>NZ_CP108242.1:0-1817500 GCF_045041235.1 Streptomyces sp. NBC_00076
CCGCAGGAACGACGCGCCGACGCTACGCGTCGGTAACCGTCTCCGCTCCGCGGAGACGCGGTCCCTCCGGGACCGTTGATCCGCTCCGCGGATCATGAGGGGGGACGTCGGTGCAGTGTCCCGATCGCTCCGCGATCGCGCCTCCTCCCCGACTCTTCTAGGTTTGTAAGGCGCAGCTTTGACTGTGTGTCAGCTTGTTGAGTGAGCCGTCCACTCCGTGGCCGACTCCTCTCTGGCTGCAAGAGCGGCTGGTTCCGTCTCGGGGTCGTGTTGATGCCTCGTCGGGTAAGTGATCAGCCAAGTGCTTCGAGGCTCTGGTGTTTGGGTGCTTCCTTGTCTGCAGAACTTTGGTAGATTCGAGTTCTGCCTCTCCCCCGCTCTTCGTGTTGGTGCGGACCCCCGACTCCATCGCTCATGCCCTGCCTACGCCGGACATGCGGCAGGAGTTCTGGCGGCAGTTCAACCTCACTGCTCTTCCCGGGCCTTAAGGCCCTGGGTGAGAAGTGGGTCAAGGTCATCGAGGAGTTGGAGGCCGCTGTCGAACGCGGCCGTGAGCTGCACGCCTTCCAACAGGAGCACGGCGGCCAGTGCCGGAGCAGTACGCGATGTCAGCGAGCTGATCACGGAGAGCCGGGCGCCTGAACCATGTACCGGCTCTATATGGACTCCCAGATCCCATGCCGTCTACCGGGATCTGCCTCACAAGGCCCGCGCGCGGGTCGCCCAGTTCCTCTTGGACTCGGCCACCCCGCGCCGCCACCGACCCGTACGGAGACATCGACGACGGCGTGATGTGGCTGTGGGCCGCCGGTGACCTCGCCGTTGTGCTTCTGATCGGGGATCAGACTCGCACGGTCACCGTTTTGAGCATCGCCTACGCGGGACTCGAATAGCCTTCGTTCAGGGCGCCGCGGGGATCGTCTGGTGGAGATCGAGGGACTTGTCGTGGCGAACTGCCCACACGCCGGTTTGCCTCAACGCTCGGTCTGGACAGCGGACTTGGGCCCACTCGGTCTGCGAAACTGTGGAGGCGTACTGCGCACGTGCCAGCAGTTGGCGCAGCGTCGCGTCCCGCGACGTCCCTTTCCGGGCACCGACCGCGGCCAGGGCCTTCACCGCACACCACGGCAGGCGGACGTTGGTCTCCGTACGGCCAGACACCGGGCCAGTATCGGCCAATCCCCGCATACCCGTCGCGCGAACTCGGCATCCTGGCCTCCCGCTTGGCCACTGCCGGGCGTGTCTCAGACTGTCCAGGCGGTCCGCGTCGCGGGACAGGCCCCGGTGCGTGATGCAGGCCCGCGACGACATCACGCGGGCCAGTTGCCGGGCTTCGTGCTCGTCGCGCACCACCATGCGCTGGAACTCCAACTGCGGTGACAGGGCGGCCAGTTCGGGGCAGGGATGCACCGATCCCGTACAGGGCGCGCAGCCGTCCCGTGGTGAAGAGCGGGATGCCGTAGGCGAAGTCCCGCTGACGGGCCGGGTGTATCCGGCCCGTCCGTCTCCTCCCCAACCCCTGGGCACGGCTTCCCGGACGTCACACTCGCCGTCCGCCCGCCGTCTTCGCGAAACTCTACGTTCGTCATGGCACTTCCAGCACACCGCGTGCGGGATTGCCGTGTCGCCTCGTCTCTCCGAGGAAGCCGGACCGCGCCGATTGGTCCTGCTCACCGTCTGCCGGTTCCTGCAACACGACGCGGAGGACGCCGGCGCCGACGAGTCCGCTGTACTGTCGTCCCTCGTTCAACATCGTCTCCTTGACGAGGAGATGCTCGCCCGAGCGCTCTTCCTGGGCCCCGCCACAGCGGCGAACCCGGGAAGCCGGCCACGCACGTTGGTCCTCGGTGATGCGGCAAAGGTGGTGATGGCACCCTCGGCCTAGCCAGCCGAAGGGCTCGCCGTCGCTCCCGGCCCGGTCACACATACGTGCCCGGCCCAGGGCCCAGCGTGGGACGTCGGCCGGCGCAGAGGGCGTGCGGCGCTACTACTGCGCGATCCGGGCACCCGCCGGGGCCTTCGCACCGGCTCGGGATCGGCGCGAAGGCCCGCCCCACCATCGTGCGCCCTGCCCCCGGGCACGGATGTTCTGACGCACCGCGGAGCCGCAAGCGCTCCGGAGCCGCCTGCCAGACGCAGCGACAGGCAGCACGGGGCGGCTGCGCCTGACAGCCGTCACGCGCAGCCTTCGGAAAGATCCCTGCATACCGCACGAATATCTCGCCGTCCGCGTCAGCGGCACGCCGAATTGAGACACGCCTCACAATCCAATACGTAGGGGCTCCGTTCCCGCCCGAAGAGGTTAGGACAAAACGGGCTGATCGCCCATGAATTACTCTCGCAGGCCGCGATCAAGAAGCCGGTATTCGCCACGGTGAAGGGAATGCAGGGCGACTGCGGGTAAACTCGTCTCGTAGCTTTATAAATCCACAGAGAAAGGCAGTGCCGCCATGGCCGACGACGAGATCAATTCCAACGAGTCGGCCGAGGACCCGATCGTCGAACCGGCCGAAGAACCGGCCGGGACGCCGCCCTCCATTCCCGACACTATGTCGTGGTACGAGGCGACGTACATGACCCTGGCGATCGCCTACTACGGAAGCCACACCATCCATGGGGTGTGGCTGCAGATGCAGGAACAGCTCTTTCCGCTGGTCCAGCCCTTCCTGTAGGCCCGCGGAGCCCGGTACCACGTGATCCGTGGGTCCAGGCTCCGCGGCGGTCTCGGTCAGTCCCGGGAACTTTCAGCGAGCAGCTTCACAGGCTCCCGGGTCCGGACGCAATCCAGATCAACCAGACCGGATCCGAAAATTTGGTTCCTGCCAAATCTTCGGACTCTGTCATTCTACGCGCTGCGGGAGTGGTGATTCCACTCCCGCAGCGCGTTTCTTGTTTTCGAGGTTTTCGGGATGCGCACGTCGGCCATCTTTCGTTTCGCTGCGTTCGCCTGAAAATGGTGAATCAACTTTTACGGTTCCGGCGCCTTCAAAGTTTCTGCCTGCCGCTCAAATCGGCCCGGATGCCGTTTCTCCATTTTTCCGATCCGGCGGAACATGAAAAATCCAGAACTTCAAAAACCGAAGCCCGGCCGGATGGAGGGTTTTCGGAAACGGAGATTTTCCAGACGAGCGTGGGACGTGCGTCTGACGGCATCGGGAGCAGGCTGGCGTGGGGACGTCCCGGCGGGGCACCGCGTACGTGGACCGATACGGAACCGGTCAGGGCTTCCCGGGTCCATCTCTCCACCGGTCCGGCCGACCGGACCGTGAGCGTCCCGCACCCGGCCGGCCCGCTCACACCGGTTCGGCGAGGGGGCTTCGGGGATGCTGCGCGATGCTCTGGAGTGAGCACAGGGTGGCGCCACGGTCAGGGGCGGGGGCTCGAATCGATGCCGTGCTCGGCAAGAGTGGAGGACAGCAACTCCACTTGGCTGGAGAGGAGTTGGCCAGCATTCAGTTTGGTGCGGGTCTTGGCGAGCCAGGGCCCGATCATGACGCGCTCGCCGTCGACCTCGATCCACTCGCGGGCTCCGGGCGCGCGACCCCACCGCTCGACGAACAGGGCGAGGATCTCGGCGGTCTGCGCGAAGCTGCGCCGCCGTGGTGTACCCGGTAGGCCCGTCTCCAGGGTGACGCGGTCGGGGGTGAGGCCGATGCGGGCAAGCAGGTCGCGCTGGCCGGGATCGAGCCGGTCCCAGTCGGTGAACTGGCGGTGCAGCCAGCTGCCCGCCTTCACCCCGTGGATGACCGTGTCGCGGGACAGGGTGCTGGGGTGGGTGCCGGCTTCGAGGTGGCGGCGCAGCAGGTGGTACTTGCGGTGCCAGTCGGGGCCGTGCGGGAGTTTCCAGTCCGGGTCGAGGGCAGTGAGCTGGACGTCGCGGTCGGGGGTGAGGCGGTCTTTGCGGGCGGCGGCGCGCTGGTCGGCGAGGAACTGGCCGCCGGGGGCCTGGGCGGGGATGGCGAGGTGGCCGTGTTCGGCGTGGAAGGCCTCGACTGTGGCCAGGTGGCCCTGCCAGGTGGCCTCGTGGTCGTCCCAGATCATGCCGAGGGCCTCGAGCTCGGCGATCCAGCTCTGGTCGAGGGCTCCGGCCTGGTGGGCGGTGCGCTGGCCGGTGATGAAGCTGCCCAGCCGGTAGCCGTAGGCGTCCTCGTAGTCGGCGCTCACGCGCAGGTGGCCGTGTTCGGCGTGGTAGCGGACGGCGGCGGCGAGTCCGGCGCGGCGGGGGGCGGACAGGACGGCGCCGCTGGAGGGCCACACCAGCAGGTCCAGGGCGCGGGCGATCGCCGAAGGGTCGAGGGTGTGGTCGAAGCGGAAGCGGCGGGTGATGTAGGTGTGGGAGTCGCGGGCGGGATGGGTGTTCTTGGCCCGCGGAGCGCGGGCGGCGATGGTCTGGTCGTGGTGGCGCAGGGCGGCGGTGACCAGCCAGAGCGCCTCGTAGGGGGTGCCGAGCAGGTCGGTGGGGTCGGCGCCGGGCGGAATGTAGGCAGGGACGACGAGGCTGGCCGTCTTCGTCTTGAGGGTGGGAGGTTTGCGCAGGGCGCGGCCCAGGGCCTGGACGATGCGGCGGACGCTGGCGGTGCGGTCGGCGAAGACGACGCCGTCGACGGTCGGCAGGTCGACGCCTTCGCCGAGAACCTTGGCGTTGGCCAGCACGCCTCGCTCGGCGTCGGTGAAGCGGGCGATGGTGTCGGCGCGCCGGCGGGGGCTGTGGGTGCCGTCGATGGACTGCACGACGACCTCGCCCGCCCAGTCGGGGCGCAGTTCGTCAGGGAGGGTGCGCAGGGTGTGGGCGAACTGGCGAGCGAAGTCGGCGGCGTCCGCGATCTGTTGGAAGTAGACGAACACGTGCCGTAGGTCCTGCTCGCGCATGGCCTTGAGGATGGCCAGGTGCAGGGCGGTGGTGCGGCGCGCGGTGGGCCCGGTTTCCGGGTCGGTGAGCGCGGTGCGCAGTTCGATGTCGGTGACGGTGGGGACGACGAGCTGGTAGTCGGCCAGGACGCCGTCGTCGATGGCGTCGGCGTGGGTGTAGGTGTGCAGGCGGGGGCCGAAGATCTTCGGCTGGTCCATGGTCGCCAGCAGGGATGGGTCGTCCCAAGCCGGTGCGGTGGCGGTGGTGCGCTTGGGCTGCGCCCTGGTGGTGGGCGGTTCGGTCAGGCGGGGGGCTTCCCACACATACGGGGTGGCGGTGAGGTAGAGGCGACGCTCGGCAGGGATGCGCTCGTTGTCGTGCAGCGCAGTCCAGTTCTTCTCCCAGGTGCCGGCCGTGGCGTGGGCTTCGTCCACGATCAGCAGGCCGAAGATGGAGGCGGGGAAGATCGCGGAGTGCTGGGCCTCTTCGATCTTGGACAGCGAGTCGTAGGTGAAGAAGACCGTCGCTTTGGGGTGGCGGGCGAGCCAATAGGCCAGGTACTCCCCCGCGTTGGCCGAGTCGACCTCGGCCTCGGCGAGGAGCGGGTGGGATTCGGCGCGCAGCGAGGAGACGGTGATCATCGGCTCGCGGCGGCCGTCCGCGCGGGCGGCCGCCGCCCACTGCGCGACCAGGTCCAGGCTGGGTACCGCCACCGCCAGGTGGCGCACGCCGAGTTCTTCGGCGACGCGTAGTGCGAAGAGGGTCTTGCCGGTGCCGCAGGCCGAGACGGCATGCCCGCGGGTGCGCGGGCGGCGCAGGTGGCGGACCGTACTAGCGAGGCCCTCTTGCTGGTCCGTACGCAGGACCAGACGCCCGGTGTGTTCTGTGGCGGTGGGGCTGGCGGTCATCGCACGGTTCCTCGGCATACGTGAGGGGCTGGCTCGCGGTCATTCTCGCGTATAGCGGGGGTTCGGTGCAGCTGGTCTCTATCACCTGGAGCCCAAGGCCTTGGTGTCATGCGTTCCGGTCGGCGGGTGGCCGGGTGCGTGTCCTCGTGTTCTGCCATGCGGTCATTCGGCGCCTTCGGTCAGGTGCGTGAGGGTGGAGCCGTCGATGTGCTTGGCGATGTGCAGGCGCTGGGTGATGCGGCGGCGCAGTTCGGGGACGTGGCTGATGAGTCCGACGGTGCGGTCGTGGGCGCGCAGGGAGTCCAGGACGTCGAGGACTTGGTGGAGGGTGTCTTCGTCGAGGGTGCCGAAGCCTTCGTCGATGAAGAGGGTGTCCAGTGCCTGGCCGCCTGCTTCGGCGGTGACGATGTCGGCCAGGCCCAGGGCGAGGGCCAGGGAGACGTAGAAGGATTCGCCGCCGGAGAGGGTGTCCGTGTGGCGTTTGTGTCCGCTCCAGGCGTCGAGGACCTTGAGGTCCAGGCCTGATTTGGCGCCTCGAGCGGCTCTGTCGTCGGAGTGGACGAGGGTGAAGCGGTGGTGGGACATGCGTGACAGGCGGGTGTTGGCGGCGTCGACGACGTCTTCGAGACGGGCTGCCAGGACGTAGGACTCCAGTTGCATGCGGAGCTGGTTGCTGGGTGAGCCGCCGCTGATGAGGCCGTGGAGGTGATCGACGGTGCGGTAGGCGTCCTCGAGTGGTTCCAGGCGCTGGATCTGGGTGTCCAGCTGAGCGGTGAGGGTGGCCAGGGTGGTTGTCCGGTCGGCGGCCTGGGTGGCGAGGGCTGCCGTGCGGGTGTGGGTTGTGGTGGCGGCGTTCAGTTCGGTGACGGCGTGCTCGAGGTCGGCTGGTGGCTGGGTGATGGCTGCCTGCAGTTCGGGTTCGGCGAGCCGGGCGGTCAGTACGAGGCGCTGTTCACGCCAGTGGGTGATCTCTTTGTCGATCGCGGTGAGTTCGTCGTCGGGCAGGCGGGCGGACGAGGCTTCGGCCGGGGAGGTGAAGCCTGCCGCGTGCGCTGCCTGCTCTGCGAGAGCGGTGGCGCTGTGGCGGTCTGTGGCGGTTGTTGTCACTGTGGCCGCGCACGCGGCGGCGGCCTCGAGCCGGCCGGCGTGCTGGGTGAGGTGGGTGATGCGATCGGCGAGTGAGGCGTGTCCGTTGAGGGCAGTTGCCAGGCGGTGGGTGAGCTCTTCGCGCTGGGTGTGCAGGCTGTCGTAGGTGGCGTCGGCGGCGCCCATGCGTGCGGTTGCGGTGTTGCGGGTGTGCTCGGTGTCGGCCTGTTCTTTTTCCAGGAGGGCGAGTTGTTCGCCGGCCGGTCCGGCGTCGGCTGCCTGGGAGAGGGCGTCGGCGAGGTGTTGTTCGAGGGCGGTGCGGTGGGCGGTGAGGTCGGTGAGGGGGATGTTGCCGCCGGCTTCACCGCGTGCCGTGGCGGCCTGTTCGTTCAGCTGAGCCAGGGCCTCTTTGGCCGTGTTCTCGCTCTGCTGGGCGCGGGTGTGGGCGGCTTCGGCGGCCTGTTCGTCGGCGGCGGTGGGCTGGCCGGGCTGGGCAGTGGCGGGTGCGGGGTGGGTGGGGGAACCGCATACGGGGCAGTCTTCGCCGTCGACGAGCCGGTCGGCGAGCTCGGCGACGATGCCGTCCGTGCGGCGGCGCCGGATGTCGACGTACGTTTTCGCGGCTTGCGTGGAGTCCTTCTCGGCCTGGCTGAGGACTTTGTGGGCGGCGCTGACCTGCTGGTCGAGCGCGTCACGGCGCCTGGCGGCTTCCAGCTGCTTTTCGACGAGGTTGAGGGTGGGGGTGAGTTCGCGGCTGGTTTCCTGCGCGCTGCGGGCGGTTTCCAGGCGTGCGGCAAGGTCAGTGCGGCGTTGCGGAAGGGCGTTGAGCCATTCCTGGGCGTCGGTGAGGGTTTCGGTGAGTTGCTGGCGCTCGCGGTCGAGTGCGGCCAGTTCTGCAGTGTGGCGCTGGAGGGTGGCCTCGTCGGGCAGCAGTGCCTGGACGGCGCCGGTGTCGGCGTGCAGCTGCTGGGCGGCGTGAGTGAGGCCTGCGGTGTCGAGGGATGCGTGTTCGGGCGGCAGCAGGGCGCGGGCGCGGCTGTCGTCGTCCAGGGCACGGGTGTGCTCGCGGTCGGCGGTGTGTGCGGTCTCCAGGACGGAGTGCAGTTGTTGGGCTTTCACGGCGCGGTCGCGGCGTTCGGCGAGGTGGTCGTGGTGGGTGGCCTGCTCGTGGAGCAGGTCGAGGTCGTGTGCGGTGGTGCGGTGGGCCTGCTGGAGACGGTGGAGGTCGCGGACGGCCTGTTCTGTCATGCGGGCTTCGGTCAGCTGCTGCTCGGCGGTCTCGGTGGCGGCGTCGGCGGCGTGCTGGCGGGTGAGGGCCTGGCGGTGCAGGGCGCTGGCCCAGGCGCGGGCGGGTGCGGTGAGGGTGGCGGGGTCGTCGGCCCGGGGGGCGTTCTGGGCCGGTTCGAGGTCGTCGCCGGCTGCCTGCTGGATGCGTTCGGCCAGGCGCAGGACGTCGGCGCGGGCCTCGTCGCGCGTCTTGGCGGTGAGGGTTTTGCGGTGGGCGAGGAATTCTTCGATGAGGCCGAAGCGGCGGGTGCCGAAGAGGGTGCCGAGCAGGACCCGGCGTTCGGATGCGTCGGCGCGCAGGAACTTGGTGAACTCGTTCTGCGGGAGCAGGACGACCTGGCAGAACTGCTGGCGGGTCAGGCGCAGGAGGGACTTGATCTCTTCTGCGGCTTCCTTGTGGGACTTGATGATGCCTTCCCACCGGCCGTGTCCGTTTTCGTCGAGGACCCACTGGTGCAGGTAGGTTTCGGCCTTCTGGTCGACGAGCTCTGCGCTGTTGCGCAGGTGGGGTCGCTTCTGGGCGGGGATCCTGCGGATCTGCAGGCGCTTGCCAGCCAGGGTTAATTCCAGGGTCACTTCGGTCAGCAGACCCTCGGGAGCGTGATCGCTGCGCAGCCGCATGTTGCGTTCGTGAGGCGGCAGGCCGTAGAGGGCGAAGCAGATGGCGGCGAACAGGGTGCTCTTGCCGGCGCCGGTGTCACCGTGCAGAAGGAAGAGGCCGTCGGCGGACAGGGCGTCGAAGTCGACGGTGTGGCGGCGGGCGAAGGGGCCGAAGGCCTGCAGGCGCAGGGAGTGCAGACGCATGTCAGACGGATTCCTTCTCCTGGGCGCGCACGCGCATGTCGTCGACGGCCTCTTGCAGGAGGCCTGCCTCTGCGGTGGTGGGTGGGGTGCCGCGCACGGCGGTGATGAAGTCGTGGGCGATGTCGAGGTCGCCGCGGCCGCGTACCCGTTCGCGGTAGGTGGGGCTGTCGGTGGCCTGTGCCGGGATACCGGCGGGCACGTGCCGCATGTCCAGCGTCTTGGAGAAGCGCTGCCTGAGGCGTGCCATCGCCTCGTACGGCAGGGCGGTGTCGGTGAGAGTGACCTGCAGCCAGGCTTCGCTGAGCTGATCGTGTGCGGGGTCGGTCAGCAGGTCCTCGATGCGGCCGGTCAGCCGGGCCAGCGGCAGGTGGAGGCCGGCCGGGATGTCATGGCGGGTGACCGTGGGAGCGCCGTCGGCCGGCAGGTCGGCCAGGGTGAGGGACTTGGTGTGGTTGGTCTCGGAGAAGGAGTAGGCCAGCGGGGAGCCGCTGTAGTGGATGCGGTCGTTGACGCGCTGCGGGCGGTGGAGATGGCCCAGGGCGGTGTAGTCGATGCCGTCGAAGAGGTCGGCACCGGCGTGGGCGACGCCGCCGACGCTGATGTCGCGTTCGCTGCTGCTGCTGGTGGCGCCGGTGATGAAGGCGTGGGCGAGGACGACGGAGCGGGTACCCGGGCGGGTGGCGAGGTCGGCGCGGATGCGGTCCAGTGCCGAGGTGAGCACGGCCTGGTGGGAGGCTGTCTCGGCGTCCAGCTGGGTGCGTACCAGGGCGGGCTCGAGGTAGGGCACACCGTAGACGGCGACGGGGCCGTGCTCGTCGTCGAGGAGGACGGGGCGGGCGGCGTCGGCGGGATCGGTGCGCAGGTGGACGCCGGCTGTGGCGTACAGGCCGGAGCCGGTGCCGAGGCGGTGGGCCGAGTCGTGGTTCCCACTGATCATGACGGTGGGGATGCCGAGGTCGGCGAGCTGGTGCAGAGCCCGGTCGAACAGGCGTACCGCGTCCAGGCTCGGGATGGCACGGTCGTAGATGTCGCCCGCGATCAGCAGGGCGTCCACCTTCTGGGTGCGGGCTGTGGCGCAGATGTGGTCCAGGACCGTGCGCTGGTGGTCAATCAGATCTTCCCCGTGGAACCGGCGGCCGAGATGCCAGTCCGAGGTGTGCAGGAACCTCATGGGCACAGACCGTAACCAGTGCGGTGGGAGCTACGGGCGGTTTTCCCGATAAACGGTCTTGTTTCAGAGGCTTGGGGACACGTGAGGGAAAGGTTTCTTCGTCTGCGCTGCCGGGTGGCGGAGCCGGACGCGGCTCGCGGGGTGATTGTCAGTGGCAGGAGGCAAGATAAGCAGTGGGGGAAGGAGGATGTGATGTCGTTATCGCGTTCTGCCAGGACCGAGCACACGGTGGCGCCCGGGGGCTGCCGGTGGTGCGGAATCGAAGCCCGCGCTCACGCGCGGCAATGGACTGCGGAGGCCGGATGGCACGCCTGGGCGGCGCCGACCGACGAGCAGCGCAAGGAGCGCATGCTGCAGCGGCGAACGCAGCAGCAGGTCAGCAGGCGAGGGCCTGCACCTCGGTGAAGATGTCCCGTAGCTGCTGGGGGACCTCTTCGGGAGTGGTGAGCATGGACACCAGTGCGTAGAGCATGTCGGCCTTGCCGTTGGGGCTGCTCTCCTCGGCCTGCTGTTTGATCATATAGAGGATGCGCTCGCTGAACTTGCCGCCCCGGTGCTCGGTGAAGTCGTCGGCGCTCCAGGACCGGCCCTTGGGGCGGGGCCAGTGGGCGTTGGCGGCAGCCGCCCACTGGAGGTCGCTGAAGAGCTCCTCCAGCTCGTTGTAGCCCTCGCTCTCGCCCACGTAGGAGACCTGTTTGGTGAGGTCGAGGCCGGCCTTGATGAGTTTCTCGGTCTTGAAGTGCTTGTTGGCGCGGCTGTCGGCGTCGACCATCAGCATGACGGTGCGGTGGTGCTTGACGAGGTAGCCCGCGAGATGGAGTGCTCCTTCGTTGTTGTCGCAGGCCCACAGGGCGATGCCGGCCGCCTGCAGGGGCAGCCCCTGCGAGAGGCGGAAGAGCAGGGGCACACACTGCTGCTCGGTGGGGCCCTCGACTGCCAGGAAGCAGCGTTCGTGCAGCAGGACGGAGTTGCGCAGTCCCACCGCGGCGGCGATCTGCCCGAGGTGGAAGTCGATGCCGTCGTGGGTGTCGTCGTCGAGGCGCTCGACGAGGGTGCGGCCGCTGTCGCTGAGCTTGAGGTGGACGACGTCGGCGATGTCGACGCCGTCGATGAGGTTCATCGAGTGGGTGGCGACGATGACGCTGACGTGGGGCAGGGCGCACTGCTTGCGGATGATGTCCATGACGGTGCGCTGGTGGCGGTAGTCGAGGTGGGTGTCGGGCTCGTCGTAGACGACGATGGTCTGCGTGGGCTGCGGCTCGTCCTGCTCCCCCGCCGCGGCGAGTTTACTGCTCTCGAGGAGGCTGCTGGTCCACTCCCACACGGCGAGGGCAATGCGCCGGGTGCTGCCCTGGCCCGAGCGGGTCAGGTCCACGGGCTCGCCGTCGGCCTTGGAGACCTCCAGCGGCGCCCTTTTGAAGCCGCCCTTGAAGGAGACCTCGGGCTTGACCTCCACGCCGACGAACTCGTGGCAGTGCTGGCGGATGTGCCGGCACAGGGAGTCCGCTTCCTTCTCCAGCCGCTGCGTGATCTCCTTCTCGATCTCACGGACCTGTCCCTGGAGGGTCTCGTCCTCCAGATGGGTCTCGTAGCAGCTGCTCAAAGCGGTGCGCACCGCGTCGTCCGGGCTCTCGTCCTTGCCGCCGAACGCCAGCAGCCGCGGCAGCCGGGTCTCGAGTTCTTTGGGCAGCGGCTGCCACTGGTCGGTCTGCGGGACGGTCGCGGCGTGTGCGGTGAGCGCGGCCAGCAGGTCTTCCTTCAGCGTGCCCGACGGGACGAGGCCGAACTCGGCGACCAGTTCGGTCAGGTCCTTCTTCATCAGCCGGCCCAGGCCCTGCAGGCGGCTGTCTGCGGGCTGCGATCCGAAGAACTCCCAGCACGCCGCCTCGCCGACGCGTGAGCGGCGCCGGATACGGACCTCGGCCGGTAACAGGGCTGCTGCGGCCTGCTCGGCGGTGTCCAGGCGGAAGACACCCTCCACCCATGTCTCCGCGCAGCGCTGTCCCTTGACACCCTCGTCCTGCTGGTAAGTGCGGTCCTCGTCCGTCAGACGGTGCTCGCCCAGCAGGAAGGCCAGCGCGGCCAGGACCGCGCTCTTACCGCCGTCGTTGCGGCCGGCCAAGATCGTCGGGCTGCTGACCGGGATGTCCTGCACATAGGTCAGCGAGCGGAACCCGCACGCGGAGAAGCTGATGAGGTGCACGGTCGAGCTGCTCCGTATCTCCCCGCTCCGCCGGGCGACGGGCAGGGGTGTGGCGTGCGGGCGTTACGCGTGCGGATGAGGCGCTTGAGGCCTCGGCGCAGGCAGTCATCCTAGAGGCACGCACAGCAACCGTGCCCCGTATTGCGCCAGTTAGCGTCTGGGCGAGGGGAGGCTGGACCTCGACTCCTGAGGGCGGAACACTGCATCCCGCAAGAGCCGGGAGCTGCACCGGCACAGCCTCAGGGAACGTATTTGACCAGCGTGAACCCAGAATGCACGGTTCCACGCATTGCGCCCCCTCTTCTTGACCTTCTGTCATTTTTGTCAACTTCGATACATGGAGGAATATTTGAATCTAATCTTTTGAGGTCTGATCTGAGGTGGTACGACGTGAGCGACGTACGTCCGGCGCAGCCGGGGATGCTGGTGGTGGCCCGGGAGTTCCGCGGCATGACGCAAGCCGACGTGGCTGAGGCGATGGTGAAGGCCTCCGGCGGTGACGTGGCGGTGTCCCAGGGGTATGTGAGCCGCGCCGAGAGCGGCCGACTGGCGGTCTCGGGAGAGCGGCTGGAGCTGTACGCGGCGGCGCTGGGGTATCCGCCGGATCTGCTGTGTCTGGATCCGCAGGTGCACGGGATCGGCGTGGGGCTCGTCCACCACCGCAAGCGTGCGTCGTTGACCGTCTCCGCCCTGCGGCGCCAGCATGCCCATCTCGCCCTGACACGGGTGCAGTTGCAGGGCATCGCGGCGTGCCGCCCCGGTCTCGGCGTGCGGGCTGCGGCCATTCCCCCTGTCGAACTCGACGCCCTGACCACGGCCAAGGACGCGGCCCGGCAGGTTCGCAAGGCCTGGGGCATGCCGCCGGGCCCGGCGGCGGACATCACCGCATCGCTGGAGGAGGCCGGGGCCCTGGTGGTCGCGCGTGATCTGGGCAGCGGCCGACTCGACGCGGTCAGCCAGTGGGACGGAAAGCAGCCGCCGCTCATCCTGGCCAACGACCACGCGCCCGCAGACCGCTACCGCTTCAGCCTGGCGCACGAGCTGGGGCACCTGGTCCTGCACCAGTCCCCCGGCGACAGCGCCCTGCAGGAGCGGCAGGCCGATGAATTCGCCGCCGAGTTCCTCATGCCCGCGCGTGACATCCGCTCCGCCTTCACGCCTCGCGTCGACCTGGAACTCCTGGCCCGGCTGAAGCGGGAGTGGAAGGTGTCGATGGCCGCGCTGCTACGCCGGGCGCAGAGTCTGAACATCGTCACGGACTGGCAGTACCGCAGCGTGATGGTGGAGATGTCCGCGCTGGGATACCGCACAGCCGAACCGGTCGAGATAGACCGGGAACGGCCCCGGTACGTCCCCTGGCTGATCCGCTCGGCTCTGGCCGCAGGGATCAATGAGGAGGAGCTGGCCCGCTGTGCGCGACTGCTGCCCGAAGACTTCCAGCTGCTGTACGCCCCGCGCGAAGACGCGGCGGTGAATTCCGCTTCGAAGGTGAGGCCATGACTGAGTCGTTCCCCTCCCCGCGCCCGGGCGCCGGTTCCGATCCCGCGGAGCCTCCCGACCCGCCTCTGACCCATCAGCCCTCTGTACCCGGGCAGTTGCGGGGCCGGATGCTGCTGCAGGCCGGGGTCAGCCGGGTCGGTTACATCCGCGCACAGCTCGATCCGGTGCGCAGCGGGCTCGTCGTCAGCGGTCCCGGGGCGGCGGCGAAAGTCCGCAAGCTGCGCGAGGAGGGGTTCACGGGACCGCTGCTGGCGGATCCCGCCGTCTACACCGTGGCGGCGGCCAGTGAGGATGACCCTTTCCCCGACGTCTCGGAAGGCCAGCTGGCCTTCGGCGACCCGCTGAGGCTGTCGATCGAGGAGCAGGTGGG
This sequence comes from Streptomyces sp. NBC_00076, assembly GCF_045041235.1. Taxonomy (NCBI): domain Bacteria; kingdom Bacillati; phylum Actinomycetota; class Actinomycetes; order Kitasatosporales; family Streptomycetaceae; genus Streptomyces; species Streptomyces sp. NBC_00076. The sequence continues at coordinate 14,179 of NZ_CP108242.1, forward strand.
CCACCGTGCGGGCGCGACGGCGGCCATGACGCCCACCGGATATCTGCACGCGGAAGACTCCGACGCCCTCAAGACCGCCGTCCACCAGGTCCTCAAGCTGGAGGACCCTAACGTCTTCTTCAGTGTTCCCGTGGACGTGGGGTGGCTGCGCGACGACGCGGTCGGGCAGCTGATCGCCTGGCTCAATGTCGTACCGAACCCCAAAGCGGTCATGCTCGGCGGGCAGATGGACCCGCTGGCCGGCTTCTCCCAGGCAGTGGGCAACCTCAAGCGGCTGCTGGCGGAGGTACCCGGAACCGCGCTGCTGCGTGCCGACCTCGCGGCGTTCGGGGCTCTGGCCCACGGGGCGGCGTTCACCGCCTTCGGCGCCACCAGCAGCGTGCGGCACATCGTGCCGCCCGGCCAGGCGGCCAAGCGGTCTCCGGGCGGACCGAACTCGCCCTCCGTGCTGCTGCCGGAGCTGATGGACTTCTTCCTCGGCGAGACGCTGGCGAAGAGGTTCGCCGCCGGCCTGGCGCCGGTGTGCCGGTGCGCGGCCTGCGACGGACTCGTGCTGGACACCTTCGTCAGCAATCACTGGCAGGTGCCGGCTGCCGCCCACAACGCGGCGGTGCTGATGGAGTGGCTGCGCAGCATGGACGCCGTCGAGCCGGCCGGACGGCCCGCATGGTGGCAGCAGCGCTGCCAGCGGGCGGTCGACCGCTACCCGGTGGTCAACGCCGAACTCGACCATCCCGGGTTCAGCGCCTTCAAGGTGCCCCAGCAGTTGCTGCAGTGGGCGCAGGCCTCTGTCGCCCCGCAGGCTTCGTCGACAGCCCGCCCGGTGGCGGGCGTGGAGCGCGGTGAGCCGTGACTAGCCGATGCGGCGGTGGAACTCCTCGGTGAAGCACCACGCCGCGGGCGTGTGGCGGCGCGGGGTGTAAGGCCGGGGCTCCAGCAGCAAGTCCACGCTCTCGCCGTCGGCCACCAGGATGCCGATGCCGTAGAAGGCGGCTTCCATCAGCATCTCCTCAGCGGCCGGTAGAGCGCTATCCAGCAGCAGGGCGCGCCGGCAGAAGGGGGCGAAACGGCCGGCTTGCTCCAGCCCTCCGCGCCAGCCCGCGGCGCTCGCCCGGACTACGGCGAGATCAACGGTGAGCGGTCGCACCGCGCGACGGGTGACCTCACGGCGGTCGGCCTCGGCCGCACCGGCCGGAAGCCGCCGTACCGCCGAACGCAGCCGTGCGGGCAGCGACGCCAGTGCGACGGGCTCATCTACGGGCAGCTCCAGAAGGGTCTGCAGCGCATCAAGACTGTCCAGGCGCGCCGCTGACACGCGGGCGCGGCGTGCGCATTCTTCCTCGTCAAGCCGGTAGAACAGCAGCGCCTGACTGCCCATCAACTGGAGCGAGACAGACAGTACGGCAGGATCCAGCAGGGCCGCGGAGGCTGCGCGTACCGACGTGCCCACCGACGGGCTGGCCAAGGTCACCATGCCGTTCACCCTGCCTCATCCGACTTCAGCCGCACCCGGCGGCCCCGACTATCCCACCCGATGGGGCACGGCCGCCTCGTCCAAACGTTCCAAAAACGCACCCAATCCCTGCCACAGTGCTATGCCGCCGACCGCACGGCAGAACTACCGCTGTTCCCCAGGACACCAGGCCTACGGGGCCGTATGCCGCGCGGCCAGGTGGACCACGGCGCAGGTCCCGCACAGCACGGCGGCTCGGTGACGGGTATGGGCAGACCAGGACCTGCTGCGAGATCCCAGCGCGGACCGCGCACATGGCAACCCTGCACTGTGCGCAGACGCCAACCACTGCGATCCGCGCACCGTCACCGACGACTCCCCTGTTCGCCGCAGAGAGTCCAGCGAGAACGGCCTGAGATCGATCACCTCGGGCAGGCAGCAAGGGCGGCCGGGCCTCCTGCTGGGCAGGAGGCAGACGTGGGCTTGCGCCGGGAACGCAAAAGAGCCCGGATCGTGTAGATCCGGGCCTCTTCGGCAGTAGCGGGGACAGGATTTGAACCTGCGACCTCTGGGTTATGAGCCCAGCGAGCTACCGAGCTGCTCCACCCCGCGTCGGTGATCCCCACCGTACGCCATCCCAGCAGGCGCCGAAGACCACCTTCCGGCGCAGGGCTCTACGCGGCGAAGCCGACGTTGGTGACGTACTCGTACTGGCCCCACTGCGAGCCGAGGTCGACGATCGTGTCCTGCCACGCGGCGTCGAGGCTCTGGTGGTCGCCGGCCGCCCAGGAGCCGACGATTCGGTCCCAGCGGCGCACGTTCATCGTCCGGTACTCCACCACGCGCTGCAGCGGCTGCGGCACCTGGGACTGGTTGAGCGGGTGGATCTCCACTCGCGTACCACGTCCGTCGCGGTTGAGGCGCCTGAGGAGATGGCGGGCGACGTTGTGACGGCGCACCGCCCGGTACACCTGGTCGATGCGTTTCAGGTTGGCCTTGGAGGGGCGGCGTTCACCCTCCAGCCAGGCCTTCAGCGTCCGGTGGGTCACTGTGAGTCCGGCGTCCTGCGCTGCCTTCAGGGTCTGGGTCGACTTCGTCAGATAGTGCAGGCGCGCCGTCCATCCGCGCTTGGCGGTCACGGGAGTGGCGATGCCGCCCGCGAGTTCGTCGAGCTTGCGGGCAACGGCGTCGCTGCCCTTGATGCCCTGGGCGCCGAACCTCCCGAAGTCGATGTTCTTCTCCGGCACTACTCCCCCTCTCCTGCGTGCTCACCGGCGTCGGTTCCGGCGGCGTACGTGTCCTTGACCTTGACCTCGGTAACACCTCGGCCTTCGGCGAAGACACGGCGCCAGTCACCGATGACGTGGAGTTCGTCGGTGCCCATCGCCCGGACGACGGCCAGGCCTTCGTCATGGGCCTTGAGCGCCTTGAGCCACAGATTGGCGAAGGCCTGGCTGCGGATGAGGTGCATCCAGTCCGGACGGTAGAGCTCCCGGTTGTAGTTCGACTCCCCCATCGTGGAGACGAACTTCGAGTACATCGCCTTCACGTACTCCAGCGTCACCGTATCGCCCTGCTCGATCGCCGTGTCGCGGGCGTCCTTCAACGCGATGCGAAACTTTTCCAGCAGGTTCTCCGTGGCCCCGGAGGTGTACGACTCGTGGATCTGAGGAGGCGCGCACAGCTGGTGCTTCGGGCCGGACAGGCGCAGCAGGAGGCGCAGCGTCGGCTCGGTGACCCACAGCGGGCCGGGCTCGTCCCTCTGGCCGATCGGGTTGGGCAGCACCGCCTCGTGCTCCCACTCGGGCGGGGTGATCAGGTGGACTCCGGAGCGGCGGCGGTCGTGGGCCAGGCCGGTGGAGTGCTCGAGCTGACCCAGGGGGAGGTGCGTCTTGAGGGCGGATAGGTAGGCGCCGTTGATGTCGAGCGCGGTCACCTCATGCCGGCCGGGCGGGAGTTCGTGACGGATCCACTTGGGGCGGGCCTCCCAGATCTGGTCGGCGCCGCGCGCGGTCTGCTTCTTGAGGATGTCGGGGATCCAGGGGTGCGCGATCACGTCGTAGCGGGCGCCCTTGCGGGTCTCGTCCAGCAGTCGCATTGCGTCCGAGATCGCCCGCTTCAACAGCGCCGCCGTGGCTGCGTCGACGTCGCCCCGGTGCTCGGCGAGCACGCCCTGCACGGCCTCGCGGATCAGGTCGACCGGGCCGGACGGCTCCTGGAACGCGTGGCGGGCCGGGCCCTTAGAACGCTCCGTTGCACGCACCGGACGTGTGGTGCGCAGCGGCGCTTTCGAGGTGTGCGCAGTGGGCTGTTCAGCAGGTGGGGCAGGCGCGGCAGCGGGGGCTCCAGTGGCGGTGGGCCGGCAGTCGGCCGGGGCCAGGTGCTGAGCGAACCCCGCCACGCGCTGTCCGGCCGGACGGCCGCACAGCACACACGGCTCGGGTACGACGAGCAGCTCCACGTCGTCCCCGTCCCCGTCCTCGTCCTGCCCGGGATCCGGCGAAGACGAGGGAGTGACGGTCGCGGCCGTGCCCGACGTGAGGGGCTGCTCCGCAGCCAGCGCCGCCTCAGTCTCGGTGGCAGTCTCGGTGGCGAGCTTGGTGTTCAGCCCGTCCAGCAGGTACGCGTATTTGGTGCGGCTCTCGCCGGCCGGGTCCCGGCCGCTTTCCCATCCGCTGAGGGTTGACGGGCTCACGCCGAGCGCGCGTGCCACCTGCGCCTTGGACAGCCGAGCCCGCTCCCGCAGCTCGCGGCGCACCTGACAGGGCGGGAGTTCGGCCTCCGGGCCGACGGCGTCAAGCAGCGAGTCGATCGCGTCGAAGTCGCTCACCGGCTCGTCCCCTTCGCTTCGGTCCGGACGGAACGGCGCCTGTCGGCCGGCAGTACCTCGCACGCCCTGGTCGGACCCCCCAGCAGGTCCAGCGCGCCGATGCCGTAGTGCTCGGCCAGGACGTCGACGTCGCGCAGGCTCCATGAGATGGCGCCCGACTGCCGGCGCGACACCTGCGTCTGCGTCAGCCCCAGCACCCCCGCAACCGACCGCTGCGAGTCACCCGTCACCTGCATCAACGCGGCCACCGTCAGCCGCAGCGACTCCTCCAAGCTCAATCCCATGCCGCCATCTTACCTGAATCTATGCAACTTTCGCATCTATATCAGCTTTTTACTATCGATGATGCAGGAAAGCTTTCACCGTCACCAGGAACTGAAGGTTCTCGAGCAAGCGAGTGTCAGCAATCCGGGCCGCCCTGATCCCGCGGAATCCGTCGGGCCGCGCGCCGGGCTTCCCGTTTCACCTGGCGCGCCGCTTCCACCGCACGATCAGACAGGCACCGCGGGCACACGAGGTCGACGACACGGCGGCGCAGGGCCCGGCGCAGCCGGAGCCCGGGCGGCGGCGGCCACCCACGGCAGTGGCGGCGCACCGTACGCACTCCGGTGCCCAAGAGCGCCCCGACCACGGAGGCGTTGTCGGCGTAGTTGGCCAGGAGGAACGCCATCTGCGCCCGGTGGCCGGCCGGGAACCGGGCCGCGAACTCGGTCCGCTCTTCCGGCTGGAGGAGCGCGTCGTGGCGTTCGCAGCGCGGCGTCGTCTTGTTGTTCCGGGCGATGCCCGGCGAGCTGATGTTCATAGCTCAAGAAGCCTGCCGGGGGCCGTCTGTGGACAGCGGGCGGCCACTGAGGGCTTCTCGGATGTGCCGTCACCGGCAGGGTCGGCGCCCGTCACACTCGATGCTGCACCGTCCCGGATCATTGCGATCCGTACCGCCGCTCCCCCGTGCGCTCCTTCCAGGCGGAGGCACCGAACGCCCAGAACCCGCCCGGAGTATCACTGTGGTGGCTGGGGACTGGCCGATGCTCCTTCCGGATGCTCGTTGATCCAGGACAGGCCGCCGATGTCGAGGCGGTGCCGGGTGCGGGTGACGGCCACATAGGCCAGGCATGCCTCTTTGTCGTCGATCCGGCGGGCCGCCCCCTGCCCTGTGTCGTGCGGCGGGCCGTCGGAGGGTGGGGTGAAGTCGTCGGCGATCTTCACCTGTGCCCATTCCCGGCCTTTGGCCTTGTGCGCGGTGGAGACGGTTACCTCGGCCTGGCCTTCGGGGGCGAGATGGTCGACGGCGGTCAGGATGGCGTCCGCGCCGTGGGTATCGACCAGGTCGACCAGAGGTTGCAGGTCACGGCCGGCGGGGTCGTAGGCGGCGTAATCCTGCAGATCGCCCCAGGTCGTGAACAGCACCAGTTCGGGATGCGTGGTGCGGCGTCCTTCTTTGAGGTCGCGGGCGGCCAGGGCCAGAGCACGCAGGCCACGCTGCACGGCTACCGGTTGCCGGCCGCCTCGGCCCGCTCCGTTGCCCTGACGCACCTGGCCCGCCACGCCCGACGGGACGTGCTGCCCAGGCATTTGCGGACCTGCCAGTGCCGGGCGCGAAGCTGCTCCTGGCACCCGCGTCATCGCGGCTGCGCCGGCCCCGTGCTCCTGGCGCTGACCTGCGACCGCAGCGGCCGCGTGTGGCGCCTCGCGGATGCCTGCGCCGCCTGCGCGGCCGCCACCACCAACACCGCCGTCGTACCCGACACCCTACTGGCCTCCGCACGCGCGCGGCAGGCCGGTCCGGCAGCCAGGCCCTCGCACGGACCGGGCGAGCGGCTACGCGTCCGGGAGATGCTCACCTACCTCGGAGTGGCGCTGCCCTGCTACTCCTCCCCCGCCGCCCGGCTACTGGCCCTGCAATGCGCCCTGCGCGCCACCGGCCGAGGCCGCGTCCGGCTCCCCAGCGGTCTTCTGCGCAGCATGCGGCTGCACGGCCGTGCCGAACTCTGGAGCGAACTGGAACATGCCGAGTGGCTCCGCTGTTCCCTCCCGCTGCGTCCTCACGTGGAAGCGCGTCTGCTCGACGCGGACATGCAGACCCAGACATCTGGTCGCGGCGCCCGCGCCCGCGCGGCGCACTGGGCCCTACGCCCTGTTCCGCTGGTCGCGCCGCGCGGGATGTCTCCCGCGGTGCAGCTCACCGCTCTGGTCCTGGCAGCCCACACGTCCGACGGCGTCGGAAGTGCGGAACTCGACGTCCTTGCCCGGCTGGGCGGTCAGTCCCCGCAACAGGTGGAGGACCTCCTGGACCAGTTGGTCCGCTGCCGCCTCCTGGCCGCCTGGCAGCACCTCAGGGAGCACGACGAGATCTCCTGGCGCCTCCCCGAACACAGCGCACCAAGCAGCGCCCCACCAGGAAGGTGACCCCGCAGCGGGCCTGTTGTCCCGCTCCGCCCACACTGCCGGGACTGCCTTGCGCTCACCTGGAGGATGAGGTTGGGGGACACTCCTTCGATGCGAGCAGCCGACGCCGGCCCGCACAGGCTCCGTGACCGCTCCCAGGGCCCACGGAGAGGAGCTGGAGGACGGGGCCAAGGTCAAACTCGGGTGTTCTTGTCCAACAGCAAGAGCAGGCACGGGAAGCTCAGTGCTGACAAGGTCGCCGCGCTGGCTGCGCTCGGGCTGGAGTGGGCGAGTACGTAGGACATTCGAGGAGGTAACGACAGTACCTCTTCGGATCCCACGATCCGATCTTCAAGATATATCCATAAATGAGGGCAAAACTGGTCTTTCGGTGGCAACCTATCGTTGGGCCTCGTCCACAGGCGCGAGGTCCGCGGTGAGTGCCAAGTGGTCAATGACGTCCAGGCAGCGGTCGCGGTCAGTTGGACTGCCCTGCCGGTCCAGGCGCAGCAACAAGGGGATGAGGTAGCGCCCGGTCAACCGTGCGTCAGTTCCTTGGGCTGCCGCTTGCTCGCATGCCTCGATCGCGGCCGGGGGCAGGCTGGTCTGCTGGTTGAGGGTGTTGAGGAAGGTCCTCTTGTTCTTTGGGAAGGCCTTGCTGCGGGTGAATGTCTGGACGAAATCGTTCAGGGCAGCCGCTTTCAGTTGCTTGATATTGAAGGTGGCTCTGGCTGCGCTGTCACGGATGGTGGGGTCGGTGTCGTTGAAGAGGTCGGCCAGCCATGGGAGGGAGAGCTCTGGGTGTTGGGCGAAGACCTGGGCCGCACCGTTTCGTGCGGGCTCGCTCAGTTCCTGAACCGTGGCAGGGAGGTCTGGTGTCAGGACTCCCCAGAGCGCGAGGCAAGCCCAGGCCTGGCCGCCGCTGTTACCGGCATCCGCCGGAAGCGACAAGGCTTGGAAGAGGTGAGGGCTGAAGCGGGACGTGTCTTGTTGCAGGGCCGAGATCAGCATGTCGCGCACGGTGTGGGCACCATAAATGTCCGCGGCAGTGGAGGCCAGTAGTTCGTCCGAGAGATCCATGGCGGTGTCGGGGCTGTACTTGCGGAGTGCATGTACCGGCTGTGCGGCGCAAGCCCGCACAGCCGGTGACGGATCCTTGGCCAGACGCTTCACAATCGGCGTCAGTGCGGACAGGTGCTGCTCTCCCTGCCACAACAACGTTCCAGCCACACTTGCGACCTGTCCTCGGTTGGTGTTGATCCCTGCAGTGACGAGGTTATCGGTCGCGGTGTAGCCGTCGCTGGCACTCTGGTCTTCGGAAAAGATGTCGAGCAGTCTGACGAGGGCCTGGTTGGTTCTGGTGGGGTTGGACTCGATAGCGCGGCAGATCTCCGGGATGCTGGATGGACCGACACACTGGTAGGTGTGTGCACACAGCTCGGCAAAGACGTTCGCGTCCAGGGACGGCGCGTTGGCGTGAAGAACAGCGGTGAAATAGACCAGGAGCGTGGTGCTGTCCAACGCAAGAATTAGGCGGGCGAACCGCTGCGGGTCGAGCTCTGCTTGGCGGCCCAACGTCTGAGACAGTGCGAAGGCCCCTCCTCGCCTGCTCCACGGCCCGTTGTTCTCCGGCTTGGCGTAGATGGCCAGGGCCTTCAGCCAATGCTTGTCCTCCATCCGGGCAGCTGCCGCGTCGCTGATGGCCGACACGACATCGCCTACCGCTGAGGATGGCGAGAGAGTCAGGACCCCTGGTGCGTCCCTCCCGAACTTCCTTTCCCACTCCCCCAGCCGTCGACGTACCAGATCCGAGCGGCGCGTCGGGTCTACCGCCGACAGCAGCCGGTACTGGGTGATCCCCAACAAGCCTCGGCGATCGAGGCGAGGACGTTCCCAAGAGGGGAAGTGGCCCAGAAGGGCCGTGACAAGAGAGTCGAGGCTGTCCTTGGAACAGCCGGGAGTTACGGATTTGATCATGTCCCGGGTGGCCCACAAAACATCATCCCAGGTTCCTTGACGGAAACGGTCGTCTGCCAACAGCCACGCCACTGCCTCATCGGGCTGGTCAATGACTGTGTGCACACGCGCCACGATGTAGTTGGTCTCTGGCCCGTTGATCGCCATGAGTTGTTGCAGGGCTCTTCTGGCTGTGTCGGGCTGGCTTGCTGCCAGTGCGCGCAGTGCCTGGTCGAGGCCTCGGATGAGGAGGGATCCCACGTCGTGGGTTCCGAGGTACGGGTGCGCCCAGGAGGTCTTGTCGCCGGACTCCCTGCCGGCCTTCTTCGCAGCGGCGATCTCCAGGACGAAGGGCAGTACCTCAACGACGAAGGTAGCGGGAGCGCCGTCAGCACAGGGAGAGATCACGTCGCGGGCTGTGGGTGTGTACTCAGTGAGGAAGCCCGCCGTGAACGGGTCCGGCTGCCCGTCCCACAAGGCGCGTGCTGCGGCCCGGCGGAGATATGCGCCCAGAATCCGGGTGGCGCTGTGGGGGTCTTGGCCCGCCAGAGAGTCCAGGTTGCTCATGAGAGCCGTGCCACCCGTCTCACGTCCGTGGGGGTCGTCTAGTTCGCCTCGGTCGATGAGTTCCACCACCAGCGGCTCAAGGTCGGCGCTCATGGCCCAAAAGACCAGGCGCTGCAGCCGTTCTCTCCAGACATCTGACACACCGACGTAAGGCTGCACCAGGTCTGAGACCCGCCGCGACCGCTGGCCGACGACGCTGACGAGAAAGTTGAATGCCTCTTCGCCTGTGGCGGGATCTGCAAGCAGGCCTTCCCAGTACTCGTCATGATCGGCGGCATCGAACCACGCGGGTTGTGCAAGAAGCGACCGAATCTTGGGCGCCAGTGGCGAGGGACTCCAGGCCAGGTCCGCCACCACGTTCCAGTCGTCGGATGTGGCATCGATCTGACGCAGGACCGTGATGACCACGTCGTTGATGTGCGGGCGGATCACCTGCGATTCGAGGAGTTCACGGGCATCAGTGCGAAAACGGTTGGGGTCGATCGCCTCAGTGTGCTCCAGGATCTGCCGGGTCTGCGCCCGGCGGAACAACGCCTGTCCGGAGTCCACGAGGAAATCGTGGAGCGTGGTGGTGCCAGTCATGAAAGTGCGCGCGAAGAGGTAATCGAAGTAGGACTCGTGGAAGAACCCGGTGCGGGCGCCGGCCTCCTTCACGAGAATGCCCTCGGACTCAAGGACCCAGAGATCGGCGCGATCGAAGGCGTCCAGTATCGGATCTGGGGCGCTCAGGGTCTCGTTGTCGCTCAGGTACTCCACCAAGGCTCCGGTGATGCGTGACCACGCTGCTGGGGTGGTCTTGGGTTCGAGGGCTCTCCGGCGTTCCTCGGTGAACTGGTCGTACAACTGCTGCAGAGTGCGGTAGCTGCCCGTACGGGCAGCGGCAGTGAGCCGGCTGAAGACGGACAGGTGTAGGGGAACCCTGAGCAGCCGTAGCGTCTGCGAGCTCAGGTTGGCGGGATCGCTTCCGGAACGCAGAAGCACCTCGCGGACGGCATCGTCGGACAGCTCGTCCAGCCTGAACCGCCTGACGCGTTCGGTATGGGAGGCCAGTTCTCTTAGGCGGAAGTCGTGCTCCACATCGACAGTGCGCGCCACCAGCAGCACTTTGACCTTGGGCTCGTAGAGCAGTTGCCCCAGCATTTCGTCCACGGCGACGAAGACCTCGGCCATCCGGCCGCCGTAGGTGCTGACCGCGTCCAACTGGTCGACCACCAGCAGCGCCGGCTGGCCGCCCGCCACGCTCGCCAGGACGACCGCAGGGGAATCCTCCAGGCCCATGGCGCCACTACGGCCCAGGGCGGCCGCGCTCTGCGTGTCCGCGCTCACCGCGCTCATCCGCACGGCGGCCGTATACCAACCCCTCTCCTGCAAGCGCTGCGCGACCTCGCTGACGACCGTGGACTTCCCCATGCCCGCTGCTCCCTCGCACAGGACGATCTGCCGACCGGACGAGCCCGTCGCGGTGAGCAGCTCGACAAGATCGTCCGCATGCGGGCGTGCAGCAAGGCCAAAAGGCACAGGCTGGGCCTTAGCGCTGAAGACGAAACGCTCAACCGTCCCCCGCAGAGCATCCACCGTGGTCGTGTCACCGACCAGGAAACGTCGCCTGACCTTTCTCTTCTCCAGGTAGCCCCACACCAGCGGAGCGGTCAGAACATGGTGGATCTGTTGGTCGAACAGGGCGCGCAGGATAGAGACGACAGCTTCGGAGTCGCCTTGCACCAACGCGGCATAGCTCAAGTTCACGGCCCGCTGGAGCCCTTCCTCCGGCTCATGCAGAACCTCGACCAGCCGCAGGTACTTCCACGCGGTTTCCTGGTCGACATCCGCCCACGCCGCAACGACCTTCGCAAACAATGCAGCGTGCGGACCTGTCCGGCTCTCCTCGAAGTCTTCGAACACATCCGCATCCCGTGCACGCACACACAGGCCACGCAGACTGGGTGCGTCAGTCGCCACGATCAGACGGACCCGCTTGCCCTCGGCAAGCTGCGCCTTGACTTTCCGCAGCACCTCGGCAAGCACACCCGGGGTCCACGCCTTCCCGCTGGCCTTCACCTGATCACAGCACGGACCGTCCGGAAGCCGAATCTCGAACTCAATGCCCTCACCGGCCGCGTTCAACGGCTCCAGATGAATGCTCGATGCCTCTCCCCTGAGCAACCGCGCGACCTGCAGCGCCGTCCACCAATGCTCGAACCTATTGGGGAGTTTGTCCCCGGCCCCACCAGCTGTGACCATCCAGCGCCCCGTAACCCACCGTGAAATTCCAGGCCCAACCACCCGAAAGCCACCACGCTACCCGCCCCCGCCGGCACCCCTGCCAGGAACACCACACCGTGCCCCAGACACCTCATGGTCTGGTCGGTGGCCGATGAGAAGTTCCAGGAGAATCTGGAGGCCGCGAAGGCGTACGAGGAGCACTGGACGCTGTGCGCTTCCCGTACGGCGACCGTGCTGGACCGGCCGGTGGGGCAGTGGCTGTCCAGCCTCCGTCGCCGACGCCCTGGCGGGCCGCCCCGAGTGGGAGACCGCGCTCCAGGAGGTCGACCCGGACTGGAACCCCGAATGGCCGGCCGACTGGCAGCGGCACTACGCGGCCGTACGCGAACTGCTGCGCGACGAAGACAGCCAAGCTGGCCGAACCGACGTCCTGCCGGCATGACCATCCACGGCCAGGACGTCGGACGATGGCTCATCAAGCAGCGCCAGCACGCCACTTGGACGGGGCTGAAGGCCGGGTATCGCAGGCGCCTGGAGCAGCTCGGCATCACGCCACTGCCCCCGCCCGCGGAGGCGGAGGCGGAGGCGCCCACGAAGCCCGCCACAGCGCCCGTGGGGGCCTTCGCGCGGGGCGTTGCGGCCCTGACGCAGTAACGGCCACAAGCTCGACCGTCCCCAGGCCCCTGTAGAAGAGCTGGAGGACGGTCAGGAACACGCGATCAAGCTGCGTTATGGGCGATGAACCTCAAGGGCCGCAGAGCGAAGCTGACCGCCGATCAGCTCCGGAAACCCTCGGGCCTCGGGCTGGCGTGGGCGGCGGAGGAAGCGGCAGCGTGATGACCGGTGTTGCTCTGAGGAGCAGCGGGTGCAGGCGGCCGTACGGCGGCAGCGCCGGGAGATGGACGCGCTCTGGGCGGAGAAGGCCATCTCGGTCGTCCTGGCCGACCCGCAGGTACAGCGGGTGAGTGCGCAGATTCAGGAGGCGGAGACGCAGTTCGGCCTGGAGCTGCGCACCCGCCTCCAGCCCTTCCAGGACCGTTACGACCAAGCCGTGCGCGACGGCGACGCCGCCCGGCTCACCGGGATCTGTCCGGGCAAGCACGGCCGCTGGGGACGGATCTGCGTCCTGGACGACGGCCACGAGACCTCGATGGAGGAACCGCACTGGGGCCGCAACAGCGAGGGCCGGCCGATCGCGTGGGTGGGCAGCGCGCCCGGCGACTGGTGAATCGCTGCTCATCGTCGGTGGAGACCGGATCGCGGCCGGGCACGGGAGTCGACCTTCCGGCCGATAGAGTCCATCTGATCAGAGGGGGTTACTGATGAGCGGACGGTCTGTTGAGCTGCCGGACATCCCGGGGGCCGGCGATGAACTCGAGGACTATGTCGCCGCGCTGTTCCAGGCGTCAGGTCACTACGTGGAGAAGCAGATCGTGGAGTCCGATCCTGCGGACCTCCTGGAGCTTGACATCGTCACCACGGACTACGCGCATGAAGAGGCTGTACGGAGGCTTGTCGAGGTCAAGGGTGGGGGTTGGGGATACACCGATCTCTTCAAGGTCGTCGGTTGGATGCAGTACCTGAAGATTCCCCGCAGCGCCTTTTTCATCACCCGGTGGGACGACCGTGGGACCGCGCCGCGCCGGATGGAGCCCTTGGGGCTGGACGTCGTCTGTTTCGACGACTTCAAGACCGCTCCGGCGTACTTCACGGAGAAGGGCTTCGGAGCGTTCTCAGAACCAGAACTCATCGGGCTGTGGCGCCACTCCTACGGTGTCGAGCGGAAGTTCGTCAAGCTCCTCCACAAGCAGGCGAAGGCGGGAGACGAGGGAGCCCGGGCGGCGAAGACCTACCACCGGCAGATCAACAACGGCACCTTCTTCGCACGGGCCCCGGAAGAGTCCCTGGCGATGTTGTACGAGGCGTACGGCGAGCATCCGAAGCTGACGCGCGGCTATGCCGATGAGCTCGATGGAGGAACGTTCGACCCTCAGTCGGAAACGGCCAGCAGCGTGAGCTACAGGGGCATGCTTGATGGGAAGCGCCCAGAACTGCAGGCCTGCGCGTACCTGGAGCACCGCGCCCGGCTGTCGATCTTGAAGTCGGCAGTCGACTACGCGCTCGCGCATCCCGACGGCGCGCCGGAGTTCAGAATGTCGGAGGACCGAAACGTTTTCATCTTCCAAGGGCTCACTTACCACACCCTGCCGGCGACATTCCACAGCGGCATGGCCTGGCTGCGTGAACAGCCGAACTTCTGTCGCTACGCAACCTTCTGGCAGCAGCTGCTCTGGGGATGGGGCGGTTTCTATCTCGATGACCGGGAAGAGCAGGAGTTCGAATGGATGTCGAGGTACTCCGGCATCCCGGCCGACGAGATCCCAACGGCGCTTGAGGCGTTCGACCGCTTCTTCCCCATCACCGGCAACTGGTTCGTTACGGCTGGAGACACGGACGTCCGCATGGTCAAGATGGTTCCCCTGAGCTTCCAGGGGATTGGCGCCCACCATCGCCGCGTCCAGTACAAGCTGAGCAAGGAGTCCGGCTTCTCCGGGCTGAACCCGAGCTCCCGATACACCGGCAGCGATCTCGGCAAGCGAGTCAACTGCACCGTTGACTTCCTGCTCGATCAATAGCCGCACCTACCTGGCAGCCCGCCCCCGCAGCGCGGGTCCGTCCGCCCCGGGGCGCCTCTCCCCCACCGCGGCAGCGAGGACGCCGCAGCAGGCCGGGCGTCTGCGGGCATCCCCGGTGACGCGCCATCAGCACCCGGGCACCAGGACGCGGGGGTCTACGGTGGTGATCTTGTGGAGGAGGGGATGTGGTGGGCCGACGGGCTGGCGTACGGCTAACAACCGCGGATACCGGTCACTGTCCAGCGGAAACGTTCACGCCGAGTCCGGTAACAGCTGGAGCCCGGAGCCGTTCGCGGGAACACCCGGCGTTCAGCCGGGCGGCGCTGATGTGTCAACGCCGGGGCGCGAGAGACGGTGGGCGGGGGTGATGGGCGTGAGGTTGATGTACCCGTAGTTCCCGGAGCGGCAAACGTGGCAGGGGGCTGCCGGGATGTCAGGCGGTTGGGGCGCGCAGGGCATTGGCGCGGATGGCTGCAGCCCTGATGATGATGTGCTGCCGGATCCGCTCGTATTCGGAAGTCTGCTCCGGGTCGGCGGCGGCTTGGGCGTAGACGTCGCCGGTGAGGCTCTGGTCGATGGCGGCCAAGGCCGCGAGGGCTTCCTCAAGGGTGCGCAGGTGCGCGACGGGTGTTGCGTCAGCGGTGGGTGCCGCGCGCGAAGCTCCACTGTTCGAATTTGATTCAAACGTGAGCGCTCGAATTCGAGCGCTCACGTTTGATTTTTGTTCGACATCTGTCAGCTGGAGTGGGCGGATCTGCCGGTGGCCTGCCATCCGTGGCGCGGGCCTCGGGGGCTCGCGGTCGGGGCCCGGGGCACTTGGCTGCTGTGCCAGCGTGCGGCGGGCAATCTGCTCGATCGCTGTCCTTTGTGCGTCGTTCTGCTCCGGCAGATGCTTGGGAAGGTTGTTCTGGACGACCTTCAGGACTTCTGCGGTGGTCTGGCCTCCGAGTTCAGCTGCGACATCACGGACGACCTCGAAGAGGGTGACTGCGACGTCCAGGCCGTGCCGCTGTTCGGTCCTCCTGGTGACGACCATCTGCGATGGCTTGGGGACGGTGCCGGTCCGGCGGACCGTCTCCAGGGCGAGTGGCGCATGCAGGCGCAATTGGCGGACGTAGCCGGCGGAGCGGCCGATCCTCTCCTCCACGTACGCCGCGAGACTGGCGTGGGTAGCGCGCCACCAGCGACCCCTGGCGGCGCGCTCCAGCCCCTGCGCGATCACCCACAGTGCGGCGTCCCCCGCCGCGAGGGCAGCGCCGATGACCTCCTCGGTCTGCTGCAGTTGCAGTTGCTCGGTCTGCGTCAGGTCCGAGCGCTCGTGTTCCCCCACCTCCCGCACGTCAGCAAGGGCAGGCAGCCCCTCGGCCAGCCGGAGCACCGCCTCCACACCGGACGCAGCAACGTGAGGCCGGGCGTTGCGCACGCGGCCGGACCGCTCCACCTTGCCGGTGTTTCCCGCCATCGTTTGAAGCCTCCTAGACTTCGCAGACTCTCCGCAGGCCGTGATCACTGCGTTGCGGGGCCCAGCCGACGGCGGAGCCGTGCATGACCGGGCTGTCGTGGGCCACGAGCAACGGCTCGCGCCCCGCTGATTGGGTGCGGGGTGCGATCAGGTTACCGCCTCTGGGGGCTGAGGGGATCGACTCCTGAGGGTGGGTCAGGCCTGGATGGTGTGGTGGGTCAGGTGTTGGAGGACTGTGTGGTTGGCTTCCCAGCCGTCGGGGATTTTGGAGGGTGCGCCCAGGTAAACCGGCTCGTCACAGGGGTGGGTGTCGAGGACGTCGGCGATGCCGGCGCGGGCGACGACGATGCAGGTGTGGCGGTGGCGGGAGGTCAGGACACACAGGCGGCCGGCTTCCAGGTGGAAGGCGGAGGCGTCCGTGCGGCCGGAGAGAGGGTGCAGGACCAGGGTGACGCTGCACTGGTGGCCCTGGAGGCGGTTCGCGGTGCCGATGCTGATGCCGTGCAGGCGAGGATAGTGCTGGGCCTGCAGGGAGCGCAGGCGTTCGGCCTGGACGCTGTGCGCGGTGCCGATGGCGATGTCGGCGGGGCGCAGGACCTGTCCCTCGGGGTTGAGTTCGCAGGTTGTGGTGGCCTGTCGGATCAGGAGCCGTTCGGCGAGGGCGAGGGTCGTGTGGAGGGCTTCGAGGTCGATGCGGTGGGTGCAACGGGCGGGCAGTTCCAGCAGTGCCCAACCGGTGCGGGCGGCGTGTTCGATGGTCGCGTCGAGGGGGGTGCGTATGCCTTTGGCGGTGAAGGCCAGGGTGCGCTGCGTCTCGTGGGTTCCAGCGCGGAAAGAGGTGGAGGGGTAGAAGGCTTTGTTGATCAGGGGGACGGCCGAGGGGGGCAGGCGCCAGGAGACGGGCAGGGAGTGGAGGGGCAGGTCGCGGTTCTTGTCGAGGACGACGGCCGCCGCGCTGTTGACGGGGTGGTGGGGCAGGCCCTCCCAGCGGGAGGTGTCGATCTCGGAGAACGGGTCGAGTTGTCCGGGGTCCCCGACGAACAGGGTCTGGTCGAAGAGGCCGGCGGTGCGCAGAAGTGTGCCGGAGCGCATCTGGTAGGCCTCGTCGATGATCGCCCAGGGCCAGTGCCGGTCCGTGACGGTCGCCCATTTCAGGGCGGTGCCCACGATGACCTGGGCTGTTTTGAGGTCCTGGATGCGAGTGCTGGCCCGCACGCGGGGCAGCGTCAGCAGGCTGTCGGGCACCGTGTACTGCGTTGCGGTGAGCCGGGCGATCGACAGGCGGGGGTGGAGGTTGGTGAGGCGCAGCACGAGGTCGTCGACCTGGGTGTTGGTCTGGGCGATGACGGCGCAGGGGTGCCCGGGCCGGGTGAGGATTCCGGCGGCGCGTGCGACCAGGGTGGTTTTGCCGGCGCCGGGCGGGGAGTCCACGACCATGCCGCGGTGGGTGAGAGTGGGGAGTTGGTCCAGGATGGCGCGGGTGGCGGGGTCTGCTGGTTGCGCCGGCTGGTGCGAGGAGGTCACTGCTCCTCCTTGCTGTCGCCGTGGTCGGGGGGTGGTCCCCCGTGGGTCCAGGGGGTCTGGTCGCGTGAGGGGAAGGCTGGTTTTCGGGAGTGTTCGGGGGCGGCGGTGAGCACGAGGAAGGCGCCGGCGCTGGGCAGAACGGTGTGGTTGGGGCGGTCGACGCGCCCCATGCCGGCGGTGATCTCCAGTTCCACGAGGGTGTCGCTGTCCCGGGGGATGACCTCGCGGACCTGGTAGCGGGCGGTGCGGTGCAGGTGGCTCGCGAGAAGCCGGCCGGGTTCCAGATGTACGGGATCCTCGGTGGACAGGGTGATCCGTGGGCGCCACAGGGCGCGGCCGGTGGTTCCGCGGATGATGTGCTGGGTGTCGACCGCGGTGACGGTGCCGCCGACGGCTTCGCCTGCGGTGCGCAGTTCGGCACGCACGAACGGATCCTCCAGGGCTCGGTCGGTGTGGAAGGCGGCTGCCGCTGCTTCCTTTCGTTCCAGGCCGATGGCGGCGGCCACTGCCTGGTCGTGGGCCGGCCGGGAGCGGCCACCCTGTTCGAGGTAGGTGCTCTGGTCGGTGAACTCGCTGCGCTCGGTGGCCCAGCGGCGCCCTGCGCTCGGGGTTTCGGGGATGGCCTGCAGCAGTGTGTAGGCGTGCCACATGCGGTCCCAGGTGGGCTGGAGGTAGCCCGTCAGGAGTTGTTCGAGATCCTTCAGGGCTGGTGCGGGGTCGCGGGCGAAGGCGTCGAACAGGGGGTCCAGCTTCTCGTTGTCGAAGGCGGCGGCGGTGCCGGGGCCGGCGGGGCGGTGCGTGGCCGGGTCTTCGGCGCGGCGCGCGGCGTCGCGTCCGTCGGCGCTGCCGGGGGGCGGGTCGATCCATGCCAGGAGAGTGGCGAGGTCTTCGTCGTCCTGCGGACTCTGCCCCGTGATCCAGTGCATGGACAGCAGGTCGGTGAGGGGGATGAGGGCGGCGGAGCCGGGTATCTCGGCGCGGTCGGTGAAGTGGGTGAGCCACTGTCCCAGGCGCCTGGCGGAACGCGTGGCGGGGGTCTGGTCGTCGAGGGGGCGGAACCGCAGGTCCAGTCCGAGGTTCTGCAGGAATTTCACGGCTTGTGGGTTGGGGACCAGGAGTTGGGGCGCGTCGGTGTAGCGCTGGTATGCCGGGCGGGTGGAGGTGGCGGGCAGGTATTCCCTGCTGAGCTGGTGGGATTCGATGTGGACGATCAGCGTCTCGGCCAGGGCCGCGCGTATGGTGGCGGTGCTGCCCGAGGGCGGCGCTGTCAGCAGGCGCGGCCGCAGGGGGTCGGTGCCCAGCATGACTGCCAGGGGTCGTGCGGCGGGTCCGGTTCGTTTCAGTGGCAGCAGCATCAGGGGCTGGTCGCTGAGGTGGAAGTGGCGTACGTGGCTGGTGCGGATGGCGTTGCCTGCGGCGTCGGCACGCAGCCGCAGCAGGGATGCGAGCAGACTCATACGGTGCCCGCCTGGAGGCCGTCGTAGAGGCGTTGTGCGTGGCGCAGGGCACGGGTGATGTCCGCTTGGGCGTCCGAGGGGTGGATGCGGCCATCGACCAGGGCGAGGGCGGTAGTCGAGGTGACTATGCCGGCTGTGTCCTCGCGGACGATGGTGCCCAGTGCCTCGGTGCGGTTGCGGGCGCGGGCCTCGTCGCGGCAGTGGACGGCCAGGTCGCAGTGGCTGCGGCAGCGGCGGGGGGTGTAGCGCGGCGTCAGAAGGGCCAGTGCGGCAGCAAGTTCGGTGCCAGGACGGGTCGGCTTCCCGTCCGGGCCGGAGACCGGGTCGAAGGTGGTGTCCGGCGGGAGTTGGTCAAGTAGTTCGGGCAGGCGTCGCAGTCGGTCCAGGTGGAAGCGCAGGGTCCTGACCTGTCGGCGGGCGCATTGGAGTACGGCCGTGGGGCGCGCGGTGAAGTTCAGCGGGTTGATCAGGACGACGTCGTCGGAGACGCGCTCGGGTGGCAGGCCTTTGTCGGCGAGGATGTCGCGCAGGGCCAGGATGTAGGCGGCGGCCTGGGTCAGTGCTGCGTTGACGCTGGCCGGGTCGGCCTGCCCGTAGATGACGGGGAAGGACTTGATCTCCACGACGTGGAAGGTGCCGTCGTGGTGGAAGGCGACGACGTCGGGTTCCAGGTAGACGTGGTGGCCGGCGACGGGCAGGCGCAGGACCGGGTGGTTGAGCAGGGTGCGCGGGGGCGCCAGGTTGGTCGCTGCGGCGAGGATGAACGAGCGGGTGTGGATGTAGCGCAGCCGGGGTGTGGACCTGTCCTGGTCGGTGGCGACCGAGTTGAGGTCTTCGTAGCCGACCTCGGGCAGGTCGAGGTCCAGGGTCTCGCGCAGCAGGCGTACGAGTTCGGCGTGGTCGCGGCCGATGACCCGGTCTTCGAAGGCGAGGCCGTGTTTGAGGGCGAGTTGGGATTTCCCCGAGGGCCTGGGCGCGCCCAGGTGGGCGGCGAGGGCGTCCTTGTCGATGCCGGCCGCGTCGAGCACGGCCCGGCGGTCGCAGGCAGGGTTGGCGGTCAGCGCGGCCAGGGTGCGTGCACTGTGCGGCAGCGGCCGGCTTGGTCCTCGCAACACGTCCAGACGTGTGTCGAGCGAGCTCACGGGTTTCCTCGGAAAGGGGCGGGGCACTGCTGTGCGGTCGGAAGGGGGTTACGCCGTGCGGCGGACGCGGTTCGCGTTGTGCAGGGTGCTGCCGAAGATCTGGTCGGTGTCGTTGAGCTGCTTGCGGGCGCGGTCGGCCGCGTCTGCGCGGGTGTTCGCATCGTCTGTGGCGTGGACGGCCAGCTCGTCCTCTGCAGCAGCGCGCAGCGCGTCCAGTTCCACGGGACCCCGGGTGCCCGGGTAGCCGGGGATGTTGCGGCGGTAGTGCTGCAGGAGCTGCTGGAGGGGCTGGGGCGGGACGTCGTCCGCGCGCTGCCCGGCGGCGTCCGCGATGCGCAGCGCGGCGGTCAGGAAGTGGACCCGGTGGGTGAGCGGCCCCACCAGGCGTTGTTCCAGCGGCCAGTTGCTCAGGGCGAGGAGGGCGCGGGCCGGGGAGAGCAGGTCGCAGGTCAGGGCCGGGCAGATGTAGTACGTGCGGGCGAAGGGGGCCGTGCGGAAGGAGCGTTCCTCATCACGGCGCACCGTGGTCAGGCGCGGGGTGTTCAGCGGGTGCCCGTAGAACGCCTCGTGGACCTGGCTCAGCAGTTTCGGCGTGGTGGGGACGGTCAGCAGGGTCAGCGTCTGGTGGACCTGCTCGCGGATGGGCAGGCCGCCGCGCGGGGGCCGGGGCGCGCTCGCCGGAGCGGGCTCCGGCTGGGCTGACGCTGTTTCGTCGGCGGGCAGGACCAGCGAAGCCCAGTATGCCTGTGTGCTCTTCAAGTCCGCGTACAGCGAGGCCACTTGGGCGTCGTCGTGTTGCAGGCGTGCCTGCAGCATCGCGTGCTGCAGCTGCTGCATGCGTGTCTCGAGTGCCTCCAGGAGCTCCTGCATGTCTCAGATATTAGCAGGACCCTTCTTTTCCTGTTTTACCTCGTGTTTCTGATGTACGGTTCTGGGGCCGCAGGCACTTCACGTGTCTCGCCACGCCTCCAGCGCGTGCCCCTGACGACGTATCCGGGGACGCGCTCCCACGCTTCCAGAAAGGCTCATGGCTGCATGAGCAGAGTGATCCACACCTCCGACTGGCACCTGGGCGCCACCTTGTACCGGCACTCGCGTGAGGAGGACTTCGACGCAGTCCTCCCCGAGATCGCGGCCCTGGCCCGGGAGTGCCAGCCGGACCTGATCGTCCACAGCGGCGACCTGTTCCACTCCTTCCGCCCGGGCGCCCGGGACCTGTCGCGCGCCATCCGCACGCTGGACGAGCTCGCCGCCGTCGCCCCCACCGTGGTGATCGCCGGCAACCACGACTCCCCCGCCTACTTTGAGTTCCTCAACCTCGTCAGCGGCCCGACCCGGGGCCGCGGGCTGTACTTCGTCGACCGATTCCGCCCCGGGCGCGAGGGAGGCATCCTGACGTTCGATGCCTGCGGGGGCGAGCAGCGCATACGCCTCGCCGTCATGCCGTTCGTGCACCCGAACCAGTTCTGGCAGCGTTCCTCCCCATCGGGCGTCACGTCCGCCGACTACGTGCAGGCGATGCGCGGACTCCAGGCGGAACTGACGGAGGCGCTGCACGACGAGTACGACCCGGGCCGGGACGTCCTGCTGTTCGCCGCCCACCTGTTCGTCGCCGGCGCCAGGCCGGCGCACAGCGAACGCGGCGTGGACACCGACGCGGCCTTTGCCACCGCCCCGGAGGACCTGCCGGCCGTCTCGTACGCGGCGCTGGGGCACATCCACGCCCCACAGGCGGTGAAGGGCGTTCCGTTCGCGGCCCGTTACGCAGGCAGCCCGCTGCAGATGGACTTCGGCGAGCACAAGGACGTCAAGAGCGTCGTGGTCGTCGACGCCGACCCGGGCCGGCCGGTACGCGTCCAGCCGCACCGCCTGACCGGCGGCCGGCGGCTGGCCTATTTCGAAGGGACGCTGGACCGCCTGCGCGCCGAGGCCGGCCAGTACGAGGGAACGTTCCTCAAAGCGGCCATCACCGGCGAGGACGACGGTGTGCTGCTGAGCCGCAGGATCGCTGACATCGTCCCCGGCGCGATCGTCGTCGACGCGGCCCCGGTACGCGAAGCAACGGCCGGCAGCGTGCTGGCCGACATCCCGGCCGACGAGCCAGACCTGCCCGACTCGTTCCGCACCTATCTGACCGAAGCAGGCCTGGACGAGCCTGCCGCACGGTCCACCGCCACCGCGTTCGCCCGCCTGCTCAGCGAGGTCGACGACGAGGCTCCCCCGCCGGTCCCGGCCGAGGAACTGCTGCGCGCCGCGCTGGAGGACATCTGGACGGGGACGGAGGCGTCATGAGGCCCCTGCGACTGACCGTGTCGGGGGTCCGCAGCTACCCCGGCACCTGCACAATCAACTTCGCCGGCAAGCGGCTGGCCGGGATCCTGGGCGACACCGGTGCGGGCAAGTCCACCCTCCTCGAAGCCATCATCTTCGCCCTGTACGGCAGATCCTCGTGGGCCGCGGCTAACGGCCGTGAGCTGATCAGTACCGGACTCGACGAGATGAGCGTGGCGTTCGAGTTCTCCGTCGACGGCCGGCCGTGGAGCGTGCGGCGCACCCAGTACAGGAAGCCCAGCAAGCGGCCGAAGGCCGTGCTCGAGCCCCTGGACGGCGACTCGTCCCTGGAACGGGTCGACTCGAGTGACAAGGTGACCGAGGCGGTCTCCCAGATCATCGGCCTGGGCTACGACGGCTTCGTCAGCACGGTCCTGCTGCGCCAGGGCAACTTCGACACATTACTCAAAGCCGCCCCCGCACACCGCGCGGGCATCCTGCGCCACATCTTCGGCATCCACGAACTGGAACGCGTGCGCAAGCACACCCTCGCACGCATGGAGGCTCTGAAGGCGAGCACGACCGAGGCCGCCTGGGCCCGCGCGAACCTGCTGCGGGACCCGGTCGCCAGCGCCGCCCAGGCGGTCCTGGACGTGGAACGCACCCGCATCACCGCGACCCGGCGGCGCGAACGCCTGGACCTCCTGCGGCACGCGCAGGGCGAAGCGGCCCGGAGCAAGCAGCGCAAAACCGAACTGGACCGAGCCGCACGGCTGCTGCGCGAGCGCGCCACCGCCGACGCCGGTGCCACGATGGCCGAACTCGCACACACCCAGCAGGCCCTCGACGCCGAAACGGCAGCCCTCGACACGGCCGGACACGAGCTGCGCCTGCGCGTGGAGGCCGCACAGACCGCGCTGGATGCCGCCGCGCAGGCCGGTCACACCGTCCGCTCTCTCGACAGTGCCCTGACGGCCCTGTCCCGTCTGCCCCGGCGCGTGAGCGAACTGGACGCCACGGCCCGGCGGTTGGAGCAGGAGCTGTTGCTGCACAGCGCGCAGGAGCAGGAGGACGCGCAGGCCCGCCAGGACCTGCAAGCGCGCGAGCAGGCCAGGGCGGCGCTCGCCGAGGCGGCCGGGCAGGCCGAGCGCGCCGTGAACCGTGCACGTACCGATACCGACCAGGTCCAAGAAGCCGTCCGGGCGGCGCTGCAGGAGGCCTGCGCCGCGGCCGTGCACCTGCAGAGCCAGTGCACAGCGCTGGAATCCGCGGACGGCCAGCGCACGCGCAGCACCGGCCTTCAAGAGCGGCTGGAGCCCCTGCACAAGGCGCACGACGCGGCACAGGACGCGCTCGCGGCACTGAAATGCGGCGACGCGGCCCACGCGGCCGGTGCCGCCCTGGCGCCGGGGGACGCCTGCACGGTGTGCACCCAGACGGTGCCCAGCGGCTTCACCGCCCCGCCGCCGCTGGACGGCAAGGCCCTGGAGCGGGCCAAACGCGTGGTCCGCAAGCACGCACTGGCCTACAACAACGCGGTGTCCGCTTCGGCACAGGCGGCCGCCGAGTTGGGCGCGGCCGAAGCGAAGGCCGCCGAGCACCGGCGCGAGCACCTGGGTGCCCGCGAGCGTATGCAGACAGCGCTGCTGCAGGTGAAGGAGCTGGCGGTCGCAATCGGACCGATGCGCTCGCCCGCCACAGCCCTGGCGCTGGACGCGCTCGTCCAGGAGGTCGTCGACCAGGCACAGGCCATGAGCGAGGGCGAGCCGAAGACCCGGCCCCAGCTGTCCCGTGCGGTCACCGCTCTGGTGCGGCCGCTGCGCGACGCGGAGGCGGACACGCTGCAGGAGCACACGAGCGCGCAGGCGCGACTGGCCACAGCGCAGGCCGAGGACGACGCGGCCCTGGCTGAGCTCAGACGACAGCGCGCTCGCCTGCTGCGTGAGCGCAAGCGGCTGGACAAGGCACAGCAGCAGTACGACAGCGATCTGCTGACGGTGACGAAGGAGATCGCCGAGCTGCCGGTCCCCCTGCGCCCCGGCGGCCCCTCGCAAGAGACGCTGCCCGATGCGTCGGCCATTGCCCGGGCGAAGGCCACGGCCGAGGAACTGCTCCCCCGGCTCGAGCAGACCCAACGCGAGCGTGACGAGGCCACGCAGGCGCTGGCCGCACACGCCGAAGACCGGCAAGCCCTGCAGGAACGGCACCGGCTGACAGTCGAGGTACCCACCCGCGCACTGCTGACCCGGCTGCAGCGCTGGGCAGACGCGGCTACCGACGCCCAGAGCGTCCTCGACCACCAGGAACAGGCCGAGGTCCCGTCACCGGTGGACGGCAGTGACCTGCCCGGCGTCGAGGCATACGCGGCCGCTCTGGCCTCTCTCGGCACGCGGCTGACCGACGAGCTGAAGCAGGCCTCGCGGCAGGCCGCCGCACAAATACGCGCGTTCGAGAAGGAGATCACCGCGCAAGCCGGCGCCCGTGCCGACGACACCGACCCGGACCCCGGCTTCCCGCTGCCGGCGAAGGGCGACCCGCTGGCTCCCGGTTGCCTGGACCCGCTCAGCCGCAAGACCAGCAAGGCGGAGGCCTCACACGACAGGGCCAGAACCGAACTGCGCACCGCGCAGTCCCAGATCCCCTACGCCCAGACACTGGACACCGCCCTGCAGGAGGCGCATCGGCAGATCGCGGAGTGGAAAAGCGTGTGCGACCACCTCACGGATGCCAACTTTCTCAGCTACCTCACCGAGCGACGCACCCGTGCGCTGCTCGTCCACGGCAGCAGGATCCTGCTCGAACTCTCCGCAGGGGCATACGCGTTCACCGAGGACTTCCGGATCATGGAGCTGGCCACGAACCTCACGCGCAGTCCGGAGACCCTCTCCGGCGGCGAGACCTTCCAGACCTCCCTCGCCCTGGCCCTCGCGCTGGTCGAGTTCCACAGCCGCAGCCACAGCAAGCTGGAGAGCCTGTTCCTGGACGAAGGATTCGCCTCGCTGGACGCCACCCGACTGGAAGACGCGCTCGCAGCCCTGCGAAGCACCGTGCTGGCCGGGGACAAGACGATCGTTGTCATCAGCCACCTGTACTCGGTGGCAGAGGCCGTCAACGACGTTCTGTGGGTCGGCAAGGTCGCCCACGAGTCCAGTGCGGAGTGGCTCACGCCGGAGCGGCGCGAGAATCTCATCCAGGACGGCATCAAGCAGTTGCAAGAGCTGACCTGACATCCAGCGGGCCGGCCGGCTCCCGCCCTCCTGTGCGCGACGGCCGGCCCGCCACCTGCTCCACACCACCCGGCAATGGCCCCGCACGCCCGCAAACGGCGCGCGGGCAGGCCTGCGGGCGAACCATCTCCCGGGCAGCAGCGACCTCGTAGAGACCCACCGGTTGCAGGCGACAGGCCGCACCGGGCCACGAGCCGTGCCCGGTGCGGGACACCGGTATCCGGGCACAGCCCGCACCCCCTCGGGGGGACCTGAAGCGCCCGGGCCCGGGCCGGCCCTGTGCGCCGTAGCGACATCATCGAAGGAGGCGACCGCGTGAGCGGCTCCCCTGACTCCACGTCACCACCCCT
This sequence comes from Streptomyces sp. NBC_00076, assembly GCF_045041235.1. NCBI lineage: Bacteria > Bacillati > Actinomycetota > Actinomycetes > Kitasatosporales > Streptomycetaceae > Streptomyces > Streptomyces sp. NBC_00076. The sequence goes on from NZ_CP108242.1 coordinate 39,662, forward strand.
CACCCCACCGGGCCTCACCGCCCGCTGGGCCAAGACCGCGGCGCTGTCGCGCCTGACCGCACTGGACGAGCACGGCCATCTGAGGACCGCGCACGTGAACCTGGCCGCCGCAGCGCTGGGGCGCTCGCCACGCACGGTATGGCGGTGGATCGAGCGGGCGCGCACCCCTGGTGACGCCGCACCGGCCCGCGCGAAGTTCACCATCACCTCGGAGATCCGGCGGCTGCTGGTGCTGTGGGGAGGCAACGCCTCCGCCGTGCACCGCGAGCTGGTGCAGCGCCGCCGGAAGGACCCCAAACTGCCCAAGGTGCCGTCGCTGGCGACGCTGCACCGAGCGCTGCGCCGGGACCTGACCCCCGGGGACCGGGCCGGGCTCGCCCACGGCGAGGCCGCCCGGCGGGCCTTCGACGTGTTCGGACAACGCCCGACGGAGCACCGCAACGCCGCCTGGGAGGGCGACCACAAGTGCGTGCCCGTGCAGGTGTCGGTGGAGGGCGAGCACGCGCGGCCCTGGGTGACCTGGTTCATCGACTGCGCCACCAAGGTCATCACGGGCGTGGCCGTGACCCCCCACGCGCCCAGCAGCGACGCGGTGCTCGCGGCCCTGCGCACGGCCCTGGACCGTGCGGAGCCCTTCGGCCCGGCCGGGGGCCTGCCCGACCTGATCCGCGTGGACCGCGGCAAGGACTTCCTGTGCGCCGCGGTGACCTCGGCGCTCGGCGCGTTCGCCGTGCCCGTCATCGACCTGCCGGCGTACACCCCGCATCTGAAGGGCACGATCGAGGCGCTGAACGACGCGGTCGAGGAGATGCTGTTCGTCTCCATGCCGCGCTACGTCCACCAGCAGAAACTCCCCGGCGGCCGCAGCATCGACCCGGACGCGCCGGCGCTGGCCTTCGAGGCGTTCGTAGAGCTGCTGCTGAAGTGGGTGGACTGGTGGAACACCGAACATCTTCCCCGAGCGCTCAACGGCCGCACCCCGATCGAGGCGTGGCAGGCGGACCCCACTCCCCTGCACGACATCCCCGCCGCACAGCTAGCCCGCTTCGGGCTCACAGACGACGGACGCACCCGCAAGATCACCACGCAGGGAGTGCGGTGGCGTAACCGCCACTACATCGCGCCGTGGATGGTGGGCCGGGCTGGTGTGCCGGTCGTGACGCGGCACCTGCCCCACCACGGCACCAGCATCGAAGTGTTCGGCCTCGACGGCGTACACCTGGGAACGGCGGTCCTGGCTGAGGCAGCCAGCAAAGAGCAGGTCCGCGAAGTGCGCAACGCCCGTAAGGCCAAGGAACGACAGCTGCGCGCGGACATGAAGGCCGCAGCCAAGCTGCGCCGTGAGCGCTTCAAAGCCGCCACCACCGCCGCCCCGCCCGAGCGCCTGGGCGCGCTGACCGAGGCGGAAGCCGACGCAGAGCTCTCCGGGTGGGACACCTCCGGCCGAAGGCAGGCCAATCCCGGCTACATCCCGCACCAGCCCGTCCCGGACGGCTGGGCACACCCGCTCCCGCCTGGCACCGGCGAGCCGGACCCCGACAATCCCAAGGAGAACACGTGAGCGGCGACATGGACTACGGCAAGCTCCCCCCGGAGAGCGCCGACCACTTCCACCACCTGGACGCCCACCTGGTGGCCACCGACGCGCTCATGACGACGCTGGACAACATCCAGGCGACGATCGAGGCCAAGGCCATGATGTGCGCCTACGGGTCGGCCGGCTACGGCAAGACGATGTCGGTGAACTCGGCACTGCGCAAGCTCGCCCCCGACATCACCTACCGCCTGGAACTGCGCTCGGGCCCCACCCCTCGCGACATCCGCCACGGCCTGTTCCGGGCCCTGGGGCTGCCCGGGGAGCCGCCGACCCGCCCGATCGAGTTCGACACCCTCCTGAAGGAGACCCTGTCGCAGACGTTCCGGGTGCTGGTGTGCGACGAGGCCCAGTGGATGGGCCGCAGCTCGTTCGAGTACTGGCGCCATCTGTGGGACGACCGCAACACCGACATGGCGGTGATCTTCGCCGGTGGCGACAACTGCTACAAAGTCCTCAAGCGTGAGCCGATGCTGGCATCGCGCGTCTTCATCTGGCAGAAGTTCCAGCGCATGTCCGAGGACGAGGTCCTCGCCACCCTGCCGGTGTTCCACTCCCTGTGGGCGGGCGTCGACCCGCAGAAGGTCCGCGGCATCGACCGCGCCGCGGCGCACGGCAACTTCCGCAACTGGGGCACCATCACCAAACACATGCTCAACGGCATGGAGCAGATGGGGCTGACCGAGGTCAACGACGAACTCATCAACTGGGTCTACAGCAAGCTCGGCGGCATGTAGGACGGCGTGTCTGGGTTCCCGCGGCGGGCCGCCGCGGGAACCCAGACACGGGCTGCGGCCCACGCCAGGAGGGTTTTTTCCTGGCAGGTCCGGGGCGGTGTGGCGGGGCGCGGCCGGGAAGGGGGTGGCAGTGGCGTACAGCGACGTGACGATCGTGGTGGACGAGCGGGACGACCTGTTCTACACCCGGGCGGCGCTTCAGGCACACCAGCCCGGGGAAGGCCGCATCACCGTGCAGCCGACGCCGGCCAGCGGCAGCCCAGCCGCGCTGGCGCACGACATGCTGTATGCGCTGGGCAAGCGGCTGGCCCCCGGGCTCCACTCCCCCGATGTGTGGCTGGATTCGGTGAACGCGGCCTGGCTTGCCGCGGCGGCCTGGGGTGTCGCGATGGGGGTGCGGCACGTGGTAGTCCTCCGGGCCCATCTGCTGACCCTCAGGCGCATCGACCAACTGCTCGCCTGGCGCGAGTTGACAGGGGCTCAGCTGACCTTGCTATGGCAGAAGCCGCCGCGTGGACTGCCGCCAGTGCTGGCCCGCGCGGAGCGCTGTATCAGCGGCCGAGACCAGTTCGAGGCGCTTCTCGCCGAGCCGGGACCGATACCCGCGCGCCCGCCCTTCCCTCCCGCTCCACCGATGGCGGGACCAGCGGCTGTGGCAGTGGCGGCGGGGCAGTCACCCGCCCGGCAGCCGCGGGAGAATCGGTCGGCGTCGCTGAAGCACGGGTGGCCGGCTCCCCCTTGCACCGGCGCGTTGGCAACGGCGCAGTTGGTCCAGGCCGCCCCTGCCCTCGAGATTGCGTTCGAGGAAGCCGCCGCTCTGGCCGCTCTCGCACACCCGCTCATCGCCGGAGCTCTGAGCGTGCTGGCCTTCACCCGGGCCGGCCTGGGCAGCCTGCGCTTCACCCGCGACCTCGACATCACCGGCGACGTCTGTGCCATCAAGCTCCACGGGGTCAACCATCGGTACTGCCCTCTGCACGCTGTGCCTGCCTGGGCGCGCCCGCTGCTGGCCGGCGCCCGCGCCCACCACCGTCTGACACCCCACCCGCCCGGGGACAGCGTGTTCGCCCCCGTGATGTCCGCCGAAGCCCGGCATCTGCGCGCGCACGCCGGACGGCTGCCCCGGCTCGGCCTCTCCCAGCCCGCCAGCGCCCTCGTCCCTTGAGCTGTGCGTACCGCCCCCCTGCGTGCCAGAACCGCGGCAGCATTGATGCCGCGTTCGCAACAGGCCACCAACCGGGGCCAGAAAGCTAGGAGTTGTGAACGACAGCCCGGCCCGAGTAGACCCGCTCTGCCCGCTTCTACGAGGTCAGGACCTGCCAGACACGTGCACGGCTTTCAGCAAACTCGGGAGTGTGGGGAGGACTTCGTCGTAGAGCGTCTCCTGTTCGCAGCCGTGCCCGTCGGTCCGAGCGATCTCTTCGGCCAGATCACGCAGAGCCTCGATGCCATCGCACGCTAGCCGGGCGGCGAGCTTGCGGTTCTCCTCCAGTTTCGTGGGCTCCTGGCGGTACTTGGTGCCGCCCCGGTAGAGGTCGACGGTCATCGCGACGGGTGTGATGGGCCGCCTGATGCGGTCGGCGAGATTACCGATGATGCGGATGCCGTGGGCGTCGAGGTCGCCCCATGCCGCGAGGGGCAGGCCATCGAGGCCGCGGAGGAATTCGGCCAGTCCGTCGGTTGCATAGCCCTTGCCCCAGATACACAGCCAACTGTCGGCTATCTCCGAGATCTTGCAGACCTGTTCGAAGGTGTCCTCGTTCTCGATCAGGAAGATGCCCTGGGCATCGCAGGAGATCATGCCGAGGGCACGGACTCCGCGGGCAGGAAGAGCGAGCCAGGGGTTGCAGGCTGCCGCATCGGCGATGACAGTACCGACGCGCCACTGGAGGGGGCCGCGGATGCGCAGTTCGGTGTCGGCTTTGTCGACGGCCTGGTCGAAGGGGATGCCGATCAGGTTAGAGAAGGCCTGTTGCCTGACGGGGGTCCAGGCGCTCTTGGTGTTGTGCAGGCTGCGTCCGGCGAGTTCCTTGGCGGTGATCTTGCGGGGTTTGCCTTGGGCGGGCCACCAGATGCCGGCGGCCCGGATGGCGACCTCGTAGACGCGCCAGTCCTCGGCTCGCGTGGTGGTGCCTTCGGGGATTTTCAGGACCCGGCCGGGAGGCGTCTTGGCCAGCAGGGCGTGCTCATGGGCGAGTTGAGGGAGGCCGGACATGATGTGAAGGAGCTCGCGGTGCAGGTCCTCGGGGTGCTGGCGGCCTTGGAGTTCGGCGAGTTTATCCTCGGCGAGTTCAGTCCATGACTGGGTCAGGGTCCATGAGCGTGGGCTGTAGCCGGTGGCGTTGACGACGTCGCAGCGCAGGATGACAGCGCCGCAGCGGATGAGGTCGACCACGCTTTGCCAGGCGTTGTCGCCGAGGTCGGCTTGGATCGTGGGCCAGCGCTTGGTGCTCTTGGTCTGCAGGACTTTGATCAGTTGTCGGGCGGTCAGGGTGGGCGGCGGCTCGTAGGGCCTGACGGGGTGGTCGGCGACGAGGTCGACCTGTCGGGGATTGACGCGTCGTCGATGGTCCCTGGGGACGCGCACGTGGATGGTGTCGTCGCCGTCCTTGGTGATGCGCGGCAGGGTGACGGCGGTGATGCCCGGCGGCAGGTTGCGCAACGGTACGGTCTCGCGGCCGTGTGCTTCGCCGATGAGGAGTGGAGGCCGGGGGGTGAGGTCAGGCATAGGTGCGTCCTGCGGTGATCCAGTCTTCCGTGAGCTGGGTGCGGGCACCGTTGCTGTCGAAGGCCCATGCGCTGGTGGGCTGGTTGATGATGTCGGCCGCTGATGCGTGGACGAACCACAGCAGTTCCCCGCAGACATCGGCGGCGTCGGCAAGGACGCTGTCCTGGCAGGTGCCGAGGATGGTCAGGTGTTGCTCGCGGGCGACGTCGCGCAGGGCGGCGAGCATGTCCTTTCGGTTGACCTCTCCGAGGCTGTTGCCGAGTTCATCCAGGATCAGGACTCTGCCCTGGGTCTGGGAGTCGGCGAGGAGCGCCGCGAGGACGAGCAGGATGGCGTGCACCTTGACCTGGGCGCTGTTGGCGTTTTCTCGGTAGGGGACGTATCCGCCGCTGCGGGAGCGTTTCCATCGCGGGATGACCTGCCACTGCCAGTCACCGGCCCCCTGGGGGCGGACGCTGATGTGTTCGAGCTTGGCCCCGTAGCCTTCGCTGCGCAGGTCGAGGTCGTTGAAGGCGGCGCTGATCTGAGCGAAGAGGCCGTCAAGGTGCTTTTCGATCATGTCCTGGAGGGTTTCCAGGTTGCGGGCGCTGGTGGCGACCCCGTTGGTGAGTTCTGTGATCGCCTGCTCCCGGGCGTGCTGGTCGTGGGTGACGCGCGCTGCGGCAACCTCATCCTGGTCCCGGTGGCCGGCGAGGCGATTATCCAGCGGGGCTGCCACGTCGGCGAAGGTGAGAGAGGGGAGGCTGGCGGGATCGGTGTCAGCGAAAGTCCGCATCATTTCCTCGCCAGTGCGGAGGTCTTCGCCGATGTCCGCGCCTGGGGTGCCGTCGATGCCGTAGTGCTCGTAGGCTCGGCGCAGTCCGTCCTCCGCTTGTCGGCGCAGGGCCGCCGGCCGGGATGAACGGGCCTGCTCCGATGCCTGGTCCAGGAAGTGGACGGCATCTTCGAGAGTGCCGTCCCACTGCAGCTGCCACTGGGATGCGGCGGCTTGACTGCGCTGACGTTCAAGCACCGCGAGGATACGGTGGCGTTCCTTGAGCGCATTGCCAGCCCCTTCCAGTGTGAGCTTTGCGTTGGCGAGGAGCTGCTCGTGGGAGGCGTGCCGGGCCACGGCCTCCTTCCAGGTCTGCTGGAGTTGCTGTTCGTCGCGCGCGGCGTTGTTGACGCGGCTGGAGAACTCGCCGATCTTGGTCTGAAGGTCGTTCTCCTGGGTACCAAGGCGCGCGAGTTCTTCAGTGGCCTGGGCAGCCGCGTGCTGGGTCTTGGCCAAGGTGAGGGCAGCGCTGGCAGCGGTCACAGCTTCGGTGGCCTCGGTTGCGAGCTGCTTGGCGGCTGCGAGATCGGCGCGTGCTTGTCGGAGCCGGGCTTCGCGCCCGGCCAGCGGGGTAGGGAAGCCGCCCGTCACGGTCAGAGCCAGCGCCTGGTCACGGACGGCAGTGCCATCGGCCGAGGGGATCAGGCGTTCTTGAAGAGTGCCAAGGAAGCGTGCCACTTTCAGGGTGGTGTGAATGCCCTGCGGCAGGCGTTCCTGCCTCACGTCGGACGAGATGATCTGTGCGCCGGGCAGAGCGGCGTGCAGAAGGCGTCGGGCCTTCTCTTCATGCTCGGGTTCGACGACGATCGCGTCCTGCCAGGGTGTCAGCCGCGGTTCCCACTCGGGGCGGGCGGCTTCGTCCACGTTGAGCTGGTCGAGCAGGCCGTGCGCGGGAATGCGGTGTTCGCTCAGCAGGTCGATGGCGTGGCCGGCTTGGCCACTGCGGCCCTGTTCGACGTTGTGCAGGTGTGTGCGGGCGCGGGTGACGGTGTCTTCGGCCTCGACGCGTTGCAACTCTGCCTTGGCGTGATCGCGCTGGCGTTGCTCCAGGCGGGTGGCTGCGGTGGCGCAGTCGCTGCCGTCCCAGCCCTGCACCTGGGGCAGGAGGATGGTCCGCTGACTGCGCAGCAGCGTCTGCTTAGTGGTCAACTCCGTTATTTTGCTGGATAGTTCGCGGACAAGTTGTTGGGCGTCGGACCACATCTGGCGGGCTTCGCGTTCCTGAGTGGCGAGTTCCTCGGCGGACCCGAGGGACTTCAACTGCTCCTCGGCGTCCCGCACCAGGGCTGCGGCTGTCGCAGCGGCCCCTTTCTCTTCCTCCATGGTCGCAGCGATGCGCTGGTCGCTCTGGTGGGCGTCGCGGTAGGAGGCCGCGAGGTAGCGGCGCCATGCCTCGTCGCCGCGCTGGAGAGAGAGGCGGGCGGTCTCGCGGGCGCGCACGCCGCTCATCACCTCTTCTTCTGCGAGCAGCGCCTGAGCGTGCTCGGTCTGGGCCTTGTCGAGTGCGATCTGGTGTTCCAGGGCCTGGCCGCGCAGATCGTCTTCTTCCTCCACCAGGGGTGTCATGCCCGACAGAGCGATCAGGGACCGGCCTATGTCGTGGGGCTCCATCTCGGTCAGCTGCTGGCTGAGCAGTGAGGGAACGGGCGGACGGAGGGCGGTGTCGAGGTAGGTGAGGCAGCGCGGGGCGGTGCCGTAGAGCTTCTCGGCCATGGCGCGGGCGGAGAGGATCTGGCGGGTTCCGAGCTCGCGCCACAGGGCGTCGGCCTGGATGCTGCGCTCGTGGTCAGTGGGGGCGTCGGCGACGTGCAGGCCTTCGGTCCAGTTGGCTTGCAGGTAGGGAGTGGTGGTGGCGATGCGGACCCATACGGTCAAGGGGCTGGTGGCGGGGTCGTCAGAGTGGGCGAAGACGCCGACGATGTAGCCGTGGGTGACCGGCGATGCTTGGTGGGCTTGGTCGACGCCGGCTGCGTCGGGGCGGAACAGGATGCCGCTGGCGTGCCGACCACCGTTGGTCTCCAGGCGCCACTGCGGGTCGGCCAGCAGCAGGGAAACGGCAATGAGGAAGCTGGTCTTGCCGGAGCCGTTCGAGTCGTCCTTGGGGCCGAGACCGGAGACTGCGATGAAGGTCTCCGGGACGATCGGAACGGCGTGTGCCGTGAGCCGGGCGATGTCGAAAGCTTGGACGGCGACGAGCTGGCGGTCGCCGACGATGCCCCGGGACAGGTCGGACGTGGGCGGGCTGGTCATGGTGTGTCGTGCACCTCGTGGTCGGGAGCGGTAGCCGTGGGCACGGCACGGGCGGCGTGGCGGCGACGGATCGATTCAGCGAGGGGACTGTCAGGATCGGCCAGCAGGATCAATCGTTCGAACAGTTCGGTGCCCACGGTCGGCGTCAGGCGCAGGAACTGGTTGCCCAGGACGTAGCCGGTTTTGGTACGACGGACCAGGTCTGCGTCGGTGAGACGCTGCAGCGCGCTGGTGAGGACCGTGTCGGACACCCGGCAGCCTTTGAGCTGGTCCCTGGGCACGGGGGTGCCCCGGGTCCACAGCTGGTCGGGCAGGGTAGTGCCGGATGCTCGGGGGATGGCGACGCTGAACATCAGGATCAAGGTGAGGACAGCGCGGTCCTCGCGAGGCAGGACCCCGATTCCTTCGTGCGCCAGACGTTGTCTGATCTCGTCGGTGTAACCGGAGAGGTAGCCGCCGCCAACCACGAGCAGAGTGCGTCCGGATGCGGTCAGTACCTGTTCCACCACGACCCGCAGCGGGGTCTCCGCGAGGGCGCGGTAGTGCGCTGGCCGCACAGGGAGCATGGCGGTCTCCACGGCGCAGACCGCCGCTCGGACATCGGCCCGCCGGTTGTGGGACAGGGCTTCCAGTGCCGGTACGTCCACCGGCTCATCCCTTCCTCAGGGCGGGCAGGACGTCGTAGCCGCTGCGGAGTTCAGCCACATCGCGCTCGGACCACAGCGCGACCATGGGGCCGAGACGGACCATGCCGTCGCCGACGTCCGCCGAGAGGTAGTCGCAGGCGCGCAGGAACCGCAGGGCAGTGAGGAAATGCGAGGTCTGGCCCAGCGCGGCCACGCCTTCCCGGGGGACGAGGGTGTCCTGGAGAGGAGCCAGGGAGGCGATGATGTCCTCCTGTGCGGCGGGCTGTCCCGGGTACAGCGGCTGGCTGGGGTCGGGCCAGCAGTGGCGGATACAGCAGGCCAGTGTGACCAGGCGGATGGCCGAGGCGGTGCGGTGGACGTCGCTGTCGCCCAGGGCTCCGCTTGCAGGTTCCACATCAGGGGCCCAGCCGGTCATCAGCTCCTGGATACCGTCGGGGGTGGCGACATCCACCAAACGGCGCTCCACATCATCGACGGCGCGGCGCAGCCGGGTGAGTTCTGCGCGGTCCGTAGGGACAGGAACAGTTCGCAGTGCTCGGGCGCGCGCTAACAGGTAGGGGTCACTCATGGGGGCTCTGCGGTGCGGCTTCGGTGTCGTCGTTCATATCTTGGGGGCTGTCGGGAATGCGGTACACGGTCACCGGTGAGGCGTAGGTGACCGGGCCTGCGGCGTCCACGATGACCTCGCGGGAGATGTCGAGCATGAACGGGATGGCCGGATCGGCTGCGGCGCGCAGCAGGTCGACCATGTGCCTGACTGCTGCCTGCCAGGGCAGGGCGCGCAGGGCGGCGGTGACGTCGGCTTCGTCTTTTCCCGCCATGAGCAGGGTCACGGTGGCCTCCCGTCGCTGCCGCGCGAGCGCGACCTTGGCGCGTGTGGCCTCGACCGGGTCCGGGCCGGGCGGCTGCGCCGGGGGGCGCGGCAGACGCTGTCTCGGTGGCGGGGGCTGGTGATCGGCCGCGGCAGTGAGGATCTGGCCCGTGGTGATCTGGACGTGAGGCGGGTCGAAGACGGTCGTGGCGAGCACCTGCGCGAGTGCATCCGTGGAGGAGCGCAGGGCCGCAGTCAGGTATTGCTCGGGAAGGAGCATGCTGAAGTCGCGGCGGGTGGTGGCTTGTTGCATGAGCCGGTCGTAGAACTCATGGACGGCTGCCGTGTAACGCAGTGCTTCTTGGATCAGGCGGGTTCCTGCGGGACGCAGCGCGGGGTACTGCTCAGCGATGGCGTGAACGAGGTGTTTCGCCTCCTCGAGCGATGTGGTGTGGGCGTGGTGGTGGCGCTGGCCGAGCAGTTCTTCGATGGGCCTGGTCCGCACGAGCCGCAGCAGGTGATTGGTGTAGTTCGCCAGGCTCCGCCGGGCCTGCGCGATCTTGGCGGCCAGTTGCTCCTCGGTCAGGGAGCCGTTCAGGAGGCCTTCGCGGGTCCGATCCAGCAGCATGGTGATCTCTTGGACGCCTCCGGCCTCCCCCAGCCGCTCGTAGACCAAGAGCGCTGCACCACTGGTCGGATTGAACACATAGCGCTGGTCGTAGGCCTTGCCGTGCAGCGACTCCAGCAGACGAAGCTTGGTGAAGACCCGGAACCTCGCATCGAACTCGTCAGCGGAGGCCACCACAGCGCACGCCTGGGCGATCTCCGAGCGGCTCAGGCCATGTTCGGAGCCGAAATCGCCGAACACGTCCCGGATCGCCTCGGCAATGCGCAGTGCCACCGGATCATCTGTTACCGCGCTCGATGTGGCAGCGATCGGTGCCGCGAACGGCGGTATGTGCTCAAGGCCGTCCGCGCTGCCCTCCTGCTGTACGGAGAACAAGTCAGGCTGGTCCAACAAGTGCCCCCTCACTCCCCCACCTCGTGAGGCCCCAAAACAGCATGACCTCTGTAGGGCCCGAAAAACCCGGAAACCACTCAACTTGTCTTGTGCTTCCTCAACCCCGGCGGTGGCAACTTGCGTTCGTGCCCGCCCTGCGCCAGATCAAGCACCTCATGTACGAACCGACCCGCTCACGTCTCCGCGCGGTTGCCGCCACTTCGGCGGAGCCGCGTAGGTCAGCCGTCAGCACATCGGCGATCACTGGATTCCGCCCGTCCCGCGGCGCTGCGCCACGCATCATTCCAGTGAGCCTCGCGGCCACCGCTCCAGTCTGGGCCCGGCGGTAGTGGGGCACGGATACAGGCCCTTACGTGGTCGTCGGCTGCCGAACAGCGCCTCGCCGAGAGCCGGGCAGTGCTCCACGAGGACAGCAACAGCGATCTCAGGTCCACGCTCGGGGACGTACCCGTCCTCGCCCGATGCGCGCCGCTGGGGTCAGCGCTATCCGGCAGACACTCGGCTCACGCGCGCCGTTCGAACCGGACAACCTGATCATCGCCGAGGACCCTGTCTGTCCATACCGCTTTAATCTCGATAACACGCGCCGATGTACCCGTGAGCGAGGCGATGCCCGGGCGCGGGCGTCGAAGCGCCCTGGGTGGCCGGGTAAGGGAGTTGGGGCCACGGCCGACTGCTGATCATGACAAGATGGTGCTCATGGGGGACGTGAATCTCACTTTTGATGACGGCTCGATGGTGCGCCTGCACCTCACTCCGGTGCTCAAGGACTCCTCTGCGATGCCCGAGCCGGGCACCAGCCGACGCGAAACCGACGCGAGCGAACCTCTCGGCCTTCCGGGGGACTTCGGCTCCGCCCAGCCCGTGAGCGTCAACGAGCGTGCGGCGCAGGCCCTCACCCGAGGCGGCGAAGCGCTCGCCGAGGCACTGCGTCCGTTGGGCGGCGTACTCGACGGGATCCACCAGTCGTTCACCGAGTCCGCCCGGCGGCCGAACGAGGTCACCGTCGAGTTCGGCGTGACCCTGGGGAGCGATTTCAGCCTTGGGGTCTTCTCGGGGAAGGGCGAGGCGAGTTTCACCGTCTCCGCCACCTGGAACTTCACCGACTCACCGGACGGCGTCCCTGTCCCGGAAGAGCCGCGTTCCCTGAACAGGGCGGCTTCTCCCTCTGTGTCGTGACGGAAGGCTGTACCAGGTGATCCCTTCCACTCACAGTGACGCGGCACTTCGCCGGTCGTTCGTGTCCGTCCTCGGGCAGAAAGAGTTCGTCGGCGCTGCCGTTCTGATCTCTGACTCCCTGGTCCTCACCTGTGCCCATGTCGTCAACAGCGCATTGGGACGACACCGCTTCGAAGACTCCGTACCGGCGCAGGGAAACGTCGTCCGGTTACGGATGCCCCATGTGGCCCCGGACCGGGAGTTGGTCGGCCGTGTCGAACAGGCGATGTGGCGTCCGCCGCGGGCACATCCTTCACCCCACAGCGGTGCCGCGGGGACGGCGGGCAAGTTTCCGTTTCCGTATTTCGGCGACCTGGCTGTGCTCAGACTCGCCGAGCCCCCTCCCGACGGTGCGGAGCCGGCGCCCTTTCTTCCAGAGCGGGACGGGCACGCCGTCATCGCGCTGTGGGCCAGCGGCCACCCCGCGATGACCATCGTCGCGTCGCCGCGTGCGGTGGCTGAGCCTTGGATCGTGCTGGACGTCGACGCAGGCGAGGCGCGGGAGGGACACAGCGGTGGGCCGCTGTGGGACCGGGACCGGGAGGCCGTGGTCGGGATCGTGGTCGCCACACACGTGGACGCGCCCGGCAAGACCCCGGTGGCACGGCGCCCGTTGTACGCGATCGGCCTGCCCGCCATCGAGGCCGAGCTGCCGGACCTTCCGCCTGTCGAGGTGCCCACAGCAGGACACGGCCAGCAGCGGACGCTGGCTGCCTTGGAAAGGCTTTTGCCGGGCACTCAGGCCGTCCTAAAGTGTGAGGTCAGGCTGGCCGCCAAGCTTGGCAGGGAGTCCATCCATCAGGCGGCGGATCATCACCGGTTGCTCGCTCTCGCCGTCGGCGTGCGACGCGGCGTGCCGGAACTGCTGAAAGTGGTCCGGGAGTACCTGGTGGACACCGGCGCCCTCAGCTCCTCGGACGAAAGGGCCGCCTGGGACCGGCTCCTGCGCGCGGCACGTGTGGTCAGCCCCAGGGAGACGCTGACAGCGCGACAGCGGCGGGAACTGGTCGGCCTTCTCGCCCAGTGCCGTGAGACCGACCCCGAGGATCTGCTGCGTGCTGTACTCCCGTACGCCGACGAGTTGCCATTAGTCTCTGGACTGGTGGACGTCACCGACCTCCTCGAGGGGTACCCGTCTGACAACCGGTTGATGCCTCCGCTCCTCCAGTCAGTTGTCCGGATCGGCCTTGTGGAGCACTCCGTGGGGAATCCTCTGTCGGAGGAACTGGACGCCTGGGTCGACAGGGTGGCACCGCAGCTGGGAATACCTGAGGCCGCCGTCGACCAATTCCGGGAGGATATCCGCCCGAAGCCCCGCGGCCATCCCACCGGGGCCGCAGCGACTCCCCGCATCCAGGTCGAGTTGCTGCCCGTACCCCCAGGGCAACGCTTCACCTATCAGATATGGGTCTGTGACGGTGACGGCCGCCACGAGGTCGTCCTGGTGCAGGACTCCGAGGTGTCGAGCGAAAAGGTGGTCGAGGGCGTCCGGGCAGTGCTGCGCAACGAGGTGAACGAACACGCAGATCAGGCGCTGGTGGAGTTCTTCGTGGAACCTCTCTGGCTGCGGCTCGACGTGGACACCTGGCACCTGAGGGGAGACGAGGACGACGACTTCTTCCTGGGCGTCATGCGTCGGGTCGTCCTGCGCAGTTCCGGACGGACGCGGGACACCTACGCCGGGTGGAAGCGGCGCACCAAAGCGCTCCCGTTGTCCCGGCCCCTCGTCCTCGACCAGCGCTCGGCACGCCCGGGCGTCGCTCAGGCACAGCTCGAGGCGGTTCCGGACGCCGGCGTCGTCATCATGTGCTGCGAGCAGCAGCACCAGAACCAGGTGCTCCGGCAATGCCTCCAGGCAGGTGTGCACACTGTCCTGTGGCACCGTCAGGATCACGACACCGAGACGGCCAAGCGGCTGCTCGACCTGATGGAAGGCATCAGCCACACGGACCTGCCGGAGACGGTGCGGCGGGAACGGGCCAGGGCCCTGGCCGACCCCGACTGCCCGACCCACCACGGGCGTCGGCTGTCACTCCTGTACGACGGGCCGGACTACCGACCGCCACCGTTTGCTCCCGATGCCTGGGCCCTCACCCAGCCCTGAACCCACCATGCCAAGGAGAGCGACCGTGTCGCACAGCCCAGCACCCGATCACGACCCCGGCGCGGCAGCCGAGGACTGGTGGGTGTTCCGCGGACCGGCCGACCTGCCCGCTCCGCCACCGTGGCGGAGTCTCGCCGAATCGCCGAAGACTCCGACGGCCCACCAGTACCTCATGGGCCCGGAACATGTCGCAGTCGTCAACGCCGCACTGCACCTGCGCCGCCCCCTGCTGGTCACCGGGCGTCCCGGCACCGGCAAGAGCTCCCTCGCCCACGCCATCGCCGAGGATCTGGAACTGGGTGACGTACTCCGCTGGCCGGTCAACAGCCGCTCGACGCTGACGGACGCCCTCTACCGCTACGACGCGGTGGGCCGACTGCGCGAGGCAACGCTGGAACGCGAGACACGAGCCACGCGCGGCGTTTCCAGGAAACTGAGGCAACGTCCTAGGGGCCGCCGGTCGGGCATCGGCGACTTCCTGCGACTCGGCCCGCTGGGCACGGCACTCGCCGCCACGGATCGCCCCCGAGTACTGCTCATCGACGAGCTGGACAAGGCCGACATCGATCTGCCGAACGACCTCCTCGTAGTACTGGAGGAGGGAGCATTCGAGATTCCCGAACTCGCGCGGCTTCCCGAGGACCAACAGAGCGCCGACGTGCTGGTCACCGGCAGCAGGAAACGTGTCAAGGTGCACCGCGGAACCGTGTCGTGCAGCCACTTTCCGATCGTGGTCATGACCAGTAACGGAGAACGGGACTTCCCCCCGGCCTTTCTCCGTCGCTGTGTGCGCCTCGATCTGCCGGACCCAGACGAGGAGAAGCTCCGCGACATCGTCCGCCTCCATCTCGGAGCCGAGGCGCTTGCCGACGCCGAGGATCTCATCCAGAACTTCCTGCAGAGAGCGGCTGTGCAGACCCTTGCCACCGATCAGCTCCTGGCCGCGGTTCATCTGCGCGTTACAGGAGCCGATCTGAGCCGCGAGCAGCTGATCAACGCCGTCATGCACCGTCTCGACGAGGCTTTCCCGGCGTGATCGCCCGACTGCGTCGGGTCCTGGACGACCTCGGTTACCCGCTCGGCGGCGAGGAGCTCCTGGACGTCCTCCTCCTGGCCCGTGTCATGAAAGGAGCCCGGACAGGAGCGGGCGACGCGACGGCGCCGGATCCGGCGGAGGCAGAAGAGGCCGGGCCTCTGGCCGACGACGTCGGGCAGGCTGACACCGATGAGCAGGGCTTCGACCCGACGGGTTCCGGACCTGGCCCCACGAGCCCGACGGAAGAACCGGTAACGGGGCGGCGCCGGTTTCTGTTCCCCGACAGCAGGACAGCCCAAACCGCCACCGGCACGGCCGCTCGTGCCGTGCGCGTCCCGGCGCCGCGGGCCCTGCCCGGAGCGCACGGCCTGGCCCGATCGCTCCGACCCCTGCGCCAGTACCGGGATCACCTGCATCGCAAGGTCGTCGATGTGGAGGCCACCGTCAGGCTCACTGCGGAATCGGGCACCCTCGACGTGGTGCTGCGCCCCGAGCGTGAGCTGCGGCACTCAGCCCTACTCCTGGTCGACGACTCTTCGTCCATGCGCGTGTGGCGGTCACTGGTGCCGGAACTCGGCGGCCTGCTGGAGCGCAGCGGCAATTTCCGCACCATCCACGTCAGCAGATTCACCCCGCAGAAGCTGAGCCCGCGGCACCACAAGAACGGTGCCGGGGCATCGGTCACCTTCCTGCTGACGGACGGCGTTCATCCGGCCTGGATGAGCCCTGACACGGTTGACGCCGTCGCAGACTGGGGGGCACGTGGGCCCGTCGCCGTTCTCAACCCGTTGCCGCGGCGCTTGTGGCGCGCCACAAGGTTCCAGCCGCAGCCGCACCTGCTCAGGGCCACCCAGCGCTTCCCGGCGGCGGACCAAGTGCTGATGCTGGACCCCTTGACAGGTGAACGTGCGGAACTCGGTTCGGGCCGGCTGTCCCTGCCGGTGCTCGCACTGTCGCCGTCCTCGCTGGCGTCGTGGGCGCAGCTGCTGACCGGGCCCGCCGTCCCCCACCTCGTCGAGGCAACTGCGCTGGGGTCTCTCAGCGCCGGGGCGGCGGAGGCGGGACCTGCCCCCGCGACTGTGCCGCCGGACCGGCTGATCGCCGTGTTCCGGGGGTCCTTTTCTCCGCAGGCCTACCGTCTGGCAGTCCGGCTTTCCGCGATCAGGCCCCTCAGCCCGCTCCTGATGCAACTCGTCCGCGGTGCCACCCTTCCCGAGGCCACCTCGGCACACGTCGCCGAGGTGCTGCTCGGAGGGCTGCTGGAGCGTCTCGACGACGAGCAAACGCTCGAAGGGTTCCCGGAATCGCTGCGTCGAGACGGCCTCTACGACTTCAGGCCCGGCGTACGGGAACTCCTGTCCAGTGCGCTGAGCAGGACACAGTCCCAGGAGATCACCGAGGCCGTGGGCCGAGCCCTCGAGCCGTACCTCGGCCGGCTGCCGGACTTCTCCGCGCTCATGGCCGATGCCTCGGGAACGATCAGGCTGTCGGACGGGGCTTCGCCCTTCGCGGTGGTGGCCGACCCCACCACCAAGGACGGAACCCACGGCAGGCCGCCGTCCGACGCTGCAAGCACACCGGCCAGTGTCCGGGAGATGCCCGCGACATTCGGCGGCGCCCTGCTGCGGGCGTCCGCAGGAGCGGTCGCCGCCGACGCAGGGGACGGTTCGCTGCTGCTACTCCTCAACGACCGCTACGTCCGAGCATTCGGACACAGGCCAGCTTCTTCACAAATCCGAGCCTGGGAAAGAGGTCTTCCCGCACTGGCGGGATGCCTGATCGACGCCGGACTCTCCGAGGTCGAGATGCTCGTTGAGTTCACCCTGCCGATGAACAGCAGACGAGTAGACGTGATCCTGTCCGGCCTGGACCCCGTCCGCTCGGCTCCGTCGTATGTGCTCGTCGAGTTGAAACAGTGGGCTGTGGCCAGACCGGACACGAACGATCCGGCTCTGTGCTCTGCCGGCACCGACACGTTCCTCGTCCTCAACCCCATCGACCAGGTACAGCGCTACCGCGAGTACCTGGTCAAGTTCAACAGCCTGCTGGCAAGACACCCGGAACGCGTCAGCGGGGCCGTCTACCTGCCCAACGCCACCGAGGCTGGAGTGGACGGGCTGCGGGACATCGAACGCGAGGACGGAAGCCGGTTGTTCACCGGTGAACGCCGGGCAGAGTTCCTCACGTACCTGCGTGGGCGGTTCAACGGCGGACGTTCGGGAGCAGAAGCGGCCGACCAACTCCTCCTGGGCAAGCTCCTCCCCCCGAGCAAACTGACGGCTGTCGCGGCCCAGGAAGTGCAGGAAGGGCTTTTCATCCTCCTGGACGAACAACAGATCGCCTATCGCACGGTTCTCAACGCAGTACGGAAGGCACAGCACTCCGCTCACAAGGAAGTCGTCGTCATCACCGGGGGCCCCGGGACCGGCAAGAGCGTGATCGCACTCCACCTGCTGGGCGAGCTGTACCGGCAGGGCGTACCAGCCCTGCATGCCACCGGCTCGCCGTCGCTCACTAAAACCCTGCGCAAGGTTGCAGGCGGCCGCAAGCGTGAAGTGCAGGACCTCTTCAAGTACTTCAACAGTTTCATGACGGCCCCGGAGAACTCCCTCGACGTTCTGATCTGCGACGAGGCCCACCGAATCCGCGAGACCTCCGCCAATCGCTACACCCGGGCCTCTTTGCGCACCGAACGCCCGCAGATCGATGAGCTCATCGACGTGGCACGTGTCCCCGTCTTTCTCCTCGACGAGCACCAAGTGGTGCGCCCCGGCGAGATGGGCACCGTGTCGGAGATCGTGGGGGCGGCCGGGAGGAAGGGGCTGCCGTTCCGGGTCATAGCGCTGGACAGCCAGTTCCGCTGCGGCGGCAGCGACGTCTACCTGAACTGGGTGGTGCGTCTTCTCGGGCTGGAGGCGGGCGAGCCCACGCTCTGGGAACCGGACGGCCGGATGCAACTCCTCGTTGCCGACAGCCCGGAGGAGATGGAGGCGTTCCTGGAGGACCGCCGAAGCGAAGGCTACGGTGCCCGCATGACCGCGGGCTATTGCTGGCCTTGGTCGTCGGAGCCCAGGCCGGGCGATCCTCTTCCCCTGGACGTGGTGATCGGTGACTGGGCCCGCCCTTGGAATCTGCGCGGTGACCGTTCGGTGTCCGGGGCGCCTCCTGCCGCGCTGTGGGCCACCGATCCGGCCGGATCCGGTCAGGTGGGCACCATCTACACGGCGCAGGGCTTCGAGTTCGACTGGAGCGGAGTCGTCATCGGGCCCGACATGGTTTGGCGAGGCGATCGATTCGTCACTGACCGGAAGTCTTCCAAGGACCCGACGCTCAGGGGCGCGGCGGACGAGGAGACGGACCGGCTGATCCGCAACGTGTACAAGGTTCTGCTGACACGGGGCATGGCGGGGACTGTCGTCTACTCGACGGATGCGGAGACGCGTGCGAAGTTGCTCGAGCTGGGCGGTCGGGCACTGGGCGCGCACAGTCGCCGGACCGAGAAATTCGAGCACCTCAAGACCGTGCGGCCGGACCAGGACGAGTGGCGGACCACCCGTACGGGCAGTACCGCTCCCTTCACCCCGGCCCCGCGTTCCGACTGGGATGCGTACCCCGCACTCAGCGATCTCTTCCCCTGGGGAAGCCAAGGTGTGGCCACGCACCGGGCATGGGCCGTGTCGCCGGGCAAGCAGATCCTGGAGCAGCGCTGGAACCAGCTCGTCAGCGAAGAGGATCCCGCGGTCAAAGCCGAGCTGTTCAAGGAGACGAGGGACCGATCCACGGACAGAATCCGGGGCGGGCTGCCCGGCCGTTCCTCGCACGGCGTGCCGATCAGCCAAGAGACCTCCACGCTCGCGGAAGTCGTGCGCATCGGCATGCGCAGCTTCGACCGGCAATGGCTGGTCGCCGACGATCGTGTCATCGACCAGCCGCGCCCAGGGCTCTGGGCGGCATTGCAGCAGCCAGGTCAGGTCTTCCTCAACCAGCCATCGGGGCATCCGATCGAATCCGGGCCTGCTGTCGTCGCCACCAGCCTCCTCCCGGACATGCACCATTTCAACGGGCGAGGTGGCCGGGTGCACCCCGTCCTGCACCCGGACGGCACCAGCAACGTCCCACCGCGGCTACTGCCGGTCCTCTCAGCCCATCTGAATCACAGCCAGGTGAGCGCCCAGGATGTGGCCGCGTACGTCATGGCGGTGGCTGCACACCCCGGCTTCACCGAGCACTTCCAGGAAGAGCTCCTCACTCCGGGCGTGCGAGTACCTCTGACCCGCAATCCCAGGCTCTGGGAAGCGGCCGTGCGCCTCGGCGAGGAGGTTCTGTGGGCCTCCACCTACGGCGAGGTGTGCTTCGACTCAGCTTCGGGACGTCACCACGCCTCCGTCGCCTACGAGCCCGGTGACGCCCGGAGGGTCAGGTGTCTGGCACCCGTCGGTGACAACGTCCCGGGCGAGATGCGCTATGACGCGGACGCACAGACCCTTCACGTCGGTCACGGTGCCTTCGGGCCGGTGCCTGCCGAGGTGTGGTCCTATGACGTGGGCGGAATGAACGTCCTCAAGAAGTGGTTCGGTTACCGCAAGGCGCGGCCGGACAACAGGAAGACGAGCCCGCTGGACGACATCCACGTGAGGCGGTGGCCCGACGAGTGGGGCCTCGAACTCATCGACCTGCTCACAGTGCTCCGCCGACTAATGGAGCTCGCCTACACGCAGAGGGCGCTGCTCCACCGCATCCTTGCGGAAGCCATGGTGACGGACGCGGACCTCACCCAGGCAGGAGTCCTCCCTGTGGACGACAAGGCCCGCACACCGCGCCAGCCAGTCTCCCCGAAGGTGTTCGAGCCGAACGGCGAGTAGTCGGCGACCCCGCCAGACGAGTCCCTCGGCAACGCCCGAGCCCGGGACCGCTCTACCGCATCCCCAAAACTAACCCGGCTCACTCAGAGCCACGAGGCAATGTCGAGGTCGGGTCTCTCACCGGGTACACCAACACCTCGCGTCCTTCGGCCAGCTCGATGGCGAGGGTGCCGTCGTCCGTCACGTGGGCGCGGACCGGGATGCCGTCGTCGAAGACCGCGGTCACTGGGCCGCCGCTCAAGCGGAACTGCTCGACAGTGCCGCAGCCGGAAAGGTTTTCACCGGCCTCGACGGTAGGCAGAAACCGTCCAACCCGGATGCCGGTCCGTTCACCACTACTTCCCGCGCATGCCCTCTGGTGCAAGGCATGCCCGGAGAACAGTGCAATAGCCACACCTGCCATACCGGTCTGCACAATTTTGACCCGCGCCTTCGTCACCGGTGACCCTTGTACGACAGCGACGCGCTCCCCACGGACAACCCTTCCCAGGCTGATCAACCAGAAGATCATCCCACCGGTCAGCCAACGTGACAGTGCCTGGACGACAACATCTACGCCACCGCCACGTCGCTGAGCGGCACCTGGTCGTCGTTCCGTGACTTCGCCGCTCCCGGCACACGCACCTCCGGCAGGCAGACCGCGAACGTCATCACCGTCCAGTGCGCCTCCGGTACCAAGCACATCTACGCGGGCGACCGCTGGAACACGGCCGATCTGGGCGCGTCGAAGCTGATGTGGCTTCCCCTGACCATCAGGGGTACTGACCGAGAACTGAACTGTTCCGGTTAATGGAACATGTTCTGCCGTGCTCGGGGTGTGTCGTCTATCCAAGGAGTGCCGCATTCGATTGCTGCACCCGCGCTTCCGGAGGTCGCCCATGCCGTCCCATTCGTCCCGCACGCCCTCCCCGGAGACGAAAAAAACGGCCCACGCCCTCTGGGAGGCTGAGCAGTCCGGTACGCCATGTCCGCCGGTACGCGACCAGTTGCCTGCCGGAGATGTGAGCAGCGCCTACGCCGTGCAGCGCCTCAACGTCGAGCGCAAGCTCGCTCAGGGCGGTCGCCTCGTCGGTCGCAAGATCGGTCTGACCTCGCCTGCGGTGCAGGCCCAACTCGGCGTAGATCAGCCGGACTTCGGCGCGCTGCTGGCGGACATGGCGGTGCCCGACGGCGGGACGGTGCCCTACGGGCGGCTGCTCCAGCCCAAGATCGAGGCAGAGGTCGCGCTCGTGCTGGCGGCCGGCCTGCCGCACCCCGACACGACGGTCGCCGACGTGCTGCGAGCAGTGGACTTCGCCGTCCCCGCCCTGGAGATCGTCGACAGCCGGATCGCGGACTGGGACATCAGTCTGATCGACACGGTCGCCGACAACGCCTCCTCCGGCCTGTTCGTCCTCGGCGCAACACCAGTGCCGCTGACCTCTGTCGATCTGCGCGCCGTGCGCATGACGCTCAGCCGCGACGGCGAGGAGGTCTCGCACGGCACCGGCGCCGACTGCCTCGACGGCCCCCTGAACGCGGCCGTGTGGCTCGCGTCGACGCTGGCCGGGATGGGCGATCCGCTGCGCGCCGGCGACGTCGTGCTGACCGGCGCCCTCGGCCCCATGGCTGTCGCCACCCCCGGCAGCCGCTTCGAAGCGGTCATCTCCGGACTCGGCTCCGTACGCGTCGGCTTCGCACCCGCATCCGACCAGAAGGCAGGGCAGCAGTGACCACCACAACATCTTCTCCCCGTACCAAGGTGGCCGTCATCGGCTCGGGGAACATCGGCACCGACCTCATGATCAAGGTTCTGCGGCTCTCGGAGAGCCTGGAGATCGCTGCCATGGTGGGCATCGATCCGGATTCCGACGGTCTCGCCCGGGCGAAGCGCCTCAAGGTCGCCACCACGCACGAGGGCATCGACGGCCTGGTCGGCATGGACGAGTTCCAGGACGTGAGGATCGTCTTCGACGCCACCTCCGCCGGCGCTCACCGCCACCACGACGAGGTGCTGCGCGCGCACGGCAAGACGGTGGTCGACCTCACCCCCGCCGCACTGGGACCGTACGTCGTCCCGCCGGTCAACGGCGCCGCGCATCTGGACGCGACGAACGTGAACATGGTCACCTGTGGCGGCCAGGCCACCATCCCGATCGTCGCCGCCGTGAACGCCGTCACGCCTGTGCACTACGGCGAGATCGTCGCCTCCATCTCGTCCCGCTCGGCCGGTCCGGGTACCCGGGCCAACATCGACGAGTTCACCGAGACCACGTCGTCGGCCATTGAGAAGGTGGGTGGCGCGGCGCGCGGCAAGGCGATCATCATCCTCAATCCGGCCGAACCGCCGCTGATCATGCGTGACACCGTGCACTGCCTGGTCTCCGACTGCGCCACGGAGGCCGTCACCGCGTCGATCGAAGAGATGGTCGGGCGGGTGCAGGCGTACGTGCCCGGTTACCGCCTGAAGCAGAAGGTGCAGTTCGAGCGGGCGGCCGCTGACGACCCGCTGCACACCCTCGCCCGCGGCGGTGGCGACGCACTGAAGGTGTCCGTCTTCCTGGAGGTGGAGGGCGCCGCCCACTACCTGCCGGCCTACGCCGGCAACCTCGACATCATGACCTCGGCCGCGCTGCGCACCGCGGAGCGCATGGCCGGCCTCCCCCACTCTCGGCTTCGCTCGAGCGGGGGGACCCCCATCGCCCCGGAGGTGGCGTCCCGATGACCCGTCTGTACGTCCAGGACGTCACCCTGCGGGACGGCATGCACGCCGTCCGCCACCGCTACACCGTCGACCAGGCCCGCACCATCGCCGCCGCCCTCGACACGGCCGGAGTGTCCGCCATCGAGATCGCCCACGGCGACGGATTGTCCGGCTCCAGCATCAACTACGGCGTCGGCGCGCACACCGACTGGGAGTGGATCGAAGCGGTCGTGGACGCCGTACACCAGGCGACCCCCACCACTCTGCTGCTCCCCGGTATCGGCACCATCCACGAACTGAAGCAGGCCCACTCCCTCGGCATCCGCTCGGTGCGCATAGCCACGCACTGCACCGAGGCCGACATCTCCGCCCAGCACATCGCCGCCGCGCGCGAGTTGGGCATGGACGTCGCCGGGTTCCTGATGATGTCCCACATGGCCGAACCGGCCGAACTCGCCCGCCAGGCCAAGCTGATGGAGTCCTATGGCGCGCACTGCGTCTACGTAACCGACTCCGGGGGCCGCCTCACCATGGACGGCGTCCGCGACCGCTTCCGCGCCTATCGGGACGTCCTGGACCCGGCCACCGAACTGGGCATCCACGCCCACCACAACCTCGGCCTGGGCGTGGCCAACTCGGTCGTCGCCGTCGAGAACGGCGTCACCCGCGTCGACGCCTCCCTCGCAGGGCAGGGCGCCGGGGCGGGCAACTGCCCCCTGGAAGCCTTCATCGCGGTCGCCGACCTGATGGGCTGGGAGCACGGCTGCGACCTGTTCCCCCTGATGGACGCCGCCGACGACATCGTACGACCGCTGCAGGACCGCGAGGTGCGGGTGGACCGCGAGACCCTCACTCTCGGCTACGCGGGCGTGTACTCGAGCTTCCTGCGGCACGCCGAGAAGGCCTCCGAGCGTTACGGCATCGACACCCGCGCCATTCTCGTCGAGGTCGGACGCCGCAAGATGGTCGGCGGCCAGGAGGACATGATCACCGACATCGCCCTCGACCTCGTGTCCCAGGCGTCGTCGGCCTGACGGCGGGGAGGGCGGGGCGGCGGGTGCCTTTGCGGGACACGCTGAGTGATCTCGTGTCTTGTGCCTGCTCCTCATCGCTGTTGGCGCGGAAGCCCGGCAGGGGCCTGATCCACCGGGATCAGGCCCCTGCCCTGGTACTGGCTCCGGTGCCGGCCGTCGGCCCCTGATGCCTGCTTCAGTAGGCGACCGTGAATCGGTCGCGGATGTGTGAGGGACTCTCCAGCTCGTCGACGATCGCGATGGCGTAGTCGTCGAACGAGATCCCGGGCAGCGTCCCGTCCGGGGTTTGGAGCAGTTCCCGACCACCACGACGGAAACGGCCGGTGCGCTCACCCGGGCCGATTCCGGGCGGCGGAGCGAGGTAGATCCAGTCCAGGTCGTCGACCTGCTCCAACAGCTTCCAGAAGTGCGCCGCGGCGGCGGCCGATTTCGCGAATTCCGCGGGGAAGACGTCCGTGTCCATGACGCGTGTCTTCGTGCCCGGCACGAGCAGGGTTCCGCTTCCGCCCGTGACGAAGTAGAGCGGCGCCTTCGATTCCCTGACGGACGAGATCAGCCGGGCGTGGTCTGTTTTGGCGTACTGGATCGCCGTGACGACCACGTCGTGGCCCGTGATGACGGGCACGAGCTGGGCGGAGTCGTTGGCGTCGGCCTCGACGGTCCGTACCGACGGGTGGGATGCGACGAGCTCCGGATGGGTTGTCACGGCGGTGACCCGGTGTCCCCGTGCGATGAGCTCGGCGATCAGGGGGCGGCCGACGTTGCCGGTGGCACCCACCACCGCGACGTTCAACGACGGACCAGACGTGCTGTGTGATTCAGCCATGGACTTTGCTCACTTTCATCACTGCGACCATCGGCGCTCCGTAGAGCATGTCCACCCACCAGGTCGAATCCGCCCTGGCTCGCCTTGCGGAGCGCGGCGGGACAGTCGTCGTCCAGCCGGACGACCTCGTCCGCTCCCCGCTCCTTGAGGGCGTCGAGCACGGCGGGGTTGCGGCCCGCCACCACCCGTCCGGCACCGAGGACTTTGGCCGCCTGGATCGCAATCCGACCGACGCTGCCCGTGGCCCCGAGGACCAGAACCTGCTCACCCTGGCGGAGACCGGCCTTCCGGGTCAGGGACAGCCGCGCGGAGATTCCGGCCACGCCGATCGCGAGCGCGGCACCGTCCGCCAGCGCGTCCGGGATCTCCTGCACCGAGTCCGCCGAGGTGACCGCCCGCTCAGCGAACGAGCCATGTGGCAGGTGCGTGCGTCCGAAGTAGACGCGAGTTCCGTCACCGACGGTGCCGACGCCCTCGGAGCCCGGCACATAGGGAACCGGCGGAGGTTGGTTGACTCCGGCCGCGACCACCAAGTCATGCGGGTTGACCCCGGCGGCCGTGACGGTCACAACCGTGCCGTGCTCGGTCGGGCGGGGTTCGTCGACCTCCTGCAGCGCAGGGACCCCTCCGGCTTTTGTAATGACAGCTGCTCGCATGACGGCGACGCTAGGCCGGACGGCCAGAGCTGCCGAGCGCCGGTTTCGGCTGCTGGAACCCCGGAGGCGGCACGATGACGCCCGGAGCCCGTGGCGTGGCCGGGGCGGCGCCCGTGCGCTCGCTCGGTCGAGACGTGCTCGACATGTCCAGGGGGATCGGATTCAGCTTTGTTTCTGCCGCGTGGACGCCAACGCGCGAGTGACGGGGTTCCGGGGGGTGGAACAACCTCCTGCCGTCACAACGGTGGCGTGTGAATCATGGCGGTCTGCAGCACATGTCAAGTGAGGAGTGAGCATGGCCGACGCACCGATCACCACGACCAAGGTCGCGGTCGGAGAGTACGAATTCCAGCTGAACGCTTCCGGTGACAAGTCCAAGCCGGCCCTCCTGTTCCTGCACGGTTCCGGACCGGGCGCGACCGGCCTCTCGAACTGGGAGGCGGTGCTGAAGGATCTCGGGAACGACTACTACTGCCTCGCGCCGGACGTCATCGGCTTCGGCGACTCCAGCCACCCCGAGCCGCCGCCGCAGGGCATGGCGGCCTTCACCCAGCTCCGAGTCGACACCCTGATCGGGCTGCTGGACGAGCTGGGACTGGAGAAGGCGGTCTTCGTCGGCAACTCCATGGGCGGCATATGGTCGCTCGGTGCGACGCTGCAGGCGCCGGAGCGGGTCGAGAAGATCGTTCTCATGGGTTCCGGCGGTTCGCCGATTCCGCCCGGTGCCGCGATCCCGTCGCTGGCCCTGTTCTACGACAATCCGACGACCGAGGCCATGCAGCACATGCTGGAACAGTTCGTCTACGACCCGCAGCTGTTCGGCGGGGACCTGCGGAAGATCGCGGAGCAGCGGATCCCGCGCGCCGTGCGGCCGGATGTGGAGCGCTCCCACCGGGCCACCTTCGTAGACGTCCTCGACCGGCCGTGGGCGCTGACGCCCGAGGACGCGGCCAAGATCGAGCAGGATGTTCTCGTCATCCACGGGCGTGAGGACCGGTTCGTTGTCTTCGACGGCGGCAAGTGGTTCTTCGACCACCTCCCGAACGTGCGGCTGTACGGCATCGGGAAGTGCGGCCACTGGACGCAGATCGAGCAGCACGACCGTTTCGTGGCCGCCGTGCGCGGCTTCGTCAGCGGGAGCCTGTGACAGTGCCGCTGTACGAGCTCGACGGGATCGCACCCGCCGTCCACCCGGACGCGTTCGTCGCGCCCACCGTCGTACTGATCGGCGACGTTGTCATCGAGGCGGGCGCGTCGGTCTGGTACAACGCGGTCCTGCGGGGCGACTACTCCCGCATCACGGTGCGCCGAGGAGCCAATGTGCAGGACGGCAGTGTGCTGCATGGACCACCCGATCTGCCCACGGAGATCGGTCCCGGCGCGACCGTGGGGCATCTGTGCGTCGTGCACGGCGCGGTCATCGGGGAAGAGGCACTGATCGGGAACGGCAGCACCGTGCTCGACGGTGCGCGGGTCGGGGCGCGGTCGCTCGTCGCCGCGCATTCGCTGGTACCGGCCGGTTCGGACTTCCCGGCGGAGGCCCTGGTGGCGGGTATTCCGGCGGTGGTCAAGCGGTCCATCGTCGGAACGACCGCCGAGCAGTGGATACTGAACAACCCAGGTGTGTATGAGGTGTTGGCGCGAAGACACGCCGCGGGAATCAAACCAGTTCGGTGAGCATGGGCGGGAGCTGCCCCGGGATCGGCCCGATCAAGGCCGGTTCCGGGGCAACTGCCGTTATCGGTGGCGTTCATGGCAATGAGTTCCAGTGACCGGCACTCGACATTGTGGCCGCTGCCGGTAATTCCGACAGTGCATGCATGACTGTTCTGATCATCGGCGCCTCGGTGGCGGGCGTGCGTACGGCGCAGGCTCTCCGGCAGGGGGGCTTCCAGGAGCGCATCACCCTCGTCGGCGAGGAGCGGCACCAGCCGTACGACAAGCCGGCCCTGTCCAAGGAGGTGCTGGCCCCCGACCGTGCGGGCGAGCCTCCCGTCCTGCTGACGAAACAGGAGGCCGACGAACGCGGCATCGAGCTGATGCTCGGCGTGAAGGCGGTCGGTCTCGACCTCACCGAGCGGCGCGTGGCGACCGACGGGGGCGAGCGGTTGCCGTTCGACCGGCTGGTCCTCGCCACGGGGGTCACCCCGCGCACACTGCCGGGTACCGGCGACCTCTCGGGCGTCCACACCCTTCGGACGGCCGACGACGCGTGGGCGCTGCGAGCCGAACTCGACCGTTCGCCCAGGGTGGTGGTCATCGGGGCCGGCTTCATCGGCGCCGAGTTCGCTGCAGCGGCCCGGGCGCGCGGGCTGGACGTCTGTGTCGTGGAAGCGCAGCCGATCCCCATGGCCCATCTGTTCGGTGAGCGGGTAGGTCGGATGCTGGCGGGCATTCACGCCATGAACGGCGTCGCGGTCGAGGCCGGCGTCGGATTCAGCAGCTTCACCGACGACGGACGGGGCCGGGTAACCGGTGTCGTCCTGGCCGACGGCCGCACCCTCCCTGCCGACCTGGTCGTCGTCGGCATCGGCGCACGTCCCGCCACGGACTGGTTGGAGTCCTCCGGGCTCGATCTCGCCAACGGGGTGGCCTGCGACAGCCGGCTGCGTGTCACGGGCGTGGGCGTGGGCGCGGTCTACGCCGCAGGTGACATCGCTCACCGGTATCACCCGATGTGCGGCAAGTCGCTGCGCATCGAGCACTGGACCAATGCCGGGGAGCACGGGGAGATCGTCGCGGCCGACATCCTCGGGCAGCAGGCGCCACGGGCCCAGGTGCCCTACGTCTGGTCCGACCAGTACGGTCGGCGCATCCAGATCGTCGGCAGGCCCGCTGAGGGCCGGCTGAGCGCGCTGCGAGGCGGCATCGAAGACAGCGGGATGACCGCCGTCTACGCCGATGAGGCGGGGCGGGCCGTCGGCGCCCTGGTCGTCGACGATCCGCGCACCTTCATGTCCTGCCGCAAGGCGGTCGCCTCCGGGGCGCAGGTCAGTGACCTCGGCCTGGGCCTGCTGGAAGCCGCGTGAGTAGTGCGGGCCCACGAGGCCGCCGGGCTGTTCCAGCCGACGGAACCACCGCTGTCCGGTGGCCGCGGGCCGCGCGAAGGTGCAGGACACCGCTGACGGGAGGGTGAAAGATGCTTCACGATGTCACCGTGGTCGAGGCCGGGAGCCGGGTCTCGACCATGTACTGCGGCAGGTTGCTAGCCGATGTCGGCGCCCGCGTGGTGCGCCTTGAGCCGCGTGCCGGCGAACGGCCGACGGCGCAGGACGCCGGATACGAGGCCTACGTGAGTCATCTGCACCAGGGCAAGCGCGTGGTGCGGTGCGACTCCGATGAACTCGCGGACGCCCGGACCGCCGTCGCCCGGCTGGTGCCGGAACTCGCGACCGGCCCGGCCGTCGTGATCTGCGACGACGACCTGCCGGGATTCCGGGCGCTGGCGGAAGCCCTGCGCAGGGAGAATCCGCGGCTGGTCGTGGTCACCGTTTCCGACTACGGGCTCGACGGCCCGTTCGCCAAGTTGCCGGCGACCGAGTTCACACTCCAGGCCGAGGCCGGCCTCACCGTGCTCCACCCCAGAGGGGACCGTCCGCCGGTCGCCAGCGGCGTGGAGTTTGGCGAGCTCACGGCCGGAGCGTGCGCGGCCGTGGGTGCGGTGTCAGCGCTGTTGAGCACCGAGGCCGGGGCGGCCTCGGCGATCGACGTCGACGTCTCGCGTTTCGAGGCGCTGGTCGGACTGCTCCAGTTCCCCTGGCTGTTCTCCCAGCTCTCTCCCCACACGCGCTACCCGATCCCGCAGAACCCCGTTCCCGGTGTCGAACGCGCGAAGGACGGCTGGGTGTGCGTCGTCGCCGTCACGGACGCGCAGTGGAAGGCGTTCAAGGAGATGGCAAGGGTGCCCGAACTGGACGACTCCCGGTTCGACATGGTCTCGGACCGGCTGTACAACGGCACCGAGATCACCCCGTTGGTCCGGCGGTTCACCGAGCGCCACACGGTCGAGGAGCTGACCGAGCTCGGTGTGCTCCACCGTGTGCCCGTGGTCCCGCTGACCTCGCCCGACACGGTCGCCGAGCTGGCGCCGTACGCCGAGCGGAACTCCTTCGTACGGCATCCGGAAGCCGGCTTCCTACAGCCTGCACCGCCGTTCCGGATCTCGCGCCCGAGCGTGCGGACTCCCGCTGCGGCCACTGCCGAGGCGGACCCCGCGCAGCCTCTGAAGGGCCTGCGCGTCGTGGAGTTCGGCACCTTCCAGGCGGGGCCCCTGGCCACGGCCCATCTCGCCTCCCTGGGCGCCGAGGTGATCAAGGTGGAGGCGGTGAACCGCCCCGACGCCATGCGCTTCTCGGGCAATCCCATGACCGTGAACCGCTCGTGGGAGCGCGCAGGCCCCTTCCTCGGCCCCAACATCGGCAAGCGGGAGGTCACACTGGACCTCTCCGACGCCAAGGGCCTGGACCTGGCAAAGCGGTTGATCGCCACCGCGCACGTGGTGCTGGAGAACTACACGCCTCGCGTGCTTGACGACCGGGGACTGGACTTCGACGGCATGCGCGAGGTCAACCCGGACCTCATCGTCGTCCGCATGCCCGCATGGGGGCTCACGGGCAGCTGGCATAACCGCCCGGGGTTCACCTACACCGCCGAAGCGGCCGCAGGGGTCACCCAGATGACCGGGTACGAGGACGGCGAACCGGTTGTCACCGGCACGGTCACCGACCCGTTCTCCGCGCACCTGGCGTCGTTGGTACTGCTGACGGCGATCCGGCGGCGCCGCCGTACCGGCGAGGCCGTGTGCGCGGAGCTGGCGCTGGGCGATGTCGCCATACAGCTGACCGCCCGCCCGGTGATCGAAGCGTCGGCCACTGGAGAGCCGCGCACACGTGCCGGTAACAGATCCCCGCTCGCGATCCCGCAGGGGATGTACCCGTGCGCCGACGACGACTGGATCGCGATCTCCGTCACGACCGACGCGCAGTGGACGGCCCTGTGCCGTGTCCTGGGCCGCGACGACTGGGCCGCCGACGCGGAGTTCGCGACGGCCGAAGGACGCCGCGAACGGCATGCGCAGCTCGACGACGGCCTTGCCCACGCGTGTGCCGGGGAGCCCGCCGAAAAGATCGTGGCGGCCCTTCGTTCCGCGGGGGTGCCCGCGGCCGTCATGGCCGTCGGTCTGGATCTCGCCGACCACCCTCAACTCGTTCATCGGCAGCGGCCGTTCCCGGTGCACCATGCGGTCGCCGGTACGGTGCGACACCTCGCACCGGCCATGCGCTTCTCCCACGCCCCCCGTCCGCCGGCCGTGGGCCCCGCCCCGCTGTTCGGCCAGGACAACGAGGCCGTGCTGACCGAACTCGGGTGCACCGAGGCGGAGATACGGGAGCTCGCCGAAAAGCGTCTGGTGGGCGACAGCCCGTACGGAATCACGTACAAATGACGCACATTCCCGAAGATACGGCCGCACTTGCGGCGATCTGCCGCACGTGGGCGACACGCACACCCGAAGCTGCCTGTCTCACCTACGACGGTGTGACCCGGAACTGGCGCGAGGTGTACGAACGCAGTTGCCGTGTCGCACAGGGGCTCACCGGTTCCGCGCCGGGTGCGAGGGAGCGGGTGCTCTACCTGGGCCGCAACAGGCCCGAGTTCTTCGAGGTCCTGTTCGGTGCGTCGATGGCGGGTTGGGTGAGCGTCGCCGCGAACTGGCGGCTCGCCCCGCCGGAGTTGCTCTTCGTGGTCAACAACGCGCGCCCCAGAGTGCTGTTCGTCTCGGAGGATCTCGTCGGCAAGCTCACCCCTGTCCGGGACGAGCTTACGACGGTGGAAACCGTCGTGGTCATCGGGGACGAGACCGACGACTACGAGAAATGGCTTCTCTGCCGGGACCCGCAGGAGCCGCCTGCCGTGACCACGGACTCCGATCCCGCGTTCATGATGTACACCTCCGGCACGACTGGAGTGCCCAAGGCCGCGTTGTTCGACGGCCGGGCCGTGCGCGCGACGTTCAGCGCCGCCGGCGTCATGGGCGTCACCCAAAAATCCGTTCTGCTGGCGGCGCTTCCCCTCTTCCACGCCGCAGGGCTGAACACAGCGATCGCGGCACTGGCCGTCGGGGCACACTGCGTGCTGTCCGCCGATGCCAAACCCCGCTCGGTGCTGGAAGTCGTGGAACGCCACCGGGTGACCACGACCATGGTCGTGCCCGCGGTTCTGCAGGCCCTCCAGGACGAGGACGTCGACCACTACGACCTCTCCGCCCTCGACACCATCGCCTATGCCGGCTCTCCCATGGACCCCGACCTGCTGCGGACCTGCCTGCGCCGCTTCCGCTGCAAGTTCCTCCAGTTCTACGGATCGACGGAGACCATCGGCATCACGGTGCTGCCTCCCGAGGACCACGATCTGGCCGACACCGACGGCAGACTGGGCTCGGCCGGGCTCCCACTTCCCGAAGTGACGGTACGGGTCGTCGATCCCCTGACGGAGAAGGACGTCGCCGAAGGCGTGGTGGGCGAGGTCTGGGCGAAGACACCGACGGCGATGTCCGCGTACTGGGAGGCCCCGGAGGAGACGGCACACGTTCTCGCCCCGGACGGGTTCCTGCGCACCGGCGACGCCGGGTTCCTGCGCGGTGGCTATCTCCATCTGTGCGACCGGCTCAAGGACGTCATCATCACGGGCGGCGAGAACGTGTACCCGACCGAGGTGGAGCACGTCCTCTCGACTCACCCGGGGATCGCCGAGGTCGCGGTGATCGGGGCCCCCTCCCGCCGGTGGGGCGAGACGGTGCGGGCCGTCGTCGTACGGGCGCCCGCACAGCCCTCGCTGACAGAGGGCGAGGTCATTTCGTACGCCAAGGAATACCTCGCGGGCTACAAGAGCCCGACCGTGGTGGATTTCGTGGCGCAGCTCCCGAGGAACGCCTCGGGAAAAGTACTCAAGAGCAAGTTGCGTGAGCCATAGAACGTGGCCGCCATGGAGGTACATGCGCATGGACATCGCATTTCCGCGGATCGAGCCGAGTGTTGCGGAGGACTCGTTCAGGCATGGATCAGGTAGGTCGCTGCCGGTGGCCCGGATCGAGCTCGGCGGTGTCCCGAGAGGCGCGGCGATCGTGCTCTGCGACGCCGGCGCCCTGGAACGGGACGCCGCCGGGTTCATGAGCGGACTGGCCGAGCACGGATACGAGTCCGTCGCCGTCGACCTGTCGCCCACCGGTGGCGACCCGACCGGCACGACCGACCGGGATCTGGTGAGCGACGTCGCCGTGCTGGTGGGGCGGTTGGGTGAACGCGGCTGGTCGCCGGCGCAGGTGGGCCTCGTCGGCTACGGCTTCGGGGGCCGGACGGCACTCTTGGCCACCGCCGAGTTCGCACTCGGCGCGGCGGTGAGCATCGCCCCGTCCGGAGTGGCGGACGCATGGTCCGACGCCCTGCCGCCGCTGATCCAAGTGGCCCGGCACGTCCGGACGCCGTGGCTCGGACTGTTCGGTCAGCAGGACCCCGGTGCCCCTGCGGACGTCCTGGCCAGGCTGGGCTCGTACCTGGGCGGCTCGCCGGCCCACACGGAAGTGGTCACCTATCCGGGCGTCGCCCGGGATTTCTATCGCGACGCCCGCGAGACCCTGGCGCACGTGGCCTCTTTCGACGCGTGGCAGCGAACCATCGAGTGGCTCGATCGGCGCGTGGTGCCGCGGCCCACGCCATTGGCCGCGGAATGGCAAAGACGTGTCGCAAGCGCGGCCCGCGCGTAATTCCTTTCACTTCTGTGAATTCGACGCCCCGGTTCCAGCCGCCGGAACCGGGGGGAGCGCCACATGCAGCTCCACGGCACGGTGCCATTGGGACAGGAAAGGACGGACTACAGGTGTCTGAATACATCGAGGTCGACCAGGAAATCCCCCGCTTCAGGGTGAACCGGAAGGTCATGACGGATCCGGCTGTGTTCGCCGTGGAGCGCGAGCGCGTCTTCGACCACAGCTGGCTCTACATCGGTCACGAGACCGAACTCGCCAAGCCCAACGACTACGTCACCCGAACCGTGGCCGGGCGGCCGCTGATCCTGGCCCGGGACGCCAAGGGGAAGGTGAGGGTCTGGGTCAACTCCTGCCCCCACCGCGGTGCGATGCTGTGCCGTGAGCCGAAGGGCAACGCTCGCTTCATGACCTGCTTCTACCACGGCTGGAGCTTCAACAACTCGGGCGAGGTCGTCTCGATCCCCGACGACGCGGGCTACGGGGCCGGCTTCGAGCGACCGGGGCTGGCGGCTCCCGCGAAGGTCGGCTCCTACCGCGGTTTCGTCTTCGTCAGCTTCGATCCGGACATCGTCGATCTCCCCACCTACCTGGCGGGCGCCAAGGAGTACCTGGACCTGGTGTCCGACCAGTCCGAGGTCGGCATGAGGGTCCTGCCGGGCACGCACGAGTACTCGGTGAAGGCCAACTGGAAGCTCCTGACGGAGAACAGTTACGACGGCTACCACCTCGTCTCCACCCACCAACGCTATCTGGAGATGATCACCGCCGCCCACGGCAAGGCCGACATCTCCTTCGCCTCGAACTCCATAGCCGTCAACCTGGGCGGTGGCCACGCCGTCATGGCCGGCACTCCCGCGAGCGGCGCCGCGCTGGGACGGCCGCTGTCCGAGGAGGCCAAACACGAGAAGGCCGAACACTTCGAGCGGCTCCGTCAGACGCACGGCGACGCGTGGGTGGATCGCATGGGCGGCACCCGCAACCTGGTGATCTTCCCCAACCTGGTGGTCATCGACCTGGTCATGGGCGTGCTGATCCGCAGGATCGAGCCCGTCACGCCCGACTACATGGAAGTCAGTGCCTGGCAGCTGGTGCCACCGGAGGAGGGCGAGGAACTGCACAGGCAGCGCCTGGACAACTTCCTCACCTTCTGGGGTCCGGGCGGACTCGCCTCGCCCGACGACGTGGAGGCACTGGAGACGTGCCAGCGGTCCTACGCGGCCCAGCGGGAACTGCCCTGGTCCGACATCTCCCGTGGGATGCACACGCCTCACAAGGGGATGAACGGCGAATACCAGATGCGCACGTGGTGGCGCCGCTGGCACGAGCTGGTCGCGGGGGAGGCGCTCCCCGAAGAACCGCAGGCCCCGCTTCCGGACTTCTTCGCCGGACAGCGGCAGCGGCCGGCCTCCGCGACCGCAGAGGCCAAATAGCCCCCTCCAACCGAAAGCAGAGAGTCGATCATGGATCTGCAGCCCACTGAAGAGCATCTCGCCGTCGCCGAACTCACCCGCGCCATCGGACTCGACGTTCTGGCCCCCGCAGCGCGGACGGCGGAGGAGGAACGAGCCGTACCGGACGACGTGTGGCGGACCCTGGTGGACACCGGTCTGACCATGCCGCTGTCGGAGGAACTCGGCGGCGGGGGGATTCCGGACACCGTGACGCAGATGATCGCCATCGAGAACCTGGCGTACGGCGATCCCGGTCTCACGATGGCGGCCTTGTGGGGTGGCGCTCCCGCGCTGCTGCTGTCCCGTCACGGTTCGCCGGAGCAGACCGCCGGCCTTGCCCGCCTGAGCGAGGACCCCAAGGCCCGCGGCGCCGTCGCCCTCTACGAGGGATACGGGCGGGGCCCCGAGGACTTCACCACCACCATCAGCACCGCGCCCGACGGAACCGTGCGCGTCAAGGGCCGCAAGGTCGCCGTAGCGTTCGCCGAGACGGCCGACCCCCTGATCGTGGTGGGCCGCGACGCGGACACCGGGGCGCTGCGCGCCTCGCTCGTGCCCGTCTCGGCCGCCGGAGTCAGCGTGCGGGGAACGACACCCGGCCTCGCGCTGGATGCCGCCGCCCTGGCCACCGTGTCGTTCGACGTGACCTTGGCGGCCGCCGCGGCGATCGACGGCGAAGAACTCGCCGGAACCGTGCACCGCCTGCGTCTGGCCCTGGCCGCGGCTCAGGTGGGCACCGCGACGCGCGCGGTGGAGTACGCGTCGGCCTACGCCACCGAGCGTGTCGCCTTTGGAAAGCCGATCGCCGGATTCCAGGGCGTCTCCTTCCCGCTGGCCGAAGCGCTGATGCGGATCTACGAAGTGCGCGCTGAGGTGTTCGAGGCGGCTGTCCTGGTCGACGCGGAGCGGTACACCGAGGCCGCACCCGCCGTTACCCGAGCCGTGAACTACGCCAGTGAGGTGGCCGCAGAGGCGACGCGGACCGCCGTACAGACACTCGGCGGCCATGGCTTCATCGACGAGCACCCGGTCGAGCAGTGGTACCGGAGCGCGGCAGCGCTCTCCGCCATCGACTTCGACCCGCTGCGGTCGGCCTTCACCCCCGCGCTCTGAGCGCCCCACAGACCCGATCACAGAGAACGAGGAGTCATGAGCCTGCCCTTCGAGATCAGCAAGGAACTGGCCGACTACGCCAATACGGTACGTGAATGGTCGGTCGCCGAGTGCCGGCCATACGCGCGAGAGGCCGACGACCGGCACGCCCCGCCGGCGAACTGGGCCGAGATCCTCGACACCAGCCCGGTCCCGCTCGGCCGCGCCGACAAGCCCGAAGAGGGTTCCGTACCGGACTTCGAGGAGGGCGGCTATGTGTCCAAGGCGGTGATCACGGAAGCGCTCGTCTACGGCGACGTGTGGGTGCCGCCCGTGCTGGGCGGCGGCATCGGCGAACTGGTCGTGGAAGCCATGGGCACGCCCGAGCAGGTCGCCAAGTGGTACGACCCCATCGTGGAGGGGGGCGCCCCGACGGGCTTCGCACTCACCGAGCCGGGCTTCGGTTCGGACACCTCCCTGGTGTCCACCACCGCGACCCGCGAGGACGACACCTGGGTGATCAACGGCACCAAGATCTTCTGCACCAACGGAGCCACCGGTGAGTACGTCACCGTGTTCGCCACGGTCGACAAGTCGCTGGGCGCCAAGGGCATCAGCTCCTTCGTGGTGCCCAAGGGAACGCCGGGCTTCACCGTTCCCAAGGTCAGCGAGAGCAAGCTGGGCATCCGCAGCTGGGTGACGTCCGAACTGTTCTTCGACAACTGTGTGGTCCCGCTGGAGAACCGGCTCGGCTGGACGGCCGAGGGCGAAGCGGAGACCAGGGCCAGCGGCCGCAGCGGTGCGTTCGCCGCTCTGGTCCACAACCGTCCTCGCATCTCCTCCATGGCCATCGCCCTGGCCCAGGCGTCGCTGGATGTCACCAAGGGCCTCCTGGTCGGGCAGAAGGCGGGGTTCACTCCGCAGCGGTGGTCCCAGATCGAGACCGAGCTGGAGAACATGGAGCACACGCTGGAGCGGGGCCGCCGACTCGTCCTGCGCGCCCAGTATCTCGTCGACATCGGCAAGGACCGCAGCGACACCGCGGCCGCCGCCGCTGCCAAGGGCTACGCGCCGCAGTCCTGCGAGCGCGTGGTCCGGCGCTGCATCCAGCTCCTGGGGCCCGAGGGCTGGAGCAAGGAACTGCTCCTGGAGAAGTGGTACCGGGACATGAAGATCATGGACATCTTCGAGGGGTCGGGCCAGATCCAGCGCATCATCGCCGGCCGCTCACTCATGGGCCGACTGGTCGGCTGAACCGAGCGCAGACACGTAACAAGGAGTCGCAATGGCCACCCAAGCCCCCACCCCGCCGATCGCACCGGCGCATGTCCCCGACAGCCTGGTCCGCTCGGTGGAACGCTACCTCTACGAGGAGGCCGAGCTGCTCGACACATGGCGGCTGCACGAGTGGCTGGAGCTGTTCGCCCCGCACGGGCAGTACCAGGTTCCGTCCACCGACAAGCCGGACGGCGACCCCGCGCGGGATCTCTTCCTCATCCAGGACGACCGCTTCCTGCTGGAGCAGCGGGTGAACTCGCTGCTCACCCGCGCCGCACACGCCGAGTACCCGCACTCCCGTACCCGGCACCTGATCACCAATGTGCGGGTCACCGACGCCACCGACGGACGGCTGACCGTCACTGCCAACTTCGCGGTGTACCGGGTGCGTTCGGGCACGGTCGACACGTATGTCGGCCAGTACCGGCACATCCTGCTTCAGGACGAGGACGGATCTTTCCGCTACGAGCTCCGCAAGTCCGTACTCGACCTCGACGCGCTGCACCCGCACGGCAAGGTGAGCGTGATCCTGTGAACCGCCTGCAGGACAAGGTCGCGATCGTGACCGGTACCGGCCCGCTCATCGGCGGTGCCATAGCGGCGGGACTCGCCGCCGAGGGCGCCCGGGTGGTGTGCACCGGGCTCGACGAGGAGTCGGTCAAGCCGTCCGTCGCGGCCATCGAGGCGGCGGGCGGCGAGGCGATCGCCGCCATCGGCGACGTCACCGACCCGGCGCACGCCCCGGAGGTCGTGGAGCAGGCGGTGGCCCGTTGGGGGCGCGTGGACATCCTGGTCAACAGCGCCGTGTGGTTCCACAAGCGCGGGCTGCTGACGATGACCGTCGAGGACTACCGTCGGCAGCTCGACGTGATCCTTGGCGGATCCTTCCTCTTCACCCGCGAAGTCGCCATGCACATGATTGACGCCGGCACTCACGGTAGCGTGATCAACATCCTGTCCACGGCGGCCTGGCAGGGTGAACCGGGCAACATCGGCTACTCCACCGGCAAGAGCGGGCTGATCAACTTCACCCGCTCCGCCGCCATGGAACTGGCCAGGCACGGCATCCGGGTCAACGGCTTCACTCCCACCGTGACCCTTCCCGACGACCCTGAGCGGGCCCGTGAGCTCGTGGGACTGATGGCCGGGCCCAGCGAGTACCCGATGAATTTTCAGGGTCTTTTCCCGATGGGCCGGCTGCCCACTCCCCAGGACTACGTCCCCGCAGTGGTGTTCCTCGCCTCGGACGAGTCCTCGATGATCACCGGAAGCAACATCACCGTCGATGGCGGAGCCACGGCCAAGTACTGGCCCTGGCTCTCCGGCTCGGGTCAGGAAGGACGGCTTGGGCCATGACCACCGAACGCCGCTTCGCCTGCCTGGCCGAGGACGTTGCGCCGGGCACGGCCATCACCGTGCCCGGGGACCCGCCGATCGCCCTGTACCGCACGGAGGGAGGCGAGTTCTACGCGACGGCCGACACCTGCACCCACGAGAAGTGGTCGCTCGGGTCCGACAGCGACCTGGAGGGTTGCGAGGTGACCTGCCCGCTGCACATGGCGCGGTTCGACATCCGCACGGGCGAGGCACTCTGCTTCCCCGCCACCGTGGCGCTCCGGACGTACGCGACAGAGATCGACGACGGCAAGGTGTTCGTCGTCGGCTGAGCGCGAGCCGGCTCAGCGACGGTGAGGCCCACAGCGCAACGCTGTGGGCCTCACTGCCGGTCTCACGGCACAAACGTCTCATGGAAGAAACAACGTGCCGCGCAGTTCCAGGCTCTCGAGGAGGTGGCCGCGGAGCAGGTGCGGATCGGCGGCCATACGGCGGCAGTGCTCGACTCCCTCGGCGAACTGCTCCGGGCTCTCGGTGAGGAACAGCAGACGCATGGCCTGCGCCGACAGCGGGGACACGGACTCCTCGAAGACCTTGCGGCGGTCCTCCGCGTACTGGTCGAGAACCGTGTGTTCCGCGTCGCCGTGCACCACGGAGGCCAGCAGCCGGGCGAGTGCGAGGGCCTCGAAGACCCCGCAGGCCAGGCCGAAGCCACGGCTCGGGTTGGTGACGTGGGCGGCGTCTCCGGCGAGTACGACCCGTCCCGACCGGAAGCTCTCGGCCGCACGCTCATGGACCCGGGAGGCCGCCCAGCTCTCCAGCAGCGGGTCGGCCCCGTGCGGCAGCACGGCCTTGAACACGGCGGACATGCGGTCGGCGATCGTCTCCTCCGGCAGCAGCCGGCTCTCCGCGAAGGTGTACCGCCACAGGCCCGTGTCGTCGGCCAGACCGATCAGCGCGCCGTTGTCGAGATCGAGCTGCCAAGAGGAGGGAGACATCCCGAGCCCGGCGAGGTCGAACCGGATATCGGCGGCCACGAACCGCTTGGGCCAGGTCACGCCGGGGAAGCCCATGCCCAGCGACCGCCGGACCTGGCTGTGCGCCCCGTCGGCACCGACCAGCCACGCTGCCCGCAGGGTGGAGACGCCGTGCGGGGTATCTGCCGTCACAGTTACGCCGTGCGAGTCTTGCCACACGTCGGTCAGGCGTGTGCCCCATTCGAACCTGACCCGGGGGTGGCGGGCCAGCCGGTCGACCACGATCCTGGCCAGCACATGGGACGGGACGAGCAACTCGAAAGGATGCTCGACCTCGTCCGTGAGGGACCGCAGGTCGAGGACCAACCGCTCACCGGTGCTCGGAACGACGAAGGATCTGGTGTGTGCCACGACGCCGGCCTGGCAGAGCTCCTCCAGGAGGCCGAGGTCCTCCAGCCCGGGCAGAACCGCCCAGTGGTAGACCATGTCGTACGGTCGCGGCTCGATCCCGGACGCTGCTTCGAGCACCGTGACGTCCAGGCCTGCCCTGGCCAGTCCCAGGGCGGTGAGCAGCCCCACGGGGCCGGCTCCTGCGACGACGACCTGTGCGTCCTGCATAGCGGCTTCTCCTTTCCGCCTCATCGGCTGCGCGAGCGCAGAGCAAGCCGTCTACTTACGCTACGGACCGGTGACCAGGGATGACATGGAGTGTTCCAGTGGCTGGAACCTGGACCGCACGGCCTGGGTGGGGGTTTCATACTGCTGAGATGCGGACGAAACCTGGGTGTGCGGTCCGTCGTATGTGCCAGGCCGAACGGAGGGCTGATGCTGATCGCCGAGAATCCGCCGTCGATCCTCTCCAAGGCTTTCGACGTGCTGCGGGCGTTCAACAGTCATGAACGCGTGATGACCCTGACGGAGCTCTCCCGTGCCTCGGGGCTGCCCAAGTCCACCGTGCACCGGCTGCTGGCCCGGTTGATCGAACTGGGCGCGATCGAGCACCACCGCGCCGGGTACCGGATCGGGATCGAGCTGTTCCAGTTGGGCAGCACCACTCCGGCGGGCGTCATGCGGGATGCGGCCATGCCGCACATGGCCAGGCTTCACCGATGGACGGGACACACCGTGCAACTGGGGGTCCTGCGCCAGTTCGATGTCGTGTACCTGGAAAAGGTGGCGCGCAACAGCAAATCGTCCGACCCGGACGGTGTCGGTGTACGGTTGCCGGCCAGCTGCACTGCCGTGGGCAAGGCCATGCTGGCGCACGAGAACCTGGAAGACCTGAAGCACTTCCTGCCCAGCCCTCTCCCCGGCCTGACACCGCACACCATCACAGACGTCGACAAGCTGATCCCCGAGCTGCGGCGCATCCGCCAGGGCGAACTGGCTCGTGAACGCGAGGAGGCCAGGCTGGGCCTGGCCTGTGTCGCCGCGCCGATCGTGGTGCGGGGCTTTGCCGTGGGTGCGCTCTCCGTGGCCTATCCGTCCGACGTGGAGCTCGACCCCAAGACCGGGACCGTGCTTCGGGACACCACCGCACAACTGGCCAAGGAGCTCAAGCAGCAGTTGCCGGAACACGCCCGCTGGTTCCCGCGCGACGCATGACCCGCGGTGGCGGCCACACGTCGCGCGAGAACGTCGTCACTGGTACAGCGCGAAGACCTTGTTGGAGTTGAGGATCTCCGTCTGGACGAAGTCGCTCCACTGCAGTTCGAGACCGAGTTCCGACATCGCACCCAGCAGACAGAACCAGTTGAGCATCTCGTGCTGGCCGGCGTCGACCACCTCTCGCGTGGTCACCTTCTGCCAGGTGTCGTAGTCACCCGCGACGAGGGCGTCGTAGAGCCTGATATCGGCGTCGGAGTCCGGGCGCAGGTGCCAGTCCTTGTCGTTGAGGAAGGCATGGGACCAGCTCGCCGACGCGACCAGCGCCACACGCTTGTCGCCGGCCGCCACCGAACGCGCCACCGCCCGGCCCAGCTCGAAGCAGCGCACCGGCGACGGACCCGGCGGGTCGAGCTGCTCACCGGCCTTGATGTCGGCGAACTTGGCCATGCCGCCCTGCCGGGCGATGACGTGCTCGCCGTAACAGTTCACCGCGATGGGCACGATCGGATACGGGAATTCCTTTCCCACGTGCTCGTAGTCGAGGAAGATCTGCGTGTTGGCGAACGCGTGCGGGAAATGGACGCCCTTGCGATGCTCGTAGGAATAGGCGACGTCCACCCCTGAGGTGAGCACGTCCGTCGCGAGCTGCTTGGCGAAGGCCGGCAGGCCACGCATACGGTAGGTGGTGTCGTTGGGCAGGCCCCAGGCGTTCGGCACCTTGATCATGTCCAGTACGGCGAATGCCTCGACCTCGGTGTCGTCGTAGGCCAACACGCAGAATGAGGGGATGACTTCCTCGCGGAAGTTCTCGTACTGGTCGTCGCCCCAGACCACGACGACATCCGGACGGAACTCGTCGAGTGCCTCACGGCAGCGGGTCAGACCGCTGAGCAACCGGGCCCGGTGGGCGGCGGCAGCGGCGACACCCTGGTCGTCTCCCCATTCACGCTGCGCGAGCTCGGGCCAGTTGCGGACGTCCTTCCGGTCGGCGGGGATGTCGGGATCCTTCAGGGTGCTCTTGAGCAGATTCGCCATATGCGTGTCGGCACCCGCCAACATCGGATAGTGCGTGATGCCGAGACCAAGCACCTCAGCCATGGTCGTTCCTCCCGAAGATCCATACGGGGAGGCGTAGGACACCTCCGTCGTATCGGCCGCGGTGCGGCCTCGAACTCCGGTCTACCTGTCAGCAGCTCCTACGCCGATGGTGAGTTCTACTGCCCGGAACCGTTCGTTGGCGGGGTACGTGGCGGTGCACAGGATAAGGGCATGCCTGGTCGTCCGGCCGGGCACGGTCATCCGGCCGCCGGACGCAGGGAGGCCGGAAGGTGGTGGGCACGGAAATCTACGGCCCGGCGTAGTCGCTACCGTCGCCGCAGCGGCCGACCAGCATGTCCTCGGCGAGTCGCAGGCGGACCGCGTCCTCGGACGAACGAGCTTGATTTCCTGGGCCTGTGAGCCCGGCCTCACGACGACGAAAGGAAGAATGATGGACCTTCAGCTCGGCGGCAGGCGGGCGATCGTCACAGGAGGGAGTCGTGGAATCGGCTTGGCGGCAGCCCAGGCGCTTGCCGCTGAAGGAGTCCGTGTCGCCTTTGCCGCCAGGGACGAGTCCGTCCTCAAGTCGGCCCGTGACCAGGTGGCGGCACACCGTGCGCGGCACGGTGCAGGCGGACATGAAGCGCAGCCAGCTCAAGCGCGTCCAGGACTTTCAGGCCCGCCACCAGGAGCCGGCGCACACGGCCCTGACCGCCCTCAAGGACGCGGCGGTCAGCGGCGACAACGTCTTCGCCGTCCTCATGGACGCCGCCCGGGTCTGCTCGCTCCAGCAGATCACCGACGCCTTCTTCGAGGTCGGCGGCCAGTACCGCCGTAACGTCTGAAAGGTAGGACCCCCGTGGATTCCGTCACCCGCCCGGCCCGGCGTGGTCGGCTGCGGCCTCATGGGATGATGTCAAACAGGAGCAATATAAAGCAAAATGTAAATTTTTGCCTTATATTGCCAAGATGGGGACGAATCTCGATACCTTTCTTTGTGATCTTGCTCGGAGTCTCCGCCAACGAGCTGATCGAATGGCAGCCCAACTGGTCGAGAGCAAGCGCATCCACACCCCGACCATCTGGGAGTACGACGATTTGGCCGCTCTGGCGGCGCTGGAGGTGCACGAGCACGTCGCTCTGATGTTGGACGTGCTGGAGAGTGGTCGCGGTGTCGCGGACGCGACCGTGCCGCCGACCGCCGTTGAGTTCGCCAGACGTGTCGCCGAGCGCGGGATTCCGATCAGCGAGCTCCTGCGCACCTATCGGATCGCCCATGCCGGTGCTCTCCAGACGGCCCTGGAAGAGGTGGCCCGTCTCACCCGGGACGCGGAACTGCGCACCGCGGCGGGCGTTGAGTTGGTCCAGCTGACGTTCGACTACGTGGACCGTGCATCGGAACAGGTCGTCGCGGTGTACCAGGAAGCGCGCGATCGCCGACTTCAGCGGCGTCTGCTCGTGATCAATGAGGCGAGCAGACGGATAGGGGGCACTCTCGATGCCGTCCGAACGGCTCGCGAACTGGCAGAAGTGGGCGCCGACCAGCTTGCCGACCTGGTCACTGTCGACCTGCTTGACTCCGCGCTGCAGGAACAGATCCATGCCCACCCGGAGCCCGAAGCGTTTGTGCTGCATCGAGTTGCCCGGAAGTCCGCGTCCGGAGGGAGGCCGGATCCGCCTGCCGTGGGGACGGTCTATCGATTGCCTGATGGATCGGAGCCGGCGCGCGCGATGGCGCAGGGCCGGCCTGTGCGTTACGCCATGACCTCCTCCGATCTGCCGGAATGGGCTGCGAGGCCCTTTGCCGACAGTAACGACATGGGTACATCACGCATTCACTCGATCCTCCTGGCGCCGCTATGGGCCCATGACGGTCCGCTGGGGCTGGCACAGTTCGTTCGCCATCAGACACATGCGCCCTTCGATGATGACGATCTGCTCCTCGCTCAGGAGATCGCATCCCGAGCTGCGGTCCACATCGACAATGCGCGCCAGTTCGCCCGCGAGCGTTCGACCGCACTGACTCTCCAGCACAGCTTGCTGCCAAGGCACGTGCCCCAGCACTCGGCTGTCGAGACCGCGGTCCGCTACCTTCCCTGTGAGGCCCGGGCCGAGGTGGGCGGCGACTGGTACGACGTCATTCCCCTGTCCGGAGGCCGTGTCGCCCTGGTCGTCGGGGACGTGGTCGGCCGTGGTCTGCGTGCCTCAGCCACCATGGGCCGACTGCGTACGGCCGTTCGTACCCTTGCGGACATCGATCTGATGCCGGACGAACTGCTCACGCATCTCGACGACGTCGTCATTCGCCTGCAGAAGGAGGAGGAACAGGGCACTGACGAGACCAGCGCCACATGCCTGTATGCGGTGTACGAC
Organism: Streptomyces sp. NBC_00076; assembly: GCF_045041235.1. Classification (NCBI taxonomy): domain Bacteria; kingdom Bacillati; phylum Actinomycetota; class Actinomycetes; order Kitasatosporales; family Streptomycetaceae; genus Streptomyces; species Streptomyces sp. NBC_00076. The sequence continues at coordinate 83,597 of NZ_CP108242.1, forward strand.
CCCGTGTCCCGTGTGTGCTCCATGGCCAGTGCCGGGCACCTTGTACCCGCGGTGGTCACTCCTGCGGGGGTGTCCGACGGTCTCGCGGTCTCCCGTCGGGCGCACTTCCCGGAGCTGCGGGTCGGTCCGCCACTGGGACTGGGCGGTCTTCCCTTCGAGATGAGTCAATTCCAACTCCCAGAAGGCAGCTTGCTCGCTCTGTACACGGATGGGCTCATCGAAAGCCGCACTCGTGACGTCGACACCGGCCTGGACCTGCTGCGTCACGTTCTCGAAGAGGCCTCAACGGAGCTGGAGGACACCTGTGACCAGCTGCTGTCGGAGCTCAGGCCCGTCCGGTCACCCGACGACGTGGCACTTCTGGTCGCCCGCACCCGGGTGCTCGATGCCGATCATGTCCTCACGCTGGACCTCCCCTCCGACCCGGAGATCGTCGCCCAGGCCCGTGCGTGCGCAGTCGGACAACTGACCTCCTGGGGTCTGGTCGAGATGGCGTTCGCAACCGAGCTCATCGTCAGCGAGCTGGTGACGAACGCGATCCGGTACGGACGGCCGCCCATTCAACTCCGACTGATCCTCGAGTCCACTCTCATAGTCGAGGTCTCCGACTCCAGTAGCACAGCTCCGCACCTACGCCGGGCCCGTGTTTTCGACGAGGGCGGCCGCGGACTGCTCCTGGTCGCCAAGATCGCGGGTCATTGGGGCACGCGGCACACCCGCGAGGGCAAGGTCATCTGGGCCGAAACATCGCTTCTCACCGGGGATCGCTCCGCGGAGGCGGCAGCAGTCCGGGCATAGCTCAGGCTGCACGGACTGCTCGGGGCAAGCCGTCCGGACGGCACTGTCACGTTGTTGGGTGCGTGAGTGCCTGACAGCGTGCTGGGGTGTGACAGGCCCGGTTGCCGGCGAGTACCAGCAGGGCGGATGCGGTAAGTGCGGCGCCGGCCCAGATGGGTGAGGTGTAGCCGAAGCCGGCGGTGATCGTCAGGCCGCCAATCCAGGCGCCGAGGGCGTTGCCGAGGTTGAATGCGCCGATGTTGGCGGCCGAGGCCATTGTTGGTGCCTCATCGCCGAATGTCATGACACGCATCTGCAGGGCAGGGACACTGCCGAAGCCGGCGGCTCCCATCGCCAGCAGCGCAGCGATCGTGGCGGGCTGGCTGTGCGCAGTGAGCGCAAACGCCACCAGGCTCACGGTCAAAGCGGCGATGAACACGATCAGGGCCCGGTCGACCGACCGGTCTGCGGCCTTGCCGCCGACGACGTTTCCGACGAAGCCCCCAACACCGAAGAGCACCAGCAGCCACGGCACGGTCGAGGAGGCGAAGCCCGAGACTTCGGTCAGGGTGTAGGCGATGTAGGTGAACGCACCGAACACGCCGCCGAATCCGAGGATGGTCACTGCGATCGACAACCACACCTGCAGGCGGGTGAACGCCCCCATCTCGCGCCGCAGGCTAGCGGTCGACTCGGCCTGCGGATCATCGTTGGGCGCCAGGACGGCGATGCCGGCCGTGGCAATCACCCCGATGAGCGTGATCGCCCAGAACGTCGCTCGCCAGCCGAACTGCTGCCCCAGCAGCGTTCCAAACGGCACCCCTAGAACGTTGGCCGCGGTGAGCCCGGTGAACATGAGAGCAATGGCACCGGCTTTGCGATGGGCAGGAACCATGTTGGCCGCGAACACCGACCCGATACCGAAGAACGCTCCATGACACAGTGCCGCCAGAACGCGACCGCCCATCAGAACCGCGTAGCTCGGGGCCAGCGCCGACAGCAGGTTGCCGGCGATGAACAACCCCATCAACCCGATGAGAACCGGTTTGCGTGGAAGGCGCGTCACCGCCGCCGTCACGACGAGTGCGCCCACGACGACCGCCAGGGCGTAGCCGGAGATCAGCCACCCCGCGACGGCTTCTGGCACGGCGAACTCCGTGGCAATGTCCGGTAGGAGCCCCATGATGACGAATTCGGTCAAGCCAATGCCGAATGCCGCGATCGCCAGCGCGATTAGTCCCTTGGGCACGGGACCCCTCTCAGTAGTGTCGCGAGCGCTTATAGCGCGCATGCAACTAATTTAGATACGGCTGATAGTTGCACACGCGCCATATCGGCGCAAGCTGGTAGTGTGTGACGGGATTAACGCAGCTGGAGGTGTTGCATGGGTATCGCCGATGACGCCGTTGAGATCCGCGCTCGAGGTTGGCGGACTCTCGCGGCCCTGCACGGCCGTCTGGAAGCTGCGTTGGAAAAGGTGTTGCAGGCCGAACACGAGTTGTCCGTCGTCGAGTACACGGTCCTCGATACACTGGGTCGCCAGGACGGCTGGCACATGAGAATGCAGCAGCTTGCCCGCGCGACGGCTCTGAGTTCGAGCGCCACGACTCGACTGGTCAACCGCCTCGAAGAGCGCGGGCTTCTGGGGCGTTTTCTATGCCCGGACGACCGCCGGGGGATCTACACCGAGCTGACGCCCGAGGGACAATACCTGCTCGAACTTGCCCGCCCCCATCACGATCGTATGCTGAAGGAGGCACTCGGGGCAGCCGCCGACCACCCGGAACTCGCACCCCTCGTCGAGGCATTGAACAGCCTCTAGCCGGTTCAACGCCGTTCGACGATGTCCCAGCCGCGCACAAGATTCCGACTGAGCCCCTTGTCGGAGCTGGCCGAGATCGGCTCACCGCGCTCAACTCAGTGGCAGTTGATCTGCCGTGCGGAAACGTCAAGATCACCAGCGGACGCCAGCAAGGCCGACAGCTGCGCAGGCGTGCCGTGTTCCGAGATCAGCAGCGACGGCGCACCGCCCCACAGTGCCGCCAGCGTTATGCCGGCATCGCCGTAGGCCAGGCTTTCCACCGCGGCCATCTGGGTGACGACTCCCGGCACGCCACCGCCGCCGAACTCCTCGCTCACCGGCGCTGTCAGTCCGGTCTCGACGATCGTCTTCCACACCGCGGGCGGCACGGCACCTGCCGCTTCGGTCTCCTTCGATGCCGGATACAGGACGTCGAGCCCCAGGCTGCGCGTCATCTCGGTGACGGCTTCTTGTTCGTCGTCCAGTGCCAGGTAGATCATGAACCCTCCTCGATGAAATCCGCGAGACAGCCAACGCTCGTCATCGATCGTGCGGTCGAGTGACCGCGGCGACAATCTGCTGTTCGATTCGTTGGAACCAGACTCGTCAACGAACTCCACACGGCCGAAGGCGCCGTGGCACCGCGGCGTTCCAGCCATCGGAACCGGCAACTGACGATCCCCTGTGCTACTGCCTAGGCTCGCGTCGGCCACCCAGCTTCACCACTGAACAGATCAGTCACCTCAGGCAGGAGTTCATGAAGGTCGAAACCACCGGCGAGCTCGGGACGCCCCTGACGGGCGAGCTGGTGTCAGACGGCCACGGCGATCACGATCATGGACACCGGCCAGTTCGCGGCCGACGTGGAGATGTCCGCCGCCGAGGTCGCCCAGATCGTCGGGCGCATCAAGCAGTACACCGAGCGACACGCTGGATCCTCAGAGAGGAGCACTATGCGCTGTTGTCAAGGAGTCTTGCGCGGCGGCAGATGACGATCGCCCCGCAACTGATGGGTCACTTATCCAGCTTCGTGGTTGAGGTCAGCCGCGAGTATTCCTACCAATTCGAGGCCTAATGGACATCCGCACCGGCATCGCCAAGTCCGGCGAGCTTGACATCGCGTACGAGGACATGGGCGACGTGAACGACCCCGCCGTTCTATTGATCATGGGGCTCGGCGCGCAGTTGGTGTACTGGCGCAAAGGTTTCTGCGAGCGTCTGGTGAATCAGGGGTTGCGCGTCATCCGCTTCGACAACCGCGACATCGGGCTCTCCAGCAAGCTCGAGGGCCGTGACACGGGCGCGAAACTACTGCCGCGACTGCTGCGTTTCCAGGTCGGGCTGCGAAACGCAGCCGGCTATACGCTGGAGGACATGGCCGACGACGCTGCGGCGCTGCTCGACCACCTGCAGATCGAGAAGGCGCACGTCGTCGGCGGGTCGATGGGCGGGATGATCGCGCAGATCTTCGCCGCCACGCACCAGCACCGCACCAAGACGCTGGGCCTCATCTTCACGAGCAACAACCGGGCGCTGCTGCCCCTGCCGGCCCTCAAGCAGATGCGGGCGGCGACGACGCGGTCCAAGGACACCTCGCGCGACGGCGTCATCGCCAACGCTGTGCGCACCGCAAAGATCATCGGCAGCCCGGGCTACCCAGCCTCCGAGGACCAGATGGTGGCCGATGCCACGGAGTCTTACGACCGTTCCTACGACCCCGACGGGGAGGCGCGCCAGTACAGCGCCATGCTCGGCAGCGGCAGCCTGCTGCGCTACGACAAGCAGATCACCGCTCCGACGGTGGTGATCCATGGCCAGGCGGACAAGATGATGCGCCCCACGTGTGGCCGTGCGGTCGCCAAGGCAATTCGTGGGTCCCGGTGGGTGACGTTCGCTGGAATGGCCCACGACATACCCGAACCGCTGTGGGATGACATTCTTGGCGAACTGAAGACCAACTTCTCCAAAGTGCCGTAAGCAGCGGAGCCACCTCGGATTCGGTCGACCTGGCACTTGGCAAGATCGGCCACTCACTCGAACAGCACTGAGCCGGGGGGTGGATTACCCGTTTCGTCGAAGTCCGCCGAATACGCTGTAGGACAACATCGATGCCGCGACGAGCACCTCAACACTGCTCATGCGATGGGTGGACACCGCAGTCGGGGCCAGCTACGGACCCCGCGTGGCCCCGATTCCGTCCCGGTAGGCCTTCGGCCGGCGCTGTCACGTTGTTGGGTGCGTGAGTGCCTGACAGCGTGCTGGGGTGTGACAGGCCCGGGTGTCGGCCTGGGTCAGGTTGTTGCGGGCAGGCCGGTGATGCCGGTGATGTGGTCCCAGACGGCGAAGCGGATGATCATCTCGGCTCGGTAGTGGGTAGCGGACAGGCTGTGGCGGTGGGGTCGGAAGTGGGGTGAGATCCCGCTGAACGCGGCGAGGAATCTCTGCGCTCCGCCGGTGCTGCGGAAGCCTTTCATGGCCCGTTCGCGCTGCCGGGTCGGTTGGTGGGAGTTCTCGGCCCGGTTGTTCAGGCCTTTGTGGGAGCGGTGCTAACCGAGGGCATGACCTCGCGGTGGGCGGCTCCGTAGGAGCGGAGCTTGTCGGTGACGACCACCCGCGGCACCATGCGCGTCTTTGTGAGAAGGCCACGAAAGAATCGCCTGGCCGCGGCCTTGTCGCGTCGGTTCCGCACCAGAATGTCCAGCACGTTGCCGTCCTGGTCGACGGCCCGCCACAGGTATTTCTGCTCGCCGTTGATCTTGATGAAGACCTCGTCGAGGTGCCACTTGTCGCCGGGGCGAGGACGCCGGCGGCGCAGGGAGTTGGCGCAGGCCTGCCCGAACTTCAGGCACCAGCGGCGGATGGTCTCGTAGGACACGACGACGCCGCGCTCCAGCATGAGCTCCTCGGCCTCGCGGAAACTGAGCGGGAACCGGAAGTACAGCCACACGCAGTGCGAGATGATCTCGACCGGGTACCGGTGCCCCTTGTGCGACGGCGACGCGGACGACACGGGCGATCCCATCCAGACGCGATCAACCACAAGATCATCTCATGCCGCTCAGTCAACGTGACAATGCCCTTCGCCGGGCACCAGAAGTTCTACCGCGCCCTGCTGACCGGTTCCTGCGCGTTCGCCCTGAGCCGCGGGCTGATCAGCCTGCTCCTGCCGATCAACCGGCGGGTCATCGAGCGCATGCACGGCCACCGGCTCACGACCCAGGCCGCCGACGACCTCGCCGCCTTCGTCACCGGCGGCGCCGGCTCGTTCGTCACGGCCTGGGTCGTCGACGGCGCGCACGACCCGGAAACGTTCACCGACCGGCTGATGAACGTGATCGGCCGGTTCGCCGAGGAGGACCGATGATCAGCCGCCTGATCCTGCGCAAGCTCGAGCGCAAGCTCCAGCTCGACCCGCCGCTGACGCGGAGGATCACCGTCCAGCGGAACCTGCGCATCCCGATGCCGGACGGCGTCGAGCTGCTGGCGGACCGGTGGCTGCCGCGGTCCGGTGGCGACGGGCTGCCGACCGCGTTGCTCCGCACCCCCTACGGCCGGGGCACGTACGGCGCGATCCTGGCCAGGCCGCTGGCCGAGCGCGGATACCAGGTCGTGATCCAGAGTGTGCGCGGCGGGTTCGGCTCCGGTGGCACGTTGGACCCGATGCGCCAGGAACGCGCGGACGGGCTCGCGACCCTCGACTGGCTGGTGGCGCAGCCGTGGTCCGACGCGATCGTGCTGTACGGCCCGAGCTACCTCGGATACGTCCAGTGGGCGGTCGCCGACCAGTTGCCGCCCCAGGTCAAGGCGATGATCCCGGTGGTGACGGAGTCCGCGCTGACGCTGGAGTCCCTGCGTCCCGGCGGCATGTCGCTGGAGGCGTCGTTCGAGTGGAGTGTGCTGATCGGCACCCAGGAACGTCCGCTCTCGGGGCTGCGCAAGATGTCGCAGGACAAGAAGACCGCGCGAGCACTGTGGACGCTTCCGCTGGCCGAGGCCGACATCGCCGCGTTCGGTGAGCGTTCCCCGTACTTCCAGGACACCCTCACCCACGACGCCACCTCCCCGCGGTGGGACGGGATCGACCACAGCCACCGGGTCGCCGACGTGACCGTGCCGGTCAGCTCGGTCGGCGGCTGGTACGACATCTTCCTGCCCGGCCAGCTGCGCGACTTCCAGGTGCTGCAGGAGAAGGGGCGTTCCGCACGGCTGACGGTCGGCCCGTGGACGCACGCGGAGTTCACCGGCACGCCGGTCGAGGAGGCGGTGGACTTCGGTCTCGCCCACGCCCGCGGCGTCCAGCCGCCACACCGCGCGCCGGTCCGGCTGTACGTGATGGGCGAGGACGCGTGGCGCTCGTTCGACTCCTGGCCACCGGCCGGGTACTCGCCACAGCGTTTCCACCTCGGTGCCGCGGGTGCGCTGACTTCGGAGCCACCTGCTGAGTCCTCAGTGGACACTTACCGCTACGACCCGGCCGACCCCACCTGGACGGCCGGCGGCGTGCGGCTGGCCGTGGGCGCCGCCGGACGGGCCGAGAACACCGAGCTCGAGGCCCGCCCGGACGTGCTCACCTACACCACACCGGTACTCGGCCAGGACGTCGAGGTCGTCGGTGAGGTCAGCGCCGAGATCTGGTTCTCCTGCAGCCTGCCGCACGCCGACGTGTTCGTGCGGCTCTGCGACGTCGACCAGGAGGGCCGGTCGTGGAACGTGTGCGACGGCCTGGTGAGCCTTACCGACGCCGCCGAACCACAGGGCGTCTGTGTGACGTTGTGGCCGACGGCGTACCGCTTCCGGCGCGGGCATCGCATTCGCGTCCAGGTCGCCAGCGGCACTTTCCCGCGGTACACCCGCAATCCCGGCACCGGCGAGTCTCCAGCCACCGCCACCACGCTGCTCGCCGCCGACCAGAGCGTCCGCTTCGGGCCAGATCGGCCGTCCGCCATCACGCTTCCGGTCCTCGGGTCAGCCTGAGGACAGCTGTCACGCGGTCCGGCACGGCGACACCGTCCGGACCGCGATGCCGGCCGACCGCGACAACGCCCAGGGCGCTGGGGCGACAGAGATTGTCAGTGCCCGGCGCCACGGTTTTCGAGTCACTGACCGAAACGAGGGGATCGTCGTGGACAAAGTGACCAAGGCCGCCGACTCCTCGCAGGTCACCGCCGCGACCAACCCTGTCGAGACAGGGACGATCAGCCGGGACGGCACCACGGTCATCGCCACCGTCAACTACAAGGTGGCGCACGACAAGCTCACCGACGCCACCAGGAACACGCTCCAGGAGGCAGCCCAGCAGGGCCGGGACGGGGGCCTGACGGTGGAGATCGAGGGCGATGCGCTGCACGAGTCGGCGTCCGACAAGGCGGTGGCGGTCAGCATCGCCATCGACGCGCCGGTGCTCCTGATAACGTCCGGTTCACTGGCCGCGGCAGGCATGCGGTCAACGCGGCCGTCGGCGTGGGACTGCCTCGGATCAGGGACGGCCCTTCAGCGCCTGCAGGCCGCGTCACCGGAGCGCGCTGATGCCGACGATGTGTCTGACCTGCAGCACCACCTGCACTGTGGCGGCCACGCGAAGACCGGGCACGGCGACGGAGTGTCTCGCCGCCATCCGTCGCGGCTAATCCTGCCGATCATCGACAGGAGATGAGCGGCCCCTCGCTCGGCGACGACACGGCCTGAACCGGATTGCCACCGTCGAGTCCCAGCCTCCCCTTGGTCCATGTCAGCTCCGTCGCCGTGACCGCCGGTCTCTGCGTTGTCCGGTCGAGGAGCCCGGGCACGCCAGAGCACATCTCTGTCTGGCGACGGCGCTGGTTGCAACAGGTGGAGACTTCCTTTGTACCCGGCGTCGGGTGGCCGGACGAGTGCGTTCGGGACCCCGCGGCGACGGGGAGTTCTACTGCCCGGAACCGCTTGTTGGCGTGGTGTCCGGGGGGCGGGAACATAGCGGGCATGCCTGATCTTCCGGCCGCTCACGGTCACCCGGTCGTCGATATCCACGCTCATTACTTCCCGTCCGCGCTGCGTCCGCCGACTCGGGTGGCTGACGATCCGCGTTGGCCGTTCCTGGCCATCGACGAGGGCGGCGGGGCGGGGCGGATCATGCGCGGCACCGAGGTCTTTCGGCGTGTGAAGCCCGCCCTGTGGGACATGCAGGCCCGGCTGGCCGAGCTGGATGCGGCAGGCGTCGGCATGCAGGTGATCTCGCCGGTGCCGGTGACCTTGTCGATGTGGGCGGAGGGCAAGGACGCCGCGGAGTTCCTGCGCCGGCAGAACGACCTGTTCGCCGAGGCCGTGTCCGCGTCGGGGGGCCGGCTGCGCGGTCTGGGTGCCGTACCTCTGCAGGATGTCGACGCGGCCATCACCGAAATGCTGCGCGTCAAGCAGGAGCTGCGGCTGGACGGAGTGGAGATCGGCACCCGCATCGGTGATCTGGAGCTGGATGCTCCGGTGCTCAGGCCGTTCTTCGCGGCGGCGCAGGAGGCGGGGGTGCCACTCTTCGTCCATCCCACGGACGTCGCGCACGCGGTACGCCGTGCGGAGCCGATGTACTCGTTCGGTGTCGGCATGCTGACGGACACCGCTCTGGCGGCGACCGCGCTGGTCTTCGGCGGGGTGCTGGAGGAGTTTCCGGAACTGCGGGTCGCCCTGGCACACGGTTGCGGCGCGTTCCCCTGGACGTATCCGCGTACGGCGTACGGGGACGCGCTCCTGCGGGGCGGCCCCGATCCCGAGCGCACCGCCCAGCTCAACCGGCTGGTTGGCTCGTTGTGGGCGGACGCGTTGGTCTTCGACCCGGAGCATCTGCGACTGGTGGCCGAGCGTGTGGGTGCCGGCCACCTGATGCTCGGCACCGATCATCCCTTCCTGACGGCACCGTTGGAGACCGCCCTGACCACCGTCACCGGGGCAGCCGAGCAGAACGTGCTCAGCGAGTCAGAGACGGCACGTGTCCTTGGCCGCAACGCCCTCGAATTCCTGGGTCTGTGAGCCCGATGCACCGCAGGCCGGAGACGACCGAGCAAGGAGAAAAAGCGCGTGAGCATGAAGATCCTCACCCTCGTGAAGTACGTGCCGGATGCGACGGGTGACCGGCGGTTCACCGAGGACATGACGACTGACCGGGACGCCGTGGACGGGCTTCTCTCGGAGCTCGACGAGTACGCGGTGGAACAGGCACTGCAGATCTCCGAGTCGCACGGGGACGCCGAGGTCATTGTTGTCACGATGGGGCCGGCCGACGCCAAGGACGCCTTGCGCAAAGCCCTTTCCATGGGGGCGGACAGGGCCGTCCACACGGACGACGAAGACCTTCACGGCACCGACGTTTTCGGTACCTCGTCCGTCCTGGCCGAGCTCGTCCAGCACGTCGGCTTCGACCTGGTCGTCTGCGGTATGGCCTCGACCGACGGCGGCATGGGCGTCGTCCCGGCGCTGCTTGCCGAGCGGCTGGGCGTCCCCCAGGTCACTCTGCTCTCGGAGGTGGCCGTCGATGACGGCGTCGTCAGCGGTCTGCGGGACGGCGACACCGCTACGGAGCGGCTCCAGGCGGAGTTGCCGGCGGTGGTGTCGGTGACCGACCGCTCGGGCGAGGCTCGTTACCCCTCTTTCAAGGGCATCATGGCCGCCAAGAAGAAGCCGGTGGAGTACCTCGACCTGGACGACCTCGGCATCGACGCCGCCACCGTGGGCCTGGCAGGCTCCTGGACGGCCGTCGACACCGCCACCGCCCGTCCGCCGCGGACCGCGGGGTCGGTCGTCAAGGACGACGGCGACGGAGGAACCCGCCTCGCGGAGTTTCTGGCGTCCCAGAAGTTCATCTGAGCCGGCCCCACGAGATTCAGGAGAGTAGATCAATGGGTGAGGTTCTCGTCCTGGTCGAGCACGCGGACGGTCGCGTTCGCAAGCCGGCCCTCGAACTGCTGACACTGGCCCGTCGTATCGGCGAGCCGTCCGCCGTAGTCCTCGGAGCCGGCGAGGCCGCCGACAGCATCCGGGCCAAGGCCGCCGAGTACGGCGCGGTGACGGTGTACGTCGCAGACGCGCCGCAATTCGCCGACTACCACGTCGTCCCCAAGGTCGACGCGCTGGCGCAGATCGCCCGGGCTGCCGATGCTGTCGCCCTTCTCGTCACTTCCAGTGGTGAAGGCAAGGAGATCGCCGCGCGAGTGGCACTGCGCCTGAACTCCGGCATCATCACAGACGCGATCAATGTGCATGCCGGGGAAAGGGGCCCGATCGCCACTCAATCGGTGTTCGCCGCCTCCTACCAGGTGACCTCCACGGTGACCGAAGGGACCCCGGTCATCACGGTCAAGCCCAATGCGACCAGTCCGGAACCGGCACCTGCCGAAGGTACGGTGGAGAACGTCTCCGTGACCTTCTCCGCGGCTGCCACTGGTACCAAGGTCGTCTCGCGTGTGGCGCGAGTGTCGTCCGGCCGCCCGGAGCTGACGGAGGCGGCGATGATTGTCTCCGGCGGCCGTGGTGTCGGGGCCGCCGAGGGCTTCTCGGTCGTGGAGGAACTCGCCGACTCGCTGGGCGCGGCCGTCGGCGCCTCGCGAGCTGCGGTGGACGCCGGCTGGTATCCGCACAGCAACCAGGTGGGCCAGACCGGGAAGCAGGTCTCGCCGCAGCTGTACATCGCCAACGGCATCTCTGGGGCGATTCAGCATCGCGCGGGTATGCAGACGTCCAAGACCATCGTCGCGGTGAACAAGGATCCGGAAGCACCGATCTTCGACCTCAGCGACTTCGGTGTCGTGGGTGACCTGTTCGATGTGCTGCCCCAACTGACCGCCCAGATCAAGGCACGGAAGAGCTGACGTGCGGGTGCTACGAGCCCGGCGGTGAAGTGCCCTGTATCGGTTCCCTGCGAGAGGGGAGCAATTGTCAAGACCTGTGGATGGGAGCTGTGCCGACCCAGCGGTGGTAGGCGTCTACGTCGACGTTGCTGCCGCACACGATGGTGAGAACGTGTCGGCCGGCGAAGCGGTCGCGGTCTTCGAGGATCGCTGCGATGCCGAGCGCGGCCGAAGGTTCGACGACGAGGCCGGCGTGGTCAAGGAGCATCCGCATACCGGAGATGATCGACGGCTCCTGGACCAGGACGGCGTCGTTCTCATACCGCTGAGCTTGTCCTACCTGACCGTCGCCCTACCGCGCGGGGTGCGGCGCGCAGGCGCCGGATGCCGCCCCGAACGGCGTCGACGGCGACGACGACGTGCAACGCACGAACCCTGCCCCGCACATCGCGGGGGCGGGTACGTATCCGAGCGCCGGGCCGGCCTTGCACCTGCATTTCCCCGCAGGAAGCGGGGCATCTTTCCTTGGACCACCGACGCAGTACCAGTCGACCGGAGTTGCGGCGACCAGCTCAAGATCCCCGCGCGGGCGAGAACCAGAGCGCCCGGGCGCGGAAGCGGTTGAGGTGGTACACCATGCGGGTTCCGCGTCCGTCTGTGCTGCCTGCTGGGAGGCGGTGGCCGCCTCCCAGCAGGCACCGACCGCCTCGTTGAAGAACACGTGCGAGGACGCAGGCTGGTCGTGGTCTTGGCGACGGTGACTTCCACCAGCAGCCGCTCCCCCCTTGGCAGGGCCGGGGTGCGCTCATGACACGCGCCCGAGAGCCGAGATCTCGCACCAGCGGAGACCAGACCTGATCAGTTCACGGTCGTGGGCCCGCTCCGTACGGTCATCCCGGCCTGGCATCCGTAGAAGGGATCCACCCTGAAGTGTGCTCTCGTGCGCCCGGGTGTCTCACGACTGGTTGCTGCTCCGCCGTCGGCGGCATGAGGCGGACGCCGGTGGACGACAACCGACGTGTACACCAAACGATGCAGGCATTTGCCCGTTCATCACATAGCAAAGAGTACTTGATCACTCTTTCGTTTCCAGTTTGCCTGGTTTCCCTGACGCTAAAGGCGGCTTCGCCGGGGACACGTCAGGGCGTTCCGTGTGGGTGGTGGTGGATCCAGGACAGGCCTCCGAGGTCGAGGCGGGTGCGGGTGACGGCGACGTAGGCGAGGCGGGCCTCCCCGTCGTCGATGGGACCGGGTACGGCCTGGCCCGCGTCGTCGTGCTGGTCGGAATCTTGGGGTGGGGTGAAGTCGTCCGCGATTTTCACGCGGGGCCATTCGCGGCCTTTGGCCTTGTGGGCGGTCGAGACGGTCACCTGGGCGTGCTGCTCGGGGGCGAGTTGAGCGACGGCGGTGAGGATGGCGTCGGTGCCGTGGGTGTCGACGAGGTCGACCAGGGGCTGCAGGTCGCGGCCGGCCGGGTCGTGGGCGGCGTAGTCCTGCAGTTCGCCCCAGGACGGGAACAGGAGCAGTTCGGGGTGGGTGGTGTGGCGGCCTTCTTTGAGGTCGCGGGCGGCGAGTGCCAGGGTGCGCAGGCTGTCTCCTCCTCCGGCCAGCGCCACCCGGCATCCGGCGGTCATCAGGCCCATGACGTGGGACATGGCGCCGACGTTGGTGCGGCACAGCACCGCGTCGGGCCGGGTGAGGGGGCCGAGTTCGGTGGGGACGGTCTCGGTGCCGGTCAGGCGGAGGGGAGCGTCGGCGATGGCCAACCACCGATTGGCTTCCTCGGCGAGGTGGGGGCCGAAGCGGAATGACTTCGACAGGGCGAGCGGGGTGCCGTCGAAGCCGGTCATGATGTCCTTGGCGCCGCGCCAGTGGTAGATGGCTTGGGCGGAGTCACCGACCATGACGAGTTGGGCGTGGTCGCGCTGGCTGAGGAAGATGTGTTCGACGACGGGGTTGGTGTCCTGGGCCTCGTCCAGCAGCAGGAAGTCGGCGTCGATCCTGGGCTGGGTGAGGGCCCACATTCTCAGGTAGTGGTCGTGGTCGAAGCGGACCGCGCCAGCGTCGGGGTTGTGCAGGTCGCTCCAGGCTTTGCGGGCGAAGGGCACGATGTGGGCGGCGAGTTGGGTGTGGAGATCGTTGTTCTCCAGGCCGCGCAGGCGGGGTACGTGGTGGCGGGTGATGGCCTCGTCGGCGGTGTGGCAGAAGCTGGCCACGGTGCGCAGCAGGGTGTGGCAGAGGGCTCTTTGGGAGATGTCGCGCTCTGCGATGCGGATGGCCTTGGTGACGCCGAGGGCCTGGCCGGTCTGCCAGGCCGGGCGGCGGGGGGCGTTCAGGCGGCGGGTGTAGCCGTGGCCGATGGCCGCGTAGGCAAGGGCGTGCGCGGTGCCCCACAGCTGAACACGCCCTTCCGCAAGGACCACCGGAGATGTCCCCGCCGGCACGACGGTGGCGGGGACAGGAAACCCTCAGCCGCGCCAGCCAGGTTGCTGTGCGAGAAGTTCAACGGCGGCGAGTTCCTGCACCACGTGCCGAAGGTCGAGTTCAAGAACGACGGCTCCGTCATGAAGACGGCGCACCTGGTCGCGGCGGAGGGCTGGGAGGTCGACCTGCACCTGTGGCAGGACGCCGCCGACTGCGGGCCGTGCCACCCGGGCAGCGACTCGCACTGATCCTGCGGCCGGGGGCCCGGCACGTTCGGGCCGGGCCCCCGGCCACGCCGTGGAGTGGACTTTGACCGGTTCCGGACCGCTGGTAGGCGGGCCGGGCCAGGATGGGGCGGGTGACAACGACCACCCCCGATCTCTGGCATCACTACGGCCGCTCCCGCTCCGAGTCCGACCGCGACGTTCCCGACCGTTTCCACTGGACCTGGGGCCAGGACTCCGGGCCCGGTACGGAGGTCCTGGGCGGCCTGGACGGGGCGTGCGTGGCAGACCTCGGCGCTGGGGCCGCCCGGCACGCCGCGCACCTGGCCACTCGTCACCGGCTAGCCCGGGTCGACGCGGTGGACTCCTCGCCCGCGCAGAGCGCGATGGCCACCGATCTGTTCGGGCACCTCGCACCGCGCCTTCAGGTCGTGTCCGGCGATGTGACCGCGCACCTCCAGGCCGTGCCCTCCACCTATGACGTGCTGTACTCCGTGTTCGGGGCGATTGACTTCACCGATCCGCGGGAGCTGCTGCCGGCGGCCGCGGCGGCGCTGCGGCCGGGCGGGCGGCTGGTGTTCTCCACGCTGGCCCACTACCTGTCGAGGTCGCCTGCGCAGGCGGACGTGGTCGCCGGGAGGGTCGGCGCGAAGACGCCGGACGGGGAAGCGACCACGATGCCGCGCTGGGTGCTGGAGGAGCAGGTGTGGGTCAAGCTCCTGGACCTGGCAGGGTTCACGGACATCGCGGTAGAGCTGTGGCCTGCGACGGGTGAGGGGCCCCGTACGGCGGCGACGCTGCTGGTGTCGGCCCGCCGCGCCGCGGGGGGCGTCCCGGGACAGAACAGCTAGCCTAGCCACGCAGCTCGGTGTTGCACTGCGCTGCGTCGCGCAACTGCGCGCCGACGGGGCAAGCACTGAACACCTGGAGAGGGCTATCGTGGTCGTCACCGGCCTGATCGAGCGGCTGGAGGGCGTCCGGGACGCCGCAGTACGCCAGCACGCCGCACAGAGCGGCTCGTACGGCGCGCTGGCGAGCTCCATGGGCGTCACCCGGGCCCACCGCGCAGTCCCGCCGCGACACCCTGGTGAAGAAGGACCCGAGCCCGATGGAGCAGTGGGCCACCGGCAGCAGCTGACCCCGTGCAGCAACCGGTCCGCTACCCGTGCAGCGCCCTTGTCCCGCTTGGCCCGAGGGCGGAAGTGTCATCGCCCTCCGGTACCTGGGACCGGCGCGAGACCGTTCGCCTGGTGCCGGGAGCAATAGGGATTTACGTTCCATAAATGAACCTGTGGACTCTGGTTGCTGCCGTTGCAGCAGCCCTTGCTTCCATCGTTGTGGCCCGCTGGGAATGGTTCGATCGCCCGCAGCACGGGTGGAACGTCCATGTGTCCAGCGATCACGGGACGGACGAACCGCGTAAGCGGGCGACGTTCTCCGTGCACGCAGTAGGCACAGCGGTCGTACATACCGTGAAGGTGAAGGCGCCCGGGGCCTTTTATGTCGGGAAACCTGAGACGGGCGAGACTGCCGAGGAGGCTGAGGAGCGCCGCAGCATGTACCGGCCGACGATGGGCGTCGGGTCAAAACCGATCGAGTTCATGGCCTTATTTCCCGCCTCAGGGAAGGTCTACATCGAGATCACCTGGATCAGGCTGCGCCCGTACCGGATGTTCGGAGAACGCGTCAACGCCAGGGCTCTGGCTGACGGCGAATCCACGGACTGGGAGCGGTGGCAGTGGAGTTGGCGAAGCCTTCGGCCACGATCCCGTGCTGGAGGGCGGTGGTGGATGGTCTGGCCGATCCGAACTGACGGCCGATGGGTGTCTACCGAAGAGCCCTCACGCATCAAGATCCCAGAGACGAAGCTGCCCTAGAGATTCAGCACGGGCTGCCACGCACAGCGCCGCCCGGTCAGGCTTCGACGTACGCGACGATCGTGATCTGCCGAAGGACCGTGACGTAGTAGATGACGCGGACCCCGTCGATGTCGTCGACGTAGTCGCGCAGCAGGGTGTCGGGCACCGGGGTGCCCAGCTCGGGGTTGACGCTGATCGCGACGATCGCGCGGTCCAGGCGGTGCGTCTCGCGCGCCGTGAGCTTCGCCAGCTGGCTCAGCTCGGGCTCCACCAGGACGACCTGGGAACGGCGCGGTGCGTGCTCAGGCGACACGGGGTTGCTCACCGGCTAGGCGCTCCAGGTGGGCGTCGCGGGCGTCTTCCCACAGCACGCCCGTCTCCGGGGACGGGTAGCCGTTCTCCGCGATGTCTTCCAGCACCGAGGCGAGGACGTCGACCTTCGCGCGCTGGTCGGCCGCGTACGCGCGGGCGGAAGCGGCGGCGTGCTCATCGAGGGGCTGACGGTCGGGCACGGGCGCGGGGGCCGGCTGCTCGCTCATCCGGGGCTCCTGGGCTGTCATCTGGCGTGTGTCACCACGGTATCGCCGTGGCGGGGCGCTCCGGGACGGTACGGGCGAAACCCGCCCGATGACACAGCTGAACAGTGACACAGATGGTCACGACGACCTGGGGAAACGGGGGGTCGATGACACAGGTCGGACTGTTCACGGCTGGCTGTTCAGGCGCCGGGACACGGCCGAGAGCAGGCTGGAGGTATGCGCACCAAGGACGTTCAGGTGGGGCAGACGTACCGCTGCGAGGTGCCGTTCGCGCTGGCGTACCGGCGGTACCGGCCGGAGACGATGGGCGACTTCTGGTGGGCCCTGAGCTGGCTGCGCGGCACGTACTTCCCGCTGTCCCGTCACGGACGTCGACACCGAGGCCCGTACCGCCCAGGGCCTGCGGATGGGCTCCATCACCCGCGTCACGGTGGAGCTCACCGAGGACCAGGTCGAGGCCGCCGGCCTTCCGCCCGGCCACGGCTACCAGATCACCGGCATGCTGCTCGATGCCGAGGGCGAACCTGTGCCGCTCCCCCGGGTCGCCGCGCTCACCGTTCCGCTCCGATGGCTGCACCCCATGGACACGCCCGTCTCCGGCGGTCACCACGACGCCTCACTCAGGGGCTTCTGACCTGCCGGAGCACCGGTCGAACTTCGGTGAGACAAACCCCCGGGTGGTGTTCCGTGCCACTGGATCTTGACCGTTTTGCCATCGGACTTTGACCGACGCGAGTTTGTGTCATCGGAGTTTGATCACCGCAGGTCAGCGACTCAGCGCATCTTCGGTGCGCCGGGGGCGTGGTGAAACCCGTGGCGCGCTGGAGGTGCTTCTGTCTGCCCTGACGGCCATCTGCACGGGTGCAGCCTGTCGTCACCGTTCCGTCACGAGTAGTCGCCGCACGGAACCCTGCCGCTCTCCCGCCCTGTCTGCACTCACGTACCACGACCAACGCGTACCGCGGGGCAACAACCGACGACCGAAACCCGCGGACGAGACGACTCAGGGGGACGACAGCATGCGGCACAGCAACGGCATTCGCAGGACGGCTCTGGCGACGACGGCGGTCACGGCCGTCGCAGCGGCGGTGACCGGCATCCTGCCCGGCACCGCCATGGCGGCGAGCACCACCGCCTCCACCCCGCCGCCCGCCTGCCCGGCCTCCGCCCTCCAGGTCAGCGCCTGGCAGGCCGTCCACCGGCCCGTCGGGACCGGGACCGGGGCGGCGGTCGTGCAGTTCACCAACGTCTCCCGGAAGACGTGCGTCCTGAAGGGCCATCCGACGGTCGCGGGCGCCGGCAACGGCTCCCCCGCCCACAACACCCCGCTCAAGGTCACCCCCACCGGCAGGGCGGCCGCCGTGACGGTCCGGCCGCACGGCAAGGCGTGGGTGAAGCTGACCTTCGTCCAGGTCCAGGGGGAGGCCGACGGCTACTGCGTGTCGGGCAAGGACCCGGTGACGTATCCGACGATGGTCATCGGGCTGCCACACTCCGGGAAGCACCAGGTCGCCCTGAACGACGGGGTGTGGGCCGAGTGCGACGACAAGGTGACCGTCACCCCGGTCTCGGCGGTCAAGCCTTCCTGACCCCCCGTCCCCACAAATCGAGCAGCCTGCATGACGATCGCAAGGCTCTGACCTACACGTTTTCGAGGAACTGCACATAAGTGCAGGTCGGCGACTCGGCGCACCTTCGGTGCGCCGAGTCGCCGACCTGCGGTGATCAACCTCCGATGACACAAACTCGCGTCCGTCAAAGTCCAATGGCAAACGGTCAAGATCCAGTGGCACGGGACAGGTGGGAGCGCCGTCGCCGTCGTTACGTTCTGTGCTGCTCGCGAGTGCGGGCGATGCATGATCACAAGCGTCACGCTCCGCCCTCGAATCCGCCTGGAGAGGCTCACGGGATCCAAGAACCGGACATAAGGGAGCATATTTAAGGCAGCGTGACACTTTTCCAGGGGAGCGTGACAGGCAGTGTCACGCTCACGCTCTGTCAGCGTGACACCTTGCCGAATGAGACGGCCCGCTCGGGCAGCAGATCTGCTTCACATGCCCCGGACCGAGATCATCTGGTCCACGGCTTTCTGAACCCTCGGCAGGAACGCCGCGATGGTCTCGCCACTGGGTTCCTCGCCAAGCTGGTCCAGGGCGGTCGCGTGGGTGAGGACGATGTCGGGCTGGTAGACCAGGCCTGCGGCCCACACGTCCAACTCCGCTTCGGTGTCGTCGTCGCCGGGACCGTAGTTGATGTACAGAACGGGGAGCTCAGCGGAAGAGTCCAAAAGGGTACGGATGTCTGTGACGGTGACCTGCGGCGCTGGCCTGTCGACGGTCGGTTCCATGGTGTGACGCTCCTCCGGCTGATAGTTGAGTCAGCCTATGTCCGCTGCGGCGGTCAAACCGATGGGATCAGCCCCAGGCCGGGCGCGGGCAAGGAACGCGGCGAGGTCGCCGGTGGCCTCGGGGTCGGCGGCGGAGAGCCGGGCCGCGAACGCCAGCTGGTCGACGCCGGCGCCCGGCGCGAGGTGCGCGAGTTCGGTGAGCAGCGCGGCGTGGGCGAGCAGATGCGTCGGGTGCAGATCGGCGGCGGCCTCGCGGGCGTCCGGGTCCCGGTAGTGCCCGAGGTGCGCGGCCAGGGCGTGGGCGAGCCAGGCGTCGACGTCCTTCTGTACGTACGAGCCGGCCCGCCGGGTGAGTTCGTCCCGGGCGGCTTCGTCGCCCTCGCGGGGCTCGGTCTGCTCCAGGGTTCCGAGCTCGCGCAGCGCCTGGAGTTCATCGGCGCGGGCCGCGATCCGGGCGGCTTCGCGCTGCTCGGCTTCCCGGGCGGCGGCGTCGGCCGCGGCGTCGGCGGCGAGCTCCGCCTGGACGACGTCGTCGGCGTCCGGGTCGTAGACGGTGTCCGGGGCCGCGTCGGCGAGCAGCTGCTCGATGCGCTCCCATTCCGCGAGCTCCGCCCGGCCGTGGACGTCTTCGGCCAGGTCCTCGTGCCGCGAGTCCTGCCGTGCGTCGAACCGGGCGTCCTCGAGGGCCTGCGCGACGGCGCCAGAGTCCATGCCTTTCGCGCGGCGGCGCACCACGTGCCGTCCGATGCGGGCGGGGTCGACCGGCTCGCGGGGCGGGGCGAGCGGTCGGCGCAAGGTGCGCCGGGGCGTGGCCGTCTTCGGCCTCGCATTCGTGGTGCGGATTCGGAGCGGACCGCCGCCAGAGCGCTGTGCGACGGCCCGCGAATGAGCCGAAGCTCAGTAGCTGTCAGCTGAATAAGACCGGTCGAAGCAGCCTGGTTGTCACCAATGAGGCACGCGACTTGTCGCAAACGCTCATTCAGCGTGCCTGGCGGGCCGTATCTCGCAGTCGGGCTACTCGGTGATCAGCCCGCGAACTCGTCCGCGGAGCGGGTGTCGTGGGCCTTGCGCAAGGACAGGACCTCGCCCACGTGCTCCTCGGCCCAGGTGGTGATCGGCTCCATGACGGGCCGCAGGGAGTGGCCCAGCGGGGTCAGTTCGTACTCCACGCGGGGCGGGACCTCGGCGAAGACCGTGCGGGTGAGCAGGCCGTCGCGTTCCATCCCCCGCAGTGTGTAGGTGAGGACCTTGGGCGTCACGTGATGAAGCACCCCCCGCAGTTCGCTGAACCGCTTGGGGCCGTCGCCCAGGTTCAGCACGATCAGCACCGACCACTTGTCACCGATGCGATCGAGCACCAGCCGGGACGGGCAGCAGATCTCGGAGTCGTCAGCAGCTTCTTTCACCATACCCAAAGGGTACCTAAGTATCTTTGAAGTAACCAGTATCTCATTGATACCTTCCCGGTGACGGCGTGTGTGCGGTACACGCGATGACTACAAGGAGGCCATGGGATGCGCATCTTGCTGTTCGGAGCCACCGGGATGATCGGCAGCCGGATCGCTGCCGAGGCGGGCCAGCGGGGCCACGAGGTGACCGGTGCCACGCGCAGCGGGAAGGACGGCACCCTCGCGGCGGACGCGAGCGACGCCGACACCGTCGCGCGCCTGGCGGCCGGCCACGACGCGGTGGTCTTGGCGGTGTCACCGCCACGAGGCGGCACCGAGGCCACCGAGTCACTGCTGGAGGTGGGCCGCGGCGTACTGGACGGCGTACGCAGGGCCGGGGTTCGTCGCCTGGTGGTGGGCGGCGCGGGCATCCTGGAGGTCTCCCCCGGTGTACGGGTCGTCGACACCCCCGGGTTCCCCGAGGACTTCCTGCCGCCGGTTCGCGCCCAGGTGGCGCTGTTCGAGCTTGTCCGGGACAACGCCGACGACCTGGAATGGACCTACCTCTCCCCGCCCTCGATGGTCGAGCCCGGCGAGCGCACGGGCTCGTACCGGACAGGCGATCACCAACTGCTCAGCGACGGCGAGGGAAACAGCCACATCAGCACCGAGGACTACGCCGTCGCGCTCGTCGACGAGTTGCAGCGGGGCGAGCTCACCCGCCGCCTCGTCCACGTCGCGTACTGACCGGCTCACACAAACGGAAAAGTTGGCACGTCACCGGCACGTGTTGTGTTGGTTGCCAACCAAATATCAGAGGAGCACCACATGACGAACAACAACAGCACCGCCGACGCGGTCGGCGTAGTCGAGGCGTACATGCAAGCGCTGCAGATCAAGGACACTGACACGATCTTGCGGCTCTACGCCGACGAGGCCGAGATCATCCCCGAGAACTTGCCCAGCCTGCGCGGCCGCGACGCCGTTGACTCCTTCTACGCCAGCACCTTCGCCGCCATCGGGATGGAGGTCAACGTGGAGGTGGTCTCGACCGAGGTCTACGACGAGATCGCGATCGTCCGATCCGAGCAGCCCGTCACGGTGATTGCCGTGGCCGACGGCACTCGCACCCAGGCCTACTTCCGCGAGCTGTTCGTGCTGCGTGGCACCCCGGACGGGTGGCGCATCCACAAGTACATGTTCTCCCAGAACCCGGCGCAGGCCTAGAAGCCGGCGGTCACCGACCACGGTCGCGAAAGGCGCACAAGCCCGAGGATCTGGGCCGACTGTGGCTCGAGCGCTCCTGGCCGGCACCCCGAAGATGCCCTCACATCCCAATAGCGAACCGCTGCTGGAGCTAGGTGTTGCGGGCCAGGACGTTGTTGACAGGGGAATCGTTCTCTGAACGGTCTGCGCGTTCGCGGGCGTCGACGATTTCATCCCAGTGCGCGGCAGTCCACGCGTAGACGTTCAGGAGGACGGCGAGGAGGCTTTGCCCGAGTGGGGTAAGGCGGTAGCCAGCGGAGTCCGAGTCGGCGTCGCGTGTGACAAATCCGTCGCGGTCGAGTGACCGCAGTGCTCGGGTGAGCTCCTTCGGGCTCGTCCTCGGCAGCGCCCTGCGCAGCTCGCTGAACGGCTGAGCTCCCTCGCCGAGCAGGCGCATGATCAAGGGTGCCCACTTGTTCTGCATCCGAATCGGCAGCATCGAAGAGGGACAAAGTTCGTCAAACGTCTCAGGCGAGAGCCGGCTCATAGCCCAAGGGTAGGTACCCAATCGGTAACCGGAGGCTCGCCTAGCGTCGAGCCCATGATGACGATCGTGACCTTCGGAGCAGGCGGAAAGACCGGCAGCAGCACAGTGGCCGAGGCAGCCTCACGAGGGCACCACGTGACCCCGTTGAGAAGTGCGGACGCGGACATCACCGACCCGCAAGCGGTGGCACGTGCCGCATCAGGTCACGCTGTCGCGATCGCCGCCGTGGCGCCCGCCGACGCCGACCCGGGAGCCTTCTTCCCCGCTGTGGCAAACGGCCTGGTGGCCGGGCTGCAGGAGGCGGGAGTCACCCGGCTGGTCTGGGTGAGCATCGCCTCGCTGCTGCCTGATGCCTCAGGGGTCCCGCCCGTCGACACCGACGGCTTTCCGGCGGAGTACCGACCGTTCTCGCTGGGGCACCGCACCGCGCTGGAGACGTTCAAGGCATCTGGTCTGCAGTGGACAGCGGTGAGCCCCGCGGGAGACTTCGCCCCGCATGGAGCGCCCGTCGGCGGATACGCCCTCACCGAGGTCGGCGACCTGACCACTCGAATCACCCATGCTGACCATGCCCGGGCGCTCGTCGACCTGGCTGAGCAATCCCGCTTGCGCGGAGCGCATCTCGGTGTGGCCCCCCAATCTCCCGGCGCGGCGGTATCCATTGCCGGCAGGGCGGGCCGTCGGTGACCCATCGCAACGCCCCTCTGTCGCCCGAGGGCCGCCGCCGTCTGATCGAACGCTGCGCGAATCGGCCGATCGCCCACGTGGCAGCCGAGATGGGGATCTCGCGGGCCTGCGCCTCCAAGTGGGTGAACCGCCATCGCCGCCACGGTGAACTCGGCTTGCTGGACCGTTCCTCAACACCCAAGCAACAGCCCACGGCGACGGCCACCGACGTGATCGCCCGCATCGAAGAGCTTCGCCGCAGCCACAAGTGGTCGGCCGCCCGGATCGCCTTCGAGCTCCAGGCAGAGGGCATAGCCATCAGCCGGCGAACGGTGTCACGGCATTTGAACACCCTGGGGCTGAACCGCCGTAAGTTCATCGACCCCAGCGGCGACACCAATCGGCAGCCGCGCCAGATCATCGCGCGCCGGCCCGGGCACATGGTCCACGTCGACGTGAAGAAGGTCGGTCGTATCCCTCACGGTGGCGGTTGGCGCTCGCACGGACGAGGAAGCGAGCAGGCAAAGGCTGTGGGGCGCCGCAAGAAGCGAACGGAACGCGGCGGCTACGTCTATCTCCACTCCGCTGTCGACGGGTTCAGCCGCCTCGCGTACACAGAAGCTTTGCCGGACGAGAAGGCCGTCACTGCTGTCGCGTTTCTCCACACGGCACGAGCCTGGTTCGCGGCCCACGGCATCGCCCGGATCGGTCGCATCGTGACCGACAACGGCAGCTGCTATCGCGCGGACACGTTCGCGCGCTCACTCCTCGGCTCACGACATCAACGGATCACGCCCTATACGCCGCGCCACAACGGCAAGGTGGAACGCTACAACCGGATCCTCGCCGAGGAGTTCCTCTACGCCCACTCATGGACCTCCGAAGATCAGCGACGTGGAGCCCTCGCCGTCTGGAACATCCACTACAACTACCACCGGCCCCACAGCGGAGCAGCCAGCCAGCCGCCGGCCACTCGACTACCCCAGAGCGTCACCAACGTTCTGGCCTCGCACACCTAGGGCTGCGAAGGCTGCCTCCGAGATCGTGCTGCCCCCGGACCCGATACCGGCTCGAAGGTGCCGCATCGACGCGTTGAGGTCGATGCCACCCCACTCCCCCTCGATCAGGAACTCTTCCTTCAAGAAGGCGAACTTGCCCGCCATGCCATCCCCATCGCTCAGGCGCGCTCCCTGACTGGATGGTCGAACCGCATCAACGACCACTGCCATGGGCGGGTTCTGTGTGTTCAATCCAACGAGCGACGCAGGCGGCGACCGCTTGAGATGTGACTTGGCTGCCGAGACATCGTCAGCTCCGGGCTGGCTGTCTGAAACGGCCGTCCGTCGTACAGCGACGGGGCACGAAGTAGGACCGGGAGAAGCGGGGGCTCCCGTCAGCGTGCATCTTGTCAACCGCCCACTCACAGCGTCAGCGTGAGCTTCCGTCTGCCGATCTCCGCCTCAAGTTGGCCAGCCTGAGAGGATCCCGGGACCAGCAGATTCCCGATTCGCCGGTCACGAACTTGACCTTGACACGGTGACAAGGTTTTCACTTGGGCCCAGGAGGTGGTCCCGATCAACACGATCGACGTAACCGCGCAGAACACCCGTGTGACCAACGCCCTGGGCGCCGAGGACTCGTCGGTCCGGCTTCGGACGGCCCTGGCGGTCGGCTCGAACCCCGACCCTGTGTTCCTGGAGATGCTCGTCGAGCGGTGCGCGGTCGAGCCGGACTTCTTCGTACGAGACATGCTGTCCTGGGCACTGACCCGCCTCCCGCCGGAGATCACCCTGCCCCGGATCCGCCAGGAGCTCGACTCCGAGCGTCCCCAGGCCCGCAGCCAGGCGCTGCACACGCTCTCCAAGATCGGCGACAAGAGCACGTGGGCCTGGATCACCCGCGACATGCTGCGGGACGCCGACACCGAGGTCGCGCGGACTGCGTGGCGCGTCGCGGTCGTCCTCGTGCCCGAGGACGAGGAGAAGGACCTGGCCGACGAACTGGTTCTGCAGCTCGGTCGTGGCGACCGCAATGTGCAGCTGAGTCTGAGCCGGGCCTTGGTCGACCTCGGTGACGTGATCAAGCCCGCTCTGGAGAGGGCCGCGGAGAGTTCCGACCCGGCGGTGGCCGCGCACGCCCGTGCCACCGAGCTGCTCCGGCAGAACCCGGAGACCGGTTTCGACGTGGCCCTCGACGAGGCGAAGCGGGTGGTCGCACTCGGCCCGGAACGAGCTGCTTCCGCCGCGGCTGCGTCAGCAGTTACCGAGACCTCGGAGACCGCCGAGACCTCGGAGACGACCGAGCCGATGGAGGCCGCGAAGGCTGCAGAGGCCTCGGAGGGGGCGGATTGCTGATCGGCGATGTGGCCCGCCGCTCCGGGGTGAGCACCCGGATGCTCCGGCACTACGACACCCTGGGGTTGGTGCGGCCCACGGGCCGCACTGTCGGCGGCTACCGCGAGTACTCCGCCGAGGATGTCCGCAGAATCTTCCACGTGGAGAGCCTGCGGACCCTCGGGCTCTCGCTCAAGCAGATCGGGCGAGCGCTGGAGGACCCCGCCTTCACACCGTCCGACCTGGTCAGCGACCTCATCCAGCGGACAGAGGACCGCCTGGCGCGAGAACAGGAGCTGCTCGAGCGGCTCCGTGCGATCGACGCCTCGGCGCCCACCGACTGGCAGTCAGTGCTGCGCATCGTCGAACTCATGCGGGAACTCAACTCGACCAGCGCCGCGCGCAGACAGCAGGCCGTCCTGGCCCGGCCGGAGGACGTGTCGGTACCCGCCGAACTGCTGGCCGGGGCGGTCCTGACCGAATCCGACCCGCACGTCGCAGGCGCCCTGCGCTGGGCGCTCGCCCGATCGGGCGGCGACGGCGTGGCGACCCTGCACGCCGGCGCGCACTCGGAGGACGCGGACATCCGGCGGCGCGCGGTGCTGGCGATCGCCGAGATGCCCGAGGCTCCGGGTGCTACCGCGGTGCTCGCGGATGCCCTCGGGGACCCGGACACGACGGTGCGCAGGCACGCTGCTCTGGCTCTGGGCAGGCAGGGCGTGGCCGCGGCCGTGCCCGTACTCGTCAGCATGGTGGTGGAGGGCACCAACGACGTGGACGCGGCGGAAATTCTGGGAACGCTGTCCCTGAACCCCGGGTGCACGGACCGGATCACGACCGCCCTGGTCGACGAACTGGCCGCGCCCACCGCGGACTCCGCGACGCGGATCCGCCTTACCCAGGCGCTGGTCGAGCTCGCGGGAACCACCGCGCAGGAGGTCCTGCGTCAACTGGCCCACGACGACGACAGCGCTGTCGCCCTCGTCGCCTCGGCCCTTGTCAGAGTTCTCAAGGAGCAGTCCCTCGAAGACCAAGCTGACGAGCATTCCTGAAAACGCGATCTACCGTCCGCGCTGCTCGTGGCCGTAACGATGACTGGTTGCACCACGTTCCGCCCAAGGTGGCGGCGCAGCCGAAATCGGGGCGGCTAGTGGGCGCGGCGCCGCGCCCTCGTAGGATGCGCTCCACGTCGGTGAACTCCACTCCCAGGCCGTGGGCGCGGGTGTTCCGTCCGCCGGCGCACAAAGGTCACTATTAGTGGCGGCCCGTGCCCTGATTTCGGCCCGACCCGGCGCCGGCGCCGCAGGTCCAGCTCGCCGCCGAACGCCTGCCCGCCGTCCCGGCCGCCGCCGAGCCGAAGCCCGCGCACCCGCTCTCCGAACGCCGTGTGCTCGGGGCCGGCCCCGCCGCACCCGAGCCCTGACTGCGGCCGTGACCGACGCGCTGACACGGGCCGTGACACACCCGCCGAGCCGACCCGGGCCGGGGCGCGCCCTCACGCATGCACTGCGTGTGCTTGAAACCGCGCCACGCCCGCCACGCGGCACGCGTCGGGACCCTCCTGGGCACCATCGACGGGTCCTGCCGTCACGTCTCGTGTGCACGCGTGTGCTCGCGCACGTGTGCACGCTTTTCGCGTCCGCGAGGCATCCCGGGCCGTGACAATCGAAGTTGAACGTGTTCAAATACCTGCCGTGCGAGTGACCGTGCAGCAGTTGGCGCGAACACGCCGCAGGCACCGCTAGGAGGGCATCGTGGGCGCAGGCGTCATCATCTTTGTGTTTTTCTTCTACGTGCTCCTCATGGCACCGTTCTGCATCCTTGTCGGTGCGAAAACGTCCTCGCGCATGGGCTGGGTGATGGCAACTCCCTTAATTTTCCTGCCCCTCACCCTATTGATCGCCGCTCTGATCCCTTGAGTGGCTCACCAACTCCCAGGCGGGCGCGTCGACCTGGCGAAACGGGGTTTGAGCCTCATCCCTCACAGGGCCGCGCGGCCTGGGTCGCGCTCCGGCCGTCACGCTCGCCCACCCGCCGAGAACTCCTGCGTCCCCACGTAGCTGATGCTGGAGGCGCCGATGAAGCCTGTGTCCGGTTCGTCGGGTGCGGGGCGGTACTGCGCGCTGGCTCGCCCCTCACGCTGAGGTAACGCGGGTCGGGGTAGGACATCGTAGTTCCTTTCGCGAGGGCGGTTTGACGCCGTGACGAGTAGTCGCAGGTAGTTGCGCTGGGCCGATTGGATTCGCCTGACCGTGGTGCGTGCGCTGTCAGCGGAGGACGAGCATGGTGGCGAAGGCCGGGCCGAGGGCTCCGCCCATGAGGTAGCTGAGCTGGAACAGGCCGATGCTGGTGGGGCGTTGTCGGTCAGGGACGGCGGAGGCGGCGGCCATGGACTGGGTGGCGTTGGCGGCAGTGGCGCTGAAGACGGCGAGGCCGATCGCCGCCAGGAGCGCGATCGCGCTGTGGGCGAAGACGGCCGCCGCCGCGGCGAGTGCCCCGGTCGTGAGCAGGATCGCCCGCACGTTGGTCTGGCCCAGGCGGGCGGCGAGGGCAGCGAAGACGAGGGTGAGCACGGATCCGGCGATCATGGCGGTCATCTGGCCGACGGCCACCGGGCCGGTCGACCAGTCGGCCCGATCGGTGATCAGCTGCGGGATCGCGAACAGCAGGGTGAAGTACGACACGGACAGGGCGAGGGCGGTCAGGACGGAGCTACGGAAGAGGCGTGAGCGCAGGGCGGCTGCGGGGACGTAGCCGTTGGGGCGGTGCCGGATGTGCGTGGCCAGCAGGACCGCGGAGACGGCGGCCACGGCCAGGGCGGGCAGCGGGTTCGACGGCAGCAGGACGAGCCCGCTGGACAAGAGGGCCAGCAGGACTGCGCCGCGGGCGTCGAAGCGGCCTTCGGCGGGCGGCGCCTGTGTGGTGTGGCGGCTGACCGCGGGGACGGCCAGGAGGGTGACCACCAGGGTGGACAGCGCCGCCCGCCAGGAGAACGCGTCGGTGAGGCGATCGCCGAGCAGTGGTCCCACCGCGCCGAGCATTCCGAACCCGGCGCTGATCACGCCCATGCGGCGGGCGGTACCGGCCAGGTTCATGGCGATGGCCATCATGCCCGCGCCGCCCGCGGCTTGAGCGGCTCGCCCGACCAGGGTGAGCGGCAGCCACGGCGAGAGGGCCACCAGCAGGGTGCCGACGGCGACGAAGGCGGCGCTGGCCCACAGGGCGGTGCGCGTGCCGCGGCGTCGCAGCAGTGTCGCGATCAGCGGCGTCGCGATGGCCAGTGCCAGGGCGAACACGGTGACCAGCCACGATCCGGTGGCTGTGGTGATCCCGAGGGAGCGGCTCATATCGTCGAGGATCAGGACGGCCGCGTTGTTGGCGGCGGCGACCGGTGTGGCGAGCAGTGCCAGCCACAGGACGGGGACGCTGCGGGAGGGTTCGCTCACGGTGGAGTGGAGGCGCGTGGCGGCCACCCTGAAGGTGGGGGACATGACTCTTTCTGTGCCTGTCGGCTGTTGGTGATCTCTGGCGGTGAGGGGGCGGGGCGTGGTGGGATCGCGCCGTGGTTGCGGCCGGGTTGTTCGAAAGCCGGCGCCCTGTGAGCAGCCGGCAGGGTGCGAAGCCGCAGCCGACTGCTCACGCGGTATGGGTCAGTTCGCCGCGCTGTCGTTCAGCAGCCGGGGGGCGTCGCCGGTGAAGTCGATCCACGGGTTCGTGCCCAGGACCTCCGCCCCTTCGGCGGTGGAGTCTGCGTAGCGGATGACGAACTTCTCGGGGCCGTGGGCGTAGGCCACGGTCAGGCCGTGCTCGGCGTCCAGGAACGCGGCGTGCGGCCGGATACCGGGGTAACTGATGCGCCAGGCCAGGTCGCCGATCTCCACTGCGCCCACCGACAGCTTCGCCACCATGCCGTCGGGAAGCCGGTAGAACCACGTCCAGGGGCCGCCGGACACCACGGTCATCACTTCGTCGATGCCGACGCCGTCGTCGGAGCGGTTGACGTGGAGCTTGCCGAACCGCTGCTGCACGCAGTGCCGTGCGGTGGCATCCATCGTCTTCATGTCGTACACCTTCGGGTAGGGCGGCACCCCGTGCTCGGAGGTGTTCACGAAGCCGCCGCGGTCGGCCTCGGGCTTGCGGCCGGCCAGATCGATCTGCTGCAGGAGCTGCTCTCGGTCCAGGCTGAACAGCGCGATGAGGTCCACGTGCTCCTCTTCGGAGAGCACCCGAGCCTTCGACGCCTCCAGAATCGGGTGGGCTTCAGCGGGGACCGGAACCTGGCTGATGCGAACACCCACGGTGCGCAGGACCTGGTTGACGGCCTCGACGCCGATGGTGTCCGGCCTCCCGTCGGTGTAGGAGAGCTTCAGTGCCTGGTCTGCCTTGGTCATTTCTGATCATCCCTGAGGTGAGTTGCACGTGATCGAGCGCGGCGCCGCCGCTGCTGCAACGCCGTCCCCGGCAGGGCCGGCGCTCCGCCACTTCGACCATCCGGCATCAGGTTTACTTATGGAAATGCTTTGTGTGCATCTCTACTATTCGCGGCATGGATGAACTGCATCGGATCGACCTCAACCTGCTGCTGACGTTGCACGCCCTGCTGGCCGAGAAGCACGTCACGCGAGCCGCGTTGCGGCTGAACAAGAGCCAGCCGGCCGTCAGCCACGCGCTCGCGCAGCTGCGAACCCAGTTTGATGACCCCCTGCTGGTGCGGCAGGGCGGCCGTATGGTCCTCACGGCACGGGCTCAAGGGCTTGAGCGGCCGCTCGAAGACGCTTTGGCCAGCCTCAACGGGCTGCTGAGCGCATCCGACTTCGACCCCTCACTGACCCACAGGCGTTTTCGGCTCTCGTTATCGGACTACGCGTCGCGCCTTGTACTGCCCCCGCTGGTGCGGCATGTCCGCGGCGAGGCGCCCGGGCTCGACCTCGCGATCAGCCAAGCCAGCCGGGAAGCGATTCTGGCGCAGCTCTCGGACGGCGAACTCGACCTTGCGCTCGGAGTCTTTCCCCACGCGCCCGAGGACCTCGAGGTTCAGGAC
The DNA here is from genome assembly GCF_045041235.1 of Streptomyces sp. NBC_00076. Taxonomy (NCBI): domain Bacteria; kingdom Bacillati; phylum Actinomycetota; class Actinomycetes; order Kitasatosporales; family Streptomycetaceae; genus Streptomyces; species Streptomyces sp. NBC_00076. Next base: position 113,559 of record NZ_CP108242.1, read on the forward strand.
CTTTTCGAGGAAGGGTTCGTCAGTCTGGCGGACAAAGCGGTGCTGCCTGCAAAAGGCGATCTGCTACTGGAGGACTGGCTTCAACGGCCGCACATCACCCTGGCCATGCGCCCCGATGCGAACGACGAGATCGAGACGGCCTTGGCTGCCCGCGGGTTGCGGCGGCGTCTCGCCGTGACCCTGCCCCACTGGAGTGCGGCAGTGGATCTGCTCGAAGGCACCGATCTCGTCCTGACCGTCGCCGGCCGGGCGGTGGGGCCGATGCGGCGGCACAGGACGCTGCGGAAGTTCACCCCACCCCTGGACCTCCCCCGATTCGCGTACCAGCAGGCATGGCACGTTCGACGAGCCAACGATCCCGCGCATCGTTGGCTGCGTGAGGCCGTGCTGATGTGCAGTCAGCCCGGCCGCTCTCAGAACTCGCCCGTGCGGGCCACCTGATAGATGAGGCGGCGCAGCAACACATGGGCGAGATCGCTTGCGCCGCGACGCCCTGCCCGCCGACCTCCACCCCATCCAGGGTGACGCACCGGACACGGTCCTCATCGGCGGCGGCTCCGTCATCGTCTCCCCACTCGGTGATACCGGCCACTGCGCGACGGCGAGGGCATCCTGACCACCGAGCTTGACCTCGACGAACTCGCCCACGCCCGCCCCGATGTCTTCACTCTCCACGTCGACGGGTCACCCCGAACTGGCGTCACCGGCGGCTGACCGGCACCGGATCACCGACGCCACCGGCTCGGGTGAGCACGCCTGCGGCAGCATCGGTGAGCGCGGCAGGCGGTGGATTCTCCGGCACCCACCGGGGCGGGTTGAACGCCGCGGCCGCCAACCGGCCTGAAGGTAGCCCGGCCCCGTGGTCCGGGCGGGCGTCCGGCGCCGTGAACACCCGCACCTGGGCGTCGGGGTCGGTCGACATCGTCTGAACCGCCCGCAGCCGGACGAGCCTCCGGGAGCCAGCCCCCAGACGGCTCGCAGCCGCCGGATCAGCTGCGGCCCCGTTGGTGCATCGGAGGCCCTCAGGGGCCGAGGATGTACCGACCCATGGGCGCGGAGAGCCGCACTTGTCTGCTGCGCCGCGATGCCGACCTGGTAGCCGTCCAACCGCTGCCGACCGGACCATGCAAATGCTGCGCTGCATCCGCACCCCTCGCCGCAGTCCCTCACCTCACGCCTCCGCCGCCCTCTCTCTACCGGGCATGCCCGAAGGCGATGAGTTCTGGGGCGCGCTGGGGGATGCGGGAGGCGATGCCGCTCTGTACATCGACCCCGGCAACATGGGCGGTCCGTCCTTCGATCGCCTGGCCGGGGGGAACGAAGCGGGCATTGCCGACCGTGTGCTCAGCTTCCTGGCGGAGCTCGACGACCAGCAGCGCGACGCCGAGACCACTGCCTGGCATGTTCTGCTCGCCAGGCGCCGGCTGCACCAGACAGAGGACGACCGCAAGCGATTCCTCGATGCGTGGGGCAACGCCTGAGCGGCACGGCCGTGGCTACGATGCGAAACGCCCCGCCCCTGGCGGCTCTGACCGGTGGCGGGCGGATCGCATCAGCCTGATGGTGGATGCATGATCGAAGCAAAGGGGCAGGGCGGACAGGTCAGCTTCGACGGTGAGTACGTGACGATCACTCGCAAGGGGCCGCTGGCGCGCACGGGTGTGGGTAAGGGCGAGAAACGCATCCACATTGGGTGTAGCTCTTCTGCAGGGACGGGCTGATCTGGGAGAACGACCATGGCATGATGCGGCCCATGGCAGGAAGAGACCGCGAGGCCGGGCGTCGTGCCGTCGACGGGCTGGTAGTACGCACCGGCCGCAAAGATGATCTTCCTGAGCTGGTGCGGATCTACAACCACTACGTCACCCACTCGATCATCACTTTCGATACCCAACCGGTCACGGTAGAGAGCCGCTTGCAGTGGTTCGAGAGATTCTCCGACACGGGCCCGCACCAGCTGTTTGTGGCCACTACCGGCGATCGGGTACTCGGGTGCGCCTCAAGCAGTCCCTACCGGACGCATCCGGCCTTCGATCAAACGGTTGAACTGGGCGTCTACGTGGATCCCGATGCGCGGGCCGCTGGGATTGGTTCGGCTCTGTACCGCACCCTCATCGCAACGCTGCGCTCGCAGCCGGTCCATGTCGCGCTGGCTGGTATCGCACTTCCCAATGATGCTTCGGTGGCTCTGCACCGTAAGTTCGGCTTCACCGACGTGGGCACCTTCGACGAGTACGCCACGAAGAACGGCGATTACATCAGCTCGGTCTGGATGCAACTGCGCCTGCCCCCTTCGAGCTGACCCTGGAGGGGTACTCCAGATCGTGCGGCGGTGCCGCTTTGAACCTCAGGGCCGGTCGCACCAGGAGACCGCAGCGATCCGCCAGCCATCCGGGGTGAGTACGAACTGCATCGTCTTCGTCCCGCCGCCCTCGAAGGGCACGCCGTCGAGGATCCCGGATTTCCGGCACTCGCTGAACCGCGATGCGATGGCGCCGACGGTCTCGGTGCGCTCCGCAGTCTCCCACTCGTTGAAGTTCACCAGTCGGCCCTCGACCAGCAGTTGTTGGCGTGGCTCGATGAATTCCTCCACGGTGTACACCGTGAACTCCGGCCCTGCCTTGATGAGGACGCCCCCAGGCACTACCAGTCGACGGACCCGATCCACATCTGCGGCCTTGCCGCCCCTGTTGTCGAACGCACTGAAGAACTCGGCGGCGACGCCGTCGATCTTGGCCTTGGACATACTGGGACCGTAGCACCGGCACCGGTTCGCCCTTGCGTGATGTGTGCGTCTTTCCTGAGCTCCTCATATTCAGGTGGTCAGGTCGTATTCGGCCTGGTCGGGGGCGGGGTATAGGCGTTCGCGTTCTCTGCGGGTGTGGAAGGTCCAGTACTGCGGGAAGTCACCGTTGCTGATGACGGCACGGAGGGTAAGGACGGCTTCAGCTCCGCAGACGCTCCATCGGCTGCCAGTGATGTCGAGTCGGTCGGCGATCAGATGGCGGGCTGCTCCTTCGACGGTGCCGCTGGCGATCGGCCAGCCGGCATCGAGGGCCTTGTCGTAGTGGAGATAGGCGGCATTGTTCTCCAGGTAGCGGCAGGCCCTGTCCGCCGCGGCCCGCTGATCTGGGGACAGGCCCGTGCGGTCGGCTTCGGCGTGGATGGCGCCGACGGCTCCGGGGGCGTCACCGGCCAGGATCCGGGCGGCCTTGAAGGTTTGCCCCACCGCTGAGCACGGGGTGGGGACTTTCAAGGCTCTGTCCGCAGTTCCGTGAATTCCCAGGTCAGCGGCAGGAACGCGGGATCGTTTCGGCAGCGTGCTTCCTGCCATGGCGAGCAAGACGGTTGAGGATGTGCTGTTTCCCGGGATCGATGTGGGGGTGGAGGGAGTGAGTGACGCCTCCGGCATCCTGGTGGTGGAGGCGGTGTCGACGGCCCGCCCAGGCAGGTGCCCGAACTGCCGCAAGCAGGCCCGCCGCGTACACAGCACGTATCAACGCACCCTGGACGAAAGGCCGTTGGGATCGCGCCGGGTCGTCATCCGGCTGCGGGTGCGCCGGTACTTCTGCGACGTGGTGGCCTGCAGCGAACGCTACGAAGCTGACCACCCCCGACGGAGATGGCCTTCGCCGGGGGTGTTTTTCAAGAGCACAAGGCCCTGCAGAAGGTCCAGCGACTGCTGGGCGACCTCGCGGAACAAAAGCGCCGCAGGTTTCCGGGCGTCACGCCCCACCAGCGCCGCCAGCTCGTCCGGGCCGCAGAACAGGCTTCCGCCTGGCTCACCGACACGCAGCGCTCCCAGGTCCAGGCATGGCAGACAGCTCCGACGGAGTCCGCACCCGTGCCGCGTGCCCCTCAGCATCCGGTGCGTACCCAGGCGCCGCGCATTCCTCCTGCGGCTCACCACTCCGCGCGCTTCGACGCGGCCGGCCTCGCCGACGTGGTCCGGGACGTCCTGGAGCACGCAGCCCGTGCGAGACCCTCGCCCAGCGCCTGTAGCCGCGGGAGCGGTCGGACGATGTCGGGCTGGTGCCGCGCTCGGAGGCCGACCACCGATAAGCCGGGAGCGACTACCGCTTGGTGCGACGAGCCGCCGGAGCCGGTACCTAGTGCTCTGACCGGGAAGGTTTGCCGGGGCGCTGGTCGTTTCGTCAGTCTTGGAGCCAGCCGTGCATTCTCCTTCTGACCGGCGGTAGCAGTGCCGAAGAAAATGGATTGCCTTGGGGGCAGCGCTCACGTTGGCTGGGCAGCATGGCTGAACTGCGTACCGATCGCCTCGTGCTCCGTCGATGGCAAGACTCCGACCTTGAACCGTGGGCGGCGATGAACGCTGATCCCGAGGTTCGGGAGCACTTGGGCGACCTGCTCACTCGTGAACAGAGCGATGCCTCCGTGGCGCAGTTCCAGGCCGAGTTCGACCAGCGAGGCTACGGATGGTGGGCAGTTCAATTGCAGGCCACGGGCGAGTTCATCGGCTTCGCGGGCTTGGACCAGGTGGATGATGGCATGCCGTTCACGGGGGTTGAGATCGGTTGGAGGCTCGCTCGCTCGGCCTGGGGCCAGGGTTACGCCACCGAGGCCGCCCTGGCTAGCCTGGTCTTCGGCTTCGAAACGCTTGAACTCCCCGAGATCCTTGCAGTGACGACTGCTACCAACCTCCGTTCCCAAGCAGTGATGCGCCGGATCGGAATGACCCGCGACCCGGCTGACGATTTCGATGACCCCACCGTGTCCGAAGGGCCACTGCGTCCGAACGTGCTGTACCGAATCGCGCGTGGTGTGAGGGTCTGACGCTCTCGGCTCGGTCACTTGTCAGCTTGTTCTTTATGGTCTGAGTTGGTTTCGTTCGGTGATGCTCTCGGGTCGTTTCACGGTCTTGCCCACGTCGTAGCGGGTGGCGGGTCGCCGGTTTTTCGAGCCGAGTGGCCTTCCAGGGCCGGGAGTTGAGGGTTTCGGTGCCCGGGCCGGACAGTGCAGGTGCGGGCGGAGGTTCCGAAACCCTCGGCGGACTCGGGCCGGGGTGAGCCGGCCGGGCTCGGCGGGCTTCTCCCACGGCCGCCGCAAGTCGGCGGCGGCGTCGCGCAGAAGACGGATCTGGGTGTGCGCGGCGATGAGCAGCCAGGTCCAGCGCTCGCCAGCCTCGGGGGTTCGCAGCTTCGGACGGGTCCACCCGAGGGTCTGTTTCATCATCCTGAAGAGATGTTCGATGTCGAATCTCCTCAGGAACGCCTGCCAGCGCACGTCGACGTCCTCGTTGTTCAGGCCGGTGGCGGACGACCAGAGCCAGAGCGGGAGCGGGTCGCCTCCGCCGGGCAGTCGGTCGACCTGGAGGCGGATCAGCGTGCCTTCGATGACGGGGAGTTCGCCAGTGTGGTCGATCCACGCGGAGCAGGTGGTCAGGCGGGGGTGGATGCGGTCCCAGGCCCTCGCGCGGGCGGTGCCGTACCGGTCGGTGACCTGCACGGTTGCCGCGTCCGGCTCGCCCCAGGTGTCCGGCTTGGCAAAGCGGAACTCCTTGCCGTGCTTCGGCGGGCGCCCGCCCTGGGGATAGGCCAGGGCGTACTCCTTGAGCGAGGGCGTCGGCCGTCGCATCACCCGGTCCGAACGCATGCGTCCAAGGACCTCGACGGGGAGCCCGTCGAGGAGGTGGGCCATGCGCGGGGCGTCGTAGCCGGCGTCGAAGACGATGAGGATGTTGCGGTCGCCGAAGTGCCAGCGGCCCATCTCGACGAGGTCGGTGACCACCCGGCGGAGCTGGGCAACGGTGACCTCGGCGACGTCGTCCTCGGGTCCGAGACGAACGGCGTCCAGGAGCTGGCACCAGGACGTCCGGCCAGATTCGAGGGCGGCGACGAACGAGTACGGCCAGCCAGGGATGAACTGATCCGAGGACCGTCCGCTGCGGCCGTAAACATGGCAGAACAGGCGGTCCGCGCTGGTCGGCGCGTCGGGTCGGAGCCAGTTGTTGACATCGATGGCCAGGACCAGGCGCCCGTCGGCGGCCCGCGGCATCGGCAGACCGGCCAGCACCTGCCGCAGCCGGGGCATGTCCACGTTCCCACTGTTCAACGCCTCGTACATCGCGCCGTGCCCACGCCGGTGCTCGGCCACCAGCGTCAGGTCCACCGGCGACGTCACCGGGCCGTCCGCGCACGGCCGCTCCAGCGTCCGGTGAACGCCTAGGTGAGCGGACTAGTTCGAGGCCCAATTCGACCTCAGACCATGAAGAACAAGCTCAGCCGGCGAGCAGGGCGTGCACCCACTGCTCTTCGCGTTGCTCGATGTATTCGGCGTCGTTTCGCCAGGCGTCACCGTGGCCTTCAGCCCACAGCCTTGCCCAGGGTTGGACACCTTGGGCTGCCTGGTCTCGCAGGAAGTCGTGCATGGAACGCGTACGGCGCCCCAGCAGGGGGACCAACCGACGACGTTCGGACTCATCGAGACCGTACGCGTCGGCGAAGACCCGCAGTCGTTCCGCCGCGTCCGGGCGCTGCCAGTCTGGATGCGCGGACAGCGGGATGAACCCGTGAATGGCGTATGCGACATCCCACAGGAGGGAGCCGGGACCTGCTGCGTCCCAGTCGATGAGGGCCCACCGCGTCTCGTCTGCGACCACGAGGTTCCAGGGGGCCAGGTCGTTATGGGCGATGATGTCACTGCCCTCGGGAGGGATCAGGGTCTGCCAGTGCGCGTCGGACGGGGGCGTGAAATCCTGCACGGCATCGTGGAAGTCTCGGATGAGGCTTGCAACGCGAGCCAACTGTCGAGCAGGTTCCATCAGCGAGAACCGGTCGGGCCAGACCACATGTCCCGGCATGAAGGTCAGGACCTCACGTCCTTGATCGTCAATGCCGAGTGGGCGAGGCGCCGCGCTGAATCCCACCTCGTTCAGGTGGGCAAGCAGGGCATGCACGGAGGGAGTCCACGGTCCTGCCGGACGGCGAACGGTGTCGCCGACGCGAACGACACCATCACTGACGTTGCCCCCAGGCAACGGCTGTTCATCATCGTGCTGCATCGAACCAGTGTGTCGGACCAGCTCGCCATGATCACCCCATTAACAGGGGAACGTCAGAGTGCGGGCAGAGGTTAAAGAACAAGCTGAAAACTGAACGCTCAGCTCGGCAAGTGTCGCGCTCACTCGCCAAGTGAAGCGCTCCTTACCTTGTTGGCGGGTTGATTCCGCTCCTTCGTACGATCGGGAGACCCAGGGGCCTGGGTGTGGCTGAAAGCGCTCATGCCGTCCGTGTGGCTTTGACTGATAGGCCGCCCAGCGCCCCGCGACGACACGGCCACTCATTGGGATGCGCGAACAGAGATCGCTTCGTAAGGACACGTCGGCGTGGTCGTCTGCAGGGACCAGTCAACTGATCGACGAGGGAGGCTCGGGTGCCCGAGCTCTGGGCGGGGACGGATGCCGGCAAGGCCGCGCACCACTGCACGGTGATCGACACAGACGGGGCGAAGGTGCTCTCACGCCGAGTACCAAACAACGAGGCGGAACTGCTGGAGCTGATACGCGACGTCCTCGCTCTGGCTCAGGATGCCCCGGTGACCTGGGCCGTCGACCTGAACGCGGGCGGAGCCGCCCTGCTGATCGCATTGCTCACCGGTCACGGCCAAAGGCTCCTCTATATCCCTGGCCGCACGGTTCACCACGCCTCCCACAGCTATCGAGGGGACGGCAAGACCGACGCCAAGGACGCCTACGTCATCGCCGACCAGGCCCGGATGCGCAGGGACCTGCAACCTCTGCAGGACTGGGATGAGATCGCGGTGGACCTGAAGATTCTCACCGCTCGCCGCTACGATCTGGCAGCCGACCGCACGCGGGCCATCAACCGAATGCGGGCTCAGCTGCTGGAGTACTTCCCTGCTCTGGAGCGGGCGTTCGACTACGCCGCATCCAAAGGTGCTCTCGTGCTGCTGACCGGCTACCAGACACCGGCTGCCTTGCGACGGATCGGTCCGAGCCGACTGGCGAGTTGGTTGAAGAACCGCAAAGTGCGCGGCACGCAGGCCCTGGCCGACACTGCCGTCGCCGCGGCGCAGGCCCAGCACACTGCTGTCGCCGGGGAGACCACGGCCGCAGCTGTGGTCCACACCCTGGCCAAGGCCGTACTGGCGCTGGACGAGGAGATCTCCAGCATCGACCTGAAGATCGCTGCCCGCTTCCGTGAGCATCGCGACGCGGAAGTGATCGTCAGCATGCCCGGAATGGGCCCGTTGCTGGGGGCGGAGTTCATCGCCTGCACCGGAGGGGACATGGACGCCTTCGGGAGTGCGGGGCGCCTCGCCGGAGTCGCTGGTCTCGCCCCGGTCCCATGGGACTCAGGGCGCATCAGTGGCAACATGCGCCGGCCATATCGCTACCACCGCCGGCTCCTGCGCGTCTTCTATCTCTCCGCTCAAATCGCCGCTCGCTTCTGCCCCACCTCGAAGACCTTCTACGACCGAAAACGGTCCGAGGGCAAGAGCCACAAGCAGGCGATCCTCGCCCTCGCCCGTCGACGCCTCGACGTCCTGTGGGCCCTCATCCGCGACCAGCGAACCTTCGACGTCCTACCACCTCAGCGCGGTCTCGCGGTGGGCTGATCCCTGTCGCCTGGGACGGCGCGTGCTTGCTGCCGCGGTGTGTCTCAGTTCCTGATGAGAGGCTCGTAGGAGTGGCCCTCCGGCGTGAAGATGAGGACGAAGTCTTCTCCCATCCGAACAGCTACCTCCCGCAAGCGGGCCAAGACGTCTGCCTGGGCCGGCAGGTCGAGGCCCACGGCCGCCGCGGCACTGTCTCTCCGGGCCACGAGATCCGGCATGTCCTCCAGGTACTCGGCCGCGAGCTCGAGACTTTCCTCCTCCGTGAACGCTTGGCAGTCGCGCCACCAAGGGGCGACCAGCAGCAGCCGCAGGAGCTCGGGCAGGCCGATCGCAACCAGCGCCGCACCTCCTTCGGAGTCGGCATAGAGGATTGGACGTTCCTCGCCACCTTCACCGCAGAAGAAGTACGTGCCCCCAGCGCCGTCGCCGGCGAAACCCTCGAGCGCAGCCCCCGAGGCGAGGCGGACTTCCTCGACATGGTCGCCTCGGTCCAGGTCGAAGTCGCCCGGCCAGGCGAGAAAGCCGGCAGCCTCGTCCTGTTCACGGACGGCAGCGATCAACGAATCCATGAGCCGCACCCTACGGCTCACTGGTTGACAAGCATCATTGGGAATCAGTCACAGACCGATGGGTGGGCCACACAGCCGCCTCTGCCTACAGGTCGAACTCGACGTGCTCGACGTCCGTGAACTCCACGTCCAGGCCGTGGGCGCGGCGGCCGCCGTCGCGGAAGTACATCTCCCCCAGGCCTTCGGCGGCGATGTCACGCAGCTGCCGCTCGCTCGCGCCGGCGTCCTGGGCGTCGAAGAGGCGGGCCGCGTACTGCGGGGGCAGGGCGATGGTCAGGTGGCGGATGCGGGCGTCGTCGGTGGTGCCGGGAGCCGCGGTGAAGCCGAACCGGGCGCGGGTGTCGACGACCAGGCCGGTGCTGGTGGCTGCCTGCTTCCTGGCTTCGGCGCGGATGCGGGGCTGCCAGCGCGCGGACGGCGTCCTCCAGGCGCTGCGCGAGGTCGGCGCGGGGCCGGCGGATCTGGTCTTTGACGTACCGCTCCACGGTGCGCTGCGAGACGCCGAGCGCGTAACGCATCTGCGCGCCCGCCGACTTGGGGATGGGGCGGGCGAACGCCCGTTGGACGGCGCGGTCGAGGCCGTCTCCGAGGATGCCCACTGGGCGTCCTCCGTTCATGATCGGCCGTGTGGGCCGCTGAGGGGCGATCACGCCCGGCCAGGGGAGTTGCCCGGCGCCGGGCGGTTGACCGCTTGTGGCGAGCGGGTGACCGCGAGCTGGCCGGTTAGAGCCCCTTAATCGGATCAAGATCATTAGTTGTTTTTCGCACCAAATGCGTATCTGCTGTGGAACGATGCCTCATCTCGACGCAAGGGGGGCGGATCGCATGGCTGGATTACGCAAGGACATCGTCGCTCGGGTGCAGGCCGCGGTGGCTCGTTCGGGACTCTCGAAGGATCTAGGAGCGCAGTTGGTGGCCGAAACCACCGAGGCCCTTCGCCGGGAGCCCCCGCCCGTCATCGCCCTCATCGGCGAGAGCGGGGTCGGCAAGTCGGCGACGATCAACGCCCTTTTCAACGCTGGGCAGCAGGTCGGGCACACCAGGGCGACGACCGAGCGGGCCTACCGCATCCCGATCGTCTACAAGGAGTACGCCAGCGACAAGGGACACGGCGTCCTCAGCGTCATCGACATGCCGGGCATCGGGGACGACGAGCGGAACCAAGAGGCATACCGCTCCCTCTATCTGCAGGTGCTGCCCCAGGCCGACGTGGTGCTGTGGGTGCACGCGGCGGAGGACAGGACCATCCAGCTCACCCAGGCCATGGTCCGCGAGATCGTGAGCACGCATCCGCAGATGCTGGACCGACTGGTATTCGGGCTGAACAAAGCCGACCAGATCAGCCCCCGGGACTGGAACCCCCAGTTCAACGTCCCCTCAGACGAGCAGCTGCGCCATCTCGCCGACCGGGAGCAGGACTTCACCCAGCGCATGTCCTATGTGCTGCCGAACTCGTCAAGCAAAGTCGTCTGCTACTCCGCCACCCAGCGCTACAACCTGACGGCCCTGTTCAAGGCGATGATGCAGGCGGTCCAAAAGGAACGCCGCTGGGTACTGGAGAGCCGGATGGACATCGCCGACATCAAGGAGCTGATCGACCGCAAGAGCCTGGCGGCCGCTGCGGCGCAGGACCATGTCGAGGGCTGGTCGGCGAGCAGCGCCCAACATCTCGGGCAGCCGCCAGCCGCTCCCCGGTCGCGGGAATCGGCCGTCTCCGCGGCGCTGGCATCGTTGCCGCCAGAGGAGAGGCTCCGCCTGATCGGGGACGAGCATCTGCTGATGCGTTTCATCAAGGACGTCGAAGCGGGGGGACGATGACGGACGCGGTGCCCTCGGATGACGTCAGCGTCGAGGCGGTCGCCCAGCGGCTGCGGCAGATCCTCGACGAGGCCGGTCAAGACCGGGCCGATATCGCGCAGATGGCGGACGCGTCGCTCAGGCAGTGGCTGTCCGGGGTCACCAGCCGTATCGCCGCGAGTCTCGGGGTCGCCGCAGCCAGCGTGGCCGCCGTCTTCACCGACGCCTGCACCATGGCGCTCAACGCGAAGGACGCCTTCCTCAGCTCCTATGAACGGGAGCGGTCGAAGAGGCGTCAGGTACAACGCCGCCCGCGCGCATAGCCGGGGGGCGAGATGGCCTGGCTGGACTTTCCCTTCCCTTCCTGCCCCGGCTGCGCTCGGTCCTGGGAGACCAGTGCCCACCGGGACTGCCCCGCTGGCGGCAACCTCAACGTGGACCCGGACACCGAGCGGGTCCGGTGCGAGGGCTGCTCGGACGTCTGGGACGTCGCCGACAGCCGCTTCTACTGCCTTTGCCGGCACCAGTTCTCGGCCGCGGAGGTGGCGGACGCCCTGGCGGAGATGATCAGGGCCGCCGCGGTGCTCGACCGGCTCCTGCGCCAGAACGCCGCGGAACTGGCGCGGATCCAGGACATGGGCCGCGGCTCCATGGCCTCCTGGCTCGAACGGCTGGTCTCCGGATTCGCGGGAGGCCTCGGCAAGGCCATGGGCTTCATCGTCGGTTCGGTGCTGAGGGGGTGGGACAAACTGTGAAGCCGGTGACATGGACCTGGGGGCCAGCGGATGGCGGATGACCGCCGGTTCACAGGCGCACTGCGGTGCACACCCGCGCCCGGCCTGCTGGCTACCCCTTCACCCCCGGCCTCGACGTGTACAAGGTCGCGGGCAAGGTGTTCCTGATCGTCACCGACGACCCGGACGATCCGATCATCACGGTCAAGTGCGAACCCGAACACGCCCGCGCTCACGTACGCGGATACGCCTCGATCACACCGGGCCACTACCTCGACAAACGCCACTGGATCTCGCTTGGGCCTGGCCCCGGCATCACCGAGCGGCTGATCACCGACGCGGTCGAGGATTCCTACGACCTGGTCGCCGAGCGGCTGCCGCGACGCGACCGCCCCGGTGCCCGATGAGCGCCGCGAGCTTCCCCACGATCGGCTGAGCCGACGCCTGTCAGCCCCGTGCACAGCTCGCCACGTCCGCACACGTCCGCCTGCGGTCCGAGAGACCGATGGAACCCGACGGGTAGTGTCCCCGGTTCTTTCTCAGAGGCCGGGTGGAGGCGCAGGCGCTCCGACACTGCTGCCCGCGCCGGGGTCTTTCTCCTGTGCATGGTCGCACCGCCCCGCTTGCGGCCAGGGCACGAACACTCCATCCTCACACTCCACAAGGAGCCGCTTTCCGTAGGCCAGCACACCGCGCGGTCGCAGTCCCAACAGACTCGCAGTGGTGTACGCGGCGCTCAGGCCGCCCAGGTCGTGGACGAGACCGATCTTGAAAAGCGAGCGCGTTTCAGCGATGGCCTCGTGGTCCCCCGCGCGTATGACCACGCGCAGTTCGGGCGCGACGGCCAGGGCTGTCACCGCGACCGCGATGTTGTCCAGATCGTCCGACGCCACGGCCGCCAGAGCTTGGGCCTTGTGCAGGCCAAGTCTGCGCAGGACGAACCTGTCCTTCGCATCGGCTACGACGACCGGAACACCCAACGCCCTTGCCAGCCGGAGGTTCGGGGCTGCTGGATCCCGCTCGATCGCGACCACACCTATGCCCAGTGCCTGTAGCCGGGTGCACAACCGCAGACCCACTTGCCCGAGTCCGACGACGACTACATGGCCGGCTCGAGGTAGGGTCCGCGGGCCTACCAGGCCGACGGAGCGCGGGGCCAGCAGACGGTCGACCACCCCTGCCGTAAACACGGCGGTGAACACGATGGTGATGAGCATCGCGATGCCGGAGTACACCAAATACGTGTGCGAGCCATGATCGGGCGCCGGGCCGACGGTGGCCACGGTTCGCGCTGCTTCGAAGAACGCCTCGACGGGCGGCCGATGCCGGCGAGTCACCAACCAGGCCCAGTCCGACAGCAGCACGGCGAGCAAGCCGACCAGACCTGTCAGCATGATCCTTGAACTACCGTCGTGCGGTCTCAGCTGCCCCCGGACCTTCCCCATCCAGGCGCGGTATCTCAGAGTGCCCGGTGGCCGATAGGCCTCAAGGCGCACGGTCTCCCCGTCCCAACGGGCACCGAGGTTTCCTTCGGGCGCCCGGGTGACGGCGAGCAGGTCGGGCTGAAGGCAGGCCGCCAAGAGGACCGGCGCGGCGACATCGGCCGGCGACGTCACCCGGCAGTTCGGGACCACCCGCACAAGCTGTTCCGCGACGGTCCGGTCGAAGATCGTCACCACGAGTGTGACATTGGGGCGGATGTGCTCCACTGCGAGCGCGTAACGCAGCGACTCGACGTCGTCGTCAAGCAGGATCGCGACCCCCGCCACCTGTCGGTCCAGAGCCTGACGCAGGTCCTCGTCCGTGGGGTGCGTGAAGTGGCGCACACAGTGTCCGGCCGATTGCAGGGAACTGCAGACCTTCCGCGCAACATCGCTGCCGATCACGACGAAGTACTGCTCCGGTGTTCCCGACCCGGACATCGCAGCGGCAGGGTGCGACACGGCGTCGTGCGTGGACAGGGCGGCGGAAGTGGACTGGTCAGAGGCTGAAGATGCAGTCATCGGAACGATAGGGATCGCAGTGGAAGCAGCGGACTGTTCGGCATCCGTCGCAGAGGGACAGCGCATGGCCACAGTGACATCTGGAGCCCTTTGCACCACTGCTCGGGCCGCCGTCAGAACTGCCGGTGGCATCGTCAAGACTTCGAGTATCCACGTCGGCTAGCGCAAGGCCGCAGCCCGATCCTTCGGTATCCGGCTGCTCCGTGGCACGCCCCGGCCCGTCGGCGCGGTGGCTCGTGCTCGTATGGCGGCTCGGGCTGTTGGTGCTCGGGCCGGTCCTCCCAGAAGTGCTCATGACCTCACTCTCAATCGATGGTTTCGTGCGCGCCGCTTCCTGGCTCGATCACGCCTCTGCTGACCGAGGGCCGGGGCACGCTTGAACTGAAGGAACAGCTGCCAGAGGCCTTTGCGGAACATGCGTCGGCACCGGACCGCGGACAGTCCTCCTCCCCGACGGAACAGACAGAGGTCGAACCGATGCTCACCCTGTCGGCAAGTCAGCCACCGCTCCGTCCGAGCACGCGCGGTCCAGCGCCAACAAGCCCTGTTCCAGGGCTGGACCTGCCGCTGCGGTGCTGCTGAGCGGTCGAGCGCCGAAGATCGCCCGGCGCGAGGAACCGCATGTCCGCACACGCTAGAAGCATCCTGGCCGATGGTCCATGGACAGATGCCACACGACAGACCCCGGGCGATCAGACAGATGCTCAACGGCCAGGCACCTGAGCTGTACCGAGATTCGTGGAGTCCGCCTGATGCCAGGGTTACGGGCCTGGCGAAGGAGAACCACCAGCACCATGGCAGGACCCCGCCCGTAAATACCCGGGGCTGGGCGGCGTTCACCAATACCGGCTGCTAAAGAAGGCCCTGGGATCCTCGCAGCCCACTGCATCCGCAGATCAGCCGCGGGAGTGATGACGCGACCTCCTCCAGCTACGGTCACTGTCTGTGTTCACACAATAGAGGCATTCGGTAAAATCGAGTATTGCTCACCGCCAGCATCCGCCCTTCCGGACAGTGCTGGCCAACTCCGCGCGGATCGTGGATGAATGGCTGCCCGTCAAAGACTGGCCGACTGATGCGGTCAAAGAGTGGCACGCCAGCGCGCCGGTGCCGTACTGCTGGTCGTACGACTCCGTACCCGGTGCCGGTGACTGGCGGGGCAACTCGCGCTGCTCCTGTGCACTGTGTACCTACGCATCCCTCCCCGACTTGCTGCTCTCCTCCGGACGTCGGCCGCGGCTTGCCGCATCATGAATTCGACCAAGCGGCGCCCCCTCCGGTTCGCCACCTTTTAAGAGGCTGCGCGGATAGGGGCGGTTTCGGGGTCGTCGGCTTGGGCTGTTGTTGCAGCGGTGGGTGCTGCAGGCCCGGCGGATGAGGCTGCGCACGGTACGCCTTCGAGTGGCCCTTGCTTGGAGGCGCTCGCTCCGCAAGTCAGCGCACGCTCATCGTCCGGTCGTGGTCATGGACTGTCATGGACTCAGATGCTGCGATGAAGGCTTGCAGGAGAGGACGGTCGTCTCCTCGGCGGGTGGCCATGAAGATCCGGCTCACTGTGGGAGGCCCGTCGAGTTCGAGCCTGCGGGCGCCTGCGGGGAGCAGCGTCGTGACGCTGTAGGGGGCGATGCTGACGCCGAGGCCGGCCGCGACGAACATGATGATGGTGTGCCAGTTCGAGCACTCCTGCGCGACCTGGACGTCGATGCCGGCGTTCCGCAACGGCTGCGTGTTCATGTCGAACGCGTGAGTTCCTGCTGAACGCGGGAACAGGATCAGCGGGTCAGCGGCCAGCGCCCTTGCTTCTACACGGTCACCCCTTGCGGCGGGGTGCTCTGTGGGGATGACGGCGACGAACCGTTCCGATGCCAGCAGGGAAAGGTCGATGTCGTCGCGCTCCTCGGCGTCCCGCACGATCCCGACGTCGGCCGTACCCCGCTCCAGAGCCGCCAGGACGTCGGTGGTGAAACCGTCGTGAAGTTTCACCTGGACGTCCGGGCGGCGGCAGGAGAACGCACGGAGGTGTTCGCTGACGATCGCGGTGGCGGAGGTGATGAAGGCGACATCCAGACGGCCGGCCTCGCCTCGGCCGACACGCCCGGCCTCGTCGAGGTCGGCCGCCAGACGGTCCAGAAGGTTCCGGGCCCTTGGCTGGAACGCCGCTCCCGCCTCTGTGAGGCGGACACTTCGAGAGGTCCGCCGGAACAGCTCAACGCCGACGATCTTCTCAAGCTGCCTGATCTGCTGGGACAGGGCGGGCTGGGCGATGTGCAGCCGCTGGGCGGCGCGGCCGAAGTGCAGTTCCTCAGCCACAGCCAGAAAGTACCGCAGATGACGGAGCTCGATTCGCTGATCCATAGTTCGAGCTTATTGATAGAGGTCAAGGTGTGTATTGGACATATGAGTGAGTGAAGCCGGAGGCTACGGGAAGCCACACCGGAAAGGGAACCCTTCTCATGCCGCACACCTCTGCCCCGACCATGGTCTCCTCGATCGGCTCACAGAGTGACGCCGACGCGTTCTACGCGCTGAACGAGGAGTGGATCTCGCGCCTGTTCACCCTGCAGGAAGAGGACCGGGCCGTTCTCGGAGATCCGTTTGGCCGCATCGTGGGCCCGGGCGGCGACGTGCTCATGGCGCGCGAGTCGGGCAGCGGCACTGTAGTTGGGTGCGTCGCACTTCTGGCCTATCCGGACGCCGTGTTCGAGCTGGCGAAGATGGCCGTGGCTCCCGCCGCGCAAGGACGCGGCATCGGCCGCCGACTCATAGCCGCAGCGATCGACCGCGCCCGGGCACTCGGTGGGGCCCGGCTGTTCCTCGGCACGAACAGCAAGCTGGCCCCCGCCCTTCACCTCTACGAGGACGCGGGGTTCGTCAGGATCACCCGCGACCGTCTCCCCGTGGCCGACTACTACGCCCGCGCCGACATCCTCATGGAACTGCAGTGATGGCACTCCGTGATCACTGGGAGACCTGTGCCTGCGCTTCCCTCATGGCTAACCGAACCGCTTTGGGACCAATTCGCGACCCTGCTGCCGGTGCGGCCGGTCTACGATCCGGCCCACCCGCTGGGCTGCCACCGCCGCCGGGTCAGCGACGGATCGTCTTCGACAAACTGCTGCAGGTGCTGCGTTTCGGCTGCTCCTACCAAGCCATCGCCGATTCCACCTGCTCAGCCACCACTATCCGGGGCCGTCGCGACGAGTGGATCCGGCTCGGCGCCTTCGCCCAGCTCAGGGAGATCGTCCTGAACGCCTACGACCGAATCGTCGGTCTCGTGCTGGAGCAGATCGCCATCGACGGGTCGATCACAAAGGCCCCCGGAGGCGGGGAAGCCGCCGGACGCTCGCCCGTCGACCGAGGCAAACGGGGGATGAAACGCTCAGCCATGACGGATGGTTACGGCATCCCCCCTGGGCCGGGTCCTGGCCGGGGCTAACTGCCACGATTCCCCGTTGCTCGCTCCCACCCTGCACCTCCTGAACGACCTCGGCCCGCTGCCCGACGCCATCACCGTGCACCTGGACACCGGCTACGACTCGGCCAAAACGCGTGCAGTCCTCGACGAACGCGGCCTCCGCGGCCAGATCGCCCACAAAGGCGAGAAGGCGCCCTTGCAGGCCACTCAGCGCTGGCACGTCGAGCGCACCCACGCCTGGCAGAACGCCTTCCATCGGCTCGCCCGCTGCTACGAACGCCGTCTCCACGTCATCAACGCCTTCTTTGACCTCGCAGACGCCGTCATCACCGTACGTAGCCTCATCCGCCGCGCCTGGACCACTCACCGCTGGGACAACCGCCCAACCCGACGCCCCTGCTGCCCTATCCGTGCGGCCTCTTACTCCAGAGGGGGCACTTCCATGGTCCATTTGTCGGCATTGCATGACGGTGCGTTGCCTGCGGGGGGTGCTGCACTGCTCTACAGCGCAACCATCACCGTCAGCGCCCTCGTCGCGGTACTCGCGCCCACGCCGGCCCGTCGCCGGGCGGCACGCGACGTCCTCGGCATCCTGCTGCGGCGGCCCCTGATGCTCAGGCGGAACCGGCGGCGTGAGCGGCGCGCCGGTCCCGGACGATGAGGCGCTGCGGAGCGCCGCATGGCGTGAGGGGAGATCCACAAGTGGCCGTGGGTCCCGGTACATGCCTGCGGCCGGCCAGCCGAGAGCGCGTGCGGCGCGGCCTCGTGTCCGCCGCTGCGGGCCGTTCGCCGCCCGAATGAACGGCGGGGACGCGTCGTCGGAGCGCTCCGCGGAGACGAGCCGCTCGGAAGGCGATGGCCGTCAACACGAAGATATTCAAGAAGGCCAACGTCCCCCTGCCCGCGGCCGACAGCCCGATGACGCCCGAGCAGTTCGCCACGACGGCAGCCACGCTCACCGGGCGCTGCCGGCGGACTTGGAAACGGCCAGGCCGTTTATCTCCATGGGCTCACCGCGGCCGGGGACCGGCACGATCAGCGTCACCACCACCGCCGGAAAACACACCGGCCTCTACCGGCTGGCCACCACCCTGCTCGACCACCACCGCCACCCGGCAGCCGAACTGACCGCGCTCTACCACCAACGCTGGGAGATCGAAACGGCCTACCTGGAACTGAAGTCGACCATCCTCGGCGGCCGGGTCCTGCGGGCGAGCACCCCCGAAGGCATCACCCAGGAGATCTACGCCCTGCTCGTCGTCTACCAGCTGCTGCGGACCGCCATGGCGGACGCCACCAGCACCCGGCCCGGCACCGACCCGGACCGGGCCGGCTTCTCCATCGCCTGGCAAGCCGCCCGCGACCAGCTCATCCTGGCCACGGGCATCATGACCGGCACCGTCATCGACCTCGCCGGCACCATCGGCCGACACGTCCTGGCCAGCCTGCTGCCCCAACGGCGGCTACACGTCAGCCCCCGCATCGTCAAACGCGCCATCTCCAAGTACCAGGCCCGAGGCCCCCACATCGACAGCACCAGCTACAAAGCCACCACCAGCATCGACATCCTCACCCGCAGGCCCTTGACGGCACGACCCCGCCGCAAACTTGACGACCTTGCTACTAGTCCCAGGGCTCGACCAAGTTGTTGCGATAGGCGTAGCCGACGGCCTGGGCACGGTCGGCTGCGCCGATCTTGGTGAAGATGCGGTTGATGTGTGTCTTCACCGTGGCCGGGCTGACGACGAGCCGGGCACAGATCTCCGCGTTGGACAGGCCGCGGGCGATGAGGGTGAGTACCTGGGTCTCGCGCGAGGTCAGAACGTCGGAAGGTGCGGGAGTTTGCGGCGTGTGGGCCTGTTTTCGCTGCGCGGCGGGCGGTGCGACCTCGCTGGTCTGCACGGCCGCGACCAGGCGGGCCTGTACCTCAGGATCAAGCCAGATACGGCCTTCGTGGACGCTGCGGATGGCGTCCTCGATCGCGTCGTCGTCGGCATCCTTGGTGAGATAGCCCCGCGCTCCCGCCTGCAGTGCCGGGAAGACGGAGTCGTCGTCGGCGTAGGTGGTCAGCACGAGTACCTTGCAGCCGGGTACCTGCTCACGCAGTGTCGCCGTGGCCGCGACACCGTTGAGGACCGGCATGTTCAGGTCCATCAGTACTACGTCCGGGGCCAGTTGTCCGGCGAGCAGCACCGCCTCCGCACCGTCACGGGCTGCGCCGACCACCTCGATGCCGTCCAGCATGTCGATCAGCAAGACCAGGCCCTTGCGGACGATCTGCTGATCGTCCGCAACCAGTACTTTGATCTTCTCGCCGTCAGATGCCGTCTCGCCGGGCTCCGTCACGCGGGTATCTCCATCCGTACTTCCCATCCATTCGCTGTCGGCCCCGCGTGCAGGGTGCCGCCGACCCCGGTCACGCGTTCGCGCATGCCGGTCAGCCCCAGGCCGGAGCCTTCGGCCAGTGCCGCCCGGACCGGTCCCGGCCCGGGGCGGCGGTCTTCGACGGTCAGGATTGTGGCCCTGGGCTCATAGACGAGCGTCACCGTGGCCTGTGCGTCGCGTGCGTAGCGGACCGTATTGGTCAACGCCTCCTGCACACCGCGGTACAGGGCTTCACCAACGTCGGGCCGCAGCTCCCGGTGCGTCCCGATCACGGACAGCGTCACGTCGAGCTCCAGGTCCACCCGATAGCGTTCGACCAGTTCGGGCAGCCGCTCGAGAGAGGGCACGCGCTCGCCGCGCAGCGCCCGCACAGCCCGGCGCGCATCGGCCACACCCTCCTTGACCAGCTCACCGGCCCGGTCCAGCAGCCCCCGCAGATCCCCGCTCGCCTGGTCGCGCCGGGTCATCCGCCGGGCGGCCTGTATCTGCACGGCCAGTCCGGACAGGGTATGGGCGAGCACGTCGTGCAGATCCTGGGCGATACGGGTGCGTTCGGCCAGCGCCGCCGCCTCGGTCTCCGCCTCCCGGGCGTCCTCGAGCTGGGCCAGCAGCACGGTGACGGCCACCTCGTTGATGATCGACTGCCGCATCACGATGCCCACGACGGCCAGCAGGACGCCGAACAGGACCTGATGCAGGAAGTTGTCGGTACCGCCGTCCAACCCGGCGGCCGCCGCGCCGGTCAGACAGCCCATGACGACGACCGCGAGCACGGTGGCCGTCCGTCGCTCCAGGATGAGGAAGGCCATCAGGACCACGACGGACGGTGGCAGGGTGGACATCGAGCCGGGCTGCAGGATGCCCAGCGCAAACCCGAAGCCGTCCACCAACACGCAGAACACCAGGCAGCCGGCAGGACGACCGGTGAGGGGCCACAGGTTCGACGCGACCGCGGCCATGGGCAGCAGACAGCCGACGAGCACCAGGGTGACTGCCAGGTGCCTGCCTCTGACGCCGGGGGCGGGGGAAGCGTGCAGGGACTGGACGGCGATGGCGGCCATGACCCCCCACAACACGGGCTGCATACGCCGGCCCCTGCCTTCGCGTCGCTCCCGGGCACTGGCAAGAGCCACGGCCAGCCGTGGACTGACCGGGCCCGTCGGCTGAAGTATGTCCGTCACTTCTGAAGAATAGATGCACGCTGCGCCGCTGATCGCAAAGCCCGGCCCGGGCCCGCGAACGCGGAACCGGGCCAGGGGCGGAGTGTGTTGCGAGCGGCGGTCTGCTGGGTGCCACGCTTCAGGCTACGGCGGGGGTGACAAGGGGGGAGGTGAGCCGGTAGGCCCGGACGCGCACCACCACCAGGCGGCACACCACCTGAGTGACGGCCATCAGCAGCAGCGCGGCGGTCCAGGCGGCGGTGCCGGTGATCAGGTTGTCGCGGCTGAACTGAGCAATGCTGTGAGCGCCGCTGTGCTCGGCCCAGTACACGAAGGCCGAGCGCGCGCCCATGCCCAGCACCCACAGAAGGGCGGCCAGCCACCCGGCTTTGGAGTACGCGGCGCCGTCCTCGGTCACGCTGACGCGGGTGGCCAGTCCACTGGCCAGTCCGAGCACTATGCCCATCGTGACGCCGAAGAGGTCCAGCTGGACGTCGTGGCCCTCGGTCGGGAAGGAATGCAGGTAGTGCGCGGCCGCGGCGCTGACGGACACCAGCGGCAGCAGGAGTGTGCGGGGCGTCAGACGGCCGCCGCGCATCTGCGGAATCACCAGAAGGATCAGGGCGGCGGAGATGAGGTAGTCAGTCGTCGTCATGGGGAAGAGCTTGCCGCCCGCGGCGCCGCACGGCCTCGGCCCGTGGGTTGACTCCTGGTTTGATACCTGGCGTCAACCCACGGGTTGACGCACGAGACCGCCCGGGTTACGTCAGCCCGTGGCCGAGCGGGTAGAGCTCGCGGGCCGGGTCGTCCGCCCGTGGCACCGGCACCGGGAGCCGTCCTCGCGGCCGTACCGTCCCCGCGATCACCCGTGCGGAGTCGCGCAGTTCGGCCTCTGGACCATGAATGAGTGGTCTGCATTGTGAAGTTGCAGATCATGGGGCTGGTGTGCGCGAGCTTCGGGATACTCGGGCTGGTCGGCGGCCGGTGTCCACGGTGGAGATCGTCTGACTGAGCTTCTTCAGATCGGCCACCGATCGGGTGACGGGTCCCGTCTGCGGATGCGGGGCTCCGCCTCAGGCAACGGGCCGGTCAACCGCAGAGTATTGATCACCCCGAAGAGTGGCCGCTGAATAAGCTCACTGGAGAGCCGGGTGACAGGAAACCGTCATGTCCGGTTCGGCGGGAGGCCGTGCGGAAAAGGACTCGCCTTCGGCGAGCACCTCGCCGCGCGGCCCACCCATCCGGCTGGATCATGATGCACCGCCGGCTCGCCCGCGACTACGAGACCCTCCCCGTCAGCTCCGAAGCCATGATCCACGTCGCATCGATCGACAACCTCGCCAAGCGCATAACGGACGAGACCACGCCAACCTGGCGAGGAACTTACTAGAACTTAAAGGGCAATTCGTCTAGACCGAACGCCCTCACGCCCTCTCAGTCATCGCCCGGGGGAGCCGACATGCAGAACGCGGCTCGGACGAATTCAGCAGCTCAACGCGGCCCCGAGATCACGCAAGTTCGATGGCTCCACCCGCCGCGGCGCTCACCCGCGGAGCGGCACTCTCCCGGGAACATGCATGACGTGCCAGAGAGCAGCACAACCACGGACCGCCGCATCGCGGTCGTCATCGGCAGCACCCGACCGACCCGCATCTGCCCGAGATCGCCGGGTGGGTACTCAAGACAGCCCAGCAGAACAGCCGTCTCACCTACGAGCCCGTGGACCTCGCCGAGGTCGCGCTGCCGTTCCTGGACGAGCCGCGCAAGCCCGCCCTCGGTCAGTACGAGCACGAGCACACGCGCCGCTGGAGCCGGACGGCCAGCGGCTACGGCGGGTTTCTCTTCGTCTTCTCGCAGTACAACTGGGGCTACCCCGCGGTTCTGAAGAACGCCCTCGACTTCCTCTACGCGGAGTGGCGCGACAAGCCCGCCGCCGTCGCCAGTTGCGGCACCCGCGGCGGCAACCGGGCCGTCGCCCAGCTGCGCGGTGTGCTCCAAGGGCTGCACATGCGCATCATCGACCAGAACCTCGAGCTGGTCGTCACCGACGCCGACGTCGACGAGGACGAGCAACTCACTGACGTCGCCGCCACCTTGCAGCCGTTCACCGGACAGGTACGACTGGTGGACGCCCAGCTGACCGAGCTCCTCACCGACGACCAGCAGTAATCGTCGGTCAGCAGCCACCTGGCGCCAGTCGGGCAGAGCCCAGATGCGTCGGCCTCGATCCGGGCTCAGGCTGGCCGGTCCGTGGCCCGGAGGCCGTCCATCAGGAGGTTCAGCAGGCGACCGGCCAGAGCTTCGCGCTCGGGTCGGGGGGCCACGGTGAAGATGCCGATGAGGGCGGCGGCGATGTCTTCGGCGGTGACGTCGGAGCGGAGGTCGCCCGCCGCGCGGCCGGCGTCGAGCATCCTGGTGATGGCCGTCAGGAGCTCGGTCCGAGTCTGCGCATGGGCGATCTCACCCGACTCGATCATCGCGAGCAGCGTGTCGAGCATGCCGTTCTTGGTCGCGATCCAGTCCCCGAACAAGTCCATCCAGCGCCGCATTGCCGCAGCCGGGGCCAGCCGACCGAGCAGCTCGTGGGCGCCGGTTGTCAGCCGCACGACCTGGTCCCGGTAGACCGCGTCGACCAGTGATTCGCGGGTCGGGAAGTGCCGGTAGAGCGTGGCGATGCCGACCCCGGCCTCGCGGGCGATCGCGCGCATCGACGGCTCGGCGTCCGCCGAGGCGAACACGCGAGTCGCCACCGCGAGCAGCTGGTCACGATTGCGGGCCGCGTCCGCCCGTGGCGCGCGTATCTCCGCGCCAGTCGAAACGGAACGCGCTCCATTTGTGTTACGGTCATCCATGCAAACGGAGCATAGTCCGTTTCAGTGCGTCCGTGCGTCCACTGCGTACGCAGGCCCAAGGAGACAGAGGAACATGCAGGAACAGAGCAATCAGACGCCGACAGGTCGCAGCAGGGCGGTCCAGCTCGATGCATTCGGCGGCCCCGACGTCGTGGACGTCCGCGAGGTTCCCGCACCGCAGGCCGGCCCGGGACAGGTCCGGGTGCGGGTCACCGCGGCCGGTCTGAATCCGATGGACTGGTTGATGACCGCCGACGCGGACACCGCCGCCCGGTTCGGCCTGACCCTGCCGGTCGGCTTCGGGACCGACTACGCGGGAGTGGTCGACCAGGTCGGCGACGGGGTGAGCGGCTTCACGTCCGGCGACCGGGCGTTCGGGGGCGCCCTGTCCCGCGCGGTCGCCGACTTCGTGGTGGTCGACTCATCCGGGGACACCGCGGCGAACGAGGCCCACCACACGCCCGACGGCGTCGACGACCGCATCGCCGCCACCCTCACGATCGCGGGCCGCACGGCATCCGCCGCCCTCGCCACGATCAACCCCGGTCCGGACGACACCGTGCTGATCGGCGGCGCCGGAGGCGGAGTCGGGGTGTTCGCCGTCCAGCTCGCCCGGATCGCCGGAGCGCGCGTGATCGGGACGGGATCGCCGTCCTCGGCCGACTACCTGCGCGAACTCGGAGCCGAACCGGTCGTCTACGGCGACGGCTTGGCCGACCGGGTCCGTGCCCTCGCTCCCGACGGCGTCACCGCCGCCATGGACCTGCACGGAGAGGAGACCGTGCACGTCGCACGGGAACTCGGCGTCCCGGACAAGCGGATCTGCACCATCGCAGCACAGATCGACGGCGTGACGGCGGCCAACGGCGCGAACGCGGCTCCCGGCACCCTGGAAGAGATCGCGCGCCTGGTTGTGGCGGGTCGAATCCGCGTGCCTATCGAGGCGAGTTTCGCGATCGAGGAGATCCGCCGCGCGGTCGAGCTCCAGGCCGGCCGGCGCGTGAAGGGCAAGGTCGTCATCGACCTCTGAGAGGGCGTTTGATCTAGGTGGATTGCCCTTTATCTCCTAGTAAGTTCCTCGCCAGGTGGGTGTCGTCTCGTCCACCTGCGGCAGCTCGCCATTCACGGCTTCATCAAGGACGCCCCCGAGCACGGCAAGGGCCGGGAGCGGTGGTGGAAGGCAGCCCACCAGGGCCTGCGCTTCGACGACACACTGCTCACGGACACCAGCCCGGACGTGCGCGGGGCTGCCGACATGTATCTCCACGAGGTCGCCACCACCCAGACCCGGGACCTGTCGACCTGGCTCGGCAACCGCCAGGCATGGCCGGAGGAATGGAACCGCACCTGGGACATGAGCAGCGCGACATTACGGCTGACACCCGAGCTCACCCAAGAGCTCGTCGAGAAGATGCACGCCCTCGTCGACACCTACCGCGACCGGGCCGCCGACGAGGACGACGCCAACACCGCCCAGGTGCGCATCCACACCCACGCGTCTCCCCTCACCACGGAGTGACCCAAAGAGATAGGGGCCCCCGGCCGGACCAGCTCGCCCAGGCCGCCTGAACAGCAACGGCCTCACGGGCGGCCGTCGCCCGAGAAGATCTCGACCATCACGCAGGCTGCGTGCCCGTGCTGATCTGCTGGGTGAGCTTGAGCATTTCTTCGATGTGGTACATCTCGCTGATCTTGCCGTCGACAATGCGCACGATGTTCTGGCCCTGGAAATCGACCGGGTTGCCGCTGGCGGCGAACCCGAACTCGTCTCCGGTGTGGGTCGCGGTCAGCTGCCACTGGAGGACGACCCAGCCGCCAGGCAGCTCCTCCTGGAACAGGATCCGGATCTGCCTGTTGGTGAATCCGTCACGGGTCGCGGCGATCAGCGCCCGTATGCCGTCGACGCCCGAGACGGCATCGAAAGCGGGGTTGTGATCGATCAGATCAGGGGCGAACACCTCATCCGCCCCGGCGGCGTCCCCGGCGACGTACAGCTCCAGCTCGCGCGCGGCGACCCGCAACGCGGTGGTCGTGGCCGAGCGCACCATCTCGCTTGCGGTGTTGGCCGTAGTGATCGCGGGCATGTCGTCCTCCATGGTGTGTGGTGCGGGCTGACCACGAAACGCGTAGGTCATGGACCTATTAGTGCACACACCGCACCAGTTACATCAACTGCACTAATGGCATAAACTCGAACCATGACTGCTGACCGTCTTCCGGAGTGCGGCGTCCCCCGGTTCATCACCCTGCTCGACGGGCCGTGGGCCACCCTTATCGTGCGCGAACTCCTGCGCGGCCCCCACCGCTTCACAGAGTTGCGCGACGCCCTGCCCGGCATCAGCCCGCACACCCTGACCAGCCGGCTGCGCCGGTTCGAGCGACACGGCATCGTCCTGCGCACCGCCTATTCGGAGATTCCCCCACGGGTCGAGTACCGGCTCACTCCCCTCGGTGAAGGACTGCGCGCTGTCCTCGACACCATGGCCACCTGGGCCCTGACAGTCCCCGAGGGCGAGCCAGCAACCACCGAGTGACCGTAGAAGTCGACTGACAGGCGGTTACTCAGCGTCGCCACATCATCAGCCAGGGCTTAAAGGCCACAGTCCGATGCACCCCGAGACTCACCTCGCACTGCACCATGTCCGCGCCGCCGAACTCCGCGCCGAAGCCGCCGCGTACCGCCTCGCCGCAGCGGCCAGACACCCCCGAGACCTCCGTACCCGTCTCGGCTGGACCCTCGTGGAAATCGGCCTGCGGCTGGCTGCCACCCCCAAGACAGCAGCCGCCATTCCATAGCCCTCTTCCGCGACCGCCGCCCCCGGCTACCGCGCCCAGCTCGCCGCGCACGCGGGCGGGCGCGTGCTGCTGCGCTCACGGCGCGGTACGGACATGACGGCCTCGTTCCCCGAGATCCGGGCGGCGGCCCTGGCGCAGCTGCCGGAGGACACCGGGCTGGACGGCGAGTTGGTGGTGTCGGGACCGGCTGGCATTCGAGCGGCTGCAGCAGCGGCTCGCCCGGCGCGGAGCCGGTGCGATCGAGGCGTCGCGCCAGTGGCCAGCTCACTACGTGGTCTTCGACCTGGTCCACGCGAGCGAGGACGTGACCGGTTGGCCGTACGAGCGGCGGCGCGCGGCGCTGGAGGCGATGTTCGCGGACCTGGGCCTGGCGGCGCCGTTGACGTTGTGCCCGTCGACCACCGACCCGGCGGTGGCGAGGGGGTGGCTGGCGTGGACGGCGGCCGGGGTGGAGGGGCTGTGCTTCAAGCGGCTGGAGGAGCCGTACGTTGGGGGCGCTCGGTCGTGGCGGAAGTACAAGGTGCGGGTCACCACCGAGGCCGTGATCGGTGCGGTCACCGGCTCTCGCGCCGCTCCCCGCACGCTGTTGCTGGGGCGCTACGACGCCGCGGGCCGCCTGCAGTACGTCGGGCGCAGCACCACGCTGTCCCGGGCCGCCGGCCGCGCCCTGTCCGACCGGCCGGCCGCGCCGGCGGGCACGCATCCGTGGACCGGGTGGTCTTTCTCCGTCGGGTGGGGCAGCCAGGAAAAGCTGAACGTCACGCTGGTGGAACCCGAGTTGGTGGTGGAAGTCGGCGTCGATGTCGCCCGTGATTCCTCCGGCCGGTGGCGACACCCCGCACGCTGGCACCGCGCCCGCCCCGACCTCTCCCCCGCCGACGTCCCCCGCCTGACGTCACCGCCGCCCTGACGCGGTACGGGCGCGGCGGCGGCCCGGCCGACGCACAACCGGCTGAGCGCGCCTCGACCCCCGGGGCGTCCGCGCCGCCCATCCCGACCTCCCTCTCCTCAACTCCAGCCAAAGACATGGGCAAAAGCGGCCACAACGGGGATGTCAGCACCCCGACCACGCCCGCGCACTGGCGCTGACCTGGGCGAACTCCAGGACGCCGTGCAGGCTCGCGCAACACCTACCGCAACACTCAGCGCAACATCCGCCGCAACGCCCTGACGCAACGTCTGGCGCAACAAACCCATGTGCAGTGGGCTGGCCCGCCGACCGACTTCCAGCCGGGTGGCTCCCTCACCGGCTCCGCTTGGCTGGCCCGGCATCCTGACAGCCACCGCTTCTGCGGACAGTTTTCACGTGTTGCCGCCTAGCCGCCGACGCTGCCAGAGCGACGAGTGTGTGGACGAGAAGCGCGCCCAGGAAGTCCTGCCGCTCGAGGAGATTTCGCGGCCCCCTGAGCCACAACTCCGGACGTGGGTACGAACGTGCCGTGGCCGCCAACATGCACGAGTTCGTCAGGCGTCGGCGAGAAGGGAGTCATACGCGGTGTTCCTGCGGCGGCCGGACATGAAGGAAAGGAAGTCGCCCACGAAGGCGCTGCGGCCGTAGGTGCTGTCGGTGGTGGTGAGGTCGCGGTGGAAGGCGGTGCGGAAGAGCGCCCGGTGTTCGTCCGCGTTGATGGTCCCGCTGCCGTCCTTATCGGTAGCGTCGAAGAGCACCTCGGCGACGCGGATGAGCGCAGGACCGGCGAGGGAGGGTACGGCGGCGGCGTACTCGTCGGCGCTGACACGGCCGTCGCCGTCCGTGTCGAGGGCGGCCTGGAGCTCGCGCCACCAGGCGGCGAAGGCGTCGTAGAGCCGGGTCTCCTCGGGTTCGTCCAGGTCAAGGCGGGTGGCCAGTTCGCGTGCCATGGCGGCGAGGTCAGGCCAGTCGAGGTGGCCGTCGCCGGTCTGGTCCAGCACCTGACGGAAGAACTCCTCCGCCGAGCGCCGGCCCTCTCCCGTGGTCGGCGAGGTAGCCGGGACCGGGTCGGGGTCGGTGTCACCGCTCTGTGGTGTGAGGAGGCGGAGCAGGGCCGATGCCCGCTTCATGCGGGCGCGCAGCGCGGTCACGTTCCGGGCGCGGGGGTCGTCGCTGTCGGGCGAGAGGGAGAGGGCCTCGATGATTGTTTCGGCATTGATCCAGCCCTCGGGCAGGAAACGGGTGAGCCCCGCGGCGAGGTAGGCGCCCTGCATGAGGGTCGGGGCGCCGGGCGTCTCGGGCAGGCCGGCCCTGCGCCGGTAGGGCTCGGGAAGCGAGGCGACGGTGATCGCGCCGAGGAGCGGACCGACGACGGCCCGGCTGGCCGCCCACAGTGTCGGCGCGCCGTCGAGCAGTGCCGGGGCGGGCAGGTGGTCGAAGAGCCGGTAGAGGATGATGCGGGCTGCCTCGGTGTTCTCCAGCTCGTCCTCGACGACCCTGTCGAAGTACTGCCAGAAGTCGTTCAGGTCCTCGGGGAGTTCCCCGGCGTCGCCGTCGAGCGCGGCGAGGAACGCGCGGTACTCGCCGTACATGCGCTCCATAGTGTCCTGGTCGAGCGGCTGACCGCTCAGCCGGCACATGGTGACGGCGCTCTCGTAGAGGGTGGCGACCACCCAGGCGCGGGTCGCGCGGTCCATGGCGTCGTAGGCGCGGCCGCGAGAGTCGGAGCCGCTCATGCGGGCGTGCAGCCTGTTGAGCCGGGCGGCCTCCCGTTCTCGTACGGCTGGGTCGGCGTCGAACATACGCCGCATGCTGAGGAAGGTGTTGCGCAGCCGACGCCAGGGGTGGGCGACGAAGGTGGAGTTGTCGGCGAGGGCGGCGCCGATCTGTGGGTGGGCGGCCTCCAGCACGGTGGCGCGGATGATGGCCAGCGCCCAGCGCGGGTCATCGAAGAAGGCGCAAAACCGCGATTCCGGGCCGAACAGGAAGGCCTCGTCGGCCGTTCCCGTGGTTCCAGTCGTCATGACGGGTCTCCGTTCGTCTGGGGCTGCACGCCGCCGAAGCGGCGGTCACGGCGCCGGTAGGTGTGCAGGCAGGCGAGGAAGTCAGGGGCCCGGAAGTCCGGCCAGAGCACCTCGGGGAAGACCCACTCGGCGTAGGCGACCTGCCAGAGCATGAAGTTGGAGATGCGCTGCTCGCCGGAGGTGCGGATGACGAGGTCGACGTCGGGGGTGTCGGGGAACGGCAGGTGGTTCGCGAAGAGCCGCTCGGTCACATCATCGGCGGGTGTCCCGCTGCGGATCAGCGACCTGGCGGCCTCGACGATGTCTCGGCGTCCGCCGTGGTCGAAGGCGACGGTGAGCGTCATCCCCTCGTTGTCGGCGGTCAGCGTCGCCAGATCGTCGAAGTCCCGGGCCAGTTCACGGGGGATGCGCGGGTCTGCGGCCCCGAGGAAGCGGCAGCGGATGCCGCGGGCGAGCAGCAGCGGCGCATGCTTGCGCACAACCCGGCGGACCAAACGCATCAGGTAGTCGACCTCGGTGCCGGGACGGTTCCAGTTCTCGGTGGAGAAGGCGTACAGGCTGAGCCACTCGACTCCGGCCGCCCGGGCCGCCTCGATGATGTCGATGACGGTGGTCTCCGCAGCCCGATGGCCCGCCGTCCGTGGAAGCGAACGCCGTTGAGCCCAGCGGCCGTTGCCGTCCATCACGCAGGCTACGTGCCGCGGCACCGCACGCGCCGGCCCGTCGTCTCGCCGCTGCTTGTCGCTGCTTTGTCGCCCACCCGGTCGGTCCCCGATCGCCGCGCGTGCGCGATGGACGCCGTGGTCCGTCACACCCAGCCCCGTCTCGCCCGGAGCGGCACGGTCTGCCCTGCCGCGCTCTGTCACGCCCACCCCGTATCGCCCATACGCACGCCCCATCGGAGCGTTCCCTCCTAGGAGTCTGACGGCCCGGAAGGGTCCTGACCGGCCAAACGGGGGGCCGTCACCCTTGGCTCATATGCCCTATTCCCTTCGGCATCAGCAGCTTTCTCCGGTGACCACGATCGACAACCTCATCCGCCTTCGCCTCCGCTTCCTGCGCCTTCGCCGCCCCGTCGAGCCACCGTCGCCCCCTGGACTGGGCGTGAGCAGAACCCGCCCTCGGCGTACCGCGACCTGCCTGTTGGTGCGGCCGTCCAGGGCGCGTGCCCCTGGGGCCGCCTGTGCTGGATCGCGGTCTGGGGTGCACAGCGTGGTGGAAGCGTCGTGGACACAGCCCTCGTTTTGCCGAGGCAGGCCCCGGTGTAGCGGTAGGAAAACTCGGCGCCCTCAGTGCGGTAGCGGTCGGCGGCCGGTCCGCCGACCGTCTCGCCAGCGGAGATGCGCTCGCCGGCCTCGGCGAGCGCATCGGCCAGGGCCAGGCCCTTCTTCTGAAGATGAAGCCACAGACTCACCGACTGCATGCGCGGCGGACCCGCGCGACCACCGCCCCACCGTCAGGCGGCTCTCGTCGCGCGGGTTGGAACGAGACCGCATCCAGGGATCCGCGAACCTGCGCGCTTCCGCCCAGGCCGCGCAGAAAATCCGCATCCGGGAGCAGGCGCACCAGTACGCGGTCGGCCAGCGCGTCGCGCTCGAAGCGCCGCGGCCGCGGCCCGGCTGCGACCCCGCCCTCTGGCGCGGCCGGAGCCCGCAACATAGGGCACCGCGGCGCGCACCGCGCTGTTGGCCGGAACGGCAGCCACGGAGGCGAAGGCGCACATCGAGCAGCGCAACGAGACCCAGCGGGCGGTTCACCGCGGCCCAAGTCGAGCGGGAGCGGATCCGTCGGCCCAAGGTTCCGACGGCCCCGACCACAGCAGTCAGGTGGGGGCAGGACCAGCACCTGCCTGCACTGGTCCCTACCCCGGCGCCTCCGGTGCCGGGTGGCAGGCGTCGCATGCTGTGGCCCACACCTCGCGGAGGAAAATGCGAGTACCCACTCCGGCCCGGCGGCGCGTTCGGTGGGGACGTGACTGTAGTCCTCGCCGTCTTGGGGATGGACGACTGTGGCGGGCATAGGCAGCGAGACCTCCTACCACCAGGGGCCGTCGGTGTCCTGTCGGCGGGCGTGGAGACGGCCGTGGGCGACACGGCCCCCGGGGAGGGTGACGGTCACACGCGGAGCCGGTTTTTCGAGCATGCGTTCGATAGTAGTGGCGAGATGGCAGGCTCCTCCACTGGCCAGGTCGGCGGAGAGGTGCGGCAGCGTGCTGACCTGTCACGGTCGGGCCCTGGTCGGGGTGCCCAGGTCATGGTTGGGCCCGCTGGTACCACGCCACCGACAACGTCCCTCTATTCGGCGGCTGACGGGCAGCACGACGCCATCGGCTCCGTATGCCGGATCACACCCGGGCGCGGCTCGAACATTCGTGTCATTCGCCGGATATCCTGCGGGTGAGGTGCCTCGTGGTCGTCACCAGAACAGGACCCAAGATGTCGATGCCCGCGCCCCCGGTCTCCGAGCCGGACCCGTCCGCGCTGACCTGCCCCGGTGACCGGGTCGGCCTGTGTGCCAGGTGCCAGCGCAAGACCCACAAGTACGGCAGCGGCGGCAGTCCCCTGTGTCAGTGGTGCATGGCCCCAGTGCTGGAACAGTGGGGGACGGCCGTGCGCTACGTCAGCACCCGCACGTAACCGCGTCCCCGGCCGGGTGAAGACGTCCGGACGGAGGAACATCCCGGGGCGTCGGCACGTCGTGCCAGGCATGAAGCAGATCAACGACGCCCACGTCGCCGTGCCGGGCCTGGCCGTGGTGGAGGTCGGCCGCGGCCGCGGATGACGAGACCGCCTTCGCGGTCCAGGAGCTGCTCGCCGCGCGGTGTGCCATCGCGCCGGCGGAGCGCACGACCCGGGAACCAGGCGAGCCCGGCGTGCGGCTGCGATTCTTCCTGGACCTGCGCCAGGAACCCGACGCATAGCTCTGCCCGCAGATGCCAGCGTCCCACTCCCGTGGTCAGGCGCTGCGCGGTCGGTGACCCGACGTCTTCTTCGTAGACTTCTTCGCCGTCGCCTTCTTGGCCCTGGCCTTCTTCTTCGGCAGCTCGCGCACCGCCCCCTCGGTGTCCTCGCCGCGGAAAGCCTTGGCCTTGTTCACGGACTCCGTCAGCGCGGCCATCAGATCGAGCACCTCGCCCGGCTTCTCGGGCTCCGGCACCTCGGGAAGCTCACAGTCCTCCCGCTTCGCCTGGATGATCTTCGCCATGGCGTCCGCGAACTCCGGCCCCTCGAGGTCATCGCGGGTCATCGATTCAATCAGCGCGAGCGCGCCCTCGATCTCCTCCTCGGAGACCTCCGTCGGCGGCGGCAGTCGGGGTCGCCCGAGGGAATCTCTCACCCTCGGGCGACCTGGCCTTGGTAGACGGAGCCAGGGTCAGGAGCAGACCTTGCGGAAACTCCGACGGTTCGGCCGCCATGGACTGACCGTTGGATGTCGCGGGTTAGGGCGCACCTACCGGGACCGGGAAGTCAACTCGGTGTCAGTCGTCGAGCGCCTGGTAGACCGTGGTCCAGAAGTCGTGAAAAAGCCGCGCCGGATCCGGGACGGACGCCCCGACCTGGGTGAGCAGGATTCCGGTGAGCTGGTTGTCCGGATCGGCGTAGGTCGAGGTGCCGCTTCCGCCGTCCCATCCGAACTGGCCGATGGGCGCGTAGTCGCCGCGGTAGGTGCGCACCGCCATTCCGAAGCCCCAACCGCCGTGCTGTCCTTGGCCGAATGAAATATGGACGTTGTTGACGGCCATGTCGTATCGGGCTGCTTGCTGCTCGGCGGTGAGGCGGTTGGTAGTCATCAGCTGGACGGCGGGCCGGGACAGGATCCGTTCGGACCCGTGCATCCCGTGATTGAGCAGCATCCGGAAGTAGGCGTGGTAGTCGTCGGCGGTGGAGGCCAGTCCGCCGCCGCCGCCCTGGAACGCAGGAGGCTGGCTGTGGCGTCCACCCTCGGCCTCGTCCCACACGATGAACTCTCCGGTACGCGGGTCGGGGGCGTAGAGGGGCGGCAGCCGGTCGATCTTGTCGGCGGGCACGTGGAAACTGGTGTCTTTCATGCCCAGGGGGTCGAAGATGCGTTCACGCAGGAACGTCTCATACGACTGGCCCGTGACCCTGGAGACGAGCACGCCGAGCAGATCGCTGGCGATGTGGTACTGCCAGCGCTCTCCGGGCTGGTGCATCAGTGGAAGCGCGCCAAGGCGGCGCATCCACTCGTCCGGCTCGGGCATCGGCTCCGGAAGATTGGGCGTCAGTCCCTGCTCGAAGACCGCATTCATAATGGGAGTGCCCAGCGACGTCATATCCATGCCGAGCCCGAACGTGGAGGTCAGAACGTCCCGTACGGTGATCGGCCGCCGCGCCGGCACGGTGTCGTCCAGCGGACCGTCGATTCGCTTCAGCACCTGACGGTCGGCGAGTTCGGGCAGCCACGGATGCACTAAATCGTCCAGCCGCAGCCTGCATTCGTCGAGCAGGATCATCGCCGCCGCCATCGCGACCGGCTTGGATGTCGAGGCCATCCGGAAGATCGTGTCTCGGAGCATCGGCGGGCCGCCGTCGTGCCGCATCGTCCCGATCGCTTCGACGTGCGTCTCCTCGCCCCGGCTGACCAAGGCGACGACTCCGGGAATTTTCCCCGACTCGACATGCCGCGCCAGCACGTCGCGGATCCTGCGCAGCCCTGCTTCGGAGTAGCCGCTGTTTCTTTTTCCCATATCTCCTTGCCTCCGGTGTTCGATCTCCAAGATCCCGGCGTGGCACTCATGGCCCCGGCGAGCTGAAGCTCGGTCAGCTCACCCGACGTGAGCGCGTGGTATCAGCGTGTCCGGATGGGCTCCTGCGAACAACGGCGAAGTCAGGAAGGCAGCGTTGCCCGGTAGGTCATCGATGCGAATTGTGTCAACGCAGCAATGACCGTTAGGTTTACGATCAGGAGGGGGCATGGAGTTACGTGACATCGAGATATTCCTGACACTGGCGGAGGAACTGCACTTCGGGCGCACTGCGGAGCGGCTGCACATCACCGCGTCCCGGGTCAGTCACGCCATCAAGAAGCAGGAGCGGCGTATCGGGGCGCCGCTGTTCGAGCGCACCTCCCGCACCGTCAGCCTCACCGCGGTCGGTGATCGGCTCTACCAGAGCCTGCGCCCGGCCTACCGGCAGATCGTCGACGGGATCGACGAAGTGGCGGCCGCCGCTCGTACCAGCGGCGGCAGGCTCACCCTCGGAACCATGGGGCCCCAGGGCTGGATGATCCACGACATCGTGGGACGGTTCCAGGCCAGCCATCCCGGCGTGCAGTTGCTCCATCGCGACCTCAACCCCGTGGATCCGCTCACCCCCCTGCGTTCGGGCGAGATCGACGTGGCCCACCTGTGGCTGCCGGTGCGCGAGCCCGACATTGTCATCGGCCCGCTCACCCACACTTCGCCCGTCGTGCTGGCCGTGGCCAGCACCCACCCCTACGCCGACCGCGACTCGGTGTGTCTGGAGGATTACGGCGATCTGACGTTCGTCGCCCCCCAGTCGCCGGTTCCGGCGTCCATGGAGGAGGCGTTCCAGCCCTTTCGCACTCCTTCGGGGCGCCTGGTCGCGCGCGGCCCTGTGGTCGCCAACTGGGACGACCAGCTCAAGGCGGTCGCCGCAGGGCAGGCCGTCATCGCCTGCCCTGCAGAGTCCGCCCGTTTCTACCCCTGGCCCAACCTCGTCTACATCCCCGTCCGCGACGCCCCGCCCTGCCGCTGGGCCTTCGCCTGGCACACCGCCAACAACAACCCTCTGATCCGTGCCCTCACCGCCGCGACCAACCCGGACGCGCCTCATCAGAACCCGGCGCAAGGGGAGCGGGACCTGCCCGTCTGAACGGTGTGGTGCCCGGGAAGGCAGATTTGGCAACTGGTCATATACCGGATTAGTACTAAATGACGTCCCGTAAGCCGACGTGGGGTTGTGCAGCGGGCGTCGCCGCCGCTACCCGTCCGACACGACTGTTGCCGAGTGGGCCCTGCTGGAGCCTCTCCTGCCGGTCCCGGCGCCTGCCAGACCAAGACCGGCGGGCACCCGGAGAAATGGCCACGGAGAGATCGACGGTGTCAGCGCACTGTGCGACGCCATGTCTTCCCCGCCGACGCGGGGGTGTCCCGCCGGGGCCGACGACGGACAGCCGGGGCCCACGGCACCGCAGCCTGCGAGAATGCGCGCCATCCCGCTCCGGCTCAAGGTAGAGGATCGTCATGTGCGCGGCGAGCCGTTATCCAGCACCGGCAACCTCCGCAGCAGGACCGCTGAGTAGGCCCGGAGTGCGGTGCCGGGATTGCTCCCGGTCCGTTTCTCCGAACCTCTCGCCGAACCCGCCGTGCGTCTCTCAACGCAACGGGCTCTCCACGGTTTCTGCCGTCAGACGGGGTTCGCAGGCTGCCATGGGTTGGGGATCGTGCTGGCCCGGTATCGGTAGCGGCTGACCGTGACCGATGCGATCCGGAACAGCTCGATCCCGTCTGCCGCGATGGGTCGCCACCGCCCGGTGGCGGTGGTGAATCGGCGGCGGACGTCGCCCCAACTCCATCGGTGACGTTCCCGCAGCATGCGGATGAGCCGCCACCACACGAAGGCGTCGAGCTTGTCGAAGGGTGCTGTCACGTTGGCTGACAGGGTGAGATGATCTTCTTCGTGATCGTGGTGGAGGGGGATAGTCCTTGGCGAGCACGTCGCCGTCGTACAAGGGGCACCGGTACCCGGTCGAGGCTCCCACTGTGTGTGGCTGTACTTCCGCTTCCCGCTGTCATTCCGGGAGGTGGAGGAGCTGATGCTCCAGCGCGGCGTGATCGTCTCTTATGAGACGGTCCGGCGGTGGTGCCGGAAGTTCGGGCAGGCCTACGCCGACGGACTGCGTCGCCGCCGGCCCCAGCCCGGGGACAAATGGCATCTGGACGAGGTGTTCATCAAGGTCAACGGGGAGCGGAAGTACCTGTGGCGGGCCGTCGACCAGGACGGCAACGTGCTCGACATCCTCGTGCAGAAGCGCCGGGACAAGGCCGCGGCCCGGCGCTTCTTCCGCCGTCTGATGAAGAAGACGAGCGCGGTGCCGAGGGTGATTGTCACGGACAAGCTCCGCTCCTGCGGCGCCGCTCACCGTGAGGTCATGCCCTCGGTCGAGCACCGTTCCCATAAGGGCCTGAACAACCGGGCCGAGAACAGCCACCAGCCAACGCGGCAGCGTGAACGCGCTATGAAGGGCTTTCGCAGTATTGGTGGCGCCCAGCGGTTTCTCTCCGCGTTCAGCGGGATCTCGCCCCATTTCCGGCCCCGACGCCATCGGATGACCGCCCACGAATATCGAGCCGAGATGACCGTCCGCTTCGTGATCTGGGACCAGATCACTGGCGCTGCTGGCCGGCCCACCACGGCCTGAATATAGGCCTGGACCGCAAGCCCACCACGCCCCGACGCACCGTCAGACGCTGGCACACCCAACAACGTGACAGCGCCCCTGCTCGTAGTGGTGGGTCGCGCAGGCGCGGCGCAGGTCGTGCGGGGTGAACCGGTCGTCCTGGGGGCGGCCTTCCAGGTCCAGAAGGTGGGACAGGCGATCCCGTACGGTGTCCGGCTTCAGGGCCCGCCCGTGGATGTCGCAGAACAGCGGGCCGGTGTCAGGTAAGAAGGGGCGGACATCGTTCTGGTACCAGGCAAGGATCCGGTCCAGCCCATCGAGCATGGGTGTCCATCTCGGGCGCGGTCCCGAGGCGTTGGCCGCCTTGCCGAACCGCACGTGGAGCTTGCCCGATGGGCCCAGTTCTGGATAGACGTCGCACTGGGCGAGGCGGACGGCTTCACTCACCCGAGGCGCGCAGTGGTACAGGGTGCGCAGCAGTGCGTAGTCCCGCGCCGCAGCCGGATAGTCGGACGCGGCCGCCAGGCGCGCGCGGGCGAAGGCGAAGAACGCCGTCAGGCGCTCAGCCGTGGGCGGCAGCCGACGAGGGGTGTCGTCCCAGACATGCCGCAAGCGGTTGAACCGGTCCAGCGGATCTCCCACCGCCATGCCGTACAGGGCGCGAATCTCGGTGGCGTAGCGGTCCCGGACGAAGCCATGGAACGTACGAAGCATCTGCAGATACTGGCGCCTGGTCCCCGCGGCCCGGCCCTCCAGCAGCAGTCGGCGGAGCATGGCGTCCACATCGGCGGGCTCGATCTGCCACACCGGCCGGTCGAAGTGGTCCAGCACCCGTTCCAGCAGGGACCTGTAGCAACTGATCGTCGTGGCGGCGAAACCCCGTACCACCCACGTTGAGACGAACGCCTCTGTACAGCGGGCCTGGAAGACCCACACATCCCGCGCCTGGCCGCAATCAGATACCGAGGCGGCAAGCCCGCCCTCGACCAGCCGAAGAGAAGGCCTCTCCCCCACGCCCCACCACCATCCCGCGACAACCGTCATTCAGGTGGCACCTGAACCATGCGCGTGCCACCGAAGCCATCAACGAGACACCCGAAGAAAAGCAACCCCTGCCTTACACATACCCCTCCAATCCACACGCCGGCACGGACACGAGGCGCAGCCATCCGGGCGCGCCCGTAGCGGTGCGGGCCGGGGCACCTAGGGTGCGCCCGGCCCAACCCCAGAACTCCCCGCCCGGCTCCGCCTGCGTTGCCGTTCCCGACGGCCTCGTCCACGTACTTGAGCTGGCGCTGCGTGCTCCAGCGGCCGCAGACATCGTTCGGGGCCAGCCCGTGCTGTGTCGCGAGATCCCTGATCTCCTGGACTCGTTCCGCGTGGGTCCTGGCGGTCTCAGTCGGCCTTGGCCGGTTCCGGCAGGGTGCGGACGCCGGGGGTCAGGAGCACCAGGAGCTGGGGGAGGAAGAAGCCGGCCGCGCACAGCCACAGGGTCTGCCGGGCGCCGATCACTCCGATGAGCGCGCCCCCCATGACCGCGCCGACCGGCGTCGCGCCCCACATCAGGAAGCGCATGGTGGCGTTGACCCGGCCGTGCAGGCGCTGCGGCAGCACCGCGAGGCGGTAGCTGAACTGGGCCACGTTGAACACGCTGCTGAACAGTTCGAAGACGCCGGCGCCCAGGACGAAGAACGCCATCGCCCAGCCGTTGCCGGTGAAGGGGATGACCGCGATGGCGGGGATCGACAGCGCCGACGCCCACCACATCGTGCGGCCGGTGCCGATCCGGCCCACCACGCGCGCGGCCGCCATCGCGCCGAGGGCCCCGCCGATGGACACGCCGATCAGCAACAGGCCGTAGACACCCGGGGAGATGCCCAGCTCGCGAATCATGAACACGATGCTGATGGCGTTCCAGGCGCCGAAGAACAGCATGGTGAGCGCGCCGTTCATGGCTGTCAGCCGGACGATCCGGTTGCCGGCCACACAGCGCAGGCCCTCGGCGATCTGCACCCGCAGCTTCTCGTGCCCGGTCCGCTCCGGCTGTTCCTCGGTGGCGCGGATCCGGCCGAGCAGCAGCCCGGAGAGCAGATAGCTGACACCATCGACGAGGAGGGCGAACGGCGCGGTGAAGGCCTGCACCAGCAGGCCGCCCAGGCCGGGTCCGCCCAGTTTGGCGACCTGGTAGACGCTCTCCAGCGCCCCGGCACCGCGGGTGAGTTCCTCGTCGGACACCACGGTCGGCAGATAACTCATGTGGGCCACGTCGAAGAAGACGGTCCCGATGCCAATGACGGCCGCCACACAGAACATCTGACCGATGGTGAGCGCGTCGAAGGCCCAGGCGAGCGGAACGGAGAGCAGAGCCACGCCGCGCACCACATCACTGACCACCTGAATGGGCCGGCGCCGCATACGGTCGACCCACACCCCCACGGGAAGCCCGAAGAAGACGAACGCCATCATTTCCACGGCGTTGAGCAGGCCGATCTGGAAGGGATTGGCATCCAGCGTCACAAGGGCCGCGACGGGCAATGCGATAAGAGTGACCTGGGTGCCGACCTGGCTAACGGTGTCGGCGCCGAGCAGGAGCAGGAATTCGCGGTTTCGAGAAAGGCGGGAAGTCGGCTTTTCGTCGAACTCGTCGGGCGGCCTGGAGGCGGTTTGCAGGTTCCGGTCAGCCATGAGTCGCAAACTTTGCCAGGGGGCGGGGGCCACGTCAACATTTTGGCCGTCGGCGCACGTAATTGACCGGAAATACCCGCTGCCGGCACCACCCGCCGGTCCAGGCTCCGCCCGCTCACCGCACCTGACAACCGGGAAGACCCCGGATAAGGCGGCAGGTCCAGCTGTTATATGGCCAACTTTGCGCCAGCTAGCGGAAGTTGATGATCTTCCCTGGAGGGCGCGTGCGTCACCTGCGCCACCTCGACGGCCGGCCCAAACCCCCTCATCGCGGCGTGATCCACCTGTTCCGCGCCACGTCATTCTGATTCCTTGCCTCCATGTCGGCCCTATGGCATATTCGATCGACGCCAGGCCAAAAGCCCGTGCCCTGCCAAAACATCCAGGGAACGGGCCGGTTGACGGGGAACCAGCTCAAGGCAAACGGGGGCGGCGTGACCAGTTCACCTCCGGCGATTGCTGCCGTATTTCCGGGCGTTGGAGCGCAGTACACCGGAATGGGCGCAGATCTCCGGGATCGCCACAAGACGTACCGCAGCACACTCGACGAGGCGTCCGACTTATTGGGTGCGAACTGGACCGACATCATCTTCGATCCGCAGCAGAAGGCCACGCTCAGACGCCAGGAGGAAAGCCAGCTCGCGGTGCTGGTGACCGGCGTGGCCATGTTCCGTGTGTTCCAGGAGGAGATCGGCATTCCGGTCTCGTTCTGCGCCGGCCACAGTCTCGGCGAGTACACGGCGTTGTGCTGTGCCGGCGCCCTGACGCTGGCCGACGCCATCACGCTGGTGCGCCGGCGCGCCGAACTCATCCGCGAGGCGTCCCGTGCCCTGAACGGCACCATGATGTGGGTCATCGACCTCGACGCGGACGTCGTCCACGCCGCGTGTGCCGCCGCCCGTGACGAAGGCCTCGACGTGCACGTCTCGGCACACGACGCGCCACGCCAGGTCGCCGTCTCAGGCTCCACCGACGACGTCACCGCGGTGGCGGGGGAACTCGAGGCACGTGGCGCGGTGGTCTACCCGCTGCGCCTGGAGGGGCCGTACCACAGCCCCCTGATGCGCGCGGCGGCGGACGGCATGGCCCGGGTGCTCGACGAAACACCCGTGGGCACGCCGGCCGTGCCAGTGCTGTCCGGCGTGCACGCCGAGCGCCACGCGGGCGGAGCCCGGAGCGCTCGGCTCCTGGTCCGGCAGCTGGTCGAACCGGTGCGCTGGCTGGACGTGCAGCGCACGCTGCTCGACGCGGGCGTGGGCCAGGCCGTGGAGTTCGGCCCGGGCACGGTCCTGACGTTCCTGGCCGAGAAGGCCGCCCCGTCCCTGCGTGTCGTCCCCTTCGACCGGCTCACGGCGGAGAGCCAACTGGCGGCGGCCCTGTACCTTGCCGAGGAACAGTACCCCGCGGTCCTCGACCGCTGTCTGCGCACGGCCGTCAGCACCCGCACCCGCCTGGCCGACGACCCCGTGCGGCACCAAAGGGTGGTGGCGCGCTACCGCGAGCTGGAGCGGCTGCGCGAGAGCGCCGCGCCGGCCGGCGAGGACGTCTCGCAGGCGCTCGGTCTCCTCGACGAGCTGCTGGATTCCAAGGGTGTTCCCGAGCGCGAGCGCGCCGTCGCGCGCCATCGCGTGCTGGACGGGCGGCTCTGGCGGCGCTGACCGGCGCTCGCGCGCACCACCACGAGCAGCATCAGCCCGTCCATCACCGCAGGCAGACGAAGAGAGGGGGCGAGTTGCGCATGCGCACCGCCACGCAGCGTGTCGTGAGGAGCCGGGGACGTGAGTGACAGCAAGCGCACCGTCGGCGTGCTGGGGGCCGGGGCGATCGGCAGCACGGTCTGCGCCGACCTCGTCCTGCACGGCTTTGGCGTGGTACTCGTCGACGTCGACCCGTCGGCGCTCGAGCGGGCCCTGGACACCGTCGCCCAGGCCGCGCGCTTCGGCCCGATGCTGCGCCCGGCCCTGCCCCGCGTGGACCCCGACGACGCGCTCGCGTCCGTGGTGGTCTCCGAGGACCTCGCGGACCTGGACGCGTGCGAGTTCGTCGTGGAGAACGTCAGCGAGCGCTGGGAGGTGAAGGAGCAGGTCTACCGAGCGCTGGACAAGGTCCTGCCGCCCGGGGTGGGCATCGGCGTGAACACCTCCAGCATCGGCATCGGCCGGCTCGCCGCGACGACCGGCCGTCCGGAGCTGGTCGTCGGGGTGCACTTCATGAACCCGTCCCATCTGACGGACACGGTGGAGGTGATGCGCGGGGCGCAGACCTCCGAGGAGTGCATGGCGTACGTCCGTGGGCTGCTCGGCGCACTGGGCAAGGAGGCGGTCGTCGTGGGCGACTTCCCCGGCTTCGTCAGCAACCGCATCTCCCACCTGTTCTTCAACGAGGCCGCCCGTCTCATCGAGGACGAGGGCCTCGACCCCACGGTCGTCGACACCATCTTCAAGAAGTGCTTCGGGCACCGGATGGGCCCGCTGGAGACGATCGACCTCATCGGGGTCGACACCGTGGCCCTGACCCTCGACAGCCTCTACGACAGCTACCAGGACCCCCGGTTCCGGGCCAGTGGCCTGTTGCGCTCCCTGATGGCCGAGGGCCGTCTCGGCCGCAAGACGGGCGCGGGGTTCTACGACTACGGCGGCGCCCCGCACGGCGACGGCGGCGCCCCCGAAGGCTCTTCCGGCACATCGCACGACTCCACGGCCCCTGCGACGGACACGAGGAAGAAAGCATGACGACGTCGGTTCGCGAAGAAATAGACCAGATCGTTCTGGAGTTCCTGGCTCGGCACGACCCGGGGCCCGCACCGGACCGGGACGAGGACATGTTCGAGACCGGCCGGGTCAACTCGCTGTTCGTGATCCAGCTCATCGGCTTCGTGGAGAACCGCTTCGACATCAAGGTCAAGCTCGACGACCTCGCCCTGGAGAACTTCACCACGGTGAACAAGATCGTCGACTTCGTGCTCCAGAAGAAGACCCTCGGCTGAGCGGCGGCAGTTCGACCATGGAACATCTGCTGACTGACGAGCAGAGCGCACACCACGCCGCTCTGCTCAAGGAACTGGACCGGTGGCACGGCGAACCCGCCCGCTGGGACCAGGCGGGTCGTCTCACCCAAACGGTGATCGACTGGTGCCGGGAGCAGCGGCTGATCGGCGCCGCTCTGCCCGCCGAGGCGGGCGGGGGCGGCTGGGACGCCGTCCGCACGGGGCTGCTGTACGAGGCGACGGGCCGCGTCAGCGCCTCCCTGGCCTCTCTGGTGAACGTGCACCACATGGCCGCCCAGGTAGTGGCGCGCTGGGGCACCGACGAGCAACGCAGAAACGTCTTGCCCCCGTTGGCCGACGGCAGCCGGATCGCCGCCATCGCGATGACCGAACCGCAGTCCGGCAGCGATCTGTCCGGGATCCGGACCAGCCTGGAGGAGCGCTCGGGCCGGCTGCTGCTGAACGGCTGCAAGGTCTTCATCACCTTCGGCGGACAGGCCGACGTCTTCCTCGTCTTCGTCCAGCGCGCGGGCCGCTCCGTCGCCTGCCTCGTCGACCGGGACCATCCCGGGCTCACCATCACCCCCATGGGCGAGACGCTCGGCCTGCGCGCGGCGGCGCTGGCCCGACTGGAGTTCCGGGACTGCGAGATCAGCCCCTCCGCCGTGGTCGGGCGGGACGGCTTCGGCCTCGCCGTACTGGTGCCGCTCGCCCTGGAGCACGGCCGGCACGCCGTGGCCTGGATGGCCGCGGGCATGCTGCACGAGGTGTTCGCCGCGGCAGCCGCTCACGCGCTGGAGCGGCATGCGTTCGGGCAGCCCCTCATCGAGCACGGGCAGGTGCAGTCCCTGATCACCCGGATGGCCACGGACCTGGAGGCGGCGCGGCACCTGTGCCTGGCCGCGTCGCGGGCGCTGGACGCGGGCGACGCCGCCGCCACCGACCGGGTGCTGTCCGCCAAGTACTTCGCCTGCCGTGTGCTGGAGGAGCACTCCGCGCAGGCCGTGCAGGTACTGGCGTCCGGCGGGGTCCTGGAGTCCGGGGTCACTGCCCGGGTCTACCGGGACGCCAAGGTACTCACCATCCTGGAGGGCACCACGCAGATCCTGGAGCGCATGCTGGCTCCGCGGCTCGCCCACGCGGCCCGGCGGG
Organism: Streptomyces sp. NBC_00076; assembly: GCF_045041235.1. Lineage (NCBI taxonomy): Bacteria > Bacillati > Actinomycetota > Actinomycetes > Kitasatosporales > Streptomycetaceae > Streptomyces > Streptomyces sp. NBC_00076. The sequence continues at coordinate 157,008 of NZ_CP108242.1, forward strand.
GGGTCTGATGGCCCTCGTCCGCGCCGCACTCGACGACGGCCTTCGGCACGGGCCGGTCGTCACCACCGCGTCCGCGCGCCCCGGCGCCGAGCGTGCCCTGGTCCTGGCGACGGCGGCGGTGGCCGTGCACTACACCGACGCCGATCCGCTCAGCCGGTTCGACGCCTTCCGGCGCACCCACGACGTCACGGTCGACCCGGACGAGCCGCTGGACGCCCTCGCCGGCCGGATCGCGGCCGCATCGGACGAGACGCCCGCCGACGCTCCCGCATGCCTGTTCCGGCTCGCGCTGGAGGCGGACCACGTCCGCGTGGAGCATCCCGACCCGGTGACGGCCGACGCGACCGCGCGGATCTGGGCGACCCTGCTGGCGCAGGCCGTACGCGACGCCTCCCGCCCGGTGTCCGGCTATCCGGTGCTGCGGGACGAGGACCGCGACCAGGTCCTCGTCGGCTTCAACGACACCGCCCGGCCCTTCCCCTCCGGCGCGACCCTGCACCAGCTTCTACGCGAGCAGGCCGGGCGCACCCCGGACGCGGTCGCCGTGAGCTCCGACGCCGAATCACTGACCTACCGCGAACTGGACCAGCGCAGCGACGCCCTGGCGGCCCGCCTGGTGGCCGAACTGCCCGCCGAGTGCCGGATCGTGGGCGTGCTGGCGGAGCGGACCACGCAGCTGCCCGTCGCCCTGTTCGCCGTACTCAAGGCCGGGCGTGCCTATCTGCCGCTCGACCCGCACGCGCCCGAACTGCGCCACCGGCGGATCGTCGCCCACAGCGGCGCCGACGTCGTCCTGACCGCCACCGACACCTCCGTCGACTTCGGCGTGCCCGTGTGGGACCTGCGCGACGAGGTGCATCTGCGGGGGCCCGGCGGTCCGCTGCCCACGACGTCCCCGCAGGACCTCGCGTACGTGATCTACACCTCCGGAACCACCGGGGCGCCCAAAGGCGTGATGGTGGAACACCGTTCGGTGGTGAACCGGCTGGCCTGGATGCAGCGGCGCTACCCCATCGGCCCCGGGGACACCCTGCTGCAGAAGACACCGGTGATCTTCGACGTGTCGGTATGGGAGCTGTTCTGGTGGGCCCTGACGGGCAGCCGCATGCACCTGCTCGCGCCCGTCATGGAGCGCTTCCCGCTGGCCGTCGTGGAGACCGCTGAACGCGAGGGGGTCACCGCCCTGCACTTCGTGCCGTCCATGCTCGCCGCGTTCCTGGCCCATCTGCGGGCCACCGGCGACGCACCGCGGCTGCACGCGCTGCGCTGGCTGTTCTCCAGCGGCGAGAGCCTGACCGGCACCTGTGTCGCGGAGTTCGGCGAGCTCTTCCAGGGCAAGGCCACCCTGGTCAACCTCTACGGCCCGACCGAGGCGACCGTCGACGTGACCAGCTACGACTGCCCCCGGCAGCCGCGCGCCGAGCGGGTGCCCATCGGCGCGCCCATCGACAACGTCCGCTGCTTCGTGCTGCGGCACGGCAACGCGCTGCCCGTCGGCGCGTTCGGCGTGCTGCACCTGGCAGGCGCGTGCGTCGCCCGCGGCTACCTGGGCGACGCGGAGCTGACCGCCCGCAGTTTCCTGCCCGAACACGGCGGCGGCGCGGGCCGAATGTACGACACCGGCGACATCGTGCGCTGGCTGCCCTCCGGCGAACTCGACTTCCTGGGCCGGCAGGACACCCAGATCAAGATCCGGGGCATCAGAATCGACGTCACCGAGATCGAGAGCGTGCTGCAGCAGGTGCCCGGCGTGCGCGAGTGCGCGGTCACCGTGCACCAGGCCGGGACCGTCATGGCGACCCTGCGGGCCGCGGTGACCGGTGAGGGGCTCACCCGCGAGGCGCTGCGCGACCACCTGGCCCGCCGGCTGCCGCCGTACCTGGTGCCCACCGGCTACGACCTGCTCCCCCGGCTGCCGCGCACCGGCAGCGGAAAGATCGACCGCCGGCTGCTGGCCGACGCCGCCCATGTGCGGGCCCACCGGACCGGACTGTAGAGAAGCGAGACGATGGACTGGCTGCTGACACGACTGGCCCGGTTCGGCGACCGGGAGGCCCTCTGCGGGCCGGACGGCACGGCGACGTACGCGGACCTCGTCGCGCGGACGGAGGACTGGCACGCCCGGCTGGAGCGGATGGGGGTTGCCCCCGGCGAGGCGGTGGCCGTCGTCGGCGACACCACCACGGGCCGTGTCGCGCTGCTCCTGGCACTGACGCTGCGCGGCAACACGGTGGTGCCGCTGGCCCGCACCGATCCGCCCGCCGAGCAGCGCCCGGCCCGGCTGGCGACGGCGCACGTCACCCGCGTCGTGGAGTTCACCTCCGGGGACCTGTTCACCGCCTCGGAGGTGACGGCGCCCGACGCTCCCCCGCCCGCGAGGCTGGCGGAGCTGCGCACCTCGGGCGACGCGGGCCTGGTGCTGTTCTCGTCCGGTTCCACCGGCGAGGCGAAGGCCGCCCTGCTGTCCCTGCCCCGGCTGCTGGCCCGGTTCCGCGACGGCGGGGGACGGCCGCTGCGCACGGTGCAGTTCATGGGCCTGGACCACATCGGCGGGATCAACACGCTGCTGCACACCCTCGGCTCCGGAGGCACGGTGATCAGCGAGCCGAGGCGCAGCCCGGAGCACATCTGCCGCGCCGTCGAACGCCACCGCGCCCAACTGCTGCCCACCACACCGTCGTTCCTGACCATGCTGCTGATCTCTGGGGCACACCGGAAGTTCGACCTGTCGTCGCTGGAACTGATCACCTACGGCACCGAGCCGATGCGCGAGGTCACCCTCGCCCACCTGGCCGAGGAACTGCCGGGGGTGCGGCTGAAGCAGACGTACGGCCTGACGGAGACCGGCATCCTGCCGACCCGGTCCCCCTCCCCCGGCTCACTGCGGATGGACGTGGGCGGCAAGGGCTTCGACACGAAGATCGTGGACGGCGTGCTGTGGATCAAGTCGCCGACGGCCATGCTCGGTTACCTCAACGCCCCCGATCCGTTCGACGCGGACGGCTGGCTGAACACCGGCGACGCCGTGGAGCCGGCCGAGGACGGCACCCTGCGGGTGATCGGCCGTGCGTCGCGGCTGATCAACGTGGGCGGCGAGAAGGTGCACCCCACCGAGGTGGAGAACGTGCTGCTCGCCGCGGACAACGTGCGGGACGTGGTGGTCGAGGGGCGGGCCAACCCGGTGACCGGGCAGGTGGTCGTGGCCACCGTGGAACTGCTGGCCCCGGAGGACCGCGCGGACCTCACGCGGCGGTTGCGCGCGCTGTGCGCGGCCCGGCTGGCGCCGCACAAGGTCCCGGCCGTCTTCCTGGTGGCGGACACCCCCCTGTACAGCGACCGGTTCAAGCGCCGAGGAGGCCACGCATGACCACCACCCCCGACGACCGGCCGGTGGCCGTGGTCAGCGGCGGCAGCCGCGGACTGGGGTTCGCGCTGGTCGAGGACCTGATCGGGCGCGGCTACCGCGTGGCGACCTTCAGCCGGTCGGAGTCCGGGCAGCTGGCGGAGCTGCGCAAGCGCGTCGGTGACGACACTCTGGCGTGGTCCGCCGTCGACGGCGCGGACACGGCTGCGGTCGAGGCGTTCGCCCGTGACGTCGTGCGGGCCCACCGCCGGGTGGACGTCCTGGTCAACAACGCGGGCGTTGGCCTCGAAGGGCTCCTCACGCTGACCACGGCAGCGGCCGTCGAGGACGCGCTGCACCTCGACGTGACCCTGCCCGTACTGCTCACCCGTGCATGTCTCAAGCCGATGCTCGCGCGGCGGGCCGGTGTCGTGGTCAACATCTCGTCGATCAACGCGCTGCGCGGCCAGACCGGAGTGGCGGTCTACAGCGCGGCCAAGGCAGCGCTCGACGGGTTCACCCGGAGCCTGGCCAAGGAGGTGGGCCCGGCCGGGGTGCGGGTGGTGAGCGTCGCCCCCGGCTACTTCGACAGCGAGATGACGGCCGGCATGAGTGAGGACCAGCGGCGCCGCGTCGTGCGCCGCACCCCGCTGGCCCGGCTCGGCACCGTCGAGGACGTGGTCGGCGTGGTCGGGTTCCTCATCTCGCCGGCCGCGGGGTTCATCACCGGCCAGACCATCGCCGTGGACGGCGGCTACACCTGCTGAGCCCCGGTCGACGACGACCGGGGCGGACGAAGAGGGAGTTGACAGCCAGTGGACAGGCACGAGGTGATCAAGGCCACCGTGCTGGAGATCGTCAATGAGGTCGCCGGGCCCTGCGACCGGCTGGACGAGGACCAGCTGCTCGTCGACCAACTGGGGCTCTCCTCCCTGCACTTGGCCCGGATCGTGGCGGTCCTCGAACTGGAGCTGGACCTGGACCCGTTCGCCGAGCGGGAGTCGGTCACCAGCGTGCGCACGGTCGGCGACCTGCTGCGCGTCTACGACGCCGCGCAGGACGGGCCGGGCACCGAGGAGGAGCGGGACGGCCCGCGGGAGCCGGACACCCCGCGGCGTGCGGTGGCCCGGGGCAACCGCGCCGCCCGGCTCGGCGCGCGGACCGAGTCGTGACGGCGCCGGACTCCCCGCCCCCGGAGGGGCAGGTCGCCGTCGTCGGCATGGCCGGCCGCTTCCCCGGCGCGCCGGACCTGGATGCCTACTGGCGGATGGTCGCCGAGGGCCGGCCCGCGGTGCGCGACCTCAGCGACGCGGAGCTGCGCCGCAGCGGTGTCGACGAGGCGTGGATCGGCCACCGCGACTACGTCAAGGCCGCCGCCGTGCTGGACGACATCGACCGGTTCGACGCCTCCTTCTTCGACATGTCCCCACGGGAGGCGGCCGTCCTCGACCCGCAGCACCGGCTGTTCCTGGAGACCTGCTGGCACGCGCTGGAACACGCGGGGCTGCTCACGCCCGACGCGGGCCCCTCGCACGTCGGCGTGTTCGGCGGGGCGGGCGGGGTGATGGCCGGCTATCTGCCGGAGGTCCTCCGCGCGTCCGGCCGGCTGCCCGACCCCACCGCCTCCGTAGAACACCTCGGCGTGGACAAGGACTTCCTGGCCACGCGGGTGTCGTACAAGCTGCACCTGACCGGGCCCGCGCTGACCGTGCAGACGGCCTGCTCCACCTCCATGGTCGCCGTGCACCTGGCCTGTCAGAGCCTGCTCAACGGGGAATGCTCGGTGGCGCTGGCCGGCGGGGTGACCGTGCGGGTGCCCGCCGCGGCTGGCTACTTCCACCGCGAGGGCGGGATCCTCTCCCCCGACGGGCGCTGCCTGCCGTTCGACGAGAACGCCTCCGGCACCCTGTTCGGCAGCGGTGTGGCTGCCGCCGTCCTCAAGCCACTGGAGGACGCGCTGCGGGACGGGGACACCGTCTACGCGACGATCCTGGGCACGGCCGTGAACAACGACGGCGGCGGGAAGGCGAGTTACGGTGCGGCTAGCGTGACCGGCCAGCTGGGCGCCATGCGGCAGGCCCTGGCCGTGTCCGGCATCGACCCGGCGACCATCGGCTACGTGGAGGCGCACGGCACGGGCGTGCCCATGGGCGACCCCATCGAGATCGCGGCGCTGCGCCGGGCCCTGGGCGCGGACACGGCGAGCGCGATCGGGTCGGTCAAGGCCCTGGTGGGCCATCTGGAGGCGGCGGCGGGGGTGGCCGGTCTCGTCAAGGCCGTGCTCGCCCTGCACCACGGAGTCATCCCGCCCAGCCCGTACTTCACCCGGCCCAACCCGCAACTGCACCTGGACCGGACCGCTTTCGACGTCAACCGGGGACCCGTGGAGTGGGCCGGGGCTCCGCGCCGTGCGGCGGTCAACAGTCTCGGGATCGGCGGCACCAACGCCTTCGCCGTCCTCCAGCAGGCCCCCGCGCCCGCCCCGCGGCCCGACGCACCGCGGCCCCAGGGCGAGCTGCTCACCGTGTCGGCCAGGACCGCCGAGGGCCTGCGCGACCTGGCCCGCGCCTGGGCCGACCGGTTGCGCGAGCCCGGGGCCGACCTGCCCGACCTCGCTCACACCAGCCAGGTCGGGCGGCGCCGCTTCCCGCACCTGGTCAGCGTCACCGCCGACTCGGCCGCGACGGCGGCGGACCGGCTCGACTCCTGGCTGGCCGGCGGTCTGGCACTGTTGCACCGGGAGGAGGCCGCGCAGGGCAGGCCGAGGATCGCCTTCCTCTACTCCGGCCAGGGTTCCCAGTACCCGCGGATGGCCCTCGGGCTGTACCGGGACCAGCCGCTCTTCAAGGCCGCCGTCGATCGGTACGTGCCCGAGTTCGTGGCGCTGACCGGCGTCGATCCGCTGACCGTGCTGGCGGACGCGGAGCTGCTCGGCCGGGCGGAGCTGCTCCAGCCCGCGTTCTTCCTGATGCAGGTGGCCCTGACGGAGCTGTGGGAGCGGCTCGGCGTCCGGCCCGACGCGGTCGTCGGTCACAGCCTCGGCGAGTACGCGGCGGCCTGCGCCGCCGGGGTGTTCGACGCGGCGGACGGTCTGCGGCTGGTGGCCCGGCGCGGCCGGGCCGTCGCGGATCTGCCTCAGGCGGGGCGCATGGTCGCGGTCGGCGGCGCGGACCTCGCCGAGGTGGAGGCCCTGGTCGCCGCGTGCGACGGCCCGGCGGCCGTGGCCGCCCACAACGCCCCGGACCGGCTGACCGTCTCCGGCAGCGAGTCGGCGATAGCCGCCCTGGAGGAGGAGTTCGCGGCGCGCGGCCGGCACACCCGCCCCCTGGACACCACACACGCCTTCCACTCACCCCTGATGGAACCGGCTGCCGCCCGCCTGCGTGCGGCGGCGCGGGAGATCGCGCACGCCGCCCCGCGCCTGCCCTTCGTCACCAACGTCACCGGCGCGCCCGCCGCCCCGGACGAGATGGGTCCGGAGTACTGGGCGCGGCAGCTGACCGCGCCGGTGCGCTTCGCGGACGGCATCGCCGCCCTGCTGGAGGGCGGCGCGACCCACTTCGTGGAGATCGGCCCGGCCGGCACCCTGGCCGCGCTCGGCCGGCTCCAGTCCGCCGGCCACGCGGGCGCCTGGCTGCCCACCCTGGGGCGCAAGGAGCCCGACACACAGTCCCTGCTGGCCGCGGCTGCCCGGCTGGTGGCCGACGGCGCGCGCATCGACTGGCCGGCGTACTTCCGGCCGTTCGGCCACCGCAGGGTGGCCGCGCCCCTGTACCCGTTCGCCCGGCAACGGCACTGGGTGGACGGCCGTGCCGGTACGGCCGCCGCGCCCACCACGGGCGGTGACGCCCTGGCGCTGCGCCGGCTGGCGCTGCCGCAGTCGTCCGAGCGGCGTTTCGAGACCCGGGTGGGGACCGCGGCGCTGCGCTGCCTGGACGACCACGTCATCCTGGGCCGGCCGGTCGTGCCCGGGGCCTACCACACCGCCTGCCTGCTGGAGGCCGCCACGGACGTGGCCGGGGCGGTCGTGGAGGACCTGGTGTTCCCGCGCGCCCTGCTGCCGGGCACCGGCGAGCACACGCTGCAGGTCGTCGTCCAACCGGCCGCCGACGCCTGGTCGGCCGCCCGGGTGCTCGGCCTCGACCCGGGCGCCGCCCCGCACGGCGAGGGCTCCTGGCAGGTGCACGGCGAGGGCCGCGTGCGCGCCCTGGATCCGGCCGGGGCGCGGCGGACGCCGGAACGGGCCGGCGTTCCGGGTGACGGGCAGCGGCCGTACGACGTCGACCGGCTGTACGCGGATCTGCGGGACGCCGGCTACCGCTTCGGTCCCTCCTTCCGGTGGATCGAGCGGCTGGCCCTGCTGGAGCAGGAGACCTTCGGCGAGGTCACGCTCACCGCGCCGAGCGCCCGGGAGCGGACCATGGCCCTGCTCGACTCCTGCATCCAGACGGCCATCGCCGCGGCGGCGGTTCGGGAGCCGTTCGGCGGGCGGGTGCTGCTGCCCTTCCGCGTCGAGCGGGCCGTCTTCCACGCCCTGGGCGCCGAGGCCCCCGACTGCGGCCGGGTGCGCGTGGCCCCGCGTGTCCTGGACGGACACCGGATGGTCGCGGACGTGTGGCTGACGGACCGGGACGGCCGTGCGCTGCTCGAGCTCACCGGCCTGGAACTGCGGTTCCTCGACGGCGCCCAGCTCACGGGCACGGACATGGTGGGCCTGGTGCACACCGACGGCTGGGAGGAGTGCCCCGCACCGGCTGCGGGGCGCCTCGACGGCAGCCGGTGGATCGTGCTCGGCGACGGCCACGGCTACGGCGGGCACCTGGCGGCTGGGATCCGCGAGCGGGGCGGGCAGTGCACCGTCGTCGAGACGGGCACCGCGTTCGTTCATGACGGCGACCATTGCGTGCTCGACCCGGCCGAACCGGACCAATGGGCCCGCCTGTTGCGGGAGACCGGCGAGGCCCGGCTCGTGCACTGCCTCGCGCTGGGCAGCACCCGGTACGACGACGCCGGAACGCGTGCCCTGTGCGGCAGCCTCCCGGCCGCGGTGCAGGCCGCGGACCGGGTCGGGCGGCCACCGGCCGGTATCACGCTCGTCACCTGCGGTGCCGTGCCGGTGCTCGACGCGGCCGAGGTCCGCGACCCGCATCCGGCGATGGTGTGGGGCCTCGGCCGCAGCCTGGCCCTGGAACTGCCCGAACTCGACGTCACCCTGTGCGACGTGGACCCCGGCGACCCCGTCGCCTCGCTCCGCCTGCTCGCCACCACCCTCGCGGACCCGGGCCTGCCCGCCGAGACGGCCGTACGACAGGGCCGGCTGTACCGCACGGCGTTGCGCCGCGACACCTCCGCCGGACGGGACACGGCCCGGCTGAGCGGCCGGGGATGCCATCTGGTCACCGGCGGTCTCGGGGCGCTCGGGCTGCGCACCGCCGCCTGGCTCGCCGGACGCGGCGCACGCCATGTCGCCCTCGCCTCACGCGGTGAGCCGGACCCCGAAGCGCAGTCCGCCGTCGCGCAGTTGCGGAACTCGGGTGTCGAGGTCACCGTCGTCGGGCTGGACGTGACCGACGAGGCGGCGGTCGGCGAACTGGTCGCGCGCGCCGAGAAGGAGTGGGGCGGGCTGCGGGGCGTGGTGCACGCCGCCGGGGTCGTCGACGACGCCGTCGTCTCGCGGCTGGACTGGGCCTCCTTCGCCCGGGTCCTCTCCCCCAAGGTCACCGGATGCCTGAACCTGCACCGGGCCACCCTGGACTGCGAGCTGGAGGAGTTCGTCCTCTTCTCGTCCACGGCCGCGCTGCTCGGCTCGCCGGGGCAGGCGCACTACGCGGCGGGCAACGCCTTCCTCGACGCGTTCGCGCACTACCGCCGGGCGCTCGGCCTTCCGTCGCTCAGCGTCGGCTGGGGCCCGTGGAGCATCGGCATGGCGGACCGCATGGACCGGCATCTGCAAGACCGTCTGGCCTCGTCCGGTTTCACCCCCCTCGAACCCGAGGCCGCCTTCGCCGCGCTGGACCGGGCGCTGGCCGGCGGGCAGGCCCAGGTCGGTGTGTTCCGGCTCGACTGGGACCGCTACCGGGACCGGTACCCGACGGGGCGGTCCCCGCAGTCCCCGTCCCGCCCCGACCGGTCGGCCGGGGAGGGCACGCACGGCGCGGGCCCGGGGCTGCGGCACGACTGGGCGTACGCGAGCGCGGAGCAGCGCGCCGAGCGCGCCGCGGGCTATCTGCGGACCGTGCTCGCCGACCGCCTCGGCGTCTCCCCCGCAGCGATCCGGCCGGAGGTGTCGCTGACCGGGCTCGGCCTGGACTCGCTGCTGGCCGTCGAGGTCCGCAGCCGGATCCGCCGTGACCTGGACGTCGACCTGCCGCTGACCGGGCTGCTCGACGCGGACGCCTTCCACCACTTGGTGCAGGTGCTGCTGCAGCGGCTCGACGAGTCGGGGGCCGGGGCCGACGTGGCCGGGCCGGCCGCTGGGGACCCGGCACGCCCCGGTCCGCACCCCGCCGGGACACCGCTCGACGCCGCACCGGCCGGGGCGGCCGGTACTGAGTCCGGTTCGGGGGCCGGTCCTGGTGGTGCGCTGTCGCCGTCGGAGGCGGAACGCCTCCTGTCCTGTCTGGACACGCTGGACGACGCGGAGATCAGGGCGCTGGAGCAGCTGTTGGCAGACCGAGAAGCCGAGGAAGAGTGAGCACGGCATGACCCACTACGCAACGCGCCGGCGCCTGGAGGAGCTGCTCCGGCGCCGGGCGAGCGAGGCGCGCACCGAGGTTCCGCTCTCGTACGGCCAGCACTCGCTGCTGCTCCTGCACCACCGGGACTCGGACAGCGCGGCCTACCACGTGGGGTTCGCCGCCCGCTTCACCGGCGGGTTCGACGCCGGGGCGCTGCGCGGGGCGCTGCGCTCGCTCGTCACCCGGCACGAGATGCTGCGCACCACGTTCCGGGGCTGGGACGTCCACGGCCGCCAGACCGTCCACGGCTGGCTGGAGCCCGGCTTCGAGCAGACCGACGCCACCGGGTGGGACGAGCGCGAGCTGCACGAGCGGGTGCACGCGGATTACCGCCGCCCCCTGGACGTCCTGGCTGGACCGCTGGTGCGCGCCCACGTCTACGACGTGGCACCGGGCGAGGCGGTGGTGCTGCTGGTGCTGCACCACCTGGTCGTCGACTTCCACTCGCTGGGCGTCCTGCTGCCCGAGCTGGGCGAGCTGTACGCGGGCGAGGTGCGCCGGCAGCCGGTGCCGCTACCCGCCCAGGTGGTCGGGTACGCCGACTTCGTGCGCTACCAGCAGGAACTGCTGGCGGACGAGCGCGGCGCCCGGGCGCGCGCCTACTGGCACGAGCAGCTCGCGGGGGACCTGCCGGTGTGCGAGTGGCCGGCGTTCCGCGTCGACCCGGGGGAGGCGCAGGGCGGTGCGTCGGCCGACTTCGCCCTGCCGGCCGAGCTGGCGCGGGAGGTGTTCGACTTCGCCAGGGCCGAGAACGTCACGCCGTATGTGCTGCTGCTGACCGTCTACCAGGCGCTGATCAGCCGGAACACCGGCGACGACGAGGTGCTGGTCGGCACCCCGGTGGCCGGCCGCACCGACGCGGCCTTCGACGGTTGCGTCGGCTACTTCGTCGACCCCTCGGTGCTGCGGGCCGACTTCAGCGGCGCGCCCTCCTTGCGCGACGCGCTGCGCGCCACCCGGCGCCGGGTCGCCGAGGCCCTGGAGTACCAGGACTACCCCTTCGAGCTGCTGGTCAGGGAGCTGGCCCCGCGTCGGTCGGCCGACCGCAACCCCGTCTTCCAGACCATGTTCATCTACCAGAAGCCGCAGCGGTTCCCGGAACTCGCCTCGCTGTACATGGGCGTCCCGTACGCCACGCCCGTGTCCTGGGGCGGGTTGACGCTGCGTCCGTTCCGGCTGGCGCAGCAGGAGGATCAGCTCGACCTCATCCTGGAGATCGTCCAGGACGCGGAGCGGCTGCTCGGGGTCGTCAAGTACCGCAGGTCGGTTTTCTCCAGAGGAGCGGCCGAACGCGCGGTGGCGCACTTCGAACGGCTGCTGCGCGCCGGCATGGCGGAACCCGACCGGCCGATGGGCGAGTTGCCGCTGGTCACGGAGGCCGAACTGGCGCACCCGCGGAAAACCGCGCCGGTGCGGATCGACGCCTCGGACAGCCTGGTGCGCCGCTTCGAGCGGACGGCGGCACGGCGCGCCGGGCACCCGGCCGTGCGGTGTGCCGGCCGTGGGCTCACCTACGCGGAGCTCGACGGGCTCGCGGACGTCTGGGCGGCACGGCTGCGCGCCGAGGGCGTCGGGCCCGGCGACCGGGTGGCGGTGCTCGTCGAGCCGGGAACGGACCTCGTCGTGGCGATCCTGGCGGTGCTGAAGGCCGGCGCCGCGTACGTGTCCCTGGACCACCGTCATCCCACGGCGCGCTGGGGAACGCTGCTGGCCGACTGCGGGGCCGGGGTCGCGCTCACCCAGTCCCGGTTCGCCACGACGATCCGCGCACTCGGGTCGCGGCCGCTGTGCATGGACGACGCGGACCCGCCCGGCGCACCGTCGGCCACCGCGCCGGTGGCCACCCGGCCGGTCGGCACGCGGAACCTGGCGTACACCGTCTACACCTCCGGCTCGACGGGCGTGCCGAAGGGCATCGACGTCCTGCACGGCAATGTGCTCTCGCTGCTGGACGCGGCCGCCGAACTGGTGCCGCCGGACGAGGACGCGGTGTGGACGATGTTCCACTCCACCGCCTTCGACCTGTCGGTGTGGGAGCTGTGGGCGCCGCTGCTGTCAGGGGCCTGCCTGGTGGTGGTGCCCGACGAGACGGCGAAGGCGCCCGACTTCTTCCACGACCTTCTGCTGGCCGAGCGCGTCACCCGTCTCACCCTCACCCCGTCCGGGCTGCACGGCCTGGCCGCCGTCCTGCGCGAACGCGGCGATGACGGGCTGGCGCTGGAGCACGTGTTCTCCTGCGGGGAGCAGCTGCCGGCGCCGCTGGCCCGCGCGTTCCTCGACTGGTGCGGCTCGTTGTGGAACCTGTACGGGCCCGCGGAAACGACCGTCTTCGTGACGGCGCAGCGGGTGCGTCCCGAGGACTGCGCGGATGCGGGCGTCCCGGTGGGACGGCCGCTGGCCAACGCCCGGGTGCACGTCCTGGACCGGCACGGCCGGCTCGTCCCGCCGGAGGTGACGGGTGAACTGCACATCAGCGGCCCGGCCGTCGCCCGGGGCTATCTGCACCGGCCCGAGCTCGATCGGGAGCGGTTCGTCGCGAGCCCGTTCCACGCCGGCGAGCGCATGTACCGCACCGGGGACCTGGCCCGGCTCACGCCCGACGGCCGCGTCGAGATCCTGGGACGCATCGACCACCAGGTGAAGATCAACGGGTTCCGGGTCGAACTGGAGGAGGTCGAGGCCCAGTTGGACGCGCTGCCGGGGGTGGCCCGGGCGGCCGCCCTGTTGGCGGGCGGCGCAGCGGACGACCGGCGGCTGGTCGCCTGCGTCCTGCCGGAGCCGGGTGCCGAGTTCACCGAGGCGGACCTGCGTGCGGCGCTGCAGTCCCGGCTCCCGTCGTACATGGTGCCCGCGGCCGTCCTGCTGGTCGACGAGGTGCCGCTGACCGGGAACCGGAAGGTCGACCGGGCCGCTCTCGCCGACCGCGTGGCACAGGCCGGCGCAGCGGCCGGCCGGCCGGCCGCCACCGACGTGCCGGGCGGTACCGAACGCGCCGTGGCCGGGATCTGGCAGCAGGTGCTGTACCGGCGGGACGTCGGACGCCACGACAACTTCTTCGACCTGGGCGGCAATTCCATGCTGCTGCTCCAGGTGCACCGCCGGCTCGGCGAGGCCTTCCCCGGCCGGCCCCTGTCCGTGAACGAACTCTTCCGGTTCACCACCGTCGCCGATCTGGCCCGCCGTCTGGGCCCCTCGACGGCCGGCGGAGGCGGGCGGGCGGCGGTCGGTGAGGAACGGCAGCCGGAACGGCACGACGCCGTTCAGGGCACCATGCAGGGGGCCTCGCGAGGAGTGGCGCACGCAGCCGCGGACGACGTCACGCACGGGGACGTACACGACACGGCACACCACGAGGAGCACCAGGACACGCGCGGGGAGCAGGACGGCCCGGACGCGGACCGGGGCCGGCGGCGGGCCGCGAAGCGGAACCTGCTGGCGCCGGGGCGGACCCGCGCGCAGGCGCGGCGCGGCCTCGACAGGCGCACTTCCGACCCATCGAAGGACGGGGATGACTGACCAGTACGCGGAGGACCACGAACCACGGCCGAACGACGTCGCGGTGATCGGCATGGCCGGCCGGTTCCCGGGAGCGCCGGACCTGACCCGGTTCTGGCAGCGCCTGCGGGCCGGACACGACCTGCGCACCTTCCACACCGACGAGGAGCTGGCCGCGGCCGGCGTCCCCGAACACCTGCTGAGCGATCCGCGGTTCGTGAAGGTGTCGGCCTCGCTGCCCGACGCCTACGTCTTCGACCACGAGTTCTTCGGGTTCAGCCGCCGCGAGGGCGAACTCCTCGACCCGCAGCACCGGCTCATGCTTCAGACGGCCTGGGAGCTGCTGGACAGCATCGGGTACGCGGGCGAGCAGGGCGACACGGCCGTCGGGGTCTTCGCCGGGGCCACGATGAACACGTATCTCACCAACGTCGTGGCGCGCGGCTGCGACCTGCTGTCGTACGACGGCACCGAGATCATGCTCACCAACGACAAGGACTACCTGCCCACCCGCGTCTCGTACAAGCTGGGTCTGAAGGGGCCGAGCGTCAACGTGCAGACCGCGTGCTCCACGTCGATGGTGGCCGTGCACCTCGCCGTGCAGAGCCTGCTCACGGGCGAGTCCGACATCGCGCTGGCGGGCGGTGTGTCGGTGGTGGCCAACCCCTACCCCGGCTACCTGTACCGGGACGGGATGATGATGTCGCCGGACGGGCGCTGCCGCCCGTTCGACGCGGCCGCCGCCGGGACCACCTTCGGTGACGGCGTCGGACTGGTCGCGCTGAAGAGGCTCGCGGAGGCCGTCGAGGACGGCGACCGGGTGCTGGCCGTCGTCAAGGGGTCGGCCGTGAACAACGACGGCTCCGACAAGATCGGTTACACCGCGCCGAGCATCGCCGGTCAGCGCGCGGTCATCACCGAGGCGCACGCGGTCGCCGGGGTGGACAGCGGCAGCATCGACTACGTCGAGGCGCACGGCACCGCGACCGCGCTCGGTGACCCGATCGAGTTCACCGCGCTGCGCGAGGCGTTCGCGGACGGCGGTGAGCGCCGCGCCCCCCGCGTCCTCGGCTCCGTCAAGGCGAATGTCGGCCACCTGGCGGCCGCCGCGGGCATCGCCGGGTTCATCAAGACCGTGCTCGCCCTGCGGCACCGGGAGATCCCCGGCCACCCGTACTTCGAGCGCCCGCATCCGGAGACGGACCTCGCGGGCGGCGGCTTCACCGTCAACACTCTGCCGGTGCCGTGGCCGCGCGGGCGCACACCGCGCCGGGCCGGCGTGAGCTCCTTCGGCGTCGGCGGCACCAACGCCCATGTGGTGCTTGAGGAGGCCCCGCCGCTGCCGCCGGCTCCCTCGAGCGGTGGTGACTGGCAGCTGCTCGCGGTCAGTACCCGCACCCCCGAGGCGTTGCGGGAGCAGACCGGCCGGATCGCCGACGCACTGACCGCACCGGACGCGCCGGACCTCGCGGACGCCGCGCACACCCTGCGGGTGGGCCGCCGCGCCTTCGGTCACCGCCGGGCGGTGGTCGCGGCCGACGCCGGCCGGGCAGCGGCGGCGCTGCGGGCCCCGGCGGCACCGGCCACGGCCGCGCCGGGACCGGTGTCCCTGCTGTGCGGCACCGCGGTCGCCGAGGATGTCGAGGAGCTCGCCGGCGCCCTCGCGGGGGTCCGGGAGGCACTGCGGCGCTCCCGCAAGCGGCTCGGGCCGCTCGCCGAACGGCCGGAGCTCGCGGACTTCGTCGCCCAGCACGCCCTCGCCACACTGTGGTTGCGCTCCGGCGTGGAGCCGGGCGCGGTCGGCGGTCAGGGTGCCGGGGAGCTCCTCGCCGCCTGCCTGGCCCACGTCCTGGAGCCGCACGAGGCGCTCACGCTGCTGGCGTGGCGGGCCGGTCTCGTCCCTCAGGCGCCCGAGGTCGGCCCGCGCGCGCCGCGGATCCCGGTCCTGTCGGCCGTGACCGGCACGGTGCTCGACGAAAAGCGGGCGCTGGATGCCGGACACTGGACGCACGACATCTGGCAGGGCGAACGGCTCCCGCAGGCGTACGGCGCGGAGGTGGCCGCCGGGCCCGTCCTCGTCGTGGGCCGGCCCCCCGCAGCGCTGCACGGCGACCCGCGGCTGCTCACGGCCGAGGGCCGGGACGCCGGGGACGACACCGCGGCGCCCCGGTCGGCGGCGGCACGGCTGCTGGAGGTCGCCGGCCGGCTGTGGGAAACGGGCACGCCGGTGGACTGGACCGGCTGGTACGGCACGCCGCGGCGTCGGGTCGCGCTGCCCCCGCACCCGCTGCACGGCCAAGAGCTGCGGCTGGCCCCGCCACCGGAGCGCGCGGCGCGGGGCCAGGGGCGCATCCCGGCCAACTGGATCCACGCCGAGACCTGGCAGCGGATCGAGTCCGCGCCGGCGTCCGCCGCACCGGCCGGGCACTGGCTGATGTTCGCCGACCGTACCGGCACCGGAGCGGAACTGGCGGCCGCGCTGCGCGAGCGCGGGGTGAGCGTCACCGTCGTCCACCCGGGCGACGGCTTCCACCGGACGGATCCGCGGGCCTTCACCGTCGACCCGGCCGACCCGGACGGCTGCGGCGCCCTGTTCGACGCGCTGCTCGCCGACGGGCCGCCCCCGGACCACGTCGTGCACCTGTGGACCCTGGACACCGACCCGGCCGCGCCGCTGGACGGCGGGTCGGTGGAGTCCGCCACGGAGCGGGGCCTGTTCAGCGTCCTGGACCTGGCCCGGGTGCTGGCCCGGATCCCGGCCGCCGACGCGCTGCGGCTGACCGTCGTCACCCGGGGCTTGTTCGACGTGCTCGGTGGCGAGCCGGTCTCCCCCACCGCGGGCATGGTCGACGCCGCCTGCACCGTCGTACGGCAGGAGTCGGCCCGGCTGCGCTGCCGGACGGTGGACCTCCGTCCCGGTGACGTCCCGGTGGACGCGCTGACGGCCGAGCTGCTCGCCGACGACGAGCCGTCCGTCGCGCTGCGCGCCGCCTGCCGCTGGATCCCCGGCTTCGCGCCGGTGCCCGCCGCCCGGCTGGACGGCCCGGGACGGCTGACGCCCGCGGGGGTCTACCTCGTCACGGGCGGCCTGGGCCGGATCGGGCTGACCTTGGCCGAGCACCTGGCCCGGACCGTGGGCGCACGGCTCGTCCTCACCGGCCGCTCGGCGTTCCCCGCGCCCGAGGACTACGACCGCTGGATCGCCGAGCGCGGGCCCGAGGACCCGGTCAGCCGCACCATCGCACGCGTCCGCGCCGTCGAACGGCTCGGCGGCGAGGTCCTGGTCGGGACGGCGGACGTCACCGACCCCGACGCGATGTCCGCGCTCGTCGACGCCGCGGAAAGCCGCTTCGGGCGCGTCAACGGCTGGTTCCACGCGGCCGGACTGCCCACCGACGAGGTGATGCGCTGGATCGACGGCACGGACCGGGCCGGCTGGCGGGAGGTGCTCGCACCGAAGGTCACGGGGGCGCTGGTGCTGCGGCAGGTCTTCGCCGGCCGGCCCGTCGACTTCGGCTGCATGGTCTCCTCGGTGTCCTCCGTCGTCGGCGGCGTCGGCTACGCCGGGTACGCCGCCGCCCACCGCTTCCTCGACGCCCTCGCCCAGCGGGACCGGGACACCCTCAGCGTCGCCTGGGAGGGCTGGGACTTCCCCGACTCCGCCGCACGGGCCGGCGACCCGCGCTCGCAGGCCTGGCAGGAGGTCCGGCAGCTGGCCCTGACCCCTGAGGAGGGCGCCGAGGTCTTCGACCTGACCCTGCGCTGCACCGCGCACAGCCGGCTGGTGGTGTCCACCGGCGACCTCGGGCGGCGGATCCGGCGCTGGACACGGCCCGCGGCCGCGACGCCGCCCGCCCGGCGGGACCCCGTGCGGCAGAGCGGCAAGGACCTGCGCGCCACGCTGGCCGCGCTGTGGTCCGAGGTGCTGCGCACCGACGTCGACCGCTTCGACCGGAGCCTGTTCGACCTGGGGGGCGACTCGCTGCTCGCCGTCGAGCTCGCCCAGCGCATCTCCGACGCGCTCGGGATCGCGCTGAGCACCACGGACCTGCTGGAAAACCCGACGATCGACCATCTCGCGGCGCACCTGGAACAGCGGGCGCCGGAAGACCAGGGGATGTCCGCCCAGCGCGCGGCCCGGCGGGCCCGCGGCCGCGGCATTCGCCGAAGGGGTACAGAGGCATGAACAAGGAAACAAGCATCGCCGTCGTCGGGATGGCGGGACGCTTCCCCGGCAGCGACACCCTGGACGCGTTCTGGACCGCCCTGGACGAGGGCCGGGATGCGGTGCGGGACTACGCGGAGCTGGAGTTGCGGCGCACCGGCGTGGACCCGGCGCTCCTGGCGGACCCCGGCTACGTGCGGCGGGGCGCGCATCTGCGGGACATCGACCGCTTCGACGCGTCCTTCTTCGGCTACACCGGCCGGGAGGCCGAACTGATGGATCCGCAGCAGCGGATCTTCCTGGAGCTGTGCCACGAGGCGCTGGAGCGCGCAGGACACGGGCCGGGCACCTTCGACGGGGTCGTCGGCGTGTGCGCGGGCACCCGCCGCAGCGGATACGGCGACCTGCTGAACCGTCCGGAGTACGACAACGTCACCGACGAGTTCATCGCCTCCGGCAACGAGCCGGACGCCCTCGCGACGAAGATCGCCTACAAGCTCGGCTGCACCGGGCCGGCCTTCACCGTGCAGACCTACTGCTCCAGTTCGCTCGTCGCCGTCCACCTGGCGTGCCGCCAACTGCTGTACGGCGAGTGTGACATGGCGCTCGCGGGCGGCGTCGCGCTGCGCATCCCGCAGCACACCGGCTATCTGTGGCGCCCCGGCGGGACCCGGTCGCGCCACGGTCGCTGCCGCCCCTTCGACGCCGCCGCCGACGGGCTGATCTTCGGCGACGGCGCCGGGGTCGTCGTCCTGCGCCCGCTGGAGGACGCCGAGGCAGACGGTGACCCCGTGCTCGCCGTGATCCGCGGCTCGGCCGTCACCAACGACGGCGCGCGGCGCGCCGGTTACGCCGCACCCGGGGTGGCCGGGCAGGTGCGGGCGCTGCGCGAGGCGCTGGAGGCCGCGGACGTCGATCCCGCGGAGGTGTCGTACGTCGAGACGCACGGCGCCGGCACCCCGCTGGGCGACGGCATCGAGATCAAGGCGCTGTCCCAGGTCTTCGGCGGCCGGCGGCGCGGACACTGCGCGATCGGCTCGGTGAAGGCCAACGTCGGGCACCTCGACGCGGCGGCGGGCATCACCGGGCTGATCAAGACCGTCCTCGCCCTGCGCCACCGGCGCATCCCGGGGACCCTGAATTTCGAGTTGCCCAACCCGGAGATCGACCTCATCGACTCGCCCTTCTACATAGCCGCCGAGTCCGCCGACTGGGAGTCCCCGTCGGGCCCGCGCATCGCGGGGGTCAGCTCACTGGGCATCGGCGGCACCAACGCCCATGTGGTGCTGCAGGAGGCCCCCGAGGTCCCCGACGAGCCCTCGGTGGCGGTCCGGCACCTGTTCGTGCTGTCCGCCAAGAGCGGGGAGGCGCTCGACGCGGCGACCGTGGAGCTGCGCCGGCACCTGGAGGAGCACCCGGAACTGAACCCGGCCGACGTGGCCCACACCCTCCAGTGCGGCCGGCAGGCCCATCGCCACCGGCGGGCGCTGATCGCCGGCGACTGCGCCGAAGCGGCGCGCGGGCTGCGCAACGGCACGTACCGCGACGGTGACGCCATGACGGGAGGGGAGCCCCGGCTCTCCGGCGACCCGCTGGAGGACCTGGCCGCCCGCTGGCTGCACGGGGACGCCGTCGACTTCGGCGAGCTGTACCCCGGTGAACGGCGGCGCCGCGTGCCGCTGCCGACGCAGCCGATGCTGCGCAAGCGTCACTGGCCGGACCCGGTGGACCCCGAGTTCCCGCCGGCCGGCCCCTCCGCCGGGACTTCCCCGGCCGAGGTCCCGACGGCCCAGTCCGCCGAGGTCCCGTCCACCGAGGCCCGCACCATCGAGGTCCCGTCCACCGTGGGCGTACCGTCCACCGAAGAAGCGAAGAGCGAGGCACCGTACGTGGATCCCATCCTCCCGGAACTCATCGCCATCGTCGCGGAGCGGTTCAAGGTCGCTCCGGAAGACCTCGACCCGGACGTGCCCTTCCTGGAACTGGGCGGGGACTCGATGCTGCTGCTGAGCGTGCTGCCCGTGCTGGAGGACCGCTACGGGTGCCGGCTCTCCCTGCGGCAGTTCTTCTCGGAGTTCCAGACTCTCACCGAACTCGCCGGCTATCTGCGCGGCAACGCCCCGGCGGAGCGGCTGGCCCCGCCCGGTACGGCGTCCCCGGCGACGACCGCTCCGGCACCGGCGGACGGCGCGGTGCACCCCGCCATACCCGCCAGCGCACCGCCGGACGGCGTCGCCACCCCACCCGCCGAGCCCGTCGCCGCACCCGGCGCGCCCGTGGTGCCGGCCTCGGCGGGCGCCCCGGTGGCCCAGAACCCGGCCGCACTGTCACAGCTGGAGCGTCTCGTGACGCAGCAGCTGAGCGTGATGCAGCGTCAGCTGGAGCTGATGGCCGGCCAAGGCGCCACCGTGACCGGGCCCGCGCCTGCCGCCCCCGGGAACAACACGGCCGTGGGAAGCACCGCCGCCGTTCCCGCTCCGGCCGCCGGGGTGGACCCGCTCCCGACCGGGCCCGCGTCGGCCCAGCAGCTCGCCCCGGCCCCCGGGCAGGCGTCGGCGCCCACCGTGGACAAGCCCCGGGTGCCGCTCGCGCCGGGCAAGCGGGCCACCGCGACCGCGCCGGCCGAGTCCGCCCGCCGGGCGCGCTACCTTCAGACGCTGGTCAAGCGGTACAACGACCGGACCCGCCGTTCCAAGGAGTTCGCCCAGCGCTTCCGGCCCATGGTGTCCGACAGCCGGTCCACCATCGGCTTCCGGCTCTCCACCAAGGAGCTGCTCTACCCGCTGGTGGCCGAGCGGGGCCGCGGATCCCGGCTGTGGGACGTCGACGGCAACGAGTACGTCGACCTCACCCTCGGCTTCGGCGTCCACCTGCTGGGTCACAACCCGCCCGTCGTCATGGACGCCCTGCGCGAGCGCATGGCTGACGGCTTCAGCCTCGGACCACGCACGGCGCTCGTCGAGGACGTCGCCGCGAGCATCCTGGAACTCACCGGGATGGAGCGGGTCGCGTTCGTGAACACCGGGAGCGAGGCCGTCATCACCGCGCTGCGCCTGGCGCGCGCGGCGACGGGACGCGACAAGATCGTCCTGTTCAGCACCGGCTACCACGGCCACTCCGACGGCGTGCTCGCCGCGCCCCGCTACGACAACGGCCGGCTGCGCTCGCAGCCCATCTCGGCCGGTATCTCGCCCAGCGCGGTGGAGAACGTCTACGTGCTGGAGTTCGGCTCGCCGCAGGCGCTGGACTTCATCCACCAGCACGCCTCCGAGCTCGCCGCCGTGGTCACGGAACCGGTGACCACCCGTCACCCGGGCGAGCAGGATCCCGGGTTCCTGCACCGTCTGCGGGAGATCACCCTCCACCACGGCATCAAGCTGATGTTCGACGAGATGGTGACCGGCTTCCGCTGCCACCCGGCCGGAGTGCAGGGCCTGCTCGGCATCGAGGCGGACCTGGTGACGTACGGGAAGGTCATCGGCGGCGGCATGCCGCTGGGGGTGATCGCCGGGCGCGGCGGGGTGATGGACGCGATCGACGGCGGCGTATGGAATTTCGGCAACGACTCGTACCCGTCGGTGGAGTCCACGTTCTTCGGCGGCACCTTCAACCAGCACCCGCTGTCCATGGTGGCCTCCAAGGCCGTACTGGATCATCTGCGGGCCGAGGGCCCCGCGCTCCAGGAGCGGCTGAACGACCGGACGGCCCGCTTCGTCGACCAGCTCAACCAGGACCTGCGCGAGCTCCAGGCGCCGATCGAGATCCGGCGCTTCTCCTCGCTGTTCCGCTTCGAACACGACGTCAACGCGGACCTCTTCTACTACAACCTCATCGACCGCGGCGTCTTCATGTGGGAGTGGCGCAACTGCTTCCTGTCCACGGCGCACGAGGACGCTGACCTGCTCCGCGTGCGCGAGGCCGTGAAGGACTCCGTGCGCGAGCTGCAGGACAACGGCGTACTGGGCACGGCGCACAGCGTCGCCTCGGGCCGCGGAGCCGCACCGGCCACCGCGGGCGCACCCGCGACCGAGCCCGAACCGGTCACCACCGGCGCACCCGCGTCCGGGGCCGCGTCGGCACCCGCCGCCGTCCCGGGCGCGCCCCGGGCGGCACTCGCCCAGAAGCAGCTGTGGGCCCTGGCGCAGACCGGCGAGGCCGGGTCCCTCGCCTACAACCTGTCCACGGCGCTGTGGCTGGAGGGGCCGCTCGACTCCGCCGCGCTGCGCACCGCCGTCGCGGGTCTGGCGGCGCGGCACGAGTCGCTGCGCACCACGTTCAGCCCCGACGGGGAACGTCTGGTCGTCCACGAGGCGGGCCGGACGGCGCCCGACGGGATGATCGACGAGCGGTTCTGCACGGGCGAGGAGGACCTCGCCGAACTCCTGGCGAGGGAGGCGGACCGGCCGTTCGACCTCGAACGCGGCCCCGTCTTCCGGGTGGTGGTCGTCCGCACGGACGCCGAGCGGCATCTGCTGCTCCTCGTGGTGCACCACGCCGTAGCCGACGGCTGGTCCACGGTGACGATCGTGCGCGACCTGTTCGCCCTGTACGGCGCCGCCGCCACCGGCGGCACCGCCGAGCTGCCGCCCGCCGTCCCATTCCGCGCCTTCCTCGACTGGCAGGAGGAGTTCCGCGCGGGTGCTCAGGCGGCACGGCAGCGCGACTACTGGCATCAGCTGCTGGCGGGCGCCCCGGAGCCGGCCCTGCCGACGACCGCCGCGGGCACGCCTCCCCACCGGGCGTCCCGGCGCAGCGTGAGCGTCGGCCCCGAGCTGGCCGAGCGGCTGCGCTCGGCCGCCTCGGCCGCGGGCGTGACGGTCTTCGCCCACCTGGTCGCCGCGTGGGCGGCGACGCTGCACCGGCTCACCGGTCAGCAGGACCTGGTGCTGCCGGTGGCCGCGGCCCGCAGGCCGCCTCGGTTCGACGAGGTGGTGGGCTACTGCACCAACGTGCTGCCGCTGCGGCTGCGCACGCCCGGGGACACCACCGTCGCCGAGCTGCTCGGGCAGGTCCAGGGCGCGCTGCTCGACGCGCTGGAGCACCAGAACCACCCCTTCGCCGAGCTGGTCTGCGAGCTCGGGAGCACGGGCGGTGAGCTGCGCAGCGGGCTGCTCAGCACCTCGATCGCCTTCGACCGCGAGCTGGCCCCGCCGCCGCTGCACGGGCTACGCGTGACGCAGGCCGAGGCGCTGCCGATCCGGTACACGGCCTACGCCGTCGCGGTGAACGTGCTGGAGACGGCGGACGGTTACCGGTTCGACTTCGACATCGCCGAGGAGCTCTTCGCGGCCGAACTCGCCGAGCGGCTGCCGCACTACTGCCTGGCGCTGCTGCGGGCCATGATGGACGACGGCGGGCGGCGCCTGGACGAGCTGGATCATCTGACCGACAACGACCGGGCCCAGCTGCTGTCGTACGGCACGGGTCCGCGGGGCGCGGAGCCGTCCGACGGCCCGGTGCACACGCTGCTCGCGGCCCAGGCTCTGAAGAACCCCGACGGCATCGCCCTGCAGTGCGGCGACCGGTTGGTCCCCCACGCGGCGCTGGACTCGGCGACCAACCGGATGGCCCGCGCCCTTCGCCGCCGCTACGACGTCGGAGCCGGAGCCGTGTTCGGGATCGCCGTGGCCGATCCGATCGAGCGGTCGGAGGCGGTCCTCGCGGTGTGGAAGTCCGGTGCCGCGTTCGTCGCCCTGCCCCCGGGCGCGCCGGGCGGCGTCCCGGCCACCGGTCCGCTCACCGCCGTACTCGGCACCGGCGAGGGCCCGGACGGCAGCGGTGTGCCGTGGCTGTCCGTGACGGGGCTGCGCGCCGACGCGGAGCGGGAGGAGTCCGAGGCCCTGGAGCCCGTCGCGCTCACCGCGCCCGCCCAGGCCGTCCCGGCCGGCGACGACGGCTCGGTGGCCTGGGTGAGCGACCACCGCGCGGTGCTGAACGCGGCGACCGCGGAGGCCGAGCTGCTGTCCCTGGACCAGGACACCGTGCTGTACCGGGCGGTCACCGACGCGCAGTCATCCGCGTGGAGCGTCGTCCTTCCGCTGCTGGGCGGCGGCCGGCTGCGGCTGCCGGAGGACGCCGACCCGCTCACCTCTCCCGCGTGGGACGGGGGCGGCGCGGACGTCACGGTGCTGGAGACCGACGTGCGGACCCTGACCCGGCTCGTCGAGCTGGCCGACGGTGGCTCCGCGCCGGCGCTGCCCGCGCTGCGACACGTCCTGGTGCGCGGTCTGGTCGACGCCGCGCTGGCCGCCCGCTGGTCCGGGCACTACCCGGGCGCCGTGCTGCACGGTTCGTTCCAGACGGAGCGCACGGCCGGTCCTGCCTTCCACCAGCGGCCCGCCGCGGAGCGGGATCCGGCCGCGCCGGGCATCGTGGTCGGGGCCGTACCGCATGCGCGGGTGTCCGTGCGGGACGACGCGTCGCGGCCCTGCCCGCCCGGTGTGCCCGGTGAGCTGTGCGTCGAGGGTGCGGCCGCGGCGCGGGAGCTGCGGTGGGACGCGGATCGGGGCTGGAGCGCGCGCGACGGCGAGGACGCCCCGGTGGGCACCGGGCTGTGTGCGCGCTGGCTCGACCAGGACGTCCTGGAGTTGCTGCCGGAAAGGGTCGGTGCCGAGGAGCGCGACGTCACGGCGGGGCGGCGGGGCGAAGTGGCCCGGGTGGTCCTGACCCATGTGCGCGAGCTGCTCGGGATCGAGGAGGTGAGCCTGGACGACGACTTCTTCGAGCTGGGCGGCAACTCGGTGTCCGCGGTGCAGCTGGCCCAGCGGTTCCGCAAGGAGGTCGATGTGGAGCGTCCGGTGCGAATGGTGTTCGAGAACCGGCCGCTGCGGGCGCTGGTCGAGACGCTGACGGTGCGCTCGTCCGGCTGACCGGGCGGCCGTACGGGGACGGCGGTCGGGCTACCTGTGCGGGGGCCCGACCGCCGTCTTCCGTGTGCCGGCCCGCTGTGCCGGGGGGGCCGGGTCAGCGGCGCAGGCGCTGGCTCACGTCAGCGATGGTCGCCAGGGACCGGGTGAGGAAGTCCGGGTCGGCGCCGGTGGGGACCCTGAGGTGGCGCGGGTCCGCGGGGTGGTAGTTGGCGCCGGTAGTGACGACGAGCCGGTGGCGCGCCATCAGGGTGTCGGCCAGTGCCTCGGTGTCGGGGACCCCGGGGTCCACCCACACGTGCGTCCCGCCCTGCGGCGCGGACACCTCCATGCCGTGCGTCCGGGCCCAGTCGAGCACCAGCCGGTGGCCGTCGCGCACCCGTTCCGTCAGTGGCCGGTTGCCCCATTTGCACAGCTGGGCGGCCTGGTTCTGGGCGCGCGTCGACACGGCGATGCGTTCCCACTCCATCCGCGCGGTGAGCAGGGCGACGTCCTGCGGGTCGGTGGTGACCCAGCCGACCCGCAGCCCGGGGGCGCCGTAGTTCTTGGAGAAGCTGTTCAGGCCGTAGACGCCACGCCAGTCGTCCACCAGGGCCAGCGGTGTGGCGAGCGCCAGGGGGTCCTGGACGAAGGAGTCATAGACCAGGTCGAGCACCAGCGTGAAGCCGAGCCTGTGCCGGGCGTCGAGCAGGGAGCGTGCCGCCTCCTCGTCGAGGCAGGCACCGGTCGGGTTGTGGGGTGAGTTGAGGTAGACCAGGTCCCGCGGGCCGAGTCCGAGCGACGTCCAGGCGCGTTCCTGCACGAGGGCCGGCCAGTCCAGCACCTGAAGGTCCAGGCCGACGGAGCCCAGCAGGTCGGCGACGCTCAGCAGCACGGGCCCGCTGCACACCGCGCGCCGCACCCCCTGTTCCGCGAGGTGCCGGGCGACGAGGCCGAGCCCGTCGAAGGCGCCGTTGGTCACCAGGAGCGAGTCGGCGCCGATGTCGACGCCCTGCTCGCGTTGGCGGAGCCGCAGTGCCTCCAGGAGTTCGTCGGTGCCCTGGCTCGGCGCGTACTGCCCGTCCAGTTCCCAGCCGGGTGCCTGGAGGGTGGGCGGTTCGGGCCAGACGGGCACGTTCTCGGCCAGGATCTCCCACCTCTCCTCGGGGGTGGCCGCGGCCTGCGCGAGCCGTCGTCCCAGGGGCGTCAGACTCACTGCGCGGCGCCTTCCTGCCGGGTCAGCAGATATCCGACCTCCAGGCCGGTGGAGTCGACGCGCGGGTCGACCACGCGCCGGGACACCACCCGGGCGCCCGCCTCCTCGAACAGGTCCTGCCAGAACCGCTCGGTCTCCAGCCGCTGTTCGGTCAGGACGTGCAGCAGGTAGTACGGGTTGTAATAAGCCAGGCCGAGGCCGTGCCGCATGACCTGCGGATCGTCCGGACGGTGGTCCACCTCGACGACGGCGAGGTGGCCGCCCTGGGCGAGGGCCGACCGGACCAGTTCCACCACGGCCGGGCGACCTTCCTGTTCGAGGACCTCCTGGAGCAGGAAGGCGGCGAGGAAGAGCCGCGAGGGGTCCCGCTCCACGTCGGGCGCGGCGGCGCTCTGCCGGACGTAGTCGGTGGCTCCGGCGCGGACGAAGCGCACGGCGCCGGCCGTCGGCTCCTGCGGGGCGTACGGGTCGACCCCGATGCCGGTGACGCTGCCCGAGTCGCCGACCAGACTGGTCAGGAAGGTGCCGTCGCCGCAGCCGAGGTCCACGACGGAGGTCGGCGGGGCCGGCAGGTCGGTCAGGAGGCCGCGGACGAGCGGCAGTGCGTCGTAGGCGCTGATCCCGCAGCTGCCGATGCCCACGAGCCGGCCGTCGCGGCTGGCGTAGCCCTTGCCTCGCAGCACGTCCGTGACCTGTTGGAACGTTTCCGCATAGCCGCCGACGAGCAGCTCGTACCAGGGCCGGTACGGGCCGAGGGCGCGCCCCTTGTCCGTCAGGGCCACGGTGTCGCCGCCGAGCGCGACGAGGTCCTCGTTGGCGAGGTAGCGCAGAAAACCGCTGGTGCGCGACGCGTCGAGCTCCAGCGCCTCGGCCAGTGCGCCGATCTGCTGCGGCCCCTGCGCGATGCGTTCGTACAGGCCGCTGCCGAACAGGTGGTGGATGCCCTGCGCCAGCGCGAAGCCCCGGACGGGCTGCAGCGCCTCGATGAGCCGGAGCTCGAATCCCTCATCCACTGTGCTTCTCCTCATCCGGTGAACTGTCGGCCATGGGTTGGAAGTCGATTCGGACGATTTCGAGGTCGCAGGTGTCGCGCAGCAGTTTCCGAAATCGCTCCGCGCGCTGCTCGGAACGGGTGCTGACGCGGACGAACGGGCGGCTGCGTCCCTGCCAGTCGAGCACCCGGGAGCCCGCCGCGGTGACGAAGACGCAGTGCTCGCGGAACTCCTCCTCGGCGAGGAGCTCGCGTACCCGTTTCTCCAGCGCGTCGCGTTCCTCGCGCTGCATGCCGAAGAACTCGATCGTCGGCACTGTTTCCCCCTTACGCGCCCCTCAGGGGGCTGGTCGGTGTTCCTGGGTGGCGCTCTCCTCCAAGCGCGCCCGCGCCTGGCGCCGGTCGGCCTTTCCGTTCACCGTGTTCGGCAGGTCCGCGAGCCACAGCAGCCGGTCCGGCACCATGTAGGCGGGCAACCGGCTCCTCAGCCGCTCCCGTGCGCTCGCCGGGTCCGCCGGCGTGGCGGACGTGGTCGTGTACACGCAGCCCAGGCTCTGTGCCCCGGCCAGCGTGAAGACGGTGGCCACGGCACCGGAGACGTCCGGCAGGTCCAGCAGCGCGGCTTCCACCTCGGCCAGTTCGATGCGGTAGCCGCGCACCTTCACCTGGTCGTCCTTGCGCCCCATGTACGACAGGACACCGGCGGGGTCCCGCTCCACCAGATCGCCGGTGCGGTAGTGGACCTGTCCGTGCTCGGTGACGAAGCGCTCCGCGGTCAGCTCCGGCCGGTTGAGGTACCCGCGGGTCACCTGGGGCCCGGCCAGCAGCAGTTCACCCGCGTCGGCGTCCTCCCCGCGCGCGTCCACGATCCGGGCGCGGAATCCGGTCAGGGGGCGCCCGATGACCGACCGGGAGCGGGCCATGTCGTCCTCGCCGATCCGGTGGAAGGTGGCGTGCACCGTGGTCTCGGTGATGCCGTACATGTTGACCAGCGCCGGCCGTTCCAGCCCGTGCGCCCTCGCCCACGGCGCCAGGTTCGGGACGTGCAGGCGCTCGCCGCCGAACACGACGTACCGCAGGGTGTGTGCGTCCGGGTCGCGCGCCAGCTCGGGGGCGAGCACGCCGAACGCGGTCGGCGTCTGGTTGAGGACGGTGATGCCCTCCTCGCGGATCAGCTGGGCGCACTCCTCCGGATCCAGCAGCCGGATGCGGTCGGGGACGTACAGCGCGCCGCCGTGCAGGAGGGCGCCCCACATCTCCCAGACCGAGAAGTCGAAGGCGATGCCGTGGAACAGCAGCCACCGGTCGTCCGGCCCGAAGTCGAAGAGGGGGCCCGTGGCCTCGAAGAGGGCGAGCACGTTGGCGTGGCCGACGGCCGTTCCCTTGGGGCGGCCGGTGGTGCCGGAGGTGTAGATGACGTACGCCGTGCCCTCGGGGACGCGGCCGGCCGCTTGTGTGTCCAGCACCCGCAGCCGGGTCGTCCCGGTCGGCGTCAGGCCGTCCCCGGGGCCACCGGCGTCCTCGATGAGCGCGGCCGGGCGGGCGTCGGCCAGGATGAACGCCTCCCGCTCGGCGACGGCGGGCTCGTTCAGCGGCAGGTACGCCGCTCCGGTGGCGAGGACGCCGAGCAGGACGGCGACCAGTTCGGCGCGCGCGGCCATGCGCACGGCGACCACGGTCCCCGGGCCGGCTCCGTGGCGGCGCAGCGCCGAGGCGACGTCCGCGGCCCGGTCGAACAGTTCCCGGTAGGTCAGTCGCTCCTTGTCGTCGGCCACCGCCAGTGCGTCCGGCGCGGCCCGGGCCAGGGCGTCGAAGGCCCCGGAGAGCGTCGCAGGGCCTGTCGAACCGGTCATGTGTGCTACCCCCGTTCCGTGGTGCTGGTCAGTTGGCCGGGTCCGCGGCCTGGCCGAGCGGGCCGGCCAGGTGGCCGGCGATCCGGCGCAGTGGATCCGGTGCGGTCATCTCGACGTGGTGCGCGTCGATCGGGTACGTGGTGATCTCCCCGGCGACGTACGGGCGCGCGGACGTCAGCGGATCGGTGTCCGGCCCCGCCGGTTCCGTCTCCCGGTCGGCCTGTGCGGTGAACAGGTGGACCTCTCCCCCGAAGACCCGGGGCCGGTGCTCGCCGAGCAGACGCGCGGTGTGCAGGTACGTGTCGAGCACCCGGTCGACGACGGCCTCGCTCAGCGACGCGAGCGGTCCCTCGGGCCCGCGGGCCCAGGCGCCCAGCTCCTGCCGGCTCCCGGCCGGCTCCGGCCGACCCAGCTCTTCCGCGAAGTGCCGCAGCAGGGTCGCCTCGTCGCGGGCGGGCCCCGCCTCGGGGGTCAGGTACGAGTCCAGCAGGGCGAGCAGCGCGACGGTCTCCCCCTCCTCCCGCAGCCGTACGGCCAGTTCGTGGGCCAGCACGCCGCCGAGGGACCAGCCGAGCAGGTGGTAGGGGCCGTCCGGCTGCACGGACCGCACGGCGTCGAGGTACCGCTGTGTCATCTCCCCGAGTGTGCCCGGCAATTCCTCCGCCTCGGTGAGGCCGGGGGCCTGGAGCCCGTAGACGGGCTGGTCGGCGTCGAGGTGGGTGAGCAGCCCGGCGTAGCTCCAGCTCAGGCCGGAGGCGGGCGCCACACAGAACAGCGGCGGGCGGTGTCCACCCCGGCGCAGGGGCAGCAGGACGTCCAGGGAGTCGTCCTCATTCCCGTCGCCGAGGCGGGTGGCGAGGGCGGCGGGAGTGGGCGCCTCGAACAGCGACCGCAACGGCAGACGATGCCCGAACACACTCTGCACACGCCCCGCCAACCGCGTGGCCATCAGCGAATGCCCACCCAGATCGAAGAAACTGTCCTGCGGACCCACCCCCGGCACACCCAGCACCTCGGCGAACAACCCGCACAACACATGCTCCTGCGGCGTCCGCGGCACCCGCCGCCCCACCAAAGCAACCGGCGCCGGCAACGCCCTGCGATCCAGCTTCCCGTTCCCCGTCAACGGCAACGCATCCAACACCACCACCTGCGACACCACCATGCACGACGGAACGAACCGCCCCAAAAACTCCCGCACCTCCCCCGGCCGCACCACCACACCGGCCTCCGGCACCACATACCCCACCAGCCGAGCACCCCCCGGCCCGTCCTCCCGCACCACCACCGCCGCCTGCGCCACCCCCGGATGACGCGACAACACCACCTCCACCTCACCCGGCTCGATCCGATACCCACGGATCTTCACCTGGTCATCCACCCGACCCCAGAACTCCAGCTGCCCATCCCCCCGCAACCGCCCCCGATCCCCCGACCGGTACATCCGCTCCCCCGGACGGTCCGCGAAGGGGCAGTCCAGGAACCGTTCAGCGGTCAGGCCGGGCCGGTTGAGGTAGCCGCGGGCCACCCCCGCGCCGGTGATGTACAGGTCTCCCACCACTCCGGGCGGTACGGGGCGCAGGCGTGCGTCGAGGACCAGCACGCGGGTGTGCGGGATGGGCCGGCCGATGGGCACGGGTCCGGCCGGCAGCGGGTCGCCGGGGTCGATCCGGTGGGTGGCGCAGCCGACGGTGGCCTCCGTCGGGCCGTACTCGTTGACGAACGCCACCTCGGGGTTGCGGGCCTGGAGCCGGGCGAGCTGCTCCCCGGTCAGGGCCTCACCGCCGATGACGAGTTCCCTGGTGGGGGACGGCAGTTCCCCAGGGGTGTCGAGCAACTCCAGGTGACTCGGCGTCACCTTGCCGAAGGTGGCTCCGCCGGGGTACGCCCCGGGTTGCGGCACCAGGATGTGACCGCCGCACACCAGGGTGCCGAGCAGTGCCGTCACGGTGAGGTCGAAGGCGACCGAGGAGTGCAGCACCGCGCTGCCGGCGAGGCTCGGGTAGGCGTGACGGCACCAGGCCAGGTAGGCGGCCAGCTGGCCGTGCTCGATCTGCACACCCTTGGGGCGGCCGGTGGAACCCGAGGTGTAGATGACGTAGGCGAGGTGGTGCGGTTCGGGGTCCGCCAGGGTGCCGTCCGGCGGTGTGGGGCCGTCGGGTTCGCCGACGAGGAGCCGCGGGGTGCCGCTGTCCGGCAGCAGGCCAGCGGTGGCGTGGTCGGTGACCAGGCACACGGGGGCGGCGTCGGCCAGCAGGTGGGCGATGCGCTCCGCGGGATGGTCGGGGTCGACGGGCAGGTACGCGGCCCCGGACAGCAGGACGCCGAGCACAGCGACGACGAGGTCGGCCGAGCGGGGCAGGGCGAGGGCGACGATGCGCTCCGGGCCGGCGCCGAGCGCGCGCAGCCGGGCAGCCAGGTGCCGAGCGCCTTCGGCGAGTGCGGCGTAGTCGAGGGTGGTGCCGTCGAAGGTCACGGCGGGAGCGTGCGGTGCCTGCGCGGCCTGCCGGGTGAACAGCCGGACGGCGGTCAGGGACGGGTCGAGCGGGTAGGGCGCCTCGGGTGTGGCGAGCAGCCGCTCCCTCTCCTCGGGGCCGAGGACGTCGATGGCGGCGACGGGGCGTGACGGGTCGGCGGCCACAGACGCCAGCAGCCGCTGGAAGCGCACCGTCATGTCCCGGACGGTGTGTTCGTCGAACAGGTCGGCGGCGTATCCCAGGGACCCCTGGACGCCGGCCGGGCCGCCGTCGCCGTCCGTGGTCTCGGTGAGGTCCAGCTGCAGGTCGAACTTGGCGGCCTCGGACGGCGGCGGCTGGTGGGAGACGGTCAGGCCGGGCAGGTCGAGCGTGTCCAGGGCGTCCTTGCCCCCCGCCTCGCTGGTGAACACGATCATGACCTGGAACAGCGGGGTCCGGGAGAGGGACCGTTCGGGGTTGAGCCGTTCGACGAGCTGCTCGAAGGGCAGGTCCTGGTGCTGGTGCGCCTGGAGGTGGTTTTCCCGGACGCGCGCCATCAGCTGGTCGAAGGTGACCTCTCCGCTCAGGTCGGTCCGCAGGACCAGCGTGTTCACGAAGAAGCCGACGAGGTCGGCCAGGGCGTCCTCGGTACGGCCGCCGATGGGCGTGCCGACGGGGATGTCGTCGCCGGCGCCGAGCCGGGAGAGCAGAGCGGCGAACGCGGCCTGGAGCACCATGAAGAGGGTGGCGTTGTGCCTGCTCGCCAGCTCGGTCAGGTGCCGGTGCAGGGAGGCCGGGATGTGGAAGGCGACCTCCCCGCCGGTGTGGCTGGGAACCGCCGGTCGCGGACGGTCGTAGGGCAGGGTCAGTTCGGCGGGCAGTCCGTCGAGCATCGTGGACCAGTAGCGCAACTGGCGGCCGAGGAGGCTGTCCGGGTCGTCGGCGCTGCCGAGCAGGGCCCGCTGCCACACGGTGTAGTCGACGTAGCTGACGGCCGGCGGCGCCCAGGACGGTGCCGTGCCGGATGTGCGGGCGCGGTAGGCGGTGGCGAGGTCGCGGGCCAGCGGGTCCATGGACCAGCCGTCCGCGGCGATGTGGTGCAGCACCAGCAGGAGCAGGTGATCCGTCGGCGACACCTTGAACAGGTGGGTCCGCAGCGGCGGGTCCGCGGTGAGGTCGAATCCCTGCCGGGCGGCACCGGCCACGGCGGCGGCGAGCTCCCCGCTCGTGGTCGGCACCACCTCCGGCGTCGGGCACGCCGCTTCAGGGGAGAGGATCACCTGGTGGGGTATGCCCTCGGTGGCGGGAAAAACGGTCCGCAAGGTGGCGTGCCGTGCCACGAGGTCCCCGAGCGCAGCGGTCAGCGCCGCGTGGTCGAGCTCGCCAGTCAGGCGCAGGGCGACCGGGATGTTGTAGGTGGGGCCGTGGCCCTCCAACCGGTTGAG
The DNA here is from genome assembly GCF_045041235.1 of Streptomyces sp. NBC_00076. Lineage (NCBI taxonomy): Bacteria > Bacillati > Actinomycetota > Actinomycetes > Kitasatosporales > Streptomycetaceae > Streptomyces > Streptomyces sp. NBC_00076. Next base: position 189,554 of record NZ_CP108242.1, read on the forward strand.
GAACCACAGCCGCTGCTGTGCGTAGGACAGCGGCGGCCGCTGCGGATGCGGCACGGGTACCAGTGCGGGCTGGCCGGGTTCCTCCTGGCCGCCGAGGCGGGTGGCGAGGGCGGCGGGAGTGGGCGCCTCGAACAGCGACCGCAACGGCAGACGATGCCCGAACACACTCTGCACACGCCCCGCCAACCGCATGGCCATCAGCGAATGCCCACCCAGATCGAAGAAACTGTCCTGCGGACCCACCCCCGGCACACCCAGCACCTCGGCGAACAACCCGCACAACACATGCTCCTGCGGCGTCCGCGGCACCCGCCGCCCCACCAAAGCAACCGGCGCCGGCAACGCCCTGCGATCCAGCTTCCCGTTCCCCGTCAACGGCAACGCATCCAACACCACCACCTGCGACACCACCATGTACGACGGAACGAACCGCCCCAAAAACTCCCGCACCTCCCCCGGCCGCACCACCACACCGGCCTCCGGCACCACATACCCCACCAGCCGAGCACCCCCCGGCCCGTCCTCCCGCACCACCACCGCCGCCTGCGCCACCCCCGGATGACGCGACAACACCACCTCCACCTCACCCGGCTCGATCCGATACCCACGGATCTTCACCTGGTCATCCACCCGACCCCAGAACTCCAGCTGCCCATCCCCCCGCAACCGCCCCCGATCCCCCGACCGGTACATCCGCTCCCCCGGACGGTCCGCGAAGGGGTCGGGGATGAAGCGGTCGGCCGTGAGCTGCGCGTCGGTGTACCCGCGTGCCACGCCGGTGCCGCCGAGGTGGATCTCGCCGACGAAGCTGGGCGGGAGCAGCCGCTGCCGGGCGTCGAGGATGTACATCCGGGTGCCGCCGGTGGCGCGACCGGCGACGGGGTGCGGCGACCGGCACACGTCGACGGCCGTCGACTCGACGGTGCACTCGGTGGCCCCGTACACGTTGGAGGCGTGCAGCGGTGCCGCGCGCAGCGCCTGCCACACCCGCTCCGAGCAGCTCTCGCCGCCGAAGATGACGAGCCGGGGCGGGTGCGGCCGGTCCAGCAGGCCGAAGTCGACCAGGGCCTCCAGCTGACTGGTGGAGCAGTCCAGGATCTGGATGGCGGTGTCGGCGTCGTCGGCACGGCTCAGCAGGCGGGGCAGGTCCTGCCGCTCCTCCTCGTCGATCACCAGCAGCCGGTGGCCGAACGCCAGCATGCCCAGCGTCTGGTTGATGAAGACGTCGAAGCTCACCGAGGCGAGGCCGGCGACGTTCAGGGGGGCGTCGGGGGCCACGTGCCCGTACATCGCCGCGAGGTGGCTGGTGGTGTGGGTGACCAGGCCGCCGTGCTCGACCAGGACGCCCTTGGGCCGGCCGGTGGAACCCGAGGTGAACACCACGTAGGCGAGGGCGCGGGAGCGCGGCGGCGGCAGGTGCGGCGCGGGGTCGACGGGTGCCGGCGGTTCGTCGAGCTCGGCGGGGGTGACGTGCGGCGGGGCACCGTCCGGGGGTGCGGTGTCGGTGATCATGAGCGCGGCACCGGAGTCGGAGAGCAGGACGCGCTGGCGTTCCTCGGGCTGGGCGGGGTCCAGCAGGACGAAGGCACCGCCGGCCCGCCAGACGGCCAGCATCGTGGTGACCAGCAGGGCCGAGCGTGGCAGCCGGATGCCGACGACCACGTCGTGGGACACGCCGTGCGCCGACAGGGCCCAGGCCCAGCGCACGGCCCGGTCGTGGGCCTGCGTGAAGGTCAGCCGCTCGGTGGCGCAGCGCAGCGCCTCGCGGTCCGGGTGGGCGCGCACCATCGCCTCGAACAGCCCCCACACCGTGGCGGGCGCGTCCGGATCCGCCGCCGCGGCCGCGGGTCCCCGGCCGAGCGCGAGGACCTCGTCCCGCTCGCGCTCGGAGAGCAGTTCGACGTCTCCGACGGGTGCGTCAGGTTCCCGGCACAGGTGCCGCAGCAGGGTGGCGTAGGTGGTTGCCAGCCGCTCCACCGAGGGGCGCGAGAACCGGGCGGTGCTGAAGGTGAACTCGCCCGTGGTGCGCGGCCCGCTCCTGAGTCCGAGCGTGAGGTCGAAGTGGCTGACGTCGAGTTCGAGCGGAACCTCGGTGATCTGCAGGTCCTTCAGCGCCCAGCTGTCGGCCAGGTCGGAGGTGTCGTACACCATCCCGGCCTGGAACAGCGGGTTGCGTCCCGGTTCGCGGTCGGGCTGTACGGCGTCGACCACGGCGTCGAAGGGGATGTCCTGGTACTCCAAGGCGTCGTACACGGCGTCGCCGGTCCGAGACAGGACCTGCTTGAAGCTCAGGTCCGGGGTGATCTCGCAGCGCAGGACCACCGTGTTGGAGAAGAAGCCGATGACGCCGTAGGACTCGGGGCCGGGCCGTCCGGCGACGGGCACGCCGACCCTCAGGTCGGTCATGCCCGACCAGCGGTGCAGCAATATCAGATAGGCAACGAGAAAGCCGGCGAAGGGACTGGTTCCGCACCGGTCGGCCAGGTCTTCCAGGGTCCGGACCGCCTGCGGGTCGAGATCGAGCCCGACCTGGTCACCGGCCATGTCGTCCGGCGCGTCGGCCAAGCCGTCCTCGGGCAGGACCAGCGGCTCGGCGCCCTCCAGCCGCCGCTTCCAGTACTCCAGCCCCTGGGCGTACCCAGGCTGGGTCGCGGGGTCCGCGCAGTGGTCGGCGTACTGCGGGGCGGGGTCGGCGTCGAGGAAGACCAGGGGATCGCTGTAAGCCTGTTCGAGGTCCCGGGAGAAGACGGTCGAGGACACCTCGTCCATCACGATGTGGTGGAAGACGAAGGCCACCAGGTGCTCGTCGGCTGCCAGTTCGATCACGTGACAGCGCCACAGGGGTCCGGAGGTGAGGGAGAACGGCAGCGCGGCGAGGCGGCGTAACTCCGCCCGGGCCCAGCTGTCCCGTTCGGCGCGCGGTCCGTCCGGGGCGTCGGTCACCGACGCGCGCACCCGGTCGAAGGCCTCGATGCCCTGCACCCGCTGGAGCACGTCGCCGTCCCGCTCCTCGAACGTGGTACGCAGCGATTCGTGCCGCCACTGGAGCGCGCCCAGGGCCGCTTCCAGCCGCCCGACTTCCAGTCCGCCCCGGACGGACAGCCCTCCCGCGACGTTGTACACGGCGCTGCCGGGAGCCAGCGACCACAGGAAGAAGAGTCTGCGCTGCGCGGATGACGTCGGAACCACTCGTCCACCGATCTGCGCAGCGGGGTCTGTCATCCCTGCGGTCTCCTTCGACACCCAGTTCGATCACCGGCACACCACGCTAGAGTGGACGGAGGGACTGCCGCAGCGCAAGCAACTATCGGGAAGTGGTGGCCCGTTGGGCCACTTGCCGTTCCGGTCCTGCGAGCCGGGGGGAATCGCCATGCAGACGTGGATCCGGACGTTCCATCCCGCACCGGGTGCCCCGACGCGACTACTCTGCCTCCCGCACGCGGGCGCCGGCGCGACGGCGTACCACGCGTTGTCGGCGGCCCTGCCGGACGGCATCGAAGCACTGTGCGTGCAGTATCCAGGCCGTCTGGACCGCATCGGCACGCCCTGCCTCGACAGCATCGACGCCCTGGCCGACGGCGTGTGCGCGGAACTCGCCCATCCGGGGAACGGCTCGCTGCCGGTCGCAGTGCTCGGACACAGCATGGGAGCACTGGTCGGCTACGAGGTCACACGGCGCCTGGAGGCCCAGGGGCAGCCGGTGGCCGCCCTGTTCGCCTCCGCGATGCAGGCGCCGTCCCAGCGCTCGCTCCCCTTCGGCACGCCCGGCGCTGACTTCCCGACGGACGCGTGGATCCTCGCCAAGATGGGCCGCCTGGGCGGTACGGCCGCGGAGCTGCTCAGCAACCCGGACGTCCTCGACTTCGCGCTGCCCGCCCTGCGGGCCGACTTCCGCGCCATCCACACCTATCCCCGGCAGCCCGCGGCACAACTGCGCTGCCCCGTCGTGGCAGTGACCGGCGACAGCGACCCGGACGTGACGGTTGAGGACGCCCGGGCCTGGCGCAACGAGACCACCGCGCCCTTCGGGCTGCACGTCCTGCCGGGTGGTCACTTCTACCTCTACGACCGGATCGAGGAGCTGACCGGGATCCTCACCCGCTCCCTCCTCACCGGTCCGCTCCCGGCCGGCGCCCACCCCTGCTGACGCGTTCCCGTGCCGTCCTAGGATCGGAGGATCCGGTGAGCTCTTTCTACGCTGACGCTCCAGGGTGAGGACGGCTGCGGCGATTGACGACAGGCGGTTCGGGCTGCAGCGGGCTGTGCGGAAGATCCGCCAGGACTTCAGCCTTGCGACACCCCGCTCGACTGGTGCTCGTGCCGCTGACAATGCCCGGTTCATCGTGACGCGTCGCGCCTGTGCAGCAGCAGGCTGCCGACCAGCAGCGCGGCCGCGGCCCACGTGGCGAGCACGCCCAGGCCGGCCCATGGACCGATGGGCAACTCGTGCAGATGGACGGTGGCTTGGACCGCGAGTCCGGCGGTCATGGGCGAGATCTGCTGGAGGTGGCGCTGCCACTCCAGATCGTTGACCACCCGGGTGACGACCGGGAAGAGGTAGAGCAGCCCGAGCACGATCCCGATGGCGCTCGCCGCGTCCCGTACCGCCGTCGCCACGCCGAGGCCCATCAGGGCGACCAGGACGAGGTAGAGGACCGAGCCCACGGCCGCCCGCAGGGTCGGGCCGTCGGCCAGGGAGAGCGGGGCATAGCCGTGCGCCTCGGTGAATCCGTTGCCGGGCAGGATGTAGCGGCCGGCGAGGAGGGAGGCCAGGACGGCAGGCGTCCCGGAGGCGAGGACGACCGTGGTGTGGACCGTCGCCTTGGCGGTGAGGACGGTGATCCGGTTCGGAACCGCCATGAACGTGGTGCGGACCAGCCCGGTGCCGTACTCGCCGCTGACCGCCAGCACCGCGAAGACGGAGATGACCGCCTGCCCGACGGTGACGCCGGTCAGGGCGAGCTTGACGGCGTCCTGGCCGCACCCCGTGTCCGGGCACTTCACGGCCTTGGCGGTGCCGCAGCCGACGGCCACGGTCAGCGCGACGGGCCTCCCGGCGCCTGGCTGGCTGGGCGATAGCCGACCACATGCGCGCCGACCTGGTCAACGACGCCCTGGCCGCCGCCGAGCGGTGCCGCGGCAGCCTCGCCGGCGCCGTCATACACACCGACCACGGCGCCCAGTACACAAGCCGGGCGTCCGCCGAGGCGTGCCGCCGGGCGGGACCGCTGGTGTGCGTGTGCCGCCAACGTCCGCGTCAATCTGGCGACGAACGCAGCCCTGAAGCCGGGCAAGGGCAATGCCGGGCACGTCGCCGACGGCCACCAGGGCGCGGGCGGTGTCGGTCGCCGCGCGGGTCCGGCGCTCTGGTGCGGGCAGCACGGCCCGGCACCAGGCCGGCGGCATACGCCAGGGCGCGGTCGACGTCGCCGAGCTCCCGGTGGATCCCGACCTACCGATGCCCGGAGTATGTCTCTTTTCAGCCATGCCTCTATGGCGTCCCTGGACGGAAAGGTACTTCCGTACAGGAGCATGCACCTGACATTTTGCATCCACCACTCGTTTCGTACGACCTGGCCGCTGCCCTCAGCACGGCTGGGCCGTCTCCGGAGGACGCATTGATACCGCACATATCCAGCCGACCTAGACGCACGCTGGTTCTGGCAGCCACCCTCGGTGCCGCCCTCACGTTCGGCGCCCCGGGCGCCCTCGCGGGCACGCTCCCCGTCGTCCCCTCCACCGCGCCGGCCGCCAAGGCCCACGCTCCGGCCGCCGTGCCGGCTTCCCAGAGTGCGACCTGGGTGGCCGGCACGCGTGCCTACCTCGTGATCACCGCCCCCGGTGACAGTTCGGCGGTCCGCTCCGCGATCGCGGCCAACGGCGGCACCGTCTTCTCCAACTTCGACGCCATCGGCGTGATCGTCGCCCACTCGGCGTCCAGCGGATTCGCCGCCACCATGCGAGGCGTCGCCGGCGTGCAGCAGGTCGGTGCCACGCGCACCTCGGACGTCCCGGCCGACGCCTACAACCCGGCGCTCCCGGCAAATCCGTCCCAGGCCTCGACCCCGGCCGGAGAACCGGTCCGGGCCGACATGAGCCAGATCAAGGCCGACCAGGCCTGGGCCGTGAACCCAGGCTCCGCGTCCGTCACGGTCGGCATCCTGGACACCGGTGTGGACGACCAGCACCAGGACCTGGCGCCCAACTTCAACGCGGCCGACTCGGTCTCCTGCGCCTACGGCAAGCCCGACACCCGTGCCGGCGCCTGGCGGGACGTCGACACGCACGGCACCCACGTGGCGGGCACCATCGCCGCGGCCAAGAACGGCAAGGGCGTCGTCGGCGTGGCCCCCGGGGTGAAGATCTCCGCGGTCCGGGTCGCCGAGCCGGGCAACTCCTTCTTCTTCGCCGAGAACACCATCTGCGGCTTCGTCTGGGCCGGTGACCACGGCTTCAAGGTCACCAACAACAGCTATTACACGGACCCCTGGCAGTTCAACTGCCCGGACAACATCGACCAGGCCGCCATCATCGAGGGCGTCAAGCGCGCCCAGGAGTACGCCGAGGGCAAGGGCTCCCTCCAGATCGCCGCCGCGGGCAACGAGAACTACGACCTCGCCCACAAGACGACCGACGCCGCGAGCCCGAACGACTCGACGCCGGTCACCCGCACCATCACCAACGCCTGCCTCGACATCCCGACCGAGCTGCCGGGCGTGGTCACGGTCGCGGCCAACGGCACGGGCGTCACCAAGGCCTCGTTCTCCAACTACGGGCAGGGCGTCATCGACGTCGCGGCACCGGGCAGCAACGTGTACTCCACCGTCCCCGGCGGCGGCTACGGCAGCAAGAGCGGCACCTCGATGGCCACCCCCCACGTGGCCGGCGTGGCGGCACTCATCGCCAGCGCCAACCCGGGCATCACCCCGGCGCAACTCCGCGCCAAGCTGGCCGAGCAGGCCAACGACATCGCCTGCCCCTCGGACGGCCGCTGCACGGGCACGACGGCCAACAACTCGTTCTTCGGCGAAGGACAGGTCGACGCCCTCAAGGCCGTCGGGACCACCCCGCCGCCCGGCAAGTACTTCGAGAACCTCGCGGACTTCGCCATCAACGACAACGCGACCGTGGAGAGCCCGATCGCCGTAACCGGTGTGACCGGCAACGCCTCGGCCACCCTCAAGGTGGGTGTGGACATCAAGCACACCTACATCGGTGACCTGAAGGTCGACCTGGTGGCGCCGGACGACACCGTCTACACGCTGCACAACCACGCCGGCGGCAGCGCCGACAACATCGCCCAGACCTACACCGTGAACGCCTCCTCGGAGGTCGCGAACGGCACCTGGAAGCTGCGCGTCAACGACAACTCCGCCTCCGACACAGGCAAGATCGACGCCTGGAACCTGACCTTCTAGCGCAGGGCCCAGCAACGCCCGCATACAGCACGCACAGCGCCGGCGACAGCTACCCGCCCACGGCCGCGGACAAGGCGGGCTGCGGTATGGTCGGCCAGGGCTGCGAACTGCTGGGCGGCAGAGGGCAGATGGGCCCCGGCGGCAGTGTACGCCGCGGTCGGGGCCACCATGCCGGAGACGTCCAGGAAGGCCGCAGACGGCCTGGAGCCGGTGTCCGGCTCACCGTGCGCCTCCCTGAGGAGCTGCAGGGCCGTGTCCGCGCTGACCGTACGGGCAGCGCGGACACGGCTGCGCGCGCCGCGGCCCCGAGGAGTGCCAGCCGGCTCGAGCGGCGGGCCGCCGTCCCGGCCCGGACCGCGGAGGCGGCCTCGCCGCGGGAGGCCTACGCCTTGCGCACCGACTCCTGCTCGGCGGCCGCGAGTGACCCTGCCCGCGGCATCTTCCTCTGGTTTGTACCGATGCTCCAAGCGCCGCCGATCTGGGCGGCGGCTAGGAGCTGTCCGGCCGATCATTGATGGCGTGCGTCTGGCTGCTGCTTGAGGCGCCTATGGCGACGGTCTGAAGTCGATTGCCGGGCGCCTGATGCTGCGCGACCATCGTCGGATGAGTACGGATGAGGGTCGGAAGCTGACGCGGGTTGTGCAGACGTGTTCCGCATACCCGTCGCAGTGGGATGCCTGGACGGCGGACGGCCAGTACCTGTATCTCCGATACCGGCATGGCGAGGGCTGCGTCGAGTGGCATCCCGGCCCCGAGGATGACGCCGACACGTCGGAGTCTTGGAACGAGGGCCTCTCCGGACTCCTGATCGAATGGGACGACGGCAGCAGCAACGGTGTCATCAGCCTTGAGGACTTCCTGGCGGCAGCGGGCTTGGTGTTGGCGCCGGGTGCCTCGGTGAGTTGAGGTCCTGGCACGCGGTCAGGTGCGGAGCCAGATGACGAGGGCGGCTGCGGTGACAGTGCCGAGGAAGACCTAGCCGCGCTTGTCGTAACGGGTCGCGACGGCGCGGGAGTTCTTCAGCCTGTTGATGGCCCTCTCGACGGTGTTGCGCTTCTTGTACCGCTCCTCGTCGAGCCCCGGTGGCCTGCCGCCTCGCGATCCTTTGCGCAAGCGGGCGGCCTGACTGTCGGCCTTCTCCGGAATCGTGTGGCGGATGCCGCGCCGCAGGTACTGGCGGCAAGGACCGTTGCTGTAGCCCTTGTCGGCTGCGATGCTGTCGGGTTTCTTGCGAGGCCTGCCAAGTCCGAGCCGGGGCACCCGGATCTTCTCCAGCACCGCTATGAACTGGGTGCAGTCGGCCCGCTGCCCCGGCGTGATGATCAATGACAGCGGGCGGCAGCGGCCGTCCGCGCTCAGGTGGATCTTGCTGGTGAAGCCGCTGCGCGAACGCCCCAGGCCCTCGCCTCCCGCACCACCTCCACCAGCCGGCCGACGAGACTCTGCCACGGAGTTTCGTCCTGGTGTTCCAGCGGCTCGTCCCCCTTTGAGCCGGCAAGAGCCGGTGGTGGATCGATGCGGGCGCCGGCCGCGTGCTGGTGCGCGCGCACGATGGTGGAGTCCACCGCGATGTCCCAGTCGATCGCCCCTGCCGCGTCGGCCGCGGCCTGGACCTGCTGCAGCAGCCGTTCCCAGGTTCCGTCGGCAGACCAAAGCCGATGGCGCTCGTAGACCGTCTTCCACGGCCCGAACCGCTGCGGCAGATCACGCCAGTGAACCCCGGTTCGAACCCGGTGAAGAATCCCGTCGATCACCTGCCGATGATCACGCCACCGCCCACACCGACCGTTGCTCACCGGCAGGAACGGCCGCAGCCGCTCCCACTCGGCGTCCGACAGATCGCCGCGTTCTCCCCGCCCCATAACGGAAACAACGAGCAGATCAGGCGACAGTCACATGATCGGCCGGACAGCTCCTAGTGCCCTGACCACATAGGTTCGCCGGGATGCGCGGTCTGTGATCAAAGGGAGGGCGTGACTCCTTCCAGTCCGGATACGGTCCTGCCATGTCCCGATCAGCTGAGATTGGCCCTTCTCCGTCCCCCGTCACCGCGGACGACCTCGACCTTGCCGTGCAGCTCGCTGTGGCAGTGCTTCGCAAGGCGCCCCCAGCCGTGTGGGGCGGAAAGGCGGGTTCGCTGGAATGGGACTGCTGGGAGACTGTCGAGCATCTCAGCGACGACCTCTTCGCATACGCTGCGCAACTGGGTCCCAGAACACTGCCCTTGGACGGTGAGGTGCCGTTCGTGTGGGAGAGCCGGCGGCCCGGCGGTCCTGCGAACGCCATTCACGCGGACCGTAAGGCAGGGCCTACCGGCCTGTTGCAGGTGCTGGAGGCTAGCGGCGCGCTGCTGGTCGCCATGGTGCGCACGAAGCCCCCGCAGGTTCGCGCCTACCACGTCTTCGGCATCTCCGACGCCGAGGGCTTCGCCGCGATGGGGATCGTGGAGACCCTGGTGCACACGCACGACCTGGCCCAAGGGCTCGGGCTTGCCTGGAACCCACCCGCCGATCTGTGCTCCCGGGTGCTCGCCCGTCTGTTTCCGAACGCCCCGGGGTCCACGGATCCCTGGCCCACCCTGCTATGGGCCACCGGACGCGCCGAACTGCACGGGCGCCCTCGTCTGGCCACATGGCGCTGGGACGGCACACCCCGGGCATAGGACTCAGGTGTCTCTGGCGAAGAGAGAGCGGTTCGTCAGGTTGGTGGTCAGGCCGCTGCTGAGAGCGGTCGGCCGCCCCAGCGGATGCCTTTCTCGCTTCGGATGCGAGCACGTTCCTTGCGCTCGGCGGCGAGGACATCGCGGTGACGGGTGTTGGTGTTGCGCCAGCGCAGATAGGCATGCAGTGCCCGTGTCTGCACAGTGTGATTGGGGTGGTTCGAGTTGGCGATGGTGAACTGCCTAAGCGGTCCGAAGTGCGCCTCGATCGGGTTCGCCCACGAGGCGTAGGTCGGAGTGAAGCCGCCGACCGCTTCCCGCTGCCGGTCGGCCGCCGCCCGCACGACCACGTCCAGGACGCCGTCCAGGGCGAGGCGCACGACCCGCCCGTCCTCAGCTGCCGCACCGCCGGGCGGCCCCGGCGCGGCGGCCCCGCCCGGCGCGCAACACCAGCGAGCGCGCCCCGATGCCCGGCAGCGTCCGCGCCGCCCATCCCGCCCTCCCGCACCCTTCAACTCCAGCCAAAGACAGGGGCAAAGCGGCCGCAACGGGGATGTCAGAAGCCCGACCACGCCCGCACACCGTGCCGACCTGGGCCAACTCAGAGACGCCGCGAAGGCTCACGCAACATCTACCGCAACACTCAGCGCACCATCCGCCGCAACACTTTGGCGCAACATGGCGCCAGCATGCCGGTCACGGTGATCTGTCGCAGTGAATGTTGAGCATTCTCATCGAAGCCTGAGTGACGTGAGCCATGCTGTCTCATCGCCTGCTGCCTGGGGAACGGCGAGCCCCGGCGCAGGACGAAGGCGCCGGGGCTCAGCGACGGGCTCAGTGCCGCGTGGGGAACAGTTGGAGCCTGGCCTTGTGGCCGGAGACCGACTTAACCCAGATCTTCAGGTTGTTGAACTGAACGGTGCCACCGGGGCTGGTGCTGCCGGTGAGGCTCCCGCCGGCGGCCGACATCCTCACGGATCGGGAGCTGATGCTCGTGATCTTCAACGCCCCGAACCCGAACTTGCGGCTGCTGACCTTGATGGTCTTGGGCGCCGTTACGGTGATCTTGCACCGTCCGTCGTAGCAGGGTCCGTTGGCGGCAGACGCCACCGGCGTCATGAGTCCGAATCCGAGCGTGCCCGCCATGGTCACCGTCAGGACAGTCGACGCGGTCCGCCGACGCATACCGACACTCATCAGTAGGGTCTCCTGTTCTCAAGGGGTCCAGCTCGGCATTTCTAGCCCGCCGGTCCCGGGACCCCTCCCGAAGAGCCCAAGCGCCCCTGGCCAACACAACCTTCGGTGACAACGCTCAACCTTCACTGCGAGAGGTCATTGGCGCGGACCAGATACGCGACGAGCCGGCTGACCGGCCCTGGCGTGTCACTAACCCGAGAACCTCACCGACAGGGGCGCGTGACCGGACCGGCACTCTCTGTCACATTGCGCGATGATGGTCCGCATACGACCCCGCTCCTCCGGCGCAGTGTCACGACGTATGAGCAACATGGCCACTGGCGCCGTGAAGTGGTTCAACACCGCAGGACCAGGGCCGCACACCACGGCCCACACCGCCCCGGGCACCGGCGGCGGGGTGCCGCACATCCGCCCCGGACACGACGAAAGTGGCCGGATCGGCGGCCTTTCGGTGCCAGGGCATCGCCGGGTACGCCTGGGCCATCGAACTCCGCCCGGATGTCCGCCGATCGCCATGGAGGCGCGCCCTGATGAGCTCAGTCGGCATGACCAGCTTCGAGGGCGTCTACGCCCTCCCCGACCCCCGTGGGTACTTTGCCGCCCTCGCGCCGTACGCCTACCAGACCCCCGGCCACGCCCAGCCGGTCTTCCGCGCGCTCGCCGCCGAACTCGGGCCGGGCCAGCGCACGGTCCTCGACGTGTGCTGCTCCTACGGAATCAACGCCGCCCTCCTCAACCACGACGTCACCCTCGACGAGCTCTTCGCGCACTACACCTCGGCCCGGGTGGCCGAACTCACCACCGCTGAACTCGCCGACCTCGACCGTGACTTCTACTGGGCCCGCCGCCGTCCCGACGCCGTACGCGCCATCGGCATCGATGTGTCACGGCCGGCCCTGGCATACGCGGTGGGCGTCGGGCTGCTCGACGAGGGGCACTGCCTGGACCTGGAATGCAACGAACCAACGGAGCGGCTGCACCGCTCACTCGCCGGGACGGGCCTGATCACGATCACCGGGGGCACGAGCTTCCTGACCGAGACAACCTTTGCCCGGCTGTTCAGCGCCATCGGCCACCCCGTGCCAGTGGCGGCCTTCGTCCTGCGTACCCACGACTACGGGGCGATCTCCGCCTGCCTGCACTCGTACGGCCTCACAGTGGACCGGGACGCCGGTACCCACCGGCAGCGGCGCTTCACCGACCCCCAGGAACAGCAGCGCGCGGTGGCCACCGTCACCACCCTCGGCGAGGACCCGGCGGGGAAGGAGTCGGCGGGCTACTTCCACACCAGACTGCACCTGGCCCGCTGAAACCCACTCGGAGGGCCCTGTCCCCGGACGTGGCAGAGCCCGCACGGGCACCGCAGTGGAGTGCGGGATCGTGTGCGGGCTCTGGAGTAATCCTGTGGCTGTCAGATCAGGCGCAAGGCGCTGACTACACCCCACGGAAGAGACGACACGACACTCCCTCCCGCCGAAACGCCACCCCTGCACCTGACCAGCGGAAACACACCCGTCTCTCTCGGAAAGACAACGGCTTCTTTCGCCTTCTCCGCGTGGATGAACCGGCACAACGCGCTCACAGGTCGCTCTCCTTCACGAAGAAGGCGGTCGCTTTTTTCAGGATCTCGATCGTCTGCTGCTGCTCGCGGTTCTCCCGCCGCAGCCGCTGGAGCTCCTCGCGCCATCGGCATAGCGACAGGGTTGGACGGCGAAACGCAGGAAGGCCTGTACCGCGGTGACAAGGAGCTGCTCGACCTCAGCGACGTGCCGCCATGCAGCATCATCACGATCCCGCAGAGCCAGGCGCTTGGGAACGCGCAATACTTCGCCATCGCCGGGTTCTCGTTCGTCGACGTGCGCGGCCAGCGGTGGGGCCGCGACCGGTACAAGCCGCTAAAGATCATGGACCTCCCCGCCGCCAAAAACAACACGCGAGACAGCGAGAACGGTCGGCTGCCGGCCACCTGGAAGCTCCTCTTCGGACGCGCCAGCCCGGATGATCACGGCCAGGCCGGGCTCGGCATTCAGTGACATCCCGGGCCCAAGCCGCTGAAGGACTGCGGAGCCGACAAGAAGTGAACCGCGTTGCGCCCCTGAGTGGTCAGCGGCGCCCAACTCTCTGTCTCATGAGACACATCAAAGTCTGGAGAAGGATGGGTGGCGGGCCCTGGTCTCGGTGGAGGCCGGTCACTTCATGCTGCGCTCGCGGAGGGGCACGGACCTGGTCGCGTCGTTCCCGGAGATCGAGTCCGGGAGTCGGCAGTTGCCGGATTCCACGGCGCTGGACGGGAGTTGATCGTGTGGGAGTCCGGGCGGCTTGCGTTCGAGCGGCCCCAGGGCCGGCTGCAACGGCGTGGCGCGGGCGCGGCCCGGCTCGCTGCGGAGTAGCCCGCCCACTTCGTCGCCTTCGACCTGCTGCGCCTCGCGGGCACCGACACCACCGGGTGGCCGTACCGGCGGCGCCGGGCCGCACTGGAGGATCTGTTCACCGAGCACACGCTGACCGCGCCGTGGGCACTGTGCCCCTCGACCACCGATGCCGGCACCGTGAACGAGTGGCTGTCGTGGTCGGCGGTGGGCCTGGAGGGGATCGTCTTCAAGCTGCTGGAGAGCCGGTATGAGCCGGTGCGCGGGTGGCGCAAGTACAAGGTGCGCGAGACAAAGGAGGCGATCGTCGGCGCGGTCACCGGAGCGTTGACAGGAGTGCGGACTCTGCTGCTGGGGCGTTACGCCACGGGTGGGCGGCTGCAGTACACCGGCCGCACCACCACGCTGCCGCAAGCGGCCGACGTTGCTCTCGCGCCGCTGTTGGCCGCGGCCGGAGACGAGCACCCGTGGACGGGCTGGACGTTCTCCGCCGGGTGGGGCACGAAGGAGACCTTGAACGTCACCCTCGTGCGGCCCGAGCTGGTGGTGGAAGTCGGCGTCGACGTCGCCCGGGACAGTGCCGGGCGCTGGCGGCACCCTGCCCGCTGGTACCGCGCCCGCCCCGACCTCTCCCCCGGCGACGTCGAACTCGTCACGAGCGGCTACCCCTTGTAGGACATTTGGAAGGCGAGGCGTTCATCAGCCTCGTCACCGATGCGAGCGAGCACACTGTCCAGGTCGAGGAACTCTTGCCAGACCGGTCTTCCGCTCGCCGCTGTGAGTCTGGCGACGACAAGGTCTTCGAGCTCGGGGACCCGCTTGTTCTTCCAGATCTTGTCGGCCAGGCTGACAAGGAGGTCTTCCATCCCGGCCTCTTCGCTGGTCCAGGCGGCGTGTGTTCCGGCGAAGCGTGCCATGGCGGAATCGACACCTCGGGTCATAAGCAGCTCACGGCCTGATTCTTCGTGCTGCGCACCGGGAGCGGACAACTCGGCGGGGTGCAGAGTCTTGCCGATGTCGTGGGTGGCGGCTCCGAAGAGAACCGCCTCCGGGTTGATGCCCAGATCGAGATTGCGTGTGGCAATCCATTCGAGGAGTTGCCCTGCAACGTCGTGGACTGCTCGCAGATGGGCGACCAGACGCGGCGGAGCGTCAACACTGTGAAGCAGTTCGGCTACTTCGATTGGCAGTGGACGCAGCGGGGGCCGACCGGGGTCCTGGAGGGCAATCGACAGTACTCGCGAGGTCGTCACCGCGACAGGGTAGTCGTTGCGGTCGCAGTAGGGACGCGGCATTCAAGGCCGGTTCCCGTCGGTTGGCCCTGGCCCGCTTCGGACCCTCGTACTCCCCTTTCTGTAGATATGCTCCGTGACTCCGTCCGCCAGAGGGCCGCACTGGATTGCCGAGCTCACGGGCCCACTTGGCCACCGACTACGTCTACGTCTGGGCCGACGGCGTCCACCTGCGCATCCGCCTGGAGGAGGCGAAGGCCGCGGTGCTGGTGTTGATGGGCGTGCGCGCCGATGGCACCAAGGAGCTGATCGCGATGAGTGACGGCTACCGCGAGTCGTCAGAGGCGTGGGCTGGTCTGCTCCGCGACTGCGCCCGCCGCGGCATGCGCGCCCCGGTGCTGGCCGTCGGCGACGGTGCACTCGGCTTCTGGAACGCTTTGAGCGAGGTCTTCCCCACCACCCGCCACCAGCGGTGTTGGGTTCACAAATCCGCCAACTGTCTGGATGCGCTGCCGAAGTCCGCGCAGCCGGCGGCCAAACGCGCGATCCAAGATCTCTCCAGTACATTCGAGAAGCTCATGCTCGACACCGTGGAGGGGCACCTCGAAGCAGGTATGGAGCCGTGGAGGCGGCTGCTCGCGACCCCGGTGAGCCCGCAAGACGAAGCCGACACCAGGTCCTTGGGCCTTGTCCGGGTGCTGCTCCTCGAACCGGAAAGCGGTGTGGCAGAGGCGACCGAGGAGTTCCTCTCCGCGAATCCGGATCACGAGGAAATTACCGATGCGCTGGCCTATCTGACAGAGCTGACTGCCGTGGGAGATGGGGTGGCTGATCGCGCGCGGCAGTGCCGCCAGCTGATCGTGGAGCGTGCTGCGGAATGAGCCGACTGTCGGCGTAGCAGTAGATGTCATGCGTGGTCAGGGGCGCGCCAGGCCTACGGAGGTGCTTCACCTGTCAGGAACAGCCAGCCCCACGACAGGCACCAACCCGCCTACAGCCACACCGCAACGGCCACCCAGTCACTCCATGACAGCAGCCACAGCCCAACCTCAGCCCCTTATCCAGGGCGTTCACTCCCATATCTGGCTGACGCCCACCCGTTGCCACCCCACCGCCCAGTCACAAGCACGGTCAACAAGGCCCTGACCTCGGCTTGGCCGCAGCCACGCACGACAACCGCTTCGGCGCGGCCGTCGAAGCTGGATCCGTTCACGCTGCTGATCGACGAGATCCTGCTCATTGATCTGGACGCGACCAGGAAACAGCGCCACACCGTCACCCCGGATCTACCGCCGTCTGATCGACGAGCACTCCTCGTCTGGGGCGTTGCGTTGACCACTTGAACCCGCACCGATGAGAGGGCGCAAGCGTCCTGCGAGCAACCGCGCGGTCCGGCCAGGGACTGAGAGTCCGGTGTTTATACCTTGCTCGCGACCACCATGTAGTTCTCGGCCTCAAGATCGAACGTGCTCAGTTCCGTTTGGAGTCCGACCCGGTGCAGCTCGACTTCGAGTTCCTCGTACCGGTAGGGCCAGCAGGACAGCAGTTCCGAGCGGACAAGAACCAACCCGGTCGCATCAACTTGCGCGATCGCAATCTCGATGTGGTGCTCCTCCTCCCAATGCGGCGCAATCTCCCAGCGGTAGACCACGACGGCATCGCGACCGTTCCGGCGGACGAGTCGGTCACTGATCTCCAGCCGGGAACCTCTGGCCCTCACGAGTTCCCAAGTGCGGGATGTGAGTACCAAGCGCCCGCCGGGGCGCAGAAGCCGTGACATCGACTCCAGAGCAGCACCCCTGCCTGTCGCGCCCGCGGCATGGTGAAGCGAGTTGCCAACGCAGAACACCATGTCGAACGTGTTGTCCTGGAAATGGTCGGGCAACTCTTCCCAGTTCGCCCGTACGGCCCGGACGGATGCCCCGAACTCCTCAGACAACTCTGCAGTCCGACGAACCATCGCCTCGCTGGCGTCAGTTGCGACAACCTGCATGCCACGACCGGCGAGGCCAACCGCCAACTGTCCGGTTCCGCACGAACAGTCGAGGACGTGAGCGTTCGACGGCAGGAGATTGAGGACGTCGTCGAACGACGCAGCGAACTCGGCTGGAGGCAACTTTGCATCCGAGATGAGCCATTCGTACACCTCGGCAAGCACGTCATAGCCTGTCACAACCACTACCTCCGTCACGCGGCAGACTCACGGTAGGACGTCAGTCCATCAGCGGAGCAAGCCCGGGCACCAATGGTTTTCGCAAGGATGGCTCTGACGGTGTTTGTGGGTTGTCAGTTGTCCGTCTGAGTGGATGTCACCGGCTGGTTAGCGGGAAGTCGTTCGTGAGAAGTAGTGTCACTCGCGGGGTTGCGGTGGCAAAGGTGAATGTGCTCAGTGAAGGAGCACCGCCGATGCCGCCTGGTCAGTCGAAGGTCGAGTTGTATGCCGCGCTGCGGCATGACGCTCGCGAGGGCATGTCGAACCGGGCGCTGGAGCGCAAGTACCGGGTGGGCTGGCGGACTGTTCAGAAGGCGCTGAGTTCGGCGTGGCCGTAACCTCGGGAACCGTACGCGCCTCGCCGTTCCAAGCTGAATCCGTTCAAGCCGGTGATCGACCAGATGCTGCTGGCTGATCTGGATGCGCCGAGGAAGCAGCGTCACACGGTGGTCCGGATCTATCGCCGGTTGATCAACGAGCACGCGCTGGACGACGTGTCCTACCAGGTCGTGCGCGCCTACGTCGCCAAGCGGACGCCGGAGATTCGGGTCGAGGCCGGCCGTGGCCCGGCGCAGGTGTTCATCGAGCAGTCGCACCTGGCCGGCGCCGAAGCCGAGTTCGACTTCGGCGAGGTCGCGGTCCGTTTGCGGGGCGAGCTGGTGAAGTGCCATTTGTTCTGCCTGCGGTTGTCGTTCTCCGGGAAGGCGGTGCACCGGCGCGTCGGTGCTCGGCTTCACGCGGCGCCGGGTCGAGACGACCGGTGGACCCCATTTCGGTCCCACTACGGCATCGAGCCGTTCTACTGTACGCCGGGAATCGAGGGCGCCCACGAGAAAGGCGGCGTCGAGGGCCAGATCGGCTGGTTTCGCCGCAACCACTTCGTTCCCGTCCCCGAGATCGACTCGCTGGCGCACTTGAACATGCTGATCGACGAGTGGGATCTGGCCGACGAGGCCCGGCGGATCGGGACCCGTCCTCGCACGATCGGCGAGCTGTCCGCCGTCGAACGGCCGTCGTTGAAGCCGTTGCCCGTCGAAGCGTTCGAGACCGGTCGCTGGTTCACCCCACGGGTCGACCGGTTCTCCCAGATCACCGTCCGCACCAACCGTTACTCGGTCCCGACCCGGTTCATCGGCCGCCAGGTCCGGGTCTTGCTGCACGCCTCCGAGCTCGTGGTGTTCGACGGCCGCACCGAGATCGCCCAGCACGAACGGCTGCTGACCAAGAGCGGATCACGGCTCGAGCTCGATCACTATCTCGAAGCGCTGCTGCGCAAACCGGGCGCGCCGCCCGGCGCCACGGTCCTCGAACAGGCCCAGGGCGCAGGCCAGTTCACCCCGATCCACGAAGCCTGGTGGACAGCCGCCTGCAACGCCCACGGCGACACCGCCGGCACCCGCGCTCTGATCGAGGTTCTGCTGCTGCACCGGCACATGCAGCACGACCACGTCGTCGCCGGCCTGGCCGCCGCGCTCCAGGTCGGAGCGCTCACCGCGGACGCGGCCGCGCTGGAAGCCCGCCGCATCGCCGACAACGACGAACCGACCTCGGCCAAGCCACGACGCCGAGCCACTACCGAGGCAGACCGGGCCGTCGCAGCGACCGTCACCTCGCTGACCCAGCGGCGCCTGGCGCAACTACCCAAAGACACCCGCCCCCATGCCTGACGTGTCGATCTACGACCAGCTGCTTCCCAGCCGGCGAGCCGCCGTGGCCGCCGCTGGGCACGCGCCGGCCCCGAGACCTACCCAGAAGCCGAGCAGGAAGAAGCCGCCGCCTCGACGCCCTCGCCGTGCCGGTGGGCCCGGCTTGTGGGCGCGCGCCGCGGATGCCCTCGTTCCGACTACATGTTCGTCTACGCCTTCCACATGTCGGCGTTCATCATCATTTCCGGATACTTCTCGCGATGTTGGGACGGCAGCCCGGAACGAATCAAACGGCTGGTGACCCAACTGGTCGTGCCGTACGTGGAGTTCGAGACGGCATACACCCTGTACAGCCGGTGGACCGACAACGCCCCCGACCGTCCGATCAGTGCTGGACCCGCTGTATCTGACGTGGTTCCTGGCGGCGTTGTTCATCTGGCGGCTGACCACCCCGCTGTGGCGGAACCTGCGGTGGCCGCTCCCGGTCGCCCTCACTGTCGCCGCGCTGGCCACCGTGGCGCCGATCGGACGATCTCGCCCTGCAGCGTCCCCTGCGGTTCCTGCCGTACTTCGTGCTGGGCCTGTCTCTGAAGCCGGAGCACTTCCGGCCGGTGCGCCGCCGACGGGTACGTCTGCTGGCGGTGCCGGTGTTCACCGGCGCGCTCGGGGTGGCGTACTGGGCGGTGCCGCGGATGGCCGGCGCCTGGCTCTTCCACGACGACAGGGCCGTGGAACTGGGCGCACCCGTCCGGGCCGGGCCCGTGATGACGCTGGCGCTCTTCGGGTGTTCCCTGCTGCTGGTCGCCTGCTTCCGCTCCTGGGTGCTCGGCCGGCGCACCTGGTTCACCGCGCTGGGTGCGGGCACGCTGTACGCCTATGTGCTGCCCGCCTGGGTCCACGGGCGGCTCGGCGAGATCACCACCACCGTCGTGGCCGCCACGGTCGTGACCGTGCTGTGCAGCCCGCCCGTACGGCGGGTCTTCCGGTTCGTGGTGGAGCCGCGGACGGACTGGGCGTTCCGCCGGACCGACGCCGCGGAATCCGCCCCGCGGCTGAGGCACCCCGCCTCACTCTGGGCGCATGGGTGAACCGGGGGACGGCACAAGGCCGTTGTGGCGCGACCGGACTTCCTGCTGCCGTACCGGCCGGTCCGCACTCGTCGATCGGTGGGACGGCAGGCGGGACAGAGGGTCAGGGTGACTCCGCGGCCCGGACGCGGGCCAGTACGTCCCGGATCATCCCGGCGCTGATCATGAAGTGTTCGCGGGCGATCTCCTCGGCACGCTCCGGCTCGCCCGCCGCGATGGCCTCGTACAGGGCCGTGTGTCCCTCGCCGGCCCGGTGGAAGTGCGTCCGCTCGCCCCGACCCCAGGGTTCGACCGGGAAGCCGAGGCTGATCCGGGTCAGCAGGTCCCGGCTGAGCAGGGTGATCTGCGGGTTGTGAGTGGCCGCGCAGATGCTCCGGTGGAACGCGCTGTCGGCGGCCTGTTCCTCACGGGGGCTGCTCGCGGAGAGGTGAGCGGCCAGTGCCTCGCGCATCGGCTCCAGGTCCTCGGGCTTCCGGCGCCGGGCGGCCGTCGCGGCCACCATGCCCTCCACCAGCCCGCGCAGGTCGAAGAGTTGCTCGAACTCCTCCCACCGGGGCAGCAGCGTACGGCGGACCGCGGCCCCGGAGGACGCGGTCCAGCTGTCGCGGACGAAGGCGCCGCCGTTGCGGCCCCGTCGGGTCTCGATGACACCGAGGGCCTGCAGGCGGGCGACGGCCTCGCGCACGGTGGGGCGGCTCACCTGGAGCAGCCCGGTGAGCTCGCGCTCTGGCGGCAGCCGTTCGCCCGGCAGGAAGTCCCCGACGGCGATCGCGGTGAGCAGCCGGTCGGAGACCTCGTCGACCGCCGAGGCCACGCGGACCGGGCGCAGCGAGGACGTCGGTGTACCGCCGAGCAGGACACGGTCGAGCACGCGGGAGAACTCGTCCTCCGGTTCCGGAGACGTGGGCTGTGACGTGGGCTCCCGTGACGCGGGCTTCGGTGCTTCACGTTCCCGTGACCCGGGTTCCGGTGACTCAGATACGGATGTCAGGAGTCCTCCCCAGCAAGCGACGCCTCTGTAAACGCGCGGGCTCCACGTGAACTCGCCGTTACGTCTCGCCCAGCCTCGACCAAAAGGTCTTGTGCGCTGACCTTTTACCCCTTCACTATCTCATCCATCCGTCACACCCATCTCGTTTCAGACAGAGGTCGGCTGATTCCCGGCCGGTCTGGGAGGCTTCTTCGTGGCGATCCCCGAACCGAACCACACCGGAACCGTCGACTTCAACGGCTGGTCCACCTGGTACCGGATCACGGGCGAGCCGGGCAGGACACCCTTGGTCGTCCTGCACGGCGGGCCCGGCGCCGGTCACGACTACACGCTGAGCATCGCGGGCATCGCCCGGCAGGGCCGCCCCGTGGTGCACTACGACCAGCTCGGCACCGGGCTGTCCACCCACCTGCCCGACAGGGGCGCCGACTTCTGGACCGTGCAGCTCTTCCTCGACGAGCTGGACTGCCTGCTCAAGACGCTGGGCATCGCCGACGGCTACCACCTCCTCGGCCAGTCCTGGGGCGGCATGCTGGCCGCCGAGCACGCCGTACGCCGGCCGCCCGGCCTGCGCGGCCTGGTCATCGCCGACTCCCCCGCCTCCATGGAACTGTGGCTGGCGGCGGCGCACGAGCTGCGTGCGGCCCTGCCCCCTCAGGTGCAGCACACCCTGCTGGCCCATGAGACGGCCGGGACCACCGACCACTCGGACTACCGGGCCGCCGAGCAGGTGTTCAACGAGCGCCATGTGTGCCGTCTGGTCCCCAACCCGCCGGAAGTGCAGGCCACCTGGGACAACATCGAGTCCGACCCGACCGTCTACCACACGATGAACGGGCCCAACGAGTTCCATGTCGTCGGGACGTTGAAGGACTGGTCGGTCATCGACCGGCTGCATCTGATCGAGGCGCCGACCCTGCTGGTGTCGGGGCGGTACGACGAGGCGACTCCCGAGACCGTCAAGCCCTTCGCCGACCACATCCCCGACGTGCGCTGGCACTTCTTCGAGCACTCCAGCCACATGCCGCACGTCGAGGAGGAGGAACTCTTCCTCCGGGTCGTGGGCGCCTTTCTCGACTCCACCGACTGATCCTCCGACGGGAGTTCCCTCGATGTCCCGCACCACAAGACGCAGCGCGGTCGCCGCCGCCACCGTCGTCCTCGCCCTGACCGCCGCCGCCTGTTCGTCCTCCGACGACGGCTCCTCCTCCGGCCCGACCGCGTCCACGTCGGGTTCCGGTTCCGCCGCGTTCCAGCGGCAGCACAAAGGCGGCACGCTGAAGCTCGTCGCCCACGCGGCCGCGGGCAGCCTCGACCCGCAGGTCAACTACACACTCCAGTACTGGCAGTTGTACCAGTCGATGTACGACGGGCTGCTCTCGTTCAAGAAGATCGGCGGCCAGCAGTCGTTCACCGTGGTACCGGATCTCGCCACGGCGATGCCGAAGGTGACCAACGGCGGCAAGACGTACACCTTCACGCTGCGCAAGGGCATCACCTTCTCCAACGGCAAGGCCCTGACAACCGACGACGTGGTGGCGTCCTTCCAGCGCATCTTCAAGGTCTCCAGTCCCACCGCGGGCACCTTCTACAACGGCATCGTCGGCGCCGACGCCTGTCTGAAGACGCCTGCCTCCTGCACGCTCAAGGGAGGCGTGATCGGTGACGCGACGGCCAACACCGTCACCGTCAACCTCACCGCCCCGGACTCGGAGTTCCCGTACAAGCTGGCCGTCCCGCACGCCAGCGTCGTACCGAAGGACTCGCCGGCGAAGGACGCCGGCACCACGCCGCTGCCGACGACCGGCCCGTACATGGCCGCCTCGTACGACCCGAACCGGGCGCTGAAGCTGGTGCGCAACCCGCACTTCAAGGAGTGGTCGCGCCCGGCCCAGCCCGAGGGCTATCCCGACGTCATCGACTACGCCTTCGGGCAGACGGTGGAGTCCGAGGTCACCGCCGTCCAGAACGGCCAGGCGGACTGGATGTACGACCCGCCGCCCGCCGACCGGCTCAACGAGATCGGCACCAAGTACGCCTCCCAGGCGCACGTGAACCCGCTGACCGCGTTCTGGTACGCGACGCTGAACGTCAACATGGCCCCGTTCAACAACAAGCTGGCCCGTCAGGCGATCAACTGGGCCGTCGACCGGTCCGCCGTGGTGCGGCTGTACGGCGGCAAGAACCTCGCCTCTCCCGCGTGCACGATCCTGCCGGCGGGCTTCCCCGGGCACGTCGACACGTGCGCCTACACCAAGGGCGGCGGCACGACCTGGTCGGCCGCGGACCTGGCCAAGGCCAAGGATCTGGTGAAGCAGTCCGGTACGGCGGGGCAGGAGGTCGGCATCGTCGTCCAGGACGACGACGTCAACAAATCGATCGGGCAGTACCTGCAGAGCCTGCTCACCCAGCTCGGCTACAAGGCGAAGCTCAAGCCGCTGTCGGGGAACATCCAGTTCACGTACATCCAGAACACCAAGAACAAGGTGCAGCTGGCGCTGACGTCCTGGTACCAGGACTATCCGGCCGCCTCCGACTTCCTCAACGTGCTGCTGTCCTGCGCCTCGTACCACCCCGGCAGCGACTCCAGCATCAACATCGCCGGGTTCTGCGACAAGGGCATCGACGCGAAGATGCAGACCGCGCTGAAGACCGCGCAGACCGACCAGAAGAGCGCCGACCAGCAGTGGGGCACCATCGACCAGGAGCTGATGGCCCAGTCCCCCGTCGTTCCGCTGATCAACCCGAAGCTGATCGACTTCACGTCGAAGCGGGTCGGCAACTACCAGTTCAGCAAGCAGTTCTACATGCTCGTCGGGCAGACGTGGGTCAAGTGAGCCGCACGCTTCCCGCTCCGTCGACCGAGGCCCGGCGTTCGCCGGGCCCCTGGCGGACGGCCGCCACCGACCTGGTGCGCAACAGGTCGGCGGTGGCCGCGGCCGTCGTCCTGCTGATCGTCGTGGTGGCGGTCCTGTGCGCGCCGCTGTACGCCGGCCACATCGCCCACACCGACCCGTTCCAGTCCCACGTATCCGGCACCACGGTCGTCGACGGCAAAGCCGTTCCGGTGCTCACCCCGAGCAGCACCGGGCTCGGCCTCGGCGTCACGCCCATCGGCCCCACCTGGGACCCGGCCCACTACTTCCTCGGCGCCGACAACCAGGGCCGCGACGTGCTGGCCCGCCTGCTGTACGGCGGCCGGACGAGCCTGTTCATCGGGTTCACGGCGGCCCTGCTCACCTGTCTGCTCGGTACGGCCGTCGGAGTGGTCGCCGGGTACGCGGGCGGTGTCGTGGACGCGGTCATCTCCCGGATCCTGGACGTCGTCTGGGCGTTCCCGGTGTACCTGCTGGCCATCTGCCTGTCGGTCGTCCTGCTCACCGACGGGCTGCGTCTGGGGCCGCTCACCGTGGACGCGGGGAGCCTGTGGCTGCCGGTCACGATCATCGCGGCGATCTATGTGCCGTACATCGCCCGGCCGTTGCGCGGCCAGGTGCTGGTGCTGCGCAACAAGGAGTACATCCACGCGGCCGTCGGCTCCGGCGCCCCGACCTTGCGCATCCTGCGCCGGGAAGTGCTGCCGAACGTGCTGCCCACGGCGCTCGTCTTCGTTCCGCTGATGACCGCTCTGGCCATGCTCACCGAGTCGGCGCTGTCCTTCCTGTCCGTCGGCGTCCAGCCGCCGGACGCCAGTTGGGGCACGATCATCGAGGACGGTCTGGGGCTGCTCTACACCCGCCCCGCCGTCACCATCGCCCCCGGCCTGCTGATCGCCCTGACCACGGCGGCACTCAACGTCCTCGGCGACGGAGTGCGCGACGCGCTCGACCCGGGCGCCCGACTGCGCGGAGGGGTGTGACCGGCCATGCTCCAGTTCGCGCTCAAGCGCTTCGGCTCGGCCCTGCTGGTGATGTTCGCGATCAGCGTGCTGGTGTTCCTGATCTTCTTCGCCACCCCGGGAGTCGACCCCGCGGCCCGCATCGCGGGACGCAACGCCGACCCGGCCACGCTCGCCCAGGTACGGCACTCCTTCGGACTCGACCGGCCGATGCCCGTCCGCTATCTGCTGATGATGCGTCACCTGCTCATCGACCGGGACCTGGAGTCGTTCGTCAACCGGGGCTCCCGCGTCATCCCCCAGATCCTGCAGGCCACCCCGGTCACCCTGTCACTCGTCATCGGCGCGGCGCTGATCTGGATGACGGCCGGCATCATCATGGGCACGGCCGCGGCGGCCCTGCGCGGCAAGGCCGCCGACCCACTGATCATGCTCGTCGGCGTGGTCGGCGTCTCCCTGCCGGCGTACTGGCTCGGTGAAGTGGTCAATCTCATCACCCAGAAGCAGCTGCACGACTCGGTGTTCTCCTGGGTGCCGCCACCGGGATACGTCGGCCTGAGCCAGGACGCGGGCCAGTGGGCGCTGCACATGCTCTTCCCCTGGCTGACCCTGGCGCTGCTGTACGCCGGGATCTACGCCCGGCTGCTGCGCGGCGAGGTCGTCACCGCGCTGAACGAGGACTACGTCCGCACCGCCCGCGCCAAGGGCCTGTCGGAGCGGCGCATCCTGGTCCGCCATGCCCTGCGCTGCTCCCTCATCCCCATCGTGTCGCTGTTCGGCCTGGACTTCGGGGCGCTCGTGGGCGGCGCCGCGCTGCTCACCGAGGTCGTCTTCGGTCTGCCCGGCATCGGCAAGCTCACCTTTGACGCCCTGCAGAACCTGGACCTGCCCGTGATCATGGGAACCGTGCTGTACGCGGCGTTCTTCGTGGTCCTCGCCAACGCCCTGGTGGACATCCTGTACGCGCGACTCGACCCGAGGGCCCGCCATGCCTGAACCCCTGCTGGACGTACGTGACCTGCGGGTGTCCTTCCGCACCCGCCAAGGCTCCGTCACCGCCGTCGACGGCCTCTCCCTCTCGGTGGCGCCCGGCGAGATCCTGGGCGTGGTGGGCGAGTCGGGCTCCGGCAAGAGCGTATCCATGCTGGCCGTGCTGCGGCTGCTGACCAACCCGAACGTGACGGTGTCGGGCGAGGTCCGCTTCCGGGGCCGCGACCTGCTCGCGCTCCCCGGCAAGGAGATGCGTGCGGTACGGGGCCGGGAGATCGCCATGGTCTTCCAGGATCCGATGACCGCGCTCACCCCCGTGTACACGGTCGGCTGGCAGATCGCCGAGCAGATACGGGCCCACGACCAGGTGTCCCGGCGGGAGGCCCGGGCGCGGGCGGTACGGCTCCTGTCGGACGTCGGCATCCCCGACGCGGCCTCGCGGGTGCACGCGTACCCGCACGAGTTCTCCGGCGGCATGCGCCAGCGCGCGGTCATCGCGATGGCCCTGTCCTGCGATCCCGCCCTGCTGATCGCCGACGAACCGACCACGGCCCTCGACGTGACCGTGCAGGCGCAGATCCTCGACCTGATGCGGGAGCTCAACGGGCGCGGATCGGCGGTCGTGCTCATCACCCACGACATGGGGGTGATCTCGCAGATCGCCGACCGGGTCCTGGTCATGTACGGCGGCCGGGCGGCCGAGGAAGGCCCGCGCCGGGCGGTGTTCCACGGCCCTCGGCACCCGTATACCTGGGGCCTTCTCGACTCGGTGCCGCGGGTCGGCGGTGCCCGGCTGCGGCGGCTGCCCACCATCGCGGGCGTGCCGGTCTCTCCGGGCGCGCTCCCGCAGGGATGCGCGTTCGCGCCGCGCTGCCGGCTGCGCCACGACCGCTGCGCCGAGCCGCCCGCGCTGGCCGCGGGCGACGGCGACGCCACCCACCGCGACGCCTGCTGGCTGCCTCCGGACGACCGCGGCTCGCTGCGCCTGACGGCGCGGGCGGCGGCGACCGGGGGTCCTGCCCTGGAGCCCGACATGGAGAAGGAGGCGACACCGTGACGGCGCAGAACATCGCGGCGGCGGACGACACCAGGGACGCCCGGCCCGACGGGGTGGACGCCGCCAGTAACGCGCGGCTCGACGGGGACGTGCTGTTGCGCGCCACGGACGTCACCAAGCACTACCAGTTGCGGGCCGACGGACTCACCCGGCGGCGCAGGGTGCTGCGCGCCGTGGACGGGGTGTCCCTGGAGGTCCGCGCCGGAGAAACACTCGGCATCGTCGGCGAGTCGGGCTGCGGCAAGTCCACCCTCGGCCGCTGTCTGGTCCGTCTCACCGACCTCACGGGCGGCCGGGTCGAGTTCGACGGGCAGGACATCAGCACCCTGTCCACGCGCCGGCTGCGGCCCGTGCGGCCCGGGATGCAGCTGGTCTTCCAGGACCCGCAGGCCTCTCTCAACCCCCGCCGCCGGGCCGGGGACATCGTGGCGGAGCCCCTGCTGGTGCACCGCTACGGGGACGCGGCCGCGGTCCGCCGCCGGGTCGCCGAGCTCTTCGACGTCGTAGGGCTGGCGGCCGGGCATCTGGACCGGTATCCGCACGAGTTCTCCGGCGGCCAGCGCCAACGCATCGGCATCGCCCGGGCGCTGGCCACCGACCCGAAGCTGATCGTCGCCGACGAACCGGTGTCCGCCCTCGACGTGTCGATCCAGGCCCAGGTGCTGAACCTCTTCGCCGACCTCCAGGAGGAGTTCGCGCTCACCTACGTCTTCATCGCCCACGATCTCGGCGTGGTCCGTCACGTCTCGGACCGGATCGCCGTCATGTACCTCGGCGAGATCGTCGAACTCGCCGAGACCGAGGCGCTGTACGAGGCTCCCGACCACCCCTACACCCAGGCCCTGCTGTCCGCGGTCCCCGACATCGACGACGGTAGCCCGGCGGCCGACAGCCCGCGTCGGAAACGGATCGTCCTCACCGGCGAGGTGCCCAACCCCGTGGACAAGCCCACGGGGTGTCCCTTCCGCACCCGCTGTCCGTACGCCCGCGAGCGCTGCGCGCTGGAGCGTCCCCGGCTCACCCCGACCGGCAACGGCCGCCAGACCGCCTGCCACTACCCGTTGACGAGCGCGTCACCCGACGTGGGAGATGCGGCCGACGCCGCATCTCAGCAACCCCGTATATGAAGGAAATCGTGAACCTGCGCCGGTGCTGAGTTGGCCTCCAAGATCCACGCGCCGAATCTCTAAGCCCCCGGAGACTGCGTGTTCTACGTTGATCGACATGAGCGCGTTGGGACGGGGGTACCGCTATGTCGGGCCTCACCATGTGATCGCTGCCGTCAAGGCAGCGGACGGTGGTGCCACGATCCGCGCAGCCGCCGACTTCGTGGACTGGGTGGCAGCCCGGACCGCCGAGGAACTGGACGAGCCCTTCACCTTCGTCGTCGGCACGGACGGTGCTCTGCGGTTGGCCCCACGCCGCAGCGAACACGTCGCCTGCGCGGGCGACGATCGGGTGCTGGGCGCTGGCCGAAATCAGCTTCCACCCCGAGGCCGGACGCTGGGCGGTGAACGAGGTCAGCAACCAGTCGGCCGGCTACTGCCCGGACGTTTCCTCATGGCCGGCTGTCGCACAGGCACTGGATCAAGCCGACCTCGACCATCCGGACTGCTTCACATACGCAGTGGTCTTCCGTCGGTGTCCCACCTGCCGGGAGCACAACATCGTGCGAGAAGGCCACTTCGTCTGCGTCTTCTGCGACGCAGACCTACCCCGGCGATGGAACGTCGATCCGAACGTGGACGACTCAGACGGGCCCTGATCTCGTCCACCGCGGTGCTGCCACCAGCTCGGCCGACCGGCTTCGGGCCTCGGCTGCCCGGGTCGAAAGACGCCGAACCCGCGAAGAGGAAGACCGCGCGGCGGCTACGTCTACCTCCACTCCGCGATCGACGGCTACTCCCGCCTCGCCTACACCGAAGCCCTCCCGGACGAGAGAGCCGCTACCGCGATCGCGTTCATGCACCGAGCACGAGCCTGGTTCGCCGCCCCCACATCGAGCGGATCGTCACAGACAACGGTGCCTGTTACCGAGCCGACGCGTTCGCCCGGGCTCTCCTGGGGACACGGCATCAACGGATCACTCCATACACGCCCCGGCAGAACCGGAAAGCAGAGCGCTACATCCGGATCATCTCCGAGGAGGGCGGCCCGCCGTGTGCGAGGACGTGTTGGCCCAGTTCGTAGACCGCCGCTTCGACACAGCCGCCGAAGATGCTGCCGACCGCGGTGCCGTCCGTGTCGACAGCAAGTGCGGTGCCGACGGGCAGGGGTGCACTGCCGCTGGCGTGGACGACGGTGGAGGGGGGCCTCGCGGCACCACTTGTGCAATGTGTCCGCGATGTACAGCACGGCGGGCTTTCCCTGAGGTGGATGACTTCCGGGGACCGCCGCCGCGCCCCAGGGGAGGAGGACACGGCGGCGGCCGCTGGTGCCGGCGGTGTGGCGTGGCAGGCCGCCGTGCACCGGTGGAAGCGCCCGGGTGGCCGTGGCGGACCGGTCACCCGGGTGCTCAGAGCAGGGCTTCGGCGGTGATGGGGAGTTCGCGGATGCGGCGGCCGGTGGCGTTGAACACCGCGTTGGCGATCGCGGGCGCCACTCCGACGATGACGATCTCACCGAGTCCCTTGACGCCGATGGGGTCGGCTTCGCGGTCCTCCCCGTCGATGAAGATCGCCTTCAGGTCGGGCATGTCGGCGTGGGTCGGCACGAGGTAGTCGGCGAGGTTGGCGTTGACGATCCGGCCGTCGCGGTGGTCGGTGACCGTGTGCTCGAGGAGGGCCTGACCTATGCCGCCGGTCATGGCACCGATGGCCTGGCTGTCGGCGAGCCTCGGGTTGATGATCCGGGCGGCGTCGTACACGCCGACCATACGCCGCACCCGTACCAGGCCGAGACGGGCGTCGACGGCCACCTCGGCGAACAGCGCGGCGTACGCGTAGAGAGAGAACTTCTCCGTTTCCGGCGCCCCGGCGTACGAGCCGAGCACTTCGAGGTGCGTCCGGCCGTTGCGGGCCAGGAGCCGCTGGTATGTCTCCCCGCGGGTGGGCTCGTCCTTCACATACAGCCGACCGCCTCGTACGACGATGTCGGCGGCGTCGGCGCCGTACAGCGGTGATCCCTCGTCCTTGACCGCGAGGGTGATCGCCTGCTTGCGCAGCTTGTCGCAGCCGTCCTGGACGGCGGATCCGACACTGGCCATGGTCATCGAGCCGGCGTGGACGGGGGCCGGGGGCATGAGGGAGTCCCCGAGCCGGAAGGTCACCTGGCGCATGGTCAGGCCGAGGGCGTCGGCGGCGACCTGGCTCATGGACGTGGCCGTACCGGGCCCCATGTCGCTGGTCGAGGACTGCACCAGGGCGGTGCCGTCGGCGTCGAGCCGGACCGAGGCCTGGGCCTCGCTGCGCGCGGTGTCGTAGACACCGGCGGCCATGCCCATACCGATGAGCCAGTCGCCGTCACGCGTCGAGCGCGGCTTGGGGTTCCGCCGGTGCCAGCCGAACTCGCGGGCGCCCGCGCGGTAGCAATCGCGCAGACGACGGGTGGAGAACGGCAGGTTGCTGGACTCGTCGTCGGCCGGTTCGTTGCGCAGCCGCAGCTCGATCGGGTCCACGCCCAGTTCGTGGGCGAGTTCGTCCATGGCCGACTCGACGGGGTAGGCGCCGCTGGAGTAGCCGGGACCGCGCATGAACCACGGCGTGCTCACGTCCAGCGGAACGTGGTCGTACGCCTGGCGCACGTTGGGCGTGCTGTAGAGCATCCGGCCGGGGACGAGAACGCTTTCGCTGTACGTCTCGTAGCGGGAGGACTCGGCGCGGACGTCGTGCGTCGACGCGGTCAGGCGGCCCCGCCGGTCGGCGCCCACGCGCAGTTCGTACTCGTATGCCGGCCGATATCCCACGGCGAAGTACATCTGCCTGCGGGTGAGGACGAGTTTCACGGGGCGTTTCACTTCGCGCGCGGCCATGGCCGCGATGACGGAGTGCACCCAGGTGCGGGCGGCGTTGCCGAAGGCGCCGCCGACGAACGGCGAGATGACGCGGATGTGGTCCGGCGGCATGCCGAACTCGCCGGACAGGTTGAACACGGTGCCCTGCACATACTGGGTCTTCTCCCAGACGGTCAGCCGGTCGCCGTCCCAGCGGGCGACGATGCCGGCAGGTTCCATCGGGTTGTGATGGTTGCGGGCCGTCCGATACGTGCTCTCCAGCCGGACAGCGGCGGAGTCCAGGGCCCCGTCGGCGTCGCCGCGTGCATAGGTCTGGGTTTCGCCGGCGGCGTCGGCGACCCTCAGGTCGGTCGAGGACGTCTCGGCGGCATAGGAGACCTTCACCAGGCTCGCGGCATGCTGTGCGATCTCCAGCGTGGTCGCCACCGCGACCGCGACCGGCTGTCCGAAGAACTGAACCCGGTCGTCCTGGAAGGCACGCAGCGGCTTGCCCGGCGGGAACCGCCCTTCGACGGGCGGAAGCTTGGGCGCGTTGAGGTGGCTGATCACCTTCAACACGCCGGGCTGGGCTTCGGCGGCGCGGGTGTCGACGCCGGTGATCCGACCGCGGCCGATGCTGCCTTCCACGATGACCGCGTGCACGACTCCGTCGGGGCTGTTGTCGGCAGCGTACTTCGCTCCCCCGGTCACCCTCAGCCGTGCGTCGACCCGGGGCAGCCCCGCGCCTACTGCTGCCTGCGGCTGGCTCATTTGATGCCTCCCACGGTGTGCAGCTGGCGCTCGACGGTGCGTTTGAGCAGCTCGGGCTTGAAGCCGTTGTGCGTGAGGGCGTGGGCCCCGTCGACCGCGTGCTCGGCGGCCTCGGCCCACAGCCGGTCGGCGGGGCGTTCGCCAATGAGGTGACGCTCGACGGTCGGCAGCTTCCACGGCACGGTACCCACACCGCCGGCGGCGACCTTCGCCTCGCGGATGACGCCGCCGCGGACGTGCAGGGCAACGGCCGCGGAGGTGAGCGCGAACTCGTAGGACTGACGGTCGCGCACCTTCAGGTAGCCGGACTTCAGCGGGCGCGGAAGAGCAGGGATCTCCACAGCGGTAATCAACTCGCCTTTGCGCAGGGCCTGTTCGCGGTTCGGGGTGCTGCCCGGCTTCAGCAGGAAGTCGGCGAAGGGCAGGGTGCGTTCGCCGTCCGGGCCCAGCAGACGGACGGTACTGTCCAAGGCAGCGAGGGCGACCGCGAGGTCGGAGGGGTGCGTGGCCACGCAACTGTCGGAGGTGCCGAGGATCGCGTGGCTGCGGTTGTAGCCGTGCAGCGCGGCGCACCCGGAGCCGGGTTCGCGTTTGTTGCAGGCGGCGGTCACGTCCCGGAAGTAGCTGCACCGGGTGCGCTGCATGATGTTGCCGCCGATGGTGGCCATGTTCCGCAGTTGGGCCGACGCGCTCAGCTCCAGCGCCTCGGAGATGACGGGATACAGGGTGCGCACCTTGGGATGGGCGGCGGCCTCGGTCATACTGACCAGGGCGCCGATGCGCAGGCCCCCGCGCTCGGTGACGGTGACCTCGCGCAGCGGCAGGGCGCTGATGTCGACCAGTGAGCTGGGCCGTTCGACGGTCTCCCTCATCAGGTCGACGAGCGTGGTGCCTCCGGCGATGTAACGCCCGCCGCGCCGACCGGCGTTGAGGGCCTCACGCGTGTCCGCGGCCTTGGTGTAGGTGAAGGGATGCATGGGGATCAGCCCTCACTTCCGGCCGGCGGCCTGCTCGACCGCTCGCTCGATCTTCACGTAGCAGCCGCAACGACAGAGGTTGCCGCTCATCCACTCCCGGATCTCCTCCGTGGAACCGGTGTGACCCTCCTGGATGCACCCGACCCCGGACACGATCTGCCCCGATGTACAGAAGCCGCACTGGAAGGCGTCCTGGTCGATGAACGCCTGCTGCAGGGGGTGGAGCCGGTCGCCCTTCGCGAGGCCCTCGATCGTGGTGACCTCGGCACCCTCCAGGCGCACCGCCAGCGTGAGACAGGAGTTGACCCGACGTCCGTCGACCAGGACCGTACAGGCGCCGCAGGCACCGGCGTTGCAGCCCTTCTTCGAACCGGTCAGGTCGAGATGTTCGCGCAACAGGTCCAGCAGCGAGGTGCGGTTGTCGACCGTGACGGTGCGCCGGACGCCGTTGATCGTCAGGGAGACACGGCTGTCGGGGGGTGCCCCCTCGACAGCGGTCACTTCCTCGGCGGCAGCGGACGACCCCGCGCCCAGGCCACCGAACGCGGCGGCTCCTCCTAAGGCGGTGGTCGTGGCGATGAAGGTGCGCCGGTTGGGTGGTGTCGGAAACTCACCGGGGGACGTCACGGGATGGAAGGGAGGTTCGGTGGACATGTCCACTCTCTCTCAGTGGTGGCGCGGGTGGTTGTCAGAGGCGTCCCATGGCCTTCCCGCTCCGGAGGCGCGGTGTGCCCGTTGCCCACGGGACCAACTGCTCCCGGTGACGTCAGGGCAAGGAAGGGTGGCTGCCACCGGAGGACAGGACGGATTCGACTCCCAGGAGTGCGTCGAGCGCCCGCTGACCAAGCAACCGTCAGCGATCGGAGCCCGGGTTCGGGACACCTGCCAAGCATTAACCTCTTGGTATCTCACAAGCAAGCGTTATTGCATCAAGCATCTTTACACTGGCTTTTTTGCACCGCCAGGTCGGCTCCCCTTGCCAATCCGGAGCCCGCATCACGCCGATCCAACGACGTCATGGCATCAGGATTGAGCTCGGCGAGCACGCGGAGCAGCAGGGAATGTACGACTTCCCGCCCGGCCGGGGGCGAGGACCTCGAGTGCTTCCTCGTCGAGTCGTTCCACCACATCCCGCGCCCGCTCGGCGAGCTTCCCGCCGCTGTCGGTGATGGCCGGCTGGACGGTCCTGCGATTCGAAGGGGCTTCACGGCGAACCAGAAGGCCGAGCTCGACCAGCGCGTTGACCGGTGACCCTCTCCCGCCGGCCGGGAACCAGAGCCGGCAGGAGAGTTCTGTCAGCGGCAGCAGCCGGTCTCGACGCCGAAGCTGTAGGACCCCGTTTCCGCCGGGCACCGGAGCGATCCGGGAGCGCTTGTAGCCGGGGTCGATCGCGGAGAGGCCGCCGATGTTCTGGGACATCCAGTCACCCACGGCGCCGTAGGCGTAGTGGTTGAAGGAGTTCATGTCGACCGGGCCGAAACTGCCGTCGGGCATGATCGAGTTCCAGCGCTCCCACACGGTGGTGGCACCGTTGACGACCTCGTACCCCCAGGACGGGTAGTCCTTGTGCAGCAGCATCTTGTAGGCCAGGTCGTCCCGGCCGATCTTGCTCAGAGCGGGCAGCAGCGGTGTGCCGATGAAGCCGGTCCGCAGTCGGCTGCGACGTAGGCCTTGGTGAAGGCGTCGCGGATGTCGGTGGAGAGCTTGCTGTAGTCGGACGCCGCCGTGTCGTCGCCCAGGGCCTTGGCCATTTCCGCCATCATGCGGGCATTCTCGGCGTAGTAGGCCGTGCCCAGGATGCCCTGCTCGGTCGGGTCGTCCAGGTTCAGCCAGTCGTTGGTGAAGAAGGTGGTGCGGCCGGGCTCGAGAAGGTCCGGTCCGGCACTGTCGCGCACGAACTGGAAGAACTTCTGCATGGCGGGGTAGTTCTCCCGCAGGATGCGGGTGTCGTCGTAGGAGCGCCACACGGAATACGGCACGGTGATCATCACGTCGGACCACCCGACACCGCTGTCGCCGAACTGGCCCTGAGGGGTCGGTACGACCGCCGGGAGGTCACCGCCCGCGTACTGGGAGTTGCGCACGTCCGCCATCCAGTGCGATAGGAACGCGCGGGTGTCGACGAGGTAGTTGGCGGTCGGCGCGAACAGGCTGATGTCTCCGGTCCATCCTGTCTACGGCCACGCCTCAGACTGCCCCACGCGCCCGCTCCCATCGGCATGCCCGATCGCAACCGCGAGGAGCATGGCACCTCCCGCCGGTGCCAGCGTCATGGGGGGGGAGAGATGCGTCCCCCTTATGGCCGCATCCCAGCCAAGAACCTTCCCCTTTTCCAGGTGCGCGCGAGACGGAAGGGTCGGACCCCTCAACGACCGCACGCCGAGCAATGAGGTGCTTCGATTGAAGGCTGTAGGTTTCACGGAATTCGGCGGGCCGGAAGTGCTTCAGGTTCTTGAGCTGCCTGCCCCCGAGGCCGATCCGGGTGAGGTGCGCATCAGGGTGCACGCCGCGACTGTCAACGCGGTCGACGCCCTCCAGCGCAGCGGACCCGCCCGGTCGCCGGACGTCCAGCCGCCGTTCGTTCCCGGCATGGAAGCCGCCGGCGTCGTGGAGCAGATAGGCACGGATACGGACACGGATCTCAGCGTCGGTGACCGTGTGATGGCGATCGTGGTCGCCGACGGCTCCCGCGGTGCGTACGCCGAGCAAGTCGTGGTCCCAGCGGAGTCGGTCGTCCGCGCTCCTCACGGCGCGAGCCATGTGCAGGCCGCGACTCTCCCGATGAACGGCCTGACCGCGCGCCTGGCCCTGGACACGCTCGCCCTGAAGCCCGGCCAGACCGTCGCGATCACCGGAGCCGCGGGGGCGGTGGGCGGCTACGCCGTCCAGCTGGCCAAGTCGGACGGGCTGCGGGTGGTGGCCGACGCCTCGGAGCAGGACGAGACCCTGATCAAGGAGCTCGGTGCCGACGTCGTGCTCCGTCGCGGCGCCGAGTACCCGGACCGGGTCCGCGCAGAGGTCCCGGAGGGCGTCGACGGACTCCTCGACGGCGCGTCGCTCGGCGCTCTCACCGCTCGGGCGGTGCGTGACGGCGGCCGGGTGGTGACACTGCGCGGCTTCGACGGTCCCGGCGAACGGGGCATCGCCTACGAGCCGATCGTCGTGTTTCGTTACGCCCGGGAGCGCACCAAGCTCGACCGGCTCCGGCAGCAGGCGGAGGACGGCCTCATCACACTCCGGGTCGCCAAGACGATCCCGGCGGAACAGGCCGCCGAGGCGCACCGGCTCCTCGCCGCGGGCGGCGTGCGGGGCCGCCTGGTCCTGACGTTCTGATTTGAGGCTCGTACGGGCACAGGGGCGGCAACCCTCAGCGCCACCTCACGGCTGCGG
The DNA here is from genome assembly GCF_045041235.1 of Streptomyces sp. NBC_00076. Classification (NCBI taxonomy): domain Bacteria; kingdom Bacillati; phylum Actinomycetota; class Actinomycetes; order Kitasatosporales; family Streptomycetaceae; genus Streptomyces; species Streptomyces sp. NBC_00076. Next base: position 225,320 of record NZ_CP108242.1, read on the forward strand.
CCGGACATCGAACGACGTTCGGTCGCACTCGCGCCGCCTTGAGCAGCCAGGCCAGCGCGAAGGGGAGCAGGAGGATCAGGGCCGCGTAGAGGAACACGTCGGTGATCGAGGTTGCGTACGCGTGCAGCGCCGAGGGGCGCTGTTGCGGGATCTCCGAGGAGAGCATGAACGTGCGGAGCCGGAACAGCTTCAGCGGAAGCACCGGTTCGACGGCTCCGCGCTCGACGAACAGGAACGACACGAGCAGTACGGCGCCCAGGACCGCGGTCCCTGTCAGCTGGGCGAGGACCACCCCCAGGTCTTGCCGCCGAGCGAGGTCACCAGGGCAGTGCCCTGTCGGGTCTCGGGCGTAGGAAGCGAGTCACAGACGACCAAATCCACACCCCCGCCGCACAGAGCCGTCAGTCCTCCGGCAGCCACGGCACAGGCCGGCGCATTACCTCCCGTCGGGCTGGTCGCCGTTCCCGGACGACCCTCTCGACCCGCTCATCGGCACCGCCGACGACGCACGGCCCGCCGAGTTGGACGCGGCAGGCATCGAACGTCAAGTCTTCTTCGCTGCTCTAGTTCGGAGCGTTTGGCCATGACCACTGCACAGCACAAGTTCGGCTCCGGTTTCGACGCCACGAGCACCGCCGACGACGTCCTCCAGGGCATCGACCTGAGGGGGAAGCTCGCGATCGTCACCGGCGGCTACTCGGGCATCGGCGCGGAGACCACCCGTGCGCTCACCCGGGCCGGCGCCCGCGTAGTCGTCCCCGCGCGTCGGCCGGACGATGCGCGAGATGCGCTGGACGGGGTTCCCGGCGTCGAGGTGGACGAGCTGGACCTCGGCGATCTGGGGAGCGTGCGCGACTTCGCGGAGCGGTTTCTCGCCTCCGGCAGGCCCGTCGACTTCGTCATCGACAGTGCCGGGATCATGGCATGTCCCGAGACTCGGGTCGGGCCCGGCTGGGAGGCGCAGTTCGCGATCAACCACCTCGGCCACTTCGCCCTCGTGAACCGTCTGTGGCCTATCCTCCACCCCGGTGGCGCACGCGTCGTCTCCGTCTCCTCCGGCGGTCACCACATGTCCGGCCTCCGCTGGGACGACATCCACTGGGAGCAGGGCTACGACAAGTGGCAGGCGTATGGGCAGGCCAAGACGGCGAACGCGCTCTTCGCCGTGCACCTGGACAGACTCGCCAAGGACTTCGGCGTCCGCGCCTTCGCCGTCCATCCGGGCGTCATCATCACACCGCTCCTGCGGCACGTGGCCGAGGAGGAGAAGGTGGAGTTCGGCTGGTTCGACGAGGACGGCGACCTGCGGAACCCCGAGTTCTTCAAGAACCCGCAGCAGGGCGCGGCCACGCAGGTCTGGGCGGCAACCTCACCCCGGCTGGTCGGCCTGGGCGGCCTCTACCTGGAGGACTGCGACGTCGCCGAACCCGCTCCCGCCGACGGCGAGATGCGCGGTGTGAAGGATTGGGCGATCGACCCCGGACAGGCAGCACGCCTGTGGGAGCTGTCGGCGGAGCTGACGGGCGTGAATGCGTTTGCCGCATAGGTCGTGTCCGCAAAGTAGCGGCGTCGTTGGTCTGTTCGTGGTGCGTCGTCATGAGCTGACTGATGAGTCGTGGGCGGTGATCGAGCCGTTGCCGGCTCCGCCGCGGATGGGCCGTCCGGTGCGGGACCGCCGGCAGGTGGTCAACGGCATCCTGTGGAAGCTGTCCACGGGTGCGGCCTGGCGGGACCTCCCCGAACGCTACGGGCCGTGGAAGACGGTCTACGAACGCTTCCGCCGCTGGTCTGCCGACGGCACCTGGGACCGGCTCCTGGCCCACGTCCAGCAGCACTCCGACGCCGTCGGGGCAGTCGACTGGACGGTCGTGTGCGTGGATTCCCCGACCGTGCGGGCTCACCAGCACGCGGCCGGGGCTCGAAAAGGGGGCTCTGGCCGGGCGAGGCGATCGGCCGGTCCCGCGGCGGGCTGACCACGAAAATCCACCTCGCCTGTGACGGACAGGGCCGACCGCTCGCCTTCACGATCACCGCTGGCAACGTCAACGACTGCACCCAGTTCGAGCAGGTCATGGCGCGCATCAACGTCAGCCGGTGCGGGCCGGGCCGCCCCAGAACGCGGCCTGAGCGGGTCGTCGCCGACAAGGGCCACTCGTCCACGAAGATCCGCTCCTACCTGCGCAGGCGAGGCATGATCCTGCGTTTCACCATCTCCAACGGCCTGATCACCGACTACCGCGTCTTCGAGGACTCACTCGGAATCACCCGTACCCACCTCGGTGAGCCGCTCACCACCACTCCCGCCTGACGCCCTGTCTTTCGGCGCCGTCCACGACAGCTACGCCTGCCCTACGCCCTGCCTGGCCTGAGGAGTTCAAGCATGTCCGCCCCGCTCGCCGCCTCCTCAACGACCATTGGTGGCGCCCAGCGCCGCAGTCCCACGCCGGTCTTCGCGCTCTCGGCCGCTCTGCTCGGCTTCTTCGTCATCACCCTCGACGCCTCGGTCGTCAACGTCGCTCTGCCTGCCATCCGCAGCGACCTCGGCGGCGGCATGAGCGGCCTGCAGTGGGTGATGGACGGCTACACACTGATGTTCGCGGCGCTGCTTCTGTCCGCAGGGTCCCTGAGCGACCGGGTCGGCGCACGTCGTGCCTTCGCAATCGGTCTGGTGGTGTTCGTGGCCTCCTCGACGGCCTGCGGTCTGGCACCCGACCTGGTGACGCTGATCATCGCCCGCATGGCGCAGGGATTGGGGGCGGCGATGATGACGCCGTCGTCCCTGGCATTGATCCGCGAGGCCTACGACGACCCGGTCAAGCGGGGCCGGGCGATCGCGCTGTGGACCATCGGCGGCGCCGTGGCCGCGGCCGCCGGCCCCGTCGCGGGCGGGGCGCTGAACCTGGTCAGCTGGCGAATGATCTTCTTCATCAACCTGCCGGTCGGTCTGGTCGCGCTGTTGTTGCTGGTGCGTGTGGCGCACTCGCCGCGGCGTGACGTGCCGTTCGACTGGATCGGGCAGATCGCGGCCGTACTGGCGATGGGCGCGCTGACCTTCGGCGTGATCGAGGCCGGCGCCGAGGGTCTGGGTGGGCCTCGGGTGCTCGTGTCCCTGACGATCACCGGGCTGGCGCTGCTCGTCTTCGTCACAGCTCAGGCTCGCGGAAGGCACCCTATGGTTCCTCTGGACCTGTTCCGCTCCCGCACCGTGGTGATCGCCTCGGGTACCGGCTTCGCGTTCATAGCCGGCTTCCAGGGAATGGTGTTCGTCTACAGCCTCTACTACCAGCAGCAGCGTGGGCTGTCCTCCTTCGCCACCGGCTTGGCCTTCGTGCCGATGACCGTCCTGTCCGCCTTCATCAGCGTGCTCGCGGCCAGACTGGCCGAGAGGTTCGGCCCCCGCGTTCCCATCGTCGGCGGCATGCTCCTCATGGGCACCGGCACGGCAACGCTGGCCTTCCTTCCCGCCTCCACTCCCGTCTGGGCGCTGTCCCTCGTGATGATCCCGGTGGGCGTCTGCGGCCCGCTGGCCATGGCTCCCACGACGGCAGTTCTCCTGGAGAGCGTTCCCACCCACCGCTCCGGTGTGGCCAGCGGCGTGTTCAACACCAGCCGCCAGCTGGGCGGGGCCCTGGCCGTCGCTGTGTTCGGCGCCCTGCTGGCCGGCCGCGACGGCATCGTGCACGGCCTGCGCGAAAGCCTGGCCATCACCGCGGTGATGGCCTTCGCCAGCGCCGCCGCGAATCTCCTCCTGAAACCCGCACGACGGCCTTGACGAGCTTCAGGGCCATATCCAGCAGGGTGATCTGGAGCGACAGTCGAGCCAGCGCCCATGGAGTGGCTGCGCCAGGAGTACGAAGCCAACCCCTGACCGTACGAGAGGTCCCGTTCGCGGACGCCGCCGGACTGACGCTCGCAGAGGCACTGCGCACCCCGCAGCCACTGCCCGGAATCCAGTACGCGATCCCCCGCCGGGAGCAACAGGCGTGGAACTTCCCTCAGGGCCCTCTCGCCGCTACCCCCCGATGGACGTGCCGACGCTGTGTCGCCCGCAGGACCGGCGCCCCCAGTCAAGGCGTCATGGTCTGGATGTCGAAACACCACGACCAGGTCTGCATCCCGCATCGCCTCTGGATCGGCCAGGCCGTCGAAGCCCCCGCCAACCAGTTCGACCTTGCCGATCTATCGGAGATCGTAGCCGCCCAGAAGCACCACTACCGGCCCCTTCGCCGCTACTGCCCCGACGTGATCAACGCGTGCTCCGGACAGACCTCCAGCTTCTGAACCACCCTCCTCCAGCACGGCTACCGGATCAGCGACCTCAGGAGGCCGTCCGAAGAGGTGAGAACGGCGGCGTTCAGACTGCCGGCTTAGCGTCGTCATCCATGCAGGACCCTCTCATCCGGGCTCCCTCGAAGCCCATCACGCTCGGGTCGCTGACTTCGTTGCCGCAGACACTGTCGGCCTTCCCCCTTTGGGCAAGGTCAAGAGTTTCGAGCGGCGACACGGCGGTCACGCCGCGAACGCTTGGCCGGACGATCCTGCTCCGCAGCACGACCCGTCGTGGGCCCGTCGCAGAATCGCTGCGGCGAAATCCGCGATCTGTTCCTCGCTGCCGCCGGGGACCTGGGTGCGAGCGTGATCCCAGGCCAGCTCACCGAAGGGGACGCCGACGACGCCAGTGCACCGTGTCCACGCACGACGACTCGGGTTCGCTGAGACCGAAGCCCGAACGACTCGCTTCGTTGAGTAACGACTCGATTGAGTGAGACAGGACAACCGAGACTGGCCCACCTTCAGCGAGATAGGTCAGCGGGACACGGTTGTTGTCCGCGGACAACAACCGTGTCCTGCCCCAGGTAACTGTGGGCATGGCTGGCATCACTGCCCCTGCAGCACCGACCGATTGCCTGGTGGAGTGTCAGCGCGCTGCGAGGTTTGCGAGCAGCTCGGCGGCGGGCTTCGGGTGGACGAGCCAGCGCAGGTGGCTCCCCTCGAGTGTCCGGACGTCGAAGGGGTTGTCGGGTGTGAGCGCGTCAGCTTCGCGAATCATGCGGTCCTGCGCGGCGAGCGGAATGCTGGCATCGTTGGCCAGGCGCACATAGGTCTTGGGAATCCGGCCCCAGGTCGTGGCCTGTGCCCGGTCGGCAGACGTACCGGCATCCAGGTTCTCATCGGGCTGGAAGGTGTTCAGGAAGATCCGGAACTCGTCATCGGTGAGGTCGGCGGCGAACGCTCGCTTGAACGCGGCGAGCGCTGCCGGGTCGGCGGTGCGGAAGTTGGTCCGGAGCAGACCGAGTTCGGCCGGGTTCCCGACGAGCGTGGCAGCGAAGGCTCCCGCGTCGACGTCCGCCATCTCCGGCTGGGCGTAGTAGTCGCTCACGTCCAGATCGATGGGGCACCAGGCGGAGACGTAAGCGATCCGGTCGATCAGCTCGGGCCGGGCGTTGGCGACGGCGGTGGTCGTGATGCCGCCCCTGCTGTGGGCGACGAGGATGGTGGGCCCGTTCCGCTTGGCCCGTTCGAGGACTTCGATCACGCGGGCGGCGTTGTCGGCGAGCGTGATTCCCTTGATGCTCCCCGGTTCTGCGGCGAGGGCGTCGAGATCCTGAGGAGCCTGGTAGGTCGCGGGGAAGGTCGCCTCGAATCCGTGCCCCGGAAGGTCGACCGCTACCGAGCGGTGCCCGAGTAAGGCGAGCTCGGCCTGTAACGGCGCGAACGAGAACGAATTCGCGAAGGCCCCATGAACAAAAACGAATGTCGGCAGATTCTGCATATCTCAGCCTCCAACAGAACGATCTCCGGAGCAAGATCAAGGGTTCAGAAGGGCATCGATCTGTCTGGCTGTGGCCTCGATGGTGATGCTGAGCCATGTGCGGCTGGTGCCTCGCAGGGACGCCTGCAGGGAACGCCCACTGCTGCGGCCACTGCCGGACGAGCCGTTCGAGACTGGCCGGCTGCTCAGCCTGCGAATGGATCGATACGCGCAGGTCAGCATCCGCACGAACCGCTACTCGGTGCCCGTGGGGCTGATCGGCCGCACCGTCGGGGTGATGCTGCACGCCTCCGAGGTCGTCGTCTACGACGGCCGCAAGGAAGTGGCCCAGCACGAACGGCTGATCGTCAAGGGTCAGGCCCGCCTGGAACTGGACCACTACCTGGAGGCTCTGGTCCGCAAGCCCGGCGCCTTCCCCGGCGCGACCGCGCTGGAACAGGCCCGTCCCGCAGGCAAGTTCACACCCGTCCACGACGCGTGGTGGGCGGTGTCGGCGTACTCGCGGAAATGGCTCTGGCAAGACTTTCGTTTGCGCCGTGAGGCGCTGTTGGTTCGAGTGGAGGTGGAAGACCTGCACCAACCCGCTGTCGCAGCAGTCGGGTTGAAGCTGAGGGCAGCCTGATCCGGGTGATGCCGGGGAGGGCGAGAGCGGCCCTGACAAAGCCGGGACGTATCCAGTACTGCCAGATGGGGCGGGCCCGGCAAGCGTGAGGGAGAGGAGCACGCGAGGAACCGGCGTTCTACGTCTCTTAAAGTGCCTCCGGCTCGAACCTGGCGGATCAGGGCCGGTAGCGGTGCGTATGCAGGTCATCCTTTCGGGTGGTCTGACAACTCCTGGGTTGGTCTACGAAAGCTGGCCGGGAGGCCACGAGGAAAGCCTGCGGCGTACTCGTGGCGATGCCGCAGGGACACAGTCGGGCTCCTCCTTCGTCGAGCGAACCACAGTGACCACGGGAACCGTCCCGAACCTCGCCCTGTCGTCTGCTGCCAGCAGGCTGCTCGGGCTGGGCGCATCGACCGCCGATCGGTGCGGGACGGGGCGGAGCCGCCGTAGTACTCCGAGGCCGGGAGAGCCGGCCGCATGGGGAAGGGCGGCAGCGGTATCGAGAAGGGAAGGACGCTGCAATGCCGGAAGACGCCCCCCGAATGGCGGAGCTCTGGGCCCTCGGGCCCGGGTACTGGAGATGCAGACCAAGCTTCACCGTTGGACGGTGGCCGATCCCGGCCGCCGGTTCGATGACCTGTTCAACTTCGTGCACGACCCGGCGACGCTGCTGGCGGCGTTCGACCGGGTCGCGGGCAACCGGGGAGCCCGGACTCCCGGCGTCGACGGCCTGACAGCCACCGATGTCGAGGAGTCGATCGGTGTTCCCGGGTTTCTGAACGACCTGCGGGCCACGCTCAAGGACGGCTCGTTCCGTCCTCTGCCGGTGCGGGAACGCAGATTCCCAAGCCGGGAGGCTCGGGGAAGGTCCGCAAGCTCGGGATTCCGACGATCGCGGACCGGGTCGTTCAGGCAGCGCTGAAGCTGGTGTTGGAACCGATCTTCGAGGCCGACTTCAAGCCGGTCTCCTACGGGTTCCGGCCCCGACGGCGGGCCCAGGACGCGATCGCCGAGATCCACTATTTCGGCACCCGGGGATACCGCTGGGTGCTGGATGCGGACATCGAGGCGTGCTTCGACTCGATCGACCACACGGCCCTCATGGACCGAGTGCGTCACCGGGTCAAGGACAAACGCGTCCTGACGCTGGTCAGAGCCTTCCTTAAAGCCGGAGTCCTCACGGAACTCGGCCAGAACAAGGAATCACTGACCGGCACCCCGCAAGGTGGCATCCTGTCCCCGCTGTTGGCGAACATCGCCCTGTCGGCGCTCGACGAGCACCTGCACGGGCCCTGGGAACCAGGCGGGGCAATGGCCACCGAAGGCAAACGCGCCTATCGGCGCCGCAAAGGTCAACCCACGTGGCGGGTCGTCCGTTACGCGGATGACTTCGTCGTCCTGGTGCATGGCACCGAGGCCGACACCGCGGCACTGCGCGAAGAAGTCGCTGGCGTGCTCGAACCTCTTGGTCTGTGTCTGTCGCAGGCCAAGACCCGGATCGCGCACATGAGCGACGGGTTCGACTTCCTGGGCTTCCGCATCCAGTGGAAACGCAAAGGTGGCACGACCAAATGGCACGTCTACACCTTCATCGCCGACCGGCCCATCCGGTCGCTGAAGGCGAAGGTCCGTGCTCTGACAGGCAGGACATCGCAGCAGGATCTTGCCACCGTGCTGAAGAGACTCACTCAGATCATGCGCGGTTTGGGCCAACTACTTCAAGCACGCGGTCGCCAAGCATGTCTTCGACAAGCTCGACGCCTTCGTGTGGTGGCGGCTCATCCGCATGCTGCGGGAACGTCACCGATGGAGTTGGGGCGACGTCCGCCGCCGATTCACCACCGCCACCGGGCGGTGGCGACCCATCGCGGCAGACGGGATCGAGCTGTTCCGGATCGCATCGGTCACGGTCAGCCGCTACCGATACCGGGCCAGCACGATCCCCAACCCATGGCAGCCTGCGAACCCCGTCTGACGGCAGAAACCGTGGAGAGCCCGTTGCGTTGAGAGACGCACGGCGGGTTCGGCGAGAGGTCCGGAGAAACGGACCGGGAGCAATCCCGGCACCGCACTCCGGGCCTACTCAGCGGACCTGGACCGACGTCGCAGTGCTTGCGCTGCACAAAGTTCCAGGTCGGCTGCGGTGCCGACGGGATTTGAACCCGCGGACAGATAGGGGCAGGCCCGCCCCGTCTCCGTCAGTCGCCGTGAGCGGGACCTCGCCCACGGCGATCGCAATGGGCCGCTCTGCCACGGCACCGCAGCCTGCGAGTATGCGCGCCATCCCGCTCCGGCTCAAGGTAGAGGATCGTCATGTGCGCGGCGAGCCGTTATCCAGCACCGGCAACCGCCGCAGCAGGACCACAGAAGTTGAGCCAGAGCCCCAGCTTCGACAGCACTTGTTCAGCGTTTCGGGAGGCACCCCAGCCACGTCATGTTCGATGTTCACCACAAGCGGCAGCGACGCCGGCGAGCCCGGTCGGCGCCGCCGTAGGGCACCAAGCCGGTAGAAATCCGTTGTCGTGCCATCGCCGCGGTCGCATGCTTCAGAGCGTGACCACTGAAGACGACTCCACCGATGCCACCGTCACCATGCCTGTCACCGTGCGCGATCTGCTGCCCCAGGATTTGCCGGCGTGCACCTGGTCCGGCTCGGCCACCCACCTACGCCACGTAGAGCGTGAGCTGGCGCGAGCTGTGTCGGGCGAGGTGGACTACCTGGCTGTCTGCACTCCCGTGGATCTGCCGGTGGCGATCGGCGGCATCGACTACGAGGTCTTCGAGGAAGCCGGAACTTTGTGGCAGCTCGCCGTGCTGCCGGCGCTGCAGTCCTGCGGCTTGGGAACGCTGCTCGTCCGCGCTGCCGAACAGCGGATCCGGCACCGCGGGCTGCGCAGGGCCGAACTCGCGGTGGAGGAGGCCAACCCCCGGGCGCGCGCCCTGTACGAGCGCCTGGGCTACGTCGCACACGGCCGCGAACCGGAAGCCTGGGACGAGGAAGGGCCCGACGGGTCGATCCGTCGCCACGAGACGATGTGCGTTCTCATGCGAAAGGGCCTCTGAGCCAGCGTCCAGCGGCGCTTGCGCAACGGGCGCCAGCCAGGCAGTCGTCGCCCAGCGGCCTGTCCCAGGCGCCGTTGAGTACCCGGCGGGTCGGTGCAGGTGCTGTCGAAACTGGTGAATGTTCGATTCGCACCCACCGCCGTCTGCTGCCCGAAGCGTTGACAAATGCTGTCCGCTCTCCTGGACAGAGCCACATGACCGTAGGAAACAACGACGGCGCCCGGACCGGGTGGTCGGCTACAGGACGGCGACGGTGAAGGGGAAGTCGCTGAGGTTGTTGTTGTAGTCGGTGGTCACGACGGTGATGGTGCGGGTGTAGCCGTTGCAGTTGCAGTTCGGGATGGCGGTGATCATGGCGCGGCGGTTGTTGATCGTGGCGAGGACGGCGGCGTTGCGCAGGTCGATGCTGGGGGGCGGAGACCCGCACGCAGTAGTAGCCCGCGGGCTGTCCGTTGAACCGTTCCGCTGAGGCCACGTTCTTGGTGGCCAGGAGTGTTCCGTCCGCGCCGACCTTGGCGGCGGCGCGGGCGTAAGGGGCGTTCAGGTCTGCCGGGCTGCAGACGCCGTGCCGGCCAGGACCGTCATGGACGCCACGGCCGCGGTGACGAGGGCGAGGATTCGAGTGCGCATGGTGTTTCCCTTCCCGGCGGCATCCGGCGTGGACTGCGGCCCTGTTGGATGGAAAGCAGGGATCGGCCAGCTGGTGTCACTCCGCGCTGAAGCTGCCGACGTGTGCGACGTGCAGCCCGCCGAGACGCGGGAGTTCCTCGCTCACCTTGTCCAGCCGGGCCTGGATGCCGGCGCCGAGGGCGTCCTTGCACGGGGTGCCCTCACCGTTGCTTTCGCCGCCCAGCTGCGGGCACTTGGCGTGCCGATGCCGCCGTCGAGGCATGGATCCGGCACCTCAGCGAGGGGGCGGGGCCACCGCACCTTGTGCGCGCAGCACGGCGATGTCGTCCTCGGTGACGCCGAGTTCGGTGAGCAAGGCATCGGTGTGCTGGCCGAGTCCGGGGATCCCACCCATCGGTGGCTCGTAGCCGGCGATGACCGGAGGCGGAAGCAGAGCGGGCACCTGACCGTGAGGTGTGTCGATCCGGCGCCACCGGTCGCGGGCCATCAGATGCGGATGGGCTATGACCTCGCTCGGTGTGTTGAACCGGGCATTCCCGATCCCGGCGGCATCCGCGTCGCTCTGCACCTGCGTCAGGTCATGGCGCGCGCACCAGTCGGCGATCTCCGCGTCCAGGAACTCACGGTGCTCCGCCCGGCCGGAGGTGGTACGAAAGCGTTCGTCGTCGGCCAGGTCGGGCCGGCCGAGAAGGTCACGCGCGAATCGCTGCCATTCGCGGTCGTTCGTCGTGCCCAGGACGACGGTCTGGCCATCCGCTGTGCGGTAGGCACCGTACGGCGCGACCGCGGGCGAGCCCATGCCGACCGGTTGCTGGTCCAGACCCGTGTGCAGCGTGTAGGTGAGCTGATACCCCATCAACTCCGTCATCGTGTCGAACAGGCTCACCGCGACCGCGGTGAGGCCGCGGCCATGGCCACGCTCCTTGCCGCAGAGCAGCGCCAGAACCGACAACGCGGCATACAGGCCGGAGCACACGTCGGCCATCGGCGGACCGGGCTTGGCCGGCGCACCGGGGAGGCCCGTCGTCGCGCATGCGCCCGACTCCGCCTGGGCCAGCAGATCGTAAGCACGCTTGTGGGACAGGGGGCCCCCCGGCCCGTAGCCGTCGATCTCCACGGCGATGAGTTCGGGGTGGCTGACGGCCAGGTCGGCGGGCGCGATACCGAGCCTCGCCGTGGCACCGGGAGCAAGATTGGAGACCATCACATCGGCGCGGTCGAGCAACCGGTGGAGTACCGCCATCCCGGACGGATTCTTCAGGTTCAGCGTGATGGACTCCTTGCCCCGGTTGACCCATACGAAGTGCGCCGCCATGCCGCCCACCACGTCGTCGTAGTGCCGGGCGAAGTCACCGCCTTCCGGGTTCTCCACCTTGATCACCCGAGCCCCGAAGTCACCGAGGGTGCGGGTGCAGATGGGAGCCGCCACCGCCTGTTCCAGGGACACCACCGTGATGCCCGCCAGTGGCCCGGCCGGCTTCGCCGCGTCACCAGCGGTCCGTCCCGGATCGGAGTGTTCTGCTCGCTCGGTGTCTGCCGCCCGCTCGGTGTCTGCCACGTTCACCCGATCACCCTTCGGGTTCCGGGGAGGAAAGCCGGCCCTCGCCATAGGTTTCTCCTCGACCTTGTCGTATCTGCTGTGCCGGGCGTGTCGGTGCTGTGGCCCGCGCCGCCCGCCTCATGCCCGCTCCGTCGTGGTAGGTCCGGTGAACCACCGCGGAGCGCGTCCGGCCAAGAACGCGCGGCTGCCCTCGGCGAAGTCCGCGCCGACCGGCAGTTGCGGCTGTGCCCGTACATCGTCGGCGAGTACGGCGTCGAGTTCCGCGGGCCGGGACGCCAGGGTTCGCTTGGTCTCCACGATGCAGAACGAAGCGCCTTCGGCGAGCCGCCGCGCCCAGTCGTACCGCTTCCTGCCATGCGGATCCGGGCTCGCAGAGGACGTCGGCCAGACCGAGCGCGGCCGCACTCCCCCGAGTCCAGCGCGTCGCCGAACAGCAGCAGGCGCTTCGCCGTGCCCGGCCCGACCCGCGCCGGCAACGACCAGAGCGGTCCGGCGTCCGCGATCAGCCCGATCCTGCCGAAGACGCGGCCGAACCGGGCGTCACGGGCGGCCACCACGTGGTCGCAAGCCGCCGCGAGCGACATGCCGAGCCCGAACGCGACACCCTCGACCGCCACGAGCACGGGCTCGGGACCCCGAACGACCGCCCGTACGATGCCCGCGACCACCTCCGTCCGCGCGGCGGACTCCTCCGGGACCGGTGTCATGGAGCGGATGTCGCCGCCCGCGCAGAAGCTGCCTCCCGCGCCGGTCGGCACCACTGCCCGGCACCGCTCGTCGCGCGACGCGTCCCGCCGTGCGGTGAGGAGTGCCTGGCGGCCGGTCGGGTCGAGGGCGTTGTGGTGACCGGGCTGATGGAGCGTCAGTGCCCGTATCGGCCCGTCGTCCTCCACGAGCACGGCCGTGCCTGGCGTCCGGTCGCTCATGGCGGCCCCGTTGCCGGCCCACGTCCGCATGGTGACGGCCGGTCGCCTTCCCCGTACGGCCCGGTGACCTCGCGCGCCTCGCTCATCGGGCCGCCCGCGCCGCCCGTCACGCGTGCTCCCGCAGCAACTGCCTGCCCACGATGAGCTTCTGGATCTCGCTCGTCCCCTCGTAGATGCGGAACAGGCGCACGTCCCGGTAGAAGCGCTCGACGGGAACGTGGCGCATGTATCCCGTGCCCCCGTGTATCTGGACGGCACGGTCGGCCACCCGGCCCACCATCTCGCTGCAGAACAGTTTCGTGGAGGACGGCGCCAGCCTGCGGTCCTCGCCCGAGTCGTACGCGCGGGCCGCCTCCAGCACCATGGCGCGGGCCGCGTACATCTCGGCGTGCGACTCGGCGAGCATGGCCTGGACGAGCTGGAACTCGCCGATGGGACGTCCGCCCTGCCGGGTGACCGAGGCGTGCGCGACGCTTTCGTCCAGGATGCGCCCGGCCAGCCCCACACACATCGCCGCGACGCTCAGACGTCCCCTCGCCAGCGATCGCATGGCGGTGCGGAACCCCTCTTCCTCGCGTTCTCCGACGAGGGCACTCGCCTCAAGGCGTACGTCGTCGAAGAAGACCTCCGCGCTCAAGGCCCCGGACTGGCCCATCTTGTGGTCCCTCGGTCCCACGGTGACGCCGGGGCTGTCCGCGTCGACGGCGAAGACGGAGATCCCATCGGCGCCCGTGCTCTGCGGCCCGGTGCGGGCGAACACCATGAAGACACCGGCGAGCGGGGCATTGGTGATGAACCGCTTGCTGCCGTTCAGGACATAGCCGGCCCCGTCGCGTACGGCACGGGTCCTGATACCGCTGGGGTCCGAGCCCGCCTCCGCCTCCGTGAGCGTGAACGCCGCGATCAGCTCGCCGGCGGCCATCCGCGGCAGATAGCGCCGCTTCTGCTCCTCGGTGCCGGAACTCGCCAGGAGCTGGCCGGCGACCCCGTTGTTGATGCTGAACATCGAACGGAACGCGGGCGTGGTGTAGCCGATCTCCAGGGAGAGGCGTACGTCCTCCGTCATGGAGAAGCCCAGCCCGCCGTACTCCTGGGGCAGCGCGTAGCCGAACAGGCCCATGGCCGCGGCCTTCTCACGGAGGTCCGCCGGGATCTCGTCCTTCTCCTCGATCTCGTTCTCGCGCGGGACGACCTTCTCGCGCACGAAGGCCCGCACCGCTGACAGAACGGCGTCGAACTCGTCTGGTTCCATTGGCTTTTCGCACTCCTCGGTTGTGGGCGCCTTGTCGAGCGGGCCCAAGCTCGGGCTGCTTGGGCCGCTTGGCAGCTCCGGCTGCTCCGGCTCAGCGGGGAAGGAGTTCCAGGACGGTGGCGTTCGCCATGCCGCCGCCCTCGCACATCGACTGCAGGCCGTAGCGGACGCCGGCGGCTCGCATGTGGTGGAGCAGCGTCGTGGTCAGCCGGGCGCCGGAGGCTCCCAGGGGATGGCCGAGGGCGATGGCGCCGCCGTCGGGATTGAGCCGGTCCGGATCGGCGCCGGTCTCGGCCAGCCAGGCGCAGGTCACACTGGCGAACGCCTCGTTGATCTCGAAGGCTCCGATGTCCTCGATGCCCAGACCGGCGCGCTTGAGGACCTTCTCGGTGGCCGGGATGGGGCCGGTCAGCATCGTCACGGGGTCGACTCCGACGACGGCGAAGGAGTGAAAGCGGGCGATCGGGCGCACACCGAGTTCGCGCGCCTTCTCGCCGCTCATGACCAGCAGCGCCGACGCACCGTCCGATATCTGCGAGGAGTTGCCGGCCGTGACCGCGCCGTCCTCGGTGAACGCGGGCTTCAGACCCGCCATCGTGGCGGCCGTGCCGCCCCGCCGTACTCCCTCGTCCGTGTCGACGGTGCGTACGGAGCCGTTCTCATCCGTCACGTCCACCGGCACGATCTGGGACGTGAACCGCCCCTCGTCGATCGCGGCCGCCGCGTTGGCGTGGGACCGCAGACTGTACGCGTCGAGCTGCTCCCGGCTCAGCCGCCAGCGCCGCGCGAGTTCCTCCGCGCCCAGCCCCTGGTTGAACCGTGAGACGCCGTACCGTGCCCGTACGGCCGGGCCGAACGGTTCGCCGGGGCCCCGCTCGCGGCCGGAGCCCAGCGGAACGCGGCTCATCGACTCCACGCCGCCCGCGACCACGACGTCGTACTGGCCGCTCATCACTCCCGCTGCCGCGAACTGCGCCGCCTGCTGCGAGGATCCGCACTGCCGGTCGATGGTGACGCCCGGCACCTCCTCCGGCCATCCGGCGGCCAGGACGGCGAAACGGCCGACGCAGCCGGCCTGCTCACCGGTCTGCGAGACGCAGCCCCAGATCACGTCCTCGACCATCGCCGGGTCCAGGTCGTTGCGTTCGGCCAGGGCCCGCAGCACCACGGCGGACAGGTCTACCGGGTGCACATCGCTGAGCGAGCCGTTCCGCTTGCCCATAGGGGTACGGACGGCGTCCACGATGACCGCGTCACGCATGTCAGACCTGCCTTTCCGCCGTGTCCGGCGCGCCGGTTTCCTGTGTGTCCGAGGGGGGTTCGGCCGGGCCCCGAGTCGTCCGGGCCAGGCGGCGGAGCTCGGTTTTCAGCACCTTTCCGGCCGGGGACAGGGGAAGTTCGTCAACGAAACGGATCTCTCTGATCCGCTTGTACGGCGTCACGCGCTCCGCGACGTACTCCATCAGCTCCTCGGCCATCGCGCCCGGCTCAGCGGCGGGGACCACGAAGGCGACGGGGACCTCGCCGACGGCAGGCACCGCTCTCCCGACGACCGACGCCTGGAGCACTGCCGGGTGTCCGCCGAGGATGTCCTCCAGCTCGCGCGGGTACACGTTGTAGCCCTTGTAGATGAGCATGTCCTTCGACCTGCCGGAGACGTACAGGAAGCCGTCCCCGTCGAGGTGGCCGGTGTCACCGGTGCACAGCCAGCCGTCGACGAACTGCGCGGCGGTCTCGTCCGGGCGGCCGAGGTAGCCCGAGGCCACCTGAGGGCCCCGCACCCAGATCTCGCCACGCTCGCCCCGCGGCACCTTCCGGCCGGGATCCAACGGGTCCCGGATCTCCAGCTCGGTGTCGAACAGGGGAACCCCCTGGCTGCCCGGCTTGCGCAGCCCGGCCTTCGCGATCGGGCCGCTGGACACGGTTGCCGTCGCCTCCGTCAGGCCGTAACCCTCGATGACGGCGGCGTTGGGGAATACCTCTGTCAGTCGCTCCAACGAGTGCGTGTCTATGGGGGCGCCACCCGACACCACGGCCTTGACCGAGCTGAGGTCCCGCGTGCGGATGCCCGGTGCCGCCAGCAGGGCGTGATAGAGCGCCGGGGCGCCCGGGATGTACGCGATCCGGTGCCGTTCCGCCTGCTCCAGGTACGACTCCGCATGGAAGCGGCCGCTCAGGATGGTGGTGGCGCCGCACAGGAGGAAGAAGTTGAGGCTGATTAGGCCAAGGGCGTGGAACAAGGGCGAGATGCACAGCGTGGCGTAGGTACCCGGTGCCAGGGCATAGTCGCCGGAGGTCTCCAAGGGGCTCAGCACCACACCGCCTTCGCTGTCGAGCCCAGGGAGCGCCCCGGAGCGCCAGCAGGCGACCTGGATGGTGTTGGCGACGATGTTGCGGTGCAGTATGCGCACTCCCTTGGGTGCTCCGGTGGTTCCGCCGGTGTACCCGTACTGGGCGACGGAGTCGGTGGGGACCAGCACCTCTGGCGGGTGGGTGCTCTGGCCCGCGACGAGGTCCTCCAGGGCGGTGCCCGCCTTCCCGAACAGCTTTGCGCAGTCGTCCGGCCTGTCGGCCGGGGCCGATGCGCTGGGCGGCACGATGACGACCAGCCGGACCGGCAGCCCGTCGATCGCCTCGGCCAGCACCGGTGCCGGCTCCGGATGGGTCACCACGGCCGCCGCGGAGCAGTCGGCGAGCTGGGCGCGCAGGGCCCTGGCCGGCTGGGCGGGGTTGGCCGGGCAGACTGTCGCGCCGGCGAGTGCGATGCCGTAGTAGGCGACGGCGAACCACAGGGTGTTCGGCAGGTGCAGGGCGACCACGTCACCCTGCCGTATGCCGCGCGCCCTGAGGCCGTGGGCGAACGCGGCAGCCTGTTCGTACAGGCCGGTGAAGGTGAGAACCTGGTCACCGTCGCGTACGGCGGCCCGGTCGCGGTAGCGGCGGGCCGAGCCGGCGAGCACGGCGCCGAGCGGGACATCGGGGTAGTCGAGGCGGCGAGGCAGTCCCGCGGGCCAGTAGTCGGTCATGTGCCGCTCCTTTCACGCGTCGGCCTGCGGCCTGCCATGCAGGGCTTACGCGCGGTACGCCGGCTCATCGCACGACCTCCGCGTCGAAAAGCTTCTTGATCTGCTCGGGGCTCCGGCCCGTCTCGGCGAGGACCTGCGCTGTGTGCTCGCCCGGTAGGGGGGCCGGCCGGACGTGCCGGCGAGGGGTGGAGGAGCCGAACCGGGGGGCCGGGGCAGGCTGGAGGACTCCCGTGCCGTCGGTGAGGAAGGTGCCGCGTGCCGCGTTGTGAGGATGGCGCGGTGCCTCCACCAGCGACAGCACGGGGGTGACACACGCGTCGGCGTCGGCGAACACGGCGGCCCAGTCGTCGCGGCTCCGGGCGGCGAAGACCGCCGCCAGGCGCCGCCTCATGACCGGCCAGCGGGAACGGTCCCACTGTTGGGTGAAGTCGGCATCCGCGACCAGGCCGAGCCGTTCCAGGAGGGTGGCGAAGAAGGGCGCCTCGATCGCGCCGACCGCGACGTACTCGCCGTCGCGGCAGCGGTAGACGCCGTAGAACGGGGCTGTGCCGTCCAGGTAGTTGACGCCCCGGTGGTCGGTCCATCGCCCCTGGTGCAGACGGCCGTAGATCATGGCCAGCAGCTGAGCCGACCCGTCCACCATGGCGGCGTCCACGACCTGGCCCTTCCCGGTGGCGCGTGCCTGCACGATGGCGCACAGCACACCGAAGGCGAGCAGTGCGCCACCGCCGCCGAAGTCGCCGAGAAGGTTGAGCGGCAGGACCGGCGGGCCGTCGGCCTCTCCGATGGCCCCCAGGGCCCCCGACAGGGCGATGTAGTTGATGTCGTGCCCGGCCCGCGGCGCGAGCGGTCCGTCCTGCCCGAATCCCGTCATCCGTCCGTAGACCAGGCGCGGGTTGCGGTCCAGGCACGGGCCGGGGCCCACGCCGAGCCGTTCGGCCACCCCCGGCCGGAAGCCCTCCAGAAGGACATCGGCATCCGCGACCAGGTCGAGGACGGCGCCGACGCCTTCCGGGTGCTTGAGGTCGATGGCGGCCGAGCGCCGGCCCCGGTGCAGGACGGGGTCGGGTTTGCCGGCCACGTCCGACGGGCGTTCGACACGGATCACGTCCGCACCGGCGTCGGCGAGGAGCATGGCGCAGAACGGCCCCGGCCCGATGCCCCCCAGCTCGATGACCCGCACTCCGGTGAGCGGCCCCGGGGCCGCATCGGGTACGTCGCCGTTCGCACGTTTCTGGTCTTGTTCTTCGTTCACCGGCCGCTCACCGGCCTCGCCAGACGGGAGCACGCTTCTCGGTGAAGGCCGAGGCGCCTTCTCGAGCGTCTTCCGAGTTGAACACCAGCTCGGTGATCGGCTTCTGACGGCCGAACAGCTCGTCGCGTGGCCAGCCGGGAGACTCCACGAGGATACGTTTGGTGACCCGTACGGCGAGCGGACCGTTGGCGGCGATGGCGGAGGCCAGCAGCCTCGCCTCCTTCAGCGCGCCGCCGGGCGGAGTGAGCCGGTTGACCAGCCCGAAGTGGTGAGCCCGTGCTGCGGTGAGGAGGTCACCGGTGAGGGCGAGTTCCATCGCGATCTGGTACGGGATCCGGCCCGGCAGCCGCAGCAGTCCCCCGGCCACCGCCACCAGACCGCGCTTGACCTCGGGCAGCCCGAACTTGGCGTCCTCGGCGGCGACGACCAGATCACTCGCGAGGGCGATCTCGCATCCGCCTGCAACGGCGTAGCCCTCGACGGCGGCGATCAGCGGCTTGCGCGGCGGGGTCTCGGTGAGGCCGGCGAAACCGCGCCCCTGCACGTGGGGGCGCTCGCCCCGCAGGAACGCCTTGAGGTCCATGCCCGCGCAGAAGGTGCCGCCGGCGCCGGTGATGATGCCGACCGCGAGGTCGTCACGCTCGTCCAACTCGTCCAGCGCGGATGCGATCGCCTCCGCGACGGCTCGGGTGACCGCGTTGCGGGACTCGGGCCGGTTGATGGTGATGACGGCGATGCCGTCGCCGTACTCGACCAGTACTTCGTCTGCCACGGCAGCTCCTTTACGGTGGCCAAGCGGTGGTCGCGGTTGGGGAGTAGCGGTTGAGCGCCGGCCTTCAGCGCGGGGCCAGGCGGATCGCGCCGTCGAGGCGGATGGTCTCTCCGTTGAGCATCGAGTTGTCGATGATGTGCAGGGCGAGTTGTGCGTACTCGTCCGCCGCGCCGAGGCGCGGGGGGTGCGGCACCGCGGCAGCGAGCGCGTCGAGCTTCTCCTTCGGCCTCCTGCCGAGCATCGGTGTGTCGAACAGGCCGGGCGCGATGGTGACGACCCGGATGCTCTTGCTCGCCAGATCCCGGGCCGCACACACGGTGAGGCCGGCCACTCCGGCTTTCGACGCCGCGTACGGGGCCTGTCCGATCTGCCCCTCGAATGCCGCGACCGACGCCGTCATGACAACCACTCCGCGGTCGCCGTCGAGCGGTTCGTTGCGGGCCATGCGGGTGGCGGCGAGCCGGAGCACGTTGAAGGTGCCGATCAGGTTGACGTCGACCACGGCGCGGAAATGGTCGAGGTCACCGGCGGTGCCGTCCTTGTTGACCACGCGGAGCGGACCGCCGCGGCCCGCGCAGTGGACGACCGCGCGCAGCGCTCCTGTCCGCTCGGCGGTGTCGAGGACTGCGGTCATGTCCTCGGTGCTCGTCACGTCGGCGGGGACGAAGACGGCCTCGGGGCCGAGGTCGCGGACGGCGCGGTCGCCGTCCGAGGAGGGCAGGTCCGCGATGGTGACACGGGCGCCGGCTTTGAGGAGCCGCCGCGCCGTCGCCAGGCCGAGCCCCGACGCGCCGCCGGTCACCACTGCGGATATTCCGCTGGTCTGCATGGACACTCCAGTCGGTCGAGTCGGTGTCGGATCTGCCGCCGCCGGTGTCGCGAAGGCTCGGCGACTGCCGTCGTGCGCCGGGCCACGGCCGTGGTGGTGGGGACCGCAGCCGATGGAGAGAAGTACTTGTCGAACGATCGTTAAGTTAGGCCGCCGCCTGACCCACTGTCAATGACCGCGACGAAAAGTGGGGGCGGCCTACCGGGCCGGGGCCTCGCCGTGCCCGACCATGGCGAACGCCAGCCGCACGTACCGGTCGCACAGCTCCGTGGTCCCGAGGTCGCCGGACGGGTCGTACCACTGGGCGACGGCGTTGCACATCGCCATGATCGCCCGGCGGGCGTCGTCCGGGTGCGGGGTCCGGAAGATCCCGGCGGCCATGCCGTCGTCCATGGCCTTCTGGAAGAGTCCCGATACGGCGTGCCGTCTTTCGATGATGGGGTTGCGGTACTCGGGTTCGAGGTAACGGAGTTCCTGGAGGGTCAACAGACTTTCGACCTGCCGCCGTACCCGGTAGTCGACCGTCACTCTGACCAGGGCGGCCAGCCGCGCGGCAGGGTCGTCACCGGCCTGGGCCAGTTCCTTCTCGCAGTGACGGAAGTAGTCGTTCAGCGAGTCCTCGATCAGGGCGTGGAAGAGCTCGGCCTTGCCGGAGTAGTAGTAATAGAGGGCGGACAGACTCATGTCGGCCCGCTTGGCGATGTCACGGATGGAGGCGCCGAAGTAGCCGCGCTCCGCGAAGACGTCTCGTGCGGCGTCCATGATGGCGTCCCGGCCGTTTCCCCGGGGGCCGGAGGGACTGTTGTCCGTCCCCTTGCCGCTCTTGCCCGCCGCTTTGCCGCTCGTCGTATCCATGGCCCCAGCCTCCCAGAACGAACGAACGATCGACAAAGCCGCCCCCTGCCATGCGGAGCCGAGGGCCGGCGCACCGCCACCGCCGGCCCGCCGGGCACATTCCCCGGTGTCATCCGACCGACGGAACCTTGTACTCCTTCGCCAGGTCGGAAGCGAAGAAGTCACCAAGTGGTTCGACTCCGGCGAAGACACCCTTGTCCACACCCAGCACCTGCGCCTCGCGCGAACTGGGCTCAGCGGGATCGGAGAAGTCCTGAGGCGGGAGCAGGCCGGGTAGCGTGAAGTCGGTGACAGCGCTGCGGGCCTTGAGCACGCCCGGGCGGGTGAGATCATCACAGCTCTTGCCGAGGATCTCGGCGTACAGCTTGGTCATGGCGTAGGCGTGGACGACTCCGCTGCTGGCCTCCGGGGCCTTACCGTACCGGTCCTTCCAGGCAGCGGCCAGCTTGCGAGCGGAGGCGGTGTCCGCGCCGAGGGCGCCCAGCCCGGAGAGCCTGGTGTAGTGCTCGGTGAGCGCGGGCGCCGCTGACGTCGTGAGCAGGCTGGTGGCGAAGGTCGACACCCCGCCCATGATCGGCACCTCCATGCCGGCCGCCTGCGCCACTGCCGCCACCGAAGCCGCCTGCTTGGGCGTCGAGTCGACCAGGATCGCCTTGACCTTCGCCGACTTGAGCGCGTTGACCTGGCTGGTGAGGTCGGTCGCGGTGGGGTCGATCTGCTGGCCGACGACCTTCAACCCCAGCTTCCCCGCGGCGAACTTGCCGCCCCGCAGGCTGTTCTCGCCGATTTCCCCCTGGAGGTAGATGTGCCCGACGGAATCGCCGCCGCGCAGTTCGCCCTTCCTCACGAGCCAGTCCAGGCCGTTGATCGTCTGGATGTCGTACGTGGCGCCCAGGACGATCAGATTCTCGTCCCCGAGCAGGGTCGACGCGAACGTGGTCAGGCCGGCGAGTTCGTCCTTCGCCTCCATCTTGTCCCGCAGCGCCGTGACGACCGGTGTGCCGAGGATGTTCAGATAGCCGAGGACCTGCGGATCCATCTCGTCGTACGCGGCGACGGCCCTCTGCGGGTCGTAGCCGTGGTCGCGGGTGACGAGTGCCAGTTTCCGGTCGCAGACACCGCCTGCCGCGTTGATCTCCTTCACGGCGACGTTGCTCGCGTCGAGGATCGTCTTGCCGGTGCCCGCGAACGGGCCCGACAGGTCCATCAGCACCCCGAGCTTGATCGTGGAGTCACTGACCCCGGGCGTGGCGGCGGTCCCGGCCGTTTCGGCCTTGGTGGAGCAGCCGGCAACCGCCAGCGTGAAGGCCAGGGCCGTGGCCGCCAGGCCGACTGTGCGCGATTTGTGCATCGGTGTGTCTCCTCGCTGAGAAGCGGATGAGGTGGCTGACAGCACACGTCCGGCAAGGTGGGGGTCGGGTCTGGATGTCTGAGGCGACGGACGCTTGGGGATCGCGGTTCAGGGAGTGGCGGCCTCGGCCGGGCGGCGGCTTCGCAGCGGTCGAACGGCGCCGGCCAGCGCCGCCAGACCGCCCGGCTGGACGATCACGGCCACGATGACGACCGCGCCGTACACGAACTGTGCCGCTGTCGACGCGTCCAGTCCCTGCCCGCCGGCTCCGGTGACGAACGGCAGGGAATCCGCGTAGCGGGAGAACAGCAAGGGCAGCGTCACGACGAAGACCGCACCGGCGACCGCGCCACCCACTGATCCGAGGCCGCCCAGGATGACCATCACCAGATAGTTGACCGACAGGTTGAGGCTGAAGTAGTCGGGGACGGTGCGCTGGAAGGCCAGTGCCGTGAGCACACCGGCAGCGCCGGCATACATCGACGACAGTACGAACACGGCTGCCTTGGTGCGTCGTATGTCGACGCCCATGGCGCTCGCGCCGATCTCGCTGTCCCTCATGAGCCTCAGCGCCCTGCCGGGCCGGCCGCGCAGGACGTTGCGCCCGAGCAGCGCCGCCCCGACGGTGACGACGAGGAACAGATACCACTGGCTCTCGGCGGCACCGAACGGAACGCCCAGGACGGTGATGTCCGCCCGGTCGGAGAAGGAGAACCCGCCGATCGACATCGGCACGACGGTCCGGCCCTCGTAGCCTCCGGTCACCGGCTTCATGTTCTGCAGCAGATGGTGGCCGAGGAACACCAGACCCAGGGAGGCGATGCCCAGGTAGATGCCGCGCAGGCGGCTGGAGACCGGGCTGAACAGCAGGCCGCAGACGCCCGCCAGCAGGACGGCCAGGACTGCGGCGAGAAGCGGGGGGAGGCCGAGACCGGACACCCCGCCGTCGCTTTCTCCGGCCAGGAAGGCATAGCCGTATGTGCCGACGGCGACGAAGAAGGCGTGTCCCAGGGACAACAGTCCCGCCGCGCCGAGCAGGATGGTGAGGCCGATCGCGCCGACCGCGGCCGCCATCGCGAACAGGCCCATGTTCAGCCAGAACGCGGAGACATACAGGGGCAGTGCCAGGAGGACCACCAGGGCGACGATCAGCGCGCACAGGACCGGTACACGCCCTGCCGCAGGGAGCCGGGACGTCTCAGGCACGGCTGACCTCCTTCGCGCCGAACAGGCCCGAGGGCCGCCACAGCAGAATGCAGATCATGATCACGTAGGCCACGACGTCCCCAAGCCCTCGCCCGAGGAAGGAGAGCGCGTCCTGGTATTCGGCGACGGTCACCTCGGCGACGCCGATGACCAGGCCGCCCACGACCGCCCCGCCGAGCGAGTCGAGGCCGCCGATGATCGCGGCGGGGAGCGCCTTGACGGCCGCGGTCCCGGTACTCACGGCCACGCCGGGGCTGGGGAACGACGCGAGACCGATGCCGGCCGCGACGGCGAGGATGCCGGCCGTGATCCAGGCACCTGCCGAGACCCGCTTCAGCCGGACACCGGCGAGCGCCGCGCCCTCCCGGTCCTCGATCGAGGCGCGCATGGCCAGGCCCCAGCCGGTGTGGCGGAGGACCGCGGCGAGAGCTGCGATCAGCAGGGGCACGGTGACGATGGTGATGATCACGGACAAGGGCAGTACCACTGAGCCGAAGTGGATCACGTGTCCGTCCCAGGGAGCGCCGAGTGGCAGCACGCTCTCCCCGATGCGCCAGCTCAGTTCCGCGGTGAGCACCACGTTGACCCCGATGGTGAGGATCGCCAGCGCGTCATGCTTGCGGCCGTCGACCCGGGACAGCAGCAGTCGCTCCACCGCCAGCCCCAGCGTCCCGGCCGCCACCAGGCCGAGCGCCACGGCGGCCGCGAAGCCGATGTGCGGGCTGGTCTGCGCCACCACCCACACGCCGAAGAGCACAAACGAGGCGTGCGCGAAGTTCACCGTGCGGGTCGCCTTGAAGACGATGACGAAGCCCAGGGCGATCAGGGCGTACAACAACCCCAACGACACACCGTTCAGCAGGATTTCGACTCCGCGGGTCATCACGACAACCTCTCCGCCACCTGGTCGTTTCCGGATTCCATGGGCGCTCCCAGATAGGCGCTGATCACTTCCGGATGCTGCCTTACGTGTTCCGGCGTGCCGTCCGTGACGACCTTGCCGAAGTCGAGGACGGTGATGCGGTCGGCGATCGACATGACCACTCCCATGTCGTGCTCGACGAACACCACGGTCAGACCGAGCGCGTCACGTGCCGCGGAGACCAGCCGGGCTAGTTCCGCGCTCTCCGCGGTGTTCATCCCGGCGACCGGTTCGTCGAGGATGAGCAACCGCGGCTCCAGGCACAGGGCCCGCGCGAACTCCAGGCGCTTGAGGTCCCCGTAGGCGAGGCTCGCCGCCGGGCGGTGAAGAACACCGGACAAGCCGGCGAACTCCGCTATGTCGCGCACCCGCGCTTCGTGGACACGCTGTTCACCGCGGCCCAGTCCCAGTGCGCTCGCGGCGATGCCGGACCGGGTCAGCCGATGCCGGCCGACCATGAGGTTGTCGAGTGTGGACTCGACAGGTGACACGACGATGTTCTGGAAGGTGCGGGCGACTCCCCTGCGTGCCACCCGGTCCGGACGCAGGCCCGTCACCTCCTGACCGTCCACCATGATGCGGCCCGAGGAGACACGGTAGATCCCCGACAGGGCGTTGAGCAGCGTCGTCTTCCCGGCACCGTTGGGACCGATGACGGCATGGATCGTGCCGGGCCGCACGGTGAATGACACACCGTCAAGCGCGCGCAGTCCGCTGAACACCACGCTCACGTCCTCGACACGCAGTTCCGGTGCCGTTTGCGTTTGAGTCGTCG
Organism: Streptomyces sp. NBC_00076; assembly: GCF_045041235.1. Taxonomy (NCBI): domain Bacteria; kingdom Bacillati; phylum Actinomycetota; class Actinomycetes; order Kitasatosporales; family Streptomycetaceae; genus Streptomyces; species Streptomyces sp. NBC_00076. The sequence goes on from NZ_CP108242.1 coordinate 250,120, forward strand.
TCATCCGGACCACCTGGTCAGCGTCGGCGCTTTTCCGGTTTCGGCCCCGGGCCGCGGCGCGGATCCTCCGGCGCCCTGGTCGGCGTCCGCGTCCGCGCCCAGGTAGAGGCGGCGCACATCGTCGCTCTGCGCCAGTTCGTCCGTCGGTCCGCGCAGCACGACCCGGCCGAGATCGAGCACACAGGCCGAGTCGGCGACCGACAGCGCCATCGCCGCGTTCTGCTCCACCAGCAGGACGGGGACCCCTTCCCGGCTGATCTCGCGGATGGTCTCGCCCACGAGGTGCACCAGCCGCGGCGCGAGGCCGAGGGACGGCTCGTCGAGAAGCAGGAGTCTCGGCTGCGCCATCAACGCCCGGGCGATGGCGAGCATTTGCTGCTCGCCGCCGGACAGCGTCCCGCCACGGGCGCGTCGCCGCTCGGCGAGCCGCGGGAAGAGTTCGTACATCCGACGGCGTGTGCGCTCGCGCACCGCCGACGACCGCACGGTGAGCGCACCGGCGTTGAGGTTTTCCTCCACCGTCAGACCGGCGAAGATGTGCCGTCCTTCCGGTACCTGCACCAGTCCGCGCACCACGGTACGGGCGGTGTCCGCGCCGGTGATCCGTTCGCCGCGGAACCGGACGGAGCCTTCGGTGACCCCGCCGCCGTACAGGCCGAGCGTGCCGGAGACGGCGCGCATGAGCGTCGTCTTGCCGGCGCCGTTGCTGCCGAGGAGCGCGACGACGCCGCTGCCGCCGACGTCCAGGGACACCGCCCGCAGAACGGGTGCGCGAGCGCCGTACCGGACGACGAGTCCATCGATTTCGAGCACTTCGGCCTCCCTTGCCGCCCTGAAGCGACGCCACGTGTCACTCATCGATCGTTCGTTAAGGCCAGCGCGAACGTAGGGTGAGCCACGTCACTCGGTCAAGGTCCCTGCACATGATCCCTTGTAGCGGAACTGAGTTAAGCGCTACGAGATTGCACGGTTCCGCCTGGACAGCGGGGCCGGTACGCTGCTAAACGATCGTTCGATAAATCTGAGTCGGTCGGAAGACGAGGGGCCCTTGCATGCGTATCGGTATGACACTGGATTACAGCGGCGACTTCATCGGATCGGTCGGTGCCGCAAAGGATTTCGAGGCGGCAGGGGTCGAGATCGCCTTCGTGCCGGAGGCCTACTCCTTCGACGCCGTCAGTCGGTTGGGCTACCTCGCGGCTCGTACCGAACGCCTGGAGATCGCCTCCGGAATCCTCCCGATCTTCACCCGTACGCCGTCGCTGCTGGCGATGACCGCCGCTGGTCTTGACGAGCTCTCCGGTGGCCGGTTCACGCTGGGCCTCGGAGCGTCGGGTCCGCAGGTGATCGAGGGCTTCCACGGGGTGCCGTACGACGCGCCACTCGGCCGCACTCGCGAGGTGGTGGAGATCTGCCGCCAGGTGTGGCGGGGCGAACCGGTGGTGCACCCGGGCCCGAAGTACCCGCTTCCGCTTCCCGCCGAGCGGGGTACCGGGCTCGGCAAGCCCCTGAAACTCGTCAACAAGCTGGTCCGCTCCCGCATCCCCATCACCCTGGCGGCGATCGGACCGAAGAACGTCGAACTGACGGCCGAACTCGCCGAGGGCTGGCTGCCCGTGTTCTTCCATCCCGGAAAGGCCGCGGAGGTGTGGGGAGCGGCACTGACCGCGGGGAAGGCCCGCCGCGATGCGGCACTGGGCACGCTCGACATCACGGTCACGGCGCCTCTGGCCGTCGGCGACGACGTGGAACACCTGCTGGACCGAGCTCGGCCACAACTGGCCCTCTACATCGGGGGGATGGGCGCGAGGAACAAGAACTTCTACGCCCGGCTCGCCGGTCGGTACGGCTACGAACGGGAGGCGGCGCACATCCAGGACCTGTACCTGGCAGGAAAGAAGCGGGAGGCCGAAGCCGCCGTTCCCGAAGACCTGTTGAGGGCCATATCCCTCGTGGGGACGAAGGAACAGATCGCCGGGCAGCTCGATGCCTTCGCTGCCGCTGGTGTGACCACCCTGTGCGTGAAGCCGCTGGCCGACACGCACGGGGAACGCCTCAACGCAGTCGAGCGACTGCGCGACATGCTGGGCTGACGCCACGCGCGTGGCACGATGCGGGCGGGAGCCCTCAGCTGGGAAGGTCCGGTAGTTCACTTTCCGGGGCTTTCTCACCGTCGAGCCGACGTGACCGGTCTCATGAGCCCCCTCCCCCCAACGCCCACCGTGGAGGTGGGCGTTGGGGTTCGGATGCGGGATCAGCCTCAGATTCTGGCAGCAGCCTCAGCTCGACTGTCCTCGACCGTCGGCGGAGGCGGCCGGCGTCGGGCTGCGAGGTCCTGGCCGGCTTCGGTGGGCTACCCGGCGGTCGTGGTCCCGCTGACCGTGGCCGCGGGACCGGTACCCGCCGCCGTGACCGCGGCGACCGTAACGGTGTAGGCCGTGCCGGGCTTCAGTCCGCCGATCACCCGGAACATGCCCTTGGCGGAGGGCTGGGTGACCAGGACGTCCCGGCCGGTCACCGCGATCGGGTCGCGTCCGTCGGAGACGGTCACCCGGTAACCGACGATCTTCGCGTCACCCGTACCGGTCGGCGGGGTCCAGGCGAGGGTGGCGGCCGTGGCCGCGGTGCGCAGCTTCGGGCTCGTCGGTGCGGCGGGCAGCGCGCTCGCGGCCGTCGGGCTCAGCGGTGCCGAGGCGAGCGAGGGAGCGCTGGTGCCCCGGTCGTTGCTCGCGGTGACGGTCACCGTGAAGGGGCCACCGCCCCCCGGCAGTCCGCCGATGCGCAGCAGGGCGCTGCGCTTGAACTCGGCGGCGCCGACGGACTCATGGGCGACCTGACGGCCCGCGGGGTCGTACGCCCGTGCCGTGTAACCGGTCACCGGCGAACCGCCGTCCGCGAAGGTGGGGTTGAAGGTCACGTACAGCGCGTCGGCTCCCGCCGTGCTGGTGCCGACCCGGGCCGGCGCCTCGGGCACGGAGACGCCGCCGACGCGCGGGGTCAGCAGGTGCCGGTATGCGGGTTCGAGTCCCGCGTTCGCGAGGACGTCCGGCGGCACGTCGGACAATCCGGTCATGATCTTGTTGCCGCTGGTCACCAGACCCTTGTTGTCCCCGTCGGCCGTGCCTTCCTCCCACCAGTTGTCCTTGATCAGGGTGGGGTCGTTGTTGCCGAGGCCGTCGCGGTAGTCGGTGTGCCGGGAGGCGACGTTGGCGTAGGAGGCGCGGTACAGGACATTGCCCTCGACGGTCTCGTAGGTGCAGCCGTTGTCGGTGTAGACGCTCTTGCCAAGTCCCCACTGGTCATGGATGACGTTGCCGGTGACCTTCTCACCGTCGGTCAGGGAGGTGCCGGTCAGGCCCTGGGTGTAGACGCCTCCGCCGTCGTCGAGCAGTTGCATGTAGTCGAAGACCAGGTTGTCGCGTACGACGTTGTCATGGCTGGGATTCGGGGTCGCGGGGTCGCCGATCTTGTCGGGCCAGCCACCCCAGCCCATCGAGATCGCCGAGTAGGCGACGTGGTCGATCTGGTTGTGGGCGATGGTGGTGTGCTGGGTGTAGCCGTTGAGGATGCCCACCCCGCCGTGGTACTCGCGGGGCAGCCCGTACAGGTGGTTGTCCGTCACCCGCACGCCCGACGCCGGGGTCTGCCCGTCCACTCCCCCGATCTCCAGCCCGTTGCCGGACACGTCGGTGAAGACACTCCCGCTGACCGAGGAGTCCGCGCTGCCCGCGCCCAGTTCCAGTCCGGAGGCGCCGAGATGGGCGAAGACGTCGTCGGTGAACTCCACGCGCCGGTCGTGGGCGAAGGAGACGTTGCCCGGCATCCTGGTCCAGGAGGCGAACGGGCAGGTTCCGCCCTGGACGTACTGGCACAGGCCCTGTGTGGCCCAGCCGTGGTCGCCGGTGATCGTGTAGCCGGCCTGGATCTCGGAGAAACCCTCCGGCCGGGACGGAGTCAGCCAGGTCGCGTAGCTGAACCGGATGCCGCGGAAGGAGATGTCGTGGATGGGGGCGTCCGCGGTGCCGCGTCCGTCGAGCAGTTTCTCGGCCGCGGCTGCCTCGACGTCGGCGCGGCCAAGGTCCTCGCCCTTGCGGGGCAGGTAGTAGACCGTGTGGTCGCTCTTGTCGAGGTACCACTCGCCGGGCTGGTCGAGGAGTTCGTAGGCGTTCTCGACGTACGACGGCTTGCCGCCGTTGGTGAGGCGGCCGGGGCCGACCATGCTCACCGTGCGGCCGGGGATGTCGGGGAACTCGACCCGCTTGTTGGAGTTGTCCCAGCAGGGCTGCGCCATGGTGATGGTGGTGCCGTCGGCGGAGGCGATCGGGCAGCGCGGCTCGGTCCACTGGCCGAGCCCGTTGCGTTCGATGTTCCACAGAGCTTCGCCGCTGGTGTAGACGAACTCGGCGTCCTCGGGGTGCTTCCAGTGGGCAAAGGCATCAGAGGAGGCGGTGTAGCCGGTCGCGGTCTGGGTCAGCGTGACCGGCACGGCCCCGCGGGCCCGCTGGGCGCGTACTCCGTCGACGTACAACTGCCGTGTGTCGGTGAGTCCTCGGGGAGCGGGAGCGGCCCACAGGCCCTTGTGCCCCGGGGCCCGGTGCCATCCGGCCACCCGGAGCCCGCCGCTGATGACCGAGTCGCCGGCGCCCTGCCAGATCACCCGGTGCCCGTTCGCCCCCGAGTCGCGGGCGTCCAGCACGAGCGGGCCGGTACGGCGATAGGTGCCCGGCGCCAGATGGACCGTCAGGTCGGCGCGCATGCCGGCGACCCGGGCCCGCACCACGTCTCGGGCCCGGTCCAGCGTGCGGACGGGGTGCCGGGCGCTGCCGTCGGCGTGGTCGTCGCCTCGGGGTGCCACGTAGACGTCCGCGGAGGCGGCGGGGCCCGGAGTGCCGAGCGCGTGAGCGGCGAGCGCCGGTGGGCCGAGGGTCAGGACGGTGGATACGAGGGTGACGAGGGCGGCTCTGCGGCGCGTGGGCATGGACCCCTCCCGTGGGATCACCGGAACTCAACCCAGGGAAAGGTAGGACCACTTAGACCTTAGGTCAATGCAAGCGGCAGAATTATGGGCCGCGGGTGGACGTTTCTCAATAATTCATCGGGCCACTTCAGTCGAAGCGAAGGGCGCCCCGGGTGTGGATGGTGGGCCGGTCGGAGGAAGCGATGCCGCCGCAGCCACCCCGCGGCACCTCGCCGTGGGCCGGCAGCACCCCCGCGGCGGTGGGCGCGCACCGCGAGCTCGACGTCCGTGCTCAGCGCGGGCAAGACGTCGGCGACCTCGATTGACGGGTTCTCGGAGGACTGCCAGGTCCGCCACATGCTTTCCACCCGTTCACGCAGCCGGACCGGACTGAGGACGGCGGCGCTCGCCGGCGGGACGTATTTCGGCGGTTACGGGGTCGGCACCGCCGCTACCCCTCCCCGCCCGGTCCTCGAACCGTCTGCATCGACACTCGCGGGGTGGGACCCGAACTGTCCGCCTGGCCTTCGAGCAGACCCTCCGTCAGCTCGTCCTCGTGGCAGACCAGAGTCAGATACGAGACACCGGCCGCGGCCTTCATGCCGCTCCGGCTCAACGTGAGCTGAACCCCCACGGGGGTGGTCCGGGCCGCCCCCCGTGGGATCAGGCCGCCGGAACCGTGCGCTCCGGCGTGTTCCACCCGGAGACCCGCACCCGCGGCCGGGACCCGTGCAGATCGGTCGTCCGGTACGTGGCCGTCAGGGTGACCGACTCGCCCGGCCAGAGACTGACCTCGTTGTCGGACCACCGCACCGGCAGCACCGGCTTGCCCGCCCCGTCCACCAGATGCACGTCCGTCAGCAGCGACGGCGTCCTGCCTCCGTCCGTGTTGCGCACGGTGACCGTCGTGGTCGACGTGTCACCCGACGAGGTCGTCGACGCCGTGGCGGACACCGGCGCCTGCGCCATGGCGCTCAGCCCCTTCAGGTCCGCGTAGCTCGTCGTGGGCGTGTAGTACCAGTCGGTGTTGTCCCAGTCGAGCGTGTCGGGCTTGGTGGAGAGCCAGTAGACGTTGCGGCTCACCTCCTTGCCCGTGGAGTCGCTCAGGACCAGGCGTGCGAGGTATGTCGTCGACAGACCGCTCACCGTCGAGGGCAGCGTGAGCGCGGTGCCGCGCGCGCCGTCGCCGCCCACGGTCACTCCGGTGACGGTCTTGTCGTACTTCTGCGTGCCGTCGGTGCTGAAGAGCGTGGCGCGGGCGGTGAGGCCGGACGCGGAGGCGTGCCGGTTGTTCACCACGACGACCGACCGGTTGTCGTACGAGTACTGGACGTGCAGCGGCTCGTTCGCCTTCTTCGCACCGAAGTACGCGCCGCCCTGGTCGAGGTAACGGTCCATCAGCTGCCAGTGGAGGGAGGTCCAGCCGCTGTTGAACATCCAGTAGACAACCCCGGTCGAGGGCTTGGAGGAGTCGGTCGCGTTGCGTCCGTACGCCTCGAACTGGGCCCGGGTGTTCTCGTACTGGGCCAGCTGCGCCTTGCGTACGTAGTCGGTGAGGCTGCTGGGCGCTCCGTAGCGTCCGGTCAGCGCGTCGTCGTAGAGCTTCAGGGTGCTGAAGGTCGACGACGGCGACCGGTGATACTGCTTGGCGCTGGGGTTCTTCCATAGGGTGTCGAGTTCTGCCGGGCTCATCATGCGGCGCAGTGTGTCGAGTGTGGGGATGTCGGGGCCCGCGCTGGTCTCGGAGTTGAAGCCGGTGGCGCCGCCCTCGCGCTTGGCGTACCAGTAGTTCGGCGGGATCCAGTCGTAGGGGCCGGACATCTTCATTCCCGAACGTCCGCTGACAGGTGAGGATTTGTCGGAGGCGGCCGCGACCACCGGGGTGGGCCAGTCGGCGGCCTTCAGCGCGTCGAGGTAAGTCTTCTCGATGGTCGCGTCGGGAGCGAAGTCGCTACCGATGAGGAAGGAGATGACACTGGGGTGGTCGCGCAGCCGGGCGGCCTCGGCGGCCATCGACGCCCCTGCGACCGGGTAGTCCTCGGCGGTCCACTTGTCGCCCGGCTCGCCGCCGTTGCCGTTCCCCTCCCATTTGTCGCAGCACTCCCAGCCGGGCAGCGTGAGGATGCCGTAGCGGTCCGCGAGGTCGAAGAACTCGTCCGGCTCGATGTGCCCTTCGAGGCGGATGGTGTTGAGGCCGAGGTCGAGCGCGTACTTCAGGCGGTCCTCGACGTATGTCCTGTCCCAGCGAAGGAACTCGTCGGGCGACCAGCCGCCGCCCCTGATGAGCAGCTTGCGTCCGTTGACGCTGTACTGCCGGGCGCCGTCGGAGTTGAGGGGGGCCTTCACGTCGCGGATGCCGAAGTTGTCGTGCGCCGCGTCCGAGACGGTGCCGGCGACGGACGCGGTGAGGTCGAGGGCGTACAGGGGCTGTCCGCCCATGCCGGCGGGCCACCACACCTTCGGCGAGGTCAGGTGCAGCCCGGGGACCTCGGCCGGAGCGAAGGTGACCGTCTTGGTCGCGTGGGCGGCCAGGGAGACGGACTTGCTGAACGAGATCGCGCCGATGCTGCCCGAGACGGTGGTGGTGACGGGCGAGTCCGAGTCGTTGCGGGCCCGGGCCTTGACCGTCAGGTCCGCGGTGGAGAGGGACGGCACGTCGAGTCCGGTGACGACGTGCGCGTCGCGCAGGGCGACCGGGCCGCCGCGCCGCACCAGCACATCGCGGACGATCCCCATGTTCTCGTCGGGCGGCGGCTGCAGCCAGTCGATCCAGCCCATGGTGAGGTTCCTGCGGGGGTCGTTGGGCTGGATGCGGAAGGCCACCGTGTTGGTGCCCGCGCGCACCAGTGAGGTGACGTCCAGCTCGTGGTGGGTGTACGCGCCCGCCACGTCGGCGGCCTTGGCAACCTGCTGCCCGTTGACGTAGACGTCGGCCGCCGAGATCACCCCGCTGAAGTCCAGATACGTGCGCTCGGAGGTGTCGGCGACCGTGAAGTCCGAGCGGTACCACCAGGGAACCTGGAAGTCGGCCTTGGGGATCTGCTGCTGGTTGGTCGAGTAGAACGGGTCGGCGTATTTCCCGTCCGCCAGCAGCGCCGCGAGCACCGTGGAGCGGGAGCCCGCCGGATACCAGCCGCTCGCCGGATACCCCGGGGAGGAGACGGCCGCCGCGGAGTCGGTGACCTTCGCGGTCGACTGGATGGCGTAGCCGGACAGTCCGGTGGCACTGCCGGCGCGGGAGGCGACAGCGGTGGTCTGCGTCCGGTGGCGGGGCGGTGACGCGTCGCGGGCGCCGGCCCACGCGCTCGTGGAGAGCGTACAGAGCAGGCCCAGGGCGACGGCTGCCGTGGCGAGGCGGCGTCTGGCGGCAGGGCGGTGGAACACGTCTGTCTCCTAGGGAGGTGGGGGGAGCATCCGCGCTACGGCACTGCACGTGCAAGTTAGGAAACTTTACTAACTTGGCCTCAAGGTAGGGGGCCGGACGAGACGTGTCAATCACCGTTGCCGGTATGCGAGTTGGTCAGGACGCCGATCGGCGCTCGAACACCACGTCCCGCGCGGTCCCCAGAGCCGTGGCCACCGCGCCCAGCAGCACCGCGTCCTCGCCGAGCCGGCCGGCCACGATCTTCGGCCGCAGGGGGGTGAGCGCGCGCAGGTTCTCCCGTACGGGCCGCAGCAGCAGGTCCACGCTGTGCCCCACGCCGCCGCCGAGGACCACGAGATCCGGGTCGAGCACGGCCGCGGCCGCCGCGACCGTGTGCGCGATCCGCTCGCTCTCCAGCTCGACCGCCTTGACCGCGGCGGGATTTCCCTGCCGGGCCGAGTCGAAGACCGCCTTCGCGGTGAGCTGCCCGGTCATCCCGAACCTACGCGCCGACTCCACGACCGCCACCCCCGAGACGGCGTCCTCCAGCGTCCGGGGCCGCTGCTGCCCGGGCCACGGCAGGAACCCGATCTCCCCGGCACCGCCGTGCGCCCCGGGGAAAACCCGGCCCTCGCTGACCACGCCCATGCCGAGCCCCGTACCGATCATGATGTACGCGAAGAGCCTGCTGCCCCCGCCGACGCCGTAGGTGTACTCGCCGAGCGCCGCCAGATTGGCGTCGTTGTGGACCTCCAGCGGTACGCCCAGCTCCTCACGCATCCGGTCAACCAGCCCGGCCCGCCCCCAGCCCGGCAGATGCATCGCGAAGCGCACCCGCCGCCGCTCCGCGTCGTACACGCCCGGCGTGCCCACCACGGCGTGGGCCACCTCGTCCTGGGCGACACCGGAGTTCGCGACCACCTGCCGTGCTGTGGCGACCACGAGATCGGCCAGGGCGCCGGAGGAGCGGGCCCGGTTGCGCACGTCCGCCCGGGCCACCAGCTCGCCGTCCAGGTTGGCGACCGCCACGCGCAGCCAACCGCGCCCGATATCGATGCCGAGCGCGTACCCGGCGGACGGGTCCGGGGCGTAGAGGACGGCGACCCTGCCGCGTTCCGGCGTGTGCGTGCCGACCTCGCGCACCAGGCCCGCCTCCGCCAGGGCCGCCAGCGCGCTGGAGACGGTCGGCTTCGACAGGCCCGTATCCCGGGCGAGTTGCGCGCGTGAAGCGGCGCCGGCGGAACGCAGCCGGTCCAGGAGCAGGCGCTCGTTGGTGCTGCGCAACCGCTGACGGTTCCACGGCTGATCCGGCTGCTCGGCGGCGTCACTGGCGGGCATCGCACCATTCTCACGCATGTGGGACACCCTCTTGACGCATCTAGTAAGGCTCCTTAACTTTATCGCCCAAGCGAGAGTCTGTGCCTGAGAACCGGCTCTCAGCCTCGCCGGGCGAGCCAAGGGGAGCCCAGCGTCGGCCGGATACCCGCCGCCCTTGATCCGTCGGCCGCCGAGTGGCGTCGGTCGGCACGTCGTACCTCTCCCCGCGTCCGCTTCAGGAGGACCCATGTCCGGTAGCCCGCCACCCGAGGGCGGCTTCGTCCGCCGTGTCGGCCTGTTCCAGGCCACCACCATCAACATGAGCCAGATGTGCGGCATCGGGCCGTTCGTGACGATCCCGCTGATGGTCGCCGCGTTCGGCGGCCCGCAGGCGGTGATCGGCTTTCTCGCCGGCGCGTTACTGGCCCTCGCCGACGGCCTGGTCTGGGCCGAACTGGGCGCGGCGATGCCCGGCTCCGGCGGCAGCTATGTGTATCTGCGCCAGGCCTTCCAGTACCGCACCGGACGGCTGATGCCGTTCCTGTTCGTCTGGACGGCGATGCTCTTCATCCCGCTGATCATGTCCACCGGCGTGGTCGGCTTCGTGCAGTACCTCGGCTATCTGGCACCGGACATGGGCAGGACGACCGGCGACCTGGTCGGCCTCGGCATGATCCTGCTGGTGATCGTCCTGCTGTGGCGGGGCATCGAGCACATCGCCCGGATCACGGCCGTGATGTGGGCCGTCATGATCACCTCGGTCCTTCTGGTGATCGTGGCCGCGGCCACCGACTTCAGCGCGGACCTGGCCTTCACCTACCCGGCGCACGCCTTCGACCTCACCAGCAACCACTTCTGGCTGGGTTTCGCCGCGGGCCTGACGATCGGCATCTACGACTACCTCGGCTACAACACCACCGCGTACATGGGCGCCGAGATCAAGGACCCGGGCCGTACACTGCCCCGCTCCATCATCTTCTCCATCCTCGGCATCATGGCCATCTACCTGCTGCAGCAGATCGGCACGCTCGGCGTCATCGACTGGCACCGGATGACGGACGCGGGCGACATCGCCTCCACCTCCGTCGCCTCGGCGGTCCTGGAGGAGACCTGGGGCAAGGGGGCGGCCGACACGGTCACGGTCCTCATCCTGATCACCGCCTTCGCCTCCGTCTTCACCGGCCTTCTGGGCGGCTCCCGGGTACCGTACGACGCGGCCCGCGAGCGGGTCTTCTTCCGCCCGTACGCCAAGCTGCACCCCAGGCACCGCTTCCCCATGCTGGGGCTGGCCACCATGGGGGTGGTGACGGCGATCGGTTTCCTCATCGGCCGCCACACCGACCTGGCGACGCTGATCCAGCTCCTCACCACGGTGATGGTCCTCGTACAGGCGCTCGCCCAGATCGCCGCGGTGACGGTCCTGCGCAGGCGGCAGCCGAACCTGCGCCGCCCGTACAAGATGTGGCTGTACCCCCTGCCCAGCCTGCTCGCCCTGGTCGGCTGGCTGGTGATCTACGGCTATGCCGACAAGAACTCGCCCGGCCGCCATCCCATCGAATGGTCGCTGGCCTGGCTGGCTCTCGGCATCGTGGCGTACCTGCTGTGGGCGCGCTTCGAGAAGGTCTGGCCGTTCGGACCGAAGGAGATCACTGAGGAATACCTCACCGCGCCGGTCGGCCGGCCGGCCGGGGCTCCATGAGGAGCAGTACGAGACGACGTTGCGTTGACGGTAGATCTGCCGGTCGAGCGTCGGTGGCCGCCCCCGCGGCTGCCGCGGTTCGTGCCAGTGTCGGTGCTGGTCGGTCTTCTCTGGGATGGTGTAAAGGGGGACCAACAGGCCGGACGAACCGGATGATCACGCCCTCGGCCGATCCCGAGGCGGACTGACGACCAACATCCACCTCGCCTGCGACGGCAAGGGGCGCCCGCTCGCAGTCCTGGTGACGCCAGGGCAACGTCACGACAGCATCTGCGGCGCGACCTCTTCTGGAGTGATGGCACCGAGAACGAGGCACCATTCCTTGACCGCTCGCGGACGCGGTCGTGGACGGTCGAAGTACGCGTCAGCTGACCCGAAGACCGACCGCCAGCGTCAGTTCAAGGACCCGGTGTGGCGATGCGAGATCCGGAAACAGCTCCCGCAGCTGCGACATCCGGTACCGGACCGTCTGGGGATGGACGAACAACGCCGCCGCCACCTCGTCCCGCCTGCCCTGGTGCAGCAGCCACTCCCGCAACGTCTCCTCCAGCCGCCGTGCGGTCGCGACAGGCAAGGTACGCAACGGTGCGAGGGCTCGGGTACGCAGGTCTGCGAACGCGTCCACGTCGGCGCTCAGCACCAGTTCGGGCAGATGGTCCTCGGTGTCGCGAATATCAGGGGAGAGGGAGCGCGCGCGTACGGCTCGTGCGTACGAGGCGGACGCACGAGTCCATGGCCGGGCCGGGCCGACCACGGCGGTGCGGTCGGTCAGCTGCCGCAAGAGATGTGATCGGTCGGCATCGGGGACGAGCAGCACACCGGTGGCATCCGGCAGATCGTCGAGGACGAGGGTGCTCGGGTCGAGCGTGCGGTAGGCAGGCCGGGCCTGGGCGGCGGGCAGCAGGACCGCGGTCAGAGAAACCGGAGGCTGCCACCCGGCCCGTTGAACTGATGCCAGCAGCACGTCCGGGCTCGCGCCGGCGAGGAGGTCGCGGGCCAGGTGTTCCAGGTGGCGCTCGTGGGCCCTGCCCCGGGCGGCCAGTTCGTCGGCGTGGCCCGCGGCGCTCGCGGCGGAGAGCTCGTCGATGTAGGCGAAGGTCAGCTCGGCGAACTTGGCGACCTCGGCGGCGGGCAGACCTGCGGGCACGGCACCCGCTGCCAGGCATCGCCAGGCCACGCGGGCGCCGACGCGGTAGGCGCTGAGCAGGGCGTCCATCGAACGGCCGTCGCGCACCTCGCCGCGGCCCAACTCGTAGGCTGCGTCACCGGCGTCGCCGCCTGTGGCGTTCCCGCTCGCGAGGTCCAGGTAGTGCCCCAGGGCGGTGCGGACGGCTCGGCGGATGGTGCCGCCCATGCGGCCCGAAAGGGCGTTGGCGTAGGTAGGGACCTCGTCGATGATCGCCTGGACGACCTCGTCGGCGGTCGTCTTCAGCGCGGCCCGAAGTGCGGTGACCGTCGTCTCATCCAGGGCCAGTTCGCTGGCCCTCCGGATTGCATGGTTCACGTTTTGTTCCCTGCGAACAATTCAGCCGACCAGATTTACGTCCTGCGGTCAGGACTTTACGCCTTGAGGCGCAGCAAGCTGGAGTCATGACGAGTGCAGCCCTCCGCAGCAGGGCGTGGAAACTGCTGGAGATGGTCACGACGCCGCTGCTGCCGTCGGACTACCTCGACCTGGTCAGCCCGCTGCGTGCGGGCGCTGACCTGCGTGGGCGCATCGAGGCCGTGCACCCCGAGACGGGGGACGCCGCGACTGTCGTGATCAGGCCGGGACGGGGCTGGCTCGGCCACACAGCCGGTCAGTACGTGCGGATCGGGGTCGACGTCGACGGGGTGCGCCTGTGGCGTGCCTACTCCATCACCTCGCCGACAAACCGCCAGGACGGCCGCGTCACGATCACCGTGAAGGCGATCCCGGACGGCAAGGTCAGCAACCACCTGGTCCGCAGGGTGAAACCGGGCACGGTGATCCAGCTCGACCAGCCGACCGGTGACTTCGTGCTGCCGCAGGCCAAGCCCGCCAAGGTGCTCTACCTGACGGCCGGCAGCGGCATCACGCCCGTGATGGGCATGCTGCGTGACATCGAGTTCGACGACGCCGTCATGGTCCACTGCGCGCCACAGCCGCAAGACGTGATCTTCCGCAACGAACTGCACGACTTGGTCGCGGACAAGAAGCTGCGGCTCACCGAGGTGCACACCGACACAGACGGCATGCTCGACATCGCCCGTCTCGACGAACTCGTACCCGACTGGGCCGAGCGCGAGACCTGGGCCTGCGGGCCCGCGGGCCTGCTCGACGCCGCCAAAGAGCACTGGACCGAGCACGGCGTCCAAGAGCGCCTGCACACCGAACGCTTCCGCCCCAGCATCGTCGTCACCGGCGACGGCGGCGAGGTCACGTTCAGCGCCACCGGCAAGACCGTCGACGCGGACGGCGCCACGCCGTTGCTGGACATCGGCGAGGAGGCCGGCGTGCTCATGCCCTCCGGGTGCCGCATGGGCATCTGCTTCGGCTGCGTCACGCCCCTCAAGGCGGGCGCCGTCCGCGACCTGCGCACCGGCGAGATCACCGAGGCCGAGCCGGGCGTCCTCATCCAGACCTGCGTGTCCGCCGCTGCGGGCCCCTGCGACATCGAACGGTAGGAGCACCTTGACCGCCATCGACCCCACCGCCCACCTGACCGCGGAGCAGATCGAGGAGCTGGGCCGCGAGCTGGACGCGATCCGCGACGAGGTGATCGCCGGCCGCGGCGAGAAAGACGCCGCCTACATCCGTAAGGTCATCTCGGCGCAGCGCAAGCTCGAGCTGGTCAGCAGGGGCGTGCTGCTGTTCTCGATCTTCCCGCCCGCGTGGCTGCTCGGCACCGCCGGGCTGTCCGTGGCGAAGATCATGGACAACATGGAGATCGGCCACAACATCCTGCACGGCCAGTGGGACTGGATGCGGGACCCGAAGATCCACTCCACCACCTGGGAATGGGATCACGTCTCGCCGGCCGACCAGTGGAAGCACTCGCACAACGAGCTGCACCACACGTACACCAACGTGATCGGCAAGGACAACGACCTCGGCTACGGCATCATGCGCGTCGACGAGGACCAGAAGTGGCACCCGTTCCACCTCGGCCAGCCGCTGTGGAACTTCATCAACGCCTGCTTCTTCGAGTACGGCATCGCAGCGTACGACCTGGAGCTCGGCAAGAACCTGCACAAGCGCCGCCGCAACAACCCGGAGTTCCGCGCGCGGGCCAAGGCCGTGGGCCGCAAGATCCGCAAGCAGGTGCTCAAGGACTACGTGATCCACCCGCTGCTGTCGGGCCCGTCGCTCCTCCCCACGCTCGCCGCCACGTTCACCGCGAACCTGGTCCGCAACATCTGGACCCACTCGGTGATCATGTGCGGGCACTTCCCCGAGGGCGTGCAGGTCTTCGAGCGCCGCTCGATCAAGGGCGAGACGCGCGGCCAGTGGTACCTGCGCCAGATGATGGGCTCGGCGAACATCAGCGGCAGCAAGGCAATGCACTTCATGACCGGCAACCTGTCGCACCAGATCGAGCACCACCTGTTCCCGGACCTGCCGAGCAACCGGTACGCCGAGGTCGCGGTGAAGGTGCGCGCTCTGTTCGAGAAGTACGAGCTGGAGTACGTCACCGGCCCGCTGCCCAAGCAGGTGTTCTCCGCGTGGCACAAGGTCTTCCGGCTCTCACTGCCGAACAAGAAGCCCAAGGTCAAAACGCAGGACCGCGAGCGGGAGCTCGTCGCTGCCTGATTCCCGGTATCGGTCCAGATCTCTCGGCCGTACCGGCGGCACCGCCGGGTTCGGTGAAATCCGTTGCGGACGATGGGCGACCGCGACGTCAGACCGTACGACACGGGAACAGCGATCGCGCCGCCCCCATCCCGCTTCGACCACCTCGTCGACGTCGAATCCGTCCACCATCCCGAAGCCGAGGCCTGGGCGCCTTAACCACTCCCGGCGGTGATCTGCCGACGGATAGGAGGCTGTTGGTGGGACACATGTGGTAGCTCACGTAAACGGCGAGCTGTGGTGTGGGAGCGAGACCGGCTGGCGTTCGAGCGGCTTCGGCAGCGGCTCGCCCGGCGCGGAACCGGTGCCGGAGAGGCGTCGCGCCAGTGGTCGGCGCACTACGTGGTCTTCGACCTGGTCCACGCGAGCGAGGACGTGACCGGGTGGGCGTACGAGCGGCGGCGCGCGGCGCTGGAGGCAATGTTCGCGGACCTGGGCTTGGCGGCACTGTTGACGTTGTGCCCGTCGACCACTGACCCGGCGGTGGCGAGGGGGTGGCTGGCGTGGACGGCGGCCGGGGTGGAGGGGCTGTGCTTCAAGCTGCTTGAAAATCTCGCCCTCCTCACCAACTGGGTCGCACGGACCGTGGCCGAACTGCCAGCGCGGCACGCCAACCTCATCCGTCCGTTCGCCGAGTGGCACATCATCCGCGACGCCCGCCGACGCTCATCCCGCGGCCGTTACACCTACGCCGCACACAAGGGTGACTGCGGCAACGTCCTCGCCGCCATCAACTTTCTGAACTGGCTCGGCACCCAGCACCTGAGTCTCTCCCACCTCCAGCAGCGGCATCTGGACACCTGGGCGATCGAGCGGCCAACCCTGCGCTCCCGTTCCATCCCCTTCCTCCGTTGGAGCACTGCACGACGCCTCTGCCCGCCCGATCTGGTCATCGAGCGCTCAGCCGCCCAACTCCCGGGCCACTTCCAGGCCGAGGAGGAGCACCGAAAAGAGCTGCTGCGCTGCTTCAACGACACCGCTTTGCCTCTGGAGGTCCGCGTCGCGGCTGCTCTCGTCCGCCTCTACGCCCTCCCCCTGACCCGCATCGTCGAACTCACCGACGACCACATTCGCCGCGACCAGGGGCAGACCTACCCGACGGTCAACCACCACCCCTTCGTGCTCCCGCCCAAGCTCGCCCGCCTCATCGACCATCAGCTGCAGTACAGCCCCCGGCACAGCAACGCGGCCGGATGCAGATACCTCTTGCCCGGTCACAGCCCTGGACGCCCGCGCAACCCCCTCGGCCTCGCCGACACCCTGAGACACCACGGTCTGCCCGCCCGCGCTGCACGGAACACCGCCATGATGGACCCCCTGGTAGACCTGCCGCCCATGGTCATCGCCGACCTGCTCGGCATCCACCCCAAGACAGCCGAACGCTGGGCCACCCTCGCCGGCGGGAACTGGGTCCGAATACTTGGCAGCGCGACGGGCCGACCCGTAGGGCTAGGCAGTTGAGCAGGGCAGTGTTCCGAGTCTGCGCTATTGGGGGATGGTGAGCAGGATGCGGCCGTGGCCACCGCCGGCGTCGACGTGGTCGTGGGCCTTGGCGATGTCGTCCAGCGGGTGGCGGTCGCCGACGGCGACGGTGAGGGCGCCGACGGCGGCGGCGGAGGTGAGGTCGCGGGCGGCCTGGCGCTTGGCCTCGGCGGGGAAGTCGTCGCTGCCGAGCAGCCTCAGGGTGACGTTGTTGAACAGCAGAGGCCAGAAGGGGATCTCGGTGCGGTCCGTGCGGGTGGCGTAGGCGGCGATGACAGCGTTGTTGGCGGCGACGGCGTTGTCGAGATCGGCGTTGTCGGACAACGCGACCTCGATGATCCGGTCGACGCCCCGCGGCGCGTACGAGCGGATTGCCGCGGCGGGCTCGCCGATATCCAGGGCGACGGCGTGGGAGACGACGGCCGGGTCGACACGGTCGAGGTCCGCAGTTCGGCGGACGGTGGCGATCACGGTGGCGCCGGCCCAGTGGGCGAGCTGGGCGGCCAGGGAGCCGACGCCGCCGAGGACTCCGTGGACCAGGACCAATTGGCCGCCGACCGGGCCGTCGGCGAAGACGGTGCGGTGGGCGGTGATGCCGGGGATGCCGAGGCTCGCGCCCAGCTCGTCACTGAGGTGGTCGGGCAGGAGTGCGGCCTGGTGGTCGGGTACGACGGTGTACTGGGCGGCGGTGCCGAAGGGGCGGTAGGACTGGGCGCCGTATACCCAGACCCGTTGTCCCACGCGGTGGACGTCGACCCCGTTGCCCACCGCGTCGATGACTCCCGCGGCGTCGCTGTGCGGGATCACCCGCGGGAAGGGCATGGACGAGCCGAGCCAGCCGCGCCGTTTCTTGGTGTCGCCGGGGTTGACGCCCGAGACGGTGACGCGGACGCGGACCTCGCCGGGGCCGGGGACGGGATCAGGGAGTTCACCGACGTGCAGGACATCGGCGGCGGGGCCCTGGTCGTCGTACCAGGAAGCAAGCATGGGGGTACCTCCGTGGGCAGTCAGCTCGCGGGAGCGGCGGGCGCATGCGGATCACTGTCGGAGCGTCCGGTGTCGAATACGGGCGGCTTCTCCCCGAGGGTCTCGCGCAGCCAGGTCCGTTCGGCGCGGCTGGTGGCGCGGGCGGTGAGCAGCATGCCCCGCCGGTAGGGGTCGGCGATCTCCTCGGCACGCAGGGGCCGCTCGTTGTCGTAGAAGAAGCTCGCCGGCTCTTCCAGGAACTCCAGCCGTCTGCGCAGCACCGCGTGCTGCTCGGCCACGTCGGGCAGGTGGGAGAGGAAGGCCAGGACGACGTAGAACCGGGTGAAGTCGGTGATCTCGTGGTCGGCGGGCTTGCGCAGACGGTGAAGCATGTCGGCCCGCCCGGCCGCGGTCAGGCTGAGCACGTACCGGGCCGCCCCCGCGGCCGGGTCGGCGTGCCGCTCGATCAAGCCCGCCCTGGTCAGACGGCTGATCGCCGGATACAGGCTGCCGTCACTGACCGGCCGCGTATAGCCGGTCAGCTGTGAGACGCGGCGACGCAGCTCGTGTCCAGGCAGGGGTCCCTCGGCGAGGAAGCCGAGGATCGCGAGTTCCAGCATGAGTCCATCGTCGCACGCGAACATCGAATCGATGTGAACATCGATTCGATGTTACGCTCGCAGGCACCCGCCCAAACGTCTCTGGAGAGGCACAGCAAGATGCCATCGCAGTCCACCGAGTCAGTGATGAACCGCTTCGTCGAGTTCATCAACACGGGCAACGAGGATCTCGCCCACGAGGTCATTTCTCCGGACGCGGTGTTCCACGCGCCAAGCCACCCGGAACCACTGCGGGGGCCCGATGGGTACATGGAAGTCCTCGGGATGATGCGCAGCGCCTTCCCCGACGTCCAGTGGACGCTGGAGGAGACGGTCACCGAAGGCGACACGGTCGCCGCGCGGTTCACCATGCGGGGAACCCACGACGGTGAATTCTTCGGGATCCCGGCGAGCGGCAACAAGATCTCGGTGCAGGCCATGAACTTCTACTACCTGGCCGACGGCCGGATCGTCGGCGAACGGGGCCAGCCCGATCTCCTCGGGGTGATGCAGCAGATCGGTGCCGTGCCGGCGCCGTGAACCTCGTAGCGCCGGGTGAGCCTTCTGCCGCGCGGGATTGCCGCTGCCGGGAGGGGGCCGTATGGCGCGGCGGCAGAGCGCGAAGGCCCGCACCGGAGCGCGGGCGGCCGACGCGGGTTCACCGCAAGAGGTCGGTCTTCTTCTTGATCCGGCGTTTTCGCTCAGACAGCGCCCGTTGCGGCGAGAGTTGTACGCCTCGTCACCGCTGACGTGACCGGGCCGAGTGTGGGTGCTCGCCCAGCGGGCGAATACTGCAGCCCTCGAATACCGACACTCCACCAGTTGGCGCGGGCGACCACCGAGGCCGTGATCGGTGCGGTCACCGGCTCTCACGCCGCTCCCCGCACGCTGCTGCAGCGCGGGCGCTCCTGACCCCGGGACCGCGAGCGGAACGTGCGCGGTCCTCGTGTCGACGGTCGGGCAATTCATTCCCCATCCCGAACGTCACGTAATTCCCCAGCCTCGATGTTCTCGGCCGACTTCGTGAGCCATCCGTTGGGAACCGTTGGCGTCGACAGCGTTGTGAAGGCGTGGAGCGGGCTCCACGCCATGTTCTTCCGGGTGCGGGACGGGCGCATCACCGAGCTGTGGGGCCTGTCTTCACTCAGCCGCCCCGGGCGCTGAGTTCAACGTTCAGCCTCCCTGGGAACGGTGCGCGGGGACAAGCTGATGGGGCTGGTGAACGTCAGCGGTCCGTTCTCACGACCAGGCGGCTGTTGGCGTCGATGACGACCTGCAGGTTGGTTTAGCGCTAGTTCTTGCTTGAAGCGGCGACGCTGCGGTCACGGGTGGGCACCAGGGTGCCGTCGACGATGTAGAAGGTGTCCTTACGCGGCCGGCGAGCCGGGGAGATCGCCAACAGCGGCGCAAGGTGATCGAGAATGCGGTTCGGCCGCGGACTTCGAGACCCCGAACGGTGGCGCCACCTGCCGCGATGTGAGATTCGTGCGCCAGTACGTCGCCACCAGCAACACCCGGTCCTCCAAGGACAACCGCCACGGCCGACCACGCTGCACGTCACCACCGCGACGCCGCACCAACGCCACCAGCCTGGCGAACTGCACCTCGGTCAGACCCGAGAACGGCTCGATCCACTTCGGATCATCTGCTGAGATCACCCCACCCATGCCCAGCCAACGCACCAACCGCACCAACCGCACCACCAGTTACAGGACAACCTCTAGGACGGCACACCATGCGCCGCCAGCACCCAGGCCGCCGCCAGCTGACGAATACGCCTGGATCTTCCTCGCCAGGTGCCGCGCTCAGCCGACCAGGAGATCGAGGCTATGTCCCCGCCCCTGGTCGGGCGCGGGCGTCCGTGGCCAGAGTGTGGTCGAGAACGGCCGCGGCCAGGGGTGCGTGGACGGCGCCGGGCAGGGCGTGCCCCATGCCCGGTATCTCCACCAGCCGTGCCCCGGCGATCACTTGGGCGAGATGGTCGGGGTGCGGCGGTGGGAAGACGGGCTCGGCCGGGGCGGCGATGACCAGGGTCGGCACCTCGGTGCGCGCAAGTTCCTCGGTGCGGTCCATGCCGGAGTGGTCCGCGCGCCCGTGGGTCATGGGCGCCTCGTAGCGCCCGGCGTGCTCGATGATGCGGCGCTCCGAGGCCCGGAACTCCTCGGAGTCGAAGGGGATCTGATCGCCGTTGAGCAGCCGCCAGTGCTCCACGCGGTGGTCCAGCTCGCCCTCCAGGCCACGGTCCTCGTGGGGGTGGGACCACAGTTCGAGCACCCGGGCGTCGATGGGCGGGAGTCGGTCTACGGGAGTTCGGGAGCCGTCCGGGTGCGACAGTGGGGTGCTGCTGAGAGCGCCGGTGCCCATCACTGTCGCGCTGAGCAGCCGTTCGGGGTGATCGGCGATCAGCAGTTGGGTGAGCATGCCGCCCAGGGAGTGACCGACGATGTGCGCCCGCTCCACTTCGTACGCGTCGAGGACGGCGATCGCGTCCGAGGCGAGGTCGACGACGCGGTACGGGTGCGTGTCGAAACTGAAGCTGGAGCGGCCGGTGTCCCGGTGGTCGTAGCGGATGACGCGGTGGCGCACGGCCAACGCATCAACCAGTCCCTCCGGCCAGCCCAGCCCAGACGCCCCGGCCCCCATGATCAGCAACAGGGTGGAATCCCGGGGGGCGCCGCGCACCTCGGACCACAGCCGCACCGCCGGATCGACCTGGACAAACCGCTGACTCATGGCACCGCTCCCCACATCCACGATGACGAGACGAGCCGTCTCGTCGTCTTGCGTCATCATCATGATGCACACCTCCGGAGTAATGCAATACGACTCGTCTCGTCTCGCTGCCGACCGGACACTCGAAGGGTTGCCAGAACTCATCTCGATACCTTCTGAACCCCGGCGCACACGAGCCACGTGCGGCACCCGGTCCGCTCCGGCGGCGACAAACCATGTGTCCGGCGCAGACGAGCAAGGTATTACTCTGCGTGACGCCCGAAGATAAAGCACAAGCACAGGAAGCTGTGCCAGATCCGCCTGTCCGTCAGCTCCATGCTCACTGACCGGTCGGTGGAGAAGCCAGGAATACCAGGGCAGCCCGTTGCGAGACCAGCGGTTCGTCGTCGGGCGCGGAGGGAGGAAGAGGAGACGGAGGTCGCTCTCCTGCTGCGCCACTCCGACGCAGCCGCACCAGGAACGGCTACCTGGCAAACGCGCAGGACACCGCCCACCTGGAGACCGATGACGCGTTCCGGGGATCAACCGATCCACGGCTCTTGTCGGTCACTCGCCGCGCAGGAGGATGAATCGCGGCGACAGAAGCCACAGGGCGTCGGGCGTTTCCCAAGATCACCTCGGAGGCGGCCGCTGGTCCGTTCATCGCCTGTCCGGTGCATTTTTTCCAATCTCGCCCTCGGGTGGCTCACCTGCGTAAATGATCAAAGAAATGCGGTCGCTGGACCTGGCCCGGTGACCCATTCGTCCGTATGTCGTGTTGCAGCCCTGACGGTCTGTCGGTTCCCTCATGAGCGGAGCACTACAAAGGTGCCGCGCATTCCGGCTGGCTTCCTCGGAGGAACTTCATGCGTATCAAGTCTGTAGGCACCGGCATCGGTCTGGTTCTCGGTGCCGTCTGCCTGTCAAGCTCAGCCGCAGCGGCCGCGAGCGGCCCCACCGGTGATCCAGGTATCCACATCAGCCCGAGACACGCCGCCCCAGGCTCTACCGTCACCGTCAGCACGACAGCCTGCGGTGCGGAGACCTACGGCAAGGGCGAGTCTGAGGCAGGAGGCAAGTTTCACCTCCTCCCAGGCGACCGCGAGGGCGTACTGACCGGTGAATTCAAGGTGCCGGGTGGAACCGAGGCCGGTGGTTACACCGTCACCCTGAAGTGCCCGCCCCGAGTCAAGATCACGGGCGAGTACTGGGTTGGCACCGGCAACCCCAGCGGCGCGATCGACGCTGGTTTCGGGGCGGCGAACGTCAGGGGCACGCAACTTGCCCTCGGGACGGTGCTGCTCGCCGGAGCCGCCGCCGGGGTCGCGATCAAGATGCGCCGCCGCCCGGCCGGTGCCCGCACTTGACGCTCTGCCATGCCGACAGCCCCCGGGCCCGTGTCGGTCCGGGGGCTCGAGGATCACCCCGCCTCATTCGGCCCGAAGCGGAGGCTCTACAGCGATGAAACCCGGGTACGAGTCCGTCGATCCTTCTCCCTCGTTCAGCCCCTCCACCAAGTTTCTCGCCTGGGCTCTGGTGACGGGCATGGTGCTGGTGAGCACGGCGCTTCGGGGCGAACAGCCTCCACAACCTTCGACCGCGCAGTCCTTCTCCCCCTCCGTACGACCCGGCCCCAGCAGCACCGCATCGGCCCAGTACCCATCTGTGCCGGCGCTGCCCCCGTCGGATCCGGTTCGGCTGTGGGTCCCCGCCATCGGCGTGAATGCCCCAATGACGGGATTGACCCTCGACGAGACAGGGGCACTGCGTCCCCCATCAGACGATATGCCAGGCTTTGCCGGGTGGTACGGAGACGGCACGACTCCTGGCTCAGTGGGGACAGCCGTCACGACGGGACATGTCGACACGCCGGAAGGCCCCGGGGTCTTCTACCGCCTCGGGGCTCTGGCCAAGGGCGACACCATCGAGATCACGCGGGCAGACCAGCGAACAGCCGTCTTCACCGTCGACGCTGTGGAGCTCTACGACAAGGAGGCGTTTCCAGACGAGAAGGTCTACGGCAGTTCCCACCGGCCCGAACTACGGGTGATCACCTGTGGGGGCGAATACGCCGAAGAGACCGGCTACCAAGGCAATGTCGTGGTCTACGCGACCCTGACCGCGGTGACGTGACAAGACAGCCGCTCACCTTGACTCTGTCGGGGGTCTTGGAGTTCCCGGTGTGCCAGCATGATCAGCGGGCCGGCTCGGGGCTGTTTCGGAGATCGACGCAGTTGTCGAGGTGTTCGTTGTCGCTCCACCCCCATTCCGGTGAGCAAGTCCCTTCTCCGACCGCGCAGATCGCGCGGGCGGGCAATCCGGGCGGTACGACGGCGATGTGGGTGCGAGACCGGTTGGACGGGCTGTGGTGCGAGAAGGACTTCACGGTCTGGTACCCGCGCGACGGCCCTCCGTTATCTTCTTCGCGGTCCTGCAAGAGGGCCGCTGGCCTCCGGGCCCGGCATGGCTGTTCCCCCCTGTCGAAGGGATGACCTGGGGGTGGTGTCACCGAGGCCGGGAGGTGCCGTCAGAGACGCTGATGAGTGCCTCTGTGTGTCAAGCGGCAGCAGGGAAAGTCCTGTGGCGGTCGCGTTTGAGGGTGCGGTAGACGACGTTCGACAGGCGCCGCTTGAGGGCCCTGCGGGCCTCCGCAGGCGTCTTGCCTTCGGCGATTTTCCGCAGGTAGTAGTCCTGGCCTCGGCCGCCGTCGCGGATCTGGCAGACCGCGATGATGTGCAGCACGCAGTTCAGCGCGCGGTTGCCTCCGGTGTTGAGGCGGTGGCGGGTGTTCTTGCCGCTGGAGGCGTCCAGGGGTGCTGTGCCGGTGTAGCTGGCGAAGTGGTGCTCGGTGGGGAAGCGGGTGACGTCGCCGACGTGTCCGAGGAGCTTGGCGGCGAACACAGTGCCCAGACCGGGAAGCGCGGTCAGCGCGGTGCGGGCGGCGGCCAGCGCGTCGCGCATCTGGGCTTCGTTGTCACGGACTTGCCGGTCGACGCGCCGCAGGTCGGCAAGCAGATCCCGAGCGAGGTCGCGGCGGCAGCAGTCGGTGGCGGTGGCTGGGCGGATGCCCTTCATGAGGGCGGCGGCCTTCTCCGCGGACAGGCGGGTGGAGGCACCCCCGGGCAACAGGTCTCGCAGCACGGCGTGGAGGCGATTGATGATGCGGGTGCGTTCGTTGACCAAGTCGTCGTGCCGCTCGGTCAGCAGCCGCAGGATCGTCGACTGGTCTTCCGGTTCGACCTTGCGCAGGTCGTGGCGGAAGAGGGCGACCTGGGCGACGTGCAGAGCGTCTGCTGCATCAGTCTTGCGGTCCCCGCCGGTGGCCAGGAGCCGGGCCCGGGCGGAGAGGGTAGAGGGCACGTCCACCACGTGCTCGCCGGCGCAGGCCAGCTGCTGTGCGAGGCTGCGGCCGAGTCCCTTGGCGCCCTCGACGGCGAAGCGGCGTTCCGGCCACCGCTCGCACCAGCTCATCAGCTGGCCGACGGTTCCGGCGTTGACGACGAAGCGCCGCTGGGCGAGCTGGTGTCCGGCGGTGTCGACGGCGACGGCGGTGTGGGACGACTTGTGGGGATCGATACCGATGGTGATCACGTGCACCTTGCCCAGGTCGAACGGGATGGGATGGGTGCGGTGGGCACTCTGACTTGAAGTCTCAGCGTCCATTTGGTCACGCCTCTGTCGAGCCACACCGCGCGGGTGCCGGCCGGCGGCGGCAAACTCATCATGAGCCAGCCCGAGTTGGGGCGGCATGAGGTCACGCGAGCCCGTGCCGGTCGGCACCCTGGACGCTACGGCTGCAGACCGCGCGTCTGGGGTCGATTCAACAAGTCAGAGGCCCGGCCACCGCCCGGTCCGGCGCAATGCCGGACAGCTCGCGGGCGACAGGTCTGCATAACGTGGATGCGCGAGTACGACACCACTGCCAAGGCCAGCACGTACAACTCTGCCGAAAGGGCGCGATGTTCGACACCGAAGACGTGGGCGTGTTCCTCGGCCTGGACGTCGGCAAGACCGCTCACCACGGCCACGGACTCACCCCGGCCGGGAAGAAGGTCTTCGACAAGCAGCTGCCCAACAGCGAGCCGAAGCTGCGGGCCGTCTTCGACAAGCTCGCCGCGAAGTTCGGCACCGTCCTGGTGATCGTGGACCAGCCCGCCTCGATCGGCGCCCTGCCCCTGACGGTCGCCCGCGACGCAGGCTGCAAGATCGCCTACCTGCCCGGACTCTCGATGCGGCGGATCGCCGACCTCTACCCGGGCGAGGCGAAGACCGACGCCAAGGACGCCGCCGTGATCGCCGACGCAGCCCGCACCATGCCGCACACACTGCGCTCGCTGGAACTGACCGACGAGATCACCGCCGAACTGACCGTGCTGGCCGGCTTCGACCAGGACCTCGCGGCCGAGGCCACCCGCACCTCCAACCGGATACGCGGCCTGCTCACCCAGTTCCACCCCAGCCTGGAGCGCGTCCTTGGCCCCCGACTGGACCACCCCGCCGTGACCTGGCTGCTGGAACGCTACGAATCCCCGGCCCACTGCGGAAAGCCGGCCGCCGCCGCTCGTCGAGGTGACCCGGCCCAGGGCCCCGCGCATGGCCCAGCGGCTGATCGACGAGGTCTTCGACGCGCTCGACGAACAGACCGTAGTCGTCCCCGGGACCGGCACCCTCGACGTCGTGATCCCGTCGCTGGCCCGTTCGCTCGCCGCTGTCCACGAGCAACAACGAGCTCTGGAAGCGCAGATCGGGCAGCTGCTGGAGGCTCACCCTCTTTCCCCGGTCCTGACCTCGATTCCGGGAGTCGCGGTCCGTAGCGCCGCCACCTTGCTGGTCACCGTCGGCGACGGCACCAGCTTCCCCACCGCCGCCCACCTGGCCTCCTACGCCGGCCTCGCCCCCACGACGAAGTCCTCGGGAACCTCCATCCACGGCGAACACGCCCCCCAGAGGCGGCAACCGACAACTCAAACGCGCGATGTTCCTGTCCGCGTTCGCCGCCCTGCACGACCCCGCCTCCCGCACCTACTACGACAAATGCCGAGCCCGCGGAAAGACCCACACCCAAGCCCTCCTCCGCCTGGCCCGCCAGCGGATCAACGTGCTGTTCGCGATGCTCCGCGACGGCACCATCTACGAACCCCGAACCCCACGCCTCACTTGACGAAAGACATAGACGCACCCCCCGGCCCCCCGGCCCATGCCAGGACTTCGCCGTCCGGGTCGGCCCCTTCGTAGAGCGCGCTCACCCACGCCCGGGCGACGACCACGGACCCGACGTCATCGCCGTCGCCCTGCAACACCCCCGCGGCTCGCACACGCCCTACGGCGAGCACCACCGGAAACTGGGCTGGCTGCGCTGCGAGACGACCGCGATCCTCGGTGCGTGGAATCCGGCCTACGCGCCGCTCACCCACGCCGCGGCGGGCCGGGACCTCCCCGACGACGTCGGCGTGGCGCCGGCGGACCACGGCGTCCACGTCGAAGCACGCCGCAGCGACGCTGCTCCGTATCGGCCCCTACTGCCAGACCTGGCTCGCTCCGTCCCCGCCGAAGGCATCTGGACCCCCGAGGGCCAGCCCGCGGTCGACAACGGGTTCGTCGTCTACCGCGGGCTGTACATCACCGGCATGAAAGCTCCGAACGAGGACGTCCCTACCCCGACAGGTTCGTCGTCCTTGGCCACCAGCGGTGGGAAGGGTGGACAGACAGAGTTGTCACGACGCCGAGGGCGACGTTCGAGGAGGTCCAGACGTCCAGGGCCGCCCCTTCCGGGTCCAGGCGGGCAACGAGAGCCGGGTCCTTAACCGCCCGTACGCCGTGGGCGATCCGTCGCCCGCTGATCACGTCGAGTGCGGCGCGCAAGCTGGCGCGTCACCGGGCCTCCGATGGGCCGGGCGGCGGGCGTAACAGAACAGGTGCTCCTCGGGCACGGCGAGTTCACCGGCCGGCACGAACGCCGAGACGGCGTGGTGCAGGATCTCCAGCCCGCATTCCTCCCGAAGCATCCGGAGGTAGTCGTCCGCGGCGAAGCTGGAGACGCGGACCGGCCGACCCATGAACTCGATCTGCACGCCCTCGACATCGGCCGGCACGGTTGCCGTCACGAGGTAGCCGCCCGGGGCCAGCCACCCGGCCATCCGCCGTAGCGCCGCCGTGGCCTGCGCCCGCGTCATCATCAGCAGCGGGAAGAACGCGCAGACCGCCTCGAAACCGCCCTCCGGGGTGAACTCCCCTACGTCGCACTGCTCGAACCGGGCGCTTGGCACCTGTTCCCGGGCCAGCGCCACCATCACCGGGGACACGTCGATGCCGGTCACCGAGCAGCCCGCCGCCGCCAGCCGCTCGGCGACTGGCCGCCCGGTGCCGCTGCCTACGTCCAGTACTCGGGCGCCCGACGGTAGCCGCCCGGCCAGCCAGTCGACCGCCTCCCACTGGGCCGGCAGCCGGCCGAACGCCTCCTCGTACGCGAGCCCCAGCCCGTCGAACAACTCGGCTGCCGACACGCTCCCGTCCCCGCCCGACCTGCGTTCCGTACCTGCCATGCCGTCCACGGCACCCCCTGTCCGCCGGCCCGGGACCACTTGCGGGCCACCACCAGCCCTACCCCGCCCGCGTGGCCCGCTATCCCCGGAGTGGAGTCAGCCCGGCCGCCAGCCCGGGGGAAGGGGGACCACGCCGACGAAGAGCGTCCGTTCCTGGAGTTCGGCGGGCACGGCCGAGGAAGGCGGCAGGGCGGGGATCCGTTCCGCCTCGCGGACCCGGAGCCGCACCGGGGCGGTGCCGGACGGCATGCGCAGAACCGACGGGGCCTCGGGGCTGTAGCTCGTCACCTGGCGGACAGCGGACGCCAGGCTGGCACAGCGGCCCGCGGCCGGTGAGCCCGATGTCGACGAGGTCCGTGGCGCCCGGTGCCGGCCGGGCCGTGCGCCTCTTCCAGGACGGCCTTCAGCGGGTTGGGAGGCCGGGACCCTCCTCAGCAGGGAGATGCGCAGGTCGGGACTGGTCCGCCCGATGGCCAGCCGGCGGCAGGGCAGCAGCCGGCATCGGATCCGCCACGGGCAACTGAGACACTCATCCGGTATCTGCACTCTGCCTCAGGTGGTCTGGTCCGATTCGCCTACGGTCTCAGGTGATCTGGTTCGCCTGCGTGTTGCCGCTTCTCAGCCAGGGGTGGGCGGCGGTTCGGCAATGCCGATGAAGTTCCCGGCCATAGACCGGATGCGGACCGACCACCCCAGAGCTGTGAGGTCGTCTGTGAGTGTCTGGGCATCGTGGAAGACCTTCACGATGCGGTACTGGCTGCCGTCGTCGAGCTGGCGAAGCGCGGTCGGGGTCGGCTGGTCCGCGAGGACCTGCTCGTAGGCGGCTGCGGCGGGGCCGTCGTCGATGAAGATTGCTTTGCCGCCCGGCGCGAGCGCGGTGGCGACGGTGTTCCAGAAGTCGGGTAGCTGTGTCGGCGGGACGTGGGATAGCCAGAAGGCGAAGAACACGGTGTCGTAGCGTCGTGGTGGCTGCCACTCGAACAGGTCGGCCTCAAGAAACTGGACGGTGGGGGATGCGGTGCGCGCACGGGCGAGGGCCAGCACTTCGGGTGACGCGTCGACAGCCGTCACGGAGTGAGCCCGCGCGGCGAGCCTCGAGGTCCATTGGCCCGTTCCGCAGGCCAGCTCCAGCACGTCCCCGGCGATCGGGAGGTCATCGACGGCAGCCAGTAATGTCTGCAGGTCTTCGTACTCTGCGTAGGGCCGGTCGTACTCGGCCGCGCCAGCCTTGTAGTAGGCCATTTGCTCTGCCAGGAGAGCGTCGTCGTTCATGTGGGTTCCTCTCGTCCGGGTTCGGTCAGAGCCAAGTGCGCTCAGCTCGTCGGCTTGGTCGCCACTGACACTGTCGGCCTTCACCTCTGGGCAAGGTCAAGTGTCCTGAGGGCGTGGCAAAGTCCTCGCCGACCGGCGGGCGTCGCTCATTTGGGTGACGTCTTCCGCGTCCACGTAGTCCTGCAGCCGCCTCCTCGGGTGCCGAGATACTTCGCGCTCGTTGTCTTCCCCACTCAGTCACCGTCTGAGCAGTCGAGGAGGGCGTGGACGAGGGCGTGACGTTCACGGATGCGGGCTTCGATCGGCGACATCTCCTTCGCCGACGGCGGTTCGGCGGCGAAAGGACGGTCCGGCAGGTCACCGGGACACGAGCCGGGTGGTCGCAGGCATTCGTTGTGCAGACGCACGCATTGTCCCATCGCGGTTCCCAGGTTTTGCCACAGGTGAGAGCGGTCACCGACCTCGACCGCCTGTGGAGCTCCGAGGCGGGCGCCTTCAGCGTAGGAACCGGCGCGATCTCGGCAGATCACCTCGACGCCAGGGTGTTCGCTGAGCCATGCGGCCAGGAGGGATCAGGAAGCGCCATCACTAGCGGCAGCAGTGTCATACGACTGACCGCACTGTGCAGCATTACGGCCAGCCGGCGCGAAGCAGGCGTCCGTCTTCCGTACCGAAACGTCAGCCCCCCCGACCTGCTCGACGAACGTACGACGCCCACACGGGGCGTTATCGCAGTACAACCGCCGCACGGTCAGCTCAATCAGCACCGGCTGGTCGCCGACCGGTATCGGCCAGCCGACGCTCGTAGCAGCTGTGCACACGACTCGACGGAAGCTCACAGTCCGGGCACCTGCAGAGCCGGGTGTTCCGCCGGTGACCCGGTCCTGCACCCGGGAGGGCGACCAGCAGGGCGTACGGGCCGGGTACGAGCGCGAGTGCGGCTGCGGTCATAGCGCCGAGCGCGATCAGTGCGGGGTCGTGCCGCTGCCCGGTGCGTCGCCCAATGGTGGCGTACAGGGTGCAGGAGCGGGACCAGCCCGACGACGACGGAGGCGGCGAACGCGGGAGAGGGCCAGCTCGTCGTCCGCTCGTGGTCTTCCCCTACCGCACCCCACACTTCCCGGATCTTTCTCGAATCACAGGACGTGACCACTTGCCATCGGCAGCCGACCCCCATATGGTCGTACGAGCGTAAGGCATACGAATGTAATTCAATTGGCTCTGGAGGCCATCATGACAACAACAGCCCGACCGGTGGCCCTCGTGACAGGCGCGTCCACCGGTATCGGAAAGGCGGCCGCCCTCGCGCTCGCCGCAGCGGGTTTCGAGACAGTGGGAACGAGCCGGAAGACATCGGGAGCCGACCGTCGCGACGGCGTGACGTTCCTCGCCCTCGACGTGGGCAGCGACGACTCGGTCGCCGCCGCGGTCGAGCAGGTGATCGAGCGGTTCGGGCGGATCGACATCCTGGTCAACAACGCGGGCATCGGCTCCTCGGGCGCCGCCGAGGAAAACTCTCTCGCCCAGGCCCAGCACCTCTTCAACATCAACGTCTTCGGTGTGATGCGCATGACCAAGGCCGTTCTCCCGCACATGCGCGCCCAGGGAAGCGGGCGCATCATCAACGTCTCGTCGATCCTCGGGTTCCTCCCCGCGCCCTACATGGCCACCTACTCGGCGTCCAAGCACGCGCTCGAGGGGTACACCGAGTCCCTGGACCACGAGATCCGCGAACACGGAGTCCGGGCCCTTATCGTCCAGCCGGGCGGTACCAAATCCTCGTTCGAGGCGAACACGGTCGAGCCCGACATGCCCATGCAAATCTACGCGGAGCAGCGGCGCATCGCCGACAAGCTGGCCTTGGCGGTCAACGAGGACGGCGACGACCCCGCCACCGTCGCGGAGGCGATCGTCGCGGCCGCCACCGACTCCAAGCCGAGGGTGCGGTACACCGCCGGCCGGAGCGCCCGGCTCCTCAGCGCGGCGCACCGTATCCTTCCCGCCGGGGTCTTCGACGGACAGGTCCGCAAGACCAACAAGCTCGCCGGCTGAGATCTGCAGACAACGCGCCGGGACCATCCCCGCAGGCGGGGAGCAGCTGAAGCCGGTGGACGAGGAGGGCGGGCAAGGCGGGAGGCGCCCTGCCCGCCGGGCCACGTGAGGTGGTCGTGCAGGGCGAAGACCTCGGAGCCTGGATCGTCGGGCAGCGGCCCCACGGTGCCCTGAGCTCCCGACACCCATTCAGGCTGGGCACCAGAAGCCCAGTTGAGACTCAGTCGGCTGGTAGGCCAGGGTTCCACTGCTGGTGAGAGCTCCTCCACTGACCTGGCGTGTGGTCAGGAAGGGACAGGTCGGCGACCAGACCGTAGTGATCGCTTGCGTACAAGCCGTTCACCGGGCCCGCCAGCACGCGCTGGCAGGAGGTGATGCGCAGCGTGGGCCCGTGAGGGCCGCAGCGGAGCATGATGTAGTCGATGCGGATGCACACGCTCACGAATGAGTGCTCAAAGTGATTATTTGCATACTTTGCGTAAGTATTGCCTGGCGTGCTCGAACCCGGCACCCCCGTCGACGATGAAGCGCATCACCATGGCAACCGCTCGTTTCGCGTTCCAGACGCCGCCCGGCCAGGGCAAGGAGTTCATCTTCGAACTGACCAATGACACCCTGATCGCCCACGCCCGCAAGGTCCTGAGCGGTGCGGAGAGGAGCAAGCCCCACGTCGCGGGCAGAATCGTGAAGAAGAAGGCGTCCTACAACCCGGACTTCAGCTACCACCTCGACCCAGCCACCATCAGCTTCTTCGACGTGGGGACGGACACGCGTGAGGATTCCGACGCCTCCGCGGGCTACGTCGAGGACCATTTGGATGAGGCCGGCGGAGCGTTCCTCCCCGGCTCCAACTGGTGCCCGTGGGAGTCAAAACTGACTCGTGAGGTCAAAGCCTGACCCAACCGCAACGGAGCCCCCGGCGCTGCAAGAGGAGCGCCGGGCGCTCCGTCGTGGCACCAGGGCTCAGCAATCCGCGGCACTCAAAGCACTAGCGAGCAGCACGACGTCATCGGTTCCGTATGCCGGATCACGGCCGGGGCGTTGATCGAACATTCGTGTCATTCGCCGGATCGCCCGCTGCGGGCCGGACGTACAAATCCGTCCGGCCCGCACCATGCTGGCTACAGCTGTGGCCAGAACTGCGCCGTGTACCGTTCCACGCCCTCCGGCACCTCGCGTGCAGCGAGCTCAGCGACCTGACGACGCCCAGCGCTCACCACACGCACACTCCACGTACCCGGCCCGTCCGACAGCTCGATACTGCCGGGCATAGGACCACCCGCCACGCTCCGCGCGCGCAACTTGCCCGACGAGCAATACACGCTCGCCTCGGCCGTCACCTCCCACAGACCGGCAGGAACGGCCGGATCGGCATCCCAGACCTCCACGGTGAGACTGGCCGTGTGGGTGTGCCCCGCACTCGTGAAGTCCAAGCCACCCTCCCGGGCGGAGAGAAACGGGCCTCGCTCGAATCCACCGGGAAACGTGACAGGCACCTGCGTGTCATCGCAGTCCTGCAAGGCCCATACACCGAAGTCGACCTCCGCGGACACCTCCTGACGCCTGATCAAATTCGGCATACCCCTCCTCATAAGACGCCCCCAGCGTCTGCCATCCCGAGGCAGTTGGCACGCTGCTGCGGGGCCGCTACGACCCGGCGGGCCGCCTGCGGTACGTCGGCCGCACCTCCACTCTGTCCCCGGCCGCGCTGTGGCGGACAACTGGCCCCGCCGCGCGGCGCGCATCCGTGGACGGGCTGGATGTTCTCGGCAGGGCTGGGGAACGCAACGCACCCTCGATGCCGTCCTGGTGCGGCCGGATGTCGTGATGGAAGTCGACGTCGATGTCGCCCGCGACCGCACGGGACGGTGACGGCATCCGGCCCGCCCCCACGGCATCCGCGCGGACGTCGACGTCCAGGAGGTGCCGCTGTTCGGCGAAGGCGGCGGCCAGTTATAAGTCAGGGCCGGGCCGGGGTCGGCGCCATGGTCGGGCAGACCACGGCGGCCGCGGTGAGCTGCCGGAGCGGGTCCAGGTAGCAGCGCAGCCGTACGCCGGGCCGACCGGCGTCCCGCATCGTCTGCTCCGCTGTGGTCACCCTCGTACGGCCCGAAATGGTGGTGGAGGTGGACGTCGCCAAAGACAGTGCCGGACGCCGGCCGCACCCGGCCCGCTGGTGCCGCGCCCGCCCCGACCTCTCCCCCGGCGACGTCGAACTGTTCGGCAGCCCTGGATGGCCGGATGGCCGCCGCTGCCGTCCGTGCTCAGCGCGCCTTCGGCAACGCGTCCAGGGCGCGGGGGTCCTCGCCCCGGCCGACGACCCGCCACACCGGCTGGTCGGGTCCCACCCCTCGCCGCAGCGACAGTGTGACCGACCTCAACCGACCCACAGGTGGTCTCTGGGCCTCGCCCATGTCGTGTGCCCCGACACAGTGTGTGGCAGAGCGGCAGTCATCGGGGGTGGTGGCGGTCAGCCTGGAGGAGGGCGCCGCCCAGGGGTTCGGCCGCTTCGGCATCGGCGATCCTCCCGCGCAGCATGAGGTCCATCACCGCCATGTACCGCTGCGTCCGCGGTCGGCCCAGTACGAAGGGGTTGAGTCCGTCGGGCCGGTTCCGAAGCTGCTCAGCGCGTTGGAGGCCGTAGTCGTTGGGGTGGTTGGACAGTTCCACGTCCACGTTCGCCTGCCGGATCCGTTCCCGGAAGGAGTGGACGGACGCCAGGTAGATGCGCAGGTCCGTGAGTGCGGTGGGCGGGTTCATGCCGCCCCACAGCATGGCTGTGTGGCGCTCGCGGCCCGCCCGCACCGGGATGATCGGTGAGACGGTACCCGAGGTGTGGCCCGGGGTGCAGTGCAGTTGGATCGTCGTCCCGCCGAGCGTGAGCTGTTGCCCGTCCGCGATCTCCAGGTCCCGGGTGGGGGCATTGTCCGGACGGGTTCGGGCGATGAGGTCCCAGTCGGCCGGCGTCATCAGAACACGTGCTCCGTAGCGGTCGGCGAGGTACTGCGCGCCGCCGAAATGGTCATCGTGGCCATGGGTGACAACGACGTACTTGATCGTCTCCGGATCGGCTCCCAACTCGCGCAACCCGGGTACGAGAATGCTCTCGGCCTCCCCGGGGGAGGTGAGTGCGTCAATCAGTACGATCCCGTCGTCGGTCAACACCGCCATGGCGGAGATCCAACCCGCGCTCAGAAAGGCCAAGTTGTCGAAGATCTTCAGCGGCTTCGGCGCGGGCGGGCTGGGAAAGTCGATGTCAGGGGTCAGAGCCCTCACGAGGGCGAGGAGGACCGGATCGCTCCCGGCCAGCCTGCGGGCCCGGTCGTAGTACTCCTGTGCTTCCGCTCCGACGGCCACGGCTGGTGAGGCGAGAGCTGCCGAGCCGGCAGCGGCAGCCAGTCCGAGGGCGGCTAGTTGGCCGAAGCGACGCCTGGACGGGTGGCCGGCTAAGTCGTCGTGTCCCGGGACATTTGTCATGGTGAGTCTCCTGGTTACGGTTCTGACACGTGAGCCCAATCGCGATCACGATAGCCCGCACGGCGAGCATGCTGTTCGAGTTGTGAGTCGATGTGAGTCGGGGGCCGCTCATGCACTCTGTGCTGCTCTGGGTGCTGGTCTGGGGCGTGCGGCTGTGCGCGCTGGTGGGGTGGGTGGCGACGGCGGTCGCGGTACGTGGCTGCTCGGCGTCGCGCCGAGCTGGTTGCGCAGTTCGGCCAGGCCCTGCACCGTTGTGGTGAGTGTGCGCAGGATCTTGACGACCGTGGCGCTGGCCTCGGCGTGGTCGGCTACGGCGTCGGTGTTCAGGCCCAGCAGCGTCGTGACGCGCTTTAACATGATCCGCCGGGGCCCTGACATGAGTCTCGAAGAGGATCCGGGCGACGGGCTGCTCGACCGCGTGTTCCTCAGCTTGTTGTTTGACCTCCCGGGCTGGTGACGATGGGGTACAACTGCTTTGTGTCAGACGGCATTCGGATAGCAGTCGCGCAGAGCCCGGTCACCTGTGACCCTTTGGCCAACGGGGCGGCGGTCCGTGAGTTGATGGTGGCGGCCCGGGAGGCGGGTGCCCGACTCGTGCACTTCCCAGAGGGTGCGATCTCGGGCTATCCCTCGGGTGCTGAGGCGAAACAGGCACTGGCGGGCTGGTTCATCGACTGGGCGGCGGTACAGAACCAGCTGGAGCTGACCACCAAGGCGGCGGCCGATCTCGGCCTCTGGGTCGTTGTGGGCTCCAGCCACCGTCTGACCCCGCCGAACCGGCCGCACAACAGCATGTACGTGATCTCTGACGGGGGACAGCTGCGCGGCCGCTACGACAAGCGCCGGTGCTCCCACACGGAGATCACCGGCTGGTACTCACCCGGGTTCACACCCTTCACCTTCGACATCGACGGCTTCCGGTTCGGCAGCGCCCTGTGTATAGAGGTCACCTTCCCGGAGCTCTTCATCGAGTACCGCGAGCTGGGAGTGGACTGCGTCCTGCTCTCCTCGTTCTCAGAGGACCCGGTATTCGGCGTGCTGGCCCGTGGACACGCAGCCGCACACACCTACTGGGTCAGCGTGTCCGTCCCGGCGCAGTGCAGTGCCGCGATGCCCGCAGGCGTCATCGGTCCTCACGGATCCTGGCTGGCCCGCTGCCCGGCCGATGGCACGGCTGCCCTGGCCTGCGTGGACCTCGACCGGGCCGACCCGAACCTCGACATCGCGCTGAACAAGGCGCGCCCCTGGCGGGAGTCGGCCCGGGCCGGCCAGATCTATGAGGATCGTCGCGTCGCGGATTCGCGGAGCACGGACCGCACCCGCTTCTGAGTTTGCGGATCTGTTCGGCTCGTGGGCCACGGGGTTGGTCGTTCGCTTGGCCAGGGGTACGGCTTTGCGTGATCATGTGCGTTGTCGAGACGCTGTTGCTCATGTCAAGGCCGCGAGGGTGAGTTGCTGCACGACGCTGTCCGCGTCGAGTCCCTGACCGTGTTGTCTCGGTTCCGGACCGACTTCTACGACTGCTTGACCGCCCGCGCGGACGCGCTCTTCGAGCTGACCGACGCCGTGCTGTGTACGGACGGACCGGTGCGGTCGCTGGTCGACCTGGCCCTGGCGCCGGAGCACCGTCGGGGACACGGCGCCCTCTACGCCGGCCTCAACCGCGGCGGGGTAGATGTCGCACGGCTGCGGCGGGGTCTGGTCGGGTTCCGTTGCCTCGGGCGGCTGATGGCCGGCTGGTCCTGGCGGTGGACGTCTCGCCGTGGCTGCGGCCCGACGCCAGCGATGTTCGGCTTCCAGCACGAGGACGTCGTGCCGGATCTCGTCGTGCTGGGCAAGGCGCTGGGCGGCGGACTGCCGGTCTCGCTGGTCGCCGGGCCTCGGGCGCTGCTCGAGGCCGTCCCGCCACTGCGCCAGACCAGCACATTCTCCGCGAATCCTGTTGACTGCGCCGCAGGCTCGGTGGTCATCGACAGGCTGCTGGGCGAGCAACTGCCGCAGCGTGCCGCCGTGCTGGGCGACGTTCTGGTGAGGGCTGTGGGCGGCCCCGATGTTCCGGAGGTGCGTTTGGAGACGATCGGGCGCGGTCTGATGACCGGGGTCCGGGTCGCAGCAGCTCCTGGCAATGACCGGGGGGCCTTCACCCGGTCCGTGGTCCGCCGGATGCGGGAGTTCGGTGTGCTCGCCTTGCGTGGCGGTGCTGACGGCTCGGTCGTCAAGTGGACCCCACCCCTGACAATCTCGGAAAACGAGCTGCTGCGCTCGGTCTCCGTTCTGGCCGAGGCCCTGACAGCGGAGGCGGACGCAGTACGGAGCAACGGATGATCCACGGGACGGACCGATCGGCCGGACCGATGAATGGTGAAACGTGGTGGGGCCGGGTCTTCGCACGCGGAACGACAGGCGGCAACCACACCGTGGTGGTCCCGCCAGGGCTGCCCGTCGCCAACCTGGCAGCCTCGGCCGAGGTACTGGGCGTGCCGGACACGGCGTTCATCACCTCGGTCGACTCCGGCAGTGTGGTGCTGCGCACCTTCTCGCCTGCCGAGGAGCTCGGGCAGTGTCTGCAGACCTCGTTGGCCGTGCTGACCGCCCTGGACGTGCCGGACCGCACGCCCTGGTGCGTAAGGCACGAGCGCGGCGAGCAGTTGGTGGTCCACCGCGAGGGCCCAATCAGCTGGGCCCGTCACGAGGACACCGGCCCGCCCGAACTGGAGGAAACCGACTGGCCACACTTCGTCCGCGCCGATCCGGCGTCCGCGGCAAGGCCGGTGATCATCCGACAGTCCCGCAGCCGGATCCAGCTGCGCTGCGCGGACGCCGACCAGCTCACGGCCATCCGGATCGACGCGGAAGACGTCCTGGAACTGTGTGCCAGGACGCGGACCAACGGCCTGGTGCTGTCTGCACCCGACAGCGCCGATGAGTGGCGTGTACGGGTCTTCACCACGTCCCTGTCGGGCGCGGAGGACAGCGCGACCGGAGGGGCGGTTTTGGGGGTCGGGGCTCTGGCGGCCCTGGATGGCATCCGCGGCGACATCCGCGTCTGCCAGGGGCCCAAGGACCCGACCCGGCAAGGCCATCTGCTCCTGCGCATCGTGGACGACGGCGCTGTGCTGCTGGGTGGCGAGGTCACGTCCCTGCTCTCCGGAAGGCTGATGCTTCCATGACCCCTGCCGCGCTGTTCACCACGAGGGTCCACCACTGCGTGGACGATCTTCCGCTGGATGCACTTGAACCGCTCTTCACCTATCTGCATCTGCCCACCGGCCCGGACAGCTCCCCCGTCCCGCCCGCCGCCGACCGGATCGAGGACGTCCGCGACCGGCTCCGCGACCCCGCGGCAGCCCGCCACATCCTCGTCCTGGACGGCCTCAATCTCCGCGTCCAGGACGTCGTCCTGAACACCCGGCGCCCGCGAACTCACCGCCAACCCGATTCGCCTGCCTCGGTGGGGCCGCGTCGCCGCAAACCCGGGCGTAGTGCCATGGCTGGTCTTCGATGAGGAGGGGAGAACGGTGGAGCCGGTACGCCGGTATCTGATCGATTTCGTCGCCCGGTACAACCGGCCCGGAAGTGTCCGCGGCTAACCTTCGACCTGCTGCGGTGGTGGCGGTGGCTGCGAGTGGTCGACGAGCAACTTGCCGCCGCAATACGCCAGCACAGTGGTGGCAACCAGATCAGGAACGCGCAGCGGCGGAAGATGATCGACACCGGACATCTGCACGAGCTGGCATCCGGGGATTCGTGCGGCCACCTGCTCGTTGCACTCGATCAGTGGCGGTCGGTCCAGGTCCCCCACCATCACCATGGCCGGCATGTCCAGCTCGTGGAGCCGGTCAAATACGGGTGGGTCCACTCGCTGGTACTCATCCTCGGTGAGCCAGGCCGGAGCTGCGGCCCGCAACTGGGCCACAGCGGACTCATCGGCGCCGGCTGCCGCCCATTCGCGCAGTCCGAACGCCACCAATCCCTCCACGTCACCCGCCCCGACCAGCGCCTCGTACTCCGCCTCGACCTCAGGTTCCTCGGGCCACGGGTAGCCGGTGACGCCTGGACAGAGCAGCACGAGGGCGGTCACCCTTTCCGGGGCGGTCAGCGCGAAGCTCATCGCCGTACCACCACCCATACTGCATCCAACCAGTGGCACCGAGCGCAGCCCGAAGTGATCAAGCACAGCCACCAGGTCATCGCGGAGCGAGTAGGGCACCGTCGGCTTTGGGGAACGCCCATAGCCCCGTACGTCGTAGCGGATCACCCGGTGATGTTCGGCCAGCTTCGGTAGAACCCGGTCCCAAATTCGTGAATCCCCGACGCCCGGGTGCAGGAGCATCACCGGTGGGTCATCCCCTCCGGTGTCATCCGCCCATACCTCGCCGCCACTGACTGGCACGTTGAGTTCCATGGCCGTGAGCCTGTCGCCAGAACAGGCTTACCGCCAAGTGGTTTCCGGGTGCAATGGTGCTCCCACCAGCAGCCTTCACCGCTTACTGCCTCCCAAATCGTTGGTCCGGAAACGTGCAAGCGGCCTCACCGAAATCTTTGCCCGCGCACTTCACGACCGGGGCCGCGAGGTCGAAGTCGAGCACCTCCACGTCCACTTGCCGCGCGTCCTCAAAAAGCCCGCCAATGGCACCGCCCACCCCGACCCCACGCAGGAGGCCACCCGATGAAGCGCCGTTTCTTTCGACGCTGCGGCCACGCGCCGGCGCCCGCAGCCCCGAGGACCAGGCCGCCGTCGACCAGTTCCGCGCACTGCTCGCCGCCCTGCGCGACCCGGACCCCTGGCCCCCGGCCCATGCCAGGACCTCGCCGTCCGGGTCGGCCCCTTCGTAGAGCGCGCTCCCCCGCGCCCGGGCGACGACCACGGACCCGACATCATCGCCGTCGCCCTGCAACACCCCCGCGGCTCGCACACGCCCTACGGCGAGCACCACCGGAAACTGGGCTGGCTGCGCTGCGAGACGGACAAGAACCTTGAGACGGCAGATGCGACGCTGGCCCTCCGTTCATCCACGGACCGTTGCGCCCCCGGGTGCGGTCGGCGCCAGCTGGTACGCATTGCCCTCGCGCCGCACGTGTCCGGCGGTCGGTGGCGGGAAGTGGCTGCCGAGCAGCAGGGTCGAGGTGCCGGCCAGCGAGTCGAGCATCCGGTGCCGGGTCCTGGCGGCGAGTTCGGGTGCGATGTCCACGCAGCTACAGAGCTCCGGATGCCCCATCTGGACCGGGTGGTGGATGCTGTCGCCGCTGATGAGCGCGCTCTCACCCTGGCTGCTCAGCTCCACCGTCACTTGGCCCGGAGTATGGCCGGGGCTGGGCAGCAGGCGGATGCCCGGCGCGATGTCCGTGCCCACGTCCGCCACGTCGACGAGCTCGAAGAGACCCGCGTCCCGGACGGGGTGCACCGAGTCCTGGAACATCTGTTGCCGCGCCTCCTCCATTTCGACACCGGCCCAGTAGTTCCATTCGGTATGCGAGGTGAGGTAGCGCGCGTTGGGGAAGGTGGGGACCCAACTGCCGCCTTCGAAGCGCGTGTTCCAGCCCACGTGGTCGGTGTGCAGGTGGGTCAGGATGACGATGTCCACGGTCTCCGGTGCGAAGCCTGCCGCCGTCAGCCGCGCATCGTAGTCGCTGTTCAGGTTGTGCCAGGCGGGATTGGTGCGCCGCTTTCCGTTTCCGATGCCGGTGTCGACCAGTATCCGCAGCCCGTCCACCTCGACCGCGAAGCTGTGGCTTGCCAGCCGGAGGACTCCCCCTTCGTCGGCGAAGTCGGGGCGCAGCCAAGGGGTCCGGGTGACGACATCCGCAGTCGCCCCGGGCAGCAGCCACGGGCCGGTCTCGGCGGGAAGGGCTGTTTCGTCGATGCGTCGCACAGTGTGATCGCCCACGGACCATGAGGGGGCCTGCGCGGCGGCGGGGGCACTGGGCTGTGAGGTCGAGGACATGCTGATCTTCCCTTACGTCCACTAAAGGCAACTGGTTTGCTTTAAGTAACCGTAGGCCCTACCGTCACTTAAGGCAAACGATTCGCTTTTAGATGCCGCGGGCCGTGGACAGTTCCCGGACCGATGCACCGCACAGAGCTGGAAGGACTCTCATGACCAGCGAACTCACTCCCCAGCAGGCAGCACAAGGCGCACTGCGCGCGGGACTCACCCTCGGGGACGACCGTCACGAAGGGGTGGCTGCGACCGCCAACCACATCCACTCCGTCATCACCACGCTGCGGGAACTCGACTTCGCCGACACGCCCCCCGCGGTCTCGTACCGGGCCGGACAGGAGAACGTCGATGCAACCCTTTGAACTGTCCCTCGCCGAGGCGGCCCACGCGGTACGCGCTCGGGAACTGTCCCCGGTCGAGCTCACCGAATCCGTACTGGCCCGCATCGGCGCGGTCGACGGACGGCTCCGTGCCTACGTCACGGTCGCGGCGGACGCCGCTCTGGCCGCGGCGGTTCGCGCCGAGCGGGAAATCTCCGAAACTGGACCGCGCAGCCCGCTGCACGGGATCCCCATGGGCCTCAAGGACCTGATCGACGCCACGGGCCTGCCCACCACGGCGAGCTCGGACGTCCGGGCCGGGCACATCGCGGACCACGACAGCGAGGTGGCCGCACGCCTGAAGGCTGCCGGGGCCGTTCTCCTGGGCAAGACGCACACCCATGAATTCGCCTACGGCCTGACCACCCCGCAGACCAGCAACGCCTGGGACCAGAGCCGCGTCGCCGGAGGGTCGAGCGGCGGCTCGGCGGTGGCGGTCGCCGCGGGCGAGGCGACGTTCGCCCTGGGCACCGACACGGGAGGTTCCATCCGGGTCCCCGCCGCACTCAACGGCGTGGTGGGCCTCAAGCCGACCTACGGTCTCGTCCCCCGTTCCGGTGTGACCTCGCTGTCCTGGTCCCTGGACCATGTCGGCCCCATCACCCGCAGCGTGTGGGACGCGGCTCTGGTGCTGGCCGCGACAGCCGGGTACGACCCCCGCGACCCGGCGAGTGTGTCCGGCCCCCCGGTGGACTTCACCGGCGGCGGAGATCTCAAGGGGCTCACGGTCGGCATTCCCCGCAATCACTACTTCGACAGGGTCTCGTCCGAAGTCGAGGGGGCCGTGCGCCGGGCGATCGAGCGGCTGGCGGAGCTCGGTGCGAAGCTCGTCGACGTAGAGATCCCGATGGCGCGCTATGTCCAGGCCACCCAGTGGGGGCTGATGGTTCCCGAGGCCACGGCCTACCACGAGCGGTCATTGCGGGCCGTCCCCGACCTGTACAGCCCGGACGTACGCATCCTGCTCGAGGCCGGCGAA
Source organism: Streptomyces sp. NBC_00076 (assembly GCF_045041235.1). Classification (NCBI taxonomy): domain Bacteria; kingdom Bacillati; phylum Actinomycetota; class Actinomycetes; order Kitasatosporales; family Streptomycetaceae; genus Streptomyces; species Streptomyces sp. NBC_00076. The sequence continues at coordinate 291,671 of NZ_CP108242.1, forward strand.
CTCACATCGGCCGGCGACTACCTGCGCGCTCAGCGGGCCCGCACCATGATGCGCGACGACTGGGCCCGCATGTTCGACGGGATCGACGTCCTCGCCGCCCCGACAGTGCCGATGACGGCCGCGAAGTCCGGCCAGGACACGGTCGAATGGGCCGATGGCACCGTGGAAGCGGTGTCCGACAGCTATGTCCGCCTCTCCGCCCCGGCCAACATCACCGGCTTTCCGGCCCTCACTCTGCCGGTCGGACACGATCACGCCGGACTGCCGATCGGTATGCAGCTGATGGCGCGCCCCTTCCGGGACGCGACGGTGCTGCGCGTTGGGCGGGTGTACGAGGAGGCGGCCACCGACGTGGGGCGCATCGCCCCGGTGGCGGCCTGATGACCGGCGGAAGTCCCGGGTGGCTCGTGCTCGCCCCGGGACACCCGAAAGACGTTCTCGGCCCGTCGGCTTCAGATGGTGCAGTGCCCAGCGCGGTGGCGGCGCCACCCCGGGCACCTGTCGCGGAGAACGGGACGGGGGCTGCTAGAAGCAACTTATTCGCATTAAGGTGGAACGCATGAGCCCCAAGCCCATGACGCGCCCCGGCGGTCGCAGCGCCCGTGTGCAGGAGTCCGTTCATGCCGCGGTCCGGGAACTTGTCGGCGAGAGGGGCCGCGAAGCGCTGACCGTTCCCCTGGTGGCGGCCCGGGCCGGCGTGACACCTTCCACGATCTACCGCCGCTGGGGCGACCTGCAGGAACTCCTGTCCGACGTCGCAGTCGAACGGCTGCGCCCGGAGGCTGACCCCGTCGATCTCGGCAGCCTGCGGGCCGATCTCGACGCATGGGCGGAGCAGTTCCTCGACGAGATGGCCTCTCCACCCGGGCGTGCGTACATCAGGGATGCGCTCCTCGGTGATCCGGACGGCACCAATGCCGGCCAGTGCTCCGCCTACGCCGCGGAGCAGATCGACGCCATCCTGAGCCGTGCGACGCGGCGCGGAGAGGCAGTGCCCGAGACGGAACGGGTGATCGACCGGGTCGTGGCGCCGATGATGTACCGCATTCTCTTCCGCCCCGGTCGACTGGATGCCGCGTACGCGCGCGAACTCGTGACGAACGCCCTCGACCGGCCCTGACAGCGAAACCCACACCGGAGCGAGCGTGCGGGGCCGACCGGGGACAGGGCGAGACCCGCTGCGTGCGCGGCCCCTCACCGGCCGCGCAGCATCTCCAGTCGACGCGCACGGGGACATAAGGGTCCCGGGGCGCCGCCACGCTCCCCAAGCCCACCGAGCTTCTGAGATGAACGCGTTTCTGTGACGCGAAGCGCCCCCGCGGCCCAAGGCGGCAGGGGCGCGGTGGAGCTATGAGGCCGGTTCGTACGTCACTGTCTGGCCGGGGCAGCCGATGGCCACATGCCGCAGGGCATCCAGCTCGGCTTCGTCGGAGGCCAGGCCCCAGCGGAGCTTTGTGCCCACCCACTCGGCCACATACCGGCAGTGCACGTCGGCGGCGGGCGGCAGCCACTCGGCCGGGTCCTGGCCAGCCTTGCTCCGGTTCGAGCGAGCGGTGACCGCGACCAGCGACTGCTCGGCGCCCTGGTCGTTGGCGTGCTGCTCGCGGCACAGACGCCCGCAGCCCCCCGTCAGCGCCTGCTGGGGATCAGCCCATCGGCCGCCGAGCGATGGGCGGCCGGGTCCGTTGGAACGGCCTACGCGGCCGAGGTGGCCCGCCGATCCTGAGAATTCACGTGACGAAAGTTGGCATCACGGCTGGGAGACCCTCGCCGCCCTCATCGCCACCACCAAGGCGACCACGCGGTGACCGGCCGCTCCCGTACGCGCCTCGCTCGGCATCGCCCAGCTCGCCCTCCACCAGATCGAGGACGACCTGAAAGCCGACGACGTCGACCGCCAGGAGCTCACCGCGATCCTGCGCGAGCTCCAGGAGGACATCGACGTGCCCGGCGCCCTCTTCCCCGCCCTCGCGCAGCTGGTGAGCACCGCCGCCCGCCGGGCGGAACAGATCGAACCCGACCGCGACGGCGACGCCTCCTGCCACCTGCACGAGGCCGCCGCCCTCATCACCGAGTCGCCGTGGACGGTGGTCAGCTGCAGGACGGTGTCGCCGGTCTTGCTGGTGGTGGCGGCGATGTCGCCGGAGGCGGACTCGACGGTGCGGGTGAGGGCTCCGCTGGTCGTGTCCTCGACGATCCAGCGGGGTTGTCGCAGTGGTTGAGCTTGGACGCCGTCTGGGTCCAGGTGCTGCCGCTGCCGGTTTCGACCTTCCAGGAGCGGAAGCGCAGGGCGGCGTCGAGCTGCCACACCCCAACGCCCAGGACAGCCGCCCCTGCACCGTCGCCGACATGCTCGGACGTCAGTCGAGCATGGGGTGGCGCCGAGAGCATGAGATGGGAAGCCCATGCCTGCCCCATTACTAAAACCGCCGAGCCGATGGATCACTGTGGGCGGGCGTTGATGGCGAGGGTGGCGAGGTGGATCACCTGGTGTCCGTAGCGGTGCGGGCTCGGTCGGTGAGGGCTTCGATCGCGAGGGGCTTGCCGTCGCCCGCGTCGAGGGCGAGTTGCCGGGTGGCCCGGTTGGCGGGGCCAGGGGCCTGTCCGGCGGATCATGCCAGACAGGCCCCTGGCCCCTGGCCCCTGGCCCCTGGCCCCTGGGGAAGGCTCAGCGCTTGAGCGTGAAGGTGAAGTCGCCGGAGAGCTTGCCGCTCAGCCGGACTGCCGAAACGAGTTTCCCCTCCGTGATCAGTCTCTCGACCTCGGCCCGCGAAAGACCGCAACCTTCAGCGATCAATCGCACCGGCCGGACAGGGATCCGCGCCGCAAAGCGGACCGAGACGTCGATCGCCTCGCGGTCCAGGTGATCCGATCCGCCGGTGCCGAGGCGCCAGGCGTTGTCCCAGTCGAGGGCGATGCGGTTACGGCGCTGCACGACCGGATCCTGGAGCAACTTGGCTGTCAGGCCAAGGTCGTTGGCATGCAGGCGGTCCAGCAGCTCAGGCCGTATGGAGCGCACATTCACCCGCTCCAGGACCGTGAGCTTTGCAGTCTCCCCGCAAGAGGTGCAGAGCACGAGGAGCCAGGCGTCAATGAGCTTGTGGTTTGCGTTGACACGAAACTTGCCGTTTGCCCGGAAGCGCTCAGACGCGCATGCGTGGCAACGGCGGACGACGAGAGGCAGGCAGGTGGGCATGACAACCCAGTTGTTGAGCACAGAAGTACACCGGTTTCGGTGAGAAGACCGCAGCAGAAAGGAGCGCGGCGCACATGTGCGACGCGCGACGAATCAGCACTCGGGAGGTCTCACAGGGTGTACAACGGCACGTCCTTGCCTAGACGCCTGGTTCGGCAGCACGGTAATGGCGCACAGCGGCGCTGCTCCACTGGTTTTTCGAGCACCTCACCGCCAGGTTCTGGCCGTCGGATCATGGGCGGAGCCAGAGTCGGATCGAGGCAATGGTGACGGTGCCGTGGAAGACGTAGGCGCGCTTGTCGTACCTCGTCGCGCCGGCCCGAAAGTTCTTGAGGGCGTTGATCGTCCGCTCAACTTCGTTCCTCCGTTTGTGGATCGTCTTGTCGAAGCCGACGCGGATGCGTTCCATGACCGGGATGAGCTGTGGGGCATCGCCCCACTACTGGCCCAGAGTGATCAGCAGGGCCAGGGGGCGGCGTCCACCCTCACCGGCCAGATGAATCTTGCAGGTCAGACCACCCCGGGAGCGTCCTAGGGCCTGTGTGATGTTCTGATCAATCTTTGCCGATCCGGATCCGTCTGGAAGGTGGGTCCGGTAGGAAGACGGTCGTGACGCGCAGGCAACTGACCGACGAGCAATGGAAGTTGATCGAGCCGTTCCTGCCGATAGGTGAGTACGGCCCCTACCCCGAGCGGCGGCGGCCACCAGCTCGCCGCCGCGCTCCGTCTGGCCGACGGCCAACGGGCCTTCGTCAAGGCGGCCCCCGACGACGACCCGCTGACCGCCGCCAATAGCCACGAGGCCGCTGTCCTCGGCTCGCTGCCGCCCGGCGCCCCGGCACCGGGCCTGCTGGGCCTCCACAGCGCCGCCGACTGGACCGCCGTCGTCATCGCCCATCTGGACGGCCCCGACCCCGATCTCTTCCCGCTTCGGGTGACGCCGAACAGACCTGGGCGCTGCTGGACAAGCTCACCTCCAGCCCCGCCCCGGCCCCCTGGGGGCACCGACGGAACTCGCTGATCAGCCCCTGCGCCCAAGAAGAGGAGATCGTTTCCCGCGCTGCACCCCCACGTTTCCCACACTCCTGATCAGCGGCACGCAAGACGCCCAGCCACATCAGCAAGCTCCGACTCCGTCCCTACGGCCCGCGCGGCACCCGACCAGGGCGGGCACATCCTTCGCGAGCACAGCATCCAAGGGACCGTGTCTTCCTCAAGGGCGGCGAGGAAGTGAAGCGGGAGCCATTCCGCACGCCCTGCACGCCGCGCAACGAGATCGCGTGCGAGTGACAACGGCCAGCCATCAGAGAGGTCAGGCCATCCGTTTCCGGATACCGAGCCTGTTCTCGTACATGACTCTCAGCGCTGGCCCGCGACACCTGCCAGCAGTGTTCGGGCCTCCGCCATCGCCAGCCGCGACAACGGCACACCCGCGGCCACCGCCTTCCTCGCCATCCTCGGCATCCTGGTCGAGGGCACGGAGTGAGGGGAGGCCACCGCCCCGACTCCCCGGGCCGGCGACCTCGAAGTGCATTCAGCGGGAGCCGCGAGAGCGGCGACGCCTTGGGCGCGCTCTCCGGAATCCGCACACAAGCCGACCGGTCGGGCCTGCCCGCAGATCAACGGGCCGCAGCGGACAGGGCTGCCGCTACCTGGAGAACAACGCCCCCTTCGTCCGCTACGACGAGGCCCTCGACGCCGGAAGGCCCATGGCCAGCGGCATCGTCGAAGGAGCAGCACGTCATCTGGTGGCCGACCGTCTCGATATCACCGGCAGTCGGTGGAGCGTCCCCGGCGCCGAAGCCGTCCTGACCCTCCGGGCTCTCATCACCAACGGCGACTTCCCGCAGTACCGGACGTTCCACACCCACGAAGAACACGAACGCCTCTACCCCCGGCCCGACCAGCACAACTAGGAACTCCTGGCCTGACCGGCGCCCGCCCACAGACATAAATAGGTGTCACGCCGATGGCAGCCTTCCCGACATCCAGCCGGGCGTGTTGATGGACGGCTACGACATCGGGCGGTGGCTCCAGCGGCAGTTCCAGCGGGGTACTTGGGCGCAGCTGTCGACCGAGCAGCAGGAGCGGCTGTCCAAGCTGGGCGTGAAGCCCGTCCAGGCGCCGCCTCCGGCGCCGGCGGCCACGCGTGCGACGAAGGGGGCACGAGCAAGGCACAGATCCCGGTCCGGATCTTGTAGACCATCCCGTTGATGACCCGGCGGTCCTCCACCCGTGGTCGACCTGTCGAGGCCCGCGGTATGAGCGGAGCGAGTAACTCCCACTCCTGATCGGTGAGTTCATGACGGCGTACCACTCCACCGTGATCCACCCTCAGCAATCTTTGAAGACGGACCCTAGTTCGCACGGCTGTGCGCAACTTCGTAAGATCTCCGCGCGAGGCGGTGCCGCAATGGCCGAGTGCTCGCCCAAGAACTTCGGAGAATCCCATGCGCCGTCCTCTCGTGCTCACCGCTGCCGCCGCACTGTTGTGCGCCGGCTGCTCCACGGCCGACGCCGGAAGCCGTGACAGGCCCGCGGCCGCGTCACCGTCTTCCACATCGTCGTCAGGCCCCCGGTCCGCCGTACAAGCGGCCGTCGCGGCTCTCCGCGAGGACAGCGCCGGGTTCCGCCAGAAGATCGAACTGGAGGGTGAGGGCCAGGTGTACGGCCTCACCGTCACCGGCGGCTTCGACTTCGCCGCGGACAGGGGTCACCTGGCGGTCGACCTCCCCGGCGGCGCCATCGACCACAGCGACCAGGTCTTCGCGGACGGCAAGATTTACGTCAGCGGCGTCCAGGGGATCGGCGAGGATGCCTGGGGGGTTGTGCCCCGGGACAAGGCGCAGGCGCACTACCTGCTGCGGGCCCCGCTCAACGACCCCGAGCACGTCCTGCAGCAGATCGCCGCCATGCGCAAGATCTCCCGGGAGCGCGAGGAGAACATCCAGGGGGTGCGTGCAGTGCGCTACCGCGGCATCCTCGACCACCGGACCGTCACCCTGCGCATGACCCCGGATACCCGCACGAAGACGGACCAAGCCCGCGATGCCCTGGGCAGCGACCTCCCGGTCTTCGCGGACGCGTGGGTCGACGGCCGGGGGCGCCTGGTGCAGATCCGCATGAGCGTCAACATGTCCGGTGCGCGGGTGACGCTGACCATGGCCCTGTCGGACATCGGTGAGCCGGTCCGCGTGACGGTTCCGCGGGCCGCGGACACGGTCCCCGCCACCGAGGTCAGCGGCATTCTGAACGGCTGAGCCGGACGGCAGCCGGACAGCCCGGCGTTAAATGCCTCGACATCGGTCGCGGTGATCGGGGACGCTTCGCGCGATGACCAGAATCGACGACACGCCGCCCGCGTGGGACGAGCGCACCCAGCTCACCACGTTTCTCGACTACGCACGTGACACCGCCCGCGCCAAGTGCGATGGCGTCTCTGCGGAGAACGCCCACAAGGCGCTCCTGCCGGGCTCACCGCTGATGACCATGAGCGGAGTGATCAACCACCTCCGTTGGGTCGAGTACTACTGGTTCCAGGTGGTCTTCCTCGGCGAGGAAGACCGGGGCCCCTGGACCGAGGAGGACCCCGACCGCGAGATGCGTATCGCCGTAGGCTTCCCGCTCACGCAGTTGCTCGACGAATACGCCGAACAGAGCGCCCACTACCGCGAACTGGTCGCCGGGAACGGCCTGGACAAGCAGGCCCAGCGAGCCGTCCGCGACGGTCTCCATGTCGACCTGCGCTGGATTCTCCTTCACCTCATCGAGGAGACGGCCCGCCACAACGGCCACCTGGACATCCTGCGCGAGATGCTCGACGGTACGACCGGCGACTAGACCCGGCGGAGATCACGGGCGCCAGAGTCGGATCGAGGCGACGGTGACGGTGCCGTGGAAGATGGAGCCGCGCTTGTCGAACCTCGTGGCCACGGCCCGGGAGTTCTTCAAGGCGTTGATCGTTCGCTCGACTTCCGTCCTTCGCTTGTAGATCGTCTTGTCGAAACCTGCGGGTCGGCCGCCTTCGCTGCCCCGCGTTGGGGGCCCGACAGCGGGTGTCAGGCGGACCGGCTGACATCGTCGAAGTCGGTGGAGGCCGACAGTTCGGCCCATGCCAGCATGTGCCTCGAAAGTGTCGCGTCCGGCCTGGACGAGCTGAAGCGCGTCGGTGCAGAGCAGCAGGCGCGTCGGCGGCTGATCGGCCGCCACGATTCGCAGCACCGCGGCCGCGGCATTGTCCGGGTCGCCCGGCTGGTGTCCGCTGCCGTGGATGCGCCGGGCGCGCAGCGGCTCGCACAGCTCGTCGTAGTCGGCGATCACACGGGGTGCGCGGATCATCGAGCGACCGGCCCAGTCGGTCCGTCGTCCGAGGTCGCGGCGATGGTCGAGGGCCTGCTGCGGCACTGCACGGACGCCGGGATCGAGTCCAACTACGTCGACACGCACGGCGCCAGCGTGGTCGGGTTCGCCTTCACCGAGCTGCTCAACTTCCGCCTGCTGCCGCGGCTGAAGAACATCGGCAGCATCCGTTTTAGATACACATTGCCTGGTGCGGCGCTATACCGCGGTGAAGCCGCCGTCAGCGGCGACCACGGCTCCTGTGATGAAGCTGGAGCGTGGTGAAGCCAGGAAGCACAGGACCTCGGCGATCTCTTCGGGCTGCGCGACTCGGCCCAGGGGCTGTGCCTCGGCGAAGGACGCCAGGTATGAGCGGCTGTCGGGGCGGATCGTGTCGAGGAAATCGGTCTCGATGACGCCTGCGGCAACGAGATTGGCGCGGATGCCCAGTGGCCCGCCCTCGACGGCGAACACCTTGGTCAGTTGGGCCAGAGCGCCCTTCGACGCACTGTAGGCGACGCCTTCGGGCAGGGCGACGGTGCCGGCATAGGACCCGGTACTGACGATGGCACCGCCGCCGCGGCTCTTCATGACCCGGAATGCTTCGCGGGCGCAGAAGAACGAGCCGCGGGCGTTGACCGCCATCACAGCGTCCCAGTCCTCGGCGGTGGTTTGGGTAATGGGCTTGTTCAAGGTGCGTCCGGCGTTGTTCACAAGGATGTCCAGTCCTCCGAAGGTACCCAAGGCCGATTGCACCGCGCGGGCGGCCGTCTCTTCTCGCGTGATGTCGCCGCGCACCGCGAGTACGCCGGGAAACTCGTCCGGCAGAGTCGTGATGTCAGGGCGTAGGTCGACGGCGACGACGCGGGCGCCGCGGGCGTGGAGAAGCGCCACGGTCTCCTTGCCCACGCCGCGCGCGGCCCCGGTGACGAGGGCGGTCTTCCCGGCGAACTCGGTGGATTCGGATGCTTCGGCGGACGCGGTTGCAGGTGTCATGGTGTGGTCCCTGGAGAAGGTGAGTGTGCGGGCAGGCGCCGGTGCGGGCTGCCTGAAGCTCGGCAGTGCGTGAACGGGTCAGGTGGGCCAAGCCGTTGAGGCGCTCACGGGTTGCGGCGTTCGAGGCAGTCCGTCGTGGTCGTCGCGCGGCTGGGCTGTTCAGTGCGCGGTGAGGCCGCCGTCGACCACCAGCTCCGAGCCGGTGACGAACGAGGAGTCGTCGCAGGCAAGGAAGAGGATCGCGGGTGCGACCTCGTCGGCGTGGCCGGCCCGGCGCATGGGGGTACGTTGGATGTCCGGCTGCTGGTCACCCTGGTCGTCCAGGAGGTCCTGGATCATCGGTGTGGCGATCACCCCGGGATGCACCGAGTTGACCCGTACTCCTTGCCGGGCGTACTCGACCGCGGCGGTCTTGCTCAGCAGGCGTACGGCCCCCTTGGACGCTTGGTAGGCCGCGGCCGCGCCGCTTCCCACCAGGCCGAGTACGGACGAGGTATTGATCACCGACGCGTCGCCGCTTGCGCGCAGGAGCGGCATCGCCGCCTTCATGCCGAGCCAGGTGCCCTTCTGGTTCACGTTGATGACGCGGTCCCACACCTCTTCCCGCGTGTCCTCGATACCAGGCCAGTCCAGGATGCCGGCGAGGTTCACGAGCACGTCCAGCGTGGCAAACCGGTCGCGCACTAGGGTGACCACGTCGTCCCACTCGCGCGCGGAAGAGACATCGAGGCGGGCGGCGACGACCTCCGCGCCCCGTGCCTCCAGCCGCTCGGCCAGACCTCGCAGCGGACCTTCGGCGACATCGGTGATCACCAGCCGGGCGCCTTCGCGGGCGAAGAGCTCGGCGGTCGCTGTGCCGAGGCCGCCGGTCGCGCCCGTGATCAGCGCGACCTTGCCGTCAAGTCGTTGTCCTGTCATGGATACGGTCCTTGCTTCTCGTTGATGCTGGCTGACTGCTGTGTGGGGACTCATGGATCCGCCGACGGCGGATTCGCCTTCCGGTGACCAGGCGCCGCGGCCCGGCCTCCTCTACGACGACTTCCGCTCCCGGTGGAGCACGAGGTGCTCGTGATGGAGCACTCCGTCCCGGATGTCGCCCGTGGCGGTGAACCCGATGTCGTCGACGTAGTCCAGGTGGCTGCCGGTCACCGTGTACCGGCCGGTGTACGCGCGGCGCCGCTCGCCGCGGGCCTCCACGTAGCGGCCGTCCGGCAGCAGCTCCTGACGGATGTGACCATCCGCGGTCACCCACATCCCGACCACGTCGACGCGGTCGCCCTCAACGGCCCCGGCCATGGCGGACTCCTCTCCTCAAACGGTGCGGTCCTCCCCGCTCCACCGAGTCTGGGCAGGTCAGCGGCCACCAACCAGGACGCTTGCTGCCTGGACGTGCCACACCCAGGCAGCGCACCGGGCCGCCGCCTAGCCTGAACACATGGACGACAACCACCTGGGAGACTTCCTGCGAGCACGCCGCGCCGGCCTGAAGCCGCAGGACGTCGGCATGACGAGCTACGGAGCCCGCAGAGTCGCCGGACTGCGCCGCGAAGAGGTCGCCGTCCTGGCCGGAGTGAACGCCGACTATTACACCCGCCTCGAACAGGGCCGCGAACACAACCCGTCAGCCCAGGTGGTCGACGCGCTCAGCCGCGCGCTGCACCTCGACGAGGATGCCCGCGCGCACCTGTACCGGCTGGCCGGGGCCACCCCAAGGGAACGGCCCTCCGCCCACCTCGCGGAGCGAGTCAGCCCGTCCCTACAACAGCTATTGGACGGCTACCCGAACACGCCGGCATTCGTCATGAGCCGAACCCTGGACCTCCTCGCCGTCAACGCATTGGCCGACGCCCTCTACTCGCCGTTCGCGCCGGCGGACAATCTGGCCCGCATGACCTTTCTCGACCCCGCAGGCCCCGACTTCTACACGGACTGGGACCGAGCAGCACAAGCCACCGTCGCCAACCTCCGCGAGGCCACCGGCTTCGACCCGGACAACCCACGACTGCGCGAACTCGTCAGCACTCTCACCGAGCACAGCGTGGACTTCACCCGCCTCTGGCAGTCCCACACGGTGCGAGGCAAAGCACGGGACGCCAAACACTTCCTCCACCCGGACGTCGGCCCGCTCACTCTCACCCATCAAGCATTCGACGTACGCGAGACGCCCGGCCAACAACTCGTCATCTACCACGCCGAACCAGGAAGCCCCAGCGCCCAGTCCCTCAATCTGCTCGGTTCCATCCACGCCACACGGCGCCAGCCTCACCGCTGACCAGCCGACGGAAACGTGGAGATCGGCGGCGACAGGTCGGCTTCGCCTCCGTGTGTTCAGAGGTGGTCACTCATGAAACACACGGAGGCCCGGCGGTCGCCTGGGTCGTGAGCGACGACTTCAAGCGCGTGGAATCGCACGACTGCCCGATGTCCACCTGCGCCGCCCCCGCGGGCTCCCCGTGCCGGACCGGCAAGGGCAAGGTGGCCATCCAGTACCACACCGCCCGCTTCCGCCTCGTACCCCAACTCGCGTAGGCGCTCAGCGTGCCGATCCCCGCCGTACGCAAGCCGAGTTCGGCGTGCCCGCCCCTACCCGCGCCGGTAAGGGGTGTCCCGTGAATGATCTTTGGGCCCCTCGGGCATGCTTGGCCTTCGTGTGGCCAGCTCGTTCATCCGGCGAGGGCGAGGTTGTGCATCCGGGCGATGCCCCGCATGGCATGGTGGACTCCGGCGCCGTCAAGGCGGCAGTCGCGGAGGATCTTCCAGGTCTTCATTCGGGCGAAGACGTGCTCGACACGGGCGCGGACCTGCTTGTGGGCCTTGTTCTCCCACGTCGGGATCATCGCCCAGGGCCAGCGTGCTCCCCGTCAGCAAGTCCTCCCCGCCTCAGCGGAACTCGTGGACCACCTGGATCTCGCTGACAATGTGGGCGTTGAAGTCGTCCAGCTCCTCGGCCGGAACCCTGAGTTCGAGGATCGTCTGCCCGCCCGCCTGCTGGATGGGATACCGGCTCAAGAACTCCGACTCGACCTCAAAACGAGTGACGAAGCCGGCGCCATCGTGCTTCACGTTCCAGTCCCGCACGATCCTGACCGCGTAGTCCTCGTCGAGGACCGGGTAGAGGATCGGCTGCTCAGGCAGCCGGGGCGGACAGGCATGCCAGTTCAGCTCCCGAACCAGATCCAGCCGTGCACTCAGCACTTACCAGTTTCCGCACCCTGGCCAGCCTCTTGACCAGCAGTTACGGGACAACCCTTAGCTTCCATCGCCGGTTGCAGTCGATTACCGCACTGCCGAGTGAGCGGAAATCTATGTTGGTCGGAGTAGACATCGGATGGTGGCGTGGTTATGGTTTCTCTCGTAGTCGAGATCGATGGGGCCCGGCAGACACGAACTGCCGGCCAGCAGTACCCGCAGTTGCAAGTGCGCAGGACGGTGCGGTGGTGGAGTTCCGAAGCCAGGGTTGTTGCAGGACGGTGACGGGACTGACGACCGGACCGGGTGGCCCGCAGTGATCAGGGGCCGCCGTGAGCGGTACCAGCAGTGCCCAGCAGTGAAGTCAGTGAGCAGCACCTCGGTGAAGGCGTCGGCTGCGGGCGCGCGTGCCGGGAGGTTCGGCAGTGGGGTTCCAAGCCAGAGCAGACGCAGGACGGGCGACGGGGCTGGCTGCCGAAGAGTGGCGCTGTCACAGGCCACGGAGCAGTTCGCATCACCAGCAGTACGCAGTAACCCGCGTGGCAAGTGAGTGATTTCAGAGGGAAGAACGGAGGAGCCAGGCGCCATCAGGATCGCCCGGGCGGACGTCTTGAGCCCGGGTACCGCAGGACATCGATAGTGAGGTGGTCTCCGGTCGAGCAACCGCGATCCCCGCACCCGCCGCCCACCCCCCTGGTGGCGTGCGGACACAGTAGGCCGGCGCAGTGCCAGGGCCGGCAGATGGTGTAGCAGTTCCTTCGGGGCCCTGGTGCCAGTACGGCACCAGGGCCCCTCAACGCGTTCGGCAGAGAGGTGCAAGTGACAGCAGACGACACGTGCGGCCGCCTCGAGGACGACGACAGCCTGGTCGAACAGCCCGGCGCAACCAACCAGCTCATGCGGGAGACCTTCAACTCCACGTCCGCCGAAGCCGGTTGACCAGACGCGGCAGAGCCCTGGCGCTCTTCAACACGAGGTACATGGACGCCGCCGTCACTCAGCTGCGCGAGGACGGGTTCGACGTCCGCGACGAGGACGTGGACCGCCTCTCCCCGTTCGTCCGCCCATCACATCAACATGCTCGGCCGGTATTCCTTCCAACTCCCCGATTTGCCCGGCGGCCTGCGTCCGCTGCGCGATCCGGACGCCGCCGACGCGGAATGACACTCGGTGAGGGGTCGTCAGCGGCGCAGGACGCTGACGACCCCTCACGGGCTCAAGGGGGAGGCGAATCAGGAAACCCAACCAGCGGCCGCCGCCGCGTCGGCGACCCCAGGGACGGTCGGCTTCGCGGGAGCAGGCGGCGTGCGGTAGGCGCGAACGGGGGCATTGGTCGCGGCCACGGCGGCGACCGCCAGGATGGCCGACAGTCCCCCGAAGACCAGGGAGAAGGGGGCAGAGGTGACCGACGCCAACAGGCCACCACGGACAGGCCACCACGGAAGTTGCCGAGTTCAGGGCCCGCGACACCGATGACGTGTTCTACCGAGGAGACCCGGCCCCCGGTACGCGTCCGGGGTCTCCAATTGGACCAGGGCGCTGCGGGTGACGACAGACACGGTGTCGGCGGCGCCCGCCACGGCCAGGCAACCGAGCGCCGGCCACAGCGGCCCCGTCAGGCCGAAACAGGCCAGTGCCAGGCCCCAGACCCCGGCTGCGGACAGCTGTACCAGGCCGCTGCGGCGCCAGCGCGTCACCGTGCCGGAGAGCAGACCGGCCGTGATTCCCCCGACCGCGACGGCCGAGAGGAACAGGCCGAGGGTCTGCGGGTTTCCCCCGAAGCGGATCTCGTTGACCAGCGGGAAGAGTGCGATCGGCATGGCGAGCAGCGTTGCGGACAGGTCGGTGGCCATCGAGCCCCACAGCGTCGGGCGGCGCAGGGTGATCCGCCAACCGCCACGCTCCGGCCGGCGCCTGTCGCCTGCCGCGTCGGCGCCTTCGGGCCGCATGGCAGGCAGACGGATCACCGCGAGCATCGAGACTGCCATGGCCACGGCCTGGGCGGCGTATGCGGCGGAAAAATCCCAGCGGGCGATGATCAGCCCGGCCATCGCGGGACCGGCCAGCATCGCTGCCTGGAAGGAGACGTTGGTCAGCGCGAGCCCGGCCGCGACCTGGTCGCCCGGCAACAGCCGGACCGGGAAGGTGCGCCGGGCAGGAGCTCCGAGAGCACTGCAACTCGTCCCCACGGCAACCAGGGCGAGCAGCAGCAACACGTTTCGGTTCTCCGTCAGGGCCTGGGCACACAGCCCTGCGGAGGCCCGTAGTTGGCCCGCGGTGGTGGCCCGCACCACCGCACGGCGGTCAACAGTATCGGCCAACGTTGCTGTGATAATCGGGGCTCGTGATCAATCGCCTACGACTCGGTACGCGATTGAGCTTGGGGCGGGCCGGCCTGGCGGTTCGGCCAGTGGATGATCAGCAGGCGGCCTTCCGGGCGCGCACGAGTTCGGTGCTCGTGCGCCGCCGAGTAGGCCTGCGGGCTGCGCGATCGGATACCAGTCCGGCGATGGCCGCGTGCGTCTCGGCGTAGGACTCGCGGCGGCCGAGGTAGCGCTGGAGCGGCCGCCACTTCTTCTCCTCGCCGATGGTGTGCTCCACGCAGATCCGTGCCGAGGACTGTTGTCGACGCGCCTCACGCCAGGCGTACCTCTCGCCCAATCACATCGTCCTTCGGCGTGCGCGGCGGTGCCTGGACTTGGTGAGGGAAGTCGTTGGCGAGGCCCCGGTAACCCCTGTCGACCTTCGGCTTGACCTGCGGATGGAGTTGCAGTTGCTCGGCGATGCCCTCGGTGCGCATCGTGGGATCATGCATCCGCCCGGGTCGGTCGGCCCCGGACCACAGCAGGCGCCCCGCGGCCGGCCCGGCCGGCCCTGGGACGGCGGACCTGGGTCTCTGTGCCGTCGATGCGCAGCGCGACGCCTTCTGCCTGGGCGTAGGCGAAGACATCGGCCAAAGTACGCAGGCGGATGCCGGGCCGGTCAGGGACGGCGAAGCCGCTGCAGGCCAGCAGCGGGCGGATCTCGCGGATGGCGCGGGTGCTGGTTGGGCGGGTCACGCCGTACAGCTCAGCCAGTGCCGCGTGCGGCAGCTGCAGACGCAGGTGGACCACGGTGACCAGGACCCTGTCGGTGAAGACCAGCCTGTGATCCGGCCCGGCTCTGGCGGCCCGCTTGCGCTCTCCGCCACGGCGCTCACGCAACTCGGACTCACATCGCCCCAGCCAAGGGTCGGCCAACTCCTCGATCAGAACGGCGAGATGTGCACGATCAAGGCAGCAGAAGACAGGATGAGACAAGGCCGCACGAGCTCGGTAATGCGTCACAACATCACCAACCCGTGCGGTCCATCTCGCGTCACGGTTCGCCAGCGGCCCGAGCGGCGTAGGATTTCGCGACCAGTTCCTCCACCACAGCGCTCTTCGCCGTCGAGTAGTCCCGCCTGCCTTCGATGTCGGCATGGAACCGCTCTGCCAAAGCCACCTTCAACGCGCTGTAGCGCAGGACTTCATCGGGCCGCTGACGCAGGTAGTCACGGAGCAAGACGTGATCAAGGTGGGGTCTGGAATGTGCGATCACGCCGTAGAGGTGATGTTCGGGAGCCGCAGGAGGGGCTTGGAAAGCCTCCCGCCCCGGAATCCCCAGATCGCCTTCGTGGCGGTAGCCCTGCGCGGTTAGCCGCAAGATCAGCTCGGGCATGGCTGCCTCCTCGGCGACCACAATGTCGAGGTCGATGATCGGCTTGGCGGCGCAGCCGGGCACGGCTGTACTTCCGACATGCTCGATGGATACAGCCAGGTCCGCGACATGAGGTGCAAGCCGGTGCCGCAGGTCCTCAAAGCGCCCGGGCCATCGGGGGTCGTAGTCGCGGACCACGATCATGCCAGTCATGCCGGCAGTCTCGCAGGACCGCCAGGGCCCACTCCCCCGCCGCCCGATCCGCACGGGCACGGCGCGAGGCCGCTGCGTGGGAGGTGTCCCTTCACGGCGTCCCTGGACACGAGCCACCTCGACGCGCAGGGCGTGGCCTACAGCGCCGACCGGACCCACTCCGGTGGCCATGGCCACCGAGGGGCCGGACCTCCGCGAGGCGTGAGCCCGTGCCGTGCCTCGTGGGTGCCCGCCCCGAGCCGGTGGTCCGGGCGCGCAAAGAGGCGGTTCAGCGCGTGCGGGGCGGGGTCATGCTGGCGTGGAGCAGGGCCGCGCGGTTGAGTTCGGCGCCCTGCTTGTGTTCCTCGTTGAACAGGGCGGTCAGACCCTTGGGGGCAGCGCTTCGACCGGCCTGTCTCAGATTGGTGGCCGACCGGCCGGCGAGTGGCCATCGGATGTGAGATTCGGCCACGGAATCTGAGATCCCACAACATGTGGAGGGTCTCGCCGCTCGTGACATGTCGATCTTGCGTGACCTGGGCGTTCTTGGCTGTCTCACGGCCTTGTCACCCATGATCAGTCTCAAAACCGTGGCATTTCCTCGCGAGGGCGAGGTCGGGATCAGGCGGCTTGCCCGTGTCGGCCGAGTACACCACGCTGAGCCCCGAGCACGAGGACTACCGGCGAGCCCAGATCGCGCACCGATGAGTTTCCCGCACCGCGCAGGTCCATACGCCGGACACCCACGGACGGAAGGCTAGGCCATGCGGAAACTGATCTACGGCATGAACCTGACCCTGGACGGCTACATCGCCGCGCCCGGCGACGACATCGGCTGGGGCGTGCCGAGCGACGAGCTGTTCCAGTTTTGGTCCGACCAGTTGCAGGCGACCGACCTGACGCTGTACGGGCGCAAGCTGTGGCAGACGATGAGCTCCTACTGGCCGACCGGCGACCAGCAGCCCAACGCCACCCCGGCGGACATCGAGTTCGCGCGCCGCTGGCGGGACATGTCGAAGGTGGTGTTCTCCTCGACGATCGACAAGGTCGACTGGAACACCCGCCTGGTCACCGGCGACGCGGTCGCCGAGATCACCCGGCTCAAGGCCGAGGACGGCGGCCCGATGGACATCGGCGGCGCGACCGTCGCCGGGGCGGCCATGCGGGCCGGGCTGATTGACGAGTACGTGCTGGCCACCGTGCCGGTCCTGGTGGGAGGCGGCACACCGTTCTTCACCGCGCTGGACAACTGGGTGAACCTCAACCCGGTGGAGACGCGGACGTTTCCCGGCGGCGTGGTCCTGACCAGGTACGAGACGAGGCGCTGAGCAGCAGCACCCACGCGCTAGTCTCACGGCGATGTCGTATACGACATCGGTACGACCCGGCTCGTGTCACATGCCGCCGCTGTGACTTGGGGCTTTCAACCCTGTCTCACCACATGTCGGGGATTAATCCGTCTCACGACGGTGGCGGATCCCAGAGCTGGGCTCGTCACTCGTCTTCGTCGTCGAAGTCGTGAGGCGGGATGGTCCATCGCATCACCATCTCGCCCGCCTCGTCGGCTTCGAGCGTGACCGGATAGACCTGGCCAGCGTCCCGCTCGCCGCGGTGCCTGATCGAGTGGTCGCCCTGGTCCCATTCGATGCCGAGCACCTGACAATCGCCAACGTCGATCGCGCCGACGTGGAGCGGATGGTGCCACCCGGCCCGCTGGAAGCGGTGGAAATCGGTGTGCTCGTCGACCGAGACAATGAGGCCCTTGCCAGTTGGAGGCGGTCGCGCCAGGCGGTGAGTTCGGCCGCACGTGCGGCCGCCTCAGCCACCGGGAGGTCCAGCCACCCGTGTGGCTCGTCGACGCCGTACCGCGCGATCCGCTCACCACCGAACTGCTCATGCGCGTCGTCCGCGTACAGGCCCCAGTAGAAGACATCGGCGAGCCCGTCGGCCGGCTCGTCGTCCATTCCCGTCCACACGTGCAGCCCTGCGGCGTCGCCGACAACCATGCCGCACCGGTCGACGAGCAGGTTTCCGAGCCGGACGGGTACCGACCGGTCCGTGGTATCGGGCCAGAGACGACCGAGGCTGATCTCCAAGGTCGCGATCGTCGGTTCCCCGTCGAACGGAGACGGCAAGGTGCTCGCCCGCACTCTCAAAGGCCGATCGGCCGCTGCCGGAACCGCAGCCGCCTCGCACAACCACTCACGAAGGTGACCCCCTCCGTTTGCCGCAGCCGTCCTTGCGGGCTCGGACAGGGGCTGCCCCAGTTCTCGCCACTGGTCGATTCCCCCGGCCATGCCAAGCACCAGCACACCAGACGGCGCATTGACAGTTCCCACGTCGACGAACGTCCAGACATGCGCCGATTGTGTCTTCCCTGTACAACAAGTGTCCGCGCAGGGTGTCGGATGCCTGCCGCTCGAGACGGACGCGGTGCCGGTCGGCCGCCGCTTCGGGCAGCAGACGGCGGTGGGTGCGAATCGAACATTCACCAGTTTCGACAGCACCTGCACCGACCCGCCGGGTACTCAACGGCGCCTGGGACAGGCCGCTGGGCGACGACTGCCTGGCCGGCGCCCGTTGCGCAAGCGCCGCTGGACGCTGGCTCAGAGGCCCTTTCGCATGAGAACGCACATCGTCTCGTGGCGACGGATCGACCCGTCGGGCCCTTCCTCGTCCCAGGCTTCCGGTTCGCGGCCGTGTGCGACGTAGCCCAGGCGCTCGTACAGGGCGCGCGCCCGGGGGTTGGCCTCCTCCACCGCGAGTTCGGCCCTGCGCAGCCCGCGGTGCCGGATCCGCTGTTCGGCAGCGCGGACGAGCAGCGTTCCCAAGCCGCAGGACTGCAGCGCCGACAGCACGGCGAGCTGCCACAAAGTTCCGGCTTCCTCGAAGACCTCGTAGTCGATACCGCTGGCTCTGAACGGCTTCTCTGGCCCCAGAAGAACGAGTCCTGTGGCCCCAGGGGACGTGATCGGGAAATGAGTGTTCGTCAGAAGTGGCCCCAGGGGGCGGTCCACGATGGCCGCGCAGAGGCGGGGGTCGGTGAAGGTCTTGGTCTAATGTGCCCTACGGCAGCGAGCGTGTGAGCCACACCAGTTCGCCACTGTCTTCGGTCGAGACGTGGTCGCGCTCGAACCCAAGCTTTTCGAGGACGCGAAACGACGGCGCGTTCCAGGGACGCACAGTCGACCAGAGCCGTTTCCGCCCAGTCGCGATCGCCGCGTCGAGTACCGCGGACGCCGCCTCGGTGGCATAGCCCTGTCCGTGTACGCGCCGGAACAGCTCATAGGCGATCTCCGGCTCGTCAACGGAAGTCCGACCGACGGTGAGCCCGCAATACCCGATGAAGTCGCCCGCATCGCGGCGGATGACGGGCAGCAGAGCGATCCCTGTCAGTGCCAACGCAGCGCGCTGATCCTCGATCATCCGCCGGTTGTCCTCGATCGACGGCATGCCGCCACCCCGTTCGGCGACGAGCGCGCGATGGGCGTCGATGTCGGGATCCGTCCACTGACGCAACGTCATCCGAGCGGTGTCGAGTCGGAGCGACATTGGCGAATACGGCATGACGACACCTTACCGACGCCATTCTGTGGTGCCGGACTGCGCGGGAGTCCTCATCACGACACCCGGATGCAGCGCATCCACCACCCCTACGACGGTGGCACCGACGTCTTCCTCGCTACGTCCGACGAGCGGGACCGGATGCGCGATCGCCATGCCGACTGGCTTTCCCGTCACCTGTCAGGCCTCTGACCGGCTCGAATCGCCGCCCCATTCAGAATGGTCTCCACCGCAAGCACCGGGTTGAGAGGCTCCACGAGTTTCTTGGTGGCGACGGCCACGAGGCGCGCGGGTGCATCACCCTCCTGCAACGCGCTCACGTACTCGATGGCCTCCGCAGGCGAGAGCACAGGCAGCCTCTGGCGCAGTGTCCGCACAGCGTGCATGCGTCCGCGAGCAGCGGCGACTTTGCGGAGCACCTCGTGTAAATCGTCCACCGCGGTGCGCACGGGCAGCCCACGTATACGGGCTCGGTAGTCGTCCTGCCATGCCCCGGTCACCGCGGAGACGACGCCGACCTGATGCAGTCCCCCGTCGACACGGTCGACCAGGTACGGCCCGTTGCCTGCGAGCATGAACTCCGGATTCCGAGTGCGCACGAACTCCTCGGACGTCCAGTAGACGATCCACACCAGTTCGTGCTCCTCGACGTCCACCACAGCCATGCGCAGTGCCTGCGCACCCCCAGCACGCCACCTTTGATAGTCGCGCTCCAGTTGTTCCTCGACGGCCCGAACTGCGACTTCTCGCTCGATCACGCCTGCAGCATCCCGTACGGGCCCAGGACCGGCCAGTGATTTCCCGCGGCCCGTAGGGCCAGCTTCCTGACCTCCTTCCCCAGGAATACGGCAACTGCGGAACAAGTGCTCTGCGCCAGTATCCAAGAGGCTCGGGTGCTGCCTGGAGTGCTTCGACGGCACACCCGTTGGCTCCCGCAACTGCATGACTTCCCCGGCCTCCGGCACGTACCGGCTGGCCGCGTAACGCGAACCCCGTCCCGGCCACACAGGCTGGGACGGGGCCCCGGGCGGCCGCCCGCTCCCTCACCCATCGAGATCAGGAGAATCTCAATGACGAAGTCAAGCCGTCTGCGTGACCGGTGGGACGGAGGTGAAGATCCTTTTGTCACGCAGCATCGCCCAGAGCACGTCGACCCGGCGTCGGGCGAGAGAGAGCAGGGCCTGGGTGTGCAGCAGGCCCTCGGACCGCTTCTTGAGGTAGTAATCCCGGGAGGGCCCGGGGCGCATCACCTCGGCGGCTCAGTGGGGCGCGCAATTCACTGTCGTCTCCGTAGTACCGCTGGATCTGCGTGCTGCCCTTGCGCACCACGATCGCGATCTCTTCGACCCCGGCAGCAGCACATTCACGGACGAGGTAGTCGATCGTGGGCCGACGGCCGATGGGCAACATCGCCTTCTCGATCACCTTCGTGATCGGGAACATACGCGTACCCAGTCCTGCAGCGGCGATGACGGCCTTGCGGACAGCGGTCACAGTAGGATTCCCTTACGTCGTGACTTCAGGGACGCCAGGAACGGCCAGGCCATCCGCCGGCACGAGCCGTGCATCATGCAATGCGTGGCGCCACCCGCTATGACCGGCCGGATCTGATTCCGCGGTACGGGCAAGTCAGCGGGCGTCAGGAACCCATCGCGGCTCGGTCGGACTCGCTGCGAAGAACGCAGAATTCGTTGCCTTCGGGGTCAGCAAGGACTGCCCAGCCAGAGCCATCGGGGTTCCGGTGATCGGTGACAAGGGTGGCACCGAGGCCGAGCAGCCGTTCCACTTCCTGCTCACGCGATGTCTCAGGGCGCAAACACAGATGGATCCGGTTCTTGATCTTCTTGGACTCGGGCACCTCGTTGAAGTGCAGCACCGGGCCCTCCGCCAGCAGCACCTGAGTTTCCCGGTCACCCGGTTTGTCCTCCGGATGCAGTGGACGGCCAGTCACTCTGCTCCAGAACCGGGCCAGCTCGTAGGCATCCGCACAGTCAATCGCCACGTTCTGCAATACCGAAACCATGCGCGTGAGCCTTCCTCACTTCCACTCTGGACGCCACCGAGTTGCGCTCAGCCTTCGCGCACACAGCTCAGGCGCATGGCAGCGCTTTCGATACACGCGCCAGCGGAGGAGGCAGGATGTGGCCGTGATCACGCAGATATCGCGAGACGACTTGCCGCTGCTTGAGAGAGCGGTCCGCCATTTTCGGGGAGTTGAGGATGCTGATGTGGTGCGGGCGTTCGGTGACACGCCCTCCGCACTGGCCTTCGTGGCGGCTGATGAGACAGAGATCCTTGGGTGGTGCTGGGGGCACCATCTCGCGCGCCCGGACTCGGCTCCGATGCTCTATGTCCACCAGCTTGAGGTGGCTGAGTCCCATCGCCGAGAGGGCATCGGTCGGGATCTCCTTCGCGCCTTCATGGAGGTCGGCGTGAAGGCTGGGGCCACGAAGATGTCTTTGACCACGGGGGCGGAGAACGTGGCGGCCCGGTCGCTCTACGAGTCCCTTGGAGGCGGGCTTGCTGCGCAAGGCCCCACAGTGAACTACTGGTTTCTCCTGGACCCGCATCAGCGATGAGTGCGGCATGAGGCGTCGTTGTGCGCGTCGAGGTTGATCGTCTTCATGAGTTGGGTCAGGGGTGGGGGCGGGCGCCATGGACGGCGACCCGGACATCGTCTGCACCGTCCACGGCGACGGCGTCGACGACGACCAGGACGACGACCCCGAGGGCCGCGCGGACCTGGAAGCACAGTTCGCGGACGCGGTCGCATGAGCCACGCGGCCGACGGCCCGCACCCGCACCCGCTCACCTGGCCGAGCTCCCGGCCCATCACGATCCACCTGGAGTTCTGACTCACCCTCATGCCGTCTCCGGAATACCTGCTGATCAGGCGGCGGAGCTGTCAGCCTGCCAGCCGAGCTTTCCAGATCTCCTCGCTGGGCCATCGCCGGGCCCAGTCGGCGGAAACTTCATCGTAGTCACGTGCAGGCTGGGGTGCCTGAATCTCCATCAGATCTTCAACGACGAAGCCGCAGGACCGCAGCAGACGGAGCATCTCACCGTGCGGCAGGACGAACTCCACGTGATTCCCCCAGTCCAGCCGCGTCAGGCCGAATTGGCCGCGGGACAAAGTGGTGGAGGCCGGCCCCGCGGACGGTACACACAGCGCGAACAGCGGTGAGTAGCGCGAGAACACCAGCCGGCCTCCGGGAACAAGAAGCCGGGCTGCCTCCGGGATCCACCGGTACGGGTCGCACCACAGCGAGGCGCCGTACTCGCTGATCGCCAGCCCGAACGTGTCGTCCTCGTAGGGCACCTTCTCGGCATTGCCCAGGACAAGGGGGAAGTCGATGCCGAACTCCGCCTGCATCGCGCGAGCAGTGGCGAGTTGCTTCTCCGAGACGTCGATCCCTACCGGGCGGGCCCCCGCTCTGGCCAGCCAAGCGGAAACGTAGGCAGTACCGCAGCCCAGCTCAATGGTGCGCATCCCGTCGATACCGTCGGGAAGCAAGGAAACCTGCGACTCAGGGGTGGCCCACAATCCCCAGGACGGTTCCACCTGCGCCCAGTGATCACGGGCGAGCGGCCCGTGCCACGCAGCCGCCTCGTCATCCCAAAAACGCCGGTTCTGTTCCACATGGTCCGCCGGGCCGTCATGAGTCATGCAGACATTCGATCGAAGACGCTGCTGTCCCGGCAACGAAATTTCCACAGCGCCAGCCCCCTCGAGACGCGCGGCAGGCACGACGGCCAGGTAGGCACCACCACCCGACCGCGAGCGCCAGCACACGTCAGTCTTCTTGAAGGGCTCCAAAGCCCGGATCAACGGAGGACGTTGTGCTGGGCGCCGGCGGTCGGCATCGAGGCCGACAGCTGACCGGCGAAGGTCAGCTGGACGAAAATAGCCGCTACCGAGTATGGGCGGTGCGGGCTAGATGGGGGTGGTGGGCGACGGGGCGAAGGGCGCGCCGTGACCGGGCACGATCAGGGCGGGGTTCAGGGCCAGAACCTTCTCGCGGGCGGCGCGCAGTTGGTCGCGGTCGGGGGCGAAGGGGTCGTCGGCCGGGCCCTCGGCGCTCCACCACAGGTGGGTGAGGACCACCAGCCCCTGGTCGGTCGTGGCGAGGGTGCTGATGTCCTCGGGGGTGTGGCCGGGGGTCGTCATGAGGGTGATGGAGGGGGAGATCGCGTAGCCGTCGGCGTCCCGGTCCTCCCAGATGTCGTCGCGGTAGACGGCCATGTGGTCGTGGAAGCGGGCTTTCGGGAAGAGGGCGGCGTTCAGGGTGTGGTCCGGGTGGTGATGGCTGAAGACCACGTCGGTCACCTCTCGGGGTTCGATGCCGAGTTCGGCGAGCGGGCCGAGGATGAGCCGGCGGTCGGCGACCATGCCGGGGTCGACGACGGCCACCGTGTCGTCCTCGGTGAGCAGGGTGACGGTGCCTGCGACGCGGTCGTGGGCGTAGCCGGTGGTCAGAACGTGAAACGCGGCGGGCATGATCGGCTCCTGGGGATCTGGTCGTCGTGGGGCACCGCTCGACCGGACTTTCGGGCTTCCCTCAGTGGTTGAGCAGGTCACGGAAGCCGGTGAGCAGGGCGCGCAGGCCGATATCGAAGGCGTGTGCGGCCCGGCTGTGGTCGGTGGGTGTGTGGTCGAGGGCGGTGCTGAGGTGCGGGGTGGTCTCGCGGGCGACGTCGGAAAGCATCACGGGGGGCGCCACGAGGTCGAGGGCGGAGCCGAGGACGAAGCTCTCCAGGGCGGTGATCACTGGCATGACCCGGGGCGCGGGGAAACCGCCTGCGATGAGGAGTTCGGCGACCTTCTCGTACATCGTGTGCATGAAGGGTTCGGCGAGCGGTGCGGTGGCGAGGAGCGGGACCGCGCCCGGGTGGGCGGCGAAGGCGGAGAGGTAGGTGCGTGCCCAGTCCTCCAGGCCGCGTTCCCAGGGTTGTGACCAGTCCTTGTCGCCGCCGGTCGTGAGCACGAGTTCCTCGCGCATGAGGGAGATGATGTCGTCCCGCCCGGACACGTGGTGGTAGAGCGCGGAGGGCGCCACGCCGAGAGCCCTGGCGAGGGCGGGGATGGTCAGGGTGCCCTTCTCGTCCGCCAGTCTCAGTGCTGCGGCACCGATGCGCCGACGGTCGAGCAGGGGGGTGCGTGGCCGTCCCACGGTCGCTCCTCGCTGTTGTGCGGCGGGTCCGAGCCCGTACGGAGTGCACAGCGCCCGTCGTGACCCATCCGTTACCGAATGTCTTTCGGTAAAACTCTTTCCGTTGCCGCGGGCGGCGCCTACATTACCCGAAACCGAACGCCTTTCAGTTAAGCGGTCGGGTGAGAGAAGGGCACCGTCACATCCATGCATGCCGACATCGTCTTCATCGGTGGGACCGTCCGTACGGGGGCCCCGGGCGCCCCCGTCCACGAGGCCCTCGCCGTCGTGGACGGCCGGATCAGCGCCCTGGGGACGGCTGCGCTGGCCGCCCGGGGTCCTCACACCACCGTCGTCGATCTGGCGGGCGGCGCGCTGCTCCCCGCCTTCGGCGACAGCCATGTGCATCCGGTGATGGGCGGGCTGGGACTGCACGGGGTTCCGGTCCGGGACCGCGACAGTGCCGAGGACATAGTGGAGGCCGTACGGCACTGGGCCGAAGAGCACCCCGACACCGAGTGGATCAGCGGCGACGGCTTCGACCCGTGGCTGGCACCCGACGGCCGGTTCGACGCCCGGTGGCTGGACGCCGCCGTCCCCGACCGCCCGGTCGTGCTGCGCACCATGGACCACCACACGGCATGGGTGAACAGCGAGGCCCTGCGCCGCGCCGGGTACACGGCGGACACACCCGATCCCGACGGCGGAGAGATCCTGCGCCGGGAGGGGTCCACACAGCCGCTGGGGACCCTCCGCGAGTTCGGCGCCCTGAGCCCCGTACTCGCCCTCATCCCCCCGGCGTCCCACGAGAAGCAGGTCGCCGCCCTGCGCGAAGCCGCCGCCCGGTTCGCCTGCGCCGGCGTGACCTGGGTGCAGGACGCCTGGGTCGAACCGCACCACACCGACGTCTGGATCACCGCAGCGACCACCGGGCCTGGACTACCCGTCCGCGCCGACCTCGCCTTCGTCCTGAAACCCGACGGCTGGCGCGAGCGGATCGCCCGGTTCGCGGCCGACCGGCACCGGGTGCAGAGCGCGGCGCCCGGGCTGCTCACCGCCCGTACCGTCAAATTCTTCGCCGACGGTGTCATCGAGGCCGGCACCGCCGCCCTGCTGGAGCCCTACACGGACTGCCCGCACTCGCACGGCATCGCCAACTGGTCGTCCCGGGAACTCACCGAGGCCGTCTCCGCGGTGGACGCGCTCGGATTCCGGCCGCACATCCACGCCATCGGCGACGGAGGGGTCCGCACCGCCCTCGACGTGATCGAGGCCGCGGCCCGGGCCAACGGCCCCCGTGACCGCCGCCCCGTCATCGCCCACGCCCAGCTGATCCACCCCGCCGACCTGCCACGCTTCGCCGAACTCGGGGTGATCGCCAGCCTCCAGCCGCTGTGGGCCCAGTCGGACCCCCTGATGACCGAGCTCACCCTGCCGAGGATCGGCCCCGAGCGCGGCGGGCGGCAGTACCAGATCGCCGCCCTGCTCGCCTCCGGCGCCCGGGTCTCCTTCGGCAGTGACTGGCCGGTCACCGCCCACGAGCCACTGCGGGGCATCGCCACCGCCGTGACCCGCCAGACGCCCGACGGGACTCCTGAGGGCGGCTGGCTTCCCGAGGAGCGGATCGACATCGAGACCGCTCTGACCGGCTACTCCGCCGGATGCGCCCATCAGGCGTTCGAAGAGGAGGAATGGGGCGTGCTGCGCCCCGGCATGCGCGCCGACCTGGTGCAACTCGCCGCCGACCCGGTCGGGACCGCACCCGCCGCGCTCGCGGGCCTGCACGTCCTGGGCACCTGGCTCGCCGGCCGGCCCACCCACCAAGCCGCCCCTTCCGAACACGTTCCCGCCGCAGGACGATAGCCGTCCGTCGTCGCCACGACCGGCTCCGCGTGTCCGGGACACCACGCTCGCTCCCTCATCACACCCATCACGCGGAGACCTCCATGACCGAGCCCCACGTCCCCACCGCAGCCCAACCCCCATCCCCGCAGCCCGCAGGGCCCGAGACAGGCCCCCGTCTCCAGCGCGGCACCCTCGGCGTCGCCGACATCGTCTTCTTCGTCGCCGCCGCGGCCGCCCCGCTCACCGTGATGGCCGGCGTCGCCCCTCTCGCCATCCTCTTCGGCGGCATCGGAGCCCCGGCCGCCTATGTCGGCGTCGGCGTGCTGCTGTGCCTGTTCGCGGTCGGCTTCACCGCGATGACGCCGTACATCCGCAACGCCGGAGCGTTCTACTCGTACATCGCCCGCGGCCTCGGCCGCCCGGCCGGGCTCGGCGCGGCCCTGCTCGCCCTGTTCTCCTACAATGCCCTGCAGATCGGCCTGTTCGGGGCCTTCGGCTTCTTCTCCGCCTCCACCGTGAACGACCTTCTCGGCATCGACCTGCCCTGGCCGGTGTACGCCTTCGCGGGGATCGCCGTCGTGTGGTTCCTCGGCTTCCGCTCGATCAACTTCGGCGCCAGAATCCTCGCCGTCCTCCTCGTCGCGGAGACGGCCGTCCTGGTGCTGCTCGCCGTCGCGATCCTCGTCAAGGGCGGCGCGAACGGGCTGACCCTGGACTCCTTCGCCCCCTCCAACGTCTTCATCTCGAAGATGAGCGGTCCGCTGGGCCTTGCCGTCGCGGCCTTCATCGGCTTCGAGGCCACCGCCATCTACCGCGAGGAGGCCCGGCACCCCGACCGCACCGTCCCCCGCGCCACCTACCTCGCCGTCGGCTTCCTCGGCCTCTTCTACACCTTCATCACCTGGGTCATCGTGCAGGCCTTCGGCAGCGATCAGGCGGTCGGGGCAGCCGCGCACAACCCGGCCGAGATGTTCTTCACCGCCATGACCCGCTACGTCGGCGGCTGGGCCACCGACCTCCAGCGCATCCTGATCGTCACCAGCCTGCTGGCCGCGCTGCTCTCCTTCCACAACGCCATCACCCGCTACGCCTACGCGCTGTCCGCGGAACGGGTCGCTCCGGCCGTGCTGGGCCGGGTCCACCCGCGCCACGGCTCGCCGTGGGTCGCCGGCATCGTCCAGAGCGCCCTGGCCGTCGTGGTCGTCGCTGTCTTCGTCGCCATCGGCGTCCACCCCTACAACCAGTTCTTCCTCTGGGTGAACACCCCCGGCGTGGTCGGCATCCTGGTCCTGCAGGCGCTGGCCGCCTTCGCCGTGGTGGCCTTCTTCCGCCGCAACCCCGCCAC
This sequence comes from Streptomyces sp. NBC_00076, assembly GCF_045041235.1. Lineage (NCBI taxonomy): Bacteria > Bacillati > Actinomycetota > Actinomycetes > Kitasatosporales > Streptomycetaceae > Streptomyces > Streptomyces sp. NBC_00076. The sequence goes on from NZ_CP108242.1 coordinate 319,164, forward strand.
GCGGGGCGAGGGACGCCTGCGCACCCTGGTCGCACCAGCCGCCGCAGGCATCCTCCTCACCCTGACCACGGGGCTGGTCTGCGAGCGCCTCGACCTGTTCACCGGTGCCGGTCCGGCCGTCAACTGGACGCTCGCCGCGCTCACCCCGGCCCTGTTCCTGACAGGCGTGTTCGTCGCCCTCCGCACCCGCCGCACCAGGCCCGACGTCTACGCCAAGCTCGCCACCACCGACATCGACTGACCGACGCCGCCGGGCCCCGGTACACGCGGGCGACTCCCCGCCCGCGGCGGACCACGTCCGTCCCGCGTCGCGTCCGCCGTGCCGCTTTGCGCAGGAGGGAGGGTGCGCGTTCCGTACGAGGCATGCGCACGGCCAACTCGTCCCCGAGGCGCCGCAGTTGATTGTCCCAACCCGGCGGCCACCTCAAACACGTCCAAGCCGACAAGGTCAGGATGCTGCAACCGGGGTCTTGTGGACGGCGTGGCCGGGGACCTTGGATGGTCAAACCGACGACAGGTGTCCGCCGCAGCCGCAGCCCGTCACGGTCGCCCCCTCCTGGGGCGGCGGGGTCTGTGCGGCGGCCTCTTCCACCGCCGCGAGCAGTCGGCGGCGTTCCTCCGGCGGGATCCACCTGCCGTCGACGACCACGCCGTGGATGCGGCGGGTGTTGTGGATGTCGCGCAGCGGGTCGGCGTCGAGGACGAGCAGATCGGCAGCCTGTCCGCGGGCCACGGTGCCGACGGCGGGCAGGCCGAGGGTGCGGGCCGCGTCCCGCGTGGCCGCGCGCAGGGCCTCGGCCGGGGTGAGGCCGGCCGCCACGAGCAGTGCCAGCTCGTCGTGGAGGGCGAAGCCCGGGACGAGGTATCCGGTGCCGGTGTCGGTGCCCGCCGCCAGCCGCACACCCGCGCCGTGCAGCTCGCTCACCAGCCGGAGCCGGTGCGCGAAGATCCGGCGGATCTGCCGGTCCTGCTGGGGGGTGCGCCCACCGGTCAGGGCCGCCAGCTGCTCCGGCCAGCTCTCCGTCTGCCAGGCGGGCAGGTACTTCCACTCCTCGGCCCGGGACGGCACGTCGTCGGGCAGCTCCAGCGTGCGGTGCACGCCGAGCGTGGGGACGACGGCGGTCCCGTCAGCCGCCAGACTCCGGAAGAGGGCGTCCGCCCGGTCCCGGTCGTAGCCCTGCACCGCCCGCCATTCGAGGGGATGCACCTGCTGGAACCAGCTGTGGTAGCGGGACAGGCTGCTGGGATCGCGCGGGTCGATCCTTACGGCGGCCAGGCGGCGCCGTATCTCCTTCTCGTGCCGTGAGGTCGCCAGGAGCAGCGCGTGCAGGTGCTCGATGGTGCGGTGGCCGGTGGCGCTCGCCTCCGCGATCCGTACGGTGTCGGGGCAGTGCCCGAGGTGGGGGATGCCCTGGCGCCGGGCCTCGTCCGCGATGGCGAAGTAGGCATCGCGGGACAGGCGGGAGTACACCTTGACGAAGTCCGCGCCCTCGCGTTTCACCCGCCGTACGGCGCGCCGGGCCTCGGCCGCGTCGCGCACCTCGATGGTGGGGCCCACGTCGGCCGCCCACAGTGAGGGCGCGCCGTCGACGATGGGGCTGCCGACCACCCAGCGGGGGCCGAGCAGTGCACCGCTGCGGATCTTCTCGCGCCACTCGTGGTGGACCGGCTGGCCCCGCATCTCCCGGACCGTGGTGACGCCGGCGAGGGCGTACAGCGCCGGGATCACCGTCTCCGGGCCGTCGCTGTGGGTGTGCGCCTCGATCAGTCCCGGGATCAGGTACTTGCCGGTCAGGTCGACCGTGCGGGTGTCCGGGCGGAGCCGGGTGCGTGCGCTCGGGGCGAGTCCGGTGATGCGGCCGCCCTCGACGACGACCGTCATACCGGGGGCCGGGGGTGCTCCCGAGCCGTCGATCACGGTGACATTGGTGAGCGCCAACGGGCCTGTGTCGGCGCCGTTTTTGGCCCTCGTTCCGGCCGCGCGTGCCGTGCCGGCGGACGCCGTGCTCGTCAGTGCCGTACCCGTCACGGCGGCGGCCCCGGCCAGGAACCCTCGTCGGGCCATGCCGCGATGTGCCCCAACTGGTGCTTCGGACATGCTGTTTCCCCTCCTGCTGGTGAATCCTTCGGCGCTGTCCGCCGACCCCCACGACTCTGGCGGACACGGGGCGACAGGACAGTGCGGCCAGACGGTGCGTGTGGGGGTGTTGCTGGGACCACCGGGGGCCTCCCCGACGCTGGGGTTGCCCCGAACCGAACCGGCGCCAGCCGGAGTGATCACGTGTGTGGCGGTGACAGGAACCACACAGGACCCCTTGTCGACCACGACGAGTGCCCAGATAAGGTGAGCCTTGCCTAATGGCAACAGAGTGGTGTCACAAAGGAGTTCTGTCATGTTCCCTCGACGTCGCGGCCCGTCCGCCCTCGCTTTCGCCGTGGCCGCGGCGCTGATCCTCGGGGCGTGTGGCGGTTCCGCCGACGACGGCAAGGACGCGGGATCGGGGGGCGGTGACAAGAAGGCCGTGGCGCAGGGCGGCGAGGACTTCGGGTCCGCCGCGCAGAAGACCGCGGCGATGGGCACCGACGCGAAGCCGGGCGAGTGGCCGCGCACCGTCCGGCACGCGATGGGCAAGACCGTGATCGAGGCCCAGCCCAAGCGCGTGGTGGTCCTGGACGTCGGCGAGCTGGACAACGTGGTGTCGCTGGGCATCGAACCGGTCGGGATCGCCCCCACCGAGGGCTCCCCCGAGCTGCCGTCGTACCTGAAGAAGGACGCCGGCACACCGAAGAACATCGGCACCATCAACAACCTCAACCTCGAAGCGATCGCCGGTCTCCACCCGGACCTCATCCTCGGCAGCCAGCTGCGCGCCGCGGACAAGTACAACGAGTTGTCGAAGATCGCCCCGACCGTCTTCTCCATCCGGCCCGGCTTCACGTGGAAGGAGAACTACCTCCTCAACGCGTCGGCCCTCGACAAGACGGCAGAGGCCAAGTCGAAGCTCGCCGCGTACGACGTCAAGGTCAAGGCACTGGGCACCGAACTCGGCGCCGACAAGCCGACCGTCTCGATGGTGCGTTACCTGCCCGACGGCCTGATCCGCCTCTACGCGAACGCCTCGTTCATCGGCACCATCCTCAAGGACGCCGGCATCCCCCGCCCGAAGAACCAGGACATCGAGGACCTGGCCGCCGAGGTCAGCGCCGAGAACATCGACCAGGCCGACGCCGACTACATCTTCACCGGCGTCTACGGCGACGCGAAGGCCACGGACAAGTCCCGTGCGCAGGGCAACCCGCTGTGGAAGAACCTCAAGGCGGTCAAGTCCGGGCACGCCTATGACGTACCGGACGAGACCTGGTACCTCGGGCTCGGTGTCACCGCGGCCGAGCAGGTCGTCGCGGACCTGGACAAGTACCTGACCAAGTAGGCGACCGGGGCTCCGGCCCCGGCGCGGTCACCTGTCCATCCGTCCGCATGAACCGCTGAACCACCTGAACGACGTGAATCACATGCATCACATGAAGAGGTAGCGCATGTCCCATGCCACCTGGCGCCGGGTCGTCCGGCTGGCCGCGGGCGTGCTCCTGCTGCTTCTCGCCGTTCTGCTCAGTCTCGCGGTCGGCAGCCGCCAGATCGCCCCCACCGAGGTGTTCGACGCCCTGCTGCACGGCGGGACCGGCGACAACGCCCAAGTCGTGCGGGCCCTGCGGGTGCCCCGCACACTCATCGGTGCGATGGTCGGCCTCGCCCTGGCGGTCGCCGGCGTGGTCATGCAGGGCCTCACCCGCAATCCGATCGCCGAGCCCGGCGTCCTCGGCGTCAGCCAGGGCGCCTCGCTCGGCGTGGTCTGCGCGATCGCCTTCTTCGGGGTGCACACGCTCAACGGATACGTCTGGTTCGCCTTCGTCGGTGCGGGGCTCGCGGCGGTGGCCGCGTACGCGGTCGCCAGCGGAGGACGCGGCGGCGCCTCCCCGGTGAAACTGGCCCTGGCCGGTGCCGCGATGAACGCCTTCCTCGCCTCGGTGGTGTCCGGAATCGTCACCACCGATGCCCGGGTCCTGGACGAGTTCCGCTTCTGGGACGTCGGCTCGATCAGCGGACGGGACGGCTCCGTCGTCGCGCAGACGTGGCCGTTCCTGGTCGCGGGACTGCTGCTGGTCGCCATCACGGTCCCCGGCCTGGACGCGCTCGCCCTGGGCGACGACGTGGCCCGGGGACTCGGCCACCACGTCCTACGGGTGCGGATCCTGGGTGCTCTCGCCGCGACCGTGCTGACCGGTGCCGCGGTGGCCGCGGCCGGTCCCATCGCCTTCGTCGGGCTCGCCGTGCCGCACATCGCCCGGGCTCTGGTGGGCTCCGGCCATCGCTGGGTCCTGCCCATGGCCGCCGTACTGGGGCCCTCGGTGATCCTGGTCTCGGACGTACTCGGGCGGGTCCTCTTCCCGCCCTCGGAGGTCCCGGTGGCCGTGATGACGGCCCTGTTGGGCGTGCCGTTCCTGGTCGCGCTGGTACGGCGGAAGGCGACGGTGGCGGTATGACGCAACTCGACCGGACCTGCACGGCGACCGCCCGCCCCGCCGGCTACTCCGTCGTCCGCGTGCGCGACAACAGCTTCCTGCTGCACCGCAGGGCCGTCGTGATCGCCGCCGTCCTCACTGTCGCGCTGGCGGTGACCGTCGTCGCCTCGCTCTGCATCGGCGAATCCTTCGTCTCCCCCACCGAGGTCGTCCGCGTACTGTTCGGGAAGCCGAGCCCCGACGAGCTGGTCGTCGGCACGCTGCGCCTGCCCCGCCTGGTGACGGGTCTGCTGGTCGGCGCCGCCTTCGGGATCGCGGGGGCGCTGGTCCAGACGGTCGCCCGCAACTCCTTGGCGAGTCCGGACGTCATCGGTGTCACACACGGCGCCGGCGCGGCGACCGTGACCGCGATGACCTTCGGCGTCACGTCCCCCACCGCGCTGCCGTACGTCGCGATCGTCGGCGGGCTGTCCGCCGCCGTGCTCGTCTACGCCTTCGCCTGGCGCAAGGGCCTGCACGCCACGCGGTTCGTGCTCGTCGGGATCGGCGTCTCGATCGCGCTGGGCTCGCTGACCCGGCTGTTCCTGACCAAGGGCGACTATCTGGTGGCCCAGCAGGCCAAGGTGTGGCTCACCGGCTCCCTCAACGGACGCGGTTACGACCAGGCGGTGCCCCTCGCCCTGACCATGCTGGTCCTGCTCCCCCCGCTGCTGTGGGCCGCCCGGGCCCAGCGGGCGGTGTCCCTGGACGACGACACGGCCACCGCCTTGGGTGTCCCGCTGGGTCGCGTACGGCTGGGTCTGACCGCCCTCGGCGTGGTGCTGGCATCCGTTGCGACGGGGGCGGCCGGGCCCGTCGACTTCGTCGCGCTGCTGGCGCCACAGATCGCCCGTCGCCTCACCCGCACCGCGCAGATCCCTCTGCTCTGCTCGGCGTTGACGGGTGCCCTGATCGTGACCGCGGCGGATCTGCTGGCCCGGCGCATGTTCTCCCCCACCGAACTGCCGGTCGGCGTGCTGACCGCGGCGGTCGGCGCGCCGTACCTGATGTGGCTGATCGCCCGCACACGGAGCCGCGGCGGGGCCACCGCCTGAGCCCTTGCCGGGGCGCTCCGTATGAACTGGTCCGCGCCCGTATACTCGTTCGAGCTCATGGAGGGGGAGGTGGAGACAGTGAAGCTTGCTGAGGCACTGGCAGAACGTGCGGAGGCGACACGCCGTGTAGAACAGTTGCGAGCGCGCGTCGTCAGCAGTGCGCGGTACCAGGAGGGGGAGGCGCCCGCCGAGGATGCCGCCCAGTTGTTGGCTGAAGCCGGTGAGGTGCTGGGCGCTCTGGAAACGTTGATCCGGCGGATCAACCGGACCAATGCCACCGTGGAGATGGGTCCCGACGGCACGCTCACCGATGCCCTCGCACGCCGGGATGTCCTGCGGTTGCGTCACTCCGTGGTCACCGCCGCGGCGGACGCGGCGGCGGGTGGCGGCGAGCGGGGATACGGCCGGCAACTCCGCTCCGAGCTGCTGATGCTTTCCGCACTTCCGGTCGCTGAACTGCGAGGTCAGGCGGATGTTCTCGCGCGGGAGATCCGCGAGGTCGATGTGCGGATCCAGCGTACGAACTGGGAGGTGGATCTGCTGGACTGAGTAGTCCAGCAGGCGGGGGACGATGTGGAGCAGGTAGCTGCTTCGGAGGCGTGCACACACCGAGGGCCGGCGGTTTTCCAGCCCACTCCTGGCGCGTGAAGAGCAACGCGGGGGTTCAACTCCCCATCAACAGTGCAGCTCAGCACGGCGTACAGGTAAAGGTGCACATCGCACAGCACATCACCACGTGCAGATCCGAAGCGGTGAGGGCGGGTTCGGGGCTTTCCACATCGCAGCACCCCCGGTGGGGCGGATCAGTGGGTGAAGGCGACGGATTCAGCGAGGTCCTTCTGAGTTTCGAGCGCGGTGAGACGTTCGGTGAGTGCCGCGTGGATTGCGCTGTAGGTGTCGGAGCCGAGAGCCAGGCGCAGGGGCGGGCTCGGGTGGCGGGTGGTGTCGTAGATGGCGGCGGCGAGCTTGGCCGGGTCACCGGTGAAGACGTTCTCGTCTGCGGTTTCCAGGTAACGCCGGGTCTGGCCGACGGCGTTGTCGCGGTAGACGGTCGTTTCGGTGGTGTATTGCAGGGCCGAAGCGAAGCCGGTGCGGGTGGCGCCGGGCTCGACCAGAGTGAGGTGGATGTTGAAGTCGGAGACCTCGCGGCTGACGCTCTCGGTGAAGCCCTCCAGCCCCCACTTGCCCGCGTGATAGGAGCTGTGGGTGGGAATGCCGACCTGACCGCCCACGCTGGAGATCTGGATGATCCGACCTCCGCCCTGCTCACGCATCGGCTGCAGGAAGGCACGGGTGATCGTCATCGGCGCGAGCAGGAGAACCTCGATCTGGTCGCGAATCTGCTCGACGGTCATTTCCTCGGCGGCGCCCACAACCGCGTATCCGGCGTTGTTGACCACAATGTCCACCGGCCCGGACCGAAGAGTCCTGCCGACCACCTTGTCCACGTCGGCCGGCCGCGTGAGGTCGAGGATCTCGACAGTCAGCCGGTCGCCGTGCGTCTCACGCAGGTCTTTTAGAGCTGCGGGGCGGCGGACCGTCGCCGTGACGCGGTCGCCGTTCTGGAGGACGTGCTCGGTGAGATGGCGGCCCAGCCCACCGGAGGCTCCGGTGACGAACCAGTGACGTGAGGCCTTGTCGGAGGGGGCGGGCATGGGAGTCTCCTGGAGTAGTGTGATACCGGAATTCGTTCCGCTTAAGAGTTAAGCGGAACGAATTCCGGAAAGCAACTGGAGACCGACACCGAAGGAACCCGCATGCCCGCCACGCCCCGCCGCACCAGGAGTGACGCGCTGCAGAACCGGGAGCGCCTGCTGGAGGTCGCCGCGCAGGCCTTCGCCGAGCAGGGACTGGACACCGCGCCTGCCGCCATCGCCAAGCAGGCGGGCGTCGGTGTCGGCACGCTCTACCGGCACTTCCCGACTCGGGAAGTCCTCATCGACGCCGCGTACCGGCGCCAACTCACCCAGGTGTGCGAGAAGGTGAACGACCTCCTCACCCAGCACCCGGCCGCCGAGGCCACCCGGAGATGGATGGAACACTTCATCCACTACGCCACGGCAAAGAGCGGAATGTCCGAAGCCCTCAACGCGGTCATCGCCTCCGGCGTCGATCCATACTCCGACAGCCGTGCACTCCTTACCGACGCCGTCGCCACCCTTCTCGCCGCCGGCGCCCGAGACGGAACCCTGCGAACCGACGTCGCCCCCGACAACGTCCTACTCCTCATGGGTGGCATCGCCTATTCCGTGCAGCACGGCACCGAAGGGCAAGCCCGCCCGCTCGTCGGCCTCTTCATGGACGCGCTGACCAAGGACTCGACCGCGAGCTGAGCCGAAGCTCCCGGACCGGCGCGCCAACGCGAGTGCAGCCACGGTCAGTTCATCGAGGGATGCACGTCAGCGCAGTGTTCGCCGAGCCACGCCCCGACGTCCCGACGCCCCGGAGGCCGGTTCGTGCGGCGGGCGTTCATGGGGTGTCCGGCGTCGGCTTGCGGGCCAGATCGTAGGCGAAGCTCACTGTTTCGGTCAGGCTGCCGTCGATCATGTAGGGGCCGAGTTCGGCGCTGAGGTCGGCGTCGAACTCGGCGGCGCGGTCCGCGAGCACGGACGGAGGAAGGAATGACGTCGAGCGGACGTGGCCGGCGAGTTCGTCGGTCGTCCAGCGGTGCTCGACCGCGAACCGGCGCCGTTCGGCGGGTTCGAAGCCGGCGCGAGAGAGCACGTCATGGTCGGGGTCCTCGTGCCGTTGGCTCTCCGCGCCGGGCGGAACGCGGCTGGTGGCGTCGAGGGTCTCCTGCCACCTGCGCAGCAGCCTGTCGAATGCCTGCTGCCAGTCCAGGGAGCCGGCCCACGGGCTCGTCGACCAGCACAGAGCCAGGCAGCCGCCGGGCCGGAGCCAAGCGAGGGCGCGCCTGGCGACGACGTCGCGGCGCAGGCGGTGGAAGGCGTTGCCGATGACGATCAGTTCGAAGCTACCCGGGTCCGCGTCCAGCTCCTCGGCGTCGGCGGTGACGGCCCGGAGGCGGGCCGCGTCCGCGATGGCGGCCGCCTTGGCGCGGACCGCGTCCGTCATGTCGGGTTCGGCGTCCACGGCCCATACGTCCGCGAACCGGTAGCGCAGCGGGAAGGCGAGCTGACCGGTGCCGCAGGCCAGGTCCAGAAGGCGTCCACGCCCGGAGGGGGCCGTGCGGCGGGCCAAGTCGGCGAGCATCGCGTCAGGGTAGGGAAGACGGAAGCGGTCGTAGTAGCTCGCGGTGCCCCGGTACAGGTCGGGGTCGAACCTCACCTCGTTGGCCATGCGGCCACCCTCCCACGCTGAACTCACGGCTGACGTGCCGGTAAGAACCGTGTCACCAGCCGCAAACGGCGGTGAGCAGTCCTTCGACCTGGAGGGTGGGGGCAGTTCTGCCGTGCTGGTCGACTCGGCGAGCGCGAGACGGCCGGCCTTCGTTCGGGCACTGGTTGTGGATGGTGTGGCGGGAGACTCCGAGGAGCCGAACCGCCAGGAGGTGCTGCGGACCGTCCGGGCGCGGTTCGCAGTCGAGGTGGCGGTGTTCGCCGGGCGGGTGAGCAGGTCGCGGGCGTGACGTACCTGTTCGTCGGTCCTGGCCGGCGGGTGGCCGATCCGGGGTGCCTCGGGCGCCGGCGGCGTGGGGTGGTGTCGTTCCCGAACCGGTCTCGGCCAGCGTGTCGTCCTACTGCGCGGCGTAGGCCAACCAGCCCCCACCGGTGTCCACACCGCCGCGCGGCTCGGGCGCGGCGAAGGGAGGCGCGTCCTGGCGGCACACTGTTCCGGTCGGCGGGAGGTCGCCGTCGATGAGGTAGCGGCTTGCATGGGCGTTGACGCAGCTGCTGGGGTTGAGCAGTGCCGTGTGCCCGACTGCATCGTGGGTCAGCAGGCGGGCATTGGCCAGCTCCTTCGCCATGGCCTGCGCGGCCGACAGAGGAGTGGAGGGGTCGTAGGTGTTCCCGACCACCAGGATGGGGTTCGCCGTCGGCTTGTTCCATGGGCCGCGGTAGCGGTCCTCGGCGACCGCCGGCCAGGAGGCACAGCCCGCGGAGGCCCAGATCCAGTAGCGTCCGGTGTCCCCCGCACGGGCGGCCGCGGCCTCTGCCAGGGTGTGGTACACACCGGGGTCCCGCGGGTTGGGGCTGTCGCCGCAGAAGACCGCGGTGCTCTGTTCCTCGCCCAGGTACGGATTCGGGTTGGGGACCGGTGCCGGGGGCGGGAGGGGGGACGGCTCCGGGACGCGGCCCTGCCACAGGTCCTGCAGCCTGCCGGCGAGTTCCGTCCCCCCGAGCTGGACGTCGTAGAGGCTGTTCACCACGTCAGCCACCGTGCCGGCGTAGGTCCACGGGCCCACGGGCTCCTTTCGGAGCCGCTGCAGCAGCTGGTCGTACTTGTCCTGGGTCGCCTTCGGGGTGCCCGCGGAGAACGAGCAGCGGGCTGTCGTCGTGGATCCGCACAACGTGAGGAACCGGTTCACGGTCTCCGCGGCGCTGCGGCCGGAGCCCAGGCGCTGGAACGACGTGGTCCGGGGGGCCTCGTCGGAGGCGTCGTTCGTCCAGGCCCGCGGGTCCCAGTTGGCGTCGAAGACCATGGCGCGGACCCTGCCGGGGAAGAGGTTCGCGTAGGTGGCGCCCAGGTACGTTCCGTAGGAGATCCCGTAGTAGGTGAGCTGCTGGTCACCCACCGCCTTGCGAAGCTGGTCGAGGTCGCGCGCGTTCTCGGCGGTCGACACATGGCGCAGGAGCTCGGGATCACGCTGCTCACAGCGCCGGCCCAGTTCCTCGTACGCGGCGGTGAAGGCCGCCCGCTCCTTCGCTCCCACCGGGAAGCCTGCCGCTTTGCTCGCACCCCAGTCTGCGGCTTCCTCGGGACTCGCGAAGCAGTTCACCGCGGTGCTGCTGCCGATGCCGCGGGGGTCCCAGCTGACGATGTCGAACCGCTCCCGCACCTCGCGCGGGAAGGACTCGTAGTTCTGTGGCATCTGGACGGTTCCGGGGCCGCCGGGTCCGCCGGGGTTGAAGAACAAGGTGCCGATGCGCTGTCCGGGGCCGGTCGCCTTCCGTTTGACGACGGCGAGTTCGATGGTGCGGCCGCCTGGGTCGTCGTAGTCGAGCGGGACCTTCGCGGTCGCGCAGTCGAACGGACTGCCCTGGACGCAGGGTTTCCAGTCCAGCTGCGGGGCGGGCGCGGAAGGGGACGGCGCGCCACCGGCCGGAGCGTGAAACGGTCCGGTAAATGCCGTCGAGCAGATCACCACCGCGGCGAGGGCCGCGGCACGATGCCGACGGCCCGCTGTCGGTGCGGATATGTGCATGTCTTGTCCTTCCCGGTCAAGGGTCCGACGCCATCCATGCGCCGGACGTCGGCACGCATCCGGTCAACGACACCTCGGTCCGGCAAGGCGCGCGAGCGAACCGGGGCCGAATGGCGGAGCTACTGCCCACCTCGCCCTGAGCCGGTATTACGCCGCGAAGTACCTGGTCCGGGCTCGGACCTGCTGGCGCCGGTGTCGCACGCACTGTCACACCTTCACCGTGGCCGCCACCGGCAGGTGGTCGCTGCTGGTGGCGGGCAGTGTCCAGGATGCGCGTGGGGTCACGCCGCGTACGAGGATGTGGTCGATCCTCGCCACCGGGAACGAGGCGGGCCAGGTGAGGCCGAAGCCGGCGCCCGCCGCGGACTGGGTCGAGTACAGCTGGGAGGTGACAGGGGACAGAGCCCGGTCGTCGAGGGTGCCGTTGAGGTCGCCCACGAGCAGGGTGCGAGGGAGCGTTTCGGCGCGCAGGGCGGCGCCGAGGCGGCGTGCGGCGGCGTCGCGGTCGTCGGTGGTGAAGCCGGAGGAGGCGGTGAAGCGGACCGACAACAGGTGGGCGACGAAGACGGCGACCGGTCCCTTGGGCGTGCGGACGGTGGTGCGCAGGGCGCGCGCCCAGAGCGCGATGTCGACCGGGCGGGTATCGACGATCGGGTAGCTGCTCCACAGGCCGACGGTGCCCTGCACCGAGTGGTGCGGGTAGGTGCGGGCCAGCGTTCTGACGTACTGCTGTGTCGCCGTGCCGCCCAGTTCTTCGAGGGCCACCACGTCGGCGCCGGAGGCGGCCAGGGCGCGTGCCGTGCGCGCCGGGTGCCGGTTGTGCTCGTTGACGTTGTGTGTCACGACGGTCAGGTCTCCGCCGCCTGCCCGCTTGTCGACGAGCGTCCCACCGAAGAGTGAGCCCCAGATGACCGCGGGCAGCAGGACGGCCACGGCGGCGGTCGCGGATCGGCGGACCAGCGCGCACAGCAGCAGGAGCGGCACGGCCAGGCCCGTCCAGGGCAGGAAGGTCTCGGTGAGGCTGCCGAGGTTGCCGACGCGGTTGGGGATGTGAGCGTGGCCCAGCATCACCAGCGCGGCCGGCAGTGCCAGGGCGGCGACGATCCGGCCGCGGCGCCAGACGCCGGGGCCCACACCGGGGGCGGGTACGAGTTCGAGTTCGGGCTCGGGCTCGGGCTCGGGCTCGGGTACCGGTACGGGTACGAGTTCGGGCTCGGGTACGAGTACGGGAGAGCTCTCCGGTCGTACGGAGGGTGTGTCGGGTGGTGTTGCCATGGCCGCCTCACCGGGTCGCGGGCTCGGTCTGTGCCAGCCACTGCCGTACGCCCTCGATCAGCGCGCGGCTGTTGTCGAAGGCGGCCTGGAGGCCCTGCTGGGGGTTGGTGCCGGCCTGCTGGTGGAGGACGACGCCGAGGACCAGGCGGTCGCGTCCGCTGCCGTCGGGCGCGGTGGCCGCCCACATCAGGTCGCCGCCGGCGGGGGTGCTGGATCCGGTCCTGAGGCCGATCACGCCGGCCGCGCCCAGCAGCGAGCTGGTGTTTGAGATCCGGCCAGGTGCCCCGGGGGGCGGTGGTGCCGGGTGTGGTGGTGCCGGGGACGGTGGTGCCGGGCATCGCGACGATGGACCGGAACACAGGCGTGAGCCGCGCCGGCCAGGAACGCGGGAAAGGCGCATGGGGGCAGTACCTCCAAGGGGGTTGACGTGCGGCGCTCGTACGTCAGCCACCTTGGCGGGGGCGGATCTCCGACGGGGCGTGGCCGTGAATCCGGCACCGCTCAGCCAGTCATCGGTCGTGTATCAGTCCTGTCGCGCCGGCCGGACATGCTCCGGGTCGCCGGGTCGCTCATCACCAACCAGGTCCGGTCCTACGACCTGCCGGTCGGCAACTACCCGGCCCCTTGGTTCACTTGGAGTCCCCGTCCGCCTGCTCGCGCGGCGCCGGCCGGAACAGCGCGAAGGCGAGAGAGACGTCCCGCAGCGAGGGATCGGACAGCTCCCGGTACTCGTCCGCCAGAGCCTGCAACCGCGCCCCCAGCTGCGCGAACTGCTCCTCGGTGAGCCGCAGATGCGCCATCCTTGCGTACCGCTCGGCATCCACCGGCGACGCTTCCAGATCCGCCACCGTGACCCCCCGCACCTTCCGCGTCCGCACCACCTTCACCAGGCCGGCCCGCTCCAGCAGCCGCACGTGATAGCTGGAACTCCCCTTCGCGAGGCCAACCCGCTCGGCAATCTGCGTAATCGTCGCCGGCTCGAATGTGAACTGCCCATAGCCAGAGCGGGAGTTGGCGAGCGTCACCGGGCGGCCGTTGTCACGTGGCCCTACCGGGCGATGAGCGGGCTGGCGCAGGGCTGCGGTGGCCATCAAGCCCCGACCGGGAACGGCAGGCGGGCTCCAGTGGCATGGGGCGGCCCATGGTTGCCCGCAGGCGCACCGGCGCTGCCCTCGCGGCTCTTGAGCCGCAGCCGGGCAGGTTGAAGCCTGGTGGACAGAACGCACGGTGGGCGATACCGGCACACGGGTCAGGGGCCGGGCGGTGCGACCAGTCGGGAGGGGACACGGATGTACGGACAGCGGCACGGTGACACCGAGCAGAAGCGGCCGAGGACACCGGCGCGGACCGTGCCCGCCCCGCAGGTGGCAGCGCCGCCCGTCCGGGGGGTGGGCGGCCCGGGCCGGGTGAGCCCCGCCGAGGTGGCGGCGCTCCAGAGCGCGGCCGGCAACCAGGCGGCGACGGCGATCGTCCAGCGGGCACGGGAAAGCCAGATGGAAGCGGACGCCCTCGCGAGGGAGAACACGCCGCCGGCCGACGAGGCTGCCCTGCAGGCCTCCCAGGCCCCCGATGCGGTGATGGTCCGGCTCAGCGCGTCGATCGAGGCTCACACGCTCCAGAAGAAACGGAAGTTCAACTTCTGGGAGCCGCACAAGAAGTGGCCGGAGGGCTGGCTGCTGGAGAACACCCGGATGCAGTGGGTCCTGGAACGGCGGCTTGTCCTCGGGATGGCCTTCCAGCAGGACGAACTCCGGGACATCGAGATCCTTTCGACGAAGAGGCCGGGCTGGCTGAACAGTGTGGGCATCGGCACCCTGGCAGAGGGCAGGCTGATCGCCGAGGGCAAGGGCCGGATGGCCGGCGCGGGCAACAACGCGAGCGGCAAGAACAACGGCGGGAAGGACAAGGGCGGGAAGGACGCGCAGGCCGCGGAGCGCGAGCGCGCCGACTACTCGGCCTGGCTGAAGCTCAGCCCGGGACGGCGTGTCCTCGCCGCGACCCTCGCCTTCCAGACACAGGCGCCGGTCCGGGGAGCCTCCACGCCGAGTAATCCAGCCTACACCCTGGGCCGATTCATGCGCACCAACGAGCTGGGGCCCGACGATCCGGAACGGGCGACGCTGGAGAGCGAACGGGACGAGCAGATCCGGGAAACGGCCGTCGACACCCTGTTCCCGGACGGCCTGCGCGAGGAGCAGAAGCACGAGTCCGCCGGCGACCACGCGACGAAGGAGATGAAAGGGCGGGACGACTTCGCCCGGAACATCCTCACCAACGTCCTGCTCATCCTGCGGCACGGTCTCCAGGTCGCGGGGAAGGACGGCACGTACGTCGACTACAAGGACGGTGACGTCATCCGGGCGCTCGCCCACGGCGGACGCGTCAACATCCGCATCCCCGCGCTCCGCAAGGGGGAGAGCCCCCATCAGCTGCTCGACTTCCTCGGCGTCACCCAGGGAGGCACCCCGCACCAGCACGCAGTGAAGCGCGACTACGCCACGCACCGCTCCTCCATCGGCAAGAACAAGGATGGTGAGCCCGGCAGCTTCAAGGAAAAGGGCGGTGTCGGGGCGGCGGTGAAGAACAAGGTCTCGGAGTACACCCCAGGCATGACCAACCCGGAGCTGCTGGCGGCCAACCTCTCGGGCGGCGGCTTCGGAACCAAGGACTGGAACGGCGATGTCGTCCTGCCGAACGGCTCCTACGGCCACATGCTCCTGGTGTTCACCGCGCCGACCGGTGACAAGGACGGCGGCCTGCTGGTCGGCATCGAGACGGTGGCGCCCGGCGCCCGCAGCCCGGTCGGCTATCACCACGGCGTCAGGTCCACGGAGGCGACCGCCAACCCCGAGTCCGTGCTGCACGGCCACAAGCAGGACAAGATCGGTGCCACGAGGGCGGAACTGGGGAAGATGGGCGGGGAGGACTGGCACGACTTCCTCCAGACGATCAAGCAGGACTGGGTGGGCAAGCTGGAGGCGGCCAAGGACACCGCCCAGAAGCGGAAGCTGTACGAGGAACTGGTCGGCCCGCGGGAGTAGAACGTGGTGGGAGCGCGCACTGATTGCCGGGACCCCCGTTCTGGTGCCCCGCCCATGACCGGGTGGCCGCCCCGAGCCGAACAACCTGACCGCCGGACGCGGTTGGTGCTACCGGCGCGCCCGTCCCCCGTTGGTCCTCGTGACGCCGGCGAAGGTCGTGTGACGACCCGGCGGATACACTCGCCCCGTCCCTGTGAGGCTGTCCGGCTCGGAGGTCACATGCCGCGCTCGTCTTCGTCCATGAGGCTCGGCTCGGGGATCAACCTCGGCAACGCCCTGGACGCCGCCGACGGTGACGAGCACGCGCTTCGGCTGCCGCGGCGGTATTTCGACGAGATCAAGGCCGCCGGGTTCGACACGGTCCGGTTGCCGGTGGCATGGTCGTTGCACGCCGAACAGACCGCTCCGTACACCGTCGGACAGGACTTCTTCCAACGCGTCGACCGGGCGGTCGACCAGGCACTGGCTCGGGATCTGAACGTCGTGCTCAACGTGCACCACTATCACGAGCTCAACCACACGCCCGACGCGCAGACGGAGCGGTTTCTGGCCTTGTGGCGGCAGATCGCCCCGCGCTACGCCGATCGTCCAGAGCTTCTCCACTTCGAGTTGCTCAACGAGCCCCGCGCCGCCATGACCGCGCAGCGATGGAACGCCCTGCTGCCCCACGCCCTGGCCGCCGTACGGGAATCGAACCCAGAACGCACCGTGCTCATCGGGCCGGCGGAGATGAACGACATCCGCGCTCTTCCGAAGCTCGAGCTGCCCGATGACGACCACTTGGTGGCGACGGTCCACTACTACGCCCCGTTCGAGTTCACCCACCAGGGCGCGCACTGGGTCGAGAACTCCGCCCCGTGGCTCGGCACGACCTGGGGTGGCGAAGCCGACCGGAAGACCGTGAGCGAGGACCTTGCCGCGGCCGCGGCCTGGGCAGACGCTCGCGCCGTCCCTCTGTTCATCGGAGAGTTCGGCGCATACGAGCAGGCGGACATGGACTCCCGGGTCCGCTGGACCGCCTGGGTACGGGAGGAAGCCGAGCGCCTGGGGATGAGCTGGGCCTATTGGGAGTTCGGCACCGACTTCGGTGCGTACGCCCGCGAGACCGACACCTGGCGCGAGCCCCTGCGACAGGCCTTGATCCCCCAGTAGCGATCACGTCTCGAGACGGCTCCGGTGGTCGCGAGCAAGAGGAGCCGACAGCGCTCCAGCCATGCGGCATGAAAAGCGGTTGCTGCGCCGACGGCCGACCAGGAGGATCCCCTTCCGTGACGATGACCAACGACGGACCGCAAGCCGGCAGCGGCCGCTCTCCCGACTCCCGCCGGCCGATCGCCCTGGTCACCGGTGTGGGTCGAACCGTTGGCATAGGGGCGGGCATCGCCCGTCAGCTGGCGGCCTCAGGCTGGGACATCGCCTTCAGTCATTGGACCGCCTACGACGAGCGCATGCCGTGGGGCATCGAGACCGGGGCCGTAGGCGCGATCGAACGAGACCTCGCCGAGCAGGGCGCGGCCACCGCGGCCGTCGAGGCGGACCTGACCGACACCGACACTCCCGTACATATTTTCGACGAAGCTGAGCGCCGGCTGGGGGGCGTCACTGCTTTGGTGATGTGCCACTGCGAGTCGACCGACTCCGGCTTGCTCGACACCACCGTCGAGAGCTTCGACCGGCACTTCGCTGTCAACGCTCGCGCCACCTGGCTGCTGATCCGTGAATTCGGGCGGCGCTTCAGCGGTGCCCACGGATCTGGACGCATCATCGGCCTCACCAGCGACCACACCGTGGGCAACCTCCCCTACGGCGCGAGCAAGGGCGCTCTGGACCGCATCACCCTGGCCGCGGCCCACGAGTTCGCCCACCTCGGTATCACTGCCAACGTCATCAACCCTGGCCCGGTCGACACGGGCTGGATGTCGGAGGAGATACGGGTGAGCGGCGTCCGCCAGACGCCGTTGGGCCGGCTCGGCACGCCGCAGGACACCGCGAACCTCGTGGACTTCCTGTGCTCCTCTCAAGGCCAGTGGATCAACGGCCAACTCCTGCTGAGCAATGGAGGTTTCGCCTAGTGCTCGTAGGGGTCCACCGGCCCCGCCGGGTGTCTGGCGTGCTCTCATGAACGATCACGGTGCTGCTCATGCCTTCACGTCGGTGGACACACAGCCCCGGCCCTCCGAGTGGGTTCAGGTCCTGGACCGGTTGGGTGCGGAGCCGTTCTACGCCGCCTACAAGGAGCGATTGCAGGAGTTCCTGCGTGCCGAGGCCGGCGGACTGTTCCTCGAGGTCGGAGCGGGTACCGGGGACGCCGCTGTGGCCCTGCGCTCGCGCTGCGGGGCGGAGGTCGTCGCGGTCGACAGCTCCTTGACGATGATCGCGCAGGCGCGGAAGCGTGGACTGCCACGCGCCGCTGTCGCGGACGGGCACCGGCTGCCGTTCTCAGCGGGTCAGTTCGACGGCGCATGGGCCGACCGGGTCCTGCAGCACGTCGCCGACCCCGTGCGGGTGCTGGACGAGCTGCTGCGGGTGGTCCGCCCCGGCGGCCGGGTCGCGTTGGCAGACCCGGACTACGACACCCAGGTACTCGACATCGGCGACCAAGAGCTCGCCCGCCGGGTGCTGCGCTTCCGGGCCGACGTGGGCCTGCGCAACGGCTCGCTGGCCCACCGGCACGCCGGACTGCTCGCGGCCCGCGGCCTGAACGACATCACGGTGGAAGCCCGGACCCTGGTCGTGCGCGACCCGTCGGCGGCCGACAACGTCATGGGCCTGCGCACCTGGGCACACACCGCCGCGGCCCGGGGCTACCTCGACCCCATGGACGCGGACCGGTTCGTGGCCCAGTTCGACGATGCCGTAAGCGCGGGTCGCTTCACATACGCCGTCACCTTCTTCCTGACCGCCGGCACACAGCCCACGTCAGAATGACCATGGAGACATCGATGCACTCATCCTCCGGACAGCAGCAGCAGTACCAACAGCGCGAAAGCGTGCGCAGCAGGTGACGGGCGACCTGGTCCCGCGCCCCGGCGCCCGCGTCGTACTCATCGACGACACCGACCGGATTCTGCTGTTCTCCAGCCACAACCGGCACGACGGCACTGCCCGCTGGTACACCCCCGGCGGCGGCCTGCGACCCGGCGAGAGCCACCAACACGCGGCACTGCGGGAACTGTGGGAGGAAACCGGGCTGATCGGTGTGACCCTGGGCCCAGAGGTGTGGCGAGGACGCCCTTGGACCACGGTGCGCGACGGCGTCACATACGAGGTCCGGCAGCGCTACTACCTGGTCCGCAACCCCGCCTTCGAGATCAGCACCACCGGGTTCGAGGACTTCGAGAAGGCCGGCATCACCGGCCACCACTGGTGGACAGCAAAGGAACTGGCGGCAACCACCGATCTTCTGCGCCCCACCGGACTACCGCGACTGCTGGCCGCTCTCCTCGCCGACGGCCCTCCCCGTCGGCCAGTCACCGTCGACGGCTGACCGAAGACGCCCTGGACCGCGCGTGCGAGCTCCAGCAGGTCCTGGCGCACGCGCCGTGCCACGGATTTCGCGGCACGCATGAATTGAGGCGAGACGGTTCGTCTTGTTATGGTGAGGGCATGGCTTTCCTCTTCTTCGTCTGAGTCCGGGCACGGCCGATGCCGCCGTTCCTGCTGCCCGTAGACCCTTCGCATGCCCAGGGAAAGTCATATGCGCGACCGCGCCCGTACTGCCGTGCCCACCGTCGCCACCGCTGCTGTGGCGCAGCTGTCCGTCAGGGACGTCACCAAGTCCTACGGCACCCGGACCGTCCTCGACCAGGTCTGTTTCACCGTCCGTCCGGGCGAGAAGGCGGCCGTCATCGGCGAGAACGGCTCCGGCAAGTCGACCCTGCTGCGGCTGCTCGCCGCCACCGAGCTGCCGGACGCGGGGGAGATCACCGTCCGCTTCCCCGGCGGCACCGGCCACCTCGCCCAGACCCTCGACCTCGGCGCGGACCGCACCGTGCAGGACGCCGTCGACCTCGCGCTCGCTGAACTGCGCGACATGGAACGCCAGTTACGCGTGGCGGAGGAGTCCCTCGGCGAGGCGGCGGAAGCAGATCTCGCCGCGTACGGCGAACTGCTGACCGCATACGAGGAGCGCGGCGGATACGAGGCGGACGCCCGTGTGGATGCCGCGCTGCACGGGCTCGGACTCGCCCGGATCACCCGCGACCGCCTGCTCGGCTCGCTGTCCGGCGGCGAGCGGTCGCGGCTCGCGCTCGCCTGCGTCCTGGCAGCCGCCCCCGAACTGTTGCTCCTCGACGAACCGACGAACCACCTCGATGCGGCGGCCGTGCGCTGGCTGGAGGAGCATCTGCGCGCACACCGCGGCACCGTCGTCGCGGTCACCCACGACCGCGGCTTCCTGGAACGCATCGCCACCACGATCCTCGAGGTCGACCGGGATGCGCGCACGGTGCTCCGGTACGGCGACGGCTGGGCCGGCTACCTCGCCGCGAAGGCCGCCTCCCGGCGCGGCGCGGAGCAGCGTTACGCGGACTGGGTCGAGGAGGTGGCCCGCATGGAGGAGCTGCTCGAGACCGCAACGAGGCGGCTTGCCGCCACCGGCCGCGACCCGAAGCAGGGCTTCGGCAAGCACCGCCGGTCCAGCGAGGCGAAGCTCGGCGGGCAGGTGCGCTCCGTCCGGGAGCGCCTGGCCCAGCTGCGGCGCAACCCGGTGGCACAGCCGCCGGCACCGCTCCGCTTCACGACGGCGCTGTCGGCGTCGGACGGCCCCGCCCAGGGCCCCCTCGCCGAGTTCGACGGTGTACGGGTCGGCGAACGGCTGTGTCTGGACGGGGTCCTTGCGATCGGGCCTGGACAACGGCTGCTGGTCACGGGCGAGAACGGCGCGGGCAAGACGACGCTCCTGCGCGTCCTGGCGGGCGACCTGGAGCCGGACGCAGGCACGGCACGCCGCCCCGCCCGGATCGGCTACCTCGCACAGGAACTGCCCGCGCACTCCACGCGGCTCCCGCTGCTCGCCGCGTTCGCCGCCGGGCAGCCCGGGCTGCCGGACGAGTGCGCCGAACAGCTCCTGGCACTGGGCCTGTTCCGCGAGGAGGACCTGCACGTCCCGGTGGCCGACCTGTCCGCGGGCCAGCAGCGGCGTCTGCAGATCGCCCGCCTGGTGACCCGGCCGGCGGACCTCCTCGTCCTCGACGAGCCGACCAACCACATCGCGCTCGACCTGGTCGAGGACCTTCGGGCGGCGCTCGCGACGTACCCAGGAGCGGTGGTCATGGTCTCGCACGACCGCGACTTCCGCGCACGCTTCGAAGGGGAGCAGCTGGAGCTGCGCGGCGGCCGCAGGTGCTGACCCACTCGGGCCGGCAGGCGGAGTTGAGGGGTGGGGACACGGATGACCTCAGATCCAGTCCCGAGCTGGGTGCCGGGGACTTTCACACCCACATGGCCGCCCCCTCTGAGCCTGTCCAGGGACTTGTGAGAGGGCAGCGGGCGAGGGCGGTCGTGGTCAGCCTTCGTGCGCGGTGATGGCGTAACCCTCAGGGCCGATGAATGTGAACATCCTGCCGAACGGGCCGTCCTGGGGTGCTTTGACGATGGGGATCTGTGCGGTGTGGAGCTGGTCGTGCAGTTCCTGCGCGTTGCTGGTCCGGAACCACAGGGCGACTCCGAGGCCGGGCCGTTCGACGGCGTCCAGATCGACTCCCGGCAGAGGCTCGCGGACGGCGAACGGGACCGGTGCGGTGACGAACACGACGGCGCCGGGCGGTGAGGCAGGCGCCCGGCGCAGCCCGAGTCGCTCCTCGTAGAAGGCGGCGGCCGCTTCGACATCGCGTACCTGTAGGGCGATGAAGTCCGGCCCGCTGACGGTGGCGGTCATGAGTACCCCTCGATCCTTTTATGTGTCAGGACTTTGACATGGCGAAGTTAGACGGCGTCGTCCATGCATGTCAAACTCCTGACATGCATGATGGGACCCCCTCCAGCCCGGCCCCGCCGCCCGCCGACGTGACCGAACGCCTGGGCTACCGCCTCAAGCGCGCGGCCGCGGCCCTGCGCACCGCGATGGACAGAGCGCTGCGCCAGTACGGCCTGACCGTGCCGCAGTACGCCTGCCTCGAACTCCTCGACCAACAGCCCGGCCTGTCCAACGCCGAACTGGCCCGCGGCACCTTCGTCACACGGCAGTCCATGAACGTCGTCCTTCGCGGGCTGCAGGACGCCGGCCTCATCACCCGCCCGGCCACCACCGACCACGGCCGCGCTCTACCCGCGCACCTCACCCCGGAAGGCCACCACCGTCTCGCCGCCGCACGCTCCGCCGTCTACGCCATCGACGAGCGCATGACCAACTCCGTCCCCGAACAACGACTCCCCCAACTCCTCACCGATCTCGACCACATGACAGCAGCACTCGACGAGTAACGACGGCACCGCATCAAGGCGTTCGTAGCCGTTTGCAGAACCGCCGGAATCAACACGTCGGGGCAGGCAGGGAAATGTTGGCGATTCAGCTCAAGCAGCACCAGGTCGACCAAAAGGCGAGTTTCCGCAACTGGGTGGGATTCCCCGCGAGATCACCCGTGCCCCCGCGGGGTGCCCGGGGCACGATCGTGTCCGCCACCGGGTCCGGGAAGACGTTCACGGCTGCCGCGTGCGCGCTGGAGTGCTTCCCGCGCGGCCGGATCCTCGTGACCGTGCCGACCCTGGACCTGCTCGTGCAGACCGCCCAGGCGTGGCGCCTGCTCGGGCATCGCGCCCCGATGGTCGCGGTCTGCTCGCTGGAGAACGATCCGGTGCTCAACGAGTTGGGGGTGCGCACCACCACCAACCCGATCCAGCTGGCGCTGTGGGCGGGGTCGGGGCCCGTGGTCGTGTTCGCCACGTACGCCTCCCTGGTGGATCGCGAGGACTTCGACGACCCGATGGACACGATGGGCCGGCGGAAGGTCCGCGGGCCGCTGGAGGCCGCTCTGGCGGGCGGGGAACGCCTCTACGGGCAGCGGATGGGCGGCTTCTGCCTCGCCGTCATCGACGAAGCCCACGGCACCGCAGGTGATCTCGGCAGACCCTGGGCGGCGATCCACGACAACGCCCGCATCCCCGCCGACTTCCGGCTCTACCTGACCGCGACCCCCCGCATCCTCGCGGCGCCCCGCCCGCAGAAGGGCCCGGAAGGCCAGGCGCTGGAGATCGCCTCGATGGGCCAGGACTCCGAGACCTACGGGCCATGGCTTGCCGAGCTCGGACTGAGCGAAAGCATCGAACGGGGCATCCTCGCCGGCTTCGAGATCGACGTCCTGGAGATCCACGACCCCTCCCCCGCCCTCGGAGAGTCCGAGGAGGCCCAGCGGGGCCGGCGCCTGGCGCTCCTGCAGACCGCACTCCTGGAGCACGCGGCGAGGTGGAACCTACGCACCGTCATGACCTTCCACCAGAAGGTCGAGGAAGCCGCCGCGTTCGCGGAGCGGCTGCCGAAGACGGCCGCGGAGCTGTACGTGAACGACGCCTCCGACGCCGACCTGGCGCAGGCGGAGAAGCTGTTGAAGTCGTCGATCGACGCGCAGTTCTACGAGCTCGAGGCCGGCCGCCACGTGCCGCCGGACCGCGTGTGGTCGGCGTGGCTGTGCGGCGACCACCTCGTCAGTGAACGGCGGGAAGCTCTGCGGCAGTTCGCAGGCGGCGTCGATGCTGCCGGCCGCCGGGTCCACCGCGCGTTCCTCGCAAGCTGCCGCGTGCTCGGGGAAGGCGTGGACATCACCGGCGAGCGGGGTGTGGAGGCCGTGTGCTTCGCCGACACCCGCGGCTCGCAGGTGGAGATCGTGCAGAACATCGGCCGGGCCCTCCGGCTCAACCGCGACGGCTCCACGAAGGTCGCCCGCATCATCGTGCCGGTCTTCCTGGAGCCCGGCGAGGACCCGACCGACATGGTCGCCAGCGCCTCGTTCCGCCCCCTGGTTGCCGTCCTTCAGGGCCTGCGCTCGCACGATGAACGCCTCGTCGAGCAGCTCGCCTCCCGCGCCCTCACCCACGGACAGCGCACAGTGCACATCCGGCGCGACGAGGACGGGCGGATCGTCGCAGCTGGCGGCGAGGTGGGCGAGGGCCAGGAGCAGGACGACACCGACGGTGCGGTCGAGTCCGCGCTGCTCCGCTTCTCTTCCCCCAGGGACGCGGGGACCATCGCGGCCTTCCTCCGCACGCGGGTGTACCGGCCGGAATCCCTGGTCTGGCTGGAGGGCTACCAGGCCCTCATCCGCTGGCGGAAGGAGAAACACATCACCGGCCTCTGCGCCGTCCCCTACGACGTCGAGGTCGAAGTCGGGGCCACCAAGGCGTTTCCGCTTGGGCGATGGGTCCACCAGCAGCGGAAGGCGCTCCGGACCGGTGAGCTGGAGCCGCGTCGCAAGGAGCTGCTGGACGCCCGTGAAGCCGGGATGGTGTGGGAGCCGGGCGAAGAGGCGTGGGAGACCAAGCTCGCCGCGCTGCGCTCCTACCGGCGGGCCACCGGGCACCTCGCCCCGCGTCAGGACGCGGTCTGGGGCGAGGGCGACGCGATGGTGCCGGTCGGTCAGCACATGGCCAACCTCCGCCGGAAAGGCGGCCTCGGAAAGGACCTGGAGCGGGCAGCGGAGCGCGCGCGGCAACTGGCCGCGATCGACCCGGACTGGAACTGCCCCTGGCCACTGGACTGGCAACGCCACCACCGCGTCCTCGCCGACCTGGTCGACGCCGACGGCAGCCTCCCTGACATCGCACCCGGCGTACTGATGGACGGCGACGACATCGGACGGTGGCTGAAGCGGCAGAAACAGCCGGGCACCTGTACACAGCTGTCGAGCGAGCAGCAGGAGCGGCTGTCCCAGCTGGGCGTGAAGCCCGTCCAGGCGCCGTCTCCCGCCCCTGCGGCACAGCGTGCGACGAAGAAGAGCCCGAGCAAGGCGGAGCAAGCGTTCCAGCGCGGACTGACCGCCCTCGCCCAGTGGGTGGAACGGGAAGGCGGCCGACCGGTGCCGCGCGGCCACGCTGAGGAGATCACGGTCGAGGGCGAGACGGAGCCGACGGTCGTGAAGCTCGGTGTGTGGGTCTCCAACACCAAGTCGAGGCGCGACAAGCTCACCCAGGAGCAACTGGACGCACTGCGGAAGCTGGGCATGCGGTGGGCGCAATGATCGTGGGGTGGAGGCTGCGCGTGGATGGCAGAGCCAGGCCTGGTTCGATCGTCGTAGAACTTTTGCCGACGTCGTAGAACGCGACATGGGTCAAGGTGGCGGAGGCGGAGGCGTTGAGGTCCCGCGTCGACCGACACTTCACGGCCGCGACGGAGGCCGCCGCACTGCCCCACGACGAGCCCGGGGGCCGGCCGCCGCACGCTGTTCGCTAGCATCCCTGCGCATGACGAGGCGGGGGTGGCGACTGGGTGTCGTGGCGGTGCTGGCGGCGATCTGTGTCTCCGGTCCAGGACGCCCGGAGGTCATCAGTACGGCGTCGGACCTCGGCCCCCTCCCGGCCGACCGCTACGACTTCACGCCGCGGGACTACCAGCGATCGCAGCGGGCATCGGCGTTGCTGGTCCGGCAGTGCATGGCGGAGCATGGCCACCCGGACTTCCCGCTCGACCCCCGCTACCCCAGCGATCCCTTCGCCCTCACAGCGGTCAGCACCGACTACGGCGCCCTGGATCTCGCCGCCGCACGCCGCTGGGGCTACGGCTGGGACCCGGCAAAGTCCCGGTCTTTCCGGCCGAAGGGCCGCCGGATGACCAACGCCGAGTATGCGGACTTCCCCGCCTGCAACGCCGAGGCGAACCGGCGGCTGATGCGCGGTATCGACCTCAAGCGGGACTGGCTCTACGCAGGTGCGCGGGCGATCGAGGTCGGCAAGGCGGTCAAGCGCGACCCGCGCCTCCGTGCGGCATGGGCTGTGTGGTCCCGCTGTGTGGCAGAACAAGGATTCACGCGCTATCCCGACCCCGTCGCGGCGTACACGGACACCGCCTGGCGGCGCGGCAGTGACGGCAACACCCGGCATACGCGGCGGGAGCGGGCCACCGCCGCCGCGGACGTCACCTGCAAACGCCGCCACCGTACGGCCGAGCTCTGGCACGCCGCACGGGCGCGGCAGCAGGCCGTGGACATCACACGGAACCGCGACCGCTACGCCGCCGGGTTGCGGGCGCTGCGGACGTACCGATCCACCATCGCCGAGGTGCTGCGACGGCTCGGCTAGCGGGGCGCCGACGCCCTGGTCAGGCAGCTGGCCTCAGCCGGGGTCTTCCCCTCGCACCTCAGTGCGGGGGGAAGACCCCGATGGTGAGGAGCACCAGCCCGATGACTCCCATCGGGCCGTACTTCCACTGGACGAACTGCTCGAATCCGCTGCTACGGATCCGCGCGCGGCACACCTCTGAGCCTGGGGTCGTCCTGAAGCAATGCTTCCACCATGCCAGCCGAGTTGGCTACCAACTTCACTGCTGTTGTCCCCACTCGGGGGCTACTCATAAACAACTTCCAGGCAGCTCCCACTATATGGACCGGAGTTGTAGCGTTTGGCCGCGGCTCAGGAGAACGCTGCTGTCAACGTCGGTTGCAGCGTTTACCTCCGGTCTCTCCCCTTGCACGGCACGGCGGGCTGCGCGTTTCGGGAGGTGCGTAAGCCTTCCATTGGGACAGGAAATGCTACGGAGCTGTTTGGCGGTGCGGGGCCCGAGCAGGCCGGGGCAACTGTTGCGTGTGGTTCTGAGGTGAAGCCCAAGATCCCGGGCGCGCACCACCCGGAACTGCTCGAACCAATTTGGAGCGGCTTGACCATGTTGCTCAAGTTGGCGACCAACCCTCTATCACTTGTCCTCTCCTGGGAACGACTTATAACCACCTTCCAAGGAACTGCCTAAAGACAACGAGAAGTTGTAGTGTTTCGTCGTCTGTCACCTTCGGGACTGGTGTTGCTGTGTAGGCGTCAAGTCTCATGAGTAGCGATGGGTGGCGCAGTTGTCAGCCAACTCGCCAAGACCGGCGTCTACTTCGGGGTTGGAGGCGAGTTGGCCCCCTTGGTTTCCAGATGGCCCCTAAAGGGCAGAACTCGCGGCACAGGTAATACGGGTGGCTGCTACCACCAGCCTGTGTTTCACGGCGATAAGTGCACACCTCTGAGCCGAAGGGAAGCCAATGTCCGATACTTCTTCCGATGCCGAACCAAGCGTTCGCGGAAAGTCTCACTGGATACCCGTGATCGTCGCTCTCGGGCTCGCGGTAATCGCTCTCACCGCAGCCGTCGTCATGACGCTCCTTCTCCCGACGGAGCCGGCTGTCGTCACAACGGCATCAGCGATCGCGGCCTCCGGCCTTACGGCAGCCGCGAGTGTGGTTCTGCCACGGCGATGAGTTCGAAGACGGTGCCTTGATTGAGGCACGCTGAGCCGCGAACTCGCAGCTCAGGAATCAGGGCATCGTCTTGGAGACGAGTAGTCGGCCAGGATTCTGCGCCGGATCGGCATCCTGGCCGACAGCACAGCGCGGTGCCGGTGGCGGAACAATCCGTTCGTCGTCCCGGTGTTTCCTGGCCCGTCGACGACTACCTGGTGCGGGTCAGGACGTTGGTGACGGCGCATAGTGGTGGGCAAGATTGGTGACGAGGTCGCGAAGGTGAGCCCTGGCTTCGGTGGGGCCATGCACAGTGATGGCGCTCCCGAACGGCAGTAGTGCCCGCACGTCCTCCAGATACAGGAAGCGGATCGTCACCTTGCGGCCGGTGGCGGATTCTTCATGGTCGTCCCGGACGAGTCGTAGGCCAAAGATCCGTTGCGCTCGCTCGATCTGGGTCTGCTCGATGGTGGCGCTGACCTCTATCGCGTGGTTGTGTTCCCACTGATCAATGAGCGCTGCAGCGACGGTGGCCAGGGTCTGGTTCTCGCGGATCCGCCGTGGCTGGTCGACTTCTTTCCACGTCGTGATCCGTTCGAGTCGGTACATCCGTGGCACTCGGGCGCAATCGGCGACGAGGTACCAGATGCCGGCCTTGGCGAACAGTCCGTAGGGATCCACGACCAGGTCGCGTGGGCATGACTCGCGTGGGCTGTCGTACTCGATCCGTAGCCGGCGACCTCGCCGCACTGCGCCGATCAGCGAAGCAGGAGTCGTGCCGAAAGCTCGTGCCTGACGCCAGGGACGGCTGTCCACGTGCACTACGTCGGTGAGCGGCAGGAGCTCATGAACCCGACGTGGCTGTGTAGCGGCGATCTTGGAGAGCGCGCGCTGGCTTTCGACCGATGCGTTGAGCTCCGCACGTTGCTTCTCATCCAGCCCGGTGAGCGACAGATGATCACGCTCGCCCGGTGTGAGTCGCGTGAGGTCGAGTCCGGATCCGGGCAGCATGGTCACGCCTCCGAGGCGGCCCCGGTGTGCGGTCACCGGCAGACCGGCGTCGCGGAGCCAGTTCAGATCTCGGGTGATGGTTCGAAGGGACACCCCGAGCGCTGAGGCGAGTTCCTGTGTGGTCACGGCGTCCCTCGATTTGAGGAGCAGCATCAGGGTGAAGAAGCGGTCTGGGGTCACACACCAATTTTTTCAGGAATTGCGCCACGATGCGGCGCATATCCCGGTCAGGCTGGTGGATGCGTACCTACCACCTGTGAGAAGGAACAACCATGACCACATCCGTCGTGTCCATCGTCTACGTGAACGACGCTCC
Organism: Streptomyces sp. NBC_00076; assembly: GCF_045041235.1. NCBI lineage: Bacteria > Bacillati > Actinomycetota > Actinomycetes > Kitasatosporales > Streptomycetaceae > Streptomyces > Streptomyces sp. NBC_00076. The sequence goes on from NZ_CP108242.1 coordinate 347,108, forward strand.
CGCCGCAGCTCGTTTCTACGGCGACCTCCTCGGCATGAGCCCCTCGTTCGAGACTCCGGGATACATCACCTTCGACCTCGGGCCAGGCGCTGACCTCGGTCTGTGGTCTGGCCAGTTCGAGGATCTGTCACCGGACGTCCCGCGCACCAGTGAGGTTTGCCTGGCCATCGACGGTGGACGACCCGACGAGCTCAACGCGATCTTCAAGCAGTGGCAGTCCCAGGGGGTCACCATCCTGCGCGAGCCTCATGATGCGGGGTTCGGGCTGACCTTCCTGGCAGCCGATCCTGACGGGAACCGTATCCGCGTCGCACCGAAGGGCTGAAGGGCCGCAATGCGGCAGGCGCGCACGACAGGTGTCGCGCCTGCCGTCGTCTGACTTCGACAGGACGACGAGTGCCCCACGCGAATGCGCCCCTGAGCGGCGACTCCCCCACGCCCGCCGGTGCCGATGCCGTGGTGGGCACGGCCCGGCACGGGGTCGTCACCGTGGTCCGCCCGCGCTGACCCCGGCCTACTGCGGCAGGGCTTCCTCACCGCCTACGGCGATGCCCGCCTGGTGGAAGTCGTCCACGGCCGCGGCTGTCGTGTCCGGGGCGACTCCGACCGAGTAGTCCAGGCGTACCCGTGCGCGGAAGCCGGCCTTCACGGCGTCCAGCGCGGTGGCGCGCACGCAGTGGTCCGTGGCGATGCCCACCACGTCGACGTCCTCGACCCCGCGGGCTCGCAGCCAGTCCGCGAGGGGTTCCCGCTTCGTCGGCTCCTTCGAAGCCGCTCTTGGAGGCACTGTGGGCACCTTTGTAGAAGACGGCGTCGACCCTTCCGCCGGTGACGGCGGGCGCGAAGTGGGGGTTGTGAACTGCTGCCGCAGAACAGTGCACGAGTGTGTTCTGGCGTGCATGAGTGAGTGTCTGGGGTGTGGTGGGGCGTAGGGAACAGAAGTTCCCTCATCGAATGGGTGACCTTTGCGGGCGGTGCTCGTTGACTGCGGTGACAGGGGGCCTTCGAGCCGCGGGCGGGGGTGGACGGGTGGGCGGGCTGAGGGAGTTGGTGGCGGCGTTCGTGGTGCCCGGTCCGGCCGGTGTGGCGGTGCGGGACCGGCTGCGGGTGAGTGAGTCGGACGCGGCTGTACTTGCCGGGGTGGGGATGTTCCTGGGTTCGCTGGCGGCCGGGGATCTCGCTGTACGGTCCCGGCAGGGGCCGGCGCATGATGCGGCCTCCTGGGCGGTGCGCAAGCGCGAGCTTACGGGGAGGTCCTCGGCACGCTGGGCGGGCAGTATCACCAAGGCCACGCATGATCAGTGGGCGCTGGCGCGGCGTGGACAGGCCGCCCACATGGCCTGGCTGCGGAGGCAGATCGACTCGGTCGAGGCGCGGCTGTCCCGGCCGCTCGGTGCCAAGGCCGACAAGAGGGACGGCCTGGTACGCGGTTACGGTTCGCGTGGTGAGTGGCATGCCAAGTCCCGCCGCCTGCAGACGTTGAAGGACCGGCTCGCGGTGGTGGAGGCGGACTGGGCGGCGGGCCGGGTGCATGTGGTGCGCGGCGGCAAACGCCTCGCGAACACCCGTCACCACTTGGAGGCGGCCGGGCTGGCCGAGCAGGAATGGAGGGAGCGCTGGCGGGCGGAGCGGATGTTCCTGGCCGCCGACGGAGAGTCCGGCAAACGCTTCGGCAACGAGACCATCCGTGTCACCGACACCGGGCAGGTCTCCCTCAAGCTCCCGGCCCCGCTGGCCCACCTGGCCAACGCACCCCACGGCCGGTATCTGCTGGACGCGACCGTACGGTTCCAGCATCGAGGGCAGGAGTGGCTGGACCGGATCGCCGCGAACCGGGCGGTGGCCTACCGCATCCACCACGACCCGGTACGCGGACGCTGGTATGTCACCGCGTCCTGGCAGCGCGCCGCCACCCCCGTCTTGCCATGGGAGGCGGCGCTGGCCCGGGGTGTGGTGGCGGTGGACATGAACGACGACCACCTCGCCTGCTGGCACCTCGACGTGCACGGCAACCCGGTCGGCGAACCCACGCTTCTCCTACGACCTCAACGGCACCGCCCAGCACCGGGACGCGCAGATCCGGCACGCCCTGACCCGGCTGCTGCACCATGCCCGGCGTTGCGGGGCGAGCGCGATCGCCATCGAGGACCTCGACTTCCGCGAGGGCACAAGCCGGGAGAAGCACGGCCGCAACAAACGCTTCCGCCGCCTCATCTCCCGCTTCCCCACCGCGAAACTCCGCGCCCGGCTGGTGTCGATGGCCGCCGAACAGGGCATCGCGATCGTCGCGGTCGACCCCGCCTACACCAGCCGCTGGGGCGCCCAGCACTGGCAGAAACCCCTCACCACACCCACCCGCAAGATTTCCCGGCACGATGCGGCGAGCATCGCGATCGGGCGACGCGCCCTCGGACACCCGATCAGGCTGGGGGCACCTCCCAGGCCCTTAAGGCACTGGGGGAGGACGACACCGCCCCACGACGACCAGAGTGATCGTCGTGGGCATCGGACCGTCCAGGCCCGACCGGACACCCGCAGGCGGAGGAAACCCGCCCCCGTATCCCCGGACCACGGACGCGATCCGTGTCACCGGACACGGAGCGAAAGCGGGCGACCAGGACATCCAACACCGGTCGGGATGCCCGCAGCGACCAGGTATGGGTCCAAGACTCACTCCTGCTCACTGATTAGGAACGGTGGAATTCGCTGCCTTCGTGTCCTGCCACGCAGTGGACGGGGAAGCTGTCCTTGAAGTCCGGTGTCTGGGAGAAGTGACCTCCCGGGTCGATGTGGTGGTCACGGGTGGCAACGACGTACTGGTAGTCACGGCCCGCGGTCTGCTCCACCAGGTCGGCGATCTTGGTCGCGATCCGCGCGCCACCCGTCACGGGGATACTGCCTCCCTCACAGAAGTCGTTCTGCACATCCACGACGATCAAGCCTCGGCTCATCATGACCACCCTTCAGTACGACGGAGAAACCCCCCGCGTTCTACCGGCCCTCGCACACCGCTGTCCCAGCTTTCCGCGAGGTCGACTTCGCCCCCACAGACTTCAACCTCGGCCACCGAGCGGCCCTTTGAACACAGCAGCCCCACCGGACTCCCGTCGGGGCTGCTGTTCGTCCGCGTCCTCAACTCACCGCGGCACCAACTCATGAGAGGGCACCGCTAGCGGGCGGACAGGGAGTAGGCGGTGACCTCCAGCGCGGTGTCGACGACGGTGTACTCGGGGGTCTGCCAGGCAGCCCGGTCGGTCGGCTCCGCGCCGGCCCCGGCCGGGTGCTGCGCCTGCGTCGACTGCTCGGTGGTGTTGTTCATGGTGCGTACCTTCCTTTCGAGGGAGGTGGGTTTTCGAGGGAGGTGGGTTCACCCCTTCACGGGACGGGTGTGAAGGGGAGTCATTTGACGGCGATCCGCAGGATGCGGTCCTTGTTGTCGCCTCGGTCGGTCGTGCCGAGCCAGAGTTCGTCGGCGCCGGGCACCTTAGCGAGCGCCCGCAGCCGGCCGTAGGCGCCGCTGTAGTACGACTTCGCCGTTCCGACGGCCTTGCCGGTGCTGTTGATCGGCAGGGCCCACAGCCGCTGACCGAGCAGCGTCGTAACATAGATGACGTCGTGCTTGATCGCGATCTGGGCGGGCACGCCGCCCTGGTCCGGGTTCCAGACCTTCTTGGGGTTGGTCATGCCGGCCTTGGAGCAGGATCCCTCGCAGGTGGGCCAGCCGTAGTTCCGGCCCGGCTCGACGAGGTTGAGCTCGTCCCAGGTGTTCTCGCCGATCTCGGTCTCCCACAGTCTGCCGCGGGTGTCCCAGGCGAGGCCCTGCGCATTGCGGTGGCCGAGGCTGTAGACGCGGTTGCCGAACGGGTTGCCGGGCGCCGCGGCACCGCTCTTCGTGATGCGCAGGATCTTTCCGTTGAGCGAGTTCTTGTCCTGCGCGAGATTGCGCTTGAGGGCGTCGCCGACGCTGACGTACAGATAGCCGTCGGGGCCGAACGCGATGTTGCCGCCGTTGTGGTCACCGCCCCGGGTGATTCCGCCGAGTACGACCTTGTAGTCGCTGAGCGAGCTGCCGTTGAAGTGCATTCTCGCGACCCGGATCGCGGAGGCGGCCGTGTGGACGAAGAAGACGTCCTGGTCCGTGGTGCCGTTCCAGGTCGGCGAGGGGGCGATGCCAAGCAGCCCGCCCTTGCCCCCGCTCGGGGACGGGGGGACCGTGTGGGGGACCGTGCCCACCATCTTCTTCGAGCCGTCGCTCGCCTGGAGCCATACGGCGGCGGTGAAGCGCTCGGTCACCAGGGCTCTTTTCCCTCCGGGCAGGAAGGTGATGGCCCAGGGTCTGGTCCATTTGCCGGAGAGGACGGTGACGCCCGACGGCGCCCCGACAGCCCGGGTGCCTCCTGCGGGGTCGGCCGCAGCCGCCGACGCGGGCGGCAGGAGGCAGGCGCCGAGGGAAACGGTGACGGCGGCGATCGCGGCCCTGCCGAGCCGGAGTCGATGCGGTGCCGGTTGCGCCAAGCGTGGCATTCAGATGCCTTTCCTGTCGTGGGGGCGACCGGCCGCGCAGGGAAAGGGAATTCGCCGCCGAGTCGAACAAAGGGGATCACGGGCCGAAATACGGCAGCTCCCTCAAGGAGTATTGGGGCCAGGTTTTCGCGCGGGCCACCTGAGATCGTCCATCCTGCTGACGCCGCCCGGCCGCCGGGGAACCTCGAGCGGCGCCGGCGCCCGGTGCGGCCGATTCGGCCGGAGCGGCGTCCGCGGGCACCACCGCACTCGCCGCGGCCGTCCTCGTCGCCTCCGCGGCCAGCGGCCGGGCGGGGAGGAGTTGGGCGTGGGCGGCGGACGCCGAAGACCGAGGCACTCACATCGGCAAGGCGAGCGACCCGTTCTTGAGCCTTTCAGGACGTCCCTGGATGAGGACTGGGACAGCTGATTCCGGCAGGATCCCTCGCGCATTCGCCGGCAGCGCGATGGCTTCACGACATCGCCGCCCGGTGGCCTGGAACGTGGCTCTCGCGGTGGGCTGGTCACGAATCCTCAGCCGGGCGGGGCGGCGAGCCGGCCGGCGGCGAGGTGTCTTCGTACCGGACCTCGTAGACGCGCTCAGCGAACTTCCATCCGTCGCGGGTGCGCAGGTAACGGTCATGGTAGATGGCGTAGTTCAGTCCTCCGCGGCCGTCGCGGGCACGCCCGACCTCTGACATGTACGCACGGCCGGACGCGGTGTCGCCGTCAAACCGGATCATGCCCGGGTGCGTGTTCTGCACGAGGAAGTCCACGACATCCGGCACCCGCCTGCCCCAGGCCCGGATCGCCTCCTGGCCTTGGAGCTCAACGGGGATGTTGGGCATCCGCAGCGCACCGTCCGGTGTGAACAGCAAAGCGAGACGGTCGTATTCGCGCATCATCACCGCGTCGGTGAACTCACCGCGCAGCGCCTCGATCTCGACGCGATCCGCGATGGTCTGAAAGTCACTCATCGGTTTCCTCCTTGTCGCCTTGAACTCGGTGCACGAACGACACCGGGCCGCCACGGGATGGAAGCCTCCCCGTCGGTGGTACAGACGGTCCCGCCGAGCGTGGACCCCGTGCCGGCGAGGCGCGACGGCCGAGCATCCCGGAATCTCCTGCTGGCTGGATGGTGTGTTCGTCTCAGCAGTAGGACGACACGACGCTCCGGAATGTGACACGGCTCCGCTCGCAGGGCACCGCAAGGAGGATCCGCCGGCACGAACCAGAAGGGCATCCGCCGGCTTCAATACGACGGGACATGGACGTCAGATACGCGTTCGGGCTGGTCAGCCCCAGGTCTTCAGCGCCTCGGCGACCTGGCGCACGTCGCGGCGTCCCTCGACGACGTCGGCAACCAACGCGATCGCCTCCTGGCTGCCGATCTTGACCTGGATGCCGCTGGCGTGGAGGTAGGCGTAGGCGACCTGTGCGGCGAACAGTTCGTTCGAGTGCTCGAGGGCGGGAATCCGGGCGAAGGCGTGCAGGAGAGCGGCTGCTCGGTGATGTGCGGCCGGGTAGACCAGGGTCCCCATGATCTCGTGCCGGTGTCGGACGACTGCGGCGGCCAGCGCGCCGTAGTCAGTGACGTCGGGGTCGCCGGGAACGAGGTTCTGCACGATATCGAGCAGCCACCGCTCGTCGATGAGCAGAACAGGCGGCATCAGGCGGCGTGGCTGCTGGGGCTGGTCCCGAAGCGGTCGGCGAAGGCCTGGCCGTGCTCCTCGACGAAGGCCTTCGCGCCTTCGAGGAACCGGGTGCGCGCGAGGTCAGCGGTCAGCCGCCGGCTTGCGTACTGATCTGGGTCTTCGTGGTCGTCCGCGGCGAGACGCTGCAGCTCCTCGTACGTCTCGTCGTCGACATTGATACGGATCTCCTTCGCCATGTCCTCACAGTAGCCCGGCCCGGCCCTTTGCGGGGAGGGACGGGAGGGAGCGGTGGGGCGGCCTCGTACCGGGCCGGACGCGCTGCCCGCCCAGGGAGTGGGGATCGTGCGCCACCGGCGCGGTGTCGGCCCGCGGGCTCAGGCGAGGGCGGCGACCAGCAGGGTGAAGGCGGCGATGATGACGGCGACGCGGACGTAGTGGAAGCGGTCCCAGCGGTTCATCTGCTCCTTCCAGTCCTCGGGCCGGTTCTCGGGGGTCCACGTCTTGTTCCGGTTGTTGATCGGGACGAGCAGCAGGAGCGACATGACCACACTGAGGATCAGCAGCGCGCCGGCGGTGACGGCGAGGCCGGCGCCGTCGTGGTGCCATCCGGCGATGGCCCAGACCGCGACGAGAACGAGCGAGCCGATGTACCAGACCGGCATCACGGCGCCGAGCATCCGGCCCCCGTGGGCGCGGCCGAGTTGGTCACTGTCACCGGGGAGCGCGTTGAGGATCGGGTTGATGACGAAGGCGACGGAGAACTCCACCCCCACCATCAGGCCGACGACCACGGTGGTGAACACCTCGAGTGCGTTGAGCATCATGACCCCTCCTGGAATCTAGCGTCGCTAGATGATGAGGCAACGCTAGTACTACTGCCGCTCGATTGTCTAGCGGTGCTAGGATCGAATCATGTCGGTACAGGAACGCAAGCAGCGCGAACGGGCGGAGCGCGAACGCCTCATCGTGGCGACAGCCCGCGAACTCGCCGAGCAGCAGGGCTGGGACGCGGTCACCACCCGCCGGCTCGCCGAGCGCATCGAATACAGCCAGCCCGTCCTCTACAGCCACTTCCGCGGCAAACGCGAGATCATCGGCGCCGTCGCCCTCGAATGCGCCACCGAGCTGGCCGCCGCGGTGCGGGCCGCGACCGCCGCCGCAGACGGCCCGCGCGAGCGGGTGTACGCCCTCGCCCGCGCCTACCTCGCCTTCGCCGAACGCAACCCGGCGGTCTACGACGCCCTGTTCCAGCTCGACGGCGGCCTGGCCTTCGCGCACGAGGACACCCCGGAACCTCTCAAGGACGCCTTCGCCGCCCTGCTGGAGAGCCTCGGCGAGGTCGCCGGGGACGGCGTCCACCCGGGACTGTTCACCGAGGTGTTCTGGGCGGCCCTGCACGGACTGGCCACCCTGACCCGGGCGGGACGGCTCCCCCCGGAGGACGCCGAGCGCAGGGTGGAGCTGCTGGTGGACCGGCTCGCCATGGTCTGACACCCCGCCCCAGCGGGTACGCAGCCGAGGTCCCCCGACCCCGCTGCCTGCTTCCGGCACTGCTTCCGCGAGGGCAACTTCTCCAAGCGCGCCGATGGGCTGCGCGGCGCGGTCCGTGACGGCTTCTCCGTCGAGTTCAGCAGGTTGAGCTGAGGGGTTTCTCTCCAGCAACCGGCCATTCGACGGTGCGCCGGGCGGGCTGAAGGATGTTGACGGAGCCTGCGAGCGACGGCATGATGACCGACTGCGTGGCCTACGCCGAACCTCCCGCCGACCGTCCCCAGCGCGGTCTCCCATCGGAGGCAAAGGGACCAGCGTCTCAGGTCGTTGTCGCAGCCCGATCGCCTCGGGCGAGGTTGCTGGGGAGCCGTCGCTCAAGGCGTGGAAGGCCGCGATGACAGCCCGTAGGAACTTCAAGCGCCAGGTGCGTGCCCGCGCCGCCAAAACCGGTGAGTCCTACACGTCCGCCCTGCGGCACTTCCGTCCGACTCCATCAGGAGACGTCATGTCGGAAGCAAGGAACCCCAAGAGCGTGCGGTTTGCCGTAGCGCAGACCCCCGTACGCGAAGACCCCCGAGACGTCGAAGCGCTGCGCGAAAGCGGGCGTGAGGTCCGTGCTCTGATGCGCGAGGCCAGTGCTCAGGGAGCGAAAATCGTGCACTTTCCGGAAGGCGCGATCTGCTTTCCCAGCAAACATGTCATGTCCGTCGACGGCCCGGACACGGTCGGCCCGGCGGACTGGGACCGGTGCCAATGGCCGGTGCTCCAATCGGAGTTGGCTGCGATCGCCGAGTTGGCCCGCGAGTTGCGGCTGTGGACGGTGATCCCATCGGTGCACCGCTTGACCGGCCCGAACCGCCCGCACAACAGCCTCTACGTCATCTCCGACCGCGGCGAGGTCGTCACGCGCTACGACGAGCGCCTGCTGTCGAAGACGAAGGTCTCATACATGTACTCGCCGGGCGTCTCACCGGTGACCTTCGAGGTCGACGGTGTGCGCTTCGGTTGCCTGCTCGGCATGGAGATCCATTTTCCGGAGTTGTTCGCGGAGTACGAGAAGCTGGACGTCGACTGCGTGCTGCTCTCCACCAGCGGCACGCCGGGCAACACCACCGCCCAAGCCCAAGTCCAAGGCCACGCCGCGTTCAACAGCTACTGGGTCAGCCTGTCGGGGCCGGCACAGGACAGCGTCACCGCACCGACCGGAATCGTCGCTCCCAACGGCGACTGGCTTGCGCGGTGCCCCGCGGACGGTTCGCCATCGGTAGCCGTCGTGAACCTCGACGACAGTTCCGAGGCCGCCGTCGGTGCAGTGACCTACGCGCGTCCCTGGCGTCGTGAGGCGCGCTCGGGCATCTACACCGAGCACCAGGTGATCGACCCGCGCAGCGAAGACCGGACAGCGGCCTTCTAGCTCAGAGACAGAATCCGAGGGGTTCGCGCGTACGGGATGGCTCCGGGCGCCGCGAACACCTCGGATTCCGTCCGTCCCGCACCTTGGTGAAACGGCTGACGGGCGGAAACCGCGCCGGGTGTACGTGCTTACACCTGGCCGCTGATACGGCCCCGGCCTGCGCCGGGAGATCCACGGTGGGCTCCAGGTCGTGAAGAACTGGCACGGTGCGAACACCGTGCTGCACTACGGCAAGGACGGCGCCCTGACCGGCCCGGACAAGGAGCACGCCGAGACCAGCATGCTCGCCCTGCACCCACTCCAGTCCGCGCTCGTGCACGTCAACACCTTGCTGTTCCAGCAGGTCTTGGCCGAACCGGCGTGGGCATCAAGGCTCTCGGACGAGGACCGGCGCGGCCTGACCGCGCTGTTCTGGTCCAACGTCAACCCGTACGGAACCTTCCGCCTGGACATGGACAAACGCCTCGACCTGGGGCCGGGCGTCGCCGTTCCCGGCCCTCGTGCTGCGGCGGACTCTGTCGGCATCAAGGTCCTTCAGTCAACAGAATCGAGGCCAGGTCGTTGACCAGGACGGGCGGAGCACCTCAACTGCGGTACTAGGGCGTCGGCCGGGGAGACGGCGGATCGATCAAGTCGCAGGCGATGCCGAGCGCCGTATCGATCAGCTCCGGGCGTCCGTTTTCCGCTCGATCGGCCTCGTCGCCGGCCAGGTGCAGTGCGGTGATGGCCAGGCGGACGCGCAGCGATGCGGCCGGGTCGCCGTCACCGGACAGCGCGCCGGGCCCGGCCAAAAGCTCGAAGAGCGTCATGACGTGCTGCTGTACCTCGGCCGCGAGCGGCTGGTTGCGCAGCGCCGGCTCGTTGTCCTGCGCGAAGCGGGCCGCGGCCGTGATGCCACCGGCTGTCAGCTCGGCGTAGCGGCGCAGGAGTTCGCGGCGGGTCTCGGGTCCCGCAGGCTGCTGCTTACCCCAGTCGGTGAGTTCGGCGACCGCGGCGGAGAAGTCGGCCAGTACGGCGGCGAGGATCTCCTCCTTCGACTTGTAGTGGTAGTAGAGGGCCGCCAGACGAAGAGCGCGAAGAGTACGTGGTGTGCCGATCCGGCCCGGCTGCATGAGCGCCGCTGGTGGGGGCTGATGGTCATCGCGATCGCCCAACTGATGATCGTGCTGGACACGACCATCGTGACCATCGCGCTGCCCACCGCCCAGCAGGATCTGGGCATGTCCGACGCGAGCCGGCAGTGGGTCGTCACGGCCTACACCCTGACCTTCGGCGGGCTGCTCCTGCTCGGCGGCCGCATCGCCGACCGGCTGGGCCGCAAACGCACCCTGATGGCCGGCATCCTCGGCTTCGCCGTCGCCTCCGGTCTCGGAGGGATGGCGAACTCCGGCTGGATGCTGGTCGCCGCCCGCGCCGGACAGGGCGTCTTCGCGGCACTGCTGGCCCCCTCGACCCTCGCGCTGCTGATGGCGGCGTTCCCCGGACCGGCCGAACGGGCCAGGGCCATCGGGATCTACAGCGGGGTGTTGACCGCAGGCGGCGGAATCGGCCTGGTCGGCGGCGGGCTGATTACCAGCTACCTCGACTGGCGCTGGTGCATGTACGTCAACATTCCCATCGCCCTGCTGGCCGCGCTCGGCGCCATCGCCGCGCTGCCCGATCCGCCCGGACGCACCGACGTACGGATCGATGTCCTGGGAGCGGTCACCGGCTGCGGCGGCATCGCCGCTCTGGTCTACGGGTTCTCCGAGGCCGGCGAGCGCGGATGGCACACACCCTGGGTCTTCCTCTGCCTGGCGCTGGCCGCCGCCCTGCTCCTGACGTTCGGGATCGCGCAGGCCCGGTCAAGTGCTCCTCTCCTTCCCCTGCGGATCCTGACCGACCGCAACCGAGGCGCGGCCCTCGCCACCGTCGCGCTGGCCACGCTCGGACTGTTCGGGGTCTTCCTCTTCCTTACCTACCAACTGCAGTCCGTGATGGGCTACTCCGCGGTCCGGACCGGCCTCGCCATGCTCCCGCTGGTCGCGATGAACGTGACGGCGGCGACCCAGCTGTCCGGCCGCCTGCTTCCCAAGCTGCCACCCCGGCTACTGATCGTGCCCGGACTGCTGTGCGCGGCCGGCTCGCTCGCCCTCCTCACCCAGCTCACCCCGCACAGCCCCTACACCGCCGTCATCCTGCCCGCCGAGCTATTCCTCGGACTCGGCATCGGCACACTGTTCGGCCCCGCCGTCGCGACGGCCACCAGCGGAGTCGCTCCCCACGACACCGGCATCGCCTCCGCGACCGTCAACACCGCCCAGCAGACGGGCGCCTCGATCGGCACCGCACTGCTCAACACCATCGCGGCCGGCGCCACCAGCACCTACCTGGCCGGCCATCACGGCGCAGACGTCCTCCGGGACGCCACCGTGCACGGCTACGCCACCGCCGCGACCTGGGCACTGGGCATCATGCTCGGCACCGCGGTCCTGGCAGCCCTGTTCATCACCGCAGACCCGCGCAAGACCGCGCCGTGACCCGCAGCAAGACCGCCCCGACCAGCCGCGCCCCACCGGGCACAGCGCCTGCGCCGCTGACGCACAGCCTGATCGCCCCCTCATAGCGCCGGACCGGCGCCCAACGAGACCGGCGACTCGAGCAATGCATCCGGACCACGTCATCCCGAAGGGGCGTCACAGGACGCGAGCCACCGGGGTCTGGATGCCACCAACACCAAGGAGCACACCATGACCGCCCGTTTGAACCTCTTCAGCAATCCGACCACGACCACTGCCAAGGCCGCCGGGTACTTCGGAAGGGCGAGCAAGACGATCCTGGAGGAATCCGCGCTGCCGGCCGCGACCCAGAAGCTGGTGGTGCTGCGCGCGAGCCAGATCAACGGCTGCGGCTACGCCACCGACGTGTGGAGCAAGAACGCCGCACACGCCGGGGAGAGCTCAACCCGCATCAACCTCGTCGCGGCCTGGCGCGAATCCACGGTCTTCACCGACGCCGAGCGCGCCGCCCTGGAACTGACCGAACAGGGCACCCGCATCGCCGATGCCGCCGGCGGCGTCACCGACGACGCATGGGCGAACGCCGCCCAGCACTACGACGAGGACCAGCTGTCCGACCTGGTGATGCTCATCGCCCTGATCAACGCCACCAACCGCATGGGCGTCATCGTCCGCCAGCGCGGCGGCGGCTACCAGCCAGGCCAACTCGGATAACTACAAGCAGCCTCCGGCACCCGAGCGTCAGACACCGTGCGAACAAGCCGCGCGACACCCCAGGGCATGAGTGAGGAACCACATCCAGGCTGCGGCTTCTGCGTCGGCTACCACACCAAGGACGCAGCGGCGGCCGGAGAGGACGCGACCCGTATCAACCTGGTAGCCGCCTGGCGTGAGTCGACGGGTGCACACCGAGGCCGAACGCGCCGCACTGGCGCTCACCGAGGTTCCTACCAGCCCGGCATGTTCGCCGACAGGGCCAACTGACCCGTATACCCATCGCGACCCGGCCAGGATCGCTCGATCCGAGCCGGACTCGCGTACGCCTGCGGCCACACATCACCCCACCACAGCCTGCGACACGCCCGCGCCTCGACCGCCCGGCATCCTTCGACGCACAGCTCGACTCCCTCGCCGAGGCGAGGGTGACGCGGGTCTTCTCGGAGAAGATCTCCACCCCGGGTGCGAAGAAGGGCCGGCACCCCTCCCCTGCCACCGTCATGCGGATGCTCCGCGAACACGACGAACAGACCGCCGCGGCGGTGAATACGTGATCGTCCCGCTACTTTGCGGCTGGTGTCCGAGCCAGGACACCGGGGCCAATACTGCGAAACAGGCGGAGTGTCAGGTCCTGCCTGCCACCCCTTCTCGTTGGCCCTCAGCCCGACTCCTGCTCAGCGGTCTCGGTGAAGGCCAGCCCTTGCAGAGAGAGCCGTTGCGTTGTGTATCGGCCTTCGGTCGTGGCCTCCACGTCGAAGCCGTGAGCGGCTATCGGTGGGTAGCCGATGAGTTCGAGCGCCCGGCTGGGCAGTGCCTGGCGGGATGCCTCTTCGGATTCCCACAGCAGCACGGCTCCCCACCGGTTGGTGGCGGGATCGGAGAGCCACATCTTGAAGCGGAGTCCAGGCACCTTGGAGAAGGCGGTGACAGATTCACCGCGCAGGTAGTCACGCATGGTCTCGATGGTCTGGCCGGAGGCGGACAGATCCCACCAGACAATGTCGGCGCGCAAGCCGGCTTTCCTCTCATGAACGGAGTGCCGCCTGACGGCAGCTACAGGGCGGAGAGACAGCGCGAGGCCGGCGAAGCCGACGGTGCCCGCCTCTCGACAAGATCAGCAAGATCGGCAAGTCACTCACGCCGTGCCTGGTGGAGACCTCAGGTGCGGTCTTGTTCTCTGCGGCGGGTGCGGCGGCCAGGGCCCGAGAGCGGGTAGTCCGTGCGCCGTTACCGGTGAGGCTGCGGGTATGCGTCCGGCCAGCCAGGCCGCCAGGTCGCGCACCCGCCCGGTGACCACCGTGACCGGCCGGTCGCCCCGGTCGCCGATGGACCACTGGCGGCGCACGTCTTCGGCGCACAGGCGCGTGCCTGCCGGTAGACGGCCAAGGAGGAATGCGATGGCGTGAGTGGCCAGACCCTCGGGCCAGTCGTCCGTCCGTACGCCGAGGTCCAGGTCGACCATGTGGATCCATGCCTCGCGCCAGCGTGCCCAGACCGTAGCGGCCAGGTCGGCGTTTCGGAACGTGACGGGACGCTTCCAGTCCTCGTCGTCGGTACGTGCCCAGGCTGCCTCCAGGCGGGTCGAGTGTGCGGCGAGTTCGGCCCGGTGCTCGGCGGCACTACGGCCGGCCGTGGCCTCGATGATCGCGTTGCGCTCGTCCACGCCTCCGTCGTAGGCCGCCACCAGGTCCCCGCACAGGGCATGTTCCGCGAGACGGGCGAACATCCTCGCGTTGTCGGTGAGATGCGCCAGTACGTGGCCGCGGGACCAGCCTGGAAGGGTGGATGCTGCGACGAGCTGCTGGTCGGTCACTCCCGCGACGAGCCGTTCCAGGGTGCCGTGGGCTTCGATCACGGCTGCGACAGGTGCTCGCATTGGCATCCCTTCTACGAGGCGGAAAGCTGGTTCACGACTGCGGGGGCCTCGGCGGCGAGGTGCGTGAGGGGCTCACCGCTGAGTCGGCATACCGTCCACTCGTCCAGGAGTTCAACCCCGAGCGACCTGTAGAACTCGATCGTCGGCTCGTTCCAGGCCAGGACCCACCATTCGAAGCGCTCGTAGCCCTTCCTCCGGCAGATCGCGGCAAGCGCGGCGAGCAGAGCCTTGCCGTGTCCCGCGCCCCGGGCGTGCGGGCGTACGTACAGGTCCTCCAGGTGCATGCCGCGTGTGCCGGTCCAGGTCGAAAAGCGGGGGAACCACAGGGCATAGCCCACGGTCTCACTCGTGTTCTCGTCCTGGGCGATCAGCACGGACGCCGCGGGATGTTCGCCGAACAGCGCATCGTGGAGCTGTTCCTCACTGGCTCGGGCCTGCTCGGCAGCCCGTTCGTATGCGGCGAGCTCGCGGATCATCGCGCGGATCTCCGCGACGTCGCTCGAAGTGGCAGCACGGATCATTTCGGCTGGTTTCCCCTAACAGATGATCAGGTCCGAGGGACAATGGGCGGGATACAGAGGGGCAAGCTCACGTCACGAAGAGAACGGCAGAGACCGTTACGCCGGTGGTCACCACCAGCCACCGAAGCATTTCCTCGCGCATCCGTCGGGCCAGCCTCGCGCCGAGGTATCCGCCGAGCAGAGTGGCCGGTGCCGCGACAGCCACCACGGGCCAGTGCACCGGGCCGAACATCGCGAAGACGAGCAACGTGACGGTTGAGTTCACCAGTGACAGGACCGCCTTGAGCGCGTTGAGGCTGCGCAGGGCGTCGGCTGTGGCCATGGCCAGTGTCGCGAGCATGATCACCCCCAACGCACCGGCGAAGTAGCCGCCGTAGATGCCTGCCACTGCCATCGCCAGACAGAGCATGACCATGTTCTGACGCGGGTGGTCCGATGGCGGCGGACCTGCACCCCGCGTGAGTTTCTTCATCTGTTTCTGTCCGGCCAGCAGCAAGCTGGCGAACAGCACCAGTGCCGGAACTACCTGGTCGAAGCTCGCGCTGGAGGTGTTCAGCAGCAGTGCCGTGCCCGCCGTCGAGCCGAGTGCGGTGATGACGGACAGCAGCACGAGCCGCCGGCGAGGCTGCCTCTTGAGGTCCTCGGCGAAGCCGTAGACCTGGCCGGCGAATCCGGGCCAATTGGCCACCGAGTTGGTCACATTGGCCGCCTGCGTGGGAAGGCCGATGCCGAGCAGCGCGGGAAACAGGAGCAGGGAGCCGCCGCCGGCGATGGAGTTGACGGTTCCGGACAGCAGCCCGGCGACGGCGACGCTGGTGAGAGCGGCTGTGTCCAACAGTGGTGACCTCGTTCTCGTGACAAGGCGGCCCTAGCGTCGCAGCGCGGCGATCGCCTCCACCGCCTGGTCGAGTTCAGCCTCGGTGTTGTAGTAGTGCGGCGAGAGCCGGACCAGGGGATGGACGCCGCGGTCCTCGGTGTCGAACTGCGTGTGCTCGGAGGAGGTCGTGCTGACGTTGATCCCGTGCCGGGCGAGGGCTGCGGCCACCTCGACAGTGGGTACGCCGTCGGCCTTCGCAGTGACGATGGCGCAGCGGTGCTCGCCCTGGTCGTGCACGGTGATGCCCGGCAGGCCGGCCAGCCGGGACCGCAGTTCGGCGCCGAGTGCCAGCGTCCGGTCGCCGATGGTGGCCAGGCCCAGGTCCAGGGCCTGGCGCACCGCCGAGCCCAGGCCGAGCACGGCGGCGTAGTTCTTCTCCCGGGTCTCGAACCGGCGGGCGCCGTCGTGCCAGCTGAAACCGCGTTCACCGTCCCAGGTGGCGGCCGCTATCCCGGTGACGAACGGGTCCAGTCGCTCCACCATCTGCGGCCGCACCCACAGGAAGCCGATCCCGCGCGGCCCGCGCAGGAACTTGCGGCCGGTGGCGGCCAGCATGTCGCAGCCGGTCTCCCGGACGTCGACCGGGAATTGGCCGACCGACTGGCTGGCGTCCAGCAGGAACGGAACCCCGGCGGCCCGGGTGATACGTCCGATCTCGACGGCCGGATTGATCAGCCCGCCGCTGGTGGGGACGTGACTGACGCCGACCACCTTGGTGCGGTCGTCGATGAGCCCGGCCAGCGCGGCGGTGTCCAGTTGCCCGTCGGCGTCGTTGGGGACGACGACGATCTCGGCGCCGGTGCGCCGAGCCGTCTGGAAGTAGGCCAGCACGTTGCTGCCGTACTCGGCGCGGCCGGTCAGGATGCGGTCGCCCGGCCGGAAGGAAAGCGAAAGGGAGTAGAACGCGGCCTGCCAGGCGTGCGTGGAGTTGTCGAACAGAGCGATGTCAGAGGGCCGGCCGCCGATCAACTCGGCGACGTCGGCGTAGGTGGCATCGATGCGGTCGCGTTGCCGCTCGGCAGCCTCGTAGCCGCCGATCTCCGCCTCCAGTTCCAGGTGGGCGGTCATCGTCCGCAGCGTGTGCCGAGAGAGCAGGCCGGCTCCCGCGTTGTTCAGGTGCACTCGGTGTGCGACCCCAGGAGTGTCCCGGCGCAATGCCTCGATATCCATGCGCCTCACGCTGCATGACCCGCGAGCATCAGTAAAGTGAATCTTTCTGAGCATGATCAGCCAGAAAAACTGATGATTCTGGGGATGACAGCACCGTGTACAACCTGCGCCGGCTGCAGATCCTGCGGGAGCTGAGGCATCGCGGCACGCTGGCGGCCGTCGCGACGGCCCTGTCCTACAGCCCCTCCGCCGTCTCCCAGCAGCTCTCCCTGCTGGAGAACGAGGTCGGCGCACCCCTGCTCCAGCCACACGGCCGCCGGGTGCGGCTGACCCCACAAGCCGAAATCCTGGTGGCCCACACCGAGGCGGTCCTGCGCCAACTGGACCAGGCCGCGGCCGATATCGCCGCGTCCCTGGCGGAGGTGACCGGCACACTGCGCGTGGCCGGGTTCCAAACGGCCGCACTGGCGCTCCTGCCCCGCGCGCTGGCCTGGCTACGCGAGACCCACCCGGGCGTGCGGGTGAGGTTCACCCAGGCTGAGCCGGACACCGCGTTGCCCGCCCTCCTTGCCCGGGACTGCGACCTCGTCATCGACGATGTCTTCCCCGGCCGACCACAGGCCCGCGCAACCGAGGTCGAACACCAGTTGCTGGCGCGTGACCCCATGCGGCTGGCCACGCCTGGCTCGGCGGAGCTGGCGGAGCTTGCCGGGCAGCCATGGGCGATGGAGCCAGTGGGCACGCCCGCCCGTGAGTGGACGACGGCAGTGTGTCAGGAGGCAGGATTCGAGCCGGACGTCGCCTTCGAGACCGCCGACATGCTGGTGCACGCCGAGCTGGTAGCGGCCGGGCACGCGGCGGCGTTCCTGCCGGACCTGTTGTGGCACGACCGCCGACCGCCGGTCGCGCTGCACCACCTGGCGGCCCATCACCACCGGGACATACTGGTCACCGTCCGCGCCGGAGCGGACGGCCACCCGCTCATCCGCGTCCTGCTGGCCGCGTTGTCCGCGGCGGCGGACAACGCCCAGACTGCCGCCCACCGCAACCTCACCGAACAACGCGCCCAGGCGCGCACTCCGCAAGGCTGACCGGTCCGCAGTATGGAGGCACCTGGCCGGTGGCTGTCGGCCTGGACCGCTCAGAAGGAGTTCAGCGCGTGGTCGTGGCCAGGCGCAGACCCAAGGCAACGAGCACGCCTCCGCTGACCGCGTCGACGCGACGCCGGATCCGCGGCCGGCGGAACCAGGCTCCGGTGCGGCCCACAACAGCGGCCAAGCTGAGGTAGAACGCCGTTTCGATGAGCACCTGCACCGCGGCCAGCAGCGCGGTGGTGGTGAACAGCGGACGACTTGCCGGAACGAACTGCGGATAGAACGCAATCATGAAGAAGGCGGCCTTGGGATTGGCAAGCATCACTACTGTTCCCTCACCGAAGGCCGTCCACCATCGCCCTCGACCCGCGGGCGGCGTGATCGACACTTCCGCCTCTGCCGGTGCGTCCCCCGGGCGGGTGCGGCCGCGCCACACCGTGCGCCATGCCTTGATGCCGAGGTAGACCAGGAACACCGCACCGACCACGCGAAGTACGACGAACGCCACCTCGGAGGCCGCCACAAGAGCGGCCAGACCTGCACCGGCGGCCAGCGCCCACACATACAGACCAGCTTCGAGTCCCAGGACGGTGGGTACCGCCGCCCGCCACCCGCGCAACGCCGCCTGCCGAAAGATCAATAACATTGCCGGCCCCGGCGACGCCGAGATGAGGAGCACGGCAACCACGAACGGGGGTAACAGCGCAAGAAGGTCCATGAACTGATCGTGACAGCGCCCGGTAGCCCGTACAACGGCTTACCCACCGAGGCAGGACCCGGGCCTGACCCCGAATCCTGGACACGGGCTATGCCGCTGTAGCCAAGGTTGTTGATGTCGAGCCGAGTGCCTTCCGTAGGCGATGGGACGGCGTTGTCCGAGCCTGGAATGGCGGCAGACGGTGTTGTAGCGGTGCGGCCGGCGAAACAGGTCGAGGCGGGCCTTCTTCCACGGCTTGGTCACCGCAGCAGCGATCCGCCCATGCCTCCGACCATGATCCGCCGCACAGTGCCTGATCGTTCACCCGGCGGTCGGTGCCAGGGCCAATGCGTCCACCTCGACCCGGAAGTCCGGGTGAACCAGCCCAGCGACCCTCACCAAGGAGCAGGCGGGTGGGTTTGCTGCGTCCTGGTACTCGTCTCGTACTTTGCGGAACGCGCCCAGATCGTTCAGATCGGTCAGGTAGACCGTCAGTTTGACTACGTGTTCCAGGCCGGAGCCCGCCGCCTCGAGAGCGGTGGTCAGGTTCGCGTAGACCTGCCGAACCTGGGCCTCAGCGTCCCCTTTACCGACCAGATCGCCGTCGCCGTCCACCGGAACCTGACCCGAGACGGCGACCATCGCTCCGGTGAACGCGACCGCGTGGCTGTACCCGTTGACAGGCGGTGAGCCCTTTGGACGTATGAAGTGCTCCATGGCGCGATCATGCCACGATCGGAAACCAGCTCCTGGAGAGTGCGATCGGCTGGCTGGCGGACCGCTCTCTCCGCACTCGCGGGCCTGCAGCGCGAGCTTGGGGGCCCCAGACGGTGATGATGCGGTCGGCGGCCGACTTCGACACCCCGAACAATGGGGCGAGCTGACGCATCGTCATGTTGGTCCGCAGCCCCGCTTCGACTCCAAAGGGGGCGTCCTCAATGACCAGGCAGCTCTCGGGCCGATACCGGGTTGTTCGGCGGCCGCGTGATCGAAGCTCTCTCAGTTTCGACGGCTGCGGGGCCGCTGCTCCTTGGCCTCGTAATCCTGCCGGGCCTGCTCCACCTTGCCCAGGTTGACCGACCAGTCGGCAAGTGCTGCGAACAACGGCGCCAGGCTGCGCCCCAGTTCGCTGATCTCGTACTCCACCCGCGGCGGAACCTCGGGGTGGTAGGTGCGCACGACGAGCCCGTCGCGTTCCAGCCGCCGTAACCGTTCGGTCAGCACCTTGGGTGTGATGGTGGTGATGCGGCGTTCCAGCTCCACGAACCGATGCCGCCCGTGTTCATGGAGCGCCCACAGAATCGGAGTGGTCCAGCGGCTGAAGACGATGTCGACCACCGGGGCGATCGGGCATGCCTGCTCGGGGGCGACGTCGGGACGAACCGCCGGAGTCGTGTTGTGGGTCACAGTGAGCCCTTCTTTCCAATACTTTCCTGTAGGTACCTACTATCCGCGTGCCGGTAGCTTCCGTTGGGCCCACAGAGAAACTCGTCAACGGGAGCGAACATGATTGTGGTTACTGGAGCTACGGGCAACGTCGGACGGCCGCTGGTGCGGGCGCTCGTCACGGCCGGTGAACAGGTGACGGCGGTGTCGCGAGGGATCTCTGCGGGGGACATGCCGGCGGGGGTACGGCACCATCAGGCCGACCTGGCCGAGCCGGAAAGCCTTGCGCCCGCGCTTGACGGCGCCCACGCACTGTTCCTGCTGACCTCGGGCGACTTCGTATCGGCCGGTGGCAGCGTCAGCGACGTCCTCGATGTCGCGCGGGCGGGCGGGGTCGGCCGGGTTGTCCTGCTGTCCTCCCAAGGTGTCGCCACGGGAAGCCACCCCTCGACACTGGAGGACGCCGTCACGGAGTCGAATCTGGAATGGACACTGCTGCGGCCGGGAGGTTTTGACTCCAACACCTTGCAGTGGGCCGAGATGGTCCGCGCGCAACGGATGGTCGGCGCGCCGTTCGGTGATGTCGCGCTGCCGACAATCGACCCGGCCGACATCGCCGAGGTCGCCGCCGTGACGTTGCGGGACGTCGGCCACGTCGGCAGGACGTATGAACTGACCGGACCGGCACCGGTCTCACCTCGGCAGCAGGCGATGGCGATCGGCGACGCGTTGGGTGAGCCGGTGCGATTCGTCGAGCAGAGCCGCGCGGAGGCCCGGGCACAGATGCTGCAGTTCATGCCCGAGCCGATCGCGGAAGCCACCCTTGACATCCTGGGCAGGCCGAAAGCCGCTGAGCAGCGGGTGAGCCCCGCCGTCGAGAAGGTCCTCGGCCGCCCGCCCCGCACCTTCGCCGAGTGGGCTGCGCGCAACGTGGCAGCCTTCGCATAGCGGTTCGCGCGGGTGAGCGTGTAGTCATGGGCGGCGGTTCGGGCGTTCGTCCCAGCGGTGGGTCGTCCCTGTCGTCCTGGACGCCCGACGGATCAGGCTACGCACGGTGATGGGGGGTCAGCTGTCTCGGTCGGCTTCCTGAGCTGCACGCTCGAGCAGGCTTCGATGGTTCTCCCACCACGCCGAGTCGCCCGGCGGCAGGCTGTCGTTGCCCTTGTTCATTCCGACGGCACCGTCTATGAGCTCCCGGAGGATATCGGCGTGCCCGGCGTGCCGGTGCGTATCAGCGATCACTCGCACCACGACATGATGCACCGTCACCTCGTTTCTGCCGTTGGGCCACCACGGCACCCTGCCGGTCGTGTCCAGCGCCAGCGCGTCGATCGTCGCGTCCGCGTGTGCCCACGCCCGGCGATAGCGCTCCACGATGTACTCGCGTGACTCGTCGGCGGTGGCCCACATGTCCGCGTTGGGCTCGGCACCGTCATCGAGCCAGGGCAGCGGCTCGCCGGACGGCCGTCCGAAGGTGTCGCCGAGGTAGCCCAGCTCAGCGCCGGCTGCGTGTTTCACCAGGCCCAGGAGGTTCGTGCCGGTCGGCGTCAGCGGGCGGCGGATGTCGTACTCCGAGAGCCCTTCGAGCTTCCACAGCAGGGCATCACGGGCGGACTGCAAGTAAAAGTGGAGGTCAGCCTTGGCATCCGATGCGGTCATGGGGGCCAGTCTCCCGCTCGCGCGATCTTTGTCCATCGCCTTTTCCACCGCTCGCCGCGAACCAGTTCATCTGACACGACGAGCGAATCGGACCAAATCGCTTGAGACGGGACGGGGACCAGATGGACAGAGACGGGACGTTCAACCCGCCTGACATGCCGTCACTGACACCATCCACTGACACCGAGCCGGCACATCGCAGGTGTGCTGTGCGGTTGGATCCGGTCGCACAGAGGTACGGCTCCGCAGTCGGCCGCCAGGTGCCAGGCGCGCCGCAGGACCGCCCGGGCCGCCAGGCCGTCACCCAGGGCGTGCAGGGTCTCTCCCAGATCGGCCAGGGCACGGGCCAGTTCGGGACGGTCACCGGCGGCGCGCAGCTCGTCCGCCGCCAGCGCCAGTGAGACGGGCCGCCGGGCCAGCTCCTCGGTGGCGGCCCGCAGACGCAATCGCGACGCCACGGTGGCGCGGACCGAGGGCGGTGGCCCCGGTGAGCTGCTCGGCGATCAGTTCCGCGGCGTCGTGGGGCCGACCCAGATGCAGCAGGGCCTCGGCGGCGTCGGTGCGCCAGGGCATCCGGGCGAAGGGACCGGTTCCTTGACGGTACGTCAGCTCTCCTGATCGCAGGAAGACGGCGAGAGCGGCTGCGGGGCGCCGTACGGCCAAGCGGTGGCGACCCCGGGCCCTGAGGTACCGCGGGAGATCCGCCGTGCGCGTGAACGGTCCCGGCGCGGCCCGGCGCAGTTGCCCCTCCGCCTCCTCGTGCCGGCCCAGCTCGGTCAGCACCTCCGCGAGGACCACCGCGGGCCACCGGCCCAGCAAGGCGCCGGAACAGCCGCGCGTACGGCAGCCTCGGCCTCCTGTTCCGCCGCGGCGAGTTCGACCAGGCAGAGCAGGGCCTCCGCGCGCAGCGCGCCGAACACGGCCTGTCTGCCACGGGCCCCGACCCGGGCGGCGCGGGGCCGCGACCGCGCGGCGCGGTCGGCCGCCGCGCGCGGGTCTCCGGCCATGAGCAGGGCGTGGGCGACTCGCAACCGGGTCGCGAACGTATCCGGCCGCGGCGGGGTGTGCGCGTGACGGTCCATGCCGCCAGTGAACCCCGCCACCTCGGCCCCGACCACGGCTCTCCAGCAGGGTTCGAGCAACGCTGCGCCCGGGCTGGACGACAGCACGGCGCACCCGCCAGGGTCGGCCACACGCTCGGCGCCCAGCTGACCGGCCTCCTCGACAGCGGACTGCTCGCAGAGGAGTACCCGCTGCGGCCGCGCCTGCGGGCCCTCGCCGACACGCTGCTGCACGACGTGGTGCGCACGGTGGCGCTGGCCCCGCCGGACGCCGAACGGTCGTCGGCCGCGATCGCCAAGGAGACCACCTCCCTCGACCTGGCCCTCGCCCACCGCTTCGCCAAGCACCACGACGACCCGGTGCTGCGGTTCCCCTCCCACGTCGGCGAACGCAGCGTCGCCGACGCGCCGACCGTCCTGGACACGCCGTGCGCCTGCGGCCGCGCGCTCGTCGCCTACCGGCGCCGCGGCCGGGTCCCCACGATCATCGACACGGTCCAGGTGGTGTGCGCGCGCTGCGGTGATGTCGCCAACTCCCTCGCCGATTCGGCCAAGTTGACCGTGAAGGCACCGTCCGAGGTCCTTGCCGGTGGCACCCTGCACGTGGTGGTGGAGGCGGAGCGGGCCGGGACGGTGAACCTGGGCATCGTGCTGCCCGTCTACCTCGACGCGCGGGTCGGCCCCGTGCTGCGCCGCGTCGAGGCCTCGCGCCCCGGCGAGCGGGTGCACGCGGAGTTCACCGTCGGCACAACCCCCGGGGCGACCCCTCAGGCGTACTGCTTCTGCCCGTACGCGGTGCAGGACCTCGGCATCTCGGTGTCCCGGGTGCACTTCACCCTGGGGCCCGCGGCCGGCACGGACGAGACGGAGTGAACGGCGACATGACGGACACGGCGGCGCACGGCGAGGCCGGCGCACGGACTTGGGCGCCTCTGCGCCACCGATCCTTCCGGCGGCTGGCGGCGGGACGCCTGCTGGTGTACTTCGCCAACGCGATGGCACCGGTCGCGCTGGCCTTCGCGGTGCTCGACTCGACGGGCTCCATGACCGACCTGGGGCTCGTCGTCGGGGCGCGCTCCCTGGCCAACGTGGCACTGCTGCTGGTCGGCGGGGTGGTCGCCGACCGGGTGCGGCGGACGCTGGTGCTGCAGGGCTCGGCGCTCGCGGCCTCCGCGGTGCAGGCGGCGATCGCGGTGAGCGTGCTGCTCGACGCGGCGTCGATCCCGCTGCTGGTGCTGCTCAGTGTCCTCAACGGCGCGCTGGCCGCGCTGTCACTGCCGGCCTCGGCGGCGCTCACCCCGCAGACCGTGCCCGCCGAGCTGATCCGCCCGGCCAACGCGGTGATGCGCATGGGCACCAACCTCGGCGCGATCGCGGGCGCGTCCCTCGCCGGCATCGTCGCCGCCGTGTTCGGGCCGGGCTGGGGACTCGCCGGCAACGCGGTGGCGTTCTGCGGGGCGGCGGTGTGCTTCCTCGGGGTGACCGTGGCCCCGGTGGTTCGCGCAGCGGCCGGCGAGCGGGTCCGGCCGCTGCGCGAACTGCGGGAGGGCTGGCGGGAGTTCACCGCCCGCAGGTGGGTGTGGATCGTGGTGCTGCAGTTCATGGTGGTCAACGCCGTGGTGGCGGGCGGCATTCAGGTGCTGGGGCCCGTCGTCGCCGACGACACGTTCGGGCGCGGGGTGTGGGGCGTGGTGCTGGCCGCGCAGATGGCGGGCGCGGTGGCCGGCGGAGTCGTCGCCGCCCGTTCCCGGGCCCGGCACGCGCTGCTGCTCGGGGTGGCGGTGGTGGCGGTGGAGGCGCTGCCCCTCGTGGTCCTCGCCGAGGCGCCCGGCGCCCTGCTGCTGGGCGTGGCGATGTTTCTGAACGGGGTCGCCCTGGAGCAGTTCGGAGTGGCCTGGGACGTCGCACTGCAGCAGAACATCCCGCCCGACCGGCTGGCCCGCGTCTACTCGTACGACGCACTGGGCTCGTTCGTCGCCCTGCCTCTGGGCGAGATGGCCGTCGGCCCACTCGCCGACCACCTCGGGGTACGCGCCACCCTGCTGGGCGGCGCCGCTCTGGTGGTGTGCGCGACGGCGGCGGCGCTGTGCAGCCGCGAGGTGCGCTCGCTGACGGTCTCTCAGCCCGACGCGTCACCGGCGCCGGTGGTCCAGCCCGCCGCACCGTGACGAGCCGGCCGGGTCGGGGCCCGGCCGGCTCAGGGTCGTGCGGTGGGCAGGTGGTGCGGGCGAACTGCGCGTCGATCTGTTCCAGGGTGGTCGAAGGGTCCGCCACGAGCGTCGCGAGTTCCTCTTCGGTGTGGTGCCGGGGCGCGACGGCGGGGCAGCGGCGGCAGGCGTCGATGCCCGCCTGGCCCCACCACTTGCAGTCGGCCCGCAGATGGCAGCGCGGCACGCCGCCCGACTGCGCCTCCGGACAGGCCGCCACGACGCGCTCGATCAGCGTGCAGTCGTCGCCGCGCCGGTTGACGCACTCGGCGACGCAGTGCGAGGCGAACCTGAGCATCCGCCGGGGTTCGACGTCCGCGGGCACCATGACCGCCCGGCACCGCCCGCCCTTCCGCGGCGATGCCGGTCACGACGGGAACGACCTGCCTCCCCCGGCCAGGACCTATCCGCGGTCCCCATCTGGCTCGGCAGCGCCGTCCGAGGTCGTCTCGGGTTTCGTGTGGAGGATCTCGCGGGCCTGCTCCGCGGCGCGGGCGGTGCTCTCACCGACGAAGTCGAGGAAGCGGGCGATGCTCTCGAGACGGGTGGCGGCCGGGGTGCCGGGGCCGAGGATGCCGACGCCCTGCCGTGAGGTCTCGACGACCTGGGCGAGGGACCGGGCACTGGCGATCGTCGCCTGGTACCAGACGTCGTCGTCGACGAGATAGCGCTCACGGCGGCGTTCGTCGCGCTCCCGGCGGACGAGGCCCTGGCCCTCGAGGAACGTGATCGCCTTGGAGATGGACGCGGGGCTGACCTGGAGGCGCTGGACGAGTTCGGACGAGGTGAGGCTGCCCGAGTCGGTGGTGTAGAGGCAGACCAGCACCCGGGCCATCATCTTGGGCACGCCCGATTGCATGAAGACGGTGGTGAGCGTCTCCTCGTACTCGCGCACGGCCTCGGCGTCGCGTCCGTAGGCCTGCTCGGGCGCCTGCGGCCCGCCCCGGGGCGCGGCCTGCCGACGACGGTGGGTACGGCGTTCGGTGGCGCGGTGGGCCAGGTCGGCGCGGTAGGCGGTGGGGCCGCCGTTGCGCATGACCTCGCGCGTGATCGTCGAGGTCGGACGGTCCAGGCGTCTGGCGATCTCCGCGTAGGCGAGGCCGTCGGCCAGTCCCAGCGCGATCTGCTGACGTTCCTGCTGGGTGAGTCTGCCTCCCGGCATCGCGGTCTCCTTCGTGCTCCGTGGTGGGCCAGTATAGCGTTCACATCTAATTCATTGCAACGAACCGAGCAGGCGACGTTGCATTAAATTCCTGATCATTGCAACGTTTTCTCGCAATTGACCTGCATATATAGCAATAGAGCGCAACGAATCAGTTGCCGAATAGTTAAATGCAACGTAGCGTTTCTGTCATAAGAAACAGCGAGTCAGGGAGCCCACGATGCAGAAGACCCAGAAGCCCCAGAGCACGACGCACACGTTCGACGCCCCCGCCCCCATCACGGCCGTCCTGGATGTCCCGGCGGGGCACATCCGGTTCATCGCCGCCGACCGGGCCGACGCCACGGTGGAGGTGCTGCCCGCGAACGCCTCGAAGAGCCGGGATGTGAAGACGGCCGAGCAGACCACGGTCGACCACCGCGACGGTGTCCTGCGGATCGAGACCCCGGCGAAGAACCAGATCCTCGGCCCTTCCGGATCCATCGAGGTCACCGTCCAGCTGCCCGCCGGGTCCCGCGTCGAAGCCAAGGCGGCCAGCGTCGAACTCCGCGGCGTCGGACGGCTCGGCGACGTGACCTTCGACAGCGCGCACGGCACGGTCAAGCTCGACGAGACCGCGAACGCCCGCCTGACCCTCCAAGCCGGCGACATCACCGTCGGCCGCCTGAACGGCACCGCCGAGATCAGCACCCAGAAGGGCGACCTGAACATCACCGAAGCCGCGCGCGGCACCGTCACCCTGCGCACCGAGCACGGCGACATCACGGTCGGCGCCGCCCGCGGAACCTCCGCCACCCTCGACGCCGGCACCTCCTACGGCCGCATCCACAACACCCTCAACAACACCGACGGCCCCGCCGCCGACCTGACCCTCCACGCGAGCACCTCCTACGGCGACATCACCGCCCGCAGCCTGTGAAGGGCTGAAGCCCGGGGACCGGGTTGAGGTCACAGCAAGCGGTCGACCAGCCCGTCGACGTAGTCCGGGGTGAGCGGGACCATGCCGAACAGGACGCGGATGTACATCGGGGCCAGGATGTGGTCCAGCACGTCGAACGCGTCGAGTGCGGGCTCGCCACGGTCGCGGGCGCGATCGAGCATGGACTGCAGTTGCCGGGTACGTTCGGCTCGCAGGTGGTCGCTCGCCTGCAGGCCCTGCTGACCGCTGCTCGACAGGGCGAAGGCCAGGTGCAGCACCGCCGGACCGTCGGGTCCGGTGATCTCGCGGGCCACTTGGGCAGCGTAAGTACGCAGGTCGCCGGCGAGGCTCCCGGTGTCGGGCATCGGCGACCGCGCATTGAGACGGGTGAGCGCCACCTCGCTGAGCAGGGTTTCCAGGCTGCCCCACCGACGGTAAACGCTGCTGTCAGCCACACCTGCGCGGGCTGCGACCTCGCCGACGGTGAAGTTGCCGTAGCCGCGCTCACTGATCAGTTCGGTGACGGCCTGGTGCACCTGCGCGCCGACGCGGGCGCTGCGCCCGCCGGGCCGCCGGGCTCGCTGTCGCTCGTTCATGCCCCCACCTTAACGCAGTCGACACTTGCGTTTATGGGGCGCCCTCCTTACAGTCATCTAACGCAGTCTCCGACTGCTTTAGAGCGCTCAGGCGTATCGCCGCCCGCGTCGACCGTGGCCGGGTGCAACTACCGATCGGGGGGTCCCCATGGCCGCATCGCTTGCGACCGCAGGCAGTCGATCAAACCGGGCCGTGCTACTCACGGTGACCTGCCTGGGCCAGTTCATGGTCCTGCTCGACAACACGATCGTCGGAGCGGCGCTGCCCGACATGCAGCACCGCCTGCACACTCAACTGACCGGTCTGCAATGGATCGTCGACGCGTACGTACTGCTGGTCGCCATGCTGCTGCTGTCCGGCGGCATCTTCGCCGACCGGTTCGGCCGCAAGCGGGTGTACCTGACCGGCGTGGCGGTGTTCACGGCCGCGTCCCTGGTGTGCGCCCTCGCGCCCTCGCTCGGCTGGCTGATCGCCGGCCGGGTGCTGCAGGGCATCGGGGCCGCGGCGCTGAGCCCTGCCTCGCTCGCCCTGCTCGCCGCCGCCCATCCCGTGCCGCAAGAACGCATGAAGGCGATCGGGCTGTGGGCCGGATTGAGCGGGATCGGTCTGGCCGCGGGCCCCGTGGCCGGCGGCGTGCTGACAGAAGCCTTCGGCTGGCCCGCCATCTTCCTGGTCAATCTGCCCATCGGCCTGGTCCTGCTGCTGGTCGGCCTGCGTCACCTCGGCGAGTCCCGCAATCCGAGCGCCCCCGCTATCGACATCCCGGGGACGGTGCTGTCCGTTCTGGGGGTGGGGGTGCTGACCTACGGGCTGATCGAGGGTGGTGCCCACGGCTGGACCTCCCCGGTCATCCTGGGCAGCTTCGCCGCCGCGGTGATCTTCCTCGCCGCCTTCATCGCCGTCGAAGCCCGTCGTACCGCCCCGATGCTGCCGCTGCGGCTGTTCGGGCAGCGCCTGTTCACCGTGTCCAACACGGCCATGGTCGTGGTGGGGTTCGCGCTCATGGGGTCGTCGTTCTTCTTCTCCCAGTTCTTCGTGTACGTCCAGGGCAGCTCGATCCTGCGCGCCGGGCTGCAGACCCTGCCGGTATCCCTCGCCATGGTGATCGTCAGCCCGTACGCGGGCCGGCTCGCCGCCCGGTACGGCTTCCGCATCGTCGTCACCACCGGCCTGGCCCTGGCCGGCCTGGGCCTCCTTGCGCTCGGCACGGTGCACGCGGACACCGGCTACGCGAACGTGTGGTGGCGGCTGGCACTCGCCGGCACCGGCTTCGCCCTGACCCTGTCCCCACTGACCGGCGCCGCCATCCAAGCCGTCAGCCCGCAGGAAGGCGGCCTCGCCTCCGGCATCAGCAGCACCACCCGGCAGATCGGCGCGGTGCTCGGCGTGGCGGTACTCGGAGCCGTCGTCCGCACCCGCCAATCCGGCGGCGCCTCCTTCGAGACCGGCCTCACCAGCGCCTTCCTCGCTGCCGGCACCGTCACTTTGGCCACCGCCGTGTTCACCGGCCTGTGGCTGGCGAGGTCCAAGCCCGCGCAAGGCTCCGCGGCGCAGCAGCGTTCCACCGATCCAGGTGCGGTCACCACCTCGAACGAAGCATCCGCGAACAGCCGTTGACGGCAACACCGGTCTTGGCCGGGAGTCGTCCCGCCCCGGGAGACGTCCCGCCGGAGGCCGTCGCGACCCTGGGGCAACGCGCCGTCGACGGGCCTTCGCCCGGCCGGGCTCCGGCCACTGCCTCAGCGGACGTGGGAGCGAGGACCGGGCGGACCTTCGCGCCGTCCTCTGCCAAGCCTTCCGCGCCACCGCTCTCAGCGGTTGCGCAGGCACAGCGCCGCCAGCAGTGCGCAGCCCGCGAAGGCCGCCCCCGTGGCGAACCCGCCCGTCATCCCGCCGGTGTGCGAGGAGACCATGACGAGCGTGGCCAGGCCGATCGAACCACCCACGGACTGTACGGAGTTGAGGACGCTGGAGGCCGTGCCCGCCTCGTCGCCGCGCAGCCCCGACGTGGCCAGGACGGTCGGCGGCAGCACACAGAACGCCATCCCCGCGCCGAGCAGCACCAGCGCCGGCAGCACCGTGCCCGGGTAGCCGTCGCCCGCCGCGAGCGTGGACAGCCACAGGTTCCCCGTCATCAGCAGCGCGGCACCCGTGGCCCACAACGGGCGGGTGCCGAGGCGCCGTTCGAGCCGTACGGCGACCGCCGCCGCCACGGCCATGGTGACCGGCAGGGGCAGCAGTGCGCAGGCGGTGGCCAGCGCCGACCAGCCGTGCCGCTGCTGGAAGTACTGGTTGAGGAAGAAGTACGTGCCGATCAGCGCGCCGGGCACCGCGAGCGTCCCCAGGTACGCGAGCAGCCGGTCACGGTCGGCGAACAGCCGCGGCGCCACGATCGGCTGCCGCGCACGCCGCTCGACGGCCGCGAACACCGCCAGCGTCAGGACCCCGCCCAGCACACAGCCGACGACCACCGGGTCGCTCCCGCCCCGCTCGGCGGCCTGCGCCAGCCCGTAGACGAGCAGGGCGGCACCCAGCGCGGACAGCAGCGCGCCGGGCAGGTTGAAACGGCCGCGGTGGCGGGGGGTCTCGTCGAGCACGAATGGGCGCGAGCAGCACGATCGCCAGGCCCAGCGGTACGTCGAGATACAGCACCCAGCGCCAGGAGCTGAGCGAGGTGAGCGTGCCCGCGAGGAGCAGTCCGCCGGCGGTGCAGACCGCGCCCACCATGGTGCACACGGCGATCGCCCGCTTGCGGGCGGCTCCTTCCGTGAACGTGCTGAGCAGCAGGGCCAGTCCGCTGGGTGCCGCGAGCGCCGCGCCGACGCCCTGCACGGCCCGTACGGCGATCAGGAACTCCGCCGACTGGGCGAGGCCGCGCAGGGCCGCGGCCGCCGTGAACAGAGCGACGCCCGCCATGAACACCCGGCGGCGGCCCAGGATGTCGCCGGCCCGTCCGCCGAGCAGCAGCAGGCCGCCGAAGGTGAGCAGATAGGCGTTGATCACCCACGCCGCGCCCATGGCGGACAGTCCGAGTGCCTCGCGCAGGCCGGGCAGCGCGATGTTCACGATCGGGTCGTCGAGCTGGATCATCGCGTTGCATCCGGCGATCACGCCGAGCGCGGCGGCACCCTGGGCCCCGAAGCGGGCCGCCGGCCGCTGGAGCATGCTGCAACGGCAGTCGGCGGGCGGCCCGCAGACAGCGTTCACTCGCATTCATTGCAACGCAATCAGGTGGACGTTGTTGCGTTACCTTTGAAGTCGTTGCAACGATTTCGCTCATCTGAACTGCAAGAACTGCCATTTCGTGCAACAACATAATTGCCGTACCTATGAATGCAACGTAGCGTTTCTACTGTCGGAAACAGCGAACAAGGAGCCCGAGATGCAGACGTTCAAGACCCCCGCCCCCCTCACCGTCGTCCTGGACGTCCCCGCCGCGAACATCCGGTTCGTGGCCGGCGACCGGGCCGACACCACCGTCGAAGTCCGGCCCTCCGCCCCCAACAAGAGCCGGGACGTGAAGGCGGCGGAGCAGACCGAGGTGGCCTACGCCGACGGCGTCCTGCGCATCGAGACCCGGCAGGAGACGAACCCGCTCATCGGCGCCTCCGGCTCCCTGGAGGTGACCGTCGAGCTGCCCGCCGGCTCCCGTGTCGAGGCGAAGGCGGCCAGCGGTGAACTCCGCGGCTCCGGACGACTCGGCGACGTCACCTTCGAGGGCGCGCAGGGCACGGTCCGGCTCGACGAGACCGCGAACGCCCGCCTGTCCCTCCAGGCCGGTGACATCACCGTCGGCCGTCTGGACGGCACCGCCGAGCTGACCACGCAGAAGGGCGACCTCACCGTCACCGAGGCCGTGCGCGGCACGCTCACCCTGCGCACCGAGCACGGCGCCATCACGGTCGGCGCCGCCCGCGGCACCTCCGCCACCCTCGACGCCGGCACCGGCTACGGCCGGGTCGACAACTCCCTGAGCAACACGGCCGGTTCCGCCGCGGAGCTGGCCGTCCACGCCACCACCTCCTACGGCGACATCACCGCCCGCAGCCTGTAACAGCACCCAGCACCCAGCCCTCGAGGCCCTTGAGGAAGGACGCCGCCATGAAGTCGCCGCTCGCACATAAGCCCGCTGTGGCGACTCTGGCCGGCCCCGGCCTCATCGCCTCCTTCCTCCGGTTCGCGGCCCTCGGCGGCGGCGTCGGAGTCCTCTCCAGCGTCGCGGTGTCGCTGCTGGCCGTGACGATGCCCTGGGCGGTCGCGAACGCGGTCGTCACCGCTGCCTCGACCCTGCTGTGCACCGAACTCCACGCCCGCTTCACCTTCGCCAGGGGCCGGGGCGCCGGATGGCGCGAGCACTGGCAGTCCGCGGGCTCGGCGACGGCCGCCTACCTGGCCACCAGCGTCGCCGTGTGGGTCCTGCACCTACTGCAGCCCTCCCCCGGCCTGGTGACCGAGCAGCTCGTCTACCTCGGCGCCTCAGGCCTCGCCGGCACCGGCCGCTTCCTCGTCCTGCGCTGCTACGTCTTCGCCGTCCACCGCGGCCGGGCGGTACGGCCTCTGGCGCGGCAGGGCACGGTTAGCGTGTCCGCCCTGGCGACGGCCGCCTAGGTGTGCTGTCCCGGGAGGTTGGTGACGGGCGACACGCCTTGGGCCTGTTACGGAAGTGGACCTTTAGCCCACTGCCGAACCCGGACGGTGAGTCGTTCTGGGGGTGGGTATCCGTCGGACCTGACGGACGAGCAGTGGACGCTGGTGGAGCCGTTGCTGCCGTCGGCGCGGGTGGGACCGAAGGGCGGGCGGCGGGAGAAGCATCCGCGGCGTCGGATCGTGGACGCGATCTTCTACGTGGTACGGACCGGGTGCGCCTGGCGGCAGCTACCGAAGGACTT
Source organism: Streptomyces sp. NBC_00076 (assembly GCF_045041235.1). Lineage (NCBI taxonomy): Bacteria > Bacillati > Actinomycetota > Actinomycetes > Kitasatosporales > Streptomycetaceae > Streptomyces > Streptomyces sp. NBC_00076. The sequence goes on from NZ_CP108242.1 coordinate 379,441, forward strand.
CCCGCCCTGGCAGACGGTGTACTGGTACTTCACCTGGTGGCACGACGACGGCACCGTCGAGCGCGTCCACGACGCACTGCGGGACAGGGGTGCGCGAGACGGACGGCCGCAATGCCGAGCCGAGCGCCGGCCTGATCGACTCGCAGTCCATCCGCACCGCTGCCACCGTCCCCTCCGTAACCAGGGGCTTCGACGCCGGCAAGAAGGTCAAGGGTCGCAAGAGGTTCCTGGTCACCGACACCCTCGGCCTGCTCATTGCGGTCCACGTCGTCGCCGCGAGCGTCCAGGACCGCGACGGCGCCCGTCGACCGCTCTTGTGGGCCCGGCTCGACCACCCGCAGATCCAGAAGTACTGGGCGGATCAGGGCTTCGCCGGCCGCCTGGTCGATTGGACTGCCCAGATCCTCGGCCGCGAGCTGGTCATCGTCCGTAAAGGCCCTGGCCAGTGCGGCTTCCAGGTCCAACCCAAGCGGTGGGCGATCGAGCGTACCTTCTCTTGGCTCACCGCCCACCGCCGCCTCGCCCGGGACTACGAGACCATTCCGGCCCGGTCCGAGACCGTGATCCGCTGGGCGATGATCGGCATCATGGTCCGCAGACTCACCCGTGGCAGTCCGGCGGCGCGGCCTGGCCCGCACCCGCTCGTACGCACCGCAGCCTTACAAGCTACCTGACTCAGCTGAGCGGTTCGAGGACGTCGGGTGTGCCGTCCACGGCGGGACCGCAGCCTGCAGGAAGGTGTGAGGCTACGAGTTTAACGGCTTCTTCGGCGGAGTCGGCTTCGCCGACCTCTTCCTGTCCCGAGCCTCGCGGTTCATGCAGCCGCAACACGCGAAATCGTCCACCGAAGAGGGGGAAGATCGAGGGCAGGTCTTGCGACCAAGGGAAGCGGGTGCACCGGCTGAACTGCAGCGATCCATGGCTGACCAGCGGAAACAGAGCCCGGAGGGCAGGGTTTGCGTATGCCGCCTCTACAAGGGCCTTGTCGATGAGGTTCGCGTCCATCTCGCGCACGACCTGCCACTTGGCTGCCACAGGGTCGTCTGGTGCTGTCACTGGTATGTCCGTCTCTGCCATGCTCGGACATTACGTGACTGTCCCTAACAAAGCCGTTGGGCGTGGCGGTGTGTAGCCGCGGTCGGCCAGCAGCGCGTCCCGCCGTCGGCGCGGTCTGCCGGCCCTGCCCGCGACGGCCGGAATCTTGTCCAGCAGTGGCAGGAGCTGGGTGACACCGTTGCGATTTCCGCCGGTCAGTGACACCGCGAGCGGGATCCCCTGCCCGTCGACTATCAGGTGGTGCTTGGAACCGAGACGGGCGCGGTCGACCGGTGAGGGGCCGACGTGATCCCCCCTTTCAGGGCCCGGACATGCGAGCCGTCAACAGCACAGTGCGCAAGGTCCAGCAGGTCGGCGCGGCGCAGCTCGGCCGGCAAGGCTGCGTGCAGGCGCGGCCAGACGCCAGCCTCGGTCCACACCCGAAGCCGGCGCCAGGGGCGTCACCCCGGAACAGCCGACCGTTTCGGCCGGGACGTCGCGCCAGGCGACACCGGTCCGCAGTACGAACATGACCCCGGCGAGTGCCGCCCGGTCGGGAACGCGCAGTCGGCCGGGGTAGCGGCCGCGCCGCTCAGGAGCGGGCGGCAGGAGCGGAGCCACGCGCTCCCACAGGTCATCCGGAACAAGATCAACACGCACCCGGACACCCTGCCCACCAAGATCACCGAGCAAAAGACTTGCGAGTCAAGTCTTTCTGAAACGACTTGTAAGTGCGCGCGTCCTAATGCCGGCCCATGCAGCTCACCGAGTTCGGGCAGCGCATGGCCCAGGCGGTCGTTCCTCTGGCCGATCGACTCGGAGTCCACCCCAAAGAAACCGAACTCCTGTACCGCGTCCAGGGAAATTCCCAGCTTATGATGTTACCGATTGGCGCCCGGTTGCCATAGGACGTCGCCCTGTACACAATTGGCCGCGCGAGCCAGAATGAAGAGCAGATCCGAGAGTCTGTTCAGATAGTGGGCGGTGCTCTTGTTCATTGTGTCGCCATGCCGCTCGATCGCGATCCAGGTCGAGCGTTCGGCGCGGCGCACCACGGTCCGCGCCAAATGCAGGTATGAGGCTCCTGGTGATCCTCCGGGGAGGATGAAACTGCGCAGCTTCGTAAGCCCCTCATTGTGCCGATCGCACTGCTCCTCCAGGAACCGTATGTACCCGGGCTCAACTCGCAGCGCGGGTGCGTTGGGGGCAGCAGCCCCTCCGAGGGGAGTGCATAGATCTGCTCCCACATCGAATAAGTCGTTCTGAATCCGTAACAGGAGAGCAGAAGTCTCCGCGTCGAGTTCTCCGACAGCGATGGCGAGGCCGATAGCGGAGTTCGCTTCGTCCACATCTGCATAGGCGGCGATTCTGCTGTCGGTCTTGCTCGCCCTGCTCATATCGCCGAGCGCAGTCGTTCCATCATCCCCGGTCTTTGTGTAAATTCGGGTGAGGTTCACCATTTTTTTCTCTCCCTGATATAGGTCAGGCTACAAGGGCCGCGACCATGGCACCCAGCTCGCGAACGTGCTCTGCGGCTGGCGCCCCGCGCTGTGGATCAGGGGCCTCCGAGAGGAAAACGAGCGCTAGCATCACGGCGGCGTCCAGTCGGCAGACGAGCAGTTCCTTCCCATCTTCCGGTGGGGCCTGGCGAACGGTGTCGTAACCCGCTCGCAGAGCCGCCATGTCGAGTTCGTTCTCCGCATACAGTGCGTACTCCGCCAGTCGTCCGAATTCCACCGCACTGCTACCGGGCAACGCGTTCGACCAGTCCAGCAATGCGGTGATCTCGCCGTCCTCGCGGCGGGTGTTGTCGCTGCGGACGTCGAGATGCAGGAGACTGTTCCCGGAGACACCGGCGAGCAACCGGACGAGGTGGGCGTGACTCGGCGGCTTCGGCCAGTCCATGACGTGACAGCCCACTTCGGCCCACCGGCGCTGGATACGGGTGGCGACAGCCTCGGGGGTGGACATTCCCTCGGATGCGACGAGATCCAGGCGCGGTGGCGGCAGAAGATGAAGGCGGGCGAGGAGTTGCCCCAGAGCGAAACAGTCGAGGGGCGCCCCGTCATCGGAGACGTACCTGGACAGCAGCACGTCTGGGGACGATGAATCGTCCGAGAGGAAGAGTTCCACAGGTTCCGCCACCGGGAATCCGTGAGCGGCCAGATGCCGGGTGATCCGGTATTCCTGCACCAGTAGCGCACGTGTGTCCACGGCGGGGTCATTGGCGTTGGAATCGAAACGTCTGTGGGCCACCCGGAGGGCCACAGGGTCTCCGTCCCGGCTGCGCGCCCGGTAGACGGAGAACTCCAGCCCACTGCCCGCAAGCGTCGGGGCGTCGATTCCCCAGCGCTCGGCGAGCTCGGTCAGTGTGTCCAGTCGCTCACTCATCGTGTGTTTTCTCGTCTACCTTCTCTTCTGTGTTTTTGCCGGTGGCTTCGTCTGTATTCTCGATCGCCTGCCGGTCGTCACCTGTCCGGTCGCTCCTGAGTAGGGTGGGAGCGACGAGGACGGACAGCACGAGGAGTGCCGCCCCGCCCGCCGCGAAGGCCGTCCTGGGACCTGCCGCCTCGGTCAGTGCGCCGAAGAACAGTGCGCCGACGGGCATCGTGCCCCAGGCGAAGAGGCGGTACACGCCCGTCGCACGGCCCAGCAGCCGGTCGGGGATGAGTCGCTGCCGCATGGAGACTGCAACGACATTCCACACCATGAGACCCGCCCCGGACGCGGAGTAGGCGACAGCGACCACATAGGCACTGTCGGTGGCGGCCACGCCCAGCCCGGCCACACCGATCAGAGCCAGCCCGCCGAGCAGAGAGGGAACCCGGCCGACCAAGCGGCTCACCTGGCCCGCGACTGCGCTTCCGATCAGCCCTCCTGCGGCCCCGGCCGCGACGAGCACCCCGTACGCGGCGGAGGGCAGCCCCAGTACGTCACGGACCAGGATGACGAAGACGGCCACCTGGCCGAGGAAGACGGCATTGATGAGCCCGGCGGTGACGGTGAGGGCGCGGAGCAGCGGGTCGCGCACCACATGGTTGACCCCCTCCCGGATCTCGGCCAGCAGCCTCAGCTCGGCCCCGGAACGGTCGGGCAGTGGCCCGCGCACGCCCCGCAGCAGTGCGGCGGAGACGACGAAGGAGAACGCGTCCAGCAGCAGCGGAACGGTCCGGCCGACCGCGAAGAGCACGCCGCCCAGGAGGTGGCCCAGCAGGTCACGCCCCAGGTTCTGGACGGCGAACAGTCGACCGTTCGCGGCTTCGAGGCGGTCCTTGGGGACCACGCTGGGCAACAGAGCGAAGGAGGCGCAATCGAACAGCACCTCCCCCACGCCCAGCAGCAGCGCGATCACCAGCAGTGGCCAGAGCGTCAGCCAGCCGCAGGCAAGCAGGGCAGCCGCGGCGATCAGCGCACCGGCGCGCAGCAGATCCGCGAGGATCATCAGGCGGCGACGCTCGAAGCGGTCTGCGTACGCCCCCGCAGGGAGACCGAGCAGCAGCCACGGCACGGTCGTGGCGGCGGTGATCACGGATACCTCGAAGGCGTCGCGCAGCAGCGCCGCCGACAGCAGGGGCAGAGCGGCGAAGCGGATGCCGTCGCCGACCGCTGAAACGCCCGCCGCGGCGATGAAACGGTGGTACCCGGAGGCGGAACGGAAGGCCGGGCTTGTCGTCAACGCCGCCGCCCGGAGGAGAACACCGCGCACCGGAGTTCGGCGGTGAAGCGCCCGGTGCCTGTCTCCAGCCAGCGGTGGTCGCGGCCGGGCAGCATCTCGGAGATCTCCATCGTGCCGTCCGTCTTCCTGGCCAGCCGACACAGTTGGCGGACCAGCAACGGCGCGTCCCAGTCGACGTAGAGCGGCTTCGGTTCACCGGGAACCTTCACGAAGACCTGCTGCGGCAGACCGTGTTCGGCGCGCAGCCGACAAATGGCGAGGAATTGAGCGGCGTCGTCGGCCGTCACCCGGTCGCCCGACAGGGCCAGACCACGCAGGCGGGCTGTGGGGATCCGCCAGGTTTCCCTGTGGAGCACTACACGTCCGCAGCGGATGCGGGGAACGTGGTCCAGCGCTGAGGCCCGCAGTCCGACTCCGCCGAAATGCCGGGGAAAGGAGAACGGCGAGAGCGGGTCCTGGACGATGCTCGGCCCTCCAGCCGGAGGCGCCATGAGACGCAGCCTGCCCTCGACACCCCGCGCACGCAGTTCGAGTCGGCGGTCCCGGACCACCACGTACAGCTGCGACGGTTGCAGCACCCTGTCACGGGTCTGCGCGGACCGGCCGTAGACCTCCAGGTCGTAGCACGGGTAGCACAGTTGGGTCGACGTCTTGTCGGGGTGCCCTCGCGACAGGTTGACGAGGACTTCGTCATCGTCGAGGAGTGAGAGGTAACCGCGGTACACCTCGGGAAGGAGTTGCGGGGCCGTTTCCTGGACCAGCGGGCCGAAGCTGGTGTGGGTGATCACCTCGCGCACAGCATGGCAGTCACCGATCACGGCCGTGAAGTCACCCCGTCGCAGCGCCTCCTGGCTCGTCGCAGCGAAGAGGATGTCGGGATTGCAGACTGCGGCCGGAGAGTCCGGGTAGGCGCTGAGGACTTGCTCCACCCGTTCGCGTGGGACGACGACCTCCCGCCGCTCTGTGTCATCACCCAGCAGTGCGCCCGTCATCGCCTCGTCCAGGTTTGCCAGTTCGGCGTCCACGACGGCGCACTCCGCCGCCAGGCGGTCCCGGTCGGCGAAGAAGTCCGCGTACAGCCGATCCAGGTCCACCTCGGCACCGGTGCCGAATCGGTCTGTCACCCAGCGGGTGAGGATCGCCGTCTCCTGTCGCATACGGAGCCGGGGACCGGCAAGAACGGTGTCGTACACGATCGACAATTCGTCCGTCATGAATCGGGCGATGTCCGGCCCTACGGTGAGATCGCGAAGTTCGCCGTGGGCCTCTTCGAAGAGGATGCTGCGGTCCGCGTAGTGCAGGCCGCTGTTCCGGTTGGCCGGGCTCCTGGTCACCCTTTCGAAGCGGCGCTTGGCGTCAGAGAGCAGCGCCGGTCGCTCTGCCAGGGGCAGTGCGGAGAACCGGACCAGATCCTGTTCGAATCGTGTGATCACGTCCAGGATCTGACGCGCGGGCTCCACGTCGGCCGGCAGCATGTCGCGCAGTGCGGCCAGCGGCTGGGATCCACCGACCGGAACCTCGAACTCGGCGATCACCCACTCCCGTTCGGCCAGTCGCCGAAGCGCCTCGTCGAACAACGGCTGATGGCGCGGTCCGTGTCGGTCCAACCATTCCGTGCGCAGGTCCAGGACCGTCCGGTCGCCGTTGCAGCGCTGCCACAGCCACGCCTCCGACGGCGATACCTCGGCCCCTCCCAAGTGCTGGAAGTCCCAGTCGACATCGAGCCCGTCCCGGGTGGTGAACGCGTACAGGTCTATCCGTTCGTCGCGAAGGAACGCCAGCGGACGCCGACGCGGTCGTACATGGTCGCCGAGCCCCGGCGTCTGTCCCGCTGCCACGGCGAGCCGTTCGGCCGCCCAGTGGGCGAAGTAGGACCGGCGCTCCAACGATTGCCGCGACACCCAGGCGATGCCCGGGGTTTCACTCACAACGCGGCCCACGGCGATCGGTCCGAAGTGCGAGTGTGTCTCGTTCTTCGTCGTGATGCGCTGCAGGTACATCGCCAGCAGGTCGGTCATCTTGCGGGTGCGCGCTCCGGCTTCGCCGTGGAAGGAGTCCAGCCAGGAGCTGAATTCGGGGTAGGCAGCGTCGTTCGATAGCAGGAGTACCTGCCGCATCGACGGGTCGGTGAACGTATCGGCCACCGCGAGTCTTGCCGCGGCCAGCCGCTCCCGGTGGCAGACGGCGAACGCCGCCCACCGGTCCACGAGTCGGGTTGCGGCCTCCTGGTAGCTACGCAGCGTGGCGCTCGCGTCGTCGGGCAGGCCGGCGAGCGCCCTGCTGAGTTCGGCCTCGGGGGCCGGCCGCAGCTGGCCCGCCCGCGAGGACAGCTGCTGGCCGCCCGTGATCTGATGCCTGCGCAGAAGCTTCTTCACCTCGTCTGCCAGCCCGGCGAGCCGGTCCCTGCAGTCGAGGAGCGACATGGCCTCTTCGGCCGCGTCCGGGGCGAGGAGCGGATCCAGTAACTCCATCGGATAGCCGGCCTGGCGGAGCACTACGACCGGCACGAGGGTCCAGGCGCGGCCCGCCTCTGACGGCTGGCTCGCGGCGGCGGACTGGGAGTCGGGGTCTGATGGGGTGATCACCGCGGTCATAGTTCCGCCTTGGGCTTCAGTGGGGTGGGCCGTCGGTCGCACAAAGCGTCGAGGACAGCCATGGGTTCCGGCGGGAGCGCGGGCAGCCGCCCGGGATCAGCCACCCACGACTTGACCCGAACTCCGTGATAGTCCGAGCCGGCTGTTGCCACCAAGCCGAGGCCGGCACAGATCCGGGCCAGCCCTGCGCTCTCGGCCGGGGTGTGCCAGCTGGTCCACACTTCGAGCCCAGCCAGCCCGGCGGTGACCAACGGTTTCAGCAGTGCTCGGCACTGCGCCCTGTCCGAGACGTCCAGGACGCGAGCGGGGTGGGCGAGCACCGATACGCCACCCGCGTCGGCGATCCAGGAAAGAACGTCCACGATGTCGGGCATCCAGGGCTCGGGCACATGGAGCGGCCGGCCGGGGCGGCACCAGTCCGTTGCGAGCCGCTCGTATTCCGTGGGGCCGTACCCGGCGAACCGGGGGTCGTCACGCGCCGCCTGGGCCAACAATGCCAGGTAGTCGCCCGGGTACGCGATCCGGTCACCGCCTATTCGCTCTGCGATGTCCTCCCAGGTGAGTGGCACTCCGATGTGCCGCACCCGCTCAGCCCAAGCCTGCCACCATTCCAGGTCGGCGTCGTGCGTCCGCTGAAGCTGTCGCTGGAAGCGCCGGTCGGCGGGATCGATGAAATAGGCAAGGCAGTGCACTTCCTCGCCCCGCCATCGGGCCGTAACCTCGCAGCCGGGCACCACCGTCATCGACCGGCCGACCGTCCCGGTGAACTCCGCGATTCCCGCCATGGTGTTGTGGTCCGTGACCGAGGCGACCCGCAATCGGGCGGCGAGACAGCGCCGCGCCACTTCGGCGGGGCTTTCGTCGCCATCCGACCGTCGGGTGTGCAGATGCAGGTCGACCGGTCCGGCAAGGGTCGCCGCTACGCCGGGCATCATGGGTTCCAGGGCGAAGAGAACCGCCGGGTGAGGGCGGGTTCGCGCCTCACCTGTCCTCCCGGGTGCCACCGGTGCCGGCGTCCGACCAGGGGGCGAGTCCGCTCGCGGCGCTCTCGGTGCGGAAGAGGAAGTTGAACAGCAAGTGAGCGGCGATCTGTGCCGTGCTGCCGGACGGGTCATAGCGGGGAGCGACCTCCGCGATGTCCACGGCACCGACCGGAAGAGCCCTCAGTTCCTCGTAGATGTCCAGGAGAGCCCCTGTGTCGATGCCGCCCATGGTCACGTGGCCTGTTCCGGTGGACACGGCGCTGTCGAGCACGTCGATGTCCAGTGACACGTAGACGGTGTCACACCGCTCGCCCATTTGCTCGATCACAGGCCGCAGTGCTGTGGCCGCGCCCTCCTTGAGGATCTGGGCTCCGGGGACCACGTGGAAGCCTTGTTCGAGCAGGCCGCGGAACTGGTCGTACTTCGTCACATCGCCGACGCCGACGAAAGCGATGTCCTCGGCCCGCACCCCCGGCAACTCACTGATCCGGCGTGAGTTCGATCCGTGGTAGAGCGGTCCGTGCAGAGTGCTCCAGTTGCCGAAGTCGAAGTGGTGGTCGATGTTGATGAACCCCACCCGCTCCGCTCCGCCGTCGAGCCGTCCGGCGCGGAAGCCGGCGAAGGTCGGGAAAGTGGCCGAGTGGTCACCGTTGAGGAAGATCAGATGCGGCGCAGCCTGGCTGAGCCGTCGGCTCTCGGCCGCGACTGCCTGGAAGGTTCGCACCGTGTTGGTCGGATAGATGTGCAGGTCACCGGCGTCGGCCACCTTGGGTGCCCGGTAGCGGAAGGTGTGGCCGCTGCGTGTGTCCAACATCCGCCATTCACCCAAGCTGGTCAGGTAGCTGGAGAACACGAGACTCGCCTGACGGATGGCCCTGGGCCCTTCCGCGGCCCCAGGGCGGGAGCTGGCGGTGGCATCGAAGGGAATGCCGGACACCACCCAGCCGTCCGTGCCGACGTCCACCTGTGACATCGAGGTGACGGGGGCACCGAACAGCGTGGCGACGCCGGCCCACCCCGGCAGTGGGTCCGTTTCGAAGTCCTCAGGCTTCACGCTGTGTTGCAGTGCTTCGAAGTCCGGAAGCTCCTGGGTCATTTGTTCTCCCCACGGGCAGAGATCAGCGGGTTACGGACGATGCGGTGGGCGGCGGCGATCTTCTCCTGGAAGAGCTCCCAACTCCGTTCCGGAGTCAGGTGCTGGGGCCGGTAGACGACTGAGGCGTCTTCCCGCCAGTTCGCGAAGTCCCAGTCGAAAATGCGCTCACGCAGCCGTGGAAAGTCGGGAGTGAGCGGATAGGGGACAAAATTGTAGAGGTTGAACAACCAGAGGGCCGAGCTGTTCGCCTCCAGCCATTCGATCGTCTGGGTATGTGACTGCTCGCTCTCCTCGTCGAGTCCACCCATCATGTTCAGCACAACCTTCAGACCGGCGTCGCTTAGGGTGTGGATCTTCTTGGTGTAGTCGCTCAGGCCGCGTGACAGTTTTCCCAGACGCTTCAGCATCTGAGAGTCTGCCGACTCGAAACCGAGTTCCACTGCGACGACGCCCAGTTCGATCATGGCCTCGACGACCCAGTCCTTCACCTGCATGACATGCGTCTGCGCGATGAACCGGTAGCCGGGGCGGTCACGGAACACCTCCAGGAGGTTTTGGACCGCTTCTCTCGACTGGCCGAATGTTTTGTCCCCGATATAGATGAGCCGGGTGTCGGGGAACCGGGCAGTGATTTCGTCCACCTCGGCGGCCAGGGCGTTCCTGTCCACAAGAATGAGCTGCTTGCTCCAGGCGTCACCGCAGAACGCGCAGTCGTAGAGGCAGCCGTGGCTGGCGTTGAGCCTCAGCAGAGGCACCCTCCCGTTGAAGCCGTTCAGATGCCGGTAGTCCGGCGCCCAGGTGATGCGCGATGCGGACAAACCACGCTCCACAGGCTTCTCCATGGCACCACCGGACCCGGCCGCCAGACCAGCGATCCTGCGCACGAAGTCGGCGTCGAGCTGCCCCCGGTGCACGATGTGCACGGCGTCCTTCGGTGCCAGCGGGGCCATGTTGCCGCCGAGAACAACGCGCCGTCCAGCGGCTTCCAGCCGCTTCGCGATATCGAGGGCGAGCTGGAAGTTCTGCGCCAGTGGTGAGATGAGAACGAGGTCTCCGAGCGCTGTCGCGTGCAACAGCGGGTCGCAGCAGGCTTCCGCTTCGGCGGGAACCTTCGAAAGGTCGCTGAAGGTGGAGTCTATGCCCGCGGTGTTGAGCAGAGCGGTCAGGTGCGCCACCCATAAGGGTATCTCCCATAATCCGTCCGACGGGATGAAGTACTCGGGGAGGAAGTCCCGGAACGTCCGGTCGTAATCCTCGTAGTACTGGGAGAGCAGTGGGTCGGGGTCGTGTGTGGAGGGGAAGGGCAATTGAACGATGCAGCTCCTGAGCATGAGGGTCCCTCACGTCGATTGGGCGACTGATGTGACGATGAGTCGGGAAGGGATGGAAGAAGGGAGAGGGAAAACGAAACGCGCGGTGGTCCGCGGGCAGGCCGGCCTGCCCGCTGTGAAGTCGGCGAGCCCGAGCTGTAGGGTCAGCAGGCCCGTCAGGAGATCAGTCGGCGCGCCGTGAGAAGACAGCGCAACGCAGCTCGCTCGTGAACCGCTGTCCGTCGATCTCAAGCCACAGCTGGTCCCGAGAGGGCAACATCTCACTGAATTCGACGGGCAGATCGGCCTTTCTTACGAGGCGGAAAACCTGCCGCACGAGGAGTGGCGATTGCCAGTCGACGTAAACAGGCTTGGGCTCGCCCGGAATCTTCACGAAGCCCTGTTCGGGCAGGCCGTAAGCACGCCGGAGCATGCGCCCTGCCGCGAACTCGGCCGCGTCCCCGTTCCCCCGGTGCACGCCTGGACTCCAGCCCCGGAACGCCTGTGCGGGGATCCGCTGACGGGCCCGTTGGAGGACCACCCGACCACACCGGATCCGGGGCAGGCGGTCGTGGTCGGCGACACCCAGACCGATGCCGCCGAAGTGGCGGGGGAAGGCGAAGGGTGACAGCGGATCCTGACGGATGCTGGGGCCTCCGGCGAGCGGGGCCAGCAGCTTCAGCCGCTTCTCGGTTCCGTACGCGCGTAGCTGGGCCCGTCCGCCACGAACGGTGACGTACAGCTGCTGTGGCTGGAGCACCTGGTCCCGGCTCTTGGCTGAGAGGCCGTAGACCTCAAGGTCCGGGCAGGGATAGACCAGTTGTGCTCCCGTCTTGTCCGGATGAGCCCGGGCGAGGTCGAGCAGGAGTTCGTCGCTGTCGAGCAGGTCCTGATATCGGGAATACACCTCATCGAGCAGCTCCGGTGCCTCGGCTTGGATCAGTGGGGCGAAACTGGAGTGAGTCAGCAGCTCGCGCAGCCCGTGGCAATCGCCCACGACTGCCAGAAGGTCCCCGCGAGCCAGCGCGTCGGCGTTCGCGGATGCGATCATGACGTCCGGATTGCACAGCGCGGGCGGTGAGGACGGGAAACGAGTAAGGAACTCCTCCAGACGCTTCCGGTCGACGACCGCCTCGTCCGTGCCTTCCTCATAACCGTCGAGGAGCAACGCGATGATCTCGCGGTCCACGGCCGTGATCTCCCGGTCGATGTCCTCGCACTCGCGGGCGAGTTCCGGTCTGTCGGCGTAGAACCCGTTGTAGAAGTGCTCCAGCGGGACGTCCACCTCCGCGCCGAAGCGGCGTTCGACCCAGCGGCCGAGGATCTGCAGTTCCCGGCGGACCCGCAGCCGGGGGGTGAGCAAGGCAAGGTCGTAGACAATGGTGAGTTCGCGGCTGATCAGGTCGGCGATGTCCTGGCCGATACGCAGATCCCGGACAGGCCCGTGGGCCTCCTCGTACAGGATGCTCCGGTCGGCGTAGTGCCTGCCGCCGGCGCGGTTGGCCGCGGCTCCGGTGACATCCTGGAAGTGTTCCTTCATGCCGGTGAGCAGGGCCGCACGGTTTGCCATCGGTGCGGTGGCGAACTCCTGCAGCATCGCTTCGAATCGTGCCACCGTTTCCAGATCACGATCGCCGTCGGCTGTCCGCAGCACGTCTGGGGACAGCAGATGCTCGGTCAACACGCGTAGCGGATACGGGCAACCGATGGGGATCTCCCAGCGACCGACCAGCCAGTCCTTCTCGATCAATTCGTTCAGGACGTCATCGAACCCCCGTAGCGGCGCATCACCTTCGTCTTCCCGCAGGCGCCAGGCTCTACGTAGTCGGGCGACAGTGCGCTCACCATCGCACCGTTGCCACAACCACAGTTGGTCGTCATCGAGGGTGGCGGTCGCCACAGCCACGAAGCGCCAGCCGTCGGGCATCCCCGTCACAGACTCGAAGGCGTACAGCGCGAGGCGTGAACCCTCCGCGAACGCGAGCGGCCGACGCCGGGGCCGCACTTCCTCGAACGCTCCGGGGCGACGGCTGAATGTCTCGGCCAACTGTTCCCCCGCCCAATGGGTGAGGAAGGCGGTCCTGCGCAGTGGACCGGCAGCCCAGGAGATACCAGACGTGCCCGTCGACAACTGCGCCACGCCCAACGGACCGAAATGGGAATGCGTTTCGTTCTTTGTTGTGACCCGCTGAAGGTACATGGCGAGCAGATCGGTCATTCGCCGCACCCGCCCAGGCGATCCGCCGCTTCCCCTGTCGATCCAGTCCGCGAACTCGTGGAAACGCGCATCGTTGGACAGCAGCAAGACCTGCTTCAGCACTGGGTCCCTGAAGAGTTCCGTCACGTTGTGGCGGGCCCGCGCAAGCCCTTCGGTCATGTCACGTTCGAACTCGATCCACATCCGGTCCAGGCCGAGCGCCGCGTCCTGGTAACGCTCTACGACCTCCAGCGTTGAGGGCGCGAGGCCGGCCCGCAGCCGGGCCAGATCCTGATCCCCGAAGGCTCGGAGCATACCCACGCCCGAGGAGATGTCTCCCTTGCTGCCCACCCGCGCCTCACGCAAAGCGGCTTTGGTCCCCTGCGCGAGACTACGAACCTCGTCGGCACGGGCGAGCAGGATGTCGGCCTCTTCGGCCGCCGGGACATCGGCGAACCGGTCCAGCAGAGCGACCGGGAAACCTGCCTGCCGTAACAGTGCGACCGGTACGAAGGACCACTCACTGCCAGCGTTTGACGTGCCCCCGTGCTGATCCTGGATCCGTAACCGGCTGCCGCTCGCCCCGCTTGTGCCCACGCCCGAACTCCCCGCCCCGTTGGCGAAATTGTGATCAAGCCGAGATGCCACGGTAGTCACGGTCGTGTGGGGGTTTCAATGGTGTGCACAACGACGACATCGAGTTCACGCCAGTAACGCGCAGCAGATCATCGCGATCCTCGCGAAGATGACCGGCTGTGACCGGGCTGCCGGCGACGTCGCCCGCCGCGCCCTCGCTGACCCGGACCGGCTGGGGAAGGTAGAAGCCTGGTTGCGCCGCACGGCCGGCGAGCGCGGCTACAGCCAGACCGTGCCGGACGAGGTGTGGGAGATCGTCTCGTCCTTCGGCGCGTACGGATTCTGCCGGGCGCATGCTGTCGCTTTCGCGGTCCCCGCTCTGCAGTCCGCGGTCCCGAAAGCCCGGTTCCCGGCGTTCTGTACGCCGGACTCCTGGAGCACGACCCCGGCATGTGGCCGCGAAGAGTGCTGGTGGCCGACGCCCGCCGCCACGGCGTACCCATCCTGCCCGTGGACGTCGACCACTCCTGCGCGGCACACAGCGTCGAAAGGAGCGAGCAGGGCTTCGGCGTGCGGCTGGCCTTCGCCACCGTCAAAGACATCAGCGAAGCCGAGACCACCCGCCTCGTCGCCGGCCAGCCCTACACCAATCCGCAGGACCTGTGGCAGCGCGCCCGGCCCTCCCTGCCCCTGGCCCAGCGCCTGACCCGCATCGGCGCACTCAGCCCGCTCGCCGGCGACCTCACACGACGGGATCTGCTGCTGCAGGCCGCTGAACTGCACCGGCAGTTCAGCGCCCGCTCCGCCACCGACGGACAACTGCCGCTGGGCGGCCAGCTGGTGACCGCCGAGCCCAGCGGCCTGCCCGAGATGACCAGCCGGGACAAACTCAGTGCCGAACTGGAGACGCCCCAGATCGACGTCACCCACCACCTGATGGAGCACCACTTCCGGCTGCTCACCGAGCTCGGCGCTACGGATGCCACGCACCTGCGCGCCATGATCCCCGGGCAGAAGGTGCTGGTCGCCGGTGTGAGGGCCTCCACCCAGACGCCACCGATCCCGTCCGGCAAGCGGATCATCCTCGTCACCCTCGAAGACGGCTCCGGCCTCGTCGACATCGCCTTCTTCGAAGACAGCCACGACGCTTGCGCGCACACCGTGTTCCACTCCGGACTGCTGCTGGTGCGCGGCACCGTCACCGCGCGCGGCCCACGCCGCACCGTCGTCGGTGAAATGGTCTGGGACCTGGACGAGGTCGCCGCAGCCCGACGCGACCACGGCCCCCAAGCCGCCCTCGACCTGCTCGGCCGCACCACCCCCTCCCCCACCCCGGCCCAACCCGCAACGGCGCAGCGCACTCTTCCCGACGGCACCGCCGGTGCCCGACTCCACCCGTACGCCGATCTCCAGCCCGCCGGTACCCGCTCGGCGGACCTGCGACGGCTGCGCCACCGCAGCCAAGGAAGCGCAGGGTGATCACCATGGGGTCCCGCCGCGTTCTCCAGCTCCGCTTCGACCTCCCGGCCGACCACGACGCCGACCTTCACGAGCGGCTGCGTCTACTGCTGGTGAACATCACGCCCCGGGTGCAGCTGATCGACCCGGACATGGCCGTCCTCGACCTCACCGGCGCGCTCCCCTACTGGAAGCGCGACGCCCGTAGCCTGACCGAACTCGTCCAGCTGAGCACACTCGCCCACCTCGGCCTGCACAGTTCTGCGGGGTGTGCGGGCAACCGGATGCTCGCCTCCATGGCCTGCGCGCTCACCCCACCCGGCCGACGCACCGTCATCGACGACTGCCCCGAGGCGATCACAGCGTTCCTGCGGCCCCGGCCCGTACGGGGGTTGCCCGGCGTGGGCGCGGAGGCGGCCGCCACCCTCGGCGAGTACGGCCTGCACACCGTCGGCGACGTCGCCGACGTCCCGCAGCCCACACTGCAGCGTCTCCTCGGTGCCCGCGCCGGCCGCGCCCTCCACGAGCACGCCCAGGGCCGCGACACCATGGTTGTCGACCCCGCCCCGGTCCCGGCGAGCCTCAGCACGGAGCACCGCTTTCCCACAGACGAGCTGGATCCGGCCGCCCACCGGCGCACCCTGCTCGCCCTCGCCGACGACCTCGGTGCCCGCCTCCGCGCCACCGGACAGATCGCCACCGGCGTGACCTGCACGATCCGCTATGCCGATCTGAGTGCCACCCGCCGCAGCCGGACCCTGCCCGAAGCCACTCAGCACACCGTCCTCCTGGCACGGACCGCGTACGCGGTGTACGACTCCCCCGCTCTCCAGCGCGCCCGAGTCCGCAGCATCGCCTTGCGCGCGGACGCCCTTCGGCCCGTCGGCCGGGCCACCCGGCAGCTCACCCTCGACGCGGGCGATGACAAACCCCTCGCGATCGAAGCCGTCGCCGATCGCGCCCGCGCCCGCTACGGGCAGCAGGTGATCTACCCCGCCGCCCTCGCCATCAACTCCCCTCCCCCGTCTCCCCGGCAGGGGGATTGAGGCGGTCGTGCAGAGGACGCGCACGAACGTCTCGCGACACGAGCGCCAACTCGGCGATGAACTCGGTCGCGTGGACCCGCATGCCGGAGACGGTGTCGATGCAGAGGCCGCGACGTGCGGCGTACTCCTTCAGCCGGGCGACGCCCCAGTTCTCGTCCTCGTACAGCACACCCGAGAAGACCCAGTCACCGAGGCCGTCGAAGATCGAATCACTGCCGATCGCCTCGTAGTCACCGGGGCGCAGCCGCCCGTCGGACCGCTCGAGGAGGAACTCCGCCCAGCGCAGCGAGCCGTGGAACTCACGCACATCGTCGTCCGGGCGGGCCTGCCGCAACAGCTGGTGCAGCAGGCCCACTTGGAGAGAGGGCAGATCGATCGGGTGCCACGGCATGGTCACCAGCTGTACGCGCACACCACTCTCCCCCGACACCGTCCCCTCGATATCCCGCTCACGCTCACGTTCCCGCCCGGTCAGCGGGTCGGCGGGCGCTTCTCCATGACGGCGGGCTTGCGGTTCGTGCGCTCCTCTTCGCGGATCACTACCTTTTTGATCTCCACGACTCTCCCCTGGTCGACGACCTCGAACTCGCGTGCCACACAGAGCAGTTCACCTTATGGGGCATTCGGCGTCGCCCTGCTCATGGCCCTCAATGGTGAGGGGGCAACGCCGGTCAGGCCCACGGTTATGCGCGCCGTCATCGCCCGGATGCTTCCCTCCCCCGTGCTCCGCCTTCTCCTCGGCCCGCTGGCTGTGGAGGTTCCGCAAAGCGGTGGCGTCTTCCGCGGTGAAGCGGGTGCCGGTCAGCTCGATGGCCTTCTCGATGAACCCTTTGGGGCGGGGGGGCGGTTCCCGGTCAGATACACCGCTGCCGCGACTCGCGCCCGGCCTTCTCGGAGCCTCGTGGCCGCCGGGCAACCGGCTCCGCGCTCTGCCCTCTGCCCTCTGCCCTCTGCGTGACCAGCTCGCGGGAGTCAGGCGCGCACCAGTAGGTACTGGTGTCGCGCAAACCGGCTCACCGGATCGGCGCCGTCGGCATACCGCGGCAGGACTCCTTCAGTGATGGTCGTTCGGTTCCCGGCGGCACAGCTGTGCGTCCCGCGATGCCGGCGTGGCATCCCCGTCGCTCTCCGTCCGGTCGCTGGTCTCGGCCTCGGCGGGGGCGGCGACATCGCTGGACGGCGCGGCCGCAAGGCCGGAGGGATAGAACTGGGCGTACCAGCGGCGCAGTGCCCTGATGCCCTTCTCGTGCGGAAGCAGGACCGGACGCGGCTGGTGAATCTTGTGGTCCCAGATCCGGACCTCCTCCCGCACCTCGCCCAGGGCCTCCGCGCGGAAGACGAGCTTGAGCGCGGGCGTCAGGAAGGGGGCCCGCGCCGGTTTGCGGAGGTAGTACAGCATCCGCAGCTCGCTGGTGCGGTCGTCGACGGGGGTGGAGAGGGCGACGGCGGTGACCGAAAGAACGGGCCCGTGGGTGCGGACCACCATCACACCGGGTCCGTACATGAAGGCGTCGAAGGTGTTGTCGATGTCCCAGCCGAGGACGCGCCGGCTGATCCGGCCGCGGACCTCGGCGAACGGACCGTCCACCTTCCAGTCCTGGACGGGGGGTTCGCTCTGGCCGTGGATGAAGTGAAAGTGGGACTCGTCGACGATGTTCTCGCGCATCTCCTGGACATGGACGCGCGCCCGGCAGGTGTCGTCGATCGGCTCGGCGAAGTCCCTGGATCCCGCCTCCGGGATGTCCGGCACCTCCCACGAGGGCGCGGCCGGCCCTGTGTGGACGAAGATGAGCCCGCTGTGCTCACGGACAGGGAAGCCGCCGAGGGACACCTTGGGAGTCCGGACCGCGAACGGGGCCTTCACGCACCGACCGTCCGCACCAAAGCGCCATCCGTGGAACGGGCACTCCACAGTCCCGTTCACGACCTTTCCTCCGACCCCCAGATGCGCGCCGTAATGGGGACAGTGCGCGTCCCTCACGGCCGCTTGCCCATCGACCCCGCGGAAGGCGATCAGCGCCCGTCCGAAGTAGTGCAGGCTGACGACCCGGCCCGGCCGCAGTTCGGCGCTGCGGAGGACGGCGTACCACCCGTACGGAACGGTCGGCATCGGATACTCGTCGGCTCGCGGATCGCGAGGCAGACCCAACATATTGTCATGACCGCGACGGAAGGACATGTGTCGATGCTAACGGGCTCTCCGCTCCCGGACCGAGCGGGGCCGTCAGGGCCGCTTGGAGAGCGGTGAGTATCTGCATGCCGTCGATGATCCGCCGTACCGTCGCGTCCGTACTCTGCCGCCGGGCCGGTCCGGGGTGGCCGGCATCGGCCTGCGGTCCGACCCGCCGCTCGGCCGTACGTCCGTACTCTGTGCCGCGTGGAACCCGATACCCCGCTCTCCCCGGCCGTCCGGCGCGCCCTCACGGTCTCCCTCTGCGCGGGCCTGGCCCTGGTCTGGCTGTTCGACCTGGTGACCTACTACGACCCGCAGGGCCGCTGGTCCAGCTGGCTGCCCCTGGTCTCAGCTTGGCGTTTAACGTCGCAGGTCACTCGACCTGCTGATCTGCGGTTTTTTGCGGGACAGCGGAGGCGGCCGTTCTCCACGCTTCGAGATGTCGAGTCACGAAGCACAAGAGAACGGCCGCTGTCTATGAGTCTGTCTGTCGATGCGCCCGCGGGCGAGGCGTTGGACGTGTTGTCCCGCTTTCGGGTCGAGTTCTACGAATGCTTCTACGCCCGCGGGGATGCGCTCTTCGAGCTCACGGACGCGGTGCTGTGCGCGGACGGGCCGGTGAAGACCCTGGTTGAGCTGTCACTGGCGGTCGAGCACCGGCGCGGGCACGGCGCGATGTACGCGGCATTGGACCGGGGCTGGGCGGAGCCGGCGCGGTTGCGCCGCACGCTGGCCGGTCTGCCGCTGCCGAAGGCGGCCGACGGGCGGATCGTGCTGGCCGTGGACGTGAGCAACTGGCTCCGTCCCGATGCCCCGACCAGCGACGACCGGCTGTTCTGCCACGTCTACGGACGCGGCGATCGCAAGACGGACCAGTTCGTGCCCGGCTGGCCGTACTCCTTCGTTGCCGCGCTGGAATCCGGCCGCACCTCCTGGGTCGCCCTCCTGGACGCCGTGCGCCTGGGGCCCGCCGACGACGCGACGCTCGTCACCGCCGCCCAACTGCGCGATGTCGTCCAGCGGTTGACGCAGGCCGGGCACTGGCGGCCGGGCGACCCGGAGATCCTCATCGTGATGGACGCCGGCTACGACGTCACCTACCTCACCCACGCCCTGGCCGACCTGCCGGTGACGCTGCTCGGGCGCCTGCGATCGGACCGGGTCATGCTCCGCGACCCGGGCCCGACCCGCTGCGGCCCCAGGGGCGGGCGGCCCCGCCGGCACGGCGGCGTCCTCACCTTCGCCAAGCCCGACAGCTGGCACACTGCTGACGTCATCACCAGCACGGACACCACTCGCTACGGCACCGCCGAGGCGATGGCCTGGGACCGGATGCATCCCCGACTCGCCCACCGCGGGCCCTGGCTGGAGCACGCCAAGGAGGAACTGCCCGTCCTGCACGGCACGTTGATCCGGCTGAAGGTCGAGCGCCTGCCGGGCAACCGCGACCCGAAACCGGTCTGGCTGTGGTGCTCAGCCACCACCGCGACGCCGGCGGACGTGGACCGCTGGTGGCAGTCCTTCCTCCGCAGATTCGATCTTGAACACACCTTCCGGCTGATGAAGCAGACCCTCGGCTGGACGGCCCCGAAGGTCCGCCACGCGGACACCGCCGACCTGTGGACCTGGCTCGTCATTGCCGCCCACACCCAGCTCCGCCTCGCCCGCCCCCTCGCCGAAGACCTGCGCCGTCCCTGGGAGCTACCCGCCGAGCCCCGCCGCCTCACCCCCGCCCGGGTGCGGCGGGGGTTTCGCAACGTCCGCGCGACGGCGGCCCGCCCGTCGGCCGCACCGAAACCGTCCAAGCCGGGCCCGGGACGGCCTCCCGGCTCGAAAAACAAGCACCGGGCCACACGCCACGACGTCGGCAAGACCGTCAAACGCGCCGAGTCAATCAAGGAACACCAAGGCCGCCGAGGATAAACGCCAAGCTCAGAAGCCGTGTCTCAATCGAACGTGATGCCTTGATTCCTGCTGGTCAGGCATGGTTTCGCTCGGGTTGAGGGAGGCATCGCGACGTCTTGTGTCCGCTTCATGGTTGAGGGGTGCGCGGTGGCGTCGGTACTGGGAATGCTGGAGGAGCGAGAGACGGCTGCCCGCGTGCGGGTGGAGGGTTTGCGGGAGGAAGTCGCGCGGTTGGCTGAGGTGTTGGAGGCCGCGGAGATCGAGCTGGACCGGCGGGTGATCGCGCGGGAGGAACTGGTCGAGGCCCTGGCAGTTTCTGCGGCCAAGTCCACTGCCGTGACCGGGACGGAGGCGGAGGAGAAAGCGGCGCCGTCGCTCGCGCCGGTGCCGGGCTCGACGGTGCCGCCCTGGCGGGAAGGGCTGCCGGTGACGGTTCTGGCGCCCGACTATCAGCGGATTCTGGGCGTGCTGGAACAGCAGCGGTCCATGGGTCACGGGCCGCTTCGAGTTAAGGAGATCGCGGTGGAGCTGGGCCTTGGGGCGACGCCGGCGAAGGTCGAGGGGTGCGGTCGAAGGCCAGGCGCCTGGCGGAGCGCGGGTGGCTCCTCCTGGAGGCGTCGGGGGCATTCAGCGTCGGCCGGCGGGCCGGGGCCGTGCCAGACGCCGGCTCATCCGTGTGACCATCGACCACCGGATCATCGCCTCGCTGGTGGCGGGCAGGGTCTCGTAGTCCCGGGCCAGACGGCGGGAGTTCATCAGCCACGCGAACGTGCGCTCTGCCACCCAGCGCCTGGGCAGCACCACGAACCCGGTCATGTTGTCGGTGCGCTTGACGATCTCCAAGGTCAGGGCGAGTTTGTCCCGGCACCAGTCGACGAGGGAGCCGGTGTAGCCGCCGTCGGCCCAGACGAGGGTGATGTCGCGGTGCAGGCGGCACAGCCGCTTCAGCAGTCCTGCCGCGGCGTCCCGGTCGCCGATGTTCGCAGCGGTGACCGCGACGACCAGGAGCAGGCCGAGGGTGTCGGTCACGATGTGCCGCTTGCGGCCCGGCACCTTCTTTCCGCCGTCGTAGCCGCGTGAGGCGGCCGGCACCGTCGCGGCGGCCCGCACCGACTGCGCGTCGATGATCCCCGCAGTGGGTTCGGCCTCGCGGCCTTCGCGTTCACGGACCTTCCCGCGCAGCCGGTCGTGGAACTCGGCGATCAGCCCGTGCTCGCGCCAGCGGCGGAAGAAGGCGTAGACCCGGCTCCAGGCAGGGAAGTCCGCGGGCATCGCCCGCCAGGAGATCCCGCCCGCGACCAGGTAGCGGATCGCGTCCAGCAGCTGACGGTGGCAGTAGCCCTCGGGCCGTCCCCCGTCCCCCGTGCCCCTGACGCCAGGCCGGCACCGGCAGCAATGGCCGCACGGCCGCCCACTCCGCGTCCGTCATGTCCGACGGATACCGGCGCACCCGATCGGGATGATCGGCCGCATTGCCGTACGCATGCGCGAGGCAATCACACGATGGAGCAGCCGAGTTGAACTGGACCGGCTCGGACACGTACAACAAGGACACCATGGCCTCCCGGCACTGCTCGGTCAGATTCGCATCCCCGAGCTACCGAGAGGCCCTGTCTTCATGCGCGTACAACGGGAAGATCACCCGGGTGGGAAGCTTGTTCGAACCACACGCTCCAAGATCGGTTGAGATACGGCTTCTAAGCTCAACACAGAAGAAGCCTCCGGGGACGGTCTCGTCGTTGGGGGTCGTCATCGCACACCCCCGTCCGGTTGTGTTGATGCGCGTCAGACCCTCCGGCAGGGTGACGCTGCAAACCGGGCAGGGAGTTCGATCTTGAGCAGGACCAACGACCCAGTGCCGGTCAAGGCGCGGCCGCAGTCTTCAAACGGGAGGGGCCTTTGCTGAAGCAGGTCGCCGAGGGTGTACTGATCCACCAGAGTGGGTTGCTCGAGAACAACACCGTTGTCGTGCATGGCAGGGACGGCGTGCTACTCGTAGACGTCGGGATTACCGGCGCCGAAATGACCTGCCTGGCGAACGACCTTCGTGAGCTGGGCCAGCCCGTGGTGGCAGGCTTCTCGACGCATCCTGATTGGGATCACGTGCTCTGGCATGCCGAACTTGGCGAAGCGCCTCGCTACGGCACAGCCCGCTGCGCGGCCTTCATGCAGGACGTGTTGTCGAACGCGGACTGGAAGGCCGGCGTCGCCGAGGGGCTGCCACCGGAAATCGCCGAGGACACACCGCTGGCCTTGTACGGCCTCATCACTGGTCTGCCTGCTGAAACCGCGCAGCTTCCTTGGGATGGCCCCAAGGTGCGGATCATTGAGCATACGGCGCATGCCCCGGGCCATGCGGCGCTGTTGATCGAAGAACGCCGAGTTCTCATCGCCGGCGACATGCTCTCCGATGTCTTCGTTCCCATGTTCGACGACACCGACAACCCGATTGAGGACTACCTCGTCGGGCTGGGAGTGCTCGAGGGCGTAGCGGACGACGTCGATGTCCTCATCCCCGGACACGGATCCGTCGCCAGGGACGAGGAGATACGCGCAAGGATCAAACTGGATCGAGCGTACGTGGAGGACCTACGTGACGCCCGGGTTTCCAGCGACCCACGGGTCGTATCGCCCAAGCCTGGCTGGGAGTGGGCAAGCGACATTCACGAAGGGCAGGCCCGAAGCCTCGCCCGAGGAAGCGAGCGCGAGGGGACGCCTGACTAGTAGGACTCCGTTAGGTCTTTTCGTCGGTGGTGTTCAGCGGCATGGTGGGTGTGTGGACGCACATGAAGTGAACCGTGTTCGGGCGAAGTTGGCGTTGTTCGTTGCTGATGTGTTCGCGTCGGTGCCGCGCAAGGACCAGCGGGCGAAGAGCGACTGCTATCTGCGGGGGCTGATGCTGGACGGTCGCCGCAAGTCGATCCAGCCGATGGCGGAGCGGCTGCCGGACGGCAACGAGCAGAATCTGCAGCAGTTCGTGAACCAGTCGACGTGGGATCCGGTGCCGGTGCGGCGGCGGATCGCGGAGCGGATGGTGCCGCTGATCGGCCCGGATGCCTGGGCCGTGGACGATGTGTCGTTTCCCAAAGACGGGAAGATGTCGGTGGCGGTCGCGCCCCAGTACTGCGGAGCCTTGGGCAAGCAGGCCAACTGTCAGGTCGCGGTGAGCGTGCACGCGGTCTCCGACACCGCCTCCTGCCCGCTGCAGTGGCGCCTGTTCGTGCCCCAGGAGTGGGCGGACGATTGGGTCCGCCGACGCAAGACGGGGGTCCCTGAGGAGATCGGGCACCGGGAGAAGTGGCGCCTGGCCTTGGATGTCCTGGACGAGCTGGCCGGTTGGGGTCTCATCCCGCCGGTGGTGGTGGCCGACGCCGGCTACGGGCAGAACGCCGGCTTCCGCGACGGGCTGGACCGTCGGAGCATCGGCTACGTGGCGGCGATCCGCTCGGACGTGACCGTCCACCCGCACGATGCCGTGCCCAGTGCCCCGCCCTGGTCCGGCAACGGCCGCAAGCCCCAGCCCCGCTACCGCGACAAACCGTCCCCGGTGGCCGCGCTCGTTGCGGACCAGGGGCGGCAGGCTTTCACCGAGGTGACCTGGCGGGAAGGCTCCCGCGGACCGATGCGTTCGGATTTCCTGTCCCTGCGGGTGCGGCCGGCCGGGGTCAAGTCCCGACGCCTCGCCCAGGCCGTCGCCACAGACGAAAACTGCTGGGACGGTGTCCTGCCCGAGGTCACACTGCTGGTCGAATGGCCCGAAGGCGCCGAGGCGCCCACCGGCTACTGGCTGTCCAACCTGCCCGACACGCTCTCCCTCGCCGAACTGGTCCGGCTGGCGAAGATCCGCTGGCGCATCGAGCACGACTACCGGGAACTCAAGCACGGCCTCGGCCTGGACCACTTCGAGGGACGTTCCTGGGCGGGGTGGCATCACCACGTCACCCTGGTCACCGCCGCCCACGCGTTCCTCACCGAACAGCGCCTGGCCCCAAAAGCCGATACAGCGGGCTCACCCTCTACCAGATCCTCGACACCATCCAGGACCTGCTGAACCGCTGGACCGGCACCTGCACCACCTGCCACCGCCCCCTGTCCAGAACATCCACCACCAGCCCGAACCCAAGAGCCAGAGCAACCTAACGGAGTCCTACTAGTGCTGTGGCCGAATTGCCGCCTGACCTTCAACGGCACCATCATCGAGACCGGCACCGATTCGTACCGTCTCACCAGCACCCGAGCCGAGCCGAGGAGTCGGCCAAGGCCAGCTGATTACTCCAGGTTCCCGATAGACGGCCCGCCGCCCTCCGGGCGGCTGTCGCAGCCACGATCCAAGAACCGCATAGTCGCCATCTACAAGACCAAGGCGGGCATCAACCCGGTGGAGTAGGGCGTGTCCCGCCTATGATGGGCGGCGCGACTGAGGCACGATCCGTGTCCGTGACTTCGTCATCGACTTAGAGAGCCCGGCGGTAGGCGTCACTTGAGTCTTCTGGTGGTGGGTAGGTGTCCCAGCGGTAGCGCGGCGGACACGCGTGCGGAGCGTGACGAGTACGCATGGCCGTGCCCGGCTGATCCGTAGATCCTCGAACGTCGGCTGAAGCCCGGCCGGGCGGGCGGCTGCTGAAGGGTCAGGCGGCGGGAACCGCCTGCGGATAGAGCACGCTCGGGTCGGCGGACAGGGCCGCCTTGAGCTGGACGCAGTTGTTGTCGGCGAGGATCTCCATCTTCCCGGCCTCGATACCGTCGAGGGCGGCGCGCACGACATCGGCGGGGTCGTTCTTCTCCACGTCCCACCCGGCCATCATGTCGGTGTCGGTGCTGGCCAGGTGCAGGCCCGTCACCGCGGTTCCCTGGCCCGCGAGTTCGAGGCGGATGCCGTTGGTGAGGCTCCACACCGCCGCCTTCGCCGCGCTGTAGGCGTTGGCCCCGTCGTAGGCGAGCCAGGACATCGCCGACAGGACGTTGAGGATGGCCCCGCCGCCATTGGCGGCCAGGACGGGGGTGAACGCCCGGACCACGTTGAGGGTGCCGAAGTAGTTGGTGTCCATCTCCAGCCGGATCTTTTCGGGGTCCCCGGTGACGAGGTTCTGCTGGGTGAAGACGCCGGCATTGTTGATCAAGAGGGTGACGTCCGAGGCCGCGCCCGCCGCAGCGGCGACCGAAGCCGGATCGGTGATGTCGAGCCGCAGTACTTCCGCACCGGGGAGGTCGACGAGGCGGGGGGTGCGCGCGGTCGCGTAGACCTTGGTGGCGCCCCGGTGCAGGAGTTGTTGGGCGAAGTGCCTGCCGATGCCGCGGTTGGCGCCGGTGACGAGGGCGACGGAACCGGTGATCTTCATGGGGAGTCTCCTGGCAGTGGTGAGGTGATTCCTGTCCGGGCTGTTCGCGGGCTACGCTAAAACCTGACGTTGACGTCAGAGGCAAGAAATGTGATCCAGGTCATAGAGGGGGCGTTGATGCGCATCGGTGAGCTGGCCTCAAGGGTGGGCGTGAGCGTGCGGGCACTGCGCTACTACGAAGAGCAGGACCTGCTGGCCTCGGTGCGCAGCCCCAGCGGCCAGCGGCAGTACCCGGACAGCGCGGTCGACCGCGTCCAGCTGATTCAGCAGCTGTACTCCGCAGGGCTGTCGAGCAGGGCGATCGTGGAACTGCTGCCGTGTGTCGAGACCGGTGACGTGACCCCCGAGCTGCTCGACCGGCTGTCGGCCGAGCGGGGCCGCATCGATGCGCAGGTCAGCACCCTGGTGAAAACCCGGGACCGGCTCGACGCCATCATCACCACGGCTGCCACAGCCAGGAGCGCGGGCCGGCCCTGCCCTCGTTGAGCAGCGCGCCTTCCCCAGGCGTGCGGCAGTGCTTGTCCGCCCGACGCAGACGGACGCCCGTCAGCAGGCGTCACTCGAGTCTCTTGGTGGTGGACCGTCCGTCCCAGCGGTAGACCGGGGTCGCGCGGCGGACGAGCATGCGGAGCGTGACGATTGCGGCGGACAGGTAGAGGTAGAAGTCCACAACGCACTGGCGCTTCTCGGTGCAGCGGCGGAGCTTGCCGAAGCCGTTCATCCATGCGTGGCTCCGCTCCACGACCCACCTCTTTCCGGCCTGGATCGGTGCGGGCACGCCCTTGCGGGCGATCTCGCCGGTGAAGCCCAGTTCCTCGAGCGCGGCTCGGGTCTTGTCACTGTCGTAGCCCCGGTCCAAGTTGACGTTGACCTGCTCGGGAAACACACCGACCTGCTTCTTCGCGGCCTCCAGGGTGGGCACGAGCAGCGGGGAGTCATGACGGTTGGCCCCGGCCGAGACGAGTTCGACGAGACCGATCGGGACGCCGCGGGCCTCGGTGGCCACTGAGCGTTTCAGGCCCTGCTTGCCCCGGTCGACCGGGGAGCGTCCGGCTCTCTTGCCGCCGCAGGGAGCCTTGGTGATGCACCCGTCGACGGACAGCTCATGGAGTTGGAGGCCGATCATGCGGTCGTACGCCTGCAGGGCCAGCCCATGGACCTGCTCGGCCATGCCCAGCTGTGACCAGTACTTGACGCGGCGTCGGACGGTGCGGTCGGAGCACTGGCGGTCGGCGATCCGCTCGTATCCGGAGCCGTGCACCAGGGCGGCGATGACACGCTCGAAGACAATCCGGTCCGGGATGCGCGGGTTGTGGCAGCCGAGCGGTTGGGTATCGACATGCTCGGGCAGCAGCGCTGCGAACTGGTCCCACAGGGGTTCGAGCAGGCATGATGGCAGGACAGGCACCAGTCCTCCGGTGATCACCGAGCGTCAAGAACTCCATGATCACCCAGGCTCGTGCCTGTCTTGCCTCCGGGTCGTCACACTGCCATTCGCCACACCTACCGCCGGGCTCTCTTATGCGAACGGCCGCCTTGCCGCCGACAGGATCAGGTCGTTGATTCCCTACTTAATGCGGTCGAGGAAACCGAGCACCCGATGGTTGACCTGCATCGCGGCCTGTTCGTCGTAGGACGGCAGACTGCTGTCGGTGAACAGGTGCCTGTCGCCGGGGTAGAGGAACAGCTCCGCATCCGTCACCGTCCCGACGACCGCGCGGGCGGCGTCCGCATCACCCTCTCCGGCGAAGAACGGATCTGCGTCCATGCCGTGGATCTGAACTGGGACGTCTTGGGGCCAGGCCGCGCCGAACTCCGAGACTGGGACGCACGCCTCGATCAACAGTGCACCCTTCGCTCCGGGGCGAGTCTGGGCCAGCTTTTGCGCCGGCAGGACGCCGAGCGAGAAGCCAACATAGATGAGCTCCGCAGGCATCCCCTCGGCGGCGACGGCTCCGCGCGCGATGATCGTGTCGAACCCGACACTCTCGGCATAGGCGGCGCCCTCCTCGAGGCTGTCGAATACCTGCCCTTCGTACAGATCTGGAGCGCGGACGGTGTGTCCGGCCCGTCGCAACTGCTCGGCGAAACTGCGAACGCCGGCGGTCAACCCGTGTCCATGGTGGAAGACCAGCACCTCAGCCATGTTGCTCCCCTCGTACTGCGGTGCCCGGGTGGCGCCGCGGCACGAGTATGGACCGCAGCACTGACATCCACGGGCCTCGGCCGGACAAAACCAGGCCGGTGGTCCCTGTTCGGTGAGGCGGACTTCGAGGACGGCAACTCGCCGGTCTCGGAAGCACAGGTTCGAGCGGGCGGCCTTCAGCCGCTCGTCGAGAGTGCAGTTGTCGGTGGTGAGCTGGAGGACGCGTTGCTTGAGTGTGGTGTCCTCGGTGTCGATCCGTGGGAAGGCTTCCCCGGTCCATTCGGCCTGCGAGTCGCGGATCTGGCCCAAGAGTTCACGATGCAGGTCCGCTGGGTGAGAATCTCGGCATGGGCAGCTTCAACGAGGCAGAGCTGACAAGTGGCACCGTCGCCCGTCGACTCAGGCGCAAAGGACAGTCTTCCCTCGGTGACCGTGCTGCTATTTCCCGTGAACATCCCGGGCCCCAAGATCCGCAACTGCTGTCGAACCCGGCAGACAAACGCTGTCGCCTGAAGTGAACGAAACCACGACGACGCGCGACATCTGCCGCAACCTGAGGCGGTCAGTGCATTCCTTCTTCATCCGGAGACAGTCTGGGCCACCTTCGAGCGTGGCAGCATCCGGAGACAGTCGGGCCACATTCGAGCGTGGCAGCGGACATCACGGGCAACAGCTGAACTCGGATCCATCGGCTTGATTCCCGGTTGATCGTTTCGGGGTCGTGCAGGCCGTGTTGGGGCTGAGTTGCGGATTCGGGCATGGGGTGGCCGCTGGTCTGCCCAGCTCTTCCACTTTGTCCACAGGCCTCGGGCCCTTTCGGGCAGGTCGGCAGGGAGCGTAAGAGGGCTGGCGGTGCATGCACCGTGCTGAACAGCTGGGTGAAGTCCTCGCTCCAGGGCCAGCGTTCGGGCAGGTGCAGGGTGAGGCAGCGGGCGGAGCGGGCCAGGCGGGTCGGGCACGGTACCGGCGCTCAGGCGCTTGACGCGGCGCACGATCAGTCGGGCGGTGACCTGCTGTTTTTTCGGCTTGGAAGTGAAAGCGGTGTAGAGGATCTCGGCTATCTCGGCGTCGGAGATCCAGCACTGGCGCTCCTCGTCCCAGACCGCCGGTGCCGTCCTTCGAGGCGGGCAGCCGGACGTGCTCCCCGACCAGCGCGGGCAGACCGCACCGCTCGGCCAGCCGCACCACCGGCTTCAGCCCGCCGTACGCGATCAGGTTCGGATCATGGAACGCGGATGAGACCGCCGCCGCGGCATGGGACGATTGCATCTCGGAAGTGCCTTGCCGATCGTGCCTGATGTGGTCCTAGAGAAACCCCATCATCGCAGGTCGCAAGGCACTTCTTCGTTTCTGGAAGAATCATCCACCCGCATCAAGCCGGTGGATCCGGGCTGAACCGCCGGCATTGGCCGGGAAACGATCATCGGTGCAGGGCGGCACACGACCGGACTGGGGTCCCCGCGCGAGGCTGCCCAACGACTCCAACATGGCTGACCGGTTGCTGCGTGACTGCTCCATTCCTGACAGGCTCGAGGCATGCCAGACATCAGCCGCGTGGGAGCAGTCAATATCGAGCACGGCCACTTTCCCGTTGGTGAGATGTGGGAGCCAGGCTTCGAACGTAGACAAGGCAAGCCGGATTTCCAGACCGATGAACCGGTCATTGTTGTTCCTGGCCGGGTCATCGTGACATCGCGGGTCCATGAGCACGCTGCGCCAGTGATCGTCGCCGTCAGGGACCAAGAGGACGACGCGCCAGGATTAGGCTGGACTCTGCTGGCATCTGTCGACTACCAGCCGGTCTACAAGGGCCGGATGGCAGCGCTGGACACGCTTACTGAGCTTTTCGGGTTGTCGTCGGTAATGACGGCTCATGATCCTTTCGGTATGCCGTTGGTGTGAGGTGTCCAGAGGGCGGGGGCCTGACCGCTGAGCGTCGGGCATTTCGTGAGCGGATCCGGTTTCAGGCCGGTATGCGATTCGCGGCGGGTGAGAAGACCGCGGTGATCGCGAAGGACTTGCGGGTGAGCGTGCGGTCGGTGGAACGCTGGCGCCGAGCCTGGCGCGAGGGTGGGATGGAGGCCCTGCGCTCGACAGGTCCGGCGAACTCCCCGACTGTCACCGATGCCCAGTTCGCCGTACTCGAGGCAGAACTAGGCAAGGGCCCGACCGCGCACGGGTTCGACGACGAGCGGTGGACTGTGGCCCGGGTGCAGACCGTGATCCGCCGCCGCTTCCGGCTCAGTCTGTCGGTGGCGACGGTGTGACGGCTTCTCAAGCGGCACGGCTGGTCCTGGCAGGCGCCTGCCCGCCGGGCGCTCGAACGCGACGAGCACGCGGTGGAGTTGTGGAAGAAGGAGGTGTGGCCGCGGGTAAAAGGCTCGCGGCGGCGTGTGGAGCCTGGATCGTCTTCGAAGACGAGGCCGGGTTCTCCATGACGCCGCCGGTCGCCCGCACATGGGGCCGGCGCGGGCATACCCCTGTCTTTCGGGTCCGGGGCAGATCCCGCCGCAGGACCTCGGTCGCGGCGCTGTGCTGCTACAAACCCGGCGAAAGCAGCCGCCTCATCCACCGGCCCCGCGGCCATCTCCTGCTCAAGGGCGCTCGGAAAAGCTTCTCCTGGCAGGACTACCGGGATCTGCTGGTCCGGGCACATATCCAGCTTGACGGCCCCATCGTGGTGGTCTGGGACAATCTCAACACTCACCTGGCAGCCGGCCTGAAACGGTACGAGGCCGAGCACGACTGGCTCACCACCGCCCGGCTACCGTCGTACGCACCCGACCTCAATCCCGTTGAGGCCGTCTGGTCACTCGTGCGCAGAGCAATGGCCAACACCGCGTTCGATACACCCGACGACCTCGACCGCAAACTCCGCCGCGAGTTACGCAGGATCCAGCTCCGGCCCCACCTCATCGACGGATGCCTCACCGCGACCGGCCTGGTTCTCACATCACCGACCCCGCCCTGAAAACCTCAGTAACGGCCCTGCCGGGCCTGCGGCTGGATCCATCGAGGTACTTGGCCAACAGGCTGAACCGGGTGAGCCTTTCGTGCATCTGGACCCCGCGCACCTACCGAGCGCACGTGTGGTCCCAGGGCCTGAATACCTCCCGTGAGCGGTTCCACGCCGCCATACGGCGCGAGGAATGGGGTGACCACGACGGGTTCGAGACGTACTTGATCGCCCCCTTTGGGGTTCTCCGCCCCCGGCACATAGCGGACGGAGAAGTTGCCGTCCCCCAGGCCGACGCCCTCCTTGGTGGAGGCGAAGGGGAATTTGTCGCACTGGTAGCTGTGGTTGGGACGGCTCAGGCCCCGGCACGCAGCGTCCTTGGCGTTCCGGTTCTTCCGCGCCACCTCGGCCGCAGCCGCCTCGTAGTTGGCCCAGCTGCGGTGCAGGGGACACGAGTTCCCGTTCCAGATGTCACCGGGAATCGCCTTGCCGGCCTTGGACGGGTAGTTGGTCTTGGGCTTGTACAGCGCGTCGTAGCTGTGGTTGGCGATGCCTGCGGTGTCGCTCTGGGCTCGATCGTAGAAGAACGACGGGACTGTTCGAAGATCACTCCCGCGTCGTAGTACTTGCTTCCTTGATGAGGGCTGCGGCGCCGCGCATCCGCTGCTCCGCGGCAGCACCACCAGGTCGGTGCACACCCAGTGCGCACCGCACGGTGTCGGCGCGCCTGGTGCGCACCGTTAGGGAATACGCGCGCGGTGCACTCCTGGTGGATTCGTCGTATTCCCGGGGCGATACGGCGAATCGTCGGTGCGCGCCGGATGCGGCCATGGGTGCGCACCGGGACTCTGGACGGGGCCGGGCTGGGGCGGTTGGTGCGCTCGTTGGTCGTCGTCGCGCGCCGGGTGCGGTCCGCCGGTGTCCTCGCGATCGGCGTAGCGGTCCACGGTGGCGCGGGCCCGGCCGGCCGCCGCCGTGAAGGCATCTTGGAGGTGGCGCAGCCGCTCGGCAGTGAAATCGAGGGCTTCCTCGTCCGTGCGGGACTCCTGCAGAGCCCGCAGCGCCGCCTTGTCGAGCGCCGACCGGGGCTCGGAGTCGGCGTCGGCGTCGGTGTCGGTGTCCGGGAAGGGGATGAAGAGCTGCTCGGGCATCGCGGCCTGCTGGTGCGCCACGACGTCCCGGGCGGCACCGAACGGCCCGGCGCCTGGGTCGCGGAGATCACCGACATGCCCGACCTCAGCACCTGGCCCACGGGCATGCGGCTGATCGTTCGCAAGGAACGCCCGCACCCCGGCACTCAGTTACGCTTCACCGACCTCGACGACAACTTGCTCACCTGCTTCGCGACCAACACCAAAGGCGGCCAGCTCGCCGACCTCGAACTGCGTCACAACAGGCGGGCCCGCTGCGAGGACCGCGTCCGCGCCACCGGCCTGCGCAACCCGCCCCTGCACAACACAGCACAGAACCGGATCTGACTGGAGATCGCCTCCCTCGTACTCGGCCTCCTCGCCTGGATGCCGATGCTCGCCCTGACCGGCAAGACCCGCCAATGGGAACCCAAGAAACTCCGGCTGAACACGTCCTGATCGAGGGTGCGGAGACGCTCGATGTCGGCCACGAGCACAGGGTCCGGCTCGCCGTACAGCAAGGCGAAAACCGTACGAACGAAGTCCGCGAAGCCCTGTCCCCGCACAGCGATGGCTATCTCCGCAGGCAGCGGGCCGACCCGCAGCGACTGGTCGACGTTGACCACACCACGGGTCGGATAGCGAGCTGCGTAGGCAGTCGCAATCACCCCACTGAGGGAATGGCCGACGATGAACGGGGGCTGGTCCCCAGTCAGATCCTCGCCCAGCGACTGGATCAGATGGTGGATGTCCTCCACCGACTCGTCAATCCCGAACGGCGAGGTCCGAGGCGAGTCCCCGTGGCCGCGCAGGTCGACGCGCAGCACGCGGAAGTGCTGCTGCAGGCAGACAGGGTCCCAGAAGCTTCGGTTCTCGGTGATGCCGTGGACCGCCACGAGTAGCTGTCCCGTGCCCTTTAGGTCGTGGGCCAGCTGATTGTCGGGGGTCATGGTCACTCTCGGCGGCGATGCGGCTTCGACGGATCGGCACCGGGCGCCGGCGTGGCGGACGGCGGCGACGGCGGCAAGCGGTTCCGGGCTCATGGGATGCTCCTGAAGTGTGTTGATCGAAGTGGATCTGTATCTGGTTAGGATTTACTTTTATGCAATTGGACTTGAATCTGCTGACCGTGCTGGACGCCCTGCTCGAAGAGGGCAGCGTGATGGGCGCGGCCGAGCGGCTGCATCTGTCTTCGCCCGCGGTCAGCCGCACCCTCGGCCGGCTGCGCACCGTCACCGGGGACGACATCCTGGTGCGTACCGGTCATTCGATGGCTCCCACCCCGTACGCGTTGTCGGTGCGGGAGGATGTGCACCGGCTGGTCAGGCAAGCGCACGAAGTGCTCTCGCCGGTCCGTGAGGTGGATCTGGCCGAGCTGGAGCGCTCCTTCACGATCCAGTGTCATGACGCGGCGGCCGGGTCACTGGTGCCGGTTCTGGTCGGCAGGATCCAGCAGCGGGCTCCCGGGGTGCAGTTGCGGGTGCTGGCGGAGAGCCCCGTCGACACCGACGACCTGCGCCACGGCCGCGTCGATCTGGAACTCGGTGGCGGCAGGCCGAGTCTGCCCGAGTTCCGGTCCGAGCCGCTGGGCGAGGATCGGCTCGTGGTGGCGATGCGCGCTGACCACCCGTGCGCCGCGGGACTGGACCTGGCGTCCTATGCGGCGCAGCCGCATGTGGTGATCTCCCGGCGTGGCCGCCTGACCGCGCCGATCGACGACATGCTGGCCGCCGAGGGCCTGCGACGCCGGGTGGTCGCGGCGGTGGCGACGGTGTCCACCGCCTTGCAGATCGCCGCCCGTGGCGACGCGCTGGTCACCTGCACGGCGATCCTGGGCCGTCCGCTCATCGAGGCGTTCGGGCTCCTCGCGCGGCCGCTGCCGATCGAGTCCCCGGCGCCGACGATCAACTGCAACTGGCACCAGCGCTACGATTCCGACCCGGCCCACGCCTGGCTCCGTGAGCAGGTCCGGGCGTCGATCGAGGAGATCACCGCCTGCTGACCGCACCGTCTACCGCTCCAGCGGCAGGGCCACGGCACCGGGGAAACCTGGCGTCTCGGCTTCGTCGAGCATCGCCGCGGCGACGGTTTCCCGGCTGACCTTCGCACCGAGGTCGAAGGCGGGCCCGGCCTCCAGGCCGACCGTGCGCCGACGGGGGCTTTCCGGCCCGTCGGCGAGCATCCCGACGTGGAAGACGGTGCCCCCGGCCGCGAGAACCGTGTGGTCGGCTTCGACCTTGTCCGCGAGCCGGTCGCCCAGCACCGCGGCGAGCACACCCGCGCCCTCCCCCGCCACGTCGGCCGACGGGCCCGTGCCGTAGGCGCCGAGCCAGATGACGCGCCGCGGGCCGGCGGCGACGACGGCCCGGGCACCGGCCAGGAGAGTCCCGGCCCGGTCCGTGCCGAGCGCGGAAAGGACCACGGAATCCGCGTCCACGACGGCGGCAATACTGGCCGCGTCGTTCACGTCGCCCGCCACTTTGCGCAGGTTCGGGGAGTCGGGCAGGACGATCCGCTCGAGATCACGCGCGATGGCGGTCACGGTGTGACCACGTCGCAGCGCCTGTCGGGTGAGGGCCATTCCGGTCTGCCCGGAGGCCGCGAGGACGGTGAGGTTCATACCGAGAACGCTAGGAAGACCATCACTTAACATCAAGTGCAAGTAACTGACTTGATGAGTTACCCAAACGCAATCAGCCCGGAGGTGAGGAGCGGAATGTGCCGCGTGGGAACCTGTGTGGCGTTCGGGATGAACACCGAGACCTGTCACGGATATTCACCGTTGCCGAGGTGGACCTGTGGCAGCTTGGCCCGGCTGCTGCGTCGTAGCAGCCAGGCCAACACCGCATTCAACGACCCGACGCCCCGTAACGCGCCCATAGGAACGCGCAGCGCGGGCCCTTCGCCCTCATCGATTGCTGTGTCGTCGGACGGCGTAGCCGTACTGCTCGGGCCACCACCCCGTCGTCGGCGACCTCGACCTGCCGTTCGAGACCTTCCCGGTGGGCGGCGACCCCAGCCAGGTCCTCCTCACCTACACCGCCGAGCCCGACTCACCCTCGCAGGACGCCCTGAACCTGCTGGCCAGCTGGGCCGCGGTCAACCAGGACATCGACCGGTCCGCGCCGGCCGACGACTCCGAACCGGCCGACTCGGCCGAGACACCCGACTGACCGGCCTATGAGGCCCCTCCCCGGCGATGCCACCGCAAGAGACGGGATGGCGAGGGCGCCGATGTCGACCGCGTCGTAGCCGAGAGCGTCCAGCAGGCCGCCGCCTGCTACCGAGACCGCCACAGCGTCTCGCGCAAGAAGTCCGCCCCCGGTGACGCCCTGGTCCTGGCCAACATCCTGCGAACCGACAGGCACTCCCCCCGGCCCCTGCCCAAGGACACTGACCTGGCCCGCGCCATCGCCGTCCAGGCCCGTGCCCAGCAGGACGGCACCTGGAACCGGCAGCAGATCTCCAACCAACTCCGGTCCCTGCTGCGGGAGTACTACCCGTCCGCCCTGGACGCCTTCGCCACCTGCCAGAACGGCCAGTGCCGCCCCGAGGTCCGTGAACGGCTCAGGATCGCCCTCACCCCGGCCAAGGCAGCGCGGCTGAGCCGCACCCAGCTGCAGGCCGCGCTCAAGCGCGCCGGCCGCAAGCGGGGCATCGAAACAGAGGCCGCCGGATCCGCGAGGACTTCCGGGCCGAGTGGCCCACCAGCCGCCACTGGTCGAGGACGCGCTCGCCAAGCAGATACTCACCCTCCTGGTCAAGCTGGAGGCCGCGTGCACCACGGCCGATGACCTCGCCATGGCGGTGGAGGAGGCTTTCCCTCAGCACCCGGACGCTGACGTTCTCCTCAGCTTCCCCGGGCTCGGCGTCCAGCTCGGCGCCCGGGTGCTGGTCGAGATCGGGGACGATCGCCGGCGGTTCGCCGATGCCCGCGGTCTGACGGCGTACGCCGGTTCCTCGCCCATCACCCGGACCTCGGGGCTCGACCCTCGGGCAAGAAGTCGAGCATCACCCGGCGGCGGGTGAAGAACGACCGCCTCAACCATGCCGGTTGGCACGCGTCGCGCTTCGTGTCGGTACGGTGTGGGTGCCG
This sequence comes from Streptomyces sp. NBC_00076, assembly GCF_045041235.1. Classification (NCBI taxonomy): domain Bacteria; kingdom Bacillati; phylum Actinomycetota; class Actinomycetes; order Kitasatosporales; family Streptomycetaceae; genus Streptomyces; species Streptomyces sp. NBC_00076. The sequence goes on from NZ_CP108242.1 coordinate 415,157, forward strand.
ACGCGCGGTGGAGCAGCTCGGTAGCTCGCTGCCACCGGCGCCAACCCAGCACACGGATGTTGGCAGTTGCTCGGCTACCAGCTGTGGGCCACGTCCACCACCAGCCGGTCGGGCAGCACCATCACCCGGAACGGCAGCCTGGCCCGGACACCGAGTCCGATGTGGGTCCCTCCGTCGTAGTACCCGCCGAACTTCGCGTCCCGGAAGGTCCCGTAGCTGCCGAAATCGAGTCCCGGCAGCGGATCCGCGAGCCCGACGTGGTACAGCGAGTCGTCGACCGGCGCGGTGAACTCGATCTCGATGACCGCCCCTCCGGCGACCGGGATACCGGTCTGGGACGGGGGATGGGCGAAACTGGGGACGTACTGAACCCAGTACAGGGCCGGGTCCGCCGTCGTCATGCCCGGGATATCGATAACCATCCGGTCGTAGCAGGCGTGCCGGCCGGTCCTGACATCCGTCAGGGAACCAGTCCTCGCCATCGATCCCGGCGCGGCCTTCGCCATACTCCCCCAGCCTGTCTCGCAAGCTGTGGTCTGCGGCGCGGCAGCGGCAGTCGATGCCGTGCCTGCTCCCGTCAGTACCAGTGCCAGCGCTGCCAGAGCCGTTGCCCAGCGTCTCATCGGCGAGCAACCCCCTTCCGTTTCCTGTGAATTAGGCATCTACGCCATGTGAGACAAAGAGGAATGCGAAATGGTTGGAGGCGATGACGGTCACGTTTCGGACATTAAGCCTTGCAAGGTGCGAGTGACACCAGTGCTTATCGAAGGCTTCAGAGGCTGGGCGGGCACCTTGATGTGTACCCCGGTAACCCCGTGTCGGTGACGGGGCCCCCGGCGCAGAACTCACCGACCTGATTACCGCCCTTACTCGGGTCCTCAGGAGAAATGGCGGCCACACTACCCCCTCTTCCGAGGGTGCTGTTGGTCCTGGACGGCACCGGCACCGCCGGGATCGAAACCGCATCAAGGCCCTGCACTCTGCCGCCTGTGACCTGGTCGGGTATCCAGTCCAGCGGCCAGCCCCACGGGTCGCCGCGGTGGCGGCCGTCCTGGAGGAAGGCGAGCGCCGTCTCGGGTCACCGTCAGCCCGTGTCCGACCCGCAGTCGCACGGCGGTCGGGTCGGACACCGTTTCGGGCGGCCGCTGCTCCCGCAGCTCCGGCCACTCACGGCGACGGTCGGCCCAGCTGCACTGGGCGCAGCAGTCGACCCCGACCAGAGCACGGACCACGATTACTCGACCGTGGACACGATGCGACAACACCGCCCCCGACCCAGCCGATATCCCCCCGACAAACACCCGCCCACTCCCGCGCGCAGTCGCACACTCGCAGGTCACCACGGCTGGCCGTGGTCGCAAGTCCTACATCCCGTCTGCGCCACCCACCCACGCCCCCGGCACTTGCGGCGTTCCCCGAGGATCTGTAGTTCGGCGCGGCTACAACTACGACCTTGACCCAGACAACCAAGGGGCTGACCTTTTCGCGCTTTCAGGGTGACTTGGAAAAGGGTTTCGAGGCGATACCGCCCAGACTCCAGGGCGAGGCCATTCCCAAGTACACCCTCACCACAGGGGGCGGCTATTTCTCCGTACCGCCACCCGGCGACTCCTGGCTCGAAGCACTGGCAATGGCCTGATCCCGAAGCCGCCCCTTCTAGCGTGTGCGCCAGAAATTCGAAGGTCGCGTCCGCTGAGGCAGCGTCCAGCAATTTTCCCAGGCGCTTACGGCGCGCCAAGGTGGTCTCGGGGCGGCATTCCACGAGCACCGTGAGTGCCTCGCGCGGCGAAGTCGAACACCCGGGCCGCCAGTCGCGGGTCGACGCCTCGGACGACAACCCGCGTGATCCCGGCATAGCAGTCGGCGACGACGACTCTGCCGCCGTCGATGTGCGGCACGATCGCGGTCTCGCACCGGTGCGCCAGGTCCGCAGCTTCGACGAAGAGCATTGAGTGGGGGCCGAGTTGGCCGCCCCTCTTCCAATCTGGACGAGGCGGGCGGATTGAGGACGACCGGCCCGCGCCGCGCCCCCGCTGCCCGGAGCGGACCGCCCCGCCATGGACTTCCGAAGCATTCCCCAAAAGGTTGCATATATGAATTACAGCTAATTAAGTGAGTGTGTCTGGAATAGCCGACTAAGGAAGACATCTGCTATATCTGTAACCAGTCGGGCACGATCCGTAAGGATGGTCGTGCCTGTAAGGAAATCGGAGACGTGATGCACAAGTTCAAGAAGGCTGCGGCCGTAGCGGCGATGGTCGGCGGCCTCGGTCTCGTCGGCGGCGGAGTTGCCAGCGCCAATGGCGGCCACGACTACGACGAAGCGTCCGGCTTCGCCGTCGACAACCTGCAGATCGTGAACTGTGAGCAGGACTTCGACGGCGGCGCCGCCTTCGCCGTCGTCGGCTCGGTCACCGGTGACACGAACCAGAACATCGGCAACTTCTGCCCGGTAATCGGCTGATTCCCAGGACTGGACAGGTGGGTCTCGCACCTCACGTGCGGGACCCGCTCCTTACCTGTGTGATGAGGCGGACGGACCGCTTGTAGCAGATGGCTGCGGCGAGGCAGGAAGGCCAGGCAGCTGCGGGGTGAGCGTGTCGGAGTGCGCATCGCCCACAAGGCGTCGAGTGCAGCGAACGACTTGGACGCCGACGTGTCCGACTCAATCCCCACTACGAACGCAATCTTCGCAACCACTTGGCCTTCCTCGGCCTCGCCGCAGCCATCTGCTGCTACAGGCGGTCCGTCCGCCACCCGGACAGGACACCCTGAAGAACTCTTCAACCCCCATCGATCCAGGCGATGCCAATCGGCCGACGGTGGAGCCAACCGGGCCGCGGGCGAGCGGCCGGCACATTCCGTCGCCTTCGACCTGCTGCGTGCCCGTCGACCACCGACCCGGCCACCGTGCGCGACTGGCTGACCTGGACAGCGGCCGGCAACTCCTGGCCCCGGCCCGCCGCACCGTCGGCGGCACCGTCCGGCGCGCAATACCGGCGAGCGCTCCCCGAGCCCCGGCAGCGTCCGCGCCGCCCATCCCCCCATTCCTCACCTCCAACCAGAGCATGGGCAAAGCGGACGGGAACGTCAGAGTCCCGACAACGCCCATACGGTCGGGGTGACCTGCGCAGATACGGCGGCGACGAGGCTCGCGCACAGAAGTCGCAGGGGAAGACGCAGGGGTTGGCGTAGGAGATGTGCCGCGCGGCAGACCGGAGCACGGTTCGAGCAGCAGCACCTTTGCCCCGTGGCAGCTTCGTACGGCTTCCCCCGAACCTGAGCGACGCTCAGGACGAACTCCGTCAGGTCCGCACTGATCTGCAGACGCTCTCAAGCTCCCGCACCCGCCCGACGGTCGGGAGCCGAGCACGTCCGCGACGCCCTCCTGCACGCCTTCACCGAACCCCCCGCCGAATCCGCTCGACTCCAACTGCCCCCGCTTCATGGATGATTCGTCAAGATCAGGCGTCGCGAGGCGGCTCCGGAAGGCGGCTTGATCTGGGACCACCAGGGTGGGGGCGGTCGTTCCCGTCTGGCCCTCCGCCAGGACGTCGGGACGGCCCGCTTCGTGTCATCGTGCGTCGTTGAGGATCTCCCGGATACGTGTCGCGTAGGCGCGGGGGTGGGTGGTGTTTCCGTTGTGGCCACCGGGCAGCTCCTGCAGTTCGCGGTCAAGCAGTTCGGCCAGGGCTGTTGCGCACTGGTAGTCGAAGACGGTCCGCGGGGTGGTACGCCCGACGGCGGGCACGATGCGTGTGCTGAGGCCCTTCAGGGCGGATGTGTCGAGGGTGTCGTGGACGACCGCGGTGAAGTCGTGCCGTATGAAGTAGTCGAAATTGGCGGCGCGTTGGGCGTTCATCGGGTGGGACGTCAGGTCGGGTTCGGCGTTTGTGGCGGCGGGGTCGATGCCGAGCGTTCTGACGATCTCCGGGAGGGCGGCGCCGAGGCCCTGGTGGAGGTAGAGGCCCTGAATGGCAGCGAGTTCGTGCTCGTGGCGGGTGCGTTCGATGTCGGGCAGCAGGCGAGGGGCGACGGGTTCGTGGGCGATGAGGGTGCCGATCTGTCCGGGGTGCCGCAGCGCGGCGTGCATGCCGATGACGGCCCCGAGACTGCAGCCGAGCATGAGGGCGGGGGCGTCCGTGAGATGCGCGAGGAGTCGGTGGACGTCGTCGGCGTGCTCGGCCAGAGTGGCGCCCTCGTCGGCGGCGCGGAGCCGGCTGCGGGACAGGCCGCGGCGATCGTAGGTGACGACGGTGTAGGTGTCGGTGAGGTGGGCGACGAGGTCGGTGGTGCGGTCGGCGTCGCCCTCACCGCTCTGCGAGATCAGCAGCAGTGGGCCGGCGCCGCGGACCTGGTAGTGCAGGACGGTGCCGGGAACGGTGAGTGCGCCGATGCGCTTGGACATGCGGTACCCCTTTGTATGCGACGGGCCTTCCGTCGCGGCCTCGACCACCATATTCCATCGAACTAGATACATCAATCTCGATGAATCTAGTTCGATGTATATTGGTCGCTGTGAACGGAGTCGAGCTGTTCCTGCTGGGACGCACCCTGATGAAGATCGGCGAGGAGGCCCTGCCGGACCCCCCGGGCGGCACCGGCCGCTATGCCGGGAGCACGCTGCTGGTGCTGATCGTGGCCAGCGACATCGCTGCCCATCCCGACACGGCCGTCGGGGAGATCGCCGCCCGCACCGGCCTGCCGCAGAGCCAGGTGTCCGCGGCAGTCGCCCGGCTGAAGGAGGCCGGATCAGTCCAGACGGCGCCCGATCCCGCCGACCGGCGGCGGGTGCTGGTACGCCAGGCCGCCGAGGCGTCCGAGCGAGTGACCCGGGTCCGCGCGACAGGCATCGAGGATGCGCTCGCCGCAGCAGTTGGATCCGACGACCCGCAGCGGCTGAGGGAAGTCTGCGAAGCGTTGGACGTACTCGCCCGCAACCTCATGCCGGCGGTCCGGGAGCCCCGCCCGTAACCGAGTGCGGCCGGGCGGCGTGCGGACGCTGCATGGCCACCCGAGCTGTTGGTCAGTTCCGGCGGTCGCTTCTGACCACCCTGAGGAGTGCAGAGATCGTTCGGCTGTCGGACCGGGGCCAGGTCATTTCGTCCCGTCAGGCTTTGTTCGCCCTGGTGCGGGCCAGGCGGTAGGACTCGGTGCCGGTCTCGACGAGAGTGGCGTTGAGCGGTCCACGACGGCCGCGCAGAGCCGGGGGTCGGTGATGGTCTTGATCCAGCCGGTGAACGCCTCGTTGGCGATCCAGTCGCAGGCGGCGAGGGAGTGGATGACAGCCGGGTCGACGTTCGGGTTGGCGCGGTAGTCGAAGTCGCGCAGGGACTTCTCCCGCGGGAAGTGGGCGGCTCGGATGCGGCGTTCGGCCCGGCGGCGGTCGCAGTCCTCGCACTCGGCCATCAGCAGCTCGGCGAGAAACCCGGCGTAGGAGAGCCCTTCGCGTTCGGCACGGACGATGGTGTCGGCGGCCTGCGCCCGCATGGTTCACAGTACTGAGGCGGCAGGCGGAGCGGCTCTCGTTCTCCCGAGCATCTTCAGTTGTGGGATCTCATCCCGTGGCCAAATCTCACGGACGATGGCCACTCGGCCACGGATCAGAGATGTGCCGATGTTCGCCCCGGAGGGCGGCAGTGGTGCTGCCCTCCGGGGATCGGACGGAAATCAGCGACGGGGTTCGATCATCAGGTCGCCGCGGGTCAACACGCGGCCCCTGTCGCTGGCGAGGAAGTCGTGCGGGAAACCCAGCCCGATCGCGCTGACCTCTTCGAGGCGGGCCAGTTGGGAGGCGGTGAAATCGACCTCCAGGGCGCCCAGGTTGTCCGTCAGCTGCGCCAGGGTGCGCGCGCCGATGATCGGTGCCGTCACGCCCGGGTTCTGCAGGAGCCAGGCCAGCCCGACCTGGCCGGGGGCGCGGCCCATCTCCGTGGCGACCTCCTTCACGACATCCGCGATGGCGAGGTTGCGTTCGGTGAGCGCGCCGTTGGCGATGTTGAAGCCCTTGCGGGTGCCGTCGTCGCCGACCTTCGTCGCGGTCAGGTCGTCGCGGCTGTACTTGCCGGTGAGCACCCCGCCGGCCAGTGGTGAAAACGGGACCATCCCCAGTCCCATCTCGCGGGCCATGGGGATCAGGTCACGTTCCCCGGTACGCTCGATCAGGTTGTATTCGGTCTGCAGCGCGATGAGCGGTGACCAGCCTCGCAGGTCGGCGATAGCCTGCATACGCGACACCTGCCAGGCCGGGGTATTGCAGATCCCCACGTACAAGACCTTGCCCTGCCGGACCAGATCGTCCATGCCACGCAGAATCTCCTCGACTGGCGTCGTGAAATCCCACAGGTGCAGGTAGAGCAGATCAATGTAGTCCGTGTTCATCTGTCGCAGACTGGCTTCCACCGACGCGAACAGGCTCTTGCGGTGAGGGCCCCCGGAATTCGGATCGCCGGGTCGGCGTAGCGTCGTGTATTTCGTTGCCAGCACCAGGTTTTCGCGGGAGTCGCGGGTGAATTCGCCCAGCAGGCGCTCGGAGCTGCCATTGGTGTAGGTGCTGGCGGTGTCGATGAAGTTGCCGCCGCGCTCGACGTAGAGGTCGAACAGCTTGCGCGCATCGTCCTGCTCGGCGCCCCAGCCCCACTCTGTACCGAAGGTCGCCGCGCCCAGCGCCAGCGGTGAGACCCGCAGCCCGGAGCGGCCCAGCAGCCGATAGGTGTCGAGGGTGAGCGGCATCGTGTCCTCCTGTGCTTGTTATCCGTTGCCGAAAACAAGCCTGTGACCGCCGCGAGCCGAGCATAAGGGAAGGAAATTCCTGGGAACGCCAGTCCTACCCTGGTTGTTGGATCGACCATGATGACTCGCAACGTGGACACAACACATGAGCTGGCCGCGTTCCTGCGGACCCGGCGCGAACGCCTGGACCCGCACGATTTCGCCCTGCCGTCACGTCAGCAGGCCCGGCGGACCCCGGGATTGCGTCGCGAAGAGGTCGCCGAACTGGCCGGGGTCAGCATCGACTACATCGTGCGGCTGGAACAGGGCCGCGGGCTGCGGCCCTCAGCGAACGTGGTGGAGGCGCTGGCCCGGGCGCTGCGCCTGGCCCCCGACGAACGCACCTACCTCTTCAACCTGGCCCAGCAGCGCCCCCGTAACGCCGACAAGCCCGCCACCACTGCAGCACCGCCGCTGGCCCGGCTGGTCGCCGACCTGTCGCCGTTGCCGGCCATGCTGATGAACCACCGCTACGACATCTTGGCCTGGAACAGCGAAATGGCGAGGCTGCTCCTGGATTTCGACACCCTGCCGCCGTCGCAGCGCAATGCGATGTGGCTGTGCCTGATGCATCCGGAGATACGTGAGTTCTATGTGGACCGCGAACGCGTCGTGCGGGAGGGGATCGCCCACCTGCGCGCTGCGTGGGCCGCGTATCCGGAGGATCAGGCGTTGACCGACCTCATCGCCGAACTCACCGCTCATAACGAGGAATTCGCGCGGTTGTGGGCCGAGCGAGACATCAAGGTCAACGGCCGCGGGCGCAAGGTGCTGCGGCATCCTGAGGCTGGTGTGATCGCAGTGCACTTCGAAGTGCTTGTGCCACTTCAAGATCCGGACCAGCGGTTGGTGATCTACCGCGCCGCGGACGATGACAGCCAGTCGGCATTGGACCAGTTGTGCGCACGGTGATGTCGAACCGTCCATTCGTACACTGCGGCAGCCTCGACGAGTACGACAGCAGGTTCGCGATGACCGCTGAACCCCCAGTCTCCGAGTGGGAAGGCCATCATCGGGAGCAGTTGGCCTTCCAGCAGTTCGAGGAGGCCTGGGAGACCGCTCGCCGACAGATCACCGCGCGGTCGTCATGACTCCAGAAGCGGGCCTGAGGAATGCCGTCCGTCCTGAGACACGAGCCCCCGGCCACCGGATGAGACAGCCTCCCCTGGCGCCCCCCTGCTGTGCCCCGAGGAGCGGCTGACTCCTTCGGCTGCCGACCGACTGCGGATCGGAATGGCCCCCACAGGCCCGTTCCTGGTGCCGGCCCGGTTCGTCTCCCCCGTGACACTACGGGTGGTGCTCCGGCTCAACGGCGACGTGCTGCAGGACGGCCCGACCGGCGACATGATCTTCGACGTCGCGCGGCTGATCGAATACGCCTCGGCCATCACCGAACTGTGCCCGGGCGGCCCGCTGATGACCGGCAACCCGGCCGGCAACGGCGCCCACTACAACCGCTGTCTCCAGCCCGACGACATCCTCGAAGGAGAGATCACCGGGCTGGGAATCCAGCGCAACCGCTGCGTGGCGGGCGCCGAGTGAGCGTCGTGACAGGGCAGCGGCCTGTCGAGATGCGCGGCATCAGCGAGTACATGCGCGGATCGGGCCGTCTCATCCGGCACGGCAACGACCCGCTGTGGGGCCCCGGACGCCACGAGGCGGGCGACAACACCTTCACGTATTTCCTCGACCCCAACTCCAACGTCATGGAGTACACCACCGAGTTGGAGAAGGCCGAGGACGAGGCGGCGTGGCAGCCGCGGGAGGTCTCCAGGGCCACGCCCGCGGGGGCGGATCAGTGGGGCACCGGTGGTCTGATCACGGACGCGATGATCCCCGCGATGTTCAACGAACCGGACAAGGGCCTGTGGACACCGTCCCCGGCCTGGAAACTGGGACCTGTCCGAGGAAAATCCGCAACAGGCAGGAGACCTCACCCATGACCAGCGCCCGCCACGATGTCAGGACGCCTGCTCCGCCCCGCGTGCAGGAAGTGAGCGACGGGATCTACGCCTACCACCAACCCGACGGCACTTGGTGGATCAACAACACCGGATTCCTCGTCGGCAGGCGAGGCGTGGCGAGCATCGACGCGTGCTCCACCGAGCGCCGCACCCGCGCCTACCTGGACGCCATCCGGGCCGTCACCCCGCAACCGGTGCGCACTCTCGTCAACACCCACCACCACGGCGACCACACCTTCGGCAACTACCTCTTCGACCGCGCCACCATCGTCAGCCACGAGTCCGTCCGTACCGGCATCCAGGCTTGGGGCGAACCGCGATCGGCCCCCTTCTGGACCGAGGTCGAATGGGGACAGGTACAGCTCGAGCCGCCGTTTCTCACCTACACCGAGGCCGTCACCCTGTGGGTGGACGACCTGCGCTGCGAGGTACGGCACGTCGGAACGGCGGCCCACACGACCAACGACTCCATCGTGTGGATCCCGGAACGCCGGGTGCTGTTCGCCGGTGACCTCCTCTTCAACGGAGGGACGCCATTCCTTGTCCAGGGATCCGTCGTCGGCGCGATCAGCGTGCTGGAGAACATCGTCACCCCGCTCGGCGCAAACATCATCGTGCCCGGCCACGGTCCGGTCGGCGGCCCCGAACTCATCGGGGACGTCCTCGGCTACCTGCGCTTCGTCCAGGCGACCGCCCGAGAAGGGCGGGCCTCGGGACTGTCCCCACTGGAGACCTCTTACGAAGCCGACCTCGGACCGTACGCCGAACTCGCCGATCGTGAGCGCATCGTCGGCAACCTCCACCGGGCTTACGCCGAACTCACCGGAGCCGCACCGGGCGCCCCGATCGATGTCGCCGCCGCCCTGGCCGACATGGTCACCTACAACGGCGGCCGTCCTCTGACCTGCCTCGCCTGATCCAGCCCGAGCAGGAGGACACCGTGAGCGTCATCGTCACGGTCGCCCCCGCCGGCCCGCTCGCCACGAAGGCCGACAACCCGGCGCTGCCCACCCAGCCCGAAGAGATCGCCGACGCCGTCGCCGAAGCCCAAGCGGCGGGGGCCGCCACCGCCCACATCCACCTCCGCGACGACCACGACCCCCCACCGCCGACCTGGTCATCGCCCGCCGCACGATGGACCTGATCGCGGAACGCTGCCCCGTCCTCATCCACCTCTCCACCGGCGTCGGACTGGAGGTTCCCTACGAGGAGCGCGCCAATCTGGTGAAGCTCCGGCCCAGCATGGCCACCCTCAACGCGTGCACGATGAGCTTCGGCGGCGGCGAGTTCCGCAACCCGCCCACGCCGGTACGCCGACTGGCGGCCCGGATGCAGGAACTCGACGTCAAGCCCGACCTGGAGATCTACGACACGGCCCACCTGGACGCCTGCCTGCGCCTGCGTGGCGAGGGCCTGTTGTCCGACACGCCGCAGTTCAGCATCGTCCTCGGTGTCCGCGGCGGCATCGCAGCCACCGCCGACAACCTCCTCACTGTTGTCCGCAGGCTCCCTCCGACGCCGTGTGGCAGGTCATCGCCATCGGATGTGCCAACCTCGAACTCGCCGCGATCGGACTCGCGTTGGGCGGCAACGCCAGAGCGGGGCTGGAAGACACCGTCCACATCAGCCGGGGCCGACTCGCCGACGGCCACACACCGCTCATGGAACGCGCCGTACGACTGACTGAGGCCCTCGGCCGAACGGTCGCCCGCCCGCAGGACGCGGAGAAGGCCCTGCGATTGGGGGCTGGTCCGCACTGAGTTGACGGCAATCCGGTCGGCTGTGAGGGAGCGCGGAAACGCGGCCCGGCACCATGTATCGCTGCACGCGCAGCGATGTCCGTTTCCCGGTGAGGTTGGTACAGGGCAGCTGGGCGCGGGGGTTCGGTCGGCTACCGCTGCCTGGTTGCCGGCAGCGTCGACGATGGCGTAAAGCTTGACGAGGTGTTCAGCGAGAGCACTGATGGCCTTCCGGGTGATCGTCAGGTGTTCGTCCCTGACTCGGCGCGCTCGCTGCCGCACGCGCTGCGCCCCGTTCTCCGCCCGTGACGTTCACGACCGACGGCGTGCGTCGTACTCGACCGGTAGGCCGCCCCACGATCCCACTCGCCTCGGAACTCGCTTGCGGCCTCTCCGCCGCTCCGATAATATTACGCTCATAATTCAAAGATGGTCGTCCTCCCCGCGATGACACTCGTGACCGTCGTATCCCGGGCTCGGCCGCACAGACGTATTCGCTGGGCGCACCGCCGTCCCTGAGGGCGGCCTGGCCGCTCAAGCCCGCATCGATCAAGTGGAGGAGGTGGGCTCGTGGCCGCTGGTGACGCTCACCCCATGGCACGCGCGGGAGGGTGCCCGTGTTCGAGCCACTGGCGGTCGCGGCGGCGGCTCCATGGATTCTCATCCCTGCCGACGTCGGCGGGGTCGGTTCGATCACGGTCCAGCTCGCCAAGCCACGCGATCGACTACCGCGCCCAGACTTCGAGCATCACCTGGCCCTCTACGACCTGGTGCCGGACAGCCTCGGCGGGGAGAAACTGGAGAAGTACCGATGGGTGCTCAATCCCGGCGATAAAGCCATCGGGGTCGCCGGCCCCTCAGCCCCGTGTTCACCCGCGAGGCCAGCCTGAAACCGCTGATGACCCGCTGATGCTCTTGGCCGTCGCAGGCCTCAGCAGCAAGATCGGCAAGCAGGCGAAGAAGCACGGCGAGATGTACGAGTTCCTGTTCATGCACGCCAACGGCGATCAGCTTCGCCAGATGACCGCCCTCGTCGACCAAGGGTGGTGCACCCGGTCGCGGGAAAAGGTGTCCGGTTTCGACCAGACCCCGCAGGCGATGCAGCCCCTGTCCCATGGTGGCGTCCGCGGCAGGGCAAGGCATCGTCGGCGGCTCCCTGATCTCGCCGCGACCGTGACGGGCGGCCCAGACCGCACCGACACAAACAAGCAAGGAGAAGCCATCATGAGCACCAACGTCACCCCGAACGAACCCGTCATCACCTCCTACGCGCATGCTCCGGCCCGCACCATCACCGCCGGCGGCGTCACCTACGCCTACCGCGAGCTGGGGCCCAAGGGCGGCATCCCCGTCGTCTTCTTCGTCCACCTCGCCGCGACCCTGGACAACTGGGACCCGCGCATCATCGACCCCATCGCCAAGGGCCGTCACGTCATCGCCTTCGACAACCGCGGTGTCGGAGCCTCGACCGGTCAGGTGCCGGACAGTGTCGAGGCGATGGCCGATGACGCCTACGCCTTCATCTCGGCGCTCGGGTTCGACAAAGTCGACATCTTCTCCTTCTCCCTCGGCGGCTTCATCGCCCAGGCCCTGGTGGTGAAGCACCCCGAGCTCGTCCGCAAACTCGTCCTCACCGGCACCGGGCCCAAGGGCGGCAAGGACATCGACAAGGTTGTCGCCACTACGTACTGGGACACCCTGCGCGCCACTTTGACCCGGTCGGACCCCAAGGAGTTCCTGTTCTTCAACCGCGACTCCGCCGGCAAGGCCGCCGCGCGCGCGTTCGTCAACCGGCTCGAGGAGCGCACCGTCGACCGCGACGCGAAGATCAAGGTCAAGGCGTTCCAGACTCAGCTGAAGGCGATCAAGAAGTGGGGGCGCTCCACCCCCGACGACCTGTCGAAGATCACCCATCCCACGCTGATCGCCAACGGCGACAACGACCGCATGGTCCCCTCGAACCTCTCCGAGGACCTGCACCGGCGCATCAAGGACAGCGAGCTGACCATCTACCCCGCCTCCGGTCACGGCGGCATCTTCCAGTACTACGAGGAGTTCGCCCCGGTCGCGGTCGAGTTCCTCGCCCGATGACCGATGACCCGTGTCTGGCCATGAAGAGAAGGGCAACACCATGAGCATGCCATCGGCCGCAGAGCAACTGGACGTGAAGAAGCACTTCACCTCCTCGATCCTTTTGTGGGTGCGCACCGGCCAGCCCCGCCAGACCGGCATGGACTACTGGAAGGGCCCGCACTCAGGGATCATCTCCGCCACCCCGGGCCTGGAGGAGTACCGCCAGATCCACCTCGCCGACCACAACCCGGGCCGGTGGCCGGCGACCGGCGGAGTGGAGACCTCGATCCCCGTCGACCGGAAGATCGACGGCGTCGCGGAAGTCACCTTCCGATCGGCGCTTGCGCCCTCGCAGGGGCGCAAGCAGACGAAGCTGGCCTACAAGGACGAGATCAACGTGTTCCGCCGCACCCTGCTCTACGCCGGCCCGCCGAACTCATCCCGCTGGTATGACGTCGCGGGCCCGGGAGAGAAGGTCGGTGCCCGCGTCCTGGTCTACCTGCGCCGCAGAGACGGAGCCGGTGCAGGTGAGTTCCGGAAATTCGTCAAGGAACAGCTCGCCCCCGCGCTAGCCGGCACCGGAGTACTGAAGGAGCTGCGCATTCAGACGTTCCTGCCCTGGGTCGAAAAGCTCTGGGACACCCCGAGCGTCGCCCATGACAACCCCCGCGATCAGCGCTTCCACGCCTCCCTCATTCTCGGGTTCACCGACACCGCAGCACGGGACGCCTTCTTCACCGGCAACGTGATCCAGGACCTGTCCGACCAGCTGGCACCGCTGGTCTCCGCGATCCACGCCTACGACGTCACCGCCGCCCTCACCTACGTCAAGAACGGCGGCATCCTTCCGCATTACCAGGAGTAAAGGAGGCGCTGGGCGCGGGAGCCCCAATCCGTGACATACGACTCGGTGACGGCCTCCGCGCCAACCGGACGCAGATCCTCCTCCGTCGTGCCAGCCTCCTGCCGGCGGAGGATCTTGCGGCGTAGGTGGGCGAGATTGCCGTGCTGGCGGAGCGCTCGTGACCGTCGTCCTAGCTCCCCGTGCAGCTGAATCCCAAGTAGGCATAGAGCTCCGCCTGTATGCCGGAGGTCGGCGCCGCGCGCTGCCGTGCCTGAGCCCTGACCTGTGGTTGCCACGGGGATTCGGAGACCTCGACGGGCCGGCCGGCCTCGAGTTCCACCTGGCCGCGCTCGACGGCCGCGCCGAAGAACGCCTCGAAGGGGTCGGACGGGGTGCCCGGGGCCTGCTCGCTCTCGTAGAGGACCTGTCCGTCGACGCTCAGCCTGAAGCCGCCCAGGCCGCGCGTGCCGAAGTGGTGGGCGCCGCTCTCGCGCGGGGTGAAGATTCCCTTGATCTCGACGCTGCGCAGAGTCTGGTACGTGACCCCTTCGGGAAGGTCGTCGCCCATCCAGTTGACCTGACCGTTCGGGAGGGAGGACCTTCCGATGACGTGCCCGTCGGCGTCCCGGCAGACGGCATGCAGTTCGAAGCCCTTGCCGGCGGCGGCGAGTTCCTCGTTGGGGTCCGCGCCGACCGTGTACGTCAGCACTCCGTCGGGCAGGGCCGCGGTGAGGCCGTCCAGCGGGGAGACGACATGGTCGGGGAAGACCTGCGCGGAGCCGCCGCCGAGGACGCGGGCGTCGCGGGCGGCGGCTCCGATCAGGGCCAGCCGATTGATCTTCGCGCGGTCCAGGGGAAGCGCCTGGTCCTGGTTGCGGACGAGGACGAAGGAGCGGGCGGCGATCTCGCGGGCCAGCGCGTCGCCGTCGACGGAGGCCGGCAGCCGCTCCGGGGTGACGGCGGGTTCGGCGCCTTCCAGGACACCGACGCGGGCCGCGAGCCGCAGCACGTTGCGTACGGCCTCGTCGACGACGGACTCGTCGACCTCACCCGCCCGCACGGCGGCGGCCAGTGCCTCGCCGTACACGGTCCCGGGACCCGGCATGGCGACGTCGAGGCCGCCCGTGATGGCGCCCCTGGTGGAGCGGGCGGCCATCCAGTCCGAGACGATGTAGCCGTCGAAGCCCCACTCGCCGCGCAGAACCTCGTTCTGGAGGCGGCTGTGCTCGGTCATCGTGGTGCCGTTGACCGAGTTGTACGCGGCCATGACGCCCCAGGGGCGGGCGTTGGCGACGATCGCCTCGAAGGGTGCCAGGTAGAGCTCGCGCAGGGCGCGCTCGGAGACGATGTTGTCGACGGTGAAGCGGTCGGTCTCGGCGTCGTTGGCGACGAAGTGCTTGACGGTGGTGCCGACTCCGCCGTCCTGGACGCCGACCACGTAGCCGGTGCCGATCGTGCCGGTCAGGTACGGGTCTTCGCTGTACGCCTCGAAGTGGCGGCCGCCGAGCGGTGAGCGGTGCAGGTTGACGGTGGGGGCGAGCAGGACGTGGACGCCCTTGCGGCGGGCCTCCTGGGCCAGGAGCCGGCCCGCGCGACGGGCGAGGGCCGGGTCCCAGGTGGCGGCGAGCGCAGTCGGGCTGGGCAGCGCGATCGACGTGTCGTCGGCGGTCCAGCGCACACCGCGTACGCCGATGGGGCCGTCCGACATCACGAGGGAACCGAGCCCGATCTCGAGCAGGGCCGGGAGGGACCACATGTTCTGTCCGGCCAGCAGCCGTGTCTTGGCTTCGAGGCCGAGCCTGCCGAGGGCCTTCTCGACGAGGTTCTCGCGCTCGGTATCGGTTGTCATGGTGGGGGGGGGAACTCCCTTGTGAAGACTGACGGCTGATGAATCATCGGGTCGAGCCGAAATTCATCTCACCGTGTGTTCTTGATGCGGGTCACGGACAGGGTTCCGATCAGGGTGACCGCCGCCGCGAAGCCGAAGAAGAGGGTGTAGTTGTCGCCTCCACCGGCCGCGAGCAGGAAGGGGGCGATGGCCGGGGCCAGGGTCTGCGGCAGGGCGTTGGCGATGTTCATCACGCCGAGGTCCTTGGCGGCGGTCTCTTCACTCGGCAGCACCTCGGTGACCAGGGCCATGTCGACGGCGTAGAACATGCCGCCGCCGAGCCCGATGATCACTTGGGAGAGCAGCACCATCGGGAAGCTGGGCGCGACGGCCAGGAGGGCCAGGCCGGCCATGATCACCAGGCTGCTGCCCATGACGAAGGGCTTGCGGACGCCGGCCTTGTCGGAGAGGAAGCCGCTGACGGCGGCCGAGGCGGCGTTGCAGAGATAGCCGACGACGATGAGCAGCGCGAGCTTCCCGGCGACCTCGGTCGTGGAGACGCCGAAGTCGGACATCAGGTAGTACGCGAGGTACGAGCTGGGCGCGACCATGCCGAACATGACCATGAACTTGGACAGCCAGGCCCATCCGAAGTCACGGTGCTCGACGGGGTTGGTCCAGAAGCTGCCCGCGAACTCCTTCAGTGAGAGCCGTCCCGGCTTGGTCGCCAGCCGCTTGTCGGGGAGCGTCAGCGCGAAGTAGCCGACGAAGAGGATGGCCAGTGCGGCCGGCGCGAGGAACTGCACCCGGGCGCTGGGGATCTGGGAGGCGAGCATCGCACTCACCACGATGGCCAGGGTCAGGGCGACGCCGAGGACGCCGGAGACCTTGCCGCGCTGGGCGTGCGGCACCTGGTCGGGGACGGTGGCCTGGAGGGTGGCCAGGGAGGCGTTGAACGAGATCTGGGCGAGGGCCCAGCCGAGCAGGATGACCGGAACGGATGGCACGAACGCGACCAGCGTCAGGCCGGTGGTGCCGCCGATGACACCGCCGATCAGCCAGGGGCGGCGGCGGCCGAACCGTGAGGTCGTACGGTCCGAGAGGCGGCCGACCAAGGGGTTGGCGATCAGGGCGCAGAAGGCGCCGACACCCAGCACCAGGCTGAGGCTGCTGGTCTTGTTGGCCGGGTCGACCTGGGCGATGCGCAGGGCCATGGTGACCAGTACGGGGGTCAGCAGAGCGCCGAACAGCCCGAACTGGGCGAGGCCGATCTTGCCGGTGAATCCGCGGGGAGCGGGGGCCTGCGCGGGGCTCTCCATGGGGCCGGCGGGGCTGGCGGTGGCGGAAGCGGGGACAACTACCTGGTCCACGGCCGTACCTCCTCATTGAGGCAGAAGGGGAAAAGCGGCTCCGACGGGGAGGAAGCAGATACTTCTCGCCATCGGCCGACAGCATGAATCAGCCAAACTGTTGATCGGTAGGCGTTGTTATTACTTCGTTACCAGAGGGCTCGCCGGATCTGGTCGCGGGTTAAGGTCGCAGAGTGACCAGTCACGATCGGGGCCGTGGCGTCGGCGGCCGAGCGACCCGTAGCGAGGACAGGCGTGCCGAGATCATTCAGGCCGCTCTCGAAGTCATCGCCGAGCGCGGATACCGGGGAGCGACCCAGGCCGCCGTGGCCGAACGCGTCGGGCTGACTCAGCAGGGCGTCCTGCACCACTTCCCCAGCAAGGAGGACCTGCTCGTCGCCGTGCTGGAGGCGCGCGACCAGTGGGACGTGGCCTCAGCCGCCCTGCACGACTGCGTCTGGCCGCTGGAGATGATGGCCCAACTCGTCGAGTACAACGCGACCCGCCCCGGCATCGTCCAGGTCTTCACGGTGCTGGCCGGCGACAGCGTCACCGAGGGCCACCCGGCGCGCCCATACTTCAAGGGCCGCTACCGCTCGGTCCGGGCGGGTGCGGCCGAGTCGCTGCGCGCCGCCTATGGCGACACCCTTCCGAGCGGCCTCACCCCCGAGCAGGCAGCCCCGCTGCTCGTCGCCATCATGGACGGCCTGCAACTGCAGTGGCTGCACGACCCGCAGGCCGTGGACATGACCGAGGCCTTCCGGACCTTCCTGGTCCTACTGGAAGGCAAGTCGGCCTGAACGAACGGCACTTGGTAAGGGCGGACGTGTTCGATCAGTCACCGGGGCCGGGGGAATGTCGACGGCGAGCACGGTAACCGACCGGCCGCGTGACGGACCGCTCCTGGCTTCGACGGAGACGTAAGCGCTTCGACGGCGGAGGCCGACCATCGCTGCACTGCGGGCTCCGCGGGCTTCGGGATCTCCTCCAGCGTCGTGAGCGCGACCGCCTCCATCTGATCGCCGGTTTGACCGGATGCCGCCTCCGCTTTACGCTCGAGTGCATACGGAGGCAGCATCCGCTTTGATGCGGTCGCAGGATCACGGCAGGCAGGAGGGCGTATGGGCGCCGGCGAACAGCTAGGACGCAAGCCCCGCGCGGACGTTCAGCGCAACCGCGCGGCCCTCCTGGAGACCGCGCAGCGTCACTTCCTGCAGCACGGGGTCGGCACCTCCCTGGAGGCGGTGGCCAAGGAGGCGGGCGTCGGGCCCGGCACCCTGTACCGGCACTTCCCCACCAGGGAAGCACTGCTGGCAGCCGTGCTGCAGACCCGCTCCGAGGAGCTGGTGGCCCGCCAGGTGGACATCGAGCAACTCGGCGACCCCGCCGAGGCGCTGGATCAGTGGCTGCGGGCGATGGAGGAGTACTTCAGCGCCTTCAGCGGGCTGCCGGACCCACTCATGGCCGCGGCCCGGGCGCAGGACCCGGACAACCCGCTCACGATCCCCTGCGACATCCTCATCTCGGCCACCGATCAGTACGTGCGAGCCGCGCAGCTCGCGGGGCACGTGCGCGCGTCGGTGCGGGGGAACGACCTGTTCCTCGCGGCCTGTTCCATCGCCTGGATCAAGGGCACCGGCACCGAGGAGGAGTCGCTCGACCGACTCCGCACGCTCATCGCGAGCGGCTACCGCCAGCGGGACACCCAGGCGTAAGCGCCAGGCACCCTATCCTCCCGCTCCCCGCTCCCCGCAACGCCACGGGGCGCCACCACGCAGCCATCACATCGCGCTGCCCTCAGGGGCGGCGCAACCTCTGAAGGGACAAATCATGGAAATTACTGTTATAGGTGCCGGTGCCATCGGCGGGAACCTCGCTACCAAGCTCAGCACGGCCGGTCACGACGTCCAGGTGGCCGACGCCCGCGGCCCCGAGGCCGTCCGGGCGGAGGTGCTGGAGTCCGGGGCCCGCGCGGCGGAGCTCGCCGACGCCGTCCAGGGTCGGGACGTCATCGTCCTGGCCATCCCCTTCGGGGTGGCAGGGAAGCTGGCCGGCCTGTTCGCCTCGGTCCCCGCCGACACGGTGGTCATCGACACCTCGAACTACTACCCGCACCTCTTCGGGCACATCGAAGCCGTGGACAACGGCGCAGTCGACAGCGTGTGGAACGCCGAGCAACTGGGACGCCCCGTGGTCAAGGCGTGGAACGCCGCCCTGGCAGAGACCCAGCGGACCCGGGGCGTCCCGGCCGGAACGCCCGGCCGCCTCGCCATCCCCGTCGCCGGCGACACCGAGGAGGCGCGGCGCGTGGCCATGCAGCTCGTGGACGACACCGGGTTCGACCCCTACGACGCCGGCACACTGGCCGACTCCTGGCGCCAGCAGCCGAACAGCCCCGCCTACTGCACCGAACTGACCCTCGACGAACTGCCGGCCGCCCTGGCCGCGGCCGACCGCGTCAAGGACGCCCGCATCCGCGACAGCCTCCCGGAACGCTTCGCCGCCCTCGGTGCCAGTCCCACCGTCGACGACGTCGTCGAGATGAACCGCGCCGCCCACCGCTGATTCACCCGACGCGGCTCTCGTGCACGCAACGGCACGAGGGCGGCACGCCACGAACACACACGACGAACACTAAGAGCGCACAGTCTCCCGCGCTGCGACCCGCAGTCTCGGCACGCCACTGCCTGCGAGCAACCGCATGCCTGCCGGTACCTCGTAAGGGTGCGTCCCGCCGCCCGGCCCTTACGTCGGCTGCCTCGTCGCATGGCCTGCCGTACCGCGCTGCGCCGGGCCGCCGCGGCGGTGGCTGCGCGCCGCGGAGAGGAACCGCCTTGCCCGGCACCGCATCACCCTTTACCGACATCGCACGCTCCCGACGCTCTCCCCGGCGGTTCCTGCCCACCGCCCTGTCCCCTTCGGACATCCGCGGTGTGCTGGAAGACGCACAGGCGGCCCCCTCGAACAGCAACACCCAGCCGTGGACGGTGCACGTCGTCTCGGGTGCGGCGCGGGACGCCCTGGGCAAGGAGCTGCTCCGGGCCGAGGAGGAGGGACGGACCTCGCCGGATTTCACTGATGGCCACGGCGAGGGCATCCACCTCGAGCGGGCGCAGGCCCTGGGCGCGAGCAACTACCGGATCCGGGGCGTGGAACGCTCGGACCGGGACGGCAGGAGGGAGGCGGTCCGCGAGAACCTGGAGTTCTACGGCGCTCCCCATGCCGCCTTCCTGTTCATGCCGGCGCTCGGCGACGGGGTGCGGACGGCCGGCGACATCGGCATGTACGCGCAGAACTTCCTGCTCTCGCTGGCAGCCCGTGGATTCGACGGAATTCCGCAGACCGCGCTCGGGTTCTACGCCGAGGTCGTCCGCGAGTTCCTCGACGTTCCCGAGGAGCTCAAGCTTCTGTTCGGCATCTCCTTCGGCGTGGCCGATCGGGCCGCACCCGTGAACGGCTTCCGTATGGGACGAGCTCCGCCTGAGCAGAGCGTGGTCCTGCACGGGACCCCCCCGGAGTCCTCGGCGAGCACCGATAGGACTCCGTCAGGTCCTGCTGTCTGTCGTGGTCAGCGGCATGGTGGGTGTGAACGCACATCAAGTGAACCGTGCTGGGGCGTAGTTGGCACTATTCGCGCCGACGTGTTCGCATTGCCGGTCGCCGTCGCCACCGTACTGCGGGCCACTGGGCAAGCAGGCGAACTGCCAGGTCGCGGTCAGCGTGCAGGCGATCTCCGACACTGCCCAACTCGTCGATCACGGCCGAGTACGTCGCGATCGACGAACATCGGCTGGTGGCCATGCCCAACCACCTGGACTTCACCGAGGCCGCGACCCTGTCCTGCGCCGTAGTCACCGCCTGGTCGGCACTAAAAGGCGTGGCCCCGGCGACACCATGCTGGTCCAGGGATCGGGCGGCGTCTCGCTGTTCGCCCTGCAGCTCGCCCCAGCCCGCGTGATCGCCACGCCCTCCAGCGAGGAGAAGGCGGAGCGACTGCGCGAACTCGGCGCCAGCGACATCATCCAGCAGGTCGGCCACGTTTCACTCTTCGGCCTATCGGCGGCAGCAGGAGCGACCTGGAGAACATGAACAGGGTCATCTCAGCGCACAAAGCTGCACCCGGTGATCGACCGCGTCTTCCCTTCGAGGAAGCCCTCGACGCCGCATCCCACCTGGCGAGCGGCGCTCACTTCGGCACGGTCGTCATCACCCACTCACACCACCGCGTCCACGGTCGGCCGCAGGCCCGGTCGCACCTCAGGGACCAAGCCCAGGAACTCCGGTCACCGAGACCGGGGTTATGTTCCAAACAAGGAGTTTCACCATGAAGATCGGCATTCTCGGCACCGGGAACATCGGCAAGACGTTGACCAGTCGGTTGAGCGCGGCCGGGCATGAGGTAAAGGCGGCCAATTCGCGCGGCCCGGAGACTATCGAGGCGGACGTGCTGGCCTCGGGCGGACGAGCGGTGACAGCGGCGGAAGCCGTGGTGGACGTCGACGCCGTGATCCTCTCCATTCCCTTCGCCCGCATTCCGCAGGTCGCACCACTGATCGCCAAGGTGCCGGCTGACACGGTCGTCATCGACACGTCGAACTACTACCCGCATCGGGACCACGGAATCGCGGCGATCGAGGCCGGCCAGGCCGAGAGCGTGTGGGCTGCCAAGCAACTGGGCCGGCCCATCGTCAAGGCGTGGAACTCGATCGGATCCGAGTCGTTCGCGCACAGGAACAAGCCGGCGGGAAGTGCGGACCGCATCTCGCTCCCCCTCGCGGCCGACAGTCCGCGAGAGCGTGACCTGGCAATGGCACTCGTTGAGGACACCGGGTTCGACGCCTTTGATGCGGGGCCGCTCGCGGAATCGTGGCGGCAGCAGCCCGGCACACCCGCCTACTGCACGGATCTCACCCGCCAGGAGCTGCCGGACGCGCTGGCGACGGCCGACGCGGCGCGATCACCGAAGCGGCGCGACCTCGGGCTCGCCGTGGTCCAGGAACGCTTCGGGGCCGGCGTGCAACCAGATGGGGAATACCTTGTCCGCCTGAACCGCGCAATTTCCATGTGAGGACGGGGGGGGCTGACGCGGTGACCCGTGAGAGGCCCTCGCATCTCACAGGTCGTGACGCTTCGCAACAGACACCTCACCAGTCCCAACAGTGATCGAACCGAGATCCAAGATCAACGCTTGGCGTTCAATCCTGGAGCACTACCGGTGAGACCCCGATCCCCTCACGTCCGGACGACCAGGAACGGCCTGGCGGTTGTGCGCCTGTGCGGGTCGGTCTGAGGGGCTTGGGCCCCCGGGCGGTTGGACCGTTCAGATCCCTGTGGACGCCGAAGCGACCAGATCCACTGGGCGGTTCGGGGACCACTCCACCAGGCAGAGACCGCCGATCCATGGATAAACCGTCCTCTCCCGCCCCTGCGCGGGCGCCCCTACGGTCGAGGCTGCGGGCGCTCACCGGCCCGCCGTACCGAAGGAGCAAGACCCCCATGAAGATGACCGGCAACACGATCCTGATCACCGGCGGCACCTCGGGCATCGGGCTTGGCCTGGCCCTGCGCCTGCACGAGGCCGGCAACAAGGTGATCGTCGCCGGTCGGCGCAAGGAACTCCTCGACGAGATCACGGCTGAGCACCCGGGCATCGACGGGCTCGTCCTCGATGTGTCGGACCCCGGCTCGATCGCCCGGGCCCGTGAGACCGTGGCGGCGAGCCACCCGGGGCTGAACGTCCTGGTCAACAACGCCGGCATCATGCTGCTGGAGAACCTCCTCGACCCGACCGGACTCCAGGTCGCCGAGGATCACGTCGCGACCAATCTGCTCGGCACGATTCGGATGACGTATGCCTTCCTGCCGCTGCTGGTGGGCAAGGACGACGCGGTCGTCATGAATGTCACCTCCGCGCTGGCGTTCGTACCGTTCCCGATCACGCCGACCTACAGCGCGACCAAGGCCGCGCTGCACTCCTTCTCCGAGAGTCTGCGCATCCAGCTCGCCGGTGCTGACGCCGGCGTCCAGGTGATCGAGGTGGTCCCGCCGGGCGTACGCACGACCCTGCTCGGTCAGCAGGACAGCGACCAGTCCATGCCGTTGGACGACTTCCTCACCGAGACCCTCGATCTGCTGCGCGAGAAGCCCGACGCGAAGGAGCTGGTCGTCGAGCGCGCCAGGTTCATCCGTGACGCGGTGGCCAATGGCTCCTACGACGACGTCCTCACCATGATCAGCAGCAGCTGACCAACCTGTAGTGACCGACGCGGAACAACAGCACGCGGGCAGGTCCTGATGGGCCACATCATGGACGAACGCGAACTGGATCGCCTCGGGGAGGTCCTCACCGAAGACGCGGAACGGCAAGGAAGCGTCTTCGGCTTCGCCCCGGCCGTCGGACGGGAGGCGACCGGCCCCGTCCTGAGTCCCGAGGGGCACGCGAGCGCCCGTCTGACACGGCGAACATCGTCGTGTCGGACGGGCCGGGCCGGGCGACGAGGCCCGGCGCCGGTCCGAAGCGTTGGGCGTCCTCGACGGGGGACCGTCGCCGCAGGCCGTCTTCCATACCGGCGGCCTACGGCGCACCGCCGAGGGTCGGCGTAATCCCCAGCGGGTCATGCAGGCCAGGTAACCATCGAGACGTCGCGCTGCGAGTGCCCTCGGCGTCGGTCGTACGGGCGGCTTCGCGCGGGCGGGAGAGGACTGCTCAGCCATGGATCGGCGGTCTCTGGATAGCCGGGCGGGATGCGGCGAGTATGGGGACATGAACAAGAAGGAACTGGCGGAATTCCTGCGCCACCGGCGTGAGACGCTACGGCCCCGCGACGTCGGGCTGGTCGAGGGCCCACGCAGGCGTACGCAGGGACTGCGCCGCGAGGAGGTCGCGCAGCTCGCCGGCATGTCCACCGACTACTACGCCCGCCTGGAACAGCAGCGTGCCCCGCAGCCCTCCGTCCAGATCACCACGGCCCTCGCCCGGGCACTTCGGCTGACCCTGGACGAACGCGACCATCTCTTCGTCCTCATCGGCCACAACGCCCCGGCCCGCTTCCACCGGCCCTCCGAACATGTCTGCCCGACGCTGATGCGGGTCCTGGACCGCCTGGACGACTCCCCGGCCATGGTGCAGACCGACCTGTTCGACACCCTCGCGATGAACCCGTTGGCCGTCGCGCTGCTCGGCGACCAGACCCGCCACACCGGTCTGGCCCGCAGCGGCTATTACCGCTGGTTCATGGACCCGGCCGAGCGTCTGATGGTTCCGGAGGAGACCCACGAACGCCACGGCCGCGCCCAGGCGGCACGCCTGCGGGCCGCGCTGACAGCCGGCAACGACACTCCCCGAGCCGCCCAGATCCTCGCCGAACTCCAGGAACACAGCCCCGAGTTCGTCCGCATGTGGGAACTGCAGGAGGTCGCACAGAGCTACGACGACTGCAAGACCATCCTCCATCCCGAACTCGGCCGCATCGACGTCGACGCCCAGCTCCTGTACACCGAGTACCGCGCCCAAACTCTGGTGGTGCTGACCACTCGCCCCGGCACGGAGAGCCACAGCAAACTCGAACTGCTCGCCGTCATAGGACACCAACAGCTCACCCCGTGACGTCCTGGCCCCGGGGGGCTCTTAGCTTGATCCTTGACCTCGCCGCTGAGAGGGCGTTACTGACTTCGGCGTACTAGGGTCGGTCAGCCGAGTGCGAGGCCCGTCCCGACGAGGAATCCGCCGAGGATGCTGTGCTGGTACTGCATCCTTGAGCCGCTGACGGAGCAGGGTCTCCAACTCGCTGAGGTGCGGGCGGCCAGGTCGGCAGGGCTCCGCTTGATGTGCGCCCACAGGCCCTCCACCGGGTTGAGTTCGGGCGCGTACCCGGGCAGCAGGATCACCGTCAGCCCGTCCCGCTCGGCCATGAGTGCCTTCATCGTCGTGGAGGTGTGGGTAATCGACGTCCCGTCTGGTGATCAGCAGAGTGTCTCCAGGACTTGATCTTGGAGGTGATCGTGGGACGTCGACCGAGTGTGTTCGTCCGTCCGGTCAGCATGGAGGAGGGCCGCCGCCTGCTGCGGATCAGCCGGACCGCGAAGGATCCGGTCCGGCTGCGGCGGGCGATCGTGGTGCTGATGTCCGCCCAGGACCAGACGGTCAAGGGCATCACCTCGCTGATGCAGGTCGGCGAGGACTACGTCCGCGATGTCATCCACGCCTTCAACGAGCGGGGTTCGACGCGCTGGACCCAAAATGGAGCGGGGGACGCCCCAGGACCACCAGTGAGCGGGTGCGCAAGCACATCTGCCTGATCGCCCGGACGTCCCCCGCCGACTGGGGCTGACCGGCTTTGCCACCTGGAGCTTGTCCAAGCTCGCCGACGACCTCGTCCAACGGCACGCACCAATCCGCCAGTGGACCGCATACCCGTCCAAGGCTGCATGACAAGCCACGAGGCGTGGTCCGGTCAGTTCTCGATCAACGCCCTGCGGGGAATGCTGCGCGCCGTCCGAATCCGACCATGACGAGCGCCATGACTGTGAGAGCGATCATCCCGGCTGGAAGAACCGGTGCGCCCACGCCATCGACGACCACAGCCCCCACAGCACCACCCGCAAAGATCGCCATGTTGAAGGATGTCGTCAGCATCGCGTTCGCCGCATCGGCGTTCTCGCCCGCGGCCTCCCCCATGGCCGTCTGCAACTGCGTCGCCGAGCCGCCGAACGCGAGGCCCCACAGGACGATCGCGAGCAGCACGAGCACAGTGGACTGCTGCGCGGCGGCAAGAAAGCCCCCGGCGACAACGAACAGGATCACACTCGCCAGGGTGAGCCTGCGAAGTGCGCGGTCGATGAACACGCCGGTGATCCAGATACCTCCGAGCGCAGCGATGCCGAAGACGAGAAGTGTGACGTCGGGCCGGAGGGCGAGACGCATCTGCTGCAGGTAGGAAGCGATGTAGGTGTAGAGCAGGTTGTGCGCGAGCATCCAGACGAATACGACGGCGAGGATGGTCGCCACGCCGGGAATGCCCAGCACTCGGCTGAGCGGAGCGCGTGTCTGCGCCGACTGCCCCGGGGCGTCGGGCACGAGGAACTTCGCGAAGACCATGACGATGACGCTGAGCAGTGACATCGCGGCGAAGGACCAGCGCCACCCGACCGTCGAGCCCAGCCAGGCGCCAAGTGGTGTTCCTACGCAGAGTGCGACCGGGGTTCCGGTCATGGCGATGGCAAGGGCACGCCCGGCGTGCTCAGGTGCGGCGATACGCCGGGCGTATCCGGCGAGCATGCCCCACAGCAGCCCGGAGAAGGCTCCCCCGACGAACCGGGCGACAAGAGCGACGGTGAACGAAGGCGATACCGCGGTGAGGGTGTTCGCGACAAGGAACCCGAGCAGGCCCGCAAGGAGGAGCGGCTTCCGCCGTGCCCCGCGCGTCAGCGTGATCGCGGGTATCGCCGCGAGGACCGTTCCGATCGCGTAGGCGCTCACGAGCTGGCCGGCGCCGCCTTCGGAGACGTCGAGTCCGGCAGCGAGCTGCGGGAGCAGCCCCGCCGGCAAGGTTTCGGTCATGATCACGATGAATCCGGTACACGCCATCACCACCAGTGCCGGAACGGGGAACGACTCGTGCGCTCGCTCGCGGACCGGCGCGGGGCACGTTGTGGTCATCGGTCGGACTCCTCCACTAGTTATGGATTGACTGATCCGATATTGATAGACGTGCTTACGGGTGTCAAACTGGATCAGTCAGTCCGCAATAGAGGAGGTTCGCCGTGTCCCCCGTCGGCCGTCCCCGCATCTTCGACATGGAAGCCGTCTTGGAGGCCGCGATGCTGCTGTTCTGGGAACAGGGCTACGAAGCCACTTCGCTGGCCCAGCTCCGCGAGGCCACAGGGCTGTCCTCCGCGAGCCTCTACGGCGCCTTCGGCTCGAAGGAGGGACTGTTCGAGAAGGCCGTTGAGCACTACATCGCCGGACCGGGCAGCGTGACCGATGTCGTGGCCGACGAGGCGGAAAGTCCCCGCGAGGCCATCGCCCGGCTCCTCCACGGGTCGATCAACATGCAGACCGACACATCCCACCCTCGCGGATGCCTCGTCGCCCTCTCGGGGACGGTCCGGGCACCGGGAGCAGGCGAGGCCGGAGCGCGAAAGGTCGTAGCGGCGCGCCGCGCAGCGGACCGAGCACGCATCAGGGCGTGCATCGTACGCGGCATCGCCTCAGGAGAGCTCGTCGAAGACACCGACGTGGACGGCCTCACGTCAATGATCCACGGCTTCTTGCTCGGTATTTCGACACAGGTGTGTGACGGCACATCAGCACGGCACCTGCACGCCGCGGCAGACGCCGTGCTCGCGAACTGGGACACACGGGGACGCTGACGCTCACGCGCATCACACATCGACATCGGTCCACGCACAGCCCCCGGAACCGCACGACTTCAGGTGACATGAATCGCGTGCACAACCGGCGGCGCACCTGGCCGCCCTGGCCCGCTGACTGCCGGGCAACCCGTCGATTGCCCGGCCAACGATGCGAGACGAGCCACTATCGGGCTTTGCACTGGCCGGCCGCGATCCCGAGCAGGCGCACCAGTTCCTCCTCGACTACGCCGCCGAGCACGGGAGTTGCTTGTTGTACACCCTCGATGGCTCCCTCGCCCTGACCGATCTGGGGGTTCTTCTGCTCTCACAGGAGGTCGGTGGCGTGCGGATGTCGCGGCCGGTCCTCGTGAGGGAGGACTGGTTGCGGTCGGCGTACTACCGCGATCGCCTGCCTTTGGAAGGCGTCCCGTCACCGATGAGTCGCCCTGGCCGTCGTAGATGTTGGGCTGGCGGGGATAACTGAGTTGCTCAATCACAGCGTTGCGTACTGTGACTTGGCATGAGCGACACCGACACCCACACCGAGATCACCGCAGACCTGGTGCGCGACCTGCTGCAGGAGCAACATCCAGACCTTGCCGGGCTGGCCATCCGCGAGGTCGCGGGCGGCTGGGGCAACCAAATGTGGCGCCTCGGAGACGAGTTGGCCGTGCGCATGCAGCGCATGGACCCCACCCCGGAGCTCCAGCTCAAGGAGCGGCGGTGGCTCCCCGTGCTGGCCCCGCGCCTGCCGCTCCCGGTGCCGACCCCGGTACGGTTCGGCGAACCGTCCGAGCGCTTCCCCAGGCACTGGACCGTCATGACGTGGGTTCCCGGCGAGCCGCTGGACCACGGCTCGATCAGCCGCGGCGCCCACGCAGCCGACACGCTGGCGGGCTTCCTCCGGGCGCTCCATGTGGAGGCGCCCGCCGAGGCGCCGAACTCTACGGACTTCGGTGCCCATCCCAGGAACTGCACGGACGGCTTCGAGAACTTCTTCCAGGCCGTTGTCCCCGACGACATCGCTGCCGACGTCCGGGCCGTCTGGGACGACGCCGTTGCGGCCGACGCGTGGGATGGCCCGCCGGTTTGGGTGCACGGCGACCTCCATCCCGCGAACGTCGTCGTCTCGGACGGAACGCTCTCGGGCATCGTCGACTTCGGTGCCATGTTCGCCGGCGATCCGGCGTGGGACCTCGCCGCCGCATGGGTGCTGCTACCCGCGGGCACGGCCTCACGGTTCTTCGACATGTACGCGCATGCAGACGAGGCGGCGATCCGGCGCGCCCGTGGGCTGGCCGCTATGAAGAGCCTCTTCCTGATGCTCATGGGGCAGAACGGAGACCGGGGCCTTCCCGGCGGCAAGCCGAACTGGGGACCTGTAGGCCGGGCGGCACTTGATCGTGTTCTGCAGGGTGTTTGATGCACGCTTCTTTGAACTTGTTCTCGATCTTGGTTCAGGGCCATGCGGCAGTCCATCCTCGTGGGTCCATCGATCCCGGCGCGTGGTGGGGATGCCAAGGTCCACGGCCGTATGCTGCCCGTGGCTCCGATCGAGCTGGCGGAGCTTCTCCTCGGCGCCAGCCAGGCTGACCTGGCGAAGTCGGAGGTGAGGGAGCCCCTGGGCGGGCGCGGCCTTCGACCTCGCCGATCCAGTCCTCCGTCTCAGCTTCGACGACATCGCGGGGTGAGGACGCAGACGTCCACGAGATGCCGAGGAAGACCCGGCCGAAGACGGCGAAGAAGACCTCGGCGGAGGCCGCAAAGAAGCAGCCGGCCAAGAAGTCCGCTGCCAAGAAATCGTCTGGGCGCCGATCGCGTAGCGCCTGAAAGATCTTACTCGCGGCGGCCCTGCGGCAAAAAGGACTGTGCCGCAGCCGACTCGGGGATGACCGCGGCACACTTCCTTCGCAGCCCGGAGCGCAGCAGGAAGAACACGCCGAGGCTGGACCTCGCAGTGCGTGCCGCTGCCCATCTGCGTGGTCACCGAACTGACCCTGTCGTTCCAATCTCCAGGCATCTCTGCAAGCCGCAAGTCCTTGTCGCCAGTGGAGGCGGTGCAGTCCCTGATGATGACCAGCGTGTCGCCGGTCCTGTTGCTCTGAGGCATACCCGCGAATCCATACCCACCCTCAGCAGTCGTCATCCGGGCACATGAGACCGACGCCCCCAGAGCGGACGGCGCTCCGGGTCACGGAGTCGTCCCGCCGGTGGCCGCGGACTGTGGTGGAGGCCTTGACGACCTGGGAGCCGTGAAGGCTGCCGCGCGCTTTCGCGCTTGAGATCCGCAGCAAATGCCTGAGGACGTGACGCGTGGCAGGGGCGGCAGGAGTCGAACCTGCGGCATCCGGCTTTGGAGGCCGGCGCTCTGGCCATCTGAGCTACACCCCTTTGGTGGGTGACAGCTTGACATGACCAACAGGTCCGTCTCCAAGGGATTTCCGTCTCTCAGAGAAGGCGCAGGACGCCGACGACCTTGCCGAGGATCTGCGCCTGGTCGCCGCGGATCGGCGCGTAGGACGAGTTGCGTGGCATCAGCCACACCTGCCCGTCCTGTCGGCGCAGGAATTTG
Source organism: Streptomyces sp. NBC_00076 (assembly GCF_045041235.1). Taxonomy (NCBI): domain Bacteria; kingdom Bacillati; phylum Actinomycetota; class Actinomycetes; order Kitasatosporales; family Streptomycetaceae; genus Streptomyces; species Streptomyces sp. NBC_00076. Next base: position 444,650 of record NZ_CP108242.1, read on the forward strand.
ACGGTGCCTCGTCCTCCAGGAGCGCGGCGACGATGTCCCCGTGATCGGCGCTGTCCTGCCGCCGTACGGTCACAATGTCGCCGTCACAGATCGCCGCGTCGACCATGCTGTCGCCCGAGACCGTCAGGGCGAACAGGTCTCCGTCACCCACGACCTGACGGGGCAGGGAGTAGACGTCCTCCACCATCTCCTCGGCGAGCAGGGGTGCGCCGGCGGCGATCCGTCCAACGAGCGGCACGTCGACCGCTGCCTCGCTCCGGTCTCCCAAGTCGGGAGCCCACGATGGCCGTACGCGGTAGGCGCGGGGACGATGCGGGTCGCGGTAGAGAACCCCTTTACGCTCCAGCACCATCAGCTGGTAGGCCACCGAGGAGCTACCGGCGAGCTTCACGGCCTGCCCGATCTCCCGCATCGAGGGCGGGTAGCCCTGCCGGTCGACCGTCTCGGTGATGTAGCGGACGACGGCCGTGGCGGCCCGTCAGCTCTCCTTCGGCGGCCCGGGGGCCCGGCGGACGGCCCCGGCGGGAGTGCGCGCTGTTCTCCATCGCGGCACCTCCGTACAAGATCCTCACGGAACGCGACCTTAACCCGCCATCCGACACAAATGGAACACCATTTCGACGGGGTGAATGAGTGTTGCGCTTCATTGGACGCCCGTCGGGGTCGCTGTGGCAGCCGGCAGTAGGCCACCTTGGGTACACGGGCTCCGCGCCCGTCTGTGTGACGACATCGACTCCCTGGACAACCAACTGCCACCGCACGTTGGGAAGGTCGCCGAAGTGCTGAGCAGCGCTACGCGTGCATGGCGCGTCGTGCCATCCAGCCCATCGCGCGGACGACCAGATGCCGGGGCAGGACCTTGCCGGCGAGGGCAAGCGGCGGCCGTTGGTGATGGCCCGGGGGCGGCGAGGCTGAGACGGCTCGCTCGGGCTGCCCACCTCCCCGCTAGGCGGCGGGCGAGGTGGAGAAGTCCGCGCTGACCGCCGAGTACTACGCCCAGCAGGGTCCGGGCATTCTCGCCGACCGGCGGGCGGGCATCGACGGGGTGGAAGTCTGGGTGGCCTATGAGCCCGTCGGCCTGGTCCTGGCAGTCATGCCGTGGAACTTCCCCGTCTGGCAGGTCATGCGTTTCGCCATCCCGTCCCTGGTGGCGGGCAACGGCATCCTGCTCAAGCACGCCTCCAACGTCACCGGAAGCGCCCTCGCCCTGCAGGACCTCTTCGTCGAAGCCGGTTTCCCCGAGCACCTGGTGACCACTCTCGTCATCGCCGACACGGACGTACCCGAGGTCGTCTCCCGGCTCATCGAGGACGACCGGATCGCCGCCGTCACCCTCACCGGCAGCAACCGGGCCGGCGCGGCCGTCGGCGCGGCGGCCGGGCGCGCGGCGAAGAAGTCCGTGCTGGAGCTGGGCGGTTCGGACGCCTTCGTCGTCCTCGCCGACGCCGACGTCGAACGGGCCGCGGCGGCCGCGGTCAAGGCCCGGTTCACCAACTCCGGTCAGAGCTACGTGTGCGCCAAGCGGCTCATCGTCCACGAAGCCGTCGCGGACGCCTTCACCACCGCGTTCGTGAGCGGCGTGGAAAGACTGCGCCTCGGCGACCCGCGCCGGCCTGACACGCAGGTGGGGCCGCTGGCCCGGGACGACCTGCGCGCGGCGATCCAGCGGCAGGTCGAGGAGTCGGTGGCGGCCGGGGCTCGCCTGCTGACCGGAGGCAAGCCGGTGCCGGGCGAGGGCTACTTCTACCAGCCGACCCTGCTGGCCGACACCGGTCCGGGCATGGCCGCCTTCGACGAGGAGACCTTCGGCCCGCTGGCCGCCCTGGCCGTCGCCCGAGATGACGGGGAGGCCGTTCGGCTCGCCAACGCCACCGCCTACGGGCTCGGCCTGAGCGTATGGACCGCCGACGCGGCCCGCGGCGTCGGCCTCGCCCGCCGGATCACCAGCGGCGCCGCCTTCGTCAACGCCGTCGTCGCCTCCGACCCGCGCCTGCCCTTCGGTGGCACCAAGCGCAGCGGGTACGGCCGTGAACTGGCCGCAGCCGGCATCCGCGAGTTCACCAACACCCGTACCTACTGGGTCGCCGCCTGATACTCCGACCACCCCGGCCGGTCCGCATTGCACGCCCTTGTGTCGTCGGGCAGCGCCGGCACGACGAAGCGGGGCTGTGATCCGCATGTACTTGCGGCCACGTAAGGTCCCCGTGGGCCACTGCGAGTCGTGGCAGCAGCAAGCGAACACGGGGGCAGGACATGGAATACCGGCGCGCGGTGATACCGGCGGTGGCGGGCGGGCTGATGGTGACGCTGCTCCTGTGGTGGGCGGGGGCGAGCGCCGACGCGCTGCGTCTGGCCGGCGCCACCGACGTTCTCGGCTACGAGGCCGTCGCCCGCCTCCAGAGCTGGCTGTTGCCCTGGGCGTACGAACCCTCCGGGGGGACCGCGGGCGGGTATCTGGACGGGACCGACGCTTCCCGTTATCTCGGCCTGCACCACACGGCGATCCAGATCCGCTTCGTCGCGGTGTTCGTCTTCTACGCGGCCGGGGCGCTCCTCCTGCTCCGGCGGCTTCCCGCAGAGCGAGGCCGGACGTGGGCCGCTCTGCTCGCGCTGTGGGCCTGGGGCCTGGTGGCGGCGACCCTGGCGGTGACGGTGTCCACTCCCTGGCTCATCGCGGCCCAGGGACACGGAAGTTACCGCTTCCTGCCGCAACTGGCGTCCCTCTCCTCCGCCGGACGGCAGATCGTGGTACCGGTGGCACTGGCCGCGGCGGCGTGGACGGTGCTGGTGGCGCGGCTGGCGCTCAAGGGCGCCGAGCCCCAGCCGCGCGAGGACGTTCCGGCGCGGTCCGCGCTCCTGGCCGCCACCGTCGGGACCGCGGTGGTCACGGTGTCCCTGGTCGTCCTGTCGTACCAGTCCAACGCCGCCACCCTCCAGACGGCCTTCACGGGCGGCGGGCTGCTCGCCGAACCGGGTGACCTGCTGCGCCAGTGGCTGCTCCTCGGCGCCTGGTCCGGGCCCGCCGGCACGCCGCTCGGCGACTGGCTCCTGTACCGCCTCGGGGACATCCTGCTCCTCGCCGTGGTCTGGTGCGCCCTGCGGTGGCTGCCCAGGCTGCTCACCCGGGTCTCCGTCCCGGCGATGGCGGCGGCCTGCGTCTGCGCGGTCGTCCTCGGGCTGCTGGCCAAACAGGCGCTGCGCATGGCGACGGACGCGACGCAGATGAGTTCGGGGCTGCTGTACGCGGGATCCGGCCTCGGTGAGGGGGTGCCAGCCGCGCTGCTCTGGGGCGTCCTCGCGGGCGTCGCAGCCACCGTGACCCTGCGGGCGGCCGACGGCCGCGCACCTCACCCATCATCCGACCTGCTCAACTCAGACTGAAAAACGCTCACGGAAGGTTCGCCCTTGCCGTCGTGGGCGGAGTCGATTCGTTGGACGCGTGCTCAGCCCGGTGAACGGGACTGTCCAGGACGGCTCCGGCAGCGGCTCCGCGGCGCACCCCCTCGGGGGCAGTGGGGCAACCCACTGCGCCAGGCTGGTCAGTCCTCTGCGTCGCGGACCAGGAGTGCGATCTGCACCCGGTTCTCGACCGCCAGCTTGGCGAACAGGTTGCCTGTGTGCGCTTTGACGGTCGCGATGCTGATGCGCAGCCGCTGGGCGATCTCCGGGTTGCCCAGTCCGTCCGCGATGGCCCGAGCGGTTTCGAGTTCTCGTTCGGTCAGTGCGGACAGCTGTTTCCGTGCGGCCTCGCGGGACGAGCTGCGAGCGTGAGCGGACTGCGGACCGGTGGCTGCGGCGATCACCCGTGCCGTGGCCGCTGGAGACAGCACGGAATTGCCGTCCGCGACGGTCCGCACCGCGTCGAGAATCTGCGACGGTTGGGTGTCTTTGAGGACGAACCCGAGGGCTCCGGCGCGCAGTGCGCCCAGCACCAGATCGTCGGAGTCGAATGTGGTCAGCATGAGCACCCGCGGCGGCGCCGGTCGGGTGAGGAGTTCCCGGGTTGTGCTGAGACCGTCACGGCCGGGCATGCGCACGTCCATAAGTACGACGTCCGGCCGCTGCTCGTCCACCACGGTGATCGCGGCGTCCCCGTCCGCCGCCTCCGCGACGACGGTCAGGTCCGGTTCGCCGTCGATGACGAGCCGCAGCGCCATTCGCACCAGTTGTTCGTCGTCGACGATGACGACGCGCACCGGCTCCCGCTCGCTGTCCACTCAGATTCTCTTTTCGTGGGTGGGGTTCGGCCAGGGTAGTTGTGCGGTGAGGAGGTATCCGTTGTCGGGTGTGGGGTGGTGGTCGAGTTCTCCGCCGGCGAGATCGATTCGTTCGGTGAGGCCGAGCAGGCCGAATCCCGATGCCGGTGGTTGTGCGTTCTTTGTGGTCCCCGGGGAGTTGCGGACGCTGACGCCGAGTTTGTCGCCCGCTCTTCCTTCGAGGGTGATGTGTACATGTGCGCCTGGGGCGTGTTTGGCGGCGTTGGTCAGTCCTTCCTGGACGATCCGGTAGCAGGTTCGTCCGACGGCGTCGGACGGTCTTCCCGTCACGGTGGTGGTGAGCGTGACGTCCAGTCCGGATGTGCGGGCGTCGGCCACCAGGTCGGGGATGCGGTCGAGGGAGGGTTGGGGTGGTTCCGGGCGGCCCGGGTCGGCCCTGAGCACGCCGAGGACATCCCGTAGTTCTTCCAGTGCTTGGTGGGAGCCGTCGGCTATGCCGCGGACCAGCACGCGGTTTTCCTCCGCTGCGAGGTCGCTGCGGTGGTCCAGCACTCCGGCCTGCATGGCGACCAGAGAAATCCGGTGCGCGAGCACGTCGTGCATCTCGCGGGCGATCCGGTTGCGTTCCAGGGCCCGTGCCTGCGCCGCTCGTGCGCTCTGTTCCCGTTCCGCGCTCTCCGCCCGCTCTCGCAAGGACCGCACCTCGACACGCCGCGCACCGACGGCCATGCCCACGGCCACCGCGATGCCCGCGGTCAGTGCCGGGAACGCGAGCTGGAACCACAACGAGCCGGGCGTGCTCTGGACCGGGTAGAGCCCGACGGCGAACTGTGACGCGGTCACGTAGGCCAGCCCGACGACCCCGATCTCCACCGGGCGGCGACGGGTGGAGAGCGAGGCCAGCGCCAGGAGCGCGGCGCCGGTGGCGAGTGCCGACGCGGGCGAGGCGATCGCGACCGTCATGGCGACGGTGAGCGGGAACCGCCGTCGCCACAGAAGCGCCGTCAGGCAGCCGAGCGCCACCAGCGGATCACCGATGTTGAACCAGGAGCCCGTTTCGGCCGCCTGCCACCGCAGCAGCACACCGATGGAGAGCCAGGTCGGTATGCCCGCTGCCGCGGCTGCCGCCAGCCGCCAGGTCTGCTGCCACCCTCCGAGCCGTGGCGCGACGTCTGTATTCACCTGGCCATTGTCGCTAACCCGTACGGCCGGTGAGTCAGACCGGGGGCTGATGTGTCCTTCGACCAGAGTCGAATCACCGTCTCGACTCCGGGCGAAGGCGATTCGAGCCGCCGGGCTGATGTGCCGGCGGCGACGCACGGACAGACTCGTCGAGGCGGTCGGGATGGTGATCACAGCCCTGTCCGCTCCAGCGGTGATCCGCGGCGGGGCCGTCCCCGAGCACGCCCGCTCCGGCGCCCCGTGCACCCCTCAGGAGGACACCAGATGCACCGAACCTTGTCCCTCGCCCTCGCCGCCACCGCGGTGGCGATGACCGCGATTCCGGGAGTGTCGGTGGCGGCGACGCCGACGCCGGACACCGTGCGGTGGGGGCCGTGCCGGGAGAAGGCCGCCTCCGAGAAGGCCACGGTCGCCTCGGAGAAGGCCGCCTTACCCCGACTGGAGTGCTCGACGCTCGAAGTCCCCCTGGACTACCGGGATCCGGACGGCCGGCAGATCGAGATCGCGATCTCCCGACTGGCGAGCAAGGAACCCTCGCAGCGCCACGGCGTACTGCTGACCAATCCGGGCGGCCCCGGCATCACGGGACTCGGCTACCCGGCCGTTCTCGCCGGCTCAGGGCTGCCGCAGGAGGTGCTGGACTCCTACGACCTGATCGGCTTCGACCCGCGTGGCGTCGGCCGCAGCACGCCGGTGACCTGCGATCTGACGCCGGAGCAGCAGGCACGCGGCAACGTCCCGCCGTACGCGCACACCGCGGCCGATGTCGCGCGCGAGGCGGGCAACGCGCGAACCATCGCCGAGCAGTGCGCCACCTCGCGGACCGCGTGGATGCTGCCGCACGCCACCACCGCGAACACGGCGCGGGACATGGACCGGATCCGGGCGGCGCTGGGCGAGCCGAAGCTCTCGTACCTCGGTGCCTCCTACGGCAGCTACCTCGGTGCGGTGTACACGACGATGTTCCCCAAGCGCAGTGACCGGATCGTGCTCGACAGCAACCTGGGCCCCGGCGGTTACGACGTCAAGGCCATGCGGTCGCTCGCCCGTGGAATGGAGGACCGGTTCCCGGACTTCGCGACGTTCGCGGCCGCGCACCCCGAGTACGGTCTGGGCACCACGCCGGAGCAGGTGAGGGCGAAGTTCTTCGATCTCGCGGAGCGGCTGGAGGCGAAACCGGTCCAGGGCTTCGACGCGACGTTGTTCCGCGGGATCACGTTCGACCGCCTCTACAGCGATGCGGACATGCCCCTGCTGGCCAAGACCTGGCAGGCACTCGACACGGACCAGCCGCCGCCGCCCGTCCCGCCGATTCCGAACATGGAGAACTTCATGTCCGCCCGCTTTGCAGTGATATGCGGCGATGCACGCTGGCCGGAGACGGTCCGGGAGTATCAGCGCAACGTCGCGGTCGACCGGCTGAAATACCCGATGCTGGGCGGGTCCACGGCCGGCATCGGACCGTGCGCGTTCTGGCCGGACGAGCGGGTCGAGCCGCCGGTGCGCATCGGTGACCGGGGCCCGTCGAACGTCCTCATGGCGCAGAACGAGCGCGACCCGGGGACGCCGCTGGCCGGCGCCCAGGAGCTGCGGCGGGCGTTCGGGAAGCGGGCCACGATGGTGACGGCCGACCAGGGCGGGCACGGTGTCTATCCGTTCGGCCCCAACACGTGCGCGAACGACGCGGTGACCGCATTCCTGACCACCGGGCAGCGCCCGTCGCAGGACCTCGCCTGCGCCGCCGAACCCAGCAAGTAACAGGAGTAGAGGCATGCTCAAGGAGTGGCGGCATCGCCGGGCTGTGCAACGGGTCAAGCCCGGGGACGGGCGAGAGTTGAAGCGTTTCCGCTGGTGGCAGATGCTTACCCGCGCGCTGTTCCATCTTCGGCTGACGACCGACGACGGCCGACAGACGGTCTACGCCGTCGACGTCAGGCATCAGAATCAGTCGGAGGGCTACGTCAAGGCCCACCTGTACCTCGATGGAAGGCATCACGCCGAGTCCAGAGTCCCTGCCGTCTTCCCCGTCCAGGGCGGCACCGTCGAGGTAAAGTCCAGCGCCTTCGGGCTCAAGCGCTGCCACTACGTCACCACCGAGGGGGCCGAGCACCAACTCATCCCGGACCCCGCCTCCGCCGAGGGGCGCCGCGCGCGCCTCGACCGCACGCACCCCGCACTGAGCCGCTGTACGGGTTTCCTTTCGTCGATCGTGCTCGTCATCGGCCTGGTTCTCCTGATCCTTCAGCTCGCCGAACAGGTCACCCGGGCGCCGGAGGGCGTCGCCCAGTACGTCGGGACGTTCACCTCGCCCATTGATCTGTCGGCATGGGGCAACGTCGTGGTCGGGCTCGTCACCGTGGCGGCCAGCACGGAGCGGGCGCTGCGACTGCGCTACAACTGGCTGCTCGACGGCGGGGCGGGCTGACCCCGCTTGTTCGGACCGGCCATTGTGAGAGTCATTCCGTCGCTCACGGTCGCGGGCGGGGAGACCGGACACATCATGTCGAACAGGAAGCGTCACCCTCCGGAACAGGCCGTCCGCAAGCTCGGGCAGGCTGACGGGATGCTCAAGACTCACCGAATGAAATGAGCTCATAGTGGATTGCGGTGGGATCTCGCCCGTCGGCTCGCCGTCGACGACCTGCTCGGCCCCTCACGGGCCGACAGAGCTCGAGGCTGGGCCTCGCCCACGCCAAGGCTCGCCCAGCAGAAAGCTGATCGCCGCAGCCGCGTCCGCGACGGTGTGATCTGCTTCCGGTTCGCCGGACGGCCAAGCATGTTGACCTGCGATCCATACGGTCCGCAGACCGGCAGCGCGCCCGCCTGCGATGTCATGCCCGGGGTTGTCGCCGACCATCCACCCGCCCCCGGTGAGATCGCTCCCGCACCGTTCGGCGGCCAGTTCGAAGATCCGGACGTCCGGCTTGCGGATGCCGACCTCGCCGGAGACACAGCAAGCGTCCACGTGCTCACCCAGCCTCGTGCGATCGATCTTCGCCAGTTGGTTGTCAGCCATCCCATTGCTGACGATCCCCACCCGCCAACCCGACGCCCGCATCCGTGAAAGTCCCTGAAGAACCTCCGGGTGGCACTGGACCAGTTCCGGCATGCGCGAGCGGTATCCGCCCCACAGATCGTCAGCAGACTCTGCCAGCTCGAAGCGTTGCCGAACCGCGCAGAAAAACTGATCACGGGGCCCGACTCCCCGTGCATCAGCAGCAATCAGCCATTGGGGCGCCTCCTCCCCGAGCTCCCGCTCTGCCGCGAACTCCCTGGCCCACGCGACGAACGCAAGCTGCCGATCAACAAGAGTGTTGTCCAGATCGAAGAGCACCAACCGCTGCATGGACAACGACCGTAACCCTCCGCACCGCCACAGCATCGCGCCACCCACCACGAAGCCCCCACCAAGAGCAACGAACCGGCCGTGAAAGGCTCATACATCCGCAGACCTCCGATGCGCCGAAGGTGCCTCCGCGCCCACGTTCGCGGCTCATCGAGCGCTGACTACCGCATAGGGATCCCGGAGGGAGTCACAGTCCTTTCAGCGCCGCGGGGATGCGGTCCAGCACGGGGAACGGGACCAGGCCGTAGTGGTAGAAGTCCACCGCGTCCGCCCCGCCGGGGCCGGTAGCCGCCGACGTCTTCTCGGCCAGGTTGTCGGCCGAGAAGGTGTCCGGGGCTCCCGGGCGCAGTACGGTCCGCAGGACGCAGTCGTCCGGCAGGACGGCACGGTAGGCGGCGGTGTCGGACGCGACCCGGGCGGGATCGCGGGCGTAGGCGAGCAGGGCGTAGCCGGGGACGACGGCGCCGACGGCCGCCGGGTCGACGCCGAACCGCCAGGCGTCGTCGGCCGCGAGGGCACCCGTGGGCAGGCCGTCGGCGTACCCCTTGGCGGCGCCGGTCAGGTCCAGGAAGACCAGACGCGAGCCCTCGCTCGCCACGGCGTCGGCCACCGTCGCGGCGAGCGAGGTGACGGTGTCGCGGCGGGTACGTGTGTACGCGGCCACCCGCTCCGGCAGCTCGTCGAGGCTCAACGGGCCGGGCAGATGCTCAGCCCCGTCGAGTACTCGTGCGGTCAGCCGTACGGCGTCGGCGCGGGCCCCGGCTGCGTCCGCGCCCTGCTCCTCCGCCCGCCGCGCACAGTGGGGGCAGAAGCACAGCCCCAGCAGGAACTCCTCCACCGGGCCGAGCGGGACGAAACTGCGCTCGTGGTGGTAGCCGTGGCCGAAGGCGCCGTAGTGGAGGGACTCGGCGACCACCGCGTCCACGCCCTGGCGTGCCACCGAGCGGGCCAGCGCCACGGCGTACGCCCGAACGTCCGGGTGGGCGGGGCACAGGTCGGCGGGAGCGGCCCGGTCGCCGAAGCAGTTCTCCTGGGTGACCTCGGGGTGGGTGAGGCCGAGGGTGGTGTTGTGCAGGAACACCGTCCAGCCGTGCAGGGCGCCACCCCGTTCCGCCGTGCGCAGGCGCACCTCGCGCAGGGTCTCCCTCTCGGCCCCGGCCTGCACCGGCGGAGTCAGGCGCCCGTCGGCGAACAGATCGGCCGGGGGCGGGAAATGGATGCCGTCCCGGCGCAGGGTGACCCGCGCGGGTCCGTGCGGGGTGACGTCACGGGCGCGGTGATAGGCGGCGGCGACGGTGAGGGTGTCGCAACCGTAGGCGCCGAGGACCCGGTCGAGGACCGGGCCCACGCCCTCCGCGCGCAGGTCTTCCACGAAGGCGTAGAGGCTGTGGACGCTGGTCTGCATGCTGCTCGCTGCTCCTGTGACGCTAGGGGTTGTTCCGCGGTGTCGAGGCGGTGGTCAAGGCCCTCGAAATCGGTGGTCGAAGCGGTGGTCAAGGCGGTCGAAGGCGGTGGCCCTGCTGACTGGAGGAGAAGGCATGGGGAGGCATGGGGGCCCCGCCCTCAGTCGGTGGCGCTCCGGCGCGGATTCCCGTCCCTCGTCCGGGAGGACCCGAGGGCGTGGGAGATGTCCAGGCCCGTGCGGACGACCACGGGGCCGACCTCACGGACCCGGGCGGGGGTCATCCGCGTGGTGAGGCTGGAGACGCTGAGCGCGCCGACCACGGCGTCGGTGTGGTCGAAGACGGGCGCGGCCACGCACCGCACCTCGGGTTCGTTCTCGCGGTCGTCGATCGCGTAGCCCGTCCGCCGGACCCGGTCGAGTTCGGCGCGCAGCCTTTCGGGGTTGGTGATCGTGTGCGCCGTGACCGGTGCCATCCCCGCGGCCACGACGACCCGGAACGCCTCCTCGTCCAGCCAGGCGAGGATGGCCTTGCCGGTGGCGGTGCGGTAGGCGGGAACGCGGCTGCCGATACGGGAGCCCATGCGGACGTTGGTCTCGTTCTCGACCTTGTCGATGTAGACGACGTCCGGAGGTTCGTACACCACCAGGTGGCAGGTCTCCCCCACCGCGTGCTGGAGCAGCCGCAGCGGTTCCGCGGCGGCGGTCCGCAGATCGAGAGAGGACAGGTAGGCCTGGCCGAGCCGCAGGGTGCCGTGACCGAGCCGGAACCAGCCTGTCTCCCGGTCGCGGATCAGCAGGTCGGCCTCGATCAGTGGAGTGGCGAGCCGCAGCACGGTGCTCTTGTTGACGTCGAGATCCTCCGCGATCCGGGTCAGTGACACGCCCCGCCCTGTCCCGGCGTGGTCGCGGACGTACTCCAGCACGGTCAGGGCCCGGCGCAGGGACGAGGACTGGTTGCGGCGGGCCGGTGGTGCGGTCATGTCGTACTCCTCGGCAGCAGGCCGCGGGCGACGGTGTCTCGGGCGGCGGCCAGATGCCGCCCGGCCCGGGCAAGTGATACCTCGTGGTGGCCGGGGAACAGCGCGTCGATGTCGAGCGCGGCGAGCAGGGTCAGACTGGCCGCGTACTCCGGCACCCGGCAGTCATGCAGATTCTGCAGGGAGACACGCCCTCCGGTGAAGACGCAGTCGCCTGAGAAGAGCGCCTGATAGGCCGGGGTGATGAGGTGGTAGCAGGTGTGGCCGTCGGCGTGGCCGGGTGTGGCGAGGGCCCGGACGACGACTCCGCCGCCCAGGTCGATCTCCGTGCCGTCGGCGACGGGCTCGACGCTGGGGCAGGGTGGGAAGGTGTAGTCGGCCGGGTAGACACCGGCGGCCCTCCCCCTGTCCACGCTGAGGCCCTGCTCGTCGCCGTCGGCGATCCAGCGCACGGCCGCCGGTCCGGCGAGTACCCGTAGCCCGGGCAACCGTTCGGCGAGAGCGGCGGCCCCGCCCGCGTGGTCGGCGTGGCCGTGCGTGAGCAGGAGGTGGTCAGGGCGGGCACCCGCGGCGGCGGACGTGCGCAGGATGGTGTGCGCGGAGCGGCCGGCGCCCGCGTCCACCAGCACGCTGCCCCGGCTTCCGCTGACCAGGTAGACGTGGCAGTCCAGCGGATCGGTGAGATCGAAGCCGGCCGCTCCGCTGGCGACGAGGGTGACGTGGTCGGTCAGTCGCACGGCGACTCCTCGGGTACGGCGGGAGCCGATCCCGGTACGGCTGTCCCACCGGGCGCGGGGCCCGGGGGCCCTTGATCCTCCGGCCCACGGGGAGTCCGTACGGCCATCCCACCGGGCCCGGGGTCCGCGGACCCGTGGCCCTCCGGCCCGCGGGAAGTCCGTACGGCCGTCGAGCCGGCCGCGGCCTCGCATGACCGCTCCCCCTCGCATGACCGCTCCCCCTCACGCCCCCGCCCACCTCCCGAGGCTCTCCCACCGAGGGCGTTCTCGGCGGACCGCCCCTCGATCCCCCGGACCGCCGCCACCACGATCGACGCGGCCAGTGTCACCTCCGCCAACTCCACGGACTCGGCCGCGGCGTGGGCGTCCCGCACCGAGCCGGGGCCGAACACCACCGACGGAATGCCGGAGCGGGCCAGCTTGCTGGCGTCCGTGCCGAAGGGCATGCCCTGGACGTCGGACGGGCGGCCGTGCGCGGCCAGGGCCCGGCACAGGGCGTCGACGACGGGTGTGCCGGGCGGGGTGTCCAGGGCCGGGTCGACGGTGAACGGAGGATCCAACTCGGCGCCCAGTCCGGCCAGTTCGGCCCGGTCCCGCTGCCAGACGGCCTCCGGGTCCTCCCCGGGAAGCGTGCGGCGGTCGACGTCCGCCTCGCAGCTGCCGGGGATGGTGTTGGGTCCGGTGCCGCCCCGGACGCGCGTGACCGAGCGGGTGGCAGGGCCCAGGAGGGGGTGGGGCGCGACGTCCGGGGGTACGGCGGCGAGGTGGGCGAGGACGGGGGCCATCAGGGAGACGGCGTTCACGGCCTCCTCCGGACGTGAGCTGTGTCCTGCCCGGCCGGTGGTGCGCACGGTGTAGCGCACGACGCCCTTGTGCGCGACGGCCGGGGCCAGCCCGGTGGGCTCGCCGACGATCGCGCCGACGACCCGGCGGTCCGCGAGGACGTCCAGCAGCCGCAGGACGCCCCGGTACGCGTGCTCCTCGTCGCAGACCCCGGCCAGGACGACCGTGTGCGGCGGCGGCTCCCCGCGCGCGAGTTCGGCGGCGGCCAGCATGAACGCGGCCAGCGGACCCTTGGCGTCGCAGGCCCCGCGCCCGAACAGGCGGCCGCCGCGTACCTCGCCGTCGAACGGGGAGACCGTCATGCCGTCCGTCTCCACCGTGTCGAGGTGCGACTCCAGCAGTACCGCCGCCGGATCCCGGCCCGGTACGACGGCCACGACACCGCACCGCCCCGGCAGCACCTCGTGCAACTCGGCCGCCACGCCGTGCCGTGCGAGCCAGTCGCGCACGTACCCGGCGACCGCCGTCTCGCCGCCGTCGCCCGGCCCGCCACGGGGGTTCACACTGGGGATCCGTACGAGGTCACGGAGCAGCGGCAGCGCCTCCAAGGACGTCATGTACGGCGCTCCCTCGCGTAGACCAGCAACAGGCCGATGATCAGCACGCCGAGGAAGACCTGGCGCACCCCCTCGGAGAGGTTCCAGGACGTCAGCAGCGCGGTCAGCAGGGTGAGCAGCAGGGCGCCGCCGACCGTGCCGAGGAGGTGGCCGCGGCCGCCGAGGATGGAGGTGCCGCCCAGCACGACGGAGGCGATGGACAGCAGTTGGTACGGGTTGCCCATGGTCAGCGAGCTGGTGCCGGTGAAGCCGAGGAGCACGAGACCCGCGACTCCGGCGAGCAGGGCGCAGGAGACGTACGCCGTGAACGCCGTCGCGGCCAACGGCACCCCCGAGGCCCGGGCCGCGCTCTCTCCGGCGCCGAGGGCGAAGGCGTACCGGCCGGTGCGCGCCAGGTGCAGCAGCCAGCCGGCGACTGCTGTGACCGTCAGCCACAGCACGAACGCCCAGGGAACGCCGAGCACCCGCCCGTTGGCGAGCGAGTCCAGCAATGGCACACGCGCCGAGCTGGGCGAACCGTCGGTGTAGACGAGCAGGGCGCCGGCGAGGACGGTGCCGGTGGCGAGGGTCATCACCATCGGCGGCACCCGCAGCCACACCACCCCAGCCGCGTTCACAGCGCCGACGAGGGCACTCAGCAGCAGCGCCACGACGACGGCCGTGGTGGCTCCGCCACTCGTACCGGAGGCGACCTTGGCGCACACGACCGCGGACAGGCCGACGACACCGGACACCGACAGGTCGATGCCGCTCATGATGACGACCAGAGTCTGGCCGACCGCGACGATGCCCAGGAAGGACGCGGTCTGCACCAGGTAACGGACGTTGGAGACGCTGTCGAAGCCGTCGGCGAAGAGGATCGCCGCCAGCCAGGTGACCCCGAGCACCCCGAAGGCCCACGCGGGCCGACTGCCGCGCAGCATCGCCACCACTTCGGCGCCGGTCGTACGGTGGGTGGCCAAACGGCCGCCGGTCATACCGTCGCTGGTCATACGGTCGCTGGTCATACGGTCGCCTCCCTCGTGACGTAGGTCTTCAGTGCGAGCGCGACCACGAGGATCACGCCCTGCACGATGAGCTGGTAGAAGGGCGAGATCCCGGTGAACAGCAGCAGGTTGGTGAGCAGGCCGATGAGCAGCGCGCCCAGGACGGTGCCGCGCATCCGGCCGACCCCGCCGAAGAAGCTGATGCCGCCGAGGACGCAGGCGGCGATGGAGTTGAGCGTGTACGGCGTGCCGATGGTGGGGTCCGCCGAGCCGGTCTGGATCGCGAGCCCGATCCCCGCGAGGCCGGTGAACACGCCCGCCAGCGCGTATCCGCCGATCTTCACTCCACGGGTGTGCAGGCCGCTGGCGTAGGCGCCGTGCTCGTTGCCGCCGACGGCGTAGAGGGCGAGTCCGTGCCGGGTGGTGCGCACCAGCTTCCAGCCCGCGAGTACGACGGTGATCGCCACCACGGGCAGGGCGACCCCGTACCAGCCGTTGTTGTAGGCCTCCACCAGTCCGGCCGGAACGTGCCCGCCGGGCTGCGGCAGGACGACCAGGGTGACGCCACTCCACAGGAAGGACGCGGCGAGCGTCACGACGATCGGGGGCAGTCCGGCGTACGCCACGAGGGCGCCGTTCACCGCTCCGGCCGCGCCGGCCACACCGAGGGCGAGGACGGCCGCGGTCACGACACCGCCCGCGCCCTGCGCCTCGTATGTCGCGAACACGGCCATGGCGAGCCCGAGGACGGCCCCCAGGGAGAGGTCGATCCCGCCGAGCAGCATCACGGTCGTCTGCCCGGCGGCGGCCAGGATCAGTGGCAGGAACTGTGCGGACAGGATGGTGACGGATGCGGGGGTGAAAAGGGTGGAGTCGTAGTGCTGGTAGGCGACGAGCAGCACCAGCAGGAGGGCAACCAGCCAGACGAGGTCGGTGTTGCTCCGCGTGAGTGAGGTGATCCGTTCACGCATGGGCCACGCTCGGTCCATCGGGGTTGACGGTCGCCCCGGCCGCACCCGCGGCACCGGCTGTGTCGGGTGAGCCGGCGGCACCGGCTACGTCGGCGGTGTCGAGTGAACCGGCGGCACCGGCCGTGTCGGCCACATCGGCCGTTTCGGCAACTCCGGCCGAGGTGCCCAGCACCGACGCCCTGACCAGGCGTTCCTCCGTGAGGTCCGGCCCGGTGAGGCGGTCGACGACCCTCCCCTCGTAGAGCACCGCGACCTCGTCGCACAGGCCGACCAGTTCCATGGTGTCTCCGGAGGTGATCAGTACCGCCAGTCCGTCGTCGGCCAGGCGGCGCAGCAGATGGTAGATCTCGCGTTTGGTGCCGATGTCGATGCCCCGGGTCGGTTCGGCGAGCAGGAGGACGAGGGGCCCGGTCGGCAGCCATTTGGCCAGGGCCACCTTCTGCTGGTTGCCGCCGGACAGTCGGCGGACCTCCTGCGCCGGGGATGCGGCCTTGACCCGCAGCCGGTCGATCAGCTCGCCGACCAGCCCGGCCTCGGCCGCGCGCGAGACGGTGGTGAGGCGGCGGGCCGGGGCGAGGACGCGCAGGCTGGGCAGGGCGAGGTTGTCACGGACGCTGCGCGCGGTGTGGACGCCCTCGGTCTTGCGGTCCTCCGGAACGTACGCGATGCGGTGCCGGATCGCCTCACGGGGCGAGGTGACCCGTACCGGTCGCTCATCGAAGGTGACCTGTCCGGTGTGCCGAGCCAGGCCGAACAGTGCCCGCAACACCTCGCGCTGCCCCTGCCCCTGAAGCCCGCCGAGGCCCAGGATGCGGCCCGGTACGAGGTCCAGGTCGACGTCGGAGCAGGCACGGGGGACGGTCAGGCCCCGTACCCGGACCCGTGGCTCGGGTGCGGGCGCCGACGCCTGGTCACCGTTCATCGCGTGCGCCGCGTCCACCACGTTCACCGCGTCAACGGCGTTCGCCGTGTTCGCCGCCTTGACCTTCACCCTCTCCTTCGTCTTCGCCTTCGACGGGAACAGATCCGACAGTTCGCGCCCGATCATCAGTCGTACGACGGCATCGTGGTCGGTGCGCTCGCGCTCCCGGGTCGCCGTCACGGCGCCGTCCTTCAGGACCGTCAACCGGTCGCTGATCGCGAAGAGTTCGGCCATGCGGTGGCTGACGAAGATCGCCGAGCCGCCCCGGTCACGCAGGTCGCGCACGACGCGGAAGACGGCGCCCACCTGGTCCTCGTCGAGCGCTGAGGTGGCCTCGTCGAGGATCAGCAGGCGCGGCTCGCCCGCCAGCGCCTTCGCCAGCTCGACCAGTTGCTGGCGGCCGAGCGGCAGCCGCCCGGCCGGGGTGCGCGGGTCGACGTCCAGGCCGACCCGCTCCAGGAGCGGCCGGGCCCGCGCGGTGAGGTCGCGGGCCCGGACCAGACCACGCCGACTGGGCCAGGCGCCGAGGAAGACGTTCTCCGCGACGCTCTGGTGCGGGTTGAGGCTCAGCTCCTGGTGGACGGAGCCGATCCCGGCTGCCCGGGCGTGGTGCGGAGACCACGTCCTGGGCACGGGCGCCCCGTCGTGGACGACTCGGCCGGAGTCGGGCGCGAGCAATCCGGTGACGAGGGAGAGCACGGTGGACTTGCCGGCCCCGTTCTCACCGACGAGCGCCAGCACCTCGCCGGGCTCGACCGTGAAGCTCACCTCCTTGAGCACCTGGTTCCCCGCGAACGACTTCGACACCTGTTCCACGCTCAGCAGCGGAGCCGTGGTCATCTGGTCCCCCGCCTCACTTGCCGATGAGCTTGTCGATCTCGGCCTGTGGCAGGTCCGTGATCGGGTACGAGTCGTCCGGCTGGTCGGTCTTGACGTAGGCGGAGAGGTTGTCGTCGGTGATCTCGGGCAGCGGGACGGTGACATCCTGCGGCACGGACACGCCCTCCCGTGCGGCGACCGCCGCCTCCAGGGCGATGACGCTCAGGTAGTTGGGCTGGGCGGTGGAGAAGGAGGAGAAACCGTTCTTCTTCTCAGCCTGCCACTGCTTCAAGAAGCCGTTGTAGTTCTCCCCGGTGATGGGGACGAGCTTCTTGTCCTGCTTGACCAGCGTCTGCAGCGCGGCGGCCGACAGGGCGCCGCCCTGCGAGAAGACACCGTCGATGTCAGGGTGCGCGGAGTAGGCGGAGGCGAAGGCCTGGGCGGCCGGGGCGAGGTTGTACTCGCTGTGCACATTGCTGACGATCTTGATGCCCGGGTACTTCTTGAAGACCGCCGCGGCCCCCGCCCAACGGTCCTCGCTGACCGCGACGCCCGCCGGCCCGTTCATCGCGATGATGCTGCCCTTGCCGTTGAGCTTCTTCGCCAGCCAGGTGGCCGTCATCGAGCCCCACTTCTTCTGGTCCGTGCCGACCCGGATCACCTTCGTCGTGGTGGGCAGGGAGTCGAACGCGACGACAGTGATGCCGGCCGCCTCGGCCTGTTCCAGCGCGGGGTTGAGGGCGGTGGAGGAGCCGGCGTCGACGAGGATCACGTCGTACTTCTGCTGGATCATGGCGCGGATCTGCGAGATCTGCTGCGAGGTGTCACCGTTGGCGTTGAAGGTCTTGAACGACGACACCTTGCCCGCCGACTTCAACTTGCTGACGTCGCTCTCCAGCATCTTCAGCGTCTGCTGCATCCACGACGGGGTCAGGTAGATGGTCGACCAGCCGACCTTGAGACTCTTGGCCGCGGCGGGAGACGCACTGGCGCCGCTGTCGGCGGTATCGCTACCGGACTGAACGTCGCAAGCCGTGACTGCGACCAGCGCGCACAGTGAAGCCGCCACTGCCACCGCACCTCGTACCGAACGTACGTTCATCAAAGCTCCTCGGTTCCCTCGAAAGAAACCCGGGCCATGCACTGCCCGGGGAGACGGCGAATCAGTGGGGGGAAAAGGGGGCTTTGGCCCTACCCGCGCCGGAACGACACCGTTCCAGGTGGTGGGGTGCTCCTTGCCCGATGAGGACCGGCCTGTTGAGAGGGGAACGTAAGAGCAGCGCAGGGTCGCGCACCACATCTGCACCACGGAATTTCGCATTGCACAACACGGCTGCTGGCAGGGCCGCCCGCGCGGCATGCGGTGCGCGCTTCGACCAGGTTCTTCAACGAGCCGACCGGCACCCGGCCGTCACCACCAACTCCCAGACAGAGGAGCCCTTTTACGGGCGATCCCTCGTGGCCGCGGGGTGAACCGCCCGGTCTCCCTTGCCGGCGAATGAGTATTCCAGCTGTAGATCGTGATCCGAGAGGGGCCCGTCGGCGAAGGGCGGCCGCTACTCCAGCCACATCCCGTCGCGCATGATGACTCTCCCGCGCAGTTCCGGCTCGCCGCGCCAAGCGCGCACAGTCCTCGGGACCACGCGTACATAAAGAAAGGGCTCCTCCTCCGCGCGTGGGTCCCATCCGAACTTGTCGGCGAACGCCTCCGCCGCGCCTCCGGGCACCTCCTGGTCCGGGAAGCACTCCGCCTCACCCTGGAGGAGCACCACGTCGAAGGTGTCCGGTAGCGCCAGGCGCACGCGCGGCTCTTCGCGGACGTTCCGCGCGGTCACGGAAGTGGCGCTGGTGCACATCCACACCGCTCGCCCATCCCACAAGAACCACAGCGGCACCTGGTGCGGCCCGTGATCAGGGTGAGCCGTCGACACCCACACATCCCGCTCCGTAGCGAGCCGCTCCAGAGCGTCGCGCATACGCTCCGCCGTCCGGCGACGGACGATTCCCCTGCTCTCCATGAGGACCGACCCTAGCCAGCAGGCGTGGAGAGCGCCTGAGGCGCAGGACCTACTCCCAGCGACCGATGAACCCCATGCCATTCTCGGCACCTCCGACCGACGCGTGGCCACCCGCCCGTCCGATCTGGCTGTCTCGCTCGCCGCGCAGGAGGCGAGCGTCCACCTGACGGCAAAGTGGACCGGGGAGACCACCCCGCACGGCATGCGGCATCTGCTGTGCCGCGCCTTGGGCCTGACCATGCGCCGGGTGATCTTTCGGCTCGGCGACTCGACCCAGCTTCCGGCCCGGCTTTGGTGACGGTGGGCTGGTGTGCGGCGACCTCGGTGAACTGCTCACGGCCTCTTGGGCCCGATGGCCTGACCTTCCCTCACGACGTCTACCGCAGCAGCCGTCATCACGGCGTTCCGTGAGGCGCTCAGTCGGTGGCCGGGAGGCGAAGCGTGACGACGGCCCCGCCGTCGGGCGCATTGGCGAAGGACAGCGACGCCCCGATGACCTGGGCCTGGCCGAGCGCGATGGTCAGCCCGAGGCCGTGGCCCCGGCCGCGTTCCGACGCCCCGGTGCGGAACCGGCTGGGCCCGTCGGCGAGCAGTTCGTGGGGGAAGCCCGGGCCGTGGTCCCGCACCGTCACACAAGTCCCCGCCACCTCGACCTCGACGGGCGCGCGACCATGCCGGTGGGCGTTGACGACCAGGTTGGCGACGATCCTGTCAAGCCGGCGCGGGTCGGTCTCGGCGGACAGGGCACCGGCCGTGGTGAGCTGCGTCTGCAGCCCGGTGCGGACCAGCGACTCACTGACCGCCTCGGCGAGCGGAACGGGCCCGAGGTCGGCCCGCTCGGCGCCCGCGTCGAGCCGGGAGATCTCCAGCAGGTTCTCCACCAGGGCCCGCAGCACCGCCACCCGGTCCCTGACCAGTTCCGTGGCCTCCCCCTCGGGAAGCAGCCCGCTCGCGGTGACCAGACCCATCAGCGGGGTACGCAATTCGTGGGCGACGTCGGCGGTGAAGCGCTGCTCGGCCAGCAGCCGCCCGAGCAGACTGTCGGCCATCGAATCGACGGTGGCGGAGATCTCGGCGATCTCGTCACTGCCGCCGCCGGCCGAGGTCCTGGCGGCCAGGTCACCGGACGCGATCCGGCGTGCGGTCCGCGCCACCCTCCGCAGCCTGCGGTTGGGCAGCTCCGCGGCGAGCGCCGACAGCGGTACGACGACGGCCAGCGCGACCAGGGAGTACTTCCACATGTGCCGGTCCAGGGCGCGCCGGGTGAGCAGGTCGGGCGTCATGTCGACCTCCACCGCCACGGGGCTGCCTCGGTACGTCCGTGCCGCCCACATCGAGGGGTGGTCCCCGGGGCCCTCACCGTCGTACCAGGTGGCATACCCGTCCCTCAGACCCTGCGGGCCCCGGAGTCGCCGCAGCAGCTCGACGGGCATGGCCTCGGGCGACAGCCGAAGCGAGTCGGGCGGGGTGGTGTCCCGCTCGTAATCCTGCAGGTCCCGGGACAGCTGCGTCACGGCCTTGGACCCGCCGTCGTTCAGCGACCGGGCCAGGGTGCTGCGGTGGACCAGCACCCCGACGGTCAGCGCGATGGCGCAGCAGGACATGGCGACAAGCGCAGCGATCTTCCAGCGCAGCGAACGCCAGTTCAGCAGGTCGCGCAGAACATCCACGTCAGCGCCGCAACTTGTAGCCGAAGCCGCGGACGGTCTGGATCCGCTCGGCTCCGATCTTCCTGCGCAGCCGCTGGACGCACAGGTCGACCACGCGGCTGTCGCCGTCCCAGCCGTAGTCCCACACGTTGCGCAGCAGCATGTGCCGGTCCAGAACGACGCCGGGGTTCGCGGCGAACTCCAGCAGGAGCCGCAGCTCGGTGGGGGCCAGCGCAACCGGTTCGCCCGCCAGGAACACGTCGAGACCGGCGGTGTCGATGGTCAGGTCGCCGAAAACCAGCGGGGCGCGTTCGCCCGGGCGACCGGAATCCTCCGGCGGCGCCGCACCGCCCATCGGTTCGGTCGGGGGGTGGTGTGGCATGGCCGGGGCGGCGGGGTTGAAGGTCGCCCGCCGCAGCAGCGCGCGGATCCGGGCCACCAGCACGGCGGTGTCGACGGGTTTGACCACGTAGTCGTCGGCACCCGCCTCCAGGCCGGAGACCACGTCCAGGGCGTCACCGCGCGCGGACATCATCAGGATCGGGTCCATGCTGGTCTCCCTGACTCGGCGGCACAGCCCGATGCCGTCGAGGGCGGGCAGCATCACGTCCAGCAGCAGTAGGTCGTGGCCACCTTCCCGGAACAGTTCGAGTCCGGTCAGGCCGTCACCGGCGGAGGTGACACGGTAGCCGTAGCGCTCCAGCGCCAAGGTGACCGATCTGCGGATCACTTCGTCGTCCTCCACGAGCAGGATCGCCACGGGCACCAGGGCGGGTCCCCCGGCCACTGGAACCGACATCTCTCCCCATCGGACGTAGGTGCTGGAGGTCCATCATGCGACGGGGTGTCCCGCCCTGCCGAATCCTGCCTCCACCGCGCCTACGCCAGGGCCGAGTTCGCCGGTGACGCTGATCGGGTCAGGGTTCGCGGGTCTGGCGACTGCTGTGCCGGTCCCGGTCACCGGGGAGGCTGTCGTGGCGGTCGGGACGGGGCGTGGCACCGGTGAGGGTGCAGCCCTGGCGGGACAGGTCCAGTTTCGATCCCTTGGCCAGGCAGTTCGTGATCACGTAAACCTGCTGGCCGTAGCTACGACCCTTCTTGGAGGTTACTTCCCCGTTCGGGCCCACTTCGCAGGGGTTGTTGTCGGTGCATTGCTCGCCGTCGTCGTTGTGGGTGTTGTGGATACCCACGACCGTGGTGCCGTCAGGGGCCAGCAGCGCCGAACCGGAGTCGCCGTGCGAGGGGGCGCAGTCGTCGCCGGTGGTGTAGCGGATCGAGTTGTTCAGCTGGTAGCCGCCCTCCCGCAGGTGTGGGACCACGGCCTCGGCGGTGCAGTGGTAGCGGGTACCGACGGACGCCACGGTCAGTGGGTCGCCTGCGCGCACGGGGGTGGAGGTGAGCTGAAAGACTTTCGCGCCTTCGGCCTTCAACTGCGCGTAGGTCTTGTCCAGGCGGTAGAGCGCGATGTCGGTGCCGGTCATCGTCGCGTACACCAGCTGTTTCGCACGGGCGGTGGTTCGGGGATAGCCCTGACGGTCGGCGACAGGCACCTCGCGGTCGGCAGGCTGGTCCACTGTCGCCGTTCCGGGCGCGGGCCACTGTTCTTGCACACAATGGCCGTTGGTCAGCAACAGCGCCGGGTCCTGGGGCCGGGCGGCGGCTGTGTGGACCACTGAGCCCGCACAGCCGCTCAGGTCCGCCGAGCCTTCCATGTCCGGGATCGGATCATCGAGGGGCACGTTGCTGCCCGTGATGATGCCGTTGATCCAGTCGGCGTGCCTGGTGACATCGGAGTACAGCGTCTTGCCGCTTTCGTCGGGGCCGCTGACCACACCGGCCACGGCCCACTGACCGCCCTCGCGGACCAGCGCAGGCCCACCGGAGTCCATGTTCGACGCGGCGACGCTGCCGTCGGGGCTACCGATGCACAACTCGCCGCCGGGCGCGGCTGACGGACATGTCGAGACCGGCTGCACCACGGTGTCGGCCTCCCGCAGCCGCGTGGGGAAACACGCCGCGTTGTCGAAGTCGTCGCAGGTCATGCCCCAGCCCATGATGCGGACGGGAGTGTTGTCCGGCGGTGTGGTCGAGGCGATCCGCACCGGCTTGGCCCGCACCGGAGTCCGCAGGTGCATCAACGCGAGGTCGCGGCCCCAGAACCCTCCCTCATCGCGACTGGTCGCCAGCCGGTAGTAGTGGTCGACCTCGGCGACCTCGCCGCCGGAGGTGGTGTCCAGCGACCCGACCCGGACCTTCCAGCCACGCGGGACACCTGTCTTCGCGTTGGTCGGGTTCCGGCCGGCGCAGTGGCTGGCGGTCAGGACCCATTGCGGCGCGAGAACCTCCACCCCACAGCCGTGCTTGTCCGGGCGCGGCGGGGCGGGGTAGGACGGCTGGAACGAGCCCATGAACGAGTAGGCCCGGGTGGACTCGGTGCCACCCACGACGGCCTGCGCCGATAAGGGTGTTACGAGGGCCGCGGTCAGCGCGATCCCCGTCGTCAGGGCGGCGGCTGTCCTTCGGCCTGTCGACATGTGCATGAGTGGCTCCCCTTGCGTCTGCCGCCGTCCATCGCTCCGGCGGGCTGGTGCGGGGGACAGCAGCCCGCTGTCCCGCCTGGCATTGAGCCTGGACGCAGCGGCCCTCCGGAGGGTTTCTCCCGTGTATCAGGCGCGGCGCGGCGGCCGCTCAGTCGTGTATCAGCGGGCGGGGCGCCAGCAACTTGAGGATCGGCGCTATGGCTTCCTCGACCGACTGGGCGGATCGGCGTCTGGCTTCGATCTGTGTCATGACGTCGGGGGTGTACTGCCCGGAGAAGCTGGTGCTGACGGTTCCCGGATTGAGCAGTACGTACCGCACCGTCATTTCCGGTCGACTGTCCGCGAAGCCGACGCCGAGCAGGTAGTTGAGCCGTCCTCCCTACGCGAGCGCCCGTTGGCCGTCGTACTCCCGTGCAAAGTGCAGGTCCCCCAACGGACCTCTCCTCCCCCACCGAGAGCACAGCACCAGGGCGTCGTTTTTCGCATGGGCCGACCGGATATTGTCGATCAACGCTCTGGTCTCGGCCACCAGACCCAGGTCGGCCTGCATGAAGTGCGCCCGCCCGGCCGCATCGTGGTGTCGCGCCGCATCGAGCCACGGCGCCTGACTGCGATGATCAGCCCTCTGAGAGCCTGCTCAGCAGCGGTGGCAGGGGATAACGGACGGCTGCCGCGATCTCGATCGCGGCCTCGAACCGGGGCCGGTTGGGGCAACGTGTTGGCTTCAGCGAATTCGCGGACTGCTGCGACGAGCTCATCATCGGTCCACGCTGAGTGGCCAGGTCTGTGGTCAGGCCGGAGGAGGCTGCCGCGGTGCATGAGCTCTGGGAAAGGCTATGTCCACCTGGGCGGTGGTCTGCCAGACTCGTCGTTCCGGCTGGACAGGGCCCGGCGTGAGGTGACTTCGGAGGTCTTGAGGGTGAGTGACTGCGCCTTTTGCAGGATCGGGCGGGATGGGATCGATGAGGAACTGGTCGCCTACCGCTCAAAGAACGTCTTCGTCGTCCCCGCGCTCAAGCAACGGCAGAACAACCCCGGTCACGCCCTTGTCCTGCCGGTGTCTCACGTGACCGGCTTACATGATGTCCCCGTCGATCTCCTGCATGAGATCTTCGAGGTCACAGCGAGAGTGACCTCCGCGGTGAAGGACGCCTACGGGGCTGTCGGAAGCACCGTCACGCAGAACAACCACATCCCGGGTCAGGTGCTTCACCACGTGCATGTTCATGTCGTCCCCCGGTTCGAGGACGACGGGTTTCGCATGCCTGACCCGGAATTGCACGAAGCCCCATGGGACGTGCGACGTGCGCGTGCCGTGGCCCTGCGGAAGGCATTGCCCGGCCGCCGAAGGCCGCCGGGCTCCTCTTGATCGGTGACGGTCAGGAGGAGTTGCTGCCTGCGCGGTCGCAGGGTCCGTCCGAGCGGAGTGATGTCGGGACGCGATTCGTGGTCGACGGCCAGGCCGCTTCGGGAGTGGCTGGTGCCGTGACCGGAAATGATCACCGGGGCGGGCAGTCAGCGGGGCAGGGGGATGATGTGGCGATGACCACCAGCTCACGCGCCCACTCGTTCAACGCGGCGGCTGACCAGTACGCGGCCGGCCGGCCTTCGTATCCTCCCGCTCTCTTCGACTGCATCGAACAGCTCACGAGCCGTTCCCTCGCCGGTGCCCGCGTCGCCGATATCGGCGCGGGCACGGGAATCGCCACCTATCTGCTGCGTGAGCGCGGGGCTGACGTGATCGGCGTTGAGCCGGGCGACGCCATGGCCGCCAAGTTCCACACCGTGCTGCCAGATGTGCCGATCATCAGAGGTGACGGCAACGCACTCCCCCTCGCGGACGCCTCCCACGACCTCATCACCTACGCACAGTCCTGGCAGTGGACCGACACCACCCGCTCGGTCCCGGAGGCACTGCGGGTCCTGCTGCCGGGCGGTGCGCTGGTGATCTGGTGGAACACCACCGCCTTCGACGTGCCCTGGATCCGAGAGCAACACCACCGGATCGCGCACCACTGCGGAGTGAAGCCGACTTCTCGGGTGCGTCCCGACGACAGCGACGCCATCCGGCTCGCGGGCCTGTCGGGGCTCCGGGTCGCGCGCCGTCAGGTGCGGTGGAGCCGTGTGGTCTCCCTCGACACGCACCTTGCCAATATCAGCAGCCGTTCGGCGTTCCTTGTGCTTGCCGACGACGACAAGCGTGCCTTTCTCTCCGGGGAGCGCAGGCGACTGCGCGAGTTCTTCCCCGACGAGGTGGTGGAAGAGACCTACGTGGTTGACCTGCTGGTGGCCACGCGTCCGTGACCTGGATGGTGTCCTGGGATCCGGAAAGGGCAGTCAGGCCGCTGCGGCGATGGGGCGGCCGCCGAACCGGATGCCTTTCTCGCTGCGGACGCGGGCGCGTTCACGCCGTGGGGCGGCCAGGACGTCGGGTGCTGGGCGTTCTGGTTGTGTCGGCGCAGACAGCGGTGCAACTCGCGTGTCTGGACGGGTTGGTTGGGGTGGTGGGAGTTGGCGAGGGTGAACTGCCGCAGCGGCCCGAAGTCCGCCTCGATCGGGTTCGCCCACGACGCGTTCGTCGGCGTGAAGCACAGCTCGACCTTGTTCTTGGCCCCATCGACGTGACCGACGACGCGTCCGTGGCCGCCGCGGACGTCGCCGACCGCGAGGGCAGGATCGACGTCCTGATCAACAACGCGGGGGTACAGGGGCCCTTCGGTGATCCCGGCGACCTCACCGCCGCCGCCCGCGCCGTCCTCGACGTCAACGTCATCGGCGTCGTCCGCACCACCACCGCGTTCTTGCCGCTGCTGCGCCGCTCGGACGACCCCGTGATCATCAACGTCAGCATGGGCTCCCTCGCCTTCACCCACGACCCCGGCCGGTCCGAGTCGCACGTCGTCGCGCCGCTGTACGCCTCCTCGAAGGCGGCGTAGACGATGTTGACCACGCAGTACGCCAAAGGGCTCAAGAGCATTCGCGTCAACGCCGCCGACCCCGGCTACACCGCGACCGACCTCAACGGTCACAGCGGCTCCCAGACCCTCACCGAGGGCACGGACGCGATCGTCGCCCTCGCCACCGAGGGAGCCCGACGCCGGCACCGAACGCTTCATCGACCGCCATGGCGAGATCGCCTGGTCCTGACACCGGCGGTGCCAGGTCACCGGCTCTGAAGAACAGAACGGGCAGAACATCGAAACCGGTCCCGGGCGGAAGAACAGGCCCGCTACTGGCGTCGGCGGACCTCCGGCAGAAATCCGCTCACTACTGAAGTGAGCGTGACGTCTGACGACGACTCGCCCTGCTCGTCCTCGTCCTGACGAATCCTGAAGTAAACCGCTGACAGTTGATCTACTCCGGAGGCCGCGACCTCCGACCAGCGTGAGAACCCCGGGAGACCGTCACGCCAGCCGTTTTGACCTGGAACTTCAAGTTGGGGCAACTCACTCCCGTACGGCGAGTGCGCACCGCACCCCGCACCGGTTCACACACCGTGAAGGACTCAAGAACGGTTGCGGGAGGGAGAGTTGTCCCTTCGGTGCACAGCATCGCGCACGCATAAGGGGACGATGTGGACGGTAGGGAACATGGAACGGGCCACGCGGCGAACCGCGATTCGTGGTCCTCATGGGACCCGTCCCAGGCCGCCCGCGAGTAGCTTGCACGGAGAACGCTCATGCCATCGGTACAGCAGGTACAGGTTTTGCGTTACCGCTCTTTCCCGTCGCACTCCGCCTTCGCCGGCACCGCACGCGCACATCTAGCCACGGGCAACAACGGCGGGCACGATCTCGGAGCAGGAACGCGCCTCGCCCCTACGTCCGACGACGCGCCCGGATCCGATGAGGCAATTCGGCTGTTTGTTCCTAGCTCGGATTCAAGGTGATCGGATGCCTGATCACCGAGATGTCGGCCGGCACGCGTGGGCCGGCCGAGGGTAACGCCCGCCAGGACCAAAGCCAGTCCGCACAGTTGCTGGATCGTCAGTACTTCCCCGGCGAGCACCGTGCCGAACAGTACGCCCGTGACGGGGTTGAGGAGCCCGATCAGCCCCACGGTGCCTGCGGGCAGGTGTCGCAGTCCGGTGAACCAGACGGTGAAGGCCAGCGCGGTGGCAACCAGGGCGACGTAGCCGAAGGCGAGGAGCGTGGGTGCGGAGAGCGCGGGCGGAGTGCCCTCTACAACTGCGGCAACCGGCAGCAGGAACAAACCCCCGGCGGTGAGCTGCCAGGCGGTCGTGGCGATCATGTCGGCGGCGCCGCTCCACCGCTTGGCCAAGATGTGACCGAAGGACGACACGAGCACGGCTGCCGCCGAGGCAAGGATTCCCGGCACGCTTGTCGCGACTGCACCCGTGAGCAGCATGAGACATACGCCGACGAGCCCGATCACGGCCCCGACCAGGTGTGCGGCGCGGGGCCGCTCGGCCACCAGAGGCCACGCAATGAACATCATCGTCAGCGGAGACACCGCCATGACAGTCGAGGCGACGCTCGTAGGCAGCAACTGGGAGGAGGCGTAGACAAGAACGAAGAACAAGCTCACGTTGACCAGGCCCAGTACGGCGGATCGCCACCACCACGCACCGCGAGGCCGCCGCCTGCGGAAGGCCAGCAGGGCGAGGCCGGCGGGCAGCGCCCGCAGGGCAGCCCCGTACAACGGGCGATCCACCGGAAGGAACTCACGGGTGACGAAGTAGTTGGCCCCCCAGGCCACCGGCGCCACCGCGGTCAGCGCCACCCAACGCGCATTAGCTTCCATGGAAGGCAATATAGCTTCTCAGGAAGCTAATATGGAAGTCATGGAAAACCGGCACCCGATGGACCGTGTAGCCCGCATCCAGGACGAGTGGCGCCGCGAACGACCCGACGTCGACATCACGCCACAAGGAGTGATCGGCCGACTGCACCGTCTGGCAGACCGCCTCGGCGAAGAACTCCGCCTCGCCTACGGCAGCTACGGCCTGAGCGAGGGGGAATTCGACGTCCTGTGCGCCCTGAGGCGCGCGGGCGAGCCGTATGAACGGGCACCTGGCGAACTCGCCGCGCACACCATGGTCACCACCGGCGCAATGACGAAAAGAATCGATCGCCTGGAGCGCGCCGGACTCGTCACCCGCCGCCGTTCCGACGACGATCAGCGGGGCCGGATCGTCGCTCTCACCAGCCCCGGACTGGAACTCATCGATCGAGCATTCACCCACCACATGCACAACGAGCGACGTCTCCTGGATCTCCTGACGCCCACGGAGGCCTCGGCACTCGAAACACTGTTGACGGCGTGGCTCTCTCACATGGAGCATCCGCGCCCTCCCGGCGGCGACTGACCACTGTCTCTCCCGACTGCACCCAGCACTTCGGAACATGCCCGAGCGCTTCAACCAGCCGCTTCCCGTGCATTAGCCGGCCCCGCGACTCAAGAAGGATCACGCCGAGATGACGGACCACCTGCCTCCCGAATCAGCGACCGTGGAACGACTCACGCACTACACGCCGGCCGAACAGAGGGAAATCCTCGGCGACAGCACCGACCCGTTCGGTGTGGCGGACACCGGCTTGACCTGGCTGCCCAAGGAGGACCACTTCGGCGTCAGGTTGGGCGGCCGACTTGTCGCACATACCGGTCTGCTGCGCCTGCCCATAGTGATCGGCCGTTTCAGCACCGAGGTCGTGGGCGTCGGCGGAGTAGCCGTTGCCTCGGATCTACGGGGGAACGGGTTCGCGCGGCTGGCCATGACGGCAGCACTGCAACATGCCCGAACCATGGGGCCGCAGCACGGACTTCTCTTCTGCCGACCTGCCCTCGTGCCTCTCTACCAACGACTCGGATGGCGAGTGCTGGACCAAGATGTCCAAGTCCGGCAACCTGCCGGACCCGTGACCATGCCACTACGGACCATGTGGACGCCCTTGCACCATGGAGTGCGCTGGCCGACCGGAAGAGTGCGTCTGCTCTCGCTTCCCATGTGACGGATACTCCGGGGGCGTCTTCAAGCAGCTGGAGAGCCGGTCCGCCCGCGACAGGCGCACGCCGTGACGTTCCCGGAACAGGTCCACGACTACGGGGAGCGCGTTGGCGTGCCGCGAAAGCCGCAACTGGCGCAACTGGCGCAACTGGCGCCAACCTTGATACTCCGAACGCCAACAACGACACCACCAGCGGGGCAACCTCCACCACACACCCCCGCTGTTCCCTGTCTCCCCCTGTTGCGTGGTGGGGCCTCCTTCTTCTCGCTGGCTCGGTGTGGAGGAGAGGAACGCAGGGGTACGGGAGTTGACGCGGATACAGCGCGCCCCGACCGGGTCCCGGCTGCTGCCGAACCTGTCCTGCTTGGACATGGCCTGGGTAGCGTGTGGACTTGACCTGCGGCGGAAGGCCGCAGGGCGGTTCCTCCAGACGTGTGTTGACGAGCGGGGACCACGGCGGGCCGAAGGACAGGAGGTCCAAAGGCCAGCGCAAGACCGTCAGCCCTGGCGGCAAGGCCGCGCGCGCCGCCGCCGGCCTGCGCGAAGTGGAGCGCTTACGGGAATCCATCCGGGCCGCCGAACAACGCCGGGTAGCACGCCAGGGCTCTCCCGACGCGGCGGCTCCCCCGGCAGACACAGAGCAGCACAAGGCCGTGGAAGACGAGAACCTGCTCGACGCGGACAGAGCAATGCTCCCATTGCTGTGGCCGCGTGGCCCCTGTTGGCGGTGTCGTTGTCAGCCGGGCTGCTCAACCGTTCTGTGAAACGGCATCGCTTGCAAGCTGCCACATTTCATAGTTCCCGCATTCTGCCGTGATCTCGGCCGTCGCCTGAGCCGCGGTGACGAAGTCATCGACCACTGGCGAAGTGCGCGATGCCGCAACGGCGAGGCACACCTGGTCGGGCGCCAGGTCCGGCATGGGTACGTAGCTGATGTCCGGATGTGAGTAGAACACGGTCGCCGAACGGGCCAGGAACGAGATGCCCCGGCCGGCCGCGACATGCTCGAGCGTCTCGTCCACTCCGCGCACCAGGTACCCGGCGTTGGGGTGCGGGCGCCTGGTGGGCTGGGTGCTCGGGTCGGCATGCCAGAGCAGCGGTTCGCCGGCCAGGTCGGCCTCGGTGACCTCCTCCTTGCCGGCCAGCCGGTGGCCGGCGGGCAGCACCGCCACCCGCGGCTCGGTGTACAGCGGGGTGACGCGCAGGCCGGCCTCGTCGATGGGCAGCCGCACATAGGCGACGTCGATGCGGCCGTCGAGCAGCATCGGGGCCTGGTCGTCCCCTTCGATCCGCTGCACGTCCACGACCACGTCCGGATGCCGGGCCTCGAACGCGCGCGCCGCCGGGATGACCGGGATGCCGGCCCGGAAACCGACCACCAGCCGCCGGCTGCCGCGGGCGGCCGCGGACACCCGGCGGCGGACCGCGTGCGCGGAGGCGAGCAGCGGACCGGCGTCGGCCAGCAGTTGCCGGCCCGCGTCGGTCAGCGCTACGCCGTGGCGATCCCTGGTGAACAGCGAGGCGCCGAGATCCTGCTCCAGCGCGCGGATCTGCCGGCTGAGCACCGGCTGCGCGATATGCAGCTCATCGGCGGCGCGGCCGAAGTGCAACTGGTCGGCCACGGCGGCGAAGTAACGCAGTTTACGCAGGTCCAGATCCATGGCGCCTCCCGTCCGGTGATGCCTTCAGGGTATCACCACGGCTAAAAGAGGTCTTGGACACCCACTCAGGCCAATGGCAACCTGAATAGGTACCTATTGGGGCCGAAGCGAATTCGGCACAAGAATTCGATATCGGAACTTGATAGCAGGACCCAGGCCCAGAATGAGCACATCTGGAATTGATCGCCGCCCATCGCGTCATTCGACGACGTCGACGACGTCGACGACGCAACCGTTAACAACGACGGGGTGGGCATGGCGTCCTATCCAGCTCCAGAAAGCAGGCACACCAATGAGCAGCATCAGCATTATCGGCCTGGGGAACATGGCGAGATCATCGGCCGCGACCCGGCCAAGGCCAAGGAATGGCCGCCGCGCTCGGCGGCGCCACTGTCGGGACGGCCGGCGCCGCCCCGGCCGGGACATCGTTATCCTCGCCGTGTCGTACGCCGACGCGGCGGCGGTGGTGAGCGAGTACGGGGACGCACTACACGGCAAGGTCATCATCGACATCACCAACCCCGTCGCCCCCGATCTCCAGGGCCTTGTCACCCCTGACGGCAGTTCCGGCGCGCAGGAGATCGCCAAGGCAGCCCCCGTCGGCGCGCATGTCGTCAAGGCGTTCAACACCCTGTTCTCCCATGTTCTGGCGGCCGGCCCAGCCGAGGGTCGCCCATTGGACGTGTTCATCGCCGGCGACGACGCGCAGGCAAAGGCGCGCGTGTCGGCGTTCATCGAGAGCCTGGGGCTGCGCCCGATGGACACCGGGGAGCTGCGAATGGCGCGGGCACTGGAGAACATCGGCCTGCTGGAACTGGGCCTCATTACCCACTCCGTCAAGCACACCGACTTCTCCCTAGGCATCACCCTTCTCAGCTGAGCGCCCCCGTACCACCACTTCTCGCGCCACATCACTCCAGTCGATCTACGGCACCAGAAGAGCCCCCCACCCATCCTCACAAGGACAGCAGCATGCGCGTTTTCGTCACTGGCGGGACCGGCCATTCCGGTTCGTACATCATCCCCGAGCTCATCGCCGCCGGGCACGAGGTCACCGGCCTGGCCCGGTCGGAGACCGCCGCGGCGGCGGTGTCCGCGCTCGGCGCGAAGGTGCGTCGCGGCGACCTCCAGGATCTCGACGGGCTCAAGGAGGCGGCCGCGGACTCCGACGGCGTCATCCACGTCGCGCACAGGCAGGACCTGCTTCCCTCCGGCGGGCTCGACGCCGTGGCCGCCGCGGAGCTCCCGATCATGCTCGCGTACGGCGAGGCACTCGCGGGAACCGGAAAGCCGCTGGTCGCGGCGGGGAGCATAGGCTCGCCAGGGAACCTGGGCCGACCGGCCACCGAGGAGGACCCGGCCCTTCCCGGCGGCGATGAGTACAAGGGCACCCTGCGGGTTCGCAACGTCGTGGAAACCGCCGTGGTCGGCCTCGCCGAGCGGGGAGTGCGGTCTTCGGTCGTGCGGATTGCCAACATCGCACACAGCACGACCGATCGCGCCGGCTTCCTCCCCACGCTGATCGCGCTCGCGAAGGAGAAGGGTTTCATCGGCTACCCCGGAGACGGCGCGAACCTGTGGAACGCCGTGCACGTCCGCGATGTCGCCTCCTTGTTCCGCTTGGCGCTGGAGAAGGGGTCGGCTGGCAAATACTGGCACGCGGTCGGCGACGGGGGCATCCCGTTCCGCGAGATCGCCGAGGCCATTGGCAGCCGTCTGGGCCTGCCCGCCGTAAGCGTTCCCACGGACGTACTGATGGTGCCGGGATACTTTGGGTTCCTCGCGAACATAGTCACGCAGAATTACCCGGCGTCCAACCTCATCACTCGCCGGACCCTCGGCTGGGAACCCGCTCAGCCCAGCCTGCTCGCCGATTTGGACAACGGCCATTACTTCTCCGCCAGTTGACGGCAGGGACCCGAATCGCAACGAGTCCGGCAAATGACAAGAGTTCGGCTCTTCTGGAAGGACGCTGAGAATATGTCGACTGTGGGATTCATCGGAAGCGGACACATCGGCAGTACCATCGCGCGGCTCGCCATCGAGGCCGGGCACCAGGTCATGCTCAGCAACTCGCGCGGTCCCGAAACGCTCGCGGACACGGCCGCAGAACTGGGGCCGCGGGCGTCCGCGGCGACGAGCGGGGAGGCCGCGGCAGCCGGTGACATCGTCGTGGTCACGGTGCCGGTCAAGGCGTTCCCCGAATTGCCCGCCGTGCCACTGGCCGGGAAGACGGTCATCGACACGTGCAACTTCGGCCCCGAGCGTGACGGGCACATCCCCGAGCTCGACAGCATGGCGCTCACCTCGAGCGAACTACTGCTGCGGTACATCCCGGACGCCATGCTCGTGAAAGCGTTCAACAACATCTTCTTCAAGCACCTGCTGTCACTCACCCGCCCGGCGGGGGCGGCCGACCGCTCGTACCTGCCGATCGCCGGGGATTCCGCGGCGGCGAAGGCGGCGGCGACCGAATTCATCGAATCCATCGGGTACAGCGTCGTGGACGCGGGACCGCTGGCCGATAGCTGGCGGCAGGCGACGGGCACGCCGGCGTGGGGGACCCCGTACGGGCCGTTCTCGAACGAGAAGGGCCAACCGGTCGGCGAGGACGCCATCCGCGCGGCACTGGCCACCGCAACACGGTAGCCGCAAGATGGCGCGGGCCGCGGTGTGGTCCGGCCGTGTCATGGCCCCGTCCGTCAGGCGTCGGGCGGGGCGATAACGCAGAACTCATTGCCGTCCGGATCCACCAGAATGTGCCATGCCCAGCCGTTGTCCCGTCTCAGTCGACCCGAGGCATCACGGCTGGCTTGACCAGCGGTGCCTCCGATTGATGGAGACGTCGGTGCCCGAGTCGTCTCCATCAATGGGGCAACAGCGGATGATCAGGCCGAGGGGAAACGGGATCGGCGCCGTCGGACAGCAGGGCAGCGGGTGGGCAACTCAGGCGGCGGATGCGCTTTCGGCGACTTGGAAGTGTGCCTGCCGAGCGCTCTGGTGGTTCTGCGCCCAGCGGACAGCGAGTGGTGCTGCCAGGCCCGCCAGCGCGAACATGGCCCCCACGACAAACCACCCGGGGCGGCCCCAGGTGATGCAGAGTGCGATGAGCAGGCCTGGCCCGAGGGCCTCGGCCAGTCCGGCGCCGAGGCCGAAGACGCCCAGGAATTGGCCCGTTGCGTGCCGTGGAGCGAGGGCGAAGGACACCTCAAATCCGGCAGCGGAGTGCCACAGCTCCCCGACCGTGTGGATAACCACTGCGGTGATGAGCACAGTTGCGGCAGCCCACGCCGGTGCAGCAGGAGGTGTGGCCCACCGAGGACTACACGCTCGCCCGGTCGCTGGTGACGACGCGGCTGCCGGAGAACGATCTGTTCGCCGGGATCACCGGGATCACCGAGTGGGCAGGGAGCGTCCGCCCGGACGCCCGGCCCGCCCTGTCCGTGGAGTCCCAGGAATCTCAGGAGTCCCAGGAGTTCATGGAGTCGGGGGCTGTGGGCTCGGCGTGAAGACGCCGTCCGCCGCGGCGGACGCGGCGGCGCGGGCCGCCCGGTCGGGCAGGAGCGGGTCGGGCGCGGCCCGCAGCAGGACCAGTTGGTGATAGAGCGGGCCGGTGGAGGCGACGAGCACCGCGCGCGCGGCGGTGTGCGGGGGGACGTCCCCGCGCGCCTCGGCCCGCTCCACGGTGACGTCGCAGCGCGCGTAGCGGTCCTCCCAGAACTGACGCAGGGCGTGGGCCGCCTGCTCGGAGCGGAACGAGGCGGCGATCAGGGCCGTGGTGACCGACGGACGCTCCGTGAGCGCCGTCTGGATCTCGTGGTTCAGGGCCGCCAGATCGCCGTACAGGGTGCCGGTGTCCGGGGGCTGCCAGGCGTCGTGCGTCCCGGCGTCGAGGACGTCGGCGAGCAGTCCGCCGACATCGCGCCAGCGCCGGTACACCGTGGTGCGGTGGACGCCCGCTCGGTCCGCGACGGCGTCGACGGTGAGCGCGTCGTAGCCGTGCTCGACGAGTTCGGCACGGACCGCGTCGAGCACCCGGGCACGGTTGCGAGCGGTGCGGCCCCCGGGCCGCTGGGCCGGGGGTGAAGCGCGGAGAGGGGGCTGTGCGACGGCATGCGGACCGGGATGGCCGATATCCGATGTTCCGCTTGCTCTCGACGGTGGAGACATGACAGCATCTTAGTGCAACTGACGTCGCATTAGTGGAGTCCTC
The DNA here is from genome assembly GCF_045041235.1 of Streptomyces sp. NBC_00076. Classification (NCBI taxonomy): domain Bacteria; kingdom Bacillati; phylum Actinomycetota; class Actinomycetes; order Kitasatosporales; family Streptomycetaceae; genus Streptomyces; species Streptomyces sp. NBC_00076. The sequence continues at coordinate 479,662 of NZ_CP108242.1, forward strand.
GATGCTCTTCCGAAATGTTCGACCGACCCTCCGGCCCCTGTCGGCCGCCTCGTCCTCGAATGCTTCGGAGTCCTCCCGTGCCCACACAGATCACCGTCCGGTCCGTCACCAAGTCCTTCGACGGACGGACCGTCCTCGACTCCGTCACCTGCTCGATCGGCTCGGGTGAGCGCACCGGGATCGTCGGGGAGAACGGCTCAGGAAAGAGCACCCTGCTGCGCCTGCTCGCCGGGGACGAACGCCCCGACCAGGGCGAGGTCGTCGTCCAGGCCGACGGCGGCGTCGGCCGGCTCGCCCAGGACGAACAATTCCCGTCGCATGCGACCGTCCAGGACGTGATCGACCGGGCCCTGGGCGATCTGCGCGCCGTCGAGGAGCGCTTGCGCAGCCTGGAGGTCGCGATGGCCGAAGGCGACGAGGGCGCCCTGGCCGAGTACGGGGACCTGCTGACGGTCTTCGAACTGCGCGGCGGCTACGAGGCCGACGCCCGGGTGGAGCGCGCCCTGCACGGTCTGGGCCTCGGCCTGCTGGACCGCGGCCGCACCGTGGACGGCCTGTCCGGCGGGGAGCAGGGACGCCTGCGGCTCGCGGCAGTCCTCGCGGCCGGCCCCGAGGTGCTGCTGCTGGACGAGCCGACCAACCACCTTGACGCGGACGCTCTGCACTGGCTGGAGGAGCATCTGCGCACCCGGCGCGGCACCACGGTGGCGGTCTCCCACGACCGGATGTTCCTGGAACGGGTGGCGACGAGCCTGCTGGAGGTGGACGCCGACCGCCGCACCGTCGTGCGGTACGGCAACGGCTACGCCGGATACCTCGCCGAGAAGGCGGCGGCGCGTGAGCGCTGGGGCCAGGCGCACACCCGGTGGCAGGCCGATGTGGACGGGCTGCGGGAGGCCGCCGCGACGACCGCCCGGCGGGTGGCCCCGGGGCGGCCGATGAAGGACGGCAACAAGATGGCGTACGACCGGGCGGCGGGACGCGTGCAGCAGTCCCTGGCCGGCCGGGTGCGCCAGGCGGAGGAGCGGCTGCGCCGGCTCCTCGACGATCCGGTGCCGCCCCCGCCGGAGCCCTTGCGTTTCGCTCCCGCGCTGCGGTCGGCCCGGGTGCGGGGCCGTGTGCTCGACGCGGCCGGAATCGGCGTCACCGGCCGACTCGACCGCACGGATCTGACGCTGGCGGTCGGCGAACGGCTGCTGGTCACGGGGCCGAACGGGGCGGGCAAGAGCACCCTGCTGCGGGTCCTGGCCGGGGAGCTGACCCCGGACACCGGTTCGGTGACGCGCCGGGGCCGGGTCGGATATCTGCCGCAGGAGCCGCCGCCCGGCCGGCCCGGGGAGACGCTGCTCGCGGCGTTCGCGCGGGACCGCGCGGGCCACGCCGACGAGCACCGCGAACCTCTGCTGTCCCTGGGCCTGTTCGACGCCGCGCAACTCTCGGTGCCGGTACGGGATTTGTCCACCGGGCAGCGCCAGCGGCTCGCCCTGGCCCGGCTCGTGACGCGGCCGACGGACGTCCTGCTGCTCGACGAGCCGACCAACCACCTCTCCCCCGCGCTCGTCGAGGAACTCGAGGCGGCCCTGGGCGGTTTCGACGGCGCGCTGGTCGTCGTCAGTCACGACCGCCGGCTCCGGCAGCGCTGGGAGGGGGCGCATCTGCCCCTGTCGACGACCGCGCCCCAGGCCGTGAGTGTCTGAGCCGCCCCGAGTGCCCAGACGTTCGCCCGCACCGTTCCCGAGGAGCCGACCATGTCCAGGTCCGACGTCGTGTTCGAGCAGGTGTCCGTCGCGGACCCGGTCGCGTCCGGCCCCTACGCCGTCACCACCGGGCCGGACGAGGCGCTGTGGTGCACCCTGGTCCACGCCGGAAGCATCGCCCGTCTGACACCCGCCGGCAGGCTCGAGCGGCATGCGCTCGACTCCGCGTCGTGCGGGCCCTCGATCATCACGACGGGTCCGGACGGCGCCCTGTGGTTCACGCGCAGTCGGGACCACCGCATCGGACGCATGACGGTGGACGGGCGGTCGGCCTCGTTCGCCGTACCGGTCCCGGGCAGTGGCCCGTTCGGCATCGCCGCGGGTGACGACGGCGCGCTGTGGTTCACGCAGATGCACACGGACCGGATCGGCCGCATCACGGTCGACGGCGAGGTGAGCGAGTTCCCGTTGCCCGTCGAGGGCGCCTTCCCGTCATTCATCACAGCGGGCCCGGACCGGGCGCTGTGGTTCACCCTGAACCAGGCGGACGCCGTCGGGCGCATCGGGCTCGGCGGGGACGTCACGGTCCATCCGCTGCCCACCACGCACGCGGCGCCGGTGGGGATCACGCTCGGCGTGGACGGGGCGCTGTGGTTCGTGGAGATCGGCGCCGGGCAGATCGGCCGGATCGACACCGCGGGCCGGGTCCGGGAGTTCCCGCTCCCGGACCGCGCGTGCCGGCCCCACGCGATCGCTGCCGATCCCGCCAGAGGCGTCTGCTGGTTCACCGAGTGGGGCGCCGGCCGGATCGGCTCGATCACGCCCGACGGTCACATCGAGGAGTACGACCTTCCGGACCGCCACGGTGAACCGCACGGTCTGACGGTGGCCCCGGACGGCGCCCTCCACGTCGCCCTGGAGACGGGACACATCGCGCGGACGGTCCTCCAGGGGCCAGGGCCCCGGCCCTCTGGAGGACACGGCCGTTCATGAGCTCACCTCGTCACCGCGCACCTTTCGTTGGTCGCTCGTCCAGCATGAGGAGCCGGGGCCCGGTTCGGCGGACATCAGCGCGGCGAGGGCCGCACGGAACCGCTCGCCGCCCGACAGGGTCGCCACCCGCTGAGCCCGGCCGGCTCACCCCCGCGGAGGACACGGGACACGCTCCCGGGCACGCTGACCAGCCGTGGTCGGGACTGGACGCGGCATGGCCGGACCGTGGTCAGGGCCATGGCCTGGTTCCAGTGGTCGGGGCGACCACCGCGAAATACGGGTTATCCACAGGCCGGAACGCGATCGGCGGTTCCGCCGTACGCTGCTGCCCGAGTCGATCACACGGAGGTGTGCGGGATGCGGTACGGCGTGGTGGTGGAGGAGCTCGCGGTTGAGGTCATGGCGCAACTGCCGGACGACCGGGCCCGGATGGATCCGCACGCCCTGGTCCGATGTCCGCGACCCGGGATCCGTGGAGGAGATACGGGAGCTCGGGCGGCGCTGCTGGATCCAGTACACGCCGCACGCCGAAGCCGCTTGAAACGGGCTTCCAATCGCTGTCGAGTGCCCAACGCTCGGCCGCCGCCATCAGCACTTGTGTGGCAGGGGCCTTGATCTGCCCATAGTCGAGCAGGCCCGGCACGCTGAGGGCCAGGCGCTTTTTGAACGCCCCCCACGCTTGGCGGGCGGCTTCATCCGCGCGCAAGTAGTCACGGAACAGGAGGGCGAACCGGACATTGGGCCCTCCCGCCTCCCGCAGGTGGATGTTGCACCGTCGTGCTCCGACCGGCGGGGCGAACACCAGCTTCGGGCAGTGCTGCCCTCCCGAAACCTCCGCACGATTCCAGGGCTCCGGCCGGCAGCGGAAGCCGACCGCGGCCAGGAGTCCGGTCTGTCGATCCTCGTCGATGGCGTCGACCACCACTTGGACGTCCACACAGTCCTTGGCGGCAAGGCCTGGCACAGCGGTGGACCCGACGTGATCGACTGCGAGGGCATGGTATCCGAGCGCGCCGCGCAGTGTCCTGGCCAACTGCTCGAAGTCCACCGCCCATTGCGGCTGGTAGTCCAGCACTGCCACCGGAGCCGACTCATCAGGAAAAGGCATGCCGACAGCATGGGCGAGCCCCACGCAAAGCTCCTACTTGACCGAGTCGATGCATCCGGACGACCGCGGTCCCTCCCTCCAGATCCACCGTTGTCCTGTTCGGCGCTGCCCCGCCAACCTCGTTGTCCGGCAGGACCAGTGCCGATTGCCGCTCCTTCAACTCGTTCTGCTTGCCCGGCGAAAAACTCGCGTGGAGCTGCTCAAACCCGGTCGCCAGCGCGTCGAACACGACGCGGCCAGCCGGCCGGGTGGCTGCGGTGGCTCGGTCAGCTTCCCGCCAGAGAGGCTGGCGTGCTGGCGCTCGGCGGCCCGGAGGGGGTCTCGGCCGACGGGCCACTGGTGCTGCCGGCTGCCCGGGTCGGCGGCCCCGGCACTCCCGTACCGACGCCTGATCTGCGGCCCGGCCGGGCTGCGGAACCCAAGTGGGATGGTTCTCCAGAGACTTGGAGTTGTCTCATCCGAGTGACATCGCGGCATCCCCCAACGCACCTCCGACCGCCACCGGAAGACTGCACGTACCGGTGTGGTGACGCCTGCCCGTGCGGAAGGTCTGGGAGGTCGGCCAGGTCGCTGGATTGAGTCAGGCAGAGCTGTCAGCTCTGTTCGCCCGGCGTCTGGTGCCTCCGCGTACGCCGATCCAGTTGGACGACGCGATGCGCCCGGTCGAGCCGGTGCCGTCGCGGTCTCCCGGCGCCCCAATGGCAGCTCCAACGTTGTGACGTGGTGGCGGCACAAGCCCGCACGGCCCGTGGACACCGACCCCGACCTCGCGCCCATTCAGCAAGAGCGGAGCGTCACGCCGGCGGCCGGGTGAGTTTGTCGGCCACGGCATCGAGGACCCAGTCCAGGCCGGTCGCGAAGGATGCCTCGGCGTCCACGTCCGTGCCGTCGTACACGGCCTTGGCCAGCGCCGGGAAGCGGCCCGTGGCCAACATCCTCGTCACATGCGGGCCGGAGGCGCGCTGCCAGTCGCGCTTGGACAGGCCCGTTGCGCGCTCGGCCCGCAGGTTCGCGATCTCGCGCCTGATCGCGCCAGTGAAGTAGGCGCTGACAGTCTCCACGGCGCGCATGACGGTGTCGATGTCGGCGAGGCCGTCGAGGGCAGCGAGCGTGGCCTCGGTCACGGCGAGGCCGTTCGGGCCCAGGGACGGGCGGCCGCCGAGCAGGTCGGCCAGCCATTCGTGACGGAGAGCGGCCTGCCTGGTGCGGTGGGCGAGGACGCGCAGCCCCTCCCGCCAGTCACCGGGCTGCTCCTCGGGGAGAATCTCGGCCTGGACCTCGTCCACCATGAGGTCGAACAGCTCCTGCTTGGTGGAGATGTATCCGTACAGTCGCATCGGGCCCGCGTTCAGCCGGGCGGCGACCTTGCGCAACGACACCGCCTCCAGCCCGCCCTCGTCGGCCAGCGCGATGGCGGCGGCGACGATCCGCTCCCGGTCGAGCGGCACGGGGCGAGCCGGCTGCTCCGGCCGGTCCCACACAGTCATGGTCACACCGTTCTGTTGCGATGCAGTGCAATGGGGAAATACAGTGTATCAACATGAGACATCGTATCGCCGTGGTCGGCAGCGGCCCTGCCGGCCTTACCTTCGCCCGGGTCCTGCACCGCCATGGACACCCCGTCGCCGTCCTCGAACGCGATCCCGCCCCCGACGCCCGCCCCCCGGGCGGCACGCTGGACCTGCACGAAGGGCTGGGCCAACTCGCGCTGGACAAGGCGGGGCTGCTGGCGGAGTTCCAGGCGCTGTCCCGTTCCGAGGGGCAGGCCATGCGCATCCTGGACACGGACGGGACGGTCCTGCGTGACTGGCGGCCGCGTCCAGATGACCGGGCCAATCCCGAGATCGACCGCAGGCAACTCCGTGACCTGTTACTCGGCCCTCTCGACGTCCAGTGGGGGCGGGGCGTGACGCAGGTGGTGCCGGGGACCGGAGATGGCGTACTGGTCCAGTTCGCGGACGGGCGACAGGAAACGTTCGACCTCGTGGTCGGCGCGGACGGCGCCTGGTCCCGGGTCCGCCCGGCAGTCTCGTCGGTGACGCCGCACTACACCGGCGTCACCTCGATCGAGACCTCCCTCGACGACGTCGACACCCGCCATCCTGACCTCGCCCGGTTGATCGGCGACGGTTCCGTGGCCGTGTATGGCGTGAACCGAAGTCTCGTCGCGCAGCGCAACAGCGGCGGCCACATCAAGGTGTACACCAAATTCCGCGCGCCGCTGGACTGGCACACGAACCTGGACCTGGCCGACGACGAGGCCGTGCGATCGGGCCTGCTGGCTCTGTTCGACGGCTGGGCCGCTCCCGTCCTCGACCTCCTCCGCCACGGCACCGCTTTCGTCCACCGCCCCTTCTACGTCCTGCCCGTGTCCCACACCTGGACCCACGTCTTCGGGGTGACGCTACTGGGCGACGCCGCCCATCTGATGCCCCCGTTGGGAGCGGGCGCGAACCTCGCGATGCTGGAAGGCGCCGAACTCGCCGAGTCCGTCGCCACCGGCCCCGAAGACCTTGACGAGGCAGTCCGCACCTTCGAGGAACAAATGTGGGCACGGGCCGGCAAGTGGGCGAAGATCACGACGGCCGGTCTGGAACGCCTTGTGAGCCCGGATCCCGCCGAAGCCCTCGCCCTCTTCGACCAAGTCCAGCCATCCTGACCACCAAGCGCGAGACCATCGGTACCAACAACTCGCCACGGCATCATGGGACTACGGCCACCACACCTGGTCTCGAACCAGAATCGCTGATCGTTCTGAGACCTCAACTGCTGCACCGCATCTCCCTTTCGAGGAAAGCGCGGAAGGTTCGCGCGGGCCGACCGGTGAGACGCTGGACGGTGTTGGTTATGCGGTCTTCCGTCCCCTCGGCAATGGCACGGTCCATGCCGGCCAGCATGGAGGCGAACTGCACGGGGACAACTTCGGTGAGGCGATCGCGCATCTGCTCGTAGGACAGACGGCGGTGACCCACGGGCCGACCCGTGACCTCGGTCATGATGGTGGCGATGTCGTCGTAGCTGAGCGCCTCCGGTCCCGTGAGGACGAGATCGGTGTCGCGAGCGTGTTCGTCGGTCAGAGCGCGGACGGCGACGGCCGCGATGTCCTCTGCGTCTACAAAGCCGATCCGACCGCTCCCAGTGGCAGTCCATACGATGCCGTCCTCGCGGATGCTGAGAGCATGCGCGTGCGTGCCGGTGAAGTTCTGCATGAACCACGAGGGCCGCAGCACCGCCCATTGTTCGAACAGATCGGGCAGGGCCTGGTGCACCGTTCCCACTGCCGGACCGCCTTCGGAGATGGCCGAGGAGCTCAGCAGGACCGCACGTCGCATGCCGGCGGTGCGGGCCCGACGGAGGAACGGCAGCATGATCGTCGCCGGGTCGGGGTCACCCAGGGGCGGTATGAGGTAGACACGGTCAACTCCGTCGAGTGCGGCAGCGTGCGTGGCGGGGTCGTGCCAGTCGAAGAGGACCGGCTCAGCGCCGGGAACCGCGGTGGCGTGACGGCTTGCTGCTTTGACACGGTGACCGGCGGCCGTCAGCTGCGCGGCGGTGCGACTGCCGGTGGTGCCGGTCGCGCCGATGACCAGAGTCGCGCGCGCCCCGATCCCCGGCCGCGGCCGCGCCGCCCATCCCGCCGGCCAAGTCCTTCGTCGGGTCGGTGCTGGCGAGAAGATGATCGCCTCTTCGTTGTCCGCGGCGCTTTGCGCGGCGCCCCTGCCGCGTGTTGGTGGGCTCGGAGCGAGGTCGAGTCCACGCTGACCATGCTCCAGTCAATCCCGCCTTTCGGCGTCGGCCTCGCAATGGACGGCCTGCAGGACTCGGTCCCAGGTGCCGTAGGCCAGCCATCCAGCGGCGGTGGCGCTCATGGACCGTCTTCCAGCATCCGAAGCGCGCTGGAAGATCTCGCCAGGGGGCGCCGGTGCGGCACGGAACGGTATCCCGTTGGTCAAGGTGCGGTGGTCCCTCCAACGACCGCCCCGACGACCAGCGTTGGGCAAACGAGATGCAAGTCGCCCCACTCGTCATTGGTCAGATCGCCCCGCCCTTCCTCAGAACAATGATGCAAGGGCAAGGCGGTCACATGATGCGCCGGACAGGTCCTGGTCCGGGCGATCATCCGACCGCCACAACCAGCGCAAGGCATCAGGGAGCAGGACTCCACCGTGGTTGGGGCTGTGGCCGCCGTCGCCCAGGACGAGGCGGAAGTCGTATCCGGCTTCCGCGAGCGCGGCCGCGACACGCAAGTTGTTGGCGAGCCAGTTCGCTTCGGGCTCGTTCCAGCGCAGGTCACGATGGCCCGCTTGCAGGAAGACGCGCAGTGGCTTGCGGGGAACGCCGGGGATCAGTTCGGGGTACGGGTTACCGCCTGGCATCTGCGTGAAGCTGGACAGGTACCCGATGACGCGGCGGAACTTGTCCGGGCGCAGCCACGCTGCGGTAAAGGCGCAGTTGCCGCCGCTGCTGCCACCGCAGATGCCCCACCGGTCAGGGTCCTCGGCGATCGTGTACCGCTGCGTGACCTCGGGGATGATTTCGTCCAGGAGGAAACTGACGTACCGGTCGTCGAATGCGTCGTACTCGGTGTTGCGGTTCTTCGGGTCCTCGGCGTCGGGGAAGACGCCGGGGTCGACGAACACGCCGATGGTGACCGGGATGTCGCCGCGGTGGACGAGGTTGTCCAGGACGATCGCGCCGCGGACCTCTCCTTCGGGATCCAGATACCACCATCCGTCCTGGAACACCATCAGCGACGCCGGCTGTGCGGGGTCATACTGGGCGGGCACGTGAACCCAGAACTTGCGGAACGTGCCCGGGTAGATCGCACTCTCGTTCCAGCCGAACTCGATTGTCCTGCCGACAGGCACGCCAGGCTGGACAGCCGAGTCGGGGCCATGGGCGTAGCGAACGTCCGACTGGTCACCCGGAAGCGACTGGTAGGGCACCTCGATCATCACGCGGGCCAACCTAGGAGAGATCACGCATCCTCTCAAAGGGGTTTTGTAGCCATGTCTCACGGCTTGACTTCTCCATTGGGAAGCCACATCGAGCACCATGGTTTGCCAGTCCGCCGCTACTCATGCGGCCTGCGAATACCGGGCGTTCACAAAGGCTCAGCAGTGATCTGGCTGCCGATCACTGACTGGCAACCGCAGCGCTCGGCTGACGGCAGAGCGGGCGACTGACCTGCTCAGGCGCGACTTCACCGCATCCCGGCCGAACGAGAGGTGGGTCGCCGACTTCACCTACGTGGCCACCTGGTCGGGGATCGTCTACGTCGCGTTCGTCGTGGACGTCTTCTCCCGGACTGTCGTCGGCTGGTCCGCGGCCACCAGCAAGCGGGCCAAGCTCGTCCTCGACGCCGTCGATATGGCCTTGTGGCGACGTGCACGCACCGGAACTCCTGCTGGGCCGGGGCTCATTCATCATTCGGATGCGGGCAGTCAGGGCGAATTCAACTGGTCGTCGCAACACCTTGATCACGGAGGTTGTTGGATGGGACGACCGACGAAGCCGATGCCGCAGGCGCCGGCCGGGGCGCGACGGCAGTGGGCCGCGGATCGGGCGATGCGGGCGCCGATGCGCTCGCCCGGCCGCCCGGAGCCGTCGCGCGCTGTACAACGGGAGTTCTGGCGCCTGATTGCGTCCGGGGTCACAACGGTCCAGGCCGCCGAGAGGGTCGGCGTGTCGGCACCGGTCGGGATCCGATGGTTTCGACACGCTGGCGGGATGACCCCGCTGAGCCTGGACGAGCCCACTGGCCGGTACCTGTCGTTCGCCGAGCGTGAGGAGATCGCGCTGCTCAAGGCCCAGGACAAGGGCGTGCGCGAGATCGCTCTCACGATCGGCCGCGACCCCGGGACCGTGTCTCGTGAACTGCGCCGAAACGCTGCGACCAGGGGCGGGAAGCCGGTCTACCGCGCCGTGGTGGCGCAGTGGAAGACACAGCGGGCCGCAAAGCGTCCGAAGACGGCGAAGCTGGTGGGCAACGAGCGGCTGCGTGAGTATGTGCAAGACCGGCTCGCTGGGAACGTCCGTAGGCATGACGGCACGATCGTCCCGGGCCCCAGGACACCGCCGTGGAAGGGGTTGAACAAGCCCCATCGCCAAGACCGACGGTGGTCGACGGCATGGAGCCCAGAGCAGATCGCGCATCGGCTGAAGGTCGACTTCCCCGATGATGAGTCCATGCGCATCAGCCACGAGGCCATCTACCAGTCGCTGTTCATCGAGGGGCGTGGTGCGCTCAAGCGTGAACTGGTCACTTGTCTCCGAACGGGGCGAGCATTGCGGGAGCCGAGGGCCAGGTCACGGAACAAGCCCCAAGGGCATGTCACCGCCGATGTCGTCCTCAGCGAGCGCCCCGCCGAGGCCAACGACCGGGCCATGCGCGGGCATTGGGAAGGCGACCTGATCATCGGGACGGACAGGTCCGCGATCGGCACGCTTGTCGAGCGCAGCAGCCGTTCAACGCTCCTTGTCCACCTGCCACGCATGGAGGGCTGGGGCGAGAAGCCGTACGTGAAGAACGGGCCGTCGCTCGGCGGCTACGGGGCCATCGCGATGAACGCCGCACTCGCGGCGTCGATGACCAAGTTGCCCGACCAGTTGCGCAAAACCCTGACGTGGGATCGCGGGAAGGAGCTTTCGGGCCACGCGCAGTTCGCGCTGGAGACCGGGACGCGGGTGTTCTTCGCTGACCCGCACTCACCGTGGCAGCGCCCGACGAACGAGAACACTAACGGTCTGCTGCGGCAGTACTTCCCCAAAGGCACCGACCTGTCGCGCTGGTCCGCTGACGAACTCGAGGCCGTCGCTCACGCGCTCAACAACCGGCCACGAAAGATCCTCGGGTGGAAGACGCCCGCTGAAATCTTCGAGGAGCAACTACGCTCGCTTCAACAAGCCGGTGTTGCATCGACCAGTTGAACTCGCCCAGTACACGTCTTTCGCGTTCACGGCGCACCTCCTCGAGGCCCGTATCGACGCCTCGGTCGGCACCGTCGGTGATGCCCTGGACAACGCGCTCATGGAGTCCCAGATCGGCCTCCACATAACGGAGCTGATCAAGCCCCGCCGGCGCTGGCACGGCCCCGCCGACGTCGAACTCGGCACCGCGGAATGGGTCGACTGGTTCAACAACCACCGGCCCACAGCGCGATCGGAGACACGCCGCCCCACGAACACGAGACCAACCACTACGCTCAACTCCAGCCCCAACCGGCGGCTGGAGTCAACGTATAGAGCCTCCACCGATCCCGGAGCGGTTCAGGGGGCGCCGCTGACGGTGGGCCCGACAATGGGAATCACGAGACCGATCTTCATCGCGAGAGTCTCCTCGGGCATGATCGTTCGCCAACATTGATATCCGGCATCAGCGAGTCGGTGATCCATCAACCATTGTCAGGGCACACGGCGCCCTGTTCGCCGACTGCTCGGCCCCGGGGGCTCAGCCGGTAAATTCGTTGACGCCGAGGGCGAAGTCCCAGTGGCCAACCCCGCTACCGGCGAGGCCCACCGTGACCACGCCCATCCCTTCCAACCAGTGCGCCATTTTCAGGCCGCCGACGTCCAGCGGGCGCAGCCCGAGGCTCTCGATGAATGCCGCCACGCCCGCCTTGACCTGCGCATTGTCGCCAGCGATGAAGACGTTGGGCCGGCCCTTCTCCAGGACATTACGGAAAATGGTGTTGAACGCCTTCACCACGCTGGCGCCGGCCGGGGCCACCTTGGCGACTTCCTGCGCGATCGAGGTCTCCTCGCTGTGGGCCAGTCCGTCGAACGTGGCGTTGAAGGGGTTGCTGATGTCGACGATGACCTTGCCCGCGAGGGCGTCTCCGTACTCGGCGACGACCGGAACGACACCGTCGTACAACAGAGCCGTGATGACGATGTCCCCGGCAGGGACGGCGCCCCACTTGCCCGTAGTCACGCCGCCGCCCAGAGCCTTGGCCAGGTCATCGGCCTTGGACTGATCGCGTCCCATGACCTCGACGGTGTTGCCGCCCGCCACCGCGAGCGTGCCGATGGTGCGGGCCATGTTCCCCGTACCGATGAGGGTGATGCTGCTCATGAGGTGTGCTCTCTTCCTGTTCTCAAGGTGTCGCTCTGTCTCGTTCGTGCCGGGTCAGGAGCAGGGCGTCGGCCGCGACGTTTCTGGGCCAACTGCCGCACCTTTCCCGGCACCTCCGGCTCGTCAGCACGCGAATTCGGCGCCCACGCAACACTTCGGCGTGTTGCGGATGTCCGCGTTCGAGATCAGTTCGTTGTGGCGACTGGGTTGTAGTGGGGTGTGCCTGCGGCATTCCCGGTAGGTGGTTCAGATGGCGGTGGTTCCGCCATCGGTGACCAGTTCCAGGCCGTTGACGTAGCTGGAGTCGTCGGAGGCGAGGAACAGGGCGACGGTGGCGATTTCTTCGGGGCGGCCCATCTTTCCGCGGGGGATGAGGGACTCGAATGCGGCCTTGGTTGCCTCGTCGAACAGCTCTTCCTGTTTGGCGGTGGCGACCTGGCCGGGGGTCAGGACGTTGACCCGGATCTTGCGGTCGCGCAGTTCGTTGAGCCAGACGCGGGCCCAGGCCTGCTGGACGGCCTTGCTTCCCGCGTAGAGGCTCCAGCCGGGGAAGGCGCCGAGGGAGGCGTTGGATCCGGTCATGAGGATCGAGCCGTTGTCATTGATCAGCGGCAGTGCCTTCTGCACGGTGAACAGGGTGCCGCGCGCGTTGAGCCAGAAGGCGCGGTGGAACTGTTCCTCGGTGATCTCGCCGAGGACGGCGGATTCACCCATCCCGGCGCTGGCCCACAGCACGTCGATCGAGCCCTTTTCCCGCTTGACGGTGTCGTACAAGCGGTCCAGGTCGTCCAGTTCGGCCGCGTCACCCTGGACGGCGGTGACGTTGCGGCCGATCAGCTTGACGGCGTCGTCCAGTGCTTCCTGCCGCCGGGCCTGGATGAAGACGTGCGCTCCTTCCTCGACGAACAGTTTGGCTCCTGCCAGTGCCATGCCGGTGGATCCGCCGGTGATCACCGCTACCTTGCCATCGAGCTTTCCCACGATCACTCCATTGAATTGATGGGTATCCGAAACAGTGTGCTCATTCTGCGCCTGGGCCCTGCTATCAAGTTCCGATGTCGAATTCTTGTGCCGAATTCGCTTCGTCCCCAATAGGTACCTATTCAGGTTGCCATTGGCCTGAGCGGGTGTCCAAGACCTCTTTTAGCAGTGGAGATACCCTGAAGGCATCACCGGATCGGGAGGCGCCATGGATCTGGACCTGCGCAAACGGCGTCACTTCGCCGCCGTGGCCGACCAGTTGCACTTCCGCGCCGTCGATGAGCTGCATATCGCGCAGCCGGTGCTCAGCCAGCAGATCCGCGCGCTGGAGCAGGATCTCGACGCCTCGCTGTTCACCAGGGATCGCCACGGCGTAGCGCTGACCGACGCGGGCCGACAACTTCTGGCCGACGCCGGTTCGCTGCTCGCCTCAGCTCCAGCGAATTGCGAGCCGAACTCCCGCATGAACGACGTCACTTCGCGTGGGCGTGCCAGTTCGCGGTGAGTGAAGTGCACCCGCCATCCCGTGATCGACATGGCGGCGGACTCTATCCCGCAGACAGTTCAACAACACATAACCGAAGTGGGACGGGTTCCGTGCCCTGGTCTCCACCGCCGCGGGGCGGGTGACGCTGCGCTCGAAGCGCGGCACGGAGTTGGCGCCGGCCTTTCCGGAGATTCGGACTGGAGCCACGCACCTGCCGGACGCCACCGCCCTGGACGGCAAGCTGGTCGTGTGGGACGCCACAGGACGGCTCACCTTCGAGCGGCTGCAGAACCGGCTTCAGCGGCGCGGCGCCGGGGCGGGCCCAGGCGGCTGAGGAGTGGCCGGCTCACTTCGTCGCGTTCGATCTGCTGCGGCTGTCCGGGACGGGCACGACCAGCTGGCCGTCCCGGCGGCGCAGGGCCGCGCTGGAGTCCGTGTTCGCCGCACGTCAACTGTCGGTGCCATGGGCGCTGCTAGCATTTTGCCCGCCCCGGCCTCTCCCCCTTCGATGTCCCCCACCTGACGCGCCGCCTCTGAGATTGTTCTTCAACCTCTGGGCCGGTCAGTCCAGCAGGGTGGTCGTGAACATCTCTTGGTGGGCCACAAGCCACTCCTGTATGCGGTCCCACCGTTGCCAACCACCACGTTCGGATAACACCTGTGTGTAGACAGGGTCGCCATCGGCCACGCGGTCGGCGACGAAGGCCCGGCAGGATGCGGTGGCCCGTTCGATGACCCCGGGCAGTTCAGCGCGCTCCTGCGAGGAGAGGCCGTAGCTGTCGGCGAGGATGCGCAGTCGCGTCGAGGCATCCAGCCCGGCGGGGTAGAAGGCTGCCGCAGACGCGGGGTCGAGCATAGGGACCCAGTAGCGGGCGGCCATGGCGACGTCCCACAATGGCCGACCTGGCGCCGCCAGGTCGAAATCGATCAGGGCCGTGGCACGGCCGTCGCGGAAGACGACATTCTCCGGGCACACGTCGTTGTGGCACAGCATCCTGCCTCCCTCCGGGTCGGCCAGAGCCTGGGGCCACGCTGCGCGGGTGTCCACTGCGATGGCGACACTGGCCTCGTGCAGGTGCCGCAGCAGACTTCCCACGGAACTCAGCGCGGTCTCCGTCATCACCCAGCGGGGAAACGGCGGCAGGGCAACATCGCCGGGGATGTAGGTCAGCTGCTCGCGGCCGTCCGTGGTGAGCTGGACCGAGGTCGGAGCCGCGTCAAAGCCGTGCTCCTTGAGGGCGATGAGGTGGGTGTGGAGGGCGCGCGCGGTAGGCGGCGCGGGGCGTTCCACCAGGGAACCGCGACGGAAGACCGCGCCCGTGTTCATCATGCCGCCGACCAGTGCTTCGCCCTGTGTCGCCCCGCCCTCAGCTGTCATGTCGATCACGCTACCGGCAGGTCGGCGGTGGTTGGGCCGACTCCGAAATGCCCTTCGAACTTCGTGGCTCAGCTGGGCAAACATCACGGTCGAAGCGACGGGACCGAGAGCCCGGACCATCTGATCACGTGCGACATCAACGCGACCAAGCCCGTACAGCGGCACCACTATCACCGCCCTCGGATTTGGACGGCGCCCTGCTGAACGTCAGGTGCGTCTGAACCCCGGTCCTTCTGGTTCGGCGGACTACTGGGCGTACCTCACCACAACGATCGGCCTGCTCTTGGAGCAGATCGCCATGGCAACGGGTGAGGAAACACCCATCTGCGAGACCTTCCTCAGCGCTGGTCGGTGAGGCTTTGGCCGGCCGGGCCTCGAAGAGCACGAACCGGACGGTGTCGGCGTGCCGTTGGGCGGGCGGGTGATGTGCCCGGCGAATGTCTGGAGAGCCGAGCGGCTCGGCTCCATCAGAATCGACCCATTTTCTCTTGGTAGTTGCCGCCGGATGCGTTCAGGCAGTGCCCGGCTGCCGCGATGAGTGTGAGGGCCGCCGCACTCGCTCCGCCGACGGGCGGACTGACGTTGGTGGTGAAGGCCATGCCGACGGAGAACCGCGGATCGGCCAGCGCAAGGGAGCCGGCATGCCCGTCATGTCCGTACGAGGCTGGTCCTAGCAGGGGAAGCCGAGCAGTAGGCCTTTGGACTCCGGACCCGAAGTGGGATGGCTCGCCGAGGACCTCGTCGAGCCCGATCGAGCGGGTGCGGGCGAGGGCGGCGCTGCTCTCGGTGTCCAGCAGGCGCACACCGTCAACCGGTCCGACGGTCGCGGCATACAGCCGTGCCAGGTCTCGGGCACTGGCGACCACGTGGTCGCGGGCCAGGGCGCTGCGAGCACATCCGGCTGGTTGAAGACCGAGGGGTCATCGAGCAGTCCGAGGCCGACGGCGTCGAAGAGCAGCCCTGGGCGGGCCGACTGTAGCGGGGTGCGCATCGGGGAGCGTGTCCGCAGCGGCAGCACGTCGTGGTTGTCCGACGGCGGAACCCCGAGAGTGAGGTCGAGACCGAGCGGGCGCCGGACATGCGCGTGGATGTACTCGGCGACGCTGGTGCCCAGTGCCCGTTGGAAGACGCCTTCGAGCAGGGCTCCGTAGGTGATGGCGTGGTAGCCGTGCTTGGTCCCTGGCTCCCAGTAGGGTTCCTGCCGCTCCAGGGCGGCCTCGAGCCTTCCGGCCACGTGATCTTCCACGGTGAGCTCCTGGTCGACCAGGGGCAGCCCGGCCTGGTGGCTGAGCACGTGGCGGGTGGTGATGCGGCGGGTCGCTGTGCGCCGCATGGCAGGCCAGACATCGCAGATCGGGGCATCGAGGTCGAGCCGTCCATCAGCGTGAGCGTGCTGGGCGGCGATCGCCGAGACACCTTTGGAAACGGAGAACAACAGGTATCGGGCGCCGCGAGGGCCTCCGTATGACAGGTCTACGACAGGATGGCCGTCCAGGCAGATCGCGAGGGCTGCGACACCGCCTCCCTGTTCCGCGACGACTCGCGCGAACACATCGGCGAGGGCTTCGAACGGGGCCCGGGCCCAGCCTTCCACCCGCACGACATCGGCTTCGGTCCGGCCCTCCCCTCTCCCATGCGGCTGGTGCGTCGGTTCTGGAGTGACTGAGATGACCGAGTCGCCTGCGGCGGCGGAACCCGCGGGGCCGCGGGCCGGCGGTGCGGTCACCGTCGGCGCCGCCCGCCGGTCCGAGCTCATCAACGAGTGCCCCTAGCGGCGAACTCGGCTATCTGGTCGACGTTGGACTCGTCGACGAAGGCCGGGCCGGTCAGGATCGCCTGCTCACCGCCGCCCATGTAGTTGCCGTTGGTCTTGTACAGCCACAGCGAATCGATCGCCAGGTAGCCCTGGAGGTAGGGCTGCTGATCGACCGCGAACTGGATCGTGCCCTTGCTGATGGCACCGGTGAGGTCCTTGTTCAGGTCGAAGGTGGCGATCTTGGCCTTGCTGGCCGCCTCGGACACGGACTGCACGGCGGTCAGCGCGTACGAGGCGCCGAGGCTGACGATGTAGTCGATGGAGCGGTCCTGCTGCAGCTTGGCGGTGATCGTCGCCTTCACGGCAGGCATGTCGGTGCCGTTGACGTAGAGGTTCTCCGTCTTGCCCTGGAAGGTCTTCTTCGCCCCGTCGCAGCGTTGGGTGAGGCCGATGTTGCCCTGCTCGGTGATGACGCAGACGGCCTTCTTGGCGCCGACCTCGTTCAGCTTCTTGCCGAAGGCCTCGCCGGCCACGGTCTCGTCCTGACCGAAGAACTCCATCAGGCCGAGCTTCTTCCACTCGCTCACACCGGAGTTGAGGCCGACGACGGGGATACCCGCTGCCGCGGCCTTGTGCACGACGTCCTTCATGGCCTCGGGCTTGGCCAGGGTGACCGCGATGCCGTCGACCTTCTGGTCGACGGCGTTCTGGACCAGGTTGGCCTGGTTGCCCGCGCTCGGATCGTTGGAGTAGACGAGCCGGATGTTGTCCTTCGCGGCGGCCGCCTCGGCGCCCTTGCGGACGATGTCCCAGAAAGTGTCGCCCGGCCCTTGGTGGGTGACCATCGCGATGGTCAGACGGGGCGTGGTGGCCTTGCCCGCGGACACGCCGTCGGCGCTTTGCTCGGCCTGCTTCCCGCCTGAGCTGCTGGTGCAGCCGGCGAGGGTCAGTGCCGTGGCCGTGGCCACGGCCACGGCCACGAGGGAGGCAAATCTGCGCGCATGAGAGGATCGGTGCATTTGTTCTGAACCTTACTGTGCGACCGGAAAAGGAAGAGAAGAGAGGGAACCGCACGAGCCCAGAACCTGAGGCCCTGGAGATCGCGTGGTTCGAGAGGCGCCGCGGCGCCAAACGACGACCTTCACTTGGAGCGCTCCAATAGGCTAAACTTTGGAGCGCTCCAACAGGTACGTCAATAGGTGGAGGAGGTTGCGTGTCGGTAACTCTCGAGGATGTCGCGGCCCGAGCCGGCGTATCGCGATCCCTGGCCAGCCTGGTGATGCGAAACGACCCCCGCGTCTCCGCACGGCGCCGGGAGGCGGTACTGAAGGCGGCGGCCGAGCTGGGCTACCGCCCCAACGCCCATGCCGCCCAGCTCGCCAGCCGACGCACCATGACGGTGGGGGTCGTCCTGGTGGAACTGCGCAATCCCGTCTACACGGAGATCTTCACCGGCGTCCAGGAACAGGCCGAGCAGGCCGGCTACGGAGTGCTCCTCACAGGCGGAGAACTTCTGACCGCAGACACCGAGCGACGGGCTGTCGACGGTTTGCTGGAACATCGGGTGGACGGCATCGTCCTCGTCGGCCCCCGTCTGGCGTCGAAGGACCTGCGGGAGCTGGCCGACCGCGTGCCCCTGGTCGTCGTGGGCCGTCATGTACAGGGTGTCGACTCGGTCGCGGTGGACACCCGCGACGGCACCCGCCTCGCCGTCGAACATCTCGTCGGCCTCGGCCATGAGGACATCGCCCACATCGACGGCGGCAACGGTCCGGGGGCCGAGAGTCACCGCAGGGCTTACCTCGGCACCATGAAGCAGCACGGACTGTCCGCGCGCACCCGCGTCGTCCGCGGTGACTACACCGAGCACGGCGGTAGGCGAGCAGCGGAGACCCTGCTCTCCAGTGCCCACCCTCCCACCGCTGTTTTCGCAGCCAACGACCTGTCCGCCCTAGGTGTCCTCGCGGCTCTCAAGCGTCGAGGCATGAGCGCGCCGGAAGACCTGTCGCTGGTCGGCTTCGACAACACCGTTCTCGCCCAGTTCGGCTATATCGACTTGACCACCATCGACACCCCCCGCCAAGACATGGGAGCCACTGCGGTGACCATGCTGACCGCCCGGATCGAGGACACCGGCCGCCCAACCCGCCCCACGCAACACGCGCCACGGCTCATCGTGCGCTCCACCACAATGCCGCACACCGGGGTGTAGCCCGCGGTATGCAGAGCGGCCAGGGTCCGGTGGGCGAGGGCCGGTGCGAACGGGCTCCGGCGGCGGACGCGTCACCCCGAGGACATGAGACTTTGCCGCAGGGAGTCGTTGTCGTCGTGGTGAACGACCTCCTCGAAGCGCAGCCGCAGACCGTGTTTTTCCAGCAACTCCGCCACGTTCGCGCCGAGTTGTTCGCGATGCTCCTTCGTCCGCGCCTGGAGGTACGCCTCGCGGACTTCTTCGGGCTCGTCGGCGAGGACTTGGTCCAGGCGCTCGCGGATGTACCGCTTGAGGTTGATGTGCTCCCTGAACACCTCACTGACCGTTCCTAATGACTGAGCGGGAGTGTGTCCTGTTGCCAGGACTCGGGCTCAGCCGGGTGTCCCGAACGGTGGTGGGCACCCTGGTCGCCCGCTTTCGCTCCACGGTCCGGCGGCGCGCATCCGGTGCGCGGTCCGGGAATGTGGGGGCGGGTTTCCTCACGCCGCCGGGCCTCCGGTCGGGCCTGGACGGTCCGATGCCCCGCACCATCACTCTGGTGCTGCGGGGGCGGTGCCATCCGTCGCCGGATCGGGTGCCCAAGGGCGCGTCGCCCGACCGCGATGCTCGCCGCATCGTGACGGGACGGTTCACGTCGTGGGGTGGTCAGTGGTTTCTGCCAGTGCTGGGCACCCCACCGGCTCGTGTAGGCGGGGTCGACCGCAACGATCGCGATGTCCTGCTCGGCGGCCATCGACACCAGCCGGGCTTTCAGCTTCGAGGTGGGGAAGCGGGAGAGCAGGCGGCGGAAACGTTTGTTGCGGCCGTGCTTCTCCCGGCTTGTGCCCTCGCGGAAGTCGAGGTCCTCGATGGCGATCGCGGCGGCACCGGTGCGGCGCGTGTGGTGGAGCAGCTGGGTCAGGGTGTGCCGGATCTGCGCGTCCCGGTGATCCGTGTTGCCGGTGAGGTCGTAGAAGAAGCGGCGTGGTTCGCCGACCGGGTTGCCGTGCGCATCCAGGCGCCAGCAGGCGAGGTGGTCGTCGTTCATGTCCACTCCCACCACCCCGCGCGCCAGCGCCGCCTCAAGCGGCAGAACGGGGGCGGCGGCACGCTGCCATGAGGCGGTGACATACCAGCGTCCGCGTGCTGGGTCGTGGTGGATGCGGTAGGCGACCGCCCGGTTGGCGGTGATCCGGTCCCGCCACTCCTCACCCCGATGCCGGAACCGTACGGTCGCATCCAGCAGATACCGGCCGTGCGGGGCGTTGGCCAGATGGGCCAGCGGAGCGGGGAGCTTGATGGAGACCTGTCCGGTGTCGGTGATACGGATGGTCTCATTGCCGAAGCGTTTGCCGGACTCCCCGTCGGCGGACAGGAACATCCGCTCCGCCCGCCACCGCCGTCGCCACGCCGCTTCGTCCAGCCCGGCCGTCTCCAGGTGGTGGCGGGTGTGGGCGAGGCGTTTGCCGCCGCGCACCACCCGCACCCGGCCCGCTACCCAGTCCGCCTCCACTCTCGCGAGGCGGTCCTTCAGGGTGTGCAGGCGGCGGGACTTGGCATGCCACTCACTGCGCGTGGCATACCCGCGCACCAGCCCAGCCCGCTTGTCCGCCTTGGCGCCCAGCGGCCGGCCCAGCCGCGCCTCCACCGACGCGATCTGAGTACGCAGCCAGGCCATGTGGGCGACCTGCCCACGCCTCGCCAGCGCCCACTGGTCGTGGCTGGCCTTGGTGATACTGCCCGCCCAACGCGCCGACGACCTCCCCGTCAACTCCCGCTTACGCACCGCCCACGAGGCCGCATCATGCGACAAACCCTGCCGGGAACGTACTGCGAGATCCCCGGCCGCCAGCGAACCCAGGAACATCCCCACCTCGGCCAGCACCGCCGCGTCCGACTCGCTCACCCGCAGCCGGTCCCGCACCGCCACACCGGCCGGACCGGGCACCACGAACGACGCCGCCAACTCCCGCAGCCCACCCACCCGTACACCCCCAACCGGGATGCGAAGACCCCGTCACCGCAGTCAACGACCACCACCCACAAAGGTCACCCATTCGACCCAAGAACTCCCGTTCCCCACAGACGGGCGAAGCTCAGAACACCCCCTGGCAGCAAAGAACACCCCCAGCGCACCGCAGACGACCAGACCCACACATCCAGCCACGACACTCACTCACACCCACCCAAACTCACTCCTGCTTACTACACCGCCAGCAGCTCCGAACCCTCAGCTCTGACGGCGTGACGTGGTCGAGGAAGAGCGACGGCACCGCCTACTGACCTCCGGCACGTCGGTGTGATGGACCAACACCTGGAAGTCCGCGCTCGACAGCTTCGAATCCGACTGCAATCGGCGACCCAAGCGGTCCCCGAGCCTCTCGTGGATGCGGCCGTTGACTGTGCATGGGCGCTCCTTGTCCGTGGTCGGTTGGCCGGTTGGTCCGTAGTCATCCGGGACGGCGGTTGCGCGGAACCGTCTCCAGGACGAGGTGGCAGGAGTGGTCGACGAGTTCGACGACCAGGTCGGCGGTGACACCTCGGTCGGCTCCCACGGATATCCAGTGCCGCTTGTCGAGGTAGCGGCCCGGGGTGAGCGACGGGTACTGGCCCTGTAGCAGCCGCCCATACTCCGGTTCCGCCTTGAGGGTGACGATGAGTTCGTCCGGGTCGTCCGTGACGATCAGGAAGACCTTGCCCGCCACCTTGTACACGTCCAACTGCTCGGTGAACGGGCGCCCGTGGCTGACTCCCAGGAGCGCGAGTGCGGTGTGGCGGGCGGTGTCCTGGAGTTTCGTGCCGCTCAAGGTCATGCCGGAGGTCAGGCGCGGCGGCCGTAGGTGTGCGGGTCGACGGGCTGCTGGGACTTGGCGAGCCCCCTGACTACAAGACGGTAGGAGTCGGTCACGAGCTCCTTCACCAACGTCTCGTCGATCGCGTTTCCGCCTTCCACCGTGATCCAGTGCTTCTTGTTCATGTGGTAACCGGGGGTGATCTCCACGTGCTCGTGACGCAGGGCGGCCGCCTCGTCGGGAGCCGATTTGAGAATGACGAAGGGCTCACCCGTCACCTGCGTCATGAGCATGAACACCTTGCCGAGCACCTTGTACACCTCCCATTCGAGGCCGAAGGGGTGTTCCAGACCAGCCCCGGGAAGTTCCCCGGCGCAGTCGGCCGCGGTCTTCTGCCGCGTCTCTCCGTCCATGGTCATCAGCTCCTTCATCGATCGAATGCCCCGACCTGCGGTAGAGGACACAAGGTTCCTTTTCCGGCGTGATCAGTACGCAGTTATGAGGTCGGCGCCACGCGCGCGGCGAGGCCGCATCCCGAGGACGCCCCCTGGCTGGAGCAGACCGCGTTCCAACTCCTCGACGAGCACCGGGCGTTGGGACGCCGCCCGCTCGCGGCCCATCACGCCCTGCGGTGCAGCCTCCTCGAAGCCCTGCTGCTCCGCCTCGCCAGTTCACCGGACCTCACACAAGCCCCGGTGGCCGCCACAACCACCCCCTGGGCGGCATCTCCGGACGGCAGCCGGTCTACGAACGATTCCTGGACGCCCTGGAGCTGCACTACCGCGAGCTGCACCGCGTCGACGACTACGCCCGGCTGCTCGGCTGTTCCGTACGAACCCTCAACCGGGCCACCCTGGCCGCCGCAGGCACCGGAGCACGGCAGGTCATCGACCAGCGCCGCCTGCTCGAAGCTCGCCGTCTGCTCGACCACGCCCGGTGGTCCGCCCGCGCGGTCGCCGACCACCTCGGCTTCACCGACACGGCCAACTTCGGCCGCTTCTTCCGGCACCACACCGGCCTCACACCCGCGGCCTACGCGGCTCGTCAGGCCGCCCCGGATCCCTGAGCCTCACCCGCCGGTGGAGATCCCAAAGAATGGACAAAGCGAGCGTGATCATCACTTGGCAGGCTCCAGCATCGGAAGCGGTATCGCCCGCGCTTTGGTCGACGCGGGATACGAGGTCTTCACGAGTGGCATCCGTCCGGCCGGATCATCCGGGCCGGTGATGCACCGGCGCCCTCAGGCGTCCCGGCTCATGAGTTGCGCCTTGTCGGTGAGAGAGACGACCGCCTGCTCCCTGATCGGGAAGGCTCTCTGAGTCCATGCTGTGGACCCATGAGATGTTCGGACAGGAAAATATGCGCGCCTGCGCGTGTGCCCCCGGCCGGATCCAGCCGGCCACCTTTGCTGTCATGGAGCACTGCGATCGGCCGGTCAGGCGGTGTCCTCGTCCAGCTTCGCCACCACTCGGTCGGAGATGTCAGCCAGAGTCCGCAGCTCCGCCGGGGTGACATGGTCCAGGAACAGCTCACGTACCGCTTCCACATGCAGCGGAGCCGCCGCCTCGATCGCCGCCCGCCCAGCGTCCGTGATGACCACGAATGCTCCCCGCGCGTCCTCGGGGCACTCCTCGCGGGTCACCAGCCCTCGTCCTGCCATACGAGCGATGTGGTGGGACATACGGCTCTTCTCCCACTCGAGCGCCCGGGCAAGATCCTGGTAACGCTGCCGGCCGTCCGGCACATCCGTCAGATTGACCAGCACGCCGAAATCCGCGGCCGAGAGCTTCGACTCGCTCTGCAACATGCGCGACAGGCGACCCCCCAGCCGCTCATGCAACCGAACAAAACTCCGCCAGGTGTGCTGCTCCTCCGCCGTCAACCACCGAACCTCTTCATCCATACCAGCGAGTGTAAAGCAGTTGATGGGTCACCCATATACACGAGGTCAATCCATCGGCCATGACGTCCTCTGCGGTCAGGCGTACTGCGGCGTCCACTGCGTCACCGAGACCGCGGCGCGCAGCTCGGCCTCCGTGACCCCCGGTGCGACGCCGTCCTCCACCGCGGCCTTGGCCACGACCACGGCGATCTCGCGGACCGCGTCCCCCATGCCCGCCAGCGGTGGCAGCATCTGGGTCGCCCCGTCCGTCCACGCCCGCTCGTACCGCACACCCCACGGCCGCGCCCGCGGCCACCATCGTCCGGTCGGTCATCCGACGCGCTGCTCGCCGCGGTCACGGTACTCGGTCGCGCCGACGCGCCTGCCGTCGACCACGATCTCGTACCGATGGTGTGCGTCCACCCGCTCGACGACCGGGGCGGCCGAAGGCGGGCTCATGGGGGGGGTGCCTTTCTGAGAGAGGTCAGTGACGCGGCGGGTTGCGGCGCGGCTTGATGGTGGCGTTCGGCAGGGTGGGCGCGGGAAGCCGGCCCCCGGGAAATCCCTCGATCGCGCCGAAGCGGTCGGAGGAGGCCTCCCAGTCCTCGCGGGCCTTGACGATGTCCTCGTGGGTGCGGCCGATGAAGTTCCACCACATGACGATCTCCTCCTCGAACGGGGTGCCGCCGAGCAGAATCGTCCTCGCCGGACCGTCCGACTCATTCGTCAGCGTCAACGTGTCGGCACCCGGCGGGACATAGCCCAGCTCCGCCCGCTGCAGCAGAGTGCCGGACACACGGACGTCCCCGCTGTCCACGAGAACGCCGTGCTCGAAGTCGGCGTCCACGGAGAGGGAGACCGTCATGCGCGGTCGGAGGATGACCTCTGCACCGAGCAGCGGTGTGAACGTCCGCACCGGTGAGACCTCACCGACGAGCGAGCCGAGAAAGACCCTGACCTCGGCCCCCTTCACTCGCACGGGCCCAGGCGCATGGTGCTGGAAGTCCCGTCGCGCGTTCCGGTGCTCCTCCGGCAGCGCCACCCACAGCTGGACACCGTGGACGACGGTCGTGCGCGGGGTGGAGACCTCCGAGTGGGCGATGCCGTACCCGCCCGTCATGAGGTTGATCTCCCCAGGGCGCACCAAGGCGTGGGTGCCGAGTGTGTCGCGGTGCTCGACCTCTCCGCTGAACAGCCAGGTCACCGTCTGCAGGCCGCTGTGCGGGTGCGGGGCCAGCGCCATACCGCCCCTGTCGGTGATCTCGTCGGGACCGTAGTGGTCGGCGAAGCACCAGGCTCCGATCAGCGGCCGGTCCCGCAGCGGCAGCGTCCGCCGCACCGTCATCGAACGCGGTCCACCCAGGGGCACGTCCCGTGCGGGGAGCACGTCGACCCGTGACACGCTGGTCGGCCGCTCGTCGTCGCCCGGTGCTCCGCATCTCATCACTGCCGGCTCAGCTTCGACATTGCTCACCGTGAACACCTTCATGCTCTACTTGTTACATCAACTATCACGGCCACGGCCATCGAGTGGACCTGGTCCCTCGTTCCGTCGGTGACGGCCACGCAGGCGCCTGCGTCTGGAGGTGTCTCCCGCTCCACCCCGGCCGCAGGGCGGCGGACGGTGCCGGCAATGCGAGGCCACCCTGCCGTCGAGCTGCCTACTGGCGGGAGTGGTCGCGTCCAGTCAGCTCAGCTCGAACTTTGAGGCGTTCTCGGCCAGCCAGTCGTCGAAACTCTTCAACGCCGGGTTGATCTCGCGCAGCCGGTTCAGATCACGGGCGCCGGTGAACTCCTGATCGAAGTCGCCGTAGTACTGGAACATGTTGCCGAGCTCCTCGGCCCCCGGGAAGCCCAGAGCGCGGTAGACGTCGTAGGGCACGGACTGGAAGCGCACCGGCTCACCCAGCGCCGCCGCCAGCTTCTCCGCGTACTGCGCACCCGTCAGATGGTCGCCGGCCAGATGGACGGCGGCGCCGATGAATTCCTCTCCGCGCTTGAAGACGGCGAGCGCCGTCCGGCCGATGTCCGCCACGTCGACCCCGGCGAGGAGCTTGCCGTCCTCCAGCGCCAGGCTCAGCGTCAGCACACCGTCCTCGGCCCGCTGGGGGCTCATGCCCTGGAGGAGGAAGCCTTGGAAGAAGAAGGTGGTGTTCAGGAACGTCGTCGGCACTCCTGCCTGCGTGAACAGTTCGTTGGCTGCCCCCTTCACATCGAAGTGCGGCACGTTGTACTCGTCCTGCAGGACGGGCATGCGGTCATCGTCCAGCGGCAGCAGTTCGCGGGTGTCCTCCAGGGTGGACCAGACCACGTGGCGCAGGTCTGCGGCCTTGGCGGCCCGGACCAGAACGTTGATCTCCTCGATTTCCTTCGCCGCCGAGCCGTGCGCCCAGAAGTTGGTGACCAGGAAGGCACCGTACGCACCCTCGAACGCCTTGTGCACGCTCGGCTCGTCATAGAAGTCCGCCCTCACGACCTCGGCCCCGAGCGCTGCGAGCTCCCTGGCCGCGGGCGAGTCGGGATTCCGGGTGAGCGCACGGACCGTGAAGCCCGACTCCGGATCGGCCAGGATCGCTCGTGCGGCACCGCCGCCCTGCGCACCCGTTGCTCCGGCGACTGCGATGACCTTCTTGTTGCTCATGACAGTTGTCCTTGCTCTTGTCAGAAGAGGCTTCTAGTTGACGCATCAACAACGTAGCGCAAATCAGTTGACCTATCAACCATGAGGGCGTGATCGAGTCGCGAGCGCCACAGCGATGGTCGCCGGTGTGTGCACGAGGAGACGCCGACTCTTCTGACCTTCTCGGGCAGCGGTCAGGTCCAGCGACCTGAGCGCCAAGGAGCACCAGCTGAGCGGGCCTGAGCATAGAGGTGCTCGAGGATGCGGTTGGCGGCGCGCGGTTCCGAGCTCATGCGGGAATGCGGTTCCGGGCTCATGCGGGAATCTGGCACGGCGCGCACCGCTCGATGCACGCGCCTATCGGCCCGCACGCAGTCCGCATGTCCGGAGCGGTCTCCGATCCCCGCCGGGTGGGTCGGCCGGCGCCGACCGCCGGCGGCGGATGGCGCCGACCACGCGCGCTGATCAGATGCAGTGGGCCAGCTCGCGCAGCAGCCCCGACTTCGGCCTGGCGCCGGAGATCTGTTTGGCGAGCTTCCCGTCGACGAACACCGCGAAGGTCGGCACGGCCATCACGTCATAGCGGGCAGCGACGCCTGCCGCCTCGTCGATGTTGACCTTCACGACCCGCAGCCTGTCCGCGTAGGTTCGGGCGATCTCCTCGACCATCGGGGCCATCATCCGGCACGGTCCGCACCACTCGGCCCAGAAGTCGACGAGTACCGGCTTGTCACTGCCCAGTACCTGTTCGTCGAACGTGTCGTCGGAGATCGGCAGTGCGCCCATGCTCACTCTTGGCTCGAAGGGGTGAGCCGGGTCCCCACGGGCAACGGCTGGTCTGCCGGGCCGTCGACCACGACGCCCCGGCTGCGCAGTTCCTCGACCGCCTCTTTGAGCTCGGGTGATTCGCCGCAGACGTCCTCGGTGGGGAAGAACAGCCGGGAACTTGCTTCCTTGCCGGGGTCGAGGCCGAGGGTGATGGTCACCTTGCTCGCGGTGGTGTGCTGGGAGAGCAGCACGATGTCCACGAGCTCGTCCTCGGTGAAGTACTGTCGCGCCGAGGCCCACATCTCGTCGGAGATGAGTCCGGGGTTGGTCGAGATCGCCGACGTGATCCGCAGGGCCGCCTTCACGTGATCGGGCAGTGAGCTGGTCTCGAAACTGCTCAGTTCGGCAACCATGTCTTCCTCGAGGCCCGCCTGGACGGCGACCGCCTGACGCGCGTTCTGACAGTACTGGCAGTCCTGCACCTTCGCGTTGTAGAGCCGGATGAGTTCGTGGAGCACCGGGTCCAGCTGGAAGGAGGTGCTGGTCCGGACCGGGATGCCGGCGAGCCGGCTCAACTCGATCGGAATCGCGATGGCCGCGACCGGATTGTCGATCGCGCCGTCGTGCTCCATCTGCATGAAGTAGCCGTCGAGCAGTTCCACGGGGATTCGTGGTGTGGTTGCCATGTCACGTCCTAAGCGGTCGCGGGGCGGGCGGCGAAGGCGGGCATGGTCGACGGTGCGGAGGCCGTCGGCGCGATGCGGAACGCCGAGTTGGCGCGGGCGAACTGGTCCATGACGCCCAAGGCCTTTGTCAGGTAGATGAATTCCTCGGCGTTGAGGTGGGCCTGTACCCGGGCGACGTCCTGGTCGAAGATGGCGCTCGACTGGATCACGAACTGTTCGGTGAACTCGAGCGCCGCACGCTCGCGGTCACTGAACAGGGCGGACTCCGGATACCGCGCCACCGCACCGATCTTCTCCTCGGTGACACCGGCCTCCCGCGCCGGCTGATACCGCAGTGACAGGTCGAACCCGCTCTCCACCAGTTCGGCGATCCGGATCCGGCAGAGCTCGAGCAGAACCGGGTCGACGCGCCCGACCGAGGCGTTGTAGTCCTGCATGAAGATCTCGTAGTACGCGCGCCGCTTGCCCCAGACCTGGTCCAGTTCGGTCGGCCCTTCGACCGGCGCGGTGATCCTCGTCATACCGCCGCCTCCTCTCGGCTCTCGCCGAAGCCCATGGTGGTGCCGTACTCGGCCATGACGTCGGTCATGTACGGCATGTGACAGAGCATCCCGCCGTCGACGTCGAGGATCGCCCCGGTCACGAAGGCCGCGTCGTCGGAAGCCAGGTAGGCGACCGCCGCCGCGATGTCCTCGGACTCGCCCAGGCGGGGGGTCAGGGTGTTCCGCAGTTGGATGTCGACCATCGCGCCGTGGACGTTGCGCCGACCGCCCTCGGTCCGGATCAGACCTGGATTGATGCCGTTGCACCGGATCCCCTGCTTGCCGTAGATCGTCGCCACCGACTTCACGAAGGTCGTGATCGCGCCCTTCGACGCGGCGTAGGCGATCGCCCCCAGGTCGCCGAGCTTCGCCGATCCAGAGATCGTCATGACGATCGCGCCGCCGCCCGCCTCGAGCATGTGCGGGATCGCGTACTTGCAGCCGGCCAGGTAACCACGGACGTTGACGGCGAACGTCCGGTCCCAGACGTCGAATTCGATGTCGACCGGGTTGGTGTCCTGGGCAATGTGCTTCGGGTCCATGATGGCCGCGTTGTTGTGCAGCACGTCCAGCCGCCCGAAGTGCTGCACCGTCGTGCTCACGAGGCGTTCGACCGCGGCGACGTCACCGGCGTGGGCTACGACGTGCTCCGTCAGCGCGAGGGTTCACAATCCGGCTGACCTCTGTCATACCTGCCGACGGTCCTGATCCCCTACGCGGTGTACGTGACGAACGGGCGGTGATGAGCAGTTGGCGATGGTCGGGGGTGTCCTCATCGATTGGTTCACCAGAGGCGGAACCGTGCATGGTGATCGCGAGGTCTGTTGGTAGAGGCATGGGTGGTACCGGAGCCGGTGGGCGCAATAGACCAGGGAGATGAGAGTTGGGAGGAGATCCGTCGATCGGCATGGTGCTGTTCAACATCCTGGTCATAGGAGTGGAGGGCACCGTCAGAGGGGCAACCGTTCTGATCCCGGTGATCGGGCTCGTCGTCTGCCTGAGGACCTGGTGGCGACGGAGGAAGGAAGGCTCAGCGGGCGAATCACACCCCACGGTCCCACCGCAGGACTCAAGTGACGTCAAAACAAACTGACATCGCAATCCCAGCCAGTTGGTGACTCCGCAGTACGTCGAAACGACTCCCGCAGGAGGAAGCCGTCGGGCCATGCCTTGAGCGGATCAGGCGGTGATCGAGTTCCGGCACCCAACCGCGTTCACCGATTAGCGGCCAGCACTGCCGCGAGGCCCTCTTGCAGGTCCTTGACGAAATACTCGGGAACCTCCAGCGACGGGAAATGTCCCCCGACTTCGGGCGACCTCCATCGGACGATCTGTCGGTACCGCTCCTGTGCCCAGGGGCGCGGACACTTCTCGACGTCGCGGGGATACATAGTGAGTGCTGACGGGACGTCGACCCGAAGTTCGGGATCGAGCGAGTTGTGGCTTTCGTAGTAGATGCGGGCCGCTGATGCGCCGGTCCGCGTCAGCCAATACAGGGTGACGTCGTCGAGCACCCTGTCCATGGAAATCCTCTCGAACGGGCTGTCTTCGGTGTCTGACCACTCGGCGAACTTGTCAAGGATCCAGGCAAGAAGCCCAACTGGTGAGTCGACGAGCGAGTAGCCGATGGTCTGTGGGCGGGTCGCCTGCTGCTTCGCGTACGCCGCGCGGTGGCGCCAGAAATCGCGGGTCTCCTCGGTCCACTTGCGCTCGACCGCCGTCAGCCCGTCCGTTGTCAACCCGGGCGGCCCCTCCGCGAACGTCGTGTGGATGCCGAGAACGTGCGCCGGGAACCTGCCGCCGAGAACCGTGGTGATATTGCCTCCCCAGTCGCCGCCGTGGGCTGCGAACTTGCTGTAGCCGAGCCTTCCCATCAGTTCCACCCATGCGGCCGCGATCTTTTCGGTTCCCCACCCGGTGGTGGCCGGCTTGTCGCTGTAACCAAAGCCTGGTAGCGACGGGACCACGACGTGGAACGCCGGCGCGTCTGCGTCTTTCGGATCCGCCAGTTCGTCCACTACATCGATGAACCGAG
The DNA here is from genome assembly GCF_045041235.1 of Streptomyces sp. NBC_00076. Taxonomy (NCBI): domain Bacteria; kingdom Bacillati; phylum Actinomycetota; class Actinomycetes; order Kitasatosporales; family Streptomycetaceae; genus Streptomyces; species Streptomyces sp. NBC_00076. Next base: position 509,652 of record NZ_CP108242.1, read on the forward strand.
CAATGCTGTCCGGCCAGCCGTGCGTCAGGATCAGAGGAGTGGCATCTGCGCGCGCGGATCGGCGGTGCAGGAAGTGGATTCCCAGATCATCAATGGTCGTGCGGAACTGGCCGATTCGGTTGAGGTGCTCTTCGAACGACCGCCAGTTGTACCCAGTGCGCCAGTAGTTCACGACGTCGACGAGGTCGGCGAGAGGAACGCCCTGTTCCCATCGGCGAGGGTCGGGCGCGGCGCGATGGACCGTCTCAGCCTCCGGCAGCCGCGCCGCGGCCAGTCGCGCGCGCAGATCGTCGAGGTCAGCGTCAGTTGCGTGGGCTTCAAATGCCTGCACGTCGCTGGTTGGACGGGGCATGAGACCTCCTGGCCATCGTGGAACCGGCTGCGACCTGTGGCGAACCGGCTAAGACGGTTCTACCAAGCCTCCATGCCGGCGTGCAACCAGCTAAGGTGGTTCCATGCGTACTGGGTTCCCTGACTTCCGTCTCGGCAGCGTGCTGGCGACCAGCTTCACGGGGACTCTGTCGGAGCGTCATGGCAACGCTGTGGAGCGCATTCCCACGCCGCACCGACTCATCGACTGGCTGGCAGTGAACGGCCTCGCCGTGGACTCCTGCACCGCTGCCCAGCTCGACCTCGCTCGGGAACTGAGGGAGTCGATTCACGCCGCCGCGACAGCGGCCGCGATCCAGGACGAACTCCCTGCCTCTGCTGTCCAAGTCATCAACGACTGCAGCGCCGAGGGTCGGGCCGCGGCGATCCTGACGCCCGAGGGTAAGCGGCGATGGCAGCTCAGCTCGGCTTCCTGCGTGGAAGATGCCCTCAGCGTGATCGCCGCCGACGCGATCAGCATCATCGCAGGCGAACGAGACGGAAAATTGGCCTTGTGCGCGTCACCAACCTGCCAAGCCGCCTTCTTCGACACCAGCCAAAGCCGCACTCGCAAATGGTGCGACATGAACACGTGTGGGAATCGTCAGAAGAAAGCGCGCTTCAATGCCAACCAGCGCAAAAACCCCAGAGCAGCGGAGTGATCGTTACCCCGGTACATCCAATTGGGCCCCACGCCTGCGACCACCCGTCTGTCGCGTTCGGTGCACCCCACCTACACCCTCACATGCGATGAGCCGGCAATGGCTTGCAGTCGTCTTGCGGGTGGGGCGAAGCGGTGCGCTGAGAGACCACCCGCGCGGTCCGGGGTGTTCGGCTGACGGCGAGGGCGAGAAGCGGTAGCAGGGTGAGGAGCGCGGAGACAGCGCCGACCAGAGGCGGTCCGGTGAGGCCGAGGGAGGAGTCGATGGCCCTGCCTGCGATGGCCGATCCGGCGGCGATGCCGGTGTTGTAGGCGGAAGTGGTCAGCGCTGAGGTGAGCGTGGGGGCGTTGCCCGCGAAGCGGACGGCGAGCGAGGTGACGACCGGGTTGACGGTGAATCCGGTCAGGGCCATGAGGAAGACCAGAAACGTGGCCGTGACGGGGCCGGCCGACAGCGGGATCAGCAGAAGCAGGCTCAGGGCGGTGGCCGCGGCGGCGGTGATGGTGGTGGCCATCGGGCGGCGATCGCCCAGCCGCCCGCCGATGGCGGTGCCACCCAGAGCACCTGTGCCGAAGACGATCAGGACCAACGGCACGGCGCCTGCCGGGATGCCGGCGCGGTCGGTCAGCAGCGGGGTGATGTAGGTGTACGTCGCCATGACGCCGCCCATGATCAGCATCGCCGCGGTGAGCGCCAGCCACAGCCGGCCCTGCCGCAGAGCACGGACCTCGGCCCGCACGGACACCTGCGCACCCTGCTCGATCGGAGGGATGAAACGGCCGATGAACACGGCGGCGAGCCCGGCCAGGGCGGCCAGCGCCCAGAAGGGCCCGCGCCAACCGACGTACTGTCCGGCGAAGGAGCCGATCGGCACGCCGATGACGTTGGCCAGGGTCAGGCCGCCCATCATGACGCCGACGGCGCGAGTCGATTTGCCAGGGCCCGCGGCGGCGGTGGCGACCACGAACCCGACGGCCCAGAACGCTCCGGTCGCCAAGGCGGTGACGAAGCGGGTGATGAGGACGATTGCGAAGGAGGTACTGGCGGCCGCGACGACGTGCCCGAGGCTGAAGACGGCCAACGCCAGGATCAGCGTCCGGCGCTGGGGCAGGCGCAGGGTCGCCATGGCCATGGTCGGACCACCGATGATCATGCCGATGGCGAACGCGGTGATCAGCAGGCCGGCCTGGGAGACGCCGACTCCGAGGTCGCCGGCCAATTCAGGCAGCAGGCCGGCGATGACGAACTCGGTGGTCCCCATCAGGAACGTGCCGGCGGCCAGCACCCAGACGACGAAGGGCAGCTTCCCGTGGTTGGTCCCGGATGCGGAAGGCATGCGTGTGGTCTCTCCTTGAGTGGTAAGCGGGGGATCAGGGTGGCGGCCGAGGGCCGCCGGAGCGGGTAGTGGCCTGCCGGTCACGTTTCCAAGCACCGGAGGGGGTGCGACAGGAGGGGCTTCGGGCCTTTTCGGTGGCCGGCCGGATCAGGAGGCGGCTTCGATGGTGACCTCGTCGGCGTCGGCGAGCTGCTCGGGGCCCTCGTCGGCCATATGACCGATGCGGATCACGCCGTCGTAGTAGGGGGCCTCGCCGTAGTAGATGGCCAAGGTGCCCCAGGGTTCGTAGTAAGCGATGTCGCCGACCTGAGGGTCGGCGCCCTCCGGGGCACCGGTCGTCGACAGCTCGCGCGGCAGGTCGGCGATCTTCTCGGCCTGGTTGAAGTCCCGCAGAGACAGGGTGAGGGGGAGCTGGGCGGCGAAGTCGCGGGCCGTCGCGCTGTCGTTCAGGGTGGCGGCGACGTGGTGGCCGTTGATGGTGAGCCGGATGTTGATGGCGGGCGTCGCGCCGGAGATCGTGGTGGACGCCGTGCCTGTCGGCGTCTCCCGCGGTGTGAAGCGGGACGGCGACGACGAGTCCTGGGTGCAGGCGGTCACGGCCAGCAGGAGGCCGGCAGCCGGTAGGGCACGGGCGAAGGCGGTCGGGATCACGGCATCGTCCAGGGTCAGTCGGGCAGGGGTTCGGCGTAGTGGCGGAAGGCGTCCCGCTGGTGGTGGAGGTCGTAGAGGCGTTGGGCCAGGGCGTCGGGGCTGCTGTGTTCGGCGTCGGGCCGGATGGCGCCCGGGATGATCAGCTCGGCGGCGTGGATGTTCTCCTGGGCGAGGGTGTCGTGGAGCATGCGGGCGTAGGCGCTCTCGGCGGCGAAGGCGATCGAGGTGCCGGCGACGTTCGGGTTGGGGCGTACGGCGCTGGATCCGTTGACGAACAGCAGGGTGCCGCGGCCGAGTTCGCGCATGCCGGGCAGGACGGCGTTCACCGCGGTGACGGGGCCCTTGACGGAGAAGGCCAGGGGCGCGTCGAGGTCGTCGGCGCCCGTGTCGAGGACCGCCTTCATGAAGAACTCGCCGAATTCGCGGCCGACGGGGTTGGTGTTCTCGTCGAAGCCGATGGGTGCGCCGCGCGGGGTCAGGGCGGGGCGTGGGCCTCGAAGTCCGCGTACCGCTGTTCGGCGATCGCCTCGAGCATGGCGCCTCGCTCCTCTGCGGTGAGGGAGTCCTGCCAGCCTTCCGAGGCGATGCGGGCGGTGTCGTACATGACGACCGTGGCGATCGCCTTGATGCGCCGGTCGACCTGGGCCGCGCTGAGCGCGAAGCCGCCGCTGCCGATCACGCCGATGCGGTGCCGGTTCACGCCGTCACGGGTGCCCAGGTAGTCGACGGCCGCGCTGAAGTCCTCGGTGAAGATGTCGGCGGAGGAGAGGTGGCGTGGCTCGCCGCCGCTGTGGCCGTTGTACGACGGATCGAAGGCGAGGGCCACGAAGCCGCGCTCGGCCAGGTTCTGGGCGTAGATGCCCGGGCCCTGCTCCTTCACGCCGCCGTACGGCGCGCCGAGGATGATCGCGGGGTGCTGCTGGGAGGCATCGACATCCTTCGCCTGGTAGAGGTCCGCGGAGATGGTGATCCCATACCGGTTCTTGTACGACACCGGAGTGCGGGTGACGTTCTTGTCCAGGTCGAAGATGGAGTTGTCTGTCGCAGGCATTTCTTTGTCTCTTTCCGTGGTGCACGCCCAGGGCTGCCGGTTACCGGGCCGAGGGTCAGGGCTTGAGGAAGCCTTGAACCCGGTCGCTGTCGAGCCTCACACCCGGCGGCACGCGCGAAAAGTGGAGAAATCCATCCAGGGACGGAACATCCTGGGAGGAAATTCTCCCCCCTTTCCCCGGTGCGTTTGGTGTCATGCTGGGAAGCATGACCGGCACTAATCCTCTCAATGAACTGGGAGAATTCCTCAAGAAGCGCCGCGCCGCGCTGAGCCCGCGCACCGTCGGACTGCCCGAGAGCGACAGGCCCCGCCGGGTTGCCGGACTGCGCCGCGAGGAGGTCGCCCAGCTCGCCAACATCAGCACCGACTACTACATGCGCCTCGAGCAGGGCCGTATGCAGGCATCCGCTCCGGTCCTGGACATCCTGGCCAGGGTGCTCCATCTGGACGACGACGAGCGAGGCTATCTGTTCCAGCTCGCGGGCAAGACCACCATCCGCACCCGGCGGCGCGGCCGGCAAAGGGTCCAGCCCCAGCTGCAGAGGGTCCTGGACGACCTCACCGCCACGCCGGCGATCGTGCAGGGCCGACGCGGGGACATCCTGGCTTGGAACCCGTTGGCCGCCGCTCTGGTCATCGACTTCTCCCGCATCCCGGAAAAGCACCGCAACTATCCCCGGATCCAGTTCACCGAGCCGGCCATGCGCACCTTGTACGCCGACTGGGACACCTCGGCGCAGATCTCCGTGGCGCAGCTGCGGATGGAGGCCGCGAAGTATCCCGAGGACCCCCGGCTGATCGAGTTGGTCGGTGAACTGTCCACGAGGGACCAGCAGTTCGCGAAGTGGTGGGGCGATCACCGGGTCGCGGCCCGCACCGTGGGGACGAAGACCCTCAACCATCCGGTCGTCGGTGAACTCGTCCTGGACTGGGACACCCTCACCGCGAACACCGACCCCGACCAGCACCTGACCGTCTGGACGGCCGCGCCCGGCTCCCCCACCCACGAGCGGCTGAACATCCTCGCCTCCTGGGCCACCGACCGGAACCTGCCCGCGTCCCGGCCGCTCGCCTGACGCCGACGGCTGAGGTCGGGCGCACCCACGGGCTGAAGCGCTCACTGCTGGTTCAACACGGCTGACGACAAGGACCACGGTGGCCGCGGTCCTTGTCTCGCCGTACCCGCGGGCGGCCCGCAGCGCGGTCGGGGCGAGGTGTCAACCCCGCCGCCCTCGGTGAACGCCATGAGGGGCGACCTGACTTGCCCACAAGTAAATCTCATGCAACTGCCACCCGGAAATGAAGAGTTCTCATTCGGCCCGTACTCGTGGTCAAGAAAGCCATGGGGGGACAAAACTCTCCCAGTCACAGCCGTTACTCGTAATGCAAGACTTCCCACATCGACGGCCGCAGCAAAGCCTGCGGTCGCCAGGTCTGCGGCGACGGCGATCCCCTGTCCTGCCGTGCCGCTCCGTATCGTCGATCCATCCGTTATGCGAAGGCATACATATGTCTATTGACCTCCCTGAATCTGCTGTTCCACCCCCCACCGGATCCGGAGAGTCCCCCTCGACGCCCACTCGGCGCACCTTCATCGCCACCAGTACCGCGGTCGGCGGCGCCGTCGTTGCCGGCGGCGCGATCGGCGGAACCTTCCTCGCCGGGCCGGACGAGGCGAACGCCGCTGACGCGTCGCCGTCCAGCCGTGTCTCACTGACGGTCAACGGCACCCGCCGGACCGTGACGGTCGACAACCGCACCTCGCTGCTGGACCTGTTGCGCGAGCACTTCGACCTCACCGGCTCCAAGAAGGGCTGCAACGCCGGTGCCTGCGGAGCGTGCACGGTGCTCGTCGACGGCCACCGGGTCAACTCCTGCCTGACACTCGCCGTCCGGCTGGAGGGCGCCGAGGTCACCACCATCGAGGGCCTGGCCGAGGGCGACGAACTGCACCCGCTGCAGCAGGCGTTCATCGACGAGGACGCATTCCAGTGCGGCTACTGCACCCCCGGCCAGATCGTCTCCGGTGTCGGCTGCATCCAAGAGGGTCACACCGGCTCTCCGGAGGAGATCCGGGAGTGGATGAGCGGCAACCTCTGCCGCTGCGGCTGCTACGTCAAGATCGTGCGCGCGGTCGAGCAGACCGCGGCCCGGAAGTGAGGATCGGCCGCTGTGCATCCCTTCTCCTACACCCGCGTCTCCGACACGCGCGAAGCCCTCAACGCCGGTCACAGAGGCGGGCGTTACATCGCCGGCGGCACCACGCTGGTCGACCTGATGCGCGAGACCGTCGAGCGCCCCGAGACGCTCGTCGACATCTCCGGTCTGCCGCTGCGTGAAGTCCTGGTCACCAAGCAGGGCGGCCTGCGCATCGGTGCCCTGGTGCGGATGGCCGAGGCCGCCGCCCATCCCGCGGTGCGCGCCGCCTACCCGGTAGTCTCCCAGGCCCTGGAGCTGAGTGCCTCGGCCCAACTGCGGAACATGGCCACCATCGGCGGCAACATCATGCAGCGCACCCGCTGCACCTACTTCCGTGACGTGACCGCCGACTGCAACAAACGCGAGCCCGGCTCCGGTTGCGCGGCGCTGCACGGTGTCAACCGCTCCCACGCGATCCTGGGCACCTCCGACGCCTGCGTGGCCACCCACCCGTCCGATGTCGCCGTGGCATTCGCGGCGCTGGAGGCGAGCGTGCACCTGCTGGGTCCGGACGGGCACGAGCGCAGCGTGGCGTTCGAGGACTTCCTGCTGCGGCCCGGTCGTACTCCGGAACGTGAACAGGCCATCCGGAAGGGCGAGTTGATCACGGCGGTGGAGATCCCCGCCCTTCCACAACCGCTGAAGTCGGGCTATCTGAAGGTGCGCGACCGGCAGTCCTACGAGTTCGCCCTGACCTCGGCGGCGGTGGCGCTGCACATTCGCGGCGGGGCGATCCGGGAGGCGAAGGTCGCCGCCGGTGGTGTGGGGACCGTCCCGTGGAAGCTGCCCGAGGTCGAGCGGGCCCTCATCGGCCGACGCCCCTCGGACGCCCTGTGGACGGCAGCCGCGGAGAAGGCGGCGGACGGGGCACGCCCGCTCACGCACAACCGCTTCAAGGTCGCGCTGCTGAGGCGGGCCGTCGAGCGCCAGCTGCGCATCGTAGGAGGTACGAAGTGAGCCCCCAGCCGCAGGCAGCCGTGGGTGCGCCGCTGTCGAGGGTGGACGGCCGGCTGAAGGTCACCGGCCAGGCGACGTACGCTGCCGAGCACGAGGTCGACGGGGTGGTGCACGCCGTCATCGTGGACGCGAGCATCGGTCGCGGCCGTGTCACGGGCGTCGACACGGATGCCGCGCTCGCCCACCCGCAGGTGCTGCGGGTGATCCATCACGGCAACGCACCGAGGCTGCCGTACCGCGACAATCCGGGGTCGAACAATCCGCCCGGCCGCAAGTTGCGTGTGTTCCAGGACGACCGGGTGCTCTTCCACGGTCAGCCGGTCGCCGTCGTGGTGGCCACCACCCTTGAGGCCGCCCAGCACGGCGCGAGCCTGGTCGAGGTCGAGTACGACACCGAAGACTCCTCGACCGACCTGCACGAGGCCGAGCCAGGCCCGCCGGACGACTACGCGCGCGGCGACGTGGAAGCGGGGCTGCGGGACGCGGCCGTACGGCTGGACCTGACGTACCAGCTGGCGCGCAATCATCACAACCCCATGGAGCCGCACGCCACCATCGCCCGGTGGGACGGCAACCGGCTGACCGTGTGGGACAAGACCCAGTGGGTGGCGGGCGGCACGCAGACGGAGCTCTCCACGGTGTTCGATGTGCCGCTTGACTCCGTGCGCGTCATCAACCCCTTCGTCGGGGGCGCTTTCGGCAGCGGGCTGCGTTGCTGGCCGCACACCGTGGTCGCCGCGCTGGCCGCGCGGGAGACGGGCCGTCCGGTCAAGCTGGTCCTGACCCGCAGGCAGATGTACTTCGGCACCGGCTTCCGGCCCTCGTACGAGTACCGGCTGAGCATCGGCAGTGACCGGAGCGGCCGCCTGGTCGCCGCGGACCACGGGATCGACGCGGAGACCTCGTCGTACGAGACGTTCACCGAGGCCGTCACGGCGCCCGGCCAGATGCTGTACAGCACGCCCGGCGTCCGCCAGGCGTATCGGACGGTGCCGCTGGATGTGAACAGCCCGATCTGGATGCGTGGTCCCGGTGCTGCCACGGGGGTCTACGCCGTGGAGTCGGCCATGGACGAGCTTGCCCATGAGCTCGGCATGGATCCGATCGAGCTGCGCCGGCGCAACGAGCCGGCCCAGGATCCGTCGAACAACTCGCCGTTCTCCACGCGTCGGTTGCTTGAGTGCTACACGGTCGGTGCCCGCGAGTTCGGCTGGCAGCGGCGCAACCAGAAACCACGATCACGGCGTGATGGCGACTGGCTGATCGGCATGGGCATGGCCGCGGGCGTCTACCACACCGGCGTTGCCCCGGCCCGGTCCCGGGCCCGGCTGAACGCCGACGGCACGGCGGTGATCGAGTCCGCCACCAGCGACATGGGCCCAGGTACCTACACCGCCCAGACCCAGGTCGCCGCCGACGCGCTGGGGCTCGCCATGCGCGCGGTCACCTACCGGCTCGGCGACTCCCTGTTTCCGCAGACCCCGCCGCACGGCGGCTCGATGACCATGGCGAGCGTCGGCTCCGCGACCCTCGATGTCTGCAACCAGCTGCGCCGACAGGCGATCCAACTGGCTGTCGAGGATGAGGAATCGCCGCTCTACGGGGTGCCGGCCGACGAGGTTGTGGTCCGGGGCGGCCGCCTGCACGTGCAGGGCAATCCGGCACGCGGCGAGACGTACCGGCGGCTGCTGACCCGCAACAACCGCGACCGACTCGAAGCGACTACCTCCTTCTCTCCCCCGCAGGCGGAGAGGCGATCCATCAGCGCCTACAGCGCGGTGTTCGCCGAGGTTGCGGTGGATTCGACGCTGGGCATGGTGCGGGTGCGGCGGATGCTCGCCGTGTACGACGCGGGCCGGATCATCAGCCCCAAGCTGGCGGACAGCCAGGCCCTCGGCGGCATGGTCGGCGGCATCGGCGCGGCCCTGCTGGAGCACACGGCCACCGATCACCGCGACGGCCGGATCGTCAACGCCAACCTCGCCGACTACCTGGTCCCGGTCAACGCCGACGTCCCCGATCTCCGGGCGATCTACCTCGACGGGGAGGACTACGACGCCGACCCCCTCGGTGTGAAGGGCCTCGCCGAACTCGTGATCGTCGGCGTGGCGCCCGCCATAGGCAACGCGGTCTTCAACGCCACCGGCCGCCGCGTCCGCGAAATCCCCATCACGGCAGAGTCGTTGCTCTGACCCCCGCGCTCCGGTCGGCGAGCGGCTCACCGACCGGAGCGCCCACCGAGCCGTCCGGCTGGGGTCCCCCCACGCCTCCAAGGCAACGGCCGAGGGGCACCCCGTTTCCGCTGCCGGACCTTCCAGGGCCGCCGCCGCGCGAGGCGACGCCCTCCGGCGGCGCGGCGGCGGCCCGCCCCCACCCCCTTTGCACGAAGGACCCGTTCATGCTGAACATCGCGGACTCACTGCACCGCTGGTGCCGCGACGCCCGTCCCTTCGCCGTGGCCACCGTCGTCGACGTCCGGGGCAGCGCGCCTTTGCCGGTCGGTACGTCGGTTGCGGTGGACGAGAACGGCAACGCGGTCGGCAGCATCTCCGGCGGCTGCGTCGAGGGCGGCGTCTACGAGCTGTGCCAACAGGTCCTCGGCGACCGGGGCGCTCCGCAGCGGGCCTGGTTCGGCTACTCCGACGACGACGCCTTCGCCGTGGGCCTCACCTGCGGCGGCGAACTCGACGTCCTCATCCAGCGCGTCGACCCCACGGCACAACCGCACCTCGCCGCCGCCCTCACCGACATCGTGGAAGGCCGACCCGCCGCTGTGGCCCAGGTCGTCGACGGTCCGGAAGAGCTGGTGGGCGGGATGCTGTACGTCGACGCGGCGGGAGGCATCCATCCCGGCACGCTGACCGGAGCGGTGCGACGGGAGGTCGGCGCACAGGCGTGGGCTCTGCTGCGGGCTGGACGCACGGCCAGGTCGGAGGTCGGTGGGGATGCCGAAACCTGCCCGGAACGGCTCTCCGTGCTGGTCCACGTCCACGCGTCCCGTCCCCGCATGCTGATCTTCGGCGCGGTCGACTTCGCCGCCGCACTCAGCCAGGCCGGCCGCTTCCTGGGCCACCGGGTGACTGTCTGCGACGCCCGCCCCGTCTTCGCCACACCCGCTCGTTTCCCGCACGCCGACGAGGTGGTGGTCGACTGGCCCCACCGCTACCTGGAACACACGACCGTGGACGCCCGTACCGCCGTCTGCGTCCTCACCCACGACGCCAAGTTCGACATCCCCCTGCTGCAGCTCGCACTCGGCCTACCGGTCGCCTACATCGGCGCGATGGGATCCCGACGCACCCACGACGAACGCCTGCGCCTCCTGAGAGAGGCGGGCGTGACCGAGGAGCAGTTGGCCCGGCTGCGCTCCCCTATCGGCCTCGACCTCGGCGCCCGTACGCCCGAGGAGACGGCGGTCTCCATCACCGCGGAGATCGTCTCCTCCAGCAACAGCGCAACTGGCCTGCCCCTGTCCGACCTGTCCGGCCCAATACACCGGGAAAGGGAGTTCGTGCTGGGGGCCGTATAGAAGCAGGCGCGTCGGGTGCAACGCGTTCGCCGGACCCGGCTTCAGTCGCTCCGGCGCAGGTCGGAGGTGCAACGCACCTCGCTGTTGCAACGGCGGTGAGGGCGGCCGGCGGCTACCGGCGCGGATGCAGCAGGATGGGGCAGTCTCTCGTCGTCGCTGCTCCGGGACAGGTCCTTCGAGGGCTACCAAGTGCCGCTCGATCCGCTTGTCTCGTCGCCGCTCAACAAGGGGGGCCGCTGTATCACGCCTTCAGGTGAACTTCGGCTGGGGAAAGGTTCATTCGTCCGACGTTGGGAGCGTTTTAGGCAACTCTGGCTGCCCCTGCAACGGAAGGCTTGCCCATGCGGCGTCGTGCTGTGGTCGCCACTGCTCTGGTTTCCCTGTCGGCTGGTGCCGTGTCCGCGGCTGTGGCCGCTGGACCTGTGATGCCTGTTGCCGGGACCATCACGTGGTGCTTGTCTTCTGCCGCGGCTCAACATCTGGCGGCTGACGGGGTTGTGGTGTCGGCTGGTGCTCCGGCGGTGCTGGACTCTTCAGGACCCGCCCCGTGTGTGCAGTGGCCGATGAAGGGCGAGATCAGTCTCGACCTGGCTGAGGGGTCCTGGACTGCGGGGGGCGGCATGACCTTCACCAGGGTCTCGGACGGGCACAGTCTGCGCTTCACCAAGGCGCACGGTGACTTGGCGCGACGATCGATGTCGATGGATGCGGCTGTTGGAGATGAAGCAGCGCAACCGGTCGATCTCTCCACGTATGAGCTCGACATGAAGAAGGTCACGGTCACCATGCCGTCCTTGAACTCGCCCGGTTCGGTGGCGGGCAAGCCGTTCGACACGATGCTGGCGCAGGACGGTGCGGCGGTGTTCTCCCGGGCGTTCGGTGCGTCGCCGGTTGCCGCGGGGGACAGCCTGGCCACGGTCGCGGGCCGTGTCGATGTGGTACCGGCGCTGGACTGAGTCGGATGTCACGGGTTTCTGACGTCGGCCTTGCCTGTCCTGGTCTGCTGGGCGAGGTCCGGGTTGAGAAGGCCGGCGCCGCGGTGCTCGCGTGGGCGCGGGATCTGGGACTGGTGGTCGATGGTTTTGAGGAGAAGCGTCTGGTTGCAATGCGGCTGGGGGAATTCGCCGGCCTGACCGTGCCAGAGGCGCGCGCCGGTGACCTGGACCTGACGGCCCAGTGGGCGGCGTTCATCTGCCTGGTCGACGACCGGTTCGACCGTAGCCACGTCGATGCCGGCGCGGAGGAGGTCGCGGCGTTGTTCAAACGGCTGCTGGACGTGATCACCGGTGGTGGTGCGGACGGATCAGGCAGCGTGTTCGAGCAGGCCCTGGACGACTTGTGGAGGCGTACGGCTCCGAGGATGTCCGCGCAGTGGCGGGAGCGGTTCGTTGCCGACTACCGCGATTTCGCCCTGGCCACGTGTGAAGAGGCCGTCGGCCGCACGGGCCGGGTCCGGCTGGGGCTCAGCGACTACGTCCTGCGGCGTCGCAGGACGATCACCGCGCTGCCCATGGCAGACATCCTGGAATGCACCGCGGGCGCGCCCTGGCCCGGACTGCCCGGCGGGGAAGACCTCATGGTGGAGTTGCGGCTGGTTGCGGCTGATGTGGCCGGCTGGACCAATGACCTGGCCTCGGCCGAGAACGACCTGCGGGAGGGCCGCGACAATCTGGTGACCATGCTGAGCCGTGAACGCGGCTGCTCTCTGTCCTCGGCACGCGAGCAGGTCATCGGTATGCGAGACGACCGAGTCAGGGATTTCCACGCCCTTGCCGCCTCGTTGACCGCGCTGTCCGCTCCCGGAATTGAGCGGGATGCAACGCGGCGTTACCTGGCGGCCCTCGGTTCCTTTGTGGCCGCGACGCTGCACTGGCTTGGCGTCACCGATCGCTTCGACGCCAGCTGGTCGCCTGGGCGCCCCGGTCCATGTGACTGATCTGGTTCGTTCGGCCCCTGCCGATGCGCGCTCCACCGTGTTTTTCGTGCCCTGAAGGACTGTCCTGCCGATGAGACTCCCTGCCGCCGAGCACCTCCCCCCGCCCTGGCCGTCGTCGCGTTTCCCAGCAGCGCTGTCCGCCGGACGCGGGCGTCTTTTGGCGTACTTGCTGAACCGGGTGGGAGCGGACGGTGCGGTGCGCGACTCCTGCCGAAGCCGGGTCCTTGAATCCGCGCTCGCCCTGGCACTGGTCGACCGGGGCGGATCCGGCCCACGCGACGCACGTGACCGCATGGTGGGCTACCTGGAACGCCACCGGGGCAGCGCGGACCTGATGGACGCGGCTGTGGCCGCCACCGCCCTGGGGCGGGGCACCGGGCACCCTGCGCGCCACCAGGTCCTCGAGGACATCGTCAGCCGTGTCCCGGACTTCACCGGACCTCGCAAACGCGCTCTGGTCCACGCCATCTTCACCATGCTTGGCGCTGCCACCGCCCATGACGAGTTCGCTCCCGATGCCTTCGATGTGCGCGGACTGCATCCCTGGGCCGCTGTGCAGGCCGTTGCCGTAAAAGCGATCCTGGGCCGGGCGGCAGGCAGAGCCCCGGTCGGCCGGGACGATGTCACCCTGCTGACCTCCACCCAGCGCCCCGGAACGGTGTGGGAGGGAAACCTCTTCATTCACCTGTCCGTTCTTCATGCCCTTGTGGATGTGCCCGGCTTGGAGCGCGTCGTCGACGCCGGCCTGCGTACCGCTCTCATGCACCAGCGTGAGGACGGCGGCCTGCCTTTCGTCACGGACACCGACACATGGTGCACAGCCACCGCGGGCCTCGCCCTGGGCAGCGCCGGCGCACCGCGCGAGGCATTGCACCGCATCGCCCGGCGCCTGGTGCACCTGCAGCACTCGAACGGCGGCTGGTCCTACACCGACCACGCTCGGCTCTCCGACACGGACTGCACCACCGTGGCCATCGAGTTCCTGCATCAGCTGGACGCGGACGCCTACCGTGACCCGGTTTGCCGTGCCCTGGACGCCCTGATCGCGGTCCGCGGCGCCGACGGCGGATTCCCCACCTACGGATCAGGCACTCCCTCCGAGGCGTGCATGACCGCCGCCGCGATCAACGCGCTCCGCACCCAAGGCCACCATCATCACCTCATCCGGGCTGCCCTGCGCTTTCTCGCCGACTGCCAGCTGCCTGACGGCTCCTTTCCCCCCGGCTGGAGCAGCAGTCGCCTGCACACCCTCTTCAGGGCGTACCTGGCCACCCGCCCCCACCACGGACAGTCCGCTCTGACCGTCCATGACATGAGCGGTCGGATCGCCGGCCTGGTGCAGAGCGCACAGAACGCGGACGGCGGCTTCGGACAGCGAAACGGCGCCCCGAGCGACGCCGTCAGCACTGCCTATGCCCTGATCATCCTGGCCGGACAGCCCGACCCTGCTCCCGCTGCGCGCGCCACCGGCTACCTGCTCGCCCAGCAGCGTCCCGACGGCAGCATCATGTCCGTTCCCGACATGCTCGGCCCGCGTCCTTTCCCGTATCACGTCCCGTTGTTGACCGACGCGTTCACTCTGCTCGCCCTGGGTCACCTCGCCCATCGCATCCGGCCATCACTCGTCGTCATGCCGGGCCACCGGCACAGCAGTGCGCAACCCGCCCGAAGGACCGCCCCATGAACCCACTCCGCCCCAAGCCGACTTCCCCTTCCCTGCCCGGCGTATGCCTGGTCACGGGAGGCGCAGCGGGCATCGGCTGGGCCCTGACCCGCGCCTTGGCCGCGGCCGGGTCCCACATGTACGTGGGCGACAACTCGCGGACCGGCCTCGAGCGAGCCGCCGCCTGGGACCACCTCGTCGAAATCTGGCCCGCTTACGTCTCCTTCGCCCAACGCTCGGGGCGCCGCTTGCGGATCTTCCGGCTCGCACCGGCCTGACCCCTGTCTCCCCACCGGACCACCACCGCGGAGAACACTGTGACCGTGCCCCTTCGTCCCACTCCCATGGACCTGACCATGCACGGCATGGCCCAGGCTCATCCCTCGATCTCCCAGACCATCGGAGTGATCCTCCATCTGGAAGGCACTCCTCCCGCCCTCGGCGAACTCCGCGCTCATGTCGCCTCCCACCTGGAGCACGAGCCGCGCCTGACCCACTACCTGCACGGCCCCGGGCTCAAAGCCCGCTGGCACCGCGATCCGGACCCCGACCTGAACCACCGCGTCCGCGAACAGCGCCTCCCGTCAGGCGACCAGCATCTCGAGACGGCTCTGACCGGCCTCGTCGCGCACCCCTTGCCCGACACGGGCCCCCTGTGGGACATCTGGCTGCTGACCGGGTACGACCCGGGGCGTTATGTCATCTGCCTGCGGGCGCACCACAGCACCCAGGACGGCATGGGCCTGATCGGTACCGTGACCACTCTGTTCGGCACCGCACCCGCGCCCGCCATGCAGCCGGCGCCCCGGGCAGGCGTGGGAACTTACCTGGGCACCGTGCGCGGCATGCTCTCCGCGAGCGCCACCAACAACGTCTGGAACGACACCGCGCTGCCCCTCACCGGCGACCGTGACATCAGCTGGGCGCATGTCCCCACACAGCGCTTGCGGACAGCTGCCGCCGCCCGCGGCGGCGACACGAACGACGGCTTCCTGGCCACCCTCAGCGGGGCCCTGCGCACGTGGACGTCACATTCCTGGTCCCGGGGCGCCGACCGGCCGCTGCCGGCCATCACGATGGTCAACCTGCGGCGAGCCGAAGAACACGATCGGCCCGGAAACTACTGCACTTTCGCGCCTGCGAACCTGCCCTGCCACGAGCCGACAGCTGAAGGCCGCCTCGACTACGTCGTCGCCGCCACCCGCACCGCGAAAGACCCGGCCCGTCACAAGGCCATGCGTTCCGTGATGGACCTCGTCCCCGCACGGGCCTTCCAGGCCCTGGCAACCCGGCTGACCACACCCGACCGGGCCACCATCACCACGTCCCACGTCGCCATCCACCGGCCCCTGCGCTACAGAGAGGACCTCGTTACCCGCCTCCAGCCCTTCAACTGGCTCCCACGGCACCAGCCGGCGTCGATCGTGGCCTGCAGCTACAACGGAACCACCAGCGTCTGCTTCGTCACCGACGCCGCTCTCCCCGGACTGCGCCCGCTGCCCCGTCTGTTCCACGACGCGATTGACGAACTCCCGCAGCCTCAGCCTGGCGACGACCCGCAGGTGGACAGCCGACCGGACCGACCTCACCGCACCGGCGCGACGCTTCCGGCACCCAGCGCTGACTGCGGCAGCACAGCCGTCATCGATTTCGCGCTCATCAAGGACATTCTGGTCCGACAGGGAGATCTCCCGGCCGAACCGATCACTCACACGGCCACGCAGTCACAAGCCAACGTCGACTCCCTGGCCGTGGCCGTGCTGTCCATGACTCTCGAGGACCGCCTGGGCGTCGTGATCACCGAACACGAACTGGCGAAGGCACCCACCATCGCCGACCTGGTGAATCTGGTGGCCCAACGGGCAGCAGATCAGACGGAACCCGGCAGCCCGTCCGCCGTCCGTGACGCGAACGAGCAAAGCACAGAGAAGACAGACCGTTGATCTTTGCACGGAGAAGCACAACCCCGTCGCCGGCGCATGCCGCGCGACTGATCGGCCTGGGGGCTTACCTGCCCCCGAAGAAGGTTCCCAACGCCGACTTCGCCGCACGCCTGGATACGACGGATGAATGGATCCGCACCCGTATCGGCATCGCCGAGCGACACATCGCCGATCCGGCGACAGCCACCAGTGACCTGGCCGTAGAGGCAGGACGGCGCGCGATGAAATCGGCGCAGGTCGAATATGTCGACGCCGTCATCCTGGCTACCGCCACTCCGGACCATCACGTGCCCGGCACCGCGCCCCTGGTGGCCGACCAACTCGGCCTGCCGCAGGTCTGCGCCTTCGATCTCGGCGCCGGCTGCTCGGGCTTCGTCTACGCGACAACCGTCGCAGCAGGGCTCATCCACGCGGGAACCGCCGGCACCGTACTGGTCATCGGAGCGGAGAAGATGTCGGCCGTCGTCGACCCCGCCGACCGCTCCACCGCGCCGATCTTCGGAGACGGGGCCGGCGCAGTCGTCCTCACAGCCGGACAAGCCGACGAGCCAGGAGCTCTCGGACCCACCGCCTGGGGCAGCGAGGGCAAGCACGCAGACGCCATCTGCATCCCCGCCGGGGGCTCCCGCCGCCCCTCACGCACAGTCGACGATCTGAAGAATCAGTACGTGCACATGAAGGGCAATGAAGTATTCCGTCATGCGGTGCGCCGCATCACTCACGTGACGCAAGAAGCTGCCGCCGCAGCCGGATGGCGCATCCAGGACGTTGACAGGCTGATCGTCCACCAAGCAAACGCACGCATCAGCGCAGCCGTGGCCGACGCCCTGGGAATCCCCCCGGAGCGCGTACCCGCCAACATCACCCACGTCGGCAACACCTCCGCGGCCTCCATCCCCCTGCTGCTGAGCCACGCTGCGATCGACGGGCGACTGAAAGCCAGGCAACGAGTCCTCGTGACCTCTTTCGGAGCAGGCTTCACCTGGGCAGCCACCACACTGCTGTGGCCCGTCGACCTTCAGGCTCTCGTCTGAGCTCCAACCGCGTTCGCAGGTGAAGGCCCGGCGCTGCCGACGCACGCTGTGCGTCCAGGGGTGTCAGCGTGGTCAGCAGGAGCTTCATGCGATGGGCAGATGGAGAGTGGTTGGTCCTGGCGCGCGCAATCTGGACCGGTGTGATCACCTTCGGGCTGGTCAGCGTGCCAGTTGGCCTGTTCACCGCGACCGATGACCACACCGTCCACTTCCACCAGCTACAGCGCGGGACCTCCGACCGGATCCGCAACCGGCGGGTCAACGAAGGCACCGGCGACGAAGTGGACAGCAACGACATCGTCAAGGGCTTCGAAGTGAGCCAGGGCGAGTACCTCGTCGTGGAGCCCGACGAACTGGAGCAGATCGCGCCGGGCCGCTCCCAGACCATCGACATCACCGACTTCGTCGACCTGGACCAGATCGAACCGGTCCACTTCGGCCGCACGTACTACATCGCCCCGCGGAGCAGGGAGTACACAAAGGTGTAGGAGCTGCTGCGCGCCGCCCTGGCCGAAGCGAACAAGGTGGGGATCTCCACGTTCGTGATACGGGGCAAGCAGCACCTGACCGCGCTGCGCGCGGAGGACGAGATCCTGGTGCTCCAGACCCTCCACTGGGCCGACGAGGTCCGCGACCCGCGCCAGGAGCTGCCCGAACTGCCCTCCGGCCGGGCGGGCAAGGGCAAGGAGCTGGACATGGCGCTCCAGCTGGTCGGCGCTCTCAGCGGGCCGTGGGAGCCGTCCCGCTATCACGACACGTACCAGGAGAAGGTGCGGGAGCTGATGCAGGCGAAGGCCGAGGGCCAGAATGTCACGCCTGCCGAGGAGGCACCGGCGGCCACCAACGTCATCGACCTGATGACGGTTCTTCAGGGCAGCATCGACCAGGCCCGCGGCGGAGGCAAGACAGGCGGCAGACGTGAGACAGAGGGTGAACCGACTCAGAAGAAGCCGGCTCCGGCTCGCAACGCGGCACGGAAGACTTCCGAGAAGGCGGCGAAGAAAACCGTCGCCCGGAAGGCGCCGCCGAAGACGGCCCGTGCATCGGCCGCATCCCGCAGCCGGCGCGGCACCGGCACGGGCACCGGCACCGGCACCGGCACCGGCACCGGCGAACTGCGGCAGCTGAGCAAGGCGGAGCTGTATGAGCGGGCCACCGAGCAGGACATCACCGGCCGCTCCAAGATGAGCCGGGAGGAACTCATCGACGCCCTCGCCCGCGCCGGGCGCCGCCGCAAGAAGAGCGCCGCCTGACCCGGCGTCGGTGCCGGGACGCCCGTCTGAGCGGAAGAGGATGCTGGATACTCGCGGTATGGATGGATCAAGGGCTGACTGGATCAACACCACCCACGATTGGGCCCGTGACGTGGATCTGGGCCATCTCGCACAGATTCGCCAGGCGCCGGAGGAATTTGCTCCCTGTGGCCCAGCGCACCTCGTCCTTGAAGTCGTTGCCTATGCCGCCGATGAGGCATCGAGTCGAGCGGGGGGCCGCTGTCTGATCACTCTGCACGGCGACGGCTCTGTGTCCGTGGCAGACAACGGCCGTGGCACCGACACTCGCGTTGATGATCGTGCTCGGATCGTGAAGAAGCCGGTGATGGCGTCGAAGGACCTACGGTTTTTCGACTCCCCGGATGCGGAGCGGCTTCCAGACGGGCATCCGCGTCGCGGCATGTCCGTCGTAGCGGCGCTCAGCGAGTGGCTGATTCACACCAACCGCCGTCGCAACGGGGCCTGGAGCCAGCGCTATGAGCGCGGTGTGCCAGTGACTGACCTGATTCCTCTCGAGGACGACGGAACCACCGGAACGCTCGTCCGCTTTCTACCGGTCGAGTCGCTCAGGCCGCCGGGGTCGTTGACCGTGGACGATCTGGCGCGGTGGACCGCGCAGTGGCCTGGCCTGGAGGTCCGCTTCGAGGACCAACGCAGCAAAGGGGATCAACTGAACCAGTGAGAGTCTCCCCCGACAGCAGCGAGGCCGGCGTGACGGAACAGCGACGCTCCTGGCGACTGGTTGTGCTTGACGACCAGCCGGCCACACGGTCAACCGCGGTCGCTCGTCGACGCGCGACCGCCGACAGAAGCGTCGTAGGTATGCCTGCCAGAGCCGGTCGGCGTCTGCCGCAGTGGCGTCGGTGCCGGACCACCACAGCCAGACCGGCTTGGGTGTTGCTCCGCTGGGCAGGTGGTCGATGTCCAGGCGGATCACCGTCCCTTCGACGATCGGGAGGGTGCCGTCTGCGGCTGCCCAGGACGAGCGGTGGGTCAGCTTGGGGTGCAGCCGGTCCCAGGAGCGGGCCCTGGCGGTGCCGTAGAGGCGGGTTTCGGTGACTGTTTCGGTGTCCGGTGTGCCCCAGGTGTCGGGCTGTCCGAAGACGAACTCGCCTCCGTGCCGGGGCGGTCGGCCCTGGGTGTGCGGCAGCCGGGGTGGGACAGCCCTGCGCAGGACGCGGTCGGATCGCATCCTGGCCAGCACCTGGACCGGCAGGTCTTTGAGGAGGAAGCCGAGGCGGGGCGCGTCGTATCCGGCGTCCGCGACGATAAGGATGTCCGGGTCCCCTGTCTGCCACTGCCCGGCCGTGATCAGTCGCTGAAGCAGATCGCGCAGCTGCCGGGCGGTGACGGTGGCGGTGTCGTCGCCGGGGGCCAGGCGGAGTGCGTCCAGGGGTGCGGTCCATCAGCTGCGGCCTGGCTCGAGCGCGCAGATGATCGAGTAGGGCCAGCCGGGGACCGGGATGTGCTGGTCCTTGCCCCGGCCGTAGGTGTGGCACAGGATCCGCTGCGGTGAGGTGTGGGCGTCGGGCCGCAGCCAGCAGGTGACGTCGATGGCCAGGACCAGCCGGCCATCGGCAGCCCGCGGCAGCGGCACTTCGGCCAGTGCCCGCCGCAGCCGGCCGGCATCGAGGCGTCCACGGGCCACCGCGGCGTAGAGCCCTCCATGGCCGCGGCGGTATTCACCCACCAGCGACAGCTCCGCCAGCGACCTCACCGGTCCGTCGCCGCACAGAACGGCGTCAGCCAGCTCGAACAACGCGTCCGAACGAGCGGTCAGGCAGAAGTAGAACTCGCCCCGGAAGCATGACAGTTGTGTCAATGCGTCAGACCGGGCGTCGTGATGCAGCAGACTCATCCTCACGGCCTTCGTTCTGAATGTGTGTGTTCCTTGGTCGGAGCACATGTTCAGACGAAGGCCGCTTCCGCGTACGGCAGTTACCGGACCGAGGGATCAAGTTCGACCTGCCATTCGACGCCGGACGTTAAAGATCAAGTTAGGGCCTGTTGCGAAAGCCACGGGCGGCCGGGCTCGACTGCCCAGGGAAGCTCTCTGGGAAAAGGTGACGGCCAGGACGGCTTGCTGGCAGTCCCAGTTGCCGGCGACCCGGGTGCTGAGCGCGGCCGCCACAAATTCCCGTCTCCCCGCCGGGGCACAGCGATAGCCTCGGCGCTGCCATCGTCCAACGGGGAGAGGTTGAAGTATGCAAGGGCAGGACTGGATCGAACGTGCGGGAGAGCTGTTCGAAGCGGCTATGTTCGGCGGGGACACGTCCGCGCTGGAGCGGTCCGATGACGTGCTGGACGCGGTCGAGGCGCCGCTTTCCATGGCGCGGGGCAAGGTGTTGCACGTCCGATTCCTGAACGACCGCGAGGAGAACATCCAGGAACTGGTGCTGTTCGAGCGCGCGGCCGAGTTGTACGGGCGTCTGGGGAACCCCTCGGGTGAGGCGGACGCATTGTTCTGGGTCGGCTGCTGGCATCAGGTGGTCAAGGGCGACGGCGCCGCCGGCAGGCCGTACTTCGAGCGGTCGTACGAGCTGGCGAAATCCGTCAACGACCGGATGACGATGTCCTATGCGATTCGCCATCTCGGCTTCGCAGACAAGGACGCAGGCCACTTCGACCAGGCCCGCGAGCGGCTGATCGAATCGGTGACGCTGCGCCGGGAGATCGGCTTCAGGGCCGGAGAGGCGGCCGGTCTGTTGGCACTGGCCTACCTCGCGGCCGAAACCGGCGACTCACCGGCGGCGTTCCGCCACCTCGACGAGGCCCAGTCGGTCGCTGAGAGCTGCGGTGCCAAGGCCGTGTCGGGGTGGATCGAGCAAGCACGCATGCTCATCCGCTCCTAGGTTCTGACAGGGAAGTGCTGGTCACAGTCACTCGTTGAGGACTGCGACCAGCACAGTCGCCTCGTAGCGGACGGCAAGCTTGTCGTACCTCGTGGCCACGGCCCGGTGGCGCTTGAGGCGATTGATCCCGCACTCGACCGCGTGCCGCTGCTTGTAGTCGTCCTTGTCGAACTTGGGCGGCCCCTCCGCCTCGCGATCCGCGCTTGAGGCGGTTGCGGACGCGGTCCGTCAGGACCCTGATCCGCTTGCTTGGAGGGCACTCCAAGGCCATAGCGTTGAGACAGCTGAACCGAACACCCGACGCGTCGACGCATTATCCCGCACGACCAACGAGAATGGCGGCAAGTGGTAGACAACCAATTCACAACGCATGCAGAACTTTTCGATCTGTCTGGAAAGCGCGCGCTCGTCACCGGTGGCACCAGAGGCATCGGGATGATGATCGCGCGTGGCCTTCTCCAGGCCGGCGCCCGCGTGGTCATCAGCTCACGCAACGCAGAAGCGTGCGCTCAGGCGCAGGAACAGCTGTCCAAATTCGGTGAGGTGCGGGCCATCCCCGCCGACCTGTCCCGCCACGACGAGTGTCGGCGACTGTCCGACCTCGTCACCGCCGACTCGGAGCGTCTCGACATCCTCGTCAACAACGCGGGCGCCATATGGGACGAGCCACTGGCGACGTTCCCAGACGCGGCCTGGGACACGGTCGTCGACCTCAACCTGAAGTCGCCGTTCTGGCTGGTCCAGGCGCTGCTGCCCGCACTTCGCAAGGCGGGCACCGCCGACGATCCCGCGCGGATCATCAACATCGGCAGCATCGCCGCCATCCACATCCCCCAGCGGCCCAACTACTCGTACTCCAGCAGCAAGGCCGCACTGCATCAACTCACCAGAGTGCTCGCCAAGGAACTAGGACCGCAGCACGTCACCGTGAACGCCGTGGCGCCGGGACCGTTCCCGTCGACGATGATGGCCTCAACCCTCGATGAGTTCGGCGAGGAAATCGCGGCGTCGGCCCCACTACGCCGGATCGGCCGCGACGACGACATGGCGGGTGTCGCCGCGTTCCTCGCCAGCCGGGCAGGCGCATACCTGACGGGCACCGTGATCCCCGTCGACGGCGGCATCGCCACAACCGCGTAGGCCGCCTAGTGTCTGTTGCGAAAGTCGATCTTGATCGTTGATGATCATGCCCTGTGGGACGTGGGGATCCGACGAACGGCCAGTGGGCCCGACTTGAGCCGCTGTTGCCGCGAGGCATCAAGTCGGGCCGTCCGCCGGTGTGGACGCGGCGGCAGCTGATGGACGGCATACGGTGGCGGACCCGGACGGAGACGCGGGATCAAGGCCACGATCCCGGTCCCGACGGACCGCGTCCGCATTCGCCTCAAGCGCGGATCGCGAGGTGGAGGGCGGCCCAAGTGCGACAAGGACGACTACCAGCGGCGGCACACGGTCGAGTGCGGGATCAACCGCCTCAAGCGCCACCGGGCTGTAGCCACGAGGTATGACCCGGCACCGAACCTACCGACCCGCCCACACCCGGACGCCCGGGCCTCCACCCAGCAAAGAGCCTGCCAACTGGCCTCGACCTCACGATCACGCCCGTCAGCCGCCCTGCCCCCTGTTTCAGCAAAGAGGCGGGGGCAGCAGCGAAGACCTCCCCAGGCACTGCGCCGCTGCCCCTGCCAACCGTCTCCGACTACCCAGAAGTTTCGGTACCAGGCCCCGTCACCGTCATTTCGCAACGGCATTCGTCAGTCCGGCCATCGGCGATCTGGTCCCGATACGCAGGACGGCGCGCGGTCCCGCCGCCATTCCTCCGGCGTGGCCGTCCGGTGAAGCGTCCTCGCGGGCTGCGACGCCGGTTCCCATCGTCACCCTCGCTGCCCCGACGTGGACGCGGGCACACCTGACCAGCTCGAACCGCATCGCCCGAGTGCAGGTTCTGGCCCCCGCTCAAGAGCGCATCCCTGATCAGCCAGTTGCCGCGCCGCTGCTTCCGGCCTGGTCCGGACCTGGCACAGACTGGCTGGGCCCGCCGCCGGTAGACCTGCTGCAGCAGCTGCGTACGAGCTGGTCGACGGCCGCGGCCGCTTGGCCGGACAGGTCTTTGGTGACGGTGATGACGGGATCCGGCAGGACGAGTTCGTCGTCGCTGCGGGCGCGGGCGCAGCCCCGCTCCACCCGCTGACCGCCGCAGCCGCGCCGCGTTGGACAGGCTGGTTGGGCAGCCGGTGGATCACCTCGGCAGACTCTCCGGTAACGTCGGAATATGAGCCACCCGCATCCCGAACTGAAAACCGCCCCTCCCCTGCCTGAAGGAGGGCTCAGGGTCGTCGCCCTGGGCGGTCTCGGTGAGATCGGCCGCAACATGACCGTCTTCGAGCATGCCGGCAAGCTGCTCATCGTCGACTGCGGCGTGCTGTTCCCCGAAGAGACCCAGCCCGGCGTGGACGTGATCCTGCCGGACTTCACCTCGATCCGTGATCGCCTGGACGACATCGTCGCCGTGGTGCTCACCCACGGCCACGAGGACCACATCGGTGCCGTGCCGTATCTGCTGCGAGAGCGCTCCGACATCCCCGTCGTGGGCTCGAAGCTGACACTGGCGTTCCTGGAGGCCAAGCTCAAAGAGCACGGAATCCGGCCCCGCACGGTCCGGGTCCGCGAGAGCGACCGGCGCGGCTTCGGACCCTTCGACTGCGAGTTCGTCGCGGTCAACCACTCCATCCCGGACAGTCTCGCCGTCGCGATCCGCACCCGGGCCGGAATGGTGCTGCACACGGGTGACTTCAAGATGGACCAGTTCCCGCTGGACGACCGCATCACCGACCTGCGCGCCTTCGCCCGCCTCGGTGAGGAAGGTGTCGACCTCTTCCTCACCGACTCCACCAACGCCGAGGTCCCTGGCTTCACCACCTCCGAGCGCGAACTGAACCCGGCGATCGAGCAGGTGATGCGTACCGCCCCGCGCCGGGTGATCGTGTCCAGTTTCGCCAGCCATGTGCACCGCATCCAGCAGGTCCTGGACGCCGCGCACCAGCACGGCCGCAAAGTCGCCTTCGTGGGCCGCTCCATGGTCCGCAACATGGGCATCGCCCGCGACCTCGGTTACCTGAAGGTTCCCAGCGGCCTGGTCGTGAGTACCAAGGAACTGGAGAAGCTCCCCGACCACAAGATCACCCTGGTGTGCACCGGATCCCAGGGCGAGCCGATGGCGGCTCTGTCCCGGATGGCCAACCGCGACCACGTGATCCGCATCGGCAAGGGCGACACCGTCCTGCTCGCCAGCTCCCTGATCCCCGGCAACGAGAACGCCATCTACCGGGTGATCAACGGGCTGACCCGGTGGGGCGCCCATGTCGTCCACAAGGGCAACGCCAAGGTGCACGTCTCCGGGCACGCCAGCGCCGGTGAACTCGTGTACTGCTACAACATCGTCAAACCCCGCAATGTCATGCCCGTGCACGGCGAATGGCGCCACCTGCGGGCCAACGCCGACCTGGCCATCCGTACCGGGGTCGATCCCGAGCGGGTGGTCATCGCCGAGGACGGCGTCGTCGTCGACCTCGTGGAAGGGCGTGCGTCGATCACCGGCAAGGTGCCCGCGGGCAATGTCTACGTGGACGGCATGGAGGTCGGCGGCGCAACCGAGGCGTCCCTGAAGGACCGCCTCACCCTCGCGGAGGAAGGCGTGGTCACCGTGGTGGCGATCGTCGATGCCGACACGGGCGCCCTCGCGGAGACTCCCGACTTCCTGGCCCGCGGGTTCGTCCACGACGACACCACCTTCGAACCGGTCATCCCTGTCATCGAGAAGACTCTGGCGACCGCGGCCCAGGAAGGCGTCGGCGACGCACGCCAGTTGGAACAGCTCATCGCCCGTGCCGTGGCGAACTGGGCCTTCCGTACCCACCGCCGCAGGCCCCTCATCATCCCCGTCATCATCGACGCCTGACCGGCAGCCGCCGTATCCCTCCCCTGCCCTGCCCCGCGGCAGAGGGGGGTCACCACCCCGCATGACCGGTCTCTCGGTCCGTGGCCGGAGCAGATGCAGTCGAAGGCACGGACACCCAACCAGAACGGACGGGTGTCCGTGCCGACGGACTGGGCATCAAGGGTTCCCCGCGCCAGGTACACAGCCATAAATTCGGACATCTGGGCAGTTGGACCTCTGTGCTTGGTCAGCTGGAGTGGAGGATCCGAAAGTGATGGGGTTCCACCGGATCTCGATCGACGACTTGGACCGGCGGCGAGGCCCATTGCCACACGCTGATGCCTGGCATGCGGGAGAACCGGATCTGCCCGCGGGTGCCTTCGACTGACACGCGCGGCCAGAATTCGGCAGTGCGCGCCAGGTTCGCGCCGTGAGGACGCAGCAGATCGGCGAGGACGGCGACCGTGTCGTAGCCCTCGAAGCCGACGAAGACGATGTGGTCACCCGATGGCGTTCCAGAACGCGCAGTGGTGGCGGCGCAGCACTGTACGGGTGGGGACGATGTGGTCCGGTGCCAGGGACAGGACCGTCTGGCGGGGCCAGTGCGGTGACGACGGGCCGTTCGGATCGGCGGTGCGGGCGAAGCGGGTCCAGTAGTCGATCATGGTGTCGGCCAGTCGGTGCTGTGCCGCGGTCAGGTCACGCGGGCGGCCGCCCAGGTCGAACAGGTAGGGCAGTTCGCTCGCGTGCGGTGCGCCGAGCGGGAACGGCGGTACGCCCGAGGTGAGCGGCGGAGCGTGCTCGTCCGCGAACTCGTAGCGCCAGACGGGCACATGGGAGGCGAGCAGGTCGTCGGTACGCGATGTCGGGCAGGCGAAGTTCGCGTCGCCGATGACCGCGCCGAACACCGGGCCCCCGTCGGTGCGGTGCACCGGATACTCGCGGACGATCGCCTGCGCCTCCCCCGGGGAGGGGAAGAAGGCGGCCACGACGTCGGGCCAGGTGTCGGGGGTGACGGGATGGCCGGCCTGGACGATCCCGGCGGCCCAGCCGTTGCCCTCGTCGCGGGTGTTGCCGATGAGCACGGGGATGTGGTGGAAGCGGTCGGCGGCGAGCGCCGCTGGGGGGTCCACTGGCAGCAACGGGGTGATGTGAGCTGGCTGTTGATCGATCTCCTGGGCCTCCAGCAGACGGGGGACGTCCACACGCCGCAGGCAGGCCATGACGTCCCGGGCCGAGCCGCAGCCGACCTTCGCCGCGAGGTCCGCGCCGGCGGCGCGCGCCGTGGACAGGGGGACGGAAGACGGGGCGAACGGCCGGTCGGGGCGGCCTGTGCACGGGCCGCTCTCGATGATCGCCCGGTCGAAGAGCCCCGCAGCGGTGGGTGAGGCGAGCTGGGCGCAGACGCTGTAACCGCCCGCCGACTCACCGGCCAGCGTCACCTTGTGGGCGTCGCCGCCGAAGGCGCCGATCTCGGCACGGACCCAGCGCAGCGCCGCCTGCTGGTCGGCCAGGCCGAAGGTGCCGGAGCCGGGCAGCCCGCTGTGCGCGAGGAAACCCAGGCTCCCCAGGCGGTAGTTGACGGTGACGACCACGACATCGCCGCGGGTGGCCATGCGGTGGGCGTCGTACGAACTGCCCGCTCCGGTGGTCAATCCGCCGCCGTGGAGCCATACGATCACCGGCAGGGGACGTGCCGGTCCGGCACCGTCGGGAGTCGTGACGTTCAGGTGAAGGCAGTCCTCGTCGGTGCTGCCGCCGGGCACCTCGCCGGCCGGCTGGGGACAGGCACTCGCGGGCCGGGTGGCGTCCCGTACCCCGGACCAGGGGGTGGCGGGGCGGGGTGGCGCCCAGCGCAGCCTGCCGAGTGGTGGCGCCGCGTAGGGGATGCCCTCAAAGGTGCGGTATCCGTCGTGGGCGGCGCCCCGTACCGGGCCGTCGTGGGTGCGTACCGTCGTGGCGGCGGGCCGGGCGGGCTGAGTCGGTGGCGCTGCGGACCATGACGTCGCGAGTAAGGCGGTCATGGCGCAGCCCAGGGCGGTCAGGACGCGGTGCATGCTCATCGTTTCCCCATTCGGTCAGCCGCCGCCCATGCCGCCCTGCGCGGCGATCATGGTCATCGGCAGGGCGCTCACAGCTTTCTCCAGGCCGGGCGCGAGGGCGGCGAGACACCCCGTGCAGGCGTCGATACGGGCCCGGAAGGTCCTTTCGTCCTGTCGTGACACGACGGAGCGGATGCCGCCCGCCGCCGCCAGCGCCAGCAGCGCGGTGTCGGCGGCGGGGATCTCCTGGACGGGGCCGTCCCCGTGCAGCACTACGGACACGCGGGCGCGGAGTGCGGCGGGCACGGCGGGCTCCGTCACAGTCAGCCGCCGTGTGCCGAAGCGGGTGCGGGACGCCTTCACGGTGACCAGTCCCGCCGTGACGAGCCGGTCCTCCACCTGGGTCAGGGTCCGCTTGCGGTGGCGGCGTACGAGGTGCTTCCAGCCGTGTCCGTCGGCAGCGTCGCGAAGAACGCCGTCCAGGACGGGGTCGCCGGTCGGCTGGGTGCCGGTCACGGTGACGGTGCCGCCGTCCTCGCGCAGCCGGCCGCGCAGCGCGAGGTCGATCAGGGCGGCGGCCCGGACCAGCAGCTGAGTCCGGGAACGGTCGTAAGGGCCTTCGGCCGCGTCGTCGTAGGCGAGCAGATACATGCGGCAGGCCAGGTCATCGATCACACCTCGACGCTAGGGCCGGCTACCCCGGCCACGGATCGGCCCTGGGCATGGACCGGCACTGGGAACGCAGGAGGACCGCCGCCCGACCTCCTCCTTGAGGAGGAGGCCGAGTTGTCAGGGGCGGCGCGGCCGGACGAGGCCGTGATCGTAGGCGGCGACGACGGCCTGGACGCGGTCGCGCAGGCCGAGTTTGCGCAGCACCGCGGTGACATGGTTCTTGACGGTGGCCTCGGACAGGCGCAGCCGCGCGGCGATCTCCGCGTTCGACAGCGCCTGCCCGATCAGGGTGAGCACCTCCCGCTCGCGGCCGGAGAGATCTTGCAGAGAGGGCGGCGGCGCCGGGTCGGGCGTGGTGCGCAGGAACCGGTCGAGGACACGGCTGAGCACGGTCGGCGCCAGCAGCGCGTCGCCACGCGCGGTGAGACGGATCGCGTCGACGAGTTCGCCGGGGCGCATGTCCTTCAGCAGGAAGCCGCTCGCCCCGGCCCGCAGCGCGGCGACCACGTGCGCGTCCACGTCCCAGGTGGTCAGCACGAGCACCCTGGCCGGACTGCCGCACGCCGCGATCTGCCGGGTCGCCTCGATACCGTCCACGACGGGCATCCGTACGTCCATCAGCACCACGTCGGGCGCCGTTTCCCGCGTCAGCCGCACCGCCTCCCGGCCGTCGGACGCCTCACCGACCACCTCGAGGTCGTCCCGAGCATCGATGATCATGCGGAAGCCGGTACGGACCAGGGCCTGGTCGTCGGCCACCACCACGCGCAGCGTCATGACACAAGCCCCACCGGCAGCCGCGCGGCCACCTCGAACCCGCCCCCGGGCAGTGGTCCGGCGCGCAGACTGCCGCCCACGAGCCGCGTGCGTTCCTTCATCCCCACAAGACCGCGTCCCTCCCCCACCGCGTCCGAACTACCCCGAGACGTAAGCCCGTTGTCCACCACCGTGACCTTCACGCACTCCCCTTCGGACGTCACGCGCACACTCACCTCGTCGGCGCCGACCGCGTGGCGCAGCGTGTTCGTGAGGGCCTCCTGAACGATCCGGTACGCCGCCAGATCCACTGCGGCCGGCAGCCCTTCGGTAGCGCCCTCGCGGTGCACGCGCACGGTCATCCCGGTCGCGCGCACGGTGTCGGCAAGCTCGTCCAGACGCACGAGCGAGGGCCGCGGCTCACGCTGCTCCCCGGCCCCCGCATCGGGTGTGAACGCCCGCAACAGCAGGCGCAGTTCGCCGAGCGCCGAGCGGGCGCCCGTCTCGATGGCCCGCAGCGATTGCCGGGCCTGTTCAGGCCTCTGGGTGAACACGTCGTCGGCGGCGCCCGCCTGAACGACCATCACCGACAAGGTGTGTGCCACGACGTCGTGCACCTCACGCGCGATCCTGGCGCGCTCCTCCGCCACAGCCCGGAGCATCTCCGCCCTCGTCCGTGCCTGCTGCGCCCTGCGCCACTGCCCCGCCGTCCACGCCAAGACCACCGCCAGCAGATAAACCGCCCCACCCCCGCCACCGCCCGCCCCGAACGCCAGCGGCGCCGGCAGACAGATCACCGCGAGCGCCCGCACCGACACCCGCCGCGGCTTGGTGGCCGACAGCACGCACAACGCAACCTGCGCCGCGAGAAGCGCCCCCGTCAAGGTCACCGCGGGCAGCAGCGCCCACACCGCGAGCCCCGTCACCGCGTTCGCGGCCAGCACGGCGACCGGGGCGCGCGCCTGCCACCTCAGGACGCAGGCCTGCGCGACGACCAGGGCCACCGCCACGGGCAGTCGTCGGCCGTGCTCCGTGCCGGCGACAAGCACCGAGGTGCCCAGAACGGCGAGCACCAGACCAGCCGACCCCCACCACAGAGCCCGGGCAGCCCGGGGCGACAGCTCACCCAGCGCTTCCCCGGCGAACCCGCCGTCCGGCTGCCCACTGCTGCGATCCACGCCTCGACCCTATCCAGCGGAGCTGGCCGTGCCGTTCAGGAAGCGCCCCCCGACGGCGCCTGGATACGCGAGTTCGACGACCGACTCGCAGCCGCCGCAGCCGCCAAACTCGGCGAGCTCGAGGGCTTGCGCTGTCGACGGTGTGTCCCCCGGCGGGATGGAGGCCCGGGCAAGGTCGCATACTCGGTGATCGTTGCGATGCCGCGATTGCGGTGACGTGCTGTGACCGGTGCGCTGGGTAGGCAGAAGGGCTGTTGGGGAAAATGACGGACGCAAGCGATCCGGCCGTGCCGGAAGTGGTTGACAGTCCCGCTGTTCGGGCGCATCCGAGCGGCGGCCTGGCGCGGTGGTTGCTACGCCACCGGGTGCAGCCGGTCGGCCCGGCGGCAGGCGAAGGGCATACCGAGCCACAGGCCTGGTGGAAGGTTATGTGCCTGACGGGGGTGGACTACTTCTCCAGCCTGGCCTACGTGCCGGCGATCGCGGCCCTCGCGGCGGGGGCGGTGTCACCGTTGGCGACGTTGCTGATCGTGGCGTTGACGCTGGTGGGGATGCTGCCGATGTATCGGCGGGTGGCCCGGGAGAGCCCGCACGGAGCCGGGTCCGTGGCGATGCTGGAGGATCTGCTGCCGTTTTGGTGGGGCAAGCTGTTCGTGCTGGTCCTGCTCGGCTTCGTGGCCACCTCGTGGATCATCACGATCACGCTGTCCGCGGCTGACGCCTCCGTCCACATGATGGAGAACCCCTATCTGCCTCATGCCCTGCACGGCCACGAGGTCGCCATCACGGTGGCGCTGTTGCTGGTGCTCGGAGGGGTGTTCCTCCTCGGGTTCAGCGAAGCGGTCAGCGTGGCCATCCCCCTCGTCGCGGTCTTCCTGCTTCTCAACGCGGTGGTTGTCGCCGTCGGACTGGTGGACGTGTTCACCACACCGGGCGCGTGGTCGGCGTGGACGGACGCACTCGCCGACGGCGGGGGTGGATTCGGCGATCTGGCGGGTCCGGCACTGACGGCGTTTCCGCTGCTGGTGCTGGGCCTGTCGGGTTTCGAAACCGGGGTGAGCATGATGCCGCTGGTGGCCGCCGACGGTGCCGATCCCGAGCAGCGGCTTCGCTCACGCATACGCAACACCCGCAGGCTGTTGACCACCGCCGCGCTCATCATGAGCGTCTACCTGCTGTCCGCGAGTTTCGTGACCACCGTCCTCATTCCGCACCGGGAGTTCGAGCCCGGCGGCGGGGCCAACGGCCGGGCCCTGGCCTGGCTGGCCCACGAGCAGTTCGGGGAGGCGTTCGGCACCGCCTACGACATCAGCACCATCTTGATCCTGTGGTTCGCGGGCGCGTCCGCGATGGCGGGGCTGGTCAACATCGTTCCCCGGTACCTGCCCGACTACGGCATGGCCCCGGAGTGGGGACGCGCGGTACGCCCGGTCGTGATCGTCTACACCGCTCTGTGCGTCTTCATCACCATCGCGTTCGACGCCGACGTCGACGCCCAGGCCGGCGCCTACGCCACCGGCATTCTGGCCATGATGGTCTCGGGCGCCTTCGCCGTCACCGTCTCGGTCGTACGCCGTCGCCGGAGAGCGGCCGCCACAGGCTTCGCGCTGCTCACCGCGGTGCTCTTTTACGCCCTGGTGGCCAACATCGTCGACAAGCCCGACGGGATCACCATCTCAGGTATGTTCATCGCCGGCATCATCACCGTGTCGCTGATCTCCCGGGTCTCACGCACCACCGAACTACGCGCCGACCGCATCGTCTTCGACCCGGCCACCCGCCAGTTCATCACCGACACCCTCGCCCACGACAACTCCATCAACATCATCGCCAACCGCCGCCAGGCCGGTGACGGCGCCGAATACTCCGCCAAGGAACGCGAGCAGCGCGGCACCAATCCGGTGCCCGGGCCGGCCGACGTGCTGTTCCTGGAAATAGACGTGGTCGACCCGTCCGACTTCAGCGAAACCCTGACCGTGCGCGGGGTCGAGGTCGACGGATACCGGATCCTGCGCGCCGAAGCCCCGGCCGCCCCGAACGCCATCGCCGCGATCCTTCTGGCCCTGCGCAACGCCACCGGCGTGCAGCCGCACTGCTACTTCGCATGGGCCGAAGGCAGCCCCCTGAGGCACATGTTCCGCTACTTCCTGCTCGGCCGCGGCGACACCGCTCCGGTCACCCGCGAGATCATCCGCAGCAACGAACCCGACCCCGACCGCCGTCCCGGAATCCACGTCGGCGGCTGACCCCGCCGCTCGCGCGACCTGGAGCTGGGGTTCGGCTCGGGCCAGACCTGCTGGCGGCGGCTGGAGCGGTGGCCGCCGCGGCCATGCGAGCCATCATCGGAGCCCCGGTCACGGAAACGCCGTGACCGGGGCCCGGGATCAGCTACCGCGGAAGGTTCCGACCGCCGCTAGTTCCGGTACCGGAACACGATCCGGCCGCGCGTCAGGTCGTACGGCGGGAGCTCGACCAGCACCCGGTCCTCCAGCATGATCTTGATGTAGTTCTTGCGGATCTTCCCGCTGATGTGCGCGAGCACGTGGTGGCCGTTCTCGAGCTCCACGGTGAACATGGCGCTGCGCAGGCACTCGACGACCTTGCCCTCGACTTCGATGACGTTCTTGTTCCTCGTCATCGCACCAGCTCCAGGTTGCTGCTCATCGGCCGGGCGCCGATGCCCTCGAACAGCGCCGAGGCTGCTTGATTGGACTCGTGGACTTCGGTCGAGGCCTCGGCGAACCCGGAGCGGTGCAGCGTCCCCAGCGCGTGGGCCAGCAGCGCCCGCGCGATGCCTCGGCGCTGCTCGCCGGCCCGGACCGCGACCAGCCCGATACGCGGCCGGATCACCGTCACCACCCGGATCAGACCCAGGTAGCGGTCCCGTGCCGCGGCCACCGCGTACTTCGACGGGTCGACGATGGTGTCGCCTTCGGGGCGGGGAATCACCTCCGCGGGCATCGACTGCCACCCGACGGTCGCCTCGACCTCGTCGCGGATCGCACGGTCCACCGCCCGCAGCAGACTCTCGTCCGCCCGACCGGCGGGCACGATCGTCACGCCCGACGGCGGCAGGACTGCTTCGAGCCCT
This sequence comes from Streptomyces sp. NBC_00076, assembly GCF_045041235.1. Lineage (NCBI taxonomy): Bacteria > Bacillati > Actinomycetota > Actinomycetes > Kitasatosporales > Streptomycetaceae > Streptomyces > Streptomyces sp. NBC_00076. The sequence continues at coordinate 542,784 of NZ_CP108242.1, forward strand.
GTGACCCGCGGGTCGGTCGGCACGACGTACTCCCACTCGCGGCGCCCAATCGTGAAACCGGCCCGCCGCCAGCCGGCCGTCAGTTCGACGTCGGCTTCGTCGACCACCGTGTACAGCGGCGCCGGCAGTTCCGCCAGCATCGCCTCGGCCAGCCGGTCGAAGGTGGCGTCGTACCAGGCGTCGATGCTGACGAACAAGCGTCCGTCGGGCCGATGCGCCGCATGGCCGCGGCCGACCACCAGGTCGTCATCCAGTGCATGCCATTGCCTGTCCGCGACACGCGTGATCACCATCGCGTTCTCGCTCAGGCCTGATGTGAAAGGCTTCGCGTTCATCGGAGTCTCCTTCCAGGAGTGCCTCGATCTCAGGCGCTCCTGGCGACACCGAACGTCAGCCGCCGGACCGTGACGGGTTGAGGGAGCACCCACGGGTAACTGTGTTCACGGGGCTCACCTCCATACGACGACTTCACGGTCCGCCACGAAAGTAGCAGCGGGGCAGCGCCTCGCTCAAACCCTTTCTTTGAGCTCGTACGCGATCATGATCCGGTCTTCTTGAGGCGGAGCCTGCCCGGCCCCTTGGTGTTCGGGGCAGCCTTGCGGGAGATCACCACCTGGGTGCGACGGCGTCGCAGCGGTGCGAACCGGCTCCCTCTCCGTCCCACCCCTTGCACAACCTATCGAGTTTCGATAGATTTCAATCGCAACTCGATGTAAGGATGAGCAATGGGAAAGCTGACAGTGCGTGCGCTGCGCGCCGTGCTCGTGGTGGTGCTCGCCGGCACCGTGTTCGTACAGGCGGGAATGGTGTGGGCGTTGGTCAGCGGGAGCGACCCGGAGGACGGGTCGCTCCCGCTGACCGCGCTGCGCGTGATCACGATCCTGGGCATGGTGTCGGTCCAGGTCGCCCTGGTCTGCGTATGGCGGCTGGTGACGATGGTGCGACGCGGAACCGTGTTCTCCCACGCCGCCTTCCGGTACGTGGACGGCGTGATCGGCGCGATCGTGGCGGCTGCCCTCGTGTGGTTCGCGGTCACGGCCGTCAATGCGCCGGGCCAGCGGGAGGACCCCGGCGTCACCGTCATCATGGGCGGGGTTGGCGTGGCCGTCCTGGGGGTCGCCCTCATCGTGCTCGTGCTCCGGATGCTGCTCGCCCAGGCCGTCACGCGCGACGGCGAAGCGGCGCAGATGCAGGCCGAGTTGGACGAGGTGATCTGATGCCGATCGCCGTCGACATCGACGTGATGCTGGCCAAGCGGAAGATGTCCGTGGGCGAACTCGCGGACCGCGTAGGGATCACCCCCGCCAACCTGGCGGTACTCAAGAACGGCCGCGCCAAGGCGGTGCGCTTCGCCACGCTCGCCGCTCTCTGCGAGGTACTTCAGTGCCAGCCGGGCGACCTGCTGCGCTGGGAGGCCGAGGACTTGCGGGCGGATGACGTGCCCCAGGGCGAGCGCGTGAAAACCCCTGGCACCACCGGCCCGTGACACGGCAGGTGGACCGCTGCCCGAGGGGTCTCGGGCCTGCTGGAGCGACTGGGCGAGGTGGCTCGATGGAGGAGAGGTCGGCCAGTGTCGGCCGCAGCCCGAGTTCTGCGGCGCACGCGACGGCGATGTCGTCGGCCAGTTCCGGGGAGAAGAAGGTGCTCGACGCGCTCTGCGCGATCGCCCGCCGGACCGGAACAGTCCGGCGGCCCGGGGCATGGCCATCAGCGCCGCGATCGACACGGCCCGGCGGACTCGCCGACGACCGTCACCCGGCCCGGATCGCCGCGGAACGAGGCGATGTTGTCCCGCACCCACTCCAGCGCGGCGAACTGGTCGAGCAGCCCCCGCTCGGCCGGCGCGCCCTCGATCTGCGCGAAACCCTGCATGCAAACGGGTAGTTCAGTGTCACGACGACCACGCCCTGCGCGGCCAGTGCGGCCCCGTCGTACTCGAGCCGACCCGCGTGCCCGGCCATATAGGCACCGCCGTAGATCCACACCATGACCGGCAGGGCCGCTGCTGATCCACTGCCGTGAGCGGGGGACCAGACGTTCACCGTCAGCCACTCGGTCTCCCCGACGCCCTCAGAGGGCGGAATGAGCCCGAATGCCGAGGACTGTGGCGGCGGAGGCCCGTAGGCAGCGGCCTCGCGCACGCCGTCCCACGGCAGCGCGGGCTGGGGCGCTGCTCCGGTCGGTACAGATCAAGGCACTGGCGGCGCTTGAGCAGGCCCGGATCCCCCTGTGGACGGGAGGCAGGGGCACATGATCGCCCGTCGATGGCAAGTGGTCACGAGGAAGATCCGGGCCAGGTGTCGGCAGTTCATGCAGGCTTGCATGTATCGCCTGGTTGTGAGGTTTCCGGATGTCACCTTCTACGCAGGTCAGTGCCGGGAGTGATGGCCCAGTGGTTGCTTCGCAGAACTCGGTCCGCGAACGTCACGTTGCGCTCGGCGATGAAGCGGAAACCGAGAGATCGGCAGATGCCGTTCGAGGACCCGTTGCTCGTCGCCGGGAACGCGTGCACGTCTCCCCAGCGGCCCTCGTCCCGAGCCTGCTCGAGCAGGGTGCGGGCCGCGAACTTGCCAAGGCCGCGTCCCTGGAATTGCGGCAGGACCATCCAACCGATCTCGGACATAGGCCCGTCGCCGGTGTCATGGGACCAGATGGTTACCGACCCGGCCACCACGTCGGGTGTGTCCGGATCAGGGACGATCATCTTGATCCAGGCGTCGTCGGCCGCTGCCTCCAGGGCGTCTCGGCGCACTTTGTCTTTCATGCCTTCAAGCGGCAGTGGTCCGCCTAGGTCGGCCATCGTGGCGGGATCACACCGCATCCGGACATAGGCGTCGACGTCGTCCGGTGTGACGTTGCGCAACTGCACTGAATCCTCCTTGCTGCACCCAGGATGGTCACATGATCCGGTGCGCTGGTGATCTGCGGTATCGATCCGCTTGTGTGGCTGAGCCGGCCCCTCCCGCAGCTTTCCGTGTCGTACAGGGCCCGGGCCGTTCAGTCGAGGACTTCAGTGACGGCGGACTGGATTGCCTTCTCGTCGACGAGGAACTCGCCTGCGGCGAAAGTGGGGCGGCGCAGTCCGGGTCGCTCCCTGCTCGCCTGTCCTCAGCTGCCGTGCGAGCCGGGGAACAGGTAGGGCCGGTCCCACCCGTCACTGGCGCGTACTGCGCGAGGCCGGCCTGGTGTATCAGCGTGATGCCGGGAACGGGTTGTACATACGCCTGCGCAAGGAGGACTTGGACCGCCGGTTCCCGGGCCTGGTCCAAGCCGTCATCGCGGCGAACTAGTGGGTCCGCTCGGATAGTTGGCCGTGGAAATGGTTCCCAGGACAGCTCGGCCCGCAGTGTGGGCGATGTGGGGCATGGCGACGAGAAGGGCGATGTCCGCGCAGGCGAAAGCGGTTTGCCGACTCGGATGTCGCGTGGGTAGCCTCGCCATCCGTGACCCCGACCCTGCGAACCGAGCGGCTACTTCTGGAGCCGTACATCCCCGAGGACGAAGAAGGCTTCGTCGCTCTGTTCCAGGACACCAGGGTGTCGCAGTGGATGGGTGACGGCCCTGCTTCCGAAGCAGCGGACCGAGCCCTGTTCGGGCGTATCTTCACGAAGGTCTATGCCCAGGGCCTATTCGATGTCTGGGCCGTTCGTCGCAACGGACTCCTGGTCGGGCACGCCGAGATCAAGCCGACCGACGTCGTCGGAGGCCACGAGATCATCTACGCTCTGGCGCCGACGGCATGGGGGTCCGGCCTGGGAACCGAGCTGGCAAGGGCCATCGTCACCTACGGCTTCGACACCCTGGGTTTGACCGAGGTGTATGCCACCGTAGCCGCGGCGAACGAGGCCTCACTGACTCTGCTGGGCAGAATCGGTTTCGAGCATGTTCGGGACATCACGGAGGATGACGGCAGCACCACCCGTGTGTTGGCCCGCCGGCTGGCTGCGAACGACTCGTGGCTGTGATGGTCGGTGCCGTCACACGCGAAGTAGCGCAAGCCGCGAACTCCGATTCGATCCAGTATGGCCAGGAGCCGTAGGCCGGGAGAAGACGAGCTCAACGCTCAACGCTTGAAAGCGTGGATGCCGTCGCGGACGCGGTCCTCGATGACCCGGCCAAGGATGCGTGACGAGCGACTGGCTGCCCGATTCCCCACCAGTCCCGGCCGTCGACGTGGTCACGCTCGCCGACGACATCGGCGCCCTCAAAAGCGGGGTGGTGCCAGCACCACCCCGCGATTGGGGGGCTGGGCCAACTGCTTTGCGGGCGACCGCGGAGGAGGGTTGCCCTCGTCACCAGGAGCCCGGCCGCACGAGCCGGACATTCACAACGGAACGGGGATGCATGATGGCCAGTCATACACGGCGGACCATCCTCAAGGGCGCCACGGTCGCGGCGGCGGGCAGCGTGGTCGGGGGCGGACTCGGGCCCGGCTTCCTCACGGCTGCGGCACAAGCGAGCCCTTCGGCCGGGAGGAACGCCACAAGCGGGGCGACCCCGTTCCTGTCAGGGGCCTTCGCACCGGTCACCGAGGAGTTGACCGCCTTCGACCTCAAAGTGACCGGCCGCATCCCGCATGACCTGGACGGCCGTTACCTGCGCACCGGCCCGAACGCACTGGGCCTTGAGGATGTCCGCGCCCACCACTGGATGCTCGGTGACGGAATGGTGCACGGCGTCCGCCTGCGCGGCGGACGCGCGGAGTGGTACCGCAACCGCTGGGTGCGGTCCTCGCAGGTGACGGCGAAGCTGGGAGAGACCTACCCGGGCCAGGCACCGCCGAACGACTTCGCTTGCAACACGCACGTGATCCCGTACAAGGGCCGCATCCTGGCGATGCAGGAAGGCGGGCCGCTGCCGTACGAGCTGGACGACGAGCTCAACACCGTCCGCCCGCACGACTTCCGCTCCACCCTCAAGGGCGCCTTCACCGCGCACACCAAGTACGACGCCGCGGCCGACGAGCTGCACGCGATCGCGTACTACCCCACGTGGGACCATGTGCGGCACATCATGGTCGACCGGACAGGCCGGGTGGTGCGGGCCACTCGGATCCCCGTCGCGGATGCGCCGATGATGCACGACTTCGCGCTCACCGAGAAGTACGTGGTGATCGCGGACGTACCGATCACCTTCGACGGTGCCGCCGCGGAGGCGGGCGCGGTGGTGCCGTACGTGTGGAACGACAAACACCCCATGCGCATCGGGCTGTTGCCGCGCTCCGGCGGCACAACGCGCTGGTTCGAGATCGACCCGGTCTACTACTCGCACACCCTCAACGCCTACGACCAGGGCGACACAGTCGTCGTGGAGTACACCGCGTTCCCCGCCCCGTTCTACGCCGCCGGGCGCGGCATGGGCGGACCCTCCGCGACCGGCGCCCCGACGCTCGACCGTTGGGTGATCGACCTGCGCGCGGGCCGGGTCCGCAGCAGCCGGCTGGACGACCGTCCGCAGGAGTTCCCCCGCATCAACGAATCTCTGGTCTCGCGCCGACACCGCTACGCCTACACCGCGAGCACGGCCGAGATGTGGCGCGCCTACGAAACCGTCGACGGGGTGCCGCCGGACGAGAAGTTCGCCAACTACCTGGTGAAGCACGACATGCTGCGGGGCAGCAGGCGGCTCCATCGCTTCCCCGAGGGCGCGGCGGTCAGCGAGCCGGTGTTCGTTCCGCGGCGCGGCGCGCGGGACGAGGACGACGGCTACGTCCTGTCGTACGTGAACGACCCCGACCGCGGCGCGACCGACCTGTTCATCCTCGCGGCCCAGGACTTCGGCGGTCACCCGCTGGCCCGTATTCACCTGCCCGGCCGCGTGCCACTGGGGTTCCACGGCAGCTGGATCGCGGACGCCCAGTGACCCGGTCACTCCCGGGTCTGGTCCACGTGGCGACGTCGATCGCCTGCTCCTGGGGTCGATGTCGCCCTGGCGGCCGTCGACGCCTTCGCTCGCGCCTTGGCAGCTGGCGCAGAGCGGCCGGCGGATGACCGGGGCGATGGTGTGCGGCCGTTGGTGCAGCGGGAAGTCCAGCCGGCGTGTGCTCGGCGAGCCACGCGGAGACGCCGGGCGTGTGCTCGGCCGGCCGCGCGGAGCCGGCGAAAGGCCCCGGTATCGGACTACGAGAGGCGGTCGGTGCCGCCGTCGGGGGCGGCGTGGGCCAGGCCCGTCCGGTAGGCGATGACGACGAGTTGCGCCCGGTCGCGGGCCTCCAGCTTCGTCATGGCGCGCTGCACGTGGGCGCGGACGGTGAAGGGGCTGAGGAACAGCCGCTCGGCGATCTCCTGGTTGGACAGTCCGGTCGCGACCAGAGCCACCATCTCGCGTTCGCGCGGAGTGAGGACGGCGAGCTGATCGGCGTGGTGCGACGGGGCGTCTTCCGGTGTGGCCAGGAAACGGGCGACTAAGGAGCGGGTCGCGGCAGGGGACAGAAGAGTGTCGCCGTCGGCGATCGTACGCACGGCGTCCAGCAGGTCCTCGGCCCCGATGCCCTTGCCGATGAAGCCGCCGGCCCCCGCGCGCAGCGCCTGAGCGACGTACTCGTCGGTCTCGTACGTGGTGAGGATCAGGATGCGACTACCACGCAGTTCCGGGTCCGCGCAGATCTCCGACGTGGCGGTGAGACCGTCCACCTCGGGCATCCGGATGTCCATGACCACGACGTCCGGCCGCAGCTCCCGGGTGAGTCTCACCGCCTCCCTGCCGTCGCCGGCCTCACCGACCACGGTGATGTCGTCAGCGCTGTCGAGAAGCAGCCGGAAGGCACCGCGCAGCAGGGCCTGATCGTCGGCGAGCAGCACCCTGAGCGTCACGGTGTGTCCCTGGCCTCTCCGTCGTCCTTTCGTCCTTCGCCTGGCGCTCCGTCGGCCATTCGACCCTCGATGGTTGTTGCTCCGTCAGTTCCCCGCGTCGTGTCCTTGGCGGGCGGGAGGGGCAGCTCGGTGGAGACGAGGAAGCCGCCCTCCGGGCTCCTGCCCGCGGAGAGTTGTCCGCCGACCGCGGTGGCACGTTCCCGCATGCCGATCAGACCGTACCCGGGCGGACGGTCCGGCACCGACGCATTCGGTTCCGTGGACGGGGTCGGCACCGTACGGGCGCCCCCTCCGTCATCGGCGACGGTGATGGTCACGCGATCGCGGTTCCAGGCGAGGCGCACCTGAGCGTTACCGGTGCCGGCGTGTTTGGTCACGTTGGTCAGAGCTTCCTGGACGATGCGGTAGGCGGTGAGGTCCACTCCCGGCGGCAGCGGCCTGGCCGGGCCCTCCTGGTGCACCGACACCTCCAGACCCGCGCGGCGGAAGGACTCGAGGAGCGTGGGAAGCCGGGACAGCCCGGGCGCCGGTTCGGCGGGCGCGGCCGCGTCCCCGGACTGTCGCAACAGACCGACGGTGGCCCGCAGTTCGTCGAGCGCGTCGCTGGTGGTCTCGACGAGCTCTTTGAGGCTCTTGCGGGTCTGCTCCGGGCGGCTGTCGAAGAGGTGGGCGGCGACCGTGGCCTGCGCGTTGGCCAGGGTGATCTGATGGGCCACGAGGTCGTGCAGTTCGCGGGCGATACGCACCCGTTCCTCGGCCACTCTCCGGCGCGCCTCGCTGTCCCGGCTCTGCTCGGCCCGCAGGGCCCGCTCCTCCACTGCCGCCAAGTAGGCCCGTCGGTTCCGCACCGAGTGACCGAGTACGCCGGCCACCAAGGGGAACGCCGCCACCGCTCCCACCCGGCTCGCGTCCTTCCAGGACAGGGCCCCGAACAAGGGGGTCGAGGCAACCAGCAGCGCCACGGAGATGAGCGCCACCGCGCTCACCGCGCGCCGTTCGGTGCGCGCGGTGAGCGAATAGGAGTAGGAGGTGATCACGGCGGGAGCCGCGATGAGCGGGCTCAACAGCAGTCCCAGGAACGGCGCCAGCACGCCGCTCGCGGTCGTGACCGCCATGGCGGCCAGGGGCGCCCGGTGCCGCAACGGCAGCACGGCACAGGACACCACGGCGATGACATAGGCGACGGCGGACGGCGGTGACAGTGTGCTGCCGTCGTCCTTCACCACGCCGCCGAGCAGACAGAGCGCGAACGCCGTCGCCGTGATCGCTGCCTCCCGCCACCACGTGCCGCGTGGTCGCGGGCCACCGCCATCCGGTTTCGTCATGGGCGGGTCAGTCCCGGCCGACGGGGAGCCGCTGCACCGCTGGGTCCGGCTCGGCCACGGAGGCCGGGACATGCCTGCTCAATGCCTCACCCTCGATATCCACATTCGGCAGCACGCGGTTCAGGATACGAGGCAGCCACCAGGCCCGGTGGCCGAGCAGTGCGAGGACCGCGGGTGCGATCGCCATCCGGACCACGAAGGCGTCGAAGGCGACGGCGGCGGCGAGGCCGACGCCCATCGTCTGGATGGTCGGACTGCTCATCCCGATGAATCCGGCGAACACGCTGATCATGATGATCGCCGCCGCGGCCACCACACGTCCGCTGTGCCGGAACCCGCTGACGATGGCCTCGCCGGGGGACGCGCCATGGACGTAGGCCTCCCGCATCCGGGTGAGGAGGAAGACCTCGTAATCCATGGCGAGGCCGAACACTATGCCGATGATGAGAATCGGCATCAGCGACATGACCGGTCCGGTCTGCTCGATGCCGAGCAGGTCCGCCGCCCATCCCCATTGAAAGACGGCGACGAGGACGCCGAAGGCGGAACCCACCGACAGCAGGAACCCGAGCGCGGCCTTGACCGGGACCAGGACCGAGCGGAAGACCACCATCAGCAGGAGCACCGCCAGTCCGATGACCACGGTCAGATAGGGGACGAGGGCGTCGGACATGGCTTCGGAGATGTCGATGTTCATCGCGGTGGTGCCGGTCACCAGGACGACGGCGCCCGTGTCGGCCTCGACACCGGAGACCGCTCCCCGGATCGCGTGCACCAGATCCTTGGTCTCGCCACTGTTCGGCGCGGTCTGCGGGACGGCGGTGAGGACGGCCGTGTCCTTGGTCCGGCTGAGAACCGGATCACCGACGGACGCGACCCCTTCCACTCCCCGTACGGTCTTGACGACCAGGTCCGTGGTGGTCCGGGTGTCCCCGTCCGCAGACACCGACGTGTCCACGACCACGGTCAACGGGCCGTTGAAGCCGGGGCCGAAGCCTTCTGACAGCAGGTCGTAGGCACGGCGCTGGGTGGTCTGAACCGACTTGGACTCGTCTCCGGGCAGCCCGAGTTCGAGGCTCAGCGCAGGTAGTGCAGCGGCCCCGAGACCGAGTCCGGCGACCAACAGCACGGCCACCGGCCGGCGCAGCACGAACCGCGCCCAGCGGATGCCGAGCCCCGGCCGGCCGGCCGCGGTGGGCACCCGGTGGGAGCGTTCGCTTCCCGGCCGAGTGGCCTTGCGGACGGCGCGGGACAGTATCCGTCGGCCGAAGAAGCCGAACAGCGCGGGCACCAGGGTCAGTGCGACGAGTACGGCAAGGGCCACGGCGCCCGCGCCGCCCATGCCCATCTTGGTGAGTTCGGGGATTCCGACGACCCCCAGCCCGACCAGGGCGATGAAGACGGTCGCGCCGGCGAAGACGACGGCGGATCCGGCCGTGCCCACCGCCCGGCCGGCGGCCTCCTCCGGCTCACTGCCTTGGGCGAGTTCGTCGCGGAAGCGGGAGGTGATGAAGAGTGCGTAGTCGATGCCGACCGCAAGGCCCAGCATCAGCGCCAGGATGGCGACGGTGGACGTGAGTCCCAGCGGAACGGCCAGCGCGGAGACGAGGCCGAAGGCGATGGCCACGCCCACGATGGCGGTCAGCAGCGACAATCCGGCCGCGACCAGCGACCCGAGGGCGAGGATCAGTACCACCGCCGCCACCGCCACGCCGATGATCTCCGTCGTACCGCCCAATTCCTCTTCCGCGTCCAGGGCCGAGCCGCCGATCTCCACGGTCAGTCCCGTGTCCCGGGCCTGGCTCGCTGCGTCCTCGAGGGCGCTCTTCGTCGGCTCGGTCAGGTCGACGGCGTCCGCGGTGTAGGTGATCGTGGAGTAGGCGATGGTGCCGTCCTCGCTGACGGCGTCGGTCTCATAGGGGTCGGTGGTCGACCCGACCTGATCGCTCCCGTGCAGCGAGCCGAGCGCGTCCTCGACGGCCGCCTTGTTCTCCTTGGCCGTCACCCGCTGTCCGTCCGGGGCCTGGAACACCAAGCGGGCCTCGGCACCCTGGGAGTTGCTCTGCGGGAAGCGCTCGTCCAACAGGTCGAACGCCTTCTGCGACTCGGTACCGGGCATGGAGAGGTCCTCTTCCTCCCCGGCCGGCGCCATGGCGGCGGCGGCGATGGCCAGCACCAAGGCACCCAGCCACAGACCACCGACGAGCCGACGCCGCCGGAAGGTCCACCGTCCGATCCGGTAGAGAAATGTAGCCACCTTCTGATCACTCCAGACACCGGTAGGTAAGGGGAATGCGTGAGATTCACGCGCCTCCCACACTTCCCTCCGGCGCCCCGCCGGACATCGTCCCCAGCAGCCGTCCTGCCCTGGTGCAGCCGGACCAGCCACTCACGTGTCCTGGTGCCTACGCACTACAGGCCGACTTGGGCAACGGCGGGGTTGACCGGCCGACTGCGGATCTCTCCCGAACAGCCGCTGGACGCCGGTGAGCAGAGGCCCGGCTGAGCGACCCGCGCAACATCAGCCCGATGACAGGGCCAAGCTCGAGCAGAACCGGCTGATCGAGGCCGCCTCGCCCTCCAGGCGGCCCGGCCGCAGCCCCTCGGGGTCGCGCCCGATTGACTCTCCCGCCGGGCAACTCGCTTGGGTCGCCGAGAAGTTCGAGGAGTGGACCGACGGCACCCACCACCGGAGGGCGGGATCGACCGTGACCTCATGCTCACGGACGTCATGCTGTACTGGCTGACCAAATCCGCCGCGACGTCCACCGGCGGCGCGGGTATTGATGCCCCGCATCTCGCCGCCGGTCGCCCGACCTCAACACCGCGCCGAATACGCATCCCGCAGGCTTGCGAAGGTCTACTCGTTCCACGTGACGCTGTCGTGGTCGCGTGACCGGTTCTGCTGCTTCGCCCCGTCGGCGTGCGGAGCTGTCGCGGGCAGTTCCACCGTGATGCGGATCCCGCCGGCGGAGCGCGGGGTGAGGGTGAGTGTTCCGTCGTGTGCGTGGGTGATGGTCTTGACGATTGCCAGACCGAGGCCGACACCTGCGTGGTCGGCCTGTATCCGCTCGGTGCCGCGTTGGAATGGCTCAGTGAGTGTCGAGGCCAGCTCTGGGGTGAGTTTCTCGCCGGTGTTCTCGACCGTGAGCGTCACAGCCTTGGAGCAGGCGCTGGTATTGACCCACACGGCGCCCTGTTCAGGCAGGTTGTGGACGATCGCGTTGTGCACGAGGTTCGTGGTCAGCTGCAGCAGGAGCGCTTGCGATCCGATCGTGGGGGTGATGTCGCCGGAGGCCTCGAGGGTGACGCCACGCTTTTCCGCGAGGGGGAGGAATGTCTCGATGGCCTCTTCTACGAGCAGGGAGAGGTCGACGGGTTCTCGGGTGAAGGACCTCTGGTTGGCGTGGCTGAGCAGGAGCAGTGCTTCCGTGAGGTTGATGGCTCTGGTGTTGACGGCGTGGAGGCGAGCGATGACTTCGCCGGCGTCGTGGTTCGGATCGCTGCGGGCCACGTCGAGAAGCGCCTTCGAGATCGCCAGCGGGGTGCGCAACTCGTGAGAGGCGTTGGCTGCGAATCTCTGCTGCTCGGCGACGTGTGCCTCGAGCCGTGCGAGCATCGCGTCGAAGGCGTCGGCGAGTTCGTGGAACTCGTCTTTGCGGCCCGGTAGCCGGATCCGGTGGGAGAGTGATCCGTTCGTGGCCATGCGGGTGGCGTTGGTGATCCGGGTCAGCGGGGCGAGCATCCGGCCGGCGAGGAGCCACCCGCCCACGAGGCCGAACACCAGCAGGAATGCCAGTACGGCGGCTGCCCTCGGAGCGAAAACGTCCAGGAGGGCGGACCGGACCGGAAAGACACCATTCGTGGGCTTGTCATCGGGATTGATGAGCATCGCACGGTCGGGGACATAGCGGAGGAGGAACGCCCACACCGCCGCAAGCAGCAGGGCGCCGGCCAGCATGAGGAACCCGGCGTAGCTGAGGGTGAGTTTGAGGCGAACGCTCAACCCAGGTGCCCTATCCACGCTCTCCTCCCTCGTGTCCGGCCTCCGGTTGCGTGCCGATGCGGTAGCCGACGCCGGGCACGGTGACGATGATCCAGGGTTCGCCGAGCCGTTTGCGCAGTGCCGAGACCGTGATGCGTACGGCGTTGGTGAACGGGTCGGCGTTCTCATCCCATGCGCGTTCCAGGAGTTCCTCGGCGCTGACGACACCGCCTTCGGCGGCGACGAGGGCTTCGAGTACTGCGAACTGCTTCCTGGTCAGCGCGACATAGCGGCTCTCCCGGTACACCTCTCTGCGGAACGGGTCCAGCCGCAGACCTGCGATCTCCCGCACGGGAGGCCTGTTGTGGGCACGCCTGCGGTCAAGTGCCCTGAGCCTCAGCACGAGTTCACGGAGTTCGAACGGCTTCGTGAGGTAGTCGTCGGCGCCGAGCTCGAACCCGGAGGCCTTGTCGTCGAGGCGGTCGGCGGCGGTGAGCATGAGGATCGGCATGCCGCTGCCGGAGGCGACGATGTGCGAGGCGATCTCGTCGCCGGACGGTCCGGGGATGTCGCGGTCGAGGACGGCAATGTCGTAGGCGTTGACACTCAGGACTTCCAGAGCGGTGTCACCGTCACCCGCGATGTCGGCCGCGATCGCTTCCAGGCGGAGGCCATCGCGGATGGCTTCTGCCAGATAGGGCTCGTCCTCGACGATGAGCACACGCATGCTCCGAGGCTACGGGCCGACGCATATCGTCGGCGTATCGAAAACCGGATACGTGCCGGCAACAACGCGCTGCCTTGACTGGCGGAATGACTCGAACCCCACCCTTGGACGAACTGCGCACCCATGCCATCGATCGTGCTTGTCCGCGCATGTATGCCGACCCCACCCAGGATCCGAGGATTCAGCTGTGACCGGCAATGAGCGAGGACAGACAACGGCGCAGGTGGTCACAGCAGAGACCGGACAGGGCGGCACCGGCCGCCGGGACTCCGGCTCCGGTGCCCGGCCCGCGGGCATCAGCCGAGATACCGGCGAAGGCACCTGGCGTACGCGCATCCGCCGGGCGATCCGCGCCGGCTCCCGGCCGGGGCCCTGGAAGCGCGGCCTGGTGCTCGCGGCGCTGGCGCTGCTGCTCGGGCTGCTCATGCTGCTGCACGCGGAGATCCCGAACCGGATCGGGGGTCTCGGCAGCCTGGTGGAGACCTTCCTTCCGTGGTTCGGACTGTTCATCCCGCTGCTGCTGGCCGGGGCTCTGTGGCGCCGCTCCGCCTCCGCGGTGACCGCACTGCTGCTGCCGGCCGTGGTGTGGATGAACCTCTTCGGCGGGCTGCTCGGCGACAAGTCCCACTCGGGCAGCGACCTCACCGTGGCCAGCCACAACGTCGGCGCCGACAACCCCGACCCGGTCGGCACCGCCCGCGACCTGGCCGCCTCCGGTGCGAACGTACTGGCACTTGAGGAACTGACCCAGCAGGCCAGGGGCACGTACGAGAAGGAGCTGGTGAAGGCGTACCCGTACCACACCGTCCAGGGCACGGTCGGACTGTGGAGCAAGCTGCCGCTGACGGACACCCGGCCGGTCGACACCAAGATGGACTACGGGCCGCTGGCGGACACCAAGCCGGTCGACACCAAGATGGCCTACAACCGTGCGCTGCGCACCACGGTGGCCACGCGGCACGGGCCGCTGGCGGTCTATGTGGCCCACCTGGGGTCCGTACGCGTGAATCCCAGGGCGGGCTTCTGGACGGACTCGCGGGACAGGAACGCGCAGGCGCTCGGTGAGGCCATCGCCGCCGAGCAGAACGAGCGGGTGGTGCTGCTCGGCGACCTGAACGGCACCACGGACGATCGGGCGCTCTCCGACATCACCTCGCAGCTGGACTCGGTCCAGGACGCGGCCGGGAACGGCTTCGGCTTCACCTGGCCGGCGAAGTTCCCGGTGGCGCGGATCGACCAGATCCTGGTCCGCGGCGTGAGGCCGGAGAGCTCGTGGTCGCTGCCGGCCACGGGCAGTGACCACCTGCCGGTGGCGGCCGGAATCAGGTGGTGAACACCGCAGGAAGGCGACGTGGGCGGGCAGGACGTGTCACACGCTCCTGGACAGCGTGATACCGAGTCGCTCCGCCAGTTCGTCGGCGCTGATGCCGTACGTCTCGCGGATCCGTACGCCGTCGGGGCCGACGTCGAAGACGCCGCAGTCCGTGTAGACGCGGCTGACGCAGCCGATGCCGGTGAGCGGGTAGGTGCACTGCGGTACGAGCTTGGGCTCACCGGAGCGGGTGAAGAGCGTCATCATCACGTAGACGTCCTTGGCGCCGATGGCCAGGTCCATGGCGCCGCCGACAGCGGGGATGTCATCAGGTTTGCCCGTCAGCCAGTTGGCGAGGTCGCCGTCGAAGGCGACCTGGTAGGCCCCGAGGACGCAGACATCGAGGTGCCCGCCGCGCATCATCGCGAAGGAGTCGGCGTGGTGGAAGTACGCCGCCCCCGGCAGCTCGGTCACCGGGACCTTGCCGGCGTTGGTCAGGTCGGGGTCTACCGCGTCACCCTCGGCCTTGGGGCCCATGTTGAGCATGCCGTTCTCGGTGTGCAGCACCACCCCGGAGTCGGCCGGCAGGTGGTCGGCGATCTTGGTGGGCTGGCCGATACCGAGGTTGACGAAGGCGTCGGCCGGGATGTCGCGTGCGATGACGGCCGCCAGCTCGTCCATCGAGAGCCGGTGGTCGGTGCTCCTCGGCACCCCGGCGTCCGCCTGGCCGCTCGGCGTGGTGGTCGACGTGGTGGTCATCGTGCCCCCTGAACGGTGTACTGACGGGCCTTCACCTGGACGACCCGGTCGACGTAGATGGACGGAGTGACGATGGCCTCGGGGTCCAGCTTCCCGGGCTCGACGACCTCGCCGACCTGGACGATGGTCGTCGTCGCGGCCGTGGCCATGACCGGTCCGAAGTTACGGGCCGTCTTTCGGTAGACGAGGTTGCCCATCGCATCCGCGACGTGCGCGCCGATCAACGCGTAGTCGCCCCTGATGGGGTACTCGAGCAGGTACTTCCGGCCGTCGATCTCACGCTCCTCCTTGCCCTCGGCCAGCGGGGTGCCGACCGCGGTCGGGCAGTAGAAGGCGCCGATGCCGGCACCGGCCGCGCGCATCCGCTCGGCGAGGTTGCCCTGCGGCACCACCTCGAGCTCGATCTTCCCCTCGCGGTAGAGGCCGTCGAAGACCCAGGAGTCGGCCTGGCGCGGAAAGGAGCAGAGCACCTTGCGCACCCGGCCGGCGGCCAGCAGCGCGGCCAGTCCGACGTCGCCGTTGCCGGCGTTGTTGGACACGATCGTGAGGTCCTTCGCGCCCTGCCGGATGAGCGCGTCGATCAGATCGAACGGCATTCCCGCCAGGCCGAAGCCGCCGACGAGAACGGTGGAGCCGTCCTCGATACCGGCGACCGCCGCATCCGCGCTCTCGACGATCTCCGCCCGGCTCACTGGGCCGCCCCCGTGGCGTCGCAGTTCTCGAGTACGACGGCCAGTCCCTGACCGACCCCGATGCAGATCGCGGCGACACCGTAGCGCTGCCCCGTCTCGCGCAGCACCTTGGCCAGCGTGGCGAGGATGCGTCCGCCCGAGGCGCCCAGCGGGTGCCCGATCGCGATGGCGCCGCCCTTCTGGTTGACGATGGCGGGGTCGACCTTCCACGCGTCGAGGCAGGCGAGCGACTGCACGGCGAACGCCTCGTTGAGCTCGACCGCGCCCACCTGGTCCCAGCCGATCCCGGCCCGGGCCAGCGCACGGTTCGCGGCCTCGACCGGGGCGTAGCCGAAGGCCTGCGGCTCCAGCGCCATCACGCCGCGTCCTGCGATGCGGGCGATCGGGTCGGTCCCGATCGTTTCCCCGGCACTCTCGCTGCCCAGCAGCACCGCGGAGGCGCCGTCGTTGAGCGGGCTTGCGTTGCCCGCGGTGATAGTGCCGCCCTGGTCCGGGGTACGGAAGACCGGCTTGAGTCCGGCCAGCACCTTGGGCGTGGATCCGGCTCGGATGCTCTCGTCACGGGTCAGGTCGACGCCCTCGACCGGTACCACCAGCCCGTCGTAGAAGCCCGACTCCCATGCCTCGTGGGCGAGTTGATGGGAGCGGGCGGCGAACTCGTCCTGCTGCTCGCGGGAGATCCCGAAGCGCTCCTGGAGCTGCTCGTTGGCCTCTCCGAGGCTGACCGTCCACTCCTTCGGCATGCGCGGGTTGACCAGCCGCCAGCCGAGCGTGGTGGAGACCGCGGTGACGTCGCCGGCCGGGAACGGTTTCGCCGACTTGGGCAGCACCCAGGGCGCACGGGTCATCGACTCCACGCCGCCGGTAAGCACCACCTCGGCATCGCCGGACTCGATGGTCCGGCTGGCCGTCATCGCGGCATCGAGGCTGGAGCCACAGAGCCGGTTGACCGTGGTACCGGGCACGCTCACCGGAAGCCTGGCGAGCAGCGCCGCCATGCGTCCGACGTTGCGGTTCTCCTCGCCGGCACCGTTGGCGTTGCCCCACACCACGTCGTCGATCGCGGCGGGGTCGAGGCCCGGCACCCTGGCGAGCGTCGAGGTGATCGCGGCAGCGGCGAGGTCGTCGGGGCGGACGCCGGCCAGCGCGCCGTTGAAACGGCCGAACGGCGTCCGCGTCGCGGCGTAGATGAATGCACTCATGGAAGTGACGCTAACCCCGGGCCGCGATATTCTGAAGTACGCATATCCGAGCCAATTGATACGGACGACATATGGATCTGCGTCACCTGCGGTACTTCGTGGCGGTGGCCGAGGAGCGCCACTTCGGTCGCGCCGCCGAACGGCTCCACATGGCCCAGCCGCCGCTCTCCACGCAGATCCGCCAACTCGAGGCCGAACTCGGCGTCGAACTGCTCCACCGCACCACACGCCGCGTCGACCTCACCGACGCCGGCCGGGCCTACCTCGAGCGGGCGCGCGCGATCCTCGCCGACGTCGACGAGGCCGCCCATCACGCACGGCTCGTCGCCGCCGGCTCGGTGGGCCACCTCGCGATCGGGTGCGTGGGATCGGCGACGTACAGCCTCCTGCCCGCGCTCTCGCGGCGGCTCACGGAGGAGCTTCCCGGCGTCGACTTCTCCTTCCGCGGCGAGATGCTCGCGCCCGACCAGGTGGAGGCGCTGCGCACCGGAGCGATCGACATCGCGCTGCTGCGCCCTGTGGCGGCCGATCTCTCCCTCACCGTGCACACCCTGCGCCGGGACCGGCTCGTCGTCGCCGTACCGGTCGGCCACCCCCTCGCCCGCCGGAAACGGCTGCGGGCAGCGGACCTGGCCGGTGCCGACCTGATCGTGCACTCCGCCGACCGCCGGTCGGTGATGTACGACGTCGTGCTGGGCCTCCTGCGCGGCGCCGGTGTCGAGCCGCACATCCGCCACGAGGTCGGCGAGACCTCGACGCTTGTCACGCTCGTGGCCGGCGGCCTCGGCGTGGCAGTCGTGCCCGAGCCCGTGACCGCGCTGGCGCTGGACGGCGTCGCCTACCTACCGCTGGCCGGGGCCGGCGCGCGCGTGGAGCTGGCCGTCGCCCACCGCGCCGAACGCTCCGAGCCGCACCTGGCGCGCACCGTGGGAATCATCCGGGCGATGTTCTGAGACACCCACCGACGCCGGACGAAGCAGCCCTCCCGGGACGGCGCAACAAGCCTGCCTGGTGACTCGGCGGCGTTCGCCAGGTCTGCCCCCCCACCTGGTTCAGGCGCTGTGTCAGCTACGTGGGCCGACGGCATGTTCGCCGACCTCGCCGCAAAGACCGGGCCGGAGCACTGGGCCGCGGACGGCGTCCACCCGACGCCGGCCGGTCACGCCGCACTCGCGGAGGCCTGGCTGCGCCTGGTCGCGTGACCGGGTCTCGCGACGGAGGACGCCGGCACAAGACCGGGATACGCAGGAGACCGCGCGCCCGGAGAAGCGGCGCCTCGCCCTGGACACCTCGACGAACTGGCCGGGCGGGGCGCCCCGGTGCGTTCAGCCCTTGACTGCGGAGCTGGCGACGCCCTGGACGAACCAGCGCTGGAAGAAGGCGAAGACCACCAGGACGGGCAGGACCAGGAGGACACCGAAGGCCAGGATCTGGCCCCAGTCGGGGGGTTGCTGGCCCTGGAAGACGCTCATCTCCAGCGGCAGCGGGCGGACCGACGGGTCGGAGACCATCAGCACCGGCCACAGGAACGAGCCCCACTGGATGAGGAAGGTCAGGATCGCCACGGAGGCGAAGGCCGGCTTCGACATCGGCACGACGATCGCGAAAAAGGTGCGCCAGGGGCCCGCGCCGTCGATGCGGGCGGCTTCCTCGATGCTCGGCGGGATCGAGCGGAAGAAGGTGTGGAACTGGTAGACCGAGAAGGCGTTGGCGATGAACGGGAGCGCCAGGATGTAGAGGGTGTTGCGCTGGTCGTTGAACATGTAGAAGAGCGGCACGGCCACCGACTCGAACGGGACCAGCATCATCAGCAGGATGAGCGTGAAGACGGCTTCCCGGCCACGCCACTTCAGCCGGGAAAGGCCGTACGCCGCCATCGAGTTGACGAACAGGCCGCCCGTGACGACGACGAACGCCAGCAGCAGCGAGACGCCCATGAAGCGCCAGAAGTAGCCGGTGCTGTCGGAGTTGAGGCTGCTGAGGACGGCGGAGTAGTTGTCGAAGGAGAGGTTGGTCGGGAGGAAACCGGAGAGGCCGTCCAGGACCTCGTCGGACGGCTTGAGGCTGCCCAGGAACAGGTAGAGCACGGGCAGCACGAAGATGAAGGCCAGCACGCTGAGTACGGCGTAGTCCAGGAAGCGGCGCAGGGGCGTAGGGGTGGTGCCCATGGGTCAGTCCTCGTTTTCGGGCCGGACGACGCGGCGCTGGATGAGCGTCAGGACGACGACGATCAGGAAGAAGACGACGGTGATCGCGGACGCCTGGCCGATGTTGTTCTGGTCGAAGGCGGTGGTGACGGCCTGGTACATCACGGTGCGGGTGGCGTCCTCGTCCAGGCCGCCGCCGCGGACCAGGACGTAGACCTGGTCGAAGACCCGGAAGGAGAGCACCGAGGTGAGCATCACGACGAAGACGAGGGTGCCGCGGATGCCGGGCAGGGTGACGTGGCGGAACTGCTGCCAGCGTGAGGCCCGGTCCAGCTCGGCCGCCTCGTAGAGTTCGCCCGGGATCTGCTGAAGGCCGGCGAGGAGGATGACCATCTGGAAGCCGACGCCCTGCCAGATGGACAGCACGATGATCGAGGCCATGGCGGTGGCGGAGTCGCCGAGCCAGTCGAAGGCGCCCCAGTTGCCGAAACTCACGGCGTGGAGTGCGGAGTTGAGCATGCCCTGGTCGCTGCGGGCGAGGATGAGGCGCCAGATCACGGCGACCAGCGCCATCGGGAAGACGACCGGCATGAAGAACAGGGACCGGAACAGGCCGATGGCCTTGAGCTTGCGGTTGAGCAGGATGGCCAGCCCGAGTGCCAGGGCCGTCTGCACGGGGACGACGACTACGGCGAAGGTCAGGTTGTTCAGCAGGGCCCGCAGGAACGGGCCGGACAGGTCGGGGTCGGTGAACAGCCGCCGGTACTGCTCCAGGCCGAAGAAGGACGGTGCCAGTGGGGAGCCGAGGCGGACGTTGTAGAAGGAGAGCACCACGGCGTACCCGAACGGCACACCGACGAAGGCGATGAGTCCGACGACGGCCGGGGCGGACATGAGCAGACCGTGCAGCCAGTCACGGTTGTTGCGGCCCGGCCGCACCGGTCGCGTCGATGGCGCGGGATTCACGGAGGTCTTGGATGGGGCCGGCTCCGGGCCGGCGGGCGCGGCGGGCGCGGGTTCCACGGATGTCACGGGAGGGTCCTGTTCCCGGCGGGGCGGGCACGGCAACCGCGCCCGCCCCGCCGACGGTCCTACGGGATCTTGTAGCCGGCGTTGTCGGAGTAGTCCTGGTCGATGGCGCGGGTGGCCTTTTCCAGGGCGCTCTTGGGGTCGGCGCCGCCGTAGATGGAGTTCAGGGCCTCGCCGAACTTCGCGGTGATGGTGGGGTATCCGGCGGTCACCGGGCGGGTGACGGCGACGCAGGACTTGGTGATGTCGCTGTCGCCGCAGGGCTTGGCGAGCTGGTCGGCGAAGAGTTGGAGCGGGCCGCCCTGCTTGTAGAGGCTGCTCTTGGCGAGCGCGGTCTTGGTGGCGGGCACCGCCCCGTTGGCGGTGGTCATGGCGGTGACGTTGGTGTCGTCCAGGAGGGTGTCCAGGAACGTGCCGGCTGCCTTGGCGTTCTTGGTGTCGGCGCCGATGCCCCAGGCCCAGGAGCCCTGGCCGGTCTTGGGGCCGTTGCCGAAGTCGGGCAGCGGCAGGACGACGAGGTCGTCGCCGAGAGCCTTGCTGTAGGCGGGGTACATCCAGTGGCCGACCCAGCTCAGGGCGACGCGCCCCTTGGCGAAGGCGTTGCCGTCGGTGTTGGGGTCGACGTAGGTCTTCCAGGACTGGAAGGTCTTCAGTGCCGAGACCACGGCCGGGGTGTCGAGGGCGCCTTCCGCCTTGCCGTCCTTGAGGAGGGAGCCTCCCGCGGACCAGACGATCGGGGCGAAGCCGTAGGTGCCCCACTCGTTGGCGTAGCCGGCGGTCTCCTGGAGGTCGAGGGGTTTGCCGTCGGAGTCCTTGGCCTTCAATGCCTTGAGCGCGGCGGTGAACTGAGCTGCCGTCCAGTCGTCGGACAGGCTGGTCGGGTATTTCACCCCGGCCGCGTCGAGCAGCTTCTTGTTGCCGTAGATCCCGAGCCCGGAGTCGTACATGCCCAGGCCGTAGTGCTTGCCGTCGATCTCGCCCTGCGCCTTGCTCGCGTCGGTGGCGTTGCCCAGGGTCTTGGCGGAGACGTACGTGTCGATCGGCGCGAGCTTCTTGTTGTAGACGAAGTTCGCCATGGTCGGACCGTCGAACTCCATCACGTCCGGCAACTCGGAGGCGTCGGTGGCCGTGATGGTCTTGGTGTAGTCGGTGTCGGGTATCAGCTTCAGGTCGACCTTGACCTTGTTCTGCGAGGAGTTGAAGGACTTCACCGCGTTCTGCAGCGCACTGGTCTCGTTCTTCTGACCTTGATGGGCCCAGACACTGATGGTGCCCTTGCCGCTGCCGGCCTCGGCGGAGGCATCACTACCGCCGCCCGAGCCGCAGGCGGCCAGCGCCACCAGGGGGACCAGGGCCAGGCCCGTACGGGCGGTGCGGCGGTACTTTCTGCTGGGTGAGCTCATGGCTGTGCCTCCGTGCTGTGGCGAGGGTTCAACGTGCTGACGTGCTGTCCGGGCGTGGGGGGGGGCTGGGTCCGGGTGTTACTGCGGTCCGCGCGGGCGCGGCGGGGCGGTGGTCTCGCGCAGGACGAGGCGGATGGGCATCTGCACCTGCTCGGCGGGTGGTTCGGCGTCGGGCTCGTCCAGCTGACGCAGCAGCAGCCGGGCGGCTTCGGCGCCCTGCTCGGCGACCGGCTGGGCGACCGTGGTCAGGCCGACCACGTCGGCCAGTTCGTGGTCGTCGAAGCCGATCACGGACACGTCGTCCGGCACCCTCAGGCGGTGGCGGCGCAGGGCGCGCAGGGCGCCCATCGCCATCTCGTCGGACTGCGCGAACACGGCGGTCGGCGGGCGGGAGGCGGCCAGCAGTTCGGTCATCGCCCGCTCGCCGCCCTCGACGGTGTAGTCACCGTCCGCCTCGAGGGCCGCGTCGTGCTCTATCCCGGCGTCGGCCAGGACGTCCAGGTAGGCGTTGCGGCGCTCGATGGGGGTGGTCCAGTGCTGGGGTCCGCTGGACCCGCTGATCATGCCGATGCGGCGGTGGCCGAGGTTCACCAGATGCCGTACCGCGCTCTCGGTGCCGGCCCGGTCGTCGATGCCGACGACCGTGAAGCCGGGCCGGGCGCCGCCGACCGTGGTGGCCAGCGGCACCCCCAGGGAGCGCAGTGCGGCCGACTCCTCCTCGTCGGGGATGAGCAGCGACAGCACCGCGTCCACTCTCTTGCGGACCGGCAGCCTGGTGAAGAAACGCTTGCGTGTCTCCGGCGAGCCCAGGTTGTACAGCAGGACGTCGTACCCGGCGGCACTGAACTCCCGCTCGGCGGCGTCCAGTACGGTGCCGAAGAACCAGCGGCCCACATACGGGACCACGACCCCGATGGTGAAGGTGCGGCCGCTGGCCAGGCTGGAGGCGGAACGCGAGGCGGTGTAGCCGAGTTGGGCGGCGATGGCCGCGATCTGCGCCCGCACCTCCTGCGACACCCCCGGCCGGCCGCGCAGCGCGCGGGAGACGGTGGACGGCGAGACTCCGGCGGCGCGGGCGACATCGGTGATGCTGGCCGTCACGGCGCATTCCTCCCGTTGGGTTCACGTCGGCGTGATCTGTGGGTGACGTGACCGTAAACCCGCCCACCTTGTTGCGCAAGCGTTTGCGTTCATATTTACTTAGGCCGGTCCTCAGGAGACCTTTTTGTTATCAGGCATCAGCGCATACGTTTGGGCGCTGCGGAGCGACAGGAACTGTGCATGCGATACGCCCCGCCCGGCCTGTGCGTGAACGACTTCGCGCTCCTGCAAGACGAGGACGGCACCTACGCGGTGCTGCATCTGCAGGGGCCCTGGACAGCGGAGTTCGACCATCTGCGGATGGAGACGTCCTACGGCCGGGCCACCTCCGCCGACCTGGTCCGCTGGGAACCGCAGGGCACGGCCTTCGGCAACGGGCTGCCCGGCCGGTTCGACCAGCAGGCGGTGTGGACCATGCACCCCATCCGGCACGGTGACGGAATGGCGATGTTCTACACGGGGGTGATCGGACTGACGCCGGCCGGCTGGCCGCTCCAGTCGGTCGGGCTGGCGTACTCGGACCGCACCGACGGCACCGGCTGGCGACGTCACGGGACCGTGCCGGTCGTCGAGGCGGACCCGCGGTGGTACCGCACCGGTGAACGCATGGGCTGGCGCGACCCGTTCGTCGTACGCGACGACGCGTCGGACGGCTGGGTCATGGCCGTCTGCGCCAGCGACGCCTCCCTCCCGGTGGAGGTCAGCGGCTGTGTCGCGCTGGCCACCTCCGACGACCTGGAGCACTGGACCGTCCACCCGCCACTCCTCTCCCCCGGCGACGTCGACGAGTTGGAGTGCCCGGTCCTGGAACGCCTCGACGACGGAAGCTGGCTACTGCTCGGCTCCATCGGCGCCACCCGTGGCTTCGAGGCTTGGACCGCCCCGAGCCTGCGCGGGCCCTGGACCCGCCGGGGCCCCCTCGGTCCGACCGGTTCCTACGCCCCGCGTGTCATTGCCGCGCCCGACGGGTCCCGCGTCGTGCTGCACACCACCCCCCGCCGGGTCGGCCTCACCGACACCGGCGACCGCTGCCGCGGCATGCTCGCCCAGCCGAAACTCCTGGTCACATCCGAGGATGCGGCGCCCCGCCTGGAGTGGTGGCCCGGTCTGGACGCCTGGCTCGGCGAGGAGACGGACCGCCCCGCCCTGCACGCGGTCGGCGACATCGGCATATCCGGACCCGTCGAGATCACCCTGCGCACCGACACCACGGACAGCGACGCCCCCGCCCTCGCGGTGGGCTGCGACGGCAAGAACCTGTGGGTCACCGGCCCCGGAGGCATCTTGCTCGGCGAAACCGTCCTGACGGACCCTGCCGTCTCGCTGCGCATCCTCACCATCGGCGAGTACGTCGAGGTCTACGCCGACGGCGTGTTCGCCCTCACCACCTTGTGCTACTCCGGTCATCCCGTACCGTGGACGGCCGTCGCCGAAGGACGCGAACGCACCATTCCCGTCCGCCCGATCCGGCTGCCCGACCCCCACCGCGACGACGCCTCGGCCCTCTGGCCCGGCCCTTCAACTCCCTGACGGGAGAGCAAAAGCCCGCTGACCGACACACCGCACGCCCCTGAAAGGTCCAGCCATGAACGTCACCGCCGACGGTCTCCGCTTCCCCGACGGCTTCCTGTGGGGCGCCTCCACCGCCGCCCACCAGATCGAGGGCAACAACGTCAACAGCGACTGGTGGCACATGGAACACAGCGGCGGCTCCATCGCCGAGCCCAGCGGCGACGCGGCCGACAGCTACCACCGGTGGCGCGAGGACATGGACCTGCTCGCCCAACTCGGCTTCACCGACTACCGCTTCAGCATCGAATGGGCCCGCATCGAACCGGCACCCGGCCATTTCTCCCGGGCCGAGATCGCCCACTACCGGCGCATGGTCGACGGCGCCATCGAACGCGGCCTGCGTCCGATGGTCACCCTGCACCACTTCACCGTCCCGCGCTGGTTCGCCGAACGCGGGGGCTGGACCGCGGACGGCGCCGCCGAACTGTTCGAGCGGTACGTGCGGGCGACCGCGCCGATCATCGCCACCGGCGTACGGCACGTGTGCACCATCAACGAACCCAACATGATCGCGGTCTTCGGCGCGATCCGCGAACTGGGCGCTGAAGCACCTCCCACGGCGGGACTCGTACTGCCCGACAAGGCCACCACCGACGCCCTGATCCAGGCCCACCGCCGCGCCACAGCCGCCGTCAAGGCGATCTCCGCCGACATCCAGGTCGGCTGGTCCATCGCCAACCAGGTCTACCAGGCCCAGCCCGGCGCCGAAGCAGCCACCGCCGCCTACAGCCACCCCCGCGAGGACGTCTTCATCGAAGCCGCCCGCGACGACGACTGGATCGGCGTCCAGTCCTACACCCGTACCAGGATCACCACCGACGGCCCCATTCCCGCGCCCGACGACGCCGAACGCACCCTCACCGGCTGGGAGTACTACCCCCAAGCCCTCGGATACGCCCTCCGCCACACCGCCGCGATCGTCGGCGACGTCCCCCTGATCGTCACCGAGAACGGCATCGCCACCGGCGACGACAGCCGCCGCATCAACTACACCACCGGAGCACTCCAGGAAGTCTCCGCGGCCCTGGAGGACGGCCTCCACGTACACGGCTACCTCCACTGGAGCGCACTCGACAACTACGAATGGGGCTCCTACAAACCCACCTTCGGCCTCATCTCCGTCGCCCCCGACACTTTCGAACGCACCCCCAAACCGTCCGCCACCTGGCTCGGCGGCCTCGCCCGGACCGGCGTACTACCCCGAGCCACCTCCTGATCGCGCGGGTCAGTCCTGAACCCTGCCGCGATGTGGCGGCGGCGTTCATGTACCTGGTGGAGACGGCGACGGCGGCAGAGGCACACGCTCGGCAACAGGCCGCCCCCCCCCCAGAGCCTCCCTCTTCGCCTGGGACGCCCGCCCGTGAGCCGCGTCCCAATGGCCGACCGGCTGCCGTTCTCCCCCACGGTCACCGGTGCGACCGTCATGCGTGTGCTGCACCAGATCTCCCGCGACCGGGGCAGCGCCGCGCTGCTTCTGGGCATCCCCTGCATGCTGATGGTGCTGCTCACCCTGATGTTCCACAGCTCAGATGCGACGTTCCAACACGTCGGCCCCCAGGTCTTCGGCATCTTCCCGGTCATCGTGATGTAACTGGTGGCGTCCATGTCCACCCTGCGCGAACGCACCACCGGCACGGCCGAACGGCTGCTGTCCATGCGGGTCCGCCGGCTCGACATCGTGCTCGGCTTCAGCATCGCGTTCGCGTCCCTCGCCCTCCCGCAGGCGGTACTTTCCACCCTCCTGCCTCCTGCCTCCTGTCCTCGGGCCACTCGGCCTGGACATCAAGTGGCCCGCCTACCTGCTGATGGTGATCGCCATGGTCGGCGCATTGCTGGCCTCGCCCTGGGGCTGCTGGTGAGCGCCTTCGCCCGCAACGAGTTTCAGGCGGTGCGGTTCCTGCCGACGCCGGTCCTGCCACAGTTCCTGGTGCGCGGACTGTTCGTGCCCCGGGACCAGATGCAGGGAGCCCTGTCGGGCGCGGCCAAGGTCATGCCGATGACGTACACCGTCCAGACCGCCGGAGAGGCCGCCACCCACTCCGGCGTCACCGCTCTGGGCGTCCGCGACGCCGTACTGACCCTGGTCTGCGTGATCGTGGTGCTCGTTGCCGGCGCCGCCACACTCAAGCGTTGACCCCTACGAAACGCGGACGACGGCTTCCTCCCTCGGTACCGCGGGAGGAAGCCGTCCGGGGCGGGCCGGGTCACGGCCTGGACGGTCCATGCCGACGCGGACGCGGCGGTGGCGGCAGTCCCCGCCATCACGGCGAGCGTGGTGAGCGAGACCGCGACGAAACGGCGAACTTGCAATGACATGAAAAGCCTCTTGGATAACGGGAAAAGCCATACGGAGCGGATATTTTCACCCTACTGACCTCCCGGTGCATTCCGGATCGGGAAATACCGCGCTCCCTCGAAGGGACAGAAAAGAGAAAGTGCGAAAAGCGTGAACACTCCTTTCCGGACAACCCTCTTGGCCGCATGTGCCGTCCTCGTGGCACTGCTGACCTGTGCGTCGGCGGACTGCGCGGAGCCACCGGTGCCCGCGCCGCCGGCCTACCGGCCCCCTCTCTGGCCGGTGCAGCATTCCGGGCCGTGGCCGGCCTCAGCCGACCGGAAGGCCGCTCCGGCGGCCGGCGTGGCCGCCGAACTCAACCGGCGCCGAACCAAAGCAGGATGCCACCGGGTGCAGCTGCGGGTGCCACTCACGCGGGCCGCCCAGGCGCACAGCGCCGACATGGCCCGCACCAGGCACCTCGGCCACACCGGAACCGACGGCAGCAGCCCGCAGGAGCGGATGCGAGCCGCCGGCTACCGGCCCCGTCGCTCGGGTGAGGTCGTCGCGGCCGATACGGACACCGCGAGCGCCACCGTGAAGATGTGGATGAAGAGCCCGCCTCACCGGCACATCATCCTCACCTGCCGCTACACCGACGCGGGCATCGGCAGGGCGGACGGCCCCGGCGGTCCCTGGTGGACGGTGGATCTGGCTGCGCGCCGGTGAGGCTCAGCCGAGGTCCGCATCCCACCACCAGGCGATCGAGGGCGCGCTCTCCACCGGGCCGGGCCGCAGGTCAGACGGCTCCTCCGCCCAGGCCAGCGGCATGTCTTCCGGCTCGTCCGGCCAGTGCCCGAGGCTGAGACAGCGCGGAACTCTGAGGCCTCACTCGTTGTTGCCGCGTGCGCCGTGACGCAGTCCTTGCAGATAGGTCGCCAGGTCCGCACCGGCCCTCGGGCGCACGCGGTCGTGCAGTTCCACGAAGCGCCGCAGGATGCGGTCGCGCAGCTTGTGGCCTCGACGACGGCTTCCTGCATGGAGAGGGAACGCCCGGCCGTCAGCACCGTGTAGACGTTCTGGTCGGCCTGGCCCCGGCTCAGTTCCTTGTGCAGAGAGTGCCGGTCGTTGTCGAGGGCGGCCACCATGATCGCCATCTCGGTCAGCGCCAGCACCGCCGGTCGGTGCGGCTCCGCGTCGGGCACCTCCGCTCCGGTGGCCAGTTCCAGGAGGGCGAACGTCGGATGGCCGCCCGATGACTGAAGCCGCATCGCCAAGAACTCGTCCAGTGAAGGCATACGGCCCGCTGCCCGGTTGCCGATCTGCCGGGCGACCCCGGACAGCCAGGGCTTTGAACTGTGCGGGACGGCCGCTCAGCGGTCCGCTGTCACAGCGTGCGTCGTCGAACGCGAAGCCCCAGTACACCCACAACGCCGCCGCCGGTAGCCGGTCGTCGTCGGCCACCGGAGCGAACCGGGCGAAGAAGTCGGCGCTGTGTGTACAGGGAACGGCCACGATCATGTGGGACGGCGTGCGGTGAGTCCACGCGGCATGCCCGTGAGCCCACGTCATCAACCGAAAGAATCGCGCAGCGCCCGCCGTTGACCGCGCACCCGTCTACTACTCCTCAGAAAACACTTCCCACGCGTCTGTGGCCGAGCATCAAGCGCCTCGTTGAAGCCAATATGCGATTCCCAACCTTCCAGCGCGCCACTGTCCTGCTGATGGTCCTTGCAGCCCTCCAGAGCGGCGCGTCTGCCATGGCCGACAGGAAAGGCGGCCAGTCCCAAGAGCGACCCGCAGCGACCCGCACATGCGGGACTGAAGGATGCCGACCCAGTCCGCACTCGGGATACCCGGTACCGGTGTGGGACCGGCTCCCCTGCCTGGCCGGCCCGGTGCTCGCCGCCGTACCCGCGCCCCGTACCGCGTTGACTCAGCCCAGCG
This sequence comes from Streptomyces sp. NBC_00076, assembly GCF_045041235.1. NCBI lineage: Bacteria > Bacillati > Actinomycetota > Actinomycetes > Kitasatosporales > Streptomycetaceae > Streptomyces > Streptomyces sp. NBC_00076. Next base: position 571,072 of record NZ_CP108242.1, read on the forward strand.
CGTCCATCAGGGCCGTGACATAGGCATCCAGCCGCTCCTCCACGGCCCGCGTCGTCAGCTCCGCCCTCCCCGCCTCCCGCCACGGCCGCGCCACCCACTGCGCATCCCCCGCGAACGCCAGCCCGTCCAGCAGACGCCAGTACAGCCGCTCGCTCGCAGCCGCGGCCAGCACCCCGCCGGCCTCCTCATACGCCTCGGCGAACCGCAGACCCCACGCAGGACCGTGCAGCAGGGCGAGATTGGTGGAGCAGTGCGCCACATCGAGGTCCGCCGGGCCCCAGGAGGTCTGTACCCAGTCGACGACCCCCGTTATCCGGAGACCTGCCGGGCTTGGGGGCAGCACGTCGAACAGCACGTTGCCGGGGTGGAAGTCCCGGTGCAGGAACCGCCCCTCGTACGGCGGCGCAGGTCGGCGGATCACGGCGGTCGCCGCGGCCCATGCCGCCGCGTCGGCGCCGTTAGGAGGGACGACGGCGTCGGCGGTCGTCCACGCCTCATACTCCCGGGGCCGCTCGGCGGGTCGCAAAGCGTGGATCGCCACGAGTTGACGGGCCAGCAGAGGGAGGCGCGCCTCCAATCCCTCGTCATCGAGGACCGTCCGGCCCGCCAGATGTGTCATCAGGAGCGACGGATACTCGCAATGCGCGGCGGCCGGATCAACCGCGACCGGTCCGGGAGCCGGCACGCCGGTCCCCGTGAGCAGGGTGAGGACGTCGGCCTCGCGGTTCAGCAGGTCCTCGGCGTGCTCAACGAAGTACGGGTCGACGAAGGTCCGCAGCACCATGTCGCGGGTGTCCCCGTCTCGCGTGCCGACGGTCAGCCGTCGCATTTCGGCGGTGATGCCGCCGTGCAGCTCCTCGATATTGACGATCCGTTCGCCGGACTCCAGATACCGGCTCACCCAAGCCAGGGTCAACGGTCGGACGACCCCCGCCTCATCGTGGTTGATCACCGTGCCACCCCATCATCCGGACGGCGGCACGCGCAAAGGATTTCGTTGAGGGCAGCACGAGGGCTACTGAGTGCTGTCCTGCGATGGTCTCCTGGCGGCCGCCGCACTTGTCGGTCGGCGAGCGAGCCGGGTTCCGCCTGCGTTGCGCCCCGTAGCTCCCGTACCTGCGAGTGCCGAAGGAACTGCTCGACATGGTCGGCGAGGGTCTCCGGGGTGGAGGAGGACGGGGTGCGCCGTCAGCAGCTCGCACCGCGTCTCACCGGACTGCACAGCCGCGACCAGGACGGCCGTCCGGTGCCGTGGGTGAGGTTCATGGAGCCGTCAACCCTGACGATCGGCATAGGCCGCTGTTGCCGTTCGGCTCGGGTTTCTGGCTGTCCCCGCTTCTAGGTTCAGGCCCATGGAACAAGAACCACGAGAGAAGACCAGAGCTGGTCGGCTGTTTGGTGCGGTGGGCGTCCTGGGTGTGGGCGCGGGAGCGGTCGTCTGGCTTTCCCCGGGTGGACTGGGCGAAGCCGGTGCCGTCCAGGTCACCGGAGGAGCATCGGCGTCCGCGTACCGGTCGGTGACTGGGGCGGTGGCAGATGCGCCGTCGTGGCTGGTCCCACTCCTGGAACCAGCCACCGAGGGCACGCTGGTGATTCTCGCAATGTTGCTGGCCTGGACGTGGTGGACAGCCATCCGCCTCAAAGACCTCCGAGAGGCAGCCGGGTCCGTGTTGACCGGATTCGGCACTGTCGCGGCTTACGCGGTGAGCGAAGCAGTGAAGCTGGTGGTGGACGAGGAGCGGCCTTGCCGCGCGCTGCGCACGGGGGTCGACCTCGTCGCGGAGTGCCCCGGCGCGGGAGACTGGTCCTTCCCGAGCAACCACGCCACCTTGGCCGCCGGGCTGGCCGTCGGCCTGGCGGTGCTTCGGCCGCGCCTTGCCGCAGTCACTCTGCCGCTGGCCGGGGCCGCCGCGCTGCTGCGCGTGTTGGTGGGGGTCCACTACCCGCACGACGTGCTGGCCGGAGCTGTCCTCGGCGCCACTGTGGTGGTGGCCGTACTCCTCACGTTCCTGCCGCCGGCTCAGCGGGTGGCATCACGGCTGGGGCGGCGGAGGAACGATCCCGGCCTCGTGGGCGACAACCGCGGCAGCGGCCCGGTTGTCCACGCCCAGCCGGGCCAGAATGGAACTCACATGGGCCTTCACCGTCCCCTCCACCACATGCAACCGCCGGGCGATCTGCCCGTTGGACAGCCCACTGCCGAGGAAAGCCAGCACCTCCCGTTCCCGAGCGGTCAGGGAGTCGACTCGGGCGCGGGCGACGGAGCGCCGGCCGGCCAGGGCGCCCGCGCCCGTCGCGGAGAGGTGCGCGACGACTCGGGCCGCGACCTTCGGTGACAGGTAGGCGGCGCCGTCGGCCACCGCCCGGACGCCGACGATCAGTTCCTCGGGCTCGCCCGACTTGATCAGGAAGCCGGCCGCGCCACCGCCGAGTGCCCGCAGGATGTAGTCGTCCTCACCGAACGTCGTCAGCATGACGACGCCCGTGCTGGGCGCGGTGCTGCGGATCTCCGCCGCCGCGTCGATGCCGTTCATCCCCGGCATACGGATGTCGAGCACAGCGACCGCTGGGCGGTGACGCCGGACCAGTTCCACGGCCTCGTGGCCGTCACCGGCCTCGGCGACGATCTCGATGCCCGGATCCGAGGCAAGAACTGAACGTACTCCCGCACGGATCATGGGCTCGTCGTCGGCGATCAGCACCCGGATCATCGGACACTCACGGGGTGAGCGTGTCCTGGGACACCAGGATGCCGCCCCGGAAGCAGAGCCGGTAGGCGTCTCCGGACCGGTCGTCGAACCGGTCGGCCGTCATCGCGTAGTACTCGCACGTTATGCCGTCTCCTGTCGGCTCGGCAGTCAGCGGTCGGTAGTTCGTCTGCCGGTCCGGCAGGAAACGCTCCACCTCAGAACGATCTTGCCCCAGGCGAAGGCGGGCGAAGTCACCGGGTTCCAGGACCGATCGGGACGCCGACAGCATCTCCCACCCCATGAGTGCTGCGCTCAGCACCGCTCCCGCCACCAGGGGCACCATGACCGCGGCGACCAGGACCCTGCCGACGCGTCGTCGAGCACGACGATGTTCCTGCGGCAACTCGTCGTCGGCCCAAGAGACCGCGGGCGCGAGAAGCCGTGACGGCGTTGACGAGGGCGCGTGCGGGATCCGCGCGGCGACGGCATAGCCCCCGCCGCGCGGACCATGGTCGAACGAACCGCCGGCCAAGCGCACCCGTTCGTCGAGACCTATCAGGCCATACCCTCCGCTCCGGGGCCGGGGCGGAAGGCTGGCAGCGGACGACGGCGGGCCGTTCTCCACGACTACTTCTGATTCCGTTGCCGTATGCGTCACTTGGACGCTCGCCGTCGCGCCGGGCGCGTGCTTGGCAACGTTGGTCAGCGCTTCCTGCACGACCCGATGAACCGCCCGCTCGACCACCGGTGGCAGGTCGTCCGCCCTGCCGTCGGTGCTCAACTTCACCGCGAGCCCGGACGCGGACGCCTCTGCGATCAGGTCTGCGAGACAGGAGCCGTCAGGGTCCGTCGGCGCGTCACCGGCCTCCTCACGCAGCACACCGATCACCTCGCCGAGACGCTCCACTGCGGCGGCCGCCCTGGCCCTGATGTCACCTGCGGCCCTTCGATGGTGCTCTTCAAGGCCCGGGGCGAGCTTCAGGGCACCGGCCGACAGGGCGATCAGGCTGAGGTCATGGCCCAGTACGTCATGCATGTCCTGCGCGATACGCGCCCGTTCGCGCAGCCTTGCCTGCTCAGCGAACAGCTCCTGCTCGCGTTGCAGTTGCCCCGCACGTTCCCAACCCGCCCGGACAAGCTGTTGGTAGTGGCACCAGAATCGGCCCGCGAACCAGGGCAGCATCGTGGCGACCACCACCAGTGTCACAAACCGGCCGCCCAACGGCAGCCAGGCAGGCACGACGGACAATGCCACCACACCGGCCGCGAGAAGCCCGACCAGAGCGAGCACGGTCGGCGCCATTGGCCCAGGCCGCCGTCCGGCCAGGAACGCGGCGAGGGCAGTCGGGACAGCCCACCACGGGTTCACCGTGCTCAGACCGGCGGCCGTCACCGCGGCCGCTGTCAGAAGGCTCCCGCCTGGATCCAGCGTCTGCCGGGAGACCGTCGTCCCCGCCCGAGTCCCGCTGTTGGTCACCATGCTGTCCACGGAAGCGACGGTACGGACACCGGGAGCCGTCCGACACTGCCGAAAGTCCAATCCTTCCCGCAGGTCCGCAGGAGCGGCGTGCCGTCCTGGCTGGACCAGGGTTGCCCGCCCCCGACGCAGGCGTCGACATCCTGCTCGTGCAGGTCCATCCGCAGACGGGCCAGACCTGGACCCCGTCGCCCCGCCTACATCGGCATACCCGGTGGCATCGATCCTGTCCGGTCGGCTACGCTGCGCGGCGATGACTACCGGGACGGCCTTGCGCCACACACGGATTGGTGACCCGGCGCTCCTCTGAGCGCCGTACGGGCCGGTGTCGGCCCGCGGTTGGATCGAGGGTCTGGCGCCGTTGCGCGGGCTCCGCCTCCTGTCGTGTTGATCACAGCTCGACACGTCAACCACGACAGGAGATCTCATGCGCACCAAGATGCTGCACATTCCCACCGCGGATGGTCTGGCCGACGCTTTCGCCACCTTCCCGGACGATGGTGAGCGGCACCCAGGGGTGCTGATGTACGCGGACGGTTTCGGTATCCGGCCCGTACTGCGGGAGATGGCCCGCGAGCTGGCCGGGCACGGCTACTACGTGCTCGTCCCCAACCTCTTCTACCGGCACGGTCCGGCACCGGTGATCGACCTTCCAGAGCACATCGGAGAAGAGGTCCGGCCCGCGGTCTTCGCCCAGCTGATGCCCTTGATCGAGGCGCACACCACGGAACGTGTCCTGAGCGACGCGGACGCCTATCTCAGGTTCCTCGCCACCCAGCCCGAGGTCGGTGCCGGACCGGTCGCGGTGACCGGCTACTGCATAGGCGGCCTCCTGGCCATGCGCACCGCCGCGGCCCACCCCGGCCAGGTGGCCGCCGTCGCCGCATTCCACGCTCCCGTGGGCGCCGACGGGCCCGACAGCCTCTCCACACTCACGGCCCAGGTACACCTCGGCCACGCCGAAGGCGACATCACCCCTGAAGCCCTCGGCGAGTTGAACCAGGCCCTGGACGCCGCGGGTGTGGGCTACACCTCCGAGATCTACCCCGGCACCGTCCACGGCTTCACCATGTCCGACACCGACGCCTTCAACCCCGCCGCGCTGCAACGCCATTGGGACCGCCTGCTGCCCCTCCTCGACCGCACCCTGGGCAACAGTTGAGGCTCCGGCTCGGACACCAAACCTGAAGCACATGGCTCCCTGGTCGCAGCGATGTTTCGAAGCATCGTCAGGTTCAGGTATCTCGGGGCACGTCCCCTCCGCCAGCTCGCCGTGCTGCCCGAACGCCTCCGTCAACCCCATCGTTCAGATGATCGATTCCAAGGTGTTCAGTGGTCGTAGGCGGTCAGCCCGCGCATAACCAACTGGCCGCGCATGAACCTGGCTCCACTCATCGGGCCCCCTTGGAATCGATCATCCAGGGAAGCGGGAGGCGCTCTACCGGCGGACCGCCGAGATCAGTCCGCCGGGCTGCTCCTCGCGCTGCGGCGGGGTGCTGATCGGGCGGCCGTAGGCGGCAGCGCGCTCGCGCAGGGTGTGGCTGGCGGCCTCCCAGCCATGCCCGGCCAGCCAGCCCACCGGGTCGTCGGGCATCTCCGAGACCCACATGGACGCCGCCGATCCCGGCTGGGCTTCCGCGCCGAAGCGCTCGATCACGCCGCGCGAGCCCAACGTCAGTCCCATCCGACTGCCTGCCGCCGACTGCGCGCTGATCCGGGCCAGCAGCAACTCCACCGCGTCCTCGGGCAGATAGATCAGCAGTCCTTCGGCGATCCAGGCGGTCGGCACGGCCGGGTCGTGCCCTGCGGCGGCCAGCGCGCCTGGCCAGTCCTCACGCAGATCCACCGCGACGGTGATCCGCTCGCAGCGTGCGACGGCCCGCTCCTGGCGCAGCACCGAAGCCTTGAAGTCCAGTGGGGCGGCGGTGTCGACCTCGAACAGCCGGGTGCCTTCGGGCCAGTCCATCCGGAAGGCCCGGCTGTCCATGCCGGCGCCGAGCAGCACGACCTGTCGGACCCCGGACGCGGAGGCGTGCTGCAACAGGTCGTCGAGGAACTTCGTCCTGATGACGATGGAGAACGACACGGCCAGCCGGCGGCGTCGCGCGGCCTCGTCATCGGGCAGCGGCGGCGAGGAGGGCCACAGGCCGCCGGCGGTGGCGAAGGCCTGTGCCAGTGGGTCGCGGAACAGCGCGTTCTCCCGCTCGGTCTCCAGCGCCCGCACCCTGGCCACCCCCACCGCCGTGGCCCACACTCCCGACGGCTGCACCCGCTCCTGCTCATCAGTCACCGCGCCAGCCTAGATGAACGATTCCAAGGGGACCTGATGAGTGGAGCCAGGGTCATGCGCGGCCAGCCGGTCATACGCGCGCTGACCGTATCAATGTCAGTGCCTCCTTTTATCTTGACGCCATGGAGATCACCAAACGGACGCTCGCGGAGGCCTGGCAGCGGAGGGCCGCGCGACACGCCCTGCTCGACGAGGTCGAGCTGCCGCCCGTGGCGCTCTCCTCCCACGAACTGAAGCAGTGGGCCGAGCGTGCTGAGGAGGCGGAGGACGGCGGCCTGTGTCTGCTGCTGGACGAGAACGGCACGGTGCGCGGCCACCGCGGTCCCTACCGGGAGGTCTTCGCCACCCGCGACCTCGAGCAGGTGCTCTACCTGGTCGCCGAGGCCGCGATGCGGCGGTGCGGCGGCAGCCTCGAGGAGGTGGCCGACGCGCTGGACCGGATCGATCCGGCGTGGGGCAGGCGTTTCCGCGGTGGCGGCCTGGAAGACCCCGGGACGGTCGAGGCGTGTGGGCGTGACCCGCTGGAGGGGCTCGCCTGGATAGCCGGATCCTGGCGTGAGCAGGACCCGTACACGACCCTTGCCTTCTTCCGTGCGGCGCCCGGTCGAACCGTCGACGCCGAGCGGCTGGCCCTGCTGTACGGGGCCGATCCCGCACAGGTCGCAGCCGGTATGCGACTGAAGGACCTGCAGGCCGTGGACAGCGGCCGGGCCCACTGGGACCGCCAGTGGGAGAGCTGCTGTTTCGGGCAGGCGGGCGGGTGGACGTATCTGCTGTACCACGACACGCCGCCGGGGTCCTTCGCCGACAAGGAGGCGTACGCGGCGCTCGGGATTACGGAGAGCGTGTGGCTGACCGCCACCTCCGCGAAAGCCATCTACACCTTCGACTACATGCGGAACGGTCGCCGCGTCGACGACTGGGGGGTGCTGGAGCTGATCTGGTACGAGCGCGGCCGCGCCCCCTATCTGCGGGGCGGCGAACTGGATTTCCTCAACCGCGCCGTACGCCGTGCCGAGCTGGACCACCCCGAACTGACCAGCACGTTCGAGCTGTACTTCCACGCCTTGGAGGATTCCCTCGGCCTGCGCCTGCCGCGCGGGGACTTCGCGGAGGGGGAGGTGCGGGCCGCGTACTGGGCCGGGGAACAGCGGTGAGCGCGGCGAGAGAGCGCGGGAGAGCTCACGGAGCAGAGGCAGGTTACGGTGGCGCTTGAGGCGTGCGATCCGGAAGATCACCCGCCCTCTCAGTCAACATGACGACACCGCCGGCGGATTGCGACGGCTCTGAACACGCGGTACCGGTCGCGGCTACGGCGCGAACGCGCCCGGCCTGTGCCGCTGCTCGGTCAGCTGTCCGGGAAGGGTCGCCGACGGGCGGGGTCTTCGTGTGCCGTGCGGGAGGAAGGTTCGGACAGTGCCGCGTGGCGCAGGTGTTCGGCGAGCGCCTCGGTAGCCGTCGGCAATGCGCGGTCCTTGACGCCCCAGGCCAGCACATGGTGGCGACGAGCCCAGGAGTCCTGCAGTTCGCATACGTCGAGTGGCTGGTGGGGGTCGATGGCGCGACGCGGCACGACGGCGAGCCCGACGCCGGCGGCAGCGAGGGCGACGAGGACGTTGAGGTTTGCGACGGTCGTGCGGTTGCGCACCACTGGAGCGTGGGGCCCGAGGTGCTTCTCGATCCAGCGGCGCAGCGAGGAGTCGGCGTTGAGACCGACGAGAGGGTGCTCGGCGACCTCGGTGTAGGTCAGCGTGGTCCGGTCGGCGAGGACCCCTCCGGCCTGGCCGATCACGACGAGGGAGTCGTCGCCGAGGGGCTCCATCTGCAGGCCGCAGTCTTGGGCCTCGTCGTCGAGCACGACCCCCAGGTCCGCCTCGCCGTCGGCGAGCATCCGCACCGTCCGCGGGGTGCGGCTCTCGGTCACTGTCACGTCGACGTCCGGGTGTGCGCGGAGGAACGAGACCAGGGCCTGCGGCACGAGCCGATGCATCGCGGAGCCGCCGGCCAACAGGATCAGCGGAGTGGTCGGGGACCGTGTGTAGCCGGCGATGGCGCTTTCGAGCCGCGTGGTCTGGGCGAGCACGTCGCGTGCGTGGCGGGCCAGGGTCGTCCCCGCCGGCGTGGGCCGCACGCCGCGCCGACCGCGGACCAGCAGTGCGACGCCGGCGTTGTGCTCCAGTGAACGCACTCTCGCGCTGGCCGAAGGAAGGCTCAGATGCATCCGACGAGCGCCCGCCGTGATCGACCCCTCCGCCACGATGTGCAGAAAGAGCCGCAAGTCGTCCAAGTCATAGCGCACCGGCTCAGACTAAGGCCCAGCCTTAGGCTGAGTGCGCCGATTGCGCATTGTGCGACAGCTGGTCACAGGGTGATGCTCGGCTGGTGTCGGAGTTATTGCTTGTCCTGCTGGCCGGTGTCGCCGCCGGAGTGCTCAACGCCTTGGGTGGTGGGGGTACGTTCGTGGCACTGCCCGCTCTCGTCGCGTTCGGACTGTCACCGGTGACGGCGAACGCGTTGTCGCGGGTAGCTCTGGTGCCCGGGGCCGTAGCCAGCGCATGGGTCTACCGACGCGAACTCACCCCGGTCGGTTCGACGTCCACGAAGTCGCTGACAGTGATCAGCGTGATCGGCGGCGGAGTCGGTGCGGGCCTGCTGCTGGTACTGCCGGCATCGTCGTTCGACGTCGCGGCGCCGTGGCTCCTCGCCTTCGCCACGGTGATCCTGATGGTCGGACGCCGCCTCTCCCAGCTGTTGAGCACCTCGCTGGGCAGCTCGGTCGGCATGAGTGCCCGGGCCGTCCTGATCGGGCAGTTCTGCCTCGCTGTGTACGGCGGATACTTCGGCGGTGCCGTAGGCATCTTGATGCTGGCTCTGTGGAGTATCGGTCTCGGCCTCGACGCCGCGGTCAGCAACCCGATGCGGATCGCACAGCTCGCGGCCATCTACCTCAGTGCGACCGTGCTGTTCCTCATCGCCTCGGACGCACTGACCGCTCCGCTTCTCCTCAGCACCATGCTGGTCGGTGCCTTGGTCGGCGGCTACGCCGGCGCCCACCTCGCCCGACGTCTTCCCGACTGGCTGCTACGGGGCGTCATCCTCACCACCGCCGTGACCATGACCGTCCTGTATTTTTTGCGCGGCTGACCACGCGGGGAACGGTTTCCTGGCCTCCGCCTCGATCCGCAGTTCGGCGAAGATCTGCTTTCGATACACGCCCTGGAAGCCCTGGCCGGATCCGCCAACGCCTCGCAGCGGATGGCGAGTTCGGCATACGTCTTGTTGATTTTCACCAGGGCGGCGAAAAGGCAAAGGCAAGGAGATCCCTCTCCCTGCCTCTCCTAAGTTATAGCGCGCTGGGGGGCTTGCGGCAAGGCCCGGGTCGTGGCGCAGAATCGTCGGCCGAGGCCACTAGCTGCGGAAATGAGGGCCACGACGTGCGTGGGTTGTTGTCGACGTATGGGGACGCGGTGACGTCGAACCAGTTATGGAACCGGCAGTGCGATTGCGGGCGTTCGGTACGGAGGTGCGGGGGCTGCGCGCCGACCGCCTGGGCGCCGTGGGCGGCCGACTGGCCAGAGGGAAGGCGACCAGAAATGAGGACGTGCCCGACGGCGGGTTCGACAGAGCTGGAGATGCCGGTGATTCGATCGGTCAGCGCGGTGCGACGGAGCACGGCTGCCTCGGAGGTGTCGCAGTGATCGAGCCCTACGTGTTGGGTCTTCAAGAGATTGACGAGATGCAGGCCGGGGTCGTTGGTGGCAAGGGCGTGCACCTGGGCAGGCTGTCGCGGATCGAGGGCATCCGCGTACCGGGTGGCTTCTGCGTGACGACGGAGGCCTTCCGGCGGGTCATGGCCGAAGCGCCGCCGATCACCGACCGGCTGGATCAGCTGTCGCGCCTGAGCCTCGACGACCGGGAGGCGATCCGCACGCTCAGCGCGCAGATTCGCCGGGCCATCGAGGGGGTCGCCATCCCGGGCGATCTCGCGGCGGCGATCACCGGCTCGCTCGCCCAGGTCGGCGAGCGAGCCGCCTATGCCGTCCGATCCAGCGCGACGGCAGAGGACCTGCCGACGGCCTCTTTCGCCGGCCAGCACGACACGTACCTGAACGTCGTGGGGCCGACGGCGATCCTCCAGCACGTCAGCCGGTGCTGGGCCTCGCTGTTCACCGAGCGGGCGGTGACCTACCGCCAGCGCAATCGCATCGACCACCGGGCGGTCCACATGGCCGTGGTCGTGCAGCAGATGGTCTTCCCGCAGGCGGCCGGCATCCTGTTCACGGCCGACCCCGTCACGGGCAACCGGAAGGTCTCCACCGTGGACGCCGGCTTCGGCCTCGGCGAGGCCCTGGTCTCCGGCCTGGTCAACCCGGACGTGTTCAAGGTGCGAGACGGTGAAGTCGTCTCGAAGACGATCGCCGCCAAACAGCGTGCCGTGCACGCCCTTTCGGCCGGCGGTACGCAGGAAGTGGCGATCGACTCCCAGCGGCAGGAGCAGCCGTCGCTGACGGATGCGCAGGTCGTGCGGCTCGTGCAGCTCGGGCGGCGGATCGAAGCGCACTTCGGGCGCCCGCAGGACATCGAATGGTGCCTGGTCGATGACGACTTCCAGATCGTTCAGAGCCGGCCGATCACGACGCTGTTCCCCATCCCCGAGACCAGCGACCAGGAGAATCACGTCTACGTCTCCGTCGGTCACCAGCAGATGATGACCGACCCCATGAAGCCTCTAGGGCTGTCCATGTGGCAGCTGACGGCCATGGTTCCGATGCACGAGGCCGGCGGGAGGCTGTTCGTCGACGTCACCCGGCGATTGACCTCGCCCGCGAGCCGCGCCGGCCTCCTGGACGTCATGGGAAGAGGCGATCCGCTGGTCAGGGACGCGCTGGAGACCGTCCTGGACCGCGACGATTTCGTCCCGTCGCTCCCGGACGCGGGTCCCGGTGGGCCGCCGGCCGGCGGCGCGTCCGCCCCGATCGAGACGGATCCGGCCATCGTCACCGAGCTGATCGAGCGCAGCCAGGTGTCCATCGCCGCCCTGGAGCGCGACATCCGGACGAAGACCGGCCCGGCGCTGTTCGACTTCCTGCTGGAGGCCTTTGAGGAGCACAAGCGAGTCCTCAGTGATCCGCTGAGCATCCAGGCGATCATGGCGGGGATGGAGGCCACCTGGTGGCTCAACGACAAGCTGCAGGAGTGGCTGGGCGAGAAGAACGCGGCTGACACGCTCACGCTGTCCGCTCCCGACAACATCACCTCGGAGATGGGACTGGCGCTGCTCGATGTCGCGGACGTGATCCGCCCGTATCCGGAAGTGGTGGCGTTCCTGCAGGGTGTTGAGTACGTCCAGGACGAGGTCTTCCTGGACGAGCTGGCGAAGCTCGCGGGCGGGCCCGAAGCGCGCGACGCCATCGATGCCTACCTCGACCGGTACGGCATGCGCTGCGTCGGCGAGATCGACATCACGAGGCCACGGTGGCGCGAGCGCCCCACCACGCTCGCGCCCGTGATCCTCGACAACGTCAGGAACTTCGAACCGGGCGCCGCCGAGCGGCGCTTCGAGCTAGGGCGGCAGAAGGCGCAGAAGAAAGAGCAGGACGTGCTGTCACGCTTGCGGGCCCTGCCGGACGGGGACCGTAAAGCCGACGAGGCCAAGCGGATGATCGACCGGGTCAGAACCTTCATCGGGTACCGGGAGTATCCGAAGTACGCCATCGTCAGCCGCTACTTCGTCTACAAGCAGGCCCTGCTGGAGGAGGCCGAGCGCCTCGTGCAGGCCGACGTACTGGCTGGGAAGGAGGACATTTCCTACCTCACGTTCCAGGAACTCCACAATGTCGCGCGCTCGAACCAGGTGGATGACCAGCTCATCCAACAGCGCAAGGACACGTTCCAGTCGTACCACGCGCTCACCCCGCCCCGGGTTCTCACATCGGACGGTGAGGCCGTCAGCGGGTCGTACCGGCGCGACGACGTGCCGGCCGGCGCCCTGATCGGCCTAGCGGTTTCCGCCGGGACCATCGAGGGGAGGGCCCGCGTCATTCTTGACATGGCGGAGGCCGATCTCGATACGGGCGACATCCTGGTCACGACCTTCACTGACCCCAGCTGGTCGCCGCTGTTCGTCGGAATCGCGGGGCTGGTGACGGAGGTGGGCGGCTTGATGACCCATGGCGCAGTGATCGCTCGGGAGTACGGCCTGCCTGCCGTCGTGGGCGTGGAGCGGGCAACCCGGCTGATCCGGGACGGGCAGCGGATCCGCGTGCACGGAACCGACGGGTACGTCGAGATCCTGCCCTAGCCTTGCTGTTCCGGTACCGGGCATGTGGTTTCAGCACCGGCCGTTCGCAGGCACAGCTCGCGCCGGCCTCCACGTCGGTCATGCCCTGCGGAATCCCGTGCCGACGAACATGAGCGGCCGACGAACATGAGCGACGGCAGGTCCCTGCGGTGGGCGGGGACCTGCCGTACCTGATGTTGTGCAGCCGCCTCAGGCACTCGGCGGCGGCCTGATGGAACACGGCTCAAGCGAGTTCGGGTTGCGGTTCCGGTTGCCGCACGGCTACAGCCGTCGGTTCCCATAGCCTGGTGGTCCGTACGTAGCCGTAAACCACTGAGGCCATCGCCAGAATGAGAAGTGATCCGGACACCACCTGATGTCTGGCCATCTCCATCGGAAGATAGCGGTACGCCACCAATAGCGCAGCAAAGACCGTCGCCCCGTGGACGACCAGCTGGATCCCTGGCCGGTCCCAGCCACGGTCGAGCGAACGCAGCGCTCCCTCGATAGTGAGCACGAACACAATGCCGGCGACGAGATCCACACCGTAGTGGTAGCCGAATCCCAGCGTCGCGCCGAGCGTGGCGATCAGCCAGAACGTACCGGCGAACCGCAGGAGTCGTGGACCCTTACGGGAATGGATGAAGATCGTGGTGGCCCACGCTGTGTGCAGGCTGGGCATGCAGTTTCGGGGAGTGAACTGGTCGTATGACATCGGGTGCGGCGTGGTGATCGGCAGCGGTACGTCCGGCCACAGATTGGCCGCCGCCCAGTGCACGCCGCCGGTGCCGGAGGCGCCCGGGCCGTAGGCGAAGACCGGTCCGACCACCGGAAAGATCATGTAGATGCCCGGCCCGAGGAGGCCGATCACCAAGAACGTGCGCACCAGGTGATGGCTCGGGAAGCGGCGCTCGACCGCTACGTGACGCAGTTGGTACAGCGCGACGACGATCGCGGCCACCGCAAGTTGCGCGTAGACCACTTGGAGGAGATGGGGGCCGATCGGGTCGGTGGCCTGGAGAAGGCGGCCTGCCAGCCACGAAGGGTTGCCCAGCGCATGATCGGCGGTTGCCACGTACTGGTCGAGCACCGTCGGGCGGGTCTTCGACGTGATGAACAGCCAGGTGTCGCCGGTCTTGCGGCCGGCCACCAGCAACAGGCCCAGCCCGACGCCCTTCAGCAGCAGGACACGTTCCCGGCCGGTGCGGCGCGTAACAGCGATGACCCCATAGCCCAACATCACCCACAACGCGCCATTGCCGAAGAAATGACCCTCGGCCACCTTGACGCCCGCCGCCCACCTCACCAGCACGAAAACGACGTCTATGCCGATCGCGACACCAGCAGCAATGATCCGTTGCCGCCACGAGAGCACCACCGTCATCAACGCCATACCGCCGTACAGTGGCCCTGGTTTCGGGGCGAATATCACCTCTTTCAGCTGATTGGTGATCGGCCCCGGTTGACCGTAGCGGCGTGCGGCGACCTCCAAAGCGACAAGGAGTGCGAGAGCCGCCACACCTGCTGCGCCCCACAGCATCACTCGCCGCTGAGGCCACGCGGTCGACTCACTTCTACTGTTTATTCGTGAAAACACACTCAATGCCCTAGATTTCAATCTTTCGACCGATTTGCTTCATATAAGCTTGCTGGGTGAAAAGTGATGGGATTAATCATCGCTAGCTAGAAGATGCTATGGGCTCGTAACGCGATCATGATTGATATTTCTTGAGCCGTCTCCACCAGATGAGTCAGCAAGCCAGCGATGCGCCGATCGCATCACGCTTGCCCAGACGGTTAGCGTGTCCGGATGCCACCGGTGAACCTGCGTCACTCAGTACGCGCGATCATCCTCGACGAGGACGACCGCATCCTTCTCTGCCGGTTCGCGATTCCAGAGCCGGCGGGAACAGTGGTGTGGGCAGCTCCGGGCGGCGGAATCGAGCAGGGCGAGACGCCGCTTGCCGCACTGCGTCGCGAACTGCGGGAAGAGGTGGGCCTCGCGGTCAGGCGCGATCCGCCGCACGTGTGGCACCAGGAAGTGGTGGCGCCCGGACACGCAGCGGGCTACGACGGTGTGGTCAACGACTACTTCCTCGTGCGTACCGCCGGGTTCAACCCGCGCGGGACGCTGTCCGACGACGAGCTCGCCGCGGAGAACATCAGCGGGCTGGAGTGGTGGCACCCGCAGGAAGTCGCCCGTTATGACGGTCCAGACCTGTTTTCCCCCCGCGACCTTGCGACTCCTTTGACGGCATTGCTCACCTCTGGTGTTCCAGCCGCGCCCGTGCCGCTCGGCCTCTGAGTACACAGCCTGGCGTTTGAGCATCTTGACTCACCGTTGGCGGCGAGCGGGTCACCTGTCACGATCAGGCCGTGGTCAACCTTTCGAAGATCGTGAGACAGGCAGACGTCTTCCTCGACCTGATGGGCGTGGCGGTCGGCGCGATGCTGTTGATGGCGGGCATCGGGACCTACCGCGACGGTGGATCCTTGGGCTGGCCCATAGCCGGAGCAGTGCTGTTTCTGATCAACGTCTGGGTAGCCGGGCGTCGATTCGCCCGGCGCAGGAGGCCGACGCCGTCGCCATAGCGAGGTGGCCGGGGCGATGAGACGGAGCCGTTCCAGCACCTCGCCAACCTCGGGCGCCCGAGCGGATCAAGGGTTTTGCCCCGGCAATACCGCCGCATGACCGATTGACCACGAGCCTGCGGTCATGATGGTCCGCGTCATAGTTAGGTTTGCCTACGCTAAATGAACGCTGTTCGTGGCGGAGGCCGCCCGGGGAGGGCCGCATGTGGGATGACGCGTTTCCGAGCTTCCTGATCGGACTGCGGGAAGGACTCGAAGCCGGACTCATCGTCTCCGTCCTCGTCGCGACCCTCGTGAGGGCCGACGCCCGCTCCCGGCTGCCGCAGGTGTGGACCGGCGTGCTCGCGGCGATCGGGCTCGCGATGAGCTTCGGCGCGGTGCTGACCTTCACCGTCGCGTCCCTGTCGGCCACTGCCCAGGAAACGTTCGGCGGCACCCTCAGCGTGGTCGCGGTCGCCTTCGTCACCGCGATGGTGTTCTGGATGCGCCGCTCTGCCCACAACCTGTCCGGCGAGATCAAGGACAAGGTCACCGGGTCGCTCACCATGGGCGCGAGCGTGCTGATCCTCACCTCCTTCCTCGCCGTGGGCCGGGAGGGCCTGGAGACCGCCCTGTTCCTGTGGACCACCGCCCAGGCGGCCGGCGAGTCCGGCGGCCCCCTGACCGGTGCCGCCATCGGCCTGGTCCTGTCGGTCGGGCTGTGCTGGTGCCTGTACCGGCGGGTCCTGAAGATCAACCTGACGAAGTTCTTCACCGCCACCGGAGCCGTCCTCATCGTGATCGCGGCCGGCGTCCTCGGCTACGGTCTGCGCGACCTCCAGGAGGGCGGCGTCCTGTCCGGCAGGACGGCCTACGCCGTCGATCTGAGCGGCAGCGTCGACGCCGGCTCCTGGTACAGCACCCTGGTCCAGGGCGTGTTCAACCTGACGCCGACCATGACCTGGCTCCAGGTCGTCGGCTACGCCGGATACCTCGCCGTGGCCATGACCTTGTTCGTCCGCGGCGTACACATCACTACACCGAAGCCCGCCCCGGACAGGGAGGCGCCCCCGGCCAGGGAGGCACCCGCCCAGGACGCCCCGCCCGCACGGCGCCGCCCCGCCTGGGTGGTTCCCGTCGCCGTCGTCACCGTCCCCGCGCTCCTCGCGGGCCTCGCCGTCGCTGTCGGCCGCCCCAAACCTTCCGCCGCCCAGACCGTGGCGGTGTCGGAGAAGGAGTGCGGCAAGGGCTTCACCGCGCCGAAGCCCGGCCCGCAGACCTTCCAGATGCACAACACCGGCGATCAGACCTCCGAGGTGTACCTCGTCGACCCGGCCACGAACGCCGTCTACGGGGAGATCGAGGGCCTGGCCCCCGGCACCACCCGTGCCCTGGTCGCCACCGTCGCCGGCGGGACGTACGCGTGGCGGTGCGTGCCCACCAACGGCACCGCGGTCACATCCAAGGCAGTCCGCGTCACCGGCGGCGACGGTGCGAAGGCGGTCGTCCCGGTCTCCGAGCACGACCTCGCCGGCCCGCTCGCGCAGTACCGGACGTACGTCGACAAGGGTCTGGCCACGCTCGTGGCCCAGACCCGCACCCTCGCCGACGACATCAGGCACGACCACCTCGGCAAGGCCCGTACCGACTGGCTCACCGCCCACCGCACCTACGCCTCCCTCGGCGCCGCCTACGGCACGTTCGAGGACTACGACCAGAAGATCAACGGCCGGGCCGACGGCCTGACGGGTGGCGTGCACGACACGGACTTCACCGGCTTCCACCGCGTCGAATACGGCCTGTGGCACGGCGAGCCCGCCACCTCGCTCACCGGTCCGGCCCGGCAGTTGACGGCCGACGCCACGGGATTGCGGAAAGCCTTCCCGCGCCAGGACTTCGACCCGTCCGACCTGCCGCTGCGCGCCCACGAGATCCTCGAGAACACCCTGCAGTTCGAGTTGACCGGCGACACCGACGAGGGCAGCGGCACCAACCTCGCCACCGCCGACGCCAACCTCGCCGGCACCCGCGAACTGCTCACCGTCCTCAGGCCGCTGCTGACCACCCGCTCCCCGCACCTGCTGCCGACCCTCGACGCGGACATCGCCCGCCTGCAGAAGCTCCTCGACGCCGCCCGCCACGGCGGCTCCTGGACCCCCGTCGAACAACTCGACGCCCCCGCCGGCGCCCACGTCGACGGAGCCACCGGCCAGCTCCTGGAGGACCTCTCCCCCGTCCCGGACCTGCTGGAGATCCGGAAGTCCGCCTGATGACCACCGCACACCACCGAAGTGACGAGCCCGTACGCAGTGAAGGGAACGCTCCCATGCCGCCCGCCGAATCCCCCGCCCCGCAGGGCGGCTGCCCTGCCGGTGCCGGCCGTCGCTCCTTCGTGAAGACGGCCCTCGGCGCCGGAGCCGCCGGCGCGGTCCTGGCCGGCGGCGGCCTCGCGCTCGCCGGGAGCGGCGGCGGCACCGCTCAGGCCGCCACGCAGACGGAACAAGCCACCAAGGTGCCCTTCCACGGCACTCACCAGGCCGGCATCATCACTCCCACCCCGGCCGCCGCCACCTTCGTCTCCTTCACCGTCATCGCGGACAACCGTGCGCAGTTGGCCGAGACTCTGAAGACGATCACCAGCCGCGCCCGCTTCCTGACCTCCGGGGGCACCCCCGCCGACCTCGGCGTCGGCGCCCCGCCCTCCGACAACGGCATCCTCGGCCCGACCGTCCCCGCCGACGGTCTCACGGTCACCGTCGGCGTCGGAGCGTCCCTCTTCGACGACCGCTACGGCCTCACCAAGGCGAAGCCCCGCCGCCTCACCCCCATGCGGACCTTCCCGAACGACAACCTCAAGCCCGCCGAATGCCACGGCGACCTGTCCCTGCAGATCTGCGCCGACCGTCAGGACACCGTCCTGCACGCGCTGCGCGACATCGCCAAGCACACCCGCGGCGCCCTGCAGATCAAGTGGCGCATCGACGGCTTCCAGAACACGCCCCGCCCCACGGGGGCCCAGCGCAACCTGCTCGGCTTCAAGGACGGCATCGCCAATCCCGACGTCACCTCGGCCCGCGAGACCAACCGCCTCATCTGGGTGGGCGACAGCGACGGCGAGCCCGACTGGACCAGGGGTGGCAGCTACCAGGTGATCCGCGTCATCCGCATGCTCGTCGAGTTCTGGGACAGGGTCTCGCTCAGCGAGCAGGAGCTGATGTTCGGCCGCCGCAAGGACACCGGGGCACCGCTGGACGGCGCCACGGAGACCGATGTCCCCCGCTACGCCAAGGACCCGCACGGCACCGCGATCCCGCTGGACGCCCACATCCGGCTCGCCAACCCGCGCACCGTAGCCACCGACAACTCCCGCATCCTGCGCCGCGGTTACAACTACGACCGCGGGATCGACGGCGTCGGCAACCTCGACATGGGCCTGGTGTTCTGCTGCTACCAGCAGGACGTCAAGCGGCAGTTCGAGGCCACGCAGACCCGCCTGATCGACGAACCCCTCGTCGACTACATCTCGCCCACCGGCGGCGGCTACTTCTTCGCCCTGCCCGGAGTCCGCGACGGCAAGGACTGGTTCGGCCGCGGACTGTTCGCGACGTGAGCTACGCCCTGGGGCCCTCGCCGTACGGACGAGCGCCGCGTACGTGGCGGGCGGCAATCGTCGGCTCCCCGAGGCGCTATCCGGACGGCACCGGGCCGGGACGCCCTGCGGAGCCCAGCCGGTACGTTTCTGTCGCGGTACCGGAGAAGAGCCTTGCCCGCTCGTCGGCGCTGAAGTCGGCTGTCAGTTCGCTGAAGGCGCTGTAGAGCCGACTGAAGGTCGAATACAGGCTGTCCACCGGGAAGTTGCCGGCGAACATGCTGCGGTCGGGTCCGAACGCCTCGATCGCCCCCAGCACAACTGGCCGTATCGAATGGGCAGTCCAGTGGTGGTCCTGCGCCCCGATGCCGGAGATCTTGCAGGCGACGTTCGGGCACCGCGCGAGGTGGCGCATCTGCTCCCGCCAGGTGGCGAGGCTCGGTTCGGTCCGGCTGATCGGCATCCCGGCGTGGTCCAGAATGATCCGGACATCAGGGAAGGCGCGGGCGAGGACAGCCGCCTGCTCCATCTGGTGCGGATAGATCTGCAGGTCGAAGGAGAGACCGAGGGCGGCCAACCGGCCGAAGTTGGTCCGCAACGACGGATCTTCGGTCGGGGCTCGCTGTGTGCGTGTAGACGGGATCGGGGTGCCAGCTGAGGATCTGACGGATCCCCCGCACCCCCGGCTGCGCCGCCTGCCACTCCAGGTCTTGCGCAGCGGAGTCGCCGAGCAGGTCGACCCTGACCACCAGCGCGGAGGGAATCCCCGCGGCCCGCATCACGTCGGCAAGCCAGGTCGTTTCGCCCCGGGGGTCTGCCGCGCCGTTCTCGATGTGTACCGACCCGACCAGGTCGATCTCTCCGACGTCGGCCAGGTAGTGCTCCACGAGATAGTCCCGCCGTATCGGTCTGTCGTCGCCGTGATACGGAAATCCCTGCTCGACCGGCCGCTCCAGCCACGGGTAGGACTGCTGGGAAAAGTTGCACAGATGGTGGTGGGCGTCGACGACAGGGAGGTCTGGCAGCCGCTGTTCCGCATCCCGGTACGGCGCACCGCTCATGACGGTTCCCCGATCGCGGTGCTCTCGAGGGACGTGATGAGGCCCGCGCGCCATGGCCGCTTCAACCGGGTCACTGCGTAAGTCAGCTGCCGCGGCGGAACGGCAGCACGCGCGGCCCCGGCTCCTCGTCATCCGCACCCGCCTTCTCGCTCTGCTGGCTGCTGCCCTCGAACACGCCCTTCGCCTCCTACTGAACGCAGCCCCCGCGTCGATGTCCGCGGGGTAGACGCTCCGGTCGTGTCCCCTGAATGGATTGGTGGAGTCGCGGAGCCGTTCGATCCATATGAGCCTGACCTGGGAATCGGTTAGGTCACATGACAGGAGACGCACCGTGCGGCACTTCAAGCATGTCGGTCTGAGCGCGGCCACTGGACTGGCTGCGCTCCTTGTCTGCTCTCACCCAGCGTTGGCTTCAAGCAACCCCGCCCCCGAACGCACGACTGGCAGGGAGAGGGTCGTCCAGCTGATCGCGAAGCAGACTCAGGCGAGTTCCATCGACGTGGACGGGTCGTCCGGCCCCAGCCAGGGGGACGAACTCGTCATCAGCGGGGATCTCCTTTTCTTCAACAACACGATCGGCACGTTCGGCGAGGTGTGCACGATGACCCGAACGGCCCCACTTGATGAGTTCGACCTGCTGTGCGCGGGTTCCCTCTCGCTGACCCAGGGGCAGATCACCTTCCAAGGACGGTTCACCGTCACCAGCGCCGGCCCTGGCGACATCAACCTCGCGATCACCGGTGGGACAGGGGCCTACCGCACAGCTCACGGCTACATCAACGCCGAAAACGTCAGTGACACAGAGACGCAGCTCACCGTCCACCTCATCAGGTGAGTACCTGAGTCCACGGGGGGGGGAGCCAGACACCCTCAGGATTCTCAGGCGAGGCCCTGGAGGAAGTCCGAGAGTACGGTGTGCAGGGTTTCAGGCTGTTCCAGGTGCAGGTCGTGGCTGGTGCCTGGGATGCTCATGGCCATGGTGGCGGGTCGCTGCCGGAGCATGTCGTCGGCTTCCTGCGCATGGATGAAGCTTGATTGGGCGAGGACCACCAGGGTGGGGCACGCGACCTGCCCCCACTCGTGCCGGAAGGAATGCCGGGCGTTCTCCGCCAGTGAACGGACCATCACGTCGCGGTCGAAGCGAGGCCACCATCCGCCGTCGCGTTCCTCCAGTCCGGCCGCCCAGCCTGCGCCGACCGGTCCCCCGCCGAGGAACCCGGCTGCCGCTTCGCGTGAGGGGAACGGTGTCGGCCACGAGTCGAGCCAAGCACCTATGTCCCCGGGGCCGTTGGGGTTCGGACCGCCCGGGCCGGCCTCGATGAGCACGAGCGCGCGGATGAGGTCGGGATGTGCAGCGGCGGTGAGCATGGCCGTGTGCCCGCCCAGCGATTGGCCGACCAGGACAGGCCGCCGCAGGGTCGGTTGCTCGGCAACGGCGATGACGTCGGCGACGTAGGCGGCGTGGGAGACGTCCTGCGGGCGGCGCTCGCTGGCGCCGTGCCCGCGTCCTGGCTCACACCGTAACGAGTCTCTCGAAGAAGAACTCGTGCTTGAGGAACGACGTCTCGTGTTCCGCTCCCGGGTACGGCGGAACGAGCTGGGCGGCCTGGATGAGACGCCAGCCATCCTCCAGCGCGGCAACCCCCGTCTCGTACGGTGGCTCATCGCTGTCCCCGGTGGTGGGCCGGGTCGCTCCGGTGCCGTCGTAGCGGGCCCATCCGATGACCGGTGAGTCCAGAGCGGACGTGCCCAGGTACAGGACGAGAACCTGCTGCCGCACGGTGTTCGAAGTGGTCACGCGTTGCTCCTCTGCGCAGGTCGGTTGGCGATTCGGGTGGCCCAGTACGCGATGTCGAAGTCGGGGTCGGCGGACAGCGAGCGCCAGAGCCTGATCCGGTTGTGGATCTCCAGACGGCCGGTGGCCGGTTCGTACCAGGGGAAGGTGCGCCCCAACTCCTCACGCACAGCTGGGTCGTTCAGGTCCGTCGTGTCCCAGAGCCGCACCTGCGGCACGGTCGGGTTGAAACGGATCTTGTACATGTGGCGGACGGTGTCGCTGTCGTTGCGCCGCCCGCCGTGCCAGATGCCGTGGTGCAGCAGGACGACCGTACCGGCGGGGCAGGTCAGCCGGGTCTGGCCGCGCAGGTTCTGGTAGCGGCCGGTGTCGGACTCGTTGGTCCGGCGCAGATGACTGCCCGGGACGATGAGGGTGCCACCCATGTCCGCGGTGACCTCCTGCGGGTAGTACATGAGCTGCACGTCGAAGGCGTCTGTCCGCAGGTCGATGAGGGCGTCGGCGTGCAGCGGCTGCGCGCTGCCCTCGCGCGGTTCACGGGTGTGCACGAAGTGGTGGTCGACGGTCGGGTTCGCGCCCACCAGGCTCTCCAACGCGCCCGCGACGGCGGGGAGTTCGACGAGCCGTCTGGCGAAGGACCCCTCGGGGAACGCCTCGGGCACAGGAGTGCCGTACGGCACGGCGGGCAGCCCCGGGGCAAAGACGTCAAGCGCTTCCTCATTGAGTTCCCGGGGCACGATGCCGTCCAGGCGCAGGAATCCTTGGGCCACGAACCGAGCCACCTGGGCAGAACTCAGCAGTTGTCGTGTGGTTGGCATACGGCAACCGTAGAAAGAGATGGCCGGGAAGTCGTGGGCTGTAAACAGCAAGCACTGGTAATTTTCCACCATGCCGCATTCCGTGGAGCTCGCTCTCGACCTGCCTCCGCAGGTGGAGAACGCGGGCGTGGGCGTACACGGGTACGCCGGCCCTCACGACGTGTTCCGGCTGCCGCGACTGTGGCAGCTCCATCTGTACGGCTACTCCGGCACCCTGGAGTTCGGCGGCTTTCGGCATCCGATCCGCCCCGGGCACGTGAGCCTGGTGCCGCCCGGTACAGAAGCGCACTTCCACTACGACGCCACGCGATGCGAGCACCTGTATGCCCACTTCAGGCTGCCGGGCGAGGGCGAGCGGCACCGCGTCCCGGTGATGCAGGACGCAGGTGCGGACGCCGCGGTGCTCAGCGCGATGCTGCGCCAGACAGTCGCGGCCGGAACGCAGTCCCCGGCGCGGGCCGCCGCGGAACTCTGGACAGTGCTGTGGCGCACGACGGGCCTGGCCGGTGCCTCCGGGAACCGCCAGGGGTCCCGGCACCCCGCCCTGCGAACGGCCATGGCCCACATCGAGGAGCACTTGGCCGCCCCGCTGGGCGTCCCGGACATCGCCCGTGCAGCCGGGATCTCGCACACCCATCTGACACGGTTGTTCCGGGACGACACCGGGCTCACGGTCGTCGGCTACATCCGGCGCCGCCGCATGCAGCGCGCCCGGCACCTCCTGATCGCCTCGACGCTGGCCATCCCGGCGATCGCCGCGACCGTCGGTATCCCCGATCTCCAGGCGTTCAACAAGATCTGCCGCAGGGAACTGGGCGCCTCACCGCGAGCCATCAGGCACTCCGGGCGCCGATGAGGGCCTTGGGGACATCCTCGGTGAGGCCGGCGCCGCCTACGAGGGGCAATGTCAGTGGTGGCAGGCAAGATGACGGTCATGACAACACCAGCTGCAGTGATCGTGGATGCCGCCGCCTACGCGCAGGCGGTCGAGGACGCGGTGAAGGCGTCCGCCGCCTACTACGCGGGGGGCACGTCGGTGCTGGACGACGATGCCTACGACCGGTTGGTGCGCGGCATCGCGGCCTGGGAGGCCGACCATCCCGAGCAGGTGCTGCCCGATTCGCCGACGGGGAAGGTCGCCGGCGGCGCCGTTCAGGGCGATGTCCCGCACACGGTGGCGATGCTGAGCTTGGACAACGTTTTCTCGCCGGAGGAGTTCACCGCTTGGACCACCTCACTGGCCCGCCGCGTCGGCCACGAGGTCGAGCGGTTCAGCATCGAGCCGAAGCTGGACGGGCTGGCGATCGCCGCCCGCTACACGGAGGGCCGACTCAGACAACTGATCACGCGTGGGGACGGGACGGCCGGGGAGGACGTCTCGCACGCGGTCGGCACCATCGTGGGCCTGCCCCTCGAGCTGGCCGAGCCGGTCACCGTCGAAGTGCGCGGCGAAGTCCTCATGACCACCGCCCAGTTCGAGCACGGCAACGAGGTGCGTACCGCACACGGAGGGCAGCCGTTCGCCAACCCGCGGGGCGCCGCGGCGGGCACCCTGCGCGCCAAGGAGCGCGCCTACACCGTCCCGATGACGTTCTTCGGCTACGGTCTGCTGCCCCTGGCCGACACCGAGCCCACGCTCGCCGCGCGGCTGGGTGAGAGCGCGCACAGCGACCTCATGGTCCGGGCCGGCAAGCTGGGGGTGAACACCACCGCCACCACCGCGGTGCCCGGCACCACCGCCGACACCGCCGAGCAGGTGCTGGCCCGGGTGCAGGAGATCGCCACTGCACGGGCGGAGTTGCCGTTCGGGATCGACGGGATCGTCATCAAGGCCGATCTGGCCTCCGACCAGCAGTCGGCAGGATCCGGGACGCGCGCCCCACGCTGGGCGATCGCCTACAAGCTCCCGGCAGTCGAGAAGATCACCCGGCTGCTCGAGGTGGAGTGGAACGTGGGCCGCACCGGCATCATCGCCCCGCGCGCCGTCCTGGAACCGGTCGAGATCGACGGCGCCACCATCACCTACGCCACCCTCCACAACCCGGCCGACATCACCCGCCGCGACCTGCGTCTGGGCGACCACGTCATGGTCCACCGGGCCGGCGACGTCATTCCCCGTATCGAAGCACCCGTCGCCCACCTGCGGACCGGGGACGAACAGCCCATCGTCTTCCCCCAAGCCTGCCCGCGCTGCGGGGCCGACATCGACACCAGCGAGCAGCGCTGGCGCTGCGAGAACGGACGTAACTGCCATCTGGTCGCCGCCCTGTCCTACGCCGCCGGCCGCGACCAGCTCGACATCGAAGGCCTCGGCCACACCCGCGTCGTCCAACTCGTCGACGCGGGCCTGGTCGCGGACCTCGCCGACCTGTTCAGTCTCACCCGCGACCAACTCCTGAGCCTGGAGCGGATGGGCGCGACCAGCACCGACAACCTCCTCGCCGCCATCGCCGCGGCCAAGGACCAGCCCCTGTCGCGGGTGCTGTGTGCGCTGGGGGTGCGCGGTACCGGACGCTCCATGTCCCGTCGGATCGCGCGGTACTTCGCCACGATGGACAACATCCGCGCGGCCGATGCCGAAGCGATGCAGCAGGTGGAGGGCATCGGCACCGAGAAGGCCCCGTCCATCGTCGCCGAACTCGCCGAACTCGCCCCGCTCATCGAGAAACTCGCCGCCGCCGGGGTGAACCTGAGCGAGCCCGGCGCCACTCCACCCTCACCCGCGGCCGGTGACGCCGACAGCAGCGCGGGGAGTGCGGATGCGGCGGGCGGGCCGCTGGCCGGAATGACGGTGGTCGTGACCGGCGCGATGACCGGCGTGCTGGAGAAGCTCAGCCGCAACCAGATGAACGAACTCATCGAACGCGCCGGTGGACGCTCCTCCTCCAGCGTCTCCAG
This sequence comes from Streptomyces sp. NBC_00076, assembly GCF_045041235.1. NCBI lineage: Bacteria > Bacillati > Actinomycetota > Actinomycetes > Kitasatosporales > Streptomycetaceae > Streptomyces > Streptomyces sp. NBC_00076. The sequence continues at coordinate 596,541 of NZ_CP108242.1, forward strand.
GAAGACCACTCTGGTCGTCGCCGGAGAGGGCGCCGGATCCAAGCGGGCCAAGGCCGAAGACCTCGGTATCCGGCTCGCAGGTCCCGACGAATTCGCCACCCTCGTCGCCGACTTCCTCGCGTGACTCCACTCCTTGGGACTCCTTGGGGCGGGGTGGGTGTCCCACCTCACAGCGGCACTCGGGCCGCGCAAGGGAACAACGCGAGGCGGTGGACCGTTCACCTGTATGTGGCTGGCGGAGGGGACAGTGTCCCCGGGCCTCACCTATAGCCCATGGGGACGATCGTCCGGCTGAAGCCCCATGGAGCCTTTCGCCGAGAGGCGACCGCCCTCCGCATGCCACCGCTCACGGCCCCGGCTGGTCTCCCCCGTCCAGCCGGGGCTTTCCCGTTCCCGCGGCGCACTTCCCACTACCGCCGCCGGGACCCGGCGCTTACCTCTGTGCGTCGGGCTGCTGATCACCGAAGGCCGGCTCGGCCTGGGCACCCCGGGGAAGCATCAGTGCCGAGCCCGTGTGGAGGGTGATGCGTACCGGTGTGAACGTCTCGGCGTCGACCGACGACTCACCGGTGCCGGGGTTACGGGCATAGCGCGGATGAGCACCTCCGCTGATCTGCCAGCGAATGCGATGACCAACGGCGAAGCGGTAGGCGGTGAAGCTCATCGGTACGGTGACCTCCGAAGGTGCCTGCCCGACAGTCGTCAGCTGAGCGAGCCCGTCACAGACGTTGGTGGAACGCCCTTGTGCGTCCACGTCGCACAGGCGGGTGAAGACGTCGGTGTATCCGGTGTCCGTGGAGATCCTCAGCCGCGCGAAGACCGGACCGAGGACGTCCACGGGCTCGGACAACGGCGGACCCGTGAACGTCACCACGTCCTCTCGGGCCTCCAGTGCGCTGTTGTCGCGGGGGCCGGCGGTCCGGGAGAGCAGAGGGCCGCCGAGCGACGGGGTGGGGGCCGCCGGGTCGTAGCGGAAGGAGGTGAGCGGTGTGATGTCCGTGGGGACCTGCTGGGTCACCTGCCCGTCCGGGGCGGCGAACCATGACGTGGCGGCCGGGGACAGCGGCCAGTCGTCGAGGTCCTGCCACACGTTTTCGCCGCCGATGTGGACGCGCACTCCGGTGGGGCGCAGGCCGGAGCGGTCGCCGCACAGGTGCGCGCGCAGCCAGGCGAGGGTCTCGGCGAACACCTCGGGCCAGCCCTGTTGAAGTGCGGAGGTGTGGGTCCAGGGGCCGACGAGCAGGGCGGTCTCGCAGCCGGCCTGACGCAGCCGACCGTACTGCTCGAAGGTCTGGTCGACCAGCGCGTCGTGCCACCCGGTGATCAGGCTGGTGGGCACGCTCAGCCGCTCCGCCGCCTCTCCCAGGGACGCGCCGGCCCAGTACGGATCGTTGGCATCCGGGTGGGTCATCACGCCGTCCAGCCAGGGCACTTCGCGCCCCAGGGCTGACATGTACGCCTTGCGCAGCGGCTTTGCGATGACGATTGCGCGCATGCGGCGTTGCAGGCGCAGCGTCGCTCTCACAAACGGTGCCATCCCCCGGTGCTGGTACGCCATGCCGAGGCCGACGAGGAGCGCGTTCTCCAGGCGGAGCGCACCGTCTGTGTGGAACAAGGCGTAGGGATCGTGCAGACCCACCTGCATCACCATCGCCTTCAGCTCCGGCGGGGGGTCCAGTGCGAGCGCCCACTGCACATACCCCAGGTAACTGGGGCCGACGGTGCCCAGTGTTCCGTTGAACCATGGCTGCTCCCTCAGCCAGGAGACCGTGGCCTGGCCGTCAGCGGCCTCGTTGCGCCACAGATCGAACTGACCGCCTGAGCCACCGGTGCCGCGGCAGCTCTGCAGGACCACGTGGAAACCCTGTTCGGCGAAGAGCATGCCGTACATGGGTGACCACGGCAGGCCCCTGCCGTACGGCGAGCGCACGACAAGGGTGGGAAAGTCGCCCTCCGCGCGAGGAAAGTAATGATCCGTGATCAACGGGCTGCCGTCGGCGGCCGGACACACCAGCCCCGGCTCCCACCCGACTTCATGCCGTTTGGCGGGGAGGTTGCGCCAGATCGCTCTCATCATCCGCGAGGACAACGGCGGCTTCCCGGAAGGCGGTGTCCAGACCGGGTTCAACGCGGCGTCGTGCGTAGACGATGTCATCATTCCCCTCCAGTATTCTCGTACGTTGTACGAGAATACTGGATGCTTGGATGACTTCCGCAAGGGCCGCAGCGAAGAGAAGGGGACTGCGAAGATCGTGACCCGGGATGGCATGTCCGGCAGAGGCGTCGACCCCCAACAGCTCTGGCTGAGCCCCACCGGGCCCCGCAGGGGGCGCAGGCCCGCCTTCAGTCGCGAGGCGATCACCGTGGCGGCCGTCGCCCTGGCGGACACCGAAGGGCTTGACGCGGTCACCATGCGGCGGGTCGCCTCACAGGTCGGAGCCGGTGTCATGTCGCTCTACAGCTACGCCCCCGACAAGGAGACGCTGCTGGAACTGATGGTCGACCATGTCAGCGGCGAACTGCCGACCACGGACGCGCCCACCGGCGACTGGCGCGCCGACGTGAAAGCCATCGCCCATCTCCAGCGCGCTCTCATGCTGCGGCATCCCTGGCTGCCCGGTGCCTTGTCCACCCGCCGCACACTCGGCCCCAACACCCTGGCTTTCCTGGAACGGTCACTTGCCGCCCTGCGGCCCACCGGCCTGGACGGCGCGGCGAAACTGGAGGTCTTCGCCCAGCTCACCGCGTTCGTAGCAGGGCACGTCTCCTACGAGATCGCGCAGGCCGCTGCCGCACAGTCACCCGACCGGGTCGCAGCCGAAGCCCGCTACCTCACCGCTGTCGCCTCGGACGGCCACCACCCGGAGCTGGCCGAAGCCCTCTCCGCACCCGGACGCCCCCTCACTCCCGAAGCCACGTTCACCCGCTTCCTCAACCGCCTGGTCGACGGCCTCGACGCCGACTGATCCAACTCCGCCGAACCCGGGTGGTCTCACCGCGACGACCGCGGCCCTTCGGCAGCGACCGGCGCGGGCCTCACCGCCTCCGCATTCTCACCGCCCAGCCGATGGCGAATCCGAGCCCCAGCAAGGGCAGGACCAGCGCCACGACAATCGCGGCCACCAGGATGAGGAACGTCGCTCCACCCGGAGTCCACCGGAAGCCGGCTACGTAACTTTGGACAGCGCACGTCGCCGTCGTGGCAACGGCCGCCAACGCGGCCGCGACCGCGGCTTCCCGCCGGGCGCCCAGCCGGCCGAGGCCGACGCCCAGGGGGAAACCCAGGACCGCGACCACGACGAAGATGACCAGCAGCGAGACGCCCGTGAGGTCACCGGTCGCGAGTGCCCTCGCCGCCCAGGGACTCGCCGCGGCAGCGGCGACCCCGACAGCGGAGGGCAGCCATTCGTCACGGTGAAGGAACCCGGTGGCCGTGCGAAACCGCGGCTGGGCCAGGTGACCTGCCGAGCACGCCCGGGGTGGTCACTTCCAGATGGATGCCAGTCGCCATGCCTTCAGGCGGGTGAGTTCGGCGGTGCCGTTGTCGGCGAAGGCGTCGACGCCGGTGCTGGCGGGGTCGGGGAAGATCTGGTCGGTGAGGACTACTTGTTCGCCGCGCGTGTTCTCGGCGTAGACCTCGACGGACGAGGCGTCGACGAGGACATGCAGGCGCAGGGGCCCGCCGTCGAGAGCGAGCGGGGCGTGTTCGGTGCTGGAGAAGGTGGGGTCGAAGTCGGTCGCGCCTGAGCCGGTGCGGTCCAGGTAGACCTCGCCGGTGCTGGTGTCGTAGCCGATCCGGGTGCGCTGTCCGGCGCCTGTGCGGACGTCGAGGCCGAAACGGTCGGCCGTGCCCGGGGTGAGGTCGGCCTCGAGCTCGAGGGTGCTGCCGTGGACGCCGAGCGGAGTGCTGCCGTTCGTGACGGTGGTCGCCGGGACGTCGGTTTCGGTGCCGCGCAGGGTTTTCAGTTCGCTGACCGGGTTCTGGACCAGCTGGGTCTTGCCGTTCACGGTCCGCAGTGCCAGCTGGCGGGGGAAGGTGTCCGCGCTGCGCCAGGGCGTGGTGGGGATGTTGCCGCCGTAGTTCCAGCTGTTCATCCAGGCGGTCATGACGCGCCGTCCGCCGGGGGCGTCGGTGAATGAGTTGGCGGCGTAGAAGTCCTGGCCGTAGTCGAGCCAGTGGGCGCGCTGAGTGGTGGACAGGGCGGGCTTGTCGGCGGCGGTGAACTGGTCGGCGAGGACGTGTGCCCAGCCGCCGGTGTTGGCGTCGACGATCTGGAGCTGGACCTGCTTGCCCTTGTAGGCGGTCGTGTTGAAGGAGGCCCAGTCCAGATTCTCGGAGTTGGCGCCCGTTGCGCTCTGCACGATCTTGCCGTCGACGAGGAGGTTGACGCCGGTCTCGTCGGAGTGGGGCTTCGCCTGGGTGTCGGAGAGGACAACCTGGTCGACGTTGACGTGACCCCAGCCGCCGGAGTTGGCGTCCACGACCTTGATCTGGGCCTGCTTGCCCTGCAGGTCGGACAGATCCCAGGAGGCCCAGTTCAGGGCCTCGGCGTTGGCGCCCGTCGCGGAGCGCACCACCTTGCCGTCGACGACGAGTTCGACGGCCGTAGGGGCGTCGGAGCTCGCGGCGTGGTAGCCGCCGCCGATGAGGAAGTCCAGGTATTTCTTGTCGATCGTGAAGGTCGGTGAGGTCAGGGTGCCGGTGGAGGCGTCGCCGTTCAGGTAGCTGTTGGCGAGTCCGCCTCCGAGATAGCCGGTGACCTGCTGCTGGTTGGGGAGGGTTCCCTGGGCCGGTCCGGTGCCGAAGGCGTCGCCGGTGGTGGTCCAGTCGCCGATGGGGCTGTTGTAGGTACTGCCCTCGAAGTCGGCGAGGGCTTCGCCGGTCGGTGTCGCCTCGTCGCCGAGGATGGAGCCGGGCTGGTACGGGTGGTTGCCGCCGCCGACCTTGAAGTTGATGTAGTTGCTGGTCGCGGTGAACGCGGGCGAGGTCAACGTGCCGGTGGAGGCGTCGCCGCCGTGGAAGCTGTTGGCGAAGGCCTTTCCGTCGGAGCCAGTGACCGAACTCTGGCCGTCCAACGCCCCGATGGCCGGAGCGGTACCGAAGGCGGCTCCGGTGGTGGTCCAGTCGCCGAAGGAGCCGGACTCGAAGTCCTGCAGCACGGTGCCGCTCGGCGGGGTGTAGGTGCCGCTGTCGTCGGCGGTGAACTTCTTGCCGTCGAAGTCGCCGACGAAGTACTGGGCGCCGGAACCGCCCGCGATGGCACCGGGGCTGAGGTTGACCGCCAGCACCCACTTGGTCTTCTTCGGGTCGCCGTCCACGGGCAGCGGGAACAGGTCCGGGCACTCCCACACCCCGCCGGTCGCGCCTGCCGGGCCGAAGTCGCTCAGGTGGGTCCAGTGCTTGAGGTTCGAGGAGCTGTAGAAGGAGACCTTGTGCTGGTCGGAGAGGGCGACGGCCATCAGCCAGGTATGGGTGGGGGCGTGCCAGAAGACCTTCGGGTCGCGGAAGTTGACGGAGCCGAGGTCGAGGACCGGGTTGCCGGAGTACTTGGTCCAGGTGGTGCCGCCGTCGGTGCTGTACGCCAGCGACTGCCTCTGGATGCCGGTGGACTTCACCAGGCTGGTGTAGACGGCGACCAGCGGCGGCTTCGCCTTGGTCCCGAAGCCGGTCGTGTTGTTCTTGTCCAGCACCACACTGCCGGAGAAGACCATCTCGTTGTCGTCCTGGGGGATGGCGACCGGAAGCTCCTTCCAGTGGACGAGGTCGGTGCTGACGGCGTGGCCCCAGGACATGTTGCCCCAGCTGTTGCCGGACGGGTTGTACTGGAAGAACAGGTGGTACTGGCCCTTGTACCAGATCAGACCGTTGGGGTCGTTCATCCAGTTCTGGGCCGGGGTGAAGTGGAACTGGGGGCGGTACTGCTCGCGGTAGAGGGTGTCGGCGGCGGCCGGCGTGGCAGCGAGCAGGCCCAGCCCGGACAGGACGGTCAGGGCCGTGAGAAGTCTGCGGCGGGGACGGGCGGTTCTGGGCATGGCGCTCCTTGTGCGGGGTTCGGGTGGTGCGCGTGGAGGGCGTCTTGGGTGGCGTCTTGGGTGGCGGTGCCGCGGACGGGCCCCGCGGGGGCGGTGAGAGTCCACGCCTGGACGGTGAAGTCGACGGATCGGGCCCGCAGCGACCAGGGGGCATCGGAGACCGGGTAGAGGCGCAGGGTCAGGGCTTCTCCGGTGCTGAGGAAGAGTTCGAGGACTGACCGGTCGACCACCATGCGCAGTTCGACCGGAGCCCCGGGGCGGGCCGCCGGGCAGGGGATGCGGTAGGTGCCGCCGACGGCCCGGGGATCGCGGGAGGCGCGGGAGCGGTCGACCACCACTTCGCCGGCGACGGTGTCGACCGTGACGTCCAGGTGTTCGCTCCCGTCAGCCGAGGTGACCAGCCGGAGACCGCCCGGCCGGCCCGGCGAAGGCATGAGCCGGGCGGTGAGGTCGAAGGTGGCGCCGACTTCGCCGAGTGCGGCCGGGTCCGCCTGGGCGCGGCCGGTGGCGTACAGGAGTTGCTCGCCACGCAGTCCGGCGACTTCCCGGGCGGGCTGCTGGTGGACGGTGCCGTCGGCCGCGAGGGAGATCTCGCGGGGCAGGGTGAGCAGTCCCGCCCAGCCCGCCTCGCGTACCCAGGTGGGTTCGCGGGCTTCCCACGACCAGGCCCACAGCAGCCATCGGCCGTCCGGGGCCCGCAGCAGTGCGGGGGCGTAGAAGTCCGGGCCGTGGTCGAGCCGGACAGGTGCCGAGGGATGGAAGGTGCCGTCGGGGGTCTCGCGGCCGGGGTAGGCGGCGGTGGCCAGGGGGCCGGCGTCGGTGTCCCAGGTGCTGACGATCAGGAGGCCCGGCCGGCCCGCGCCGTCGGGCGTCGGCCAGAAAGCGTACTGGGGGCACTCCCAGCCGGCGCCGGTGTCGGTGCCGCCGGGCAGCGGCCTCGGGGCGTCGGCGGCGAACGGGCCGAGGTGCTGCCAGTTGTCCAGGTCCGTCGACTCGTACAGCTGGGCGGCGCCACGGCCGTCGGCGAGGGCCGAGCCGACCAGCATCCGCCAGCGGCCGTCCTGCTGCCAGACGTAGGGGTCGCGGTACATGGTGGTGTCAGCGGGTGGGTGCGGGATGAGCGACTCCGGCCGTTTGGCCCAGGTGTGGCCGCCGTCGTGCGATTCGGCGGTGGTGACCGGCTGCCACCAGCGGCCGGTGCGGTTGGCGGAGTAGAAGGCCACCATCCGGCCGTCGACGGAGACGGCGTTGCCTGAGAAGCAGCCGGCGGCGTCGTCGCCGCCCGCGGTGGGGGCGAGGGCGATAGGGAGCTCTTCCCAGGTGACCAGGTCGGGACTGCGGAAGTGACCCCAGTGCATGTTCGCGTGCTGCGGGCCGTACGGGTTGTACTGGAAGAACACGTGGTAGTGGCCGTCGTGGAAGACCAGCCCGTTGGGGTCGTTGATCCAGTTGCGCGGCGGGCGCAGGTGTACGGCGGGCAGGTGGGGATCGACGGGCGGCGTGGACACACGGGGCCTTTCGAAGGGTGCGCAAGGCACGGGGGGGTGGCAGAGAACGTGGGGCGTGGGCCCGGCGGAGGTCAGCCCTTGACGCCGCTGGAGGCGATGCTGCTGACGAAGGCCCGCTGAAAAGCCACGAACAGCGCGAGCACCGGCACAGTGATCATCGACGAGTAGGCCATGATCTGGCCCCAGGAAGGGTTGAGCTGGAAGAAGTACTGGATGCCGACCATGACCGGGCGCAGGTTCTCGCTCTGGACGACCATCAGGGGCCAGAGGTAGGAGTTCCAGGCCGGCAGGAAGGTCAGGATGGCCACCGTGGCGATCGCCGGACCGGACAGCGGCATGACGATGCGCCGGTAGATGCCGAACCAGCTCGCCCCGTCGATCACGGCGGCTTCGTCGAGTTCCTTGGGGATGCTCTGGAAGTACTGATGGAACAGGAAGACGGAGAAGGCGTTGGCGACGAAAGGCAGGATCTGCACCTGATAGGTGTCCAGCCAGCCCTCGGTCAGGGTGAGTCGGAAGCCGTTCACCTGGAGCCAGGGCAGTTGGTTGACCCACCACACCAGCGGCAGGGCGAAGGTCTCGAACGGCACGATCAGCGTCGCGATCACGGCGGTGAGCACGATCTTCTTGCCGCGCCACCGCATCCGTGACAAGGCGAACGCCGCAAGGCTGTTGACGAAGATGCCCAGGACCACGGTGACGGCGGAGATCCCGATGGAGTTGAGCAGGAACCGGGCGGCGGGCACCCGGTCGAAGACTCCGCTGTAGTTGTCCAGGGACAGGTGGCCGACCGGCAGGAACGCCTTGACGCCGTCCAGGTCGCCGAAGATCTGCTGGTCGGGCTTGAGCGACGACACCAGCATGAACACGATCGGGAAGGCGAAGAACAGCGCGAGCGCGATGCGCGCCGCCTGCACGGCGAGCGAGCGCAGCAGCGACCCCTGGTGGCCCCGGGGTGCGGGGGTGGGGGATGCGGAGGTCATGTCAGTCCTTCTCCCGGGTGAGGAAGCGTTGTACGAGGGAGACGGCCAGCACCAGGACGAAGAAGGCGAGGGAGATCGCGGACGCGTATCCGGTCTGCTGCTGCGCGTATCCCGTCTGCACGGCCTGGTAGACGACCGTGGTGGTGGAGTCCAGGGGCCCGCCCTGCGTCATCACGCTGACCTGAGCGAACAGGCTGAACGCGGCGATCGTGATGGTGATGAGCACGAACGTGCGGGTGGTGCGCAGGCCGGGCCAGGTCACGTATCTGAAGCGCACCCAGCGGGTGGCGCCGTCGATGTCGGCTGCCTCGTACAGGTCCTGCGGGATGGTCTGGAGTCCGGCCAGCCAGATGATCATGTGGAATCCGACGCCCTGCCAGACGGACATGAGGATGATGGCGGGCATGGACGTGGACGGGTTGTTCAGCCAGTCCGGTCCGTGCACGAGGCCGAGGGTGAGGTGGGAGATGAGCTCGTTGACCAGCCCGGTCTTCTGGTACATGAACGTCCACAGGATGGACACCACCACCATGGAGGTGACGACCGGGATGAAGTAGACGGTGCGGAAGAAGTTGACGCCTTTGACCTTGGCGTTGACGAGGAGTGCTAGCACCAGCGCCAGGCCGCCCTGCAGCGGGACGACGACCGCGGCGAAGTAGAAGGTGTTGCGCAGCGACTTGTAGAACAGCGGGTCGCCCAGCAGTGTGCGGAAGTTCTGCAGTCCCGTGAACTGGGCCGGGACCGGGGAGACCAGGCGGGCATTGGTGAACGCCAGCGCGAAGGCCAGCACCACCGGGATGACGAAGAACAGCAGCAGGAGGAACACGGCAGGGCTCACCATGCCGAGGGCGGCGAGGCTTTCCCTGCGCCGTGCACGCCCCTGCGTCGCGCGTCGAGTAAGTGGGGCACTGGCGGCGGGTCGAGTGGACAGTGGGGTCAGTGTGGTGGCCATGGGACATCCAGGCGGGTACGTGGCCCGGCGGAGGCGGAGGGGAGGAACCGCATCCACCGGGACGGGCGGACTCGGTCAGCTGCCGGCGGAGTAGTTGCTGGTCGACAGGTTGTTGTCGATCTGACTCACGGCCTGGTCAAGGGCGCCCTTGACGTCGGCGCCGGCCAGGATGTCCATGGCCGTCTTGGAGAACACCGTGGAGATGTAGGGGTAGGCCGGGGTGACGGGCCGGACCACCGCGAACTTCTGCGCTTCCTTGAGGAAGACGTTGAACTGGCCGCCCGTCTCGTACCCCTTCGACTGCTGGGCTGCCGCGTCGGTGGCGGGGATGGTGCCGGTTGCCTTGGCGAAGTCCACGAAGTACTTCGTCTGCCGGGAGAAGTTCAGATACGCCTGGGCGCCTTCCTTGTTGGAGCAGGTCGAGCTCATGCCCCACTGCCAGGAGGCTCCGCCGATCTTCGGTCCGTTGCCGAAGTCGACCGGCGGGAGGATCGCCAGGTCGCTGCCGAACTTGTCGACATTGGCCTGGCCCGACCAGCTGCCGTCCCACTGGATGGCGGTCTTGCCGTTGCGGAAGTCGTCGCCCGGGCTCTTGCCGGACTTCTGCGGCGCGTAGCCCTTCGTGACCAGCGAGCGGAACCACTTGCCCCACTCGACGGCCTTGTCAGCGTTGAGCTCGCCCTTGGCGGTCTTGTAGGTGGAGCGGTCGATCAGGTCACCGCCGAAGCTCTGCAGCATCGGTGAGTAGGCGTACGGCCACCATTCGCCGGGGTCACCCGTGCCGAGGTCCAGCGCATTGGTGAACCTGCCGCCCGCCTTGATCTTGGCGAGCGCGTCCATGAACTCGGTCTTGGTCCAGGGCTTGTCGAGGGTGGGGACGCGGATGCCGTACTTCTTCAGGACCGACTTGCGGGAGTACAGGGTGAGGGCGACGTCGTAGAACCCTGACGCATAGGTCTTGTCCTGGTACGTGCCGACGGTGCTGGGCAGTTGGCTCTTCACCGGGACCTGGCCCTTGGACAGATCCAGCGGCGCGAGGTACCCGCCCCAGGCCCAGTTCGGGACGTTGGGGCCGTCGACGTCGAGGATGCAGGGCAGTTTCCTGGCCGAAGCCGCGGCCACCACCGAGTCGTTGTAGGAACCCTGCGGGAACGCCTGGATCTTGACCTTGTACGTGCTCTGACTGGCGTTGAAGTCCTTGACGATCTGCTTCACGACGCCGTACTCGGCGGCGTTGCCGGCGTTGTGCGTCCACAGGGTCAGGGTGTTGCCGTCGGCGCCTGAGGAGCCGGTGCTCCCAGCACCGCCGCAGCCGGCCACGAGCGTCGCCGCGGCCACGGCGGCTATGCTCGACACCGCGAGGCGCCTGGTTCTCGATTCCACTGGGTTCACTAGCGTCCTCCAATTTCACTGGGCACGGTCCTGGCAGACCGTGCCGGCGGCCGGTAGTGACGGCCGCCTGATCGGTGGTGCTTCGCCGTTCCGGGGTCAGAGTCGGGGCGGCGAAGTGACCGATGCCCGTGCCACCAGCGGGCAGGGCAGCATCTCCTGAGCGGCCGGACCAGTCCCCTGGTCCCGCACGCCCGTGAGCGCGAGCAGTTGTGCGACCGCCCGCGCCCCCATTTCGTAGTGCGGCAGGGCCACGGTGGTCAGCCCGGGGAACAAGCCGTCACAGATCAGTTCCTGGTCGTCGAATCCGATCACCGACAGGTCTTCCGGGATCGACAATCCCAGTTCGGCAGCGGCGCGGTAGACACCCATCGCCACCCGGTCGGCGAAGCAGAACAACGCGGTGGGTCGTGCATCCGCCCGCAGCAGTCGAAGTGCTGCCTGGTACCCGCCGGCGGCGTCGGTGGTCACCCTCACCACCAGCCGGGGGTCTTCGGGGATGCCCGCCTCGGCGAGGGCTCGCCGGTAGCCCTCCAGGCGCCCGTGGGTGGCCGGGATGTCGTCGACGTTGTTGATGAAGCCGATCCGGCGGTGGCCGTGGCGGATCAGCTCGCGCACCGCCGTCTCACCGCCCTGGACCTCGTCGGGCACGGCCGAGGGCACGCCGGGGTCGTTCGAGCGCGCGTCCAGCAGCACTGTGGGGACCGACCGCAGCAGCTGTGGCACTTCCACGACCCGGTGGTACATGGACGCGTACAGCACGCCGTCGACCTGGCGCTGCAGCAGCAGTTCGATCTCCCTGCGCTCCAGCTCCTGATCGCCGCCGGTGTTCAGCATGAGCAGCAACAGGTCATGCTTGGCCGCTTCCTCCTGGGCTCCCAGGATGATCCGGCCGGCGTGCGGGGTGGTGGCGATCTGGTCGCTGACGAAGCCGATCGTGTTCGACCGCTTCAGCCGCAGCCCTCGCGCCAGTCCGTTCGGCGCATACCCCAGCTCGCGGGCCGTTTCGAGCACCCTCTGCCGGGTTTCGGCATTGATGCGCTTGCCCTCGACCTCGTTGAGGATGTGGGAGACGGTCGTGGCCGAGACACCCGCGGCTGCCGCCACGTCTTTGATCCCGATCCGCCCGCCCATGTCATGCCCAATCGTTTTGGCAAGTGAGTGCGGGATGAGATTGCGCCCCGCGGGGCGTGCCTGTCAACGGCTCGTTACGAACTCGTGGCCGAGCAATGTCGACGCGACACGGAAACGGGGACCGTCGCCTGGTCTGCCGAGCTGCGGCTCAACTTCCAGAAATACAGAGCTAAGTGAGCAATCTGATACTTTCTGCGGCTTGAGCTTCGCCATCGCTTCTCCGATCCTTCGCGCATCTGGCGAAGTACGGCAGCACGAGTGCGGCCCAGAAGACGTGCGCGGGCATTACGGCTGCACCGCCTCCCCTCCAACCGGCGGCGGCCTGCGGCCCATGCGCGACCCGGACGCCGCCGGGCTCACGACGACCCGGGAGAATGCGCCCCCAGCTCAGGCTTCGCAGCCGCAGCCGGCCGCGGACTTCGCTTCGACGGCCGTCACCGAAGGGGCGGTGGCCTGCTCGCCGGGGGTGCAACAGGCGGTGACACCGCAGCACTCGACCGGGTCGGTGGCGCCGCCCTGCCGGCCCGGGTGCACGGTCTGAGGCTTGGTGGCCCGGACGATGGCGGAGTGCATCCCGTCCGCGACGGGGTGGGTCGGGGTGATCTCGATGTCGGTGAATCCGGCCGCTTCGAGCCCCACGCGGTATTCGGTGAAGGAGAGGGCGCCCGCGATGCAGCCTACGTAGTCGCCGCGTTCGGCCCGCTGGACGGGGGTGAGAGTGTCGTCGGCGACGACATCGGAGATCCCGATCCGGCCGCCGGGGACCAGGACCCGGTAGGTCTCGGCGAAGACCGACTGCTTGTCGGTGGACAGGTTGATGACGCAGTTGGAGATCACCACGTCGATCGTCTCGGCCGGGAGGGGGATCGCCTCGATGGTGCCCTTGAGGAACTCGACGTTGGCGGCACCGGCCTTCTTCTGGTTGGCCAGCGCCAGCGCCAGCATCTCCTCGGTCATGTCCAGGCCGTACGCCTTGCCGGTGGGGCCAACCCGGCGGGCGGAGAGCAGGACGTCGATGCCGCCGCCGGAGCCGAGGTCCAGGACGCGGTCGCCCTCGTTCAGGTCGGCGACCGCGGTGGGGTTGCCGCAGCCGAGGGAAGCGGCGACGGCCTCGGCGGGCAGGGCGTCGCGCTCGCCGTCGGCGTAGAGGGCGGAGCCGAAGGTGTCGTCGATCTCGATCGCGGCCGGCCCGCAGCAGGCGGATCCGCCCTCGGTGACCTGGATCGCGGCTGCGGCGTAACGCCGGCGGACGGTCTCGCGCAGATGCATGGACTGCTCGGTCATGGTCTTCACTCCTCGATGACTGGGCCTGGCGGGGCCCGGACCGGTTTGTATTCATGCTCTTCGATTCAACCTTGCGTCTTGAATCGAAAAACGTCAACGTAGAAGCATGTCGAAACAAGAGCTTGCGTTGCTCGGCCAGGACGACACCGACGACTGCTGCCCGACCCTCCTGACCGCCCCCTTGGACGAAGAGACGGCCACCGGCCTGGCCCGGGTCTTCAAGGCCCTGGGCGACCCGGTGCGGCTGCGACTGCTGTCGATGATCGCCTCGCGGGACGGCGGGGAGATCTGCGTGTGTGACCTGACCCCCGCGTTCGACCTGTCGCAGCCGACGATCTCCCACCACCTGAAGCTGCTGAAGCAGGCCGGATTGATCGACTCCGAACGGCGCGGCACGTGGGTGTACTACCGGCTGCTGCCCGCCACGACCGACCGACTGGCCGCCGTCCTCACCCGCCCCGGCACCCCCGCTGCCGAGCCCGCCGGGACAGCCTCGTGAGCGAGACGACCGTCACCGCGGCGGCGGCCGGGCCGGTGGCCCGGAGGCTGTCGTTCCTGGACCGCTTCCTCGCGGTGTGGATCCTCGCCGCGATGGCCGCCGGACTCGGCCTGGGCCGCCTCGTTCCCGGCCTCGGGGACGCGCTCGCTAAGGTCACCGTCACCGGGGTGTCGCTGCCGATCGCGCTCGGCCTGCTCGTGATGATGTATCCGGTCCTCGCGAAGGTCCGCTACGACCGCCTGGACACCGTCACCCGCGACCGCCGCCTGCTGATCCCGTCCCTGGTCCTGAACTGGATCGTCGGACCGGCGCTGATGTTCGCCCTTGCCTGGACGTTCCTGCCGGACCTGCCCGAGTACCGCACCGGTCTGATCATCGTCGGCCTCGCCCGCTGCATCGCGATGGTCATCATCTGGAACGACCTGGCCTGCGGCGACCGTGAGGCCGCTGCCGTCCTGGTCGCCCTGAACTCCGTGTTCCAGGTGATCGCGTTCGCCGCGCTGGGCTGGTTCTACCTGAATGTGCTGCCCGGTTGGCTCGGCCTGGAGCAGACCTCGCTCGACGTGTCGGTGTGGGAGATCGCCCGCTCCGTGCTGATCTTCCTCGGCATCCCGCTGCTGGCCGGGTTCCTCACCCGCCGACTGGGCGAGAAGGCCAAGGGCCGCATCTGGTACGAGACGATGCTGATCCCGCGCGTCGGCCCGTTCGCCTTGTACGGGCTGCTGTTCACGATCGTCGTGCTGTTCGCCCTCCAAGGTGACGCCATCACCTCCAAGCCGCTGGATGTCGCCCGCATCGCGCTGCCCCTGCTGGTGTACTTCGCGCTGATGTGGGCCGGCTCCATGGCGGCCGGTCGCGCGGTCGGCCTCGACTACCCGAGGGCGACGACGCTCGCGTTCACCGCGGCGGGCAACAACTTCGAGCTCGCCATCGCGGTCGCCATCGCCACCTTCGGCGCGACCTCCGGTCAGGCCCTCGCGGGAGTCGTCGGCCCCCTGATCGAGGTCCCCGTCCTCATCGGCCTGGTCCATGTCGCCCTGGCCGCCCGCCGCTTCTTCCCGCAGTCCCCTGCGACGGCCCGGCCGGCCGTCCCTCCGGAAGGTCCCGCCCGTGTCTGAGTCCAAGCCGTCCGTGCTGTTCGTGTGCGTCCACAACGCCGGGCGTTCGCAGATGGCCGCCGCCTTCCTCACCCACCTCTCCCAGGGCCGCGTCGAGGTCCGTTCCGCCGGGTCCGCACCGGCCGACGCCGTGAACTCGGCCGCCGTGCAGGCCATGGCGGAGGCGGGAATCGACCTGTCCGCCGAGAAGCCGAAGGTGTTGACGGTGGAAGCCGTGCAGGCGTCCGACGTGGTGGTCACCATGGGCTGCGGCGACACCTGCCCCGTCTTCCCGGGGAAGCGGTACCTCGACTGGAAGCTCGACGATCCGGCCGGACAGGGGGTCGAGGCGGTCCGGCCGATCCGGGACGAGATCGAGCAGCGGATCCGCGGCCTGCTGGCCGAACTCTTGTGAGTGCTGCTCCTCCTGCGCGCCCGATGCCCCGGGCCACTCGTCGAAGAAGTGGGCCGAGGGCAGGACATCGGGGTGGTCGCGACCTGACGCCGCCCGCCGACGGCGGCTGTGCGCGAGCCGCCATCGACGCGGTGCGGGAGATCTGCGGCGCCCTCGACATCGAGCAGCCGCCGCGCGACTTGGCTGTGAGCCGCGGCATGCCGCTTCGATCGCGGAGGGCGCCGTGGCCGACGCCGTCACCCGAAAAGCGCCTCGGCAACCGACGGTCGAAGAGGTGCGCGAGATCCTCGACGTGACCTTCTGATCACCTGTGCGGATGCCAATGAGGGGCCGGCTGGGCGATCAGCTGCGCCACTCCACCTTGAAGACCCACACGTGCTCCCCCGCCGTCCGAGCCGCCGCCGGTACCTCGATGACCAGTGCTCCGTCTTTCTGGGTCCAGGTAAGCGGCCGGTTGTAGCCGAGCATGGTGACCTTGTCCCCGCTGCGGATGGGCACCGGCGCCTCGACGGTCAGCCGGCTTCCCGGCTTGGCCAGGGAGTGGATGTAGAACGCCTTGCCCTGCCGCACCGTGAAACGGAGGTCCTCGCCGAGCTGCGCCATGCGTGACCAGTAGGTGGTGTCGAAGATGGCCTCACCGTTGACCTTCAACCAGTGGCCCGTCTCGCGCAGTCGGGTCTGCATGATCTGCGGGATCGTGCCGTCCGCTCGTGGGCCGATGTCGAGGAGGAAGTTGCCGTTCTTGGAGACGATGTCGACCAGGCTCTGCACCACCTGCTCCGTGGTCATGTAAGCGTCGTCCGGCGTGGCCTGGTTGTAGCCGTAGCTGAACGGGTCGAGGCCCCGGCTGGACTCCCACTTCGCCACAACGGTGTTCGCGTAGGTCGTGTACTCGGGCGTGGTGAAGTCGTGGAAGGGGATGCCGGACCGGTCGTTGATCGTCACGTCGGCCGGCACACGGCTCTTCTTCGCGTGGTTGAAGTACTCGGCCAGGACATTGCGGCTGTCGTTGGCCCCGCCGATGTCGCACCACAGCAGCTCCGGGCTGTAGTTGTGGATCAGCTCCAGCATCTGCGGGGCCTGATAGCCCTTCACGAAGTCCTTGCCGGAGGTGTATCCGGTGTACGGCACCGGTTCGAGGGTGTAGGGATTGCGCGGAGCGTGTCCCATCCAGGGCTGGTCGGGGTTGAAAAACTCCGGCATCGAGAAGTACAGCCCGCGGTGCAGCTCCGGCGTGTACTTCGTGGACGCGTCGAAGAGTTCGCGTACCAGATCCCGCCGGGGCCCCATCTTCACCGCGTTGCGGTCGGAGAGCTTGGTGTCCCACAGTGCGAAGCCCTCGTGATGCTTCGAGGTCAGTACGTGGTACTGCGCGCCCGCGTCCCGGAACAGCTCCACCCACGACCGCGGATCGAACCGCTCTGCCCGGAACATGGGGATGAAGTCGTCGTAGGCGAAGTCCTCGCCGTACTTCTGCGCATGGTAGGCGTACACGTCGTTGTTGGGGTCCTGCATGTGGTTCCAGTACCACTCGGCGTACTGCTTGCCGACGGGCGACCAGGCCGGGACGGAGTAGACGCCCCAGTGGATGAAGATGCCGAACTTGGCATCGCTGAACCAGTACGGCGCCTGGTGCCGACCCAGAGATGCGTCCGTCGGTTCGTAGTCCGCCGTCCCGAGGGTGAGCTTGCTCGGCGCGACGGCGGCCTGCCCGCCGATCCCGGAGGCGATGACACGGCCGTCCTGCTGGGTTCCGGGTGCGGTCTGTGCCCGATTGCGTATTCCGATGCGGAGTCGGCTCTGTTCGCCTGGATCGAGGCGCGGTACTGACGATGCCAGCACGGTGCGGGCGCCGGGTACGTCGACGCTCACAGTCACGCCGTCCACTGCCAGGACGGGATCCGTGCCGGCGTTGACCAGAGTCGCCTCGACGCTCTGGGCGCCGGCGGATCCGAGCAGCGACACGGTGGAGTGGGCGTTGCGCAGCGCCAAGGCCTTGCCTTGGGCGGCCGGTTGGACGGTGAGTGCGAAGACGTGGAGCGAGGTCTGGTTCGCCTCTGGTTGGTGGCTGACGGGCAGGGTGACCGCGACGGCCTCGCGCCGGGGGTCACACCACACCTCCGTCGAGCCGATGCCTACGCGGTGCTCGTCCTTGCTGCCGTCAGGGGCGTAGCGGTACGGCGTGGAGAGCGAGCCGCCCGTCGCGTACCAGTCGGGGCCGCCGAGTGGGGCCGTGGTCGTCGATCCGTCGGCGTAGTTCACCGTCGCCGTACCGGACGCGTCACCGTAGCTGCCGGCCGCCAGGAACAGCAGCGACAGATAGCGGCCCTTGGGGAGCTCGATGCGCTGCCCCATCGCGACCACGTTGTTCGCGCCTGAGCCGGACGACGGGAAGAGGTAGGGCACCCCGTCGACTTCGACGCGGCCGGCCGGGAGTTCTTCCCCGGGGAAGGTGTAGCCGGAGCCGTCGAAGTCTCCGCCGCGCGCGGCGGCGGTGTCGATTCCGTCATTGTCGGCATAGGCGTCGAGCGGGACAGGCACGGGGTCCGGGACGGCACCCCAGACGGCACCCGTGTCCACCCCCGCAGCCGACTCCCCCACGCTGTCCGTCCCTGCGACGGACGCGGCCAGGGACGGGGCGGCCGTGGGGAGCACGCCCGCAGCGGCGACCCCCGCAGCTGCTCCGAGTACTCGGCGTCTCACGAATGAACCGGATTCATGCACTGGGGGTCTCCATTCATCGGATGTCCAGATCATGGAAGCGGGACGCACGCTTGTCAATGAAGCCTTCAAGCATCACGGATTGGCAAATAGATAGGATCTATCGGCATCGACGGCCGGGGTACCGGAACGTCACGCCGACGGACGCCGCGTGATCAGGCCAGGCTCGGATGCTCCCCACCCGACGCACCGGGGCACACTGTGAACGCGCCCGGTGCGTCCGACCCGCCCAGCAGTTCCGTCACACCGCGGTGATGCCCTCCATGCCGGACTCGGCGAAGGCGGGCAGTCCTGTGACCGTCGTGATCTTGATGAGGGCGCCGTTGCGTCCGACCCGGAAGCCGTCGACGGTGCCGGAGGTCGCGTTCTGGACGTAGACGAACCTGTCGGCGGCGACGGCGAGGTCGATGACCCCCTGCGACTTCCCGGACGGCGCGGCGGCGATGCCCGCCTCGTTGGTCAGCGCGAGTCGGCCACGCGCGTCCATGCGGTAGCCGGTGACGGTCGAGTTACCGGTGTTGCCGCCGTAGAAGAAGTCACCCGCGCGCTCCAGCCAGCACAGAGTGTCCTGCCCATTGGCCAAGGGCTTCTGGACCGCCTTCAACGCCCCGTCGTGCCGCACCTTGTATGTACTGACCGTGGACTCGGCGGCCTCGGCGACCAGCATGCGGCCGGACTTGTCGAAGGCGATGGCGAAGGGCACCTTGCCCGCCGACTTGTTCACGACGGGTGCGCGCGCCGGGCGGCCGTCCCGTCCTATGGGGAAGACCTCGATGGTGTTGGCCGACTTGGTGGTGACGACCAGGTTCCGGCCGTCCGGCGTGAAGGCCACCTGTCCCGGTGAGCTACTGAAGAGCGGCACCGTCTCGTTCTCCAGCCCCAGGCTTCGGTACGAACCGCTCAGCGGCTTCAGCCCCGTCGAGGTGATCCTGAAGCCCTGGACACTTCCGGCGCCGCCCGCGTTCATGACGTAGGCGAGATCGCCCGAGACGGTGATGGCGGCGGGGAAGTCACCCCCGGTGGGCACCGTCTGGCGATCCGTCATTTTCTGACCCTGCACGGCGAAGGACGTCAGCGTGCCGCTGCCCGCGTTGACCGCCAGGAGCCGACCGGACCGGTCGTCGTAGACCAGCGACCCCTGCGAGGCCAGCGAGTCGGTGGGCGCGTCGACCTGGTCGCCGCCCTTGCCACCGGTGGCGTACTTGCCCGCGGCGGTCAGCTTGCCGTCGTCGCCACGCCGGAAGACGTGGATGGTGTTCCCGGCCAGTTCGTTGCCCTGGACGAAGACGGCGTGGTCGGCTTTCGAGGCGACGCTCGGGGTGGTCGAAACCTGGCCTGCGGAAGCCACGTTGACCGTGGCCACGACCGCCGCGACAGCCACCGTGCCACCGCCGAAAACGGTCATCCTCTTGCGCAGCTTCGACCTGCGCTTGTTGTGCCTGCTCATGTGCGACTCCTCTGGTCCGGGAACTGTGCGTGACCAGAGTGGCCGATGTGACGCCGAGGCAGAGGGCAAGAGGGGGCAGCGTCAGCGTCTCGTAAGAACCGGTCACCTCCGCCGAAGCGCCAGGGCGCTTGGGCCCCTGCCCGGAGCATATGGAGACTCCGGCCCGGTCAAGGGCCGAGATGAGGGAGACACCGCGTAAGTATCGGTGAGAGCTACCACCGCAGCACGGCCGGCCAGACGTGGGCCGCGATCGTCATCGGTTCCGGGATCGGCGGCCTGACAACAGCCGCCTTCCTTGCCCGGACCGGACGACGCGTACTCGTGCTGGAGAAGCACTCGACGGCGGGCGGCGCCACCCAGACCTTCCGGCGCGCCGGATACGAATGGGACGCCGGAAAACTGGAGTGGGCGCCCATGCCGGACGTCTACAACCGGGTCTTCATCGCGGACCGGGAGTACGAATACCGGTCCGGCGTGCGGCAGTTCAAGGACCGGATGAAGGAGTACTTCCCTCTCGAGTCCGGGGCCATCGACCGGTACGTCGACATGGTCCACACGGCGAACCGCACGGCTCGCCCCTACCTCGCCCCGCCATCGGCCCTTCACAGACGTACGTCACGCTCAACATCGGCATCCGCGAATCCGGTGACCGGCTCGACCTGGATCCGGCCAACATCTGGGCCCACGCCGGACCCGACATCGACGGCGAGACAGCCGCGTTCGAGGCGGACCCCGAGCACCACGCCATGCCGACGTACTTCCTCACCTTCCCGTCCCTGAAGGACCCGTCGTGGGAGAGCCGTTACCCGGGACGCACCACCATCGACATCGCGGGGCTGACCACCTGGTCGTTGTTCGAGCCGTACGCGGGGAGCACCTGGATGCGCCGGGGCGCCGACTACGAGCACCTCAAGGACAGGCTGACCGAGGAACTGCTGGGCCAGGTCCTCCGTTTCTGTCCCCAGCTGGAGGGCCGCATCGACCACACCGAGCTGGCGACTCCGCTCAGCTTCAACCACTTCCTCGGCAGGGAGAGGGGCGACTTCATGTCCCTGGCCCACACCCCGGAGCGGTTCGCCCTGCGTGACCTCGGCGCCCACACCCACGTTCCCGGTCTCCTCCTCACCGGCGAGGACGTGGCGTCGGCCGGCGTCAGCGGCGCCATCATGGGCGGCGTCGTCGCCGCTTCCGCCGCCCTGGAGCGCGACGCACTGGAGGACCTCGCGGCCTGAGCGGCGGCCCGCCGGCATCGCGAGATCACGAGCCTGGCCTCCCCCGGCATCGACGAACGGCGCTGGGTGCGGCCGGTCGGGCCCGACGTCAGTCTGTCCCCGCGGGCGACGGCGTTTGACTGCGGGCCCGGCCGGCCGGCCGCGATGGCATCGCAGAGGGGCGCGGTCATACGCACCCCGCAGCTCGCCATGTGGCCTCTACGCCTTCCACCGTCCGCGGCCTGAGGACGGGACCAGCCCGGTCGCGAGCTCGCCCGAGGCTTCAACAGGACGGCCAAGAGCCATACTTGCCCATGGGGGTGCCATCCAGTGGTGGCTTGAAATGAGAGAGGCAGCAATTTTCGTGAGCAGCGACAACCACGGAGTCAGGAAGGCCGAGGTCCGGCTCAAATGGGACCCGAGTCCCTGGGATCGGCCACCTCATCATCTCGACATCATCGCCGCAACCTACTCGGCGGACGACCCCTTCGGGCAGCCGGTGTACATCGTCCACTTCGACAGCCGCTCACCGGACGGCACCATCAACATGAGTCGGCACAGCCAGACCGGTCAGGGCTTCGGCTACGTCGAAGCGATGACCCTGGAACTCGATCGACTCGCTTCCTCCTTCGCACGGGTGGTGGTGGGTGTGGCGATCCATCAGAACAGCGGCTTCAAAACGTTCGGTGACATTTCTGACGCCGGAGTTCTTGTTGTCGAGGGGTACCGGGAGCTACTGAAGGACAACTTCGCACAGCTCTCCGGACACACCGCCGCGACGGTCGCGGAGTTCACCAGGAACGCCTCCGGAACGTGGGAGTTCCACGAGATGCTCCGAGGGTTCGACAGCGATCCCGTGATCTTCACCGCCGAGATGGGCAGCACCCGGTATCCCTGAGTAAGCAGCAACGCCGAAGGGTGAACCGTACGACCGTCACCCAGCTCGTCCCCTCGATCGACGCCATGGGGCCGTCACCGGGCGAGCGGGGCCGTCCCAGTGCGAGCCCCACACGCTGTCCGCCGGCCGTGGCTACGACCACGACGTCTACCGCCACCGCATACGCAGGCGCGCCATCACGCCGCAGATCACCCGGAGCAGCTTCCTGAAAGCAGCCCTGAAGCCGAGGGCAGGCTGTGTCCAGGTGCCGAGGGCGCCGACGGACGGTAGAACGTAATAGTGAGGGACGACAACAGCCCTGATGGAGATGCGCGGCCGCACGGTGTGGCGAGGCCGGGGATCGACTACCAGGCGCTGTTCGCGGTCACCCCCAGCCCCTATATGGTGCTGGGCCCGGATCTGGTGCTCGCCGACGTCAATGAGGCGGCCTGCCGGGTGACCGGCCGTACTCGGGAGGATCTGCTCGGGCGGTACCTCTTCGATGCCTTCCCGGACAATCCGGCGGATCCGGGCGCCGACGGGGTGCGGAATCTGCATGCCTCCCTGCATCGTGTCCTGCGCTCGAAGGAGCAGGACACGATGGCGCCGATGAAGTACGACATTCCCGTTGCCGACCGGCCCGGCCTGTTCGAGGAGCGGTGGTGGTCCGCGATCAACACCCCGGTGCTCGGGCCGGATGGGCAGGTGGAGTGGATCATCCACCGGGGGGAGGACGTGACCTCGTTCATCCTCTCCCGCCCACGCCCGCGAGAAGGCGGGGTGCTCAGTGACGTGGAGGCGATGGAGGTCGAACTGTTCGGGCGGGCGCGCGAGCTCAAGCGACTGAGCGAGGAACTGCGCCAGGCCCACGCCCGGGAACGCCAGGTCGCCGTCACCTTGCAGGAGGCCATGCTCCACTCGCCCCACCTGGCCCGGCACCGGGACACCGCGGTCCGCTACCTGCCCGCCGCCGGGTCACTGAACGTGTGCGGCGACTGGTACGAGGTGGTCGACCTGCCCGAGAACAGATTCGCCGTCGCGGTCGGTGACGTCGTGGGCCACGGGCTGGAGGCCGCCGCGGTCATGGGCATGCTCCGCAGCGCGCTGTCCGCCTCCGTCCGGGCCGTCGAACGGCCCGCGAGGGCCCTGGACGTCCTGGGCCTGTATGCGCGCTACGTGGAGGGTGCACTGGCCACCACCGTCGTCCAGGCCGTCGTCGACACCCACGCTCGCCGCATCACGTACAGCAGCGCCGGCCACCCGCCCCCCGTCCTGCTCCACCCAGACGGCACCTACGCACTTCTCGACCAGGCCACCGACCCTCCGCTGGGGGCCCGCCCCAACCCCGTCCCCCGCCCGCAGGCCGACCTGCCCTACACCCCTGGCGACACGTTCGTGCTCTACACCGACGGTCTCATCGAACGCCGCGGCGAGGACATCGATGTCGGCCTGCGACGCCTCACCGACGCGCTCGCCCCTCGTGCTCGTCACGCCCCCGAACATCTCGCCGACGACTTGCTCGCGCACCTCGGCGTCAGCAGCGGTGCCCGCGACGACATCGCCCTGATCGTCATCCGCCTATGACCCCGCACCCCGCCGGCTGAGTGCCACGGGCGGCGAACCCCGTCAACGGAAACGCTCCTTACCTTGTTGGCGGGTTGATTCCGCTCCTTCGTACGATCGGGAGACCCAGGGGCCTGGGTGTGGCTGAAAGCGCTCATGCCGTCCGTGTGGCTTTGACTGATAGGCCGCCCAGCGCCCCGCGACGACACGGCCACTCATTGGGATGCGCGAACAGAGATCGCTTCGTAAGGACACGTCGGCGTGGTCGTCTGCAGGGACCAGTCAACTGATCGACGAGGGAGGCTCGGGTGCCCGAGCTCTGGGCGGGGACGGATGCCGGCAAGGCCGCGCACCACTGCACGGTGATCGACACAGACGGGGCGAAGGTGCTCTCACGCCGAGTACCAAACAACGAGGCGGAACTGCTGGAGCTGATACGCGACGTCCTCGCTCTGGCTCAGGATGCCCCGGTGACCTGGGCCGTCGACCTGAACGCGGGCGGAGCCGCCCTGCTGATCGCATTGCTCACCGGTCACGGCCAAAGGCTCCTCTATATCCCTGGCCGCACGGTTCACCACGCCTCCCACAGCTATCGAGGGGACGGCAAGACCGACGCCAAGGACGCCTACGTCATCGCCGACCAGGCCCGGATGCGCAGGGACCTGCAACCTCTGCAGGACTGGGATGAGATCGCGGTGGACCTGAAGATTCTCACCGCTCGCCGCTACGATCTGGCAGCCGACCGCACGCGGGCCATCAACCGAATGCGGGCTCAGCTGCTGGAGTACTTCCCTGCTCTGGAGCGGGCGTTCGACTACGCCGCATCCAAAGGTGCTCTCGTGCTGCTGACCGGCTACCAGACACCGGCTGCCTTGCGACGGATCGGTCCGAGCCGACTGGCGAGTTGGTTGAAGAACCGCAAAGTGCGCGGCACGCAGGCCCTGGCCGACACTGCCGTCGCCGCGGCGCAGGCCCAGCACACTGCTGTCGCCGGGGAGACCACGGCCGCAGCTGTGGTCCACACCCTGGCCAAGGCCGTACTGGCGCTGGACGAGGAGATCTCCAGCATCGACCTGAAGATCGCTGCCCGCTTCCGTGAGCATCGCGACGCGGAAGTGATCGTCAGCATGCCCGGAATGGGCCCGTTGCTGGGGGCGGAGTTCATCGCCTGCACCGGAGGGGACATGGACGCCTTCGGGAGTGCGGGGCGCCTCGCCGGAGTCGCTGGTCTCGCCCCGGTCCCATGGGACTCAGGGCGCATCAGTGGCAACATGCGCCGGCCATATCGCTACCACCGCCGGCTCCTGCGCGTCTTCTATCTCTCCGCTCAAATCGCCGCTCGCTTCTGCCCCACCTCGAAGACCTTCTACGACCGAAAACGGTCCGAGGGCAAGAGCCACAAGCAGGCGATCCTCGCCCTCGCCCGTCGACGCCTCGACGTCCTGTGGGCCCTCATCCGCGACCAGCGAACCTTCGACGTCCTACCACCTCAGCGCGGTCTCGCGGTGGGCTGATCCCTGTCGCCTGGGACGGCGCGTGCTTGCTGCCGCGGTGTGTCTCAGTTCCTGATGAGAGGCTCGTAGGAGTGGCCCTCCGGCGTGAAGATGAGGACGAAGTCTTCTCCCATCCGAACAGCTACCTCCCGCAAGCGGGCCAAGACGTCTGCCTGGGCCGGCAGGTCGAGGCCCACGGCCGCCGCGGCACTGTCTCTCCGGGCCACGAGATCCGGCATGTCCTCCAGGTACTCGGCCGCGAGCTCGAGACTTTCCTCCTCCGTGAACGCTTGGCAGTCGCGCCACCAAGGGGCGACCAGCAGCAGCCGCAGGAGCTCGGGCAGGCCGATCGCAACCAGCGCCGCACCTCCTTCGGAGTCGGCATAGAGGATTGGACGTTCCTCGCCACCTTCACCGCAGAAGAAGTACGTGCCCCCAGCGCCGTCGCCGGCGAAACCCTCGAGCGCAGCCCCCGAGGCGAGGCGGACTTCCTCGACATGGTCGCCTCGGTCCAGGTCGAAGTCGCCCGGCCAGGCGAGAAAGCCGGCAGCCTCGTCCTGTTCACGGACGGCAGCGATCAACGAATCCATGAGCCGCACCCTACGGCTCACTGGTTGACAAGCATCATTGGGAATCAGTCACACCAGCGATTTTGACTGCGGTGAACAGAACCGCCCT
Organism: Streptomyces sp. NBC_00076; assembly: GCF_045041235.1. Classification (NCBI taxonomy): domain Bacteria; kingdom Bacillati; phylum Actinomycetota; class Actinomycetes; order Kitasatosporales; family Streptomycetaceae; genus Streptomyces; species Streptomyces sp. NBC_00076. The sequence continues at coordinate 621,825 of NZ_CP108242.1, forward strand.
GCATCTGCGATTGTCCCAGCGATGAGTTTCGGAAGCGTGCTGGGTCTATGGGTGCGACGGTCGCCGAAGCCCAACCAGAGAAGACGGCCAGTCGGTACCCACACGGATCAGCCGCACTCGAGGAGAACGACATGGCCGCCACCTACACTTTCGACGTCTTTTCCAGCCTCGACGGCTACGGCGCCGCCAGCGCCAACTGGAGCGGCTACTGGGGTAAGCAAGGCCCCGAGTTGCTCGACCACCGCCTTGCCTTGTACGGCACGGAGCAGCGGATGGTCTTCGGAGCCAACACGTATCGGGCATTCGCGCGGATGCTGGCCTCGAGCTCCGAGGAGTCCGATGTACGTGACCCATGGGTCACTCGGATGAGGAACCTGCCGACGACGGTGGTGTCGACGACGCTGGAAGGCCCCCTCGACTGGCCGAACGCGACCCTCGTGAGCGGTGACGCCGTCGACGTCGTCGCCCGGCTCAAGGAGGAGTCCGAGGTGCCGTTGCGCTCGCACGGCAGCCTGTCGTTGAACCGGGCACTGATGGCCGCCGGCCTGGTCGACCGCTTGCAGGTGACGCTCTTCCCTGTCATCACCGGTCAGACCGGGCTGGACTCGATCTTCCAGGGTGCGTCCGACTTCGACCTGGAGCTGATCGAGAACCGGACCCTCGACGGTCACATCCAAGAGCTCATCTACCGCCCCACCCTCCATTGACCTGTACGGACCATCGACCTGTACGGATGCGTCGGCGGCGCCAGAGGCGGCGCCGTCCCATCGCCGTGGCCCGTCCTTCCAGGCTCAGTGGCGCATATCGGCGTGGGTCATGTGTCCAGCGCGTAGGAGCGGTCGATCAGGTCCGTCATCGCCTGCTGGAAGTCGCGGCGCTGCTGCTCACTCCAGCCTTCTGCCAGCCGGTCGAAGACCTGCTCCTGCCAGTCATGAGCTTGTTCCAGCATGGTGTGGCCGAACGAGGTGACCGTCGCCTGGCGTCGGCGACCGTCTGTCTCCGATGCCTGCATGGTCAGGTATCCGAGCTCTGTCGCGCCCTTGACCAGGCGTGATGCTCCGCTCTGGTCGATGCCGATCTCGTGGGCGACGGCATTGACCGTTGCCACGGCCCCTCGCTGGGTCAGGGTGTGGACAGACTCGGTGACGAGCACGAGACGACCTTGCTCGGCAGCGCGGCCCGCCGCGGCCGTGTGGTCGCCGACCGATGATCTACGCGACCAGTGCCGGACGAACGCGAACAAGACCTGTCCCGGCCCTGTGCTGCTCATTCGGTGGCCGCCATCTCGTGACAGATGGAGGCAAGCTCCAGCGCCGACTTCACATCAGGCAGCCGGAGAGAGGCAGTCACCTTCTCGCCGACCACCCGGAACACCGTCGCTACGTGAGCCGGGGCCTTGCCCCCAGGCCAGGTCGCGTCCTGCTCCACGACCATGAGCCGCTCACTGACCGGATGCCACGACCGCGCAATGAGCTTGACGCCCGAACGATCCACCCAGTCCGCGAACTGCTCGGGCGTGATCGGGCCGGCGCCCTTCGGACCCAGAACGACGACCGGATCACCGACCGCCCTCGCCGACCGCTCCAGGTCGCCGTCGTTCACGCTCGCGTGCCACTCGTTGATGGCTGCTTCCAGTTCTGACTCCATGACTGAAGTGTATGCGAAGCGCATACATATCTGGAAGTGGGGACGGTCAACAACCTCCAGCCTCGCAACCGGCAGTGCCAGGCACCGCCGGTCAGGACCCGCTCGGCGCGGTCGACTCCGTGCACGGTGAAGAAGGCCGCGGTCCAGAGCGGAAGCCTGGGCAGGTGGCGGCTTCCCGCTTCGGGTGGGATGTCGCCGTAGGCCGGATACCTTCTGCCGTGCAGCTCAAGCCACGCTGGACTGGCGCGGTGGGGTCATGGCCCAGCGGATGGTCCGGGTCAGGACCTGTCCAGTCGGGCGTACGGCGAGGCCCTCGACGACCGGCACCCGGGGCAGCCACAGCATCGCACGGGCCCAGGGCGGGAGGAGCGCGACGGCGTTCGCAGCCAACCCGCCGTAGAACGGCCGTACCGCAAGGGGCAGGGGAGGCCGGAACAGCAGGAAGCGGGCGGCGGCCCGGGCCTCGGACGTGGCCCCGAGTTCGTGCCGGTAGGCGATCAGGCGCTCGGACAGCTCGCGGCGGTCGCGTGGTGGGTCGCTCGCCCCCAGCGCCTCGGCGACGCGCGCGGTGTCGGCGACGTAGGCGTCGTAGGCGTCGGCGTCCAGCGGGCGGGCCCCGAAGCGTTCATGGGCGCGCAGGAAACTGTCCGTCTCGGCGGCGTGCACCCAGCCGAGCAGGTGTGGATCGGCCGCGTGGTAGGGCACACCCTCGGCCGTCGTCCCGCGAATCCGCTCATGGATGCCGCGGACGTGGTCGACCGCCCGCTGAGCGTCCGCGGCGGTGCCGTAGGTCGTCACGGCCAGGAAGGTGCTGGTGCGTTGCAGTCGGCCCCACGGGTCGCCGCGGTAACCGGAGTGCGCGGCCACCGCCGCCATGGCGAGCGGATGCAGGGACTGCAACAGCAGTGCGCTCAGCCCACCGATGAACATCGAGGCGTCACCATGGACGGCGCGGATCGGGCGGTCCGGTCCAAACCAGCGTGGCCCGGGGGTGTCGTGGATGCGGCTACGCGTCGCCGGTCCGTCGGGGCCCGCGACACGGCGGAACAGGGCCTGGCCCAGTTGTTCACGGACTACGGTCAACACGGTCGGCCTCCCCTCTCCTGCTGCCCAGTGTCCGCGATACCGGCCCGAACCGGGGCACGGCTGCGGGGTTCACCGTCCGGCGGCACCGACACGACCCACGATAGATGCGCATTGCACACATCGACAGGCTCGGGTGAAGCGGCGAGGGACAGGCGAGCCCCGTCGCTGGCGCTGCGTACATCTCCCCGCGGTGCGACGCGCCGGGCGCGCCGTCGGACGCTATGGACCCTGGCGGGGCTGTCCCGCTGCGAGCGATGTGTCGGCCAGGACTGCGTCGGGGTGGTCGGCGACGTAGTCCCGTACCACCGATACGAAGCTGGGGTCGGGCTCCAGCCCGAGCGCTGCGGCGCGCGCGTTGTCGAAGACGGAGGGCCACGAACCCACGAGGGCCTCGACGGCAGGGTCGGGCGTGATCGTCACCAGGTCGGCGACGGCACCGCCGGCCACCTGCCGCAGCGTGGCCAGCATCTCGCCGACCGAGACGGTGAGTGCCGGAAGGTTGACTGGCAGTCCACCCTCGAGCCGGCCCCTGCCCACCCCACGCTCTGCTTCCGCGATGCGGAGGATTGCCTTGACGGTGCGTCGCGGCGAGGCCAGGGCCACCCGCAGGTCGGGACGTACGGGGCAGACGGCCGGAAGGCCCGCGAGGGGCTCGCGGATGATGCCGGACAGGAAGCCGGAGGCGGCCGCGTTCGGCAGGCCGGGCCGCACCGACACCGTCATCAGACGGGCGACGCGTCCGTCGACGAAACCGCGCCGGGTGTAGTCCGCGACCAGTTGCTCGCAGACGAGTTTCTGGATCCCGTAGCTGGATCGTGGCGTGGGCAGGGTCGACTCGCTGACGACAGGCGGGAGCGGGAGCGCCGGGTCGGCACCGTAGACCGCCACGCTGCTGGAGAACACCAGGCGCGGCGTCGGCCCGCCGGCCGCCGACTGCGCACGGGCGGCTTCGAGGAGCGCGCGGGTGGTGTCCAGGTTGGCGCTCATGCCGAGGTCGAAGTCGGCCTCGCACTCGGCCGATACGGCGGCCGCGAGATGGATCAGCACATCCACCGGCTCTGCGAACGCCTCATCGAGATGGTCGATCAGGTCGCCCCGGACGATCTCCACGAGCGGGTCGGACGCCGACTGCGACTCGGACGGCACGATCCGGTCGGCGAGCACCAGGCGCCCGATCGGTGCCCCTCCGCATGTCCGCGTCCTGAGCAGTGCGCTGGTGACCTGTCGTCCCAGGAAGCCGAAGCCACCCGTGATGACGATCCTCATGCGGAGCCTCCTCGGTAGTCGTGCAGCCGGCCGGCCGCACGGTTCACTCCGTCAACGATGCCCTTGAAGTGAGGGGTGAGGCCGGCAAATCCTCCAGCGTCACCTGCGGGAGATCCAACGCGGCCCTCGGTCCCCTCAGGCGACTGGGATGTCCTCGATAGGCCGCCGGACGCGCGGTGTGGCTGTACTGGGACCATTGATCTGGGTACAGACGCCCCCGCCAACTGGCGAGCGAATCCGGGAGAGTTCCTTCTACTCCGAGCCGTCCGCGTCGGCTGTGGCGCGGCTGGCCAGTCGTTCGTATCGCTGCCTGGCGGCTTGCGGAGTGCCAAGCCCGAGTCCGAAAGCGATCTCCTGCCAGGTCATGCCGCGGCCCCGTGCCATCTGGAGGAGTCCGGTTTCCAATTCGTCCATCTCCCCGCGAACCAGTGGGACGAGGCTCAATGCAGCGGTGATATCAGCGTGGTCCACCTCCGGTTCGCCGTCATCAGGCTGTGCTGCTCCGCTGAGCAGGAACGACACAAGTCGGACGGCCTCATGCGGCCCGATGACCGAAGGATGAACCTGTCGGTTGCGTTGCTTGTCAGTGGTCGCGTGTCGCTCGGCGATGCGAAACAGGGACGCGTACACGCGGTGTGCTCGCGCCTGCTCAGGCTTCGGAGGCGTGAAGGGGTCGGTGTGCTGATCAGGAGTCGAAGGCATGAGATGAGGATGAGATGCGCACGACTTGATGTCAACTAACCGTTGTAAACAATCTGTTCACTTCTTGCCGCTTCATGCGCCTGCCCCTTTGGCTGGATGACCTCCGACCCGACCGCTGGAGGCGCGGTGGCCGAGCCCCTCCGTGTGCGCAGAATGACCGACCAGGAAGGGCAGAAAAGGTGTCCCCTGACCCCGATCAGGAGACGAAGCTGGACTGGATCGAGCACGTCCCTGGACCGCTTCCCGGATCGGGATTTCACGTTCGACGAGTTCGGCCCGCTCGGGAACCGGCCAACCGCGGGCTCGGGTTGCACCGAACAACGGCGTCCCGACCGGCTGCCGGCCACCAGGCGTGCGGCGACGACACCGCCGACGTCGTCGTACGCCACGACCGTGTCATCGTCGGCGATGCCCAGCAGCGATGATCGTGCGGCGGCCCGCGGGGAGTTCCCCGCGGGCCGCCGCACGTACCTCAATCAGCCAACCTGGCCCTACGGCGCGATGAACGGCATGTCCAGGTGGATCTTGATGACGTCACCGAGCAGCCCGGGGGCGAAGTTCAGCCCGAAGTCGCCGCGCCGGATCTCGCCCGTCGCCTCGAACCCGGCGTGCTTCTTCTGGTCCAGCGGAGCATCCACCACCCCGCCGAACTCGACGGCGAGCGTGACCGGTCGGGTCACGTCCCCGATGCTCAGATCCCCCTCCATCGTCCAGTCGTCGCCCTCCCCGGAGATCCGCGTCGAGCGGAACGTCATCGTCGGCCGCTTCTCCACGTCGAGCAGCTCGGCCGAGCGGGTGTGCGCGTCCCGGTCAGCGTTCCCGGTGTCGATGGAGGCCAGAGCGATCTCCGCGGTCACCCGCACGTCGTCGAGGGCCTCACCGACGTACAGTCCGGCCGTGAACTCGGTGAACCGGCCGCGCACCTTGCTGATCCCGAGGTGGCGGACGGTGAAGTTGACCGCCGCATGGTGGGGGTCGAGTTCCCACTCGCCGGGGGTGAGGGGCAGCGCGGAGACGGAGGTGGCAGCGGTGTTCGAGGAGGTGTCATTACTCATGGCTCCATCCTGCGGGCCCGGCGACAGCGGAGGGAGGCCGGGCGAATGGTAGTAGTGGCAGGGCCACCCTCCGCACCGGGACACGTTGTACGTTCGAGTGGTGAACGACAACGAGTTGGGCACTTTTCTGCGCACCCGCCGCGAAGCCGTCACCCCGGCCGACGTGGGCCTACCCGCGGGCTTTCGCCGTCGCACGCCAGGGCTGCGCCGCGCCGAGCTCGCCACACTCGCCGGCATCAGCGTCGAGTACCTCACCCGGCTCGAGCAGGGGCGTGACCGCAACCCCTCACCCAAGGTCCTCGGCGCCCTCGGCGACATCCTCCAGCTGTCGACGGCGGACCTTCTGCTGTTGCACCGGTTGGCCAAGATACACAGCGGCGGCAAGGAGCTGTGCCAGTCGGTCACCGCACCGCCGGTGCGTACGGTGCGCGCCACCTTTCGGGCGCTCCTCGACCGTCTCGAGCCCGCCCCGGCCGTCCTGCTCAACTGGATGGGAGACATCGTGGCCTGCACACAGGGCTACGAGCGGTACGCCCGCCCGCTCGGCCTGCTGGACGGCGACGCGCCCAACATGGTGCGGTACGTGTTCACCGACCGCCGGGCCCGCACCGTGTTCCCCGGGTGGGACCGACTGGCCGACGAACAGGTCGCCCATCTGCGCAACGAGGCCACGCTGCACGACCCTCATGTCGCCGCCCTGGCCAACGAGTTGACGGCGGCGGTGGGGGCGCCGTTCACCGACCGGCTCGCCTCTGTTCCGACCCTGCCCTCCCGGTTCGGGCTCGAGCTGGTCGAGCACCCCGTGGCGGGCCGCCTGCGTCTGTCGTTCGAGACGCTCGCGCTTCCGGACGAGGGTCAGCGCCTGGTGGTGCACATGCCTGCCGACGAGGCCACGGCCTCCGCGCTCGACCGTCTCAATGGCCGCCGGCCGGGGGCACTACGAGCGGTGAGCGGCTGACCTTCGCGGAGGCGACACCGTAATCTCACTCCTGCCGCGTGGCCCGCGACCTGGTGAATCAGCATGACCTGCACCCCAGAACGGGTTCATCCGGCTGGGGCTCGAGTTCGGCGAACAGGGCGCTGACGCGCCGTGCTCGATGGAACGGCGCGCCGCAGGACGTCATGCAGACCGCAACCGCCGCGCGGCACCCGCCAGGTGCACTGCGGGCGGGTCAGTAGCGGCCGCCGCGGCGGTGGCTCCAGGACTGACTCGTCGCCGGCGAAGTGGCCGCGGTCGTTGCGCAGGGGTGCAGGGGCGCGGCCCCGCGGCCTCGCGGCGTCACCTCGTCATGGTCGTTGGTCCACAAGATCGTCCGGCGTCTCAGTGGGAAGAACCCCTGCGGCGGCGGACGACGAGGACCATGCCGCCCAGCAGAGCGACACTGCCTGCGGCAGTGGCGACGAGTGTCGTCCGGCCCGCGCCCGTGGCGGCCAGGGTGTGGCCGGACGGTACCGCCGCATTCGGTGTCGCCGAAGCGCCGAAGGCGAAGGTGACGCTGTCGTTGGAGACGTCCGGGTCGTGGAGGGGGATGCCGGCCGGGCCAGGACGCACGGTCGCCGTGCCCTTGGCACCGTCGTACCCCTTGTCTGTCTTCACCCACAGTTCGAAGAACTGGCTCTTACCGGCCGCGACACCGAACGGCACGGTGCACAGGTAGTGCCGATGCCCCGCCTCGAAAGGCGCCGTCCTGGTGCTGCTGATCCAGAGAAGGCAGGGGCCGTAAGGGCTGTCCTCCCCCTCCATGTAGGCGTTGCCGGTCGCGACCGTCCCCTCGGGGAGGACAACATCGACCACGGCGACGGCCTTGTTGTCGACTCCGTACACGGAGGCCGGACCGTGGTTCACGGCGTTGAGGTCCAGGGTCCATTGGCCCGCCTTGCGGCCCGGCTTCGTCGTGGCCTCGGCCGCGAGATCCGCGGAGTTGTCGGCCGCGATGGTGAACCGGCCCTCGGCGTCCTTCTCGAAGCCGCCTCCCGTTCCGGACGCGCGCACCAGGGTGAGCGCCGGCCCGGTGCCCTGGTGGCTGCCGCCGCCGGGCTCTACGCCAGGTTTCAGTAGCTCGACCGAGTAGTCGGTCACGGCGGTCAGGACGTGCTCGCCGACGGTGGCAGTCAGGGGGCTGCTCAGCTCAACGGTGGTCCCTGCGGGCACGGAGTCCGGGCCGATCGGGAAAACGCAGGTGACGGATGTCCGGCTGCCGGGTTCGCCGGGCTCATCGCCTTCGCCGTAGGCGCAGTTGGAGAACTTCCGGTCGAAGATCAGACCGCCCACCGATTCCCAGCGCAACATGACGCGCCGGTCGGTGGCCAGATCCCCGGTGTTGCGAAGCTGGAGCGGCACATCGATGCGGGACCCGATCCTGGCGTGCGTCACGTCCGGCACCTTGCCGACGATCAGGTTCGGGATGCCGACGACCACCTTCGCGTTCGCTGTGGTGCCGGTGGCGTGGTCGGCGCTGATGGTGTACGTGATCGTACCGCTGGCGCCGGGGGCGGCGCCCGCCTCCGCACGCAGGGTGAACCCGACCGAACGCCTCTGCGAGGAATCCGAGTTGACGCAGGTGATGACCTGCCCGTCGTCCTTGCACCTCGGGTCGTCGACGGCGACGCTCGCGATGCCGGCCAGGTCACGCGCATCGATGACGAGCGTGTCGTTCGTGGGTACGGGAACCTGCGCTCCGCCGTCCCAGAACATCCAGCTCACCTCGGCCGACTGCGCCGCCGACCCCACGTTGAGCTGTTTGTCCGCCTCGATCGTCGCGTATGCCTGCGTCGGCAAGGGGGACGGTGTCGCAGACGGATCGTCGGCCACGGCGGCCACGGCTGCTGCACCGGGCACCAGGGCGAGCGCCATGGCAGCCAGGACCGACCCGAGCACCCCGCACTTGGATTTCATACACATGTGATGCGCGAGATGCCCAGAAGGTTGCCCAACGGCATGCCCGGCGCCATGGGACCCTTCATTTTCGTGGCCACATCGGCCTGCACCGAGGGCAGTTGTCGCCTAAGTCACGTCCAGGTCGGTGTACACCAGATGGTGGTCCGAGTACGGGGTGGGTTGCACGCGCTGCCCGAGCGGGGCGATTCCTCGCAGGAAGACGTAGTCGAACTTGCTGTGCCAGTCAGTGGTCGTCTTGCAGGTGCCGATGGTCTCGGGATGACACTGGGGATCCGCATCCGCGGCCAGTGCCCATATCGGGGCGAGTTCGGGAGCACCAGGCACCGCGTTGAAGTCGCCGAGAACGATTGCGCGGTCGTGCCGGGCGACGGCCGCGGCTAGTACGCCGGTCTGGTCTGCTCGGACTGCTTCTTGACGTCGTTGCGCGAGGTGTGTGTTGAAGACCCGGACCGGCCGGCCACCCACCGTGGTGGTGACTGCCATGTACCCACGGTCTTCGGATCCGCCGTCGGGATATTCCACATGGACGCGGTCTGTCATCGGTGCCGCCGAGAGCACCGCCTGGCCGAAGGCTCCCGGACTCCACGGCGCTCCCCCGCAGCGGCCCCAATTCTGAAGAACCATCCCGTACTCGACGTGGTAAACCAGCCCGTAGAGGCTCTCCAGATAGTCCCGGATCCTCTCGACGTCACGCACGCATGCTTCTTGCAGGCCAATGACCTGGGGCGCATACGTGGCGATCTCCGCCGCCCGGTCAGCGTTGCCTTCCTCGCAGGGGTTGCAGATGTTCCACGTCATGACCCGGTTCGGTACGACTTCCTTGACGGCATCCACGGGCAGCGACCTGGCGAAGAGGGCACCGCTTGGTGCACTGGCGCCGACGAGCACCATGCAGGCCACGGTCATGGCACCCACGAACCACCGCGTGGCCTTTCCGAGCACCATCGCCTCCTCATGTCGCATACATCTGTCAACTGACGGCTCCGTGCACAAGGTTATGGGATGGGGCTGTCAGCAACACGGGCTTCTTCCCCTTCACCAAGCTCCATCGCCCCGCCCGCCTCCCCTTGACGACGGTTCCGCACGCGTCGCCACCCTCGTCCTACGCCCACTCCTCGACCCGCTCGACAACACCACGGCGAGGGCTGAGGATCCCCTGGACCAGCTCAGCCCCCAAGGGTCGGGTCTCCACTGCACCGACGGCCGACGGAACCGAAGGGCGTCACACACCCCCCCCCAAACGAAACGCTTGCGTTTCGATCCAGCACTCCCTAAGCTAGGTCAACCTCTTCATCGCGGCCTTCGTCGTCGTCGGCGGCCTGATGCTGCTCAAGCCCACAGCTCGCGACCGGAGCTCCAAGCTCGACATCCCCGGCACCGTACTGGTCACCACCGGCCTCTTCAGCATCGTCTACGGCTTCTCCAACGCCGAGTCCCACGACTGGAGTTCGCCGCTGTCCTGGGGCTTCCTCACCGCCGGTGCCGCACTGCTGACGGCCTTCACCCGGTGGCAGACCAAGGCCTCGCACCCGCTCCTGCCGCTGCGCGTACTCCTTGACCGCAACCGGGGCGCCTCCTTCGTCGCCATGCTGATCTCCAGTGCCGGAATGTTCGGCGTGTTCCTCTTCCTCACCTACTACATGCAGCTCAGCCTCGGCTTCTCCGCGGTCCGGACGGGCCTGGCCTTCCTCCCGATGGTCGGCGCCCTCATGGTGACCGCCACCACGTCCACCAGTTACCTGATCCCCCGCTTCGGCCCGAAGATCGTGGTCCCGCTCGGCATGCTCCTCGGAGCCGTCGGCTTGGTCTGGCTGACCACTCTCGGCATGGACAGCACGTACGCGGCCCACATCCTGCCGCCACTGCTGGTCACCGGCTTCGGCATCGGCCTGATCATGGCTCCGGGCATGAGTCTCGCCACCAGCGGAGTGGCCGCCGCGGACGCCGGAGTCGCCTCGGCCTCCGTCAACACCATGCAGCAGATCGGCGGTTCCATCGGCACGACCCTGCTCAACACCCTCGCCGCCGGCGCCGCCACCTCCTACCTGGTCGGCAAGGACCCCACCAGCAAGCTGAGCCAGGCCCAGGCCGCACTGGAGTCCTACTCCACCGCCTACTGGTGGTCGGCCGGCTTCTTCGCGGCCGGCGCACTGATCACCGCGCTGCTCTACCGGCGCGGCGTCCCCGCTGTCGACGCGGACGCCGCCCCCACAGTCCACATGTAAGCGGCATGTGGTGGCCCGCGCCCACCTGTGGGGACTGGGCGGGTACGGGCAACGGGCCCGGTGCTTCCGAGCACCGGGCCCGTGCACGTGGAGCCCCGCTACGCAAGGTCGCACTCGGAGAGCAGGATCCGGCTCGCTGGTCTTCCGGCCACGCGACGCGAGCAACCGGCGAGAGCACCACAACATCGCGTAAGCGGTGAACTACCACTCGGAGCAGGACGCCTCTCGGACGCCAACACAGTGATGGCAGAACTACCCAAGAGTCTTCGTTCCGCTTCTTGACGTGTCCCGCACCACATGGGAGTGTCCGGTAACCCGCGCGATTGAAACGATTCAAAACATGGAGATTCCGTGCTCCGTAAACGCTCGCTCTTGTTCGTGCTCCTCAGAGGCTCTGTTGTATCTGCCGTACTCGCAAGCATGGCGATCCTGCCGACGTCCCTGTCCCCCGCGTCGTCGATGTCGGACGCACCCTTCGCCGTGAAGGCCCTGACCACCAACGGCCGGGTGAACCCACTGGGCATAGGTGGTGAGGACCCGGCTTTCGGCTGGCAGTTGGCGTCGGGGCGGCGGGCGACATCGCAGAAGGCCTACGAGATCCAGGTCGGACACACGCCAGGGTCTGCCGACGTGTGGTCGTCCGGGAAGGTGAACTCCGACCGCCAGGTCGACATCCAATACCGCGGTCCCGACCTGAAATCGGCCACCCGTTACTTCTGGCGCGTTCGGGCCTGGGACGACAAGGGAGTCGCAAGTCCATGGAGTGCGGGCGCGTACTTCGAAACAGGTCTGCTGAATCCCGGCGACTGGGACGGTGCCGAGTGGATCGCTCGTCCTGCGGCTCCGAGTGAGCTGGACAAGTGGACCGACTACACCGCCACGGTCGAGTTCAAGATCGACAGCGCCGCATTCGGTATGTTCCTGCGTGCCTCCGACGCCGGCAACGGGTACATGTGGCAGTTCAACGTCACGGGCCCCACCCCGATGCTGAGACTGCACAAGCAGGTCCAGGGCACCTACAGTGTGCTTCAAGAGGTGGACCTCGCGTCCTTCGGCTTCACCAACGCGGATCTCCTCGCCGGCCGGCACACCGTCCGCTACGACACGGTGGGCACCACGATCAACACGACCCTCGACGGCAAGCTGGTCAACACCTTCACGGACTCCACGTTCACGAAGGGCTACGTCGGTTTCCGCACCCACGCGTGTTGCGGCGAACGGGGAACCGTCTACGACGCCGTCGTGACCGGGGCCGACGGCAGCACGCTGCTGGACACCGACTTCGCATCCCGTCGGAACCCGTTCACCGGCGGTGAGATCGTCGACTCCGCCCTGGTCGTCTCCGGCACCACGGACGCCCTCTACGAACCCGCGGCCCGGCCGCTGCCGTTGCTGCGCAGGGACTTCGCGACGAAGGCCGGCAAGGAGGTCGCCTCTGCGCGGGTCTACGCGTCGGCACTCGGCGTTTACCAGCTGGAGATCAACGGCAGGCCGGTCGGTGACCAGGTGCTTGCCCCGGGCTGGACGAATTACCACAAGCGCATCCAGTCCCAGACGTACGACGTGACGAAGCTGCTCAAGGCCGGCGACAACGCGATCGGCGCATCCCTGGCGGACGGCTGGTGGGCCGGCAAGGTAGGGCTCGGCTGGGCCCGTCAGTACGGGGACACCCCCGCTCTCGTGGCCAGGATGCGCATCACCTACACCGACGGGTCGGTCGACTGGGTCGCCACGGACGGTTCGTGGAAAGCGGCGGAGGGGCCCTACGTCAAGGCTGACCTGCAGGACGGCGAGACCTATGACGCCCGTCTGAAGCCCTCGGGCTGGAGTCGGCCGGGATTCGACGACGAGAAGTGGGAACCCGCCGCGAGCCTGGAGTCTCGTACCGCCCTCCTGGTCCCGCAGAGCGACGAGCCTGTGCGCCGGACCCAGGTGCTCGATGCCCGGAAGACGACCGAGCCCACCGCTGGGACCTACGTCTACGACCTCGGGCAGAACATGGTCGGCGTGTCGCGGCTGAAGCTGACCGGCTCCGCCGGGCAGACAGTCAAGATCCGCTACGCGGAGGTGCTCAACAAGAACGGCACCCTCTACACCGACAACTTCCGCAGTGCCAAGGTCACCGACCGCTACACCTTCGCCGAGACCGGAACGGTGACCTACGAGCCCACCTTCACCCAGCACGGGTTCCGCTACATCGAGATCACCGGGGTGAACGAGCCTCCTGCCCTCTCGGACGTCAAGGGCGTCGTGTGGGGTTCCGACCTCCCGTCCACCGGCACCCTGCGGACCTCGGACAGCGTGCTCAACCAACTGGTGAGCAACATCTCCTGGAGCCAGCGGGGCAACTTCCTCTCCATCCCCACCGACACCCCCGCCCGCGACGAACGCCTGGGATGGACCGGAGACATCAGCCTGTTCGCGCCGACCGCCAACTACCTCGTCGACACCCGCGCGTTCCTGTCGCACTGGATGGCTGACGTGCGCAACTCCCAGTACGCGGGCGGTGACCTCCCGGCGGTCGTACCGACCCCTCAGGGCCAGTTCGGCGACAGCGGTGTCGGGTGGTCCGACGTGATGATCACCGTGCCGTATTCCGTGTGGCGCTCCTACGACGACACCCGCATCCTGCGGGAGAACTACCCCGCCATGCAGAAGTTCTTCCAGTTCGTGCGCGACAGTGCCGGACCGGACCTTCTCGAGCCCGGCCGCACCACCTTCTTCACCAACGACTGGCTGAACCTGGACGACCCGACCGAGCAGGGCATCCTGGGCACGGCCTACTACGCCGAGAATGCCCGCATGATGGCGGAAATGGCCAAGGCCCTCGGCGACGACACGGCGGCGTCCGACTACAGCAAGCTCTCCACCGACATCCGCGACGCCTTCACCAAGGCCTACGTCGCAGCCGACGGCACCGTCAAGGGCAACTCGCAGACCGGATACGCGATGGCCCTCACCATGAACCTGGTCTCGGATCCGGCACTGGTCGAGAAGGTCGGCGAGAAGTTCGTGGCCAAACTGGCCCTCACCGACTACCACCTGCGGACCGGCTTCATCGGCACACCGCTGCTGCTGCCCGCTCTGAGCAAGATCGGCCGGGACGACCTGGCCTACAAGATGCTGCTGCACAAGGACTACCCGTCCTGGGGGTACGAGGTCGTCAACGGTGCCACCACCGTGTGGGAGCGCTGGAACTCGATCATGCCCGACGGCAGTTTCGGCCCGGTCGACATGAACTCCTTCAACCACTACGCCTACGGCGCCGTGGGCGACTGGATGTCCCAGAACATCGGCGGCCTCTCCGCGATCCAGCCCGGCTACAAGCGCTCCCGGATCGCTCCGGTGCCCGGCGGAAACCTGACGGAGGGTTCGGGCCGCCTCAAGACCGTGTACGGGCTCCTGTCGTCCAAGTGGAGCATCCACAACGGCGCCTTCGACCTGAAGGTGACGGTGCCGGTCAACACCGTCGCGGAGGTACACGTACCGGCGAAGACGCGTTGGGCGGTCACCGAGGGCGGCCGACCGGCCGACAAGGCCAAGGGCGTCCGGTTCCTCCGCGTGGAGGACGGGGCCACCGTGTTCGAGGTCGGCTCGGGGTCCTACAGCTTCGGCGTCGACACCGTCCTCGGCGGCCTCGGCGAGGCCAAGGAGGCAGCAGGAGAGCTGCGTGACCTGGTGTCGAACCTGGACGCTCCAGGAGCACCGACGGCCAGTGAGAAGGCCCGGCAGGTACAGACCTCCGTCAACGCCGCCTGGACCACCTACGTCACGGGTGCTGCGCAGAGCACCGACGAACACGTGAGCCGAGCCCGGGCACGCCTGGGCGAGATCGGTGTCTGGACCACTCAGCAGGTCCACAAGGGAACGCTGACGGCCTCCCAGGGAGCGACCGTGCAAGCGCTCATCGGCCGCATCGAAAAGGGCATGTGAAGGTGTCCGTCCCGCTCATGAACGCTGAACCATAAGCGCAGCCTGAACAGCGGCCGCTGCCGCTGACCTCGCTCTCCTGCCAGATCTGGTCCCGGCCGGCAGGAGAGCGAGGCCGCAGCTCCTCGATGCGGGCCGCCGTACGGCCGCACCGCGCGCCCGCGGCACAGAACCGAGTGCCGGGCGTCAGCCGGACGATGGCGGTGCGGCAGCGGCAGATCAGCTCGCGGCTGGGTCCGCGTACGCTCCGCCCGCCCTGCGCGAGGCGGCTGCCGACCTCCGCAGCCGCGCGTGCGGGATGTGCGCAGGCAGCCCACCCGGCAACGCCCCGTTCCTCGTTGCGGACAGGGACGACGGTCTCGACGGTGCTGCCGCTCGTGCCCGACAGGCCGGAAGGGCGGGCCGCGGGCTGGAGGCCGCGAGCGACACCCGGGTTGGGAATTCGCCGAAGTTCCGCTGGGCTCCCCTGAGCGTCGCCGCACAAGGGCGCCGGACTGGTACCGAGGTACCAGTCGCCCCCCGAAGAGTCTCCCGTGGTCCCAGCGTCGCGGCCCGATGCCCCCATAGCGTCGAACGCAGATGCCGCGGTGCAGCCGGGGCCGAGTTCAGGACGAGGAAGGCCCACCCATGATCGAGGCGCGTGAGCTGACGAAGCGGTACGGGGACAAGACGGTGGTCGACGCTTTGAGCTTCACCGTCAAACCCGGTGAGGTGACCGGCTTCCTGGGCCCCAACGGCGCGGGCAAGTCCACGACCATGCGCATGATCATTGGCCTGGACTCCCCCACCAGAGGCTCGGTCACCGTCAACGGCCTCCGCTACGCCCAGCACAGCGCGCCCTTGCACGAGATCGGCACCCTGCTGGAGGCCAAGTCCGTCCACCCCGGACGTACCGCGGTCAGTCACCTGATGGCGCTCGCGCACACCCACGGCATCTCGCGCCGCCGGGTGGACGAGGTCATCGAGCTGGCCGGGCTCGGCAGCGTGGCCGGCAAACGCGTGGGCGCCTTCTCGCTCGGCATGGGCCAGCGGCTCGGCATCGCCGCGGCCCTGCTCGGCGACCCGGCGGTCGTCATGCTCGACGAACCGGTCAACGGCCTCGACCCGGAGGGCGTGCTGTGGGTGCGCAATCTGCTGTCCGGGCTGGCCGACGAGGGCCGAGCCGTGATGCTGTCCTCGCACCTGATGAGCGAGACCGCGCTGATCGCCGACCATCTGGTGATCATCGGGCGGGGACGGCTGCTCGCGGACACCACGGTCGACGACTTCGTCCGGCAGGCCGGGGGCGGCGGCGTGAAGGTCGCCACCAGCGAGGCCGTGAGGCTGCGCTCGCTCCTGGCCGGCCCCGACGTCACCATCGTCTCGTCCGCGGCCGAGGAGTTGCTGGTCTCCGGGCGCGACGCCCGTGAGATCGGGGCGATCGCCGCTCAGCACGGGGTGCCGCTGCACGAACTCACCCCGCAGTCCGTCTCCTTGGAGGAGGCGTTCATGGAACTCACCAGTGACGCCGTGGAGTACCACAGCGCCCCCGTCGGCACCGTCCGAGAGGCTGCATGATGACCGTCACGACCCTTTCCACGGTGCCGGTCCACAAAGTGACCGGCCGCCGGGTGTTGCGCTCGGAGTGGGCCAAGTTCTGGTCGCTGCGCTCCAGTTGGATCACTCTGGGCGTCGCTCTGCTCCTGCTGATCGCCATCGGGGCGATCGCCTCCGCCACCTACAGCCCCGATGCCGTCGGGAACGACGGGCCGCCCGGCCCGGGCTCCGGCGGCGCGAGCGATGCGATCAGCGTGGCCCTGACCGGCTTGACGTTCGCGTCGCTGGCCATAGGGGTTCTCGGGGTGTTGATCTCGGCGGGCGAGTACAGCACCGGGATGATCCGCTCCACCCTGGCCGCGGTGCCGCGACGGCTGCCGGTCCTGTGGTCGAAGAGCGCCGTGTTCGGGGCCACCGCACTGGTCCTTTCCATGATCGGCGCGCTGGCGGCGTTCCAGCTGGGCAGCCTGGGCCTGGACGGCGAGAAGATCGCGCTGTCCCTGGGCGACGACGGGGTACTGCGCAGCCTGGCAGGCGCCGGTCTCTACCTCGGCCTGGTCGGTGTGTTCGGCGTGGCCCTGGGGGCACTGGTCCGCTCCACCGCGGGCGGCATCGCGATCCTTGTCGGCGTCCTGCTGATCCTGTCCGGCCTGACCAGCCTGCTGCCCAACTCGTGGGAGGACACGATCGCGCCCTATCTCCCCGGCAACGCGGGTTCGGCCATGTACGCACTGCACGAGTCCTCGGATGCCCTCGCGCCCGGGGCCGGGCTCGCGGTGTTCGCCGGCTGGGTGGCACTGACGCTCGCCGGAGCGGCGTACCGACTGGCCCGAACCGACGTCTGACCAGCGGACCGATGACAATGGGTGCCATGACCGCGCAACCGCCGGCAGCCGCCGCGGACAAGGCCCAGGGCACGACGCTCCCGCTGCCCCCTGGGCTCGACGCCGCCTGGGCGCATCCGCTTCTGGGCCGTCTGCTGCGCGGGCAGAGCCACCAGCAGCGGCTGGACCGGCGGCATCCGTGGCTGCTCGACACCGCGGTCGTGCTGGCCGTCGCCCTCGTCAGCCTGCCCGACGTGTTCTCCGGCGGGGGCAACGACGGTCCCTTCGGGGACACCGGCAACCGCGGCGATCTGCCGACCGCCGTCGTGCTCGGATTCGCCGTCGCGCTCATCTTGCCGCTGTGGTGGCGTCGGAGGGTTCCGGCCGTCACGTTCTTCATGATCGCGCCGGTGTCTCTCGCCCAGTGGTCACTGGGGATCTGGCAAGGGGCCGGCATCAGCCTGCTCGTCGCCCTGTACAGCCTTGCCCTGCGCGGTTCGCTGCGGGCGCTGGGCTGGGCCGCGGTACTGACCCTGGCCGAGCTGGTGACGGCCGTCTGTTTCCTGGTGCCCGTCGAGCATCCACTGCCCGGACTCTTCTTCCTGGTGGGGACGGCCACCGCGGCGGTCGCCGTCGGCCTTACGCTCCGTATCCGCCGAATGTATCTGGCCACGCTCGAGGACCGGGCCGCGCGACTGGAGATCGAGCGGGACCAGCGCGTCCAGCTCACCGCCGCCGCCGAGCGTTCCCGGGTCGCGCGCGAGATGCACGACATCGTCGGCCACAACCTCTCCGTCATGGTCGGTCTCGCCGACGGAGCCTCGACCCTCGCCGCCAGCAGGAACGAGCGATCCGCCGAAGCCCTGCGAATCATCGGCGACACCGGGCGCCAGGCCATGGGCGAACTGCGTCGCGTCCTGGGCGTTCTCCGTGCGGAGCAGCAGGACACCGTAGGGCTGCTCAGCCCGCAGCCGGGAATCCTCGATCTCGACGCACTGCTGGCCCGGGTCCGCGCGGCGGGACTGACGGTGACCTACCGGACGATGGGGGACCTCGACGGGCTGGGCAGCGGCGTACAGCTCACCGTGTACCGCATCATCCAGGAAGCGCTCACCAACACGATCAAGCACGCCGGTAGGGGTTCCGCCGCCGAGGTCTCCGTGACCGCCGACACCCGGGAAGTCCGCCTCCGGGTCGCCGACACAGGAGCACCGCCGGGGGCAGGGGTGCGTGCGGAGCCGAGCGGCGGGACCGGCGAACCCGGACACGGCCTCGTGGGCATCCGCCAGCGGGCCGCCATGTACGGCGGTGCCGTCACCATCGGCCCACGCGAAAGCGGTGCCGACACCGGCTGGATCGTGGACGTGGTCCTCGACGTGCCCGCCGCACCCACCCTGCCGGCATCAGGAGAACAACTGTCATGACCACCGTGCTGATCGCCGACGACCAGCCACTGCAACGCCTCGGCTTCCGCATGCTGCTGCAGGGCACCCCCGGCATGACTCCGGTCGGCGAGGCAGAGCACGGCGCCGAAGCCGTCCGCCTCGCCGCGGAACTGCGACCCGACGTCGTCCTGATGGACATCCGCATGCCCGGCATGGACGGCATAGAGGCGGCGCGCCGCATCGTCGCCGGCGGCGGCCGTACCCGCGTGCTCATCGTGACCACCTTCGACCTCGACGAGTACGCGTACGAAGGCCTGCGTGCCGGGGCCAGCGGATTCCTCCTCAAGGATGCCCGCCCCGAGGAAGTCATCGCCGGAATCCGGGCCGTCGCGAGTGGCGACGCGGTGGTCGCCCCCAGCCTGACCCGGCGCCTGCTCGACGCCCACGCCCACCAGGTGCTCTCCGCCGTCGAGGGCCCCCAGACCGACGACCCCAGGCTCCGGGCCCTCAGCGAACGCGAGTACGAAGTGCTGGTCGCCATCGGCAAAGGCTGGACCAACACCGAGATCGCCGAACGCCTCGTCCTGACCGAATCCACCGTGAAGAAGCACGTCGGCCGCGTACTCGCCAAGATCGGCGCCCGCGACCGGATCCAGGCCGTCATCCTCGCCTACGACGCCGGACTCGTACGCCCTCACGGTTAGCCGGCCGCGAACCGCCTGACCGGGCCGGGTTTCCTTGCCTCGCTCCAGGCGGGCGCGCATAGGCCGCGCCAGTTCGTCGCCGCTGGTGCGCTGGTCTGTGCCATGAGGCCAGTGTCGCGACGCTGCGACCAGGAGGGTTTCCGCGAGGGGGCCCTGTCATACCCCCCGCTATTTCCCCCTGGAAAAGCCCGGCCTCCCTGCAGTGCACGCGGGACGGCAGGGTGGACGGCGTCACCACGGACTCAGTCTGAACCAGCAAAGAGCCCAAAAAGGGGAAAGCGCAATGAAATACATCAAGCTACGTGACCTGGAGGTCTCCCGGATCGGCCTGGGTGCGATGGGGATGTCCCACGGGTACTCCGACTCCGGGACCGATGAGGCGGAGTCCGTCCGTACCCTGCACCGGGCCCTGGAGCTGGGCGTCACGCTGATCGACACCGCCGAGATCTACGGCCCCTACACCAACGAGGAACTGCTCGGCCGCGCTCTGAAGGGCCGCCGCGACCAGGTCGTGCTGGCGACGAAGTTCGGTCTGGTCTCACACGCCGGAGCAGGCCCGTGGAACCTCGACAGCAGCCCGGCCAACATCCGCAAGGCCGTTGAAGGTTCCCTGAAGCGGTTGGGTACCGACCACATCGACCTCTACTACCAACACCGGGTCGACCCGAACACGCCCATCGAGGATACGGCCGGTGTGGTGGGCGAGTTGGTCGCCGAGGGGAAGATCCGTGCGTTCGGCCTGTCCGAGGCGGGGCCGGACACCATCCGCCGCGCGCACGCCGTTCACCCGGTCACGGCTGTGCAGTCCGAGTACTCCCTGTGGACCCGCGGCCTGGAGGAGCGGGTGCTGCCGGTGCTGCGCGAGCTGAACATCGGCCTGGTGCCTTTCTCGCCGCTCGGGCACGGATTCCTCACCGGGGAGATCCGCTCCACCGACGACTTCAAGGAAGGCGACTTCCGCCACGGCAACCCGCGCTTCACCGGCGAGAACTTCCAGCGCAATCTGCGCCTCGCCGACGAGGTCCAGTCCGTCGCCACCGAAGCCGGGGCGACACCGGCACAGGTCGCCCTCGCCTGGCTGCTCGCGCAGGGCGACGACATCGCTCCCATCCCCGGCACCAAGCGCGTGCACCGGGTCGAGGAGAACACCGCCGCCGACGGCCTCTCGCTGACCACCGAACAGATGGACAAGCTCAGCAGCCTGCCTCCGGCCGCCGGTGAGACCCACACCGAAGCGGGGCTGCGGATGCTCGAACGCTGACCAGCTCCGCCCCCGCCCCCCATGTCTGAAACACCCTGTTCGGAAAGAGGAGAACCCTGTGCGTGCAGTGATGATGTACGGCGCCGGTGACGTCCGGATCGAGGACCGTCCCGACCCGAAGGTCCAGCAGACCACCGACGCCGTCGTCCGCACCGTCCTGTCGTGCGTGTGCGGCAGCGACCTGTGGCCCTACAAGTCCATGCCCGCCACCGACACCGGCCGTCCGATGGGACACGAGTTCCTCGGTGTGGTCGAGGAGACCGGCTCCGACGTGTCCGGCATCAAGCCCGGCGACCTGGTCGTCGCTCCGTTCACGTACTGCGACAACACCTGCGACTACTGCGCCCGCGGCCTGCAATTCTCGTGCCGGCAAGGTGGCCGGTACGGCTTCGACGGCGTGGACGGAGGCCAGGGAGAGGCCGTACGCGTGCCCCAGGCGGACGGCACCCTGGTCAAGCTGCCCGTCGGTGCCGACTCCGCGGTGCTGCCCTCGCTGCTGGCCCTCTCGGACGTGATGGGCACCGGCCACCACGGTGCCGTCACCGCTGGGGTCGCCAGTGGGGACTCCGTGCTGGTCATCGGGGACGGCGCGGTCGGCCTGTGCGCGGTGATCGCCGCCAAGCGGCTGGGCGCCGAACGAGTCGTCCTCATGGGCCGCCACAAGGCCCGTACTGACCTGGGCCGCGAGTTCGGCGCCACCGACGTCGTCGCCGAGCGCGGCGAGGAAGGCGTCTGCCGTGTCCGCGAACTGACCGGCGGCGACGGTGTCGAGAAGGTCATCGAGGCCGTCGGTACCCGTCAGACGCTGGACACCGCACTCGCAGCGGTCGTGGACGGCGGCACCATCAGCCGCCTGGGCGTCCCGCAGTACGAGGAAGGTCCCGTCGGCCCGTC
The DNA here is from genome assembly GCF_045041235.1 of Streptomyces sp. NBC_00076. NCBI lineage: Bacteria > Bacillati > Actinomycetota > Actinomycetes > Kitasatosporales > Streptomycetaceae > Streptomyces > Streptomyces sp. NBC_00076. The sequence continues at coordinate 643,239 of NZ_CP108242.1, forward strand.
CATGATCATGCGGAACATCACTCTCACCGGTGGCGCGAGCCCTGCTCGCGCCTACATCGAGGAGCTGATGCCGGACGTCGTGGACGGCACCATCGAACCGGGCCGCGTTTTCGACCAGAGCTTCTCCCTCGACCAGGTCCCGGACGCCTATCAGGCCATGGCCGACCGCCGCGCCCTCAAGCCGCTCATCACCTTCTGAGACCTCTCAGTGCCACAAGAAGAGTGACGTCCCGCGTGCGGAGCTGTTCCTCGCCACCGAGCTCTGAGTCCAGGGCCACGCACCCGCCGAGGCGAACACCCAGCGCGCCTTCGAGACCGCGCGCCATGTGCCACTCATGTGGGGCCTTTTCCTGCGGGGGTGCTGGGGTGCGGGCAGACGCCGGCCGGCCGGCTTGTCGAGCTACGCAAGGCGCGCGGGCGTCAGGAGGCTCCGGGGCGTTGCTCCGGGGGCTGCCAGCCGCCGGTGACTTCCTTGACCGGCTTGTGCGGGAAGCGGCGCTGGGCGTACTCCTGCGCATGTGAGCCCGGCAGGACGTACAGGGTTTCCTTCTTGTCTCGTAGCGGTCGCAGAACGGTGTCCATGAACCTCTTGCGGTCATCCAGGTACGGCCCCAGGACATCCTCGCCGGCAGGGCAGACGGCGAGGCAGTAGCCGGACTTGTAACCGGGGGGAGAGGCCAGGCTCTGCCACATGGAGGCGCTCTCGGAATCAGTGACCCGGGAGCGGTAGTCGGCGGCGTCCTCACTGTCAGCCACGGTCTGGGCCCAGTCGGTGAACCCGCTCATGAACTCACGGTAGTTGTGCGTGGTACAGGCCAGCGCGTCGAACGCCCCGTCCTTGCTGATGGCGCCGACCGGGCAGGCGGCGACGCACAACTTGCAGTCGATACAGGGGTTGTAGTCCAACGCCTGCCCGTACTCGCTCACTTCCGCGTCCACCAGGACGGTGGCCAGCAACACGAAGCTGCCGAACTTCGGGTGGATGACGTTGCGGTGCAGGCCCATCACGCCGAGCCCCGCGGCCACCGCGACTGTCTTGTGCGCCACCACCCAGATCCGCTCACTGGGGAAGCGGTCCATCTCCTGGGGGAAGCCGACCGACGGGTTGAGCGCGCGGTAGCCGGCGTCCTGCAGGGCCTGGGTGACGCTGCGGGCGGCGTGGTTGGCCTGCTCGTCGGTCTGGTGGAATTCCTGGTTGGCCACGCTGCGCGCCGGTGAGCGGCAGTTGTCGCGGTTCATCCGGAACGCCATCGCGATCAGGGCGCGGGTGCCGGGCAGTGCGGACCGTGCGTGTTCGCGCTCGCCGGCCAGGTCGGGGTGGTCCAGACTGACCGCGGCCACGTCGTCCGCGCCTGCCGCCAGACACAGCTCCCGCAGCCAGGCCGCGTCGATCACCGCCGACGGGCTCACTGTGTCACCGGCCCTGCGCCGGGCGAGCACCGCCCGCACCGACGGATGGGCAGCCAACTTCGCCGGAAGCCTGGGGTCCGCCGACTCCACCTCGGCACCGCGCGCGGTAGTCATCCAACACTCCTAGAAGTCTCGTTCCGGGACTCGCCTCCACGACGAGAAACCGATCAGTTTCACCACCGTAAACCGATCAGTTTTTTCGCGCAAGGTCAAGTGGGGACGAGCCGGGGCGAGTTTGACGCCTGCCGCGACCGGCCAGGCGCTTCAGCGTGGCGCGCATACCCTCCGCCATGGCCCGGGCCTCGCGCAGGCGTCGTGACGGCTGTCGTGACGTTCACCTGCCGGGCGCGGCGCGTCTCGGGCAGGCGGGAACGGTGAATCCGCCCTCGCGCACACTCCCCGGCAAGCAACCACGGGTGGCGTGGAAGCCGGATTCCGACCGCCCGCACCTGCCATACAGCCGGATGCCCGGACACCCGGACCCCGCACTGATTCCCATATGAAGCGAATATCCGACGATCGGAAATACCTGCGGGGGCATCGCGAAGTCCTGCGGCGCGCGGATCCACCGGACCTCGCTGACGACGCGGGGGATGCTCGCTGGCGAACCAGCCCACCCGGGGCCTCCCGCCCGGGCGCGAAGCCGCCCGTCCCCCTTTCGCCCCGCCCCCGTCTCCCCCGTTCCCCGTCCCGCCCCCCGCCGCCGCCGCCGCCGCGATCGACGACCCGGCGCTGCCGAAGGTACTGGCACAGCCGGCGGCGGCGCGAGCGGATGAGATGGACACCGACACGGTCATCAACCGGGAGCTGCGGATAGCCCGCAAGGCGATCGGACGTGGTGGCAGCGCCAAGGCTGGATCCAAGGCGGTCCGACGACCGGCAGCGAGCGGAGGCCGACGTGATTCTCTCGGCGCGTCCCAGGGCGACGGGCCACTGTCGCTCGCATGGTCGAACACGATGCCCTCGGTACCACCCGCGAGGCCTACGACGCCGTTGCCCCCACCTATGCGCAGCTGTTCCGTGACGCGCTGCGCGACAGGCCGCTGGACCGCGCGATTTTAAGTGTCTTCGCCGAAGTGGTGAGTGCGAGTGGGGATGGCCAGGTCGCTGACCTGGGGTGTGGTCCTGGCGATGTCACCGCTTATCTTGGCGAGTTGGGGCTGACTCCATTTGGCGTTGATGTCTCTCCTGCGATGATCAAGTTGGCTCGAGAGGCCTATCCGGACCTGCGGTTCGACGTGGGCTCGATGGCCGCGTTGGACATCGCTGACGGCGCGCTGGGCGGCATACTCTCACGTTGGTCCATCATCCACACTCCGCCGCAGGAACTCCCTGTCATCTTGGCGGAGTTCCACCGTGTGCTGGCTCCTGGCGGCCACCTTCTGGTCGGCTTTTGGGCCGGCGACGATCCGTCTCACCCGACGCAGGTCTTCGATCACGCAGTCACGCCTGCCTATCGCTGGTTGCCCGATCATCTCGCCGCGATGCTGCGCGAGTCCGGGTTGGCCGAGGTGGCCCGGATGGTTCGCGCGCCTCAGCCCACCGACCGACGGCAGTTCCGGGAGATTCAACTGCTAGCCCGCAAAGGCTAGTTGGTGCCGGTACGGAAGCAGCGGGTCGCCACAAGTCATTGTTGAGGGCAACGGACACGATGTCGCTGCTGAGGCCAAGAGGCTCATGACGCCGGCAACGGCGACGAAGGCTCCAGCCAGGATCTTGGCAACGTCGTCCAGGCGCTTTCCGATCCTGGCCCGGATCTCAGTGGCGTCAGGGCAGGGTCTTGTTCGCCGCCTCTCTTCGGGACCCCGCTCATCGCACTCCTCCTGACCGAAGGTCCTGGGCGGTCAGCCGGTCCTCCGGGCTGACGTCCGGTCCCAGTCGAAGACGCCAGGTTCGCGCGAGAAACTCGGCTACCCGGGGATAGGTCGAACAGAGGAACGATCAGGCACGCGCATTTCAACGGGCTGAGAGAACGGCCGACGGCCGCGTCAGCAGGTAGCACTTCCCTTCCTGCCAACGCGTCATCGGCCTCTTCGACGGCACCCGCGGCATTGCCACCCGTTACCAGGAGACCGCGACCATCTGCCTGGCCGGACTCCACGTCGCGGGCATCTTTCTCTGGTCCTCTCGGTGATCCGGACGAAACCCTCAGTAGCTGTCGTAGGTGGGCTTACCGTTCGGCCGGTAGATCCCGACGACGGTGCCGCCCTTCGTCGTCGAGACGCTGACCGGCTCCAGCGCAGTGGGGATCGCTCCTTCGGCGAAGAGCCGCTTGCCGGTGCCGATGATCACCGGATGGATGGTCAGCCGGTACTCGTCGACGAGGCCGTGCCGCATGAGGGTCTGGGCGAGGTCGCCGCTGCCGACGACGTTGATCTTGCCGCCGTCGGACGCCTTCAGCTCGCGTACGGCATCGACGATGTCGCCCTCCAGCAGCGTTGAGTTCTGCCAGTCGACGGACGTCAGGGTCCGAGACGCCACGTACTTGTGCATGCTGTTCATCCGATGGGTGAACGGGTTGTCGGGATCGGCGGTCGGCCAGTACGACGCGAAGATCTCGTACGTCTTGCGGCCGAGCAGCATGGCGTCGGAGTGCTCGTACCAGCCGGCGATGGCCGTGCCGACCTCGTCGTCGGCCACCGGCTTCTGCCAGCCGCCGTGCTCGAAGCCGCTCTCAGCGTCCTCGTCCGGACCGCCTGGCGCCTGCATGACGCCGTCCAGCGTCAGGAACGTGCAAACAATGATCTCGCGCATGGTGCGCTCCTTTCATCGACGGGTAGACCGCACATCCACCTAAAACTCATCGGCGGAACTGCACGGCGCAGCACGAGGGCCGCCGTCTGGACCACGACGACGTCGCGGAAGCCGGCGGCACGCCGGCATGGTCAGCCGATGGGAATCTGTCGCGTTCGTGCGCCCGCTCATCCTCGACGAGGAGGAGTTCGGCCGACCATGGCCGATTGTTTCCTCAGCCGAGCGCGGTCAAGAGACCACGTGGCCAGGCCCGCCACTACGGCCGCCCCGCTCCCGTATACCGGCAGCCACTGGGTCGTCGTGGCTGCCAGGCAGTCGGCGACGGCGGCGTGGCTTTGAGCGTCCCGCGCGTAGGCCAAGGCGGCACTGTCACGGCCAACCAGGTTCGCCAGCGCGGCCTGCGCGCGGATGGCCTCGTACTTGCCCAGCTCAGGACACCCGCCACGGGTGCCTGACATCGGAAACAACCACGACCAGCGCTGCATCGCGGGAGCCAGTGCGATCGCCACGCACAGTCCCACGACCAGCGAATACGTCGCCAGATTCCACATGTACGCAGACCGCAGGCCGGGCATCCACGTCGGCAGCCGGTCCATCAGGACGGGGATCGACCACGGCCTCTCTCCTTGTTCGCGGGCCATCAGCATCCGGGCGCCTCGCACCAGGCCACTGACGCCATGCCGGGCCAGCCCGGAAGACCCCTCCGGTTGGCGGGCGCTCCGGGCCGGGCACTGCCCCAGCTCGGCCTCGCCCCAGTTGCTTCAAGCCACACCCAGGGGCTGTCCGCGCTGGAGCAACCGTCCAGCCGGCGGTTCAGCCCTCCGTCGGTACAGTCCTCTCCGTGGACGGGACAGGGCGCGGCAGGCGCGGCACGGGCCAGGCCTGATCCCACCGCCAGCCGGCCCATGCGTCGGCGTCCGCGAAGGGGCCGGAGCGCTCCTCGATCATCGCCAGGACCTGGGCGCGGGCCGCGTCCACGGACTGGTGCTCGATGTCGGTGACGATGCCCAGCCGCCGCACGTGGGCGTACTCGTCTTCGTCCTTCCACGTGAGGGTGGTCAGGTCGGGGTCGACGACCAGGTCCACTGTCAGGTCGAAGGTGTCGAACCCGTTGACGGTTCGGACCATGGGGTGCTCGAAGTTCACGTACCAGTTCCGCAGTCCTGCGGTCGTGTAAAAGGCGTTGATGCTGAACCATCGGGCAGGTGGCTTCCACAGCAGCAACTCGGTGTCCTGCCACACCCCGGGCGTGAGCTCCCTCCCCCGTGGCCATCGCGTTGAACGCCTCGATGCGCGCCGAACGGTCACCGTCGGCGCGGGCCTTGGCGTACAGGGCAGGCCAACGGGTCTGCGCCCCGGGCGCGCAGGCGACCAACAGCGCCTCACTCGTGTCGGCGACGACCCGCAGCGCCTGCTCGCTGCACACCCGTCCGCACCGGTGCACGTCGCGCCGTACGACCGTCTGCCCCACCTGGAAACTGCGCACCGGCTTCTCCTCCGTCCCTGCCGGGACACCCGGCACGGACAGCAGTTCAGCGCCCGCCCGGGCGCTCGGGCAAGCCGCGCCGCCGCCGTACCGCATCCAGGGAGCACGCCAAGAGGCATCCGGGGGATGGTGCGATTCCGCCCTCCCACGCCCTGTCGCGACCTGTCATGCCGTCGGCTGGTACGGCTGGTGGGAGTGCTCTCTGCCGAGCAGCTCCGCTGCTTGGTGCTGTGTATGTTCGGCAGCCATCTGTGCCTCGGCCACGACGTCGCCTCGTTCACGCACCAAGTCCTCATAGATCGGTACGTGATCGCTTCCGCTGGGAGCAGGTGCCACAGCTCTGTTCCTTCCGATGTCGTGCTTATTTTGGCTTGAGCGAGTATTCAGTAATTCCGTCAGGCCCGGTTGAGCCGTGCAGCAATCCCGTGGCCAACCAGCAAATATATAACGGCAGGCAGACCATAATTGAGGACAACTCGTAGACCCTCTGTGTCCATGGTGAAAATGTCCTGTGCCCATCCGGACAGCCAGTTGGCCGTGCCGCGCACGAACTCAACAAATGCGTTGGACTGGTTGGCGTCGAGCAGGTAGAGCACGATCCACAGCCCCAGCAAAGCTGCCGCTATGTCAGCGATCGTGCAGATCACAAGGGCTGTCCGCCGTGTGGCCGCCTGGTTGCGCGCGGAGCGGTCGGGCCCCGAGGACTGGTCATACGTCTGGTATCCGGGAACCGGGTCAGTGCTGTTCACGATAAATCCGATCTGGCATGTGCTTTGTTGGCAGGTCGCCCCGGAACTGAGGTTCAGCCTCGGACACCGACCCGTTTCTGCCTACTTCTGCGTCTTACAAGGGACACCGTGTTACACCTCCGCCTACGAACACCTAAATATGGCGGACTATCCCGGCACTTACCGAAATATTCACTGGAAGGTATATTTCGTGGACGGCGTGGAAGACGTTGTCCCGCAGGGACCATGGCCGGCCGGCGCAGGGCAAGCCGACGGTGCCGTGCTGAATCCGGCGTCTGAAGCGGGGTCGTACCGGTGGAGTGGCGCGAGTACGCCGAGCGGATGGCCCTGATGGCGCGCGATCTGCCGGCCGGCCCAGGACAAGGACAAGGAACTGAACCGGCCTGATCGTCAGCTCTGTCGTCTTCTTGTCGCGATCACGCTTGCCGCCGCGGGCGGGAGAGCGGGCATTGAGGCTCCCACGGAACGGTCGGGCCTGGACCACAGGGCCGGGCAGGCGACCGGGGGGACACCTGCCCGTCCCGTGGGCAAGACCCGCTTACGGGGGGAAAGCGGGTCTTGCGATGAGGGCCGTGGTCACGGGCCCTACTGGTCATAGCGCAACGGGCACCGCAGGTGTCACACCCGCGGTGCTGCTTGCGTCGCCCATCCGGGAGCGCGACCGCGGCTCCGGGTTACGGGCTCCCAAAGGGGGTTCACCCAGGACGTTCAGCCCGGAGCAGTCGCACAAGCCGCCCGTCGGGCCTCGCCGGCGGATGCGCCCCACTCCGGATCGGGTCCTTGCACACCATCGCGACGCCGCGGGATGGTCGGCGCCGGAAGGCTGCTCACAGTGTGCGCGGGCGGCTCCCGGGTATACGCACGACCGAAAGCCGCTCAGAGCGGCGACCACAACGAAAGAACCCACATGGTCATCCCGCTTATGAAGCAGGCGGCAGATGAGCAGGGCGTTGACGAGCACACCACGCTGCGCTGCAGCGCGGTGTGGGCCGATGGCGCTGCCCGCGCCGTCGACGCGCGCCAGGCCCTGCGCGCCTTCCTCGCCCACGCCCCACATACCGGCCGCGACCCCGTCCCCGCTCCTGTGGCCCTGGACGCCGAGCTCACCGTCAGCGAACTGATCACCAACGCCATCCGGCACGCCCCCGGCCCCTGCGGGCTGAGCGTGCACCTGTCCAGTGATGAACTGACGATCACCGTGTGGGACAACTCCACCGAGAAACCGACGATGAGGCAGGGGAACCGGCACCGGGTCGGCGGCCACGGACTCCACATCGTGCACACGGTCAGCGACAGAGTCGTCGCTACACCGCACGCCCGAGGAAAAAAGATCACTGCCCATCTACGCCTGGCAGCTGACGAGACCGCTCCTGGGAGCAGGAGCGTTCTGCCCGCTTCCCTCTCCGGCGGAGCCCGGCAGAGTCCTTGAGGAGCGCTCCGTGGGCGGGCCGCGGAGCGCTCCGAGCGGGCCGGTCAGAACTGGCAGGTGTCCATCCAGCGCGTGACCTGGGAGGTGTTGTTCTTGTCGGCATCACGTGCGGGACCGCACAGGAACTGGCTGAAGCGGGTGTCGGCACGCAGCCAGAGGCTGAAGAACGACACGATCCACTTGCCCTGCTTGGCCTTGTCGCCGTAGCCCGTCATCGGACACAGGTGGTCGCCGGGAACCTCGATGTAGAGCTTCTCCGCCTGGGACATGGAGTTGTACCAGGGCACCGCGTAGTTGTCGCCGTTGGCGACGGGGTCGCTTTCACAGGTCAGGAAGAAGGTGGGCTCGGTGACTCCGGAGAAGTTCGGGTTCGTGTGGTATGGGGCTGTGGGTACGCCCGCCCGGAAGCGCGAGTCGTCCCGGAGGGCCGCCATGACGCCACCGCCGCCCATCGAGTGACCGGCCGCACCCAGCGTGCCGTTGACCTTCCCCGATATCGGGTTGCCCGTGGCGTTGCCGAGTGCGAGTAGCTGGGTGCCGGCGGCGGTGATCTGGCGGCCTCGCGATTCTGGATCGTCGGTGAGTGTGTTGGTTCCGACGTTGATGACGACGAAGCCCCAGGAGGCGAGGCGGGGTGCGAGCCACTGCAGATTCTGCTGTGTGCCCTGATAGCCCGGCATCAGGACGACGCTCGGGTACGAGCCACTGGCCGTCGGGTATGTGACGGTGCCGGAGCCGTACCCGCTCGGGCTGGGAACGGTGTAGGTGGCGGTGGTCAGCGGCCCGTTGGCGGCCTCGAGAGAAGCGGTCGTCGGGTCCGGGATCCCGTTGCCCGGAGGGGTGCCGCCACCGGAGCCGTACACCTGGAGCTCCCACAGCGAGTAGCCGTAGGCGGTGCCGCGCTGCGTGCCGTAGACGCGGACGTACCGGCCGGTGCCGTTGACGTCGAGGGTCTGCACGCCGCCGGTGCCTGTCGTGGTCGAGTAGACGGTGGTCCAGGCGGTGCCGTTGTCGGAGGTCTGGATCTGGAACGCGCGGCCGTACGCGGCCTCCCAACGGAGCACCACTTGGCTGATGCTGGCGGTGGTGCCCAGATCCACACTCAGCCACTGCGGATCACTGAACGTGCTTGACCAGCGCGTACGGGGGTTGCCGTCCACCGCCGCCGACGCGGGGGTGGATGTGTTCTCGGTGGACGAGGAGGTCGCGGGCTTGCCCTGGGACAGCAAGTCGGCGGCGGCCGCCGGCGGCGCGACGGCCGTCAGCAAGGTCAGCGCCAAGCCGATGGTGGTTGCCAGTGCGATGAGGGCCGTCAGGGCACGGGGCCGGGTCCGTAACGGCCCGGTCGTGTCGGTCGAGGGACTGGATGGACGCATTGATCTACCTCCGGATGCGGTGAGAGCGCGGTAACCGGATAGCGAGGTGCGCCCGCACTGTAAGCGCTGCTGGAGTCAGCTGGAAGATGGACTCTCACAGTGCGGAAGGAAATTGAAGCCGCCACTACCCTCCTGATCAGGGCGTACCGAAGCGGCCGAGGACGGAGTAATCCGGGTGACCGGAATCTCCGCCACGATGGTGGACCGGGTGGCCGCCACGTGCGGCCGACTACCGGGACTGTTCGAAGAGCCAGTCGATGACCACGTCGTTCTCGTATGTCTGGGCCCAGGCGAGGTGTGGGTTCACCGGTGTCGTGCCGGGCGTATAGCTCGTGAACAGTACGTGGCTGCGCGTGGCCCGGGCCTGCCGTAGGAGCGCCCGGGACCGGGCCTCGAACTGTGCCTTCGGCAGATCGTTCGCCCACTCCCCACGGCTGACCTGTGCACCGGCGGTATCCAGCGCGTTCATCAGAGTCCAGGTACCGGGATTGCCGAACCGGCCCTCCCGGTAGGGGACGACCGGGTCGTCGATGGAGTGGTCGGCCCAGATCGGAATGTGCGTGATGCTGTCCATGGTGGCCGCGTCACCCCAGCCGGCTGTGGGCAGGGCAGCCGCGAACACGTCGGGGCGCTTCGCCAGCAGACTGTAGATACCGCGCCCACCTGAGGACAGGCCGACGAGATAGAGCCGGTCCCGGTCCACGTCTCGGGAGTGCTCGCTCACGAACGTGTCGATGAGTTCGATCAGCGCGGCCTGGACCTTGGCGTCGGTCCAGTCCGTGCCGTCGGGTCCGTCCATGGGACGTGGCAGGGGGATCTGCGGAGAGAGGACGAACGCGGGGTTGCGGCGCTGTCGTTCCGGTTCGGCGAACGTGACCGCGATCCGGTTGGAGGTGAGCTGGGTCATGTTGTTGTCCGCGACTTCGCCACCGCCGTGCAGGGTGACGACGAGCGGGTACCGCGTGTGCGTCTGAGGGTGCCGTACGAACCCCTCAGGCCGGTACAGACGGAAGTCCAGTTCAAAACCTGCGGAGTCGGTGAAGGAACCGGCGACGAAGTCGTCGACCACGGGACTGATGACGTCGTCGTTCCGGCTCGCGAACGGACCAGCCGTGAGGACCGGTTCACCTCCTGGGGTCCGCACGTCCGCCAACTGTCTGACGGAGTATGCGCGGTCGAGCGGAAGGGGATCGGTGCCGGCGGCACGCGCGTTGGAGTCGTTCGGGTCGAGTTCGATGATCAGGCGGTCTCCGGGCCGTCCGGGGTGGGATCGGTCGTCCGCTTCGGCGGCGTTGTTGGAGTAGATCCGGGTCACGGTGCGAGCCGCTGTTTGCCCGCCCACGGTGGCCTTCACCTCGAAGGAGGAGAGCGGGACCGCCCCGCCGCGTAGGTCGATGCGCTGCGAGTACTGGATGGCGACGGCTGTCACCAGCCAGTTGTTCCTCGGCGTCACCCGCGTGACGAGGTCCGTTCGCAGGACCGGATTGACTCCGGAGGCCGCTTGTCGTCCTTCAGGCGCGGCTGTCGTGGTGTCGGCGGCCGCGGCGGTTGCCGTACTCACGGCCGGCGCCGTGACCGCACCTGCCGTGATGGTGAGCACCGTACGTCTGGTGATCCATCCCATGGGTCCTCGTCTCAGTCGGTGGGGGCATCCGGGCCAGGTGCCTCTGCGTGGATCGGGTCGACCGATTCCTCGGTGTGGATTCGGTCGCCCGGTTCCGGGATCCCGGAAGGGAGCGGCACGTTGGGGCAGCGCGCAGAGACGGTTGCGATTTCGGCAGCTGAGCACGTACGAGGCCACCGGCACCCAGGTGACACCGAAGCCCATCGCGGGCAGCACGGGGTTGCAGCAGTAGGTTCGACGATCGTGGCGAAGCCCGGCACTGCCGACATGGGGCGCTCGCTTTCTCGGGGCGGCCCTCGGCGACGGTGCGGCGGAAGGCCGAGGTGTTACGCGAGAGTTTCCGAGCACCACTGGATCGGTGTCCAGCATCGAACCGAGATCTGTCCATGCGATGTGCGCATCAATGCGAGAGGGTACTCATCGTGTTCGTCGACCACGGGAGCCACCGCCCCTGCGCCAACTGGCGGCCTACACGGCCTCGTCCGGACCCACCGATGCCCGGCTCCATCAGATTGGCGGCCGGCACACAGCCGCCGCCAACGGGTACCGATCACGCGGCGGTGTTCCCGCAGCCGTTGTGCGAGAAGGCGCAGGGCAGAGCTGGACACGTCGACGCCCGACGGGTAGACAAGCAAACGAAGCCTCCGCTGGAGATGGTTCTCCTTGGTCGCAAACCCATCTGCCAGGGCCTTCGTCACGTTGTCAGCCCAACTGCCAAGCCGTCTGTACAGGTTGGAAAGGCTCACTGACTCCCGAAAGGCCCGAAACGCTATGCGCTTTACCTCTGAGACGTCGTCGGACGGCGTCTTCGAACAGCTCTTTCTCCTCGGCGACATCCCTGGCGTGCTATGGGCTCCACGAGGTACCGACGGGACCCGCCCCCTGATTGTATTGGGGCACGGCGGCGGTCAGAACAAGAAGGCCCCTAGCATCGTGGACCGTGCGCGCCGTTTCGTGGCCGAGTGCGGTTTCGCCGTGGTGGCGGTCGATGCGCCTAGCCACGGTGACCGGCCGGAACATGAGGAGTTCACCCGGATTGCGACCGAGTACGAGGCTCGGCTTGCCGCCGGTGAGGAACTTGCCCCGCTGATCGCCAGCTTCCAGGCGCTCGTTGTCCGCCAGATTGTGCCGGAATGGCAGACAGTCCTCGACGCTGTCCAGAAGCTCAGTCATGTTGGCATTGGCCCAGTTGGCTACTGGGGTGTGTCGCTGGGCTGCGTGGTCGGCGTCCCGCTTATTGCCGCCGAGTCCCGGGTCCGGGCGGCGGTGCTGGGCCTGGCCGGTGCTGAGGTGTCAGCCGAGACCGCCGCGGGGATTACCGTCCCGGTGGAGTTCCTCGTGCAGTGGGACGATGAGCGAGTGCCGCGGACCCAGAGCCTGGCACTGTTCGACGCCTTCGCCTCAACCGAGAAGACGCTGCACGCCAACCCCGGCAAGCACGGTGAGGTCCCGGCATTCGAGATAGACAGCACGCTACGTTTCTTCGCCCGGCATCTTGGCTGATACCCCCGCCTGGACTCCGTGACGCGCCGATCGGGATCGTTCCCGATGGGAGCGGAGGTCCCGCCCGCCGCCCACCCATCAACCCGCCTTCCCTACTGGCTCGTTGGCACTCACGCGTTAGCCATGTCGTTCGCCTCGGCACGGTGGCGACCCTTCGCTAGTGTCCTGCGCCGGAGATCCGTTGGCAGAAGCGGGCGAGGGAATCGAGGATCTCTTCGGCGGTCTTGGTCCAGATGAAGGGCTTGGGGTCCTCGTTCCAGTCTTTGACCCATGCGCGGATGTCGGCCTCGAGGGTCTGCACGTTTTTGTGTGCGCCGCGGCGGATCTTCTGGTCTGCCAGGAAGCCGAACCACCGCTCGACCTGGTTGATCCAGGAGGAGCCGGTGGGGGTGAAGTGCATGTGGAAGCGTGGGTGCCTGGCCAGCCATGTCCTGATCGCGGGCGTCTTGTGGGTGCCGTAGTTGTCGCAGATCAGGTGGACCGCCAGGTGCGCGGGTACTTCCTTGTCGATCCGGATCAGGAACTTCTTGAACTCCGCTGCCCGGTGCCGGCGGTGCAGAGCACTGATGACCTCGCCGGTGGCGACGTCGAACGCGGCGAACAAGGTAGTCAGCCCGTTGCGGACGTAGTCGTGGGTGCGCCGCTCAGGCATTCCCGGCATTATCGGCAGCACCGGCTGGGACCGGTCCAGGGCCTGGATCTGCGACTTCTCGTCCACCGACAGCACCACCGCTCCCTCGGGCGGGTTGAAGTACAGGCCGACAACGTCGTAGACCTTCTCCACGAACAGCGGGTCCGTCGACAGCTTGAAGGTGTCTGCCAGATGCGGCTTGAGCTGGAACTTCCGCCAGATCCGGCCGACGGTCGATTTCGACAGGCCGCTGCGCTCCGCCATCGACTTTCGCGACCAGTGGGTGGCGCCCTTCGGAATCTCTTCCAGCGTGGTGACCACGACCGCTTCCACCTGATCGACGCTGATGGTGGGCGGCCGGCCCGGCCGCGGCTCGTCGACCAGGCCGTCGAGCCGCTCCGCCAGGAACCGGCGCCGCCACTTGCGGACGGTGTCAGCGGCAACCCGCAACTCGCGGGCGACCGCGACGATCGGCGGCGCCTCCACACCCGCGCACGCCAGCACGATCCGCGCTCGCAGGGCCAGCGCCTGGGCCGACGACGCCCGCCGCGTCCACCGCTCCAACACCGCCCGCTCGTCATCAGACAGCAGCAACGGTTCCAGTTTCGGGCCCCGACGAGGAACTGACGCACCAGCAGCAGAAGTCACACAACTACTAACGATCAACTACTGGCGCAGGACACTAGTGCCGTCTTGGCAGTCAGTCCGCGGGACTGCCACGCGTTGTCGCGGAGCTTGAACAGTGCCCAGTAGCGGGTTGGGCACAGGAGCACGATGTTCATGAAGACGGCCGTCGGGGTTCCGACGAGCCACGAGCGCCACCGCTGGCGCGTGGTCATGTCGGGCCGCATGAGGACGTACAGACCTGACTGCCCGAACCGGACCACGAGGTACACCCCTAGGTAGACCAGGGCTACGCCGGGGTTGTGGTACCGGCCGCCCAGGGTCATCAGCGTCATCACGAGAGTCCAGGCCAGCATCACGGGAGTGATGACGAGCTGGAGGAGGCCGAAGGTCGGCGATATGAGCTGCTTGGGGGAAAGCCGGGCGTAGACGAACGGCAGCATCCACCACCACGACCGGGCCCAGCGCAGGCGCTGACGGTAGGTCTTCTTCAGCGTGGTCGGCATGTCTGTGATCACTCCGGCCTCGTTGACGGCCACGACCTCCCCGCGCATGAGGGCCCGCAGCGCCAGCCAGCGATCGTCGCCCGTGCCACATTCCACCTCGTAGGCATCCAAGTGGTCGTAGAGCAGCTCGGCCCGGTAGAGAGCCAGAGCGCCCGAGGTGGTCTCCAGCGCTCCGAGCATGGAGCGCGAGGAGCGCATCATCACGCACGAGGTGCCGATGTCGATGTCGGCGGCCCGGGAGACCCAGGTCTCCTCGAAGTTGCGGATGTAGATCATGCCGGTGGTGGCCTGGATCTTCGGATTGCTCATGGCCCGCAGCTGCTGCTCCAGAGCATCCGGGAAGGGCTCACCGTCCGAGTCGATGGTGAGGACGAAATCGAAGCGCTTGCCCTGCGACTGGAGGTGTCGGAGGACCGTGACCTGCGCTCCGCGCTTGCCTTTGTTCTCCTGCCGGTGCCAGCGGACCCGAGGGTGCTCGAAGGGCTGAACGGGGTGCTGCGTGGAGCCGTCGTCGATCACATGGATCTCGTCGACCGGGTGCGTCTGAGCCAACAGTGACCACACCGTACGGTGCAGGTTTTCCGTGGGCTCCTCGAAGGCGGGAATGATGGCTACCGTCCGGCCCGGAGCCAGGGGCAGATGCGTGAAGGACCTACCCTTCAGGAACGACACCAGGCAGAGCACGATCACCAACATGCCGAGCCACCAGTAGGACGTCAGGATCGGGCTGTTCGACTGCAGGTGCACCACCACGGTGGCAGCGGCCAGAGCCGCCACCACCACGCCGGTCACCACGGTGAAGCGGATCCGTGATGAAGTGCTCAAGCGGTCACCCGCTGACCGCGGGTGGCCAGGCGGAAGACCGCCACGCCGCTGATCACGAAAAGCATGGCTCCCAGGACGATCCACCCCAGAGCGGTGCCGCCTGTAGCGGCCAGTGCCGCTCCGCCGGTTGCTGTACCGATCGCGGTACCTACTCCATTTTGTCCGTACATGTTTTCCTCTCTCTCGGGTCTCCAAAGACACCCGGCGTTGCCGCGGGCCGGTAAGGCACCGCGTATGTACAGCACGCAGGACGCCTCGTCGGCGAACCTCCGTCACGTTGCATGCGCCCGTGGACGTCAGCCGCCTCACGGGCTCCTCTTTCGGCCAGGGGCGTTACGCGCCGCCCCCTCCGATTTCCCGGCAAAGGCGGTAGCTGCCTGCCGGGAAGCCGTACGGCCTGCCGCCTCGCACACGGCGGCACGGTTGCCGCGTCGTCTGCGTTCTAGAGCCGCTCGACGTGCGGAGCCGCCGGCATGACGCCGCGGGTGTCGAGGACGTAGGCGGCCTCAACGGCGACCTGGGCGAGATCGAACTCGGCGTGCGGGGTGAGCAGGACGACCCCATCGAATCCAGCGACGCTCGCGTCCTTCTCCGCAGCGGCGAAGGGAATCTCTCGTGATCCGTCGTCAGCCAGATAAGGGTCCACAACAGTGACCTCCGCGCCCATGTCCCGCAGCCGTTCGACGACCTGCACCGCCGGTGACTGGCGGGCGTCCGCAGTGCCCGGCTTGTAGGCGGCGCCCAGGGCGAGGATGCGAGCGCCGTGGACGCTTCGGCGGAAGCGGCGGCTGAGCGCGTCCTGCAGACGGCGCACCACGTAGTCGGGCTGACTGTCGTTGATGTCCTGAGCCAGCTCGATGAGGCGGAAGGTCTGCCCGTGCTGCGTCTTGACGTGATGGCTGAGGTAGACAGGGTCGATGGGCAGGCAGTGCCCGCCGACGCCCGGTCCGGGCAGGAACTTGGTGAATCCGAAGGGCTTGGTCGCGGCCAGCTCCAGGGTGTGCCACACGTCCACACTCAGCGTGTGCGCCATCCGCGAAAGCTCGTTGACCAGCGCGATGTTGACGTGGCGGTAGGTGTTCTCGAACACCTTGGCCAGCTCGGCCTCCTCCAGCCCCGAGGCCGGCACGGTGGCGTCGGTGACCGTGTCGTAGAAGGCCTTCACCTGGCTCAGGCAGGCCTCGGTGAGCCCGGCGACGATCTTGGGCGTGTTCTCCAGCCGCCAGGCGACGTTGCCGGGATCGATGCGCTCGGGACTGAACCCGACGTGGAAGTCCCGTCCCGCTGTCAGCCCCGACCCCTGCTCCAGCAGCGGTATGAGCACGTCGCGAGTGGTGCCGGGGTGCGTGGTGGACTCCAGTACCACGGTCGCGCCGGGCTCCAGCCGCACGGCCAGTTCACGGGCGGCGTCGCGCACACAACTCAGGTCCGGCGTGCGGTCGGTGAGCGGTGTGGGCACGGTGATGACGGCGACGTCGAAGCCCTTGAGGTCCTCGGGGTCGTCCGTGGGCGTGTACGCCCCCGAGCCGAGCAGGTCCTGCAGGCGCGTGGATTCGATGTCCTCGATGTAGGAGGATCCCGCGGCCAGTTGCGCGCAGCGCTGCCTGTTGGGTTCGTATCCGGTCACGGTGTGACCGGCCTCGGCGGCCCGTAAAGCCAGGGGCAGGCCGACATACCCCTGCCCGAGAACACAGATGTGCATGGTGGTTTTCCTCACCTTCAGCCGGCCCGCTGGCATGGCGGTCCGGGGAACGGCGCCCCTGAATGCGGCCCCCTGGTCCTGAAGCAGGCGGCCGCGGCGTCGGATACTGCGTGGTGCCGTGCTGGGCTACACGGCGTTTGCTGCAACCCCCCGTTGGGTTGCGGTGACGCCCAGTTGAGTCATCGCCGGTGCTACGACCGGTCCAGGCCCCCTGCCTGAACGTGCGTCAGACACGCACTGCGATCTTCACAAATCCCCCTCATTTGTGGAACTCCAGGGTTCAACAAGTCGCCGAGAAGCGGAAGCCCCTTTACCCATTCGAAACATATGAATGGATGCGTCGCCCACGTCTACCGTCAGCGGCGACGCCAAACACTGAATGGAACAGGGGTTTTGTGGCGTCTCGGTTCCAGTCGGCCGACGCGGACGACCTCGTTCGCGGCCTGCCGGTCGGGGCAGTCCCTCGACCTGGATGGCTGTGCCGAGATGTGGAAAGTCTTCACAACTCCCCCTCACTGCACATGATAAAGGATTCAACAACGGATCAGGAAACGGAAGGCCTGTTGCCGATTCGCGACATGCGGAGTGGTTGCGTTCCGAAAGAATGCGCGCCCCTGACATGCGCCCCTTGTACCCCCCCCCCCCGGTCGGGCCACGTCCCGGACTCGTGAGGCGAGGCGGCCGGAAGGGAGGGGTGCTCTTCCACGGCTCGGGACCACGCCGTCTGGCACATCGGCGAGACGTCGGCGAGACGTCGGCCGGCAACCAGCGGGGAACTCCGGGGCCAGCATGAAGGCCCACTGCCCCAGTCGAAGGGCAGCGGGCCTCTGGATTACGAGTCGTGTCGGGATCCCGCTACCAGGTGAACGAATCCGGGTGCGGGTACGACAGGTTGGCCGTCAGCAAGTCAGCGAGTCGTCAGGTCTTCCGTCGAACCCGTCACGAGGTGTGGACCTCCAGGGCGGCGCGGACCGCCGACTCCAGGGCGCCCTCGATCCAGGCCGGCTTGAGGGAGGTGTGGTCACCCGCGAAGTGCATCGGGCCCTCGGGCACGGGAATGGAGGGCAGCAACTCGGTGTGCTGGCCGGGCAGCAGTACGGACGCCTCTCCGTAGGCGTAGGGGTCGCGCAGCCAACTCTGGGTGCGTCCGGCGCCGGTGTAGAAGACCTCGACGCGCTGGCCGTAGACCTGCTGCAGTCCGCACAGGGCGTGCGGGTAGCGGGCCTCGTCGTCCAGGGAGTCCCAGCGCAGTGCGTCGTCCGCCCAGCTGTAGGAGGCCAGCACCACTCCGCCCGAGCTGCCGGGCACCGGGTGGGAGGGGTGGTACATGAACCGGTTGGCGCTGTCCGACACCGAGCCGCCGCCCACGACGTGGGCGGCCTCGGGCTGGTCGCGGGAGACGGCACGGTTGGCGGCGTAGTGGGTGCGCTGGCCAGGGGTGATGTGGCCCGCCGGCACGGAGGGGTGGGCGCCGAGCAGGCTGCCGTCGGCGGGGGCGCGGCCGGTGCGATAGTCGTCGTACAGCTTCGGGTCGATCCGGCCCAGCTCGCGCTTCCAGTCGGCCTCCGTGAACTCCCACCAGCGGCGGCTGAACTCCAGCAGCACCTTCGTGGCGCAGTCATAGTGCAGTTCCGTGACCGCGCGGCGCTTGCGGTACGACATCAGGGGGCTGATCTGTACGTGCCGCAGACCCGAGAAGGGGACGGTGACCACGGCGGCGTCCGCCGTGAACTGCTCGCGCACCACCGGACCGTCGCGCCCTTCGGAGACCGTGTCCACCCACACCTGAGGGCCCTTGCGGCCGACGTGCCGGGTGTCGGAGGAGGGGCGGTCGGGATCGTGGTACTCGACGCGGGTGACCCGGCGGTCGAACCGGACCGTGTCGCGCACCTTCGCCAGTAGCGCGTCCGGCAGCACCGCCGTGCCGCCCTCCAGCTCCCAGAAAGCGGTGTCGGGGCTGATCAGGGAGGAGCCGATGAAGCTGTGGATGAACGACAGGGGCAGGCGTGACGTGAGGTTCTCCAGGGTGCCGATCAGGTCGACCGTGCGCTCGTCCAACCCCGCGTGCTCGGTCAGGAAGCGGAACATCGACCAGTCGCCGAACCGTTGGATGACCCTGGCCCAGCCCTGCACCCGTTCCGGCAGCGGCTTGTCGACCCTTTTACCGGCGGCGTCCACGGTGCTGAACTCGTCGCGCACCGGGTCCAGCACCGACCGGAGGATGGCGGAGGCAGGAGTGTCCCAGCGGGCGCGCGGCACGCCGAAGGACCGGTTGATGCGGCGGGGCGTACGGGCGTAGTCCTCGCGCCGCATCCGGATGCCGTTCACGTAGATCCAGGTGCGGTTGGCGGGCCGGCCGTCCCCGTCGACGTCGACGTAGTGGAAACGCCGCTTCTTCAGGTCCAGTTGGTCGATCAGCCCCATCACCAGCGGGTGACTGGAGGGCAGGCGCATGGCACCCGCCTCGGCGTACTGGCGGGGGTCCGCGAAGGGCTGTGCCGCCCGTTCGTGACCACCGCGGCGGAACGTCTTGATGCGTCCGCCCGCCCGGTTGCCGTTCGCCTCGAGAACGGTCACGTGGTGGCCCGCCCGCTTCAGCAGCAGCGCCGCCACCAGACCGGCCGGGCCGGCCCCGATGACGAGGACCTTCTTGGGGGTGGCCTTCCGCTGAGCGGGTAGTCCGTCCTGGAGTACGCGTTCGTAGCGTGGGACGAGGGGACGGTCGTGGTCGTCCACGACCAGCAGCGCCCTGGCCACAGCCAGGCATCTGTCGAAGTCCGCGCCCCGGGTGGGCGCCGGTGCGGCCGGGACGGCCTGGACGGGCGTCGCCGCGGCGGGCGCGGCGGCCAGAGCCGTGGCCGCCGCAGCCGTTCCCGCCGCCGTGGTGAAGCTGCGCCTGGACAGGCCTGAACCTGCCGTGACGGCCTCGTGATCTTCAGTCATGACGCACTTCTACCGGTCGGCCGCTCCGACCCGCCCGCCCGCGTCGCGGCGTTGCCCCGAACGAGCGATGCCCTCGTCAAACCACTGACGGTCCGCCGGACGTCGGGCGGAGCGGCCCCTTCGGCGATGTCCCCGAAGGGATGAACGACGGACAGAGATCCGCGTGTCACCACCGTCTCGTCGGCACACTTCCAGGGCGCCGCGTGGCCGTGCGCGGTGTAGGGGGAAGCGGGCGGGGGCGAAACGGAGCGGCATGGCTGCCGCCGCCGGAACCCCGGCGGAACAGGGGGCAGACATGGAACGAAGGGCTTCGCTCAAAGGCAGGGCGCGCTACTGGTTCGACACCACGTTGGCGCGCGGCACCTCCGCGCTCGTCGGCTGGCTGGCGCTGGGCTGCCTCGCCGTCGTCTTCCCGGCGAGTGCCGTGCTGGTGTGGACGGACCCCCATGCGCCGACGTCCCGCTCGGGGAGGCTGGCAGCGATCTGGCGTCTCACCGGTGAGACGCTGCGGCTCGGCGGGGCAACAGGCCCGCTCCTGCGCGTGCTGTTGTCGGTACTGCTCGCTCTGGTCGCCCTGGTGTACGTGTCCACCCTCGTCGGTCTGATCACCACCGGTCTCACTGAGCGGCTCACCGCGCTGCGGCGGGGCCGCTCCACCGTCATCGAGCAGGGGCACTCGGTGGTGCTTGGCTGGTCCGAGCAGGTGTTCACGGTGGTGGGCGAACTGGTGGCCGCCAACGCCAACCAGCGGTATGGCGCGGTGGCCGTACTGGCGGACCGGAACAAGACCATCATGGAGGAGGCCCTCAGCAGCAAGGTGGGGGCCACCGGCCGTACCCGGCTGATCTGCCGCAGCGGTCCCCCCACCGACCCCGCCCTGCTCGCCCTGGCCAACCCCGGCGCGGCCAGCGCTGTACTGGTACTTCCCCACGACGATCCGTCAGCAGACCCGGAAGTGGTCAAGACCCTGCTGGCGCTGCGGTCCGTACTCGGCGAGGAGGAAGGTCCGCCCGTCGTCGCCGTCGTCAGAGACGACCAGTACCTGCTGGCGGCCTCCCTCGCCGCGGGATCGCGGGGCATCGTCCTGGAGAGCGACGCGATCACCGCCCGGCTGATCGTCCAGTCCGCCCGCCGTCCCGGACTCTCCCTGGTGTACCGCGACCTCCTGGACTTCGCCGGAGACGAGTTCTACATCACCTGCGATCCGGCCCTGACCAGCCGCTCCTTCGGCGACACGCTGCTGGCGTACGCCACTTCCAGCGTGGTCGGCCTGCTGCGCGACGGCAAGCCCCTGCTGAACCCGCCACCGCGGACCCTGATCGGCCCCGACGACCGGCTGATCGTCATCACGCGCGACGACGACACCGCGCGCCTCAGCGACTGCTCCGAGCTGGTCGACCATTCGGTGATGACGCCCCGGCAGTCGGCGAACGCCCGGCCCGAACGGATCCTGATCCTCGGCTGGAACCGGCGGGCCTCGCTCATGGTCGACCAGTTGGGCCGGTCTGCCGTGCACGGCTCGGTCATCGCCGTGGCGGCGGACCGGGAGGAGGTGACGGCCGAGCAGTTACGGGAGGCCGGTGCGGACTTCGCGCCCCGGCTGACCATCACGTTCCGGCCCGGAGACGTCACCCGGCCCGAGACGCTCCGGTGCCTGGGGATCGACTCGTACGACAGCGTCGTCGTGCTCGGCCCGGACACCGTGCCGGGACAGCAGCCCCACGAGGCGGACAACCGGACCCTCGTCACGCTCCTCGTCCTGCACCAGCTGCAACAGGAGACCGGGCGGGAGCTGCCGGTGGTCACCGAGATGATCGACGACCGCAACCGGGCGCTCGCGCCCATCAGCCCCGGAGCCGACGTGATCATCAGCGGAAAGCTCATCGGCCTGCTGATGGCCCAGATCTCCCAGAACCGGCACCTGGCCGCCGTGTTCGAGGAACTGTTCTCCCTCACCGGCAGTCAGGTCCATCTGCGACCGGCGGCGTCGTACGTCCTGCCCGGCTGTGAGACTTCCTTCGCCACGGTCGTCGCAGCGGCGCGGCAACGGGGCGAATGCGCCATCGGGTACCGCCGCCACGACCGGGCCACGGCGGTTCCCGACCACGGAGTGCGGATCAACCCGGACAAGAGCGAGCGTCGGCGCTGGACCGAGCGCGACGAGGTGGTCGTGATCGCGCAGGACTGACGCAGGGTGGCTCGGCTCCTACGCCGGAACGTGCCGGGGGTGCCTCGGGGGGCGTACGAGAAGTGCCATCAGGGCGGCGACCAGACACACCGCGCTCAGCGTGGTCCACACCACGTCATAGGTGCCGAACAGGTCGCGTGCGGTGGCTCCGAGGAACGCCGAGGCGCCCGCGCCCAGTTGGTGTGCGGAGTTCGTCCAGCCGAAGACGATGGGGCCGTCCTCGCCGTAGACACGACCGCACAGGGCGATGACGGGCGGGACTGTGGCGACGTCGACCAGCCCGTAGACGACCACGAAGACGACCAGGGGGAAGGTGACGGTGGACGAGAGCACCATCGGCAGGACCAGCAGGGTGAGCGCGCGGACTGCGAAGTACGTCGTCAGCAGGCGGCGGGGATCGAAACGGTCCGTGAGCCAGCCCGAGAGGACCGCGCCCAGGGCTGAGAAGATCCCGATGAGGGAGAGCATCGACGCCGCAGCCGTGGCGTGCATGCCGTGGTCGTGTGCGGCGGGGGCCCAGTTGCTCCACATGACGCCGTTGGTGGAGGCGCCGCAGATGACGAACATGCCGGCCAGGAGCCAGAAGGGGCCGGTGCGTACGGCATCGAAGAGCACGGTCAGCGTGCGCCGTGCCGCCCCGGGGGCCGGTGCCGGTTTGGGCACGAACTCTGGTGCTCCGTAGGGCTTCACGCCCACGTCGGCCGGGTGGTCACGGAGCAGAAGGAGCACCAACGCGGTGACCGCCAGGGCCACGAACGCGAGTGTCACCACCGGCGGCCGCCAGCCGTAGTGATCGACAGCCCAGGCGAGGAGCGGCAGGAAGAGCAGCTGGCCCAAGTGGCTGGATGAGCTGAGTGCGCCGGTGACCAGCCCCCGGCGCTTGTCGAACCAGCTGCTGGTGATGCTCGCGGCGAAGGTCATGGTCAGGCAACCGCTGCCGAGACCGATCAGCACGCCCCAGTACGCGGCCAACTGCCAAGGCCGGGTCATGACACTGGTGAGCAGGGCGCCCACGGCAACGAGCACAAGCGCGCCCACGACCACCCGGCGAATGCCGATCCGGTCCATCAGGGCCGCCGCGAAGGGCGCCGTGAGACCGAAGAGCACCATGTTCACCGAGGCCGCGAGGGCGATGTGTCCACGGTCCCAGGCGTAGCTGTCGTGCAGTGGAGTCACCAGCAGACCGGGGACGGTGGTGAAGGCACCGGCCGTGACGATGGCCGCGCCCGCGGCGACGGCGATCGCCCACGCCCGGTGAAAACGTGGTCCTGGAGCACGCGGTGCGGTGTTCGGTGAGGTGTGTGTCAACTGGGCCATGGTGCAAGCCTGCTGGGAGAACCCTCCGCATCACGAGAGGCCAGACGGCCCACATGCGCAAGAATATGGCCATGCCTGTTTTCTGCCACCCCGGGCGGCATCGCATCGCCCTCTTCGCCCGCCAGGTCCTGCTCCCCATCGAGCTGGGCATCGTCCACCAGCTGTTCGGGCAGGCCAGATCGGGCGCGTCGGTGGACGGGGAGCCTCTGTACGAAGTCGCCACCTGCGCCTTGCGGGCCGGAGACATACGGACGGACGGCGACTTCACCGTGCGTGTCCCGCACGGCCAGGAAGCCCTGGCGGAGGCGGACACGGTGATCGTCCTGTCGTCCTACGAGGACTACGTCCAGGAGACACCGGACCTCACTGCTCCGCTGGCCGAAGCATTCGCCGGTATCCGGCCCGGCACCCGGATGGCGTCCATCTGCACCGGCGCGTTCGTGCTCGCGTCCGCCGGACTCCTCGACGGTCGTCCCGCAACCACCCACTGGCGCTACACCGACTTGTTCTCCAGACTGTTCCCGCAGGTCGAACTGGACCCGGATGTGCTCTATACCGATGCGGGGAACGTGCTGACCTCCGCGGGCTGCGCCTCCGGAATCGATCTGTGCCTGCACATGATCCGGAGCGACCACGGCACGGCCGTCGCCGGCGATGTCGCCCGCCGCGCGGTCGTGCCGCCGCACCGTGAGGGGGGCCAGGTCCAGTACATCCGCCACCCCGTACCTGCTCACGCGGCACCCGCTACCTCGGCCGCCCGGGAATGGGCGCTCCGGCATCTCCACGAGCCCATCACGCTCGGGCAGTTGGCGGCCAGGGACGCGATGAGCGTGCGGAACTTCAATCGACGTTTCCGCGATGAGGTCGGCACGACGCCGATGAGCTGGTTGGCCCGGCAACGCGTCGAACTCGCACGGGAGTTGTTGGAGGAAACGGACCTACCCGTCGACCAGGTCGCCGCACGCACCGGCCTGGGCACGGCGGCAAACCTACGGCAGCACTTCCACGCGACCCTGGGCACATCGCCGAGCGCCTACCGCATCACGTTCCGCGGGCCGGGCGGCTCGGCGAGCGACGTATGAATGTTGAGCGTCACTGGGTGAGTCCCGGGCTGGGCGTGAATGTGGGTGCCGACGTCACTCGCGACCCTCCCGACGGTGGCCCTACCCCGCGCGGCCGACTGCGACCGCCCGCCCTCTGTGCCGTCGTTCTCCCACCTGCCGTCGCCGTCGCACCGGCGGCGGCGCAGCGTGGCGTGGCGTCCACGGCCAACGCATGTGGTTGGCACAGCCGTTGGTGCAACCGATGTCGCGCCCAGGCTTCCGTCAGCGGTCCAGTGCGGGCAGGTGGGCCAGACCGGTGTCGAGCATGATGCGGTCGACGGTCTCGTGCAGGGCGCTGTCGGCGCCGATGACGGTCTCGATACCGTCCGGCAGCAGATCGCGTGACCGGTACCAGTCGCGCAGTTGCGTCTCGTTGACATCATCGGCGATCGGCTTGGTGGCGTGCCGGGCGAGGGTTTCGGTGAACGGCACGTCCAGGTAGTAGCCGTGGGTGGGGCCGCAGTGGTCGGCGCGCAGCTGGGCGAGCATGTCGCCGTAGCGGTCGGCGGACAGGATGCCTTCGACGACGACGTGATAGCCGGCGTCAAGGGCGTAGCGGGCCGTCAGGTCGATGAGGCCGATGTTCGCCGCTCCGGGCCGGTCCCGTTCGCGGAGCACGATGCGGCGGAGGTTGTCCTGGCCGACCAGGGCCAGACCGCGGCCGAACTTCTCGCGGAGTCCGACCGCGACGGACGACTTGCCCGAGGCGCTGTTGCCGCGCAACACGACCAGCCGGGTTTCTTCGGTGCCCACCATCACGACGGTCACGCTACCGACGGCCGGTGACACCGCCCCGCACGTTCCGAGGAAAAGCGGGCAGATACGTGCCGCCGACTCCAGACGCGCGAGCTGCGTGACGTCGACCGCGAGAAGGACTGTCAGTGCGACTCGCGGCTCACCTCGGAACCGCTGGAGCCGACCAGGAAGTCGAGATCGGCGCCGGTGTCGGCTTGGAGGACGTGGTCGACGTAGAGACGTTCCCAGCCGCGGCGAGGGGTGGCGAAACCGGTGACGGTGGCCTCGTCGGGGGTTCTGCGGGCGAATTCGTCGGCCGGTACATCGGCCTCTATACGGCGGGCCTCGACGTCGAGGGTGATGAAGTCCCCGGTGCGCACGAGGGCGAGGGGCCCGCCTGCCGCGGCTTCCGGGGCCACGTGCAGGACGACGGTGCCGTAGGCGGTGCCGCTCATCCGGCCGTCGCAGACCCGGACCATGTCACGGATGCCCTGCTCCAGCAGCTTCTTGGGCAGGGGCATGTTCGACACCTCGGGCATGCCCGGGTAGCCCTTGGGGCCGCAGCCCCGCAGGACGAGGACGGAGTCGGCGTCCACGTCGAGCTCGGGGTCGTCGATGCGGGCGTGGAAGTCCTCTATGGAGTCGAACACGACCGCCCGTCCGCGGTGGCGCAGCAGGTGCTGGGAGGCGGCGGCCGGCTTGATGAGGGCGCCGTCGGGAGCGAGGTTGCCTCGCAGGACGGCGATGCCCCCTTCGGCGACCAGCGGCTCGGCGCGGGTGCGGATGACCTCGCTGTCCCAGATCGGGGCGTCGTCGAGGCCGTCCACCAGCGGTTTTCCGGTGACGGTCAGCGCGTCCGGGTCCAGCAGGTCGCGTATCTCGCGCAGCACGGCGAGCAGTCCACCGGCGCGGTGGAAGTCCTCCATGAGGAAGCGGCCCGCCGGCTGGAGGTCCACCAGGACCGGAACCCGGGAGCCGATGCGGTCGAAGTCGTCGAGGGACAGGTCGATGCCGAGCCGGCCCGCGATCGCCAGGAGGTGGACGACCGCGTTGGTCGAGCCGCCGATGGCGGCCAGCGCCACGATCGCGTTGTGGAAGGACGCCTTGGTCAGGAACGTCGCGGGGCGCCGGTCCGCGCTCACCATGTCCACCGCCAGCCGGCCGGTGTGGTGCGCGGCCTCCAGCAGACGGCTGTCGGGGGCGGGCGTACCGGCCACCCCGGGGACGACGGTGCCGAGCGCCTCCGCCACCAGTGCCATGGTCGAGGCGGTGCCCATGGTGTTGCAGTGCCCGCGGCTGCGGATCATCGACGACTCCGACCTGGTGAACTGCTCCTGGGAGAGCGTGCCCGCCCGCACCTCCTCCGACAGCTGCCACACACCGGTGCCACAGCCCAACAGGCCGCCGCGGAAAGTGCCGTTGAGCATCGGGCCGCCGGGGACCACGACTGCGGGGAGGTCCACCGAGGCGGCGGCCATGAGCAGGGAGGGGATCGTCTTGTCGCAGCCGCCGAGCAGGACGACGCCGTCGATGGGGTTGGCCCGCAGCATCTCCTCGGTGGCCATGGCGGCCATGTTGCGCCACAGCATCGCGGTGGGTCGTACCTGTGTCTCGCCCAGCGACACGACCGGCAGGTCCAGCGGGATCCCGCCCGCCTCGTACACGCCGTTGCGAACCGAGGCCGCCACCTCGTTCAAGTGCGCGTTGCAGGGGGTCAGGTCCGAGGCCGTGTTGGCGATGGCTATCTGCGGTCGGCCGGTGAAGGCGTCCCCCGGCACACCCCTGCGCATCCAGGCTCGGTGAATGTAGGCGTTGCGGTCCTGACCCGCGTACCACTGGTCGCTACGGAGCCCCACCTGGAACCTCTTCCAGCAGTCGGTACGGCGGTCTAGAGTCTGGAACGTCATGAAGCATACGCAGACGGACCACGGACCGACAGCCCCCGACGCGGACGGCCCGGCAGGAGCCGACGGCGCCCGGCTCGTGGGCTCGGACCGGGTGCTCGCGGTCCTCAAGGAACTCGCGCGACATCCCGGCGGCGTCGGCCTGGAGGAACTGACCCGGGCGATCGCCAGCCCCAAGCCGACCGTGCACCGGGCGCTCGGCGCCCTGCGCCGGGCCGGGCTGGCCGACCAGGACGCCCGTGGCCGCTATGTGCTCGGAGACGAGTTCCTGCGCATGGCCTTCGCGCACCACGAGGCCCGCCCCGAGCACGTCCGCGTCCGCCCCGTACTCGACGCACTGGCGCACCGGTTCGGCGAGACGGCCCACTACGCGGTCCTCGACGACCGCGAGGTCGTCTACCGCGCCAAGGTCGACCCGCCCAGCGGCGCCGTCCGGCTCACCTCGACGATCGGCGGACGCAACCCCGCCCACACCACGGCAGTGGGGAAGCTGCTGCTCACACGGCAGTTGGACTCCTTGGACGAGGTCGAGAAGTGGGTCGGTGACTCCCCGCTCGAGCGCCGGACACCCCGAACGCGGTGCACTGCCGTCGACCTCCATCGGGAACTGACAGCCACCCGTGAACGCGACTACGGCGTGGACGACCAGGAGAACGAGAACGGGGTCAACTGCCTTGCCCTGCCCGTCTATCTGACCTCACCGACCACTCCCTCCGGAGCCGTGAGCATCAGCGCGCTCGCCTACCGCACCCCCCTGGCGTCCCTCATCGACGCGCTCGATGAGATCCGCGTCCTCCTCGGCCCTCTCGGTGAACCGCACAGCTGACGATCCGCCCAGACCCATGACCCGACGCCCCAACCCTGGAGAGAGACCCGTGTACCTCATGCGCATCGGCTCCCCCGGCGCCGAGAAGCCCGTCGCCCGCATCGACGACGACACCTACGTCGACCTCTCCGACGTCGTCACGGACTTCGACGAGGCGTTCTTCGGCTCCGGCGGCATCGACCGCGTCCGTCCTCTCGTGGCCGAGCGGGCCGAGGCCGGCCTGACGTCGCGCTTCGCCGGAGAGCGCGTCGGCGCCCCGATCGCGCGCCCGCACCAGATCCTGTGCATCGGGCTCAACTACCGTGACCACGCGGCCGAGAGTGGCATGCCCGTCCCCGACGAGCCGATCCTGTTCACCAAGTCGCCCAACACCGTGGTCGGCCCGCACGACGACGTGCGCATACCGCGCGGCTCCACCAAGACCGACTGGGAGGTCGAGCTCGGCATCGTCATCGGCCGCCGCACCAGCTACCTCGACTCGGTCGAGGAGGCCCGCGACGCCATCGCAGGCTATGTGGTCGTCAACGACGTCAGCGAGCGCGCCTTCCAGTTGGAGCGCGGCGGCCAGTGGGCCAAGGGCAAGTCCGCCGAGACCTTCAACCCCGCCGGTCCTTGGCTGGCCACCACCGACGAGATCGACGACGTTCTCGCCCTGGACATGTGGCTGGACGTCAACGGGGTCCGCCGGCAGACCGGCAGCACCAAGACGATGGTCTTCGATCCGTACGTCATCGTGCACTACCTGAGCCAGTTCCTGGTCCTGGAGCCGGGCGACCTCATCAACACCGGCACCCCGCCCGGTGTCGGCATGGGCCTCACCCCGCCCGTCTACCTCCAGCCCGGAGACGTGATGGAACTGGGCATCAGGCAGCTCGGCACGCAGCGTCAGCACGTCCTGGCTCCCCGGTGAGCGGTGGCCGCATACGCGCCTTCGTGCTGACCGCCCCCGGCGCGTACGAGGTCCAGGAGATCCCGGCACCGGTGGCCCGACGCGGCGAGGTCGTCGTGGACGTCGAACGGGTCGGCGTGTGCGGCACCGACATGGAGTTCTTCACCGGTGAGATGGCCTACCTCCACCAAGGCCACTCCTCCTACCCGATGCGGCCGGGCCACGAGTGGGCCGGCCGTGTCGCCGCCGTCGGCGAGGGTGTCGACCGCGGCTGGCTGGGCCTGCGCGTCATGGGCGACACCATGCTCGGCTGCGGTACCTGCCGCCGCTGCCTGCGCGGCCACCAGCATGTGTGCGAGAAGCGGAGCGAGGTCGGCATCCGCGGAGCGCAGCCCGGCGCCCTGGCCGAGCAACTGGCCGTGCCCGCCTCCTCGTTGCACGCCCTGCCCGATTCCGTCGACGCCGTACTCGGGGCGCTCGTGGAACCGGGCGGCAACGCCCTGCGCGCCGCGCGGGCCGCCGCCCCGCGGGCCGGGGACCGAGCGCTGGTCCTGGGCCCGGGGACCATCGGCGTGCTGGTCGCGATGTTCCTGCGCGCGGCCGGGGCCGAGGTGCACCTGATGGGCACCACCGAAGGCTCCCTCGCCTTCGCCCGCGGTCTGGGCTTCGATCACGTGTGGGCGCAGGACTCCGTCCCGGACCTGCCCTTCGACGCAGTGGTGGACGCCACGAACGCCGCCCAACTCCCCGCGACGGCACTGGAACTCGTCGAACCGGGCGGCCGCCTCGTCTGCATCGGGCTGGCCGGCGTACCCAGCCGCATCGACACCCGCACCCTCGTCCTCAAGGACGTGACCGCCGTAGGTGTGCTGTCCGCCTCCCCCGGCCTCGACGCCACCATCCGCGCGTACGCCGACGGATCGGTCGACCCCCGGCCGCTCGTCGCGGCCACCGTGGGCCTCGACGAGGTAGGCGCCGTCCTCGCCGGGGAACGCCCTGCGGACGCGGGGCCCGGTCCCAAGATCCACGTCGATCCCCGATCTAGTGCGGCGAGCACGGCTTCATGAGAACCGGGAGCGGTTCAGCACGCCGCCGGAACCGGCCGGGCCCTCCTCGGATCATCTCGTCCCGTACCCACCGCCCGACAGGGTCCGCAGCGCCGAGGTCACGGCATCGGCCATCGCCAGGCGCGCCGCGGTGAGGGCCGGCCGGGGGTCGACCGTCGCGGGTGCCGCGGCGAGTGTGTCGCGGACCGCGCCGGTGAAGGCGGCGTTCAGTGCCGTACCGATGTTGATCTTGACCATGCCGGCCGCCACCGCCTGCCTGAGCTCCGCGTCGGGCACGCCCGTCGAGCCGTGCAGGACCAGCGGTACGGGGACCGCCTTGGCGAGGCGGCCGATGAGATCGTGGTCCAGCCGGGCGGTGCGCGTGGTCATCGCGTGGGAGCTGCCGACCGCGACGGCCAGTGCGTCGACCCCGGTGGCGGACACGAAGTCGCGCGCCTGATCGGGGTCCGTACGTGCCGAGGGTGCGTGCACTCCGTCCTTGCCGCCGATCTCGCCGAGTTCCGCCTCCAGCCACAGCCCCTGGGCGTGTGCCCACTGCGCCGCGGACCGCGTGGCGGCCACGTTCTCGGTGTGCGGCAGGGCGGACGCGTCGAACATGACGGATCCGAAGCCGCAGTCCGCGGCGCGTCGCATCAGCGCTTCGTCGGTGACGTGGTCCAGGTGCAGGGCCACCGGGACGGTGGCGGCCTCTGCGAGCGCGGCGGTGGCGCGGGCGATCGGGGCGAGCCGGTTGCCGTGGAACCGCACGGCGTTCTCGCTGATCTGGCAGATGACCGGGCGGCCCGCGGCTTCCGCCCCCGTGACAACGGCCTCGGCGTGCTCCAGAGTGATCACGTTGAACGCGCCGACGGCCCGTCCGTCGCGGTAGGCGGAGCTCACCACGTCGGCGGTGGGAGTCAGTGGCACGGTCGTCCTCCGATCGCGGCGTACGACGGCCGCGACGACGCCAGGGACAGCGGCGGGGACAGCGGCGGGGACAGCGGCGAGGGCTCGCGGGATGTGCAGGGTTTTGCTCGTTTGGTGACCATAAAACACCCAATCAAACGCTGTGGTTTCATGGAGGTGCGCATATCGTCGCGCACACCACGAACGGGGAGTTGTGAAACATGGCGGCACCGCAGGCCCGGTGGAGCTCGCTGCTGGAGATGCTCACGCGCGACGGCCGGATCGAAGTCGAACCGGCTGCCGAGGAGTTGCGGGTCTCCGCCGCGACGATCCGGCGCGACCTCGACGAGCTGGCCCGTCAGCAGATGGTCACCCGCACGCACGGCGGAGCCGTGCTCAACGCGATCGCCTATGACCTGCCGCTGCGCTACAAGGCCGCGCGCAACGCTCCGGAGAAGGAGCGGATCGCGCACGCGGCCGCCGGGCTGGTGAAGGCCGGTGCCGTGGTGGGGTTGAACGGCGGCACCACGACCACCGAGGTGGCGCGGGCGCTGGCCACCCGCGCGGACCTGAGTTCCGGCGGCGCGGAGACGGCGGTCACCGTGGTGACCAACGCCCTGAACATCGCCAACGAGCTGGTCGTACGGCGCCACGTCAAGCTCGTGGTGACCGGCGGGGTGGCCCGGCCGGCGTCCTATGAGCTGATCGGGCCGCTGGCCACCGAACTGCTCGCGGAGATCGCGCTGGACCAGGTCTTCATCGGAGTGGACGCCATCGACGTGGCCCACGGGGCGACCGCCCACCACGAGGGCGAGGCCAGCATCAACCGGGCGCTGGCCCGCCGCGCGCAGCAGGTCGTGGCGGTCGCCGACTCCTCCAAACTGGACCGGCGGGCCTTCGCCCGCATCTGCCCGGTGGAGGACATCGACGTCCTGGTGACCGACAAGGCCGCCTCGGACGAACTGACCGAGTCGTTCGCGGCGGCCGGCGTGGAGGTCATCCGCGCCTGACACCGCGCGCCCCTCCCGTACCGGCCCCCGCGACAGCCCCGGCTCCGACGCGGATCCCGGCGTCATCCCCGCACGCCGCCCGCTGTCAGGCCGGCGACGAGGTAGCGCTCCACGAAGACGAACAGCACCACCACGGGCACGATCGCGACGATGGACGTGGCGAACAGGTACTGCCACTGCTCGTGGTACGAGGTGACGAAGCCGGGAATCGCCCTGGTCAACGTCATCCGGTTGCCGGACGAGGTGATCGTGAGCGCCACCACGTACTCGTTCCACGCGCCGATGAAGGTGTAGACGAGCGCGGTCACCACACCGGGCATCGCGAGCGGCAGGATGACACGGGTGAGGGCACCGAACCGTCCGGTGCCGTCGAGCCAGGCCGCCTCCTCGAGTTCCTTGGGGATGCTCGCGAAGTACGCGTTGAGGATCCACACGCAGAACGGCAGGTTGAATGCCGCGTTCACGAGGATGAGGCCCTCGGCGGTGTCGGTCAGGTTGAGGCTGACCATCTCCCGGTAGATGCCGACCAGCAGTGCGGTCGGCGCGAACATCTGGGTGACGAGCACGAGGATCAGGAAGGCGCCGCGCCCGCGGAAGCGGTGCCGTGCGGTGTAGTACGCGGCGGGCAGCCCGACGGCCAGAGCGAGCAGCGTCGACGCCCCGGCGACGTACAGCGAGAACAGCAGCGCGTCCCCGACGCGCGGGTCGGTGAGCGACCAGATCTGCGTGAAGTTCGACCACTGCCAGTGCGAGGGCAGATAGGACGGCGGGGACTCCATCAGTTCCGGCGTCGGTTTGAGCGCCGTCAGCAGCATTTCCGCGTAGGGCGCGAGAAACGCCAGCGCCACCAGCCAGCCGGCGGCGGTGAGCAGGACGGTGCGCAGCTTCATCGGTCGTGGCCGCCTCCTGCGCGGCGCGGCTTTGCGGGATATGACGGCGGTCCTGCTCACGCGGTGTCCTCCTGTCGGCGGACGACGCGCAGATAGACCAGCACCACAGCGAGGACCAGCCCGAAGTTGACGACGGCCATGGCGGCCGACTCCCCCACCGACTGGTTGTCGAAGGCGAGTTTGTACAGGTAGGTGGTGGTCGTGTCGGTGGTGAAGCCGGGGCCGCCGCGCGTCATGGCCCAGATGATGGGGAACGAGTTGAACACGTTGATGACGTTGATGATCGCGGCGACCACCAGGGAGGGCCGCAGCAGCGGCAGGGTGATGCCCAGGTAGGCGCGGACCGGGCCGGCGCCGTCCACCCGCGCCGCCTCGTACACCTCGCCGGGGATGCTCTGCAGTCCGGCCAGCAGGACGAACGAGGTGAACGGCAGCGAGACGAACACCGCCACGCCCATCATCGCGGCCAGGGCCTGCCCCGGATGGGCCAGCCAGTTGACGGGGGCGTCCAGCACGCCGAGGTCCATGAGCAGCCGGTTGATCACGCCGTAGAAGTTGTTGAGCATCCAGCGCCAGATGAGCGCCGTCATCAGCACCGACGAGGCCCATGGCACGATCATCGCCCACCGCACCAGCCGGCGCCCCGGGAAGCTGGCGTTCAGCAGTTGGGCCAGGCCGAGGGAGACCAGGATCGTGACGGTGACGACCCCGATGACCCACACGACGGTGCGCAGCAGCACTCCGGGCAGGTCGCCCTCGGCGAACAGGTCCGAGTAGTTGCGGAGGCCGGCGAACCCCTCGGACAGTCCGGTGGAGCTCACCTTCGTCAGGGACGTACGGATCATCTCGATGATCGGCCAGACGACCATGGTCAGGATGAGGAGGGTCGCGGGCCCGAGCCACAACAGGGGCTCGAGTGCGCGCCATGTCCTGCGACGGCGGCGCGGCGGGGACGGCGCCGGCGCCGCCGGGGCCGGGTGTTCGGCCCCGGTGGCGCTTGCGGTGACATCGTGTACGGCCACCGAAGTCAGTCGCCCTTCTGCGCGGTCTTCTGGATCTCACCCAGGACCTTCGCCGGGTCGCCGCCCGCCACCCCCGTGCCGATGCGCTGCTTCACCGCACCGTCGACCGCGGCCCACGCCGGGTCGTCGGTGGGGGCGAACTCGGCGCTGGAGAGGGCGTCGACGAACGGCTTGTAGTAGGCGGCGTTCTTGCTGTCGGAGCTGAGCACCGCACCAGCCGAGTCGGTGACCGACAGGAACCCCTCGGTGGAGACGAACTTGGCGGCGTTCTCCTTCTGGTAGAAGAAGTCGAGGAACTTCTTGACCGCCGGCTTGTTCGACCCGTCGCTCTTCTTGAAGGCGACGAGGTAGTCCTGCACGCCGAGCGTCTTGTGGGTGCTGCCGTCCTTGCTGGGCAGGGCCGCGACGCCGTAGTTCAGTTTGGCGTTGACCGGGTCGATGAAGCCCTTCCGCATGAAGACCGCCCCGTTCAGCATGCCGATCTTGCCCTGGGCGAACTGGTTGAAGACGTCCTTGCGGTTGGTGGCCTCCGGGTTGGGCTGGGTGACCTTTTCCTTCGTCAGTTTCCGCAGATAGCTGAGCGTGTCGACGTTGGCCTGCTGGTCGATCGCCCACTTGCCCGAGGGGTCGGTCCATCCGCCGCCGTTGTTCATCGCCCAGATCTGGAACTCGGCCTGTGCCTCCTCGGGACCCAGCGGCAGCCCGAGGCCGATGTAACCGGCCTGCTTGATCTTCTTGGCGTCGGCCTCGACCTCGGCCCAGGTGGACGGCGGCTGGGCTATGCCCGCCTTGGCGAAGATGTCCTTGTTGTAGAAGAACAGGCGCGCGCTGGAGATGAAGGGCAGGCCGTACTGGGCCCCCTTGTACTGCGCCTTCTGCCGGAACAGCGGAAGGAAGTCGGCCAGCACCTTGGGGGAGACGACGTCCTGCGCCTTGTGGACCAGGCCGTCGCGGGCGAAGTCGGAGAACTTGTTGTAGTTGAGGATGTCCGGTTCCTGCTTGGTCTGGACGTACGTCTTGACCTTGGAGTCCATCTGCTCCCAGTCGACGACTTCGAGATTCACCCGGTAGCCGGGGTTCGCCTTTTCGAAGTCCTTGATCAGCGCAGTCCAGTAGGCCTGGGTGTCGTCGTCGTACTTCGCCGCGACGAACCTGATCGTCTTGCCGTCGGATCCGCCGCTGTCCGAGGAGCTGCCCTTGCCACAACCGCTGAGGGCGAGTGCCAGGGCCAGTCCCCCGGCGAGGCCCGCGAGGTGCCGTTTCACGGAGTACCTCTCCGCACGCATGGCGTGCTTGGTTCAAGCGCGTGCTCGCCTGATTGCGTGCTCGCTTGCTTGTTTATGCTCGATTCTTAGTGCTATCAATCATCTAACGACATGATGCTCAATGAAACGCGCACGGTGTCAAGGGTCGACACATCACGTATCGGTCACACCGTGCGCCCGAGAGGGGAGTTCCCCGATGAGTCAGACCGACATCGAGATCGCCACCCAGCCCGACTGCTGGCGGCAGGCCGTGGCACTGGCCGGGAGGCCCGACGGTCCCGTCTCCGCCTCGCTGCCCAGGCCCGGCGAGCGGGTGGCCGTCGTCGGCTGCGGGACGTCCTGGTTCATCGCCCAGGCGTACGCGGCGCTGCGGGAGTCGGGCGGCCACGGCGAGACCGACGCCTTCCCCGCCTCCGAGATGCCGGACGGGCGGGACTACGACCGGGTGGTCGCGCTGACCCGGTCCGGCACCACGACCGAAGTGCTGGAGCTGCTCGGCAGACTGCGCGGGCACACACCCACGACCGCGGTGACCGCGGTGCCGCAGTCGCCTGTGACGGGGCCGGCGGACGCCGTCGTCGTGCTCGACTTCGCCGACGAGACCTCGGTCGTCCAGACCCGGTTCGCCAGCACCGAACTGGTGGTTCTGCGGGCCCACCTGGGCGAGGACCTCGGACATCTGCCCGAGCAGGGGGACTCGGCGCTGGACGAACCGCTGCCGGAGGGGGTGCTGGAGGCCGAGCAGTTCACCTTCCTGGGGCAGGGCTGGGCGTACGGGATCGCCCAGGAGGCGGCGCTGAAGATGCGCGAGGCGGCGGGCGCCTGGACCGAGGCCTACCCGGTGATGGAGTACCGGCACGGCCCGATCAGCGTCACCGCACCCGGCCGGGTGGCGTGGTGGTTCGGGGACCCGGCCGCGCTGCCGCTCGGTCTCGCCGACGAAATCGCGCGCACCGGCGGGCAGTTGGTGGCGCTCGGCCGGGATCCGCTGGCAGATCTCGTCGTGGTGCACCGGCTGGCCGCCGCCCTCGCCTCGGCACGCGGGCTGGACCCGGACAATCCGCGCCATCTGACCCGTTCCGTGATCCTGGCCTGACCGGGCGTCCCCCGGAAGGATCTCGGGGCACAGAATTTACCCGTCTGTTACGAACGGTTTCCGGGCCCGCCGAGGCCGGTCAGCGGGCCCCGGGACCGACCGCCACCAGGGACAACAGCCGCTCCACGACACCCCTCGGGGCACTCGGAACGCCGGGTTCCCCGCATGTTGACAGGTGGCGGTTCTCGCAAGAGCATGTGCGAAATCGCTTGGAATCTTGCATCTGCACGCAGTATCAAGCAGACCGCAGCCCTGGCGGGCACCGCGCTTTTTCGTGATCGTGCAGTCCGCACGCCACCGGCACCACGCACCGCCGCTCCTGAGCCATCGTCCTGTCCGACAGGAGGACACGAGTGCACGCCCGATTGAGCAGTCCCGGCGGCCTGTTGCTCGCTGCCGCACTGACCGCCGCCATGCTGATGGCGCCCCTCACCGGCTCCACCGCCGCGGCCACGGCCGACACCACCACCGCCACCGACGGGCCGAAGGTGGTCCGCACCGCGAACGCCGTCACGGTCTCCGTGCCGGCCTCGGTCAACACCCCCGGCTACACCCTCGACGTGGCCACCGACGAACTCGCCCTGACCACACGCCGCGCCGGGAAGACCGTGCTCGCCACCACATCCGGCGACACCGGCGCCCTGCGCTTCGCCGCGGCCGACGGCACCTGGCAGCACGCGACCGACGTCACCGACTGGACGTGGAAGAACGGCGTCCTGACCGTCACCGCCGACAGCACGCTCGACGGCGCCACGGTGGAGGCCCGGATCACCCCCGGCGCCGACCGCTACCAGCTCGACTGGGACGTCCACGGCGGAGCACCGACGCAGCTGGGCCTCAGCTACGACCTGGCATCGGCCGGTCACTGGTACGGCCACGGCGAGGCGGAGACCCCGCAGGGCGGTCCCGGCACCGACCAGCCCTGGCCGCTGGACGCCGGCGAGGTCGACCACAAGACCTTCGGCCCGGCGTCGTACCACATGATCGATCCGTTCTGGTACACCTCCAAGTCGACCGGTCTGCGCGTCGACACGGGGAACGTCATGGACGTGGCGCTCAACAAGGGCAAGGACGGCCTCGGCAGCTTCATCATCGAGTCGCCCGACACCTACAAGGCCACCGTGTTCGTCGAGTCGACCCCGCTGGAGGTCTACCGCGACTACATCGGCATCGTCGGCAAACCCACCAAGTCCGACGCCCCGTACGAGCAGTACGCCAAGCCGCTGTGGAATTCCTGGGCGCAGTTCTACACCAAGGTCGACCAGGAGAAACTGCTCGACTACGCCACCGACCTCCACGACAACGGCCTGGACGGGCACACCATCCAGCTCGACGACAAGTGGGAGTCGAACTACGGCAATCTGACCTGGGATCCCAAGACCTTCCCCGATCCCAAGGGCCTCTCCAAGAAGATCCACGACATGGGGTTCGACTTCGGCGTCTGGGTCACCCTGTGGATCAACCTGGACTCCGCCAACTACCAGTACGCGGTCGACCACGGCTATCTGCTCATGGACGCCAAGGACAAGACCAAGCCGTGCGACGTGACCTGGTGGAACGGCGAGGCGGGGATCATCGACCTGGCCAACCCCGAGGCCAAGGCCTGGTACGAGGGCAACCTCAAGTCCCTCATGGACACGTACGACATCGATGGGCTGAAGTTCGACACGCGCTTCTTCGACGAGAGGTGCGCGCCGCGCGAGGGCTCCCAGGTCACGGACTACCAGAAGCTCGGCACGCAGCTCGCCGACGAGTTCGACCTCCAGGGCGCCGGTATCCGGGTGCACTGGAACAAGACGGCCCACGAGGCCGGCTTCGTCACCCGCCAGGTCGACAAGGGCACCGGCTGGGACTCCCTGCGCGCCTCCGCCTCCCAGAACCTGGCGATCTCCACCATCGGCTACCCGTTCGTCGAGTCCGACATGATCGGCGGCTCCGGCGGCCAGCCCGCACCGACGAAGGACGTACTGGTGCGGTGGGCGCAATCCGCCTCGCTGATGCCACTGATGTACGCCTCGACCTCGCCGGTCGACACCAACGACACCACCACCGGGCAGAAAGTCGACTACGACCAGGAGACGGTCGACCTCTACCGGCAGGCGATCAAGACGCACGAGAAGCTCGCTCCCTACATCTGGGACCAGGTGCAGAGCACCCTGAAGACCGGCGATCCGATCATGCGGCCGCTGTTCTTCGACTTCCCGAAGGACGAGGCGAGTTACACGGTCGCCGACGAGTGGATGCTCGGCCCGGCCGTGCTGGCCGCGCCGAAGCTGAGCACCGGAGCCACCCGCTCCGTCCATCTGCCGCCGGGCACCTGGTACGACGTGAACCAGGGCAAGTTGCTCCGCGGTCCCCAGACCCTCAAGGGGTACGCGGCGCCGCTCGGCGTCACCCCGGCCTTCGTCAACATCAAGGCCGAGGGCGCGGACAAGGCCATCAAGGCGCTCAAGCGCGACGACGCTCCGGCCGCCGCCGTCCTGATCACTCCGGACGCCCCGGCCACCGACGCCGGCAAGCCGTTCCAGGTGACCACCGACGTGACCAACTGGAGCACCAGAACCCTCACGAGCGTCAAGGCGGCCCTCGGTCTGCCCGACGGCTGGAGTGCCAAGGCGACCGGCCCGACGACCGCGAGCTCCCTCAAGAACGGCGCGACACTCACCACCACGTGGACGGTGACCCCCGCCGCGGACGCCCGCTGGGGCAGCCACGACCTCACCGGCACCGCCACCTACAACGGCTCGACAAAGGTGTCGGACACCGTGCAGGCACAGGTGAAGGCCGCGCCGGGCAGTGTGCAAGCGCCGTACCTGACGACCGACACCACCTCCGAGGACCCTCAATACGCCCAGGCCGGTGACCAGTTCGCCATCTGGGCGGGCGGCCAGGACCTGTCCGGCTGGAAGGACGAGAAGGGCGTCATCTACCGCGACGACGCGGCCGGCGAGAAGTCGACCGTGCAGGCCCAGTTGGTCTCCCAGAACAGCGCCTCACCGGTCGGCAAGGCGGGCGTCGCCCTCGCCAACGACCTGACCGCACCCGAGAAGGGCGGATACGCGGTGCTGGTCATGACCCAGAGCTACGGCCTGGAGTTCATGACCGACAGCGACGGCGACGGGAAGCTCGACACCTGGGCGGGCGGCAATGCCACCTATCACCCGGCGTACCTCAAGCTGACCAGGGACGGGGCCACCTACACGGCGTACGCCAGCAAGGACGGCCAGACCTGGTCGCAGGTCGGCACCGCCCAGGTGCCGTCGGCCTCCGGCACCGAGGACGCGGGGATGGTCGCCAGCGCGGCCAACGTCAACTACCCCGGCCAGAACATCGAAGCCGTCTTCAGCGGATTCTCCGTCACCTCCTGACACACCGGATCACCAGCACCACCCCCCGGTTTCCCGGCAGGCCCCCTCCCCTTGAGGGCCTGCCGGGGACCATCCCGCTTCCCGACAGCTCCCGCCCCCGGGGTCCGCCGGGGACCACTCCCCGCACCTCCGTGAGAGAGGGAACCCAGCGCCATGGCACGTACGTCCTCACTCGTCGCCGGCTTCGTCGCAGGCGTCGTCGTGGCCGCGAGCACCACCGCGATCGCCGTCACCGATACGACGACCACCAGCACCGACCCCAACTCCAAGGCCACCACCACCTGGCTGACCGTCAAGGTCGCCGACGCCATGGGCACCAGGGACACCATCACCTGGGTTCCCACCGGCTCCTTCGCCGGCTCCGCGGAGGAGCGGGTTCCGCGCTACCCGATGACCCCCATCCAGGGCAAGGACACCAAGGAGCTGAAGCTCTCCGCCGTGCGCAACGAGCAGGTCTCGGCGCAGTTGGCGATCGCCTCCGGCAAGAACCTTGACGACGTCAATGCGGTGGTAGGCGACCTCACCGGGCCCGGCGGCGCGAAGCTGTCCGGTGCCGGCACCCAGGTCCGGTTCGTCAAGTACGTGCCCGTGCAGCGCTCCAAGACCGAGGTCGACTGGTCCGCCACCATCGACCAGGTGAGCTCCGGGAAGGAGGTGTCCGGCGACCGCAACCCCGATGTGGTCGGCGACCCGCTGGAGGAGGGGTCCTCGGTGGACGTTCCCGCGTACGCGGCGCAGCCGCTGTGGTTCACCTTCCACATCCCCAAGACGGCCAAGCCCGGCACCTACACCGGCACGGTGAAGGTCAACGCCGACGGCCACACCCAGAGCACCTACCCGCTGACCATCGAGGTCGCGGACGCGAGCGTGCCCGACCCGAAGGACTACAGCTTCTTCCTCGACGTATGGGCGCAGCCGGAGACGCTCGCCAAGAACTACGGCGTCAAGCTCTGGTCCGACGAGCACTGGAAGCTGATCGACAAGTACGACCGCAACCTGGCCTCGCGCGGCCAGAAGGTCATCAACACCACCATCGTCGACAACCCGTGGCACCACCAGTGGTCGCTCGGCAGCCGTGAGTCGCAGACGGCGACGCCGTACACCAGCATGGTGGGCTGGGCCTGGAACGGAAAGACGTTCTCCTTCGACTTCAGCCGCTGGGACAAGTACGTCGAGACCGCCAGACGCGCAGGTCTCGGGCCCGACATCGGCGCCTTCTCGATGCTGGCGTTCCAGGACCAGGAGCACCTCACCTACACCGACACCAGCACCGGCAAGACCGTCTACGAGAACGTCGATCTGGGCGGTGACCGCTGGCGTCGGGCGTGGGGAACGTTCCTTCCGGCCTTCGAGAAGCACCTGAAGGCGAAGGGCTGGCTGAACGACACCTATCTGTCCTTCGACGAGCGGCCCATCGACACCATGACGGTCGTCAAGAACTTTGTCCACGAGGTCGCGCCGGCCTTCGACGACCGTATCTCCGTGGCAGGTTCGATCAACACCGAAGGCGTCGCGTCCAACCTGTCCGTCGACTGGGGCGGCATCGACGCGATGACGAAGGAGAAGGTGGAGGAGCGGCGCAAGGCCGGCAAGATCACGACCTTCTACGTGTACGGCTCGCCGGCCCACCCGAACACGCTGTCCTACTCGCCCGCCGTCGAGTCGCGGATGCTGCCCTGGATCTCCGCCCAGCGGGATCTGGACGGCTTCCTGCGCTGGTCGTACAACAGCTGGACCAGTGATCCCTTCAAGCAGCCGGTGTACATCTTCACGCAGGGCGACGAGTACCTGGTCTACCCGGGCAAGGACGGCCCGATGTCCAGCATCCGCTGGGAGCAGCTGAAGGAGGGCATCGAGGACTACGAACTCATCGCCCAGCTGCGGAAGAAGGACGGCGGCACCGACAGTGACGCGCTGACCGACGCGCTCACCACCGCTACCCGGAACCTGGACGGCCGGACGAAGGACGTCAACGACATCGAGACCGCGCGGGCGGCAGTCGTGAAGGGGCTGACGTCATGAGGGGCAGGTGGAGATCTCTGCTGCTCGCCGGAGCGCTGACTGCCATGTCCCTGTCCGGCGCGGGTGTCGTGACATCGGCCCAGGCGGAGCAGCAGACCCCTGCGCGGCACACCGTCACCTACGACCAGCACTCCGTACTGGTCGACGGAAAGCCCCTGTACATCTGGGGCGCCGAGTTCCACTACTTCCGGCTGCCCAGCCCCGACGCGTGGCGCGACGTCCTGCAGAAGATCAAGGCGGGCGGATTCAACGCGGTCTCGCTGTACTTCGACTGGGGTTACCACTCCTCCAAGCCGGGCTCGTACGACTTCACCGGTACCCGCGACGTGGAGCGGCTGCTCGACGAGGCCGAGCGTGCGGGCCTGTATGTGATCGCCCGACCGGGCCCGTACATCAACGCGGAGGTCTCCGGCGGCGGCATGCCCGCCTGGCGGTCCACGCAGGCCGGCGTGAACCGTACCTCCGAGCCGGAGTACATGAAGGCGGCCCGGGAGTGGATGAGCCGGATCAACCCGATCATCGCGCGCCACCAACTCACCCGTGGCACCGGTTCGGTGATCCTGTACCAGATCGAGAACGAGTACCAGGGCGGTCGCCACGACGCCGACTACATGCAGACCCTCATCGACTGGGCGAAGGAGGACGGCATCGATGTGCCCACCTTCGTCAACGACGGCGGCGCCAACCAGAACTGGGTCAGCGGCAAGGGCGCACCGGACATCTACGGCTTCGACGCCTACCCGCAGGGCTTCGACTGCAAGGACCCCGACACCTGGAAGAACCTCCCCGACTATTCGTACGTCAACGAGTGGAAGCCCGAGTCCCCGCTGATCATCCCGGAGGCACAGGGCGGTGCCTTCGACCCCTGGGGCGGCACCGGATACCAGGACTGCGCGAAGCTCACCGGCACCGACTTCACCCGGGTGTTCAGCAAGATGAACATCGCCGCCGGAGTGAGCGGCCAGTCCTTCTACATGACGTACGGCGGCACCAACTGGGGCTGGCTCGCCGACCCCAACGCGGTCTACACGTCGTACGACTACGGCGCCCCGATCAACGAGTCCCGCCAACTGACGGACAAGTACCAGGAGTTCAAGCGTCTCGGGTACATGGTCAACTCCGTCACCTCGCTGGCGCGCACCGACAAGGCCGAGGCCCCCACCCCGACCGACGACGCGCTGCGCATCGACCGGCGCGTCAACCCCGACGACGGCACCCAGTTCTTCACGGTGCGGCACGCCGACACCCGCGTGAAGGACAAGGACGAGACCACCCTGTCCCTCTCGGGCAAGGACGGCGACTACCCGCGCGTCCCCCAGCAGGGAACGATCACCGTCGACGGCCGGGACGCCAAGCTCCTCGTCGCGGGCTATGACCTGGGCGAGAAGCAGCGGCTCGTCTACTCCACCTCGGAGATCATGACGCACGCCAAGATCGGCGACCGGGAGGTGGCGCTGCTGTACGGGCGTGCGGGCGAAACCGGCGAGACCGTGCTGCGGTACGCCGAGCGGCCCGAGGTGAAGGTCCTCGACGGCGATGTCACCACCACCTGGGACGCCGCACGCGGTGACCTGCGCCTGAACTACACCCACAAGGGTCTGGCCCGGGTGCTGGTGAACGGCATGGAACTGCTGATCGCCGACACCGCGGAGACCGCCCACTGGTGGCGGCAGGACACCGCCGCGGGCCCGGTCCTCGTACGCGGGCCGTCCCTGGTCCGTACGGCCGAACAGGCGGACGGCACCCTGAAGTTGACCGGTGACTCCACCAAGGCCGAGAAGATCGAGGTCATCGCGGACGCCAAGAAGGTGACCTGGAACGGCCGCGAGGTCGCCGTCACCCAGGCGCCGCTCCCGGTCGAGCTGCCCAAGCTGACGACGTGGAAGTACAAGGAGGAGGCGCCGGAGTCCGCTGCCGGCTTCGACGACTCCACCTGGACCACCGCCGACCACCTCACCGCCAACAACGCGGCGCTGGCCGGGTCGCTGCCGGTCCTCGCCATGGACGAGTACGGCTTCCACCACG
This sequence comes from Streptomyces sp. NBC_00076, assembly GCF_045041235.1. Lineage (NCBI taxonomy): Bacteria > Bacillati > Actinomycetota > Actinomycetes > Kitasatosporales > Streptomycetaceae > Streptomyces > Streptomyces sp. NBC_00076. The sequence continues at coordinate 686,413 of NZ_CP108242.1, forward strand.
GCAACGTCTGGTACCGCGGCCGGTTCAAGACCACCGGTGCCGCGACCGCGCTCGCACTCGACGCCAAGACCGGCAACACCGGCCAGTACGCGGTGTGGCTCAACGGCCGCTATCTCGGCAGCTCCGGCGACGGCGCGCACACCTTCGACATCCCGGCGGGCACGCTGAAGGCCGCCTCGGACGGCGGGGACAACGTCCTTTCCGTCCTCGTGGAGAACGCGGGCCACAACGAGGAATGGGGCCACGACTACTCCAAGGAGCCGCGCGGCCTGCTCAGTGCCGAGGTGATCGGCGGGGCCTCCACCCTCACCTGGAAGATCCAGGGCAACCGGGGCGGCGAGGACTCGGTGGACACCGCACGGGGCCCGTACAACAACGGCGGGCTGTACGGAGAGCGGGCCGGCTGGTCGCTGCCGGGCTTCCCCGACGGCAGCTGGAAGAGCACCACCCTCTCCGGGCAGGCCGCCAAGACCGAGCCCGGCGTGCGGTGGTACCGCACCTCCGTCCCGCTCGACCTGCCGCAGGGCCAGGACAACGCGCTCGCGCTGGACCTGGCTGAAGCCGCAGGCGGCAGCACCGGCTACCGCGCCGAGATCTTCGTCAACGGCTGGCTGATCGGCCGCTACCTGCCGGACACCGGACCCCAGACACGGTTCGTCATCCCCAAGGGCCTCCTGCGAGAGCAGGGCGACAACACCATCGCCCTGGCCGTGTGGTCCACCAAGGCCGGCGCGGGCCCGGGCTCGGCCAAGCTCGTCGACGTCGGCGCCTCGGCGGGCGGGATCAAGGTCGGTACGGTGGCCGCGCCCTCGTACGACGCCAAGACCTACGCGATGCCGACCGCGGGCGCCCGGGTCACCGTCGACGCCGAGCCGTTCCTGGCCACCGGCACCGCGACCAAGGTCCCCGTCACCCTCAGCGTGCCGAAGGACGCGCCGACGGCCTCGAACGTCGCGCTGGCGCTGAAGGTTCCGGACGGCTGGACCGCGACCACCGACGACACGACCCGTTTCGACCAGGTCCGGCCCGGCGGCACCGTGACCGCGGACTACACGGTCACCCCGCCGGGTGACCCGGTCCTGTACGCCGTGCTGTCCGCGACCGCCAAGCTCACCCAGCCAGGTCGTCCGGGGACCGTCACCGGTGTGCGCGCCGTACAGGTGCCACCGCCCGCGCTGTCCGCCGACGCCTATGTGAGCGACCTGACCCTGGTCAAGGCGGTCAACGGCTGGGGGCCGGTGGAGAAGGACTCCTCCAACGGGGAGGACGCGGCGGGTGACGGTCGTCCCCTGAGTATCGGCGGCACCACGTACGCCAAGGGCCTCGGCGTGCACGCGAACAGCCAGGTCCGGGTCTATCTCGGCGGCGGCTGCACCCGCTTCACCGCCACCGCCGGGGTGGACGACGAGGTCGGTGATGGCGGCAGCGTCACCTTCCAGGTGATCGCCGACGGCCGGTCCCTCACCACAACCCCTGTGGTGCGGGGCTCCGACGGCGGCACCGGCATCGACGTGGATGTGACCGGCGCCCGTTGGCTGGACCTGTTGGTCGACGGTGCCGGCGATGTCTCCTCGGACCATTCCGACTGGGCCGACGCCAAGCTGACCTGCGCGGGAGGCTCCTCGTGAACCTCGCCCGAGTCGGACGGCTGAGAGCCCTGCTGTCCGCGGCGCTGGCTTCCGTCCTGCTCGCGGTCCTCGCCGCCGCGGTGCCCGCCCACGCGACGGTCCCGGCCGACGCCGCGGCCGCCAAGCCCACGCCCCACACCGTCAGTTACGACAAGTACTCCGTCAAGGTCGACGGCAAGCGGCTCTTCGTCTGGTCCGGGGAGTTCCACTACTGGCGGCTCCCCAGCCCCGACCTGTGGCGCGACGTGCTCCAGAAGATCAAGGCGAGCGGCATGAACGCCGTCTCGATCTACTTCGACTGGGGCTACCACTCCCCCGCGAAGGGCCGTTACGACTTCACCGGGATCCGTGACGTCGACAAGCTCCTCGACATGGCCGAGGAGGCCGGGCTGTATGTCATCGCCCGGCCGGGCCCGTACATCAACGCCGAGACGGACGGCGGAGGGTTCCCCGGCTGGCTGATGACGCAGAAGGGGCAGGCCCGCTCCACCGACCCCGAGTACCTCGACGCCGCCCGCGAGTGGCTCAGGGAGATCGACAAGATCCTCGCCCGCCACCAGGTCACGAACGGCACCGGCCCGGTGCTGCTCTACCAGGTCGAGAACGAGTTGTACGACCCCGAAGGTCGCGACTACATCGTCGATCTCTCCAAGCAGGTACGGGCCGACGGCATCACCGTGCCCCTCGTCGGCAACGAGCCGATGCCGCAGTACGCGGGTGGCGAGGGCCTGGACTTCGTCGGCGAGCTGGACCAGTACAACTCCTTCTGCAAGGGCGAGTGGTGGCTGCCTGCCCTCAAGCGGCAGCAGGACAACGCACCGCTGTCCATCTTCGAGGCGGGCACCGGCTGGTTCCAGACCTGGGGCGACACCGGCTACGAGAAGTGCCCGGAGAAGATGGGCCCCGCCTACCAGAAGATCGTCAACAAGCACGAGGTCATGCAGGGCACGACGATCGAGAACCTGTACATGACCTACGGCGGCACCAACTGGGGCTGGCTCGCCGACCCGCGCCAGGTGTACACGTCGTACGACTACGGCGCACCGATCAGTGAGCCGCGCCAGACCGGCGCCGACTACGACGAGATGAAGCGGCAGGGCCTCTTCTACACCACCACCGCCCCACTCACGGCCACCGATCCGGCCGACGCCCCCGCCTCCTCCAACGACGCCGTGCACATCGAAGCCCGCGCCAACCCGGACACCAAAACCCAGTTCCTCTACCTCCGGCACAGCGACCCGATGGCCGACGCCGACGCCACCACCACCTTCGACTGGAAGACCCCGGACGGCACCTATCCGGTCACCGCCCGGCTCAACGGCAAGACCGGCAAGATCCTCGTCGCCGGCCATGACCTCGGCGGCGGCCAGCGGCTCGTCTACTCCACCAGCGAGCTGCTGACCAGCGCGAAGACCGGTGGCCGTACACAAGCCGTGCTGTACGGCGGTGAGGGCGACCCCGGGCAGACGATGCTCCGCTACTCCGCCAAGCCCAAGGTCACCGTGCTCGACGGCAAGGCGGACGTCAGCTGGGACGCCGAGCGCGGCGACCTGAAGCTGGACTACACCCACTCCGGACTCACCCGGGTCCTCGTCCAGGGCGGCGGCCGCCCCGACCTGCTGCTGCTCATCGGCACCGACGACCAGGCCGCCGGCTTCTGGCGGCAGGACACGGCAGCCGGTCCGGTCCTGGAACGCGGCACCGAACTGGTCCGCACGGCGACCGTCACCGGCCTGGGAACGACGCTCGCCCTCACCGGCGACGCGAAGAAGGCGGGCCCGCTGGAGGTCTTCGCCCCGTCCGGCGTACGGAACGTCACCTGGAACGGCGCACCCCTGAGCGTGAAACCGACCTCCTCCGGCAGCCTGTTGGGCACCGTGCCCGGCCCGAAGGACGTCAAGCTCCCCGAGCTGACCGGCTGGAAGACGTCCGCCGAGACCCCCGAGGCCGCCCCCGGCTTCGACGACTCGTCCTGGACGTACGCCGACAAGCTGACGACCGACAACCCGACCAAGCCCGGGACTCTGCCGGTGCTCTATCAGGACGAGTACGGCTACCACTACGGCTACGTCTGGTACCGGGGCCGCTTCAAGGCCACCGGCACCGAGAAGTCCCTGTCCCTGACCGCCTACGCCACCAACCCGGACACCGGCTCGGCGGCGGTGGGTGCGTACTCGGTGTGGATCAACGGGAAGTTCGCCGGGACGAGTCAGACCGGCCGCAAGACCTTTCCCATCGCCGACGGTCTGCTGCACAAGGGCAAGGAGAACGTGGTCTCCGTCCTGGTCGGCACCATGGGCCACAACGAGGACTTCACCTGGAACAGCGACGACCACAAGCAACCGCGCGGCCTGACCACGGCGTATCTGGCCGGGTCCGACGCGCAGATCACCTGGCGTATCCAGGGTGCGCGGGGCGGCGAGAAGCCCGTCGACCCGGTGCGCGGGCACATGAACAACGGCGGTCTGTACGGGGAGCGTTCGGGCTGGACCCTGCCCGGATTCCCTGACGGGTCGTGGGACGCGGCCACGCTGCCGACGAGTGACACCACTCCCGGTATCGCCTGGTACCGCACCACCTTCAACCCCAAGCTGCCCACGGGCCAGGACGTCTCCGTCGGCGTCACGATCACCGACAAGCCCGACCGCGACTACCGCGCCCTCATCTACGTCAACGGCTGGCTGATGGGGAACTACGTCAACGACACCGGCCCCCAGCACACCTTCCCCATCCCCAACGGCATCCTGCGCGGCGACGGCAAGAACACCATCGCCATCGCCTCGTGGAGCGAGGACGCCAAGAGCGGCGGCCTGGGCAAGGTCGGCCTGACCACGCTCGGCAATGTCACGTCCTCGCTGCGCGTCGCCGATGTGGCCGCCCCGGCCTACGACGCCGCCACCTACGCCGACCCGGCCACCCCGGCGCGGGTGACCGTCGACTCCCCCGACACCGTCGAGCCCGGCAAGAGCTACCAGGTCACGGCAACGGCCTCCGTACCGGAAAACGGCAAGACGCTCAACGGCCTCTCCCTGAACCCGAAGCTGCCCGACGGCTGGACCGCCACCCCGGCCGATCCGGTGAAACTCGGCACCCTCGAACCGGGTGGCTCGGCGAAAGCGCAGTGGACCGTCACCGTGCCCGCCGACCAGAAGACCGCCACCGTCGCCATTCTCCGCGTCACCGCCGACTTCACCCGGGCCGGCAGACCCGGTTCGGTGACGGGGGAACAGGTGGTGGCGGCGCAGCCACCGCCGCTCACGGCCGGCGAACACTACGTCAGCGATCTGCCGTTCGCCTCCAGCAGCAACGGCTGGGGCCCGGTCGAACGCGACCAGTCCGTCGGTGAGAACGCCGAGGGCGACGGCCTGCCGCTCACTCTCCACGACACCGTCTACGAGAAGGGCCTCGGCACCCACGCCGCCAGCAGCGTCCAGGTGTGGCTCGGCGGCACCTGCACCACCTTCCACGCCGCGCTCGGCCTCGACCAGGAGACCTACGGCCGGTCCGACGGCCCGGCCACCGTCACCTACACCGTCCTCGCCGACGGAACGCCCGTCTACGAGAGCGGCACCGTCGACCGGGACACCGCGACGAAGAACATCGACGTCGACGTGGCAGGCGCGCGGCGGCTCGAACTCGTCGTCTCGGACGCCGGGGACGGCAACGCCCTCGACCACGCCGACTGGGCCGACGCCAAGCTGACCTGCGGCGGCGGTGCCTGATGCCCAGTCTGAGACGAACCGTCCGCCGCGGCTCGGCGGCGCTGGTGCTGGCCGCCCCGCTGCTCGGCACGGCACCGGCCGCCGCCGACTCCGGGGGGCCGGTCACCGTCACGACACCCGCCTACGAACTGCGCGTCGCCACGGACCGGTTGACCGTCACCACCGTACGGGCGGGCCGGACCGTGCTGGCCACCGCGCCCGCGGCGTTCCGGTTCCGGATCGGCTCCGACTGGCACATCGTCGGGGAGGTCACCGGCAGCACCCGTGACGGCAACACCCTGCGCGTCACCGCCGCCACCGACCTGCCGGGCGTCACCGTCGATCTGCGGATCACCCTGCGTTCCGACCGGTACGACATGAACTGGTCCCTGTCGGGCGCACAGGCCGACGCGCTCAGCACGGCGTACGACCTGAGCAGCGCCGGGCACTGGTACGGACATGGCGAGAACAGCGACCAGACGGTCCAGCCGTGGCCGCTGGACTCCGGGCAGGTGGTGGACACCGGGTTCAGCCCGGCGTCCTACCAGGTGGTCTCCCCCTTCTGGTACACCTCCAGCGCCACCGGACTGTGGGCGGACACCAACGACCCGATGGACGTGCGGATCAACTCCGGCGGCAACGGGCTCGGCGAGTTCACCGTCACCGGAGACCGACCCGCCGCCTCCACGGTGTTCGTCGAGGACACCCCCGCGGAGGTGTACCGGGACCACGTCGCGCTGGTCGGCAAGCCCGAACGCTCCGACACCCCCTACGAGCAGTACGCCACCCCGCTCTGGAACTCCTGGGCGCAGCTCTACGGCGAGCAGACCCAGGAGAACGTCCTCGCCTGGGCCCGTGCGCTGGCCGGCGCCGGGCTCGGCGGGCACGCGGTTCAGATCGAGGAGAGCGTGATCGCCTCGGACTTCGGCGAACGCTTCCCCGATCTGCCCGCATTGTCCAGGCAACTCGGCCGCCTCGGCTTCGACCTCGGCATGTGGACGGGCCTGTACATGCCCGAGACCGCCGCCGTCTTCTCCGAAGCCGTGGACAACGGCTATCTGCTGAAGGACCCGGCCGACCCGTCCAAGCCGTGTCTGTTCACCTGGTGGAACGGCCGCCAGACCGGGCTGATCGACCTGGCGAACCCGGCCGCCCGGCAGTGGTACACCGACGATCTGAAGGCACAGACAACGGAGTTGGGGGTAGCCGGGTTCAAGTTCGACACCGCCTTCTTCGACGACCGGTGCGCCCCCTACCCGGGGGCCACCCGCGCCGACTACGTGAAGTACGGCACCGAGCTGGCCGACGAGTTCGACCAGCAGGGGGCGGGGTTGCGGGTCGCGTGGAACGCCGCGCAGGCCAAGGGCTTCGCCACCCGCACGGCCGACAAGCCGACCACCTTCGCGGGGCTGCGCGCCGCGGTCTCGGCCAACCTGGCGGTCTCCACGATCGGTTACCCGTTCGTGGAGACCGACATGATCGGCGGCTCGCTCAGTTACCCGCCGCCCACGAAGCAGGTCCTGGCCCGCTGGGCGCAGGCGGCGTCCCTGATGCCGCTGATGTACGCCTCGACCTCGCCCACCGGCGTACGGGACGCGACGACCGACGAGTGGGTCGGTTACGACCGCGGGACGGTCGACCTCTACCGGCAGGCGATCAAGACGCACGAGAAGCTCGCTCCCTACATCTGGGACCAGGTGCAGAGCACCCTGAAGACGGGCGATCCGATCATGCGGCCGCTGTTCTTCGACTTCCCGAAGGACGAGGCGAGTTACACGGTCGCCGACGAGTGGATGCTCGGCCCGGCCGTGCTGGCCGCACCGAAGCTCGACGAAGGCACCACCCGGGACGTCTTCCTGCCCACCGGAACGTGGCGTGACGTCACCAACGGCAAGGTCGTCCGCGGCCCCGTGATGCTCAAGGGGTACGCGGCGCCGCTCGGAGTGACGCCGGCGTTCGTGAACCTCAAGGCGCAGGGCGCCACCAAGGCGTACGCGGCGCTCGCGCGCACCGGCGCGGAACGGTAAGGGGCGTCAGATGCATGGGATACGCGGCAGGCTCGCGGCGTTGCTCCTGGCGGTCTCGGCCGTCGTGGCCGGGACGGTGGCACCCGCCGAGGCCGGTCAGCAAGGCGACGGGCGCGGCTGGACGGGGACCTGGGCGACATCGGCCAGCGAGCACTACGAGATCTCGGGGATGTCCGAGGTGACGGTACGGATGCCGGTGCACACCAGTGTCGGCGGCTCGTCCGTGCGCATCCGGCTGACCAACGCCTACGCCACCGACCCGGTGACGATCGGGCACGCGACCGTGGGCCTGCGCGACGGCGGTTCCGCCGTGGCCCGCCCGTACGACCTGCGGTTCGGCGGGAAGCGCGCGGTCACCATCCCGGCGGGCGGCCAGGCGGTGAGCGATCCGGTCGGACTCGCCGTGCCGGCCCTGACCGACCTGGTCGTCAGTCTCCATCTGCCCGGCCAGGTCACACACATCACCGATCACTGGTGGGCGCAGCAGACCGTGTACTGGACGGACTACGGTGCGGGCGACCACGCCGCCGACACCTCCGGCGACGCCTACACCTGGACCACCACGAGCTGGCCGTTCCTCAGCGGCGTCGACGTGACCGCGCCGAGGACCGGGTCGGTGGTGGCGCTCGGCGACTCGATCACCGACGGGTCCTACTCGACGGCCGACACCAACCAGCGCTGGCCCGATCTGCTGTCGGCCCGGCTGAACGCCTGCCTGCCCGGCGCCGGAGTGCTCAACGCGGGCATCACCAGCAACCGGATCACCGCCGGGACCGCGACCAATCCCTCGGCGCTCGACCGGCTCGAACGGGATGTTCTCTCCCAGCCGGGCGCCAGGACTCTGATCCTCTTCGAGGGGATCAACGATCTCGGCGGGGCGAGTGCCGAGCAGATCATCGCCGGCATGACGGAGATCGCCGACCGGGCGCACCAGCGCGGGATGCGGGTCGTCGGCGCCACCATCACCCCGTACAAGGACTTCACCTGGGGTGGCTGGACCGAGGAGACGGAGACGCGGCGACAGCAGGTCAACGCGTTCGTCCGGAACTCCGGCAAGGTCTTCGACGACTACGCCGACTTCGACCGGGCGGTCCGGGATCCGGCGGATCCGCAGCGGCTGGGCGCGGCGTACGACTCCGGTGACCATCTGCATCCCAATGACGCCGGCATGAAGGCATTCGCCGACTCCATCGACCTGACGTCGCTCGGCCTCGGCCGCGGCTGTTCCTGAGGAGGAACCGTGTCTAGACGGCTTGAACACCTGCGGGGGCACCGAAGATTCGCGGTCCTGGCCACGGCGTTGGCTGCCACGGTGGCAGCCCTGCTTCCAGTGGCGCCGGCCGCGGCCGAGACCACACCGCAGGGGTGGACGGGGACTTGGGCGACCGCCCAGCACGCCGCGTACGACCCGGGCACCTCGGAGGTGACGGTTCGGATACCGGTGCGGGTGAGCGCCGGCGGGTCTAGCGTGCGCATCCGCCTGACCAACGACTTCACCACCGAGCCGGTGACGATCGGACACGCGACCGTCGGACTTCGTGATGGCGGTTCGGCCGTCGCGAAGCCGCAGAAGCTGCGGTTCGGCGGGAAGAGCGGGGTGACGATCGCGGCCGGCGAGCAGGCGGCAAGCGATCAGGTCCAGCTCACCGTGCCGTCCCGCAGCGACCTGGTCGTCAGCCTGTACTTCCCCGGCCGGCTCACCCACATCAGCCAGCACTGGATGGGCCTCCAGACCGTCTACTGGACACCCGACGGAGGCGGGGACCACGCCGCGGACGCCGACGGGGACGCCTTCACCAAGACCGACTCCACCTTCCCGTTCCTGACCGGTGTCGACGTACAGGGCGGCAACGCGGCGGGCGCCGTGGTGGCGCTCGGCGACTCCATCACCGACGGCGCGGCCTCCACCTCGAACGCCAACCGGCGCTGGCCCGACTATCTGGCGGGCCGGCTGTCGGCCTGTTCGTCCACCGCCGGGGTGCTGAACGAGGGCATCAGCGGCAACCGGATCACGGCGGGCGTGGACGGCAACCCGTCGGCGCTGGACCGGCTGGAGCGCGATGTGCTGTCGCAGCCGGGCGCCCGGACGGTGGTCCTGTTCGAGGGCGTCAACGATCTCAGCTGGGGCGGCGCCTCCGGTGATCAGGTGATCGACGGCATGAAGGAGATCGTGCGCCGCGCCCACGAACGCGGGCTGCGTGTGATCGGCGCGACGGTCGTGCCGTATCGCGGCTGGGGCGACTGGTGGACCGAGGCCAAGGAGGCCGACCGGCAGAAGGTCAACACGTTCGTCCGCGACGGCGGCGTCTTCGACGGCTACGCCGACTTCGACAAGGCCGTACGGGACCCGGACGACCCCACCCGCTACGCCGCCGCGTTCGACTCCGGTGACCATCTGCACCCCAACGACGTCGGGATGAAGGCCTTCGCCGACGCCGTCGACCTCACCACGCTCGGGGCGGGCCGCGACTGCCCGTCGGCCCGCGTCCGGATCACCCCGTACCGGCCGACCCTGCAAGCCGGCGGCGACGGCACGGAGATCACGTCGACCGTCACCAACACGGGCACCAAAGCGGTCAACGAGGTCAGCACGCGTCTCGATCTCCCCGACGGCTGGTCCGCCGAACCTGCCGGCAGCACGCGGGTACGCTCCCTCGCCCCGGGCGACAGCGCCAAGGTCACCTGGACGGTGACGCCGGCGGCCGACGCGGTCTGGGGCACCCACGAGATCGGCGTACGCACCTCCTTCGTCCAGGACGGCCGGACACGGCACGACTCCGACAGCGTGGACGCCACGGTGACCCCCGCTCCGTCCGAGGTGCGGGCGCCGTATCTGACGACCGCCACCACGACCGAGAAGGCCCAATACGCCCAGAACGGCGACCAGTTCGCCATCTGGGCGGGCGGCCAGGACCTGTCCGGCTGGAAGGACGAGAAGGCGGCGGTCTACCTCGCCGACGCCGCGCCGCCGTCCGGCACCGTGACCGCCCGGGTCGTCGGTCAGACCGGCAGCGGCCCGTCCGCCAAGGCGGGGATCGCCGTGGCCAACGACCTCACCTCGCCTCAGGCGGGCGGCTACGCGGTGCTCACCATGTCCGCGCAGTACGGCCTGGAGTTCATGACCGACAGCGACGGTGACGGGAAGCTCGACACCTGGGCCGGGGGCGGCAGTTCGTACCACCCGGCCTGGCTGAAGATCGTCCGCGACGGCACCGCCTACACCGCGTACGCCAGTTCCGACGGCACCGCCTGGCAAGAGGTCGCCACCGCCACCGTTCCCTCCGCGAGCGGCACCGGCGACGCCGGTCTCGTCGCGAGCGCGGTCAACCTCAACTACCCCGGCCAGATCACGACCGCACTTTTCGACTCCTTCTCCACCCACGAGTAAGAGGCACATCGATGGCAGTGAACCGCAGACACTTCATGACCACCGCTGCCGCCCTCGGCGGCGCGGTGCTGCTCGCCCCGCCCGGCACCGCCCAGGCGCTCACCCAGGGTGCGACGCTCGACGCCTCGGGCATTCCCGACTACCAGGCCACCAAGGCGTCCCTCGACACCCACCCGGTGCCGCGCTGGTACAAGGACGCCAAGTTCGGCATCTTCGTCCACTGGGGCATCTACTCGGTGATCGGCGGCGCGACGCCGAGAAGCGCCTCCGAGTGGTACCTGTGGTACCAGAGCACCAAGGACACCGCCGAGTGGAAGTACCACCGCGACACCTACGGCGAGGACGTCACCTACGACGACCTCATCCCGCAGTTCAAGGCCGAGAAGTACGATCCCGACGCCTGGGTGAAGCTGTTCGAGCAGGCGGGCGCCGAGTACTTCGCGCTGACCAGCAAGCACCACGACGGATTCGCCCTCTTCCCGAGTCAGGTGACGGACCGTCACTCCGTGGCGTACGGCCCGAAGCGTGACCTGGTCGGCGAGTTGATGACCGCGGCCCGCAAACGAGGCACCGTGCGGCCAGGGCTGTACTACTCGCTCGGCGAGTTCTTCAACCCGGCGATCGGCCGGCCGATGCGCAACTTCTACACCGACCAGGAAATCCCGATGACCGGCTACAAGCCGGTCCAGGACTACGTCGGCGACTACGAGCTCAAGCAGTTGTACGAGATCATCGACCGCTACGACCCTGAGTTGCTCTGGGCGGACGGACAGTGGTTCCGCCCCACCGGCAACCCGCCGTGGCGCAGCGAAGAACCTATGGCCCACTACTACAACCAGGCAAAGAACCGGGAGCGCCCCAAGGGTGTCGTGATCAACGACCGGTTCGACACCCACTTCGACTTCGCTACGTACGAGCAGCGCACCAACCCCACGATGGACCCCCAGAAGTGGGAGTGCTGCATGACCATCGGCTACTCCTGGGGCTACAACAAGCACGAGCCGGACGAGGACTACAAGACCTCCGAGTTCCTGATCCAGCTGCTCGCCGACGTGGTCAGCAAGAACGGCAACCTGCTGCTCAACATCGGCCCCAAGCCGGACGGCACGATCCCCGAGATCATGCAGGAGCGGCTGAAGGACATCGGCGCCTGGCTGAACGTCAACGGCGCCGCGATCTACGGGTCGACGCCCTGGGTGCGGGCGGAGGAGGAGGGAAGCCCGCTCGGCATCCGCTACACCGTCTCCCCGGGCAAGTTCAACATCATCGTGCTGGGCAAGCCCAGCGGCACCCTCTCGGTGCCCGGCGACATCCCCATCAGCGCCACGTCCCGGGTCCGGCTGCTCGGCACGAGCGGCAGTCTGCGGTGGACCCGCCGTGACGGAAAGATCAACATCACCGTCCCGTCCTCCGTGCCCAGCGACATCGCCAATGTCTTCACCGTCGACTGGGCCCGGTGAGCGGCATGGGAATCAGCAACGGTACCCAGTTCGACACCCTGGGCCCCACCCTCACCGTCACCACGCAGCCGGCCGAGCCGGCCGGTGGTGACACGGTCACCGCCACCGCGGTCCTCACCAACGACTGTCCCTTCCCGCTCCGCAACGCCGTGCTCCACCTGATCAACCCCGGCGCCACCACGGCGGCGAAGACCATCCCGCTCGGTGACCTGCCGCGCGGCGCGAAGACAACCCGGCGCTGGGAGACGGCGATGCCGGCCGACGTGGCCGGGGACGTGTCGTTCACCGCGCACCTCGTCTTCGACGTCGACGACAACAGCAGCGACTGCGCGCGGTCCGTGAAGACGTTCACGGTGCCTTACGAGCCCAATGAGGTGCGGGACCCGTACCGGACGTTCGCCACCACCGACGACGCCAAGTTCGGCCAGTACGGCAGCCAGTTGGTGATCTGGGCTGGCGGCAGCGACTTCTCCGGCGGCACCGACGAGAAGGGGGGCATCCTCCTTCCCGGATCCGCCGCCGAGTCGAGCGCGGTGCAGGTCGAGACGGTCAGCCTCACCGGAAGCGACAACCCCACCGCCAAGTACGGGATCGCCGTCGCCAACGACCTCACCGCCCCGGAGAAGGGCGGCTACGCCGTGCTCACCATGTCGAAGTCGTACGGCGTGGAGTTCATGACCGACAGTGACGGCAACGGACACCTCGACACCTGGGCAGGCGGCGGCGTTTCCACCCATCCCGCCTTGCTGCGCCTGGTCCGCTCCGGCACCACCTACACCGCGTACACCAGTATCAACAACGGCCTCTCCTGGAACGAGATCGCGAGCGCGACCGTGCCCTCCGCGAGCGGCGCCCTGGACGCGGGCGTGGTGGCGAGCGCCGTGAACCTCAACTACCCCGGCACGACGGTCCAGGCCGTGTTCGACCACTTCACCGTGGTGGCGTCGTGATCGCCTATCGTCCCGAGGAGGACTTCCTCTCGCCGCCCGTATCGCTCACCGTCACTCCGTCCGCACTCGAGGCCGGCAAGGCCGTGACCCTGACGGCCACCCTCACCAACACCGCCACGATCACGCTGCGCGGCACCGTGCTCTACCTCGCCGTGGACGACTCCGCCGAACAGGACGGCCTGGGCGACCTCGCGCCCGGACGGTCGGTGACCCGCACCTGGCGGACCCGGCTCGCCGACGACGCGGAGGGCCGGGTCGTGTTCACCGCGCACGCCCTCTTCGACGTCCACCCCCACGGCTCCGACTGCACTCGCGCCACCACCCCCGTCCTGCTGCCGTACCGCTCGCTGCCCAAGGCGTTCGACAACGCGGGGATCTCCACCGAGGACGCCCTCACCGTCGCGAACATCGACGGGTCGAACTCCAGTCTGTCCGCCGAGGCGCTGGCGTCGGTGGGGCTGACTCCGGGTGCCACGGTCACCTACGACGGGCTGACCTTCACCTGGCCGGACACCCGGCCCGGGACCAAGGACAACGTCATCTCCTACGGCCAGACCGTGCTGCTGTCCGGCTCCGGTTCCCGGTTGTCCTTCCTCGGTACCAGCACGTGGGGCGACGGCAAGGGTGACGGCAAGGTCGTCTACGCCGACGGCACCGAGCAGGCGTTCTCGGTCGACGTCCCCGACTGGTACGGGGCGAACTCCTCCGCCGCGGTGGTGCTGCCCTACCGCCACATCAGCTCCGGCCGGGACGACAACCCCGTCAGCCTGTTCACGTTCGGCGTCGATCTCACAGCCGGCAAGGAGCTGCGCTCCGTGGTCCTGCCCAAGGTCAGCGACGGCATCCAGGCGGGCGCCCCGGCCCTGCACATCTTCGCCTTGACGATCACGCCGATCAACTGAGCTCTGCGGAAGGACGTTCATGCACGACAACCGAGACCACCTCGGCATCACAGGTGTCACCCGCAGACGGATCCTCACCGGCGCCGTCGTGCTGGGCGGCGCCGCGATGCTGCCCCTCCCGCAAGGCGCGTACGCGGCCGACGGCACCCTGTTCGACACCGCGCCCGCGGCGGCCGCTGTGAAGCGGCTGCTTCCCGACCACTACCAGCAGCTCACCCTGCGGGCCGTCAACGACAAGACCGACCGCTTCCGGGTCACCGGCCGCGCCGGACGGATCACGGTGGAGGGCACCAGCCCCGGTGTGCTGCTCGCAGGCCTCCACACCTACCTGCGGCGGACCGCGCACGCCTCCGTCTCCTGGACCGGCGAGCAGTTGAACCTGCCGCGCACCCTCCCCGCGCCCGCCGCGGAGATCACGGGAACGGCCAACGTGCCGCACCGCTTCGCCTTCAACGACACCAACGAGGGCTACACCGGCGCCTACCGCGACTGGGACGCCTGGCAGTACGAGCTGGACGTGCTGGCCGTGCACGGAGTCAACCGGGTCCTCGTCTACATGGGCGGCGACGCCGTCTACTACGACACGTTCCGTCAGTTCGGCTATACCGACGCCGAGATGCGCGCCTGGATCCCGGCCCCCGCCCGCCAGCCCTGGTGGCTGCTGCAGAACATGTCGGGCTTCGGCGGGCCCGTCTCCCGGCAGCTCATCGAGAAGCGTGCCGCGCTCGCCGAGAAGATCACCGACCGGATACGTGACCTGGGCATGACGCCGGTCCTGCCGGGCTACTACGGCAGCGTCCCGGACGACTTCCCCGCCAAGCACGGCGGGGACGCGGCGGTGGTGGCGCAGGGCACCTGGGGCGCCTTCAAACGCCCCGACTGGCTCGACCCGCGCACCACGGCCTTCGAGGACGTGGCCGCCACTTTCTACCGCGCCCAGAAGGAACGGTTCGGCGGAAGCACGATGTACAAGATGGACCTGCTGCACGAAGGCGGCAACGCCGGTGACGTGCCGGTGGGCGAGGCCGCCAAGGCCGTCGAGGTGGCCCTGCAGAAGGCCCACCCGGGGGCCGTCTGGGCGATCCTCGGCTGGCAGAACAACCCGGCCAAGGAGCTGCTCGACGGCGTCGACAAGAGCCGGATGCTGATCGTGGACGGCCTGTCGGACCGCTACACCACCGTCACGGACCGGGAGAGCGACTGGGGCGGCACCCCGTACGCCTTCGGCAGCATCTGGAACTTCGGCGGCCACACCCCGATCGGCGCCAACGCCCCGGACTGGGTGGACCAGTACCCCAAGTGGCGTGACAAGAAGGGCAGTGCGCTCGCCGGTATCGCGGCGATGCCCGAGGGGGCCGACAACAACGCGCCCGCCCTCGCCCTCCTCACCGACCTGGCCTGGACCCCCGGCACCGTGGACCTGGACGACTGGTTCGCCGCGTACGCCCTCTCCCGCTACGGCGGCCCCGACCGGCATGCGGCGGCGGCCTGGCAGACGATCCGCGACACCGCGTACAACATGTCCCGCGCGGACTCCTGGAGCGAGGCACCCGACGGACTGTTCGGCGCCCGTCCGAGCCTGACGGCGAACAAGGCCGCCGCGTGGGGGCCGGAGAAGGACCGCTACGACACCACGGCGTTCGACGCCGCACTCACCGAACTCCTCGCGGTACAAACCGAGTTGAGGGACAGCTCGGCCTACCGGTACGACGTCGTCGACGTGGCCCGGCAGGTCCTGTCCAACCGCAGCCGGGTCCTGCTGCCGCAGATCAAGGCCGCACACGATGCCGGGGACAAGGCCCTGTTCGGCAAGCTGACCAAGACCTGGCTGAGCTGGATGGACCTCCTCGAGGACCTGCTGGCGACCTCCGGCCCGCATCTGCTCGGGCGGTGGCTCGCCGACGCGCGCGCCTGGGGCGCCGACCGGGCCGAGAAGGACCGCCTCGAATACGACGTCCGCTCCCTCATCACCACCTGGGGCGGACGCGAAAGCAGCGAGGAGGGCCTGCACGACTACGCGAACCGGGAGTGGTCCGGACTGGTCGGCGGCCTGTACCGCACCCGCTGGCAGACGTACTTCAACGCGCTCACCACGGGAAAGGACCCGGCGACGATCGACTGGTTCGCCCTGGAGGACCGCTGGGCGCACGCACACGAGACGTACCCGACCGATCCCCACGGCTCCCCCTACGCCCTGGCCCGCAGCGTGCGCGACCTGCTCGCCGCCACTCCCTACCAGGCGGCCCTCACGGCGGGTGTCGACCGGGGAGCGGTGGCCGAGGGCACGCCCGCGACGGTGACGGTCACCTTCACCAACAGGAACGGGTTCACGGCGGCACGCGGCGTGACGCTTTCCGTCACCGCCCCGGAGGGCATGGCGGTGAAGCCGCTCGATCCGGTGAGCAAGGCATCGGTGGCATCCGGCGAAACGTTGGTCGCTCGCTTCGAGGTCTCTCTGGCGGGTGCGCCTTCGGAACTGGTCGGCCAGGTCGTCGCGGCGGCGGCGTACGCGGGAGGCGGAAAGGTCGTGGCGCCGGTACGGCTGATGGCCGCGGCCGGGGTCGGCGACCCCTACCGCACGGTCTCCTACAACGACGCGGTGTTCGGCCAGGCCGGCGACGAGATCGCCATCGAGGGCGCGGGGGCCGACCTGTGGGCCGGCACCAACGAGTTCGGGGCGGTGTACCGGGCGGGCGGGTACAAGGACGGAACGGTGGCCCAGGTCACGGTCACGTCCCAGGACGCGTCCGGGGGCTGGGCACGGGCGGGCCTCATCGTCCGCAACGACCTGGGCACCCAGGGGACCGCGGGCTATGTGAACCTGGCGATCACACCGTCCAACGGCTGCGCGCTGAGCTGGGACGCGGACGGTGACGGCCGTTTCGACTCGATCGAACAGTCGGGCTCGTTCACCGCGCCGGTGCGGCTGCGGCTGACCAGGTCCGGCGCCTCGTACACCGGTGAGGCCAGCACGGACGGCGTCACCTGGACGACGGTGGGCACGGCCACCCCGGGAGGCACGGCCGCCGCACAGGACGTCGGGGTCTTCATGACCGCGGCCAACGGCTGGACCGACGGACGGGGCATCGCCACGTTCGACGGATTCACGGTGACCTGATCTCCGTGACCGCGGCGGCGGCCGGCACACCCAGGCGGAAGCGTGGCACCGGGCTACGGCCCGGCAGCCGGAAGACACCGGCCCCGGCACGGTCGGCCCGCCGCCTGGGACTGCGGCGCCTGCACAGCCCCTTGGCGCGCACCGCGGGGTGGATCGCGCGCGCCACCAGGTCGGCGATCTGCCCACCCGGACCCGCCTCGGGCTCGGGCTCGGGCTCGGGGTGAGTGGGTAGGGTCCGGGCATGGCAGAGGTCGAAGGCGTTCCGGAGAAAGTGGCCTGGGTTCTGGTGCGTGACGGGCGGGTGCTGGTAACACGCAACCGCGGTGTGGATGTCTTCTACTTCCCTGGTGGGAAGAGGGAGCCCGGAGAATCCGACGCCGAGACCCTGGCGCGCGAGATCGACGAGGAACTCCAGTCCCGGGTCGATACGTCCACGATGATGCATGTCGGCACCTTCGAGACGCGGAGCGATTCCGACGGACGCACGGAGTTCCGGATGATCTGCTACACCGCAGAGCACACTGGTCCCCTGATCCCTTCACGCGAGATCGCAGAGTCGGACTGGTTCGGCTATGGCGATCGAGCGCGGGTCTCGTCAGTGGATCAGATGGTGTTCGACGCGCTTCATTCATCTGGCCAACTGCCCTGAGAGGGCCGCCTGTTGTTGAGTCTGCTGCCGGGGGCGGCAGTCACCATGCCCCGAGGATCGGGGGCGTCGTTGCTCGGTCAGGAATGTCCAGCCAGTCTCCGATGAGGGTGACCGCATCCTCCACCAGGGCGCGCGGAGCGCCCGAGGACTCGACCGACGTGCGGGCTATGGCGGCGAGTTGGGGATCGGTGAGGGCGAAGGCAGTGCGGGCCGTCTCGTACTCCTCCAGCAGGCCCGGGCCGAACAGGAGGGGGTCGTCGGCATTGAGGGTGCACCGGACGCCTGCTTGCAGCAGAAGCGGGAGGGGGTGGACGGACAGGGATTCCGCTACGCCGAGGGCGACGTTGGAGGTGGGGCAGACGTCGAGGACCACGTCCTCCGCGGCGAGGCGGGCGAGGAGATCCGGGTCCTCGACCGCCCGCACGCCGTGAGCGATGCGTCGCGCGCCGAGCACGTCGAGTGCGGCACGCACGCCGGCCGGACCGGCGAATTCCC
Source organism: Streptomyces sp. NBC_00076 (assembly GCF_045041235.1). Taxonomy (NCBI): domain Bacteria; kingdom Bacillati; phylum Actinomycetota; class Actinomycetes; order Kitasatosporales; family Streptomycetaceae; genus Streptomyces; species Streptomyces sp. NBC_00076. The sequence goes on from NZ_CP108242.1 coordinate 704,731, forward strand.
CGGCGTGCGGAGCGGAAATCAGCCCGGCATCCCGGGCGATGGCGAATGTCTCGGCGAACGGCTCAGGGGGAAATCGGGCCTCGTCCCCGGCCAGGCCGAAGGAGACCACCCCATGTCCTGCCCGGCGGGCCGCGAGGCGGGCGGCCTCGACGCCCTCAGAAGGGTCCGCGTTACGCCGGGCGAACACCAGGACGCCGAAGCCGATCCCGAGCCGTGCAGCGGTACGGCGACCCTCGTCAATCACCACGTCCAGCAGGTCCAGCGCGGCGTCCGGATCGGTCTCGTAGGTCAGGGGGTTGACATGCGGCTCGATCCACACCGCTCCGTCTGCGGCGGCGTCTTCGACCACTTCGCGCACCAGCCGCAGAAGGTTCTCCCGCGGACCCTCGCGCACCAGCCGAGCAGCGGCACGGTACAAGGACGTGAAGTCCTCGAAGGACTTGAAGCCGCTTGATTCCGGGGGTTGTTCGCCACGTTCGCCCCGCTCGCCCGCTAGTTCCGCGAGCGTGGCGGGGCGCATGGCGCCTTCGAGATGGAGATGGAGATGGGCCTTCGGCAGACGGGCCAGGCTTCGCATGCCGCATGACTCTATGGCCACCCCGTGACGGCCGTGCACCTGGGCATCGATCGCCCCCGGACAAGGTCTCCTCGATAGCCTGCCGCGGGCCGTCGCTTCGGGTGCGATGCGACGCCGCTTCCTATGCGGTGCCGGGGCCGTCGAGGAAGCGAAGCAGCACCGCAGCCTCCGCGCGGAGCTGCGCGGCTCGGTCAGCGTGTGCGGGCGCGGTCAACTGCGCTGCGACCTCCAGTCGTTCGGCCGCCTCGGCGCGCACGACATCCACCACACTGCGCTCGCTCAGCTCGCGCCGCGCTGCTTCGGTGACGCCGACACCAACCGGCGACTGCTCAAGGGCCATGCCGCGGAGCTCAGCTTCGTCCACGGGCACCGCCTCGGCGTTGTCCAGCGCGGCAAGTGTCGCGCGCAGTGCGCTCACCGCGGCCTTGTCACGGGCGCGCATCGCTTCCGGCAGGGCTTGACGCATACGAAGACGTAAAGACATGCCGGTGACCTTATGAGCGGCGCCCCTCGACTCACAACGGCAATTACGTGTGGCGACAGGCTCACGGTCAACCGACCCGGGGACTGCGGCACCAGGCGGCGCATGTCAGGGAGCAAGCGGTCACCGAGGTGCCGGAGCGATTCCGCCCAAGCGGTCCGTGAGGGTTCGGGAGGTCTCGACGACCTGCCTTCCGATCTCTGCGACGCGGTCGTGCGTCACCCGGGAGGCCGGGCCGGAGATGCTGACCGCCGTGACGACGGCCCCGCTGTGATCGAAGGCCGGTGCGGCCACGCAGCGGATGTCGAGTTCGTTCTCCACGTCGTCGACGGCGTAGCCGCGCTCACGGATACGGGCGAGTTCGGCGTGCAGTTGCTCCGCTGAGGTGATGGTGGCCGGTGTGCGTGCGGGCATGCCGGCCAGTACCACCTTGTCGAGCACGTCGTCCGTGGCGTGAGCGAGGAACGCTTTGCCGGTGGCTGTGCAGTAGGCAGGCTGGCGCCCGCCGACCCGGGAGTGCATACGTACGGCCTGGGGGCTCTCGACCTTGTCGATATAGACGATCTCGGGGGGATCAAAGCTGACCAGGTGCACCGCTTCGCGGACGTCCTGGGCGAGTTGGTGCAGCAGCGGCGACGCCGTGCGCCGGATGTCGAGGCGCTCCAGGTAGAGCTGCCCGAGCAGGGCGTTCTGCGGCCCGAGCCGGTAGTGGCCGCTTTCCGGATCCTGATCCACCAGTCGTTCTTCCCGCAGTGGGCCGACGAGCCGCAGCACGGTGCTCTTGCTCATCTGGAGCCCGGTGGCGAGGTCGGTGAGTGAGGTGCCGTGCGGATGGCCGTCGTCCTCGGCCAGGTACTTCAGGATGCTCAGTGCACGTCGCAGGGACGATGAGGCGTTGCGACGCGCCCCGGGCACGTCGGGAGTCTCATTCGCGCTGTCGAGCGAAGCCACGCCGGTTCCTCCTGCAGGATGCGTTGCGAGGGCGGTCAGCCCCTGCCGGTCCCGTGCGGGGGACCCAACGGCACCCTACCGAACTGCATAGCAAAACGGTATGTCACATATTGAAATCGACCGTTGACGACCGCGGGGCACCGGGCTAGCTTCTCCCCAACGTTATGTGAAACGCGATTTTGCATAGCAGAACGTAGTTGACGATCGATGGCGATCACCCCCTTCTCCGGCCGCTCAGGCTCACCCTCAAAACCCTCCCGGAAGGGAATGCATGTGATGAGACTTCGTCACCGTACCCGCACTCTGATGACGATTTGTATCGGTGTGACCGCTGTCGCGTCCCTCGCCGCCTGCACCTCCAGCAGCGGCACCTCGGCTGCCAACCAGCAGTCGTCGACGCTCCAGGAAGTCATCAAGCGCGGCACCCTCAACGTCGCCAGCTGCCTGACGTTCCCGCCGTTCGGGTCGATGGACAAGAACAACAAGCCGCAGGGCTTTGACGTCGACGTCGCCACCGCCATGGCCACCGCCCTCGGCGTCAAGGTCAAGATCGTGGACACCACGTCCGCCAACCGCATTCCCAACCTGCAGACCAAGAAGGTCGACGCGGTGGTCTGCAACTTCACCACCACCGCCGAGCGCGCCAAGCAGGTCGCCTTCAGCGACCCCTACATCGTCGCGGGCGAGGTGATGCTGGTGAAGAAATCCAGCGGCATCTCCACTCTGAAGGACCTCAGCGGCAGGACAGTCGCCGTGACCAAGGGATCCACCAACGGCGACGCCGTCAAGGCCGGCAACCCCAAGGCCAAGATCCAGGAGTACGACACCTCCTCCGCCGCCGTGCTCGCCGTCAAGCAGGGCCAGGCCGACGCCATGGTCGAGGACTCCAACTTCCTCAACTTCCAGGCCAAGACGGACCCTTCACTCAAGGTCACCAAGGACTCCGTCGTGCCGCTGGAGTACAACGGCATCGGCGTTCCGCTGGGCGACGCCACCTGGCTGCAGTGGGTCAACACATGGCTGCGGGAGTTCAACACCTCGGGACAGGCGAACACCGTCTACAAGAAGTGGTTCGGCGTGGACCGTGTCTACCCGCTCAACCCGTCCTACTGAGTCCCGGCCGGGCGGCGGCCCTCCCCTGCCGCCGCCCCATGGAGGAGTCCCATGTTCGTTGACTGGACCTACGCCCTCCGGGACTGGGCCACCTATCTCGACGCGGCCTGGCTGTCCCTGAAACTGTCGCTCGAGGCCTTCGCGCTCGCCTTCGCCCTCGGCCTGCTCGGCGCGCTCGCCCGCAGATCCCGCTACGTGGTCCTGCGCGCGCCCGCGGCCGTCTACGTCGAGGTCATCCGCAACACCCCCGTACTGCTGCAGATGTTCGTCGCCTACTTCGCCCTTCCGTCAGCGGGTCTGCGACTGAGCCCGGTGCAGGCGGGAGTGCTCGCCCTCGGCGTGAACGTCGGCGCGTACCTCACCGAGATCTTCCGCGCCGGCATCCAGGCCGTCCCGCGCGGCCAGAGCGAAGCCGCCCGGGTGCTGGCCCTGAGCCCGCCGCGCACGTTCCTGCATGTGGTGCTCCCCCAGGCCCTGCGCAACGTCTACCCCGCCGTGGTGAACCAGCTGGTCCAGATCATCCTGGGCTCGTCGCTGCTGTCCGCCATCTCCGTCCCCGAGCTGACGGGCACGGCCATGGTCATCAACTCCCGCACCCTGCTGACCGTGCAGGTCTTCGGAATCGCCGCGGTGCTCTACCTGGTCCTCACCAACGCGGTGGTCCTCGTTGCCGGGCTCATCGGACGCGTCGCGTTCAAGCCGCCACTACGTCCCTCCGAACGGCCCCGCCCCCTGGGCGCCGTACGCCGTCTGCTGCCGGCCCGTTCCGCGCGTCCCGTCCAGAAGGAGGCCTGATGGACTGGTCGGTCATCTGGTCGAACCGTGAACTGTACGTCTCCGGCCTGTGGGCCACCGTACTGCTGTCGATCGCGGCGATCGCCACCGGAACACTGCTCGGGCTGGTCGTCGCGGCCCTGCGCACGAGCCGCATCCCGGTCCTGGCCCAGCTCGCCCGCGGCTATCTGGAGGTCTTCCGCGGCACACCCCTGCTGATCCAGATGCTGTTCCTCTACTTCGGCGCGGCATACCTGGGCCTCGTGGGGATCACCGTCTTCGGCGCCGCCCTGCTCGCCCTGACGCTCTACCAGGGCGCCTACATCGCGGAGATCTTCCGGGCCGGTATCGAGGCGGTGCCCCGTGGTCAGTGGGAGGCGGCGCGAGTGCTGGGCCTGCCCCGCATCCAGACGTTCCTGAGCGTCATCCTTCCCCAGACCCGCGCGATCGTCCTTCCCCCACTGGTCGGCCAGTACCTGTCCCTGATCAAGGACACCTCGATCGCCGTGGTGATCGGGTACGTCGAACTGGTCCGCCAGGGACAGGCCGTCATCGACCGGGTGGGCGATCCCGGCACGTCCTACCTCGCCGTCGCCGTCCTGTACTTCGTCATCTGTTACCCGCTGTCGCTGTTCGTGCGGCACATGGAGCGAAAGGCTGTCACCGCATGATGACCACCGACCCCGCCGCCCAGCAGAAGGCGGTGACCGCCTCCAGGATCTCCCTGTCCGGCGTGCACAAGCGCTTCGGTGAACTGGAGGTCCTCAAGGGAGTCGACATCGATGTGGAACCGGGTGAGGTCGTCGTCCTGATCGGTGCCAGCGGCTCCGGCAAGAGCACCCTGCTGCGGATCATGTGTGACCTGGAACGGGCGGACAGCGGAGAGGTGTGGGTGGGCGGGGTCCCACTGCACGACCGCAAGCGCGCACCGGAGATATTCGGGCACGTCGGGATGGTGTTTCAGCAGTTCAACCTCTTCCCGCACAAGACCGCGCTGGGCAACGTCACGCTCGCCCTGCTGAAGGTCAGGAAGCTCTCCCGCGCGGAGGCCGAGGAGCGCGGCCGGGCCGCCCTGAAGCGGGTCGGGCTCGCCGACAAGGCCGACGCCTACCCCGCACAGCTGTCCGGTGGTCAGCAGCAGCGTGTCGCCATCGCCCGCGCCCTGGCCATGGACCCCGCGATCATGTTCTTCGACGAGCCGACCTCCGCCCTCGACCCCGAACTCGTCGGTGAGGTCACCGGTGTCATGCGTTCCCTCGCCGAGGACGGCATGACCATGGTCGTCGTCACCCACGAGATGCGCTTCGCCAAGGACACCGCCGACCGCGTGGTGTTCATGGACGGCGGCGTCGTCCTCGAACAGGGCTCCCCCGAGCAGGTCTTCGGCAGTCCCGCCGAACAGCGCACGCAACAGTTCCTGCACCGCGTCCTGGACACCTGAGGGGCACTCCTTCCGTCCCGACACCGCTGTCCGAAAGCCCGCAGAAGGAACCCTCGTGCTCATCCGCCCCCCTTCTCCCCGTGCTCCAACCGGGTCCGCGCCCGGAGCCGACGTGGTGTGCGTCGGAGAAACCATGGCGGTACTCAGCCCCTGGGACTCCCGGCCTCTCGCGCACCAGAGCGCACTGGCGCTCGCCGTGGGCGGAGCGGAGTCCAACGTGGCCTGCGCCCTGGTCGCCCTGGGGCACAGCGCCGCCTGGCTGGGCCGAGTAGGCGACGATCCCCTCGGACAGCGTGTCCTGGATGACCTCAGCGCCCGCGGCGTCGACGTCTCCGCCGTCGAGACAGACCCGCTGCGGCCGACCGGTGTCTACTTCAAGGACCCCGGCCCGGACGGCACCGGAACGTACTACTACCGCCGGGACTCCGCGGCCGCCGCCATGGGCACCCACCTGGCGGACCTTGTGCTGCTGCACCGAGCCCGCGCGCTGCACCTCTCCGGCATCACCGCGGCACTCTCGGACACCTGCGCCGACCTGGTCACCCACATCGTCTCCCGGCGCGCCGTCCCCGGACCCGTCATCTCCTTCGACGTCAACTACCGCCCAGCGCTGTGGCGGCATCGTCCGGCCGACGCCGCCCCCGTACTGAGAGAGCTGGCCCGCGGCGCCGACCTCGTGTTCGTCGGACGCGACGAGGCCGAGAGGCTGTGGGGCACCCGCACGGCGCAAGACGTCCGCGACCTGCTCGGCCCCGGCCCGGTACTGGTCGTCAAGGATGCCGGGCGCGGAGCCATGGCGTATGGCGCCGACGGTGAGGAAACCTTCGTCCCCACCCCCGCCGCACGGGTCGTCGAACCCGTCGGAGCCGGTGACGCCTTCGCCGCCGGTTACCTCGCAGCGCTCCTGGAAGGCCGCACCCCGACGCACGGACTGCGCCTGGGCCACCTGGTGGCCGCCGCGACGCTCGGCACCCGGGAGGACGTCCCCACCGACCTGATCCGCGACACCCTCGACCGCCACCTCGCGCTCGACGACGCAGCCTGGTCCGCCCTGCGCCTGAACTGACGCCGCCTCCCCCGCCGAGCACCGACGAGCACCGACGAGCACGCTGATCTCACCCTTCGACACCCGACCGTCCCCGCAAGCAAGGCCTCGGCTTCGGCGTCGGCTTCGGCTTCGGCTTCGGCTTCGGCTTCGGCTTCGGCTTCGGCTTCGGCTTCGGCTTCGGCTTCGGCTTCGGCTTCGGCAAGGAGGTTCAAGGAGGTTGCCGACGTCGTCACGCAGATGCTGGGCCGACGTCGGCGAGGGCGGCGTCGACCAACGACTCTGCGATGGCTCGCGCGCACGCGGCGGTGTGGCTGCTGTTGAGGACGGTGCCGCGTGCGGCCGCGCCGTCGAAGAGCAGTGCCAGTTGCTCGCCGAGGGTTTCCGGGTCCGCGGCCCCGGCCTGCCGTGCGATGTCCGTGAGGCGGCGGGCGAACTCCCTCTTGTACGCCGCGGCCAACTGGTGGGCGGAGTGCCCGGGATCTGGCACCTCGACGCTGACGTTCAGTAACGGGCATCCCCGGAACGGAGCGGTGGATTCCGACGGCTTCCGGTCGAAGACGGCGAGGAGTTGCTCACGCGGGTTCATTGTCGGCCGGTCGAGCGACGGCGGGACCGGCAGGAGAGGGTCCACCAAGGACTGCAGGTACGCCCCGATGAGCTCGTCCTTGCTGGGGAAGTGCGTGTACAAGGTGCGTTTCGACACTTCGGCGACGGTCGACAGCTGGTCCATCCCGGTCGCGTTGATCCCCTGCGCCGTGAACAACTCGGTCGCCGCCTTGAGGATCCGCTCCCGGGCGCCGCGCCCACGACGCCGACGTACGGGCTGAGTTTCGGTCACAGCCTTAAGCATACCGATCGTTTTACATAAGGCGGTGGGACAGCTACGGTGGAACCCTAAGTAGACCGATCGTCTTACTTAACCATCCCGCCTCGCAGCACGCGTATGGGTGGTCCGTCGGAGCTGCATCCCACCAGCGCGCACCCGGCGCCCCCTGGTCACTCCGGCGGCCCATCGTCGGGACCGGTCCGGCGTCTCACCCGCCACCGCCCGGCGCGACCGTCGATGCGGATTCAGCACCAAGGAGACCTGATGCGTTACACGACCTTCGGACGACGAACCGGACTGCGCGTTTCCGAGTACGCGCTGGGCACGGGGAACTTCGGCACCGGCTGGGGCGCCGGTGCCGAGCCGGACGAGGCCCGCCGGATGTTCGACAGGTTCGCCGAGGCCGGCGGAACGTTTCTTGATACCGCGGACGCCTACCAGTTCGGTGAGTCGGAAGAGCTGGTGGGGAAGTTCGTTGCCGCTGACCGGGACCACTTCGTCCTGGCCACCAAGTACACCAACGGCGCCAGCCCGCAGCCCGGCATCTCCAGGACCGGCAACAGCCGCAAGAACATGGTCGCTTCGCTGGAGGCGAGCCTGAAGCGCCTCGGCACCGACTACGTCGACCTGTACTGGGTCCACTTCCCCGACGACCTCACGCCCATGGAGGAGATCCTGCGCGGACTTGACGACCTGGTCAGCTCCGGCAAGATCCTCCACGCCGCCCTGTCCAACTTCCCCGCCTGGCGCGTCTCCCGCGCCGCCACCCTCGCGGACCTGAAGAACTGGGCGCCGGTCACCGGCATCCAGGTCGAGTACAGCCTGGTCGAGCGGACCGCCGACCGCGAGCTGCTGCCGATGGCCGAGAGCCTGGGACTCGGCGCGGCCCTGTGGTCCCCGCTCGGCGGCGGACTGCTGACCGGCAAGTACCGCCGCAGCGACGAGGGACGCCTGACCGATCTCAAGGCGGTCATCCACACCGAGAGCACCGAGCAGAAGACCGCCGTCATCGACACCGTCCTGGCCATCGCCGAGGAGTCCGGCGCGACGCCCGCCCAGGTGGCTGTTGCCTGGCTCCGTGAGCGTGCCGCCCAGGCGTCCACCCCGTTCGTCCCGATCATCGGCCCGCGCAACCTCACCCAACTCGACGACTACCTCGGCGCGCTGGACGTCCAGCTCACCCCGAAGCAGTTCGCGCACCTGTCGGACGTCAGCGCCATCCCCCTCGGAGTACCCCACGAGGCGACCGCTCGCGCCCGGGACGCCGTCCAGGGCGGTAACGCCTCCCTCGTCGACCAACCCGCAGCGCCTGTCGCCTGAGCAGCGGATTCTGCCGCTGGGCGGCACCAATCCATCGACGCCACTTCCGTCCCGCGTCGTTCGCACGGTTCGGGGCGGTGCCCGTTGGTCTGACCACGGCCCGTCCGGTCTGGCCACGGCCCGTCCCGCCAGGTGTCACAGCCCCCATCGTGTCGCCCGATTTCCCACCGAGCAGGCTCCACAGCGCCGCGGGCGTGTCGCAGCAAGCCCTTTCGATCGCAGCAACCCTTTCGGTCGATGACACGGCGAAACGGCAAAAGGCGCTTCCCCGGCCGGCGCGGTACCTGAAGCCCCACCCGGCCCTCCGGCGAGGGCGAGCCGAGGGGGAGACCAGGTCGGCAACCGGGACCGACCGAACTGCCGTACGCCGTCGGCCGTCCCGCTACATGTTGATCATGTGGCCTGCGAGGCCGTGGACGGCTTCCTTGACGGCCTCGCCCAGGGTGGGATGGGCGTGGACGTTGCGGGCGACCTCGTGGACCGTGAGGTCCCACTGCTGGGCCAGGGTCAGCTCGGGGAGCAGTTCAGTGACGTCGGGACCGATCAGGTGGCCGCCGAGGAGTTCGCCGTACTTGGCGTCGCTGATCAGCTTCACGAAGCCGGTCGCATCGCCCAGGCCGTGCGCCTTGGCGTTCGCGGTGAACGGGAACTTCGCCACCTGGACGTCGAAGCCCTTCTCCCTCGCCTGCGCCTCGGTGTACCCGAAGCTGGCGATCTGGGGCTGGCAGAACGTGGACCTCGGGATCATCACGTAGTCCAGCTCCATGGTCTCCGCGTCCGCGATCGTCTCGGCGGCGACCACACCCATCGCCTCCGCGGCGTGTGCAAGCATCAGCTTCGCGGTGACGTCCCCGATGGCGTAGATGTGCGGGACCGAGGTGCGGCAACGGCCGTCGACGTCGATCGCGCCGCGCTCGGTGACGCGCACGCCGGTCTTCTCGAGGCCGTAACCGGTGACGTTCGGCGCGAAGCCGATCGCCTGCAGGACCTTGTCGGCCTCCAGAACCTGCTGGGCGCCGTCCTTGCCGGTGACCGTGACACGCACCTGCGGGCCGGACTCGTCGATCGACTCGACACGGGTCGATGTGAGCACGTCGATGCCCAACTTCCGGTACTGCTTGGCCAGTTCGGCGGAAACCTCCGCGTCCTCCAGCGGGGCGATCCGGTCCAGGAACTCGACGACGGTGACCTTCACGCCGTAGTTGTGCAGTACGTAGGCGAACTCGACGCCGATGGCCCCGGCGCCGGCGATCACGATCGACTGAGGCAGGTCCTCGGCGAGGATCTGCTCCTCGAACGTCACCACGCGCAACGTACGGCGGGTGCCTGGCAGCAGCTTGGGGCTCGCCCCGGCGGCGATGACACAGTGATCGAAGCCGATGGTGCGGGTATTGCCGTCGTAGTCGGCCACCTGGAGCGTGTGCGGGTCGAGGAAGGTGCCGCGGCCGCTGATTTCCGTGATCTTGTTCTTCTTCATCAGGTAGTGGACGCCCTTGACCCGGCCGTCCGCGACCTTCCGGCTGCGGCGGAAGGCCTCCCCGTAGTCGAAGGAGACCTCTCCGTCGACCTTGATGCCGAAGGTCTTCGCCTCGCGCGTGAAGATGTGCGCGAGCTCGGCGTTGCGCAGCAGTGCCTTGGTGGGGATACAGCCCACGTTCAGGCAGACGCCGCCCCAGTACTTCTCCTCCACCACCGCGACGCTCTTGCCCAGTTGGGCGGCCCGGATGGCGGCTACGTATCCGCCGGGGCCCGCGCCGAGTACGACGACGTCGAAGCGCTCACCCTGCTCGTCCATGGACTGCTTCCTTTCCACTGGGCGGTCGGCTCCGGCGAGGGGCCGACTCGCTCCCGATCGAACAACCTGTTCATCAACTCGACAGCGGTTCCCCGGACGTCCGCTTCAGCGCCGCGGCGCCGTGGTCTATGCCCGCTCAGCCATCATCGTCGGCGGGCCGTCGCCCCGTCGACTTCGTGCACTTCGGCCTGGGCGGCACCGAGCCTGAGAGTGTCGAGGCCGAAGGCGGCGACCGGGCCGTGCGCACCGGGCCTGAGGACGGCATCCGGCTGTGCCGCATGGGCGGCGCCCCACGCCAGTAGGGATCCCGTCATCTCGTACGGGTCGGGTCCGGTGAGGGCCGCCGTGGCCAGGGGCAGGCCATGGCCGTCGCGGGCGACTGCGATCACCAGGGAACGGCCATCGGGGTCCGGCTCGCGCTGCGATCCCGGGAGTCGCTCGGACCACCTCGCCAGAGCGGCCCGCACCTTCGCCGAGCGCAGCAGAGGTGCCTGGATCGTGGCGGCGATCTGCACCGGGCGCGTCCACCGTCCGAGCCACCCCAGCCCCACCTCGACGCTCTCCAACTGGGGGAAGACCTCAGGCAGCCCGAGGTGCTCCGTGCCCGGGACGGTCATGGCCGTACGTTTCACGCCGCCGTAGTGGAAGGTACGCACACGCTTGGCGGGGCGCTCCTCGACCACGCGGGCGGCAGCCCAGGGGCGCGGACTGCGGTAGGCGAACCCGTCCTCGGCCGCCGCGGAGACCAGTGTCTGACGTGTGCCTGCCGTGGTCAGGGTGTACGCGTCGCGCAGGGTGCTCCGGTAGAGCAGCTCGTCCCCGTGTCCGGAACGGGTGATGAAGTAGCCGGTCTCCACGTGGCGTGCCCGCTCACCGGCGCGTGTCAGGGCGAGCGCGCCGGCGAGGTTGCCCGGCACGTAGTCGTAGCCGAACGCGGGCACGAGGGTCGCTCCCCGGACGGCCGCGACGGAGTCCAGCTCAAGGAGGACGCGGCGGGCGAAGGTCCCCTCCCCTGTCGAGTCGAAGTAGTGTGCTCCCGCTCGCGCGGCAGCCGTGACCGTGGCCATACCGAGCCGCATGAACGGCCCTACCGTGGAGACGACGACATCGCTGGGCTCCAGGAGACGCGTGAGGTCGGCCGCCGAGGTGACGTCGACCTCGGTCACCGGCAGCTCCACCTGGAAGTGGTCGGCCAGGGTCGCCATTCGGGTCCGACTCCGCCCGACCAAGGTCGGCTTCTCACCTCGTGCGAGCAGTTCCCGGAGCACACGCTGCCCGGTGTACCCCGTCGCACCCAGCAATACGATCCTGCGCTTCTCCACGGCTCCGCCTGTCTTCCGGAGGGCATCTCGGCATCTCACGACGACACGACGCCCACCTACTGACCAAGAGTCATTCATTGACCCCAGGTCATTGAATATACGATGGTCGCATGCGAGGGCCAAACCGACGACAGATGTACGCGGAGCAGACCCGGGCGGACCTGGTGGCGGCCGCGCGAAAGCTGTTCGTGGACAACGGGTTCGCGGACACGTCGGTCGAGGCCGTCACCGGGGCGGCGCTGGTGAGCAAGGGCACCTTCTACCATCACTTTCCGGACAAGAAGGCGATGTTCGCCGAGCTCTACACGGAGCTGATTCAGCAGGTCGGCGTCCTGGCAGACGTGACGTCCGAGGCGATCCGTGCCATACCGGACCAACCGGCCATGGCGGTGGTGGCCAACCTCACGCACACCTTCCTGCGGCGAACCATCGACGACCCCTTGCACCGAGAGCTGATGGCCCAGGCACCCTCAGTCCTGGGAGAGCAGTACCGGCACATCAACGACAGCGTCGCCCAGCCGCCGATCGAGCGGCTGCTGACGGTTCTGGCCGAACGCGGTGACCTGCAGCCTGACGTTCCCGTCGCCACCGTCGCCCGTCTGCTGCTGGCCGGGCTGTGTGAGGGCAACCAGATCATCGCCGCGGCGGCGGACCGGGAGGATGCCCTGAACAGGACGTTCCGGGCGATCACCCTGCTGATGTCCGGCCTGGCGGCCGACGGCATCAGCCCCCGGTCGACCTGAACCAAGGACCTCCTTGACGACATCGGCGCATGGCGACCCGCCTCGGCCGCCATGGTCTGTAACTTCCGTGCCGCCTCGGTCACCATGGCCGGTCGCTACCGCGCCACTTCGGCCGCCATGGTCAGTCGCTACCGCGCCGCCTCGGCCACCAATGTCAGTCGCTACCGTGCCACTTCGGCCACCAATGTCAGTCGCTACCGTGCCGCCTCGGCCTCGACGTCGCGGACCAGCTCGATGGCCCGCCCCAGGGTGGCGAGTCGGGCGTCGAGGGTCTCGCCGGCGGGATAGAACCGGACGGTGTCGACACCGACGTCGCGCCACACGCGCAGCCGCTCGCGGACCATGTCCTCGGTTCCGATCAGCGTGGTCGCCAGCACCATCTCGTCGGTGACGAGGCCGGCCGCGCCGTCCCGGTCCCCGGTCTGCCAGCGGGTCCGGACCTCTGCCGCCACCTCGGCCCAACCCTGTCGGCTGTAGGCGTTGTTGTAGAAGTTCGTGGTCGCGGAGCCCATGCCGCCGAGGCTGAAGGCCAGTTCCTTCTTGCGTCCGGCCACCATCGCGCGCAGCGCGTCCTCGTCGTCGGCGAAAGCGACCTCGGCGCCCTGGCAGATGTCGAGGTCGGCGCGCTTGCGACCGGCGGCGGCCAGCCCCTGGTCCAGGTGATCGAAGTACGCCTCTTTGGCACCCTCCGGAACGAAGCTGGTGCCCAGCCAGCCGTCGGCGATCTCACCGGTCAGGTGCAGCATCTTCGGCGAGAGGGTGGCCAGGTAGACGGGGATGTCGTAATCGGCGCGCATGGACAGGCGCATGGGCTTGCCGTCCCCGCCCGGCAACGGAATCTGGAACTCACGCCCGGAGTGGGAGATTTTCTCTCCCGAGGCTGCCTGTCGCACGATCTCGACCGTCTCGCGCATGCGTGCCAGCGGCCGGTCGAAGGGCACGCCATGCAGCCCTTCGATCACCTGCGGCCCGGAGGGGCCCAGTCCGAGGAGGAAGCGCCCCTGGGAGATCTGCGACAGCGTGATCGCGGCGCGGGCGATCGCCATCGGTGTGCGAGTGCCGAGCTGGATGATTCCCGATCCGAGGAGCATGCGCTCGGTCTTAGCGGCGAGGTAGCCCAACGGCGAGGGCGCCTCCGAACCCCACGCCTCCGCCACCCAGCAGAGGTCCAGACCGAGCTTCTCCGCCTCGGTGACGTAGTCGACGATCTCCCGCCAGTCGCCCCCGGAGGCTTCGATCGTGGTGGACGTACGCATCAACGGCTCGCCTCTTCCGAGGTCTGGGCGTTCTCGGCCAGCTTCTTGATCGCTTCGAGGGTGGTGGTCATATTGGCCTCGAACTCCCGCATGCGCACGAAGACGATCTTCTGCTCCTTCTCCGGCATGCGGTCGATGGCGAAGGAGAGGCCGGAACGGGCCGGCCCCATCTGCATCCATTCCCGCAGCAATGTGCCGCCGTCCTGCGGCTCCAGGGTGAACCGCCAGATCGCCGTCGGGTGCTGCGGATCCTCGACCGCCCAGGCGAGCACCCTCGAGGGCTCGTACTCGACGATGTGGGACGTGGTGGCCCACTCCCCCAACGCCTCATGCTTGCTCCGGCCGACGAATCGGGCTCCTGGAGCGGGGCCGCTCCTGCCGTCCAGCCATTCCACCGACTGCAGCTCGGGGCTCATGCGCGGCATCAGCTCGATGTCGGACACCAGCGCCCACACCTGCGCCGGCGCCGCATCGATCCAGGTGTGGACCTCAGCCGTCGGCCCGTCCGCATAGCGTGCGCCTGTCCATTCCATGATCCCGCATCCTCCCTGGCCGCCAAGAACACTCAAATGTGCTTCTGAACAGTAAAGTTGCGTAGATAGACTCACGTGTCAAGGGCGCCATGGCCACCACAGGGCTACCGATTCACCCCTCGAACCGCTCCCGCACATCCGGCCGTTCGGCCAAGTGCCGTGGATAGCCGGGGCCCATCCGGGGGCGGGTGTTGTCCGCGGTCATGGGCGCGCCACACGAGGCACACACCACCTCGGCATGCGTGTCCTGCCCGCACGCCTCATGACGCATGGCCACCGGCGGACCCGCCTCACCGGCCAGCCAGCGGTCCCCCCACCGGTTCATCACCAGCAGCACGCCGTAGAAGTCGCGCCCCTTCTCGGTGAGCACGTAGTCGTACCGAACCGGCTCCGTCTGGTACGGCCGCTTCTCCAGCAGGCCCTCCTCCACCAACCGACGCAGCCGGTCCGTCAGCGTGTTGCGGGCGATCCCCAGCGACTCCTGGAACGCGTCGAACCGCCGGATCCCGTAGAACGCCTCTCGCAGCACCAACGGCGTCCACCAGTCCCCGAGCAGGTCCATGGTCCGCGCGATCGAGCAGGGCCACTGTGCAAAGGATGTCCGCCTCATGACAGCCAGCATAGGTTCGTCCAGTCGTGAGACCCAGCAGGTGAACCGAGCAGCGGCCGGTGTAGGGCGCCTTGCGCTCCATCTATAACGAAGTTATGTTGCCGTCATGAAACGTGACTTGCTGGGCAGAAGGCTGGTTGTCACCGGCGCGGCACGCGGCATCGGCGAGAAGGTGGCCCGACTGGCCACCGCCCGAGGTGCCCGTGTGACCGTGATCGGACTGGAACCCGATCGGTTGCGCGACCTCGCCGAGGACCTGGGTCCCACCGCTTCCTGGCGTGAGGCCGATGTGCGCGACGGCGCCGCCCTGCGGTCGGCGATCGATGGGGCGGCAGAGGTGATGGGCGGCATCAACCTCGTCGTCGCCAATGCCGGCGTGGTGGCGTACGGGACGGTTCGGCAGACGGACGAGGCATCGTTCGCGCGAGTGATGGACATCAACCTGAACGGCGTGTTCCGCACCCTCAAGTACGCGACGCCCCATCTGGAGCGCAGCCGGGGGCACGTGCTGGTCGTGGCGTCCGCGCTGTCGTTCATGCCTCTGGCCGCGATGGCCTCGTACGGGGCGAGCAAGGCGGCGGCCGAACTGCTCGCCCTGACCTACCGCCAGGAGGTGGCTCACCTCGGGGTCACGGTCGGCCTGGTGCACCCCTCCTGGATCGACACGGACCTGGTCCGGGGAGCCGAGGCGGACCTCCCCTCGTTCCAGGGGCTGCGCGGGCGGCTGCCCTATCCGGGCAACGTCACCACGAGCACCGACCGAGCCGCTGCCGCGATCGTCGACGGGCTCGTGCGCCGACGCAGCCGCGTGTACGTGCCGCGCGCGGTCGTCGTGGCCAACTGGGCGAAGGCAGCGCTGAATTCACCGCTGGCCTGGCCCTGGGCGAGGCGCTTCGCGGCCCGGGCGGTGCCGTCCCTCGAACGGGAGGTCGCGGCACTGGGGAGGCATGACCAACTGACGCCGGGTACTGATGTCCCTGCCGCAGAGACCACGTCGCCCTAGCCGCGAACGGGGTGGCCGCGAACCCGGTAGCCGCGCATGGGGTAGCCGCGCATGGGGCTACGCCCAATCACCAGACTTCTCACCGGTCTTCGACGATCGAGTCGTACAGGCGCGCGCCGGCCTCGTGCGAGGCCTCGGCGCGTTCCCGCTTGTCACCCAACCCGACAGAGAAGTTCACGCCCATCGGCAGGAGCACCTGCACCACCGCGTCGTCGAACTCGACGAAATGTTCAGCCAGTTCAAGGGTGATGTAACCGTGCACGAAACTCCACAACTGGGCGGCGATGACGTCGGGTTCCTGCCGCTCGACCCTGCCGGAGTGCACGAGCCGGTCGCACGCAGCGGTGACATGAGCGTGCGCTTCCCGAAAAGCCGGGGAATGCCCGCTCAGGCGAAGGTCCGCGTTCGAGAGAGGCCGGTACGTCGCCCGAGTGGACAGCCCGAACATCAGGTCGTAGAGGTGAGGGTTCTCGCGGGCCAGCCGACGGCAGGTCAAGGCCATGGCGAAGAGATCCGCGATCGGGTCATCCGTCACCGGTACCTGGGAGAACGCTCTGCCGAGTTCCTTGAACCCATGGTCGGCGACAGCGCTCATCAGCTCGGGGATGCCACCGAAGTGGCTGTAGACCACCATCGTCGACAGTCCGCTCGCGGAAGCCACCGTGCGCGCCTTCAAAGCCGATGGCCCCTGCTCGGCCAGCAGACCGATGGCCGCCCGCACAAGCCGTTCCGGTGCGTCGTCAAGCCTCGCCCGCCCTGCCATGTCTCGCACGCCTCCACTGTTGACACGCTCAAAATAACTTGGTTATGTAACTTGTCACGGCAATAGTACACATCGCACGTGCCGTGCCGTCTCGGATGCAGCGTCCGTCCTTGAACACCTCATCGCGCGCTGGTCCAGTCTCCTGCCGCCTGTGCGGACCCAGCCCGTCGGGGCGAAGCCGACCCCATCGCTGCGACACGCATCCGCGGCTGTCCCCCACGCGCTTTCCACCCCCACACACGTGCCACCCCCTCCCATGAACTCAGCAGAACTCAGCACGGAGGAAGAATTCATGCCGTACAAAGACAAGGGCCATCTGGAGATCGAAGATCACGGGGCCGTCCTGATCGTCCGGGTCGACGGCGGCCCGAACCAGGTGTTCGGCCTCGATATCGCCAACCAGCTGGACAAGCTGGTAGCCCGGGCAGACCGCGATCCAAACATCCGTGCCGTCGTCTTCACCGGGGTGCATCCGGAGCGGTTCGTCAGCCATGCCGCGGTCGGGTGGCTGCAGGAAGAGGGCGCCGCGAGCCCTACGGTCGGCCGCCTCGGTGCAGCCGCCGTCGTACGGGCGGCGAAGCACGTGGACCGGTCCCGTGTCCTCGGGGCCGTAATGCGCAGGACCCCGATGCGTGGAGCCCTCCAGCTGGAGCGTCTGCACACGACCTTCCTCCGGATGAACGCCAGCGGTGTCCTCTTCGTCGCCGCCCTCAACGGTTCGGCTCTCGGCCTCGGTGCCGAGTTCGCCTGGGCGTGCGATCTGCGGGTCATGGCCGACGGGGACTACTTCATCGGCCAGCCGGAAATCCTCCTCGGCATCATCCCGGGCGGAGGCGGCACCCAGCGGCTGACCCGTCTGATCGGCACCCACCGGTCCTTGGCCGCGATCCTCGAAGGCAAGCCGTTCACGCCCGCGGAGGCTCTCGCCAACGGGGCGGTCGACCAGGTCGTTCCGCAACACAAGGTGCTCGCGCAGGCGGTCGAACTCGCGGAACACTTCGGCCTGCGGTCGAAGGGTTCGGTCTCGGCCGCCAAGAGGTCGGTGTACTTCGGCGGCTCGATGTCGCTGGAGGACGGCCTGCACGTCGAACGCGCCGAGTTCTTCACCAGGGTCATGTCGAAGGAGGGGCAGGAGCTGATGCTCGACTACATGGAGACGACGGAGTCCACCGGCGAGCTCCCGCTCTACAGGCCGGACACCTACGCGCAGGCGCTCGCCTCGGGCAGTGTGCCTGGGCGCCGCTCGACGAAGACGACGCGGCGGTGAGTCGACGATGACCGCTGGGCCCTCCTTCACCCGTCACGACATCACGTTCCCGTCCGGGGGCAGCAGATGTGCCGGGTGGCTCTACCTCCCCACGGGCGTCACCTCCCCGCCCGTCGTCGTCCTCGGGCACGGCCTGGGCGCAACCCGCGAGATGCGCCTGGACGCCTTCGCCGAGCGTTTCGCGCAGGCCGGCATCGCCGCGGTGGCCTTCACCTACCGGCACTTCGGCGACAGTGGCGGCCACCCGCGCCAACTCCTGTCGATCAAGCGTCAACTCGCCGACTGGGACGCCGCGCTCGCCCACGTCAAGGCCCGCCCTGACGTCGACCGCTCCCGTGTCTCGGTCTGGGGCAGCTCCTTCGGCGGCGGCCACGCCATCACCGTCGCCTCACGCCATCCCGAACTACGAGCCGCCGTCGCTCAGTGCCCGTTCACCGACGGTCTCGCCTCCGCGCTCGCGCTGGGCCCGCTCGCCGCACTCAGGATGACCCCCGTGCTCGCCCGGGATATGGCGACGAGGATCCGCGGCAGGGCCCCCGCGATGGTTCCCATCGCCGCCGCCCCCGGCTCGCCGGCCCTCATGAACGCCCCGGACGCCCTGCCCGGGTACCAGGCGCTGCAGCCGCTCGGGACGACCTTCCGCAACGAGGTGGCGGCCCGGGTGATCCCGACCCTCGCCGCCTACCGGCCCGGGCGTGCGGCGAGGAAGGTCACCATGCCGATCCTCTTCTGCGTCAGCAACACCGACTCGGTCACGCCTCCCGCGCAGACCCTCCGATACGCGCGCACCGCGCCCCGGGGCGAGATCAAGAGGTACGACGCCGGCCACTTCGACTTCTACACCGGCGAGACCTTCGAGCAACTGGTACGCGACCAGATCGAGTTCCTCGTCCGCCGGCTGCACCCGGCGCCCGCCGCGTCGACTCCCTGACCGGATCGCATCACACCGAGACAGGTACGCCCGCCATGAACTTCGCTTCTCTGCCCGACCGCCGCGCCGAGCTCGACCCCCAGGGGGCCGCGGTCTCCGACGCGCACCAGTCCCTCACCAACACGCAGCTGCTGAACCGGGTCCGAACGGCAGCGCGTCAGCTCCAGGACCTCGGAACCGGTCCCGGTGACGTCGTCGCCCTCAAGCTGACGAACCGCGTCGAGTTCGTGATCCTGCTGTTCGCCGTCTGGCGGCTCGGCGCCACCGTCACACCGGTCAACCCGAGCATGACCGACCTCGAAGTGGTTCGACAGCTCCGGGACTCCGGTGCGGGCCTGTTGGTGGTCGAGGACGGTGTGGCCGTAGAGGCGCACGGTGTTGCCGTACTCGGCGTCGGCGAACTGCACGAAGGAACGGCAGAGCCGGATCAAGCACCGCTTCTGGACCCTGCCACGCTGGCCCTGCTCATCTACACCAGCGGTACGACCGGAGTGCCCAAGGGTGTGATGCTCGACCACGCCAACATCGACGCCATGGTGGAAATGGGACGCCAGGCGTTGGAGGTCGGGCCGGCCGACCGGTGCCTGCTGATCCTGCCGCTCTTCCACGTCAACGGCATCGTGGTCAGCGTCCTCATGCCGCTGCTCGTGGGCGCGAGAGTCGTCATCGCGGGCCGGTTCGATCCGCGCACCTTCTTCGACCTCGTCGAGCAGGAGCGCCCCAGCTTCTTCAGCGCGGTGCCGACGATCTACGGCATGCTCGCGGCGCTCCCGGACGACGTCCGGCCCGACACCTCGTCGCTGCGATTCGGGGTCTGTGGTGCCGCGCCCGCCTCCGCCGACTTGCTGACCCGGTTCGAGGCCCGGTACGGGTTTCCGCTCATCGAGGGGTACGGCCTGTCCGAGGGGACCTGCGGCTCCACCATCAACCCCGTCGCCGGCCCTCGGCGCGCCGGGACCGTGGGGCTTCCCTTCCCCGGACAGGAGATCCGGATCGTCGACACCGACGGCAGCGAGGTGACGTCGGGGACGGACGGTGAAGTCGTCGTGAGGGGTGCCAACGTCATGCGTGGCTATCTCGGCCGTCCGGACGAAACAGCCAAGGTCATCATCGGCGGCTGGTTGCACACGGGCGACGTCGGCCACCTCGACGCCGACGGTCATCTGACCCTGGTCGGGCGCTCGAAGGACATGATCATCCGGGGTGGGGAGAACGTCTACCCCAAGGAGATCGAGGACGTACTGGCGGGCGATCCGTCGGTGCTCGAAGCCGCGGTGATCGGCGTACCCGACGAAAAGTGGGGGGAGGTGGTGGTCGCCTACGTCCAGCCGCGGCCGGGGTCGACCGTCGACCCGTCGGCGCTGAAGGCCCTCTGCGCGCGCAGCCTCACCGGCTACAAGCGCCCGAGCGCGTGCTTCGTGGTGGAAGCCATCCCGAGGAACGCGGTCGGCAAGATCGACAAAGCCTCGTTGCGAGCCGGCCACGCCGCGCTCTCAGCTCGGGCCTGATCAAGTGGATGGCGCTGTCGGGCGTTGACTTGGGAGTTGTCGAGTGTGGGTGAACACAGGTGTCGCGCGTAACTCCCGCGGCAGCCGCCTACTTACGGTTCGACAAGAGACGCCGCCCACGCACGGGCGAGAGTCGATGTCCAGGCCCGCAATGAACCGCTCACCGCTGCAGGCCACTGCTCACTCGCCCGCTCACACTGCGGGAACGGGGAAGAGGGCGGACACCTGCGTGCCCGCTCGGCGGGTCGGCGCGAGGCCCGTGCCCCGCTTCGTCGGACGGGCCCGGCCGCCGGCGAAGACGAACAGCCTCAGCAACAGGAAACGCCCGACACCGGCGAGCCCGGCGGCGCCGAGGTAGACGGCTTGCTCGTAGAGCGTCGCGGCCGACGGCCGCACCAGGTGCAGGACGAACACCGCGGCGGAGGTCACCGCGTAGGCGGCCGTGGCCGACCCCGCCGACTGCCAGTGTTGGCGCCATCCGGCACGCCCTGTCCCGAAGGTGAAGCGTGCGTGGAGCTCCGTGCCGAGGAGAGTGGTGGCGACGGTGATCAGCGCGTTGGCCGCAGCCCAGGGCATCAGTCCGGCGAGCACCGCCACGGAGGCGCTGGAAGCCACCCCGACACTGCCGCCGAGAAGGACGAACCGGGCGAAGGAGGCGAGTGGACCGCCGGCACCCGGGGTGCGTCGTGCGGCGGCCGTATCGGTTTCCGTGCGCTCCGGGCGCCGCGCCTCGTCCACTGTCCCCGGGTTCGGCGCGACCAGCGACTTCATGGGATGCCCTTTCGGATGGGGAGGGTGAACCTCCTGAACCAGCGGGGCTCTCACAGTGCTGCCGCCCGACCGCTTCTCAACCTTTTGAATTATGACCATACGACTACACGTCCGCACCCCGGCGCAAGAGTCTGACCTGATTTGGATTATGACCGTACTCACATAGGCGCCCGGGGCCGGGGGCACCACCCACCCGGCTCGACAAGCGCTCCGCTGCCACAAAGAAACACCGGCCGACGCCATCCACTTCCACGGCCTCGCCCAGCGACACCTCCTGAACGGGCACCCTGCCGCAGGACGGGAACCAGGACCGCGCCGAACCGAAGACCACCTGCCGTGCATCCGCCGGGCCACGGACACGTGACCCGCGCCGCTCGGCACTCAAGTCGACACCCCCGCCGACCAGGGACCGAGCCTCTCAACTCGTGGAGCCTGTCAGTGACGCGTTCCGACATCCTGGCGTTCATGTTCAGCGAAGAGCTGGACCTCCAGCCGAACTTCGTCCGCGAGGTCGGCGGATGGCTCTCCGGGGGCAAGCTCCGCTACCGCGAAACGGTGAGGGAGGGTCTCGACGACACCCTGGAAGCCTTCTTCGCGATGATGCGGGGCGAGAACGTCGGAAAGATGATCGTCAAGCTCTGAGTCCACTGTCGACTGACCGCGAAAGGGGCCTGCCGTGCGTACGACAGGCCCCTTTCGCGTGGGTCGCGGGCACGGTCGGCACGTCAGAGCCAGGGGCCCACCCTCTCCTTTCAGAGTGCTTGCGCTCACCGACTTTCCCTGTTTAGGATTATGGTCATACTTCAATGGCTCGCTTCACCAGGAACTCTCCACCGAGCCCACTCACTGCCGACGCTCGGTGGCCCACACCCACGCCGTCGCCCGCCGGCATTCCCGTCCATTGATCCATCGCCAAGCACGTCTGCTCAGGGAACGTAGGGAACGCCATGAAACAGCAACGCAAGCAACGGGTTCGGGGCGGAAGCGCCTTCTGGGCCGTGGCCATCACCAGCGCGGCCGGATTCATCACCGCGCTCGACAACCTGATCGTCACCACCGCCCTCCCCTCCATCCGCGAGGACCTCGGCGGCGGCCTCGAGGACCTCGAATGGACGGTGAGCGCCTACACCCTCACCTTCGCGGTCCTGCTCATGTTCGGCGCCTCCCTCGGTGACCGATTCGGCCGCCGGAGACTGTTCGCCATCGGGCTCGGGATCTTCACCACGGCCTCGGCCGCCGCCGCGCTCGCACCGGGGATGGGTGAACTGATCGCCGCGCGTGCCGCGCAGGGCGTCGGGTCCGCGATCGTGACACCGCTGACGCTCACCCTGCTCTCGGCCGCCGTCCCCGCCGAACGGCGCGGCGCGGCCCTGGGTGTCTGGGGCGCGGCCAGCGGCATCGCCGTCGCCACCGGACCGCTCATCGGCGGCGCACTCACCGAAAACCTCTCCTGGCAGTGGATCTTCTGGGTCAACGTCCCCCTCGGCCTGGCGCTGATCCCGCTCGCCCTGTTGCGGCTCGACGAGAGCCACGGCCCGAACCCGACCCTCGACCTCGTCGGCACCGTTCTCGCCAGCGGCGGTCTGTTCGGCATCGTCTACGCCCTGGTGCGCGGCAACGCCGAAGGCTGGACCAGCACTACGGTGCTGGGCGGCTTCTTCGCGGGTACGACCCTGCTCGTCGGCTTCGTCTTCTACGAACTGCGCGCCAAGCATCCGATGCTGCCGATGCGCCTGTTCCGCCATCGTTCCTTCAGTGCCATCAACGCCGCCAGCCTGCTGATGTTGCTGGGCATGTTCGGGTCGATCTTCCTGCTCAGCCAGTACCTGCAGACCGTCGGCGGCTACTCGCCGATGCAAGCCGGCGTGCGAATGCTGCCCTGGACCGCCATGCCCATGATCGCCGGACCGCTGGCCGGGGCACTGTCCGACCGCATCGGCGGCGCACCCGTCGTCACGGCGGGCATGGCCCTGAACGCCGTCGGCCTCGGGCTCTGGGCCATCACCGTCGAGCCGCACGTCGCCTACACCCACATGCTGCCCGCACTGATCGTCTGCGGAGTCGGCCTGGGCATGTTCTTCGCCCCCAGCGCCAACCTCGTCATGAGCACGGTCCGCCCGGAAGAGCAGGGCATAGCATCCGGCGCCAACAACGCCATCCGCGAGGTCGGCGGCGCCATCGGCGTCGCAACGCTGGCGGCGGTCTTCTCCGCCCAGGGCGGCTACGGATCCGCGTCACTGTTCGTGGACGGGCTGATCCCGGCGCTCTGGGTCGGGGCCGGTGCGGTCGCCGTGGCGGCGGCTGTGGCGTTGCTCATGCCCCGGCAGCGCAAGGCCGACGGCCCAGCCGCCGGCCTTGCTGCGGGGAACGCTCCGGCCGGCGCCCCGATCGCGACCTGAAGCCCGGACCGAGGGGCGGCCCGATCCCAAGGCCGACGGCCCGGCTGCCGACCTTGCCCCCGGCGATACTCCGGTCCCCACCGGAAGCCCGAACCGAGGGGCGGCCCAGCCGGTTACGGCGGGGCCGCCCCTCGGCCTGTCCTGACGTCCAGGCTGGTTCGCCGTAACTCTTGCAGGCTGGTTCGCCGTGCGGGGGGGGGGGCATCACACCGTGGTCGAGGGCCCTCGGGCAGCGCGCCCCTCGTGCCGACGCTCGACCGGTTCAGGGGCACCGCATCGGTCACCGTGGGGGATCACCGGCTCGTCTCGCCGGCCAGAAAAGGCGTCAGATGCGCCAGCAGCGCCCCCGGTTGCTCCTCCGGAATGAAGTGGCCGCACTCCGGGATCTCGGCACCGGTCACGTCGTCCGCGTAGCCACGCCAGATGTCCAGTGTCGGCAGGCGGGCCGGCAGCCCCGCGGAACCCCAGAGCGCCAGCAGCGGCATGGCGAGGCGGCGGCCTTCAGCGGCGTCGATGTCGTCGAGCGCGGTGTCCTCCTCCATGGCTCGGTAGTCATCGAGGCTCGCACGCAGGGCGCCCGGCCGGGAGAACGCGCGGACGTAGCCGTCGACCGCGTCGGATGTGAGTGCGTGGCGGTTGTAGGTCCACCGCTCGAAGAAGTACTCGAGGTGGCCGGATGTCCTGCCCCACCAGGCGCTCGGCCAGATCGGGCTGCAGATGGAAGAGCCAGTGCCAGTACCCGGAGGCGAGCGAAGCGTCCAGGCGGCGGAACATCTCCCGGGTGGGAACGATGTCGAACACGGCCAACCGCTCCACCTGGTCCGGGCGGTCCAGCGCCCAGCGGTGCCCCACGCGAGCGCCACGGTCATGACCCACGACCATGGCCCGTTCGAAGCCGAGCGCCTCGACGAGGCCGGCCATGTCCGCGGCCATGCGCCGCTTGTCGTAACCAGCGGTGGGCTTGTCGCTCAGGCCATACCCGCGCAGGTCCGGCGCCACAACCGTGTAGTCGGTGGCGAGATCCACCAGCACCGGCCGCCAGCAGTCGGAGGTCTGCGGCCAGCCGTGGAGCAGGACCAGCAGAGGTCCGGACCCGGCTCGGACGTAGTGCGGGCGAACCCCGTCCACCTGCGTGACGCCTGTCGTCGCTGTCGGCTGTCCCATGGATGGCGCCTTCCTGACACGAGCTAACCGTCTTAGACGGTTAAGCTAACGTGCAGAATGGAGACGTGGCAACGGACGACATGTGGATCTGGGACGGCGGACGAGTCTGCCTGGACTTCGCGAACACCCTCCGAAGCCGGTGGAGAACCACTCCGGAGGAGACACTCCGGGGACCGGACGACCTGATGGGCTGGCTCCGGGAGGCCCTTCTGCTCACACCGGGGACCACCGAGCCCGCCACGGCAGCCGTCCTCACATCCGCCCGACGGCTGCGCGAGAGCGTCGACCGGGCCGTACTGGCGGTCAGCGACGGCAGGCTGCCCACATCCGGAGACGTGACGCTGCTCAACCGATCGGCAGCGGCGGCCCCCAGACCCGCTCTGCAGATCGTCATCACCCACGACCGCCTGGAGCCCGCCGACACCTCGACCCATGCCGCCGACTCCACACTCGCGCTGGCGCTCGTCGCCCAGGACGCCGTCGACTTGCTTCTGTCCTCCGAGATCCGGCGGGTACGCGTCTGCGGAGCGGACCGCTGCGCACTGCGCTTCCTGGACCGCTCCCCCGCCCACAACCGCCGCTGGTGCTCCATGTCCCGCTGCGGAAACCGCACCAAGGTCCGCCTCCATCAGGCGCGTACACGACAGAGCGGTCGGGCTACGGAGAGCTGACGGAGGAGTCCTCAGCCAACTCGGGCGGCCTCATGGGAAAGGCTGGGCAGGGACACTCTCGGTTCGCTTGGCTTGCACCGGGCGGCCGCATTCGCAGCGCATCCGGACGTCGACGTGCGCACCGCACTCGTAGGGTCGCGTCAGAACCGCCGCCCCCTCCGGAGCGGCGCGGTGACGATCACCCCACGGCAGCAGTCCCATCACGGCCGGCCGGCATCAGATCCATCCTCAGGGGTGATCACACACGTCGGCCGACTCCGCGAACCGGGCTCCCTCGCGGACTCGCGAAGTGCCCTCTCCGACCTCGACTCGTGACCGGTTGAGGGACGCCGACCCCTGGGCCGGAGAAGCCTCCCTCGTCCCCGGCGCACATGCCGCCCGTCCCTGACACCCCCTACCGCTCAAGGAAGTCGAGGGCCTCCGTCACGAACTGCTCGTGAAACTGGAAGATGCCTCCGTGGCCGGCGTCGGGGTAGACGACGATGTCGGCGTTCGGCAGTCGCCGGGCCAGTTCGAACGAGTTCGTCGTCGGCACCATCCTGTCACTCTCACCGTTGGCGACGAGCACGGGCTGATGGATGACGGAGAGGTCCTGGGGCTGCGCGAGTCCCCAGCGGTGGATGGCCTTGAGCTGGGCGAAGTACGACGTGAGGGAGATCGCCTTGTCCCGGTCGTGGGTGCGCTCCTTGAGACGGGCCAGGAACTGCTTTCCGGCTCGGCGCCCGCCCGCGGTACGGGTGAAGAAGAGGAACTGCTTCGGGTCCTGGAGGGTGAACAGGGCACGGACGGTGTCGAGATGGGACAGCCGGGTCACGTTCTTGATGCCTTCGCCGCCCGCCGGGCCGGTGCCCGAGAGGATCAGCTTGCGGACGAGCTGCGGTTCGTCCTGCGCGATCACCTGGGCGATCATGCCGCCCATGGAGAAGCCGTGGATGTCGACATGCTCGAGCCCGAGCGCCCGGATGAAGGTGACGGCATCCTTCGCCATCTCCTCGATGGTCTTCGGTGTCGAGCCGCTTGAAGCGCCGACGCCCCTGTTGTCGAAGGTGATGACGCGGTGCCTGGCGGCGATGCCGTCGACGACCCGGGGGTCCCAGTTGTCGAGGACCGCGGCAAGGTGGGTGATGAAGACCACCGGGACTCCGGTCTTCGGGCCCAGGTCGCGGTAGGCGAAGGTCACTCCCCCTGCGGTGAGGGTGCGGGTGGGTGCCTCCTTGTACGACGTCACCGCGTCGCCTCGTACTCCTTGTGCGTCGTTCACGGCCGTGCCCTTCTGCATGGGGGTTTCTGGACTGCGGCTGCAGTCAGTTCGGTCGCCGGGAGACGGTCCGCAGGAGACGGAACCCTGTGCGGTTGGGTCCTTCAGCATCACGCCGACGATTAGAGTATGACCATAATTTTATGTGCCCGCAAGGGGTGTGCCACACTCAGCGACGGCGAGGCCGCGACAGTGATTCGGTTCCGCCAGGCGCCCCCACGAGGCAAGCCCTCGATGTGCGGCAGCACGCGAGGCCACGTCGCCGGGCGTACCGACCACCGGCCGAACCACGGGCCGTACCCGTCTCGCGGCCCGCTCGCGCGGCGCATCGAAGACGTTTGACGGTGCGGACATGCGGCCACTGACACCTCGGCGCCATTGAATTACGTTCGACATAACATACAGTGAAGGAGCAGACGGAGGGCGAGCGACCCTGCTGGGCGACGAAGGAGCATGGGGTGCGATACGGGAAAGATCACAAACCGGTGACCAGGCAGCGCATCATCGAGACTGCCGGACGACGGCTCAAGCGGGACGGCATCGACGGCTCGAGCGTCGCGACGCTCATGAAGGACGCGGGGCTGACCAACGGCGCCTTCTACACCCACTTCACGTCCAAGGACGAGCTGGTCGCCACCGCGGTCGCCGACCAACTGCATACACAGAACGCGATCATCGTCGCGCACGCGTCACCCGGCCACGATGGACTCGAACAGATCGTGCGGTGGTACCTGTCTGCTCGGCACCGCAACAGCCCCGACGACGGCTGCCCGTCCGCCGCCCTGCTCGACGAAATCGGACGCTGCGCAGATCCCACCAAGCAGGCCTACACAGACGGCGTGCTGATCGTCATCGACGGCATCGCCGCCCGTCTGGCGCCCAGCGATCCGCGCTCGGCCCGCACCAGGGCGCTGAGCGCCTACGCCATGATGGCCGGGACACTCCAGCTCTCCCGAGCCCTCGCCGACCAGCAACTTGCCGATGACCTTCTCGAACAGGGCATCCGCAACGCCCTCAATCTGCTGGACGTGGAGAACGAGCCCACCAGCGGGACCTTGAACCGAGTTCACGAGGGAAGACGGTAGAAATTGGCGTATGGTCGTAATAATACAACCGTTCGCTATTGCGGGATCAGGTGGGCCGTCCCCTTTCGGCCTCTGGGCCCGCCGAACCGGCAACAGAAACGAGGATCTCCGTGCGTGACCTCCCGTTCCAGTCAGCCGCGGACCAGTTGAGTGCGCTGGCCTCGGGCGAGATGTCGAGTGAGGAACTGCTCGAGGTCTACCTGGGCCGCATCGACGCCCACAACGAGACGCTCAACGCGATCGTCACCCTTGACGTCGAGCGGGCGCGACGCGAGGCCAGGAACGTCGACGCGAGACGTGCGAGCGGGGCAGAACTCGGCCCGCTGCACGGTCTGCCGATCACGCTGAAGGACAGCTACGAGACCGCCGGCCTGCGGACCGTCTGTGGTCGGCCCCACCTCAAGGACTACGTGCCCGAACAGGACGCCGAGGCGGTGCGACGGCTGCGTGCCGCGGGTGCGGTGATCATCGGCAAGACCAACATGCCCGCGGGGAACCAGGACGTCCAGGCGGACAACCCGGTGTTCGGACCGACACTGAACCCGTGGAACACCGCACGCACGTCAGGAGGCTCCGCAGGGGGCGGCGCCGTGGCTACGGCCGCAGGGCTGACCGCTTTCGACTTCGGCTCGGAAATCGGCGGATCCACCCGGATCCCGGCACACTTCAACGGCCTCTACGGACACAAGGCGACCTGGCGGTCCATCCCGCTCATCGGCCACGTGCCGGGCGGACCCGGTGTCGGGCGGTGGGGGGAGATCGACCTCGCCTGTGCGGGCGCCCAGGTGCGCGAGGCGCGGGACCTTGTCCCCGTCCTCCACGCGACGGTAGGGCCGCCCGAGCGCGACGGCGGTTTCAGCTACACCCTCGCACCCCCCAGGGCGAGCGAGCTGGACGCCTTCCGGGTCGCGGTGTGGCCCGAGGACCCCTCGTGCCCCGTCGACCACGACGTCGCCACAGCGATGGACGACGCCCTGAAGGCCCTCAAGGCGGCCGGCGCGAAGGTCGAGGTGCGACCCTCCGGCCTCCCCGGCGACATGGCGACCAGTCATGACATTTTCCTGCGCCTGCTCTTCGGTGCGTTCACCTACGACCGATCCGGACTGACAGCGGCCTCCAACACGGCGCTCCTCGCGCGTCTTGCCCAGCATCCTCGCGGAGAGGCGCTGTACGCCTTGCGAGGAACCTTCCAGTCGCACTACAGCTGGCTCCAGGCGGACGTGGCACGCCATGAGCTGCGGCAGCGGTGGACCGAGTTCTTCCGGGACTTCGATGTCCTCCTCATGCCGGTCACGCCGACCACGGCACCGCCTCATCACAACAAGCCGATCGACAGATTCGGACGCCGGATCCAGGTCGACGAGCGTCCGCGCCCCTACTGGGACCAGGTCAAGTGGAGCGCCATCGCCAACGTGGCCGGCTCTCCGGCGACGACCATCCCCGTGCGAACGGGCAGAGATGGTCTGCCTGTCGGGCTCCAGGCGATGGGTCCGAGCGGCGGCGACCTCACCACCATCAAGTTCGCCGAGCTCCTCGGCCGAGAACTCGAGGGCTACCAGCCCCCTCCGGCCTTCATGTGACGATCCGCCGACCCGCACTGTCCCGAACCCGGCCCCCAGGCGACCCCGGCTGGCGCCGACCACACCGAAGAAGGCCCCGTTGAACACGCTGGACACCTCCCTCACCCTCCCGAACGGCCAGATACTGCCCAACCGCCTGATGAAGTCGGCGCTCAGCGAGGCGTTGGGAAACAAGGACAACGCACCCGACGAGCGCCTCAGCCGTCTGTACTCGACCTGGAGCCGAGGCGGCTATGGCCTCATGATCACCGGCAACGTCATGGTCGATCGCGCACAGCTCGGTGAACCGGGCAACATCGTCATCGAGGACGAGCGTGATCTCGACGCGCTCTCGCGCTGGGCCAAGTCAACCCAGGACTCGGGCGGGGCTATCTGGGCACAGCTCAACCACCCCGGGCGTCAGGCCAACCCTTTGGCACTCGGACACACGCCGGTGGCCCCCAGCCCGATCCCGACGAAACTGCCCGGAGCCACAACGCCGCGCGAACTGCGACCGGCAGAGATCGAGGAGATCATCGAGCGCTTCGCCACGGCCGCGGCCGTGTGCGAGACAGCCGACTTCAACGGCGTACAGGTGCAAGGGGCCCACGGGTATCTCATCTCGCAGTTCCTGTCACCGCTGTCGAACCGGCGCGACGACGACTGGGGCGGTGATCTCCAGCGGCGGATGCGTTTCGGCCTCGAGGTCGTCCGCCGTATCCGCGGCCGCGTCAGGCCCGGCTTCGCCGTTGGGATCAAACTCAACTCGGCGGACTTCCAGCAGGGCGGATTCACCGAGGAAGAGTCCCAGGCCGTGCTGGCCGCGCTGGCCCGCGAAGGCGTCGACCTCATCGAGGTCAGCGGCGGCAGTTACGAGTCCATGGCGATGAGCGGCTCGGCGGCCCCCAGCACCAGGGCACGCGAGGCGTACTTCCTGGAACACGCCCGCACTGTTCGCAAGCTCGTGGGCGAGATCCCACTCGCCGTCACAGGCGGATTCCGCACCCGTGATGCCATGCGGCGAGCCGTACAGGCCGGCGAATGCGACGTGGTCGGCATCGGCCGGCCGACGATCACCACGCCGGACGCGGCCCGACTCATCCTCGAAGGGCAGGCGCAGGAACTCACGGCCCACCAGGTGCGCTACGGCATGAGAGCCCTGCTGGGCACGATCGCCGACCTCAAGGTCCTGGACGGGGTACTGGACATCAGCTGGCACACCGACCAGATACATCGCCTCGGGAACGGCCTGCACCCCGACCTGAATCGCGGCAGCCTTGCCGCCACCATCGCAATGGTGCGGCGAAACGGGCGCACCTCGTTCCGCGCCAAGCGCGGCGGGTCGTAGGCGCCTACGGCTTCAACGGAGCGAGGCGGGTCACGAACGCCCGCGGCTTCAACGGGTGGGAGCCCTCGCTGAGCCTGCCTCGGGACAGGGGCGACCACGAACTCCGCTTCGAGCGCCTTCACTTGGCCGAGTGCGCGTTGCCACGCCTCGCGGCCTCCGCCCGCGGATTCGGCGAGCGCCGGGCGCGCTCCGTCGTTGAGGACGTCACCGGCGACGGCCGACTTCAACCTCGGCACCCAGAGCACGGTCGGGTCGTCTCCGAGGACCTGGTGGAGGGCGAAGATCAGTTGGGGCGCTGCCCAGGGTCGTAGCGCGTCCGCCACGACCCTGCCGCCGTCAGAACATCGTGTTGTCGTTGGCGGAGGTCTCCGAACTGCTGTCGCTTGGCGGCGCCGAAGGCATTCATGGCCTCGGGGCCGTCGGGGGCGAGCGGGTTGTGCTGGACGTAGTCCGGCCGTACGTGGCGGTCGATGACGGTCGTGTGGCTCCCGTCGAACACGGTCGGGAGGGTTTGGACGGCGAGCTACGCCGTCGCCGTCCCTTCCACGGTCAGCACGATCTTGCCGGTGGTGCGGCCGGTCTCGCCCAGGGCGTGGGCCTTGGCGGCCTCGGCGAGCGGGAAGGTGGCCTCGATGTGGGCGCGCAGGGCGCCGGTTTCTACGAGGGCGGCGATGGCCTGCATGCCGGCGCGGTCGGCCTCGACGAGGAGGGCCTCGTAGCGGATGCCCCGCTCGGCGATGTCCGCCAACTCGTCGGGGTCGACGGGTACGGGGAGGATCGAGACGAGGGTGCCGCCAGGGCGCAGCACGGCGACGGAGCGGGCGCGGGCGGCGGTGTCCAGCGAGACCGGGTCGAGGACCACGTCGATGTCCTTGACCGCCTCGGTGAAGTCGACCGTGTGGTAGTCGATGGCCTCGTCCACTCCCAGGGAGCGCAGGAAGTCGTGCTTGGCAGCGCTGGCGGTGCCGATGACGTACGCGCCACGGGACTTGGCGATCTGGACGGCGAGATGGCCGACGCCGCCGGCTGCCGCGTGGATGAAGACGCGCTGCCCTGGCTGGACATCGGCGGTGTCGACGAGTGCCTGGTAGGCGGTCAGGGCGGCCAGCGGGAGCGCGCCGGCCTGGACGTGGTCGATGCCGGCGGGCTTGTGGACGAAGGCGCGGGCCGGGCCGGTCACGTACTCGGCGTGGGAGCCGACCCCGTGGGGGTAGGGCAGCATGCCGAAGACCTCGTCGCCCGGCTTGAACAGGGTGACGCCGGTGCCGACGGCCTCGACGACTCCGGATACGTCCCAGCCCAGGATGAGGGGGAGGCCGTTGGCGGTCATGGGCTGGGCGCGGTTCCACCAGTCGGTGGGGTTGACGCCGGCCGCGCGGACGGCGATCAGGATCTCACTCAATCCCGGCTCGGGCCGGGGCAGTTCGACTTCCTTGAGCACCTCGGGGGAACCGTGGGTGTCCTGGCGGATGGCGCGCATGGTGGCGGTAGGGGGATTCGTCATGCGTCCAGCGTCGCTGCCTGCCACTCTCAAGCGCCATGGCATGAATGCCAACTTTCAACGGGATCACGCCAAGGCAAGAAAGGCGCCTCGACTGATGACGGCGGCGACAAGGACGGCCATGATCGCGTCGGAAAGGATGCGGCAGACGAGTGCGGCAGTGTCCACGACGGTGTTCTCCGATCTCGGTGAGGACTGGAAGCCCTGATGTGGGGCCCACCAGGTGACGCTGCGCGCGAAGCGTCCAGCGTGCTGCCGTGAGCGTCCGATACCATGGCATGAATTCAACTTTCCGACGGGATCACGCCATGGCACCCATGCACCGAGTCGTCGTCTTGGCCGTAGACGGGGTGTACCCCTTCGAACTGGGTATCCCCAGCCGGGTCTTCGAGGCGGCGGACGGCCGCTACGAGGTCCTCACCTGCAGTGTCGACGGCCGCCCGGTCCGCACCAACTCCGACTTCTCGATCACCGTCGAGCACGGCCCGGAGACGCTGCGCACCGCCGACACCGTCGTCATCCCGCCCTTCACCGCCACCGACGTCACGGCGGCAATTCCGCAAGCCGTGGTCCAGGCGCTCGCGTCCGTGGCTCCAGGCGCCCGCCTCGTATCGATCTGCACCGGCGCCTTCGTCCTCGCTGCCGCCGGGCTCCTTGAGGGTCGGCCGGCCACCACCCACTGGATGGTCGCGGACCTCTTCCGCGCACGCTTCCCCGAGGTCGCACTGGACCCGGACGTTCTGTTCATCGACGACGGAGATGTCCTGACCTCGGCCGGCGCCGCCTCCGGGCTCGACGTCTGCCTGCACATCATCCGCAAGGACCACGGCACTGAAGTCGCCAACCAGGTGGCCCGCATGTGCGTCGTCCCGCCGTGGCGCGAAGGAGGGCAGGCGCAGTACATCCAGCACCCGGTACCCGAAGCCACGGCCAGCGGAACGGCCACCGCCCGTCAGTGGGCGCTGGAGAACCTCCACGAGCCCATGACTCTGACGGACCTCGCCGAGCACTCCCACATGAGCCTGCGCACCTTCGCCCGCCGCTTCACCGAAGAGGTGGGCATGAGCCCGGGACGCTGGCTGATCCAGCAGCGCGTCGACCGAGCACGACACCTCCTGGAAACCACCGACCTGCCCGTGGACGAGATCGCCGGCCAAGTCGGCTTCGCCGGCGGCACATCGCTACGAGAACACCTGCATGCCGTCATCGGCGTCTCCCCACTCGCCTACCGGCGCACCTTCCGCGGCGCCCTGACCCCCACGCACTGAGCGCCCCCGCACCCACCGCCCCGCGAACGCGGTGATGAACCGGCACACCGCCACGGCCAGCCGAACGGCGCCTTGGCCAGCTACTGCGGCAGCCCGCCTTCACCGGTCGGCTGAAGCCCGTTACCCGGGGCCTGCCCGATGAGCTGGTCGATGAGCTCCTGCCCGACCGCCGCGGTCGCCAGCCACGATTCTGACTCTGCCCGAGTCATTCGCCGGACTGGCGTCAGGCAAGGCCAACGGAGGCTTTCTCCCGAGCCAATCGGCCGGAGGCGCGCTCGACGACAGCGGGGTGACCGGGGCCGGATCCAGGGCTGGGGCCGGGGCCGCTGGTCCACACGGCGAGCACCTGGCCCGCACGTTCATGGTCGGGTCGCATGATGATCACCTGCGGAGCGGACAGGCCGAGCTCACTGCAGGCGTCCTGAGCACCGGAGAGGGTCGCCGGAGCGCCCAGCGTACGAAAGGGCACGCTCTTTCGCCGGTCCGGCGACCGCAACGGCCTCCTGCTCGCTCTCCTGGACTAAGCCGAGGCAAAGTTCCAGGTGGCGTACTCCTCAGGTCCCCCTCCGCTGGGCCAGGAGCACCTGCGGGAGATCGACTGGCGGCGTTCGGCTGTGCCCTATTGCGGCCGACGGCCGCACCTGGCGCAGGACGAACACCGCGGCGAGGTCACCGCGTATGCGGCCGTGGCCGACCCCGCCGACTGCCAGTGCCTACCCGGTGGCGTCGGCTGGGTCCAGGTGGCGAGGGAACCTGCCGACGTCGGGCTGTTCCCCCGAGAGCCGCGGCCCCGTGCTAGGGATGTGGTACGTCAGAGCGCTGCCCGGCGTCCAGCAGGGCGAGGGCGTTGTCTATCCCCTGGTCGAGGAGCTCCTTGACGAGTTGGCTGTCGGTCAAAGCGCGGGCAAGCTGAAGTGTCCCGGCCATCAGGCCGAGGAGGCTGAGCGCCTTCACGCGCGCGGAGGACGGGTCCTCGGGCGCCATGCGGGCCGCAATGCCCTCGATGAGGACCAGCACGCCCTCGGTGTACGCCTGCCTGGTTGTGTCGGTGCAGCGCCCGAGTTCGTCGAGCAGAGCGGCGTTCGGGCAGCCGTCGCCAAGGCTGTCGCGATGCTGGGGCGACAGGTACCCCCGCACAATCTGCTCCAGTCCGGCACGGCCAGGCGCGGCCCGCGCGACGACGCTCTCGGCCTGCACCTTCAACTGGTCGGTGATGGCGGCGGCGACGAGGGCGTTCTTGGATTCGAAGTGGGCGTAGAAGGCCCCATTGGTCAGCCCCGCGTCCTTCATGAGCGTCGAGACCCCGGAGCCGTCGATACCGTCTCGCTTGAACCGGCGGCCCGCAGTCTCGATGATCCGCCGCCTCGTCTCCGGCTTGTGCTCTTTTCCGTACCGCGCCATAGCGCACGCCCCTTCGCCGGCCGGAAGGGCCGGTTGCCCTTTACCGAGTTCACCAGTCTATGGTAGGGCGAACGTAATCCAAAGAATCGAGGGCTGTGACGAGCCGACAGCACGCGGTTCACTCGCCGTGACGCCATGTACTCGAAGCTGGCCACGCACCTGTCGGCAGCCCCGGACGCCGCAGGCATACGGGGATCCCGAGCTGTCGGACCCTTGACCGCGGATCGCATGATCACCGAATACGGGTGCCTTGGCATGGCGCGTCGATACCGCCTCAGCGCTCGGTCGCCTCAGCCGCGAAGCGGCCGACGTGCTCAGACGAGTTCTCGTTTGAGGATCTTGCCGGTGGGGGTCAAGGACAGTGCGTCGACGAACTGGAAGACGCGCGGGTACTTGTACGCGGCGAGCCGTTCCTTCGCCCAGGCGGAGAGCTCCTCCTCGGTCACGCGCGGCGATACGCGCGCAGCTGAAGCCGTGGTTGTGGTCGGCCGTCCCGGCCCTCGTCTGCCGGACCGGGACGAGGGCACGGGCGTCGCCGACCTGCGGGCCACCGCAGGCCATGTTCGCGTCCGTTCCCCCCGTCCCGATCCGGCAGGCGCGCGGCTCTTGCGACTGCCGTGCCCGGACCGCTCGGTCAGATCTTGGTCTTCTCCCGGACCCAGGCGCCGATCTGTGCGATGGCGGCGTCGGTCTCCGGGATGCGGCCGGCGCCGTAGACGTACGAGTGCTGGCCTCCTGGGACCACGACGGTCGCCGTGTCGATTCCGGCGTCCTTGACGCGGGCGGCGAATTCCTCGTCCTCGCCGGCCAGGACCTCGTACGTGCCCCAGGAGACGAGGGTCGGGGGCAGACCGCTCAGGTCCGCCCGGTTCAGGTTGATCCTGGTGTCCGTGAACTCGATGCCCGTGCCGCCGATCCAGGACTCCCGGAAGAATGACAGCAGTTCCCTGCTGAGAATCTTGTCCGTCCCGGCGTTGGTCTCGATGGTCTCGTTGGCGATCTCGAGGTCGCACCAGGGGGAGATCGACACGATGGCGCCGGGCAGGGGCTGCTTCTTGTCGCGGAGGCGAAGCGCCAGGGCGACCGCGATGAACCCGCCGATCGAATGGCCGATCGTGATGATGTTCCCCGGCTCATACCCTTGAGAGAGCAGCCAGTTGAAGGCCGCCTCCGCGTCGTCCACCTGAGCCGGGTACTTGTGTTCCGGTGCCCGCCGGAAGTCGATCACCAGGACGGGGGCGCCTGCGGCCTTGGCGATATGCCCGGCGAGCTTTCGGTCGACGTGTGCTGACGCCAGAACGGAGCCCCCGGCGTGACTGTGCAGGAGGACGTGGTCGGTGTCGGCGTCGACGGGTTCGCACCAGATACCCAGCACGCCACCCGCGTCCACCTCACGGTAGGTGACGCCTTCCGGCTCCCGGGCCGCGAGATGGACCTGCTCCGCCTGGATGCGCGCCGCATCCACCTCGGACGGAGGATTCGCACCTGAGGCCAGGAATTCCGTGAATTGGACTGCTTCCGGGCTCAGTTCAACGACAACGTGCTCAGACATGTCGTACCTCCATGGGGCCATGTGGGGTTTGTCAGGCGGGATGGGCGGGGTTTTTCAGGCGGAGAGGAGCGGGTAGTCGGTGTAGCCCGCCTCGTCACCGCCGTAGAAGGTGGCGGTGTCGGGGGTGTTGAGCGGTGCGCCGGTGCGTACGCGCTCGACGAGGTCGGGGTTGGCGAGTGCCATCACGCCGACGGTGACGATGTCGGCCAGGCCGTCTTCGATGTCCTTCGCGCGGGTGGCTATGTCAGTGCCGGCCCGGTTGAGGACCAAGGTGTTCGGCCACAGCTTGCGGAGGGTGTGCAGGAGTTCGTCGTCGCCGCCATGGCCGATGTGCAGGTAGGCGAGGTCGAGCGGGGCGAGGGCGCGCACGAGTGCCGGGTACAGCTCGTGAGTGTCGCTCTCCGCGATGTCGTTGAACGGGTTGCCGGGAGAGATCCGCAGGCCGGTGCGGCCGGCGCCGATCTCCTCGGCCACGGCGGTGGCGATCTCGACGGCGAAGCGGATGCGGTTCTCGATGGAGCCGCCGTAGCGGTCGGTGCGCTGGTTGGTATTGGTGGCGAGGAACTGGTGCGGGAGGTAGCCGTTGGCGCTGTGGATCTCGACTCCGTCGGCGCCGGCCGCGATGGCGGCCGCGGCGGCGCGCCGGTAGTCCTCGACCGTCGCGGCGACCTCCTCGGTGGACAGTTCGCGCGGTACCGGCATCTCCTGAGGGCCGGACGCGGTGAACATGGCCCCGGCCGGCTGGACCGGGGAGGGGGCGACCGGCTGCCGGTGGTGGGGGGTGTTGTCGGGATGGGACATCCGTCCAACGTGCATGAGCTGGATGACGATGCGTCCGTCGACGCGGTGCACGGCGTCGGTGACCTTGCGCCAGCCGGCGATGTGCTCCTCGGAGTAGATACCGGGGGTGAGCAGGTAGCCCTGTCCGTCGGCGCTGGGCTGGGTGCCCTCGGTGATGATGAGGGCGTGCGAGGAGCGCTGGGCGTAGTACTCGGCGTTCAGCTCGGTGGCTATGCCTTCCGGCGTGGACCGGTTCCGCGTCATCGGGGCCATCGCCAGCCGGTGCGGCAGGGAGATCTCCCCGGCGACGATCGGGTTCCACAGGGCGTTCGACATGGATGGTTCCTCAAATAAAGGGTGCGAAAAAAGGGTGAGACAGCGGCGGGGTGCTGGGCTGCCCCAGCGGGTCGCGCGTATGCGGTGACCGGCCTGATGGGCTCGGTGACCTTCCACGTGGAAGGCAGGCTGTGAGGAGGGGCAGTCGACGGTGCGGGCGGGCTTGCCGCGCACATGGCCGCCGCCATTGCAGTGCGGGGCCCCGGCTGTTCATGCAGGGGGAGGCTCTGAGCGCCTTGGTCTTCCTCGGACGCCGGAGGACTCATCAGTCGTGTGCGGCAGCTGCCGGGCCGGGGCCATGAGGGGACGCCCGGGAGTCGGAGCGGTGGTCAGCCGCGGTAGCGATCGGCCGGGGCCCGCTGCGACAGGTTCGGGACGAGCGCCTGACGGGCCTTCTCGAACGACTCCCAGTCGCTGATCTGGGGCAGTGACGGGATGGTGACGGGCTCCCCGGCGTCGAGGCCGGCGAACGCCGCGTCGACGGCGTCGTCCACGCTCATGACCGACTCGTCGGGAAGTGCCGCGAGGTCGACGCCAGAGCCGTCCCAGAGCTCCGTGCGGACAGCGCCCGGCAGCACGGCCTGCACCGTGACGGGGCTCTCGGCGAGTTCCTGCTGCAGGGCCTGGGTGAACGTCAGCACGTAGCTCTTGGTGCCGCTGTAGACGGCGCTGAAGGGCATGATGTTGAGAGCCATGGCAGAGGAGATGTTCACGACGGTGCCGTGCCCGCGGGCCGTCAGCCCCGGCAGGACCGCGATGGTCAGCCTGGTCAGCGCTGTCACATTGAGGTTGATCAGCGCCTCGTAGGCCGCCGCGTCGGAGCCTGCCAGCGGCGTGAGCAGCGCACCGCCGGCGTTGTTGATCAGTACCTCGATGCTCTCGTCGGTCCGCAGACGCTCCTCGACCACGGCGATCTGCGCCGCGTCGGTGAGGTCGGCCGGGACGACGTCCACCGCGCGGCCCGTGCGGCTGCGGATGTCCGACGCCAGCGTTTCCAGCCGCGCAGCGTTCCGGGCCACCAGGATCAGGTCGTAGCCCCGGTCGGCAAGCCGCTGCGCGTAGGCGGCGCCCAGTCCGGCGGACGCGCCGGTGACGACGGCGATCTTGTTCTGCGTGGTCATGGGGTGGCTCTCATTTCTGCTGACGGATGAGTAGGGGCCGGAGCATCGGCCCCGCGTTAGATTACGATAGGTATCTAATGTCGTCCAGTCAACGTTCCCCCGAGGTCGTCAGCCACCGCCCGCCGCCGGAGACGACGCGACATGCACACCGGGGCCACAGGGTCGACGGTCGATCAGATCCGGAGGGCGACACCTCGGGCGCATGGTCACCGAGGACGGGTGCAGGGACTGCGCTTCAGCCTGCCGCCCGGCACTTCGCGTATGATAGATGCGCTTTACTATCTAACGTGGGTAGGTGACTGATGAGTCGC
This sequence comes from Streptomyces sp. NBC_00076, assembly GCF_045041235.1. Lineage (NCBI taxonomy): Bacteria > Bacillati > Actinomycetota > Actinomycetes > Kitasatosporales > Streptomycetaceae > Streptomyces > Streptomyces sp. NBC_00076. The sequence goes on from NZ_CP108242.1 coordinate 743,518, forward strand.
GTTTCGCAGGCACAAGCGATCGAGAACCGCAGGCGCGCGGTCGCCGCGGCCTCCCAGCTCTTCCGGGAGCGCGGCGTGAACGGCATCAGCGTCGCCGATCTGATGAAGTCCATCGGCCTGACGACCGGCGGCTTCTACAAGCAGTTCGCCTCCAAAGAGGCCCTGATCGCCGAGGCGGCTCAAACCGCTTTCGGGGACCTTGGCCTGCTCCTGGCGGAGTTCGATGCGGCTCACGGCGATCACGACACCGCGCGCGGCGCCCTCGTCGACTTCTACCTCTCGGCCGAGCACCGTGACCAGCCCGGCACCGGTTGTCCCACCGCGGGATTCGCGGGTGACATGGCTCGCAAGCCCACAGCTGGGGAGGTGCGCGAAACGTACGCGGCCGGAGTCGAGGAATTCGCCTCGTGGATGTCCACCGACACCGACGACGGCCTTCCCATGGTGGCCACGCTGGTCGGCGCGCTTCTGCTTGCCCGGGCCACGGCGGGCACGGAACTGTCGGAGAAGATCCTGGAGTCGACCCACAAGGCTCTTCGAATGTCCGCGTGATGTGATGGGTGTTCACGCTGCGCTTCGGGCGGCGTTGTAGCGCATGATCCTGGATGGGCGGTTGGCCTGCGAGCGACACATTTGGGCAGCATCAGGCCCTTCGGCGACCGAGCGCTAGCTAGGAGCGTGCGGTGAACCGCCCGTCCCCTCGCTTGTGCAGCCAGCCGCGGTCGGCGAGCTTGGTCATCTTCGCGCGCAGCGGTTCCAGCTTGCCGCGCACCGTCACCTGAAGGCCCAGTTCCTCGCCCACCGCCCTGACCTGGACGGGGCCGTCGGCCCGCACGATCGCCAGGATCTTGCGGTAGTCGCGGGCAGCGCGGCCTCGTCGGGATTCTCGCTGCGGTGCGGGATCAGCAGGACCGCCCACCCCGCCACCCGGGCGGGAGTCGGGGCGGGCGGTCGCGGCGGCCTCCGCCTCGGCCCGGTCCTGCTCGGCCAGCCGGTTCAGCACCCCGCTTGGCGATCACCAGTTCCTCCCCCTCGGCCTGGACCTCCTGCAGCTGCTTGGCCAACTCCTCGACCAGTGTGCCCAGTTCACTCGGGCGAGCCGTGATGCGCTCCAGCTCCCGGCATGCCCGCCTTTCCCGCGACATCCCCCTGTACCGACCCGGTGACGGCGGCACGGCCCTCGGCGCAGCAGAACCCGACAACAGCTCCGGGCGGCACGTCAGACGATCTTCACCTTGGACACCCGCCGACGACCAGCATGAGTACCCCGCCCGCCTTTCACGCCAGATCCGTGACCTGCTTCCACGGATGTCTCTGAAGAACGACTCCCGGAGTGGTCGAATTGCCAAGTGAGTGTGGACTGAGTGCTAATGCCCACCGCAAAGTTTCATGAGAGATTCTCTCTTCGTGCCGGGCATTCGTTGCAGGCTCGGCACGATGTACGGCGTGCCCACACGGGGGTACGCCAGTAGCGGCACAGGAGAATCACGTATGCGGCATGGTTTGCTTCGTAAAGGCATCGCTACGGCTGTTGCGACAGTCGCGCTGTTCGGTGGTGCGGTGATGTCCGCCCCAAGCGCCGGTGCGGTAACCAACTCGAAGTGCAATCTTGATGAGCCTGACCACGCTGGCTACAAGATCAAGACGAACAACGTGAACCTGCGCAAGGGGCCCGCGACGAGCTACGCCTCGCTCGGACAGCTGACCAAGGGCACCACTTTTACGTACTACTGCACCAAGACCTACCCCTCGCCGGTCTGGTGGTACGGCAAGGTGACGTCCGGGGCCCACAAGGGCGTTACGGGCTGGGTCCGCAGCGACTATGTCACCTACTGACGGCTCGGCTTGACAGGCTGAGTCCAAGCGCCCTGCCCTGCGTACTACCGCGGAGTAGGGCGCTTTGCCAATCCCCTCCGAACGTGGAGAGCCCACTTCCCGGCCTACTGAGCGGTGTGCACCGTGAAGTTGCTGGTCGCGGGACTGGTATGCCTGATGTCCGGGATGCTCGTGCTGGCCGTGGGCGGACGACTTCGGCGAAGATCGTCGGCCATCGGGAGACTTCGCGGTTCGTTAGGACCAGCAGAGCCCTCACCAGGGCGGTCGCCCACTTCGGGTCGGTGTGAACCTTGCCGAGGACGCGCCAGTTCTTCAGGTGGGCGAAACCGTGCTCGACCGGCGCCCGTACGGCGGCAAGGGCCTTGTTCGTCAGCTTCTGCCCTCGCGTCAGCGGCCGGTTTCGGGCGGCCTTGTAGCCGGTGATCACCGCCGGATCGACGTCGGATCCGCTGTCGTCGAGCCCGACGAATCCCAGGTCGGCGACGGCTCCGAGGCCGGCCGCCCGCAGCCTGGCGGTGAGCCGGTGGTGACGGCAGGCGGTGATCTCCGAGGTGCGTCCGGGCCGGGCCACCGAGACCAGAGCAGGCGGCCCTTGCCGTCGGTGAGCGCGACCACGAGCAGGCCATGGTGATTGTGGTTGCCGGAGTAGTTCTTCGGGTTCTACCTCCTGCAGCTGCTTGGCCAACTCCGCAGCGAACGTGTCCAGTTCACTCCGGCGAGCAGTGATCCGCTGCCCGCACGGGCAAGGGAGCGTGCAGGGCCGAGTTCGTGACGAGTTCGCTGACGACGAGTTCGGCCTCCAGGGCCAGCGGTGCTGGTACGGGCGCGCGGCCGGACGGCGGGGTGCAGGTGAGGAAGGCGCGCAGTACTTGGCGCGCGTCCACGGCGTGGGCCGTGCCGCTTTTCCCAGGCGACGCTGGTGCGCAGGTTGGCGTGTTCACCCGTGCCCTGCTCATCTGTCGCCTGCTTCAACCCTGGAGCGGCAACGCTGAAGAAGCCCAGGGGTGCCGGGTGTGGCTCAAAAAGCTCATGCCGAGGGTGTGGCTTTCAGTGATTGGCCGCCCGGCGCCCCGCGACGACACGGCCACTCATTGGAATGCGCGAACCTCATCGCTTCGTAAGGACACGTCGGCGTGGTCGTCTGCCGGGACCAGGAACACGGCCCCTCGAGGAGGCACAGGTGCCGCAACTGTGGGCAGGAACGGACGCAGGCAAGAGCGAACATCACTGCACGGTGATCGACGCCGAGGGCGAGCGAACGCTGTCACGGCGGGTGGCCAATGACGAGACGACCCTGCTCGAACTGATCGGTGAGATCCTCGACCTCAGCGAGGGCGAGCCGGTGACCTGGGCCATCGACCTGAACGCGGGCGGTGCCGCGCTACTGATCGCCCACGGACAGAAAGTCCTCTACATCCCGGGCCGGACCGTCCATCACGCCTCCGGCTCCTACCGGGGCGACGGCAAGACGGACGCCAAGGACGCCTACGTCATCGCCGACCAGGCCCGCATGCGCCGCGACCTGCACCCCCTGCAGGAACAGGACGAGATCGCCGTCGACCTGCGCATCCTCACCGCCCGCCGCTACGACCTCACCGCCGACCGCACCCGCGCGATCAACCGGTTGCGCGCCCAGATCCTGGAGTACTTCCCCGCCCTGGAACGCGCCTTCAACTACAGCACCTCCAAGGCCGCGCTCGTCCTGCTGACCGGCTACCAGACACCGGCGGCCCTGCGCCGGATCGGTCAGAGCCGCCTGGCCGGCTGGCTGTCGAATCGCAAGGTGCGAAACGCCCAGGCGGTGGCGGCCACCGCGCTCGAGGCGGCGCAGGCCCAGCACACGGTGATTCCCGGCGAGAGGACCGCAGCAGCCATGGTCCGCACCCTGGCCGCCGGGGTGACGGCCCTGGATGAGGAAATCGCCCGCACCGACGCGCTGATCGAGGAACGGTTCCGCGAGCACGAGCATGCTGTCGCGATCACCAGCATGCCGGGCATGGGCAGCCTGCTGGGCGCCGAGTTCATCGCCTGCACCGGCGGGAACCTGGACGCCATCGGCAGCTCCGGCCGCCTGGCCGGCATCGCCGGCCTGGCTCCTGTTCCCAAGGACTCCGGACGCATCAGCGGCAACATGCGCCGACCGCACCGCTACCACCGCCGTCTCCTGCGTGTCTTCTACCTGTCCGCCCAGGTTGCCGCCCGGTGCTGTCCGACCTCCCGGACCTTCTACGAGCGCAAGAGGGGCGAGGGTAAGTCACACAAGCAGGCCGTCCTCGCCTTCGCCCGGCGCCGCCTCGACGTCTTGTGGGCTCTCATACGCGACCAGCGAACCTTCACCGCCGACAAACCTCAACGCGGCCTCGCAGCGGCATAACGCGGTCACCATCCGCTACCGACGCCCTTGACAAACCTGATTGGGAATCACTGAGGCGGTGCACACTTGCACTCCGACTTCGGGCCCGGCCTGACCGGCCGGGTCTGACTGCGGCCGCCGGGCGGATGGCCGGTGCGGCCGAGGCGGGTCGGTCAGCCGGTGGGCGGTATCGTAGGGGCGGTTGGGTATCGTTCCGGAATTTCCGAGGGGGGAGCGGGGGTTCGTGTTCTCCGCCGTTGTTGACTTCGACGAGCAGGAGACCAGGCTCGTCGTCCCGGACTTCGACGCGAACGTGCGAGACGCCGGTGTCGGGGCCTCACCGGGCGCGGCGCATCCGCGAATCCAAGAGCACCACCAGCCCTCAACTTTCCCTGTTTCCCACCGCCTGGGCGGACTTCGTCCCGTACGCCGCTCAGGGCTGGCCCCGAAATGATCGGAACGGTCTTCCGGAGCGACGATGTGCCCAAGGAGCATCGGTTCGAGTACTGGCACGAATTGATGCACCAGGCGATCGCCCCCAGCCATATGAGCAGCCAGTTCGCCGACGATTTCTGGGCGCGGCAGAGGCTGCTGGAGCTGGGGCCGGTGCTGGCGTGGCCGACGTCGCACCTGCCGACAGGGTTCCGGCGTACCGAGAAGCTGGTGCGGCAGTCCGATCCCGACATGTACCACCTGTCGCTGGTGCTCGGCGGCGGGCTGGGGTTCGAGCATGTGGGGCGAGCCGAGGCATATGGCCCGAGCGACCTGTGGGTGAGCGACACGTCGCAGCCGTACGAAGTGCACTTGCCGGATGACCTGGGCCGTCAGGTGCTCACAGGGGTGGGGGTGGACTTCCCCAAGGCGCTGTTGCCGCTGCCGCCCGCCCGCGTCCAACGGCTGCTGGGACGGCGGCTGTCGGGGCGGGAGGGGGTGGGCGCCCTGCTGACGGGGTTCCTCACCGGGCTGGAGCAGCAGGCCGACGTCCTCCAGCCCTCCGACGCACCCCGCCTCGGCACCGTTTTGATCGACCTGCTGTCCGCCTGGTTCGCACAGGTGCTGGAAGCGGAGGATGCGCTGACGCCGGAGACCCGCCGACGGGCTCTGACGACGCGCATCCGGGCCTTCATCCGCCAGAACCTGCACAATCCGGGGCTGGCACCGCCTGTGATAGCGGCCGCGCATCACATCTCACTGAGCTACCTGCACCGGATCTTTCAGGAGGAGACCCCCGGCGAGACGGTCGCGGCGTGGATCCGCGCTCAGCGTCTTGAAGGCGCCCGCCGCGACCTGGCGGACCCCAACCTCAACTCCACACCTGTCCATACCATCGCCGCTCGCTGGGGGATGGTCCGCGCCTCTGACTTCACGCGCGCCTTCCGGAGCGCGTACGAGGTATCGCCCATGGAGTACCGCGTACGGGTACAGGCGGGGGCAGGGGTAGACGCAGCGACAACGCACCCGTGGACGCGTGACCCACATCAACGACACGATCGACAGCGTGGAGAACAAGAAGTTCCAGGCCATGCTGGAGAAAAAGGGCTGGACGATAAACTACGACATCCTGAAATGACGACGCCATGAAGGAGTGAGGGCAAGCAATCGATCTGGTACTCGACCCGCCGCGCGGAGTCGCGCCGATCCTGTTAGGGCGTGCAGATCTTTAACTTGTCTTCTTGACATTGGTCTGGGTGGGGTCGGGAGCGAGGAAGGTCGCGACGTCGGCTGGTGTGCGGAGGCGGGCGGTTGAGGTGGCGATGTGGTGGCCGTGTGCTTCCAGGAGCGGGCCCACTTCCTGTTTCGCACGGCTGATGGTCGGGGCGGTGACGCCGAAGAGCTGCCCGAGGAGGTCCATGGTCGCGAGTTTGCGCAGGTGGAGCACGGTGGCCAGGATCCGGTCGGCTGGGGTGAGCTTGGCTTTGGCACCGGTGCCAGGGGCGACCAGGCGCTCGTAACCGCGACGTGTGCGAAGCACTCGCTCACGTTGAACCTCCAGCGCTGGAGTCAGCGCGTCGATGGCCGGCCGGGGTCCGGGCCCGCCGTCTGGCCCAGGCCGCCGCCACCGCGAAGGAGGGCTCATGGGACGGTGTCCTGCCCGCGGTCACGCTGCTGGCCGAATGGCCCGCCGGAGCCGAAGCACCCACCGACTACTGGCTGTCCAGCCTGCCCGACGGTACCCCCGGTGGCCGACCTGGTCCGCCTGGCCAAGATCCGCTGGCGTATCGAGCACGACTACCGGGAACTCAAGCACGGCCTGGGCCTGGACCACTTCGAGCGACGTTCCTGGAACGGCTGGCACCACCACGTCACCCTGGTCACCGCAGCTCACGCCTTCCTCACCGAGCAGCGCCTGGCCCCAAAAGCCGATACAGCGGACTCACCCTCTTCCAGATCCTCGACGCCATCCAAGACCTGCTGAACTGCTGGACCGGCACCTGCACCACCTGCCACCGCCCCCCTACCCAGAACGTCCACCATCAGCCAGAACCCGAGAGCCAGAACGACCTAACGGAGTCCTACTAGTACGTCACTCCGCAGTCCGCGCTCAGCTCACTCCGCGGGCCTCATCCGAAATGCGGGGCCGGGGACGCTCTCGATGTCTTCCGCCTGGACGGCGTGGCCCCGTTCGCAGCGGATCTGGGCGTCGACGTGCGCGCCGCATCCGCGGTGTCGCGCCAGTACGGCCGGGCCCTCGGGGTCGGCGCGGTAGCGGTCGCCCCACTGCAGGAGCCCCATCACGGCCGGGACCAGATCCATACCCTTGGGCGTGATCACGTACTTCGGCCGACTCCGCGAGCCCGGTTCCTTGTAGGTCTCGGTGGCCAGGATCCCTTCCTCCACGAGCATCCGAAGCCGCGCCGCGAGAAGGTTGCGAGGACAGCCGAGGACACGTTCGAAGTCGCTGAACCGGGACGAGCCGTACCAGACCTCGCGCAGGATCAGGATCGTCCACTTCTCTCCCACGACCTCGAGCGTCCGGGCGATAGAGCAGTTCGACATGTCCCGGTCGAGACGGGGGTCCATGCCGGCGTCCTGAAGAAGTTCGGTCCTCGCGTCCATGGGGTGATTCTAACCGCACCTGAGTTTACTTTTCTATACTCAGTCGGTAGCGTCATGGTCAGCACATCAACCCGGCCGCACGCGAGAAACGGGCGCGCAGGGCGACCTGCGCGAAGTATCAGATCGACCACCGGAACACCCACGCAGAAAGGCGGCCGACATGAAGGCATTCGTCGTCGAGGAGTACGGCAAGGACGGCGCGCGCGCCGCAGATGTGCCTGAGCCCACCGTCGGAGACCGCGACGTCCTGGTCAGAGTGAGCGCCGCCAGTATCAACCCGCTGGACAAGATGGTCCGCAACGGGGAGTTCAAGCAGCTCCTGAAGTACAAGCGTCCGTTCGTGCTCGGCCACGACGTCGCCGGCGTCGTGACGCGGGTCGGATCCGCCGTCCACGGCCTCGAGGTCGGCGACGAGGTCTACGCCCGTCCGCGCGACCTGCGGGTAGGAGGCTTCGCGGAGTTCATCGCGATCGACGTGGACGATGTCGCGCCCAAGCCGGCCTCCCTAACCCTCCAGGAGGCGGCCGCGGTGCCGCTGGTGGCCCTGGCCGCCTGGCAGATCCTCGTCGACCGCGCTCACGTGAAGCCGGGCCAGAAGGTGCTCATCCACGCCGGTGCCGGCGGCCTCGGCTCGACGGTCATCCAGCTCGCCAAGCACCTCGGCGCCACGGTGGCGACGACCACGGACACCAAGACCGAGGAGTTGGTCAGGAGCCTCGGCGCCGATGTCGTCGTCGACTACACCAAGGAAGACTTCTCGAACGTGCTGTCCGGCTACGACCTGGTGCTGGACTCCCTGGGCGGAGCGAACCTCGAGAAGTCGCTGACCGTGCTGAAGCCCGGCGGCCTGGCCATCAGCGTCGTCGGCCCGCCCGACGCAGGCTTCGCCAAGCAGCTCGGCGCCCCCTCGTTCCTGGGCCTGGTCATGAACGTACTCAGCCGCAAGGTCCGCAAGCAGGCGAAGGCGCTGGGCGTGCGCTACGAGTTCTTCTTCATGCGGGCCAACGGCTCCCAGCTGCGCCGACTCGGCGCCCTCTACGACAGCGGAAAGCTCCGCCCGGTCATCGACAGCACCTTCCCGTTCGACCAGACGCTCGAGGCGATGGCGCACGTCGAACAGGGCCGTACCAAGGCCGGCAAGGTCGTTGTCTCGATGGTGCCCGACAACGGCTGAGACCGTGCCGGCCGCAGAGCCGAGACCGGTGCCGGCCACAGACCTCCATCCGGCACGGTCCGGATCCGGAGGTGCGACGACGGCGACTACGGTCGCGAAGAGCCGCCGCTGGAGACGTCCCGGTGCCATGCCGCACGCCATACGGCCCGCGACACGGCGCACCAGGCGGCTCTACGCCGACCCGAGCCGTGGTCGAGTCCCCGCACCCGGTGCGCGTCGGGATTGATCACGGCGGACGGACCGCCACGCCTGGTGAGTCCGCCCAGGCAGAGCGACGAGGCGTTCCCGGGTCGGGCGAGGCGCACCGACGGTAAGGACGACAGCGTCCGTCCTCAGAGCGATGCGCGCTGCCAGACGGGAGTGCGGTCCTTGTCGACCAGGGCCGCACGGACGCCCTCCAGGAAATCCGGCGTGCGGATGGTCGTGCGGGTGAGGGCGAGTTCGGTGGCGAGGCACTCGCGCAAGGTCTGCTGCCTGCCCCGGGCGAGCAGGGCGTGAGTGATCTCCAGGCTCTGCGGCGAGGCGGACTCCAGGGTGACCGAGGCGGCTGCCGCCCAGGGGGTGTCGAGCTCGCGCAGGCGCTTCTCGATCTCGCCGAGGGACGGCGCGCCGAACGCCCAGTCCACGTCCCCGCGTACCTCCGCCAGCCTGCTGCCCGCCACCGGGGAACGGCCGGCGAGGCGGTTCAGGATCACGTCCACCGGGTCGCCGGGGTTGTCGGCCAGTGCCTCCCCGACCGCCTCCAGCCCGTCCGCGGGGACGAAGTGCGTGGCCAGCCCCGTGTAGAGGGCGTCGGCCGCGTCGATCCGGTCCCCGGTCAGTCCCAGATACATGCCGATCGCCCCGGGCAGCCTCGGCAGAAAGTAGCTGGCCCCGACGTCCGGGAAGAAGCCGATCCCGGTCTCGGGCATCGCCAGCACCGCGCGCTCGGTGACGACGCGGAAGCTGCCGTGGACGGACAGACCCAGGCCTCCGCCCATGCACACGCCGTCGATGAGCGACACGACCGGCACGGGATACTCGGCGATCCGGGCGTTGAGCCGGTACTCGGAGGCGAAGAACCGCTCACTGGCCTCGGCGTCCCCGGCGAGGCTGTGCTCGCGGATCGTACGGATGTCTCCGCCGGCGCAGAACGCCTTCGTGCTGGTACTGGCGAGCACCACGGCGGACAGAGGTGTGTGCTCCCACCCGGCGAGCACACGGTCGAGGGCGACGACCATGTCCGTCGTCAGAGCGTTGAGCGCCTTGGGACGGTTCAGCAGGATCCGGCCGACGCCCCGGTGGACGTCGGCGAGAATCTCGACCGCAGCGGTGTCAGTCATGGATCAGCAGCACCTCGTGGTCCGCACGGACTCGGCTGTCGCGGCCATCATGTTCCTCACTCGCCCGGTGTCAGGCGTAGATCTTCGCGTAGAGATCCTGGATCTCGTCCACGGTGGGTACGACGGGGTTGTTGGCGGGGGATCCGGACGCGAGCGCCTGCTCGGCCATGAGGGGCAACAGGCGGAACCACTCGTCCTTGTCGATGCCGTGGGCTTGGGGGGTGGGCACCTCAAGATCCTTGCACAGGGCTCGGAGCGCCTCCACGAGCCTATCCGCGGCCAAGGCGTCGCTGTCACCGTCGGTGGCGGCTCCGAGGGCGCGGGCGCAGTCGGCGTACCGGCTCGCGGCGGCGGGCGCCGAGAACGCTGTCACCGCGGGGAAGAGCATCGCGTTCGACAGACCGTGGGCGACGTGGAAGTGAGCTCCGATCGGGCGGCTCATGCCGTGCACGAGCGCCACGCTGGAGTTGGAGAAGGCGATGCCGGCCTGGGTCGCGGCGAGCATCATCGCCTCGCGGGCCTCGAGGTCTCCCCCGTCGGCGTAGACGCGGCGGAGGTGGTGGCCGATGGTCCGGATCGCGTTCAGGGCGAGGCCGTCGGAGAACGGATTGGCCTTGCGGCTCACGTACGCCTCGACGGCGTGAGTGAGCGCGTCGACGCCGGTGTCGGCGGTCAGCCGGGCCGGCATCGACAGGGTCAGTTCGAAGTCGATGACAGCGGCGACCGGCAGGAACGCCGGCCCCGGACAGAGCATCTTCTCGTCCGTGGCGCTGTCGGTGATGATGGTGAACTGGGTCGCCTCCGAGCCGCTGCCCGCGGTCGTCGGGACCGCGATCACCGGAAGCGCCGGGCCTAGGCTGGTGTGCGGCGCCTTGTAGTCCCGCATCCGGCCGCCCTGGACGCCCAGCAGGCCGAGGGCCTTGGCGGTGTCCATCGGGCTGCCGCCACCGAACCCGATCACGGAGTCCGCTCCGTGTTCCCGCAGCACGGTCAGGCCCGCGTCGAGCGAGTCGGCCGTCGGATCCGGGACGGTGCCGGCGAACAGGCGCGGCTGCACTCCGGCATCCCTCAGCGTCGCCATCAGTCGTTCCGCCGCACCGGTCCCGGCGAGGAACGCGTCCGTCACCAGCAGCGGGCGGCGCAGCCCCAGCCCTGCGACGACGTCGCCCAGCTCGCCGACGGCACCGCCGCCGACGCGCAGGATCCGCGGGAGGGAAAGGCTGGCAACCATGGGAGCCCTTTCGGCAAGAACGGCGGGCAGGTCGCGCGCTTTGCCTTGACTGTGGAGCCCCGCGCGGAGTGCGATCAACCACCAATGATGCACACCCGCTGTGCAGAAATGCAGATACCGTCGGGCCGTGCACCCCCACTCCCCGGACGAGAGCCCCGCCCCGCAGCCTGTCGGCTCCCCTCGCTCCGTCGATCCGCGCAGACTCCGCGCGGACGATCTGCGCTACCTGCTCGTGCTGTCCCGTACCGGACGCCTGGTGACCGCCGCCGACGCACTCGGCGTGGACCACACCACCGTGTCACGCCGTATCGCCGCACTGGAGAAGAGCCTCGGCCTGCGCCTCATCGAGCGCGGCACGGAGGGATGGACACTGACGGACATCGGACGAGCCGTCTCGGAGAACGCGCGCGCGATCGAGGAGGCCATCGACCGCGTCGTCGACACCGTGGAAGGCCAGGACTCGCCGTCCCTGCACGGTACGGTGCGCGTCAGCGCGCCCGACGGCTTCGGCACCACCTTCGCCACGCCCGCCCTCGTACGGGTGCGCCGCCGGCACCCCCAGCTCCAGGTCGAACTCATCACCGCGACCCGGCAGCTCGCCCTGCGCCCGTCCGGTTTCGATCTCGCTCTCGTCATCGGCGTTCCCTCCAGCAGCCACCTGGTGACCGAACACCTCACCGACTACACGCTGGGGCTCTACGCCTGTGACGACTACCTCACGCGGCACGGCCGCCCGGAGACGCCGGCCGAGCTGCGCGCGCACCCGCTCATCTTCTACATCGAGTCGATGCTGCAGGTCGGCGACCTCGACATCGAACGCCACCTTCCCGGCATGACCCCGGCCTTCTCCTCGACGAACGTCTTCGCCCAGCTCGAAGCCACCCAGCAGGGGGCCGGCATCGGTGTCCTGCCTGCCTTCCTGACCCGGCGGACACAACTGCGCCGACTGCTCGCCGACGAGATCGACATCCGGCTCCCCATCACCCTGGCCGTTCGCCGCGAGGCCGTGACGCACCCCGCCGTACGTGCCATCTGGACCGCTCTACGGCATGAGGTCGCCGAACGGGCCGACGAACTGCTCCCGGAATGAGCACCAAGGCGTTTCCGGTGACGGTGACTTCCGCCTGGCGCCCGAGCATCCCTACCCCGCACAGCCGGCGCCCAGCTCGGCCGCCGACTCGCGGACTTCAAGGTCACCTCCGAGGTCCACCCGATGCCCGAGGGACAGCACTCGTTCGTCCTGGGTGCGGGGCGGGTACCCGAGGTGGACCAGGCGATCCAGCAGATGGGGCAGTGGCTCCGCGAGCACCTCGGCGCGTGCACAGAAGCCGCGCCCGACGGCGGGGCCTGTCAGCCAGGTCGCCGCACCACCGGGATGCCGGTGCCGGGTCCGCCGGCCTCCGGCATCCTGCTCGACCGTGCCGGGCCACATACGGTACGAGTGTCGGACAGCGTTCAGCACGCCGCAATGGCCCGCCCCTCGATGCCACAAAGGAGTGCGCGATGGGAACGTACGAGGATGTCTTCCGTTCCAGTACCGAGGATCCGGAAAGCTTCTGGTTGAAGGCGGCAGAGGCCATCGACTGGGATGTCACGCCGCAGCGCGCCCTGGACTCCTCGGGCGCGCCCTTCTACCACTGGTTTCCCGACGGGCGGCTCAACGTCTGCTTCAACGCGCTCGACCGGCACGTCGAAGCCGGCCGAGGCGAACAGCCCGCGCTCATCTACGACTCCCCCGTGACCGACACCCGGCGCACCTACACCTACGCTCAGCTGCGGGACGAGGTGGCGGCCTTCGCCGGAGCGCTCTCACAGCTCGGCGTGGGACACGGCGACCGCGTGGTGATCTACCTGCCGATGGTCCCCGAGGCCGCCGTGGCGATGCTGGCCTGCGCACGCGTCGGCGCGATCCACTCGGTCGTCTTCGGCGGGTTCGCCCCGCGCGAACTCGCCCTCCGCATCGACGACGCCGCTCCCAAGGTGGTCGTCTCCGCCTCCTGCGGCATCGAGGGCAAGCGTGTCATTCCGTACAAGCCCCTGCTCGACCGGGCCATCGAACTCGCCGCCCACAAGCCGGAAAAGAGCGTGATCCTGCAACGCCCGCAGGAACGGGCCGAGTTGGGTCCGGACGATCTCGACTGGGCCGAGCTGGTCGCCGCCGCGCCGTCGGCCGACTGCGTTCCCGTCGCCGCCACCGATCCGCTCTACATCCTGTACACGTCCGGAACGACCGGAAAGCCCAAGGGAGTTGTGCGTGACTGCGGTGGCTACGCGGTCGCCCTCCACTGGTCGATGAGGGCCGTCTACGACGTGGGTCCGGGCGAGACGATGTTCACCGGCTCCGATGTCGGCTGGGTCGTCGGGCACTCGTACATCGTCTACGCGCCCCTGCTGGCCGGTGCCACGACCGTGCTGTACGAGGGCAAGCCCGTCGGCACCCCGGACGCGGGCCAGTTCTGGCGTGTCGCCGCCGACTACCGGGCCAAGACCATGTTCACGGCGCCCACCGCCTTCCGCGCCATCCGCAAGGAGGACCCGAAGGGAGCGCTCGCCTCGGACTACGACCTCTCCCACCTGCGCTATCTCTTCCTCGCCGGCGAACGCCTCGACCCAGAGACCTATCACTGGGCCGGCGCGCTTCTGGACATCCCGGTGATCGACCACTGGTGGCAGACCGAGACCGGCTGGCCCATCGTCGCCAACCCCATGGGCATCGAGGCCGCCCCCCTCAAGCCCGGGTCCCCCACCCGCCCGCTGCCGGGCTGGGACGTCCGGGTCCTCGACGCCTCGGGCGAGCCGGCACCCCCGGGCGTCGACGGCGCGATCGTCGTGAAGCTCCCCCTGCCGCCCGGAGCACTCCCCACCCTCTGGAACGACGACGATCGCTACGTCGCCTCCTACCTCTCCGCCTACGACGGCTACTACCTCACCGGCGACAGCGGTCACATCGACGACGACGGCTACGTCTTCGTCATGGGCCGCACCGACGACGTCATCAACGTCGCCGGACACCGGCTGTCCACCGGCAGCATGGAAGAGGCCCTGTCCGCCCACCCTGATGTCGCCGAATGCGCCGTCATCGGCGTCGCCGACGAACTCAAGGGACAGATCCCGCGCGGCTTCGTCGTCCTGAAAGCCGGCAGCGACCGCGAACCGGGCGAGGCCGAGGCCGAACTCGTCCAGCTCGTACGCGAACGCATCGGCGCCGTCGCCTCCCTCAAGGACGTCACGGTCGTGGCCGCCCTGCCCAAGACCCGCTCGGGAAAGATCCTGCGCAAGACCATGCGCGGCATCGCCGACGGCCGCGACGAACCCATCCCCTCCACCGTGGACGACGCCGACGTCATCGAGGCCCTGCGCCCGGTCCTCCGCCGAGCCGGTCACACCCCGTGAAGGGCTGCCCCAGAGCCTGAGCCACAGGGTGAGCTCGTCCCCCATCAGGGCCGACGTCATCCCCGTCGGCACCATGGCCCTCGCCCACCCGGACCGCGGCGGGCGCGTACGCTCCGGCGCGCCCTGAACACCCTCGACGCCAACACCTTCTACGGCGGCGGCGCGGTCAGCTACACCGACTACCTCACTCACGCCGCCTGACGAAGAGCATCCTGACGCAAGTCCGACATCACCACTCAGGCTCCGGTCGCCGCTGGGGTCACCCTTGGGAGGGAGGTACCGGGAAGAGCATGCAGCTGCTGGTGGCGTGGGCGAGCAGGCGGTCCTTCGCGTCGACCAACTGGGCCTGGGCGAGGGCGGTTTGGCGGCCCTTGTTGACAACCGTGCCGATGGCACGCACCGTACCCGTGTCCACGGTGATCCGTCGCAGGAACTTCACCGTCAGGTCGAGCGAGGTGTACGCCACGCCCTGCGGGAGAGTGGACTGGACGGCGCAGCCCGCCGCCGAGTCGAGCAGGGTGGCGAAGATACCGCCGTGCACGCTGCCGATCGGGTTGTAGTGCTCCTCCCCCGGCGTCAGCGAGAAGACCGCCCTGCCCGGCTCCACCGCGTCCAGGGTGAAATCGATGGAGTAATTGATGGGCGGCCCCGGCAGTCGCCCCTCCTGCAGCTCGCGCAGGAAGTCGATGCCGGCCATGCGCCCGGCCGCCTCCGCCAGGATCGCGGGATCTTCCCATTGATACGTACGCGTTCGTCCCACGACCGAGTGCCTTCCCATCTGGCTTTTAGGAGTGAAGCTAGCTTCCGGCGCATCTGACTGTCAATGGCGAAGCCAGACCCTTACGATGGCGGGATGGAGTGGCTTGAGGCGAGCACGGAGAACTGCCCCGTCCAGCGCACGCTCGACGTGATCGGGGAGAAATGGACGCTGCTGATCCTGCGTGACGCCGTCAACGGCGTCCGCCGCTTCGACGACTTCCACCGCCACATCGGCCTGTCCGAAGCCGTCCTCAGCGACCGCCTCCGCAAACTGACCGCAGCCGGCATCCTCAAGACCACCCCCTACCGGGAACCCGGCACCCGCTCCCGCAACGAATACCGCCTGACCCGCAAGGGCTGGGACCTGTGGCCCGTCCTGATGGCACTCACCCAGTGGGGCGAAATGCACACCCTCGGCCCCGAAGGCCCCGTACTCGACATCCGCCACACCGACTGCGACGCCCCTGTCCGCGTCACCGTCGAATGCACCACGGAACACACCACCCTCACCCCCCGAGACGTCACCGCCCGACTGGCAACAGGCGCCCACCCCCGTTCGTGAACCACGCACCCAAGTCCGCATGATCACTGCTCGCGACCAAATCATCTACCGGTCGTAATATTACGTATGTCAGGTCATGGACTACTCTTGACCGCGAGGCAGCGGTCTTACGGAGCGAATGGAGGAAGCTCGTGGCGCGTTACGCCAAGGAGCACAAGCAGGTGACGCGGCAACGCATCATCGAGAAGGCCGGCCACCGGTTCAAGCAGGACGGCATCGACGGCTCGGGCATCTCCACGCTGATGTCGGACGCCGGGCTCACCAACGGAGCCTTCTACGCCCACTTCGCATCCAAGGACGACCTCGTCGCCCACGTCGTGGCCGACGAACTGCGCACACAGATCGCGAAGTACGACACCCTCCGACCCGGCCGCCAGGGACTGGAGGACCTCATTCGTGAATACCTGTCTCCGGCGCATCGAGACCATCCCGGCCTCGGATGCTGCTCCGCCGCCCTGCTCGACGAGATCGGTCGCTGCGAGGACGGGGCCAAGCAGGCCTACACCGACGGCACGCGGGACATCGTGGAAGAGATCGCCGCCCGTCTGACGCCTGAGGATCCGAAGTCAGCTCGCGGCACGGCTCTCGGGCTCTTCACCATGCTGGTGGGGACGCTGCAACTGTCCCGCGCCCTCTCCGACCGGAAGTACGCCGACGAAATCCTTGAGCAGGGAATCGAGAACGCGCTCACATTCATGAGTTCATGAGGTGAGAGGAGCACCTGCGGCCGCCCCACGAAGTCGCCGGGAGGCTCCTCCAACGAGGACCACAAACACGCCGGAGGCCAGCGCCCGATCCCGGCCCTGGTCATCGTTCAGTCGGCGACGCGGCCGGACCGACGGTCGACGATGAGAGCCTTGACGGTAGAGCGCTACGGCGACAAGGGCGGCGTGCGTGCCGGCGAAGTGCCGGATCCGGAGGTGGGTGCGGACGATGTGCTGGTCCGGAAGAAGAACCGCGCCTCATCCGCAAGGTCGTCCTCGCCGGTACGGGACCCGCCGGAGGGCCCGGCATCGACAAGGTCCCGGCGCTCGCCATCCAGGCCACTCTCAGGGGCGCACTGCCCCGCCAGGATCCCAAGCTCCCCCTGTTCTTCACCGAAACCGCGGTCGGCCGGGGGAGGCCGGACGGGCTTTCCTCGCACGGCTTAAGGAGCGCACTCACGACCGAGACAAGGACATCTCGCTGCCGTCGCTCCGTGCCCAACTGAAGGCCATGAGCCGCGCGCGGCGATGTGACAGCGGAGGCCCCCTGGCAAGTCGTTCGGTGGGGTGTGCGGTCAGGAGCTGACGATGCGGCGCACGTTGTCCACAGCGCCGCAGCCTGCCTTCAGCTGACGCTCCCGCTCTGCCAGGAACGCCCCGCCCAGCTCCTCCCGACGTTCCATGCCAACGTTCTCGCGTGCTCCGTTGAGGATGGTGCGCTCCTCCTCGTCGGCGTGGTGCGTGACGGCCTCCACTAGCTCTTCCAGCTTCGCGTCCCACTCCTCGGAGCCGACCTCGTCGACCTCCAGGAGTGCGAGGAGCGCCTTGTTGCCCTCTTCGTGCTCCTCCTCGCCGTGCTCGAGCTCTTCGTCCTCGATCTTCTTGTAGCGCTTGAGGGCGGGGTACACCTTCGCCTCTTCCGCCTGCGCGTGCGCGATCAACAGATCGGCGAACTCCCGCAGGGCGGCTGCCCGGTCAGCTTCGACGCTGCGCATCAGACGAAAGAGATCCTCCATCCTTCGGTGGTCCTGGAGGATGAGTTCTACGACGTCTCGTGTCTCGGCCATGGGAAACAGGCATCACTTTCGTACGAGGGAACCTTGCCGGACCCGACTACCCCGGTCCGCCGTGTTCAGTGATCCCGGTGTACGGGGCGGATGGACCGGGTCGGCATCCCGGTGCCCGCGGGTAAAATACGAGCACGCTTCGACACCGCCGGCGTCCGTACCAAGAGGTACGAGCCGGCACGTTCCGGGGCACCAGATCAGGAAGGTTCCCCATGAACACGAAGTCGTCGTCGGCTGGACTCCCCCGTGGCGGCAAGCCGCAGCGGGCGACTGCTCGGCAGAACGAACTCCCGACGCCGGCCGGGATGTCCTCGGGTCTGCCGCCTGCCGACTCTTTCGAAGCGCTCGGGCTGCCGTCGGAGCTGATGACGACGCTGATCGGCCTCGGAGTGACGGAGCCGTTCCCGATCCAGGCGGCAACCCTGCCCAACGCGCTGGCCGGCCGCGACGTCCTTGGCCGTGCGCGGACCGGCTCCGGCAAGACGCTGGCTTTCGGGCTGGCGCTGCTCATGCGGACGGCAGGTCTGCGAGCGGAGTCGAAACGACCGCTGGCGCTGGTGCTGGTGCCGACCCGGGAACTCGCACAGCAGGTGAGCGACGCGCTGGCCCCGTACGCGCAGACGCTGAACGTGCGACTGGCGACCGTCGTCGGAGGACTGTCGATCAACCGGCAGTCGGCGCTGCTGCGAACCGGAACCGAGGTGGTCATCGCGACGCCGGGGCGCCTGGCCGACCTGGTGTCGCGCCGGGACTGCCACCTCAATCAGGTACGGATCACGGTGCTGGACGAGGCGGACCAGATGTGTGACCTGGGTTTCCTGCCGCAGGTCTCCGACATTTTGGACCAGGTCCGCTCCGACGGGCAGCGCCTGTTGTTCTCGGCCACTCTCGACCGCGACGTCGACCATCTGGTGCGGACCTACCTTCACGACCCGGTTCTGGCATCCGTCGATCATGTGGCGGGCTCGGTCGCCACGATGGAACACCACGTGCTGAACATCCACGCCGCCGACAAGTACGCGACCGCGACCGAAATCGCCGCACGGGACGGCCGGGTGCTGATGTTCCTGGACACCAAGGCCGGCGTGGACCAGTTCACCCGTCACCTGCGGGCCAGCGGCGTACCGGCCGGGGCCCTGCACAGTGGCAAGTCGCAGCCGCAGCGCATGCACACACTCGGCCGGTTCAAGGACGGTGAGATCACCGTACTGGTGGCGACCAATGTCGCGGCGCGGGGCATTCACATCGACGCGCTCGACCTCGTCGTCAATGTCGACCCGCCGGCCGATGCCAAGGACTACCTGCACCGTGGGGGGCGCACCGCACGCGCCGGAGAGTCAGGAAACGTGGTCACGCTGGTCACCCCCAACCAACGGCGCGACGTGAACCGGATGATGTCCGACGCCGGGATCCGGCCGACGATCACACAGGTGCGATCCGGCGAGGAGAAGCTGACCGCCATCACCGGGGCGAAACGCCCGCCGACAGGCGGGAAGAGCAGCACCGGCAACATCCCCTTCCGCGGCCTCGGCTCACGTACGGGCCGCCCCGCGAAGGAGTCCCGCAAAGCCGCCGAGGCCCGCAAGGCCGCGGAGGCCCGGGCGGCGGCTCGGGTACGCAAGGGCCGCTGACGCGGGGCGGACAACGGTACGTCACCCCCGGCCTCCCAGCTGTGGCGCCCTCGGGACGGACTCCTTCAGGCGTGCTCGCCGACCGGGGTCCGCTCGGGAACTGCGGCTGCTTCTACGGCGGTTCGGCGCTCGGCCAACCCGAGTGCCACACCGGCGATGATGACCACGCCCCCCAGGACCTGCGCGAGCCGGACGGTCTCTCCGTTGATCACCACGGCACCGAGCACACCGAACACCGGTACCAGGTTGAGGATGTTGACCGCGACGCTCGAGGTCATCCGGCGCAGGCCGTAGTTGTAGAGAAGGAAGCCGCCGACGGAACACGCCACGGCCAGATAGGCGAGCAGCGCCGAGGCCGTGGCGTCCGGCACCCGCCAGTCCCCGATCTCCAGGAGCGAGGCGAGCAGGAAGCCGACGGCACCGGCCACGGTCTGGTGGTAGGTGAGGTTCACCGCGTCCTGCCCGCGGCCCGCGTACTTGCCCAGCACGTTGTACCCGGCCCACACCAGGCCGCCGAGCAGCAGCAGGACATCGCCGAACCAGCGTGTGCCGCCTCCGACTTCCGCCCCGTTCCGCACGACCAGGAAGGCTCCCCCGGCGGCGAGCAGCACGCCCCCGACCCGGAGCAACGGAATCCTGGTCCGGAAGACCACCAGCTCCAGGAGCATGGTCATCAGCGGATAGGAGGCCACGATCAGGGATGCGTCGGAGGCGGTCGACAGCTCGACGCCGATGTTCTCCAGCACGAAGTAGACCGTGATGCCGAGCAGGCCGCTCAGGTGGATCATCCGCCGTCGGCGGGCATCCGGCGGGGCGGCCGGCTTGCGGCGCATGAGCACCATGATCCCGAGCAGCACGGCAGCGATCGTGAAGCGGACGGCCCCGATGGTCAACGGCCCGACGTCCGCCAGCACCTCCTTGGTCACCGCGTACGAGCTGCTCCAGAACAGGGCGGCCGCCACGACGGAACAGATCGCCAACGCTTTTGTCTTCCGCTCGTCCACCCCTGATGCCCCTTTGTCGTCCGAACTCGCCGATCCCGTCCGGACCGCCCATTGAAGCGACGAATCATGAACGGAATTATCGCGGGGATGCTAACAATCAGGTGGAGAACATGACATCCTGACCGAATATAATTCGACTTCTAAGGTGCCTGACGGAACATGGACGAACTAGATTCGGCGTTGCTGCGGCTTCTGCAGCAAGACGGTCGGCGCACCAACCGGGACCTCGCGCAGGAGTTGGGGATCGCCCCCTCCACGTGCCTGGAGCGGGTGCGCTCGCTCCGTGAGCGCGGTGTGCTGCTCGGGTTCCACGCCGAGGTGGACCTCCCCTCGGTGGGCCGCGGGCTGCAGGCGATCATCGCCGTGCGCGTACGGCCGCCGACGCGTGCGGTCATCGAGCAGTTTCAGGCCTTCGTGGCGCGGATGCCCGAGGTGATCGGGGTCTTCGTGCTGACCGGCACCGACGACTTCCTCCTCCATGTGGCGGTTCGCGACGCCGACCATCTGCATTCGGTCGTCCTGGACAAGCTGACTGAGCGACAGGAACTCGCGGACGTACGTACCTCGGTGGTCTACAGGCACTCGCGGAAGACCGTCATCGAGCCGATGTGAGGCCCTCCAGGGTGGCGATCAGCCAGGGGGCGAGGCGGTGGACAGGAGCTCATCCATGTCCCGGAACAACGTGTCCGTCGCGCAGTGTCAGGTGGGTGCCGTCGAAGCGGGACCGCATACGGCGGTCGTGGGTGACGACGATCACTGTGCCCTGGTAGTCCGTCAACGCCTCTTCCAGTTCCTCGACGAGCTCGGGCGCCAGATGGTTGGTCGGCTCGTCCAGCAGGAGCAGGTCCACCGGCTCGGTCACCAGCCGGGCCAGTTCGATGCGGCGCCGTTGGCCGTATGACAGGTCCTCCACCCGTTGCCGTAGGTCGTCCGGGCTGAACAGGCCTAGCGACAGCAGCGCCTCGCTGTGCTCATCCAGGGTGCCGACCCGTCCGCTGCCGAACGCCTGAACCACCGTCAGACCCGGCGGCCAGGGAGCCTGTTCCTGCCGCAGATGCCCCACCCGCCCTGTCACCCGCACCGTTCCACCGTCCGGCGTCAGCTCTTTGGCCAGCACCCGCAACAGCGTCGTCTTGCCCGCCCCGTTGGGGCCGGTGATCAACAGCCGCTCCCCTGGCCCGAGGCTCAGGGAATCGATGCTGAGCCGGTCGCCGACTCGCACGTCGATGACTTCGGCCACCGTCTCCAGCGGCTGCGCGGCCCCGGTGGTGATCTCGGCGGTGAAGGTGAGCGGCTCGGGGGGAGCCGCGACAGGGTTCTCGGTCAGCCGCGCGACCCGTTCCTTGGCGTTGCGGATCCGCACCATCGCCCCGTGGCCGCGCCCTCGCGTGCGGAACCCCCCGGCACCGAAGACGGCCAACGGCAGCTTGCGCGGAATGGTGTCCAGCCGCGCCACGTTGGACGCGATCAACTCCCGGCTGCGGTCCAGTTCGGCCCGCCACCGCTCGTACTCCAGCAGCCGGCGCTGCCGCTGTGCCGCCTTCGCCTCCAGATAGCCCTGGTAACCGTTGCCGTAGCGCGCCACCTTTCCGGAGTCGACCTCCAGGATCGTGGTGGTGAGGCGGTCGAGGAACAACCGGTCGTGGGTGACCGCGACGACGGTGCCGCGGTGCTTGCGGAGGTGTTCCTCGAGCCATCCCACCGCCCGGTCGTCCAGGTCATTGGTCGGCTCGTCCAGCAGCAGCAGTTCGGGCTCCGACGCCAGTGTCCCGGCCAGTGCCAGGCGTGAGCGCTCACCGCCGGACAAGCTGCTCAGTTGCCGGCCGCGCTCCAGTCCCGGCAGCCCCAGACCGTGCAACGCGATCTCCACACGGGAGTCGGCCTCGTAGCCACCACGGACCTGGTACCGGTCGACCAGATCCGCGTAGTTCTGCAGGAGGGCGGAGAGTTGGGCGTCCTGCCCCGCCTGGCAGGGCCGTTCGGCCAGGGCGACTTCGGCCTCGCGCATCCCCTCCTCCAGTTCCCGAAGGTCGGCCAGGGCCAGATCGACGGCGTCCTGGACCGTGGCGTCAAGCGGCAGTTCCAGCGTCTGGGCGAGATGGCCGACGCCTCCGGGCGCGACCACCGTCAGTGCCCCGTTGTCGGGCTGCTCCCGCCCGGCGATGATCTTGAGCAGGGTCGACTTACCGGATCCGTTGTCCCCGATGACCCCGACCTTCTCGCCCGGTTTGATCGTGAAACCGACGCGGTCGAGTACGACTTGGTCCTGGTAGCGCTTGGTGATGTCCTGCAGAGCGAGTTGGGCTGTCGGCACGCGGCTGTCCTCCGGATCGGTTGAGTGATGTCTGCCGCGCACAGGGAAACGCCGACACGGCGGACAACTCCGCAGCGTCGCTTTCTTCGGGAATGCACGGCCTGGCGCGGTGACGGAGCCGAGCTTCGACGTCCCGCGCCTTACGGATCACTAACCGATCACAGAGAACCCATACCGCCACCGTAGGCGGTACGGAAGTCCACCGGCAACTGGTTTTTGACGGAGCCGCCCGGTCCGTCCGGCCTGGTCCGTCCGGTCGGGTCGGGTCAGGGCGGGAGAACCGGGCGGCGGACCGGCCCTCCCGCCCCGGATCACTGCTGCGGGTAAGCCCGCAGCGCGGAGGCGAGCTCCGGACTCACGCGCGCCTTGAGCCGGGTGCCCTGCTCGGTGTGTTCGGCGGAGAGCACCTCCCCCTCCTGGTGGGCCCGCGAGAGCAGGCCGCCCTCGGTGTAGGGGACCATGGCCTCGACCTCCACCTCGGGGTGCGGCAGCAGGGCGTCGATGAGGTCCCGCAGTTCCCCGATGCCCTGCCCGGAGCGCGCGGAGACGGCGATCGAGCCCGGTTCCGCCTCCAACAGGCGGGCCACGACGTCCGGGTCGGCGGCGTCCGCCTTGTTGACGACCACGACCTCCTTGATCCCGTCCGTGCCGATGTCACGCAAAACCTCCCGGACGGAGGCAAGTTGCGCCTCCGGCTCCGGATGCGATCCGTCCACCACGTGCAGCACCAGATGCGCGTCCGCGACCTCGTCGATGGTGGAGCGAAACGCCTCCACCAGGTGGTGTGGAAGGTGCCGTACGAAACCGACGGTGTCGGCGACGGTGAACGTGCGGCCGGTCGGGGTCTGCGCCCGGCGTACGGTCGTGTCCAGGGTCGCGAACAGCGCGTTCTCCACCAGCACTCCGGCCCCGGTGAGCCGGTTCAGCAGAGAGGACTTACCCGCGTTGGTGTAGCCCGCGAGGGCGACCGACAGCACCCGGTTGCGACGGCGCTCCTCGCGCTTGACCTCCCGTCCCGTCTCCAACTGGGCGATCTCTCGCCGGAGTTTGGCCATCCGCCCGTGAATCTGCCGACGGTCGGTCTCGATCTTCGTCTCGCCGGGTCCGCGGGTCGCCATGCCGCCCCCGCCACCGCCGCCCATCTGCCGGGACATCGACTGGCCCCAGCCGCGCAGCCTCGGCAGCATGTACTGCATCTGGGCCAGCGCCACCTGGGCCTTGCCCTCCCGGGACTTGGCGTGCTGCGCGAAGATGTCCAGGATCAGCGCCGTGCGGTCCACGACCTTGACACCCACCACGTCCTCCAGATGCACCAGTTGGCTGGGGCTGAGTTCCCCGTCGCAGACCACGGTGTCGGCGCCGGCCTCCCCCACGATCTCTCGCAGCTCGACGGCCTTGCCCGATCCGATGTAGGTCGCCGGATCGGGTTTGTGCCGCCGCTGGATGACCGCGTCGCACACCGAGGCGCCGGCCGTCTCGGCCAGCGCGGCCAGTTCGGCGAGCGAGTTCTCGGCATCGTCGGCGGTGCCCGACGTCCACACACCGACGAGTACGACTTGCTCCAGGCGGAGTTGGCGGTACTCGACCTCGGTGACGTCGGAGAGTTCGGTGGAGAGCCCCGTGACGCGGCGCAGCGCTGCCCGCTCCTCGCGGTCGTACTGCTCGCCGTCGAGGCCGTCGGTGTCCAGAGGCGCGAGGTGCTCGTCCATCAGTGCGTGGGCACGCTGCTGCTGGACGGGGGAGCCTTCGGGATGAGTCATGTGGATCCTTTCTCGGGAGGGGACCGTCGGCGGGGGCGCCGAAGGGTCCCGGGGCATCCGGGAGGAATGAGCACAGCCGGATGCACGGGCAGCCCGCCGAAGGGACGGGCACGGCACAACCAGGGACAAGGCCGAGGACAGAACCATGGCCGGACAGGGGGGATCTCGTCGGCAACGACGGGGGCGGGCATACGAACGCCACGGCCGACGAGCCGTGCCCAGCGGTGTCATCCCACCAGGGAGCTCAACGCAAGGCCGCTATGGGCATCGCGCCCAGTGCCGCGTCACCGTACCGATGTCGAATCTCACACGCTGTCGACCATAGACGACTCTCCGACCGATCGCACCCGACTATCACGGGCGTCGACGCGTCGGCGGCCCGGCCACGAAGCCTTCTGCGGACCTGCCGTCCGCCTCCTCACCCACCGCCACGTCCAACTCCTGTGCCAGAGTCTTCCGTTCGGCCCGCTCCGCGACGGACGCGACCGCCGTGATCGACACCATCCGCCCGGCCCAGGGGTGCCCGACGCCTCAGCGGCGCCCTCGGCTCACCGCCAGGCCGATCCCGATGAGGGCGAGCACAACGACGGTGATCACAAACCAAGTGGGCATCGTGTCAAGGCCCTTGTACGCGAGAGGCGCAGCGCCAGTCGGCAGCATCGGAGTCTCCTCGGTCGGATACCTGCGCGATTGCCCCCTGGTGAGATCGACATGCGACTGCGGCATCTCAAGCTCTTCTCCGGCAGACATCGGTCCACTCGTCGCCTTTGCCGATGAGCCTAGCCGGTCACCCCTCACTCACCTGCGCATACGGACCTCGCCGATTTCCAATACGTCGGAGGTCTTCCCCTATCACTCAAGAGGCCTGCACTATTCCCTGGAAGTTCACAACCAGAAATGGGAGGCACCTACGTGACCGCGACACCAGGGAACGGGATCTCTCGAAGAGGTGTGATCGGCACGGCAGCCGCGGTCGCCGCCGGAGGCTGGTCGATCGGCTCCGGCACCGCCTGGGCAGCGTCGCCGGCGCCCGGGGGGACCAAGGACCTGTACGAACGGATGGCCAGGGCTGCCGCCTTGCGGTGGCGGCGGATGCCCGGCGACTGGAAGGACGGCCCCTTCCTCGGCAACGGTCTGCTCGGGGTGCAGGTCTACCGAGGCGCGACGGCCAACTCCGTGAAAGTCATGGTCAGTCACAGCCAGGTACAGGACCAGCGACCGCAGTGGCGGGCTCCGTACGGATTCTCCCGGTTGCCCATAGGGCACTTCGACCTCACGCTGGCGGGCGAGGTGACCGGCGTCGACTGGACCTTGGACCTCTGGGACGCCGAGCTGAGCGGTACCGTCACCACCACCCGGGGCAGCGTCCGCTTCTCGATGTTGGTGCACAACGCCCGTACCGCGCTGCTGATCTCCACCCGGCCCAGCGCCGGCGAGGAGGCCGCGGCCTGGTCGTTCACCTGGATGCCCGCCATTTCGCCCCGCGAAAAGGACAAGCCCGCCGACTACACGGGCAACCCCGACCCCCGCACCGGATCCGCGGGCGCCACACACTACGTCGAGCAGCCGCTGATCGCGGGCGGCGGATGGACCACCGCCTGGCGTGAACGGCGCGTCGGCAGTGGCAGGTTGCTGGCCGCGCACCTCGTCTACCGCTTCCCCGAGGACCTGTCGCGCACGACGAAGCTGGCCGTCGCCGAAGTGGCCCGCACGCTGTCCACCGACCCCGACGAGCTGGCGCGCGACCACCGCGCCTGGTGGCACCGCTTCTACCGGCGCAGCCTGCTGTCGGTCCCGGACAAACGCATTCAGGACTTCTACTGGATCCAGCTCTACAAGGCCGCCTGCGCCACCCGGGCCGACGGGCCCTCGATGTCCGAGTGGGGGCCGTGGTACCCCGAGACCGGCGGCAGTTGGAGCGCCGTCTGGTGGAACCTCAACGTACAGATCGCCACCTGGCTGATCCAGGGATCCGACCACCCCGAACTCGACTCCGTCACCTCCACCTTCAAGAACTTCGAGACGTACCTGCCTCTCTCAGTCCCGCCGGAGTACCAGGACGGCACCACCTACGCCCTGGCTCACCCCTCGGACTGGATGCTGCGCCCCGGCGCCAAGACGGTCGGCATCCCCGGCACCTCCACCAAGACCGACAACAACGGCAACCTCATCTGGGCCATGCACAACGTCTGGCTCAGCTACCGCCACACGATGGACCTGTCGATCGTGCGTGACGTCCTCTACCCGATCCTCGTCAAGGCGGTGAACTTCTACGACCACTTCCTGTACGAGGGCAGCGACGGCAAGCTGCACCTGCCGCTCACCCGGTCGCCCGAATGGGCGGACGCCACCGACTGCACCTACGACCTCTCCCTGATCCGCTGGGGCTGCGCCACCCTCCTCGACTGCCTGCGCCTTCTGCGTACGGACCATCCGCGCGCCGGTCGCTGGCGCGAGATCCTCCAGCGCCTGGTGGACTACCCGCGTGACGCGACCGGTGTCACCATCGGCGCCGCGAAGCCGCTCACCGAGTCCCACCGGCACTTCTCGCACATGCTGTGGCTCTTCCCGCTGCACGAGCTGAACTGGGACCGGCCGTCCGACCGGGACATCATCCGCACGACCTTCGACCACTGGGTCAAGGACCGTAGCCTGTGGGCCGGTTACAGCTACGCCGCCGCGTCCTCGATGGCCTCCTTGATGGAACGGCCGGAGGAGGCCCTGGACTTCCTGACCTTCTTCACCGACGGCAACGTCATCAAGAACGCGTGGATGACCGCGAACACCATGTACGTGGAGGGCGGAAACCTGGCCGTCGAGAGC
This sequence comes from Streptomyces sp. NBC_00076, assembly GCF_045041235.1. NCBI lineage: Bacteria > Bacillati > Actinomycetota > Actinomycetes > Kitasatosporales > Streptomycetaceae > Streptomyces > Streptomyces sp. NBC_00076. Next base: position 770,508 of record NZ_CP108242.1, read on the forward strand.
CCGTTGACGGCGGCGCAGTCGGTCCTCGACATGGCCGTGCAGAGCCACGGCGGCACCGTACGGGTCTTCCCCTCCGTATCACGGCGCTGGCCCGACCTCTCGGTCCAAGGCCTGCGCACCCAGGGCGCGTTCCTCGTCGACGCGGACCGATCGGGCGGGCGGACCCGATGGGTGCGCGTCCACAGTGGGGCCGGCGCCCCGCTCGTGCTGCACCACGGCATCGACGGCGCCGTCGACGTACGGGACGAGCGCGGGCGGCGACTGCGATACAAGGAGACAGGGCCCGACCGTATCCAGATCCAGCTCGGCCGGGACGAAACGGCCGTCGTCGTCTCCCGCGGCACTCACCCGGACCTGAGCCCCCGTGACGTGCCGGCCGTCGGCGACGCGAAACCGTGGGGGCTGCCGGACTGAGCCGACGTCACCTCCGAGCACCCCGGCAGCGTACGCGTGGCAGGGGTGGGCATCGGCCCGGTGGAGGAGTTCCATCGAGCCGATGCCCTGGAGCAGCTCGCCATCTGGTCGTCGAGGCCCACGAGCAGGTGGAGCTGCCCGCGGGCACCGCAGCTCCGCCGGCCCACTCGCGCGCTCAGGACCAGTTGGCCGGTTCGGCGAGCGCGTAGGACGAGGCGATCCGGTGGTTGTCGTGGTGGATCGTCAGCACGTCGGGGCCGCTGGGCGTGCCGTCCCGCCACGCCGTGCAGTAGATCCCGTTCGACCAGCGGATGGTCCGCGAGGTCGACGGAAGGGCCGCGATGCCGGTCATACTGACGGTCTTCCTGCCGTTGAGCCAGACTTCGAACGCGCCCGAGCCGGCGCCGGCCAGCTTGAGGCGGGCGACCACGCGCACCCACGTACCGCGCAGGGCCGTGATGGAGCCGACCGTGCCCTTGATGCCGCCGGAACCGCCGAAACGGATCTCGTCACCGATGACGAACATCAGGAGCCAGGGGCCCTCGGGGTCCTCCGGGGACCACTGCTGGAAGGTGACGTTCTGGTTGTGGAACTCCCAGTCGGGGGCGAGCCGGATGGCCTGCCCGTAGTACTTGTCCTCGCCGACACTCTGCGCGCCGCGCTGGATGACCTCCGAGTGGTAGCCGCCGGTCTCGCCGATGTAGGTCTGGGTGGCCTCCAGGGAGTGGGCACCCTTGTACACCGGGGAGTCGGCGGTCGCGATCACACCGTCCTTCTGCGTGTAGGCGTAGTCCCAGCCCTCGACGCTGCCGCGGTTCTGGAAGTACACCTCGTCGGCGGCGTACGCCCGCCCGGTGGCGCCGGTCGCGCCCGCCAGGACGGTGCCGCCGAGCATGGCGAGAGCTTGTCGTCTGCGCACGGTGCGGTCACCTCGTCCAGTAGCGGATGTTGCGGAAGCGGGCCTCGGCGCGGCCGGAACCGTGGTTGTACACGCCGTTCTTGAAGTAGCGGGTGGCGGGGCCCCGGTCGTCGACCGTCAGGACGAGGGAGTCGTCGAAGTAGACCTTGATGGTTCCAGTCCCGCTGCTCGCCTGGTGGGCGATCTTCACGTTGAACCATGTGTCGAACGCGTTCGTCTTGAGCACGGTGCCGTCGTAGCGCCGTACGGTGCCACCGCCCGTGTTGTAGGCGTTGAGCATGATGTCGGTGGCGGGGGTGCCGGAGGGGTGGACACCCCGCAGGATCTGGACGAAGGAGGCGCCGTCGGTTCCGGAGGGGAGGTAGACGTCGGCGTCCCACATGCGGTTGCCGGTCTTGTAGTCGTTCTTCCAGCGCATCTCGGTGCGCGGGTCTGTGGAGCTGTCCTCCTGGAACGGCTCGTCGGTGGCGTACACCCACATGCGATGGACGCCGCCGCTTTCGCTGTGCCGATCGCTGAGGTCGAGGTTCCAGGGCTTCTGCCAGCTGTACGTGAACGAGCTCTGGGTCCAGCCGTCGGTCGGGTCGGCGGCCGGCGCCGTGCCGGCGAACGCGGCCTTCGGCAGGGCGAGGGCGGCACCGCCGGCCAACAGGCCGGCCCCGGCCCGTAAGACGGATCTCCGGTTCATCGCGTGTCCTTTCCAGGTGAGGTAGTGGTGCTCGATCGTGCCGGCCGTCGCCTGGGGGACGCGGAGTCGTCGAAGTACCGGCAGGCTCTGGCCGGGGGTATGTCAGCGTCGCGCAGCGTCGAAGTCCACCACCGCGCCGAGGACGAACGCGAACGCAGGCAACCGCAATACATCGGAGGAGTCAAGGGCTTCGACCAAGGTTGTCGAGCGACTATGAAGACCACGGCGGGTCTACAAAGAGCTCTGCTTATTGACTCAATTCGTGACTCAGCGCCATGACCGTCCACGTCATTGACAGGTACACATAGCTTGCCTACGTTCGTAGATACACCCGATGTATCGAGGATCCGCCAGGCGCTCGCTTCGGAGCCCGCCAGCCGGCGCCGGTTCGGCACGCCTGGGCGGCGACGGCCGAGCGCGCACCCGATGCCCGCGTTCAAATTTGGCCATGCACGTCTCTTTCCCACCCCAGGGTAGCCATGGCATGCTCACGACCAACATAGCTATGAACGTTGTTCATCTACATGAACCCCTGTGGAGGAGCGAGCGGACATGAGCGAATCACCTGGGAGCGAAAACGGAGACGGGTACGCCGGCATCACGAGACGAGGCCTGCTGGGCAGCGCCGCGGTAGCGGCGGCCTACGCCATGGCGGGTGGCGCAACGGCCACTGCCGCGCCCGCCACACCGGGGCAAGTCCCGCACCTGTGGCGCGAGTTCACGCACACCCCCTACACCCACCCGCAGATCCCCTACATCGGCCGGGCGGGCTACCGAGGCGGGGCGGTGCTCTTCCCCCGCCGCCCCCGCCGGTTCGACGTACGGGCCTTCGGGGCCAGGCCCGACGGCACCACCGACTCGGCCCCCGCGATCAACCGTGCCATCGCCGCTGCCGGCAGGGCCGGTGGTGGCACGGTCTCCATCCCGTCCGGGACCTTCCGCATCGACGACATCGTTCGCGTCGGTCATTCGAACGTCGTCCTGCGCGGCGCCGGCAGCGGCCGCACGACGCTGTACGCGACGCGCAACCTCACCGAACTGATCGGCGTCTACGGCTCCCGCTACGGCGGCGACAAATCGTCCTGGTCCTGGGCGGGCGGCCTCATCTGGCTCGCACCAGAGGCCCGTTGGAACTCCCTCACCGCCGCGATCCGGGCGAAGGCATGGCCGTTCGAGGGATGGACCGGCAACCGGCGCGACGAATGGCGGCCGCTCACCGGTGTCGCCCCGGCCCGGCAGGGCTCCTGGACCGTGACGGTCACCGACCCCGCCGCACTGCGTCCCGGCGCTCTCGTCCTCCTCCGGCTCGCCGACGACCAGGGCCACACCCTGCTGGAGCACATGGCCGGCGGAGGGCCCGGCCCAGAGGCGTACTTCTGGGACGACAAGACGAAGCTGACCTCGTACGTCCCCTACGAGTGGCCGGTACGCATCACCGGCGTCCGTGGCCGGAAGGTCACGCTCGAACGCCCCCTCCCGCTCGACGTGCGGCCGGAGTGGAACCCTCAACTCACCACCCACGTACCGGAGCTGACGGGCTCGGGCGTCGAGGGGCTGACCCTGGAGGCCGTGGAGACACCCCAGCAGCAGCACCTTCTGGACAAGGGGTACAACGGCGTCGCCCTGCAGTGCGCCTACGACTGCTGGGTGGACGACGTGACGGTCCGTCATGTCGACAACGGCTTCGGACTGGTGGCCGCGTCCGCCTGCACCCTGCGCCGGACACGGGTCGCGGGCCGTGGCTCCCATCATCCCTACTTCTGCCGCGAGGGGTCCCACGACAACCTCATCGAGGACTTCGCCATCGACGAGCGCACCAGCCCCGCGGCACCCAACACCCAACTGCACGGCATCAACGTCGAGGGTCTGTCCTCGTACAACGTGTGGTCGCGCGGTGACATGCGGATGGGTACCTTCGACAGCCACCGCGGGATGCCCTTCGCCAACGTCCGCACCGACATCACCGTGAACAACAACGGACGTCACGGTGGTGACGCGAGCGCGGGTCCCCTGTTCGGCGCCCGCTTCACGCACTGGAACATCCGCGTCACCAACGGCCGAGCGGGCCTGATGAAGATCGACACTCTGGCCCCCTACTCCGCCACCGTCGGCGTCAACGAGGTCACCGAGTTCGACCAGATCGACGTCCCCGACTTCACGGGCGATCTGCACACGCGGCTGGAACTGTACGGCAGCCCTGGCGCGGTACGGCCGCGCAACCTGCACGAGGCCCAGCGCGAGCTGTAGGCCGCGACAGAAGGCGACGAACGAGGCATCCAGCCACCGGCCCCGCCGGTGTTGAGTGCGCCTCCTGCCGACCGTTCTCACCTCCCGCGCGTAGCCGCCGTCGGGACATCTGGCCGTGCTCGAAGAACCGTAGCCACGCGCCACTCCTGAATTCACATACATGATCGGAGCTGACCTATGAGCGCTCGCCCCCGCCTGGGTGTCCTCCTGGCGGCCTTGGCCGCGTTCACCGCCGCCGCCGTACCCGCCGCCTCGGCGAAAGTGGCGCACCCAGTGCCCAAGGCCCCGCACACCGCCGTCCTCGACGGCACCCGCCTGCAGCAGACGAAGATCCGTCTGGACCGAGGCGACCCACAACTCCGGCGAACCGCCAAGGCGTTGACGGCCCGTGCCGACAAGTGGCTGAACCAGGGCCCCTGGACGGTCGTCGACAAACCCAGGCCGGCACCCGGTGGCGACGTCCACGACTACCTCAGCCAGGCCCCGTACTGGTGGCCCTCCACGCCGCCGACCTCCGACAACCCGTGGGGCTGCCCGTATGTGCAGCGCGACGGAGAGCGCAACCCGGAGGTCGACACCGGAACCGATCGCCAGGACGTCGAGAAGGTCTTCGACTCCGCATACGACCTGTCCCTGGCCTGGTACTACACCGGCGAGAAGCGGTACGCCGTGAAGGCCGGCCAGATCCTGCGCACCTGGTTCCTCGATCCGGCCACGAAGATGAACCCGAACCTGAACCACGCGCAGTTCATCCCCTGCAAATACGACGGCCGGGCCATCGGCATCATCGACTTCTCACAGTCGTACACCAGCGTCCTGGACGCGCTCGCCATCCTGGACACCGGCGCCGCCGGCTGGACCAGGACGGACCGCACCGGCATGGCACAGTGGAACACCGACTTCCTCGACTGGCTCAAGAACAGCGACTTCGGCAAGCAGGAAGGCGCCGCCGCGAACAACCACGGCACCTTCTACGACATGCAGGTCGCCGCCCTCGCCTACGCGACCGGTGACAAGGACCTGGCCCGCCGTACCGTCCTGAGCGCGCGGAGCACACGCATCGCCCCGCAGATCGCCGCCGACGGCAGCCAGCCCCAAGAGCTGGCCCGGACCCGCAGTTGGCACTACTCGACCTTCGACCTGGTCGCCTACACCCGGCTGGCGGCCATCGGCGGGCACGTAGGCGTGAACCTGTGGAAGTACCGGGGCCCGGACGGGCAGAGCCTGTTCAAAGCGGTGGACTACCTGCTGCCTGCCGCGACCGGAGCCGCCGCCTGGCCGCATCCCGAGCTCGAGTTCTACCGGTATGCGGCCACTGACGTGGTCCACGCTGCCGCCGACGCGGGCGACAGGCAGGCACAGAGGGCGGTCCCCTCACTCCAGGAGCCGCCGGGCGGCGATCTGTGGGCCCTGCGCCCCGCGGCGGAACAACTGGACTCCATCGCGGGCTGACGCCGGACCGCGGAACAGAAGCGAGGGCCGGGCGGCTGGAGTGATCTCCGGCCGCCCGGCCCCTTCCCGTGTCAGGGCCTGATCGTCAGCCAGTCGAGCGCGGCGACCCGTGTCTTGCCCTTCGCCACGATGTAGAGGTCGTGCGCGCCGGTGACCTCACGCTTCAGGGTCACGGACTGCTCCTGCCAGCCCCCGGAACCCGCGACGGGCACCACGCCGGCCAGCGGTCCGTCCGGCGCGTCCAGGCGCAGCTGGAGCGAGCAACCCCGTGTGCCCCCTGTGCAGGCGGAGTCGAGGCGTGCGGTGAGGTGCTTTCCGCGGATGTTCGCCTTGCGGAAGGCCACCCAGTCGCCTGAGCCGAGGACCCCGGTGGCCGCCGTGCCCCGCTCCACCCCTCGTACGCTCGTGGCCTTTTCGGCCTGGAGCGTCGAGGCGGCGTCGGGCCCGTCGCCGTACAGCCGGATGTCGTTGACGACCCAGGGCGTGGGCCCGCTCGTGGTGAGCGTGATCCGTATGTAGCGGGCGGTGGTCTGCCGCGGGAACACCGCGTCCTGGGTGAAGGACCGGCCGGAGACCCGGGCGAGCGGCTCGCCGAACTGCGTGCCGTCGCGGCTGACGGAGGCGGAGAAGCCGTACGGCTGCTGGCCGCCGGTGTCGCGGCCCGCGTCGAGGGAGAGCCGGTTGAACGTCTTGCTCTCGCCCAGGTCGACGGTCAGGGACTGGCCGGCGGCCTGCGGTGCGGCGCCCGTCCAGCGGGTGTTGATGTCGCCGTCGACGGTGGCGGCGGCGTCGGTTCCGTCGCTCGCGGTGGCGCTCCAGTTGCCGTGCCGCACTCGCTGCTGGCAGCCCGGCAGGTCGCAGCCGGTCGACCAGATGGGAGCGCCGTACTCGTAGGCGCCCTGGTCGGGGGCCCTGCCCAGGGTGTCGGTGGTGATCCCGTCGACCACCTCGCCCGCGTCGATGGCGGGCGACCCGGGCGTCAGCCACAGCTCGCCGTTGACGGCGTCCGTGTAGCCGGGCTTGTCGCTGATCAGGTTGGAGCGGACCACCGGCAGCGGGTTCCCGGTCTGCGACGCGGTGACCGGCTTGGGTCCGATGATGTTGCTCAAGTACGAGCCGGACGCGTCCGTCGCGCCGCCGAGGGCGGACGAGGCGGTACCGATGCCCACGCCGTAGCTGGAGTTGTGGTCCTCGTTGGCGATGCTGGGGCCGGTGTGGCCGTTGAAGTAGACGCCCCGGGCGCCCGTGTTCCAGGCGACGTTGTGGTGCAGCCGGAAGTGGCCGGAGTAGTTGTCGACGTAGTAGCCGTTCTGGCCGCTGGAGTCGTGCGCGGTGTTGTGGTCGATGGAGCTTCCGGTGCCGTTCAGGTAGCAGCACACGTAGAAGGGTGAACCGTCGCGGGACGTGCGCATCGCCTCGGAGATGTCGTTGTAGGCGATGCGGTTGTCGCGGTACTCGGTGCCGTTGATCTGGTAGGCGGTGTCGATGGACGCCCGTCCGGTGCGCCGGATCGTGTTGTGGGTGACCGTGTGGCCGTTGCCGTTGATCTCGATACCGGGCGTGTAGCTGCCCATCCAGCCGACGTCGTGGATGTAGTTGTTGGTGACGGTGTTGCCGGCGCCGCGCACCAGGACGCCGTCACCGGCCGACTGCGCGATCTCGCTGTTCTTCAGGGTGTTGCCGGTGCCGAGGATCTGGACGCCGGAGTCGAGGATGCGGGAGGCGACGATGTGGCCCTCGGCCGGCTCGATCGCGAGATCGCTGTCCGGCGGCATGGGCAGGGTGGAGTACTCGGAGATGTACGTGGCGTGCAGTCGGTCGACCACAACGCCCGTACTGGACTTGCCCGTTCGCAGCGAAGTGCCCCACAGGTCCAGGCCCCGCACGGTGACGTACGAGCTCTCGCTCAGGTCGACGCCCCACAGCCGGTGCTTGGCGGTCACCGTGTGTCCGGCGATGCCGCCCTTCGGGGGGACCAGGTAGAGCCGGTGCGCGGTTTTGTCGTAGTACCACTCCCCCGGCTGGTCGAGGGCGGCCTTCGACCCGACGAGGTAGTAGTTGCGGTAGGGCTGGTTGCCCATGCACAGCGGCGTGCAGCGGTAGTTGCCGCCCTTGAAGTCCAGCTTGCCGGGCGCCGAGGCCGTGGCCGTGCCGGTCTGCTGGGCCCAGGGGTTGGAGCCCGCCCACAGATGCACGGTGGCGCCGGTCCAGTCGGCGTCGGGCAGGTCGGTGTCGTCGATGTGCTGGTCGGTGGAGGTGGTGTCGGCCTCGGCCCAGGTGATGTTCAGCGGATCGGCGCCGGAGTTGGGCCAACGGCCCTCCGCGGCACGGGTGTTGTCGAGGAACACCGCGTTGAAGTCGGGGTCGGGTGGCAGGTCGGTGTCGGCGGCGATCAGTCCGCCCCCCGCGTCCTTCCAGCCGGTCACCTTTTCGGTCCCGTCGACGGTCACCGGGCCGTCACCGTAGGCGGCGATCGTGATCGGGGCGCCCTCGGTGCCGGAGGGCGGGGTGACCTGCTCGCGGTAGGTGCCCTTGTGGATCAGGCAGGTGTCGCCGGGGCGGACGCGGTCGAGGCAGGCGCCGATGGTGCGCAGGGGGCTTGCCTGGGTGCCGTGTGCGTGATCGCTGCCCCGGGGGGCGACGTGGTAGGTGTGGCCGGACTGCGCCGCCTGCGCCTGGACCGGGAAGGTCAGCAGCGCGGTCACGGCGGCCAGTACGGACAGGTGTTTGAGTCTGATGTCCCGTCGTCTCATGTCCTGTCTCCAGTCGTCGGATGTGCGGTGGTGGGCGGGTGCGCGGTGGTTGAGGGGTGTGCGGTGGTCGAGAGGTATGCGGTGGTCGGGGGCGTTCGCCAGGCCGTCTCGGCTTCCTCGATTCCGCCTGGGGCGCCGAGCACGGCGCACCTCAACCAGTGCTCGCCGGGCAGGAGTTGATCCACGAGTACGGGCAGCGTGGTGCGTCGGGCGAGGACGTTCGTGCCGGGCAGGCAGTCGACGACCGCGCCCTCACGTCGGCCGTCGAGGTCTCGCAGTCCGGTGAGTCCCGCGGGAGCCGACACCCGTGCGTGTCCCGGCCCCGTCTCGCGGTCCGTGCCCGCGTCCCGGTCGACGGCGAACCCGCCCTCGGCGGTGCGCAGGGCGCGAGCGGTGCGGATGCGGTGGGCGCGCACATGCCAGGGCGCGGCGGCCGTCAGCCAGGTGGTGATCTCCACGTCGGGCCACGGGTGCCAGGTGCTGAGGACCGTGTCGGCGGTGACGTAGGACGCGGTCGGCTCCTCGCGCACCCGGTAGTGCGCCCCGTCGTCGTCGCTGAGCGCCAGCATCGAGTCGTACGCGCCCTGTTCGAGCCCCAGCGTGCCGTTCGGCAGGCTGAAGCCGAAGCGGGTCGAGTAGGCGAACTTGGCGTACTTCTCGGCGCCGTGGCGCACCCAGGGGTGGTGCTGGCGCCCGGCGAGCAGGGTGACGTCGCCGGAGTTCCGCATGAGTACCGCCCCGGCGTGCGGCTGGGCGCTGACGGCGGGCAGTGCGGGAGCCGGCTCCTCCTTGGCGGTCCAGAACGCGTGCTGGGCGGGCAACGCGAGCGGCAGACATGCCTTGAGTGACCAGTAGGGCGAGCCCGGCGCGTTGTACTGCTCGGCCAGCGCGGGCTGCGGATAGCCGTACCCGATGGACAGCAGCCCGTCGGGCCCGGTCACCGGCCGCCCGCGCCACCAGCGCAGATGCCGCAGCAGATACCCCTTGACCTCGCCCCACGGCAGGACGTCGACGCCCGCGAACGGCAGCGCGCCCCAGAAGGCGGCCTGCGCCCAGCGGTAGGTGAGGCTGCGGCCGTACGGGACGGCGGCGCCGTCGTCGGCGAACCAGTGCCGGAAGTCGCCGGCGAACCGGGCCGCCCGTTCCTTGAAGCGGTCGCCGCCCGTGAGCGTGTCGTACAGCAGCCCGTAGAAGTGCATGGCCCACGGGACGTAGTAGTCGCGGCGTTCGGTGGGTCCGTCCGCGTACCAGCCGTCGCCGAGCCAGAAGGTCTCCAGGCGGTCGAGGCGGGCGGTGATCAGCAAGCGGTCGTACGGCACCCCCACCCGGTCGAGACCGAGGCTGACCAGCACCGGGAAGAAGAGCCAGTTGTTGTCGGTGGTCTCCCGGTGCAGCGCACTGAGCAGCCAGCGTGCGAGCCGGTCGCGTTCGGGGCCGCTCAGTGGGTCCCACCACTGTTCGGGGGCCAGGGCGAGGGCGAAGCCGATGGCGGCCATCTCCACGATGCGCTGGTCGTGGTCGACCGGCTCGCCCCAGTACTCGGGGTGCGTGGGATCGCTGCCGTGGGCGAGTCCCTCGGCCCACAACTCGGTGTGTGGAACGGCCTGTCCACCCGCCGCGAGAGGCGCGAGTCCCCACAGCGGCCGGGCGAACGCCTCCAGTTCGGCGGCCGTGTCGTCGTGGATCGCGGTGTTGACGCCGAGCCGTACGCGGGCCCGGCCCGCACTGAAGCGGGACGCCACGGGCTCGGTCAATTCCCTTACCCAGGAGGCGAGTTCGGTACGTGAGTCGTCCATCAGACCTGCTCCGTCCGGCAGTCCCTCTCCGTCCATCAGCCCTGCTCCCTCCGTGAGCTGTCCGTCCATGAGCGGTCCTCCGTCCATCAGCCCTTCTCCGCCCCGGCCAGCAGCCCGGTGCGCAGGAAGCGCTGGGCGAGGACGAAACCGATCAGCAGCGGCGCGCAGGCCACGAGCCCGGCCAGGGCCGCCTCCGGCTGGTGGATGTCGAGGTCGGCGAAGCCGCTGGAGTTGTTGACCGCGCCGGTGGACTGCAGCAGGGACATCAGGCCGAGTTGGAGGGTGAAGGTGCGGTCGTCGGAGAGCATCACGAAGGGCAGGAAGAAGTCGGTCCAGCAGCGCACGAAGCCGAAGAAGGCGATCAGCGCGATGGCGGGGCGGGCCAGCGGCACCGCGACCGACCAGAACAGCCGAAGTTCGCTCGCCCCGTCGACGCGTCCGGCGTCCAGCAGGCTGTCGGGGAGGTTCGCCTGGAAGTGCAGGAAGGCCAGGTAGACCCCGAAGGGGTAGAAGGACAGCGGCAGGATCACCGACCAGACCGTGCCGGTGAGATCGAGTGCCGACATCTCCAGGTACAGCGGGAGCACCAGCGCCGCAGGGGGCAGGATCATCGTCACGATCGACAGGGTGAGCAGTGCCCGACGGCCGGCGAAGTCGTGTTTGGCGAGCGCATAGCCGGCGGGCACGCACAGCAGGAGGGCAAGGGCCACGCTGGCCGCCGCGTAGACGATCGAGTTGCCGATCCACAGGGTGATCTCGCCGTCGTTGTACGACGTCAGGTGCGACCAGGCGTCGCCCACGTTGCCCAGTGAACCGAAGCCGAGCGGTGAGCCGGTGGTCAGGTCGTCGGCCGTGCGGGTGGGGGCGAGCAGCAGCCAGAGCAGGGGCAGTCCGAAGAAGACGGCCGCGCCCAGCAGGAACAGGGCGCGGGCGCCGCGTGACAGAGCGGTCATCGCCTCACTCACCGGGAGTCGGAGGAGTCGGTGGCGTACATACGAGTACGGGTGATCACGATCCAGGCGGCCAGCACGCCGACCGCGAGCATGGCCAGCGACAGCGCGGCGGCCTTGCCGAAGTCGCCGTCCTGGGTGGCATAGGTGTAGGCGAGCTGGTTGACGGACCAGGTGGGGCTGATCTGGCCGGGGGCGCCGGTGGACAGCACGGTGGGATCGACGAACACCTGGCTGCCGGAGGCGAAACTGGAGATCAACACGAAGGCGACGTACGTGCGGACCATCGGCAGCTTGACGTGCCACATGGTCCGCCAGGCCGAGGCGCCGTCGACCTGTGCGGCTTCCAGGACGTCCTTCGGGAGCGCGTTGAGCGCCCCGTACAGGACCACGATCCAGCCGCCGGCGTGCACCGCGACGCCCATCACGGTGAGGACGGCGATGACGCTGCCACCGGACAGCGCGTCCGTGGCGCTCTTGACGTCCATCAGCTTGAGCAGGGGTGCGAACGGGCTGCTGTCCGGGCTGACCATGAACAGCCACAGCAGGGCCGCGGCGGAGCCGGTGACGGCGCCGGGCAGGTAGTAGACGAGTTGGAGCGCGCTCGTCGTGCGGCCGGGGCGGGCGTGCAGGGTGAAGGCGAGCGACAGGACGGTCAGCAGCAGGATCGGCAGCCACAGCAGCAGATACGTCGACACGTGGGCGGCGGCGTCGCCGAGCCGGTAGTCGTGGAACACGGCCGCCCAGTCACGCCCGCCGGAGAAGGAGCCGTTGTCGACGAACGAGGTCCACAGGGCGTATCCGGCGGGCGCGAGCCCGAAGAGCACGAGGAACACCGTGTAGGGACCCACGAGGATCCAGACGGCGGCGGTACCGGATGAACGGCGCCTGCCGCTGGACGTCACCGGCCGCGTGGCCGCGACCGCGGGCGGGCGGGGTGTCGTGAGCGTTTTCATCCGACCGTGTATCCGCTGGTCTTGGCCGCCGCCTCCAGCTTGTCCTGCCAACTGCCCAGAGAACTGCGGAGGTCGCCGCCGGAATCGACCGCCTTGACGACCGTGTCGTTGAAGCTGCTCTGCCAGTCGGCCTCGAAGCGGACCGCGCCGAAGCCGGGGCGCAGTGCGTTCGCCGCCGCGGTGAGGGCGGGCATCGGGTCGGATGCGTAGTACGGGTCCTTCGACTTGGCCTCGCCCCACTTCTTCGCGGCTGCCGTGAAGGCGGGGTAGGTGGGCTGCTTCGCCTGGAGGTTCACGTCGGTGGTCATCCAGCGCACCAGGTCCGCGGCCTGTTCGGTACGCCCGCCCGCGTGCGCGGAGACGAGGAAGGCGCCGCCGCCGACCTGTCCGGCGAACGGCTTGTTCTCGCCGGGCCAGGTGGGCATGGGGGCGGCGGCGATCCGGCCCTTGGGCACCTTGAAGGCGGGTCCGAACATGAAGTCGCCGAACCAGGCCGGGGCCGGCAGCATCAGGATCTTGTCGCCCTTGCCGAACTTGGCGAAGCCCGGGTCGATGGGTACGACGGTGGTGACGGCCTTCTTGCGGGCGAGCGGCTGGAGCAGATCGGCGACCCGGGTGCAGTCCGGCCCGCCGAGGTCGATGTGGACCTCGGTGAGGCTGAGCGTGTCGCGGGTGGGGCAGCCGCTGCTGCCGAAGTAGATGCCGGCGCCGTACTTGCCGTTGACGGCTCCGACGATGGTGCCGGGGTGCTCCTCGGCCGCCTTCAGACCGGTCTGCCGGTACTCGGCCCAGGTCTTGGGGACCTGGTATCCGTATCGCTTCATCAGTGTGGCGTCGTACCAGAGGACGGTGGGGGCGATGTCGTTGCGCAGGCAGTACGTCTTGCCGCCGAAGGTGCAGGTGTCGAGGGAGCCGGGGGTGAAGCCGTCCCGGACCGACTTCGGGACGAGGTCGTCGAGCGGGGCCGCGTAGCCGAACTTCTGACTCGCGAGCGTCGCCGCCTCGGCCGGGTTGGCCAGGAAGGCGACGTCGGGCCAGCCGCTCTTGGTGCGGTTGGCGAGCGAGATCTTGGTGGGCACGTAGCCCGCGTCGGGCGGGATGGTGACGATGCGCATCTTCACGTCGGGGTGGGCCTTCTCGTACTGCTGGGCCGCGGGCATCCGGGTGTTGTCCACCCAGACCAACAGCTCGCCCTTCGCGTCGCCCGAACCGCCGCCACCACCGGTTCCTCCGCAACCGCAGAGCACCAGAGCCGCGGCCGCGGCCAGGGAAGCCGCCGCACGCCATCTCTTCATGAGGACCACCTTTTCGCCGAGGAGCCTTACTCCAGGACCGTGGATTGCGATAGTTTTCGCAAAACTCGACCGCCCGGCAACGTAGGAGATTCATCCGATGACGTCAACGGTTCGGACAGGATCAGGTGAGGCGAGACGGCGCACCCTGGCCGAAATCGCCGATCAGGCAGGCGTATCAGTGTCCACCGTCTCCAAGGTGTTGCACAACAGGTCCGATGTCTCGGCGGAGACGCGGGCCAAGGTGCAGCGGCTGCTGGAACACCACGGCTACCTGGCGAAACATCGCCCCGCGGCCACGGCGGCGCCGCCCGGCGGACTGATCGACTTCGTCATCAACGAACTGGACAGCCCCTGGGCGGTCGAGCTGATCCGGGGCGCGGAGGACGTCCTGCACGACGCCGGCATGGGACTGGTCGTCTCCTCCACCCACGGCCGGACCAGACGCGCCCGTCAGTGGCTGGACTCGCTGGCCACCCGCTCCACCCGCGGAGCGATTCTCGTGGTGCCCGAACTGACGCCCCGGCAGCACGAGGAGCTGAGCCGGCTCGGCATTCCCTACGCGCTGGTGGCGCCGATCGACGAGCCCGCGCCGGGCACGCCGTGGGTGGGCGCGACCAACTGGCCCGGCGGACTGGCCGCGACCCGCCACCTCATCGAGCTGGGCCACCGGCGCATCGCGATCATCAGCGGCCCGGAGCGCCGGCTCACCTCTCGGGCGCGGGTCGACGGCTACCGCTCGGCACTCGCGGAGGCCGATCTGCCCTTCGACCCCGAGCTGGTGCGCTACGGCGACTTCACCCATGGCCTGGCCCACCAACACGCCCTGGAACTCCTGGCGTTGCCCGAGCGTCCGACGGCCATCTTCGCCGGCAGCGACCACCAGGCGCTGGGCACCTACCGGGCCGCCGCCGAACTGGGCCTGCGCATCCCGGCCGACGTCAGCGTGGTCGGCTTCGATGACCTGCCCTTCGCGGACTGGGTCACCCCGCGCCTGACGACGATCCGCACTCCCCTTGCCGACATGACCGCGCTCGCGGCCCGGATGGTGCTCCGGCTGCTGTCCGGGGAGCAACCGGAGACGACGCGGGTGGAGGTGGCGACGGAACTGGTGGTCAGGGAGAGCAGTGGAGCCCCTCCCGCCCGCGACGACAAGGCGTAGCCGCGGGCCAGAGGAGACAGCGTCCGGGTTCCTCAGAGGTGAGGGCTCACGCCGGACATCAGGCGGCCGACCGGGCTGAGCTCCTCGTGGCCGCCCTGCGAGCCCTGCGGCCGCAGGGCTCTGCCGAACCACTGCGGGCTACGGGACCGGAAACACCCGAAGCGTCGGCCTCGCCCTGGGACCTCAGTCAGGACCGGGCCGCGAGGGCCTCGACCTCGAACAGCACGTCAGGCGTAGCCAGACTCGCGACACCGATGAGGGTTTGCGTAGGCGGCTTGGTACCCCAACCCTCCTGCACGGCCCCGGCGATCGGACCGAGCTTGCTGACGTCATGGTTCACCACATACGTCCTGAGCTGGACGACGTGGCTGAGGTCGAGCCCATGGGCGGCAAGGGCGACGCCGATGTTGCGGAACGTCTGCTTCACCTGCTCGGTGAAGTCGGTCGAGACCACCGCCCCGTCTGGGCCCGATCCGTACTGACCTGCGACAAGCACTAATTCCGTACCTGCGGGGACGGTGGCGGTGTGGCTGTAGCCGAACGGGACCGGGTCGTGCAAACCGTCCGGATTGACAAGGGTGTGCGTCATGTGGAGCACCTCTCGTGTGCGGTGGGTGTTCGTCCCGCGGGCAAGCCTCCCAACGAATCACGACATCGCGTGTCACGTATTCCTGTAGCGTTTTCCCATGCGCGCCGACCGGTTGGTATCACTGGTGCTGCTGCTGCGGCAGCACGGTCGGCTGTCCGCGGCAGCGCTGGCCCGCGAGTTGGAGGTATCCACCCGCACCGTGCTGCGCGACATCGAGGCACTGTCCGCGGCCGGCGTCCCGGTCTACGCCGAACGCGGTCGGCACGGCGGTTTCGCGTTGCTGCCCGGTTTCCGGACCGAGCTCACCGGACTCAACCACGACGAGGCGCTTGCCCTGCTGGTCGCCGGATCGCGGCGCGGCGCGCAGGTATTCGGCCTCGGCCCGGCGCTGGCTTCGGCCATGCGCAAGGTGGTTGACGCGCTGCCCGAGAGCTATCGGGCCACCGCGGCCGGCGCGGTGCGGCGATTGCTCATCGACCCGGAGACCGACCTCCTCGCGCGCCGGCTGGTGGCCGAGGAGGTGCCCGACACGGTAGTGGCCGAGGTCCGGCGCGCGGTGTTCGCCGGACACAAGCTGCGCATCCACTACGCGGCCGTGGACCAGACCCCGAAGTGGCGCACGGTGGACCCGATCGGCCTGGTCACCGTGCACGACCAGGGCTACTTGCTGGCCACGAGGTCTGGCGCGGACCGCACCTACCGGCTGGCCCGGATCCTGGCCGCCGAGGAACTCGCCGAACCGGCACAGCGACCGGACCGGGTCGATCTTGACCGGGCCTGGCAGGAACGCAGCTCGCGGTTTCGGACCGGCGGCGACCAAGTCACCGTGCTGGTACGGGTGGACCCGGCGCGGCGGAAGGACCTGGTGGACACCGCGCTGGCCGTCGACGACGAGGAAACCGACGCAGACGGCCGGCTGCGGTTGGAGGCGACCTTCCAAGATCCGAGACACGCCGAATGGGCACTGTGGCACCTCGCCACGAACGCGGAGGCCCTGGCCCCGCAGTGGCTGCGCGACTCCCTGCACAACCGCGCCGCCGCGATCGCCACCCGCTACGGAGCGTCGCCCTGAGAGTTGTCGGCCGAGCTCGCCGGACTCCCCACTCATTGTGCTTCCGTCTGCACCACGCGGGTCAGGGTGCGGAAGCGGGACCGGGCGGCAGGTGGACCGTCATGATCAGAGTGCAGGTCGCGGTGCCGGAGCCGCGGTAGGTGTGAGGGGTGTCGCCGTCGAAGGTGGCGGTCTGTCCGGCTTCCACGGTGTGTTCGGTGCCGTCGACGATCAGGGCCATCCGGCCGGAGGTGACGCTGACGGTTTCCACGACCCCGGCCTGGTGGGGGTGGCTGGGGTATTCCTCGTCCGGTTCCAGGTGCCAGCGCCAGACCTCGACGGGGGCCGGGCCTGAGGTCGTCAGCATGAGCCGGGCCTCGCTGCCTCGGTCGCCGGTCCACAGTGGTGCCACGGTGTCGGCGGCCACGACGCGGACGCGGCCTTCGGGCGGTCCCTGCATCAGGGCGGAGACCGAGATGCCCAGGGTGTCGGCCAGCCGGACCAGGGTGGCCAGGTTGGGGTTGCCCTGGGCTTTCTCCAGTGCCACCAGGGCCCCCTTGCTGACCTGGGAGCGCCGGCTGAGTTCGTCCAGGGACAGGCCCGCCCGGGTGCGGGCCGCCCGGACGTTGTGCGCGACCGTCCGCAGGGCTGCGGCTGTCTCGACCATCTGATCTCCATCCTCGCCACCGACCACCACAATGCACCGCACGGTCGTTTGGTTGACATCGACCGGTCGTTGCGATGTACGGTGCAGTCGTTCCAATGATAAAGGATGCGCTGTGATCGCTCTGCTGCTGGCCCTGGGCAGCTCACTCGCCCATGGATGCGCCGACTTCCTCGGCGGCCTCGGCGCCCGTAAGGCTCACGTGCTGCGTACCGTGATGATCGCGGCCCCGGCTTCTCGCGTGGTCGAGCTGTTGTTGTGGCCGCTGCTCGGCGCCTCGTTCAGCACTGGCGCCCTTGGCTGGGGTGCGGCGTCCGGGGCGGCGCACCCCTCCGGTACGGCGCTGCTGCTCGCCCGCGGCGTGCTCGCCGAACGCATCCACCGAGACCAGCTCGTCGGCCTGGGCACCGCCGCCATCGCGGTCAGCCTCCTCGCCCTGACCTGAGCAGCCCGGTGTCCCCGCAGCCCAGTACGCCCAGTAGCCCCCACCCGATGACGCAAGGAGATCAGCATGTTGATCCAGCCCTGGGACGCCCGCCTCGACGAAGCCGAGTGGCAGACCTGGATCGCCGAGGGCCACGACTTCGGACAGCTCACGGTCAACGGCCTGCCCGGCCACCCACCCGTCGCCGTGCCCACCCACTTCACCAGCGACAAGACCCATCTCCTGATCCACCTCGCCCGGCCCAACCCGGTCTGGAAGGCGATCGAGCACGACGCGAACGTCCTCTTCACGGTCTTCGGTGACTACGCCTTCATCCCGGGCCCCTGGCGCGCGAAGGCCGGCACTCCACCCACCGACGGCGTCCCCACCAGCTACTACACAGCCGTCCAGTTCACCTGCCGCGCCCAGGTCGTCGACGACCCCGAGGCCAAGGCGGAACTGCTGCGCCGCCAGCTCGCCCACTTCCAGCCCGACGGCGATCACGCCCCTGTCGCCGTCGACCGGCCGCCCTACGGCCGGATGCTGCCCGGCATCCGCGGCCTGCGCCTGGAAGTCACCGACGTACAGGCCAAGTTCAAGTACGACGATCACAAGCCCGTGGAACACCGCACCGCGGTGGCCGACCACCTCGCCGCACGCGGCCAGGGCCTCGATGTGCCCACCTCACTCCAGCAGCGTCGCCGCCTGGACCGCATCGGTGACTGGAAGCCCTGACGCCCCACCCCATGACACCCCCAGCCCCAGCCCCACACGCCACCGCCCAGGTCCGGACACAGGAAACGGAAACCCCGCACATGCCCGCCTTCCGCCTCGCCACCGCCGTGGCAGACGCCTTCCCCGACACTCTCATCGCCCTGGTCACGGCCGACGGCCTGCGTGGCCGTGAGCCCTGGCCCCACACCACCGCAGCCCTGGAGGACCTGGAGCGGCAACTCGCCGACGCCACGTGGCACCCGGCCGACGAGACCGACCCCCGCATCGAGGCCTGGCACACCGCCTACCGCTCCTTCGGCACCAACCCCCGCCGCATCCGCCCCAGCGTCGACGCGCTCGGCCGACGCCTCGCCAAGAAGGGAAGCCTGCCCCGCATCAATCCGTCCGTCGACTCCTACAACGCCGTCTCCGTCCGGCACGGCCTGCCCGCCGGCGCCTTCGACCTCGACCACGTCACCGGCGACGTCGACATCCGATACGCGGACGGCGGCGAGGAGTTCACCCCGCTCGGCGAACCCGACACCGTCGAGAACCCCAAACCGGGCGAGATCATCTACGCGGACCCCACCGGCGTCCTGACCCGCCACTGGAACCAC
Organism: Streptomyces sp. NBC_00076; assembly: GCF_045041235.1. Lineage (NCBI taxonomy): Bacteria > Bacillati > Actinomycetota > Actinomycetes > Kitasatosporales > Streptomycetaceae > Streptomyces > Streptomyces sp. NBC_00076. The sequence goes on from NZ_CP108242.1 coordinate 789,196, forward strand.
CGCGACGCCCACCGCACCCGCGTCACCGAGGACTCCGCACACGTCGCCTTCGTCCTCGAAACCCTCCGAGCCACCCACGACGACGACCTTCTCAAGGTCGCAGCGGAGGAACTGCAGGGCCTGCTCGCCCCGCACGCCTCACAGACCGCCGTGCACTACCTCAGCCCGGCCCATCTCCAGGCCCACACCTGAGACCTCCACTCGACTCGGAATGCACGGACGGCGGAGGGCCGGAGCCGCGGCTCGGGGGCCCAGTGGCCGACGGCCGGACGGCGTGCCGCACGGCACGAAGAAGCCTCGGACGCCGTCCTCAGCAGAGCTAATTACCGTCCTTCGGCTGCTCCTGGCCGCTTGAACCGGCCCCTGCGGGCAGGGCTCGTACGGCTCGGGCGACCTCCGCGCCGAGGTCGTCGAGGCTGTGGTCCGCGCCGAGGACCATGCGACGCAACTGGGGCATGGCGATGCTCCAGCTCGCCAGGGCCATGGTGAAGAACACCCGGGTACGCGCGTCGGCGCCCTGCCCGCCGGATTCGGCGGCGTCGATCTTGTCCTGGTAGTGGCGGGTGCGGGCCTCTTCCGCCGGGACGGGCCGGTCACCGATCTCCAGTGCCTCCCACATCACCAGGCGCAGGGCCTCGGGGTGGGCGCGGTGGTAGTCGAATAGGCGCTCGGCATAGCCGGGGAGGTCGCCGCTGGGCGGTACGGCCTCGGCCAGGTCGGCCAGCACGCTTTCCAGAACGACGGCGAAGAGCTTGTTCTTGTCGCCGAAGTAGTCATAGATCGCACGCTTGTTGGCCTTGGCCTGGGCGGCGATACGATCCACCCGCGCACCGGCGACCCCATGAGCGGCGAACTCCGTGGTGGCCGCCGCGAGGATGCGTTCTTTGGTCGCCGCCGAGTCGTATGCCATGCACCCCAGAGTAACGAACCGGTTCGTTTGGTGACCTCCTCAACGACCGACATGCCCGGATCCGTGGGACCCGAATCCCCACCCTCGTCGGGTTGCCCGCAGGACCGCGTGGCGCCCACGGACGACCGCGACGGCAGCGACGGCAGCGACGGCAGCGACGGCAGCGACGGCATTCTCAACCGGTGAGAGACGACCTTCCGGTGGCTTCCGCACCGACGTCCGGGGCGCCCAGCGCACGGGAGACACCACGTGCCGCCGTCCGCACCACCGGCACCACGGACGAGATCCCCGCCTCGTTGGGGACGATCACCGCCAGCGCGGCCACCACTTCGCCGCATGCGTCGCGCACCGGCGCCGCGATGCCGAGCGCGTCCGGATGCACGTACCCCGGGCAGTACGCGTAGCCCTGCCGGCGGACCTCGGCCAGCACGGCCCGCAGTCGCGCAGCGGTGGCGGGGGTGTTCGGGGTGTGGCGCCGCAGGGGCCCGTCCAGCACCCGCTCCCGCAGGGCGGCGGGGCCGTGGGCGAGCAGGACCAGGCCGCTGGAGGAGGCGTGCAGCGGCAGACGGCCCGCGACGCGGGTGTAGTTGATGACGGCGCCCGGTGCCGTCAGCCGCTCCAGGAACAGCACCTCGTCGCCGTCCAGCACGCCGAGTTGCACGTGGTGGCCGACGACGTCGTGGACGCCCTCCATGAACGGCATGGCCGCGTTGCGCAGCGAGAGGGAGGGCGAGGCCCGGGTGGCCAGCTCCCACAGACGCATGCCGATCCGTACCCGGCGGTCGGCGTCCCGGGCCAGGAACCCGTACGAGACCAGCTCGGCCACCAGCCGCGACGCGGTCGCCACGTGCAGCCCCGTACGCCGGGAGATCTCCGAGACGGTCAGAGCCGGCTCCTCCGGCGTGAACGCCTCGAAGATCCGCACGGCCCTCGCCAGAACCGACTCACCGTTCTGTGTCCTCACCTCGCCATCATCGAGTTCCTTCGTGGCACGTCAAGCCCGCGGTTCGTCCGGGCAGCGGGCCCCGTCCGCACGAGAAGGCCACGGAACGCCCCAGGTCCGAGCCACCTCGACGCATGAACACAGAGGGTTGGCGCGGGACGCCCGGAACGCGGGTGCCGTCTACGGCGTTGCCGTCGTCTTCCGGCTGGGCGGCGTGGCGGTGAGGGGCGCGGCGGGGCCATTGCGGCGGCCGGTCAGGTAGGCGCCGAGGGCGAGGATCGCGGCCATCGCGACGAGAGCGCATACGGCACCCCAGCCCAGCTGGGTGTAGGCGCGCGTGCCGAGCCAGGAGCCGGCGCCGGCGCCGACGAAGCCGCACGTCATGTACCCCGTGTTGAGGCGGCTGCGGGCCTCGGGGCGCAGGGCGAAGATGCGGGCCTGGTTGGCCACCTGGCCGCACTGGACGGCCACGTCGATCAGCAGCAACCCCGCGGCGAGGCCGACGATTCCGGCCGGACCGCCCGCGAGGCCCGTCAGGAGGAAGGCGACTGAGGCGAGGGCGAGCACAATGCACCACAGGTTGACGCGGTCGGCGCCGTACCGGTCGACCCAGCGGCCGGCCCCGGGCGCCAGGAACATGCTGGCCGCGCCGATCAGCGCGAGCAGACCGACCGCCTGGGTACCCATGCCGTAGCGAGGGCCCGTGAGCAGCAGGGCGACAGCGGTCCAGGCCGCGCTGAACGCCCCGAAGACAGTGACCTGGAAGTAGATCGAGCGCCGCAGCCGCGGCTCGTGGAGCAGTAGCCGAAGCGTGTCGGCGAGCAGGGTGGGATAGCGGTCGCGCACCGTCGGGACGCTGTGTGGCAGAGCGAAACCGAGGGCGAGGGCGAGTATTCCGGTGAGCACGGCCGCCACCAGGTACGGGGCACGCCAGCCGAGGTTCTCGCCCAGTACTCCGCCGAAGGTGCGGGCCAGCAGGATGCCACCGATCAACCCGGCCTGCAGAGTGCCGGTGACAGCGCCCCGGCGCTCTGGCTCGACCAGGCCCGCGGCCATGGGCAGCAGGATCTGCGGGACCACGGTGGCCACACCGACGACAGCACCGGCGACGAGGAGCGGACCGATGGCCGGGGCGAGACCGGCCGCGAGGAGGGCGAGCGCGGTCACGGCCAGCAGCACGGTGATCAGCGGCCGGCGGGACAGCCGGTCTCCGAGCGGCACCAGCAGGAAGATACCGACGGCGTAGCCGAGCTGTGTGACGGTGGTCAGAACGGCCGCGGTGCCCTGTCCGACACCGAAACCATGGGCGATCAACGGCGTGATCGCCTGCGGAAAGTACACGTTGGCCACGGCGACGCCGCACGCCAGTGCCATGACCAGGGGCAGCCTGCCGCTCAGACCCGCCGGGGCCGGTGGGGCCGACTCTGCGGTGCGGGGCACAGCGGAACTCCAATCAAACGAACTAGATGGTTCGCATTGAGGCTGCCATGACGTATTGCACCTGTCAAACGAACCAGTTCGTTCGAACTCAACCTCATGAGGGCCACCGCGCTGCCCTCGCGTTCCCCTTCTGGCCCCAGCGGGAGTGTCTGCGCGTCGAGGTCACCCGGCGTTGAAGCGGTACCTGCCTGCCCGGGCTCGGTAGACGGCGTAGGCGGCGCCGCCCGAATAGTCGTTCCGGACGAAGGCGGCACCCCGAGGTACGGTGACGGGCTTGTCCCGGGTGGGGACCCAGATCTCGGCCTCCGTGTTGTACGGAATCCGCACCACGAGGTCGATCCCGCCGTCCGCGCGGCGGTGCCATTCCGAGGACACCTTGCCGCGGACCGTGTCGATCGAGGCGCTGACGTGGTCGAGCGTCGCGGGCGACAGGTCGGTCTCCTCGACGCTCGTCGGGACCCGGCTGTTTACCGCGGCCGCGGGGATGTACGGGCGGATGCGCAGCGACTCGTAGGCGGTCGAGGTCGGCCTGATGCCGGCCAGGCTCTGGTAGAACCAGGTGGCCACGTTGGAACGGTAGTGGTGGTCGACCGAGAGCCGGTCGGTCCACTGCTCCCACAGCGAGGTGGCGCCCTTTGCGATCTGGTGGACGTAGCCGGGGGTGCCGGTCTGGGTGACGGCCTTGAGGGCGACGTCCGTGTAGCCGTACTCGCTGAGGATGTTGAACTCATAGCGCGAGCCGTACATGTCGTTCTGGATGTGCTGGTCCGCCGCCATGATCCGGTCGGCGAGCAGCTTCGCGAGCGCCTTCTTGTTCTCCGCGACCGTCTTCGCACCGGCCAGGTAGCGGGGGTCGTCGGCGCCTGGGTCCGAGCCCGGCACCAGGTCGAAGGCGATGGCCAGGGTGTTCTCGCTGGAGATGCTGCCCTGGGTGAAGTGCCCCTGTGCGGCGTCCCAGTAGTTGGCGATGAACGCCTTGCGGAGGGTCCGCGCCAACGTCGCGTAGTGGGCGGCGCGTTCGGTGCGGCCGAGCCTGCGGCCCACCTCGTCCATGTAGTCGCAGAAGTGGATGTAGAAGGCGAGGCTGATGACGGCGTTGCTGCCGGGACTCTCCGCGCCGGAGTACGCGCCGAGGGAGGCTTCGAAGGTGTAGTCGTTCTCGGCGGTGAACAGCGTCTCGTAGTACGTCAGGAGTGTGTTCTGGTGGTCGTAGAGCTCGGCGAACAGGCTGCTGTTGCCGTAGTACGTGTACAGCTCCCTCGGGATGACGAAGTACGCCGAGTCCCAGGCCGGCACCGCCTTCCACGCGGCGTTCCAGCCCGGGGTGTGGTCGTAGCCGTAACCGCCCTTGGCGATGGGGACGAACATGGGGAGCTGGCCGGTGGAGATCTGGGTGTCGGGGAAGTGGCGCAGGTAGTTGGTGAGGACCGCGTTGACGTCCCAGGTGAGGGACTCGGACTCGGAGCTGGCCATGGCGTCTCCGGTCCAGCCGTTCTTCTCCCGTGACGGAGTGTCGGTGGGCTTCTGCACCAGGTTGTTCCTCTCGGCCCACTCCAGGTTGCGCTGCAGGCGGTTGATCAGGTCGTTGTCCGTGGTGAAGGTGCCGGTACGGGCGAACCCGGAGCGGGCGACGCCGACGGTCAGCACGTCCGCGTCCCGGGTGAGGTCGGGGGCTCGTCCGAGGACCGTCTCCAGGTTCATCACCTCCAGGTAGCGGAAACCGAAGTGGCTGAACTGCTGCTCCCAGGTCTGCGTCGACCGCCCGCTGAGGGTGTAGTAGTGCGTCTGAAGGTTGGCGTCGTGCTGGAAGTTCTCCTCCTCGACCGAGAGCGGGGAGGCGGTCGTGCCGTCACCGGCGACGATCCGGTTTCCGCCACGGATGCGCAGGGTCAGACCTTCCCGGGCGGGGCCTGTACCGGTGAGCGCCAGGCGAACGAAGCCTGTCAGGATCTGGCCGTAGTCCAGGACCCAGGTTCCCGAACCGGGAGCGGTCTCGGTGATCGAGATCGGGCGCAGTGTCCGGTCGACCAGGACCGGCTCCGCCTCGTGGGCGCGCAGGACGGCGGGCTTGAAGCCGTCGGGGACCGTCGTGGCGGGAAGCGCGCCGTGGTATTTGGGTGAGGGCGAGGAGCAACTGCCGGGCGGGATCAGGACGGTGGCCGGTCGCCAGTCGCGGCCGGTGCGGTAGCCGGGTGCGCGCCAGTGTCCCAACTGGTCCGCTCGCCGGGCGTCGTACTTCTCGCCCGAGTAGACGGAGTCGAACATCGTGGGCCCGTCCGTGCTGAGCCAGTCCTGGTCGCTGACGAGTGTGGTGGCGGAGCCGTCGGTGCAGGTGACGACGAGCTTCGCGCGCAGGCGGGGCTGGCCGGCGTAGGGGGCGAGCTGCCAGTACCACTCCTGGGGGGTCGTCACGCCGTACCAGCCGCGACCGAGTTCGGCGGCGAGCACGTTCTGCCCTCCGGCCTCCAGCAGCGCGGTGACGTCGAAGGTGTCGTACAGGACCGTGCGGTCGTAGGTGCTCTGGTCGGTGAGCAGCCGGGGCACGTTGGTCCGGTGACGGTCCGCCTGCTTGCCGTCGACGGTGATCGGGTCACCGTTGACGGTGAACGAGACGTTGCCTGCGGCGCTCAGGTACAACCGGGCCTTGGCGATCCGGCGCCCGCGGGGCAGGGTGAACGCGCGGCGCAGCACCGGGGCCGGGTTGGCGATCGGCAGCACGCTGTTCTTGGACGGGATGAAGGGGTTCTTCGGCGGGAAGGTCAGGCCGGCGAGGGTGCCGATGCCGTTCTCGAACGGGTTGGCGCCCGTGGTCAGGTCGACGGAGAAGTCGGGGGCGCCGGTGCCGGTCACCTTGACGCTGCGCACGGTGGCGGAGGTGCCGCCGCCGAAGCCGAAGCTTCCGTGGCGGCGGATCTGGTCGCCCGCGAGGGTGCGGCTGTCGACCTCGACGCCGTTCACGGTGGTGGTGACGGTGAGCCCGTGGGCGGCGACTTTCACGGTGTGGTCGCGGGTGCCCCAGGTGTCCTTGGTCAGCCCTGTGGAGAGGGGGAGGGTGACCGCGCCGACGGGGACACTACGGGTGCCCGGGGTGGTGGGGTTGGTCTCGCTCTGCTGGTCGTAGTGGTCGACGCCCCAGTTCGGCTCGGAAGTGCCGTCGTCCACCCAGGTGTTGCCGGCTTAGTGGCTGGTCTTCATGACCAGCTGCATGTCGTCGCCGCTCTGCCGGACGGTCCAGTTGAGACCTTCGCCCCAGGTCTTGCCCACCGGTTCGGCGCGCAGCAGCAGGGACAGCCCGTCGGCGGCGGACCCACCGCGGAAGACGACGGTCGCGGTCAGGTCCTGCCAGTCGTGGTCCTGCGCCTCGCGTCCGCCGATCCACCGCGCGCCCGACCAGTCCCCCTCCCCCTTCAGCAGACCGGTCTCCCACATCGCCGACTCGCTCCAGGGGCCGGGTGCGCCCTCCTCGTCCCAGGTCCGTACCCGCCAGAAGTACGCCTGCTCCGACCGCAGCGCGCCGCCCCCGTAGGCGACCTCGGTGCTGTTGAATCCGGCCGCGCCCGCCACCTTGCCGCTGCGCCAGACGTCTGCCTTGCCGGGCCTGGTGCCGACCTGGATCTCGTACGCGGTCTGCCTGGCCACCGGAGGCACCCAGCTGAACGTCGGCGCGGTCTGCGTGCCCAGGGGCGCGACCCGGGAGTTGACCTGCGGGTCCGCGGGCGCGGAACCGTGCCTGCCTGGCGCTGCCGCACTCGCCGCCACGGCCTTCGGCGCGACGGCGAGCGGGAGCGAGGTCCCGGCTGCCGCGGCCGTCATGATGCCGAGCATGTGTCGGCGGCTCAACGCACTTCTGTTTTCCTCGGCCACGGCTCAGATTCCTTTCACAACCGTGTGGGAACGGGGGTGTCCCTCCCCCAGGAACATCTGGGTGCTCGTGGCTGCACACATGGCAGCAGAAGCCGACCAGAAGATTTGAAACGTTTCAATACCTTCCAAGTGGAAAGCTTACGAACAACCTGGGCGCGAACACAATGGTTCTGACTCGATGACGATGCCGCCGGGCCAGCGAGGGCGAACGCCACGTCCGGGACGTCCTGGCTTTGGCCCGGTGGCGAGAGTGGTCCTGTGGGCCCTCATCCGTGGTCGAGGGTGCCGCAGGCCGTGCCTGCGGCTGCCCCTCAGACAGGTCCCCGCTCATGAACCGATGAACGCGTCACCCACCATGAGGGCAGCCGGGTCCAACTCAGCCAGCGAGCAAGGCATGCGCCCACTGTTCTTCGCGTTGTTCGATGTATTCGGCGTCGCTTCGCCAGGCGTCGCCGTGGCCTTCCGCCCAGAGCCTCGCCCAAGGCTGGTTGCCCTGCGCCGATTGGTCGCGCAGGAAGTCGTGCATGGCCAGGGTGCGGCGGCCCAGCAGTGGCACCAGGTCACGTCGTTCGGCCTCCTCGAGCCCGTAAGCGTCGGCGAATGTCCTCAGGCGATCGTCGGCATCGGTGCGTTGCCAGTGGGGATGCGCGGACAGCGGGACAAAGCCGTGCATGGCATAGGCGACGTCCCACAGACGGGTACCGGGGCCCACGCGTGGAGCAGTGCTGCCGACCGCCGCAGCGGGCAGCTCGTCGTCCGCCGACACCACGACCGAGCACGCCGCCATCGCGGCAGGAGAGGAACACCCATGTCCGACATCTCGATCGTCATCGCGTCGCATTCCGGCTACGGCCACACCGCGCAGATCGCCACGGCCGTCGCGGACGGCGCACGTTCCATCGCCGGGACGCACGTCCACCGCGTGGACGTCGCCTCCCTCAGTGACGCCGACTGGGAACTGATGGACGCCGCGGACGCCATCATCTTCGGTACCCCCACCTACATGGGCACCGCGTCGGGGGCGTTCCACGCCTTCGCCGAGGCCAGCAGCAAGCGGTGGATGACCCGCGCCTGGAGCGACAAGCTCGCGGCGGGATTCACCAACTCCGGCTCCATGAGCGGCGACAAGCTGCACACCCTGCAGTACCTCTCACTCCTGGCGGCCCAGCACGGAATGCTCTGGGTGAGCCTGAACCTCCTGCCCGGCTGGAACACCACCACCTCCAGCCCTCAGGACGACAACCGCCTCGGCTTCTACCTCGGCGCCGGCGCGCAGAGCTTCAACGACACCGCCGCGGTCGACGACGCAGACCTGAACACGGCCCGCCACCTCGGCAGGCGCGTCGCCGAGCACACCCGGATCCACCGCGCCGGACTGGCCGCCGCAGCGCACTGACACAACGGTCCGCCAAAAATGACCTTCAGTTTCTTTCAGAGGAGCGAGTCATGCAGCACCGGATCACCGATGTCGTCGCTTCCTTCTTCCTCGTCGGGCTCGCGGGAAGAACAATGGGGCCACCTCAGAGCTGCGCCTGCTTCGGCAAGGTGAGGATTTCGGCTCCGTCCTCGGTGATGGCGATCGTGTGCTCACTGTGTGCTGTCCGGCAGCCTGTCGCACTTCGGAGCGTCCACCCGTCGGCGTCGGTGACGAGTTCAGCGGTGTCCGCCATGACCCACGGCTCCAGTGCCAGCAGCAACCCGGGGCGCAGTTTGTATCCGCGGCCAGGCCGTCCGGTGTTCGCAACGTGCGGGTCCTGGTGCATCGTTGATCCGATGCCATGACCTCCGAACTCGGTGTTGATCGGGTACCCCGCCGCACTGAGCACCGTGCCGATGGCATGGGAGATGTCGCCGATGCGAGCCCCGGGTTTGGCAGCGGCGATCCCCGCGGCCAGCGCGCGTTCGGTTGCACTGATCATCGCGACGCTCTCCGGGGTCTTCGCGTCGCCCACGATGAAGCTGATGGCAGCGTCCGCAGCGACACCGCCCTTGGAGACGGCGAGGTCGAGTGTCAGCAGATCGCCGTCGGCGAGCGTGTAGTCGTACGGCTGCCCGTGGAGCACGGCGTCGTTGACGGCCGTGCAGATGTAGTGGCCGAACGGGCCGCGCCCGAAGGACGGTTCGTAGTCGACGTAGCAGGACAGCGCTCCCGCATCGACGATCATGGCCTTGGCCCACCGGTCGATGTCCAGAAGGTTCGTGCCTATCGTGCTACGGCTCTTCAGCGTCTGCAGGATGTCTGCGACCAGGGCACCTGTGTCTTTTGCTCGGGCGAGCAGGGTGGGGTTCAGGATCTCGATCATGCGGCGCCCTTCTCATGCGGCCTTCTCATGCAACCAATAACTATACCGGCCATACTATACCGGTACTAGAATCGGAGTCATGGTCAGGTTGCCGCTCACTCCCGCAGAGGTCGAACGCGGACAGCGCCTCGGCGCACTCCTACGTCGGGCCAGGGGAGAGCGCTCGATGCTCGCTGTCGCGCTCGACGCACGTGTCTCACCGGAGACCCTCCGGAAGATCGAGTCGGGCCGCGTGGCCACCCCTTCCTTCCCGACCATCGCGGCGATCGCCCATGTCCTGGGCCTCTCCCTCGATTCGGTGTGGGCCGAGATCAGCCAGCCCGAGGGTGGCGTCAGACCGACCGGCTCCGGTCACAACGCAATTGAGCGGTTGACGGCGTAGGTCTCGATCCCGCAGCTGCGTCGGAGGCGTCGTCGTACGGCGCCTGAGCGGGAAAGCGCGGGCCCGGCTCTCAACCGACTCCCAGGGGGCAGCCCCAGGTGGTCAGAGATCAGCTGGGCCGGCTGCTCCTCATGTCGAGTGTCGAGGCGTCATCGACGGCGCACCTGGAACCACGCCGGGGGCTCATGCGCGCGGCGTGGTTCCAGGTGCGCCGTCGATCACCGTGGCCGTGCCGACAACAGGTCGGGCTTCGTACATGGTGATCACGTCACCGCACTTTAGATGCGTCCACTGCTCGGGGCACAAGGGTGCCGGCGCGGTCTCTCCCGGGCCGAGCTTCTGCACGAGCTCCACCCACAGCCGACGGCCGTTCACGCGCCTCCTGTACGGCGGCGTGGTCGGCGCCGTCAGGCGGGTGGTCGGGATGGGGACAGGTTCTGGCCGGCGGCCCAGGTGGCGAGGGTGCGCAGCCGCTCGTGAGTCGGGGAGCCGGCCTCGGCGGTCCAGACAGTCAGGTGCTGGTCGGAGTCGGTGTTGGCGGTGAGGGTGTCCCACTCCAGGACGAGTTCGCCGACCACCGGATGATTGAGGGTCTTCGTGCCCACGGTGCGGGCGGCGACGCGATGATCGCCCCACCAGCGGGCGAACTGCTGGTCCCGCATGGACAGTTCACCGACCAGCTCGATCAGACGGGGATCTTCCGGGTACTGCGCGGCCTCCATACGCAGCTGGGTGACGGCGATGTGGGCGGAGCTCTCCCAGTCGGCGTACAAGGTGCGCATGGCCGGATCGGTGAAGACGATCCGCGGGAAGTTGCGGTGCTTTTCCGGGATGCGGGAGAAGTCGGTGACCAGCGCGGCCGCCAGTGCGTTCCAGGCCAGAACGTCCCCGCGCCGACCCTGCACGACGGCGGGGGTCGCGGTGAGATCGTCCAGGACCCGCTGCAACTGCGGCTGCACCTTCTGTCCGCCGCGGCGCCGCGTGCGGGCGGTGGTCTTGCCCGCGAGCTGGAACAGGTAGCCGCGCTCGTCGTCGTCCAGATGCAGGACCCGCGCGAGCGTGTCGAGAACCGGTGCGGATGCCTGCATACGACCCTGCTCGAGCCGGGTGTAGTAGTCGGTGCTGATGCTGGCGAGCTGGGCGACCTCCTCACGGCGCAGCCCGGCGACCCGGCGGGGCCTGCCGGTGTCGGGAAGTCCGACCGTGCGCGGGCTCAGCTCCGAGCGGCGCTTCTTGAGGAATTCTCCCAGTTCATTGAGAGGGACGTTGCTGGTCATGCTTCCCAGCATGACACCGACAGCACCGGAGGAAGGGGGGAGAATTCCCTCCCAGGAAGTTCTCCTCCCAGGATGGATTCCTCCACTTTTCGCGTCCGCCGTCGCGTGTGAGCCTCGACCGTGAGCAGCCGTTCGCAACCCCGGCTGCGGTACATCGAAACCCTCGCACCGAAAAGAGCTTCCCATGCGCGGAGCAGTCATCCACGCCCCCGGCGACGTGCGCTTCGAGGACCTCGACGACCCGAAGATCATCCAGCCCACCGACGCGATCATCCGCACGGTCGCCACCTGCGTGTGCGGCTCGGACCTGTGGCCGTACCGCGGTCTGGAGCCCATCGGCGATCCGCACCCGATGGGGCACGAATACGTCGGCATCGTCGAGGAGGTCGGCAGGGAGGTCACCAACGTCAGCCCGGGCCAGTTCGTGGTCGGCTCCTTCGCCACCTCGGACAACACCTGTGCGAACTGCCTGAGCGGTTGGCAGTCCAACTGCCTGCACCGCGAGTTCATGAGCACCTGCCAGGCGGACTACGTGCGCATACCCAACGCCCACGGAACCCTGGTCGCCACCGACGAGCACCCCTCCGCCGAGTTCGTCCCGAGCCTGCTCGGCGTCTCCGACGTGATGGGCACCGGCTGGTACGCCGCCCTCGCCGCCGAGGTGAAGCCCGGCTCGACGGCCGTCGTGGTCGGTGACGGAGCGGTCGGCCTGTGCGGTGTGATCGCCGCCAGGGAACTCGGCGCCGAGCGCGTCATCGCCATGAGCCGGCACGAGTCCCGGCAGAAGCTCGCCCTGGAATTCGGCGCCACCGACATCGTCACCGAACGCGGTGAGGAAGGCATCGCCCGCGTCAAGGACCTCACCGGAGGCGTCGGCGCGGACTCGGTGCTGGAGTGCGTCGGCACCGCCCAGGCCATGCAGCAGGCGCTGCACTCCGCCCGGCCCGGCGGCAACGTCGGCTTCGTCGGCGTCCCGCACGACGTGGCGATCGACGGCCAGGAGCTGTTCTTCTCCCACGTCGGCCTGCGCGGCGGCCCCGCCCCCGTACGCCGCTACCTGCCCGACCTGATAGACCGTGTCCTGACCGGCCGCATCAACCCGGGCAAGGTCTTCGACCTCTCCCTGCCCCTGGACCAGGTCGCCGAGGGCTACCAGGCAATGGACGAACGCCGCGCCATCAAGACCCTCCTCAATCCCTGACCAACGGAACCCACTTGGCCGGTCCGGGCCGCGGACGCACGCGGCCTCGGGCGGCCCCTGTCTCGTACAAGGACTCCTCGTGACCACTTTCGCTCTTGTCGGCGCCGGACCCGGCCTCGGGCTCGCCAGCGCCCGCCGCTTCGGCGCCGCCGGGCACACCGTCGCCCTGATCTCCCGCAACACCGAGAAGCTGGACACACTGACTGCCGAACTCGCCCGCGACGGCATCCAGGCCCGCAGTTTCACCGCCGACGTCCTCGACACCGACTCCCTGACCACCGCCCTGCACGCGGCCGCGACGGCATGGGGACCCATCGAGATCCTCCAGTACAGCCCCGTGCCCCGCGCCGACTTCATGAAGGCGGTCCTCGACACGGGCGCCGACGACCTCGACGCGCCCCTGGCCTTCTCCGTCAAGGGCCCCGTCACCGCGGTGAACGCCGTCCTGCCCGGCATGCGCGAACTCGGCCGCGGCACCCTGCTGTTCGTCAACGGCGGCAGCGCCGTACGCCCCAACCCGAACGTCGCCGGCACCTCGATCGCCTTCGCCGCCGAGAGCGCCTACGCCCGCATGCTCCACGCCACCCTCGCCCAGGAGAACATCCACGCCGCCCAGCTGATCATCCCCGGCGCCATCCGGCCCGACGCCGAACACAGCAGCCCCGACGCCCTGGCCGAGACCCTGTACGGCATCCACCGCACCCGCGACGCCTTCCGCCACTACGCCGAACCCCTGCCCGACTGAGCCCCCTTGGGCGACGCCCATCCCCCGGCCGACGCCCATGCCCCGGCCGCTCCGACGGCCTCCCCGCCGCCTTGGCTTGCCCCCCCGTTCCCCTGCTCGCACGCACCCGCACCACCATGGGAAGAGAACGCGATGAACCCCACCTATGACTTCACCGGCCAGGTCGCCCTCGTCACCGGAGCAGGCTCCGGTATGGGCCTGGCGACCGCGCGCGCCTTCGCCGAGTCCGGGGCCGCCGTCGCCCTCACCGACATCGACGCGGCAGCCCTGAACGCGGCCGCGAAGGAGCTCACCGCAGCGGGCCACCGAGTCCTCGCCCTCACCTGCGACGTCAGTGACGAGGGCCAGGTCGCCGACGCGGTCGACCGCACCGTACAGACCTTCGGCCGCCTCGACATGGCCTACAACAACGCCGGTGTGCAGATCCCGCCGAGCGACGCCGCCGATGAACCCGCGGAGAGGTTCGACCGCGTCAACGCGATCAACCTCCGCGGTGTCTGGGCCAGCATGAAGCACGAGCTGCGGCACATGCGCGCCCAGGGCAGCGGCGCCATCGTCAACTGCTCCTCCCTCGGCGGCCTGGTCGGTCTCCCCGGCCGCGCTTCCTACCACGCCTCCAAGCACGGAGTCATCGGCCTGACCTCCAGCGCCGCCCTCGAATACGCGCCCCGCGGCATCCGCGTCAACGCCGTCTGCCCCGGCACCATCGACACTCCCATGGTCAGCGACATGATCGACAAGGGAGAACTCGACCGTGCCGAGGCCGAGGCGAACCAGCCCATCAACCGCCTCGGCACCGCCGAGGAGATCGCCCAGGCCGTCCTGTGGCTGTGCAGCCCAGGAGCCGGCTTCGTCGTCGGTGTCGCCCTCCCCGTGGACGGTGGCTACGTCGCCCGATAGCCACAGCAACCACCCGACCGGTCTGTGCTTTCCTGGCCGAGCAGCATGACGCGCGGCAGGTCAGCGGTCGGCACCACACCCTCACCGACGGGTTTGCCGCACCGCACCCACCACCCCACACAGGAGTTGACTCGCATGGCACTGATTCTGGTGACAGGGGCATCCAGCGGCCTCGGGCGCGACACCGTGAACGCGTTGGTGGACGAGGGCCACGACGTGGTCGTCCACGTCCGCAATACGGCCCGTCTCACCGACGCGGATGACACCGCCCGGTGGAAAGGCGTGGTCTTCGGGGATCTCGCCGATATGGACGAGATCAGGGACGTCGCCCGGCAGACCTCCGAGTTCGGCCGCTTCGACGCAGTCATCCACAACGCCGGTGTCATGCACTCCCCCGAAGCAGTCACCGTGAACACGGTCGCGCCCTACGTGCTGACCGCCCTGATGGACAAACCGTCCAGGCTGATCTACCTCAGCAGCTCCATGCACCGCACCGGCTCCACCGACCTGCGACGGCTGGCGGCCGGCACCGTTTCCTACGACGACAGCAAACTGTGGGTCACCACCCTCGCCCTTGCCCTCGCGTCCCGGTGGGTCGGAACCGTCAGCCATGCGGTCGACCCCGGCTGGGTCCCCACACGCATGGGTGGCGCCGGCGCACCGGATGACCTGGCCGCCGGGCACCACACACAGGTGTGGCTCGCCGGCCGCCACGACGCGGCCCTGGCAACCGGCGGCTACTGGTACCACCAGCAGCCGCAGACACCACACCCCGCAACGCAGGACGAAGAGTTCCAGGCCCGCCTCATCCGAGCTTTGGAAAGCCGCACAGGCATCCCGCTCGGATGACCGCTGGGGAACTGGTTTCAGCGTCGGCCGCGCCAGGAGCAGGCCGCCGTTCCCCTGGTCGGTACCGGGACGCTGAGCACCGCGCCGGAGGTCACGGTCGGGTTCGTCACCCCGTACCGGGCCGTGGTGACGAACAGGCGGTGGTCGCTGGGGTGCAGGCACACCGACGTGGGATGCGGGGCAGGGACGGTCACGGTGTCGAGCAGGTGGCCGTCGAGGTGGTACCGACGGATCGTGCCGGTGCCCCACATCGCGACCCACAGGCAGCCCTCCTCGTCGACGGTCATTCCGTCGGGGCTGCCTTCGCCGTCCTGTAGTCGGGCGAAGGTCTCCGGACCTCCGGAGAGGTCACCCGAGAGGGGGTCGACCCTGCAGCGGAGGATGGTGCCGACGGCCGTGTCGGCGAGGTACATGGTCGTGCCGTCGGCGGTGAACGCGGGGCCGTTGGCGATGGTCAGGCCGTCGAGGACGCGTACCACCGTGCCGTCGGGATCCGTTCGGTAGAGCGAGCCCGCGCCGAGGGTGCCGTCGTAGGCCATGCTGCCGGCCCAGAAGCGGCCGGCGGGGTCCGCGACGCCGTCGTTCATCCGGCTCGGGACAGGGGTGCGGTCCTCGGGGCGGTCCAGCCAGTCCAGCGCGCCGTCGGCGGAGAGCAGCGCGATGCCGGTGCCCGCGGCGGCGATCCACGCGTCCGGTCGGCCGCTCACCGGGGCTACGGCGCCCAACGGCACGTCCAAATGGGCCAGTTGGCGTGGTGAGGCGGGGCCGGTGTCGTCGCGCAATTCGAAGAGCCGGCCGCTGAGGATGTCGACGTACACGTACCGGCCGTCGACCCAGCGGCCGCCCTCGGCGAGTTCGTACCATCCGTCTACGACAACCGCCGCCGGTACGTCCGTGGATGTCATGATCGGTCTCCTGGGTCAGCGGATGGTCGTGCCGTCGGGCTGGTCGAACAGGCCGAGTTCGTCCTGCGTCGGAAGGCCCTCCCAGTCGCCCCGGGTGGCGACGGCGAAGGCCGCGGTGGTGACGGCCCGGTGCAGACGGGCCCGGACGTCCGACCCGTCGAGGAGCCCGGACAGGTATCCGGCCACAAAGGCGTCACCCGCTCCGACCAGATCGACCGCGTCGACCTGTCGCGCGGCGGAGTCGGTCGCCCCGTCGGCGGTGAAGGTGGTCGCGCCGCGTGCGCCACGTTTGACGACCACCTCGTCGACGCCTGCGGCCAGGATGTCGTGCACGGCCTCGGACTCGCCTGCGCCGGACCGTTCCAGCGCCAACGGCAACTCGTCCTCGGAGGCGATGAGCAGGTCGGTGTGGTCCAGCAGCGGCCGGAGGGCCGTGCGGGCGCGGTCGGTACTCCACAGCCGTGAGCGGTAGTTGACGTCGAGGCATACGGTGATGCCGGCCTCGCGAGCTGTCGTGGCGGCGGCGAGGGTGGCCTCGGCCGCCGCCGGACTGAGCGCCGGTGTGATGCCCGTCAGATGCAGGACGCGGGCTCCCGAAGCCAGCGCGGGCAGTACGTCGGCCGGTGAGACGGCCGAACCGGCGGAACCGGCGCGGTAGTAGCTGACGCGCGTGAGCGTGCCCAGGCGGGGTTCGGTCAGCAGCAGTCCCGTGGGCCGACCTGTGTCGTCGGTGCCCGCGTGGTCGGTGCCGACGCCCTCGGCGCGCAGCGTGCGCAGTACCAGAGCGCCGAGTTCGTCCGCCCCGACCCGGCCGGCCCACTGCACCCGGTGCCCGAGCCGGGCGAGGCCGATGGCGACGTTGGACTCGGCTCCCGCGACGGACAGGCCGAGAGTGCCGCCCAGCCGCAGCGCGCCCTGTGCCCGGAGCGCCGCCATCGTCTCGCCGAAGGTAACCACGTCTGTGGGGGCCTGGAGGTCCGGTGCCGTCACGGCGTCTCCCCCGCGGCCACCTTGCGGAACACGGCCGCCCGGGCGCGGAGTTGGTCCAGGTCGCCGCCGTCGGCCGCATCCCCGACGAGGGGTGAGCCGACGCCGACGGCGATGGCCCCTCGGTCCAGGTAGTCGCGGGCGGCCTGCGCGTCCACACCGCCGACGGGCACGAACGGCACCTCGGGGAACGGGTCACGCAGAGCCCGCAGATAGCCGGGGCCGCCGAGCGAGCCGGGAAAGAGTTTGATCGCATCGGCGCCCCGTGCGAGGGCGGTTTCGATCTCGCTCGGAGTCAGGGCACCCATCGCCACGGGTACGCCGTACGGCTCCAGCCCGTCGACCAGCGCCGGGGTGACGAGGTACGACGCCCCGGCCTCCACGGCGCGGGCGGCGTCCGCGGCCGAGCGCACGGTTCCGGCGCCGACCGGTGCGTCGGGTCCCAGTTCTGCGCGGGCCTGCCTGATCACGGTCAGGGCGTCGGGGGTGGTCAGCGACACCTCGATGGCGGCGATGCCCTCTTCGGCGAGGGTGAGCACGGTGCGCAGCGCCGCGGCGTGATCCTTGCCGCGCACGATGGCCAACAGGCGGTGGGCTTGGAGGGTTTCCACCAGGTTCATGAAGTCGAGCTCTTCCTTGGGGGTGGGGTGCGGGAGTCTGACGGTGGTCACCATTCGGTGAACGCCCCGTCGGCGCCCCGCCACAGGGGGTTGCGCCAGCGGTGGCCGGTCTCGGCGGCGTGGCGAACCGCCTTCTCGTCGATCTCGACGCCGAGACCCGGGCGGGTGGAGGCGACGGCGTATCCGTCCTGGAATCGGAAGGGTTCGGGGTCCATCACGTACTCCAGCAGGTCGCACTGCTCGTTGTAGTGGATGCCCATGCTCTGTTCCTGGATGAGGAAGTTCGGTACGGAGAAGGCGATCTGCAGGCTCGCGGCCAGGGCGATCGGGCCGAGGGGGCAGTGCGGGGCCATGGCGACGTCGTACGCCTCGGCCATGGCCGCGATACGGCGGACCTCGGAAATCCCTCCGGCGTGCGACAGGTCGGGCTGGGCGACGGCGATGCCGCTGGCCAGTACCTCGCGGAAGTCCCAGCGGGAGTAGAGGCGTTCGCCGGTCGCGAGCGGGATGCTGGTGGACTCCACCAGGCTGCGAAGGTTGCCCGAGTACTCGGGCGCCACGGGTTCCTCGACGAACAGGGGGTGCAGCGGCTCCAGTTGGGGCAGCAGGCGGCGCGACATGGCGGTGGAGGCGCGGCCGTGGAAGTCGACGGCGATGTCCCGCTCGTCACCCAGCACCTCGCGGACGGCCGCTACACGTGCGACGACCTCGGCGGTGCGTGCCGGGGTGTCGATCGGGGCGAGTTCGGCCGAGGCGTTCATCTTCACCGCGGTGAAGCCCGCCTTCACCTGTTCCTCGGCCAGCTCCGCCACGTCGCTCGGGCGGTCCCCGCCGATCCAGGCGTACATCCGCACACGGTCGCGTACCGGGCCGCCGAGGAGGCGGTGCACCGGGACGCCGTACGTCTTGCCGGCGATGTCCCACAGCGCCTGGTCGATGCCGGCGACGGCGCTGGAGAGGATCGGGCCGCCACGGTAGAAGCCGCCCTTGGTGAGTACCTGCCAGTGGTCCTCGATGCGCAGTGGGTCCCGGCCGATGAGGTAGTCGGCCAGTTCGTGGACCGCGGCCCGCACGGTCTCGGCGCGGCCCTCGATGACGGGCTCGCCCCAGCCGGTGACGCCCTCGTCGGTGGCGACGCGCAGGAACAGCCAGCGCGGAGCCACCAGGAACGTCTCAAGTCCGGTTATCTTCAAGGAACTTCCTTCGGCAGCGTGTCGGTCGCGACGTCGTCGTGGTCTTCCCGCGCCCGTACGGCCGCCAGGTCGTCGGACGCCTGTGCCAGGAGCGAGTCGACGGCCGCTACGGCGGCGTCCGGATCACCCGCTTCGACCGCGTCCAGCAGTTCCTGGTGTACGGGAATGGAGTCGGAGAAGTGCCGGGCGCCGTGCACGATCCGGTCGCGAACGCGCAGACCGGCCTCGATGACGACCTCCATCCGGCTGAGCAGTTCGTTGTGCGCGGCCTCCAACAGGGCACGGTGGAAGGCCAGGTCCGCCTCCACCATCGCGTCCGCGTCCGCCCCCGCCGCCGCCATCGCGTCGAGCGCCCGCCGCATCGCGTCCAGGTCGGCGGTGGTGCGGCGGGCCGCCGCGAACCGGGCTCCGGCGGGCTCGACGATCGCCCGGACCTCGGCGAGGTCCTCCAGGAAGCCGTCGGTCGGAGCGCTGCTCCCCTGCCAGCGCAGCAGGTCGCTGTCGAGGAGGTTCCAGTCGGCGCGAGGCCGGATGGTCGTACCGCGTTTCTGGCGTGACTCCAGAAGGCCCTTGGACGCCAGCACGCGCAGCGCCTCGCGCACGACGGTCTTGCTGACGCCGAGCTCGGTCTCGAACTTGACCGGGTCCACCACGGAGCCCGGTGGGTAGTCGCCGCGTATGATGCGCCGGCCCAGCTCCTCCACGGCCTGGCCGTGCAGCCCCTTGGGCGGATGGGTCACCACGTTCTCCGTTTCCGTTCAGGTCCTGTTCGCGGATGCCGCGCACAGCTTGCCGCACGGTGCGCGCCACTCACGAGGACTCCTTCATGACACTCCATCCTCCATCGACCACCAGGCTCGCTCCGGTCACATAGGACGCGTCCGCCGATGCGAGGAAGGCGACCGCCGCGGCCACCTCCTCCGGCCGGCCGAACCGCTTCGCCGCCGTGGCCGCCACGCTGCGCGTCCGGTCGGCCTCCGGGATCCCCTCCCAGGCGGCGGTGAGGATGGGTCCGGGCAGCACCGTGTTGACCCGGATGTCCGGCCCGTACTCGACGGCCAACTGCCGTCCCAGCGAGCACAGCGCACCCTTCGCGGCGGCGTAGGCGGCATGGCCCGGCAGGCCGATGACCGCGTGCACCGAGGAGGTGAGGACGACGGATCCCGAGGCTTCGCGCAGCATGGCCGCGAAGGTCTTCATGGCTCGCCAGGCCGGCTTGAGCAGCACGGCCATCTGGCCGTCCCACTCGGCCTCGCTCAGTTCGTGAGCGGGCTTGTTGAGCTGGGCGAAGGCGTTGCTGTGCAGGACGTCCAACCGCCCGTGACGCTCGTGGACGTGGCGGGCCAGGTTCTCCCAGTCCACTGCCGAGGTCACGTCGCAACGGACGTACTCCGCGCGTCCTCCGCTGTCCTCGATGCCTGCCGCGAGCGCCTTGCCCGCCGCGTCGTCCACGTCCGTGACCACGACCGCCGCGCCCTCGTCCGCGAGCCTTCGAGCCGTGGCCGCGCCGATTCCGTGCGCGGCGCCGGTGATCACCGCCACGCGTCCCGCCATCCTGCGGCACTCCGTCATCGTGTGTCTCTCCCCATTTGATGCCTGCGCCTGTGACGCCCTGCATCCACCATAGCTGTTTCAATTAATTATGAATATATCTTGACGGCGTGGCGATGGCGCTCCAAGACTGACCGGCATGCAACAGGCACCTTCCGTACCGATCGACAACCGGCGGCACCTGCGCCCGGCCGGGATCGCCTTCGGCGGCGATTACAACCCCGAGCAGTGGCCCGAGGAGGTGTGGTCCGAGGACGTCGCGCTGATGAAGGAGGCGGGCGTCTCCTTGGTGACGGCCGGCATCTTCTCCTGGGCGAAGGTGGAACCGAGGCCCGGGGAGTACGACTTCACCTGGTTCGACCGTGTCTTGGACAACCTCGCCGGGGCGGGTGTGGCCGTATGCCTGGCCACCATGACGGCGTCACCGCCGCCGTGGCTGTCCCGGCTGCACCCCGAGATCCTTCCCGAGACGTCCGACGGCCGCCGCATGTGGCCCGGCGGACGCCAGCACTACTGCCCTTCCAGCGCCGTGTACCGCGAGCACGCCGCGCGCCTGGTCGAGCGACTGGCCACCCGGTACGCCGACCACCCCGCGCTGGAGATGTGGCACATCGGCAACGAGTACGGCTGCCACACCCCGCAGTGCTGGTGCGACGAGTCGGCCGCCGACTTCCGGCGCTGGCTGTCCGAGCGGTACGGCGACATCGAGGCGCTCAACGACGCCTGGTCGACGGCGTTCTGGGCGCAGCACTACGACACCTTCGACGAGGTGCTGCCGCCGCGACTCGCGCCGACCTTCCCCAACCCCGCCCAGCAGCTGGACTTCGCCCGGTTCTCCGACGACGCGCTGCTCCAGTGCTGTCTGACCGAGAAGGCGGTACTGCGGCGGATCACCCCCGACGTTCCCGTCACGACCAACTTCATCGGCGTGCACAAGCCCGTCGACGCCTTCCGGTGGGCCGCCGAGGAGGACGCCGTCTCGGTCGACGTCTACCAGGACCCGCACGACGAGCACACGCACGTCTCGGCGGGGTTCATCTTCGACGTCACCCGCTCCGCCCGCGCCGGTCAGCCGTGGCTGCTGCTGGAGCAGGCGCCCAGCGCGGTGAACTGGCGTGAGCGCAACGGGCCCAAGCCGCCGGGCCGGATGCGACTGTGGAGCTGGCAGGCGGTCGCCCAGGGCGCGGACGCGGTGCTGTACTTCCAGTGGCGTCAGTCCCGGGGCGGCGCCGAGAAGTACCACTCGGCGATGGTCCCGCACGGCGGCACCGACACCCGTACCTTCCGTGAAGTGAGCGAACTGGGCCGCGAGTTGGCCTCCGTGCCGCAGATCGCCGGCACCCGCTCCACCGCCGATGTCGCCATCGTGCTGGACTGGAACAGCTGGTGGGCGCTGGAGCTGGACTCGCACCCGTCCACCGCGCTGAACCAGATGGACATCGCGCTCGCCCACTACCGGCCGCTGTTCGAAGCCGGGATCGCCTGCGATGTCGTACCCCCCGACCGCGACCTGTCCGGCTACCGCCTCGTCGTCGCACCCAACCTGTACCTGCTGAAGGAACGGGACGCCGAACGCATCACCGATTTCGTACGCGGAGGGGGCCACCTGCTGGTGTCGTTCTTCTCCGGCATCGTCGACGAGTGCGACCGGGTGCACCTGGGCGGATACCCCGCGCCGCTGCGCGAGGCGCTGGGCCTGCGGGTCGAGGAGTTCTGGCCGCTGGCGGAGCAGGAGACCGTCGACATCCGGTTCGCGGACGGCACGGTCAGCCGCGCCGACCTGTGGTCGGAGGCCGTCGTGCTCGAAGGGGCCCGGGCGGTGGCCGACTTCGGCTCCGGGCACCTCGCGGGGCGGCCGGCCGTCACCCGGCACTCCTTCGGCGAGGGAACCGCGTGGTACGTCGCGACGCGTCTCACACCGGAAGCCATGCGGGCCCTGACCGACGAGGTGTGCCGTACGGCGTCCGTCGGCCCGGTGCTTCCCGGGCTTCCCGAGCACGTCCAGGCGACCGTGCGCGAGGGCGACGGCGGACGGTTCGTCTTCCTGCTGAACCACAGTCAGGAGGAGGTCGAGATCAGGCTGCCCGAGCCGATGACCGACGCCCTGACCGGCGGGACGACCCCCTCCGACCGCGTCACGCTGCCCGGAGCCGGAGTAGCCGTACTGATCGCGCCGTAGACCGCGGATCGAGCCATAGACCCCCGATCGCGCCGCAGTACCCGATCGAGCCGTAGCCACCGATCGAGCCGCAGTACCGATCGAGCCGCAGTACCGATCGAGCCGCAGTACCGATCGAGCCGCAGCCAAAGCACATTAGGGACACAAGGGACACACATGAACAGCTCACCACCGTCGCGGAGGTCAGTACTCCGGTGGGGTGCCGGGGCGGCCGGGGCACTCGCCGCACTTCCGGCCCTCACCGCCTGCGGCCAGACCGTCGGAGCCGCCCGCACGACCCGGCAGGTATCCACAAAGCCCGGCCAGAAGGTGAATCTCACCTTCTGGACCTGGGTGCCGATGCAGAAGACCGTCGATCTGTGGAACCGGACTCACCCCGACATCCACGTCCAGCTGCAGACCATCCCGGCGAGCACCCAGGGCGGATACCAGAAGATGTACTCGGCCCTGTCGGCCGGCAACCCGCCGGACCTGGCGCAGGTCGAGTACCAGGAGCTCCCCGCCTTCATGCTGGTCAACGGCCTGACCGACCTGAGCCGTTACGGGGCCGACAAGCTGCGCGACAGCTACGTGCGGTGGCAGTGGAACCAGGGCGTCTTCGGCGGGCGGGTCCACACCATCCCCCAGGCATCCGGCCCGATGGGACTCTTCTGCCGCCAGGACCTCCTCGCGAAGTGGGGCATTGAAACACCCGCCACCTGGGCCGACTTCGAGCGCGCCGCCCGCGTGGTCAAGGCCCGCGGCGACGGTGCCAGGATCAGCGCGTTCAACCCCAACTCCCCCGCCTGGTTCGCCGCGATGTGCTGGCAGCGCGGGTCCCGTTGGGTGCGCACCCAGGGCGACACCTGGATCGTCGGCATGAACGACGACCCCTCCCGCGAGGTCGCGGAGTACTGGGAGCGGATGGTCCGCGACGACCTCGTCTTCGTCGAACCGGACATGTCCAGCGCCTGGTACCGGCAGGTGCAGACCGGGCGGGTCGTCAGCTGGATCGGACCGCAGTGGGGCGACGCCCTGCTGCGCGGCAACGCAGCCGGCACCAAGGGGAAATGGCGGGTCTCCCCGCTTCCCCAGTGGAAGGCGGGACAGAACGCCTCCGCCAACTGGGGCGGAGCGTCCACCGCCGTCCTTCAGGGCAGCCGCCACCCGCGTGAGGCACTGCGGTTCGCGCACTGGATCAACAGCGACCCCAAGGCCGTCGACCTCAACATCGCCGTCGGCTACGGCTGGCCCGCCGCCACCGGCGTCTTCCGCGGATCGGCCCTCGACAAGCCCGACCCGTTCTTCGGCGGACAGCGGTACAACGACGTCTTCACCGCCTCCGACCGGGCGATCGACACCTCCTGGAAGTGGTCACCCACCACGGACGCCGACTTCGCCCACCTCGGCGACGCCTTCGGCGCCGCCGTGGCCGGAGAGGGCAGCCTCTCGTCGGCGTTGGCCGACGCGCAGAAACGCACCGTGGACGACCTGCTGGCCAAGGGCCTGAAGGCGAGGAGCCAGTCATGAGCAGCACGAACCCTGCCGGGGGCGGTCCGCGGCGCACCGCCCGCCCGGACCGCGCCGCCTGGGGATTCCTCCTTCCCTTCGTGGCCCTCTTCCTGTTCGTCTTCGTCATCCCGCTCGGCTACGCGATCTACGAAAGCCTGCTGAAGCCGATCCGCTCCGGGTCGCTCGGCCTGGGCCCGGCCACCGTCGGCTTCGCCGGACTGGACAACTACACCCTCGCGCTACAGCAGTCGGACTTCCTGGACGGCTTCGGGCGGGTGCTGCTCTTCGGCATCGTGCAGGTCCCCGTGATGCTGCTGCTGGCCACCACGCTTGCGCTGGTTCTGGACACGCTCTCCCAGCGCTGGGCGGGCATCCTGCGGGCCGCCTACTTCCTGCCGTACGGCGTCCCCGGTGTCATCGCCTCGATCCTGTGGGGCTTCCTCTACGTACCGGGCGTCAGTCCCCTCGTCGACCTGCTCGGCAGGGCCGGTCTCGCGCCCGACTTCCTCGGCTACCACGGCGTGCTGTGGTCCATCGCCAACATCGTGATCTGGGAGTTCACCGGCTACAACATGCTGGTGATCGTCGCCCAGCTCAAGTCGATTCCTCAGGAGCTCTACGAGGCCGCCCGCATCGACGGCGCGAGCGCCTGGCAGACGGCGGTCAGGATCAAGCTGCCGCTGGCCCGGCCCGCCCTCGTGCTCACCGGCGTGTTCTCCATCATCGGCACCCTGCAACTGTTCGCCGAACCGCTCGTCATCAAGCCGCTGACCTCGACGGTCACCAGCTCGTACACACCGAACCTGGCCGCCTACAACGAGGCGTTCTCCAACAACAACATCTACCTCGCCGCGGCCGAGTCGGTGATCCTCGCGCTGGTCGCGAGTGTGCTGTCGTTCGGCTTCCTCAGCCTGGTGAACCGCAAGGAAAGGGGTGCACGGTGAGCGTGTCCACACCGCAGACGACGAAGTCGGTGGACCTCTCCACCGATGCCCCGCAGGCCGCCGGTCCCGGCCGTGGCGGACGGCCGCGCGGCCGGCTGAAGCCCTCGCGGATCCTGGTGATCGCCCTGCTCACGGTCGCGGCCCTCTATTTCCTGCTGCCCGTCTACTGGCTGGTGGTGGCCTCCACCAAGAGCAGTGCGGGGCTCTTCGGCAGTTTCGGGCTGTGGTTCTCCGACCCGCAGTGGCTGCACAACCTGTCGCAGGTCTTCTCCTACAACGACAGCGTCTTCTGGAACTGGACGTGGAACAGCTTCCTGTACGCGGGGGTCGGCGGCGCGCTGGCGACCCTGTTCGCGTGTGCGGCCGGGTACGCCCTCGCCGTGTACCGCTTCCGCGGGCGTGAGGCCGTCTTCAAGGTCGTGCTCGCCGGTGTGCTGCTGCCCAGCACCGCGCTGGCCCTCCCCCTGTACCTGCTGTTCAGCAAGGTGGGCCTGGCCAACACCTACTGGGCCGTACTGATCCCCAGCATGGTCAGTCCGTTCGGGGTGTTCCTGTGCCGCATCTACGCCGAGGCGGCGGTACCCATGGAGATGCTGGAGGCGGCACGGGTCGACGGCGCCGGCGAGTTGCGGATCTTCAACACGCTCGTCCTGCGCACGATGACGCCCGCGCTGGTGACCGTGTTCCTCTTCCAGTTCGTCGGCATCTGGAACAACTACTTCCTGCCGCTGGTCATGCTCTCCGACGACCGCAAGTATCCCCTGACCCTGGGCCTCACCACCTGGCAGTCGCAGGCGGAACGGTACCCCGAGCTCTACCAGCTGACGGTGGGCGGCGCGTTCCTGTCGATCCTCCCGCTGGCCGCCGCGATGCTCGTCCTCCAGCGCTACTGGCGTTCCGGTCTGACCCAGGGCAGCGTCAAGGGCTGACACACAGTGGCGCGTGCCCGGCGTTCCGCGCCGGGCACGCGCCACTGTCCTGCCTTCTACGACCCTTCTACGACCTGGGGTTGACCGCCTTGCGGAACGCGTCGTACACGAGCTTGGGCCGCTCCTCCGCGAACGTGAGCAGGCCCATGACGGAGATGCCGTTGTAGGACTGGTTGTAGCCGGCCCGCTGCTTGTAGTCCTTGAGAACCCAGTAGGTGAATCCGGCGACGAACTCACTGCGCTCGGCCGCCTGTGCCCAGTGGGCGGTGAAGCTTGCCGCCTGCCACTCCTCCATACCCTGCGTGGTGCTGGGGCCGTGATCGCCCGCCACGGACCAGGTGCCGTTCTCGGTGATCAGGATCGGCTTGTCGGGATACTTCGCGTGCACCGCGTCCAGCGTGGGGCCGAGGTCGGAGTCCTTGCCGTAGAAGTAGCCGAAGTACTCGTTGAACCCGATCACGTCGGCGAGGTCGAAGGCGGGGTCGTTGCTGGTGTTGGAAGCCCAGGTCACGGGGCGGGCGGTGAGGTCGACCGACTTCACGGCCGCTTTGAGGTCGGCGAGCCAGGCCCGGTAGACCGGGGCGCCGTCGGCGTCGATCTCCGACTCGTTCTGCAAGCCCCACAGGATCACCGACGGGTGGTTGTGCTGGTTCCAGGCCATCGTCAGGGCCTGCGCGCGGGCGAGGCCGTAGCGCTCGGTCTGGAGCTTTTCCTGGGCGGTGTTGAGCCACATGGTGTCGATGTCGTCCATCACCGTCACGCCGTGCGCGTCCGCCCAGTCATAGACGTACGGGTGGCGGTTGTAGACGCAGTTGCGGATGAGGTTGGCGCCCAGCGCGGTGATGTGGCCCAGTTCCCGGTCGTACTCAGCGGGCGTCATCGCCCTTCCGTGCGCGGCCGTCTCCTCGTGCCAGTTGAGCCCCTTGAGGAACAGAGGCTCGTTGTTCAACCGCAACTGCGCGTCGCCGACGGTCAGTTCACGCACGCCGTACCCGCTGGACAACGTGTCCACCCGCGGGCCCGACGACCTCCCGGCGGCGAGGGTGGCACGGGCGGTGAGCGTGCGTGGCAAGGCAGGGCTCCATCGTGGGGCGTCAGGTATGCCGACCGAGACGCGTACGACGCCCGCCGATCGTGCCGCGATCCGGGCCGCGACCACGGTGGGCCGGCCGCCGCTCCCCCGGCCGGGATCCAGCGTGAGCCGGCCGTCGAAGTCGGCTGTGCCGTGGTTCTCGACGACCGCACGTGCCTCGAGGCGCCCGTTCTCGGCGACGACGAGCAGTTTCGCGATGGTGACCTGCGGGACCGCCTCGATCCAGGCCGACCGGGTCAGGCCGGCGTAGGGCCAGTAGTCGACGGGCTTGTACGGCACCTCGTGGTCGTCGGTGACCGGCTGCGGAGTCGCGGCCGTGTAGTCCGTGTAGCTCGCCCGACGGAAGACCCGCACGGCGATCGTCTGTCGCGTTCCCGGCCTCAGCGCCCCCGCGACCGGCAGCGCGAAGGGAGAGTTGGCGCCCTCGTGCTTGCCGAGATACGTGCCGTCGAGCCAGACCTCGGCGCTGTAGCCGACGGCCAGGAAGGCGATGCGTACGTGCCGGGCACGCCAGGACCCGGGAACGTCGACGGTGGTGCGGTACCAGGCGTACCCGTCACTGAACGCGGTGCCCTTGCCGAAGGGGGTGGTCTCCGATCCGAATCCGGGGGTGTTCAGCAGGTCCCAGGCGGCCGGGACGTCGATGAGGTCCCATGCCCGGTCGTCGTGGTGCGCGGACTGCCGGCCCTCACCGAGCCCCTGGTCGGCGGGGTCGAAGCAAAAGCGCCACTTCCTGTCCAGGGACAGGTACTCGCGGGTGGGCTCATGGGTGCGCCAGCCGTCGAAGGCGGGGAGCACCGTGCCGTACTGGAACACGACATTGGTGCCTCCGAGATCACGTACGAGGGTGCCGGAGGGCTCGGTGGCCGGGTGGGTGTCGAGCACCGGGCCGTTCGCGGCGGCCACGCCCGTACCGTCTGCCGCTCGCGCCGCCTCCGGCCAGACGGGCAGGGCGACGAAGCCGGCCGCGCCGAGGGCCGTGACGACGGTGCGCCGGGACGGATGGATGGATTCGGTCATGGCAGGCGACTCCTCGATGCACGCGCGGGTTCGTTCGCCCACAGCCTGGACAACGCCGTCACCCTCGTCAAGGATTATTCATAAATAATGAATTGAGCTAGCGTGGGCCGCCGAGCCGCCGACGGCGTCCCACCGCACACGAACGACGGGTGACCTCATGACCGCACAGCAGCAAGCCACCACAAGCGAGACCACGGGCCGACTCGCCATCACTCTGTGGGACTTCAGCTGGTACACACAGGCAGGACCCGGCGAGCCGTTCGCCGACCTCGACCGTGCCTTCGCCGAGACGGTCGAGCGGGGCTTCAACACCGTGCGCGTCTGCGCCATGCCGTTCCTGCTGTTCTCCGGACGCGTCGACGCCCCGGATGCCCTCCAGGTCCGCGGCCTGGGCGAGGAGTTCGGACAGCGCACCCGCTGGTACAACGTGCGCGGCGGCTATCCGCTGGACGGACGCCGACGACTCGTCGAGCTGTTCGAGGCCGCCGCCCGCCATGACTGCAAGGTCATCGTGTCCTCGTGGGAGTACCAGCAGTCCCCCAGCTTCGCCGACACCGACGCCTGGCACCGCGCCCTGGCCGACGTTCCCGGCCCGGACCGCGCCGAGGCGGTGGCCGACGCGCTCGCCGAACTGCTCGACTTCCTCACCGAGCGCGGGCTGGCCGACCAGGTCGCCTACGTCGAAGTGCACAACGAGGTCGACAACTGCTCACTGGTACCCGGCGACGGCACCACCAGCCACTACGCCCGGCTGCGCGGCCCCCTCGAACGCGCCGTGAAGCTGTTGCAGGCTCGCCACCCGTCCGTCCCCGTGACCTACTCGCTGGGAGAGCCCTGGCCCGACGAGCTCGACGACCTGCCGGAGCAGGCGCAGATCGCGCACTTCCACTTCTACGTCTACGGCGTGCTCGGCGCGCTGTACGAGGCGGTGGGACTCGGGCACGGCACCGAAGCGGCGCCCGAGACGGTCACCTGGCCCACCCCCGAACTGGCCGCCATGCTGCGCCCCGACGCTCCCGCGTTCGCCGACTACCAGCCGGACGAACCCTGGCGTCTGGCCGCCACGGGAATACCGCGCGAGCTGTTCTACGCACACGACTGGGTGGACCCCGACCGCTGGGACCTGTGGCTGTACGAGAACTACGCGGCACACCGGCAGTCCATGCGGGACACGCTGGCCGAATGGGTCGACTCGGTCACCGAGTTCGCCCGTCGCCGCGGCATCCCCGCCGTACTCGGTGAGAGCGTCGTGGGGTACACGCCGCTGCTGACGCGTTTCGAGGAGGACGCCGTCGGCAAGGACATCGCGGAGTTCGTCGTCGACCGCTGCCTCGCCGCGGGTTTCCAGGGCGTCGTCCTGACCTCCAACGCTGCCCCGCACCACCCCATGTGGCACACCGACGGGGACTGGATGCGACGGGTCAACTCCCGTATCACCACCGGCTGAACGCGATCCGACGTCGCCCCTGACCCCGAACGGCAGGCCGGACCTCGGTGACAGGCGCCGACGCGAACTCCCGGAAGGGACACGCGTAGGCGCCGTTTCCGTCGTGCGGGTGGTTTACGGCCGCACTCCCCCGGAGTCCGGCCGGTGCTCTCGGAGACTGGGCCGGGCGGTACAGGGCCGCCGGGAAGGGGTCTCATGGCGGACAGCAGGATTCTGGTCGCGGTGCGGGAGCATCCTCGGGACGAGGGGGTCGGCTCGCAGCAGTGGGCGCGGATCGGTGAGGCGATCCAGGCGCGGGGGTTCGACGTCCGGTGGGCGGTCGGTGTGGCCGACGCCGAAGCGGTGTTACGGACGGAGGCGGGGCTGACCGCGGCGCTGGTCGCCTGGGACCTCCCGGGCCGAGGGGGCGTGGACGGTGAGCCGGGGGGTGCCACGGTGCTCCGCTCGATCGGCCGGCGGTTCCAGGATCTGCCGGTCTTCCTGGTCATGACGGACGACGGCGTACGCGATCTGCCGCTGTGGGTGTCGGAACTGATCGTGGGATACGTGTGGCCGCTGGAGGACACCCCCGGCTTCATCGCGGGCCGGATCACCACCGCCGCCGGTACCTACCGGGAATCGGTCCTGCCGCCCTTCTTCCGGGCGCTGCGCCGTTTCGACGACGCGCACGAGTACTCCTGGCACACCCCGGCCCACTCCGGCGGTGTCGCCCTGCTGAAGTCGCCCGCGGGCCGGGCCTTCCACGACTACTTCGGAGAACGGCTGTTGCGCA
This sequence comes from Streptomyces sp. NBC_00076, assembly GCF_045041235.1. NCBI lineage: Bacteria > Bacillati > Actinomycetota > Actinomycetes > Kitasatosporales > Streptomycetaceae > Streptomyces > Streptomyces sp. NBC_00076. The sequence goes on from NZ_CP108242.1 coordinate 819,141, forward strand.
GCGACCTGTCGATCTCCGTCGGGGAACTCGGCTCGTTGTTCGAGCACACCGGCCCGATCGGCGAGGCGGAGCGCAACGCCGCCCGGGTCTTCGGCGCCGACCTCACCTACTTCGTGCTGTACGGGGACTCCACCTGCAACCGCGTGGTGGGCCACTTCAGCGTCACCCGCGACGAGATCGCGCTGGTGGACCGCAACTGCCACAAGTCGGTGCTGCACGGGCTGGTCATGTCCGGCGCGCGCCCGGTCTACCTGATCCCCACCCGCAACGGCTACGGCCTGGCCGGGCCCCTGCCTCCGGCGGAGCTCGCCGCGGAGTCGGTCACGGCCCGGATCGCCGCCAACCCGCTGACCGGACAGGCCCTCTCGCCGGACGCCCAGTACGCCGTGTTCACCAACTCGACCTACGACGGCCTGTGTTACGACGCCTCGGTGGCGGCGCGGGCGTTCGCGGCGAGCACTCCCCGGCTGCACTTCGACGAGGCGTGGTTCGCCTACGCCCGCTTCCATCCGCTCTACGCGGGCCGGTACGGCATGTCGGTGGACGAGGACACCTTCCCGGGCCCGGACCGGCCCACGGTCTTCGCGACCCAGTCGACCCACAAACTGCTGGCCGCCCTCTCGCAGAGCGCCATGGTCCACGTCAGGCCCGCTCCGAGGGCGCCGGTCGAACACGACCGGTTCAACGAGGCGCTGATGATGCACGGCACCACCTCCCCGCTCTATCCGATGATCGCTTCGCTGGACGTGGCGACCGCGATGATGGACGGGCCGCAGGGCCAATGGCTGCTGGACGAGTCCGTGACCGAGGCGGTCCGGTTCCGCCAGGAGATGGTGCGCATCGGGCGTCGTATCGAGGAGGCCGGCGACCGGCCGCCGTGGTTCTTCGGGGTGTGGCAACCCGAGACGGTCACCGACCCCGGCACCGGCACGCGACTGCCGTTCGACGAGGCACCCGCCGATCTGCTGCGCACGGAACCGTCCTGCTGGCACCTGGAACCGGGCGCGGCCTGGCACGGATTCCCGGGGCTCAGCGACGGCTACTGCATGCTCGATCCGATCAAGGTCACCCTGACCTGCCCCGGCATCGACGCGACCGGTGAGACGGCCGAGTGGGGCATCCCGGCACGGGTGCTCACCGCTTATCTGGCCACCCGGCACATCGTCGTGGAGAAGACCGACAGCTATACCACGCTCGTGCTGTTCTCCATGGGCATCACCAAGGGCAAGTGGGGTACCCTCCTCGACGCCCTGATGGACTTCAAGGCCCTCTACGACGAGGACGCCCCCCTCGACCGCGTGCTGCCGGCACTGGTGGCCGAGCATCCCAGGCGTTACACCGGCCGGACCCTGCGCGCACTGTGCCAGGACATGCACGACCACCTGCGCTCGGCCCGCCTCGTCGACCTGCTGGACACCGCCTTCCGGCAGTTGCCGGAACCCGTGGCCCCGCCGCACCTGTGCTACCAGCAGCTGATCCGCGGCGGCACGCAGCGCGTACGCCTGGCCGACGCGCCGGGCCAGGTGGCCGCCGCCATGGTCACCGTCACCCCGCCCGGCATTCCCGTCCTCATGCCCGGCGAGAGCGTCGGCGCCCCCGACGGCCCCCTGCTGCGCTACCTCACCGCGCTGGAGTCGTTCGACCGCCACTTCCCCGGATTCCGCAGCGAGACCCACGGCGTGACCCTCGACCCCGACACCGGCGACTACCTCATCGAGTGCCTGCGGCCGACGGCGAACGACGGAGCAGACGCGAGGTACCGTGCCGTGACACCGGCCCAACGCAGTCACACCATGGAGACCCGAGGGCGCCCCTGACGCCTCTCCTCGTCGCCACGAGCGTGAGGTCGCCGCCCTCAACAGCCGTCGGCGTCGTCGGCGGCTGTCAGCGCGCGACCTCTTCGGTCCACGGCTCCCAAGGCGCCGGACCGGTGCCGTCGCTCCACGCCCACAGGTCCTGCCCGTCCCAGCACAGGATCCCGCACTGCTCGGCGTATTCGACGGCCGGCGCGGTGAAGCCGCCGGTGGTGATGACGACGGCGATGTCGGCCTCGTGGACGGTGAAACAAGTGCCCCCGAAGCGCTGCAGTTCCTGGGAGCCGACCCGGTGGCTGCCGCTGTAGAGCTTGCACTGGATGACGACGCGCCGTCCGTCCGGAGCGACAGCCAGGATGTCCGCTCCGAGGTCGCCTGCCCCGCCGACGACTTCGACGTCCGAGCATCCGTCCCGCTCGCACAGAGCGGCTGTCGCCGCCTCGAACTCCTCCGGGCTCAGGGCGTCAGGGGAGGCGGCCTCGACGTCGCGTGGGAGGACGACCGTCTCCTCACCGCCGAAGCCGACGTCAGGGGGTTCCGCGGACGTACCCGCGGACGGCCGGGTGTCCAGCACGTCGACCGCCGTTCCTGCCCCCTTGTCGAGCGCGGCGACGGCCCGGCGCACCGCCCTGGAAACGGAGAACCGGTGCCGCCTGCGTCCAAGAGCCATGGCGATCGCCACACCCAAGACGCCCAGCACGAGGGCCCAGGCGGGGCGTCGCTCGACGGCACCGGCCGCCGCACGGGCCGAGAGGCCCACCACGATCACCACAAGGGCGAGAAGGCCGAAGAAGGCGGCTGTCCGACGGAGGTCGAACGGGCGGCGTCGGCGGTTCCCGGGTCGGTAACGGCGTATGGGCGTGGCCACGGCGGTGCGTCCCCCTCACGGTCGATACGAAGATCACTCCCGCCGTCTGCCCAAGATCAGTCACTTCATCGTTCCTCTCGCCGACTTGCCGTGCCCGACCTCGAGGAGCACCCAGCGGTGTGGACGAGCCAGCCCGCTGCCGCGCCGGCCACGTACCAGAACAGGTCGGGTGGATTGAAGGTGGACCCGAGCACGAGGCGGGCGACGGCGCTGCGCTGGGAGAACTCCGCCGGGACCTCGGTGAGTTGGGAGAACTCGACCACCCAACTGACGACCAGCGCGCTTGCGGCGGCCGCCAGAGGAGTCACACGTGGCACCGCCAGCACGACGAGTGCGTACAGCAGGACGGTGTAGAGCGCGTCTCCGCCGTACTTGGCCACGTCCCCTGCCGCCACCGCCCTGAGCCCCAGCCCCGCGCCGACGGTCACCACCGCGGCCCCGGCCGCGAGCAACCGGGTCCGTACCGGTGCGGCTCGGCACATCAAGGTCCTGTCCTTCAGCTGGTCGGAAGGGGCGGGATGCTGCCTGTGACTGCCAGGTCCCGGTACCAGATGGCGCTGTCCTTCGGGGTACGGCGCTGGGTCTCGTAGTCGACATGGACGATGCCGAAGCGCTTGGAGTACCCGTAGCCCCATTCGAAGTTGTCCATCAGTGACCACACGAAGTAGCCGCGCAGATCGACACCGGCGGCGAGTGCACGGTGGGCGGAGAGGAGGTGGCGACGGAGGTAGTCGATGCGCTGGGGGTCGTGTACGGCGTGGGTGCCGTCGGCGCGCACGGACAGGTGGTCCTCGAAGGCCGCTCCGTTCTCGGTGACGACCAGGGGCTGGTTCGGGAACCGGGTGTGCAGGTCCAGGAGGAGTTCCTCGAGTCCCTCGGGGTCGATGTTCCAGCCCATGGCGGTGTGCGGGCCCTCCTGTTGGACGAACTCGACCTGGGGCGAGCCGGGCCAGGGGGAGCCTCCCACGTCCTTGTGGCCGTCGTTGTTCTGACGCGGGCTCACGCCGTCCCAGAGGCGGACGGTGGTGGTGGCGTAGTAGTTGACGCCGAGCAGGTCCAGGGGTTGGTGGATGTGGGCGAGGTCGCCGTCCTGGACGAACGCCCAGTCGGTGACCGCGGCGGTGTCCTTGAGGAGGTCCTTTGGGTAGTGACCGCGCAGCAGGGGCTCGGTGAAGGAGCGGTTGGCCAGCGCGTCGATGCGGCGCACGGCTTCGTCGGCGCCGTCGCCCCTGCCTCGCAGAACATGGAAGTTGAGGCTGATGGCGTATTGCGGGGTGTTGGTGGTGACCGCCCGGAGCTGTTGAAGGGCCAGGCCGTGAGCGAGGTTGAGGTGGTGGACCGCGGTCAGTGCGGCAGCGCCGTCGGTACGGCCGGGGGCGTGGGCTCCGGATCCGTAGCCGAGGTAGGCGGAGCACCACGGTTCGTTGAGTGTGGTCCAGACCGGGACGCGGTCGCCGAGAGCGGCGCCGACGATGCCGGCGTAGTCGGCGAGGGCGAAGGCGGTGTCGCGGTTCGTCCAGCCGCCGGAGTCTTCCAGGGCTTGGGGCAGGTCCCAGTGGTAGAGCGTGGCGACGGGGGTGATGTCCCGGTCGAGGAGACCGTCGACCAGGCGACGGTAGAAGTCCAGTCCCTTGGGGTTGACCGGGCCACGGCCGGTGGGCTGGACGCGCGGCCAGGAGAGGGAGAACCGGTAGGCCCGCAGGCCGAGGGACGCCATGAGATCGAGGTCGTCCTCGAGCCGGTGATAGTGGTCGGCGGCGATGTCGCCGGTGTCCCCGTTCCATGTCCTACCCGGGGTGTGGGAGTAGGTGTCCCAGATGGAAGGGCCGCGTCCGTCCTCCGCGGCGGCGCCCTCGATCTGGTAGGCGGCGGTCGCGGAGCCGATGAGGAAGTCCGGGGGGAACGCGGGGTGTTGGGTGGGTTCGCTCCGGGAGGTCGGCATGCATGCACCTCGCTGATGTCGTGTCGACGGGTCGGGTCTCGTCCTGATGTTAACGTTAACAATCTGTCAGTCATCCGGAGCCATCGATCTGCCGGGTCGAGGAGGACTTCTGCCTGGTCACGGTTCGGAGCCATTCCCAGAGCCGGACGCATGCGTGGCGCCGAGGGGCTGGAGGGGCGTGACGAGACCGGCAGAGGGTGACGAGACGGGACCTATGAACCGGCGCGAGGAGGTGCGGTGCTGCGCCTCACGACGAGTTCCGGCGTGATCTTCTCGCGCGCCGCCTTCTCCCCTTGCAGCATCCGCACCAGCAGCTCGATGGCGCTCGTGCCGAGGTGGAAGAAATCCTGACGAACCGTGGTCAGGGCGGGCACCAGGTAGTCGGCCCCCTTCATGTCGTCGAATCCGACAAGTGACACGTCCTGCGGCACCTTCGCTCCTCGTTCCGCGAACGCCGCCAGCACTCCCATGGCCATCTGATCGTTCCCCGCGAAGACCGCGGTCGGCAGACCGTCCTCGCGCATGCAGAGTTCGTGGGCAAGACGAAACCCGCTCGCCGCGGTGAAATCCCCTTCCAGCAGGGCCCCCTCCGCTCCCGCGGCAGCGAGTTCGACCTGCCAGCCTTCGACGCGCGCTCGCGCATCGAAGGTGCGCGGAGGGCCCGACAGATGGGCGATGCGCCGGTGCCCGAGGTCGAGAAGGTGCCGAACCACCAGGCGGGCGCCAAGCTCCTGATCGACCTCGATGAAGCTCAGATCGGGGTTGGGCACGCTGCCGGACATCACCACGGCCACAGGCACCTCGAAAACGAGGCCGGCCAGCGCCTCCACCACGACACTACGGTCGGCGACGACCGCAATCGCCTCGACCGACTGATCGGTGAGCCGCTGCAGCGTCTCCACCAGGTCACCGGTGGTGCTCTCACCCTGCCGGCTCGCCAGGCTCACCCAGTAACCGGCTTGCTTGGCGGCCGTCTCCACTCCAAGAAGGATGCGGGGCAGTTCGAACAGCTCCGACCCGACGATCACCACACCGATCGTCGCTGAACGGCGGCTCTTGAGGGCCCTGGCCACACTGTTGCGGCGATAGCCCAGCTTCCGAATCGCGGCCTCGACCCGGGCCCGGGTCTCGGGCCGCACCGACGGATGATCGTTGATCACACGAGAGACGGTGATGTGCGAGACGCCGGCCTCCCGTGCCACATCCATCATTCCTGGTGGCCGGTTCATCTCACTCGTCCCCTGCCCTCGGCCCAGCGCACGGCGTTACGCGCACCGCCGATACTGACACAGGCTTCGGGCCGCATCCGCGCAACGGTCCGCCCACCGGGCGGACGAGGGACGGCGTCTGCCCCGGGCTCTGAACCAGCTGCTCAGGCCCGGTGCGGTTTGCCGGCATCCAGGACAGCTCCATCCATTTCGCTCGTGCCCAGAACAGACAGCAGGGATAAAATGGATAGGGCCTTCCGATTGTTAGACTGGTCGGCATGAAACCTGGCGCCCCGCCCACCGACAACACCACCGCCCAGCCACTGCGCAGTGACGCCGAGCGCAACCGTGGGCGGATCATCGCCGCCGCCCGCACGGTGTTCGGGCGGGACGGCCTGAATGCCTCCATGGCCTCCGTGGCCCGCGAGGCAGGGGTGGGGATCGCCACCATCTTCCGTCGCTTCCCCTCGAAGGAGGAACTGGTCGCCGCCGTCTTCTCGGACCGGATGGACGCCTATGCCGACGCGGTGGCCGCCGCCCTCGACGACCCCGACCCTTGGCACGGTTTCACCGGCTACATCGAGACCGCCTGCGCGATGCAGGCGGCCGACTACGGCTTCGCCGACGTACTGACCATGACCTTCCCGACGGCGAAGGCGCTGGAGAAGCGACGTGACGAGGCGTACGAGGCGATGGTGCGGCTCATCGACCGCGCCAAGGCCGCGGGCCGTCTGCGCGAGGACTTCCACCCCTCGGACCTTGTGCTGATCCACATGGCCAACGCCGGCGTCGTCAACGCCACCGGCGAGGCCGCACCCGACGCCTGGCGGCGTGTCGTCGCCTTGTTGATCCAGTCCTTCGAGGCCCCGGCCCGCGGTCCTCTGCCGGACTCGCCCGATCATGCCGCCCTCTACAAGGCCATGCTCCGCGCCGGCCCGGCGGACATCCCCGCAGCGGAGCCGGACGGGAGCGACTGACCTCAGGACCGGAGCCCTCGCGCCCGACCCGGCGGGCGGCTCCACCGCGTCACTGCTCCCACTTCTCCGGGCCGCCGCCCCGCCACTCGATCAACTCGGACTGCCGCACCCACACTTCGTCAACGTCCTCCAGGCCCGCGCCACGCAGGAACTCGATGACGTCCAGCAGCCCGTACGCCATCCCACGGAACTGATCGCCCACACGGACCCGCCGACCGCCGTCCACAGCGGGCCGGTAGATCACGATGGGCTGTGCGTCAGCCATGGGACCAGCGTGACGCGTGTGCCGGCTGCGCGCATGTGGGGGCGCTCGCAGGCTGGGCTGGGCCTCGCCGCCCATGGCCTCGCTCGACGCCGTGACCTGTGGTTTCTCGCGGCCGACGGAACCACCACGCTCCAGGCCGCCGAATCAACAGGTCGTGGCCCCGACCTCCCGAGCGGCGGCAAGGTAGGCGAGAACCAGTGGCCGTTTGTCGTCCTGGCCTGCGGCCACCGCCAGTTGGGACGGGGAGATGCCCCGGACCGGCACGGCGATCACCTCGTCCCGGACGACCAGTGGGGCGTTACCGGTGGCCAGCAGCGCCACCCCCTGGCCGCCGGCGACCGCCTCGTGGGTCTCCTCGGCGCTGCCCACCACCCCGCCGATCCGCGGCGGACGGCCGTCCCGGGCGTCGAGGGCGAGCCAGTAGTCCCGCAGCGGGCCGGCTTCCGGCGGGAGGGCCAGGAAAGGCTCCTCCAGCAGGTCTGTGAAGTCCACCTTTCCCTCGGGGTCGGACGCTGCCCGCGCCGCCAAGGGGTGTCCGTCCGGCAGCGCCACCAGCCGGGGCTCGCGCGCGACCACCGCGTACTGGTAACGGTCACCGTCCGGCAGCGGCAGCCAGACGAAGGCGACATCGCTGGATCCATCCGCCAACCCGGCACTGGGATCCGCCCAGTTGACCTGCCGCAGCACGGGCCGCGCGTCCGGATGCCGGGAGACGAGGCGAGTCCGCAGGGCGGGCAGCAGTCCGCGGCCCGGGCTGGTGGACATGCCGATCACCAGAGTGCACCGCTCGGCGGTCCTGGCCTCCTCCACCGCCGCCTCCGCGGCCTGCCAGGCTGCCAGCACCTCGCGGGCATGGGGTAACAAGACCTCCCCCACCGCGGTCAACCGCACTGTCCGCCGGTCCCGTTCGAACAGGACCACGCCGAGTTGCTTCTCCAGCATCCGAATCTGCTTGCTCAGCGCGGGTTGGGAGACGAACAGCCGCTCGGCGGCGCGGGTGAAGCTCAGTTCCTCGGCCACTGAGGTGAAGTAGCGCAGGTCGCGCCCGTGGATGTCCATAACTCATGGCTATCACAAGGAGTCTTGGACGCTCTCCCCGTTCCTGACGAAGGATGGGACCTGTCGACGGGGAGGCCCCGAACGACAGTTGACGAGGGAGACGTGAATGAGCGAGAACGCCAAGGTCTGGCTGGTCACCGGCGCGAGCAGCGGCTTCGGGCGGGCCATCGCGGAGGCCGCGGTCGCGGCTGGTGACACGGTGATCGGCACGGCCAGGCGGACCGAGTCGCTGGACGACCTGGTCGCCGCGTACCCGGACCGTGTGGAGGCGATCAGCCTGGACGTCACCGACGGCGCGCGGATCGATGCGGTGGCCGCCGACGTCCTGGCCCGTTACGGCAGAGTGGACGTGCTGGTGAACAACGCCGGCCGCACCCAGGTGGGGGCGTTCGAGGAGACCACCGACCAGGAACTGCGCGACCTGTTCGAGCTGCACGTGTTCGGTCCGGCGCGGCTGACACGGGCGCTGCTGCCGCAGATGAGGGAGCGTGGCAGCGGATCGGTGGTGAACATCAGCAGCCTCGGCGGGCAGCTGTCTTTCGCCGGGTTCTCCGCTTACAGCGCGACCAAGGCGGCGCTGGAACAGCTGTCGGAGGGCTTGGCCGACGAGGTGGCACCGTTCGGCATCAAGGTGCTGATCGTGGAACCCGGCGCGTTCCGCACCAACCTGTTCGGCAAGGGTGCGGCGTACTTCTCCGAGGAGAACCCGGTGTACGCGGAGAAGGTCGGCGCAACCCGGCAGTTGGTGCAGGGCGGCGACGGCGACCAGCCCGGTGACCCGGCCAAGGCCGCGGCGGCGATCCGGCTGGCCCTGGACGCCGAGAAGACCCCGCTGCGCCTCGCCCTCGGCGGCGACGCGGTCGACTCCCTGACCGGACATCTGAACTCCGTGCGGGCCGAGCTCGCCGAGTGGGAGAAGGTCTCCCGGGGGACGGACTTCGACACGCAGTGACAGTGGTACCCGGGGGCAGCCGGGCAGGGGCCCGGAACCGGACGGCCCCACGCTGCCCGTGCGGGCTGCGTTCCGACGTGCGTTCTGGGTCGACGCGCGGTGGAATGGGGGGACCATGCCGGTCGCGTCCGCGCCGTCACAGTTGCGCCTGTTTCAGCGCATGGCTCTGCCGGGAGCGGAAGTCGGGCGTAATCCGCGGTGTGCCGCTCGTTGACGATGGTGTGACGGCCGTGTGCGCTCGTCGCCCGGCCCGGAGCCGGTCCCCGAGAGGAAGCCCTGTGATGAACCACCAGACGGTGCGCGGCGTGATGAGCAACGCGGTCGTCCGTGTCCAGGCCGGTACCCCGTTCAAGGAGATCGCCCACCTGCTGCTGGAGTACGACATCACGGCGGTGCCCGTCGTGGACACCGAGGACCGCCCGGTGGGCGTGGTCTCGGAGGCAGACCTTCTGCACAAGATGTGGGGCGGGCAGGAGGGCGACGCCCCGGGATCGGGCGCAGGGGTACGGCCCGCCAAGGCATGGGCCACCGACGCGGCCGGGCTGATGACCTCTCCCGCCGTCTGTGCGCGCGAGGACTGGAGCGTCGTCGACGCCGCCCGTGTCATGGCTCAGCACGGGATCAAGCGGCTCCTCGTGGTCGATGAGGGTCAGCGGTTGATCGGTGTGGTGAGCAGGAGCGACCTTCTGCGGATCTTCGTGCGGACGGACCGGGCGATCCGTACGGAGGTCGTCGAGGAGGTACTCGTCAGGACTCTCGGCCTCGCCCCTTCCGCCCTGCACGTGGACGTGTCGCACGGGCAGGTGGTGCTCAGCGGGCGCCTGGCTCCGGGGGTTTCCGTTCCCGCCCTGGAGGAGCTGTGCAGGAACGTCGACGGTGTGGTGGCCGTGGAGTTCAGACCGGTCCAGGAGGCCGACGCCGACGGCCCGGTACACCAGATCCCCGGATGACGGGTGCGGTACCGCCGCGCCGTGGGGCAGGCAGGAGGGGCCGTCCCCCGCGTCGGATGCGAGGAACGGCCCCTCCGATTGCTCGCGGCCGAGCCGAGGCCCCTCCGGTTCACACGAAGGCACTCTGCCCCGTGATCGACTTGCCGACGATCAGGGTGTTCATCTCCCGGGTGCCCTCAAAGGAGTAGATCGCCTCGGCGTCGGCGAAGAACCGCGCGATGTCGTGGTCCAGCAGGATCCCGTTGCCGCCGAAGATCTCCCGGCTCCAGGCGACGACCTCCCGCATCCGCGAGGTGACAAACGCCTTGGCCAGCGAGGAGTGTTCGTCGCGGAAGATCCCGGCGTCCTGCAGCCGGGCGAGCTGCACCAGCATGCCCCACGAGGCGGTGATGTTGCCCAGGCTCTTCACCAGCAGGTCCTGCACCAGCTGGAACCGGGCGATCGGGCGGCCGAACTGCCGGCGCTCCTTGGCGTAGTCCAGCGCGAGTTCGTAGGCGCCGACCATCACGCCCAGCGCCTGCCAGGCCACCCCGCCGCGAGTGGCGCGCAGGATCTCCGCGACGTCGCGGAAGGAGTTGATGTTCTGCAGGCGGTTCGCCTCCGGCACCCGGACGTCGGTCAGGGTGATCTCGGCGTTCTCCACGATCCGGAAGGCGATCTTGCCCTCGATCTTCACGGGTTCGAAGCCGGGCGTGCCCTTCTCGACGACGAACCCCTTGACGTGGTCGTCGTCCGCGTCGCGTGCCCACACCACGACGTGGTCGGCGAAGGTCGCGTTGCCGATCCACTTCTTGGCGCCGTTGAGGACCCAGGTGTCGCCGTCTCGCACGGCCGTGGTGCGCATGCCGCCCGCGACGTCGGATCCGCCGAGCGGCTCGGTCATGGCGAAGGCGCCGATCTTGTCCATCGCGGCCATCTCCGGCAGCCAGCGGTCGCGCTGCTCCTGGCTGCCGCCGGAGTGGATGGAGTACATCGCGAGTCCGTTGTGCACACCGAAGAACGTGGACACGGAGGCGTCGGTGCGGGCCATCTCCATCGCCAGCATGCCGCTGAGCAGGTTACTGACGGCGGGCCGGTGCTCGCCGTAGCCCTCGTAGGGCAGTCCGGCCAGCCCGCTCTCGCGGAAGATGCCGATGAGCTCCTTCGGGAACTCGCCCTTGCCCCAGTTCTCGTTCACGAGCGGCTTGATCTCGTCGCGCAGGAGGGTGCGGGCCTTGAGGAGGATCTTGCGCTCCTCGTCCGGCAGCAGGGTCTCGTAGTTGTAGAAGTCCGCGACCAGCTGGTCGTCGAGCGGTTCCATGGTGGTGGTCGACTCGGTCATCTCAGTTCTCCTCCTTGTCGGTCCTGTCCGCGCTGTCGAGGGCGGACAGGACGGCGAGTTGCCTGCGGTCGCGCGTCTCGGTGAGTTCCGAGTACGTGGAGGAGCCGTAAGCCTTTTCCACGGCTTCGATGAGCCGTTCCTGTTCTTGTTCGTCCTGTGAGGGGGTGCCGAGGCCCGCCCACATCTGCTTCATCGACGTTCCGATGTGCTCGGCCAGGTGCCGGTAGCCCCCGGGGCCGCCGCCCAGGTGCGAGCCGAGGAACGGTCCGACCGTCGACCAGCGGATGCCGAGCGAGTTCGTCATCACCCGGTCGAGGTCGTCCGGAGTCACCACGCCCTGCTCGACGAGATACATCGCCTCACGGCTGAGCGCGTTCTGAAGGCGGTTGCCGACGAACCCGGGGATCTCCTTGCGCTCGACGACCGGGGTGCGGCCGACGAAGGTGTAGAAGTCCACCGCGGCCCGGACCGCGTCCTCGCTGGTGCGTTCGCCGGGGACGACCTCGACCAGCGGGAGCAGGTGCGGCGGGTTGAACGGGTGGCCGATCAGAATGCGCCCGGCGTCCTCGAGTTCCGCGGTGAACGCGGTCGACGGGATCGCCGACGACGAACTCAACAGCAGGGCGTGTGCCGGGGCTTCACGGACCAGGGTGGCGAACAGGTCCTTCTTGAACTCGACGCGCTCCGGACCGTTCTCCTGGACGACGTCCGCGTCCCGGACCGCCTCCGCCACGTCGGCCGCGATGTGGACCCGGTCGGCGAGACCCTCGACGTCCAAGCCCCGGGCCGCGAGGTGCGGGGCGAAGTCGGCCAGGGCCGCGGCGACGGCCTCGGCGAGGTCCGGCCGGGGATCGCTCACCCGGACGGTCAACCCGTGGCCCGCGAACAGGGCCGTCCAGGACAGCCCGATGGTGCCGGCGCCGATCACCGCAGCGGTGCGGAACTCGCGTGGCATCGGCTCCTGCGTGATCGACTCCCGTGTCATGAGGCCCTTCCTTCCAGGTAGTCGTGGACCGGTTTGACCTCGGCGAGCGTCAGGTCGGTGAGGATGTGGCTCGCGGAGACGACCTCCAGTACCGGCAGGTCGGCCAGCGGGGCGAGGACGTGCTGGAACAGCTGGAGCCTCGCGGGGCCGGTGTAGGCCCACTTGACCGCGATGTCGGTGATCTCGGTGCGGACGAGTTCCTGGACCCGCGGCGCACCGTCGTAGCCCGGGATCGTCTTGAGCATGAAGGTCGGCACGGTGATTTGCGCTTCGGCCTCGCGCCGGTCGAGCTCGTGGTGCTTGTAGCCCATGGTCGCGGTGGCGACCCGCAGCGTGCCGTGGTCGAGGGTGCCCACCAGGGCGCCGTGGTCGACGTAGAGGTTCGGCGCGCCGATCGTCTTCGGGTACGCGCTGACCTCGCGGCCGGACGCGGTCGCCGGGAAGTTGTCGAGGTACATGGCGTGCAGGTATTCGCCCCGCTCGCCGTCGAGGCTGACCGGGATCGCCTGGCCCGACTCGGTGTAGGGGCCGTATCCGCTGACGTCACCCATCTTCATGACCTCGAACCGGACCAACGGTTCGTCGATCCGCAGGGGTTCGGGGACGGCGGCCCGCAGCGCGTCGGCGTCGGTGCGGTAGACGATGTTGAGGTACTCGCGGTCGGTGAACCTCGGGACCACCGGCGCGAACGCCGGGCTGGTCAGCGGGGTGGTCACGTGCCGCCGGACTTCTTCGATCCTCATGTCACTTGCCCGTCCACCGCGGGGCGCGGCGCTCGGCGAAGGCGGTCATGCCCTCGCGGACGTCGGCCGAGGCCTTCAGGTCGCCCATGTCCTTGCGTTGTACGGCGAAAGCGTCGGCCTCGGGCACACCGTCGGCGGCGCGCACGATCCTCTTCACCGCGGCCAGCGCGAGCGGGGCGTTCAGCGCGAGCTGCTCGGCGAGTTGCAGCGCCACGGCGGTGGCGTCATCCGTGTCGGTGACCCGGTTGACCAGACCCAGCTCACCGGCCCGACGGCCGTCGACCGGTTCGCCGGTCAGCAGGAACTCCATCGCCAGGTGGTACGGGATCCGCTTGGGCAGCCGGATCACACCGCCGCCCGCGGCGATCAGGCCGCGCTTGACCTCGGGCAGCCCGAACTTCGCGTCCTCGGCGGCGACGATCAGGTCGCAGCCCAGGGCCAGTTCGAACCCGCCGCCCATGGCCCAGCCCTCGACGGCGGCGATCAGCGGCTTCGTGAGCTCGGCCTCGGTCAGACCGCCGAACCCGCGGCCCTCGGCCTCGGGCGACTCGCCGCGCAGGGCGGCCTTGAGGTCCATGCCGGCGCTGAAGGTGCCCTCCGCACCGGTCAGGACGCCCACGCGGAGTCCGGGGTCGGCTTCCAGTTCGTCCAGTGCGGCAGCCAGGCCGGCGGCGACCGCGGCGTTCACGGCGTTGCGCGCCTGCGGGCGGTCGATCGTGATCAGCAGGGTCGAGCCGATCCGTTCGGTGCGCACTTCGGTGGTGCTCATGACTTTCTCTTCTTTCGTCTTTCTGGCTGCGGCCTTGTGCCCTCTGCTGTTCGCTGACGTGGCACTCGCACGCGGACGTGGCGGCTCGGGCACGCTCAGCGGGTGGCGAGTTCGCCGAGGACGTCCGCGGTGTCCTGGCCCGGGACCGGAGCCAGGCGGCGGATCGAGCCGGGCGTGGCGGAGAACTTCACCGGGATGCCGACGGTGCGGATGGTGCCCTCGGTCGGGTGCTCGACTGTGTCGAGCAGATGACCGTCGCGGACGTACTCGTCCTCGTGCGCACGGTCCAGCTCCAGTACCGGTGCCATCGGGATGCTGTGCTTGGTGCACACCTCGGCCCACTCAGCGGTGGTCAGCTCCGGAGCGCACTCGCCGATCAGCTCGGCCAGGGCCTCGTGGTCGGCGCCGTCGATGGTCTCGCCGCCCACGCGCGGGTCCGCGGCCAGGTCGGGACGCCCGGCGGCGGCGAAGAAGTCGCGGAAGTTCTGCGGGTTGTAGGGGATCACGCAGGCGAGGCCGTCCTTGGTGCGCACCGCCCGGTGGCCCTTGGTCATCGACAGATGGAAGCCGGTGGAGCCCTGCGCGGGCTCGTACACGTGCCCCGACAGGTGCTCGACCAGGTTGAAGGCGATCAGCGTGTCCGTCATGGGGATCTCGATCTGCTGGCCCTGTCCGGTCCTGCTCCGGTGCACCAGCGCCGCCAGCACGCTGTAGGCGATGGTCAGCGAGGAGACCTTGTCACCGAGGATGGTCGGCAGGTAGACCGGCTCTCCCAGCGCGCGGTTGGCGATGTCGACCAGACCCGAGGAGGCCTGCACGGTCTCGTCGTAGGCGGCGTCGCCGACGCGGTCGGAGTCGCTGCGGAAGCCCTGGGCGTGCGCGTAGACCAGGCCCGGGTTGCGCTCGGCGACGTCTTCGTAGGTCATCCCCAGGCGGCTGAGCGCGTTCGGGCGCATGTTGGTGATCAACACGTCCGCGGTGTCGATCAGTTCGAGTGCCTGAGCGCGCTCCGGCGCGTTCTTGAGGTTGAGCGTGACGCTGCGCTTGTTGCGGTTGACGTTGAGGCTCAGCGGGGTCATACCGGGCGTGGTGCGGTACTGGCCCACGCGCACGGTGTCGGCCGGGGACTCGATCTTGATCACGTCGGCGCCCAGGTCCCCGAGGATCTGGGCCGCGTACGGCCCCATCACCACGGTGGAGAGGTCGATTACTCGTACACCGTCCAGAGGGCCGGTGGTGGTGTTGATGGTGGCGGCGGTGTCCGTCATTGTTCGTCCTTTCGCGCCCTGCTTCGTTGCTCTGACATCGAAGTTAGTGGCGAAGGAAGAAAAACGGAATGATCTTGTTGCGAACAACGGTATGACCACAGCGATAACACCATTTCGGCCGCGTGGCCGGACGCGATTCCCGCCTCGATCGCTGTCAGATATCGAGAGGTTCGCCGAAGATATCGCGAGCGGCAGCGACGAGTTCTTCGAGATCACCGCCGTGGGCGCGCTCACGGTTCCAGAGCAGGGCCGTGTCAAGGCGGGGACCGAAATCCGCGAAGGGAAGGATAGTCACATTCTCCACCCGATAACCCTGCATGGGACTTTTGGCGTCCAGCATGGAAATGGAGAATGCCAGTCCGCAGGAGATTATTTCGGTAGCCGCACCGAATCCCGTATTGGTGAGCTTGATGCGCTTTTTGACCCCGAGCTCGGACAACTGATGGTCGAGCTGGTCGAAATACGCGGGAGTGATGTCCGCGGGTGAGGCGACGTAGGGAAGGTCGGTCAGTTCGGCCAGCGCGATGGAGTCACGCCCGGCGAACTGGTCCGCCGGCACGACCGCGCCGAGCTGCTCCGACATCACCGTCAGCTGCTCCAGCGCCGGGTCGGCGACCGGGAGCCGGGCGAGCGTCAACGCGAGTCTGCCGTCGCGCACCGCGGTGACCAGATCGGCGGTGGCGCCGGGCCAGCGTTTGAGCTCGAACCGCTCGCGGACCCGCCCGGCAAGGGCGTTGACCCGTTCCCGCAGATCAGGGTGGACACCGGCGGGCATACCGAGGAACACGGTGCTGCGTTGCGGCCGCGTCGCTTCACGCAGCCGCCACGGGATGGAGTTGACCTGCTCCAGCACGTCGCGCGCGATCGGCAGCAGCGCGGTGCCGGCCGGGGTGAGCATGACGTGGTGGGTGCTGCGGTCGAACAACCGATGCCCGATCTCGTGCTCAAGGTCCTTGATCCGCTGGCTCAGCGGGGGCGTCGACATGTGCAGTCTGCGAGCGGCGGCGGTGAAGTTCAGTTCCTCGGCGACGGCGACGAAGTAGCGCAGGTGCAGCATTTCCACGCGGCCAACCCTATCCACCACGGGAGATCCCGGACGTCCGGGCCTCACACCGCACCGGCGACCGTTCAACGGGCAACGGGCAACGCCGGTAGGCTGCTTCGCCAGGTTCAGGCGTACCGACGGGGGACCACGTGGATGTCACCGAGCGCGAGCTGACCGATCCTTGGGAAGGCTTTCTGGCCGCTCCCGCGCGCGGCAGTGACCTCGGTGTGCTGGTCCTGTCGGGTTCCAGCGGACGGATCGAGCGGGAGAGAGCGCGCCTCCTTGCCCGGCAGGGCATGACGGCCGTTTCCATCCGCTGGTTCGGCGGTCCGGGGCAGTCTCCGGGAATCTGCGAGATCCCCCTGGAGACGTTCACGACCGCCGTCGACTTCCTCCGGTCGAACGGAGCGGAGCGCATCGCGGTCCTGGGCAGCTCCAAGGGCGCCGAGGCAGCTCTGCTCACGGCGGTGCACGAGCCGCGTGTGGACGTTGTCGTCGCGATGTCGCCCACGTCCCGCGTGTGGTGCAACGTCGGACCAGGCCGCGACGGGGAACACCGCCCCTGGCGATCGTCCTGGACCTGGCAGGGGAAGGCGGTGCCGTTCGTCCCGCTGGACGATTCCTGGGCTCCCGCCGAGGCGGACGGTGAGCCGGTCGCGATCCGCGGGTGGTACGAACTGAGCGAGCGGACGTTTGCTGATCTGCTCCCCCCGGCGGAGATCCCCGTGGACAAGGCCCGGGCCGATCTGCTGTTGGTCGCAGGCGGCGACGATGCGATGTGGCCGTCTCTTCGGTTCGCCGAGCAACTGGCGCGGCGCCGGCGCTCGGTCGGAGCGACGGTGCGTCTGATCACCCGTCACGACGCCGGCCACCGCCTACGTTTTCCCGGCGAGAGCCTGGCGCCTGCATCCCCGCGCTTCCGGTACGGAGGCACACCCGAGGCTGACGCGCGGTTGGGGACGGTTGCCTGGCCCCACGTCCTCGACGCACTCCGCAACGGGAACTGACCCCCTCGGTGCCGGGGCGAGAGGTCTGAACTCCCTTGGAAGTTGGCGGTTGACGGTAGGCCTGCGGATTGCGACCGCGACCGCGACCGCATGGATCCTGCACCGGTGATCACATCGCGAGACGCTTTTGCGTCATGCTCCTGACCAAGCGTTGTCTCGCACGGTGAGTACCGAACAACCCGAACAGTCCCGACAGTCCGAACCCCATGGCAGTGAAGTCGTCGCCGACCGCTCCGCCCGACGTGCCGTCACCGTCTTCCCCGTTCTCGTCCTCCTGGCCGGCGCCGTCGGCCTTCTACTGCCGGGGAGTTTCACCGGCTGGGGCGAGGCGGTGCCGTATCTGCTGGGCGTGGTGATGTTCTGCATGGGCGTCACCATGACCCCGCAGGACTTCCACGGTGTCGCCAGGCGGCCCTGGGCGGTGGTCCTCGGGCTGGTCGCCCACTACGTCATCATGCCGGGGCTCGGCTGGGCGGTCGCCCACCTGCTCCAGCTCCCGCCGCAGCTCGCCGCGGGCGTGATCCTCGTCGGCTGCGCCCCCAGCGGTACCGCTTCCAACGTGGTGACCTATCTGGCACGCGGTGACGTCGCGCTGTCCGTCTCCGTGGCCACCGTCTCCACGCTCGTGGCCCCGCTGGTCACTCCGCCCCTGACGCTGCTGCTGGCGGGCGAGTACCTGCCGGTCGACGCCGGTTCCATGGTCACCGACATCCTCAAGACGGTGCTGCTCCCGGTCTGCGCCGGCCTCGTCGTACGGCTCGTGGCGGGCCGCCACATGCAGCGGGCCCTGCCGGTGCTGCCCTGGCTGTCCGCACTGACCATCGGCGTGATCGTGACCGTTGTCGTGGCGGGCAGCGCCGACGCCATCAAATCGGCCGCCCTGCTGGTCTTCGTCGCCGTCGTGCTGCACAACGGCCTCGGTCTGGCCCTGGGTTACGGGGCGGGACGTATCGCCCGGTTGGGCGAGCCGGGGAGCCGTGCCATGGCCTTCGAAGTCGGAATGCAGAACTCCGGGCTCGCAGCTTCGCTGGCCACCGCTCACTTCAGTCCACTGGCCGCCTTGCCGGCCGCGGTCTTCTCCGTGTGGCACAACATCTCGGGTGCCCTGGCCGCCGCCTGGCTGTCCCGTCGGCCTCGCTGACCGCGCGTCGTCTCCGTCAGCTCCGTCGGCTGACCAGCGTGCGCGGGGACGGGGCGTCCCCGCGCACGTACCCGGCTCAGTCCACGATCTCCACGGTGCGGGCAACCGGCGCCGGGCGGGTGAGTGCGGCGCCGAAGTTCCCCTCGACCTCCGACTTCTCGGCCGTGTTCGGATAGGGGTTCGTGCAGGAGACGCCGGCGCTGGACCCCGACATCAGGCTGGTGCAGGGCCCGGGCTTGCGGTCCGGCAGGCCGAGGATGTGGCCCAGTTCGTGCGCCGAGATCCGGACCGTGTTGTAGCCCTCGTTCACGGCCTGCCGTCCGATGTAGACCGTTCCGTTGCCGAGCGAGGTTGTCAGCGCCCGGGGCCAGCCGTTGTCGGCCAGGATCCGGATGTTGGCGCGCTGCCCGGCGGTCGCCGGGCGCAGTTCGACGGCGTCCACGCTCTCGTTCCAGATCGCCGCGCCACGATCGACAGCGGCCCTGAACTCCGCCGAGGCGCCTGCGTCATAGGTGACGACGCGGGCCGCGAGCGGCTGATCACCGGAGTCCGGCGTCGCGTAGGCCTGGCCGCCGACCAGAGCGAGAGCGGTGGTGAGGGCAGCGGTGAAGCCATGAACCAACGTGCGCGAGTACATGGTCGACCTCCTGTGGGGGGGGTGAGGAAGGCATGTGCATGCCACACCATGTCAGCTCACTGCCCCCACCCCACAGACCGCAATCCGTCAAACTGCGCCACCACCAGCTCTCCCCCGCGGGTGGCCGATGCACATGGCCCGCAAACCGCCAGGTGCGGGCTCGATGATCACTCAGAGACGTGGCCCGGTCGCGCGTACCGCACGGCATTCAGAAGGCTCTCCCATGACTTCTGAAACTTGCGGATCCCTTCGGTCTCGAGCACGTGGGCGACGTTGCGCCAGGAGATTCCCAGTCCGGTGAGGACAGCGAGGTCGGCGCGGGCCTGCTCGTAGGTGCCGGTGATCGCGTTGCCCCGGATCTGACCGTGGTCCTCGGTGGCGAACAGGGTCGCCTCCGGCATGGTGTTGACCGTGTTCGGCGCGACCAGTTCCTCGACGTACATGGTCTTCTTGTACGCCGGGTCCTTGACACCGGTCGACGCCCACAGCGGACGCTGCTTGTTGGCGCCCGCGCTCTCCAGCGTGCTCCAGCGGTCCGAGGAGAAGACCTCCTCGTACGCCTGGTAGGCGAGACGGGCGTTGGCGACGCCGGCCTTGCCGCGGGCGGCCTTGGCGGCGTCGGTGCCGAGCGCGTCGATCCGCTTGTCGATCTCGGTGTCCACGCGGGACACGAAGAAGGACGCCACGGAGTGGATCTTCGAGAGGTCCAGGCCGCGCTCCTTGGCCTTCTCCAGGCCCGCGAGGAACGCGTCCATGACCTCGCGGTAGCGCTCCAGCGAGAAGATCAGCGTGACGTTGACGCTGATGCCGAGGCCCATGACCTCGGTGATCGCCGGGAGACCCGCCTCCGTGGCGGGGATCTTGATGAGGGTGTTGGGACGGTCCACCAGCCAGGCCAGCTGCTTGGCCTCGGCCACGGTTGCGGCCGTACCGTGCGCGAGACGCGGGTCGACCTCGATGGAGACCCAGCCGTCGTGGCCGTCGGTGGCGTCGAAGACCGGCCGCAGGATGTCGGCGGCGTCGCGGACGTCCGCCGTCGTGATCATGCGGACCGCCTCGGAAACCGTCACCCCACGCAGCGTCAGGTCACGGATCTGCTCCGCGTAGTCGTCGCCTGTGCCGACCGCCTGCTCGAAGATGGTGGGGTTGGTGGTCACGCCGACCACATGCTTGTGCTTGATCAGTTCGGCGAGGTCGCCGGAGGTGATCCGCCTGCGGGAGAGGTCGTCCAGCCAGATCGACACGCCTTCCTCGGAGAGGCGCTCGAGGGGGTCGCCGGTCATGGAAGCCGCTTCTCCTACCTGACGGCGTTTGCCGTCGCTGTCCAGAGCAGGGAGAGTGTCATGGACTGCGGCGATCGATTCCCGGGCCTGGGCCGCCACGTTCTCGGCGGTGAAGCCGAACTCCTGGAAGAGCACCTTGCCGTCCGCCGAAGCGCCGAAGTGCTCCAGGGAAACGATGCGGCCGGCGTCTCCCACGTACTTGTGCCAGGTGAGACCGATCCCGGCCTCGACCGCGACACGCGCCTTCACCGCAGGCGGCAGGACGCTGTCCCGGTACCCCTGGTCCTGCTCCTCGAACCACTCCACGCACGGCATGGACACGACCCGCGTCGGCACACCGTCGGCTTCGAGCCGCTCACGGGCCTCGACGGCGACGTGCACCTCGGAACCGGTCGCGACGAGGATCGCCTCCGGCGTCCCGGTGGAGGCCTCGAACAGGACGTAACCACCCTTGGCCGCGTCCTCGTTGTGCTGGTACGTCGGCACGCCCTGACGGGTCAGCGCGAGGCCGTGCGGAGCTCCCTTGCCGAAGACCTTGGTGTAGCGGCGCAGGATCTCGCGCCAGGCGATCGCGGTCTCGTTCGCGTCCGCCGGGCGGACCACGTTCAGGCCCGGGATGGCGCGCAGGGAGGCGAGGTGTTCGACGGGCTGGTGCGTGGGGCCGTCCTCGCCCAGGCCGATGGAGTCGTGCGTCCAGACGTAGGTGACGGGCAGGTGCATCAGCGCCGACAGGCGCACCGCGTTGCGCATGTAGTCGGAGAACACCAGGAAGGTGCCGCCGTAGATACGGGTGTTGCCGTGCAGGGCGATGCCGTTCATCTCCGCGGCCATGGAGTGCTCGCGGATGCCGAAGTGGATCGTGCGGCCGTACGGGTTCGCCTCGGGCAGCGGGTTGTCCCCGGGCAGGAAGGAGCTCGTCTTGTCGATCGTGGTGTTGTTGGAGCCGGCCAGGTCGGCCGAGCCGCCCCACAGCTCCGGGATCACCGCGCCGAGCGCCTGCAGCACCTTGCCGGACGCGGCACGGGTGGCGACACCCTTGCCCGTCTCGAAGACCGGAAGCTTGTCCTCCCAGCCCTTGGGCAGCTCACCCGCGGCGATCCGGTCGAACTCGGCCGCACGCTCGGCGTTGTTGTTGCGCCACTCCTGGAAGGACTTCTCCCACTGGGCCCTGGCCTGGCGGCCCCGCTCGCCCAGTGCGCGGGTGTGGGTCAGGACCTCGTCGGCGACCTCGAAGGTCTGCTCGGGGTCGAAGCCCAGGACGCGCTTGGTGGCCGCGACCTCGTCGTCGCCCAGCGCGGAGCCGTGCGCGGCCTCGGTGTTCTGGGCGTTGGGGGCGGGCCAGGCGATGATCGAGCGCATCGCGATGAAGGAGGGCCGGTCCGTGACCTGCCTGGCGGCCTCGATGGCGTCGTAGAGGGCGTGCGGGTCCAGGTCGCCGTCCGGCTTGGCGGCCACCCGCTGCACGTGCCAGCCGTACGCCTCGTAGCGCTTGGCAGTGTCCTCGGAGACAGCTGTCTCGGTGTCGCCCTCGATGGAGATGTGGTTGTCGTCCCACAACAGGACGAGGTTGCCGAGCTTTTGGTGACCGGCCAGCGAGGACGCCTCCGCGGAGATGCCCTCCTGCAGACAGCCGTCACCGGCGATCGCGAACACGAAGTGATCGAAGGGCGAGGTGCCCTCAGCAGCCTCCGGGTCGAACAGACCGCGCTCGTAACGGGCGGCCATCGCCATGCCCACCGCGTTGGCCACACCCTGCCCCAACGGGCCCGTCGTCGTCTCCACACCCGTGGTGTGGCCGTACTCCGGATGCCCCGGCGTCTTCGACCCCCACGTCCTGAACGACTTCAGGTCCTCCAGCTCCAGACCGAAACCGGCCAGGTACAGCTGCGTGTAGAGGGTCAGGGACGAATGGCCGGCAGACAGCACGAAGCGGTCCCGGCCCACCCAGTCGGCGTCCGCCGGGTCATGCCGCATCACCTTCTGGAAAAGGGTGTACGCGGCAGGCGCCAGGCTCATCGCCGTACCGGGATGGCCGTTGCCGACCTTCTGTACGGCATCGGCGGCCAGGACGCGGGCGGTGTCGACGGCCCGCTGATCCAACTCGGTCCACTCGAGATCTGCGGTGGTCGAGTGCGGATTCACTCGTGAGCTCCTGTGTCTGTGTGGGGACGGAGGAAGAAGAAGGAAAGAAACGAGAGGGGAGAGGGGAAGAGAAGGCGCCGTGACTGAGGGAAAGGTCCCTCCCGTCGGGACGGACCGGGAGGGACCTGCCAGAGCCGACGGTGTCGCCTACTTGCCCCAGAGCTCGCGGTACGCCTCGCGGTATCCCGCCGGGTCCCAGGAGGAGCCACCGCTGCTGTTGGCCGCCGTCGTGATGTGCACCGGCGCGATGTAGCCGCTGGCGGGCTTGCCGGCGAAGGAGCGGTTGAACTCGTCGACGATCTGCCAGCCCTGCTCGGACAGCGGCTCGGGCACCGTGGCCGCCTGGAACGCCCTGCTGTTGATGCGCTGGAAGGCCGACGGGTCGCCGTCGCCCGCGCCGATGCTGAACGGGGCACCGTTGCCCTGCTTGCCACCGGCCCGCAGCGCGGGTGCCGCGTCGGCGAAGTACAGGTCGTTGATGGCCACCGAGTACGTCCACTTGGAGCCGAAGCGGGACAGCAGCGCGGAGACCTCCTGCGGGGTGCGGCTGCTGGCGTCGGCGATCGGGATGTTGGAGGTGGACAGCACCTTGGTGTCGGAGCAGGTGGCGAGCTCCTTCTCGATCAGGTCCGACTTGCCCTTGGCGAACGGGATGGAGGCGTCGGTGAAGACCACCACGCCGGCCCGGCCGTTGGACTGGCTGATGATCCAGTCGGCGCTGATCTTCGCGACGTCCTCGACCTTGGTGGTGATGTTGCTGAAGAGCTTCGGGTCCTTGCTGGGGCCGGGTGTGCCGACGGCGTGCCAGCCGATGAGCGGAATACCGGCGGCGTCGGCCTGCGCGACCTGCTGGGCGGTGGACTTGGGGTCGAAGCCGGACAGGACGATGCCGTCGGGCTTCACGGCGACGGCCTGGCTGACCGCGGCCTGGATACCGGCCGGGGTGCCCTGGCCGTCGATGATCCTCACCTTCCAGCCGATGGTCTTGGCGGCCTCCCGGACACCGTCGGCGGCGCCCGCGACACCGGGGTTGGTCATGCTCTGGGCGACGTAGACGATCGTCTTGCCTGCGACCGCCTTGGGACCGGTCTTCGGCCCGCCCCAGGGGGCGTCGACGGCCTCGGCGCCCGCAACCGCCTTCTTCGCCGTCGCCAGGACGGCCGGGCAGCCGGCTTTCGAGGATCCGCCCACGGCGGTGGAGCCGGTGCTCGAGGAACCCCGGGTGCAACCTGCGACGGAAGCGGTGATCACGGCCAGGGCGGCCACGGCTCTGATGGTTGCCTTGCGGGTGGGGTGGTACGACACAGCGGTGCTCCTTGAGGACGTACGGCAAGCGGGCGGCGAGACGGGCAGACGGACAGACGGGGAGAAGAAAGGGAGGTGCGGTCCTGGGTGGGCCGCGGTCAGGGAGTGCGCGGCGCGACACCGTCGGACGAACCGGTGACGGACGAACCGGTGACGGCCGGCGTCGGCTGCTCCGTCGCCGGGTCAGTGCCGGGAGCGGACGGTGAACGCGGGGTGGCACTGGCCCCGGCCCGCAGTCGGCGGCGGGCTGAGTAGCCGGCCAGGCCGACCGCGAGGAGCAGCGTGCCGCCGTTGAACAGGGACGTGGCCCAGAACTCGGCGCCGAGTTGCTGGATGCCCGCCAGGCCGATGGCGAGGATGGCGACGGCGACGACGGTTCCGGCGGCGTTGGCGCGGCCCGGTTTGATGGCGGTGGAGCCGAGCAGCGCGCCGACGAAGGCGGGCAGCAGGTAGTCCATGCCGACGCTCGGGTTGCCGATCTGCTGCTGCGCGGCGAGCAGGACGCCCGCGAAGCCGACGACGAGTCCGGAACCGGCGAAGGCGTAGATGCCGTACCGGCGGGTGGGGATGCCGACGAGGTCGGCGGCGCGGGCGTTGGAGCCGATGACGTACAGGTAGCGGCCGAGCGGCAGGCGCTCCAGCAGCAGCCACAGCAGCACGGCGAGCGCGAGGACGTAGAAGGCGGGGACCGGCAGGCCGAGGAACTCGGAGTCGTACAGGTCGGTGAAGGCCGGGGGCAGTCCGTGCGGGCCGGGCACGATCCGGGCGCCGTCGGTGATCCAGCCGGTGCAGGCGTACAGGAGGCTGCCGGTGCCGAGGGTGGCGATGAAGGAGTCGATCTTGGCGAACTCCACCAGCAGACCGTTGAGTACGCCGATGATGCCGCCGCCGAGGATGACGGCGACGCAGGCGATCGGCCAGGACCAGCCGCTGTTCACGATGAGTTGCATGGCCAGGACGTGGGCGAAGCCGAGTCCGTAGCCGACGGAGAGGTCGAACTTGCCGGTGACGATGGGGATCATCGCGCCGAGGGCGAGGATCGCGGGAATCGACTGGTTGGACAGGATCGACGAGGCGTTGTCCATCGTCGGGAAGGTGTCCGGCAGGGCCAGCGCGAAGATCACGAACAGCAGGACGGTCAGGCCGAACAGGCCGTAGGTGCCGATGAGGTGGCCGCCGCGCACCCGGGCGGCGATGGCGCCGCGGTCCGCACCCTTGTCGGTGCCGCCGGGTGACTGCCTGCGCGGCCCGCGGGGTATCCCTTTGGGCCGCTCGGCGGGCCCGCCGGCCTGCCGGCGGGCGGATTCGGTCTCGGTGGCCATCAGTTGTCCGCCGTTCCGGTCAGCGCCGGCATGGCCGACGCGGCGTGGGTGAGTTCGGTGACGGTGAGGGCCTCACCGCTGAGTTCGGCGGTCACGTGGCCCCGTACGAAGACCAGGGCGCGGTGACACACGTCGGCGACTTCCTCGAAGTCGGTGGAGATGAGGAGGACCGCGAGTCCCTGGGCGAGGGCGTCGTCGAGCAGGCGGTAGATCTCTGCCTTGGCGCCGACGTCGACTCCCGCGGTCGGCTCCTCCAGGATCACGACGCGCCTGCTGAGGCGCAGCCAGCGGCCGATCATGACCTTCTGCTGGTTGCCTCCGGAGAGGGTCGCGATGGGTGCCTCGACGGCGATGAAGTCCTTGTGGCAGGACGGTTCGGGGGCCTCGACGTCACCCAGGTCGGACATGTAGTGGAGGGCGGGCTTGCCGTTGTCGGGGCCGGGCGCCGCCCGGGGACACCCCGGTCGCAGCGAACGCGCTGATCACGCGGGAGCTCCGGCTGGTCGGTTCCTTCCGCTTCGACACCGAGCTCGGCGAGGTGCTCCGGGCGCTGGCCGACGGCCGCCTTCCGGTCGATCCGGTGGTGACCTCCGTACTTCCCGTGACGCGCCCCGCCGAGGCGTTCCAACTGGCAGCCGACCCGGCGCGTTCCTGCAAGGTGCTCCTCGACTTCGCGGGTCCGACAACAACCTGAGCAGGCAAAGGGTCGGCCCACATGACGGCAATGACGCTCACCGCCCGACTCCGGCCGACCACCCGGCCGCGGACTTGCAGTCGCAGCCGTCCCGAGCCGCGTGCGGCTCGGGACGGTTCCAGGTCGCCCGCCGGTTCCAGGTCGCAGTCCAACAAGGCGACCTGACGCCCTGCCCGGCCGGGCCACCCCACGCCCGGCAGGACAGACTCCCCTACCCGCCACCGCCTCGTCCGATCAAGGGAGTTCAGCATGTCCGACGCCCCCGTGCCCCGTCCACGCGTCGCCCTCAGCCGCACCGGTCTGCCAGGGGCCGCCGTCCGGCGGCTCGCCTCGCGGTACGACGTCACCGCGTGGGAGGGGACGGCGCCGCCCACCTCGGCCGAGCTGTGCGCGCTGGTCCGGGGCTGCGAGGGACTGCTCGTCCTCGGCAGTGACCGGGTGGACGCCGCCCTGCTGGACGCCGCCGGCCCCGGCCTCCGTGTCGTGGCGCTGGCGTCGATGGGCTACGACGGCGTGGACGTCGACGCCGCCGCCGCGCGCGGTGTGGTCGTCACCCACACCCCCGACGTACTGGCCGACACCACCGCCGACGTGGCCATGGCCCTGATCCTGATGGCGCGGCGGCGCCTTGAAGCCAGCATGGACGCGTTGCGGCGCGGCGAGTGGGGTGCCTTCAGGATGGACGCCTTCCTCGGGCTCGACGTACAGGGCACGACACTCGGGCTCATCGGCTACGGGCAGATCGCCAAGGCCCTCGCGCGCCGGGCTGCCGGATTCGGCATGCGGGTCCAGCACCACCATCCCCGCCGCAGGGAGGACGGCGAGTTGTCCCGCTGGGTCACCTTCGCCGAACTGCTGCGCACGAGTGACGTGGTGTCCGTGCACACCCCGCTGACGCCCGAGACCGTCGGCATGATCGGCGGGCCCGAGGTCGCTCTGATGAAGCCGACGGCGACGCTCGTCAACACCGGACGGGGCGGAGTCGTCGACGAGGAGGCTCTGCTCACCGCGCTGCGCGACGGGACACTGCACTCGGCGGGGCTGGACGTGATGACGGACGAGCCGCGAACGGACCCCGCCGATCCGCTGTTCGCCGAGCCGCACCTGGTGGTCCTGCCGCACGTGGGCTCGGCGACGGAGGCAACACGCGCGGCGATGGTGGACCTGGCGGCACGCAACATCGAGGCCGTACTGGACGGGGAGAGAGCGCCGACTCCGGTGCCGGAGACCATGGGGCGGCCCGTCCGGTCGCCGCGAGGGACGCCGGCGGAGTGGACGTCGTGCTGCCCTGAAGGGGCATGGCCCCGCCGCCGGTTCTGTCGGCGCAGGCGCTTGTCCAGCCCTCCTCAACTACTCGGGTTCGTGAGGCCCCGGCGACGATCCGGGCGCGGGCCCGTCAGCCCAGCCGCCTCGAGGCCCGTTGCAGCAACGTCCGCAGCAGGGCCGTCTCCTCGGTGCCGAGGGCCGTCACGATGTACTCCTGCTCGCGTTCGACCGCCGCGGTCCAGCGTGTCAGCGCCTCGCTGCCCCGCTCCGACGCGAACACCAGGACGCGCCGCCGGTCCGCGTCGTCCACCCGGCGCAGGACGAGATTGAGGGACACCATCCGGTCGACGACCTTGGTCAGGGTCGGTGCGGTCAGCAGGGCGGACTCGGCGACCTCCGTCATCGGATGTCCGGCGCCGTCGCCGAGGAACGACAGCACACGCCACTCCTCGAGCGTCGCGCCCTCCGCCTTCAGTGCCTCACCGAGCCTTTGGACGACGGTCCGCTCCACGAGCGTGAGGGCTCGCGCCAGGTCGAGGTCGGCTGCGATCGTGGGGGTGGTCGTGGTCATCGCCCTGCCAAGATTCGTGGGTGTGTGTGGGCTGCAGCGGTCGTTCGTGGGGAGCTCGCGCGGCAGACAGGGTTCGCCTGAGGCGGTTCCCACGATACAGTCATTTCCTTATCGCTGCGAAATATTCTCGTAGCAACCAATGGCTAGTGTGAGCGCCTATGATCGAGAAGGCGTCTGTCCGGCTCGGCTCTCCGGCAGGCCGGACCGGGGACGCGCTGGATGTCGCCCTGGTGGTTCCGCTCCAGGGTCCGGCCGGGATCTTCGGCCCGTCCTGCGAGTGCTGTGCCCAGCTCGCGGCCGAGGAGGTCAACGCCGAGTCCGGCGTGCTGGGCAGGGAACTACGTCTCACGCTCGTCGACGGCGGGGCGCCGCCCGAGCAGGTGGCGAGCGAGGTCGACGCGCTGATCTCCGGCGGCGTCATCGACGCGGTGGCCGGCTGGCACATCTCCGCCGTCCGCGAGGTCGTCGCCCCGCGCATCGACGGCCGCGTGCCGTACGTCTACACGGCGCTCTACGAAGGCGGCGAGCGGTCCCCCGGCGTGTTCCTCACGGGCGAGACCCCGGGCCGCCAACTGCGGCCCGCGTTGCAGTGGTTCGCCTGCGAACTCGGCATCCGGCGCTGGACCATCGTCGGCGACGACTACGTCTGGCCCCGCTCCTCCGCCCGCGCCGCCCGCCGCTACCTGCGCGAACTCGGCGGCGAGGTCTGCGACGAGATGTACGTGCCGCTCGGCACCAAGGACTTCGGTCCGGTTCTGGCCCGGGTCGCGGCCAGCGACTGCGAGGCCGTCCTCATGCTGCTGATCGGTGACGACGCCGTCCTCTTCAACCGCGCGTTCACCGCGGCCGGGCTCGACCGCGACCACATCCGGTTCAGCTCGCTGATCGAGGAGAACGTCCTGCTGGCGACCGGACCGGAGAACACCCGGGGCCTGATGACCTCGGCCGGCTACTTCGAGGACCTGCCGACAGCTTCGGGTCTCGACTTCGCCGCCGCGTACGGACGCCGGTTCGGGCCCCGGGCGCCGGTGCTCAACAGCCTCGGCGAGTCCTGCTACGAGGGTGTCCGCATGCTCATCGAGCTGCTGCGGCGGGCCGGAACCGTGGATGTGCCCCGAATCCAGGCGGCCGCCGAGGGACTCGAGTACGAGTCTCCGCGCGGCACGGTCCGGATACAGGACCGCCATCTCGAACAGCGCGTGTTCCTCGCCGCGGCCGACGGGCTGCGGTGGGACGTGCTCCAGCAGCTGCCCTAGCAGGAACCGCGGCGCGGCCACCTTTTACACGCACGTAACACGCCCAACCCTTGCCCAATTGCTTCGGTCAGAAATACTTTTTTCTCGAAGCATTTGGAGGTTGGTTGTCCATGGCCACCTATCGCTACCGCTGCGCCCACTGCGGCCCCTTCGACGTGATCCGTCCGATCGGCCGTGCCCTGCCCGAAGAACCCTGCGAAACCTGCGCCGACCAGGCCCGCCGCGTCTTCACCGCTCCGATGCTCAGCCGCACGTCCGCTCCGCTGGCCCGCGCCCTGCGCGCCCAGGAAGCGAGCGCCCACGAACCACGCGTCGTCACCGAGGTGCCGCCGACCCACCGCCGTCCCGGCCCGCACGCCGATCCCCGGCACGCCCAGTTGCCGAAGCCCTGACCCCCGCTCGGCACACCTGTCCTTGGAGGCAACCCATGCCCGAAGTCGTCTTCAGCGTCGACCAGGCCATGTCCATGCGTGACCAGAAGGTCCCCGGCCACAACCGTTGGCATCCCGACATCCCGCCCGCCGTCACCGTGAAGCCGGGCACGGACTTCCGCATCGAGTGCCGCGACTGGACCGACAACCAGATCGGCAACAACGACTCGGCCAACGACGTCCGTGACGTCGACCTCACCCACGCCCACATGCTCAGCGGCCCGATCGCGGTGGAGGGCGCCGAGCCCGGTGACCTGCTCGTCGTCGACATCCTCGATCTGGGCCCCGTACCGCAGGCGCAGGGCGAGGGCTCCGGGGAGGGCTGGGGCTACACCGGCGTCTTCGCCAAGAACAACGGCGGCGGCTTCCTCACCGACCGCTTCCCCGACTCGTACAAGGCCGTCTGGGACTTCCACGGCCAGCAGGCCACCTCACGCCACCTCCCCGGCGTCCGCTACACCGGCATCACCCACCCCGGCCTGTTCGGCACCGCGCCCTCCGCCGAGCTGCTGGCCCGTTGGAACGCCCGCGAGCAGGCCCTCATCGACACCGACCCGCACCGGGTACCGGCGCTCGCCCTGCCCCCGCTCGCCGACAACGCGCTGGCCGGCACGGCGACCGGCGAGACCGCCTCCCTCATCGCCGCCGAAGGCGCCCGCACGGTCCCCGCCCGGGAGAACGGCGGCAACCACGACATCAAGAACTTCACGCGCGGCTCGCGGGTCTTCTACCCCGTCCTCGTCCCCGGCGCCCTGCTCTCCGGCGGCGACCTGCACTTCAGCCAGGGCGACGGCGAGATCACCTTCTGCGGGGCCATCGAGATGGGCGGCTTCATCGACCTGCACGTCGACCTGATCAAGGGCGGCATGGAGAAGTACGGGGTCACCACCAACCCGATCTTCATGCCGGGCAACGTCGCTCCGCAGTACACCGAGTTCATCTCGTTCGTCGGCATCTCCGTCGACCACGAGACCGACACCAACCACTACCTCGACGCGACGATGGCGTACAAGAACGCCTGCCTCAACGCCGTCGACTACCTCACGACCTTCGGCTACAGCGGAGAGCAGGCCTACCTCCTGCTCGGCTCGGCACCCATCGAGGGCCGGCTCAGCGGCGTCGTGGACATACCCAACGCGTGCAGCACCCTCTACCTCCCCACGGCGATCTTCGACTTCGACATCCGGCCGACAGCCGAGGGGCCGAGGAGAGCAGACCGCGGCCAGTGCGCCGTCACGTCCTGAAAGCCCTGCGAGGCCCGGTTCCGTACCTCCTGAAAGGCAGTCCCATGAGCGACCATCTCACCTTCGAGCTGGGTGACTTCACCACCCAGCACGGCGCCACCCTGCGTGGCGCCACGCTCGCTTACACCACCTACGGCGAACTCAACGCCGACAAGTCCAACGTGATCGTCTACCCCACCTGGTACTCCGGGCGGCACTGGGACAACGAGTGGCTCATCGGCCCCGGCATGGCCCTCGACCCGGCCGAGTACTTCATCATCGTCCCGAACATGCTCGGCAACGGCCTGTCCACCTCGCCGAGCAACACCCCGCCACCGTACGACCGCGCCCGCTTCCCGCACATCACGGTGTACGACCAGATCGAGGCCCAACACAAGCTGGTCACCGAGGAGTTCGGCATCGAGAAGATCGCGCTCGTGACGGGCTGGTCGATGGGCGCGGGGCAGACCTTCCAGTGGGCTGTCAGCTACCCGGAGATGGTCGAGCGGATCGCCCCCTTCTGCGGCTCCCCGCGCACCAGCCTCCACAACAAGGTCTTCCTGGAGGGCGTCAAGGCCGCGCTGACCGCCGACGCGGTCTACAACGGCGGCTGGTACGACGCGGACAAGTGGCCGACCACCGGACTGCGCGCGCTCGCCCGGGTGTACGCGGGATGGGGATTCTCGCAGGCGTTCTACTGGGAGAAGGAGTACGAGAAGCTCGGCTACACCTCCCTGGAGGACTTCCTCGTCGGCTTCTGGGAGGGCTTCTTCCTCGACGGCCGCGACCCCAACAACCTGCTCACCATGCTCTGGACCTGGCAGAACGGCGACGTCGGACTCACCCCCGGCTTCAACGGGGACACGGAGGCGGCGCTCGGCTCCATCAAGGCGACCACGCTCGACATGCCCGCCGAGAAGGACCTCTACTTCCCGCCGGAGGACGAGGCCTGGGCCGTCGGCCACATACCGGGCGCCGAACTCCGCGTGATCCCCGGTATCTGGGGTCACTTCGCCGGCGGCGGCAGCAGCCCCAAGGACACCGAGTTCATCGACACGGGTATCAAGGAACTGCTGGCCAAGCCGGGCGGGTTGGCGTAGCCATGAGCAGCGTACGTACCGTCCGTGCCGGACGCATCAGACTGCCGCACGAGGTCAGCGCGTCGATCGTCGCCTTCGCCACGGTCTTCCTGCTCCTCAGCCCGCTCCACATGCCGACCTGGGCGATCTTCATCACCTGGGCCGGAACGTTCATGCAGGGCGGTCCGAGCATCGCCAACGCCATCTCCATGATCACTGCCACGACGACAGGGGCGGGGTTCGCCGTGGTGGCCGTCCTGCTCAACCGGGAGACGGGCACCATGTTCGGCACCGGGGAGTTCGCCCAGACCGTGGCCCTGGGAGTGGTGATCTTCGTCGTCAACGGGACCCTGCTGGCGACCGGCCGGCTGAAGCCGTTCGCTCTCATCCCGGCGATGTTCTTCGGCTTCGCGTCGACCTTCGCCACCTACTTCGGCGGGTTCGGCTACGACGCGGGGAATCTGGGCGCCTCGTTCGTCAGCGCCGCCGCGATGTGCGCCCTGGGCCCGCTCGCGGCCACCCTCGGCCTCCGGCTGATGTTCGCCCCGCCGGCCGCCACACCCGAACCCGAACCCGCGAAGCAGTACGAGAACGCGGAGGTGACACCTTAGGACGGCTCACTGAGGGGGCGGGCCGACCACCGGCCCGCCCCCTCAGCGTCCCGGCCGCTTGAAGTGGGCGTAGGGCGGATACGGCTTGAAGCAGATCAGCACCTCGAGGGGATGTCCGCCGCCCGGCGCCTGGACCAGCGTCGGGAGCGACGACATCAACACCGAGTGGCCTTTGACGACGCGCTTCTGGCGCGGGCCCCAGCCCGCCGCCCGGGCGAAACCCATGGCGGTCTCGGCGAAGACGTCCCGGCTGCCGAACAGGAAGAACGTCCGCGCGTGGGTGGCGTGCCGCAGCTCGTCCCGGAAGTCGGCATGCTCCCAGCGCTCTCGCCAGGAGGCGGCGTCCCGGGCGGTGCGGGCCTCGTCGGTGCGGACGGTCAGCGGAGGGCCGTTCACCAACTTGCGCCGCAACTCGGGCCACTTGCTGGTACGAAGGCCGAGCGTGTGGTGGGCCAGGACGAGGTCGACCCGCTCACCGAAGCCCTCGTCGGGCGGGACGCCGTCGCGCAACGGTATGTGGACGATGGTGTGCCGGGAGTAGGCGGCGAAGGAGAACAGGCCCGCGAGCCGGTTCAGCCCGTCGTGGTCGCCGAGCAGCAGACCGATGGGCTCGGGGGCGGTCAGGGAAGTGTGGCGAAGTGACTGTCGGGGCTGGACGATCCGATGCTCGTGCGGCCCGGTCCGGGGCCTGAACTGGCGCAGCCTCAACCGCATATGACGTACCTCATGGCCTCAGGATCACGGGCGGCGCGCCTCCTCGGCAACCGAGATTCCGCCCAGCAGCGGTCAGTTGGGGTCCCTGCCATGACTGAATACTTCAGCGGGCGGTTTCCACCGAGTACCGCGCCCTGGGCGTGCCCGGGTGCCATTGACAACTCGGATGACGCGGAAATCCTGAGCCGATCGGTCACGGTCCAGGCAGGA
Organism: Streptomyces sp. NBC_00076; assembly: GCF_045041235.1. NCBI lineage: Bacteria > Bacillati > Actinomycetota > Actinomycetes > Kitasatosporales > Streptomycetaceae > Streptomyces > Streptomyces sp. NBC_00076. The sequence goes on from NZ_CP108242.1 coordinate 852,199, forward strand.
TGCCTTCCGTGAATCATCTCCTGTGCGGGCTCGCCGCCAATACGGCCCTTTCGTCCGCGCTGGTCAACCGGCTGATCGCGGTCGCGGACGCCGACATCTACGCAGACCTGGCCGGTCGGGCGGACCTCAGCCATGCGCAGGCGGTCGCGATGTTCTCGCGTGTGGAGGAGAGCGGTGTGCGGCTGGCTCACGAGGGCCTGCTGACCGCCGCCGACGTCGATCCAGCGGCACAGCCGTACGCCGCTCTCGCCTTGCTCGACGAGCAAGCCGGCAGGCCGGAGTGGGCGCGTCTCCTCGCGGCGGATCCGGTCGTGGAGCACCGGGAGAAGCTGGCTGCCTGCGCCGGTCTCCCGGCCGACGTGGTGGAGGCGCTCGTCGCGGACCCGGACGTACGCGTTGTCGAGGAGCTCGCGTTGTGGACCACATCCGACGTGGCCGCCAGGCTGGCGGCTCATCCACATGCCGAGGTCCGCCGCGCGGTGGCCGTCAACGAGGCGACGCCCCCGGAGGTACTGGCGGCGCTCGTCACCGGCGAGGGGCTGCCTCCGGCGCGGCGATGCCTGGTCTGCGATCGTGAAGCGACGCCGTTCGTCCACGATCCGCAATGCCCTCGGCCCGACTGCGAGCTGCGGACGGGCGCCTCCTGCGACGGGTCCCACGAGTCCACCGTGCACGACATACGGGAAGCGGCACTGCAGAACCCGGCGACACCCGTCGAAGCCGTCGTCGGCTTCCCCGACGATCCTTCGACGCTCGTGCGCTGGGCGCTCGCCGCCCGCACCGACCTGCCCCCGGAGGTGTACAGACGGCTGGCCACGGACCCCGTTCCCGGTGTCCGAGCGGACCTCGCCGAGAACCCCGCGATCGACGACGCCCTATTCCGCACACTGGCGGACGACCGCGGCCACGATGTGCGGCGCAGGCTCGCACACAACCCACAGGTGCCGCTCGACGTGCTCTCCCGCCTGGCCGGAGCCACCAGGATCGGTGCCACCCTGCTGCCGAGGATCGCCGCCGCATCGCCCGCCGAGGTGCAGCAGCTGGCCCGGTCGGCGAACCCGGCCATGCGCATGCTTCTGGCCCAACGACGCGATCTGCCGCCTGAGATCCGCGACGCGCTGGCCACCGACCCCGACGCGAGGGTGGTCAAGTCCATCGCTCCGCACCCGGGCCTCACCGATGCGCGGTTGCGCGCCATGGTCGACCGATACGGAGTCCAGGTCCTGGCCAGGGTGGCCACCAACCCGGACGCGAGTCCGGCGCTGCTGGAGGACCTGACCCGGCACGAACCATCGGCGCAGAAGGCATTCCGCGAGATCGCACGGCACCCAAACGCGACGGCCCAAGCTCTGCTCGCCTGCTTGACGGACAAACGGGCGAGGCCCATAGCCGCCGGCCATCCGGCACTGTCGCCGCCGGTCATCGTGGAACTGCTCACCGACGCCGACTGGCAGGTGGTGGAAGCAGCAGCCGCCAACCCCTCTCTGCCCTCGGCCGTGATGTCCGGCCTGGTGTCCCAGATGTGTGCCCCAGCAGCCGAGTGAAGAGGTCAGCGGGGTGTCGCCATTTTCACGCCTGCCGCGTCGGCAGCACGATCGCCTGGCGCAGGTTCACATGGCGAGCGCGGCTCGTCGTGTAGACGATCAGGTCGGCGATGTCGTCCGGGGAGCGCAACATGCCGCGCCAGGTGTTCCTCAACCCGCAGGCGCGCGAACTGTATCCGGACTGGCCCGCGGTGGCCGCGGAGAGACGGTCGCGTATCTGCGCCTGGACGCTGGGCACCACCCGCACGACAAGCAACTGGCCACGCTGGTGGGCGAACTGTCCCTGGGCAGCGAGGACTTCCGCCGCCTGTGGGCGGACCACCAGGTCAAGGAGAAGACGTACGGGGCGAAGCGCATGCTGCACCCCGTGGTGGGCAAACTCAGCATGCCGTACGAGACGTTGACCGTCACCGGGGAGCCGGATCAGATGCTGGTGGTCTACACACCGGAACCGGGTTCTCGGACGGAGGAACGCTTGAGGCTCCTGGCCAGCTGGGCAGCGACCCCACGATCAGTGGGCGCAACGTCCGGTGAGCGATCTCCGGACCGGTCTTGATCTTCTCCTTCGGTGAACGGTCCACGGCGTCGGCAGGAAGACCGCGCGCACGCGGGCGGGCGGTCGAGCTCCTTAGCAGGTCGGCGTTCCCGACGTACCGACGGACGACCGACGCCTATCCGACGGGGGTGGCCAGACGATCCACCTCCCGCGAAGCGTCCTGCGCCGCTTGCTCGGCCCGGGCCACGGCGTCAGCCTCCGCCCGGCACCGTTCCTCGGCTGCCTGCTGTTCTTGCTCCGCCTTCCGAAGCTCCTCGCGTGCCTGCCGCAGCTGCTCCTCGGCCGCGGACACCTGCTGGCGGGCCTGCTCGTGCCGGTCGCGTGCCTGCTCCATCGCCGCCTCAGCGTCCTCTTGGGCGGCGCGCTGCCTGCGAAGCCGCTGATCGGCCGCTTTGGCGGCCTTGCGGGCCTGGGCGAGCTGTTCTTGCCTCTGGCGGCGACGCTGGCCGAGTTCGTCCTTCGCCGGCGTCCGCGAAGACCGCGTCGCAGTCGGCGCTCGTGTCGACTGCGGCTGTGCGTCGGCTGGGGCGGCGGTGCTGGACGGAAAGTCCGCAGGCGGGGTGAGGGCGCTCTGCAGTCGGCCGGTGGCCCACCGATCCGCCGCGTCCTGATCGGCGAGCACGGCTTGCAGTGTGGATGCGACGTCCTGTTGCGCCGCGTCCGACAGCGGGTGACCAGCTTCGCGGGCCAGCGCGGCAGCCTGCCGGGACAGGGTTGAGACGATGCTCCGGCGCTGGTCGGACAGGTCTTTGATGCCGTCGGCATCCAGGGTTCGGTAGGCCTCGCGCAACGCCCGCCCGAGTTCCAGGAACCGCTGACTCGCCACCGGCTGCGAACGCAGCAGCACGTTCGCTGCCCAGGCCGCGAGCGTGGGGCGGCGAGCGGCATGGATCAGGCGGGCGTCCTCGATGCGCCCTTCCGCCTTGGCCTCGGCAGCCAGCTCCTCACGGCGGGAGACGAAGCCGGGAGGCGGCGTCGCGTAGAGCTCGTCCAGAAGCCCCTCTGTGTCATGCCCTCCGCTTTTGCGCACACCCTTACGCTGCATGACCAACAGATTCCAACGAGTGGGGCCATCGCGCACCTCGGGCGGCGCCCCCGGTACGGCAGGGCGGGGGCAGACCCAGGCGAGAACCGCTCGTACAGAAGACCGGTGGCAGCCCATGGACGCCGCCGCGCCCGGACCGTGCCCCATGACACGGATGGCAGTGGCGGCCTGTCGGTCAGTCGGGTGTCTCGGCCGAGTCGGCCGGTTCGGAGTCGTCGGCCGGCGCGGACCGGTCGATGTCCTGGTTGACCGCGGCCCAGCTGGCCAGCAGGTTCAGGGCGTCCTGCGAGGGTGAGTCGGGCTCGGCGGTGTAGGTGAGGAGGACCTGGCTGGGGTCGCCGCCCACCGGGAAGGTCTCGAACGGCAGGTCGAGGTCGCCGACTACCGGGTGGTGGAGGAGCTTCACGCCGGTGGTGTGCATGCGGACGTTGTGGGCGGCCCAGCGGTGACGGAACTCCTCGCTGCGGGTGGACAGTTCGCCGATCAGGTCGGTCAGCCGTCGGTCGTAGAGGTCGCGGCCGGCCTCGGCGCGCAGCATGGCGACCGCGTCACCTGAGACCTGGTTCCAGTCGCGGAAGAACTCGGTGGCGTGCGGGTCGAGGAAGATGAACCGTGCGTTGTTGGGCGGCCGCGCCGGGTCGGCGTAGACGGGGGAGAACAGGGCGCGTCCGAGGTGGTTGGCGGCCAGGATGTCTCCGCGTCCGTTGAGGATGAACGCGGGTGTGTCGGTCATGGAATCAAGGATGCGCTGCACGGCGGGCCGTACGCGCTGCTGGGCGGGCCGGCGGCGTGGTGGGCGGGTGGTGCCGGCGCCGCGCAGGAGGTCGTTGAGGTGGATGCGTTCGGCTTCGTCGAGCTGGAGTGCTTGTGCGATGCCGTCGATGACGCTTTGGGAGACGCCGGTGGCGTTGCCGCGTTCCAGCCGGGTGTAGTACTCGCTGGAGATACCCGCGAGCAGGGCCACCTCCTCGCGGCGCAGCCCGGTGACCCGTCGGCGGTCTCCGCCGTACGAGGGCAGTCCGGCCTGCTCGGGGGTGACCCTGGCCCGCCGTGTGCCCAGGAATTCCCGGATCTGAGTGCGGATATCGTCACGGATGTCATGGTTGGTGCCATGTGGGTCGTTTCTGCCTGCCATGCGTTTCACTCTACGAGCGCGTCCGCCGGCTTGGGGGTCCCTGCCAGTGACCCCCTCATCAGGGACTCCCACACTCCCGTGACAACCGGTTTTGTTGGTGGTGCACCGCCCACGGCGATGTGAACGGCCCGGACACGGCGGCGCTTGTGCCGCCGGTCTCCAGCCCTTTGCGGCGCCGTCGCCCCCCCCACACACACATCGCCACCGCGCACACCGGATGCCGGATCACGGCGTCCGAAAGGATCCCCATGAGCAAGGTCATTCTCGTCACCGGCGCCGGACGCGGTCTGGGCACGGACATCGCCCGCGAGGCCCTCGGCGCCGGCCACCAGGTCGTCGCCACGGGCCGACGGCCCGCAGAGGTCGAGAAAACCCTCGGCGGACCCCAGGACAACCTGCTGGTCGCCAAGCTCGACGTCACCAGCCTCGAGGACGCCGAGGCCGCCGCGCAGGCAGCCGTCGACCGCTTCGGCCGCATCGACGTCCTGATCAACAACGCCGGGAACCTCTTCACCGGCTACTTCGAGGAGATCTCGCCCGCGCAGATGCGCCGGCAGTTCGAGACGAACCTCTTCGGCCCGATGAACGTCACCCGCGCCGTCCTGCCGATCATGCGCAAGCAGCGCGCCGGCCACGTCATCACCGTCACCTCGACCGCCGGACTGGTCGGCATGGAGTTCACCTCCGCCTACGCCGCCTCCAAGTTCGCCGAGGAGGGCTGGATGGAGTCCCTGCACTACGACGTCGAGCCGTACAACATCCACACCACCGTCGTGGAGCCCGGCTACTTCCGCACCGAACTCCTCGTGGACGGCTCCACCATCTGGCCCGAGCTGTCCATCGACGACTACGCCCCGCGGATCGAGGGCATGAAGAGCATGAACGGCCGGCAGCCCGGCGACCCCGCCAAACTCGCCCGCGCCCTGCTCACCATCACCGGCCAGGACACGCCCCTGCAGCGTTTCGTCGCCGGCGCGGACGCCATCGAGGCCACCGAAGCCAAGGCGAAGGAACTCCTCGCCCAGGCCGAAGCCTCCCGCGAACTGGGCGACAACCTCGCCTACGACGACACCCACGCCTGAGCAACACGACCCGCACCCCGACCAAGACGAAGGACCGCTACCGGGTGCGTTTCCCGCAGCGTTGCACAGCCGACGCAGCCCGCGGACTTCCGCCGCCTGCAAGGCGCCCGCACCGGCCGCGTGCGGCCCCGCAGCACTCTCCGCCCACTGGTGGCGAATCGCGCAGGTCATGGCACGCACGGGCCATGACCACCGACCGGACCTGACGGCCGTCACGACAAGGAGTACCTGATGAAGCACGTATCACTGGGCGGGCTCGATGTCTCGCGCATCGGCCTGGGAGCCATGACCATGGCCGGCGTCTACACCACGGGCGGGGGACTCGACGACACCGAGTCCATCCGCACCATCCACCGGGCCCTGGACCTCGGGGTCACCCACATCGACACCGCCGAGATCTACGGCCCCTTCCACAGCGAGAACCTCGTCGGCAAGGCCGTCAAGGGCCGCCGCGACGACGTCGTCATCGCAACGAAGTTCGGCCTCGTCTCCCACGCCGGCCCCGGCCCCGGCGCCATCGACAGCAGCCCCGTCAACGTGAAGACCGCCGTCGAAGGCTCACTCAAGCGGCTCGGCACCGACCACATCGACCTGTACTACCAGCACCGCGTCGACCCCAACACGCCCATCGAGGAGACGGTCGGCGCGCTGGCCGACCTGGTCACCGAGGGCAAGGTGCGTCACATCGGACTCTCCGAAGCCGGCCCCGACACGATCCGCCGTGCCCACGCCGTGCATCCGGTGGCCGCGCTGCAGACCGAATACTCGCTGTGGAGCCGCGACGTCGAGGCCGAAATCCTCCCGCTGCTGCGCGAGTTGGGCATCGGGTTCGTGCCCTACTCCCCGCTCGGGCACGGCCTGCTGACCGGCCAGATCCGCACCGTCGACGACTTCACCGACGACGACTGGCGCAAGACCAACCCGCGCTTCACCGGCGACAACTTCCAGCGCAACCTGCGCATCGTCGACGAAGTCCAGGCCATCGGCGCCGAGATCGGAGCCACCCCCGCACAGACCGCACTGGCCTGGCTGCTGACCCGCGGCGACGACATCGCCCCCATCCCCGGAACCCGACGGGTCACCCGCGTCGAAGAGAACACCGCCGCCGACCGCGTCGAACTCAGCGCCGCGCAGCTCGACCGCCTCAACAACCTCACCCCGGCCGCCGGCGAACGCCACGACGAGGCGAACATGTCCAGCATCGACGGCTGACCGTGACAACGTCGGGCAGCCGGTGCGCCGCGAGGTCGGCGCACGCGAGCACCTCGCGCGGGCACGTCGGTGGGGCGACGCCGAGTTCGTATGGTGCGCGGTAGCCGCAGACCGCTTCCCGGAGCGTTCTGTGGAGTCGAAGCTGTCGAGTCACTCGATGTGCTTGTGCATTACGCCGAGGTAGAACCGATCGCGGTGCGGCACCTCGTGGTCGCCCCTTGGCAGGCTGAAAACCACGCAGACGTCAGCGGGCTCGGTGCGAATGCTCGACTGCCGACCGAAGGTGAGAACGCCGTTGATCTCATGTCCGCATCCCGCGGTGTCGAGGGCGGCGATCAGTTCCTCCCGGAGCACGGTCGCCGAGTACGACTCGGCCCCCGGGAGGACAAGGGACGGCAGCGTGACTGTCGAGCCTGGCGAGAGGCTTATACAGATCCCGCTGACCTGCCGCTGGGTGACGGAAAGCTCCAGCCCATCCCAGGAATACGGGTAGCCATCGAGGTCTGGGCCGAACATCCGGATGGCAGGATGCGGACGCCCGGGGCCTAGGAGGTCCTCGGCCCCGGCCAGGGGCATCCCGCAGTGGAGGGGCCCGATCTGGCCGGTCGAGGCGAACCCGACGAGCATGTCTACCAAGGTCACGCGGTGACTGTCGCATCTTCCGGGGCTGCTCCGCAGCTCGATATCAGGAGGGCGCGCATCCCCGTGCCTCCCTGTGGGCCTCGACAATCAGAAGCGGACCCGAGACCGATGCGAAGCCCTCGGCCTGGCCATCCTGCGCAGACCGCCCACGAAGACCTCTACGCCGTGAAGAAGTCGATGAGCGCGCGGGCGATCTGGCTGGGCGCGTTCTCTGTAGGGATGTGCCCCGCGTCCGGGATACGTAGGAGTGTGGTGTGGGGGATCTCCGAGGCGAACCGCTCGGCGTACTCCACCGTCTCGAAGGCGTCGTCCTCGCCCCAGATCAGCAACTTGGGCGTCGTGGACCGCTGTAGCGCGGGAAGGAGATCAAGGGTGTAACGGCTGTCGGCCGCACCCGCCATGGCCATCCAGGAGCGGCGAACCCGCGAAGCGGTCCACGGATCCAGATAGTCCGCGATCCTCCGCTCGGTGGCGGCACCGGCCAGCGCCGCCGTCACCGCCTGCCGGCGGGCGGCGAGAACGTCGTCGGCGGTGGTCCCCGCGTCGACCCCCGGACCCCGGAACCGGGCCACGTGGGGTGCCGGCCATGAGTCGTAGGTGACCGAGTTGACCAACGCGAGCCGGGACACCTCCAGCCGATCGTGGACGAGGAGATGCTGGGCGACGGCGCCACCGATGTCATGGCCCGCCACGGCGATCGGCCCGGAGATCTGCAACTCGGAGACGAATCGCGCCACCCAGTCCGCAAGGACCGGGACCGTGGCCGTTTCCAGGGTGAGTTCGCCTTCCGAGCGCCCCAGTCCGGGAAGATCGACCGCCAGGGGCCTGAGCCCCGCCTCAGCGAGTCGGCCCAGCACCGGGAGCCAGACCCGGCTCCAGTACGTTCCGTGCAGCAGCAACACGGCCGGGCCGTCCTGCTCCACGGTCAGGTAGCTGGCCTTTTCGCCGTCGACCTGGACCGCGGTCCTCAACACTCCCGTTTCGGTGGTTTCACTCATGGGACCACTGTGACGCGGGCCGGCCTCCCGGCCGAGAGTCCAGAAAGACACCCATGGGTACATTCCTGCCATGAACCTCCATCGGGTGGTGGCCCTGCTCCACCCGCCCCAGTCACCGTTCGAACTCGCCTGTGCCGCCGAGGTCTTCGGCCCAGTTCCGCAGGACGTGCCGGCCCGCTACAGCTTCCGGATCTGCGCCGAACACCCCGGCCTCCTGCAGACCACCGTCGGCTACCCGATGCTGGTCGACGCGGGGCTGGCGGCCCTGCGGGAGGCGGACACCGTGGTCGTCCCCGGCTGGCAGCCGCCCGGCACCCCCGTGCCGTCGAAGGTCACCGAGGCGCTGCGGGCCGCCCACCGGCGCGGGGCGAGGATCGTCGCCATCTGCACGGGGGCCTTCGTCCTCGCTCGGGCCGGACTGCTGGACGGCCGGCGCGCCACCACCCACTGGCGCAGCACCGCCCAACTCGCCGCCGCCTTCCCCGAAGTACAGGTAGACCGGGACGTGCTGTATGTGGACCACGGCGACGTGGCGACCAGCGCCGGAACCGGCGCGGGCATCGACCTGTGCCTGCACCTCGTACGTTCCGACCACGGTGCGGCCTACGCCGCCCAGATCGCCCGGAACATGGTCCTGCCGCCGCACCGGGAGGGCAGCCAACTCCAGTACGCCTCCCAGCCCGCACCGGCCAGGGCGGACGAGTCATTGGCGCCACTCCTGGAGTGGGCCGCCTCCCGGCTCGACACCCGACTGACCCTCGCTCGCCTCGCCGAACGCGCCGGGCTGTCCAGCCGGACCCTAGCCCGGCGGTTCACCGAACAGCTCGGCACCAGCCCGGGGCAGTGGCTGCTCGGCCGGCGCCTCGACGCGGCACGGGTACTGCTGGAGCAGACCGACCTGTCGGTCGAAGCCATCGCCACCCGGGTCGGACTCGCCTCGGCGGTCAACCTGCGCCGCCGTTTCCGGGCGCATCTCGGCACCACACCGGGCGCCTACCGACGAACCTTCAGCGAAACCTGACGGCGGAGCCGGGCGCCACATGACTGTGGGGTTGGTCTGCGCCGGGACCACTGGAGTGGGTGTGGGAATGTCACTTCCCAAGTGACATCCTCCTGGGCGTTCGTCAGGACTGTGTGCGCCGGTGCTGTTCGGTCCACGTGTCCGGATGCCCGGTCGGCTGCGGCACGGTCATGTCGAGCAGGAGCATGGCGTCGTGGTCGGGGGTGCCGGGTTCGGCGGTGTAGACGCTGAGGCGTTGGCCGGGGGTCTCTTCGAGATGCATGCTCTGGCTGCTGAGGGTGAGGATCCCGACCTGGGGATGGTGGAAGGTCTTCTGCGTTTTCTTGCGGCCGACAACGTCGTAGCGTTCCCACAGCTTGGCGAAGTCGGGGCTCTTGAGCAGGAGTTCACCCACCAGACTGGTGAGGTCGGGTGCGTCCGGGTCGGTGCCGGCGACGGCGCGGAGCCGGGCGACACAGCCGCGGACCTGGTACTCCCAGTCGGGGAAGACAGTGCGGGCGGTGGGGTGGAGGAACAGGTAGCGGGCGAGGTTGCGCTGGGTGGTGGGCCAGTCGGCGAGGCCCGCGTACAGGGCGAGGCCGCCGGGGTTCCAGGCGAGCAGGTCCATGCTGCGGCTGATGACGTAGGCCGGGTTGGGCCGCATCGTCTCCAGGATCAGCTTCAGGTGCGGGCGCACGGTGCGGCTCGGCGGCGGCGGGGGTTCGGGGGCGTACCGCGCGGCCCGGGCGGCGAGTTCGCGCAGGTGCTGGTGCTCGGCTTCGTCCAGGTGGAGGGCGCGGGCGAGCGCGTCCAGCACGGAGGGGCTGGGGCGGGTCTCCTTGCCGCGCTCCAGGCGGACGTAGTAGTCGATGCTGATGCCGGCGAGCGTGGCCAGCTCCTCGCGGCGCAGACCGGGGGTGCGGCGCAGGCCGGTGCCCACGGTGAGGCCGACCTGGTCGGGGCTGGTCTGGGTGCGGCGCGCGTGCAGGAACCGGCCCAGTTCCATGTCGGCGCTCCTCCTGCTGCTCTGCTCGGATGCCATCTCACCAGTGTCACACCGCGCTGACCTGGGCGGCGGGCGGGTGGTGGGCCCTGTCACACCCCTGAACATCGCTCCCCCCCGCTCGACCGGGTGGGCTCAGCACCACTGTCGAAGCGCTTCGATCAGATCGGCAACATAACGGCGAGCAAGGACGAATACAAGAGTCCGAGCGGGAGAGTTTTATGCTCTTAAGCCACTTTAAAAGCCTTCTCTTCAGGGCCCATTGACACATCGCCAATCATCGTGCGACCTTTCGAAGCGCTTCAACAGATTCCGGTCACCGAGGGGTTGCCCGCTGTGCGTACCGCATCCGTGCCTGCCGGCCTGCCCTCCGAGCCCCATGCCGACCCGCTCCCGTTCCGCGCCCCGGCCGCCCGCTCGCCGGTTGGCCCCGCGGGGACGATTCCTCGTGGCGCACTTCCCCCGACCCCACTCCTCAGGACGGACATGGCCTTCTTCGACAACCCCGTCATACCCGGCTTCAGCCCCGACCCGAGCATCTGCCGGGCCGGCGACGACTACTACCTGGCCACGTCCAGCTTCGAGTACGTACCCGGCGTGCCGATCTGGCACAGCCGCGACCTGGTGCACTGGCGGCTGATCACAAACGCCCTGGACCGACCCTCGCAGCTCGCGCTGCCCGACACGGCCCCCTCCTCCACAGGGGTGTACGCACCCACCCTGCGCCACCACGGCGGCCGGTTCTGGCTGATCACGACCGTGGTCGCCGGGGCGGGCAACGTCCTGGTGACCGCCGAGGACCCCGCTGGACCGTGGTCGGACCCGGTGCCCGTCGGCGTACCGGGCATCGACCCCGACCTTGCCTGGGAGGAGGACGGAACCTGTTGGTGCGTGTTCTCGTCGGACGGCATCCGCGGGGTCCGCATCGACCCGAAGTCCGGCGAACTGCTCGGCGAGCCGGTGCCGATGTGGTCGGGCAGCGGACTGCAGTATCCCGAAGGGCCGCACCTGTACCGGATCGGCGACTGGTGGTACCTGCTGCTGTCGGAGGGCGGCACCGAACGCGGCCATGCGCTGTCGGTGGCCCGGGCCCGTACGCTGCCGGGGCCGTTCGAACCGCACCCGGACAACCCCGTGCTGTCCCACCGCAGTACCGACCATCCGGTGCAGAACACCGGCCACGGCGATCTGGTGCAGGCGGGCGACGGCACCTGGTGGATGGTGCTGTTGGGCACGAGGCCGCGCGGCGACACCCCGATGTACCACGGCATGGGCCGGGAGACATTCCTGGCGCCGGTGCGGTGGGAGGACGAATGGCCGCTGCCCGGGCCTCTGAACCTGCGCGCGCAGGCCCCCGCGCTGCCACCGCACCCCTGGCCACAGGAGCCGGACCTGGACGACTTCGACTCCCCCGCGCTCGCCCCGAGTTGGGTGTCGCCGCGACGGCACGACCAGGAGGCCGTACGTCTCGACGAGCGACCGGGTCACCTGGTGCTGCACGCCCGCGCCGACAGCCTCGACACGCCCGGCGCGCTCCTCGTCGGACGACGACAGCGCCACGCCGACTGCACCGCACGCACCCTCGTCGAGGTCACCGAAGACGGCCGGGGCGGACTCGCCGTACGGCTGGACGAGGCGCACCACTACGCGGTGGAGGTGGGTGACGGCACCGTCCGGGCGGTGGCCAGGATCGGCCCACTGCGTCACACCGTCGCCGAACGGGCCGTACCCGCCGGTCCTTTGAGGCTCCGGATCGACGTCACGACCTCCGACGTGCTGCCACCCACGGTCACGTCCCGCGTCCCGGGGGCCGCTCCCCCGCCCGGCCTCCGCGTCGGCGGTCCCGACACCCTCCGTCTGGGCTACGAGACGGACGGCGGTGACTTCGAGATCCTCGCCGAACTCGACGGCCGCTACCTCACCACAGAGGTCGCCGGCGGATTCACCGGCCGGGTCTTCGGCATGTACGTCACGCGGGGCAGCGCGGCCTTCGACTGGTTCGAGCTGCGGCCCGCCTGACAGGCACGTTCCCACCACGGCCGTACTCACCTGACGGTGCGGCCGGGGTGCGGCTTGTGGACCGGATGGCGCACGGGCCCCTCCAGGACGGGTGACGTGCCGGGCAACCGCCTTCTTGGCGTACACCGGCGACGCCGTCAAACTGACCCCTGAGTTCTTCAACGCGCTCAAGGACGGCTCGCGGGTCACCCTCACCTTCCACTTCTGGAGCGGCGCCACGGTGACGTACCACGTCACCAAGTCCGGAACTCGGTGACCGGCACGGCCGCCTGACCACATCTCATGGCCCACTGGGCCGGCCGGGGTCCTGCTCTCGGATCCCGGCCGGCCTCAGTCGGCCTCGGCGGGCCTCGGTCAGCGAAGCGTGGCGGTGATGCGGTACCGGCCGGACGTCAGCCGGCAGGCGTACATGCCGTCGTTGTATTCGATGAAGCGCACGCCCTCCGCTCGTGCCAACGGGGTTCGTCCTTCGCGGACGGAGTCGGCCGAAACCGCCGGAAGTCGCAGTACCGCCTCGCTGTTCGCGGGCACCACCACGTCGTACACCAGGTCCCTCCCTCTGCCCTCCAGCTTCCACTCGCTCCTGATCTCGCCGTACGGGGACTCGTACGTGCCCGACACCCGCGTGATCCTGCCGGTCGGGTCGATGTGGGGTTGGAGCAGGAAGTGCTTGAAGCCGGGGCTGTCCGGGTCACGGGCGATGCCGGCCATGTAGGCGTACATCCACTCCATGATCGCGCCGTAGGCATAGTGGTTGAAGGAGTTCATGCTGACCGGGCCGAACCCGTCGTCCTTGGAGTAGGAGTTCCAGCGCTCCCAGACGGTGGTGGCACCGTTCTTCACGGAGAAGAGCCAGGACGGCAACGCGTCCTGGTGCAGCAGCTCGTAGGCCAGGTCCGCGCGGCCCTCGTCCGTGAGAACGGGGGCCAGGACGTTGACGCCGAGGAAGCCGACGGACAGCGTGTTCTCGGCGTACCTGACCCGGCTGCTCTTCGGATGCGCCGCCTTGTAGGCCGCGTCGTTGCCGATGTTGTCGGCGAGATGCCCGACGAGCGCACGGCGCTGCGCCTCCGTCTCGTAGAAGCCGAGCTTGAGGACCCACAGCAGCGCTGTCTGGCTGTTGTCCTCCGTCTTCTGGTCGGGGTCGGCGCCCGGTTCGATCGGAGAGGCCTCGCCCAGGCTGGACTTGACGGTGACCGTGCCGCCTTCCGTGCTGAGGTACTTGGTGATGAACGCCTGCCTGATGCGTCCGAAGAGCCGCTCGTACGCCTCTCCCTGAGCCGCCTTGCCGATCGCGCGGGCCAGCTGCGCCATCAGCTGTGCGACGTAGCCGAAGTAGACGTCGCTCATCATCTGGGCGCTGGTCTTCTGAGGCGCCAGCCAGTCACCGGTGAGGGAGCCCTGTCCGGCGTAGGTGTCGCCGGTCTGCTCCCGGATCCAATCCAGGTAGCGGGTCATCGCGGGCCAGTTCTCCTCGACGATGGTCGCGTCACCGGTCATCTGCCACACGGTCCACGGCACGATGACTCCGGCGTCCGCCCAACCGCTGCCGCCGCCCGGGAAGTTGAACCGTCCGGTGGGGGCGACCCCGGTGAACTGTGCCTTGTCCGCACCGTAGATGCCCTGGGAGTCGACCACGGTGTCCTGGAAGTGGCTGAGGAAGACACCCGCGTCCACGTTGTACAGGCCGGTCGTGGAGAAGACCTGCGTGTCACCGGTCCAGCCGAGGCGTTCGTCGCGCTGCGGGCAGTCGGTGGGCACCCAGAGGTAGTTGCCGCGCTGGCCCCACCGTATGTTGCTCGACAGCTGGTTGATGTCGGGATCGTCGGTGGTGACGGTGCCGATCTCGCGGATCGCGGACGTGGCGACCTTGCCGGTCAGGCCGGTGATCGTGACGGTGTCCGTGGCGGTGACGGAGACGTGGCGGAAGCCGTAGAAGGTCAGGGAGTCCTGGTGGGTCTCGCCGTTCCGGTCGCCCTTCAGGACGTACGTGCTGGTGGCCTTGGCGCTGCGGAGGTTGGCCCGGTAGAGGGAACCCTCGGGGCCGTCCGCGCCCGCGCTGTCGTCGTTGAGCATCTCGCCGAACCTGAACTCGACCTTGGCTCCGGCCGGGCCACGCAGGCTGTAACGGGCCACACCGACCATGTTCTGACCGAGGTCGAAGACGGCGGTCTCGCCCTTGCCGATCGTGACCGGGGCGGAGGCCGCCTGCGCGGGGTCCGACACCGTGCGGGCCGGGTCCACGACGATGCGCCCCCGGCCGCCCGAACTGCCGTCCTGTCCGGTCACCCCGGTGGCGACGGTGATCGACCGCGGTCGGCGGTCCCACTTCGGGATCAGGCGCGCGGTCTCACCCGGGTAGGCGACGAGTCGGGCGTCGGGGAACGTGTCGTCGAAGGCGACTCGTTCCACGTCCGACCACGCGGAGTCGTCGAATCCGTGGGCCGTCCAGCCCGGCAACTCCATCCGGGCGTCGTAGGTCTGGCCGTCGTAGATGTCGTCGGCACGGTAGGGGCCGGTGTCCGTGGCCTTCCAGCCGTGGTCCGGTCCACTGACGACCGTCTGCGACGTCCCGTCGGCGTACCGGATCAGCAGCTTGGCCTTGACGGCCAGCGCGTTGCCGTCCTTCGAGTAGTACGTACTGCCGTCGGAGATGCGGCCGTTGTACCAGCCGTTACCGAGGACGAACGCGAGGGTGACGTGCGACGTTCGCGTCACGAGGTCGGTGACGTCGTAGGTCATGTAGTTGACGCGCGCGTCGTAGTTCGTCGAGCCCGGGGGCAGCAGTTCGGTCGTGGTGCCGCCGTCCTGCGGCACGGTCACATGGCGTCCGTTGACGTGGGCCTCGTACACGCCCAGGGCGGAGACGTACAGCCGCGCCTCACGGACCGGCGGGCGGTTCCTTGCGGGGCCCGCGCCGCTGAGGGCTTCCTCCGTCCGCAGCATCGGCGCGCCGGCCGAGTTGGGGGTCTTGCCCTTCATCCCGATCCAGTGGGCACCGTCCCATCCGGCCACGCCGTCGGTGCTCATCAGGCCGGTCTCGAAGAAGGCGGGGGACGCGGTGCCGACCGGACGGCCTTCGGCATCCCACACGGTGACGGTCCAGTGGTAGCGGGTCGAGGCGTGCAGCGGCTTGCCTACGTAGCGGACGGCCACGGAATCGGAGGAGCGGACGCGGCCGCTCTTCCAGACGTCCGCGCGGGCGGCGGTCAGTTTGTCCGGTGAGCTCGCCACCAGGATCTGGTACGCACCTTGGCTCCGGCCGCGGACCGACGACCGCATGCGCCAGCCGAACCGCGGGCGGGCGGCGTCCACGCCCAGGGGATCCGTGCGGTGTTCCACGGTCAGACCGAACACGTCGGCCCGCTCCGTACCGCGGGAGGGTGCCGCGTACACGGTGCCTTGGCCGCCCAGGGCGCCCGCCGCTACGGGCACCGCGACCGCCGACGCGGCGAGCACGCTCCGTCGGCGGACTCCCCTGCCGTCTCGGCGGGAGCTGTCGCCGTTCGCGGCCTCACGGTCGGGGCCGTCCCCGTCGTGTTGTGCATGGCTCACACCTACATCCCTTCGGTATTCACACGTGTCCCACTGCGGTCAGGAGCCGGCCTCGTAGTCGGCGTCCATGTCGTCGAGGAGCTTTTCGGGCCTGGACTGTCCGCTGAAGATCTCCTGGAGGCCGCTGAGCATGGTCTGCTGGACCTTGGCGTTGGGCCAGAGCTGGTCCATGAACGGCACCGTGCGGTCAGCCTCGACGAACTGCGAGAGTGCGGTCAGCGAGGGGTCGACCGCGTAGCCCGTGTCGGGCAGGGAGGGCAGGCCGCCCTGCTTCTCGACGAACAGGTTCATGCCCTCGGGCGACATCACGAAGGTCACGAACTTCAGGGCGAGTCTTTCGTTCTTGGCCTTGGCGTTGACGCCGTAACCGGCGCCCGCCGCGGCCGGTATGAGGGTCTCGGACGGGTCGTCGGTGGCCGGAAGGGCCCGGAGCGTGAACGTGCCCTTCGGGTTCTTCTGCTTGAGGAGGGCGATCACCCAGTTGCCCTGGATGATGCCGAGCGTTCTGCCGGTGGCGGCGAGGCCTTGGCCGGCTTCGTAGGTGGTGCCCAGCGGGTTCTTCTGGAAGCAGCCGGTCCTCTCCATCGTCAGGTACTTGTCCAGGGCGGTGGTCCACGGCGACTGTGCGAAGGTGGCCCGGCCCGCCTGCATCCGCTGGTCGAAGTCCCGGTCGTCGCCGTAGACGGTCGTGGCGACCAGCGCGTACAGGACGAGTTGGGTCACCCAGTTGTCCTGGTTGCCCAGCGCGAAGGCGGGGGTTCCCTCGGCCTTCGCCGCCCGGCAGAAGGCCAGCAGCTTCGTCCAGGTGTCCGGCGGGGTGAGCCCGGCCTTCGTCATGGCCTGCTGGTTGTAGACCGCGCCGATGCCGTTCTGCCCGAAGATCGCGTTGTAGGTCTTCCCGTCGTACTGGGCGACGCTCTTGATCGCGTCGGGCATTCTGGCGGCCCAGGGCTGGTCCGAGAGGTCCCGCAGGTAACCCGGTTCGGCCAGGACGTGGGTGGCGCCCGGGTTGCCGTTGCCGGGCCAGACCGACATCACGTCGGGGGCGGTCCCGGAGGACAGCTGGGTGCGGATCTGCTGCTGGTACTGGTCGGCGCCGCTGGTGGTGTAGCGGACCTTGACGCCCGGGTTGGCCTTCTCGAACGCCTTGACGACGTCCTCGACCGAGCCCTGGTCGACCGAGGCGAGCGTCAGAGTCCGGGAACCGCCGTCCGAACCGGCCTTGGTGCCGCCGCTGCACGCGGCAAGTACGGCTCCGGCCGTCAACGCGGCGATCAGGACCGGCAGTGTGCGTGTCTTCATGAAGTCCCCCTCGGGGAAGAGCCACCGGGCATCGGCGACGGGTGGGCGTCGGGTGTCATCCACGCAGCCCTCCCGCGAAGCCGTTGATGATGCTGCGCTGCAACAGGAAGTAGACGAGCAGGACGGGCAGGATGCTGATCACCAGTGCGGCGAAGATGAGGTTCCAGTCGGTGACGTACTGGCCGACGAAGCCCGCGATCGCGACCGGCATGGTCTGCTGGGCGCTGCCACTGAGGTACAGCAGCGGGGTGAAGAAGTCGTTCCAGACCGCGACCGTGTTGAGCACGAGGGCCGTGACCGTGACCGGTTTGAGCATCGGCAGGACGACGTGACGGAAGCCCTGCAGCGGTGTGCAGCCGTCGATCAGGGCCGCGTCCTCGAAGTCGCGGGGCAGGGCGCGCAGAAAGCCGACGTAGAGGAAGACGGTGAACGGCACCTGCAGGCCTGAGTAGAAGAGGACCAGTGCCCACGGGGTGCCGAGTAGGCCGAGGTCGCGCATGGTCTGGTAGAGCGGCAGCGAGGCGAGCTGGAAGGGCAGGACGAGGCCCAGGAGGAAGAACAGATACGTGCGCCGGGACCAGCGGGACGCCACGCGGGCGAGCGGGTACGCCGCGAGCGACGAGACGGCCAGCACGATGAGGACGCTGCACGCCGTCACCAGCAGGCTGTTGCCCAACGCCCCGCCCAGCGCGCCCTGTTGCCACGCCTGCGAGAAGTTGTCCAGGGTGGGCGCGGTGGTCGGACTGATCGGCGACGACGTGTCCGACGCCGGTCGCACGGCCAGGTTGACGAGGACGTACACCGGGAAGCCGACGATCAGGGCGGTGGCGGTCATCGCCAGCTCCAGTGCGAACGTGCGGCGGCGGTAGCGGTTCACGACGCGGCCCTCTCGCTGCGGGCGAGCGCGGCGTACTGTCCGGTCGAGACGACCGCCACGATGATCGTGAGGACGACCGCGAGCGCGATGCTGTAGCCGAACTCACCGAGCGTGAAGGCGTCCTTGTAGATGAGCGTCGAGAGGGTGTCGGTGGCGTGTCCCGGCCCGCCGCCCGTCAGCGCGTACACCTGGTCGAAGAGTTTGATGCCGCCGATGATCGACAGCATCAGGTTGACGGTGAGGGCCGGAGCCAGCAGCGGGCGGGTGACCGACCAGAAACGCCGTACCGGGCCCGCTCCGTCCATGGCCGCCGCCTCATGCACCTCCTGGGGCACCGACTGGAGCCCGGCCAGGAAGATGACCATCGAGTAGCCGGCGAACTGCCAGACGACCACCCCCACCACCGCCCACAGGGCCACCCGTGGACTGCCGAGCCAGTCCTGCCGCAGGCCGTCCAGGCCTACCTCGCCCAGCAGGCTGTTGACCGCGCCGTCGGGTCCGAGCAGGTTGCGCCAGAGGTAGGCGGTGACGATCGGAGTGATCACCGCCGGTGCGAAGAAGAAGACCCTGAGCAGGTTCCGGGACCTGATGGCCGAGTTGACCCCGAGGGCCAGCAACAGGCCCAGCGCGTTCTGGATCACGGTGATCGACACGGCGATCAGCAGCGTGTGCCAGATCGCCCGCACCGCGTCGGGGTCGCGAAACACCTCGGCGAAGTTGTCCAGGCCCACGAAGGAGAAGCTGGGATGCAGGCCGTCCCAGTCCGTGAAGGCGTAGTAGACACCGCGAGCGCTCGGCACCAGCACGACGAAGGCGAACAGGACCAGTGCGGGAAGCGCGAACCACCAGGGCGGGGCCGTACGCGCCCGTCGGACTCGTGGCGGGGGCTTGGCGTCCGGCGGCCGGTCGTGATCCGGGAGTTGCTCGTTCGGAGCGAGAGTCACCGGCGGACCTCCTGTACTGAAACGTTTCAACGACGGTGCTGTGTCAGGGCTCCGATCAGCGTGAGCGTGGGGCGTCTGTCCGGCCTCCACGTCCGAGGAGGGGTGTGGTCCGATGGCGGGTCGGGTGGTTCGGGGGGCGATGGGTAACGTTACCCAAAGGGGGTGTGGCCAGACCCTAGGGAGCGACTCGCGTGACGTCAAGATGCCGCGCACGCTGCGCGGTTGTCACGACGGCGATCCCGCGCCACCCCTGATCGACCGCGCCTGGGGCCACGGAATCCGTCCGTACACTCGGCGACAGCGCTTTTGCCGAAGGGGAGGGATCAGGATGGAGCCGTCGGCACCGCCCCGCCGCGTCACCATCGTCGACGTGGCGCGACACGCCCAGGTGTCCACGACCGCCGTGTCCAAGGTGCTGCGCAACGCCTACGGCGCCAGCCCCGAGATGCGCGCGAAGGTGCGCCGCGCGATCGACGAACTCGGCTACCGGCCGCACGCGGGCGCCCGGGCCCTGCGCGGGCAGACGTACACCATCGGCGTGATGCTGCCCGACATCCGCAATCCCTTCTTCCCGGAGGTCCTCGACGGCGTCACACATTCGCTGGAGGACACCGAGTACCAGGTGCTCCTGGGACCGGGCTGCAACGGGGAGCAGGCGGAGGCCCGGGTCACGGAGTCGATGATCGACCGCGGCATGGACGGCATGATCCTGGTCGCGCCCGTGTCACCGCGCGCTCACCTCGAACGCATCGCCTCCACCGTGCCGACCGTCGTCGTCGGGCGGCACGGATCGTCTCCGGTGTACGACACGGTGGTGAACGACGACGTCGAAGGAGCCTCCCTGGTCGTCGGCCACCTTGCCGGTCTGGGGCATCGGCGGATCGCCCACATCGAGCACCTCGAAACCGATCCGACGCGCCTGGCGGAGATGCCCAACGCCCGGCGCGCCGACGGATACCGGCAGGCCATGCGGACCCAGGGACTGGCGCAGTGGACCGACGTGGTCTCCACCAGCTACACCCAGGAAGGCGGCTGCCGGGGCGCGAAGGAACTGCTTGCCCGCACCCGCCGGCCCACGGCCGTCTTCGCCGGCGCGGACATCGTCGCGATGGGCGTGCTGGAAGTCGTCGCGGAGGCCGGGCTCTCCGTTCCTGGTGACATCTCGGTGGCCGGTTACGACAACACCGCGTTCGCAGCGCTCGGACCCATCTCGCTGACCAGCGTCGACCAGGCGGGCCACGAGATGGGCAGCGATGCCGCCCGTCTGCTTCTCGACCGGATCGCCGACCGGCACAGACCGTCGGTCCAGGTCAGCCTGTCCCCCACGCTGGTGCCGCGCCGGACAACCGCTCGGCCACCGACGTAGGCCGACGACACCGGGCCCGGGGGGCGTTCTCGACCTCATCCCGTAGCGGCGAGGCGGCCGTTCCCGTCGCCGCCTCGGCGCCCGAGCCGAGATCGGTACGGTGGTACCCGGGACGACGAAGGGGCGGCGAGCTGTGGGCGAGCAGGCGGGGATCAAAACGGCGAAGGAGGCCGCGGACCACGGGCTGATCCTGGCGTTCGGACGGCTGCAGGGGGCGGCGAACCGGCTGGAGTACATCCTCGGTCGGGCGCTCGAGGAGGAGTGCGGGATCAGCCATCTGATGTTCGAGGTGCTGCTGATTCTCGGGCGGGCGGGCGCGCCCGGCCTTCCGATGCGGGCCATCGCCCAGGAACAGGTCCTGACCACGGGCGGCGCCACCCGGCTCGTGGACCGCATGGAGGGGGCGGGACTCGTGGCACGCGCGGAGTCCCCCGACGACCGGCGCGGAAAGCTGGTGCGGCTCACCGAGCTGGGCGAAAGCACGACAGTCCGCGCTTCCCGGGTCCACGTGGAGAACATCGAGCGGTACTTCGTACAGCCACTCCCCCCGAAGGACCGTGCACGGTTCGCGGAGGACCTTCGCATCCTCAGCCACACGGCTCGGGATGTGCTGCCTCGCCTGCCCTGACCTGGCGCTTCACCGAAGAGCCTTGATCCAACAGCGTCAGCCACAGGTTGCGTGACCCATGTCACACGTCTCGGGAAATATCTGACACGTCAGTTACTGTTTTGTCAGATGATCGCTCGCACCAGGTGGGCGTCACACCCTGTCGAGGTCGTCGATGAAACTCGTCTACGTTTTCGATGCCTACTGCGGCTGGTCGCACGGCTTCTCCGGCACCCTGCGCGAGCTCGTCTCCCGCCACCCCGGAGTGCCCGTGGACGTGGTCTCGGGCGGGCTCTTCACCGGGCAACGCCGGGTACCGATGAGCCGGTTCGGCCACATCGAGGAGGCCAACGGTGCGATCAGCCGGCTGACCGGCGCCAAGTTCGGCCCGGCGTACCGGCGGCTCGCCGCCGAAGGCTCGTTCGTGATGGACTCCGAGGCCGCCGCCCGCGGCGTCGCGGCCCTGCGACAGACCGCCCCCGACCGCGCTGTGGAACTCGCTCTGGCGCTGCAACAGGCCTTCTACGCCGACGGACACAGCCTGTCCGATCCCGAGACCTATCGGCAGGTGGCCGAGACGGCAGGCCTGGACGCCGAAGCCGTCCTCGCCTCCTTCACGTCGCCCGCGACTCAGGACGCGGCCGAGGCCGACTTCCGCCGCACCGCCGAACTGGGCGTCACCGCCTTCCCCACCCTCCTCGCCCTCGTCGGCTCGCGCACCGTTCCCCTGGCCCAAGGCCACGCCACCGCCGACGAGGTGGACCGCCGCCTTTCGCACCTCGGCGTCACCGCCACATCCTGATCCGTTGCCCCTACCTGCCCGTACCTGTCCCCGCTTGTCCCCCAGTAACCCGCACAGGAGCCCCCGTGAGCACCCTCACCTTCAAGGTCCTCGACCTCGACTTCCCCGCCGGCGTCAAGAACAAGACCGCCACCCTCGTCACCGGTGAGAGCGAGGCACTCCTCGTCGACGCCGCCTTCACCCGGGCGGACGGCCACCGGCTGGCCGCCGAGGTCCTCGACTCCGGCAAGAAGCTCACCACCGTCTATGTCAGCCACGGCGACCCCGACTTCTACTTCGGCGCCGAAGTCCTCGCCGACGCCTTCCCCGACGCCCGGTTCGTCGCCACCCCGATCGTCATCGAGCACATCCGGCACTCCTACGAGGGCAAGCTCAAGGCCTGGGAGGCGCTCGGCCCCAACCTGCCGACCCGTCTGGTCGACCTCACTCCCCTGACCGGCGACCTCACGCTGGAGGGCCACCGCTTCGACCTCAAGGGCGGCCCGGCCGACCTGCCCGACCGCCACTACCTGTGGCAGGCCGAGCACCGTGCCGTCCTCGGCGGCGTCCTGCTCTTCCAGCAGGAGCACGTCTGGGTCGCCGACACTCCCACCCCCGAGGACCGCTCCGCCTGGATCACACTTCTGGACGAGATGGCCGCGCTCGACCCGGAGTTGGTCGTCCCCGGCCACCGCCTGCCCGACAGCCCTGCCGACGCTTCCGCGATCACCGCCACCCGTGACTACCTCCTCGCCTTCGAGGAGGAACTCGGCAAGGCGGCCGACGGTGCCGCGCTGACCGAAGCCCTGGTGAAGCGCTACCCCGACAACGGCATGCTGATCGCCGCCCAGCTCGGGGCGAAGGTCGCCAAGGGCGAAATGAAGTGGGGCTGACCACCATGACCTCACCGAACGCCGACTTCGCGACCTCCACCGCCCCCGCCGACGTGGTGCGCCGCCAGTACCTCGCCTCGGCGGCCGCAGACCTGGCCGCCCTGCGCGCCACGCTCGCGCCCGACGTGGAGTGGACCGAGATGGCCGGCTTCCCGCTCGCCGGCACCTACCGCACGCCGGACGGCGTCACCGAGAACGTGATGGAGCGCCTCGGCAAGGAGTGGGACGACTGGACGGCCCACGACGACACCTACGTCGTCGACGGCGAGAACGTCGTGGTCCTGGCCCGCTACACCGCCACCAACAAGGCCACGGGCAAGGACATCGCCGTGCGCGTCGCCCACCACTTCGTCGTACGCGGCGGACTGATCGTCCGCTTCGAACAGTTCGTCGACACGGCACTCGTACGCGAGGCCATGACGAGGTGAGCACTCCCGCCGGGCTCGGCGACGCCGCCCGGCGGGGAGACAGCGCCGCCTGGACGACCGTAGGTGCCACCCGGAGCGCCCCTCCCGCACACACGCGGGACGGGCGCTCCGTACGCGCTCACGCCCTCGCTCCTACCGGCCGCCGGCGCAGGTACACGGCCGCGATCGAGACCAGGACGGCCATGCACGCGATGAACACCAGCCCGGCGTCCTCCAGGCCGATCGGCCCCGTCAGTACTCCCACACCGATCACCGGTACCGAGATGCCCGTGTAGGCCACCACGAACAGCGTCGAGATCACTGACGCGCGGCGGTCCGCGGGAGACACCTGGGCCACTGCGGACAGCGCCCCGCGAAACGCCAGCCCCTGCCCGCACCCGCCGACGACCGCGCTCAGGACCACCAGCGACAGCAGGTCCCACCGCAGCGCGCCGGCGAGCAGCGCCAGCCCGGCGAAGAGCCCCGCGCAGCCCAGCGGCAGCGATCGTTCCGTCCCGACCCGGCCGACCGCCAGTTGCCCCGCGGTCGAGGAGAAGAACGCGAGCGCGACGACGAGTCCGCTCAGGGCGTGGTTGTCCACGTCCAGGGACTGCTCGAGGAACGCCGGGCTGACCGAGGTGAACACCCCGAACAACGCGAACCCCACGAACGAGGCGATCGCCGCCGGCGCGAACACCGCCCGCACCTGTGGGGGCAGGGCCGGCCGCTGCGGCCGTACGGTGCTCAACGGCCGGGCCTCGTCCACGGTCTCCGGCAGCCACAGCAGGACGGCGACCGAGGCGGTCACCAAAGCGAGGTGTACGGCGAACGGCAGGTACAGCGGTGCGACGGCGTACTGGGCGAGCACTCCGGCGAGCAGCGGTCCACACCCCAGCCCGCCCATGTTGGCGGCGGTCGCCACGAAAGTGGCCCGGGACGTGCCGCCTTCGGGCGCCAACTCCATCACGTAGACCGTGGCGGCCCCGGTGAACAGACCGGCGGACACACCCGACAACAACCGCCCCGCGTACAGCCAGGCCAGCCCGGTGGCACAGAGGAAACAGACAGCGCTCGCCGCCGCGAATCCCAGGCCCACCAGCAGCACCGGCCGCCTGCCCACGGCATCCGAGACGTTGCCCGCCAGCAGCAGCACTCCGATGACCCCGAAGGCGTACACGGCGTACACCACGGTCACCGTCAGCTCGGAGAACCCGAACTTCTCCTGATAGAGGCCGTAGAGGGGTGTCGGCAGCGTGGTACCGACCATGCACACGGCGAACACGGCCCCACTCAGCACACACTGGCGCCACCCTCGGCGATCACCGACCATGCCGCCGACGGTAACCCCGCGCGCCACCCCGGCCGGCCCGGCAAGCCGCCGGTACGGGAAATTCGAAGGGGACCCGCCGAACAGCGGAACCGTTCCGGGGGCCGGCGCACCCGACCGGACCGGGCACAGGATGTCGGGTCCGGCAGGGTGGGTCCTTCCTAACGTGAGTGATCGAAAGGGAAGGAGACCGGGGTGCTGGAGCGGCTGAACCAGGCCATGGAGCACATCGAGCGCCACCTCGATCAGCGGATCAAGGTGGCAGACCTGGCGCGGATCGCGGTGACGTCGGAGTACCACTTCCGTCGGCTGTTCTCCGCGCTGGCGGGGATTCCGCTGTCGGAATACATCCGCCGCAGACGGCTGACGGTCGCGGGTGCCGAAGTACTGGCCGGGGAGCGGACGTTGCTGGAGGTCGCGGTGCGTTACGGCTACACCTCCGGGGAGGCGTTCGCGCGTGCGTTCCGCGCGATGCACGGCGTCGGACCCGGCGAGGCCAGGCGGGGCGGTGCGAGTCTGCAGTCCCAGCCACGGATGTCCTTCCGCCTCATCGTCGAAGGGAGCAGCAGCATGCGGTACAGGGTCGTGGAGAAGGAGGAATTCCGTGTGGTCGGCAGGAAGGCGCGGGTCCCCCTCGTGCACGAGGGGATGAACCCGGCCATCGCCGCCTTCATCCGCGGCATCGGCCAGGAGACGCTTCAGCGGATCCAGAGCCTGTCAGATCAGGCGCCCGAAGGGATCGTCGCGGTGAGCGACAACCTGGACGAGAGCCGGGCCGAGGGAACCGAACTCGACTACTACCATGGCGTGGTGACCCGGGCCGCCGTGCCTGAGGACATGGACTCGCTCACCGTCCCGGCCGGTACGTGGGCCGTCTTCAAGAACTCCGGGCCGTTTCCGCAGGCACTCCAGTACCTGTGGCGGGACGTGTTCACCCAGTGGTTCCCGTCCAACCCGTACCGGAGCCGTCCGGGGCCCGAGATCCTGCGGACCCGGCTGTCGCAGGACGCGGCGCAGGCGGACGCCGAGCTGTGGATTCCCGTGGAGCGGACTGGGGTCTGAGCGCCGGCGCGCGGCGGCCCTCGGCCGCCGCGCGCGGCGCCCGGTGACGGTCAGTCCTGTCGCTCGTCCTGTGCGCGCTGTGCGTCGCCCGGCTGCCGGCCGGCTGCGTCGACGACGGCGTGTTCCAGTTCGGCCTCGCTGGAGAGCAGCGCGCCCGCCTTCGCGTATGAGGCGTCCTTGGTCAGATAGGTGCGGGAGCCGAGGAAGGAGAAGTCCTTCTTGTCGAAGACCCACTCGGTGCGCAGGCCGTAGCGTGTGTCGTCGCGGGCGATGCCGAGGCCCTTGCGGCCGATCGCGTCGCGGGCCTGAGGGGCCGGGGTGACACCGGGGATCTTCGCCGCGGCCCGGTAGAGGGCGGCGGCGGTACGGGGCGGCATCACCCCGCCGACCAGGGATCCGATCTGCTCGAACACCGCCTGGTCGCGTTCCCGGCCCTCGGGATGCGGGGTCTTGGCGTACAGATAGGTCAGCAGCTTGTCGGGGTCGGCGGGCAGTGAGCTGAGCCAGTGGTAGGTGGGCCTGTTGATGCCGGCCGGTGTGCCGTTGGTGTCACCGAGTTCGGCGTTGATGGGGAGGGTCTCACCGTCCTCGCGCATCAGGCCGAGCTTCCGCAGGGGCCTCGGGTCCTGTGCGGCCCACACCTCACGTTCCACCAACGGGTCGAGGACAGCCTTCCCGCTGGTCAGGTCGGCTCCTTGGAGCTTCTCCCGGGTGTACACGAACTGGTCGTCGCGCACCGTGGGGTCGGTGCGCGTCTCCGTGGCGTCGGAGATCCGGTCCAGGAGCGCGGCGGCGGGCTGCATGTCGGTGGCCGCACGGTGCGACGCGGTGCCGGCGGGCCCCCGGTCACTGCCGGTCAGTGTGATTCCCGCGGTCACGGCGCAGGCCAGGGCCAGGGCGGTCGCCGGCGCCAGCACCGCGGGGCGCAGCAGCCGACGAGCGGGCCGGGTACGGGTGACCTGGTCGTGGTCCATGTGATGCATCAGAAGGTCCTTGTGCCGAAGGTGCTGCTCGCGCGGAAGGTCCCAGTCGGCAGGGGCCGGCAGCAGGCGGGCGATCTCGTCACGGTCGCCGTGGCGCTCAGGGGAAGCCCCCGTGGCCTTGTCGTTCATGTGAGCTCCTCCCGTACGGGCAGGGCCGCGATCGCGGCCGCACTTGTCATCTCTCCGCGGGCCGTGGGTGGTTCCCGCTCTTCTGCCGCGAGTCGGGCGAGCTTCTTGCGGGCACGCGACAGACGGGAACGCACGGTTCCCACGGCGATGCCCAGGGCTTCGGCCGTCTGCTGGTAGTCCAGGCCGGACCAGACACACAAGGCGAGAACCTCCCGCTCCTGGCGTCTGAGTCGGCCCAGGGAGGCCTGGACGGCGCGCAGGTACCGTGCGTCGTCGATGCGCCCGACTGTTCGGGGCGCGAAATCCTCTTCCACGCGTGGCTGCGGCTGACGTGCCAGGAACAGTTGCCGTCTGCGCACTCCCCGGCGGGCGTTGTCAGCCTTGTGTGTGGCGATGCCCAGCAGCCAGGGCAACAGGGAGCCGCCGTCCTCCAGCACACGTTCGCGGGTCCGCCACGCGGTCAGGAACGTGTCGGACATGATCTCTTCGGCCGTCGACCAGTCGCCGGTCAAGCGCAGCCCGTGGTTGTACACGGCTCGGGCGAACTCCTCGTACAGCTGGGCGAACGCCTCACGGTCCCCCTCGCGCACTCGGCGGCGCACATCGTTTTCTGAATCCCTCACGACCACTTCTCTCCGCGACACGGAAGGAGTTCCTGTGGCCTGAGTCACGCACTGATGTCACCGCTACGGTCTCCGTCGCCACCTGCCGAGGGATCCTCGCACACCGGCCGCCGGCACCGGAGACATGGCTTCCGGCACGGTCCGCCGGGCAGTTGGACGACTCGCGTGCACGGGTCCCACCATCACCCACAGAACACTGATGTCAGTGCGGGGATCTGCGCGAAGAGAACAACCCGCTCTTGTTGTCCGTACTATCGCTACGACAGGGCACTGCGCCTTGTATGTGACTGCCGCCCCGTAGCCATCGTCCGAGACACACTCGTGCGGCAGTCCCTTCGACTCCGGCCTCGAGCCGAGGAAAGGTTGTGCACTCATGTCGCAGAACACCTCAGTGACCGAACTGACATCGCAGTACACCACCCAGGTAGCCACCGACCTCGAACGCAACACCAAGGAGCAAGAACGCATCGGTGGGGAAATCGCCACGCTGCAGGAGCAGTTGGCGGCCCTCCAGCGTGACCACTCGGTGCTGACCAACATCCAGCAGGCGATCGGCACAGCACCGGCATCCGCGCAGCCCGCGGTCCCTTCGGACAGTGTCGCGGTACCCGCTCCCCGCAAGAAGACGGCCACCGGGTCCGGCACAGGCAAGCGAGCGGGAACGAAGAAGACCGCCCCTCAGCCCGGCCGGGCCGCAGCCGGCAAGACCGCAGCCAAGTCCACTGCCGGCAAGTCCACTGCCGAGAAGCCGGCTGCCGCCAAGGCGCCGGCGGGGAAGTCGGTTGCCGCCAAGGCGGTCGCCGGCAAGGCGACTGCCGGGAAGACGGCTGCCGGCAAGTCCGCTGCCGAGAAGCCCGCGGGGAAGCCCGAAGCCGCGAAGTCGGCCCAGCCGACGCTTGTCGACCTGGTCCGCCGCCACCTCACCGAGCAGAAGGAACCGCGTTCGGCAGCGGAGATCACGACTGCCCTCGACAAGTCCCACCCCGAGCGCGGCGTCAAGACCACCGTGGTGCGCACGACACTCGAAGGGCTGGTCGCCAAGAGCCAGGCGCAGCGCTCGAAGCAGGGAGCATCCGTCTTCTACACCGCTCCCGACGCGCCGAAGCAGACCGCACCGAAGCAGGCCGCACCCAAGCAGGCCGCACCGAAGCAGGCCGAGGAGCAGCCCGCAAAGGCCGACGCATAACCGAAGCGCCGCACAGTGTGGCACCTGACCGCGGCGTAGGCCTACGCGTCTCCGTCGCGCTCAACGACATCGCCGCCGCGCCCGCAGAGCTCGACCGCGCGGTCGGCGAGTTGGGGGCGCACGGCGAGCAGTGCACACCCGTCAAGGGCTGCACGCGTCGGGCCCGGTCGGTGGACGGCCGACCATCTCTGCCGACCGGCACACGCATGTGCCGTACCGGGTGGAGACCCGCACACCTTGACCGCGTCAGGAGGAGCCACCACGTGACCGCTCGCGTCACCTTCATCTCACCCGCGATGAGTTCGTCCCTGCGCCAGGCCCGCTTCGACGACGGGGGCTCGATCGACGCCGACGGGGCGGCGCGGGCCCGTGCCGCGGCGGCGTCCCTGCCGGCCGCCGTGCGTGTCGTGGTCTCTCCCACTGTGCGTTGTCAGGAGACGGCTGCCGCACTCGGTCTCGACGGCGCGCAGGCAGCGGAGTTGGCGGCACTGGAGGTGGGACGCTGGCGGGGCCTGACTCTGGCCGAGGTCGGCGCCGGTGAGCCGGAGGCGGTGACCCGCTGGCTCACCGACCCCGCGTCCGCGCCACACGGCGGGGAGTCCGTGGAGGACATGTGCGAGCGGGTGACACGCTGGCTCGCGGCCTCCCAGGACGCGGGCGGCCGTACGCTCGCCGTCGTCGAGCCGGAGGTCGTGCGGGCCGCGGTGGTCCACGTGCTGGGAGCGCCCTCAGCGGCCTTCTGGCGTCTCGACGTGCCACCGCTGACGGCCACCACCATCAGTGGACGCGTTGGCCGCTGGAACCTGCGGCTCGGGCACCCGTTGGACTCGGCCGAGGCAGTGGCGGACCACTGAGCGAAGCCGGCCCAACGGGCCCCGCGTCATTACGGAGCGGCTACGGTCGTCCCCGCGGACACCGTGGCCGGCTTCGGGTGCAACAGCCGCTGCGCCAGTTCACCGAAGACTAGGCCGAAACCTCCCCACAGCGTGATCTGCATGGCGAGGGCCGACAGACGGAACCGCCACAGCAAGGCGGCCGGGAAGTCGCTCGGCACCTCGTTGATGGCGGGCAGGAACGCGTACGCCAGCCCGATCACGACGGCGAAGCCGAGGACGGCGACGACGGTGGCGTACCAGGTGCCGAGCTTCGGCGCGAGCCGCTTGCCCGCGATCACCGCGGCGACCGCGAGGAGCACCCCGAGCACCATCATCAGGAAGTACAGCGTGGTGCGCTTGCCGATGGTGTCGTGGTCCCCCACCGCGGGCGGGTTGGCCGGGTACTTCAGGAACGGAACGACGTACACGGCGAGCAGCGCGGCCCCCGACAGCAATAGCGCCGTGGCCCGCGGGGTGAAGCGGCCCACGCGGCCGAGCGCGAAGCAGAAGGCGAGAGCGGCTATGCCGCCGAACGCCACCCCGTAGATGAGCACGCCGGTGGCGAGGCCCGCGGTGGACTGCAGGGAATGGGAGACGAGTTCGACCTCGTGCTCGTGGGCGGGGGCATGGGACTCCTCGAAACCGATGGCGCTGTCGACATTCGGTTCACCGAGGAAGTAGGCGACGATCAGGGCGAGCACGCCGGCGCCGAGGCCGGCGAGCATGCCCCGAACGAGCAGGTTTCTTACTGTCGCGGAGTTCATGGGGTGTGCGGCGTCCCTAGATCAGTGGCAGGGGAAGCCGAGGAGGTGGCGGGCGTCGTGAACCCACTCGTGGACGTCCCCGCCGGAGACGACTGAGGTCGCCCCCTGTTCGGCGCCGACGAAGTAGAGCAGGACCAGCATCAGGATGCCGAAGAAGACCGCCCAGGGGGCGATGGCCTTCAGCGGGAGCTTGGCGGGAACGACGGGCGTGGTGGTTGTCGGCTGGGCGACATGCTGAGCCATGGCAGGGCCTCCTCTGGGAGTTCGCGTCCCATCTCGGTGGTGCACATGACGACGGCCACGGGTCTGACTCGCGGTGCGCCCCCTCGGGGGACACCGTCCACAGTGGCGCGACCGTGCCGGGTTCTCACCGGCTTCCGTGTGCCGTCGTCGATATCAGAGCGACGGTACCGTGTGTCGGGTCCACCGCCAATACCGCCCCACCTGGCGTGATCGCGTTCTCCCCCGCCAGGTGACCCGGATCACCGTCCGCTCACCGGTCACACGCGAACGAGACAGGAGCACGCGGCGCTGCCACGTGCGGTCGCGCGCCGGTCATGCGGGCAGTCCCCAGCGCGGCGCCTCCTCGTTCGGCTCGACGGGGGTGATCCGCAGGTCGGGACGGTCGCCCTTGGCGGTGATCAGGGCGGACTCGCCCTTGCGCAGAGCGACTTGGATCGTCCCATCACCCAAGGACTCGTAGCGCAGCGGCCTCCCGCCCCCGTTCCGTACCTCGATCGGGCCGGGGACGCCATGCCGTACGACACAGGGGGCGCCCGCCTCGCTGACCAGCCGGACCCAGCGGGTCACCCCGTCCTTGCGTACGGCACTGAGCAGGAACGCCCCCTGGGTACGGAAGTTGTGCACCGCCAGATCCGCCCAGGCGGCGGGCAGCGCGGGGAAGACGCGGATGGTGTCGCCCCAGGACTGGCAGACCATGTCGTGGAGGGACTGGGCGGCCGAGAGGGGGGTCTCGATGACCGGGCCCGACTCCTTGTACATGGTGTTGGGCTGGATGAAGCGGGTCATCAGCTGTCCGAGGTAGCTGAGCGCGTCCTCGCCCTTTCCCAGCATGGCCGACATCGAGGCCGCGCCCGTGAACGTATAGCCCTGGAGGGCGCCTTCGAAGCCCACCCAGTGCGCCAGCGACTTCTCGATCAGGGCCTTTTCGTCGGGCGTACGGCCGGTGAGTTCGTACAGCGGGTACACCGCCAGGAGGTGTGAGTAGTGACGGTGCGACTTCGCGAAGGGGATGTCCGCGCCGATCATGAAGCCGTTGTCGTCGGTCGGATACGCGACCCGCCGGGTCAGGACGTCTCGCCAGCGCGGCGCCAACTCATCGTCGATACCGAGGAGTTCGGCGGAATCGAGGAGGGTGCGGCAGCCCCACGTCAGCAGCATCAGGTCGAAGTTGCAGTCCCGTGAGTTGCCCCCGTACTCGGGCGAGAAGGTGGCCGGCAGGTGCAGTTTGCCGTCGGCGCCCGGCTCCAGGAAGTGCAGGTAGTAGTTGATCGCCTTGCGGAGGAGAGGGAAGAGGACGTCGCGGAGGATCGACTCGTCCATCGTGTGGCGATAACTGAGCCAGACGTTGTGCAGGGCCCAGGTGAGGTTGCCGACCTCGGGAGTCGGCGGGTCCTGGCCGGGGATGCCGACGCCGTAGCCCAGTGCGGGGTCCGTCGCGCCACCGTTGACCAGCGAGGCGTCGGTGGTCCGCGGGATGCCCAGTGAGTCGGCGCGGTACGCGGGCGCCATCTCCGCCCTGAGGTTGTCCCGGAACTCACTCAACGCCCTCGTCACGGCGTCGAGTTCGAGGTGGTTGGAGCCGTGGATCAGCCAGTACTCCAATTGCACGTTCAGGTTCCACCAGGTCGCCGGCCATGGCGTGGGCTCCAGCCAGGGCCCGCTCGTGGCCATCGCGGGCGCGTCGCGCCGTGCCGCGGACGCCGTCTTGTACAGCTGGATCCAGTAGAAGCGCTGCATGCGGGCATCGGGCAGCGAGAGGAAACTCTTCCGGTAGTAGGCGTGCCACCAGGCGCGATGCGCCACCGCCAGTGCGTCGTACGAGAGTTTCGAGGCGTCCCGCACCGCGGCCAGCGCGCGCCCGAGCGCCGTCGGCTTCGGATACGAGTGCGCGACATGCACGTACAACGTCCGAGCACGCCCCCGCGTGCGCTCCCGCCACGCGGTGACGTGCTGCCCGCCGGCGAGCAGCGGCTGCACGGCGGCGGAGATGCCGTCGTACAGCCCCGTCTGGGCGGGCGGGTTGGCCTCGTACCCCTGAGGTATCGGCTTGAACGCGGCGCGCGGGCTGATCGCCTGCGCCGGGTGGAACTCCCACGTGAAGTCGCGCTCCCCCTCGCTCGGCGTCACCTCGATGGCCAGCACGGAGCGGGAGTTGTGCACCAGGGCGCGGATCGTGAGCGTGCCTCGGCCCGTGGTGAGCGTGCCGGTCAGTTCGGCGTCGTGCAGTC
Source organism: Streptomyces sp. NBC_00076 (assembly GCF_045041235.1). Lineage (NCBI taxonomy): Bacteria > Bacillati > Actinomycetota > Actinomycetes > Kitasatosporales > Streptomycetaceae > Streptomyces > Streptomyces sp. NBC_00076. Next base: position 884,587 of record NZ_CP108242.1, read on the forward strand.
CGAGTCGCCAGTCGAGGCCGGTGATCGTGCCTACCGGCTCCAGTGTCAGGTAGCCGATCGGCAGTCGTGCGAGGCCGAAGAGCGACCCGAACTGCGGGCGGTGATCCTGGACTTCGGAGTGCTGCACGTTGAAACGGACGGCCTGGAAGGTGTCGGCTTCGGTGCCCGGTTCGGCGTAGATCCCCGAACCGAGGAAGCCATTGCCCAGATACGGGCCCTCGTACCAGGTCTTCGGCATCCGCTGCCAGACCAGGTCGGCGTCGTCGAGGACGGTGCGCCAGGGGTCGGAGCCCTGCGGGGCGGAGCTCGCCGCCGCGGCCGGGGCGGGCAGGCCTCCCGCGAGCAGTGTCCCGCCGAGCGCGGAGCCGGTGGCAAGTACCGTACGCCTGGACGGACGGCTGGAACGACGGCTGGACGGGCTGGGCATCGCGCCTCCTGGCTCGTACGACTCACAGAGATTCATCGGAGCTATCTCTGACCGAAAGGTAGAGATGGCGCGAGGAGTCGTCAACGCTTAGGAAGAGATCCGATGTGTTGGTTTGCGTGGGCGGATCCAAGGACCCGCCCGTTGCCCGTTCCAATTCCCGCTCGGTCAGGGGGTCGCGAGGAGCTCGAGCGTGTCGATCACACGGTTCGAGAAGCCCCACTCGTTGTCGTACCAGGCGACCACCTTCACGTGCCGGCCGTCGACCCGGGTGAGTTCCGAGTCGAAGATCGAGGAGGCCGGATTGCCCGTGATGTCGGAGGACACCAGCGGGAAGTCCGAGTACTCCAGGACCCCGGCGAGCGGCCCCTGAGCCGCGGAGCGGTACGCGGCCAGCACGTCCTCGCGCGTCACGTCGCGGGAGACGGTCGTGTTGAGTTCGACGATCGAGCCCACCGGAACAGGCACGCGGATCGAGTCACCCGAGAGCCTGCCCTCCAGGTTCGGCAGCACGAGGCCGATCGCCTTGGCGGCGCCCGTCGTGGTCGGCACGATGTTGACGGCGGCGGCTCGGGCACGACGTGCGTCGCGGTGCGGGCCGTCCTGGAGGTTCTGCTCCTGCGTGTACGCGTGCACCGTCGTCATGAAGCCGTGCTCGATGCCGGCGAGCTCGTCGAGCACCGCGGCCAGTGGTGCCAGCGCGTTGGTCGTGCACGAGGCGTTGGAGACGATCGTGTGCACGGCCGGGTCGTACGCGTCGGTGTTGACCCCGAACGCGAGAGTGACGTCGGCGCCGTCGGACGGCGCGCTGACGAGGACCTTCTTCGCGCCCGCATCGAGGTGCGCGCGGGCGGCCTTGGCCGAGGTGAAACGACCGGTCGCTTCGAGGACGATGTCGACGCCGAGTTCGGCCCACGGCAGCTGCGCCGGCTCACGCTCGGCCAGGACCGTGATGCGGCGGCCGTCGACCACCAGGGCGTCCCCGTCTGCGGTCACCGGACGACCGAGCCGGCCGGCCGTGCTGTCGTAGGCGAGCAGTCGCGCGAGTGTGGCCGGCTCCGTGAGGTCGTTGACGGCGACGACCTCAAGGGCGCTGTGGCGTTCGAGCAGGGCACGCAGCACATTGCGTCCGATGCGGCCGAATCCGTTGATGGCGATGCGAGTCATGAATGGTGTCCCTTCCGTTCGCCATCCAGCCTCGCTCGCGGCCGCGGCCACTGACAGCGGCGCGATCGCCACCGTTCAAAAGGATCGCGCCAGGTGGTGCGCCTACTCGCCCTGGGCGAAGGTGCGCCGGTACTCGCTCGGTGTGGTGGCGAGGATGCGCTGGAAGTGCGACCGCAGATTCGCACCGGTGCCCAGGCCGACGTCGGCGGCGATCTGCTCGATGCCGCGCTGCGAACGTTCGAGCAGTTCGCGGGCCATGTCGATACGGGCGCGCATAACCCACTGCATCGGCGTGTACCCGGTCTCTTCGACGAAGCGCCGCGAGAACGTGCGCGGCGAGACCGCGGCCCGCCGCGCCAGCACCTCCAGGGTGAGGGGCTCGCCGAGCCGCCGCAGCGCCCACTCGCGGGTGGCGGCGAAGCGCTCGCCGAGCGGCTCGGGCACACTGCGCGGCACGTACTGCGCCTGGCCACCGCTGCGGTAGGGGGCCGCGACCAGGCGTCTGGCCGCGTGGTTCGACGCGGCCACCCCGAGGTCGCCGCGCAGGATGTGCAGGCACAGGTCGATGCCGGAGGCGGCGCCTGCCGACGTCAGCACGCTTCCCTCGTCGACGAACAGGACGTTCTCGTCGACCTGTACGAGCGGATGCCGGGCCATCAGCGCCCGCGTGTAGTGCCAATGCGTCGTGGCGCGCTTGCCGTCCAGCAGACCCGTGGCCGCGAGCGCGAAGGCTCCCGTCGAAATGGCGGCGAGCCGCGCGCCCCGCTCGTGGGCGGCGATCAGCGCGCCGGCGACGGCCGGCGAGGGATCGTCGCGGTCCGGGAACCGGTACCCGGGGACGAAGACGATGTCGGCCCACGCGAGCGCCTCGAGACCGTGGGCGACGTGGTACGACAGGCCGTCGCCGCCAGTCACGAGACCCGGTTCCGCGCCGCACAGCCGCACCTCGTACGGCATGCTCGCGCGCGTGGTGAACACCTGCGCGGGAATGCCGACATCGAGCGGTTTGGCACCGTCGAGCACGAGAACGGCGACGCGACGCAGGCAGGAGGCTGACACGGTGACAGGGTACGCAGCTGCCTCTCCGCGTACGTCCTGAGCTCGCCTCCGTTCCGGCAGCCGGGGCTCATCGAAGACACGGGGAGGGCCCGCGCCTCCTGCCGGGAAGGTGAGGGTGCCGCTGAACCGTTCCTAAAGACTGAGCGGGAATGAGTTCTGTTGCCAGAGCTCGTGCTCAGCCGGGTGTCCCGAACGGTGTTGGGCACCCTGGTCGCCCGCTTTCGCTCCACGGCCTGGCGGCGCGCATCCGGTGCGCGGTCCGGGAATGTGGGGGCGGGTTCCCTCACGCCGCCGGGTCTCCGGTCGGGCCTGGGCGGTCCGATGCCCACGACGATCACTCTGGTCGTCGTGGGGCGGTGCCGTCCGTCGCCGGATCGGGTGTCCGAGGGCGCGTCGCCCGACCGCCGGGGCGCAGAAGGGGAAGACGGGGGATGGTTCGGAGGCGACGCAGTCCTCGGCCGCCCGTCAGTCCACAGCCGAGGAGGCCGTTGCCACCTGGGTCACCGCGGTCGTCCAGGGCAAGCCGAAGCAGGCGTGTCTGGTGATGGCTGAAGCGGCCACCTCCTCGTCGCCGGCTCAGGTCGGCAGCCCCTCGAAGTGCGACAGCAACACGCCCGACGTACGGAAAATGCAGAAAAACATCGGCCAGATCCGTACGTCGTTCACGCCCAAGCCGCCCACGAGCAACCCGAAGGTGGAGGTGGCCCAAATCCCGGTCACCGGAGGCAAAGCGGTCGTTCCAGCCGACAAGGTCGCCATCGACGGGCAGAGTCTCGACAAGGTCATCCTGTCCAACTCCACCGGAGTGAAGCCGGGCCAGTTGGACGTCAATGTGGAGTCCACCAAGATCGACGATGCCTGGTACGTGACGAACCTCGATTTCAACCTCGGCTGACCCACGAGTCGACGCTGGTCCTTTCCCTCCCACCTGTCCCTGCCAGTAGTCGCCGAAGACGCGAGCGCCCCCGCCTGAAGGCGGGGGCGCTCGCGCACCTCACTTCGTGTTGCTGTGCTCCGACCACGCCGACCACTCGGACCTGCTATGCGTGGACGTGTCCTCGCCGGTGTCCGCGGCCGTGCCCGCGGTTGGCGAACACCCGGTACAGCGCGAGGAGGATGACGGACCCGACGATGGCCGCGATCCAGGTGGACAGGTCGAAGAAGCCGTCGATCGAGTCGACGCCGAAGATCACCTTGCCGAGGAAGCCTCCGAGCAGGCCTCCGGCGATACCGATGAGCATGGTGATGATGATTCCGCCCGGGTCCTTGCCCGGCATGAGCGCCTTGGCAATAGCCCCGGCGAGCAGCCCGATAACTATCCACGCGATGATGCCCATAGCAGAGTTACCTCCCTGGCTTTCGGTTCGCCGGACGTGTTTCCGCGGAAGGCGTCGCCAAACAGACGAAGACGAAAACGCGGCCACAGCATGCCGTTACCGATCTTCAGGAAAGGCTGTCGTGAGGGGGCATCACCCCACTTCAGACACCCGCTCCGAGATCGTCCTGCGGTCCCTTCCTTTTCCTTCGCCGGACGTCACTCCGGGGTGGTCCCCGACACCTCGCTCACGGCGCCAAGCACGCCTGCACCGCGGGTGCGTACCGTTCGACGACGACGTCGACCGCCGTCGACCGCACCTCTTCGCCCCGCGCGATGCCGTACATCACGCCGAGGCCGAGCAGCATGCTCACGGCGAGTTCGGCCCGAAGTCCGGCGTCGGGGCCGTCGAGGCGCAGGGCGAGGCGGTCGCTCACCTGGGTGCGGAAATTGGTGCGGAGGGTGTCTCCCTGGTCGCCGTGGAGCGGGGCGAAGACGATCCGCAGCAGAGGGTCGGCTCCCTGTTCGGACTGGCTGACGAGCACATGGCGGACCATGTGCCGCCCGAGGTCTGCCAGTGGCGCGTCCAGCAGGGCGGCCGCGTCCTCCTCGAAGGACATCACCTGCGCGAAGAGAGCGTCCTTGTTGCCGAAGTACTTCATGATCAGGGGCGGGCTGACACCGGCCCGTTCGGCCACGGACTTGAGCGTGATGTCCGCGTGCGCGTGTCGTGCGAGGAGGTAGCGGGCCGCGCGTTGGATCGCCGCTCTGGTGGCCTGGGCGTCCCGACGGCTCGGACCCGTGTCCGTGGCCGCCGCGGTCGCTGAAATCGGGGTCGTGCTCGCGGAATTCGGCCCCGCGGTCGCGGAGTTCGGCGTCGTCGAGGCGGAATGTGGCCTGGTGCTGGAGGAGTTCGCTGACCTCATGGCTCTCATGCTCCCTCCAGCACCCGGTCCGCGGCCTGTCCGCCGCGCCGCCGGGACCATCGGCCGGCCTGGTCCGACTCACTGTCCTTCGGTATGGCGAGGGCCATCGCGCACCCGGCCAGTGCGACGGCGCCGGCCATGGCGAAGGCCAGCAGATAGCCGTGCAGAGTGGGCAGCGGCGCTCCCGCGACCGGGCTGGTGTGGTGGATCAGGACGGCGGCCACGGCGGCACTGCACACGGCCTGGCCGATGGTCCGCATCAGAACGTTGACGCCGCTGGCGGAACCCGTCTGCCCGGCGGGCACGGCGCCCAGGATCAGCGTCGGGAGGGCCGAATAGGCGAGGGCCGTACCGGCCGACACGATGGCTCCGCCCAGGATGATCACCCACAGGTGATGGCTGTCCAGGATCCGTATGCCGTACCCGAACGCGATGACGAGGGCGCCGAGCACCAGCGTCACGCGGGGGCCGCGGGCGGTCGAGATGCGGGCGGAGACCGGTGAGAGGAACAGCATGATCACGCCGCTGGGAAGCAGGCACAGTCCCGCGCCGACGATCGACAGGTCCAGCCCGTACCCGGTGCCCGCGGGCGCCTGCACGAGCTGGGCCGTGACCAACGAGTTGCCGTAGAAGGCGAATCCCACGAGGAACGCGGTCAGGTGCGGCAGCGCGACACGCGGCCGGGACGCCAGCCGGAGGTCCACCAGCGGCCGTTCGGCCCGCAGTTGCTGCCACCACCACAGGGCCAGGACGAACGCGAAGCCCGCGAACAGCGCGATCACCCGCGCGCTGGTCCAGCCCCACTCGCCGCCCTGTGAGACCGCCAGGAGCAGACAGATGAGCACCGTGGACAGGCCGAGCGCACCGAGCGTGTCGAACCGTCCCGGCTGCCGTACGGCCGACTCGTCCACCGCCCACCAGGCGAGCGCCAGCCCCGCTGCCCCCAGCGCGCCGGACACCCAGAACATGGTGTGCCAGTCGGCGTACTGGACGATGAGCGCCGCGAGCGGCAGGCCCAATGCCGCGCCGATGCCGACGGTGGAGCTCATCAGGGCCACGGCGGATGCGGTGCGCTCGGGCGGCAGGACGTCGCGGAGGATGCTGATGGACAGGGGCACCAGGGCCGCGGCGGCGCCCTGAAGTGCCCGCGCCGCGACGAGTACGCGGATGTCGGAGGTCAGCGCGCACAGCACCGAGCCGGCCGTCATCAGGGCGAGGGCGAGGAGCAGGACGCGCTTCTTGCCGTACATGTCCCCGGCGCGGCCCAGCACGGGGGTCAGCACCGCGCCCGCGAGGAGTGTCGCGGTGACGGTCCATGACACGGCGCCCGCGGAGGAGCCGGTCAGCCGCGGCAGGTCGGGAAGCAGCGGTACGACGGCGGTCTGCATGACCGCCATCAGGATGCCGCCGAACGCGAGGACCGGGACCGTCAGGCGGGCGCGCAACCCGTCCCGGGACGCGGACGCTACGGCCCCGGCGGGCTCGCCTGGCAGCGGATCCGGCATGGGCGTTCTCCCGAGCAGTGGACAAGGTGGCGTGAATAGCCATTCATCCTAGCTGATGAATGGCTATTCACCTCCCTTTTTCCATGTCAGGTGAATTACCATTCACCCGCTTTCACCGTCCGACCCCGCCACCCGACCCGGCCGCCCACCCCGACAGCCGGTCAGGCCGGAGAGGGCTCGGCGGGGAGCGCCTGTTCGGCCCAGATGATCTTTCCGTTGGTCGTCTGGCGGGTCCCCCAGCCCTGAGTGAGCTGGGCGACGAGCAGCAGCCCCCGGCCCCCTTCGTCGAAGGTACGGGCCCGGCGCAGGTGGGGGGCGGTGGTGCTGCCGTCGGAGACTTCGCAGATGAGGGTGCGGTCGTGGATCAGCCGGAGCTCGATGGGGGGCTCGGCATAGCGGATGGCGTTGGTGACCAGTTCGCTGACCACCAGCTCGGTGACGAACGCGGCCTCGTCCAGGCCCCACTCGGACAGCTGCCGGCTGGCGTTCTTGCGGGCCGGCCCGACCATGGCGGGGTCGGGCGGTACCTGCCAGGTGGCCACGTGGGAGGCGTCGAGGGCGCGGGTGCGGGCCACGAGGAGTGCCACGTCGTCCGAAGGGCCGTCCGTGAGCATGGTCCGCAGCAGGGCGTCGCAGGTCACCTCCAGGTTGTCGGTCGGTCGGCGCAGCACGTCGCGCAGGGCGTCGATCCCCTCGTCGATGTCGTGGCCGCGGACCCCCACGAGCCCGTCCGTGTAGAGGACGAGCAGGCTGCCCTCGTCCAGTTTCAGCTCGGTGGACTCGAACGGCAGGCCGCCGAGGCCGAGCGGGGGGCCCGCCGGAACGTCCAGGAAGTCGACCGTGCCGTCGGGCGTCACGAGGGCGGGCACGGGATGGCCTGCGCGGGCGACGGTGCAGTGTCTGGAGACCGGGTCGTAGACGGCGTAGAGACAGGTGGCTCCGACGTCACCGGCGGTCACGGCCGTGCTGTCGGCCGCGCCGGCGAGGCGGTTGATCAGGTCGTCGAGGTGGACGAGCAGTTCGTCGGGGGGAAGGTCGATGTCGGCGAGTGTGCGTACGGCGGTGCGCAGCCGCCCCATGGTGGCGGAGGCCTGGATGCCGTGGCCGACGACGTCGCCGACGACCAGGGCCACCCGGGCGCCGGAGAGCGGAATGACGTCGAACCAGTCGCCGCCGACTCCGGCCCGGGAGCTGGCGGGCAGGTAGCGGGAGGCGACGTCCAGGGCCGCCTGTTCGGGGAGTTGCTGCGGCAGCAGGCTGCTCTGCAGTGCGAGGGAGATGGAGCGTTCGCGGGTGTAGCGGCGGGCGTTGTCGATGCACACGGCGGCGCGGGCGGTGATCTCCTCGCCCAGCAGCAGATCATCCTGCTCGAAGAGCTTGGGCTGCCGGTGGCGGGAGAACGTGGCCACGCCCAGGGTGAGGCCACGGGCGCGCATCGGCACCGCGAGCACCGAATGGAAGCCGAACCTGCGCATGCGTTCGGCACGCTGCGGGGTCTGCCGTTCCACCTCCGCCAAGGCGGCGGGGGTCAAGTGTTCGATGATGGGCCGGCCTGAGGCCAGGCACTCGGCCGCGGTGCAGCCGGCCGGGTACGCGGCCACGATTCCCCGCCGTACGACGGCTTCGGGGCACCCCTCCAGGACCGACTGGTAGGCGACCCGGCGCAGCCTGACGGGCCCGTGCGGAGGTCCCTGGGGCGGGTCCTCACCGCCCTCGATCGCCGGCAGGAGATCGACGGTGACGAAGTCCGCGAACCGTGGGACGGCGACGTCGGCGAGTTCCTGAGCGGTGCGCGCCAGGTCAAGGGTGCTGCCGATGCGCACGCTGGCGTCGTTGAGCAGCACCAGCCGCTGCCGTGCCAGGTGCTGTTCCGTCACGTCGTGCGCCGACAGCAGGACACCCTCCAGCCGCCCGATGGTGTCCCACACGGGGGCGAGGGACACCGTCCACACGCTCTGGCGCTCATGGCCGGCGAGTTGCAGCGCGGCTCCGAGCTCCTGCGGCCGACCCGTCTCGAGCACGCGCCGCATCCCCGCTTCGGTCCGCTCGCTCTCCGGATCGACGACGATCTCCGTCACCCGCAGTCCGCGCATCGCCTCCTCGGACAGGCCCATGGCGCGCTCCATGTCCCCGTTCGCCCGGCGCAGCCGCAGTCCGGTGTCGTACAGGGCCATCGTGCAGGGGGAATGCGTGAAACCCCGCTGCACGAACGCGTCGTCCGCGGGTCCGCGGGCCGGGCGGGTCACCGCCGACACCAGCAGCCACCCGTCGCCGTCGTTCTGGCTGCGGTGAGCCAACAGCTCGACGGGGAGGCGGCGGCCGTCCCGGTGCAGCAACGTCACCGTCCCGCTCCACCTCGGCAGATCCGCCAGGGAACGGGGCACCTCCGTGGCACCGACGTCCGGGAGCAGCAGGGTCACGTTCCGGCCGACGACCTCGGAGGCCCGGTGGCCGAGGAGCCGCCGCGCCCCGTCGTTCCACGCGGTCACGACGCCGTGCCCGTCCACGCGGACGCGCGCCGTGGCCGCCTCGTCGACGGTCTCCCGCGCCCCGGCGTTCGGACCGTCGCCCTTGGCGGACGCAGATCCGGTCATGACGTCATCCCGCCTCGCTCCCGCCCTGGGACCTTCTGCCCGGGAAGGCCGGGACCCAAGGTGCGCCACTCTCATTTATTACGACACTAGACAATAAGAGTGACAGATCACCGCGAATCGGTCTTCATGGTGGGACGGCACCCGGACTTCCCGGAGGGCGGGATCATGACCATGACTGTCAACGGCGAGGAGGCGTGGCCCGCCCCGGCCGAGTGGACCGGGAAGATCTACAGCGGGGGCTGGTGCGACTCCGAAGGCGGCACCCGCCAGGTCATCGAACCGGCCACCGGCCACCCGCTGGCCGAAGTCGGCGTGGCCGCCCCTGCTGACGTCGCGCGAGCCGGCGCGAGGGCCGCCCGCGCCGCCGTGGGCTGGGCCGCGGCCGATCCCTCCGAACGGATCGAGGTGTTGCTGCGTGCCGCCTCGGCGCTGCGTGAGCACAGCGGGACGGTCCGTGACTGGATCGTCCGTGAATCGGCCGGCGTCCCGGCCAAGGGTGACTACGAGATCGCCGCCGCCCTCGGCCAGCTGACGCACGGCGTCGGACTCGCGTCGCTGCCCCTGGGTGAGGTGCTGACTCCGCAGCCCCCCGGCGCGACCAGTCTGGCCTGGCGAGTGCCGGTGGGGGTCGTGGGTGTCATCAACCCGTGGAACGCGCCGCTGCTGTTCGCGATGCGCGTGCTGGCTCCGGCCCTCGTGCTGGGCAACGCCGTACTGCTCAAGCCCGACCCGCTCACGCCGGTGTCCGGGGGCGTCCTCGTCGCGCGGCTCTTCGAGGAGGCCGGGCTGCCGGACGGGGTGCTGCACGTCCTGCCCGGAGACGCCGCGACCGGGCGGGCGGTGGCGGCCGATCCCCATGTCGACATGGTCTCGTTCACCGGCTCCACCGAGGCCGGACGTGCGGTGGCCCGCGTGGCGGGAGAAGGCCTGAAGCGGGTTTCCCTGGAACTCGGCGGCAAGAACTCGATCATCGTGCTCGAAGACGCGGACATCGGGGCCGCCGCCGCTGCCGGGGCGGCGAGCGCTTTCGGCTACCAGGGTCAGGCCTGCGTCGCCGCCGGCCGCCACCTCGTCCACACCGACCTGATCGAGGCGTACACCGAGGCGCTGGTCAGTCAGGCGCATGCCATGCCGATCGGCGACCCGCGCACGGAGCACGTCACGATCGGCCCCGTCATCAGCGAGCGGCAGGCCCTGCGCATCGAGCGCATCGTCGACGAGAGCGTGGCCGCCGGGGCACGGCTGCGTACCGGCGGCCGACGTGACGGGCTCTTCTACCCGCCCACCGTTCTGGACCGCGTCGAGCGCGGCATGCCGGCGTTCACCGAGGAGATCTTCGGCCCGGTCGCCCCGGTCGTCCCCTTCCGCAGCGAGGCGGAGGCCGTCGAGATCGCCAACGACACCGCATACGGCCTGACAGCCGCGGTGCACTCCGGCTCCGTACCGAAAGCAGCCGCCGTCGCCCAACGACTGCGCACCGGCATGGTCCATGTCAACGACGTCTGCGCCAAGGACGCCGCGAACGCGCCTTTCGGCGGCATGGGCATCTCCGGCAACGGCTCGCGGATCGGCGGCACCGCCAGTCTGGAGCAGTTCACCCAGTGGCGTTGGATGACGATTCCGAAGCCGGGCTGATCCACAACCTCGGACCTGAAGGTTACGGATGCGTCCCGGACTCTTGACGGCCGCCGCATGACTGCGTAGACATGACAGCGCAGTCAGACACACGGCGTCTGGCAGTATGGGGCTCGATCGTGCGGCCGACCAGGAGACGTCATGACGCGAGGGACAGGACGGGACGGGAGTCCCGGCGCGCCGCGCAGTGTGGACGTGGCCCGGGTGGCCGGTGTCTCGCAGAAGACGGTGTCGAGGGTCTTCAACGACGAGCCGTATGTCTCCGCCGACGTGCGCCGACGCGTCCTCGACGCCGCCGAGCAGCTCGGCTACCGCCGCAACAACGCCGCCCGGGCGCTGGCCTCCGGACGGACCCGCTCGATCGGTGTGGTGACGCTGGGCACGGCCCTGTACGGTCCCGCCTCACTGCTCATGGGCGTGGAGCGGGTCGTCCGGGACACGGGTTACGCGCTCCGGGTGGTCAACACGATGGAAGGCGACCCCTCGGGGCTCGCCGGCGCCGTCGACTCGCTCCTCGACCAGGGCGTGGACGGGATCGTCATCTCCGAGCCGATCGAGGAGGAAGCGGGCGCGGGAGACCTCTCCGCCCGCATCAACGTGCCGGTCCTGGTCCTCGGCGCGCCACCGCCCTTCACCGCCTCCACGGTGCTGGCCGCGGGAGGCGGCGCCGACGTGATGGCCCGGGCGGCCGTCGAGCATCTGCTGGACCTGGGACACCCGACCGTCCATCACCTCGCCGGTCCCCAGCGGTGGTACGCCGCCAAGGACCGTCTTGAGGGATGGCGGGCGGCCCTGGCAGCACACGGCAGGGCCGAACCGCCGGTCTTCGAGGGCGACTGGTCGGCCGCCTCCGGCTACTCGGCGGGCCAGGAGCTGGCCGCCGACCCCGACGTGACGGCGGTGTTCGCCGCGAACGACGACATGGCCATCGGCCTGATCCGTGCCCTGACGGAAGCCGGCCGGCGTGTGCCGGAGGACATCAGCGTCGTCGGCTTCGACGACATCCCGGTCGCCGCCTATGTGACTCCTCCGCTGACCACGGTGCGCCAGCCGTTCGACACCGTGGCGCAGGAGGGGCTCAAGCGCCTGGTGCACGCCATCGAGAACCCGCAGGCGGAGCCTCTGCCGGCGAGCGGCCCACCGGTCGATCTCGTCGTCCGTGCCTCGACCCAGCCCCCGGCGTCCGTAAGGCCTCCGGGACGGCGCCGACATACCGCCTCCCGGCCCCGGGTCGAGACGTCCAGTCCCCCGCCTCCGAAGGGAGGGTCGTCCACCCGGCGCTGAACAGCGCCGTAGGCCAGGCCGCAGAAACCGGACCGGGCATGTGATCCCAGGGGCGAGCCGCCGTACCGGCCCTTGTTCAGCCCTGCCCATCCCGACCGTGTCCCCGCCGCCGCGGACGCCCCCGCAGCTCGGACGACGCGCGCACTCCTCCTCACCCAGTGGCTCTCGAGCCGCATGGGCGCGGCGTTCTCCGGCCCGTCCCGCACACACCTGTGCGCCGTCAACCGGTAGCAGTCGGCGCGCTTTGTGAACCGTCAGCCCGACACCGTCGGCTTCGACGTCCAGGCCGTCACGCACACGCCCGCTTTCCCCTTCGTCATCCCCTTTTCGCACGCCCTCCCTCGGCGTGCGGTCCCCTTCGCCATCGGCGGGAGTTCACCATGCCCACATCCGGATCCTTCGCAAGCTCCTCCTCCATGAACCGCAGGCTCTTCCTCACCACGACGGGCGCCCTGTCCCTCGGGGCCGCCCTCACGGCCTGCGGTGGCGGTGACTCCGGTGGTTCCTCCACCGCCGCCAAGCCGGTCAGCCAGGCCGACATCGACAAGGCGATGAAGACGCCGACCGAGCTGACGTTCTGGACCTGGGTCCCGAACATCGCGAAGGAGGTCGCGCTCTTCGAGAAGAAGTACCCGGCCGTCAAGGTCAAGGTCGTCAACGCGGGCCAGGGCACCCCGCAGTACACCAAGTTGCGTACGGCTCTGAAGGCCGGCAGCGGCGCCCCGGACATGGTGCAGATCGAGTACCAGGCGATACCGACCTTCACCATCACCGACAGTCTGCTGGACCTGCGCCCCTACGGCGCCTCCGCGCTCAAGGGGCAGTTCGTCGACTGGACGTGGGGCCAGGTCAGCGGCAGCGACGGCGAGGTCTGGGCGATCCCGCAGGACACCGGCCCGATGGGCATGCTGTACCGGCAGGACATCTTCGACAAGCACGGCATCGAAGTCCCGGGAACCTGGGACGAGTTCGCCGCCGCGGCACGCAAGCTCCACAAGGCCGACCCCGACGTCTACTTGACCAACCTCGCGGCCAACCAGGTCGCCGCCTGGCACGGCCTGCTGTGGCAGGCGGGCGCCAAGCCGTACGTGACCTCCGGCAAGAGCGACATCGCCATCAGTGTCGACGACGCGGTCTCCCGGAAGCTCGGCGAGTACTGGGGCGGGCTCGCGAAGGAGGGGGTCATCGGCGTCGAGCCGGACTTCACCGACTCCTGGTACGCGGCGCTCAACAAGGGCAAGTACGCCACCTGGATCACCGCCGCCTGGGGGCCGGTCTTCCTCTCCGGTTCCGCCAAGGCCACCGCCGGCAAGTGGCGCGCGGCCCCGCTGCCCCAGTGGGACGCGGCCAAGCCCAGCTCCGGCAACTGGGGCGGCTCGACCACCGCCGTCATCCGCTCCACCAAGAACCCCGTCGCGGCGGCCGTGTTCGCGCAGTTCCTCAACAGCGACCCGGCCAGCGCGAAGATGTTCGCCACCGAACAGTTCTTCTTCCCGGCGACGAAGGCGCTCCTGACGGACCCCGCCTTCGTCGGAGAGAAGCCGGCGTTCTACGGCGGCCAGCAGGTCAACCAGGTCTTCGCCGACATCGGCACCACGGTCAACTCCTCTTTCCAGTGGCCTCCGTTCCTCGACCAGGCGGCGACCGACTGGACCGAGACGGTCGGCAAGTCCCTCGCCGACAAGACCGACACCGCCCGCGCGCTCGGCACCTGGCAGACGCGGCTGACCACGTACGCCAAGGCCCAGGGCTTCACCGTCAAGGGGCGCTGAGATGGCCGTCACCAGCGCTCCCTCCGCCAAGGGGAGGCGCCGGGCGGCGGGGCCGCTGTTCGTCGCACCGTTCATGGTGCTCTTCGTCCTGCTCTTCCTCGCCCCGCTCGGCTACGCCGCCTACCTCAGCCTGTTCCAGGAACGCCTCATCGGCGGCACCGCGTTCGTCGGACTGGACAACTACGTCAAGGCCGTCCAGGACCCGCTGCTCATTCACGGCGTCGGACGGGTCGCGCTGTTCTTCGTGATCCAGGTCCCGGTGATGCTGCTGCTGGCGCTGCTGTTCGCCCTCGCACTCGACAGCGGGCTGCTGCGGCTGGCCCGGGTGATCCGGCTGGGCATCTTCGTGCCGTACGCCGTGCCGAGCGTGGTGGCCGCCCTCATGTGGGGCTATCTGTACGGCCCGGACTTCGGCCCGTTCGCCCAGCTGAGCCGGAAGCTGGACCTGCCGGTCCCCGGCTTCCTCAGCGAGAGCTGGATGCTCGGCAGTCTGGCGAACATCGTGACCTGGGAGTTCGTCGGCTACAACATGATCATCCTGTACGCCGCCCTGCGCACCATCCCGCAGGAGCTGTACGAGGCGGCCGCGATGGACGGGGCCGGCGCCTGGCGGATCGCCTGGTCCGTCAAACTCCCGGCTCTCAAACCGGCGTTGCTGCTCACCCTGTTGTTCTCCGTCATCGGCAGTTTCCAGCTGTTCAACGAACCGAACCTGCTGATGAAGGTCGCCCCGGACGTCATCAGCAGCTCCTACACCGCCAACCTCTACGCCTACACGCTCGCCTTCACCGGCCAGCAGGTCAACTACGCGGCCACGGTGTCCTTCCTCCTCGGCCTCGTCATCGTGATCGCCTCCTACGCCATCCTGCTCACCGCGAACCGCAGGAGGACCCCGTGACGACCACGACCCCCACGGTCGCCGCCACCCCGGTGGCGACCCCGGTTCCCGTCGCCCCTCGGCGACGCCGCCGCTCCCGCGCCCGCCGCAGCACCTCGCTGACCATCGCGATGCTGGCCGCCCTGGCCTACTTCCTGCTCCCCCTGTTCTGGCTGCTGATCGCCTCGACCAAGAGCACCCAGGACCTGTTCAACAGCTTCGGCCTGTGGTTCTCACACGCCCCGCAACTGCTGGCGAACGTCAAGGAGACCTTCACCCAGGACGACGGGGTCTTCGTGCACTGGCTGCTCAACACGGTGATGTACGCCGTGGTGAGCTCCGTGGGTGCCGCCCTGCTCGCGGCGGCGGCCGGGTACGGCTTCGCCAAGTTCCGCTTCCGCGGCGACCGGCTCGGCTTCAACCTGGTTCTGGGCGCCGTCATGGTCCCGACCACCGCCCTGGCGATCCCGACCTACCTCCTCTTCGCCGAGGCGGGCCTGGTCAACACCCCGTGGGCGATCATCCTGCCTTCCCTGGTCAATCCGTTCGGCCTCTACCTCATGCGCGTCTACGCGCAGGACGCCATTCCCGACAGCATCCTGGAGGCGGCCCGCATCGACGGCGCCGGGGAAGCCCGGATCTTCTTCACGATCGCCCTGCGACTGCTCGCACCGGGCCTGGTGACCGTCCTGCTGTTCACGCTCGTGGCGACCTGGAACAACTACTTCCTGCCGCTGATCATGCTCAACGACCCGGACCTGTACCCGATCACGGTCGGGCTCTCCTCCTGGGCCGCGCAGGCCCAGAACGGCGGGGCCGGCTCCAGCAGCGACATGCTCGCTCTCGTCGTGACCGGATCCCTGATCTCGATCCTGCCCCTCGTCGTGGCCTTCCTGCTGCTCCAGCGGTACTGGCAGAGCGGCCTGGCCGCCGGCGGCGTCAAGCAGTAGGGCACGCAGTCCTCCTCGTACTCCCTGTTCTCCTTCGGAGGTTTCTTCATGGCGGCTCTGCCTGCCCGCGTCCTCTTCGGTGCCGCGTACTACCACGAGTACCGGCCGCCCTACGGCGACGGACGCCCCGACGAACGCCTCAAGACCGACCTCGATCTCATGGCCGACGCGCATGTCACCGTCATCAGGGTCGGCGAGTCCGTCTGGTCCACCTGGGAGCCCGAGAACGGCCGCTTCGACCTCGACTGGCTCCAGCCCGTCCTCGACGGCGCCCACGAACGCGGCATCTCCGTCGTCCTCGGCACCCCGACCTACGCCGTCCCGCCGTGGCTGGCCCGCCAGTACCCGGAGATCACCGGCGAGCGGCGCACCGGAGAGCGCATCGGCTGGGGCGCCCGTCAGGAGGTCGACTTCACCCACCCCGCGTTCCGGTTCCACGCCGAGCGGATCATCCGCAAGGTCGTCGCCCGGTACGCCGGGCACCCCGCGGTCATCGGCTTCCAGGTCGACAACGAACCCGGCCTGGAGCTCTTCCACAACCACGGCGTCTTCCAGCGCTTCGTGGACCACCTGCGCGCCAGGTACGGCGACGTCGAGACCCTCAACCGCGAGTGGGGCCTGGTCTACTGGTCGCACCGACTGTCGACATGGGCCGACCTGTGGACCCCGGACGGCAACGCGCAGCCGCAGTACGACGTCGCCTGGCGGGAGTTCCAGGCCCGCCAGGTCACCGAGTTCATCGGCTGGCAGGCCGACATCGTCCGCGAGTACTCCGACCCCGAGCACTTCGTCACCACCTGCATCTCCTACAAGCGCCCCGGGGTGGAGGACGACGAGCTGACCGACCGCCTCGACATCGCCACGGGCAACGCGTACTACGGCATGCAGGACGATCTGCTGCTGCCCGACCCCACGCCGGACGACCACGTGCAGGGCTGGCAGACCACCGGCGTGTGGGCGCTGTATCAGACCGCCGACTGGATGTTCTCCTCCCGCCAGGAGCCCTTCCTCGTCACCGAGACCAACGCCGGCTCCATCGGCATGCCGTGGGACAACCGTCCCGCCTACGACGGTCAGTGGCGGCAGGCGGCCTGGGCGCTGGTCGGTCGCGGGGCCCGCATGATCGAGTACTGGCACTGGCACACGCTGCACTTCGGCGCGGAGACCTACTGGGGCGGCATCCTGCCCCACACCGGCCGGCCCGGCCGCACCTACGCCGAACTCGCCCGGCTGGGCGCCGAGTTCGAGGCGGCCGGTCCGCTCGTCGCCGGGCTCGAACCGGACGCCGACATCACGATGGTGTACTCGACGCCGAGCAAGTGGCTCATGCAGAAGTACCCGCCGCTCGCGACACCCGACGGCGAGCCGGACCCGGAGGCCTACCACGGCATCTTCGACCCCCTCTACCGCGGCGCCTTCGACGCCGGCCGTCAGGTCCGCATCGTCCACGCCCGCCAACTGCACGACCCGCGAGCCGAACGGGAGGGCATGACGCCGCAGGAGGCCGTGGTCCGCCACCCCGTCCTCGTCGTCCCGGCGTTGTACCTCGCCGCCGACTCCACGCTCGACTGGCTGGCGGCCTATGCGGAGGCGGGCGGCCATCTGGTCCTCGGTCCGCGCACCGGCTACGCCGACCACGAGGCCCGGGCCCGCCACGAACCGGCCCCCGGGCGACTGGTGGAGGCCGCGGGTGTCCACTACGACGAGTTCAGCAACCTCGTACAGGAGGTCCCCGTCCGGTCGGCCTCCGGTGGGCCGCTCGACCTGCCGGAGCGCGCGACGGCGACCCGCTGGGCGGACGGCCTGACCGTCACCGACGCCGAGGTGCTCGCCGGCTACGACCACCCCCACTTCGGCCGCTGGCCCGCGGTCACCACCCGCCGCCACGGCTCCGGCCGCGTCACCACCGTCGGCACCGTCCCCGGCCGCGACCTCGCCCGGGCACTGGCCGCCTGGATGGCACCGGTCTCCCGCGGCACGTGGCGGGACCTCCCGGAACCCGTCACCGCGACGACCGGCACCTCACCCGACGGACGCCGCGTGCACATCGTCCACAACTGGAGCTGGGAGGCCACGAGCGTCTCCGCCCCGGTGGCCCTCTCCGACGCCCTGACCGGCACGTCCCTCCCCGCGGGCACGGCGCTGCACCTCGGCGCCTGGGACGTCCGCGTGTTCACCTCCTGATCGACCTGATCCGACCCCTTACCGGCATCACCGTGGCCATCCCCCGAGGAGGGGCTATGTACAGAAGAAGAGCACGCAGAGCGCTGGGAACCTTCGTCGCGGCGTCAGCGATGCTGGCGATCCCCATGGGCAGCGCGCACGCGTACAACCCGACCGGCGGGATCCTCTACCAGCTCGGAAACGAACCGTGCCTCAAAGGGCGGGGCAACTGCGCGGTCTACCCGAAGTCGGCGCAGCTGCCGAGCGGCCGTCTGGTCGCGTCCTTCGAGAAGTCCACGGTGGTGTCGGCGACGGGCAGCGCCGACCAGCAGACCCTGCCCGTCTACAAGAGCGACGACCGCGGAACGTCGTGGCAGCCGCTATCCGAGGTCAAGGCTCCGGCGTATCTGTCCAGCGACCCCCAGTACGCGAAGTACACGAGCAACTGGACCAACCCGTACCTCTACACGCTTCCGCAGGACGTCGGGAACCTGAAGCAGGGCACACTGCTGCTTGCGAGTGTCGTGTCGGGCGACGACTACTACTACAAGGAGCACAAGGCGGCCGACCCGAACTGGACGCCGTCCAACGACGGTGACCGCAAGGACCTGGCGATCGCCCTGTACTCCAGCACCGACGAAGGCGCGACGTGGAAGGTCGTCAACGTCGTCGCGACGGGCGGCTGGCAGGGCGGCAGCGCGGGCGCGACCGGGCAGAACATCGCCGCCGCGAACACGAACAAGCAGGTGGACCCCATCTGGGAGCCGTACCTGATGGTCTACAAGGGCCGACTCGTCTGCTACTACTCCGACGAGAACGACTACACCGGCTTCAACGCGACCACCGGCGTCCCCACGCTGGACCCCGCCAACGACACCGCCACGGACTCCCAGGGCCAGATCCTCGCCCACAAGACCTGGGACGGTCGCAGCGCGCAGTGGAGCGCCCCCGTCGTCGACGTCGCCGGACTGACGCAGGACATGGGAGGCGGCAAGACGGAGATCGGGGGCGGACGGCCGGGCATGGCGAACGTCGTACGGACGACGGACGGCAAGTGGCTCCTGACCTTCGAGTACTGGGGCGGCGGAGTCAACACCAAGTACCTGCTCGCCGATGACCCGTTGAAGATCTACACCGGCTCCGCCACCGGCACGGGCGTCACCACGTTGCCCCTCGACGCTGGTTCCCACGCCCTCGCGACGGGCGGCAGTCCGGTCCTCATCCGGCTTCCCGGCGGGCGCCTGGTGTACAACGCGGCCGGCAGCGGCAACGTCTGGGTCAACGAGAGCGGACGCGGCGACGGCACCTGGAAGGAGTACCAGACGTCCTCGCAGGCCGGTTACAGCCGCAACCTGCAGTACGTCGAGGGCACCGGCCGTATCGCGATCCTCAACAACCAGGGCACCTCGACGATCGCCCACGCCGAGGTCGACCTCGGCCACTCGGCCGGGGTCTACTACCAGTTGGTGAACCGCAAGACCGACCAGGTGATCGGCACCGGGAACAAGACCAACGACGCGAACATCGGCAACTCGGACGTACCCGACGTCCGTCTGGAGGAGCCCGGCTCGGCGGCGAATCCGGACACCCAGTACTGGCACGTGGTGACCGAGCCGAACGGCGGCACGAGCCTGCTGAACAAGTCGGGCGGCCGCGCCGCGGCCATCTGGACGGGGAACGCGACGGCCGGCCAGCGGATCGGACAGTGGGTCGACAACAGCGCCACCGGCAGCTGGAACCTGGTCAAGACCAGCGACGGGTTCTACAAGCTCCAGTCGGTCAAGAACACCAGCCTGTACGTGACCGGAGCGTCCGACGGAGCGCCGCTGACCTTGCAGAACGCGGCCACGGACGGCTCTCAGGACTGGGAGCTCGTGCAGTAGACGCCGGCCTTCAACGGTCGGCGACACCCCGTACGAGGGCTCTCGAAAGCGCGGCCCTCGTACGGGGTAGTCACTCAGGCGGACATGTCCCGTCGGTCAGGAGCGGCGGCGGCTTCCGTTCGGCCATGGCCTCGCGCAGGCGGTGTTGTACGGCGGCCGGGGCGCCCGCCGTCAGGAGTGCCTCCCGCAGCGCGCCCGCGATCGGGGGCACATCGAGTACCCCGGGCCGGGCCAGCGGCGCCTCGGTGGCCAGACGGGCTCTGATGTGGTCCCGCAGCAGTACCTGGTCGTTCTGCAGGGTGCCGCCGCCGAGTACCACCGGTGTCGGGGTGCGCAGCAGGCGGAGTCGGCGCAGCAGGGCGGTCACCATGACGACGATCTCGTCGCCGAGGCGTTCCACGATGCCCCGTGCCACCGCGTCGCCGTCGGCGGCGGTCACGAAGACCAGGGGTGCCAGGCCGTGCAGAGCGGTCACCGGTATGTCGCCGCTACTGACGGCCAGTGCGACGGACTCCACACTGTCCAGGCCGAAGTGCCCCGGCAGGGTTTTCCGCAGCCGGGTCGCCGGTCCCCGCCCGTCGCCCGCGCGGACGGCGGCCCCCAGGCCCGCCCGGGCCACGGCGAGCCCGCCGCCCCAGTCCCCGGTGAGGTCGCCGAGGGACAGGAAGCGGGCCGAGCGGCCCCCCGGATGGACGGCGGCCGCGTTGATGCCGGCGCCGGACACCACCGCCACTCCCCAGCCGTCCGGTGCGCCGGCCCGCAGGACGGCGAGTGTGTCGTTGCGCACCAGGGTCCGGTCGGCCACGCCCAGGCGGGTCAACTGCCGTAGCGCCAGGCGCTCCTGGGCCCGGCGGTCGACGTTGGCGAGGAAGTACGCGCCGACCGAGACCGGCGTCGTGTCGGGAAGGCCGGCCTCCGCCAGCGCGTGCCGGCCCAGGTCGGCGAGCCGTTCGGTGGTGATCTCCATTCCCTCGGTGTGCGGACGGGTGCCCGGGCCGCGCACCCAGGACAGCAGCCGTCCCTCGGTGTCCGCGAGGACGAGGTCGGTCTTGGAGTTTCCTCCGTCGACGCCCACCACGAGGTCAGGCATCGACGGCCTCGCTCGTGAAGAACCGGGGCAGATGAGGGCGGTTGGCGTCCAGCAGCGCGTCGAGAAGCGTGTCCGCACGCGCCCATTCGCGTACCAGCGGGTTGGCGATCAGGGCGCGCCGGGCCACCGTCCGGTCCCCCGTCAGGGCGGCCTCGACGGTGAGGGTCTCGTACGCGGTGACCGCCTGGACGAGCCCGAGCATCTCGGGCGGCAGGGGTGGCACGGGGAGCGGGTGCGGTCCGTCGGTGTCGACGTGGGCCGGCACTTCGACCACGGCCTCGTCCGGCAGGCCGGGCAGGACTCCGTCGTTGCGTACGTTCACGTAGTGGTGGGCACCGTCGCCGGTGAGCAGGCTGGTGACCAGGGCGGCCGCGGCTTCGCTGTAGTACGCCCCGCCGCGCTGCTCCAGCAGGTCGGGTTTGCGGTCCAGGCCGGGGTCCGCGTAGAGGGTCAGCAACTCCCTTTCGATGGCGAGGACTTGTGAGGCGCGGTGGGTTCCGGCCTGCTGGGCCCGGACCTCGTCGTCCGTGCAGTAGAAGTAGTGGAGGTAGTACGAGGGGATGGCACCGAGGTCGCGCAACGCCCCGGCGGGGACCCGGGTCTGCGCGGCGAGTTCGTCGAGGGCGTCGCCGCTCAGCAGTTCCGGCAGACGGTCCACTCCGTCCACGGTGACCGAGCGGATCCAGGACAGGTGGTTGAGTCCTGCGTGGCCGAGCCGTACACGGTCGGGTTCGGTGCCGAGGCGGGCCGCCAACTGCCGCTGGAACTTGATCGCCACATTGCACAGGCCGACGGCGCGATGCCCGGCGTCCAGCAGGGCGCGGGTGACGATGCCGACCGGGTTGGTGAAGTCGACGATCCAGGCGCCGGGCCTGGCGCGGCGGCGTACCTCGGCGGCGATGTCGAGCACCACCGGCACCGTGCGCAGGGCCTTCGCGAAGCCGCCGGGGCCGGTGGTCTCCTGCCCCAGCAGGCCGAAGCGGTTCGGCAGGGTCTCGTCGACCAGGCGGGCCGCCTGCCCGCCCACGCGGAGTTGGACGAGCACCGCGGCCGCTCCGTCGACCGCGTGGGCAAGGTCGTCGGTGGTGGTCAGGCGGCCGGGGAAGCCGTGCCGGGCGAGGATACGACGGGACAGTCCGCCGATCACGGCCAGCCGTTCGGCGTCGATGTCGTGCAGGACGAGTTCGTCGACGGGCAGTACACCGGCGCGCCGGGCGAAACCTTCGATCAGTTCGGGTGTGTAGGTACTGCCACCGCCGACAACGGTGATCTTCATCGTGCTCCTGGAGTGTGCGTGGGGGGAGGTTCAGCCCTTGACGCCGGTCAGCGCGATGCCCTCGACGAAGACCTTCTGCGCCAGGAAGAACAGCACCAGGACGGGCAGCAGGAACATCAGCGAGGCCGCCATCTGCAGCTCGTAGGCGTTCTGGTGCCCGTTCTTGGCGAGCTGGCTGAGGGCCACCGCGAGGGTCTGGCCGGTGTCGCTGTTGCCCGTGTAGAGCAGCGGGTTGTAGAAGTCGTTCCACGCGTACAGGAACGCGAAGAGCCCCACGGCGGCGATCGCCGGCTTGGCCATGGGGATCAGGACCCGCCACAGGATGCGCAGTTCTCCCGCGCCGTCGACCCGGGCCGCCTCGGTGAACTCGTCGGGGATGGTCAGGAAGAACTGGCGCAGCAGAAAGATGCTGAAGGCGTCGCCGAAGAAGGACGGGACGATGAGGGGTTTGAGGGTGCCCACCCAGCCGACGTGCGCGTACATGACGTACAGGGGAAGGCTGGTGACCTGTGCCGGGATCATCATCGCGGCGAGGACCACCAGGAAGACGCCCTCCCGGCCACGCCATCGCAGCCGGGCCAGCGCGTAGGCCACGGGTACCGAGGAGACGACGACGCCCACCGTGGACAGTCCGGCGTACAGCATCGTGTTGAGCAGGTCGCGGCCGAACGGCATGGCCGAGAAGACCTTGCGGAAGTTGCCGAACTCCCAGGGTGAGGGCCACAGCGAGCCGGTGCCGGCCTGGTGCTGGGTCATGAACGCGGTGAGGACGCCGATGGTCAGCGGCAGCAGGAAGCACAGCGCGATCGCGACGGCCGGCGCGTGCTCGGCCAACAGGTACAACAGGCGTCGTCCGGTACGAGGTTGACGCTTCGTCAGATCGAGGGTGCTCATCGGCCACCGCCCGCGTGGTGCACGAAGCGGCGCGAGGCGCGGATGAAGACCACGGTCGCCGCGAAGATGACCAGGAACAGCAGCCAGGCCATGGCCGAGGCGTAGCCGGTCTTGAAGTAGGAGAAGCCCTGCCGGTACAGCTCCGTGGAGTAGAACAGCAGGGAGTTGGCCGGGTAGCCGATCAGGTCGTTGCTGGACGACGTGGCGTTCGCGGAGCTGGAGGCGACGAACGCCTCGGTGAAGTACTGGAAGGTGTAGATCATTCCGGTGAGCAGCGCGAAGAAGATGACCGGGGAGATCGCCGGGAGGGTGATGCTGCGGAACTTCCGCAACGCGCCCGCACCGTCGAGTTCGGCGGCCTCGTACAGCTCGCGCGGTACGTCGAGCATGGCGGCGGAGAAGATGACCATCACGTTGCCGCTGGCCCACAGCGCCATCATGACGAGGCTCGGCTTGGACCAGGCGGGGTCGGAGAACCAGCCGGGGCCATCCACGCCCACGAGACCCAGCAGCCGGTTGAGCGGTCCGACCGGGTTGAGCAGCACGATGAACGACAGGGCGGCGGCCACGACCGGCACCATGGACGGCAGGAAGAACAGCGTGCGGTACACGGCCCTGCCGCGCTTGACGCGGATGATCACCCAGGCGGCGAGCATGGCCCAGGCGGTGCGCAGCGGCACCATGACGACGACCATCCACAGTGTGTTGCGTACGGCCACCCAGAAGGTGTCGGACTGGCTGAACAGGGCGCGGTAGTTGCGCAGTCCGACGAACCGGACCGGCCGGTAGGAGCCGGCCTGGAAGTCGGTGAGGGAGTAGTAGAGCGTGGCGGCCACCGGGTAGAGCACGAAGACGGTGAACCCGAGGACGAACGGGGACAGGAAGGCGAGGACGACCCACCAGCGGGCTGTGCTCGGACGGCGCCGCCCGCCCCGGGCAGGGCGCGGGTGCGCCGTGCCCGGGTCGTCGCCCACGGGGGCGAGAACGGTCGTCATCCCTACTGCCCGCTGTCGGAGTTGAGGCCGTCGATCTTCTTGCCGACCCCTGCCAGTCCGCCGGCGGCGTCCTTCACCTTGCCCTGCTCGTAGTCGAGGAGGAAGGCGCGCCAGGTGTCCATGTCCTCGATGCCGGCCGGGGTGAGCGTCTTGTAGGAGGAGTGCGGGTTCTGGAAGATGTCGACGAACGGCTTCCAGTGCGGGTCGTCCGCCTTGTCCCAGGCCTTGAGCGCGGCGAACGTGCTCGGGACGTTGTAGACCGTGTCCGCGAGGGTGTTCAGGAACGTGGTGTCGGTGGTGAGCTGCTGGAGCGCGAAGAACGCCTCCTGCTTCTGCTGGGAGCCCGCGGACAGATAGGCGACGGTGCCGAGCGTGGCGCCCGCGCCGTAGGTGCCCGAGGACCCGTCCAGGACCGGCATCGGTACGACGCCGTAGTCGAAGTCCTTCTTCTCCGTGGCGATCTCGCCGACGTGCCACTCACCGTCGTACTCCATCGCCGCGGCGCCGGTCAGCAGCGGGTTGCCCGCGTCGTCCGCGTGCGGCTGGTAACGGCCCACGAACTTCTGCACGTTCGCCTTGCCGTAGTAGTCGATGAGCTCCTGGTCCCAGGTGAGGATCTGCTGCCACTTGGGGTCGGAGGCGAAAGTTGTTTTGCCGTCCTTGCCGTAGAAGTCGGTGCCGCTGTGCGCTCCGACGAAGAGGTAGCGGTTGACGTCGTAGTCGGAGCGGGGGACGAAGCCGTAGGTCTTGATGGAGCCGTCCGCGTTCTTGACCGTCAACTTCTTCGCGTCGGCGGTCAGTTCGGCGAGGGTGGTAGGGGGCTTGGTGATGCCGGCCGCGGCGAACATCTTCTTGTTGTAGTAGAGCGCGAACGCATCGGTCAGCAGCGGCAGCGCGCACTGCTTGCTCTGGTAGCGGGTGT
Organism: Streptomyces sp. NBC_00076; assembly: GCF_045041235.1. Classification (NCBI taxonomy): domain Bacteria; kingdom Bacillati; phylum Actinomycetota; class Actinomycetes; order Kitasatosporales; family Streptomycetaceae; genus Streptomyces; species Streptomyces sp. NBC_00076. The sequence continues at coordinate 909,318 of NZ_CP108242.1, forward strand.
AGACGAGGGTCGCGGGCGGGAAGGTCTTGGCCGTGTCGATCTTGGCCGAGGACAGGTAGGGGCCAAGGTCGGCGACCGTGCCGTTGTAGCAGAACTTCGCCACGTTGTCGGGTGTGGAGCTGATGAAGACGTCGGGCGGGTTGCCCGCGGCGACCGCCTTGGCGTAGGCGGCGTCGTCCTTGTTGGGCACGAACTTCACGGTCAGCCACGGGTACTTGGTGTGCAGTCGGCTCAGTGTCGCCTTGAACGCCGCCACTTCGTTGGGAAGGTGGTTGAACGTCCAGACCGTGACGGTGGTGGCCTTGTGCGAGGCACCCGGCGAGATGGCGGAGTCGGGCTGTGAGGAGGCGGGCCCGGATGACGTACAGCCGGCCAGCAACAGCACGCCGGCAGCCGTGACTGCCGCGGCCCCGGTGATAGGTTTGAACACTGATCGTCCTTCCTCGGAGACGGGATTTCCTGGGTGACGGATCGGTCGTCGGTCGATCGGGCGCGACAACGCCCGGTGACCTTGAGCGGCGGCGCTGTCCGGCAAGACGGCGTCGCCGCGGTGTTGTAGGACACAGCAGTTTTTCGAGACACAGCAGTTTTTCGAGGCACAGCAGGTTTTCGCGGTACAGCGGTGTTACGGGGTACAGCGGTTCTCAGGACAGGGACGACGGTGGCGCTGTCTGTGGGACGGGAGTGGTGGTGGCGGCGGCGAAGGCGGCCTCCCGGGCCAGCTCCGCCGACATGGTCGTGGCTCCGGTGAGCACGGCGTCCGGACCGAGGCCCGACACGACGATGGGCGGCCGGAACGTACTGAAATCGGCCAGATGACGGGTGACCGGTTCGAGCAACAGGTCGCCGTTGGCGCCAATGGCGCCCCCCAGCACGATGAGTGCCGGGTCGATGAGGGGTACGACGCAGGCCACCACGTAGGCGACGCTGCGGGCGGTGTCGTCCACGATCTCCAGCGCGCCGGGGTCGCCGGCGCGGGCGAGTTCGAAGACGGTGCGCGGGCTGCCGTCACCGGGCAGCCCGAGCCGCTGGGCCCGGTCGCTGATGTAGCGCGCGCCCAGATGTTCCTGCACGAGGTCCCGGCGCTGCCCGACCGGCGCGACCATACGGTCACTGGGCAGGTAGCCCGCCTCACCGGCCACACCCGTGGCACCCCGCCGGACCCGGCCGTCCACGACCAGCCCGAGTCCGAGCCCGACACCCAGGCTGACCAGGACGAAGTCGTCGGTGTCGGTACCGAGTCCATGGGTCCGCTCGGCCAGCGCGGCGAGGTTCACGTCGTTCTCGAGGACCAGCGGCACCGGCATCGCACGGCCGAGCGCCTCACCGATCCCCCGCCCGGCGTCTGGAAGTCCGGCGGCGTACGACAGGTGGCGTCCGTCCGAGCCGACCGCGGCCGGCAGTCCCGCGACGACCTGGGTGATGTCCCGCAGCGGCCGGCCCACCTGCTCGGCCAGGTCCACGCACATGTCCAGGACCTGTCCGACGAGCGCGTCCCCACCGCGGTCACCGTGCTGCTCGGACTCGGCCCGTCCCCGTACCCGGCCGGTGACATCGGCGACCGCGGCGCGGATCCTGCGGTGCCCGACGTCCACGCCGATCGCGAAGGCGCAGTCGGCGTTCACCCGGTACTGCGCCGGCGCCGGACCCTTGCGGCCCGTCACCGGGCCCACCTCGGTGATCACCCCACGCTCCAGCAGCAGCCCGACCGCGGCAGCCACCGTGGGCCGTGACAGCGGGATCCGCCCGGCCAGATCGGTGGTCGTGACCGGGCCCTGGTCGTCGATCGCCTCCAGCACGGCACGGCCGTTGAGCGAACGCAGCAACCGCTGCGGGCCTGCTGGATAACGACGGGTCACGGTGCCCTCGTCTCGGCGTCGGAGTTCTGTAAGAAAGAAAGTTGCTTATTTATACGCGCGCACATGGCCGGAATCAACCCTTGGCCCCCACCGCAATTGGGTTGCGGCGGTAAGGACGAGCCCGGTGAGGTATCTCCATGGACGGCGTCGCTGGACCGCTTTCCCGCAGTCCGCGTTGGCCGTTGCCGTCGCTACGCAGGCGGTGGGCATGCTCGGCTTGTACGCGGCCGGCAGCGACCCGATGGCGGCGGTGGTGTTCCTGGTGCTGATGGGCGGCGCGCTCGGCCCGGTCTTCATGACCACCCAGAACGCGATGTTGCGGTGCGCGCCGAGTCGCACGGACATCGCACTCGCGGCGAACTCCGGTGCCTACAACCTCGGCATCGCGGCGGGCGCCGCGATCGGGGGACTGGTCCTGTCGCTGGCCGACGTACGGGGCGCCTTCCTCGTCGGCGGCCTGCTGACCGTCGGGGCCTGCACGGTGCTTCTCGGCGGGCGGCTGCTGCGTTGCCGGTCGGCGGCTGACGGCGGCTGACGGCGGCTGACGGCGGCTGACGGCGGCTGACGGCGGCTGACGGCGTGAGCAGACACGGAGTAGCGCATCCGCAGGGCGGGCGGCGGCGGCCGACTTCCTCAACCCACGTGGCTACTCCTGGAGTTCGAGCATGGGTTCGCCGCAGGATTGGCATTCGGCGAAGACGTCCAACTCGTTGAGTATCTCGGCGTATTCGGGGTGGCCCTTGAGGGCCGCCGTGGCGGCGAGCAGGTAGCGGGTCGTGATCTGGTCGTGTTCCGCCGTGGCCAGCGTTTCCGCCAGGAGAGTCATGGCCTCGGGGAGGGCTCGCCGGTACGCGTCCGCGAGGTCGTCGGGCAGGTCGACCGGGACCTCTCCGAGTGCGCCGGAGCACATGGCCACGAGGCCGATGACGTACAGGTAGTCGCTGCGCTCGGCCGGAGGAAGGCCGCGCGCGATCGTGACGAGGTGAGGCACGGCGGCGTAGGCAGCCGGCCAGGCGGTGCCCTCGGAGCACAGGTAGGGCCACAGGTCGTTGAAGCGCTCGCCGTTCGTGGGATGGGCCACCAGGAGTCGCAACTCGTCGGGGACGAAGGGGGCGTCCTGCGCGCCCTGTCCCAGTGACCAACCCCGATGGTCAAGGGCGGGCCAGCGCGGGTCGTCCAAGGGCATCATGGCCGGGAGTCTAGAGGTCTCCGGTACTCCGGTGGCGGCCGTGTCGTGGTCACCGTCTCTCTTGCGTCGGGGCATCGCCGGTCGGCGGGCTTCGAGGAGGACAGGACGTAGTACCGCGGTACTAACGGGCCCCGCCGGATTCGGTTCCGCGGTACGGGATGGTCCCCCGGTACCGCTCCTAGGTTGAGATCGCGGGTCAGTCAGGCCCAGCTCACCCAATGATCTCTTCTCCTGGTGGGAGTAATCCGTGGCCACCTTCCTCTATCGGCTCGGCCGGCTGACGTTCCGGCGACGACGCCTCGTCGTGATGTTGTGGATCGCCGTCCTCGCCGCCATCGGCATCGGCGCCATGAGTGCGCCCGGCACCTCCTCCGGGGCCCTGAGCGTTCCGGGCACGCAGTCGCAGAAGGCGATCGACCTGCTGCGGAAGGAGTTCCCGCAGGCATCCGCCGACGGCGCCACGGCGCGTGTGGTGTTCGAGGCGCCCGACGGGCAGAAACTCACCTCCGGCGCCAACAAGGCCGAGGTCGAGTCCCTGGTGGCGAAGCTGGAGAAGTCACCGCAGGTGTCGGGCGTCTCGGATCCGTTCACCAGCGGTCTGGTCAGCAGGTCCGGCACCATCGCCTACGCCCAGGTGTCCTACGAGGTCGCCCAGGCCGACGTCAGCGGCGCGGCCCACGCCGTGCAGACCGATGTCGTCCAGCAGGGCGAGAAGGCGGGCCTGAAGGTGAGCCTGGGCGGCAACGCCGTCGAGAGCAAGTCCGCGAGCAAGGCGGCCGAGCTGATCGGCGTCGGGGTCGCCGCCGTCGTCCTGGTGATCACCTTCGGCTCGATGATCGCAGCCGGACTGCCTCTGCTCACCGCGATCCTCGGGGTGGCCGCGGCCGTCCTGTCGGTCACGCTCGCCACGCACTTCTTCGACCTGGCCTCGTCCTCCACGACCCTGGCACTGATGCTGGGCCTGGCCGTCGCCATCGACTACGCCCTGTTCATCGTCTCCCGCTACCGCAACGAGATCCGCGACGGCCACGAACCCGAGGAAGCGTGCGGACGTGCCGTGGGCACCGCCGGGTCGGCGGTCGTCTTCGCCGGCCTGACCGTGATCGTCGCGCTGAGCGGCCTGAGCGTCATCGGTATCGGCATGCTCACCTCGATGGGCCTGGCCTCGGCCTTCGCCGTCGCCATCGCCGTGATCATCGCGCTGACCCTGCTGCCCGCCGTCCTCGGCTTCGCCGGCCTGCGGATCATGAAGGGCACGTTGCACACCCGCCGCATGAAGGCACTGGAGCGCGGCGAGGGCGAGTCGATGGGCGTGCGCTGGGCGAGGTTCGTCACCCGCAACCCGGTCAAGGTGCTCGCGGTGTCGGTGGTCGGCCTGGCCCTGCTGGCCATCCCCACGATGTCCCTGAAGATGGCCCTGAACGACGACTCCGGAAAGCCCCCCGGCACCACCCAGCGCATCGCCTACGACACCCTCAGCGAGGGCTTCGGGCCGGGCTTCAACGGACCGCTCACCGTGGTCGTCGACGCCCGGGACAGCGACAGTCCCAAGGCAGCCGCCCAGGACGCGTACACCATGCTGAGCAAGCTGGACGATGTCGCGGCCGTCCGTCCTCCCTCCTTCAACCAGGCCGGCGACGTGGCCCTGCTCGGCGCCGTCCCCAAGAGCGCCCCCACCAGTGAGGCCACCAAGGACCTCGTGGGCGAGATCCGTGACCACGGCACCGCTCTGCACCAGGAATCCGGTGCCGACCTGATGGTCACCGGCCTGACGGCCGTCAACATCGACGTCAGCACCAAGCTCTCCGACGCCCTCGTGCCCTACCTGGCCATCGTCGTCGGTCTGGCCCTGATCCTGCTCCTGCTGGTCTTCCGGTCGATCGTGATCCCGCTCAAGGCCGCCCTGGGCTTCCTGCTCAGCGTGGTCTCGACCCTCGGTGTCCTGGTCGCGGTCTTCCAGTGGGGCTGGCTGAAGGACCTCTTCGGCGTCGACCAGACCGGACCCATCGTCAGCCTGCTGCCCATCGTGCTGATCGGCGTGGTGTTCGGACTCGCCATGGACTACGAGGTCTTCCTCGTCTCCCGCATGCGGGAGGAGTACGTCCACGGTGCCGAACCCACACAGGCCATCGTGCGGGGTTTCCGGCACAGCGGCCGGGTGGTCACCGCGGCCGCGGTCATCATGGTCTCCGTCTTCTCCGGATTCCTCCTCGACGACGAGGTGCTGATCAAGTCGATCGGGCTGGGGCTCGCCGCCGCCGTGTTCCTGGACGCCTTCGTCGTCCGGATGACCATCGTCCCGGCGGTGATGGCCCTGCTCGGCCACCGCTCCTGGACTTTGCCGAAGTGGCTGGACCGCATCCTGCCCGACGTGGATGTCGAGGGCGAGAAACTGCGCCACGCGCTCGAAGCCGAACAGGCCGAACAGGCCGAACAGACGGACTCCGCGCCTGAACTCGTACCCGCCGGTGTCGCCGCCGGTATCCACACGGAGTCGGACGGCCACGGCGCTCCCCATCCCACGGGCGTCCCCGCTTCTGCTGTCACGGACGAGCCGGCACCTGCCCAGCAGGCCCCGGGGAATGCCTCGGGGAAGGCCCGAGGACTGTCCAGGTTCAAGCAGCGCCTGACACGGGGCGGAGACGCCGTCGTCCCCGCCGACACGACGGAGTCAAAGGCAACGGTACGCCGGAAGCTGCTGAAGAACCGGAAGCTGCTGAAGAACCCGATGCGCAGGAGTTGACGAGAGCGACCCGTAACACCGGCTTCCGCACCGGCTCCTGACGTGGCGGCCGACTCTCACCGGCCGTCTCCCCCCGCCCCGCCCGTCGGCCCGATCCCCCCGGGCCGGCGGGCGGCCTGACATCGCGAAGGGCCCATTCCGTGACCGCACCGAGTGCCCCCGCTCCCGCCCCACGCCCGGACGAGCGCCAGTTCCTTCAGGCCCTGACGAGCGATCCCGAGCAGCGGGTGATCGTCTCGGTCGTCTCCCGGCTCGCCTCGTGGCGGCGGGCCGACCAGGCCCACCCCTGGGTCCGGCGGTGGGGGGTCCCGGTCTTCTGCTTCGCGGGCGGCAGCGACGCGTACCTCAATCCCCACAACGTCGGCAATCCCCAGCTGCCGCTCGTCCTCGCCTTCTGTATCCCGCTGCTGTGGCGGGAACGACGCCCCATGCTGGTGTTCGCCCTCACCACGGCCGTTTCCGTCGCGTCTCTTCCTCTGGGTGTGCTGACCGGTGCCGAATTCGCCCGGGTGGTCGCTCTCTTCAATGTCGGCCGTCACTGCACCCCACGCCGGCTGGCCGTCGCCACCGGTGTCACCCTCGTGCAACTCGTCGCATGGGCCTACTTCTTCTGGCGCGGCCAGCAGCTGGAGTACGTCACGCGTCCGGAGCCCGTGACCTTGATGGTGATGGTCGCCGTAGTGGCGTTCGCGGCACTGGGCCTGCTGGTGCGGCTGGCCTACGCCTACATCGACGCCCTGAAGAAGCAACGCGACCAACAGGCCCGCCTCGCCACCGCGCAGGAACGCGCCTGTGTCTCCCGCGAGATGCACGACATCCTCGGCCACACCCTCGCCGTCATCGTCGGCCTCGCGGACGGCGCAGCCGGCCTCACCGAGACCGAACCCGAACGCGGCGCCCAGACCCTCCGCACCATCAGCGTCAGCGGCCGCGACGCCCTGGCCGAACTTCGCCGCCTGCTCGCCGTCATCGGCGACGACCGCCACGGCCGGGACCGCCACGGCCAGGACCGCTCACACGACGTCCCGCTCGCCCCGCAGCCCGGCCTCGCCGACCTCGACGCCCTGCTCGACCGAGTCCGCGCCGCCGGCCCGACCGTCGCCCTGCACGCACACGGCGACCTCACCGAACTGGCCCCGGGACTCCAGCTGTCCGCGTACCGCATCATCCAGGAGGCCCTGACCAACACCGTCAAGTACGCCGCCTCCGACAGCTCGGTCCACGTCTCCATCGCCGCCGACCCCGACAGCGTGCGCCTCACGGTCGAGGACACCGGCCCGCCCCGTACCCCGCGTGCACGCGTTGGCCGGACGGGCAGCGGGCGGGGCCTGATCGGCATGCGCGAGCGCGCCGCCCTCTACCGGGGCGAGGTCACCGCCGGCCCCCACCCTCACGGCGGCTGGACCGTCCACGCCGTCCTCATCACCAACCCGCCGGTCAACTCCCTTGAGAGGCAACCCGCTTGACCATTGCCCCCACCGTCGACGACCAAGCGCCGCAGCGGACTGGGCTTCGGCATGCTGCTGGAGGCTCCGCCCTGGCCTCCCCGTCGTCGGCGGGGCCACGGACCAGCGCGGCAGTCCGTACCGCCCCGGACTCCGCCGATGCCGTCCTGACGGATCGGTGTACGACCCATGCCGCAGGACTCGCCGACCGGCGTGACCGCACCTCCGCCCCGAGTCGACGCACCTTCCTACCCCGGTACCGCTCGGCCCCTCCGTATTCGGTCCCACGGTGCCGATGACAAGCGCGTTTCCCCGCCTAGTTTGACGGCAGGTTCGCACACGCCCTCATCCCCACCTGCTCCGGGCAAGCCTTCCACCTCCCCCAGCCGGCCCTGCCGGTCCCGCTCCGGGCACCGCCGCCCCTCGCACACAGCCGCCTGGCCTGCGGTTCCGCCCAGCAGTTGGTCATCCGTGACGACGACAGGAGAGAAACCCATGGGACCGTACGCACGCGCAGGTCTGGCCGGAATCATGAGCTGCGGCGTTCTGCTCACCGCCGTCCTCATCGGACGACCGGACGGCACCTACGACAACGCCAGGGACGAGCGCCCGCAGCCGGGACCCTACGTCGCTCTCGGCGACTCCTACACCTCCGGCCCGAAGATCCCCCGACAGACCGGGACACCGGTCGGCTGCGACCGCTCCGACCACAACTACCCCGCACTGGTGGCACGCCAACTCGGCGTCAGAGCCTCCCACTTCCATGACATCAGCTGCAGCGGCGCCACCATCACCAGGCTCACCTCGCCGCAGACGACGTCCAACGGCACCAACCCCGCCCAGCTTTCGGCCCTCTCGACACGGACGCGGCTGGTCACCCTCGGCATCGGCGGCAACGACATCGGCTTCGGCTCGACGGTCACGCGATGCGTCACGATGGGGTCGCTGTACCGCGCGACCAGCGGCGGACGCCTCTTCTCCGACACCGCGCCCTGCAAGAAGCAGTACGTCGACGGCGGCACCGACGAAGTGGCACAGAAGATCCAGGCGACCGGCCGACAGCTGTCCGCGGCGCTGGCCGAGATCGAACGGCGCGCTCCGAAGGCCCGCGTCTACGTCGTCGGCTATCCGGCGATCCTGCCCGCCGAAGGGAAAGGCTGCGGCAAGGAGCTGCCTCTCGCGCCCGGTGACGCGACCTACCTGTACGACAAGGAGAAGCAGCTCAACACCATGCTGCGCGAGCAGGCCGAGGCCGCCGGAGCAGCGTACGTCGACACCTACTCCCCGTCCGTCGGCCGCGACGCCTGCTCCGCTGAGCACACGCGCTGGATCGAGCCTCTGCGGCCCACCAGGCCGGCCGCCGCCGTCCATCCGAACGCGCACGGCGAGCAAGGCATGGCCGATGCCGTGCTCCGCGCGATCGGCGACTGATCGACACCGTCCCTTGCATCGCATCGACGACAGCCCGCCCCGCACACCATTCGCTCGCCGCTCCCTCCGCCCGGCCCCGCTCGCCACGACCCCGTGAGGCAGACCGTGGACCACTCATCGCAGCCGCAAGGAGGATGAAACCTAGTACCGCGGTACTAGCCGGTGTCGCCGCATTCCCGCCCGCAGTGCCGTAGCGCCCCTTGATACCGCTTCTAGGGTGAAGTCCGGGCCAGGTCGGGCCCGTCCATGCAATGACCCCTTCTCTGGCGGGAGCAACCCCGTGGCCACCGTCCTGCACCGACTCGAGCCGGTCGGCGTTTCACTCCGACCGTGGGTTGCCGCCTCGTGGATCACCGTCCCGACATCGGCGATCCTCAGCGGCTCGTCGCAGGCCCCCTGGCCGGCCGCCTTGAGACTCGCCGTGGCGTCACGGTCCGCCTCGCCTCCACCGTGTTCGCGGGCCGGAAGTCGCGCCGCGCAGTCGAAGCCCGGCAGGGCGCCCACCCCACGGCCGCCTTGTTACCGGGGTGGGCCCCCGGCTCCGGCGACGCGGGCGCCGGCCAGGCCAGGACGACCGCCGAACCAGAGCCGCTGTCGGCCGTACGATCACGGAAGGACGGTCGGCCCCGGTCGGCGTTCTCCCCCCAGTCGCCGCCCCTCCGCCCATTCACCGGGGGCCGGCGAGCGGCTCGCCTGCACCGCGAAGGGCACAGACCTTGACCTCCACGCCCCGCTGCCCTCGAAGAGAACGGCACCCGCACATGATCCGCGCCATGATCGTCGACGATGACGCCCTGGTCCGCCTCGGCCTGGCCGACCTCCTCGAAGGCGACCAGGGCATCGAGGTGGTGGCCCAGGCCGCCGACGGCCTCCAGGCGATCGAGCAGGCCACGGCACACCGCGTCGACGTCGCGCTCGTCGACGTACGCATGCCCCGCATGGACGGCATCACCGCCACGCCCCGGCTGCGGGCCCTCCCCCATCCCCCGAAGGTGATCACTCTGACCACCTTCGACCTCGACGAATACGTCTACGACGCCCTCGCCGCCGGAGCCGACGGGTTCCTCCTCAAGGACACCGACCCAGCCGAAATACTGCGCGCCGTGCACCTTGTGGCCGCGGGATCGGCCATGCTCCACCCCACCGCGGCCCGCCGCCTCATCGACCGTTACCACGCCACCAACCAGCCCCAAGTCGCCGCGGCCCAGGCCCGTTTGGAGCGGCTCACCCCACGCGAACGCGACGTACTCGCCCTGCTCGCCCAGGGCGACACCAACGCCGACATCGCCACATGTCTCGCCATGCGCGAGAGCACCGTCAAGGCGCACGTGAGTCGCATCCTGACCGCGCTGGAGGTCACCAACCGCGTGCAAGCCGCCCTCGTGGCCCGCGACGCAGGCCTCACCACCTGACCAGAACGGCACCGAGCATGGTGTCACTGCCAGGTATCGGCCTGGTGGGGTGCCGAGTTGTCAGTGGCAGGCCGGAGCTCCGGAACCCGGACGACGGCGGAGGCGTTCTCATCTGTTGTAGAGGGGCGGGCCGACAGGTTCGCCGAGGTGACGAACGGGGACGACACGATGAGCGACAAGGCCCGGAAACTGTTCGAGGCGCTCGATCTCGACGAGAACGGAACGCTCACCCGCGAAGAGGTGATCATCGCCCTGCGGACGAAGGGCCCGACGCTGGCGGCGTCCGGGGACCTGCCGTTCTGGGCCGTGGGAGACGCCGATGCCTCCTCCGCGCTGTTCGACGCCGCCGACCAGAACGGGGACGCCGTCCTGACCCTGGAGGAGTTCGCCGCGGTCGTGGACCGCCGTTTCGGCTGGCGCTGACGGCGGGGCGGCCGAACCGGGTGAAGACCAGTGCCGGGCGTCCCGTCCCATCGGTCCGCCACTGAGCTCCGACCGGCGGCGCGTTCCTCTGGTGCATCGCCGGAGCCGTACCGCGAGCGGGGGGGAAACCGACCTCAGCGTCATGGCGTCCTGAGTAGCGAAACACGATCATGACCGTACGAATGAATGGGATGATTCGGATGGATATGGCCGCCTCGGCTTCCACAGAGATTCACGCCCGTCGCAGGGCGTTACTGGCCCTCGGCGCCGGAGCGGCGCTGACGGTCGCCGTACCGACCGCGGCACACGCTTCGACGGCCGGCGGGGCAGAGCTGTCCCGGCAGTTGAGTGACCTGGAGCAGGAGTATTCCGCGCGTCTCGGAGTCTTCGCCCACGACATCGCCACCGGGCGGACAGTGGCGTACCGCGCCGAGGAACGCTTCCCGATCTGCTCGGTGTTCAAGACGCTCGCCGCCGCGGCGGTCCTGCGGGACCTCGACCAGAACGGTGAGTACCTGGCCAAGCGGATCCACTACACCAAGGATTACGTCACGGCCGCGGGGTACGCACCGATCACGAGTACGGACGACAGCGTCGCGCGCGGCATGACCGTCGAGGAGTTGTGCTCCGCCGCGGTCTCCCACAGCGACAATGGGGCGGCGAACCTCCTGATGATCGAACTGGGAGGGCCGACCGCGATCACCCGGTTCTGCCGCTCGCTCGGGGACCGGACGACGCGGCTCGACCGGTGGGAACCCGAGCTGAACACGGCGGAACCGTGGCGGAGGACCGACACCACCACCCCTCGCGCGGTCGGGCAGACCTACGCGCGGCTCGTCCTCGGGCGAGCCCTGGCGCACGAGGACCGGGAACGGCTGACCGGGTGGCTGATCTCCAACTCCACCAATATCGAGCGCTTCCGAGCGGGCCTGCCCGACGACTGGACGCTCGCGGACAAGACCGGGGGCGGACCGGCCTACGGAATCGCCAACGACGTGGGCGTCGTCTGGCCTCCCGGTCGGCCGCCCCTGGTCCTGTCCGTCCTGTCGACCAAACTCGCTCCCGAAGGACCTACGGACAACCCATTGGTAGCCAGGGCCGCCGCGCTGGTGGCGGCAGCACTCACCTGACCCGGCAACCTGCTTCGCGCGGCTCGGATCGGGGCGCGTCCCCCTCCCCGCTCCGTTGAGGTCCCTGCCCCTCCTCCGCGAACCGAGTCCCGTGCCCGGACCGTGCCGCACGCCGCCTGGCGCGGCCCGGCCCCGGGCACGGCCCGAGAGCGTCACCGGCGGCCAGGACCACGATCTGTGGCACGCCGTCGGCGGACGACCGTGTAGGCGCACAGCAGGAGCAGCGCCAGGAGCGACACGCAGCCGACGGCCGTGCCCAGCCGCAGACCGGGCGGGTGGAAGGTGCAGGTGACGCTGGTCGTGGAGGCGTCGAGGGGGACGGCGATCAGTCCGTAGTACTGCCCGGCCGGTGCGGCGGAGCCGTCGTCCGCGGCGCAGCGCCATCCGGCGATCCGGGGAGCCGCGACGAGGGCGGTGCCCGTGCTTCCGGCGGGGAGTGTGGCCCGTATCGTGCCGCCGGATACGGTCACTTCGCTGGCACCGGTGGTCTTGAGGCGTTCGACGGCGGAGTGCAGCCGGGTGGTGTCCAGGCAGCCGATCGCACCGTCCGGGACGACGCTCGTCCGGTTGGGGGACAGCTCGACGCGCAGGCGTCCCGAGGCCGGGGCCGTGCCGAGCCGCTGCATGGCGGCGATCTTGGTGACGGGGTCGGACCGGAACCGCCCGGTCAGGCCATCGGCAATGTCGCCCGTGAGTCGTGCGGTGCCCGCGAAGTGCGGCGCCCAGAGGTACACCTCGCTGCCTGCCGGGCACTGGGTCGTGATCGTCGGCTTCCGTACGGCGGTCTCGGGATCGAGGGCTCCGATGCGCACGCCCGGCGGCTCGCCGTCGCTGCGGTGCGGCGGCTTCCCGGTGCTGGTCCGTACCGTGAGGCGGGGCACGGTGTAGACCCGGGTGCCCAGCAGCAGTTCCTGGTTGCGGTACGGCGACGGCCCGAAGGCAAAGACGCCCGTGCCTGCGGAGGCGGCGGGCGGTCGCACCGTCACCAGGGGAGGTACGTCCCGCCGTGTCACGGTCACCCGGGTGCCGTCCTGCGGGAACCAGTTCTGGTGCGGGTCCGGCGGGGAGTGCACGCGGGCGCCGACGGAGAAGATGACGTCCGTGACGGCGTTGTCCAGGCTCTGCAGACTGCGGCCCCCCGAGGTCCAGCCGCCCCCGAGGGCGGTGAGGGTTCGGAAGAGCACGTCGGAGGTGTGGCTGCTGTAGTACTGGGCGCCCTGGCCGCCCACCAGCAGCGGATCGTTGCCGACGGTCTGCTCCCGGCCGGCGTCGGTACGGTAGCGGGGCCAGCCGTCCACCTCGTCTATCGCCTGCGCCTGCTGTTGTCGCCGGTCCCCCCAGGGCGCGTAGTCGTCCATGTGCCCGAGCCGCATGCGGGTGGCCACGGCGGAGGTGGCGGTGGCCTCGCCGAGTTGGGTGCCGACGAGCAGCGCCACGGCGAGTACGGCAGGCAGAGCGCGGCGCCCGTTGCCGACGGAACGTTCGCCGTCCGTGCGGCGGAGCAGGGCCAGCCCGCCCAGCGCGCCCGCCGCGGCGCCGAGCAGCACCGGCCAGGTGAAGGAACGCACCAGGTCGCTTCGGCTCGCGATGGCGGTGATGAGCGCGAACAGCGCGCCTGCCGCACACAGCGCGCGCCGGTCGGGCGGCCCGTACGAGAGTGAGTGCCAGGCCCCGATCACCAGCAGCGCGCACAGCACGAAGGTCTCGCGGTACGAACTGCCCTGCGGTGGGGTGAACGCGTGCCAGAGAAGTTGGGTCGGGCCCCACTGCATCGAGAGCGTCATCCCGGCCACCAGCAGGGTCCACCCGGTGCGCACCCGCCTGGGAGCCGCGCGGTGGAAGGGCAGGGCGAGGGCCAGCAGCAGAGCCGTGGTCCCCACGTAGACCGCCGGCGAACTGAAGCTGTACGTGGTCGGCAGCAGGCGGGCCAGGAGGTCCTCCGTCGCCACCGGCGTGAAGTTCTTGAATCTGCCCGGCGAGGCGTGCGTGGTGCCGAAGTAGACCACCGTCACCAGCGGGGCGGCGAGGCCGATGCCGAGTACGACGGTGAGGCCGGCTCGGCCCGCCGCGGCGAGTCTTCGGCGACGTGGGAGATCGGAGAGCGACAGCCGCAGAAGCAGCACGAGACCGGCCGCGAGGGTGGCCATGTAAGCCGTGTAGAAATTGGCGATCCACGCGGCGGCCACGACCACCACACCGAGGACCTGACGCCGTCCGTCGAGCAGCCATTCGCCGACCAGGCACAGCAGCGGCAGGGCGATGAGCCCGTCCAGCCACATCAGGTTGTACGCGGCACTCGCCACGGTCCACCCGCACAAAGCGTAGGACGCCCCCAGCAGTCCCGCCGCCCACCAGCGGCCCGGCCGCAGGCTCAGCAGGAGCCAGGCCATGACGGCGCCGGCGGACGCGACCTTCATCACGGTGATCACATACACCGCGAGGTCGATCCGGTCCCGCGGAAACACCGCCACGAGCAGGGCGAACGGGCTGGTGAGGTACGTACCGAGGTCGGGAAGGAAGCTGGAGCCGTACCCGGACTGCCAGTTGAGGAGGAGACCGCCGTCGGCCCTTCCGTGCAGCAGATCCCACAGGTGTTCGTGGAACGGCACGTACTGGTTGCCCAGATCGTTGACGCTCCGGGTGCGGGGGCCGAAGGGGTAGCTGCGGGCGATGACATCGGCGGCGCAGAAGGCGGTGACGGTGACGATCGCCGCGAGCAGCGCGGCGGCTTGCCCCGGTCCGGTCGGGCGCGGCAGGCGGACTCGGCCCGGACGGTCGCGCGCCGGGCCGGACGGCGGATCGGCCGGCCGGTCCGGCGCGGGGACGGGGGTCAGGGTTGTCGGTTTCACACCCCGCCCCCGCCCGGGCGTCGCAGTGCGTTCCGGTGGGAAATGCCACCTTGTAATGCGGCCGGATACAGGGTCGAACAGTGCATGCTTGACAGCCCCCAGAGCATTCGGGACGCGTGGCGTCCCGGCCGGGGATGTCACCCCCGCCTCGTCGATTCGCCGACTTAGACGGGCCTTGCGTCCGGTTGGTTGTGCCAACGCAGGAAAAGACGGATGCGAATTCGAATTCGGGCGCAGGGCTTTTGCATGGAGTCCGTTAATGGCGAGTGAACGGGAGTTGTCCGGCGCATTGTTCGAGAGTTACTGACTTCACGTAGCAGTTGTGGATGGGACGGCGGTCGTGAGGCTCTGGTTTCCCGCGGCCCGAGTGGATCCCGTTGCCGGCTGTCCCCGCGCTGTCTGGAGAAACTGGCCGCGTACCTCGATGAGGGCCCGGGCGGCCTGCGGGGGGCTACATCTGCTTCGAGGACGAAGCAGGGTTCCCCCGCAAGCCGCCACGGGGACGAACCCGGGGCCGGCGAGGGCGCACCCCGGTCGTGACCGTCAGCGGGCGCCGCTCAGGGCGCCTGCCGGTGGCCGGGCTGATCGCGATACGGCCGGGCTCGCGCACCCGGCCGTGTCACCGGCCGCGCACCCAACGAGCGGGCAGGAGCGCACGCCGCAGCATGGGCGAGCGGGACGTCATCGCGCTCATCGACGACGTCCACCAGCTCGTCAAGGCACCGATCGTGCCTTGATCTGGGACCGTCTGAACACCCACGTCTCCCACGCCATGCGCGAGCTGACCGCCGAGCGGGAGTGGTTGACGGTGTTCCTGCCGCCCGCCCACTCGCCCGATCTCAACCCCGTCGAGTGGGTATGGGCACACGTCAAGCGGAGCTTGGCCAACCTCGCCGTGGGCGCGCTCGAGCGGCTCGAACCCCTCGTCCGTAACCGGCTCGAGCGCCTTCAGTACCGGCCCGACACCCTCGACGGCTTCATAGCCGGCACCGGCCTGACCCTCAACGAACCCACGTCACCTTGACGAGCCGAAGTCAATAACGCCCACTCAGGCGATGATCCGGTCGAAGGTGTTCCAGCCGTGGCCGATCTGACGACTACTGCCATACGGCACGCCGTCGTCACGCACGAAGTTGTTGGCATACAGCCACATCGTCCCGTCCGGCTTCAACGCCACCAGATCCGTAAACCCATCCCCAGTCGCATCAGCCGCAACGATCCGATCAAAGGCGTTCCAGCCATGACCGATCTGACGACCACTCCCATACGGCACGCCGTCGTCACGCACGAAGTTGTTGGCATACAGCCACATCGTCCCGTCCGGCTTCAACGCCACCAGATCCGTAAACCCATCCCCAGTCGCATCAGCCGCAACGATCCGATCAAAGGCGTTCCAGCCATGACCGATCTGACGACCACTCCCATACGGCATACCGTCGTCACGCACGAAGTTGTTGGCATACAGCCACATCGTCCCGTCCGGCTTCAACGCCACCAGATCCGTAAACCCATCCCCAGTCGCATCAGCCGCAACGATCCGATCAAAGGCGTTCCAGCCATGACCGATCTGACGACCACTCCCATACGGCATACCGTCGTCACGCACGAAGTTGTTGGCATACAGCCACATCGTCCCGTCCGGCTTCAACGCCACCAGATCCGTGAACCCATCCCCAGTCGCATCCGCCGGGATGATGCGGTCGAAGGCGTTCCAGCCGTGGCCGATCTGACTACCACTGCCGTACGGCATACCGTCGTCACGCAGGAAGTTGTTGGAGTACAACCACATCGTGCCGTCGGACTTCGACGCCACCAGGTCGGAGAACGAGTCACCCGTCACACTGTGGCCAGGGGTGTCGGGCTCGGAGCTAGCCATCGACCATACGGCGTTTGCGATGGCGACGCCGTCCGGGGTGGCGTCGTAGTACCGCGACGGAAACTCGGAGACTTGGACTTGCTGGCATATCTGCCCGATCGGATCGTCGCGCCAGTCGAATTGGAGCATTTTGCCGAGGAACCGGTTGGTCGCGTAGACGGGGTTGAGGATCTGCTCGACCGTTCCCCATCCCTGGCTAGGCCGCTGCTGGAAGAGCCCGACGCTGTCGCGGTCGCCGTAGTTGAGGTTGCGGATGGTGGACTCGACGATTGTGGTGGTCACGGCGATCTGGGCAGCGCGGACCGGCATTTCGCGGCTCTTGACGGTTGCGATGATGACCCGGGCGCAGGAGACGCGGTAGGCGGTCATCTCGCCGCGCATGCTGCCGGTCAGTTGTCTGTTGAGCTGGCTGGCCATGGTGGCGTCGGCGGCGGTGATGCCGTTGGGGTCGCATGGGACGGTGTCGGCGGCCTGTGCCGGGGCGGAGAAGGTCAGCATGGCCGACGCCGTGAGCAGGAAGGTAGTGAGGAGTCCGGCCAGCGGCGGGACGCGGAAAGGTCGCACGGTTGCTCCAGCAGTCATGAGGAGTGGGGTGCCGGCCGCTGTGGGTGGGCGGCCGGCACCATGGGGGCGACGTCAGGCGATGATCCGGTCGAAGGTGTTCCAGCCGTGGCCGATCTGACGACTACTGCCATACGGCACGCCGTCGTCACGCACGAAGTTGTTGGCATACAGCCACATCGTCCCGTCCGGCTTCAACGCCACCAGATCCGTAAACCCATCCCCAGTCGCATCAGCCGCGACGATCCGATCAAAGGCGTTCCAGCCATGACCGATCTGACGACCACTCCCATACGGCATACCGTCGTCACGCACGAAGTTGTTGGCATACAGCCACATCGTGCCGTCCGGCTTCAACGCCACCAGATCCGTGAACCCATCCCCAGTCGCATCAGCCGCAACGATCCGATCAAAGGCGTTCCAGCCATGACCGATCTGACGACCACTCCCATACGGCATACCGTCGTCACGCACGAAGTTGTTGGCATACAGCCACATCGTCCCGTCCGGCTTCAACGCCACCAGATCCGTGAACCCATCCCCAGTCGCATCAGCCGCAACGATCCGATCAAAGGCGTTCCAGCCATGACCGATCTGACGACCACTCCCATACGGCACGCCGTCGTCACGCACGAAGTTGTTGGCATACAGCCACATCGTCCCGTCCGGCTTCAACGCCACCAGATCCGTGAACCCATCCCCAGTCGCATCCGCCGGGATCATGCGGTCGAAGGCGTTCCAGCCGTGGCCGATCTGACTACCACTGCCATACGGAGCGCCGTCGTCACGCAGGAAGTTGTTGGAGTACAACCACATCGTGCCGTCGGACTTCGACGCCACCAGGTCGGAGAACGAGTCACCCGTCACACTGTGGGTGGTCCTTCCGGGCTCCTCCCACTGCCACCAGCTTGTCTGCTGGCGGGCACCAGCCCAGCTGAGACTGAAGTGGATGTGGTCCATGTGCGGATTGCTGCCGTTGTACTCCCGCCACCCGTCTGCGGCTTGGCTCGACGACCAGATCCGGTCGTTCCAGATCAGGTACATGATCCCGAGCCGCCGGGCGTTGGCGTGCTTGTTGCCGTACCTGTCCGTCTTCAGCAGCCAGGTGAGGATGTCGTCGGCGACAGCGCGCTCACCTAGGTTGTTGTAGTTGAGCATGTAGTCCAGCGCACGGCCTTCCTTGTGCTCACTCGTGCCACCGGCATCGCAGGCGCGGGTGAAGTAGGAAGTGTGAGAGCCGTACGCCTCGTTGAGCAGGTCCCGGAGACCCCGAGTGCCCGGCTTGACGGTCGGATCACAGGTGTCCTGGGAGTCGTTGGCGGCATACGCGTCGATGGCCGACCCGAAGTCCGGGGTCGACGGCGCGGCCGACGCGGGCGTCGCAACTAGGATCGTCGCCGCGGCGACGACGAGGCCCACCATCCAGGCTGTCAGCGCGGTGGCCGGCCGCCACCGGCTCCATAAGTGCGGACCGGCGGACGGTATCGAGTCCGCCTGGGGTCTTGCCCTCGTTCTGAACACGGCACTCCTTCGGTCGAGTCTTCCGGGAGGGCGTGCCGGTCGGTTCGCTACGCCCTGGTTGGTGATGTGCATGGTGTCCCCGTTGAGTTCGTTGGCTTGGTTCTGTGCTGACGCGCTCGTCGCCACGGATCCGGCTGCTGACTGTGCGACTCGCCGTGCACCGGCCTTGCGGCATCCGACGGCACAGTCTGGGGTGCCTTCCGCGCGTGGAGTACCTGTAACTTTTCAGGGTGCTTGTTGCCGCGTGGAGATCGGGGTGCTGACCGTCCGCGGGCGCAAGCTGTCAGATGGACAAAGGACAATCCCGCGTTCGTCGGCGCCCGAATGAGGGTGGTGAACTCCGTGGCCATGCCCAGAGCGCACCAACCAGCTCCGCTCCTCAGGTTCAGAAGCAGGTTCCGCGTACGTCGTCTCCGGTACGGCGGATGTGACCTTGCCGGAGTCCCACAGGTCGGGCCGTCCCGAGCGCAGGCGCTCGAGTGAAGAGGCCGCCTAGACACGGTAGGCGCTCTGCAGGGCGCCCGGGGCACGGGCGGTGGTCTGCCAGCTGAGCACAGGGGTGGTGTCGTCGATGCCGAGCCCATCGTCCAGGTGTTGGGTCCGCAGGTGGGCTGGGGTGAGCGTGCCGGTGGTCGCGGCGGACGCGTGGACGCTGCCGGACGCGGTGACGAAGGCGGTCACCGCGGCGGGCAACAGCAGGGCGAGGCGCCTGCGTCCGACGCGGGGCCTTGATCTGGGCATGGGAGTCCTTCGGGAAGGGGTTCCTGGGTGCGGGCGGCCCTTCAGACGCGGTCCAGTACGGCGGTGACGCGACGCTTGAAGCGCAGGGTGACCGGGCCGAGCAGGCCGGAGGGCAGGGGCTTGTTGCGTTCGTTGGAGAGGGTGTTGGAGACGCGCCCGGCGAGGCGGTTGCGTCCGGGGACGAGCAGGCCGGTGATCTCCGTGACGAACGGCGCCCACAACAGCGGGGCGAGTGCCTCGCCGTTGACGGCCACGCCGGCCACGTCCCGTACGTCGCCGAGGTCGAGCAGTACGCGCCGGCCGTCGAGGACGGCGTGGTCCACGCCGATCTCCCTGGTGTAGGTGCCGGTGCCGGAGAACAGCGGGGCGTACGCGGTCCAGCTGCCGAGCGGGCCGCTGACCGGGGTGTCCCCGTCCCGGTCCAGGGTGAGGGTCCAGTCGCCGGTGACGGGGACCGGGGTGAGCGGGTCGTCGACGCGGACCGTGCCTCGGTACGTGCGCCCGGCGTCGGTGCCAGAGAGCCGGTGGGTGCCGGGAGAGCCGGTCTCGACGGTGGCGCGCAGGGTGCGGCCGTGCCGTTCGACGGAGA
Organism: Streptomyces sp. NBC_00076; assembly: GCF_045041235.1. Classification (NCBI taxonomy): domain Bacteria; kingdom Bacillati; phylum Actinomycetota; class Actinomycetes; order Kitasatosporales; family Streptomycetaceae; genus Streptomyces; species Streptomyces sp. NBC_00076. Next base: position 929,087 of record NZ_CP108242.1, read on the forward strand.
GGACGTCGAGCGTGGCATCCGTCAGGTGGGGCTGGACCGACGCGCCCTGACGCACGACGACGATCCGGGTCTCGTACGGCGCGAAGGCGAGCGGTACGTGCAGTCCGCGCCTGCTCGCCCGGTGGACGGGCGCCGGTGCGGTCCTGCCGGTCGCGGGGTCCCACAGCTCGGGGAAGCCTTGGGCGGGCAGGACCGCCGTGGTCGTAACGGCGGTGGCGCTCTCGTTGTTGAACAGGAACGCGGTGTCCTTGCCCCTGGTGACCCGCAGTGCCCGGATCGTCTCCAGGGCGGGTTCGAGGACGGCCGCCGCGGCCCCGGCGTCGTGGGCTGCGGCGCCCAGGGCGGCCACGTCGGCGACGCGCAGCGCCCGTCCCCGACCGAGAGGGCGGCTGCCGGGGACGGTGTCGCCGAACAGGTCGTGCAGCTTGCGGCTCAGGGAGCGGTCGTTGCCGTCGGCCTCGTCGGCGGGCAACGCGCCCACCGCGACGACGGTCCCGCCGGCCCGGACGAACGCGTCCAGGACGCGGACGGTCGCCGTGTCCAGGGTCGGGGTGAGAGGCAGGACGACGAGGTCGTAGCGGGCGGCTCCCACAGCGAGGCGTCCGGACCGCACCCGCGCGTGAGCCAGCAGCTCCGGGTCACCCGTCAGAGCGCCCTCGTGGAGGAGGTCGAAGTCGACCTGGGCGCGTTCCAGCGCGTAGGCGGCACCGGAGAGGGCACCGTCGACCTCGCCCTGCCGGTCGGTACCCGTCCACTGTTCGGCGGCCCGCTGGAGCTGGAGGATCGCCGTGCGGGCGGCGGACGTGCCTCGGCCGGCCTCCATGACCCGCCCGATCCACTCGGCGAGCGGACGCATGGACCACCACCACGGCGCCCTGGGACCGAAGGGCGGCGGGAAGTAGACGACGGCCTCGTCGGTCCACAGCGCGTGCAGGACCGTCAGGTTGACCCCGCGGGCCGCCTGCGCTCCGACGGTCGCGTGCACGAAACCGGGCGTGACCTGCCAGCCCATGTTGCCGAACATCTCCATCAGGGCCCGCTCCCGGCCCATCTGGTGGGCGACCGAGACCGGGTTGCGCGGCAGCATGGTCTGCTGTCCGGCCACGTACTCGGCGGTGATGATGTCACCGCCGGGGACCTGCGCCCACTGGTGGACCTTGTGCAGGTCGCCGGTGGTGGGGATCCGCTTCGCGGGCGCCGCCTCGTCGTAGAGCGGGTTGGTGAGAAGAGGATCACCTCGTACATGCCCTTGTCCCGCAGGTCGGCGAGTTGCCGGTCGACGAGTTCCGGGGTGACTGGGCCGTTCCAGTACCAGTAGACGGTGGGGCGGCTGTCCTTGGGCGGGTCGGTGAAGCGCCGTGTGGTGAAGGCGGCGGGGTCGGTGACCGGTGCGGAGTCCCGGGACGTGGCGGAGGCGGGCGGTACGGCGAGGCCCAGGCCGGGCAGGCCCACCGCCGCTGCGGTGCCGGCGCTCGCCGCGGCGACGAACCCGCGTCTGGACAGGGGGACTTGAGGGGCGGGGCCGGAGTTGGTGGGCTGAGTGGTGTCGGACATGCGTGAGCTCCTGCGGAGTACGGCGTGCGGGCGCGGCCGTGACGTGAAGGGAAGGGTGAGACGGAAAGGGGGGCGAGTGCGGGTGGTCCGAAGCGCTCAGCCGAGGGCCAGGCGAGCCACTTCGGACGCGGGCAGGGCCCTGTTGTGCACCCGGAGGTCGCGCACGGCTCCGTGCAGGTAGGGGTGGGTGCTGTTCTGGGAACGTCCGAGGAAGCTGCGGGTGGTCACGCCGAGCAGCAGGGGGCTCGCGACCATGGCGGGGTTGCGGCCCGTCTCGGCGCCGTCGAAGTAGAGCACGCCGGTGCCGCCGCCGAGAGTGAGGGCGACGTGTGTCCAACGGCCCACGGCCAGCGGTCCGTTCGCGTCGATGAAGTCCTCGCGTTCCATTCCCGCGATCTTCAGGGCGGCACGGGCGCGTCCCGCTCCGGTGGTGGCGGCCAGGAACAGGTAGGTGTCCTTGTGGTAGCCGAAGTCGAAGACGCGTGCCGAAGCGGCGAGGGTGTCGACCCAGACCCGTACGCTGATCGTCAGCTCGTCCAGGCGGCTCAACAGACCTGCGGGCAGGGCGACATGCCCGCCGCGTCCGTCCAGTGACACGGCGGGGCCCGTGCCGTCGTCCGCCCACGTGGCGCCCGCGGCCAGGGCCGCGGCGGTGAACGTGCCGGTGGAGTCGGCGGCGGTGGTGCCGGTTCGCTCGTCCAACGGGTAGCGCGCGACATCCCGTTCGCGGCTGCGGCGCGGAGTCACCGCCCAGTAGACGTTGTAGCGCTGGTGGTGCACCTCGTGAAAGGGGCGCAGTGCCACGGCGCGGCCGTCGGCGAGTGCGGTGAACCGCGTGGAGGTGCCGGGGACGGGCCGCAGCGAATCCGGGCGGATCGTCGGCAGCGTGGCGAGGTCGGTGTCGCCGTACTGCCCCGTCAGTACCAGGGGGCCGTATGACAGCGATGTCACCTGGGGGTTGTCGGGGGCCGGGGTCCATACGGGCCTGCGTGGGAGGAACAGTTCGACCGTGGCGCCGGTGCGCCAGGTCCGTTCGACCGTGGCGTACGTGCCGGGACGGAGCGGGGTAGTGACGGGGTGGCCGTCGACCTTCAGTACGGCGGTGCGTCCGGTGTCCGCCACCCAGGCCGGGATCCTGATCCGCAGCGCGAAGCGACCTCGGCCCGCGGTGACGGTGAGCCTCGTGTGCCCCTCCGTCGGGTACCGCGTCTGCTGACGGACCGTCACTCCCAGCCGTGACCAACGCACTTCGGAGGGAATGAACAGGTTCACATAGAGAGCCGGTGGGTCCGAGGCGCGGGAGCGGAAGTAGACCGAGTCTGCGAACTTGGTGTGGGTCTCCAGCCCGGTGCCGTGGTCGCAGGAGAAGTTGTCGTAGTCACCGCTGTAGCTGCCCGGGGCCGAGCCGAGACCGCCCTTGGGTTCCCGCCGCGAGCCCGCCCACAGGCCGGTGTAGTAGGTGACGAAGCCATGCGCGGAGTCGGGATCCTGCTCCGCCAGCATCTGGTTGTAGAGCGTCCACTCGTAGTGGTCCATGAACTCCGCCCGGTGGGGGCGGTGCAGGAAGAGGTGGCGCCCCAGCTTCAGCATGTTGTAGCTGTTGCAGTTCTCGCAGGTGACCTCGGAGAGCCTGCCGGCGATTTCGTCGGGCGGCCCGAAGAGTTCCTGGTTGGAATTGCCGCCGATGGCGTACGAGTGGTGGCGTACGACGGTGGTCCAGAAGGCGTCCGCGATGTCCAGGTAGCGCCGGTCCCCCGTCGCCTCGAAGGACGGGACCGCCCCGACGACCTTGGCGATCTCGGTGTTGGCGTGCCGTCCGGCGAGCTCGTCGCGGCCGGCGGCGAGCGGCGCGTACAGCTCCTCGTGGTCGAAGCGGCGGGCGGTGCGCAGATGCGCCGGATCGCCCGTCGTCTGGTGGAGCCGCGTCAGTACGTCGTTCATGCCGCCGAACTCCACCCTGAGCAGGCTCTGCATGCGCTCGTACGACAAGGGCGCGGTGCGGGCATCGGCCCATGCGGCCATCCCCCGCAGAACGTCCAGGGCTTCGCGGTTGCCGCTCAGCCGGTACTGGTCCAGCAGTCCGGCCATGATCTTGTGCAGCGTGTAGTACGGAGCCCAGGGCTTGCCGCCCGCCTCCAACTGGTCGAAGACCGACTCGGGGAACGCGGAGAGGTAACCGGGGGTGAAGCCGGCCGCCGGGGCGGCCCGCTGACACTCGGCGAGCGCCGAGACCAGGGCCCGGCCCTTGTCGTCGTACGCCCGGTCACCGGTGCCGGCGTGCGCCTGGGCCAGGGCGCTGAGGAGATGACCGGTGGTGTGGCCGCGTAACTGGACGTCGGGCGCCTCCCATCCGCCGCAGGGTTGCGCCGAGGACGGCAGGCCGACGGTCAGACGGAAGGTGTGCAGAAGCCGGTCGGCGTCCACGAAGAGCAGATAGGCGCAGGTGCGGCGCATGTTGGCGAGGAAGGGACTGTCCAGGAGTCGGACCTCGGACAGGTCGAAGGCGGCCAGGGAGGGTCTGGTTCCCGGTCTGGCGGCGGCGGGACGAGCGTCGGCGAGTGGGGTGGCGTGGGCAGCCGCGGCGGGTCCGACCCCGGTGACGGCCGCCGCGGTCGTGACGGCCGTGCCGGTGAAGAGGACCTGGCGGCGGGACGGACCGGTGGTTTCGCGGGGTGCTGGCAACGTGCCGGACTCCCTTCGGGGGCGGAGCAGCACGAAACGGCCAGCCCCACTTCGGCGCCGACGGGCGAAGTGCTGCGCCGCACGGGATTGAATCGTTTTACGGTGCAGCCGCAGACGTTAAGCTCGGCCATGACAGGCGTCAAGGCTTTTCACATGGCTTGATCGAAGCACTTGGGGGACCCGTCAAGAAAGTCCTGCACGCTCATTGACCGTCATCCCGTGCGCCTCTACGTTTCACCGCCATGAATCGATTCATCATTTCTGTGTGAGGGGTCGTAGTGATCAGTAGGAGGAACATCCTGACGGCTGCGGCGGCCGCGGCCGGCACGGCAGCCGCCACGGCCGCCGACACCGGATCAGCGACGGCCGCACCAGCCCGGGCCGGTACGCGAGGCGGCGCCCTGCGCGTCACCGCTCCGACCGTCGAGTACGTTCGGCACCCCCTGGGTCTCGACGTACAGCACCCGCGCCTGAGCTGGCCGATGGCCTCGGACGAGCAGGGTGCGCGACAGAGCGCCTACCAGGTCCGCGTCGCCTCCAGCGCGGCGGCGCTGTCGCATCCTGATGTCTGGGACAGCGGAAAGGTCAGCTCCGACGAGTCCGTCCTCGTTCCGTACGCGGGACCCCAACTGAAGCCGCGGACACGGTACTTCTGGTCCGTACGCGTATGGGACGCCACGAACCACGCCTCCGGCTGGAGCCCGGCGGCGTGGTGGGAGACCGGCCTCATGGACGCCGCGCAGTGGTCCGCCGACTGGGTCTCCGCTCCCCCGGCTCTCACCGACGCGCCCTCGCTGGAGGGCAGTGCGTGGATCTGGTTCCCCGAGGGCGAACCGGCCATCAGCGCACCGGCGGTGACCCGTTGGTTCCGGCGCACCGTCGATCTCCCGGACGGGATCACGGCCGCGACCCTGGCCATCACCGCCGACAACGTCTACGCCGTCTCCGTGAACGGCACCGAGGTGGCCCGCACCGACCTGGCGACCGACCACGACGGCTGGCGCAGGCCGGCCGTCGTCGACGTCCTCGCTCAGGTGCGTTCCGGGAAGAACGTCCTCGCGGTCTCGGCCACCAACGCGACCGTGGGGCCGGCCGGCCTGGTCGCCGTTCTCACCCTTCGCACCGCATCCGGCGAACAGAAGATCGTCACCGACGCCTCCTGGACGTCGACGGACGAGGAACCCGCCGCGGGCTGGCGCGAGGCCGACTTCGACGACACCGGCTGGCCGGCGGCCAAGGTGGCAGCCGCGTGGGGCGCCGGCCCCTGGGGGAGGGTCGTCCCGGTGTTGTACGCCGCCAACCAGCTGCGACACGAGTTCAGGCTCTCGCGCAAGAAGGTGTCCCGCGCCCGCCTGTACGCCACCGCTCTCGGCCTGTACGAAGCCCACCTCAACGGCCACCGTGTGGGCCGCGATCAGCTCACTCCCGGCTGGACCGACTACCGCGAACGTGTCCAGTACCAGACGTACGACGTCACCACGCTGGTGCGGCCCGGAGCCAACGCCATCGGCGCGTACCTGGCGCCCGGCTGGTACGCGGGCGACGTCGGCATGTTCGGACCGCACCAGTACGGTGAACGCCCCGCGCTGCTGGCGCAGTTGGAGGTGGAGTACACCGACGGGACGAGTGAGCGCGTCACCTCGGGCACCGACTGGCGGGCCGCCTCCGGACCGATCGTCTCCGCCGACCTGCTGGGCGGCGAGACGTACGACGCACGCGAGGAGACCCCCGGCTGGACCTCACCCGGCTTCGACGACCGGACCTGGCTCGACGTCCGCGCCGCGGGCGAGGCGGCTCCCGAGAGAATCGTCGCCCAGGTGGACGGGCCGGTCCGGGTGGCCGAGGAACTCCCGGTCAAGGAGGTGACCGAACCCAGGCCGGGCGTCTTCGTCTTCGATCTGGGTCAGAACATGGTCGGCTCGGTACGGCTGCGTGTCTCGGGCGCCGCGGGAACGACCGTACGTCTGAGGCACGCCGAGGTCCTCAACCCGGACGGCACCCTCTACACCGCGAACCTGCGCACCGCCGCGGCCACCGACACCTACACCCTCAAGGGCGGCGGCGAGGAGACGTACCAGCCACGCTTCACCTTCCACGGCTTTCGCCACGTCGAAGTGACCGGCTTCCCCGGCACCCCCTCGGCGAAGGCCGTGACCGGTCGCGTCATGCATACGTCCGCCCCCTTCACCCTCGAGTTCGAGACCGACGTCCCGATGCTCAACACGCTGCACAGAAACATCACTTGGGGGCAGCGCGGCAACTTCCTCTCCATCCCGACGGACACCCCCGCGCGCGACGAGCGCCTGGGGTGGACGGGCGACATCAACGTCTTCGCGCCCACGGCCGCGTACACGATGGAGTCGGCCCGCTTCCTCACCAAGTGGCTCGTGGACCTGCGCGACGCGCAGACCACGGAGGGCGCCTTCACGGACGTGGCACCGACGGTCGGGACGCTCGGCGACGGTGTCGCCGGATGGGGCGACGCGGGTGTCACGGTCCCCTGGGCCCTGTACCAGGCGTACGGGGACCGGCAGGTCCTGGAGGACTCCTGGCCGTCCATCCAGAGCTGGCTGAAATACCTGGAGGAGAACAGCGCCGACCTGCTGCGGCCGGCCACCGGATACGGCGACTGGCTGAACGTCTCCGACGAGACCCCGAAGGACGTCGTCGCCACCGCCTACTTCGCGCACAGCGCCGATCTCGCGGCCCGGATCGCCCAGGCGCTCGACGAGGACCCCGCCCCCTACCTCGGCCTCTTCGAGCGCGTCCGCGAGGCGTTCCAGAACGCCTACGTCACAGCCGCCGGCCGGGTGAAGGGTGACACGCAGACGGCCTATGTCCTCGCCCTGTCGATGAACCTGCTGCCGGATGCGCTGCGGAAGGCGGCGGCCGACCGTCTTGTCGCGCTGATCGAGGCCAAGGACTGGCACCTGTCGACGGGATTCCTCGGTACGCCCCGGCTGCTGCCCGTCCTCACCGACACCGGCCACAACGACGTCGCCTACCGGCTGCTCCAGCAACGTTCCTTCCCCAGCTGGGGCTATCAGATCGACAAGGGCGCCACCACGATGTGGGAACGCTGGGACTCCATCCAGCCCGACGGTGCCTTCCAGACCCCGGACATGAACTCCTTCAACCACTACGCCTACGGCTCGGTGGGCGAGTGGATGTACACGAACATCGCCGGCATCGCGGCGGGCCGGCCCGGCTACCGGGAGATCGTCATCCGCCCCCGCCCGGGCGGCGACGTCACCTCCGCCCGCGCCACGTTCGCCTCGGTCCACGGCCCGGTCTCCACACAGTGGCGGCGGAAGTCCGGCGGCTTCGTCCTCACCTGCGCCGTGCCGCCGAACACGACCGCCGAAGTGTGGATTCCCGCGGACGCGCCGGACGCGGTCACCCACACCCACGCGACGTTCCTGCGCGAGGAGGACGGCTGCGTGGTCTACCAGGTCGGTTCCGGCAACCACCGCTTCGCCACGTAACGCGCCCGCAGGCCGGCCCGCGGCACGTCGGCGGGCCGGCCGTGGGAAGCGGCCTGTCCACACGAGATGCCCATGTGCTCGACGGCCCGGCGGTACGGGTGAGTGCCGCGCGCCTGTCCAGCGGACAGAATGCAATGCCCGACGGCTTGATCGCATCACTCGCCCGCTATCGGCGTCTCCTCACGGACAACCCACAGACCCCCCTCCCTCCTCCTAGGTGGCGCGAGAGGCGCCCGGGACCGACGGAACGTCTGCGCACGGTGTTTTGAGGAGAGGATCATTGATCCGTGCCCGGCGAATATGTGTGACCGCCGTGGCGGTGCTGGCGGCCCTGGCGGGCTCGCCCGGACTGGCACAGGCCGAACAGCCGCACGAATCGGGGCCGTTGAGCGCGACGGACGACAACCCCCTTCCGCCGGGGTGGCGGATCGGCGGGAAGGGCGGGGCGCGCGAGGCTGAACATCCCGCCCGGCAGCAGCAGCGTGGACTTCGTCGTGCCGACCGTGCGGGACCAGGTGGCCGAGCCGACCGAGTCGATGCGCCTCGCGCTGACCGACAGAAAGGCCGAGCCGCTGCCCGACAGGCCGGTGCTGACGGGGACGTGCTCGACAAGCCGTAAGCACGATGTACGAGGGATCGTGAGCACCCTCTTGTGCGGGGTCCGGTCTGTCCGGGCCCCGCGCTTCACAAGGTCACGCGGATCCCGACCGTCCCGTCCAGCCGCCGGCGCAGCTGGGGGCGGTGGTCGCCGCGTCGATCGGTTCACCCGCACGTCCAACGGCGGGCCCCCCCCCGCGCCGTCTTCGCCGCCCTCCGGGCGGGCGGAAACACCAGGATGCTGAGCCGTTCGAAGGGCTGCGGAGGAACGTCGGTCGGACGTCCTCGGTCATGACGGCCGCCCGCCGAACTGCCAGTTGGCTCAGCTGGGCACAATGGATAATCGGATGCCCCGTGCCGACAGCGGAGGATGAGGCCGGCCGGCGAACCCGTCGAAGTCCTATACACCCATGGCGCCTTGCACGAAGCGCCGAAGGTGCGTACGCACGACGTCGGGCCGCTCCAACCAGGGCTCGTGTCCTGCGCCCTCGATCCGGGTCAGCGGAAGAGCGAGCCGGAGCGCGAGTGATTCAAGCGCCGACACAGGACGGGGATCGTCGGCCCCACCGAGGAGCTCCGCCCGCGGGGGCAGGCGCGCGCGTAGATCGGCAAGGTGCTCATCGAGCGGATCCGCGCGTCCTTCCCTGCCAAGTTCGCCGTTCATGGACCAGTTGACGGGGCGACGCCGCCGGGCGCCCTGGGCCGCCCAGTGCGACCCGCGTTCGGGATCGGCGTGGTCGGTGGACCAGGCCAGCGTGAGCAGCTCGACTTCCTGATCCTCGGTGCGGTGCGGCAGCTCCTCCAATGCGCGGAGCCGCTCCTGCTGCACCGCGGACATGCGGCGGCCTCGCTCCACGCGGTATTCGGTACGCCAATCGCCTACGAACGGCCCGCACATCAGCAGCATCGCGGCAATCCGGTCAGGGTGCCTCAGACAGAACCGGCTCGCCAAATCGGTGCCGTAGGAATGCCCGATCAGCACGGCCTTGGACACCTCCCATGCGTCGAGCAGTTCGGCCAGATCGTCGACATGCCGGGCGAGGGAGTGGGGGCCCCGCCAAGGGGATCGACCCGTGCCGCGCTGGTCGTACCGGTAGACAGGCGCGAGGTCCGCGATCATGGGGGCGACCTCGCCCAGATAGTCCGGCAGACCCGGACCGCCATGGAGCAGGATCACGGCCGGCTTCCGAGTCGTGTCCCCCAGCGCCATCCAGCGCAACTGCGCCTCGTCGGTCGTCGACACGAGGCCCTGCGTCTCCATGAAAGTCACCGCGAAGAACCTACCCGTGTCACTGAGGCTCCGCCAAGGGCTGAAGGACATGCCAAGTACGTGTTTCTGAGCCCTTGTTCGGTCCATCGGAACGCTGCTCATCCTGGACCTGACCCTGTCCGAACGTTCAGGGACCGAGACCGGAGGAGCATCAACTCGACGCGGTGATGTTCTCCCACGGTGGGGGTGTCCCCACCGCCAAGAGGTGGCTCGCCGGATGGGCCTGCCGAGGAGGCGCTGTCCGGGGCCCGCGCTCTGATCGACTCAGGTGTGCTGGAGCGTGAGCACGTCGAGGAGATCCATGCGCTGCACTGCGGACCGTTCCCCGTCGGCCAGTTCGCCGTGACTCCTGGCTACGGGATGCCTGGCCAGGACAAGGCGGACGTGACCCTCTCCGGGCCGGACGCACTCGATGCAGCGCGGCGCCTGGCCGTCGATGTCGGCGCGCTCGCAACCGTGGCTCTGCCACAGACCCCGGCGGACCTGGAGCGGATCATCGCTGAATCCCAGACGCCCGACGGGCCGCTGGCCCGGTTCGTAGCCTTGCGGGCAACAGCGCAGGAGGCGAAGGTGAGTGTGTCCTATCGCTGCTGGCCGCAGGAGCGGTACGTGGAGGTGCGGGAAAACATTCGTCGACTGGCCAAGCCCTATGCGGGGGCCGGGGTGCGCTTCCCCGCTGAGCCGTTCCCGGCCTTGGTCTGCCCAGAACGCGACGGCCGCCTGCTCGCCCACCACCTGCGCCGCACCGTCGGCCAGGACACGGTCACCGAGCTCTGTGCCGCCTTCCCGCCCTTCAGCGGCGAGGACTTCGCCCTCTTCCTGGAGCGGCTCCCCGGTACGTACACCTTCCTCGGTGTCCAAGCCCCTGGCAGCCCCATCACCACGAGTTATCCGCATTACCCCGACTTCTCCCCTGATGAGCGCGCCATCGGCGTCGGTGTGCGGGCGATGGCGGGCTGGATCGCCGAGCGCACCCACGGGGACGCAGGGTCTGCGAGGCGGACCCAGTAGCTCGGCCGGTGTACGCCGTCAACGGTCCGCCGGCACCCTCTGGGGAGTCCGCGCCTCGTCCGTGACCCGCGTCCCGGGGTGCATCAGCGCGCACACGAACCCGATGCCGAGTGCGATGGCCATGCCGTAGAACACCCACTGGTTGGCCTCGGCGAAGTCCATCCGGATGGCGTTCATCGAGTCACGCATCACCGTGGCGACGGGCCCCTCCCCGGTCGGCGTCTTGGCGTCAGGGTTGCCGGTCACCGCCTCGGAGATGTCACGGGCGGCTGCTCTCGCCGGGCCTTGGGGCACTCCCCTGGCCTGGAGTGTCTCGACGACCTTGTTGGTGGTGACATGCGTCAGGACCGTGCCGAACACCGCGAGGCCCACGGCAGCCGCGTAGTTGCGCACGGTCTGGGTGATGCCCGTGACCTCGCCGTACGAGGCGTTGAGGGACCGGTTCACGGCGTCCGTCGAGGCGGGCGCGAGCAGGAGGCCGATACCGGCGCCGGCGAGGGCTGCGTAGAGCCACTGGTCGTGCATCGAAAGGTCCGTCAGCTTGCCGGCCCACAACGCGAACCCGACCGCGCCGAGCGCCGTACCCAGTTTCATCGCGGGACGCGCGCCACGCTTGTCGAGGATTCGCCCGCCCCACTGGGAGGCGATACCGAAGCCGATGAAGAAGTACAGGAGATACAGCGCGGCCTGGTTCGGGGAGGCGCTGAGGGAGACCTGGGCGTAGACGGAGGCGAAGAAGAACACCGGGACGAAGGCGAGCATCGCGAAGAACAGGACGGCCGAATCGACGCTGAACGCCCTGTCTCGGAAGACCTGGAGCCTGATGAGCGGTTCCTCGACGCGCAGTTCGTACGCGCAGAACGCCACCAGCACCGCGAGTCCGCCGATGATGCAGGCCCAGGTGGCGAAGCTGCTCCAGCCCCAGGCGGAGGCCTGTTGCAGGCCCAGCACGCTCAGCCCCATGCCGGCGGCGACGAGGACGGCGCCGGGCACGTCGAGCCGTTCACGGCGGACCTGGTGGGGGATGTGGGCGAGCGCGGTCAGGACCAGGGCGATGACCGCGACGGGCACGTTGACCCAGAAGATCGAGCGCCAGGTCCAGTCGGTGAGCCAGCCGCCGAGGAGCGGACCGATCGCGGTGAGGGCGCCGGACAGGCCGAAGAACAGGGCGAGGGCCCGGCCGCGTCTGTCCACCGGGAAGACGGCGACGACGACGGCGAGCGCGGCGGGGAACATCAGGGCGGCGCCCAGTCCCTGGGTGGCGCGGAAGACGATCAGCCAGCTCTGGGCGAAGCTGTCGTCGGGGACGCAGCCGCACAGCACCGAGGAGACGACGAAGAGCAGGGTGCCGATCACCATCATCCGGCGGTGCCCGAGGATGTCGGCGAGCCGGCCGCCGAGCGCGAAGAACGCGGCCAGGGCGAGCAGATAGGCGTTGATCACCCACTGCATCCCCGACGCGGAGAGGCCGAGCTCGTCCACGATGCTGGGAGCGGCGATGGCGACGATCGTCTGGTCGATGAACGTCATCGACACGGCGAACAGCGTCGCCGCGAGAGCCAAGGTCTCGTTGGGCGGCGCAGGACCGGGAACGACCGCCTCAGAACCAGAACGTCCCTTTATGTCTGCCATACGCGGATTCTCCCCCCGCCTCGGATGGTGCGCACGCGACAGCAGGCCGTCGTTGCCCGTCCGGCCTGCCTCCTGTCTCGACTCGCGGCACAGTGGACGCATGAACGCAGACGACAGGAACCTGCTGGCTCGGGGACGCGTGGCGACCAGGCTGCCCGCCCAGAACCTGGACCGGGCACGGCGTTTCTACTACGAGCAGCTCGGCCTGGAGCCCGTCGACGAACGACCCGGTGGCCTGCTGTACCGGTGCGGAGGGACGGATTTCGCCCTGTTCGAGTCGACGGGGTCCTCGACCGGCGCCTTCACCCAGATGGGGTGGGAGGTCGATGACATCGAGACGATCGTCGCGGAACTCAAGCGGCGCGGTGTGGTGTTCGAAGAGGTCGACCTTCCCGGATTCCGGACGGAGGACGGGATCGCCGAGATCGACGGAAACTACCCGAGCAAGGGCGCACGGGGTGAGCGCGCCGCCTGGTTCCGCGACAGCGAGGGAAACCTGCTGGGCATCGGCGAACCGGTGGCGGCGGCCGCGCCTGCGTGATGACCGTGATGACCAGGCCGGGCAGCGGGACGCCGGAAACACCGTCCCCCCCCCTCGGCGGGACGCCGGAAGCACACCTTCTCGCCGGGCAGGCAGGTATGTGATTCCGGCGAACTCGGGAGCTGCCCGACTCCCGACTCAGGAGTAGCCGGAGACGATGCCGGGGCCCACCGCCGGACGATCAGCGGCGCCGCAGTGCCGGGTCGAGCAGCGCGGGCGGGGTGTCGTGCTTCTCGTGCGCGGCGAGGTCGGTGCCGGGGGCGACGATCGCGTCGATCGCGTCGAGTACGTCGGCGGAGAGCACGGTGTCCGCGGCGGCGAGTTGCGAGTCCAGGTGGTCCAGCGTGCGGGGGCCGATGAGCGCGCAGGTCACGGCGGGGTGCGCGGTCACGAATCCGAGCGCGAGCTGGATCATCGTGAGGCCGGCCTCGTCGGCGACCTTGGCCAGCCGCTCGACCGCGTCGAGCCTGGCCCGGTTGGCGGGGATGGCGGTGTCGAAAAGTTGCGGCATGAACGTGGAGCGGCTGGTGGTGATGTCCCGGCCCTCGCGGATCGCGCCGGAGAGCCAGCCCGAGGCCAGCGGGCTCCACACCAGCACACCGAGCCCGTACTCCTCGGTCACGGGCAGCACATCGGTCTCGATCCCGCGCTGCAGGATCGAATAGCTGGGCTGTTCGGTGACGTAACGGCTCAGGCGGTTGTCGCGGGCGGCCCACTGCGCCTGCACGAGGCGGTACGCCGGGAAGGTCGAGGAGCCGAAGTAGCGGATCTTCCCCGCGCGCTGCAGGTCGGTCAGAGCCGACAGGGTCTCCTCGTCGCTGGTGCGCGGGTCCCATCGGTGGATCTGGTAGAGGTCGACGTGATCGACACCGAGGCGGCGCAGGCTGTTGTCCAGCTCGGTGACCAGCCAGCGGCGTGAACCGCCCTGGTGGTTACGCTCGTCGCCCATCGGCATGCTCGCCTTCGTGGCCAGCACGATGTCGTCACGGCGGCCGGCGATGGCTTTGCCGACCATCTCCTCCGACTCGCCGTTGCTGTACATGTCGGCGGTGTCGATGAGGTTGATGCCGCCCTCGAGAGCGGCATCGACGATGGCGGTGGCCTCGTCCTGGGTGGTGCGCCCGATCGCGCCGAAATTCATCGCGCCGAGCGCGAGCGAGCTGACCTGCACACCGGTGCGGCCCAAGGTGCGGTACTGCATGACTGTGTTCCTCCACTGCGAATGAAACGTGGTGACAACGCATGGCTTGGTTGCGGGGCCCCTGCTCTGACATCATGAGCAAGCGGAACCTCGTTCCGGTAACGATACGGAACACAGTTCCGCTTTGGCAAGCTCGACAGTGGAGGGAACGGCACGGTGAACGGCAGCGACGAGAACGCGGGGCGAGCAGCCCAGTCCAAGCGGGCGGACGCCCGGCGCAACAAGGAGACTCTGCTCGACGCGGCCGCCGCGGTCTTCGTCACCTCAGGCGTGGAAGCGCCGGTACGGGACATCGCGGCCGAGGCAGGTGTCGGGCTGGGCACGATCTACCGCCACTTCCCGACGCGCGCGGATCTCATCATCGCCGTCTACCGGCACCAGGTCGACGCCTGCGCCGAGGCCGGGCCGGCCCTGCTGGCGACCAGCGCGACCCCTCACGCCGCACTGGGGCAGTGGATCAACCGCTTCGTCGACTTCCTGGTCACCAAGCACGGACTCGCCGCCGTGCTGCAGTCCGACAACGCCGGCTTCGACACGCTGCACGCCTACTTCCTCGACCGCCTCGTGCCCGTGTGCGCCCAGCTGCTCGACGCCGCGGCCGCTTCCGGCGAGATCCGCTCCGACCTGGAGGCCTACGAACTCATGCGCGGCGTCGGCAACCTCTGCATCGGCGCCGACAACGATCCACGCTACGACGCACGTCGACTGGTCGAGCTCCTCATCGCGGGACTGCGCCGACCGCACTGACCCATCGGCCAGTCTGCCGCGCAGGGGCAGGTCTCTCAGCACGCATTCCCCGGAGTGGGCCCGGAGTCCCTCGACCGGACCGCGCGTGATCAGCCGTTGCCGACCTCCCGCGCCGCGTCCTCCAGGCGGCTGCGGTGGGCCTGCCACGACGCATGGTCACCCGCCGGGATGTTGTCCTTGCCCTTCACCCAGCCGACGGCCCCGTCGATGAGCTCTCGCACGATGTCCGCGTGGCCTGCGTGGCGGTTGGTGTCGGCGAGCACGCGTACCAGGAGATGGTGGAGTGTCGTCGCTCGTCGCTCCTCCGGCCACCACGGAACATGACCGACCGCGTCGAGCGGCAGCGTCGCGAACGTGCTGTCCGAGTGCTCCCACGCCTGGTGGTACAGCCCGACGATGTCCTCGCGTGACTCGTCGGCCGTGGCCCACATGTCCGCGTTGGGTTCGGCGTCCTCCGTGTACCACCAGGGCGGTGGCTCCTCGGTGAAGAACGGCCGTCCGAACGTGTCGCCGAAGTACCCCAGCTCCACGCCCGCGGCATGTTTGACCAGCCCCAGGAGGTTGGTACCGGTGGGCGTCAGAGGGCGGCGGATGTCGTATTCCGAGAGCCCTTCGAGCTTCCACACCAGGGCTTCCCGGGCATCTCGCAGGTAGCGGAGAAGGTCCGCCTTCGCATTGGATTCGATCATGCCGGGCAGTCTCGCATCCGGCACTGACATCCGGGTGAGGCCGTGCACGACCTCACCCGCACCCGCCCACGGGCTCCTGGCTATCGCACGAGACAGGGGCGTTTGCTGCTGAACTCCCAACCAGGGACGAGGTATTGCATCCCCGCGGCATCGTCACGCGCCCCCAGTGCCTTCTCCTGGTAGAGGGCATGGGCCGCAAGGAGCCGGTCCATGTCGAGCTGGATGCCCAGGCCGGGGGCTTCCGGTACCGCGATCTCGCCGCCGACGATGCGCGGCGGGGCGGTGGTTAGCCGTTCCAGGCCTTCCTGCCAGATCCAGTGCGTGTCCAGGGCGTTGTACTCGCCCGGGGCCGCGGCTCCGCAGTGAGTGACCATCGCCAGGGAGATGTCGAAGTGGTTGTTGGAGTGACAACCCCAGGTGAGGCCCATCGCGTTGCACAACTGCGCCACGCGTACGGAACCCTGCATGGTCCAGAAATGGGGGTCCGCCAGCGGAATGGAGACCGACTGCAGAGCCAGGGCGTGCGTCATCTGCCGCCAGTCAGTGGCGATCATGTTGGTCGCCGTGGGCAGGCCGGTGGCGCGTCGGAACTCGGCCAGGATCTCCCGTCCCGAGTAGCCGTCCTCAGCTCCGCAGGGGTCCTCCGCGTACGCGAGCGTCCCGGTCAGGGGCCGGCAGAGCTCGATCGCCTCGCGCAGCGACCACGCCCCGTTCGGGTCGAGGGTGATCCGTGCCTCGGGGAAACGGTCCTTGAGGGCCCGTACGGCCTTGACCTCCTCGGCGCCCTCCAGGACACCGCCCTTGAGCTTGAAGTCGCGGAAGCCGTAGAGCTGATGGGCCGCCTCCGCCTGTCGGACGATGGCCTGCGCCGACAGGGCTTCCTCGTGCCGCACGCGGTACCAGTCGACGTCCGAGTCGGGTTCGCGGACGTACTCCAGATCGGTGCGGTCGGGGTCGCCGACATAGAAGAGGTAGCCCAACACCCGTACGGACGAGCGCTGTTGTCCGTCGCCCAGTAGCGCGGCGACCGGCACGTCGAGGTGCTGTCCGAGGAGGTCGAGCAGCGCCGACTCGACGGCCGTGACCGCGTGGACGGTGGTGCGCAGGTCGAAGGTCTGAGCCCCGCGTCCGCCGGAGTCACGGTCGGCGAAGTGGTCCCCGATCTCGCGCAGGACCCGCTTGTAGTCGCCCACCTTCGCACCGACGACAAGGGACTCGGCGTCGCGCAGTGTCCGCGTGATCTTCTCCCCGCCCGGCACCTCCCCCAGCCCCGTGCGCCCCTCGGAGTCGGTGAGCACGACGACGTTGCGGGTGAAGTAGGGACCGTGGGCGCCGGAGAGGTTCAGCTCCATGCTGTCCCGGCCGGCGACGGGATAGACGGAGAACGTGGTGACGGTCGGCTGACTCATGCTCAAAGAAGTCCTTGCGTACGAGGGTGGAGGGGCCGTGGTCAGAGGCTGAGGACGTCGAGGACCCACTCGGCCGTCAGGACGCCGCCGAGCCCGAGGATGGCGAGCACGGTCGTGTAGCTGGTGCGGACCTTGATCGCTTCGATGACGGAGAGGTTGAAGTACTCCTTGAACAGCCAGAACCCGGGGTCGTTGACGTGTGAGCAGGCGATCGAACCGCAGGCGACGGCCAGCACCATCGTCTCGGGGTGGACGCCGCTGCCCGCGATGAGCGGCAGCACCACACCGGAGGCGGTGACGACGGCGACGGTCGCCGAGCCGAGCGCCACGCGCAGGATCACGGCGATGAGCCAGGCGAGGATGATCGGCGAGATGGACCAGCTGTCGGTGGCGTCCTTGATGTAGTCGGAGATCCCGCCTTCGACGAGGACGTTCTTGAAGGCGCCGCCGGCGCCGATCACCAGGAGGATCATCGCCATCGCCTGGGCCGCCGAGGTGCAGGAGGCGCTGACGTCGCTCAGGCTCCGGCCGATCCGGGGGCCGAACGCCCAGATCGCCAGGCACAGGGCCAGCAGCAGCGCGATCGGCGCCGAGCCGATGAAGGCGACGGCATGCAGGAACGGACTGTCACCGGAGGTGGTCATGTCGGTCACCGCGGCGGCCACGATCAGCACCACGGGGAAGAGCGCCACGAACAGCGACCAGCCCAGGCCGGGCATCTCCTCGTCGGTGAACTCCCGCTCGCTGACGAGACCCTTGGGGATGGAGGGGTCCATCGCCCTGATGAACGGCAGGCGAGGCCAGGCCAGAGCGATGAGCGCGCCGGCCGGGACGGCTATGAACAGGCCGTAGAACAGGGTCAGTCCGACCGAGGCGTGGAAGGTCGCGGCGACGGCGGTGGGGCCGGGGTGCGGCGGCAGGAAACTGTGCATGGTGGACAGCGCGATGGACATCGGCAGCCCCACCCACAGCAGCTTGGCTCCGGTGACCCTGACCAGGGTGAACGCTATGGGCACGATGATGATGAAGGCGACCTCGTAGAACATGGTCACACCGATGAGCATGGACGTGACCACCATCGCGACCTGCACCCAGCGCGGGCCGAAGGCGTCGAGGAGTTTGCCGGCGATCCGCTGTGCGGCGCCGGAGTCCCCCATGACACGCCCGACCATGGCGCCCAGCCCGATGGTGAGCATGGTGTCGCCGATCTGGTCCCCGATGCCCTCGGAGAGGACGTCCGGGATGTCCGCCACCGGAATGCCACGGACCAGCGCGACGCCGACCGCCACGAGCAGCAGGGCCGCGAACCCGTTGAGTCTCAGCCTGGTCATGAGGAGCAGCAGAATCAGAACGCTGATCCCGACTACGAGGAGAGGCATGTCAGTTCCCCTTTGAACTGCGATGGGGTGGCGCACCGGCCCGGTCGTGCGGGCCGTGCGGTCATCGGGCGGGTACAGCGGTCATCCGGGAGGCACGAGGGACGCCTGCGCGTCCGTCGGCCGGGGCTCAGGCAGGTCGTCGTACGGCACCGACCAGGCTCAGGCCGTGGTCCAGCACCTTCTCCAGGTCGGCGAGGTCGTCCGGGCCGGGGTCGGTGAGCGGGGCGCGCACCGGGCCGACCGGGAGACCGCGCAGCCGGGCGGCGGCTTTGACCAGTGAGACGGCGTATCCGGGCACTCGGTCGCGGAGTTCGACCAGCGGGATGTAGAACTCGCGCAGGAGCCTGGTCACGCCCGCGTCGTCCCCGTCCCGCAGGGCGGCGAAGAAGGTGTTCGCGATCTCCGGCGCGAAGGCGTGGACGGCTGACGAGTAGGCGGGGACGCCGACGGTGGCGTAGGCGCGGGCCTGGATCTCCGCGGTGGCGGCGCCGTTGAAGAACAGGAAGTCCTCGGGGGCGGCGAGTGTGAGGCGCTGGAGCCGGTCGAGGTCGCTGTGGCCGTCCTTCAGGCCGACGACGCCGGGTATCTCCGCGATCCGGCGCAGCCCGTCGGCGGTGAAGGCGACCTGACCGCGCTGGTACGCGATGAGCGGCAGCCGGGTTCCGGCGGCGATCCGGCGCACCTGCTCCACCAGGCCGTCCTGCGGGGCGGTGACCAGGTAGTGGGGCAGCAGCAGCGCCGCGTCCGCGCCGGCGTCCTGCGCGATACGGGCGAACCGCAGCGCCTGCGCCCAGCCGTACCCGATGCCCGCGACCACCGGCAACCGTCCGTCGGCGACCTCGACCGTGGTTTCGACGACGGCGCGGTACTCGTCCTCGTCCAGCGAGAAGAACTCTCCGGTCCCGCAGGCGGGGAACACCGCGCCGGGCGCGGTGGCCAACCGGTCGGTCAGGTACGACCGGTACGACTCCAGGTCGAGGCCGCCGTCGTCACGGAAGCTCGTGAGCGGGAAGGACAGCACCCCACGCGCCATTCCGTCACGGAGCCGTCGGACGGCCTCGTCGACCCCCGCGCTGATCCCTGTCATGAAACCTGTCTCTCTATGCAGACGACGTCTACGTATGCAGATGGAGGTTAGGTTGGTGAACGGGACGGGTCAATGGGTGTGCGGGCCCGGATTTACGATGGGCGCCATGGAGAGCAGAGGCGTTCGCGGCGTGAAGTCCGCGGCCCGGACCGTCGCACTGCTGGAACTGCTCGCCGCGCGGGGCGAACAGCCCTCACGCCTGGACGAGCTCGCCGAGGACCTCGATGTGCCGCGCAGCAGCATGTACCAGTTGCTCCAGACCCTCGTCGACTGCGGCTGGGTCCGCTCCGACGCCACCGGTTCCCTCTACGGCATCGGCATCCGCGCGCTCCTCACGGGCACCAGCTACCTCGACGGCGACCGGCGCATCCGCGCGGTCCGCCCCTACCTCGACGAGGCCTCGGACGCGCTGGGCGAGACGATCCACCTGGCGCGGCTCGACGGCTGCGACGTCGTCTACCTCGCCACCCGCGAGTCCCACGAGTACCTGCGCACCATCAGCCGCGTCGGGCGCCGGGTCCCGGCCCATGCCGGCGCCCTCGGCAAGGCACTGCTCGCGGAACGTTCCGACGACGAACTCCCTTTTCCGAACGGGCCGTTGACCCCCCTCACGGAGAACACGCACACCAGTCGTGCCGCGCTGCTCGCCGACCTGGCGAAGGTGCGCGAGCGGGGTTACTCCATCGACCGCGAGGAGACCGTGCCCGGCATCGCGGGTTTCGGATTCGCTCTGCGGTACGACGCGCCGGCCACCGACGCCATCAGCTGCTCGGTCCCGGTGGCCCGGCTCACCCAGGCGCACGAGGTCCGCATCGTGGCCGTCATGCGGGACGTACGAGCGGAGATCGAGAGCGATCTGCCGCCCGTCACCGGTGCGCCCGACTGGCGCTGACTCCACGGCGGGATCACGAGAACAAGGCGTCCAGATCGGGCTTCTTCCCGCCGAACAGGCCGTCCTTCTCACCGAGGGAGGCCAGCTTCTCCAGCGAGGTCATGTCGACATCCGCCGGCCAACTGGGCAGCGTGAGCCGCTTCAGGACGTCGCCGCTGATCTTGGTGTAGGTGGTGAGGACCTGGCGTGCCTCGTCGGGGTGGCCGGAGGCGTAACGCAGGGACTCGGCCATCGCCTCGGTGAACTTCCGCACCAGATCGGGGTTCTGCTGGGCGAGCCCCGTCGAGGTGAAGTACGTGGCCACGGTGAGCCTCGGGTCCGTCTCGGCGAACGGCGAGGCCACGACGCGGGCGCCCTGAGCCTTGGCGATCGTCTGCGCGGGCTCCCCCATCCAGGCGGCGTCCACGCGTCCGCCGTCCACGGCTGCCGGCATCTGGTCGAACGCGATCTCGACGAACTTCACCTTCGCCGGGTCGCCGCCGGCTCTGCGCACCGACTCGCGCACCGTGGTGTCCCCGATGTTCTGCAGGGTGTTCACCGCCACCGTGCGTCCGGCCAGGTCCTTGGCGGTCTTGATCGGACTGTCCTTCTTGACCACCACACCGGTGACATCGGCGCCGACCTTGCCGTTGGAGGCTGCCCCGTTGGCCACCGACCTGACCGGAACTCCCTTGGCCTGAGCGACCATCAACGACGTGGTGTTGCTGAACCCGAACTGGAACTGCCCGCTCACCACTCCGGGAATGATCGCCGCGCCGCCCTGGGCACTCACCATCTCCAGCTTGATGCCGCGGCTGTCGAAGAACCCCTTCTGCTGCCCCAGGTAGAGCGGGGCCACGTCGACGATCGGGATGACGCCGACTTTGACCGTCGTGGTCCTGTCGCCGTTCGAAGGGGACGAACCACTCGCCCCCGAGTCCGACGACCCGCACCCGCCCAAGCCGATGACGGTGACGAGCACTGCTCCGAGGCCGAGAACGCGCCTTTGCATGGGCTCCTCCTGGCGGAAAGCACGGGTGCGTAGCGGCAGCACGGATAAGGTTGTGCATTTTGCTGACGGCCGCAATCTACACACCTGCTGTCAGAGTGTCAGCACCCCGGACAGTCGCGTTTGCGACCGGGCCTGAGAGCCCGAGGCCGGACATGACGTCGGTACGGGGAGCCGCCGGGAGCGAAACATTTTCGGGCCGTCACGCTCCGGCCACCGTGGCGGGCAGCCGCTGAGCTGGGGGAACCGGTCCCCGGTCCGGACTCCCCCGGGTCTTCGCCGTCCGCCCGACGCCTTGTGGCGGTCCGCCGTCCTTGACGGTCCCTGACCTGCTCCTTAGGGTCATTTTGGATCTCGGTTCCCTGTGCGACCACCGTGCATCCCGACAGCACCTGGCAGACGTGGAAACACGTAGGGACAACGCGCCCCGACGGAGAACGTTTGACTGAGCAACGCCGACAAGCCCTGGTCGTCCGCGGCGGCTGGGAAGGCCATCAACCGGTCGAGGCGACCGAGTTGTTCATCCCCCATCTGAAGAGCCACGGTTACGACGTACGCGTCGAGGAGTCACCCGCCGTCTACGCGGACGCCTCCTTCATGGCCGGCGTCGACCTGATCGTGCAGTGCGTGACCATGTCGACCATCGAACAGGCGGAACTGCGCGGTCTGTGCGCCGCGGTCGAGGCGGGTACCGGCCTCGCGGGATGGCACGGCGGTATCGCCGACTCCTACCGCAACAGTTCCGACTATCTGCACCTGATCGGCGGCCAGTTCGCCTGCCATCCGGGCGTACGGCCGTCGGAACGCACCGGCGAGCAGTCCGACAACTACGTCTCCCACACCGTCACCATGCTGCCCGCGGCCGCCGACCATCCCATCACCCGCGGCATCAACGACTTCGACCTCGTCACCGAGCAGTACTGGGTCCTCTGCGACGACTACATCGACGTCCTGGCCACCACCACGCAACGGGTGCGGGAGTGGGACCCCTGGAACCGGCCCGTGGTGTCCCCGGCCATCTGGACCAGACAGTGGGGCAAGGGCAGGGTGTTCGTCGCCACTCCCGGGCACCACCTGCCGGTCCTGGAGGACCTCAACGTACGGACCGTCATCGAAAGAGGACTGCTGTGGGCGAGCCGCTGAACATCGGTGTGATCGGCTGTGGGGTCATCAGCGGCCAGTACCTCGCGAGCTTCGACCGGCTGGCGGCCGTCAACCTGGTGGCCGTCGCGGATCTCGCCCCCGACCGTGCCGCCGCGGCCACCGACGGCCGGACCGGAGTCAGAGCCGCCACGGTCGCGGAGCTGCTGTCCGCCCCCGACGTCGAGCTGGTGGTCAACCTGACCGTCCCGGACGCACACGACGAGATCGCCCTTCAGGCGATCGCGGCCGGGAAGAGTGTCTACGGCGAGAAACCGCTCGCGTCCACCACCCAGCGGGCGCGTACCGTTCTGGACGCGGCGGAGAAGGCGCACGTCGTCGTGGGCTGCGCCCCGGACACCGTCCTGGGAACCGGCGTCCAGACCGCCCGCGCGGCGATCGACCGGGGTCTGATCGGCGCTCCCGTCGCGGCCACGGCCACCATGGTCGTCCCCGGCCACGAACTGTGGCACCCGAACCCCGACTTCTACTACCAGCCCGGCGGCGGCCCGCTCCTGGACATGGGTCCCTACTACGTCTCCGCCCTGGTCACCTTGCTCGGCCCGGTCGTGTCCGTGATCGGGACCGCCAGCCGCACCCGGTCCACCAGGATCATCGGGTCCGGCCCGCGCAGCGGGGAGGCGATACCGGTCAGCACCGGCACCCATGTCACCGGCGTCCTCACGCATGCGTCCGGTGTGCTGTCGACCCTGGTCATGAGCTTCGACGCCGTCGCCACGAGGTCGGCGAACATCGAGGTCCACGGCGAGACCGGCAGTCTCGCGCTCCCCGACCCGAACCGCTTCGACGGCGAGGTGCAGTGGCGCCGTCTGCACGGCGAGGGATGGGAGACCCTTCCCGTGTCCGCCGGGTACCGCGACGCGGGCAGGGGGTACGGGGTCGCCGACCTGGCGTTGACACCGCCAGGGGCGGAACCGCGGGCCGGAGGCGTCCTCGGGTACCACGTGCTGGACATCATGGAATCCGTCCTCGACTCCGCCGCCAGTGACCGGAGAGTGCCTGTCACGAGCACGGCGGAGCGGCCCCGGCCCGTACATCTCCAGTCACTCGGCCCCGACGCATCCGGGACGCGTTCCGGCTGACATGTGCGCCCCGGCGTCCGTGCAGGTGGGCGGGGTGCTCCGGCCGCCGCAGCGCCCTCCCCCGGTCCCGGGCCGTCGCCCCACCCTCGCCCAGGTCCGGGCGCCGACCCGTTCGCGCGCCACGGCGAGTACGGTCAAGGTGTACGGGTCCGGAGGGCGGACTGACGCGAGTGACGACCTGGGCCGGACGGTGACAGATGGAGTGGCGAGAGTTCGCCGAGCGGATGGCGGAGCTCGCGCGCGAGCTGCTGACCAAGGAATCGGTGTCGGAGACCTTGGACGAGATCGCCGCGTCCGCCGTGAAGCTCATCACTGGCTGTGACGCCGCCGGGATCCTCGCGGTGCGCAAGGGGCACGCCGTGACGCTCTCCGCCTGCGGGGAGTGGGTCCGGGAGAGCGACCGGCTGCAGGGAGAACTGGGTGAGGGACCGTGCTTCGACCTGGCTCGCGGCGCCGCCGATGAACGGGCGTACCGGATCGAGGACATGACCGACCCCCAACCGAGCTGGCCACGGTTCGCTGAGGCGGCCCGCGACCTCGGGATCGGCAGCATGACCGGCGTACTGCTGTACACCGACAAGGAGGACTTCGGCGCGCTGAACCTGTACTCGCGGCGTCCCGGCGCCTTCACCCACGAGTTCGAGACGGCCGGCTGGCTGCTGGCCTCGCACGCCGCCGTGGCCCTGTCCAGCGCCCGCACCATCGACCAGCTCGAACACGCGATGCAGACCCGGCACGGCATCGGCGAAGCCATGGGCATCCTCATGGAACGCCACCGGCTGAGTGAGGACGACGCCTTCAACGTGCTGCGCTCCATCTCCCAGGAGCACAACATCAAGCTGCGCGACGTCGCCCAACGTGTCCGGGACGACCGTACCGAACAACTCTGACCGGTCAGCCGAGCGGCGACGGCAGGGGCGGCGGCTACTCCGTGGAGCCGGCCGCGGGGCGGGGCGGCCGGGGTGGCCCCGTTGTCTGCGGTGACCCTGGTGACCTGATCCGCCGTCTCCGTCCGGGCCGCTGAGCGAGCCACCCCATCCCGACGCCGACGAGGGACGTCACCGTGGTGACCTCCGTCAGCTCCATCGCTTCCCCCGGTGCTACATGCACCACCGCGGTTACCGCGTGGTAGAGGACGGTGACGCCGAACAGCGCGTACCCGGCACCCCACAGGCGGGGCCTTGCCACCGTTCCGGCCATCCAGGAAGGCATCCACAACGAGGTCGCCGCCATGGTGCCCACGGCGAGGCAGAAGAAGGCGGTGACGAAAAGCAGCACCGGCCGGCCCCGCCGGCGCCCTGCCGACGGCGCCCGGGCAAGCCCTGACACGGCCGAACGGTCCCGGGTAAGCGGGTGAAGCCTGAGCCGCCTGTCACCGCGCGGGGCATACATGAGGGCCCCGGCCATATCCGGCCGAGTCGGCGGACATGACGCGCGCTGGAGGCGAGTGATGAACGTAAGAGCCGGTGAGAACGGCGGCACGATCCACAAGGTCCCGGTCCTGATCGTCGGCGGCTCACTGGTGGGACTGTCGACCTCGCTGTTCCTGGGCCGCTTGGGGGTGCGGCACACCTTGGTGGAGCGCCACGCCGGCACCTCCATCCACCCCCGGGGGCGGGGCAACAACGTACGCACGATGGAGCTGTACCGGGCGGCGGGCATCGAGTCGGCGATCCACGAGGCCGCGGCCACGCTGGCCGACAACCACGGCATCCTGCAGACGCCCACCCTGGTCGGTGACGCGGGCGAGTGGCTGTTCCGCGAGATCGATCCGGGCGGCGGAATGGCTCGGTTCAGCCCGAGTTCCTGGTGCCTGTGCAGCCAGAACGACCTGGAGCCGGTCCTTCTCGACCACGCCAAGAGGCTCGGCGGCGACCTGCGGTTCTCCGCCGAGATGATGTCGTTCGACAACGATCCCACCGGCGTCACCGCGATCGTCAAGAGCCGGGAGACCGGTGAGCACACCACCATCCACGCCGACTACCTGGTCGCCGCCGACGGCCCTCGAAGCCCCGTTCGGGAACAGCTCGGCATCGACCAGAGCGGCCCGGGCGACCTGTTCCACAACGTCAGCATCACCTTCCGCTCCCGCCGCCTGGCCGACGTGGTGGGCGATCGCCGTTTCATCGTCTGCTACCTGACCAGCCCGGACGCGGACGGCGCCCTGCTGCCGGTGGACAACCGCGAGAACTGGGTCTTCCACGCCCCCTGGCACCCCGAACACGGCGAAAGCATCGAGGAGTTCACCGACCAGCGCTGCGCCGACCACATCCGCCGGGCGGTCGGGGACGCGGACCTCGACGTGGAGATCACCGGCAAGGCTCGTTGGCACGCCGCCCAACGCGTCGCGCGGTCCTACCGGTCGGGCCGCGTCCTGCTGGCCGGTGACTCGGCCCACGAGATGTCCCCCACCGGGGCCTTCGGCTCCAACACCGGCATCCAGGACGCGCACAACCTCGCCTGGAAGCTGGCCGCGGTGCTCGACGGCTGGGCAGGGGAGGGACTGCTGGACACCTACGACGCCGAACGCCGTCCGGTGGCGGAGGCGACCACCGCCCGCGCGGCGGCCCGGTCGGCCGAGCACAGCCACCCCGGCTTCGCCCCGCCGCCCGCGGCCGGCGGTGGCGGCGGGCCACAGCGCGGCATCCTCAACGTGGCTCTCGGCTACCGCTACCCGAACGGCGCCGTGGCGGGCACCGATCCCACGGCCGCGGTGGTCCCGGAGAAACTCGCGCTGGCGGGCGAACCCGGCAGCAGGGCGCCCCACCTGTGGGTACGGCACCAGGGCGAGCGGATCTCGAGCCTCGACCTCTACGAGCGGTCCCTGGTCCTGCTCAGCGACGCCGGTGAGCCGAGCGGGTGGCACGAGTCCGCCATCCGTGTCGCGGAGCAGATGTCCATCCCGCTCACCTCGTACCGGGTGGGGGCCGGGGCCGGCGCCGAGCTGACACCCGAGGACGGCGCGGACTGGCTGGAACGGCACGGCATCTCCCCCGGAGGCGCCGTGCTCGTCCGGCCCGACGGCTTCGTGGCCTGGCGATCGCCGGAACCCGTCCCGGATGCCGAGGCGACACTTCGTCATGTCCTGACCACGGTCCTGGCACTGACCTGACCGACCTGACCCGGTGAAACGTGCAGGCCGACAGCCAAGGGTGGCGGCCTGCACGTTCCGCCGGAAGGCGCCGAGGACAGGGGCCGTTCGGACCCCGGGCCGGTCACCCACGTAGTCCATACGAATCGCGCGCCGGTGGGGACCGGCACAGGATCGAATCACGCTCGCTGCGGATCAACGCGACCGAGGTTCGCAGATTCCCTCCCGCGAAGGAGATGTGCCCAGGATGACCACCACGCCTGTCCCCGCTTCATCACCGCTGACGCTTCAGGGGGCGCAGCGTGTCTCCCAGTCCGTGTTCGACGGCTCCAGGCTCCGGGTCGTCCTGCTGGTGGACGTCCACGACGGTGCCCAGCGGCAGTTCCTGGAGGCGTACGAGCAACTCTGCAACCAGGTCGCGTCCGTGCCGGGGCATGTCAGCGACCAGCTGTGCCAGTCGATCGAGAACCCCTCCCAGTGGCTCATCACCAGCGAGTGGGAGAGCGCGCCCCCCTTCCTCACCTGGGTGAACAGCGAAGAGCACGTGCGGATGGTGGAGCCGCTGCACAGCTGTGTCCGGGACACCAGGTCGCTTCGCTTCCATGTCGTCCGCGAGACCGGCGGACCGGCCGCGGACGCCCGGGCCGGCGAACGCAGTCTCCAGGCGGCACCGCGGATCGGTGACGGCGTGATCCGCCACGCGCTCACGTTCACCATCAAGCCGGGCAAGGAGGCGACCGTCGCCAAGATCCTCGCCGACTACGCCTCCCCCCAGCCGAAGGTCGACGACAACACCCGGCTGTGCCGCACTTCCCTGTTCATGCACGGCAACCGGGTGGTGCGGGCCATCGAGGTGCGGGGCGACCTGCTCGCCGCGCTGCGCCACGTCGCCCGGCAGCCCGAGGTGCGAGCCGTCGAGGAGGCCATCAACCCGTATCTGGAGCAGGACCGGGACCTCAACGATCCGGAGTCCGCGCGGGTCTTCTTCACCCGGGCCGCGCTGCCCGCAGTCCACCATGTGACGGCGGAGCAGGAGGACCCGGCTGCGGAACGGCACGCGTTGCTCTATCCCGCCCGGCCCGACTGCGGCATGCGACTGGCCGAACTGCTCGCGCAGCGGGACGAGGCTGCCGCGAGCGATCCGCGCAGCCCGGTCCTGCGCAGCACGATCTTCCAGCGCGACGACGTCGTGGTACGGCTGATCGACGTGCGCGGCGGACTCGACGCCGGCGACCCCGAGCTGCTCCTGGGCCTCCCGGACCCCGCTCTGGTCGCCGAGCTGACCACGTTCCTGGACGGCAGCACCGGTGCGGCCGCCTCCGCGCCGAACGACGGTGACTTGAGGCGCTTCCTCAAGCTCGCCCGCATGGACCTCGTCACCGACCGCCGTTCACCCGACGCCTGATCCGCCCCCCGCACGCATCGCGGCGGCCACGGCCCCCTGTCGACACAGCACACGATCGGAGCAACGTCGTGACCAAACCCCGTCCCAGAATCGTGGATCTCCGCGAGGTGGAGCCCAACACCCGGCGTGGCGGCGATCTGCGCGCCATGCTCACCCCCAACACGGTCGGCTCCACCAGCGGGTTCATGGGCGTGGCCATCGTGCAGCCCGGCGACCGCATCGCCGAGCACTACCACCCCTACTCCGAGGAGTTCATCTACGTCGTCTGCGGCCAACTGGAGGTCGACCTGGACGGCGAGCCCCAGCCGCTGCAGCCCGAGCAGGGGCTCATGATCCCCGCCCACATGCGCCATCGCTTCCGCAACGTCGGCAACGTGGAGGCCCGTCTCGTCTTCCACCTCGGTCCGCTGGCACCGAGCCCGCCGCTCGGCCACGTCGACACCGAGGAGACCGACGCCGTCCCGGTCCGGGTGGAGGAAGTTCCCGCGGGCGCCGACCGGGCGGCCGAACGACGTCAGGTCCGGTCATGACCAGGCGGGTCGCCGTCACCGGCATAGGCATCGTCGCACCGGGCGGCGTCGGCGTACCGGCGTTCTGGGATCTGCTGTCCCAGGGGCGCACCGCGACGCGCGGCATCACCTTCTTCGACCCGAGCGGTCTGCGTTCACGGATCGCCGCCGAGTGCGACTTCGACCCGGCGGCCCTCGGTCTGAAGGCGGAACAGATCGCCCGGTGCGACCGGTACATCCAGTTCGCCCTGGTCGCCGGGGAGGAGGCGGTGCGGGACTCGGGCCTCGACCTCGACCGGGAGGACCCGTGGCGCGTCGGGGTGTCCCTGGGCACCGCGGTCGGCGGCACCACACGACTGGAGTCCGACTACGTCCTGGTCAGCAGCGGTGGCGAGCGCTGGGACGTGGACCACCGAGAGGCCCGACCGCATCTGCACCGCGCGTTCTCGCCCAGCACACTCGCCTCGACGGTGGCGGAGCGGTTCGAGGCGCGCGGGCCGGTGCAGACCGTCTCCACGGGCTGCACCTCGGGGCTCGACGCGGTCGGATACGCCTTCCACACGATCGAGGAGGGCAGAGCCGACGTGTGCATAGCCGGCGCCTCGGACTCGCCCATCTCACCGATCACCATGGCCTGCTTCGACGCGATCAAGGCCACCTCCCCCAACAACGACGACCCCGCCCATGCCTCGCGCCCGTTCGACGCCGACCGCAACGGCTTCGTCATGGGTGAGGGCGGCGCCGTACTGGTCCTGGAGGAGCTCGAACACGCCCGGGCCCGCGGCGCGCACGTGTACTGCGAGCTCAGGGGCTACGCGACCTTCGGCAACGCCTACCACATGACCGGTCTGACCAGCGAGGGCCTCGAGATGGCCCGGGCCATCGAGGACGCCCTCGACCACGCGCGGCTCGACGGCACGGCGATCGACTACGTCAACGCGCACGGATCGGGCACCCAGCAGAACGACCGTCACGAGACCGCCGCGGTCAAGCGGGCCCTGGGACAGCACGCCTACGACACGCCCATGAGCTCCATCAAGTCCATGGTGGGGCACTCCCTCGGCGCGATCGGTGCGATCGAGGTCGTCGCCTGTGTGCTGGCCCTGGCCCACCAGGTGGTACCGCCCACCGCGAACTACGAGACACCGGACCCCGAGTGCGACCTGGACTACGTCCCGCGCGTCGCTCGCGAACGGAGACTGAACGGCGTGCTCTCCGTGGGCAGCGGGTTCGGCGGCTTCCAGTCCGCGGTGGTCCTGACCCGGCCGAGGGAGAGGACACCATGAGCGAACCGCATCCACGGCGCGCCGCCGTCACCGGAATCGGTGTGGTCGCGCCCAACGGCACCAGCACCGAGTCCTTCTGGAAGTCCACCCAGGAAGGCATCAGCGTCCTCGACCGGATCACTCGCGAGGGCTGCGCGCACCTGCCGCTGCGGGTGGCGGGCGAGGTCCGGGACTTCGAGCCGTCGGCGGTGGTCGAGGAACGCTATCTCGTCCAGACCGACCGGTTCACACACTTCGGGATGGCCGCGGCCGACCTCGCGCTGGAAGACGCCCGCATCGGCTCGGCCGACACCGGCGAAGCACCGTTCTCCGTGGGCGTGATCACAGCGGCTGGTTCCGGCGGCGGGGAGTTCGGGCAGCGGGAACTGCAGCAACTGTGGGGCAAGGGACCGCGCTTCGTCGGTCCGTACCAGTCCATCGCCTGGTTCTACGCCGCCAGCACCGGCCAGATCTCCATCCGCCGCGGCTTCAAGGGCCCCTGCGGTGTGATCGCCTCCGACGAGGCCGGCGGTCTGGACGCCGTCGCGCACGCGGCGCGGGCCGTGCGGCGTGGCACCGACGTGATCATTGCGGGCGCGACGGAGGCGCCGCTCGCCCCCTACTCGGTGGTCTGCCAACTGGGCTACGAGGAGCTGAGCACCGCCGACGACCCGACGCGCGCCTACCGCCCGTTCACCGACCAAGCGTGCGGCTTCGTACCCGCCGAGGGCGGCGCCATGCTGGTCGTGGAGGCGGAGGCCTCGGCGCGGGAGCGGGGCGCGCGGGTGCGGGCCACCGTCGCCGGCCACGCGGCGACGTTCACCGGCGCCTCCCGTTGGGAGCAGTCCCGCGAAGGGCTCGCCCAGGCCATCCGCGGTGCCCTGGACGAGGCCGGCTGCGCCCCCGAGGAGATCGACGTGGTCTTCGCGGACGCACTCGGCGTACCGGAGGCGGACCGTGCCGAGGCGCTGGCGATCGCCGACGCTCTCGGCGCGCACGGCGGGCGGGTGCCGGTCACCGCGCCGAAGACCGGCATCGGCCGCGGCTACTGCGCGGCGCCCGTGCTGGACGTCGCGGCGGCCGTGCTCGCCATGGAGCACGGCCTGATCCCCCCTACCCCCAACGTCTTCGACATCTGCCATGACCTCGACCTCGTGACCGGCCGAGCCCGTGTCGCCGAAGTGCGCACGGCGCTGGTCCTGAGCCGGGGCCTCATGGGGTCGAACTCGGCGTTGGTGCTGCGGCACGGCGCGGCCGCCGTCTCGCGATGAGGCGACCCGAAGCGACAAAGGAGAAGAACCGCATGAGTGAACACATCACCGTGGAAGAGCTGTCCGAGCTCATGAAGAAGTGCGCCGGGGTCACCGTCGCTCCGCAGGAGCTCCAGCAGCAGTACGAGGCCGGCTTCGACACCCTCGGCGTCGACTCGCTGGGCCTGCTCGGCATCGTGGGCGAGCTGGAGAACCGGTACGGCACGCCGATGCCGCCGGACGCGGAGCGCTGCAAGACGCCGAAGCAGTTCCTCGACCAGGTCAACGGTGCCCTGATGACGGCGGGAGCGTGACATGGCCGGACACACGCAGAACGAGATCACCATCGCCGCGCCCCTGGACCTGGTCTGGAACATGACCAACGACCTCGCGAACTGGCCCCAGTTGTTCAGCGAGTACGCCTCCGTCGAGATCCTGTCCCGGGAGGGCAACCGGACCACCTTCCGGCTGACCATGCACCCGGACGAGAACGGAACCGTGTGGAGCTGGGTCTCGGAGCGGGAGCCGGACCGAGAGAAGCTCAGTGTCCGGGCCCGCCGGGTCGAGACGGGACCGTTCGACCACATGGACATCCACTGGCGGTACGAGGAGGTCCCCGGCGGCACCCGGATGGTGTGGACACAGGACTTCGCGATGAAGCCGGAGGCGCCGGTCGACGACGACTGGATGACCGACAACATCAACCGGAACTCCAAGGTCCAGATGGCCCTGATCCGGGACAAGATCGAGAAGGCGGCCGCCGGGCACGAGCCCGCGTCGGTCCTGGCGGACTGAGTGGAGAGGGCGGATCCGATGCACCAGGCTCTGATCGTCGCTCGGATGGCTCCGGGCTCGGCTCCCGACATCGCCAAGGTGTTCGAGGAGTCGGACCGAGGAGAGCTGCCGCACCTCGTCGGCGTCGTCCGGCGCAGCCTCTTCCAGTTCGGCGATGTGTACATGCACCTGGTCGAGTCCGAGCGCGAGCCCGGTCCGGCCATCGCCAAGGTCACCGGACATCCCGCGTTCCGGGACGTCAGTGAGCGCCTGTCGGCGTACGTCAGCGCGTACGACCCCGATACCTGGCGGTCCCCGCAGGACGCCATGGCGCAGCGTTTCTACCTCTGGGAGCGCGATCCGGCCGGCTGACCGACCGACCACGAACGGCCGCCGGGCCCGCGACGCTGCGGGCCCGGCGGCCGTCTGTCTGCTCTGTCTGCTCTATCTGCTCCGTCCGGGGGATGGGTGGGTCAGCCCGGGACGTGGCAGTCGAACGCGTGCAGGTAGGGGTTGACCGGCCGGATGTCGTCGATGACCAGGCCCGCCTGGGTCAGTCGGCCGACCATGCTCTGGGTGGTGTGCTTCGCCCCTCCGACGTTGAGGAGCAGCAGCAGGTCCATGGCGGTGCTGAACCGCATGGAGGGCGTGTCGTCGACGAGGTTCTCGATGACCACGATGCGCGCGCCGGGGCCTCCCGCCTCGATGACGTTGCGCAGCGTCCGGGCGGTGCTGTCGTCGTCCCACTCCAGGATGTTCTTGATGATGTAGACGTCGGCCTTGACCGGGACGGCCACGCGGACGTCGCCGGGCACGATGCGGGCGCGGTGTGCGAGGTCGCCCTCGCGCAGCCGCGGCACGGCGTTCTCGATGACGCGCGGCAAATCGAGCAGACTGCCGTGCATCGAGGGGTACTTGTCCAGCAGGCTCGTCACCACGTGCCCCTGGCCCCCGCCGATGTCCGCGACCGACGTGCTCCCCGACAGGTCGAGCAGAGCCGCGACATCCCGCGCCGACTGCTCGCTGGAGGTCGTCATGGCACGGTTGAAGACCGCGGCCGACTCGGGGGCGTCCTCGTTGAGATAGGTGAAGAACTCCTTGCCGTACAGGCCCTCGACCACGTTGTGGTCGGTGCGCACCGCCTCGTCCAGCTTCGGCCACGCGTCCCAAGTCCACGGCTCGGTGCACCACAGGGTGATGTTGCGAAGGCTGTGCGGATCGTCCTCGCGCAGCAGCCGGGACATGTCGGAGTGTGCGAACATCCCGTCCGGCCGTTCGGTGAAGACGCCGTAGCAGGACAGGGCCCGCAACAGCCGTCGCAGCGGCCCGGGTTCGGTCTTCACCGCGGCCGCCAGGTCCGCCACGGTCATGGGGCTGTCACCGAGTGCGTCGGCGATCCCCAGCCGGGCGGACGCGCGCAGGGCGGCCGCGCATGCCGCCCCGAACGCGAGTTCTCGCAGCCGCATGGACGGCGGTGGGGCAGTCTCAGCGGTCGTCATGTGCCGCCTTCCTTCCTTCTTGGGTCCACGAGTGGTGACGGTCGGCCGGTCAGCACAGACCCGCGGGCCGGGACGCCAGACAGGTGTTGCCCTCGAAGACGTTGTCCTTGCCGGTGTCCGCGTTGACGATGTCCGCCGGGGAGTTGCCCTCCAGCTTGTTGTCGCTGATCCGGTTCCGCTCGCTGGTGGCGCCGACGAAGCTCTTGAACAGCACGATGCCGCCGGAGAGCGGGGAGGTGCCGACGTTCTCCGTGATCACGTTCCGTGTCACCAGGCTGTCCTCGGCGCCGGTCAGGACGATGCCGGAGCCCTGCAGGGCGTCCAGCCGTGCGGTCTTCGGACAGGACTTGTTGTTGCGCGCGATCCGGTTGTCGCTCACGGTCACGAAGCCGGCCCTCGGCTGGTTCTCGTCCCCGACGACGAACACCGCCGCGCAGTTGCCGGTGAGGCGGTTGTGCGCGACGGTGAGGTTCCGCAGGCGTCGGACGGTCACGCCGATCCGGTTGCCCTCCAGCCGGTTGCGTTCGACCACCGTTCCCCCGGTGTCCGTCGCGCCCTGCTCCTCCTTGATCGTGTTGGCGAGGAACAGACCCGCGTCGCCGTTGTCCTTGGCGGTGTTCTCCCGGAACACACCGCGGACCGACTCCTCCTGGGCGATGCCCCACACCCCGTTCTTCACCGCCGTCACGTTCCGCACGGTCAGCCCGTCCGTCGCCATGGCGAACACCCCGGTCCCGGTGAAGCCGGACACGGTCAGGGAGGCGACGGTGACGCCCTCGACCTTGCTGTCCTTCGCGCCGATCACGCAGATGCCGTTGCCGTTCCCGGCGCAGGTGTGGGCGGTCTTGTCCGTGCCCGGTTCGATCACCGTGCTCGGGCCCGAGCCGCGCAGGGTCAGCCCGGGCGTGGTCACCTTGACACTCTCGCGGTAGGTGCCGGGCTTCACGAGGACGGTGTCGCCGGATCGGGCGGTGTCCACCGCTTTCTGGATGGACTCCCCCGGGTTGACCACGTGGGTCGAATGAGCGGGGACCGGCGGAGCGGCCCCGAGCCCCGCACCGACGACCGCTACAGCGCATGCCAAGTACGAAATGCGTCTTTTATTCATATTCGGGACAGTAAGCCCGAGGGTCCACGGACGGCCGGGATGGGCCATCCGGCGGCGTGTCATGTGTGGGGTCCGCGGTGTCACCGAGGAAACGGGAAAGGCCGGCTGGGCGCCAACGGCGCCAAGCCGGCCTTTCCCGTGGGAACGGTCAGTCCGTGCCGAACTCCATCGCGGCCCGGTCCAGCACCGCGTCGTCCTCGGAGACCTCACCGCGGGAGGCGATGGCCTCGGCGCCGCCCTGCGGCAGCTCCGGCATGGTGCCGATGAGCCCGGTCGCGGCGGCCTGGGCGGCGCCGATGGTGGGGCTGCCGGTGCCGATCAGGCCGAGCCCGGCGTACTGCTCCAGCTTGGCGCGCGAGTCGGCGATGTCGAGGTTGCGCATGGTGAGCTGGCCGATGCGGTCCACCGGGCCGAACGCCGAGTCCTCGGTGCGCTCCATGGACAGCTTGTCCGGGTGGTAGCTGAACGCCGGGCCCGTGGTGTCGAGGATCGAGTAGTCCTCACCACGCCGCAGCCGCAGCGTCACCTCGCCGGTGACGGCCGCGCCGACCCAGCGCTGCAGCGACTCGCGCACCATCAGTGCCTGCGGGTCCAGCCAGCGGCCCTCGTACATCAACCGGCCGAGGCGCCGACCCTCGTTGTAGTACTGGGCCAGGGTGTCCTCGTTGTGGATCGCGTTGACCAGACGCTCGTACGCCGCGTGCAGCAGAGCCATGCCGGGCGCCTCGTAGATGCCGCGGCTCTTGGCCTCGATGATCCGGTTCTCGATCTGGTCCGACATGCCCATGCCGTGGCGGCCGCCGATGGCGTTGGCCTCCATCACCAGATCGACGGGGGAGGCGAAGTCCTTGCCGTTGATCGTCACCGGGCGGCCCTGGTCGAAGCCGATCGTCACGTCCTCGGTGGCGATCTCGACCTCGGGGTCCCAGAACCGCACGCCCATGATCGGCTCCACGGTCTCCACGCCCGTGTCGAGGTGCTCCAGGGTCTTGGCCTCGTGGGTGGCGCCCCAGATGTTGGCGTCGGTGGAGTACGCCTTCTCCGTGCTGTCGCGGTAGGGCAGGTCGTGGGCGACGAGCCACTCCGACATTTCCTTGCGGCCGCCGAGCTCGGTCACGAAGTCCGAGTCCAGCCAGGGCTTGTAGATCCGCAGACGGGGGTTGGCGAGCAGGCCGTACCGGTAGAACCGCTCGATGTCATTGCCCTTGAAGGTCGAGCCGTCGCCCCAGATCTGGACGCTGTCCTCGAGCATCGCCCGGACCAGGAGGGTGCCGGTGACGGCACGGCCGAGCGGCGTGGTGTTGAAGTAGGCACGGCCGCCCGAGCGGATATGGAAGGCCCCGCAGGTGAGCGCGGCCAGCCCCTCCTCGACCAGCGCCGCGCGGCAGTCGACCAGGCGCGCGATCTCGGCACCGTAGGTCTTCGCGCGGCCGGGCACCGAGGCGATGTCGGGCTCGTCGTACTGGCCGATGTCGGCGGTGTAGGTGCACGGGACGGCGCCCTTGTCGCGCATCCAAGCGACCGCGACGGAGGTGTCGAGGCCGCCGGAGAAGGCGATGCCGACGCGCTCGCCGGCGGGAAGGGAGGTGAGGACCTTGGACATAGGAAGAGTATGCATGATCTCGCATGATCATGCAAAGGTCCGAGTTCATCCTCCTTCTCTCAGCGATGAAGCCGAGAAGGCAGGCCTCGCAGTGGGCCGGCGACCGAGGCGCGGGCCCCCGACAAGGGGATCACCCACAACGGTCGTCAGAGGCGGCCGTACTCACCGGCAGGCCGACTGCTTCGCCAACCAGCTCCCGGCTGCCTCCAGGGCGCGGTCTCGGCCCGCTCTCCCAGGACGCCGAGCACTGACGATCTCCTCGTCCGGAGGGATCGGCGCCTCGTACGTACGCCCGGAACGATCCGCGTCCTTGACCTCGGTGAGGTTCAGGATCGCCCCGTCGGACAGTCGGTGCGCCTCGTTTCCGGTGGGAACACCGGCGGTGCGCTCACCGAAGAACCGGGTGTCCGGCCGGCCGCGGAAGGCCACCACGACCGCCTCACCCGCGCTGGCCGTCATCCCGCCGGTCAGCACCGCGACCGGCGCATCGGCGTTGCCGACCGGCTCGCCGCCGCCCCAGCCGGCTGAGCTGCCCGCGTAGCGCGGGCCGCCGTCCTCGATCGTCCACACCGACTTCTTGCCGTCGGCGTCCACGAACATACCCACCTCGCCGTCCCCGAGGATCGGCCCCACTACGGCCAGCATGGGCCACATGTTCCCGCCTCCGTTACGCCGGAGGTCCACCACCCAGCCGCACGCGCGCGGCCGGTCCGCCTCCGCCACGGCCTTTCGCCCCAGCCGCACATAGCGCTCGTAGGACTGCTCCGACCGTTCCTAAAGACTGAGCGGGAGTGAGTCCTGTTGCCAGGACCCCTGCTCAGCCGGGTGCTCCGAACGGTGTTGGGCACCCTGGTCGCCCGCTTTCGCTCCACGGTCCGGCGGCGCGCATCCGGTGCGCGGTCCGGGGATGTGGGGGCGGGTTTCCTCACGCCGTCGGGCTTCCGGTCGGGCCTGGGCGGTCCGATGCCCACGACGATCACTCTGGTCGTCGTGGGGCGGTGCCGTCCGTCGCCGGATCGGGTGTCCGAGGGCGCGTCGCCCGACCGCGATGCTCGCCGCATCGTGCCGGGACGGTCTACGTCGTGGGGTGGTCAGTGGCTGCTGCCAGTGCTGGGCACCCCACCGGGAGGTGTAGGCGGGGTCGACCGCAACGATCGCGATGTCCTGTTCGGCGGCCATCGACACCAGCCGGGCTTTCAGTTTCGCGGTGGGGAAGCGGGCGAGCAGGCGGCGGAAACGCTTGTTGCGGCCGTGCTTCTCCCGGCTTGTGCCCTCGCGGAAGTCGAGGTCTTCGATGGCGATCGCGGCGACCCCGGTGCGGCGGGTGTGGTGCAGGAGCCGGGTCAGTGCGTGCCGGATCTGTGCGTCCCGGTGCTCGCTGCTGCCGGTGAGGTCGTAGAAGTAGCGGCGTGGTTCGCCGACCGGGTTGCCGTGCACATCCAGACGCCAGCAGGCGAGGTGGTCGTCGTTCATGTCCACCCCCACCACACCCCGCGCCAGCGCCGCCTCAATCGGCAGCACCGGTACGGCGGCACGCTGCCACGAGGCGGTCACATACCAGCGTCCGCGCACCGTGTCGTGGTGAATGCGGTAAGCGACCGCCCGGTTCGCGGTGACCCGGTCCCGCCACTCCTCACCCCGGTGCTTGAACGCCACGGTCGCATCCAGCAGATACCGGCCGTGCGACGCGTTGGCAAGATGGGCCAGCGGGGCTGGCAACTTGACCGAGAGCTGTCCGGTGTCGGTGATACGGATCGTCTCGTTGCCGAAGCGCTTGCCGGACTCTCCGTCGGCGGCCAAAGACATCCGCTCCGCCCGCCACCGCTCCCGCCACGCTGCTTCGTCCAGCCCGGCCGCCTCCAGATGGTGGCGGGCGTGGGCGAGGCGCTTGCCGCCGCGCACCACCCGCACCCGACCCGCCACCCAGTCCGCCTCCACCACCGCCAACCGGTCCTTCAGGGTCTGCAGGCGCCGGGACTTGGCATGCCACACACCACGCGAGGCATACCCACGCACCAGCCCCGCCCGCTTGTCCGCCTTGGCGCCCAGCGGCCGGCCAAGCCGCGCCTCCACCGACGCAATCTGTCCGCGCAGCCAAGAAAGATGGGTGGCCTGCCCGCGCCTCGCCAGCGCCCACTGGTCATGCGTGGCCTTGGTGATACTGCCCGCCCAACGCGCCGACGACCTCCCCGTCAGCTCCCGCTTACGCACCGCCCACGAGGCCGCATCATGCGTCACACCCTGCCGTGAGCGCTCCGCGAGATCCCCGGCCGCCAGCGAACCCAGGAACATCCCCACCTCGGCAAGCACCGCCGCGTCCGCCCCGCTCACCCGCAGCCGGTCCCGCACCGCCACCCCGGCCGGACCGGGCACCACGAACGACGCCGCCAACTCCCGCAGCCCACCCACCCGTACACCCCCGACCCCGATACGAAGACCCCATCACCGCAGTCAACGACCACCACCCACAAAGGTCACCCATTCGACCCAAGAACTCACGTTCCCCACAGGCGGGCGAACTCAGAACACCCCTTGGCAGCAGAGAACACCCCCAGCGCACCGCGGACGACCGGACCCACACATCCAGCCTCGGCACTCACTCACACTCACCCAAACTCACTCCTGCTTACTACTCCGCCAGCAGCTCCGAACCCCTGTACCCCCGGAAGGACCACATACCCGACGCGACCGCTCATGGACCAGCCCCGGAGACCGGCGAAGGTCTCGACCGGGGCTTCGAGTTCGTCCTCGACCTGCTCCGGCTCGAAGAACGAACTGTGCCCGTCCCCCAGGGAGTTGAGGGCCGAGCGGATCGCCACGTAGGTGTCCGCCGGTTTCTGCGCGCTGCGCGTCTGCGCGAACGCCCTCTCACGCGTCTTCGGCCAGTCGGTCTCGTGACGGAGGAGGGAGTTCTTCTCCATCAAGGTCAGCGCCCCGGACAAGTAGGACCGGGCCTCGGGCGCCATGTCCGGCCCCGACGGTCTGTCGTCCTGTCTCGTGCACCCCGTCCCCGCGACGAGAACACCGGCGAGCGCCGCCCAAGCCATACCCACCGAACATCCCCGCCCCATACCGCCCCCTGAACCCGTGACCCGACTGCCCCTGACCAGCACCCACCCACCCGTCAGCCGTCGAAGCGCCGCCGCGAGGCGTCGATGTGACCGAGGTACCGGTGGGTCCAGTCGCACATTCCGTTGACCGTCTCCCTAAGGGCCCGGCCCGGCTCGGTGAGGGTGTACTCGACCCGTGGCGGGACCGTGGGGTGCACTTTCCGCTCCAGCAGCCCGTAGCGCTCCATCATGCGCAGGTTCTGGGTGAGCATCTTGTGGCTGACGCCGTCGATCTCGTTCCGCAACTCGCTGAAGCGCAGGGTGCGATCACCCAGAGCTTCGATGATCAGAAGCGCCCACTTGTTGGCGACGTCGGAGAAGATCTCCCGCGCCAGAGAATCCGCGCGCCGCAGGTCCGCTTCGTCGGCCGAGCCCCTGAACTGCTTGGTCACCATAGGGTTCCCCAGTCACCGAAAAGTGCGTTCTTCCATGTCAGCGCCCACTCTCCTATGGTTCCCGAGTCACCACAAGAGACCGAACAGGACAGAGGAGAGCAGGCACATGGCAATCACCCTTGTGAACCCCGACGGACTGCCGAAGATCGACGTCTACCGGCAGGTGTCGATCGCGACCGGGTCGAAGCTGGTCTTCATCGCCGGACAGGTCGCGTGGGACGCCGAAGGAGTCACCGTCGGCGAAGGCGACCTCGCCACCCAGGTCGAGCGGAGCTATCTCAACGTCGGCACCGCACTGGCCGAGGCCGGCGCCTCCTTCGACGACGTGGCGAAGCTGACCGTCTACGTCGTCGACTGGACCCCCGACAAGATGCCCCTGCTCCTGGAGGGAGTCGCGCGGGCCTCCGCGAAGCTGGGCACCACTCCGATCGCACCGGCCACGCTCATCGGAGTGGCGACCCTGGACGTACCCGAGCATCTGGTCGAGGTCGAAGCCACCGCGGTCCTCGACTGAGGCGCCGCGTTCGCCGTACCGACGAAGGCGTCACCCTCTCGGGGTACCGGCCACCGGGTCCGCCCGAGTGTCGACTACGGTTCACCCGACGGTTCGCTCCAGTCGCGTGCCCCCTTCGTTACGGTCCCTTGACGGCCCCTTTGTGATCGGTCACAATTCCGACATGAATGTGACCGGTCACACAAGCCGTCCGGCGAGCATCAGGGATGTCGCGTCCGCCGCCGGGGTCTCGTACCAGACCGTGTCCCGGGTGATCAACGGCCATCCCAGCGTCAAGCCGTCCACCCGGGAGCGGGTGCTCGCGGCCATCGACGAGCTGGGCTTCCGCCGCAACGCCACCGCACTGGCCCTGGCCAGCGGGCGCAGCAGGGCGGTGAACGTGCTGACCGCCAACACCACCCACTACGGCAACGCCTCGATCCTGCAGGGCATCGAGGAGGCCGCGCGTGCCGCCTCCTACGCGGTCGGGATCCAAGTCCTCGAATCGGCGGACGAGGCGGCTGTCACCGCCGAGGTGCGGCGGGCGGCTGACACGGGCGGCGGTCTGATCGTGGTCGCCTACGATCCGGCGGGTGTACGGGCCCTGGGTGCCGTCCCCGCCGGAGTGCCGGTCGTCGGCGTGGTCGAGACCCCCGCGAGTCCGCCCGGCGGCGACCGCCCCTGGGTGTGGGCCGACGACCGCGAGGCCGCCCACGAGGCGACCCGTCATCTGCTCTCCCTGGGCCACGAGACCGTGCACTACGTCGCCATCCCGTCCAGCACCCGGCGCACCAGTGCCCGCACCACCGGCTGGCGCCAGGCACTGGGGGAGGCCGGAGCACCGGAACCCCGTCCCGTGCAGGGCAGTTGGGGTCCGGCCGGAGGCCACGCGGCGGGCCTGAGGCTGGCGAAGGACCCGGCCGTCACCGCGATCCTGTGCGGCAACGACGACCTCGCGCTCGGGGTGCTGCGGGCCCTGCACGAGTCCGGCCGGTCCGTCCCGGGCGAGGTCAGCGTGGCCGGGTTCGACGACGCCCCGCACTCCGCCTATCTGACCCCGTCGCTGACGACCGTACGCCTGGACTTCACCGGCCTCGGACGGGCCGCGTTCGCCCTGCTGCACGGGGTGTTGGAGGCGTCCGCGCAGATCGCCCCGCACCCCGTCTGCGTACCGGAGCTGGTGGTCCGGGAGAGCTCGGGGCCGCCACCGGCCGATCGCTGAACAGCCCGTACGCGCACCGCTGTTCCGCGTCCCGTTTTCTGGCTCTGCGGCAGGAAGAGCCCTCAGCGGGTCACCCGGTCATCCGGGCGATCCAGGACCGCGCGGACAGGGGTCGGCATCTCGTCCTCGCGTGCGCCGCGTACGCCGTGGTGACGAGCCTGCAAACGGTCGACGTGTTCCGCGTCGGCCTGCGAAAGATCGTGCCCGAATCACCAGTGGAGCCGTCAAGTGACCGGAGGTCCAACAGCGTGATCACCCCCACCCGCACGACCACCAGCACGAGAGCGCGAGCCAGGTCCCGTACGAGAACCGCCCTCCTCACCGCCGTCCTGGGAGCAGCAGCCATGGCGGGCACTCTTCCCGCCGCCGGATCCGCGGCGGCCGTCGCCGAACCGCAGCGCCTCACCGTCGACCTCAAGGCCTCCGAGGGCCCGGTGATGCGGGGGGCCAACGGGGCGTTGTACGGCCTCAGCGACGACGGGGTGCCCAGCGACGCGGCCCTCGCCCCGCTGAAGATCACCAGCATCTCGCAGAAGCCGGAGGGCGGCGCCCAGCACCCCAACGGTGACGCGCTCTCCGTCTCCAGGTCGTTCTTCCGCAACGGCGGCGGCGAGATCAACGTCATGATGCAGGACATCTATGCCAAGTGGCCCTATGAGGACCTCGGCATCGACGACTACCTCCCCAAGGTCGACAAGATCGTCAAGGAGGTGGCGGCCGACCCGAACAGCGACCGCTTCGTCTACATACCGTTCAACGAGCCGGACCAGATCTGGTACCAGCTCGGCGTCTCCGACCAGGCGCGGTACGAGGTCAACCGCGACCGGTTCTTCAAGGACTGGAAGGCGGTCTACCAGCGCATCCGGGCGATCGATCCCGACGCGAGGATCGCCGGCCCGAACGAAGCCGGTTACCACACACGCCTGTTGACCGACTTCCTCGCCTTCGCGAAGCGCGAGAACGTGCTGCCCCAGGTGATGACCTGGCACGAGCTGGGCTCCGGTTCGCTGCGGGACTTCCAGGGCCACTACGACAACTACCGTTCGATCGAGCGGGATCTGGGCATCGCACCCCTCAAGATCAACATCGATGAGTACGCCAACCGCCGCGATCTTTCGGTGCCGGGGCAGCTCGTCCAGTGGGTCTCGATGTTCGAGCGGAACAAGGTGTACGCCAACCAGGCCTACTGGGATGCCGCCGGGAACATGGACGGCAATGTCGTCCGGTCGAACATCCCCAACGGCGGCTGGTGGTTCTTCCGCTGGTACGCGGGACTGACCGGCGACACCGTCAAGGTGACCCCGCCGCAGGCCGACACCATCGACACCCTCCAGGGTCTCGCCTCCCTCGACACCTCGCGCCGCCAGGCCCAGGTGCTGCTCGGCGGCTCCGCCGGGG
Organism: Streptomyces sp. NBC_00076; assembly: GCF_045041235.1. Taxonomy (NCBI): domain Bacteria; kingdom Bacillati; phylum Actinomycetota; class Actinomycetes; order Kitasatosporales; family Streptomycetaceae; genus Streptomyces; species Streptomyces sp. NBC_00076. Next base: position 971,616 of record NZ_CP108242.1, read on the forward strand.
ACTCCGACGTGGTGGTCCGGGGCGTCTCCCGGTCCGTCTTCGGCCGCGCGGTCACCGCGACGGTCGCCGAGGCCGCGTGGTCCGGCTACGAGGGGCAGCACGCGACGCCGCGCGTCCTGGCGCGGACGAAGGTCGAGGTGGCGGCCGACGGTTCGGTGACCGTCCCGCTGCGCGGCCTGCACAAGATGTCCGCGTACCGGATCGTCCTCACCCCCGGCGGCTCCGGGGCCCCGTCCGCCGCCCCCGTCCCGTGGTCCGCCTCGTACGAGGCGGAGGACGCGGCCATCACCGGCGGGCAGGTCTACACCCAGGGCACGGTCAGCAACGCCAACGGCTACGCGGCGTCCGGGACGAAGGACGTCGGCTCGCTGAACCAGGCCTCCAGCAAGGTCGACTTCTCCGTGACCGTGCCCAGGACCGGGACGTACGACCTGGCGATCCTCTACGGCAACCAGTCCGGCGCCCCCGCCACCCAGAAGCTGTCGGTCGACGGCGCCTCCCCCGTCACGGTCACGTACCCGTCCACGGAGAACTGGACCTACCGTGCGAAGAAGGACCTGCCGGTCCGCCTCACGGCCGGCACCCATGTGCTGTCGCTGGCCAAGGGCGACGCCGAAGTCACCCTCGACCGCGTCGACCTGACCGCGCGTACCGGCGCTCCGTCCGCCTCGTACGAGGCCACCCTGGCGGACATCGACGGGAAGCCGAAGTACGACTACTCCTCGTCGGCCGGGGTGGGCACGGGCGCCCTGGTCCTGCGCGACGGGGACCAGGCGGTCTTCGACGTGTACGCCCCGCGTGACGGCTACTACACCGTGGTGCCGCGGGCCTCGGCGGCGGTGCGGCTCACCCTGCACGGCGAGCGGGTCACAGCCGCCCCCGGCCGGCCCCTGCGGCTGTATCTGGTCGCGGGCAACAACCGAGTCGCGGCGACCGCCGGGCACGCCTCCGTGCGTTCCCTCGACGTCTCGGGCGACGGCTCTGCCGCCGGCACGCTCTCCTACGAGGGCGCCTCGGCCACCCTGGCGGGCGGCGCGAAGCTCGTCGACTCCCCGTACGCCTCCGCCGGGTCGCACATCGGGCAGCTCGGCAACAGTGCCGACAGCACCGCCGAGTTCACGGTGCGCGCCCCCGAGTCCGGCCGCTATCTGCTGGTCGTCCACTACGCGCACAACGACCGGCGCGACAACGGCCACGCGTACAACACGGACATCATGTCCCGAACGGCGGACGTCACGGTGGGAACCGCCGCGCCCAGAAAGGTCACGTTCAAGAACACCTGGAGCGTGAACGACTACTGGACGCTGGGCATCCCCGTCGACCTGCGCAAGGGCGCCAACAGTGTGACGTTCGGCAACGCGAGCGGGTGGGCGCCGAACATCGACCGGATCGAGCTGGGCCGGGTCGCCGGTCGGCCGTAGCCCGTCACTGACCTTCCTCCACCCGGCGGTCGGCGGGCTCGCGCCCGCCGGCCGCCGGGCCACGTACGGGCAGAGGCCGGCCGTGCGACGAAGGACGCGCGATGTCTTGACGTGTTCATTACCGTCGTCAAACATGCCCTGAACCCGATTGCTTCTGGTCGGTTCTGTGAATCCCCGTGTCATGGAAGGGAGTTACGTGTTCAACCGACATCGCATCGCCCAGGCGTTGGCGCCCACCATCCCCCTGGTGCTCGGCGCGGGCCTCGTCACCGCCCCCGCCGCCGCGGCCGCGGACACGCCGACGCCAACGCCGAGCGCGGTCACGGTGCGGATCGACCCGTCCTACCGGCAGCAGGAGTTCGAGGGGTGGGGGACGAGTCTCGTCTGGTTCGCCAACGCCACCGGCGGCTACCCGGAGCCCATCCGAAGACAGCTGGTCGACATGCTGTTCGGCGAGGACGGGCTCCGACTCAACATCGCCCGCTACAACATCGGCGGCGGCAACGCCCCCGACGTGCGCAAGGACTACATGAAGGCCGGCGCGACCATGGAGGGCTTCTGGAAGGCCCCCGAGGGGACCACCCGGCAGGACACGGACTGGTGGGATCCGAACAATCCGGACCACTGGAACTGGAACGCCGACGCGGGCCAGCGCTGGTGGGTCGACCAGATCAAGAAGAAGGTCACCCGCTGGGAGGCGTTCAGCAACTCGCCGCCCTGGTTCCAGACGGTGAGCGGTTACGTCTCCGGTGGCCTCGACGCCGGCACGGACCAGATCCGCACGGACCGCGTCGACGACTTCGCCACCTACCTGGTGCGCGCGAGCGAGCACCTGGAGCAGGCCCACCACATCGAGTTCGACACGATCGACCCGCTCAACGAGCCCAACACCACATACTGGGGAACCCAGTTGGGAGCGGACGGGCAGCCCACGGGAGGACGTCAGGAAGGCGCGCACGCCGGACCCGAGCTCCAGCAGAAGGTGGTCCTCGCTCTCGACGACGCGCTCGCCCAGGCGAAGACCGGCGCCAAGGTCTCCGCGATGGACGAGACCAACCCGGGCATCTTCACCCAGAACTGGAACGCCTACGGCCCGTCGGCGCGAGCCGCCGTCGACCAGCTGAACGTGCACACGTACGGCACGGGGATGCGCACCAGCGCCCGCGACATCGCCAAGGGCGCTGACAAGAAGCTGTGGATGAGCGAGGTCGAGGGCACCTGGGGCACAGGCACCGACTTCACCGGGATGGACCCCGGACTCGGGATCGCCACCCGGATGGTGGACGACATGCGTGAACTGGAGCCTTCCGCCTGGGTGTTCTGGCAGCCCGTCGAGGACGCCATTCCGCAGGCGGCGGCCGGCAAGAACTGGGGCAGCATCCACGTCCCGTTCAACTGCACGGCCGAGGACACCCTGGAGAGCTGTCCGATCCGGGCCAACTCGAAGTTCCACACCATCCGCAACTTCACCCACTACATCCGCCCCGGCGATCACTTCGTGAAGGTCGACGACCCGTCCAGCGTCGCGGCGGTGCGCAAGTCCGGCCGCGCGGCGACCGTCGTGCACGTGAACGGCGGTACGTCCGCGCGCTCCGTGACCCTCGACCTGTCGCGCTTCGGCAAGGTCGCGCCGGGGGCCACCGTCACACCCGTGGTGACGAGCGAAGGCGGCGCCCTCGTACGCGGCACACCGGTCCACGTCACCGACCGCTCGGCCACACTCGACGTCCCCGCGAAGTCGGTCACCACCTTCCAGGTCGACGGCGTCAGCGGCGTGGCCAAGGACGCCGCGCTCGTCCGGTCCGGCCATGTCTACCGACTACAGGGGACGCAGAGCGGGAAGTCGTTGGCCCCGTCGGACGACGGCAGTGGTGTCGTCATCCGCTCGACCGACGCCGACAGCGCCGAACAGCTGTGGTCCGTCCGGCAGTTGACGCCGGGCACCGACAACCGCGAGCGCTACGCCCTGACCAGCGCCACCAACGGCCGGCGCCTCACGGTGCGCGACAACCAGGCCGTCCTGGAGGACCCGGGCGGCACCCGGGCCGGCGAGGCGGCGCAGTGGATCATGTCGACGACCGGTGACGGCAGTTGGACCTTCGTGAACGTCGCCACCGGCCGTCTCCTCGATGTCGCCGGGCAGTCCTCGGCGGACGGCGCCAAGGTGTCCACGTACACCCCGACCTCGGCGGCGAACCAGCGCTGGAGCGTCACCGACGAGACCGTGCTGCACACCGAACCGGCCGACGCGTTCACCGTGCCCGGCCTGGCTCCGAAGCTCCCGGGGACGGTGACACCGGTGTACCGGGACGGCGCCCGCGGCTCACTGCCCGTGGTGTGGAGCCTTCCGCCCGACCGGAAGTGGCGCGATCCCGGGACCGTACGCGTCACGGGCCGGGCCACCGATCCGCTCGGGCGGACGATCCGCGCGACGGCGGTGGTCACCGTGGACACGATCGGCTCGACCCTCCCCGGCCGCGCCAAGACGTACACGGGCAAGAGTCCGGAGTTGCCGGCCACGGTCGTCGGAGTCGGCCGGCACGGCGGCCGGACCGGGCTTCCGGTGACCTGGGATCCCGCGCCGGCCGGGGCGTTCGACACACAAGGCGTCGTGACGCTGCGTGGCGTGGCGCGGGTGGTCGGCGGCGGCACCGTCGACGCGAGGGTACGGGTGCAGGTCACGCCACCGGCTCAGACCAACATCGCGCCCGACGACGATGTCTCCGTCGCGGCCACGTTCACCGAGAGCGGCTACTCCGCGGAGGGGCTGCGCAACGGGAACCTGTCCGAGAAGGCCTGGTCCAACTGGAAGGCGGGCACCAAGAACCCGTCCGACACGGTCACCTTCACGCTGCCGAAGGACCGCGACCTGACCCGCCTTGTCGCGCACTTCCACCGGGACGGGAACACCGCGTCCTTCCCCGCGAGCCTGAAAGTGCAGGTGCGCGGCGCCGAAGGCGGGGCGTGGGTCGACGCGAGCGGCGACATCGAGGTGGGGACCGAGGGATCGCCGGTGGTCGACGTCCCGGTGACGGCAGGACCGTCGAAGGGGGTGCGCGTGGTCATGACCGCCCGCCAGGGCGGCTACATCACCATGAGCGAGATCGAGGTGTACGCCAAAACGCCCGGAGTCTCCTCGGACGCCGCCGCCGCGTCCATCGAGGTGGCGGGCGTCCCGGTCGCGTCGTTCGATCCCGGCACGCACGACTACCGGGTCGTCACCGCCGATCCGGGCCGGGCGGTGGTCACGGCGATCGCGCGCGACCCCTACGCGACCGTGTCGGTCGAGACGACCCGCGGGCCCCGTCGGACCCTGGCCGTCGTCTCCGTGACCAGTGAGGACGGGTCGAGGACAGGGACGTACCGGATCGAAATCGCACGAAGCTGAGGTCCCGCGCGGGGCGGGGAGCGGTTGGCGCGCTCCCCGTCCCAACCCGTCGCCGAAGGGCGGCCGTTGAGAGGACGGAAACCCGACGTGTTCGACTGATCGAACTTCGTTCGAAACTCTTGACGTCGCGCCGCACCCCGATTGACACTCTCGCAACACGACGTCACACAGCCGAAACGACCAGGCGCCCCACGGCCGAGGCTCCCGTTGCCGGCCCGCTTCCCCTTGCGTTCTCCCGTCCTCCGTCAACCATGCCTCAGCAGGGAATCCCCCACATGACGTACACCGCAGGTCCGCGCAGCCGCGCGAGACGCTGGGCGGGCCGGATCGCCGGCCTGACCACCGCGTCGCTGTTCCTGGGCCTCACCGCGCCCGCCACCCCCGCACAGGCTGCCGTACCGGCGCGGGCTGCGCAGGCCGCGGACATCACCGACGGGCTGGCCCTCTGGTACAAGCTCGACGCGGACTCCGGTGGCACCGTCACCGACGCCTCCGGCAACGGCCGCGACGGCACGGTGAGCGGCACCGCCGACTGGTCCGGCACCGGCGAGGGGCTCGCCTTCAACGGGTCGGACACCTACGTCAAGGTTCCGAACGACGTCATGAAGGGCATGGACGCGATCACCGTCTCGACGGACGTGCTGATCGACTCCGGCCAGAAGACGCCGTACTTCCTCTACGGCTTCGGCAACTCCAGCGGCAGCAACGGGAACGGTTACCTGTTCACCACGGGCAACGGCCTGCGCACCTCCGTGGCGACCGGCAACTGGTCGACGGAACAGACCACCAAGCCGGCCGACGGTCACAACCTGACCCGCGCGGTGTGGAAGCACATCACGTACACGCAGACCGGCAGTACGGGTGTCCTGTACGAGGACGGGGTCGAGGTCGGCCGCAACACGTCGGTCACCATCACTCCCGGCGCCATCGGTTCCGGTACCACCACGGCCAACTACCTCGGCAAGTCCGTGTACTCCGGCGACAATCTCTTCAAGGGCCGGATCCGCGACTTCCGGGTGTACGACCGGGCGCTCGCCGACTCCGAGGTCGCCCAACTCGCCCTCCCCGTCGCCACCCAGGGCGTCGCAGACGACAAGGCCGCGCTGACCCTCGGTGACACCGGTGCCGTGACGGCCGACCTGGACCTGCCGAGGACCGGCACGGCCGGCGGCTCCGCCATCAGCTGGGCGAGCGACAACTCGGACGTCGTCTCCGCCGCAGGCGCCGTCACCCGCCCCGCCGCCGGCGAACCGGACGGCCACGCCACGCTCACGGCGACCCTCAAGAAGGGCACCGTGACCGACACCAGGACCTTCGACGTCACGGTCCTGCCCGCCTTCGACGACGAGACGGCCACGCGACAGGCCACCGAGACACTCGCCGTCCACAACCTCGACGACGTCCGCGGCAACCTGTCCCTCCCGGCGACCGGCTCCTACGGCACCGACGTCACCTGGTCCTCCGCGAAGCCGGACGTCGTCTCCGCCGACGGCGTGGTCCACCGCCCCGCGCACGGCGAGGGCGCCACCACGGTCGAGCTGACCGCCACCGTCACCAAGGGCGCGGCGAGGGCGACCCGCGCCTTCGCCGCCAAGGTCCCGGAACTCCCCGTCAAGGCAGCCCTCAAGGGCTATATGTTCAGCTACTTCACCGGCGAGGGCACCTCGGACGGCGAGCAGCTCTACTCGGCGCTCAGCAAGGGCAACGACCCACTGAAGTGGCGGGAGTTGAACGACGGCAAGCCGGTCCTGACCTCCACCCTCGGCGAGAAGGGCCTGCGCGACCCGTTCATCATCCGCTCCCCCGAGGGCGACAAGTTCTACCAGATAGCCACCGACCTCAGGATCTACGGCAACGGCGACTGGGACGCGTCCCAGCGCACCGGCAGCAAGTCCATCATGGTCTGGGAGTCCGCCGACCTCGTCCACTGGACGAACCAGCGGCTGGTGAAGATCTCGCCCGACAGCGCGGGCAACACCTGGGCGCCGGAGGCGTTCTACGACGCGAAGCTCGGCGAGTACGTGGTCTTCTGGGCGTCGAAGCTGTACGACAACGAGGCGCACTCCGGCGACACGTACAACCGCATGATGTACGCGACCACCCGCGACTTCTACACCTTCAGCGAGCCCAAGGTCTGGATCGACCGTGGTTACTCGGTCATCGACTCGACCATGATCCAGCACGACGGGACGTACTTCCGGCTGTCGAAGGACGAGCGGAACAACTCCTCCTCCACCCCGAACAGCAAGTTCATCTTCGAGGAGAAGAGCGACTCGATCCTCAACCCGTCCTGGGACGCGGTCGCCGAGGGCATCGGCAAGGGCGCGATGAACGCCGCCGAGGGCCCGCTGGTGTTCAAGTCCAACACCGAGGAGAAGTGGTACGCCTTCCTCGACGAGTTCGGCGGCCGCGGCTATCTCCCGTTCGAGACGACGGACCTCGCCTCCGGCTCCTGGACCCCGTCCACGAACTACGACCTGCCCGCCAAGCCACGCCACGGCACCGTCCTCCCGGTCACCCAGGCCGAGTACGACCGGCTGCTGCGCGCCTACCAGCCCGACCAGCTCGTGCGGAGCGTCGAGGACGTATCGGTGAAGACCCGCGTCGGCGACGCTCCCGTCCTGCCGGCCACCGTGATCGCCGAGTACACCGACGGCGTCAAGCGCCCCGTCGCCATCACCTGGGAGGACGTGCCCGAGTCGAAGTACGCGCAGGCCGGCACCTTCACGGTGACCGGCAGCCTGCCCGACGGCGCCGCCCTCCCCGTGCGCGCCGAGGTCACCGTCTCCGCGGAGGGCCCGGACACCCCCGCCGGCCTCGTCCTGCGCTACGGCTTCGACGAGACCGGCGGCAACATCGCCCGTGACTCCAGCGGCCACGGCTACCACGGCACCTACGTCCGTACGCCCGACTTCGGCACCGGCGTCGACGGCGGCTCGTTCAAGATGTCCGGCGACTCCGCCACGTCCCCGTACGTGAAGATCCCGAACGGCGTGCTGAAGAACGCCGACAGCGTGACCGTGTCGACGTACGCCAAATGGAAGGGCGGCGACAACTTCCAGTGGCTGTTCGGGCTCGGTCCCGACAGCGACAAGTACCTCTTCGCCACCCCCTCCAACGGCGGCTCCAGCCTGTACTCGGCCATCACGAAGGCGAGTTGGTCGGCGGAGTCGAAACTGACGGGCGGCTCACAACTCACGCCCGGCGCGTGGCGGCACGTCACGGTCACCCTCGACGGCTCCACCGGCACGATGGTCCTCTACGTCGACGGAATCGAGGCGGCCCGGGCGACCGGCGTCACCACCAAGCCGTCCGAGCTGTACGACGCCACCAGGGACTACAGCGGCTACATCGGCAGGTCTCTGTACTCGGCCGACCCGTACTTCGGCGGCGAGGTCGACGACTTCCGCGTCTACGACCGGGCCCTGTCGGCCGCGGACGTCATGGAGCTCAGCGGCAACACCGCCGGCATCGCCAGGGCGACCCACCCGGCGCTGAAGGTCGACGCGATCGTCGACAACGCGGACAGCAGGATCACGCTGCCGCTGAAGGAGGGCACCGATCTCACCGCGCTCGCACCGGAGTTCAGCCTCGCGAAGGGCGCGGCGATCAGCCCCGCCTCCGGCAGCGTCCACGACTTCACGAAGCCGGTGACGTACCAGGTGACCGGCTCCGACGGGAAGAAGCGCACCTGGACGGTGGCCGCGCTCATCATGAAGAGCCCGGCCCTGCCGGGGCTCAACGCCGACCCGAACATCGTCCGCTTCGGCGACACCTTCTACATCTATCCAACCACCGACGGCTTCGAGGGCTGGAGCGGCACCCAGTTCAAGGCGTACTCCTCCACCGACCTGGTCCACTGGAAGGACCACGGCGTCATCCTCGACCTCGGGCCGGACGTCTCCTGGGCGGACAGCAGGGCCTGGGCACCGACGATCGCCGAGAAGGACGGGAAGTACTACTTCTACTTCTGCGCCGACGCGAACATCGGCGTCGCGGTCTCCGACTCGCCGACGGGCCCGTTCAAGGACGCCCTGGGCAGGCCGCTGCTCAAGGCGGGCCAGTACAGCGGCCAGATGATCGACCCGGCCGTGTTCACCGACGACGACGGGCAGTCGTACCTCTACTGGGGCAACGGCCACGCCTACGTGGCTCCGCTCAATGACGACATGACCTCCATCGACACCTCGAAGGTCGAGGACATCACTCCCAGCGGCTACAACGAGGGCACCTTCGTCATCAAGCGCAAGGGCACCTACTACTTCATGTGGTCGGAGAACGACACCCGGGACGAGAACTACCGTGTCGCCTACGCCACCGGCCCCTCCCCCACCGGCCCCTGGACCAAGCGCGGCGTGATCCTGGAGAAGGACCTCTCCCTCGGCATCAAGGGCCCCGGCCACCACTCGGTCGTGCACGTGCCGAACACCGACGACTGGTACATCGCCTACCATCGCTTCGCCATCCCCGGCGGTGACGGCACCCACCGCGAAACGACCGTCGACAAGATGGAGTTCGACGCCGACGGCCTGATCAAGAAGGTGGTCCCCACCCTCACCGGCATCGACCCGGTCACCGTCGTCCACGCCGGCCCGGACGCCGCCGGCACCGAGGGCGACGCGATCCGGCTGAACGGCACGCTCTCCGGGGCGGGCAGCCCGAAGTGGTCGGTCGAGAAGGGCGCACCCTGCGCGTTCGCCGACCCGGGGGCGGCCAGGACCACGATCACCTGTGCCGACGACGGCACCTACGCGGTCACCCTGACCGGCGGCCGCGGCAGCGACACGGCGACCGTCGAGGTCGCCAACGCGGCGCCGGTCGTCACCTCGGCGACGGGTCCGCGGTCCGCGGTGCCGGTCGGCGGTCGGGCGGTCGCCACGGCGTCGTTCACCGATCCGGGCGCGGACGACACCCACACCTGCGAGGTCGACTGGAAGGACGGCACCAGGCCGCAGACCGGCACGGTCACCGCGACCGGCTGCCGGGCCGAGCACAGCTACGTCAAGGCGGGCATCCGTCGCCCGGTGATCACCGTCACCGACGACGACGGGGCCTCGGACAGCAGGACCCTGCCCGAGTTGATCGCGTACGACCGCTCCGCCGGTCCCGCGCTGGGTGTCGGTGTCCTCACCTCCCCGGCCGGCGCCTACCCCGCGAAGCCGGCCCTGGCCGGCCAGGCCGCCTTCTCCTTCGGCGCGGCGTACACGAGAGGAGCCGTCGCCCCGCTCGGAAAGGCGACCTTCGACTTCGGTCCGGCCCGGCTGAAGTTCCGCTCCACCGGCTCCGACTGGCTCGTGGTCACCGGCTCCCAGGCCGTGTACCAGGGCTCCGGGACGGTCGACGGCGCCGGTGGCTACGGCTTCCGTGTCACCGCCACCGACGGCCCGGACAGCTTCCGTATCAAGATCTGGCGGAAGGCCACCGGTGAGGTCGCCTACGACAACGTCACCGCCCTCAGGACCGTGGGTGTCATCACCATCGGCACCCGCTGAACCGCACGAACCGGTCAGGCCGTCACCCCACACCCGACGGCCCATCCCCCACAGGAGGACCTCCCCCATGAGTCCACGACAGACCGCGGTTCCCACCGTCCGAACGGCAACTCCTTGGCGCGGCAGGGCGGTGACCGCCGTACTGGCGGCCGCCCTGCTGGCCGGGCCCGGCGTCGCGCAGGCCGCCCCAGAGGCGGGGCCTGCCTCCCAGGAACAGGTGGCGGCGGCCAGTATCACCTGGACCCTCGAACGGGCGGCCAACCCCACTCAGGACCAGTCGACGGCGTACACCCTCATCACGTCGGCGATGAACGCGGCGGTGGCGAGGTACAACAACCTCAGCGACCTCGGCAAGAGCATCACCGTCCGGTACGACCCGGGCGTGCCCACCGCCGACGGCAGCATCAACGGCACCATTCGGTTCGGCAACCGCGGCTACATGAACGAGCGGACCGCCCTGCACGAGATCGCCCACACCATCGGCGTGGGCACCAGTGCGGGATGGTCCTCCGTCGGCGGCAGCGGAACCTGGCGCGGCAGCCAGGCCACCGCACTCGTCAAGCAGTTCGACGGTTCGGGCGCCACGCTGTCGACCGGTGGGGGGCACTTCTGGCCCTACGGCCTGAACTACGACAACGAGTTCTCGAACACGGCGGCCGATCGCCACGTCCAGATCGTCGCAGCCATGGTGCGCGACGGCCTGTGATCCCGGGGATCGACGTCACGTTCAGTCAGGAATGAGCAAGGTCGCCCACACCGCGTTGCCGCCGGTGAGCCGGGATCGGTCGATCCCCCAGGTGTGGGCGATCTCCTCGACGATGAAGAGACCGCGGCCTCTCTCGTCCTCCGAGCCCGGGGTGCAGCGGGGAAGCCTGTCGACTGCGTAGGCGTGGTCGTGGACCTCCACCCGCAGACAGTCGTCCGTGATGAGTCCGACCCCGCACAGGATCCGCATGCTGGGCGTGTGGCACACCGCGTTGGCGGCCAGCTCCGAGGCGACCAGCACCGCGTCCGCGGACATCTCGTCGGGCAGCCGCCAGGCGGCCATGTGCGCCCTCACCGAACGGCGGGCGACTCCGACACTGGAGCGGTGCGCGGGCAGTTCGACCCAGTGCGTACGCTCCGGGCTCGCGACGTCCAGGAGCTGGGGGGAGGAAGTCGTGTGGGGGGACACGCTTGTCGCCTTCCGTCAGGGGGCCGCGGTGGGGAGACGGGGCCAAGGAGAGGACCTGCCGGGGGAGGGTGTTCCCGGCAAAACGGCCCGGATAAGGCCGAATTGTCGGCAAATGCCAACTCCATGCGGTGACACGATCGTTGACAGCGATGCGCTCCCAGTCGACCGGATCGCCACACAAGTAACTATGCTCTCAGGCAAGTTCACACTGCAACCGTCCCCCTGATAATTTCAGCGAGACGGTATCCGTCTGGTCGTGTCATCAAGTCACTCTCAGATCACGGGCAGTGACAAGGCATCAGGAGGTGGCGCAGTGAGCGACCCTCGTTCCGGCGCGGGCACCAGCGCACCGACGGTCCTGCGCATGATCCTCGGCCGTCGGCTCCAGGAGAGACGGCTCGGCGCCGGGGTGTCGCTGGACGACGCGGCCAAGGCCCTGCGCGTGACGTCGTTGACCATCCGCCGCCTGGAGAAGGCGGACGTCGGCCTCAAGCCTCTCTACGTGGAGAAGCTGCTGCAGACCTACGGGGCCGAACAGCAGGAGATCGACGAGTTCGTCGACCTGGCCGAGCGGGCCAACGAGCCCGGCTGGTGGCACGCCTACCGCGACGTGGTGCCGAGCTGGTTCACCGCCTACGTGAGCCTGGAGAGCGGGGCCAGGACCCTGCGTACCTACGAGCCGCAGTACGTGACGGGGCTGCTGCAGACGCATGCGTACGCGCGCGCCGTGCTGCAAGGAGGGTTCCCCAACGAAAGCGAGGAGGACCTTCAGCGGCGCGTCGATCTGCGGCTGCGCCGCCAGAGCCTGCTGGAGAAGTCCGACGCGCCCACACTGTGGGTGGTGATGGAGGAGGCCGTCCTGCACCGGGTCGCGGGCGACGCCGAGATCATGCGGGCGCAGATCGACCGGCTCCTGGAGGTCTCGGAGCTGGACCATGTCAGCGTCGACGTCGTGCCGTTCACCGCGGGCGCCCATGTCGGGGCGTGCGCGCCCTTCACCTACTTCCGGTTCGAGGAACCCGAACTGCCCGACGTGGTCTACAGCGAGATCCTGTCCGCCTCCGTGTACCTGGACCAGCGTTCCGACGTCTCGGCCCATCTCGAGGCGCACAACCGGATGTCCCTGCTGACCTCCTCCGCGGACAGCAAGGCCCTGCTGAACCGCATGCGCAAGGAGTATTCATGACCATCGCCGACGGCCGTGTCTACAACGGGATGCCCGCCTCCGACCTCGGCGAGCACGGGTGGGAGTGCCCCTGGAGCGGTCCCAACGGAGGCCAGTGCGTGGAGACCAAGCAACTCCCCGACGGCCGGGTGGCGCTACGGCAGTCGACCGACCCGGGCGGACCCGCACTGATCTACACCCCGGAGGAGATAGCCGCCTTCGTCCGGGGGATCAAGCGGGGCCTCGCCGACCACCTGACGGCCCGCTGAACCGAACCGCGAGCGGGAACGAACCACCGTCGGCCCCGGCCGCGACCCGCCCCGCATCCCCCACGCACACCATCGAAGGGAACAGGATGAGCAACACCCAACCGGCACGGGGCATAGACACCAGCAGGCCGCACTCGGCCCGCATGTACGACTACTACCTCGGCGGCAAGGACCACTTCGACATCGACAAGCAGGCGGCCGAGACGGTCGCCGCGGTCTACCCCGGCATCTTCGTGTGTGCCCGCGAGAACAGGGCCTTCATGCACCGCGCCACCCGGGTCCTCGCCCAGGAGCACGGCATCCGTCAGTGGCTCGACATCGGCACCGGCATCCCCACCGAGCCGAACCTCCACCAGGTGGCGCAGAGCGTGGTCCCCGAGGCGCGTGTCGTGTACGCCGACAACGACCCCCTCGTCCTGAAGTACGCCGAACGCCTGATGCGCAGCACCCCCCAGGGCCGCACCACGTACATCGAGGCGGACGCCAACAACCCGGACGCGCTCCTCAACGCGCCCCAGCTGGCCGAGGTCCTGGACCTGAGCCAACCCGTGGCCCTGTCGCTGAACGCCCTCATGCACTTCGTCACCGACGCCCAGGACCCGCACGGAATCCTCAGCCGGCTGCTCGACGCCCTCCCGTCGGGCAGCGCGCTGGCCCTCAGCCACTGCACGCCCGACTTCGACCCGCCCACCTGGCAGAAGGTCACCGACATCTACACCTCCGCCGGGACGCCGGTGCAGTTCCGCTCGCGGAACGACGTCGCGCGCTTCTTCGACGGGCTCACCCTCCTCGACCCCGGGGTCACCGTCGGCCACCGCTGGCGTCCCGACGCGTCGGGCGACGAGCAGCCCGCGCAGACCCCGACGGATGCCGAGGTCAGCTTGTGGACCGCGGTGGGCATCAAGCCCTGAGCGCTCCGTGGGGCCGGGCACGGGTCGCAACGACCGTGCCCTCCCCCAGCGCACGGCCCTCAGGGCCGCAGGTCCGCGCGGGTCGCCGCCGCGACCACGCGGTCCCGTTCGGTCGGTGTGAACCGCCCCTCGGCCAGCCATGTCCCGGCGAGGGCGCGTACCGCCGCGACGAAACGGCCGGAGGACGCGAAGGGAGCCTGCGCCCAGAGCACGTCGAGGAAGGTGAGACCGTCGCCGCGGGCCCGGTTCGGCACTCCCGAGTCGGTCGTGCCGAACACGACGACGGGCTCCGAGCGCCTGAAGTAGGCGTGGTAGCGGGTGTCGTCCGCGATGTGGAACGGTGCGAGGGTCAGGCCGTGTGTGGTGAAGTGCAGGGGCCGGCCCTCGGGTTCGATCGCGTCGGCGAGATCGCCCCGGAGTGTGAAGTCCCGGTAGAAGGAGAACGAGCGGAACGCCGTCTCCCCGCTCCGGGCGACCAGCAACACCGGGCCGTAGAACAGCGACTGGACGGCGGGATCGTCCAGCGCCCTCTCGACGCGCAGACGGTAGGGAGCGGAGATCCTCACCCGGTCACCGCGCCGCCAGTCCCTGCCCAGGGTGACGTAACTGCCGGGCACCGCCTCGACTCGCTGCCGGACCCCGTTGACGGTGACGGTGAAGCCTCCCGTGGCCCAGGACGGAACCCGCAGCTTCAGGTCGAGCCGTCCGCCGCCCTCACGGAACGTCAGCGTGCGCACGCCCTCCGCCGGATACGCGCTCGACTGCTCGATGACGAAGCCGCGTTCCGGCCATCGCAGGGTCGAGGCGAGGGAGAGGTTGACGTACAGGGCGTCGCCGTCGGCGGAGCGGAAGTAGACGGAGTCCTGGTACTTCGTGTGGTTCTCCATGCCGGTGCCGCCGCAGCAGGTGCCGGTGTTGTCGTACTCGCGCACGACCCCCGGGCCCATGCCGACGAAGTAGGTCACCTCCGGGCTGCTCGTGCTGGGGGCGTCCCGCCGGGAGGCGAGGATGTGGTTGGTCAGGCCCCGCTCGTAGTAGTCCATGTACGCGGGGTCGGGCTCGTGGAAGAACAGCTGCCGGCTGAGCTTGAGCATGTTGTACGTGGCACAGGTCTCGGCGTTGTTGGCGTCCAGCGTGGCCGCGATGGCGCCCCGGGCCCGGAACATCTCGCCCTGGCCCGTGCCGCCCAGGCTGTACATGCGGGGATCCACGACCATGCCCCAGAAGTTGCGGGCCGCGTCGGCGTACTCCTCCTCCCCGGTGTGGTCGAACAGCCGTAGGTAGCCGGTGAATTGGGGGATGTGCTGGTTGGCGTGCCGCCCGTTGAGGATGTCGGTGTCCTCGGCGCAGGCGTCCAGCAGCGCGGTGTTGTCGAAGCAGCGGGCGGCGGCGAGGTGGTCCTGCTTGCCGGTGAGGGCGTACAGGTCGGCCAGTACCTCGTTCATGCCGCCGTACTCGCCGGCGATGTAGATCGACCACATGCGCTCCAGCTGTGCCTTCGGCAGCCGGCCGAGTCGGCTGTGCACCCAGTCGCCCATCGTCGAGGCGATGGCCAGGGCCTGCGCGTTCCCGGCCAGGGTGTGCGCGTCGAGGAGACCCCGCATGATCTTGTGGCACGTGTAGTAGGGCGCCCAGATGGTGGGGTACGTCGTGTAGCTCTCCAGCAGGATGAACTGGGTCTCCGGGTACGCCGCCAGGAAGCCGGGGTGGCTCGGTTTCGGCGAGCCGCGCTCCGCCAGAGCCTGCTGGCACTCACCGAGCGCGCCGACCAGGTAATCGAGCTTCGTCTTGAGCGCGGCCTCCCCGGTGTCGGCGTACGCCTGGGCGATCAGGGTGAGGAAGTGCCCGCCGAAGTGGCCGCGCAGGTTGCCGTCGGAGGTCTCCCAGCCGCCGGGCGGCCGGGCGCCACGGGTGTCGAGCCCCGCGTTGGCCCGGAAGACCGCGAGGATGCGGTCCGCGGGGTACGACCTGGCGTAGTCGAGCATCAGGTCGCGCTTGCGGCGGAAGACACCGTCGCCGAGGGTGACCTGCCCCAGGGCGAAGGGGCGTACGGCCCAGGTGGGTGGCGCGGGTGGCTCGGCCGCGGTGGCCCGCGCGAGTGCCTCGACGGAGGCCGGGGCGGCGGGGGCGGCCTGCGCCGGCGTGGCCGTGTACACCAGCGGGGTGGCGGCAGCGGTTCCTGCGGCGAGCTTCAACACGCGTCGGCGGGAGGGGGGTTGGGACATGCTCGGGCTCCGATCGGGGGTCGTCGGCGGGCATGGGCGGTGGAGCGGCGCCGGTTCGGTCGTGAGGCGGCGGTCAGGAGTGGGTCATGTGGGGGGGAGTCATGAAGGCAGTCAGGAGTCGGCCACGAGGGCGGCGGTGCCTTCCGGTCGGCCTCGTACTGGGCGCGCAGCGTGCCGTGCGTGGTGAAGCCGGCCGGCAGCTCCGGCACGGGTTCTGCGGATCCGGAGTAGACCGGGTAGCCGATGGCCGAGTTGTCCGCTGCGGCGGGTGCGGTGGCGGCGAGCGGGGCCAGCAGCCCGAGGACCAGGGCTCCGGCCAGGGCTCCGCGGCGGTGCCGTCTTCGTTGTCGGTGCACGGTTACCTCCCGGTGCCCTTCGGGTGCGTTCGGGTGGCCTTCGTCTGTTGTTCGGTGGCCGTCGGCTGTGGTGTGGCCTTCGGCTGTGGTGTGGCCTTCGGCTGTGGTGTGGCTGTCGGCTGTGGTCCGGTGGGCTTCGGTCGTGGCTCTGTGGTCGGCAGCCAGACACGCATCGTCGTGGGCCCGCGGTTGGCCCAGGAGTGGTAGGGGCCCAGGCCGATGGCGCCGGGCTCGACGGCGGGAGCAGGGGCTCGGTCGAGCGGCCGGTACGGCCATGCGGCGTCCTGCGGTTCACCGGGTACGGCCAGTTCACCGGGTACGACGACGGTGGCACCCGCGCCGTCCGGCCCGTCCTCAGGCTCGGCGGAGGGGTCCACCCGGACGGCGTCGACCTCGTGCCCGTCCGGCAGGTCGACGGACTCGGCGCAGTACACCAGCGGACCGCGCTGCACGGCCACCGTTCCGCGTACCGCGTCGACCCTCGGGTCGGCGTGGATCCACCGCGGCCGTACGGGGAGTTCGAGGCGTACCTCGTCGCCGGGCCGGAAGACCCGGGTGGTCCCGGCGGTGCCGGGGGCGACCGCGCGGCGCCGCCCGTCCGGGTCGACCAGCCACGCGGTGTCGCCCGCCGTCCAGTCGGGCACGCGCAACGACAGGGTCCACGGGCGGTCCGTGGACCGGCCGATCCGCACGGTCACCGTGCCGCCGGACGGGTAGTCGGTTCGGATCCGGAGGGCGACGCCGTGCCCGCCCGCCAGGGAGGTGGCGATCTCCGCGTCGGCGTACTGGTGCACCTGCACGCCGTGGTCGTCGGCCGTCGCCAGATACGCGGGCAGCTGGGCCAGGGTCCGGGCCACATTGGTCGGGCAGCAGGACACCGCGAACCAGGGCGCGCGCAGACTCGACTCGGCACGCCGGCTCGGGACCTGCGCGGCGGGCACGGCGCCGCGCAGGCGCCGGTGCAGGGTGTTGGCGTAGAAGAAGGCCCGGCCGTCCGCCGACCGCGAGGTCGCGACCACGTTGAACAGGGTCCGCTCGGCGAGGTCGGCGAAGCGCGGGTCGCCGGTGGCCAGCAGCAGCCGCCAGCTGAGCATGACGGAGGCGACACCGGCGCAGGTCTCCGAGTAGGCGCGGTCGGGCGGCAGCACGAAGTCGTCGCCGAAGGCCTCGTCCCGGTGGTGGGAGCCCATGCCGCCGGTGAGATAGGTCCGCCGGGCGACCGTGGCCTCCCACTGCCGTACGACCGCGGCGAGCAGGGCGTCGTCGCCGGTCTCCACGGCCACGTCCACGGCACCGGCCGCGAGGTAGAGGGCGCGGACGGCGTGCCCGCGCAGCACCGTGGCCTCGCGCAGCGGCATGTCGTCCTGGTAGTAGGCGCGGCCGAACTCGATGTCGGCGAGCGTGCGGTGGCCGCGGCGGTCGAGGAACAGCGCTGCCTGGTCGAGGTAGCGCTGCTCCCCTGTCGTGCGGGCCAGTTCGACCAGGGCCGTCTCGATCTCCGGGTGCCCGCAGACGCCTCCGATGCCGCCCCGTCCGAAGGTGGTGCAGACATGGTCGGCGGCCCGCCGGGCGATCTTCGCCAGCTCGCCCTCGCCCCGGGCCCGCGTCTGGGCCACGCCCGCCTGGATCAGATGCCCTTGGCAGTACAGTTCGTGGCCCCATTCGAGGTCGCTGTACCGGGCCTGCTGGCCGGGGCGGCCGTAGGCGGTGTTCAGGTAGCCGTCCGCCTCCTGGGCGGGTGCGATGACCTCGGTGAGTGTGGCGATGTCGGAGTCGAGGGCGGTGCCGGTGCCGGACTGCCAGGCCATCGCTTCGAGGAGTTTGTAGAGCTCGGAGTCGGCGAACTCCCGTCCGCGCCGGTCCCGGTGGATCCGGCCCTCGGCGGCGGCCCGGAAGTTGCCGGTCCAGCCGACGCGTTCCATCCAGTCGCGGCAGTGGCCGATCGTCGCGGTCGCGTTGGTGTGCCGGCGCTCGGCCCAGAAGCCCCCGGTGATCCTGACCTCGTCGAGGCCGAGTGGTCGCAGCCGGCCGCGGGTCGGGGCCACCGGCAGTACGGAGGACCGCGTCGTGTTCTCCCTCACCAGTTCATGCCTTCGGTTGTCCCTTCGGTCGGCGGTGTGGGGCCGTTCGGCGTGTGCGTCGGCCGGTTGTCTCTCATCCCTTGAGCGCGCCGGACATGAAGCCCCGTATGTAGTGCCGTTGCAGCAGCAGGAAGAGCAGCAGGCAGGGCACGGCCAGGACCACCACGCCCGCCTCGGTGGCGCCGTAGTCGACGGCGCCCATGCTCTGTTGCCGCAGATTGGCGACGGCCAGCGGCAGGGGTGCCTTCTCGCTGTCGGAGATGAGGATCAGCGGGGCGATGAAGTCGTTCCATGCCGCGAGGAAGGCGAACAGCCCGACGGTGATCAGTCCCGGCCGCACCGCAGGCAGGAGGATCCGGCGCAGCGCCCCGGCCGTGCCGCAGCCGTCGACGAGCGCCGACTCCTCCAGTTCGCGCGGGACCGCCTCGAAGGAGATCCGCATCATGAAGGTGGCGAACGGCAGTTGGAACATGGCCAGCACCAGGCTCAGCCCGATCAGCGAGTTCTGCAGATGGAGCCTGCCGAGCAGCACGTAGAGCGGGATGAGGAGCGTGGCGTACGGAACCATGAGGATGGCCAGCGTGAGCAGGAACAGCAGGTTCTTGCCCGGGAAGTCGAAGCGGGCGAAGGCATAGCCGCCCAGCAGCGACACCCCGAGGGTGAGGGCTACGGTCAGCGTCGAGACGACGGTGCTGTTGAGGAGGTACCGCCACAGTCCGGCGTCGTAGTCGAGCAGCGTCCGGTAGTTGCCGAGGCCGTAGCCGGATTCCTGCGCGGTGCCGGGCTGTCCACTGACCGAGGACCAGGCGTTCCACAGCAGCGGGAACAGGAAGATGACGGCCAGACCTCCGGCGACGACGTAGTGGGGCGTCCGGCCGAGGGCGCGGGTGAGCACCGTGGTGTCCCTTCTCGTGGCGTGGGTGTCATGACGGGTCCTCGTGGCGTGGGGTGTCATGACTCGTCGGCGCGACGCAGGCCGCGGAATTGAAGGGCGTTGAGCACGAGCAGCACGGCCAGCACGAGGATCGACAGCGCCGCGGCGGTGCCGAGGTTCAGCCGTTGGAAGGCCTCTCGGTAGATCAACTGGACGATGGTGACGGTGCTGTTGTCGGGTCCGCCCTTGGTGAGGATGAAGAACTGGTCGAAGGCGAGCAGGGATCCGGTCACGCACAGCAGCAGGCTCAGGGCGATGGACGGGCGCAGCAAAGGCAAGGTGATGGAGCGGAAGATCTGGCCGCGGCTCGCACCGTCCATCCGGGCCGCCTCGTACACCTCGTGCGGGATGCGCTGCATGCCCACCAGCAGGATCAGCATGTAGAAGCCGGCGAACTTCCAGACGACGAGGAAGACCGTCGACAGCAGAGCGGCCGTCGGAGTGCCGAGGAAGGACACCGGGTCGTCGACGAGGCCGAGCTTTTCCAGGGCACTGCTGAGCGGCCCGGTGGTGGGGCTGTACAGGCCCCAGAACAGCAGCGAGGCGGAGGCGAGTCCGAGGGCGCCGGGCAGGAAGTAGACCGTGCGGAAGAAGCCCGCGCCGGGGCGGGATTCCTGCACGAGCAGGGCGAGCAGGAGCGCCAGGCCGAGCAGGACGACCGTGACGATCGCCGTGTAGAGAAGCGTGAAGCGGACGGCGGGCCAGAACAGGGTGCTGTCGGTGACGTCGGTGTAGTTCTCGGGGGCGTTGACGCCCCGGTCGCCGGCCAGCAGCGGCCACTCGCTGAGCGACATCTTCCCGACGAGCAACAGGGGGAGCAGGAAGAAGACGGTGACGAACACGGCTGTGGGGGCCGCGTAGGCGAGCCCCTTGGCCTTGCGGGACCGCCACCGGGGCGGCGCCGCGTGGGGCGGACGGACCCGGCGTTCCAGTCGGCTCCGGTGCTCGGTCGCCGCGGGGTCGGCCACCTTCACCTGCATGGCTCTCCTTTGCCGTGTGACGTGTGACGTGTGCCGTGGGACGTGCGAGGGCAGCGCCGGGTACGGGGTGGGGTGCTGCGCGACAGGGAGGGTGCTGTGCGATCGAGGTGAGGCCCGTCGCCCGGAGCGGGCAGGGGCGAGGGGTGCGTGCCAGTCGGACGGAGCGGGCAGGAGCGACGGATACGCGCCGGTCGGCCGGATGCCGCTCAGTCCGCCAGTGACGCGGAGACCGCCTCGTTGTCCTTGTCGACGGAGTTCCCGTCGCCGAAGACGGCGTCGCGCATCAGGGCCAGCCAGGGGCCGTTGGGGTCGTTGAAGGTCTGGCCGAACTTCATCGCGTACGGGGTGCGGCCGTCCGCCACCAGTTGGTTGATGGTCACCAGCCGCGGATCCGCCTTGGAGTACTTGTTGGACGCGAGGTCGGTGCGGGCCACCACGTCCTTGTGCGCGGCGACCACGTCGACCTGCGCCTTGTCGCCCAGGGACCAGGCGAGGAAGTTCCAGGCCTGGTCGGTGGACTTGCTGGTGGCGGAGATGCCGATGGCGTCGCCGCCGACGAAGGTGGACTTGCCGCCGTCGGGCCCGGGGATGGGCGCGACCCCGAGGTCGAGGTCCTTGGGCATCAGCCCAAGGGTGGTCGACGGCATGGGCATGACGCCGACCTTTCCCTTCGGGAAGACGCCGGTCCAGGTGACGCCGGTCTCGTCCCGCGCGCCGGGGGCGACGATGTCGTCCTTCACCCACCCGCGATAGGTGTCGTAGACCTTCTTCGCGGTGGCGGAGGCGAGCTGCGCCTCGGTTCCCTCCTCGTTCAGGACGTCCTCGCCCGCGGCCCAGATGGAGGGCCACCAGGTGAACACGCCGCAGCCGCCGCAGTTCCCGCCGAAGAAGGTGCCGTCGACGCCGCCCAGCGCGTCCACCGCACGCGCCTGGCTGTCCCACTCGGCCAGCGTGGTGGGCGGCTTCTCGGGATCGAGTTTCGCCCGCCGGTAGAGCTCCTTGTTGTAGAAGAGCACCGACAGGTCGAGGGTGTGCGGGACGACGTACTTCTTGCCCTCGTACGTGCCGGCCTTGATGTGCGACTGCGCCAGATCCTTGGCGAAGGGCAGGGCGTCGACGCGGTCGGTGAGGTCGGCGAAGAGCCCGCTGGAGGTGTAGTTCGGAACGAACACCACGTCGGAGGCGAACAGGTCGGGCAGGTCCTTGGATCCGGCGGCGGCACCGACCTTGGCCTGGTAGTCGTCGGTCGGTACGACGGTCAGGTCGACCTTGTTCTTGTGGCTCGCGTTGTACGCCTTGACAAGTGCCTCGCTCTGCGGGCGGGTCGCCGCTCGTGTCCACATCGTGAGCGTGGCGCCGTCGTCGACCCCCTTCGCGTCGGCCGGCCCACCGCCTCCCCCACCCGAACCGTCCTCCCCCGACCCGCAGGCCGTGACCAGACTCGCGGCGGCGAGCAGCGCGACGGCCCCGGTGACGAAGCGGCGCAGCTGCCCACGTGGCCCGACCGTGCTCCCCATGGTCGATCCCCCTTGTGTTGCGGCGGGCCGTGCAGGGGCCTGCCGGTCGGGACGATGGATGTGGTGGCACTGAACAGAGCGACTGAAATGGGCGACGGAACTGGGTGACGGAACTGGGTGGCGGAAAAGACCGAAAAGGCTTTCTGTGACGCTAGAACCCTCCCCCGTACCCGTCAATCCCCTTGCAGAGAACGGCTTTAGACGGATCACCGAAACCTGTTCGGACACCCTGACCGAAAGTCTTTCGCGTACTGTTTCACCCATGGCGTGCCGCCCTCGACGGCGTCGGCAGGCCGTGCGAGACAGGAGAACGCCCATGTCACAGGCCACCGGCCCGGCCCGTCCACAGCCCGCCACGCTCGTCGAGGTCGCCCGGCTGGCGGGCGTGTCCGTCGCCACGGCGTCCAAGGCCCTCAACGGCCGCAGCCAGGTGCGCGCGGAGACCAGAGCGCGGGTGATCGAGGCGGCCGAGCGGCTGTCGTTCCGGCCCAACCAGGTGGCCCGCGGCCTGCTGGCCGGGCGCACGGGCACCGTCGGTCTGCTCACCAGCGACCTGGAGGGCCGGTTCAGCATTCCCATACTGATGGGCGCCGAGGACGCCTTCGGGGCGGGCGAGGTCGCGGTGTTCCTCTGCGACGCCCGCGGTGACGCGATCCGCGAACAGCACCATGTGCGCGCGCTGCTCGGGCGCCGGGTCGACGGCCTCATCGTGGTGGGCAGCCGGACCGATCCCCGGCGCTCGCTGGGCCGGGAGCTGCCCGTGCCCGTCGTCTACGCCTACGCCCCGTCACAGGACCCGGAGGACCTGTCCATCGTCCCGGACAACGTGGGCGCGGGCCGGATCGCGGTGGACCACCTGCTCGCCTGCGGCCGGACCCGGATCGCCCACATCACCGGTGATCCCGGATACCTGGCCGCGCAGGACCGGGCCGCGGGCGCCCGGGCCGCGCTCGCCGAGGCCGGCCTCGCCCTGGTCGGCGAACCGCGGTTCGGGGCGTGGTCGGAGGGCTGGGGGCGGGCGGCCACCGCGATGCTGCTCGACCGGCATCCGGACGTGGACGCCGTGCTGTGCGGCAGCGACCAGATCGCCCGCGGTGTCATGGACGTGCTGCGCGAGCGCGGACACCGGGTGCCGGAGGACGTCGCGGTCATGGGATTCGACAACTGGCAGGTCCTGACCTCCTCCTCCCGGCCGCCCCTGACCAGCGTCGACATGAACCTCGAACAGGTCGGGCGGGCGGCCGCGCACGCCCTGTTCAGCGCGATCGGCGGGGCCCGGCGACCGGGGACGGATACCCTCCCCTGCCGTGTGGTGATCCGCGGGTCCACGGCGGCCCTGTCCTGAACAGTCGCCTGGACAACGTCGCTCCCTCACACCCCTCTTGACACTCCGTCAGCTCGCTCCTACGTTGCGAAAACCTTTTAGGTCCGTTTCCGTGCTCTGCGGACCATGAACGTCGGCGTCATCGTGAGCAAGCGCTTGTCAACAGGACAGGGAGCATCCGATGAGAAGATCGCACGTCCTACTGTCACGGCGCCGACGCACGAGGTGTCTCCTCGTCGCCCTGGTGCTCAGCGTCTGTTCCGTCGTCACCGCGACCCCGGCCACCGCCGCCCAGACCATCGGGTTCCCCACCTTCACCGGCCCGGCGATCCCGGCCCCGCCCGTCGGCTACACGTCCGGCGACATGATGCGGACCATCTACGACGCGGAGAGTTCGGGAACCGACTTCTGGATGGACCGTCTCCTGGCCCGTCAGGGCAACGACCCGGCCGGCCCCTGGCTGATGAGCCGAGGGCGCGCGGTCTTCATGAAGGAGCACGACCCCTCCCGGCTCGGCTTCGGCGGCAAGGTCGCCTACTGGGAGAGCATCAACGACAACAACGCCTACACCGTCGCGATCACCCCGGGCACCTTCACCGAGCAGGTCTCCCAGCGACGGCAGACGCCCAGCCACTGGAAGAGCGTGCACACCAGCGGCTCGGTCACCGTCGACCAGACCAAGTTCATCACCGACAACAACGTCGCGGTGACCAACCTGTCGATCAAGAACAACGGCAGCAGCTCGACCACCCTGCAACTGCGGGCGACCTCGCCGTACGCCACTACGGGCACCGGTGGTGAGCTGACCGGGCAGGTGAACGCCTACAACAACCTCACCACCATCCGTCCACGGCTGACCGGCGACGGTTTCGCCGTCTCGAGCGGCGGACTGAACCGCTCCGTGACGATCCCCGCCGGAGCGACGGTGACCGCCAAGGTGGTGATGGGCTTCGTCACCGACGAGATCCCCGAGTCGCTCACTGAGTACAACGCCTACGCGGGCTACACCAACGCCACCGCGTTCGCCACCCACGTCAGGGCCTACAACCTGTGGTGGGCGCAGAACGTGCCCTACATCGACGTACCCGAGCCCGCGATCAAGAAGAGCATCTACTACCGCTGGTGGCTGATGCGCTTCAACAACCTCGACGCCGACATCCCCGGGCAGACCTTCCAGTTCCCGACCTCGACCGAGGGCGTCCTCGGCTACAACAACGCGATCGCGCTCACTCAGCCCATGCACATCGACGACCTCAAGTACCTGCGCAACCCGGCCTACGCCTACGGCGACTGGCTCAGCGCCGGCCAGACCTCCAAGGGCGGCCGCTTCCTCGACAACCCCGGTGACCCTGAGAACTGGTCCAACAGCTACACCCAGTACATCGCCGAGGCGGCCTGGAAGAGCTATCAGATCCACGGCGGCCAGCCCGCGATCGCCGGAAACCTGGCCCGCTATGCCGAGGGCGACGTCAAGGGCCAACTCGCCCACTACGACCACGACAACAACAAGCTCATCGAGTACGACTGGGGCGCCCTGACCGGAAACGATGCCGACGCCGTCTCCTTCCACTGGAAGCCCGGCAACATGGACCGCGCCGAGTCCGCCTACCAGTACAGCGGCGCGCTCGCCGCCGCGCAGGCCTACGAGGCGACCGGCAACACGGCCAAGGCCACCGAGATGCGCACGCTCGCGAACCAGATCAAGGACGCCATCGTCAACGTGCTGTGGAACCCGAACAGGCAGCTGTTCGAGCACCGGCTGAAGTCGACCAACGAGTGGGTGCCCTGGAAGGAGATCAACAACTACTACCCGTTCTCGGTCGGGGCCGTCCCAGACACCGCCACCTACAAGCAGGCCCTGCGCCTGTTCGACGACCCCGCCCAGTACCCCGTCTTCCCCTTCTACACCGCCAACCAGGTCGACAAGAAGGCGGCTGCCGACGCCGGCAACCCGGGCTCCAACAACTTCTCCACCATCAACTCCACGGTGCAGTTCCGGCTGTACTCCTCGGTGCTGCGCAACTATCCCAACTCCTGGATGAAGGCGACCGACTACAAGAAGCTGCTCTACTGGAACGCGTGGGCGCAGTACGTCGGCGGCAACACCCAGTGGCCCGACGCCAACGAGTTCTGGGCCGACTGGAACGGCACCGGCATCGACTACCGGTCCTGGATCCACCACAACATCCTCGGCAGCAGCAACTGGACCGTCATCGAGGACGTCGCCGGCCTGCGGCCCCGCAACGACGCCAAGGTCGAGCTCTCCCCCATCGACATCGGCTGGGACCACTTCACCGTCAACAACCTCCGCTACCGCAACGCCGATCTGACCGTCGTCTGGGACGACCCGGCCGACGGCGTGGTGCGCTACCCGGGCGTTCCCGAGGGGTACTCGATCTACGTCAACGGAAGCCGGGCCGCCACGGTCGACTCGCTGGTCCCCTTCACCTGGGACCCGGCCACCGGAGACGTCAGCACCAGCGGCACGGTCACCCACCACACGGCCGTCGCGGGGCTGAAGGCCCCCAACCAGGTGGTGCAGAACAGCCCCCGGATGGTCGACACGCTCGCCAAGGCGGGCGTCGACCTGACCGCCGACCTGACCAACCTCGCCTCCGGAGCGACCGCGTCCGCCTCCTACACCGGTTCCGGCAGCGGCGTTTCCGGCGCGGTCGACGGTTACCCCACCAACGAGCCGTTCTGGGGCGCCGGATCCTCCCCCAACAGCCAGGACTGGTACGAGCTGAACTTCGGCACCGCCCGCACGCTCGACGAGGTGCGCCTGTACTTCAAGGACAGCCGCCCCGCCAGTACGACCTACCGGGCGCCGTCCGCGTACACCATCCAGTACCACGACGGCAGTTCGTGGGTGAACGCGCCGAGCCAGACCAAGAGCCCGGCGGCGCCGCGCGCCAACTACAACCTCGTCCGGTTCCCGGCGATCAGCGCCCAGCGCGTCCGGGTGCTGGCCACCAACGCCTCCGGCGCCAAGACGGGGCTCACCGAGGTCAAGGTGTTCAACCGGGGCGGCGTCCAGCCACCGGCCAACCAGGCGACCTCGGCGACGGCGTCGGCGTCGTACACCTCCTCCTGGGAGAGCGTCACCGCGGTCAACGACGGCATCGACCCGCCCTCGTCCAACGACACCGTGAACCCGCGCTGGGGCACCTGGCCCGAGACCGGCGAGCAGTGGGCCGAGCTGACCTGGCCGTCGGCCAGGAACCTCAACAAGGCCGAGGTGTACTTCTTCGACGACGACCAGGGCATCGACATGCCCTCCGCCTGGAAGCTGCAGTACTGGAACGGCAGCGCCTACGTCGACGTGCCCGGCGCCGGCGGCTACCCGCTGGCCAAGAACCAGTACAACACCGTCACCTTCACCGCCACGAACACCACCCGACTACGGGTGCTGCTCACCGGCAACGGCTCCAGCTCCGTCGGTCTCCTCGAAGCGAAGGTCTACGGGCCCTGAAGGGATGTGCAGCCAGTGAACCGGTCCAGATGTCTGGCGGTGCTCACCGCCGTTCTGACCATGGTGGTCGCCTTCCTGGTGGCGCCGCCGTCAGCGTCCGCCGCTGTCACGTTCACGACCACGGGAGTGAACCAGAACGGCGGCAACTGCCTCGACCTGCCTGGCAGTTCATCGACCAACGGGACCCAGCTGCGCGCCTTCACGTGCGGCTCCGGCGCGAGTCAGAACCTGGGCTTCTTCCCGGTCGCGGGGACCACCGACACGTACACGGTCACCACGCAGTCCGGCCAGTGCGTCGATGTCTCCGGCGCGTCCACGGCGGACAACGCCACGATCATCCAGTGGCCCTGCCACAGCGGAACGAACCAGCGGTGGCGGCTCGTCCCGGTGTCGGTCGCCGGCGCCGACAAGACCTTCAACCTGGTCTCCGTGAGCTCGGGCAAGTGCGTCACGCCGAGCGGCGGCTCGTCGGGCTCGAACACCGGCCTGGTGCAACTGCCGTGCGCCGCCGCGAACGGCAGGGTGTGGCGGCTGCCCGGCTTCACCGGGGGCGGCACGAGCCCGGGGACGTTCACCAACCCGATCGCCCAGCGCGGGCCCGATCCCTGGCTCACGTACTACGACGGGTACTACTACCTCGCCACCACGACCTGGAACTCGACGGTCACCATGCGCAAGTCCGGCACCCTCGCCGGGCTGGCCACGGCCGACGAACAGGTGATCTTCAACCTGAGCCGGCCCAACGGGGCGGGCACGATGTGGGCCCCGGAGTTCCACCTGCTCGACGGCCCCAACGGGAAGCGCTGGTACTTCTACTACACGGCCGGGCGGGAACCGTACGACCTGGGCACCCAGCGGATCCATGTGCTGGAGAGCGCCGGCCTGGACCCGATGGGGCCCTACACCTTCAAGGCCGACCTGCTCGACCCGACCCAGGACAACACCTGGGAGCTGGACCCGGGCATCCTCCAGCTGGGCGGCAAGCTCTATCTGCTGGGCACCTTCTACAACGGCTCGCAGCCGATGTTCATCAGGCCGCTGTCCAACCCATGGACGGCGAGTGGCACCCGCCGCGTGCTGTCGGCTCCCACCTACAACTGGGAGACCGTGGGCGGCGCGGTCAACGAGGGTGCCGAGGTCCTGCAGCGGGGCGGCAAGACCTTCATCGTCTACTCCGCCAGCCACTGTTCCACGCCCGACTACAAGCTGGGGATGTTGACGTACAACGGCGGCGACCCGCTCAGCTCCTCCTCCTGGGTCAAGTCCCCGAACCCCGTCTTCCAGCGGTCCAACGCCAACGGTGTGTACGGGCCCGGCCACAACGGCTTCTTCAAGTCGCCCGACGGGACAGAGGACTGGATGGTCTACCACGCCAACAACTCGGCGAGCGGCGGCTGTGACATGAACCGTTCCACCAGGGCGCAGAAGTTCACCTGGAACGCCGACGGCACTCCGAACTTCGGTACGCCGGTGGCTCTGGGCGTCCCGCTGACGGCCCCGTCCGGGGAGTAGCCGGCCCGCCTCATCAGCGGGGCATCCCTGTGGTGCCCCGCTGATGCGCGGTGTCCTACCTCAGTCCGGCGAGGAACGGTGCGAGGGTGCGGGTCAGGGTGTTGTGCGACGGAGCGGCGAACAGCGGGTCCAGGTGGTTCATGCCGTTGTCCGTCTCGTACCTCCCGTACGGGACACGGGAGTTGGCGGCGACCTCCCGCGCCGCCGACACGATCGTTCCCTTGGCGTAGCTCGTCTGGAAGGCGTAGAGCGGGGTGGCCAGGTCGGTGGTGTGGAGCAGGCGCAGACCGAGTGAGCGGGCCAGGTCGGTGTCGGCGTAGGCATCGACGACGTCGAGGTCCACCGACAGCCGGGCCGGCCAGTACCACTCCCAGACGGCCGGCTCGGGGCCGCCCGCGTACGCCGTCGCGACCCGGCTGATCGGTGTGATGCCGGTGTCGGTCCAGCCGCGTACGTCACCGCTGTCGGCGAGGTGCCCCGAGTGCACGCTGATGTCGTTCGGCCAGCCGAACCCGGCGTCCACCAGGGTGCCCAGCAGTGCGGCGTTGGTGACGGGGACCGGCGGGCGCAGGGCGTCCGGCATCCGGGGTTGCAGGACCGAGCGGCCCCGCGGATCGCGGTGTGCGTACCAGCCGCCGAGTTGGTACCAGATCTGGGTACTCTCCGCGCGGGAGCCCAGCCCGACGGCGCTGAGGGTCATGTCGAAGACGGCTCCGCCGTCGATGGCCGCCAGCCGTTCCCGTACCTCCCCCGGTGAGTTGTGGACGGGCTGCCCCGTCCCGTCGAACGCTCCGCGCACCCCGCCGTCGACGAGCACGAGGGCCGCGAGATCCCGGTGTCCGGGGCGGCCGTCGAAATCCCAGGCGGCGTAGGCCATCGCGGTGGTGGCACCCCAGGAGTGGCCGCCGAGCACCACCCGGCGCCGACCGCCGAGTGCGGCGGCCCGGACGACCGTGCGCAGGTCCTGAAGGGTCCGGGCCAGGCCCCAGCCTGCGGCGAAGGCGGAGGTGGCGGGGTCCTGGGAGCGGTAGTGGCCGTCCAGGTAGTACGCGGCCGGGTCGGCGGTGGTGAAGCCGGTGCGGTCGGCCAGGTTCTCCTCGCGTCGGTCGTACGCCCACACCTGCACTCCGGGCACGGCCCGGACGAGGTCACGGGCGAGCAGCCGGAAGTCGTTCGCGGCCCCGAACATGCCGGGGACCAGCACCAGGACCGTGTGCGCCGTGTCGGGGCCGACCTTGAGCACATGCACCTGGTCCGTCCCGGCCGGACCGCCCCCGGCGCCCACGGTCAGCGGGAGGTACGGCTCCCGGACCCGCCCGGCCGCGGTGGCCGGGCCGGCCACCCCGGACGTCAGGGCCAGGCCACCGGCCATCCCGCCCAGCACCGATCTGCGCGACAGCGCTCTCGTCATGAGGCACACCCGCCCACACGCCGGGTGCTCAGCGCCACGTCGTCCATGCGGACGTCGTACGAGGAGGGAGTGGGATCGGCCTGGTAGAGCTGCCATCCCAGCTTGAGCTCGTCGAAGCGCGGGAAGACGAAGTCGTCCGCCGTGCCGCCGTGGTTCTTCGTGGAGACCGTCAGGTCGGACTGCTCCTCGCCGTCCAGGTAGACGGTGACTCGGTTGTCGGTCGCGTCGAGATGGAACTCGACGCAGCTCCAGGTCCCGGCGGTCGCGGGAGCGGAGGTCTTCCAGGCGGTCCAGTCCCCGGTGGGGCCCAGGTCCGACCCGACGCCCCTGAAGTTCGCCTGCTCGGTGGGTACGTACTGGCCGCCCAACGGGCGCACCAGTGTGGGGGCGTCGGAGCCGGAGGCCTCCGCGATGGTCCAGTGCGCCCAGTCGGGGGCGGTGGGGAACTGGTCCACACGCACCCGGAGGCGGGCCCAGAAGCTGTTGCCGGCGGGGGCGAGGTCGGACAGGACGAGGAAGGCGCGTCCGTTGCCTTCCGTGCGCAGCCGCAGTTCACGGCCGTGGCCGGTGGTGGCGGGTGCGACGGTCAGCGAACCGTCGGAGGTGTCGGTGGTCCAGCCGCGACCCTCGGTGACCGGGCCGAGGGGAAGGTGGTCGAAGTTCTCCCGTACGAGTGTTCCGTGCGGGACGGGGGTGGCAGAGGCGGTGGGGGGTATGGCGAGCAGCACGGCTGCCGTGGCCGCCAGCATCGCGGCGGCCCTCCTCATGCGAGTCATGGGGCAAGTCTGCAACACGCGCCCCCTGGGCACCACGGCCAACAGGCGTCATACAGACGTCGGTTGGGGTGCCGCCGCTTCGGGAACGGCCGGCTTGCGGATCAGCAGCAGTGCCGCGTCGTCGTGCAGTCGACCGCCCACATGGGCCAGCAGTTCGTCATGGAGTGCGCCGAGGGTGCGCTCCGGCTCGTCGGACACGTGGCGCGCCAGCCCTTCGAGGAGCGGGTAGAACGCACGGCCCCGGTCGCGGGCCTCGGTGACCCCGTCGGTGTACAGCAGCAGTTGGTCCCCGTCGGCGAACGGCAGCACCTGAAGGGCGGGGCCCTGGCCCGTGAGGGCGCGCAGTCCCAGGGGCGGGGCCGGACGCGGGGGCTCCACGGCCACGACGTGTCCGGACTCGCGCACCAGCAGTGGAGGCGCGTGGCCGCAGTTCACCACCTCCAGCTGCCCTGCCCTCGGGTATCCGGCGACCACGGCGGTGACGAAGTCGTCGCCGCCGAGGTTGCGCGCCAGGCTCCGTTCGATCCTGTCGACGACGGCGAGGAGGTCGGGCTCCTCATGGGCGGCCTCCCGGAAGACACCGAGAACCAGCGCGGCGGTCCCCACGGCCGGCAGCCCCTTGCCGCGCACATCGCCCACGATCAGCCGGACCCCGTACGGGGTGGGTATCAGGGCGTAGAGATCCCCGCCGATGCGGGCCTCGGCCGCCGCGGCGCTGTAGCGGACGGCCGCCTGGAACGGGCCGACGGACGCCGGTACGGGCTTGAGCAGCGCGTGCTGGGCGGTCTCCGCGACCGAGCGGACGGCGGCGAGCACCTGTTCCCGGCGCCCACGCAGCGCACTGGCCAGGGCGCTCGCCAGAGTAACGGCGACCAGGGCGGACAAGACGGCCGCCAGTTCACGTACCGGAACGCTGTCCCAGCGTCCCAGCGTCGCGCCGAGCACCGCGGCGAGGGCGCCGACGCAGAGGACACCCCGGGGCCCGTTGGTGGTCGCGGCCAGCGCGGGCCCGGCCGCGAGCAGCGGCAGCCAGATCATCCCCGCTCCGCCAAGCTGGTCGACGAGCACGACGACGGAAACGATCAGCACGGGCAGTACGGGTGTCCCGGCGGCCAGCTGAGCGGCCGCCCGCCTGCGGGGCTGGGCCCCGGGTCGGGCCGCCCGGTCTCTGAACGGCCGTGTCGGCCGGTGGGCGCCACCGTGGTCTCGGGCCTGGCTCATGTGTTGTCCGCTGTCCTCACCTGTGACGGGGCACGTTCCTGAAATGTCTACTTCCTCCAGGAAACGGATATAGCCCAATTGTCACAAGAAGCGGGTTTTCAGATAGTGAGCGAGAGGCTCCTGGTCACACGCGTCGCGGTCGGGAGCAGACGCTCCTGGACCTCCCGCAACCGGGAGAGGCGGCCGGCCGGCAGCGAGACGCCGAGCGAGCCGAGAACGTCCCCGCTGTACACGGGCACGGCGACGCAGACCGTACCGAGGGCGTACTCCTCCAGGTCCGTGACGGCCGGGGCCACCGGCGAGGAGTCGAGTCGGCGCAGCAGCTCCGGCAGGCTGGTGATGGTCTGCGGGGTGAGGTCGGCGAGGTGGTGCCGGGAGAGGTAGTCCTTGCGGGCCTCCTCGTCGAGCTCTCGCAGCACCGCCTTGCCCAGCGCGGTGGCGTGTCCCGCGTCCTCGAACCCCACCCAGAGGTCGACGCGGGGTGTGCGGGGACCGTCGACGATCTCCGCGACCCGGATCTCGCCGTCCTCGTAGAAGGTGAGATAGGCGGCGGCCGCGATCTCGTCCCGCAGCGCGGCGAGCGTGGGACGCACCCGGCTGAGCAGCGCCTGGCCCCGGCTCGTGGTGTGCAGGGTCTGCACCTTGTCCCCGAGGACGAACCCGCCGTCGGCGAGCTTGCGCACATAGCCGTCGTGGACCAGCGTCCGCAGCAGGTGATAGGCGGTGGCCAGGGGCAGGCCGGTCTCCCGCGCCAGCTGTTTGGCCGGCGCGCCGTTCTCGTGCGCGCTCACGGCCTCCAGCAGCCGGAAGGCCCGCTGGACGGACGTGATCAGCGTTGGGCCGTCGTACACACCCATGGACTCAGCGTGCGCCAGCCGCACCGCGCAAGCAAGGCGCTCCCTTCGGGAAGCCAGGAAGCATGGGGAAGATCTGTGCACGTACACAATGTGATCGAGCGAGTGCACCACATCTCAACTGCACCAAATACCGATGGCACGCATATTTACAGGGGTGGCGGCCTCTCCTACTGTGAACGATCACAGATTTGCCACCATGCGCATGTCAGGGCCTGCGGCCTCGACGTCGCCACGTCTCGATCAAAGGAGTCGGGATGACCGTGAACGGCTCAGGCCGCACGACGAAGGCCGCGCTGCTCATAGCGGCCCTCGCCCTGCCCGCGACCCTGCTCACCACGCCCACGAGCGCCTCCGCCGCGAACTCGCTCAGCATGCTCGGCGCCGACGTCTCGACCGCGCAACGAGCCCTGGACCTCGGCGCCAAGTACTACGACGCGAGCGGCACCGCCAAGGACCCGCTCGACATCCTCAAGGGCCTAGGCGTGAACTACGTCCGCCTTCGGGTGTGGAACAACCCCGCCAGTGGCTACAACAACAAGGCCAAGGTGCTGGCGTACGCGAAGCAGGTCAAGGCCAAGGGGCTCAAACTGCTGGTCGACTTCCACTACTCGGACACCTGGGCGGACCCGGGCAAGCAGTACAAGCCGGCGGCCTGGGCGAGCCACGGCATCAACCAGCTCCAGACGGACGTCTACAACTACACGTACGACGTCTGCAACAGCCTCAAGTCCCAGGGCACCACCCCGGACAGCGTGCAGATCGGCAACGAGATCAACGTCGGCATGCTGTGGAACGACGGCAAGGTGGTCAACAACGACTTCACCAACCTCAGCCTGCTGCTGAAGTCGGGGTACAACGCGACCAAGGCGTGCAACAGCGGCACCAAGGTGATCATTCACACCGCCAACTCGGACAGCGACGCGCACGCGCGCTGGTTCTACGACGGCATCAAGGCGAAGGGCGTCAGCTGGGACATCACCGGGCTGTCCTACTACTGCCCGTGGCACGGCACGCTGGCCAACATGGGCAGTGTCGTGTCCGACATGAAGTCCAGGTACGGCAAGGACGTGGTGATCGCCGAGACGGCCTACCCGTTCACCGCGGCGAACGCGGACGGCACCGCCAACTCGATCACCTCCGGCTGCTCGGGCTACCCGCTCAGCTGGCAGGGCCAGGCCGACAACTTCACCGCCGTGCAGAACACGGCTCGCAACGCCGGCGCGATCGGCGTCTTCTACTGGGAGCCGACCTGGTACGCGGTCACCGGTAACGGATGGGATCCGGCCGACATCTCCAACAGCGGCAACGGCTGGGACAACATGGCCATCTTCAACTGGACCGGCCAGGTGAACCCGAACATCAAGTGGGCTCCGTAGCAACGAAGTTCGGCGATGAGCGGCACCGCCTTCGGGTGGTGCCGCTCCGGCCGTGGTCCGGCCACCGGTCAACGAACACCGCCTGTCGCGGCGTTCACGCCCTCGCTGGGACCTCGACACCACGTCGTACCGCGCGTGTGACAGCACCACTGTCACAAGATCCGCCCCCGCTGTGGGCGCGCCGTGGTCGATCATCTTTACTCTGTCAGATCGTCATGTTCACAGCGTTCCGTGACAGGAGCAGCGCTTGACAGAGGGAAGGAAGCCATGGGGTCCCAACTGAGCAAGGGGTCGGCAGCCCGTCACGAGCCGCTGGAGTCGATGAGCCTGGAGCCGCTCATGACCCGGGACTACGAAAGCCGCCCGGAGCTCGTCTACGAGCGGCTGCGCCGGACGCACGGCCCGGTCGCACCGGTGGACCTGCTGGGGGTGCCCGTCTGGTTGGTGCTGGGCTACAAGGAGGCGCTGGAGGTTCTGCAGAACGACAGTGCCTGGCCGAAGGGCCTGGAGAACTGGCGGGCGCGGGAGGAGGGCCGGCTGCCCGAGGACTGGCCCCTTGCCCCGTCGCTCGACGTCAACCACATCCTCATCCAGGGCGGTGCGGACTACCCGAGCCTGCGCGGCGCCTGGGACGCCGCGCTCAGGCCGTTCCAGGACCCCCGGCAGCCCCAGGCCCGGCAACTCAGGGCGAAGATCGCCCGCGACGCGGACGAGCTCATCACCTTGCTCTCCCAGGGAGGCCGCAGCGGCTGGGCGGATCTCTCCGCCCAGTTCTCACGGCCCTTGCCTCTCATGGTCGCCAGTCATCTGCTCGGCTTCCCCGGCTCGCAGCACGACGACGCGCTGATGGACATGTGGCGGGTGCTGGACGCCGGGCCGGATGCCGGGCCCGCGCTGGAGCGGCTGCTGGCCGCTTTGGCCGAGCTGGGGGCCCACAAGATGAAGGAGCCGGGCGACGACTTCCCCTCCTATCTGCTCGCCGCCCACCCCGGCCTCGGGGTCGAGGAGTTGTCCCGCGAACTGATGATGCTGCTCGGCATGACCTCGGACCACGTCGGCATCCTGATCTCCAACGCGGTCGTCGAGGTGATCGGCGGGAACAGCCCGGCGCGCGCCAGTCTTTCGGCGGGAATGATCAGGGAGACCATGAACCGGGTGGTGATGCAGAAGCCCCCGCTGGTCAACTTCGTGCCGCGGTTCCCGCTGACCGACACACAGCTGGGCGACTACACCATCGCCGCGGGCGATCCGGTGTGGGTGTCCGTCGGCGCCGCACACGCCGACCCGGCGTTCTCGGACAACGTGTGCCCCGCCCAGACGATCAGCACCCGGGCCCATCTGGCCTGGGGCGCCGGGCCCCGCCAGTGCCCGGCCAGGGAACTGGCGACCACCACGGCGTCGATCGGCGTGAGCCGACTGCTCGAGCGGCTGTCCGGGCTGGAGTTGTCCCTGCCGGTCGACCAACTGCCCTGGCGGTCCTCCCCCTTCATGCGCGGCCTGCGCTCACTCCCGGTCCGCTACACGCTCGCCGACACGCCCGTCCCTCCGGCCGCGGAGGCTGCCGGACTGGCCGCCGTTCCTCCCCGGCCCGGTCATCCGCCGACCGTCGACGGCGCCGAACGGCCGCGTTCGTCGCTGTGGCGCTATCTGGCGGGGCTGGTCCGAGGACGGTGACGCCGTCGCGGAACCGGCGTCGAGTGGACGTTCCGCGCGGACGGCCAGGGCTGTGCGTCCGGGCCGGCCGGGAGCGTCGCGGACCTCGGCGTCTGACGCTACGGGCCCTGCGGGTCCGCTCCTGTCAGCCGGCCCGGCCCGCCGCGTCCACCACCGTCGGCACCCCCACCCATGAGGAGACCATGTGAGCGAGCCGTCCGGCCTCCGCCCCGAGCACCGCGCGGACTTCGAGGCGGTGCTGCACCTGGCACTGAACACCCCCGACATCCGCAGCGCGCTGCGCGCCGATCCGGCCGGCCTGGCCGCTCGTCGCCTGCGGGTCCGCGCGCTCGCGGACGCCGAGGAGATAGCCGCCCCGGCACAGGCCGAGTACCGCACGTATCTCGCTTGCCTCGACCTGGACCCGCCGGCGACGGAGGCCGAGACGGCCGGGGCAGATCGGCACGCTGCGGAATCCGATCCCCATCGACGCGCCGAAGGCAGCGGTCCACGTCGGGGTGCCGAAGCCGGGCCACTGCCGGCGCCGGCCGTTCTCACGCCCCTCATGGCCGCCACGTCGGCCGTGACCCTGCTCGTGCTCGGCCACCTGCTTCAACTGGCCGACGTACATGGGACTTTGCCGGGTTCCCTCACCACCGCCGGCTGGATTCTCGCTCTCGTGGCGGCCCTGAGCACGCTCGTCACGCTCGCGGCACTGATGGGCACGGCCGTGCGCGGACGTACCGGTTCCGCGCACGGGGCCCGGCGGGAGCGGACGTGGCTGGACTGGCGGCAGGCGCTGCT
Source organism: Streptomyces sp. NBC_00076 (assembly GCF_045041235.1). NCBI lineage: Bacteria > Bacillati > Actinomycetota > Actinomycetes > Kitasatosporales > Streptomycetaceae > Streptomyces > Streptomyces sp. NBC_00076. The sequence continues at coordinate 1,007,935 of NZ_CP108242.1, forward strand.
GGAGCACGGCATGCTGCCCCATCTCCGGCGGTGCCTCGATGAGGATCCGTCGCTGCGCGCCTCGCGCCCCGGACTGCCGCGGACCCGCGACTGAGGCCCGTCGTATGCCGTCCGGCGTTCGACCGTCCAGCCGTCGCACGCCTGTTCCGCCGGAACCGTCACCGCCGCCCGGACGTTCCCCGCATGGAGATGCGGCCACGGGGGCCGGACCGCGAACGAACGGGGTGTGATGTGGCGCGCGTACTCGTCATCGGCGGCGGAATCGCGGGTGCGGCGACGGCTGTGGCCCTGCGCAAGGCCGGTATCGACGTCGTCGTGTACGAGGCGCACCCCGACTCGGCCGAGGACATCGGCGCTTTCCTCACCCTCGCGAGCAACGGCATGCGAGCCCTGGCACAGCTCGACGCCTCCGACGCCGTCACCGCGGTCGGCTTTCCGCTGACCTCGATGCGCGTTCTCGACGGCGCGGGCGCGGAGGTGGCGCACGTTCCGCTCGGCGAGGCCGCCGACCCCCTGCTGCGCTACCGGTGCCTGCGGCGCGGCGAACTCAACACGGCCCTGCAGACTGAAGCCGGCCGCCGCGGCGTCGACATCCGCCACGGCGCCAGGCTCACCTCCGTCGAGGACGGCCCGGACGGCGTCACCGCCCACTTCGCCGACGGCAGCACCGCGACCGGCGACGTTCTGGTCGGCGCCGACGGTCTCCACTCCACAGTGCGCCGGTCGATCGCGCCCGCCACCCGGCCGTGTCACGCGGGCCAACGCGTCTTCTACGGCTACACCGGTGCGGTTCCGCTGCCCGGCCCGGACGCCTGCATCACCATGGTGCGAGGCGGCCCGGGCGGCTTCGGCTGCGCGGTGTCACCCGAAGGGGAGAGCTACTGGTTCGCGCGCGTCCCCGGCGATCCCCTGCCCCTGGACGAGATCACCCGGGGCACCGCCGCCGGTTGGCGCGACCTGCTCGTGCCGTTGCTGCGCCAGGACGCCCCCGTCGCCGCGGACGTCGTGGCGGCCACCCCCGACGACATCATGGTCACCAACGCCACGGAGCTGCCCCCGGGCGCCCCCTGGCGCACCGCCCGCACGCTGCTGATCGGCGACGCGGCCCACGCGGCCTCCCCCGCGACCGGGCAGGGCGCGTCCATGGCGCTGGAGGACGCCGTCGTCCTCGCGAAGTCCCTGCGCGACGCCCCCGACGCCGAGACCGCCCTCTCCTGCTACGAGTCACTGCGCCGCCCGCGCACCGAGCACAACACCACCGTCAGCGGAAACATCTCCCGCGGCACGCACACCCGCCCCGTCGGTGGAGCGCCCCCGTCCCGGCCCGGGTACGACGACCTGGCCCGGCTCCTGGATTGGGACTCCGACATCATGACCGTGCGGCCGGTGTACGAGGGGTAGCCGGCGGGGCGGCAACGCGGTCTACGGGACCCCCTGTTCGAAGAGCACGTAGCCCGCGTACGAGCCCGACGCGACCGCCGTGACGCTGAGCAGGGTCAGCAGCGTGGGCAGACCGAGGCCGCGCAGCTTGACGGCCAGGGGGATGAAGAGGGGGAAGAGCGGAAGCAGATACCGGGAGACGTTGCCGAATATCTGCTGGCTGCCCAGGACCAGGGCGATGGTGAGGAGCGTGTAGACGACCAGGACGGCCGGTGGGCGCAGGCGGATCAACAGCGGGATCAGCAGCACCGCCAAGAGGACGACGGCCGCGCCGATGGTGTCCTCCAAGGGGTACGCGAAGAGGTAGTCGAAGCGGCCCACGGCGATGGACGTGAGTACCTCGCGGGTGTGTTCGCCGTAGTCGAAGGTGTGGGCCCAGGCGCCGGTCTGGAGCTTGAAGTAGCCGCTCAGGTCGCCCATCCGGTTACCGACCCAGAGCAGGTAGCCGAAGAGTCCGAGCGGCGCGATCAGTATCGCGGTCCATGGGCGGGCGATGTCTTCGTGACGACGATGGAGCGCCACCAGCGCGGCGACGGTGAGCGCGGCGATGAGCGCGACGGCGGTGGGACGGTTGAGGCCGGCGGCGAAGGTGAGGATGCCGGCGGTGAGCCAGCGGTCGCTCATGACGGCGTGACAGGCCCAGACGGCGAGGGCGACGTAGAGGGACTCCGAGTAGGCCGACCACTCCATGCCCGAGCCGGGCCAGACGGCCCACAGTCCGGCCGCGGCCAGCCCGGCGCGCCTGCCGCCGAACCGGGCGGTGACGGCGTAGATGCCGAGGACGGCGACGAACGAGGCGACGACCGAGACGAGCATGCCGGAGCCGTACAGACCGAGCCCCGTGCCTTCGGAGACGATCCGCATCGTCGCCGGGTAGAGCGGGAAGAACGCGGCCGAGTTGCCCTCGAGGGTGATCAGTCCCTTGGCACCGGGGACCGGGACGAGGGCGGGGTCGTACCCGTGGGCGGCGATCTGCTGGTACCACCAGCCGTCCCAGCTCGCCAGCACGTCCCAGGCATGGGCGCCGCCGCCGAAACGCGGGTGCTTCTTCCGGTACTCCCCCGAGGAGTTGAGCAGGTACATGAAGACGGAGAAGCCGATGAGCTTCAGTACGCCGTACAGGGCCAGGACCGGACCGTGGTGTCTGGCCCAACGGCTCAGTCGCGAACGCCAGTTGTGCGGCCAGTGCCTCCAGTGCCTCCAGTCGGGGCTCGGGTCGTCGCTCGGGTGGTGGGCGGTCCCCGGCTCGGCGACCAAGGCCTCGGAGGGGTCGGTCCCGGGGTGGATCGCCGGTGTCGTCATCGTGTGGTTCATGCGGCCGTGGATCCCGTCCCGCGGCCACGGGCGGGGAACACCCAGGCCCGGAAGAGGAGGAAGCGCAGGAGGGTCGCGGCCAGATTGGCGGCGACGAGCACCCCGATCTCCGTGGGGCGCGGGGGTCTGGACACCAGGTGGTGCAGGACGGCCAGCGATCCGCTGGTGAGCGTCAGACCGACCGCGAAGACCATGAGGCCCTTGGCCTGGTGGCGCAGCGCGCCGCCCCGGCCGCGCAGCCCGAAGGTGAGCCGACGGTTCGCGGCCGTGTTGGCGACCGCGCAGATCAGCAGGGCCAGCGCGTTGGCTGCCTGTGGTCCGGTCGGCGGGCGCAACAGCGCGTACAGCAGCACGTATCCGACGGTGCTCACGGCGCCCACCGCTCCGAAACGCAGCAGTTGGCCGGCCAGACCGCTGGGCGCGTGGTCGGCGCCGCCGCGCCGCAGCCCGGCCGTCGGAAGTGTGCCGCGGGCCAGGGAGCGGCCGATCCTGGCGATGCCGCGCAGGTCGGCCAGCGCCGTGGAGAGGATGTCGACCCGGCTGTCGGGATCGTCCACCCAGTCGACCGGCACTTCGTGGATGCGTAACCCGGACCGCTCGGCTATCACCAGCAGTTCGGTGTCGAAGAACCACCCCGAGTCCTGCACGAGGGGCAGCAGCCGCTCGGCGACATCACGTCGTACCGCCTTGAATCCGCACTGCGCGTCGGAGAAGCCCACGGCGAGGGTGGAGCGCAACAGGACGTTGTAGCAACGGGAGATGACCTCGCGCTTGGGCCCCCGCACGACTCGGGCACCGCGGGCCAGCCGGGTGCCGATCGCGATGTCGGAGTGGCCGGAGATCAACGGGGCGACCAGCGGCAGCAGCGCCGTCAGATCGGTCGACAGGTCCACGTCCACGTAGGCGAGCACCGGCGCCCGCGACTGCGACCAGGCCGCGTGCAGCGCCCCGCCGCGTCCCTTCTCGGTCAGCCGCAGCCACTGCGCCTCCGGTAACTCGGCTGCCAGCCGGGCGGCGATCCGCGGGGTGTCGTCGGTGCTGGCGTTGTCCGCGACAGTGATCCGGAACGGGTACGGGAAGGTCTCGCGCAGATGCGTGTGGAGCCGCCGCACGCTCGGCTCCAGTTCCGCCTCCTCGTTGAACACCGGGACCACCACGTCCAGAACGGGCTCCCGGTGGTGCGCCGACACCGCTGTGCGGAGCGGCAGTTGGTCCAGCGGGCAGTCGGTCGAGGAGTCCCCGGGGCGTTCCGGACGATCCATGGAGTGGCCCTTCAGCGCGGCCGTCCCGATATGTTTCACGATGTGTCCGTGTCTGTAGTTCTGTCGCAGGGCATGCCGAGGTCACTCGCGGCGATGGTGCGACCGACGGGCAGTGGTCAGGAGTTACGAGGTGCCGGTCACGGCTTGTCGTCGTGCTGTCGTCGTCGGTCGGGGAAAGCGTTCGGGAACAGCGCTCAGGGCACCTCTATCCGGTGTCGGCCGAGCCCTCGGTCGACGACGCGTCGACGTTCGAAGGCATGGTCGCCGGTGCGGACGGAGTGTGTGTCACCCCCGAGTCCGTGGTCGGCGGCAGGCTGGTGGCCGAGGGGACACCTGGGAGCGAAGGCGAAGTGTCCGAACGCGAGGTCGCGGTCGGCGTCCCGGACGGGTCGCCGGTCCCGTCGATGGTCGCGCCGGCGGTTTCGGTGGGGGCCCCGGCGGTCGAGGACCCGGGCGAGGACGTGTCCGGTACCTCCGTCGGAGTCGTGGTCGGTGCGGCCGGGCTCATCGCGGGCCGGGGAAGGGGAGCCTGCGGCCTGTTCTCGACGGGGTCGTGGGGCAGCAGCCAGAAGCCGATGCCGAGTCCGGCGACGACCAGCGCGGAACCCACGGCCCGCTGTGCCACGCGGGCCCGGTGCCGGGACCGTACGCCGGACCGGAGGCGTTGTCGGTGCCGCGGCTCGAAGGGGGCGGGTTCCTGGGTGTCGCGCATCATCCGCGACAACTCCCGCTCGAAGTGATCCATGGCCTCCCCTTCACCCCACCGGCTCGATGACATCGGCCAGGATCCGACGCAGCCGAGCCACGCCACGTGACGCATGGGATCGGGCCGTGCCCACGGGGCACCCCAACACCTCTGCGACCTGTTTCTCCGACAGGTCCTGGTAGTAACGCAGCACCACCGCGGCCCGTTGCCGCGGCGGCAACTGGGCCAGCGCGGCTTCCAGCCGGGAGCGCTCCGCCACGGCGGCGGAGACGTCCCCCGTCTCCGCCAGGTCGGGCAGCTGCTCCACCGGGCGCTCGCCCCACCAGCGCCGCCGCGCCGAGCGCGCAGCCGCTCGTGCCAGCACCTTGCGCAGGTACGCCTCCGGCGCCTCCTCGGCGATCTTGGGCCAGACGAACCAGAGCTTGACCAGTGCCTCCTGGAGCAGGTCCTCGGCGCGGTGCCGATCGCCTCCCACGAGGAGACGGGCGAGGTGCAGCAACGCCGACCAGCGGGCCGCCACGAACCCGTCGAACCCCTCGGCTCGACTCTGCTCCATCCGCACCGTCCCCGTTCCGGTCAACCCTCTACACCTAGGGAAAGACGGTGGCCCCCGCGGCACGATGCACTGCGACCCTATGATCCGGATCACACTGCACCGCGGCTGGGATCAAGGACCGGGATCAGGGGCCGGGCTCAGCGGATCAGGAGCCGGGCTCAAGGGCCGCCGGGCTCAGCGACGGGGATCAGGGCGGCGGGACAGGCGGGCGAGCACGGCCGTCGCCTACGGTCCGGTGGTGCCCGGCCGCCCGAAACCCGGGCGGCCGGGCAAGCTCTCGTCTCAGCCGCCCAGTGTCGTACCGACCACCGCCTTGGCCTCCTCCTGCACCTGGGCGAGGTGGTCGGGGCCGAGGAACGACTCGGCGTAGATCTTGTACACGTCCTCGGTGCCCGAAGGGCGGGCCGCGAACCAGGCGTTGGCCGTGGTGACCTTGATGCCGCCGATGGGCGCCCGGTTGCCGGGGGCCTCGGTGAGTACGGCGGTCACCGCCTCGCCGGCCAGGGTGTCCGCGCTGACCTGGGCGGGCGAGAGCTTGCCGAGCAGGGCCTTCTCCTCGCGGGTGGCGGGTGCGTCGATGCGGGCGTACGCGGGCTCACCGAAGCGGGCGGTCAGCGCGGTGTAGTGCTCCGACGGCGTCTTCCCGGTGACCGCCGTGATCTCGGCGGCCAGCAGCGCGAGGATGATGCCGTCCTTGTCGGTGGTCCACACCGAGCCGTCCCGGCGCAGGAAGGACGCGCCGGCCGACTCCTCGCCGCCGAACCCGAGACTTCCGTCGACGAGGCCGTCCACGAACCACTTGAATCCGACCGGCACCTCGACCAGCGGGCGCCCCAGGTCGGCGGCGACCCGGTCGATCATCCCGGACGACACCAGCGTCTTGCCGATGCCCGCTTCGACGGGCCACCCCTTGCGGTGGGAGTAGAGGTAGGAGATGGCCGCGGCCAGGTAGTGGTTGGGGTTCATCAGCCCCGCGTCCGGCGTGACGATGCCGTGCCGGTCGGCGTCGGCGTCGTTGCCGGTGGCGATCTGGAAGCGGTCGCGCTGCTCGATGAGGGAGGCCATGGCGTACGGCGACGAGCAGTCCATGCGGATCTTGCCGTCCCAGTCCAGCGTCATGAACCGCCAGGTCGGGTCGGCGAGCGGGTTGACCACGGTGAGGTCGAGCCCGTGCTGCTCGGCGATCCGGCCCCAGTAGGCGACCGAGGCCCCGCCCAGCGGGTCGGCGCCGATACGGACACCCGCCGCGCGGATCGCGTCCAGGTCCAGGACGCCGGGCAGGTCGGCGACGTATGCGCCCAGGAAGTCGTAACGCCCCGTGCCCTCGGCACTGAGCGCCCGTGTGTAGGGGATGCGCCGGACGTCCTTGAGTCCGGCCGCGATGATCTCGTTGGCCCGGTCCTGGATCCAGCTCGTCGCCCCGGAGGCGGCCGGGCCGCCGTTCGGCGGGTTGTACTTGAACCCTCCGTCGGCGGGCGGGTTGTGGGACGGGGTGACGACGACCCCGTCCGCGAGGCCCGTGGTCCGTCCGCGGTTGTGGGTGAGGATGGCGTGCGAGACCGCCGGGGTGGGCGTGTAGCCGTCCGCGCTGTCGATGAGCACGGTGACCTCGTTGGCCGCGAAGACCTCGAGGGCGGTGACCTTCGCCGGCTCGGACAGGGCGTGGGTGTCGGCGCCCAGGAACAGGGGGCCGTCGGTGCCCTGGCCGGCGCGGTACTCGCAGATGGCCTGACTGGTCGCGGCGATGTGTGCCTCGTTGAACGAGGTCACCAGGGACGAGCCTCGGTGCCCGGACGTCCCGAACGCGACGCGTTGCCCCGGTTCAGCCGGGTCGGGGTGCAACGCGTAGTACGCGGTGACCAGTTGGGCGACGTCGACGAGGTCCTCCGGACCGGCCTGCTTGCCCGCTCGCTCGTGCTGCATGCCCGCTCCCACAGATCGTTCGGCCTACGGTGAAGCCCCCATCCTTCCTCGTCACGGCGGTCTTTAGCGAGTGCGCCGCAGGTTCCCCGCGGGAGCGGGCGAAAGTGGTTCCGCGGGTTTGATTCCTGCTGAGACGTGTACGCGAAGTACATGGCCCAGTCGATACGAGAGACGGAACGAAAGTACGAGGCTCCGGCCGCCGACGACACCTCCTGGCTGCCCGACCTCACCGACGTGGACGGCATCGCGTCCGTGGCGGACCGGGGCACCGACGACTTCGACGCCGTGTACTACGACACCGTGGATCTGCGGCTGGTCGGCGCCTCGGCCACCCTGCGCCGCAGGACGGGCGGCTCCGACGCCGGCTGGCACCTCAAGCTGCCGCTGCCCGGCGACAGCCGCGAGGAAGTGCGCGCCCCGTTGTCCGAGACGGTCCCGGGCGACCTGCGTGACCTGGTGGTCTCCCGTACCCGGGGTGCGGAAGTGAGGCCGGTGGTCCGCCTGCGCACCGAACGTCACAGGCGGGAGCTCGCCGATGCCGGCGGCGCCGTGCTGGGCGAGCTGAGCGTCGACGCGGTCGAGGCGGAGTCGCTGCTCGGCGGGGCCACGCGGGCCTCGTGGACGGAGCTGGAGGTCGAGCTCGCCGAGGGCGCCGACCCGGAGCTGCTGGGGGCCGTGGACAAGATGCTGCGCGAGAGGGGCGTCGAGCGGCTGCCCGGTCCGTCCAAGCTCGCCCGCGCGCTGGAGGAGACAGGGGTGGGCGCGCCCCGGCTGCCGGACGTACGGGCCGAGGACGTGGTGGCGGGCTCGGCCGGGGATCTCGTCCTCGGGTATGTGGAGAAGCAGGTGCGGGCCCTGGTCGAACTCGATCCCGCGGTCCGCCGGAACCTGCCGGACTCGGTGCACAGGATGCGGGTCGCCTGTCGTCGGCTGCGGAGTGTGCTGCGCTCGTACCGTTCGGTCCTGGACCGCGGGGCCACCGATCCCGTGCGCAGGGAACTGAAATGGCTGGCCGGTGCACTGGGCGCGGAACGCGACCACGAGGTCCTTCAGGAACGGCTCGACGCCGGGGTCGGTGCCCTGCCGCGGGAACTGGTCCTGGGACCCGTCACGGCCCGGCTCCAGGCGTGGCACGTCACCAAGAGTTCCGAGGCCCGGACGCGTACGCAGGACGCCTTGGCGTCGCCCCGCTATCTGGCCCTGCTGGACTCGCTGGCCGGCCTGGTCGCACGGCCTCCGCTGCGCCGCAAGGCCGCCCGGAAGCCGAAGGACGTCATGGCCAAGGCGGTCCTCAAGGAGTACGACCGGTTCGCCGGCCGAGTCGGGGTGGCCCTGGAGACGTCGCCCGGCGCGGACCGGGACGTGGCCCTGCACCAGGCTCGCAAGGCGGCCAAGAAGACCCGGTACGCCACGGAGCCGGCCCGCGCCTCACTCGGTAAGCCCGCCAAGCGCCTCGGCAAGCGGGTCAAGGCGGTCCAGAAGGTGCTCGGCGACCACCAGGACAGCGTGGTGGCCCGGTCCGAACTGCGCCGGATGGCGGTCGCGGCGGGAACGTCCGGTGAGGCGAGCTTCACCTGGGGCCTTCTCTACGGACGGGAGCAGACGACGGCCGGCGAGCGACAGCGGGAACTCCCGGAGGTCTGGGCCCGCGCCTCGAAGCCCGCGCTGCGCAAGGCACTCGGGCGCTGACGTCCGACCGCGGACTCCGGCTGTTCGGCCGTTCATTCAGCCACGCCGGTGCGTCATTCCCGGCCGGGTCGGCCGCCGTCCGTGTCTCCGGGCGGCAGGCCGGGCTGGTCGTCGGCGTCCGTGTGTCCGCGCGGCATGCCGGGCAGGTCGTCGGCGTCCGTGTCTCCGGGCGTCTGGGCGCGTGGTGTGTCGCCGGCGGTGAGGTGCTCCAGGACCTCCGCCAGCTCCTGGCAGGCTCGTTCCACGGAGCGTCTGGTGTTGCGTTGCTCGGTGATGACGGCCGACAGGAGCAGGGCGATCGTGGCCATGGTGCCGTTGAACGCCTGCAGTTTGATCATCACCTCGACGCGGGTCAGCCCGGCGAAGGGTCCCACTCCGTCCGTCGCGGCGACGGTGGCCATGACGCATGTGAAGAGTGCGCAGAGCATGCTGCCGGCCAGCCGGAAGCGCAGAGCCACCCAGATCAGCAACGGATAGACGAGGAACAGCAGGCTGGCCTCGTTGCGCGTGGCCAGCGGTACGACGACGCAGGCGATGACGGTCAGCCCCACGGCCTCCTTCCACCGGGCCATGGGCAGCGGTCGACGCGCCCCGTACAGCAGCAGCAGGAGCGGGGTGACGATCAGGACGCCCATCGCGTCGCCCACCCACCACGCGAGCCACACCGGCCAGAAGCTGCCGGTGTCGAGCCGGTCGGTGACCACGAGGATGCCGACGCCCACCGTGGAGCTGATCAGCATGCTGGTCAGGGCCCCCAGGAACACCAGGGCGAGGCCGTCCCGCAGTCGGCTGAGATCGGTGCGGAAGCCCACCCGGCGCAGCAGGAGGTACGCGCAGACGGGGGCGACGGTGTTGCCCGCCAGGTTGCCGAGTGCGTCGGGCCGGAACGCGGTGATGTGCACGATGACGAGCAGGACACCCAGCGCGATGCCGGGCCAGGCACGCAGCCCGAGGATCAGCAGACAGGCCACCGCCACACCGGTGGGCGGCCAGATGGGTGTGAACACCGCGCCCTCGACGACCAGGTCGCGCTGAAGTCCGAGCAGCCCTGCCGCGTAGTAGCCGCCGGCGACTGCCAGCGTCTGGAGGGCGAAGACGCCGGTGCGGCGCAGATCCTCGGTGCCCACCACACCAGCCATCAGACACCGGTACGGCCGTCCCGGCGAGACGGGGGCCGCGCGCTGCCGCCCTCTGGCTGAACCTCGGGCCCGTCGTAGCCGAGGACCAGCACCGCGGCGTCGTCCTCGTGGCCCACGCGGTCGGCGCCCTTGATCACGGCGGCGGCGAGCGCGTCCACCGCCATGCCCGCCACGGCGGCGGCGCCCGCCAGCCGGACCACCTGGTCCAGCCCCTGGTCGACCTCCATCAGGGGCCCTTCCACCACGCCGTCCGTGAGCAGGACGAACACTCCGCCCGTGGTGAGCTGGTGCCGGGTCACCGGGTACGTCGTCCCCGCCTGGACGCCGAGCGGCGGTCCCCCGTCCCCGTCGACGATGCCGGACCTTCCGTCCGCGGTGGCCCAGACACAGGGGATGTGTCCGGCCCGGGCGCTCTCCAGCACCCCGGTGGACGGGTCGAGACGTATGAAGGTGCAGGTCGCGAAAAGCTCGGTGCCGAGGGACAGGAGCAGGTCATTCGTCCGGGCGAGGAGCTCGCCGGGCTCGCTCGTGACGGAGGCGAGCGCCCGCAGCCCCACCCTCACCTGGCCCATGAACGCGGCGGCCTCGATGTTGTGCCCCTGGACGTCGCCGATCGACAGCCCGATGCGGCCGTCGGGCATCGTGAAGGCGTCGTACCAGTCCCCGCCCACATTGAGGCCGTGGTAGGCCGGTGCGTAGCGGACGGCGAGGTGGTAGCGCGGCGCCGCAGGCATGTCCGCGGGCAGCATGCCGCGCTGCAGGGCGATCGCCAGCTCGACCCGGGAACGCTGCACCTCCGCGCGTTCGCGCGCCTGCGCGGTCAGCGAGCCGAGCCTGGTCAGCAGCTCGTCGCCGTCGTCCGTGGGGCGCTTGCGGGACATTGATCGCTCCGTGAGGATGTCGACCCATTCGGGGCAATATCCCCAAATGGTGCTTTATCGGATGATAGCGATGCCAGAGGGCGGCCCGGTAGCCAAGCTCTCGCCACCGCCCTCCTCGGGCAGACGAGATCGCCCCCTCCTCCGCCGCCACCCCCGCCACCGCCACCGCCGTCGTCGCCGCGTGGCCGGACGGGGGGCCTCCCGCACCCTCCGTTCGCCCGGGTGAGCGCCTTGAGTGGTGGGATCTACGGGTGTGACTGACGGTGGATCATGTCGAGGCCGGGTCAGTCCAGCTGACGCGACGCCAGCTGCCCAGGCCGAGACGGAAGGAATTCCGGATGCGTTCCACACGGATGCTCCTGGCCACAGCGGCCGCCTCCGCCGTTCTCGCGATCACCGCACCCGGCGCCTATGCGGGCGACCACGACCCGGGCCACGAGTCCTCGTCGTACAGCAAGGAGAAGGAACACGGCAAAGACAGTGGCCACAAGTCGCCGCACGGCGGGATGCACACCGGTGGCGGTGCGCTGACCGCGGTGAACGAGGACGAGTGGGGCACCGCCAAGGACCCCAAGTACGACCCGGAGACGTACAAGGACAAGGACAAGGACAAGGACAGCGAGTACAAGAAGGAATCGTCCGGCGGGTACCAGAAGGACTCGTCCGGTGAGCACCAGGGCAAGCCGCACGGCGGGGTGCACACCGGTGGGGGCGCGCTCGCCTCGCCGGGCATGACCGCCGCCGGTATGGCCGTACTGGGCGTCGCCGCCACCGGTCTGTACGCGGCGCGGCGCAGGTCGGCCGGAACCGCGGCCTGAGTCGTGCCTGACGCGATAGCAGCCGGGCCGCCGCTCCCAGCTCCGGTCGGCGGCCCGGCTCGCGTTCCGCGTCCCCCTCCCGCCTGTGCTGCCGTGCCCGAGTGAGAGTGAGGTGCTGTCCGATGGCAGCCGGTCCTTCTTCCCCCACCGACAGCGAACCGGTACCACTCGATCAGGGGTCCCGATTCGGCCTGACGATGATCTGCGCCGTGGCCGCCCTGTTCCTGGCGCTGAACCTGTTCGGCGAACAAGCCCCGTCGTCGGTGACCGCCCGCCCACCGCAGGGGGCGCAGGCCGCCGCGCCCGCAGGGATGTCGGCCGCTCCCGTCGGCCCGTCGACCCCGTCCACCGCGTCGCAGGCGGGCAGGCAACTGCCTCGGTCGAAGCCGCTGCGCCTGATCATCCCGAAGATCTCGGTCGACGCCCCCTTCACCGATCTCACAATCGCCCGGACCGGACAGCTCGAAGCCCCGCCCGCCGACGACACCAACCTGGTGGGCTGGCACGCCCAGGGGACCTCCCCCGGAGAAGCCGGCACGGCCATCATCGCCGGGCACGTCGACACGGCCACCTCCCCGGCCGTCTTCGCCGGCCTCGGTGAACTGGAGAAGGGCGACACGTTCCGTGTCCTGCGGGCCGACCGGCGCACGGCGACCTTCGTGGTCGACAGCGCGGAGACGTTCGCCAAGGACGACTTTCCCGACCAGCGTGTGTACGCCGACACCCCGCAGGCCCAGGTCCGGCTCATCACGTGCGCGGGTGACTACGACCGTTCGGTCCGGGACTACACGGACAACCTGGTGGTCTTCGCCCACCTCGTCTGACCGGGCCGGACGCCCCCACCCTGACAAGTGTCAGGCACCGGTCACCGGCCGGGTCTTCTAGGGTCGCCGGACAGGCGGTGGTCGGCCGGCGCGCAGTCGGTCGTACGCCGCTCGATCAGTACTCCGCCGACACCGGAAAGAGGGCTCATGAGCCGCCGATCACTCTCGACTCTGCTGGCCGCGGGGGGCGCCGCCGCGGTGATGGCGCTCACTCAGGTCTCCGCCCAGGCCGCTTCGTTCCAGGGGGGCAACTACGGGGCGTACGGAATGGAGGGCCAGTACCCCACCATCTCCAGTTGCGCGGGCACGTTCCAGCAGGTCGGTGCCACGCGCTACTCCGAGGGCATGGCCCTGAAGTACTTCTACTCCTCCAAGTGCGGGTCCTTCGCGCGGATCGAGAACTCCCGCGCCAACTGTGCCGCCGTTCTGGAGCGGTCGAACTCCGGCACCGGGCGGGTCGACGGCTGGGTCTCGGAGACCGTCGACTCCGGCATCAACTACGCGTACACGAAGATCGGCAACAACCTCAACGGACGTGTCTCGCGGGCCCTGCTCTCGTGCGACGGCCACGACGCGGTCTTCACGAACTGGTACTGACGACTCAGCAGTCGGCACCGACATGCACTGAGCGGTGAACCGTCCCCACGGACGGCTCACCGCTCAGTTGCTTCATCCAGCCCGTCCTACGGCCTGCCGACCGCGGCAGCCGTCAGACCCGCTGCCACAGCGCCGGCGTGGCGGCCGGCTGCAGCACTCCCTGCGCCTGGTGAGACAGCAGACACACATAGGAGACACCGTCGTACGTCACCTGTGCTCCGGTGTCGTAGACCCGGCCGCTGGCCCACGAACCGGTCGGGTCGGCGGGGGCTCCGGGGGTCTCGGCCTGCGCCGCGTTCGTCTTCAGGACGACTCCGTAGGTGCTCAACACCGGGTTGATCGGCTGGTAGAAGGTGGTGCCGCCGGTCGTGCAGTCGCCGGAACCGCCCGACAGGACGCCCTGTGCCTGCGCGCCGGAGATGTAGGGGCCACCCGAGTCGCCCGGCTCGCCGCAGACCGTCGTACGCGTGACTCCGTCGACGGTGCCCTCCGAGTAGCTGACGCTGGTGTCGTGCTGCTGGATCGTGCCGCAGTGCCACCCGCTGGTCGATCCGGAGCGGCAGACCGAGGCGCCGACCAGAGCCTGCGCCGAGCCGGCGACCTGGACGTTCTCGCCGCCCGCGCCCTTGACGTAGGGCGTCGCGGTCCAGTCCTTGTTGGCGGCGATCCACGACATGTCGTGGCCGGGGAAGACGGAGTCCTGGAAGACGCCCTGTGCCACCTGGTTGAAGCCGGTGGTCGTGTCCCCCTCCTCGCCGCAGTGCCCCGCGCTGACGAAGCCCTGCTGCTGCGCCTTGGTGACGGCGAAGCCGACGGAGCAGCGGGCGGTGTCCTCGATGTAGTAGGCGTCGCCGCCCCGGATGTCGTGCAGGGCCCGCGGGCGGTCCGCCGACACCTTCACGTCCACCAGCGTGCCGTCGATTCCGGCGGTGGTGACGAGGGCCTCCCCGGCGGCCTGGCTGGTGGCCTGGACCGTCACGCGGTTGGTGCGCACGTCGACGTAGCGCACCGGTGCCTTGAGGGCGGTGGCGGCGGTGACCGCGCCGTCCAGCTTCGACTTGGCGGCCCTGAGGTCCTCCAGACCGTTCTTGACGACCGCGGCCTTCGCTCCCTGGGCCTTGATGGCGGAGGCGTCGGCGGCGTCGGTGGTCGCGACGGTGAGGTCGGCGGAGGTCGCGCCCTGCACCCAGGCGCCCGCGAAGCGCTTACCCAGGGCGATCTGCAGCCGTCCGGCCCGTGCACCCGCCTCGGCCTCGTTCTCCAGGCGCGTCCTGGCCTGAGCCTCCGTCAGTTGCAGATCGTGCCGCAGCGCGGTCAGCATCGCAGGCGCCGGTGCGTCGGCGCCGAGCGTCCGCGCCGCCGAGGGCGCGTCCACCGGTACGGGGGCCACCGCGGCCGACGCCTCGGGCAGTCCCGACAGCACCAGCGTGCCGAGCGCGGTCACGGCGGCGCAGGCCGCCGCGATGTGTCTGGGGGGCATACACGTCTCCTAGGTCTCAGCGCGAAAACGCATCGAACCAGAGCCTTTGCCGCAAGTCGGGCGGATGATGTCCCGCATCCGCCGGTTCCGCGTATCGGACGACAGGAGGGGCCCGCCCGGCGCAACGGGGCGCTCCGCACCCGGGCTCGAGCCCCGGGTCGCCGGCCTCGGTCACGGGCGGTCGCGGTCACCCGCCCGGCGCAGCGCGGAGGCCGCGGAAACGTCACTGGTCCGTGGCCGAACGTGTGGAGTACTTGTGGCCCCGCTTCTCAGGACGATCGTTATGATGGCGCGCATCGCTCAAACGAACATCCATACGCTCGGGAGGCCTCGTGCGGGAGCCGGTCGATCTCAGGCATCAGCGGATCGTGGCCGCGGTGGAGGGGCGGGGTACCGCCCGGGTCAGCGATCTCGCCGCCGAGCTGCGGGTGTCGGTGGTGACGATACGCCGGGACGTGGAGGAGCTGGCCCGTGCGGGCAGGCTGCACCGCGGACACGGCGTGGTCCACTCGACCCTGCCCGCACAGCACCTTCCCCCCGACCGCGGGGACAGCGGCGGCGGCAGCGCCACCGCGGACCCGGACGGCGACACGGTGGCCGTGGTCGTACCGGAGCGGCACTCGTACCTGTACGAGACCCTGCACGGCGCGCGTACGGTGCTCGCGGAGGCGGGCCTGCGCATCGCGCTGCACATCGCCCCCCAGACCGCCGGAGCGGAGCGCCCGTTGGCGGAGCGGGCGCTCGCGGCCGGCGCGCGGGGTCTGCTGCTGGCGCCCCGGTGGCGCACCCCCGCCGTCGAGGAGGCCGACTACGGATGGCTCGCCGCGCTGGAGGTGCCGGCGGTGCTGATGGAGCGGCGGCCACGGGCGGGCAGCGCCCTGCACGCCCTGGACTCGGTGTGTTCGGACCACTGGTACGGCGCGCATCTCGCGGTGGAGCACCTGGTGGCGCTCGGTCACCGGCGGATCGTGTTCGCGACCCGGGACGACAGTCCCACCGCGCGGAGCCTGCGGGCCGCGTTCACCGAGATCGCCGAGGAGCATCCCCTGGTCGAGGAGTGGGCGTGGGCGCTGAGTTCGCCGGGGGTCGGCAAGGACGGGCCGTACACGGCGCACGAGACGGCGGACGTTCCCACCCTGCTGCGCGAGCTCGGTGCGACGGCGGCGGTGCTGCACAGCGACGTGGACGCGTTGATGGCCGTCCAGCAGTTGTCGGAGAACGGCGTGCGCGTGCCGGAGGACTGCTCGGTGGTGGCGTACGACGACGTGCTCGCCGGGCTCGGCACCATCCCACTCACCGCTGTCGCCCCGCCCAAGGCCGAAGTCGGACGGGCGGCCGCGGAGTTGTTGTCACAACGCCTGAAGAGCGGGTACGGCACCGGGGCGCCGGTGCGCCGCGTCCACTTGCTGCCGTCGCTCACGGTGCGGGGTTCGACGAGGCAGCCGATAGCCCCGCAGGAATGAGCGTTTGACCGCTTCCATTTTCATCTGATCGTTCTATTGACCGTTTGCGGTCGGCGCGATGAGGATTCCCGTGTCCCGAACCGCCGTGTCCCACCGACACGCAGAGCCGCGGGAGGCACCATGCTCGGTCGGCCCAGTCGCCGATCCGTGCTCGCCGCGACGGCCGCCGTACCACTGTCAGGAGCCGTGAGCGCCTGCAGCGGGACGTCGGACTCCTCGTTGCGCAGCACCGGCAAGACCACGCGCGTCACGTTCTGGTCCGCCCTGCGCGGCAGCCAGGAGGTGGTCGACGCCTTCAACAAGACCCACGACAGCGTCCAGGTCGACTTCCAGCAGATTCCCTCCGGAACCCAGGGCGGCTACGCGAAGCTCAGCAACGCGGCCCGGGCCGGCAACGCCCCGGACGTCGCCACCATCGAGTACCCGCAGATCCCCGGGTTCGCCATAGACGGCGTCGCCCGCGACATCACCGACCTGGTCGGCGACAGCCTGCGCCGCAAGCTGCTGCCGCAGGCGCTCGGGCTGACCACCTTCCAGGGACGGGTGTTCAGCGTCCCGCTGGACGTCGAGCCCATGGTGCTGCACTACCGCGCCGACCTGTTCGACCGCTTCGGTCTCCAGGTGCCGCGTACCTGGGAGGAGTTCGCCGAGCTGGCCCGCACGGTGCGCCGCAAGGCGTCCGAGAGGCGGCTGGTGCTCTTCCCCACGGACGGGGGGACCCAGTTCGCCTGCTATTCCTGGCAGGCGGGCGCGCGGTGGTTCGACACCGGCAAGGGTGCCTGGAACATCTCCCTCGCCGACGCGCCCACCCGGCGCGTGGCCGCGTACTGGCAGCAACTCATCGACCGCGACGACGTGTTCATGAACGCCGTCGAGAGCAGACAGTACGACGCTCAGATCGCCGATGGGCTTGCGCTCACCCGGCTCAGCGGCGCCTGGGACGCCGGCTCGCAGATGAACAGGCAACCGGAACAGAAGGGGCTGTGGCGCATCGCACCCCTGCCGCAGTGGGACACCGGGCGCCCCCACGTCGGCACGCACGGCGGCTCCACGTTCGCCATCACCAAGGACTGCCGGGTGCCCGAGGCCGCGATGGAGTTCATCGAGTGGCAGGTGTCCCACCCGGACTCGCTGCGCGCCCGCCTCTCCAGCGGCACCAGCAGCCAGTACCCGGCCGCCACCGAGCTGGTCGCCGTCGGCCGCAAGGCGTTCGACCGCTCCTACTACGGCGGCCAGGACATCTACACGCTCTTCCAGCAGGAAGCCGACAAGATCCGGAACGGCTGGAAGTGGGGGCCTCGGATGACCGCCACGCTGAAGGTGATGCAGGACAACTTCGCCCGCGCGAGCGGCGGCCAGGGCTCCCTCATCGACTCCGTGCGCGCGGCCCAGGACGGCACCATGCCCGACCTCAAGGCCCTGGGCCTGTCCACCACCCAGCACAGCACCTGAGCCGCCCGAAAGGCAGGTGAACCCCCCATGACCGCGACCACCCAGCACCCGTTGCCCGTCACCGCACCACCGAGCGCCGCACCGGCCGCCGACCGGCGCGCCCGCAAGGCTGCCCGCCGTCGCCAACTCACCGCCTGCGGCGTGCTGATGACGCCCTTCTTCGCCCTGCTGGTCACCGTCTTCCTGGTCCCCGTCGGTACCGCCGTCTACCTGAGCTTCTACAGCGACGACCAGCCCGGCCTCGGCTTCGGCCCCGAACGCACCGTCTTCGTGGGCCTGCGCAGCTACGCGGCGGTCCTGACCGACCCGACGTTCCTCGGCGGCCTCGGCACCGTCGCCCTGTACTGCCTGATCTACATCCCGCTCATGGTCGTCGGCGCGCTCGCCCTGGCCCTGCTGCTGGACTCCGGTGTCGTGAAGCTGCGCGCCTGGGCGCAGTTGGGGCTGTTCCTGCCGCACGCGGTGCCCGGGATCATCGCGGCCCTGATCTGGCTGTACCTGTACACGCCCGGCATCAGCCCGATCATCGACCTGTTCGCCCATGCCGACATCACTATCGACTTCCTCGGCGTGCACACCGTGATCCCGTCCATCGTGAACATCGCCCTGTGGAGCAACCTCGGCTACAACATGGTGGTCTTCTACGCCGCCCTGCAGGCCGTGCCCCGCGAGGTGATCGAGGCCTCCGTGGTCGACGGCGCCGGGCCGGTGCGCACCGCGTTGCAGGTCAAGACTCCGCTGGTGCGCGCCTCCATCGTGATGGTCGCGATGTTCACCCTGATCTGGGCGCTGCAACTGTTCACCGAACCGGTGCTGCTCAGCCAGTCCTCCCCGATGATCAACTCCCGGTTCTCGCCGAGCATGTACATCTACGACGCCGCGTTCACCCGCAACAACTACAGCCTGGCGGCGGCCGCCTCGGTCGTGCTGCTGCTGTGCACGATCGCCCTGTCCTACGGCGTCACCCGCTGGACCAGCCGAGCCGACGCCCAGGAGGTCCGATGAGCGCCACCGACAGCACCCTGCTGCGCCCCCGACTGCTGGGCCGTACGACAGTCAACGCCGTCGTCGTCCTCTCCGTCCTCTACACCCTGCTGCCCGTGCTGTGGCTGGTGCTCGCCGCGACGAAGGACCGGGACGCCCTGTTCGGCAGCGATCTGCTGTCGCTGAAGGACTTCTCCTTCGGGCAGAACCTGCACGACCTGTTCGCCATGGACGGCGGCCAGTACGGGCGCTGGTACCTCAACAGCCTGCTGTACGCCGTACTGGGCGCCGGAGTCGGCGCGCTGGTGAGCGTGGCGTGCGGCTACGCCTTCGACAAGTACCGCTTCCGCCACAAGGAGAAGCTGTTCGGCCTGGTCCTCGCGGCGGTGATGGTCCCGCAGACCGTGCTGGCGCTGCCGCTGTACCTGATGGCCTCGAAGACCGGGCTGGTCAACACCTTCTGGGCGGTGTTCATCCCGGTCCTGTTCAACCCGTTCGGTGTCTACCTCGGCCGGATCTTCAGCCAGGGATACGTACCCGACGAGGTGCTGGAGGCGGCGCGCATGGACGGCGCGGGCGAGCTGGTCGCGTACTTCAGAGTGGCGCTGCGGATGCTCGGGCCCGGACTGGTGACCGTCTTCCTGTTCCAGCTGACCGCGATCTGGAACAACTTCTTCCTGCCCATGGTGATGCTGTCCGACCAGGACCTGTATCCCGTCAGCCTCGGCCTGTACCAGTGGAACAGTTCGGCGTCCGTGTCGCCCGAGTACTATCCGGTGGTGATCATGGGTTCGCTGCTCGCCGTGCTGCCGCTGATCCTCGCGTTCATCCTGCTCCAGCGCTTCTGGCGCGGCGGGCTGACCGCCGGAGCCGTCAAGTGAGCGCCCCGGGACCGGGGTTCCGCCCGCGGGCCGCCCTGGCGATGTCCAAGGACGCCGCCCGTGCCGTCTGGGACCCCGCGTCGCTCGACGGCCTCGCCCGGATCTGTGATCTCGTCCCGCTTCCGGTCCTCGACGACCTGAGTACGGCGCGCGCACATGAGGTGCTCGCCGACGTGGATCTGCTGGTCACCGGCTGGGGCTGTCCTGCGCTGGACGCGTCGGTGCTGCGGGCCGCGCCCCGGTTGAGGGCCGTGGCGCACACCGCGGGCAGCGTACGCGGCCATGTCACCGACGCGTGCTGGGAGCGCGGCATCGAGGTGTCCTCCGCCGCGGCGGCCAACGCCGTGCCGGTGGCCGAGTACACCCTCGCGATGATCCTGCTCACCGGAAAGCACGTCCTGGAGCGGGCCCGCGACTACGGCGCCTCGAAGCGGCGCGCGAACTGGCTGCGCACATCCCACGAAGTCGGCAACTACCGCCGCACGGTGGGCATTCTGTCGGCCTCGCTGGTGGGCCGCCGGGTCATCGAGCTGCTGCGCCCGCTCGACATCGAGGTCCTGCTGTACGACCCGTACGTCTCCGACGCGGACGCCGTGGAACTCGGAGTCCGGCGCGTGGAGTTGGCGGAGCTGTTCACCCACTGCGACACCGTCAGCGTGCACACGCCGTTGCTGCCCGCGACCCGCGGACTGGTGAGCCGTACGCTGATCGACTCCATGCAGGACGACGCGGTGCTGATCAACACCTCGCGCGGTGCCGTCGTCGACCAGGAGGCGCTCACGGACGCCCTCCTGGGCGGTCGGGTCCGAGCCGTCCTGGACGTCACCGATCCCGAAGCGCTTCCGCCCGACCACCCGTTGTGGGCCTGCGAGAACGCGCTCATCACCCCGCACCTGGCCGGCTCCGAGGGCAACGAGTGGCGCCGGCTGGCCGACCACACCCTCGCCGAGATCGAACGGTGGGCCTCCGGCTCCGGGTTCCGGCATCCGGTACAACGCGAAAGGCTGGCCTTCCTGGCATGAGCATCCCGTTCGAACTGCCCGCGGAGGACCGCGAGTCGAGCCCCTACACCGGCTACACCCGGGCCCACTGGGAAGCGGTGGCCGACGGGCTGCTGACCGCGGCGTGGCGTTGGAGCACACCCGGCGGCGCGCTGTTGGACCTGCCGGGCCGGCCCTCACGTTCGGGGGTGCGCTCCGACGGGCTGGAGGGCTACGCCCGGACGTTCCTCGCCGCCGCCTTCCGGGTGGCGGGCGCCGGGGGCGACGATCCGCACGGCTGGCTGGACCGCTACGCGCGCGGCCTCGCCGCCGGCACCCGTGACCCCGGCCGCGACGACGCCGAGTCCTGGCCGCTGATCCTCGATCACCATGTGCAGGGCCAGCCCATGGTCGAGTCGGCGTCGGTGGCGCTCGGGCTGCGGCTGACGGCCCCGTGGCTGTGGAAGCACCTCGACGGCGACGTGCAGGACCGGGCCGAGGAGTGGCTGCGCGGCTCACTGCGGCACACTCCGGCGCCGAACAACTGGTACCTGTTCCCCTTCACGGTGGCCGGTTTCCTGGAGTCGGTCGGCCGGGGGGACGCCGAGACGGCAGCCGTGCGGGAACGCGCGCTGGAGCTGATGGAGACCTGGTACCGGGGCGAGGGCTGGTACGCCGACGGCGACGGGCGCGCCTTCGACCACTACAACGGCTGGGCGCTGCACCTGTATCCGGTGCTCGACGCGTACCTGCGCGGCGACACGGACCTGTCCGCGCGCTACGGCCCCCGGCTGCGCGACCATCTGGAAGGGTTCGCGCTGATGTTCGGCGCGGACGGGGCGCCGCTGCACTTCGGCCGTTCCCTGACCTACCGGTTCGCCGCATCGGCGGCCGTCGGTCTGGGCGCCCTGACCGGGGACACCCCGCTCTCCCCCGGCACCTCCCGGCGGCTGGCGAGCGGCAGTCTGCGGTACTTCCTCGAGCGCGGCGCGCTGACCGACGACGGTCTGCTGAGCCTGGGCTGGTTCGGCCCGCACGAGGCGACGCTGCAGTCGTACTCGGGTCCCGCCTCCCCCTACTGGGCGTCGAAGGCGTTCGTGTCGCTGCTGGCGCCCGCGGACCATCCGCTGTGGACGGCCCGCGAGGAGGCCGCGCCCGTCGAGGAGGCCGACCGGGTGCTCGCCCTGCCGGCACCGGGTCTGCTCGTTCAGGTGACGCGCGGCGACGGGATCGTACGACTGCACAACCACGGCAGCGACCATGTGCGCCCGCACGAGGGGGAGGACGCCCGAGCCGACGATCCGCACTACGGACGCCAGGCCTACTCGACCCGTACCGGGCCGACCGCGACCGGGAACATCGCGGACAACCATCTGTCGCTGGAGGTGGCCGGCCGGCGCAGCGTGCGGCGGCGGATCCATCCGCTCGGCGCGGGGCAGGGCGACGGGTGGGGCTGGGCGGCGTCGTGGCACCTGCCCGTGTTCGCCGGCGGGCCGCCCACGGTGCCGGGGCTGCGGGTGGAGAGCGTGACGGTGGCGCACGGGCCGTACGAACTGCGGGTGCACCGGGTGGTCGGGGCTCCGGCCGGAACCCTCGTGACGCAGACCGGGTGGGCCACCGGCCCCGAGGAGGAGCTGGTGTCGACGCTGCACGGCCCGCACGGATGGACCGGGCCCGCCGAGCCGGCCCGGGCCCCGCAGGGCACCGCCTACACGCCCTGGGCCCGGGTGCCGCGACTGGTGGGCCGGGCCGGGGGCACCACGGTGCACGTCTGTGTCGCGCTGCTGACCGGCGGGGCGGCACCGGATGACCCGGCGGAGGCCGTCACGTCCGTGACGGTCGACGGTGCCGAGGTCGAGGTGGGATGGGGCGGGGCGCTGACGCGGATCTCGTTCGAGCCGCTGACGGTGTCGCACGACCCGGTGTGACGGACGGTGCGGTTGACGGCCGGGCACGGCGGGGCGGTTCGGCGCGGCCCCGTGCGGCCTGGCCGCCCCACTCGTTCACTCAGCGGGCGCCTTGATGATGTCGCCCTTCTCGTCGATGGTGTGGGTGCTCCAGTACACGTCCCACTTGTCGCCGACGTGCTCGGGTACCTTGCCCTCCGGGTAGCGGACGTATCCCTCGGGCGGGTCCTCGCCGTTGGACACGCACGCGCCGCCGGTACTGCCCACCGTCATGACCGGGTACTCGCCGCCGCCGCACTGGGCGTCCTCCGCGGAGCAGCCGACCAGCAACGCGGCGGTCACGCAGGCCAGCGCGAGGCCCCACACGGACCGCGTCCGGCGCCCGCTGATCGCGAGCGAGGTCGGGTGAACTCGGTTGTCGGTACGCACAGTCGGCTCCCTCTGGGTGGCTTGTGGGACCAGCCTGCGGGAGGTGGGAGGACCGCTCATGAGTACCTGTACTCAGATGCGCGAGGTCGTCCTACCCGAGTCGGCGTCGGCCGGGGCGGGGTCCTCGCGGACCACGAGACTTCACGGTGATGAAGAACGGCAGCACGGCGACTCCGGCACCTCAAAGGTTTCCAACAGCACGGGCATAGCCCGTCCGGCGCGTGTGCGGTGTCTGTACGTCGCTTGTCACGCCCGGACGAAGCCTCGCCCTTCGGCACTCACCTCAGGCAAAGGCCGCCCCGTTCCCCCCGGTCCGCGTCCGAGGCGCTGCCATATTCGAAGGCCACTTCGGAGGTGGCTGTGACGACTGAGGCGACAACGTCCGAGGCAAGGCAGACCGCGCGGTCCGTGCCCGACGGCACCGCCGACCGCATCGCCGACCTGGAAAGGCGTCGGGCGCGGGCGGTGTCCCCGGGCGGGGCCAGAAGGCGAGGGGAGTTCGACGCCCGGGAGCGGATCGACCGACTGGTGGATGCCGGTTCCTTCACCGAGACGGGGCTGTTCGTCCGGGCCCGGTCCGCCGGGGACGGGTCCCGCCGGCCCCACGGCGACGGGGTGGTCACCGGGACCGGCACCGTCGACGGCCGTCCGGTCTGTGTGTTCGCGCAGGACTCCGGCGTCTTCGGCGGCAGCATGGGCGAGGCGTTCGGCGAGAAGACCATCGCCCTGATGGACCTCGCCCTCAAGACCGGTTGCCCGGTCGTCGGACTCAACGACGGCGGCGGCGCCCGGATCCAGGAGGGCGTCGCCTCGCTCGCCCGCTACGCCGAACTGGTCCACCGCAACGTGCGGGCGTCCGGGGTGATCCCGCAGATCTCGGTCGTGCTCGGCCCGTGCGCGGGCGGGGCCGCCTACTCGCCCGCGATCACCGACTTCACGGTGATGGTGGACGGCGCCTCGCACATGTTCGTCACCGGACCCGACGTCATCGAGACGGTCACCGGCGAACGCGCCACCGCCGAGGAACTGGGCGGCGCGCACACCAGCAACTCCGTCAACGGCAACGCCCACTTCCTCGCCGCCGACGAGGAGGACGCCCTCGACACCGTGCGCGACCTGCTGTCGTACCTGCCCCCCAACAACCTGGAGCGGCCCCCGGAGTACGCCCCGGCCCCGCCGAGCGCCGACGGTGTGCCACTCGACGAGGTCGTCCCCGACCGGCTCGGGCAGGCGTACGACATGCGCGACGTGCTGCGGGCGGTCGTCGACGACGGTGAACTCCTCGATGTCCAGGAGCTGTTCGCGCCGAACATCATCTGCGCCCTGGCCCGGGTGGAGGGGCGTTCGGTCGGGGTCGTGGCCAACCAGCCGCTGCACGCGGCCGGTGTCCTCGACATCGACGCCTCCGAGAAGGCCGCGCGGTTCGTGCGGTTCTGCGACGCCTTCGCGATCCCGCTGCTGACCTTCGCGGACGTCCCCGGCTATCTCTCGGGCGTCCGGCAGGAGCGGGGCGGCATCATCCGGCGCGGCGCCAAGCTGCTGTACGCGTACGCCGAGGCGACCGTTCCCAAGGTCACCGTGGTGGTGCGCAAGGCGTACGGCGGCGGGTACGCCGTGATGGGCTCCAAGCACCTGGGCGCCGACGTCAACCTCGCCTGGCCCACCGCCCGGATCGCCGTGATGGGAGCCGAGGGCGCGGTGGGCCTCCTGCACCGGCGCGAACTCGCCGCCGCCGACGATCCCGAGGCGCTGCGCGCGCGGCTCGTGGCCTCGTACGAGAGCACTCACGGCACGCCCTATCTCGCCGCCGAACGCGGCTACGTCGACGCCGTCATCGCGCCGCGCGAGACCCGCGACCAGGTCTGCCGGGCCCTGCGCACCCTGCATGGCAAACGCGCACCGATGCCACAGCGCCGGCACGGCAACATCCCGCTCTGACCGCCCCCCATTCCTTCGCATGGGCCCAACTGGTCAGCCGGCCCGACCCGTTCACCCCACTCCGCCCCAACACCCGTGTGCCACCGCTCGATCCGCCCCGCCCGACCGACCCGCGCCACCCGCGAGCCGCCCCCGCGACGTGAGGAGCCACGCCACCCATGGACAGCCGCCGCCCCCCGCTCGCGCCCCCGTGCCGGACCCTGCCGGAGTTCGTGCGGCACTGGGCCGAGACCACCCCCGAACGCCGGGCGTTCACCTTCGTCGACCATCCCGCCCCGCACTCGCGCGGCGTCCACCGCACCCTGACCTGGAGGCGCCTCGACGTGCGTGTACGGGCGTTGGCCGCCCGGCTCGCCGCCGAGGCCGAACCCGGGGCGCGGGTCGCGCTGCTGTGCCCTCAGGGCACGGAGTACGTCACCGGGTTCCTGGCGACGCTGGCGGCCGGCCTGGTTGCCGTACCGCTGTACCCGCCGAGCCTGCCGGGGCACGCCGACCGGCTGTCGGGGGTGCTGGCCGACGCGACGCCGACGGTCGTGGTGACCACCAGCCGCGCCCGGGCGGAGGTCCGGGAGTTCTGCGACCGTGCCGCGGTACGGGTCGTCGCCGTGGACGACGTGCCCGACTCCGCCGCCGGGGACTGGCGTCCGGTCGCGGTGGACGAGGACGCGACCGCCTATCTGCAGTACACCTCGGGTTCGACCCGGGCGCCGGCGGGCGTGGAGATCACCCACGGGAACGTCGTCGCCAACGCCTGGCAGGCACTGGCCGCCTACGGTGCCGACATCCATCCAGTGACCTGCGTGGGCTGGCTGCCGCTGTACCACGACATGGGGCTCGTGCTGAGCGTCGCCGCTCCGGTCGCCCGCGGGGTGCCGTCGGTGCTCATGGACCCGGCCGCCTTCCTGCATCAGCCGGCGCGCTGGCTGCGCCTGCTCGCCGCGCATCCGCGCGCGATCAGTGCCGCGCCCAACTTCGCCTACGACTACTGCGCCTCGGCCGTCACCGCCGAGCAGAAGACCGATCTGCGGCTGGACGGGGTGGCCGCGCTGATCAACGGGAGCGAGCCGGTGCGCCCCGGCACCGTCGACCGCTTCCACGCCGCCTTCGCCGCGCAGGGACTCGCCGCGGACACCCACTGCCCGTCGTACGGGCTGGCCGAGGCGACCGTGTTCGTCAGCGCCGCCCGGCCCGGTGAGCCGTTGCGCCGGTTCGCGCTCGACCGGGACGCCCTCGCCTCCGGCAAGGCCCTGCACGCCCGCCCGGACGACCCGAGAGCCGTCCTGCTCGCGGGCTGCGGCACCCCGGCCGGCCAACGGCTGGGCGTCACCGACCCGGCGACCGGCGCGGTCCTGTCCGAGGGGGAGATCGGGGAGATCCGGGTACAGGGCCCCAACGTCGGTCGCGGCTACTGGAACCGGGCCACCGAGAGCCGCCGCGTCTTCGGCATCGAGCCCGCGGGACCTGCTGGGTCCGCAGAGTCCGCAGAGTCCGCAGAGCGGACCGAGCCCGTCGGCCTCACGGCCGGAGCGGGGCGGTGGCTGCGCACGGGGGATCTGGGGACGGTGCTGGACGGCCACCTGGTCGTCACCGGGCGGCTGAAGGACCTCATCGTCGTCGACGGGCGCAATCACTACCCGCAGGACATCGAGGCCACCGTCCAGGACACGCATCCGGCCGTGCGCCGCGACCGCCTCGCCGCCTTCTCCGTCCCGGGACGGACCGCCGAGCGGGTCGTGGTGGTGGCCGAGCACACCCGGTCCACCACCGTGTCCGAGATCGACGTACCGGCTCTGGTGCGGGCGGTGCGCGGGGCCGTCTCCACCCGGCACGGGCTGCGGCTCGCCGACGTCGTGCTCGTGCCGCCGGGAACCGTGCCCCGGACGTCCAGCGGGAAGGTGTCCCGGGCGTTGACCCGGGCGCGCTATCTGGCCGGCACCTACACCGAGGCCGCCGGAGCGTCCGAGGTCGCGCGATGAAGGCCGTCGGCGAGGCCGCGCTGCGCCGCCTGATCGCCGAGCGGGTGGCCGGCTGGAACGACATGCCGGTCGGGTCCGTCCCGATGGACCGGCCGCTCGCGGACCTCGGCATGTCCTCCCGGGACGCGGTCGCCCTGGCCGGGGAGCTCGGTTACGTCCTGGGCCGCGAACTGCCGTCGACGCTGCTGTGGGAGACCCCGACCGGCGACGCCCTGGTGTCGCGTCTGTGCGGCGAGGCGGAGGAAGTCACTCCGGTCGCCGTCGACGACCGGTCGGCGCCCGGCAGGCCCGGCGGGCCCGGAGAAAACTACGAGCCCGTCGCGGTCGTCGGGGTCGGCTGCCGTCTGCCCGGCGCGGTGCACGGGCCCGCCGACTACTGGCGACTGCTGGACGAGGGCACCGACGCGATCCGCCGGGTGCCCGAGGACCGGTGGCGCGACTTCACCCCGTTCCCGCCCGCCGACGTGCCTCCGTACGGCGGCTATCTCGACGACATCGCCGGGTTCGACGCGGACTTCTTCCACATCACCCCGCGTGAGGCCGCCGTGATGGACCCTCAGCAGCGGATCCTCCTGGAGGTGGTCCACGAGGCGCTCGCCCACGCGGCCGTCCCGGCCGCCTCCCTCGCCGGCACCCTCACGGGTGTCTTCGTCGGGATCTCCGCCCCGGAGTACGGGCAGCTCACCGGCGCCGACCCGGCCGCCGTCGATCCGTGGGCGCCGGCCGGCGCGGCCCTCAGCGTGGCGGCGGGGCGGCTGTCCTACGTCCTGGACACGCGGGGCCCGAGCATGGCCGTGGACACCGCCTGTTCCTCCTCCCTGGTCGCCGTGCACCACGCCTGCGTCAGCCTGCGCACGGGCGAGAGCGACACGGCGATCGCCGCCGGCGTCAACCTGCTGCTCTCCCCCACCGTCACCATGGCGTTCCAGCGGGCGGGGGCGTTGGCGCCGGACGGCCGGTGCAAGCCGTTCTCGGCCGCGGCCGACGGCATCGGCCGCGGCGAGGGCTGTGCGGCCGTCCTGCTGAAGCGGCTGTCGGACGCCGAGCGGGACGGCGACCGCGTCCTGGCGGTCATCCGCGCCACCGCCGTCAACTCCGACGGCCGTTCCGGCGGCCTGATGGCGCCCAACCCGGCCGCCCAGCGGGCCGTGTTGAGCACCGCGTACGCGCGGGCCGGCCTCGCCGCGTCGTCCGTCGACTACGTCGAGGCGCACGGCACCGGCACGCCGCTCGGCGACCCGATCGAGGCCGGCGCGCTCGACTCCGTGCTCGGCCGGGACCGCGACCCGGACCAGCCGCTGCTGGTCGGCTCCGTGAAGGGCAACCTCGGCCATCTGGAGTCGGCGGCGGGCGTCGCGGGCCTGGTGAAGACGGTGCTCGCCCTCCATCACGACCGCCTCCCGCCCTCCCTGCACTGCGCGGACGGCAGCGCCCTGGGCGACGCACGGCTGCGGGTGGTGACGGAGGCCGAGCCGTGGCCCCGCTACGGCGGCACGGCCACCGCCGGCGTCTCCGGCTTCGGGTTCGGCGGCACCAACGCCCATGCCGTACTGGAGGAATGGCGACCCGGCGCCCTGGTGCCGGACGCGGGCGGGGAACCCGTAGCCCACCTGTTCCCGCTGTCCGACGTGGACGCCGAACGGGTCCGCGACACCGCGGCCCGGCTCTCCGACTGGCTGCACACGCCGAACGGCGGCACCGCCCGCCTCGCCGACCTGGCCCGCACGCTCGCCGGACGCACCGGCCGCGGACGGGCACGCGCCGCCGTGACGGCCCGCGACCGGGCCGAACTCGCCGACGCCCTGGGCGCGTTGGCCCGTCAGCGGCCGCACGCTCGGGTCGTCACGGACGAGCGCGACCTCGTCGGGCGCGGACCGGTCTGGGTGTTCTCCGGGTACGGCAGCCAGTGGGCCGGCATGGGTCGGCGGCTGCTGGCGGAGGAGCCCGCGTTCGCCGCCGCCGTGGAGAAACTGGATCCGCAGCTCGCCGCGGAGTGCGGGCTGTCGCTGTACGACCACCTGGCGACCGGCGGTGACCCCGACCGGCTGGAGGTGGCCCAGCCCGTCCTGTTCGGGCTTCAGGTGGCGCTCGCCGAGTTGTGGCGGTCCCGGGGCGTGGAGCCCGTGGCCGTGATCGGCCACTCCCTGGGCGAGGTGGCGGCCGCGGTGTGCGCGGGCGCCCTGGACGTGCCGGACGCGGCCCGGATCGTCGCCGTACGAGCCCGGTTGCTCAGCGGGTTGAGCGGGGGCGCGATGGCCGTGGTCGACGTACCGGACGACGAACTGGACGGCCTGCGACGGGACTTCCCGGGCGTGCATGTCGCCGTGCACTCCTCGCCCCGGCAGAAGGTCGTGACCGGGCAGGAGCCGGACGTGGCCGCGTTCGTGCGGCGGCTTGAGGAGCGGGGTCGGGCCGCCCGGGTCATGCGGGTGGTCGGCGCGGGGCACTCACCGCAGGTCGACGCGCTGCTGCCGGAGCTGACCGAGGCCCTGGCCGGGCTGCGGGGACGGCCGCCGCGTGTTCCCGTCTACTCCACCGTCCTGGACGACCCGCGCGGCGAGTCCCGCTTCGACGCCGCCCACTGGGCCGCCAACCTGCGACGGCCCGTACGCCTGGACCGGGCGGTGGCGGCGGCCGCCGAGGACGGTCACACCGCGTTCGTCGAGATCTCCCCCCACCCGGTCCTCGGGCAGGCGGTCGTGGACACCGTCGCGGACGCGTTCGTCGTCGGCACCCTGCGCCGGGGCGCCGACGACTCGGCCGCGTTCACCGCACAGCTCGGCACCCTGTACACCGCGGGGCTGCGGCTGCCCGTGCCGTCCGGCCGGGTGGTCGACGTGCCCGCTCCGCGCTGGCGGCATGTGCGGCACTGGTGGACGGACGGCGTCCGTGACCGTCGTACCGAGCCGACCGGCGGGGCGACTGCGGCGACTGCGGCGCGGGGCGCGACGGAGGCCGGCTCCGGTCCCGGCTTTGGCTCCGGTTCCGGTTCCGGTTCCGGTTCCGGTTCCGGTTCCGGCTCACGCTCCGGCTCCGGCTCTGATTCCGTCGTGGATCGTCTGCGCCATCACGTCGCCGCCGTCACGGGCCACCCGTCGGCGCGCATCACACCCGGTACGGCGTGGGCTGATCTCGGCCTGGACTCGCTCATGGCGGTCCGGATCCGTGCTGCCCTGCAGTGCGAGTACGGCGTCGAACTGTCGCTGCGCGACCTGCTCACCTCCGCGACCGTCGCGGAGGCGGCCGACCGGATCCGGCGCGTCCTCTCGTCCCCGGTGCCATCCCCGGCGCTGTCCGGGGCGACTTCTTCGACTTTCTCGGCGACCCCTTCGGCAACCTCTTCGGTGGAAGACGGCTCCCCGCTGCGGGTACTGCGCGGCACCGGTTCTCGGCCTCCCTTCTTCCTCTTCCACGCGGCCGGCGGATCGACCGACGTCTACCGGCGGCTCGCCGAACGGCTCGGGGACGACCAGCCGGTGTACGGGCTGGAGCGGCGGGAGGAGACGGGCACGGTGGCGGACAAGGCACGCCGGTGTGCCGACGCCATCGCCGCCGCCCGTCCCGACGGCCCCTGTCTGCTGGGCGGTTGGTCCTTCGGCGGCTTCGTCGCCCAGGAGACCGCACGGCAACTGAAGGCCGCCGGGCGCACCGTGGACCTGGTGGTACTCATCGACTCCGTACGGCCCCTCCCCCGGCCCGGCCACACCCCCGCCGACCGGATCCGCGCCCACCTCACCGGGTTCGCCCGGCACGTCGGCGACACCTACGGCGTCCCGCTGGAGCTGCCGTACGACGATCTCGTGGCCCTGGACGACGACGGCGAGCGCATCGACGCCGTGCTGCGTGCCGTGCGCGAGGTCGCCGACGTGCCGCCCGCCGCGCTGGAGCACCAGCGATCCTCCTATCTGGACCTGCGGATCGGCGAGGCCCACCGGCCGGGCCGGTACGACGGACGGGTGCTGCTGTACCGGGCCCTCGAAGCGGCACCGCACACCGTGCGCGACCCGGCGTACGAGCGCGAGGACGAGGCGCTGGGCTGGGACGAGGTGTGCCCGCGTCTGAAGGTGGTCCCGGTGCCCGGACACCATCTGTCGCTGCTCGATCCGCCGCACGTCGACGAGATCGCCGTACACCTGCGGCGGGTGTTCGCCGAGCAGACCCACTGAACCGGACCCCGAGCGGCCCGGCCGCGACGGGAACCCCGAGCCGGAAACCTAGGAGCCGCCATGTCCCCCCACTCCACCCCCGTCTCCCGACGCACCGTCACCAGAGCGGCAGCCGCCGCCGGGCTGGCCGTCCTGTTCGGAGCCGGGCACGCCCGGGCCGAGACCCGGGTCGGGCCGCGCACCCTCGACGTGTCCGTGCCCTCCGCGGCCCTGGGCCGCACAGCGCCCGTGCGGCTGATCCTGCCGTCGTCCTTCGCCACCCAGCCGAACCGTACGTATCCGGTCCTGTACCTGCTGCACGGCGCCCACGACGACTACACCTCCTGGACCCGGGAGACCGACATCGAGGCGTTCACCCAGGGCCGCGAGCTGATCGTGGCGATGCCGGACGCCGGACCCACCGGGATCCCGACCGCCTGGCGCAACGGGCCCGACTACGAGACGTTCCAGCTGGAGGAGGTGCCCGCACTGCTGCGCCGCGACTACCGGGCCTCGGGGATGCGGGCGGTGGCCGGGGTCTCGACCGGCGGGTACGGGGCGATGGCGCACGCGGCCCGGCACCCCGGCATGTTCGGCGCCGCGGCCTCCTACAGCGGCATCCTCGACACCACCGCGCCCGGCGTGCCGCCCATCATGGACGCCATCGTGGCCCGCGAGAACCTGACGCCCGCCTCGCTCTGGGGCCATCCGATCCTGAACCTCCTCACCTGGCGGGACTTCAATCCGCGCGCCCGCGCCCAGGGCCTGCGCGGCACCGCCCTGTACGTCTCCAACGGCAGCGGCGTCGGGGGCGGCGGCGGTGATCCGCTGCCCGGGGTGCTGGAGAGCGCGCTGTGGCCGTCCGCGCACCTGTTCACCAACGCGCTGGCCGTTCTCGGCATCTCGGTGACGACGCACCTCTACTCCGGAGGCGGGCACGACTGGGCGTACTGGAAGCCGGAGTTCGCCGCGTCGTGGCCGATGCTCGCCCGTGCGCTGGGGCTGCCCGAGTGATGTCGGAGCCATGGGGGCACGGAACGGAGCGCAGGGGCCGTCCGTCCAACACAGGACGCCCCACTCACCCCACGGGGAACACCCCACGGGTGAGCCGCTTCCGGGTGAAAGGAGTGTCCGCGATGGCTGTTCCCGCCCCGCACGGCGACCTGGCCGGCCCCGGACCCGCACCGGTACCGCCCGAACTGGCCAAAGTGCTGCGCGACCAACTGGAGTTGGTCGCCGACGAGGTGGAGGAGGAGGTCAGACGGCAGGTTCCCGAGTACGCGCGGCCCGCCGACGGGACCTATCGGGAGAACCTCAGAGCCGGGGTGGTGCTGGCGCTGACCCTGTTCGTCGACCACATCGCCGATCCGCGCGGACGCGGCGACGCGATCGCCGCGACGTACTACGAACTCGGGCGCGGCGAAGCCCTGGAGGGCCGCAGCCTGGACGCGCTGCAGTCCGCGCTGCGGGTCGGCGGGCTGCACGCCTGGCGGCTTATGGGGCGTACGGCGGAGGAACTCGGACTGGACTCGGCGGTCGTGGCCGCGCTCGGCGAACTCGCCTTCCAGACCGTGCACGAGGTCGCCGAGGCGGCGGCCGCCGGCTACGCGGAGGCCCGGCTGCGCAGCACGGACGAACTGGAACGGCGTCGAAAACGCCTGCTCGACCTGTTGCTGGGGGACGGGCCGGTGGCCCTGGAGGCGGTGCACGATCTGGCACACGGCGCGCGCTGGTCGGTGCCGCGGCAGGTCGCCGTCGTCGCGCTCGCGGCCGGGCCGGAGCGGCGCGAGGAGGACCGGCCGCTCGCCGCGGCGGGCGCGCTGGTGGACATGGCGTCCCGGCCGCCGCGCATGCTGGTGCCCGATCCCGACGGCTCCGGCCGGTTCGGCCGGGCGTTCGCCCTCGCCCTGCGGGGCCGGCCGGCCGCGATCGGGCCGACGGTTCCGCTCACAGAGGCACCGCGGTCGCTGCGCTGGGCCAGCCGTGCCCTGGGGCTGATGGGTCGTGGGATCCTGCCCCGGCAGGGGGTGGTGCGGTGCGAGGACCACCTCTCGACGCTGCTGCTGTACGGCGACGAACCGCTGCTGGCGCAGGTGCAGGCGCGTGTCCTCACCCCCCTCGACTCCGTGTCGGCGGGGCAGCGTCCCCGGCTCGCCGAGACGCTGCTGGCCTGGCTGCTCAGCGGCAGCAACGTCCCCGACGTCGCCGCACGGCTGCATGTCCACCCGCAGACGGTCCGCTACCGGCTGCGGCAGCTGGAGAAGCTCTTCGGCGAGGCGCTGCACGAGCCCGAGACCCGGCTGGACCTGGTGCTGGCGCTGCGCGCCGAGGCGTTGCGGGAGCAGGGGGCGGAGGGTCGATGAAATTGCCCTCGGGAATGATGCTCATGCGGGCACAAAAAGACGCGGTAATTCCATAATCCGCTGCATAACAGTCCGTCAGGAAAGCGAATACGTTCGGGACCGTTCCTTTTCGCAGGCGCATCACGCGCCCCGCACGCAGAGGATTCCCCCATGCGCATCCGCTTGTGCCTCGCCGCTCTCTCCCTGGCCGGCGGGGCCGGACTGGCCACCCTCTCCGCCCCCACAGCAACGGCCGCCGCCTGCACCGACATCGATGTCGTAGCGGCCCGCGGCACCTTCGAACCGGGCACGCTCGGCTTCATCGTCGGCGACCCGGTGTATTCCGCACTCCAGAAGAAAATCACCGGAAAGACCCTGTCCAGCTACAAGGTGAACTACCCCGCGGACCTTTCGCTGACCTCGGCGGCGCAGGGCAACACGGACCTCGTGAACCATGTCAGGAGTCAGGCCGCCGCATGCCCGAACCAGCGTTTCATTCTGGTGGGCTATTCGCAGGGCGCGAACGTCGTCGACAACTCGATCGGTATCAGCAGCGCCGGCGCGGTGGTCGGAAGCCCGATCGTGGCCACCATCCCCGCCGCCCTGGAGCCGAAGGTCTCCTCCGTTCTGCTGTTCGGCAATCCCATCCGGGCGATAGGCAAGAGCGTCACCGGCACCTACCAGAGCCGCACCATCGACTTCTGTGCCAAGGGCGACCCCGTCTGTGAGAACGGAGGGGGTGACGTGGGGGCGCACCTCGGCTACACCGCCAACGCGGACGCGGCGGCGGCCTTCGCCGCCGGCAAGGTCTGAGCCGGACCGGCTCCGAGCCGAAGCGGCCCTGAGCCGGACCAGGTGTGACCGCACAGCACAGTGGGCCCGGGAGGTGATCGCCTCCCGGGCCCATCCGCGTGTGCCGCCTCCTATCGGGGTGAGCGCGCGAACCGCGCGAGGTTGGTGGAGGTGGGCTCGGGCCGTCCGTTGTTCTGTACGGGCGCCGCGGTCAGCACGTCGAGGTGCTGGTAGCCGTCGGCGACCACCGGGTGCAGGTCGGCCGGGACCCGGCCCGCCAGCAGCCCGTCGCCCGCGAGCACGGTGAGCGTCGGATTGGCGGTGAGCCCCTCGGGATGCGCGACCAGCCCCTTCACCTGCGGTGAGGTCGACAGCTGGAGGTCGGTGACGAGCTTGGTCGGGAAGTACTGCTCGGTGAAGTCCAGCGGCTGTTCCGCGAGACTGCGGGCCAGCTCCTTGATGTCGGTGACCTCCTTGCCCGCGCTGGTGAAGGGGGTGCCGTCCGCCGACCGGTGTCCGGGGTCGTCGGGGTCGCCGACCCGGTCGTAGTTCCGCCAGGTGTACAGCGGTCCGTGCGGGGTGTCGGGGATGGCCTTGTACTCGGTGCCGAACAGACCCGGTTGGGCGTCGCCGCCGTTGGCGACAGGGAAGTTCTTGTCCGTGACCGGTCCGCCGTCGAAGAGTCCGACGCTGCTCTGCAGGAACGCCAGGGGGACGGAGTTGTCGTCCATCAGCGCTCCCAGGACGGCCGCGTTGGTGAGGCGGAAGTCCTTCACAGCGGGTGTGCCGCTGAGGAAGGTGGCGGTGTCCTTGGAGAACAGAAAGCGGTTGGTGGCCTCGATGTTGACGTTGACGGGCAGATAGCTGGGCAGGTCGGCCTCACCGTCGGGGGCGTCGACCACGCCGAGCCCCGCGATCGCGAGCAGGGTCATGGTCTCGGGGTTGAGCAGCACCGGCGCGGACAGGGTGCGGGAGAGCAGCCCGCTGTCCAGGCCGGCCTGGACCACGCCGTAGCCGAGGCCGATGTCGGGCAGGTTGGTGTCGTCGGGGAGGCTGCCGCTGAGGTCGCCGAGAGAGGTGGAGACGGTGGTGTCGAGGGCGAAGTAGCCGGCGCACTGGTTGTGTCCGGCGTCGGCGGTGGTGGCGGGGTTGCCGTCGAAGTCGGCGGTCGCGAAGTACCCGGTGATCACTCCGCCCAGCGAGTGGCCGCCGCACAGCACCTTGTCCTTGCGCAGTCGCTGGTCGGGGAGTTCGGCGGCCAGCAGGTCGTACTCGTCGCGGACGGTCTGCCCGATGCCGAGCTTCGCCATCCAGCCGAGGCGGTTGTTGCCGACGTAACCGTCGAAGGTACGGCCGGCGACCTGTTTGCCGCGGTAGTAGTAGTCGACGGAGGTGTGCTGGTCGCCGGAGGCGATGCCGGTGTGGTCCTCCAGGCAGTTGGAGCGCCGGTCCAGGGCCCAGAACTCGATGTGGCTGCCCTGCTCGGCTGCGCGGGCCACGGTGTTGCGGGCGACGCTGTCGAACGCCCCGGCGCCCTCCAGGATGCCCGGCTGGGCGAGAAGGACCCGGTCGGCGTCGGACGAGGAGGCCGGTCCGGCGGAGGAGCGGTAGCGCAGGTACGACAGCCAGTCGCACGCCGCCGGACGCGCCCCGAAGGACGCCGGCAGCGGCACCTTGACCCGGACCACCGACTCGACCACTCCGTCGGCCGGAGCCGACGTCGTCACCGGCGTCTCGGTCCGCGCGCCCTGTGCCTGGGCCCCGGGGGCGACGGCTGTCAGCGTCCCCGCGGTCAGCAGTACCGCCAGCGCGGCACTTCGCCACGTTCTCATTCTGCTGCGACTCGTGTTCATAGCGGGACGGTAGGGCCGGGGCCGTGGTCCGCTCAGGTGGTGCTCACAGGAATTCAGCTCATCCGCGCGCTCTTTGTCACCGGATTACACAGAAGGGGCGGGGCCCCGTCCGATGAACGGAGGTCCCGCCGGGGATTTCTTGATGTTCGGTGTTCGGCAGATCGGTGCTCGCGGAGTTCAGTGCTTGAAGGTGTCCTTCGTCTTCTCCTTGGCCTGACGTGCGTCGCCCTTCGACTGCCCGGCCCGGCCTTCGGCCTCCATGCGCTCATTGCCCACCGCGCGGCCGATCGTTTCCTTGGCCTTTCCCTTGGCCTGTTCCATCTTCGCCTTGGCCTTCTGGTTACCGGCCACGTTCCTCACTCCAAGCCACGCTCGACTTCGGTGTCCGTACTTCGGGTAGCCACGTCGGCAATTCCCAAACCGTGCGGAGAATTGCGCTCTGATTTCCGATGTGCCGCGTTTTCCGGCCAGGGGAGGCCGGGGTCAGGACAGCACCTGGAGCGCTCCGGGCAGCACCCTGGCCGTCACCGGCAGATCGGCCTCGACCTCGCCGTCGGCGCCGTAGGGCACCGTGCGGTCGGCCTCGACACGGACCTCCCTGCCACGCAGGACGCGCACCTCGGGGCGGTGGACGTGGGCGCCGGACCTGAGCTCGTTCATCAGGGCGAAGAACAGCCGGCGCGGTGCCTCGCGGATCATCACGACGTCCAGCAGGCCGTCGTCGAGGCGGGCGTCGGGGGCGATGAGACGGCCCGACCCGTAGTAGCCGGAGTTGGCGGCCACCACCGTGTAGCCGGTGTGCGGATGTTCCTCGCCGTCGACCGTGACCCGGAAACGCGCCGGTCGCCAGGTGGCGACCGCTCTCAGCCCGCCCACGTAGTAGGAGGCGGTGCCGCGCAGGACTCTCGCGCGGTTGGCGTGCCGGTTGGCCAGCGCGTCCACTCCCGCGTACACGCTGCCGAGCACCACCGTGCGGTCGTGGACGGCCGAGCTGACCTCGATGGTGTCGACCGGCCGTGGCGCGTGGTGCAGCAGGATCCGGGCCAGGTCGGCCGGGTCGGCGGGCAGTCCCAGCGCCCTCGCGAAGTCGTTGCCACGGCCGGCCGGGACGAGCCCGAACAGCGCGCCGGTACCGCTGAGGGCTCCGCCGACGCGGCCGGTGAT
Source organism: Streptomyces sp. NBC_00076 (assembly GCF_045041235.1). NCBI lineage: Bacteria > Bacillati > Actinomycetota > Actinomycetes > Kitasatosporales > Streptomycetaceae > Streptomyces > Streptomyces sp. NBC_00076. The sequence goes on from NZ_CP108242.1 coordinate 1,044,870, forward strand.
GCCGTCGCCGCCGACGGCGAGGACCACCCGCCCCCGCTCGCCCGCCTCCCGGGCGATGTCCTGGGCGTGGGCGAGGCTGCGGCTGTACTCGGTGTCCAGTTCGGCCCCCGCCTCCCGCAGCAGCCGTGCCACCGCGAGCAGGGCCGCGGCGCCGCTGGATCCACCCGCGGTGGGGTTGACGACGGCGGTGAACTGTCGCATCGGGGTGCCTCCGGGGCTGACGGGAAGACGGGAAGACGGGAGAACAGGATTACGGGACGGCCGGACGGCTGGATCGTCGGGGGGGGCAGGGGTCAGTCCGCGGGCAGCAGGACTCCGGGGTTGAGCAGCCCGGCCGGGTCGAGGCGCCGCTTGACCGCGCGCAGGGCTTCGATGCCGAGCGCGCCGGCCTCCCGGACGTACCAGTCCCGGTGGTCGGTGCCCACGCCGTGGTGGTGGGTGATCGTGCCGCCCGCGGCGAGGATCGCGTCGCCCGCCGCGTGCTTGGCCCGGGTCCAGTGCGCCACGGGATCGTCGCCCTGGGCCGAGACCACGGTGAAGTAGAGCGAGGCGCCGTTCTCGTACACGTGGGAGATGTGGCACATGACCAGGGGCGGGGTACCGGCGTCTGCGAGGGTGCCGGTGAGCGCCTCGCGGACGGCGGCGTACAGAGCGGGCAGGCGTGACCAGAAGGCCGCCGTCTCCAGTGTCTCCGCGAAGGCCCCGGCGTCGAGGAGGGCGTCGCGCAGATAGGGGGCCGAGTAGCGGCCCTGGACCCAGTGCCGTCCGGGCTCCTCGCCCAGGGAGGTTCCGCCGTGGCCGCTCAGCACGGCCGCGGCCCGCTCCCGCTGGTGCGCGGTGTCCTCCTCCGTGCCCTCGAAGCCGACGACGGCCGTGCAGCCGTCGTTCCGCGGCGCCGGTGAGGAGCCGATGGCCTCGGGCCGGGCGAGGCCGATCAGCGTCTCCGTCTCGTCGGACAGCCGCAGGACCGTCGGGCGCGGCCCGTCCTGGGCGAGTCGGCGCAGTGCTGCGGCGCCCTCCTCGAAGGAGGCGAACCGCCAGCCCTCGTAGCGACGGATCCGCGGGACGGGGCGGATCCGGACGGTCACGGACGTGATGACGCCGAACGCCCCCTCGGACCCGAGGATCAGCTGACGCAGGTCGGGGCCGGCGGCCGAGCGGGGGGCGCGGCCCGTCTCCAGGGTGCCTTCGGGGGTGGCGAGGGTGAGTCCGAGCACCATCTCGTCGAAACGGCCGTAGCCCGCGGACGCCTGTCCGCTGGAGCGGGTTGCGGCGTAGCCGCCGATGGTGGCCCATTCGTAGGACTGGGGGAAGTGGCCGAGGGTGAAGCCGTGGTCGGCCAGGAGCGCCTCGGCCCGCGGGGCCCGCAGGCCCGGTTGCAGGGTCGCGGTGCGGGAGACCGGGTCGACGGCGAGCAGCCGGTCCATGCGGCGCAGGTCCAGGGCGACGAAGGCGCCCCGCGGGCCGGGGGCGAGACCGCCGACCACGGAGGTGCCGCCGCCGAACGGGACCAGCGCCAGGCCGTGTTCGGTGCAGGTCCGCAGCACGGCGAGGACCTCGTCGTGCCCCGCCGGGAGAACGACGGCCGCCGGAAGGTCCGCGACGTCGCCGTCCCGCATCCGCAGCAGATCGGGGGTGGACTTGCCGCGGGTGTGCCGGATCCGGGTCTCCGCGTCGGTACGCACGTGCTCCGCGCCGCCGACGGCGGTGACCAGGGCCTGGTGGGCGGCGGAGTCCAAGGGCGACGGCGGGACGGGGATGTCCCCCAGCGGCACCGGTTCCGTGTCGCGCGGCTCGGCCCCGAGCAGGTCGCGCAACAGCCCGATCACCGGTTCCGGCAGGGGTTGGGCCTTGGCCGGGTCGCCCCAGCCACTCCACAGCATGTCCACGGCTGTCGTCCTCACCGGTCGATTCGAGATGTGCCGTTCGAGATGTGCCGTCCGGGGGGTCGGGGCACCCTCGGGGCCGTTACACTGTTACACATGACGCCTATTCGTCACAACAGCTCGGACGACACGGTCCTCGACGCGGTGCGCGACTGCGTGCTGGCCGTCGGCGTCCGCCGCACCACGCTGACCGACGTGGCCCGCCGCGCCGGGGTCTCCCGTATGACGCTGTACCGGCGCTGGCCCGACGTACGCACGCTGGTCGGCGACCTGATGACCCGGGAGTGGGTCGGCGTGGCCACCCGGGCGATGCCCGAACGCGGTCCCGGCACGCAGACCAGGGCCCTGATCGTCGACGGACTGGTGGCCGGGGTGGACGCCTTCCGCGCCCATCCGCTGTTCCGCAAGATCGTCGACGTCGATCCCGAACTGCTCCTCCCCTATGTGCTGGACCGGCGCGGGGCGAGCCAGACGGCCCTGCTGGAGCTGTTGGCCGAGGCGCTGCGGGAGGGACACGCCGACGGCTCGGTGCGCCCTGACCATGTCGAACGGCAGGCGCGGTCCCTGCTGCTGGTCGTGCAGTCCTTCACCCTGTCCCTGCGGACCATGACCGACGAGGACGACACCGAGCTGACCGGCGCGGCCTTCCTCGGGGAGCTGCGGACCATCCTGGAGAGGACCCTCACACCATGAGCCCGACCCGCAGCCCGGCATCCGGGCCGGTGGCCCCGTCGTCAGGATCGTCGTCGCTCTCCGCCGCCCGGCGTTCGCGGGAACTGACCGCGACCGTGGACGGGCCCGTGGTGGACGTCCTGGTCGTCGGTCTCGGCGCGACCGGTGCCGGAGCCGCTCTGGACGCCGCCGCCCGCGGCCTGGGCGTCGTCGCCGTGGACGCGCACGACCTGGCGTTCGGCACCTCCCGCTGGAGCTCCAAGCTCATCCACGGCGGGCTGCGGTACCTCGCCTCCGCGCAGGTGGACGTGGCGCACGAGAGCGCCGTCGAACGCGGGGTGCTGATGGAGCGCACCGCGCCCCACCTGGTCGGCGCCCAGCCGTTCGTGCTCCCGCTGACCGCGCTGGTCTCGCGCGGCCAGGCCGCCCTGGCATGGGCCGGTCTGCGCGCCGGGGACACCCTGCGGCTGACGGCCCGCACGGCCCGGGCCACCCTGCCCGCGCCGCGCCGGCTGTCCGCGGTGGAGACCCGCCACCTGGCTCCGGTGCTGCGCGCCGACGGCCTGCGCGGCGGCCTGCTGTCCTGGGACGGCCGGCTCACCGACGACGCCCGCCTGGTGACCGCGCTCGCCCGCACCGCCGCCGCCCACGGCGCCCGCATCCTGACCCGGGTCCGGGCCCTGGAGCTCACCGGCTCCGGCGCCCGGATACGGGACGAACTCACAGGCCAGGAGGGGCACATCCGGGCGCGGGCAGTGATCAACGCCTCCGGTGTATGGGCGGGGGACCTGGTCGACGGCGTCCGGATACGACCGTCCCGCGGCACCCATCTGGTCCTGCGCTCGGAGCATCTCGGCCCCTTGCCGGCGGGGCTGCACATCCCGGTCCCCGGGGAGAGCAACCGCTTCGTCCTGGTCCTGCCCCAGGGCGACGGCCGGGTCTACGTCGGGCTCACCGACGAACCCGTCCAGGGCGAGCTCCCGGATGTGCCCGAAGCCCCGGAGTCCGACATCGGGTTCCTCCTCGACGTCCTCGGCTCGGTCCTGGACGTGCCCGTCCACCGCGAGGACGTCGCAGGGGCGTTCGCCGGTCTGCGCCCGCTGCTGGACACGTCGACGGCTGCCGGTACGGCGGCCGGTACCGCCGACATCTCCCGCCGGCACGCGGTACTGACCGCACCGGACGGCGTGGTCACCGTGGTCGGCGGCAAGCTCACCACCTATCGGCGGATGGCCGAGGACGCCGTCGACGCCGCCGTCACCGCCCGCCGCCTCACGGCCGGCCCGTCCTCCACCCCCTCGCTGCCACTCGTCGGCGCCGCCTCACCGCACGTCCTCGGCGGCGTGCGGGCGCCACGGCGCCTGGTCCGGCGCTACGGCACGGAGGCCGCGGCCGTCCACGCGCTCGGGGCGAGTGACACCCGCCTGCGCGAGCCCGTGGTGCCGGGACACCCCGTCACCCGCGCCGAACTGCTGTGGGCGGTACGCCACGAGGGGGCGCTCGACGCCGCCGACCTGCTCGACCGGCGTACCCGCATCGGCCTGGTACCGGACGACCGTGCGGCCGCGCTTGAGGTGGTGCGGGAGGTGGTGCCGGAGGTCCTGGGCGAGGAACTCGGTGCGGAATCGCGTGAGTTGGGGGCGGGCACGGGAGTGGGAACGGAACCAGGTGAGGTCTGGGGCGGGGCTCCGGTCGAGCGGGGGTGAGCGAGGGCGCGGGGTGAGCGAGGGCGCGGGGTGAGCGGAGGCGCGGGTCGTCAGTGTCCGGTGCGCCGGATCCGCCACAGGTTGTCGTAGCGGAAGCCTTCGATCCCCTCGGGGGAGACGCTCGGCTTGCGCACCGCTTCCACGGTCTCGACGGACCACTCCCCCTCCGGCAGCGCGAGCGCCGCGAGCACGCCCGTAGGCGTGGGGAACTCCACGTCGAAGGGAGGCTCGTCCTGCCACGACGGCCAGCCCGCGTGCATCACGATCAGGAGCGTGCCACCGGGCGCCACCGCTGCGGCGGCCCGCCGCAGGACTCCGTCCTGGTCCATGTGCACCGGGGACTGCAGGAACTGCGCGCTGACCAGGTCGAAGGACCCCTCCGGAAACGTCACGCCCAACTCGTGCCGCTCCCACCGGACCTGGTCGCCGACTCCGGCCTCGGCGGCGTGCCCGGCCGCGCGTTCCAGGGCCGTAGGGGAGATGTCGGCCCCCGTGACCCGCCAGCCGCTCGAGGCCAGCCACACCGCGTCCGCTCCCTCGCCGCATCCCAGGTCGAGCGCGGTGCCGGGCGCGAGGCCGGCCACCTCCCGCACGAGCAGCGGATTGGGCCGACCGCTCCAGACACGGTCGTTGCCCTGATAGCGGGCCTCCCAGAACTCGGCGGCCTCCGTCGGGTGGATGTGGGTCATGGCGCCTCCTGCGCGAAACAGTGCGGTCGTTGTCGCAAGGAAGCCTCCGTCGGCAACAGCACTACGGGCAAAGGAAGTTGCCGTTTCGGCAAGGAGGCGGGGCGGCAGTCGCCGGCCGGCCCACATGCTGTCCGGCGACTGTCGCCCCGCCTCCGCGCCGCCCGGCTACTCGGAGTCCCGGCTGCGCACCGCGGTCTGCACGTCCTCCTGCACCTCCTGCCGCGCCCGGCCCCGTGTCCTGGCGTACTCGGCCAGGGTGGACTGGGCTTCACGGTCGAGGTCGCGCCAGGCGCGCCAGGCGGTCTCGTAGGTGACGGTCTGTTGCCTGGTCCACTTGTGCTCGGTGGGCGGACCGAGGGAGTGCCGCAGCTCTTCGACCCGGTTGTGTGCCTGGTCTGCCGCACGCTGTTTCTCCACCACCTCGTCGAAGGTGGGTGCCGCGTCATCAGCCATGGGCGAGCGCCCGGAGCTTCGCGGCCGTGCCGTTGAACTTGTCGTGGTCGCCGACCGTCGGCCCGGTGGAGGTGTACTGCCACATCGTGTACTTGGTCCAGCCGGCCGGCAGGGTGCCCGCGGTCGAGGCGTAGCGGGCGATCCACAGCGGGTTGGCGGCGAACCCGCCGTAGTTGCCGGTGCATTCGGCCCACCAGGTGGTGGCCGTGTAGATCACGGCGGCCCGGCCCGTTCGCGCCTTGTACCGGTTCAGGAAGTTGCGGATCCAGGTGACCATCGCGCTCGGGGTCTTGCCGTAGCAGGCGTCGCCGTACGGGTTCCACTCGATGTCGAGTGCGCCGGGCAGGGTCTTGTCGTCCTGGGACCAGTTGCCGCCGTGGTCGACGAAGTAGTCGGCCTGGGTGGCGCCGCCGGTGGTGTCCGGGGTCGCGAAGTGGTACGCCCCGTGGATCATGCCTTGGTTGTACGAGCCGCCGTACTGCTGGCTGAAGTAGGGGTTCCGGTAGTACGTCCCCTCGGATGCCTTGGCGTAGGCCCAGCGCACTCCGCTGGTCCACAGAGTCGGCCAGGACACGTTGCCCTGGTAGCTGGCCACGTCCACACCCTCTGTCTGGGTGGCGCGGGTTCCGGTGGGTGGACCGCCGTGTCGCCCGTCGTGGGCCACGACCCCCATGCCCATGAAGGCGGAACCGCGGACGGGCGAGGGATCCGGAGCGGCGGAGACCGCGGACGGGGCGAGCGGGACGCAGGCGGCGGCGAGCAGAGTGGCGGCCACGAGCAGACGGGAGCGGCTCAGGGCCGCGGTGATGGATATTCGCACGCTCTCCATCTGACCCGCAGATGGGCTCGGGTGCCTCGGCCGACTGATCCGTGGGAGTGAACGCCCTCGAACGGCCGCACCCGTCAGTGGGCCATGTCGCCGACTCTCAGGGCGGCCTTCGGGGACGTCACCCGCCTTTGGTCACCCGGCGTTTCGCCTGGTGCGCAGGAGCAGGAGGAGGCCGCAGATCAGGAGAACCGCTCCAGCCGCGGCCGGCCACAGCTGCGTCCCGGTCTCGGCGAGGTCGCTGCCGGTCGCCCGCGGTGCGGGCCGGTCGCCTGCGGTGCGGGCCGGTCGCCTGCGGTGCGGTCGGGGAACCGGCAAGCGGCTGTGCGACGGCGCCGGCCGCGCCTTCGTCGCCACCCGAGCCCTGCTCGCCGCCGGAGCCCTGATCATCTGGCCCTCCACGCGGCCTACTTGGTCCGAAATCGCCGGTTCGGCCAGACGCGGATCCGTCGTCTGCGGCACATGAACCGAGCACGCGCCGACGAGCGGCCACCCGCCCAGTATTCTCTCCCGATCGGCGAGGACGGGAGGGGCCGTGGGTTGGTTCGGGAGCGGGGACGAGAGTGGCGGGGAACGCCTGTGGCGTGCCTATCTCGAAGCGGATCACCTCCGTTTCGTCGCCGAGGAGAGACTGCGCGAAGTGGAACAGGACCGTGCGGCGGCCAGACAGCGGCTCCTCGGATCCGACGTCGTTCCCGTGCTCCGGGAGTCACTGCGCACCGGCCGGGGTTCCCTGGCGGTCCTGGACCTGCTGCGTGACGTGGGCACGGATCGTCCCGACGTCGTCCAGAGCCTGCTCCCCGAGTTGTACGAGTGCTGCCTGAGCGTCAACAAGCCCGGCATCTGGGGGCGTGAGGTCGTCAGCGCGCTGGCCGGGTCGGTCGCCGTGCACGACGAAATCGCCCCGTTGGTGGAGAGGACGCTGGTCGACGAGGTGACCGACGTCCTCGCGATGCGTGCCCTGGCGATGCTCCTGGACAACCTCGGGGACGCAGCGCTCATGGCACGGTGGCGGCGCGCCGCCCTCGCCTCCCCGGACGTCGACGTGCGGGAGATCGTGGAGGAGTACACCGCCGGGGAGGACACTCAGCCGCCGGTTCCTCCCGAGTGGGGCGTGCCCGGGACGTGAGCGGGCGGTATGGCGCGCTCGGTCGGCCGGGCCGGCGGCCACCGCTCAGCCGGCGGCGTTGTCGACGCGCAGCCGTACCTGTTCCTCCAGGCGCCGCAGGCTCGAGTCGAGGGCGTCGTGGACGGTCTGTCGGCCCGGGTCGCGGCGGTCGTCGAAGAACGACAGGTGCACGGTGACCTCGCTGGCCCCGCTGTCGAGGCCGGCGACCTGCAGCCAGCCGGAGTAGCCGCCCTGGTCGCGGGTGCCCCATTCGACCCGGAGTTGCTCGGGCCTGGCCCTCAGCAGGGCGCGGGTGTCCTCGTCGTGGCGGTCCTCGTGCACCGTGACGGCAGGCGGCTCGTCGGCGTGCACGTGCAAGGTCCCCGGCAGCCAGGCCTCCAGCTGGTCCACGTGGGCGGCCTGGTCGAAGACGTGCTCCGGCTGGGCCGGCATCGTGCGGGAACGTTCGTACTCGGTCATGGGCGCACCGTCCCTCGGTTCGGGTACTCGACAGGACGCGTTCCCGGCCTGCCGGAACCGAACCGGAGCGTGCGCCTGGGGCTGTCGACGGCGGGTGGGACGTCGCATGAGCGCGCCCCGGGTGGGGAACCCGGTCCCCACATTCCCTGTCCCTGATTCCGAACCTCCGAGGAGGGCTCATGAGTCTCCTACGCCGGGCCGGCCGCCCCCTGCTCGCCTCCATGTTCGTCGCCGGCGGCCTGAACTCCGTTCGTGACCCCAAGGAGGTGGCCCCGGTCGCCGACCCCGTCGTGCGCCCGGTCACCGAACGCGTCTCCGCCCTGCCCGACCGCACGGACCGGGTCGTACGGCTCAACGGTGCCGTTCAGGTGGTGGCGGGCGTCCTGCTCGGCATGGGACGTGTCCCGCGGCCGGCGGCCCTGGCCATCGCCGCCACCCTCGTGCCCACGACGCTTGCGGCCCACCGTTTCTGGGAGACGGAGGACCCGGACGAGCGCGCCCAGCAGCGCATCCACTTCCTGAAGAACCTCTCGATGCTCGGCGGCCTGCTCATCGCGGCCGACGACACGGCCGGCCGTCCCTCCCTGTGGTGGCGCGGCCGTCACTCCGCGCACGACCTGCGCCGTGAGGCCCACCTGGTGCGCCGCTCGGTCCGCGCCACGACACGGCCTGCCGCCGCGGCCGCCCGTGTACGCGCCAAACTGCCCGCCTGATCCACCGCGACCGCCACCGCCGCCGGTCGCGGGAGCGGGACAACGGGTGCGGGGCGCGGCCGGACAGGCCGCGCCCCGCCCGCGTGCTGCGGGAACCACCGTCCGAGCACCCGGTCGGGGTCCGGAACCCCGGCCTGGGACGCGGGCGTCAGAGCGGGGGCCCGTGGACCGTGAGCCAGCGGTGGACGGCGTCCATGTCCGCCGGAGTGATCCGCGCTGCACGCTCCCCGGACAAGGCCGGCTGCCGCTCGTCGGCGTTGTTCATGGGGCCGGGTGCCCTGAACCACTGTCCGGAAGGCGGGCCCAGGAACCCAGCGCAAGGTACTCGTGTCGAAGGCGGCGCGCCGGGTACCCGGCGCTCGCCGTCACGGTCCTTCGCCTGCGGCCCCCCGGAGCGGGGTCGGGCGACGGGACGACCAGAAAGGGGGCAGCGATGGCGCCGCACGCCGACGACAACGCTCTCGACCAGCGCGCCGGCGTCGCCGAGCTGCGGCTGGCGACGGGAGATCCCGAACTCGTCCCCCAGAACAAGGTGCTCACGGGCGATCTGCCCCTGGACCGCAATCAGGCGATCCTGCAGGCCGCCAAGCAGGTCGGCACGATCCTGAAGCGGAAGGGCCATCCGTTCGCGCTCGCGGGCAGTGTCGCCGTGTACGCCCACGGCGGCGCCCAGAACCTCCAGCACGACGTCGACTTCGCCATCCGGCCCGAGGACGCCCAGGCCGTGGCCGAGAGCCTGCGCGAGGCCGGAGTCCAGGTGTTCACCCCGCCGGAGGACTGGCTGCTGAAGGCCGACTGCCTGGGCCAGCAGGTCGACCTGATCTTCGAGTTGGCGCACCAGCCGGTCACCACGGAGCTGCTGGAGCGGACGCAGGAGCTGTCGGTGGACTCGGTCTTCATGCCGGTGCTGTCTCCGACCGACCTGGTGCACAGCCTGCTGGCCGCGTTCTCCGAGCACCACTGCGACTTCGGGGCGGTCCTTCCGATCGCCCGCGCCCTGCGCGAGAAGGTCGACTGGGACGCGGTGCGCGAGGCGTGCGGGGACGCTCCGATGCCCGACGCGTTCTTCTACTTCCTGGAACGGCTGGAGGTCATCGAACCCGGGCCGAAGAAGTCGAAGAAGTCGAAGAAGGAGTGACGATGAGCGAGCCCGCCGCACCCGGCCCCGGTGACGCGCGCCAGAGCGCCGAGAACGCCGAGAACGTCGCATACCGGGTCGCTCACCTGCGCGACCGCCTCGCCGCCGAGGAACTCGGCGAGCTGGGCGTACGGGCGGAGGTGCGGGCCGGGTCGGTCGTGGTCACCGGCACGGTGCCCTCCGCCGAGTGTCGAGAGACGCTGCTGCGGACCGTCCACGAGGAGCTGGCAGGGCTCGACGTGCTGACGGACGTCCTGGTGGCGGAGACGGCCTCCCCCGACCACGCGGAGGAACTGTCGTGATCCGCGTCGCCGCCGTGGGGGACATCCACATGGGGCCCGACACCCAGGGTCTGCTGCGGCCCGCCTTCGAGACCCTGCCCGACTGCGCCGACCTGCTGCTGCTGGCCGGGGACCTCACCCGCCACGGCACACCGGAGGAGGCCCGGGTGGTGGCCCAGGAGGTACGGGGGCTGCCGGTGCCGGTCGTCGCCGTCCTCGGCAACCACGACCACCACGACGAGCAGCCCGAGAAGGTCACCGGCATCCTCCAGGAGGCGGGCGTGAGGGTGCTGGAGGGTGAGGGCACGGTCGTGGAGTGCGGCGGAACGCGGGTCGGGATCGCCGGGACCAAGGGCTTCGGGGGCGGATTCGTCGGACGCAGCGCCGGGGAGTTCGGTGAGCCGCTGATGAAGGAGTTCGTCCGCACCACCCGGCGCAGCGCCGACAGTCTGCGCGCCGCCCTGGAGGACCTCGGGAAGCAGGAGTGCGAGGTGCGGGTGGCGCTCACCCACTTCTCCCCCGTGGCCGACACACTCGCCGGGGAGCCCCCGGAGATCTTTCCGTTCCTCGGCAGCTACCTGCTGGCCGAGGCGATCGACACGGCCGGCGCCGACCTCGCCGTCCACGGCCACGCACATGCGGGCACCGAGCACGGGATGACGGCGGGCGGCGTACGGGTGCGCAACGTGGCACAGCCGGTCATCCAGCGGGCGTTCAACGTGTACCAGCTGCACACGACCGCCTGACGGCGGCCCGGACCTACAACCCGACCTCCCCGCGACGTCAGCGCGACGTCAGCGCGCCCCTCTGGCGCCCCGGCGGCGGTCCCGTGCTCGCCCGCTCCACCAGCCGGGTCGGTACCAGCGTCGTGCCCCGCTCCGGCCCGTCCTGGCGCATCTTGCGCAGCACCGCCTCCACACAGAGCCGACCCACCTCGGCGAAGTCCTGGTGGAGAGTGGTCAGCGGCGGCAGGAAGGAACTCGCCTCGGCGATGTCGTCGAAGCCGATCACGCTGACGTCCTCGGGCACCCGCCGCCCGCGTTCGTGGAGGGCGCGCAGCAGTCCCAGGGCCATCTGGTCGTTGGCCACGAAGACGGCGGTGCACTCCTCGCGCGCGGCGAGTTCGAGACCGACGTGGTAGCCGGACCCCGCCGACCAGTCACCCCGCACCAGTGGCGGCGCGCTGCGGCCGGCCTCGGCGAGGGCCGCCCGCCAGGCGTCGGCGCGACGCTGGGCGGCGAACGAGCCCTCGGGACCGCCCAGATGCCATACGGTCCGGTGTCCGAGGGCAAGCAGATGGTGTACGGCCGCTCGGCTGCCGCCGGCCTGATCGGTGTCCACCACCGTGTAGCGGTCACCGGCGTCGGAGTCCACGACGACGACCTGGACGTGCGGCGGCAGCGTGACGGTCGCCGCGTCCAGCAGATGGACCTCCATGATCACGATCACCGCGTCGACGGCGAGCTCCTCCAGCCGGCTGAAGGCGCCCCGTACCTCGTCCTGGGTGGGGACGGCGACCGGGAGCAGCGTGACCGCGTACCCCTCGTGCGCCGCGGAGTTGGCGATCGCCTCCAGGGTGCGCACGTTGCCGGTGGTGGACAGCGAGAAGGTGATGACGCCGATGGTGCGGAACTCGCCGCGTTTGAGGGCGCGGGCCGCGGAGTTGGGCCGGTAGCCGAGCTCCTTCATCGCGGCGAGAACCTGCCGGCGGGTCTCCTCGTTCACTCCCGCGTAGCCGTTGGACACGCGGGACACGGTCTGCGACGAGACCCCCGCCAGTTGGGCCACGTCCGCCATGGAAGCACTGGCCCGTCCACCGCCCCGGGTCCGGCCGGGGGCACGTCTGGGACCGTCGCCGGTCACGCCCACGGGCCCGCCCGCCGCTTCCACGGTCGGCCCGGGCCCCTGCGTCGGGGTTCTGTCAGCCGTGTCCATTCGCCGTCCGCCACCTCTCCACCGCTGCTCAGGTCACGTTTCAACCAGGGAGCCTTGACCCCCGTCAACGGGGCAGTGTAGACATGCCGCCATCGGATGTTTACGTAAACATAACAGCACACCACTCTCTCGGCGTGGCAGATGTTTGCGCAAACATCTGCCCAGTGGGTATGGCACCGGCGCCGGTTGTCCGGACACGCCCACCGGTTCCAGGACGTGGACGAGCGAGGAACGACATGACGACGCTGCAACCGCCGGCGGCCGCCGAGCCGCGGCCGGCACCACCTCCGGCGCGACGGGACCGCCGCTCCTGGACGGGGTGGGGTTTCATCGGTCCCTTCGTGGCCGTGTTCGCCCTGGTGTTCCTGGCTCCGATCGTGTACTCGATCTATCTGAGCCTGTACCGCAACCAGTTGATCGGCGGCAACACCTTCGTCGGCCTGGACAACTACAAGCAGGCCGTGCAGGACGACCAGTTCTGGGAGTCGCTCGGGCGGGTCTCGCTCTTCCTGTGCGTGCAGGTGCCGATCATGCTCGGCATCGCCCTGCTGGTGGCCCTGGCGCTGGACAGCGGACGGCTCTACGGCAAGAGCTTCTTCCGCATCACGATCTTCCTGCCGTACGCGGTGCCCGCCGTCGTCGCCACCCTGATGTGGGGCTTCATGTACGGCACGGAGTACGGACTGGTGGGCGACATCAACCAGGCCTTCGGCGTCACCCTGCCCGACCCGCTCTCGCCCGACCTGGTACTGGCATCGATCGGCAACATCGTCACCTGGGAGTTCGTCGGCTACAACATGCTGATCTTCTACTCGGCGCTGCGTGTCATCCCGCACTCGCTGTACGAGGCGGCGGAGATCGACGGTGCCGGACAGTTCCGGGTCATCACCGCGATCAAGCTGCCCGCGATCCGCGGCGCCCTCGTGATCGCGACGATCTTCTCGATCATCGGCAGCTTCCAGCTCTTCAACGAGCCGAACATCCTCCGGAAGCTGGCCCGCAACGCCATCACGACGGACTTCACCCCGAACTTCTACACGTACTCGCTGTCCTTCAACGGCCAGCAGCACAACTACTCCGCCACGGTGGCCATCATCATGGGGCTGATCACGATGGTGATCGCCTATGCCGTGCAGCTGCGCGGCATGCGCAAGGGAGCGTGACCCGATGAGCACCCCTGTCACCACCGCCTCTCCCTCCGCGCCCGCCGAGACCGGCGGCCCCGGCAAGAGCGCGCCGCGACTGCGCGGCCCGCGTCGGCACTCCGTCGGCAAGCCCAAGCGCAGCGTGCTGCTGACGGTCATGACCTCCCTGCTGGTCATCTACACCGTGGTGCCGCTGATCTGGCTGGCCATCAACGCCACCAAGACCCAGACGGGACTGTCCGATTCGTCCGGGCTGTGGTTCGCCCACGACTTCGCCCTGTGGGACAACATCCGGGACACGTTCACGTACGACGACGGCGTGTTCACGCGCTGGCTCCTGAACACCCTGTTGTACGTCGTGCTGGGCGCCGGCGGGGCCACCCTGCTCGCGGTCCTGGGCGGTTACGCGCTGGCGAAGTTCGACTTCCCCGGCAAGCGCGGCATCTTCGCGATGGTCATCGGCGCGGTGGCCGTCCCCGGTACGGCCCTCGCGGTGCCCACCTTCCTGATGTTCAGCAAGATGGGCCTCACCGACACCCCGTGGGCGGTGATCATCCCCTCGCTGGTCTCGCCGTTCGGCCTGTACCTGATGTGGGTGTTCGCCACCGAGGCCATTCCCACCGAACTCCTGGAGGCGGCCCGCATCGACGGGGCCGGCGAGGCGCGCACCTTCTTCACCGTCTCCCTGCCGCTGCTCGCCCCCGGCATCGTGACCGTGCTGCTGTTCACCACGGTCGCGACCTGGAACAACTACTTCCTGCCGCTGATCATGCTCAAGGACTCGGACTGGTATCCGCTGACCCTGGGACTCAGCGTCTGGAACTCCCAGGCGGAGACGATCGGCGGCGAAGTGATCTACAACCTGGTGATCACCGGTTCGCTGCTCACCATCGTGCCGCTGATCGCCGCGTTCCTGCTGCTGCAGAAGTACTGGCAGTCGGGTCTCGCGGCCGGAAGCGTCAAGGAGTGATCTCCGCGGCCCTCCGGCCGCCCCTCAGCCCCACGTTGACCCCCACCACCCTCCACCTGTCCCACCCACGAAGAAGTGGAAGCATCTCGATGCGCAGAACGACCGGCCGCCTGCTGCGCGGCCTCGCCCTCCTCTCCACCCTCGCCCTGGGGGCCACCGCGTGCGGCGGCTCCGACGACGACTCAGGCCAGAAGGCGGTCTCCGCCGGGGACATCCAGGCGGCCCTGAAGAAGGGCGGCACGGTCAATGTCTGGGCCTGGGAGCCCACCCTGAAGTCGGTGGCGGCCGACTTCGAGAAGAAGTACCCCAAGGTCAAGATCAACCTGGTGAGCGAGCGGTCCGGCGACAAGCACTACACCGCCCTGTCGAACGCCATATCGGCCGAGAAGGGCGTGCCCGACGTCGCCCAGGTCGAGTACTTCGCGCTGGGCCAGTACGCCCTCACCAAGGGCCTCACCGACCTGGCCCCCTTCGGCGCCGACAAGCTCGCGTCCAAGTACAGCCCCGGTCCGTGGAACGCCGTGAGCGAGGACAAGGCCGTCTACGGCCTGCCGATGGACGCCGGCCCGATGGCGCTCTTCTACAACAAGAAGATCTTCGACAAGTACAAGGTCGCGGTGCCGACCACCTGGGACGAGTACGTCGAGGCAGCCCGCAAGCTGCACAAGGCCGACCCCAAGGTCTTCATCGCCGCCGATGCCGGCGACGCGGGCCTCACCACCAGCCTGCTGTGGCAGGCCGGCTCTCGCCCCTACAAGGTCGACGGCACCAACGTGAAGATCAACTTCGCTGACGCGAATGCCAAGAAGTACACGGACACCTGGCAGAAGCTGATCGACGAGAAGCTTCTCGCGCCCATCAACGGCTGGACCGACGACTGGTACAAGGGTCTGGGCGACGGCACCCTCGCCACCCTGCCCAGCGGCGCCTGGATGCCCGCCAACTTCGTCACCGGCGTGCCGCAGGCCAAGGGTGACTGGCGCGCGGCCCCGATGCCGGCCTGGACCAAGGGTGACAAGGCGAGCACTGAGAACGGCGGCAGCTCCCTGACCCTGCCCGCGCTGGGCAAGAACAAGGAACTCGCCTACGCCTTCGTCAAGTACGCCAACGCCGAGGACGGCGTGCAGACCCGCGTCAAGCAGGGCGCCTTCCCGGCGACCACCGCGGATCTTCAGTCCAGCGAGTTCCAGAACACCAAGTTCGACTACTTCGGCGGCCAGCAGGCCAACAAGATCTTCGCCCAGTCCGCCGCCAACGTCGCCGACGACTGGTCGTACCTGCCCTTCCAGCAGTACGCCAACTCGATCTTCAACGACACCGTCGGCAAGGCCTACATCTCCGGCACCAAGCTGGCCGACGGTCTGAAGGCCTGGCAGGACGCCTCGGTCAAGTACGGCAAGGAGCAGGGCTTCACCGTCAAGTAGTCGAGAAGCAGTCAGGAAAGCAGTAAGCGCCGGGCGGCGCGGTGGATCACCGCGCCGCCCCCGTGCACCACATCCGGAAGGACCGCCATGATCTCCACCCTCCTGTCCCGCCTGCGCGGGGTGGACGGTGACTTCGTCCCCCGTCTCGGCTACGGCGCCGACTACAACCCGGAGCAGTGGCCCCGGGACGTGTGGGAGGAGGACGTCCGGCTGATGCGTGAGGCCGGAGTCAACGTCGTGTCCGTGGGGATCTTCTCGTGGGCCCGGATCCAGCCCGGTCCGGACCAGTGGGACTTCGGTTGGCTCGACGAGGTCATGGACCTGCTGCACGCGGGCGGCATCGGGGTCGACCTGGCCACCGCCACCGCCTCCCCGCCGCCCTGGCTCAGCACCGCTCACCCGGAGATCCTGCCGGTCACGGCGAACGGCGAGACGGTCTGGCCGGGCGCCCGCCAGCACTGGCGGCCCACCTCTCCGGTCTTCCGCGAGCACGCCCTGCGCCTGGTCCGGGAGATGGCGAACCGGTACCAGGACCACCCCGCCCTGGTCGCCTGGCACGTCTCCAACGAGCTGGGCTGCCACAACATCTACGACTACTCCGACGACGCGGCCCGCGCCTTCCGCGGCTGGCTGCGCGCCCGCTACGGCACGCTCGACGCGCTCAACCACGCCTGGGGGACGGCGTTCTGGTCGCAGCGCTACAGCGACTGGGAGCAGATCCTGCCGCCGAGGCTCGCCGCCTCGCACCCCAACCCGACCCAGCAGCTGGACTTCAAGCGGTTCTCCTCGGACGCGCTGAAGGACTACCTGCGTGCGGAACGGGACCTCCTGCGCGAGATCACGCCGGACGTGCCCGTCACCACGAACTTCATGGTGATGAGCGGAACCAAGGGCATGAACTACCCGGACTGGGCCGAGGAGATCGACTTCGTCTCCAACGACCACTACGTCCACCCCGGGCCCCAGGACCGCGACGAGCTGTCCTTCTCGGCCAACCTCACCAGCGGTATCGCCGGCGGGCGGCCCTGGTTCCTGATGGAGCACTCCACCAGCGCCGTCAACTGGCAGCCCGTCAACGTGGCCAAGCGGCCCGGCGACCTGGCCCGGGACTCGCTGCTCCATGTCGCGCACGGCGCCGACGCGGTGTGCTTCTTCCAGTGGCGGCAGTCGGCGGCCGGCGCCGAGAAGTACCACTCGGCTATGGTCCCGCACGCCGGTGCGGACAGCGACCTGTTCCGGGCGGTGGCCGCTCTCGGCGCCACGCTCGCCACTCTCGCCCCGGTCGCCGGTTCGGAGCGGGAGCCCGCCCGGGTCGGGATCGTCTACGACTGGGAGTCGTGGTGGGCGAGCGAGCAGGACTCCCACCCCACCTCCCTGCTCGACTACCGGCAGGAGGCGCTCGACTGGTACTCGGCGCTGCTGGCCCTCGGCATCCGCGCCGACCTGATCACCACCCGCGCCGACCTGTCGCGCCACCAGGTGCTGATCGCCCCGGTGCTGCACCTGGTGCCCTCCGACCTCGCCAAGGAGCTCACCCGGTACGCCGAGCAGGGCGGCCACCTGATCACCACGTACTTCTCCGCGGTCGTCGACGAGAACGACCACGTCTGGCTCGGCGGCTACCCGGGAGCCCTGCGCGACCTGCTCGGCCTGCGCATCGAGGAGTTCGGGCCGCTGCTCGACGGGGAGACCGTCGAGCTGGACGACGCGAGCACCGGCAGCCTGTGGACCGACCGGATCACGGTCACCGGCCCTCAGACCGAGGTCCTGGCCCGCTACCGCACCGGCCAGCAGGCCGGCGGCCCCGCCGTCACCCGGCGTGCGACGGGCGGCGGTTCGGCCGCCTACGTGTCCACCCGGCTCGGTGTGAGGGGTCTGACCGCCCTGCTGCCGCGCCTGCTCGGGCCGGCCGGCGTGGTGAGCGAACTGCCCGAGGAGGTGCGCGGCCTGGTCGAACTGACCGTGCGCCGCGGCACCGACAGCCGGTTCCTGTTCCTGGTCAACCGCACCGACAGCGCCGTGCCGGTGGCCGGTCTGCCCGGCGAGGTCCTCGTCGGCGACGCCGACTCCGACGGCACGCTCACGCTCGGCCCCAGGGACGTCGCCGTACTGCGGCAGCCCGCCGGCTGAGACCCCGCAACCGCAACGCACCCGCAGCACCACACCGCACCCGCCCGCATCCATGACTCCTCGAACGGCACAACACCCGTTCGAGGGCAGTCCTCTCCCGCTCCCTGGCGGGAGGGGTCATCACAGCGACCACACTCCAGTTGGGAGCACAGATGGCACGCCGTACCCGCAGCAGACGGTTCCTCGGAGCCGCCGCCCTGACGGCCCTGGCCACCGGGGCCGCCCTGCTCAGCGTCCCCGCGCAGGCACAGACCGAGGCCACCGCCTCCGTCACCGTGCAGCCGGACCCGTCGTACAAGGCGGAGAAGTTCGAGGGCTGGGGCACCAGCCTGGTCTGGTTCGCCAACGCCACCGGCGACTACCCACCGGCGATACGCGAGAAGCTCGCGAAGCTTCTCTTCGGCGACGACGGCCTGGCGCTGAACATCGCCCGGTACAACATCGGCGGCGGCAACGCCCCCGACGTCAAGGACTATCTGCGCGCCGGCGGCGCCGTCGAGGGCTGGTGGAAGGCGCCCGCGGGCACCACCCGCGAGGACACCGACTGGTGGAGCGCCGACGATCCGGCCGACTGGAACAACCACGCGGACGCCACCCAGCGCTGGTGGGTGGACCGCATCAGGAAGGACATCACGCACTGGGAGACGTTCAGCAACTCGCCGCCCTGGTTCATGACCGAGAGCGGTTACGTCTCCGGCAATTTCGACGCCGGCAAGGACCAGTTGAAGGCCGACTCGGTCGACGACTTCGCCGCCTACCTGGCGGGCGCGACCAAGCGGCTGGAGAAGGCGGAGGGCATCAAGGTCGACACGGTCGACCCGTTCAACGAGCCCAACACCAACTACTGGGGCACCAAGCTGGGCGCGGACGGCGAGCCGGTGGGCGGCCGCCAGGAGGGCGCCCACATCGGACCCGAGCTCCAGCAGAAGGTCCTCGCCGCGCTGGCGCCCGCGTTGAAGAAGGCGAAGGTCAAGTCGGACATCTCGGCGATGGACGAGACCAACCCGTCGATCTTCGCGCAGAACTGGAACACCTACTCGCAGGCGTCGCGCGACCTCGTCGACCAGATGAACGTCCACACCTACGGCACCGGGCAGCGCACCACCGTGCGGGACCTGGCCAAGGCGGCCGACAAACCGCTGTGGATGAGCGAGGTCGAGGGCGACTGGGGCGACGGCCAGAGCTTCACCGACATGCGGCCGGGCCTCGGACTCGCCCAGCAGATGGTCAACGACCTGCGTGAACTGGAGCCCACGGCCTGGGTGTTCTGGCAGCCGGTCGAGGACTACGACAACATGAAGCCGGGCGGCGAGTCCGCCAAGGGCGGCAACTGGGGCAGCATCCAGCTCCCGTTCAGCTGCACCTCGAAGGACACCCTGAAGTCCTGCCCGATCTACACGAACACGAAGTTCGACACCGCTCGTAACTTCACGCACTTCATCAAGCCCGGCGACAAGCTGATCAAGGTGGACGACACCTCCAGCGCCGCCGCCGTGACCAAGGACGGCAAGGGCGCCTCGCTCGTCCACGTCAACTCCACCACCGCGCCCCGCACGGTCACCATCGACCTGTCGAAGTTCCGCACGATCAAGGGCAACGCGACCGTCACGCCGACGGTGACCAGCGCCGACGGCAAGCTCCAGCGGCAGGCCCCGGTCAAGGTCGTCGACGGCAGGGCCACCTACACCGTCCCCGCGCAGTCCGTGACCTCCTTCGCCGTCAAGGGCGTCTCGGGCGTCGCGAAGGACGCGGGCCTGTTCACCAAGGGCCACTCGTACACCCTGACCGGTGTGCAGAGCGGCAAGGCGGTGACGGTCGCGGCGAACGGGACGAGCCTGGTCATCGGTTCGGCGAACGGCACGGTCGCGCAGGAGTGGCAGCTGGACGCCCGCCACGGCAAGACCGGCAGCCGGCAGCGGTATGTCCTCGCCAACCCTGCCGAGGACAAGGTGCTCGCCGTCCGCGACGGCGTGCCCGTCGTCGAGCCGGACACCGACGAGCGGGACCCGGCCACCGAGTGGATCATGTCGACCACCGGTGACAACACCTGGACCCTGGTCAACGCGGGCACCGGACGTGTGCTGGAGGTCGGCGGCCAGGCCACGAACGAGGGCGCCGCCGTCACGACCTGGCAGCCCAACTCCGGCGCCAACCAGCGCTGGACGGTCACGGACGTGACCGACGAGGCGGCGGACCACTAGGACCGCCCCGACACCTGAGCAACCGGAGCTCTGCCGTACCGCCCCCGCCGCGGTACGGCAGAGCTCTTGCCGTTGGAAGGGGGCGGCACCGTCCGGCCGACTTCCTGCTCGCCTGCGGTGACGGCGGCAGCCGTCTCACCTCGCTGCGCTGGTCGCGCGCTCACCTACCCGGAGGGCGTGCCGCAGCGGCCGATGCCTGTGGTGACGTATCCGCTGTGGAGCCGACCGGGCCACCGAGCCGCCCATGGGCTGCCGCCGGGCGGCCGGCCGTCACGTCTCGTCGTCCGGCCGCGGGGGCATGAGGTCGGCGATGAGCCGGTCGCCCGTCACGGTCCGGTCGTCCTTGTGGTCCTGCCATCGGTCGAAGGTGCGCGCCGCCGCGTCCGCGAAGGAACCCGGCAGGCCGCTGCCGCGCCAGGCCTCGGCGATCTCCCGCATCTCCGGCTCCCACCGCCAGGCCCTGGCCCCCGCGCTCGCCAGTTGCTCCGGCCGGGCCAGCGGAGTGTCGGGCAGCAGGTGCGCGGCGAGGTCGCGGAGGTCGTCGAGGACCCCGTGGTCGGCGGCGAGGGCACTGGCCTCGGCGGCGAGCGCGTAAGAGATCTTGTTGTAGGCGGCGAAGGCCAGCTTGAGCGCCGACGCGCGGCCGACCGGCCCGGCCAGGACGACCGGGGTCAGGGCGGTGCCGTCGAACAAGGCACGCACCGTCTCCACCGCCGGGTCGTCGCCGGACAGATACAGCCGGGTGATGCCGGCCTCACGGGGAGGCGGCCCGGTGATGCCGCCGTCGGCCACGGTCGCCCCGCTCTCCCGCACCACCCGGGTGATCTGTTCCATCCGGCGGGGGCTGACCGCGTTGGCGTCGGCGTACACGCCGTCGAAGCCGGTCGCCGCGACCTGCCGGGCGACGTCCAGGGCGGCGGCCGGCGGGCACACACTGAGGATCACCGCGCACTCGGAGGCCAGCTCCGCCATGTCTCGGACCGCCGTCAGTCCCAGGGCGTCGGCCCGCTCCCGGGTGGCGGCCGACCGTCCCTCCGCCGACCACCGGACCCTCGCTCCGGCCGCCACGGCCTGCGCGGCCACCTGCGCCCCCATGGAGCCGGGATGCACGATTCCCACGTCCGCATGAACCATGCCGGGGACCCTATCGCCGCTCCCGTGCGGGCCGGAGGTCAGCCCTGGCTCGCGTGCACGGGGCTGTGGGACACCTCCGGCGGGCACGCTTCCCGGCGCGCCCTGCGGTCCCGCAGCCAGTCGTGCACGGCCAGCGCGAGTGCGCCCAGCACCGGCGCGATGCCGCAGCCCACGGCGACAGCGACCGCCGACCGGTAGTCGTGGGCGTCGGCGCTGAGCACCAGATAGAACAGGCCCGGCAGGGCGGCCGTACCGACGGCCCCGCCGAGCCTCTGTCCGGTCTGCAGCGCTCCTCCCGCCGCGCCCGCCATCCGTACCGGGACATCGCGCAGGGTCATGGTGACGTTGGGCGAGATGACGCAGCCGCTGCCCAGTCCGCCGACGAACAGGGCGGGGGCCGCGAGCCACACCGCGAGGTCGGCGGGGGCCAGGCGCAGGCTCAGGACGGCCCCGCCCAGTCCGACGGCGACGGCGGCGAGTCCGCACACGGTCAGCAGTCGGCCCAGCCGCTCCACCAGCCGGCCGGCCACGAGGGCGGCGAGCGCCGACCCGAGGGCGAACGGGGTCACGGCCAGCCCGGAGCGCAGCGGCGAGAACCCCTCGCCGTTCTGGAAGTAGAGGGCGAACACCAGCCACACGCCGCTGAAGCCGACGAAGTAGAGGGCCGCGATGGCGGCGCCGGCCGCATAGCCGCGGGTGGCGGTGACGAGCTCCGGATCGAGCAGAGGCTGCCCGCCCCGCGCGGCGACGCGCCGTTCCCAGCGGGCGAAGGCCGCCAGGAGCGCCGCGCCGACGAGGAAGAGCCACCACAGCCGTCGGACGCCGCCGGCCTCGGCCAGCACGAGCGGCAGCATCAGCGCCAGGACTCCGCAGCCGAGCAGGGCGACGCCCGGCAGGTCGAGCCGTTCGCGGCGCCCGGGAGCGACCTTCGGCAGCAGTCGCAGTCCCAGTACGAGTGCGAGCGCGCCGACGGGGACGTTGACGTAGAAGATCCAGCGCCATCCCTGGGGGCCGTCCGCGAGCATGAGGATCAGTCCGCCCACCACCGGGCCGACGGCGCTGGAGACGCCGACGGTGGCGCCGAACAGGCCGAAGGCGCGGCCGCGTTCGGCGCCCCGGAACATCTGCTGGATGAGCGCGGAGTTCTGCGGGGCGAGGCAGCCCGCGGCGAGCCCCTGGGCGAGCCGGGCCGCGACCAGCAGGTCGATGGTGGGGGCCGCGCCCGCCGCCGCGCTGCACACCACGAACGCCGTCAGCGCCAGCAGGAAGACACGACGCCTGCCGATCGCGTCGCCGACGCGTCCGGCGGTCACCAGGACGAGGGCGAACGCGAGGGCGTAGCCCGAGACGACCCACTGGATGGCGGGTGCCGAGGCGTGCAGGGCCCGCTGCATGGACGGCAGGGCGACCGCGACGATCGTCACGTCCAGCAAGCTCATGAAGCCGGCCACCAGGGTCACCCACAGGGCCTTCCACCTCCTGGGGTCGGCTCCTTGGGTCGCGTCCGCCGGGTTGTCGCCCTGGCCGCCCGCCTTCGTCTCCGTGCCCACCCGGGTTCCTCTCCGCCGCCGGACTTCCTCTCCGTCACGGGTATCCCGCACCACGCGGATCAGCTCACTTCACATTTTCCACACGATCACTCCATACGTTGTTCATCAAAGAGGTAGGCTCCTGCCGCTCTACTCGCACCACTGGGGGGATGTCCCATGCGTATGCACCATGTTCTGGCGGCCACCGCCGCCGCCGGGCTGATAGCCGCCGTGGCGGCCGCGCCGGCCCAGGCCACCGAGTACTCCTCGGCTCTCAAGCTCAAGGGCGTTCAGTACGACGCTCCCGGCTCGGACTCCAACAACTGCACCACCGGCAACACCAAGAACGAGTACCTGACGATCAAGAACTACTCGTCCTCGACGACCGTGAACCTCAAGGGCTATGTCGTCAAGGACGCCGTCGGCAACCACTTCACCTTCACGAAGAGCCACTCGCTGCAACCGGGCGACTATGTGAAGCTGCGCGGCGGCAGAGGCACCGACTCCGACGCGAACAACGTCGTCTACCGCCAGAACTGCAACTTCATCTGGAACAACGACAAGGACACGATCTACTTCTACAAGCCCTCCGGAAGCCGTGCCGACGTGCACGGGTACACCAAAAGCGGCTCCGACCCCGACCGCAACGGCTATGTGAACTTCCACGGCTGACGGGCCGTCACCAGCCGTTCACCGCGCGATCGTGACACGACGGTGCTCGTTGCAGCGTGCGGACGGGACCGGGTCGGCGGCCGCGCTCCCCTGGTGGGCCTTGAGGGCGACGCTCACCAGCGTCAGCAGCAGATCGATGTCCGACTCGCACTCCAGGCGGACGGTCACCCAAGCGGAGCCCGGCACCAGCCGCAGGGCGGTCGAGCCCAACAGATCGCCCCTCAGGCGCCAGATGGCCGGCCCCGACAGATGCACGTCGGCCAGCCGGTCCGAATGGAAGTGCGCGATCTCGCCGCCGTCGCAGCGCAGCGCACGACCTGTGCCGCAACTGGGCCGGGCCTCCACGAGGTCCGGCCAGTCGGCCAGTCGGGTCATGGCCCGCGAGCCAGTCGTCATACCTTCATCATGAAGAGCTCATCGGGTGGCCATCAAGGTTTGAGGGCACCGTAACCAGCCCGTAGCCTCAGCCCCTCGCAAGGCGGGGCCACCCGTCGGCTGCCCGCCGGTTCAGCGCGAGCGTCCGCCGCTCGTCGACTCCAGGCACTCCTGGAAGCGCGCCATGCACGGCAGGCAGTGGCGATCGGTCGCGGTCCTTTCGGATGGTCGGGCGCCGGACCCCCTGGGCAGGTCGACGCCACACAGACTGCTGCCCCGGTGCCGCTCCAGCACGTGCCACACCAGCGCCCCCGTTCCGGCCTCCGGGCCTACGCACATCTCGTACATGGGACACCTCCTTCGACGGCTGCCCCTCCAGGAGACCCCGCCACGCGCCACCTCTCCCGGCGAGAGGGCCATCCGGGTCAATCAGGTACTCCGGAGCGCGGCCCGGCCTTGCGGGGAGAGCCGTTCCATGCTGCTCCGAGGTGTCGTCGGGCAGCCGGTGGACGAGGTGGGCGCCGGGGTCCCGGCGCCCACCGGCCGCTGACTCACCGCAGGGAGGGTTGCCCGTCACCCATACGCGTCCGGATGACCTGGACCGGCTTCAGAACCGCGGTGCGGGTGCCCGGCTCTCCACCAGGTCGGCCGCCTCCTCCGGTGTCGCGACCGCGGGCGGGGAGCCCGCCAGCGGCTTGCGGGCCGTCTCCTTCATGAAGGCGACGGAGACGGTGCCGACCAGGGCGGCGGCCATGGCGTAGAACGCGGGCATCAGTTCGCTGCCGGTGGCGGAGATCAGCGCGGTGATCACGAGGGGGGTGGTGCCGCCGAACAGGGAGGCGGAGAGGTTGTAGCCGACGGACAGGGCCCCGTAGCGCACCTGCGTCGGGAAGAGGGCGGGCAGCGCCGCGGACATCGTGCCGAGCAGGCACACCAGCGACAGGCCGAGCATCAGCATGCCGCACGACACGGCCACCAGGCTGCCCTGTCCGACCAGCAGGAACGCCGGGACGGACAGGACGAGGAAGCCGAGCATCCCGGCCATCAGCAGGGGCTTGCGGCCCAGCCGGTCGGAGAGCGAGCCGACCTGGTTCACGAGCAGCATCAGCACCACCATCGTGGCGATGAGGATGAGCAGGCCGTGCGCCTCCGAGTAGCCCATCTCGTCCGACAGGTACGTCGGCATGTACGACAGGAGCATGTAGTCGGTGATGTTGTAGGCGCCGACCAGGCAGATGCACAGAATCAGCGTCGGCCACTGCTCCCGGAAGACGGCAGCGAGGTCGCCCTTGGCCGTCGTCTCCACGGTGGAGGCGGCCTCGGAGGCCCGGTGGACGGACTCGTCCTCCAGCTTCTGGAAGGCCGGCGTCTCGTCCAGCCGAAGCCGCAGATACAGGCCGACCAGGCCGATCGGCCCGGCCACCAGGAACGGCACACGCCAGCCCCAGGACTCCATCCCGGCATCGCCGAGCATCGCGGTCAGCGCCGTGACCAGGCCCGCCGCGCCGACGTATCCGGCGAGCGTGCCGAGTTCCAGGAAGCTGCCGAAGAAGCCGCGGCGCCGGTCCGGCGCGTACTCGGCGATGAAGGTGGAGGCTCCGCCGTACTCGCCGCCGGTGGAGAAGCCCTGGACCAGGCGGAAGAGGATCAGCAGGGCCGGGGCCCAGAAGCCGATCGTCGCGTACGACGGGATCAGGCCGATGGCGAAGGTGCCGACCGCCATCAGGATCATGGTCATGGCCAGGACCTTCTTACGGCCCACTCGGTCCCCCATCGGCCCGAAGACCATGCCGCCGAGCGGGCGGACCAGGAAGGAGACCGCGAAGGTCGCGAACGAGGACAGCAACTGGACGGTGTCATTGCCGGACGGGAAGAAGACATGGCCGAGGGTGACGGCGAGATAGCTGTATATGCCGAAGTCGAACCACTCCATGGCGTTGCCCAGCGAGGCCGCCTTCACCGCGCGTTTCACGGCCGCCTCGTCCGTCACCGTGATGTCCGTGCGCCGCAACGGCGGGTTCCTGCGCCGTCGTACGGCCCTGAACAGGGTGCGGTGACGTTTGACCGCCGCCGGATCGGCAGCGATCTGCTGGGTGTCGGGTTCGTCGGCCGCCATCGTGAGTTCCTTTCCGCCGGCCAGGGATGCCACAAGATCGGCTGCTCACTCACGCCCGGCGCAAACGGAGCGCGGAGCGAGATGTGTCACGCCGCCTGCCCGGAGAACACGGCTCTGCCCGGAGAACACGCAGAACACTGCGGGGCCGCGGGACACGGGCGGTGATGTCGAGGCGCCGGGCGCCGACCTCGTCCGAGCGGATGCGCTTCCGGGGGCTGGTGGCGCATTCTGGCTGTGTCGTCGCCGGGGTGACGGCGCACGGACGAGGTAGGGCCGATGACTGGGAGCGCCGAGGACGCACATCCGACGCCGGGACGGCTGGCAACGCTGCTGATCGACGCCTCCCTGGAGGCGATCAGCGCGGCCGGCGGCCACGCGGGCGGAATCTACCTGCGGTCCGGCACGCCCGGACTGCTGCGGCTGGCCGTGCTCGGCGGGCTGCCCGGCCCCCTGTTCCGGCCCTGGTGGCGGTTGCACGCGGACAGCCCGTTCCCGGTCGCGGACGCCTACCGGCTGGGCGTCCAGGTGGTCCTGCCGAACGCCACGGAGACGATGCGCCGCTACCCCCAGTTCGCGGCCGGCCTGCCGTTCCCCTTCGGCTCCCTGTTCGTGCGGGTAGGAACGGAGGCGGCGCCGTTCGGTGTCCTCGGCGTCCTGCGTCCCTCCGTCGCGGACGCCGCCGAACTGCTGACCGCGCGGGACAGCATGGTCCGGCTGGCCCATGATCTCCAGACCGCCCTGCGCGGTCTGGAGGACCGGGGAGAGTCCGTCGTCTGGGACGGCGATCCGCTGTGCGTGCGCCCGTCCGCCACGCGACTGCCCGTGGAGCGCCTCGGCCGCTTCGTGTGGGAGCCGGCGACGGCGACCGTGACCGTGGACGAGGGCCTGCACCTCCTGCTGGGCGTGCCCCCGGACGAATTCCCCGGCACCGCCGAGGAGTTCGCGCGGGCGGTGGCCCCCTCGGACGCTCATCTGGTGCTGGCCGCGCTGCGGGGCACGGCGGCCGCCCGGCCGCCGACCCTGCCGCTGTACCTGCGGGGCGCGGACGGTGCGCTGCGGCTGATGGACCTGTGGAGCGCGGACGGCGCCGCCGACCTGTCGGGCACGTGGGCCGGCACCGGGATCGTGAAGGGCATCGTCCTCGATCCGGGCCCCGCCGCGGTGGCCGACGCGGCGGCCGACCTCCTGCCGGACGGCGTGTTCTGCCTGGATCGGGCGGGTCTGGTCGTGTACGCGAATCCGCGCGCCGCCCAGTTGTTGCGTCGGTCCCGTATCGAGCTGCTCGGCCGGGCGCTGTGGGAGACCGTGCCGTGGTTCGACCATCCTGAGGTGGAGGACCATCTGCGCGGGGCCCTGCTGGCGCCTGACTCGGTGCAGTTCCACGTCCGGCGGCCACCGGAGCCCGCCCCGGACACGGCCGCCCGGTCGTCCGAGGGCGACTGGCTGTCCCTCACCGTGCATCCCGGCGAGGACCGGCTGACCTGCACACTCCGTCCGGCGAGCCGGGTTGCGGACCAGGTCCCCGCCGATGCCTCCCGCGACGCCGACATCACTGCCGGCGGAACCGGCTCCGGGGACGCCCCTTCCGCCGACACCACCGCCTCCCCGGCACCCGCGTACCGGCCCATCGTTCTCGCCATCGCGCTCAACGAGGCGGTCACCGCGCGTCAGGTGTCCGCCGTCGTCATGCGTGAGCTGCTGCCCGCGTTCGGCGGCCGGCGGCTCGCCATCTACCTGTTGCAGGACCGGCATCTGCACCTGGCCTGGGAGTCGGGCTTCCCCAAAGGGTTTCTCACCGCGTTCGAGGGAGTGGGCCTGGACGCCCGGCTGCCCGGTGTGGAGACGCTGACCACGGGCCGCCCGCTGTTCTTCGACTCGATGGAGCAGCTGACCGCGACCTATCCCGGCATCCCGCTGGACGCGACGGAGGGCGCCCGCGCCTTCCTCCCCCTGATCGCCTCCGGTCGCCCGGTCGGCTCCTGCATCCTCGGCTTCGACCGCCCGCGCGGCTTCAGCACCGAGGAACGTACGGTGCTCACCGCGCTGGCCGGGCTGATCGCCCACGCCATGGAGAAGGCCCAGCGCTACGAGACGGAGGCCGCGCTCGCCCGAGGGCTCCAGCAGGCCCTGCTCCCCCGGCGGCTGTCGGCGCATCCTCAGGTGGAGACCGCCGGCCGCTATCTGCCCGGCACCCAGGGCTTGGAGGTGGGCGGTGACTGGTACGACGTCATCGAGGCGGGGGACGGTCTGGCGCTGGTCATCGGCGACGTACAGGGACACGGAGTGCAGGCGGCGGCGACCATGGGTCAACTGCGCAGCGCGGTGCGGGCGTTCGCGCTCGGCGACCGGCCGCCGGACGAGGTGATGAGCGGCACCAACCACCTCCTCATCGACCTCGATCCGGGGCTGTTCGCCAGCTGCTGCTACGTCCGCCTGGACCCCGCCACCGGTGTGGCCCGGGCGGCCCGCGCGGGGCATCCGCAGCCGTTGCTGCGCCGGCCGGACGGCCGCACCGAAGTCCTGGACCTGCCGGGCGGAGTCGTGCTCGGGGTGGACCCGCGGGCCGGCTACCCGGTGGCGGAACTGCGGATGGAGCCCGACGCCGTGCTGGCGCTGTACACGGACGGGATGGTGGAACGGCCCGGCAGCGACATCGACGACGGCATCAGCGCCCTGCGGTCGGCCCTGGCCAAGGCGGGCATGCCCGCCGGGCGGCCGGGCGGCCGGTCGCTGGCGGGCCTGGCGGACCGGCTCACCGCGACGGCCCGGCACGCCGTCGACCGCCCCGACGACATCGCCCTCCTGCTCGCCCGCCGCATCACGCGGTGACGGCGACGGAACGTCGTCCGGCCCTGCTGGCAACGGGAACTCGGCCTGTCACGCCGTGTGACGCCCCTCGCCTCACGGCGCGCGGCAGTGTAGACATGGGCACATGGTCCGACTCTTGGGTCGATCCGGGGCCCGGTCGACCCGCCGCCCCAGCGGTCCGCGCTCCCCCCACGCGCCAGACCGCGCCGAGGAGGTGCACAAGCACCGGGCGCGGCCGGCGCCGGGCGGCCCGCCCGCCGGGCCGCGCGGCGCCGACGGAACACGGCGGGGAACGGCCTCGGGACTGCGGGCGGCGCTGAGCGGCCGCAGCGTCGCCGGACAGGTCTTCGTCCTGCAGGTGGTGATCGTGCTGCTGCTGGTGGTGGCCGCGGTCCTCGCGCTGGTGCTGCAGGCCCGCCGCGACAGCACCAGCGAGGCGCGCAACCGCTCGGTCGCCGTCGCCCAGGCGTTCGCGAACGCGCCGGGCACCGTCGACGCGCTGCGGAGTTCCGACCCGACGGCGATCCTGCAACCGCGTGCTGAGGCGGCCCGCCGGGCCACGGACGTGGACTTCATCGTCGTCATGAACACCGACGGTGTCCGCTACACGCATCCCAAGCCGGACCGCATCGGCAAGAAGTTCGTCGGCACCCTCGCACCCGCGCTGGCCGGACGGACCGTCACCGAGACGATCGACGGCACCATCGGACCGCTCGTACAGGCCGTGGTGCCCGTCAGGGCGGACGACGGCACGATCGTCGGCCTGGTGTCGGCGGGTATCACGACGGCCAACGTGGGCGGGGCCGCCAACCGGCAGATGCCGCTGGTACTGGCCGCCGCCGCGGCGGGCCTCGCGCTGGCGACCGCGGGCACCGCGCTGGTGAGCCGACGGCTGCTGCGGCAGACGCACGGCCTGGGCCCGCACGAGATGACCCGTATGTACGAGCACCACGACGCGGTGCTGCACGCGGTCCGCGAAGGCGTGCTGATCGTCGGCGTAGAGGGCACACTGCTGCTCGCCAACGACGAGGCACACCGGCTGCTGGACCTGCCCGCCGACGCCGAGGGCCGACATGTGCAAGACCTCGGTCTGCCGCCCGACACGGCCGGCCTGCTGGCCTCCGGAGGGGTCGCCACCGACGAGGTGCACCTGGTCAAGGACCGGCTGCTGGCGATCAACCAACGGACCACGGACAGCCAGGGCGGGCCGCCCGGCACCGTCGCCACCCTGCGCGACTCCACGGAGCTGCGCGCGCTCTCCGGCCGCGCCGAGGCGGCACGGGAGCGCCTCAACATGCTGTACGACGCCGGGGCGGCGATCGGAACCAGCCTGGACGTGACCCGTACCGCCGAGGAACTCGCGGAACTGGCCGTACCGCGGTTCGCGGACTACGCCACCGTGGACCTGTTCGACACGGTGCTGAGCGGCGGTCAGCCGGACACCGGGCGCCGGCTGCACCGTACGGCGATGAGCGGGATCCGCAAGGACGTGCCGCTGTATCCGGTGGGCGAGCAGATCCGGCTCGTCGAGTCCTCCCCGCAGGCGCGCAGCCTCGGCAGCGGGCAGGCCGCGGTCGAGCCGCGGCTCAGCGAGGCCCCGGGCTGGCGGGCACAGGACCACGAACGCTCCGCCCAGGTGGTGGAGTACGGCATCCACTCGCTGATCACCGTGCCGCTGCGGGCGGGCAGCCTGGTGCTGGGGGTGGCGAGCTTCTGGCGGTCCGAGAAGCCCCAGCCGTTCGACACGGAGGAACTGGCGCTCGCCGAGGAGTTGGCGGCCCGGGCCGCCGTCTCCATCGACAACGCGCGCCGCTACACACGCGAGCACAGCATGGCGGTGACGTTGCAGCGCAGTCTGCTGCCACGCACCCTGCCCGAGCAGAACGCCCTGGAGATCGCCTACCGCTATCTGCCGGCGCAGGCGGGCGTGGGCGGCGACTGGTTCGACGTACTGCCGTTGTCCGGCGCCCGGGTGGCGCTGGTGGTGGGTGACGTCGTCGGGCACGGGCTGCACGCGGCGGCCACGATGGGGCGGCTGCGCACGGCGGTGCACAACTTCTCCGCGCTGGACCTGCCCCCCGAGGAACTGCTCTCCCTCCTCGACGAGTTGGTCTCCCGCATCGACCAGGATGAACTGGAGGAGGGTGACACCAGCGCCCCGGTGACCGGCGCGACCTGCCTGTACGCCGTCTACGACCCGGTGTCCCGGCTGTGCACGGTCGCCCGTGCCGGCCATCCGCCGCCCGCCGTGATCCACCCCGACGGCAGCGTGGAGTTCCCGGACGTGCCGGCCGGTCCGCCGCTCGGGCTCGGCGGCCTGCCGTTCGAGACGGTCGATCTGGAACTGGCCGAGGGCAGCCGGCTCGTGCTCTACACGGACGGGCTGGTCGAGGACCGGGAGCACGACATCGACGAGGGGCTCGACATGCTGCGGGACGCGCTGGAGCGGGCCGGCCAATCTCCCGAGGACACCTGCCGGGGCGTCCTCGACTCCCGGCTGCCGGCCAAGCCCAGCGACGACATCGCTCTGCTCGTGGCGCGCACCCGGGCCCTGGCCGCCGACCGGATCGCCGAGTGGCGGGTGCCGGCCGACCCGGCGGCCGTCTCGGAGGTACGGGCCTCGGTGGGCCGCCAGCTCACCCGATGGGACCTGGACGAGCTGACGTTCTCCACGGAGCTGATCCTGAGCGAGCTCGTCACCAACGCGATCCGCTACGGCGTCGACCCCATCCACGTGCGGGTGCTGTACGACCGCACCCTGATCTGCGAGGTCTTCGACAGCAGCAACACCTCGCCCCACCTGCGGTACGCGGCCATGACGGACGAGGGCGGACGCGGCCTGTTCCTGGTCGCGCAGCTCACCGAGCGCTGGGGCACCCGCTACACGCCCGAGGGCAAGGTCATCTGGGCCGAGCAGAACCTGCCCCCCCACCCATAAAGCAGCCTTATGAGCTCATAGACTGGACCCCCGTACCAACTAAGGCTTGCCTTAATTTAGGCTTCCCCTCGAGTCGATCTGTCGTCACTCGAAGGGAACTGATCATGCCCCGCCCCCTGCGGGTAGCCATCGTCGGAGCCGGCCCCGCCGGGATCTACGCCGCCGACGCACTGCTCAAGTCCGACGTGGCCGCCGAACCCGGGGTGTCCATCGACCTCTTCGAGCGGATGCCGGCCCCGTTCGGGCTGATCCGTTACGGCGTCGCTCCGGACCACCCGCGCATCAAGGGCATCATCACCGCCCTCCACCAGGTGCTCGACAAGCCGCAGATCCGTCTCTTCGGCAACGTCGACTACCCGACCGACATCAGCCTGGACGACCTGCGCGCGTTCTACGACGCCGTGATCTTCTCCACGGGCGCGACGGCCGACCGCGAGCTGTCGATACCGGGCATCGAGCTCGACGGCTCGTACGGCGCCGCCGACTTCGTCTCCTGGTACGACGGTCATCCGGACGTGCCCCGCACCTGGCCGCTCAAGGCGGAGAAGGTCGCCGTCCTCGGTGTCGGCAACGTCGCGCTCGACGTGGCGCGCATCCTCGCCAAGACCGCGGAGGAGCTGCTGCCGACGGAGATCCCGCCGAACGTCCACGAGGGTCTCAAGGCCAACAAGGCCCTGGAGGTCCACGTGTTCGGCCGCCGCGGCCCGGCGCAGGCGAAGTTCAGCCCGCTGGAGCTGAGGGAGCTGGACCACTCCCCCAACATCGAGGTGATCGTCGACCCCGAGGACATCGACTACGACGAGGGCTCGATCGAGACCCGGCGCGGCAACAAGCAGGCCGACATGGTCGCCAAGACCCTGGAGAAATGGGCCATCCGCGACGTCGGCGACCGCCCGCACAAGCTGTTCCTGCACTTCTTCGAGTCGCCGTCGGAGATCCTCGGCGAGAACGGCGAGGTCGTCGGCCTGCGCACCGAGCGCACCGCCCTCGACGGCACCGGCAACGTCAAGGGCACCGGCGAGTTCAAGGACTGGGACGTCACCGCCGTCTACCGCGCGGTCGGCTACCTCTCCGACAAACTGCCCAAGCTTCCCTGGGACCTCGACTCGGGCACGGTCCCGGACCAGGGCGGCAGGGTCGTCCAGGAGAGCGGCGAGCACCTCCAGTCGACGTACGTCACCGGCTGGATCCGGCGCGGGCCGGTGGGGCTGATCGGGCACACCAAGGGCGACGCCAACGAGACGGTGGCCAACCTGCTGGACGACTTCGCGGGCGGCCGTCTGCACACTCCGGCGTCTCCCGCGCCGGAGGCCGTGGAGGCGTTCCTCACCGAGCGCGAGGTCCGCTTCACCACCTGGGAGGGCTGGTACCGGCTGGACGCCGCCGAGAAGGCGCTGGGCGAGCCGCAGGGCCGTGAGCGCGTGAAGCTCGTCGAGCGTGAGGACATGCTCCGGGAGAGCGGCGCGTAGGACGCGTGAGCCGTCACGGGTGACACCGACGGGGCCGGGGGATCTGATCCTCCGGCCCCGTCGGTCGTGCGGCCCCCTCGTTCGTGACAGTGCCGGACGCCCGCCGGGATGCTCGGCTCACCTGGCTTCGGCGTCGACGCCACCGGTCAGCCCGCCGCCACGCGTCAACGTGCGCAGGTCGCCGCCGTACCGGTGATCGGGCTCGGGCGAACAGGGCCCGCCCCGATGCGGATGGTGGACGGGCCCTGTTCGGTGAGCCATTGTGCGGCGCCCGTCCGGTGCGGGGCAGGAGTGAACGCCCACCGTCCGGAGCGGCTGCCCCGCACCCCGCACGTGCGGCGCGCGCCCCGGGTGCGGCTGGGTGGGCGAGGGTTCGACAGGGGCCTGCGACAGCGCCGGGCCGACGTGGGCCGGCCCCGGCGGCGATCGCCGACCTGATGCCCTGGGCCCGTCACCACACCGCCGCGGGCGGGACGCCCCGGCGGCGCGGCACGGCCGCACGTGGCCGAAACACGCCGCATGGCGCCCGGCCAGAGGGGCAACCGGGACACGTCAAAGCGTTACCTCCCGACTTGAGAGGGTGTGTGCGGTGTCCAGGACGCGTTTAGGAAGTGCCGTCGCCGTGGTGATGCTCGTCGCGGGGACGGCCGGTTGCGGCGGGACGGACGACAAGGCCGACACGGCGGGCAGTCCGTCGAGCAGGCCGGAGAAGACGGACGACACGCACGTCGTTCGTGCGGCCTACGACCGGACCAGGTCGGCGGACACGGCGAAGCTGACCGTCTCCACCAAGGCCGTGGCCGGCGGGCAGAGCGTCACCGCCCAGGGCACCGGCGCGGTGGACCTCGCCGAGGGCGACAGCCGGATGACCCTCACCTCGCAGGGCAGCCGGATCGAGCAACGGGTCGTCGACGGGATCATCTACCAGAAGCCGCCCGCCGGGCAGCGTGGGACGCTGCCCGAGGGCAAGGCCTGGATGAAGATCGACCCGGCGCGGCTGCCACGCTCCGGATCCGGCGACTCACGGCTGAGCGACCCGGTGGAGCCGTTCGGATACGTCGAGAAGCTCGGCTCCGGCAAGGTGACCAAGGTCGGTACGGAGACGGTGAACGGCACCCGGACCACCCACTATCGAGTGAACATCGACGTGTCGACACTGGCGCGGGGGGACCGCGGTCAGGCGCAGGAGCTGCGCAGGCAGCTGGGTACGTCGTCGATCCCGGTGGACCTGTGGCTCGACGAGGAGGGACGGCTGCGCCAGGAGACCGTACGCCTCTCCCTGCGGCCGCTGCGGGACAGCTCGCCGACGGACCGTGAGGACACCCGGGTGAGCAGCACGACGACCCTGCGGTTCGACGACTTCGGCACCCGGGTCGGCGTGGAGGCGCCGCCCTCGGCACAGACCGCCGACGTGACCGCCGAGCTCGCCGACGCGGCGAAGTCCGGTCAGAAGTCGCCACAGGCCGGCTGAGCGTCCGCCGGTCTTCCTCGGGGACCCCGGGTGATCGTCGACGCGGGCCGACGGCGATACTGAAAGGCGCACGTGCCCCTCCGCCACCAGATGGACTCATGCCGATCTCCTCCGCCGCCCGTCCCACCCATCCTCCGACGGTGTGGCTGGCCCGAGGCCGCCACACAGGACCCGACCCGCTGGACGTCGTCCGCCGCAATCTGCAACGACTCAAGGACGCGGGCACCATCGACGACTTCCTGGAGCCGTCCGAGGCCGAGGAGGCCCCGAAGCCGGTCTTCGAAGCGCGCTGGCGCGTTCCCGAAGGGGCGACCGTGCGGGCCGCACTGACGGTCCTGCCCATGGCCGACACCGAAGCGGACACCGGATCGGAGTGGGTGCTGGCGGCGGAGGCGGAACATCCGTGGGACCAGCGGTGGCCCTCCCCCGCCACCGTGTTCTGGCCCGACGCACCGGACGCCGACTGGGACCACGACATTCCCACCGGGCTGCGTCTGCGGGACGCCAACCGCCTCCCCGAGGACGACAAGGCCATGCGCCGGCTGTTCCGGGACGCGGTGCGCGGCAGCTGGAACACCCACGTCGTCGTGCACGAGGCGATGACCCCGGACGAACGCGGTCGGCGGGCCCTGGCCCCGCTGCTTCCCGACGGCCTGCGGCACCGGGTGGTCGAGCACCGCGCCGCCCCGCAGCAGCTGCGGGCCGTCAACTGGGCCCTGAAGGAGGCCGGCGTGCAGGTGCCGCGGGGCGGCGCGGTGGTCCTTCCCGCAGCGCCGGGCAAAACCGACCACGACAAGGACGAGTTCGCCGTACGCAGTGTGTTCCTCGACGGTTCGGAGCCCTCGGACCTGGTCGACGCGCTGATCCGGTTCGCGGCGTCGTCGAGGCCGTTGCCGGACGGGGGCGAGGACGCGGTGACCGCGCTGCGGGAGCAGTGGCATCTGCTGACCGTGGAGGAGGAGCTCGTCCGCCAGCGGGAGCTCGTCGCCATGTACGCCGACGCGCTGGACGCCATGACGAAGTCCCGGGACCTGTACCGGGAGGCCGCCGAACGGGCCCACGAGGCGCTGACCGCGTACCGCGAGACCGCGGCCGCCCTCCCCGAGCAACCGCAACCGCCCGCCACGCCGGCCGGGTCCCCGCTCCAGCAGCTGAGCCGCACCCTGGAACGCCTCAAGGGCGCCACGAGGACGCGGGACACGCCCTAGCCGTCGTGACCGGCCCGTCTTGACCAGCTGTCTCGACCGCAGGGTTGTTGACGGGGGTGGGCGGCCGACCTGCGGGCGCGGTGTCGCATCGGCGGGCACGGGCAGGCGGGGCGTCGGCGCGCTCGCGGACCGGGGCGGCAGGACGGCGAACGGGCAGCGGGTCAGTCCGTGGAGCGAGTGGCTTCGGCCATCGGCCGGTCCGTCGTACCGCGCGGCATCTGCCATGCCAGGCGGGCGACCAGGGAGGTCAGCGCCGCCAGGGACGCGACGACCCCGGCCGTACCGGCGATCCAGGCCGGCGCGAGGGCGAGGTCCAGCGCCCGTGACAGCCCGGCCGAGTGCACCGGTCCGCCTTCGAGCAGCTGACCGGCCGCCACGGTCGCCGGGACCATGACGGCAACCGCGAGCGTCGGCACGGTCGTCCGTACGGCCAGCACCAGCGCCAGGAACACGCACAGGACCGACACCGCGAGGGCCAGGCCGTAGACACGTACGGACGCACCGTCCCGGTACAGCGGGAAACTGAGCACCCCGCACCCCGCGAGGGCCAGGACGGCGAACCGGGCCTGGGGGAACGGCGGTGTCGCCGCCCGGCTCGGGTCGGTGGCTGGGTCTGCCCGGCGTACGGGTATCGCTCCGAGTCCGAGCGTGACAGGGGCCGCCAGGACCAGTGGCCGGGTCACGTCCTCCACCGACCGGTCCGCCACAGCGGCGCTCACCGGCTCACCGTCCGGAACGCCGTATGCGGAGGCGACGCGTCCGATGCCTCGGGTCGATTCGGGGAGGGGTATGGCGGCGGGGTTCGACTCGGGTGATGCGGGGCCGGTGGTCATGCTGAGCTCCAGGGGAAGGGTGCGCCCGCGGTCGACGCCCCGACGTGCGACACGCGGTGTTACGTCGACCATTACTAGGCTTCCCCGCGGCTGCGTGCCACTCGGGTGAGCCAGTGGTATGAGCGGGGCGTCGGCGGGCGGGTGCGCCCCTCTCGCGCCCCCGTCGATCCAGCGGCAACCAGTTGGCGGGCAATACCGGCGCCCGGAGCGGGAATCCGAGAAGTGGCGGCCGCACGACGCGGCCCGCCCGGACGAGGAGGACCGCCCGTGGACACGACCACCGGAGTGTTCGTCGCCGTCGCGATCCTCGCGGCCCTGGTGCTGGCCGTCGCGATCGCCCTGCTGGTTCGGCTGGTGCGGGCCCGGCGCAGCCTGCGGCGCGCGGGACTTCCGACGGGCCCGCGCTGGGTCTTCTGGGGCGCCTTGCTGTACTTCGTGCTGCCGACCGACCTGCTGCCCGACCCCGTGTACCTGGACGACATCGGCGTACTGCTGCTGGCGCTGCGCACCCTTCGCGCCTCCCCCGAGATGAGCGAGCCCGGGGCGCCGAAGCGACTCTGATTACGCAGAGTAAGGAAACCAATCACCCGTTCGATTCGTATAAGTCTCTGGGAGCCCTGGAAAGTCGGCGGCCATGGGGGGCCGCGGAGGCGACCGCCGTTCGATCGAGCAGCATTGGCAAGGGGAGAGACGATGCAACCGTTCGCGCTCAACTACGCACGCCCATCGATGGAGTTGGACGCCACCACTCCGTACGTCTACGACACCGGGCTGCAGTTGAACGTCCTCTTCGACGGGCGGATCGCCGCCCGCGATCACGCCCTGATCAGGGAATTGGGGACCACCACGTCCACCGCGGGCTCCAAGACGCACTTCGACGACTGAACACGAGCCGCGACACATGACCGTGTTGATTCTGACGAGCGAAGAGGACGTGACCGCCGACATGGTGGTCTTACACCTCAACGCCACGGGGGTTCCGGTGGTCCGGCTCGACCCCGCCGACCTGACCGGCGAGGTCGCCCTGTCCGGTGAGTACGTGCACGGCGCGTTCCGCGGCCATGTCTCGGCCGCGGGCCGCCTGGTGAGCATCGGGGGGCTGCGCTCCGTCTGGGTACGCAGGCCCGGGGTCCCGGCCGCCCGGGCCGCCACGCCCTCCTCCTGGCTGACCGAGGAGGCCTCCCAGGCGCTGTACGGCATGCTCCGGGGCAGCGACGCCCGCTGGATGAACCATCCCGACGCGGCCCGCCGGGCCCGGCACAAGCCCTGGCAGCTGCGCCTCGCGCAGCGTTCGGGGCTGCCTGTGCCGGCCACGCTCATCACGACGTTCCCGCAGGCGGCCCGGGAGTTCGCGGAGCGCTACCCGGACCTGGTGGTCAAGCCGGTCTCCGGCGCCCATCCGCAGGATCCGCCCCGAGCGGTGCCGACCAGCAGGGTCGCCCCGGACACCGACTTCTCCGCCGTCGCCTACGGCCCCACGCTGCTGCAACGGCGGATCACCAAACGGGCCGACATCCGTCTGACGGTGGTGGGCGACCGGATGCTGGCCGCCCGGAAGGCCGTCGCCGACGACGCGGATCCTGACGAGGTCGACGTCCGGTTCGCGGTGAACACCGCGTCCTGGCGCCCGACCGACGTTGCGCCGCGCGTCGCCGACACCGTCCGGGCGTATCTCCGGGACGCGGAACTGGCCTACGGCGCCTTCGACTTCGCCGAGGACGCGGACGGCACCTGGTGGTTCCTGGAGTGCAACCAGTCGGGACAGTTCGGCTTCGTCGAGGTGGACACCGGCCAGCCGATCGCGATGAGCGTTGCGGAGTGGCTGGCGCGTCCTCCCGAGCCGGAGCGGCCGGACCGGGTCAACGGAACGAATGGGGCGCGGCGTTGAGTTCCGGCCCGGGGCATGCGCTGTGGCCCCGGCCGGGCGCCGGTTCCTGGAACCGCCGGTGGGGGCCGGATTCCTGGGGCCCGGTCAGGGGCGGGGTGTGGTGAACCGCGTCCGGGGCGGGGGTCCGTGAGCCGGATCCGCGTCCGAGGCGGGGGTCTGGTGGCCCGGTCAGGTCCGGGCGGCCGGTCCGGTCAGTAGGGGCGTGGGCCGGGCAGGGCCGCCCGCTGCCAGCCCGCGCCCGGGGACGCCGGACGGTCGGTGGGCTGGCCGGGATGAGAGCCGGGTCCGGGGCCGAAGGACTGCAGCGGCCGCATGACGTACTCCAGTTCCCTGGTCACGCGCTCGGCCTCCCTGCGTGCCTGAGCCGGGACGTCGCCGCGCTCCGCGACGAGTCGGTCGTAGATGGGGGAATCCTGGAACACCCGTCAACGCGCCTTTCGAGTCAGTGCCCATCAGCACGGGCACGAGTGCCGAGTGTAGGCGCCCCCACCCACAGGTAGGCGAATTCCGAAGGAGGACTTGACGCAGGCGCGAACGGCGGTGCGCTCTCAGGCTCCGGTCGGGGAGCCCGGCCGGACGATCACCAGTGCGGTGACGGTCGCCCGCCACGGGTTGAACAGGCCTGTGAGCATGGTGAGTTGGTCCGTGTCGCATCGAACGGGTCGTGCGGCGGGCGGGGGTCGGCTCCCCCGCCTCGTTCCGCGAGCGGTTCCGCCGGGTGGTCGGCGCCACAGCGCGGGCAGACCGCTCCGCGTTCCACGCGAGGACGGCCCCCCGTCCCGCAGGCGCTGCCCCAGGACCTGCCCAGGGGCCCCGCGACTGCGGGACGGCGCGGTGTCACACGGCCAGTCGCAGCGCGTCGTCTTCCCCGTCCACGTCCGTCGCGTCCGGTGTCGTACGTCCGGCGGCGAGGAGCAGGGCGTCCGCCTTGGCGACCGCCTCGTGGATGTCGGTGGCCGCCATCATCACGCAGAGCGTGTAGGTGACGTCCTCCAGTTCACGTGCGGTCGCCTCCCTTTCCCTCTCCGCCTGAGCCCTCTGCGCCTGGGCGATCCGCAGCGATGCGTACCGAGTCAGCAGCTTTCTGACGACCTTCGGGTCCGGAACGAGCACGTAGCGCCCCTCTCTCGAGTTTTGCGCACCGTATGCCCGAACCGTGGCGGACCATTCACCTCCGGTGCCCTACGGCGCACAATTGGCGCAATTCCATTACTACCTGCCCGGCGTACGCACCTACTGCCGTCGTGCGCCGTTCGTGCGCCGTTCGTGCGCCGTCGGACGAGCTGTCCGCCGGGCAGCGCCGTGTACGCCCGCCCCGGGCCTCACTCGCCGAGCGTGCGGGCGAGTTCCGTGGTCGCGCGGGCGATCTCGGTGTCCTCCTCGGCCATCAGCCCCCGCAGGGCACCGCGCCGGTCGCGGACCGCCTGCCGCGCCTTGCGCTCCCACACGACGTGGTTCTCACGGTGGTTGAGCAGCTTCGGGTAGACGGCGGCCGTACTCTCCCACTGTCGGGCGGCGGCGATGTTCCTGAGCAGTTGGATGATCTCCGCGCGGCAGGTCACCCGCGGCAGTTGGGCGAGTTCCCACAGGAAGGGGACCGTGGCGGCCGTCGCCTGCTCCACGACGAAGCCGTACTGGCAGATGCGGCGACGCAGATCGGCGAGGGCGGCCCGGGCCGTCTCGGGGTCGCCGCAGGCCACGCTGGTGAGCAGCAGCGGGATGGCGGCGGCGCAACCGGTGGAGTCCTGGATCTCGCGCCACGGCACCCGGTCCAGAGCCGTCAGAGGCGTGGTCCTGGCCACCCCGGTGGGCGGCTCGTGGGGGTCTGTGCGCTCGGTGCTCTGCTCGTGCTTCGGAGCGGTGCGCATGGCGTGGGGCCTTTCCGCGGCGGTCATGTCAGATGGGAGGGCAGGTCGAGAGCCTGGCCCAGACGGTCTTGCCGGCCGGGGGCGTCAGGGTCCAGCCCCATTCCTCGGCCAGGGCGTCGACGATGCACAGGCCTCGGCCGTGGTCCAGCAGGGCGGAGTTGTCGGTGGCCGTGAACTCGGGCGGGTTCTCGCCGAGGTCGGAGACGGTGAGCAGCACATGGGCGGGGTGGAGCACGATCCCCAGCCACACCTCCGCCTTGCTCACGGGGGCCCTGGGTACCGCGTGCGCCACGGCGTTGGCCGCGAGCTCGGTGACCACGAGGGCGGCGTCGTCGCCGTGGTGCTCGAGCCGCCAGCGGCTCAGGGTGTCCAGGGTGAAGGCCCGGGCCAGGGCGAATCCCTCCCCGCTGCATCTGATGCGCAGTGCGGCGGCGTCCGGACCGTCGCTCGGGGCCGACGGGCTCGGGGCCGACGGGCTCTCTGCCGGTGAGCTCGGGGACGGCCGCATGCCGACCTCCGCCGGACGCCGCTGTGCCGGGAGGCCGACGAGGGGCGCTCCCCCTGTGCCGGGCACAGCCTGGCCCGGCGGCCGGAGCACGTGATGCGCAGGTGATGACACGGCATCTCCCTGATGCGACGTCAAGAGAGGGCGCCATCCGAGGGGTTGACGCCGTAGCTATTATCCACGCAGACGGCGTCCGCGTGCAATTGCACGAGAAATTGCACGAAAGACAGGTGGGACTGGAGAGGCCCGGGGAACCCGGCCCGTGCCACCGGGGCGGCCGGGCGCAACGCCCGGCGAGGAACGTGAACAGCAAGGAGACTGCGGTGCCACCAGTACGGAACGGAGTGCGGGCGAGTTCGCTGGACGCCCGCTGGATCAAGAGCCGGCACAGCAACGCCGAGGGCAACTGCGTGGAAGTGGCCACGCTGGTCGACGGGGACGTCGCGATGCGCAACTCCCGTGATCCCGACGGCCCGGCGTTGATCTACACGCCGGCCGAGGTGGCGGCGTTCGTGGCCGGAGCGAAGGAGGGCGAGTTCGACCATCTGCTGTAAGGCGGCGGTCAACTCCCTTACGGCTTCGAACACATGCGGTGCGACACTACGCGGTGCGATAGTGTGAGTCGTCTCTGTGCCGGTTTATTGGGAGCCAGGATGTCCCCCGAGTCACATCGCATCTCCCGCCTACAGCCCTACCTGGACCGGCCCGAGCCGGCTCCGACCCTGTTGAAGATGCTGGTGGGCGTGCAGTTGGCGGGGTTCCGCGAAGACGCGGGGCTCACGCAGGAACAGGCCGCGCGAGCCCTGAAGTTCAGTCCGGCGAAGCTGTCACGCATCGAGTCGGGCAAGGGCCGACGGCCCCCGGCCGAGACCGATGTCCGCGCCCTGCTGGAGCTGTTCGGCACCGACGACTACGAGGCGTCGGTGCTCCTCAAACTGCTCCAGCGCGCGGGCGATCCGGGGTGGTGGCAGCGCTACGACAAACGGTTGATGCCCGAGTGGTTCGACCGTCTGGTCGGCCTCCAGGAGGCGGCGGCCGCGATCCGCACCTTCGAGATCCAGTACGTGCCCGGGCTGCTGCAGACACCGGACTACACCCGCGCCGTGGTGGAGCGGGGGCTGCCCTCGGCGGCCGCGAGCGAGGTGCGGCGCCGGGTCGAACTGCGCACCCGCCGGGCGCAGTTGCTGGAGCGTGCGGACGCGCCGCAGTTGTGGGCGATCCTCGACGAGTCGGTGCTGCTGCGGGTCCTGGGCAGTCGTGAGGTGATGCGTGACCAGCTCGACCATCTGATCACGATGGCCCAGCGCCCCCATGTGACGGTGCAGATCGTGCCGCTGGATGTGACGAACGCGTCCGCGCCGGCCATCCCGATCACCTATCTCCGTTTCGGCGGTCTCGATCTGCCCGACGTGGTGTACCTGGAGCACATCAAGAGCGCCAACTTCCTGGAGGACCGCGACGAGACCGAGGAGTACCGGCTCGCCCTGGACCGGCTGGCCGACGACGCGCTCGAACCCCGTGACTCCTTGCGGTTGTTGCGGGAGACGAGGGAGCAGCGCTACGGCTGAGCGGGGTGCCACCGGCTTCCGTTCCGCTCACATGGAACGCCCCGCCACGGGACCGGGAGGGTCACGTGACGGGGCGTCGTGGCGTCAGGGCACCGCCGGGGAGGGAGAGGCAGCGTCGGGTCACAGGATGCGGGCGACGCCGCCGAACTCGATCCACTCGTGGGAGAGCTGGCGGGGGGCCACCTCGGAGTCGGGCCGCCAGGTGGAGACCTCCACCAGGCCCGGGTCGAGGATCTCCGTGCCCTCGAACCATCCGGCGACGTCCTTCTCCTGGCGCACCCGGCCCCAGTGGCCCTGGGTGGCCTGGTCCATGAAGTCGGTGACGAACTTGCGGACCTCGGGGTCCTCGCTGACCAGCTGGCACATCACCACGAAGCTGCCGGGCACCAGCCGTTCGATGACCCGGCGGACCACCGCGAGGGGTCCGTCGGTGTCGCTGTCGGGGATGCAGTGCATCACCGAATTGAAGAGCACGGCGACAGGCTGGTCGAAGTCGATCAGACGGCGGGTGTCGGGGTGCGAGAAGATCGCGTCGGTCTCCCGCATGTCCGCGTGGATGACGGCGGTGCGCTCGTCCTGTTCCAGCAGGGCCCGTCCGTGGACCAGCACCATGGGGTCGTTGTCGACGTAGACGACGTGCGTGTCCGGATCGATGCGCTGGGCGACCTGGTGGACGTTGTCCTGGGTGGGCAGGCCTGAGCCGTGGTCGAGGAACTGCCGGATGCCGTGGTCGGCTGCCAGCACCTTCACGACACGTTGCAGGAAGCGCCTGTTGTTCACGGCCAGTCGGCGGGTGCTGGGGACGACCTTGTCGAGCTCCTCGCACGCCGCCCGATCGGCCGCGTAGTTGTCCTTGCCCCCCAGGTAGTGGTCGTACATCCGCGCGGCCGTGGGTACGGCGGCGTCGATCGACGTGGACAGCTGCTTACCGGTCTGCATCTTTCCCCCAGCTTCGTGCCGCGCCAACTGGCCTGGCAGGACAGGGAGTCCATCCTATGGACCGGATGTTTGCCGGTGCCAGTCCACGCCGAGGCCGGCCACGAACGAGGGGTGGGTGAGGGGTCAGCCGGCGTCGAGTTCCGCGAGTTCCTCCGTGGTGAGGACCAGGTCGGTGGCCGCGGCCGAGTCACGGATGGTCTCGGGCCGGCTCGCGCCCGGGATCGGCACGACCACCGGCGACTTGGCGAGCATCCAGGCCAGGCAGACCCGCTGCGGGCTGACTCCGTGGGCCCCCGCGATCCGGGCGAACGGGGCGTGTGCGGAGCCGAGTTCACCGGCGCGGGAGATACCGCCGAGCGGGCTCCAGGGCAGGAAGGCGATGCCGAGTTCGTCGCACAGGCGCAGTTCCGGCTCGCTGGAGCGGAAGGCCGGGGAGAACTGGTTCTGCACGGAGACCAGCCGGCCGCCGAGGATCTCGTTCGCCTGGCGGATCTGGTCCGGGTCGGCGTTGGAGATGCCGGCCATGCGGATCTTGCCCTCGTCGAGCAGGTCACGGATCGCGCCGACGGACTCCGCGTAGGACACCCTCGGGTCAGGACGGTGGAACTGGTAGAGCCCGATCGCCTCCACGCCCAGCCTCCGCAGCGAGGCCTCGCAGGCGGCCTTGAGGTGCTCGGGGCGGCCGTCGAGGGTCCAGCTCCCGCCGCCGGGGCGCTGATGGCCGCCCTTCGTCGCGACCA
The DNA here is from genome assembly GCF_045041235.1 of Streptomyces sp. NBC_00076. Classification (NCBI taxonomy): domain Bacteria; kingdom Bacillati; phylum Actinomycetota; class Actinomycetes; order Kitasatosporales; family Streptomycetaceae; genus Streptomyces; species Streptomyces sp. NBC_00076. Next base: position 1,088,688 of record NZ_CP108242.1, read on the forward strand.
GGACCTCCCGGCCGCGGTCGTGGGAGGCGAGGGCCTTGGCGATCAGGGTCTCGTTGTGGCCGACCTCGTCGGCATCCCGGTGGTAGGCGTCCGCGGTGTCGACGAGGGTGACGCCGGTGTCGAGTGCGGCGTGGATCGTGGCGAGGGAGCGGGCCTCGTCCGGTCGGCCTTCGATGGACATGGGCATGGCGCCCAGGCCGATCGCGCTCACCTCGACATCACCGATACGGCGGGTGTGCATGACCTCGTGACCTCTTTCGGCTGTACGGCAGAACCGACGGCGTCCGACGCCAGGACGGGCGCCCACGACGACGGACGCACTCCAGCCTCGCTGGCCCGCACCCCGAAGGTCCAATAGAAGAACGAGAACGGATTCAGCACCCGGGCCACTGAATCCCGGTGGCCGCCCGGACCGCGGTGGGTCCCCCGGTGGCCCGCCCGTGTCAGGATCCCGTCGTCAGGAATCGAAAGGGCTTGCGCACCAGCACCACCGGTGTGAAACGCTCACCCCCGACCGGTCCCCCCACCCGCGCCGGTCATCACGAGGTAGTACGGCGTGGAGAGGCAGCGGTATGCGCATCGGACTGCTCGGCACCGGCCCCTGGGCCTCGATGGCCCACGCCCCTGCCCTGAGCGAACACCCGGGGCTGGACTTCGTCGGGGTGTGGGGCCGCCGCCTGGACGCGGCCAAGGAACTGGCCGACCTGCACGGCACACGGGCGTACGACGACGTGGACGCGCTGTTCGCCGACGTGGACGCCGTGGCCGTCGCCCTGCCGCCGGACGTGCAGGCGGCGCTTGCGGCGCGGGCCGCGCGGGCGGGCTGCCATCTGCTGCTGGACAAGCCGCTCGCCATGACGGTCGAGCAGGGGCGGGCGGTGGTCGACGCCGTCCAGGACGCGGGCGTCGCCTCGGTCGTCTTCTTCACCTCCCGTTTCCTGGCCGAGACCGAGACGTGGATCACCGAACAGGCGGGTGTGGAGGGCTGGTTCACCGCGCGGGCGCAGTGGCTGGGGTCGGTGTTCACGAGCGACAGCCCGTTCGCCGACTCGCCGTGGCGGCGCCAGAAGGGCGCCCTGTGGGACGTCGGACCGCATGCCCTGTCCGTGCTGCTTCCGGTGCTCGGCGACGTCCGGCGGGTGGCGGCGGCCGCGCACGGTCCCGGGGACACCGTCCATCTGGTCCTGAACCATGCCGGTGGCGCGTCGAGCACCCTGACGCTGAGCCTCACGGCACCGCCCGCGGCGGCGGGTGACGCGGTGGAGCTGCGGGGCGAGGCGGGGGTGAGTGCCCTTCCGGAGAGCTCCGAGGGGTTGGGGTCGGCCGTCGCCCGGGCCGCGGACGCCCTGCTCGACGCCGCCCGCACCGGCCGCCCGCACGCGTGCGACGCCAGGTTCGGTCTGCGGGTCACCGAGATCCTGGCGGCGGCCGAGGCGCTGCTCGACGACGCCTGACCCTGGCGGTGCCCGCACCGGCCCGACGGTCTCCCCGACCGTCGCCTTCCCGCTGCGCCCCCGCCAGGCCCGCCCGTCGAAGCCCACCGCCGTCTTCGTCGCCCCGCCGCCGTTCACACCGTCGATCAGCATGCCACCCGGCGCTGACAGACGGACCGGACCGCCTGCCAGTGCAGGAACGGCTGTCAGTGCCGGAGCGGCCTTATCAGCCGGTGTGCCCGAGGTGGAAGTTCAGGCGTTCCCGTACGACGGGATAGCCGGCCTTGGCGAAGTTCCCGGCCATCGGGAAGTTCCCCTGGTCGGTGGCGGCGGCGACGAACTCGGCGCCTCGCTCGACCAGGAAGTGGGTGCACTCCGCGAGGAGGTCGTAGGCGTAGCCGCGTCCCCGCTGGTCGGGCAGGACTCCGATGAAGCCGACGCAGGGCCCCGCGGGGTTGTGCGCCGGGATGTGGATGCCGACCGGCTCGCCCCGCGGGGTGTAGGCGATCTGCCACCACTCCCTGGGCGACGGGCACCAGTGGAAGAAGTCGAGTTCCTCCTGGGCGGCCCGGTCGAGGCCGCCCTCCTCGATGGCCTTGAGGGCATGCGCGTCCAGAGTGACGGAGTGGATGCGGCGCAGGGCGTCGCGGAACACCTCGTCGTCCGGTTCGGACCGGAACTCGAGGCGTCCGGGCCGCTCGGGCAGCCCGCACTCCGTGGTCCACCGGTACAGGAAGCGTTCCACCAAGAGCGCGTATCCGGCGTTCCGTACGGCGGTGAAGCGGGCCTCGGCCGCGGCGCGCAGGGCCGGGTCCTCGCGCCAGCCGGGGGGCAGGTTCATTTCGAGTTCGACCTGCCAGGGGGCGGTGCGCAGGAGTTCGGTGCCCGCCTCCTCCTCGCCCTCGGCCACGTCGAACCAGTTGACGCAGAGGGGTTCGGTGTCGTCGGGGCCACCCCACCAGGCGGCGCGCGCCACGACCTCGCCGTCGCGCAGGGCCACCCGCTTCCAGTCGGGGCGGTGGCGGGTGAGCCGGTGTCCTTCGCGGGCGTTCAGCGGGTCCGGCATGGTGTCGAAGAGTGGGGCGTCGCGCTCGTCGAGCGCGCGGATGACCAGATCGGTCACGGGTTCCTCCGGGATGCGTACGGCGTGGAGCGCTCCCGGTCAGACGAAGCACGCCGGGGCAACGGTAAGGGAGCGCTGGGTGGTTGTGGCCTTCACGGCACTCGCCTCCTTCCGTCGTCTCGGGGCGTGACGGCTCACCGTACACGGCTCGAGCGGCACGTGAGGCCGAATAAAACGCGCGCTGTGCTGCGCACCGGGAGGACGGCCGTACGCGGCATCGGGGCCCGAATCCGTCGTACGAGCATACGAGCGCTCTCGCGTCCCTTTACGCGCCCGCACGTCGATGTCCCTCGGTGGCCGCGTGCATCGCTCGGCGTAGTGGGGTGCCCGCGTTCGCGGCTTCCAGCCTCTCGCCCCTGGGACGCGCCCCGGCATGCGGTGCCGCGGCGGTCGTAGCAGCGTAGAGGGTGTGAGCGGAGTGCGCGGCGGGCGGTCACGCCCCGAGCGGGACCGGCGGGACTGGCTGCGGGGCGGCGCGCCACCGCCGGGCTGGGTACGGGTGCTGCCGGCCGCCCTGCTCGGCGCCGTGTGCGCGGCGACCCTGATCAGCCCCGACCCCCTCGACATCGGCTTCCTGCTGGGTGCGATCCCACCGCTGGCCGTCCTGTCCTACGGGCCCATTGCGACCGCGGTGCTCGGCGGGCTCGTGCTGGCCGTGCTGAACATTCCGGTGTTCCATCTGAACGATCCCGGCAGCACCGATGTGCTGACCGTCGGCTTCGTCGCCGCGCTGAGTGTGTTCGTGTCGTTCGTCCGCAGTCATCGGGACGCCCAGCTGGTCACCGAACGGGCCGTCGCGGAGGCGGCGCAGCTTGCCGTCGTGCCGCCGCTCCCGCCGCGGGTGGGGTCGGTGCGGTGTGCGGGCCTGTACCGGGCCGCGCAGCGCGGGACGCTGGTCGGGGGCGACTTCTTCGACGTACGGGAGGGGCCGTTCGGGGTACGGGCCGTGATGGGCGACGTACAGGGGCACGGGCTGTCGGCCGTGGCGACGGTCGCCTCGCTGCTGGGGGCGTTCCGGGAGGCGGTGGTGGACCAGCCGGACGCGGAGTCGATGGCGGCCCGGCTGGACCGCCGGCTGGTGCTGGACTCCGCCGGCACGCCGACCTCGGAGTTGTTCGCGACGGCGGTGCTGCTGGAGTTCGCCGCGGACGCGCGGACGGTACGGATCGTGGCGTGCGGCCAGCCCGGGCCCCTGCTGCTGCGGCACGGCCGGCTGATCGAGATCGAGATCGCCCCGCAACCGCCGCTCGGTCTCGGGCTGCCCGACGGCGGGCCGCCCGTCGGTCTCACCGTGCCGCTGGAACCGGGAGACCTGCTCTTCCTCGCCTCCGACGGGGTCACCGAGGCCAGGGACGCCTCCGGCGCGTTCTACCCCCTCACCGACCGGCTCTCGGGCTTCGCCTCCGAGGACCCGGACGCGCTGGCCCGACAGGTGTGGACGGATCTCCTCCGGGACGGCAGGACCCTCCAGGACGACGTCACGATGCTCGTCCTCATGCCCGGGACACCGGACCCCTGACGGTCACACCCGCTGGTTGTCCCCCTCGGCGTCGATGTGCGGGAGGATCCGGTCCAGCAGGCGGGGTGTCCACCAGGCGTGCCGCCCCAGCAGGGTCATCACCGCCGGGACCATCAGCAGGCGTACGACGGTGGCGTCGATCAGCACGCTGACGGCCAGGCCGAGCCCGAGCATCTTCACGACGATGTTGTCGCTGATGATGAACGCCGAGAACACGCTCACCATGATCAGGGCCGCGCAGGTGATCACCCGCGCGGTGATCTCCAGGGCGTGGGCGACGGAGTCCTTGGCGTCGCCGGTGCGCAGCCAGGCCTCGTGGACGCGGGAGAGCAGGAAGATCTCGTAGTCCATGCTGAGCCCGAAGATGATCGCGAACATCATCATCGGCACATAGCTCTCGATGGGCACCTTGCCGTGCACGCCAAGTGCGGGCCCGCCCCAGCCCCACTGGAAGACGGCGACGACGACGCCGTACGAGGCGGTGATCGACAGGACGTTGAGGACGGCGGCCTTGACCGCGACGAGGAGCCCGCGGAACACGGCGAGGATGATCAGGAAGGCGAGGGCGACGACCACGGCGATGATCAGGGGAAGCCGGCTGGCGACGATGTCACGGAAGTCGACCTGGGCGGCCGTGGTGCCGGTGACGTAGCCCTTGGCGTCGTAGCCGGAGACCGCGTCGGGGAGGGTGGTGTCGACGAGACGGTTCGTCAGGTCGGTGGTGGTGGCGCTCTGCGGGGACTCCTCGGAGTAGACGGTGGCGAGCAGCACGTCGCCGTCGCTGGTGGGGGTCAGCTGGGTGACCGTGGCCGTGTCGGGCACCGCGTTCAGGGTCTTCTGCGCCTGGGCGGAGAGGTCGGAGCGTTTGTCGGACGGGACGGACGTCTGGTCGATGACGACGGTGAGGGGGCCGTTGGAGCCGGGCCCGAAGGCGTCCGTCATCAGGTCGTAGGCCCGCCGGTCGGTGAAGGAGGTCGGGTCGGCGCCGTCGCCGATGTGACCGAGCTGGATGGAGAAGACCGGGATGGCGAGGATCGCGATGACGGCCACACCGGCGCCGAGGTACTCCCAGGGCCTGCGCTCGACGCGCTTGGCGTAGCGGTGCCAGGTGCCGTGCGAGGCGGCGCCCGGTTCGGCGTCGGTCTCGGCGACCGGCTTGCGGACGTGGTAGCGGTCGATGTGCCTGCCGATGAGTCCGAGGAGGGCCGGCACGAGGGTGAGGGCGCCGACGACGGCGGAGACGACGGTGATGGCGGCGGCGAGTCCGAGTTTGCCGATGAAGGACACCCCGGACGCGTACAGACCGAAGAGCGCGATGATCACGGTGGTGCCGGACACGAGCACGGCCCGGCCGCTGGTGGCGGTGGCGTGTCCGGCGGCCTCGGCGGGGTCGGCGCCGTCGATCAGGTTCTGCCGGTGCCGGGTGGTCAGGAAGAGGGCGTAGTCGATGCCGACGCCCAGGCCGATCATGGTGGCGAGGGTCGGCGAGACGGTCGCGAAGGTGAAGGCGGCGGCCAGCAGACCCAGGATGGCGAGCCCGCCGACGACGCTGATCAGGGCGGTGATCAGGGGCAGGCCGGCCGCGATGACGCTGCCGAAGCCGACGAGCAGGACGACGACGGCGACCGCGAAGCCGATCAGCTCGCTGATCCGGTCGTCCGCGGCGGGGCGGGCGAGTTCGCCGAGCGAACCGCCGTACTCGACGTCGGCGCCCGCCGCCCGCAGCGGCTGGACGGCGTTGTCCACGCCGGTCAGGTAGTCGTCGCCGAGGGTGGAGGGCTGCACGTCGAAGCGGACGGTGACGTACGCGGTCTTGCCGTCGCTCGACACCGGGCCGACCTTCGACGACGTCACGGAGAGCGGGTTCTGGGCCGAGAGCACATGGGGGAGTTTCTGGAGGTCGCCGACGGTCGTCGACAGCTGCGAACTCAGCGCGCTCACGGACTGCTGGTCGTCGTGCAGGACGATCTGGCTGCTGTAGCCCCCGGCCTGCGGGTCGTGCTCCTTCAGTACGTCCAGGCCGTCCGTGGACTGCACGCCCGGCAGTTGGAAGTTGTCCTCGTAGGTCCCGCCGACCGCTCTGCTGACCACCTGGAGGGCGACGACGGCCACCAGCCAGGCGATGATGACGACGACGAAGTGCCGCGCGCACCACTCCCCGAGCCGCCGCAGAAAACCCGGAGCGGCGCTGCCCCCTGCCCCCTCTTCGGCTGTCTCGGTTGCTGGCATGCCCTGCCTTTTCTGCGCCGGGTCTCGGACACCCTCATTAGACGCCGGAGTGATCGTCCGGGCATCCCGAGCACCCGGGGGCCGGTCGTGTGCCGCCGGTCCCTCGGCTTCCCTCGGCTTTCTCGGGATGCAGGGTGCGCCCGGGCGTTGAATGGTGATATCGGGCCCGGTGAGGGAAACCGGGGTCGAGGAACGATCCGGATCCGAGGAGCAGACATCATGACGACGTCACAGCCCGACACGTCAGGGCAGTCCGAGGACCGCACCACCCCGGACGCCCTGCTGCACGCCCGTACCGGCACGGACGTGTCCCCCGAGGACGTGGTGCTCGCGTCCGGCAAGGACCTCACCCCGCACAACCTCGAATGGGCCAGGCGCAAGCTGGCGGAGGAGGGCCCGGCCGCGCTCGACAAGCTGCTGCCGTAGCCGGCCGCGACGCGGTGGCATGCGCCGCCGCGTCCGCGTCGGGCCCCGTCCGGGACTCGCGGTCGTCGGGTGTACGTTCGCCCCTTTCGAAGGGGCACCGGGACTGACAGACTCCGGAGGGTGACCGACTTCGACATGCTCGTCATCGGATCCGGACCCGGTGGTCAGAAGGCCGCCATCGCCGCGGCCAAACTGGGCCGCCGGGTCGCCGTCGTCGACCGCCCCGACATGGTCGGCGGGGTCTCCATCCACACCGGCACCATCCCCTCCAAGACCCTGCGCGAGGCGGTGCTGTACCTCACCGGTCTCACCCAGCGCGATCTGTACGGACAGAGCTACCGGTTGAAGGAGGACATCACCGTCGCCGACCTGACCGCCCGCACCCAGCACGTGGTCAGCCGTGAGGTCGACGTCATCCGCAGCCAGCTGTCCCGCAACCACGTCACCCTCTGCTCCGGCACCGCCCGCTTCGTCGACGACCACACCGTCGCCCTGCGCGAGGTCACCGGTCACGAACGCCTGATCAGCGCCGACCACGTCGTCATCGCCACCGGAACCCGGCCCGCCCGGCCGGACACGGTCGAGTTCGACGGACGCACCATCATGGACTCGGACAACGTGCTCGCCCTGGAACGGGTGCCGCGCTCCATGGTGATCGTCGGTGCCGGGGTCATCGGCATGGAGTACGCGTCGATGTTCGCCGCGCTGGGCAGCAAGATCACCGTGGTGGAACGGCGGGCGGGCATGCTCGACATGTGCGACGTCGAAGTGATCGAGTCGCTCAAGTACCAGCTACGGGACCTGGCGGTGACGTTCCGATTCGGGGAGACGGTGGCCGCCGTCGAGCGCCATCCCCGGGGCACGCTCACCGTTCTGGAGAGCGGCAAGAAGATCCCCGCCGACGCCGTGATGTACTCGGCGGGCCGCCAGGGCCTCACCGACGACCTCGACCTCGACAAGGCGGGCCTGTCGGCGGACGCCCGCGGGCGGATCACGGTGGACGAGCACTACCGCACCGAGGTGGAACACATCTACGCCGTGGGCGACGTCATCGGTTTCCCGGCACTGGCGGCGACCTCGATGGAGCAGGGCCGGGCGGCGGCGTACCACGCCTGCGGGGAGCCGGTCCCGCGGATGCACAACCTCCAGCCGATCGGTATCTACACGATTCCCGAGATCAGCTTCGTCGGCCGGACCGAGGACCAGCTCACCGAGGACCGGGTGCCGTTCGAGGTCGGTATCTCCCGTTACCGGGAACTGGCCCGCGGGCAGATCATGGGCGACTCGCACGGCATGCTGAAGCTGCTGGTCTCGCCCGAGGACCGGACCCTGCTCGGGGTGCACTGCTTCGGCACCGGCGCCACCGAACTCATCCACATCGGACAGTCGGTGATGGGCTGCGGGGGCACCGTCGACTACCTGGTCGACGCGGTGTTCAACTACCCGACGCTCGCGGAGTCCTACAAGGTCGCCGCCCTGGACGCCACCAACAAGCTCCGCCTGATCGACCGTATCGGGGACTGAGCGCCCCGCCCCGCTCAGTTGCCCTCGTCGAACTCGCCGAACCCGTCTGCCTCGTCGAACCCGGCTCCCTGCTCGTCCTCGTCGTCCTCGACGACATGGACGGCGGCCTCCTCCGCCCCGGCGGCGCCCGCGTCGATGCCCACGTCGGAGGCGACGGCCTCCTTGGTGGTGTCGGGGTGGGCGCCCTCGTCCGGGGCGACGAGCCGGCCCGCGCGGCCGGTGCCCGCCTCGGGGTCGACCGGTTCTCCCTCGCCGTCGGGGAGGTCACCGAGCCCGTCCCCCACGGGCTCGGCGGCGTCGGGCACCTCCTGGGCCAACCGCTGGTCGAGGCTCTCCCCGTCGTGCTGTTCGACGGCCGTGGTGCCGTGCTTGGTGACGCCGAGCGGTTTCTCCGGCGGGGAGTAGCCCTCGTCGAGGGTCTCGTCGTACGTGCGCTCGTCGAGCGCGTCCTGGAGGTCGAGCGGGCCCGCGTCCTCCTGCTCCTCGTTGGTTCCGGTGGGCTGGTACGCGTCGTCCGCCATCGGCTGGGTGCCCATGGGCTGCCTCCCTCGTTCGTTGCTTCGCCCGGCTTCGCTCCGGCGCCCTGGACGCGTTTCCAGGTACGCGGAGCCCAACCTCGAACGTGGGACGGAAGTGGTCCGTGGGCGGGTTCGGGAGATTACTCACCAGTCAATATTGAAAGCTAAATAAGTCCCGCTATCATCACTCGAACACACGGTGTGACCGGCGCCGACACGGGGAGAGAGCCGCCGTCCGCCACCCGCTTTTCGCCGCCCCTGACCCGAGGCCATCCCTCTCCGGTTCTGGACGGGTCCCGTCCCACCCCTTACGTCCCTTACGCAGAAAGGGCCTCCTGGCCCTCGCGTCGTGCACGACGGAAAGCAGCGCAACCATGAGCAATGTGAGGGGCAGAGGGCTGCAGGCCAATGCCCTCGGGACGTTCGACACCGTCGTCATGGCGGTGGCGGGCAGTGCGCCGGCGTACTCGCTGGCCGCGACCACCGCGGTGCTGGTCGGCGCGGTGGGCCTGGCCAGCCCGGCCGCCCTGCTGTACTGCGCGATACCGATGCTGGGCATCGCGCTGGCGTTCAGCTATCTCGGCCGGATCGATGTGAACGCGGGCGCCAGCTACTCGTGGGTGGGACGCACCCTCCACCCCTTTCTGGGCTTCATCAGCGGCTGGGCGCTGGTGATCTCGGCGACCATCTTCATGGTGGCCGGCTCACTGCCCGCCGGTTCCATGACCCTGGCGCTGTTCGACGACGGTCTCGCCGACGACACCGGGCTGTCCACGGCGATCGGGGGGCTGTGGTTCCTGGTCATGGTGCTCGTGGTGCTCGGCGGTGCCCGGCTGACCGTCCGCGCCCAGCTCGTCATGTCCGGTGTCGAACTGGCCGTCCTGGCGCTCTTCGTCGTCCTCGCCTTCTTCCACTCCCAGCACGCCCTCGCCTTCGACTGGTCGTGGCTCGGGTTCAGCCACTTCGACGGCGTGGGAGGCTTCGCGTCCGGCGCGCTCATCGCCGCCTTCTACTACTGGGGCTGGGACGTCACCAGCAACCTGAGCGAGGAGACCCGCAACAGCCGTCGTACGACAGGACTCGCGGGCCTGATCGGCGTCGGCATCGTCTTCCTGCTGTTCGAGGTGTTCACCATCGCGGTGAACGTGATCCTCTCCTCCCAGCAGATCGAGGGGAACGACGCCAACGTGCTGGCGGTGCTCGGCGACGAGATCTGGCCGGGCTGGGGCGGCAAACTGCTCATCGTGGCGGTGATGCTGTCCACCATCGCGACGCTGGAGACCACCCTCATCCAGGTCACGCGTTCGCTGTTCGCGATGGGCCGCGACCGTACGATGCCGTCGGCGCTGGGCCGGGTCCATCCGCGGTGGAACACCCCGTGGGTCGCGATCGTGGTCGTCGGCACGGTGGCGCTGGGGATGCTCGTCGCCTCCAACGCCCTGGGCACGGTCGGTGACATCCTCTCCGACGCCATCTCGGCGATCGGACTGCAGATCGCCGTGTACTACGGGCTGGCCGGGCTCGCGGTGGTCGTCGCCTACCGCAGGATGCTGCTGAAGTCGGTGTCCAACTTCGTCTTCGGCGGTCTGTGGCCGCTGCTGGGCGCCCTGTTCATGTTCTGGGTCTTCGTCGAGTCGCTGGGTGAGCTGAGCGCGGCCGCGATCACGATCGGCATCGGCGGCCTCGCGGTCGGTCTGATCCCGATGTTCTGGTACTGGCGGCAGGGCAGCGAGTACTACCGGCCGGCCAAGCTGGACGCCTCCCGTGCCGTCGACATCGACTACGTCCCCGACGAGGGCGCCGTCCCGCGCTCCCCGTTCCACGAGGGTCTGCCCACCGACTTCTGAGAGAGACCCCGATGGCGCGAGACCGCTTCACTCCCGACTTCGACCCCGACTGCGGAGACACGGCCCTCAGGTCGGCGCGCCACGACATCGTCATCGGCCGCTGGCAGGGGCTGCGTGAGCTGCTGTACGCCACCGGCCCGAACTGGGCGTCCCGGGGCCACCGGGTGCGGCTGCTCGCCCAGGCCTGCGCGAGCAGTTCGTCGGTGGAGTCGTGGGTGGCCGCCGAGCCTCGTCGCGGGGACGCGCTGGTGCTGCGCGCGGCCACCGAGACGGCCCGGGCGTTCAGCCTGGCGATCGCCGCCGGCCGGGGCGTACCGATCGACCAGCACCGCGTCGACGGCGCTGTGCTGGCCTGTCTGCAGGCCGCGGAGGCCTATCCGGAGGACCCCACGCCGTGGGTCTCCCTGATCTCGGTGGCCCGGCTGTACCCCGCGGGGGTGCGGGTGCAGGAACTGGAACGCTGGTGGGACGCGCTGTACGAGCGCGACCCGTACAGCGTGGAGGGCCACCTGCAGATCCTGCACTACTACTCCTCGCGCTGGCACGGCACGCACGGCCTCATGTACGACTTCGCCCGCGACGCGGCGGGATGTGCGCCGCCCGGCTCCGCGCTGCCGGTGCTGGTGCAGTACGCCCGGGTCGAGGAGTACCGGTTCGCCCAGGACGTCGCGCACGACGAACGGGCGTCCGTGAGCCTCGGGCAGCACTGGAGGAACGACGGAGCTGTCAGCGACGTATGGCGCACCTGGCAGCACTGGATCAGTGGCCGGGCGGAGAGCGAGGTGGCGCCCGCCGAGTTGCGTGACGTCAACTACCTGGCCCACGCGGCCTGTCACGCCGGTGTCCACGATGTGGCCGCCTCGTTGCTGCGGATGATGGACCGACGCGCCACCCGGTCCCCGTGGTCGTACACCGGAGATCCGGAGAAGCAACTGGGCAAGTGGCGCAAGGAGTTCAGGCTGCGGGCCTGAGCCCGGTCCCGGCTCGGCCTCGGGCACGTCGTCGTGGTGCCCGGGCGCTCCGTACCGTGCGGGCCGGACGGTACGGAGCGCGGTGCGGACCGGTCAGCAGGTGCGGCCGACGTAGTAGGCGCCGTCGATCTTGCTCGCGCCGCCCAGCCAGGACGTGCCGGGCGCGACGCACCGCTCGTAGTCGGGCGCCCAGGCGACCTCCACCTTGATGACGACCCGTGAGCCGTCGGAGGTGCAGTGGTTGTAGTAGGCGTCGGAGCCGGTCTCGTAGAAACCGCACGGGGCGGCGGCCGCCGGGCCCGCGGCGGTGGTCACCGCGCCCATCGTGGCGAGCACGAGGGCGGCCGAACCGAGGGCGCTGGTCACCATACGACGAACAGGCAAGGGGATCTCCTTGGGCAAGGGAGGCAGCAGGGCCGGGGGCTCTGTCTGCCGATCGGTGGATTGCCGCCCCAGGATCGCCCTTCCGCGGCCCGCGGTTTGATCATTCGCGGTGCCCTTCACCTGGCGAATCGTTCTGTCGCTACGCCAATGGTGTGATCGTTTCCCGTTTCCCCCCGCCGGGGCAGCTCGGCCACCACGAGGTCGCCGTCCCGCCCGCCCTGACCCACTCCTGCCGCGTCCTGGAGCCACGGACGCGGTGCCGGGCCGGGCCCCTCCCGGGGGCGGTCGCGGGGAGGAGGCGGAGCGGAGTCAGGGGCGACCGCCATCGGGAGGAGGAACCATCTTTCGGACGTACGGCCGCGTCCAGCAGCCTTGTGGCATCCTCCGGCGGCGACAAGTCACGTGCGGTAAAAGCCCGTGGCAGAACTTCCCCACGAGTGCGGAAAGCCGCCTGTCACGGCCTCGCGTTCGGTCCGTCGGGCCGGTTGCCGCGCTGCTCGACGATGTCACGGCTCAGCGCCTCCGTCTCCGGTTCGGGCAGCCGCTCGAAGCCGTCCTCGGTGATGACGGACACGATGGGGAAGATCCGGCGGCTCACGTCCGGGCCGCCGGTGGCGGAGTCGTCGTCGGCCGCGTCGTACAGGGCCTGGAGCGCTGCCAGCGCGGCCTCGCGCCGGTCCATGCCCGGGTGGAACAGCTTCTTCAACGCACCCCGGGCATACGGCGATCCGGAGCCCTCGGCGTGGAAGTCGGTCTTCTCGTACAGCCCGCCGGCGACGTCGAAGCTGAAGATGCGGCCCTTGCGGTGCTCGGGTGCCGCGGCGTCGTAACCGATGAGCAGCGGTACGACGGCGAGGCCCTGCATGGCCTGGCCGAGGTTCTGCCGGATCATGCCGGCCAGGCGGCGCGCCTTGCCGTCGAGGGTCATGGCGACGCCCTCGATCTTCTCGAAGTGCGTCAGCTCGACCTGGTAGAGCTTCACCAGGTCCAGCGCGAGGCCGACGGTGCCGGCGAAGGCGACGGCCGTGTAGTCGTCGGCGGGGTGCACCTTCTCCAGGTCACGCTGGGCGATCAGGTTTCCCATCGTCGCCCGTCGGTCCCCGGCGATCAGCACCCCGTCGCGGTAGGTGAGGGCGAGGATGGTGGTGCCGTGCGGCACCTGGTCGGGTGCGGCGGCCACACCGTCCGGAAGGACGCGCCGGGTGCTCAGGAGTTCGGGGCGGTGTGCTGCCAGGAAATCGGTGAAGGACGACATCCCCGGGGTGAAGAACTCCTCCCCCAAGCGCCCGCCGTTCTCGTTCCACGTCATGGCCGTCCCCCTCGTCCGCGTACCGACAACGTGAGTCCTACCAAGTGCGCGCGGACGGGAAACGCCGGTCCGACGCACAGCGCCCCGCGCTGCTCGCGTCACCTGGGTCCGGCGGGGGGCGGTGCCACGCGAAGGTCCGTGCCGGCGGAGCGGTGGGTGTCCCAGTCGCGGGCGTACGAGGGCGGGGTGCCGCCGGGCTTGACGAGGGTGGCGGTCGGGATCCGGCGGGCGGTGCCCAGGATGTCCGCCACGGTGCTGTTGGCGTTGGGACCGTTGGTCGCCGCCGAGGAGCAGCCGGTGTAGAAGGCGACGGGGAGGGCCTCGTGTCCGGTGAGCAGACAGGGCGGACTGATCCCCAGGCGGTGAAGTTCGTCGGCGGTACGGGCCCAGTCGCGGCGGTCGGCACCCGTGCGGTCCACGGTGCGCTCCAGGACGACGTACTGCACCGCCAGATGTCCTGCCAGCCCCAGCGCGACCACGGCGGCGGCCACCGGGCGCCACCTGCCGTTCGGCCTGGTGACCAGGTGGAGGAGCGCGTCGGCGACCGGGATCGCCAGCAGGGCGTAGACGGGCAGCAGGAAGCGCGGGGCGGCGTAACCGATCATGAACAGGTACGGAAAGGCGGCCGTCACGGCGCAGGCCAGCGGCACCAGCGTGGATCCGGCGCGCCGGGCCCGCACGGCGAGGACGAGTCCGAGGACGGCGAGCAGCGGGAGGACGAACCACCAGGCCGTCACCGCCGGGTGGGGCATCGGGCCGGCGCAGGGGCGGCACAGGCCCCGTCCGCCCAGGCTGCGTAACTGGTCGTCGACGGCGAACTGCAGGCCGAGGCCGCCCTGTATGTCGGAGGCGTCGGACAGCCGTCGGCCCAGGCCCCCGTAGCTGACGTACGCCTCGATCACCCACTCCGCCGCGCCCGCGACGAGCCCGCCGACGAGGGCGAGAGCGGGGCGCCACAGGCGGGCCGCCGCCACCAGGGCGAGCAGCGGCAGCGTGACCCACACGGCGTCGGTGGGCCGCATCCACGCCATGAGTACGGCGCCCGCCGCGACGCCCCACAGAGCGCGCCGGTCGAGACGGTCCGCGCGGGCGCGCAGGAAGCAGCCGACGGTGATCAGGGCGCCGAGGGCGACCCACTGGTTGGGCATGGCCTGCGGGCCGTAGTAGAGCGTCACCCACAGGGAGGCGAAGAGCGCTCCGGCCAGGGCCATGACCCGGGTCGGGAAGAGTCCGCGCCAGACCCGCAGCGCCAGGTAGAGGCCGAGGCCGGACAGCAGCGCGAGGTAGACGCGCAGCAGTTCGGTGGAGGTCGACCAGGACGCGATCGGCGCCACCAGCAGGGAGATGCCCCGGGCGCGCGGTGCGCTGAAGAAGGCCGCCGGGGCCTGGGTGCCGACCTGGCTGACATACACCGTCTCGTCCCAGCCGAGGCCCAGGCCGGGGCGGACGAGGAGCAGTTGGGCGAGCGTGAAGGCGGCGGCGACGACCGCGAGCGGCCGGCTGTCACTCCTGCGCCAGAACGCGCCGGGCACGGTCGCCGGTTCGCCCCGTCTCACACCGACGAGCATGGCGTTCGTGCCGTGCGTCATCGTCCACCCCTCACCCCTACGTCTCGTAGGATCTCCAGGACCCGCGGCCCGTCGAGACGAAGGCGGGATCGGATAAACAGAAAAAACACGGCTAAATTAACCCGTCGTGCATGAATATGCAGGGCCGCATTAGGCCAGGTGCACGACACCCGTCCGAAAGCCGTCGCCCTGAGCCGGGTACGGACCGGAACGGCCCGCACCCGGGCTCATCACCGGGCGTTGGGGCTGCGGTGCGGGGGCTGCGCGGGGGCCGGCCGGGGCTTCTGGGGCGGGATCTCGCGGACCACGGGGCCGTCGCCGTTCACGGTCAGGGCGCCGCCGTGGTGGCGGATGGTCAGGGGCTCGCCGGACACCAGGGTGTACGTGGCCTTCTCCGGACCGATCTCCACGCGCAGCCGCCTGCCCCGGACCTGGAGGGTGAAGGCGAGGCGGCTGAACCGGTCCGGCAGGCGCGGGGCGAACCTGAGTGACGTGCCGTCCCGGCGCAGGCCGCCGAAACCGGCGACCAGGGCGGTCCAGGTGCCGGCGAGGGACGCGACGTGCAGTCCGTCCCGGGTGTTCTGCTCCAGGTCGGCGAGGTCCATCAGCGCAGCCTCGGCGGTGTAGTCGTAGGCGAGACCGAGATGCCCGGCCTGGGCGGCGACGACGGCCTGGCAGCAGGCCGAGAGCGAGGAGTCCCGTACGGTCAGCGGCTCGTAGTAGGCGAAGTTGCGGGCGATCTGCTCCTCGTCGCAGTACTTCTCGAAGAAGCCGCTGCACATGTACATGGCCAGCACCAGGTCGGCCTGTTTGACGACCTGCTTGCGGTAGAGGTCGAAGTAGGGGAAGTGCAGCATCAGCGGGTACTGGTCGGCGCTCATGCCGGCGAAGTCCCAGCGCTGGTAGCGGGTGAAGCCGGCGTGCTGTTCGTGGACGCCGAGTTCGTCGTTGTAGGGGACGTGCACGGCCTCGGCGGCGTCCCGCCAGGCGGCGCTCTCCTCGTCGTCGACGCCGAAAAGAGCGGCCTGTTCGGGATGGCGTCCGCAGACGTCGGCAGCCGCCAGCAGGTTCGCCCGGGCCATCAGGTTGGTGTACAGGTTGTCGTCGGCGACCGCGCTGTACTCGTCGGGGCCGGTGACGCCGTCGATGTGGAAGACGCCGTGGTGGTCGTGGTGGCCGAGCGAGCGCCACAACCGCGCGGTCTCCACCAGGAGTTCGACACCCGTGTCGCGTTCGAAGCGGGTGTCGCCGGTGGCCGCCGTGTAGCGCACGACCGCGTCCGCGATGGCCGCGTTGATGTGGAAGGCGGCCGTGCCGGCGGGCCAGTACGCGGAGCCCTCCGAGCCCTCGATGGTCCGCCAGGGGAAGGCGGCGCCGTCGAGGCCGAGTTGGGCCGCGCGTTCCCGGGCGGTGGGCAGGGTGTGCTGCCGCCAGCGCAGCGCCTCGGCGACGGAGTCGGGGGCGGTGTAGGTGAGCAGGGGCAGAACCAGGGTCTCGGTGTCCCAGAAGGCGTGGCCGTCGTAGCCGGATCCGGTCAACCCCTTGGCGGGGATGGCCCGTTGCTCGGCGCGGGCGCCGGCCTGGAGCACGTGGAAGAGGGCGAAGCGGACGGCCTGCTGGATCTCCTCGTCGCCGTCGACCTCGACGTCGGCGCGGGCCCAGAAGTCGTCGAGGTACGCCCGCTGTTCGTCCAGCAGGCCCTGCCAGCCGCCGTGCGCCGCCGCTGCCAGCGCCGCCTCGACCTGGTCGCTCATGGCGGGCCGGGAACGCACCCCGGACCAGCCGTGGGCGACGAGCTTCTCGACCCGCAGCCGCTCTCCGGGGTCCAGGACGGAGGTGACGGTCAGCCGGGACACGTCGACGTTGCTCTCGCTGCCGGTCGTGGTCTCCTCGGGGCCGTCGATGACATGGTCGGCGGCCACGGCCACCCGGAAGCCGCTGCGGCGGGTCCGGTGCACAAGGCGCAACCGGGCACCCGAGGCGAAGTCCTCCTCCGGCTCCAGCGGTGACTTCAGCCCGCGGGCGGCACGCGGATCGCCGTTCGACTCGGGCAGGCTCTCGTTGGCGACGAGCTCCGACTGGATGACCACCCGGGTGCGACTGTCGACGGGTTCCACCTCGTAGGCGATGGCGGCGATCGCCCGCTGGGTGAGGGAGACGAGCCGCGTCGAGCGCACCCGGACCCGGGAGCCGGCCGGCGAGATCCACTCACAGGTCCGCTCCAGCACTCCCCTTCGCAGGTCCAGGGAGCGCTCGTGGTGGACGAGGCGGCCGTAGCGCAGGTCGAACGGCTCGTCGTCGACCAGCAGCCGCAGCACCTTGCCGTTGGTGACGTTGATGACGGTCTGGCCGGACTCCGGGTAGCCGTAGCCGGCCTCGGCGTAGGGCAGCGGGTGCAGTTCGTGCACACCGTTGAGGTAGGAGCCGGGCAGGCCGTGCGGTTCGCCCTCGTCGAGGTTTCCCCGCCAGCCGACGTGGCCGTTGGACAGCGCGAACACGGACTCGCTCTGGGCGAGCACCTCGAGGTTGAGGTCGGTCTCGCGGACCGCCCAGGGTTCGACGGTGTAGGACCGGTGGCTGATCACGCCTTGCCTCCCAGTTCGGCGAGGTCCTTCACGACCACGTCGGCTCCGTGCGTGTACAGGGCGTCGGTCTGTCCGACCCGGTCGACACCGACTACGTATCCGAAGTGGCCCGAGCGGCCCGCGTCCATACCGGCCAGGGCGTCCTCGAAGACGGCGGAGTGCGCGGCGTCCACGCCCAGGTCCCGTGCCGCGGCCAGGAAGGTGTCGGGACGCGGTTTGCCCGGAAGCCCGCGCTCGGCGGCGACCACTCCGTCGACGCGTACGTCGAAGAGGTCCTCGGCGTCGATCGCACGCAGGACGTCACGGCAGTTGGCGCTGGAGGAGACGATGGCGGTGCGCAGGCCCCGGGCGCGCGCCGCCGCTATGTAGCGCAGGGTGCCGTCGTAGGCCTCGACGCCGTCGGTGCGGATCTTCTCCAGGACGCGTTCGTTCTTGCGGTTGCCGAGTCCGTGGACCGTCGGGGCGCTCGGTGGGTCGTCCGGCCGTCCCTCGGGCAGGTCGATGTCCCGGGAGGCGAGGAAGGATCGGACGCCGTCGGCGCGCGGTCGGCCGTCGACGTACTCGTCGTAGTCGGTGTCGTCGAACGGCCGGAAGTGTTCGCCGTCGCGTTCGCGCAGGAACGCGTCGAACATCTCCTTCCAGGCGGCCGCGTGCACGACGGCCGTCCTGGTGACCACGCCGTCGAGGTCGAAGAGGCAGGCAAGGATGCCTTCGGGAAGTCCGAGCTCCGTCATACAGGCCCGGTTCCCCGCAGGGCCCGGTCCAGTGGGTGGCGCACGCCACAGGGGGCGCTTTCACGACAGGTTGCCCTGGTCCTTTGGCACACTCGGCAGTGTGCCGCTGACCTTCGAAGACCTGCTCACCCGGGCCCGCGCCCTCATCCGGCCCGGCCGCCGTGCCCTGCTCGGCATCGCCGGCAGCCCCGGCGCGGGCAAGTCGACGCTGGCCGAGCAACTGGTGCGTACGCTCAACGGGCCCCGGGACCCGTGGGTGGCGCACGTCCCCATGGACGGCTTCCACCTCGCCGACATCGAGCTGGACCGGCTCGGCCGCCGGGACCGCAAGGGCGCGCCCGACACCTTCGACGCGGCCGGGTACGCGGCGCTGTTGCGGCGACTGCGCGAGGAGGAGGGTGACGACGGGGACGTGGTGTACGCGCCCGGCTTCGAGCGGATCCTGGAGCAGCCGATCGCGGGGGCGATTCCGGTGCCGTCGACGGCCCGGCTGGTCGTGACCGAGGGGAACTACCTGCTCCTCGACACCGGCGCGTGGGCCCGGGTCCGGCCGCAACTGGACGAGGTGTGGTTCTGCGAGTGGGACGAGGAGGAGCGCGTCCGGCGACTGGTGGACCGGCACGAGGAGTTCGGCAAGAGCCACGAGGAGGCGGTGGCCTGGGTGCTGCGCTCGGACCAGCGCAACGCGCGGCTGGTCGCGGCGACCCGTGAGCGGGCGGACCTGGTGGTGCGGGGCGTCGTGGGGTGGCCGGACGGGGCCGGACCTCACCGTGCCGGCGGCGGACCGGGGGCGGTTGGAGCGGACGCGGGCGAGTGAGCGGGAGGGCCCGCTGCATGAGGGTGGCTGTCCTCTGCTCGTACAGCCGCACCTCTTCGACGCGTTCAACGCGTTCAACGCCTTGGTGCGTCAGTGGGACGAGGTGGCCGACGAGACCGCGCGGCGCGGCTGGGGACCGCTGGGGCTGCCCGTCGGACCCGGGCAGCCTCCGACGCGGACGGACCTCAGGTGCCGGCCCCTCGCAGTGACAGCTCCGGCTCCCCGTGGACGTCATCGGCCCCGATGACCGCCGTGAAGGCGTCCGTCCGTACGGTCAGCCCGTCCTCGCCCCGCTCCACGGACACCGTGAACGGCTCCTCGGTGCCGTACCGCACCGCGAAGACATGCAGGTCCTCCGGTGCGTCCGTGACCGGGCCGGCCTCCAGGGCCGTCGAACTGACCAGGTGCCGCCAGCCCGCGTCCGGGTTGCCGTAGCCGCGCGGGTCCTCGGCGAGGGCGAACGCGGCCTGCTCCTGGGTGAGTTCGGCGCGGGCGTCGAAGTGGTCCACGCCCTCGGTGTCCGGGTGGGTCAGACGCAGCGTGCCCGCCGAGGACACGGCCGCGTGCGCGGTACGCCGGACCCGGTCGCCGTCGTCCTCGGCGTACGGCAGGCCGGCCAGCAGGTACGGCGTCCCGTCGAGGCGTTCGACGGCGACCGTCGTCCACAGGGTCGCGCCGTCGGTGACGTACAGGGAACGCAGTCGACGCAGGACGTGGTCGCGGCCGACGACCGGCTTGGTGACCAGCTTGGCCGTCAGTCCGTCGCGGCGGACGTCACGGACGCGGACCTGGCCCATCGGTCGGCACAGCAGGAAGCCGTCGGTGACGGGGCCGAAACCGTGCTGGCGGTTGACGGCGGCGGCCAGGCAGTAGGTGCCGCCCGCCTCGACCACCGCCGGGGTCATCCGGTTGTCGAAGGCCACCGAGACCGTGCCCGCGCGCAGTTGGTGCCGTACGAGCGCCCGGGACGGTTCACTGTGCCAGCGGGTCGCGTCCTGGATCTGCCAGACCAGCATCCACGCGAAGTGGCCGTCGACCCCGCCGTCCGCCTTGACCGCGTGCCGGGCCCAGCGGCTGTCGCCCCGGTAGCGGCCGAGGTCGGAGCCGATACGGCGGCTGAAGTAGCGCAGGCCCAGGACCGATTCGAAGGCGGAGTGCTGTTCGCTGTAGCGGGGGCCGCCGTTGTCGAAGCCGCCGTTCGTGAGGCGGGCGTCGAGATAGCGGGCGAGCGCGTCTCCGTCCTCGGCGAACATCTCCTCGCCGCTGACCAGATGGGCCTGGGCGAGGAAGGAGAGCGAGATCGGGCCGTAGTTGTTGTCGTAGGCGCCGCCGTGCTCGGGGGGCAGGAGGGCGCCGCGGTCGCGTACCCGGTGGGCGCGGATCTCGTCGGTGTACAGCTGGAGCGCCCGCGTGCGGACCGACTCGGCTTCCTCGGGCGGCAGATGGCGGGCCAGCATCAGGCCGCCCACGATGCAGCCGATCGCCTGGTTGCCCGCCTCCTGCGGGTTGAAGAAGGTGATCTGCGTCAGCCAGCGCCAGTAACCGCGCGCCGACTCCAGCAGCTGGGCGCGCTGTTCGTCGTCGACCAGGCCGTCCGACGCGTCGAGCACGTCGACCGCCTGGAGCAGCGCCCACACCGTGCTCGGCCAGTCACCGATGGGGTGCGCCCCGGCTGCGAGGGTGTAACGGGCATACGGCAAACGGGAGTTGCGGACCCTCAGGTTCGGGTAGCCGGGATTGTCGTCGACGTACACCCGCTCGCGCAGATGGAAGGCGAGGCTGCGGCGCACCGCCTCCGGCAGGCGGGGGTCCTTGGTGCGCTGCCAGGCGAGCGCCAGCAGGGAGGTGATGCCGAGGGAGGTGTCACCGATGTCGTCTACGCAGTCGGGGTGTTCGAGGTTGCCCTCCGCCGTGAGCCGGGCCAGTGCCTGCTCGACGACGTCGGCGAGGACGGCGTCGTACGCCTCCGGGGTGTCCGGGAGGTCGTGCAGCGGGCCGCGCTGGTGCGGGAGGTGCACGGGATGGGGCGTGAGGTGCACGGGGTTCAACCCTTCATGCCTGGGGTGGCCTGGGCGTGGTTCGTCGGGGTCACACGACAGGTGCGGGCCGGCGGGCGCGCAGTGCGACGGTCAGTGTGTGCGGGCCGAGTCCACCGATGTACACACGGTTCCCGGTCGTCGCGTCGGTGCCGCCCGCCACGGTGTAGTCCTGACCCGGGTCGTACCGCAGTACGTCGTTCCGGTCCGGCCCGGCGAACGGTCCGCCCGCCTCGACGCCGGCCTCGACCCGGATCTCGTCGTCACCGACCCGGTAGGTCATCGGCCCGGTCGTCAGGCACCAGCGTCCGTCGCCGATCGGTACGGCGCCCTCTGGCACGCCGCCCGGCCGGAAGGTCAGTTCGAGGGCCCAGGGGACCGGTGGTCCGCTGATGTCGATGCGCAGGTCGGCACCGTCTTCCCTCAGGTCCACTTCGACGCGGGTCGTCTGGGAGACCTCGTCCCGAGGCCGGTCCGGGAAGGCCATCGAGGCCGAGAAACGTCCGTCGTCCACCAGTCGGTAGACACCGTCGTCCCGCCTCTCGTCCTTCGGGATCGGCTGGTAGTAGGCGGCCGTGAGGGTTTCGGTGAGCCGGTACCGGTTGTCGGCGAGCTGCTGCATGCCTGCGGCGCGGAACGGGCCCAGGTCGAAGAACCCCCGCGTCAGACGGACCGCGTCGAGGACGGCCCCTCCGGCGAACAGGCGCAGGAAGGTGGGGTTGCAGGCGAGGCCCGAGCGGATGCGCCGGTGCTCGGGGACGTCGGAGCCGCCGTACACCACCGTGTGCGCGGTGGCCGAGGCGCGTGCGGCGAGGCGTGCGGTGGTGAGGTACCGGTCCCGCGGAAGGGTCTCCGCGGTCGGGGCCGGCAGGGCGCGGCACAGGTCCGGGGTGAGGAGGGTCTCGGCGAGCAGGTCGGGGTCGTCGATACCGCCGGCGGCCGCCAGCCGCGCCACCCGGGCGAAGTCGCCCCGGCCGGTGCGGATCGCGAGCAGCCGGTAGTGCGGCAGGTAGGGCGCCAGCGGGAACGGGCCGTTCTGGTCCTGCCGTCGCGAGTGGACGGTCTCCACCGTGCCGTCCGGCCTGATCAGGTCCAGGGTCGTGGCGAGATTGCGTTCGACGGCGTACAGCAGGTCGGCGCGGCCGAGCACTTCGGCCAGCAGCAGCAGCGACGGGTTGGACACGTGGGCCGCGTAGTTGGCGCTCCGTTCCGAGTACAGGCCCTCCGCGTCGATGTCGACGCCCTCGGCGAGCCACTCCTCGATGCGGTCGAGCAGCCGGTCGTCGGGGAACGAACGGTGCAGCCGGGCCAGCGCCGCGCACAGCTCCCAGCGGTGGTTCGGGGTGTGCACGCCACCGGTCAGGACACTGCCGGAGGCGGCGCCGGCGATCTCGGCGAGCGCGGCCGTGACCTCGCTCAGTTCCGGCCCCGCGTCGGCCGCGAGGAGGTGCGCGTCGCACACGTCGTTGACGGTGAACGCGGAGTCTGGCGGTGACTGCACGTTGTCACCGCCGGCGAAGAGTCCGGTGGGTGTCTGTACCGCCCGCAGGGCGCGGAGATGGGTCATCGCGGCGGCGATGGCCTGCCTGCTGCCGTGCAGTGCCGAGTCCGGTGAGCGGTATGCCGCGACCAGGGTCTTCACCCGGCGCGCCAGACCACGGTGCGGCACACCGGCGGGTTCCTCCTCGGGGCCGGCCGCCAGTGGGGCGGCCGACCGGTCGGCGGCGCGGGCCGCCGCGCGGAGGAACTCGTGGTCGAGCGGGGTGGGCAAGGTCAGTCCTTGAGTCCGGCGTTGATGTCGGCGCCCATGACGTAGCGCTGGAAGACCAGGAAGATGGCGATCAGAGGGATCATGGAGATGACCGACGCGCCGAGCAGTACCGACCAGTTGATGTTCTGCGCGCCGACGATGCTCTGGATGCCGATCTGCACGGTGAACTTGTTGGGGTCGTTGAGCATCAGCAGCGGCCAGATGTAGTCGTTCCACCGCCACTGGAAGGACAGGATGGCGAGGGTCAGCATGATGGGCCGGGAGAGCGGCACCATGATCCGCAGGAAGATCGACAGTTCGCGGGCTCCGTCGATGCGCGCTGCTTCCACGAGTTCGTCGGGAACCGTCAGGAAGAACTGGCGGAACATGAAGCATCCGGTCGCGGTGAGCACGGCCGGGAGGATGATGCCGGCGAACGAGTTGTAGAGGCCGAGGTTGCGGACCACCAGGAACTCAGGGGCGAGCATGACCTCGGACGGCAGCATCGTGGTGGCCAGGATGCAGATGAAGAAGACCTTGAGCCATTTGTTGTCGTACTTGGCCAGCGCGTACCCGGTGCAGCAGCTGACACCCACCGTGAGGATCGTCGTGATCACGCACACGATGGCCGTGTTGATGAAGTACTGGGAGAAGTTGGCACTGTCCCACGCTGCCTTGAAACCCGACAGCGTGGGGTTGTGCGGAACCAGCGTCAGCGGATAGGAGAACAGATCCCCGGCCGGTTTGAGGGAGCTGAGGATGAACCACAGCACCGGCAACCCGTAGAGGCAGGCCAGGATCCACAGCAGTGTCGTCGCGGGCACCGCCCGCCGGAGCCCACCGCTGCCCGCGTTGCGGGGCCGCTTCTTGGAAACGGCCCGTCCGGCATCGGCGTCGACCGGGCGTGGCATGTCTGTGGTTGTCATCGGTTCTCCACCCGCCGGTTGACGATCAGCTGGATGATCGCGACGGCCATCAGGATGAGCATGAGCACGAATGACGCGGCGCTCGCGTAGCCGATCTGGCCCCGTTTGAAGCCGGTCTCATAGATGTACTGGACCATCAGGTTGTTCGACGTTCCGGGGCCGCCGTTGTTGAGGGCGACGAACAGCGGGTATTCCTTCATCGCGTTGATCGTGTTGAGCAGGATGACGATGAACGAGGTGGGCGCGATGCTCGGCAGCGTGATGCTGACGAACTGGCGCCATGGACCGGCGCCGTCGAGCGAGGCAGCCTCGTAGTACGACACCGGTACGTTCTTGATCGCCGCGATGAACAGCAGCATCGAGAAGCCCGTCCAGGCCCAGGATGCCGCCACCACCACCACGATCAACGACAGGTCCGCGTTCGACTGCCACGGAACGGCACTCCCACCGAGCTTCTCGATGAGGTAGTTGACCAGCCCGAAGTTCTCACCGAACAGCCACCGCCACAGGACACCCACGACGATGGGCGACAGCAGCCACGGGATGAAGAAGAGGACGCGGGCGACCGACGCGCCCTTGGCGTGCTTGCTCACCAGCAGGTTGGCGGCGAGCAGCGAGAGCGCGAAGTTCAGCGGAACGAAGAGCACGGCGTACAGCAGCGTCCGGGTCAGCGCGTCGTAGAAGGTGGAGTCCCCGAACAGGTTGTGGTAGTTGTCCAGTCCGATGAACTGGAACGCCCCCACACCCGTGTAGTTCGTGAAGGAGTAGACGAGCCCGATCACCGCCGGCCAGACGAAGAACAGCGCGAAGAGCACGACATTGGCCGCGATGAGGACGAGCGGCGCGACGACGTACTTGTTGCGTCTCCTGGGCGGGCTCACGGACACGTCCGAGGCGCGTTTTGTCATCTTCCTGACTCCGTGCTGGTGGAATGGATTGCTGCGGGCTCAGTCCATGAGCCCGGCATCACGTGGGCCCCCGAGGCCGGGCGGCGGTGTCTTGGTCCCGCCGCCCGGGCCTGCCGGCCTACGCTCAGCCGCCGACCTGCTGGTTGTAGCCGTCCACGATGTTCTGCAGGGCCTTGTCGGCCGACTGCTGGCCGTTGATCGCCTTGCCGAGCTCCGTCTTGGTCGGGTCCTCGGTGATGCTCTTGCCCTTCAGCACCCAGTTCGTCTGCGCGGTGTTGAAGTACCCGGAGATCGGGGCGTAGAGCGGGATCGACTCGTTGTACAGCTTGAACGCCGCCTGCGCCGCCTCGGAGGTGAAGGGGTACTTCGGGTTCAGACCGCTCTCGACCGGCAGGAACCCGGACGCCTCGCACAGCGCCTGGTAGTGGGCCGGCTCGTACAGCCAGGACAGGAACTTCGTCCCCGCGGTGGCCGCGTCGCCGTTGTTGTTGAAGCCCACCGTCAGGCCGCCGCTATTGACGTCGCTGGCCTGCACCGGCTGGGCGGGAGTCGGGACGCTCGCCCAGTCGAACTTCTTGATGCTCTCCGCGAAGGCGGGCACCTGCCACACGCCGGACCAGTAGGCGACCACGTCACCGCTCTGGAACATGGCGGCCGGGTCGGCGCCGCTGGTCCACACCGACTTCGGCATGGTCTTGTCGTCGTTCAGTCCGACGAAGTACTTCACGGCCTTCTTGGTCGCCGCGTCCGCCGAGAACTTGCCGGAGGAGTCCGCGTGGACGTACTTCCCGCCCATCTCGTACACCATGGCGCGCAGCCGGGACGGCGACTGGTCGAAGGTCAGGGAGTACTTGGCGCCGGTCTTCTCGCGGACCTTGTTCGCCGCGGCGATGAAGTCGGTCCAGGTCCAGGTCTTCTGGGGCGAGGCCGGGAAGGAGACGCCGGCCTTCTTGAACAGCGACTTGTTGATGAACATGCCGGACGCGGTGACGTCCGAGGGGATGGCCAGCACCTTCCCGGACGAGTCCTTGGCGAGGAAGTTGGCGTTGATCTTGTTGCTCTTGTTGTTGGCGATGGACTTGAGGTCGATCAGCTTGTTCGACCAGATCGGGTCCAGCGCCGGCACGGTCGCCACGTCGGGCAGAGAGTTCGCCTGCGCGGCGTTGTGCAGCTTCGTCGTGTAGCCGTCGTAGGGGATGTTGACGAGCTTGACGGAGACGCCGGTTTCCTTCTTGTACTGCGCCACCATCTTCTTCCAGCCCGCGTCCTGCCCCGGAACCGTGGAGATCCAGAACGTCAGCGACTTGGAGTTCCCGCCCGAGTCGGATCCCGAGCCGCAGGCGGAGAGCAGCAGGGCACCTGCCGAGGCCACGGCAGCGAGGGGAACCAGGCGGCGTATGCCGCCGCGGCCGAGTCGGCGGGAGCGCCGCACACCCACAGTGGTCATCTTCGATCCCTTTTTCGTCGTAGCGGAAGAAGCACGGCGCCAGCCGAAGCGGCACGGGTGCATTGTGCAGGGAATTCCGCTTTCCGGGGGCACGGCCTCGCCCGGCCGCGTCGCCTTGACGGGTGGGGTCCCCGGCCATGTCGGCCGGCGCCGCACAAGCACGCCCTCGTGCGGCTGCCGTACTTCAAAGTACGGGCGGGAGGCTCACCCGGAGTCGGCGTCCCGGCCGACTTAGAAAGCGCTTGTCCGGACATTGGCAGATCGAGTCGGAAGCCGTCAATCCTTCTTCCCTCCGGCATCGGTCACGGTTTGGACTCCTCGGGAGACCGCGAGCCGGGCAGCGCCCACGACGGTGCCGAGATCGCCGACCGTGCTGCTGACGACTTCGGTGGGCCAGCTCAGCCGGGCGAGCTCGGCGCGCACACCGGGCAGGAGCTGCGGATCCGCGCCGGTGCTGCCGCCCAGAACGATCAGTCCCGGGTCCAGTACGGCGGTCACGGCGGCGGCGAGACGGCCGACGTCGGCGGCATGGCGGCCTATCACGGCGCGGGCCGCCGCCCGGCCCTTCCCTGCCAGGGCGAAGAGCTGCTCGGCGGTGCGCGGACACGGCCCGTCCTCGTCCGGCCAGGCCTCGGCCGCCCGCCGCAGGAGCGAGCGGGCGCCGATGTACTCCTCCAGCGCCTCCTGCGCCGGCTCACGGCCGACGTCCCACGGGTACGGCAGTCGGGCCAGCTCGCCGGCCGCGCCGTTGGCTCCGCGCAGCACCCGGCCGCCGACCACGATGCCGAGGCCGATACCGACGCCGATCCGCAGGTAGCCGAAGGTGTCACGACCGCGGGCGGCGCCTTCGTGCAGCTCCGCGAGCGCCGCGCAGTTGACGTTGTTCTCGAGGTGGATGGGTACGCCCGGCGGCAGCGCGACGGCCATGGCGTCGAACACGGGGCCGGCCTTGGCGGTCGCGGGACGCACGCCGGTCCCCCGTTTCTGCGGCACGGTGACATCACCGACCGCGACGACGATGGTGCGCAGCGGAGCGCCGTCCGGCAGCCCGTCGAGGGCCTGGCGCACCACGTCGGCGGCGCCCTCCCGGGAGCCGGTCGCCTGGGCGAGCAGGGTGCCGTCCAGGGCGCAGCCGCGTACCCGCGTGAAGGCGGGGCCGAGGTCGACGGCGAGTACGGCCCCGGCGGCGGGGCCGAGACGGTAGACGGCGGCGGAACGGCCCGTGCCGCTGGAGGCGGTGCCGGAGTGGGCGGCGAGCCGGGCGTTCTCCAGTTCCGCGACGGCGGAGGACACCGTCGGCTTGGACAGACCCGCCAGGGTCGCGAGCTGCGGCCGGGTCGCGGTGCCCGCCCCGGCCAGCACGGCGAACACCGCGCTCGCGCTCTCGGTCAGGCGAGAGGCTCTCGCCACGTCGTGTTCCACAGTTCTCCCGCACGGGTCATGGGCCGCACTCCCGGAGCGATCGCTTCCCGGGATGCGGCGATGGGATGCCCTGGCGCCCGCGGTTCCCGCCCGGCCGCGGCCCGGTGGGAACGCTGCGGTGGTCGCGTGCGAGACGCCTCTTGACACGCACTGTACTTCGTTAGTTAACTTCCTAACGAACGTCACGGTACTCGCCTGCCGTGCCCGACAGAAGCCCGTCCCGGGGCTTCCCTAGTTCATCAACTCCCCATGTTCCAGGCACGGTTCGCCCGCCGTCGCAGCCAAGCGCAACGACGAAAGAGGATCCGTGCAGGACGCCCTTCCCCCATGTCCTCTCGTGGTCGGTATCGACGTGGGCGGCACCAAGACGCATCTCCGCGCCTTCGCGGGGGACGACCTGGTCGCCGACCATGTCCGCCCGAGCAGCGGCTGGCGGCCGCACGACCCCGTGGCCGCGGCCGCCTGGGTCGCGGCACTGGTCGCCGGGGCACTGCCGGCGGGCGCGCGCCCGTCGGCCGTCGCCGTGGGCGGCCACGCCTGTGAGACACCCCGGCAGTGCCACCAGATACGCACCGCGCTGCATCTGCACTTCGACGCGCCCGCACTCGTCATGGGCGACGCCGAACTCCTCGTACCGGCCGCCGGCCTCGTGCGGGGTGTCGGCCTGGTCGCCGGCACCGGTTCCGTCGCGGTCGGCCGCCTCGCCGACAACAGCCTCGTCCAGGTCGGCGGCTGGGGCGCGGTGCTCGGGGACGAGGGCGGCTCGGCGGGCCTCGTCCGCGAGGCCGTACGGTCCGTCTGGGCGGCCCACGACCGCGGCGAGAGCGCCGACGAACTCGCCAAGGGCCTGGTCGCCGCGTTCGGTGTCGACGAGGTACCGGCCCTCGGCGCGGCCCTGGAGCGGGCCACCGACGTCTCCGCCGAGTGGGGCCGGCTCGCCCCCGTGGTGTTCACCGCCGCCGAGGCGGGATCCCTCCTCGCCCGTACGGTGATCACCGAGGGCGGCCGCTCCCTGGCCGCGCTCGTCCGACGGCTCGCCGACCGCGGAGTGCCGGTCGAGGACGTCGTGGTCGCCGGCAGCACCGTGCTCGCCCAACCCGCCCTGTACGAGGCCTTCGTGACGTCCCTGGCCACGAGCGTGCCCGGGGCCCGCCCGAGGCCTCTGGACGCAGCGCCGGTCGAGGGAGCGGTGGCGATGGCCCGTTCACTCCTCTGACATGCGGCGGACGCCGGATCCGCCCTGATCCGACACAACTCGCCCGTAGATCTTCGCTCGTGGGACTCGGGAAAGCGCGTTCGACGCCAACGTCACGTGCCGCACCATGAGTCACGATCTATCGCTCCACCTCCTTCCCGCGGCCGTACGGCCGAAGAACTCGAGAGAGGCAGACGTATGCCGTCATCAGCCGGGCACCGCTCCCCCTCGCCGGTCCGTGAACGCGCCGTGAACCGGAGGGGGTTCCTCAAGACCTCCCTTGGTGCCTCGGCCGGTGTGCTGGCCGCGCCCACCCTCGTGACATGGCTGGCTGCCGCGGACGCGAAGGCCGCCGCCGGCGCCGCCGCGTTCGTGGACGACTACAGGACCAACGTCATGGCGAACCTGACGCCCGAGACCAATGCCGTGGTCCGCGTCCTCGGCGGCATGGCCGCCGTGTGGAAGACCGGCGGCGCCTGGAACACCGGCACCCCGCTGATGCCCGAAGTGCTGCGCGCCAACATGCGCTACTGCGCCCACCTCACCTCGACGCGCACCGAGGCGCAGGCGAAGGAGGCCTTCCTCTACGACCGTCAGCACCAGAGTTACGCGATGATCGCCGGCCTGGGTCCGCTGGCCGACCTGTACCGGACGGGTGCCCAGGCCGTCACGTCGATCACCGGCGCGCCCGACGGCACACCGCCCACCAAGATCGACGACGCGATACCGGCCGACGCCCCGGCCGGCTCCGCTCTCGGCGCGGGCTCGCACGACTCGGCGCTCGGCAAGGTGGCCGAACTGGTCGACACGGTGCGCGGCCCGTTCGCCTCCGGCAACCCCGGCAAGTACGCCTTCCAGTACCCGCGCCCGTGGCGCATGAACGAGGACAGCCAGGTCGTCGACACCGGGAGGACCGACGCGCTCGGCTACCCCGTCTACGACTCCAAGGTGCTCGTGGCCACGCAACTGCTGCGGCAGCGCAGCACCTCGCCGGTGGACGACGGCGGCTACCCCAGCGGCCACACCAACGCCTTCCACCTCGCGGCACTGGCCTACGCGTACGCGGTGCCGGAGCGCTTCCAGGAACTGGTGACGCGCGCCTTCGAGCTGAGCCACACCCGGATCATGTCGGGCATGCACTCGACGGTCGACGTCCTCGGCGGCCGGATCATGGCCACCGCCCTGGCCGCCGCCACTCTGGCCGATCCAGCGAACGCGGAGATCAAGGCCGCGGCACGCGCCCAGGCCCTGGCGTACTTCCAGAAGGAGACCGGCACGACGGCGGACACGCTGTACGCGTACGCCCACTCGGACAGCTCCGACCCGTACGCCGACCGGGACGACAACGCCCGTGCCGTCAAGCCCCGGTTGACGTACGTGCTCACCCGACGCGGCCACGACGAGCCGCTGACCGTGCCGAAGGGCGCGGAGGTGCTGCTGGAGACGCGACTGCCGTACCTGAGCGCGGCTCAGCGGCGTGACGTCCTGCGCACCACCGCGGTGCCCTCCGGGTACGTCCTGCTGGACGGCTTCGAGCAGTGGGGCCGGCTGAACCTGTTCGCCGCGGCCGACGGTTACGGCGCCTTCGACTCCGACGTGAGCGTCACGCTCGACGCGGCGGCCGGCGGCTTCCAGGCCGCGGACAGCTGGCGCAACGACATCGACGGGCCGGGCGGCCTGACCAAGCGCGGCACCGGCACGCTGACCCTGACGGGGCACAACCGGTACACGGGCGGCACCGTGCTGGCCGACGGTGTCCTCGTCGCCGGGTCGGCGCACGCGCTGGGCCACGGTGATGTGCGGGTCCAGGGCGGCACGCTCGAGCTCGGCACGTCGCTCCAGGTCCACGGCACCTACACGCAGGACTCCGGCACGCTGCGGGTGACGCTGCGCTCGGGCCAGGAGCCGGTCCTGGAGGTGACGCGCCGGGCGGTGCTGGGCCGGGGCAGCACGCTGTCCCTGCGGCTGGACGCCGACCGGCCGCCGGCCGCCGGCCGCACGGTCCGCGTGCTCGGCGCCCCGGTGCTGCGCGGCCAGTTCGACCGCGTCGAGCTGAACTCCGACCGTCTGCGGGCCGTACCCGTCTACACGGCGGAAGGTCTGTCGGTACGACTCCTGAAGCGGTAACGCCCCGGGTGGCGGGAGCTGGTGCAGAGTAGGCGCATGAGACGCCGCTCGGTCGCTCCCGCCACCGCCCGCCCGGTGTCACCGCGGGGCGGATGATGGCGCGCGTGACGCACACGGTCCTGGACCCGAAGACAGCTGTCGACGCGTCCGGCGGACGGACGCCGGAACGGCCCGGCAGGCGGTGGCTGGTGCCGTTACTGGTGGTGCTGCTCCTGGGCCAGATGGCCGCCTCGATGGTGACGACGGCCGTGCGGCAGACCCCGACCATCGACGAACCGGTGTACGTCGGCACGGCCGCCGAGTACCTGCACGAACACCGCGTGCGCCACAACCCGGAGCATCCGCCGCTCGGCAAACTGGTCATCGCCACCGGCGTGGCGCTCGCGGACCCGCACGTCGAACCGTCCGTCACCGAGGGCCAGAGCCTCCTCGGACAGCGCCTGTTGTACGAGTCCGGCAACGACCCGTGGCGGCTGATGCTGTGGGCCCGCCTCCCGGTCATCGCGCTGACCCTGCTTTTCGGTCTCGTCGTCCTCGCCTTCGCCCGCGAACTCGCGGGCCCGGTGGCCGGGTTGGTCGCGCTCGCCCTTTACACCTTCTCCCCCGACGTCGTCGCGCACGGCTCGCTGGCCACGCTGGACGTGCCGGCGGCCGGCTTCCTG
Source organism: Streptomyces sp. NBC_00076 (assembly GCF_045041235.1). Classification (NCBI taxonomy): domain Bacteria; kingdom Bacillati; phylum Actinomycetota; class Actinomycetes; order Kitasatosporales; family Streptomycetaceae; genus Streptomyces; species Streptomyces sp. NBC_00076. Next base: position 1,120,148 of record NZ_CP108242.1, read on the forward strand.
CTGACCTCGGTGTGGCTGCTGTGGCGGGCGCGTCGGCGTCCTGGGCTGTTCCTGCCGCTCGCCGGGGTGGCGCTCGGCGCGGCCCTGGCCACGAAGATGAGCACGCTGGTGGCGATCCCGGTGCTGCTGGTCCTGGCCGGGGTGTCGGTCTGGTCCTATCCGGCCGCCCGGCTGTCGGGCCGGCGCCGGGCGCTGCTCCGGGCGGCCGTGGGGGCCGCCGTGGTGGCCCTGGTGGCGGTCGCCGTGGTCTGGGCCGCGTACCTGGCCGTCGATCCGCGGCTGCGCTGGTCGCCCGTGCAGTACGTGCCCGTGGTGCACGGGCGGCGCGGGCTGCTGGTCGAGCTGATGCCGTTCCCGGAGGCGTACCGGGACGGGATGCGCATCCAGTTCGGTCTGGAGAACCACCCGTGGGAGGGCTTCCTCTTCGGCAAGGTGTACACCGGGTCCCTCTGGTATTACCTGCCGGCCGCACTGCTGGTGAAGACCCCGCTCGGCATGCTGGCCCTGTGGGCCGCCGGCGCGGTCGTGGTGTGCGTGGTCCCCCGGCTGCGGCCCACGGCGCCGTACCTGCTCGCGCCCTCCGCCGTGCTGCTGGCCGCGGCCATGGAGGGGGCCCGCGACCTCGGCACCCGCTACGCCGTCTTCCTGCCGATGTTCCTGGCGGTGGCCGCGAGCTGTGTCGTCGCCGTGCGGTGGCGGTGGGGCCCGGCCGTGACGGGGGCGCTGGTGCTGTTCGTCGCGGTGAGCTCGCTGCGGACGTACCCCTACTATCTGCCGTACTCCAACGAGGCGTTCGGTGGCCCGGCGAAGACCCGGCTGCACCTGCACGACTCCAACGTCGACTGGGGTCAGGACCTCGGCCGGCTCGCCGACCGGCTGCGCGAACGCTACCGGGGCGAGCGGATCTGGCTCGTGTACAAGGGCAGTGGTGTGCCGTCGTACTACGGCATCGACGCGGCCGATCCACGTGAGGGGCCCGTGCGGGCGGTGCGCGGACTGCTGGTCGTCTCCGACTCCGCGGTCGCCAAGGCGACCGGAAGGCTGGCCGAGCTGATCGACAGCAGTCGCCGGATCGACGAGGTCGGTCACTCGATCACGATCTACCGGCGGTGATCCGCCTCTAGTGCGTCACGTACTGGAATCCCTCGGCGCTCACATGGGTCATCACCCTGCTGGCCACGTGGTAGCGGCCGTTGGGCACGGCCGAGGACCTCGTGATGTGCACGGTGAGCGGGCCGGCCCATTCGTAGCCCTTGCCCTCCGCGTGCCGCATCAGGGCGTCGGTGAGCTCCTGGCCGACGCTGCTGCCCCGGCGGGTGAGTTCGTCGTGCACGCCGTCGGCGAGTTCGACGTCGTAGGCGTTGGGGACCACCACCCGGGACTCGCTGCAGACGACCACGTTGCGGTCGCACTCGGCCCGCAACGCGTCGAGGAGTTCGACGGGGTCCTTGTCGGCGACCCTCGCCCACAGCGCCTCCCACCGGCTTTCCAGGGCCTGTTCCAGCGCGCTGATCGCGCTCATTCGCTCCTCCTTGACGTCGACGGTGCCGCACCTCGCTGTCGACCGGTGCCGCCAGGCGGGTGCCCGGCCCGCGCGCGCGTATCCGTCCTTTTCGTCGGCGGCCGGATGACGCCGCACAAGCCCTGGTCACCGGGGTGGGTGGGCTATGTTGAACGTCCGTGGGAGACAAAGGAGGCGCACCGGTGCCATCGCCGCAGCAGGCACGCGCACAGTCATCCTCGATCACCTCGGGCAAGACCGCACCGGAGGCGGAGGCCTCCCCCACGTCCCAGCTCAGGACGCTCTTCGACCGGCCCCGGCTGTCCCCGGGACAGCGACGCATCGCGCAGTACCTGATCGAGCACATCACCGAGGCGGCCTTCCTGTCGATCACCGATCTCGCGGAGCGCGTCGGCGTCAGCCAGCCCTCGGTGACGCGGTTCGCCGCCGCGGTCGGCTTCAGCGGATATCCCGCCCTGCGGGAGAAACTGCAGGCGATCGCGCTCCGCGCCCTCGCCGGCGGCCCCGCGACGGCGGAGGACAACGGGAGCAACGAACTCCAGGCGGCCGTCGACGCCGAGATCGAGAACCTGGAGAACCTGCGACGGGACTTCGTCGACCCCGACCAGGTGATCGGTGTGGGCCGCGAGTTGTCCCGCTCGACCCCGCTGACCGTGCTGGGCCTGCGCATCTCGGCGTCCCTGGCCGAGTACTTCGCGTACGCGGCGCGCCGCGTCCACCCCGACGTGCGGCTGGTGACGCGGGGTGGCAGCGTCGCCTACGACTCCCTGCTCCAGTCGCGGGAGGCCGGCGGCACCTGGGTCCTGGCGTTCTCCATGCCCCGGCACGCCCAGGAGACCCTGACCGCCGTACGCGTCGCGCGCAGCGCCGGGTTGAAGATCGCGCTGATCACCGACCTGGCTCTCGGGCCGGTCGCCGACGAGGCGGACGCCGTGTTCGCCCTCGGTACCGGCTCCCGTCTGGTCTTCGACTCCTATGCCGCCCCGGGTGTGATGGCCGCGGCACTGCTCCAGGCGATGACGGACGCCGACCCGGAGCGCACGCAGGCCCGGCTGGAGGAGTACGAGCAGATCTCCGACCAGCACCAGTTCTTCCTGCGGGACTGACCGCACCTCCGCCCACATCGGCACAACTCGGAGCATCGAGGAATCTTCGCCACATATCGCGCATGAATGTTTTCATGCGCCTTGCAAAGCAGACGGCATATATAAATACTGCTCATCGGATCGCACCCCCGGGCCGCACCGGGAGACGTTCCACACCGACGGACACCCGAAGCCGCCGTCTCCTACCCGCGTCGGCGCCCAGGGTGTCCGGGCCGGGCGTCGCCTGAGCGAACGCCCGTTCGCGGCCCCGGCCATCCCCTGGGCCGGGGCCGCCCACCCCCGTCGGACCACCCGCACGACGCCGCACACCGGGAAGCGATGACCATGCCCCTGACGAGCACGCGGACGACCGCCCGCATCGGCCCGGACTGGCCGTGCCAGGTCAAGGCCCCCGGCAGTTACGACTGGGAGCGCTCGGCGGCCAAGTGGCTGCGCGAGCTGGTGCCGGCGCGCTACGCCAGCTACCCGGCGCTGATCCGGCACCCGGTGCTGCTCGCCCGGCACGCACAGATCCAGGTCCAGCACGAGATCCGCGTCGCCCGCACCGCCCTGCAGACGGCCCGGGCCGACCTGCCCGCGCTGGGTCTGCCGGAGTCGGTCATCGAGCACACGATCAAGCTGTACGCGGCGGAGGTCCTGCAACTTCAGCACATCGCCCGCAGCGTCCGCGCGGTCACCCGGGCACTGGTCGACCACACGCACGGCCGCTGACGGCCGAGGGTCCAGGACGCCCCGCTTCCGCCCGTGACGGCATGACGAGCCGCTCAGGTGGCACCCGTGGTGAACATGAGCACCACCGAAGTACGGCGCAGCGAGCCGATCACCACGGTCCTCACCTGGCAGGTGCGCCCGGGCCACCAGCACGAGTTCGAGGAGTGGACGCACGGGATCGCCGACTGCGCCAGACGGTTCCCGGGCAACGAGGGCGTCTCGTGGCTGCGTCCCGAGGACGGGCACCGCTATCACGCGGTGCTGCGCTGGTCCGACCCGCGTCGGCTCGCCGCCTGGCTGGAGTCGGAGGAGCGCACCACGTGGCACGAGCGGATCGAGGGCATCGCCCAGGAGATCGGCAGCGAGCGCCAGTCGACGACCGGAATGGAGGCCTGGTTCAGTCTGCCCGGCACGACCGTGCAGGCCCCGCCCCGGTGGAAGATGGTGCTCACCACCTTCCTCGGCGCCTATCCGTTCACCCTGCTGATCCAGTGGCTGGTGACTCCCGCCACCACCAACTGGCCGCTGCCGCTGCGCGCCGCCGTGTTCCCCCTGGTGCTGCTGCCCGTGCTGACCTACCTGGTGATGCCGTCGCTCAGCCGTCTGCTGCGGCTGTGGCTGTTCCCGCCGCCTGACCGTTGACGCCGTGGGCGGACAGGTCGGGGCCCTCGCCGACGCCCGGAAAGGACAAGGTCGGCGGGGCCCCGTCTCCTGGGGCGGAGGCCCCGGCCGGCCCGGCGGCGAGGGTCTCACCGGTACGTGCGATCCCCCGGTGCAAGCCGGCAATCGAAGCAAGACTGATGTGCAATGCTCGTCGTGTGACGAGCGAGCCCGCCAGCCCCGCCGAACCCGGCACCGAGCCCGAAATGGTTGCGCTGGCCCAGGTGGTTGCCCGGCAGCGTGCCGAGATGGACCGGCTGCGGGACCAGGCCGTCACGTCCGCCGTCCTGGAGCGGGCCAAGGGCGCGTTGATGGCGCTGAACAGGTACAACCCGGACGAGGCCGTCGAGGAACTGAGGCGGCGGGCCAAGGCCGCCGACCGCACGCTGGCCGAGGAGTGCTGGACAACCCTGGGCGGCCTGGTGCCTTCGTCGCGTGGCGCTGTGCACGAGCCCCGTCCCGCCCTCTCCGTGACCGACGACTCGGCGCACGGGACCGGCGTACCGGCAGCCCAGCGCACGACCGATGCCGACACCTGGGCCGACGGCAGGAACGACGACGATGGCGCGAACGACGACTTCGCCGCCCTCGGTCGTCTCGGTGAGGCGCTGGTCCGCGTGAGCACCCCGCAGGAACTCGCCCGGTGCCTGCTGGAACACCTCGCGCCGGAGGCCGACGCCGACGGGATCATGCTCTACCAGCGACTGGCCACCGGAGGCCTCGAACTCATCGGGCACGCCGGCATCGACGACACCCTCGCCGCCCAGTGGTGCCACGTGCCGCCACTGACCGGGGTGGCCGCGCTCGACGCGCTGCGGGCACGGGAGCCGCAGTGGCTGGAGGACTTCGAGGCGGACCGGGAACGGTATCTGCTCATCGGGGATCCACCCGAGCGCTGGCGCTCCCGGGCCTGGCTGCCGCTGCCGACCGGGGACGTGGCCGACGTCTGCATCGGCGTGCTGCGCACACGCGAGGGCTCGTTCACACCGTCGGTCCGAAGGCTCCTGCGGGCGGTGCCACGGCTGTGCGCCGGACGACTGCGCGCGTTCGGTTCCCGGCACGTTCCGGCCGCCGACGTGACCGGATCCGCACAGGCGGTGTTCGGTTCGTTGCCGGGCGCCGCGGTCCTGATGACCCCGCTGCGGGCAGTGTCCTCGGAGGTCGAGGACTACCGCATCGACGCGGCGACGGCGGAGGCGGTCGACATAGTCGGTCGCACCGGGGACGATCTGGTCGGCCGCAGGATCCTGGAGTGCTTCCCGAGCATGGCGGGCGAGGAGCTGTGGCGGGGCTGTCTGCGCACCCTCGCCGCCGGGGAGCCGTTCGAGAGCAAACCGTTCGCCCACCAGGAGAGCGTGTCCGGGGTCCCGGAACTCTCCGTGTACGCGGTACGGGCGGCCCGGCTGGGCGACGGACTGGTGGTCACCTGGATCCGGCGCGAGTCCTCGCACCGGCAGGAGCAGCGGCTGGCGGACGTGCAGCGGCTGGGCAATCTGGGCTGGGCGAACTGGAACCTGGTCACGCACGAGGCCGGCTGGTCGTCCCAGGTCCTCGCGATCTTCGACCGGGCCCCCGATCAGGGGCCGATCCCTCTCGCCGAGCTGCCGGCCCACACACTGCCCCAGGACGCGCCGCTGCTGGCCCGCGCCATCCGCGAACTCGTAGACGCGGGACGGGCGTTCGACGTGCCGTTCCGGATCCGGACGGGCGACGGGATCCGCCATCTGCGGGCCGTCGCCGAGGCGCTGACGGACGTCGACGGCACGCCCGTCGAAGTGCACGGCTTCGTCCAGGACCTCACCGCGCAGCGCAGCGTGGAGCTCGCCCTCGTGGAGAGCGAGCAGCAGAACCTCACCCAGCACGGCGTGCTGCGCGCCGAGCGCACACTGGCCGCCCGGCTCCAGCACGCGCTGCTGCCGCTGCCCACCAGCCCCGTGCGGCCGGCCGGGCTGCGGGTCGAGGTCGCCTATATGCCCGCCCAGACGGGGCTGCACGTCGGCGGCGACTGGTTCAGCGCCATCGAACTGCCTGACGGCGACGCCCTGTTCGTGGTCGGTGATGTCGCCGGCCACGGCATCGACGCCGTCGCCACGATGGCCCAGCTCCGCTTCACCGCCAAGGGCATGGTCATCACCGGTTCGTCACTGACCGGCGCATTGGCCCGGCTCAACACCCTGCTGCTGCACTCCCGGGACTCCCACGGCACCGCGACCATGATCCTGGCCCGCTACAACCCTGGTGAGCGCCGTCTGGTGTGGGCACAGGCGGGCCATCCGCCGCCGCTGCTGCTGCGCGACGGGGACGTGCGCTACCTGGGGCGCCCGCGCGGCATGCTGCTCGGCGCGAGCTCCTCGCCGGTCTACGCGGAGACGGAGTGCCTTCTGGAACCGGGCGACCGGCTCATCCTGTACACGGACGGTCTGGTGGAGCGGCCCGGGGAGAGCATCGACCTCGGCCTGGCGCGGCTCGCGGAGGCTGCCGTCACCCACCACACCGACGAGCCGGGCTCCCTGGGCCCCCTGCTCGCCGCCCTGCTCCGGGACGACCCGCGGGACGACGTCTGTGTCGTCGACATCCGGGTGCCGACCGAGCCGGAGTGACGGGGGGCACCGCTCCGGCCGCGCCCGCCGCCGTTCGTCATCTTCGCGGCCGTCAAATCGCCTTCGCGGCCCGTCAGTCGTCTCCGCGGTGCCGCCAGTACCAGAACACCCCCACGACGAGGGCCAGCAGGAATACGGCGGGCAGCACCAGGCCCGGGATACGGGAGCCGCTCATCGGCGTGGCCTTCGTTCAGGACGTACGGGACCCCGGGGAGGGGTGTGCCCATGCTGACGTCCGCCGATCCGTCGTCGCGGTCACTTTCCCCAGGCGTTGCCCGGTGTTCGAGTACGCGGCGGAATCAGTCGGCCGGGTGACCGGGCGGGATCCCGTACGCCTCGTCGAGCCGCAGCAGCGGGCCGTCGTCCGTGCCCTCCCGCTCGCCGGCCGTCACCGGGTCGAGGACGAAGCCGACGTGATCGCCCGCGTCGGCGCGCAGCAGGACCGCGCCGACGTACCAGGCCGCCGCGTCCTGAAGCACGGTCGTTCCTTCCGGCCCCTCCTGCCAGCGGACGTGCTCGAACTTGTCCGTACGGTCGCCGGTGCGGGAGCCGAACAGCTCGGCCAGTTCCCGTTGTTCACGGGTCAGCAGGTGCACGCAGAGGTGACGGGCCGAGCGCGCCACCCGGTAGGTGTGATTCATCCGGGACAGCCACACCACGAAGCGCGCCGGGTGGATGGAGCACTGGGAGGAGAAGCCGACCAGGCAGCCGGCCCGCTCTGAGTCCGCCGTCGCGGTCACCACACACATGCCCGGGTTCAGCCGGTCGATGAACGCGTCCATGCCCGCCATACCCGCTCCACGTCCGTTTGTCCCGTCACGCGCGGCCGGTGTCCCGGCCTCAGCCCATCACGGCACGGGTACCCCCACCATCCGGGACGACATGCAGGGCAGCAGCGGTCCTCCTGTCATCCGCCCTCTCATCCCCCGCTCTCCCCCGCTCTCCCCCGCCTTCGGCCTCTCCTCCGTCGTCTCATCCGCCGTTCGTACGGGACTCCAGGTCGCGTCGGGTGTCGTCGCCGTAGACGCCGGTCTCGTCGCCGCGGATGCCGTACCAGAGCTGGAAGCGGGCCACCGCCTCGGTCAGGGTGGCGTCGTAGCGGCCGCTGGTGGAGCCGTCGGCGTAGACGTCGGGGATGCGCAGCAGGCGCTGCTGGAGGTCGGTGACCTCGGGGCCGTCGGCTCCTTCGCGGAGGGTTCCGGCGCCGTCGGGGTCGGTCACGCCGGCCGAGGCGGGCGGCGCGGGCGCGGCGACTGTGGGGGCGGCGGACGTGGAGGCGGGTGGCGAGGGGGGCGGAGCGGCGGTCGCGTCGCCGCGACCGGGCAGCAGGAACGCGCAGCCGAATCCGACCACCGCGGCGGCGGCGACGGCACCGACGACGGCCGTGCGGCGCAGGTGCCGAGGCCGGTCGCGGGGAGCCTCGCGCGGGGCCGCCCGGCGTCGGACGGGGGCGACGGGTGGGAGTTCCTGTGTCGCCTCCTCTGCGTGCGGCGACGCCTCGAACAGGGCCACCGCCTCGTACGCGCGATTCTGCTCCGGTTCGTAGGCGCCGCTCGGCTCACGCTCGTGGGTGATGCCGTTCGGCTCCCGCTGGTGGGCCCCGTTCGGCTCACGATCGTAGATGCCGTTCTGCTCCCGGTACTCCCTGATCAGCTCGGCGAGGGCGTCCGTGCGGCGTGGGCGCAGCACACGGATCGGTTCCAGGGGCTGCCTGTTCTGAGGCGAACCCTGGTCGGGCGGTGTCGGCACGCTGCTCTCCTTCCGTCCCCTGCGCAGGGACCTGCGGCATCCCCCGGCAAGGGATACGTGGCCGTCGGGCGAGGAGTTCAGCCTCCGTCGCCCCGGCCTGGCACAGAGCACTCAGTTCCCTCAAGTCGCTGCACTGAGTGCCACATGGGTCGACCAGGTGCTACGTTCCCGTCCATGAGCTCCAGCAGCGCGGCGCCCCGACGCGGCGACAAGGCGGAGGCGGCGGCCGCGAAGCCGCCCATGCGGGACGCACTCGTCGGGGCGGCCTTCCGACTGTTCCTGGAGCGGGGGTACGAGCAGACCACCGTCGACGACATCGTGGCGCTCGCCGGGGTCGGCCGCCGGTCCTTCTTCCGCTACTTCCCGTCCAAAGAGGACGTGGTCTTCCCCGACCACGAGCGCTGCCTGGCCGACATGACGGCCTTCCTGGGCTCCGGCGACGACACGGAGGAGCCCGTGGGGCGGGTCTGCGACGCGGCCCGGCTGGTGCTGCGGATGTACGCCGAGAACCCGACCTTCTCCGTCCAGCGCTACCGCCTCACCAAGAAGGTGCCGGGCCTGCGCGCGTACGAGCTGTCCGTGGTGTGGCGCTACGAGCGGGCCCTGGCCGAGTACCTGCGGGCGCGGTTCGCGGGCCGGCCTGACGGAACCCTGCGGGCCGACGTGATCGCCGCCGCCGTGGTCGCGGCCCACAACAACGCGCTGCGGTCCTGGCTGCGTGCGGACGGGCAGAGCGACGCGAGCGCCACGGTGGACCACGCCCTCGGGTACGTGCGGTCGGCTTTCGGCGCGACTGAGACGCCGCTCGTCGCCGAGCAGCCCGAGGACGTGGTGGTCGTCGTCTCCCGGCGGGGGGCTCCGCTGTGGCGGGTGGTCCAGGAGATCGAGACCGTGCTGGGGCACGACTGACCAATCTCAGGGTACGGAGTGCCTTTACGAGTGACACTCAGTGCCATACGCTGAGCTCGTGCACGGTGGCACGAGGAGCCGGGCACGTGCGTGCACGGTGATCCGCGCACGCGGGATTCCGGCCGAGCGCAGGGAGTTGACCAGCGTGTACCACCCTTCAGGAAGCGTTGCTCGTCAGACAGCCGGTTCCTCGGCGGGCCTCCTGGATCCCAGGACCGCCCCCCGGAGCTCCGACAGTGAGGCCATCCTCTTCCAACGCTGCACCTGGTGCGCCACCGCCATGTACCACCGGCTGCTGTGTCCGGTCTGCCAGGGCAGCGATCTGCGGACGGAACGCAGCGAGGGCACGGGGACGGTCCGCCACGCCACGGTGGTGCACCGCAACACCCCCGCCGCACGCAACGTGTCGCTGATCGAGATGGCCGAGGGCTTCGTCGTCCGCGGCCGGGTCATGGGCCCGCTCATCGGCATCCACAGCGGTGACCGGGTGCGACTGTCCACCGCGAAGGACCCGGTGCGGGGCGAGCCGGTCTTCCAGATGCTCGACGAGCCCTACCGCGCCTGGATCTGACGGGCCGCTCAGCCGCCTTCCCGGCCCGGGAACGTCCCTCGCGCAGACCCCGCACGGAGCACTCGCCTCACTCCCGCCACACCCCCGGCACCAGGTCACGCACCCGCACCGGCAGCCCCGACTCGAAGCACTGGTTGGCCGCGAGCCCGACGGCCAGCGCCAGCGCACCGTCCCGTTCGGTGGCCGTCGGGTGGGTCCTGGCCCCGGCGTCCGCCGGCTGCCCCGGGCCCACCGGCCCGAAGAGGGCGTCCAGCATGCGGGGGTCGCCGCCCCCATGGGCCTCGTGCGCGGTGACGAGCGGGACGTCGACCGGTGGCCGCCACAGCGGACGAAGGGTGAGACGGGCCCCGCCCGCGTTTTCGGCGGCCGTGTCGCCGTGCACGGCACCGCTGCCCGAGGTGATCCGGCTCAGGGGCGGCTGCCAGCGGCTCTCCTCCACCTCCAGCTCCAGCCGACCCGCACTGCCGTTGAACATCACCCGGTAGCCCTCCCACGGGGAGTAGGCGGTGAGGTGGTACGTCATCGTCGCGCCCCGGGCGTAGCGGACGAGGACTGCCATGTCGTCCTCGATGGTCACGGGGCCGTCGAAGACGTTGCGGTCACGGACGTATCCGTCGTCGGGTTCGGCGTCGAGGTAGAGGGCGCGCAGGGTGTCGTCCGCCGTGAGGTCCAGCGCGAAGGGGTCGTCGGCGGCCGGCGCGGCGCCATGGGCGCGGTCGTAGTCACGGCGCAGTCCGTGCCGTCGGCCCGCCTCGGGGCCGTAGAAGCCGAGTCGCCCGTAGCCGAAGACCTCCTGCGGCTCGTCGGCGAGCCACCAGTTGACCAGGTCGAAGTGGTGGCCCGACTTGTGCACCATGAGGCCGCCGCTGCGGTCCTTGTCCCGGTGCCAGCGGCGGAAGTAGTCGGCTCCGTGCCGTACGTCGAGGAGCCACTCGAAGTGCACGGACAGGACCTCGCCGATCGCGCCCTCGGCGAGCAGCGCGCGGACCTTCTCGTGGACGGGGTTGAAGCGGTAGTTGAAGGCGACGGTCAGGGAGTTTTCGGTGTCCCGGACCGTGTCGAGGATGCGGGCACAGCGGGCGGCGTCGACGGTCATCGGTTTCTCGGTGACCACCCGGCAGCCGGCGTTCAGGGCCGGGACGATGAAGCGGTCGTGCTCGGCATCGACGGTGGTGACGACGACCTCGTCGATGTCCTCGGCGGCCAGCATGTCGCTGAAGCGGTCGGGCTCCCACGGCGTGGCGGCGGGTTCGCCCGCCGCGGCCAACAGCCCGTTGTGGAAGGCCATCCGGGTGGGACTGGGATCGCACAGGGCGGCGACGCTGTGGCCGGGGCGTTCGGCGAGGGCCCGGGTGAACATCTGGGCGCGGTGGCCGGTGCCGACGACGGCGGCGCGGTGAGGAGTGCTTCGGCTCATGGAAAGCGCTTCCCCCGGGGTGCGTCCGAGTAGTCCTCGACGCCCGGGGTGAGTCGGTCGCGTCGTCGGCCACCAACAACTTCGGCTCCACAGACAACCCACAGCCACCCCTTGCCGTCCTCTGTGACACGAGGGGCCTCCGTGGCGAACGAAGCGCCCACGACTGTGAGTTGTGCGTTTCGAGGCGCATTGCGAGGCGCGAGTTTTCGTGTTGCGAGTGGTGAGTTGTGAGGAGGGGACATTGATCCGTGCCCGGCGAATATGTGTGACCGCCGTGGCGGTACTGGCGGCCCTGGCGGGGTCACCCGGACTGGCACAGGCTCAGCAGCCGCCCGGAGCAGGGTTGTCGAGTGCCGCGACCATGGACAGCGGGCTGCCGCCTGGTTGGCGGATCAGCGGGGAGGGCACCGCGCGTGAGCTGGTCTGGCGTGCGTCGAGGCCCGTGCCCATGGGAGACGCGCGCGTCGAGTTCCGTGCCGGTGACCGGCTGCTCGGGCTGCCGACGGCGGGGAAGGACGGGCGGACCTTCCGCCTGACTCTCGACGAGGCCGGGCCGTCCGAACTGGCAGACCTTCACGTCCTGTCCGGCGGACGCCGGTTGGACGCGTCCGAAGACCCGAAGGGCAAGCTCCGCGAGCGGGACTCCGAGGCCGCCGCACAGCCGCCGGCTCCGCTCCCGGCGGGCGCCGTCGACCCCGGGAAGCCGGGCTCGTACCGCACGGTCAGCGGGGAGTACAAGCTCGACGCCGTGCGGCTGCCCGGCCTTCCCGCACCGGTCGAGATGCGCGCCGAGGTGGTCACTCCCAAGGGGGCCACCGGCAGCCGCCCGCTCGCGCTCTTCCTGCACGGCCGCCACCCCACCTGCTACAAGCCGGGGGGCACCGAGGACGACGTGAACATCGACTGGCCCTGCTCGGCCGGTACGAAGGAGATCCCCAGCCACAAGGGCTATCTGCGCGACCAGAAGCTGCTGGCCTCCCAGGGCTACGTCACCGTGTCGATCTCGGCCAACGGCATCAACGGCCAGGACGGGAACCTCGAGGACGCCGGCGCCCAGGCCCGCTCCTCGCTGGTGCGGCAGCACTTGGGCCGCTGGGCCGACTGGACCGCCCACCCGGCCACGGCACCGGCCGTAGTACGCGCCGCGCCGAAGGCCGACCTGTCCCGCGTACTGCTCGTCGGGCACTCGCGCGGTGGCGAGGGCGTGAACCGGGCCGCCATGGACAGCCTCTACCCGCCGCCCGCCGACCAGGACGGCTACCGCGGGCGGGTGCGCTGGCACGTGCGCGGAACCGTGCTGATCGGGCCGACGATCTTCGGCCAGAACCCGGTCGCGGACGTGCCGTCGATGACGATCCTGCCCGGCTGCGACGGCGACGTCTCCGACCTCCAGGGCGAGGTGTACGTCGACGGAACCCGCGGGGTGAGCCGGGGCGACGCCCTGCACAGCGCCGTGTACATGATCGGCGCCAACCACAACTACTTCAACAGCGAGTGGACCCCTGGCCGGTCCGTGGCACCCTCCTGGGACGACTTCTGGGACGACGAGGACCAGCCCCGGGACCCGGTGTGCTCGGCGGGCGCCCGAACCCGGCTGACCGCCGACCAGCAGCACAAGGCCGGTGCCACCTACATCGCCGCCGCGGCCCGGCTGTTCGTCGCCGGCGACGACAAGGTGCGCCCGCTGCTCGACGGCTCGGGCCGCCGCGCCCCCTCGGCCGATCCCGCCCGCGTCCTGACCCACGCCGTCGGAGCCCGGCGCGGCGCAGGGTTCCTGCCCGACGGCCAGGTCACGGTGACCGGCGGCCGGCTCTGCTCGGCGGTGGACCCCGATCCGGCGGTCGCCTGCCTGGGGCCCGAGAGTGCCGCAGTATCCCCGCACTTCGCGAGGTGGGACCCGGACCGTGAGACCGCACGCCGTGCAGTGGCGCTTCAATGGTCGTCGCCGGGATCGGTGACGCGGGTGCGTCCCGCCGCGCCGCTGTCGCTCACCGGCGCCAAGGACCTGGCGTTGCGGGTGATCGTGCCGCCGAACACCACCGGGACACAGCTCGACGTGTCCCTCGCCGACTCCTCCGGCCGTCGGGCCGCCCTCGGGCGGGTCCGGGTCGACGGGCTCCCGGGCAGCGACCGTACGGCCTCCTACTGGGCCCGCGAGGTGCGCGTCCCCCTCACGGCCGCCACCCGGGCCGGTCTCGACCTCAAGCACGTCAAGTCCCTTGACCTGACGCCCCGTTCAGGGTCGGGGCGGGCCTGGCTGATGGACGCGTGGGGCTGGCGGCCGGGCACGCCCGCGGTCCGGGAGGCCGCGCTGCCGCGCGTCGACATCGGCCGCACGACGGTGCGGGAGGGCGACTCCGGCGTTCGTACCTACCGCGTTCCGGTGCGCGTGGCCGGGCAGGGCAGCGGTCAGGTGCGCGTGTACGTCATCAACGCGGACACCGGCGCGGCCGAGGGCCGGCTGGTGACCGTGCGGCCCGGCGGCCGGGACATCGACGTACCGGTGCGGGTGGAGGGCAACACCCGCTACGCGTACGAGCAGCAGTACGACATCGCGGTGAAGGCGGTCCGCAACACGGTCGTCGGCTCACCCCACGGCGGGGTCACCGTTCAGAACGACGACCCGATGCCGACGGTGAGCGTGACGCCGCTCGCGGACCGGGTGACCGAGGGGCAGCCGCTGAGGTGGCGACTGTCACTGTCCGAGGCCGCGGACGTGGAGATATGGCCCTTCTTCGTGGCGGCCCCGGTCACCGAGGGCTCGGAGCTGTCCACCAAGGACGTCGACCCGCAGTGGCTGGCGGACACCTTCGGTATCGACCCGGACCCGGAACGCCCGCTGTCCCAGGCGGACGGCCTCTATCTGCAGGCTGCCGTGCCGGCCGGTGAGACCAGCACCGAGGTGACCATGCCCACCGTGAAGGACACGGTGGGCGAACCGGCCGAGTCCGTGCGCTTCCCGCTCGGCGACGAGGCGGGGCAGCCGCCGGCGGGTGGGCCGGAGCTGACCGGCACGGTGCTGGACGCGCCGTAGTCCGACGACCGCGTGGGGCGGGCCGTACGGCCCGCCCCACGTGTCACGACCGCGGAGTCACCCGGATGCCGACCGTCCCCTCCAGGCCTCGGCGCAGCTTGCTGCCGAACAGGCTGAGGCGGCCGAGGATCCCGTACTTGCGGGCGAGGAGCTTGCGGTAGCGGACGGTGGTCGCCGCGTCGGCGATCTCGGCGGTGGCCGTCATCTGGTCGCCGGTCGGCTTCCCTCGCACGTCGCAGGGGCCGACGAGAACGTCGCCCCGCGCTCGGATCCGCTTCACCTTCCAGGAGTCGGCCGCCGTCCACACACCGAGTGTGTCGCCGTCGCGCACCACCCACACCGGGGTGGCGACCGGGGTGCCGTTCCTCCGGTAGCTGGTGATCAGCAGGTACTTGCCCGCCCCCAGGCGTTCGAGCGCCGTGTCGTCCATGGCCGCAGTGTAGGCAGCCGCCGACCGTCGAGGGAGGGCGGGGACACCGCGGCGGCGCCGGTCACGTTCGGTCGAGCGCCGCCGCCATCCGGCGTACCGCCTCCTCGATGATCTCCGGCGACGTCGCCAGGTTCAGACGTACGTGCCCCGCGCCGCCGGTGCCGAACGGAAGCCCGGAACTGAGGGCCACCCGACCGCGGCGCAGGAAGGTCTCCGCCGGATCGTCGCCGAGACCGAGGGCACGGCAGTCGAGCCAGGCGAGAAACGTGGCCTCACCGGGACGACAGGTGATCTCCGGGAGCCGGGCGGTGAGCAGGTCGGCGAGCAGGCGCCGGTTGTCGTCGAGGCCGGCGAGCAGGGCGTCCAGCCAGGGAGTGCCGTCGCTCAGGGCGGCGGTGTGGGCGAGGACACCGACATGGCTCGGGCCGTGCCCGACCTCTTCGGGCATACGGGCGAGGTCGGCGGCGGCCGCGGGTCCGGCGACGGCGAGCGCGGCCTTCAGTCCCGCGAGGTTCCACCCCTTGGACGCCGACATCAGTGACAGCCCGTTCTCCCCGCCCGGCACGCTGAGGTACGGCACGAAGCCGACGTCGGCGGCGAGGACCGGCGCGTGGATCTCGTCGGCGACGACCCGTACGCCGTACCGGTCGGCCAGGGCGGCGACGGCGGTGAGCTCGTCCGCGGTGTGCACGGTGCCCGTCGGGTTGTGCGGGCTGCACAGCAGGTAGGCGGCCGACCGTCCGCCGGCCACCGCCCACTGGAAGGTGTCCTCCAGGGTGTCGAGGTCGATGCGGCCGTCCGCGCCCAGTGGGGCCTCGGTCACCCGCCGGTCCATGTGCTCGACGAACTGGAAGAACGGCGGATACACGGGCGGGTTCACGACCACCGGATCGCCGGGCCCGGTGACCAGTCGGATCATCTCCACGACGCCGAGCATCACGTCGGGCACGATCGCCGTGCGCTCCACCGCGAGCCCGTCCCAGCCCCACCGCCGGTCGGCGAACGCGGCGAGCGCCTCGGCGTACGCGGTCCCGGCGGGGTAGCCGGTGTCACCGAGCGCGAGCGCGTCGGTGACCGCGCGGACCACGGGTTCGGCGAGCGGTACGTCCATCTCGGCCACCCACAGCGGCAGAACGTCCTCGGAGTAGGTGCGCCACTTCATGCTGGTACGTCGTCGGAGTCGGTCGAGGGTGAGGACGCGCAGCGGATTCGGTTCACCGGACGTCTCGTGCGGGATCCTGGTCATGGGCACAAGATAGGGGGCTTCGGTGTGACCTGGAGTGATGAGAGCGGGGCACGGGGAGCGGCGTCGATGCCGGCGAGTGATCTCCTGGAGGTCGCCTGCGACGAGTCGGGCTCCGACGGGGAGAACCTCACCGGCGGGAACACCGACGTGTTCGCGCACGCGAGTGTGCGGCTGACCGTGGAGCAGGCCGCGGCGGCCGTGCAGGAGATCCGGAACCGGATCCGCTCCCCGGCGGAGGAGTACAAGGCGAATCATCTGCTGCGGGAGAAGCACCGGGCGGTGCTGGAGTGGCTGCTCGCGCCGGCCGGGCCGATCCACGGGCACGCGCATGTGCACCTCACGGAGAAGAGGTTCTTCGTCGTGGACCGTGCGGTGGACCTGCTGCTCGGCCCCGGAACGGCACAGGCCGAGGCCGTCACGCTGTTCCGCGTCGGCCGGGGTGTGTTCGGCGACGAGCGGTGGCGGGAGTTCCTCGCGGCGGCCAACCAGTTGCTGCGGGTCAGGAACGACGGGGAGCCGCGGGCGCCCGTCCAGGTCTTCTTCCGTGAGGTGGACGCCCTGCGGCGCGCGCACGCCGGTACCGGCATCTCGGACGTCCTCGACCGGCTCGCGGCGGCCCGGCCGCGCGCCGACGCCTACCGGGCGGGCCTGGGGGACGGCCCCATCCTGGTCCCGGTCCTCAATCCCCTGCTGCCCGCCATCGTCGCCACGGCCGCCCACTGGAGCGCGGACGGGAGGCCCGTCCAACTGGTCCACGACCGGCAGAACATGCTGACGCCGGAACGTATCGCCTGGATCGCGGCGATGACCCGCCGGGCGGGGGTGGACCTCGCCGGGCTCCGGCTGGTGGAGGCACGCCGGGATCCGCGGGTGCAGGTCGCCGACTTCCTCGCCGGCATCGCCCGCAAGATCGCCTCGGACGAGCTGAACGGGCGCGGCGATCCCCCGCTCACCGCCCTGCTGCGGCCCTACGTCGGTACCACGTCCGTGTGGGGCGACGAGCGCAGTTGGGTGACTCTGGCCCCGGCGGACGAGGACAGATCACCCGTGCCGTGAACACCCCCGGCCCCGCTTGCGTATGGAAGGAGGGTGCGCAACGACAGGAGCGCCCCGTGGAGTTGACCGCGAGTTCGGGGTTCGGGAGCCATGCATGAGGCACGCACGACGACGGGTCGTCCGGCGAGTGACACGGCTGGCGGCCGTCGGCGGACTCCTCCTGGGAGGGACCATGGTCACGCGGGCCATGGCCAGTGAGACTCCCGCCACCACCGTCCCGCGGACCTACGCGCAAGAGGCGGCCGGGTCCATGGGCGCGGGTCTCGTCTCACGGCTCGGTCCGTCCCGTACGGCGGGCACCTGGATCGGCGACGACGGCCGGCCGGTGGTCGCGGTCACCGACCAGGACGCGGCGGCCGAGGTCCGACGGGCGGGCGCCACGGCGAAGGTCGTGTCGCGCAGCATGAACGAGCTCAAGTCCGCGACCACGACGCTGCGTTCGGCACCAAGGGTGGCGGGCACGGCCTGGGCGATGGACTACAAGACCAACAAGATCGTGGTCCGGGGGGACAGCACGGTGTCGGCCGACGACTGGTCGCGGATGACACGGATGGCGGGCGGCATCGGCACCTTCGTCCGTATGGAGCGCACCGAGGGCACCTTCACGCCCCGGCTCAACGGCGCGCAGGCGATCCTGTCGACCGGCGGACGCTGTTCGGCGGGCTTCAACGTGACCAACGGGAAGAGCGACTTCATCCTCACCGCCGGGCACTGCGGCCCCGCCGGCTCCATCTGGTTCCAGGACTCCAAGGCCACCGAGCGGGTGGGCAAGACGGTCACGCAGAGCTTCCCCGGCAACGACTTCTCCTTGGTGCAGTACGCCGACGGGAAGGCGGGCGACGGCGCCGCGGTGGTGGCCGTAGGGGACGGCAAGGGGGTGCAGATCACGGGCGCCGCCGATCCGGAGGTCGGCCAGCGGGTGTTCCGCAGCGGCAGCACGAGCGGGCTGCGGGACGGTGAGGTGACGGCGCTGAACGCGACGGTGAACTATCCCGAGGGCACCGTCACCGGCCTGATCGAGACGAACGTGTGCGCCGAACCCGGGGACAGCGGCGGCCCGATGTTCTCCGAGGGGGTCGCGCTCGGGCTGACCTCGGGCGGCAGCGGCGACTGCACGAGCGGCGGCACGACGTTCTTCGAGCCGGTGACGAAGGCGCTGGCGGATCTCGACGTCAAGTTGCTCGTGGCGACACCGGCCGCCGGCGCGAACGGCTCGGGCGGTCCGGCGCCGACCGCCTCGGGCGCGCGGGGCGCGGCCGGTTCGACCTCGCCCGGCTCGTCGGCTCCGGTTGCGGGAGGCGCGACCGGCGAGCCGCTGCTGGCCCGGCTCACGGACCCCAGGAACGCGGGGCCCGGGCTGCTGGTCATCGCGGGCAGTCTGGTCGCCCTGGCGGCCACCCGGTACATCCGCTCCGAGCAGGACCGCAAGGCGTATCGGCAGTACTACTCGGCCACATGGAACTGACCTCCGCCACGGCGGGAGGGGCCTCATCCGATGGTCAGCAGGACCGTGGCCGCGGCGGCTCCCAGCAGGCCGGTCGTCTGCCGGAGGGTGACCTTCTCGTGCAGCAGGGCGAGTCCGAGGACGACCGGGAGGGCCGGATACAGGGAGGCCAGGACCACGGCGACGGCCAGCAGTTGCCGCTGGGCGGCGAGCAGATACAGGACGAGTCCGAGGGCCGCCCCGGCCCCGACCAGAAGCGCCTGGACCAGCGACGCCCTTGGCATCCTCAACCGCTCGACGTGGCGGGCGGCTCCCGGCAGCAGGACGAGGACGGCGGCGAGCCGGCCCGCCGCCACCGGCCACAGTCCGCTGGTCGCGTCCACCTGGGCCAGGGCGATCTACTGCACGGCGACGCCTACGCCGGCCAGCAGGCCGTCCGTCGCTCCGCCGCCGGCGCTCCCGGCGGCCCGGGGGCCCGCGCCGCCGGAGACCAGCCAGAGCGCGGGCACCGTGACGGCGATGCCCACCCAGGCCAGGGTCTCGGGCCGGTCCCCGAGCAGCAGCCCGCACAGCACGGACAGCGCGACGCCGGTGACCGCGCTCACCGGCACCACGACGCCCATCGCCCCGTGACTCAGGCCGCGGTTGAGGAAGTGCATGGCGGTGGCGCTGCCGACGCCGGAGAGCGCGCCCCACAGGAGGTCCGCCGAGTCGACGGAGTCGGCGGGCAGCAGGAGCGCGGCCCCGCAGGCGAGTGCGAGCCCGCCCAGCTGGCCGAGGACGGTGAAGGGCGGCGGAGTGGATACGGCGGGACAGCAGACCGCCGGCGGTGGGGGCACCTCCCGGCTCGAGCGAAGCCGAGAGCTGGGGGACGACGATGCCGTAGGTGATGGCCGAGGCCAAGGCGAGGAGAGGGCCCATTCGGTCTGGGGTGTCCCGGGTACGGGGCCCATACCCGGCGGTCACCTCAGGCGTCGGCCTCAGCCGGCGTCAGGGGCGGGGTTCAGGCCGCCTTCACCGGCTGGGGGCCGCGGCGGCCCACTCGAGGACGAGGCGCCGGTACTCCTCACGCTGCTCGCCGTTCAGCGTTCCGCCCGACCGGAGCCACAGCGCCCGGATCTCCTCGTTGACCTCGTCAGCCGAACGTTCGGTAGCGGGTTCAACACTGGTGGACATGATGTGAAGCATACGGTTCCGGAGGTGAAGGCAGTGTGAGTAATCACGAGCCAATCGGGCATTCCAGACAGTGTTGCTGATCACGTCCATCCGCCCACCCCCACACCGGACTTCAGGCCGCCGTCGAACCCAGGACCAGTACCTGGATTGCCAGCACCGCCGCGCCCCGGGCCCAGTCGTGAAAGTCGGACACCTTGGTCTCCAGGTCGAGCGGGGCGGCCAGCGGATGCCGGTGGGCCCGGACCGTGTCCTCCACCACCTTGCCGGCCACGTCCATCAGGCCGACGCCCTCTCCGGCGAGCAGGATCTTCTGCGGCAGGACGAAGTTGGCGATCTGGGCGACCAGGACACCGAGGGCGCGTGCCGCCTCCTCGATGACCCGGACGGGCATGGCCTCTCCGGCCGCGGCGAGGGCGAGGATCTCCTCGTAGGTGTGGTCGCCGCCGGTGGCGGCCCGCACCTGGTAGCGGATGTTGGGAATGGTGAGCAGGGAGACGGCACTGCCGCGTTCGCCCTCCGGCGTGAGCGGGCCGTTGGGGTTGACGATCCAGTGGCGGCCGAAGCCGCGGTCCTCCTCGGCGTAGGGCACGCGGGTGCCGTTCAGGACGAGGCCGTAGCCGATGCCGGCGCCGATGGTGAGGACCACGAAGCGGTCGAGGTCGCGACCGGCGCCGAACCAGGTCTCGGCCTCGACGAGGGCGGCGACGTCGTTCTCGACGACCACCGGGAGGCCGGTGCGCTCCTCGACGAGGGCGGCCAGCGGGACCTCGCTCCAGTTCAGGAACGGCGACTCCCCCACCACGGCGCGGTCCTGGACCAGGCCGCCGACGCCGATGCCGATCCCGGCGACCCGGGGGTGCTCGCGGGCGAGTTCGCCGGTCATCTCGGCGAGCAGATCGACGACCCGGGCGGGGTCGTGGCTGGCGAGCGGACGGTCGTGGCGGGCGACGATGTCGCTCCTGAGGCTGGTGACCACGCCGTAGACCATGTCCTCGGTGATCTTGAAGCCGATGAAGGAGCGGGACTCGGCGACGACGGCGAGGGGTTGCGAGGGGCGCCCCTGGCGCGCCTCGGCCGGGGACCCCGCCTCGGGGGCCTCGATCAGGAGGCCCGACTCGATCAGCGGTTTGGTCAGCCGGGTGAGACTTCCCGGCGAGAGGTCGAGCCGTCGCGCGAGTTCGGTGCGCGACAGCGGGCCGTGGACGAGCACCTCGATCGCCACCGAGCGCTCCCCGGCGCTCAGCGGTAGCCAGCTGTCGGTACCTGCGGTCATGAAGGTCAGTCTCCCCCCAGGCCAATTTATTTCGCAACGAAAACAACATGACCACTCTATGCCCGTGCGGACGTCTGGAAAAGATGTTCGCCTCAACCCTTGACGCATGGATTCTTCCGCCACAAAAGTAAGTGGCCGAGGACGAGCCGCCGCAGACGAGGGAGTCTCCCGATGACCATCGCCTCAAGCAGCCCTCCATCGCGTCTGCCCCGGGGCGACGCCGAGAGGGCACCGACCAAACCGAGGGCCGCCCGGGCGGGGGCGGGTGACAGCGGGGGCGACGGACGCCTGGCCGCCGTGTTCATAGCCCCCGCGTTCCTGGGGTTCGTGGTCTTCCTGCTCTGGCCGACCCTGCGAGGCATCTATCTCAGCTTCACCCGCTTCAACCTGCTCACGCCGGCGGAGTGGGTGGGTCTCGACAACTACGTGCGGATGGTGCACGACCCGATCTTCTGGGACTCGATGACGGTCACCGTCGAGTACGTGGTCATCAACATCGGGATCCAGACGGTCTCGGCGCTCGCCATCGCGGTACTGCTGCAGCGGCTGACCCAGTCGGCCCTGCTGCGGGGCATCGTGCTCACCCCGTACCTGATGTCGAACGTCGTCGCGGGCCTCGTGTGGCTGTGGATCCTCGACACCCAGCTCGGCATCGGCAACGAGATCGTCACGGCCCTCGGCTTCGACCGCATCCCGTTCCTGGCCGACGAGACCTGGGCGATCCCCACCATCGCGCTGATCAACGTCTGGCGGCACGTCGGGTACACCACGCTGCTCCTGTTCGCGGGGCTCCAGGCGATCCCGAACGACATGTACGAGGCGGCCAGGGTCGACGGCGCGAGCGAGTGGCGGATGTTCTGGCGGATCACCATGCCGCTGCTGCGGCCGGTGCTCGCGGTCGTGCTGATCATGACCGTGATCGGTTCGTTCCAGGTGTTCGACACCGTCGCCGTGACCACAGCGGGCGGTCCGGCGAACGCGACCAACGTGCTCCAGTACTACATCTACGGCTCCGCCTTCGGGCGCTTCCAGTTCGGCTACGCCTCGGCCATGTCCGTCGCCCTGCTGGTCGTGCTGAGCGCGATCACCATCCTGCAGTACCGGCTCACCCGGGCCGGCCGGTCCGACCTCGGCTGACGGGAAGGGAGAAACCGACATGGCTACCGTGACGACAACGACGCCGGCGACGCTGCGACCGGTGCAGCGCAAGTTCCCCTTGGGGCGGGCCGCCGCCTGGACCGTGATGGGTCTGATCATCCTCATCACCCTGCTGCCGTTCTACTGGATCCTGCGCACCGCGCTCTCCACCAACGCGGGCCTGAACGCCCACCCGACCAACCCCCTGCCGGTGGACCTCACGACGAGCGGCTTCGAGCGGGCCCTGGGGATGCAGTCGGCCGAGGAGGCCGTCAAACAGGGCGGTGCGGGTGGCGGGCTCGACTTCTGGCGCTACCTGCTCAACTCGGTGCTGGTCTCGACCCTGATCACCGGCTGTCAGATCTTCTTCTCCGCGATGGCCGCGTACGCCTTCTCGCGGCTGCGCTGGCGGGGCCGGGACAAGGTGTTCGGGCTGTTCCTGGCCGGGATGATGGTGCCGGCCATCTTCACGCTGCTGCCGAACTTCGTGCTCATCAAGCAGCTGCACCTGATCGACACGCTCCTCGGTATCGCGCTGCCCACGATGTTCATGACCCCGTTCGCGGTGTTCTTCCTGCGGCAGTTCTTCATGAACATCCCCCAGGAGGTCGAGGAGGCCGCGCTGCTCGACGGCGCCGGGAAGATCAAGATCTTCTTCCGGGTGGTGCTGCCCATGGCGTCCACGCCGGTCATCACGCTGGGCGTGCTGACGTACATCACCTCCTGGAACGACTACTTCTGGCCGCTGATGGTCTCCTACAGCGACAGCTCGCGCGTGCTGACCGTGGCGCTGGCGGTCTTCCGGGCGCAGACCCCGGCGACCGGCGTCGACTGGTCCGGGCTCATGGCGGCGACGCTGATCGCCGCGCTGCCGATGCTGGTGCTGTTCGCCTGCTTCGCACGCCGCATCGTCAGCTCCATCGGCTTCACCGGGATCAAGTAAGGGGACTGTGATGCGAATTCGTACGCTCGTCGCGGCGACCGGAGCGCTGGCGCTGTCCCTGGTCAGCGGATGCGCGCAAGGAGGCGCCGCCGGATCCTCCGCGAACACGGTCACGTACTGGCTGTGGGACGCCAACCAGCTGCCCGCCTACCAGGCCTGCGCCAAGGGGTTCGAGAAGGAGAACCCCGGACTGAACGTCAAGATCACCCAGTTGGGCTGGAGCGACTACTGGACCAAGCTCACCGCCGGGTTCATCGCGGGCACCCAGCCGGACGTGTTCACCGACCACATCCAGAACTTCGGCCAGTTCGCCGATCTGAAGGTTCTCGAACCCCTCGACGACCTCGGGATCAAGAACTCCGACTACCAGCCGGGCCTCGCCGCCAACTGGGTCGGCAAGGACGGCCACCGCTACGGCGCCCCCAAGGACTGGGACACGGTCGCGCTGTTCTACAACGGGAAGATGGCCGAGGCCGCCGGGCTCACCGCCGAACAGCTGGGCGACCTGTCCTGGAACCCGACGGACGGTGGCACCTTCGAGAAGGCCATCGCCCACCTCACGATCGACAAGAAGGGCAAGCGGGGCGACGAGCCGGGCTTCGACAAGAACAACGTCAAGGTGTACGGCATGGCCACGGGCGGCGGCGGCTTCGGCGACGGCCAGACCCAGTGGAGCCCCTTCACCGGCTCCGCCGGGTGGAACTACCTGGACAAGGCGCGCTGGGGCACGAAGTACCAGTACGACAGCAAGACCTTCCAGTCGGTCGTCAAGTGGTACTTCGGCCTGGCGAAGAAGGGCTACATGCCACCGCTGTCGGACTACAACATCCAGTCCAACCAGCAGAACACGCAGATCGCGGCGGGGAAGGCGGCCACCGCGTTCGACGGGGCCTGGATGATCTCCACCTACACGGGCTTCAAGGGCCGGGACATCAAGACCGCGCGGACGCCGGTCGGACCGACCGGCAAGCGCGCCACCATGATGAACGGCCTCGCCGATTCCGTCACCAAGGCATCCAAGAACAAGGCCGGCGCCAAGAAGTGGGTAGCGTATCTGGCCTCGGACAAGTGCCAGACCGTCGTCGGCAAGTACGGCGTCGTCTTCCCCGCCACCGCGGCCGGGACCGAGGCCGCCGTCGCCGCGTACCGGAAGAAGGGCATCGACGTCTCGTCGTTCACCGAACCCGTGGCCGACAAGCAGCACGCCCGGACCTTCTCGTACCCGATCGCCAGCTACTCGGCGGACATGACGGCGCTCATGCAGCCCGCGATGGAGGACATCTACGGCAACGGCAAGCCCGTGAGCAGCCTCGACCAGACGAATGACCAGATCAACCTGATCCTCGACCAGTGAACCGATCAGTGACACCACCTTTGAAGGGCACGCCAACATGACGTTCTCCCTCGGCATAGTCGGCGCCGGGCAGTTCTCGGGCCAGTTCGCCAAACTGTTCCTGGCCCACCCCGGCGTCAGCGACGTCTACGTCACCGACCTGCTCCCCGAGCGGGCCGAGCAGCTCGCCGCCGCCGAAGGCCTGCGGGGCACCTTCCCGTCGTACCAGGCCATGCTGGAGTCGGAGGCCGTCGACGCGGTCGCGATCTTCACCCAGCGCTGGACCCACGGCCCGCTGGTCGTGCAGGGCCTGAACGCCGGCAAGCACGTGTACTCCGCCGTACCGATGGCGATCACGGCCGACGAGATCGCGACGATCATCGACACGGTCAAGGCGACCGGGCTGACCTACATGATGGGTGAGACCAGCCAGTACAACCCGGCGACCGTGCACGCCCGCAACCAGATCGCCGAGGGCTCCTTCGGGCGGCTCTTCTACGCCGAGGGCGACTACGTCCACGACATGGACCTGGGGTTCTACGAGGCGTACCAGTACAGCGGCGGCGAGAACTGGAAGGCGACGGCCAGCTACCCCCCGCTGCTGTATCCGACGCACGCGATCGGCGGGGTGCTGGGCGCCTGGCAGACGCACGCGGTGAGCGTGTCCGCGATCGGGGTGGTCGACGACCGCGGGGACGGGGTGTTCGACAAGGAGGTCAGCCAGTTCGGCAACGACTTCTCCAACGCGACCGCGTTGTTCGAGGTGGCCGGCGGCGGATCGTTCCGTACGAACGAGTTCCGGCGGGTGGGCTACCCCTCACACATCAGGGAGTCCCGTTTCCGGTTCTTCGGGACGGAGGCGAGCATGGAGCAGCTCGCCACGTTCGCGCTGTGGCAGGACAAGAAGGGGGTGAAGGACATCAGCGAGCTCCTTGAGCCCAAGCCCACCATGTCCCCGGACGATCCCTCCCTCCAGCACATCGCGCCGGAGCTGCGGGCCGCCTTCACCTCGGGGTCGGCACCGGTGCACGACCGGTCGCGGCTGCCCCGGGAGTTCGACAACCTGCACAACGGTCACGAGGGCAGCCACCACTTCCTGGTCGACGACTTCGTGACCGCCGTCAACACGCGCTCGCTGCCGTCGGTGAACGCGTGGGTGGCCGCGCGCTACACCCTGCCGGGCATCCTCGCGCACGAGTCGGCGCGGCAGGGCGGGGCCAGGCTGGAGATCCCGGACTTCGGGGACGCGCCCCTGTAGCGGGGCGCGGGCGGGCCGGGTACCCGGATCAGGTGCCCGGCTTGCGGCTCAGGTGCCCGGCTTGCGGCCGTACACGAAGACGTCGTCGCCGTTCTTCAGGAGCGACCAGTACTTCTTGGCGGTGGTCTTGGTCATGTTGACGCAGCCGTGCGAGCCCGGCGGGTTCCACATGCTGAGGCCGACCGAGTGGAAGGCCTGGCCACCGTCGAAGAACTGGCTGTAGGGCATCGGCACGTTGTAGATGCTGGAGACGTGGTCGATGTCCCGCCAGTAGATCTTCTTCAGACCGGTGCGGGTCTCGTAGCCGTCGCGGCCTGTGCGCACCGGTACGGGGCCGTAGACGAGCGTCTTGCCGTCCTGGATCCAGCTCAGCTGGAGGGTCAGGTTCACGCAGGCGATGCGGCCCTTGTTGACCGGGCACTTGCCGTCCTTGTTGGGCTTGTTGCCGACGGCCTTCTGCTTGTTCATCAGGTCCATCACGCCCCAGGTGACGGAACCCGCGTACCCGGCGTTCGGTGTGATGCCGTGCTTGGTCTGGAAGGCCTGGATGGCCTTGCAGTCGGCGGCGGACTGCTTGCCGTCGACCGGTCGGCCGAGGAACTTCTCCACCTTCTTCTGGTACGGCCCGGTCTGCGTGGTGCAGCTCGCGGCCTGCGCGGGCGCGGTGCCCAGCGCCAGCGTGAGCGGTGCCACCAGTCCGGTGATCCCGAGTACGACGGCACCCCGTCTGCGGATGTCCCCCATGGCCTTCCCCCTTCATACGAACCCTGCGACCTCTTCGACCTCTGCCAGCAAGACCCTCGCACAGAGGCTTCGGTTGTAGGGCGACTCGCACTGCGACGAAACGGTGACATTCGGCGCCCCCCGCGCCGTGCGGGCGCGGAAGCCTCGGTGACATCCTCGGATGTCACCGAGGCTCAGGAGCTGGTCCCCGATCGGCTGACCGCCGTGCGGAAGCCCGTGTTGACCGCGGTGAGACCTCCGTCGACGGTGAGCGTGGTGCCGGTGATCCAGGACGCGTCGGGCGAGGCCAGGAAGGCGACCGCCGCCGCGATGTCCTCCGGTTCGCCGACCCGGCCGAGCGGGTACAGCCCGCGCACCGCTTCCAGGTCGTCCTCCCGGCCCTCCCAGGGCGTCGTCCGCACGGTGCCCGGGGCCACCAGGTTGACCCGGATCCCGCGCGGCGCGGCATGCCCGGCGAGGGTGCGGGTCAGCGAGCCGAGGCCCGCCTTGGCGGCGCTGTAGGCGTGGTTGCCGTAGTCCTGGAGGCCGTTGACGGAGCCGATGTTGACGACGGCGCCCCGCCCCGAAGCCGCCAGGTGCGGGAGGGCGGCGCGGGCGCAGCGGTAGGCGCCGGTGAGAGTGACGTCCAGGTCGCGTGCCCACACCTCGTCGGACTCCTCCTCGAAGAGCGGGGCGTCGGGGGCGCAGCTGTAGGCGTTGTTGACCAGGACGTCCAGCCGGCCGAAGGCCTCGACCGCGTGCGCCACCGCCGCCTCGACGGACGCCCGGTCCGCCACGTCGCAGCCCGCCGCGTCGGCCTTGAGCCCGAGGTCGCGCAGGACCGCGGCGGTCTTCCGCGCCGCGGGTGCGTCGACGTCGGTGACCAGGACCCGCGCCCCTTCCTCGGCGAACCGCCGCACGGTCGCCGCGCCGATACCGCGGGCGGCGCCCGTGACCAGAACTCCGTATCCCTCGAAACGCGTGGTGTCCGTCATGCGGTCGACCGTAGTGCCGGAACGATCACCCGGGCAGTACCGTGCGTCCATGTCCGCGTTCCTGTGCGCGGATGAGCTCTCACCGGTAACCGGTGGTGTCCGCGGGCCTGTCCGGGTCCTGCACCTCGACCATGTACCGATAGGCGTCCGGACGGCTGCCGTCGAGGTCGGTGAAGCCGTACTCCTGGGCGAGGCCGCCGGCGGAGAGGGACGACCCGTTCCAGCGCGCCACGTCGGGGTCGGCGGCGAGGGCGGCGACCGCGCGGCCCACGTAGCGCGGTGTCTCGGAGATGGCGAAGTGGGGGAATTGGTCCAGGGCGTCGCGCCAGTTGTCCTCGCGCACCCCGAAGTTCTCGAGCATCATCTCCGAGCGCAGCCAGCCCGGCGTCAGCGCCACGGCGGTGGCGCCGCGCGGGCCGAGCTCGTGGCCGAGGGCGAAGGCCATGCGCAGCACGGACGCCTTGGCCAGGTCGTAGAAGAAGCTGACGCGGTAGGTGTCGCGGTTGTACTCGGCTGTGCCGTCGGTCATCTCGACCACCAGACCGCCGGGGTTGCGCAGCAGCAGGGGCAGGGCGTGGTGGCTGGTGATCGCGTGCGTCTCCACCGCGAGTCGCAGGAGCCTGAGGCCGTTGTCGAGGTCGTGCTCCCAGACGGGGGTGTCCCAGGCGAAGAGCTTCTCTCCGCCCCAGATGTCGTTGACGAGGATGTCGAGGCGGTCCTGCTCGTCGCCGATGCGGTCGACGAGAGCGCGGACCTGCGCGGGGTCGAGGTGGTCGGTCGGTACGGCGATGCCGTGGCCGCCCGCCGCGGTGACGAGGTCCGCGGTGTCCTCGACGGTCTCGGGGCGGTCGTACTCGGAGCGGCGGGCGCGGGTGGTGCGGCCGGTGACGTAGACGGTCGCGCCGGCCGCTCCGAGTTCGACGGCGATCCCGCGCCCGGCGCCCCGGGTCGCTCCGGCGACCAGCGCGACCTTGTCCTTCAGTGGCTGTGACATGTCCTGCCTCCCAGATGCCCGGTTGTTGTGTCGAGCATCGGGGGTAAGCCGGACATCCTCTGTCGCCTTTTCGGGGCGTGTCACACGGCTTCCGTGTCAGGTCACCCGGCCGCGCGGGCGCCTGCCCGTCAGGGGTTCAGGGGTCCGTCAGTGGCCGCGGGCGATCCACTCGTCGAGGTGGGGAGCCTCCGCGCCGATGGTGGTGGAGTCGCCGTGTCCGGTGAGGACCCTGGTGTCGGGCGGGAGGGTGAGGAGGCGCTCCCGGATCGAGGTGATGATCGTGGGGAAGTGGGAGTAGGAGCGGCCGGTGGCGCCGGGGCCGCCCTGGAAGAGGGTGTCACCGGTGAAGACGGTGGCCAGGCCCGGGTCGTACAGGCAGACCGCGCCCGGCGCGTGCCCGGGGGTGTGCAGCACCCGCAGGTCGGCTCCGGCCGCCTCGATGACCTGGCCGTCGCTGAGCCAGGCGTCGGGGTCGCGGTCGGGGTGGGTCTGCTTCCACAGCGGCAGGTCGTCGGGGTGCAGCCAGATGGTGGCGCCGGTGCGGTCGGCGAGGGCCGGGGCGGCGGTGATGTGGTCGTTGTGGCCGTGGGTGCACACGATCGCGGTGAGCCTTCGCCCGCCCACGGCCTCGCTGATGGCGTCGGCGTCGTGGGCGGCGTCGATGACGACTGCCTCGTGGTCGTCGCCGACGATCCACACGTTGTTCTCCACCTCCCAGGTGCCGCCGTCGAGGGTGAAGTGGCCTGAGGTGACGAGGCGTTCGACGCGGGCGGCCATCACAGCATCACCACCGAACGCAGCACGTCTCCGTGGTGCATCCGCTCGAACGCCTTCTCCACCTCGTCGAGCTGGATGGTCTCGGTGACGAACGCGCCCAGGTCCAGGCGGCCCTGCAGATGCAGGTCGATCAGCATCGGGAAGTCACGCGAGGGCAGGCAGTCGCCGTACCAGGACGACTTCAGCGCACCTCCCCGGCCGAACACGTCCAGCAGCGGCAGCTCGAGTTTCATCTCCGGGGTGGGCACGCCCACCAGGACGACGGTGCCGGCCAGGTCGCGGGCGTAGAAGGCCTGCCGGTAGGTCTCCGGGCGGCCGACCGCCTCGATGACCACGTCCGCGCCGAAGCCGCCGGTCAGCTCCTGGATCGCCGCCACCGGGTCGGTGTCGCGGGAGTTGACCGTGTGGGTGGCGCCCATCGTGCGGGCGGTCTCCAGCTTGCGGTCGTCGATGTCGACCGCGACGATGCGCGCCGCGCCCGCGAGACGCGCGCCGGCGATCGCCGCGTCACCCACCCCGCCACAGCCGATCACCGCGACCGAGTCGCCGCGCCCGACCTGCCCGGTGTTGATCGCGGCACCGATCCCGGCCATCACCCCGCATCCCAGCAGCCCCGCCACCTGCGGCGCCACCGACGCGTCGACCTTGGTGCACTGCCCGGCCGCCACCAGCGTCTTGTCCGCGAACGCGCCGATCCCCAACGCGGGCGACAGCTCCTGTCCGGTGGCGGCCAGCGTCATTTTCTGCGTGGCGTTGTGGGTGTCGAAGCAGTACCACGGCCGCCCCCGTGTACAGGCGCGGCACTTCCCGCACACCGCCCGCCAGTTCAGGATCACGAAGTCCCCGGGCGCCACCTCCTCGACCCCCTCCCCCACCGACTCCACCACGCCGGCGGCCTCGTGCCCGAGCAGGAACGGGAAGTCGTCGCTGATGCCGCCCTGCTTGTAGTGCAGGTCCGTGTGGCACACCCCGCAGGCCTGCACCTTCACCACCGCCTCGCCCGGCCCCGGATCCGGTACGACGATCGTCTCCACCCGCACCGGCTCGTCCCTGCCCGGTGCGATCACGCCGCGTACTTCCTGCGCCATGAGGTCGGCCCCTTTCGTCGGCTCGTGTCCATTCCCTGCTGCGACCCTACGGCCAACTGATCAGTAACGGGGTCGGTTCACCGGGCGCCGGCCGGGCGCGCCGCCCAGGTCACCGTAGGCAATTCCGCACCGCCGCCCCGGCGAGCCGCTCCTCGCCGCCGCCGTCCGTTCCGGCGAGGGCCGACAGTCGGTGGGGACGTGGGCCGGGGCCGTGTGTTCGCCTTCGGCAGCGGCGCACCGACGTGAGCCGCGAGGTTGCGTCGGGTCCCGCATGTCCCGTGCCGACGTAGCCTGAACTCTCCGCCCGTCGCAGGCCCGAGGGAGCTCCGTGAGCAACGCAGAGACCGAGACCGGCCCGCCCGCGTGGCGGCTCATTCTCGGATACGTACGGCCGCACCGGTGGGCGCTGCTGGCGGGTGCGGCGCTGTCGCTCGTCACGGGTGGCACGGGGCTGCTGCTGCCGCTGGTGGCACGGGAGTTGATCGACGACCTGTCGCACGACCGGGCCATCACCGGCGCGTTGGTCGTCATGTCGGGGCTGGTGGTCGCCAACGCGGCGCTGGGGGCGATGGGTTCGTACGTGCTGCGGCGCACCGCCGAGTCGGTGGTGCTCGGTGCGCGGCGCGCCCTGTCCTCGTACTTGCTGCGGCTGCGCATATCGGCCGTGGACCGCACCGAGCCGGGTGACCTCATGGCCCGGATCACCGCGGACACCACCCTGCTGCGGGAGGTCACCACCGACTCGCTCGTGGGCCTGGGCACCGGCGGGCTCACGCTCGTCGCGACGGTGGTCATGATGGGCCTGGTGGACCCGGTGCTGCTCGGGGTCACGATGGCGGTGATCCTGGGCGCGGGCACGATCCTCGGCGTGATCGTGCCGCACATCAACCGGGCGAGCCGGCAGGCGCAGGACGCGGTCGGCCTGATGGGGGCCTCGCTGGAACGGATCCTCGGCGCGCTGCGCACGGTGAAGGCCTCCGGTGCCGAGCACCGTGAGGAGCAGACGCTGCACGGGGCCGCCGAGGAGTCGTGGCGGCAGAGCGTACGGGCCGCCAAGTGGTCGGCCGCGGCCGGCAACACGGCGGGGCTGGCCATGCAGATCGCCTTCATCACGGTCCTCGCGGCCGGCGGGGCACGGGTGGCGACCGGTGCGATCGACGTGGGCACTCTGGTGGCGTTCCTGCTTTTTGTGTTCTACCTCATGTCGCCCATCCAGCAGGTCGTCGGCGCGATCACCCAGTACCAGACGGGTGCCGCGGCGCTGGCCCGGATCCAGGAGGCGTTGCGGCTGCCCGCCGAACCGGCCGTGCGGCCCGCGCCGTTGCCCGCGCCCGGTGCGCGGCCCGCCGCCGTCGCCTTCACCGACGTCCGCTTCCGGTACGCCGACGACCTGCCGTACGTCCACCACGGGGTGACCTTCGACGTGCCGGCGCAGGGCATGACGGCGTTCGTCGGCCCGTCCGGCGCGGGCAAGACCACCGTGTTCTCGCTCATCGAGCGGTTCTACGACCCCGAGTCCGGCGCGATCACCCTCGACGGCCGTGAGCTCGCGGACTGGGAGCTGTCCGAACTCCGTTCCGCGATCGGCTATGTGGAACAGGACGCCCCGGTGCTGTCGGGCTCGCTGCGGGACAACCTGCTGCTGGGCAATCCGGAGGCGGGCGACGACATGGTCACGAGGGTGGTGAGGACGACCCGGCTGGACGGACTGGTGGGCAGGCTGCCCAATGGTCTGGACACCCTGGTGGGGCACCGCGGCACCAAGCTGTCGGGCGGCGAGCGTCAGCGGGTCGCCATCGCCCGCGCCCTGTTGCGCCGCCCTCGGCTGCTGCTCCTCGACGAGGCGACCTCGCAGCTGGACGCGGTGAACGAGGCGGCGCTGCGGGACACGGTGGCCGACGTGGCCCGGACGACCACGGTCCTGGTCGTGGCGCACCGGCTGTCCACGGTGACGATGGCGGACCGGATCGTGGTGATGGACGCGGGCCGGGTCCGCGCGGTGGGCACCCACCGTGAACTGGTGGGCGCCGACCCGCTGTACGCGGAGCTCGCGGCGACACAGTTCCTGGCGACCGCGGGCTGACGCCGGTGCCGCGGACGGCGAGAGGCACGGTGCCGGCGGGCCGGTCCCGGGCACAGTCACCGCGCGGCGCTCACCCGTCAGGCGCTGCGCGCGGACTGCGCTTGCCGAGCCCGCCGGAGCGGAGGAGTCTCTAAGGGAGAGGTCCGAGCGGCCCGCTCCTCGTCGAGCCGCGGCCCTCGAAGGAGGTTCATCATGGCCACTTCCACAGGCTCCGGATTCGACACCGAGACATTGCGCCAGGCCGTCGAAGGCCCGAGCGAGGAGATTCTGGTGTCGCTCTACGCCGACGACGCCGAGATTCGGATCGTGGACCGCAACACCCAGCCCAGCCATCCGATGGTCCTGCACGGCCGTGCCGAGATCGCCGACATGTTCCACGAGCTCTGCAGCCGCGAGATGACGCACAAGATGGAACACTGCGTGGCCCAGGGCGACCATGTCGCCTTCAGCGAGTCCTGCCGGTACCCGGACGGGGTGCGCGTCCTCGCCGAGTCGATGCTGTCGCTGCGGGACGGGAAGATCGTCGAGCAGACCATGGTCCAGGCCTGGGACGAGTAGCCGGCGGAGGTTACGCTGATCGCGGGCCGTGACTGGCGCTGAGGTGGAGCACCACCGGGGAGCGACCCGCGAACACTGCCGTGCGCCTGGGCGATTTCACGCATCAGCTCAGGAGTGGATCATGTCTCAGGCCCGGCTCATGGACGGCACGGCGCTCGCCCGGCGGACCGTGGAGGAGACCGCCGAACGGGCGGCCGACCTCACACGGCGCACGGGACAGCCGCCCTGTCTGGCGACCGTGCTGGTCGGCGAGGACCCCGCCTCCGTCACCTACGTACGGATGAAGCAGAACCGCTGCCGCACGGCCGGTGTCGAGTCGCGGCACGTGGCGCTGCCCGCTGCCACCAGCACCGAGGAACTCGTCGGCACGCTGCGAGCCCTTTCGGACGATCCCGGTGTGCACGGCATCCTGCTGCAGCATCCGATGGGCGGGCACATCGACGAGCGGGCCGCGTTCGAGGCGATCGCCCCGGAGAAGGACGTCGACGGTGTCACCTTCGCCTCCTTCGCCACGATGAGCTTCGGCCTGCCCGGGTTCGTGTCCTGCACGCCCGGCGGGATCATGCGGCTGCTCGACGAGTACGACGTCGACCCGTCCGGCCGTCGGGCCGTGGTCGTCGGCCGCAGCGCGATCCTGGGCAAGCCGGTCGGCATGCTGCTGCTCGCCCGCGACGCCACGGTGACCTACTGCCACTCCCGCACCCGGGACCTGTCCGCAGTGGTCAGCGAGGCGGACATCGTGGTCGCCGCGGTGGGCCACCCCCGGCTGGTGCACGGCCGGGACCTCAAGCCCGGCGCCGTCGTGATCGACGCCGGCTACAACCCCGGGAACGTCGGTGACGTCGACTTCGACTCGGCCGTGGAGCGGGCCTCGTTGATCACGCCGGTGCCGGGCGGCGTCGGTCCGATGACGATCGCCACGCTGTTGGAGCAGACCGTGGCCGCCGCCGCCTGTCAGCTCGGGGCGTGAGCGGCGGGTGATCGGCTGAATCAAGGCGCTGTACTGAAGGTCGCCTCCGGTCCGAGGACGGCACCGTTCGGCGTGAAGTCGTCGGTGGTGTCGGGTCGTTGGCCCCGAGGAGGGCGCGGCGGCGCCATACTGTCGGTCGTGCGCGTAGCGATCATGACGGCGGGATCCCGGGGCGATGTGGCTCCGTTCACCGGGCTGGGGCACGGACTCGCCCTCGCCGGACACGAGGTCACTCTGGTCACCCACGCCCGCTTCGAGCCGTTGGCGGCACGGGCGGGGCTTCGCTTCCACCCGCTGCCGGTGGACCCGAGGGCGGAACTGGAGTCCTCGCGCGGGCGGGGACTGCACCGCAGTGCGACCGGGGTGGGGAAGCTGGTGCGGGTGGTCGCGATGGCGCGGGCACTGGCCGGACGGATGACGGACGACCTGGTGGCGGCGGCCCGGGCGAGCGACGCGCTGCTCCTCGCCGGCCCTCTCGGTCCGGTGGGCCACGCCGTGGCCGAGGGCCTGTCCCTGCCGAGCCTGGGCGTCCATCTCCAACCCCTCGCCCCCACCCGGGAGTTCGCGCCGCCGCTGCTGGGCGTCGGCTCCTGGGGCGCGGTCGGCAACCGGGCCGCCGGGATGGGCGTGTGCCTGGCCGTCGAGCAGGTCTTCGCCGCCGCCGTCCCGGAGGTGCGCTCTCGCCTGGGCCTGCCCCGCATCCGCCCGGCCGCGGCCCTGCGGACCCGGGAGCGGCAGCGCTGGCCGGTGTTCCACGGCTTCAGCCCCCTGGTGGTCCCCCGGCCGCGCGACTGGCGGGCGGGCCTGGACGTGGCGGGCTACTGGTGGCCGTACGACGAGGACGCCCAACTCCCGTCCCGGCTGCGGGACTTCCTCGACGCCGGCCCCGCTCCGGTCTTCGTGGGGCTGGGCAGCGCGACCGTACCCGACCCGGAGCGGCTCAGCGCCGCCGTGGTGCGTGCCCTGCGCACGGCCGGGCTGCGCGGGGTCGTCCAGCGGGGCTGGGCCGGGCTCTCCGCGACCGGCGACGACATGCTGACCGTCGACGAGGTCCCGCACTCCGCGCTGTTTCCCCGGACGGCCGCGGTGGTCCACCACGCGGGCGCGGGCACGACCGCGGCCGGCCTCCGGGCGGGGGTTCCCGCAGTGCCGGTGCCGATCCAGTTCGACGAGGGATTCTGGGCCGCACGCCTGGTCGCCCTGGGCGTGGCACCCCGCGCCGTGCCGCTGCGCCGCCTGACCTCCGAGGCACTGGCCTCCGCCCTCGCCCGGGCCACCCGGGACTCCGCGTACCGGGAACGGGCCGAGACACTGGGCACACGCATCCGCGCCGAAAACGGCATCGAACCCGTACTCGACGCCGTAAACCGGCTCGCGGACCGAGGAAACTGAGCCGGACACCCACGCCGAGAACGGCCCCGATCACGCCGAGGACGGCCACCGGTCACCCCGAGGACGGCCACCGATCGGCGGCCCACTCCGACCAGCCCGGCCACCCGGGAGGCGGACCGCCCACCTCGCCCCCGGCGAGTTCCGTGGCGTCGGGCTCCTCGAACTGCGTTCGCCACCGCACCAGGTCGGCCTCGGTGATCGGGAAGGTCTGATCCGGGCTGGTCGACCAGCGGTGGGCGATCCTGGCCAGCTGGGTCTCATGGTCCACCGGCAGGTACACCAGGCGGCAGGATCCGCCCACGGACCCGGTCAGCCAGCGGATCGCGGACCGCTCGTCCCGGGACCAGCATCCGAAGTCCAGGACCACGTCGGTGCCCAGTCTCAGCACGTCCAGACCGATTTGGAGCAGCCGCCCCTCCAGCACATCGCGCTTCCCGTCCGCCCGCGACTCGCCGAACAGGGGGATCATCCACTCGTCGGGCGTCAGCCGTAGCGCGCGATGCTCCTCGGCGAGCCGGCGAGCTTTCGTGGTCTTTCCGGCCCCGGGCAGGCCGACCGTCAGGAACAACGTCGTCACCCTCGGATCGTGCCAGGGAAACCCGGCGGAGGGCACATGGCGGGAGGACCCAGCAGACACGCGACCCGAAACGCGATCACGTGCCAGGCGGTTTCCAGCCCGGTGGGCGCAGGATTGCGAGCAGTTGCCGGACCAGTTCCTCGACGACCTCGTCGAGGGTCGCGTCGACCCACCCGGCGTTCCAGTCGTGGAGCAGTCCGTTGACGCTGCCGATGAACGCCGTCGCCGCGAGCCGGTAGTCGCGGGGCGCCGCCTCCCCGCGGGCCACGGCCGCCTTGGCCTCGGCGCACACCAGGTCGACCCAGGTGGCGCGGCGGGCCAGGCGCTGCTCCTCCAGGCTCGGGCTGACGCCGATGATCTCGACGAAGGTGATGCGGATGCGACGCGGGTCCCCGGTGACGTTCGCGGCGTAGGCGCGAAACATCGCGGCCGCACGCTCGGGCAGCGGCAGGCCCTCCGCAGCGGCCACGGCGAGCAGGACCGCTTGCTCGGCCCAGTCGTTGACCTCCAGGTGGAGTGCGGTCAGGACGTCCTCCAGGGTGCGGAACTCCTCGTAGAACTGGCGGGTGGACAGGCCCGCGGCCTCGCTGAGCGCGGCGACGGTGGTGGCGCGATAGCCGGGAGTGTCGCCGAAGAGCTGGAGCGCGGCGTCCAGGAAGCGGCGGCGCCGCTCGGCCTGCCGTTCCACTGCCGACTTGCCGCCGTAACGGCCGGTCGGCGCCCTGAGCCTGCCTGCCACCGAACCTCCTTGTCCCGCCCGGCCATCGGACGTTTCGTTCGAACTCCCATTTTGTCGTGTACGCAGTCTTGTGGAGAAGGGCCCTCCTTCCTTACTTTGCAGTAAGTTGACTCTGAATCCACTCGTGTTCAGATTCGCCATGCCTTTTGGCATGTACCACTCATGAGCCCCCCTCAGAGGAAAGAGCAGTCATGCCTGCTTTCAGGTCCAGGCACCTTTGCTCCGTTGCAGCCGCCCTCGTGCTCACCGTCACCGCCCCCGCCGCCGCCGCGACGGCCGCCCCTGACACCTCGGCCGCCGCCCTGCGCGAGGTGATGTTCGTGGGCAACAACTGGGACGGCACCGCCGATGTCATCAAATCCAGCGGTGACTTCGCCAAGATCGGCCGGATCAACGTCGTCCCGGACAAGGCGGAACGGATCGCGGCGATCAACGCCGATCCGATCAAGTGGATCTACTACATGGCCATCCGCAACGGCGTCGGCGAAGGGCACGACCAGCTCGTCGACGACATGTACTCCACGCCGGACGGCAGGTCGATGGTCGTCTCCCGCCCCAGCTTCGCCGACGTCGTCTCCATCGACCTGGCCACCGGGAAGATCAACTGGCGCTTCCCCGTGTCGGGTTACCGCTCCGACCACATGGCCGTCTCCCCCGACGGCACGCGCGTGGCGGTCTCGGCCTCCATCTCGAACACCGTGCACGTACTGGACATCGACACGGGCAAGCAGCTGGGCTCGTTCGCGACGGGGGACAAGCCGCACGAGAACATCTTCACGCAGGACGGCAAGTACATCTGGAACATGGCCATCGGCGACGTCAACACCTCGCTCGACGAGCCGTGGCAGGACTGGACGAAGGGCAACCGCAAGATCACGGTCGTCGACGCGACCACCTTCAAGGAGGTGAAGGTGATCGACATGCGGGAGCGGCTCGACGCCATCGGCCTGAAGGACTACTCGGACGCGGTCCGCCCGGCCACCTTCAGCCCGGACGAGTCGAAGCTCTACTTCCAGGTGTCGTTCTTCAACGGCTTCCTGGAGTACGACGTCGCCTCGGACCGGATCACCCGCGTCAAGACCCTCCCCAAGAACCCCGCGACGAGCACGGACCGCACGACCTGGGTCAACGACTCGCGCCACCACGGCATTTCGATGAGCCCCGACGGCAGCAAGATCTGCGTGGCGGGGACGATGGACGACTACGCGACCGTCGTGAACCGGTCGACCCTCCAGGAGGGCCCGCTCGTCACCGCCTCCAAGCCCTACTGGGCCACGGTGAGCGGTGACGGCAAGAGCTGCATCATCTCGGAGAGTGGCACCGACCAGGTCACGGCGATCGACTTCGCGACAGGCAAGAAGATCCTCTCGGTCCCGGTCGGCGACCACCCCCAGCGTGTCCGCCTGGCTCACGTCCCGACGGACTGGACAGGGCCGTCCGCTAACTGATCTTCGAATCCGCCCAGGCCGACAGCTCCGCCCGCGCCGCGCTCAACAGGCTCGCGGGCGGAGCTGTCGCTCCATTCGTGACCAGCGCGTAGTGCACGGTGCCCGAGTCGGGCGCGGTCAGCAGGAGGCGCCGGGCGGCGGTGCCGCCCGGTTCGCCGGCTGCGGCGATCGGGGTCGTCTTCGTGTACGAAGGCAGACCCGAGACCGTGCCCAGGTCGGAGACCACCGTCGTGGACGCCGTCGGGAACGACGCCGGGAGGTGGAGCTCCGAGGGGGCCGCGGAACCGTTGGAGCGCCAGGCGAGCAGGCCGTACTGGCCCGTGCCGACCAGCCGCGAGACGTTCGGCAGGGAGCTGGGGACCGGGTTCCAGGTCAGGGTCGTCGAGCCGTCCCGAGAGCGGTCCTCGTAGGTGAAGGCGACGGTCCTCCCCGCCGTGGCGCTCGGGTAGAGGCGGTCCAGGAGACGGGCGTCCTGGCGCAGCACGGCCGTTCCCGAGTCGTCGAGTCGTACGGCCGACAGATCCTCGTCGTTCCAGGCGTCGCCGGAGGTGAGCACCTTGTCGGCGTTGCCGTTCATCAGCTCGTGGTGGCGGCCGTTGTAGATGTCCCACTGCCACTGCGTACCGGAGAGCACCGAGCCGGAGGCCTTCGGGTCGGTCCACCAACTCGCCCCGGACACCCGGGAGTCGAGCGCCTGGTACATCCCCTTGAGGACCGTGGGGGCCTTGTCGGAGACGCTGCCCGCCAGGGGGTGCCCGAACTCACTGACGATGCCGGCCGTGCCGGTGGCCGCGGCGCGGTCGCGGACCGTGCCGAAGTCGGTCGAGTACTGACCGTCCTTCGCCTTGCCCGGCATGAAGATCCCTGAGATGGCCTTCTGGTCGTAGAAGTGGGTGTTGAAGACGTAGTCCGGGCCGAGGGCGCCTGCGTCCAGCAGGCCGCCCTCCTGCTTCTGGAAGCTGATGTTGGCGTTCCAGAACAGGTTCGGCTCCACGAAGGCCGGCTTTTCCTGCCAGCCCGCCGTGTCCATCCGGGCGCGGAACTTCTCGTAGAACGGCCACAGCACGTCGCGTTCCCAGGCGCGGCTGGACTGACCGGAGTCGTACACACCGGCATGCGGCTCGTTGTAGGGATCGAAGCCGACGACACCCGCGAACTCGGCCGCGCTGACGTGCTGTTTGACGTACGTCATCGTCTTCTGGGCGGTGGTGAGGAACGCGTCCTGGAGCCCGTACGCGTTGTGCCAGAAGTCGTACGTCGCCTTCTTCACGGCCTCGTTCTGGGTGATGTTCTGGCCCCAGAACAGGCAGATCCCGCAGCTCTCGTCCGGGTAGTTCCCGGCGTCCACGGCCCACTTGGGGGCTCCGTCGCCCGTGTACCAGCTGTCGGGATCGAACAGGTAGCGGGAGTAGAGGTCCTGGTGGAAGTCGGGGTAGACGCGGATGCCCGCGTCGAGGAACGCGCGCATCTGCTCGGTGGCGGCCGCCAGGTAGGCGTTGTCGACCTGGCCCCGCACGGGTTCGGCGTACGCCCAGGAGAGCAGGAAGCGGACCGAGTTGCCGCCTCCGAGCGCTCTCAGCGCGATCGCGGACTTCTTAGCGTCGGCGGCCGAGGCGAAGGGCAGGCCCTTGTTCTCCGCCAGTTTGGTCTCACCGGAGACGTTGTAGCCCCGCAGGACGACCTCGCGGCCGAGGCCGTCGGTGAAGCGGCCGTTCTGCGCGGTGACGGGGGTGTCGTCGAACCAGAGGGAGTCCGGGAGGGCTTCGGCGGTTGCGGGTCTCACGCCTGCCGCCGTCAGGAATCCGGAGAGGACCACCAGAACAACGAGCAGACGCGCGCGTATATTCGGCATGTCCATTACAGTCCGGCCATTTCATGAAACAGTCAACAGCTTCTGACTGATGAGTAAGTTTCACTTTCGCCGGCCGTCGCATCGGCCGGAGTGTCATCCTCCGGTCCGTCGCGTCACCTTCAGCAGATACTCCTTCCTGTTCAGCGGGTTGTGGTCGGTGCGCGTCCGGCTCGGTACCGCGCTTCGCG
This sequence comes from Streptomyces sp. NBC_00076, assembly GCF_045041235.1. Lineage (NCBI taxonomy): Bacteria > Bacillati > Actinomycetota > Actinomycetes > Kitasatosporales > Streptomycetaceae > Streptomyces > Streptomyces sp. NBC_00076. The sequence goes on from NZ_CP108242.1 coordinate 1,160,107, forward strand.
CGACCGGTGCATAGTGGTCGAAAGAACTCTCCAGTTCCCCCTCGCCCCGGGTGAGTCCCGGAAGCCGCTGTTCCAGTTCATGTACCCGGTCAGCCGGTACCACACCCTCCAGTACGGCCAAGTCGCCGTGTGTCCCGGTGGTCCGCGGTACGGCACGCAGGGCGGCCAGCACGGGCAGCAGGGCCCCGAGGGTGTCCGCGGGGGCCTCGACGCGGAAGCGGTGCATCGGCTCGTGGACCGTGCTGCCGGCCCGGCGCAGGGCCTCCATCAGCACCAGCGGGGTCAGTCCCCGGAAGTCGGCGCCGGTGCTGGACATGCTCTTGTCGAAGCCCTGATGGGCGTGGCTCTGCCGGGGCGAGTAGCCGCAGTCGGTCAGGGTGACCGTGCAGTCGGTGACCTGCCAGCCGTACAGACCCTGACCGAGGGTGTCGCGCACGGTGTCCTCGATGGCCTTGAAGAAGGCGTACGGCATGGAACCGAGTTCGACCGCCAGCCGGAAGTCCACGCCCGCTCCGGCCGGGGCGGGCTCGACGCGCAGGCCGACGGTGGCGAGGAAGGGGTTTTCGTCCTTCCCGTTGAACTCGACCGCCGCGCCCGCACCGGTCGGGTGCTCGACGCACAGGGGTGTGGTCTCCCGGAAGGTGACGTCGAGTCCGAACTCCTCGGCGAGGGTGGCCTGGACGACCTCCTTCTGCACCTCGCCGTACAGGGACACGGACGTCTCCTGCCGGATCTCGTCGTGCCGCAGGCCGATCAGCGGGTCCTGTTCGGCGAGGCGGGTGAGCGCGAGGTGCAGGGCGCCCCGGTCGGTACCCGGCCCGGGGACCACGACCGTTTCGAGGGTGGGCGGGGCGAAGAAGTGGCCGTGGGCCCCGCGGGGTTCGCCGAGGGCGTCGCCGATCCGGACGTCGGCGAGACCCCACACCTTGGCGATCCGGCCCGCGTGGACGGTGTCCCGGCGGACGTCGGTGCCCTGGTCGAAGACGCTGATCGCGGTGATCCGGCCCTCCTCGCGGGCGTCCGCGTAGGGAACGCGGTCGCGGGCGCGCAGGGTTCCGGAGAACATCCGCGCGTACGCGATCTTCTCCCCCGCCGGACCCCGTTCGACCTTGAACACCGTGCCGGACACCGGGCCGTCGGGATCGCCGCCGGCGACGGGCAGCAACTCCCTGATCCCGGTGATCAGTTCGGGCACGCCCGCGCCGGTGACGGCGGAGCCGAAGAACGCGGGGTGCACCAGGGCGTCCCGGGTCCGGGCGGCGAGGGCGGCGCGGAGCCGGGCGTCGGAGAGCGATCCCTCGACGTAGGCGGCCAGCAGGTCGTCGTCCTGGGCGGTGAGGACATCGAGTGCGACCGGGCCGAGACCCGGGGCGAAGCGAGCGTCCCGGGCGCCGAGTCCGGCGACCGTTCCCATCGGGACGACCGCCGCCGTGAGCCGTTCGGACACGGCACGCAGCACGCCCTCGCAGCGGGCGCCCCGGCGGTCGATCTTGTTGACGAAGACCAGGGTGGGGATGCGCAGGCGTCGCAGGGTGCGCATGAGCACACGGGTCTGCGCCTGGACGCCCTCCACCGCGGAGACGACCAGCACGGCCCCGTCGAGGACACCGAGCACCCGCTCCACCTCGGCGATGAAGTCCGGGTGACCCGGGGTGTCGATCAGGTTGACCGTGACGTCGTCGAGCGCGAAGGAGACGACGGCGGACTTGATGGTGATCCCGCGCCGACGCTCCAGCGCGAGGGTGTCGGTCTGCGTGTTCCCGCTGTCGACGCTGCCGATCTCGTCGATCACACCGACCGAGTGCAGCAGGCGCTCGGTCAGGCTGGTCTTACCCGCGTCGACGTGGGCGAGGATTCCGAGGTTGAGCACGTGCACGAAGCGTCATGTCCTTTGAAGAGGGGGTCATTCCTTCCGGGGTGGACATGAGCGGTGCTCGCATTGCTGCTCCTGGATCGTGCGGCGACAAGGTCAGGTGAAGTGCAGCAGTTTTCGGGGCCCCTCGGCAACGGATTAACGCCCCGACCAACGGCTTCCCGGCCCACGCTCCTTCACCCAGGGCGGTACCTGAGCAGCACTGGAGCGATAGTGGCGTGACGTGCGTCACTCATCGTGGTGAAACGGAGTGCCCGCTATCGCGGTGGCAACGGGTGCAGGGTCACGTCCGTGAGCGTGCCGTCGGTCACCGACGCGGTCATGTACGTGTGGTGGGGCTGGCGGCGGCGGTCGGTCGGGGAGCCCGGATTGAGCAGCCGAAGGCCGGAGTGGGCGGTGGTGTCCCACGGGATGTGGCTGTGCCCGAAGACCAGGACGTCCGTGTCCGGGAAGCGGGCGGCGCAGCGTGCCTCGCGGCCCTGGGCGGGACCTGTCTCATGGACGACCGCGAAGCGCAGGCCGCCCAGATCGGCGTACGCGATCTCGGGCAGCCGAGCGCGGAGCTGCGGACCGTCGTTGTTGCCGTACACGGCGACGAGTCGGCGGCTGCGGCTCTCCAGCAGGTCGAGGGTGGCCGTGTCGACCCAGTCCCCGGCGTGGAACACCACGTCGGCACGCGGGAGTTCGGCGAGCAGCGGCGCGGGGAGTTCCCTCGCGCGCTTGGGGAGGTGGGTGTCGGACATCAGCAGGAGACGCACGGGGGCAGCCTAGGGCGAGTGGAGGGTCGGCGGACGCCGAGACGCACCGCGGCGGCGCGGAACGGATCTTCCCACTTCTGGGCGAGTCCGGTACAACGGCTCCGCTCCTGGAATTGCCGGCCAAATTACTGGGCTGACCGGGCCACTTGGGCGCACAGTCCGGGGGCCGGAGGTGGACGGCGTGCCCGGTGGCGTTAGCATCGGCCCACCGCGTAGCAGCCCATATCGCCACGCGGCCAGCGACCCAAGGGGGGCCCGGAGGCCGATGCCGGTCAAAGTCAGCGTCATTGTTCCCGTCTACAACCCGGGGATCTACATCGAGGACTGCATCGCCTCACTGCTGAGGCAGTCGCTGCCACCCGACGAGTACGAAATGGTCTTCGTCGACGACGGCTCCACCGACGACACGCCCGCCCGGCTCGACGCGCTCGCCGCCGAGAACCCGCGGGTCAAGGTGATCCACCAGGAGAACTCCGGCTGGTCTGGCAAGCCCCGCAACGTCGGCATCGCCGCCTCCGAGGGCGCGTACGTCATGTTCGTCGACAACGACGACTACCTCGGCGACGAGGCCCTGGAGCGGATGTACGACTACGGCGTGGCGAACGGTGCCGACGTCGTCATCGGCAAGATGGCCGGCAAGGGCCGTCCCGTGCCGGTGGAGCTCTTCCGCCGCAACCATCCGCACGCCAGTGTGGAGAACGCCCCGCTGATCGACAGCCTCACCCCGCACAAGATGTTCCGGCGGGCGTTCCTCGACGACATCGGGCTGCGCTACCCGGAAGGCCGACGGCGGCTGGAGGACCACGTCTTCGTCACCGAGGCGTTCCTGCGCGCGGACAACGTCTCGGTGCTCAGCGACTACGTCTGCTACTACCACGTCAAGCGCGACGACGCCTCCAACGCGGGCTTCCAGCGCTTCGACCCGGTCGGCTACTTCAAGAACCTGCGCGAGGCCCTCGACGTCGTCGAGCGCTACACCCGGCCGGGCGCCCTGCGGGACCGGCTCCACCGGCGCTGGCTGCGCAACGAGATGGTCGAGCGGATGCGCGCCCGACGTCTGCTGAACGCGCCCGTGGACTACCGCAAGGAACTCTTCGACGAGATCCGCGGTGTCGTCGTGGAGCGTTTCGGGCCCGGCGTCGCGGCCGGACTGCCACTGACCCAGCGGATCATCGCCGAACTGATCGCCGCCGACCGGTTCGACGACGTCGTGGCGTTCGCCGAGTGGGAGGCATCGGTCGCCGTGCGCGCCGAGCCCGGACCCGTCCGGTGGGAGGACGGCGCACTGAAGATCGACCTGACCGCCGAGTACCGGCTCGGCGGCCGGCCGATGACGTTCCCGGCCGACCGGACCGGCGCCGCGCCCACCGGTCCTCCGCGGGACGTGACCGACGCCGTCGGACGGGTGAGCGCCGACAGCGTCGAGCAGTTCGGGAAGGCCACGGCGGACCTGCTGGTGCGCGAACGCGCCAGTTCCGCGCAGTACTTCCAGCCGGTCGAGTTCACCCGGGAGATCGTCCCGGTGGAGGACGGCGAGGGGGTCCGGCTGGTGTTGCGGGCCACCGCCACCGTCGATCCCGCCAGTGCGGCCGGCGGCATCGCGCCGGGCAACGGCCTGTGGGACGTGTTCGTACGCGTCAAACTGGGCGGCTGGACGAAGGAGTGCCGGCTGGGGCCGATGCCCCACAACGGCCGGGCGGCCGCCTCCGCCGGCGTGGTGGCCGACCGGGTCCTGCTGCCGTACTGGACCGACCGAGGCCATCTCGCCCTGGACGTGGACCGCGCGAGCAAGCGTCTGGGCCTGTTCGGGCTCGGCTCCGGGGACATCGCCGTCACCGGCGACCGACTGCGGGCGTCCCTGCCGCTGTACGTGCCCGGCGACACCGAGGTGTTGCTCCGGCTCACCGGCCCGACCTCCCCGGACATCCCCGGCACACTGACCCCGGACGGCTCCGGCGCGCGGCTGGAGGCCGTACTGCCCGCTGGTGAACTCACGGGCGCGGCCCGGCAGGTCATGCTCTGTCCGGTGCCGAAGGCGGACGAGCGGCGCTACCTCCCGCTGCCGGTCGCCGTGCGCACCGGGGTGGGCGGGATGCAGGTGGTACGTCCGTCCGGGCCGAGCGTCGTACTGCGGCTCGCGCGGCGGGTACGGCAGGTCCTGGTCCGGGGCCGCGCCACGGCGGCCCGGGTCAAGGCAAGGAGGGGATGAGCGAGGCGCCTCCCACGGGTGGCCCAGCGGCAAGGAGTTCCGCGGGGCCACCGGGGAGGACCTGAGCCTCGCGCCGGCCCACTGCTCGGCCTCGCCACGGCGTCGCTCGCCCTGGACAAGTAAGACGGAGGGGGTCCGGTCCGCTTCTGCGGTACCGGACCCCCTCCGACTGATACGAGGGCCTGCGCGGCCCGGGGTTCAGCGGCTGACGGCGATCTGGCTCAGCGCCTTGCGCAGCGGCTCCCAGCCACGGGAGCGCGGGATGCCGAGGTTGCGCGCCCGCACCAGCGGGCGCCAGAAGGGCGCCTGGACCAGCGTCTCGGGCGTCACCGCCTGCACCCGCTCCAGGATCGCCTCGGGCACCTTCTGCGGGTCGGGCACCTCGAACTCGGCGATGATCTCGTCGTACTTCTCGTCCAGCACGGTGTTGTTCGGGTCGGCGCCGAAGACGACGAGCTGGCCGGTGGGCTGCGTGTCGACCAGGACGGTGACCAGGTCGGGACGGTAGCGGTTGAGGATCTCCACGACCTTGTAGACGTCACCGGTCCACGCGCCGGTGTGGCGGTCGCGGGCGGCCTCGTCGATGTTGCGCGGCAGCATGTCGTCGAGGACGATCACGCTTCCCCAGTCGGAGTGCTTCTCCACGTTCATGAAGTCACGCAGCGCGTACTCGAACAGGTGCATGCCGTCGATGAACGACAGGTCGAGGGTGGTGCCCCGCCAGTAGCCGATCGGGCTGCGGCCGCGGCGCAGGTTGCGCACCGGGTGCCGGCCGCCCTTGAGGTGCGCGAGGGGGTTCTCGCGGGCGAAGAAGTCGTCACTGGTGGCCTTCACCAGGTGGACGTCGCAGCGGATCTCGCTGACCACCTTGAAGGCCGGGTCGATGGCGATGCTGGGGACGCGGGACAACGTCAGGCTGCGGCCGTCGTTGACGCCGATCTCCAGGTAGTTGCGGTTGGCGCTGACCTTGTGCAGCTCCCGGAGGAACTCATGGCGTTTCACGCGGGCGACTCCTTGCGGATCCGGGGAAGGGCTTCGGGCAGGGCGGAACGCCAGTCACGCAGCGGCGGCAGGCCAAGCTGCTGCCAGCGGCCGTGCGCGAGGGCGCTGTAGGCGGGTCGGGGTGCGGGCCGGACAAAGGCCGCACTGCCGACGGGACGCACCCGGTCCGGGTCCGCCCCGAGAAGACGGAACACTTCGCGGGCCAGGTCGTACCAGGTGGTCTCGCCGGAGTTGGTGGCGTGCAGGATACCGCTCGTGTCCCGGCCGATCCGGGGCCCGAGGTCGGCGACACGCTCGGCGACATCCGCGCTCCAGGTCGGCTGCCCACGCTGGTCGTCGACGACGTCCACGGTGTCACGACGGGATTCGAGTTCGGTCATCGTACGGACGAAGCTGCGGCCGTGCACGCCGTACAGCCACGCGGTGCGCAGGACGACGCCCGCGCCGGGGAGCTCCCGCAGCACGGCGCGCTCTCCGGCGAGCTTGGTGCGGCCGTACGCGGTGCGGGGTGCGGGCTGGTGGTCCTCCGGGTACGGGGTGGTGCGGGCCTCGCCGGAGAAGACGTAGTCGGTGGAGACGTGGACGAGCCGTGCGCCCTGTCCGGCGGCGGCACGGGCCAGCAGGCGCGGTCCGTCGCCGTTGATCGCGAGGGCGCGTTCCTCGTCGGTCTCGGCGTCGTCGACGGCGGTGTAGGCCGCGCAGTTGACCACGATGTCGGGCCGGTGCTCGGCGAAGGCACCCTCGACGGCCTCGGGCCGGGTGATGTCGAGGGCGGCCCGGTCGAGGCCGATCACCTCTTCGTCACGGCCGCGGAGCTCCTCGACGACATCACGGCCGAGCATGCCACCGGCGCCGGTGACCAGCCACTTCATGACAGGCCCTGCGCGCGCCGCTTCAGGGGCTCCCACCAGGCACGGTTGTCCCGGTACCAGGCGACGGTGTCGGCGAGGCCGGCCGCGAAGTCGTGCCGGGGCCGGTAGCCCAGCTCGTCGCGGATCTTCGTCCAGTCGACGGAGTACCGCAGATCGTGGCCCTTGCGGTCGGTGACGCGGTCCACGCGGTCCCAGTCGGCGCCGCAGGCCTCGAGGAGCAGGCCGGTCAGCTCCTTGTTGCTGAGCTCGGTGCCGCCGCCGATGTTGTACACCTCGCCCGCGCGGCCCCGGGTACGCACCAGTTCGACGCCCTGGCAGTGGTCCTCGACGTGCAGCCAGTCGCGGACGTTGAGGCCCTCCCCGTACAGCGGGACGTTCTTCCCGTCGAGGAGGTTGGTGACGAACAGCGGGATGACCTTCTCGGGGAACTGGTGCGGCCCGTAGTTGTTGGAGCACCGGGTGACGCGCACGTCCAGCCCGTGGGTGTGGTGGTAGGCCAGGGCCAGCAGGTCGGAGGAGGCCTTGGAGGCGGAGTACGGGGAGCTGGGCCGCAGCGGGTGCTCCTCGGGCCAGGAGCCCTGCTCGATGGAGCCGTAGACCTCGTCGGTGGAGATGTGCACGAAGGTCCGCACGCCCTGGCGCAGGGCCGCGTCCAGGAGGGTCTGGGTGCCCACCACGTTGGTGAGGACGAAGTCGTCCGCGCCGCTGATCGAGCGGTCCACGTGCGACTCGGCGGCGAAGTGCACGACCTGGTCGGCGTCCGCCGTCAGCTTGTCGACGAGTTCGGCGTCACGGATGTCGCCCTGCACGAACTCCAGCCGGGGATGGTCGAGTTCGAGGTTGTCGAGGGTGCCGGCGTAGGTGAGCTTGTCCAGCACCGTGATGCGGGGGGCGTCGGGTTCGTCGGACGCGAGGAGCGTACGGACGTAGGTGGAGCCGATGAACCCGGCGGCGCCGGTGACGAGAAGGTTCATGAATGGATCTGCACCTTGCTGTGATCTCCGAGGACGAGACGGTGGGCACTGGGCACGCTGGGCGCCGGGGTCACCTCGACGTGACGGCCGATCAGTGAGGCCTCGATCCTGCCCACGCCGCGGATCGAGGAGTCCCGCAGCACGATCGAGAACTCCAGCTCGCTGTCGGTGATCCGGCAGTTCTCCGCGACGGAGGTGAAGGGACCGACGTAGGAGTCACTGACCACTGTGCCGGAGCCGATGATGACCGGCCCGACGACACGCGAGTTCGAGATGCGTGCCCCCTCCTCCAGCACCACGCGTCCGATGGTCTCGGAGTGCTCGTCGACCTCGCCGTCGATGCGTCGGTCCAGGGTCTCCAGGACCCGCCGGTTCACCTCCAGCATGTCAGCGACGTTACCCGTGTCCTTCCAGTAGCCGTTGATGACCGTGGAGCGGACATCGGAACGGTTGTCGATGAGGTGCTGGATGGCGTGGGTGATCTCCAACTCGCCCCGCCAGGACGGCTTGATCGCGCGCACCGCCTCGTGGATCAGCGGCGTGAACAGGTAAACGCCGACCAGGGCGAGGTCGCTGCGGGGGTGTTCCGGTTTCTCCTCCAGGCCGATGACCTGCCCGTCCGGGTCGAGTTCGGCGACGCCGAAGGACCGCGGGTCGGGTACCTGGGTGAGCAGGATCTGGGCGTCGGGCCGGTTGTCGCGGAACTCGTCGACGAGGTCGCTGATGCCGCCGACGATGAAGTTGTCGCCGAGGTACATCACGAAGTCGTCGTCGCCGAGGAAGTCCTGGGCGATCAGTACGGCGTGGGCGAGTCCCAGCGGCCGTTCCTGGGGGATGTAGGTGATCTCCAGGCCGAACTTCGAGCCGTCCCCGACGGCCTCCTGGATCTCCGCGGCGGTGTCTCCGACGATCATGCCCACCTCGGTGATGCCGGCCGCCGCGATGGACTCCAGGCCGTAGAAGAGGACGGCCTTGTTCGCCACTGGGACCAACTGCTTGGCGGAGGTGTGCGTGATCGGTCGCAACCGGGTACCGGCGCCCCCGGACAGCACGAGTGCCTTCATCTGCTTCACCTTAGTCCGTTGCCCGACGTGGGGGGAACGGACCATGGCTAACGGGCAGCTCGTCGGTTAAGAGGACGACGGGAGGAGCGGGAGGGTTCAGTCCTCGCCCCGGAAAATGTTCTCCTCGGAGCCGGTTCGCGCCGGGCGGGGCGCGCTCGTCTCCTCGACCGCCGGGAGGCAGGTACGCAGGGCGCGGACGCCGCGCAGACGGCGGGCCCTCGACCAGCCCGTCTCGGGCCTGCGGACTACTGGTTGCTCACTGATCTGCGCGGTCACGGCGCTTCATCTTCCTTCTGTGTCCCGTCCTGCCTCCGGCCCACCGCGGACCGGGGCGGCTTGTCCTTCCGTGCCGTGCGTCCGGGTCCCCGCCTACGCTCCGGGCAAACCCGCCGCCCCGGCCGGCGCCGCTTCGGCCGGGGCGGCGAGTGTCGGACAGTCGAGCGAGTCCCCGATGCACCCGATCGGGTGCTCAGGTGTTGGGCCGGGCGGCGCTGATGTCGCCCAGGGCGGACTCCGGGTCGCGTTCCATGGCCAGGTCGGCGAGGGCCACCATCCCGACGGGGTGGCCGCTCTCGACGACCGGAACACGGCGTACCGCGTGCTCGCGCATGACCTCGATCGCGTGGTCCAGGTCGTCCTGGGGGCTCACGGTGACCAGGTCGTCGCTGCAGGCGCCGGCGACGGTGGTCTGCTCGGGGTCGCCGCCCTCGGCGAGTGCGCGCACCACCAGGTCACGGTCGGTGACCAGGCCGCGCAGGGTGTCGCCGTCCGAGACCAGGACGGCTCCGATGTCCCGGTCGCGCATGATCCGGGCGACGGCGGTCACGGAGGTCTGCGGTTCCACGGTGACCGGGGCGCTGGTCATGATGTCGCTGACGTGCTGGGTCATGACGTGCCTCTCTGCTCGGGACGGGCGATCCGGGTACCCGTCCGGGCCGGACCTCTTCACCCAGGACGTCTTCACCCGCTCAGTTCGATCTCGCTCCAGACCTGTTTGCCGCCGCTGACGGGCACGGCCCCCCAGGCGGCCGACATGGCCTCGACGAGGAGGATGCCGCGGCCGCCGGTGGCGTCCCAGCTGACGCTGGTCGGCTTGACGGGGGTGCGCGGGGAGGAGTCTGCGACGGCGACGCGCAGCAGGTGGTTGATGCGGGTGAGGTCGAGGCGGACCCGGCCGTCGGTGTGCACCAGGGCGTTGGTGACGAGTTCGGAGACGACGAGGAGGGCCGTGTCCAGGGCGTCGTCCGGAACGCCCCAGGCACGCAGGGTGCGGCGGGTGAATCGGCGGGTGTGTCCGACGGCCTGGGGGACGCGCCACACCGTCCAGCTCTCGCGCTGCGGGAGGGAGGCCATGCCGTCGTAGCGCACGAGGAGCAGGGCGACGTCGTCGCTGCGGCGCGCGTTGCCGAGGAGGGCATCGGCGACGAGCCCGAGGTCAACGGGGTCACAGGCGGCCAGGTCGCGGGCGAGGCGGTCCATGCCCTCGTCGATGTCGGTCTCCACGGACTCGACCAGGCCGTCCGTGGTCAGAGCGAGGACCGTCCCGGGCTGCAGCCTGAGGGGGCTCATCGGGAAGTCGGCCTGCGTCAGCACACCGAGCGGCGGTCCCCCTTCCGCTTCGGCGATCTCCGTCGAGCCGTCCGGGTGACGCAGCACCGGCGGCAGGTGCCCGGCGCGCACACACCAGGCGGAGCCCTCCTCCAGGTCGACGTCGACATAGGCGCAGGTGGCGAAGAGGTCGGTCTCCAGGTCCGCGAGGAGCCGGTTGGCGCGCGAGACCACCACGTCGGGCGGATGACCCTCGACGGCGTAGGCGCGCAGCGCGGTACGCATCTGGCCCATGAGAGTGGCGGCGGCCGCACTGTGGCCCTGGACGTCGCCGATGACAAGGGCGACATGATTGTCGGGCAGCGGGATGACGTCGTACCAGTCGCCACCGAGCTCCAGACCGGCCGTGCTCGGCAGATAGCGGGTGACGGCGACCGCGCCGGGCAGCTCGGGCAGCCGGCGGGGCAGCAGCTGGCGCTGGAGCATGCCGACGAGTTCGTGCTCGGCGTCGAAGGCGTGGGCACGCATCAGTGCCTGCCCGGCGAGGCCGGCGGAGGCGGTGAGCAGGGCACGTTCGTCGGGGCCGAATTCGTGCGGGGCGTCCCAGCCGATCAGACAGGCGCCGGCCATGCGGCCCACGGCGGGCAGCGGCAGTACGGCCAGTCCGCCGGGGCCGACCTCGGCGAGGGCGGGCTCAAGCACGGTGCCGGCGGGCCAGATCTGGGCGCGGCCCTCGCGCAGGGCGGCGGCGAGGGTGGGCATCGTCCGCACCGGGGCGTCGGGCCACTCGCTGCGCCACTCCCGGCGCCACAGCTCCGGCCAGGCCTCCTGTTCGGGCGGGTCGAGGACGGTGACGACGAGCCGGTCGTTCTCCAGCTCGGCGAGCGCGATCCGGTCGGCCCGCAGCGGGCCCCGCAGCGCGGAGACGACCGCCTGGCCGACGTCGCGGACGGTGCCGGCGATGGCGAGGGCCGCGGCCAGGCGCTGCACCCGGGCCACGTCGGTGACCTCGGAGCGCAGCTTGGAGGCGTCAGTGACGGTGCCCACCAGCCGTGCGAGCCGACCCTCGCCGCCCGGCAGGAGACGTCCACGCAGCCGCAGCCATTTGGGCGGGCCGGAGGGCTGGAGCACCCGGAACTCCAGCTCACGGTCGCCGATGGACATGTGGTCGGCCTCGACCACGGACATCAGCGAGGGCAGGTCCTCCGGCACGGTCAGCCCGAGCAGCGTCTCGACCTTGCCGTCGAAGCCCTCGGCGTCCTCGGCACCGAGTCCGAACAGCTCAAGGACCTCCTCCCCCACCTCCACCCGGCCGCTGTCCATGGCGAGGCTGAAGGCGCCCGGGGGCAGCTCGGCGCCCTCGGCGGGGCGGGCGACGGTGGGGTGGGAGACGGCGTCCGCGAACAGTTCGAGGCAGGTTCGTTCGTCGGGTGCGAAGCCGGCCGACGCCTCGCTCACGGCGAGCAGACAGGCCCCGCCGCCGTCGCCCCGCGCGGGCAGCGCCGCCAGGAAGAACTCCTGGGACCCTGCTCGCCGGGACTCCGGGCAGTCGGCGAGTTCGTCGGGGCCGAACCACACCGGCCGCCCGGCGCGCAGGGCCTCGGCAGCCGGGGACCTGCCGGAGCGCGGATAGCTGTCGCGCAGCCCGTACAACCTCCTCGACACGCCCACCGACTCCACCACGCGCAGCGCGTCGTCGCCCTCTCCCGGGGCGTACACGGCGGCGAAGGTCGCCCCGGCGAAGACCAGCGCCAGTTCGAGGACATGGCGCAGCCGTTCCGGTGAGTCGGGATCGGCCGTGAGCGTTTTCAGGGCGATTTCGGCATGCGGCGTCCGCCTTCTGCCTTCCGCAGCGCCCTCACTGACCACATTCGCCATTACAGCGCGTATGCGGCACCCGCGCAGCCCCTGTGGGCGTTCCGTGGACTCCGCGGCGAACCGGCGCTCGAAACCGTCCGAACATGACTTGACGCATGCGTTCCGCACGGCGAGCTCGTGACAGGCGTGACTGTCCGTGGCCAGCCGCTCACTGGAAAGCTCGGTGCCGTCGCCACGGAGGGGGACGCATGGACAAGCGGTACGAGGTGTACGCGCTCGCCGACAGACACTTCTACGAGACGCCGGACCGGCTGTCCGTGGGAGGGCAGGAGGCGGCGCCCGGGTACGAGACGGCACGGCGCCCGGTGCCCGAGGGGTGGGACGCGGCGCGGATCGGTGACTGGCTGACGCTGACGCCGCTGGACGCGGACGGTTCGCCGGTGCCCGGCCCGGCGCAGGGCTGGAAGATCCACGCCTCGGCCACCCGGGCGAACGCCGAGGAGATCGCCGCGATCGTGTGGGACTACTGCGTGCCCCGGCGCATCCCGTTCAAGTTCGTGCCGGGCCCGCACCTGCTGCACCTGCGGAACACCAAGTACGCGGGCCGCGACACCAGCGGCAAGTTCGTCACCGTGTACCCGGCCGACGAGGAGCAGCTGCACCTCGTACTGCGTGAGCTGGGCGATCTGCTGAAGGGCTACGAGGGGCCGTACATCCTCACCGATCTGCGCTGGTACGACGGTCCGCTGTACGTCCGCCACGGCGCGTTCGCCCGCACCTTCGTCGTCGACGAGCGCGGTTCGCTGGTGCCGGCGGTGCGCAACGGCGAGGGCCGCCTGGTGCCGGACCGGCGGGCGCCGTCGTTCCAGGTGCCGGAGTGGGTGACCCTGCCGGCGTTCCTGGAACCGCATCTGGCGGCGCGGAACACCACGACGGTGGGCGAGCTGCCGTACCGGATCGAAAAGGCACTGCACTTCTCCAACGGCGGCGGGGTCTACGCGGGCACCGACACCCGGGACGGACGCAAGGTCGTCCTGAAGGAGGGGCGGCCGCACGCGGGGCTGGCCTCCGACGGGGCCGACGCGATAGCCCGCCTGGAGCGGGAGAAGTACGCCCTGGAGCAGGTGTCGGGGACCGGTGTGGTGCCGGAGGTGCGGGACTGGTTCACCCTCGGCGACCACCGCTTCCTGGTCATGGACTTCCTGGAGGGTCGCCCGCTCAACTCGTTCTTCGCCGAGCGGCACCCGCTGCTGACCCCGGATCCCGATCCGGCGGCGGTGGCCTCGTACGCGGCGTGGGCGGTGCGGATCCACGGGGCGGTGGAACGGGCGGTGCGGACGGTCCACGAACGCGGGATCGTCTTCAACGACCTGCATGTCTTCAACATCATGGTGGCGCCCGACGAGGAGTCGGTGTCCCTGCTCGACTTCGAGGCCGCGGCCCCGGTCTCCGAACAGGGCCGCCAGGTGGTCGCGCACCCGGGCTTCTTCGCACCGCCGGACCGCACGGGTGTCGATGTCGACCGGTACGCGCTGGCCTGCCTGCGGCTGGCCCTGTTCCTGCCCGTCACCACGCTGTTCGTGGTCGACCGCGGCAAGGCGGCCCATCTGGCGCAGGTGATTGCCCGTCAGTTTCCGGGCGTGCCGCAGGAGTTCCTCGACGAGGCGGTCGCGGAGATCACGCGGGACGTGGGTGTGCGCCCTTCGTCACCGCCGGCCTCGCTCACGGAGCCCGCCGCCACTTCGGTCAAGCCCGCCTCCTCCGTGGACGCCGCCTCCTTCGTGGATCCCGGGGACTGGCCCTACGGCCGTGACTCGATGGTCAAGGCGCTCCTCGCCTCGGCCACCCCGGAACGCGACGACCGGCTCTTCCCCGGTGACATCGCCCAGTTCTCCGACGGCGGCGGCCTCGGCCTCGCGCACGGCGCGGCAGGTGTGCTGTACACGCTGGACGCGGTCGGCGCCGAGCGGTACGAGGAGGGCGAGCGCTGGCTCCTCGCCCGCACCGCGCCGCCGCCCGCGGGCACACCGCTCGGTCTGTACGACGGTCTCGCGGGCGTCGCCCACGTCCTGGACCGGCTCGGCCACCGGCAGCGGGCCCTCGACCTAATCGACGGGATCCTGAAGGAACGGTGGCAGAACCTCTCCTCCGATCTGCACGGCGGACTCGCCGGCCTCGGCCTGGTCCTCGGTGAACTGGCCCGCACGACCGGTGAACCGGAACTGCGGGAGCGTGCCGTGGAGGCCGCCGACATCCTCGTGGGAAGACTCGCGGAGCCGCTGCCGGAAACCTCCCGGCGACGACGGGCGGGACTGCTGCGGGGTGCGAGCGGGCCCGCGCTGTTCCTGCTGCGGCAGTACGAACTCACCGGAGAGCGAAGGCTGTTGGCGGCGGCCGGGGTGGCGCTGGGCCGGGACCTGGAGTGCTGCGCGACCCGCGAGGGCGGCGCGCTGGAGGTCGACGAGGGCTGGCGGACCCTGCCCTACCTCGGTGACGGCAGCGTGGGCATCGGGATGGTGCTGGACGACTGGCTCGCCCAAGTCTCCGACAGCGGCGGCGCGTTCACGGACCTCGCCGGACCCACCGGACTCGCCGATCTCGTCGACGAGTTCGAGCGGGCCCGCGCCGGCGTGCTGACGGCGGCCACCTCACGCTTCTACGCGCAGCCCGGCCTCTTCCAGGGCCGCGCCGGGATGATCCTGCACCTCGCGAGGACCGGCACACCCGGCGCCGGCACCGAACGGCTCCGCGAACAGATCGCCGGGCTCGGTTGGTTCGCCATGTCCTACCAGGGCCAACTGGCCTTTCCCGGGCACCAGATGATGCGGCTGTCGATGGACCTGGGCACCGGAACGGCAGGGTGCCTGCTCGCGCTCGGCGCGGCCCTCGACGCCCGGGAATCCGCTCACCTGCCGTTCCTGCCGCCGCTCCGGCGGCCCCCACAGCACGGTTCCGCAGACCTGTCGGAGTCGTGATTCAACCCCGTCCCCACGGACGACACACAAGGAGAAACAACATGGCCCTTCTCGACCTGCAGACGATGGAGTCCGACGAGCACACCGGCGGCGGCGGCAACAGCACGGTCAGCCTGCTGTCCTGCATCAGCGCGGCCAGCGTTCTGCTCTGTCTCTGACGACACCGCATGTGAGGGCTCCGGGCGGTCCGCTCCCGCGAGGGAGGGGCCGCCCGGCGTCCCCCTGTCTGGTGTTTTCCGCCATCGGATATCGGATGCGAGGCCGCCAGCCGCATGACGACTCGGAACGCCGACTCCTCGGCGCCTCCCGGAGCACTCGGCCCGGCCGGCCGGCACAGTGGCGGCCGCCTGCTGGTGCTGTGCCTGGTGAGCACGGCCGCGACCGGGGCCGGACTGGCCCTGCCGACCGCCCTGGGCCGGGCCCTCGACCTGCTGCTCGCGCGGGACCCCGCGACCCGCTGGGTGCTGTACTGCGCCGGCCTCGTCCTGCTGCTCGCCCTTCTCGACGCGTGCCAGACCGTGCTGAGCGGCACCGTGGACGCCCGGACCACCGCCTGGCTGCGGCGCCGGCTCACCGGCCACGTCCTCGACGTCGGCCCGCGGGCGGCCGCCCGCTTCGGGTCCGGCGACCTCGTCGCCCGCCTCGTCGGCAACGCCGCACAGGCCGGAACGGCACCGGCCGCCCGCGCCGCGCTGCTCGCCGCGCTCACCGGACCTCTCGGCGCGATGGTGGCGCTGGCCCTGATCGACCCGTGGCTCGCGGCCGTGTTCCTCGCCGGAGCACCGGTGCTCGCCCTGCTGCTGCGCACCCTGGCCCGGGACACCACGGAGTGTGTGGCCCGCTACCAGGAGGTGCAGGGGCGCATCGCGTCCGCGCTCGCGGAGGCCCTCGGCGGCCACCGAACGATCCGGGCGGCCGGTACGGCCGACCGGGAGACGGCACGGATCCTGCGGCCACTGCCCGAACTGTCCCGCTCCGGACACCGTATGTGGCAGGTGCAGGGGCGGGCCGCAGGGCAGGCCGTCGCCGTGGCCCCACTGCTCCAGCTCGCGGTCGTCGCCGTGGCCGGTGTGCTGCTCGTCCGGGACCGGCTGACGGTCGGCGAGGTCCTCGCGGCCTCCCGGTACGCGGTCCTCGCCACCGGCGTCGGCGTGCTGGTCGGACAGCTCGCGGGCCTGGCCCGGGCACGGGCCGCGACCGGACGCCTCGTCGAGGTCCTGACCGAACCCGCACCCGCCTACGGATCGCGGCGTCCACCAGCCGGCCCGGGCCGGCTGGAGCTGCGCGGTGTGGTCGCCCGGCGCGGTGGGCGGGCCGTGCTCGACGGCGTCGACCTGGTCGTACCCGGCGGAACGACCCTCGCGGTGGTCGGGCGGTCGGGCGCGGGCAAGTCGCTGCTCGCCGCGGTCGCCGGGCGGCTCACCGACCCGGATGCCGGGGAGGTACTGCTGGACGGGGTGCCGCTGCGTGAACTGGCCCACGCCGAGCTGCGCCGCGCGATAGGCCACGCCTTCGCACGCCCCGCGCTGCTCGGCACCACCGTCGAGGACGCGATCGGCCTCGGCCTGGCGTCCCCCTCCCCCGCACGCGTCCGGGACGCGGCCCGCACCGCCCGCGCGGACGACTTCGTCCGCCGCCTGCCCGACGGCTACGCCACCGCCGTCGCCGACGCGCCCCGCTCCGGCGGAGAGTCCCAACGCCTGGGTCTGGCAAGGGCGTTCGCCCACGGCGGCCGCCTGCTCATCCTCGACGACGCCCTCTCCAGCCTCGACACGGTGACCGAGGCCCACATCACCCGGGCCCTGCTGGGTGACGGCCCCGGCACCACCCGGCTCCTGATCGCCCACCGCGCGGCGACGGCGGCGCGCGCGGGCGCGGTGGCCTGGCTGGACGGGGGCCGCGTACGGGCGGTGGGACCGCACGAGGAGCTGTGGCGGGATGGGGAGTACCGGGCGGTGTTCGGGGAGGACCAACCACTTGGGGAGGGTGACGGGCTTGGGGAGGATGACGGGCCTGGAGAGGGTAAAGGGCTGGGCGAAGGTGAAGGGCCCGGCGGGGGTGACGGGCCCGGCGGGGGTGGAGAGTTCGGCGAGGCGGACCGGCCCGGGACGCCCTCGGAGGCCGGCGAACTCCGGGGACTCGGCATGCCCGGAGAACCCTCCAAGGCCGGCGAACGCCAGGAACCCGGCAAGCCCGGCAACCTCTCCGAGGCCGGCCAACCCCGGGAACCGGGCACGCCCGGCGCACCAGGGAAACCGGTGTCGTCGTGACTGAGGGGCTGTTCCGGCCCGGGCTTCGCTTCCTGCGGGACAGGTGGCGGGTTCTCGTGCGGCTCGGGGGCTGGTCCGTGCTGGAGACCGCGCAGACCTTTCTCACCGGGTACGCGCCCGCCCGTGCTCTGGACGAGGGGTTCCTGGCCGGACGGACGGAGGTCGGGCTCGGCTGGCTCGCGGTGGCCGGGCTCGGGGTGGTCGTCGGCGCGTACGGCACCGCCCGTGTGTACGCGGCGGTTGCCGCGCTGGTGGAACCACTCCGGGACCGGCTCGTCACACGGGTGGTGGCGCGCGGGGTGCGGGAGGCGGACGGCGGGGCGCTGTCCGGGCTCACCCAGCAGGTGGAGATCGCCCGGGACACCTTCGCCGGGCTGGTGATGGTGTCGCGTTCCTTCCTGTTCACCACGGTCGGCGCGCTCGTCGGCCTGTTCTCGCTCGACCCGCTGCTCCTGCTGGTCGTCGGCCCTCCGCTGCTCGCCGGAGTGGCCCTGTTCGCGGTGACGCTCCGCCCGCTGGCCCGCCGACAGGAGGCGTTCCTCGTCGCGGACGAGGCGCTGGCCGAAAGTCTCGGGGCCGTCTGCCCGGGGCTGCGGGACATCACCGCGACCGGCGCGGAGAAGCAGCTCGCCGCCGCGACGGGCGACCGGATCGACGCCGAACTGCGGGCCGCGCGTTCACTCGCCCGCTGGAGCGTCCTGCGCGTGGCCTCCCTCGCGGTCGGCGGCCAGCTGCCCATCGTGCTCCTGCTCGTCACCACGCCCTGGCTCCTCGCCCACGGTGCCACCACGGGCGCCCTGGTCGGCGCCCTCGCCTACGTCACCCAGTCCCTGCTCCCCGCCCTGCGCAACCTGGTGCACGGCCTGGGCACCAGCGGCTCCCGGCTGGTCGTGGTACTGCGCCGACTGGTCCGCGACGCCGGCGACCCACCGGACGCGAGCGGCCACGGACGGCGGGCTCCCGACGGGCCCGCCGGGCGGCACGGCTCGCCGGCCCCACACCCCGCCGACCCACGCGATCCGGCCGGGGATCCCGTCACGGATCCCCCGGGGTCCTCCGGACCACCAGGCCCCCCGAGCCCGCGGACCAGTCCCACGCAAGCCCGCGCCGCAGCAGCCACCCCCGCCACCCCCGCGTCCCCGACGCCACCCCACCCCGCCCTGTCCCTCACCTCCGTCACCTTCGCCTACGGCCCGCACAGCGCACCCGTCGTCGACGACCTCGACCTCACGCTCCCGCCCGGCGCCCACCTGGCCGTCGTGGGCCCGAGCGGTATCGGGAAGTCCACGCTCACCGCGCTGGTCGCCGGGGTGCTCACCCCCCGCCGCGGCACGATCCGTATCCACGGGAAACCGGTCCCCGGACCGGACGCCGCCGCGCTGCGTGTGCTCATCCCGCAGGAGGCCTACGTCGTCACCGGCACCCTCGCCGAGAACCTCGGGCTGTTCCGGCCGGACCCCGTCCCCGAGCCGGAGCTGCTCGCCGCGGCCGAGGCGGTCGGACTGACCCCGCTGCTCGAGGCGCTCGGCGGGCTCTCGGGTCCCGTGGATCCGGCGGCGCTGTCCGCGGGCGAGCGGCAACTCGTCGCCCTGACCCGGGCCTATCTGTCATACGCCCCGCTCACCCTGCTCGACGAGGCCACCTGTCATCTGGACCCGGTGGCGGAGGAACGAGCCGAGCGGGCCTTCGCGGCCCGCCCCGGCGGCACCCTGGTGGTCGTCGCCCACCGCATCAGCTCGGCGCGGCGGGCCGACCGGGTGCTCGTCATGGACGGGCGGCACACGGCGTACGGCACCCATGACGAGCTGGTACGCCGCTCGACGCAGTACCGGGAACTGGTCGGCAGCTGGACACCCGTGCCCCCGGGGCGGTCACAACCAGCCCTCTCCCTGCGAGATCCGGATCGCGTCGATGCGGTTGCGGGCCCCGGTCTTGCGGGTGATGGCCGCCATGTAGTTGCGCACGGTCCCGTGGGACAGGTGCAGATTCCCGGCGATCTCCGCGACGGAGGCTCCCTCCGCCGCGAGGGTTAACACGCTGAGTTCTCTTCGGGTCAGCGGCATCTGCGCGGCCTTGAGGAAACCGAAGCCGAGCGAGTCGTCGACGAAACGTTTCCCCTCGGCGACTCGCCGGATTCCGCGGACCAAATTCTCCGGCGAACCCTCCTTGTCGACGTAGCCGAGGGCCCCCTCCTCGGCCGCCCGCTTCAACAGTCCGGGCCGGTTCGCGGAGGCCAGCACGAGCAGCCCCGGCGAGACCGGGTCCGGGCCCCGCACGGACAGGTCACCGAGCGGCGGGATGCCGTAGGTGTCCGAGCACTCCAGGTCGGCCGCGCAGACATCCGGCCGGACGGACCGCACCCTGCCGTGCGCGCCCCGCCACGGCGTGTCGAACACCCGCAACTGCGGGTCCCGGCACAGCCACTCCGCAAGTACCGATCTCACCAGACACTCGTCGTGCACCAGAAGCACCCGGATCACTGCCACCCCTTCAGCTCGCCGTACGCCGGTTCCAAGATGTGGAACGCGTGCCCCATTGTTCGCGCCCCTGACCCTTCGCGGGCACGGAGAACCGGCCATCAGGGGGCGCGGGGGCGCACGCACGGCGCCCGCATATCGCCGCGCGCATCGAATGTGGGGGCATGTGCCGGACGCAACTGGGTATACACGGCGTCCCACCGTCCCCCCGGGGTATCCGGATGCCCTTCATCCGCGCCGTTGCCGGACGGCCCTCACGTCGCTCGTCGTGCGCGACGGGCAGCCAAGGGGGAGATTTGATCCCACAGAACCCATCGCGCGCTCGTGCGAGGAGGTGGTCGGCGTGTCCGAGGGGCAGACGTCCGGCCAGGCGCCGGTGACGGCCCGGACGCGGGTCGGCCGCCCGCTGCTGTCGCTGGCGCTGGCCTCGATGATGGACGAGGTGCACGCGCACTCCGGCGCGGTCTACCTGCTGGCGCCCGACGGGGCGGTGCTGGAGATGGCGGTGATGGCGGGGCTGCCGCGCGCGTTCGCGGCGCCCTGGGAACGGGTGGGGCTGAGCGCGCCGATCCCGGTGGCCGAAGCGGTGCGCGAGCGGCGGCTGGTGTGGGTCGGCGGGGAACAGGAGATGGCGGTCCGCTTTCCTCGGATCGCGGTGGTGCTGCCGTACCCCTTCGCGCTGGCCGCGGTTCCGGTCGCCACCGCGTCGACGGTGTACGGGGCGGTGTTCGTGACCTGGCCCGGGGCACATCCACCGAAGCTGTCCGACCGGGAGCGGGACCATCTGACGGCCTCCTGCGGGCGGCTCGCGGTGCGGCTGGAGCGCGCCGTCGAGGAGAGCGTCCCGCTGCACACCGAACCGGACCTGCTCGACGCGCCCGCGCTGGGCGGGGCGGCCGGGACGCTCGGCTCCGTGGAGGCGGCGCGGATGGTGGCGCGGCTGCCGTACGGGCTGTGCTCGCTCGATCTGCACGGGCGGATCACCTTCGCCAACACGGCCGCCGCCGAACTGATCGGCGTCCCGGCCGGTGATCTGCTCGGTTCCCAGTTGTGGGCCTCGGTGCCCTGGCTCAACGACCCGGTGTACGAGGACCGTTACCGGGCCGCGCTGCTCAGCCAGCACAGCACGTCGTTCGTGGCGCTGCGGCCGCCCGGCGAGTGGCTCTCGTTCCGGATGTATCCGAGCACGAACGGGCTGAGCGTGCGGATCAGCCGGGCACGGGCCGTGGCGGAGATGAGGCGGTCCGGACCGCGGCCCGGCGACGCCTCGCCCCGGCTGGTCACCATCTCCCAGGTGCTGAGCCTGGCGGGCGCGCTCACCGAGGCGGTGGGCGTGCAGGACGTGGTGCAGTTGGTCGCCGACGAGATCGCGCCCGCCGTGGGCAGCAACGCCCTGGTGGTCCTCGGTTCCCGGGCGGGCCGGCTGCACGTGCTGGGGCATCGCGGGTACGCGGACCCGCAGGTCGTGGAGCGGTTCGACGGGCTGCCGCTGACGGCACGGACCCCGGGCACGCACGTCCTGATCAACGGGGTGCCGGGCTTCTTCGAGTCCCGGGAGCAGTTGGAGCACCTGTATCCGGAGCGGCACGAGACCTCCGACGGGTTCGCCGCCTGGGCGTATCTGCCGCTGATCGCCTCCGGCCGTCCGGTGGGCACCTGTGTGCTGGCCTATCCCGAGCCGCATCCCTTCCCGGCGGACGAGCGGGCGGTGCTGACCAGTCTGGGAGGACTGATCGCCCAGGCGCTTGAGCGGGCGATGCTCTACGACGCCAAGCAGCAACTGGCCCACGGTCTGCAGGAGGCGCTGCTGCCGCATTCGCTGCCGTCGTTGCCGGGCATCGAGGCGGCGGCGCGCTATCTGCCGGCCACGCAGGGCATGGAGATCGGCGGTGACTTCTACGACCTGGTGCCGACGCGGGGGCTCGCGGCGGCGGTGATCGGGGACGTACAGGGTCACAACGTGACCGCGGCGGGGCTGATGGGACAGATACGTACGGCCGTACGCGCCTACACCGCGGTCGGGCAGCCGCCGGAGGAGGTCATGCGCAGCACCAACAGGCTGCTGATCGACCTCGGCTCCGATCTGTTCGCCAGCTGTCTGTATCTGCGGCTCGACCCGGGGCGCGGGCGGGCCGTGATGGCCCGGGCGGGACATCCGCCGCCGCTGCTGCGCCGGCCGGACGGGCGGGTACGGGTGCTCGACCTGGCGGGCGGACCACTGCTGGGCATCGACGGCGCGGCCACCTATCCGACCACGGAGGTGAGCCTGGCTCCCGGCTCTGTCCTCGTCCTCTACACCGACGGGCTGATCGAGTCGCCCGGCGTCGACATCGAGGACGCGCTCGCGGAGCTCGGGCAACGACTGGCCGAGGCCGGGGACCGACCACTGGACGAACTGGCCGACGATCTCGTCCGGCACGGAGCGGCCACCGGGGAGCGAGTCGACGACGTGGCACTGCTGCTGCTCAGGGCTCACAAGACCGACTGACCCGATCTGACCGGGGTGGGCGGCTCGCACGGCGACGCCCCTCGTCCGGCACCCGAGCGGGTGCGGACGAGGGGCGTCGTGAAACGGACCGGTCCGGCCCTCCCGCCGGAGGGCCGGACCGGTCCACCACCGGCCGGAACCCGCGGTTGGGGCCGGGGGTCCGCGCTGTCGAGAGCGGCTCAGTGGGGGCGAACCGCTCTCGACTCGGCCGGCGGAGCCGAGGCGGCCGGACTCCGGTCCGGACCGCCGTCGGCGGTGGAATCAGTGGGACTCGGTCAGACCCGAGCCGCCCTCGACACCGGTGTCCTCGCCCGTGCCGGTCTGGTCACCGGCACCGGCCTCTTCCCCGGCTCCGGCTTCCTCGCCGCCCGCTTCCTGGCCGGCTCCGGCTTCCTCGCCGCCGACCTCCTGGCCGGCACCGGCCTCCTCACCGGCACCGGCACCGGCTTCCTCGCCGCCTGCCGCGTCACCAGCACCGGCCTCCTCGCCGCCGGCCGCGTCACCGGCACCCGCGTCACCGGCACCGGCGTCACCGGCACCCGCGCCACCGGCTTCGTCACCCGCACCGCCGGCCGCGTCGCCCGCACCGAGCGTCGCGCCGACCGCCTCCAGCGCGGTGGTGACCGGCTGGAAGAAGGTCTCTCCGCCGGCCGTGCAGTCGCCGCTGCCGCCGGAGGTCAGGCCGATGGCCAGACCGTCCTGGGTGAACAGCGAGCCGCCGCTGTCGCCGGGCTCGGCGCAGACGTCGGTCTGGATGAGCCCGGTGACGGTGCCCTCCGGGTAGTTCACGGTGGCGTCGAGTCCGAGGACCTGGCCGTCGTTGAGCCCGGTGGTGCTGCCCATCCGGGACACTTCCTGGCCGACCGCGGCTTCCGCGGCCTCCGAGATCTGGACGGTCTGTCCGCCACCGACGTTGACCTCGCTCGCGGCCACGGTCGCCGGGTCGTCGTACTTGACGAGGGCGAAGTCCCCGTCACCGGGGAAGGTCGCCTGGTCGACGGTGGCGATCGGCTGGCCGTCCTCGGCGTCCGACCACTGCTCGGCCGCGACGCCGCAGTGACCGGCGGTCAGGAACGCGGGGCTGCCGTCGCCCGCGGTGACGTTGAAACCGAGCGAGCAGCGCGCGCCGCCGCCGAAGATGGCGTCACCGCCGGAGACGAACGTCTTGAAGGTGCCGGCCGACTTCTTGATGGTGGCCATGCTGGAACCGAGACCGTCAACGGTCGACTCCAGTCTGTCCCACTTGGCACCGGTCACGGTGCTGTCGGCGGTCACCAGGATCTTGTTCGTCTTCGGGTCGACGGCCCAGGAGGTGCCCGGGATGGTCGCCTTGGTCTTCAGGGTCTGCGCGCCGGCCTCGAGCTCGGTGAGGCTGTTGGCGACCTCGCGGACCTTCGCGCCGGCCTTCTTCGCCTGGACGACCACGTTGTTGTTGTCGCCCGAGATGACGTTGACGACGAGCTGTTGGCTGTCGGACTCGTAGTAGGAACCGGCGAAGGATTCACCGAGCAGACCTGCGAGCTGCGAGGCGAGGTCCGAGGCATCCGCCGCCTTCAGAGTCTTCGGCGCGGCGGCGGCGTCGTTCGAAGCACCGTCCTGGGAGGCGTTGGCGTTGGGGAGCAGAATTGCGGCTGCTCCGAGCGCCACTACGCCGCCCGCCGCTATCGCGGCCTTGCGCTTCGGAATTCGCTTGTGACTCAAACTTCTCGACCTCCTGAGGGACCGGAGTCTCTTGCCTGGTGCGGCAGTTGATGGGGCGCCTGGATGGCTGGAAGTACGCACGGGGTGCACGGGGCGTTCAATTCCGTTTTCGCGCGCCCGGCGCACGACACCGAATCGGCCATGGCCGCCGCCCGCCGGTCCGGCGCGGGAAAGAGTCCCCCATATGCCGATGACCACCGCCGAAGCCGACAAGGCCCTCGCCGCCGAATTCGTCCGTCGGGTTCTCGAACCGGGCCCGTCCGTACGGGCGTTGGCCGGCTACCGCAGCGACGGCGCGTCTTCCCTGGTCGCAGAGGGTGTACCGGGAGGACTGCGGGGCGTCCGGGCGAGCTCGGTCGGTCGCCGCCGGAACGGCGACGTTGATCGCCGTGGGGGCAGCCCGGGGCGCCTTCGGACCGATGCCGGCGGTGCGGCGATCGGCATTCCGTCGGTGTGCGGTGGCCGGTGCGGATGTCTTGATCGAAGCGGTGGCCACAAAGCCGCGCCATCGCACGGCCTTTCCTGCATGGCACCTGTCAGGCACCTGCATCGCGTCGTCATCGCGTCGTCATCGCGACACCGGCGAGCACGTTCTGCGCATTCCCGGACTGACACGGTCGGCAACAGATCATCGACGCTCCGTCGCGATCGTCGCGCTGAATCCTCCCTTCGGAGAATCTGCACATCGACCACCCAAGGCAGTCACCCCGCGCGGAAGTTCTGCACATACCCGCGGTGCGCGCCGCCCCTTGGGCGCGGAGTGTCGGATTCGCCCCGGAGGCCGCAAGCGCTCGTATGAATCGAAGCCGCACACAGTGTGAAGAAGTCGCCACCAACGCGTGCGCACACCTGCACCGAACGGTGCGTCTGGGTCACAAGTGCGCTGGTGAGGCGGGTGGTTGATTGGAAGCGCGGACCCGCCGCGTGCTTTGATCCATCGCACCGCAGGGACCGCCAAGGGTTCTTCGGCAACGGGTGCCCGGCACCTGCGGTCGCGGCGGTTCCTCTGTCCCCCAGAGGGGGCCGCTCCCCCCTTGCGAATATCCATATGAAGGGAAGTTCCCCCATGAACTCCACCCCCCAGGTTGCGACCGTCGAGATCTCCGACGCCGAGCTGGACAACGTCTCCGGCGGCCTGGCCGTCAACGCCCTCGGCACCGTCACCGGCCTGGTGGACGGCGTTGCCCCGGTTTCCGGCCTGGTCAACACCGCTGTCGGCACGGTTGAGGGCGCCACCGGCCTGAACACCGCCCCGGTCACCGACCTGGTCGCCGGCGTCTGATCGCACCTTTTGTGATCCTTCAGTCCCGGAGCCGCTCTGCGGTTCCGGGACTCTCGGGTGCTCCGACCCAGCCGGCTCGCGCGAGCCGGTCCTCTCTCTTTCGCAGGTGAGGGAAAGTTCCGTGCAGTTCCGCCAACAGGCCCTCGCCAAGCTCCAGTCGCCCGAAGAGCTGGACCTTCCGGTGCGCTTCGCCCGCCCCCAGGGCTGGCTCGTGCTGGCCGTGACGGTGGTCGTGATGGCGGCCGCCTGTGTGTGGGCGGTCACCGGCTCGGTGGCCTCGACGGTGAGCGCGCCCGCGATCCTCACGCATGGGCAGGGCAGTTACATCCTGCAGAGCCCGGTGGCCGGCCAGGTGACCGAGGTCGTCGCCGAGCAGGGCCAACGGCTGCCCGCCGACGCACCCGTACTGAAGGTCCGTACGGCCGACGGCGTGACCGTGGTCCGTACGGTCGCCGCGGGCCGGATCACCGGACTCGCCGCGACCATCGGGCAGATCATCCAGACCGGCGCGAACGTCGCCGCCGTGGAGAAGATCGCCCGCACCTCCGACCCCCTCTACGCCACGGTGTACGTGCCCGCCGAGAACGCGGCCTCCATCCCGGCGGACGCCGCCGTGGACCTGACCGTCCAGTCGGTGCCGACGCAGGAGTACGGCGTGCTGCACGGCCGGGTGAAGACGGTGGACCGTTCCGCCCAGTCGGCCCAGCAGATCTCCGCGTTCCTCGGCGACAGCCAGCTCGGCGAGCAGTTCACCGAGGACGGCAGGCCGGTGGCCGTGCTGGTGAAGCTGGACAAGTCGTCCGGTACGAAGAGCGGTTACGAGTGGTCGTCCACGGACGGGCCGCCGTTCGCCCTCACCTCCATGACCTCGGCCACGGGTTCGATCCGGCTGGCCGATCAGCATCCCGTCGATTGGCTGCTGCCGTGACCACCGCACAGGACACCCGCAGCAGGCGCCGCGCCGCCCCGCCGAAACGCCCCGTCCCCAAGGGGAAGTCGAAGACCGTCCGTACACCCACCGTGCTCCAGATGGAGGCGGTCGAATGCGGCGCCGCCTCCCTCGCGATGGTGCTGGGCCACTACGGAAAGCACGTCCCGCTGGAGGAGCTGCGCATCGCGTGCGGTGTGTCCCGGGACGGTTCACGAGCCAGCAACCTGTTGAAGGCGGCCCGCAGTTACGGCCTGACGGCCAAGGGCATGCAGATGGACACGGCCGCCCTCGCCGGGGTGCGGACGCCGGCCGTGCTGTTCTGGGAGTTCAACCACTACGTCGTCTACGACGGCATGGGCCGCCGCTTCGGCCGCCGGGGCGTGTACATCAACGACCCCGGCAAGGGCCGCCGCTTCGTGCCCATGGAGGACTTCGACGGCAGCTTCACCGGTGTCGTGCTGGTGATGGAGCCCGGCGAGGAGTTCAGCCGGGGCGGACGCAAGCCCGGTGTTCTGGGCGCGATGCCGGCCCGGCTGCGCGGCACCGCGGGGACCATGCCGGCGGCGGTGCTGGCGAGCCTGCTGCTGGTGCTGGTCGGCGCTGCCGTCCCCGCGCTCAGCCGCACCTACATCGACATGTTCCTGATCGGGGGTCAGACCTCCCTGCTCGGCGTGCTGTTCGCGTCGATGGGGGCGTCCGTGCTGCTCACCCTCGTGCTGACCTGGTTGCAGCAGGCGAACCTGCTGCACGGCCGCATCATCTCCTCCACCCTGTCCAGCGCCCGCTTCCTGCGCCATCTGCTGCGGCTGCCGGTGACCTTCTTCTCCCAGCGCAGCCCCGCCGACCTGGTGCAGCGCCTGCAGTCGAACGACCAGGTGGCCGAGACCCTGGCCCGCGACCTCGCTGCGGCGGGCGTGGACGCGGTGGTCGTCGTCCTGTACGCGGTGCTCCTCTACACCTACGACCCGCAGCTGACGTATGTCGGTATCGGCGTGGCCCTGCTGAACGTGGTGGCCATGCGGGTCGTCATCAAGCTGCGCGCCACCCGTACGGCGAAACTGCGCGCCGACAGCGCCCGGCTCACCAACACCGCCTACACCGGGCTTCAGTTGATCGAGACCATGAAGGCGACCGGCGGTGAGGACGGCTACTTCCGCAAGTGGGCGGGGCAGCACGCCACCACGCTGGAGGAGCAGCAGCGGCTCGGGGTGCCGAGCGCCTGGCTGGGCGTGGTCGCGCCGACGCTGGCGTCGCTGAACAGTGCGCTGATCCTGTGGATCGGCGGGATGCGGGCGGTGGAGGGCGGCATCTCGGTCGGTCTGCTGGTCGCCTTCCAGGCGCTGGTCACCCGCTTCACCGCCCCGATCACCCGTCTCAACGGAGTCGCGGGCCGCATCCAGGACTTCGCCGCCGACGTGGCCCGGCTGAAGGACGTGGAGAACTTCCAGGCCGACCCGCTCTACGACCGTCGAGGCGGTGGCGAGTCGACGCGTCGGCTGCAGGGCCATGTCGAGCTGGAGAACATCACCTTCGGCTACAGCCCGCTGGACAAGCCCCTGCTGTCCGGCTTCGACCTGACCGTGGGCCCGGGCCGGCAGGTCGCTCTGGTCGGCGGCTCGGGCAGCGGCAAGTCGACGGTGTCCCGGCTGATCTCGGGCCTGTACACCCCTTGGGAGGGCGTGATCCGTATCGACGGACAGCGTCTGGACGACATCCCGCGCGGGGCGCTCGCGGCCTCCGTCTCCTTCGTCGACCAGGACGTGTTCCTCTTCGAGGGCTCGGTCCGCGACAACGTGGCCCTGTGGGACCCGTCGATCCCGGACGACGCGGTGGAGGACGCGCTGCGGGACGCGGCCCTGTACGACGTCGTCGTGCGGCGACCGGGCGGCATCCACAGCAAGGTGGAGCAGGACGGGCGGAACTTCTCCGGCGGTCAGCGGCAACGCCTGGAGATCGCACGGGCGTTGGTGCGCCGGCCCAGCATCCTGGTGCTCGACGAGGTCACCAGCGCGCTGGACGCGGAGACCGAGCTGGTCGTGATGGACAACCTGCGCAAACGTGGCTGTGCCTGTGTGGTGATCGCACACCGGCTCAGCACGGTGCGCGACAGCGACGAGATCGTCGTACTGCAGCACGGCACGATCGTGGAGCGTGGGCGGCACGAGGAGCTGGTGGCGCGCGGTGGCGCGTACGCCGAGCTGGTCAGGGAGCGGTGAGATGACGACCGCACACGAGCCGGACCTCGTTCTGGGCGCGCTCGGGTCCATGGGCGCGCCCCTCGACTGCACCGGCCTCAACCGCCTCGATCTGGAGGGGCCGCAGGTGCTGTGGCTGGTCGCGGCCGGCGCCGTCGACCTGTTCGCGGTGGACGCCGACCAGCAGGGCCACTGGCACCACCTGGGCCGCCTGGAGGCGGGCTCACTGCTGCTCGGTCCGGTGCCCGGGCCCCAGCACACCCTCGTGGCACGGCCGCTCAGGGACTGTGTGGTGCGCCGGATCGGTCTGCGTGAGCTGCACCAGCCGGCGAACACCGAGACCTGGTCCTACGACGAGTACGGCAACCCCCAGTACGTACCTCCGACGACGAGCCCGCTGGAGTACGCCCTGGCGCTGGGCGTCGGCCGCAGCCTGTCGATCCTCTTCCAGGCGCCGATGGCCACCGAACGGGCCGCCGCGCTCACCGACGACGACGTGTTCTGGATGCAGGTCCCGCCGGGCAGCGTGCAGTACGGCTCGCTGTACGGAGCGGAGGCGGCCGCCGACCTGCTGATGGACCCGGCGGTGTGGCAGAGCATGGTCGACCAGCAGTACCGGCTGCTGACCACGCTGGACCGCTGGATCGAGCAGCTGGAGCACACCCACGAGACCCGCACCGCGGCCGGGATCAAGGCCGGTGAGGCGGTCCGCGCCCAGGCCGACCGGACGCTGCTGGCGTCGATCGGCAAGCGGTCCTCGCAGCGCACGACGGCCGCCGACGCGGACGCCAGTCACGCCGCCTGCAAGCTGGTCGCCCAGGCGGCCGGGATCACGCTCGCCGAACCCGCGCAGTCCGGCACCGAGAGCGACCGCCTCGACCCGGTGGAACGGATCGCGATCGCCTCCCGCGTGCGCACCAGGGCGGTACGCCTTGACGGGCGCTGGTGGCACGACGACGTCGGCCCGCTGGTGGGCCACCGGGCCCTGTCCGGTGCGCCGGTCGCGCTGCTGTGGCGGCGCGGCGGGTATGTGGCCGTCCATCCGGCGACCGGCCGGGAGACGCCGATCGAGAAGGCGAACGCGGAGGAGTTCGAGCCGCGTGCGGTGATGTTCTACCGTCCCCTGCCCGACCGGCCGCTCACGCCGCTCGGGCTGCTCCGCTTCAGCATGCGCGGCTCGGGCGGCGATCTGCGGAACCTCCTGATCAGCGGCCTGGTGACGGTCGCGATCGGCGCGCTGGTGCCCATCGCGACCGG
The DNA here is from genome assembly GCF_045041235.1 of Streptomyces sp. NBC_00076. Lineage (NCBI taxonomy): Bacteria > Bacillati > Actinomycetota > Actinomycetes > Kitasatosporales > Streptomycetaceae > Streptomyces > Streptomyces sp. NBC_00076. The sequence goes on from NZ_CP108242.1 coordinate 1,189,801, forward strand.
CAAGGTGCTCGGCGAGTACGTGCCGAAGGCGCAGACCGAGCTGATCGTGCAGGCCTGCCTCGCGGTGATGGTCAGCAGCGTGGTGGCGGCGGCCTTCATGCTGCTGGAGAACCTGACGATCCTCCGTCTGGAGGGCCGTATCGAGTCCACGCTGCAACCGGCGGTGTGGGACCGGCTGCTCCGGCTGCCGACGAAGTTCTTCACCCAGCGTTCCACGGGCGAACTGGCGAGCGCCGCCATGGGCATCAGCGCGATGCGCAGGATGATGGCGGGCATCGGCCCGGTGCTCGCCCAGTCGGTGACCGTGGGCGCGATGAACCTGGGGCTGCTGTTCTGGTACAGCGCCTCGATGGCGCTGGCGGCGATCGGCATGCTCGTCGTCATCGCCGCGCTGTTCCTGGGGCTCGGGCTGTGGCAGGTGCGCTGGCAGCGGCGGCTGGTGGTGCTCGGCAACAAGCTGAACAACCAGGCCTTCCAGACGCTGCGCGGCCTGCCGAAGCTCAGGGTCGCGGCGGCCGAGAACTACGCCTACGCGGCCTGGGCCTCGGAGTTCGCGCGCAGCCGGGAACTCCAGCAGAAGGTGGGGCGCATCAAGAACCTCACCACGGTGATGGGCGCGGTGTACCTGCCGCTGTGCACCCTGCTGATGTTCATGCTGCTGGCAGGCCCGGCGCGCGGGGTGATGTCCGCGTCCGCGTTCCTCACCTTCAACACGTCGGTGACGATGCTGCTGACGGCCGTGACCCAGCTGACCGGCTCCTTCGTCTCGGCGGTGGCCGCGCTGCCGCTGTTCGAGGAGATCAAGCCCGTCCTGGAGGCCACGCCCGAGGTGCGCAAGGCAAGCACCCGGCCCGGCCCGCTCTTGGGTGGCATCGAGGCCCGCCGGCTGTCCTTCCGCTACTCGGACGACGGTCCGCTGGTGCTGGACGACGTCTCGTTCGACATCCGGCCCGGTGAGTTCGTGGCGGTCGTCGGCCCGAGCGGCTGCGGCAAGTCGACCCTGCTCAGGTTGCTGATCGGCTTCGACCCGCCGGTCTCGGGCAGTGTGCTGTACGACGGTCAGGACCTGGCCGCGCTCGACCAGTCCGCCGTACGCCGGCAGTGCGGGGTGGTGCTCCAGCACGCGCAACCGTTCACCGGGTCGATCCTGGACGTCATCTGCGGCACCGAGCCGTACACGCCGGAGGAGGCGCTGGCGGCGGCCGAGATGGCGGGGCTCGCCGAGGACATCAAGCGGATGCCGATGGGCCTGCACACGATCGTCTCGGGCAGCGGCGCGATCTCCGGCGGCCAGCGGCAACGCCTCATGATCGCCCAGGCGTTGATCCGCCGCCCGCGCATCCTCTTCTTCGACGAGGCGACCAGCGCACTGGACAACGAGACGCAGCGCACGGTCATCGAGAGCACCAAGGCCCTCAACGCCACCCGCGTCGTCATCGCGCACCGCCTGTCGACCGTCATGGACGCCGACCGCGTGATCGTGATGGAGGACGGCAAGGTCGCCCAGCAGGGCCCGCCCGCCCAGCTCCTCGCGGACACCGGCGGCCGGCTGCACGAGCTGGTGCGACGCCAGATGGCGTGACGGGTCGGGCGTCGGGACCGGGGTCCGGGCGCCGGGAGCCGGGACCGGGGCGGCGGACTTCTCACCGCGGGCCCTGGTGCGCAGGCATGGCTGAAACTTCCCCACCCAGCGAAACGTTGCCGTTTCGCTGGATGTACTCTAACCTCAAGGCGTACGAAACCGTTTCGTTTACGTGCCCTTTGCCTTTGAACTACCTCCCCCTGAACTACGTCCCCGGAGTGGGTTTCACCGATGTCACAGAAGACCCTGCCCGAGAGTGGCCGGGAGGGCGCCGTGACGGCGCCGGACGCCGCCTCGTCGAAGAAGTGGTGGATCCTCGCGGTCGTCGCCCTGGCCCAGCTGATGGTGGTCCTGGACGCCACCATCGTGAACATCGCGCTGCCGTCCGCGCAGGCCGACCTCGGGTTCTCCGACGGGAACCGGCAGTGGATCGTCACCGCCTACGCGCTGGCGTTCGCCTCCCTGCTGCTGCTCGGCGGACGCATAGCCGACCTCTTCGGCCGCAAGTCGGCCTTCCTCATCGGGATCGTCGGCTTCGCGGCGGTCTCCGCGCTCGGCGGCGCGGCGGCCAACTTCGAGATGCTGGTCACGGCTCGCGCCCTGCAGGGTGCCTTCGGCGCGCTACTCGCACCCGCCGCGCTGTCCCTGCTGAACACGACGTTCACCGACGCCCGCGAACGCGCCAAGGCGTTCAGCGTGTACGGCGCCATCGCCGGCGCGGGCGGCGCGGTGGGTCTGCTGCTCGGCGGCATCCTGACCGACGCCCTCGACTGGCGCTGGACGCTGTATGTCAACGTCGTCATCGCCGTCGTCGCCTTCGCGGGCGGCTGGGTGCTGCTGGCCAACAAGCGCGACGCCTCGAACTCCAAGCTGGACGTGCCGGGCACCATTCTGGTCGCCGCCGGTCTGTTCTCCCTGGTCTACGGCTTCTCCAACGCGGAGACGCACGACTGGGGCTCCCCCGCGACCTGGGGCTTCCTGATCGCCGGAGGTGCGCTGCTGGCCGCGTTCACCTGGTGGCAGACCCGCGCCGCGCACCCGCTGCTGCCGCTGCGCATTCTGCTGGACCGCAACCGCGCGGCCTCCTTCTTCGCCGTGCTGATCTCCGGCGCGGGCATGTTCGGCGTGTTCCTCTTCCTCACCTACTACCTCCAGCTGAACCTGGGCTTCAGCCCGACCAAGACCGGCGTGGCGTTCCTGCCGATGGTCGCCGCGCTGATGGTGGCCGCACAGCTCGGCACCACGATGCTGGTGCCGCGGATGGGGCCGAAGGCGGTCATCCCGCTGGGCTTCGCGATCGCCGGCGTCGGCATGGCCTGGCTGACCGGGATCGGCGTCGGCTCGTCTTACACGAGCTCGGTGCTGCCGCAGCTCATCGTGACCGGCATCGGTCTCGGCCTGGTGATGCCGCCGGCCATGCAGATGGCCACCGGCGGAGTGGAGGCCCAGGACGCGGGCGTCGCCTCCGCCACGGTCAACGCCATGCAGCAGGTGGGCGGTTCGATCGGAACGGCGCTGCTGAACACGCTGGCCGCGAGCGCCGCCACCGACTACCTGACCGGGAAGAACGCGACCGACAAGCTGGTCCGGGCGCAGGCGACGATCGAGAGCTACACCACCGCCTTCTGGTGGTCGGCGGGCTTCTTCGCCGCGGGTGCGCTCATCGCGCTCCTGCTCTACCGGCGCGGGGTGCAGCAACAGGACGCGGACGCCGCGCCCGTCGTCCACATGTGACCCTGACCGCCCGAGCCGTCAGGTCCGAGGGGCCGCCGTCCGCAGGGAGACGGCGGCCCCTGCGCACGCTCCCGTCCGGCCCGGTCGTCCGCACCCCGTGCCTCCCAACCGGACGGCGGGGCCGGGCCGTTGGCCGGGACCTGGCCCGCAGGGCGGTCCTCGCGTTGGACCACCGGCCAAGTGGGTACCCACCGGCCATGCGAATCAGCGTGGTGGACGTGGGATCGAACACGGTCAGACTTGCGGTCGCGGACGCGGAGGACGGGGTTCCGCTGCCGGTCCACACCGCCAAGTGGCGCCTGCGGCTGTCCGATCAGGTGAAGCCCGGGTGCCCGGTGCCGGACGAGGCCGTAGATCGGCTGGTGGATGCCGTGGCCGAGGCGAGCCGGACCGCGACCAGGTGGGGTGCGGCGGGTCCGCTCGCCTTCGCGACCGCGGTGGTGCGCAACGCCCCGAACCGCCAGGAGGTGCTGCGGACCGTCCGGGCGCGGACCGGGGTCGAACTGTGCACCCTGCCGGGTGAGGTGGAGGCGGAGCTCACCTTCCTCGGCGCACGCCGCTGGATGGGCTGGCGGTCCGGGCCGCTCGCCCTGATGGACATCGGCGGCGGCTCGCTCGAAGTGGCCTTCGGCCGCGGCCGGGTGCCGGACTTCGTGGCCTCGCTGCCGCTCGGCGCGGGCCGGCTCACCCATGAGTTCTTCGACGGCCAGGACCCTCCGCTCCCGGAGCAGGTCCGGGCGTTGCGCCGCAAGGTCCGCCACCAGCTGCGGGACGCGGCGGCGCGGATCCGCTGGGAGGGACCGCACACGGCGGTGGCCACCTCGCGCACCTTCCAGCAACTGGGCCGCCTGTGCGGGGCACCGCCGGGGCGGCACGGCCCGTTCGTGGAACGGCGGTTACAACGTGAGGACCTGCGGGACGCGGCCGTCCGTCTCGCCGTCCTGCCCGCCGCCGACCGCGCTCTGCTGCCCGGCATCTCCGCGCCGCGCGCCGCGCAGAGTCTGGCCGGCGCGGTGGTCGGGCACACCGCGATGAAGCTGACCGGGATCAGGTCGCTCACGCTCTGCCCGTGGGCGATCCGTGAGGGGGTGCTGCTGCGGCACATCGAGGACGGCCCGTCCTGGTGGGCGGAGATCATCCGCCTCAACGAAGCGATTCCACCGGACCCGGTACCACTGCGCATCGCGACCGCCACGAGCTGAACCCGACAAGAGGGAAGAGGAGGGAGCCGACCATGGCCGACACCGGGAAGAACGACCGGAACGAGCCGCCCGAGACCGCTCTCGAAGAGGTTTTGCGCGAGATCGAGGACGCCGAGACCCGCACCCGGGACTCCGACGAGCGGCGCCGGCACCGGGGCGAGGCCGGCGAGGCCATCACCACGAACACCCGAGCCCAGGAGGAGTCCAAGGGCGACTGACCTGCTCGAACGGCGCACTCACGGGTCGTTCCGGAGGGCGCGCCGGCCGGGAACGGGCCGTGGGCGCGGCGGGCCACTCGGACGGGTGGCCCGCCGCCCGCGGGGTACCCGGCGCGCATGCCGCACGAGACCCAGGAGCCACTTCTGCCGACGGCGCGAGGGCCGGTCTCCGCAGCCGTCACGGAGTACCTGCGGGGCACCGGACCGCTGCCGCGCCCCGAGGACATCGCGGACGCGCCGGTCTACGGCGATGACCTCCAGCTCGCCCTCTACCTCTGCTACGAGCTGCACTACCGCGGCTTCGCGGGCGTCGCCCCGGAGTGCGAGTGGGACCCGGAGGTGCTGCGCACCCGGGCCGCGCTGGAACACCGTTTCCTGACCGCGCTGCGTGCGGACACCCCCGTCCACGACAGCGTCGAGGACACGCTCGCGGGGATCCTGGTCGAGCCCGTCGACGGCACGGGCGTCTCCCACCATCTGCGCGACCGGGGCGAACTGTGGCAGGTGCGCGAGTACGCAGCCCAGCGCTCCCTCTACCACCTCAAGGAGGCGGACCCGCACGCCTGGGTGCTGCCGAGGCTGTGGGGCCGGGCCAAGGCGGGGATGGCGGCGGTGGAGTTCGACGAGTTCGGCGGGGGCCGCCCGGATCGCGTGCACGCCCGCCTGTACGCCGACCTGATGACGGACCTGGGCCTGGACCCTACGTACGGCCGCTACCTGGACGCGGCCTCGGCCGAGCTGCTGGCCACGGTGAACCTGATGTCCCTGTTCGGGCTGCACCGCTCGCTCCGGGGCGCCCTGGTGGGCCACTTCGCGGCGGTCGAGATCACCTCCTCCCCCGGTTCCCGCCGACTGGCCGAGGCGATGCGGCGCACCGGTGCCGGAGCCGCCGCCGAGTTCTTCTACGACGAGCACGTGGAGGCCGACGCGGTCCACGAGCAGGTCGTACGCCATGAGGTCATCGGCGGTCTGCTGGAGGAGGAGCCGCATCTCGGGCCCGATGTCGCCTTCGGCATCGATGCCACCGGACATGTCGAGGACCGTTTCGCCGGGCGTCTGCTCGCCGACTGGAACGCGGGCCGGTCCTCGTTGCGCACACCCCTGGCTTCCACAATGTCAGGTATCTCCTGAATGTCCTGGGGTACTCGGGGGGACGTGAATCCACTGGTGCTTCCACTGGCCCTCCCAGGTGTGTACATCCCTCAGGAGGACACCGCCCTGCTGACCGGGGCCCTGTCCGAGGAGCAGATCGCGCCGGGCGCGGACGTGCTCGACGTGGGCACCGGGAGCGGGGCGCTGGCCATCGAGGCCGCCCGCCGCGGGGCCCGGGTGACCGCGGTGGACGTGTCCAGGCGCGCGGTGTACACCGCTCGCCTCAACGCCCGGGTTGCGGGGGTGCCGGTCCGTGTCCGGCGCGGGAACCTCTTCGCCCCGGTACGGGACCGGTCCTTCGACCTCATCCTCACCAACCCGCCGTACGTGCCCGCGCCCACGGGCCTGCGGCCGCCCCGCGGCCGGGCCAGGGCCTGGGACGCGGGGCACGACGGGCGGGTCGTCCTGGACCGGATCTGCCGGGAGGCACCCACGCTGCTCAGGCCCGGCGGGGTCCTGCTGATGGTGCATTCAGGGCTCAGCGACCCCGGCAGGACGCTCGATCACCTGCGCACCACCGGGCTGAAGGCCTCCGTGATCCGACGCAGCCGGATCACGTTCGGTCCGGTGCTGCGGGGGCGGGAGAACTGGCTGCGGGGGCGCGGGCTGCTGTCCCCCGCCGACAAGCAGGAAGAGCTGGTGGTCGTCCGTGCCGAACTCCCCGTCTGACCCGCCCCGCAGGATCTCCATGCGGCGCCGGGGGCCGCTGTTGGTGGACGGCCCCGTGGAAGTGGAACTGGAGGACGGCACCACGGTGTCCTCGGACCGGTTCCGAGTGGCCCTGTGCACCTGCCGCCGCAGCCGCCGCTACCCCTGGTGCGACACCAGCCACCGCGACCGGGCCTGAACACGACCAGACCTGACGCGACCGGGCCTGAACACAACGGGACCAATCGCCACTTGATCTGATTGCGACCAGGCCTGAATCCGGAAACGGGGGTCGGCGGACGGCCCCACTCCGTCCACCGACCCCGGTTGCGGGACCACGGGTCTTCGTGCCGAGGGCCGACACTCCCCAACTGGCAAGCCCTCGGGAGGATCACGAGGACCGCGTGATCCCGGTCTGTCAGAACGTGAAGACGCTGCTGCCGTGGGCGCTCTTCACGCACTCGTTGGCGAAGGTCCGCTCGTAGGAGACCCGCTGGCCCCGCCAGACGCCGTCGACCGTGACGACCACGGGGTCGTACTGCTTGGTGCACTGGACGCCGCTTCTCGCCGTCAGGGCGTCGAAGTCCCCGCCGACGGAGCGGAGTTCGGCGCACGCCGACGCCGCGGCCGGGTGGGTCCCGGAGGACGTCGGAGCGCAGGTCAAGGTGACCGCGCGTTCCGGAGTGGCGAGGGTCGCGCTGTCGCCGTGGCCCACGGTGAGCACCAGGGCCGTCGGGGCGTAGAGCGAGGTCGGGGCGGTGGGCGGGGCGGCGAGCGCGGTCCCGGTGAGGGGGCCGCAGACGGCGGTGGCCGTCAGGCCGATGGTTGCTGCCCAGCGCGCGGTGTTCCGCATTGTGTGCATCCTTCCGCTCGATTCGAGGGTGTACCGCCGACCGACTCGATCGGTGCCGACGGCGGCGAGCGCGAGTCTGCCGAGTCCGCCGCCGAAACTCACATCGGACCCACAGGTTTCAGTAACCTTGCGTATTGAATCAGTGGCGTGAAGTGACAGAAATCGAACGCCCCGACCCCGGAACTGAGCGGTTCTTGATCGCCTGATCGGAGTCGATGGCCTGATTTCCCCCGCTCGGCAATAGGCCTGAAACATTCCGCTTCAGCCCTCAGCGCATCCCTCCGCGAACCCTTGCGTTCATGGTCGGTCGGAGTAATGGTGATTACATGATTACGACAGAGCAACTAGAAAAACTGCGCGGCTGGTTCGCCGGCCGCCTCCCCGACGACCTGTTCGAGGAACTGGTCGAGGTCACGGCGGACCGCGAGGAGATCACCGTGATCGGCCGGATCCCCGGGCCCCGGCTGGCGGACGACGCCTCGGACGCCGAGCGGGAGGCCGCCGTACAGGGCCGGATCCAGGAGTTCCGCGAGCGGACCCGGGACGCCCGGATCGCGGTGGCACGGGACGCCGAGCACCGGTTCGGCCGGAAGGTCTCGTGGGGCGTGGTGTGCGGCACCGAACGCGCCCTGTTCACCCACGTCGCGGCACCCGTGATGACCCGGCTGCGCCAGCCGGAGCGCCAGGTCCTGGACACCCTCATCGCGGGCGGTGTCGCCCGCAGCCGCAGTGACGCGCTCGCCTGGTGCGTACGCCTCGTCCAGAGCCACACCGACGACTGGCTGGCCGAGCTGCGGGAGTCCCTCGAACACGTCCAGCGGGTCCGCGCGCAGGGACCGGACGCGGCACCGGAGGACACGTCGGCAGACGAGACGTGAGGGAGGGTTCGTTCGCCACCTCGGTTGATCGCCTCGGCACTCGATGGTCGGCCCCGGCCGCCAGGTTGGCGGCATGAGTCAATTCGTTCTGGTGGCGGGGGCGTGGCTCGGTGCGTGCCCGTGGGACAGGCGGTGGAGCGGATCGGCGACCGACTGGCCCACGTGGTGTTCGTGGACTCCAACATCCCGACCGACGGGGAGTCGTTCCTCTCGGGCTTCGGCGGCGACCACATCCGGCAGTCGCTCGCCGAGCACGACGGCGTCTGGCCGCCGCCGGCCCCGGCCGCCTTCACGGGCCAGGACCTCACCGACGAGCAGATCGACCGCGTAGTGAGCGACGGCACCCCTCATCCGGGCGCCACGCTCAAGAACCGGCCTTGCTGAAGCGCCCGCTCGGCGAGTTCCCGGCGACGTACATCAAGGTGCGTGCTCGACGGTCGCGAGCCGCTGCCCGCCGTCGCGCAGCTCCTCAAGAGCGAGCACTGGAACCTGGTCGAGATGGACACCGGCAACTGGCCGATGTTCTCCCGGCCCCGCGAACTCGCCCGGATCCCGCACGAGGCGGCCGGAGCCTGATCCCACGTCGCGGGTCCGGCCCCGGTGGGCGGACCTGCACTTACTCGCCAGTATCGTCGGGGCACAACGCGTTCTCAGCGACGAGAGGCGGGACGTACCCATGGCCAAGCACTGGGCGGACTTCCAGTACGAGATCTATCTCAACGGGATGTCGGGCGCCGTCCCGCGCCTGCCCACCGATCTGACCCGGCTCGAGGAGCTGACCGAGCAGCGGCTCGGCCCAGGGCCCGTCGGCTATGCCGCGGGGAGCGCCGGCGACGGCAGTACCGCGCGGGCCAACCGGGCGGCGCTGGAGCGCCGCCGGATCGTGCCCCGCATGCTGCGGGACGTGCACGAGCGCGATCTGTCGGTCGAGGTCCTCGGCCGCGCCCTGCCCGCGCCGCTGGCCCTGGCGCCGGTCGGAGTGCTGTCGATCATGCACCCGGAGGCCGAGCAGGCCGCCGCCCGGGCCGCCGCCACGCAGGGCGTGCCGTACATCCTGTCGTCGGCGTCGAGCACGCCGATGGAGCAGGTCGCGGAGGCGATGGGGGACGCCGAACGCTGGTTCCAGCTGTACTGGCCGAAGGATCCCGAGGTGGCCCGCAGTTTCCTCGACCGCGCGAAGGCGGCCGGGTTCACCGTGCTGGTGGTCACGCTCGACACCCCGTTGCTGTCCTGGCGTCCGCGCGACCTCGACCAGGCGTATCTGCCGTTCCTGCACGGCGTCGGCACCGCCAACTACTTCTCGGACCCCGCGTTCCGGGCGGGCCTGGCCAAGCCGGTGCACGAGGATGTGAACGCGGCCGTCCTGCACTTCGTCGGCATGTTCTCGGACCCGGCCAAGACCTGGCCGGACCTCGCGTTCCTCAGGGAGCACTGGGACGGGCCGATCGTCCTCAAGGGGATCCTGCACCCGGACGACGCCCGGCTCGCCGCCGACGCCGGGATGGACGGCGTGGTGGTGTCCAACCACGGGGGCCGTCAGGTCGCGGGGGCGGTCGCCGCGGCCGACGCGCTGCCGCGGGTCGCGGAAGCGGTCGGCGACCGGCTGACCGTCCTGTTCGACAGCGGCATCCGCACCGGCGACGACGTCTTCAAGGCGCTGGCGCTCGGCGCGCGGGCGGTGCTCGTCGGACGGCCGTACGTCTACGGGCTCGGCCTCGACGGGCAGGCGGGCGTGGAACACGTGATCCGCTGCCTGCTCGCCGAGTTGGACCTCACCCTCGCCCTGTCGGGCCACGCCGGCCCGGCCACCGTGGGCCCCGCCGACCTCGTGGCGGAGCCGCGATGAGCGCCCCGAGGGCGGTCAGGGCCTCGGCGACCGCCGGTCGACCAGCAGGGCGACAGCCCCATTCCCGCCCAATCCCGCCCGTATTGCGCCCAGATCCCGCCTAGATCCCCTCCGACACCTCGGCGGGCCGTGCCGCCGGTTTCTCCGTCCCGGTGATGGACAGTGAACCCGGGGTGGCCGTCGACTTCGGGTCGGTCAGCCAGCGCTGCTCGGTGGAGTCGTCGCGGACCTTGACGACGATGTCGGCGCCCACGTCGTCGTTGGTGAAGGTGACGGCGAGCCGCTCGTCCCAGCGGGGCAGCAACTCCCCCCGCACGGTGAGGTCGTAGCGCACGTCGTCGGCGCGCTTCGCCTTCTCGTCGACGCAGCCGCCGAGCACCACCACTCCGGCGTCCACGTGCGAGTCGAGGCACAGGTCGGGGTCGGCCACGCTGCGGAGCAGCCCGTCGTTCTCGTACGACCACTGCTGGGTCCGCGCGGTGGAGCATGCCGCCAGCTCGGTCCCGGCCCCCTTCTTCGGCTTGCCCGTGATGTCGAGGCACAGGTCGTCCTCGGCGTTGCGCAGCCTGGTCCGCCCCGGGGCGGCGGGGAGTCGGGCGGTGCCGGAGGAGGCAGTCGGCGGGGACGGGGAGCCGGTGTCCGGCCCGCCGAGGCCGCCGTTCGCGCTGGTGGAGGCGGCCGGGTCGACCCCGTCGTCCGTCGACCAGAGGCTGGCCACCAGCACCGTCGCCAGCAGTCCGGCGGAGGCGAGGCCCACACCCGTGAGCAGTGTCCGCGAGGACCGCAGGCCGCCCGGGATCCGGCGGTGGAGTGCGGGTGCGCCTGGGGTGCCGGGCAGGAGGCGACGGCGTCCGCCACCGTGCCGGGCGGCGCCGCCGTGGGTCCCCTCCTCGGCGCGGCTGCGGCCCGGGCGGGTGTCGAGATAGCGGCGGGCACCCCAGCCGATCACCGCCTCGGCGAGCAGGACCCCCAACCCGCCCTCGAAATGGCTCAGTTGTTCGGCGGCGTTACGGCAGTAGCGGCACTCCCCCAGATGGTGCTGGACATCCGGCAGCAGTCCTCCGCCCCGGCGTATCGGAACGTCGAGGAGGCGGTTGTAGAAGCGGCAATCCTTGGTCGGCGCGAGTTCGCGATGGGCATGTACACATCCTTCGCGGAATTTTTCACGCGCTTGTTCGAGCGCCGCCGACGCGGTGTCGGCATCCATGCCCAACAGAGCGGCGGGGACGGTTATGGGTTCCGCCTCCACCTCCACGTGCCACAGCACACAGCGGGAAAGTGCGGGAAGAGCATGAAATGACCGCTCGGCGAGCTTGCGGTTTTCCGGCGTCATGGACTTCGCGGTACGCATCTCGCGAGCACCCGCGGGTTTCCCGATGTCCGGCAGAACACCCGATATCCGGTCCTCGGACGCCCACTGCCGGACCGTGTCCCGCACGGCCAGCAGCAGCCGGGGCCGTAACGCCATGGCTGTTTCGCCGTCGGCCAGCCGGTCCAGAACCTGGTGGAAGGCGGTGGCGGTGGCCATGGAGGCGCTGTCCGCCGAAGCGGCGAGGCAGATCACCGCGTACTCGTGGGCCGACCGCCAGTGCCGGGCCATCAGCAGCGCCACCGCGGGGCTGCTCTCGCGGTCCTGGCGGCCTCTGAGGGTCGCGCCGAGACTGTCGTCGGATTCTTCGGGGGGACCGCCGAGCGGGGGGTAGGGGGGACGAGGGGGGTGGGGGGTGAACACGGAGCGGATTCCTTCCCACGCACATACGGAACACAGAAGTTCTGGTCGCCGAAAAGGAGCCCGGGGAGCGGCACCTTTCGGGCGCGGGCGCGGGGAGCGTGAATTCACCAACGTCCATCCGCCCCGTTCCCACGGGAACGAATGCCGGCCGGCCCTTACCCCCACGCCGGTGGTTCACCCTTGCACAACTCACTCATGGCCAACAAGGCGCTCGGGGCAACCTGCACACCATTGCAAGAAAGTCAGATTCGTTGGGCGACCCTGTGCCAACTTGTCGGTCCCGTACTGGATTTCGGCATTGCGTGCGCCCCGTGTGAATCACGCGCCCACGCCGGAGCGCCACGCACGCTCCCGGCGCGGGGACCCGCGTAGTGCACTGGAAGCGGCCTTTCCTCGGAGGCCCCGCGCAGGACGGCGGCTCTTCTGCGCGACGACGGCCGCCGACCCCGATCCTCCGCCCTCGGTCGGCGGCCCCGAGGGCAGGGCGGCAGGTCTCGCTGGGGACGTCAGATCTGCCAGGAGCGCAGCCGGTCGGCGGCGCCGTACACATCCGTCTTGCCGGAGATCAGATCGCGGGCCAGGTCGACGAGAGCGCCGTAGGGCGGGTCGATGCCGACGTCGCTGACGAACATGTAGGCCACGGCCGTCGCGCAGGCGAAACGGGCGTTGGCCGACGGCAGGGGCTTGAGCAGGGCGAGGGTGTGCAGCAGCGCCGCGGCCCGCCAGGCCGGGTCGGAGTTCACGCCGAGGCGCGGCGGGTCGACGCGGTGGCGGGCGACGGCGGCCACCAGCGCGGAGAAGTCGTTGACGGTGGGCTGGTCGGGCAGAACCTCTTCGTGGCGCTGGAGCAACCAGGGCACGTCGATGTGGACGACAGGAGCCATCGGTCAGGCGACCCGCCCCTCGCTCCGGGTGTGTGGTTCGTCCTCGGGGAAGGCGGCCGCGAACTCGTCGGCGTGCGAGGCGAAGAACCGGCGGAACGCCTCGGCACCCTCCTGCAGGGCACGGTGCCGGGCGATGTCGGCCGCTGCCGCCTCGCGCACGAGTGCCTTCATCGACGTACCGCGCTCCTTGGCGATCTGCCGCAGGTCCTCCAGCTCGCGGTCGCTGAATTCCACGTTCAGAGCAGGCATGGATCCACGGTACCGCGCGGGTACTCACCCGTAAATACCAGCAGGTCAAGACGGGGTGTGTGCGGTACCGGAGAGGCGGGAACGCCATGTCCGATTCCCGCCGGACGGGGGCCCGCGCGCGCCGCAGACTCGGGAGGGAGAACACCGACGCACCATCACCCGCACAGGACGAGGAGGGGCGGGCTCATGAGCCTCACCACCGACGGGGCCGTACGGCGGGCCGACGCGACCGACTGGCCCGCGCTCGCCGAGGACCTGGACACACACGGCTGCGCCACCACGGCACAGCTGCTGACGCCCGCCGAGTGCCGCGACCTGGCGGCGCTGTACGAGAAGCCGGAGCTGTTCCGGACCACGGTCGACATGGCGCGGCATCGCTTCGGCTCCGGGCAGTACCGCTATTTCACGCACGACCTGCCCGACCCGGTCGCCGCGCTGCGCGAGAGCCTGTATCCGCGGCTGCTGCCGATCGCCCGGGACTGGGCGGCCCGGCTCGGCCGCCCGGCGCCGTGGCCCGACTCGCTCGGCGAGTGGCTGGAGCGCTGCCACGCGGCCGGGCAGAACAGGTCGGCGCAGATCCTGCTGCGGTACGGCGAGGGCGACTGGAACGCGCTGCACCGTGACGTGTTCGGGGAGATGCTGTTCCCGCTCCAGGTGGTCGTCGGTCTCGACGCGTACGGCACCGACTACACGGGCGGTGAGTTCCTGATGGTGGAGCAGCGTCCCCGCGCGCAGTCCCGCGGCACCGCCACCGCGCTGCGCCAGGGCCACGGGCTGGTGTTCACCACCCGGGACCACCCGGTGCGCACCCGGCGCGGCTGGTCGGCCGGAGCGATGCGGCACGGCGTGAGCGTCGTGCGCTCCGGCAGCCGGCACGCCCTCGGGATCGTCTTCCACGACGCGTCCTGAGCGGGGTGGGGCTCGCCCCGGCCGCCCGTGAGCGGCCGGGGCGCGGGTTCGGTGCGGGTGGGGTGTCAGGCCTGATCCGCGACGAACGACGCCATCCGGGTCAGGGCGGAGTTCCAGTTGATGGTGTGCTCGTTGGTCGACCAGGACTGGATGTCGTCGATGTAGCAGAACTGGCCGACGCAACCCTGGAGTTTGCTCTGTGCGTAGGGGTCCTGGATGGACGAGTTCGGGCCGCCCGCAAGGGTCCCGACGGGCGGGGCCGGCATGCTGGGGTCGAGCTGATGCGCGTACCAACGGCTGTGCTGGTTGTGGGAGTTGACCTCGCCGTAGCCGGTCACGTACGACATGTTCAGCGCGTTGCGGCCGAGGAGGTAGTCCATGCTCTGGACCGCCCCGTCACGGTACTTCGACGCGCCGCCGATGTCGTAGGCGGTGGCGATGACGACCGCGTTGTGCAGGATCTGGTGGTTGGATCCCCAGTCGTAGAGGTTGTCGGCGGGGGCGTACGGCATGCCGTACGGCTGTGACCTCAGGGTGGTGAGGTAGCGATCGGCGCCCTTGATCACCGACTGGCGCACCTTGTCCCGGCCGGGCAGCCTGCTCGGCACGGTCGCGAGGTCGAGGCGGGCCGCCGAGGCCGTACGGGCCCAGTCGTAGCCGAGGGGCCCGAAGATGTCCGCCGTGTGGACCGGCGAGGCGAGCACACGGTCGGCGAACACCTTCTCCCCCGTGGTCAGATACAGCTCGGCGGCCGCCCAGTAGAACTCGTCGGTGGCGTCGGAGTCCGCGTAGGCGCCCCCGCCGATGCCGTCGTCCGGGTCGGCGTACATCTCGGGGTGTGCGAGCGCGGCCGACCAGGCCTTGCGGGCGGCGGTGAGGGCCTGGGCAGCGAACTCCCGGTCGTAGGGCCGGTACAGGCGGGCCGCCTGTGCGGCCGTCGCGGCCAGGTTCAGGGTCGCCTGGGTGCTCGGCGGGTGCAGTTCACGCTTCTGCGGGTCGTCGCTGGGCAGCAGCGGCAGGCCGGTCCACTGTTCGTCGTGCATTTTGTGGTGGGCCATGCCGGCCAGCGGCTGTCCGTCCGGTACCTGCATCTTCATCAGGAAGTCCAGTTCCCAGCGGACCTCGTCGAGGATGTCCGGGACCTTGTTGCCGCTCTCCGGGATGGCGAGCGAGCCGTCGCCCAGCTCGGCGGGCTGTCCGGTGCGGGCCGTCAGGGAGCGCTCGTAGGTGCTCAGCAGCTCCCAGACGGAGATGCCGCCGTTGACGACGTACTTGCCGTGGTCACCGGCGTCGTACCAGCCGCCGGTGACGTCGAGCGTGTAATCGCACCCGCCCGGTTGGCACGGCACGTTCGAGTCGCCCTGGTTGGGCGCGACGCCGACGTGGCCCGCGGGGCGGGCGTAACCGGGGCGCAGGTCGTCGCGGATCGCGATGCCGCTTCGCTGCGTGTAGTAGTACTTCGCGGCGTCCAGGCGCAGCTTCTCGTAGGCGCCGGTGCCTATGTCGAAGGGACGGCCGGTCTCACCGTCGGCCACCAGGGTGAAGCCGGTGCCCCGCTTCTTGTAGGAGCCGAAGTCGATCGAGTGGACGTTCTGCCCGGAGGAGGCGTCCGTGCCGCGCGGGACGGTCCAGCCGTGGGCCACCACCGCGCCCGCGGAGTTCTTCAGCTGCCAGGGAAGCTTCGTGGTCGCGTCGGTGACCAGCGTCGCGTTCTTGGGCCCCGAGGGCAGATAGGCGACCTGGTTGACCCGCACCCGGGGCCCGGTGTCGGGCTCGTACACCTCGGGCGGCACCCCGCCAAGGAGTGACACGTCGTCCATGCAGAAACGGAACGGGTCCGCGCTGCCGCCGAGCTGGAGGCCGACCTGGCCCTGGGTGGTGTCGACGGGTGCGGTGAACGTGTAGGAGTACTTGTTCCCCGACACGCTCAGCTGCGGGCTCACCTCGAAGTAGGTGTCGTACGGCGCCACCGACAGGCCGACGATCGCGCGCACGACGTGTCCGTCGGGCGCACCCTTCGCGGTGAAGGAGAACCGGTACGACTCCCCCTTCACCAGGGTGATGTCGTTCTGGCCGACCGCGGCGTCCCAGCGGTTGGCGGTGCCGCCCGGCACGTCCGCGCAGAGCTGCCCCTCGGACAGACCCGCGGTGACGTTGCTGGTGGTCCACCAGGGCGCGGTGGTGGTGTCGAAGGTGCCGTTCTTGACCTGTTCGACCTCGTCGGCGGCGGCACCGGGGGCGGGGAGGCCCACCAGTGCCGCGCCCAGCAGGGCCGTCAGGGACAGCAGGGAGGTTCTGCGTCGTTTCACGTCTGGGCTCCTCGGGGGGAGGTGCGGGTGACGCTCACGTGGGAGCGCTCCCAGATGCGGACGCAGCCATGCTTGTTGGAAGCATGACACTCCGTCAACGGTCCGGACGGGACTGGCCCGTCCCGACCGCGCCCGTTTCAGCCCGCCGGAACCTCCAGCCTGCTGACGCGCACCGCGCCCCGGGCCTCGCCGGGGTGCGCGCTGTTCAGCCTAAGCCGCAGCCGGGATCCGCGCACGGCGTCGAAGGTGATCACCGTCGGGGCGTCCGAGGCGGTGGCCCAGTCGACGACCGCGCCCTTCACCGGTACGTACGCGCCCCCGTCCCACACCTCGGCCTCGACAGCGGCGGGCAGGCTGTGGGTCTCGCTCAGCGTGAAGGAGACCTCCGCCCGGTCGAAGGTCCGCGTGCGCCCGAAGTCCACCGAGACCCAGTCCTCGGCCCGCGCCCCGGCGAACGCGGGCAGTAGAGCCGTGGCCGCCTTGCTGAAGGCGTTGGACCAGCCGGTGGCCGGATCGCCGTCGAGCATCGCGGCGGGCAGCGTGTCCGGGCGGCCTGAGTAACTGGCGTCCGCGTAGGGATAGTCGACCGGTGCCGGGTGGTCGGGCTCGAACCTGGCCGCCGGGGTGGTGGCGGACGACCGGGCGGGGGTGGTGCGCACGGTCACGGAGCCCGACCGCAGACCTTCCACCCGGGCGGTCACCTTCAGGGACCCCGGCCGCGCGGAGGACCGTACGATCGCCAGCGCCTTGCCGTGGAAGGCGGTCCGGGTACTGGTCTGGTACCGCTCGGCGCTCTCCTCCCGGCCGTTGTCGAGTCCGGCGAGCGAGCCGCCCGTCACCTCGAAGGAGATCAGGTGCTCGGCGTCCGGCACGACCACCCCGCGGGCGTCGACGATGTCCGCGGTGACGAAGACCAGCGCACGGCCGTCGGCGGCCAGGGACCGGCGGTCGGCGGTGAGGCGTACGGCGTGCGGTCCGCCCGCCGTACGCAGCACGTCGGTGGCGACCACCTTGCCGTGTCTGCGGGCGACCGCCTTCAACTCGCCCGGCCGGTACGGCACTTTCCAGCCGAGGTGGAGTTTGCCCGCGCTGCCGTTCGGGCTGGTGTAGCTGCCCGGGTAGGGGCCGTCGGTGAAGGTCTTGTCGTCGCCGGTCGCGTCGGTGGTCTCCAGGTAGGCGCGGCCGTCGACGGTCTTCTTGCGGTCGAAGGTCCGGGTGCCGAGTGAGGTGCCGTTGAGGAACAGTTCGACGGTGTCGACGTTGGCGTACGCCCACACCTCGACGGTGGCGCCCTCCTCGTGGTTCCAGGTCATCGGCAGCAGGTGGACCATGGGCTCGGCGACCCACTGGCTGCGGAACAGGTGGTACATGTCCTTCGGGAAGCCGGCCGTGTCGACCGCGCCGAAGAAGGACCCCTTCACCGGGAAGACGTCGTACGGCGTCGGTTCCCCGATGTAGTCGATGCCGGACCACAGGAACTGCCCCGCGAACCACTTCCGGTCCCGGTCCTTCTTGTGGCCGTACTCGCCGCTCATGGTCCAGGAGGCGAGGTTGTTGTCGTACGAGGAGGTCTCCCGCTTGCCCGGCGTGTGGTTCTCGCCCGTGTTGAGGTGCTCGGGCTCCTGGTAGGCGCCGCGTGTCGAGGTCTCGGAGGACGACTCCGACTCGAAGAGGAACAGGTGCGGGTAGCGGGCGTGCAGGGCGTCCACCGACTTGGCGGTGTTGTAGTTGAGGCCGAGGCCGTCGAGCTTGGCGAGGATCAGGTCGCCCGGGGTGCCGGGGGCGGGCACGCTGCGGTGCCGGTGGGAGCCGATCACGACGGGGCGGGTGTCGTCGAGTGCCTTGATGCCGGCGATGAGGCGGTCCGCGATGGTGAGTCCGGCGGTGGAGGTGAACTCGGAGATCTCGTTGCCGATCGACCACATGAGGACAGCGGGCGAGTTGCGGGCCGCCAGCACCATCTCCGCGATGTCCCGGTCGGACCACTCGTCGAAGAAGCGGCCGTAGTCGTAGCGCGTCTTGGGGCTGCGCCAGCAGTCGAACGCCTCCACCAGCATCACGATGCCCAGCTCCTCGCAGACCTCGATCATCTCCGGGGAGGGCGGGTTGTGCGAGGTGCGGAAGGCGTTGACGCCCATCGACCGCATGATGGTCATCTGCCGCCGGATCGCGTCCTTGCTGACCGCGGCGCCGAGCGCGCCCAGGTCGTGGTGCAGGTCGACGCCCTTGAGTTTGTGGTACGTGCCGTTGAGGTGGAAGCCCTCGTCCGGGTCGAAGCTGAAGGTCCGGAAGCCGAAGGGGGTGCGGTAGGTGTCGACGGCCTTGCCGCCGACGCGCAGTTCGGTCTCCAGGGTGTAGCGGTGGGGCGCTTCGAGGTCCCACAACCGCGGTCGGCCAACGGTGAGTTCATGGGTCTCGGTGGCCTGCTCGGCGACGTCGACCGTGGTCGCCGCGCGGGCCACGGTGCGCCCGCGAGGGTCCTTGATCCGGGACCGGATCTCGACCGGGCCCGCGGTGCCGGACTCGTTCAGCACGGAGATCCGCGCCTCGACCGTGGCGCGTTCCGCGGTGATCTCGGGTGTGGTGACACGGGTGCCCCAGCGGGCCACGTGCACCGGTTCGGTGACGACCAGGCGGGCCTCGCGGTAGATGCCGCTGCCCGAGTACCAGCGGCTGCTGGGGAGCCGGTTCTGCACCCTGACCGCGATCACGTTCTCCGTGCTGCCGTCGGTGTGCAGCAGGTCGGTGAGGTCGAAGGCGAAACCGGTGTAGCCGTAGGGGTGCCGTCCGACCTCGGTGCCGTTGCAGTGGACGTACGAGTCCATGTAGACGCCGTCGAACTCCACCGAGATCCGCTTGCCGGCCAGAGCGGGCGGCAGGGTGAAGGCGAGGCGGTACCAGCCGAGCCCGCCGGGGAAGAACCCGGTGCCGCTCGTGGTGCCGTTCTGCGTGGTCGGTGCCAGCTCGATGCTCCAGTCGTGGGGCACCGCGACCTCGCGCCATCCGGAGTCGTCGTAGCCGGTCGCTGCGGCGTCGGTGTACGCACCGGTCGGGTCGGTGATGCCGCCCGGGTTGACCAGTGCGAAGCGCCAGCCGTCGCGCAGGGCGACGGTACTGCGGCCCTTCGCGTCCGCCGCGGCCTCGGCGGCCCGTGCCGCCGGGGTGCCCAGCAGCGCTCCGGCAGCCGGTGCGGCCGCGGAGGCGAATAAGACCGATCGACGCGTGACCATGACGACTCTCCCTCATCAGGGCTCAGAAGTACTCACAACTGATCGTGAACAAACAGATTCTGACGGCCGACCACTCGGGCCCGTCAAGAGTGCGGGAACGGCCTTCTGCCCCAGGGGCCACAACGGCCGGATTTCCCTCTTGACCGAGGTCCGGTACCGGACCGCCGGCACTGGGGTTCCCGTACGCGGGAGAGCGCGACGCACTACGCTGGAGCCCAAGTGAAAGCACCTGTTCACTGTGAGTGTGCGCAATGGAGTGGCGCCGATGAGCCCTGGGTACCCCTTCGACGATGCCGCCACCGCGCGGGCGGTCATCGACGACACGGGCACGCTCGTCGAATGGAACGACGGGGCGCGCATACTCCTGGGTCACACCGCCGCCGAGGTCGTGGGCCGCCCCGCAGCCGAACTCCTGGCCGACTCGTCCGCGCCAGGCGTGCCCGAGGGGCCTCGCGAAGACGGCACGCTCACGTTGCGCCACCGCGACGGCTCCACCGTGACCGTATGGCTGCTCGCCCACCACCGGGGCGCCGAGGGGGCCACGCCGGGACACTGGCTCGTGGTCACCCCCCTGGACGGCGACGGACCGCTCCCGCCCGAGGACGACCCCCTGGAGCGGGCCCAGCTCCTCCAGTCCCCCTGCGCGATCGCGATCTACGACGAGCGGCTGCGGCTGCGCCGGATGAACGCCGCCATGGCCGAGGTGCTCGGGCTGCCCGAAGCGCGGGTGCGAGGGCTCCGCGTGGCGGAGATAAGCGGCCGGGCCCAGAGCTCGGACATCGAGCAGCATCTGCACCGGGTGCTCTCCACCGGCCGGGGACACGACGTCCGCGCGTACCTGCCGATCGGCGACGACGGCCGTATGAACGCCTGGCTGGCCCGGATGGCCCCGATCACCGACGACACCGGCCGGGTGCGGGGCGTGTGCGTCGCCGCCCACGACTTCACCGAGCAGTACCTCGCCCAGGAGCGGCTGCAGCTGGTGAACGAGGCGAGCGTCCGCGTCGGCACCACTCTCGACGTGACCCGGACGGCCCAGGAACTCGCGGACGTCTGTGTCCCCGCCCTCGCCGACTTCGTCAGCATCGATCTGCTGGACCCTCCGGAGCCGGGCGGCGAGCCGCTCACCGACCGGCTGACCGCGCCGATCAGTCTGCGCCGGGCGGCCCACCAGTCGGTCAACCACGGCAGCCCGGAGGCGGTGGCCAAGCCCGGCCAGGTTGACGTCTACCCCGCCTCGTCCCCGCAGGCGGACTCCATCGTGGTGGGGCACACCATCGTGGCGTCGACGGACACCGGGGACCTCGCCGACTGGCTCTCCTGGGACACGGTACGGCTGGACCGGATAAGGCAGTACGGCATCCACTCCACGATGTCGGTGCCGATCCAGGCGCGCGGCCAGACCCTCGGGGTGGCCGTCCTCACCCGCTTTCGGCGCCCGGACGGGTTCACGCCGGACGACGTGCTGCTCGCCGAGGAGATCACCGCCCGGGCGGCGGTCTGCATCGACAACGCCCGCCGCTACTCCCGCGAGCGGGAGACCGCCCTCGCCCTCCAGCGCAGCCTGCTCCCCCGGTCGCTGCCGCGTACGGCCGCCGTGGTAGCGGCCTCCCGCTATCTCCCGGCGGCCCGGGCGGGGGTGGGCGGCGACTGGTTCGACGTGATCCCGCTGTCCGGAATGCGGGTCGCGATGGTCGTCGGGGACGTCATCGGCCACGGCATCCAGGCGTCGGCGACGATGGGCCGGCTGCGCACCGCCGTGCGCACGCTCGCCGACATCGACCTGGCACCCGACGAGCTGCTCACCCACCTGGACGACCTGGTGGTACGGCTGTCCGCGGAGGCGGGCGGCAACGGCAGCCCCGGCGAGGTGGGCGCCACCTGCCTGTACGCGGTGTACGACCCGGTGTCCCGGTGCTGCACGCTGGCCCGGGCCGGGCACCCGGCGCCGGTCATGCTCCCGCCGGGCGGCCCACCCCAGGAGATCGACCTGCCCCCGGGGCCGCCACTGGGGCTGGGCGGCCTGCCGTTCGAGAGCGCGGAGATCGAACTGCCCGAGGGCACCGTGCTCTCCCTCTACACCGACGGCCTGATCGAGACCCGGGAGCGGGACGTGGACGCCGGCCACGCGCTGCTCTGCGAGGCGCTGGCGGCCGACTCCGGCTCCCGCTCCGGCTCGCTGGACGAGACCTGCGACCGCATACTGCACGAGCTGCTCCCGCCGGGCGGCGCCCTGGACGACGTGGCCCTGCTGCTGGCGCGCACTCTGGGACTGCCCGCCTCCCAGGTCGCCACCTGGGACATCCCGTCCGACCCGGCGCTGGTCGCGCCGATCCGCAAGCAGGTCGTCGGCCAGCTCAGCCGGTGGGGACAGAGCGACGCGGCGTTCACCGCCGAGCTGGTGGTCAGCGAGCTGGTCACCAACGCCATCCGGTACGGCGCCCACCCGATCAGACTGCGGCTCATCCATGACGCGAGCACTCTGATCTGCGAGGTGTCCGACACCAACCACACGGCTCCGCACCTGCGCCGGGCCAAGACCTGGGACGAGGGCGGCCGCGGTCTGCTGCTGGTCGCCCAGCTCACCGAGCGCTGGGGCAGCCGGCACACGGCGGAGGGCAAGACGATCTGGGCGGAGATCTCCCTCGTCGACGAGGGATGACCCCAGACCGGCGCCGCCCCGGCCACGGACCGCGTTCTGGAGGCCGTTCGCGCCGGAAGCTGACACGATTTGTTGTGGGCGGAGCGCGAACTCCTGCGCCCGTCCACGTCGGACCGCTGTGCCGGGGCACAGCGCACCGTACACACGTGGGGTCATCGACATCCCCGTGTGCGAGGTACCTCCGGGAGTGTGGACAGACATGGCGAAGACATCCCAGAGCGCTCGGCGGGCGACCCGGCTCGCGGGCGCGGTCGCGGTACTCGGCCTGATGACAGCGTGCGGCAGCGGCGACGACACGGCGGGCGCTCCGCGGACGGTGTCCGGCACCACCACGACCACCTCGGCCGCCCCGGCCGACACCGGCCCCACCGCGAGGACCGCGACACCGAGCACCGAGCCCGGTGTCTCCACGCAGCCGGCCTCCACCCGGACCGCCGCCACTCCGGCCGCGGCCCGCGGTCGCTGCCACACCTCCGAGCTGCGCGCGTCCGTCGGCCGCAACGACCCGGGTGCCGGGCAGGAGAACTTCCCGATCGTCCTGACCAACGCGTCCAGCCGTACCTGCACCGTGCGCGGTTACCCGGGGGCCGCCTTCCTCGACGCGTCCGGGAAACAGCTGGGGCCGGACCCGAAGCGGTCCTCCGCTACGCCCGAGACGGTGACGCTGGCGCCGGGAAAGAGCGCGTGGGCGGGGTTGTCGTTCGCCAACCCCGAGGTCAGCGGGGCGCGCGCGGCGACTCCGGCGGCGCTCCTGGTGACCCCGCCCGACGAGCGGGACCCGCTGAAGGTGGCGTGGCGGGCCGGAAAGGTGCCGGTGTCCGGAAACGAGTCGTCCGTGCGTCTGATCCCGTTCAGTCCCGGCACCGGAGCGTGACCGGCGGACACCGGCGGCGGGCGTCGCCTCCCGGGGGGCGCCGCGCGAGGTGACGGTACGGCTGCCCGCGGTCGGGGGGCGCAGTGGTCCGGGGTGACGGCTCCGTGAAGCCGTGCCCGCCGCGCAGCCGCGCCTGCCCGGTGAGCGGTACGTCCTGGGGTGGTCGTGGGGCTCCTACCATCGCCTGCTTTCATTGGCGAGCACCGCCGCATCCCGTTCGAAGGATCCCCCCTGAACACCCCCCTCGCCGAGTCCCTGTCCGTCGTCCTGCTCGTCGCCGTCCTGACGTGGGCCGTGCTGCGCCCGTTCGGATGGCCGGAGGCGGTGGTCGCGGTGCCGGCGGCTGGGGCGGCGGTCGCCTGCGGCGCGATCTCGCTGGAGCACGCGCGGCAGGAGGCCGAGCGGCTGGGCCCGGTGGTCGGGTTCCTCGCCGCGGTGCTGGTGCTCGCCCATTTCTGCGACGTCGAGGGGCTCTTCCAGGCGTGCGGGGCGTGGATGGCCCGCCGGGCGGCGGGGTCGCCGGGACGGCTGCTGACGGCGGTGTTCGTGCTGGCGTCGGCGATCACGGCCGTCCTCAGTCTGGACGCGACCGTGGTGCTGCTGACGCCGGTGGTGTTCGCCACGGCCTCCCGGATGGGGGTGGCCGCGAAGCCGCACGCCTACGCGAGCGCGCACCTGTCGAACACGGCGTCGCTGCTGCTGCCGGTCTCGAACCTCACCAATCTGCTGGCGTTCGCGGCGAGCGGGCTGAGCTTCACCCGGTTCGCGGCGCTGATGGCGCTGCCGTGGCTGGTCGCGATCCTCGCGGAGTACCTGGTCTTCCGGCGTTTCTTCGACCGCGACCTGACGAAGACCACGCACTCCCCCGACCCTGCCGACGAGCCCGAGTTGCCGCTGTTCGCGCTGGTCACCGTCGGCTGCACTCTGGCCGGGTTCGTGGTGACCTCGGCCCTCGGTGTCGAGCCGGCCTGGGCGGCGCTGGCGGGGGCCCTGGTGCTGGCCGGCCGGGCCCTCGTGCGCCGGCGGGCCACCCCGCTCTCCGTGGTGCGGGCCGCGTCGCCCGCCTTCCTCGCTTTCGTCCTCGCGCTGGGCATCGTCGTACGCGCGGTCGTCGACAACGGTCTCGCGGGCGCACTGCGCCATGTGCTGCCGGACGGGACGGGTCTCGCCGCGCTGCTCGGCATCGCCGTGCTGGCCGCCGTGCTGGCGAACCTGATCAACAACCTGCCCGCGGTGCTGGTCCTGCTGCCGCTGACCGCGGCGGCCGGGCCCGGCGCGGTGCTCGCCGTGCTGCTCGGGGTGAACATCGGCCCGAACCTCACCTACGCCGGGTCGCTGGCCACGCTGCTGTGGCGGCGCATCGCGCACGGGCAGGGGCACGATGTCGAGCTGGGCGAGTTCACCCGGCTCGGACTGCTCTCGGTACCGGCCGCCCTCGTACCCGCGGTGTTGGCCCTGTGGGCCTCGCTCCAGGTCGTCGGGGCCTGAACCACGAGCGAGGCCACGGGCGGAGACTGAACCACGGGCTGCGAATGCACGGGGCTGAAGAGGCGGGGCGAGACCCGGTCAGCGCCCGCCGGTGCCGTAGTACGGGCCGTAGCCGCCGTACCCGCCTCCATAACCACCGCCGCCGTACCCGCCTCCGTATCCGCCGCGGTACCCGCCTCCGTACCCACCGCTCCCCGAGCAGTAGTACGGGTTGTAGGTGCAGGACCCGCCCGTCGGATACGAGGGGGACGGCGCCGGTGTCGGCGTGGTCCGCGGGGTCGACGGGGTCGTGGACGGCGTCGCCTCGGGGGTGGACGTGGGGGTCGGGCTCTTGGACGCCTTCGGGGCGGGCGGGGCCTCGGGGGTCCTCGCGAGGGCGCTGTCGGCGTCCCAGTTGACGACCTCCATCTGAAGGTCGGTCTTCGAGGTGTCGATGACCCAGCGCTGGGCCGAGCTGTCGTCGCGGGCCTTCACGACCAGCGCACCCGACGCGTCGGTGGCCGCGGGGGTGAGTGCCAGGTCCTGGTCCCAGCGGGGGACGAGGGCGCCCTGGAGGGTGAAGTCGTAGCGGATGTTCTTGTCGGCGGACTTGGCGGCGCCCTTGCAGGGGGCCAGCACCACCGAGTAGCCGAGGTGGGAGTCCATGCAGAGGTCGGGGGCGTCCGCGCTGCGCAGCAGGCCTTCGGGTTCGTACGACCACTGCTGGTCCTGGTCCGAGGAGCAGGTGGCGAGGGCGGTCTCCGCGCCCTCGACGGCCTTCTTGCCGACGATGCTTACGCAGAGGCCGGAGTTGACGTTGTGCAGCCGTCCGCGCACGGCGCCCTGCTCGGCGTCGCCGGCTTCGACCCAGGACGGGTCGGACGTCGACTTGCCCGAGCCGGTGCCGGGCTCGGCGGAGCGGCCGTCGTCGGCCTGCGGGGCACCCTCCGAGGAGCCGAGTGAGGACCACAGGACCAGCGGCAGCACGATCAGCCCGCTGACGGTGAGGACGGCAGCGGTGAGATTGCGGCGGGAGGCACGGCGGGAAGCTCGGCGGGGCGCTTTGTGAGCGGACCTGCGCGAGGCGCCGCGAGGGCCGGTGCGGGTGCCGGTGCCGGTCGCCGGGGTCGCCGGGGTCGCCGGGGTGGAGGACGCGGAAGCGGGCGTGAAGGGCGCGAAGTTCTCGCCCGGGAACGCGGATGCCGGGGTCTGCGGCACCGAGTCGAAGAAATCGCCCGGGACCGGCACGGGCGTCTGTGCCTCGTCCGGGACGGCGTGCACGTGCGCGCGTGCCTCCAGATAGGCGTGGGCGCCCCAGCCGAGCACGGCTTCGGCCAGCGCGGCGCCGAGCCCCTCGTTGAACTGGTGCAGTTGGTCCGCGGTGTGCCGGCAGTGGCGGCACCGCCCCAGATGCTCACGCAGGTCGGCGTCGACGTCGACGCCGCGGCGCCGGTAGGTCACGTCCAGCAGCCGCAGATAGTGCCGGCACTCCTGCTCGGGGGCGAGTTCACGGTGGACCTGGAGGCACTCCTCGCGCAACCGCTCCCGGGCCCGCCCCAGTTCGACACCGGCGCCCTCCTCGTCCAGGCCCAGCAGCGCGGCGGGTATGGCGAGGGGTTCGGCCTCCACCTCGGTGTGCCAGAGCAGGCAGCGGGCCGACTGGGGCAGCCTCTGGAACGCCCCGGACAGCATCCGGCGGTTCGCGGACGGCAGCAGGCGGGCGGCGACCCGGTCCCCGCCATCCTCGGTTCTCAGTTCCGGGTGCAGCTGTTCGCGTCTGTGGTCGTTGTCCCACTCCGCCGCGATCCGGCGCACGGTGACCAGAAGGTGGGGGCGCCAGGCGGAGCTCGGCCCGGTCTGGCGCAGGGACTCCCCGAAGAGCCGGGTGAACGCGGCGGTGGTGAGCATTCCCGCGGGACGCGGACCGTCGGTGCACAGCCTGGCGTAGGCGAAGGCCGCTTCCCAGTGCCGGTCGAGGAGTTCTCCGACGGGTTGCAGCGCGGGTGTCGCCCCACTCCACTTCTTGAGCTCGGCGCTCAGTTGCTCGTCCGTGGCATCGCTGGGGCGAGCGGGAGTCGGGGAATTCGACAGCCCTGCTTCTTTCACTGCGGCATTCCTCCGAGGACAAACTGCACAAATTCCATACCAACGGGTATGCGGTGCCGCCGACTGGGCGACGGAATCAATCCGCACAGGGTTCGGCATCTCCTACGCCCGCCCGGGACAGCTCTTTTGAAGCGTGGGGAGCGAACGGGAGCAGCCTCGTACGCACGGAGGAGACATTATTGTCCGCGCGTCGACCACGCACACCTTTGCACAGGCCACTGAGTTGTAACAAGAGATCACGCGGTTTTGTGCATTGCGTGCGCGACGAGGCGATTTGACGAAGCGTCAACCCCGAGCCTCCGGAGTTTACCGCGACATCAGTGGGCCGTATTCGGACATGGTATTCAGTTGAATGTGGTCCGCTCAAACCATTGAACGACCACTCCAGCGTGCGTCCTGGCAGTCTACGCGGGTCACGTCCCAACCATTGGGCCGCTCGCCCGGTAGCCGCCGGGCGGCAGACCGTAGCGCTCGCGGAAGACCCGGTTGAAGTGGCAGGGGCTCGCGAAGCCGCAGGCGGCTGCCACGCGTTCCACGGACAGGTCGGTGCCCTCCAGCAGTCGGGCGGCGTGCCGCAGACGTGCCTCGCGCAGCTCCCGCATCGGCGAGCGGCCGAGCTGCCCGGAGAACAGGTGCGCGAACCGGGAGGGGGACAGCGCGACGTCGGCGGCGAGCGAGCGGACGGTGTGCGGGGCCGCCGGGTCGGCCGCGATCAGCTCCTGGGCACGGCGCACCCGGGGGTCGACGCCGGACCGGGCTGAGGGTGCGCGGGCGGCTCCGGCGGTGAGCAGGACGACCTCCTCCAGCGCGCAGAGGGCGAGTTCGCGGGCCGCGGTGCCGTGCGCCACCGCGACCTGTTCCCGGTCGTCCCCGGTGGCGGGCGGCGCACCGGTGCCCGTCCAGCGGGCGTCGGAGAGCATCCGGCGGAAGGCCGCCTCGATCCGGTCGTGCGCGTCGGCCGGGGTGGGGGTGACCACGTGCACGCCGTCGCCGGTGGCGTACGGACGCAGCCAGGCCGGCCAGGACGGTCTGGCCCGGCAGTGCGCCCACCAGAACCGCCAGTGCCGAGCGTCCGGCGCCACGCCGTAGTCGTGCCGGACGCCCGGGGCGAGAACCACCAGATCCCCGGCACCCGCGCGCGTCCGCGTCGCTCCTTGACTCAGCCGCCCCTGTCCGCCGGTCGTCCAGGTGAAGAGCCAACTGTCGGACCCGCGCGGCCGGTTGACGCCGTACCCCGGGGGCCGGTCGTAGCGGCCGACCACCACGAGGCCGGGCGGCGGGGCGAGGTCACCGGATGTGGCAGCCCTGGGCAATCCGTCAGCGGTCACGAGCATCCCCCTTCGGCGGGCGGCGGCCTAGCGTGTCGAACGGACGACACCCGACCGAGGAGCGGACGTATGACAGTCACGGACAACAGCGCCGCCGACGTGCCCATCCTGCCCGAGGCGGGGCGGCGGGCGTTCGAGGAGGACGGCTTCACCGTCGTGCGGGGGCTGTTCGGGTACGACGAGATCGAGCGGTTGTGCGCCGAGTTCGCGGCGCTGCACGCGGCGGGGCCGGTGCCGGGGCACTTCGAGCCCCGTGACTCGGCGGATCCGCTGCGCCGGTATCCGAGGGTGATGCAGCCGCACGAGATCAACGGTCTCGCGCGGAGCGTGCTGCTGGATCCACGGCTGCGCGCCGTGCTGGAGATGCTGCTCGGCGAGGAGGTGCTGGCCGCGCAGAGCATGTTCTACTTCAAGCCGCCGGGGGCCCGGGGCCAGGCGCTGCACCAGGACAACTTCTATCTGCGGGTCGAGCCGGGCACCTGTGTGGCGGCGTGGGTCGCCTGCGACGAGATCGACCGGGACAACGGCGGTCTGGAGGTCGTGCCCCGCACCCACCGGATGGGGGTGTTCTGCCCCGAGGAGGCGGACGCCGAGTTGTCGTTCGCCCGGGAGTACGTGCCCCCGCCGCCGGGGCTCGCCGCCGTACCGGTCGACATGCGGCCGGGGGACGTGCTGTTCTTCAACGGCAGCCTGGTGCACGGCTCGCAGCCCAATCGGACGTCCGACCGTTTCCGGCGGTCGTTCATCGGCCACTACGTGGGGCGTTCCACCGAGCGCATCGGGCACTTCTACCGCACGCTGTCGATGAGCGGAGAACGGGTGCCGCTGCCGGAGAGCGAGGGCGCGGGCCCGTGCGGTACGGAGTTCGCACCGCACGGACCGCATTAGGTCGGCACCAGATCCGCCGGCCGGGAACCTGTGTGTTCGTGCCTGGTCGCCCTCGCCGGGACGGGGCTCAGTGACCGGCGATCGGACGTGCCGTGTACGGCTGTTCCAGCTCCTCGATCTCCTTGTCGCTGAGCTCGAGTTCGACGGCGGCCACGGCGTCCTCGATGTGCCGTGGCTTGGCCGCGCCGACGATCGGGGCGGCCACCGTGTCCCGGTGCAGCAGCCAGGCGAGGGCGACCTGGGCGCGCGGAACACCACGGTCGTTCGCGATACGGGTGACCGCCTCGACGATGGTGCGGTCGCCCTCCTGGTAGAGCCGGCCGCCGAAGTCGTCGTTGGCGCTGCGCTCGGTCACCGTCCCCCAGTCCCGGGTGAGACGCCCCCGGGCGAGCGGGCTCCACGGCAGCGCGCCCACGCCCTGGTCCGCGCAGAGCGGCAGCATCTCCCGTTCCTCCTCGCGGTAGAGG
Organism: Streptomyces sp. NBC_00076; assembly: GCF_045041235.1. NCBI lineage: Bacteria > Bacillati > Actinomycetota > Actinomycetes > Kitasatosporales > Streptomycetaceae > Streptomyces > Streptomyces sp. NBC_00076. The sequence continues at coordinate 1,219,019 of NZ_CP108242.1, forward strand.
AGGTTGTAGTGGTTCTGCATGGACACGAACCGGGTCCAACCGTGCCGTTCGGCCGTGTACTGCATCTTGGAGAACTGCCAGGCGTACATCGAACTCGCCCCGATGTAGCGGACCTTGCCCGCCTTCACCAGGTCGTGCAGCGCCTCCATGGTCTCCTCGACCGGGGTGTGCGGGTCGTAGCGGTGGATCTGGTAGAGGTCGACGTGGTCGGTGCCGAGGCGGGCGAGGCTGTGGTCGATCTCGGTCATGATCGCCTTGCGGGACAGTCCGGCGCCGTTGGCTCCGGGCCGCATGCGCCCGTTCACCTTGGTGGCGAGCACGATGTCGTCCCGGTGGGCGAAGTCGGCGAGCGCCCTGCCGACGATCTCCTCGCTGGTGCCGTCCGAGTAGACGTTGGCGGTGTCGAAGAAGTTGATCCCCGCCTCCAGTGCCTGCCGGATGAGCGGACGTGACGCCTCCTCGTCGAGGGTCCACTCGTGTGCGCCGCGGTCGGGCACGCCGTAGGTCATGCAGCCCAGACAGATCCGCGACACGTCCAGGCCCGTCGAACCGAGCTTCACGTACTGCATCGTTGCTGCTCCTGCCTTCGGGATGGGTACGAGGCTACGAAGGCGAGCGTACGACCGTCCGACTCACGCCAGCAGGTCCAGCGCCCGTTCCCACCCGAACTCGGGCCGCCCGCCGTCCTCCCCCGCCTCGCCGGAGTACGGCTCGCCGAACCGCACGTCCGATCAACGCGTACGGCGAACTGGGCGCGAGTTCCGCTCCCGTGGCGGCCCAGGTGCGCGCACAGGCGGGCGTTCGGCGAGTACCCGGCCTCGCTGGTGGCCGACGCGGGGCGGCCGGCCGCGCCGGCCGCCCGGATGTTGCTGGGGCCCCGCTGAGGTCGGGGGCTCAGCCCACCGTCTCGGACACCGTGATCGCGGTGACCGGGCAGGCCCGGGCCGCCTCCCGGACCATCGGGTCGCCCGCGCCGTCCTCCCGGCCGGGCAGCAGGGTGCTGAGGCCGTCGTCGTCCTGGGTGAAGACGCCCGGGGCGGCCAGGGCGCACTGACCCGCGCCGATACAGACGTCCTTGTCGATGTCGATGTGCATGAGCGGAGCCTCTTACCAGGTCACGGGGAGTTCCAGCATCCCCTGGATCGTGTCGCCGGGCTTGAAGGGGATCTCGTCCGCCGGGGCCGCGAGGCGGAGCGTGGGCAGTCGGTCGAAGAGTGTCCTCAGGGCGATCTCCAGTTCCGCCCGGGCCAGGTTCTGGCCGAGGCACTGGTGGATGCCGAAGCCGAAGCCGACGTGGTGACGGGCCGACCGTTGCCAGTCCAGGGTGTCGGGGTCGGCGTAGACGCCCTCGTCGCGGTTGATGACCGAGGTCGCGAAGACCACACCGTCACCCGCGCGGATCGTCGTCCCCGCCACCTCGATGTCGTCGGTGGCCAGCCGCAGCAGTCCGTCGGCGATCGACAGCATCCGCATGAGCTCCTCGACCGCGGTGGGCAGCAGCGCGGGGTCGGCGCGCAACTCGGCCAGCCGGTCGGGGTGTTGAAGGAGCGTGTAGGTGCCCAGCGAGATCATGTTGGCGGTGGTCTCGTGGCCCGCGACCAGCAGGATGATCGCCAGGGAGATCACCTCCTGACGGTCGAGTTCGCCGTCGCGCAGCCGCTGGTGGACGAGTTCGTCCAGCACGCCGTCCCCGGGCTCCGACTCCTTCTGCTTGTGGTCGATCAACTCACCGATGTACGCCTCCAGTCGGTCGCGGGCGTCCGAGGTGTCCTCGGCCGTCGGTCCGCGCAGCAACCGCCTGGACTCGCCCTCGAAGAAGTCGTGGTCGGCGTAGGGGACGCCGAGCAGGGCGCAGATCACCGTCGAGGGCACGGGCAGCGCGAAGGCGCTCACCAGCTCGGCGGGCGGCCCCTGCGCGATCATCGCGTCGAGGCGTTCGTCGACGACCTGCTGGATGCGTGGACGCAGTTCGGTGGCGCGTTTCAGGGTGAAGGCGGGGATCATCATGCGCCGCTGGGTCTGGTGCTCCGAGCCGTCGACGCCCAGCAGTGCGGTCCTCCGGTTCCGGGCCGCGGCGAAGCGGGCCGTCGGCGCGGGGAACTCGGGGCGGGTGCGGTCGGAGGACAGGCGCCGGTCGGCCAGCAGGGCGCGAGCGGTGGCGTGCCCGCTGACGAGCCAGGCAGGCCGGCCGTCGAAGAGCGCGATCCGGGTCAGTGGCCGGGTCTCGCGCAGTGCGTCGTAGGCGGTCGGCGGGTGATAAGGGCAGGTGCGGTCCTGCGGGAAGGCGACGGATTCCGTTCCTGGCATGGAGACCTCGCAGACAAGGAGAACGTCGTGCAGATCTTCATTAGATGCTCCAGGCATCTATGAGACGACGACAAGTTCGGCCAGATCAGTGACGCGCGCGATCTGGCCGGGGATGATCGCTTCGCGGGCGCGCGTCGGGAGGGTGGTGTTCGCTTTCGGTGCCGAGTCGGCGAGCGCACCTCGGAAAACGGGTTGTCGCCGCGCGGTCCGCACCCACAGGATCTGGCCATGTCTACGACCGATGCTCTTCTGCCGCCGACCGCCACCGCCATTCGCCCGGTGCGCCTCCAGCAGCAGTCCGGCCGACCGCGGAGTGCGACGCCGCCGCGCTCGTGACCGCCGCACTCGTCGCGGGGCTGCTCGCGGGCTACGGCATCGCCGTGCCCGTCGGCGCGGTCGGCACCTACCTGGTCTCCCTCACCGCTCGTACGTCCCTGCGGACCGGCAGCTGCGCCGCGCTCGGCGTCGCGACCGCCGACGGCCTGTACGCCCTGGTGGCCACGCTCGGCGGCGCCGCCCTCACCGGCGCCCTGCGGCCGGTGCTCGGACCGCTGCGCTGGGCCTCCGCGCTGGTCCTGATCGCGTTGGCGGTCCGGGGCGCGGTCACGGCCGTGCGCCGGTACCGGGGCCACCGCCTCGCCACCCGTTCCGACCCGCCTCCGCCGGGCCCCGCGCGGGCATTCGCGGAACTGCTCGCCATCACCCTGCTCAACCCGACCACCGTGATCTACTTCGCCGCGCTGGTGCTGGGCACCCGGGCCGATGAGGCCGTGCGGCCCCTGGAACAAGGGGTGTTCGTGCTGGCGGCCTTCGCCGCGTCCGTGAGTTGGCAGGTGCTGCTCGCCGGGGGCGGTGCCCTGCTGGGCCGGGCTCTGACCGGGCACCGGGGACGGCTGGTGACGGCGCTGCTGTCGAGCGCCGTGATGACGGCCCTGGCGACGGGGATGCTCGTGACTCCGGCGTGAGGGGGCCGGCGTGACGAACAGGAAGGTGGTGATGGGGGCGCCCTTTGGGTTCGTAAGGGAAACACGGTAAGGATGAATCCCGCACGGTTCGATGTTGAACTGAGCGGGGAGCAAGCCGTAGTCGATGACGATGGGACGGATGCCATGCCTCTTGAGGGCGAGTACGAACCCAGCCCTGAGCAGTGGGTGCGCGACCAGGTGGAGCTGTACGAGAGCTCCGGCGGCACCAAGGGGACGACGCTGATGGACACCGGGATGCCCGTCATCCTGCTCACGACCCGGGGCGCCAAGAGCGGCAAGCTCCGCAAGACGCCGCTGATGCGCGTCGAGCACGAGGGACGCTACGCCGTCGTCGCCTCCAAGGGCGGGGCGCCCGAGCACCCGGTCTGGTTCTACAACGTCAAGGCCGACTCGCAGGTGGAGCTGCAGGACGGCCCGGCGAAGTGGGACATGACGGCCCGTGAGATCACCGGCGCGGAGAAGGCCGAGTGGTGGGAGCGTGCCGTCGCGGCCTATCCGCCGTACGCCGACTACCAGAAGAAGACAGACCGGGAGATTCCGGTCTTCGTGCTGGAGCCCGTCAAGGGGAACTGAACCCGCCGGAAAAAATCCCGTCCGGCGGACGCATGGACCCGCGTCCGCCGGGCACTCGACGGTCAGGCCCCGCCGCGCTCCCCCGTCGCGGCGGGGCTTTCTCGTACCTCCGCGGCAGGTCGGTCGGTCACGTCGAGGAAGATCTGGTCCGCCTCGGCGACGGTGCCGGCGATCGACCGCTTGATCCGTACGGCGACCTCCTCGACCCGTTCGCTGTCCATTCCGGGCATCAGGTCGACGCGGGCCGCGACCAGGACCGAGTCCAGGCCCATCTTCATCGTGAACAGCGCCTCCACGCTGTCGATCTCGGGCTGGGCGTCCAACAGGGCCCGGATCCTGCCACTGGACTCCGGGTCGGCCGCCTCGCCGATCAGCTGGTCCCGTGCCTCGCGTCCGAGCCGGTAGGCGACGTAGACGAGCAGCGCGCCGATCGTCAGTGAGGCGGACGCCTCCCACACGACCTGCCCGGTGACCATGTGCAGCGCCATGCCGATCATCGCGAGGGTGACGCCCAGCACCGCCGTGCCGTCCTCGGCGACGACCGTGCGCAGCGCCGGGTCACGCAGGCCGTCCATGCCCCGGCCCTGTCGGCGGACCTGGTACAGCGCCCTGATCAGCGAAGCCCCCTCGGCGATGAAGGCGACGCCCAGCACGATCAGGCCCGCCACGTATCCGCTGTGTGTCTCCTCGGCCCCGTTGCGGAGCGCCTCGATGCCCTGGAAGAAGGAGAAGCAGCCGCCCATCACGAAGATCCCGACGGCCGCGAGCAGCGACCAGAAGAAGCGCTCCTTTCCGTAGCCGAAGGGGTGGCGCCGGTCGGCGGGGCGGCGGCTGCGGTGCAGCGCGGCCAGGAGGAAGACCTCGTTGAGGCTGTCGGCGACCGAGTGCGCGGCTTCGGAGAGCAGTGCCGGTGAGGCGGCGAAGATCCCGCCCACGGCTTTGGCGACCGCGATCACCAGGTTCGCGGCGAGCGCCACGAGCACCGTGACGCGTGTCTTCCGGTCGGCCTTCTTACTTGAGGATGTCCCTGTCACCTCCGCCGACTGCCCCGGTCATTTCGACTCACACCGTGCCGTCGGCGGAAAACGGGGAACGCGTTCACCAGGGCAGGCGTACCGCGGAGCACGGTGGCGGGCGTACCGCAGCGGACACAGCAGGGAGGACAGCATGACTGCCGGCGAGGACGGCAACAGCGGGTACGGAAGGAAGGCGTTCAAGCGGTCCAAGAGCCACTTCGCGGACCGGATCACAGCGGACGGCCGCGACGGCTGGCCGGTGGAGGCCGGCCGCTACCGTCTGGTGGCCAGCCGCGCCTGTCCGTGGGCGAGCCGTGCGCTGGTCTCCCGGCGCCTTCTCGGTCTGGAGGACGCCCTCTCCCTCGCGATCGCCGATCCGATCCAGGACGACCGCAGTTGGCGCTTCACCCTGGACCCGGACGGCCGGGACCCCGTCCTCGGCATCCGCTACCTGAGTGAGGCGTACGACAAGCGGGAGCGGGACTACCCGGGCGGGGTGAGCGTGCCCGCGATCGTGGACGTGCCCAGCGGGAAGCTGGTCACCAACGACTACCAGCAGATCACCCTGGACCTCGCCACCGAGTGGACGGCCCTGCACCGGGAGGGGGCGCCCGACCTGTATCCGCGTGCGCTGCGCGACGAGATCGACTCGGTGATGGCGGAGGTCTACGAGGACGTCAACAACGGCGTGTACCGGGCGGGCTTCGCGACCGGTCAGGAGGAGTACGAGGCCGCCTGCGCCGGTGTCTTCCGTCGCCTGGAGCTGCTGACACCGCGTCTTGCCCGGCAGCGCTATCTCGTCGGTGACACCCTCACCGAGGCGGACATCCGGCTGTTCACCACTTTGGTCCGTTTCGACGCGGTCTACCACGGTCACTTCAAGTGCAACCGCTGGAAACTGGCGGAGAACCCTGTCCTGTGGGCGTACGTCCGCGATCTCTACCAGACCCCAGGCTTCGGCGACACGGTCGACTTCGACCACATCAAGCGGCACTACCACCAGGTGCACACCGGTATCAATCCGACCGGCATCGTGCCCCTGGGACCGGATCTGTCGGGCTGGCTGACCCCTCATCACAGGGAGGAACTGGGCGGCCGGCCGTTCGGCGACGGGACACCGCCGGGCCCGGTCCCGGCGGCCGAGACGATCCCGGCACAGCACCGACCCACCCACTGACGAACGACCCTCCGAGGACCCGCCCTGGCGGAAGGAGATTCACATGGCGAAGAGGAAGAAGAAGAAGAAGCTGCCCCTCGCCTACAAGCCCATCGGCTTCCTGCTGGGCTGGACGAGCGGAACACTGGCCGGACTGGCCTTCCAGAAGACGTGGAAGGTGATCCGGCACGAGGACGACGCGCCCGACGCGCTCGACCGGGACCGCGGCTGGGGAGAGATCCTCTTCGCCGCCGCGGTCCAGGGCGCCATCTTCGCCGTGGTGCGCAGCGCGGTGGATCGCGCGGGCGCCACGGCCATCGAGCGCTCGACCGGTGCCTGGCCCTCCGACGAGAAGGGCGGCCGGGACTGAGAACCTCCCCGGCCGCCTGTTCGGCGGCGCTCAGCCCTGCTTGGGCGCCGTCGACGGGACGAGGCGAAGAGTGAAGGAGTGGCCGGCCGGGTCGGCGAAACCGCGTTCCTCGTACGGCCCGCTGACGTCCTTGGTCTCCAGCGGCCGTCCGCCGAGCCCGATGACCCTGCGCTCCGCCTCGTCCAGATCCTCCACCACGAAGTCCAGGTGGGCCTGGAGGGCGTTCTCGGGGCGGGGCCAGCTCGGCGGCGTCGCGTTCACGTCACGCCGGAACGCCAGCCGGAGCCCGTCGTCCGCCCTGATCTCCACCCGGTTGGCGCTCTCGTGCGTCTGCTCGGCCTCCAGCAGTTCCTTGTAGAACACCGCGAGCTTCTCCGGCTCGGCACAGTCGAGCACGATGACACCCGCTTTCACCAAGACCATGTCTCCTCCGAAGGATCCGGGGCGCGGGACGTCCGTGCCCGGCCCTGTACCTTGCGGATATCCCGAGCCGCCCGATTCAGTCGGTGACCGGCCACTTCCCGTGGCCCGACGATTACGCCCCGATCGCGGCCGGCTGTGCCCGCCGCCCCCGTCCGGCAGGTCCTGGGCCGCCGGACAGAAGCCCGCGGCAACTCTTGGACAGGTGTCCATGTATGGTGGACACCTGTCCAAGAGTGGTTCGATGCGAAGGAGTGCCCCGCGCGTGGAGACGGTCGCGAACGTACTGGTCGCAGTGGTGGCCGCCCTGCATGCCTACATCCTGGTGATGGAGATGTTCCTGTGGCAGAAGAAGCCCGGCCGGGCGCTGCACGGGTTCGACCCCGAGATGGCCCGGGCGACCGCCCCCATGGCCGCCAACCAGGGGCTCTACAACGGCTTCCTGGCGGCCGGCCTGGTGTGGGGCCTGATCGCCGCCGACCCGACCGGCTTCCGCGCCCAGGTCTTCTTCCTGTGCTGTGTCGTGGTCGCGGGTGTGTACGGGGCCGTCACGGCGAACCGGCGCATCCTGTTCGCTCAGGCTCTGCCGGGCGCGCTCGCCCTGGGCGCCGTCCTGCTCGCACGATGAGCCGCGGCGGACCCGAGGATCCGCGGGCCGCGCGCACCCGGGAGCGGCTGCGCCGCGCCCTCCTCGACGAGTGCGCCGAGCGCCCCCTGTCGGAGGTCGGCGTGGCCGCGCTGGTGCGGCGGGCGGGGGTGGGCCGGGCGACGTTCTACGTCCACTACGCCGACCTGGAGGCGCTGGCGGTCGACGCCTGCGCGGACGTCGTACGCGAGGCCGTGGAGGCGCTGCACGCCTGGCGCGGGCGGCCCGATCCGGTGCACGCGCCGCCCGCGCTGGCGGAGTTCTTCGCCTCCCTCGCCCCGCATGCCCCGCTGTACCGGGCCCTGCTCGCCCCGGGGGGCGGCGGCCCGCTGGGGCGTGTCCTGAACCGGGACCTGCGGGCCTACAGTCTCCGCGAGCGCGAACTCGCGGGCGCGGCCGACGCCCCGCTGGTCGCCTCCGCCGTGGCCGCCACCTTCGCCGGAGTCCTGGCCGACTGGCTGCACGGGCTCCTCGACGCCGACGCCGCCGGCATCGCCGACCAGGTGTGGCAGCTGCTGGTCGCCCTGCACGCGAGCCGATGAGAGCCGCTCGCGACGCTCAGCGGGCGACCTCCTTGAAGGTGCGCCGGTACGTCTGCGGCGACACCCCGATCGAGGCTCGCAGGTGCTGGCGCAGCGAGGCGCCCGTGGCGAACCCGACCCGGCCGGCGATCTGGTCCACCGACAGGTCGCTCGCCTCCAGCAGATGACGGGCCCGCGCGACCCGCTGCTGGATCAGCCAGCGGCCCGGGCTGAGGCCGACCTCGTCGTTGAAGCGGCGGGCGAATGTGCGCAGGCTCATCCGGGCGTGGGCGGCGAGGTCGTCCAGGGTGAGGGGTTCGTCGAGGCGTTCCAGCGCCCACGCGCGCGTGGCGGCCGTGCCGAGGGCGCCGAGCTCGGGAACGGGCTGCTCGATGTACTGGGACTGGCCGCCCTCGCGGAAGGGGGGCACCACGCAGCGCCGGGCCACCCGGTTGGCCAGTTCGGTGCCGTGGTCCGTGCGCACGACGTGCAGGCAGACGTCGACACCGGAGGCCGCGCCCGCCGAGGTGAGGATCCGGCCGTCGTGGACGAAGAGCACATCGGGGTCGAGGTCGACCTTCGGGTACGTACGCCGGAACAGATCGACGACATGCCAGTGCGTGGTGGCCTTCCGGCCGTCGAGGAGGCCCGCCGCTGCCAGGACGAAGGCGGCGGTGCAGATGGAGACGATCCGCGCGTCCGGGCGGATCAGGGCGAGTGCGCCGGCGACCTCGGCGGACAGCTCGGTGGGAATGTGCGAGGGCGTCACGGAGGCGACCACGACCGTGTCGGCCGTCGCCAGGATCTCGGGGCCGTGCTCGACACCGATCGTGAAGTCGGCGCTGGTGCGCACGGGTTGCCCGTCGACGGTGCAGGTCAGCACCTCGTACCGGCCGTCGGCCGCGCCGAAGATCCGGCTGGGGATGCCCAGTTCGAAGGGATACACACCGTCCAGGGCCAGCACCACGACCCGCTCCGCCTGCCGTTCACCACTCATGGCACGATCTTATCGAAGGTTGGCAATCATGCCATTTTCTTGTGGGGCGGTCCCGGGCAGGCTGGTGCACATGAGCAGTGAGAACACGATGCGAGCCATCAGTCAGGACGTCCTCGGCGGTCCCGAGGTACTGAAGGAAGTGGAACTGGCACGTCCCGAGCCACGTGCGAACGAGGTACTGGTGCGGGTCCGAGCCGCCGGGATCAACCCGACCGACTGGAAGCACCGCGCGACCGGCGGTTTCCTGGGCGATCCGCCCTTCGTCCTGGGGTGGGACGTCTCCGGCGTGGTCGAGGCGGTGGGGATCGGCGTGGCCCGCTTCGCGCCCGGCGACGAGGTCTTCGGAATGTTGTCCTACCCGTGGGGCCACGGCTCCCACGCCGAGTACGTCAGCGCTCCGGCGCGGGCCTTCGCGCACAAACCGGCCTCGATCGACCACACGCAGGCGGGCGCGCTGCCACTGGTCTCCCTGACCGCCTGGCAGGCCCTGACGGAGTACGCCGATGTGCAGCCGGGGCAGCGGGTGCTGGTCCACGCGGCGGCCGGCGGTGTCGGGCACGTGGCCGTGCAGATCGCCAAGGCACGCGGCGCCCATGTGATCGGCACCGCGAGCGCGGGCAAGCACGACTTCCTGCGCGAGATCGGCGTGGACGAGACGATCGACTACCGGGAGACGGACTTCGTCGATGCGGTGAAGGACGTCGACGTCGTGCTGGACACGCTGGGCGGTGAGACCTCCGTGCGCTCGCTGCGCGTCCTGCGGCCGGGCGGGATCGTGGTCTCGATCCTGCCGATCGGATCACAGGAGTTCCACGAGGAGGCCGAGCGGCTCGGCGTACGGGCCCTCAGGATGCTCGTGGACGCCGACCGGGCCGGGATGAGGGCGATCGCGGACCTCGTCGAGCAGGGGAAGCTGAGGGCCACGATCGCCGGCACCTTCCCGCTGGCCGATGCCGCCGAGGCGCATGCGCTGGGCGACACCGGCCGGACCACGGGGAAGCTGGTCCTCACGGTCGACTGAACCGGCCCCCGGCCCGCCGCGTCAGAGGGCGGGCACCAGGGTCTTTCGTCTGGAACGGGAGGCCCTGGGGGCAGGGCCGCGTCAGAACGTGAGGACGGGCTTGATCGCCTTGCCCGCGCCCATGTCCCGCACCGCCTGGTCGATGTCCGCGAACGGATACGTGCTGATCAGGCGGTGCAGTGGGAGCCGCCCCTCCTTCACCAGCCGGACCAGGGCGGGGATGAACGTCTGCGTCTCGACGTCACCGAGGGTGAGTCCGACGACCTGCTTGCCGCCGAGCATCCCGTTGACGTCCAGGGCGACCTCGGTGCCGAACGGCGGGGCGCCGACGATGACCAGGGTGCCGCGGGCGGCGAGCGCGTCGACACCCTGGCGCAGGACACCGACGTTGCCGGTGGTCTCCACGACACCGTCCGCGCCCTGCCCGCCGGTGATCTCCGCGAGCGCCTCACCGAGGTCGCTCTCGCCCGCGGTGACGGTGTGGGTGGCACCCAACTCCTTGGCCAGTTGCAGGCGTTCGGCCACCCGGTCGACGGCGACGATGGTGGTGGCGGGGCTGAGGGCGGCCGCCATGACCGCCGACAGGCCGACTGCTCCGGCGCCCAGGACGACGATCGTGCTGCCGTTGACCGGCTTCAGCACGTTCCAGACGGCACCGACACCCGTCTGCACACCGCAGCCCAGCGGGGCGATCGACTCCAGCGGTACGTCCGGGTCGACCTTGACGAGGCTGCGCTCGTCGACCAACGCCCGTTCGGCGAACGAGGACTGACCGAAGAAGTGGCCGCCGAGCGGCTCGCCGTCGCGGCTTATGGTGCTGGTGCCGTCGGCGCGCCGGCCGCCGATGAGGTTCAGCGGCAGCCAGGTGGCACAGTACGCGGGGTGGCCGCCCCGGCAGTTGCGGCAGTCGCCGCAGGAGGTGAAGGACAGCACGACATGGTCGCCGGGCGCGACGCCGGTGACGGCGGACCCGACGGCCTCGACGACGCCCGCGCCCTCGTGCCCGAGAACTCCGGGGAGGGGGAAGGGCAGTCCGCCGCTCGCCACACCGAGGTCGGTGTGGCACAGGCCGGTGGCGACCATACGGACGACCGCCTCGTGCGCGCCGGGCTCGTCCAGCTCGACGTCACTGAGGGTGAAGGGCGCCCCGCCCGACTCGACGACGGCGGCGCGGGTGGTGAGGGACATCGCAGGAACTCCTTGGAGGGCGCGCTCAGTCGAGCGAGACGACGACGGACTTGACCTTGGTGTAGGCGGCGAACGCCTCGGGCCCGTATTCGCGGCCGAAGCCGGAGTCCTTGACCCCGCCGAACGGCACCGCGGGGTCGAGCATCGCCCAGTCGTTGATCCACACGATGCCCGCCTGGAGCCGTTCGGCGACCCGGTGGGCACGGGCGAGGTTGCTGGTCTGGACGCCGGAAGCCAGGCCGTACGGCGTGGAGTTGGCGAGGGTGACGGCCTCTTCCTCGGAGTCGAAGGGCTGCACGGTGAGGACCGGGCCGAAGACCTCCTCCTGCACCACACGGGAGTCGTTGGGGAGGTCCGCGATCACGGTGGGCTTGTAGTAGTAGCCGCCGTCCAGGTCGAGACGCTCACCGCCGCAGACGATGCGGCCGCCCTCCTTGCGGGCCAGGGCGACGTACTCCTCGACCTTCCTCAGGTGCTTCTCCCCCGCCATCGGCCCGACGACGGTCTCGGCGCTGCGCGGGTCGCCGACCGGTACGCCGGGGACGGCGTCGGCGAGGATGCCGAGGAGGGTGCTGTACACCGAGCGTGCGACCAGCAGCCTGGGGCCGCCCATGCAGAACTGTCCGGTGTTGAAGACGAAGCCCTTGATGACCGCGCCGACCGCCTTCTCCAGGTCGGCGTCCTCGAAGACCACGTGGGCCGCGTTGCCGCCGAGTTCCATGGTGAGGGGCTTGAGGGCCTCCCCGGCGACGCTCGCGGCGTGCCGGCCCACGGCGGTGGAGCCGGTGAAGGCGATCTTGTCGACGCCGCTGTGCCGCAGCAGTGCCTCTCCGACCACCGGTCCGGCACCGGTGACGACGTTGACCACACCGTCCGGGATCCCCGCCTTCTGGAAGAGGCGGGCCATGTAGAGGGCGCTGAGCGGGGTCTCGTCGGCCGGCTTGTGCACGACGGTGTTGCCGGCCGCCAGCGCCGGGGCGATCTTGGAACCGGCCAGGATCAGCGGGAAGTTGAAGGGCGTGATCGCGGCGACCACACCGAGCGGCTCGCGCCGGGTGTAGGCGAGGGCGTTCATGGGTGTGTCGCGGTTCGAGCCGTGCAGGGAGTGGGCGAGGGCGGCGAAGTGCTCGTAGTCGTTGGCCGCGTTCGTCACGTCGACGGCGTGGCACAGCGTGATCGGCTTGCCCACGTCGAGGCTCTCCAACCGCGCGATCTCGTCGGCGTTCTCCCGGATCAGCTCGGCGATCCGGTGCAGGATGCGGCCCCGCTCGCGGCCGCTCAGCCCTGACCAGGCGCCCTCGTCGAAGGCCTCGCGGGCGGCTCGCACGGCGGCGTCCACGTCGGCCGCGCCCGCCTCCGCGACGGTCGTGACGACCTCGCCCCGGGACGGGTCGACCACCTCGGTGCGCGCTCCGTCGGCGGCCTCGCGCCACTGACCCCCGATGAAAAGACGGCCGGGTTCGATCTCGAAGGTGGTCATCACCACTCCTCAGCCTCATTGCCAAGATTTCAACAAACAGGATTCCTGTTGGTTCGCAGTCTCTTTACAGACAGGTTTCCTGTCAATGCTCTAGTGTGAACTCATGCTCGAGCCCCAGGTGACCAAAGCGGCCCCGTCGCTCCTCTACATGGTGAAACAGGTGGAGCTCGTCGCGCGCTCCCGCCTGGACGAGCTGGTCAGGCCGTCGGGGATCACCGCTCTCCAGTACACCGCGCTCACAGTCCTGGAGCGACACGACGGACTGTCGGCCGCACAACTGGCCCGCGACTCGTTCGTGACCGCCCAGTCGACCGCCGATCTCGTACGGTCCCTGGAGAACCGCGGGCTCGTGCACCGGGAGCGCAACCCCCGCAACCGCCGCGAACTGCTGATCCTGCTGACCGACGCGGGCCGCGAGCTGCTCGCCCAGCATGAGGAGCTCGTCCGGGAGCTGGAGGAGCGGATGGTGCGGGACCTCACGCGGCACCAGACCCAGCAGTTCCGCGAGGCGCTCACCAAGGCCTGGCACGCCCTGTCGTAGGTCGTCCATCGCAATTCGATGACATATGTCAATCGAACATGCTCAAATTCATCCCATCGAGGGTAACTTGCAGGGCGGGCAAGGGATTTGGGCTCCCCTGCCGCCCGAGCAGCCGGTGGGAGGCGTTGGAGTCGTGCAGCAGGAACCCGCACCGCCCGCCCGGCATCTGCGCGTCCACCAGGACCGGGGACACACGGTGCTGGAGTTCCACGGCGAGATCGACATCGTCGCGGCCATGGAGATCATCCCGTATCTGGACCAGGTAACGGGGCGGTCCGACAGCCCTCTGGTGATCGACCTCAGCCGGGTGGAGTTCTTCGACTGCTCGGGGCTGCGGCTGCTCTACCGCGCGCGGGCCCGGGTGCGGGACCGGGGAGGACGACTGCTCCTGGTGTGCACCCATCCGCTCACCCTGCGCGTCCTGCGGGTCACCGGTCTGGCCCGGCTGCTGCCGCCGATGCCGACACTGGACGCGGCTCTGGAACAGCCCGAGGCCACGTCCGGGTCGGTGTGACCACGGGTCCTTCGGGGTGCCGCCCGTCGCGCGCGTTCCCGGCTGGGCGGGCCATCGCGGCTGCCCACGACCCGGCTGCGCGGTTCGCGGTGGGTCGAGCTGTTCGGTTCGCGGCGCGGGGCCCTAATCGGTTCGCGGCGCGTCGAAGAGGGCGCTGACCGACTCACCGTTGTGGATACGGCGTACGGCCTCCGCGAGCGCCGGGGCGACGGTGAGGATGCGCAGCTTCTCGGTGCGCTCCTCCTCCGGGACCGGCACGGTGTTGGTGCACACGATCTCCAGCACGTCGGGCTGCTCCCCGATCCGCTTCAGCGCTCCGGCCGCGAACAGCCCGTGCGTGCAGGCCACCCGGATCGAACGGGGTCCCAACTCCCGCAGCCGGTCGAGGAGTTCCAGAACCGTGCTGCCCTTGGCTATCTCGTCGTCCAGCACGATGACGTCCCGTCCGGCGACCTCGCCGATGACGGAGCTGATGCTGACGCGGTCGTCCGCGAATCGCTGTTTGGCGCCGGCGGCCACCTGGGCGCCTATCATCCGGGCGAACGCGGCGGCCTCCTTGGCATTGCCGAGGTCCGGCGAGACGACGGTGGTACGGGACAGGTCGTACTGCCGGAAGTGGGCGGCGAGCTCGCGCAGCGCGTGCAGGTGGTCCACCGGGACCGAGAAGAAGCCGTGGACCTGCGGCGAGTGCAGGGTCATCGCCAGGACCCGGCTGGCGCCCGCGGCCACCAGCAGATCGGCGACCAGCCGCCCGCCCAGGGAGATGCGGGGCTCGTCCTTCTTGTCGGAGCGTGCGTAGGAGTAGTGCGGCATCACGACGCTGATCCGGCCCGCCGAGGCCCCGCGCGCCGCGTCGCACATCAGCAGCAGCTCCACCAGATGCTCCTGGACCGGCTTGACCAGCGGCTGGACGAGGAAGACGTCCCGTTCCCGGCAGTTGGCCTGAAGCTGTATCTCCAGACAGTCATTGGCGAACCGACTGACCCGGGTGGGACTGAGCGGCACACCGAGATGCGCGCAGACCTCCTGGGCCAGCTCGGGATGGGCGCTCCCGCTGAACACGGCGATATCTCGCACGAACCGCTCCTAGCATGATCATTCCGGCTTCAGGGGGCCATGCTACGGGCCCCGCGAAAACCGGTTGCGGAGTGTCCACGGGGGCACGCCATGATGGGCGTGCCCGTGTCGCCTCACGTCAGGAAGCCTCGCATGCGCCGACTCCTCGGAATCTCCCAGCGCCCCTACTGGACGACGGTTCTCGAGGACACGACCCCGCATGCACACCCTGAACATCGGCATTCTGGCCCACGTCGACGCCGGTAAGACCAGCCTCACCGAGAGGCTGCTGTTCGACCACGGCGCGATCGACCGGCTCGGCAGCGTCGACGCGGGCGACACCCGCACCGACGACGGCACCATCGAGCGGCAGCGCGGGATCACCATCCGCTCCGCCGTCGCCGCGTTCACCGTCGGCGACACCCAGATCAACCTCATCGACACCCCGGGGCACTCCGACTTCGTCGCGGAGGTCGAGCGGGCCCTGGAGGTCCTCGACGGCGCGGTGCTGCTGCTGTCCGCCGTGGAGGGCGTGCAGGCGCAGACGCGGGTGCTGATGCGGACCCTGCGGCGGCTGCGGCTGCCCACCCTGGTCTTCGTCAACAAGATCGACCGGGCGGGCGCCCGCTCCGACGCCCTGCTCGACGACATCCGGCGCAGACTGACCCCGCACATCGCGCCGCTCACCGAAGTGACCGGCATCGGCACGGACAGGGCCCGGGTGGCGCCGCTGCCGGCCGACCGCCGCAGGGCCGAGGCGCTCGCCGAGGTCGACCCGGGCATCCTGGCCGCACTCGTCGACGGCCCCGACCCGACCCCGGACGACCTGTGCGGGGCCCTCGCCGCGCGCACCGCCGACGGCTCCTTCCACCCCGTCCTCTTCGGCTCGGCCCTCGGCGGCCAGGGCGTCGCCGAGCTGGTCGAGAGCCTGATCCGGCTGATCCCGCCGGCGCCCACCGCCCCCGCTCCCGAACCCGGCGGCACGGTGTTCGCCGTACGGCCCGGTCCCGGTGGCGAGCGCACGGCGTATCTGCGGCTGTACGAGGGCGTGGTGACGAGGCGTCAGCGGCTGAGGTTCCGGCGGCGGGAGGCCGACGGCCGGACCACCGAGGTCACCGGACGAGCGACGCGTCTCGATGTGGTCGGCCGACCCGAGCCGCTCACCGCCGGGAACATCGCGGCTCTGACCGGAGTGCCCGGCGTCCGGGTCGGCGACCGGCTCGGCGATCTCACCGACCGCGCCCCGCAGTTCGCCCCGCCGACACTGGAGACCCTGGTCCGGGCCCGGCGTCCCGAGCAGGCGGCGATGCTGCGCTCCGCCCTCCTCTCCCTCGCCGACCAGGACCCGCTGATCCACGCCCGCCCCGCCGCCGCCGGCGCGACCGCGCTGCTCCTGTACGGCGAGGTCCAGATGGAGGTCCTGGCGGCGACACTGGCCCAGGACTTCGGGGTCGAGGCCGACTTCGAGCCGGGCCGGGTCCGGTACCTGGAGCGTCCACGCGGCACAGGTGAGGCCTGGGACGAGCTGCCGCGGCACGACCACACCCGCTACTGGGCGACGATCGGGCTGCGGGTGGAGGCGGGGCCGCACGGCTCCGGCGGGGTGTTCACGTACGAGACGGAACTCGGCGCGCTCCCCCGCGCCTTCCATCAGGCCGTGGAGGAGACGGTCCACGCGAGCATGGCAACAGGACTGTGCGGCGCGTCGGTCACCGACTACCGGGTCACTCTGATCCGGTCCGGTTTCGTCGGGCCGCTCAGTACCGCGGCGGACTTCCGCGGGCTCACCCCGATCGTGCTGCGACGGGCGCTGGAGCGGGCGGGGACCCGGCTGTACGAGCCGTACCACGCGTTCGAGGCCGAGGTCCCGCTGGACGCGCTGGCTCCGGTGACGTCGCAACTGGCCTCTTTCGGAACGGAGTTCACGGGCACCACGGGTGGCGAGACGGCGTGGCTGATCACCGGGGAGCTGCCGGCCCGGCGGGTGCGCGAGGTCGAACTGCGGCTGCCCGGGCTCACCCACGGGGAGGGGGTGTGGTGGTCGCGGCCCTCGGGAGACCGTGAACTCAGGCCGCACTAGACGGGCGTCACGCACTCTCCGGGCCGTGGGCCCAGGGCCGGCGGCCGACGCCTCGTACCTTCGACGGGATGCTCACCAGGACACCGGCAGCCGTCGTGGACTGCGCGTCATCTGACCCTCCCGCCACTCGATCGTGTCAGCCGTGAACTCGGCTCGCAGACGGGGGAATCGGGCGGCCAGGCGGTGCAGGGCCAGTCCGAGTTCCAGGCGGGCGAGCCAGGCGCCGAGGCAGTGATGGGGGCCGGCGCCGAAGACCACGCTGGGCGGGCTCAGCGGGGCGAACAGGTCGGGCGGGCCCGGCGGGAAGACGTCCGGGTCACGGTTGGCCGAGTTGGTCTGCACCGCGACCACACCGCCCGCCGGGATCGTCACTCCGCCGATCTCGACGTCCGCGAGGGCGCGGCGGATCAGACCGGGCAGCACCCTGCCCTCGCTGAGCGGGACCGTCCGCAGCAGCTGTTCGACGGCCGTCGCCGCGGCCTGTTCGTCCTCGGCCAGCCCCGGCCAGGCGTCCTTCCGGTCGGTGAGGAGGTGGACGACGATATTGCCGAGGGCGGTCATGGTCGTCTCGTGTCCGGCCACGACCAGCCCAAGGACCAGCATCACCAGCTGCCGTTCCTCGATCCCGAGCTCGTCGCCCGCCGTCACCAGCCCGCTCACCAGGTCGTCGCCCGGTTCCTTGCGGCGCTCGGCGACGAGGTCGGCGGCGAAGACCCCGAACTCCCGCATCGCGAGGCCGACTTCCTCGGCGGTGTGCGCGCCGCCGGACAGGGCGTGGTCGGCCCAGGAGCGGATACGTTCCCAGTCCGCGTGGCCGAGACCCATCAGCCGGGAGACGACCGAGACCGGCAGCGGACGCGTGAACCCCTCGATGATGTCGGCGGGGCGGGCCCGCTCGGCGAACTCGTCGAGGAGGGTGTCCACCACCGAGGCCACCCAGGGCCGCCAGCGGGCGACGGCACGGGGCGTGAACGCCCGCTGGACCGTGCCGCGCAGCCGCTGGTGGGCGGGTCCGTCCTGGTTGATGAGCCCGTCCGGGGCGTCCAGCAGGTTCGGTACGACGAGCAGCGGTGGCGCGTCCTCGGCCTGCAGGGACCGCCGGTCGAAGCGTGGGTCCATGAGCACCTCGCGCGCTTCGGCGTACCGGGTCACGAGCCAGACCGGGGTGCCGGTGGCGAGGGTGACCGGCCGGGGCGGCCCGGACTCGGGGAAGGTCATGTGGTGCATGGGGCAAAGGGAGCGGGCGGTGCGGTCTGCGCTCATCCGGGTCTCCAGATCCGCCGGTCGGGAGGTTTCCTTCACGCTAGTGCGCCCCCTTGCCCCCGTCAGCGGTGTCAATCGGCCAACACGTCGGTCTGCCAAGGCCTTCGAGGGGCATGCGAACGGTAGGAAGGAGGGCCGTCGCCATGACGACTCCCATCAGGAGCACCTCCCGTCGCATGCCCGGCTGGGCGAAGGCGGTGAGCGCCGTGGTACTCGTGCTCGTCGTGTTCTTTGCGGGGATCCGGCTGAGTGTGCTGCCGGGCCTCAAGGACCTGTTCGGCACCGAGACCCACGACCGAACCGGCCCCGCACTGCTCCAGTCCATCCAGGACATCAGCCGTTACGACGCCGCCTCCGGCAATTTCCAGGTCGTCGTGGACCTGGAAAAGGACACCAAGTACCTGCCCGACGCGATCCGCGGCTCCCGCACCCTGTACGTCGGGGCGGGCTCCGTCGACGCCTACGTCGACCTCGGCAAGGTCGCCAAGAACGACGTGACGGTCAACGCCGACCGTACGTCCGCCACTCTGCGGCTGCCGCACGCCCGGCTCGGCAAGGCAGCTCTGGACGCCGACCGCTCCTACGCCGTCTCCAAGCAACGCGGTCTCCTCGACCGCTTCGGCGACCTCTTCTCGGACAACCCCAACAGCGAGCAGGCCGTGCAGAAGCTCGCCGTGCGGCACATCACCGACGCCGCGAAGGAGAGCGAACTGACCAGGCGTGCCGAGACCAACACCACCACCATGCTGAAGGGGCTGCTCGGCTCCCTCGGCTTCAAGGAGGTGAAGGTCGCCTACGGCACCTGATCACCCGCCGTGGATCCCCGGCAGGACGAGGGAATCCAGCAGGGGCCCCACCAGCAGCCAGGCCATGTGGTCGCCGACGTGGCCTGGCTGCTGGCGAACGGGACCGTTCTTCGCCTCTGCGTGACCCCGGAGGTACAGGGGGTGAATCGTCTGGCCGTTCGCGGGTAACCGCGTCACGACACGGGGAACTTGCACTCTGGAGGACTGGATGGCCTGGGCAGCCGAACGAACGCGCGCAGTGTTGCGCACCCGCACCCGCACCTCCAAGACCGAGCGCCCTCCGCGGAAGCCGAGCCGGGAACGGCGTTCGGAGCGGGCTTCAGCGCGGCGTTCGGAGCAGAGATCGAGCCGGGAACGGCGTCCCCTGCCCTGGCCCCTGCGTCTGCTGGCGGTGCTCTGCGCGTTCGCCTTCATGGTGGCGTTCGCCGTCGTCCTGGCGCGGCTGACCCTGGAGCCCTCCCCCGCGTCGGTGGATCTGACGCACACCAACATCCATCCGGGCCGTTCCCTGCGGGCCTATGTGGATCAGCCCGAACTGCGGGACGCCGTCAAGCAGATCGGCGGCAACCTGCTGCTGGGCATCCCGTTCGGCATCCTGGTGCCGGTCGTGGCTCCCGGCACCCGCGGGATCCTGCGCATCCTGCTGCTGACCGCGATCGTGATGCTCATGGTGGAGTTCGCCCAGGGAGCGTTGATCACCGGGCGGGCCTTCGACATCGACGACGTCATCCTCAACACCACCGGCGCGCTCGTCGGCTACCTCCTGCTGGGGCGGCGGCTGAGCCGGGCGGTGCACGCGCGCAAGCCGAAGGTGTGACCGAGGCCGCCCGCGCGAACGCACCGCGGACGGTTCGGCCGCCCAGCCTTGGGTCGGCGTCCGCCGGACGTGGACGCCGACCCGGTCGATCAGTGCCGGTGCCAGGTGAACTTGTCCCCGCCCACCCAGCGGACCACCTCCGGGTCGTCCAGGTCGTGGACCGTGATGCCGAAAGCCGCCGCGGCCTCCAGGACGTCGGTGACGGTCTTCGCCTCGCCGATCACCTGGCCGTCGATCTCCACGATCCGGAACGGCGGCGTGCCCGGCTGCACCCCGAGCACCAGGATCCGCGGCTGGGCGATGTGTGGGCTCGCGCTTTCGGTCATGGATAGAGCCTAGAGCGCATCGTGCGAGAGGGAGAGGCGTACGTCACCCGACCAGCGGGCCGAGCACCGCCGCCCTCCACCGCGCGAGGCTGATGCCGACGTCCCGTTCCCGCCCGATCGCGTACCGGAGGAGCCACCCACTCGTCGTGCGGTCCCCGGGCAGCTGGGGAACGCTGGAGGTTCCAGGTGGAGGTGGAGGTGGTGATGGATCCCGTCGAGGCCTTGGAACGGATCGCCTTTCTGCTGGAGCGGTCCAGCGCGCCCACGTACCGCGTGCGCGCCTTCCGTACGGCCTCCCGTGTGCTGTCCCCGATGTCCGACGCGGAGGTCCGCGAGCGGGCGGACGCCGGGACGCTGGAGGCCCTGAAGGGGGTCGGCCCGAAGACGGCGCAGGTGGTGCGCGAGGCGCTGGAGGGGCGGGTGCCCGGCTATCTGGAGAAGCTGGAGGGCGAGGCCGACGCCGCGGCGCCGTCGACGCCGGGCGGGGATGGGCTGCGGGCCCTGCTGCGCGGGGACTGCCATCTGCACTCGGACTGGTCCGACGGCGGCAGCCCGATCGACGAGATGGGCCGGGCCGCGGCCGAGATCGGCCACGAGTGGGCCGCGCTGACCGACCACTCGCCGCGGCTGACCGTGGCTCGCGGGCTGTCGCCCGAGCGGCTGCGCCACCAGCTGGAGGTGGTGGCGGAGCTGAACGAGACATGGGCGCCGTTCCGGCTGCTGACGGGCATCGAGTGCGACATCCTCGACGACGGCTCGCTCGACCAGGAACCCGACCTGCTCGATCAGCTGGACGTCGTGGTGGTGTCCGTGCACTCCAAGCTGCGGATGGACGCCCGCTCGATGACCCGGCGCATGGTGGCCGCCGTACGCGATCCGCACGCGGACGTCCTCGGGCACTGCACCGGTCGGCTGGTGACGGGGCGGGGGCGGCCCGAGTCGGAGTTCGACGCCGAGGAGGTGTTCGCGGCGTGCGCCGAGTCCGGTACGGCGGTGGAGATCAACAGCCGCCCCGAGCGCCTCGATCCGCCACGGCGACTGCTGCGCGCGGCCGTACGGGCGGGCGTGCTGTTCTCGATCGACACCGACGCGCACGCACCCGGCCAGCTGGACTGGCAGATCCACGGCTGCGCCCGTGCGCAGGAGTGCGAGGTGCCCGCCGACCGTGTGGTCACGACCTGGTCCCTGGCGGAGCTGCTGGCCTGGACCCGGGAGGGCCGGATTCCGGCTCGCGTGGCGAGCGGCTGACGTGGTACTCGACGCGCTGACCGGGCGGCCGGCGGGGTACGCGACGCGCCGACCGGCGGTATGGGACGAAAGGACGGGTATATGGGACGGGCCGCGGTGTTCGACGTCGACGGGACCCTCGTCGACACCAACCACCTCCACGTGGTGACCTGGTGGGAGGCCTTCCGACAGGCGGGGCACCGGGTACCGACGCACGCCATCCACCGGGCGATCGGGCTCGGCTCCACCGACCTGATCGCCCACCTCCTCGGCGACGACCGGGACCCGGCACGGGACGCGGAACTGAGCGCCGCGCACAAGGCGCTGTACGGGCAGTACTTCGACCGGCTGCCCGCGTTCCAGGACGCCGGGCGGCTGCTGCGGCGGCTCGACCGGGACGGCTGGACGGTGGTGCTCGCCACGTCGGCGGGCGGTGCCGAGCTGTCCGCGCTGCGTCGCGCGCTCGACGCGGACGACGCGATCACCGACACGGCGAGCGCCGACGACGTCGACGAGGGCAAGCCCTCGCCCGAGCCCGTCGAACACGCCCTGGAGCTGGCCGGTGTCGCCCCCGAGCAGGCGGTCTTCGTCGGCGACACCGTCTGGGACATGCGCGCGGGCAGCCGGGCCGGGGTGCGCTGCGTCGGCGTCCTGTGCGGCGGCATCCCGCGGACCGACCTGGCCGGGGCGGGGGCGACCGAGATCTACGACGACCCCGCGGACCTGCTGGCCTCCCTGGCGGACAGCCCCCTGGCATGATCCGACCGAAAAACCCAGGTGAGGGGCCTCTCGACGCGGATACCCACCGTGCATGACGCGTATGACAGATGCGGTACGACCGTACGGTGGCCGTCCGGCCGACGCGCTGCGCCGGGATGCCCTTGCCGTCGCCCGGGCCGCCCGGGCCGTCCGGCGCGGTCCCGGCCGGGAGCGCGATCTGGTCGTGCAGTCGTTGAAGGCGGCAGCGGAAGGCACTGATCGCCTGGTTCGTGGCGAGCGACCTGCGGGGCGATCCGATGGCGTTGATGGCGCCCTGGGTGGCGCTGGTGCTGGTGCAGGCCACCGTCTACAGCTCGCTGCGGCAGGGCGCGCAGCAATGGGTGGCCCTCTGTGCCGGAACCCTGCTGGCGTCGGCGGCCCAGGCCCTCGCCGGCAGCACGCTGGGCGCGCTGGCCCTGTCCGTGCCGGTGCTGATGCTGCTCGCGAACTGGTCCCGCTTCGGCGACCAGGGGATCTACGGCGCGACCACCGCCGTCTTCACCCTCGGGAACCCTCTCGGCGTCGGCGGTCGGGCACCGCGTCGGACAGGCACTGCTGGGCGCGGTGATCGGGGCCGCGATCAATGCCCTCGTCCTGCCGCCGATCCATCTGCGGGACGTGCGGGAGAACCTCGCGGCACTCGCCCGGGAGGCCGGCGACGTGTTGCACACCGTCGGCGCGGATCTGCGGGAGACGGAGTGGGACGCGCGGACCGCGGCGCGCTGGTCGAGCGCTTCGGCCCGGTTGGAGCGGTGCCTGGAGGCGCTGCGGTCGGCCCGCGGCTGGAGCCGGGAGAGCCTGAAGCTGACCTCCGGCCCGCTGCGACCGGCGGGAGGCTCCGAGGACGCGATGCGGGAGCTGCACGAACGGTTGCAGCACGGTCTGCGGGAGCACTCCGCGCACGGAGCCACCACGACGGCCGTCCTGGGAACCCTTTTGTTGCAGGCCGAGAAACTCTGGACCGAGGCCGTTCCGGCCGCTGACGAGCGGTGACACGGATCACCCCGGTTCGCGGCCAACCACGGAACACCCAGGGGTGGTTGTCCGTTGAACAGACCGTGGGTGCGGATGGGACAGTGTCCCCGGGCCTCACCT
Source organism: Streptomyces sp. NBC_00076 (assembly GCF_045041235.1). Taxonomy (NCBI): domain Bacteria; kingdom Bacillati; phylum Actinomycetota; class Actinomycetes; order Kitasatosporales; family Streptomycetaceae; genus Streptomyces; species Streptomyces sp. NBC_00076. The sequence continues at coordinate 1,242,184 of NZ_CP108242.1, forward strand.
TTTGCCCACAGGGACGATCGTTCGGCTGAAGCCCTGTGGAGCGTTTCGCCGAGAGGCGACCGCCATCCGCGCCCACACGAGACCAGCCCCGACCGTGATTCCCCCGTCCGGTCGGGGCTTCCCTCTGTCCGGACACCGCCTGCCCCGTGCCGGAACCGCGCTGCCCCGGCCCAGCGCGCTCGACGTCGAGGATGCCTGACCTCGATCACCCTTGACCTCGAGGACGCCTGACCTCGAGGACGCTTGACTTGGAGCACGCTCCAATCCGTAGCGTTTCGGACATGAGCACTGCACGCACCGCACGTACCGCACAGCACAAGATCGGCTCGGGGTTCGGCGCCCACAGCAGCGCCGCCGACGTCCTGGCCGGCATCGACCTGACCGGAAAGCTCGCGCTCGTCACCGGCGGCTACTCGGGTCTCGGCCTGGAGACCTCCCGCGCCCTGCACGCGGCCGGCGCCCGGGTCGTCGTCCCGGCCCGCCGCCCCGCCGCCGCACGGGAAGCCCTGGCCGGCGTCGACGGGGTCGAGGTGGACGAACTGGACCTCGGCGACCTGGACAGCGTCCGCGCCTTCGCCGAGCGGTTCCTCGCCTCGGGCCGCACGCTCGACCTCGTCATCGACAACGCCGGGATCATGGCCTGCCCGGAGACCAGGGTGGGGCCCGGCTGGGAGGCGCAGTTCGCCACGAACCACCTGGGCCACTTCGCCCTCGTCAACCGGCTGTGGCCGGCGATCGAGCCCGGTGGTGCCCGGGTGGTGTCGGTGTCCTCGCGCGGCCACCACTTCTCCGGCATCCGCTGGGACGACGTCGACTGGCAGGACGGCTACGACAAGTGGCAGGCATACGGGCAGGCCAAGACCGCGAACGTCCTGTTGGCCGTCCACCTCGACCGGCTCGCCCGGGACCGCGGCGTACAGGCCTTCGCGCTGCACCCCGGTGGCATCCTCACCCCTCTCCAGCGGCACCTGCCCAGGGAGGAGATGGTGGCGAACGGCTGGATCGACGAGGACGGCACCCCGATCCCGCAGGAGGGCATGAAGACTCCCGAGCAGGGCGCGGCCACCCAGGTCTGGGCGGCGACCTCACCCCGGCTGGCCGGCCTGGGCGGCGTCTACCTGGAGGACTGCGACATCGCGGACCCGGCACCGGCCGACGGCGAGCGCACAGGCGTCAAGGACTACGCGATCGACCCCGAGCAGGCGGCCCGGCTGTGGGACCTGTCGGCCGAGCGGACGGGCGTGAACGCGTTCGCCGACTGAACTAGGGAAGAAATCTCTTCTCCGCGAAGCGGTCACTGTTGGGCGTCCCCGGAGCGCATCGGGCGCGCGGGGGCAGGGTCCGGGGCGAGGAGCGGGGCGGGGGACATGGTCGACGACGTCGTTGCGGGCAGTTCGCTCGGCCCGTAGAGCGCGGTCGGCGCGCCGGTCTCCAGAGCCCAGTAGCGGTCTCCGTACGACCAGTGCCAGAACTTCCCTGATGATTGGATGTGTTCAAGCATCAGGGGAGGAGCGAGTGTGAGTGAGTGGCATGTGGTGTGGGTGCCCGACCCGGGCCGGTGGGGGACGCTTCCTGAAGCGGGAGTGTTGGGGGTCGAGGACCTGCCGACGGCGGTCGAGCGGATCGGCTTGATGCCGGGTGATCCTGTCTTCATCGCCCCAGATTTCACCATCGACTCCGACCTGTTGGAATTCGTTCTGTCGAAGCACTTCCGCTTCCTTGCGCGGGAGACGAAGCGGAACTACGCCACGGACATTCGAATCCTCCTGACATTCCTGTCGTCGCGCGGGATCGACTGGCGCCGGGCCTCCGAGCAGGACCTGCTCAACTACAGGACTTGGCGTTGTGATGCTCCGCGGAATCCCGAGCGAATCAGCGGGTCGAAATGGAACCGTGAGGCAGCCGCCTTCACCCGCCTGTTCAAGTGGGCGAGGGTGAGCCCGCGACCGGTGGATGCGTCCCGGCGGGAGGACCGTGCGGCTGACTCGGTCAGCGCCCGGGTGTCGTGGCTGACACCGCGTACGTGGAGCTTGTGGTCGGACGTCGGGCTGCGCGGTCACGGCCGCGACAGAGTGCCGAGTTGGGGATGGGACGCACGGACCGAGGCCCGTAACACCTCGTTTGTGCAGTTCATCTTGAGTTCGGGGCTTCGGCGGCAGGAGGGCGGGTCGCTGTTGACGTTCGAGCTGCCCGCTCAGCGGTTGCAGCACGGGCGCTACCAGCATGGCCAGCTCGCCGGGGCAGTGACCCGGTCGAAGAACGGCCGCACTTTCTATACCTCGCTGGATGCCCTGGGGCAGGTCGAGACCTACGTACAGTCGGAGCGCGCTTGGGCGGTAAAGCGCGCTCAGCAGATGGGCCGTTACGAGCGGGTCGAGCAGATGCGTCTCGTCACGAAGGTGACTCGTGGCCGGGCGCCACGGGTCTTCTGGGTCGACCGGGATGGTGTCGAAGGCCATCAGTACTTGACTCATCTGGGCTGGCGGGAACGGCAGTGGCTGTTCATCGAGGGCCCGGAGGGGCCGGAGCCTGCGTGGCTGTGGCTGACCGAGCAGGGCTTGCCGATGCTTCCCGACCGTTGGAACACGGTGTTCACCACGGCGAACCTGCGCTGCGAGCAGGTTTTGTTGACCCCCGCCGAGCGGGAAGTGGGCCGGAACCTCCGCGCCGCAGAAGTCCGGGGCCGGACTCCGTACGCGACCCCACACTCCACGCGTCACTCCTTCGCGCTGTACATGCTCATCGTGCTGAACCAGCTGATGGAAGCCCGTTTCGGATTGACCGCGCAGGACCGCCGGGACTTCGCGATGCTGTTCGGCGATCCCTGGTGGCTGGTCAAGACCCTCCTCGGGCACGCGGACGTCGAGACGACCAAGCGTCATTACCTGGCTCCGGTCGCACATCTGCAGCTCGAAGCAATCCTGGCGACAGCCGAGGCCGACGGGCCCGACCGCGAGGTCGAGGACATCGACGGCGTGTTCGCGCGGCTCGCGAAGGAGTCGGCCGGGATCCAGGACATCGACGTCATTGTCGACCGGCTGCCGGAGGCCGGCCGGTGAGCCGCCGCGGGCGTCGGGCGGTCCTGCCGCCGACCGACTTCACGACTGAGCCACCGCTTGCCGCAAACGGCCTGGTGGTCACCATCGTCAACAAGGCCGGCCACGGGAAGGACTTCGACTTCTCCGACCTGCCGGTCCCGCAGCCGATGCAGCGCTCCCTGGCAACGGTGTTCGCTGCCCAGCAGGGGAGATGGACCAGCCACTACAGCGCCACAGCCGCCTGGAACAGGCTGAAGGTGTTCGCCGACTTCGTCTCCGGTCTCGAGACTCTTCCCGACGATTTGACCGACCTGGACGCGGCGACGCTCAAGCGCTGGCGGCTGCAGAACATCAGCACCAACACCGGTCGCACCACGCTGCGGGTAGTCCATCGGATACTCCGCGGCGACCCCCGGTTGAGCGAAGGGCCGGTCGCAGAGGAGCTGGCCCGTCGCGTTCCCGCACCGAAGCCCGTCAGGAAGTCCTACGACGAGGCGGAACGCGAGCACGTGCTGCTGGCAGCAGGCCGTCAGTTCCGGGCTGCCTGGCTCAGGATCCGGGAGAACAGTGAACTGCTGGAGAGGTGGCGGGCGGGAGCCCTGGATGAGGGCAGCCGTGACTGGCGGCTCGCGGAAGCGCTGGACCATGTGGCTCGTGTCGGGGACGTGCCCCGTACGCAGTTGCCGAGTGGTCGACAGGCCATCACCAACCGCGGATTGCTGGGCGGCCGCGACGTCGAGCACACGTGGGGCCGACTGTTCCTGACCCCGTCGGAGCTGACAGCCCTGGCCGTACTGCTGACCGATCGCTTCGGCTGGAACCTCTCCGCCTATGACCGTATGCCGGCCCCGACCAGGGCTCCGTCGGTCGCGGAGAGCACGAACGTGACCTACCACGTGAAGGTCGAGAAGCGCCGGGCCGGGAACGGCCGCTGGTTCTCCACGGAGAACATCACCGACTCCGGGGCCGACTCCCCAGGGCGATTGATCACACAGGCACTGCAGGCCACGCTCCATGGACGGCTCCTGGCTGCGCAACTGGCTCCGGGCACGGACCTGTTGATGACAGCCCGCGCGGTTCGGCAGAAGGGCGGACGCAAGGACATGGACCGTCCCCCGGCAGTGGGCCCGATCGTTTTCGGTGTCTCGGGTGTCGACGGAAAGTCCTGGGCGATCGAACACAAGCTGAACGGCTCGCCCTTCCGCCAGATCCGACGCACAACGGTGACTCGGGAGGGCAAGCCTCTCCAGCAAACGCAAGGGACGCACGAGAGCGTCTACGTGCTGCCCGACCAAAAGGTCCGGCAAGCCTCGCAGCAGACCTTCGAGGACGGCGCGCTCGAAGCTCTCGACCAAGCGCAGAAGATCTTCTTCCGCGGCCACCTCGCCCAAGGTCCGGACCCGGCCCACGGGCAGACCGCGACCGCGGACTGCGCGGACGAGACCACCACACCATGGCCTGCCCCGGACGGCGGCTGCGGAGCCGACTTCCTCCTCTGCCTCGCCTGCCCTAACGCACACGTCCACCCAGGTCACCACCCCCGCCTCGCCCTCCTTCACGAACACATCCAGGGCCTGCGGTCGGCGATGCCTGAACACAGATGGCACCAGCGCTGGTACGAGCACTGGCAGCGGCTCGACGACCTGGCGGACAAGGTCGGCCGTCCGTCCTGGGCTGCCGCTCGGGTACGGGCCAGCGACACCGACCGCTCCCTGGTCGATCTCCTGCTGAAGGGACAACTTGCCTCATGAGCCTCCCTCTTGCCTCGGAGAGCGACCCCTATCTGCTGCCGATCCCCACCCCGGACAGCCCGGTCGTCCTTCCTCGTTGGATCAGCTCCGGAAACGCCAACCCCAACGGTCGTTACCAGGAGCCGGTCTGGCCGCTCGGGCCGCTCATCGACCGTCCCGGCGCCAGCCTGATCAAGATCCACTGGAGGAACTGCCCTGATCCGATGACGGGGCAGATCAAGCAGGTGACCTGGATTCTGTTGAACGGCCAGCTGCGACCCACCTACCTCCAGAGCCGAGGGATGCGGGCCCGTCCCAGAGGCTCCGCCAATGAGATGCGGGAAACCTGCTACGAGTGGATGCGACTCGGCCGCTGGCTGTACACCGCTGGCGTCAAAGATCTGCGTGGCTGCACCGACGACCACTGGACTGCTTACGTCACGGACCGCTTCCGCACCAATCCGACCCGGCACCGCGCTGAGGAAGCTCTGAGTCGCCTCACCGATCTGTGGGCATTCGACCAGCTCTGCACTCAGCCCATCGGCGTCACGCAACCACCATGGGAACGGGAAGGCGTCGACGACTATCTGCCATCCTCCACCCCGCAGGACACCGGCGAGAACACAACCGAGCCGCTGGATCCGAGCGTGGTGAGCCCGCTACTGATGTGGGCGATCCGCATGGTCGACGACCTCGCGGACAACATCCTGGCCGCCTGGGTGGAATGGCGCCGCATGCAGCAGGCGGCCATCACCAACCCGAGCTCGCCCGCAGGATTGGCCGCGCTTGATGACTACCTCTTGCCCCGACTCGCCGCGGGCACGGGCCTGCCGACCACCGGGTGGCGCGGCAAGACTGTCCTGGCCGCAACATTCATCGCGGCCACCGTCGGCTGCAGCGTCAACCAGGTCAGTGGCTTTCGACAACGCCATGAGCTCAGCACGCTGCGGCCAGGGCCCTGCCCGCTCCCGGTAGCCGTGACCGGGCAGATCAACGGCAGGCCCTGGCGCGAGCACCTCGACTTCAACGAGGTCTCGACCTTGATGAGGCAGTTGGCCACCGCCGCGATGATCGTCTGCCTCTATCTGACCGGCATGCGACCGCAGGAAGTACAAGGTCTGCGGTCCGGCTGCTGCCCCGACCCTGAGGACGGCGGCCGCCATCTCATCCGCAGTCACCACTACAAGAACGTCACCGACGACGACGGCCGGCACGTCTCGGCCGGTGAGGAACGGGAGGTCCCCTGGGTCGCCATCACCCCGGTCGTCCGCGCGATCCGAGTCCTTGAGCGCATGGTCCCCGAGGGCGAACTGCTCTTCAGCTCCGCCCATCACGACTTTGCCCGCGGCCGCCAGCGCGGCGGCGCTTTGAAGAACAGCAGCATGAACCAGCGGATCGAGGACTTCATCGCCTGGAGCAACCGGGAGACCGAATCCCACGGGTTGCAGGACCAGGGCGTCCCCCAAGACCCTCACGGCGCCATCGGGCTCGGGCGGTTCCGCCGGACCCTGGCGTGGCACATCGCCCGCAGACCTGGTGGCCTCGTCGCACTCGCGATCCAGTACGGCCACATGCGCACCGTCCTCGACGCCCGTACGTCCAGCGGGTACGGCAGCCGAAGCCGCCGCGGCATCCACAGTGTCCTTGATGTCGAGACCGCTCTGGCCGCCGCTGACACCGCCGCGCGGCTGCGGGACCGCCTCGCCGCCGGCGAGAAGATTTCCGGGCCTGCCGCCCGACGAGCCCTCACCGCCGCCGTCCAGGCGCCACGATTCGAGGGCCGTACCGTCACCCAGAAGTTCGCCAAACAGGCCGCCGACTACCTGGCCCGCGACGGCCTGGTCCTCTTCGACAACCCAGACGCTTCGCTGATCTGCGTCTTCAAGCGCGACAACGCGCTCTGCGAACCAGGCCCCGACGCAACCGCCCCGAACCAGTTCGACTGCCGCCCCGGCTGCGGGAACGCCGTCCGCCTCGACAGCCACGCGACCGAACTGCTGGAAGAGACCGACCGCATCAACAAACTCGCGGCCCTCTCCCCTCAGCCGCTGGCCAGGCGCCTTCGCATCACCGCCGAGCAATACCGCGCCATCGCCGACACTCACCACGCCACCGCCCAACCTGCCGAGGACCTGTCGTGACCGAGCAATCCACCGACGAGCGGACACGCATCCGTGCCGCCATGGACCGGCTACTCACCGGCCGGCCCACAGCCTCCGACGGCGCACTGACCGTCGTCGCTCTCGCGGCCGAAGCCGGTGTTCACCGCATGGCCCTTCAGAAGCGCCATGCGGACCTGAAGGCCGAGTTCTACGAACGCGTCCGCACCGAGACGAAGCAACCCCCGGAATCGGAAAAGCGGCTCCGCAAGACCGTGTCCGACCTGAAGGAAACCGTTGCCGCACAGAAGGCTGAAATCACGGCGCTCCGGCACCAAGTCACTCAACTCGCACTCGCGAACGCCGTCCTCACCCGTCACGGCGGGAGGGCGGGGAAGCCCCCGGAAGAGGTGCCGGACAATGTCGTTCCCCTCCATACGACGGGAGGGTGACCACCTGACCTATTCTGCCTGCCGGATGGCCATCCACAGCGGTACCTCGGAATGAACTTGACCTGGAGCGATACAGTTCTGTGCACAGAGGTCAGCAGTAAGGTGGCTGGTTGGTCATGGAAGCTGCCACACGCATCCACACTCCGAACTGTCGATAGAGGTCGGGTAGAGCACCTTGTGCCTGAACGGTGCGGAAGTCCGTGGCAGAGACCCCAGGGATTCCCTGAAGCGCAGAGGCCACTGAGGCCGACTGCCATCGGACAGTGAGGGTTGCCGATTCCGAAGCCGTCGATGTTGTCCGCGGTGAAACGAGACCGGCGGCAACGGCCTTTTCGATTGCTGCGCGTGCCTCATCCGCTGGGCGTAGTTCGGCCGCGAAGCGGTCGTGGGCGAACTTCACAGCCACGGTGGTGACCGAAGCATCCCACTCGGTCATTTCTTCGCAGGCCCGGTCGTCGCCGGTGAGGACCACCACGGGGACGCCGAGGGCTGCTGCCGTGGCGTGGGCCAGGCCGATCTCCCCCACCGGCTGGCCGTCCAGCCACATGTCCTCGATCTCATGGCCCATGAAACTGTGGCTCAGCACACCGAGCGTGCCGGCCCGGGAGTGGTAGCCGACGCAGAGCACGGCGTCGTGGCCGGCAGAGAGACCGTCGAGCATGCCCATGTTCTTGGGTTTGCCGCGGATGAGACGCGCCGCAGGGTGCAGGGCCTCGGGCAGGAGGTTACGCATGGGACCATGTGCGTCGTTCACGGTGATGTGGGTGGCACCTGCAGTCACTGCTCCCCGGATGGCCGCGTTGACGTCCTCGGCCATCATCTGACGCCCGTGCTCATAGTCCCGGCCGCCGGGCTGAACATCGTCAGCGTCGACGAGCCCTGTAATGCCTTCCATGTCCACACTGATGTAGATCCGCACCTGGCCAGCTCCTCATCCTTGATCACATGGACGACGTCAGCCGCACCATCGACGGTTCCCCCATCTGCGGCGCCTTCAGGCTCGACTTCGGACGACTTCCTGCGCCGCCAGGCAGGACTGCTTCCGTCGCTTAGCGCCACGCATCACAGAAGTTGAGGCAGAACCGAAATTCGTGAACATCTCTCCAGACGAAGACGACCGGGCGCCGCCCGAAGCGCTGCCTACGGTGACCTCAAGCCTGAACACAAGAACTTGACTGGGAACACCACTCGGTGGGGTAGTTGATCAGGCCGGCCGCGCTCAGGGCCGCTCCCAGAACGGCCCGGTTGGCCCGTGCCTCGTCGGAGATGTGGGCGGCGGCGGTGTAGCAGGCGCCGTCGCTCTGTTCCGGGGACGCGTTCATGGGTGTGCCGAGGTCGAGTTCGCGGCCGTCCGCGTGGGCCAGGGTCAGGTCCACGGCGGCGCCCGCCGAGTGCGGGGCGATCTCGGGCGGGGACACATAGCGGCTGGCCGCCGTGCGGATGCCATCGGCGGGCCAGTCCGGGTGATCGGCGCGCAGTTCGTCGGCGTACTTCTCGAAGTAGGACCGCTGCAGGGCAGGGGGCCGGTATCCCTCGACGAAGAGCAGCCGCAGACCCTGCGGCAGCAGGGCCTCGGCCCGCAGCAGGCGGTCGAGGACGCCCTGCCGCAGGAGGGCCTCGGCGCCGTGGGAGTCCTTGTGCTTCCGGTCGTCGACGCGAAGGGAGCCCCGTACGTCGACCAGCGCTTCGCCGCACTCCTCGACCGGAACGGCGGCGACCCTGGCGTCGGACATCAGGATGATCTCACTCATAAGGTGATCGTCTCCTGGGCGGAAGTGCGGTCGCCAGCCGCGTGCACCACTCCCAGCGGGGTACTCGGGGCGCTCCCCCGTCGAACCACCGGCCGTGAGGAGCCGAAGGTGAGCACTTCAACGGGCAGCAGGATTGTCGTCACGGGCGCCACCGGCAATGTCGGTACCAGCGTGGTGCGCCTTCTCTCCGAGGATTCGGCGGTCGGTTCCGTGCGGGGGCTGGCCCGCCGGATCCCGGACTGGGCGCCGCCGAAGACGGAATGGTCGGCGGTCGACCTGGCGTCCGACCAGTCCGATCTCGTCAAGGAGTTCGAGGGCGCCACCGCCGTCATCCATCTGGCCTGGGCGTTCCAGCCCACCCACGACCCGGCGGCGACCTGGCGCACCAATGTGCTCGGCTCGATCCGGGTCTTCGAGGCGGTGGCCTCGGCGGGCGTGCCGACGCTGGTGCACGCGTCGTCGGTCGGCGCGTACTCCCCGGGGCCGAAGGAGCACGCGGTCGACGAGTCGTGGCCCACCCACGGCTGGCCGGATGCCGCGTACTGCCGGGAGAAGGCCTATCTGGAGCGTGCCCTGGACACCTTCGAGCGCGACCACCCCGAAGTCCGGGTGGTCCGTATGCGCCCGGCCTTCCTGTTCAAGCGGGCGTCGGCGAGCGAGCAGCGCCGTATCTTCGGCGGGCGTTTTCTGCCCGGGCCGCTGGCCCGGCCCGAGCTGTTGCCGTTCCTGCCCGACATCCCGGGCCTGCGCGTGCAGGCGCTGCACACCGACGACGCGGCGAAGGCGTACCGTCTCGCGCTGCACTCCGACGTCCACGGCGCCTTCAACCTGGCAGGCGAGCCGACCGTCGACGCGGAGCTGCTCGGTGAGATGCTCGGCGCCCGTCCGGTCCGGCTGCCGCGTACCGCGGCCCGCTCGGCGGTCGCCGCCGCGTGGGGGCTGCATCTGCTGCCGGCCTCTCCCCATCTCTTCGACGCGGTGCTGAGGCTTCCGCTGATGCACTGCAGCCGCGCCCGCACGGAACTGGGCTGGCGCCCGGACCACACGGCGGCGGAGGTGCTGGAGGAGTTCCTGCACGGCATGCAGCAGGGCGCGGGGGCGCGGACGGAGCCGATGCAGGGCCACAAGGTCGGCTGACCTCGGCGGCGGTACGGCGGTAGGCGGTACGTGGGAGGTACGGGCACGCGATCCGGGCCCCCGAGGGCCGCCCGACGGCCGGGACGCCTCGGGCGGCCGGTCAGCCGGTGGGTTCGTCCGGGACCGGGTGCTCGGGGTCCACGGCGCCCGAGTGCGGGGCGCCCCGCCTGCCCGTTCCCGACTCGTCGGTGTCGGGGACGTCGGCGGCCGCCTCGTCGGGATCCTCGGAGTCGTCGGGCTCGGTGGTGTCGAGGGTGTCGCCCCGCGCGCTGCCGGCACCCACCTCCCAGGGGTCCTCGCCGTCGTGCGCCTGCTGGTCCGGCGGGTCGCGCGGTACGGGCTCACCGTTCTCTCCGGGTCCTTCGCTGCGGTGGTCGTCCACGGCGCACTCCCTTCGCTTCGTGGGGTTCGGGGCGCCACGCGAGTACCTCCGCGCCGATCAGCGAAACGTCAGTGCGGCACCCGCTCCTAGCCGTCCACATGGCGACCGGCGCCCACACCTGCGGTCACTCGCGTTCGTGGGGCGTGGCCGACTCGGTCCGGGCGCCGTGCGCCACCCGGGCGGCCGGCCCTCGGGAGCCGACTCGGGTCGCCCGCCGCCGCGCGCGAAGTAGGCGGCGTCGCCAGGATCGCCGCCCCGACGGTGACCGCGTCCGGCCCGGGCCGCCCGAGCTCGACGCTCGCCTTCCCGGCTGGATGACGCAGGGTGCACGACATCGCGCAGCGTCGTACGGCGTCGTACGGCGTCGTACGGCGGGCAGGATCCGGGCGCCCGGGCTGGAGCCCGCCCCAGCAACCGATCAGGACGCGCTCCGGCTGGACGAGGAAGCGGCGGGCGCCCCCTTCTCGATCTCCTCCAGGGCCGCGACGAGTTCCGGGGCGACATTCTCCTGGACCCATCGCCGCTGGCCCGCGTCGACCGCCCGGGGCACTGTCTCCGTGAGCATGATCAGGTAGAGGTAGGCGCGGTAGAGGGCGAGGCGCAGGCGGGCGGGGCCGTCGAACACCCCCCGGCCGCCGGCCTCCCGGTAGCCCGCGAGGAAGGCCTCGTCCCGCTTGATGTCCCCGAGCAGCGCCAGGGAGACGAAGTCGGCCAGTGGGTCGCCCCAGAACATGCGCTCCCCGTCGATGAGCCCGCCGATCCGGGGCGCCTCCCCCGCCGGGCGGTCCACCAGGATGTTCCCCGGCCACAGGTCGAAGTGGACCAGGCACGGGACGGTGACCTCGTCCAACGCGCCGTGGGCGGACCGGAGGGTACGGGCCACCTCGTCGACGGGGCGGGGCAGGCGGGCCCGGTAGTGGCGGGCGTCTTCGAGGACGGCATCGGTCATGGCCGTGAAGGCGGTGCGCCAGTCGGGGACGAGCGGGCCGAGGGCACCGGACGGGTAGCCGAAGCCGGGCCCGGTCACCTCGTGCAGACGGGCGAGGTGGCGGCCCAACTCGGCGCGCAGAGAGGCCTGTTCGGTGGGCGTCAGCGAACCGTTCCAGGGTTCGCCTGGGCAGGCCGTCATCAGCAGATGCCCTGGGGCGGTGTCCGTGTACCCGCCGAGCGCGAGGACGTGCGGCGCCGGGACGCCGGCCCCGGCCGCCGCACGGTAGAACTCCGCCTCGGAGAGCAGCAGTCGCTGCTCGTGGCGCAGACCGGGGACGGTCGCGGCGGGAGGGACCTTCAGCACGTAGCGGCTGCCGTCGGTGAGGACGAGTTCCTCGACGGTGTTGTACGTGCCGCCGGTCAGGGGGCGCAGCCGGTCGAGCCGGTCGGGGGCCAGGCGGGCACCTTCCAGCACCTGCCGCGCCCGTCTCCAGGAATCCGATGTGCCCGCCTGATCCACGGAGTCCGCCACCTGCGCCCGCCCTTCCCTGTCTCCCGGTCAGCCGGCCGCGTACACGTCCTCCACGTAGCGGCCGTCCCGCACCAGCCCGTCGAGCCACCGCTCGGCGGCCGACTCGTCGGCGTCCGGGGTGCGCTCCCGGTACAGGGTACGGAACGCGTCCCGCACCCCCGGCGCCATCCGCGAACCGTCGCCGCAGACGTACACCCGGGCGCCCGCGTCGAGCAATTCCCAGACCTCGTCGGCCTCGGCGGCGACGCGGTGCTGCACGAAGGCCACCCCGGCCTCCGGGGCGGTGCTGAAGGCGGGGCGGAGCCGTACCGCGCCGGCGGCCTCGGCGGCGCGCAGTTCGTCGGCGTGCAGGAAGTCGGCGTCGGGGGCGTCGCAACCGAAGTAGCAGATCGCGGGCGGGAGTTGCTCGCCCCGAGCCATGGTGGCGACACGGTCGGCGACGGCTCCGCGGAAGGGGGCCAGGCCGGTGCCGGCCGCGATCATGACGACCGGTCGGGCGTGGTCGACGCGGAAGGCGTCCCGGCAGGGCTGGACGCGGGCCAGGACGGTGTCCCCGGGCTGCACGCCGACGAGGTAGCCGGAGCCGACGCCCCGGTAGGTGCCGTCGCCCACGGGCGTCCTTCCGCTCGAGCTCAGCCGGGAGTGGGAGCGGGCGGGTGCCTCCAGGAGCGAGACCATCAGGTCGACGTGCCCGGGGGAGGCCGCCGGGGACGAGGACACCGAGTAGTGGCGCGGGCGCAGCGGCGGGAGGAGGTCGAGCAGGGCGGGCCAGTCGAGGGAGCCGCGCAGGGCGGGGTAGGACTCGAAGAGCTCCACCAGCGTGCGCGGGTCGTCCACGAGGGCGGCCAGGTGAGCGCGCTCCGGCGGGCAGGGGTTGGCGGCGGCCAGGACGGACAGCTGGTCGGCGGTCGGGCGGTGCTGCAACTCCACGTGGTGGGCGAGTAGTTGACGTACCGTCAAGGGGCGGTCCACGGCGAGTCCGTCGCGGCGCGGGCGGGAAGGACGGATGTCCAGCACGTCGTCGAGGTCGACACCGAACGCGTCCGCGGACCGCTCGACGAGCGTCTTGTCGTTGGCGGGGAGGACGGTGACGTGGTCGGCGGTGCGGTAGGTGGTGCCGGCCGGCAGGGCGAGCCGGACGAACCGCTTGAGGCGGGGGTGGCCGGGCGCGGTGAGGTCGTACGCCTCCGCCACGGTGATCGGGACCAGGCCGTGCCGCTCGGCCAGGGCGTCCAGCGGGCCGCCGGTCAGGGTCCGGACCTCGTACCCGGCGGTCGGCTCCGGCTCGGCGGCGACGAGGGCGTCCGGGTCGCCGTATGCCTCGAGAAGCGCGGTGCGGAGCCCGGCGGTGAAGGCGCGGACGGTGCCGGTGAGGTCGCCGGAGGCGTCCGCGGCCGCGCGGTCCAGGAGACGGGTCGCGCCGAGGCCGGCGAGACGTTCGTCGATGCGGGTGGGGACGTGCTGGTAGGTCGCGGCCCAGTTGCGGTCGCCGACGCCGAGGACCGCGTAGCGGATGCCGGTCGCGTCGGTGATCTCGTCGAGTCGGCCGGCGAACTCCCTTGCGTCGTCGGTGGGTTGGCCATTGTATGAGGCGGCGGTGATCACGACCGGACGGTCCGTGGGAAGGTGATCGGCGTACGCGTCCAGGGGCGCGACCTCCGTCTCGCAGCCCAGTGCGGCGGCCTCGTCGGCGAGTTGGGCTGCGAAGTCGCGGCAGGTGCCGTAGTTGCTGCCGTGCAGGAAGAGGGCGCGGGTGCCGGCGCGGACCCGGGCCGGGAGCTCGGCCTCGACCCGGGTGTCGTCAGCGGTCGTCGGGACCGCGCCCGGCAGGGGCGGGTGGGCGCGGTCGGCGGCGGTGCGCGGGGCCAGGGTGAGGGTGAAGCCGTCCGGCTTGAGGGTGAGGGCCTCCTTGATGGTGAGCCGGTAGTCGGCGTGGTCGTTCAGCCGGTAGCGGTGCACCAGCAGGGCGAGCAGCATGGTGGCCTCGTGCAGGGCGAACTGCCGCCCGATGCAGGCGCGTTCGCCGGTGCCGAAGGGCTTGAAGGCGTGCGGTGAGCGGGTGGTCTCCGCCTCGGGGGTGAAACGGGCGGGGTCGAACAGCTCGGGGTTGTCGCCCCATGCGGGCTGCCGGTGCAGCATCGGCGCGATCACGGTGAGGGTCTGTCCGGCGCGCAGCGGGATGGTCCCGCCGAGCAGGGTGTCCTCGCGGGCCTGTCGGCTGAAGGCGGCGGCGGTGGGCCACAGCCGCAGGGCCTCGTTGAGGACCTGTCGGGTGTAGGTGAGCCGCCCGACCTCGTCGAAGGTCGGCTCGGGGTCGGCGGTGTCGCCCCACAGCTGGTCGACCTCGCGCTGGACGAGCTGGAGCACTGCCGGGTGCTTGGCCAGGTAGTACATCGCGAAGGACATCGCGCCGGAGGTGGTCTCGTGTCCGGCGATCAGGAAGGTGATGACCTGGTTGCGGATGTTGGTGGTGTCGAGGGTGGTGCCGTCGGCGGGGTGTGTGGCGGTGAGCATGAGCCCGAGGAGGTCGTCGGTACCGCTCTCGCCGGAGGCCACCCGGGCGCTGATCACGTCGTCGACGACCTGCGCCAGATAGCCGGCGTTCGTGGCGAACGCCTCGTCGGCGGCCGTGTAGTCGCCCCCGGGAGTGCGGGCCAGGCGGGTCATCGCCCACTCCAGGCAGCGCACCATCGACTCGACGAAGGGGTGGGGCTCGTCCCGGTCGAAGGAGCCGAAGTCGTAGCCGAACCCGGCGAGCCCGATGGTGTCGAGGGTCATCCGGGTCATGTCGTCGGGGATGTTCACCGGCTGCCCGGCGCGGGCGGCCCGGTCCCAGGAGCCGATCATGCGCTGGGCGACGCGCAGCATCACCGGGTGGTACGTACGCATCGAGCCGAGGGCGAAGGCGGGCATCAGGATGTCGTGGGCCTTGGCCCAGTTGGGCTCGTCGTTGTACGCGGTGAACAGTCCGTCGGCGGCGAACTCGCGGACGTTCTCCAGCGCGGGGCCGATGGCCTTGGCGAACCGGGTCTCGTCGGCGAGTTCGGTGACCAGGTCGAGGTCGGCGACGAAGGTGACGTCCCTCCCGTGCAGCCGCCGCACGAGCACGGGGCCGTGTTCCCGCATCAGCTCCATCACCTGCTGGAGGGGCGTTCGGCCGGGGCCGGTGGCGGAGATGTCGACGAGGGGAACGCCGGGGAGGGACGACGCGGTCTGCGCGGTGGGGGGCATGGACGGGCAACTGCCTTTCGCGGTACGGGAGTACTGCGATCCAGGTTGGTCCACCGAGCCCGTCGGTCCGTACCGACCGCCTACATGATTGTGTAGTACATGCGGGTGCGTGGCCCTTGCGCCGGGCGGCACACCGTGGCAGGGCGGACTCCGGGGCGGTGAGCGCCGACACCGAGGCGGGAGGTGCGGGTGGATGCGGGTGGATGCGGATCGGCGGGAAGCCGTGGTGTGGCGCAACCGCGCCCTGATGCTCTTCGACCGGGTGTCGATGCCGGTCGCGGTGTGCGACGTTTACGGCGCCGTCCTGCTCGCCAATCCCGCGATGGCCACCGAGTGCGGTACGACTCCGGGGCGGTTGCGCGGCCGTGAGGTGCTGGAGCTGTTCCGGCCGCAGGAGGTGCCCCAGGTGGACCGGATCGCTCAGGCGCTGCGGCTGCGGCACCGGTCGCGCTACCAGGTGTCGGTGCGCTGGGAGGCACCCTGCGGCGGCGAGCGGTACGGGGAGCTGACCGCGGACCCGGTGAGCGACACGGTCGAGGAGACGCCCGCCCTGCTGGTGATGCTGCGTGTCCAGGGCGGGCGCGAGTCCCGCGCCGAGGAACCCGTGCGGGTGACCGCGACGGAGGCCCGGATCCTGGCACTCCTCGCCGGCGGGGCGACCACGGCCCGGGCGGCCCGCGAGACCGGCCTCACGACCGACGGCGTCACGTATCACCTGCGGCGCATGTCCGCGCGCTGGGGCGCGGGCAACCGTACGGAACTGGTCGCCCGCGCCTACGCGTTGGGGGTGCTGACCCCGGGGGTCTGGCCGCCGGCACCTGCCGAGGCACCCTCGCAAGCCACCTACTCCTCGGAAGCCACCGCGCCCGAGGAGTAGGCCGCGCCCGGGGAGTAGGCCGCGCCCGAGGAGAGGGCGGAGTCCGAGGAGTCGGCAGTCTCCGAGGAGAGGGCGGTGTCCGGGGAAGGGACCGCGACCATGGCCGAACTGCCGACCGCCTCCCTGGAGCAGGCCGTGTCGGCCGCCTCCCTCGCCGCACCGTCGGCCGCGACTGTGACCGCACCGCCGGCCGCGACCGTGGCCGCCCCGTCTGCCACCTCCCTGAAGCAGGCCGTGCCCGCGCCTTCCGGGGCGCCGAAGCGGGCGAGGGTGTGCCACACCATCTTCAGGTCCTGGAGTTCGTGGCGCCCGGTGCGGGCGGCGTCGCCGATGATCCGCGGGTCGATGCGGCCGTCCTCGGCGATCCGGGCGCCCAGGTCGACGTACTCCCGGCCGCGGTAGTCGGCGTGGCGGTACAGGTCGGCCACGGTGAGGCGGTATCCGGGGTGCCACTCCACCGGGCAGGGCAGCAATCGGGCGGCCGTCTCGACGGATGTGCCGCGGTAGCTCGCGTCGAGGACGAGCGCCTCGACGTCCCGGTCGAGGACCACCCCGGCGTGGACCTGGGCCTCGATGTAGTCGTTCAGGGCGTCCTGGTGGTCCGCCTCGGCGAGCGCGACCAGGGACATCCGGGCCGCGACGCCGAAGTCGCCCGGCTCGGCCGCGCTGTCCGGGTAGCAGAAGGTGGTCCGGGCGAGCACGGCACCGGTGAGCCGGAAGTGCGAGGAGCCGAAGCGCGGGGCGGCGCCGACCACTTGGCGGCGGAAGTTCAGCGCGCCGTACACGGGACGCTCGGCGGCGGCCGCGTCGTCGTAGGCACCCCCGAAGATCCGGCTCTCCCACCGTTGACGGTCGCCGCCCGGGTGCGCGGTGAGCCCGCCGTTGCTGGTGCCGGTGACGAACTGGGAGTGGTACACGCCGTCCTCGGCGAGCGCGCGCAGGATGGGCAGCCAACGCACCAGGCGGTCCGGATGGAAGTTCAGCGTGATGCGCGGTCCGGGGTCGAGGGCCGGCCCCTCGGAGAGAGCCGCCACATGGAGAAGTGCTGCCCGCGCCCGCGGTGCTGCGATGTCCCTGAAATCCATTGGCCTCTCCCACTGTGCCTGAGTACCGTAGCCGTGAACCTAGTTGCCCTAGGTTTCACCACGGGCCCCCAGGAGAATCTCAATGATCGTGTCAAGCCGCCTGTGTGACCGGCGGGGCGGAGGTGAACAGCCTCTTGTCACGCAACATCGCCCAGAGCACGTCGACCCGGCGTCGGGCGAGCGAGAGCAGTGCCTGGGTGTGCAGCAGCCCTTCGGATCGCTTCCTGAGGTAGTAGTCCCGCGACGGTCCGGGCCGCATCATCGCGGTCTGCGCGGCCATGTAGAAGACGTGCCGCAGGCGCCGGTTGTAGCGCTTGGGCCGGTGGTAGCTGCCGGTCCGGCGGCCGGAGTCCCGGGCGACCGGAGCCAGGCCCGCGTGGGAGGCCAGGCGGCCGGCGTCCTTGTAGCCGGACAGATCGCCGACGATGGCGACGAACTCGGCGCCCAGGATGGGGCCCATGCCGGGCATGGACTCGATGATCTCGGCGCGTTCGTCGGTGTGGAAGGCCTCTCGGATCTCTCGGCCGTTGTTCTTGATCCGTTCGTCCAGGGCCAGGAGCTGGTGGGCCAGATCGCAGACCAGCTTGGCGGCCCGCTTCTCCCCGGGCAGTGCGGTCATCTGGGACTGGGCGGCCTCCACTGCCTTGGCTGCGACATCCCCGGCGCCGCGGACCTTGCGGCGTTCCAGCCAGGTCGTCAGCCGCTTGACGCCGATACGACGCAGGGCGGCCGGGGTCTGGTACTCGGTAAGCATGACGACGGGGCCTTTGGCCGCGGAGTAGTCGAAGGCCCGCTCCAGCGCGGGGCAGATGCCCACCAGCAGGTCACGGAGCCGGTTGATCAGCCGCACTCGGTCAGCGATGAGGTCGGACCGGTAGTTGGTCAGCAGCTGGAGGGTGGTGACCAGTTCCGGGGGCGTGTTCAGCGAGGCGAAGTCACGTCGCATGCGGGCTTGGTCGGCGATGACGCGAGCGTCCTTGGCATCGGTCTTCGCCTCGCCCCGGTATGCGCCGGACATGCGGTTGACCGTCCGGCCGGGCACGTAGACCACCTGCTGGCCATGCGCGATGAGCAGGGCCAGCAACAACGTGGATGCGCGGCCGGAGATGTCCACTGCCCACCGCACATCGTCCGCTCTCTCACGGGCCGTGTCGATGAGCGTCAGGATCTGTGCTTCGTCGTTGATGACCTTCGTCGAGAACAGCGTTTCGCCGTCGGCGTCGACCGCCACCGCCCAGTGGTGCCCCTTGCCGGCGTCAATGCCAACCCATATCCGTGCGTGAGACGTGCTCAATCCCGTCGCTCCGTTCCACCGTGACCAGTACTTCCGTGGCCCGGAGAACACTCCGCCGACAGGTCCCTAACCAGCGATGACCGCAGTTCTCAATCAGTGGTCGGAGCGTCCCGGAGGACCGGGCGGCCATTCTCCGCGAGCCATCAACGGCAACACCTCATCAGCCACACCCGGCCCTCCCGGACCGCCTCACATTCTTAGGGACACCTCATGAGATCACTCACCGAGCAGGACATCCGCAACTCGTTCGTCAACTGCTCGAAAGGCGAGGCCAAACGCCTGGCCACGCCCCGTGAGCTCGACCAACTCCCCTGGGAACACCTGGACTTCCTGGGCTGGCGAGATCCGGGCGCGCCCGACCGCAGCTATCTGGTCACCGAACGGAACGGGACACTCGTCGGCGTGACACTGCGGTTCCAGTCGTCGCGGCGAGGGTTCCTGCACCGCAGCATGTGTTCCCTGTGCCTGACCACCCATCCGGGAGGCGGGGTCTCCCTGATGACGGCTCGCAAGGCGGGTCCGGCGGGCCGCGAGGGCAACTCCGTCGGCTTGTACATGTGCACCGACCTCGCCTGTTCCCTCTATGTGCGCGGCAGGAAGGCGCCGGGCGGCGGGTCCCGCCTGGAGGAGAGCCTCACCGTGGCGCAGCAGGTCGCCCGCACGACGGACAACCTGTCCGCCTTCCTGGACAAGCTGTACGACTGAGACGCAGCCACTCCCGCACCGACGTTCCGACGCTCCGGCCGCGCCACAGCCGTACGGCACACTGTGGTGGCGGAACGACAACCTACGCTTCTTTACGGACAGTTCCGGTCCTATGCGTACCTTCGGTACATCTGTGGAAGGGGACAGCCCGAGGATGCGAGACGTACGTGAGTGGACGGCGCCCCTCGTGCGGTTCGTGAGGCTGCACCGGGACCCGGTGGTCGTCCGGGCGCTGCGGTCGGCCGCCGCGGCGACGGTCGCCTATGTGATCGCGTTGCGCCTCAGCCCCGAGGTAGCGCCGCTCACCGCCCCGCTGACCGCGCTGCTGGTCGTCCAGGTCACGCTCTACTCCACGCTCACCACCGGTATCCGCCGGGTGAACGCCGTGGTGGCCGGGGTCCTGGTGGCCATCGCCTTCAGTCTGCTGGTGGGGCTGACCTGGTGGAGTCTCGGGCTGCTGATCGTGGCGGCACTGGCCGTCGGGCACCTGGTGCGGGTCGACGAGTTCGTGCCCGAGGTGGCGATCAGCGCGATGCTGGTGCTCGGGGTCACGACCGTCGGGGACACGGCGTGGGCGCGGGTACTGGAGACGCTGATCGGCGCGGTCGTCGGGCTCGGCTGCAATCTGCTGCTCGCTCCCCCGGTGTGGGTGGGCGAGGCCGGCGAGTCGATCGAGGGGCTGGCCCGCCGGGTCAGACAGCTGATGCTGCGCATGGGCGAGGAGGCCGCGGGCCTGACACCCGTCGAGCACGCGACCGAGCGACTGCACGAGGCGCGCCGCCTCGACCACGACATCGTCGAGGTGGACGCGGCCCTGCGGCAGGCCGAGGACAGTCTGCGGCTCAATCCCCGGGTGCGCGAGGGACTGCTGCACCGGGTGGTGCTGCGTACGGGGCTGGACACCCTGGAGATCTGCACGGTCGTGATGCGGGTGCTCGCGCGCACCTTCACCGACCTCGCGAAGGAACGCGATCCCGATCCGCTGTTCGCACCGGAGACCGGTGCCGCCGTGGAACAGCTGCTGTCGGAGATCGCCGACGCCGTGGTCAGCTTCGCGGTACTGGTCACCACGCCGGTGAGCCTGAACGCGGACGCCGCGGAGTCCCGGCTGACCGCCGAGCTGCGGCAGGCCGCGGCCACCCGCGACAAGCTGGCCCAGCTGCTCCTGGACGAGGTCCGGCGCGACGCGAGCCAGTGGCAGTTGCAGGGCGCGGTACTGACCGAGGTGAACCGCATCCTCGACGAGCTGGACACCGAGCACCGCTCGCGTCGGCTGCTGGAGGAACTGGACCGCACCTCCCGCGAGCAGCGGGAGCGCATGCGGCGGCTCACCCGGCTGCGGGAGGGCCTGCGCGTGCCCGAGCAGCTGCGCCGCGACCGCGGGGTGTCCGAACGTCGTCCCGGCTGAGGCCGTTCTCCCGTCCGAGCCGGGCACCTGTGGCGAAACGGCCGCGTCCCGTGCGCCGCGAGGTGCCTTTGTTGCGCCTGGCGGGTGATCCACGTCAAGGTGGCTGTCACGGCCGGAACCAACGAGGACCTGAGGTGGAGACATGGACCGGGGCGGCTGGACCAGGCGGCGCTTCGTCGGCGCCCTGACGGGGACGGCCGCCGCAGCCGCGCTGCCCGCCTGCGGCACCGAGCCCGGGCCGACCGCCGCCTCCACTCCCGAGGCCAGCCCGAGTGCCTCGACGGCACCGGGCGCGACCGTGCGTCCCACCGGCCCCCGGCCTCTCTACGTCGGCACCTACACCTCGATCGAGGGCGGCGGCACGGGTGTCGCCCTCGCCACCTACGACGCCGACAGCGGCCGTATCAAGGGCAGCGGGACCATCACCCGGGTGGCCAACCCGTCGTACCTCGCGGCGCACCCCGACGGCCGCACCCTGTACGCGGTGAACGAGGGCGACGACGGCGCGGTGACTGCCGTCCGGCTGGCCGACCGCGCGATCCTGGCCGCCCGGAGCACGGGAGGGGCTGGTCCCTGTCATCTGTCCGTGCATCCGGGCGGGCGCTGGCTGCTGAGCGCGAACTACGGCTCCGGCAGCGTGGCCGTGCATCCCATCGACGCCTCGGGCTCCCTCGGTGAGCGCACCGACCTGGTCACACACTCCAGTCCGGCGCCCGGGCCGGGCCAACAGGGCCCGCACGCGCACCAGTTCATCACGAGTCCCGACGGCGGCCATGTGCTCGCCGTCGACCTGGGCACGGACACGGTGTACACGTACCGCCTGGACGAGCGCACCGGCAGGCTCACCGAGGTCGCGCAGGCCCACACCCGCCCGGGCGCCGGACCGCGCCACCTCACCTTCCATCCGAAGGGCCGGTACGCCTACCTGGCGAACGAGGTCGACAACACGGTCGCGGTCTGCGCCTACGATCCGGACACCGGCCGCCTGACCGTGGGCGAGGCCCAGTCGACGGGCACGGGGTCCGGCACCAACTACCCGGCCCAGTTCCTGGTGACCTCGGACGGCGCGTACGCCTATCTCGCCAACCGGGGCCACAACAGCCTCACGCGTTACGCGGTGGAGGCCGACGGCGCCCGGCTCAGGCTGCTGGACACGGTGCCGGTGTCCGGCGACTTCCCCCGGCAGATCGCCTTCTCGCCGGACGGGAAGCTGCTGTTCGCGGCGAACCAGAAGTCCTCCACCGTCAGCGTGTTCCGGGTGAGTGCGAACGGAGAACTCCGGCTCACGGGTGAGCCGTTCGCCTCACCCGTCGCCGTCTGTGCGCTGCCGCTGTAGCGCCCGCGGGCAGGAGGCGGCCTGGGTGAGCAGGACGTGCATGCGTTCGGTGAGCCGGGTGACGTCGTCGGCGGGCGCGTGGAACGCCAGTCGTACGTCGCCGTGGGAGCGGGCGCGCTCGATACGCAGCGTCACTCCGTGCCGGTCGACCGCCAGCGGCTGTACGCGGACCGCGCCGTGCAGGCTGTCGGGGTCGACGAGGCGGGTGAGCCGCTCGACCGCGTCGGCGTGGCAGTCCGCGAGGTGGGTGAGCAGGCGGGCCTCGGCGGTGGCGAGCGGGTCGGGCGCGGCGGCCGCGAACTCGTCGAGGTCGACGACGACCGCGCCGGACGCCCCGCGCAGCACCACGCGCGTGGCCCGGAACGCCAGTCGGCCGCCCTCGGGAACGAACCAGCCGGCCATCCAGAGCCGGGCGCGGATCCGGCTGCGCACGGGGACGGGCGCGACGTCGGCGAACTCGATGACGGCCGAGGGCTCGCCGCGGGGCGCGCAGACCGCCGCCGCGAGCAGCCTGCTGTCCTCGGGCGCCTCCAGGAGCACCCGGCCGTCATCGGCCACGGTGTGCGCGCCGACGAACTCCTCGCGCCCGCCGCCCGCGGTCACCGCGCAGGACCACGCGGCGGCGAGCACTGATCGGGCCCGTTCCGCCGCGGAAGGCGCGGCCGTCCAGCTCTGGCTGTCACCCATCCGAAACCTCCTAAGGTAAGGCTTGCCTAACCTATCGAAGATCGGCGACGAAGCCAACCACGGGGGCCATGAATCGGGTTCGCGCGCACCCCTTCAGGGCGCGATGACCCCCAGCAGCGCCCGTGCGCACAGGTCCCGTACCTGGGCGTGGGAGAGGTTCGAGCCGCGCAGCCACTCCAGGCAGACGGCGGTGGTGAAGGCCAGCCAGCCGCGGACGGCCAGGGCGAGATCGGGGCGCGCCTCGGAGAGGGGACCGAACTCCGGGTCCGCGGCGAGTGCGGCGAGGATCTGGCGCTCCTGGGCGGCCAGCGCCCGCCGGTAGACCCTGCGCACCGTGCGGTCGCCGGCCGCGTCGGCACGGTGGAAGGCGCGGTAGCCGTGCGCGTGGGCCCTGACGTATTCCAGGTAGGTGTCGAGGCCGGCGGTGAGTTGCTCACGGACCGGAACGCCGGGAACGGCCTCCGTCATGCGCAGCATGCGCGCGCTCTCACGGTCGACGACCGCCGCGAAGAAGTCCCGTTTGGTCGGGAAGTAGTGGTAGAGCAGCCCGCGGGAGACTCCCGCGATCTCCGCGACCTGCTCGATGCGGACCTCGTCGTAGGGACTCTCCGAGAACAGCCGCGCGCCCACCGAGAGCAACTGGTCCCTGCGCTCCTCGGTGCTGAGCCGACGGCGCGCTCGCTCGCCCTGGTCCGCGGACATGCCCGCACTGTACTTGACCTCGATTCACCAGCCGGACGAGACTGAGGTGCTATTGAACCCGTGTACAACATGGTCGACCTGCCGCTGGACCAAGGGAGTTGGCGTCATGGCGGATACGAGGACAGGGCCCGGGCTGCCGAAGGGATTCCGTGGCGCCGAACTCGGCTGGCCGGAGCTGCACCGCATCCCGCACCCGCCCCGTCGGCTGCCCCTGCTGGGTGACGTGATCGGCGCCAGCGGGCGCACACCGCTGCAGGACGCCCTCCGCCACGCCCGCCGGCTGGGGCCCGTCTTCCGGCGCAAGGCCTTCGGGCGGGAGTTCGTGTTCACCTGGGGCGCCGATCTCGTGGCCGACCTGGCGGACGAGTCGCGGTTCGCCAAGCACGTGGGCCTCGGGGTCGCCAATCTGCGGCCGGTGGCCGGGGACGGGCTGTTCACGGCGTACAACCACGAGCCCAACTGGCAGCGGGCGCACGACGTCCTGGCCCCCGGCTTCAACCGGGAGGCCATGGAGGGCTACCACGCGATGATGCTGGCGGTGGCCGGCCGGCTCACCGACCACTGGGACCGCGCGCTGACCACGGGCCGGGCGGTGGACGTGCCCGGGGACATGACCAAGCTGACCCTGGAGACCATCGCGCGGACCGGCTTCGGGCACGACTTCGGTTCCTTCGAACGCGCCCGTCCGCATCCCTTCGTGACCGCGATGGTGGGCACCCTCACCTACGCACAGCTCCTCAACACCGTGCCCTCCCCGCTGCTGCTGCGCCGGGCCGCCCGTCGCAACCAGGCCGACGTCGCCCACCTCAACCGCACGGTGGACGAGCTGGTCCGGGTCCGGCGCGCAGGCCGGGGCGGGGACGGAGATCTGCTGGACCGGATGCTGGACACGGCTCATCCGGAGACCGGGGAGCGGCTGTCGTCCCAGAACGTCCGGCGCCAGGTCATCACCTTCCTGATCGCGGGCCACGAGACCACCTCGGGCGCGCTCTCCTTCGCCCTGCACTACCTCTCCCGCCACCCCGAGGTCGCCGCCCGCGCCCGCGCCGAGGTGGACCGGGTGTGGGGCGGGACCGAGGTGCCCGGCTACGACCAGGTGGCCAAGCTGCGGTACGTGCGCCGGGTGCTGGACGAGTCGCTGCGGCTGTGGCCGACGGCGCCCGCCTTCGCCCGGGAGGCCCGCGAGGACACCGTGCTGGCCGGGTCGTATCCGATGCGGCGGGGCGCCTGGACGCTGGTCCTGCTGCCGATGCTGCACCGGGACCCCTCGGTCTGGGGCGCCGGGGCGGAACGGTTCGACCCGGACCGCTTCGAGGCGAAGGCGATACGGTCCCGGCCGCCCCACACCTACAAGCCGTTCGGGACCGGGGCGCGGGCCTGCATCGGCCGGCAGTTCGCGCTGCACGAGGCCACCCTGGTCCTCGGCCTGCTGCTGCGCCGCTACGAGTTCCGGGCCGACCCGGCGTACCGGCTGCGGGTGACCGAACGGCTCACCCTGATGCCGGACGGGCTGCGGCTGCGCCTGGAACGGCGGTCCGGTACGGCGACGGGCTCCACCGAAGACCGCACACCGCCGGTGCGGCAGCAGGCCCGCGCCGCGGACGCCACCCCCGGTACCCGCTCTGTGGAAGTGTCTTCCGCGGCGGACCTGTCCGAGGCTCCGTCAGGGCCGCGGTGTCCAGTGCGCCGGGCGGGTGACTGACCCGGGCAGTCGGGTGTCGGGACCGCCCTTGGCCGCGTTCAGCTGGGGCTGGGTGAGGAAGAAGGCGCCGGTCAGGTCCGCGTCCGTGAGGTCGGTGTCGCGCAGGTCGGCGCCTATCAGGTCCGCCCCGCGCAGATCGGCCCCGGTGAGGTCGGCGGCGATGAGATAGGCGCCCCGCAGGTTGGCGCCCCTGAGATCGGCGCCCTTGAGACGGGCCCCCATCAGGTCCGCGCCCCGGCGGTTCTTCTTCCGGCCGCCCACGCCGGCCCGCACCAGCTCGCTGGTCCGCAGCAGAAGGACGTTCACCTCCTGCCGGTGCGCGCCCACGTCCAGCGTGCCGAGTTCGTCCGGGGTTCCACGGGTGAGTGCCTCGGTCCGCTCCAGCGCCTCGCGCAGGTCGGCGTGGACCGGGCGGGCCGCCGGGAGGGTGAGGGCCTCGGTGAGGTACCAGAGCAGTTCGTGGAGCTGCCGGACGACCGGGAACACGTCGACCATGCGCCGAGCCTGCTCGCGCGGGCCCGTGCGCCAGTCCTGCCCGCCGAAGGTGACCTGCGAGACTTTCTGGCCGGCGCCGAAGCAGTCGTAGACCGTGCAGCCGTTGAACCCCTTCGTGCGCAGTTCGGCGTGGATGCCGCAGCGGTGGTCGCCCCGGAGGTTCGGGCAGGGCTTTCCCGCCTCCTTGTCGATGGCGAAGTCCGCCGAGGCGGCGAACGGCAGGGCGACGCAGCACAGCCCGAAGCACCGCTCGCAGTCGCCGCGCAGGTCGGCCCGGTCCGTCGTGAGGTCTCGCATCCCGCCAGCGTACTTACCCGCAGGTCATGTCCTGGACCCCGCCCGTCCGCGAGGAGAACTCACCGGTGCGTTTCCGGCGCTGTGGGGATCCCCTCATCCAACGGTAAACAAGCTCGGCTATCACAGAGACACGAGCCGACCGAGGCAGGAGCCCGACCCGGACCGAGGAGAGACGTCATGTGCAGCCACCAGCCGGCGTGCCCCGCCGCAGACCGCCCTGACCACCAGGTCGCCGTCACCGTGTCGGCCCACCCCGAACAGGGGTGGAGCCTGCTGTGCAACGGCACCATCGTCTTCGACGACACCGGTGAACTCCTGCCGGACGGACGGGCGGTGGGACCTCGGCGCATCCCGGACACGCCGGCCGTGGCCGCCTGAGTCACCCGAGATCGAGGGTGTCCGACAGGTCGAGGTCCGCCAGGCGCTCCGGGTCGGCCAGGATGTACATCTCGACGATCCGGCCGTCGGCGACGGTGACGCCCATGACCGACTGCAGCCGCCCGTCAGGGGTGTTGACCATGCCGACCGCGCCGTTGACGAGTGCCAGCCTGGCGAACGGGGTGAACTGCCGGAACAGCATGGCCTGTTCGGCCACCGCCCGCGCCCCGCGCACCAGCTTCGACGCGGCCGCGCCGCCGACCAGGGCGCCGGAGTCGACCCGCAGCACGATGTCCGGGTGCAGCACCGCGAGCAGGGCGTCGAAGTCGCCCGCCACGGAGGCCGCCATGAAGGCGTCGACGACCGCACGCTGCCGGCCGAGGTCCGGGTCGGCCGAGGGGGTGGCACCCTGGACGCGACGCCGGGCGCGGCTGGCGAGTTGGCGGGTCGCGGCCGAACCGCGGTCCAGGATCGGGGCGATGTCGTCGAAGGGCACCGCGAACATGTCGTGCAGGACGAACGCGAGCCGCTCGGCGGGCTCCAGCGTCTCCAGGACGATCATGAGGGCGATACCCACTGAGTCGGCCTGGAGGACCTCTCGTTCCGGGTCGGTCCGGTCCAGGGGCCGGATGAGGGGGTCGGGGAGGAAGGTGTCGTCCAGCGGGTCCTCACGGCGGGCGGTGCGCGAGCGCAGCAGGTCGAGGCAGACCCGGCCGACCGCGGTGGTCAGCCAGCCGCCGAGGTTGCGGATCTCCCCGGCGTCGACGCGGCCCAGCTTCAGCCAGGTCTCCTGGACGGCGTCCTCCGCCTCGGCCAGCGAGCCGAGCATGCGGTAGGCCACCGCCCGCAGGTGTCCGCGGTGTTCCTCGAAGCGGTCCGCCAGCAGTTCCGTCTCGTTCACGCCGTCCCCCACACCGTCCCCCCGCATCCAGCCCGGCCCCGTGCCGGGACCTGATGATCCAACCACGTCGGTCCGCTACCGGCCGAAGACCTCGAACGCGACAGCCGGCTTCCCGCCGAAGCGCTCCCCGGTCGCCGCGGCGTTGCCCGTCAGGAAGCCGCGTGCGTACGTCTCCGGGTCCTCGTCCGTCAGCGCCTGGATGTAGGTGCGGTGTTCCAGGAGCGAGAGCACCGCCCGCTCCAGACCGGGCCCCGCGTCCACGGCGTGGGTGGGCGTGCTGGAGCCGGCGACGGCGACCCAGCGCACGCCGTCCCACGGCCGCAGGCCCTGCTCGCCGAGCTCCGGGAAGATCCACCGGTTGCCCGCGTCGCCCGCCGCGTCCAGCGTGGCACGCCCCACCGCCACGTGGTCCGGGGTGTTCCAGGCGACCCCGCCCCAGGTGTCCCGGTGGTTGAGGGTGATGACCAGCTCGGGCCGGTGCCGGCGGATCGCGGCGGCGATGTCGCGACGCAGCGCGGTGCCGTACTCGATGATCCCGTCGCGGTGGTCGAGGAACTCCACCACCGACACCCCCACCCTGGCCGCGCTCGCCCGCTGCTCGCGCTCGCGCAGCGGTCCGCACTCGGCGGGCTCCAGCGTGTCGATGCCGGCCTCACCGCGGCTGGCGAGGACGTAGGCGACCTCGCGGCCGACGTCGGTCCAGGCGGCGACCGCCGCCGAGCAGCCGTACTCGAGGTCGTCCGGGTGCGCCACGACCGCGAGGGCACGCTGCCAGTCGTCGGGCATGGGCTGGAGCTGAGGGGTCTTCGGCTCGGTCATGGCCGCAGACTAGTGCGAGCCGACGGCCTCGGCGGGCGACACGGTTCAGCGCGCCGAGAGGCTGGAGCGCCGGACCACCAGTTCGGGCTGGAGTACGACCCGCCGGTGCTCGTGGCCCCGAGGTGCGCCCTCCGCCTCCGCCTCGGTCTCCTCCAGGAGGAGTTCGGCGGCAAGCGCGCCCATGGTGACGGCGGGCTGGCGGACCGAGGTGAGCGGGACGGCCGCGGCGGCCGCGAACTCGATGTCGTCGTAGCCGACGATCGCGAGGTCGTCGGGGACGCCGACGCCGGCCGCGTACATGGCCTGCAGGACACCGAGGGCGAGCAGGTCGTTGGCGCAGAACACGGCGGTCGGGCGGGCGGCGAGGCCGAGCAGGCGGGCGCCGGCGTCGCGTCCGGCGGCCACGTCCAGCCGCTCGGTGGGGAGCTCGCGCATGCACTCCGGTCCGAGGCCCGCCTCGGCGAGCGCGTTCAGGGCGCCGGTACGGCGGTCACGGACCTGGTTGAGTCCGGGCGGGCCACTGACGTACGCGATTGAACGGTGTCCGGCGTCCACGAGGTGGCGCACGGCGAGCGCGCCGCCCGCCACGTCGTCGACGGAGACCGAGCACTCGGTGGTGCCCTCGGCGACCCGGTCGACGAGGACGAAGGGGATGCCGTGGCGCCGGAACGACTCGATGTTGCGTCCGGTGGCGTCCGCGGGCGTCAGCAGCACACCCCGCACGCGCTGCTCGGCGAACAGTGAGAGGTAGTCCGCTTCCTCGCCCGGATTCTGGGCGCTGTTGCAGACCATCACGCCGAGTCCGGCCTCCCGCGCGGCCCGCTCGGCACCGCGCGCGACGTCGACGAAGAAGGGGTTGCCCATGTCGAGGACGAGCAGCCCCATGATCCGGCTGCGCCCCGCGCGCAGCTGGCGCGCGGACTCGCTGCGGACGTAACCGAGCCGGTCTATCGCGGAGAGCACCCGGGCCCGGGTCTCGGTCGCGACCGTGTCCGGGCGGTTGATGACGTTCGACACCGTGCCGACGGAGACTCCGGCGGCACGGGCGACGTCCTTGATACCCACCGACTGGGCCATCAGGCAGGGACCTCCACGAGGGTGAGGGGTGGCCGGAAAGCCCTCACATTACCGTCATCACACCGCGTATCCGGCCCGGTCACGCGGGGAGTGCGAAGTCGACGACGTGCAGCGCCGAGGGGGTCGTGCCGCTGGACTTCTCCTGGTACATGAACGACAGGACGTTGCCGGCCCTGACCCGCAACTCGTCGATCACGACCTCGCCGAAGGCGTTGAGGCCGCTGCCGTCGAAGAGGATCTTCCAGTCGGTGTACCCGGAGGCCGCGGACGCTCCGGCGATCCGGCCGAAGGGGAAGATCGCGTACGCGTTGTCGTACTTGTCCAGGACCAGTTTCGTGCGCTGGCTGGAGTTCAGCGGGACCGGGATCTCGGTCTTCTGCCAGGCGCCCGAGGAGTTCTTGCGGAGGTGGAAGGCGCGGCCGTTGGTCGTGCGGTCTGTGACGTAGTTGGTGGTGCACTGGCCGAAGCGGCCGGGGACGTAGCTGATGATCGCGTGCGGTCGGCCGGCCGAGTCGGTGGTCTGGCTCTCCTGGTTCATCAGGGAGTGGTCGGGGTTGAGCGGGTCGACGACCAGGCCCGTGTCCGTGACCGAGACCTTGTCGGAGCCGCCGGTCGTGCCGACGACCGTGCCCGCGTTGTTGCGCCAGGTCCGCCCGCGGTCGTCGGAGTAGACGTAGCCGGTGTCGTGGTTGGTGATGCCGCCGCCATTGCACATCACGGCGCCGTTCTGCTCACGCCAGGTGAAGAAGGAGTGCAGCCGGCCGTTGGCGTCGTAGTCGATGCCGTGCAGGTACATGTTGCGGGCCGTGCTGGAGCCGTGCTCGCTGGTGTAGGTGCCGGTGGAGCTCGACCACTCGCCGAGCGCCGTCCAGCTCGAACCGTCGTACTCCGCGAGCGCGTTGCGGCCGTTGCCGGAGATCGCGACCCGGTAGCTGAGCTGGAGTCTGCCCTCCGGGGTGGAGACGAACTGCGGGTACGTGAACTGCGTGGTGAGCGCGAGTCCGTCGAGCGTCGGCTGAGGTGCGCCGAAGCGTGCCGCCGTCCAGCTGAGCCCGGCCGGGTTGTCCATCAGGCCGGCCACCGACTTGACGTAGGTGAAGCCGTCGCTGTGCGAGTCCATGTTGAGGTGGAGGCGGCCGTCGACCTTGGAGACGCCCATGGAGATGACGTTGTGGGAGTCGCTGGCCTTGAGCGTGTGGCCGACCTGGACGGTGGACCAGGTGCCGCCGCCGAGGACACGGCGGGCGACGACGGCGTTGCGGTCGGCGGTGTACCAGGCGGCGTACTGGTAGCCCTTGTAGGTCAGCAGCCCGTTCTTCTGGAACGAGTTGTTGTTGACCAGTCCGTCGTACGACACGAAGAAGACAGCCTGGGTGTCGAGCGTGGTGGTCCCGGTGCGGGTGACCGAGGGGCCGGGATCGGCGGCCCTGGCCGTGCCGGCGCTGAAGGCCGGGGTCACTGCGGCAGCGGCGAGGGCGGCGCCCAGCAGCGTACGTCTCTTCATCTCGGGGGACTCCGTTGTCGGCGAGAGGTGCGGGAGCGGAACGGGGGGATGCGGGGAGATACAGGGAGTGCTGGGTGAGATCAGGCGAGGTGGAACACCTCGGTGAGCGGTTTCATGGCCTCGTCGGGTCGGGCGCCGTCCAGTGACTCGAAGAACGGTGCCATCTCCGCCTGCCACCGGGCGTTGACCTCGGTGGCCTCCATGCCGGCCTGGGCCGCGGCGAAGTCCTCGGTCTCCAGGTAGCCGACGAGCAGGCCGTCGTCGCGCAGAAAGAGGGAGTAGTTGTGCCAGCCGGTGGCCGAGAGCGCGGCGAGCATCTCGGGCCACACGGCGGCATGACGTTCGCGGTACTCGGCGAGCCGGTCCTCACGGACCTTGAGCAGAAAACAGACGCGCTGCATGAAGTACCGCTCCTCCAGGGTGACTTGGGGACTAGAAGTTGAACTGGTCGATGTTCTTCGCGTTGAAGACGGTCGGCTTGCCGAGGCTGATCACGCCGTCCTTGCCGATGGTGTACGAGCCCATGTCACCGGCCTTGAAGGTCTCGCCCTCCTTGCCCGTGATCTGCCCCGAGGACAGCGCGACCGCGGTGCGCGCGGCCAGCTCGCCGAGCTTCGCCGGGTCCCACAGCTCGAACCCGTCGACCGTGCCGTTCTTGACGTACTTGCGCATGTCGTTGGGGGTGCCGAGGCCGGTCAGCTTGACCTTGCCCTTGTACTTGGAGCCGGAGAGGTACTGGGCGGCGGCCTTGATGCCGACGGTGGTCGGGGAGATGATCCCCTTCAGGTTCGGGTGCTCCTGCAGCAGGCCCTGGGTCTGCTGGAAGGACTGCTGGGCGTCGTCGTTGCCGTACGCGACCTTCACCAGCTTCATGTCCTTGTACTTCGGATCCTTGAGCTCGTCCTTCATGAACTCGATCCAGGTGTTCTGGTTGGTCGCGGTCTGCGCGGCGGACAGGATCGCGATCTCGCCCTTGTAGCCGATCTGTTCGGCGAGCAGCTGCACCTCGGTGCGGCCCAGGTCCTCGGCGCTGGCCTGCGAGACGAAGGCGTTGCGGCAGTCGGGCTTGGTGTCGGAGTCGTACGTGACGACCTTGATGTCGTTCTTCATGGCCTGCTTGAGCGCGGTGCACAGGGCGCCCGGGTCCTGCGCGGACACGGCCATCGCGTCGACCTGCTGCTGGGTGAGCGTGTTGACGTAACTCACCTGGCCCGAGGTGTCCGTGGCGTTGCTGGTGCCGACCTCCTTGTACTTCGAACCCAGCTCCGTGAGGGCCTTCTCGCCGCCCTTGTCCGCGGAGGTGAAGTACGGGTTGTTGACGGCCTTGGGCAGGAAGCCGACGGTCAGGCCCTTCTTGGTGGCGGCGTTCGGGTCGGCCTTGCCGGCCGAGGCGGCCGGGCCGGTGTCGTCCTTGACGTCGTCCTTGCTGGTACCGCCGCAGGCGGTGGCGGCCAGGGCGAAGGAGGTGACGGCCGCGAGGGCCGCACAGGCACGGCGAACTGATGACTTGCGCATGGTGGAGAGTCCTTTACGAAGACGAGCGAAGAAGACGAGCGAAGCGGTTACGAGGTCGGGGCGGGCACCTTGGGGACCGGCGCCGAGGCGGCTCTGCGTCCAGCCCTCGCGACGGAGATCTGCCGTGCGACCCGGGGGCCGAGCACGGAGAGGACGAGCAGCACGCCGGTGACGACGATCTGCGACTGGGCGGAGACGTCCTTGAGGCTCATCACGTTCTGCAGCGCGCCGAGCAGGAAGACTCCCGCGATCGCGCCGCCCAGCGTGCCCTTGCCACCGTCGAAGTCGATGCCGCCGAGCAGGACGGCCGCGACGACGGAGAGTTCGAGTCCGGTGGCGTTGTCGTAGCGGGCGCTGGCGTAGTGCAGGGCCCAGAAGATGCCGGTGAGCGAGGCCATCAGGCCGGTCACGGTGAACAGGATCAGCTTCTGCCGCTTGACGCGGACACCGGCGAACCGGGCGGCCTCCTCACTGGCGCCCACCGCGAACAGGGACCGCCCGAACGGGGTGGCGTGCAGGGCGACCACGCCGATCGCGAGCAGCACGAGGAAGGGCAGGAGCGCGTAGGGGATGAACGTGTCGCCGATGCGTCCGGAGGCGAAGTCCAGGTACTGGGTGGGGAAGTCGGTGACCGCGTCGGAGCCGAGCACGATCTGCGCGATGCCCCGGTAGGCGGCCATCGTGCCGATGGTGACGGCGAGGGACGGCAGTCCGAGCCGGGTCACCAGCAGTCCGTTGATCAGTCCGCAGACCACACCCAGGAGCAGACAGACCGGGATGATCGTCTCGATCGTCATGCCCTCGTTCCACAGGGCGCCCATCACCGCACCGGACAGACCGGCCGTGGAGGCGACCGACAGATCGATCTCGCCCGACACCACGAGAAGGGTCATCGGGAGGGCGATCAGGGCGATGGGCAGGGTGTTGCCGATCAGGAACGACAGATTGAGGGCGTTGCCGAAGCCGTCCACGGTGGAGAAGGAAAGCAGCAGGACGACGATGAGGAGGGCGCCTACAACCGTGTCCCAGCGGACGGCGCGCGCGAGAGCGGAGTCAGCCATGGCGGGCGTTCCTCTTCTTCAGTGCGGTCGCCACGCGCAGGGCGACGATCCGGTCGACCGCGATGGCGAGGATGAGCAGGATGCCGTTGATGGCCAGCACCCACACCGAGCTGACACCGAGGGCGGGCAGCACGCTGTTGATGGAGGTGAGGAGCAGGGCGCCGAGGGCGGCCCCGTAGACGCTGCCGGAGCCGCCGGTGAAGACGACGCCACCGACCACGACCGCGCTGACGACGGTGAGTTCGTAACCGTTGCCGGTGCCGGAGTCGACGTTGCCGAACCGGGCGAGGTACAGCGCGCCCGCGAGTCCCGCGAGGGCTCCGCAGAAGGTGTACGCAGCCAGGATCCGCTTGCGCACGGGGATGCCGGCGAGGCGGGCGGCCTCGGGGTTGGAGCCGAGCGCGTACAGCTCGCGGCCGCTGCCGAAGTGCTTGAGGTAGTACGCCGTGGCGACGAGCACCGCGAGCGCGACCAGCGCCAGGTACGGCACGGCGGAGATGCCGTCGGAGCCGAAGTCGACGAAGCCGTCCGGGAGGCCCGCCGCGGTGATCTGCCGGGAGCCGACCCAGATGGAGTCGACACCGCGGATGATGTAGAGCGTGCCGAGGGTGACGACCAGCGCGGGCACCTGACCGAGGCTGACGAGCAGCCCGTTCACGATGCCGCAGCCGATGCCGAGCAGGACCGCGAGGGCGATCGCCACGACGGAGTTGCCGCCGCCCTGGAGATACGTACCGGCCGCGAAGGCGCTGATGCCGAGCGTCGAGCCGACCGACAGGTCGACGTTCCGGGTGATCACGACCAGCGACTGGCCGGTGGCGACCAGCACCAGGATGGTCGCGTTCAGCAGGAGGTCCTTGATGCCCTGCTCGGACAGGAAGTCGCTGTTGCCGATCTGGGTGATGACGATCATCACCAGGAAGACGGCCAGGATGGCGAGTTCGCGCATCTTGAAGACACGGTCCACCAGCCGGGTACCGCTGGACTTGGGCACTTCGGCGGCGGGGGCGGGATTGGGAGCGGTCACCGTCACGCGGCTGCCCTCCCCGTGGCTGCGGCCATGACGGATTCCTCGGTGGCGTCGGAGCGTGGGATCTCGGCGGTGAGCCGGCCCTCGTGCATCACGAGGACCCGGTCGGCCATGCCGAGGATCTCGGGCAGGTCGGAGGAGATCATCAGGACGGCCACACCGTCCGCGGCCAGCTGGCTCAGCAGCCTGTGCACCTCGGCCTTCGTCCCGACGTCGATGCCGCGGGTCGGCTCGTCGACGATCAGCACCTTCGGGCCGGTGGCGAGCCACTTCGCGAGGACGACCTTCTGCTGGTTGCCGCCGGAGAGCGTGTTGACGGTGTCGGCGATCCGCGCGTACTTGACCTGGAGCTTGACGGCCCAGTCGAGGGAGCGGCTGCGCTCGGCACCGCGGTCCATCAGACCTGCCTTGACCGTCGTGCGCAGTCCGGTCAGGCCGATGTTGCGCTCGATGGACATGTCCATCACCAGACCCTGGGCGCGGCGGTCCTCGGGCACGAGGGCGAGGCCCGCGGCCATGGCCGTGGAGGGCGCGCCGCTCGTCAGCTTCCTGCCGTCGATCTCGACCTCCCCCGCGTCCCAGCGGTCGACGCCGAAGACGGCACGGGCGACCTCCGTGCGTCCGGCGCCGACGAGTCCGGCGAGGCCGACGATCTCGCCGCGGCGGACGTCGAAGGAGACATCGGTGAAGACGCCTTCGCGGGTCAGCCGCCGTACGCTCAGCGCGACTTCGCCGGCGTCGACGTTCTGCTTGGGGTAGAGCTCTTCGAGGTCGCGACCGACCATGCGGCGTACGAGGTCGTCCTCGGTCATGCCGTCGATCGGCTCGCTGGAGATCCAGGCGCCGTCGCGGAGGGTGGTGACGCGCCGGCAGATCTGGAAGATCTCCTCCAGTCGGTGCGAGATGAACAGCACGGCCGATCCCTGCTCGCGCAGGGTGCGCACGACGCCGAACAGCCGGGCCACCTCGCTGCCGGTGAGGGCGGCGGTCGGCTCGTCCATGATCAGGACGCGGGCGTCGAAGGAGAGGGCCTTGGCGATCTCGACGATCTGCTGGTCGGCGATCGACAGGCCGCGGGCGGGACGGTCGGGGTCGAGTTCGACGCCGAGGCGCTGCATCAGGGCCAGGGTCGCCGCGTGCGTGGCCTTGTGGTCGATCCGGCCGAGCGCGCGCCGCGGCTGGCGGCCCATGAAGATGTTCTCGGCGATCGACAGGTCGGGGAAGAGCGTGGGCTCCTGGTAGATGACGGCGATTCCCGCGTCGCGGGCGTCGCCGGGGCCGTGGAACTGGACGGGCTCGCCGTCGAGGAGCACCTGACCGGCGTCCGGTCGGTGCACCCCTGCGAGGGTCTTGATGAGGGTCGACTTGCCCGCGCCGTTCTCGCCGGCGAGGGCGTGGACCTCACCGGGGAACAGCTCCAGGGACACGTCCCGCAGGGCGCGCACCGCTCCGAAGGACTTGGAGACGTCCTTGAGCGACAACACCGGGGCCGGACCCGCTTCGGACGGGTGGGTCATGAGGGGCTCCTCGACGACGCCGGCGGAATCCGTCACAGCGTCGTGAAAGGTTTCAACTTGGTTGCCGGGACGTTAGGCGCGCCGCGCATGTCACGTCAATGGGTCCGCCTCGAAAAAGTTTCGATAGCCAAAGGTCACGGTCAGGGCACGGTATAAGAGGTGTGCAGTACCCCTTGACACCCCTACGGGCGCCCCATAGCTTCGCGCTCTGAATCGATTCATACAGAGGAGCCCCGATGACCGAGCTCGCCGCGGTGAAGTCCGCTCTCAGGACCCAGGCAGTCGAAACGCCGTCATGGGCGTACGGGAACTCGGGCACACGCTTCAAGGTGTTCGCCCAGCAAGGCGTTCCGCGGACGCCGCAGGAGAAACTGGACGACGCGGCGAAGGTGCACGAGTTCACCGGAGCGGCGCCCACGGTCGCCCTGCACATTCCCTGGGACAAGGTCGACGGCTCCGACGGATACGCAGAGCTGGCGAAGCACGCCGAGGACCGGGGGGTGCGGCTCGGCGCGATCAACTCGAACACCTTCCAGGACGACGACTACAAGCTCGGCAGCATCTGCCACCCGGACGCCGCGGTGCGCCGCAAGGCACTGGATCACCTGCTGGAGTGCGTCGACATCATGGACGCCACCGGTTCGCGGGACCTGAAGCTGTGGTTCGCCGACGGGACGAACTATCCCGGTCAGGACGACCTCCGGGGACGCCAGGACCGGCTCGCCGAGGGCCTGGCAGAGGTGTACGAACGACTCGGTGACGACCAGCGGATGCTGCTGGAGTACAAATTCTTCGAGCCCGCCTTCTACGCGACGGACGTGCCGGACTGGGGCACGGCGTACGCGCACTGTCTCAAGCTCGGCGACAAGGCGCAGGTCGTGGTCGACACCGGGCACCACGCCCCGGGCACCAACATCGAGTTCATCGTCGCCACGCTGCTGCGCGAGGAGAAGCTGGGCGGCTTCGACTTCAACTCGCGGTTCTACGCGGACGACGACCTCATGGTCGGAGCCGCCGATCCCTTCCAGCTGTTCCGGATCATGTACGAGGTCGTCCGCGGCGGCGGGTTCTCGTCCGAGGTCGCGTTCATGCTGGACCAGTGCCACAACATCGAGGCGAAGATCCCCGCGATCATCCGGTCCGTGATGAACGTCCAGGAGGCCACCGCGAAGGCCCTCCTCGTGGACGGGGAGGCGCTGGCGAAGGCACAGCGGTCCGGTGACGTGCTGGAGGCGAACGCCGTGATCATGGATGCGTACAACACGGACGTACGGCCGCTGCTCGCCTCGCTCCGCGAGGAGATGGGGCTCGACCCCGACCCGATCGCCGCGTACCGGCGGTCCGGGTGGGCGGAGAAGATCGTGGCGGAGCGGGTCGGTGGCGAGCAGGCCGGCTGGGGAGCGTGAGCGGC
This sequence comes from Streptomyces sp. NBC_00076, assembly GCF_045041235.1. Lineage (NCBI taxonomy): Bacteria > Bacillati > Actinomycetota > Actinomycetes > Kitasatosporales > Streptomycetaceae > Streptomyces > Streptomyces sp. NBC_00076. Next base: position 1,279,267 of record NZ_CP108242.1, read on the forward strand.
CCTTTCGCGTCCGCCGGGCGGCCCGCAGCCCGCGACCGGGCTCACCCCGCACATTGACACAGAGCCGCGCCCCTGAAGGGGCGCTCACCCACACCCTCGTCAAGAAGGACTGAACAGACATGGCACCCCATCCCGAAGCCGCCGCTCTCCTCGCCCGGTCCCACCGGCTCGGCGCCGATCCCCGCAACACCAACTACGCCGGCGGCAACACGTCCGCCAAGGGCACCGACACCGACCCCGTGACCGGCGGGGACGTCGAGCTGATGTGGGTGAAGGGGTCCGGTGGGGATCTCGGCACCCTGACCGAGGGCGGGCTGGCCGTGCTGCGGCTGGACCGGATGCGGGCGCTCGTCGACGTCTACCCGGGGGTGGAACGCGAGGACGAGATGGTCGCCGCGTTCGACTACTGCCTGCACGGCAAGGGCGGGGCCGCTCCCTCCATCGACACGGCCATGCACGGCCTCGTCGAGGCCGCGCACGTCGACCACCTGCACCCGGACTCGGGGATCGCGCTGGCCTGCGCCGCCGACGGGGAGAAGCTCACCGCGGAGTGTTTCGGCGACACGGTGGTGTGGGTGCCGTGGCGGCGGCCCGGCTTCCAGCTCGGGCTGGACATCGCGGCGGTGAAGGAGGCCAACCCGCAGGCGATCGGCTGTGTCCTCGGCGGGCACGGGATCACGGCGTGGGGTGACACGTCCGAGGAGTGCGAGCGCAACTCGCTGCACATCATCCGGACCGCGGAGGCGTTCCTGGCCGAGCGGGGCAGGCCCGAGCCGTTCGGTCCGGTGATCGACGGATACGAGGCGCTCGCGGAGGGCGAGCGGCGGGAGCGGGCCGCGGCCCTGGCGCCGTACGTCCGCGCCGTGGCGTCCCAGGACAGGCCGCAGGTCGGGCACTTCACCGACTCCGACGTGGTGCTCGACTTCCTGGCCGCCGCCGAGCATCCGCGGCTCGCCGCGCTCGGCACCTCCTGCCCCGACCACTTCCTGCGCACCAAGGTCCGCCCGCTGGTCCTGGACCTGCCGCCGACGGCCCCGCTCGACGAGGCGATCGCCCGGCTGAAGGAGCTGCACGCCGAGTACCGCGAGGAGTACGCGGCGTACTACCAGCGGCACGCCGAGCCCGACTCCCCCGCGATGCGCGGCGCCGACCCGGCGATCGTGCTGGTCCCGGGCGTCGGCATGTTCTCCTTCGGCAAGGACAAGCAGACCGCCCGGGTGGCCGGCGAGTTCTACGTCAACGCGATCAACGTGATGCGCGGGGCCGAGGCGGTCTCGACGTACGCGCCGATCGAGGAGTCGGAGAAGTTCCGTATCGAGTACTGGGCCCTCGAGGAGGCCAAGCTCCAGCGGATGCCGAAGCCCAAGCCGCTCGCGACGCGCGTCGCGCTGGTCACGGGTGCGGGCAGCGGGATCGGGAAGGCGATCGCGCAGCGGCTGGTCGCCGAGGGCGCGTGTGTGGTGGTCGCGGACCTCGACGCCCAGAACGCCGCTCAGGTCGCCGAGGATCTCGGCGGGAGCGACAAGGCCGTCGCGGTGACCGTGGACGTCACCTCCGAGGAGCAGATCGCCGACGCGTTCAAGGCGGCGGCGCTGGCCTTCGGGGGCGTCGACCTCGTGGTGAACAACGCCGGCATCTCCATCTCCAAGCCGCTCCTCGAGACCTCGGCGAAGGACTGGGACCTCCAGCACGACATCATGGCGCGCGGTTCCTTCCTGGTCTCGCGCGAGGCGGCCCGGGTGATGATCGCGCAGGAGCTCGGCGGTGACATCGTCTACATCGCCTCGAAGAACGCCGTGTTCGCCGGGCCCAACAACATCGCCTACTCGGCGACCAAGGCCGACCAGGCCCACCAGGTGCGGCTGCTGGCCGCCGAGCTGGGCGAGCACGGCATCCGCGTCAACGGGGTCAACCCGGACGGTGTGGTGCGCGGCTCGGGCATCTTCGCGGGCGGCTGGGGAGCCAAGCGTGCGGCCGTGTACGGCGTGCCGGAGGAGAAGCTGGGCGAGTTCTACGCCCAGCGGACCATCCTCAAGCGCGAGGTGCTGCCCGACCACGTGGCCAACGCGGTCTTCGCGCTGACCGGCGGGGAGCTGACGCACACCACCGGGCTGCACGTCCCGGTCGACGCCGGCGTCGCGGCCGCCTTCCTGCGATGAGCGCGAGCGTGAAGTCGTACGCCGCGGTCGACCTCGGCGCGTCCAGCGGACGTGTCATGGTCGGCCGCGTCGGCCCCGACAGCCTGGAGCTGACCGAGGCGCACCGCTTCCCCAACCGGCCCCTCCGGGTGCCGGAGGGGCTGCGCTGGGACGTGCTCGGGCTGTACGGGGGCGTCCTGGACGGGCTGCGCGCGGCGGGAGCCCACTGCGGTGGACGGCTCGACTCCCTCGGCATCGACAGCTGGGCCGTGGACTACGGCCTCCTCGACGCCGACGGGGCGCTGCTCGGCAACCCTGTGCACTACCGGGACTCCCGGACCGAGGGGGTCGCGGAGAAGGTGTGGGCGACCGTGCCCGCTCCCGAGCTGTACGCGGCGACCGGCCTGCAGTACGCCCCCTTCAACACCCTCTACCAGCTGACGGCGGCCCGCTCGTCTGACCAACTTGCGCACGCCAGGAGGCTGTTGCTCATCCCCGACCTGCTGACCTACTGGCTGACGGGCGAGCAGGGCACCGAACTGACCAACGCGTCGACCACCCAGCTGATCGACCCCCGCACGCGCGAGTGGTCGTACGACATCGCCTCCCGTCTCGGCATCGACCTCGGCCTGTTCGCGCCGCTGCGACAGCCCGGTGACCCGGCGGGCGTGCTGCGGCCCCAAGTGCTGGAGGAGGTCGGGTTCAGCGGTCCGGTGCCGGTCACGGCTGTCGGGTCGCACGACACCGCGTCCGCGGTCGCGGCCGTCCCGGCGGGCGGCGAGCGGTTCGCGTACATCTGCACCGGCACCTGGTCCCTGGCCGGCCTGGAGCTGGCCGCGCCGGTGCTGAGCGAGAAGAGCCGACTGGCCAACTTCACCAACGAGTTGGGGCTGGACGGCACGGTCCGGTATCTGCGCAACATCATGGGCCTGTGGCTGCTCCAGGAGTGCGTACGGGCCTGGGGGGAGACCGATCTGGGAGCGCTGCTCCTCGACGCCGCCAAGGTGCCGGCGCTGCGGTTCGTGGTGGACGCGGGGGACGAGGCGTTCCTGGCGCCGGGCCGGATGCCGGAGCGGATCGCCGAGGCGTGCCGCGTCTCGGGGCAGCCGGTGCCCGCGTCCCCCGCCGAGATCACCCGCTGCATCCTCGACTCCCTCGCCCTGGCCCATCGCCGGGCCGTGGCGGACGCGCAGCGGCTGGCCGACCATCCGGTCGACGTCGTGCACATCGTGGGCGGCGGCACCCGCAACGCACTGCTGTGCCAGCTGACCGCCGACGCCTGCGGGCTGCCGGTGGTCGCGGGTCCGACGGAGGCGGCGGCCCTGGGGAACGTGCTGGTGCAGGCCCGGGCCCACGGGTTCGTGGGCGACCTGGCGGGGATGCGCGAGCTGCTCGTCCGCACCCAGCCGCTGACCCGCTACGAGCCCCGGGGCGACGCGGCCCGGTGGCGCGAGGCACAGGCCCGGCTCGCCAAGGGGTGACCGGGTCTCCCCCGGGATCCCGGCCCGGACTAGGCTTCACCCATCCGATGACCGACCACAAGGAGCCGCGATGCGTGTCGCCCTGTTCCTGACCTGCGTCAACGACACGCTGTATCCGGACACCGGGCGCGCCGTGGTGAAACTGCTGACCAGATTGGGCGTCGAGGTCGACTTCCCGATGGCCCAGACCTGCTGCGGGCAGGCGCACTACAACACCGGGTACCGGCATGAGGCGGAGCCACTGGCCCGGCATTTCTCCGATGTCTTCCGGGACTACGAGGCGATCGTGACACCGTCCGGGTCGTGCGGGGCAATGGTGCGGGAGCTGTATCCGCGGATGGGTGAGCGGGCCCGGGCCGAGGGGCGCGGGGACACCCTCGCGGCCACCCTGGCGCCGGTGGTGCCGAAGACGTACGAGCTCACGGAGTTCCTGGTGGACGTACTGGGGGTGACGGACGTCGGCGCGTACTACCCGCACACGGTGACGTACCACCCGACCTGCCACGGCCTGCGCGGGCTCGGACTCGGTGACCGGCCCCGGCGGCTGCTGCAGTCCGTGAAGGGGCTGGACCTGGTCGAGTTGCCGGGTGCCGACGAGTGCTGCGGCTTCGGCGGTACGTTCGCGCTGAAGAACCCGGATGTCTCGGCGGCGATGGGCGCGGACAAGGTGCGCAACGCCGAGTCGACGGGCGCCGAGGTGCTGTGCGCGGCCGACAACTCCTGTCTGATGCACCTCGGCGGGACGATGACCCGGCTGCGGACGGGTATGCGGCCGGTGCACATCGCGGAGATCCTGGCGAGCACGGAGGAGGAACCGGCGGCATGAGCGGCACGTTCGTAGGAATGCCAGTGTTTTCCCCGACCACCCAGCCGGCGTTCCCGGAGGCCGCGCACGAGGCGGTCGGGAACCAGACCCTGCGCGGCAATCTGCGCCACGCCACACACACCATCCGCGCCAAGCGCGAGAAGGCCGTGGCCGAGGTGTCCGACTGGTCCGCGCTGCGGGAGGCGGGCAAGCAGATCAAGGACCACACGCTGCGCCATCTGGACCGCTATCTGGTGCAGCTGGAGGAGGCGGTGACGGCCGCGGGCGGCACGGTCCACTGGGCCGCCGACGCAGCCGAGGCCAACCGGATCGTCACCGAACTCGTCCAGGAGACGGGCGAGTCGGAGGTCGTCAAGGTCAAGTCGATGGCCACGCAGGAGATCGGCCTCAACGAGGCCCTGGAGGCCGCGGGCATCCGCGCCTACGAGACCGATCTCGCCGAGCTGATCGTGCAGTTGGGCAAGGACCGGCCCTCGCACATCCTCGTCCCCGCGATCCACCGCAACCGGGGTGAGATCCGGGACATCTTCGCGCGCGAGATGAGCGAGTGGGGGCGTCCGGCGCCCGAGGGCCTGACCGACACGCCCGCCGAACTCGCCGAGGCGGCCCGGCTGCACCTGCGGGAGAAGTTCCTGCGCGCCAAGGTCGGCGTCTCCGGCGCCAACTTCATGGTCGCCGAGACCGGCACGCTGGTGGTCGTGGAGTCCGAGGGCAACGGGCGGATGTGCCTGACCCTGCCCGAGACGCTGATCTCGGTCGTCGGCATCGAGAAGATCGTGCCGACCTGGCGGGACCTGGAGGTCTTCCTGCAGACCCTCCCCCGCTCCTCGACGGCCGAGCGCATGAACCCGTACACGTCCACGTGGACCGGCACGACGAACTCCGAGACCGCTGACGGACCGCGGACCTTCCACCTGGTCCTCCTCGACAACGGCCGCACCGACACCCTCGCCGACGAGGTCGGCCGCCAGGCCCTGCGCTGCATCCGCTGCTCGGCGTGCCTGAACGTGTGCCCGGTGTACGAGCGGGCCGGCGGGCACGCCTACGGCTCGGTCTACCCGGGTCCGATCGGCGCCATCCTGAGCCCCCAGCTGCGGGGTACGGGAAGCGCGATCGACGCCTCCCTGCCGTACGCCTCGTCGCTGTGCGGGGCCTGTTACGAGGTGTGTCCGGTGGCGATCGACATTCCCGAGGTGCTGGTGCATCTGCGGGAGCGGGTCGTGGAGGGCGGCCAGGTGACACGGGAGGGCAACAAGGTGGTCCTCAAGCCGGCCAAGGGGCACGCCGCCGAGCGGGCGGCGATGCGCGCGGCACGGTGGGCGTTCTCGCGCCCGGGGGCGTTGCGCACCGGCCAGCGGCTCGCGTCACGCACTCGTCGCTTCCATCCCCGCACCCTGCCCGGCCCCGGCAGCGCGTGGAGCGGCACCCGGGACCTGCCGCCGGTGCCGGCGGAGCCGTTCCGCGACTGGTGGCAGCGCACGAACGGCGGAAAGGACAACGCGAAGTGAGCAGCAGGGATCGGATCCTGGGCCGGGTGCGACGCGCGCTCGCGGACGTACCGTCGGACGACACGCCGTATCAGCAGGCGGTCGCGCGCGACTACGTGCGTGAGCACGGCGACCGGAGCGTCGAGCAGACCGTGGATCTGCTGGCCGAGAACCTGGCGGACTACCGGGCGATCGTGCACCGCTGCGGTGCCGCGGACCTGGCGGCGACGATCGCCGGGATGCTGGCCGCGCGGGGCTCGACGTCCGTGGTCGTGCCGCCGGGTCTGGAGCCGGAGTGGCTCGCGCAGACGGAGGCCGAGCGGATCCCCGACCGGGCGGAGAGCACTCCGTACGAACTGGACCGGGTGGACAGCGTGGTGACCGCGTGTGCGGTGGCGGTCGCCGAGACCGGCACCATCGTCCTGGACGGCTCCCCCGACCAGGGTCGCCGCCGCATCACCCTCGTCCCCGACCACCACATCTGTGTCGTACGGGTACCCGAGCAGGTCGTCTCCTCAGTGCCCCAGGGCCTCGAACGCCTCGACCCGGCCCGCCCGTTGACCTGGATCTCCGGCCCGTCGGCGACCAGCGACATCGAGCTGGACCGGGTGGAGGGGGTGCACGGGCCGCGCACGCTGGAAGTGGTGCTGGTGACCGACTGAGCGGCGACCCGTCCGGTACGGGCTCGTCGGGGGGGAACCCGTACGGCCCGTCTCAGTGGCCGGGGGCGGGTTGGACGCAGCCGCCCTCCAGGTAGGGTCCGTGGGCCTCGATCATGTTCCGCTTCGGCATCAGTGTGCCCGCGACACACACGCCGTCCAGGCCGATGACGAAGTGAACCGTGCCGTCCACGGACTGGAACCGCTCGACCTTGTCGCCGTAGCCGAGGCGGGACAGTTCGGTGTCAACCCGCGCCCTGTCCACGGGGACCTCCCGGAGGTTCTCGGTCAGCCGTCGGGCGTGGACCTCGCCCCGGCAGTCGGCCAGGCCCTTGAGGGGCAGCGTCCGCCGGTAGGCGTGGTTGTCGGCGTAGTTCGGGGGCCGGTCCATCGCTCCCGTGGCGGACGGCGAGGAGGATTTCCTGGCCGGCGGCCGGGGCGTCGTACCGCAGGCCGTGTCCTCCAGCCGCCGCAACTCTGCGCTGACGCGACGCGTCGGCTGCGCCGACGACACGGGAGCGGCAGGAGTGCTCAGCGCGCTCGGGTCGGCGGCGGGCCCGGTCCCGTCACCGTCCACTCTCGCCGCATCCGGCGAGGGTGAGGAGGATCCCGGACGCCAGGGTCGCCAGGGCCGCGCGGCCCACTGTGTTTCTTCGCATCCGCCGAGTCGACCAGAGCGGGGCCGGCCGAGGCAGTGGCGGAAGCCATACCTCCGGTCACAGCCCTGTAGTCCTAGCTCGGACACCAGGGAGCAAGTAACCCGCCGGTAGCTTTCAAGTCTTCGCCGCGGCGACCGGCCTGGTCTGCTGTGAGCTTCGGCCGGCGCCCGCCGACGCGGCCGCGGGCCCGCGCGGAGGCAAGCCCATCGTTCGTGTTCGCCACGATCAGCTCTCTCTGGAGTTCCGCAAGCACGCTGAGTATCCCGAACATGGCGCGGCCTTCCATGGTGGAGGTGTCGATGCCCTGCTCGATGACGTGCAGGCCGATCCCGCGCGCGCAGGTCGGCACCGAGGGTGACCAGGTGTAGGACGGAACGGGAGAGCCGGTCGAGCCGGGTGACCTTCAAGGTGTCGCCCTCGCGCACCAGTTGCATGACAGGTCGAGCTTGGGGCGGGAGGCTTTCGCGCCGCTGGCGACATCGACATGGATGTTGTCGCGGTCGACGCCGTTGCGGAGAAGCGCGTCGATCTGGTGGTCGGGGTTCTGGTCGGCTGTCGAAGTGCGGCAGTAGCCAAGAAGTATTGTCGGAAACTACCTCGACGACCGTTCACCGACGTTGATTTCCGTCGCGCGTTGTCGACAGTTCCCACCTGCGGGTTCGTGATCACGGGTGCGAGTGTCGGCAGACGATCGTTTGCCGACACTCACCGCCATGCCGCCCGGTCTTCGGTATGGCGATCCATGGATCGTCGCCTTGGCTGAGTGCGGCGGATCGGGCCCATGACTGCGGACGGCAAGTCATGAGGTGCGCTGCGACCGCGGACCCTCTTTGCTGCCAGGGCCGGGCGATTGGGGGCGGAGCCCGTCCATCAGGACGGCGAGGTAGGCATGCACGATCTCTTCGGACACGGGCTGCCCCTGCGCGATCGCGAAGGCGGTCCGACCGACGAGGGTGACGAGGTCGCCAGTGTCGAGGTCGGTGCGGATCGCGCCGTCCCGGCGCGCCCCGACGATCATCTCCTCCACGGCGCTCACCAACTGCTGGCGCAGGGCCGTCGTGGAGGGTGCCTCCAGGCCGTCGAGTTGGCGGCTGATGGCGTGGTGCGCGGACTGGAACGCGATCAGCTCGGCCAGGAAGGTGCGCAGGGCCTGCTCTGGTCCGGCCTGCTCCAGCAATTGCCCGGCGCGGTCGACCACCGGGGCAAGCAGGCCGGCAACTGCGGCGTCGAGCAGGGCCTCCTTGCCGCCGAACGCCCGCACCACGGTCGCGGCCCCCAGGCCGGCCTTCTTCGCGATGGCCTCGACCGTGAGGGTGCCGCCCGGCTCGGCCAGCAGCTGGGTGGCCGCCTGAAGGGCGAGCTGCCTGTTGCGCACGGCATCCGCCCTGCGGCCGCGTCCGGTTTCTTCGGGTGTTGACAACTGAAACGCCTCTTCCACATAATCAACTGGAACGTGCATTTCAGTTAGCTTACCGCGAGGGAGAGCCCCATGAACGAGCGCATCCTGATCTCGGGCGCGAGCATCGCCGGCCTGACCCTGGCGCACTGGCTGGCCCGGCACGGCTTCCACCCCACCGTGGTCGAGCGGGCCCCCGGCCTTCGCGCCGGAGGCAACGGGGTGGACGTGCGGGACCAAGCCGTCGAGGTCGCCGAACGGATGGGGATCATGCCGCGGATCCGTGAACTTGCCACCGATGTCCAGGGCATGAAGTTCGTCGACACCGCCGACCGGGCCGTCGCCCGCATCGACACCCGGGACCCTGCCTCCATCGAGATCATGCGCGGCGACCTGGTCGCGCTGCTGCACCAGGTGACCGACGCCGAGTACCTGTTCGGCGACTCCGTCCGCGGCTTGGAGCAGGACGACGACGGCGTGACGGTCACCTTCGAGCACGCGCCCACCCGCCGCTTCGACCTGGTCATCGGCGCCGACGGCATGCACTCCACTGTCCGCCGACTCGCCTTCGGCCCCGAAGAGCAGTTCATCGACTTCAAGGACCACTACTTCGCCTTCGCCAACGCCGACGCCTCGCTCGGCGAGGACCGGTGGGTGACGATGTTCAACACCCCGGGCGCGATGACCGGTATCTATCGCTCCGGCAACCACGCCCAGGCCAAGGCGTACTTCATGTTCCGTTCCACGTCTCTGGACTACGACCACCGCGACATCGCCGAGCACAAGCGCCTGATCGGCGAGCGGTTCGCCGACGACACGTCCTGGCGGACCCGGGAACTGCTCGAATCGGCGCTGGCCGACCCGGACTTCTACTTCGACGCCCTGGGGCAGGTCCGGATGGACTCATGGTCCAGCGGACGGATCGCGCTCGTTGGTGACGCCGCCTGGTGCGCCTCGCCGGCTTCAGGCGCGGGCGCCGAGCTCGCCTTGGTCGGCGCCTACCGGCTCGCCGGGGAACTCGCCGCCGTCGGCGGCGACCACCGCATTGCCTTCGTCCGCTACAACACCGTCCATCGCCGGCTGGTCGAGAAGAAGCAGCAGATCGGCCCCAACGTCCGCCTCCTGGTCCCCAAGACCGCCGGCGGCCGGTGCGTGCGCGACGTCTTCGCCCGCCTCCCGCTGATGAACGCGATCGGCGCGGTCGAACGCCTCACCCGGGCCAAGGGCCCCCGCCTGCTCCCGGACTACTCCCCGGCGGCCTGACGCCACGGCTGCAGTGCCAGTTCCGTCACCTGCCGCACCCGCGTCCGCAAGTGCTCGGCGTCCGCACCGTCGGTGCCCTCCTCGTCCATGAGTGCGTCGAGTGCCCCACTCACCGCTCCCGTTAGGGCCCCGGCGAGCGCCGCCGCGCTCACCCGGTCCAACTCGTCGGGGAACGCTACGTGCAGCTCCTGGGCGATCTCCCGCTGGGCCGCGAGCTGGACCTGCAGCGCCTTGCCCCGCACCGCCGGGACGGTGTGGAACAGCCGCATCCGCACGGCGGCCATCGGGCTCACCATGTCGGCGTCGCTCTCGGCGATGGTGTCGAGTGCCCGCAGCAGCACGTCCACCGGACCGTCGGCCGGGTCGCGGTCGGCGATCGCCGCGATCGTGGCCCGGGCCCTCGCGTCGCTGTCGGGGAAGAGGATGTCCTCCTTGCCGGCGAAGTACCCGAAGAAGGTCCGGGTGCCGATCTCCGCCGCCGCCGCGATTTCCGCGACGGTCGTCTCGTCGTACCCCTGGCGTTCGAACAGTTCCGCCGCCGCGTCGATCAGCGCCTGGCGGGTGCGCGCCTGCTTCCGTTCACGCAAGGAGGGCTGTGGGGTTTTGCGCTCGGGTCTGACCATGGCACGCAGATTACCGCATTGACAGCAAGTTCGCACTCGATGCAAACTTGCATCAAGTGCAGATATCTTCTCGAGGGTCAGACGTACAAGGAGACCGCCATGGACACGTACGACAAGACCGTTCTCGTCACCGGCGCCACCGGGAACCAGGGCGGGGCGACCGCCCGCCATCTGCTCGCCGCCGGCTGGCGCGTCCGCGCCCTCGTCCGCGACGAGACCACTCCGGCCGCCGCCCAACTCGCCGCCGCCGGCGCCGAACTCGTCCGCGGGAACCTCGACGACCGCGCCTCCCTCGACGCGGCGATACGCGGCGCGTACGGCGTCTACAGCGTCCAGTCCGACAACCCCAACGAGATCACCCAGGCAACGAACATCGCGGACGCCGCCAAGGCCGCGGGCGTGCAGCACCTGGTGTACTCCTCAGTCGGCGGCATGGAGCAGCAGAACCGCTTCTACGTCGAGCACGGCTGGGGCCCCATCGACAAGTGGCAGATCGAGCAGCACATCCACGAGCTGGGCCTGCCCTCGACAATCCTGCGTCCCGCCGGGTTCATGGAGGACTTCACCAGCCCGGCACGGTTCTTCCAGAACGGCTCACTCAACGTGCCCTGGCACGACGAAATGGTCATGAACCTCATCGCCATCGACGATGTCGGTGCCTTCGCCGCGCTGGCCCTCGCGGATCCGGACACCTACGTGGGCCGGACAATGGAGATCGCCGGTGACCGGCTGACGGCCCCACAGATCGCCGACGCGCTGGGCAAGGCCGCCGACCGAACCGTCCCCCGCACACAGATTCCGCTCGGGGTGCTGTGGGAGCACGCCCCCGAGGTCGCGAAGGTGATGACCTGGGCGAACGAAACCTTCTACGACATCGACCTCGCACCCGTACGCAAGGCCCTCCCCGACCTCATGGACTTCGACACCTGGCTGAACCGATCGGGCAAGGCGCGACTCCTGGCACAGCTGGACTCCCAGCAGGCGTAACCGGCCACGCAGCCGAGTACACCGCTGTCTGCGAGGAGTTTCGTACCCCGCAGATCGGCTTGTGCGGGGGTGTAGAAGGTGGGAATAAGGGTCCTCTCTCGAAGCCCCTTCGACTGCACAAGCAGTCAGCTCCGTGCTACCGGGGAGCCTTCGGCGGTTCGAGGCAGAGGTACCACGTCGTTCGTAAGGCCCAGGTCGAGCCGTTTTTGTCCATGTCGAGGCGGAAGGTGCCGTACGGGTTGATGTTCGACCAGAACAGCGCGGTCAGGCCGCGCCGGTCCTCGTCGGTCAGCTTCTGTGCCCAGGCCGGTTCGGCGAGGACCTGCTGAAGCCGCAGAGTTCTCCACCATCTGGAGACCGCCGTGGATCTCGCGGCGCAGGGCCGGGCTGGCGAGGTAGTCGCAGGCGAAGATCGTGCGTACGGCACGGCCGAGTTCTTCGAGCGCGGCGTAGGTGGGGTGCTTGGGGCCGCCGCGGGTGAAGCGCCGCAGCACCTGCTCGGCCTCGGCGGTGCCCAGGCGCAGTGCGGTGGCGTACTTGACCATCTGGTCGTACTGCTGCTCGATCAGGTTCCAGCGGATCGGCCGGGTCAGCGAGCCGCCGAGCGAGGGCCAGCCGGGCGGGTCGTCGTCCGGGCGGTACAGGCGGATGCTGCCGATGTTCTTCAGTCTCGGCAGCAGGCGGAAGTTGAGCAGCTCGGTGAAGGCGAACCCGACCACGCTCGCGCCGTGCGTGTCCACGTAGTTGGACTCGATCTCGGCGTCCGTGCAGTGCCGCAGCAGGCCCTCGTTCGAGGACCACGAGCCGAACTTCTTCGAGTCCGAGGCGCACGCCGTGCCACGGCCCCACCACACGGCATTGCGGGCGGCGAAGGTGGCGTTCACCAGTGTGGTGACGGCGGCCCGCAGGTTGTCGACGGTGATGAATCGCCGGCGAATGTGCCGCAGCGCCGGCCTCGGTCTCCCCGTGCTCGCCGGTCGCCACGATCGCGCGGATGCCCATGTTCGTGTCCAGCGCGAACAGCGCGAGCAACAGACGGCGCTGGAGAGTGGCACGGTCGATGCGCCCGTACGCAGCAACGGAGGCGAACTCGTCGGTGAAGCCGGTCGTGAAGTCGGCGTTCTTCAGCACGTCCAGGAGGTCGAGGACGCCCCAGCGGCGTACGACCTCCTCCTTCAGGGCCGCCAGGCCGGTGGGCTCGTCCAGCTTCTCCAGCTTGGCACGGTGATCCACGGCTCGCCCTTGCGGGTGGTGACCTGCACCCCACCCGCCGAGCCGTCCGCCAGAGCGGTACTCAGCCGGTCCAGGCCGTCCGTCATGCGCCGCTCCAGGTCCGTGATGAACTCCTTGGGTTCCTCGGGCTGGCGGATCGCGGCATAGTGCACGGTGCGCGTGGCCTCGAAGTCGCCGGGCAGGTCGTCCTCCGGGTTGCGCCACCGCATCGCGCCCTCGACGTAGATTTCGCGGCGCCGGATCGCGTCCCGCAGCGCGACCAACTCGCACGGCTCGTACGGGATGCGTTCGGTCTTCCCCTTGTCGTCCACGACCGCCTCACGCCAGTCCTTGCGTACGACGCCGTCCATCGGCACCTCGTCGGCGGTGTCATAGAACGGGTCTTGCCGTCGACCTCCGCGTCGGCGAGCTTGAAGAGGATGCCCTCCTTGCCGCGGACCTTCTTCAGCTCCGCCGTCAGCTGCCTCTCCACCCGCCGCTCGGCCCGCGCGTTGATCTTGTGGACCAGAGCCACCAACAGCTCCACCAGCGCGTCCGTGATCTCCGCCTGGCGGGAGGAGTACAGCGCCGCGAGCAGCGTGATCCGTACGTCCTCGGCGGTGTCGCGGAAATCAGAGGGGTACATCTTGATCGCCCGCGCCCGCCACGCAGCCACCATCTTCTCCGAGCAGTCCACGAACAACCCCTCGGGAAGGCAGAGTCTGCGCACGTCGTTCAGCTTGGTGATCTCGGCCAGCAGCGAGTCCAAACCGACCGCGCCCGGGTCACGCTTGAGCGCGGCCAGCAGAGCGGCACCGTCCTCCCTGCCCTCCGCCACCAGCGCCAGCAGGCGGGCCGTGCCCACGTCGCCCAGGCGCTCGATGGTCCGCGTACAGAACGCCCGCTCCCACCGGTTGCGGGCCGCCACCAGCACCTTCTCAACACGAGTCCGCCCCGGCGGCTCGATCCGCTCAACGCGGCACTGCACCAGCAGGGCCTCCCGCTGCCGGTCCTCGACCAGATAGACCGGGCAGACCTCCGTCGACAGCCACTCCGCCAGCCGTTCCTCGTCCGCCACAGTCGACGGCCGGAACCCCAGTGCCTCGCGGATCTGCTTCCGGTGCCGCTTCGCGCCCGCCAGGTCGTACTTCGCGAGTTCGGCCGCCGGCACCTTGACCAGACCGGCGACGTACTGGACAGCGGGCTGCGGGAACTCCTCGACGAACTCCGGGAACCGGCCCTCCATCTCGAAGAACTCGAGCATCAGGCAGAAACCGAGCCTGGTCGGGCCGGACTTGTTGGCCACCAGGTCCCAGTCGCCATCCACCAGCGTCCAGCACGCCACCACGTCTTCCGGCGACCACTCCTGACGCACACCCACCCCTTGCCGTCGACCCTTCGGACACTCACCCGATCAGCCCAACGAGGCCCATCAGCAACAGGAAACGGCAGACCCAAGCCCCTCGGAACCTACTGGCGGGTGACTTGCTCCCTGGTGTCCGAGCTGGGACTACAGGGCCGTCACAGACGGGTCACAGTGCGTGCCGACTCCCCGGCGGCCCCTACCGCGAGGTGTCGCTGAGTACACCTCCCGATACGGGTTCTGCGCCCCATGTGCCCCGTCCTTGGTCTCCGTAGCTTCTTCAGCAGGGCACACGGCGTGCCGGACGGAGAGGGACGACGATGTTTCGCACAGGCTCGCGACGTACCCACGACACGGAGCCCGCCGCCGAGGCGCTGCGGCTGGTCAAGATCTGCAAGACCTACGGCACGGACGACAGTGCCGTGACCGCGCTGGACGGAGTCACCCTGTGCCTCGGTCGCGGCACCTTCACCGCGGTGATGGGGCCGTCGGGCTCCGGCAAGTCCACCCTGTTGCAGTGCGCGGCGGGGCTGGACCTCCCCGACAGCGGGATCGTGCGGGTGGACGGCACCGAGCTGACCGGCGGCGGCGAGGCCGAGTTGACGAGGTTCCGGCGCGGCCGGATCGGGTTCGTGTTCCAGCAGTACAACCTGCTGGACACGTTGACCGTCGCGCAGAACACGGTGCTGCCCCTCAAGCTCGCCGGGCAGCGCGTGGACCGCCGGCGGACCCGGGAGATCCTGACGGCGGTCGGCCTGGGCGACCGCCTCGGCCACCGGCCCGACCAGTTGTCCGGCGGTCAGCGGCAGCGCGTGGCGATCGCCCGTGCGCTGGTCACCGAACCCCGGGTGATCTTCGCGGACGAGCCGACCGGCGCCCTGGACACCCGCAGCGCCCGGGGTGTGCTGAGCCTGCTGCAGGACTCGGTGCGGGTGCACGGCCGGACCGTGGTGATGGTGACCCACGATCCGGTCGCCGCGTCCTACGCCGACTGCGTGCTGTTCCTCGCCGACGGCCGGCTGGACGGGCGGATGGACGACCCGACGCCGGACGCGGTGGCCGAGCGACTGGCGCACCTGGGCGACGACACGATGGCGGGGGTGTGAGCGATGTTCATGCTGTCGATGCGGTCGATACGCAAACGGCCCGGACGGTTCCTCGCGACGCTGCTGGCCGCCTTTCTGGGCGCGGCGATCATCATGACGTTCAACTCGCTGTACGACACGGCGGGACAGGCCGGCGTCGACTCGGTGAGCGCGGAGACGCTGACCACGTCGGCGAGCGTGGTCGGCGGTTACGGCACCCTGCTGGTGTTCTTCGCCGTCGCCTCGACACTGACGGTCAACGTCCGTCAGCGGACTGCGGAGTTGGAGCTGCTGCGCTGCTCGGGCGCGACCCCGGCTCAGCTGAGGCGGATGGTCGTGGGTGAGGCGGTGGCGGTGGCCCTGGTGGGCGCCGTGCTGGCGATCGGTCCGGCCATGCTCGGCGGGCGGGCCCTGCTGGGGATGTTCCAGGACAGCGGGCAGGTCGCGCGGTCGGTCGACCACTCCTTCGGGCCGGTCGCGCTGATGTCGGGCGTCGACATCACGCTGCTCGCCGCGGCGGGCGCCGCGCTCCTCGCCGTACGGCGGGCGACGCGCGGGCACCGGCGCCGGGACGGGGCACGGAGGTTCCTCGCGTACGCCGCGCTGCTGACGGGTGCCATGGGGACGCTGTCCACCTTCGCCTTCTCGGCTACGGACCCGGGGTTGATGGCGGCGCCGGCGTACGGGGCGATCCTGTTGTCGGTGGGCTTCGCGCTGCTGTCGCCGCGACTGCTGAAGGGCGTGCTGGACCGGCTGCCGCTGACCGGTGCGAGCGGTTGGCTGGCGGTGCGCAATCTGCGCCGTCGGGCGGACCGCCTCGCGGGGATCCTGATGTCGCTGATCCTGTTCACGGCGGTGGCCACGGCCACGTTGTACATGCAGGCGGTGGAGAGCGATGCCATCGAGGCCTCGGGCCTGACCAAGTCGGTCGACGCCAAGAACCTGGAGACGCTGAACCTCACCATCGTCGGCATCATCGTGGTGTTCGTCTGCGTGATGCTGGTCAACTCCCTGTACGCGGCGACCTCTTACCGCGGCCGGGAGTTCGGGCAGCAGCGCCTCGCGGGTGCGACTCCAGGGCAGGTGCTCGGCACGGTCGGTGTCGAGGGGCTGATCCTGACGGTCACGGGTCTGTTCTTCGGCACGGTGGCCGCGCTGGCCGGGATCCTTCCGTTCACCGTCGTCCGTACCGACTCGGTACTGCCCGACCGGGGCCTGGGCATCTGGCTGGCGGTCGTGTCGATCGCGGCGGCGGCGACGCTGGGGACCGGTCTGGTCACGGCCCGGCGGGTGCTGCGCACTCCGGCGGTGGGGGCGGTGGGACTGGCCGCGTGAGCCGGGCCGGCCGCGTGAGCGATACAGGACCGGCCAGAGGCACAGGGGCAGTCACTTCGGTGGCTGCCCCATCTCGGTTCCCTCGGTGGCTGCCCCGCGGTGAGAGGCACCATCCCCGTGACATGGGCGGTGAACAAGCGCTTAGATAGTGATCCGATCTGGTCCGCGCCCAGCTGGAGGCCCCGTTGCTGTTCACTTCCGTCGACGACGTCTCCGCACGCCTGGCCGGGACCGGCTACCTGGCCTCCCCCGCCGTCGCCACCACCGTCTTCCTCGCCGACCGCCTCGGCAAGCCGCTTCTCGTCGAAGGCCCCGCCGGTGTCGGCAAGACCGAGCTCGCGAAGGCCGTGGCCCAGGTCGCGCAGGCGCGCCTGGTCCGTCTGCAGTGCTACGAGGGCGTCGACGAGTCCCGCGCTCTGTACGAGTGGAACCATGCCAAGCAGCTGTTGCGCATCAGCGCCGGCCGCGACGAGAGCTGGGACGAGACCCGCACCGACATCTTCAGCGAGGAGTTCCTGCTCCCGCGCCCGCTGCTGACCGCGATCCGGGGCGACGAGCCGAAGGTGCTGCTGATCGACGAGACCGACAAGGCGGACGTCGAGGTGGAGGGCCTGCTTCTGGAGGTGCTCAGCGACTTCCAGGTGACGGTGCCCGAGCTGGGCACGGTCACCGCGACCCGCCGCCCCTTCGTGGTCCTCACCTCGAACGCGAGCCGCGAACTGTCGGAGGCGCTGCGCCGCCGCTGTCTGTTCCTGCACATCGGCTTCCCCGAGGAGGAACTGGAGCGCCGGATCGTACGGCTGAAGGTTCCCGGCCTGGACGAAACGCTGGCCGAGTCGGTGGTACGGGTCGTCGGGGCGCTGCGGGCGATGGACCTGCGGAAGGTGCCGTCGGTGGCCGAGACCATCGACTGGGCGCGCACGCTCCTCGCACTCGGCGCCGACACCCTCGACGAGACCGTCGTACGGGACAGCCTGGGCGTGCTCCTCAAGCACCAGGACGACATCCTCAAGGCCTCCGCGAAGCTGGATCTGGGGGCCCTGTGACCGCGCCGACCGGTGTCGCGGAGCGGCTGACGTCACTCGTCGGGGCGCTGCGCGCGCACGGCATCCGGGTCGGCACCGGCGAGAGCGTGGACGCCGCGCGGGCGGTGGAGGCGCTGGGCCTCGCCGACCGGGAACGGCTGCGCGAGGGACTGGCGGCGACCCTGCTGCACGGCACGGCCCAGCGGCCGGTGTTCGACCCGGTCTTCGACCTGTACTTCCCGCGGGGCGTCGGCGCGCCCGGGACCGAGCCCGTGGACCGGGACGACCTGCGCGAGCGGCTCGCCGCCGCGCTGGCCGCGAACGACCGGGCGCTCCTTGACCGGTTGGCCGCCGAGGCGGTCGACGGGTTCGGCGGCTACGGTTCCGCGCCGGCGTCGGACGGCTGGTCGTCACACCAGGCGCTGGACCGGCTGCGTCCGCAGACGCTCCTCGCGCGCGTCCGGGATGACATCCGCGCGCAGGGCGGCGGTTCGGGGTTCACCGACCGGCTGCTGGAGGACGAGATCCGGCAGCGCATCGAGGTCTTTCGCCGGATGGTGGCCGCGGAGGCGCGGCGCCGGGTCGCCGAGCGGCGCGGCCGGGACGAGATCGCCCGGCGGGCGGTGGCCCCGACCGCCGACCGGGTCGACTTCCTGTTCGCGGGGAAGGCCCAGCTCGCCGAGTTGCGCAGGACGGTACAGCCACTGGCCCGCAAGCTGGCCACCCGGCTGGCGGCACGCCGCCGGAGAAGCTCCCGGGGCACGATCGACCTGCGGCGCACTCTGCGCGGGTCGCTGTCCACGGGTGGGGTCCCGATGCGCCCGGTACTGCGCCGCCGCCGTCCCGCTCGCCCCGAACTGGTGCTGTTGTGCGATGTGTCGGGCTCGGTGTCCGGGTTCTCCGACTTCACGATGCTGCTGGTGCAGGCGTTGCACGACCAGTTCAGCAAGGTGCGGGTGTTCGCCTTCGTCAACCGGATCGACGAGGTGACCGGGCTGCTCGAGCACGGCGCGGCCGATCCGGAGGGGCTCGGCGCCCGGATTCGCTCGGAAGCCGTGCTCACCGGCTGGCACGGCAGCAGCGACTACGGTGTGGCGCTGGGCGAGTTCGCCGAGCGGTACGGCGACGCGGTCGGCCCGAGAACGACCGTCCTGATCCTCGGTGACGCCCGCACCAACATGAGCGACCCGAACCTGCCCGCCCTGCGGCGGATCGCCGAACGAGCCCGTCGCATCCACTGGTTGAACCCGGAGGGCGGCACGCAGTGGGGCAGTGGTGACTCCGCCGCCCCCGCCTACGCCGAACTGGTCGAGATGCACGAGTGCCGCACCGCCCGGCAACTCAGCGCCCTGGTCGGACGCCTGCTGCCGGTCTGACCGCGCACCCGCGAGGGGACGCTCTCCCGCGTCCCCGCCCTCGGCCGGGCTTACTTGGCCTTCGCGTAGTCCGTGGCCATGCCGCCCGCGAAGTCGTACACCACGGCCTGTTCGTCGCCCACGACCCAGGCGTCGTGTCCGGGCGCGACGACGAAGACGTCACCAGGGCCCACCTCGCTCTCGGCGCCGTCGTCCATACGGATGCGCATGCGCCCCTGGACCACATAGCCGTTGTGGTGCACCTGGCAGCTGTCCGTGCCCGCTATCGGCGCCACGGATTCCGTCCAGCGCCATCCCGGCTCGAACGTCGCCACGGCGAAGTCGAGGCCGGTGAGGTGGACGGCTTCGAGGTGCCCTCGGGGGAAATCGCGGCGCTCATCAGCCTTTTCGAGTGTCTTGATCTCCAGCATGACGGCTCTCCCTTCCGGCCGTTCTCCGAACGGCCGAGGCCGGTCTCCGTCTCCCCGCCCACCACGAGCGGAACCGGCGGGGGCCGAGCCCCACCACTCCATCGTCCGCCCGTATGCCCGCAACCGCCATCCGGGTGACGGCGCCCGAGGTCAGGCCCCGGACGCGCACAGCCGCGCGAAGCGTTCCGCGTCGACGTTCCCGCCGGAGACGATCACTCCGACCCGGCGCGGGAGCGGACCCGCCCGCCCGGCGAGCAGGGCGGCCAGCGGGGTGGCGCCGCTGGGCTCGACGACGATCTTCAGGCGCTCGAACGCGAACCGCATCGCGTCCCGGATCTCGTCGTCGGACACCAGGGCGATCTCGTCGACGAGCCGCCGGTTGACGGAGAAGGTCAGCTCCCCCGGGGTCTCCGCGGCCTGGCCGTCGGCGATGGTTCGGGGCACCGGGATCGTGACCCGCCGACCCGCCTCCAGTGACCGCCGGGTGTCGTCCCCCGCCTCCGGCTCCACCCCGATCACCCGGATACCGGCGTCCAGGCCCTTGGCCGCGGTGGCACTGCCGGCGATCAGTCCGCCGCCGCCGACCGGAGTCATCAGGGCACCCAACTCCCCTACTTCTTCGAGGAGTTCCAGTGCCGCGGTGCCCTGTCCCGCCATCACGTGCGGATGTTCGTAAGGCGGGATGAGAGCCAGGTTCCGCTCAGCGGCCAGCGCCTCGCCGATGGCCACGCGGTCGCCGGTGTAGCGGTCGTACGTCACGATCTCGGCGCCGTAGCCGGCGGTGGCCGCACGCTTGGAAGCCGGGGTGTCCTCCGGCATGACGATCACCGCGGTGGTGCCGAGTTCACGGGCGGCCAGAGCGACGGCCTGGGCGTGGTTGCCGGAGGAGTAGGCGGCGATACCCCTGGCCAGCTGCTCCGGAGTGAGCCGGGAGGCCGCGTTGTAGGCACCGCGGAACTTGAAGGCGCCCACGCGCTGGAAGTTCTCGCACTTGAGGAAGACCTCGGCGCCGACCCGTTCGTCGAGGGTGCGCGAGCGGAGGACGGGGGTGCGGTGGGCGACGCCCTTGAGTCGGGCGGCCGCGTCACGGACGTTGTCGAGAGTGACCGGCGGAGTGGTGGTCGTCACGCGTGTCCTCCATGGGAATCGGATGCCGAGTCGGTCGCGGCCCGGGCCTGGGAGAGGTAGCTGTACGCGGAGGCGCGGGAGATGCCGAGCCGGGCGGCGACCTGTTCGACCGCGCGTCGCACGGCGAACACTCCGCGGTCGTCGAGACCGCGGAACAGCTCCAGGCGTTCCGCACGGTCCAGTACCGCCCAGGGGCGGTTCTGGTGGAGCTGATGGGCGTCGAGTATCACGTCGACAACGGAGTCGATGTCGTTGCCGAACGTGGTCACCGGCAGTTCGGCCGGCTCCCGGCCGATCCCGGCCAGGGCACCGAGGAGGCTGTGGGCCTCGGTGACCGCGGAGACGTCGAGGTTGACACAGACCGCGCCGAACACCGCGCCCGTCGAGTCCCGCAGCACCATCGTGGAGGACTTGACGATCTGTCCGGTGCCCGTGCGGGTGCGGTAGTTCAGCTCGTCGGCGGCCGCGTCTCCGCGCGCGACCATCCGCATGCCGATCTCGCTCATCGCTCCGCCCACCGCACGCCCGGTCACCGAACCGGCGAGGGCGACCACCGACTCCTCCGGGCGCCGGTAGTCATGAAGGACCACCTCGCACATCGGCCCGAAGGTCGCCACAAGCCCGTCCGCGACCGGCTTCAGCGCGTTGAGGATCGCGTCCCGCTCACCTTCCAGGCCCTCTTCGACCGACATCACGCCCCCATTTCTCGACCGTGAATCTAGACTACACGTCCAATCACTGGACTGAAAGTCCAATTCACATTCGCCTTTCCCCCGCGGCCCCACTGTGCGCGCACCGTTCACCACTGTCCGGGATCTTGACGGCGGTGATGTTACCGGTAACATCACTGATTGCCGTCGGAGAGAACGAGGGGTGTGCCGTGCCGGGGGAAGAACGCGTCGATGACAGCAACAGGCAGGTGCCTTCCACCGAGGCCCGGCCGGGCACCCCGGTCTTCAGCCCCGCCGCCGTGGTGGCGTCCTGCGTGGGCTTCGTCCTCATCGGCGCCCTCCAGGCCCTCTACGGACCGGCCGTTCCGGCGTTCCGCGAGGAGTTCGGCCTGACTCCCTCGGCCGCCGGCCTGGGACTGAGTGCCCACTTCGTCGGCGGGGTGGCCGGTGTGCTGCTGTTCGACCGGCTCTACGGCCGCCTCGGCAACCGGCAGATACTCGGCGCCTCGTACCTCCTCATGGCGATCGGCGCGGCGTGCTTCGCACTGGCGCCCAACTGGCCGGTCGCGCTGGCCTCGGCCCTGTTCGCCGGGCTCGGCTTCGGCGGCATCGACTACGGCCTCAACCAGTTGTTCGCGGTCGGCTTCGGTCACCGTTCGACCGCGATGCTGAACATTCTCAACGCGCACTTCGGCGTCGGCGCGATCCTCGGTCCCGCGCTCGTCGGCGCGGTCGGCTCCGCGCACTATCCGGCGGTCTTCCTCGGCTTCGCCCTCGCCAACCTGCCGCTGCTGCTGTGTCTGAAGGGCGTCCGCGACCGGGCACCGCAGCCGTCCGGCGTCCCGGAGTCCGCCCTTCCGGCGTCCGACGGGGCGCGGGTCCGCGGCCGCAGCCTGGGCTCGGTGCTGGCCGTGTTCGTCGCGCTGTACGTCCTGCACGTGGGCGTCGAGGCGGGAGTCGGCGGCTGGGAACCCACCCACCTGGAGACCGTCGGGTACGGCGCCGGTGTCGCCGCGACCGCCACCTCCGTGTACTGGCTGATGATGACCGTCGGCCGGTTCCTGGTCGCCCCAATCGCGCTGCGCTTCTCGGCGCAGACCATCATCACCCTCTCGTGCGCGGGCATGACGGTCTGTCTGCTGCTGGCCTCGGTCCCGGCCCTCGCGCCGTACGCCTACGCCGGGGTCGGTCTGTTCATCGCCCCGATCTTCCCCACCGGCCTGCCCTGGCTGCACCGGGCGGCACCGAGGGCCCGCCGTGCCGGTGCCCTCGTCATCGCCGCGTCCATGGTCGGCGGGGTCGCCGCCGGTCCGGCGCTCGGCGGGGCCATCGAGGCGTCCGGCATCCGCGCGGTCCCGCTCCTGCTGTGCGGGGTCTCGGCGCTGTGCCTGGCCGCGACGCTCTGGCTGATCCACGCCACCCGCACCGCCGACACCTCTCTCACCACGGACGCCTCCCCCACCACCAAGACCCCTCGCACCATTGACACCCCTCGTACTACTGACGCCTCCCCCACCACCGGTACCTGTCCTCCCAGCGCTGCCGGCACCCCCGGCACCCGCTGAACCGGCCTGCCGCACCCGACCCGAAGGGAAGCCCCCCATGCCCGCTCTGACGACGTCGTCCGACGGTTTCCTCCTGCACGGCGAGCCGTTCCGGATCCTCTCCGGAGCTCTGCACTACTTCCGCGTCCACCCCGACCAGTGGGCCGACCGGCTGCGCAAGGCACGGCTGATGGGGCTCAACACCGTCGAGACGTACCTGCCGTGGAACCTCCACGAACCCGAGCCCGGCACGCTCGTCCTCGACGGTCTGCTCGACCTGCCGCGCTTCCTGCGGCTGGCGCGGGCGGAGGGCCTGCACGTGCTGCTGCGCCCCGGCCCGTACATCTGCGCCGAGTGGGACGACGGCGGGCTGCCCGCGTGGCTGATCGCGGATCCCGGCATCCGGCTGCGCACCAGCGATCCGCGGTTCACCGATGCCCTCGACCGCTACCTGGACCAGCTCCTGCCCCCGCTGCGGCCGTATCTCGCCGCGAACGGCGGGCCGGTGATCGCCGTACAGGTGGAGAACGAGTACGGCGCGTACGGCGACGACACCGCGTACCTCAAGCACGTCGAGCAGGCACTGCGTTCCCGGGGTGTCGACGAGCTGCTGTTCACCTGCGACCAGGCCAACTCCGCGCACCTGACCGCCGGCAGCCTGCCCGGCACGCTCAGCACCGGCACCTTCGGCGGCCGTGTCGACGAGCACCTGGCCGCGCTGCGCGCGCATCAGAGCGAGGGCCCGTTGATGTGCGCGGAGTTCTGGATCGGCTGGTTCGACCACTGGGGCGGCCCGCACCATGTGCGCTCCGCCGAGGAGGCCGCGGCGAACCTGGACCGGCTGCTGTCCGCGGGCGCGTCGGTCAACATCTACATGTTCCACGGCGGCACCAACTTCGGCTTCACCAACGGCGCCAACCACCACCACACCTACGCGCCCACCGTCACGTCGTACGACTACGACGCCCCGCTCACCGAGAGCGGCGACCCCGGCCCCAAGTACCACGCCTTCCGCGAGGTCATCGCCCGGCACGCGCCGGTCCCCGACGAACCGGCGCCGGCCCCGGGCCCCAAACTCCCGCCGGTCACCGTCGACCTGGACCACCGGGCGCCGCTGCTGCCGTACGCCCGGGCGCTGGAGGGGGTCGTGCGCGCGCAGGACCCCGTCACGATGAACGAACTCGGCGTGCACGGCGGCCATGTGCTGTACCGCACCACCCTTCCCGCCGCGGGGGACGGGCTGTTGCACTTCGAGGGCGGGGTCGGCGACCGCGCGCAGGTGTTCGTGGACGGCGCCGCCGTCGGCGTACTGGAACGCGAACGCCGCGACGAGACGCTGCCCGTGCGGGTGCCGCATGCCGGTGCCGTGCTGGAGGTTCTGGTGGAGAACCAGGGCGGGGTCAACTACGGGCCGCGCATCGGCGCGCCCAAGGGACTGCTCGGCCCGGTGTCCTTCCAGGGTGCCGCGCTGCACGGCTGGGAGTGCCGGCCCGTGCCCCTGGGCGACCTGGACGCGCTGCCGTTCGCACCGTCCGACGCGGTCAGGGACGCCGTTCCCGCCTTCCACCGGGGCACGTTCGAGGTGGACACCCCGGCCGACACGTTCCTCGCGCTGCCGGGCTGGACCAAGGGCCAGGCGTGGGTCAACGGCTTCCACCTCGGCCGTTACTGGAACCGGGGTCCGCAGCAGACCCTGTACGTCCCCGGCCCGGTGCTGCGTCCGGGCGCCAACGAGCTCGTCCTGCTGGAGCTGCACGCCACCACCGGCACCCGCGCCCAGCTCACCGACACCGCCGATCTCGGACCGGTGGGCGAGTGACGACCCGCCCGCACCGCCTGCGCGTCCCCGCCCCGGCCGGCCCGCCGCTGACCGGTCATCTGCCCTTCGCCGACGCCCCCGGCGTGCCCGATCCGATCGAGGTCACCAGCCGTTGGCTCACACGCGGCGGGCGCCCCTGGTTCCCGGTCTCGGGCGAGTTCCACTACTCCCGCTACCCGGCCGCCGAGTGGGAGGAGGAACTGCTGAAGATGAAGGC
The DNA here is from genome assembly GCF_045041235.1 of Streptomyces sp. NBC_00076. NCBI lineage: Bacteria > Bacillati > Actinomycetota > Actinomycetes > Kitasatosporales > Streptomycetaceae > Streptomyces > Streptomyces sp. NBC_00076. Next base: position 1,303,971 of record NZ_CP108242.1, read on the forward strand.
GGGCGGAGTCACCGCCGTCGCCAGTTACCTCATCTGGATCCACCACGAGGAGATCGAGGGCCGGGTCCGCTTCGACGGCGACCGCGACCTCAGGCGTTTCGCGGAGCTGTGCGCACGGCACGACCTGGACTTCGTCCCGCGCATCGGCCCCTGGTCGCACGCGGAGGTCCGCAACGGCGGCCTGCCCGACTGGCTGCTGGCCCGCGACTGTGTCCCACGCACCGACGACCCCGCCTATCTGGAGCCGGTACGCGGCTGGTTCACGGCCGTCGCGGAGCAGTTGCGGGGCCTGGACCGGGCGCACGGGGGGCCGATCGTGGCGATCCAGATCGAGAACGAGCTCTACGACCAGCCCGGCCACCTGCTCACCCTCAAGCGGATGGCCCAGGAAGCCGGACTGAGTGCCCCGCTGTGGACGTCGACCGCCTGGGGCGGGGTCCGCCTCCCGCCCGACGAACTGCTTCCGCTGTACGGCGGCTACACCGAGACGTTCTGGACCGAGGCGGACGCCGGCTGGCCCGACACCTGCCGCAAGCACTTCTTCTTCACCCACCAGCGCGACGACGAGGGCATCGGCGCCGATCTCCGGCCCACCACCGTGCGGGGCGGAGATCCGGACGCGTTCGCGGACCGATTCCCCTGGGCCACCTGCGAGTTGGGCGGCGGCATGGCGGTGTCGTACCACCGCAGGCCGCGCGTCGACGCCGACGACATCGGTGCGCTCGGCCTCACCAAGATCGGCTGCGGCTCGGTCTGGCAGGGCTTCTACATGTTCCACGGCGGCACCAATCCCGCCGGTGAGCTCACCCCGCTGCAGGAGTCCCATGCCACCGGCTATCCCAACGACCTGCCCGTCCTGACGTACGACTTCCAGGCGCCGCTCGGCGAGTACGGCCAGTACCGGCGGACGTACCACGAACTGCGGTTGCAGCACCTGCTGTTGGCGGACTTCGGGCATCTCGTCGCCCCGATGCAGTCCGTGCTGCCCGAGCTGCGGCCCGCGGGGCAGGGCGACCGGGAGACCCTGCGCTGGGCGGTGCGCGCCGACGGCGGTTCGGGCTTCCTGTTCGTCACCAACCACCAGCCCCACGAGCCACTGCCGGACCACCCCGACACGTCGTTCACGGTCGAATTCCCGGGTGACGCAGGGGCGTTGACGCTGCCGAGCACCCCCGTCACCGTCCCGACGGGCGCCTACTTCTGCTGGCCGTTGCGGCTCGCCGTCGCGGGGCTGCGGCTGGAGTGGGCCACCGCGCAGCCCATGTGCCTGCTCGACTTGGACGGCCGTACGGTCCTGGTGCTGGCCGCCGTCGACGGTATCGGTCCCGAACTCGCCCTGGACGCGGCCACGGTGACATCGGTCAGCACACCTTCCGGGGAGACCGTCCCGGTCGCCGACCGGCTGCTGGTGACCGGACTGAGGCCGGGCACCGACGCCCTGGTCGAGGTGGAGACCGTGGCCGGCGAGCGGGTCGGCCTGCTCGTCCTGGACGCGGCGACGGCCCGCACCGCCTACCGGGGCCGGGCCTGGGGTGCCGAGCGGCTGGTGCTGAGCGAGGCGGGTGTCGTCTTCGACCGTGAGGAGGTACGGCTGCACGGCTGGCCCGCCGCGGTCTCGTTCGCGGTGCTGCCCGCGCCGACGCGGGCACCCGTGGTGGACGGGGCGGCGGTGACCGAGTCGGCGGACGGCGTGTTCACGCGGTACTCGGCGCGGGCTGAAGCGGGGGCCGGGACGGGGGCCGGGAACGCTGTGGAGCCGACCCGGACTGGGGCTGGGGACGTTGCAGTGCGGTGGGCCGGGGGCGCTGACGCTCAGCTCGTGCTGTTGCGGCCCGCCGGGCCGGTGCCGGAGCCGGCGACGGGCGTGCAGGGCCGGGCGAGCGCGCCCGCGGAGAAGTACTTCGACAGCGCGGCCGCCGAGTACCGGATCGACGTACCGGACGGCCTGCCGCCGGGGACGCTGCTGCGGCTGCACTGGACCGGGGACGTGGGACGGGCGTACGTCGGAGACATGCTGGTCGCGGACCAGTTCTTCTCCGGGCGGGTCTGGGACATCGGCCTGGACCGGCTCCCCGCCGAGACCCTGCGGACGGAGGGCCTGCGGCTGCGGGTGCTGCCGTCGCACCCGGACGCGGCGGTCTACGTGCCGCGGGAGGCGGGCGCCACGGGCCGGACGGCGGCGGTGACGCGCGCCGAGTGGGTCACCTCCCGCACCTGGGCGCCACGGGCCGGCTGAGCCTCCCGCCCGGGCGGGGTTCCGGGGACCCGGCGCCCCGAGTCCTCGGAACCGTCCGTCGTACGCCCGGCCTATGCTGTGGGTCTGCCGGGCGAGACACAACCGCCGCATCGACGTCGAGGAAACCGCCACCATGACCCGAAGCGCCGCCGACGGAGCCGTTCCGAAGTGGCGCAGCAGACGGAACTTCGCGGGGTCGCGCCCCGTGATGGACGACGTGGCCCGGCTGGCCGGCGTCTCCAAACAGACCGTCTCCCGCGTGCTCAACGACCATCCGTCCGTCCGCGCCCAGACGCGCGAGGCGGTCCTGGAGGCCATGCGCACGCTCGGCTACCGCCCCAGCCGCAGTGCCAGGTCGCTGGCGAGCGGCCGGACCCGGATGCTCGGTGTGATCTCCTTCGACGCGGCCCGTTACGGACCCGCGTCGATCCTCACGGCGATCAACACGGCGGCGCAGGACGCCAACTACCTGGTCAGTTCCATCGCGCTCGACACCGCCGACCACGACACGGTCGTGGAGGCGGTGGACCGGCTCTCGGCCGAGGGGGCGGACGGGGTGATCGCCATCGCGCCGCAGCTGTGGGTGGGTCGGGCGCTGGCCGACACCCACCTGGACATTCCGCTGGTGGTGCTGGAGAACGGCCTCGACACCGAGACGGCGCTGGTCACGGGCGACTCGCGGGCGGGGGCACGCAAGGCCACCGAGCATCTGCTGCGGCTCGGGCACGCCACGGTCGAGCACATCGCGGGTCCGACCGGCTGGACCTCCGCCGACCATCGTCTGGCCAGCTGGCGGTCGACGCTGGAGGACGCCGGGGCGCGGATTCCCGAGCCTCTGGTGGGTGACTGGAGCGCCGACTCGGGGTACGAACTGGGCCGACGACTGGCCGCGCGCCCGGACGTGACGGCGGTGTTCGTGTCCAACGACCAGATGGCGCTGGGCCTTTTGCACGCTCTCCACGAGGCCGGGCGTTCCGTCCCCGGCGAGGTCAGCGTCGTCGGCTACGACGACATCCCGGAAGCCGCACACCTCCTGCCGCCCCTGACGACGGTCCGCACGGACTTCGCGGAGATCGGCACCCGCTGCCTGCGACTCCTCCTGAACCGCATCGACGGCTCCACCGAACCGCCCCGCCCCGAGTCCCTGGTCCCGGTCGACCTGGTGATCCGCGCCAGCAGCGGGCCCGCGCCGGGACGCTGACCGACCTCCGTCCTCCCGTTCGTCTCGTGCGCTGTGAGGCCAGTACCGGTGCGCTGACAGTCGTTCACCCCCGCGTTCACGGGTTTAGCGTGACGATCGGCGGCCCCGCGGATCCCCGTGTCTGCCCGAAGCCGCCCCGCCGGAGAGACCGGCGCATCGCACGAAACGCAGGAGACAACACATGTCCGACGTCGCTGAGCCGGTTCAGCCGGTCCTGGAGCCGGCGGCGGCCGCGTTCGCCGCGGCGACCGCCAACCCGCCCTATCTCTTCGACCTGCCGCCCGCCGAGGGCCGCAAGGCCGTCGACGAGGTGCAGTCCGGCGACATCGAGAAGCCGGCCGTCGACGAGGAGTGGATCACGGTGCCCGGCGGCCCGACGGGCACCGTGCGGGCTCGACTGGTCAGGCCGGCCGGCGCCACCGGGGTCCTCCCGGTCATCCTCTACATCCACGGCGCGGGCTGGGTGTTCGGCAACGCGCACACCCACGACCGCCTGGTGCGGGAACTCGCCGTGGGCGCGAACGCCGCCGTCGCCTTCCCGGAGTACGACCTCTCCCCCGAGGCCCGCTACCCCGTCGCCATCGAGCAGAACTACACGGTCGCGCGCTGGATCGTGGAGCAGGGCGCGACCAAGGATCTGGACGCCTCCAGGATGGCGGTCGCAGGTGACTCCGTCGGCGGCAACATGGCCGCCGCGCTCACGCTGATGGCCAAGCAGCGCGGTGACGTGCCCCTGGTCCAGCAGGTCCTTTTCTACCCGGTCACCGACGCGAACCTCGACACCGGTTCCTACCACCAGTTCGCCACCGGCTACTTCCTGCGCCGCGACGGCATGCGGTGGTTCTGGGACCAGTACACGACCGACGAGGCCGAGCGCGCGCAGATCACCGCGTCGCCGCTGCGCGCCACCACCGAGCAGCTGACCGGTCTGCCGCCCGCCCTGGTCATCACCGGTGAGGCCGACGTGCTCCGCGACGAGGGCGAGGCCTACGCCAACAAGCTGCGCGCGGCCGGGGTCCCGGTGACCGCGGTGCGCTTCCAGGGCATCATCCACGACTTCGTGATGCTCAACGCCCTGCGTGAGACCCACGCCGCCGAGGCCGCGATCACGCTGGCCGTCGGCACCCTGCGCGGCGCGCTGCACGGCAACTGAGACATCCAGAAGGCCAGAAGGAGAGCTTTTTCATGTCAACCACCCCCACCGTCCTGCTCGTGCACGGCGCCTTCGCGGACGCCGGCAGCTGGTCCGGGGTCATCGCGGAACTCCAGAACCACGGCGTCCCCGTGGTGGCGCCGCCCAACCCGCTGCGCGGTCTCGCCTCGGACGCCGCGTACGTCGCCTCCGTGGCCGCCCAGATCGACGGTCCGGTCGTGCTGGTCGGCCACTCCTACGGCGGTGCGCTCATCACCGTGGCCGGCACCACGGAGAACGTCGTCGGTCTGGTCTACGTCGCGGCCTACGTGCTCGAAGAGGGCGAGAGCCTCGGCGAGTTGCAGGGCAGATTCCCGCTCTCGCCGCTCGTCGAGAACCTGAAGGAGTGGACGTACCCGGTCGAGGGCGCCCAGTCCGCGGTCGAGGTCACCATCAAGGCCGAGTCGTATCCGGCGATCTTCGCCGCGGATGTCCCGGACACCGTCACCAAGGTGCTGGCCGCGGCTCAACGCCCGCTCGCCGCCTCGGCGTTCGAGGAGACCGCCGCGGCCGCCGCGTGGCGGACCAAGCCGTCCTGGGCGCTGGTGGCCGCCGCCGACCAGGCGATCAACCCCGAGGTGGAGCGCTTCGGCGCCGAGCGGGCCGGGGCCACGATCGTCGAGGTGGAGGGCGCCTCGCACGCCGTGGCGGTGTCCCGGCCGAAGGAGGTCGCCGACCTGATCCTCGACGCGGTGCGCGCGACTGGCTGACGCGGGGGCGAGAGACGCGGGGAGCGGGCGGCGCGGACGGATGCCGGGGGGGCCGTCCGCGCCGGACGCTGTGCGTGGCGTGCCAGGGCTGTCGGCTGTTCGGCCGGGCGGTTCGAGGACCCGCCGGACTGCGGCGTCCAGCCCACGGCGTGCAGCCCACGGCGTGCGGGAGGGCCGCCAACGGCCGTGCGGGGGCGCACTGTTGGGTGCCGTCGCCGACCGGCCTGGTCGGTGGTCGGTCTGGTCGGTGGTCGGTCTGGCCGATGGTCGGTCTGGCCGGCCCGGTCACCCGTGCAGCCAGACCCGCAGCGGCCCTACCGGCTCGAAGCCCTGTCGGACGGCTGCCGTCAGGTCGTCGCCGTGCTCGTAACCGACCACCGGCAGGGTGGGGAAGAGCCGGTGCGCCGCACCGAGGACGACCGGCCAGGCCAGGTCGGGGCCGCCCTCGCGGGCGAAGAGGTTGGAGATGCCGACCACGTGTTCACCGCGGCTCGCCACCGCTCCGGTGAGGACCCGGCCGTCGGCGGAATGTCCGGCGAGGACGAACGTGTCGGGGTCGTCGAGGAGTTCCGGCCGGAAGAGGTCCGCTGCGCCGCCGTCGTCGTCCCAGGCGAGCGCCCACTCGCGCAGCGCTTCCCGGTCCCCGACCACGTCCCAGCCGAGATCCGACGTGAGGCAGGGCGCGCCCGCGGGACGGTGGATCCACTGCGCGTCGAACAGGACCCGGTAGCCGGCCTCGGTCAGGTCGAGGTCGGCGAAGCTGTCCTTCACCGACGCGCCGGGCGTGGTGGTGTCGATCCGGGCCGCCAGCGCGTCCGGGTCGGCGCCCGGCACCAGCGTCACCGCGTCGGGGTAGTACGGCGGTGTGCGGGCGGCCGCGGCCCAGGCCTGCGCCCCGAACTCGCCCGCCACCCCGTGCGATCGACTCATCACCGCACACCACTCGGCGTTGTTGCGGGCGGCGGCCCGGACCAGGAACTGCTTCGACGTCGTCACGAGTGCGGATCATGACCGGTGACGGGCCGGATGGTCGAACCCTTTTCCGGCGGGCTGGTCCGTGCCGAGCCCGGACGCAGCTAGTTTGGATCCCTCGCCCGCACCCTGGAGGGACCCCGCTCATGTCTGGCCGTGCCACCATCCAGCACGTGGTTCCGCTCGAGGAATGGAACGCCGACCCCGATCACCCGTACGCGCCCGCGTCCCTCGCGGTGGACGGTTTCGTCCACTGCTCCCCGGACACGGAGACCACGCTGGCCATCGTCAACGCCTTCTACCGGACGGCGCCCAGGCCGCTGCTGACGCTGGTCCTCGCCGCGGACCGGCTTGCCTCCCGACTGGAGTGGGAGGCCGCGGCGCCCGTCCCGCCGCCCGGAGTCCCGGCGAGCACCTTGTTCCCGCACGTGTTCGGGCCCCTCAACCGCGACGCGGTCGAGGGCGTTCTGGAGGTGCAGTGGGACGACCAGGGACAGGCGACGGCCCTGCGGGACATGAGGTGAGAGAACGTCACAACTGCTCTGTCCTCAGAGCGAGATGGCCCCGGTGAGCAGTGCCACGGCGGTCATCACCAGCGTGGTGCCGAAGGCCCAGCGGAAGATGAAGCGCTGGTGCTCGCCGAGTTGTACCCCGCTCATGCCGACGAGGATGAACGTGGACGCGGTGAGCGGGCTGAGCGGGAAGCCGGTGGTCATCTGACCGAGGATGGCGGCCCGGGCGATCTCGGCCTGGTCGGTGCCGAATCCGGACGCGGTGTGCGACAGGACGGGCAGCACTCCGAAGTAGTAGGCGTCCGGGGTGAAGACCAGGCTCAGCGGCATCCCGGTGACGGCCACCAGGGCGGGCAGATGGCCGCCGAGGGAGTCGGGGACGACGGACACCAGCGCCTCGGCCATCTCCGAGATCATCTTGGTTCCGGTCAGCACCCCGGTCAGCACCCCCGCCGCGAAGATCATCGTGGTGACCAGGACGACGCTCTTGGCATGCTTCTCCAACAGGGCCTGCTGCGCTTCCCAGGTCGGGTGGTTGACCAGCAGGGCCAGCGCGAAGGCAAGGGCGAACAGTGCCGGCAGCGGCATGACTTCCAGGACGAGACCGACCAGCAGGACCACCGTCAGCAGGGCGTTGAAGGCGGTCAGCCACACCGGCGGCCGCCGCTCCGTCGGCCGCACGAGCGGGGTGCCGGGCCCGTCCCCGGCCACGGGCACGGACACCGGCGCCGTCTGCTCGACCGTCTCCCCCGCCTCCCCCGTTGCCCCCGTCGCCGCCACGGCGGCCAGCCGGCGCCGCTCGCGCCGGCCGATCCAGTACGAGGCCAGCAGAACCCAGAGGACCCCGGCCCCCATCGCGGGCAGTACCGGCGTGAAGACCTCCGAACTCTCCAGCTTCAGCGCCGCCATGGCCCGGACCGTCGGTCCGCCCCAGGGGATCATGTTCATCACGCCCGCACCCAGGCACACGGTGCCGGACAGGACCAGCGGGCTCATGCCGAGCCGTTTGTAGACGGGCAGCAGCGCCGAGACGGTGATGAGGAAGGTCGAGGCACCGTCGCCGTCGAGGGACACGCACAGGGTGAGCACGGCGGTGCCGACGGCTATCCGGGCCGGATCGTTGCGGGCCGCGCCGAGGATCACACGGATCAGCGGGTCGAAGAGTCCGGCGTCGACCATCAACGTGAAGTAGAGGACCGCGAAGGCGATCATGATCCCGGTGGGCGCCACCGTGGTCAGTCCGGTCAGGATCATCTCGCCCACGTCACCGGAGAAGCCCCCGACGAGTGCGGCCAGGACCGGCAGCAGCACCAGCGCCACCAGCACGGAGACCCGCTTCGTCATGGTGAGCAGCAGGAACAGGCCGATCGTGGAAAACCCCAGCGCTGCCAGCATCTGTGTCGCTCACTTCCTCGTCTACGGCTCCATGCGTCGCGGACGAGTGTCGAAGCGGCGAGAGGTCGGCGTCCAGCATCAAACCGAGATCTATCCATGTCGTCTGCGCATCAATGTCCCGTGCGCGTGCCTATGCTCACTCGCCATGGAGAACAATCTGCGCCAACTGGCGGCGTACGCGGCCGTCGCCCGCGCGAAGAGCTTCACCGCGGCCGCCGCCCGTCTGCATGTCTCCCAGTCCTCACTGAGCCGTGCCGTCGCCGACCTGGAGCGGCAGTTGGGGACCCTGCTCCTCGAACGGGACACCAGGAACGTCCAGTTGACGGTCGCGGGCGTGGAGGCACTGCGGATAGCCGAGCAGATCGTGAACTCCCACCGCTCGGGCATGAAGGAACTCGAACGGTTCCTGCTCGGCGAGTCGGGGACGGTGGCCGTGGCCACGCTCCCGTCCGTGGCCGCCGTACTGCTGCCTTCGGCGATCGCCGGCTTCCGCAGACAGTGGCCCCGGGTGGCGATGCAGATCATGGACGGGCTCGAACAGTCGGTTCTCGGCAAGGTCCTGTCGGGGGACGCCGACTTCGCCATCACCACCGGTGAGCCCTCGGGGCAGTTGGAGCACCGGCCGCTCGTACGGGACCGCTTCGTCGCGGTCCTGCCGCAGGACCATCCGCTGGCCGAGGGACCGGAGGTCTCCTGGGAGGCTCTGGCCCGCGAGCCCTTCCTCGCCGTGGGGCCGGAGTCGAGCGTACGCCGGCTCACCGACGCCGCCTTCGCACAGATCGGCGTGCGGGCCGCGCCCGCCGCCGAGGCCGGGAACGTGGCGACGGTGGGCGGGCTGGTCGCGGCCGGCCTGGGCGTGTCAGCGCTGCCCGCCCTCGTCCTGCCGCTGCTCGGCACCGGATCCATCGTGCATCGTCCGCTCGTCGGGCCCGTGGTCGACCGGCGCCTGGACATCGCCCTGCGCCCGCGACGGGCCCTGCCGGTGGCGGCCCAACGGTTCCTGGAGACCTTGCAGAACTCCCGCGCCCGGCAGAACGACCTTCCGCCCGGGGTCTCCTGGGCCTCCTGACCTTCGACTCATGCGGAAACAGCATGGATTGATGGCTCTCTCTTGCTGGACAGGCATCCTCGGGTCTCGGCACGCTGAAGTGGACGGCAGGCCTGCCGGGCCGACGGATCCGACGAGGGAGCACAGTGGTTTCGAACGGGCATCCTGACCTGCCGGGCCGTGGGCAGCTCCGCGGCCTGAAGGTGGTCGAGTTCGCACATGTGGTGGCCGGCCCGTTGGCGGGTTCCCTGCTCGCCGACCAGGGCGCCGACGTGGTGCACGTGGAACCGCCCGGTGCCGGGGACGCGGCCCGCGCGATGGGGCCGCGCAAGGACGGACACCCCCTGTGGTTCAAGGTCGCGGGGCGCAACAAACGGTCGGTCACCCTGGATCTGCACCACGAGGCCGGCCGCGACGTCGCCCACCGGCTCGTGGCCTGGGCGGACGTCGTGATCGTCACTCTGCGCAGTGGGCGGCTGCGTACATGGGGTCTGGACTGGGAGTCCGTGCACCGCATCAACCCCAAGGTCGTCCTGCTCCAGATATCCGGCTTCGGGGCGACCTCCTCGCAGGCCGACGCGCCCGGCTTCGGCAAGGTCGGCGAGGCACGCAGCGGGGTCGTGCACCTGACCGGTTTCCCCGACGGCCCTCCCGTGCACACCGGCTTCTCGCACGGGGACTCCGTGACCGGGCTGATGGGCGCGTACGCCGTCCTCGCCGCGCTGCACCGCCGCGACCACGATCCCGACTTCGACGGCGAGTGGATCGACCTCGCCCTCTTCGAGCCTCTGTTCCGGCTCGTCGAGTGGCAGGTCATCGTCCACGACCAGCTGGGATCGGTGCCCGAGCGCTCCGGCAACCAGCTGGCGGTCGCCCCCGCGGCCGTGATCAACACCTACCGGTCCCGTGACGACGAGTGGATCACCGTGACCTCGGCGACCCTGCGCTCCGTACGCAACATCGCCCGGCTGCTCGGGCTCGACGAGGAGCGGTTCGCGACGGCGCGTCAGCAGCACGCGGGGCGCGCCGAACTGGACGACGGACTACGGGCCTGGGTGGTGGAGCGCCCCGCCGCCGAGTGCCTGGAGGCGTTCGCCGACGCGGAAGTGGTGGCCTCACGGGTGTTCAGCGTCGCCGACATCGCCGACGACCCGGTCTACGCCGAGCGCGAGGACATCGTCACCGTCGACGACGCGGACCTCGGCCCCGTCCGCATGCAGGCGGTGCTTCCCCACTTCAGGCAGCGTCCGGGACATGTCTGGCGGACCGGGCCGGCCCTGGGGCAGGACAACGACCTCGTCTACCGCGACTGGCTCGGCCTCGGAGAGGAAGAACTCGCGGAGCTGGAGAAGCACGATGTCGTCTGAGGCCGGCGCCTCCCCGCCGCCCCGTCCGCGGCTGCGCTCCCTGCTGTTCGTGCCCGGCACCAGAACGGACTGGCTGCCCAAGGCCGCCGCGGCGGGCGCCGACGCCGTGATCCTGGACCTCGAGGACGCGGTGGCGCACAGCAGCCGGACATCGGCCCGTGACCAGGTGGCCGAGGCCGTCACCCGGGCGGCGGACGACTCCCCGGCCCTCTTCGTCCGCGTCAACCCGCTCGACAGCTGGGCAGCCGCCGAGGAACTGCGGGCCGTCGCGCGTCCGGGGCTCAGCGGCATCGTGCTGCCCAAGGTGAGCGGCCCCCTCGACGTACACCACGCCGACCGGTTGCTCTCCTGGTGCGAACGTGAACACGGCCTGCCCCAGGGGCACTTCACGCTGGTCCCGCTGCTGGAGACGGCCTCCGCCCTCCGTGAGGCATACGCCTGCGCGGCCGCAGCCCCTCGCGTCGCCCACCTGGGCGCGATCACCGGAGCCGGGGGCGACGTCGAGCGCGCCGTGGGGTACCGCTGGAGCCCCGAGGGAACCGAGACGCACGCCCTGCGCTCCCGGGTCCTGCTCGACGTACGCGCCGCGGGAGCACCCCACCCGGTGACGGGCCTGTGGACCCGCGTGGGCGACCTCGACGGCCTGCGCGCCTTCGCCGAGCAGAACCGCTCCCTCGGCTACACGGGGATGATGGCGATCCACCCGTCTCACGTCCCCGTCCTCAATGAGGTGTTCTCCCCCTCGCCCGCCGAACTCGCCCGCGCCGCACGGCTGGTCGCCGCCGTGGAGGAGGCACAGGCCCGGGGCGAGGGAGCGGTGGCCTTCGAGGGAGAGATGGTCGACGAAGCCATGGCCACGACAGCGCGCGCGGTCCTGCGGACCGAGTCCCGCCGCCCGGGGTGAGCGCGCGGTTCGGTACGTCCCGCGCCCGCCGCCGAGAACTCGCCGACTTCACACGCCGTCAGACGTTCAGCGCCTCGATGAGTGCCTTGGTGACGTTCTCGGTGGTGGCGGTGCCGCCGACGTCACGGGTGAGGATGCCCGCGGCGGTCGTGGCCTCGATCGCCCTGTTCAGGCGGGCGGCCTGGTCGGGCAGGCCGAGGTGTTCCAGCATCAGGGCCGCGCTGCCGACCGCACCGATCGGGTTGGCCAGGCCCTGGCCCGCGATGTCCGGCGCGGAGCCGTGGACCGGTTCGAACATGCTGGGGAAGCGGCGCTCGGGGTTGAGGTTGGCGCTGGCAGCGAGCCCCAGACTGCCGGCCAGCGCGCTGCCGAGGTCGGAGAGGATGTCGGCGTTGAGGTTGGAGGCCACGACGACCGACAGGTCCTCGGGGCGGAGCACGAACTTCGCTGACATCGCGTCGACGAGGACACTCTCCGTCTCCACGTCCGGGTAGTCGGCGGCGACCCGCTTGAAGACGTCGTCCCACAGGACCATGCCGTACTGCTGCGCGTTGCTCTTGGTGACCGAGGAGACCTTGCGGCGGGTGCGGGTGCGGGCCAGGTCGAAGGCGAAGCGCATGATGCGCTCGCAGCCGACCTCCGTGAACAGCGCGGACTGGACGGCGACTTCGCCGCCCTGCCCGCGGGCGGAGAGGTTGCGGCCGCCCAGACCGGCGTACTCCCCCTCGCTGTTCTCGCGGACGACGACCCAGTCGAGTTCGGTGTCGTCGGCCTTGCGCAGGGGGCTGGTGGTGCCGGGCAGAAACGTGACGGGACGGACGTTGGCCCACTGGTCGAAGTTCTGGCAGATCTTCAGGCGCAGGCCCCACAGGCTGATGTGGTCGGGGACGGTGGGCCAGCCGACGGCACCGAAGTAGATGGCGTCGAAGTCCTTCAGGCGGTCCAGGCCGTCGTCGTCGATCATCTTGCCGGTGCGCTCGTAGAACTCGCAGCCCCAGGGGAACTCCTCCCAGGCGAAGGCGAATTCGGCGTCCGAGCCGCGGGAGTCGTCGGCCAGCGCGTCCAGGACGGCACGCCCTGCGGCGACGACCTCCTTGCCCACACCGTCGGCGGGGATGGCGGCGATACGGAACGTGCGGGGTGCGGTCATGGGGGCCTCCGGCTTGCTCTGGTGCGGTCGCTTTCGAGTCAACACACCGCCGTCCCCACCCGTCCAAGACCTGCTTTCGATCCCACTCATAGGCTCAGCCGATCGGTTCGCCGTCGGCCTCGCGTGCCCGGCGCTGCGCCAGTGATCCGGTGAGGGCGAGGAACGCGCGGGCCGCAGGGGTGAGGTGCGCGGGGAGGCTGACCATCGCCACGTGCAGATGGGCGGTGGGCTCGATGGGCGCCACCGCGGCGCCGCAGCGCCGGGCCAGCCTGGTCCAGGAGGAGGGCAGGACGGCGACGCCCACACCGGTGAGGACCAGGGGCAGGATCGAGGTCCGGTGGTCGACGACCGTCACGATCTGGGTGCCGGTGCCGCCCGCGGTGACATCGTCCACGATGCTGCGCATCAGGCTCCCCGTGCGGGAGGCGATGAGCTTCTGCCCGGCGAGGTCGTCGGGCCGGATCGTGACCCCGTCCTCGATGGCCCCGCCGGGCGCCGCGACCACCACGAACGGCTGGTCCTCGACGTACAGGACGTCCAGCCCGGACGGGTTCACCGGACTCGCCGAGCCCAGCAGGCCCAGCTCGCAGGCGCCGCTGCGGACCAGGGTGACGACCTCGTCGGGGGTGAAGGCGGCCTGGGTGCTCACCGTGACGGAGGGGTGCAGTTCGGCGAAGCGGTCGATGAGGGTGGTCAGGGGTTCGATGCCCGGGGAGGGCATGGTGGCCAGCTCGACCGTGCCACCGTGGAGTCCGGCGAGAGCCGCGGCGGTGTCGCGTACGGCGGCCAGGTCCCGTAGGACGCGTCGGCTCGGCTCCAGGAGTTCCGTACCGGCCTCGCTCAGGACGACGCCCCGACCCACCCGGTGGAAGAGGGCCACTCCGAGGTCGGCCTCCAGGTTGGCCATGGCCTGCGACAGCGAAGGCTGCGCCACATGCAGCGCGGCGGCCGCCCTGCTGAATCCGCCGTGCTCGACGATGGCGAGGAAGTACTCCAGTTGCCGGGCATCCATGGCGTCTCCCGGTCGTAGCGTCGATCGACGGGCTCAGCCTACTTTTCCGGCGGCAGGAGGCTGTCAGGGGCGTCTCATGGTCACCGGAACCCCGACGGGCCAGTGACGTGATCGACATGGGGCTGGACAACCAGGACGGAGGGCCTCAGCGCTCCGCCTCGGCCGGTACCGGGGCGGCAGCGACCCCGGCGTCCTGTCCGGGTGCGGAGGACGTGCGGGCGGCCTCAGTGGCCGGCGGCGGAACGGTCGGGGCGCCTTCTGGAGCCCCTGTCTCGGGCATCGCCTCCGAGACGTCGCCCGACAGCACCGCGCGGGCCCTCGCCAGGTCCAGGTTGTTCTCCCACTTGGCGACGAACAGGGTGGCGACGGCGTTGCCGGAGAAGTTCACCATGGCCCGGCACTCCGACATGAACTTGTCGATGCCGAAGACGAGCATGATGCCGGCCGCCGGGACCGTACCGACCGTGGACAGGGTCGCCGTGAGGGCGATGAAACCGCCGCCTGCGACGCCCGCGGCACCCTTGGAGGTCAGCAACATGACGGCGAGCAGGCCGAGTTGCTGGGTGATCGACAAGGGTGTGTCGGTGGCCTGCGCGATGTAGAGGGTGGCGAGGGACAGGTAGATCGCGGCGCCGTCGAGGTTGAAGCTGTAGCCGGTCGGCACGACCAGGCCGACCGTGGACCGCTCGACGCCCATGTGCTGCAGCTTGCGCATGAGTCCCGGCAGGGCCGGCTCGGCGGTGGAGGTGCCCAGGATCAGGAAGAACTCCTCCTTGAAGTAGCGGAACAGCTGGAAGATGTTCAGCCGTACGTACGCGGCGAGCACACCGCCGAGCACCACCACGACGAAGAGTGCGGAGGTGACGTAGAAGAGCAGGATCAGCGAGCCGAGGCTGGTCAGCGTCGACAGGCCGAACTTCCCGATGGCGTAGGCCATCGCGCCGAACGCACCGAGCGGCGCGACCTTCATGACGAAGGAGAGCACCTTGAAGACGACCTCGGTGAGACGGTTGACGCCGGCGATGATCGGCTCGCCCACCGCGCCGACCGACTTCAGTGCGATACCGAAGATCACCGCCAGGAAGATGACCTGGAGGATGTCGCCCTCGACGAACGGGCCGAAGACACTGTCCGGCACGATGTGGGTGAGGAACTCCCACCAGCGCTGGCTCTCGCCCTTCGCGATGTAGTCCCCGGCCTCGCCCGAGGTGTGCAGGGTGGCCGGATCGGCGTGCACGCCGTCACCGAGACGGAAGATGTTCATGGCCACCAGGCCCGTCGCCATGGCGAGGATCGTGCCGACCTGGAAGTAGGTCAGCGCCTTGATGCCGGTGAGCCCGACCTGCTTCAGGTTCGCGACTCCGGAGATGCCGCCGATGATCGTCAGGAACACGATCGGCCCGATCAGCAGCTTCATCGCGGTGATGAACGTCGTGCCGATCGGCTCCATGGCGGTGGCCAGATCCGGCCACCGCCAGCCGAGCACGATGCCGATCACGATCGCCACCAGCACGTGGACGTACAACTGCCGGTACCACGGCTTGGCCGCGATGCGCGCGGCTTGTGCGGCTCGCTCGTTGCCCGGGGTTTGCGTCATTGCAGCCTCCCTGATCGCGCGACACCGAGCCCGATCGGCACGCGCCAGCTTGCGCCACAGTGAACCGGCCGCCGCCGGAAGCGGTCCACGACCAAAAATCGATGCCCCGTATAGGCGTGGCCTATCTGTTCTCCGTCCGGACCGGAGCAACGCGACGTCGGGGCCGGAGCACCTCGAAAAGCCTGCTGCGCGTCTCCGTCCGCCGCTTGAACGACACCGGCAAGTCCGGCTGGAGGGCGCTCATCGGCCTGGTTCCGGTCGTCGCCCCGGTGGTCCACCTCGTGGGCATGTCCGCATCCCGACCCCTCGTCTGCGCAGAGCAGGGCCGGGGAGCCGGTCTGTCTCCACAGCCCGCCGGGCCCGGCTAAGTTGTGCCGCATGAGCAACCTTGACCGCGCCCCGGTACCGAGCCTGTGCGGCGGCCGTGGGTTCGTCGTCGCCGAACCCGTCCGCGAGCTGCTGAGTCCCCGCCGAGTGCAGCTCGGCGAGTCGACCGAGGTGCGCCGGCTGCTGCCGAACCTCGGCCGACGCATGATCGCCGCATGGGCCTTCGTCGACCACTACGGCCCCGACGACATCGCCGAGGAGCCCGGCATGCAGGTGCCCCCGCATCCGCACATGGGCCTGCAAACAGTCAGTTGGCTGCACGACGGCGAGGTGCTGCACCGCGACTCGACCGGCAGCCTGCAGACCATCCGCCCGCGCGAGCTCGGGCTGATGACGTCGGGCCGGGCGATCAGCCACTCGGAGGAGAGCCCGAAGTCGCATGCCCGCTTCCTGCATGGCGCGCAACTGTGGGTCGCGTTGCCGGACGCACACCGGCACACCGACCCGAAGTTCGAGCATCACGCCGAGCTGCCGACGGTCACGGCGCCCGGTCTCACGGCGACCGTGATTCTCGGCGACCTCGACGGCTCGACGTCGCCCGGCTCGACGTACACGCCGATCGTCGGCGCCGACCTCACCCTCGCCCGTGGCGCCGACGTCCGGCTGCCGCTCGTGCCCGACTTCGAGTACGGGGTGCTCTCGATGTCCGGCGAGGTACACGTGGACGGCGTGCCCGTGCTGCCCGGCTCGATGCTGTACCTCGGCTGCGGGCGCAGCGAACTGCCGTTGCGGGCCGAGTCCGACGCCGGACTCATGTTGCTCGGCGGCGAGCCGTTCGACGAGGAACTGATCATGTGGTGGAACTTCGTCGGGCGGACGCAGGCCGAGATCGAGCAGGCTCGCGCCGACTGGACGACGGGCAGCCGGTTCGGCGAGGTGCGCGGGTACGACGGCATCCCGCTCACCGCGCCCGAACTACCGCCGACCCCGCTCAAGCCGCGCGGCCGCGTGCGATAGCTCGACGAGACGAACGCCCCTGCCCGCAGCTCCGCGGGTGGGGGCGTTCGCATGTCGAGGAGAGCCATGACCGCCGCGACCACACCCACCTCCCCAGGTAGTGGAATGTTTGACCATCTCGTGGAGTTGTAGGCCGCGAAGGAGGTCAGCAGTGGACATGACGTACTACGACCACGGAACACCGGCGGAGCGCTGGGAGCGCGCCCGGATGTTCTTCGACGCGAAGGACTACGCGGCCGCCGCGCGCGTTCTGGGCGGGCTGGTCGAGGAGGTGCCGGAGCAGACCGGACCGCGGTTGCTGCTGGCCCGCGCCTACTACCACTCGGCCCAACTGCAGCGCGCGGAGAGCGAGTTGCGGGTCATCGTCGAGCGTGACCCGGTGGAGCACTACGCCCGGCTGATGCTCGGTCGCACCTTGCAGCGGCAGGACCGGGCGGACGAGGCGGAGTCGCACCTGCGTCTCGCCTCGGCCCTCGCGGGCGACTTCGAACAACTCTGATCCCGCCGTCGCGATCCGACCGGATCTCGGGCCCGGCTCCATCGTGGAGCCGGGCCCGAGGCGCGCCTTACGACGCACCGCCTCCCACCACTACGCCCCCACCCAGCCCACCATCAAGCGTCCGCACGGCTCGTCCGTGCCCGCCCCCGCCGGTGGTCGACCTCGCCGAGGACGACGTCCACGGCGATGAAGGCGGCCAGTGGGATGCCCAGCAGCGGCACGAAGTAGCCGACCACGGCGACGACCGCCACGCACGGCAGCAGGATCTGAGGCGGGACCTGCTGCCAGGCGCCTCGCGGGATCGGCCGACCGAAGGCGGAGCCACGGCCGCGCTGCCACCACATGCGGTAGCCCCACACGATCAGCAGGATCAGGGAGAGCGCGAGGAACATCAGGGCGATCTGGTTGACCAGCCCGAAGAGGGAGCCGGTGTGCAGGTCGATGCCCCAGCGGGTCAGCTTGGCCAGCAGCGGGTAGTCCGCGAACCGCAGGACGTCGGTGACCTCACCGGTGTTCGGGTCGACCGCGACGGCGTCCTGCTTCTCGGGCCAGCTGCGCTGGATCTGCCGCACCACGTACGCGGAGGACGCGTCGGCGGGCGGGACCATCTCGACGGGGTCGCCGAGCCCTTCGGAGCGGGCGGCGGCCAGGACCTTGTCGAGGCCGACGCCGTGCTGTGCGTCCCCGGCCGATGCGGAGGCGCCGTGACCCGCGTGGTCGCCACCCGCGGTGGCCGTGACGGACGGGGTGGCCTGGCCCAGGGAGGTGCGCAGTTCGTCGATGTTCGCTCCGGCGTACGTCGACCAGGTCAGCCCGGTCGCCGAGAGGAACAGGAACCCCGCCGCCGCCCAGGCGCCGACGACGCCGTGCCGGCCGAGGGTGCGGCGCCGCCCGCTGGTGCCGCGCAGCTTGCGCAGGGCACGGCGGCGGGAGAACCACAGCACCAGGCCACCGAGCGCGATCACCCCGAGCCAGCTCGCCGCGAACTCGCTGTAGAGGCGCCCCGTCTCGCCCAGATGCAGATCGCGGTGGAGTTCGTCGATCCAGGTGCGCAGCGGCAGCGCGCCGGTCGAGCCGTACTGCTCCAGCGCACCCCGCACCTTCGCGGTGTACGGGTCGACGAACACGGCGAGCGTGTGGTCGGCGTCGACGCCCTTGACGCCGGACAGCAGCACCCTGGTCGTCGCGTCGGCCTCCGGCGAGGGGCGCACGGCGGCCACCGTGCCCTCGGGGTGCGCTTCGCGGGCGGCGGCCACCTGCTCGGATATCGGCAACTTGGCGTCACCGACGGCGGAGACGGTCATCTCGTCGGCGTACACGAACTTCTCGGCCTGGAACGAACCGGCGTACAGGAAGCCGGTGACGGCGGCTACGAGCAGGAACGGTGCGACGAGCACTCCGGCGTAGAAGTGCAGGCGCAGCACCAGTGGGCGCAGGGTGGCCCATCTGCCGGGGGACGGCGCCGGGGCGGCGGGGCGTTGCGGGGCCTCGTCCGATGGGGGTCCCCCCGCTGGAGCGGAGCCGGAAGTGGGGGAGGTCGAGGGAGCGGTGGACATCGGCGGGCTTCTCCCGGGGCAGGGGACGTTTCTCGGTAGCGGTCCAGTAGTCGGGAGGAAGGAGCGCCGAGTTCCGGGGCGCGCTAGTGGCGTGCGTCACACAGGAGTGGCAGGTGGTCCCGGGTGCCGTGGCATGCTGTCGCGATGGCATCTCCCCGTGATCGCGCCCCCGTTGCCGAGCTGGTCGAGGAACTCCTGGCCACGGACGGCCCGTTGCCCATCGTCGCGGCCGGCCATCCGGTGCTGCGCCGGGGCGCGGAACGCTTCGACGGCCAACTCGGCCCCGCACTCCTGTCCCGTTTCGTCGAGGCCCTGCGGGTGACCATGCACGCGGCACCCGGCGTGGGCCTGGCCGCGCCGCAGGTCGGGGTACCGCTGCGGATCGCGGTGATCGAGGATCCCGCGCCCGTGCCGGAGGAGGTACGGCTGGCGCGCGGCCGCGTCCCGCAGCCGTTCCGGGTCCTGGTCAACCCGTCGTACGAGCCCGTCGGCCCCGCCCGTGCCGCGTTCTTCGAGGGCTGCCTGAGCGTGCCCGGCTGGCAGGCGGTGGTGGCACGGCATGCCGAGGTGCGGCTGACCGGCGAGGACGAGCGGGGCAGCGCGGTGGACGAACTATTCACCGGCTGGCCCGCGCGGATCGTCCAGCACGAGACCGACCACCTCCACGGCACCCTGTACCTCGACCGCGCGGAGTTGCGTTCCCTGTCCTCGAACCAGGCGATGGCGGAGCGGTGGACGCAGCCGACACCGGAGGAAGCGGCGAGCGCACTGGGTTTCGGGCTACCGCGCTGATTCGGGCCACCGACGGCCACAGGCGGCTGGGCAACCGGTCCCGGGCGGGGGCGGCAGGCGGAGCAACCGGCCCGGGCGAGAGCGGCCAGGGGTCCGCCCCGCCTCCTCCGTCCGAGGCTGTCCCGCGCCTGGCAGGACCGCCTCGGAGTGGGCTGAGCGGCGTCAGTTGTCCCGGTACGCCTCCAACAACCGCAACCAGACCTCGCTGATCGTCGGATACGACGGAACCGCGTGCCACAGCCGGCCGATCGGGACCTGGCCGGCGACGGCGATCGTCGCGGAGTGGATGAGTTCGCCGACGCCGGGGCCGACGAAGGTGACGCCGAGGAGGACCTCGCGTTCCAGGTCGACGATCATGCGGGCGCGGCCCCGGTAGCCGTCGGCGTAGAGGCCGGCGCCGGAGACCGAGGCGAGGTCGTAGTCGACGGCGCGGACGCGGTGGCCCGCCTGTTCCGCCTCGGCGAGGGAGAGGCCCACGGCGGCCGCCTCGGGGTCGGTGAAGACGACCTGGGGGACGGCGGCATGGTCGGCGGTGGCCGTGTGGGCACCCCAGGGGTCGGATTCCAGGATGGGGACGCCCGACGCGCGGGCCGCGATGGCGGCACCCGCGATGCGGGCCTGGTACTTGCCCTGGTGGGTGAGCAGAGCGCGGTGGTTGACGTCGCCGACGGCGTAGAGCCACTCGCTGCCGGTGACGCGCAGGCTGTCGTCGACGTCCAGCCAGGAGCCGGGTTCGAGGCCGATGCTGTCGAGGCCGATGTCATCGGTGTGCGGCGCGCGTCCGGTGGCGAAGAGGATCTCGTCGGCCTCGATGCGGTCACCGGTGGCGGTGACGACCACGACAGTGCCGTTCTCCCGGGTGACCGACTCGACGGACGTTCCGGTGCGGATGTCGGCGCCCGCCTCGGCGAGGCCTTCGGCGACCAGCTCACCGGCGAAGGGCTCCATGCGGTTCAGCAGACCCTTGCCGCGGACGAGCAGGGTGACCTGCGAGCCGAGTGCCTGCCAGACGGTGGCCATCTCGGTGGCGACCACTCCGCCGCCCACGACGACCAGCCGGCCGGGCACCGCCTTGGCGCTGGTGGCCTCGCGACTGGTCCACGGCCTGACATCCGCGATTCCGGGCAGCTCGGGCAGGACGGCGCGAGTGCCGGTGCAGACGGCCACGGCGTGCCGGGCGGTGAGCACGTGCCGCTCGCCGTCGGGGCCGGTGACGGTGATCGTGCGCGGTCCGGCGAGGCGGCCGTGGCCGCGGTAGATGTCGGCGCCGATGCTCTCCAGCCACTGGACCTGGCCTTCGTCCTTCCAGTGGGAGGTGTAGTAGTCACGGTGGGCGAGGACCGCCGACGCGTCGAGGGGGCCCTGCACCGACTGGCGCAGACCGGGGACGCGGCGGGCGTCGGCGCGGGCGATGACCGGGCGCAGCAGGGCCTTGCTGGGCATGCACGCCCAGTACGAGCACTCGCCGCCGATCAGTTCGCTCTCCACGACCGCGGTGGAGAGGCCGGCCGCACGGGTGCGGTCGGCGACGTTCTCCCCCACGGGTCCGGCACCGAGCACTACTACGTCGTAGGCGATGGATTCCGTTTCCGTCATGGGGCCAGTCTGGTGGGTGGTGTGCGCGCAGGCCACATGGGTACGTGCGCGGAATACCGACCAGGGCTGCCGCGTTGTGCCGACGGCTTCGCCCCGACATCAGGAAGAGGGATCACGCCATGAGCAGCACCGTGTTGCTGCTTGCCCTTTGGGTGCATGCTTGGGGCATGGCCACTCCACCGCTCACCGGACGCGAGTACCTCCGCGTCAGCTTCGACCGCTCCGGCGAAGAACGCTCCAACGACGATCAGCACGATGACAACGTCGACATCGCCGCAGAGCTGGACGTCACGCTGGGCGACTACTACAGCGACGTGGGAAGCGCCTCCAGCAAGGGACGCAGCAAGCGGGGCGACTTCGGCCGCCTCATGGCCGACCTGACCGGCGGCACGTTCGGTGCCGACCTGCTCGTCATGTGGGAGGCGTCGCGAGGATCCCGCCAGCCCGAAGAATGGCTCAACCTGATCAACGCCTGCCGGGCACAGAGCGTCAAGATCCTGGTCACCACGCACCGGCGCGTCTTCGATCTGGAGCAGTGGCGCGACCGGCACGCCCTGCAAGAGGAGTCGCTGAAAGCCGAGGCGTACAGCGAGGAAACCTCCGAGCGCGTGATTCGCACCCTGAAAAGCAACGCCAGGAAGGGCAAGCCGCACGGCCTCATTCCGTACGGCTACACCCGCACCTATGAGCAGGTGCGCAATTCCAAGGGCCGTCTCGTCACCCGGCCCGACAAACAGCTCCCCGAGAAGTCCGAGGCGCTGAACGTCATCGAATTGTTCACCCGTCTCGCGGCAGGCGACTCACTGGGCGAGATCGAGCGCGACTGGAAGAAACGCGGCATCAAAACCCGCAAGGGCGCGGAGTTCAGAGTGTCTGTTCTGTCGCAGACGGCGCGGCGCATCTCCTATGTCGGCAAGCGGGTGCGCATGAAGAGCGTCACCAACGAAAAGACCGGCAAGCGCAAAAACGTCATCCTCGGCGAGACCGACGCCGCATGGCCGGTCATCGCCGATTTCGACGACTCGCCCGTCTCACCCGAGGAATTCGTGGACCTGTTCCATGAGGTGCAGACCCTGCTCGGTGCCAACGGCCGCCGCACCAATCCGGGCGGCGGCGCACAGCACGTGTTCACCCTGACCGTGCGGTGCGCTGCATGTCTCGGACCGATGACGGTTACCCGGCACCTCACGCCCGGCGGCGGACAGGCATATACCTGCCGCGACAAGGGGTGCCTCCGCGTCAACGACAAGGACGGTCTCGACGACTACCTGACCGGGATCATCCTCGCCTACCTGGCTCGCCCGGAGGTCTACGCGTCGCTCGGCGACGGCCACGACGTCGGCGAACTCCGCACCGTGCGCGCCCAGTTGGACGTCAAGCGCGCCGACCTGGACGCCACCCGCAACACCGAGGCGGAGTCGCTGGCCCACGAGGCGCGGCTGGCCAAACGCGAGGACAAGCTGACGGGTGAGATCCGGCAGCTTGAGGACCGCGAGCGCGCACTGACCCGCCCGAACCCGTTGGCGGAGCTGTTCGAGCAGGGGCCGGCCGCCACGGTGGCCCGACGCTGGGCGCGCACCCCCATCCATCGCCAACGTGCCATCGCTAGGCTGCTGTTGAGCCCGGAGCTGCTCGGTGAGGTGCGTATCCGCCGCACCCGTGACTCCGCCTCGGCCGAAGTGACGGACCGGGTGGTTTGGCGGAGAGTCGCTACCGGGCAAGCAGCTAAGAGGGCGTCTCACGTGGCAAGTTTCGCGAGCTTCTTGTAGCAGGTCAGGGCAGCGGCCAGGCCGAGGAAGGCGAGGAAGTGCGAGCCCTTTCGTTCGTATCGGATGGTCAGGCGGCGGTAGCCGAAGAGCCAAGCGATCGACCGCTCGATCTTCCAGCGGTGCCGACCGAGGCGTTCGCCGGACTCGATGCCTGGCCGCGCGATGCGCGCGACGAGCCCACGCTCGCGCAGCCAGATGAGGTGTTCGGCGGAGAAGTACGCCTTGTCTGCGCGGAGTTTGACGGGCCGGCGCCGCCGTGGTCCCCGGCGGGACCGGACGGCGGGGATGCCGAGGATGAGCGGCTTGAGGGCGAGACTGTCGTGCATGTTCGCACCTGACACCGCGACGGCGAGCGGGATGCCCTGAGCATCGGACAGCACGTGCAGCTTGCTGCCCTTCTTGCCGCGATCGACCGGGTTCGGCCCTGTCAGCGATCCCCCCTTTTGGCGCGAACGGAGGCCGCGTCGACGATCGCCGAGGTCCAGTCCACTTCGCTCCGGGCCCCGAGTTCGTCCAGCACCGCCCGATGCAGCCGACGCCACAGGCCGACCTCGGTCCATACCGTGAAGCGGCGATGCGCGGTGGCGGTGGACGTGCCGAACGTCGGCGGCAGATGCCGCCAGGCACAGCCGCTGGTCAGCACGTACACCACTGCGGTGAACACGGCCCGCTGGTCGCGCGGAGCGGTCCCGCCACCTTGCGGTCGAGCCGCGAACGGCGGCAGCAACGGGGCGACCAGCCTCCAGAGCTCATCAGGAACCAGACGCTTCGACAGATCAGCACTCACGGCCGGCATCATGCCGCTCGAACATCAAGCATCACGTCACGGGGGACAGCCTTCTATGCCTCGACTGATGCGGCCGATCTGGCGGCCTGCTCGATCTTCGCGCAGTAGGCGGTGCGGGCGTCCTCATCGATCTGCATCTCGTGTTCGGGGCGCATCCCGGTTCGGCCGTCCACGCCTTCGCGCAGGATGTCGGCGTGCCCGGCATGCCGGTTGGTCTCGCCGAGGACGTGGACCAGGATGGCGAACAGGTTCGCGTTGGCATAAGGCTCCGGCCACCACGGCACGTGGCCCGGGGCATCGAGGGCAAGCTCGTCGATCGTCGCGTCTGAGTGTTCCCACGTGCGCCGGTAGGACTCGATGATCTGATCGCGCGCCTCGTCCTCAGCCGCCCACAGATCGCTGCCGTCGTGGTCCTGCCACCGGGGCAGCGGTTCTGGGGACGGCCGGTCGAAGACCTCGCCCAAGTACCTGGCCTCGACGCTGGCCACGTGTTTGACCAGGCCGAGGAGGTTGGTCCCGGTCACTGTCAAAGGTCGGCGAGCATCGTATTCGGACAGGCCGTCGAGCTTCCAGAGCAGCGCCTTGCGGTCCCGCCGCAGTCGCCCGTGCAGGGTGCCCTTCGCGAATTCATCGATCATGCGGCATGAGCCTGCCATGGGCTACTCGTGGCCTCAAGATCCCGTACGTGGACCGCACCGACCGGCAGTGCTGAAGCTCGGCCATGGCCACCGCCCCGAGCTACTGAAGAAGCTCGCGGAACTTGCCACGTGAGACAGCCTCTAAGAGGGTGTTTACGCCTCTTTAGCTAGCTTTTGATGCGTTATATGGCCTGGCTTCGATGGTACTGATGCCGCTGGAGGGGTCTGTGAAGCTGGAGGGGCGACGGTGCGGTGGTCTTGAACGCACTCCTCCTGTTTCATCCCAGGACGCGCCGTTGCACTCCGTTCGCTTCGCGCGCCTGATGCATGCGCCTGGGCCGGGCCGGCGGCACCCGGTACTCCAGGAGACATGGCTGAGCGTCGTCACTATCCCAGCGATTTATCCGATGCCCGCTGGGAGTTGGTCGAACCGATCCTGACCGCCTGGCGGGCCGAACGCCGCGGCCGTGGACTGGACATCGGCCGCCCGCAAAACCATGACCTGCGCAGTCTCCTGGACGCGATCCTCTATGTGAACCGCACCGGGATCCCCTGGCGCTACCTCCCGCACGACTACCCGCACTGGAACACCGTCTACGCCTACTTCGCCCGCTGGCAGGAGGAAGGCGTCTTCGACCAGCTCAACAGTCTCCTGCGCCGCCAAGTCCGCAGGCAGGAAGGCCGGGACGCCGAGCCCAGCGCATGCGTCATCGACTCGCAGAGCATCAAGACCTCCGCCAACGTCCCCGCCGCCGGCCAGGGCATCGACGCCGGCAAGAAGATAGTGGGCCGCAAGCGGAGCATCGTCATCGACACCGTCGGCCTGCTGCTGGCGGTGCTGGTCACGGCCGCGAGCGTGCAGGACTCCGTCGCAGGCCGGGCCCTCATCGAGAAGGTCGCCGCCGAGCACCCCACCGTCCGCAAGACCTGGGTCGACGGCGGCTACCGCCAACACCTCGTCGAGCACGCCGCAACCCTGGGCATCGACATGCACATCGTCCGCCGCGACCCCACCGTCAGAGGATTCACGGTCCTGCCCCGCCGCTGGACCGTCGAGCGCACACTGGGCTGGCTCATGAACCACCGCCGCCTGGCCCGCGACTACGAAGCCCACCCCCACCGCTCCGAAGCCATGGTCCAACTCGCAATGATCAACCTCATGACCCGCCGCCTCACCGCAGAATCCACCCCGAGCTGGCGCGGAACCTAGAACAACCCGAACTAGTAGGACTCCGTTAGGTTGCTCTGGCTCTTGGGTTCGGGCTGGTGGTGGATGTTCTGGACAGGGGGCGGTGGCAGGTGGTGCAGGTGCCGGTCCAGCGGTTCAGCAGGTCCTGGATGGTGTCGAGGATCTGGTAGAGGGTGAGCCCGCTGTATCGGCTTTTGGGGCCAGGCGCTGTTCGGTGAGGAACGCGTGGGCGGCGGTGACCAGGGTGACGTGGTGATGCCACCCCGCCCAGGAACGTCCCTCGAAGTGGTCCAGGCCGAGGCCGTGCTTGAGTTCCCGGTAGTCGTGCTCGATGCGCCAGCGGATCTTCGCCAGCCGGACCAGTTCGGCGAGGGAGAGCGTGTCGGGCAGGTTGGACAGCCAGTAGCCGGTGGGCGCCTCGGCGCCTTCGGGCCATTCGACCAGCAGTGTGACCTCGGGCAGGACACCGTCCCAGCAGTTTTCGTCTGTGGCGACGGCCTGGGCGAGGCGTCGGGACTTGACCCCGGCCGGCCGCACCCGCAGGGACAGGAAATCCGAACGCATCGGTCCGCGGGAGCCTTCCCGCCAGGTCACCTCGGTGAAAGCCTGCCGCCCCTGGTCCGCAACGAGCGCGGCCACCGGGGACGGTTTGTCGCGGTAGCGGGGCTGGGGCTTGCGGCCGTTGCCGGACCAGGGCGGGGCACTGGGCACGGCATCGTGCGGGTGGACGGTCACGTCCGAGCGGATCGCCGCCACGTAGCCGATGCTCCGACGGTCCAGCCCGTCGCGGAAGCCGGCGTTCTGCCCGTAGCCGGCGTCGGCCACCACCACCGGCGGGATGAGACCCCAACCGGCCAGCTCGTCCAGGACATCCAGGGCCAGGCGCCACTTCTCCCGGTGCCCGATCTCCTCAGGGACCCCCGTCTTGCGTCGGCGGACCCAATCGTCCGCCCACTCCTGGGGCACGAACAGGCGCCACTGCAGCGGGCAGGAGGCGGTGTCGGAGACCGCGTGCACGCTCACCGCGACCTGACAGTTGGCCTGCTTGCCCAAGGCTCCGCAGTACTGGGGCGCGACCGCCACCGACATCTTCCCGTCTTTGGGAA
The DNA here is from genome assembly GCF_045041235.1 of Streptomyces sp. NBC_00076. NCBI lineage: Bacteria > Bacillati > Actinomycetota > Actinomycetes > Kitasatosporales > Streptomycetaceae > Streptomyces > Streptomyces sp. NBC_00076. The sequence goes on from NZ_CP108242.1 coordinate 1,330,543, forward strand.
ACGACACATCGTCCACGGCCCAGGCATCCGGGCCGATCAGCGGCACCATCCGCTCCGCGATCCGCCGCCGCACCGGCACCGGATCCCACGTCGACTGGTTCACGAACTGCTGCAGATTCTGCTCGTTGCCGTCCGGCAGCCGCTCCGCCATCGGCTGGATCGACTTGCGGCGACCGTCCAGCATCAGCCCCCGCAGATAGCAGTCGCTCTTCGCCCGCTGGTCCTTGCGCGGCACCGACGCGAACACATCAGCAACGAACAACGCCAACTTCGCCCGAACACGGTTCACTTCATGTGCGTCCACACACCCACCATGCCGCTGAACACCACCGACGAAAAGACCTAACGGAGTCCTACTAGGACATGAAGGGACTAAACATTGGACGAAAACGCCCTCTAGCCTCGAAGTTTCGTGACGGTCCGCCGACGGAGTCGGTGGACCGTTTTCGTGCCGTGGGCTGAGGCTGGGCGGAACGAAGACCCGAGTGTCGCCTCGGGGTGGCGCCGGGTTCCACTTGCCCGGCTGTTGAGGTGCTGTCGCAGGGACGGGAAAGCCCCTGGTCATCCGGGGTTCGGCAGGCGCGCGAGCCGGTCGAGGGCTGCGGTGATGTGACCGGTCCAGGGCCAGTGCCGGGCCAGGCGGAGGATCCGGCGGCGGCCGGTGGTGACGAGCTGTCCGGCCGCGGTGAACAGGCGGAGCCGTAGGCGGCGGGGTTCCCAGAGCCTGGCCTTGCCGGTCAGGGCGAGCATCGGCATCCAGGCCAGCAGGTCGAGAGCGATCTGCACGATCTCCAGCCAGATCCGGTTCTGGGCAGTGCGGTGCAGGGGCAGGTTGCGCAGGCCGGTGGCCCGGGCGGCGCGGATGCGGTCCTCGGCCCGGGCCCGCAGCCGGTGACGGAGTTCGAGCTCGGTGATCGGCCGGCCCGAGGTGTTGGTGGCGAAACAGGTCAGCCGCATGCCGTCCGCATCCGTGAGCCGCAACTGGGCCCCGGGGTGCGGTCGTTCCTTCCTGACGATCAGCCGCATGCCCTTGGGCCAGCCGTCCAGAACGTCGCCGGTGAGTTCAGCGACCCAGGCGCCGTCGCGGATCTCGCCATCGGCCTCGACGGCCGCCGTCCAGGCCGATGCCGGAACCTTCAGCACCTGCTGGTGGATCGCGTCGGTGATCACCATGCCGACCGAGTAGGACAGCCACCGGCCTCGCTGAGCGAGCCAGGCGACGAAGTCGTGGGTGCCGCCCGCGGAGTCGGTGCGGATCAGGGTCCGGCGTCCGCGCCGGTACTTCTTCGGCAGCTGGGCCAAGGCCAGTTGGGCGGCGGTGATGTGGTCGGTGGCCGTGTTCGATCCCGCGTTGCCTGGTCTGAGCAGGGCCGCGACCGGTTCACCCGTGCCGCCCGGTCCGTGGTCGACGAACCCCATCAGCGGGTGGTGGCCGTAGGTTCGCTTCCATGTGGGTGCGGCGTCCTCCTTGTCCGAGTGCGCGATCACCAGCACCCCGTCGAGGTCCACGGTCACTGTCCCGCCCGCATCAGGCGCTTCCCGGCCGGCCAACCGCCAGACATGCTGGCGGACTTCGGTCCGCGCGGCACGGATGGCCCGCAGGGCTTTCTCTCCGGAGGCGGCGAGGGTGTCGATGAGGCGGGAGACCGTCGGGTCGGAGGCCACCGGCCCGAACACGGCCGGCTCGGCCCGCAGCATGGCGACATCCGCGAGGCAGTCTCCGCCCAGCGCGACCGCCAGGGCCACGTCCAGCAGGATCTTGCCCGGATCATGCACCGCCCGAGTTTTCCGCCACGGCGTCAGCGCCGCTGATATCGCGGTGTCCAAGCCGGCCTTGCGGACGGTCTCGACCAGCAGCACGCCCCCGGCCTGCGAGACCACCGTCCGGCCGCCGCCCTCGATGCGGACACGCGGGTACGACCCGATACGCTTCTTCACCTGGAGAGTGCTTCTTTCCGTGCAGCCAACAGGACCCTAGACAAGTCCCATCGTTGCAGTTCAGGAGCACTCTCCGCTTATTTGATCAAGCCTCGGACACCCCACCTCGTGAAAGCGCGAGGCTAAGGGCCCGTAAAGAATCAACACGTTGCTGCGGTCTCTGTTGTGAGGGTCACGCCGTGTGCGGCGGCGTGGACGAGGAGTCCGGCCACGGTGTTGAGGTGTGCTGCTGGGGTCCGGGGTGTGTGTGCGTGCTGGTCCATCAGCCGCCGGATCTCGCTGGTGGTGTGGCGGATGGTGTCCTTGCTGACGGCGAAGAGGTGGGCCAGCACGGTAGGCGGCAGGGCGAGGTTTTGGTGCAGCACGGTGACCAGGACCCGGTCGGCCAGGTCGAGTTTGGCTTTGCGGCCGCCGCCCGGGGCCCGGCGTCGCTCGCCGCCGTCGCGTCGGGCGGCGGGGTCCTGTTTTTGCAGCGTCTGCCAGTCGGCGGTCAGGGTCTCCGTCAGCTCGGTCAGTGCGGTGCAGGTCATACCGGTCAACGCGGGGTGTGACAGAGCTCCGCGGTCGAAGACCGCCGTCGGCCCGAGCGTTGGTCCGGTGGGGCCTGCCGGGCTGGCGGGGTGGGGGTGCACGGTGTAGTTCCATTCGCCGTGAAAGGCATGTCCGGTGACCGGCACTGCGTTCAGCTCGGCATCGCTGACCTTCACACCGATGGGATAGACGCCGGTGTCGAGTTCCGCGTGGACGGTGAGACCGGTGCGGGTGGTGGTCGCGGCGATGGACTGCACGACGACTTCGTGGCTGTTCAGCGGTCTGCCGCGCCAGTTCATGGTGATCGCGGAGAACAGCCGATGCTCCACCTTGTTCCACTTCGATGTGCCCGGCGGCATGTGGCAGACCGTGACGGCCAGGCCGGTCCCGGCGGCGAACGCAGCCAGCTCGGACTTGAAGGCCCGGGTGCGATAGCCGTTGGAGCCGCCGACATCGGCAGTGATCAGCAGACGTCTGGCCTGCGGATAGTCGAGGCGTCCTTGCTCGTTCCACCAGCGGCGGATCGATTCGACCGCGAAGGCTGCGGTGTCGTGATCCGTACCGACGTTCACCCAGCCGGTGTTCGCCGCCAGGTCGTAGATGCCGTATGGCAGGGCCTTGCCCAGTGCATCACCGGGGAAGTCATGGACGTCAACCCGCACGGGCTCACCGGCCGGCCGCCATTGACGTCCCGCGTTCTTGAACTCCCCGACGACTTCCTTCTTTTTCGTGTCCACACTGACCACCGGCTCGCCGTCCGCCTGATGGTCCTTGACCTGGCGATTGATGTACTGAAACTGCGCGTCGCGGTCGGCGTGTTGAACGCCTTCAAGGGTCTTGGCATTGGCCTGCAGACTGAAACCGTTCTCCCGCAGCAGCCTGCCCACGGTCGGCGCCGAGGCGGCATGACCCTGTCTCGTCAGCTCCCCGGCCAGAGACCGCAGCGACCTGGTCGTCCACCGCAGCGGCGACATCGGATCGCCCCGCTCATCCGGCTCGACCAGCGCCAGTAACGCCGGAACGAGCAGCGGGTCAAGCTCCTCGGCGCTCTTGCGACCGCCGCCAGCCCGGCGAACCCGGCCATCGGGCAATGGGTCCTCACCGCCCTCCAGCTCGAAGACCCCCTTGCGCACCGTCGTCTCGCTCACCCCTGCGGCGTGGGCGACGGCCCGGACCCCGCCGTGCCCCAGCAGCCGGGCCTCGGCGGCCAGCGCCAGCCGCTGCTGCCGCTCATTCAGATGAGGTAACAACACCCCGAGTTTCAGGGCAAGTTGGTCACGAACCTCGTTCGGTATGGGCATACCACACCAACGACAGACAGACCGGGAAGCAACGTGTTGATTCTTTACGGGCCCTTAGGTTCCATCGTCGTCGAGAGCTGCCTGAGCATCCCTGGAGAAATCCTCTATCATTTGATATAGCACAATCCGATCGGCTTCAACTAGCCTCCAGCCATTTTTGTGCTCAGGAATTCCAGGATGCTCGACACTCATCTTGATTCTTAGCAGATTGACCATTATGGACCTCGCGATTTTCCTTACCCCTTCGACCCTTTCACTCATTGACGCCGGGCCTGCAAGCGTTACTTTCGTAGCAGTTTTCCTAATGGTTTCCTCGAAAAGCTTCATTTCGTTCATGTCGGGGAGAAAGATTGCTTGCTCCTGCAAGCTTGCTTGCTTCTGCTGTGCCGTTACGCCCAGACCTACCGAGACCACTGCTTGAGCCAATGTCACCATGGCGTTTATGAGCTCTTCATAAGCGACTTGCCGCGCATCCCGCCGTTGTCGACGGTGCTCAGCACGTGCCGCGATCTTCGCCTGTTCACGTGTCGACCATCCAGTAGCGAACGCCGCGCCCGTCGTCGCGACAGCCCCTGCCAACGCTCCCAGCACTGCGGCCAATCCTGCATCCATGTAGGGGAGTTTGGCAGCCGACGCCTCTAAAGAAGCGAGCTACCCTCCCGTTCGTGAGTCAATCAACTGTTCAGCTTCTACTCGCGGCTTTGGGCGTGAGCGGCACCCTGGCAGCAGCGGTCCTGACCCAAGTCCTACAGCGGAAGGCGGAGCGAGAACGAAGAGCTGCCGATGATGCGCGACGCTGGCACGCTGACCGCTTCCGCGTGTGCAAGGAGCTCCTGTACAAGGCCATGGAGATCAGCCGCATCCTTTGGAGCGCCAGCTCAACGCTCCCGGCCCCGGACGAGTACGAGAGGATTCGAGAAGCCGGATACACGAGCTTCCTGGTCGTAGGAGAAGACGACGTCCCTCCGTACGACGGTGATCCTCAGGTCTTTACTTCAACGTCACTGGAGATCGTTAGGGAGGACTTGGAGCGTGCACATGCGCTTGTCGAGGAATCCGAGCATCTGGTCGCTGAGATCTCGCTCCTCACAGATGGCCCGGTTTCCGAGTCCGCCGCCACCTTGTTCAGAGCGGCCCTCTTCGCTGTAGGCGAGGTTGAAACCACTCGGGGCAGCCGCGAGGAAGCATGGCGGGGGGTGTTGGCTATGAAAGAGCCCATGGCCAAGTTTCAGCACGACGTGCGTCATGAGCTGGGGGTTACTGGAACCCTGTAGCCAGGGAGGCGAGAGCCCTGGTGATGCAAGCTCTCGCCTCGCGGCCGTGCACTGCGATGCCGGACAGTTCGGCGAACGCCGTCAGGTAGGTGCGGATCTCGCCGGGGGCCGTGATGTTGACCTCCGCCGTCAGCGTCTCGACGGCCACCTGGGCCTCATCGAAGGCGTAGAAGGCTTCCAGCGGCCACACCGTGCGGCGGGCTGTGAAGGGGATGATTCCGAGCGACACGTTCGGCCGGGACATGATCTCCAGCAGGTGCCGGAGCTGATCGGCCATCGCGGGCTCGGCACACACCCGGTAGTAGAGCACCGCCTCTTCGAGCAGCAGGGCGAACCGGTGGTTGCCCTCGTAGACCACACTGGACCGGTTCAGCCGCGCCTGCACGGCATCGGCCACGTCGTCAGGGGTGCCCTGGAAGTCCGTGATGGACCGCAGGAGCCCCGTGGCGTACTCGGCTGTCTGGAGCATGCCCGGAACCAGGTTCGAGGCGTAGACGCGGAAATGGCGGGTCCGCTGGTACAGCGGCAGGGTCTTCTCGTGGACCCGCCGCATGCCGTCGCGGTGGATCTGCCGCCACTGAACGTACATCGACTCGGCGGTGCGGGAGGCGGCGATCAGGTCCGCTGCCTGATCCTCTGCTCCGCAGGCCCGGCACCATGCCCTGATGTCGTCGTCGGACGGACCGGTCTTGGCTCGTGCGATGCGGGACGCCTTCGACTTGTGCCAGCCGCACCGCTGCGCCAGCTCAAGCCCGGTTAGCCCGGCATCCCTTCTGATCTCGTCCAGGCGGGAAGCAATGGCCGCGCGGGCAGCCTGTGCAGTGGACAGCGGGGACGTGGGCATGAACTGGCGTACCGGGCTTTCAGATGGCGTAATTCTCGTGGGGGATGGCCCGCTCCCAGACGGCGTCGAACGCGGCGGCGCACAGGTCAGCGACCGCCGGCTCGTCCGTCTGGTCGGTGTGAACCCAACGGCCGTTACCGTCAAAGATGTTGAACTGGACCACGCGGCCGTCGAACAGCCAGAAGTCGTTCCCCGGCAGCGCGAGATCCGATGCTTGCCGCCTCGGAAGCCAACGGATGTCCTCGCCCGCAGCGACATTCGTGAAGGTGAAGGAGTGCTCGTAGCGGATGTACTCGCTCACCGGCTCGGAGACGATCCGGGCGCGGCGCATGACGACACCCTTGGTGGTGACCTCCTGGACCAGGCCGAGCCACGGACGCCACCACGACTCACGGTCTTCGGGATCGAGCCGATGGCCCCGCTGCCACGCCGTGAATCCCCCGTCCTCGTCCGGGATCGCGTACGCGTCGCGCATCTCAAGGTGCACGGCGGAATGCTCCACAGACCGGATCAGGTCAGCAAAGCTACTGAGGCTTTGCGACATTCAGCGCCTCCCTCACGAGCGGGATCATCCGCTGCGGCAGCCGGATCACGCCCTCATGGTCTGGGAGCGGACTGTCCTGGACGGTCCGCGCAAGCGTCTCGGCGTCGGCCTTCACGCCCTGGATGACGAGATCCTGGGTCTTCTCGTCCACCCATACGGCCGGACAGCCGTGATCTCCAGACTCCGGATCTTTGCCGACGAACCGTAGCTGCATTGCCTCTCCCCACGTCGAGCCGGTTGCTGCTGGTTGCAGAGCCTGAGCGTCACCTTGCTGAGGAAGGGGGGTCAAGGGCGCAGTGCCCATCGTGCAACCGCGTGCAACTATGTGGACCCCGCAACTCCCGCTTCCTACGGTCGTAACCGGAGTCACACGAGTCGGGGAGACACGATGGCAGCCACGCGCCACAAGACCACCCAGGAACCGCCAGTAGTGCTTCCGACCGGCTTCAACGCATGGCTGCTGGACTGCGTGCCTGCTCCGGGCTGTGAGGTGTGCGCAGCGAATTGGAAGCAGCTCAAGGCAGCGGAGGGCCACGGCAACATCGCCGAGGCAGCGCGCCACGCCACCGAGGTCCGCGATCACGCCTCGGGAGTGCACTGATGCCCATGGATATGCAGACCTACCGGGACGGCCGCAAGCAGGCCGAGGACGCGGCGGAGGCGCTCCGGGAAGCCCTGGCCGCTCTCGGGCTGCCGGAGCGCGTCTGGAGCAGCGTGCGCCCGATGGTGACCCACAGCGGCAACGCATACGTCCACCTGGGCATGGTGCGTGCGGACGCGGCCGTGAAGATGGCCGAGGCGATGCAGGCTGCGGCTGAGGCCGTCGAGCAGGTTCCGGCTGGGGGAGACCGCCAAGCGTAGTGTTGATTTGTCCACGAAAATGCAGGTGCTGCCTGGCCTCGCTCGTCGAGGAGGGGCTGATGATGACTGACACTCCAAACCCGCAGTGGGGGCCGCGCCCCCCCCTGACGAGGGCCCGCCACGCCCCACGCCGGATACCAAGGCGAAGAAGCCCAGGCGAAGGGTCTTTTTGTGGATCTTCCTTGGCGTGCAAGTGCTGTTCTTGATCTGGATCATCACTGGGGTAAACGCAGCTAACGACGACCCTTCCTGTGAAGGGTTGACGGGCGATGCGCTTGAGCTGTGCCGGGATGCGGGAGACGCCGGAACCGCGATTGGTGTAGGCCTGATCATCGGCTTGTGGGCGGCCGTGGACATCATCCTTGGGGTCACGTACGGCATCTACCGGCTCAGCCAGAGGCGGCAACCGTGAGTCCGAATCTACGACCCTCAATTACTTAATGATGATGTTGAACTGGGCGTTGCCATTGCTGTCCTCGAACTGCAGCGTGCCGGAGACGTTCGGGACGCCCAGTACCTCGGTCGCCTTGATGTGCTCGCCGGGACGCGGGGCGGGCGTGCTGGAGAACGGGTCGTAAGGGACCAGTTTGGGGTCCTCGGGGCCAACCTCGAAGACAGGGCTGATCGCTTCCCCGTTGCTACCGGACCAGCGCGGGCTCTCCAGCCAAGAGGTATCCCATTCTCCGGTCGTGCCGAGGTTCTTGACCTGCATGGAATAAACCACGTACTGCTGTCCGGCGTCCGCCTTCGAGTCGCCGATCGCAGTGGTGTTATCGACAGCCAGCAGAGTGATCTGAGCAGGCCCGTCCTCGGTCGTGACGGTGATCTTTTGCCCGGCTTTCAGCTCACGCGGCGTCTGCGGCGGCGGTGACGTGGTCTGCGGCGGCGAGGTCGTCGGGGGCGACACTCCTTCCACCCCCGTCAGTGTCGGCGTCGGGGACACCTGATCGTCTCCACCGCCTCCGAAGGCTGCTGCGCCGCCGCCGAAGGCCAGGGCCGCGACGACAGCGATGCTGGCGGTCTTGTGCTTCATGACGATCTTCTACTCTTCGCGGGGTCAGTCGGCCCCCCTCGCTTCCAAGCATGCGCCCGCATCCCCCGTGACGCTGGGCGGGGCTGTGCCTACCAGGAGCCGCTCTGAGGCGCCACGGCGCGGCGCAGGATGCCTGCCAGCGGCGTGTCCGCCTTCATGGTGCAGAACAGGCCGATGGTCTCCAGCGCGTCGGCCAGCTCGTCGCGCGTGAGGTGCATCCGCAGATCGCGAACGTTCTGCTCGTCGTCTGTGGACGTGGCAAGCACGGCCATAGCGGTCAGGGCGTTGTCGGTCTCAGGGGTGATGGTGCAGCGGGACATGGTGATCACTTCTTCGGGGGTGATGGGCGCTATGTCCGTTTCGACGGTACGCCCTGATCCGGCGCTCAAGTACCCGTGCCGCATTCAGATTTGGCGTCCGGGATGAAGGGCGTTCAAGGCTGGCTGCAGGGTTGAACAGCGAGGCACGTCGGAGGTGTCCACAGGACACACTCAGGACACCAGGCAACGAGAAACGACGGGCGACGTTCGCAACCATTCGCAGTCGATCTGCCCAGCTCAGAAGCACTTTCGGGTATCGCCGCAGGTAGCCCAGGACACCGGATTAGTACTGGTCCTACTGGTGTGACAGGAGCGAGTGCTGTCCGCCCGAAGGGGAGCATGGGGTCGCGCGATGGGTTGTATCTCGACGGTACGCCCAGCACTTTTGGCTCGCCGGAGGTTGAATCGAGCGCCAGCGTTCATGGCGCAGCTACCGGCGGCCGGAATAGCCCGAGTCGGCGCGGTGCTGTGGCTGTGTGGGGTTGCTGCGGCTGGGTAGGCGCCCGCCACCGGCGAGGCCCTACGAGGCCGTGAGAGTGCGATACAGAAGGAGACCCAAACAGTGACCAGCACCGTGGAGCTCACCAAGGAGAACTTCGACCAGACGGTCACGGACAACGAGTTCGTTCTGATCGACTTCTGGGCGGAATGGTGTGGTCCGTGCAAGCAGTTCGCGCCGGTCTACGAGAAGGCGGCCGAGGGGAACCCCGACCTGGTGTTCGGCAAGGTGGACACCGAGGCGCAGCCGGAGCTGGCCGCGGCCTTCGGTATCCAGTCGATCCCGACGTTGATGATCGTCCGTGACCAGGTCGCCGTGTTCGCCCAGCCGGGCGCCCTGCCCGAGGCCGCCCTGACGGACGTCATCGGTCAGGCCCGCAAGCTGGACATGGACGAGGTCCGCAAGTCCGTCGCCGAGCAGCAGGCCCAGGCCGAGCAGAACGGCGAGTAGGGCCGGAGCACGTGCCCGCTCGAGGGCGCGTGTGCGCCGGCGAACGCGTATCCGCGGGCGGTGTGCCCGCGGATACGCGTTCCCGCAGCTTGCGTTCCCACAGCTCGCGTGCCCGCTGAAGGCCGCGTGCCGGCGGCTAGAACGGGTAGGTCGCCACATCCCCGCGGACGGTCGTCCAGCGCACCTCCGTGAACGCATCCAGGTTGGCCTCGCCGCCGAAGCGGGCACCGGTGCCGGACGCGGCGATGCCACCGAAGGGGGCGACGGCCTCGTCGTTCACGGTCTGGTCGTTGATGTGGACGATGCCGGTCGGGATGCGTTCGGCGAGGTCGAGGCCGCGGGCCGCGTCCCGGGTGACGATGCCGAGCGAGAGGCCGTAGGGGCCCGCCGCCGCCAGCGCGGCCGCCTCGTCGGGCGTACGGAACGACCTGACGGGCGCCACGGGACCGAAGACCTCCTCCGCGTACGCGGGGGTCCGGTCGTCGACGTCGGCGAGGACCGTCGGCCGGTAGAACCGGCGGTCGTGGGTGCCACCCGCGGCCAGCCTGGCGCCGTGGGCGGTGCTCGCCTCCACCAGAGCGCTCACCTTGGCGAGCTGGCCGTCGTCGATGATCGGACCGAGGTGGACCTGCTCGCGGTGCGGGTCACCGACGGCCAGTGAGTCGGCCCGGGCGGCCAGCCGCTCGACGTAGTCGCCGTAGAGGGACTCGTGCACCAGGTGACGGCCGGTCGTCATGCAGATCTGGCCCTGGTGGAAGAAGGAACCCCAGGCTGCCGTGGAGATCACCGCGTCCAGGTCCGCGTCCTCCAGCACGATCAGGGCGGAGTTGCCGCCCAGTTCCAGATGGGCGCGCTTGAGGTGGCGGCCTGCCGCCTCGCCGACGGCGCGGCCCGCCGCGGTCGACCCGGTGAACGAGATGACGGGGATCCGGGGATCGGCGACCAGGGCCTGGCCGGCGTCGGGGCCGCCGGGCAGTACGTGCAGCAGGCCCTCGGGCACGCCTGCCTCGGCGAAGATCGCGGCGAGGGACAGTCCGCCGCAGACCGCGGTGCGCGGGTCCGGCTTCAGGACGACGGCGTTGCCGAGGGCCAGCGCCGGGGCGACGGAGCGGATGGACAGGATCAGCGGGGCGTTGAAGGGGGCGATCACGCCCACCACGCCGGCCGGGACCCTGCGGGTGTAGGACAGCCGGGCGGCTTCGCTGGGCAGGACCTGTCCGGCCGGGCGGGAGGCGAGCGCGGCGGCCTCGTAGCACTCCTGGGCGGCGACGTGCAGCTCGAAGTCGGCCTTGCCGGGTATGGACCCGGATTCACGCACCAGCCACTCGCGCAGTTCGTCGGCGTGCGTGGTGAACAGGTCGCCGGCCTTGCGCAGCACCCCGGCCCGGACGAAGTGCGGGAGCCGGGACCACTCCGCCTGGGCACCGCGGGCCGTCTCGGCGGCTGCTGCGACGTCCTCGGCGGTGGCCAGGGAGACGGTACCGAGCATGTCGCCGGTGGCGGGCTCGGTGACGGTGTGTTCGGGTCCCGACAGGGTGCGGGACTGCCAGGTCTTGGGGTCGAGCAACGACATGACGGCTCTCCGTTCGGTCACCGGCGGACGCACGGGGGCAACGGTGGTCACGCGCCGCACTCCCATGTGGTTGAGCATGCAACATCTTAGTCGTGTCGCACCACACGCGGAGTGCCCGCCGCGCCCGGGCACGACACAGCTCCGATCACACGTCGCGGAGTTGTGCCCATCCTGTGCGGGGCATCCCGACGCACCCGAGACGCCCGCCGTGGACCCCGTCGGCGTCAGCTGGAGTCGCGTTGCACCGTCGACGCCCCGAGCACCTTGTGCGCCTCGGGTGCGGCGCTGGGATCACGTACCGCACGGTCGACCAGTTCGGCGAGGTCGCGGCCCGACGGAAGCTCGATGTGGACCGTGCTCAGCCGTGGCCGCAGCAGCCGTCCGATCATGAGGTCGTCGGCGCCGATCAACGCCGCGTCCTCGGGGATCCGGACCCCCTCGTCCAGCAGGGCGCGCATCAGCAGCATCGCGTACTCGTCGTTGTACGCGAACACCGCGTCGAGGCCGAGGTCGGGCCAGCGGGCGGCGAGCTTGGCGGCGGACAACTCATCGTAGGCGAGGGGCAGTTCGGTGACCGTGGCATCCGTGCCGCGCAGGGCGTCCCGGACGCCTTGGAGGCGGGGCCCGGAGAAGGACTCCAGCGCGGCCTCCCGCGGTACGACGACACCGATACGGCGCCTGCCGCGGGCGTACAGATGGGTGCCCGCGCAGTGGCCTACGGCCTCGTGGTCCATGAGCAGGGCGTGGGCCCCCTCGACGGAGTCGGGCCCCAACGTGACCACGGCCCGGGCACCGGAGCGCTTGAGCACCGTCACGCCCTTCGGGCCGAGGTCGGAGCCGGGCAACAGCACGGCGACCGGCCGCAGTTCGGCCCAGGCGCGGGCGGCGTCGTCGCCCTGGAGTCCGACCGCGCCGTACTGCACGACCGTGTAGTCGAGGCGCCCCAGCTCCCACTGGAGCTCAGCGAGGAACCGGGCGTAGAGCGGGCCCACCGGGAAGTCCGGCGCGGGCATCAGCACGATCCGGCTGTGTCCGGCGCGCAGGCTGCGGGCCGCGGCGTGCGGCACGTACCCGAGTTCCTTCGCGGCCTCATGGACGCGACGGCGGGTGGGCTCGCTGATCCGGACGGCACTGGTGTTGTTGAGGACATAGGAGACGGTCGCGCGCGAGACGCCGGCCAGGCGGGCCACATCGGCGCTCGTGGGCACGGAACGCTGTAAGGGCGACGGGGGCGTGGGTGTTTTCGGTATCTGCACCATGACGTACCGCATCTTTGCAGAACCTGTTCGCGGGCTTTCGAGTGGGGGAACTTCGCGACCGAATCGGTTACGGGGGCATGTACCGGTCCAGGCACCTCACGCTCGCCCGCGCACCGTCAGCCCTTCAACCCCTCAGCACGTTGACGGACTGTCGACCCGTCAGCCCGACAGCCCGACAGCCGGTCTACCCGTCACCCGGTCGACCAGATCGTCCCATCCGGTCTCCAGCCGTTCCAGCGGCATCCCGCACTGCCGGGTCAGGTGGTGGATCAGGACAGGACTCAGGTACCCCATGAGCGTGTGGGAGAGAAGTTCGCTGTCCGCGCCCGGCACCGCCTGCCGCAGCAGCAAGGTGACATGACCGCGCGCCACCACGCGGGGCGGCACGGAGAAACGGCGGTTCGGGCTCGGTTCGGCCGCCAGTTGGAGGTCCAGTTCGTCGACCGAGCGACGCAGCATGGCCCGCCCGAAGGCCCGCAGCCGGTCCACGGGCGGCGCTCCCGGCCCGAGCGGGGCCGGGCCGCTGAGGAAGGCGGCCTGGAACTTCTTCTCGGAGTGGTCGAGCAGCGCCGTCAGCAGGCCCGTACGGTCACCGAACCGGCGGAAGACGGTGCCCTTGCCGACGTTCGCCGCGGTCGCCACCGCCTCCATCGTCACTCCGGCCGCCCCGTGCTCCGCAACCAGTCGTGCGGCGGCCTCCAGCAGTCTGGCACGGTTGCGGGCGGCGTCGGCACGCAGGGACGGCTCGTCCTCCACGCCGCCGAGCTGGAGCAACTCGGGTGCGGCGGCCGACCACTGCGGTTCGGCGAACGGGGGCGGAAAGGCGGACATGACGCCAGCGTAAAGCATCGGGGAGAAAACTGGACCTCGGTCCGCTTCGGGTGCTACAACGTTAAACGGACCTCGGCCCGGATCGTAACGGCACTGTTTCAGCCCCTTGGAGTTTCGCATGTCTGTTCGCATCCTCGCGCTCGTCGGCAGCCTTCGCGCCGGTTCGCACAACCGCCAGCTCGCCGAGGCGGCAGTCAAGCTCGTTCCCGAGGGCGCCGACGTGGTGCTGTTCGAGGGCCTGGCCGACATCCCGTTCTACAACGAGGACCTCGACGTCGAGGGGAGTGTCCCGGCCCCTGCGGCCAAGCTGCGTGAGGCCGCCCAGGCCGCCGACGCCTTCCTGCTGTTCTCGCCCGAGTACAACGGCACCATCCCGGCCGTTCTGAAGAACGCCATCGACTGGCTGTCCCGGCCGTACGGCGCCAGTGCGTTCGGCGGCAAGCCGGCCGCCGTGGTCGGCACCGCCTTCGGCCAGTACGGCGGTGTCTGGGCGCAGGACGAGACCCGCAAGGCCGTGGGCATCGCCGGCGCCAAGGTGATCGAGGACATCAAGCTCTCCATCCCCGGCTCCGTGACCCGCTTCGCCGAGACCCACCCGGCCGACGACGCCGAGGTCGCCGCGCAGCTGACCGAGGTGGTCACCCGTCTGCACGGCCACGCGGACGGCACCGCTGCCGCCTGATCCGTGCCCCGAGGTCCCGGGAGGGGCCGGAGTTCGCGCTACGCGGCAGGTCCGCGGCGTTCCGCGAACCCCGGCCCCTTCGCGTCGCCCGTCAGGTCGACCCGCTCCCGCTCATCGCCGGCGAATACCGCTCGCGGTCCAGCCCCTCCAGGCGCCTGAACCGAGATCGGGATGAGACGGCCGCCCGTCAGATCCCGCCCTGTGCCTGCGCGGCCTCCTGCTTCTTCGACGCCCTCAGGCTGGTGATCGTGGTGACCACCAGGACGAGCACGATGAACCCGAGCGAGAACGGGATGCCGATCTCCGGGACGTGGACCCCGGACTCGTGCAGCGCGTGCAGGACCAGCTTGAGGCCGATGAACCCGAGGATGATCGACAGACCGTAGCTGAGGTGGACCAGCTTCCTCAGCAGGCCGCCGATGAGGAAGTACAGCTGCCTGAGCCCCATCAGGGCGAACGCGTTGGCGGTGAACACGATGTACGGGTCCTGGGTCAGCCCGTAGATGGCGGGGATCGAGTCGAGTGCGAACAGGACGTCAGTGGAGCCGATCGCGAGCATCACGACCAGCATCGGGGTCATGACACGCTTGCCGTTCTCCTCGATCCACAGCTTGGTGCCGTGATATCGGTCAGCCACGCCGAAACGCTTCTCCACCGCTTTCAGCAGCTTGTTCTCCTCGTATTCCTCGTCGTGGCCATCCTTGCGGGCGTCCTGGATCAGCTTCCAGGCGGTCCAGATCAGGAAGGCACCGAAGAGGTAGAACACCCAGGAGAACGTGGAGATGATCGCCGCTCCGGCCGCGATGAAGCCCGCGCGCAGCACCAGGGCCATGATCACGCCGACCATCAGCACCCGCTGCTGGTACTGGGACGGCACCGCGAACTTCCCCATGATCAGGACGAACACGAAGAGGTTGTCGACGCTGAGCGACTTCTCGGTGACGTACCCGGCGAAGAACTCGCCGGTGGGCTTCGCGCCGGCATAGAGGAACAGCCCGACGCCGAACAGACAGGCGAGGACGACCCAGACGACCGTCCAGGTGCCCGCCTCCTTGATGGATACGTCATGGGGTTTTCGACCGATGAAGAAATCCGCCGCCACGAGGGCGCACAGGGCCGCGACGGTCAGCAGCCAGACGGTGAGAGAGACGTCCACTGGTACTCCTGATGCATGGGGGGCATCGACAGCGTTGTCAGCGCATCCGACGGCTTCCACCGACAGCAGGTGAAGAACAGGCCATGACCTGGCAAAGAACAGCAGGTCACGGCAAGGCCTGGCGGGAAGTCGATGGTCCCACCCGCCAGACGGCGGGCAGCTTCCGCCGGACGGCGGCCCTCCCGAAAAGGGCATATGCGCGGAACATGGCGTCACGAGCCGCCGTGCTTCGCGTGAGGAGACGCCATGAGTCATGTCCCACCCCCGTTCGACCCCGAACTGGCCGCCACCCTCGATCTGATCAAGGACGTCGTGTCACCCGGCCTCACCCCGGACGAGATCGACGCCGTCCGCCAGGGCCCGGGCATCCAGATGTTGGCCGATCTGGATCTGACCATGGGCGGGTTCTTCGAGGTCGAGGACCGTACGGTGCCGGGGCCCGAGAACGCTCCGGCGATCTCGCTGCTGATCTGCCGTCCCGTCGGCCGGGCGATCGGGTCCTTGCTGCCCGTCCTGTACCACGTGCACGGCGGCGGCATGATCATCGGCAACAACCGGGTGGGGGTGGACGGTCCGCTGGCCTGGGCCAAGGAGCTGGGCGCGGTCGTGGTGTCGGTGGAGTACCGGCTGGCGCCCGAGCATCCGCATCCGGCACCCGTCGAGGACGTCTACGCCGGCCTGGTGTGGACGGCGGACCACGCTGTCGAGATAGGGGGCGACCCGGAGCGGATCGTCATCGCGGGGGCCAGCGCGGGTGGGGGGCTGAGCGCGGCACTGGCCCTGCTCACCCGGGACCGCAAGGGGCCGCGGCCGATCGGCCAGCTGCTGATGTGCCCCATGCTGGACGACCGCAACGACACTCCGTCCTCCCACCAGATGGCGGGCCTCGGCGTCTGGGACCGGACGGCGAACGAGACCGGCTGGTCGGCCCTGCTGGGTGAGCTGCGCGGCGGTCCGGACGTACCCGCGTACGCGGCGCCGGCCCGCGCGGAGGATCTGTCCGGTCTTCCTCCCGCCTTCCTCGATGTGGGCTCCGCGGAGACCTTCCGGGACGAGGTCGTCGCCTACGCCTCCCGCATCTGGCAGGCCGGTGGCGTGGCCGAGCTGCATGTGTGGCCCGGCGGCTTCCACGGCTTCGACGGCTTCGCTCCCCAGGCCGCCCTGTCACAGGCGGCCCGCGCGGCCCACCTGACCTGGCTGCGGAGGCTGCTGGGCGACTGAGGCCCACGGGAGCCGGAGGCGGACCCGGAGCCGGTGCCTGATCGGATCGGGCTGTCGGGCTCCGAGCACATGGGCCCCGGGGGCGGCGCGGTGGGGACGTAGGACCGAAGGCTTGCGGGCGAGAAGTTCCGCCACCTACGCGCCGCAGGCCTGTGGGCCTGTTGCGCACGCACAGCCGCAGGCCCGCGGGCCCACCTCACGCGTACAGCCGCAGGCCCCGCCAACCACCGCGCGTTCGGGCCCGCCCGACGGAATCCCAGCGCAGGGCTCCACGGAACGTGACCGCATGCCGCACCATGGGCATATGAAAGAGCTGGCCGGGCGCCTGACCGCGCTGGACCCGGACGCTGGTGCCGCCGTCCAGGTCATCGCCTACTTCGACCGGCTGGCCGAGTCCCGGGCCGGCCTGGAGGCACTGGTGCGCGGGGCGGCGGTGCTGGCCGGGGTGCCCGCCCGACTGGTCGACGCCGAGCGGCGGGTGCAGGTGCGGGTCGAGGCCGAGGGCACGCGCCGGGACCTGGGCGGCCCGCCCGACCCCGGGTGGCCCTCCGTCGCGCTGACCCCGGACGGACCGCCCGCCCTGTGGCTGGAGCGGACGGAGGCCGGGCCCAGCGTCGTCGACGCGGTGATCCTGGAGCGGGCCGCCGGCGCCGTACGCCTCGTCCTCGATCGCACCCGGGGCCGGGCCCCCGCCGACGACCCCGCGCTCGTCGAGACCGTCCTGGACGCCACGGCTCCCGATCAGGCCCGCCTGCACGCCGCCCGCGGGCTGGGCCTGGACCCCGCGGCACCCGCCCGCGCGCTGGCGCCCGGCGACGGGAGACCCCGGATCGTCCCCGCGCACCCGGACGCCGCACTGCCCGCAGGCCGCCTCGGGGTCGGCCCGGCCGTCCCGGTGCTCGACCTGCCACGCTCCTGGACCGCGGCCCGTACCGCCCTGCGCTTCACCGCCGACGGCACCGCCCAGGATCCGGGCCAACGAGTGGTGTACGCCGACGAGCTCGGCGGAGTCGCCCTGCTGGCCGACCTGGTCGCACCGGGCGCCGAACCGCCGCCGGACGTCCGCGACCTGGACGCGGCCGCCGCGTCCGCGCCCTGGCTGCTTCCCACCCTGCACGCGGTCGCCTCGACGGCGAGCCTGCGCGCGGCCGCCGCCGAGGCCAACGTCCACCACTCGACGCTCCAGGACCGCCTGACCCACGCCGAGCATCTGCTCGGCTGGCCGGTACGCACCCCTCAGGGCCGCATCCGACTCCATCTCGCCCTGACGATGCGGCACTTGGCGCGACCGTGACCCGCGCACCGGCGGTCACCGGGAACCGTCACCGGAACTCGAGTGTGCGGGAGCACTCCCCACCTGGTGACCCGGCTGGAGGACCGCGGACCGCTCTCCCGCTACCTGTGCCCCACCGACCGCCGCGGCAGACACACGGACGTCACCGAGGCGGGCCTCGAGCTGCTCCGAGAGGCACGCCCCACGAACGCGGCCGCCCTGCGCGAGGCCCTGGACCAGGCGGCGCAGAACCCCGAACTGGCCCCGCTCGTACGGGCGGTGGAGACGCTCGGGGTGGAGATGCTCGGCGCGCCGGCCTGAGGCCGACGGAACGTCAACGCTCCTCCCGCGTCACCGCTCCCCCGGCCTCGCCGTCCACCAATGCGCGGCACGCGCCGGCCTTCAGCACGCACCGGCGCGCAGCATGGGTCGGCCCTCAGCATGGGTCGGCCTTCACCTGCGCCAAGCCGCACCGTTCAAACGGCCGTCAGCGTTCGCCGACCGTCAGCACCAGTTTCCCGCGCGTGTGGCCCTCGCGGCTGAGGCGCCAGGCCTCCGCGGCCTCGGCGAGCGGCAGTGCCCGCGCGACGGTCACGGAGAGCCGGCCCTGGTCGGCCAGTTCCGCGAGTGCCGTCAGGCCGGCCGCGTCGGGCTGCACCCACACGTAGTGGCCGCCGGACTCGGCCGCGGCCGCGTCGACGACCGACGCAAGGCGCTCGGGGCTCTTCAGAACCTGCCGTGAGACGTCCACCGCGTCCCCGCCCACGAAGTCGAGGGCCACGTCCACCCCGTCCGGGGCCACCTCGCGGATCCGGTCGACGAGTCCGTCGCCGTAGGTCACGGGCTCCGCGCCCAGGCCGCGTACGAAGTCGTGGTTGCGCTCGCTCGCGGTGCCGATGACCCGGGCACCGAGGGCGGCGGCGATCTGGACGGCGCACATGCCGACACCGCCCGCCGCGGCATGGACCAGGACGGTGTCACCGGCGCCGACCCCGGCCCGCTTGATCGACTGATAGGCGGTGAGCCCCGCCAGCGGGAGCCCCGCGGCCTCCTCCCAGCTGAGGGAAGCGGGCTTGCGGGCGAGCATCCGTACATGGGCGGCGGCGAATTCGGCGTAGGAGCCGAGCTGCACCCAGTCCTTGCGGATGTAGCCGTACACCTCGTCGCCGGGCGCGAACTCATCGACGTCCAGGCCGACCTGTTCGACGACTCCGGCCACGTCCCAGCCGGGAATCATCGGGAAGCGCACCTCCATGATGGGGTCGAGGTATCCCTCCGCCAGCTTCCAGTCCACCGGATTCACTCCGGCCGCCTTCACGCGGATGAGTACCTCGCCGGGGGCCACCTTGGGCTCCGGATGGTCCACCAGTTCCAGGTCCTGACCGTATTTCTGCAGTGCGATGGCCTTCATGGTCACCATGGAATCACACGCCTCGCGGCCGCACTTTTCAGGCGTGCGTACCTGGCTCTTGGCGTGCGCGGCCGACGCGGCGCACCAGCCCGCGACCCTGGAAGCTCCGGGAAAAGCACAGGTCAGCGGGGATGGATGCCGTTGACAGCGTCTTCAACGCGCCCGTACAAATGGGCCCCATGAGCCTCCCGCAGCGTCCCCTGTCCGGGATCACGGTGGTCAGCCTGGAGCAGGCCGTCGCCGCCCCCTTCGCCACCCGCCAACTCGCCGATCTCGGCGCCCGGGTGATCAAGGTGGAGCGGCCCGGTGACGGCGACTTCGCCCGCCGCTACGACACGACCGTCCACGGACACTCCAGCTATTTCGTCTGGCTCAACCGGTCCAAGGAGTCCCTCACCCTTGACCTGAAAGATCCCCGGGGCCGCGAGATCCTGCACCAACTCCTGGACGGCGCCGACGTGTTCGTACAGAACCTGGCCCCGGGCGCGGCCGACCGCCTCGGGCTCGGCGTCGGCGCTCTCGGGGACCGGCACCCCCGGCTGATCCCGTGCACGATCTCCGGGTACGGCACCTCCGGACCCTGGGCCGACCGCAAGGCGTACGACCTGCTGGTGCAGTGCCAGACCGGCCTGGTGTCCCTCACCGGGACCGCCGAGGAGACCGCCCGGACGGGGATCTCCGTCGCCGACATCGCCGCCGGTATGTACGCCTACAGCGGTGTGCTCACGGCCCTGTACACACGCGCCACCACCGGCACGGCACATCCGGTGGAGGTGTCCCTGTTCGAGGCGCTCGCGGAGTGGGTGAGCCAGCCCGCCTACTACACCCTGTACGGCGGTGCCCAGCCCCCGCGCCTGGGCACCCAGCACGCC
Source organism: Streptomyces sp. NBC_00076 (assembly GCF_045041235.1). NCBI lineage: Bacteria > Bacillati > Actinomycetota > Actinomycetes > Kitasatosporales > Streptomycetaceae > Streptomyces > Streptomyces sp. NBC_00076. Next base: position 1,350,416 of record NZ_CP108242.1, read on the forward strand.
ACCATCGCCCCCTACGGCGCCTTCACGGCCGCCGACGGCAAGGACGTGCTGTTCTCCATCCAGAACGAGCGTGAGTGGATCGCTCTGTGCGCGCGCTTCCTCGGCAGCCCCGAGCTCGCCGAGGACCCGCGCTTCGCCACCGGTTCCGACCGGGTCGCCCATCGCGAGGAGCTCAACGGCATCGTCGCCGAGCGCGTCGCCCGCTCCGACGCCGAGCGGATCCTCGGGGAGTTGGAGGGCATCGGCATCGCGTGTGCCGGTGTCAACGACGTGGCCGCGTTCCTCGACCACCCGGTCCTGGCGGATCGTGACCGCTGGCGAGAGGTGGGCGTACCCGGCGGCGAACGGGTGCGGGCGCTGCTGCCGCCGGCCGACCTGGCGGGACTCCCGGCGCGGATGGACCCCGTACCGGCGGTCGGCGAGCACACCGAGGCGATCCTCGCGGAGCTCGGCCGCGGTCACGACGACATCGCGGCGCTGCGCGCCGGCGCAGTGATCTGATCGACTCCCGTGGCGGACGCGGTCAGCCGACCATGCCCTGCGGGACCGCCAGTTCGTCGTGCGCGAACAGCCGGGTCAGGGCCGCCTGGTCCTCGGCGGCGCAGGTCTCGGCCACTCGGTCCACGAGTTCGTCGTACTCCGCTCCGGTGCTGCCCTCGTAGGCCTCGGTCATCCGGCCCCACTCGTCCCAGGGCAGCATCTCCCGCTTGCCCAGCGCGGCGAGGTCGCGGACGGTGTTGCCGCTGATCTCGGCGGGACCCCAGGCGTGTTCGGTTCCGACGACCCCGAACATCTGTGGGTCGATCAGACCGGCGCGGTACCGCTGCCAGGCCTCACCGCCGGTCAGGAACTCGCCGGGCGCGAGGTCCTCGTGACGCTCGACGAACCCCTTGCCCAGGTGTTCCGTGTCGACTCGCACCCAGCGTCGCTCGGCGTCGTGCCAGTACTCGGTGACCCAGTGGTCGGCGCCGCGCCCCTCCACGAAGTAGGTGCCGAAGCCGCAGCGGGCCCGGGACGGTACCCCCCTGGCGCGCAGCAGCGCGCAGGCCAGGGTCGCGAAGTGGCGGCAGCTGCCTACGACCCGCTTCTCCGGTGGCCGGGCCCGGTGCAGCGGAGCGGGGTCGAGGGCGGTCAGTGCCGAGACCAGTTCGCTGACCGGGCGGATGTCCTTCTCAGCGATCCTGGCGTCGGGTATGCCGAGCGGGACGGCGTCGAACGGCTGGATGAACAGGCTCTGCACGGCGGCGCAGATGCCGACCGGGTCGTCCGGAAGTCCTTCCGTCAGCTCCGACTGCTCGACGCGGAGGCGGGTGAGCGGCCCGGGCCGGGCGTGGTCGAGCTGGGTATCGGTCATGGCAGGCATGCTAGGGGGCGGGTCTGACAATCCGGCGGCGTCGGATGCGCGGGGTCGGGCCCGCAGCCGCGCAGCGGTGATCTCGGTCCTCGGCACTCAACCCCTGGTTCGGTCAGGACCTGCCCGCCGCGGAACGCGCGACCCGGAACCCCACGTCGTCGACGCGGAACGTCGGGTGGCTGCGGCGGCGGACCGACGCCCGGCAGCTCCAGTGTTCGTCGAACCAGCCGCCGCCGCGCAGCACCCGGTAACTGCCGTAGACCTCGGGGTCGTAGAGGTCCCAGCACCACTCCCAGACGTCGCCGAGCATGTCGTGCAGGCCCCAGAGGTTGGGGCGTTTGCCGCCGACCTCGTGGATCCGTTCGTCCGCGTTGCCGCGGTACCAGGCGATCTCGTCGAGGGGCCCGTAGCGCGGTCCGGTCGTGTCGGCGCGGCAGGCGTGCTCCCACTCGGCCTCGGTCGGCAGCCGGTACCCGTCGGCGTCCGGGTCCCACTCGGCGTCCTCCCCGTCGGCGGAGAGGCGGTAGGCCGACGGCAGTCCGGCGTGCTCGGACAGGGCGTTGCAGAACCGGATCGCGTCCCACCAGGAGACGCCCTCGACGGGCAGCCGTTCCCCCGGCGTGGTGCTCGGGCGGCCGCCGGTCACCCGGGCGTACTGCTCCTGGGTGACCGGGTGTGCCGCCAGCCGGTAGGGCGCGAGCCGCACGTCCCAACGTCGCTCGGTGCGCCGGTCGGACAGCGTGACCCGGCCGGCCGGAACGGCGATCATCTCGTCTTCCATGCCCGGATGATCTCACCAAGCGGCGGCTGCCCTACGGGAGTTCGTCCGTGAGCACCTTGACGTCCCAGGGGCCGAGCGGAACCTCCCGCGCGTACTCCGTGTCGGAGAGCACATCCCGGACCGCCCTCGGCACGGGCACGGACGCCGGCTCCCAGGACCAGTTGTGCAGGAAGCGCACGCGGCGGCCGTCGCGTGCGGTGGCCGAGGCCGAGGTGACGCTCGGGTGGGACGGCCGCCACGGGTCGGCGGGGGCCGCCCACGCGAACAGGGCGCGGGCGAAGGCTGCGTCGGGGACGGTACCGACGTAGGTGATCCGTCCGCTGCCGTGAGGGTGTGTGGTGGCGGCGGGCCAGCGGCCGAAGTGCGGGTGCTCGTAGGTCGCCAACTGCTCGGCTCCCTGCGCTTGGAGACCGTCCACCCAGTGCAGGGCCCCGGCTCCGGGCGGCAGGGGCAGGGTTGCTGTGCCGGTCACCGGGAGCGCCGCGGCCAGATTGCTGAACTCGTCGTAGGTGACCCCGGCCGCCTCGGCCAGCCGCGCGGGCTGGACGTCCGTGCGGGCCCTGGCCTCGGTGTCGCCGTAGGCGGTACGCGGGCCGAGCACGAGGTGGCCGCCCGCCTCGGCGTACGCCCTGAGCCGGTCGAGGGTGTCGTCGTCGGCCGCGTAGAACGCGGGGACGACCAGCACCGAGGGCAGCGTGCCGTCGGCGAGTTGGCCGGGGTGCAGGACGCGGGCCTGAAGGCCGGCGTCGAAGGCGCCCCGGTAGAAGGCGTCGAAGACCCTCTCGTACGACCGCCCGTCCGGGCCCCCGTCGGGGGTGGCCAGCGGTGGCTGCGCCTGGAGCGCCCACTTGCTGGGACCGTCGTACAGGAAGGCCACGTCGGCGTCGGGGGTGAGCGTCGCCACCAGGTCGCCGGCCTTCTCCAACTCGGCGCCCAGGGCCGCGAGTTCACGGTAGACGCGGCCGGGCCTGCCGTTGTGGGGCACGATTCCGCCCCAGTAGGTCTCGGTGCCGAAGTGCAGGGTGTGCCAGTGCCAGTACTCGATCATCGAGGCGCCCCGCGAGACGAGCGCCCAGGCGGCCTGCCGCCACTGGCCGTCGTAGGCCGGGCGGTTGTTCCAGGGGTAGCTGATGGCCTGGGCGTTGGTCTCCGTGACCAGGAAGGGTTCCTGGCGGGAGGCGTACATGCGGTCGGCGCTGCGGTACAGCGCCCAGGTCCCGTTGGTCGTCCAGTCCTGGCTCACGCCGCCCGCGTCCGGAAGTTCCAGGGCGTCCTGCATCGTGTAGTACGGGTTGCCCGCGGTGACGTCGAGCCGTTCGGTCAGCTTGTCGTCCTCGACGGCCGGGCGGTCGTAGGAGATGCAGGTGGTGACGAACTGGCCGGGGCGGGTGTACTCGCGCACGATGTCGGCCTGCCAGGCGATGAACTCGGTGACGAGCTTCGCCTGGAAGCGCCGCCAGGCCAGGTCGTACTGCGGCTGGGCGTTGCCGTCCGGGGTCCACAGGTCGGCCCAGGTGGACAGGCGGTGCGACCAGTAGACCAGGCCCCATTCGTGGTTCAGGGTCTCCACATCCCCGTACCGCGCCCGCAGTTCGTCGACGAAGCGCTGGAACACGCCGTGGTTGTGCAGGAGGTGCAGGCCCGGTTCGTTGTCGACCTGGAAGCCGATCACGGCGGGGTGGTCGGCGTACCGGGCGACGATCTTGCGGATGATCCGCTCGGCGTGGAAGCGGAACGCGGGGTGCGTGAGGTCGACCTCCTGGCGGCCGCCCCAGTCGATGCGCTCACCCGTGCGTCCCTCCCCCGCGATCTCGGGGTACTGCCGGGCCAGCCACGGCGGGACGGCGTAGGTCGGGGTCCCGAGGATCACCGAGATGCCCCGCTCGTGCGCGCCGTCCAGGACCGGCTGCAGCCAGTCGAGGTCGAAGCGGCCGTTCTCCGGCTCCCAGGTCGACCACACGGACTCGCCGACCCTGATCACCGTGAAGCGGGCCTCGGCCATCAGGTCGAGGTCGTCCTTGAGCCGCTCGTACGGCTGGTACTCGTGGTAGTAGGCGGCGCCGAACAGAACGCGGCGGGGAAGCTCGAACATCCTTCTCCAATCAGGTGCATGAGGGATCGTCAGGTTCGGTCAGCCCTTGACGGCGCCCGTGGACAGGCCTTCCAGGAGCTGCTTGCGCAGGACGACGAAGAGGGCGACGGCGGGCAGGACGGCCAGCACGGCGCCGGCCAGGACCAGGTCGTACTGGCGGTTCTCCGACACGAACAGGGTCTGCAGGCCGAGCGGCAGGGTGTACTGGGAGCTGTCGGTGACCAGCACCAGCGGCCACAGGAAGCTGTTGTAGCTCTGCAGGAACTGCCACACGGCGAGCGCGCCGAGGGACGGCCGCAGCAGCGGCAGCACGATCCGCCGGAAGATACCGAACTCACTCGCCCCGTCGATGCGGGCGGCTTCGAGCACCGAGTCGGGGATCGACTGCACGATGTACTGCTGCATCATGAAGATCCCGAACGCGGGCGCCACCCACGGCACGATCAGGGCGAACCACGGACTGCCGAGGCCGGTCTTCACCAGCATCACGAACAGCGGCACCAGGATCACCGCGAACGGGATGGACAGCGAGCTGAACATCACGTTGAACAGCAGTGTCCTGCCCGCGAACCGGAACTTGGCGAAGCCGTAGCCGGCCAGGGCGCACACGAACACCGACACGACCGTGGCGACGACCGCCACCACCGTGCTCATCAGGAACCAGCGTACGAAGGGCTGTTCGGCGAGGAGAGTGCGGTAGTTGTCGAGGGTGAACGGATCGGGGAACAGGTCCGGCGGGTAGCCGAAGATGTCGCCGCGCGGCTTGAACGAACCGCTCAGGGCCCACAGCAGCGGGGTGAGGAAGGCCAGGAGCAGCAGGCTGAGGGTGATGTGGAGCAGGGCGCGCCCGCTCCTGGTGCCGGCGGTGTTCATGCGGCTGCCCTCCCGATGCCGAGGACGCGGTTGAAGAGCTGGCTGAGCCCGAAGACGAGGGCGAACAGCACGACGGCCGCGGCGGCCGCGTAACCGAACTGCTGGCGCTGGAAGGCGGCCCGGTAGATGAACATCGACACCGACAGCGTCGACTCCGCCGGCCCGCCGCCGGTCAGCAGGTACGGCTCCTCGAAGATCTGGGCCGCGCCGATGAAGGAGGTGACGACGACGAAGGCCGTCACCGGCTTCAGCGCCGGCAGGGTGACGGTGCTGAAGGTGCGCAGGCGTCCGGCGCCGTCGAGGGCGGCGGCCTCGTACAACTCCCGTGGTACCGCCTGGAGTCCGGCGAGGAAGAAGATGGTGAGGTAGCCGGTCCAGCGCCACATCATGACCAGGGCGATGCTCACCTTGGCCAGATCGGGGTCGCCGAGCCAGTCGACGCCGCCGCTGCCGAACAGGGCGCGCAGCACGGAGTTCAGGAGGCCGAACTGCCGGTCGAAGAACAGGCCGAAGACGAGCGCGACCAGGATCGGGGAGACGACGATCGGCACGAAGTAGGCGGTCCGCCACAGGTCGCGGGCGCGCAGCCCACGGGTGTGCAGTGCCTGGGCGATCAGCAGGGCGAGCGGGACGATCACACAGACCGCGACCAGCACGAAGACGGCGGTGTTGCCGAGGGCCCGGTGGAAGCTGATGTCGGTGGCCAGGAGCCGGTAGTTGCGCAGGCCGACCCAGCGCGGGGTGCCGAGGCCGACCCACTCGGTCAGGCTCAGCCACAGCGAGACTCCGACGGGGACCAGCATGAACAGGACGTAGAGGACGTAGAAGGGCGAGATGAAGAGGTAGGGAGCCCAGGTCCGCTTCGGGCGGGCCGTGGGTGCCGTGCCGCCGGTTTCACGCGCGGTGCGTGCCGGGCGGCCGACCCCTTTTCCGGTGAGGGCGGTGGTCATGGTGGTGTGTCCTCCTAACGTCCCGCCTGGTCGCGGAAGTCGGCCGCGGTCTGCTTCAGCGCCTGACGCGGGGTCAGGTCGCCGTGGTAGGCGCGCAGCAGGTTGCCGGCGAGCACGTCGAAGAGGATCGACTGGTCGGGGCTCTGGTGGACGGCGGGCACGTCCGGGAGCAGGGTGCGGTAGAGGCTGAACAGACGTTGGCCGTCGCAGAACTCGTCGCGTACGGCGTTGAGTCGGGGGTCCTCGTAGACGGACCGGCGGGTGGGGAGGTAGCCGGTCTCGGTGAAGCGGCGGACCTGGCCGTCGTGGGTGAGCCAGGTGGCGAGGAGGAACTCGGTGGCGGCGCGGGTGTTGGCCTTGTCCGTCAGGACGCCGAAGCCGGTGCCGCCCAGGGCGGCTGTCGCCCTGCCGTCGTCGGTGAACCGGGGCAGTGCCCTGATCCGCCATCTCCCCTTCTGTTCGGGCACGTTGGGCATCAGGCCGTAGTTCTTGTACCAGATGGCCATGGGCAGGCCGATGACCTTGCCCTGTTTGAGCGCGGTCTGCATCGAGGCCCCGTAGTAGTCGGAGACGTCGACGACGAAGCCGGTGCGCAGCCCCTCGCACAGGAAGCGCAGGACCTCCTCGGCCTCGGGCGAGTCGAGGACCAGGTTCTGGTCGGCGTCGAAGAAGGCGCCGCCGCGCTGGTAGAGCAGCATCTGGAAGGAGCCGACGAGCTGGCCGACATCGCTCCCGGCGGTGCTGACGACGCACAGGGAGGCGCCGTGGTCCCGGTGCGTGCGGGCGCCGAGTTCGGCGAACTCCTCCCAGGTCTGGGTGTCCTGCGGGATGCCGTACTCGGTGAAGAGGTCGTCGCGGTAGTAGTAGACGACCATCGGGGTGTCGGAGTCGAGGGCGTAGACCCTGCCGTCCTGGCTGTAGGGGGCGGTGCGGGCCGGGAGCAGGTCCTCCTCCAGGCCGGGGACGGCGGCGATGTCGGGGGTGAAGTCGTGCAGCAGGCGCGGGGCGATGTCGCCGCGCAGCATGCGGGTGAAGCTGCCGATCTCGAAGCCGATGGTGTCGGGGGTGCCGCGCCCGGCGACGGCCTGCGCGAGCAGCTTGGTGACGAGGTCGGCGGCTCCGGCGCGGGTGACGTCCAGGTGGTAGCGGAAGTCGGTGGCCCGGTCGGCGGCCGGTATGCCCTTGGTGAAGAAGGCCTGGTAACCGGGGTCGTGGGTCCACAGGGACAGCGTCACGTCTCCGTCGGTGCGGGCCGTGGTGCTCTCGGCTCCGCAGGCGGCCAGTGCGCCGGCCGCGCCGAGACCGAGGCCGCCGCGCAGCAGGGTACGCCGGGATGTGAGGGGTGGGGGCAGGGGCGGGTACACACGTGGCTCCTCACGTGGTGCGGCTACAGGGGAGCGCGGGCGCGGCCGTCCCGGGCCACGAACGCGGGCAGTGGTACGGCCGGGTCAGACGGGTGCTGGACCGGGTGCCGGACCGCTGGAGGCCCGTACGGCCAACTCGACGGCGTGGGTCGTCTGGTGGGCCGGGCGGGGGCTGCCCTCGATCAGTGCGATCAGCACGTCGACGGCCTGGTCGGCGAGCGCGGCCGTGTCGTGCCGGACGGTGGTCAGGGGCGGTGACAGATAGGGGGCGGCGGGAATGTCGTCGTAGCCCACGATGCTCACGTCGCCGGGGACGGACCGTCCGGCCTCGGCGAACGCGCTCAGGGCGCCGATGGCCATGTCGTCGTTGGCGGCGAACACGGCGGTGACGTCGCGGAGCGTGGCGAGTTGTCGTCCGGCGGCGTGTCCGGACGCCGGGCTCCAGTCGCCCTCGGTCGGCAGCGGTGGTTCGGGGGCCCCCGAGGCGGCGAGCGCTTCCCGCCAGCCGCGCAGCCGGTCGCGGGCGGCCCACCAGTCCTGCGGGCCGGGGATGTGCCAGACCGTGCGGTGGCCCAGCGAGAGCAGGTGCTCGGTCGCCAGCCGGGCCGCGGCGACCCCGTCGGCGCGGACCACCGTGCAGGCTCCCTCGGCGAGTTCGACACCCTCGCCGAGGCTGACGACGGGCACGTCCGTTCTGAGCCGGAGCCGGGTGCCGTCGTCGATCGGTTCGGACAGGACGATCCCGTCCACGCCCTGCTCCAGGAGTGCCTCGACGGCGACGGAGATCTTCCCGCCGATTCCGTCCGGGGGGACCCCTGTCCCGCTTCGCTCGCCCTCCAGGGTGCTGGCCAGGGCGAACGAGTACCCCGCCCGCTGCATCGCCCGCTCCAGGGCGATCAGCAGGGTGGAGGGGCCGTACAGGGCGGTGCCCAGCGAGACGACACCGATCCGCCGGTAGCGGCCCAGGAGCAGGGCGCGGGCCGCGTTGTTCGGGCGGTAGTCCAGCTCGCGGATCGCCCGGAGCACGCGGTCGCGCACCTCCGGGCTGACGTGCGGCTCGCCGTTGACGACCCGGGACACCGTCTTCTGCGAGACACCGGCGGCCCGGGCCACCTCGGTCATGCCGGGCCCACGACGCCGACGTGCGGTTCCGGTGGTCGCCATATGCCCTCCCCGAGGAGTTCCGAGCCGTGGACTACGTAGTCAGTACAGCCCGCACGGATGCGGCGGGGCTGCGTGACTACGTAGTCAGACGGTGCCAGGAGTGCCGGGGCCGCGTCAATGGGTCGTGCGTCGTCGCATGGCCGGACCCACGGGTGACCGGCCCAGAGGGCTCGGTCATCCGTGGGCGTGCGGAGGGCGAGGACGAGTCAGAGGCCGTAGCGGCTCTTGAGGTGGCGCCAGAAGTCGCGGAACATCCACTTGTCGAACTCCGTGATCTGCGTGGCGCTGCCCGCTTTCATGAGGAAGCAGCACTGGCCGGTCGGAGTCCAGTCGTAGAAGTCGTCGAGGCCGAAGGTGTGGCCGACCTCGTGCAGATAGATGTGGATGTTCTCCTGGCTCAGCGCGCCGGTGAAGTACTCCTGACCGACCCGCTGGCCCCAGTCACCGCCGGCGCCGCCCTGGAAGCCCTTCGTCAGCCACAGCGACTGGTCGTAGTGGCGGGCCGCGCCGCCCGGACACCTCGAGTAGTTGCCGTCCTGGTGGAAGAAGCGGCCGCAGTCCGGGGAGCACTGCGGGGCACCGCCGCCGTCCAGGTTTCCGGCGTAGATGTCGACGGAGTTGTCGGTCCACTGGAGGGTGGAGCGGTTCTTCACCGCCCAGCCGACGATGTTGACGGGGACGGTGGTGTACGGCCACGCGTTGTGCCCCTTGCCGCCCTCGACCATGGCGGCCATCCACTTGGCGAACTGCTTCTTCAGCGCGGCGTGCACGCGGTCGCGCAGGGCGGCGGAGACGGGGGCGTCGGACTCCCAGCGGACGCAGTAGTTGACGCTTCCCTTGTTGGCCATGACCTGGTCCCAGCCATAGTTGCGGAAGCCGTAGAGGTCCGGGTAGGTCGACTGGACGTGGTTCCAGACCTCGTTCAGCGGCTGGACCAGGTTGGCGGGCGGGTTCCAGTCCTCGGCGGCCCGCGCGGCGGACGTCGCGGGTGCGGCCGACGCCGCGGACGCCGCCATACCGGGTGCGGCCAACAGCACGGCCAGAGCGGCGAGGACGGCGGCCAGGCGCGCCAGTTGTCTGCGCATGGGTGAACTCCCTCGGTGGGGGACGGGATTTCACCCTCTGGTCGCCGCCGAAGCCCTACGGGTTGCCGCGTTCCGCCGTCTGCTCGGCCCGGCTGCCTGCGCTCGCGGACCGCCCGCGGCGGGCAGGGCGGGAAGCCGTGACGCCCCGCCGGCGAGCAGGCCCGTGCCCCGCCCGAGCGCCGGTGTCAACAGCGCGGTGACCGCGCCCGGCACCGACCCAAGGTCGAGCGAGTTGAGCGCCTTGAGCAGCCCGCCCAGCCTCCTCCCTGCCATCGGCGGCGCACAGGAGTCAGGCGGGACCGGCCGTGGTGCCGCGGGCGACGAGTCGCGGGGTGAGGACGACCTCGCGGGGCTCGGTGCGCCCCTCGTCGAGGCGTTCGACGGCCGCGGCCACCGCGTGCCGGGCCTGGTCCCGGGCCCCCTGGCTGACCGTGGTCAGGTTGAAGCAGCTCAGCCGGGAGAGCGTGTCGTCGTCGTATCCGGCCACTGACACCTCTCCCGGGACGGCGACCCCGGCCCGGGACAGCGCGGCCAGGACGCCGATCGCGGACTGGTCGTTGAAGGCGGCCACGGCGGTGGGCAGGTCGCCGCCGTCGAGGAGGTTGCGGACGGCCCGCTCCCCGGCCGCCTCGGTGTGGTCACCGCGCAGGATCCTGATGTGCGCGTCCAGGCCGTGGCGGCGCATGGCGGTGCGATAGCCGTGGCGCCGGTCGGTGGCGATGGCCCCCTTGCCGCCGTCCACGTAGGCGATCGCACGGTGGCCGAGGTCCGCCAGGTGATCGACGATCTGGCCGACTCCCGCGTCGTCCGCGGTTCGCACGACGTCCAGGTCGGCGTCGGTGATGCGGCGGCCGACGACGATCACGGGCGACTTGCGGTCGAGGGCGGCGAGCGCGTCCGAGGGGGCGGTCGGGCCGAGCAGGATCAGCGCCTCGCTGCGGAAGGCCAGCAGCGTCTCGACGGCGGTGTGCTCGTCGCGGGTACGGGTCAGGGTGCTGAGGACCAGGTCGTAGCCGATCTCCTCGGCGGCCGTGTGCAGATGCTCCACCAGTTCGGCGTGGAACGGGCTGTGGATGTCGACCATGACACCGAGCAGCCGGGTGCGCCTGCTGGCCAGCAGGCTCGCGGTGCGGTCCACCTGGTAGCCGAGGTCGGCGGCGGCCTTCAGAACGCGCTGCCGGGTGCGTTCACTGGGACCGGGCACGCCGCGCAGGACCAGGGACACGGACGCGGTGGACACGCCCACCCGTGCGGCCACGTCCTCCAGCCGCGGACGCTTGTGCGAGCCGTTCCGGTCACGTGCGGAACCGACATGATCCACTTGCGCCTCCCCGCGGAAATCTGGTCGTGCAACAGCCTTGACACGCTCGCGAAACAAGCCGATAGTACCAGGACTTAAAGCGCTTTAAATTGTCCTGTTGTTCCGACGAAGTCAGTCCAGGAGCGCGGCACCCCTCGGCTCGCGCTCTCCGAACTCTCCCGGCAGAGCACGTCGTGCGCCGGAGAGAAGTCTCGAACCAACTGCCCAGGCCGTGCACGACATCGGGAGCCTGAGATCCGCCCGGCCGGCGTCGACGCCCACAAGGCGCAGGCGCCGCAGGATCTCCCCACCCCGGCGTGGCCGTCGCAGTCCGCACCGAGCCCGGGCCGAACCGGCCTCAGCCCGGTACGCGCGGCAGGGGCCGGCGCTCCGCACGCCTCTTCCGCTGCCGTGACCGACCCGCCACGACCGCCCCGGCCCATCCACCGGCCGCCGTTCCACTGTCCCTCCAGTCGCACAGCGAGGTGCACGCACCATGAAACAGACACCCCTTCTCCGTTCCCGCAGAGTCGCCCCCGTCGTGGCGGTCGCAGCCGTGGCCGCCCTGGCCCTCGCCGGCTGTTCCAGCAGCTCCGGCGGCAAGAAGGCCGAGGAGGAGGCCGGCAACGCCTCCGCCGGCAAGGCCGACACGCCCCGCATGACCATCGCGATGGTCACCCACGCGCCCTCCGGCGACACCTTCTGGGACACCATCCGCAAAGGCGCCGAAGCCGCCGCCGCCAAGGACAACATCAAGCTCATCTACTCGAACGACGAGAACGCCGGCGACCAGGCCAACCTTGTGCAGAACGCGATCGACCAGAAGGTGGACGGGATCGCCGTCACCCTCGCCAAGCCGGACGCCCTCAAGGACGTGGTCACCAAGGCCGAGAAGGCCGGCATCCCGGTCGTCGGGCTCAACGCCGGTCTGGGCGTCTGGAAGCAGCAGGGCCTGCTGTCGTTCTTCGGCCAGGACGAGGCGGTCTCCGGCCAGGCGCTCGGGGACAAGATCAACGGCACCGGCGCCAAGCACGCGCTGTGCGTCATCCAGGCCCAGGGAGACGTCAACCTCGAAGAACGCTGCGCCGGCGTGAAGAAGACCTTCAGCGGCAAGACCGACATCCTCTACGTCAACGGCACCGACATGCCGTCCGTGAAGTCGACGATCACCGCCAAGCTCAGCCAGGACAAGTCCATCGACGAGGTGGTCACCCTGGGCGCCCCCATCGCGCTGACCGCGACGCAGGCGGTGTCCGAGTCGGGCAGCAAGGCGAAGGTCGCCACCTTCGACCTCAACAAGGACCTCGTCTCCGCCATCGAGAAGGGCTCGATCCAGTTCGCCGTCGACCAGCAGCCCTACCTCCAGGGCTACCTCGCGGTGGACTCCCTGTGGCTCTACAAGAACAACGGCAACTTCAGCGGCGGCGGTGAGCAGCCCGTGCTGACCGGCCCGGCCTTCGTCGACAAGACCAACGTCGAGGCCGTCGCCAAGTTCGCGGCGAAGGGCACTCGGTGAGTGGTATGACCCAGCAGGCTGAGCCGGCGGTGACCGCACCGCCGGCCCCCGGCCCGAAGCAGTCCGACGGCCGGACCTCGCAACGCCCCCTGGCGCTACGGCTGTTGGCCCGCCCCGAAGTCGGTGTCTTCCTCGGTGCCGTCGCGGTGTTCGTGTTCTTCCTGATCGCCGCGCCGCCGGTGCGCGAGGGCAGCGCGATGTCCAACATCCTGTACCAGTCGTCGACGATCGGGATCATGGCCCTGCCGGTCGCGCTGCTGATGATCGGCGGCGAGTTCGACCTGTCGGCCGGTGTCGCCGTCATCTCCTCGGCGCTCACCGCCGCGATGCTGAGCTACCAGTTGTCGCTGAACGTGTGGATGGGCATAGTCCTCGCCCTGGCGATGTCACTCGCGGTCGGCTTCTTCAACGGCTGGCTCCTGGTGCGGACCGGTCTGCCGAGCTTCCTCGTCACGCTGGGCACCTTCCTGATCCTCCAGGGCGTGAACCTCGCGGTCACCAAGCTGGTGACGGGGAATGTGGCCACGGACGACATCAGCGACATGGACGGCTTCGGCCAGGCGAAGAAGGTGTTCGCCTCGTCCTTCGAGGTCGGCGGCGTCTCGGTGAAGATCACCATCGTGTACTGGCTGGTCTTCGCGGCGCTTGCCACCTGGGTGCTGCTGCGCACGAAGTACGGCAACTGGATCTTCGCGGTCGGCGGCTCCAAGGACAGCGCGCGGGCCGTCGGCGTGCCGGTGACCTTCACCAAGATCTCCCTGTTCATGCTGGTCGGCTTCGGCGCCTGGTTCGTCGGCATGCACCAGCTGTTCTCGTTCAACACCGTGCAGTCGGGTGAGGGCGTGGGCCAGGAGCTCATCTACATCGCCGCGGCCGTGATCGGCGGCTGTCTGCTGACCGGCGGCTACGGCTCGGCGATCGGGCCGGTCTTCGGGGCGTTCATGTTCGGCATGGTGCAGCAGGGCATCGTCTACGCCGGCTGGAACCCCGACTGGTTCAAGGCCTTCCTCGGCGTGATGCTCCTCGGCGCCACCCTGATCAATCTGTGGGTCCAGCGCACAGCGACCCGGAGGTAACCCCATGACATCCACCGAACAAGCGGGCACCCACGGGGCCGTCCTCCCCGACGGTGACAGCGCGCCCGGCGAGGACGGGGCAGTCGTCGAGTTGCGGGGTGCGGGCAAGGCGTACGGGAACATCCGCGCCCTGCACGGCGTCGACCTGACGGTCCATCCCGGCCAGGTCACCTGCGTGCTGGGCGACAACGGCGCCGGCAAGTCCACCCTCATCAAAATCATCTCCGGGCTGCACCAGCACACCGAGGGCGACTTCCTCGTCGACGGCGTCCCGGTGCGTTTCTCCACCCCGCGCGAGGCCCTCGACAAGGGCATCGCCACGGTCTACCAGGACCTCGCGACCGTCCCGCTGATGCCGGTGTGGCGCAACTTCTTCCTCGGCTCCGAGATGACCAAGGGCCCCTGGCCGGTACGCCGTCTCGACATCGAGGCGATGAAGAAGACCGCCGACCAGGAACTGCGCAACATGGGCATCATCCTGGACGATCTCGAGCAGCCCATCGGCACCCTCTCCGGCGGCCAGCGCCAGTGCGTGGCCATCGCCCGCGCCGTCCACTTCGGCGCCCGCGTCCTCATCCTCGACGAGCCCACCGCCGCCCTGGGTGTCAAACAGTCCGGCGTGGTCCTGAAGTACATCGCCGCAGCCCGCGACCGCGGCCTCGGCGTCATCTTCATCACCCACAACCCCCACCACGCCTACATGGTCGGCGACCACTTCAGCGTCCTGCGCCTGGGCACCATGGAGCTGAACGCCTCCCGCGACGAGGTCAGCCTCGACGAACTCACCAACCACATGGCCGGCGGCGCCGAACTCGTGGCCCTCAAACACGAGTTGAGCGCGGTACGCGGCGTCGACGTCGACGAACTCCCCGGAGAGGACGACCTGCCCACCCCCGCCACCACCACCGGCCAGGGAGCCTCCTGAACGCCACGGCGCGAACGCCCTGACCTCACGCTCCACCGTCTCCCCCTGACGAGAAGGCATTCCCTCATGAAGATCGCCCTCGACCCGTACATGATCCGCAATGTTCCGCTGCTCGAACTTCCGTCTGTGGTAGCCGAGTTGGGCTACGAGTGGATCGAGCTCTCTCCCCGGGAGGACTTCATCCCCTTCTTCCGGCACCCCCGGGTCGACGACGCCACCGTGCGCAAGTTCCGCAAGGCACTGGACGCGGCAGGCGTCGGCATCTCCTCCCTGCTGCCCCTGTTCCGCTGGTCCGGCCCGGACGAGGACGCCCGGCAGGCCGCCGTACGGTACTGGAAGCGCTCCATCCGGATCGCCGCCGACCTCGGAGTGGCCAGCATGATCTCCGAGTTCAACGGCAGGCCGGAGGATCCCGACCGCAGCGAGGCGCAGTTCTGGAAGTCGATGGAGGAACTCCTTCCCCTCTTCGAGCAGGAAGGCATCCAACTCGCCCTGGAACCGCATCCGGACGACTTCATCGAGAACGGCTACGACGCCGTCAATCTGATCCGGGGCATCAACCACCCCAACGTCACCTTCCTCTACTGCGCCCCGCACACCTTCCACATCGGCGACGACGCCCCCGGCATCATCGAGTACGCGGGCGAGCTGCTCACCCACGTCCATCTGGCCGACGCCTTCGACCACACCGCCTCCTCGGGCAACCGCTACATCCTCAACCCGCCCGGCACCGCGGCCCGTATCCACCAGCACCTCGACATGGGCGAGGGCGAGGTCGACTTCGACGAGCTCTTCCGCACCCTGCGCGCCAACGGCTTCGACGGCACCCTCACCGCGTGCGTCTTCGCGTGGGAGGAACGGGCGAAGGAGTCCTCACTGTTCATGCGCGAGAAGATCAACGCGTACCTGTCCGCCTGATCCTGGCGGACCACGGCTCTCGGGCCCGGGCCCGAATATTGACATGACATTTCAGCCGAGGGCATCGTTCTCCGTGAGGCGCTTTTAAAGCGCTTTAAATCCCACTCCATGCCACCCCGGGATGTCTCCGGAGCGAAGGGAAACCGCTATGCCGTTCGAACTGCTGACCATGGGCCGTGTGGGGGTGGATGTGTATCCGCTCCAGACGGGCGTGGGGCTGGCGGAGGTCACGTCGTTCGGCAAGTACCTGGGTGGCAGTCCGACGAACGTGGCCGTCGCGGCGGCCCGGTACGGGCGGTCGGCGGCCGTGATCACGAAGACGGGCCGGGACCCCTTCGGCGAGGCCCTGCGGCACGCCACCGTCGCCGTCGGCAACCTCGACGAATGCGAGGTGGCGACCGGCGAGCGTGAGCCGTACGCCGCCGCGAAGGCGCTGCTCGCCGCCGGTGTCGAACTGGCCGTGGTGAAGCAGGGTCCCAAGAGTGTGCTCGCCATGGACCGGGACGGCTCTGCCGCAGAGATCCCGCCGGTCCCGGTGGACGTCGTCAACGGCCTCGGCGCCGGTGACGCCTTCGGCGGCGCCCTGTGCCACGGCCTGCTGTCCGGCTGGGACACCCGCACCACCGTGTCCTTCGCCAACGCCGCAGGCGCCATCGTCGCGGGCCGGCTGTCCTGCTCCGACGCGATGCCCACCGAGACCGAGGTCGAGACCAAACTCCGCGAGGCGTCCCTCGCCACCTCCCTCACTGAACGAAAGGCGTGACGACGTGCTGTCCGACAACGTGAGCCGGATTGTGTCCGCCCGGGTGGGTGACCCCGGTGCCGTCGTGACCGCCGCCGTCCGCAGGGTGAAGGCGACCTCGCTGCTCGGCGAGCACGGCAAGGCGATGATCATCGCAGCGGACCATCCCGCGCGCCGCGCCAATGGTGTGGGCGGGAACCCCCACGCCATGGCGGACCGCTTCGAGCTGCTGGACCGCCTGTGCGTCGCGCTGGAACGCCCCGGAGTGACCGGTGTGCTGGCCACGGCCGACATCCTGGAGGACCTGTTGCTGCTCGGGGTGCTGGACGGCAAGAGCGTCTTCGGCTCGATGAACCGGGCCGGGCTCGCGGGGTCGGTCTTCGAGATCGACGACCGTTTCACCGGGTACGACGCCGAGACCATCGCCGCGATGGGCTTCGACGGCGGCAAGATGCTCACGCGCATCGCCCTCGACGACCCGGCCACCCCGTCCGCCCTGGCCGCTACGGCGCTGGCCGTCAATGAGCTGAACGACCGTCAGCTCATCGCCCTGGTCGAGCCGTTCATGTCGGTGTGGCAGGACGGCAGGATCCGCAACGACCTCTCCACCGACGCCGTCGTCAAGTCGGTCACGATCGCTTCGGGGCTCGGCCGCCGCACCGCCCACACCTGGCTGAAGCTGCCGGTCGTCGACGGCATGGAGCGCGTTCTGGCCTCCTCCACGCTGCCCGCGCTGCTCCTGGGCGGCGAGGTCACCGACTCCGAGGCGGCCTTCGCCTCGTGGGGCAAGGCGCTCAAGCAGCCCACCGCGCAGGGCCTGGTCGTGGGCCGCTCGCTGCTCCATCCGTCGAACGGCGACGTCGCCGACGCTGTCGACAAGGCGGTGAGCCTGCTGTGACCGACACCAGCACGTACCACCTCCCGAGGGGCACGTCGGCCGACGGCCCCTACGACCTCGTGGTCACGCCCGAGTCGGCGGGCTGGGCATACTCCGGCCTCAGGATCCTGACCCTGAGGCCGGGTGAGGCGCACGCCCTGTCCACCCATGACTGCGAGTTCCTGGTCCTGCCGCTGACGGGCTCCTGCACCGTCACCACGGACGGCAGGGCCCTCGAACTCGAAGGCCGGACGGGCGTGTTCGCCTCGGTCACCGACTTCGCGTATCTGCCGCACGAGTCGGTGGCCCTGATCAGCAGCGCACAGGGAGGTCTGTTCGCGCTGCCCTCCGCCCGTACCGAGCGGAGCTCACTCTCCGTTCGGTACGGGCGCCAGGAGGACGCGCCGGTCGAGCTGCGGGGTGCGGGGGCGTACTCGCGGCAGGTCGACAACTACTGCCTGCCCAACACGTTCGACGCCGAGCAGCTGCTGGTGCGCGGTGCTCACGCCGGGCGGCAACTGGTCCTCCTACCCGCCACCGCACAAGCACGACGAGGCTCGGCCGGGCCAGGAGTCGGAACTGGAGGAGATCTACTCCTTCCAGGTCTCGGGCGAGAACGGCTTCGGCTACCAGCGGGTCCACGGCACGCAGGACCGGCCCCTCGACGTAATCGCGGAGGTCCGTTCCGGCGACACCGTCCTCATTCCGCACGGCTGGCACGGGCCGTCGATCGCCGCGACCGGCTACGACCTCTCCTACCTCAACGTCATGGCAGGCCCGGGCCAGGACCGCGCTTGGCTGATCTGCGACGACCCCGCCCACGGCTGGGTGCGGGCGACCTGGGCGTCCCAGGACACCGACGACCGGCTTCCCTTCGAAGGACTCAACGAGCGATGAACACCGTCCGACTCACCACCGCACAGGCCCTGGTGCGCCTCCTGGCCAACCAGTACAGCGAGCGCGACGGCCAGGAGCAGCGGCTGATCCCCGGGATGTGGGGCATCTTCGGACACGGCAACGTCGCCGGGATCGGCCAGGCGCTCCTCCAGGCCGCCGTCACCCAAGAGGCCGATCTGCCCTACTACCTGGCCCGCAACGAGCAGGGCATGGTCCACGCCTCCGTGGCGTACGCGAAGATGCCCGACCGGCTCGCGACGTTCGCCTGCACGGCGTCGACGGGGCCCGGCTCGACGAACATGATCACGGGTGCGGCGCTCGCGACGACCAACCGCGTTCCGGTGCTGCTGCTGCCCAGCGACATGTTCGCCACCCGCGCCGCCGACCCGGTCCTCCAGCAGCTGGAGGACACCCGCGGCGGGGACGTCATGGTCAACGACGCCTTCCGCGCCGTGTCCAAGTACTTCGACCGCGTCTCCCGCCCCGAGCAGCTCATCCCGGCCGCACTCGCCGCGATGCGGGTGCTGACCGACCCGGTCGAGACCGGCGCCGTCACGCTCGCGCTGCCGCAGGACGTGCAGGCCGAGGCGTACGAATGGCCGGTCGCGTTCTTCCGGCGGCGGGTGTGGCACGTGGGCCGACCGGTGCCCGAACCAGCCGCCGTCGAGCGCTCGGCACGTCTGGTGCGCGGCGCGAAGAAGCCGCTGATCGGGCCCGCTGGTCACCAAGGCCGCTCAGGAACGCGTGGAGCACGCGGTCGGTGCCGCGGCCGGGCAGGGTGCCACCGTCGTCGTCGACGGGCGCGCTCTGAAGGTCGACGGCCACGAGGACGGCTTCTTCACCGGTCCGTCCCTCCTCGACCATGTCACGGCCGAGATGGACGCCTACCAGGAGGAACTGTTCGGCCCGGTTCTCGCCGTCGTTCGCGCGGACTCCCTCGACGAGGCGATCGCGCTAGTCAACGCCAACCCCTACGGCAACGGCACCGCCCTGTTCACCGCCTCCGGCGAGGCCGCCCGCCGCTTCCAGCGCCAGGTCAAGGTCGGCATGATCGGCGTCAACGTGCCGGTGCCCGTCCCGATGTCGTACTACTCCTTCGGCGGCTGGAAGGACTCCCTCATCGGCGACTCCCCCATCCACGGCCCCGAGGGCATCCGCTTCTACACCCGCCCGAAGGTCGTCACCACCCGCTGGCCACAGCCCACCCAACAGCTCGCCGCCGGGTTCGACTTCCCGACCTCCAGCTGAGATCCGCGCACACACGTTCCTGATCTTCGCCGCGATCGACGTCGCCACGTTCGTGTTCTGTCTCCGCACCGTTGCCAAGACCGGGGCCGCTCGATGGAGGCCATCGAGTCCCATTGCCGTCGGCAGTTCGCCACCTGATCCCGCCCTGCCCTTCTTCTCCCCCTGGCTCTTCGCACCTCTTGGAAAGGCACCGCCATGACCACGTCCGCCAAACCCCTCTCCGTCGCGGTGATCGGAGCCGGCATGGCCGGCCGCAGCCACGCCGCCGGTTACCGCAACGTCAATACGGTCTTCGGTGCCGGTCTGCCGACCGTCCGGCTGGCCGCGATCGCCGACGCCAACGTCGCGCTCGGCGAGGACGCCGCCCGCCGCTACGGCTTCGAGAAGGCGCTCCCGAGCTGGGAGGCCGTCGTCGAGGACCCGACGATCGACGCGGTCAGCATCGTCGTGGGAAACGATCTGCACCGCCCGATCGCGGAAGCCCTGGTCGCCGCGGGCAAACACGTGCTGTGCGAGAAGCCGCTGGCCGGGTCGTTGGAAGACGCCCGCGCGATGGCCGAGTTGGAGCGCACCGCCGATGTCGTGACCGCCGTCGGCTACACCTTCCGGCGTTCCCCCGGCATCGCGGCGATCCGCGACCACGTCCAGCGCGCCGAGCTGGGCGATCTGACCCTGTTCAGCGGCCGGTACTGGTGCGACTACGCGACCGACGCGAACGGGCCCCTGAGCTGGCGGTTCAAGGGCGGCCCGGGCTCCGGCGCGCTCGGGGACGTCGGGTCGCACGTCATCGATGTCGCCGAGTACGTCGCCGGGCCCATCGCGGCGGTCTCCGGCGCCACTCTGTCGACGCAGATCCCCAAGCGGCCGCTGCCGCTGGGCGCGGTCGTCGGACACAACGCGGCCCCCGTCTCCGACGAGTTCGGCGAGGTCGAGAACGAGGACACCGCGTCCTTCACCGCCCGCTTCGAGTCCGGGCTCGTCGGCACCTTCTCGGTGACGCGCACCGGCTTCGGCCTCCCCAACGGGCTCGGCTTCGACGTCGTGGGCCTCGGCGGCCGGGCCGCGTTCGACCAGCACCGGCCCGCCGAGTACCTCTTCGACGACGCCCAGCCCGAGGCCCGCACGCGCGGCCCCCGCCAGATCATCGCCGGCCCGAACCTGCCGTACTTCGCGGGCGGGGTACCGATGGAGGCGCCGGGGGTGGGCGCCAGCAACGCCGACAACTTCACCTACCAGGCCCGGGCCTTCCTCGACCAGATCGCGGGCGTCGCCGACCCGCGGCCGGCCTGCGCCACCTTCGCCGACGCGCTGCGGACCATGGAGATCATCCGTGCGGTCGTCGACTCCTCCCGTAACGGCGGCGCGCTCACCCCGGTTCCGCCGGCCTGCGCCTGACCACCCGTACCCAAGGAGTACGTACATGGCTCTCAAGCTCGGCGCCTACACCGCCTGTCTGCACGACCGCCCGCTCACCGAGGCCCTCGACATCCTCAAGGAGAACGGACTGACCTCGGTGGAGGTCAACACCGGCGGCTTCATCCCCGCCCCGCACTGCCCCATCGACCTGCTGCTGTCCTCGGCCGCCGCACGCGACGAGTACCTGGCGACCTTCGCCGACCGCGGCATGGAGCTGACCGGCCTCAACTGCAACGGCAACCCGCTCAACCCGCTCCCGGGGGTCGGGCCGAAGCACGCCGACGATCTGCGCCGCACCATCCGCCTCGCGGGTCTCCTCGGCGTCAGGCACGTCGTCACCATGTCCGGCACCCCGGGCTCCGACCCCGACGCCAGGTACCCGTCCTGGGTCGTGAACCCGTGGGACGGCGTCTACATGGACGTCCTCGACTACCAGTGGGGCGTGGCCGTCGAGTTCTGGAAGGAGATCGACGCGCTGGCCCGGGAGCACGACGTCCGGGTCGCCATCGAGATGCACCCGCACAACGTGGTGTTCTCCCCGGTCACCCTGCAGCGACTGGTCGACGAGACCGGCGCGACGAACATCGGCGCCGAGATGGACCCCTCCCACCTGATGTGGCAGGGCATGGACGTCGTCGCCTCCATCAAGTGGCTGGGCCCGCTGGTCTTCCACGCCGCCGCGAAGGACGCCACTCTCTGTCCCGGCGCCGACATCCGCGGTGTGCTGGACACGTCGTTCACGCGAGTGCCCGCCGACGCGCCCGGCAAGGTGCCCACCGGCTACGGGTTCTGGTGCAATGCCTGGCCTCAGAACCCGGCGTGGAAGTTCGTCGCCGTCGGTGCCGGAAACGACGTTCCCTACTGGACCGGGTTCCTGCGCGCCCTGGCCGAGATCGACCCGGACATGGCCGTGAACATCGAACACGAGGACGCCGCCTACTCCCAGACCGAAGGGCTCGCCCTCGCGGCCAAGAACCTGCACAGCGCCGCGTCCGCTCTCTGACAATTCGCCTCGTGGCCCCGTTTCCGCCGGCCGGGAACGGGGCCGCCGTATTTCTGCCTGCGCGGCTCCCCCACGCTCACGATTTGGATGTGCCCTTCCCGTGCGTTTGATCAGCGCTGTACGCCCGCTTACCGACGCCACGACAGAGTGGAATCACCCACTCCACCTGGGAGAACGGGTTTCCGTACCGCATGTTGAGGCGAAGGGGAACATTCCATGGGCACATACGCGCAGACGCAGCGCCGAGCCGTTCTTACCGGAGGGCTCGCGGCTACCGCGGCTCTGATCACCGGTTGTTCGTCGAAGACGGAGAACACGGATTCGGGGAAGGACGGTACGGGGAAAGCGTCAGCCGGCGCGGCGGCGAATTCCCCCTCCCCGGTCGCGAACACGCGACCTGATTCTCCCTGGACTGCGTTCGCCAGGCTGATGGAGGGCAACGAACGCTGGGTCGACGGAACACTTCAGCACCCCGACCGGGATCCGAAGCGCCGCAAGTTCGTCGCCGAGGCGCAGGATCCCTACGGCGTGATCCTCTCGTGCATCGACTCCCGGGTCCCGCCGGAGCTCGTCTTCGACACCGGTCTCGGCGACCTGTTCGTGCTGCGCACCGGAGGACAGGTGGTGGGGCCGGTGGTCACCGGCTCCGTCGAGTACGGGCCCATGACGTCGGGGACCCCGCTGATCGTCGTACTCGGGCATCAGCGCTGCGGCGCCGTCAAGGCGTCGTACGAGGCGATCCGCGACGGCAGGACGCTGCCCGGGAACCTCAGCGCGATCTCCGAGGCGCTGCGGCCCGCGTACGAGGCGACCGTCAAGCAGAAGGCGGCCGACCCCGTCGACGCCATGGTCCGCATCCACGTGAAGCAGACCGCGGCGAATCTGCGGTCCAACAAGGACCTCGCTCCCCTTGTGAAGAAGGGCGACCTGGCCGTGGTCAGCGCCTACTACTCGCTCGACACCGGCCGGGTGGAGGTCCTCACCGGGGCGCCCTCCGCCTGACGCGCTCCGCACACGGGCTTTGCCTGGGGTTCGCCTGGAGTACGACCGCGCTTGCTTCCATCGGGGCATGGAGCACAAGGGCGAGACGACCGAACTGATGTCAGGGCTGCGCGTCGACTACACCGACCACGACGACCCCGTCCTGATCCGACCGGACGGCACCCCCATCGACACCTGGCGGGAGAACTATCCGTACGCCCAGCGCATGGAACGCGGGGAGTACGACCTGCACAAGCGGCTCCAGCAGATCGAACTGCTGAAGCTGCAGAGCTGGATCAAGGAGACCGGCCGTCGTCTCGTCATCGTCTTCGAAGGGCGCGACGCGGCCGGCAAGGGCGGCACCATCAAGCGGTTCACCGAACATCTCAATCCGCGCGGTGCCCGTGTGGTGGCCCTGGAGAAACCGACCGAGCGCGAACGCGGTCAGTGGTACTTCCAGCGGTACGTCGAGCATCTGCCGACCGCCGGCGAGATCGTGCTGTTCGACCGGTCCTGGTACAACCGGGCCGGCGTGGAACGGGTCATGGGGTTCTGCTCGGACGACGAGTACTGGCGCTTCATGCGGCAGACGCCCGCCTTCGAGCGGATGCTGGTCGACGACGGAGTGGACCTGATCAAGTTCTGGTTCTCGGTCTCGCAGGGCGAGCAGCGCACCCGCTTCACCATCCGTCAGGTGGACCCCGTACGGCAGTGGAAGCTGAGCCCCATGGACCTGGCCTCCCTGGACCGCTGGGACGACTACACCGCCGCGAAGGTCGCCATGTTCCGTGAGACGGACACCGAACAGGCGCCGTGGACGGTCGTGAAGAGCAACGACAAGAAACGGGCCCGGGTGGAGGCCATGCGCAGCGTGCTGGCCCGTTTCGACTACTCGGACAAGGACGAGGAGGTCGTCGGCAGCCCCGACCCCCGCGTCGTCGGCGCGGCGGCCACCCTCCTGGAGGCCGGCGAGGACGACTTCGTCCCGGTGCGCTTCTAGAAGCCGGTTGGCGCATCGACTCGCGGGAGCGTCCTGGACGCTGCCGGGCAGCCGCCTCCCGCGGGTGTCAGGACCGGACCAGTTCCAGCGCCATGTTCAGGTTGTGCTCGGCGATGCCCGCCATGAAGGCCCGATCGGGAAAGTCCCCGTCGAGCAGCCGCAGTGGCCCCGCCGTCAGCGAGAGCCGCTGCGCCAGCATGTAGAGCGCGAGCCGGTCCTCGTCCAGTCCGTCCACCGCCAACGGCCGATAGTCGTCGTGCAGGCGGATCCGCAGAAAGACGTGCTCCCACTCCACGTCGAAGTACATCAAGCCCTCGATGTCGATCACCACGGGGTCACCGTCCGCGTCCACCAGCACGTGGTCGGGCCCCAGTTCGCCGTGCACGACCGCGTACTGCTCGCGCGGCCGGACCGTCCGCGCCAGGCCGAGCAGTCGTTCCTCCAGACGGCCACGGGCTGCCGCGATCCTCGGATCACGCGCCGCCGCCTCGGCGAGATCCCGCAGCGCACGCTCCAGGACGACCCCCTCGCACGACGTCCCCCGCGACGTTCCTCCCCCGTCGACCACGGCCACCTTGCCGTACCTGGCCGCCCGATGGCCCCGCATCGCCTCCAGCGCCTCCGCCAGGCGGGCCATGACCGGGGCGGCCGAACGCGGGTCACGCCCGAGCAGGTCCTCCAGGCTCTCGCCCCGGAGGTCCTCGACGATCGCGAGGTCGGCCGGGTAGTGGGCGCCGTCACGGTCGACGAGACGGAGAGCGGGGACGCGAACGCCGAGCGCGTCCAGGCGGGCGTGTGCGGCCTCGAACAGGTCGAGGCCGAGACCGGGCGAGAACGGGTCGGTGAGGTCGTCGTCGCCCTCGGCCGCCGGCCAGTAGTTCTCGGCGTCGTCCCACACGTAGGCGATCGCCGTCGTCGCGTCGTCCATCACCAGGCGGTACACGCCCTTCTTACTACCGCCCGCGACCGGCTCTACCGCCTCCAACAGGCGCCCACCGCCGAACGCGGACCGCGCCGCACCCGCCAACTGCTCCCGCGTCACCGCTCTGGGTGCCATGTTCCGAACCGCCTCTCCGCCACCGCAACCCGCGCACTCTAAGGCAGCGGCGCCACGGGGCGATCGGTTCCGCGGGGCGATGACGACCACCGAGACGGAGAAGAAAAGTCACATATGCGACATATTTACGTATAGGTGCTTTAGCTCCGGATACCCGGGCGCAATGGTACGGACAGTGAAGCGGCATGGACGGCACGGCGGACGCGTCGAGACCGGCCGCGAGGACGAAATCGAGCAGCGGACCCCGGACGCGGGGCCGGATGAGCGCGTGGAGCAGCGGGCGCCGAAAAGTCCGACTGACCTGCCCAAACGCTCCTGGGGGGAGGTACTGAAAGGCACCCTGAAGGAGTTCAAGAAGGACGAGCTGACCGACCGGGCAGCAGCCCTGACCTACTACTCGATCCTGGCACTGTTCCCCGCGCTGCTCGCGCTCGTGTCGCTGCTGGGCATCGTCGGACAGTCGGCGACACAGCAGGTGCTGGACAACATCCAGAAGCTCGCCCCGGGCGCCGCGCAGGACATCCTGCGGAACGCGGTGCAGCAGATGCAGGGCAACGCCGGGCTGGGCTCGATCATGGCGATCGTGGGCCTGTTGCTCGCGGTGTGGTCGGCGTCCGGCTATGTCGCCGCGTTCATCCGCAGCGCCAACGCGGTCTACGACATCCCCGAGGGCCGTCCGGTGTGGAAGGTACTGCCGGTGCGTGTCGGTGTGACCGTGGCGCTGATGGTGATGGCCGTGATCAGCGCGGTGATCGTCGTGTTCACCGGAGGTCTCGCACGGGAGGTGGGCACCGCACTCGGGGTCGGCGACGCGGGGCTGACGGCGTGGTCGATCGCGAAGTGGCCGGTGCTGCTGATCCTGGTCACCATCATGATCGCGGTCCTGTACTGGGCGGCCCCGAACGCCAAGGGCCGTGGGTTCCGCTGGATCACTCCGGGCAGCTTCCTCGCGCTGTTGATCTGGATGATCGCCTCCGCGGGGTTCGCGGTGTACGTGGCCAACTTCGCCTCGTACAACAAGACCTACGGAGCCCTCGCGGGCGTGATCGTCTTCCTGGTGTGGCTGTGGATCACGAACCTGGCGATTCTGCTCGGCCTGGAGTTCGACGCGGAACTGTCGCGCCAGCGCGCCGCCGCCGGAGGCCACCCGGCCGGGAAGGAACCGTACGTCCAGCCGCGCGACACCCGGACGTGGGACGAGGAGGACCGCCGCAACCTCGGATGAGGGAGCCGGCACATGAAGCCGCCGCCCGGGCGTTCGCGCGGAAACCGAGTGCTGCCCGAAGAGCTTCGGGCAGCACCCTGACAGCTTCCGTGTCAGCCAGGGCGCGGCTCAGGCCCAGGCCGTCACGGGCACGAACGAGCTGTCCTGTCTGAAGAGGTCCGTGCCGTTCGTGCGCTCCACCCGGAGTTGGTAGTCGTAGTGGCGCAGGTAGTAGCCCGGGTAGTTGTACGACTCGAAGCGGATCGAACCCGACGCGCTGCCGGTGCGGGCGATGAACGTGGCGTCCTTGGCGAAGGTCGTCGTGCCGTCGTTCGCGTCGAAGCGGGCGCGGAAGTCCCAGTGGCGCAGATACTTGCCGACGGCGTCACGGAAGGAGTAGCCGTTCGCGTCGGCGAGTCCGGCGACGACCGTGAAGGTGGAGGCCTGCTTCTCGGCGGTGCCGCTGGAGCCGCTCACCACGGGGAGGTTGAGCAGGGAGGACTGCGACTGCCAGTAGCGGGTGGGGAAGTTGCCCGACTGGAAGGAACGCGTGACGTTCCTCGCGAGGCTCGGGCCCCCGGAGACGGTCTCCTTGACCACCGTGAAGTGCCGGGCGGTACCGGAGACGACGGGCAGCGCGGTCGGGGCGGACCAGGTGGCGAAGGTGTCGTAGCTGTCGCTGTAGTAGTAGGTGCCGTCGCCGTAGCCGTCGAAGAAGATCCGCCAGCCACCGTTGTCCAACTGCACCAGTGCCGGGCCCTCGCGGTAACTGCCCCAGCCCGCCCAGTCGCTGGTGCGGCTGATCGTGTAGGGGCCGGTGAGGCTGGAGGCCGTCGCGTACTCGATGTACTTCGCCGTCTCGTTCTTGGTGAAGGCGTGGTAGGTCGAGCCGGTCCTCACGATGTACGTGTCGATGTGGTTGGCGCCGATCCCGGACAGGGCCACCGGTGAACTCCAGGCGGTCAGCGCCGAGTTGGTGGCCTTCAGCCGGTACGGCGTGAAAATCCACTCGTCGTTCGCCGTCGAGCAGGACACGATGACGTTCACACTGCCGTCGCTGTCGACGAACCACTCCGGAGCCCACGCCCGGGACAGGTTGGCGATCGGGACCGTGTAGTCGTACAGGAAGGTCCAGTTGAGACGGTCCGAGCTGCGGGCGAAGCCGATCGTGGTGCTCGGGTCCTGCCAGGTGTGGGTCGTGTAGGTGAGGTAGTAGGAGCCGTTGGTGTGCTTGAAGACGCTCGCGTCGCGGATGCGGTTGCTCGGCGGCGTGTACGCGGACGATCTGGCGAGCCGGAAGTCGACGGCGTCGTCGGACTGGTAGACGTTCACGGTGCCGTCGTTGCTGTTGAGGAACGGCACGATGGTGTAGCGGGTGGCGGAGCCGCTCGGCGGCGCGGCGGCGAGGGCCGTGCCGGATAGTCCGGGCGCCTCCCCGAGCAGCACGGCCGAAGCCGGCAGGACGGCCAGTGCGCGCAGCATGCTGCGACGGGACGGAGACGGCGTGGGGGGACGTGTGCTCACGGGCGGCTCTCACTCTCGGACTCATACGGCCCAACGTGCGGCTCGACGTTCGGGGCAAGCTCGACGTTCGAATGACCGAACAAGGTTCGGAAATTCGATCAGAAAGTAGGGGTGAGGCGCGGACCCGTCAATGGTTTGCGCATGACTTGGTGAGCCCTGTGGGCCATCCGTGGCGCCCGGACGTCCGCGCCACCGGCCCCGCCACCGAAGAAGAGGTCCCGCCGCACCCGCGCGGCCGTTACCGTTCGGTAGAGAACGTGCTTCCGGAGGTGCGCAGCATGACGCTCGACCGTTCCGCAGGCCTGGCGGAGTCCGCCCGTGCGCTGGCCGCCGGGGAGGTGACCTCGCGGGCGCTCGTGGAAGGGGCCCTGGCGCGGATCGAGGCCTCCCAGCCGTCCCTGAACGCCTTCCGGATCGTACGGGCACTTGCGGCGCTCGCCGAGGCGGAGGCGGCGGACAGGGAGCTGGCCGCCGGGGTCCGCAGGCCGCTGCTCGGGGTGCCGGTGGCCGTCAAGGACGACATGGACGTGGCGGGAGAGCCGACCGCGTTCGGCTGCCGGGGCGAGTTCCCGCCGGTGGTCGAGGACGGCGAGGCGGTACGGCGGCTGCGCGCGGCCGGCGCCGTGATCGTCGGCAAGACCAACACCTGCGAGTTCGGGCAGTGGCCCTTCACCGAGGGCCCCGCCTTCGGCGCGACCCGCAATCCGTGGAACCCGGATCACACGCCCGGTGGTTCGTCGGGCGGTTCGGCCGCCGCCGTCGCCGCCGGTCTGGTGCCCGCCGCGCTCGGCTCGGACGGGGCCGGATCGGTCCGCATCCCCGCCTCCTGGACCCACCTGATCGGCATCAAACCGCAGCGCGGCCGGATCTCCACCTGGCCGCGCGGCGAGTCCTTCCAGGGCATCACGGTCAACGGCACGCTCGCCCGTACGGTCGCCGACGCGGCCCTGCTGCTGGACGCGGCGAGCGGCAACCACGAGCGGGATCCGCACCGGCCGCCGGCCGTGCGCGCCGCCGAGGCCGTCGGCCGCGACCCCGGACGGCTGCGCATCGCGCTCGCTCTCAAACCGCCGTTCACCGCCGTACCCGCCCGGCTGCGGCCGGAGGTGCGCGCCCAGGTCGTCCAACTCGCCGAGCTGCTCGCCGACTTGGGGCATCACGTCGAGGAGGCCGACCCGCCGTACGGCCAGATCGGGCTGACCTTCGTCCCCCGCGCCACAGCCGGCATCGCCGAACGCGTCCGCGAGGCGCCCTTCCCGGCACTCCTGGACCCCCGGACCCTGGGGTCCGCACGGCTGGGCGGGCTGCTCGGCGGGGCACCACTGCGGGCGGCCCGGCGCGCCGAGGCGGTGCTGCACCGTCGTATCGGACGGTTCTTCACCTCGTACGACGTGGTCCTCGCGCCGACCACGGCCGCTCCCCCGCCGCGCATCGGGGCCATGCAGAACCTGAGCGGTCTGGCCACCGACCGTGCGATCATCGCCGCCTGCCCCTACGCCTGGCCGTGGAACGTCCTGGGCTGGCCCGGGATCAACGTGCCCGCGGGGTTCGTCATGGGCGGCCTGCCGGTGGGCGCCCAGTTGCTCGGGCCGGCGAACAGCGAGCCGTTGCTGATCTCCCTCGCCTCGCAGTTGGAGGCGCGGGCGCGCTGGCACGAGGCCTGGCCGCCGCCGGTGACGGCCACCGACTCACCGGTCGTATAGGGGCGTTCCGCGCTTACCCTGTGACCATGGACGACGCGTCGATGGTCGGGCTGATGGGGCGGGTCACCGGGACGATCGGGCCGGGGCTGGTCGGCGAGGTGATCGTCCGCGTGCGCGGGGGCGCCGAGCACTTCCTCGCCTACCCCGCCTCCGGCAGGGACCGCATCGAGCCGGGCACCGTGGTGATGGTCGTGGAGTACCTGGCGCCCAGGACGGTCTACGTCTCGGCGGCGTACGACAGTTGAGGGACTGGGCGTACGACAGGTGAGCCCACCGCGTCGCAGGTGAGAGCCGTCGCGTCAAGGTTTCGACAAGGATGCGTCAGCGTCTTCACCCGCGGCTCACACGGGCGCACACTCCCTTCGTTCGGTGCCGAAAGGGCACCATCCAAAGGGGGCGTATGCCGATGGTTGTCGGCGTCGTTGCGGGAGCGGCGGTTCTCGCCGTTCTCGTTCTGATCGGTCTGTTCAAGATGATGTGGCGGGTCGCCGAACCCAACGAGGCTCTGATCATCTCCGGGTCCAAGCACCGCACGGAGGGCCTCGAGGAGGGCATGGGATTCCGCATCGTCACCGGGCGCGGCACGCTGGTGCTGCCCGGTGTCCAGGCGGTGCGCAAGCTCTCACTCGACCTGAACGAGACCGAACTGCATGTGGACTGCGTGACCCACCAGGGCATTCCGCTCAAGGTGCGGGGCGTGGTCATCTTCAAGGTGGGCGACGACTTCGTGTCGATCGCCAACGCGGGCCGTCGTTTCCTCGACCAGCAGAAGCTGATGGCGGAGCGGGTGCACAACGTCTTCGCCGGTCATCTGCGCTCCATCGTGGGCGGGTTGACGGTCGAGGACATGATCCGCGACCGGGAGAAGCTCACCGGGCAGACCCGGGCCGCCTGCGGCACGGAGATGGAGAAGCTGGGGCTGATCGTGGACTCGTTGCAGATCCACGAGATCGAGGACCCGACCGGGTACATCCGGAACCTGGCGATGCCGCACGCCGCGGCCGTGCAGCGGGACGCGCGGATCGCGCAGGCGGAGGCGAACCGGCTGGCCACCGAGGCCGAGCAGCAGTCGTTCGCCCGGATGGCGCAGGCCACCCGGGACAGCGAGATCCTGCAGGCCGGGTATCAGGCCGAGCGCGACAAGGCGGGCGCCAAGGCCCGCCAGGCCGGGCCGCTCGCCGACGCCGCCGCCCGGCAGGAGGTCGTCGTACAGGAAACCCGGGTCGCCGAGCTGGAAGCACAACGGCGTGAGCAGCAGCTCCAGGCGGACGTCCGCAAGCCCGCGGACGCGAAGGCGTACGAGAAGCGCACGCTGGCCGAGGCCGAGCGCGACGCGCGGATCTCGGGAGCCGAGGCGAAGGCGAAGGAGACGGAGTTGGCCGCCGCGGCCGAGGCGACGCGGGTCAAGACGGCAGCGAGTGCCGAGGCCGAGGCGACGAAGGCCAGGGGTGTGGCCACGGCGGCGTCGACACGGGCCACCGGTGAGGCCGAGGCCGCCGCGGCGCAGGCCAAGGGTCTCGCGGAGGCAGAGGCGACCAAGGCCCAGGGTCTCGCCGAGGCGGAGACCATCAAGGCGCGCGCCGCCGCTCTCGCGGAGAACCAGGAGGCGGTCGTCGCCCAGCAACTCGCCGAGAACTGGCCGGAGATCGTGAAGGCCGGCGCGTCCGCGTTCGGCAGCGTGGACAACATGGTGGTGCTCAACGGCGCCGACGGTATGGCGGACATGCTCGCCAAGGCGCTCACCATGGGCGGTACGGGGCTTGGTCTCGCCCGTCAGCTGCTGTCCTCGATGAACCAGAACGGGCAGACCACGAACGGGACTTCGTCCCTCAACGGGGTCGTGCCGCCTCCGGTGCAGACGGTTCCGGTGCAGAAGGTCCCGGTGGAGAAGGACGCAGGGTGACAGTCGGGGCGTGACGGGCGGAAGGGCGACGGGCGGGCAGTGACCGGACCGGAGGTGCCGGCGGAGGGCGAGGGGCGCGTGCGACTGGTCCGGAGGCCTGGCTCTAACGTTGCCTCCGTGACTGCGTCTACCGATGAGAACGTCCCCGGCCGATTCGGCCCCACCGCCACCGTCGAGGCCGACCCCCGTGAGGTGGGCCGGGTGCGCACGGAGTACTCGCCCGCGCACGACGGGGACCCGGATCCCGGCGAGATCGTCTGGACCTGGGTCCCCTTCGAGGAGAACGACGGCCGGGGCAAGGACCGCCCCGTCCTCGTCGTCGCCCGCGAGCCCGGCGGCACCGTCCTCGCCGTCCAGCTGTCGAGCAAGCGGCACGACGGGGACCGGGAGTGGGTGCCGATCGGCAGCGGTCCCTGGGACCGGTCGGGGCGGGACTCGTGGGTCGCCGTGGACCGGGTCCTGCGGCTGCACGAGGACGGCATGCGCCGTGAGGCGTGCGCCCTGGACCGGATGCGGTTCAACCTGGTCCGCCACCGGCTCGGGGAACGCTACGGCTGGAGCTGACGGGGCCGACGCCCTACCGGCGCCGCTCCCCCGGCCGTGGCCACCTCGGCCACGCCCACCGGATGCCAGGTCACCGGCCGCAGCTGACACCCGGGACCAGCACCGACACCCCGTTCCGGCCCGCCGACATCACCCCTGTGGCCGAAGCCGACGCTCTGGAAACGCCCGTACGAACGCCTCTCGCACCACCGCGCCCTGCGTGCGGTCGAGGACGCCGAACACCACGTGCTCGAAGACCCCTGCGAACCGGCCGCCGGGGCCGAGCAGAGTCCGGAAGGCGCCCGCGACCCGCGCCGGGTCGTTGCGGAAAACGCCGCAGCCCCACGCACCCAGCACCAGTCGTCGGTAGCCGTGCGCGGCGGCGGTCTCCAGTACCCGTTCGGCACGGACCGCGAGGGCCCGCGGCAGCTCGGCCGCCCGCTCCGGTGCCGTCCGCAGCACCACGCCCGCGTTCGGCGCGGCCGCCGTCAGGAAACCGGCGGTGTACGGCTCGTCAAGGAGACGACCTCGGTCGTCACGGAAGACGGGCACGGCCGGCGCGTGGATGACCCGGTCCGTGTAGAACGGGTCACGGTGGGCGCGGTGATGGTCGTAGAACTCCCGGACCCCGACCAGGCAGGCGTACAGCGCCGAGGCCCGGCACAGGGCCTCCTCCTGGGCCTGGGCACCGTTGCGGAACCCGCCGCCGGGGTTCCGGGCCGAGGCGAAGTTCAGCACGGCCACAGGTCCGGCGATCCGGCGGGCCGCCTCCAGGCTGCTCTCGCCGGTGACCTCGACCAACGTGTCGGCCGACGGGAGCGACGGCACCGCAACCGGCCCCGGCCCGTGCATCCGCGTGGCGTCGCGGGCGGTGTCGACGGCCGCGGCCACGGACACCTCGTGCCCGGCCGGCGCGCGGTAGGCCCCCGCCGCCACGATCTGCTCGGTCTCCCGTGCGATGCCGCGCAGCCGCGCGCTCATGGCGCCACCCCCGTGCGCGCCATGACCGCGTGCCGCGCGGCATCCCCCGGCCTGGTCTCCCCCGTCGTGCCCATGCAGGCATCGTGAGCGATTCTGGTCATGCGGTGCAATGAGTTTTCCCGGCCCCGGGCCCATCCGGAAAACTCCTCGACAACATCCCGGAAACGGAGATCACCGGCCACGAGGACGACGATTTGCCCCCTTGTGCTGATCGGCGCGAGGGTCTTGGGTAGTACGGATGATGTCGGCCCGGCCCATCAGAAACCGGGTCGGCGGCATGGTGGAATCTCAGGAGGATCCCGACATGTCCGATTCGATAGGTGACTGTACGGAGGCCCGTACGGCAGTCACGGAACCCGAGGTGGAGGCCCTGGTCAAGGGCATCTGCTTCAAGACCGGCCCGCCCCGCACCGTCGGGGTCGAGGTGGAATGGCTCGTCCGGGAACTGCGCGACCCGCAGCTCCCCGTCACACCCGAACGACTCGAAGCGGCCTATGCCGCAGCACGTACCGTGCCCCTGAGGTCGGCGCTCACCGTGGAGCCCGGCGGCCAGCTGGAACTGAGCTCGCCGCCCGCCGCCTCCCTGATGGAGTGCATCGGTACCGTCTCCGCCGACCTGGCCGCCGTCCGCGCGGCCCTGGCCGCCGAGGGTCTCGGTCTCCTCGGCGTCGGCCAGGATCCCTGGCACCCTCCCCGCCGGTTCCTGCGCGAACCGCGCTATGACGCCATGGAGGCCTGTCTCGACCGCACCGGCCCGGCCGGCCGCGCCATGATGTGCACCTCGGCCTCCGTCCAGGTGTGCCTGGACGCCGGGTACGAGGAGCCGGGCCCGCTGGGGCTCGGGCGGCGCTGGTGGCTGGCACACCAGCTGGGCGCGGTGCTGGTGGCCGCGTTCGCCAACTCCCCCCTGGCCGGATCCGAGCCCACCGGTTGGCTCTCGACCCGGCAGCTGCTGTGGATGGAGATCGGCGCCGGCCGCGCGGGCGCGCCCACCCTGGACACAGACCCGCGGACGGCCTGGACCCGGCACGTCCTGGACGCCCCGGTGATGTGCGTACGACAGGACGAAGGCCCGTGGGCCGTGCCCCAGGGCCTGACGTTCCGGGAGTGGACCCACTCGCGGGAGCCGAGGCCGCCGACCCGGGAGGACCTCGACTATCACGTCACGACGCTGTTCCCGCCGATCAGGCCGCGCGGTCACCTGGAACTGCGCATGATCGACGCGCAGCCCGGGGACGACGGGTGGATCGTGCCGCTCGCCGTCACGACGGCCCTGTTCGACGACCCGGAGGCCGCCGAGACCGTGTACCGGATCGTGAAGCCGCTGGCCGAACGGGGCGGACCGCTGCCCGCGCCGCACAACCCGCTGTGGATCGACGCGGCCCGGCAGGGCCTGAGAGACCCGGAGCTGCACGAGGCGGCGGTGGCGTGCTTCGCGGCGGCCCTGGGGGCCCTGCCCCGGCTCGGCGCCACCCGCGAGGTGACGGACGCCGTCGCGGCCTACCGGGACCGCCATGTCGTCCCGGGCCGCTGTCCCGCCGAGGACCTGCTCGACAGCCTGCGCGGCACCGACCTCTCCGGATCCCGGCTTCCCTCGGCCGGAGAGATCCCCACCACTCACGGGAAGGACATCCGCACATGACCGACGCCGCCATCGACACCGATGCCGCCGACTCCGCCTCCGTTCTCGATGCCGAGGCGTTCCGCGACCGGGCGCTGAACACCCTCGTCACCGCGAGGGACCGCACCACACTCCTCACCAGCTGCGTGGAGGGGCCCGACCTGACCGCCCAGCACTCGCCGCTCATGTCGCCGCTCGTGTGGGACCTCGCCCACATCGGCAACCAGGAGGAGCAGTGGCTGCTGCGGACCGTCGCGGGACAGGAGGCGATACGGCCCGAGATCGACAGCATCTACGACGCCTTCGAGCACCCGCGTTCCGAACGCCCCACCCTGCCCCTGCTGGCGCCCGCGGAGGCCCGCGGCTACGCGGCGGACGTCCGAGGCCGGGTGCTGGACGTGCTGGAGCGCGCCGCGTTCCACGGCACTCGGCTGACGGAGGCCGGCTTCGCCTTCGGGATGATCGCGCAGCACGAACAGCAGCACGACGAGACGATGCTGATCACCCATCAGCTCCGTAAGGGCCCGCAGGCCCTGACCGCCCCCGACCCGGACCCGGTACCGCTGTTCACCGGTCCGGCCGAAGTCCTCGTCCCCGGTGGCCCGTTCACGATGGGCACCTCGACCGAGCCGTGGGCCCTGGACAACGAACGCCCCGCGCACCGGCGTGAGGTGGCGCCGTTCCACATCGACACCACCCCGGTGACCAACGCCGCGTACCAGGCGTTCATCGAGGACGGCGGCTACGACGACGAGCGCTGGTGGGAACCGGCGGGCTGGGCGCACATCCGCCGGAACTCCATCCACGCCCCGCTGTACTGGCACCGGGACGGAAAGCAGTGGCTGCGGCGCCGCTTCGGTGTCACCGAGGTCGTGCCGCCCGACGAGCCCGTGCTGCACGTGTGCTGGTACGAGTCCGACGCGTACGCCCGCTGGGCCGGACGCCGGCTGCCCACCGAGGCCGAGTGGGAGAGGGCGGCCCGCCACGACCCCGCCGGCGACCGTTCGGCCCGCTACCCGTGGGGCGACGCCGACCCGGCGCCCGAGCACGCCAACCTGGGACAGCGGCATCTGCGCCCGGCGCCGGCCGGGAGCTATCCGGAGGGCGAATCCCCCCTCGGTGTGCGGCAGTTGATCGGTGACGTGTGGGAGTGGACGTCGAGCGACTTCCTGCCGTATCCGGGGTTCCAGGCGTTTCCGTACAAGGAGTACTCGGAGGTCTTCTTCGGCCCGGACCACAAGGTGCTGCGCGGCGGTTCGTTCGCCGTGGACGCGGTGGCCTGCCGGGGAACGTTCCGCAACTGGGACTATCCGATCCGGCGGCAGATCTTCTCCGGGTTCCGCACCGCCCGCTCCGGGGCCGTCTGATGTGCCGTCACCTGGCCTGGCTGGGCCCGACGGAACCGGTCGGTCACGTCCTGATCGATCCGCCGCACAGTCTGTACCGGCAGTCGTGGGCGCCCCGGCGGCAGCGGTACGGGACGGTCAACGCCGATGGTTTCGGCGTCGGTTGGTACGCCGACGGCGATCCCGTGCCGGCCCGCTACCGCCGCGCCGGGCCCATCTGGGCGGACCAGTCGCTCGCCGACCTGGCCCGGGTCGTGCGCTCGGGGGCGGTGCTCGCTGCCGTACGGGACGCGACCCTGGCGGGCGCGGACGCGGAGGCCGCGGCGGCGCCGTTCGCCGCGGGGCCCTGGCTCTTCAGCCACAACGGCGCGGTCGCCGGCTGGCCGGGGTCGCTGGCGCCACTCGTGGCGAGCCTGCCCCCCGCCGAGGTGCTGTCGCTGGAGGCGCGCAACGACTCCGCGTTCGTGTGGGCCCTGGCCCTTGCTCGGCTGCGAGGAGGCGACACGGAGGGCCAGGCCCTCGCCGACACGGTCCTGGAGGTCGCCGCGGCGGCCCCCGCCTCCCGGCTCAACCTGTTGCTGACCAACGGGGAGACGATCACCGCGACCGCCTGGGGCGACACCCTCTGGTACCTCTCGGAGCCCGGCCGTCGCACCGTCGTGGCCTCCGAACCGTACGACGACGACCCGCACTGGCGGGAGGTCCCCGACCGCACCCTGCTCGCGGCGAGCCGCACGGAGGTGCTGCTCACCCCGCTCAAGGACCCGGGCGACGACCTGGCGCCCTCCCCCACGCCCGGTCCCGCCCGGGCGGGGGAATCCCCATCCCCGAAGGAGCCCAGCACGTGAGTCCGTTCCTTCTCACCCGCACCCTGCCCGAGGACGCCACCGAGGCCGCCCTGCGCGCCGACGTCCTCCGAGGCCTGACCGACTCCCCCAAGGCACTGCCGCCCAAGTGGTTCTACGACGCCCGCGGCAGCGACCTGTTCGAGCAGATCACCGAGCTCCCCGAGTACTACCCGACGCGCGCCGAACGGGAGATCCTTATCGCCCGCTCCGGCGAGATCGCGGCGGCGACCGGCGCCCGCACCCTGGTCGAACTGGGATCGGGCTCCTCGGAGAAGACGCGGCATCTGATCGAAGCGCTCACGGACCTGCACACGTACGTCCCCGTCGACGTCAGTGAGAGCGCGCTCACCCAGGCCGGGCACGCGCTCATCGCCGAGCGCCCCGCTCTGCACGTCCACGCGCTCATCGCCGACTTCACCGCGCGGCTGGCCCTGCCCGAGACCCCGGGTCCCCGCCTGGTGGCCTTCCTCGGCGGCACGATCGGCAATCTGCTCCCGGCCGAGCGGGCCGCGTTCCTGTCCTCCGTCCGCGCGCTGCTCTCCCCGGGGGATGCCCTGTTGCTCGGCACGGACCTGGTCAAGGACGAGCAGGTTCTGGTGCGGGCGTACGACGACGCGGCCGGGGTGACGGCCGCGTTCAACAAGAACGTCCTGACCGTCGTCAATCGCGAGCTGGGCGCCGACTTCGATGCCGGGGCCTTCGACCATGTGGCCCTGTGGGACGCCGAGAACGACTGGATCGAGATGCGGCTGCGGTCCCGAACGGCCCAGACGGTGAAGGTCCCCGCGCTCGATCTCGCCGTCGACTTCGAGGACGGCGAGGAACTGCGCACGGAGATCTCGGCGAAGTTCCGGGAGGGCGGAGTCCGCACCGAACTGGCCCGATCCGGGCTGGAGTTGACGCACTGGTGGACCGACCGGGAGGACCGTTTCGCGCTGTCGCTGAGCGTGGCGCGCTGATCGCGGGGCTCACCGCGGGCCGGCGTCCGGCACCTGTGTGCCGACGCCGGCCCTGGTGAGTTCCTGCTGTGCGATCACCTGCCCGCCACTGACGGGGCGGTTTCACCGACAGGTGGCGGCGGACTCGCGGGCACGGCCGGGCCGGTGGGCGCGGCCTCCGCGGGTGCTTCCGGGCCGGTGGGCGCGGACTCCGCCGGTACGTCCGGGCCAGTGGGCGCGGACTCCGCGGGCGTACCGTCGGCGGACCCGTCCAGGCAGTCGACGAAACTGACGAGTTCGGGCTGATCGGCACCTTCGAAAACCACGAACTCGCTCTCCGGATGACTGCGGAGCAGACACATGTCGTAGCGGGCGACGGTCGGGAGGGGGCCCTGCTGAGCGGTCGTCCGGTACTCGTGGCGGCCCACCAACTGGCAGGAGTCGTAGCGGATCAGCGGTCCTCGCGGCCCCACCGTGTAGCGGTGCGGACGTACTTCGGCCGCGTAGTCCTTGAAGGCGAGTCCGGTGTCGTCGCAGTCGCTGAAGTGGATCGTTCCGCTCTTCCACGTGCTGTCGATGATCCGCACGTCCGGGTTGCGCACCTCGAACCGGATGTCCTCCGCGTGGAACCGCTGCACCGAGTCGTGGTGCTGGGCGACGGGGAAGCGGAAGAACGTACTGGTGGTGCCGTACTCCTCGGTGCTCTGGGGGCGGGTGCCGGTGATGATGTACGAGCCACCCCGACAGGAGATCGATCCTCCGTAGGGGAACTCGAGGAAGTTGCCCCACCCGTACTCGACCTTCATGTCGTTGAACCAGTAGTTGAGGAACTGGTCCTGGTCGTTGGGGTCGGACTGCTTGCGCCCCGTGAGACCCGAGTACAGGAAGGCCCGGCGGTAGCTGCCACCGACCCGGCACGCCTCCCACAGCATCTCCGAGTTGGTGTCCGTGCCGTCCAGGGCGAACCCGAACTCCCACTCCCCCATCCACTCGCACTCCGAGAACCGGTAGTCCTGCGCCTGCCCGGTGGAGAACGAGCTGAAGAAGGAGGCGCCCGGCGTGGCCGAGCGGAACTGCATGCGCTCGAAGGAGAGATTGGCCCAGATGTTCTCGTTGCGGCACATGTAGGAGCCCGGGCCGACGTCCGGACGGAACACCAGGGTGGTCATGCGCTTGCCCGCACCGGAGAAGCGCAGCCCGTTGGTCGGCTGCGTCGGAGCGACACCGTTCATCAGCGCGTACGGACGGGTGATGAGGAACTCCCCGGCCGGAATCTCGATCACCGTGCGCCCGACCCCGCGAAGAACCCGGTCGGCCGCGAGCTGGTAGGCGCGTTCGAACGCCCAACTGTCGTCGGCCCGTCCGTCGCCCACCGCTCCGAGGTCGGCCACATTGACCACGAACGTCCTGAGACCGGTGAAGGGACGGCCCAGCCCGGGGCCGACCGGGGCCACGGAACCGTCCCCCGGGCCTACGGCGGCGGACGCGCTGTGGCCTGTCAGGGCCGTCGCGGCCAGCACCGAGGCTCCGCCACGCAGAATCTGCCGACGGCTGACACGAGGCATCCAGCCTGCCCTTTCTGCCATAATCGCCTTCTTTCCAGCAATTTCTCCAGCTAAGGAGGAAAGTGTCCGAATTTGCCGAGGTACTGAGACAACTGTCAACGGCGCAGAAGCCCTCGAAGGGGGCATCGCTCTACACCCTGTTCGTCAATCGTCCGGCCGGCCGTGTACTGGCTGCCGTGGCCTACCGAGTGGGCGCGACGCCCAATCAGCTGACCGTTCTGGGCGCCCTGTTCACCTTTCCGGCCCTGGCGGCGGTCGCCCTGCTCCCGCCCGGACCGACGATGGCCGTCTGCGTCGGCGCGGCT
This sequence comes from Streptomyces sp. NBC_00076, assembly GCF_045041235.1. NCBI lineage: Bacteria > Bacillati > Actinomycetota > Actinomycetes > Kitasatosporales > Streptomycetaceae > Streptomyces > Streptomyces sp. NBC_00076. The sequence goes on from NZ_CP108242.1 coordinate 1,389,516, forward strand.
CTGGCAGTGGGGTTCGCCCTGGACGCGGCGGACGGTCAGCTCGCGCGCGGCCAGCGCTCGGGGAGCCCGTCCGGCGAATGGCTCGATCACGTCCTGGACTGCATCAAGATCGTCGCCCTCCACCTGGTGGTACTGGTGTCGTTCTACCGTTTCTTCTCCTTGCCCAGCCCGGCCTTCCTGCTGGCACCGATGGTGTTCCAGCTGGCGGCCGTGGTGATCTTCTTCGGCGGGATCCTGACGGAGAAACTCAAGCTGCGGACACCGGGCCGAGGCCAGGCCGGGTCGACGGCGGGATTGCGGTCCGTGCTGCTCCTGCCGGTCGACTACGGCCTGACCTGCATCAGCTTCCTATTCCTGGGGAGTCAGCACGTCTTCCTTTCGGTGTACTGCGCGCTGCTGCTGGCCCATGTCCTGTTCATGGCCGTCTTTCTGGTCAAGTGGTTCCGCGAGTTGAGCTGAGCGGATCTCCGGCGGCTCGTGCCCGGACAGCATTTTCAGGGCGCCGCTCAGCAGGGTGCTGGAGGTGTGCCTGGTGTACGGGAAATAGACGACTTCGACGCCCACCTTCGCGAAACGGCGCTCGAACTCTTCCCACTTGGGTGTTCCCCGCCAGTCGTCGCCCTTGAAGATGACGTGGAAACCGACCCGTTTCCAAGTGTTCAGCTTGTCGACCTCCGACTCCACGACGGCCTCGTCGACGTAGCGAACACTGCGGACGATGTCCAGGCGCTCGGCGAGCGGGATGACCGGAACCTTGCCCTTCAAGCGCACGGTCAGGTCGTCGGTGGTCACTCCCGCGACGAGCCGGTCGCAGCGCTGGCGGGCCTCGCGCAGGATGTTGAGGTGTCCGATGTGGAACAGGTCGTAGACGCCGGGTGCGAATCCGATGCGTGTCACGGTCGGCCACCCGCCGTTCTCGAGGGGGCCTTCGGCGGCGCGGTCACGGTCAGGGCGGCGGACTTGCGCGAGGTGTTCGTCCCGTCCGTCACCTCGATCGTGTACCGGTGGCGCGAGCCGGCCTTCACGGAGTCCGTGTAGCGCATCTGCGGGCGGTCCCAGTAGGTGGAGGACTCCGTCTGGCGTGCCACGAGCTTGCCGTCCCGGTAGATCTTGTAGGTCAGCGACGCGTCGTCACGGTCCCACGAGGCGCGCCAGGCGATGGTGACCTTGCCGGCCTCGGTGGCTGCGAGCGAGAGGGCGGGAACCTTCGGCGCTCCGGTGTCACGACTTCCGAAGCGGGTGATGCCCTGCTGCGGCTTCTCGTTGACCTGGGTGAACTCGCCGCCCACCCACAGGACCCCTTGCGCGACCGCCAGGGCGCGGGGCCCCACGTGCTCGCCGAGTCCGTCGTTGGTGTCGGGGAACCAGTGCAGGATCCTCCGGTCCGCCATCGACTGGGCCAGCAGGTGCTGCCGGTCCCCCCTGTCGGGGAACCCGCCGGGCGTCTCGGCGCAGTCGTGCGCGTGTGAGGCGCTGTAGAGGACGCCCTGGAAGGGCACGAGGGCCTGGGTGGCGCCTCGGCAGGTGTCCTTCCACACCATGGTGCCGTTGGTGAGACGGCCCGCGATGCGGCCGTCGAAGATGCCCGGCCCGTGGCCCTCGGCGCCCACGTAGAAACGAGTGGTGTCACGCGCGATCGCCTTCACCGACGACTGGGGTGGGAACCAGCCCGGGTAGGACAGCAGCGTCGAGCCGCTGGTGGCGTTGAGGGTGACCAGCGCGCGGTCGTTCTTGCCGTTGGCCGACTCGAAGTCGCCGCCGACGAAGACCCTGCCGTGCGAGGCCGCGGCCGACAGGGCGCGCACCGGGTGGTCGAGATCCGCCTTGAAGGGCAGCAGGGAGCCCTTGGGGGCGAAGGCGGCGACGCGATTCCTGACCTGACCGCTGACGCGGCCGAAATCGCCTCCGAGGTATACCGCGCTGTCCGTCGTGTCGATGGCCCGGACGGTGGCGGAGACAGAGGGGTGGAAGTCCTTGCTCAGTGAGCAGTCGGCGGTCTTGAGGGCGACCACGTTCGCCGCCCGGGTGGATCCGACGGTGTTGAAGGAACCGCCCACGTACAGCGTCCGGCCGTCGGGCGAGGCCTTCATGGCCCGCACGGTGTGGTTCAGGCCGGTGAACGACGGCGCACAGGGCAGCAGTTTGCCGGTCGTGGCGTCGAACGCGGCGAAGTTGGTGCGCTTCACCGTCCGTTGGCCGGGCGCGGCACCCGGCGGGCGGACGGTGCCGAAGGTTCCTCCGACATAGACGACGCCGTTCGCCGAAGCCAGCGACCAGACGATGCCGTCCGTCTGCCAGGTGCTCAGCGGATCGGCTGCGAGCGGACCGGAGCCGTCGGCGGCCGCGGCGAGGGAGGCGTCGAGCAGGGCTGCGGTGCACACGAGGGTTGTGACGGCAGCCCTCGTGACCGACTTGGTACGGAGCTTTTTCAGGCGCAATGGACACCCCGGATGGCAGTGGCGTGAGTGGAACGAAGGAAGTGACGCCGGCTGAGTGGGCCCGGACGGTCGACCGTGTCCGGTCTCATGCGGCGCGACGGCGCAGCACTCCGACCAGCTCGCTCACCCTCAGCGACGTCCGATATCGCCACAAAGTAATAGCAAATACACACATTCCCAAAGCCATTCCCACGGCGAGTCCTGATGGCGTGTCACCTTCCAGCGCGCGGCAGGCCGCCAGCACGACCGAGACGGCCAGCCCGAGTCCGAGGGCGTTCACATAGCCGCCGTCCACGGACGTGAAGCCGAGGCGCAGCCGGATGAGCGCGGCCGCCGCGAGGTTCTCCACGATGACGGCCGCGCCCCAGGACACGGCGGCGCCGAGCACGCCCCAGGCCGGTACGGCGAAGACGCCGACGGTCAGCTGGACCGTGCACGCCGCGCCGGTGACGGCCAGATGCCAGGAGCTCTTGCCGGCCATGAGGAGCACGGTCTGGGCGTTGCCGACCGCGACGTTGACCATCGAGGCGACGCACAACACCGTCAGGGCGGGCGCACCGTGGACGAACTCCGGTCCGAAGACCGACAGCACGGTCCGGGGGAACCCCGTGACGAGGACGAACAGGGGCCAGGAGAAGAGCACGATCCAGCAGGTCGAGACGCGGTGCAGCTCGTGCGCCTCGCGGACCTTGTCGACCGCGAGCAGACGGCTGAGCTCCGGTGCGACGGCGAGCCGGACGGCGAGCTGGATGAGGGTGCCCGCGGTGACGACGCGGCCGATGGCGGTGTACACGCCCGCCTCGTCGGCCGTGGCCAGGACCGACAGCAGGATGACGCCGATCCAGGCCGCGCTGATGTCGAAGACGGAGGAGACAGCGCGAGGCGCGGAGAAGCCCCAGAAGGTCCGCCAGGGCAGTGACCCGCTTCCCGTGGGGTACGTCGTTCCGTGGCCGGCGCGGCAGCGGCGCAGGGCGATCCAGGCGGCCACGGAGCCGGCCAGAGTGGGCAGCAGCCAAGCCGAGGCCAGGGACAGCAGTCCGGGCGCGTAGCAGGCCACGGGGACGGCGATCAGCACGCGCAGGACCGGTTTGCCGATCTGCTCCACGCCGACGAACGGCACCACCGTCCCATAGCCCCGGGCCGCGCCGAGCAGGATCGCGCCCACGGTGGCGGCGGGCAGGAAGAGTCCGAAGAGCCGGACCAGGGCAACGGCGTCCGCGGGGGGCAGCTGAGGGAGGAGCGTGGTGGCCACCGAGGGGAACAGGATCAGGGGCACGGCGGCCGCGGTGGCGACGACGGCCGCCGGAAGGACGGCCATGCGAAGCAGCGCGCCCACCGAGCGGCCGTCGTCGACGGCGAGGTCGCGCGGGACGAAGCGGACAAGCCCGGTATCGGCACCGAGCTTGCAGGCGTTGCTGAGAATGGTGAACAGGGCGACGCCCGTGAAGATCGCTCCCGCCCCGCTCGCTCCGACGCCACGGGTGATCAGACCGACGAGAAGAAAGGAGAAGGCGGCGTTCGCGACGGAACCCGCCATCCCCCACCACCCGCCCCGGGCGGCCACGGCCACCGCGCTCGGGGCGGTGGCCTCGGCGCGGCGGCGAGCGGTCGCTTCGGGTGCGGTCATCGACGCGATGCCGTCAACAGGTCGTCCTGCAGGGGGAGATCCATGGACGATGCGTCGACGTGCGACGGGCGACGGTGCTTGGGACGGCGGAACAGGGCGCGGAGGCGACGGCGCGGGCGCCCGGCGTCGAGCACCGCCCCGAGGAGGCGTCCGCCGGCACAGCCGATCAGTTCCTGCACCTGCCTGAGGTCGTCCCGCCGGGTCCCGTCGAGGCCGGCGACCACGAGGATGCCGTCGACGCGCTGAGCGACCGCCAGGGCGTCGGCGTGCGCGAGGAAGGGCCCCGAGACGACGACTGTGGACGAGTTGGTTTCGGAGGCCGTCCCGTCGGCCTCGGAGGCGGTCGTCCGGGTGAACGGCCCGGCGCCGCCGCTCGACGCGAAGGCGAACCGACCGGCGGCGCCGGCGTCGACGAAGACGCCGCCGTCGGTGGGGTACCCCTCCCCCGTGGCGGAGGCTCCGTACGGAACCAACGGCAGCCGGGCGGCAAGGCCGGAGGTGTCGGGAGCGCCGTCCACCAGCCGCACATCGCCCCCCTCCTCCACGAGGGCCGCGGCCAGGTTGGCCGCGACCTCCTCGGCGGCGCCGCCCTTCCGGGGGGCCACGACGAGTAGCTGGCCGGGGCCGGAGACGCCGCCGATCTGCCGCAGCCGGAAGGCCAGGGCCTTGTACGCCTCCGTGCGAGGACTGTCCGTGTGACCGACCGTCAGCAGATTGTCGTCGCCCCCGTCGTCGGAGGGCAGGATGCCGAGCACCGGCGCGCGCAGGGCGGCACGTACCTCGCCGACCGACCGGACCCGGGTGTCCAGGGCGGAGCGCACCCAGGCCAGCACGATGCCGAGGAGGAGACCGCACGCCAGCCCGAGGGCGAGCAACGTGCGCAGGCCCGGCCCCACCGGCAGGGCGGGGGCCTGGGCCGCGCGGACGATGTCACCACCGTCGGTGTCGCGGGACCTGATGTCGAGGACGCGTTTTTGCAGGTTGTAGAGCTGGTTCTGCGCGGCGGGCTTGGCGGTCGCACGCTCCAGCTGGTCCTGGGCCAGCCGCTGGTTCAGCACGGCGATCTGCTGCTCCAGGGCGCGGGTGGCCCGCTGCACGGTGGCGTTGTTACGGATCTTGCGGTCGGCGAGATAGGCCTGGGCGAAGGCGTTGGCGCCACGCGCCGCGCGCTGGGGCGCACGGGCGGTGAACTCGAAGCGGAGCACCTGGGACTTGTTCGGGTTGGAGACCCGTACCCGGACCCCGAGCGTGCCGGCCTGGTGGTCGGGCCGGCCCAGGAGGCGCGCCGCCTGGTGGGCGACGGCCGCGCTGCCCGCGATCCGCTGCTCGGTGCTCATGCTGACCTGGTTGTCGGCGGAGACGCCGACCGCCCCGAAGGGATCGGTGGTGGAGCGCACGAGGACTTCGCTGGTGGCCGTGTAGGTGTGGGCTCGCTGCACGGACAGAGCCAGCCCGCCGAGCAGTCCCAGAAGGATGCCCAGCGTGATGAGGACACGATGGCGCAGGAGCCGGCGCAGTTGGTCGCGTAGCTGGTCCGGCTCGTCGTACCGGTCGTCGAATGGAGTGGGGCCGGTCACGGGTGCCCTCCTGTTCCGGAGATCGATGCATGACGGATGGGTCCGGTCGGCACCGCCGATGAGGGGAACCGGGATGCCCTGCCGGTAGGGGTGCTGATGAGCAGCGGGATGGTCACCAGCAGCGTCAGCGGGCCCGCGATGCCTAGCAGGCTGCCGCGCAGGAAGACCATCTGGTAGAAGGCGAAGGCCGGGACCAACAGCGCCGCCAGGGTGCCCGGCCGGTCCCGGAGCCGGTGGTGTACGTCGTCCATACGCCGTCCGGCGGCGCCGAACAGGCAGAACACGACGCCCACCGCCCACGGGCCGGCCCACAGGTAACTCTCGATCCACAGGGGTGCGGAAAGGTTGAGGAACTCGTATCCCGCGTACTCGGCGAGGGTGATGCCGGTGTCGTCCGGCTTCTCCGGCCACATCGAGCGCGGCACCATGAACAGCGGGGGGCCGAGCGCGTCCTGGGGGGAGTATCCGTATTCCCGCGCGTAGTCGAGGCCGGTCTGCACCTGCTGGAACGCGTCGTAGTCCCCGTTGTCGGTGAACTGGTCGGCGAGCGAGACGACGGTGACGTCCTCCCGGTCGCTGTAGCGGAAGTAGTCGCTGTACGGGAAGACGAGCAGGAGCGCCGCGATGAGACCGGCCGCCGCGACGCGGAAGACGCGGGGCCGGCACAACCGGGGCATGGTGAACAGCAGGGTGAGCAGGATCGTGCCGACCCAGAACCTCGGCTTGCTGATGGGGTTGTTGACGACGATGTTCAGCGCGAGGAGCACCGGCAGCAGCAGCCACCGGACACCGCGCAGCCACCGGTCGCCGCCGGGCAGGCGCGGCACCCGCAGCAGCCCCAGCAGCGCCCAGAACGCGGGCACCGACAGCGACCAGCTGAGCAACACCTGCAGGAAGGCGTCTTCCGCGTTGTCCGCGGCGCCGACCTTGATGATGGCCTGGCGACTGGTGAAGTACGCGCCCAGTCGGCCGGGCTGGCCCGAGATCAACAGCACCGCGAGCACGAGGGCGAGACCGCAGAGTGCCAGCAGGCGCCAGGGCGCGAGACGACGGGCGAGCAGTCGTTCCATGAGTCCCGGCGCGGTGGGGGTCTTGCTGGTGCGCCCCCGACGGCCGGCGAGGGCCGCTCCGGCGCTGTACGCGACGAGTCCGAGTTCGACGACTGCCACCGCCCCGAAGGTCGTCACCTCAGTGGTCCGATAGGGCCATGGGTACGTGTCAGTGGCGAGCATCGTGAGGGGCGCGAGGCCGAGCCAGATGTAGGCGAAGACCCAGAAGCCGAAAGCGACGAACCGCACCGTGGTCGCGGAGAGCACCCGGGCGAGCGCACCACCGGTGTGCGCCACGACGACACCTTGCAGAGCGAGTGCGGCCGATACGTGCAGGCCGTGCGACTGGAGGATCAGCCCCGGTAGCAAGACGGTCAGCACCACGGCCCAGACAGAGACCGCAGCCACACTGCGGACGCGCGCGTCCTGCATCCCGACCTCTCTGCCGAACGAGTATTCAGGCTGAATCTTCACTGAAAGATATATAGCGTCTTTAATTCGCAAATCATCCCAGGCGCGCATGAATCACCCTCTTCGACGTGGTCATACCCGGACAGAGTCATCGGGTGATCTTGCATATCGGGCGGCGTGCCTTTTACCTCAAATCATGACAAATCTGCATAGCTTATCGCGCAGGTCTCCGCGCAGCCGGTGCCGGAACGGCGTCACACGCGGCGGTGGACCGGCTGACCGCACATCAGATCTCCGGATTCCCAGAGGAGTTGCGCATGAGCAAGCAGGTCGACGTCGTCGTCGCCGGAGGCGGGGGATTCATCGGTGGGCACCTGGTGGGCGACCTGCTTGCCCAGGGACTGACCGTCCGCTCCATCGACATCAAGCCGCGGCACGAGTGGTACCAGGTCCACCAGGACGCCGAGAACGTGATCGCCGACCTGTCGCTCCCCGACAGTGCTCGTGAGGGGGTCCGGGGCGCCCGGCAGGTGTACATGCTGGCCGCGGACATGGGGGGCATGGGGTTCATCGAGAACAACAAGGCCGCGTGCATGATGTCGGTGCTGACCAGCACCCACATGCTCAAGGAGGCGCACGAGGCCGGCGTGGAGCGCTACTTCTACTCCTCCTCCGCGTGCGTGTATGCCGCCGACAAGCAGACCGACCCGAACGTCACCGCCCTCAGGGAGGAGGACGCCTATCCGGCGCAACCGGAGGACGGCTACGGCTGGGAGAAGCTCTTCTCCGAGCGCATGTGCCGCCACTACGCCGAGGACTACGGGTTCGTCACCCGCGTCGCGCGGTACCACAACGTGTACGGTCCGCACGGCACCTGGACCGGCGGCCGGGAGAAGGCTCCGGCCGCGGTGTGCCGGAAGGTGGCCGAGGCGGTCTTCTCGGGTGACCACCAGATCGAGATCTGGGGTGACGGGGAGCAGAGCCGCTCCTTCATGTACATCGACGACTGCCTCCACGGCAGCCAGATGATCATGGCCGGGGACAGTGGCGTACCGGTCAACCTCGGATCGTCGGAGCTGGTGACCATCAACCAGCTCGTCGACCTCGTCGAGCAGATCGCGGGCATCCGCTGCAAGCGCAGCTACCGGCTCGATGCCCCGCAGGGGGTGCGCGGACGCAACTCGGACAACGCCCTGATCCGTGAGATCCACGGCTGGGAACCCTCGATCTCCCTGGCCGACGGTCTGGAGAGGACCTACGCCTGGGTCTACGACCAGGTCAAGCGCTCCCACCAGTGACACCCGACCGAGTATCAGGACACAGAGAACCGATGAGGATCCTCGTCCACGACTACAGCGGCCACCCGTTCCAGGCCCAACTGAGCCGGGAACTGGCGCGACGTGGCCACGATGTCGTCCACTCGACCTGTACGGCGTACGTCTCCGGCAAGGGCAACCTCGCCTCCGACGTCCCCGGCCTCCGTTTCGTCACCATCGGGGACAGCACCGCGCTGCGGAAGGAGGCCTACTTCCACCGGCTCCGCCAGGAGACGCTGCTGGGCCTCGAACTCGCCCGCCAGGTGCGGCGCGAGAGGCCCGATGTGGCGCTGCTGTCCAACCTGCCCATTCCGGTGCTGGTCGTGGCGGCGGCCGTGCTGCGGCGGCTGTGCATCCCGTGGGTGCTGTGGCACCAGGACGTGACCGCCGTCGCGCTGAAGAGCTTCGCCGCCGCCGACGTCGCGAAGTCGATGGGCGTCGCCGCCAGGGTCTTCGGGGCGGGCGAGAAGTGGTCGACGCGCCGGGCATCGGCCATCGTGGTGATCGCCGAGTCCTTCGTGCGGATCCACCGGGAGTGGGGCACCTCCGACAAGGTCACCGTCATTCCCAACTGGGCGCCGCTGGACGAGATCGTCCCGGTGGCCCGGGCCAACGCCTGGTCGGACGAGCAGGGCCTGAGCGGCGTACGGACCCTGCTGTACTCCGGCACCCTGGGCCTGAAGCACAACCCGGTGCTGCTGGTGCGGTTGGCCGAGCGGTTGCGTGACCGCGGTACTGCGGTACGTCTCGTCGTCGTCAACGACGGCCCGGCCGTGCCCGTCCTCAGGGAGGCCGCGGCCACCCGCGGCGTCGAGCTGACGCTGCTGCCCTTCCAGCCCTACGAGCGACTGCCCGAGGTGCTGGGCTCGGGCGATCTCCTCGTCGTTCTCCTGGCGGCGGACGCGGGGGAGTTCTCGGTCCCGTCCAAGACCCTGTCCTATCTGTGCGCCGGACGCCCCGTCCTCGGGCTGATGCCCGCCGACAACCTGGCCTCGCAGCTGCTCCATCAGGCCGGGTCGGCTGTCTTCCCGCCGGAGGAGTCCTCACTCGACGACGCCTCCGCCTGGGTCCAGCAGATCCTTTCCGACCCGGCGCGGGCCGAGTCGCTGGGCAAGGAGAGCCGTGCCCTGGCCGAGCGGGAGTTCGCCCTGGAGGACTGTGCCTCCCGCTTCGAGGACATCCTGCGGGCGGTGAGCCGGGCCCCCGCGCGCTGAGGGAGTGCGTTCGTGTGGGTGCCGGCCACCTCGGGCTCGCCGTCGATCGGGCGGGTCCGGGGTGGCCGGCACCCTCAGCGCCCCGTCACCCGTGTCCAGGTCGGTCCCGGTAGATGTTCTCCAGCTGATCCACGACCGCGCGGATGGAGAAGACCTCGTCGATCGCGCGGCGGCCGGCCTCGGCAAGCCTGAGGCGCAGCGCCTCGTCGACGAGCAGGGCGGACACCCCGTCGGCCATGGCCTCCGGGCTCCCGTCGGTGACCAGTGCGGCTTGTCGGCGGGCGAGTTCGGCAGCGATGCCGCTGCTGTCCGTGCAGACGACCGGTGTTCCCTCGGCCAGTGCCTCCAGGACCGTCATCGGGAACGGCTCGTGCACGCTCGGAAGGACGTACACGGTGGCTCTCCGGTAGGCCTCCAGCGCCGCGGAGTGCGCCAGCGCGCCGCCGTAGGAGACCACATCGGTCAGCCCGCGGTCCGCGATGAGCCGGTTCACCGCCGGGAGGGACCCCTCGTCCGCTCCGTAGAGCGTGAACCGCGCCTCGGGGATCTCCTTGTGGACCAGGGCCGCCATCTCGACGAACGCCTCGGGGCGTTTGCGCGGGTGCAGCCGGGCGAGGAAGATCACTTCGTGGTCGTCCCTCGGCCGGGTGCCCGGCCCGTCACCGGCCGTGCGCAGACCGTTGGGCAGTGACACCAGCGGTGGCCCGTCCGGGCCCAGCACCTCGGTCAGGGCCCGCCGCTCGCGCTCGGTGAGCACCAGGCAGCAGCGTGCGCGGCGCAGCAGAGGAACGTACAGACGATCGAAGACACGCGCGACGACACCGGTACGGGGCTCGACCATGCCGTGCGTCTGGGTGACGAAGTCCTTGCGCCGCAACCGGGCGACGGCGAGCGCGGCGAGCGAGACCAGGTCCCGGCCCGCATGGAGGTGGACGACGTCGGCGCGCCCCATGGCCCGCCACAGGTCACGCACCAGCAGGGGATGCATGAGTCCGAGACATCCCCGGCCCGGGACGAAGCGCCACGCCGGGCGGGAGACGAAACCGACGGCCCCGATGCGCCGCGAAGCCCGTGTCCGGCCTCGCCACAGCGACACCAGCGTCACGTCGTGACCGCGTTCGGCGCACTCCTCCAGTTGGGCGACGGCGACGCTCGTCGGGCCGCCGAAGGCCCCGTCGTCGCTGACCAGCGTGACCACATGGACCAGTCTCATGCCCTGTCCCCCTTCGCGGACGCGGACGAAGCCGTGGCCGGCGTACCGCGCACGGTCAGGACGGAGCCCGGTGCGAGGTCCTGGTGGGCGACGGCGCCCGCGCCGACCACCGCGCCCCGGCCGACGGTGACGCCGCGCAGCACGACCGCGCGGGCCGCGACCCAGCTGCCCGGCTCCAGCCGGATGGGGCCGTTGTCGAACTCGAACGTGGCGCACCGACGAAGATGGCTGCCGGTGCACAGCAGCGCGCTCTGCGATACGCAGCAGTCGCTGCCGATCGTGACCGGTTCGAGGTTGAGGATCCAGGCGTCCTCGCCGACCCACACGTCGTCGCCGACGTCGAGCTTCCACGGCCAGTGGATCCGCACCCCTCGCCGGATCAGTACCCGCTGTCCGACGCGGGCGCCGAAGGCGCGCAACAGGACCGGCCGCAGGCGGGCCGGGAACCACCACTTGACGAAGAACAGATGGAGAGCGGCGAACCAGGCCGCCTGCACCAGCAGGGGGCGCCCCTTGTCGTACCCGGCACCGGTGAAGCCCCGAAGGGTTCGCGCCACGACGGGTCGGTGCGTCGTCTCCCCTACGGCGTCATCCGGGTGCGGGGCGACTGCGGGGTGTGCCACAGCGGGCTGTTCGGCTGTGGTCTGTGCGGCTGCGGTCTGTGCCATGACGGTGTCCCTTCCCGGGGCCCAAGACGTCCACGTCCGGGATCCTTCACGTCCCCGGGGACGGATCACCCGCGATCACTGCGTGTTGGCGGCAGACCTGCCCGGATGGAGGATCTACGCCGAGGGGCGTGCCGTCCGGCCGACGGCACGCCCCTCGGGGACACCTCCGCACTCAGTAGGCTCCTTGACCGTCCAGGACCGCGCGTACGGTGCGGACCATGACGTTCATGTCGCCGGCCAGCGACCAGTTGTCGACGTAGCGCAGGTCGAGCGCGACGGTTTCCCGCCAGGACAGATCCGACCGTCCGCTCACCTGCCACAACCCGGTCAGGCCCGGTTTGACGTTGAGCCGGCGCATCTCCATCCCGTTGTACTTGACGACCTCCTCGGGCACCGGGGGGCGTGGGCCGACCAGGGACATGTGGCCGAACAGGATGTTGAACAGCTGGGGCAGTTCGTCCAGCGAGAAGCGGCGCAGGACGCGCCCCACGGGGGTGACCCGAGGGTCCCGGCGCATCTTGAACATGTGCCCGTCGTTCTCGTTCTGCGCCTCCAGCCCGCTCTTGAGCCGGTCCGCGTCGACCACCATCGTGCGGAACTTCCACATGGCGAACGGCGTCATGTTCCAGCCGACCCGGGTCTGGCGGTAGAGAGCGGGGCCTGGTGAGCCGAGCCGGACCGCCAGCGCCAACCCGAGCAGCAGCGGCGAGAGCATGACGATCAACACCAGGGCGCACACCCGGTCCACCGCGGACTTCGCCAGCGTGTGCACACCGCGTTGCGGCGGCGGTGCGATGTGCAGCAGGGTGAGACCGGCCGCCGAGGTCAGCTGCACCCGTCGACGTGCCACGTCGACGATGCCGGGCAGCACCATGAGCGAGCGGCCCCTGTCGTGCAGCATCCAGGACAGCCGGCGCACCCGCTCGCCGGACATGTACCGACCCGGAGCCACGAAGACCAGGTCGGCCGCCAGTTCGTCGGCAGCCCCGAGCACGGCCGTGGCGTCCTCCTCGGGCGTCTCGGGCTCCTCGCAGGGCAGCCGCACGCACACCGGAACCCCGGAGCGCACGTCACCCTCGCCCACCGGGCAGGATCCGACGATCACGTACTCGTGGTCGGTGCGCTGGGCCAGCTGCTCGACCACGGCGTCCACCGTCGTGGGCTCACCCACGACGACCACGTGGCGCAGTGCGCGGGCTTCCCGGCGCGCTGCCAGCAGATGACGGTGAATCATCTTCTGGCAGACGCCCGTGAGGACCAGTGCGGGGATCAGTGCCGTGAACGCCTCGGCCGGCACGCTGTTCAGTCCGCAGACCACACGGAGCGTCGCCAGGGCGCCGACCAGGACCAGCCAGTCCCGTACGACGGCCCTCAGACCGCCATTGTCGCCCCAGGCCAAGGACGTGTACCGCTTGCTCATCACTCCGATCAGCGGCCACAGCAGGGCCGCGGCGGCCGCCAGGCGCAACGGGTGGGGTTCGTGGACCTCCACGATCGCCGCCCCGACCGGCAGGGCCGCGGCAAGCAGGTCCACACACACCGAGAAGGGGCAGTACCAACGTGCCCGGGTCTCCGCACGGTAGACGGGGCGGCGCGCCATGGAAACTGGCGCCTGCCGGGACATCGCGATTTTGAACCGCCGCATGGTCGCCTCTCGACCCCCAATCACAGATCACGGGCGCACCGCGTGCACGACAGTCGCGCGCGGTCACGCCCTTCGATGTGATTCTTATATCATTAGATGGGTAGCAATATCGTACTTTTATGCCGCTCGACGTGTGGCTATCCGCATCACCGCAGGACGAGATCTCCCGCCCGGACGAGGAGGCCGCGGACACGGCAAGGCAGGCCGACGCCTCGCGCTCCACCACGGTTTGGGGCACGGTGGACTGAGGCGCGCAGACGCGCCCGACACAGGTGACGCCGCCGTCACCGCGGAGAGGAGCCCCGCATGTCGAACCACACGTATCGGGTCACGGAGATCGTCGGCACCTCGCCCGACGGCGTCGACCAGGCCGTCCGCAACGGCATCGCTCGTGCGTCACAGACCCTCCGCAACCTCGACTGGTTCGAGATCACCCAGGTACGGGGCCAGATCGAGGACGGGCAGGTGGCGCACTGGCAGGTCGGCCTGAAGGTCGGTTTCCGGCTGGACGAGTCGGACTGACGCCGCCCGCGTACCGACGGCGCCTCAGGTCCGCCCCTCCCGCTCCTGCGCCACCTTGAGCTCCGCGGACTGGGCCGCCCAGCGTGCTCGTACGACCCGGAAGCCCGCCCGTTCGGCGTCCTCACACACCAGCTCGTCGTCGTCCACGAGCACCCGGACCTCCCGGGTGGCGGCGAGCCGGCGGAGAATCTCCAGCTTGGTGCGCCGGGCGGGCCTGCGGTCGTTGTCGCGCCGCATGTACACGCGCCCTTCGGGCAGGCCCTGTGCGGCGAGCCAGGCCAGCGTGTCGCGCCGACAGCGCTCGGGCCGTCCGGTGAGGTAGACGACCTCGCACTCCCGAGCGCTCTCCAGGGCCAGCGCGACGCCCTCGGCGATCGGCGGATCCTGCGGCGCGGCGCCGAAGAAGCCGTCCCAGTCGCGCGGCTTTCGCTCCAGGAACCGCTGCCGGTGGGCCGTGTCGGCAAGGGTGTTGTCCAGGTCGAACACGGCGAGCGGAAGACTGCGGCTGTCGGTCACGGGTTCCACCCTAGACACCCCGGCGACGGCTTCAAGCTCGGTGGTGGCAGCCGGGTCGCCCACGGTGGCCCACGCCCCGCGAAACAGCGTGTCGTCCAAGAGCACGGCGCCCGGCGTCACGGACAACGGCGACGCGGGCACACTCGCCCTGACCCGCAACTCCACGTAGGGCAAAGGGCGTACGGGCCTCGATGCCGACATGTCAGGCGGCGGTGGGCACCCCGGCATCACCGCGTGATCACCGCAGGCCGCATGCTTCTCCCATGCCTTCGACGCCCCGAACGCCACTGACCGGCTCCGCCTCCTGCACGCTCGTCGTCTGCCGGGGCTGCTGCTGCGGCAACGCCCGCAAGCAGCCCGGCACCGACCCGGCCTGGCAACTGGAGCTGCTGCGGGCCGGCGCGGCCGAACACGGCTTCCGGGTCCGTACGACCGACTGCCTGGGCCCCTGCGACCAGGCCAACGTGATCGTGGTCCGCCCGTCGGCGGCCGGACGCCGGGCCGGCGGGCGGGCCGTGTGGATCGGGTTCGTCATCGACGACGACAGCACCGAGGAGGTCGTCCGGTGGGCGGCGGCCGGCGGCCCAGGTGTCGCCGAGCCGCCGCTCACGCTGGAGATGCAGTTCATCCGGCCACCCCGGGACGCGCGCGTCCGGTCCCGGCGTTGAGAATCCTCCAGTTGAGGAACCTCCTACCGGGAAGCCACCAATTGTTAATGGGATCCATTTTCATGTAGCGTCTCGGTGCTCACCCACCGAGGAGGTTCGTCATGGCTGTCCCCAAGCGGAAGATGTCCCGCAGCAACACCCGCCACCGCCGCGCGCAGTGGAAGGCCACCACGCCCGCACTGGCGCCCGTCACGATCGAGGGCGTCCGTCACCTCGTACCGCAGAACCTGGTCAGGGCGTACGAGCGCGGGCTGCTGCGGCCCGAGGGCTGAGCCGGAGGGCGGCCGATCCGATCCCCGCCCGGCGCACCTACTGCGCCGACGGGGCCTGCGAGCACGAGCACGAGGTGGCGGCCTCAGTGGGGTAGAAGTGGCGGCGGACCCGGCGCAGCCACGCCTGAGCCGGCGCCTCGTCGGGCTCCTGCGGCAGCACGCTACGGGTCTCGTCGAAGGCGGACTCGTAGCGGCGGAGCAGGGGCAGCGCGGCCGACGGGTCGGCGGCCACCCGGTCACCGAAGGCGTGGTACTCCTCGGGGTCCTCGACGCGGATCTCCAGCCGGCCGGTGGTGTACAGCTCCAGACCCTGGTGGCACAGCCGCTTCAGGTGCCGGGCGTGCTTCGCCGTACGCCTCCGCGAATCCGCCGGGAACGAGCCGTCGCCGCGGTTCTCCAGCCGGCGGAACTGCTGGGTGGCGTAACCGAGATAGGCGTCCCGGACGCGCTTCGCGCACAGGAACGACGTACGGATGCCGATGAGTTCCTCGCCCAGCGGGGTCCGAAGCTCGTACAGCTCGTCCGGGAGCCACACCAGCTCCATCACGGTCGGGTTGCCGCCGAGGGCGAGCCGGCACCACTTCGCGGCCTCGTGCAGGGTGCGGTCCGGTGCCGTGGTGACGTGGGACTCCTTCGGGCCGCGCAGACCGTGCAGGTCGGTGGTGGGCGCGGCGAAGAGGCCGAGGCGGTCGACATCGGAGCCGGCGTGGGCGAGTCCGTACGCGGTGGAGCCGACGACGCCGGACAGCAGGACGTTCGGGACGGTCACGGTCGGCCGCCTTCCTTGGGTGTGACGAGATGGACGTGCGGCCGCCGCGGAGGGTGTGTCCCATTGTGCTGACCAGCGATGTCACGGTCACCCGGTTTTCCTGGGCCCCGTCGGGTCGGCGGCGGACGGGAATGCCTCCGCCCGCCACGCGTTGAACCCCGTGTGAGCTCCGTGATCGCCGCCACCCGTTTCTCCGTCCTCGACCGTTCCCGGACCCGACAGGGCCATACGAACGCCGAGGCACTGCGCGACACCGTGCGCATGGCACGGGAGCTGGAGGCGCTGGGCTACCACCGGTTCTGGGTGTCGGAGCACCACGGGGTGCCCGGGGTCGCCGGGTCCGCGCCGACCGTGCTGGCCGCCGCGGTGGCCGCCGCGACCGAGCGGATCCGGGTCGGCACCGGCGGGGTGATGCTGCCCAACCACCAACCCCTGGTGGTGGCCGAGCAGTTCGGAGTGCTGGAGTCCCTCTTCCCCGGGCGGATCGACATGGGGCTCGGCCGTTCCGTGGGCTTCACGGACGGGGTCCGCAGGGCGCTGGGGCGCGACAAGGACGTGGCCGACGATTTCGCGGCCCAGCTCGACGACCTGCTCGGCTGGTTCCTGGGCACGTCCCCCACGGGCGTGCACGCGCGCCCCGCCGAGGGGCTGACCGTGCCGCCGTTCGTCCTGGCCATGGGCGAGGGCGCGACGATCGCGGCCCGCGCCGGGCTGCCCATGGTCATCGGCGACCTGCGCGACCGCGAGAAGATGCGGCGCGGCATCGACCAGTACCGCACGCGGTTTCGCCCCTCGCCCTGGGCGCGGGAGCCGTACGTCGTCATCTCGGGCACCATCGCGGTGTCCGCCACGCCCGAGGAGGCCCGGCGGCTGCTGATCCCCGAGGCCTGGTCGATGGCGTACTCGCGCACCCGCGGCACCTTCCCGCCGCTGCCGCCCGCCGAGAGCGTCGAGGCACTGACGATGACCGGGAAGGAGCGCGGCTTCTACGAGTCCGGGCTGACCGGGCACATCGCCGGCACCGAGGAGCAGGTCGCGCACGAGCTGGAGACGGTGCTGAAGGAGACGGGAGCCCAGGAGGTCCTGGTAACCACCAGCGGCTACGACCGCGCGGCCCTGCTGGACTCCTATCGGCGGCTGGCCCGGATCACCGCCGGCTGAGCACTGGAACGTCCATGCCGCCCGGGTCGCCCTGCCTCGCACGCGGGCGGCCCCTCGCACCGCGCCGCCCGCCGGGCGACCGGCCACTGGTTCGCATAGGATCGCGGGGTTTGTCCTCGGCTCGGCCAGAAGATCCGTACGGAGTGCCCCCTCATGCCCGACTCGCACGGCCCCTACGTGCCCCACTCGCACGACCCGTACGTCCGCGTTCGCGGTGCCCGTGAGCACAACCTCCAGGACGTGGACGTCGACATCCCGCGGGACGTGCTGGCCGTGTTCACGGGCGTGTCGGGCTCGGGGAAGTCGTCGCTGGCGTTCGGCACGATCTACGCCGAGGCGCAGCGGCGCTACTTCGAGTCGGTCGCGCCGTACGCGCGCCGGCTGATCCACCAGGTCGGGGCGCCGAAGGTCGGTGAGATCAGCGGTCTGCCGCCCGCCGTGTCGCTCCAGCAGCGCCGGTCGGCGCCGACGTCCCGTTCCTCGGTCGGCACGGTGACCAATCTGTCGAACTCCCTGCGGATGCTGTACTCCCGGGCCGGTGACTACCCGCCGGGCGCAGAGCGGCTGGACTCGGACTCCTTCTCCCCCAACACGGCTGTCGGGGCCTGTCCCGAGTGTCACGGGCTGGGCCGCATGCACCGTACGACGGAGAAGTCGCTGGTCCCCGACCCGTCGTTGTCGATCCGCGAGGGCGCCATCGCCGCCTGGCCCGGTGCCTGGCAGGGCAAGAACCTGCGGGACATCCTCGACGCGCTCGGGTACGACGTCGACCGGCCCTGGCGGGAGCTGCCCGCCGAGCAGCGGGAGTGGATCCTGTTCACGGACGAACAGCCGGTCGTCACCGTGCACCCGGTCCGGGACGCCGAGCGCATCCAACGGCCCTACCAGGGCACGTACATGAGCGCCCGGCGGTACGTGATGAAGACGTTCGCGGACTCGAAGAGCCCCACGCTGCGGGCCAGAGCCGAGCGTTTCCTCACCAGCGCACCCTGCGCGGCCTGCGGCGGCAGCAGACTGCGTCCCGAGGCGATGGCGGTGACCTTCACGGGCCGCACGATCGCCGACCTGGCGGCCCTGCCGTTGGTGGAACTGGCGGCGGCTCTCGAAGCGGGCGCCTCGGAGGCGGCCCGGGTGCTCACCGCCGACCTCAGGTCCCGCATCGCACCCGTGGTCGAGCTCGGCCTCGGCTACCTCAGCCTCGACCGGGCCACGCCCACCCTCTCGGCGGGCGAACTGCAACGGCTGCGCCTGGCCACCCAGTTGCGGTCCGGACTCTTCGGAGTCGTGTACGTCCTCGACGAACCGTCCGCCGGACTGCACCCGGCGGACACGGAGGCGCTGCTGACGGTTCTCTCGCGACTGAAGGCGGCGGGGAACTCGGTGTTCGTGGTGGAGCACCACCTCGATGTCGTGCGGGGCGCCGACTGGCTGGTGGACGTGGGGCCGCACGCCGGCGAGCACGGCGGGCGGGTGCTGCACAGCGGGCCGGTGGCGGAGCTGGCCGGGGTCGCGGAGTCGGCGACGGCCCGCTTCCTGTTCGACCGGTCCCCCGCGCCCGACCGTGAAGTGCGCGCGGCACGCGGCGAGTTGAAGGTCGGTCCGGTCACCCGGCACAACCTGCGCGGCGTGACGGCCGGCTTCCCGCTCGGCGTGCTCACCGCGGTCACGGGCGTCTCCGGGTCAGGCAAGTCCACGCTCATCGGGGAGATCACGGAGGACCTGCCGGGCGTGCGGCGGCTGGTGTCGGTCGACCAGAAACCCATCGGACGCACCCCGCGCTCCAACCTGGCCACGTACACGGGCCTGTTCGACGTGGTACGGAAGGTCTTCGCGGCCACCGACGAGGCCCGCTCCAGGGGTTACGGCGTCGGCCGCTTCTCCTTCAACGTGCCCGGCGGGCGTTGCGAGACCTGCCAGGGCGAGGGATACGTGACCGTCGAGCTGTTGTTCCTGCCGAGCACCTACGCCCCCTGCCCGGACTGCGGCGGGGCGCGCTACAACCCCAAGACGCTCGAAGTGACGTACCGGGAACGGAACATCGCGCAGGTGCTCGACCTCACCGTCGAGGCGGCGGCGGAGTTCTTCGCCGACACCCCGGCCGTGGCCCGCAGCCTCGGCGCGCTGCTGGACGTCGGTCTCGGCTATCCACGCCTGGGCCAGCCCGCGACCGAGCTGTCCGGCGGGGAGGCCCAACGCATCAAGCTGGCCAGCGAGTTGCAGCGTGGGCGCCGCGGCCACACCCTCTACCTCCTCGACGAGCCGACGAGCGGTCTGCACCCGGCCGACATCGAGGTCCTGATGGGCCGGCTGCACGCGCTCGTCGACGCCGGGCACACGGTGGTCGTCGTCGAGCACGACATGGCGGTCGTCGCGGGCGCGGACTGGGTGATCGACCTCGGGCCGGGTGGCGGTGAGGCGGGCGGACGGATCGTGGCGACGGGGCCGCCGGCGGAGGTGGCGCGGACGGAGGGGAGCACTACGGCCACGTATCTGAGGCGGGCGCTTTCCCGGCAGGGCTGAGGCGCCCGATACGACTGACAGGAGAGCTTGCCTCTCCCGCACTGCGGCCGACGGCCTCGCCCCCGCCGCGACTTGCCTCTCGCCCGCCGCGGCTCGCCTCTCCCGCGCGAGGGTTCGCCCAGTGCACGACGGCGACGGCCGAGAGCGCGACCGCGAGGCCGAGGGCGGTCTGCGCGGTGAACGGTTCGTCGAACATGGCGGCGCCCCAGACGGTCGTGACGGGCGCCATCAGGAACATCAGCGTGTTGACCCGGGTGACTCCGGACCGCCGCAGCACCAGCCAGTAGAGCCCGTATCCGCCGAAGGTCGAGAGCGTGACGAGCCACCCGATCGCGATCCAGAAGGACGAGGCGGAGGGCGGTTCGGCCACCCCGGTCGCGAGGGCGGCGCCGGTGAAGACGAGGGCGCTGGTGGCGCAGTGGACGGTCATCGACACGGTGGGCGTGACCCGCGTACGGGAACGCTGTTCGAGGAACGTGGCCGCGACCAGCGACAGCATCCCCGCGAACGGCACCAGGTAGGTCCACCACGCCACGTCGCTGCTGGCCCCGGCGTCGGCCGTGGTGACCAGGGCGACACCGGCGAGGCCCAGGCACAGGCCGAGCCACTGCCTGCCCGAGACGTACTGCCGCAGGAGCGGGCCGGCGAGCGCCCCGGCGACGAGGGGCTGGGTGCCGTCGATCAGGGCTGTCGTGCCGCTCGACACGCCGAGTTGGATCGCCCAGTAGACGGTGAGCAGATAGCCGCTCTGGGAGAGCAGCCCGATCACGGCCTGCCGCCCGACGTCGCGCGCGGTAAGCCCCCGCCAGGATGCCCGCCCGCGTGCGACGGCCGCCGCGGCCAGGACGAGCGCCAGCGGCAGGAACCGCCACATCAGGATCGTCACCGCGCCGGCGTCCTGCGTGCTGAGCCTGGCTCCCACGAACCCCGAGCTCCAGCACAGCACGAAGGCGACGGAGAGAAGGAAGTTCACGACACACCACCCACCAACGAGTTACTAAACAGATCGGTATACCTTTTCGACTCGGCCGAGTATACAGATCGGTATAGTCTTGGGGCATGGGCACCAGGCGGATCACCATGACCCCCGGGGCGCGCCGTGTTCTCACGGCCGCGTCCCGGCTCTTCTACGCGCACGGCATCCACGCGGTCGGGGTGGACCTGATCGCCTCCGAGGCCGGGGTCACGAAGAAGACGCTCTACGACCGGTTCGGCTCCAAGGAGCAGATCGTCGTCGAGTACCTCGCCGACCGCGACGAGCGCTGGCGGGCGTTCGTCGCGGAGCGGCTCGCTCAGGTGGAGCCGGGCTCCGTCGACCGCGTCCTGGCGGTCTTCGACGCCTCGCGGGCCTGGATGACCGAGAGCAGCCCCAAGGGGTGCAGCATGGTCAACGCGCACGCCGAGATCAGCGATCCATCCCATCCGGCCCACGCGATCATCACGGGCCAGAAGGAGTGGATGCTCGCGCTCTTCGCCGACCTGGTCCGGGAATTCGCCCCCGCCCGGGCCGACGGGTCGGCCCGCACGCTGACGCTGCTCCACGAGGGCGCGATGGTCGCCCACGGCCTGCGTGTCTTCCCGGACCCGATCGGCCACGCGCGCGCCCTGGCGGCCGAACTGCTCGCCGACGCCGACGGGAGTCGCGCGCCGGGCTAGGACGGTCCTACGACAGGGAGACCGTGTGGACGGGGTCCGGCTCGGGCAGGGCGTCCAGTTGTGCGGCCCGGGCCAGTGCGCGGCGGTCGGGGTGGCTGCCCGGCGCGATCACCTCACGTACCTCGACCTCGGCCACCAGCCCCCGTGCCGACACCACCCGCCACACCGAGGCGAGCAGGGAGTCGTCGCCGACGAAGGCGGGCGCGGTGCTGGCCGCTCCCCCGGCGAGCCGGTAGCGGATGCGCACCGGCAGCACCGGGACGCCCGCGTCGAGCGCCGCCTGGAACACGGCTCGGCGGAAGTGGCCCTGGGCGCGCCCGCACCAGGTGCTGCCCTCGGGGAACACCGCGACGGCCCGGCCGGCCCGCAGGACGCCCGCGACGTGGGCGACCGTGCCGGGCAGGGCACGCAGCCGGTCCCGGTCGATGAACAGGACGCCCCCGCCCGCCACGAGCGGCCCCGCCACCGGCCATCGCCGGATCTCCGCCTTGGCGAGCATCCTGGCGGGGCGGACGGCGGCGAGCAGCGGGATGTCCAGCCAGGAGATGTGGTTGGCGACCAGGAGCAGCCCTCCGGCGGGCGGCGCGGTGCCGGTGATCCGGACGTGGACCCCTGCGGCCCGTACGATCCACCGGCACCACCGCCTCACCGGTCCGGCGGGGACGAGCCCACCGAGCGGCGACAGCACGACCCCGGCCAGCACCAGGGCCGCGACCACCGCCAGCCGCAGCACGGCCCGTGGTACGGCCGCGGCCGCTCCCGTCCGTTCCACGCACGCCCTCGGGGTGCAGGGCGCGCCGGGCAGCCAGACGCTCATCAGGCCGGGACGAGGGAGAGGAAGTGCCGCAGATAGCGCGGGTCGACCCGGCGCATCGACAGCAGCACATACAGGTCGGCGACCCCGAAGTCCGGGTCGTGGGCGGGCTGCGCGCAGACCCAGGCGCCAAGCCGCAGATAGCCGCGCAGCAGCGCGGGGAGTTCGGTGCGCGCCGGGACGCTCACGTTCTGCGGCACCCAGGGGAGCAGCGGCCGTACCCGGAACTCCTCCGGGGCCAGGTGCTTGTCCCGCACCCGGTCCCAGGTGCCGGCCGCGAGGGCGCCGCCGTCCGTGAGCGGGATCGAGCAGCAGCCGGCGAGCCACTCGTGGCCCTGGTCGACCATGTAGCGGGCTATGCCGGCCCAGATGAGCCCGATGACCGCGCCGTCCCGGTGGTCGGGGTGCACGCAGGAGCGGCCGACCTCGACGAGCCCGGGGCGGATCGGGTCGAGCGGGGTGAGGTCGAACTCGCCCTCCGAGTAGAGGCGTCCGGCGACCGCGGCCCGCTCCGGCGGCAGCAGCCGGTACGTGCCGACGACCTGGCCGGTCGTCGTGTCGCGCACGAGCAGGTGGTCGCAGTACGCGTCGAAGGGGTCGACGTCGAGGCCGGGCTGCGGGGAGCTCAGCAGGGCGCCCATCTCCCCGGCGAAGACCTCGTGGCGCAGCCGCTGCGCGGCCCGCACGTCGGCCTCGTCGCGGGCCAGGGTGACGGTGTAGCGGACGGGAGCGCTCGACTGCGGGGGACGGTCGAGGGTGGAAACGCCGGTCATGGCTCTCTCCAGGGCACGGGCCAACTCGGGGACGGTGGCGGTACACCCTGTTTCTTCCGACACCGGTTGGCGCGCACGTGACCTGGGCCAGGAGTGCGGATGTGAGGTTGTTGAATGCCAGGGGCGCCGCCCGGAGAAGGCGAGACGGGGCCGGGGATGAGCACCACTCCCGGCCCCGCCCGTCCGCACCCTCGGCGAACGCTCTTCACCAGCGGAGCGCGCTACCGCTTGACCTTCCGCGTAGCCCGCAGCCACTCCTTGTTCATCCCGGTGATGGACACGAGCGGGATCCCCTTGGGGCAGGCGGTCGCGCACTCTCCCGTGAGCGTGCACCCCCCGAACCCCTCCTCGTCCATCTGCGCCACCATGTCCAGCACCCGTGTCTCCCGCTCGGGCGCCCCCTGCGGCAGCACGTTCAGGTGATTGACCTTGGCGGACGTGAACAGCATCGCCGCCCCGTTGGGGCAGGCGGCCACACAGGCACCGCACCCGATGCACTCCGCGTGCTCGAACGCGAAGTCCGCGTCCGGCTTGGGTACCGGCGTCGCGTGTGCCTCGGGTGCGGCGC
Source organism: Streptomyces sp. NBC_00076 (assembly GCF_045041235.1). Taxonomy (NCBI): domain Bacteria; kingdom Bacillati; phylum Actinomycetota; class Actinomycetes; order Kitasatosporales; family Streptomycetaceae; genus Streptomyces; species Streptomyces sp. NBC_00076. The sequence goes on from NZ_CP108242.1 coordinate 1,412,913, forward strand.
CCGTCGGCGCGGTGACGTACCCGCCGGCCTGGATGATCCGGTCGAAGGCGGTCCGGTCGACGACCAGATCCTTGATCACCGGGAACGCGGACGCCCGCCACGGCTCGATGTCGATCGTGTCGCCGTCCTGGAAGGACCGCATGTGCAGCTGGCAGGTGGTCGTGCGCTCGGGTCCGTGCGCGTCGCCGTTGATGACGAGCGAGCACGCTCCGCAGATGCCCTCACGGCAGTCGTGGTCGAAGGCGACCGGGTCCTCGCCCCTGAGGATGAGCTCCTCGTTGAGGGTGTCCAGCATCTCCAGGAAGGACATGTCGGAGGAGATTCCGTCCACCTCGTACATGGACATGGCGCCTTCGGCGTCGGCGTTCTTCTGTCGCCAGACGCGCAGGGTGAGCTTCATGCGTAGCTCCGCTGAGTGGGGTGGACGTACTCGAAGACCAGGTCTTCCTTGTGCAGGACGGGCGCGTCGCCGGTACCGGTGAACTCCCAGGCGGCCGCGTACCCGAACTCGTCGTCCAGGCGGGCCGCCTCGCCGTCGGGGGTCTGGGACTCCTCGCGGAAGTGGCCGCCGCAGGACTCGGCCCGGTGCAGGGCGTCGAGGCACATCAGCTCGGCGAGTTCCAGGTAGTCGACGACTCGGTTGGCCTTCTCCAGCGACTGGTTGAACTCCTCGCCGACGCCCGGGACCTTGATGCGCCGCCAGAACTCCTCGCGGATCTGCGGGATCCGCTCCAGCGCCTTGCGCAGCCCGCTGTCGGTGCGGGCCATGCCGCAGAACTCCCACATGAGTTCGCCGAGTTCACGGTGGAAGGAGTCGGGGGTACGGTCGCCGTCCACGGCCAGCAGCAGATGCAGCCGGTCCTCGGTCTCCGCCAACGCCTCTTGCACGACGGGGTGTTCGGCGGTGACGCCCTGGTGGTGCGGGTTGCGGGCGAGGTAGTCGTTGATGGTCGCCGGGAGCACGAAGTAGCCGTCGGCCAGGCCCTGCATGAGGGCGGACGCGCCCAGCCGGTTCGCGCCGTGGTCGGAGAAGTTGGCCTCGCCGATCGCGAACAGGCCGGGGACGGTGGTCTGGAGGTCGTAGTCCACCCACAGTCCGCCCATGGTGTAGTGCACGGCGGGATAGATCCGCATCGGCACCTCGTAGGGATCCTCGTCGGTGATCCGCTGGTACATGTCGAAGAGGTTGCCGTACTTCGCCTCGACGGCCTTGCGTCCCATCCGCTCGACGGCGTCCGCGAAGTCGAGGTAGACACCCTGTCCGCCGGGCCCGACGCCCCGCCCCTCGTCGCAGACGTTCTTCGCGGCCCGGGAGGCGATGTCACGCGGGACCAGGTTGCCGAAGGACGGGTAGATCCGCTCCAGGTAGTAGTCGCGCTCGTCCTCGGGGATCCTGTTCGGCGGCCGGTCGTCGCCCTTGGCCCTGGGCACCCAGATCCGGCCGTCGTTGCGCAGCGACTCGCTCATCAGCGTCAGCTTGGACTGGTGGTCGCCGGTGCGCGGGATGCAGGTGGGGTGGATCTGCGTGAAGCACGGGTTGGCGAAGTAGGCGCCGCGGCGGTGGGCCCGCCAGACGGCGGTGGCGTTGGAGTTCATGGCGTTCGTCGACAGGTAGAAGACGTTGCCGTAGCCGCCGCTCGCCAGGACGACGGCGTCCGCGAAGTAGGTGTCGACGCGGCCGGTGATCAGGTCCCGCGCCACAATCCCGCGCGCCTTCCCGTCGACGACGATCAGGTCGAGCATCTCGGTACGCGGATGCATCTCGACGTTCCCCGCGGCGATCTGCCTGCTGAGGGCCTGGTAGGCACCGAGCAGCAGTTGCTGGCCCGTCTGGCCGCGGGCGTAGAAGGTCCGCGAGACCTGGACGCCGCCGAAGGAGCGGGTGTCGAGCAGGCCGCCGTACTCACGGGCGAACGGCACACCCTGCGCCACGCACTGGTCGATGATCTCGACGGAGATCTGCGCGAGCCGGTGGACGTTGGACTCCCTTGCCCGGAAGTCGCCGCCCTTGACGGTGTCGTAGAAGAGCCGGTGGATCGAGTCGCCGTCGTTGCGGTAGTTCTTCGCCGCGTTGATGCCGCCCTGCGCGGCGATGGAGTGGGCGCGGCGCGGGGAGTCCTGGTAGCAGAACTGGACGACGTGGTAGCCCTGTTCGGCGAGCGTGGCGCCGGCGGAGCCGCCCGCGAGGCCGGTGCCGACGACGATCACGGTGTGCTTGCGCCGGTTGGCCGGGTTGACCAGCTTGGCCTCGAAACGGCGCTTGTCCCAGCGCTCGTCGACGGGTCCGGTCGGGGCCTTGGTGTCGACGACCGGCTCACCGGTCGCGTAGTCCACGTACTCAGCAGTCATGTTCAGCTCACCACTCCGGTCATGACGCCCACGGGCACGGCGACGAAGCCTGCCGTGAGCAGCAATGCGAGAACGTCGGCGACGGTCTTCAGGGCGCGGTCGCGGGTGCGGCTGCCGACGCCGAGGGTCTGAGCGGCGCTCCAGAAGCCGTGCCGGATGTGCAGGCCGAGGGCGAGCATCGCGACGATGTAGATGACGTTGCCGTACCAGGTGGAGAAGGTGTCCACGACGTTCTGGTACGGGTGGCCCTCCTGGAAGCCGCCGGAGTGCACGGTGCCGGTCGTCAGGTCGAGGACGTGCCACACGATGAACAGGCCAAGAATGGTCCCGCCCCAGCGCATGGTGCGGGTCGCGTAGCTCGCCCGCGGCTTCTTGTGGACGTACTTGCTCGGGCGCGCCCTGATGTCGCGGCGACTGAGCTGGTACGCGGAGGTGGCATGGGCGACCACGGCGACCACCAGGACGACCCGGACGAGCCACAGCGTCCACTCGTAGTGCATGAACGGCTCACCGACGGTGCGCAGCCAGTGGGCGTAGTGGTTGAACTCGCCCGCCCCGAAGAAGATCTTCAGGTTTCCGATCATGTGGACGACCAGGTACAGCAGCATGATCAGGCCGCTGACGGCCATCACGGTCTTCTTGCCGACGGTGGAGTCCCACACGGTGCGTGCCATGGACGGCCGTCGGTCCGTCCGCGTTGCCAGAGCCATGTGTCAGGACGTTACGGGCGTCAGGCCCGATCGGTCCAAGACATGGCCCGGCTTGATTCCATAGCCTGGGGCTATCGTACGGGTATGCAGTTCCAGCAGCTCCAGTACTTCGTGGCCGTGGCCGAGACCCGGCACTTCACCCGGGCCGCCGAGCTGGTCCATGTCGCCCAGCCGTCCCTGTCGCAACAGATCAAGGCGCTGGAGCGGGAGTTGGGCGCGGATCTGTTCCTGCGGGCGCGGGGCAACATCACGCTCACCGACGCGGGCGAGGCGCTGCTGCCGCTGGCCCGGCGGATCCTGGCCGACGCGGACACCGCCCGGCACGAGGTCCTGGAGCTGGTGCAGCTGCGCGGGGGCCGGATCCGGCTGGGCGCGACACCGAGCGTGTGCACCGGTCTGCTGCCGGACGTGCTGCGCGCCTTCCACGACCGCTATCCCGGTATCCGGCTGCTGATCGAGGAGGGCGGCTCGCACGACCTCGTACGCGAGCTCGCCCGCGGCGCCCTCGACCTGGCCCTGGTCGTCCTCCCGCTGCCGACGCCCTCCCCCGCGCTGACCACGGTGGAACTGCTCCGTGAGGACCTGGTGGTGGTGTCGTCGCCGGAGGCCCCCGCGCCCGGCCGGGGCCGGCGGACCGTCCGCGTCGCCGACCTGGAGGGCGAACGCCTGGTCATGTTCCGGCACGGCTACGACCTGCGGGAGCTGACCGTCGCCGCCTGCCGCGGCGAGGGCTTCGAGCCGGACTTCGCGGTGGAGGGCGGGGAGATGGACGCGGTGCTGGGATTCGTGCGGGCAGGGCTGGGTGTGGCCGTCGTACCGCGCATGGTGGCGACGCGGTCGGGGCGGGGGCTGCGGGTCACTCCGCTCGCGCGGCCCGGGCTGCACCGGACGATCGCCCTCGCTCACCGCAGCGACGTGGCGCCGCCCCGGGCCGCCCGGGAGCTGCAGCGGATGCTGCTGGAGCGATGAGCGCGGCTCAGTTCTGGGACTGGAGGACCGCCGGCTTGAGGACCTCCTCGCACCACTGGCGGAAGGTGGTGGGGGCGAGGTCGGGTGTGGTCGGCTGGGAGGCCCCGTAGAAGCCCTGGGCGTTCTGCGCGTCCACCATGTCGGCATACCCTCGCGCCCACGCCTCGGTCGCCCCGAAACGGATCAGCTTCGCCTTCTGCTCCGCGATGGAGGCGAACTCGGCGCGGACGGACCGGCCGAGCACCTCGGAGAGGACGCCGGCCATGCCCTCCGGGGTCAGGTGGTCGGAGCTGACCAGGGGAACGTCCTCCTGGCCGGCCCAGGAACCGTCGAGGAGCAGGCGGGCGGCTGCGGCGGCGACATCGCGGGTGGCGCACAGGCGCAGTACGCGATCGAGGACGAGCGTCGTGGAGAACACGCCCTCGTCGCGGATCGACGCCACCTGGCGGAGTTCGTTCTCCATCAGGGACGGAGGGCACAGCGCCCGGTAGTGGACGCCCGTGGAGGCGATCGCCTCGTCCATCGCCAGCGACGCCGAGACCAGCCCGGCGTTCCTGGCGACGCCTCGGCCCAGAGTGGAGACGGACACGACCCGCTCCAGGCCCTGCGCCGCGATGATCTCGCACAGCGGCTCGGTGAAGGCCCGGAAGTGTCCCTCGACGCTGTCGGCGCCGGGGGTCGGCGGGACCAGCCAGAACACGCGGTCGGCGCCCTGGCAGGCCTCCTTCAGTACGGCGGGGTCGGCATGCGATCCCTGGACGACCTCCACACGGTCGCGCACCCGCGCGGAGAGCGCGGCCGGGTCGCGGGCGATCACCCGGAGCCGGGCCAAGGCGCCGGAGGCGTCGTGGGCATCGAGAAGACGGGTGACGACCTGGCGGCCGATCTGGCCGGTCGGGGTGGTGACGACAATCATGAACGGCTCCTGCAGACAGGCTGGTTGGGATGTCCATGAGCCTCGTTCCTGGCTGTCCGGAACTGAAGGACCGGTTCGCTCGCGCTTGTTACCCTCAGGGCAATACCGATCGGAGGACCGGTCCATGGAGTCCCGTCCGCTGCGCTACTTCGTCGCCGTCGCCGAGGAGCTCAACTTCGCCCGCGCCGCTGAACGGTTGGGCATCTCGCCGCCGCCGCTCTCGCGGGCGATCCGCCAACTGGAGTCGGAGCTTGGGGCCGTCCTCTTCGAGCGGACCACCCACAGCGTGACGCTGACCCCGGCCGGGGAAGTCCTCCTGGCGGAGGCCCCGTTCGCGCTGGAGGCGTTGGAGGCCGCCGGGCGACGAGCGCGCCGCGCGGCCGCCGCCGAGCCGAAGCTGGCCTTGGCCGTGAAGGCCGACGGTGACGCGGGGCTGCTGGAGGCCATCCTCGCGCGCTACGCGGCCGACCCCGCGGCGCTGCCGGTCTCCGTCCGGCTGTGCGCCTGGCACGAGCAGTCCCGGCTCCTGCGCCAGGGCGAGGCCGATGTCGCCCTGGCGTACGAGCCGTACGACCGCACCGGCCTCGACGCGGAGTACCTGACCGCCGAACCGCGCGTCGCCGCCCTCGCGGCGCGTCATCCGCTCGCGGCCCGGGCCGGGCTGAGCCTCGCCGACCTGGGGCTGCGCCCCGACGAGGTACACCGGTACATCGACGAGATACGCGGCAAGGGCCAGGACCTGGCCCAGCTGCTCACCCTCGTCGGCCTGGGCGAGGTCGTCCCCCTGCTCCCCGCGTCCGTGGCCGACCGCTATCCCCGCCCGGGCGTCGTCTACCGTCCCGTCCTGGACGCACCCCCTGCCGTCCTGGCCGTCGCCTGGCCGCAGCAGTCCCGCTCGACGGCCACCGCGGCACTGGTCCGTGCGGCCGTGGAGGTGGCGGAAACCGCACGGGAGCGGCAGGCGAGCTGAACGCTCCGCCGAGCGACGCGGTGACACATCCGCACGCCGGTGGGAGCTGGTCGCGCCCCGGTCGGCGGAGCGACATGCCGACACGGCACGCGCCGCTCCACACGGGCGCGTCGCCCAGGCCGCTCAGAGGCCCGCGCGCCCTGCGCGAGGCCCACGCCCAGTAGGCCCGCCCCGCCTCACCCCGCCCCGCCTCACCCCGTCGCGTCCACCAGCGCCAGCTCGTGCAGCCGCTCCGGCGGGCCGGGGCGGGCGTAGTACCAGCCCTGTGCGGTGTCGCAGCCCAGTATCCGCAGCTGCTCGGCCTGCGCGCCGGTCTCCACGCCCTCCACCGTCACCGCGAGGTTCAGGCCATGGGCGAGCGAGACGATCCCCTCGACGATCTTGAGGTCGACGGGGTCCGCCGGGAACTGCTGCATGCTCTGCGTGAAGGAACGGTCGAGCTTGAGGATGCTCACCGGCAGACGGCGCAGGTTCGCGAGGTTCGAGTAGCCCGTGCCGAAGTCGTCCAGGGCGATGTCGACGCCCATCTCGGCGAGCTGCCGCAGCGGCTTCAGCAGGTCGTCGTCCGCGCCGATCAGCGCCGACTCGGTCACCTCCAGGCAGAGGACGTCGGGTTGTACGCCCGCACGCTCCAGGATGTCCACGGTGTCCTGGACCAGTCCGGGGTGGGTGAGCTGGCAGGGCGAGAGGTTGACGTTGATCCGCAGCGGGCCGGCCTCGTCGTGGCGCTCCTGCCAGGCGCGGGCCTGGCGCACCGACTGTTCGAGGACCCAGCGGCCCAGCGGCACGATCAGTCCGGTGTGCTCGGCGAGCGGGATGAACTGGTCGGGGCCGAGGACGCCGTGCTGCGGGTGCAGCCAGCGCACCAGCGCCTCCGCGCCGCGCACACTGCCGTCACCGAGGTGGACCAGCGGCTGGTACTCGATGAAGAACTCGCCCCGGTCCAGGGCCGTCGGCAGGGCCGTGGTCAGTCCGTGCCGGGTGATGGCCCGGGCGTCGGCCTCGGCGTCGGCGAGCTCGAAGCGGTTACCGCCGGCCGACTTGGCCCGGTACATCGTGATGTCGGCGCTGCGCAGCACCTCCGCCGGGCTGTGCTCACCCGCCGGGCCCTCGACGATGCCGATGCTGCCGCGCACGGTCAGCTCACGGCCGTCGATGCCGACCGGAGCGAGCAGCGCGTTCATGATGCGCGCGGCGAGTTCGTCGACCTCGTGCTGGGTGTCCGGTCCGGTGGTCAGGGCCACGAACTCGTCGCCGCCGAGCCGGGCGACCATCTCGCCGGGCGCGGTCGCGCAGGACTGCAGCCGGTCGGCGATCTCGACGAGCAGCCGGTCGCCGGCCGCGTGGCCGAGGCTGTCGTTGATGGTCTTGAAGCCGTCCAGGTCGAGGTAGCACAGCCCGAACCGCTGGCCCGGACCGGCGCCCAGCGCCTTCTCCAGGCGTTCGAAGAAGAAGGTGCGGTTGGGCAGGCCGGTGAGCGCGTCGTGGGTGGCCTCGTAGCGCAGCCGGAGGTTGAGCAGCCGGCGCTCGGTGGTGTCCTCCATGAGCGCCAACTGGTACTGCGGGTTGCCGTCGGCGTCGCGCAGCAGGGAGACCGTGAGGTTGGTCCACAGGACCGTTCCGTCGGGGCGGTAGAAGGCCTTTTCGACGTGGTAGTGCTCGCGCTCGCCACGGACCAGTTCGTCGTAGAGCCGCCAGATCTGGGGCCCGTCGTCGGGGTGGGTCCACTCCTGGACCCGGCGGCTGCGCAGCGCCTGGTCGGAGAGCCCGAACATGCGCAGCAGGGCCCCGTTGACCTGGAGGACGTGGCCGTCCAGGTCGGCGATGCCGATGCCTATGGCGGCGCCCTCGAAGACCGCGCGGAAGCGCGCCTCGCTCGCGTGCAGCGCCTGCGCCACCACCCCCTGGGCCCGCAACGCCGCCTGGGCGATGGCCTCCTGCTCGGCGAGCGTCCGCTCCCGCAGCGCCGTCGCGAACCCGGCGGCCATGGCGTGCTGGATCCGGGCCGCGCGCGCCCGCAGATCCTCCTGGACGCCGTCCGCGCCGCAGTAGAGCACCAGATAGGCCTCGACGCAGTCCAGGGTGCAGGTCAGCGCGTCGGGGTCGGTGCAGTGCGCGTCGACCAGGGCGGCGCCCACCGCCCTCGCCTCGTCCGCGTCGAAGATCCTGGCACTGAGGGCCTCACTCAACCGTCGCGCCAGCGGCAGCAGCTGCTCCTCGAACTCCGGCCGGGTCGCGGACGTCGAGGTCACCGGGAAGACCGCCCGGCTCCAGATCGTCGCGAACCGCCGCAGTCTGTCCTCGGGCCCGTCCTGTTCCGCGCTCACGCCGTACGCCCCACGCCGGCGAAACCGGAGAACGCATAGGGATCCTCGTCCTCAGGCGCGGTGTCCGGCCGCCAGCGCGGCATCGGCACCAGTCCGGGTTCCACCATGTCGTACCCCTCGAAGAACCGCGCGATCTCGTCGCGCGAACGCATGATCAGCGGGTTGCGAATGTCCTTGTACACGTCCACCGCACCCTCGGCCCGCTGTGTCGGCAGCGGGATTCCCTCGTACGAGGCGTGTGTGAGCAGCAGCAGGCTGCCGGGCGCGAGCGCGTCGCGCAACTCTGCCACCGCCTCGTACGGGTCGTCCGTGTCCTCCACGAAATGCAGTATGGCAACGAGAAGCAGGGCCACCGGCCGGTTCAGGTCGATCAGGCCCCGGACTTCGGGGCTGGAGAGGATCTCCTGGGGCTTGCGGAGGTCGGCGGCGACGACGCCCGTGTCCGCGTTGCCGGCCAGGACCGCCTCGCTGTGCGCGACCGCGACCGGGTCGTGGTCCACGTACACCACACGGGCGCCGGGACGGGCCGCCTGGGCCACTTCGTGGACGTTTCCGAAGGTGGGGATGCCGGAGCCGATGTCGAGGAACTGGGTGACGCCCTCGTCGACGGCGTAGCGCACCGCGCGACGGGTGAACGCCCGGTTCGCCTGCATGATCTTGGGAAGTCCCGGCAGGAACTCCATGGCCCTGCGGGCAGCTTCCCGGTCGACCTCGAAGTTGTGCGAACCGCCCAGGTAGTAGTCGTAGATGCGCGAAACGCTCGGCACCGAAATGTCGATGCTGCGTGGGGCCCAGGCGGGACGCTCCATCTATCTCTCCAGGCGTAGGCGATCCGGTGTTCGAGCTGAGGCTACTGATCGCCCGCCAAAGGAGCGAGCAGAAACGGAAATTGACCGTCCGTTCCCGGTCACTGCCTGCGGCACGTGCCCAAGTGATTCCCCCGTACACCGACCGTGAAGCCCCTCCGCTTCCGTCACGGCAAAACGCTACGAAAAGTACGCGCGGCGTTCCGGAGCGTTCCGGGACGGACGGCGAATCGCGGCGAATTACGGCTAACCGCGCTGAATCGCAATGAATTACGGTGAACGACGACAAACCGGTCCGCCCCCTCCGTGCGGCGCGGAGGGGGCGGGACCGGTGGACCGGATGGCGTCGGTGTTACTTCTCCGGCGCTCCGATCGGCTTTCCGTCGGGTGCCGCGGCGTACCACGTGCCGCCGACGCCCTGACCGTTGGTGTCACCCGGGGCCTTGTCGCCCGCGAAGGTGTAGATCGGCCAGCAGTTGATGGTCTGCTGCTCGACGCCGTCGGGCCGGGTGAACTTCATGTAGCCCTTCTTCTGGATCCCCTTGGTGTCGTTGATGTCGACGGGGGCCACGGCCGGCCACTTCTTCAGGCAGGCACCGGTGCACGCGGAGATCGGGTCGGGCCAGGCCGTGTCCTTGAGGAACCGGTAGACCGTGTGGCCGTTCTTGTCCACGACGACCTCACCCAGTTCGGGGTCGTTACGCGTGGAGAGCCCGGCCTCGGCGGCCAGGTCGGCCTTCTTCGCCTTCTTGCCGTCCGGAGCGAGCGCGTACCACTTGCCGCCCACGCCCTGGCCGGCGACGTCCCCGGCCTTGGTGTCCTTCGCGTAGCGGTAGGCCGGCCAGCCGCCGATGGTCAGCTGCTTGCTGCCGTCCGTGCGGGTCACCTCGCCGAGCAGCGCCTTGTCGACGCCCTCGCCCGCCGCGGCGTCGTCCGCCGGGACCGGCGGCCAGGCCGTGGCGCAGTCGCCGTCACAGTTCGACTTCGGCGGCTCGGCCGTGTCCGCGTCGAAGCGGTAGAGGGTGAGGCCGCCGCTGTCGGTGAGGACGTTGCCGAGTTCCGCGTTGGTGGACACGGCCAGCTCACCCGCACCCGCCGTCTGGGTCGCGGGGCTCGTGGTGGACTGCGCCTCCCCGCCCGCCCCGACTCCGGTGTCGGTCCCGAGACCGGCGCCGGCACTGCCGTAGTCGCCCGCCGCAGCCGTCGCGCCGACGTTCTGACTGCCGGTGGACGGGGCGCTTTCCTGGCCGCACGCCGTCGTCAGCACCAGTACCGCCGCGGCGCTTGCCACGAGTGAGGCGCTCCGCCAGGAGGTGTTCATCGTCAACTCCCCATACATTCGTAGGGTGTTGCAGCGCCCTGCTGCGCCGCCGCACGACCATGAGTACGCAGGGCGGGCCCGCTTGTGTTCAACGACGTCGAAGATTTCTTTCCGAAACCTGTGTCACCGACGTTCCCTCTTTCGGGCCAATCCCCCCGTACCGGGGCGCACGGCGCCGCGTGAAGCCTCATGATCTCCGTCGTGCATCGACCCGAACCGACCCAATCCGCCCCTGCCATAAGGGCGTTCGCTCTGTTGGCACTCACCTGGCTGCTCGTGGGCGCGCCGGCCGGCACGGCGCAGGCCGACGCGTGCGCCTACGTGTCGACCGGGCCGGGCGGCACAGAGGTGGTGGCGGTCGCCGGCGGCCTCACCTGGCCGACCCCCCCGGTCTGCCCACCGCCCCCTCCCCCACCGTGCCCGACCCCGGCCCCGACCCCCACGCCTCCACCTCCACCGCCGCCCCCTCCACCCCCGCCGCCTCCGACGCCTACACCGACGCCACCGCCTCCGCCTCCGCCTCCGCCTCCGCCTCCGCCGAAGCCCACCCCCACTCCGGAGCCCCCGCCGCCGCACAAACCCACGCCGAAGCCGACGCCTCCGCCGAAGCCGACACCCCCGCCACCCCCGGCGCCGCAGCCGGCCCCGCCCCGAATGCGGCCGACCCCGCCACCCGCACCCGCACCTCCCCCGCCCCCGTCACCCACCCCGACCCCGTCGGCGAAGCCCACCCCAAGTCCCTCCGCCGCCCCGGTCACGTACCCGAGGTACAGGGCGCAGCCCCGCAAACGGACGCCCCACGGCACCACGTCACCTGTCACCTACGTCCTGCTCATCACCGCGCCCGCGGTGATCGCCGTCGCCGCACTGCGGCCGCGCTAACGCCTGATCCTGGAGGCACCCCTTGCCGGAATGGCTTGTTCTCACCCTCGCGATGCTGGCCGCCTGTGTCGTGGTGGTCGCCATCACCCTCCTACGGCACCGCAGGGCGCCCGAGGACGAGGACCCCAACGAGACGCCGGACGTCATCGAGTACATGACGATGTGGATCGGCGTGGTGTACGCCATCGTCCTGGGCCTGGCCATCGCCGGGGTCTGGGAGGCGCGCAGCGGCGCCCAGGACCATGTCCAGGCCGAGGCCCAGGCGCTGCACGAGATCTCGGAGCGGGTCCGGGTCTACCCGGCCGACGTCCGCGACCGCATTCGGGACGATGTCAACGCCTATGTCGGACACGTCGTCGACGGCGAGTGGAAGCACATGGCGGACACCGGCGAGGTCACGGAGCGGGGCACCGAGCTCCTCGGCCAGGTCCGCGCGGACGTCACCGACTACCAGCCGAAGACGGATTTCGAGGCCCAGGCCTACCAGCCGGTCCTCGACCAGATGGCCGCCGCGGACCAGGCGCGCAACGCCCGGGCGGACTCGGCCTCGCCGACCATGCCGGGCGTGGTGTGGTTCGGACTGCTGGCCGGAGCCGCCGCCACCATCGGGATGATCTTCGCGTTGCAGATCCGGCGTACACCGCGCGAGCTGATCCTCGCCGGGCTGTTCTCCGCGCTGATCGCGTTCCTGCTCTTCCTGATCTGGGACTTCGACGCGCCCTACAGTCGGGGCATCACCGCGTCGGCGGACCCGTTCCTGAGCCTCTTCCCGCACATCAAGGGCTGACGCTTCCCCGCCCGAGGCCGCGACCCGGCCGCTGAGAGCCCCTCACTCAAGGGGTCGCCGGGGGACACCCGCCACGCCGGTCCCGTCCCCCGGCCGCAGCAACGTCATCGCCCGACTGGCGCACATATGTACCCCATTCGCACGAGTGCGATCGCGCAGACGTACGCGTGTTCTTAGCGTTTCGGTCATCGAGGTGCACTTACGGCACAAGCGGAAAAAGTCCGCACCTGCTCCTCGGGGACCGGAGGAACCACCATGCGCGCGATACGCGTCGCTTCGGCCGCCCTGCTGGGCGCCTGTGCCCTGGCCCTCGCCACACCCGCCGCGTACGCGAGCAGCGAGAGCCGGGGCTTCCGCGTCAGTGTCCTGCCCGAGACGGTCGCGCCCGGAGGGCAGGTGACCCTCCATGCCACGGGCTGCGACAAGGACGTGTTCGTCTCCTCGAGCGTCTTCGACGACGTGACCATCCGCCAGGGCCGGTCCCGGGCCGTCGCCCATGTCGACTGGGACGCGAGACCGGGCAGGTTGTACGAGGTGACGTTCCGCTGCGGGACCTTCTGGCAGACCGCGGGCCTCACCATCGCCGGTGGTCGGCCGGTCGACCCCACGCCGGTGCCGGTGCAGCCATCCGGGGGCGCCCATGCCGGTGCGGGCGGCAGCCTCGCCGGGTTCGACCTCAAGGAGATCGTTCTCGGGGCCGCGCTCGTAGCGGGGTCGGTCGGGACGGCGTACCGCTTCTCCCGTCGGCGCACCGACGAGGAGAGCGGCTGACCGCGCCGCCCGCCCGCACATGACCTTCGCCCCGGGTCCCTGAAGGGCCGGGGGAAGGCCGGCGCACGGGCGGCCGGGGCTCCGAAATGCGATCCGAATGAACCCAAACGAATCCGAAACGAATCCGAACGAAGGGGTTCCGAACCGAAGGAGGTTCGGAAGGAGATTCGGACCCGCTCCTCGGACGTTCAGAGCGGTCGCTCGGATCCGATCTGCTTCTCGGAGCGGCGGCGCATCCAGAACAGCCCGCCGCCGACGAGGGCCGCGGCCAACAGCCCGCCGCCGATCGCCATGTCGGTCGGGGTCGCACCGGTGGAGCTGCCGCCGCCGAGGCCACCCTGGACGCCTCCGATGACGGTGAAGGCGGCCGGGTTCGTCAGGGTCCTGCCGGAGCAGTTGACCGTGATGCTGTGCGAACCGGGGCTCGCGTTGTTGTTGACCGTCGCGGTGCCTCTCGACGTCCCGTTGGTGCCGGGAACCGGCCTCAGGTTCGCGCTCGGGAACGCGTCCGAGGTCATGTGGCCGCCGTTGGGGCAGCCGTCGACGGTGACGGTCAGCTGACCGCCGCGGGCGATGACGCTGGGCAGAGCGACGATGTTGCTCGGGTGGACGTTCATGCCGTCCCGTGCGACGGCTGTGGGGGTGGCGAGCCCGAAGACGGCGACTGCGGCTCCGGCGGCCGCCAGGGCACGAGTAGTACGCATGTGATCCTCCGCGGAAGACGCCCCGGGAACCGTCCCCGGTGGATCGGCGAGAAAGCGCCTCCCAGAAAGACCCTCAGATGCCTTGGGCGCGGGCGCATTTCGGGAATGGTCCGTCCTGGTGAGGGGACACGCCGAACGAAAAGCACACAATCGGATATTGTCGCAGGTCACGGGCCGTCAGAAAATTCCTGTCCACGGCAACTCGGATGGCGCACCGAGGGAATCGGGGCCACCCGTTCGCTTCCGTCCCGTCGCCGCTTTTTCGCACAAGGCATAGCGTTTCCGTATGCGCGAATGACGTGGCGACGGCCGCGTCGAGAGGGGAAGTCGAATGTATGCGTCCGAATTGGCCGACCTGGCCGACGAGGAGGAGCCGCCGCGGCGGAAGCGCGCTCCCTGGGGCGTGATAGCGCTTGTTCTGCTGACCGGCCTCGCGCTCATTCGGAACGGTTCGGGAGAGTTCGACGTCGGGCCGCCGCAACCCGCGTCGGCGGCCGCCGCCCGGAGCAGCCTCGCGCCCGGCACCCTCCCGGGCACCCCCAGCCCGCTGCCGTACTCCGCACCGAACCGGGTCAGCATTCCGACGATCCGGGTCGCCGCGCCGGTCATGGCCGTCGGCCTGGCCGCGGACGGCTGGGTCGCCGCGCCGCCGCCGGAGGACCCGAACCTGGCCGGCTGGTTCACCGGGGCGGTCACTCCGGGCGAGAAGGGCACCGCGGTCATCGTGGGTCACGTCGACAACAGACAGGGCCCCGCGGTGTTCTACGGCCTCGGGGCCCTGAAACAGGGAAGTCGCGTCGAGGTCGGACGCGAGGACGGAAAGACCGCCGTCTTCGAGGTGTACGGCGTCGAGGTCTTCGAGAAGAACAACTTCCCCGGCGACCGCGTCTACGCCTCCAAGGGCGCCCCCGAACTGCGGGTCATCACCTGCGGGGGCGGTTTCTCCAAGCAGAACGGTTACGACGGCAACGTCGTCGCCTTCGCCCGCCTGGTCGAGGTGCGCTGAGCGTTCCCCGACCGGGCGGGCGGCACGGCCGCGGTTATGCGCGGCGCCGTCGCGGGACGGTGATGTGGTAGCCGGAATCCAGCAGTTGCGGCAGATAGGCGCGCAGCGCCCGGACACTCTGGGTGCGGTCTCCCCCGGCGTCGTGCGAGAGCACTACGACGCCGGGGGCGGCGTTGTGCTCCACCCGGCCGATGATGGTGCGGGTGCCGGGGGTGGTCCAGTCGAGGGTGTCGACCGTCCAGCCCAGCGGTTCCATGCCGAGTTCGGCGCCGATCTGGAAGGCGGCACGGTTCCAGGCCCCGTAGGGCGCGCGGAACCACAGCGGGCGTTCGCCGCACGCCTCCTCGATGACGTCGCTGGTGCGTTCCATCTCGGAGCGGATCCGTCTGCGGCTGAGACCGGTCAGCAGCGGGTGCGACCAGGTGTGGTTGCCGACGACGTGTCCCTCGTCGGCGATCAAGGCCACCAGGTCCTGGTGGCGTTCAGCCATCGAGCCGCACACGAAGAACATCGCGCGGACGTCGTACTCCGCGAGGGTGTACAGGATCTCGGGGGTGTAGCGGGGGTCGGGTCCGTCGTCGAAGGTCAGCACCATGGTCCGGCCGTGTCCGGACAGGCGCAGGAACGGTTCGTGCCGGACCAGGGAGTGGAGGGGCCCGGTCCGGGGCGAGCCGTACCCGGTCAGGGGCTGGAGACGGTAGGCGGAGGGATTGGGCGCGCGGTGCGCGCGGGGGCCGGCGGCGGGGAGGGCGGGCGGGACCTGCTCGCCGCCCGAGCCCAGCGCCAGCAGGCCGGCCGTGCCGGCCGCCGCGCAGGCCGCGGTGCCGGCGAGCAGCGCCCGGCGCCGTGTGAACGACGCCGCGGTCGACGACAGCCGTGTGAGCAACTGATCCTTCGTCATGACTCATGAGTCGCCCGCGGCGCCCCCGACGCACCACAGCGGCACCGGAGCGGACGCACGAAGACACCCGCTCGGCGCAGCACTCCGGGTCGGCGGCGCACCAGGGGAACAGGAGAGTCTCACCGATCGTCAGGCCGGGATCCGGCCAGCGACGGTGACCTGCTCGCCGTCCTTGACGTCGGCGAGGGCGTGGGTGCGCTCGGGGAAGCCGACGGGGTAGGGGTCGGTGCCGGCCGTTCGCAGCCGGTCGAGGGTGCGGTGCCGGACGCGGACCCGTTCGGGCAGGTCCGCGTCCGGTTCTCCGGCCCCGGCCTCCTCCCCTCCGTCGAGGCCGAGCGCCGAGAGCGACGGCAGACCGGCCGTGGTGGCCGGCCGGTGCCCGCCCTTCGAGTGCCCCTTTCTCCAGAGTTTGCGCAAGGGTCCGGTCGTCCGCGGTGCGCTGGGGGTGTTCTCTGCTGCCAAGGGGTGTTCTGCGCTTCGCCCGCCTGTGGGGAACGGGAGTTCCTGAGTCGAATGGGTGACCTTTGTGGGTGGTGCTCGTTGACTGCGGTGACGGGGTCTTCGGCCGGGTGGGGGTGAACGGATGGGTGGGCTGCGGGAGTTGGCGGCATCGTTCGTGGTGCCCGGCCCGGCTGGGGTGGCGATCAGGGACCGGCTGCGGGTGAGCGAGTCGGACGCGGCGGTCCTCGCAGAGGTGGGGATGTTCCTGAGTTCGCTGTTGGCGGGTGATCTCGCGGAGCGCTCACGGCAGGGTGTGACGCATGATGCGGCCGGGTGGGCGGTGCGTAAGCGGGAGCTGACGGGGAGGTCGTCGGCGCGTTGGGCGGGCAGTATCACCAAGGCCACGCATGACCAGTGGGCGCTGGCGAGGCGTGGGCAGGGCGCCCACATGGCCTGGCTGCGTACTCAGATCGCGGTAGTGGAGGCGCGGTTGGGCCGGCCGCTGGGCGCCAAGGCCAACAAGCGGGCCGGGCTGCTGCGCGGGGATGCCTCGCGCGGTGTGTGGCATGCCAAGTCCCGCCGCCTGCAGACCCTGAAGGACCGCCTCGCGAGAGTGGAGGCGGACTGGGTGGCGGGTCGGGTTCGGGTGGTGCGCTACACGAGCCGGTGGGGTGCCCAGCACTGGCAGAGACCACTGACCACACCGACTCGTAAGGTTTCCCGGCACGATGCCGCGAGCATCGCGGTCGGACGACGCGCCCTCGGACACCCGATCAGGCTGGGGGCACCTCCCAGGCCCTTAAGGCACTGGGGGAGGACGGCACCGCCCCACGACGACCAGAGTGATCGTCGTGGGCATCGAGCCGCCCAGGCCCGACCGGAAGCCCGGCGGCGTGAGGAAACCCGCCCCCACCTTCCCGGACCGCGCACCGGATGCGCGCCGCCGGACCGTGGAGCGAAAGCGGGCGACCAGGGTGCCCAACACCGTTCGGAGCACCCGGCTGAGCACGAGTCCTGGCAACAGAACCCACTCCCGCTCAGTCTTTAGGAACGGTGGGACCTGCGCTTTCCGATAGCCTCGCTGCCGTGATGGAACAGCACTCGCACCAGTTCGAGCGGGGCACCGACGGGCCCAAGGTCATCGTGGTCGGCGTCGACGGATCCGACTCCTCGTTCCGGGCCGCGGCGTACGCCGGTGGTCTGGCCCGGCGCCAGCACGCCCTGCTCGCCGTCGTGTACGTGCAGCCGGTGCTCGCCTCGGGCGCGGCGCTCGGCGCCCCGGTGGCCGCGACCACGGACGAGATCGCCGAGGACCTCGTGACGCAGATCCGGGAGGCGGCCGAGCGGACCCGGGGGATATTCGACGTCCGCTGGGAGTTCCACACCTTCCGCGGCGACCCCTACAACGGCCTGGTGAAGGCGGCGGACGAGTTGACGGCGGACGCGGTGGTGGTGGGCGCCTCCGAGCAGGCCGGCCACCGGATCGTCGGCTCGGTCGCGGTGCGGCTCGTGAAGGCGGGGCGGTGGCCGGTGACGGTGGTGCCGTAGTGGGCAAGGCCTACCGGCCCATCGCGAGCCCGTCCTGCGCGGCGCCCCGGCTCAGGACCACGGTCCGGATGCGGTCGCGCACGGCGCGCACGTCGGCGCCGGTGGCGAGCGCCTCGTTGAGGTTCACCACCCGCCCCGCGTCGACGTCGAACAACTGCGGGACGAACTCCGCCTTCGTGACCCGCCAGCGCTGCCCCTTCCGCTCGGGCGGCGCGAAGGTGAAACGGCCGAGGGTGGACTGGTTGCCGCGCGGGTCCTGCGCGCCCTCGTGGTTGTACGTCGCTCCGGCGATCTGGTCGCCCATCCCGTAGACGACCCAGGTGCCGTTGACTTTCTCGTACGCCTGCGGCACGTGCGCGTGGGTGCCGAGGATCAGGTCGATGTCGGGGCGTTGGCCGGTGCGGGCCGCGGTGAGCGCACGGGCCAGGGACAGTTGCCGTTCGTCGGGCGTGTCCTGCCATTCGGTGCCCCAGTGCACGGACACGACGACCACGTCGGCGCCGGCCTTCCGGGCCGCCCGGGCGTCGGCCACGATCCGTTTCTCGTCGATCAGGTTGACGGCCCAGGGCTGTCCCTGCGGGAGCGGGAAGCCGTTCGTGTCGTAGGTGTAGGAGAGATGGGCGACCTGCGCCCGGTCGGCGCGCAGCACGGTGACCGTACGGGCCTCGACCTCGGCGCGGGCCGTGCCGGCGTGCCGGACACCGGCGCGGTCGAGGGCGTCCAGGGTGCGGCGGATGCCGTCGGCACCGTCGTCGAGGCTGTGGTTGGAGGCGGTGGAGCAGCCGTCGTAGCCGGTGGTGGCGAGGGCCTTCGCCACTTGGGGCGGGGACTTGAAGGTCGGGTAGCCGGTGTAGTCGCCGTTCGCGCCGTAGACGGTCTCCATGTGACACAGCGCCAGATCGGCGCGGGAGACGACCGGTTGGATCCCGGCGAGCATCGGGCGGAAGTCGTAGCCGGTGCCGCCCGCGTCGGAGCGTGCCCGGTCGATGATGGAGCTGTGCGGGAGGACGTCGCCGGAGGCGACGAGTGTGAAGCCGCGGCCGGCGGCGGACGGCGCCGGATGTCCGGCGGACGGGGCGTGGCCCTCGGCCTGGCAGGCGGCGCCCGCCGTGAGCAGGGCCGTCAGGGCCAGGGCAACCTGTTGTCTGCGTGCAATCATCGGCTCACCCCACTGTGATCATATTTACCTACGAATAGGTACGAAGGTGGAGTCGCCCGCAAACAGCCCGCCCGCCCTCTTAGCCCGTCCGGAGCGCGCGAACGGCGGGGAGGGGCCCACCCGGGCGATACGGAGGACCGTGGCGACGCGCGGAGAGGACCGCGCGGTCCATGCGGAGGGAACCGTTCATCGAACCGTTCGTCGACGCGATCGACCGTCCGCCGCAGACCTGTGCGCCCGCCCTGTCCAGAAACGGCCCCCTGCTGTGCCATACGGCCATGACGGCCGGAATCACACTCATGAACGGGACGACCGCCGAGCACGAGCTCGCCGCACTGCAGCGGGAGCACGGCCGGCCCCTCTTCGCGCTGTTGCTCCGGCTCTGTGACGGCGACCGACAGCGCGCCGAGGACCTCGTCCAGGAAACCCTCGTACGCGCCTGGCAGCATCCCGAGGCGCTGCGCGCCGACGATTTCGAGTCCGTACGGCCCTGGCTGCTCACGGTGGGCAGGCGGCTCGCGATCGACGCACGGCGGGCCCGGCAGGCGCGGCCGCCCGAGGTCGGCGACGCCGTCCTGGAGAACGCGCGGGTGTGTGCCGACCACGCCGAGCGGGCGGCAGCGACTCTCGATGTCCGCGAGGCTGTGAAGACACTCACTCCGGAGCACCGTGAAGTCCTGGTGCTGGTGTATTTCCAGGGGGCGAGTGTGGCGGAAACAGCCGAAGTCCTCGGAATTCCACCCGGTACGGTGAAGTCCCGCGCGTACTACGCGCTGCGCGCCCTGCGCCGGGTGCTTCCGGGATACGCGACCGACCTGCGGTGAAACCAATGGCTGAGTCAAACCTCCGTAAAGCGCCTTGCCGCTGACCCCGGTTGAGTAATCGAGTGTCCCTATCCGTGTTCCGGACTGAGGACCCGGCAACGGGCGACGCGCACGCACCGGAGGAAGGCAGGAAGGGATGCTGCACAGAGGTCAAGAGAGCACGGACGGCGCCGGCGAGGGCGAACTCACCGTCCCCATGGCCTGGTTGTACGCCGAGTACATCGCCGACGAGCTGCTGCGCTCCGGCGATCTGATGCCACCGACGTCCTTCGAGTTCCGTGCCGGACGGGACGCGCTGGCGCTGACCATCTACCTGTCCGACACCGACCGTGAGCTGTCCGGCATCCAGGTCGTCTCCCAGTTGGAGAACTGGCTGTCACTGACGGCGTACGACCAGCCGTGGCAGGACTGGGTGAGCGAGCGGATGGCCGCAGTCACCGCCGAGGTGGTCGCCGTGGGCGGTCCGGCGCCGGACCTGGAACTGGCGCGGGCGGCCTGGCGCTGGCTGGAGGAGACCGAGCTGCTCGCGCCCGATCTGAACGCGGTGCCGGGCGGCGGTGCGGTGGCCGGAGAGGACGAAGGGCCTAAGGTATGGACGCCCGCGTGGCAGCTCGGGTTGCCTCTGGGACACCTCGCGATCCATCTTTTTTAATTCGTTTCGACTTGGACCAATCCTCGGGCCCGGCCGCTCCGAACCCCTTGGTTACGATTCGGTAAGCGCCTTGAATGATTCGGCTGGCTGGTGCGTACGGATGGGAGCACGGAGTAACCCCACCCGCACCCAACGGCACGAGGATTCGGCATGAGGTCCCTGGAGAGGCATCGCGACGTCGGCGCGTACGCGCTCGGCGTGCTGGACGAGGCGGACGCCTTCCGCTTCGAGGACCACCTCATGGAGTGCCCCCGCTGTGCGGCACACGTGACGGAGTTCGGGCCCATCACCCGCCAGATGATGCTCTACCGGCGGGCGACCCCGCGTGTCGTCCATCCCATGGCCCAGCCGGGCCCCCGGTTGCTGGACCGGCTGCTCGGCGAGGTCGCGGCCCGGCACCGGGCACGGCGTCGGCGCGTGCTGTACGCGGTGGCCGCGTCGGTGGTGTTCGCGGTGGCCGGGTCCGGGATCGCGATGATGGCGAGCGGCGCCGCCCGGGACAGCGGCGTGCGGGTGACCGCGACCGACGAGCGGTCGGGCGTCTGGGCGCAGGTCACCACCGAGGACGAGGCCTGGGGCAGCGACGTGGAGCTGAAGATCAAGGACGGTGCGGGGCCCCGCTCCTGCCGCCTGATCGCCATCGGCGTGGACGGCTCGGAACAGACCGTGACCACCTGGAGCGTCCCTCGCCACGACGCCAGGCCGAACACCATGCACGGCGGCTCGTCCATGCACAGCGACCAGATCGACCACTACGAGGTGCGCACAAGCGCCGGGGAGCACCTGGTGACGCTCAAATCCCCCTGACCTCTCCTCCCTACTTCAGCAGCCTGGACAGCCGGCGGTCGGCAAGGGGTTTGCCGCCGGTCTGGCAGGTGGGGCAGTACTGGAGAGAGGAGTCGCTGAAGGAGACCTCGCGGATGGTCTCGCCGCACACCGGGCAGGGCTCGCCGGTACGGCCGTGGACGCGCAGGCCGCTCTTCTTCTCGGACTTCAGGCGGCCGGCCGCCACCCCGCGGGAACGCTCGATCGCCTCGGTGAGGGTGGTGCGCAGGGCCTCGTACAGCCTCGTGGTCTCCTGTGGGGTGAGCGATGAGGTCGGTTTGAAGGGGGACATCTTCGCCGCGTGCAGGATCTCGTCGCTGTACGCGTTGCCGACGCCGGCGATCAGACCCTGGTCGCGCAGCGCGCCCTTGAGCTGGCGCCGCTCGCCCTTCAGCAGCGCGGCGAGGCGGGCCTCGTCGAAGTCGTCGGCGAGCGGGTCCGGGCCGAGACGGGCCACCCCGGGTACCTCCTGCGGGTCCTGGACGACGTACACCGCGAGACGCTTCTGGGTGCCCGCCTCGGTCAGGTCGAAGCCGGCACCGGTCTCCAGGGCGACACGCAGGGCCAGGGGGCCTTTGCCGGGGCGGGGCGGGCCGTCCGGGAGCTTGTCCTTCCAGTGCAGCCAGCCCGCGCGGGCCAGGTGGGTGACGAGGTGCGGGCCGCCGTCGGTGACGAGGTCGAGGAACTTGCCGTACCGGTGCACGGCGGTGACCTCGTGGCCCTCGACCGCGGTGAGCGGAGGGTCGTAGGTCTTCAGGACGCTGATCGCGACGGGCAGCGCCCGGACGATCTCGTGGCCGACCACGTGCTCGGTCAGGAAGTCCTTGAGCGCTTCGACCTCGGGAAGTTCCGGCATACGTCCAGAGTGCCACCCGACACCGGAGTGCTCAGGTCAGCTCCGGCATCACGAACTCGCACCACACGCATTTGCCGCCGCCGCGTGCCTCCACACCCCACACGTCGGTGAGCAGGTCGACGAGGAGCAGACCCCGCCCGGAGACACCCGACTCGCCCGCCTCACGGCGGCGGGGCAGGGCGCTGGAGGAGTCCTCGACCTCGACGCGCAGACAGCGGTCGCTGCCGGTGTAGGCCCTGAGGGTGACGATCGCCGAACCCTCGGTGTGCATCAGGGCGTTGGTGATCAGTTCGTCGGCGACGAGTTCGATCTCGTCGGACCGGTCACGGGCGCCCCAGGCGGCGACGGCCGCGCGGACCATGTGCCGGGCCTCGGCCAGCGCCTCGGGGTCGCCGGGCGCCACATGCTGCCGGAGCCGACCGCCGGACCGGGGCGTTTCCAGGCCGCGGCGGCGCAGCAGGAGCAGCGCGACGTCGTCGTCGCCGCGGCGGTCCTCGACCACGTCGATGAGCCGGTCGGCGAGGTCCTGGACGTCCTGCGGGCCGGTGGCGATGAGGGCCGCGAGGGTCCGCATGCCGTCGTCCAGGTCGGCGCCGGGCTGTTCGACGAGGCCGTCGGTGCACAGCAGCAGGGTGTGACCGGGGTCGAGTTCGACGGTGGCCACCGGGTATTCGAGGCGTTGGAACTCCGCGGACAGGCCAAGGGGCAGACCGCCCTCGACCGGGACGCGGCGGCAACTGCCGTCGGAATGCCGGATCAGCGGGTCGATGTGGCCGGCCCGGACCACCTGGACCACGCCGGTGGCCAGGTCGGCCTCGGCGTACAGGCAGGTCGCGAAGCGGTCCGTGTCGAGTTCGTGCAGGAAGACCGAGGCGCGGGCCATCACGGTGGCCGGGGGGTGGCCCTCGGCGGCGTAGGCCCTGAGGACGATGCGCAGCTGGCCCATGACGGCGGCGGCGTGCGTGTCGTGGCCCTGGACGTCACCGATGACGGCGCCGACGCGGCCGCCCGGCAGCGGGATGAGGTCGTACCAGTCGCCGCCGATGTCCCGGCCGGGTGAACCTCCGGCGGTCGCGGCGCGGTAGCGGACGGCCAGGTCGGCGCCGGGGACGCTGGGGATGGTGCGCGGCAGCATGGCCTGCTGGAGGCCGGTGGCGAGGTCCTTCTCCTGCTCGAAGAGCATGGCCCGTTGCAGGCTCTGGGCGATGCTGCTGCCGAGGGCGACGAGGACGTTGCGGTCCTCCGGCGAGAAGCCGCGCCGGTCGCTGTAGAGCAGGCCCATGGCACCGATCGGGCGGGCCTCGGCGATGAGCGGCAGATAGGCGGCCGCGGAGATGTTCAGGCCGGTGAGGTGCGGCCAGAGGATCGGATAGCGCTCGGCGAACTCCTCCGGCGATTCGATGAAGCGGGGGCTGAGGGTGCGGACGACCTCGCTCATCGGGTACGGCTCGTCGATCCGGGTGATGTCGGTGCCGGGGACGAAGCTGCCCTCGGGGCCCTCGGCCACCATACGGATCCGGCCGGCCTCGACCAGTCCGAAGACCAGGCTGGTGGCGCCGAGGTGGGTGAGTCCGTGGGTGTCCCTGAGGACGTCGATCACGTCGTCGACCGTGCGGGCGTGCGCCAGTGCGGCGGTGGCCAGCTGCACGACGCTGGTCCGGTGGCGCCGCGCCTCGTCCTGGGCTGCCCGGTCGCGGCGGGCCTCGAGCTCGCTGAGCTCCTGGGTCGCTTCCCGGACGATGCCGACGATGCGGCGCGGACGGCCCGTCGGGTCCCGCCGGATGTAGCCCTGGGTGTGGGTCCAGCGCAGTGAGCCGTCCCGGCAGCGGAGCCGGAAGTAGGCGCCGTAGTTCTCGCTGCCGTCCTTCATGGCCTGCGCGACCACGGCGTCGATTCGGTGGGCCTCCGCGCGCGGGACCCGGATCAGGAGGGAGGCGGGGAAGCCGTCGTATTCGTCGGGGCGCAGGTCGAAGACCTCGTGGGCCTGAGCGTCCATGTGGAACAGACCCGTGTCCAGATCCCAGTCGAAACTGCCCATGCGGTTGAGCGCCAGGATCGGATCCGGGTGGGCGGGCCAGTCGTCCGGGAGTGACAGGGCGCTCGCTCCCCGATCAACCATGGGGCCACCTTGCCAGCATTTGCCCGATTCTTCGACCGAGGTGGGGTGCCGGTTTCAAGGTCTGTTCGTCAGCTGCCGAAGACCCCGGTGGGGCTGTGGAGGGCGCTTGCCCCCGGGGAGGTGCCGGGCCCGTCCGGGAGTGGCTCCTGCGCTCGGGGGCGCTTGCGGGTCGGTCAGGTCGGCCTGTCGGGGAGCCTCTGCTTCACTCGATCGGGGTACGCGAGCACAAGAGAGGTACACGGGGCGTCACGCAGACGTTCGGCGCGTGGGTGTTCGGCGCGAGATGGAGAGGAGAGCGCACATCCGTGGACTGGTTCACCGCACCGGAGTACTGGATGAGCCGGCTGGTCTTCCAGCGGGCTCTGGCCGGGGTGTACCTCGTGGCGTTCCTGACGGCGGCCCTGCAGTTCCGGGCGCTGATCGGGGAGCGCGGGATGCTGCCGGTGCCCCGGTATCTGGAGCGGGTGCCGTTCAGACGGGCTCCGGCGCTCTTCCACCTGCACTACTCGGACCGCTTCTTCGCGGCCTCGGCCTGGGCGGGCTGCGCGGTGTCCGCGGCGCTGCTGGCGGGCTTGGACTCCCGGCTGCCGTTGGGGGCCGCGATGGCCCTGTGGGCGCTCCCCTGGGCGCTGTACCTGTCGATCGTGAACGTCGGCCAGACCTGGTACGGCTTCGGGTGGGAGTCCCTGCTTCTGGAGGTCGGCTTCCTCTCCGTCTTCCTCGGCAACGACGAGGTGGCCCCACCGATCGTCGTGCTGTTCCTGCTGCGCTGGATCCTGTTCCGGGTGGAGTTCGGCGCGGGTCTGATCAAGATGCGCGGTGACGCGTGCTGGCGCAAGCTGACCTGCCTCGACTTCCACCACGAGACACAGCCGATGCCGGGGCCGTTGAGCTGGTTCTTCCACCGACTGCCCCGCCCCCTGCACCGGGTGGAGGTGGCCGCGAACCATGTCACCCAACTCGTCGTGCCCGTGCTGCTGTTCACCCCGCAGCCGATCGCCACGGCGGCGGCCTCGCTGATGGTCCTGACGCAGCTGTGGCTGGTGCTGTCGGGCAACTTCTCGTGGCTGAACTGGATCACCATCGTGCTGGCGCTGTCGGCGGTGGAGTTTCCCGCCGATCCGCCGTCGGTGGCGGGGCCGCCCGTCTGGTACGAGGTGGTGGTGCTCGCCGTCGCCGCGCTGCTGGTGGGCCTGAGCTACCAGCCGGTCCGCAACATGCTCTCCCGGCGCCAGGTCATGAACCGCTCCTTCGACCCGCTCCATCTGGTCAACACCTACGGGGCGTTCGGCAGCGTCAGCCGGATCCGCTACGAGGTGGTCGTCGAGGGCACGGCGGACGACGCACCGCGCGAGGACTCCGACTGGCTGGAGTACGAGTTCAAGGGCAAGCCGGGCGATCCCCGGCGCTGGCCGCGCCAGTTCGCGCCGTACCATCTGCGGCTCGACTGGATGATGTGGTTCGCCGCGCTGTCGCCCGCCTACGCCGGGACCTGGTTCGGGGCCATGGTGGAACGGCTGCTGGAGAACGACCGCGACACCCTGAGGCTGCTGCGCCGCTCCCCGTTCCCGTCCGACGCCCCGCCCCGCTACGTCCGCGCCCGCCTCTTCCGCTACCGCTTCACGACCTGGCGTGAGCTGCGGGAGACGGGCGCGTGCTGGGAGCGGACGTACGTACGCGAGTACCTGCCGCCGACCCGGCTGACGGGGGTGTCCCACAGGTCGTAGCCGCGCGGGGCTCGCAGGTTCTGGAGCGGGTGTCTCAGAGGCCGTAGACGCGGGTGGCGGTGGTCTCGAAGATCCGGGTGCGATCGGCGGGGTCGGTCAACCGGACCGCCACGTCCAGCACTTCGCCGTAGGTCGCCGCGAGCGTGCACACCGGCCAGTCCGAGCCGAACATCAGCCGGTGGGGGCCGAAGGCGTTCAACACCACCTCGGCGTACGGGCGCAGGTCGGCGGCGGTCCACGAGTCGGCGTCCGCCTCGGTGACCATGCCGGAGAGCTTGCAGACGGTGTTCGGCAGGGCGGCGAGGGCGCGGACGTCACCCGCCCAGGGTTCGAGGGCGCCGGAGGCGATGGGCGGTTTGCCCAAGTGGTCGAGGACGAAGGTGAGTTCGGGCAGGGCGGCCGCCGCCTTGGCGCAGGCCGGGAGCTGGTGGGGCAGCACCACGAGGTCGTAGACGAGTCCGGCGTCGGCGACGGCCGCGAGGCCTCGCCGTACGTCCGCCCGCAGCAGCCACTCCGGGTCCGGCTCGCCCTGGACCTGGTGCCGGATGCCCTTGAGGTACTGCCCGCCGGGGAGTTCCCGCAGCCGGGCCAGCTCGTCGGCGACGTCGGGGCGGGTGAGGTCGGTCCAGCCGACGACGGCCGCGATCAGCTCGTGGTCGGCCGCGAGGGCGAGGAACTCCGGGGTCTCCTCGGCGACGGTGACGGTCTGGACGAGGACGGTGCGGTCGACTCCGGCCGCACCGGTCTCGGGCCGGAGGTCCGCCACCGTGAAGTCCCGCCGCAGCGGGCTGTGTTCCTCGATCCAGTCCTGGTCCCGTACGGACAGGTCCCACACGTGGTGGTGCGCGTCCACGGTCACGGCAGCTCCCACACGACGGGCAGGCCGGCGTCGGCGCCGTCGCCGGAGTAGT
Source organism: Streptomyces sp. NBC_00076 (assembly GCF_045041235.1). Taxonomy (NCBI): domain Bacteria; kingdom Bacillati; phylum Actinomycetota; class Actinomycetes; order Kitasatosporales; family Streptomycetaceae; genus Streptomyces; species Streptomyces sp. NBC_00076. The sequence continues at coordinate 1,439,394 of NZ_CP108242.1, forward strand.
CGTGCACCACGTCCAGCAGCCGGCCCATGCGGGTCTGCCAGGCGACGTTGACCGGGAGCTTCTCCAGTTCGGCCAGGAGGCGGGCGTAGTCCTCGCACTCCAGGACGTGGAAGAGGTCGGTGCCGCTGCGCCAGATCGTCCAGGAGGTGGCTCCGGCGGCGCGGATCGCGTCGGTCAGTTCGACCGGGACCTCGCGGTGGGCGGCCTCGTACTCGTCGATCCGGTCGGCGCGGACCTTGGTGTGCAGGGCGACTCTCATGACGGTTCTCCGGCGGGGACGGGGGCGTCGGCGGGCAGGAGGCCGGTGTCACGCAGTTCCTGCCAGAAGGCGGTGGGCACCTGGGCCGCGAACTGGTCGGCGCAGTCGTGGACCTCGGCCGCCGAGCGGACACCGACGAGGACGCTCGCGACCGCCTCGGGGGCGGCGCAGAAGGCCAGGGCGGCGGCCCGCAGGGTGGTGCCGTGGCGGTCGGCGACGGATTTCAGGCGCAGGGCCCGGTCCAGCACTTCGGCCGGTGCCTGGGCGTAGTTGTACGTCGCCCCGGGCCTGGGGCCCGCCAGGAGCCCGGAGTTGAAGGCGCCGCCGATGACGACGGAGGTGCCGCGTGCCACGGCGGCCGGGAGCAGTTCGGCGAGCGCGTGCTGGTCGAGCAGGGTGTAGCGGCCGGCGCACAGCACCACGTCGACGTCGGTGTCACGGACGAAGCGGGTGAGCATCCCGGCCTGGTTCATGCCCACGCCGATCGCGCCGACCACACCGTCCGAACGGAGCTTCTCCAGGGCCGGATAGCCCTCCCGGAAGGCCTGTTCGGCATGGTCGTCGGGGTCGTGCAGGTAGACGAGGTCGACGCGGTCGAGGCCGAGCCGCTCCAGGCTCGCCTCCAGGGTGCGTCGTACACCGTCGGCGGTGAAGTCCCAGACGCGGCGGTGGGTGGCGGGGACCGCGAAGCCGTTGGCGAGGTCGTCGCCCGGTGCCGACGACGGTTCCAGACGGCGGCCCACCTTCGTCGAGACCGTGTACCGCGCGCGGGGGTACGCGCGCAGGGCCGCTCCGAGCCGGCGTTCGGACAGGCCGAGGCCGTAGTGCGGGGCGGTGTCGAAGTAGCGCACCCCGCGCTGCCAGGCGGCGGTCACGGCCTCGTGCGCCTGCTCCTCGCCGACCTCGGTGAAGAGGTTGCCGATGGCGGCGGCGCCGAAGGCCAGGGCGCTGACCTCGACACCGCTTCGGCCTAGCGTGCTCACTGGCCCGCCGGTCGCAGCCGCAGGCCCTGCATGCCACCGTCCACGGCGAGCGACGTACCGGTGGTGGCGCCGGACAGCGGACTCGCCAGGTAGGCGATCGCGCTCGCGACCTCGTCGGCGCTCACCAGGCGGCCGGAGGGCTGGCGGGCCTCCAGGGCGGCGCGTTCGGCGGCCGGGTCGGCGGCCTTGGACAGCAGCCGGCCGATCCACGGGGTGTCCGCCGTGCCGGGGTTGACGCAGTTGACGCGGATGCCCTCGCGGACGTGGTCGGCGGCCATCGCGAGGGTGAGGGAGTACACGGCTCCCTTGGTCGCGCTGTACAGCGCCCGCTGCGGCAGGCCCGCGGTGGCCGCGATGGAGCACGTGTTGACGATCGCCGCGTGTGTGGATTCCCGCAGGTGGGGCAGGGCGGCACGGGCCACCCGGACCATCCCGACGACGTTGACGTCCAGGACCCGGTGCCACTCCTCGTCGTCGTTGTCCTCGACGGTGCCCTGGGCGCCGATGCCCGCGTTGTTGACCACGACGTCCAGTCCGCCGAGGTCGGCGACGGCTGCCGTCACCGCCGCCCGTACGGAGGCGTCGTCGGTGACGTCGGCGCGGTGGGCGAACAGCGGCTTGTCGACCGACGACGGGTCCAGGTCGAGTACGGCGACCTGTGCGCCACGGGAGGCCAGGAGTTCGGCCGTCGCCCGGCCGATGCCGGAGGCACCGCCCGTCACCAGGGCCTTGAGGCCCTCGAAGTCGCTCATGCCGCCTGTCCCTTCTTGTCGGGGGTGTTGCCGGATGCGTTGTCCGCGTTCTGCTGCGTCTTGAGGTCGGCCGCCCAGAAGGCGCCGTCGGGAAAGGTGTACCGCGCCAGGGACTCCGGTCGCATGGCGGCCGAGAAACCCGGAGTGGTGGGTGCCGTGTAGTGACCTTCGCGGATCACCACCGGGTCGAGGAAGTGGTCGTGCAGATGGTCCACGTACTCGATCACACGGTCCTCGGTGGTGCCGGACAGCGACACGTAGTCGAACATCGACAGATGCTGGACGAGTTCGCACAGGCCGACACCGCCCGCGTGCGGGCAGACCGGCACGCCGAACTTGGCCGCGAGCAGCAGGACGGCGAGGTTCTCGTTGACGCCCGCGACCCGGGCCGCGTCGATCTGGACGACGTCGACGGCGCCGGCCTGGAGGAGCTGCTTGAAGACGACCCGGTTCTGCACGTGCTCGCCGGTGGCGACCTTGACCGGTGCCACGGCCTGGCGGATGGCGGCGTGGCCCAGGATGTCGTCGGGGCTGGTGGGCTCCTCGACCCAGTACGGGTCGAACTCGGCGAGGGCTTTGGTCCAGCGGATCGCCTCGGCGACGTCCCAGCGCTGGTTGGCGTCGATCGCCATGCGGATGTCGGGGCCGACGACATGGCGGGCGACCCGGCAGCGCCGTATGTCGTCGTCGAGGTCCGCGCCGACCTTCAGTTTGATCTGCCGGAAGCCCTCGGCCACGGCCTGGGCGGCGAGGCGGGTGAGTTTCTCGTCGCTGTAGCCGAGCCAGCCCGGGGAGGTGGTGTAGGCGGGGAAGCCGGTGGCGAGCAGGTTCGTGGTGCGCTCGGCGGCGCCTTCCCGGCCTCTGCGCAGCAGTTCCAGCGCCTCCTCGGGCGTGAGGGCGTCGGTGAGGTAGCGGAAGTCGACCTGGCTGACCAGCCATTCGGGGTCGGCCTCGGCGAGCAACCGCCACAGCGGCTTGTCGGCGCGCTTGGCCGCCAGGTCCCACACGGCGTTGGTGACCGCGCCGATCGCCATGTGCATCACGCCCTTCTCGGGGCCGAGCCACCGCAGCTGGCTGTCTCCGATCAGGTCCCGGAACAGCGACCCCGGGTCGTCACACAGCTCGTCGACGGACCGTCCGATCACGTGGTGGCGCAGTGCCTGGATCGCGGCGACCTGGACGTCGTTGCCCCGCCCGATGGTGAAGGTGAAGCCGTGCCCCTGCGGCCCGCCGTCCGCGTCCTCGCTGTCCGTGCGCAGCACGACGTACGCCGCCGAGTAGTCGGGGTCGGGATTCATCGCGTCGGAGCCGTCGAGCTCGCGCGAGGTGGGGAAACGGATGTCGTAGGTGTCGACCGCGGTGATACGGACGGGCGTCGGGGACACGGAGGGCCTTTCGGTCGTGGTCAGGGTCGGGGCGGGTCAGTCCTGGGCGCGGCCCGTCGTGACGCGGGCGATCATGAGGGCGACGAGGATGATCCCTCCGTAGATGGCCTGGATCCAGAAGGACGGCACCTGGGCGAGGGTCAGCAGGTTCTGTACGACGCCGAGGAGGAGTACGCCGGTGAGCGCGCCGAACATGGTGCCCTTGCCGCCGTCGAGGCTGATGCCGCCGATCACCGCGGCCGCGAACACCGTGAAGATCATGTTCTGGCCCTGGTTGGCGCTGATCGCGCCGACGTAACCGGTCTGCAGCAGTCCGCCCACCGAGGCGAGAACGCCCGCGACGACGAACACCCCGAGCATCACCCGGTCGACGCGGATTCCCGCCGCGCGGGCCGCGTCCGCGTTGCCGCCGATCGCGTAGAGGGCGCGCCCCACGCGGTGGTACTTCAGCACGAACCCGGCGATCGCGAAGGCGGCGGCGGCGAGCCACACCGACATCGGGACGTTCAGGAAGGTGGTGGTGGCGAGGGAGTAGAAGCTGTCGGGCATGCCGAACAGGGTCTTGCCCTTGGTGGCGCCGACGAGCAGGCCGCGCAGGACGATCAGCATCGCGAGCGTCACGATGAACGCGTTCAGCTTGAACTTGACGACCAGGATCCCGTTGAAGGCACCGATCACCGCGCCGACGACGAGGATCGCCAGCAGCGCGAGCGCGGCCGGGAACTCGGTGCCCCAACCGGACTGGGCGGCGGGCAGCACCAGGAGCGCTCCGATGGCGGGCGCGATCCCGACCATCGACTCCAGGGACAGGTCGAACTTGCCCGTGATGAGGACGAGCGACTCGGCCAGCACCACCATCGCCAGGGCGGCGGAGGCGCCGAGGATCGAGATCAGGTTGCGTTCGGTGAGGAACGAGTCGTTGACCACCGCGCCGAGCACCATGAGCAGCAACAGGGCGGGAACAAGGGCGAGTTCACGGGCCCGCCGCAGCAGTACCGTCCTGGCCGAACGTGCCGCGGGTGTGTCGAGCGGGGCGAGCGGCTGGGCCTTCGTCTCAGTCACCCCGGCTCCCCCCTTCCCGGCCGGGGGTACGGGGGTTGTCCCCCGAGGAGACGCTGTAGCCATGGTCCACTCCTTCGATGGAGGCGATCAGCTCGTGGTCGCGCCAGCCCGCCATGTGTTCGGCGACGACGCTGCCGTGGAAGAGGACGAGGACGCGGTCGCAGCGTCTGAGGTCGTCGATCTCGTCGGAGACGACCAGTACCGCGGTGCCGTCCTCGCGGGCACTGTCCACGCGGGCCAGCAGGGACTCCTTGGACTTCACGTCCACGCCCGCGGTGGGGTTGATCAGGACCAGCAGGTGCGGGTCGGAGGCCAGCGCGCGCGCCATGACGACCTTCTGCGCGTTGCCGCCGGACAGGTCGGAGACGGGCTGGTCGGGGCCCTCGGTGTGGATGTCGAGGCGTTCGATCAGCTCGGTGGCGAAGCCGCGCCGGCGGTCGGTGCCGACGAAGCCGTAGCGGCCGAGCCGGTCGAGGACGCTCAGGGTGGCGTTGTCGCCGACGGTCATCCCCACCACGAGCCCCTGGACGTGCCGGTCCCGGGGCACACAGCCGACACCGGCCTTCAGCGCGGCCGGGACATCGCCGAACCGGAGCTGCTTCCCGTCCAGTTGGGCCGTGCCGCTCTGCGGGCTGTGCAGTCCGGTCAGCGTCTCGGCGAGCTCGATCTTGCCGCTGGCGCTGGACCCGGCGAGACCGACGACCTCGCCGCGGCGGACGGTCAGGTCGATGTTCTCGTACGACTGAGAGGTGAGGCCGCGTACGTCCAGCAGGACGGGGGCGCTCTCGTCGACCACCCTCTCCTGTACGGCCTGTTCGGCGAGCGTCTCGATGCTCTCCCCCGCCATGGCCTCCACCAGGGCGGTCTTCGGCAGGTCGGCGACCGGGGCCGTGGTGATCCAGCGGGCGTCGCGGAGCACGGTCACGGTCTGGCAGACCTCGTACACCTCCTGGAGGTGGTGCGAGATGAACAGGAAGGTGACGCCGGAGTCCTGGAGCGTCCGCATGCGGGCGAAGAGCCGCTCGATCTCCCGGTTGTCGAGCTGGGCGGTCGGTTCGTCGAGGACGATGAAGCGGGCGCCGAAGCTCAACGCCCGTGCGATCTCGACCATTTGGCGGTCCTCGACCTTGAGGTCGGCGGTGCGCGCCTCCGGGTCGACGTGCACGTCCCAGGCGTCGAGCAGCTCGGTGGCCTGCGTCTTGAGCCGCCGCCAGCTGATGAACCCGCGGTGCAGCGGCTGCCGGTTGATGAACAGGTTCTCGGCGACCGTCAGCTCCGGGACGACCGTGGGCTTCTGGTAGACACAGGCGACCTTGCGGCGCCAGGCGTCCCGGTCGGCCAGCGGGGGCGCGGGCTCGCCGTCGAAGCTGACGGTGCCCTCGTCCGGTGCCTGGAGGCCGGTGAGGAGGGTGACGAGGGTGGACTTGCCGGCGCCGTTGCGGCCGACGAGGGCGTGGGACTCGCCAGGCAGGACGGTGAGCCTGCCGTCGGCGAGGGCGGTGGTGGGGCCGTAGCGTTTGACGACCCCACGCGCTTCAACCAGTGGCGTGCTCATTTGACCGAATTACCCCAGAGCTTGGAGTCGTCGACGTTGTCCTTGGTGACCAGGGGTGCGGGCAGCTGGTCCTCGAGGATGCCGTTGGGCAGCTTGACGATGGTCGAGTCATGGTCGGTCGGACCGGGCTTGAACGTCTTCCCCTCCATCGCCGCCTTGATGTAGTACATGCCGTACTTGGCGTAGGCGTCGGCGGGCTGGGAGACGGTCGCGTCGATCTCACCCTTGCGGATGGCGTCGAACTCCTGCGAGATGCCGTCGTTCGAGACGATGGTGATGTGGCCCGACTCTCCGGCCTTCTTCAGCATCCCCTTCGACTTGAGGGTCTGCAGGGTCGGCGCGAGGTAGACACCGCCGGCCTGCATGTAGATGCCCTTGAGGTCGGGGTTGGCATTGAGCAGGGTGTCGAGCTTGGAGGCGGCGGTGTCGGACTCCCACTTGGCCGGGATCTCCAGAACCTTCAGCTTCGGGAAGTTCTTCTTCACGCAGGCGCGGAACGCCTCGGAGCGGTCACGGCCGTTGACCGAGGCGAGGTCGCCCATGATCTGCACGACCTTGCCGGAGGGAATCTGCTTGCCCAAGTACTGGCAGGCCTTCTCGCCGTAGGCGACATTGTCGGCGCGCACCACCATGGCGACCTTGCCCTTGTCGGGGGCCACGTCCACCGCGACCACGGGCACGCCCTTGCGTTCCGCCTGGTCGAGGCCGGCCTCGATGGCGGCGCTGTCCAGCGGGGCTACGACCAGGCCCTTGACGCCCTGGTTGAGTTCGTTGTTGATGTCGGTGATCTGCTGGGACGGGTCACTGTTGGAGTTGACCGTCTTCAGCGCGTCGACGCCCTCGGACTTCGCCATCTTCGGCACGTAGTCGTTGTACGACTGCCAGAACGGCGAGGTCAGCAGGGGCAGGATCACCCCGACCTTGCCGTCCTTGTCGCCTCCCGCGCTGGAGGCGCCACCGGTGTCCTTGGTGCTGCCGCAGGCGGCGAGCGCGAGTGAGGCGCCGACGGCCACGACCACCGCACCGACACTTCGTATGTTGTTCCGCTTCCCCACTGTTCTGCCGGGCATCTGGTGGCTCCTCGTCGAGCGTGTTCGAGCAGATGACCGCATACTTATCAGACCACTCGGCCCAAAGAACACCCTCCGGCGGCATTTTTTCGGGAGTTGAGGCCATAGTGGTATGACCACTCTCGTGGTTAGACTGCGGCGCACCTGGTGAGTGGAGGAGTGGCGTGGACGAGACAGCCCCGCAGAAGGGCACCGTGACGCAGCGCGCCATCGAGCGGATCAAGGCGATGATCGGCGAGGGGCGGCTGGAGCCGGGCCAGCGGCTGCCCACGGAACGCGACCTGGCGGTCCAGCTCGGCATCTCCCGCAGCTCGATGCGGGAGGCGATCCGCGCGCTCACGGTGCTGGGCGTGCTGGAGGCCCGGCACGGGTCGGGCATCTACGTGACCCAGCTGGAGGCCGGGGACCTGCTGGAGACCTTCGGTGTGGTCGCCGACCTGTCCCGCGGCCCGCGCCTGGTGGAGCTGCTGGAGGTGCGCCGCATCCTGGAGTCGACGGCGACCGCGCTGGCGGCGGCCCGGATCACCCCGGATCAGCTCGCCGAGGTCGAGAAGCATCTGACGGCCATGAACGCCACCGAGGATCCCGAGGTGATCCTCGCCCACGATCTGGCCTTCCACCGCGAGATCGCCACGGCCGCCGCCAACGAGACGATGGCCGCGATCCTGGACGGCCTGTCCTCGCGCACCTTCCGCGCCCGGGTCTGGCGCGGCTACCAGGAGGAGGGCGCCTTCGCCCGCACCCGCCGCGAGCACGCCGCCATCCACCGCGCCCTGGTCGCCCGCGACCCGGAGGCGGCACGGGCGGCGGCCGCCGCACACGTGGGAGAGGTCGAACAGTGGCTGCGGGCGCAGATCGAGAGCTGAGGCTCCGGCGGGGCGCGGACCGGGAGGCGAGCATTCCGGCCGCGCCCAGACCCGCACCCGCTACAGCCACCCGCCTCAGACCCGCGACCGATACAGCCCGAACTCCGCGACCCGCACGACGCTCCGGGCCCCGGTCACCCGCACCCGCCACTGTCCGGCCCGTACCGCGGCCGGCAACGTCAGGATCCGGCTCAGGCCGATGGTCCCGGCCCTCGTCACCTCCGTCCACGCGCCGTCCACCCGGGCCTCGACCACGAAGCTCTCGACCTGCTGCCCGTACCGCACGTCCTCGGCCAGTCTGATCCGGTCCACCTCCCGTTCGCTGCCGAGGTCGATGGTCACCCGGTCCGGCCCGGTGGTGGTCCGGGCGCCGCGCGCCAGGTCCTGAGGCAGTTCGTCGTCCACGCGGTCGCGGAACTCCCGCAGCCGGACGACGTCGGCGGCGGGCAGCAACCCGTCCGTGTCGGGCGGGATGTTGAGCAGCAGGACCGAGTTGCGGCCCACGGACCGGAAGTAGATGTCGGTCAACTCGTCGACCGTCTTGGGTTGTTGGTCGGCGTGGTAGAACCATCCGTCCCGGATCGACACATCGCACTCGGCCGGCCACCACTGCAGGTAATCGGCCACCGGCTGGGCCTTGACGAGCGCGTCCCGGCTGCCCATGTCGGCGGCGTCGTAGGCGAGGGCGTAGTCGGTACGGCCGTAGTCCTTCTCCTGGACGGGGACCACGCTCCACTCGTCCTCGCGGGCCAGCCCGCCCTCGTTGCCGACCCAGCGCACGTCGGGACCGGAGACGGCGATCGCGGCGTCCGGTGCGAGCGAGCGCACGAGGGTGTACCAGCTGTCCCAGTCGTACTTCTCGACCTTGTCCGGCGGGATCCGGCCCTGGGCGCCGTCGAACCACACCTCGTCGATCGGGCCGTACTCGGTGAGGACCTCGTAGAGCTGGTTGAGCATGTGGGCGCCGTAGTCGGTGGCGGGCAGGGCGTACGACCGGCGCGGTGAGCGGTCGTCGCCAGGGACGGGCGTGGGGATGACGTGCTCGGCGCGGGCGCTGCCGTTGGCGTACACGCCGTGCAGGTACTGGTTCTCGTCGGCGGGCGAGACGTAGACGCCGACCTTGATGCCGTGGCGCCGCATGGAGTCCGCGAACGAGCGCAGTACGTCGCCCCGTCCGTCCCGCCAGCTGCTGGACCGGACGGAGTGGTCGGTGTAGCGCGAGGGGTAGAGGACGAAGCCGTCGTGGTGCTTGACGGTGAGGATGGCGAGCTCGAAACCGCCGTCGCGCAGGGCCCTGGCCCACTGGTCGGTGTCGAGGCCGACCGGCTGGAACACCTCGGGGTCCTCGTCGCCGGTGCCCCATTCCAGGCCGGTGAAGGTGTTCACGCCGAAGTGCAGGAACGCGGTCCGTTCCAGGCGCTGCCAGGCGATCTGCCGTGCGGTGGGCCGGACTTGGGAGGCCTTGCGGACCAGGTCGGCCTCGGTGTCGTCCGGGGAGACGGGGATGCGGTAGCGGGGATCGGCCGGGGCGGCGGAGGCCGGCAGGGCAGGCGGTCCGGTCACCGCGAGTGCGGTGGCGGCGGTGACGAAGAGGCGGCGGGAGACTGCCATGGGGTGGGGCTCCTACGTCAGTGGACGGTCAGTTGCCAGACGGCGGGCGGGTGCTGGTCGGGCGGGTACTGCACTAGTCGGCCCCCGTCGGTCACGCTCAGGGCCATCTGTGTGATCGCGTTGACCAGTCGGTAGCCGTCGGCGTCGCGGACCAGCTGCCAGCGCTGCAGGGTGTTCGCCGAGTCGCAGCTCTGCCAGGTCGCCTCGACGCCGGGCTGGAGCGGCACGTTGAGGGTGAGCTTGCCGCCGCGTATCTCCAGGCAGCCGTCCTGGGTCCGCAGGCTCGCGTAGCCGTCCGCCGTGCGCCGCACCTGGGCGTCGATCGTGCGGCCCGCCGCGGTGAGGGTGTACGTCCCGTCCGGCACCGGCACCCGGGTCAGGTCCCGCCATCCGGGCGCGTGTCCCACGGCCGTCCCGCGCGCGGTGAACCCCGCGTACGTGGCGTCGGGGTGCGGGTCGCCCCAGGTCGCCTGGGCGATGTGCCGCAGGGCGGGCCACAGTTCGCCGGAGACCTCGTTCTCGGTCTCGCCGCGCCCGTTGTCGGGCCAGAGGCTGATCTTCGCGCCGGTGACGCCGTCGGCGGAGGCGAGCTTCTCGCCCTCGAAGCTTCTTGGATCCCAGCTCTGCTCGTACAGGCCCTTGGTGTCACTGTGGAAGCCGCCGCGGACGAGGTACAGCGAGTACGCCGCGTTCATCAACGGATAGCCCTGAGCCTGGAGTCGACTGGGTTTCGTGGCCACGTCCAGCCAGTGCTCGACCGTCGTGCCCGCCGCGACCGGCACGGTGTTGGCTCCGGTGAGTCCGTCGTTCCAGATCCGCAGCTTCTTGCCCTTGGCGGACGCGTAGGCGTGGACGCGGTTGACGAAGTCGATGAAGGCGTCCTGCGGTGTGGCGTTCGCGCCGTACCTGTCCTGGGCGTACCGCAGGATCTGCGGGTACTTGGCGAAGTCGGAGCCGAGCATGTACTCGTCGGCTCCCATGTGCCAGGAGGGGGAGGTGAAGACCTGCGCGTACTCGTCGATCAGGCTCGTGTAGTAGGTGAAGGCGGCCGGCTGGGTGATGTCCAGGCGCGAGGGCTGCTTCGCGCCGTCGGAGTCGGTGAGCTGGAGGTCCGGCCGGTTCTCGATCCAGGGGTCCATGTGGCCCGGGGAGTTGATCTCCGGGATGATCTCCACGTGGTACCGCTCGCCGAGGGCGACCAGGCGGCGGATCTCGTCCTTGGTGTAGTAGCCCCAGGTGTTGGCCTCGGGGTGGGTGTCGCTCTTCACCTTGAGTTCGAGGAGCAGCTGGTTGAGCTTGTTGTACGCCATCTCGCGGACGAGGTTCTCCAGCCAGGGCAGCGAGATGTGGACGTAGCAGGCACAGACACCGACGCCGCGTTCCTTGTATCGCGGCACGTCGACGGTGCGTCCGGCGGGGACGCGGTCGCCCTGCGCGAGGAGCTGGAGCAGGGTGCGGGTGCCGTGGAAGACGCCGGTCTCGGTCGCGCCGGTCACCGACAGGTTCCGGCCGGCGTGCAGTTCGTAGCCCTCGGTGCCGAGGGCGGTCCTTGCGGGCTGGACGTCGATGACGATGTCACCGGTGCGGGCGCCGCCTCGCACCACCGGCACCCTGCCGTGGCCCGCCGCCCGGAGATCGTCGGCGAGGGTGTCCGCGACCCGGCGTTCGTCCGGACCGTCCGCCACCAGACGCGCGCCGCTCCGGTAGACGTAGCTGCCGGATTCGGGCGTCCAGTCGCTCAGGGCGGGCACGGTGACCGGCGGGCTCTGCTGCTGCCGCGCGATCGCCGGAGCCGGTGCCAGGAGCAGCGTCAGCACCGCCAGGACACCGGCCAGTTTCAGCCGTTTTCTCATCAGCGACTCCCCATTCATCGGAGGCCTGATCCTTGGCTTGGCGTCTCAGCCTGTCAATGGGGTGCAGTGAGGCTGGAGTTGGACCATTGATCGGATGACCTGCGGATCAGTCGACCGAGGCGCCTGTCCCACCGCGAAAAGTCCAACAAGACCTGTCCGAATGTCCAAGCGCGAGTGCTCTCGACTCGGGCCCGGCTCCGGGGCAGAGTTCTCTCGACATACCCACCAGTAGCCTCCAGGGAGCGCCCGTGACCAGCTGGGTCGGCCGGACCGCCGCCGAGATCGCCGCCGCCGTACGTGAGAAGCGGGCCACGCCGCGCGAGGTGGTGGCCGAGCACCTTGCCCGGATCGACCGGCTCGACGGTCGTGTCGGAGCCTTCCGCGTGGTGCGGGCCGAGGCGGCGCTCGCCGAGGCCGACGAGGTCGCCGCGCGGGGCGACCTGGACTCACTCCCGCTGGCCGGGGTTCCCGTGGCCGTCAAGGACAACCTCGCCGTGCGGGGCGAGGCCAGACGCGTCGGTTCGGCCGCCACCCCGGACACGCCCTCCGAAGCCGACCATGTCACCGTGGCCCGGCTGCGGGCGGCGGGCGCGGTGGTCGTGGGGCTGACCAACGTGCCGGAGCTGTGTGTCTTCGGCACCACGGAGGGTGTCCACGGCACGGCCCGCAACCCGTGGGACACCTCCCGCACGGCGGGCGGTTCGTCCGGCGGCAGCGCGGCCGCGGTCGCCGCGGGCCTGGTGCCGATCGCCCTGGGCAACGACGGCATGGGCTCCCTGCGCATCCCGGCGGCCAACTGCGGCCTGGTCACCCTCAAGCCGGGCCCCGGTGTGGTGCCCGCCGGCGTCAGTGACGGCGACTGGTTCGGCATGTCCGAGAACGGGCCCCTGGCGACGACGGTGGAGGACGCGCGTCTGATGCTGTCGGTCCTCGCCGACACCACGTTCGTACGCCGGGACGCGGACGCGACACACCGGGTCGCCGTCTCCCTGCGCAGCCCGCTCGCGGGCGTCGTCGTCACCACGCCGTACACGACGGCGGTCCGGGAGGCGGCCGGCGTGCTGATGAAGGCGGGTCACCAGGTACGCCGGGCCGATCCGCCGTATCCGATGTCGCTGAGCTTCACCTCGCTCGCCCACTGGACGGCCGGCACGGCCGTGGACGCGCAGGGTCTCGACCGCAAGCGGCTGGCCCGGCGCACCCGGGTGCACGCGGCCGTCGGGCGCCGCTTCGTGAACTCCGTGCGCACCGGCGGGGGACGCGAGGCGCTGCGCCGGCGCCTGGAGCCGTTCTTCGAGGAGTACGACGTGCTGCTCATGCCGGCGCTCGCCCGCCGCTCCCCCAAGTCCGCGCCCTGGCACGAGCGGGGCTGGCTGCGCAATGTACTGGCGAACACGAACTACTCGCCCCTGACCCCGCCGTGGAACCTGACCGGCTGGCCCGCGATGTCCGTCCCGTTCAACACCCTGCCCTCGGGTGCCCCGTGCGCCGTCCAGTTGGTGGCGCGGCCGGGATCGGAGGCGGATCTGCTGGAGGTGGCGGCCCAGTTGGAGGAGCGGCACCCGTGGGAGCGGACGGCGCCGCTGGAGTAGCGGGGCAACCCGTGTGCGCCTAGAGCGACTTGTACATGATGTGCAGGCCGACCGGTCCGTGCCGGGGGTGGTCGTACGCGTCCGGGACCGTGCCGAGGATGGTGAAGCCGAGGGATGTCCAGAGCTTCACCGCGGGGTTGGTCTCGACGACGGCGTTGAAGACCATGCCCCGGTATCCGGCTGCCTGGGCGGCGGACAGGAGGTGCTCGGCGAGGGCGTGGCCGTAGCCGCGGCCTCCCTGCTCGGGGTCGACCATGAAGCCGGCGTTGGCGATACCGGCCGCGGGGCCGCCGTAGTTGGGGGTGAGGTAGGCGGAGGCGACCACGGCGCCGTCGTCGTTCTCGACGACGTAGACGCGTTTGGCCGGAGCCATCCACAGGGCGCGGGCCGCTTCCTCGGAGGTGTCCGGCGCCCAGGCGTAGGTCTCGGCGGCGGCGACGATCCGGTGCCAGAAAGGCCAGATCCGTGGCCAGTCGTCGGCCACGGCTTCTCTGATCAGCATGGGCGTGAGTTTCGCACGCCCATGCGGTCGGCGATCGCGACGGGTTGCCCCGGGGTCAGTCCACGCTGGGCAGGATGTGGTCCTCGGCGAGGTCGTCCTCGTAGCCCGCGAGGCGGATCGGGGCGGACCGGGCCCACACGTCGAGGCTGCCGATCTCTCCGGGCCGGCGGCCTGCACGCTCCGTGCGTTCCTTGGGGCGTTGATCGCGATTCGTCTTCTCCGGTGTCACCGCGCACTCCTTATGTGTCGGGTCACCCTCGGGCGTAGTGCCCAGTGTGCGACCTGGTTCCCGACGCCCGCTTGGGTATGGCTAGAGGCACTTCGGACGCGGTGGCGCCGGTTTCTCGAACGAGAGCAGGCCGTGGTGAACGGGCGAGTCCCATGACGGACCATGGGTGTGGGTTGGACCCCGTACTGCTGTCCGTCCGCTACAGACTAACCAAATGAGCGACAGTCCGCTCGATAGGGCTGAAAACAAAGGGTAACTATCCGAAGTCAACGCGTGCACGGCCAGGGACAGTCTGCCCCGTTCTGTTGAGTTACGCCCCTTTTGCGGGTCCCCCATTCGGCCTACGGACGCGAACAGGCGACGCAGTTCAGATCCCGTTGGCCGAATCGCAAGCCGCCCATGATCTGCTGGCGCCCGGCAAGGCTCGTCCGGCGGGAGGACTGGCGCATGGAGCTGCGCGGTGTCGAAGAGCTGATGGATCTGCTGTACGCCTGCCGGGGCACGTTCGGCGCGCCCGGCTTCCCAGGAGGCCCCCCGGTCGACCTCCACCAACACGCCCTGCGGACGGCCGCGCTGCTGCGCCGGTCCCGTCCCGCCGACAAGGAACTCCAGCTGGCGGGCCTGGCGCACGTGATCGGCCCGCTGCTGCGGCCCGGCGACCGGACCGCACACCCGGACTGCGCCGCCGACGCGGTCCGCTCCCTCCTCGGCGAGCGGGTCGCCGGCCTGGTCCGCGGCCACCGGCCCGACGGCGGCCTGGCCGACGACGACCTCCTGCGCCTGCGCCAGGCCGCCGAGGAGGGCCGTTGCGCCGGGTTCGACGCGGGCGTCCTGGAGGACTGGCGCACGGTGCTGGAGCTGGTGGCCGCACGCAACTCACGCCTGGGGGCTGTCGACTGACGACCCGTCATGAGACGGTACGGCGATGACGTCATCGTACGGATTCCAGGGCAGGGCAGCCGTCGTCACCGGGGCGACGCGGGGGATCGGACGGGCCGTCGCCGCACAACTGGCCGCGGCCGGTGCGCTGGTGTGCGTGACCGCTCGTGACGGCGACGACGTGCGCCGGACCGCCGAGGAACTGGGCGGCATCGGGCTGGCGGGCGGCGTCGCCGACCCGGACCATCCGGCGCGGGTCACCGAGCTGGTGCTGCGCGAGTTCGGCCGGTTCGACGTCCTGGTCAACAACGCGGCGACCAACCAGCCGTACGGACCGCTCATGGATGCCGACCCGGACCTGTGGCGCACGGCGTTCACCGTCAACGTCGAGGCACCCCTGCGACTCGTCCAGCAGGCGTGGCGGGGATGGATGTGCGAACACGGGGGCTCCGTGGTCAACGTCTGCACGGAGGGAGCCGAGCACGTCGGTCCGCACGTGGGCGCGTACGGCACCAGCAAGGCGGCGTTGCTCCACCTCACCCGGCAACTCGCGGGCGAGCTCGCGCCGAAGGTACGCGTCAACTCCGTCTCCCCCGGGCTGGTGCGGACCGAGATGGCCCGGTTCGTGTGGGAGCCGGCGGAGACGGTGATCGCGGCCGGGCTGCCGCTCGGGCGGATCGGGGAGCCCGAGGACGTGGCCCGAGCGGTGCTGTGGCTGGCGTCGGACGCGGCGGAGTGGGTCACCGGGGCTGATCTGCTGGTGGACGGTGGGACCAGGGTCCGACCCGCCCACGCGGCACCCGTGGGGCGCGGGGAACCGGGCGACCGGCCCCGTACGCCCCGCGGTTGACCCCCGGCGCGACCGGCCCCGTACGCCCGCGGTCGACTCCCGGCCCAAGCGGCCCGTACGCGCCGCGGTCGACCCGACGCGCCCCGCCCCGTCACGCCCGGCGCGCGACCGTTACCACTTGCCCGGCGCGTAGTCCTTCAGGAAGACGCCGTACACGTCCTCGCCCTCCTCGCCGCGCACGATCGGGTCGTAGACGCGGGCGGCGCCGTCGACCAGGTCGAGCGGGGCGTGGAAGCCCTCCTCGGCGAGGCGCAGCTTGTCGTAGTGGGGGCGTTCGTCGGTGATCCAGCCGGTGTCGACCGAGGTCATGAGGATGCCGTCGGTCTGGAACATCTCCTGGGCGCTGGTTCGCGTCACCATGTTCATCGCGGCCTTGGCGGCGTTCGTGTTCGGGTGGCCCGCTCCCTTGTAGCCGCGGCCGAAGACGCCTTCCATCGCCGAGACGTTGACCACGTACGCACGTCCGCTCGTCGTCTTCCTGGCGGCCTCGGCCATGACCGGGCGGAGCTTGCTGATCAGGATGAACGGCGACGTGTAGTTGCACAGCTGGGTCTCGAGGAGCTCCACCGGGGAGATCTGCTCGATCGTCTGCACCCAGGTGTTGCTGTCGACGACGTCGGGGACGAGGCCGCCCGCGTCGATGGCGGTGCCGTCGAGGTGCCGGGCGACGCTGGCGTTGCCCGCGACCAGGGCGAGGTCGGCCACCTGCTGTGCGTCCATGCCGGAGATCCCGGCGGGCAGCGAGGCCAGGCCGTCCACCGCGCCTGAGCCGAAGGCGCCGATGACGTGGTGGGCGGGCAGCTCACCCGCGGGCAGCGGGGCGCTCTCGCCCTCGACCAGCGCGGCGTAGGCGGAGGGCAGGCGGCGCACGGTCTGGGTCGCGTTGTTGATGAGGATGTCGAGGTGGCCCGCCTCGGCGACCTGGTCGGCGAGGGCCACGGCCTGCGCCGGATCACGCAGGTCGATGCCGACGACCTCCAGGCGGTGCATCCAGTCCGCCGAGTCGTCCATGGCCTTGAAACGGCGGATGGCGTCCTTCGGGAAGCGCGTGGTGATCGTCGTGTGGGCGCCGTCGCGCAGCAGCCGCAGCGCGATGTACATGCCGATCTTGGCGCGTCCGCCGGTGAGCAGGGCGCGCTTGCCGGTGAGGTCGGCGCGGGCGTCGCGCTTGCCGCGGTTCAGGCGGGCGCAGTCGGGACACAGCTGGTGGTAGAAGTAGTCGACCTCCACGAACCGGGCCTTGCAGGTGTAGCAGGAGCGGGGTCGCTGGAGGATCCCCGCGATCCTGCCCTCCTCGGTGACCGACGACGGCAGGATGCCCTCCGTCTCGTCGTCGATGCGCTGGGCGGAGCCGGTCGCGGTGGCCTCCGTGACCGACTTGTCGTGGGCGGTCTTGGCGGCCCGGCGCTCCTGGCGGCGGCGCTGCTTCACGGTGCGGTAGACGCCCGCGGTGGCCCGGCGCACCGCGACCGCGTCGGGGTGGTCGACGTCCAGCTTGTCGAGTTCGTCGAGCACGCTCAGGCAGACGGCCAGCCGCTCCGGGTCGATGCCGGGCCCGTACACCACCTCGTCCGTGGTCGCCGAGCCGTTGTCTGTCACCGTCATGGCCGCTGCCGTTCCCTGGGTCTTCCGCGCGGCGCTCCGACGGCGTCCGCTTTCGAACAGCGAATTTTACGACAGCCTCGGGCCGCGGCGCCAAACCGCGAGGATCACGCCTCGCAGGCGGTGATCAGCGTCTCGACCTCCTCGGCGACGGCCCGGGCCAGTCGGTCCAGGTCGGGGACGGCTCGGGCGTCGGCGACGAGGCCGTAGTGGACGCGTCCGCGGTAGGTCGAGATGGCGACGGCGAGGGACTGGCCGCGGGCCAGCGGGGCGAAGGGGTAGACCGCGGTGACCGGGTTGCCGCCGAGCTTCAGTCCGATGCTCGGAAGCGGCACGCTGGTCACCAGGATGTCGAACCAGAGCCGGGCTGCCTGGCCGACCAGCGGTCCGCCGAGCCGGTGGCCGAGCGCCGGCACATGGTCGGCGAGCAGGGCGACGGCGCCGGGGCCCCGGTTGGGGCCGGCGTCCTTGTTGCGGTTCATGGCCGCACGGACCGTGGCGAGGCGCCGCAGCGGGTCCGGGTCGGCGACGGGCAGCCGCATCAGGTAGCCGGAGAGCCGGTTGCCCTGCGGGTGGGCGGTGCGCGGGCGGCGCTTGGAGACCGGGATCAGCGCTCGGGGCGCGACGCCCTCGCTGCCGTCGCCGCGTTCGTCGAGCCAGCGGCGCAGGGCGCCCGCGACGACCGCGATCAGGACGTCGTTGACGGTGCCGCCGACGACCTTGCGGACGCGGTGCACGTCGTCGAGGTCGATGACCACTCCGGCGGTGCGGCGGGTGCCGGTGGACTCGGCAGTGAGGGCCGCGGAGGAACGCACGTCCATGGTGGAGAGGGCGACGGAGGCCCCGATGTCGAGGGCGCGGCCCACGTCCGACAGGGCAGAGGACAAGGCGCCGCGCAGCACGTCCGGCAGCCTGCGGACGTCCGGGACCAGACCGCGTGGCGGCTCGACGGGACGGGGGCGCGGCGCGGGCATGTCCATCGGGTCCAGGACGGCGGCGGCGAGCGTCAGTGCGCGCAGTCCGTCGGCCAGGGCGTGGTGGAACTTGAACAGCACGGCGAACGAGACGCCGTCCTCCCCCGGCAGCACATGCGCCTCCCACGGCGGGCGCCCGCGCTCCAGCGGGCGCTGCATGAGGCGGCCGGCCTCGGCCTGGAAGTCCGCGGTAGGGGCGCGCAGGGTGACGTGGTCGAGCGGGTCGAAGTCGGGAGCGGGCTCCCGCGCGGCCCCGCCGAACGCCGTCGGGAAGCCCAGGGGCCACACGTCCCGGATCCGCATCCGCAGCCCGGGTACCGCGGCCGCCCGGGCGGCGAGCAGGTCCGCGGCGTGGGCGCCGGCGGTGGGCGACTGGGCCGCGAACACGCCGAGTGCGCCCAGGTGCATCGGGTGCTCGGCGGATTCCATGTTCCAGAACGCCAGGTCGAGTGGGGCGAGCAGGTGGGAAGTCAATGGCTTGCCTCGCTTCGACGACGGGTGAGTCAGCAGTCAACCGCCCGCAGGCGATTACGGTCAAGCACGGTCATGCTACGCACAGTTAAAAGCAGATTAAGTCCCGCCCCTCGAAAGGGGCGGGACTCATGGGCCGTCTGTGGTCACATCCGTTTCCGCGCGGCCCTCAGGTCGCCGGGCAGCCGGTCGGCGTGTCCCGGGAAGCGTCCCGGATCAGCGCCTCGTGAGCGGCCCTCAGCCGCGCCACGTCCGGCTTCAGCACCTTCCGGTCGTAGGTCAGCAGACCGTTCAGCTCACCCTCCACGTCCGAGATCTGCGTGTAGACGGCGCCGTTGCCGCCCCGGCAGGCCAGGGCGCGCACCTCGTCGAGTTTCGCCAGGTAGTCGTCGGTGTAGGTCGCCGGATCGACGTCGACGTACGACTGCTGGACCGACCAGGCGTGTCCCGGCACCGCCAGCCCGAGTCCGCCGTACTCACCACTGACCAGCGCACGTCTGCCGTCCGGGCGGGGCGGCAGGGCGGGGCTGGGGTAGCCGTGCTCGTCCATGATGTCGCCCGCGTTGCCGTCGGCGCCGAGGTTGAGGCCCGACTGGTTGTTGACCAGCCGGGTCGGGTCCCAGGCCTTGGCCTGCTCGGCGACGCGCCCGACGTCGTACTGGCCCCAGCCCTCGTTGAAGGTCACCCACATGACCACCGACGGGCTGCTGATGTGCTCGTCGATCAGCTCCTTCATCTCCCGCTCGTACTCGGCGCGGGCGGCGGCGCTCGGGTTCACGCCCGCGGTCATCGCGGGCATGTCCTGCCACACCATCAGACCCAGCCGGTCGGCCCAGTAGAACCAGCGGTCGGGCTCGACCTTGATGTGCTTGCGGACCGAGTTGAAGCCCAGCTTCTTGTGGACCTTGAGGTCGTACGCGAGGGCCTCGTCGGTCGGCGCGGTGTGCAGTCCGTCCGGCCAGAAGCCCTGGTCGAGGGTGGCCATCATGAAGACCGGCTTGCCGTTGAGGACCGTGCGCGGGACACCGTTCACCTGTTCCACGGCGATGGAGCGCATGCCGAAGTAGCTGCCGACGCGGTCGGCGCCGACGGTCACCTTCAGGCCGTAGAGGAACGGATCGTCGGGCGACCACAGGTGCGGGTCGTCGATGGTCAGGGTCAGCGGACCGCCGGTCCGGCCGCGCGCCGTGGCGACCTTGCGCCCGCCGTCGTACGCCGTCGCGGTGATCGGTACGCCCGGACGGACCCCCTGTGCCTCGACGGTGAGCCGGCCGCCGTCGACGTCCGGGGTCAGCTTGAGCGAGTCGACGTGGTCGGGCGCGACCGGCTCCATCCACACCGTCTGCCAGATGCCCGAGCTCGGCGTGTACCAGATCCCGCTCGGGTCCAGGCGCTGCTTGCCCAGGGGCGGGTTCTCGCCGTTCGCCGCGTCCGTCGGGTCGTATACACCGACGACCAGCTCCTGGGTACGGCCGGGCTTGAGCGCGTCGGTGATGTCGGCGCCGAACTTGTCGTAGCCGCCCTGGTGCTCGACGACCTTCGTGCCGTTGACGTACACCTCGGACCGCCAGTCGACCGCGCCGAAGTTGAGCCGCAGGCGCTTGCCCGAGCCGATGTGCCAGTCGGCGGGGACCGTGAAGGTACGCCGGTACCACATCCGGTCCTCGTGCCGCTCGATGCCGGAGAGCTGGGACTCGACGGGGTACGGGACGAGGACCCGCTCCGCCAGGTTCCTGCCGACGGGCGGCCGCTCACCCGCCTGTGCGGCGGCGAACTGCCAGCGCCCGTTCAGATTGCGCCAGGCGTCACGGGTCAGCTGCGGGCGCGGGTACTCGGGGCGGGCGTTGCCCGGCCCGACCTCGTCGGCCCAGCGGGTGCGCAGTTGGTACGTGGAGTGGTTGGAGCCGCTGCTCCAGAACGCCCCGACAACGTTGCCCTCGGTGTCGGTGAGGCCGCCGCCCCCGTCGTAGCGGAGGTCGGCCGTGCCGCGCGCGGTGCCGGTCTTGTTGCCGACGACGGGTTCGTCGAGGGCGACGAGCAGGGCACTCGGGTCCGCGGGGTCGGGCCTCGCGGTGCCGAGCGGCCACTCGGCGCCGCCGATCACCGCTTGGAGGTGGTCGGTCAGGCCGGCCGGTGGCGGGGCGAGGCGCTGGGCGAAGTCGAGCCTCAGGGTGCGGCCGTCACCGAGGACGGTGGTCGCGATCGGCCCGTCGTAGTCGAATCCGGCGGGCAGCCGGAACGCCGACTGCGGCACGGCCTCCTTGCTGCCGCCGGGCTCGGTCCAGCGCAGATGGAGGTTGGAGCCGCCGTAGTGCTCGAAGTACTCGATCTTGATGTCGTAGGCGGTGCCGGCGGTCAGCTCGATCGGGGCGGCGGTCTGTTCGCGGTCCCAGTCGTCGACCCAGTGGTCGATGAGGAGCCGGCCGTCGATCCACAGCCGGAAGCCGTTGTCACCGATGACCGAGAAGGTGTGCGGACCGGTTTGCTCCGGCACGATCCGGCCGGTCCAGCGGACGCTGACGTCGTCCGCGCGGCCGGTGGCGGCGGCGAGGCGCGGCTCCAGGGTGTCGAAGTCGATGGTCGGGTCGAAGGTGGTGGCCTTGAGCTCGTGGAAGTCGAAGGCGCCCGGGGCGGACTGGGTGTAGTACTCGCCCTTCAGGCCGCGGGCCTCCGCGGAATCGTCGGCCAGGGCGGGTGCCGCGGTCAGCCCGGCGAGGCCGAGAAGCGCGGCGAACAGTAAGGAGAGTCGGTTTCTGAGGCGGGTGCGGTGCACGGAACCCCCATAACAACGTTGTCATGGACCGGAGTTGGCATGACAACACGGATTCCACTTGCCGTCCAGGGACATGACAACGTGACATCACGACGGCCCCGGTGCGCTCGGGGCACCGGGGCCGTCGGAGGGGTCAGGGCACCCGCTGTCCCTTCCCGAGGGCGATCACTCCGCCCCTGGAGACCGTGTAGAGCTCCGCGTCCCGCTCCGGGTTGACGCCGATCGTCGCGCCCGGCGGCACCTCGACGTTCTTGTCCAGCACCGCGCCCCGCACCACCGCGCCCCGCCCGATGTGCACGTTGTCGTGCAGCACCGAACCCTGGACGACGGCGCCCGGATCGACCACGACCCCCGGCGAGAGCACCGACCGGGTGACCTGGCCCCGGATCAGGGAGCCCGCGCTGATGATGGACTCGCTGGCGATGCCGCCGGCGTTGAAACGGGCCGGGGAGAGCTGGCCGGAGTGGGTGTAGATGGGCCACTGCCGGTTGTAGAGGTTGAACGCGGGCCGCTCGGCGATGAGGTCCATGTGGGCCTCGTAGTACGCGTCCAGGGTGCCCACGTCCCGCCAGTAGCCCCGGTCGCGGGTGGTCTCGCCGGGGACGTGGTTGGCGCTGAAGTCGTACAGGTGGGCCTCGCCGCGTTCGGTGAGCTGGGGCAGGATCGAGCCGCCCATGTCGTGCACGGACTGCGGGTCCTCGGCGTCCCGCTGCAGCGCCTCGATGAGGGCCTTGGTGGTGAAGACGTAGTTGCCCATGGAGGCGAACACGGACTCCGGGTCGTCGGCAAGGCCCGGCGGATCGGCGGGCTTCTCCAGGAACCCCTCGACCGTCTGGCCGTCCGAGCCCGGGGTGATCACGCCGAACGAGGACGACTCACCGCGCGGGACACGTATGCCGGCCACCGTCACGCCCGCGCCGCTCTCGATGTGCTGGTTGACCATCTGGCGCGGGTCCATGCGGTAGACGTGGTCGGCACCGAAGACGGCGACGTACTCGGGGCGTTCGTCGTAGATGAGGTTCAGGGACTGCAGGATCGCGTCCGCACTGCCCAGGTACCACCGGGGGCCGAGTCGCTGCTGGGCCGGGACCGGCGTGATGTAGTTGCCGAGCAGACTGGACATCCGCCAGGTGGTGGTGATGTGCCGGTCCAGCGAGTGCGACTTGTACTGCGTCAGCACGCAGATGCGCAGGATGTCGCCGTTGACAAGGTTGGACAGGACGAAGTCGACCAGGCGATATGTGCCGCCGAAGGTGACCGCGGGTTTCGCGCGGTCCGCCGTCAGCGGCATCAGCCGCTTGCCTTCTCCGCCCGCCAGTACGATGCCGAGCACCGAAGGACCACCACGACGCATGGCCGCTCCCCTCACGCTGGTTTGACCCATGCCTGCCCTCGCACAGGGCGGCCTACGCCTGCTTGACGATCTCCTCGTAGAGCCGGACCGTGCGACGGGCGACCGCGTCCCATCCGAATTCGCCCACCGCGCGCTCCCGCCCGGCCTCACCCATCTCCCGCGCGGCCGCCGGATCGCCGAGAACCGCGTCCAGCGCCTGCGCGAGGCCCGCCTCGAAGTCGTCGTCCACCGGGACGAGTACCCCGGTCCTGCCGTCGTCCACGACCTCGGGGATCCCGCCGACCCGGGACGCCACGACGGGAGTCCCGCAGGCCATCGCCTCGAGGTTGACGATCCCGAGGGGTTCGTACACCGAAGGGCAGACGAAGACGGCGGCGTGCGTGAGCAGTTGGATCACCTCGGGACGCGGCAGCATCTGCGGGATCCAGTGCACGCCCTCGCGGACCCGGCTGAGCTCCCGGAAGAGGTCACGGAACTCCTGGTCGATCTCCGGCGTGTCGGGTGCGCCCGCGCACAGCACGACCTGGGCCGCCGGGTCGATCTTCCGCACCGCGCGCAGCAGATGGGGCACGCCCTTCTGTCGGGTGATACGGCCGACGAAGAGGACGTACGGGCGGGCCGGGTCGAGGCCGATGCGGCGCAGCGCGTCGGTGCCGGGGTCGGGCCGGTACAGGGCGGTGTCGATGCCGTTGTGCACGATGTGGACCTTGGCCGGATCCAGCGCCGGGTAGCAGCCCAGAATGTCCTCGCGCATGGCGCCCGAGACGGCGACCACCGCGTCGGCGCTCTCGATCGCGGTGCGCTCCGCCCAGCTGGACAGGGCGTAGCCACCGCCGAGCTGCTCGGCCTTCCAGGGCCGCAGGGGCTCCAGCGAGTGCGCGGTCATCACATGCGGGATGCCGTACAGAAGCTTGCCGAGATGGCCGGCCAGGTTGGCGTACCAGGTGTGGGAGTGGACCAGATCGCGGCCTTCGAGGCCGGCGGTCATGGCGAGGTCCACGGAGAAGGTGCGCAGCGCGTCGTTGGCGGTGTCCAGCGCCGACCAGGGGCGATGCCGGATCACACCCTCCGTGCGGCCCTCGCCCCAGCAGTGCACGTCCAGGTCGACGAGGGACCTCAGCTCCCGGGCGAGGAACTCGACATGGACGCCCGCGCCGCCGTACACATCCGGCGGGTACTCCCGGGTCAGCAGTCCCACTCGCACCCGGAACCCCCTGTCTCAGCCGTTGATGACCTTCATCGTCACCCAGATGTGGCGTGTGGGGAAGAGCGCGGGGGTCGTGGGAAGCAACAGTCACCGCAGACCCCGCCGCCGGGGACGCGGTAGTAGAGGCAGCAACTGCGGCGCCGGAACGCGGTTCCGGTGAGGGTGCCGGTGTCGGCGAGGAGAGGGTGGGCGAGGAGTCCCGCCGTGAGTTCCCGGGCCCGGTCGCCGACGTCCGTACGACCCTGTGCCCGGGCCCAGCCGTCCAGCTGACGGCCGGCGCCCGCCAGCGCGGAGGCCGCGTTGCCCCACAGCAGCCCCTCGGCGAGGCGGTGGCGGGAGCGCAGGATGTCGGCCAGCGGTCGCAGGTGGGCGTTGAGGACAACCTCCGTGAGGGTCTCCGTGTCGGCGGGCAGGGGCCGTAGGGCGGTCAGCCACAGGTCGTCGGGGGCGGTGCCGTCCGGGTCCCAGTGCAGCAGCCGCGGGTCGAGGTCGGGGACCCGCTCGTAGAGGGCGGCGCAGCCGAGGGCCGTCGACCAGAGGCGGGCCGCCAGTCCCTGGTGGGCCACCGAGGCCGCGATCCGCGTCTCGGGGGCACGGAGAGCTTTCGCCACCTTGTTGACGCGGAAAGTTATAGAATGTCCGTAAACATCCGACGATCTTTCCTCATACACGTGTGCGAGCGTCGGCAGCGGTGGCCGCCGCCCTCCGGTGGTGCGTAGGGCGAAGAAGCCGCCGAGCGGGCGGAGTGCGGCGAGATCGGGGTCGAGGTCCACGAAGAGCAGTAGTACCAAGGCCCCTAGGGGTCGCAACCAGGAGGACCCCGTCCCGGGTTCCCCACCTTGGGGATGATGGGGACCGTTTCGTACTCCATCGGCAGTAGGACCCATTGCCTGCTCAGGGACGACGACGGGAAGAACTTTTCACGGGATCGTGTTGCGTATGGAAGCCGACCGTTCGTCGCGCCGGGCGTCCCGCCCCCGCCTCACGCAGAGGAGCAGCGCATGAGTGCCCTCGCGTTGTCCGTGCTGCTGTCGCTCGTCTCCGCCGTCGCCTACGCGGCCGGAGCGATCGTGCAGGAGCAGGTCGCGGTGTCCTCCCCCGACGAACAGTACGCGCCGCTGCGCCGTCCGGGCTGGTGGGCGGCGGTCGCCCTGAACGGCCTCGGCGGACTGCTGCACGTGGTGGCGCTCGCCTACGGCCCGCTGAGCCTGGTCCAGCCGCTGGGCGCGCTGACCATCGTGTTCGCCCTGCCGATGGCCGCCCTGTTCGTGGGCCGCAGGGCCGGGGCGACCGCCTGGCGGGGCGCGATCATGGCGACGGTGGGTCTGGCCGGTCTGCTGTCCCTGGTCGGCGCTTCCGAGGCGCAGTCGTTGGACACCACCCAGCGGGTGGTCGTGGCCGTGGTCACCGCCTGCGCGGTGGTCACGCTGATGATCGCGGGCCGGGCCGCCCACCGGCACCCGGCGGTCCGCAGCATCCTGCTCGCGACCGCGTCCGGCATAGCCTTCGGCATGTCCTCGGTGTTCACGAAGACGGTCGCCGTCGACTGGACCGGCGGCGTCTCCGCGGCCGACGTGCCGTCCCTGGCCGTGATAGGCGTGCTGGCCACGACCGGCATGATGCTGTCGCAGGCCTCCTACCGGGGCGCCGGTCTCGCGGCCCCGCTGGCGACGCTCACGGTCGTCAACCCGGTGGTCGCGGCCGCGGTCGGCATCACGATGTTCGGCGAAACCTTCCGCTACGGCACGACGGGCACCGCGCTCGCGCTGGGATGCGGTGTGGTCGCGGCGGGCGGTCTGATCCTCCTGACCACGGAGCGGCTCGCGCGCACCCACGCCGAGGAGGCGGCATCGCCGACGCTTCCCGAGCCCGCCACCACGGCCGCCGAGTCCGTCCCCACCGAGTCTGTCCCCTCCGGGTCCGTCCCTGCCGGGCGCACCGGGGAACTGGCCGAGGGGCTCCTGGCCCTGCTTCCGGAACAGCAGGTCGCGGCACTGCGGGGCAGCGTGCTCGTCCCGTCGCTCGCGCCCGCTGATCTCGTCCCGGAACTGACGACACGGGACATGGTCGTCCCGGCCCCGGCCGACGCCCCGGAGGGCGTGATCATCCCGGCGCCCGCCGCCCTGAGCGGCGGGCCCGAGGAGCCGGAGCCGTCGGTGCCGGACAACGCCCTGAACGTCTACGGTCCCTTCTACGGCGGCCCGTACATCCCGCTGCCCGTCCCGGACCGGCACCGTACGCGGGTTAAATCCTGACCCCGCCGGACCTGAGATAGGCCACCGGGTCGATGTCCGTTCCGAAGCCGGGCCCCGTCCGCACCTCGAAGTGCAGATGCGGGCCCGAGCTGTTGCCGGTGGACCCCGAGCGTCCGATGCGCTGGCCGCCGCCCACCGTCTGCCCGCTCTTCACGGAGATGGCCGACAGGTGGGCGTACTGGCTGTAACGGCCGTCGGAGTGCCGGATCACCACCTGGTACCCGAAGGAGCCCTCCCAGCCGGCGCTCACGACCGTGCCCGCCCCGACCGACTTCACGGACGTGCCGGTGGGCACCGGGAAGTCGACGCCGGTGTGGTAGCCCTTCGACCAGGAGGAGCCGGCCTTGTGGTACGGCGTTCCGGTGCCGGCGCCGACCGGCGAGACCATGGAACCGCTCCGCGTGGCCTTCTCTTCGGTGTCGTGGTTGTCCCGGGTGCGGGACTGTTTGTCCTGGGTGCGGGGCTGTTTGTCGCGGGTGCCGCGGGACGGTTTGTCCTTGGCGCGGGAGGACTTCTTCTCGGCTGCCTCGCCGCCCGGGCGGGTCGTGGTGGTGGCGGAGTCCTGGCCCCGCAGCGTGAGCCGCTGCCCGGGCAGGATCAGGTCCGGGTCAGGCCCGATGGTCTTCCGGTTGGCCGTGTACAGCCCTTTCCAGCCGCCCCGGACGCGCTGGTCGTCGGCGATGCCGGAGAGCGAGTCGCCGCGGACCACCGTGTACATCTGCGCGGTCCCGGCCCGTGACTGGGGCGTGGTCTGCGGCTGCACGTCCGGCGCGGAAGCGCCCGACTTCCTGGCGGTGGCGCCGTCCGACTTCTTGGCGGTGACGTCGTCCGACTTCTTGGCGGTGGCGCTTCGGGAAACGCGCTCGCCGGCGGGACGGATGTCAGGGCTGTTCCCACCCCGGGTCAACCCGGCCCGCACCGAGCACTGCGGCCAGGCGCCGGGCCCCTGCCCGTCGAGCACCTTCTCCGCCACGGCGATCTGCTGGTCCCTGGTGGCCAGATCCGCCCGGGGCGCGTACCGCGTGCCGCCGTACGCCTCCCAGGTGGACTGGGTGAACTGGAGCCCGCCGTAGTAGCCGTTGCCGGTGTTGATGCTCCAGTCGTTGGTCGACTCGCAGGCGGCGACCTTGTTCCAGGTGTCCACGTCGGCGGCCTGGGCCACCCCGGTGCCGATGAGCGGGATCGCCATCCCCGCGCCGCCCGCCGTGACGGTGAGTGAGGCGCGGTTGATCCTGCTTGGCTGATACCGGCGGTGCCGGCCACGTAAGGCCATCGAAAGCCCCCTCCACATGCGTCAGGAGGGGCAAAAGTAAGGGCTGCGAACAGGCCATGACAAGGCGGCAATCGGCCGCGCTTGCGACGAAGCGAACCGGGAGCAAACGGCAGTTGTGAAAGATCTGAGGAAGGTGGGGCCTCCTGTGCGTATCTGCCTTCGGAACGCCGGACGACCCGGATGTGCGGACGGCGTACCGGCACGTCACGATGGTCGGTGGGGCAGACTGGCGGGCACGACCGACACCCCCGACGACCGGAATCCTTCACCGGATCCTTTAGGAGCCAAACCGCATGAGCACTTCAGCCCAGATCGGCGTCACAGGACTCGCGGTCATGGGCCGCAATCTCGCCCGCAACTTCGCGCGGAACGGCTACACGGTCGCGCTGCACAACCGGACGGCGTCCCGTACGCACGCCCTGGTCGAGGAGTTCGGCGGCGAGGGCGACTTCGTCGCGGCCGAGACCGCCAAGGAGTTCGTCGCCGCGCTGGAACGGCCGCGCCGTCTGGTCATCATGGTGAAGGCCGGCGACCCCACCGACGCGGTGATCCAGGAGTTCGCCCCGCTGCTGGAGCCCGGCGACATGATCATCGACGGTGGCAACGCGCACTTCGCGGACACCCGGCGCCGTGAGCGCGAACTGCGCGAGCAGGGCATCCACTTCGTCGGCATGGGCGTCTCCGGCGGCGAGGAGGGCGCGCTGAACGGCCCGAGCATCATGCCGGGCGGCCCCGTCGAGTCGTACGACTCCCTCGGCCCGATGCTGGAGAAGATCTCCGCGAAGGCGGCGGACGGGTCGCCCTGTGTGACGCACGTCGGTCCCGACGGCGCGGGGCACTTCGTGAAGATGGTGCACAACGGCATCGAGTACGCCGACATGCAGCTGATCGGCGAGGCGTACCAACTGCTGCGCGATGTCGCCGGGTACGAGCCCGCGCAGATCGCGGAGATCTTCCGCACCTGGAACACCGGCCGGCTGGACTCCTACCTCATCGAGATCACGGCCGAGGTGCTGTCCCACGTGGACGCGGCGACCGGCAAGCCCTTCGTGGACGTGCTGGTGGACCAGGCCGAGCAGAAGGGCACCGGCCGCTGGACCGTCCAGATCGCCCTGGACCTCGGCGTCCCGGTCTCCGGCATCGCGGAAGCGGTGTTCGCCCGCTCCCTCTCCGGCCACGCGGCGCTGCGCGAGGCCTCCCGCGGGCTGGCCGGGCCGAAGGCGACCGCGCTGAGCGAGGCGGAGGCGGGTGCCTTCGCCGACCGGGTGGAGCAGGCGCTGTACGCCTCGAAGATCGTCTCGTACACGCAGGGCTTCCACGAGATCTCGGCGGGCAGCGAGGAGTACGACTGGAACATCGACCTGGGTTCCGTCTCCGCGATCTGGCGGGGTGGCTGCATCATCCGCGCCGCCTTCCTGGACCGCATCCGCGCGGCCTACGACACCCGCGCCGACCTGCCCAGCCTGCTGTCCGACGACACGTTCGCCCAGGAGATCGCGGCCGCCCAGGACGACTGGCGCGAGGTCATCATCGCCGCGACCCGCCAGGGCGTCCCGACCCCGGGCTTCGCCGCGGCCCTCGCCTACTACGACGCCCTGCGCGCCGAGCGTCTGCCCGCCGCGCTCACCCAGGGGCAGCGGGACTTCTTCGGTGCCCACACCTACCGCCGGACCGACCAGGACGGCTCGTTCCACACGCTCTGGGGCGGGGACCGCTCGGAGGTGTCCGCCTAGGCGGAACGCCGGAACGCCGGAACGGCTGAAAACGGCCAGGCGAGGCTGAACACGGCACAGCGGCGGTGGGCGACCCGAGGGTCGCCCACCGCCGCTGTGCCGTGTGGTGTCATCGCCGACCGCTTGTGCCGGGGGCGCGCCTTCGGCCGGGCCGACGACATCAGGACGGCGGCACGCCCTGCGCGAGGGGAGCGCCGGGCGGCCTCAGGACAGCGGCGGGCCCGGTTCCGGCTGGGGGACGGGTTCCGGGCCCGGCGGGATCGGGGACGGGGAGGGCTCGGGCGTCGGACGGGGGTCCGGAGTGGGGCCAGGGGCCGGCGGGTGTGTGGGGTCCGGAGCCGGGGGCGGTGAGGGGTCAGGTACGGGATCGGGGTGCGGCGGTTGGGGATCCGGGCCCGGTGTGGGTCCGGGAGGTACGGGGTCCGGGGGCCCGGGAGGAACGGGGTCCGGGGGCCCGGGGTGCACGGGGTCCGAGTACGGGTTCGTCATGGCGTCCTCCGGCCAGTCGGTCGACGTCGGCACTGGACTACTCCCCCGCGTACCCGGCGGCGGCGCCACCACTCACTCCCCCGCGTGAACCACCTGGCCCGGGTGGGCCGCCCGACGTGCGTCCAGCCATTGCTCCTTGGGGACCTTCCGCCGTGCCCGGCGGCCCACGCCGGGAGAAGCCGGACACATTCGGCGTGGCTCACGCCGCAGACGTCGGCGCGCGGTGGGGCGGCGTTCAGGGCGGGCAGGCCGCACGGGGCGCGGCTCAGGGCGCTTGGGGCACGGTTCACGGGCACTCGGTGCGGGCGCGGGGCACGGGGCCCGCGGGGCGCGGTACACGGGTACTCGGTGCGGGGCACTCGGCCCTCGGCACACGGCCCTCTTTTCCGGACTAAGAAGGCCGGGCCCCCGCTTGAGTACCGCGACGGGGAGCACCGGCATCAGGTGTTCGTGAGCAGTGCCGAAACGGCTGTCTCCGTGACTACACCCGTTTCGCCCCCGAATCCTGCGGCAGTGAGCCCTCCGCCCTGTCGTGGGGAGAACCGGTATGGTCCATCTGCCTCCAGGCCGGGAAGATCACCGGGCACAGCGTGGCGAGCAGATACGCACCGCCGACCGCCAGCAGCGAGAAGGGCAGGCCGGCCGAATCCACGAGGAAGCCCGCGGCCAGTCCGCCCAGCGGGGTGACCAGCTGGACCGAGGCCGTGGTCGCGCTCAGCACGCGGCTGCGCAGGTCCTCCGGCACCGTCTCATAGGTCACGGTGGCCATGATGGGGTTGAGAACACCGAAGGCGAGACCCTCAACCGCCATGATCACGGCCAGCGGGGTGAAGGTGTCGGTGAAGGCGGCCACCACGAAGCGCGGCAGGCCCCCGATGAGAAAAGCGATCGTGAACACGGGCCACCGCCGAAAGCGGCTGCCCACCGCCCCGTAGACCAGCGCCCCTGTGAGTGCGCAAACCCCGAACGCCGCGTTCAGCAGACCGAGATCGACGGCACCATCAAGCTCCTCACGGGCATGCACGGGCAGGAGCACGGCGCTCCACCCCTGGTCGAGGCCCCTGGTGACCAGCGTCATCAGGCACAGGCCGAGCAGCAGCGGCGTGGCCGCCAGGAAGCGATAGCCGTCCGCGAGTTCACGACGGTAGGCCCGCAGCGACGCCGGCTCGGCCCGTCGTTGGGGCTGTGCCTCGGGCAGGCCGCGCACTCCGAACGCGAACAGTGGCGCGGCCACGGCGAAGGTCGCGGCATCCACCAACAGGACGTTGTCGGCTCCGAGTACGGCGATCAGCACGCCTCCGAGGGCGGATGCCGTCAGCGCCGCGCAGCGTGCCGCACCGTCATACAGCCCGGCAGCCCTGGTCAGCGGCATGCCGGCGCGTTTGGCGAGCGTGGGCAACAGCACGCCGCGAGCGGTGTCACCCGGCGCACGGAACAGCCCTGTCATCGCCATCAGCACGCACAGCATCCAGAACTGCAGGATGCCGGCGAGCTGCAGCAGCGGGATCGCCGCAACGGCGACTGCGCAGGCGAGATCCGAGGCGACACTCACCCGCCGTCGGCCGATCCGGTCGATGACCGGACCGCTGACGAGCGCAGCGAGCACGGCGGGCAGCAGTGTGCAGAACGCGACGATCCCGGCCCTGGCGGCGCTGCCCGTGCTCTGCAGCACGAACCACGGCACGCCCATGTATGTAAGGCAATTCCCTGCGATCGAAACGAGGTTGGCGGCAAGAACCGTTGCCAGAGGACGGCGATCAACCGTCCCGAAGTTTTCGGACACTACGGTGGTCTCCCATAAGGGGAAGCGCCCACCGTGAACGAAGCAGGTCAGCCGGTGGGCGAAGCGAAGTGGTCAGCGTCTGGCGCGCATGACGAGGCGCACCGCGATGCGGTGTTCACAAGCAGCGCCTCCTACACTTCGCCGGGATGACCACCCGGCACCTCCACGCATTGTGGCCTCGGGCACCAGCTCTCCGCAACGACGATCCGTCGCAATGAGCAAGCTCGATCTGCTGACCAGCTGGATCTCGGAGCGCCGTGTTCAACGCGCTAGGAAGAAAAGCACCTACTCATCTGGCTGAGGCGGTGGTGCGTCGTCAGTGAAGACGGGCATGCCGAGGTCAACCAGTTGAGGGCGTCCGTCGGTGGGGACGTCCTTGAGGCTCTTGAGTTTGGCCATCGCGGCGTCGAAGCTGACCTGAAGTCCCTCGACCTCGCCGAGCCAGCCGTTGGCGCGGGCCTCGCGGATGCGTTCACGGAGGTTCTGGATGATCTCGATGAGGCGGGGCTTCTGGCGGGGGTCCATTTGGAGAACTGGGCAGCGGATGCAGGCGTGCTCGTGCTTGCAGGGGGTTCCGTAGGGACGCCCGCAGGTGCCGAGCGAGACCTTGCGGAGTTCGAAGTGCTGCTGGAAGTCGCGCCATTCCTGCGGAGTGGGCTCCCGGTACTCCTCCTGGGGACGCGCTGCGCGACGACGGTCGAGGAAGCCGCGGTAGGTCCTGATCAAGTCGTCCTGGAAGACCGCGAGATATGCCTGAGTGGTGGTCAGCGTCTTGTGTCCGAGGATGCGTGCGGCGATGTGGACGGGCAGGCCACCAGTGACAGCTTCGGTCGCGAACATCCTCCGGAAGTCGTGGGGTGTGTAGCGCAGCGGCTCGCCCGCCTGGTCCCGCAGGCCGGTGCATTCCAGTGTGCGGTCCAGGAGACGCTTGACGGCGGCCTCACTCATGACCTGCGGCTGCCAGTAGGGCCGGCGCTGGAAGAGGTGCGGGAGCTGGGGGCCTGTGACGCGCTCGTGGGAGTCATAGCGAGCAACGAGCGGGATCTTGCCACCGTTCGCGTCACGCAAGCGCTTGATGATCGTGGCCAGGACGCTGGCCAGCTCGGGGCTGACCAGCAGCAGTCGCTCCTCGTTGCTCTTGGACGGCACGATCTGCAGCAGCGGCACGACCTCGCCCTTCTCAGGCGGCTGGTCGGGGATTTTGTAGGAGACCAGCGCCAGGTGGGTCAGCTCGGTGAGTTCTTCGGCCCGGACGCCGGTCTGCCGCAGGGTCTCGATGACGGCCCAGGACCAGAAGGCGTCGTCCTCGACGACGCTCTGGTTGATCCGCCGACCGGTGCTGCCGACTTCCTTGATGTAGACATGCGGCGAGCCGTGGTCGAGGCGGCTGCGCACTTGGTTGACCTTGGGCAGCACCCGCAGGTAGCGCTTGCCGTCGTGCTCAAAGACCTCGTTGAACGGCGTGGCTCGGGCCGCGTCCAGCAGTGCGACGGCCTCGCGGCGTACTCGCTCCGCGGTCTCGACCAGCACCGGCAGGTGCGGCAACCGTTCCCGAACCCGCTGGTGCATCCGCGCGGTGGTCTGCTTGATCATCTTGTGGTTTCCGGCGCCGTCGCCCCGGGTGATGGGGCTGGGGACGGCCCATTGGGCCCAGTAGGGGTCTTCGTGTGCCCATTCCTGGATGTCAAGGTAGAAACCGCGGATGCGCATCATGACGTCGATGCGTGAGCGTCGTTCTCGGACCTGGCCGCTCTTGTCGGTGTAGGTCATCAGGCGCTGCTTCCAGCCGTCGATGACGTCGTCGGGAATCCGGAGGGTGTCGATGCCGGGATGGTGCGTTTCGATGTCCGCCCAGAAGACGCCGGCCAGCTCGCTCACGAGTCCGCGGAAGGTGCCGTAGTCGACGCCAGGTCGGCGTTCTTCGAGGTAGCGCACCAGCACGTTGCGGATCTGGGTGGACTGGATGTTGTAGGAATCGACCAGCTCGGCGGTCGGCCGCTGACCGTGGCGGAGCGCGTCCTTGAGCGTGTCCCTGGACTGGACGACGCCAGCCCCGCGTAGCAGGTCCCAGGCACTGTGGGTGCCGACGTATGCCTCGCCGTTCTCGCGCCTGGCGCGGGCCCGGAGGTAGAAGATGTCCTCCGCGGTGAGTTGGTCGAGGTCACGGCCGGTGTGCAGGATGATCGACGAGATCAGCCGCAGGCCCTCGTCGATGTGGCGGGCCGTCATGCCGATGTCGGCCCCGTAGCGGCGCATCTGTTCCAGCTTGCCGTCGGGGAAGAGCTGCTGGACGTTCTTGAAGAGCCGCATGGCCTTGTAGCCGCGCAGGAAGCCGTAGCCCGGCAACACGATCCGGTTGGACATCAGCAGGTTCATGCCCGAGATCACGCCGTTGCGCTGGGACTCCCGTTGGTCGTCGCCCAGGACTCCGGCATGCACGATCTCCTTGCTCTGGTCGGCGCCGGCCGCGTGCCAGCGGGCCTGCCAGCCGTCTCCCGGGTGACACTCGAGCCAGTCCAGGATCCGGCCGGTGAAGCCCAGGAGCCTCACGCCGGGATCGACGCAGCCGCGGTACTTCCTGCGCGGCCAGAGCGGGGAGGCGGGCAACAGTGCCAGCACTTCGTCGCGGGTGCGCTGGTCGTGCGGGCCGACGCGGTTCTTGTCGGCCTTGAGGTCGTGTTCGACAAACAGCGGCCGTGGCGGCGTCGTGCCGGTTCCGGCGAGCCGAGTCCGGTTAGCGCGTCGCCCTCCTGCGTAGCTCATGCTTGAGCACCCCCGAACAGCACCGCCAGGTCGCTCGCCTCGTAGCCCGAGGCGACAGCGGTTGGTGACGCGGGGTGCTTCGCACGTTCCTCCCGGTCGGCCAGATACTCCTGGACCCGGGCGATGACCTGCTCTTCTTCTTCGACCAGGTAGATGTCTGCGGTGGTGCTCAAGTGCGCGTGCCCGAGGATGGTCTGCACGTCGCGCAAGGTCAGGCGCTTGTCCCGAGCCATCCTCAACGCGGCGGTGTGCCGCAGGTCGTGCATCGACCAGTTCGTGCCCAGCAAGGCGTTGGCCCGGCGGAACACCGCGCGCAGGGCCTCGTAGTTCATCGGCTGATAGGCCAGACCCTCACCGTGATCACGTCGGCGCAGCGTCCACCACAACGGAGCCTGCGGATCCAGCGGCGGTCCCTCGCTCTGGTAGAGCCGCAGCCAGATGAACGACTCCGGGCTGGAGGGCAGCCACTGCTCGGCCTGGGAGCCCTTGCGTTCGACGCGTACCAGCTGGTCGCCCCAGTCGACGTCGACGCCGCGGACTCCGAGAAGCTCGGAGGCGCGGGCGGCATTGCTGATTCCGAGGGCGAGGATCGCCCGGTCCCGGTTGGAGCGCAGGGCCGCGAACAGTTCGTTCCATCGCTCGTCCGGCATCTGTCGTGGTCGTCGGCGCGGGACCTTTGGGTTGTAGCGCAGCCGCCCCTCGCTGCCATACCGATCCAGCGGATTGTGATGAGCGTGCGGGCGCCGCCTCGCGCTCCGGGCCAGCGGCACCGGGTTGACCAGCGGACCGCTGCCCGACTCGATCCAGAACTCGTAGAAGCTGCGGATCACGGCGTTGCTGTGCCGGATCGTGCGCGGCTTGTAGAGGTCGTCCAGGTACGGCTTCTTCGTGATCGTGTTGGTCGTCCCCGCAGTCGCCGCCGACTGCGTACGCGCCGACGTCCGCGGCTTCGTCGCGATGCGCAGCCAAAGCACGAAGTCGCGGACCTCCGCTGAGGTTGCGCGGTCCCACTCGACCTGGACCACCCGCAGCCATCGCCACCAGCGCAGCAGGTCGAAGGCGTAGCTGCGGACGCTGCCAGGCCGGTTGTCACGAGCGACGAAGTCGACCAGAAACCTTCGGATCGGCTCCACCGCCTCTCCCTCTTCATTGAAGACCAGCCAGGGCACCGCCCCTATGCCTTCAGCCACCCGCCCCCAACGCGGCAGGGTGATCAACTGGATGTCACGAGATGCTGCGTCCAACTCTGTTGCGCTCCTTCATCGTTCGGATGCGCAACGTCTACCGACTAGGCCATGCGGGGGATGCACTCACACCCGGCGTGTCGCCCGCTAGTCCGGTCAACAACTCGGTGCGTACCAACTCGGCACTCGGTACTCAGCACCCAGCACGCGGCCGACCGAGATGAGTCGTGTCCCGCCGTCGCTACTCCCCCGACGCCGCTGCTCCCCCGCCCCGGCGGTTACTCCCCTGCGCCCCGCCCGGAACTCGAACGACCCACGGCCATCGCCTCCGCGCCGGCCGCCAGTCCCAGCCGGGGGCTGGACAGGACCGGGATCGTGGTCGCCATCAGGTGCTGGGCCGAAGCGGTCGACACCTGGGCCAGCACGATCACGTCCGCGTCGGCCTCCTCGTCGGCGGCTGCCGCGACCAGGCTCAGCGAGCCCTCCATGTCACCCGCCTCGAAGCACTGCCAGGCACCGGCGACCAGACGGCCGCGTACGGCGACGGGGCGGCCGGCGCGGCGGGCCTCCTCCTCGATCAGAGCGGCCGTGGGGCCGAGGGTGCTTTCGACGGTGGCGAGGACGACGATCCGCGGGCCGACGGCCACCGCAGCCGAGGCCATCGGCCGGTCCACCCGCAGCACCGGCACCCCGACCGCGGGGGCGGCGGCCTCGGCGACGCCGCCGATGGACGAGCAGGTGCACAGCACAACCCTCGCGCCGAGAGCGACGGCACGCTCCAGAGCGGCGCGTACGTCGCCCCGGGCTGCTTCCGGCCCCTCGGCGCGGGCCCGGCTCAGCAGCTCCTCGTCGACGAAGTGCCGCAGTTCCAGGCCCTGGTGGTCCGCGTCACGCAGGGCGTCGAAGACCGGAACGTGGCGGGGCGAGGTGTGCAGAAGGGCGAGCGACACGAGTTCTCCTCTACTGCTCCTCCCTTCCCTATGGGCTCAGAAACGGCCCGGGTGGGCCGCCAGCCACTGCTTCGCGGCGCGCAGCAGTTCCGGATCGGCGGCCGGAGCCTCGTCGGGGTGGCGTTCGGCCCACTTGACGACGTACGGGCACAGCGGGGCTACGACGATTCCCTCGCGCAGCGCGAGGGCGTACAGCTCCCGCGCCAGCGAACCCGCGATGCCCTTCCCCTCGTGGGCCGGCTCGACGATCGTGTGAACGGGGACGAGCGCGCCGGCGGGCGACTCCAGGACGAAGTACTCGATGCGACCGACCACTTCACCTCCGCCGAGCGCCTCCAGACGGCCCGCCGTCCGGTCGTCGCGGATCTCGATCTCGCTCATGGGCGCGCTCCTGGTCCAAACGTCGGGGTCAGGCCACGACGGCCTGCGGGCTGCGTTCCTGGTCCGAGCCAGGCACCGGCTCGGACGGGTCGGCCCCCAGGGCCACGACGCGATTGTCGCGGTCCACGTGCACGACCCGGGGTACGAACTCCCGCGCCTCGGCATCGGTCATCTGAGCGTAACTGATGATGATCACCAGATCCCCGGGGTGCACCAGATGGGCCGCGGCCCCGTTGATCCCGACCACCCCGGAGCCACGCTCCCCCTCGATGACGTACGTCTCCAGCCGGGCCCCGTTGGTGATGTCGACGATGTGCACGAGCTCACCGGGCAGCAGATCGGCGGCGTCGAGCAGGTCCGCATCGATGGTCACCGATCCCACGTAGTGCAGGTCGGCCTGGGTGACGGTGGCTCTGTGGATCTTGGACTTGAATAGAGTACGCAGCACTTTGGACTCCTGGAGGACGGCTCCCTGCCTGCTTTCTGCAGGTCAAGGGCGGTCTTCACTGTACACCGGCACGCGTTCGACTCGAAGATTGTGAGGAACATCGATTTCACTCGGGCAAGAAGGCTCGTCGCCTGCGCTTCCGCGTAAACCAGGCTGTTGCACCATCGCCGGCCAAGCACCCGCTCGAGCACCTGTCTCGGAGTGTGCGAGAACTAATACTGACCACATGCTGACTTACCTGACGATGCGCCAGGTAAGCACTTCGTCGATCACGGAGCCGTCCTGCGCATCGACCTGGAAGTCGGTTCAACGCCCACGGTTGAGGTGGCGCTCATGGAGCATCTCTCGGAACGGTCCCAAGGCCGGAAGCGAGCTCATTTTCTGAACAGGCTGGGAGCCTGTTCCCCAGTCCTTCAGTAACCGCAGCAGATCAGGCGCGAAGAGACGGTCCGCGAAGTCCTCAGTTTCGGCGTCCGCCAAGGATAGTGGGGGTAGCCTTGCAGCGATCGAGGATCTCGAACAGCTCGGCCCTTTTCCGGTGCTTGTCACTGCCGTAGTACAGCTGGAACCACTCGCGCCGGTCCATGTCGGCCATCTCTCGCTACACACGCTCCACACGTCTTGCGATGCTGGCGCACACATCCCTCGAGTTGCGAAGCCTGCCTCCGGATACCTGTGATGGAGATCCATGTCCACCACCCAGCGCCGCGCGGTACGGCCCTTCTTCCAGCGATTGCAGTCTTCGCAGGCTGGAACGAAGTTCCACCAGACGTCTGCTCCGGTATCGGCGATGGGCTTCTCGTGGTCAATCATGGTGGCCGCGGAACAACCACAGTAGACGCACAGGCCCCGATGCGCCGTCAGGACCATGAGCCACTGCCAGGTCTTCTGCTTGCCTCGCTCGCCGCGACGGATCTCGTCCATCACCCTCCGTTGCTGCAGGCTGATCAACGGCGATCGTAGGAGGCGGCACTGGCAATCGAAGAGCGAGCCGGACGTCGCGGTGGACGTCCCCGCTCCCCCGCCTCCGAGGCGGCGCGCAGGCAACTTTTTCAGAGCCAACCTCAGCACCGCCGCGACTCGATACCGTGTCGCTCCAGTCGGCTGGAGGGGGCTCACATGAAGTATGGAGATGCGGACTATTTGGCTGCCCGGGACGCCACGGTAGCGATTCTGAAGGAGTGGGCCCGAGAGAGCCGGACCGACACCTACAAGGCGCTGAGCGAGGCCGTGGCACCGGAGCACCGGGTGCACTACCACGGCCGGATGATGTCGCTTCTGCTGGCAGACGTCTGCCGCCGGGACAGCACCGGTCCCGAGCCGATGCTGTCAGCACTGGTAGTCAATGGATCCAGCCGGAAGCCTTCCGACCAATTCTTCGAGCTGGCCGTTGCCGAGTTCCACCGTCGGGACCCGGACTGGACCTGGGAGCGAGAGCGGGATGCAGTGTTTGACCGTTACCGCAGCCCAGTTTCGCCGTGAGTCCACTGCAAGGTATCGCTCAGCTGCCCTGCACATCCGCCGTGCACAGCCACCACCGTGGACGGCTCCGGGTTGGAACCTGCTGGCTACACCGCATCCTCTCGTTGCAACGGCGGTAGAGGGGATGGAAGCTATTACGTCGGCGGTGGAGCGGTGGCGGGAGGCAGCCTGCACGCCGATGAGGTCGCGGACGGTGCCGCGGTCGGCGAGGGCACGGACCTTGGTGCCGATCACATCGTCGAGGGAAAGAACGGGGCCATAGGGGGTCTGGGCGGGCGGAGCCCAGAACGCCTCCTTGAGGACGTCGACCTCGCACTCCTCGCCGGTGTCCGGATCGGTGACGAGGAACCGGCCGCTGAGCGGATCGGTCTGGACGTGCGTGGTCCGCCATCCGCGCGCGATGAGGCCTGTTGTGAGTGAGGCGACGATCTCCTGCATCGGAGCGGGGTTTCGGTGGCGACGTCGAGGTCACGGCTGAAGCGTTCGACCAGGCCGTGGGCCTGCACGGCGTATCCGCCGGTGAGGACCAGAGGGTAGGGGGAGCCGAGGTCGAGGATGTCGGCGAGGAGACGCTCGTGGAGCGGAGTGAGCTTCACGCGGCGGTCGTGTCGGCCGGAGCGGCGCGGAGCAACTCGGGGAAAGCGTCCTCCCAGACCTCGCGGATGTAGGGACTGATCAAGCGCCGCAGCACAGGCCACTGCTCGGTGAGCAGCCGGTGGTGCAGGAGGGCTACCAGGTCCTCACTCAGTCCTTCGGCGAGGACGGTCCGGTAGAGCGTCATGCGGGATTTCGGCCGGTCCAGGCTGTAGCTCGTCCGCCCGGACCAGACGATGTGGAGCGGCAGGTCCACGTTGCCCTCGACGGGGCCAGCCAGTTCCTGCAAGTGCTCGGGCAGTCGGCTGCGGTAACGGTCCCGCAGCACCTCGGCGCGGGGGGCGGTGATCGTCGTGTCCATGCATCCAGTATCGCTGCTGGGAGGCGGCGGCATGGCGGATACGGGGCTCCCCCTGTCGTACGTACGGGGCGGGCGCCGCCCGCCCCTCCCTCGGACATCTCACCCGGTGGGCGCTCAGCGCATCATGGCCTACCCGTGCAGCCCCCAGGTGGCGCGGCAACCGGCTGCCCTGCCGACCCAGGACCAGCCCCGGTAGCAGGCTCGGGTGATCATGACGCAGCAGGTCAGGCGGAGGGCCGCCGCGGTGGAGTCGACTACGGCTTCGGTCCCGGTGTCGGGGATGACGACGGTGCCGAAGCCGAAGCCCATGGCGCCGGCGCAGTGGACGAGAAGGACACCGGGGCGGGCAAGGTGGCCGTAGCGGCCGGAGGGGGCAGGCGGCATCCATGAGGCACGCCGTTTCGGCCCCGAACGCAGCCCACTCGCTCAGGACCCATGCCGCGGACGAGCTGTCGAGTCACGGAGCGAACCTCCCAAGCGGGAGCCAGGCACCTGTGTCCAGGTCCCCGCCATGGCGGTCACCAGGTCAGCAAGCGTTAGGCGCAGGACGTCTGGTTACGCGCTTAGCGCGGGCCTCTCACCCGCGCTCAACCTGGGCATGCTGCGCTGGCTGTGTCGCCGGACTCATGCAGAACTCTGCTCAGCAACGGCTGTCGCGTACTCCACGACGAGAGGACTCGCTATCAGGCATCGGGAGGCGGCCTCGGCGCTGGGAAGAAGCCCTGTGACGTGTGCGTATCCGGTCATCATCGTTGAAGTGTCGATGCCAGTGTCTTCTTCGTCCAGGGCGTGCAGCAATGCCTGCACGCCGCGCCCGGCAGGTCCTCGGGCAGTGGCTCGCAGTGCCGGGTGAGTGCCTCGACGACCTGTCCGGCCCGAGTGACGAAAGAGGCGCCCAGACTGGATGGGGAGTTCACCACCTCAAGCTCGGGGCCGTCCACCGGCATCGGCGTCCAACCCCTCAGATGCCGGGCTGACCCGTGCATCAGCAGTCGGCAGCCTCCGGCAGTCGCGTCCGTCTGGGTTCCGTCTCCGTACCGAGTCCACGAAAAGCACGAGATCCTGGTGTGCGCCGCTGAGCGTCACGCACCGCAGCGGGGCTTCGAACTGTACCCACTGGCCGGCACGCAGCTCGGGTGTGGTGTACCACTCCCCAACGAGCTCCAAGTGCCGGTATACATCCCGCAAGTGCCGCAGTTGCCCGAGTTCGCCGTCCGTGGTCGGCGCGTCCATGTCGATGCCGCCGAGTGGCGTGGTCAGGCGAAGGCCACTCGTGCGCGGCATACGCCGGGGCTCAGGCACGAACTGCCGCAGCTTCCCCTCGGATAGATAAGCGATCTCACGCAAGGCGCATCCCCGTTTGGCGTGCTGCTTCCGTGACACGCCATACCGCCACGCCGCTCCGACACCAGCCGACGGTACCCAACCTGCATCAGGTTCGCCACGGGGGAAGGCTGGACTCCGTTGAGGATGGTCTGCAGGGTGTACGCGCCAAGGTCGTCCAATTGCGCGGTGACGTCACCCAGGTCCGCCAGGACGTCGCGGGACTGGAGAGTACGGTCAGCGACACCCACGAGGTCTTGGACGCGTTCATCGAGCAGTACGGCCGCGACCGTGAGGTGGCTCGGGCCCAGCATCAGTCCCCGAACATTCCGAGACGGGTGTTCGGGCAGGCGCTTGGTCGACGATGGCAACAGCCTGGTTCGCACGGAAGCGCAGGCAAGGAGGGTTGGCCCCACTAGTGGCGCGATGGGTGATGTGTGGACAGCCGAGGACGTCTCCCGTTCGAACATTCTCGCGGTCGCCTCGGCGAACTCCGTAGGGGCGCCCTGCTGCATGAGGCGGCGCTGCGCGAGGAATTTCACAGCCACACTGCGGCCCAGCCTCACGGGGGTCGCACGCCATGGCGCATCAGCCCTGCCCACAGGCGGGCCCGGCCGGCCCGGTCCAGGGCCTCGTGGGCGGCCAGCAGGCCGCTGGTGACCGCGCCGAGGAAGCCGCCGGCGAGGCAGTCCTGGCCCGAGAGGTACAGGCCCTTGACCTCGGTTCGTGGGCGCAGCCAGTCCGCCAGGCCGGGGCGGTGGCCGTCGCCGAAGGCGGCCACGTCCTTGGCCAGCCCGTACAAGCTGCCGCCGGGCCAGCCGGCGAAGTGCTCGGCCGTCAGCGGGGTGCCGAGCTCGTGGTAGACCACCCGGCCTGTGGTGCGGGGCAGTTGGCGGTGGAGTTGGTCAAGGAGCTGTGCGGTGAGCTCGGCTTTCAGGGCCAGGTAGGCAGGGTCCCGGTGCCGCCATCGTGAGCCGTGGAATGGCTCGAACAGCTCTGGCCGTACGTAGGTCAGGATCTCTCCGGTCGACCGTCCGGGGTGGCGTGCGGTCCAGGTCGGGTCTTTGGCGCAGGAGAACGAGAAGAAGTAGCCGCTGGTCCGCCCGCCCGTGCCGTCGAAGAGGGCGTCGCAGTCCTCGTCGGTCACCATCAGGTTGTGCCGCGGGAGCCCGAGTTCCGCAGGGTCGCCGTCCAGTCCGAGGAAGAGCACCACGAACGGGAATCCGCGCCGCATGCCGTCCAGCCGGTCTGCGGTGCGGTCGGGTTGGCGCGGCAGCAGGGTGCGGTACGTGTTCTGGGCGCCTGCCGCGCTCACCACCACCGGAGCCCGCACGCGGGTGCCGTTCGCCAGCACCACGCCCGTCGCGCGCGACCCGTCCAGCTCGATCCGAGCCACCGGCGCCCGCACGAAGACCTCACCGCCGGCGGCGCGGATCGGTTCGAGCATCGCGCGTGCGATCGCGGCACTGCCGCCCACCGGGTACCAGGCGCCGGTCCGGAAGTGCTCGAACAGCACCGCGAGGAGGAAGAACGGCAGCCTTGCCGTGGAATCGGCCAGCAGCAGCGCGCTCGGAGTGAGCACAGCCTGCCGCAGCCCCTCGTCGCGAACGAGCCCTTCCACCACCTCCCGGGCCGGCCGCAGCGCCTGGGGTGGCACGGCCGTCGCCCGCAGGACCCGCGCCAGCCGCCGCACCACCGGGCCTGTCAGCCGTCCCAGTGCGAGCGTGGGCAGGACCGCCCGGCACCGCCCGATCAGCCGGAACAGCGCCTCGATGCCCGCTTGTTCGGCCGGGAAGCGCGCGATCAGACCGGCCTGGTAGGCCGAGAAGCCGACCGGCGCCTGGTACACCTGCCCCGCCAGGCGGTACTCGTCGTACGGGTCCCCCAGCGGGGCCCATTGCAGCGTGCCGCCGGTCAGATAGTCCGAGAGCACGCGGACCGGCTCTCGCTCCGTCAGCTGTCCCACGTAGTGGATTCCGACGTCCCACTCCCAGCCGCGCCGCCGGTAGGCGTGGGTGTAGCCGCCCGCGGTGTAGTGCTGCTCGAACACCGCCACCCGCCGGCCCTGGCGCGCCAGGCATACCGCGGTGGTCAGCCCGCCGGCCCCGGACCCGACCACCACCGCGTCGTACTCGTCCGTGACCCCGCCCGCCGCCAACGGCCGGCCCACCAGCACGCGACCCGTCACATCCACCACCTTCGCCGCAGTTCTACAGGCCCCGGGAAAAGCACCCTGTGGTCATTCCCGAGCGGGGCCCCTGGTCGCTCGGGACATCAGGGTGCGGTAGCAGACCTTTCCGCTGGGGCCGAGGGGCATCTCGTCCAGGACCAGGAGACGTTCGGGGTGTTTCCGGCGGGCCAGGCCACGGCCCCCCAAGTGGGTCGTGAGGTCGGACAGCGTGGGAACGGGTGTGCCCGGGACCGGGCGGATGCAGGCGCACAGTCGTTCCCCGAGGTCCGGGTCGGCCACCGGGACGCAGACCGCCTCGGCCACCGCCGGATGGGTGCCCAGTTCGCGTTCGACCTCGGCGAGACTGATGTTGATACCGCCGCGCACGGCGATGCGTTTGAGCCGGCCCAGGACGTGCAGCCTTCCGCGCTCGTCCAGCCGACCGAGGTCGCCCGAGCGCACCCAGCCGTCGGAGGTGCGGTAACGGGTGTCCAGTTCAGGCGCGTTGACGTAGCACAGCGGCGTCATGGGGCCCAGGGCCTCGATCTGACCGGTCCGCCCGGTGGGGAGCGGCGCGCCGTCGGGTCCGGTGATCCGGATGCGGGCCACCGCGGGGTCCGGGGTGCCGACGCTGTCGCCCGGCGGGTGGCGTTCTCCGGCCGTGTGGCAGTTCACGCCGTCCGACGAGCCGTACACGGTCACCACCGGGCGGCCGAACCGTTCGCGGCAGGCCTGGGCGGTGGCCGCCGGCAGCGGGGCGCCGCTGGAGACGACGGCACGCAACGACGATGTGTCCTCGTCCGGCCGCGCCGGGAGGTCGGCGATGCGCCGGAGCATGGTGGGCACCGCGAAGAGGTGGGTGGGACGCTGCTCGGCGACCATCCGCAGCGCTCCGGCCGGGTCGAAGGGCGACTGCACGATGAGGGTGCCACCGAGGGCGGCGAGGGTGACCGGTGTGCCCAGGGAACCGAAAGAGGAGGCCAGCGGGACGAGGACCAGGTGGCGGGGCGGCACCGTGGTGTCGGAGTGCAGGCTCCCGACGTACCGGCTACGGCCGCCGGCCAGGGCGTGATGGCTGTAGGCGACCATCTTCGGCTCGGCTTCGGAACCGGACGACACCAGGATGCGGGCGGGTCCGTACGGGTCGGCCTGCCGCGGCCGCCAGGGACGCCGGGCCGGGGTCGGCGGGGAGTGCAGCCCGTGGGTCTTTTCGTCGCCCGGGCCGGGGACGAACACGGTGCGCAGATGCGGAAGATCCGCGACGGCCTGCGTCTGGCGGGCCGATGTGAGGACGGCGCCGCGGGCCCGCGAGCGGGCGAGCAGCGCCCGGACGTCCCGGTCGTCGCCGCCCGGAGGGATCGGGAGGGCCACCGAGCCGATCGCGTAGACGGCGAGTTCCGCGGC
This sequence comes from Streptomyces sp. NBC_00076, assembly GCF_045041235.1. Lineage (NCBI taxonomy): Bacteria > Bacillati > Actinomycetota > Actinomycetes > Kitasatosporales > Streptomycetaceae > Streptomyces > Streptomyces sp. NBC_00076. Next base: position 1,483,816 of record NZ_CP108242.1, read on the forward strand.
CACGGCGTCGCGTCCGTTGGGCAGCAGGAGCGCCACCACGTCCCCGTCTCCCAGGTCCTCCTGGGCGAACAGGGCTGCGATCCGGCGTACTTCGGCGTCCAGCGCCGCGTAGGACAGCACTCCGGCGTCGTCCACCAGCGCCTGGCGGTCCGGGTGTTCGCGGACCCGGCCGGTGAACAGTGCGTAGAGGTCGGTGTCCGGGCACAGGCCCGCCGTCACCCAGGCCTGTCGTTGGGCGCGGGGCACCAGATCCGGGAAGCGCACTCCGGCGCGTGAGGTCCACACCGGTTGCCCGCCCCGGCTCGCGGGCGGGGCGGTACCGTGCCGGGTCGCGGGGGCGGCGGTCATGCGAACTCCCAGGGCGCGTACGGGCGTGCGTGGCCGGTGGACGGATCAGGTGGTGCGACGGCCGCCCGGAAGGCCTGGTCGCGGGCCAGAGCCGTCAGGTCGGTGAGTACGGGGGTCGCGGTCAGACCGGCCTCGGCCAGCCGTACCGTCCACTCCTCGGTGGTGCGGCGGGCGATGCGGGCCGCGAGGCCCTCGGCGGCCGTGGGGCCGGCGCCGTCCAGCAGGCGGAGCACCGCCTCGGGACGCGTCCGGGCCTCGGGACCTAGGCACAGATGACCGTCCGCGGTGCGCAGCGGCCGGTCCAGTGCCGTCCAGCGGGGCCGGTGGGCGGGGCGGGGGACGAGAGCGGCCGCGGAGACCAGGGAGGAGTCGACACGGCTGCTGCGGCCGGTCGCCTCCCGAGCAGCCAGCGCGGCCAGCACCCCCTGGGCGCACACCAGCCCGCCGAGCACGTCGGTGAGGGTCATCAGGGAGGGGGCCGGGGGCTGGTCGGCCGGCCGTACCGCCGCGGCGAGTCCGCTGTGCACCTGGGCGAGGTAGTCGGTGCCCACGGGCGGCCGGTCGCCGAAGGCGTCCCCGAAGCCGGACGCCCAGGCGTACACCAGGGCAGGGTTGCCGGGCAGCAGGTCGGACGCGTCGAGGCCGAGCCCTGCGGCTTTCCCGGGGGCCCAGTTGTGCAGGAAGACGTCGGCCTCGGCGGCCAGCGCGCGGACCGTGTCCCGGCCCTGCCCGGTGGTGAGGTCGGCCTCGACCACCGGCTTGCCCGCGTTGAGAGCCGAGAACCGGGCCGAGCAGTCTCCCGCCAGCGGAGGGATCCAGCGCATCGGGTCGCCGCCGGGCGGTTCGATCCGGACCACCTCGGCACCCAGCATCCGCAGGACGTGCCCGGCGAGCGGGCCCTGCACCCTGCGGGTGGACTCCACCACCCGCAGGCCCGTCAGGGGCAGGACGGCACCGGAGACCGGGATCGCCGGGCGTGGGCCGGGCACGGCGGTGTCCGGGTGCGCCCGGGCGTCGGGGAACGGTGCCGGTCCCGGAGTGAGGCACCAGGCGGCCGGGCGGACGGCGGGGGCCGGGTCGGAGCCGACCGTGAGGAGACTGACTCCGGCGTGGTGGGCGGCGGCCCGCAGCTCCGCCGGCGTTCGGCGGCGGGCGGCCTGGCGCAGTTCGTCGGGCAGCGGGCAGACGGCGGTGGCGAACCGCTGCTGGAAGGGCAGCCAGCCGCGGCCGGCGAGCGCGGGGGCCACGCCGAGCCGGGCCCAGAACTCCCGCCACGCCAGGGGGTCGAGGGTCTCGACCTCCACGCGGGCGTCGTCATCCGTCTCCAGGGTCGCCAGGCCACCTGCCTGAGGCACGTCGGAGGCGGCCACCGGCGCGTGCGGCGCACCCGGCTCGGGCGAACCGGAGTTGTCGCCGGCCGTCTCGGCGGCAAGGTACTGGCCGACCGCCAGCAGTGCCCCCTGCGCCACCGACGTCCGCACCTCGCGCAGGTCCAGGCCGCGGGCCCGCGCGACGCGGAGAGCGGTGGCGCCCTGGGCGGCGAGCACCCCCGCCACCACCGAGGCGTAGTCGACGGCCAGTGGGAGCGGCCCGCCCGTCGCCCGGCCGTGGACCTGCATGAGACCGCAGGCAGCCTGTACGGCGCGCTCGTCCGGCAGGTCGGCGTCGACCGGACCCGCCCAGTCGACGGTGTACCGCGGCGTTTCCCGGCCTGGGCCGCTCATCTCCCGCAGGTCCGGCGCGGCGTGCCGCAGCAGCCGGCCGGCGATTGAGGCGGCGACGGCCGGCCGGGCCGCGGCGCGCAGGCGCGGTGTCACGATCGCGCCCGCCCGGGTCGGCGGCCCTGCACCGAGTACAGGACGCTGGATGCGGCGCGGAAGGACGGGTCCCGCATCAGCCGCCCCACCCGGTCCAGGTCCTCCTGGGTCATGCCCTGTTCCGTCAGCCGGTTCCGGAGGTTGCGGGTGTGGTTCAACTGGAGTCCGAGGCCGGGGTCCTGGGAGTGCCGTACGCCGATGTGGAGGTGGACGTCGACGGCGGTCAGCCCCGCCGCCCGCAGGGCAGCCGGCACTTTCCGCCCCCAGTGCGGATCACCGCCGGCGGCGCGCAGCGCGGCCGTCTTGGCCCGCAGGAACCGGACATAGAGCGCCTCCGCCTCCGCGTCCGGGGTAAGCAGCGGCGGCTCGTAGGAGGCGTCGATCTCGTCGATCTGCAGCAGACCGCCGGGCTTGAGAGCACGTACCAGCTTGTGCAGGACGGCGTCGCGGGTGGGCACGTGCTGCAGGACCAGGCGGGCCACCACCAGGTCGTAGGCCGCCTCCGGGAGCGGGTCGCGGGCCACGTCGAGGACGGCGACCTCCAGGCCCGGGGCGGGTGCCAGGTCGCGCGGGTCGAGGTCGGTGGCGAGCACCGAGCCGCCCGGTGCCACCCGGCCCGCCAGCCAGTGCGCGATGCTGCCGCCGCCTGCGCCGACCTCCAGGCAGTGCCAGCCCGGGCCGACACCGGCGGCGGCCAGGCGCGGCAGGGTCACCGGGTCGTAGGCGGCGGCCAGGCAGCGGTGCTGGTCGCGGCTGTGCGCGGTGCCGTTGCCGAAGACCGCGTGGGTGCCCTCCCGGGCGGGAGCGGGCTGGGACACGGTGTGGATCCTCTCGTCAGAACGCGGCCCGGACGGGCCGGCGGCGTCAGGTGCGGCCCGGACAGGCCCGGCGGCCGACGCCGAGAACGACGGGCTCGATGCCACCGCCATGCACCCTGCGGCGCGGGCGCGCACCCGGGCGGAAGGCCGGCCGCGCCACGGTGAGACTCCTCTCGCCGGGGACCGGCCCGGACAGCCCGGCGCCGTCCAACGGCGGCCCGCACAGGCCGGCCTCGTCGACCGGCGACCCGGTCACGTCCACCGGCCGGCGCCGGCGGGCGCGGTGCCGGTGAGCCGGTGTGCCAGGGCCGCGCGGCGGACCTTGCCGGTGCCGGTGCGGGGCACCTCGCCCCAGGTGAGAACGGCCGGGTCGCGCAGCGCCGGCAGTCCGTGCGTGGCCTGTTTCCAGGCGTCCGGGTCCAGTCGGCCGTCGGCGGTGACCACGACGGGCAGTGGATCGCCGAGCGGGGCGCCGAGGATGACGCATTCCAGGGCTTGCGGCAGTCGCTGCTCCAGTACGTCTTCGGTCCGCAGGCAGCTCATACCGGGCAGGGCGTCGGCGGCGCGGTCCAGGATGCTGACGCTGCCGTCGCGGTGGTGAACGCCCATGTCGCCCGTGGACCACCAGTCGCCGACGCGTTTGGCGTCCCAGCGGTCCTCTTCGCCGACGTAGCCCAGAGCGAGGGCGGGGGTGCGGACGAGGAGCAGCCCAAGGCGGCCGCGCGGCACCGGGCGCAGCGTGTCCGGGTCCACCGCGCGCAGCCGGGTCCGGCCCGGCACGGGCCGGCCGAGCCGACGCGCCGTGGTCTCCGCGTCCGGTGCGAGCGCGGAGCGCCGCGTGTGGAAGCGGAAGGTCAGCGGTCCGGTCTCGGTCTGGCCCCAGCCCTGCATCCACAGCGGGCGGGCGCGGCGACTGGCGGTCAGGTACGCGCGCAGGGCGGGCGGGTGCACGGCGTCGTAGGTGCTGATGTACAGGCGGACGTCCCGGAAGGGGTTGTCCAGCCGGGTGGTGAGCGGCCGCAGCCGGATGTAGGAGGCGGGCAGGGCCTCGACGACGGTGGGCGGGTGGGCCCGCAGGAGCGGGTCGGCGGTTTCCGGGTCGCCGCTGCTGAGGACCACGATCCCGGTGGGCGCGAGTGACACGACGACGGCCGTCCAGCAGAAGGTGCGTCCGTGTCCGTAGGCGCTGGCGTTGGCCAGGACGTCGTCCGGGCGGATGCCGATGCCCGGGTAGCGCACCGCTTCGAAGCGGGCCAGCTTGTGCACGAGTGTCCGCGTGGAGTGGACCACCAGCTTGGGCACGCCGGTCGTCCCTGACGTGTGATGGATGACCAGGGGTTCGTCGTCGTGGCGCCGCACCGGTACGCGGGGGCGGGACGCGTCCAGCGCGGCCAGGTGGATCGCGCCGGGCGCGGCGGAGTCGACGGTGACGAGGATCCGGGCCGGTTCACAGGCGGCGGTGTCCCGGCAGCGGGCCAGCACCCCTGAGGTGGTGACCAGCGCGGCAGGTCGCAGCCGCTCCAGCAGGGTGACGAGGTCCGCGGTGTCGAGCCGGGCGGACAGTTGCGCGGGTACGGCGCCGAGGCGGACCACGGCGCAGGCGAGCAGGTCGTAGTCCCAGTGGTTGTCCTTCACGATCGCCACGCGGTCCCCGGGCCTGACTCCGGCGTCGGCGAGGCGGGCCGCGGTGGCGCGGACCAGGCCGGCGAGTTCGGTGATGGTCCACCGGGTGCCTGCCCGCGCGGCGATGTCGAACGGCCGGTCCAGGTGGACCACCGTCCGGGCGCCGCCCGCCGCCGCCTCGTCGAACAGTGTGCCCATGTCATGCGGTCGCACGGATCTCCTCCGCTCGGTCGTGGCCGGCCGGAGTGTTCCGTCCGAGCCTGCTCAGGACGCGGGACGCGGCCAGCGCGCCCGCCCGGACGGCGCCCTCGGAGGCGGGCCGCAGCATGAGCCAGTCGCCGGCGTACTCCACGGCGCGCACCGGCCGGGAGAGGAAGCCGGCGCGTTCACGCAGGGCCTGGGGTGTGGCTTCCGGCAGGCCGTGGCGGAAGGCGTGCACGAGACGGTGGCGGCAGGCGTCGCCGATGCCAGGGACATAGCGTTCCGCCGCGCGGACGAGGAGGTCGGCGGCCTCGTCGGGAGGGCCGTCCAGCAGCTCGGGGACCCGGTGCGGACCGGCCACGAGGGTGACCAGGCCCCGGCCTGCGGGGGCCCGGCCGGGGTGCTTGGCGTGGTCGACGACGACGCCGGAGAGCACGTCCTCCTCGGCGGCCGGGGTGAGCAGGATGTGCACCGGCCGCCGGGCGGCTGGGGCGAGGGGGCGGTCCAGCAGGCAGCTGACCTTCATCATGGGCGTGAAGGTGCAGGAGGTGAGGAACGGCTGCTCGTCGGCGGGGGCGCCCGGGCGGAGGGCAGCCGCGGCGGGCGCCGGTACGGCGAGCACGGCGGCCCGCGCGGTGACCTGCCCGTCGTCGAAGCGCAGTACGGCGTGCCCGCCCGCGTCGGTGACCTCGCGTACGGCCCGGTCGGTGACGACCTCGGTGCCGGTGGCCAGCCGGCGGGCCAGGAAGTCCATGCCGTCGCGGTAGGTGCGCCAGGCGGCGGTGGAACCGGCCTCCAGCAGCAGGCTGACCATGGGGGCGGCCGTCGACCGGGCGGTGTCCCAGCCGAAGAAGCAGCCGGCGACCGGCTGGAAGAGGTAGTCGTGCAGGTCGCGGTGGTAGCGGGCTGCCACCTCCCGCACGGTGGCGGCGCCCAGCGGACTGTGCTCGGGACGGTCGCCGTCGAATCCGGCGCGGCGGCGGCCGGTCCAGGCGGAGAAGGCGGCCAGGTCCAGCCGCGCCCGGGGGGACAGGCCCGCTCCGGTGACCACGGCCGTGCTCTCGCCGACGCCCAGGTGGGCGCGTCCGCCGCGCCAGACGGCCACCCCGCCGCCGACCCGGGGCACGTCCGCGGGGGTGACGCGCAACCGGCGCAGCAGCTCCCAGGTCGCGCGGTAGCCGCGGGACGGGACCTGCTCGGCGCCCGTGTCCACCGTCCAGCCCTCCTGGCGGATGCTGCGCATCCGGCCGCCGACGTCCGGCAGTTGCTCGTACACCCGGATGGCCAGCCCGGCGCGGCGCAGTTCGTGGGCGGCGGTCAGACCGGCGATGCCCGCGCCGACGACGGCGACATCGAGTTCGGGCTTCATCGGGCGGCTCCCGTTCCGACGACGACGTTGGCCACGGTCATCAGCACCACGCTGAGCCGGTGCACCGCGAAGCCCGTCCGGCGGGCGGTCATGATGTCGCCGCGGACGAACCCGGTCAGGTACTGACGGGCCCGCAGCGCGGTCGCCGGCAGCATCAGCGGCACGAACCACCAGGGGGCCGCCCCGGTGGCCGAGGCGACCGCGCCGATGAGGAACTCGGCGGCCGACAGGGCTCCGATGAAGACGGCGTTGCCCCGCTCGGAGACCAGGGCGGCCACGGTCGGACGGCCCACGGCCCGGTCGCCGGCCACGTCGTTGGTGTTGGAGTAGACGCCGAACATCAGCGGCCCGAACCCGAACAGCACCGCCTGCACCATCAGGAATCCGGAGAAGCCCCCCGTCACCAGGCCGTACGGAACGATCACCAGCACGGCGCCGAGGGCGACCAGGAACACCTCCTGGAAGCCGTGGTAACTGATCTTCAGGCCGTACGAGTACTGCAGCGACACCACGAACAGCGCGCCCGCCGTCACCAGCGCCCACAGCGGGTGGTGCGGCGCGAGCACGGCGGCGCCCGCCCAGAGCACCGCCCCTGCCGCCGCGCAGGCCCTGGCGAAGCGCAGCGCCTGGGGCACCGTCAGTGCCCCGGCGACCAGGGGTTTGCGTGCCTTGTTGCGCAGCGGGTTGTCAGGGGCGTAGTTGGCGAGGTCGCTGCCGTCCCGGAACCCGGTGACGTCGTCCAGGGCGACCATCGCCATGAGGACCGCGACTTCGCCGGCCAGGAACATCGCCATCACCAGTGCCTGCCGGGCGGTGAAGACACCGGCCGGGAACAGCGCGGCGGTCAGGGCGAGGAAGATGCCGAGGTAGTAGTCGTACACGTCCAGCTTGCCGAGCCGCGCGTAGGTGCGCAGCCGGCTGTGGCCGTGGGCGGTCGCGGCGGGACGGCCGGCCGCGATGCTGTCCGTCATGGGTGACCTCTTGGGGGGTGTCTGCGTCCGAAGGGGGGTGCCGCTCGCCCGGGCAGCGGGATGGGCGAGGCGGGCGGTCGCGGGTCAACGGTGTGCGAGGCGAGCGGGCACACGTCAGCGGTGCTCGGTGGCGAAGGCGCACACGAGGTCGGCGACGTGCTGGACCTGTGCGTCGGTCAGCAAGTGGTGCACCGGCAGGGCAAGATGGCGGCGGGCGGCCTGTTCGGCGCGCGGCCAGCGGGCACCGGGCGGCGCGTAGGGAGCGAAGGCACGGTGGGCGGGCAGGGGGTGCGGATAGTAGACGTGCGTGGCCACCCCCCACTCGGCCAGGTGGGCGCCGAGAGTCTCCCGGTCCTCGGCGAGGACCGTGTACACGTAGAAGCACCGGCCGTCCGGACCGGGCGGCGGCGGTGCCACACCACGATCGGCCAACGGCGTGAAGCGTTCGGTGTAGTACGCGGCGATCTCCGCCCGCCGCGCCAGCCGCGCCGGGAAACCGGAGTAGCGATGCGTCTGGAAGGCGGCCTGGATCTCGTCGAAGCGGCTGTTGAGTCCGACGGCGTGGTGGACGAACCGCCGCCCGGCGTACTGACCGTGGTTGCGCAGCATCCGCACCTTCTCGCCCAGTGCCGGGTCCCGGGTGACGACCACGCCGCCCTCGCCGGGCATGCCGCATGTCTTGACCTGTACGAAGGAGTAGATCCCCGCCTCGCCCCACAGCCCGGCCGGGACACCCCGCAGCACGCCGCCCTGGGCAACCGCGGAGTCCTCCAGCAGGCGCAGTCCGTGCCGCTGGGCCAGTTCGGCGAGGCGTGGCATGTCGGCCATCACCGAGAACATGTGGGCCGGCATCACCGCCTTGGTCCGCTCGGTGACGAGCCGCTCCGCCTCGTCCGGGTCCAAGGTCATGGTGTCCGGCCGGATGTCGGCGAAGACCGGTGTGGCCCCGACATCGACCACCGAGGCGGCCAGGGGCGCGCAGCCGAACGCGGGCACGATCACCTCGTCGCCGGGACCGACGTCCATGGCCCGCAGCACCAGCGAGAGCGCCGAGGTGCCGCTGGAACAGGCGACCACGTCGGCTGCCCCCAGGTCCTCGCGCAGCAGGTCCTCGAAGGCGGCGGTGCGCCTGCCCAGGATGAACCGCTGCTCCGGGTCGAGGCCCACCTCGCGGACCAGCCCGATCAGTGCGGGGCGGTCGGCTTCGAAGAGGGCGGGAGGGAAGAACGGGACGGCGGGAGGGAGCGATGCGGTCATGCGGTCGTCCTCGTTCCGGCGAGGAAGGAGCCGATGGTGTCGCAGACGCGGTCCAGGCCGTCGGACCGGAGATCGGGGTGGAAGGGCAGGGCGACGGCGTGCCGGGCCGCCGCCTCGGCGTGGGGGAACTCGCCCTGTCGGTGGCCCAGGTGCGCGAGGGCGGGCTGGTGGGGCAGGGGCACCGGGTAGTAGACCTCGGTGCCGATGCCGTGCCGGTCGAGGTGGTCGACGAGGGCGTCCCGGTGCTCGGTCTCGATCAGGTAGACGTAGTACACGTCGCGGTCGTCCGGTTTCCCCGCGGTGGTCCGCGGCAGGCGGACGATCCCCGGCGCGTCCCGCAGACGGGCGGTGTACGCGTCCGCCAGTTCGGCCCGGCGCGCGATGTGCTCCTCCAGGAGGGACAGCTTGGCGAGCAGGACGGCCGCCTGCATGTCGTCCATCTTGCTGTTCGCGCCGGGCAGGGCGCTCTCGGTGGAGATGGCCGGGAAGTTGTTCAGCGTGCGGCCCGTCCTGCCGTGGTGGCGCAGCGCCGCGACGGTGGCCGCCACCTCCGGGTCGTCGGTGAGCACGGCTCCCGCGTCGCCGAGCGCGCCAAGCGTCTTGGAGGGGAAGAAGGACAGGACGCCGCCGACCCCGTGCAGGCCCGCGTGTACTCCGCGCCGGCGCATGCCGATCGCCTCGGCGCTGTCCTCGACGACTGTCAGGCCGTGCTGCCGGGCGACGACGGTGACGGCCGCCATGTCGGCCATCGTGTGGAACAGATGCACCGGCATCACGAACCGGCTCCGCGGAGTGACGGCCGCCTCCAGCGCCGCGGGGTCCATCGCGTACGTCTCCGGGTCGATGTCGACGAACTGCGGTGTGCCGCCTGCCAGTACGACGGCCGAGGCGGTGGCGAAGAACGAGTACGCCGGCACCAGGACACCGTCGCCGGGGCGCACTCCGCAGGCGCGCAGCAGCAACACCAGCGCGTCGGTGCCGCTGTTGACGCCGATCACATGCCGGGCGCCGGTGTAGTCCGCGAGCGCCGCCTCGAGCTGCCCGACCTGTTTTCCGTGGGAGAACTTGCCACTGAGGAAAACCTCGTCCAACGCCTTTTCGACGGAAGGCCACAGTCGTTCGAAAGTCGCGGCCTGAGAGAAGAAGGGAATTCGATCGGCCGTTCCCCGCGCAGTCGGTAATGCGCCCTCGGCGCGCGCAGGAATCTGTCCACTGGAACGCAATCTCTCACCTGTCCCCGTCATGTCTGCGGAATGCCCACGCTAAGCGAACTTCCCGTCGACGGAGAAAGGAAAGGATCATCTTCACACGTTCTGGGTAATGGCGTTCCGGACGTCTTGACCATTTCCGCACGGGGCCGCAACAGTGGTGCGGCGCACCGGAGTTGTGCTCGGCGCAGCGAATTGAGCGCCCGTTTCCTTCCCGTTCCCTCTCAGGAGGCCCTGTGCTGCAGCCCCTCGTGGTCGGGCTCGGCCGGTCCGGATCAGGACTGCACCTGAACACGCTCGTCCGTCTGGCCCGGCGGACCGCGGCCACGGGAGATCCGCTCGTCGCCCTGCCCGCGGTCGGCTGCGATCCGCGCGCCGGCAGTCTGCGGCCCCTGGGCGTGCCCGGCGAGGTCACGGCCGTCGCCACGCTGGAACAGGCCCTGCGGTACGTGGACCCCGCCACCGCGGTGGTACACGTGTGTACACCGCCCCGGCTGCGCTACGACGTCCTCGCGGAACTGGTCGGACACGGCTTCCGCCGGATGATCGTGGAGAAACCCCTCGCCGCGTCCGTGGACGAACTCGACGCCCTCATCCGGCTCCGTCAGGAGGCCGGGCTCGATCTCGTGGCCGTCGCCCACTGGATCACCTCCAGGCTGGCCGGCCGACTGCGCCGCCTGGTGGGCGGCGGACAACTCGGCTCCCTGCGCCGTATCACCGTCGACCAGCACAAGCCCCGCTTCCTGCGGTCCCTGGCGACCGACGGGCATCCGTCCGCCCTGGACGTGGAGATCCCCCACTCCCTGGCGCTCGCCCTCGATCTGGCCGGTCCGGCCGAACTCCGCGCCGCGCGCTGCTGGGACCTGCGCTGCGAGGACCGCGACCTGCCCCGCCTGGGCGGGGCGCACGTCGAACTGGAGCACCGTTCGGGGGTGGTGACGTTGCTGCGCTCCGACCTCGGTGCACCCGTCCGGCAACGCAGCGTCGTCTGCGAGTTCGAGGGCGGGACTGCCACGGCCCACTTCCCGCTCAGCGAGGGCGACGACCACGCGCAGTTGGTCGTCGCCCCCTTCGACCCCGGTACGGCGGCCCCGCCGGCCGGTGTCATCGACGCGGACGGGGTGCCCGGGATCGGACACCACGTCTTCCGGGACGACGCCCTGACCGACTTCCTGGACGGCGTCTACCGCGGCTTCGCCTCCGGCGCGGCAGGCGTCGGGAACTTCCCGCTCGCCTGCGCGACCGCCCGGCTGCTGTGCGCGGCCCGGGAGCACTGCGCCGTCACACCGCGCGCCCGCGCCGGGAGCCGCTGACATGTCCCGGCACTGTGCCGCCGGACCTCGCGTCCGGGGGTTCGGGCCGCTCACCGGCATCGGCGACGAGGCGGCGCCCGGCACCGACGGGCAGTTGGCAGCGCTGCGACGGCTGGGCTGGAACGCCATCGAACTACGCACGGTCGACGGCACGGCCCTCGCCGACCTCTCCGCGGCCGCCTTCGGCACGCTGACCCGACAGCTTACGGAGGCCGGCGTCACCGTGACCGCCGTCGCGTCCCGGATCGGCAACTGGTCCCGCCCCATCACCGGCGACCTCGGCCAGGACCTGGCGGAACTGGACGTCCTGGCCGAGCGTTGCGCCACCCTCGGCTGCCGTCTGGTTCGGATCATGTCGTACCCCAACGACGGTCTGGCGGAGACCGAGTGGGCCGACCGCGTGCTGGCCCGCACCGCCGTCCTGGCGGACCGCGCCGAGCGGGCGGGCCTTGTGCTGGTGCACGAGAACTGCGCGGGCTGGGCCGGTGACCGGGCCGACCGCGCGCTACGACTGCTGCGCGCCGTGGAGAGCCCGGCCCTGCGGCTGCTGTTCGACACCGGCAACGGCGTCCCGTACGGCTACCGCGCCCCGGACATGCTCCGTGACCTCGCCCCGTACGTCGCCCACGTCCACATCAAGGACGCCGTCCGCACCCCGGACGGCGGCACCGCCTACACCCTGCCCGGCGAGGGCGAAGCCGGGGTGGTGGAATGCCTGGAGTTGCTGGCCGCCCACGGCTACACCGGAGCGCTCTCCCTGGAACCCCATCTCGCCGTACGCCCCCACGAGGGGCTGGCCCGGGCCGGTGAGGACGCCGCCGACCTGTTCGTACGGGCCGGACAGGCGCTGGCCGGGCTGTTGGGCGCCGGGTTGCCGGTCACCGGCCCGCTGGACGGCTCTCTGTGAGCGGCCTGTTCACCAACCGGCACCGGGAGTTGCTGCTGGACCTGCTGCGCCTGCCCAGCGTCAACCCCTTGGAGGCCGGCCCGGACGATCCGCCGTCCCGGCTGCCCGAGATCCTCCAGCGGTACGCGAAGGCGGCCGCCGAAGCGGAGTTTCGCACTGTCCGCCTCGCCAGTCCGCCCGCAGCCTGCGTGGACCGTCCGGGCGTGCCGTCCACGGTCCGCGCCGCCGCCCGCGATCCGCGCTTCCTCGCGGACCAGCCCAGCCTGCTGCTGCGACTGGGACCCGAGGGTTCCCGAGCGCACACCGTGATGTTCAACGTCCATCTGGACACCGTCGCCGGACACACCCCGCCCGCCTTCGACGGCGTGCGGTTCACCGGCCGGGGCGCGGTCGACGCCAAGGGGCCCGCCGTGGCCCTCCTCGCCGGGCTGCGGGCCGCCGCGTCCCACCCCGCCGTCGGACGGGACGTCACCGTCCTGCTCCAGGCCGTCGCCGGGGAGGAGGGCGGCGCCCTGGGCACCTATGGCACCCGCCCGCTGCTGGAGGCCGGGCACCACGGCCGACTCAACGTGTTCTGCGAGCCGACCGGGCTGCGCGCGCTGCCCCGGGCCACCGCCGCGATGACCGCGCGGATCACCGTGGCGGGCGAGGACGCGGTGGACGACCATCCGGACGCCGGTCACAACGCCACCGTGCTGCTGGGATTCCTGGCACAGCACCTCGCCGCCGGCCTGGACGGGGCCGTACCCGGTACACGGGTGTGCGTCGCCGGACTGCACACGGGCCGCACGCACAACCGCGTCCATGGCACCGGCACCCTGCTGATGAACCTGTCGTACCGCCGCACCTCCGACGGCGACCGACTGAAGACCGAGGTCACCCGGCACGTCGCCGAAGCCCTGCGCCACTTCACCGAACGGTTCGCTCACACCCGGGAGTTCGCCCGCACGGCGCGGGACGCCGAACGGATCACCCGACTCGGCTGGGACAAACAGGGCCTGCCCGCGCTGGACGACTCCGATCCGTGGGCCGAGGAACTCCTGGCCCGCGCGGGAGCCCGGCCGCCGGCCGACGACCCCGGCTTCACCTGCGACGCCATCTGGGCGGCCGGCCTGGACGACGCCTTCACCACCGTCCTCGGACCCGGCTGTCTCGCCGCCAATCGCGCCCACGCTCCTGGCGAGTTCGTCGACCTCGCCGACCTGGAGGAGTTCGCCGGCGTGGTCCGCCGGCTCGTCACGTTCTTCGCCGAAGCGGTGTCGGCGGCGTCGACGCAGCGACCTCCGTAGCGCACCACACCCCCAACCGAACGACCTATGAAGACAACTGGCCCGCCCTGTAAGGAATCTCGTATGACGGCACCCACCGCCCCGCGAGCGGCGGTCGAGCGCGCATCCGTCCTCGTCGACCACGCGGAGCTGCATGCCGCGCTCACCGGCCTGTTCACCGGCCACGGCATCCCTGACGCGCGGGCCCGGCTCGCCGCGGACGCGCTGTGCCACGGCGACCTGACGGGACTCGACTCGCACGGCGTGTTCAACCTCACCCGGCTCTACCTGCCGTTGCTGGAGTCCGGTCGCTGCGACCCCCGCGCCGAACCAGAGACGCTCACCGACCTGGGCGCCTGCGCGGTCGTCGACGCCCGCCGCGCCCTGGGCCTGTGGGCCGCCGCCGAGGCCATGGACGACGCCGTGGCACGGGCCGGCCGGCACGGGGTCGGGCTGGTGTCGGTGCGCGGGGCGACCCACTTCGGGTGCGCCGGCTTCCACGCGGTGCGCGCCGCGCACGCCGGGATGATCGGCGTGGTCGCGAGCAACTGCGGCGGCCAGCGCATCGCACGGCCTCCGGGCGGCGCGGTGGCGATGCTCGGCACCAACCCGCTGAGCGTCGCCGCGCCGGCCCTCGACGGACACCCGTTCCTGCTGGACATGAGCACCACCGTCGCACCCACCGGACGGGTCCGGGTCGCCGCCCGCCGCGGCACCCCGGTGCCCGCCGGCTGGCTGGAGGACGCGGCGGGCGACCCGGTGACCGACCCGTCCGCCTTCGACCGCGGCGAGGCCTTTCTGCGCTGGCTGGGCGGCGATGCCGAGACCGGCGTCCACAAGGGCTACGGGCTCGGCATCGCCGTGGAACTGCTGGCCGCAGTGGTGTCCGGCGCGGCCGTGGGGCCCGCGCCCGCCGCGCTGGAAGGGGACGGCCGGCCGCACGGCAGTGACGACGACATCGGCTTCTTCCTCCTCGCGATCGCCCCGGAGGTGCTGCGCCCCGGCGCGGACGTGGCCGCCGCGACCCGGTCCCTGTTCGGCGCGCTCGTCGACTGCCCGCCGGTGCCCGGCGGCGAGCCGGTGCGCTACCCGGGCCGGCGGGAGGCGGAACTCGCCGCCGAGCGCCGCCGCCACGGCATCCCCCTGCCCCCGCACCTCCACGCGGAACTGACCGCCCTCGGTCTCCTCGGCGGCCCCGGGAGCCCGCGATGACCCGGCCCTTGCGGCTCGGCGTCATCGGTCTCGGCGCCATCTCCCCCTACTACCTGGCCGCCGCGGAACGGCTGCCCGAGTGGCAGCTGACCGCCGTGTGCGACGCCCGTGCCCAGGCCTTGGAGCAGTTCCCCGGCCGCGCGGCACGCTTCAGCGACCTCCGCACACTGCTGGACCGGGCGCGACCGGACGCCCTCGTCGTGGCCGTGCCCAACGACGTGCATCTGCCCCTGTGCCGGGACGCCCTGGCCGTCGGCGTCCCGGTCTGCGTCGAGAAGCCCCTCGCCCTGACGGCGGCCGAGGGGTCCCTGCTGGTGGAGCTGGCGCAGCGCGGCGGGGTCCCGCTGATGACGGCGTTCCACCGCCGCTACAACGACGCCGTCCGCGCACTGGTGCGCCGGATGACGGGCCGGGAGATCCGCTCCGTCCGGGTGCGCTATCTGGAGCGCATCGAGGAGCATCTCGGCGGTGAGGACTGGTACCTGGACCCGGCCCGCTGCGGCGGCGGCTGTGTGTCCGACAACGGTCCCAACGCCCTCGACCTGGCGCGGCTGCTGCTCGGTGAACTCGCCGTCACCGGCTGCGAGATCCAGCGCGACGGCTCCGGCGTCGACCGTCAGGCGATGATCCGCCTGCGTGGCCGTACCGGCACCACGGCCTCGGTCGAGCTGGACTGGTCATATGCCGGAGAACGCAAGGACATCGAGGTGGAGCTGACCGGCGGAGAGGTGCTGCACGCAGACATGCTGGCCGGACACCCCGGCTTCAAGGCGTCGCTGTGGCACGAGTACGAGGCGATCCTCACCGAGTTCGCCGCGCTGGTCCGTACCGGTGGCCCGGCAGGCCCGGGGGCGCACGGCGGCCTGACCGCGCTGGAACTGGTGGAGGCGGCCTACCGCTGTGCCCGGCCCGCACGGGAGGCCACGGCAGCGGAGGCGACGGCCGTGGAGGCGGACCGGTGAATCCAGCAGAGGACGGCCCGAAGCGCGTGGTGCGCGGATCACTGGTCAAAGTGCTCGTGCACCGCCGCACGGATCGCGGCATGCGGCTGGAGGAGCACGCGGCACGCTGCGTACGCCGGGGCGAGGTGCACGAACTGGTCACCACCGACCAGTGGGACCCTCGCCCAGGCGCCCGGATCGACCGGGTGGGTTTCCTGGGCTTCGCCGAGCTGTTGTGCGGCGGTGTGATCGACCGGGGTGACCTGGTGCGGATCGGGGACACGACGGTCGGCACGGTGCTCGGCTTCGACGCCTGTCACCTTCCGAACCACTACAACATCCTGATCCACGCGGCGCGTCCGGTCAGCGGCCGGGACCTGGGCCTGCGGCCGGAGACCGTCGTCGTGTTCGTCCAGGGCCGGGCCGGGGACCAGGGCACGGTTCCCGCGCCGCCCGGTGCCTGAAGGGCAATCGGCGAAGCAGCTTCCGGAAGGGTCCGAAGAGCGGTTTCCGATGCGGGCATCCGCAGACGCGGGTTCTGCAGCGACCTCCGCGGAGGCGGTTCCGGACAGCGCATCCGCACAAACCGACGGGCAATTCCGCGGACAAGCGGTCGCGTACCGGATGGCGCCGGACCGCTGAACGGGCGGCGCCATCCGGTGGCCGTGGAACCCGGGTGGTCGCCCATCCGGGTCACAGCTGCCGCTCCGGCAGGTCAGCCGAGCAGGTCGACCTCCAGGCGGCCGAAGTGGAAGTCACGGACGACCTGCAGCAGTTCGTCCTCGGACAGCCTTCCGTCGCCGTTCGTGTCCACCTTCTGGAACATCTTCCCGGCCTGGGAGGCCGGCACGCCGACGGCGGACAGCCAGGCCTGGAACTCACGGGCGTCGATCTCGCCGTCGTGGTTGTCGTCGCACAGGCTGACCAGCGCCTTCACGATGGGAGAGAGCGCGCGGTTGAAGCTCGCCTCACCCTCCTTGAACAGCAACTCACCCGTGGCGTCGAGGAACTGCTCACGGCTGATGGCGCCACCGGCCGGGACGCCGGCCTTCTGGGCCAGGTGCTCGTACAGCCCCTGGAAGGCGCTGCGGAGCGCCTGGACTTCCGGGGAGTCGGCGCTCTTGCCGAGGTTCTGGGCGATCCGGGCGGCCTCGCCCTGGAAGTCGCTCGCCTCCAGGACGCCGTTGCCGTCGGTGTCCCACTTCTCGAAGCGCTTCACCAGGCGGTCGTTGGCGACAGCGGTGCTCATGTGTCTCTCCTTCTCTCGGACGGAGTCCGATGGTGTCGGGTGGTGCTTCTTGTTCCGGGTGGATCACGGACCGCGGCACCTGGGCAGGGCCGCGACCGCGCAGGGCGGTACCGCTGCGCGGGCTCTGGGGCCGGCGACGGCCGGCAGGGGGAGACGCCGGCTCAGGCCGGCGCGAGGAGGCACCAGCTCAGGCCGGCGCGCGGGGATCAGAGAAGGGTGACCCGGCTGCCCACGGCCTTGCCGCGGGTGTCGAGCAGGGCGCAGCCGGCCTGGCCCAGTGCTTCCCTCGCGTAACAGGCGTGGTCCTGCAACAGGATCGCCACATCGGCCTGGGCCATGGCTTCCTGGAGGTTTTCGGCGCGCGGCAATGACCGGCCGCCGACGGTGAACTCGGCTATGTACGGGTCGTGGTAGGACACCTCGGCACCGGCGGCGAGCAGTCCTGCCGCCACCGGGTGCGCCGGCGTCTCCCGGACATCGGCCACATCCGCTTTGTAGGTGATTCCGAGCAGCAGGGCGCGTGCGCCCTCAGGGCGGCCTCGGACCTCGGTGAGCAGGGCAAGCGCTCGGTCCACGACATGGCTGGGCATACGGGCGAGGACCTCGTGTGCGGCTGCCAGCGTACGGAAGGCGAAGCCCTGAGATTCGGCCCGCGCGGCGAGATAGCGGGGGTCGACGGGAACGCAGTGCCCGCCGACGCCGGGTCCGGGCCTGAAGGGTGCGAAGCCGAACGGCTTCGACGCGGCGCAGTGCAGCACGTCCCAGATGTCGATGCCGGTCTCGTGGCAGAACAGTGCCACTTCGTCGACCAGGGCCATGTTGACGTACCGGTAGGTGTTTTCGAGAAGTTTGGCCATCTCCGCCTCCCGCGTGCCGCGGGCGACCACGAGATGGTCCACGAACCGGGAGTAGAACGCGACGGCGTACTTGGCGCACAGAGCGCTGCAACCGCTCACGACCTTCGGCGTGTTGCGGATGGTCCACGTCTCGTTGCCGGGGTCGATGCGCTGCGGCGAATACGCCAGGTGGAAGTCCTCGCCCGCCCGCTGCCCGCTGCCGTGCTCCAGCAGCGGCCTCACGACGTCCTCCGTGGTGCCGGGATAGCTGGTGGACTCCAGGACGACGAGCGTGCCGGGACGCAGCCGGGCGGCGACGACCCGGGCTGCGTCCTCGACCGCGGACAGGTCGGGTAAGCCCTCCGGTGTGAGTCCGGTCGGCACACAGATCACCACGGTCTGCGCGCCGTCCAGGACCGCCGGGTCGGTCGCGGCATGAAATCCCGCGTCCAGCATGACCGCGACCTCGGAGTCGAGGACGCCGCCGACATGGGAGCGGCCTGCGGTGAGTCCGGACACCACCGTGCCGGACACGTCGTACCCCACGGTCGCCAAACCGGCCGAGACCGCGGCTCTGGAGAGCGGCAGCCCGACATGCCCCAGCCCGATGACGACGAGATCGGCGGCCATGTGCGTACGTTCTCCTGGGTGTGTGGGGGGAACGGGAACAGCGGTGGCTCAGGCGGAGAAACTGCCGCTGCCGGGCGCCACGTGCGAGCCGTATCCAGGCTGCACGGTAAGCCCGGGGGTCAGACAGAACGGGTCGGCGTAGATGGTGACCGGACGATCGGTGCGGTTCGTCAGCACATGCGCGTCGGGCGGAAGCTTCTGGCACCCGTGCGGGTCGTGATACACAGACAGTGGCGCAACTTCCGTACTGAACACCACAACGTCGCCCTCTTCCGCCGCGGCTGCAGTGCCGGTGGCGGCGCTTGCTGCGAGCAGCGCCCCGGCGGCAGCGAGCATGAACACACGGGCGCAGCGCATGAATTGTGGTCCTTTCGGCAGCGTATTGTCGAAATGATCCTTCTCTGGAGATGCACCGGCTAAGCACGGGCCCACCCTTGTGCGCCCGAACCAGTGATGCCGTCAAATTGAATTGACGTCTCGGTCGGTGATCCGCGCGCCCCGCCGGTATTGGACGCGCACGGGTTCACCGTCGCGGCGAGAAACCGGTTCCGGCCAAGGCGATCCCTCGTCGGCTGCCGACCAGCGGCCACCCGCGGAAGAACGCGCCGTCCCGCGATAGCGTTGCCTGCGAACTCGGGTGCGCGAGAAGGGCCTTTTCGGTGCGGCAGCGCTCACCGGTGTCGTGGACGCCCCCCTCGGTCAGCCAGTCGGTGGTCGAGGCGTAAAAGAGACCGGCAAGCCCTCGGCCATACCGCGCGGACGGTGTCGACGACCTCCAGGGCCAAGCGGAAAGGAATACCGTGGCAAGCATCACGGGCAGGACGGTTCTGATCGTCGGCGCCTCATCAGGGATCGGCGCGGAGGTCGCGCGCCGGCTCGGCCACGGTGGCAACCGTCTGGTCGTCACGGCACGACGAGCCCCCGAGCTGGCGGCCCTGGCGAAGGACGTGCGAGCGGCCGGCAGCGCCTGCCTGGACATCGCCGCCGACGCCCTGGACCCGCAGGCGGCCGCCGACGTGGTGGCGGCCGCCGTCGCCGAGTACGGCTCGATCGACATCGCCCTGCTCAACGCCGGCCAGGGACCGGACATGTCGATGGACGACGTCACCGTGGCAGACGTGGCACGGATCAGAGCGCTGAACTACGACGTCGTCGTCAACTACCTGATCCCGCTGATCGCACAGCTGGGAAACCAGACGCACGGCGGCCTGATCGCCCACACCAACTCGCTGGCCGGGCTCATGGGCATCCCCCGCCAAGGCCCCTACTCCGCCGCGAAGGCGGCCGCCCGCACGCTCATCGACGCCGCGCGCGTCGAACTGGCGCCCAAGGGGATCCGGTTCACCAGCATCCACCCCGGCTTCGTGGCGACCGACCGGGTCAACGCCGACAGCCTGCCCAAACCCTTCCAGGTCAGCACGGAGCGCGCGGCACGCCATGTCGTACGCGCTCTGGAGAGAGAACCGGCACAGGCGTACTTCCCCTGGGCGACAACCGCATTGGTTCGCACCCTGAGCGTCCTGCCCACTTCGGTCTCCTCAGCGGTCCTGCGGAGCCTGGCCTCCCAATAGAATCCCCGTCGGCGCCAGCACGGCTACTGTGCGATGCGATGCCGCGACGAGACTGTCGCTGCGGCTGACCGGCACACCGTTGCGAGCTTTGGACCAGGTCGGGGGTCCGCGAGATCGCCGGACCGAGGACGGAGAGCTGCCACCCAGCCGCCCCGAAAGTCCCCGCACCTGAGGCATGATCGAACCATGACCAGCCCCGCCCCGAGCACCCCGCCCATCCGGGTCCTGATCGCCGACGACCAGGCGATGGTGCGCACCGGTTTCCGGTTCTTCCTGGACGCCCAACCGGACATCACGGTCGTCGCCGAGGCCGCCGACGGGAAGGAGGCGGTGGCGCTGGCCCGCCGCCTGCGGCCGGACGTGTGCCTGCTGGACATCCGGATGCCGAGGCTGGACGGTCTGGCGGCGACCCGGCTGTTGGCCGGACCCGACGTGGCCGCCCCGCTCCGGGTTGTCGTGGTCACCACCTTCGACCTGGACGAGTACGTGTACGGGGCGCTGCGCGGCGGCGCGTGCGGTTTCCTCCTGAAGGACTCCGGGCCGACCCTCCTCGCGGAGGCGGTCCGAGCCGCGGCGAACGGCGACTCCCTGGTCTCGCCCTCGGTCACCGTCCGGCTGCTGAGGCACCTGACCGCGCCGGAGCGCAGCGCCTCCGCCGAGCCGCCGGCCGAGGAGCGCAGAGCCTCCCCCGAGCCGTCGGCCGCGCTGACCGACCGCGAACTGGATGTCGTGCGGCTGGTCGCGGTCGGCAGGACCAACGCCGAGATCGCCGCCGAACTGTACGTCAGCCTGTCCACCGTCAAGACGCACCTTTCCAGCGCCCAGCTCAAGTTGGGCGTCCGAAACCGCGTAGAGATCGCCGCCTGGGCGTGGCAGAACGGGCAGCTGCGGCCGACACCCCGGACCTGACATGCGCAGTCGGCGCTGGCGGCGCGGCGGCCATGGCTGGTCGGGGTGTCCGTCTCGGTACGGCGTCAGTCCGCCGTCTGCTTCAGAGCGCCGTCTGCGTCAGAGCGCCGTCTGCGTCAGTCCGCCGTCTGTGCCGGGCCCGCCGTCACCTTCCGCAGCAGCGGCCTGCTGCCGGCGATCGCGGCGAACATGGCAAGTGCGCCGACGGCCGAGCAGAGCACCAGTTGCGCGGCACCAGAGGTGTTGATCGTGGTGCCGGCCGCCTTGTTGAGCTGCATGGCCCCGAAGGCGCCCATCGTGGTGGTGCCGCCGGCCAGGACGGCCAGCGGGATGACGGTCTCGCGGACTCGAGCCCGGTCCAGCACCTTCAGCGGGGTGCCGGCCAGCCGCAGCAGGCCGTACACCCGGCGCCGGTCGAGGACGTTCGCGGCCGCCGTGAGGCCGGCGGAGGCGGCTGCGACAAGGAAGCTCAGCACCAGGGTGGCGGTGCTGACGGTGGCAACGCGGGCGATGACCGTGTCGTCCGGCGCGGACACGTACTCCTGCGTGAACGGATACCTGCCCGAGCCCACGGGTGTCAGGGCGGTGACAGCGGTGTCGATGCTCTCCTGGCCGCCGGAGACATGGGCGATCACTCCGGTGGCACCACCCAGCAGGCTGTCGTAGTCATCCTCGCTCGTGACGGTGACGGACGCGGTGACGCCCGCCCGGCGCAGCGCCGTACGGGCCTCGGCGGCGGCGTGTCGGGCGTCGGCGGCGTTCGCGGTGACCACCGCCACCTGGCCCTCGTGGCCCGGGCCCACGAAATCCAGGGTGCTGACGGAGAAGAACCCGGCCACGAACCCCGCGAGCACCAGACCGCTGACGGTCCGCCAGGATCCGCGCGGATCGTCGCTGAGCCGGCGCGCGGCCAGTAGCGTGGCCGGGCGGTTGGCGCAGCGGCCCACGATCCGGCCCAGCCGGTCCACGACCCAGGGACCCAGCAGCCAGAACGCGCCGTAGAAGAGCACCAACAGGGCGATCAACTGCCGGGGCTTCAGCTGGCCGCCGGCGCTCGTGGTCGCCCAGATGTAACCCAGGACCGCGATGAACAGCAGCAGGCGGATCGCGCGGGTGCGGCGCGGGTTGGCCTGCTGGGCCACGCCCAGGGGCGAGGTGGCCACCTGGCGCAGCATGGTCACCGCGCTCACGGTGATGAGGGCGGTGACCGCCGCCACGACCGCTGCCAGCCACGGCAGTCCCACCCACAGCTGACCGGTGTACCAGGCGCCGACGCCGTACGGGAGCTCGGCGAGCGCGGGCAGCAGCGCCGTGTAGGCGAGCGCGCCCGCCAGGGCACCGGCCCCGCCGACTCCCGCCGCCTCGACGGCGGTCATGGCGAGGATCTGCCGCGGGGTCGCCCCTGCCAGCCGCAGCGCGGCGAGCCGCTGCTCACGCCGGGCCGCGCCCAGCCGTCCGGCGGCCGAGGCCAGCACGACGACCGGAACGACCAGAAGCACCACACCCAGCAGCACGGTCCCCCGGTCGAAGCCGGTGAACACGCTCGCCTCGGTGCCCGAGAACCCGGAGACCGGTGCGCGCTCACTCATCCCCTCGTCGTAGTAGCTCTGCTCCCCGGCGGTCTTGGAGACGGCCGTGTCGCCGGGCTCCCGTCCGACCACCGCGACCAGTTCGTCGGGCGAGGCGAGACCGGCGGCGCCGATCGTGCCGTACGACTTCGTCTTCGGGAAGCGGTCGGCGAGTTGGCTCGCGGGCAGCTTGTGCGACAGCGCGGCCAAGGCCGGGGAGACGTACACCTCGCCCTGCTTCGGGAAGCCGGTCAGGCCGGGCGGCGCGGGGGCCGGCGGACGGCCGGGAAGCTGGGCCAGGTTCACGACGGTGAGCGGTTCTCGGCGGACGTACGTGGTGGTCGTGGCCTGGACGGCCGTCGCCCGCTTGACCGGTACGGCGTCGGGGGTGCGCCATGTGGTGTGGTCGGCGCGGGCGCCGGCTGCGAGGGCGGCGGCGATCATCAGCAGCAGGAGGAACGAGCCGACGGCGCCGGCGCCGGCCGCGAGCAGCTGGGACTGCAGGCCGCGGCGGCCGGAGGACCTGGCGAGGTGCCAGGTCAGGGGCAGGACGGGGGAACGCATCAGGGACTCCGGAAGATCTTCGGGCGCGGGCGACTCGGGGCGTCTCAGGCGACGGTGAACTGGCTGTGGCCGCTGATCCGGCCGTCCCGGACCTGGAGGATCCGGTCGCAGTGGGCGGCGACGTCGGCGTCGTGGGTGACCATCACCAGGGCGGCGCCCGTGTTCCAGGTCGCGAACGTCAGGAGCTGGACGACCTCCGTGCTGGTGCCCTGGTCCAGGGCGCCGGTGGGCTCGTCGGCGAAGACGACGTCCGGTTCGACGACCAGCGCGCGGGCGATGGCGACCCGTTGGGCCTGGCCGCCGGAGAGCTGTCCGGGGCGACGGTGCTCCAACCCCTCCAGGCCCAGCGGCGCGAACCAGCCGCGGGCGCGCTCGACGGCTGCCTTGCGCGGGACGCCCTCCAGCATCAGCGACAGCGCCACGTTCTCCTCCGCCGGCAGCTCCGGCAGCAACTGGCCGAACTGGAAGACGAACCCGAACCGCTTGCGGCGCAGCGCGCTCAGCCTGTTCTCGCCCAGGTTGTCGATGCGCTCGCCACGCAGCAGCACCTGGCCGCCGTCGGGCCGGATGATCCCGGCGAGGGTGTGCAGCAGGGTCGACTTGCCGGACCCCGACGGGCCCATGATCGCCAGTGTGTCGTGTTCGCGGACCTCGACGTCCACGTCGGCCAGCGCGGTGGTGGAGCCGTACTTCTTGACGAGGCCGTGTCCGGCCAGGACGGTGCTCATGGCGTGTTGTGGGCCCTTCTCAGCGCTCGAACTTCCAGGTGACGCTCTTGGCGTCGGCCTTGGTCACACGGACGGGGATGTTGACGGTCGCGCCGTCGCCCTTCTTGCCGGTGCAGGTGAGGGTTGCTCCGGTCATGGCCTTGAGGCCGGTCGGGCAGGTGACGCCGGAGAGCTTGTCGCCGACCCAGGGCAGCGGGTGGTACTTGCTCTCGGTACGGCCCGCGACGATGTTCGCCGTGAGCGCCTTGTGACCGTCCACCGATGCCGTGCTGTACTCGTCCAGACGGCTGGTCGACTCGGTGCCGGCGAGCAGATGCGTGCCGAGTCCGCCGAGCGCGACGACGGCGGTCACGCCACCGACGACGCCGACGAGAAACTTGTTGCGCTGCATCGCGTACTCCTGGTGTCCGTGGTGAGGATGCGGCTCCACATTCGCCCGCGGGCCCGGGCGCGCGCCTCGGCCGAACGGCCGGAATCAGCGGCCGGCTCCCTCGACCGTTCGGCCGATCCCGCTGCCGAAGGTCTGGCCTACGGTGATCGGCATGAAGTCCGTCTCCGGCCGGGGCTGCGCCCATGGCCTCGCCGTCGGCGTCCTGCTCGCCGCGTCCGTCGTCGACGTCCTCTTCGCGGGCTCCGACGGTACGAGCGTCCTGCCGACGGCAGGCCCGGTCTGGCCGACCCTGGCCGTGGTGCTCGTCGGACTGGCCGCAGTGCTGTGGCCCGCCGGGCGGCGGCCCGAGCAGCTGACACCGCAGGTGCGCACCGCCGTGCCCGCTCTCGCCTCGGCCCTCCTCACAGCCGCTTCACTGCTGGCCGGAGAGGAGGTCGTGCCCGGCCCGGGCGAGATCATGATCCTTCTGAGCCTGCTCTTCATCGCGGTACGGCACTGTCCGCCGCGCTCGGCCCTGGTGTGCGGCGCCCTCGACGCGGGCGCGCTGCTCATCCTGCCGCTACGCGGCGACGTGACGCAGAGCGGTGACGAGCTGGTGGCCCTGGAGATGATCGGCCTGGTCCTGGTCGGCCTCGTCGTAGGGTTCGCGGCCTATCTGCGCTCGATGGACTACCGCCGCACCGTCGCCGTGAGCGAGACCCGCCGCAGCGAACGCCTGGCCATCGCGGCCGACCTGCACGACTTCGTCGCCCACCACGTCACCGGCATCCTCGTGCAGACACAGGTGGCCCGCATGATGGTGGCCACCACGCCACAGGACCTGGACCCCGTCCTGGTCGGCATCGAGCGCGCCGCGACCGAGGCCCTCGCCTCGATGCGCCGCACGGTCGGCGTGCTGCGGGACACCGGTCCCGATGCGGCCGGCCACCGCCCGGTCGGCGACCTCGCGGGAATCACCGAACTGATCGAGGGCTTCGCCACCCCGGGCCAGCGGGTCCTCCTGCACCGCGACCCCGCCGTGCCCCATGATCTTCCCCACGAGATCCAGGCCGCGGCCTTCCGGGTCGTCCAGGAGGCACTGACCAACATCCGCCGGCACGCGGCCGACGCGACGCACATCGAGGTCCGCCTACTGGACGGCACCGGCCGGCTGGAGGTGTCGGTGGCGGACGACGGCCGCGGCGGCACCCAACTCCCGGCGGCCGCCCACGGCGGCGGCTTCGGCCTGGTCGGCCTCAAGGAGCGGGTGACCGCGCTGGGCGGCGAACTGGACGCCGGGCCGTGGGACGGCGGGGGGTGGGAGGTGCGGGCGGTGTTCCCGGCGCGGCAGCCCTGAAGGGAACGCCCCTCCCTTCGGACAGCTGCCGGTTCTCCATCTGGCGCCCCGACGCCATTGGACGGGTGATCGTCGCGAACGGCGCGCACCGCTCGTCACACGCGGGTCCACTTCTGGTTGGCCTGGCCGTTGCAGGACCAGAGGACCAAGGGAGTCCCGTTGGCGGTGCCGGCCCGGTCCACGTCGAGGCAGAGCCCGGCGTGAACGTTGCGGATCGACCCGTCGGAGCCGATGGTCCACTTCTGGTTGTCCTGGCCGTTGCAGGACCAGGTGACGACACGGGTGCCGTTGGTGGTGCCGCGGTCGTAGGCGTCCAGGCACTTGTCGCCGAAGACACGGATCTCGCCGCCTGCCCACGTGGTCCACAGCTGGTTGGCGGCCGTGTGGCAGTCCCAGATCAGTGCCGTGGCCCCGGCAGCGGTGGAGGCGTTGTCCACGTCCAGGCAGCGGCCGGAGCCGTTGCCGCGCAGCCGCGAGGTGGTGGCGGCGAGCGGGCTGCCACCGCTTACCCGGAACACGGCCACCCCGTGCGCGGGGACGCTCGCCGAGATCGCTCCGGACGTGCTGGACGTACCGCCGGTCCACAGGTCGGTGAGGGTGAACGACCCGCCGGACAGGCCGACTTGTGCCGCTGTCGTGGTGATCGTCGCGGTGCCGCCTCCCCGGTTGAACAGGCCCACCGCGACGGAACCGTCGGACAGGGGTTTGGCGAACACCTCGGTGTTGCCGTCGTCGCGCACCCTGCGCCCGCCCGCGCCCAGCGCATCCTGGTTCACCGCCAGCAGACGCGGGTTGCGCAGGATCGCGCTCACGTCGGCGGACATGGTGCGGATGTCGTTGCCGGCCATGAGCGGGGCACTCAGCAGTGCCCACAGGGCGAAATGGGAGCGGGACTCGGTCAGTGACAGGCCGGGACGACCGACGACCAGCATGTCGGGGTCGTTCCAGTGTCCCGGGCCGGACTGCGCCGCCAGCGGAGCGGTGACGTCCAGGACGTTGCCGACGCCCATCGGATAGCTGTTGGTGTTGCCGTTCTGCCAGATGTCGAGCAGGTCCTCGGTCGTCCGCCACAGGTCGGCGACCTCGCCCCAGTTGTACGTGGAGCCGGTGATGGCGTGGAAGCTGTTGGGGTTGATGCTGTAGACGATCGGCCGCCCGGTGGCACGCAGGGCGTCGCGCATGAGCGTGAACCGCGCGACCTGCTCGTCACGGGTACCGCTGGAGGAACACCAGTCGTACTTGAGGTAGTCGACGCCCCACGAGGCGAACGCGGCGGCGTCCTGGGTCTCGTGCCCCCTGCTGCCCGTCGACCCGGGATAGCCACCGCTGGTCTGCGCGCAGGTGCGTTCGCCCGGCACCTGGTAGATGCCGAACTTCAGGCCCTTGCTGTGGATGTAGTCCCCCAGGGCCTTCATCCCGCTCGGGAACTTGGTCGGGTTGGACCGCAGGTTGCCCGCCGCGTCACGCTGTGGGTCGAACCAGCAGTCGTCGACCACCACGTACCGGTAGCCGGCCTCCCGCATGCCCGAGGACACCATGGCATCGGCGGCCTGGCGGACCTGCGCCTCGGTGACCCCGCATCCGAAGCTGTTCCAGCTGTTCCAGCCGAGCGGTGGAGTGAGTGCCGGGCTGCCGGGCGCGGCCGAAGCGGTGGAGTGGACCGAGGCCGTGAGGGACGCGGTGACCGTCAGCGCGGCGGCCGCGAAGAGACGGAGCAGTCGTCTGCCTGATCGTCTGGGCACCGTGGGCTCCTTTTTCCGGGACTGGCGCCGTGGGCTGCACACCTACGGCGCTCGCGAAGGGCTCTGCGGGCGATGCGATCGTCGCCAGGTCGACAGACAGGGGATGAATGCCGCACTGCGGTCGACTCACATCATGCACATGACATTTATGATGGTTCGAAATTTCGGTCCGATTTCGGATCGCTGACGTCACGGACGTTAGAGCAGTTTCCGAGCATGTCAACACCACTCGTACGCTCACATCGCGTATGCCGACGCCCTCTTCGTGGCTGACGGCGGGACAGCGGAAGACCGCAGCGGTGCTCCATGAGAACCCTCAGATGGCGAAATATTTCGATGGAAACAACGAATCATGCGAGACGTATTGACGGGAGCTCTCGTTTTCCTATCATCCAGGATGCTCAATGAGTCGCCGAGTGTTCGCGATCTCGAACATCACGAGGTCGACCCGCCACGAAGCACTTCCTCACAGAGAGAACGACACATGGATATGTCATGCTCTCATCAATCATTGGGCCGCCGCCGTGCGCTGGCCGCCGCCACAGGCCTCGTCACGGGTGCCTTCCTGCCTCTGGCCAGAGCCCCCCGGGCCGCGGCGGCCGCTCCCGCTCGCGAGTCGACCCCCGCGGCCGCCCCGGCGTACACGAACCCGGTCATCTGGCAGGACTTCGCGGATATCGATGTCATCCGCGTCGGCGCCACCTATTACGCCTCCGCCTCGACGATGCACTACTCGCCGGGCGCACCCGTCCTGCGTTCGTACGACCTGGTGAACTGGGAGATCGCCGGTCACTCGGTGCCCGTCCTCGACTTCGGCGCCAAGTACGACCTGAACGGTGGCCGTGGCTACGTACGCGGCGTCTGGGCGTCGTCGCTGGCCTACCGGCCGAGCAACAGGACCTTCTACTGGCTCGGCCAGATCGACTTCGCCAGGACGTACATCTACACCGCCACCGCTGCCGAGGGGCCGTGGAGCAGACTCACGACGATCAGCACGCCGTACTACGACGCGGGGTTGCTCGTGGACAGCGACGACACCCTGTACGTGGCGTACGGGAACACCACCATCAGCGTGGCCCAGCTCTCGCCCGACGGGCGCAACCAGGTCCGCACGCAGCAGGTCTTCACCGCGCCGTCGAGTGTCGGCACCCTCGAGGGCTCCCGCTTCTACAAGATCAACGGGCAGTACTACATCTTCCTGACCCGCCCCGCGAACGGCCAGTACATCCTGAAGTCATCGAGCGGCCCCTTCGGTCCCTACACGATGCGCCAGGTCCTCCTCGACCTGCGCGGGCCGATCGCCGGCGGCGGGGTCCCGCACCAGGGCGGGCTGGTGCAGACGCAGGGCGGTGCCTGGTACTACATGGCCTTCGTGGACGCGTACCCCGGCGGCCGGATGCCTGTCCTCGCACCGGTCACCTGGACTCCGGACGGCTGGCCCGTCGTGCAGCTCGTGAACGGCGCATGGGGCGCCTCGTATCCCAGCCCGGCCGTCCCCACTCCACCCCGCCAGGTCACCTCCATGATCGGCGTCGACACATTCGACGGCACGAGCCTCAAGCCGAGGTGGGAGTGGAACCACAACCCGGACACCACCAAGTGGTCGGTCAGCAACGGACTGACCCTGCGGACCGCCACCGTCACCAACGACCTGTACTGGGCCCGCAACACCCTCACCCACCGCATCCAGGGCCCCTCCTCCACGGCCACCGTCGAACTCGACTTCTCGGCGATGCGGGACGGCGACCGGGCCGGACTCGCGCTGCTGCGTGACTCCTCCGCCTGGATCGGTGTCAGACGCGACGGCGGCGCGACGCGGGTGGTGATGGTCAACGGGCTGACCATGGACGGCAATTGGAACACCACCGGCACCGGTACCGAGGTGGCGAGCGCGCCCCTGACCGGCAGCCGCGTCAGGCTGCGCGCGGCCGCGGACATCCGTCCCGGCGCGGCACGCCCCGCAACCTTCTCCTACAGCACCGACGGCAACAACTTCACCCGCCTCGGGCCCGCCTTCTCCATGGGCAACGACTGGCGGTTCTTCATGGGCTACCGATTCGCCCTCTTCAACCACGCCACCCAGGCACTCGGCGGCGCGGTCCGCATCCCGCGGTTCGAGCTGTCGACGCCCTGATCCGATCCCACCGACCGCACCACCCAACCCCCCGCCAACCGTACGAGGAGAACCATGAACCCGCTGAAACGGCTCGGCCGACGCCGAGCGTCGGTCTTATCCCTGCTGGCCTTGGCCGCCCTGGTGACGCCAGAGGCCGCGGCCGCCGCGCCCGACGCGCCCGCTGCGCCGGACGCCGTCCGGGCCTCCACTCTCGGGGCCCAAGCGGCCCAGTCCGGACGGTACTTCGGGACCGCCGTGGCCTCCGGACGGCTCGGCGACGGCACGTACACCGGCATCCTGGGTCGCGAGTTCAACTCGGTCACACCCGAGAACGAGATGAAGTGGGACGCGACCGAGCGCAACCGCGGACAGTTCACCTTCGGTGCCGCCGACCAGATCGTGAACGGCGCGACGTCCCACAGTCAGCGCGTACGGGGCCACACCCTGGTGTGGCACAACCAGCTGCCCGGCTGGGTCAGCTCCATCAGGGACGCGAACACGCTGCGCGGCGTGATGAACAACCACATCACCACGGTGATGAACCACTACAAGGGCCGGATCCACTCCTGGGACGTGGTCAACGAGGCCTTCGAGGACGGCGGCAGCGGCCAGCTGCGCAGCTCGGTCTTCCGGGACGTCCTGGGCGCCGGCTTCCTCGAGCAGGCCTTCCGCACCGCACGGTCGGCCGACCCGGCGGCCAAGCTCTGCTACAACGACTACAACATCGAGAACTGGAGCGACGCCAAGACCCAGGGTGTCTACCGCCTGGTGCGCGACTTCAAGTCGCGGGGCGTGCCCATCGACTGCGTCGGCTTCCAGTCCCACTTCGGTGCCGGCGGCCCGCCGTCGAGCTTCCAGACGACGCTGTCGAACTTCGCCGCTCTCGGCGTGGACGTCCAGATCACCGAGCTGGACATCGCTCAGGCGCCGCCGAACGCGTACGCGAACACGGTCAGGGCCTGCATGAACGTGGGGCGCTGTACCGGCATCACCGTCTGGGGCATCCGCGACAGCGACTCCTGGCGCAGCGGGGAGAACCCGTTGCTGTTCGACCGCAACGGCAACAAGAAGGCGGCCTATCAGTCGACGCTCACCGCGTTGGGCGGCAGTGTCGCGGCGCAGCGGACGGACGCCCGCTCGGCCCGGTCCGCCGCCGCGCTTCCCTCCTCCTTCCGCTGGAGTTCGAGCGGCGCGCTGATCGCGCCCAAGCCGGACGCGACCCACAGGATCGCCGGGATCAAGGACCCGTCGGTCGTCTACTACAACGGCAAGTACCACGTGTTCGCGAGCACCGCGAGCTCCGCCGGGTACAACCTGGTGTACCTGAGCTTCAGTGACTGGTCGCAGGCGGGTTCGGCCACACACCACTACCTCGACCGCACCGCCATCGGCGCGGGGTACCGGGCCGCGCCCCAGGTCTTCTACAACACACAGCAGCGCCTGTGGTATCTCGTCTACCAGACCGGCAACGCCTCGTACTCCACCAACCCCGACATCAGCAACCCCAACGGGTGGAGCGCACCGCGCAACTTCTACTCGTCGATGCCGGACATCATTCGGCAGAACATCGGCAACGGCTACTGGGTCGACATGTGGGTGATCTGCGACAGCGCCAACTGCTACCTGTTCTCCTCCGACGACAACGGGCATCTGTACCGCTCCCAGACGACCGTCGGGCAGTTCCCGAACGGCTTCACCAACACCGTCATCGCGGCCCAGGACTCCAAGTTCGCCATGTTCGAAGCGAGCAACGTGTACAAGGTGCAGGGCAGCAACCAGTACCTGCTCCTCGTCGAGGCCATCGGATCGGACGGCCGGCGCTACTTCCGCTCCTGGACCGCGAGCAGCCTCGCCGGCTCGTGGTCACCTCTGGCCGCGTCCGAGGGCAACCCGTTCGCCAAGTCGAGCAACGTGACGTTGCCCGCCGGAACCTGGACCCGGGACATCAGTCACGGCGAGATGATCCGCGCGGGCTACGACCAGACGCTCACGATCCCGGCCTGCAAGCTGCAGTACCTGTACCAGGGCAAGGACCCCAACGCCGGCGGTGACTACAACAACCTGCCGTGGCGGCTCGGCCTCCTCACCCAGACCAACTCGACCTGCTGACCGTCTCCGGGCCCCCGGCACGAGCCGGGGGCCCGTCCAGGCAGGTCGGCGGGTCGAACGATCGGCAACGACGCCGGTCGGCTCGAGCAGCCCACCACACGGTACGGGCCACACCCGAACGCGTTCCACGGTGTTGAAACCGCTTCCTTTGGGAGCGCTCCCACTCGCACTGTCAGGCCTTCGAGAAGCACAACGCCCCCGCGACGGAGCCGCCCGTACGGGGGACGTCATTCCACCGCACCACCTCAGCGCGTCGCGCGCTCGGGACGAGAGCGTGCGACGCATCCCTGCCAGGAAACCGAGGTACCGTCATGCGCCGCAGACTCCGCACCTTCGCGGCAGCGCTCTTCGCTCTGCCGCTGGCGCTCGCCGTCGCACCGTCCGCCCACGCCGCCGACCCGACCACCATGACCAACGGGTTCTACGCGGACCCCGACTCCAGCGCGAAGAGGTGGGCCACCGCCAACCCCGGCGACGGCCGGGCGCCCGCGATCAACGCCTCCATCGCCAACACTCCGATGGCCCGCTGGTTCGGCTCCTGGAGCGGCACCATCGGCACCGCCACTGGCGGGTACGCCGGGGCGGCGGACTCCGTGGACAAACTGCCCGTCCTCGTCGCCTACAACATCTACAACCGCGACTACTGCGGCGGACACTCCGCCGGCGGAGCCGCCTCGCCCTCCGCTTACGCGACCTGGATCTCCCAGTTCGCCGGCGGGATCGCCAACCGACCGGCCGTCGTACTCCTGGAGCCGGACTCCCTCGGGGACTACGGCTGCATGACGCAGGCTCAGATCAGCGAACGCCAGGGCATGCTCACCGGGGCCCTCGCCCAGTTCGGCCGCCAGGCCCCCAACACCTGGGTCTACCTCGATGCCGGCAACCCGGGCTGGGAAAGCCCGGCGACCATGGCCCAGCGTCTCCATGAGGCCGGCCTCCGACAGGCCCACGGCTTCTCACTCAACATCTCCAACTACTTCACCACGGCGGAGAACACCTCCTACGGCAACGCCGTGAACAGCCAACTGGCGTCCCGTTACGGCTACACCAAGCCGTTCGTCGTGGACACCAGCCGCAACGGCAACGGCTCCAACGGCCAGTGGTGCAATCCCTCAGGCCGCCGCATCGGCACCCCCACCCGGCTGGGCGGAGGCGCCGAGATGCTTTTGTGGATCAAGACCCCGGGCGAGTCCGACGGCAACTGCGGTGTCGGATCCGGCTCCTCGGCCGGGCAGTTCCTCCCCGAGGCCGCCTACAAGATGATCTACGGCTTCTGATCCAGGACCCCCGTGGCCCCGGTCCATCCACGCCCTGCGGCCGAGCCACGGGCACCGCCCGCCGCATGTCTACGGCGAGCAGCTGCCGTCCGACACCCGCATACCCTTGTTGGCGCCCGCCGTCCGGCTCACGATGCTCGGCACGCAACTGGCCGCGTCGAGGCTGAAGGAGTAGGGGATGCTGACCGTGGTGTTGGACTTCGGGTCGGGGCCGGCGGGGCGGTTCTCGCTGCCGGGGGCGGACCAGGTCACGTTGTCGAAGACGTTGCCGCTGACCTGCCAGTAACCGGCCTTGTCGGTGTAGAAGGTGCCCAGGACGTCCTTGCTGTCCTTGAAGTAGTTGTTGTCCACCTTGGCGTGGGCTCCGGCCCGGGAGTTGATGCCGGACTCGTTCAGGTGTACGTAGGAGTTGTTGTAGATGTGGGCCGTGCCGCCACGCAGCAGGGGCGCACGGGAGTCGAGGTTCTCGTACAGGTTGTGGTGGTACGTGACGAAGCTGCTCGAGAGGTCGCTGTCACTGTGCCCCACGAGTCCTCCGCGGCCGGAGTTGCGCAGGGTGCTGTAGGACAAGGTCACGTACTGGGAGTTGTCCTTCAGGTCGAAGAGGCTGTCGTAGCCCTCCGACTCCCCGCCCGACGCCTCGAGTGTGGTGTGGTCGACCCAGACGTTGTGGACGTCACGCTCCATGCCGATGGCGTCTCCGCCGTTGGACGTGGGGGAGCCGGACTTCTTGACGTTCCGGACGGTGACGTTCTGGATGATGATGTTGCCGGCCTCGCGGACGTGAATGCCCACCTGGTCGAAGACGGCACCGCTGCCGACCCCGATGATCGTGACGTTGCTGACCTTCTTGAGCTCGATCACGCCGTCGGCTGTGCTGCAGCTCTTGCCCGACACCTTCTTGGTGTTGCCGTGGTTGATGGTCCCCTGGACCTCGATGGTGATCGGGGTGCTGCTGCTGGCCCTGCCGCACAGGGCCGCGTGGATCGCGGTTCCCGTGGTGGCCCGGACCGTCTGCCCGCCCGCGCCTCCGGTCGTGCCGCCGTTCTGGGTCGCGTAGCCGGTGGCGCCGCTGGTCGCCGCCGACGCCTCGGGTATCGACAGAACCGCGCCCGCCGCGGACGCGAGAGCCATCGTGGCCAGCGCCGCACGGAGTCGCAGTGCGACCGGCCTCCGCATCCTTGTCTTCTCGTTCGTCATCCTCGTCTCCTCGTTCGTCTTCGAGTGCCGGGGGGTGCTTTCGCCGACCCCCTGGGGAAGCAGGGGGTCGGGGATCGGCGACGGTTGTTCGGCGCCCTTCCACGCAAGGTGGCGTGCGGATGGGCAGCGCGAGCAGGTGGCCATGTGCGGCGTGGAGAGAACCAGTTGTCGTGTCTTGCCGGTGCCCGACGCGGTCGGGAGACTTCGAGTCCTTCAAGACCTGGGCTTCTGCCGGTGGCACGCCCTCGACGGTCCTCCCGACCGTCGGCACGTGCCCCGCCGCCGACCGGGGCCCATCCGAACCGGACAGGCCCCGGTCCTCACCGCATCCGGGCGACAGGGTCGCTCACGGCTTCACCACCTAGCCACCGAAGGTCACGACCAGGCTTCCGTTCGAGGCGAAGGACCACTTCAGGGCGCCGGAGTACGAGGAGCACCGGGACCCGTTCGAGCCGGACCAGAACTGGTTCGAGGTGTCGGCGTTACCGACGACCTTGTCGTTCGATCCGCCGCTGCTGAATCGGCACGAGGTGTCGTTCTTGAACACCGAGGTGCCCTCGTCGAACGAGAAGTTGCGGGTGCCGTTGTCGATGCTGACGTTGTTCGACATCGTCAGCGTGCCCGGGTTGCTGTTGTAGGTGAACCCGTGCTTGCCGTTGCGGTAGGCGATGCTGTTGCGGACGACGTGGTTGACCTTGATGTCCTCGCCGCCGAGCTTGTAGCCGTTGCGGTCGCCGTTCTTGTTCTGGGTGCCGTTGCTCAGCGTGCCGTTGTTGTAGGAGAGGGAGTTCTCGATGGTCACGGGGCCGATGGCGCCGGTGTCGGTCTTGGTGTAGAGGTCCCAGCCGTCGTCGATGTTGTGGTGGGAGACGTCGTAGCGGAAGACGTTGCCCGTGCCGGTGGTGAGCTTCGCTGCGAAGCCGTCGGCGTCCTCTCCGTCGGAGTCGGAGTTGTCGTGCGACTCCGAGCTGACGATCAGGTTGTTCGCCGGCCACTGGGCCTTGGGGGTGCTGGAGGCGATCCGGCCGAGCTGCAGGCCCGTGTCGCGGTTGTACGCCGTCACCACACGCTCGATGACGTTGTTGCTGCCCCCGACGGCGATGCCGTTGTCGCCCGCGTGCTGGACGGTCAGGCCGTACAGGCGCCAGTAGTTGGCGTTCAGCTGGATGCCCCGGTTGGACGAACTCTCGCTCTGCGCCGAGAAGTCCAGCACCGGCTTCTCGCCCGAGTAGGCGGAGAGGGTGGTGAGGGCGCCGGAGGTGCCGTTGCTGCCGACCGGGATGGTGACCGTCGAGGAGTACTTGTAGGTGCCGCCGCGCAGGTAGATCGTGCCGCCGGAGGCGATGCGGCTGATCGCCGAGGTGAGCGTCGTCGGGTCGGCCTGTGTTCCGGCCGCGCTGTCCTTGCCGCTCGGCGCGACGTAGAGGACGGTGCTCGCCGCCCTCAGACCGGCGCCCGCTGTGGGCACGGTGTCGCTGTGGTCGCCACGAGCGGAAACGGCCTGTGCCGTGTTGACGGACAGTGTGAGGAGGGCGGCGCCGGCCAGCAGGCTGACCGATGCTATTGCGGCTCTCGATTGCATCGCCTGTCTCCAGATTCCTCGGTTGTGGGGGTGTGCGAGGGCTGTGGTCCGTGTCGTCGGGGCGGGGTGGGGCAGTTGGCCCTGGGCCCTGGGTCCGGCGACAGAACAGCAGTGCATGAGCTGGTTCTCGTGCTGATCCCCTGCTGCGACTCCGCGTGCTGAGGGGGTTGATACGGCTGACACAGACGGGGAAAGCGCTTTCTCGGACCGTAGGGACTTGCCGTGGCCGCGTCAATAGCGTTGCCTGCAATTCGTTCATGTAGGTGAACCAGTGGCGGTGTCGCGGCACCACACGCAGCACGTCTCAAGTCTGCGAGGCGCCGCCTGGAGGGGCGCTTGGCGGCGGAGGTCCACGGCAAGTGGCGGCCACAGAGCAAGGGCCTACGATGCGCCCGCGCCTGCCAGGCCGTACCGCGATCGCCCGGCGACCAACGATCGGCTCGACCCTCGCCGCCGATGCTCAGCCCTCGCATCCCCTGCGGCCGGGGCGTCGCAACAACCTCGGACAAATTCATGCACGCAAACAAGAATCACGTACGCGTCTATTGACGTGTCTAGGGCATGACCCTAGCTTCGCACCCTGGAAAGCGCTTCCCGTCATCCGTGCAAGGCCGCATCCTGGAGACGAATCTTGCGCCTGAAACACATCACCGTGCCCGCCGCCCTCTCCGGCCTGCTGGCCGGCCTGCTCACCCTGGCCTCCGCCGGCGGTGCGCATGCCGCGACCGACCTGTACGTGGCGTCGAACGGCAGCGACAGCAACCCGGGGACGCTCGCCGCCCCGTTGAAGACGATCCAGCGCGCCGTGGATCTGGCGCAGGCGGGGACCACTATCCAGATCCGGGACGGAACGTACGCGCCGAGCACGAACATTCAGTTGCTCAAAAGCGGCACCTCGAGCCAACCTCTCACCCTGCGCGGCTACAACGGCGAGCGTGTGGTCATCGACGGTGAGAACATGCCGTACACACCGGGCGCGGTGGACTCGTCCATCCCCCGCCCCCAGCGCGGCGCGGTCCACATCGAGGGCGAGTACTGGCGGCTGGTCGGCCTCGAGATCGTCCACGGTCCCTACGGCGTGTTCGGCCTGGACACCAGCAACAACACGTTCGACCGGCTCGTCACCCGGGACAACTACGAGTCCGGGTTCCACCTCCAGGGCTCTTCGAGCAACAACCAGATCCTGAACCTGGACAGTTACGGCAACCGTGATCCGCGGAACAACGGCGAGAGCGCCGACGGGCTGGCCATCAAGGAAGGCTCCGGCAGCGGCAACGTGGTGCGCGGCGCCCGGCTGTGGAACAACTCCGACGACGGCCTGGACTTCTGGGAGTTCGACAACTCACCGATCCTCGTCGAGAACGCGCTCGCCTGGGGCAACGGGTTCAATCGGTGGAACCTGCCCGACTATCAGGGCGACGGCAACGGCTTCAAGATGGGCGGCAACGGCGTGGCCGCCAACCACACCGTCCGCAACAGCATGGCGTGGGACAACTCCGCCGGCGGCTTCGTCGACAACAACAACCCGGGCAAGATGAAGATCGAACGCTGCACCGCGTGGGACAACCCGAAGACCGGCTTCGCCTTCAACCGTTCCTCCAGCACGCTGACAAAGAACCTCGCGGTGGCCAACGGCACCAACGTCTCGCTGGGCTCGACGTCTACCGGAAGCGGCAACTCCTGGAATCTCGGCGGCAGTTGGTCGTTCGTCAGCACCAACGCGAGCACGATCACGGGACCCCGGGCGGCCGACGGCGCCATCCCGTCCGCCACGTTCCTGCGCCCCGGCAACGGCGCGGACGTCGGGGCACGGTTCTGAGCGGCTTGCCCGACCTTTTGTTCGGATCGCGGGGGTCGGTGAACTCCTGGTCCAAGTCGCCGTAGCAGCCGGTGAACAGCCGTCGTCGCCGGGAACGCTACGAGTCGTCCCCTACCAGCACGTCACGCCACCGTCGACGATCAGATCCGTGCCGGTGACGAAGCTCGCGGCGTCGCTCAGCAAGAAGACGACGGGACCGACCATCTCGTCGACCGTCGCCATCCGTCCGAGCGGGGTGTCGGACTCGAACTGCTTGACGCGTTCCGCGACTTCGGCTCGCTGGTTCATGGGCGTCGCGGTGTAGCCGGGGCTGACGCTGTTGACCCGGATGCCGCGGCCGCACCACTCCGTGGCCAGGCTCTTCGACAGGTGCATCACGCCCGCCTTGGACGCGTTGTAGTGCGCCTGCGTCAGTCCTCGGTTGGCGATGGTGCCCGACATCGACGCGATGTTGACGATGGAACCGCCACCGCCGGCGAGCATGGCGCGCCCCTCGGCCTGGCAGGACAGGAACACGCCCGTGAGGTTCACGTCGATGACCTTGTTCCACTGTTCGAGGGGCATGTCCTCGGCAGGGGTGGCGTTGGCGATGCCCGCGGCGTTGACGGCCAGCCGCAACGGTCCGAGGTCCCTTTGCACCAGGGCCACGATCTCGGCCAGCTCGTCGGGCCGGGTGACGTCGGCGGGCGCGGCGACCGCTCGCCGTCCGGTCTCCTCGACGGCCTTCACGGTGCCGGCCAGGTCACTCCCGGGCAGGTCGACGCACCCGACGTCCGCGCCCATCTCGGCCAGGCCGATCGCCAGCCGGCGGCCGATGCCGCTGCCGGCTCCCGTGACGAGGGCGACGCGGTCGTCGATACGAAAAGACGGTGCGGCCATGAGTTCTTCCTCCACGGGGTGGTCGGACAGCCGGTCCTCGGCCGTCCTCGGTGTGCGGACGTTCCACGGGCTGCCGCCGGGCGCACGCCTTCGGCCGCTACGGAAGCTGTGCCTCCGGCCGGTCGGCGAGGCGTCTGGCCACACCCAGGTCGGTGATCAGCACATCGACCCATCCGCCGAGCACGGCCGCGCGTATGGCGGCGTACTTGCGGTCTCCCCCGGCCACCGCGACGCGCCGCGGGACGGCGCGGTAGGTGTCGGGGTCGATGCCGATGACGCGATCGTTGAGCTCGGTGTCGAGCAGGGTGCCGTTCTCGTCGAAGAAGTGCAGGCAGATGTCGCCCACGGCGCCGAGGCCGCGGAGCCTGTCCTGGTCCTCCAGCGAGAAGATGTTGCCGCTGCGGCGCAGCAGCGGCGAGGGTTCGAGGCTGCCGATGCCGACGACGGCGATGGTGAGGTGCTTCCACACGTCGGCCACGCTGCTGACCTTCGGGTCGCCGAGGATGGCGTCCCGGATCGCCGGGCTCGCGACGACTCCGGGCGCCGACATGAAGACCGGTTCGGCGCCGGTCGTCTCGGCGAGCCGTCCCATCAGACGGGTCGCCTGCACCTGGACCTGAGGGTCGCCCACGCCGCCCATCAGCTGGACTACCTCTTCCAGGGACCGTTTGCCGGGGCGGGACCTCATGGCCTCGACGGCCGCCAGAAGAGTGGCGCTCCAGGAGGAGATGCCGAGCCGGTCGCCCTCCATGAGCGTGGTCTCCAGGTAGACGGCGGTCGCCGCACCGAGGGCCGGGATGACCTCGTCCCCTTCTCCCTCGACATCGACGACCACGACGTCACGCAGCCCGTAACGGGTCGCGATCAGATCTTCCAGGTCGGCGAAGACGCCCTCCGGCGGCACCACGATGGTCCGGACGATCCCCAGCTTTGTGGCCTGGGCGAGCAGCCGGGAGACGCGCGCCTGGGAGATGTGCAGCTCCTCGACGATCTGCGGCTGCCGCATGCCCTGCTCGTGGTAGAGGCGTGCGACCCGCGTCATCAGGCGTAGTTGCTCGTCGGTGGTCGCCATGCGCGTGGTACGGCGGTTCACCGGCTGACCGGTGCGGCTGCGGGGGTCCATCGTGTCCTTTCAGCAGGCCTGTGATGCTTCGGGGCCGCCACGGGCCAGGCGACGGCACCCGTTGCATCATGCCGTGGCGAGACGCATCACGGCGACGTCCGTCGCCTCCTCCGAGGGCAGAACGCCCTGCTGGCGTCCCCGGCTGAGGACGAGCACACGGTGGGACAGTCCGAGGACCTCGTCGAGATCGGAGCTGACCACGACGACCGCCATACCGGACCGGGCCAGCTCGGCTATCACCTCGTAGATCGCGGCGCGGGCGCCCACGTCGATGCCGCGGGTCGGCTCGTCGAGGATGACGACCTTCGGTTTGCGTTCCAGCCACTTGGCGATGACGACCTTCTGCTGGTTCCCGCCGGACAGCGTCCGCACCGGCTGGCCCGCCCGCCCCTTCACCGTCATGAGCTTGATGGCGTCGGTGGCGACCTCGCTGACGCGCTGGGGAGTCAGCCAGCCCCTGCGGGCGACCCGGTCGAGGTTGGGCAGCGCCACGTTGTCGCCGATCGACATGTCGAGCACGGCGCCCTGGCCCTTGCGGTCCTCGGGTACGAGGGCCACTCCCGCCTCGATGGCGTCCCGCGGTCCGCGCAGCCGCAGCACCCGGCCGCCGACGGCCACCGTTCCGGCGGTCACCGGGTCGACGCCCGCGATGGCCCGCACCAGTTCGGTACGGCCGGCGCCGACGATGCCCGCGATACCGAACACCTCGCCCTCGTGCACGCTGAAGGACACGTCGTGGAAGGAGGGGTTGGTGAGCCCCTCCACCCGTAGGACCTCGCTGGGCCCGGGGGCTCCGGTGTCGGGGAAGATGCGCTCGATGCTGCGCCCCACCATCTCCTCGACGAGCTGCGGCACCGGCACCTGCGCGGTCTGATGGGTGGCGACGCACTGTCCGTCCCGCATCACCACGATGCGGTCGCAGATCCGGGCGATCTCTTCCAGTCGGTGGCTGACGTAGACGAACGACACGCCCTCGTTGCGGAGCGCGTCGATCCGCTCGAAGAGGTGGTCGGTCTCGTCGCCGCCGAGTGCGGCCGTGGGTTCGTCGAGGATCAGCAGCCGCGCGTCGAGCGTCAGGGCCTTGGCGATCTCGACCTGCTGCTGGGCGGCGACCCGCAGCGTACGGACCGGCACGGTCGGGGAGATGTCGAGGCCGAGCCGCCGCAGTTGTTGTTCCGCCCGCCGGTTCATCTCGGCACGGTCGACGCGTCCGCCGCGTACCGGCAGTCGGCCGAGGAAGACGTTCTCGGCGACCGAGAGGTCCGGAAGCAGACGCATCTCCTGGTGGATGAGCCCGATCCCGTGGTTGATGGCGTCCCCCGGCGACCTCGGCTCGTAGGGCCGTCCCTGCCAGGCCATGTGGCCGGTGTCGGAGGGGAACGTACCGGCGACGATGTTGGACAGGGTGGACTTTCCCGCGCCGTTCTCGCCGAGCAGCGCCACCACTTCTCCGGGGCGTACGTCGAGGTCGATCCGGTCGAGGGCCTGGGTCACGCCGAAGCGCTTGGACACTCCCCGGACGACGAGGCCCTGGTGGGCCTCGTCCCCCGGGAGGCGGCTGACGTCCGTCATGGTGACGTTCCTCCCGCGCTCAGGGGTGGCTCTTGATGTACTCGGCGGCCTTCGCCTGGTCGTCCTTGGTGAGGAGGAAGGCGGGCTGGAGCTGCTGGGCCGGGACCTTCTCGCCGTTCAGGATGTCCAGTGCGGTGTCCACGGACATCCGGCCCATCTTCTGCGTCTGCTGGACCATGGTGGCGTCGACGGTGCCCTTGGCGACCGCCTTGATGCCCGCGTAGTCACCGTCGAAGCCGACGATCAGGGGCTTCTTCCCGGCGCCCTTGGCGGCCTGTGCCGCACCCAGCGCCATCGCGTCGGCCTGGCCCCACATGATGTCGATGCCGGGGTGGGCCTGGAGCATGTCCTGGGCGACCGAGTACGCCTTGTCCTGCGCCCAGTCGGCGGTCTGCTGGGAGACCACCTTGACGCCGGGTGCGGCGGCGAGCGCCTGCTCGAACCCCTTCTGCCGGTCCACCTGCGGGGTGGTACCGATCTGGCCCTGAAGGATGGCCAGTTGCCCCTTTCCGCCCTTCTGCTTGATCACCCAGTCGCCGAGCGTCTTGGCGGCGGCGACGCTGTCGGTGGCGATGAAGGACTTGCCCGGCACGTCCGGTGGGTTGCGGTCGACCGTGACGACGGGGATCTTCGCGCGGTTCGCGGCCTTCACCGGGACACCGGCCGCCGTGGCGCCGGCCGGGATGTAGACGATCGCGCTGACCTGACGGCTGATGAAGTCCTGGATCTGGTTGACCTGGGTGGCCGCGTCGCCTCGGGCATCGGAGACGATGACCTTGATGCCCTTCTTCTTGGCCTCGGCTTCGACGGACTGCTTGATCTGGTTGAAGAAGTCGGCCTGGAGATTGGCCACGGACAGGCCGATCGTCACCGGCTTGCCGTCGGCCGTGGCCGCTCCGGCGTCCCCGCCTCGTCCACAGGCGGTGGCGCTCAGCGCCAGGGTGGCCACGATGCTGACCGCTATCGCAGGTTGGGTCTTCATGAGAACGGCTCCTTCGAGCAGAGCGGAGGGTGGTGCAGGGGTGAGCGATGGGTGAGGCCGGGGAGAGCGAAGGGAGTGGGTCGTACGGTGGTCAGCGCGTCTCGCGTCGCCGCAGTACGTCGAGCATCACG
This sequence comes from Streptomyces sp. NBC_00076, assembly GCF_045041235.1. Classification (NCBI taxonomy): domain Bacteria; kingdom Bacillati; phylum Actinomycetota; class Actinomycetes; order Kitasatosporales; family Streptomycetaceae; genus Streptomyces; species Streptomyces sp. NBC_00076. The sequence continues at coordinate 1,525,383 of NZ_CP108242.1, forward strand.
GCCAGCGCGATCACCACGCCGATGACGATCTGCTGGACGAACGGGGAAACACCCAGCAGGTTCAGGCCGTTGCGCAGCACGCCGATGATCAGGACGCCGAACAGCGTTCCGGTGATGGAGCCGACGCCGCCGCTGAGGCTCGCGCCGCCGATCACCACGGCGGCGATCGTGTCGAGTTCGTAGCCCGTACCGGCGCTCGGCTGCGAGGAGTCCAGGCGCATGGCCAGGAAGACCCCGGCCACACCGGCGAGCAGACCGGTCACGGTGTACACGAGCACCGTCCGCTTCCGCACGCTGATACCGGCGAGCCGCGCGACCTCGGAGCTGCCCCCGATCGCGTACAGCTCGCGACCGCCGGCCCGGTAACGCATGTACGCCCACCCGGCCGCGTACAACACCACGAGTACGAAGGTGGTGAAGGTGAAGATGCCGAGGTAGCGGGTGGTGGAGAGGTTGTCGAACCAGTCGGGGAAGCCGACGATCTGCTGTCCGTCGGTGATCACGTTGGCCAGGCCGCGGGCGACCGACATCATCGCCAGGGTCGCGATGAACGGCGGGAGCTTGGTGAAGGTGATGCCCAGCCCGTTGGCCAGACCGCACGCTCCGGCGACCCCGATCGCGGCGACGGCGCTGATCCACAGGGGCCATCCCTGGTCGTGGGAGAGCCAGCCGAGCACCATGGTCGCAAGGGCGAGGACCGCGCCGACCGACAGGTCGATGCCGCCCATGACGATCACCGCGGTCATACCGAGGGCCAGCAGGCCCAGGATCGCCGTCTGGTCGACGATGTTGAGCAGGTTGCTCTGGGTGAGGAAGTACGGCGTCGCTATGTAGAAGACGAGACACATGGCCAGCAGGCCGACGGCGGGGCCGCGTGATCCCGTCAGCAGTCCGGTCGCCCAGGTGTGTGCCCGCAGGCGCCGTTCGCCCGGTGGTTTGTCAACGGCCCTGGCCGCATCGCTGGTTGTGCTCATCGAAACCTCCGAATATCGACATTCCACGTATATACGACTCTTGAGGATGTCCTGGGCCGCGCGTCCGGTCTACCGGCGAGGTCGTCGCACCCGACGCCGTCGCATCGACGCCGCCGCGCCGGGCGGCGCGCTAGTTCATGAACATCCCGCCGTCGACATTGATCGCCTGACCGGTGATGTACTCCGCCTCCTCGGAGGCGAGAAAGAGCAGCAGGTTGGCGATGTCGTCGTGGGTGCCGGCGCGCCCCAGTGGGATGCCGGCGACCCATTCGGCCATGAGCTCACCCGGCTTGTAGTCGCCGAGCAGTCGGCCCCATTCGCGGTCGTTGTAGTCCCACATGTCGCTGCCGACGATGCCGGGGCAGTAGGCGTTCACCGTGATCCGGTCCTTCGCGAGCTCCTTCGCGAGGCTCTGGGTGAGTCCCACGACCCCGAACTTGCTCGCCGCGTAGTGCGGTGTGTAGACGAACCCCTGGCGGGCCTGTCCCGAGGCGGCGTTGAGGATGCGCCCTCCGCGTCCGTGCCGGCGCATGATGCCGGCTGCCGCCTGTGCGCACAGGAACGTACCGGTGGTGTTGACGGCCAGCACCTTCTGCCAGTCGGAGAGAGTCAGGTCCTCCAGTCGGCTGATCGTGATGACGCCGGCGTTGTTCACCAGAACGTCGAGGCCGCCCCATGTCTCGTCGGCCAGCGCGAAGGCGCGGGCGACGTCGTCGGCGGATGTCACGTCCGCGCGGACACCGAGCACACGGTCGGCGGCGCTCTGGGCGGCGGCGCTCTGGTCCGCAGCCTTCTCGGCCACAAGCTCGGCCAGCCGCTGGGCCGCCTCCTCGACGGCCGGCGACGCGTCGAGCATCAGCACGTCGGCGCCCTCCGCGGCGAACCGCGTCGCGACGCCGAGGCCGATGCCGCCTGCGGCTCCGGTGACGACGACGCTCTTCCCCTTGAACCGGCGTCCTTGGAAGCGGCTTCCTTCGAACCGGCCGGTCCCGGTCATGATCCGTCCCCGATGACCGAGGGGTGCGGCCGCGGCCCGGATGCGGGGTCGCCCCACGTCGAGCCTGCGGCGGCGAGAGGACGCTCCCGCGGCGGCGCGGGCAACGTCCCGGCCCCGGGGACGGAGGCGGGTTCCGAAGCGGCCGCGGCCTGGGATATGCCCTCGTCGTCCGAGGTCCGCAGGCGGGAGCGCCGTACCGCCGCGTACCAGTGCGCTCGCCGGGCCGCCCTGCTGTCGGGATCCTCGTCCGGTGTGTACGCATCCCGTGGGCGGTGCAGCCGCTCCAGGTCCGCCCGGCTCCACACACCGCCGCCGAGCCCCGCGAGATGGGCGGCACCCAGCGCCGACAGATCGCGGGCCCGGGCCCGTTCGACGACGCGTCCGCTGGTGTCCGCCTGCAACTGCATCAGCAGCGGGTTGCCGGTGGGGCCGCCGTCCGCGAGCAGTCGGACCACGGGGCCGATGTCCCGCTCCACCGCGGCCACGACATCCTCCACCTGGAACGCGATCGACTCCAGCGCGGCCCGCGCGAGCTGCGGTGTCTCCGTGCCGAACGTGACGCCACTGATCAGGCCGACGGCCTCCTCGTCCCACCAGGGCGCACCGAGTCCCCCGAACGCCGGGACGATGACGACGCCTTCGCTGCTGTCCGCGGCCAGGGAGGCCAACGTGGAGGGGTCGGTGCCGAGCAACTTGGCCAGCCAGGTGAGGGTGGCTCCGGTGGACCGGATGTTGCCCTCCACGGCCCAGGCCGGCCCGTCGACGTCCCAGGCGACGGTCAGGCACATTCCGGGGGAAGGACGGGTCGAGGAAGAGGTGACCGCCATGACCGACGATCCGGTTCCGTAGGTCGCCTTGACCGTCCCGCGCTGCCATCCGGCGTGGGCGAACAGGGCCGCGTGCGAGTCGCCGAGCACCGCGGTGACGGGGACGCCGTCCGGCAGGGGCGCGAGGCCGCGTGCCTGGGGGAAGGGGCCCTGCGAGGACACCACGCGGGGAAGGACGCCGGGCGGCACGTCGAACAGCCGCATGAGCCGTTCGTCCCAGGTGAGGCGGTGCACGTCGAACAGTTGGGTGCGGGCCGCGTTGCCCACCTCGATGAGGTGTTCACCGCCCAGCTTGTACAGCAGCCAGGAGTCGACCGTGCCGAGGCAGAGTTCGCCGGCGCGGCTGCGACGGCGCTCGGGGTCGTGGTGGTCCAGGAGCCATGCGGCCTTGGGGGCCGAGAACATGGGGTCGAGCGGCAGGCCGCTGACGTCGCGGACCAGCTCGGCGGAGTCCAGGGCCCGCAACAGGGACGCGTCCCCCACGGTGCGCTTGTCGAGCCAACTCACCAGGGGACTCAGTGGAGTTCCGGTGGCACGCTCCCACAGCAGCAGCGACTCGCGCTGCGTGCTGAGGCCGACGGCGGCGACACGTGTGGCGTCCTGGCCGTCCAGGCACTGCTCGACCGCTCGGCGGCAGCTCCGCCAGATGTCCTCGGCCGACTGTTCCACCCAGCCGGGTGCCGGGGTGGCCAGGGACACGGGCACGGATCCGCGCGCGACGATGTCTCCTCGTACGTCGACCAGGATCGCCTTGGTCGCGCTGGTGCCCTGGTCCAGGGCCAGCACGAGCGGACCGTCCGTCCCGGCCGTGGTGCCGACGCCTTCGGCGGCACCCGTCGAATCAGCCATGGTCATGCGCTCCGTCCGGGTTCTGGGCCATCAGCTCGCGAGCGGCGGCGGCGATGCCGTCGGCGGTCAGCCCGAAGTGCTCCAGCAGGAAGGCGGCGCTCCCGGTCGGCGCGAACTGCCGGTGCACGCCCAGGATCCGCATGGGCACGGGACGGTTCTGCGCCACGACACTGGCCACCGCCGCGCCGAGCCCGCCCGTGGTCGTCGCCTCCTCGGCCGTGACGATGCCCCGGGTCTCCCGGGCCGCCCGCAGTACCGCTTCCAGGTCGAGCGGCTCCACGAAGGTCATGTTCAGCACGCGTACGCCGATGCCCTCGGCCCGCAGTTTCCCGGCCGCCACGACGGCTCGGGAGACCATCGTCCCCACGGCCATGACGGTGATGTCGTTCCCGTCGGTGAGTTCGACACTGCGCCCGGGTGCGAACGGTGCGCCCTCCGGCGTGACCGAGGGGACCTTGAACCGCGGGACGCGCAGATAGGTCGGACCGTCCTGCGCGGCGGCCCAGCGCACGGCGGCGCGGGTCTGGGCCGGGTCCGCCGGCACGGCGACGGTCAGGTCGGCGATGGCCCGCATCCACGACAGGTCCTCGATCGAGTGGTGGGTCGGCCCCAGTTCCCCGTAGGCCATGCCGGGGCTCTGACCGCAGAGCACCAACGGCAGGCCGTTGTATGCGGCGTCCGTCTTGATCTGTTCGGTGGCCCGGCCGGTGAGGAACGGCCCCGCCGCGCTGACGAACGGGATGAACCCGCCGATCGCCAGTCCCGCGCCGACGCCGACGAGGTCCTGCTCGGCGATCCCGACGTTGATGAGCCGGTCCGGGTAGAGCTCCCGGAAACGTACGAGGTTGCTCGACCCGACGGAGTCGTTGCAGACGGCGACGATCCGCTCGTCCTCGGAGGCCAGGGCTATGAGTTCGTCCGCGAACGCCTGCCGGCAGTCGTAGGTCTGAGCTGTCTCGGGCATGAGTTCGGCAGTCATCGGCTGAGCTCCTCCAGCGCGGCGTGGACCTGTACGGCGTCCGGCACCTTGTGGTGCCACTCCACGCGGTCCTCGATGAACGACACGCCCTTGCCCTTGATGGTGTGGGCCACCACGGCGACCGGCTTGCCGGTCGTGGATGGGCGCAGGGCGGACAGCAGGTGTGCGTGGTCGTGTCCGTCGACGTCGCGCACCTCCCACCCGAAGCTCGCCCACTTGTCCGCGAGCGGCTCCAGGCGCTTGGTCTCCTCGGTTCGGTCGCCCTGTTGGAGGCGGTTGCGGTCGACGATCGTCGTGAGGGAGCCGAGGGAGTAGTGGGCGGCCGTCATCGCCGCCTCCCAGTTGCTGCCTTCCTGCAGTTCGCCGTCGCCGAGCACGACGAAGGTGCGGTACGAGGCCCCCGAAAGCCTGGCCGCCAGCGCACAGCCGACGCCGACGGGGAAGCCGTGCCCGAGCGGGCCGGTGTTCGTCTCGACGCCCGGGACCTTGCGCCGGTTCGGGTGACCGTTGAGCGGGGACAGCGGCGCCATGAACGTGTCCAGCTCGCGCGTCGGGAAGAAGCCGCTGTGGGCGAGGGTCGCGTACAGGGCCGCCGCGCAGTGCCCCTTGCTGAGGATGAACCGGTCGCGGTCGGGCTTGCGCGGGTTCTCGGGGTCGACGTCGAGGACTCCCCCGAACAGGGTGACGAGGATGTCGGTCACCGACAGGTCGCCGCCGATGTGGCCGAGTTGAGCGCGGTCGATCATCTGCACGATGCTGCGCCGCACCTCTGTCGACAGGTGCCGGAGGTCGCCGAGAAGGGGCTCCGGATCTCCTTCGGCGATACGCCGGCGCCGGGCCCGGAACCGGGTGACGCCATCTGGGTCTGTGCTGAGCATCTGAGTGTCCTTGATCGCTGACTCTTCGGGGGGTGACGGGCCTTCATGTGCCGAGCGGAGCGTCGGCCGGAGACCCGGCAGAGCGGGAGCGGGGCCGATGGGGTGGGGCTGCGACGGAGAGGCGGAGAGGATCCAGAAAGCTGCGAATATATATTCACTAGTGAATCGTGACGCCACTGATACTGGTGGCGTTTCAGCCATGTGTCAATAGGGATGAATCCAGGCGCCGGAGCCCCTCCTCAAGCGACACGGGTCGGTGTGACAGCAGCGCGCGGGCGCACCAAAAAGGCGACTGACCTGGATCGATACCCGTCAGACGCCTTTCGAGGATGTCGCTGCCACCGCGTCAGCCATCCCCACATGTTCATTCCAGGACTCACACACGCTCGCCGGCCGGACGGCGGTCGGCTCACGTCCCCTCGGAGGGCGATCCGCGTGAAACGGTCGTGGTACCCGAGGGGACGTCGGCCTGGGGAACGGGAGTCGGTGACGACGTCCGGCGTGCGGACGGTCAGGCGCTCAGCCTCTCGTCTTCTGCCTGACCCAGACACCGTTGGCCGTGAGAGGGGCGGTGCCGGCGAACTTGCCGGCGCTGCAGGCGCCCTTCTTGAAGACCGAGATGTCCTTGTGGTTGTCGGAGAGACTCCAGTTCGTCCAGCCGATCTTCTTCTTGGCCATGAGATCGATGAATTTCTGCGCCATGGCGTAGTCCTTGCCCCAGCCGTTCCAGGACGCGACGGCCCACTCCGAGACAAAGATCGGGAGCTTGTCCGAGGCCCGGTCCAGGCGCTTCAGGAACTGCTCTCGACCCGCCGTCGCGTAGAAGTGATACGTGTACATGACGTTCTTGGCACGTACGGGGTTGGCGATGATCTCCTGTTCCCTGGACGCCTCTGCCAGGCCGAGCGTGGCCCAGCCTCTCGTCGGGACCAGAACCACGCTGCCCGGAGCGCGGGAACGGATCACCGGAATGATCTTCTCCGAGTAGCTCTTGATCGTCGCCCAGCTCACACCGTTGGGCTCGTTGGCGATCTCGTAGATCACGTTGCGCTTGTGCTTGTGGCGCTCGGCGATCTGCTTGAAGAAGGTGCGCGCGTTGTCGAGGTCCTGGTGCGGGTCACCCGGGTGGATCGTGTGCCAGTCGACGATGACGTACATTCCGCGGGCGCTCGCCATGTCGACGAGCCGGCTCGCCATTTCGGTGTACTTCTTCGGATCCTTGACGTACGCGCCCTCCCGCGCATACGTCGAAACACGCAGAACGCTCGCCTTCCAGTCGTACGCCTGGGCGTCCAGCGCCGCTCCGGTCAGGCATTGCGGGTACCACTGGGTGCCGTGCGTGCTCATTCCCCGTAGCTGGACCGGCTTGCCGGATTCGGAGCACAGCTGCGTGCCGCAGACGTGGAGCTGGCCGTATCGCTGCACCGGGGTCTTGGCCTTGGGCGCCGGTGCGCTTTCCCCTGCGTGTGCCTGGGTCGCGGGAATGAGGCCCAGCGTCCCCGCGAGAGCCAATGAGGTCCATGCCGCGCGACGGCTGCGGGAAGTCAGTGAATGCATTTCTGCCTCCAGTTCCTTGGAGAAGGTGCCGATGCGCAAATATGACGAAAAGACACGTCACATTTGGCGAGGCGCCACCGCGATTCGTCCAAGCGGCAGGGAATGTTCACCTCTGTGGGGGCACGGTCAGCCATCCGAGGGCACCGCACCGGGCACCGCGTCGCCGGACACCTCACGCCGCGTCGCAGCAACCGCAGGGAGAAGCTCTCTGCGGCAACCGCCCCTCAGTTCTTCGGTGGGTGCCACTCCGAAGAATCCTTCCTTCGAGCGACCCGTACAGCAATCAGCCCATCCGAACGCACAGGGCACACTCGGTGTGGCTAGTGGTTTGGAGGTGACCACTACATTCAAGGAGCCCCCTCGGTCCGAGCAGGCGGCCACCTGCGTACTCCCCCAGCCACCGGATGACAAGGAGAAGTACTCCTACGCAAGGCGTCATCTGTGGGTACTCACGGCGGCCTCGCTCATCAGCATGGGCTGTCTCGTCTTCAGCCAGTTCAGGCTGATCCAGTCGTCACCGTGGCTGTTCGTCCTGCTGCCGTGCCTGGGCTTCAGCGTCCTGTATTACTTCGCCTCACTGCGCGTCAACGGCTTCACAGCCGACTTCGACCTCAGGGGCCACCGCCAACTGGTCCAGAACTGGCGCCCCGAGGAGTATCCGACGGTCGCCGTGTTCCTGCCGGTGTGCGGCGAGCCCGTCGACGTTCTGGAAAACACCTGGAGGCATGTGCGCCGACTCGCCGACCGCTATCCCGGAAGGGCCACCGCATACGTACTCGACGACTCCGCCAATCCGGAGCTCGCCGACATGGCCACGGAGCTCGGCTTCGTCTACGGGAGCCGGCCCAACCCCGGCTGGTTCAAGAAGGCAGGCAACCTGCACTACGGCCTGGGCATCTCCGACGAGGAGTACGTCCTCATCCTCGACGCCGACTTCGCCCCCCGGGCGGATCTGCTGGAGGAACTGCTGCCGTACATGGAGAGTGACCCGGAAATCGGCATCGTCCAGTCACCGCAGTACTTCCGCGTGACCGACCGCCAGACGTGGATCGAGCGTGGCGCGGGTTCCGTTCAGGAGCTGTTCTACCGGGCGATCCAGGTTTCTCGTCAGCGCCATGGCGGCGCCATCTGTGTGGGCAGTTGCGCCGTGTACCGGAGGAAAGCCCTGGAGGCCAACGGCGGTACGACTCTGATCGAGCATTCGGAGGACGTGCACACCGGTTTCGACCTGGGGCGTCTTGGCTGGGGCCTGCGCTATGTGCCGATTCCCCTCGCCACCGGGAATTGCCCGGACAACGTGAGCGCCTTCTACCATCAGCAATACCGTTGGTGCTCGGGTTCCATGAGTCTGCTGGGAAGCAAGAAGTTCTGGACCACGAAGCTCAGGTTCACCACCCGGCTCTGCTATTTCTCCGGCTTCCTCTACTACCTCCACACGGCGCTCTTCACCTTCCTGGCACCGCTGCTCCCGGTCGTGCTGCTGTTGGTCATGCCCGAAAAACTCAAGGTCGAGTACATGCTGCTGGTCCTTCCCAGCGTCATCTACACGGTGTTGATCTTCCCGTTGTGGCACAAGTGCCCCTACCGGATCGAAGCATGGGCCGTGCGTCTGTTGTACGGCTGGGCACACCTGTTCGCCATCTGGGACATCGCACGCGGCAGGAGACAGGCCTGGCGGCCCACCGGCTCGGCGGCCGCGGGCAGGAACACCAACCGGCGGTTCCGGGTCGGTGTCCGGGTCTGGAGCGGCGGTACGGCCCTGCTGTGGGTGGGCATCGCGGTCTGGCGCATGCTCACTCTGTACCCGCCCGATTTCGCCCTGGTGCTGGCCTCCGGCCTGTTCTACGCCGTGATCGTGGGCCGCGTCATCGTTCCGCACCGTGGCGCCGCGGAGGAATCCGTTTCCGGGGTCGCGCGCCGAAAGCTGGAGCCCGCTGAGAATCTCGGAGGGCTTTGAAGCAACGCGAGCAAGCAGAGGTCCTCAGAGTCCGGATCGGGGCGGCTCTGAGGACCTCTGCGTGCTCGTGTTCGGCCGAGGACTGGCCGTACCGACGGGAGGGCCCGGCGTCGGGTGAGGTCAGCCTTCCTCGATCGTCGCGGTGACGGGCGTGCCGAGCTCCACCGTGCGGCTGACCGTGCACAGCCGGTCGTGCGAGGTCCTGACCGCTCGCGGGAGGATCGCCCGGGCACGGTCCGCGCCCTCGCCCTTGCCGTCGCCGTCGCCGTCGCCGTCGCCGTCCGGGAAGGTGACGGAAAAGGTGACCGTCAGGTCGGTCATCCGGTTGCCGAGCTCGTCACTGACCTTGTCGCCGGTCACCGCGACGGAGAACCTGGTGGGCTCCGCGTGGCGACTGGTGGCGACATCGACGTCCGCCGCCGAGCACCCTCCGATCGCGGCGAGCAACAGCTCGACCGGGGTGAACGCGGTGTCACCGTGAGCGGAGGAACTCGTACCGAAGGTGATCGCGGCGCCGCGAGCGTTCGTCGCGACGAAATGGCCGGTGCTGATTCGCTCGACGGTGACGGAGCGCAGGGAGTCTTCGGTCATACCGCCGACCCTAGCGCCGGGGGGCAGGCGTGCGGGCTGTGGGCGTGCGGGCCACAAGGTCGCCGTGACGGCCGCACGGTCACGGCAACCGCACGATGTCTCGCCGGAGCGTGCCGAGGAACCGTACGTGTGGCCGGTCGCCCGGGGCGTCGGGGGTGACGGCGGCGCGCACGCCGTACACCTCGGCGATGAGTTCCTCGGTCACCACCTCCGCCGGACTGCCCGCCGCCACCACCCGGCCCTCGTTCAGCACCACGAGCACGTCGCAGTACATCGCCGCCAGGTTCAGGTCGTGCAGGGCGATGACGGTGGTGACGGGGAGTTCCGTGACGAGGGTCAGCAGGTCGAGCTGATGCTGGATGTCGAGGTGGTTGGTGGGTTCGTCGAGAAGGAGTTCGCGTGGTTCCTGGGCGAGGGCGCGGGCGATCTGGACACGCTGGCGTTCGCCGCCGGACAGGGTGTGCCAGAGGCGGTCGGCCCGCTCGGTGAGGCCGGTGCGGTCCAGAGCGGCACGTACGGCCTGCTCGTCGGCCGGGGTGCTGGGGGTCCAGGCGCGACGGTGCGGAACGCGGCCGAGGCGTACGACGTCCAGAACGGTCAACTCGGTCTGGGTGTCCGCCTGTTGTTCGACGACCGCCAGTCGACGGGCGACCGCTCGGCGGCTGAACTCGCGCAGCGGTCGGCCGTCGAGGGTGACGACGCCGGAGGCGGGGGTGAGAACGCCGGCGAGCAGGCGCAGGAGGGTGGACTTGCCGGAGCCGTTGGGGCCGAGCAGACCCGTGACGGATCCGGGGGCCGGGGTGAAGCTGACCCCGTCCAGGATCAGCTGTCCGGCGGCGGTGCGGGAGACGCGGTCGGCACTGAGGGTCATCGGGGTCCCCTCCGGGTGCGGTAGAGGACGAGGACGAAGGCCGGTACGCCGATCAGGGAGGTGACGACGCCGACCGGTATCTCCTGCGGGTCGAGGACCGTACGGGCCAGGGTGTCGACCCACACCAGGAACACCGCTCCGGCGAGCGCGGTCACCGGCAGCAGCCGAGTGTGCCCGGGGCCGGTGAGGGCGCGGGCGGCGTGCGGCAGGACGAGACCGACGAAACCGATGGCGCCGGCCGAGCTGACCAGAGCGGCGGTCAACAGGGCCGTGACGCACAGCAGCACCAGCCGGGTCCGGGCGACGGAGACCCCGAGCGAGGCCGCCGCGTCCTGTCCGAAGGCGAAGGCGTCCAGCGTCCGCGCGGAGCCGAGGCACACGACGAGGGCGATCGCCAGCGCGGTCAGGCACAGCCACACGTCGTTCCAGCCGGCGCCGCCGAGCGAGCCGAGGAGCCAGAACAGGACGCCCTGGGTGGTCTGGGCGTCGGCGGCCGTCAGCACGACGAAGGAGGTGAGCGCGGAGAACAGTTGCATGGCGGCGACTCCGGCCAGCACGACCCGGTCCGTCGTGGCGCCGAGGGTGTGGCTGAGCAGCAGCACCAGGGCGAAGGAGCAGACGGCTCCGACGAAGGCGCCGCCGGAGACGGACAGCGCGCCGCCGCCCGCGCCGAGGACGACCACCACGACCGCGCCCGTGGAGGCCCCGGAGGAGACGCCGAGGACGAAGGGGTCGGCGAGCGGGTTGCGCAGCAGGGACTGCATGACCGCTCCGCACACCGCGAGCCCGGCGCCGCAGACGGCGGCGAGCAGGGTGCGGGGCAGTCGCAGGTTCCACACGATGCCGTCCCGGATCGGGCTCAACTGCGAGGGCCCGCCGCCGAGATGGGCGGCCACCGCCGACCACACGTCGCCGACGCCGATGTCCGCGGGGCCGATGGTGATGGCCACGGCGAGGGACCCGGCCAGGGTCACGAGGCCGGCCACCGTCCGCAGCACCGTGGCCGTGACGGACGAGGTCGTCACCCGGCGAGCCCGTCGGCGCGCAGGGCCGCGGCCACCTTCTCGACGCCTTCGACGGTGCGGATCGTGGGGTTCATGGCCTGGCCGCTGAGCAGGACGTACCTCTTGTTCCTCACCGCGTCCATGTTTCTGGTCGCCGGATTGGACTCCAGGAAGGCGATCTTCTTCGCGGCGGTCTCGGCGGTCTGCGACTCGCGGGTGAGATCACCGATCACCAGGACGTCGGGGTCGCGGTCCGCGACGGTCTCCCAGTTGATCTGCGGCCATTCCTGCTTCGTGTCGTCGAAGACGTTCTTCGCGCCGAGTGCGTCGGTGATGATGCCGGGGGCTCCGCAGCAGCCCGCCATGTAGGGGGACTCCTGGTTCGCGAACCAGTACAGGACCGAGGTGCGGGAGGCGTCGATCCCGGAGGTGGCCTTCGCGACCCGGGCCTTCAGCGCCGCGACGAGCTTCTCGCCCCGCGTCTCGACGCCGAAGATCTTCGCCAGGTCTCGTATCTCGCCGTAGACCGACTCCATGGTCAGCGGCTTGGTACGGGCTCCGTCGCCGTCCCCGCTGTTGTCCTTGCCCTCGCAGTCGGCGGGAGAGAGGTACGTCGGCACGCCCAGCTCCTCGAACTTCTCGCGGGGGGCCACGCCGCCCTCTCGCAGGGTGGAGGCGAAGGAGGCGGCGACGAAGTCGGGTTCGGTGTCCAGAACCTTCTCGAAGGCGGGCTGGTTGTCGGAGAGCCGGGGCACGCGGGCGTTGGCCTTGGCGAGTCCCTTCATGACCGGATCGGTCCAGGTGGCGGTGCCCGCCATCCGGTCGGCGAGGCCGAGGGAGAGCATGATCTCGGTCGTGCCCTGGTTCAGGGACACGGCTCGCTTCGGCGGTGACGGGATCCGGGTCTGCTGCCCGCAGTTGTCCAGGGTGAGGTCTTTCGAGGTGGCGGCCGGGTCGGAGGACCCGGTGGACGAGCCGCCGCAGGCCGTCAGGAGGAGCGCCCCGGAGAGGAGCAGGGTGGAGCGGCGAACTGCACGGGTGACGGGCACACAACATCCTCTGGCGTCGAGGGCCCGGTCGCGGGGCCCGTTCGTACGGGTCGCCAGCAGGTCTTCGGACTCGGGATCACCCGGTCGGAGCGCCTTCCCGGACCCTGGTCACGTGTGACCGTCGTCCAGTGGCTCGTGTTGCCCCGCCCGTCACCCTCACCGCTGCGCGTCAGTTCCGGATTCGCACCGGATTCCCTTGACTGGCCTGGGCAAATTATCACGTCATCACACAGACCCGACGGGCGGCGGACGGTGGGGCCGTCGGCCGCCACACAGCGACCGAGGTCGGCAGGGCAATGCAGGTCACAGCGGCAGGGAGTGCAAGGTCACAGCGGTGTCCTCTGCCGCTCCTTTGTCGGTCTGGCCTAGCATCCGAGCATGACGGTCCTGCCTGACGACGGGCTCTCGCTGGCCGCCGAGTTCCCTGACGCGACGCACGAGCAGTGGCAACGCCTGGTGGCGGGCGTCCTGCAGAAGTCGGGTAAGGAAGTCTCGGGGGAGGCAGCGGAAGACGCCCTGTCCACCGCGTTGGAGGACGGGTTGCGCACCCGCCCCCTGTACACCGCGAACCATGTGACGCCCGAGCCCGGCCTTCCCGGTTTCCCACCGTTCGTGAGGGGCGGCCGGGCCGAGGGAAGCATCACCGGCGGCTGGGACGTCAGACAACGGCACGCCGTGGCCAGCGGCGACGTGGTGCTCGGGGATCTGGAGAACGGCGTCACCTCGCTGTGGCTGGTCGTCGGGGCGGGCGGCCTCCCGCTCGGCTCCCTCGGCCGGGTCCTCGACGGCGTCCTTCTCGACCTCGCGCCGGTGGTCCTGGACGCGGGCAGCGATCTCGACTCCGCCGCACGGGAGTTGCTGGGTCTGTACGAGGAGCGGGGCGTCGCCAGGCACGCGGCGCGCGGCAACCTGGGCGCCGACCCGCTGGCCCACGAGGCCCGTACGGGCGACGCGTTGGACTTCGCGCCGGTCGCCTCTCTCGCGCGGCTGTGCGCGGACGAGTACCCGGGGCTGCGTGCGCTGACCGTGGACGCCCTGCCGTACCACGAGGCCGGCGGCTCGGCCGCGCAGGAACTGGGCGCCTCCCTGGCGACCGGCGTCGCCTACCTCCGTGGGCTGACCGAGGCGGGTCTCTCCGTCGAACAGGCCTGTGCGCAGCTGGAGTTCCGTTACGCGGCCACCGCCGACCAGTTCCTCACCGTAGCCAAGCTGCGCGCGGCCCGCCGGCTGTGGGCGCGGGTCGCCGAGGTGTGCGGGGCGCCGGGTGCCGGGGCGCAGGTGCAGCACGCCGTGACGTCGCCGGTGATGATGACGCGCCGCGACCCGTGGGTGAACATGCTGCGCACGACCATCGCGACGCTCGCCGCCGGGGTCGGCGGCGCCGACTCCGTCACCGTGCTCCCCTTCGATCACGCCCTGGGCCTGCCGGACGCGTTCGCGCGCCGCATCGCCCGCAACACCTCGACGATCCTGGTCGAGGAGTCCCATCTGTCGCGGGTGATCGACCCGGCGGGCGGGTCCTGGTACGTGGAGGGGCTGACGGACGAACTCGCCCAGGCGGGCTGGGAGTTCTTCCAACGGATCGAGGGCGTCGGCGGTCAGGCCGCCGCCCTGCGCTCGGGCCGTCTCGGCCAGGACCTCGCGGACACCTGGGAGGCGCGCAGCGCGAAGCTCGCCAAGCGGCGCGAACCCATCACCGGTGTCAGCGAGTTCCCGAACCTCGCCGAACCTCCCGTGGAGCGTGAAGCGGCGCCCGAGCCGCCGTCCGGCGGGCTTCCGCGGGTGCGGCGCGACGAGGCGTACGAAGCGCTGCGGGCCCGCTCCGACGCCCGTCTCGACGCCACCGGAACCAGGCCGCGCGTCTATCTGGCCACGATCGGCCCCGCGGCCGCGCACACCGCGCGCACGACCTTCGCCGCCAACCTCTTCCAGGCCGGCGGCATCGAGCCCGTCACCGAGGGCACCTTCGAGGACAGTGGTGCCACCGAGGTCTGCCTCTGCTCCAGCGACACGCTGTACGAGGAGCAGGCCGAGAGCACCGCCCAAGACCTCAGGGCGGCAGGTGCCCGCCATGTGTTCCTGGCCGGCCGCCCCGGGCAGTACACCGGTGTCGACGCCTATGTCTTCGCGGGCTGTGACGCCGTCGCCGTGCTCTCCGCCACCCTCGACCGCATGGGAGTGTCCTGATGGGAATCCCCGACTTCACCGGGATCGAACTGGGGACGCCCACCACCGACGGCAGTGCCGACGAGTGGCGCAAGGCCCTCGAGAAGGCGACCGGCGGGGACGAGGCGTTCTGGGAGACCCCGGAAGGCATCGCGGTCAAGCCGCTGTACACGGGCCGTGACCTGGAGGGCCTTGACTTCCTGGGCACCTACCCGGGCGTCGCCCCGTACCTGCGCGGCCCCTATCCGACGATGTACGTCAACCAGCCGTGGACGATCCGCCAGTACGCGGGTTTCTCCACCGCCGAGGAGTCCAACGCCTTCTACCGCCGCAACCTCGCGGCCGGCCAGAAGGGCCTGTCGGTCGCCTTCGACCTGCCCACCCACCGCGGCTACGACAGCGACCACCCGCGGGTGACCGGCGACGTCGGCATGGCGGGCGTGGCGATCGACTCGATCTACGACATGCGGCAGCTCTTCGACGGCATCCCGCTGGACAGGATGTCCGTGTCGATGACGATGAACGGCGCGGTGCTGCCGGTGCTGGCGCTGTACATCGTGGCGGCGGAGGAACAGGGCGTAGCGCCTCAGAAGCTGGCCGGGACCATCCAGAACGACATCCTCAAGGAGTTCATGGTCCGCAACACGTACATCTATCCGCCGAAGCCGTCGATGCGGATCATCTCCGACATCTTCGCGTTCACCTCGCAGCGGATGCCGCGCTACAACTCCATCTCCATCTCGGGCTACCACATCCAGGAGGCGGGTGCGACGGCCGACCTGGAGCTGGCGTACACGCTCGCGGACGGTGTGGAGTACATCCGCGCGGGCCGTGAGGTCGGCCTGGACGTGGACGCGTTCGCGCCCCGGCTCTCCTTCTTCTGGGCGATCGGCATGAACTTCTTCATGGAGATCGCCAAGTTGCGGGCGGCCCGGCTGCTCTGGGCCAAACTGGTCCGGCAGTTCGACCCGCAGAACGCCAAGTCCCTTTCCCTGCGCACCCATTCGCAGACCTCGGGCTGGTCGCTGACCGCGCAGGACGTGTTCAACAACGTGACGCGAACGTGTGTGGAGGCGATGGCCGCGACCCAGGGCCACACTCAGTCGCTGCACACCAACGCCCTCGACGAGGCGCTCGCGCTGCCCACCGACTTCTCGGCGCGCATCGCCCGCAACACGCAGCTGCTGCTCCAGCAGGAGTCGGGCACCAACCGGGTCATCGACCCGTGGGGCGGCAGCGCCTACGTGGAGAAGCTGACGTACGACCTCGCCCGCCGGGCCTGGCAGCACATCGAGGAGGTCGAGGCGGCGGGCGGCATGGCCAAGGCCATCGACGCCGGCATCCCCAAGCTGCGCATCGAGGAGGCCGCGGCCCGCACCCAGGCCCGTATCGACTCCGGCCGTCAGCCGGTGATCGGCGTGAACAAGTACCGCGTCGAGACCGACGAGAAGATCGACGTCCTCAAGGTCGACAACTCCTCCGTCCGCACCCAGCAGATCGAGAAGCTGCGGCGGCTGCGGGCGGAGCGCGACGAACGGGCCTGCCAGGACTCGCTGGACGCGCTGACCCGGGCGGCCGGGGGCGAGGGCAACCTGCTGGAGCTGGCGGTGCGCGCGGCCCGCGCGAAGGCCACCGTGGGGGAGATCTCCGACGCCCTGGAGAAGGTGTACGGCCGGCACGCGAGCCAGATCCGTACCATCTCCGGCGTGTACCGAAACGAAGCAGGCGAGTCCCCGTCCGTGGACCGCACCAGGGCCTTGGTGGACACCTTCGCCGAGAACGAGGGGCGGCGGCCCCGCATCCTGGTCGCCAAGATGGGCCAGGACGGTCACGACCGCGGCCAGAAGGTGATCGCCACCGCCTTCGCCGACCTCGGTTTCGACGTGGACGTCGGCCCGCTGTTCCAGACCCCGGCCGAGGTGGCCCGCCAGGCCGTAGAGGCGGACGTGCACATCGTCGGGGTCTCCTCGCTGGCCGCGGGCCATCTGACCCTCGTACCGGCGCTGCGTGAGCAACTCGCCGAGGAGGGCCGCGAGGACATCATGATCGTCGTCGGGGGTGTCATCCCGCCGCAGGACGTGCCGACCCTGCTGGAGATGGGCGCCGCGGCCGTGTTCCCGCCCGGGACGGTGATTCCGGACGCGGCCCACGACCTGGTGACGCGACTGTCGGCCGGCCTCGGGCATCCGCAGTGATCGATCTCGACGCGTATGTGAAGGGCGTGCTCGACGGGAAGCGGGCGATCGTGGCCCGTGCCATCACGCTCGTCGAGTCCACCCGCCCCCAACACCGGGCGCTGGCACAGGAGTTGCTGACGGAGCTGCTTCCGCACAGCGGCCGGGCGCGGCGGATCGGGATCAGTGGGGTCCCGGGCGTGGGCAAGTCGACCTTCATCGACACGTTCGGCACCATGCTGACCTCGCTGGGGCACCGGGTGGCCGTGCTGGCGGTCGACCCCTCATCCACCCGGACCGGCGGCTCGATCCTGGGCGACAAGACCCGTATGGAGCGGCTGGCCGTCGACCCGGCGGCCTTCGTCCGCCCCTCCCCGAGCGCGGGCACTCTCGGCGGGGTCGCCAAGGCCACCCGCGAGTCGATGGTGGTGATGGAGGCGGCGGGCTACGACGTCGTGGTGGTCGAGACGGTCGGCGTCGGCCAGTCCGAGACCGCCGTCGCCGACATGGTCGACTCGTTCCTCCTGCTCACCCTGGCCCGCACCGGGGACCAGTTGCAGGGCATCAAGAAGGGCGTCCTGGAGCTGGCCGACGTCATCGCCGTCAACAAGGCGGACGGCCCGCACGAGCGCGACGCCCGCGCGGCGGCACGGGAGTTGACGGGTGCGCTGCGCCTCATGCACGGCAAGGACGCCGCCTGGACCCCGCCGGTCCTCAGTTGCAGCGCCCGTGAGTCGACCGGCCTGGACACCGTCTGGGAGCGCCTGGAGCAGCACCGCACCCTGCTGGACTCCACCGGGCGGCTCTCCGCCAAGCGCAGCGAACAGCAGGTCGACTGGGCGTGGTCGATGGTCCGCGACGAGTTGCTCGGCCGGTTGCACGCCGACCCCGCCGTGCGGGACATCGCTCCCGGTCTCGAACAGCAGGTGCGCGACGGCGCGTTGACGGCGACGCTGGCCGCGGAGCGCATCCTGAAGGCGTTCGGCGGGCCGGGCCGCTGACGGCGCGGCCCGGCCCTGGGCCCGCTGGGGGATGACCGGCCGTCGTGACCGCTGCCGCGCTCCGTCCAGCCCTGCCTAAGCTGTACAGATGTTCGATACATCTTCGCCGGCCGAGTTACGCGCCACCGAGTACGGCTACCTGGACGAGAACAAGCACATCTACCTGGACCACACGGGCGCCGCTCTGCCCGCCAGGCGACAACTGCGCGCCCACGCCGACCGGATCACCGCCAACGCCTTCGGCAACCCGCACTCGGAGAACCCCACGAGCGCTGCGTCCGAGGCCCTGGTACGCAGCGCGAGGCACGCTGTGCTGCGGTTCCTCAACGCCGACCCGCGCGAATACGCCGTCGTCTTCACACCCAACGCGACCGGCGCCATACGACTGGTCGGAGAGGCGTATCCGTTCACCGGGCTCAGCCGTCTGCTGCTCACCGCCGACAACCACAACTCCGTCAACGGCCTTCGCGAATACGCCCGTTCACGCGGCGCCGACACCAACTACGTACCGTTGGACGAGCCCGAGCTGAGGATTTCCGACGACGCGCTCGACCGGGCGCTCACCGCCGCCGGCGGCGACAACAGCGGGCTGTTCGCGTTCCCCGCGCAGAGCAACTTCTCCGGGGTCCAGCACCCGTTGGCGTGGATCGAACGCGCTCAGGCCCACGGCTACGAGGTCCTGCTCGACGCCGCGGCCTTCGCGCCCGCCAACCGGCTGGACCTGAGCGTGATACGGCCCGACTTCACCGCGATCAGCTGGTACAAGGTCTTCGGCTACCCCACCGGCATCGGCTCCCTCGTCGCGCGCCGTGCGGCCCTGAACCGGCTTCGCCGCCCGTGGTTCTCCGGCGGGACGATCCAGGTCGCCAGCGCCGGGGGCCGGTGGCACCGCATGGCCGACGACGAGACCGCCTTCGAGGACGGCACCCTGGACTTCCTTTCCATACCCGACGTCGAGGTGGGCCTGGACTGGATCCGCTCGATAGGCATCGACACCGTCCACGACCACGTCACCGGCCTGGCCCGGTCCCTCCTCGACGGCCTGCGCGCCCTGCGGCACGCGAACGGCGAACCCATGGCCCGCCTCTACGGCCCCCTCGGCTCGGACATGCGCGGCGCGACCATCAGCCTCAACCTCTTCGACCCGCGAGGGCAGGTCATCGACGAACGCGCGGTCAGCCGCGACAGCACCGCCCGCGGGATCTCCCTGCGCACCGGCTGCTTCTGCAACCCGGGCGCCGGCGAGGCCGCCTTCGCCATCGACCCGTCGGCCCTTGGCGGAGTGACGCTCACCGTCACCGGCACCGTCGACGACTACCTCGTCGGCCTCGGCCTCCCCTCCGGCGGCGCCGTCCGTGTCTCCCTCGGCCTGTCCTCCAACCAGGCCGACGTCGACTCCTTCCTCGAATTCGTCACCGACACCTACCGCGACCGCACTCCCCGAACCGACGGCCTCGAGCCCCGACTTCATTGCTGAGTCACGCCGGCCCGGCGCGGCAAAAGACAGTGACCCGCCATTTTTCCTCTTTGCCTCCGCCAATTGATCGCCCCCTTTGATCAAGTCCTGACCCCGATCGCCTGAGGGCACGGCTCCAGGTCAGACAGCCCTCAGCAGCGTCGGCCGACCGCGGCGCGCCGCCGACGAGGCCGAGCGTCACCGCGATCCGTGCCTCGCCCGTGGCTCATTCCGTCTATCGTGGAAAATCAGTTAATGACGACCCGTGTCGAGGCAGACAGCACATGAGGAAACCGCAGATCGACTACGCGGCGGTCTTCCGGGCCCTGCCCGGCATGGTGGCACTGCTCACCCCTGAGCTGGTGTACGCCGACGCCAACGACGACTTCCTGCGGCTGGCCCGCCGCACCCGCGAGCAACTGCTGGGCCGCTACATCTTCGACGTCTTCCCCGAGAACCCGAACGACCCGGCCGCGGCGGGCATGCAGGAGACACAGGCATCGATGCTGCGGGTGGTGCAGACCGGCGAGCGCGACACGATGGCGCTGATCCGCTACGACATCGAGGATCCCGCCCGCCCGGGATACTGGCGGGAGCACTACTGGAGCCCGGTCAACGCGCCCGTCCTCGGCCCCGACGGCAAGGTGGCGCTGGTCGTGCACCGGGTGGAGGAGGTCACGGAACTCATCCGCGCCCGCGGCGGGCCGGTCGGCGACGACCGGGCCCGCGTGCTGGAGGCCGAGCTGTACACCCGCGCCCGGGAACTGCAGGACATCAACGAACGGTTGCGCCAGGCGCACGCCCGAGAGCGCGAGGTCGCCCTGGCACTGCAGGCGGCGATGCTGCCCGCGCCCGGCCCGATCGGTCCGCACGAGGCGGCCGTGCGCTACCGGCCCGCCATCGGCGCCCTGAACGTGTGCGGCGACTGGTACGACCTGGTCGACCTGCCCGGCGACAACCTCGCGGTCGCGGTCGGCGACGTCGTCGGCCACGGCCTCGCGGCCGCCTGTGCCATGGGACAGCTGCGCAGCGCACTGAGCGCGGCCTGCCGCGTCGCCGACGGCCCGGCCCGGGCCCTGGAGGCGCTCGGCCTGTACGCCCGCTTCGTCGAGGGCGCCGAGTCGACCACCGTCGTGACGACCTTCATCGACTGGGCCAGTCACACCGTCACCTACTCCTGCGCCGGACACCCACCACCCGTGCTCGTGGACCCCGACGGCAACATCACCTTCCTGGACCAGGCCACCGATCCCCCGCTCGCCGCCCGCCCCGAACACCTCCCCCGCCCCCAGGCCCGTGCCCCGTTCACCGCGGGTTCCACCCTGGTCCTGTACACGGACGGCCTCATCGAACGCCGCGACGAGGACATCGACACCGGCCTGGCCCGCCTCGCCGACTCCCTGATCCGCCACCGGCATGCCGACCCCGAGCCCCTGTCCGACGCCCTCCTGGCCGACCTGCTTCCCGTCGGCGGCAACACCGACGACACGGCGCTCATCGCCATCCGCCTGTGACCATTTCTTTCGCCCGAAACCGAGGGTGAGCGGACGATTTCATTCCGGCTGAATTCCGCATGGCGGCCATCCGGGCAGGTCGCTGCATGAGGAAAAGGGTTACGAAAGACAACAGAAGCCAACCGAGGGACAGAAGAACACCGACAGTCGGGTCGTAGGCGCGAACCGCGATTCTCCGCAGTGCTCCCCCCGCGCTCCTGTGCGCCCCCTCAAGGGGTGGGGTCTGCACGTCGGGCGGCAGGTGGACTGGGCAGGACATGCTGCAAGCGCCGAGTCGGTGAAACATCACCGAATTGCGCATTCCGCATTCTGGCCGAGACGGTGGTATTCGATGAACGCCTTTGTCCCCGAACCAGAGCGAAAATGGACAGTGGGTACTGCGCCCAGCATATTCCCCTCCATCGCTCACGGTATCGCGTTGTTCCGTCACCCGCTGGAGTTTCTGAATTCTTTGCCCGCACACGGCGATCTGGTGCAGATACGGCTGGGGCCCCTGCGCGCCTGGGTGGTGTGCCATCCGGACCTGGTCCACGAGATGCTCAGGGAGACCCGCACGTTCGACAGGGGAGGCACGCAGTACGACAGGCTACGGCTTCTGATGGGCGACGGCGTCGTCACCTGCCCGCACGCGGACCACCGCAGGCAGCGCAGGCTGGTCCAGCCCGCGTTCCGCCCGTCCCGGGTGGCCGAGCACACCCGACTGATGCTGGACGAGGCCGAGTTGCTGTGCCGTGAGTGGCGCGCCGGCCAGGAGGTCGACGTCAGCGCGGTCATGATGGCCATGACCACCCGGGTGATCAGCCGCCTCCTCTTCTCCGACTCACTCGACGCCGCGACGGCCGCCGAGGTGCGGCACTGTCTCACCGACGTCGTGCGGGGGCTGTTCCTGCGCACGGTCGTATCCGTCGACGCCGTCTTCCGCCTCCCCACACCCGCGAACCGCCGCTATCGGCACGCGGTCGCCCGTCTGCACACGATCATCGACGGCGTGATCGCGGAGCGTAGGCGACGCTCCGCGGACGCCCCCCGCGACGATCTGCTGGAGACACTGCTGGAAGCCGCGCGGGACGACGGCGACGGAGTACCGGCGGTCAGCGCACAGGAGATCCACGACCAGCTCATCACCCTTCTGTTGACCGGAGTGGAGACCACCGCCCTGTGCCTGGCCTCAGCCTTCGACCTGCTGGCCCGGAACCCGGAGGCTGCGGAACGGCTGCACGCCGAGATCGACACCGTCCTCGCCGGGCGCCCGAGCCTGGCCCCCGAGGATCTCCCGCGCCTCGCACAGACCCGCGCCGTCATCACCGAGACACTGCGCCACTCCCCGCCGGGCTGGCTCTTCACCCGCGTCACGACCCGGGACACGACGCTCGCCGGGCGCCGTCTCCCCAAGGGTTCGACCGTTCTGTACAGCCCCTACCTCCTGCATCACGACCCCGCGTCGTTCCCCGAGCCCGACCGGTTCCTGCCCGAGCGATGGCTGCCCGCACCGGAACCGGCCGGGTCACGGGCCGCGCCGGAACCACCGGCCACGCGCGGGCCCCAGCCCACACCCCGATCGCAGGCCGCGTTGCTCCCGTTCGCCGCGGGGAGCCGTAAGTGCGTGGGCGACACGTTCGCCGTCACGGAGGCGATCGCGGTCGTCGCGGTCGTCGCGAGCCGCTGGCGACTGCGGCAGCTGCCCGGTCCCGTCGGAAAGCAGCGCCCGGTGGTGACGTTGGGGCCGAGGTCGCTGGTGATGACCTGTGAACCACGTGCGCGTCGTACGACGGACGCACCGGCTGGGGACGCGCCCGCGCTCAGGGCCGCCGTCGCACTTCTGGCCCCGGACACCCGAACGGCAGGTGACAACGGTGTCGACGACACATGAGGAGAGCATGATCGCCCCGCACGGCTCACCGCACGCCGCCACCCTCAAGGAACTGGTCGACACCCATCTCCGCATGCCCTTCGCGCTCCTCAGGAATCCGCACGAGTCGGTGGCGGTGGCAGGCGTCGAGGAGTGGCTCCGCGCGCAGGGACTGAGCGGCGAACCGGGCGTGCCGGAGATGCTCCGCTCCACCCGCCCCGCCGAGCTCGCGTCCTGCACCAGCCCGGGCGTGGACGCGGACATCCTGCAGATCGTGGCGAACCAGATCGCGTATCAGTTCGTCTTCGACGACCAGGCGGAGGAGGTCGGCCGTCGGTGGCCGGACCGGTTGCTGCCCATGCTCTGCGAGAGCGTGGCGATTCTGCGCGACGGTCAGCCGCCCACCACCGCCCTCGGGGCGGCCCTGGCCGACCTGTACCGCCAGGTCCAGGAGCGGTGCACCCCGGCCCAGGCGGAGCGCTGGGCCTGGACGAGCCGGGAGTACGTGCATGGGCTGCTGTACGAATCCGTGGCCCAGAACGGCGCCTTCCCCCTGCCGACCGGACTGTGCACCTCCATACGTTCGTTGACCGCCGGGGTCGAGCCCTTCTACCCGCTGTACGAGGCCGCGCGGCGCGGCGAGTCGGCCCCGGAGGAGCTTCATCATCCGGTCATGCGGCGCATGCGGCGCCTGTCGGTCGACGCGGCCGTGTGGACGGCGGATCTGTTCTCCGCGGTGAAGGAACAACGAGCGGGGGGCGTGATCAATCTGGCCCTGGCCCACCAGCGCGCCCGTGGGTGCCCCCTGCCGGTCGCCGTCACCCTGGCCATCCGGCAGATCAACAGCGCCGTCAACGAGTTCGAGAGGCTCCGCGCGCAGATCGAACCGGTCCTCAGTCCCGCGGGACTCGACTGTGTGGAGGGCATGATCGGCTGGATCGGCGGGTGCTACCACTGGTCCCGTACCGTGCCGCGCTACGCGGACACGGCGACGGAGCCCGCGTCTTGAGACCTTCCGGCACCGCGGGTGCGGTCCTTCCGGGCAAGGCACATTTGGTCGACCGTACCCACGAGGCGAACGCGCCAAGCCACGAGAGCGGGTGATTCATCCGTACTTGGCCTGCTCGTGCGCGAATTCGCCCATACCGCATGTCGTGGGGCGTACGCTCCTGCCTGCCTCCCGGTGGTCGAACGACAGGAAACGGTAGGGCACATGGCGCATGGGTCACGGCAACCGAGCATCCCGCCCCGGCAGTTGCTCGAACGCACACAGGAGCTCGGTGCGCTCGACGCGGCCCTGTCGGATCTGCGGGCCGTCGCCGACGGCGGCCCGTGCACCCGGCACAGCGGGCTGCTCGCGTTCACGGGACCTGCGGGGCTGGGCAAGACGGCACTCATGACCGAGGCCCGCGCCCGCGCCACGGCCGAGGGGTTCAGGGTGCTCTCGAGCCGGGGCGGCGAGGCGGACCAGGAGCTGGCGTTCCACGTGGTCCGCCAGCTCGTCCAACCCGCCCTGGCCACGATGGACGAGGCGGAACGGGTGGCCTTCCTGGGCAGTTGGTACGCCATCGTCGCCGCCACGCTCGGCCTGGAGGCGGCGGAGACCTCGCACGTACCGGACCCGACGGGTGTGCGCGACGGGCTCGACTGGGTCATGACGCGCCTGACGGTGATGAAGAGGACGCCCGTCGTGCTGCTCCTGGACGACCTGCACTGGGCCGACATCGAGTCCCTCGGCTGGCTCGCCTCCTTCGCTCCCCGGGCCGCGGACCTGCCGCTGCTGATCGTGGTCGCCTACCGGCCCGACGAACTGCCGCACGAGGCGACCGCGTTCCGCGCGCTGGTCGACGGTCACGGCAGCCGCCCGCACCCCCTCGCACCGCTGACGACCGCGGGTGTGGCGTGCATCGTGCGGGAGCAGGTGGGGGACGGCGCCGAGGACGAGTTCTGCGAGGAGTGCCGCACGGTCACCGGCGGCAGCCCGTTCGAGACCGTGGAACTCGCCATCCGGCTCCGCCAGCGCCATCTCAAGGGCACCCAGGACGAGCTGCCGACGATGCGGGCCCTGGCCACCGCCGTGAAGGGACCCGGACTGATCGAGCGCCTCCAGCGGCTCGGCACGAGCACCGTCCGCTTCACGTACGCGGGAGCCGTCCTGGGTGCGCCGTTCTCCCCCGACCTCGCCGCCACCATCGCGGCGATCGGCCGCGAGGCCGCCGTCGAGGCGACCGAGAAGCTGCGCGCCGCCCGCATCCTGGCCGACGACGACGGAGCGGGCGGCGGCCTGGGTTTCGTCCATCCGCTGATCGCCACCACGATCTACCAGTCGATCCCGCCGGGTCTGCGGGTCGGCATGCACAACGCGGCCGCCGAGTCCCTCCGCGCGGCCGGGTTCGGCCCGACCGCGTCCGCCCGGCATCTGTTGGAGGTCCCCTGCGACGGCAAGTCCGAAGCGGTCGACTGCCTCCGAGAAGCGGCTCGTGAATCCCTGCGGGCCGGCGCTCCGGAAGCGGCCCGCCGCCTGCTGACCCGGGCGTTGCAGGAGCCTCCCCTGCCGGAGGACCGCGCCGCCCTCCTGCACGAACTCGCGGGCTCGACCTTCCTCATCGAACCCACGGCCACCGTGAAACACCTCCGGGCGGCCCTGGCGGAGCCCGGGATCGACCCCGCCCTGCGCGCCTCCATCGTCTACCGGCTCACCCAGGCGCTCGCTCACACCGACCGGCTGGCCGAGGCCGCGCAGGTGGCCGCCGAGGAGGCCCGGCTGACCACCAACGCCCGTGTCCGGCTTCGGATGCAGGCCGACCACGTCGTCTGGAGCATGAACCGCACCGACGAACCCGACTCGTCCGCCCGCTCCCGCACACTGACCCGGCTGGCCGCCAGGGTGGCGGCCCGGGGGCGGCCGGCCGAGCGCGGCCTGGAGGAACGCTGCATCCTGGGCCTGCGCTCGTGGGACGCCCTGCTGCGTGGTGAGCCCCGGCGGACCGTCCTCGAACACGCCGAGGACGCCCTGCGCGGCGGAATGAGCTGGACCGACGAGAACCGTGGCTTCGAGGTCCCGGTCTCCGTGGCCCTGGCCTACATGTACTGCGACCAGCCGGGACGGGCCGAGGAACTGTTCACCAAGGGGATGGCCGAGTGCGAGTCCAAGGGGTGGCGGGGCTCGCATCTGGCCGTCGGCCAGACCCTGTTCGCCTACATCCGCTACCGCCGGGGCTGCCTGGCGGAGGCGGAGCACTGGGTGCGTGAAGGCCTGCGCACGGCGCAGCGGGTCGAAGGGGCGGTGCCCGCGCAGTGGTTCGCCATCGGCATCCTCACCCAGACACTGCTGGCCCGCGGGCGAACCCGTGACGCGCGCCGACTGGCCGACCGTCACGACTACGGCGAGGACGTTCCCAATGCCGTCATCTATCCCGATCCCCGCACGGTGTACGCCGAGTTGCTCCTCGCGGAGGGACGCCTTCGCGAGGCGGAGCACCTCTTGACCGAGGTCGGGAACTGGCTGGACGGACGGGACTGGCGCAACCCCGCATGGTGTCCCTGGCAGCTGCATCTCGCGTCCGCCCTGGCCCGTTCCGCCCCCGACCGCGCCGTCCGGCACGCCCAGGACGCCCTCGACCGTGCCCGGCACT
The DNA here is from genome assembly GCF_045041235.1 of Streptomyces sp. NBC_00076. Taxonomy (NCBI): domain Bacteria; kingdom Bacillati; phylum Actinomycetota; class Actinomycetes; order Kitasatosporales; family Streptomycetaceae; genus Streptomyces; species Streptomyces sp. NBC_00076. The sequence continues at coordinate 1,551,711 of NZ_CP108242.1, forward strand.
TCGGTGCGGCGTCCGCGATCGGGCAGGCGCTGCACACCCTGGCCGAGGTGACCGGCGGAAGGGCGGCGCTCGATCTGCACGCGGACGCCGTGGAGCACCTGGAACGGTCGCCGGCCGCCTACGACCTGGCACGCGCGCTGATCGGCCACGGTGCCTCGCTCGCCCGATACGGTCGGCTCCACGACGCCGCGGACCGGCTCTACCAGGGCCTGGAAGGGGCCGTGCACTGCGGCGCCGACGCGCTGGCCGCCCGGGCCAGGGCGGAACTCTCCGCGGCCGGAATGCGCCCGCTGCCCCTGCGGTACCCGCAGACGGACACGCTCACGGCCCACGAACGGAAAGCGGCCGAGATGACGGCTCAGGGCCACCCGGCGGCCGTGGTCGCGAAGGACCTCCGCCTCAAGGAACAGGGTGTACGGCAGCTGCTCTCCTCCGTGTACCGCAAGGTCGGCACCGATCCGGCGGGCCTGGCCGAGGCCCTGGAGACCTTCCCGCGTCCCCGGACGTGATCCCACCTCCCAGGTGCTGATTGCATCATGGGGAGGTCACATGAACCCTCGGCCCCTCGTACACAGGAGGCACCTTGCGGCCGCAGCCCTTCCGTCCCGACGACGCCGGAGCGCGGTTCGACTGGGGCTTCCCGGGCGCCGACCCGGGGGCCGAAATCCTCGGCGACATCTCCGGCCGGCGGGTGCTCGCCTTCGGATACGACGCCGCCCGGCACGCCGCCCACCTCGTCCGCGCGTACGGCGCCACGGTGGACGCGGTCGACCCGGGGCCCTACGAGCGGGTTCCCGCCGAGCTCGGCTCACTGCCGGGACTGCGCCTGGTGCGGGCCGACGCCGTGGAGTTCCTGAGCAGCACGGAGCCGTACGACGTCATCTACTCCGTCGACGCCGTCGCCTCCATCGATCCCCGCCGTCTGCTGCCCGTCCTTGCCTCGGCGCTCCGGCCCGGCGGGACGCTGTGCTTCGGCGTACCGCACACCAACTCCCGCGGCGGCGGCCCCTCGTCGTCCGTCGAGCCGCGCCACGCCGACGGTGTCCGGACGTGGGTGATCACACCGGACCTCTGGACCGACCTGCTCGCCGAGCAGGGGCTGCGCGTCGAACACGTCGAGGTCCTCGACACACCGGACGAGGCCGACCACGCCTCCCGCCGGATCCTCCGCGTCACCCGGCCCCTGCGGGTCTCCTCCCGTCCACGCGGCGCCGGGCCGCCGGTCCCGCACGGGGCACTCGGCGTGGGCGCCATCCTCTACGGCCCCCGGGGCCTGCTGCTGGGCCGGCACCGCCGCGGCACCTGGGAGCTGCCCGGCGGCACGGTGGAACCCGGTGAGTCGCTCCAGGAGACGGTGGTGCGCGAGCTCGCCGAGGAGACCGGGATCGAGGCGAGCCCCGCCGACGTACACCTCCTGGGCACGCTCCTCGACCATGTCGGCGACGTCGTACGGGTGACCGTACCCGCGCGGGTCACGGCGTGGCGGGGCGAGCCGGCCGACCAGCCCGGCGAACGCGTCGGCGACTGGCGCTGGTTCGCCCTGGACCGGCTGCCGGAGAACCTGTTCGTGTGCAGCGCCCAGGGCCTCACCGCATGGCGCCCCGACCTGCCGATCGACCATACCTCTGCCCACTTCACCCCGTACGCCCCCTGACCGCGGGGGCGCGTGCAACCCTCTCGCAACCTTGCCCGTGCTGCACTCGGGGACCATGGACGAGGAATCCGCACGCGCCCTGCACGACGAGGTCCCGCGGGTCGAGCTGACCCCCGCGGCCGCCGACCTGTTGCGCCGACTGCGCGAGACGCACGGCCCGCTGATGTTCCACCAGTCCGGCGGCTGTTGCGACGGCAGCGCGCCGATGTGCTTCCCGGCGGGCGAGTTCCGTACCGGTGACTCGGACGTGCTGCTCGCGGAGCTGGTCGTGGAGGGGGTCGAGGAGCCGGTGACGTTCTGGATGTCGCGCAGCCAGTACGAGGTGTGGAGCCACACCCGGCTGATCGTCGACGTCGTCGAGGGCCGGGGCGGTGGCTTCTCGCTGGAGGCACCCGAGGGGGTTCGTTTCCTCACCCGTTCGCGGGTCGTCGGCGCATAGACACCGCGCCGCTCACGGTCGTCTGGTGCACTTCCCCCGGGTCCTGGGACAGTTGACGAGACATCAGGGGGGACTGTGACGCGTCGTCAAGGACGGTTCGGAGCGGGCAAAAACGTACTGGCGTTGCTCGCGGCGCTCGGCACGCTGGCCGGTGCGGCCCTGGTGGGGGCGGCACCGGCCGGCGCCGTACCGGACGGGAAAGCGCTCGCGCCGGGGGTCGGGTACCGGGAGCTCGACGTCCCGGCGGCCCATGGGGTGGCGCACGCCCATGTGCTGACCGTCGACCTGCGCGATCCCCGGGTCCGCCTGGACCTGCTGTATCCGGGGGCGGTGGCCGCGCGTGCCCCCGTCTCCGGCATGGCCGACGCGGCCGGGGCCGTGGCGGGGATCAACGGCGACTTCTTCAACATCACCGAGACTCAGCACCCGGGCGTCGAGGCCACCGGCGCGACCGTGGGCCCGGCGATCACCGGGGGCCATGTACTCAAAGCGGCGGTGCCGAACGGCCAGCGCTTCGGCCCCGCGCTGCCGCCCGGCACCGGCACCGAGGACGTGTTCGGCGTGGGTGTGGACCGGCGGGCCCGGCTGGACGCCCTCGCTCTCGACGGTTCGATCCGCACGCCGGTGGGACGACTGCCACTTGGCGGGCTGAACCAGTACGCGTTGCCGGAGGGATCCATCGGCGCGTTCACCTCCGACTGGGGCAGCGCTTCCCGGGTGCGGGCCACCTGCGGCACGGACACGGACCGGGCCGCTGCGTGCAGCACGGACACCTACGAGGTGACGGTGCGTCATCGTCGGGTCGTGTCGCTGTCCGACACCCCCGGCCGTGGCCCGATCGCCGCGGGGACCACCGTGCTGGTCGGACGGGAGGCGGGCGCGCGGCAGCTGCGGACGTTCTTCCAGGGCGAGCCGGTGACGGTGCGACACCGGCTGGTGTCGTCCTCGACCCGGATCGCGTACCGCTTCGCGCTTGGCGGCTACCCGGTCCTGCGGGGCGGGCTGCCACTGCCCGGCCTCGACACCACAGCCTCCGCCGTGCGGACCGCCGTGGGTGTCGCGGACGGCGGGCGGCGCCTGCTGCTGCTCGCGCTGGACGGCGCGCCCCAGTACCGCGGCGGGCTCACCGTCGCCGAAGTCGCCGACACCATGCGGGAGTTGGGCTCGGACGACGCCTTCAGCCTGGACGGCGGAGGCTCCACGACCCTGGCCGCCCGGGCGCCGGGCGCGAGCACCGTCACCGTACGCAACCATCCCTCCGGGGGCGCGGAACGGCCCGTCCCGAACGGCATCGGGATCTTCACGACCCCGTGACGCTCACGGTCTGAGGCCGCTGACGATGTCCGCCGTCGCCATCAGACCGCTGTTGATGCTGGGCGCGATGTTCGTGCCGGCCAGGTAGAAGCCGAGCAGCAGGCACACCAGCGCGTGGGAGACCTTCAGCCCGCCACTGCGCAGGAAGACCGTCGCCAGGATCACCAGCAGCAGCACCACCGAGATGGAAATCGCCATCGTCAACCTCCTCCGCCACGCCGCCATGTCTGGTTCGCGGCGTTCGGCCGCAAGTGTGGCGTAGCGGAGGGTTCGTCCGGGCGGCTGACCTGTCCGCCGAACGTGTGATGTCCGGCGGGTGGTGGCTGCGTCGTGTGGCTGCGTCGTGTGGCTACGTCGCCCGGTGGGCGTCGAGGAACGCCTCCAGTCCGGCCAGGTCGTCGGTGTTGATGTGGTCGACGCCAGCAGCGAGCAGTTCGCTCCACACGGCGTCCCGTGCCGGGCCCGCCACGTCCGGCGTGGCCCACAGCCGCACCTTCTGACCGCGCCGGTGGGCCGTGCGGACGATGCCGCGCAGCTTCTGCCGTTCGGTGTCGGGGAAGGCGCCGACGCCCGCCCAGGCGAAGTTGAGCGTCCAGTTGTCGCTGATCAGCGGGATGATGGAGGCGGGCGCCGCACTGCCGAGGTCGGCGAGCCGGCCGTCGTAGAAGGCCCGGCGGACGGTCTGGGCCTCCATCGGGGTACGGGCCGCTCGGTCGCCGGAGATGACAGCCGTGACCGCGCCCGGGCGCACCCGGCCATGGGCGTACGTCGTGAACAGGTGCTGCTGGCGCCGCAGATGACGGTCGAGTTCGAGGTAGGTCGACGCACCCTCCGTCTTGATGTCGATCAGCAGTTGCAGCGGCGCGCGGCACCCCCGGTACACGGAACCGTGGTTGGCCCTGACACGGGCGGCCAGCGGGTCGAGGTAGAGGGATTCGAGGGTGCGGGTCGGGTCGAGGTCGACGGGGTCGTGGGCGACGAGAAGCTGGTCGCCGACGAGGTAGATGTCGGCCTCGACGCTGCCGAAGCGGTGGTCGAGGGCGTCGAGAAGGGGCCGCGGATGCTCGTAGTCGTTGTGCGCGTGGGCACGCCACAACGGGCGCGGCCGGTGCTTGTGTTCGGCCGCGAACGCGTCGGCCGCGGGCCGGGCGACCGCACCCGCCAGGGCGGCGCCGAGGGTGGTGAGGGCTCTGCGTCGGGTGGTGAGGGCCATGCTCTGCCTCCCTGGTCGGCCTTACGGGGTCGCTGCTGCGAGTATGCGATCCGTAGGGCCCCAAGGTGCAGTGCCGGGAGAGGAGTTGGCCGGACTGCCGCTGTCCGTTCATCTCGTCCGTGGGGGCTCGCGGAAAAGCCCGCCCCAGCTCGGGCGGGCTTTTCCCGGTGGACGTCAGGGTGCCTGGAGGTCGACCAGTTCGGCCAGGGTCGCGCGGTGGGCGCCCGCGGTGCCGTAGGCGATCGAGTCGGCCTTGGCTCGCTTCAGGTTCAGGTGGATCGGGTGTTCCCAGGTCATCCCGAGGCCGCCGTGCAGTTGCAGGGCCTCCTCGGCGGCGCGGACCGCGACGGGGGCCGCGTAGGCCTGGGCGACGGCGACCGCCACGTCCACGTTCTCACCGGTCGCGAGGGCGTCCGCCGCGCCGCGGGCCGCCGCCCGCAGGCTGACGACCTCCAGCCACAGCTGGGCGAGCCGGTGCTTGAGGGCCTGGAAGCCGCCGACGGGCCGGTTGAACTGCTTGCGTTCCTTCAGGTAGCGGACCGTCTCCGTCAACGCCCATTCCGCCAGCCCGAGTTGCTCGGAGGCCAGCAGCCCTGCCGCGGTGCGCAGAGCACGGCGTACGGCGGGTTCGGCGTCGCCGATCCGGCGGGCCGACGCGCCGTCCAGGGTGACCGTCGCGAGGGGTCGGGTCAGATCCAGCGCCACCTGCGGGGTGACGGTCACGGCGTCCGCGTCGACGGCGTACAGCCCGCCGTCCTCGACCGGGACGAGCAGCACGTCGGCGACGGCCGCGTCGGCGATCCCGGTCAGCTCCCCGTGCAGCGTGCCGTTCTCCCGTCGTACGGACGGGAAGGCGGCGTCCGGTGCCGTGTGCAGCGCGACGGCGAGGACACCGATCGTCCGGCCGGAGGCCAGCTGGGCGAGCAGGTCGTCGGCCGCGCACGCCAGCAGCGCCTCGGTGGCGACGACGGCACTGGTCAGGTAGGGCACGGGAGCCACTGCCCGCCCCAACTCCTCAAGAACGACGGCGACTTCACGGTGGGTGGCGCCCTGGCCGCCGAGCGCCTCGGGCACCAACAGCCCGGCGAGGCCCATGCCGTCGGTGAGGGCCTTCCATGTCTCGCGGTCGTGGGGCGTGGCCGACTCGGTCCGCACGATCACGCCCGCCGGGTCGCAGTGGTCGGTGAGCAGGTCGCGGACGGCGGCGCGCAGCGCCTCTTCCTCCTCCGAGTACAGCAGGTCGGGCTCGGTACTCATCGGGCGAGGTCCTTCCAGGCGACGTCCTTGTCGTTGCGCGGCTCGCTGGGCAGGCCCAGGACGCGCTCGGCGACGATGTTCAGCAGGACCTCGCTGGTCCCGCCCTCGATGCTGTTGCCCTTGGAGCGGAGGTAGCGGTAGCCGGCGTCGCGGCCGGTGAAGTCGACCAGCTCCGGTCGGCGCATGGTCCAGTCCTCGTACAACAGGCCTTCCTCGCCGAGGAGTTCGACCTCCAGGCCGCTGATCTCCTGGTTGAGGCGGGCGAACGCCAGCTTCATGCCGGCGCCTTCCGGGCCGGGCTGGCCGACGACCATCTGCTGGCGCAGGCGTTCGCCGGTGAGACGGGCGACCTCGGCCTCGACCCACAGCTTCAGCAGGCGCTGGTGCAGGTCGTGGGTGCGCAGGTCGGGGCGTTCGCGCCAGGTCCTGGAGACCGGGCCGATCATGCCGCCCTCGCGGGGCAGCCGCATGCCGCCGATGGCGACGCGTTCGTTGTTCAGCGTGGTCTGGGCGACCCGCCAGCCGTCGCCGACCTCGCCGAGCCGACGCGAGTCGGGGATGCGGACGTCGGTGAGGAAGACCTCGTTGAACTCGGCCTCGCCGGTGATCTGGCGCAACGGCCGGACCTCGACGCCCGGGTCGGTCATGTCGCAGATGAAGTACGTGATGCCCCGGTGCTTGGGCACGTCCGGGTCGGTGCGGGCGATGAGGATGGCCCAGCGGGCGAGGTGCGCGCTGGACGTCCACACCTTCTGCCCGTTGACGACCCAGTCGCCGCCCTGCCGGACGGCTCGCGTCCCGAGCGCCGCGAGGTCGGATCCGGCGCCGGGCTCGCTGAAGAGCTGACACCAGACCTCCTCGCCCACCCACAGCGGCCGCAGGAGCTGCTTCTGCTCGTCGGTGCCGTACTTCAGGATCGTCGGCGCGGCCATCCCCAGGCCGATGCCGATGCGCCGCGGGTCGTTGTCGGGGGCATCGGCGGCCTCCAGCTCCGCGTCCACGACGGCCTGGAGGGAGCGTGGGGCTCCGAGGCCGCCAAGACCCTCGGGGTAGTGCACCCAGGCGAGTCCGGCGTCGAACCGGGCCTTGAGGAAGTCGAGCCGGTCGGTTTCGGCGGGCGGGAAGTCGGCCAGCAACTGGGCGGTGCGGCGCTTGAGTTCGGCTGCGTCGGTCATGCCGCCGCCCCTTGCGTGAGGCCGGGAACGACGACGACCCGTCCGGTCGTCACACCGTCCCCCACCCGCTGCACGGCGGCCGCGGCACCGCCCAGCGGCACCCGCTCGCTGATCAGCGGCTTGATCGCGCCCCGGGCGGCCAGCTCGGTGAGCTGCTCGTGGCAGTGCTGGACCAGCTTCGGGTTCTTGGTGTTGTACAGGCCCCAGTGCAGGCCGAGGATCGTGTAGTTCTTCACCAGGGCATGGTTGAGCGACGGGCTGGGGATGGTGCCGCTCGTGAAGCCGACGACGACGATCCGGCCCTCGAAGGCGACGACCTTGGTCGACTGGGTGTAGGCCTCGCCGCCGACGGGGTCGTAGATCACGTCGGCGCCCCGGCCCCCGGTGGCCTCCTTCACCGCGGCGATGACGTCCTCGGCGCGCCGGTCGATCACCACGTCACAGCCCAGCTGCCGGGCGACGGCGGCCTTGTCGGCGCCGCCGACGACACCGATCACCGTCGCTCCGGCAGCCTTGCCGAGCTGCACGGCCGCGCTGCCGACCCCTCCTGCGGCAGCGTGGACGAGCAGCGTCTCGCCGGCTTCCAGCCCGGCCCGCCGGTGCAGGCCGAACCAGCCGGTCTGGTACCCGATGTGCAGGGCGGCCGCCTCGGCGTCGTCCAGCGATTCGGGAGCGGGCAGGACAGCGGCGGCGTCCGCGACGGCGTACTCGGCGAAACCGCCGTACGGCAGGGCGGGGTTGGCGATGACCCGGCGCCCGTCCTCCGTCTCGCCGCAGATCTCCACGCCGGGCGTGAACGGCAGCGGCGGCCTGACCTGGTAGTGACCCCGCGCCATCAGCACGTCCGGGAAGTTGATGTTCGCCGCGCGCACCTTCAGCAGGACCTGGCCGTCACCGGGCGTGGGCCGCGCCACGTCCGCGAGGCGCATCACCTCGCCCGGCTCGCCGTTCTCGTGCACTTGCCATGCCTGCATGCGGTGCCTCCACGGGACTGCTTCGTCTGACCGGGGTCCCTCGCATACTAAGCGGTCGCTTGCCGATCAGGGAACAGCTCCCGCCCGTCGTCTTCGGTCGTTCGTCGGTGGCCCTCGCCACCCTCGCGCGCCGTCCGTTTCGACTGCTTCGGCCGGGCCCGTACGTGGATCCGCTCCCCCTGCGGTCCGAAGAGGCTGAGGAACTCCGCCGGCCCCTCCCCGGTCGACCCGAACCAGTGCGGCACCCGGGTGTCGAACTCGACGACCTCCCCGGCCGTCAGGACGGCGTCATGGCCGCCCAGCACCAGCCGGAGCCGCCCGGACAGCACGTACAGCCACTCGTAGCCCTCGTGGGTCCGCGGCTCCGGTTCCTCGTTCCCCTGTGGCACCAGCACCTTGAAGGCCTGGAGTCCGCCGGGCTGGCGGGTGAGCGGCCAGTAGGTGCGCCCGTGCCGGGAGATGGGCGCGGCCCGCACCCGTGGGTCGCGCACCGAGGGGGCGCCCACCAGTTCGTCGAGCGCCACCTCGTGCGCCCGCGCGATCGGCAGCAGCAGCTCCAGGCTGGGCTTGCGCAGACCCGACTCCAGCCGGGAGAGCGTGCTCACCGAGATGCCGGTCGCCCCGGACAACCCGGCCAGCGTCGCCCCGCGCTCCTTGCGGATCCGTCGCAGTCGCGGGCCCACTTCCGCGAGAACCTCGCCCATGTCGTCGTCACTCATGCCATCCATTGCAGTTTCGGCAAACATGTTTGTCAATGTGGCAGTGACCGAGCGACGGTCGGGGTGGAGGTGGTCACCATGACCGAGAAGTACAGCGACACCTACGAGGTGGTCGTCGTCGGAGGCGGCGCGGCCGGGCTGTCCGCCGCGCTGGTCCTGGGCCGGGCCCGGCGCCGGACGCTGGTCGTCGACGCCGGCGAGCCGCGCAACGCGCCCGCCGCGCACATGCAGGGTTATCTGACCCGGGACGGCATGTCCCCCGCCGACTTCCTGGCGAAGGGCCGCGAGGAGATCGCGCGGTACGGGGTGGAGCTGGTCCGGGACCGGGCGGTGGACGTGACCAGGGACGGGGACTTCGCCGTGGTCCTGGCGGGTGGCCGGACCGTGCGTGCCCGGCGCCTGGTGATCGCCACCGGCCTCCGGGACGAGCTGCCGGACGTCGAGGGCCTGGCCGAACGCTTCGGGCGGGATGTGCTGCACTGCCCGTACTGCCACGGCTGGGAGGTACGGGACCAGGCCTTCGGCGTCCTCGCCACGACCCCGATGAGTGTGCACCAGGCGCTGATCGTCTCCCAGTGGTCCAAGGACGTGACGTTCTTCCTGCACACGGTCGCCGAGGAGGAGCTGTCGGACGACGACCTGCGCAGGCTGGCCGCGGCCGGGGTGAAGGTGGTGCCCGGTGAGGTCGCGGAGGTGGTTGCCGAGGACGACCGGCTCACCGGGGTCCGGCTCACGGACGGCACGGCCCACGCGCGGGATGTGCTGTTCGTGGCGCCCCGTGCCGTCCCGCGGACCGGTCTGCTCCGTCGGCTGGGTGCCGAACTGCGGGAGACCCCGTTCGGTGCGTATCCCGTGGTGGACGAGACGGGTCTGACGACCGTGCCCGGCGTGTGGGCGGCGGGCAACGCGATGGGCTTCGCGGAACAGGTCGTCAACGCGGCGGCGGGCGGGTACCGGGCGGGCGCCACGATCAACGGGGAAATGCTGATGGCGGACCTGGATGCGGCTGTCGCGGCCGTCCGGGTGTAGACCGTCCGTCTCCGGTGCACCATGGCTGCATGCTGCTGACCCGGCTGGCCCAGGTGTCCCAGGAGGTGGCCGCCACCTCGGCGCGCTCCCGGAAGATCGCGCTCCTCGCCGAGCTGTTCCGGGACGCCGAGGCTCAGGACGTGCCGATCGTCATCCCGTACCTCGCCGGGCGGCTGCCCCAGGGGCGGCTCGGCGTCGGCTGGAAGGTGCTGAGCCGGCCCGTCGCCCCGGCCGCCGAACCGAGCCTGACCGTACGCGGGACGCACGACCGGCTGAGCGCGCTGGGCGAGGTCTCGGGCGCCGGATCGCAGGCCGAGCGGGCTCGCCTGGTCGGCGAGCTGATGGGCGCGGCCACGGAGCACGAGCAGCGGTTCCTGCTCGGACTGATCAGCGGCGAGGTGCGTCAGGGCGCGCTGGACGCCGTCGCGATCGAGGGCCTCGCCCAGGCCACGCAGGCGCCACCGGCGGACGTACGACGGGCCGTGATGCTCGCGGGCTCGCTCCAGACGGTGGCCGAGGCCCTGCTCTCGGACGGTCCGGGCGCCCTCGACCGCTTCCGGCTCACCGTCGGCCGCCCGGTCCTGCCGATGCTGGCGCACAGCGCCTCCTCGGTGTCCGAGGCGGTCGACAAGCTCGGCGCGTGCGCGGTGGAGGAGAAGCTGGACGGCATCCGCGTCCAGGTGCACCGGGACGGCGACGCCGTACGGCTGTACACCCGCACCCTCGACGACATCACCGACCGGCTGCCCGAACTGACCGCGGCGGCACTGGAGTTGAGGGGTGAACGTTTCATCCTGGACGGCGAGGTCATCGCCTTCGACGCCGCCGGACGCCCCCGGTCGTTCCAGGAGACCGCCGGGCGGGTCGGCTCCCGGGTGGACGTGACGACGGCCGCGCGGACGGTCCCCGTCTCCCCCGTCTTCTTCGACGTGCTGTCCGTCGACGACCGTGACCTGCTGGACCTGCCGTTCGCCGAGCGGCACGCGGAGCTGGCCCGGCTGGTACCGGAGCCGATGCGGGTCCGGCGGGCCCTGGTGTCCGGCCCGCAGCAGGTGGGGACGGCCGAGGAGTTCCTCGCCGAGACCCTGAAGCGCGGCCACGAGGGTGTGGTCGCGAAGTCCCTCGACGCCTCCTACAGCGCGGGCCGGCGGGGTGCCTCCTGGCTGAAGGTCAAGCCCGTCCACACGCTCGACCTGGTGGTCCTGGCCGCCGAGTGGGGCCACGGCCGCCGCACCGGGAAGCTGTCCAACCTGCACCTCGGGGCCCGCGCCGCGGACGGTTCGTACGCGATGCTCGGCAAGACCTTCAAGGGCATGACCGACGCGATGCTGGCCTGGCAGACCGGGCGGCTCCAGGAGCTGGCCGTGGACACCGACGGATACGTGGTGAGCGTACGTCCCGAACTCGTCGTCGAGATCGCCTACGACGGTCTGCAGAAGTCCACCCGCTACCCGGCCGGCGTCACCCTCCGCTTCGCCCGCGTGGTCCGCTACCGCGAGGACAAACGCCCCGAGGACGCCGACACGGTCGAGACGCTCCTCGCCGCCCATCCCGAGGTGAGGCCGTGAAACGCAGCGCGGGCCTGCTGTTGTTCCGGCACACCGATCACGGGCTGGAGGTGTTGCTCGGCCATATGGGCGGCCCCTTCTTCGCGCGGCGCGAGGCCGGGGCCTGGACGGTGCCGAAGGGCGAGTACGAACCCGACGAGCCGGCCTGGGACGCGGCCCGGCGCGAGTTCCAGGAGGAGCTGGGGCTGGCGCCGCCCGACGGCGAGGCCGTACCGCTGGGCGAGGTGCGGCAGACCAACGGCAAGATCGTCACGGCGTGGGCGGTGGCGGCGGACCTCGATCCGGCGACGATCAGGCCGGGCACGTTCCGCATGGAGTGGCCGCCGAGGTCCGGGCAGATCCAGGAGTTCCCGGAGCTGGACCGCGTGGCATGGTTCGGCCTCGACGCGGCCCGGGCGGTGATCGTGAAGGCGCAGGCCGCGTTTCTCGACCGCCTGACGGAGCACTCGGCCTGAGCGGACCCACACGCGTTGCGGTCCCCGCCGCCGCGCGGGAAGGTCGGAAACACAGCCCGTCCCAGGGAGGTCAGCCATGCCCATCGCAACGGTCAACCCGGCGAACGGCGAGACGTTCAAGACGTACGAGGCCATGGGCGAGGAGGAGATCGAGCGCAGGCTCCAGCTCGCGGAGGCCACGTTCCGCACGTACCGGACGACGACCTTCGCCGAGCGCGCCCGGCTCCTGCACCGGGCCGCCGACCTCCTCGAAGAGGACCAGAACGACATCGCCCGCGTGATGACGACCGAGATGGGCAAGCCGGTCAAGCAGGCCCGCGCGGAGGCCGCGAAGTGCGCCAAGGCGATGCGCTGGTACGCGGACCACGCCGAGGAACTGCTCGCCGACGAGGAGCCCGCCGCCGACGACGTGAAGGACTCCGGCGCCTCCCGCGCTCTGGTCCGCTACCGGCCGATGGGCCCGGTCCTCGCGGTGATGCCGTGGAACTTCCCGCTGTGGCAGGTGGTCCGCTTCGCGGCCCCGGCCCTGATGGCGGGCAACGTGGGCCTGCTCAAGCACGCCTCCAACGTTCCGCAGACCGCGCTGTACCTGGAGGACCTCTTCCACCGCGCGGGGTTCACCGAGGGCACCTTCCAGACCCTCCTGGTCGGGTCCGGCGCGGTCGACGAGATCCTGCGTGACGACCGCGTCAAGGCGGCCACCCTCACGGGCAGCGAGCCCGCGGGACGGGCGGTCGCGTCCACCGCCGGGGAGATGATCAAGAAGACGGTGCTGGAGCTGGGCGGCAGCGACCCGTACGTGGTGATGCCCTCCGCCGACATCGACCGGGCCGCCCAGGTGGCGGTGACCGCGCGGGTGCAGAACAACGGGCAGTCCTGCATCGCCGCCAAGCGGTTCATCGTCCACACGGACGTGTACGACGCGTTCGCCGAGCGGTTCGTCGCGGGCATGGAGGCGCTGAAGGTCGGCGATCCGCTGAAGGAGGACACCGAGGTCGGGCCCCTGTCCAGCGAGCAGGGACGGGCCGACCTGGAGGAACTCGTCGACGACGCAAGGCGCAGCGGCGCGAATGTGCTGTGCGGGGGCGAACGGCCCGACGGGGACGGCTGGTACTACCCGCCGACCGTCCTGGCCGGCATCACCCGCGAGATGCGCATCCACCGGGAGGAGGCCTTCGGACCGGTCGCCACGCTGTATCGCGCGGCCGACCTGGACGAGGCGGTGCTCATCGCCAACGACTCGCCGTTCGGCCTGAGTTCGAATGTGTGGACGCGGGACGAGACGGACGTCGACCGGTTCGTACGCGACCTGGAGGCGGGCGGTGTGTACGTCAACGGGATGACCGCGTCCCACCCGGCGTTCCCGTTCGGCGGAGTGAAGAGGTCCGGATACGGGCGAGAGCTGTCCGGGCACGGAATCCGGGAGTTCTGCAACATCACCACCGTATGGCACGGAGCGTGACGCTTCCGCGGCTACGATCCCCTTTGTGAACCGCGAAGTGACTCTGCCTCTGATCGTCGACGACCGCGGGACCTTGCAGGTGGCTGCCGCCGACGTCAGCAAGTTGTTGCGGACGGTGGGTGGTCGCTGGCTGCACCTGGTCGAGGCCGGGGAGGACGGGCTCGACGAGGACACGGTGGCGGCCCTGACGATCGAGCTCGCGAAGCTCGCCGACCGGATCGACGTGGCGTGTATCGCGCACAGCAGCGGGAGTACGCCGTAGAGGCCTGCTGGGGGTGATGGGGTTCCCTGCAACGGGGGCGTGGGTGTATCGCCATGCGGCTGCGCCGCGTGCGTGGGAATACCAGCCACGGACGGCCGTCGGACCACGACGTACCCACACCCCCGACGGCGTCACCGGATCGGCATCCCCGACAGGGTCCGGGCGATCACGAGCCGCTGGATCTCGCTCGTTCCCTCGAAGATCGTGTAGATCGCCGCGTCGCGGTGCATCCGCTCCACCGGGTACTCCCGCGTGTAGCCGTTCCCGCCCAGGATCTGAACCGCCTGCGCCGTCACCTTCTTCGCGGTCTCGCTCGCGAACAGCTTCGACATCGACCCCTCGGCCGCCGTGAACTGCTTGCCGTTGACCGCCATCCAGGACGCCCGCCAGACCAGCAGCCGGGCCGCGTCGACGGATGTCCGCATGTCCGCGAGCTGGAAGGCCACACCCTGGTTGTCGATGATGGGCCGGCCGAACTGCTCACGGGTCTTGGCGTATTCGAGGGCCTCCTCGTACGCGGCACGGGCCGTACCGACGGCCATCGCGCCGACGGCCGGACGCGAGGCTTCGAAGGTGGCCATCGCGGCGTTCTTGACCCTCTCGCCGCCCGTCCTGGCCCGCTCCCGGGCCCGCGCCAGACGCTCGTCCAGCTTCTCCTTGCCGCCGAGCAGGCAGGACCCGGGGACGCGCACGTTGTCGAGGACGACCTCGGCGGTGTGCGAGGCACGGATCCCGTGCTTCTTGAACTTCTGGCCCTGCGCGAGACCGGGCGTGCCCGGCGGGACGATGAAGGAGGCGTGGCCCTTCGAGCCCAGCTCCGTGTCGACGACCGCGACGACGACATGGACGTTGGCGATCCCGCCGTTGGTCGCCCAGGTCTTCGTGCCGTTGAGCACCCACTCGTCCTTGGCCTCGTCGTACACCGCGCGGGTACGCATCGAGGCGACGTCCGAGCCGGCGTCGGGCTCGGAGGAGCAGAAGGCGGCGACCTTGACATCGTTGGCGTCGCCGTACATCTGCGGGATCCAGGTGCCGATCTGCTCCTCGGTGCCGTTGGCGAGGACGCCGACGGCGGCGAGGCCGGTGCCGACGATGGACAGGGCGATGCCCGCGTCGCCCCAGAACAGTTCCTCCATGGCCATCGGAATGCCGAGGCCAGTGGGGTCGAAGTACTGCTGGGCGTAGAAGTCGAGGGAGTAGATCCCGACCTTGGCGGCCTCCTGGATCACCGGCCAGGGGGTCTCCTCGCGCTCGTCCCATTCGGCTGCCGCGGGGCGGATGACGTCGGCCGCGAAGCCGTGCAGCCAGTCCCTGACCTCCTTCTGCTCGTCATTGAGCTCCATGGTGAACTCGGCCATGTCCCCTCCAGCAGCGAAGCACGTGCGTGTTACTTACGGTAACACCGAGTCTGTTACCGGCGGGTAGGAAAAGTCAACTCCCGATGACTGCCCGGCCGCCCGTTCGATGTGCGGTGCATGCTGGGTGTTAGTTTGCGCAGGTGTTACCTAATCAGCACGGGTGGGGAGAGCACATGGACACCACGCAGCGGACCGATCAACAACGGTCCGCCGACCGCCGCCGACGCGAGCTACTGGAGGCCGCGGACAGGGTGGTGCTGCGCGACGGCCCTCAGGCCTCGATGAACGCGATCGCCGCGGAAGCCGGCATCACCAAGCCGATTCTCTACCGCCACTTCGGCGACAAGGGCGGACTTTACGCCGCGTTGGCCAAGCGGCACACCGACGCCCTGCTCAATTCGCTGCGGGCGGCGCTCGACGCCCCCGCGGAACGGCGGGAGCGGGTCGAGGCCACGTTGGACACGTACCTCGCGGCGATCGAGGCCCGGCCCCAGGTGTACCGGTTCCTGATGCATCCGGCGGACGGCGGCCAGGCCGACGGGGGGCAGGCCGGGGACCCGGGGTTCGACGTCGGCAAGCATTCCATTCCGCTGCTGCGACGGATGGGCGAGGAGTTGGCCCAGGTCATCGAGGACCGGCTGGATCTCGGGCCGGGGGGGCAACAGCTGGCCCGGGTGTGGGGCCACGGGATCGTCGGCATGATGCACGCGGCCGGTGACTGGTGGCTCGGAGAGCGGCCGTGCTCGCGGGCCGAGTTGGTGCGGAGCCTGGCGGATCTGCTGTGGGGGCGGCTGGCCGCGGCCGGGGACAAGGTCGGCAGTCCGGGCTTCTGACGGTCGATTGCGGCCCCGCGCCCCTTCGGGCAGGTCCGCTCACCGGTGCCATGACGATCGCGTCACCTGCCGCATCAGGCGGCGGTGGCGCCAGCCCTTGAGGTGGTCGGCGTAGACCCGGCCCTCCAGGTGGTCGTGCTCGTGCTGCAGGCATCGGGCGAAGAAGCCCGTCCCGTGCACGGTGATCGGCTCCCCGGTCACCGTGAAGCCCTCGACCACCGCGTGGTCGTGGCGTTCCGTTCCGGCTTCCAGACCCGGCAGGGACAGGCAGCCCTCGGGCCCCCGCAGCACCACCCCGTCCGCTTCCACCAGGCGCGGATTCACCAGGTGGCCCAGGTGACGGACCTCCTCGTCGTCCGGGCAGTCGTAGACGAACACCCGTAGCGGCTCGCCGATCTGGTTGGCCGCCAGGCCCACGCCCTGGGCCGCGTACATGGTCGCGAACAAGTCCTCGACGAGTTGCGCCAGTTCGGGGCCGAAGTCGGTGACCTCCTCGCAGGGGGTGTGGAGTGCCGGGTCGCCGAGCAGGGCGAGGGGCCGGACGCGCCCTCGGGCGCCCGGGATGGAGCCGTTTCGCATGGCGGCAAGGGTACGGTCCTCACTGTCCGGCGATGGTCGTACGGGCGCCGCGATTCGGGAGTGCGAATGGATCTCGATAGGCTGAGGTCCACACCACGTTGCCGGAGGCAGGAGCGCGGCGCGTACGCAAGGAGGATCGAGAACTGATGGCAGGCAACTCGGACCCGCTTTCGCCGCGGGCCAAGATCGCCGTTACCGCGGGCAAGGCGGTCGCGGCGGCGTCGCGCGCCGCTGGGCGCGGCAGCGGTTCCGTGATCGGCGGCCGGGTGGCACTCAAACTCGACCCCGACCTTCTCGCCCGGCTCGCCCAGCACCTGGACGTCGTGCTGGTGTCGGCGACCAACGGCAAGACCACGACGACCCGGCTGATCGCCGAGGCGTTGCGGGCCGCGGGGCCGGTCGTCTCCAACGCTCTCGGCGCCAACATGCCGGCCGGCATCACCTCGGCGCTGGCGGGCAGCTCGGACGCGCGCTACGGCGTCATCGAGGTCGACGAGAAGTACCTGGCCGGTGTCGCCCGGGACACCGACCCGAAGTGCATCGCGCTGCTCAACCTCTCCCGCGACCAGCTCGACCGCGCCGCCGAGACCCGCATGCTCGCCGAGAACTGGCGGGAGGGCCTGGCCGGCTCCAAGGCCGTGATCGTGGCCAACGCGGACGACCCGCTGGTCGTGTGGGCCGCGTCCTCCTCCCCCAACGTGATCTGGGTCGCAGCCGGACAGATGTGGAAGGACGACGCCTGGTCCTGCCCGTCCTGCGGCGGCGTGATGCAGCGGCCGGGCGACGACTGGTTCTGCGGCGAGTGCGGATTCCGCCGGCCGACGCCCAGCTGGGCCCTGTCCGGGGACCATGTCCTCGATCCGCACGGGTCCGCCTGGCCGATCCACCTCCAGCTGCCGGGCCGCGCCAACAAGGCCAACGCCGCCTCCTCTGCCGCCGTCGCCGCCGTCTTCGGGGTGCCGCCGCAGGTCGCCCTGGAGCGCATGTACCAGGTACAGGCGGTGGCCGGACGGTACGACGTCGTCCAGTTCATGGAGCGCGACCTGCGACTCCTGCTCGCGAAGAACCCGGCCGGCTGGCTCGAGACGTTCAGCCTGATCGACCCGCCGCCGACGCCGGTGATCCTCTCGGTGAACGCGCGCGGCGCCGACGGCACCGACACCTCCTGGCTGTGGGACGTCGACTACACGCGTCTGACCGGCCACCCCATCTGCGTGGTCGGCGACCGGAAGCTGGACCTCGCGGTGCGTCTGGAGGTGGCCAACCAGCACTTCCAGGTCTGCGAGAACCTCGACCAGGCGGTGCAGCTGAGCCCGCCGGGTCGCATCGAGGTCATCGCCAACTACACCGCCTTCCAGGACCTGCGCCGCCGCGTCGGCAACTGAGCACCGGACTTCAGGGGACTTTTGTGAGCGACAACCAACTGCGGGTCGTCTGGATCTATCCCGACCTGCTCAGCACCTACGGCGACCAGGGCAACGTCCTCGTGGTGGAGCGCCGGGCCCGGCAGCGCCGCCTCGACGTCGCCCGTCTCGACGTGCGCAGTGACCAGCCGATCCCGACCTCCGGCGACATCTACCTGATCGGCGGCGGTGAGGACCGGCCGCAGCGGCTCGCGGCCGAGCGGCTGCGCCGGGACGGCGGTCTGCAGCGGGCAGTGGAGAACGGTGCCATCGTGTTCTCGGTGTGCGCCGGGTACCAGATCCTGGGCCACGAGTTCATCAACGACCTCGGCCAGCGCGAGCCCGGCCTCGGCCTGCTCGACGTGGTGTCGGTACGCGGCGAGGGCGACCGGTGCGTGGGTGACGTCCTCGGGGACATCGACCCCCGCCTGGGGCTGCCCCCGCTGACCGGCTTCGAGAACCACCAGGGCGTCACGCACCTCGGCCCCACCGCCCGCCCGCTCGCCCAGGTCCGCTTCGGCAACGGCAACGGCGCGGGCGACGGCACCGAGGGCGCGTTCAACGACACGGTCTTCGGTACGTACATGCACGGCCCGGTGTTGGCACGCAACCCGCTCATCGCCGACCTGCTGCTGAAGCTGGCCCTCGACGTGAACGCGCTGCCGCCGACCGACGACCGGTGGTACGAGGCGCTCCGCAACGAGCGCATCGCGGCTGCGCAGCAGCCTGCGTGAGAACAGTTGCGCAGCAGCCTGCGTGAGAACCGTTGCGCAGCAGCCTGCGTAAGGACTGCCGCCCCGCGTGAGGAGAGCCGCACGGCGACCCACGTGAGGGCTCCGGCCGGTTTCGCCACGGGCGCGTGCGAGGGACACCTCGGGCGCGCCCGTCGTGCGTTCCAGGGGAAGTCCAGGCGGCCGCTGGTACCGTCCGGCATCGTCTTCGTCGAGCCCGCCTGACGCGTCGTCCGCTCACTTGTGCGGCTGCGTCCATCAGGCGGACGCCTGCTACGGAGCCACCCCCAGACGCCGATAAGGTGGCCGGAATCCAGCCGGACGACGTGGTCCGGACCCGGCCCACGTTGAGAAGGTATTTCGGGCTATGCGCATTGGTGTCCTGACGTCCGGCGGCGACTGCCCCGGCCTGAACGCGGTCATTCGGTCCGTCGTGCACCGTGCCGTCGCCGACCACGGCGACGAGGTCATCGGTTTCCGGGACGGCTGGAAGGGCCTCCTGGAGTGCGACTACCTCAAACTCGACCTCGACGCGGTGAGCGGCATTCTGGCTCGCGGCGGCACGATTCTCGGCTCCTCCCGGGTCCAGCCCTCGCATCTGCGGGACGGTGTGGAGCGGGCCCGGGGCCATCTGGAGGAGCTCGGGCTCGACGCGGTCATCCCGATCGGGGGCGAGGGCACGCTCAAGGCGGCCCGGCTGATGTCGGACGGCGGTCTGCCCATCGTGGGTGTGCCGAAGACGATCGACAACGACATCGCGGTCACCGACGTCACCTTCGGCTTCGACACGGCCGTGGGCGTCGCGACGGACGCCCTCGACCGGCTCAAGACCACCGCCGAGTCCCACCAGCGTGTCCTGGTCGTCGAGGTCATGGGCCGGCACACCGGCTGGATAGCGCTGCAGTCCGGTATGGCGGCCGGCGCCCACGCCATCGTCGTACCGGAACGGCCCTTCGACATCGAGGAGTTGGCCCGCAGGGTCGGCGAGCGGTTCGAGGCGGGCAAGCGGTTCGCGATCGTCGTCGCGGCGGAGGGAGCCAAGCCGGCGCCGGGCACCATGACCTTCGACGAGGGCGGCAAGGACATCTACGGGCACGAGCGGTTCGCCGGGATCGCGCGACAGTTGTCGATCGAGCTGGAGCAGCGGCTCGGCAAGGAAGCGCGGCCGGTGATCCTCGGGCATGTGCAGCGGGGCGGCACGCCCACCGCGTACGACCGGGTGCTGGCGACCCGGTTCGGGTGGCACGCGGTGGAGGCGGTGCACCGCGGGGAGTTCGGGAAGATGACGGCCCTGCGGGGGACGGACATCGCGATGGTGCCGCTGGCGGACGCGGTGGAGACGTTGAAGACGGTTCCGGCGGAGCGGTACGCGGAAGCGGAGTGCGTGTTGTGACGTGCCGCTCATGAATGGGTTGTCCCGCCCCCGGTCACATCAGTGGCCGGGGGCGGTTCTAGTCTTGGGGCGGACAGAAACCGTACAACCCCCACGAATCAGGAGCCGGCGGAATGGATCACAGCGGGCACGGCATGACCATGGATCTGCCGCCGTTCACGCTGGGGCGGGGTCTTCAGTGGTCGGCCGACCCGTTCTTTCTGGTGGCCTGCCTGGTGGGCCTCGGCCTGTACGGGTGGGGGGTCGTGCGGCTGCGGCGGCGTGGGGACGCGTGGTCGGCGGGGCGGACGGTCGCGTTTGTCGCCGGTGTGCTGACCGTCGCCCTCGTGATGTGCACCGGGCTGAACGACTACGGCATGGTCATGTTCAGCGTGCACATGGTGCAGCACATGGTGATCAGCATGCTGTCGCCGATCCTGATCCTGCTCGGCGCCCCCATCACGCTGGCGCTGCGCGCGCTGCCGCCCGCGGGGCGCGGCCGCAAGGGTCCGCGGGAAGTGCTGCTGATGTTCCTGCACAGCCGCTACATGCGGATCATCACGCATCCCGCGTTCACCATCCCGCTGTTCATCGCGAGCCTGTACGCGCTGTACTTCACCCCGATGTTCGACTTCCTGATGGGGTCCAAGACCGGGCACATCGCGATGATGGTGCACTTCTTCGCCGTCGGCGTGGTCTTCTTCTGGCCGATCATGGGAGTCGACCCGGGCCCGAGCCGCCCCGGCTATCTGATGCGGATGCTGGAGCTGTTCGCCGGGATGCCCTTCCACGCCTTCTTCGGCATCGCGCTCATGATGGCGTCGACGCCGATGGTCAAGACGTTCGAGAACCCGCCCGCCTCGCTCGGTATCGACGCGCTGTCGGACCAGAACGCGGCCGGCGGAATCGCGTGGGCGTTCAGTGAGATTCCGTCCGTACTCGTACTGGTCGCACTGCTGTTCCAGTGGTACGGATCCGAGCAGCGCCAGTCCAAGCGCCAGGACCGGGCCGCCGACCGGGACGGCGACAAGGAACTCGAGGCATACAACGCCTATTTGGCCTCATTGAACGCACGCGGGCGTTGAGGGGCCGCTCATTCAGTAGCATGAAGCGCGACGGGGGGACCGCCGGGGGGAGCGGTGATGACACTTCGCGCATTGATGCAAAGGCTCGCGAAAAAAATTGCGGGTCCATTGGTTCTCGTTCTCGCACTGAGCGGATGCGACAGAGACACGTCCTTGTCGGTGGTGAAGGCCGTCGCCGTGGGAGTGCCCTCCCTGGCGCCGTTCTTCGACGAGCACAGCGGACTCGGCCAGGACGCCCAGGTCCGGTCGCTTCCCGCACACGGCGGGTTGCAGCAGGGCGACACACCAGGACTGTACGGGGGCTCGAAACAACCGACGGTCTGTGAAGTCGAACGGCTCGAACAGTTTCTCGCGGAGCCCGCGAACGGGCACAAGTCCCAGGCGTGGGCACGGGCGCTGGGGATCACCAGGGAAGAGATCCCGGATTATCTGGAACGACTCACACCTGTTCTGTTGCGTCACGACACTCTTGTGAAGAACCACGACTACAAAAAGGGAAAAGCTGCCCCCTACGACTCCCTGCTCCAGGCGGGAATCGCGATTCTCGTCGATCAGCGTGGACTTCCCGCCGTGAAGTGCTCGTGCGGAAATCCCCTACGGCCTTTCCAGGGGGACACGAGCCGGATCTCCGTCACGTTCGGGGACGGCAACAAGAAGTGGCGGGGATACGAGCGTTCGTCGGTGGTCGGCGTACGGCCCGCCTCCCGGAAGCTGGATCACATCGCCCTCGTCGACGTCCACACGCCCGCGCGGGGCATCAGCCGGCCGGTCGGCACGACGGGCGAGGACGACTCCGCCTTCGACACCCACCGGCGGCGCGCGGTGCCGAACCTCACCGGGACGACGTTCGGGCAGGCGAGCCGGCAGCTGGCCGACACGGGGCTGGCGGCCGGCTACGACGGGCAGGGGCTGCCGCCGGAGGCCGCCAGGGTCACGGCCACCGATCCGCCGGCGGGGACCGAGCTGCGGTTCGGGGAGTACGTGACGCTGAGCGTGGCCGGGGGTGCGTCGGGACGCGGGCAGGGGGGCACGGGCACGTCCGAGGCCCCTTCCGAGAACTCCTCCAAGGACCCCTCCGAAGGCACGCACCAAGGCACGCACGGGGGCGCGTCCGGTAGGACGACCGCTCCCCCGCCGTCCGGGGCCCCCGGTGCGACGACGACACCACCGCCGCCGCCGTCCAGCAGTGGGCCGGAGGCCCCCACGTCCGGTACATCGGGTGCGTCTGGCACCTCCGGTACCTCGCCCGGCTCGCAGACTCCGCCGCCCGACCACCTGCCGTCCGACCCCCCGCCCGGCTCCGGGCCACCGTCCTCGAACCCGCCACCCGCTTCCGCGCCCGCCGCCTCACCCCGGCCGAGTGCGCCGCCCGCGTCCGTTCCCGCGGCCACGTCGCCGCCGCAGGTGACGAGCGCACCCCCGCCCGCTGATCCGCCCCCGCCCAGCGTCCCGGTCACCACAAGCGCCCCACCCCCGATGAGCGCCCCCGTCACCGGCGTACCCGCCGGCAGTGAACCGGCGAGCGCCGAGCCGACCGTCGGCGTGTTCACGTAGCGCCTCCGTAGAACCCGGGAGTCACCGGATGCCCCAAGGACCATCGACGTCGGGAGTGGGCCGGGTCATCGCCGGCCGCTATGAGCTGCTGAACCGGCTCGGCAGTGGCGGTATGGGCCGTGTGTGGCTGGCCCACGACCGGAGACTCGCCTGCGAGGTCGCGCTCAAGGAGATCGTGTTCCGCGACCCGGCCGAGGCGAGTCTCGAGCGGGAGGCGCGGGTGGCTCGGGCCCGCGCCGAGGCCCGGTACGCGGCCGGGCTGCGCGGCCATCCGCACGTGGTGACCGTGCACGACGTGCTGGAGCACGACGGGCTGCCGTGGATCGTCATGGAGTACGTGGCGGGCGCCGTCGACCTGCGGGACCTGGTCGAGACGCGGGGGCCGCTCGCCCCCGCCGAGTGCGCCCGGGTCGGCCTGGCCGTGCTCGACGCGCTGACCGCGGGGCACGAACGGGGCGTGCTGCACCGGGACGTGAAACCGGCGAACATCCTGCTGGCGCCGGATCGCTCGGGAGCTCCGTACGGACGTGTCCTGCTCATGGACTACGGCATCTCCGTGCAGCCGGACACCGATCAGACGCGGTACACACTGGCGTCCGTGCTCGTGGGCACGGCCGGCTATCTGGCACCCGAGCGGGCCACGGGCGAGGCGCCCACCCCGGCCGCCGACCTGTTCTCACTGGGGTGCACGCTCTACCACGCCGTCGAAGGCGAGGGGCCGTTCGAGCGCGAGTCGCATCTCGCCGAGATCACCGCGGTGGTCATGGAGGAGCCACGGCCGGCCGTGCGGGCCGGGGCGCTGGCGCCCGTGCTGCGGGCCCTGCTCGCGAAGGACCCGGCCCAGCGGCTGACGGCGCCGGAGACCGAGGCGGCGCTGTCGCGGATCGTCACCCCGCAGCCGGAGGCGTACGCCCGCACCCGGACCGACCTGGGGTCGCAGCCGCCGTGGGCGGGCCCGCCCGCGCCGCCGCCAGATCCGCAGGGATACGGGCCGCCGCCCGCCGGGTCACTGGAGCCCGGCCCGACACCGGGGCCGCACGGGCGCGGGGCGGCTGCGGGGCAGCGCGGGCACGGATCAGTCGCAGAGCCGATCGGGCACGAGGCACCCGCGGAATCACCGGAGCCCGGAGGACCGCCGCCCGCAGGGACACCTGCGCCCTGCTCGCCCGCAGGACCACACAGGCACGTGGCACCCACAGGACCACCGGGACACAGCACGCCACCCGCAGGGACACCGAAGCCCGGCTCGCCCGCAGGACGACACGCACACAAGGAGCCCGCGGGACCACCGGAACACGGACCGCCACCCGCAGGGACACCGGAGCCCGGGCCGGCCGCAGGGCCACACGCGCATGGATCAATCGCGGAGCCGCACGGGCACAGGTCACCCGCAGGGGCGGACGGCCGCCGGGTGTCGGCGGCCGGGCCGGACGGGGCCGGGCCGGCGTGGCCCTGGCCGGCCATGGGGCCCGAGGGGTACGGGAGGGGCGCGGGTCCGCAGGGGTACCGGCCGGACTCGGCCGGGTTCGGGGCGGTGGTGCCGCCCGCTGCCGAACCCGGTCGGCGGCGGCGTGAGCGCTCGCACGCTCTGCGGGCCGCCCTCGCCTGCGGACTGGGGCTGACGCTCGCGCTGGGCGGTGTCTGGTACGCCATGGCCGACCGATCGGGTGGCGGCTCCGAGAGTGGGACCGGGCCGCCGTACGGCGAGACCGTCGGGCTGGCCGGGCCACTGCGCGAGGGCGACTGTGTCCTCGCCGAGTGGGCGGGCGGCGCCCGTTTCCAGGGTGTGCCCCGGCTGACCCCGGACCCCACCTGTGGGGGCGCGGCGGCGCCGGACGGGCAGGTGCTGGCCCTCGTGGCGGCGGCGTCGGTGGAGGAGGCACGGCGGCTGGGGCCGGTCCGGTGCGAGGAGCGGACGCGGGAGATCCGGGACAAGCTCGCCGATGTGCGCAGTCTCGCCGTCGTGCCGTCGCAGGACGGTTTCCGGGCCGCCGGGCGGCGCAGCGCCTGTCTGGTGGTGGGCGCGCACGGGCCGGTGTACGGGCCGCTGGGCGGCCACCGCCTGCCCGGCTCGGGCTTCGCGGACACGGCGACCATGCAGAAGCGGGACTGTCTGGACGTCCGCTCGAACCGGGACGCGCGGCTGGTGTCCTGCGGCGGACCGCACGACGAGCAGGTGCTCGGGTTCACCCGGCTCGGCGCGGAGGTCACGCTCCGCGAGGCGCGCACCGAGTCGGACGTGGCGTGCGGGCGGGAGGTGCCGCCGGGCGACTACGGATTCGACCCTTCGGCCTACACGGCGGGCTCCTGGACCAGCGAGGGGCCCTGGAAGAACGGCACACATTTCGTCGTCTGCACCGTCCGGAGGCAGAACGGGGGCACCATGGAGGGAGACGAACCATGAGGAGGGTGTTGCGATGCCCGGTTCCCCGGACGGCTCGACCAGAACGATGGGGGTGCTCACCGTAGGCGGACTCGTCGCGGTGACCGCCTACACGGTGGCTCTCGGCAGTAACGGCTGGCTGTGGTTCGGCTGGGTCGTGCTGGGCCTGATCACCCTCGGGATGGTGGCCACGCGCAGCACCTGACCGTCAGCCGTCGCTGAGGCGGCTCGCGGAGTGCACCCCCGGCTGGTATTTCGGCACCCGGGCGGTGATTTTCATGCCCGCTCCCACGGCGGTCTCGATGACCAGGCCGTAGCCGTCGCCGTAGACCTGGCGGAGCCGGTCGTCCACGTTGGACAGGCCGATGCCGCCGGACGGGCTGATCTCACCCGCCAGGATGCGGCGCAGCAGGACGGGGTCCATTCCGGCGCCGTCGTCCTCGATGACGACCAGGGCCTCGGCCCCGGAGTCCTGTGCGGTGATGGTGATGTGGCTCTTGCCCGCGGACACCGCCTTGCCCTCCAGGCCGTGCTTGACGGCGTTCTCGACGAGGGGCTGGAGGCAGAGGAACGGCAGGGCGACCGGCAGCACCTCCGGGGCGATCTGCAGGGTCACCGAGAGGCGGTCACCGAAGCGTGCCCGTACGAGCGCCAAGTAGTGGTCGATGGCGTGCAGTTCGTCGGCCAGGGTGGTGAAGTCGCCGTGTCTGCGGAACGAGTAGCGGGTGAAGTCGGCGAATTCCAGGAGCAGTTCGCGGGCCCGCTCGGGGTCGGTGCGCACGAACGAGGCGATCACCGCGAGCGAGTTGAAGATGAAGTGCGGGGATATCTGCGCGCGCAGGGCCTTGATCTCGGCCTCGATGAGGCGGGTGCGGGACTGGTCGAGGTCGGCGAGTTCCAGCTGTACGGAGACCCAGCGGGCGACCTCGCCGGCGGCCCTGACGAGGATGGCGGACTCGCGGGGCGCGCAGGCCACCAGGGCGCCGTGGACCCGGTCGTCGACGGTGAGGGGGGCGACGACCGCCCAGCGCACCGGGCAGTCGGGGGTGTCGCAGGTGAGCCGGAACGCCTCTCCGCGACCGGTCTCCAAGGGGCCCGCGAGACGCTCCATGATCTCGGAGCGGTGGTGGGCGCCCACGCCGTCCCAGACCAGGACCTCCCGCTGGTCGGTCAGACACAGCGCGTCCGTGCCGAGCAGTGTGCGCAGTCGGCGGGCCGACTTGCGGGCGGTCTCCTCGGTCAGGCCGGCCCGCAGCGGGGGTGCGGCGAGGGAGGCGGTGTGCAGGGTCTCGAAGGTGGCGTGCTCGACGGGCGTGCCGAGTCCGCCGAGGTTCTGCGGGCGCGCCGTACGCCGGCCGAGCCAGAAACCGGCGGCCAGCAGCGGCAGGATCGCCACGCACAGCCCGGCGAGGAATCCGCTCATGCTCTCACCGCCACCGCCACCGCCACCGTGTGGGGCACGCTCATGCCTTCACCTCCGCACGCAGTTCCTCCGGCAGATGGAAGCGCGCCAGGATCGCCGCCGTCCCCGCCGGTACCCGTCCCGCCGTCGCCAGGGACACCAGCACCATGGTGAGGAAGCCCAGTGGCACCGACCAGAGCGCGGGCCAGGCGAGCAGGGCGTGCAGCGGGCCGGGGCCCGGGAAGCCCGCCATGGTCGCGGCCACGGCGACGAACGCGGAACCGCCGCCGACCAGCATCCCGGCGGCGGCGCCCGGCGGGGTCAGCCTGCGCCACCAGATGCCGAGGACGAGCAGCGGGCAGAACGACGACGCCGACACGGCGAAGGCCAGGCCCACCGCGTCCGCGACGGGCAGTCCGCCGGCCAGGACGCTCGCGGCGAGCGGGACGGCCATGGCGAGGACCGTGCCGAGCCGGAAGTGCCGTACACCGCGCGAGGGCAGGACGTCCTGGGTGAGGACGCCCGCGACGGCCATGGTCAGCCCGGAGGCCGTGGACAGGAACGCGGCGAAGGCGCCGCCCGCCACCAGCGCGCCGAGGAGGTCGCCGCCGACGCCGCCGATCATGCGGTCGGGCAGCAGCAGGACGGCGGCGTCCGCGTTGCCGGTGAGGGTGAGTTCGGGGGTGTAGAGCCGGCCGAGGGCGCCGTAGACCGGCGGCAGGAGGTAGAAGACGCCGATGAGGGCGAGCACGGCCACCGTGGTGCGCCGGGCGGCGACACCGTGCGGGCTGGTGTAGAAGCGGACGACGACGTGCGGCAGGCCCATGGTGCCGAGGAAGGTGGCGAGGATCAGTCCGTACGTCGCGTACAGCGGGCGTTCCTCGCGGCTCGCGGCCAGGGAGGTCGACATGCCGCCGTTGGTGCCGCGGTCGGCGGCCGGGACGGTGGCGCCCTTGGCGAAGGTGAGCCGGGTGCCCTGCTCGATGTGATGGGTGCCGGCCGGGAGCCGGAGCCGCTGCCGGTCGTGCGGGCGGCCGTCGACCGTGCCGGTGACCGTGACGGTCAGGGGTCGGTCGAGCTTGAGGTCGAGGCTGTCGTCGACCCGGACGACCCGCTGCTCGCGGAGGGTCACCGGTTCCTCGAAGGCGTGCCGGGGCGCTCCGTCGCCCTGCCAGGCGAGGAACAGGAAGAGGGCGGGGACCAGCAGGGCGGTGAGCTTGAGCCAGTACTGGAAGGCCTGTACGAAGGTGATGCTGCGCATGCCGCCGGCGGCGACGGTGGCCACCACGACGACCGCGACGATCACTCCCCCGAGCCATTCGGGCGCCCCCGTCAGCACGGTCAACGTCAGCCCGGCGCCCTGGAGTTGAGGCAGCAGGTACAGCCAGCCGACCCCGACGACGAAGGCGCCCGCCAGCCGCCGTACGGCCTGGGAGGCGAGCCTGGCCTCGGCGAAGTCGGGCAGCGTGTAGGCGCCGGAGCGGCGCAGCGGGGCGGCGACGAACAGGAGGAGGACCAGATACCCGGCGGTGTAGCCGACGGGGTACCAGAGCATGTCCGGCCCCTGGACGAGGACCAGTCCGGCGATGCCGAGGAAGGAGGCGGCGGAGAGGTACTCGCCGCTGATGGCGGTCGCGTTCAGGCGGGGGCCGACGGTGCGGGAGGCCACGTAGAAGTCGGAGGTGGTGCGGGAGATGCGCAGGCCGAAGGCGCCGACGAGGACGGTCGCGACGACGACGAGGGCGACGGCGGGGACGGCGTAGTTCGAGTTCATCCGGGTCGGTTCAGCGGTCTTCGACGAGGCGCACGAAGTCCCGCTCGTTGCGTTCGGCGCGCCGCACGTACCAGCGGGCGAGCAGCACCAGCGGGGCGTAGAGGCCGAAGCCGAGGACGGCCCACTCGAGGCCGCGGGCGTCCGGCATCGCCGCGAAGAGCAGCGGCAGCGGGCCCACCAGCAGGCCGAGGACCGCGAACACGGTGAGGGCGGCGCGCAGTTGGCTGCGCATCAGGGAGCGGACGTAGGTGTGGCCGAGGGTGGTCTGTTCGTCGATCTCGGTGCGCGGCCGGTAGTAGCCGAGGACGCGGCGTTCGCGCCGGGGTGGGCCGGTGACGACGACTCGGCGTTCGGTGGGGTGCTGGGGCACCGTCACGGCCTCCTCATCAGCAGGTCCCGCAGTTCACGGGTGTGGCGTCGGCTGACCTGGAGTTCCTCGGAGCCGACCAGGACGCTCACCGTACCCGCGTCCAGGCGGAGTTCGCCGATGTGGCGCAGGGCGACCAGGTGGCGGCGGTGGATGCGGAGGAAGCCTCTGGAGCGCCAGCGTTCCTCCAGGGCCGACAGCGGGATCCGTACGAGATGGCTGCCCTTGTGGGTGTGCAGCCGGGCGTAGTCGCCCTGCGCCTCGACGTGCGTGATGTCGTCGACGGAGACGAAGCGGATCACACCGCCGAGCTCCACGGGTATGTGGTCCGGGTCGGGTTCGTGCACGGGGATGCGGGGGCCGGAGTCACTGCGCTCGGCGGCCCGCCGGACGGCCTCCGCGAGACGTTCCTTGCGGACGGGTTTGAGGACGTAGTCGACGGCCTTGAGGTCGAAGGCCTGGACGGCGAAGTCCTCGTGCGCGGTGACGAACACGACCAGTGGTGGTTCGGCGAACCCGGTCAGCAGGCGGGCGAGGTCCAGGCCGTCGAGGCCGGGCAGGTTGATGTCGAGGAAGACCACGTCGATCGCCTCCGGCCCGTGCGGCCCGGACTCCAGCGCCCGGTTGATCCGGCGCAGCGCCTCGGTCGCGTCACCGGCGCCCTCCGCACTGCCGATGCGGGGGTCGGCGTTCAGGAGGTAGAGCAGCTCCTCCAGGGAGGGGTGTTCGTCGTCGACAGCCAGGGCGCGCAGCATGAGGGTGGAGTGTAGGAGCAATTCGTACGACAGGACATGTGCCGGGGTGTGGACGTGCGCGCTGACCGGGGTGCCCTTCGGGTGCTGGATACAGTGCCCGCATGAACAGCAGGCCCACACCGTTCGACGAGCTGGACCGGAAGATCCTCACCGCGCTGATGGCGAACGCCAGGACCAGTTTCGCCGAGATCGGCACGGTGGTCGGGCTGTCCGCGACGGCGGTGAAGCGGCGGGTGGACCGGCTGCGCGACACCGGTGTGATCACCGGGTTCACGGCGACGGTGCGGCCGTCGGCTCTGGGCTGGCTCACGGAGGCCTACGTCGAGGTGTACTGCGAGGGCGCGGCCCCGCCCCGGCGGCTCGCGGAGATGGTCCGCCACCATCCGGAGATCACCGCGGCCATGACGGTGACGGGCGGGGCGGACGCGTTGCTGCATGTGCGGGCGCGGGACGTGGACCACTTCGAGGAGGTGCTGGAGCGGATCCGGACGGAGCCGTTCATCCGGAAGACGATCAGTGTGATGGTGCTGTCCCACCTCCTTCCGGAGAGCCCGGAGGCGGGTGCCAGCCAGCCCGTGCCGGAGGAAAAACCCGGGAACGCAACAGACGTGCGCTGAACCGGCAAAAGACGCAGCATTCCTGCGCAGACACGCAATTCTTGTTCCTTGTCGGGTGTATCCGCCACTTCCTACCTTGGTGTCAACCCTCAGTCGACACCGCAGGAAGCGGAGGAACCCCTCTGTGACCGATACCCGTGTGCCGCGCCGACGGCGCTTCCTCGTCTGCGAACCCAGACACTTCGCCGTGCAGTACGCGATCAACCCCTGGATGCATCCCGACACCCGAGTCGACGCCGATCTGGCCCACGAGCAGTGGCAGGAGCTGATCCGCGTCTACCGGACCCATGGCCACGAGGTCGACACCCTGGAGCCGGTCCCCGGCCTCCCGGACATGGTCTTCGCCGCCAACTCGGCGGTCGTGGTCGGCGGCCGGGTCTTCGGCTCGCTCTTCCACGCGCCCGAACGCCGTCCCGAGTCCACGCACTACGACACCTGGTTCAAGGCGGCGGGCTACGACGTCCACCGCCCGACGTCCGTCTGTGAGGGCGAGGGGGACCTGGTGTGGACGGGCCGGTACCTGCTGGCCGGCACCGGCTTCCGCACGACCCGCGAGGCCCACCGCGAGGTGCAGGAGTTCTTCGGCCACCCGGTGATCAGCCTGACGCTGGTGGACCCGTACTTCTACCACCTGGACACGGCCCTGTTCGTCCTGGACGGCGGCCGCGACGGAAACATCGTCTACTACCCGGAGGCCTTCTCCCACGGCAGTCGCGCGGTCCTCGCGGGGCTGTACCCGGACGCGGTGCTCGCCACCCGCGACGACGCGATGACGTTCGGACTGAACTCCGTCTCCGACGGCCGGAACGTCTTCATCGCACCACAGGCCGAGGCGCTGGCCACCCGCCTCGCCGACCGCGGTTATGTCCCCGTCCCCGTCGACCTCTCGGAGTTCCAGAAGGCCGGCGGTGGCATCAAGTGCTGCACCCAGGAGATCCGCTCATGACCGCTCCCGTCCGCACCCGTTCGTCCGCCGATCTGATCATCGCCGAGGAGCCGGTGCTGGCGCACAACTACCATCCGCTGCCCGTGGTCGTCGCGCGTGCGGAGGGCACCTGGGTGGAGGACGTGGAGGGCCGCCGTTACCTCGACCTGCTGGCCGGCTACTCGGCCCTCAACTTCGGTCACCGGCATCCCGCGCTGATCGAGGCGGCACACCGCCAGCTGGACCGGCTGACGCTCACCTCGCGCGCCTTCCACAACGACCGGCTCGCCGAATTCGCCGAGCGGCTGGCGGAGTTGACCGGTCTCGACATGGTGCTGCCCATGAACACCGGCGCCGAGGCGGTGGAGAGCGCGATCAAGGTGGCCCGCAAGTGGGCGTACGAGGTGAAGGGCGTTCCGGCGGACCGGGCCACGATCGTGGTGGCGGCGGACAACTTCCACGGCCGTACCACGACGATCGTGTCGTTCTCCACGGACGAGACCGCCCGGGCGGGCTTCGGCCCGTTCACGCCGGGCTTCCGTGTGGTGCCGTACAACGACCTGGCCGCGCTGGAGGCGGCGGTCGACGAGACGACGGCGGCGGTGCTGATCGAGCCCATCCAGGGCGAGGCGGGCGTGGTCATCCCGGACGAGGGCTACCTGACCGGCGTACGCGAACTGACCCGTCGGCGGGACTGTCTCTTCGTGGCCGACGAGATCCAGTCGGGGCTCGGCCGCACGGGCCGCACGCTCGCCGTGGAGCACGAGGGCGTGGTTCCGGACGTACTGCTGCTGGGCAAGGCGCTGGGCGGCGGAATCGTCCCGGTGTCCGCTGTCGTCGCCCGCCGGGACGTGCTCGGCGTGCTGCGGCCGGGCGAGCACGGATCGACGTTCGGCGGCAATCCGCTCTCCGCCGCGGTCGGCACGGCGGTGGTCGAGTTGCTGGAGACGGGCGAGTTCCAGCGCCGCGCCGCCGACCTGGGCACGGTGCTGCGCGACGGGCTCACGGGTCTGGTCGGCAAGGGCGTCGTCGGCTTCCGCGCGCGCGGACTGTGGGCGGGCGTCGACGTGGACCCGGCCGTGGGCACCGGCCGTGAGATCGGCGAGCGGCTGCTCCGGGAGGGCGTCCTGGTCAAGGACACCCACGGTTCGACCATCCGCATGGCCCCGCCCCTGACGATCACCGGGGAGGAGCTCGCCATGGCGCTCGAGGCTCTGGAGAGGGTGCTGGGGACGGGGTGACCCGGCAGGGCGCCCGGTGCGGTGGTGCCGTACGGGGGACGGGCGCCCTGACCCCGGACGCCGGCCCGTCCCGCCCCCGGCGCGCGACGCGATCCGCGACCGTGTGGCCGGCCGGTGCGGCGCCGCCTGTCCGCTCGATCCTCCCGGGCGGACGCCGGCCGACCGCACGATTCCTCCTTAAAGGGGCAAGATTGAGTCAAGTAGTGGTAGACCACTCTCAGCGACAGAGAGGTCGGCCGTGGGCACAGACGAGGAGAGCGACGTCGCCCGTCGGCGGTTCGACGTGGCGGATGCCGCACCCCTGCTTCTCGACGCCGCGGGGGTGGTGACGAGCTGGAGCGCGCAGGCGCAGCGGCTGCTGGACCACCCTGCTTCCGAGGTGGTGGGTACGAGCCTGGCGGGGCTGGTGTCCGCCGAGGACGCCGGGCGGGTGCCGGGCCTGATCGAGCGATGGCACCGGGACGGCGGCTGGGCGGGGCTGCTGACGGTCCGGCGCGGCGACGGACGGCCGGTCAGGGTCATGGCGCGGGTCGCCTCCGCCGAGGAGGCCCACGGACCCTCGCGGTGGTTGATGCTGCTGTCGGAGCTGGCCGGTGCCTCCGGTTGGGACATGCACCGCACCGTGCTGGAGCAGATGGTCGCCCGCTCACCCATCGGGATCGCCGTCGTCGACACCGACCTGCGGTTCGTCTGGTCGAACGACGCCATGGCGAGGTTCGGTGGCGGGCCGCCCGAGCGGCGGCTGGGGCTGCGGCTGCGGGACGTACAGCCGGGCGTGGACGCCGACGAGGCCGAGGCGCACATGCGACACGTCCTGGCGACCGGGGAGTCGGTCGTGGGATACGAGCAGCTCGGCAACCTGCGGTCCTCGCCGCACCGGGAGACCGCGCAGATGCTGTCGTTCACCCGGCTCGACGACGAGCTGGGTCACCCGATGGGCGTCTACTACACCGTCGTGGACATCACCGGGCACCACCGCGCCCGGCAGCGGCTGGCCCTGCTGGACCGGGCCGGTGAGCGGATCGGCCGCGGTCTGGACGTCGTGAGGACCGCGCAGGAGCTGGCCGACGTTGCGGTCCCGGCGTTCGCCGACCTCGTCGTCGTGGACCTGCTGGAGTCGGTGCTGCGGGGCGCGGAACCGACCCCCGGGCCGTTGGACGGGGTCTCTCCGGTGCGTCTGCGCCGGGCCGGACGGCGGTCCGGGGACGCCGCGATCGCGTGGACCGTCGGCATCGGCGAGGACGTCGTCCACCCGCCCGGGTCGCCACCGAACCGCTGTCTTGCCACCGGCCGGTCCTTCCGCCAGGAGCGGCTCGACCCCCTCGCCCCGGAGTGGGACACCGACTCCCTCAGGGGGCCCGAGGCGACCTCTCCGGAGCTCGGCCCGCACAGCGTCCTGGTGGTGCCGGTCCGGGCGCGGGGCGTCACCCTGGGTGTCACCACGTTCTTCCGGCGGCGGCACCAGGAGCCCTTCGACGAGGACGACCTGCACCTCGCCGAGGATCTCGTCTCGCGGGCGGCCGTGTGCGTGGACAACGCCCGACGCTACACACGCGAACGGGACGCCGCCCTGGTCCTGCAGCGCAACCTGCTGCCGCACCGACTGCCCGAACAGTTCGCGGTGGAGGTCGCCGCCTGCTACCGCCCCGCCGACGAGCTGACCGGCCTGGGCGGCGACTGGTACGACCTGATCCCGCTGTCCGGCGCGCGGGTCGCGCTCGTGGTGGGCGAGGTGCCCGGGCACGGCATCGACGCCGCCGCCGCGATGGGGCGCCTGCGGACCGCCGTACGGACCCTCGCGGCGCTGGAACTGCCGCCCCAGGAGGTGCTCGGCCACCTGGACGACCTGGTGGCGCGTACCGCCCGCGAGGAGGGCCTCGAGTCGGACCCGGTCGGCGACGACAGCACCCAGGCAGTGGGCTCCGGGTGCGTCTACGTCGTCTACGACCCCGCCGACGGACAGTGCACGATGGCCGCCGCGGGCCATCCCGCGCCCGCCGTCGTGCTGCCCGACGGGAGCGTCACCTTCGTCGATCTTCCGCAGGGGCCGCCGCTCGGCGCGGGCGGGCCGCCCTTCGAGGCGGTCGAGCTGGCCCTGGCGGAGGGCAGCACCCTGGCCCTGCACACCGACGGTCTGCTGGCCGGCGGGCCGGAGCGGGCCGTGGACACGGACCGGGACCGGCTGCGGCGGGCCCTGGAGCGGGAGGCGACCTCGCTGGACGTGCGCTGCCGAAGCGTGATCGACGCGCTGGTGCCGGATCATCCGGACGACGACGTGGCCCTGCTGATGGCACGGACCCGGCTCCTCGGTGCTCACCAGGTCGCGGACTGGGACCTGCCCGGTGACCCGGCCGTCGTCGCCGAGGCCCGCAAGGCGGCCACCCGGCAACTCACCGAGTGGAACCTGGAGGAGTTGGCCTTCACCACGGAGCTGGTCGTCAGCGAACTGGTCACCAACGCCATCCGGCACGCCACCGGCCCCATCCGGCTGCGTCTGATCAAGGAGCGGGCGCTGATCTGCGAGGTGCTCGACGGCGGTGCCAGCGCACCGCACCTGCGGCACCCGCGCACCACGGACGAGGGCGGGCGCGGGCTGCTGCTGGTCTCCCAGTTCACCCAGCGGTGGGGAACCCGGTTCGCCCCCGAGGGGAAGATCATCTGGGCGGAGCAGTCCCTGATGGAGTCCTCGGCATGACGTAACCAGAACATATCGTGCGAAACTGGATGATCCCGGTGGCGAGAGCGGGAGCCATGGACGATACGGCGGTCGACTACGCGGCGGCGTTCCAGGCCCTGCCCGGAATGGTGGCCCTGCTCACGCCCGACCTGGTGTACGTGGACGTCAACGAGGAGTTCCTGCGCACGGCGGGTCGCAAGCGGGAACAGATGATCGGCCGCCACCTGTTCGAAGTCTTCCCGGACAACCCCAACGACCCCGCCGCGACGGGCATGCGCAACCTGGAGGCCTCACTGCGGCGCGTGCTGGCCACCGGTGAACGCGACGCGATGGCGCTTCAGCGGTATGACGTCGAGGACCCGGAGCGGCCCGGGCACTGGCAGGAGCGGTACTGGAGCCCGGTCAACGCGCCGGTCCTCGCCCCGGACGGCGAGGTGGTGCTGCTGGTGCACCGGGTCGAGGAGGTCACCGAGCTGATCCGAGCCCGCGGCGGACCGCAATCCGGCAGGCCCCGGGTGCTGGAGGCCGAGCTGTACACCCGCGCCCGTGAGCTCCAGGAGCTCAACGAGCGGCTGCGGCGCGCGCACGCCCGTGAGCGCGAGGTGGCGCTGGCCCTGCAGGAGGCGATGCTGCCCGCCGTCCGACAGCTGAGTGACCACCGGGCGGCGGTGCGCTACCGGCCCGCGGTCGGCGCGCTGAACGTGTGCGGCGACTGGTACGACCTGGTCGACCTGGTGGGCGGCCGCCGGCTCGGGGTGTCCGTGGGCGACGTGGTCGGCCACGGACTGCCGGCCGCGGGCGTCATGGGCCAGCTGCGCAGCGCCCTCAGCGCCGCCTCCCGGGTGGCCGAGGGCCCGGCCGAGGCACTGGACGTGCTGGGGCGCTACGCCCACGTGGTCGACGGTGCCGAGTCGGCGACCGCCGTCACCACGTTCATCGACTTCGACCGGCACACCATCTCCTACAGCAGCGCCGGGCATCCACCGCCGGTGCTGGTGCATCCCGACGGCCGGACGGAGTTCCTCGACCGGGCCACCGACCCGCCGCTCGACGCGCGTCCCGACCCGATCCCGAGACCCCAGGCCAGCACGGTGTTCAGCGACGGCGCCACGCTCGTGCTGTACACCGACGGCCTGATCGAGCGGCGTCACGAGGACGTCTACACGGGCCTCACCCGGCTCGCCGCCTCGCTCACCCGGCATCGCGGGGCGGACCCCGAGGTCCTCGCGGACGCCGTCCTGCTGGAACTGCTGCCGCCGGGAGGTGCCACCGACGACACGGCGCTCATCATCGTGCGGCTGTGAGGCAGATCCCCGGGACCGGACGGGGAAGCCCGGCGGATCGTGCGGGCAAGCCCCAACGGGCGCTTGCCCGGGCAGGGGTGGCAGATCGGGCGCGGTTCCGCCGCTCCCCTCCTGCCCCTACACTTGGCACCCCCACAGCACGCCGGTTGACCTGCTGGAACACGGCGGCCCGGCCCGTCCGCCGGAGTGAGGAGCGACCCGTTGTTCTACTACGTGCTCAAGTACGTGTTGCTGGGCCCCCTGCTGAGACTGGTCTTCCGGCCCCGAATAGAGGGCCTCGAACACGTACCGGATACGGGTGCCGCGATCATCGCGGGCAACCATCTGTCCTTCTCGGACCATTTCCTGATGCCCGCCGTCCTGAAGCGGCGCATCACCTTCCTCGCCAAGGCGGAGTACTTCACCGGGCCCGGTCTGAAGGGCCGTCTGACCGCGGCCTTCTTCCGCAGCGCCGGGCAGATCCCGGTGGACCGCTCGGGCAAGGAGGCCGGCCAGGCGGCGATCCGCGAGGGACTCGGCGTGCTGAGCAAGGACGAGCTGCTCGGCATCTATCCCGAGGGCACGCGCTCCCATGACGGACGGCTCTACAAGGGCAAGGTCGGCGTCGCGGTGATGGCGCTCAGGGCCGAGGTCCCGGTGATCCCGTGCGCGATGATCGGCACGTTCGAGGCTCAGCCGCCCGGCAAGGTCGTGCCGAACCTGCACCCGGTGGTGATCCGCTTCGGCAAGCCCCTCGACTTCTCCCGCTACGCCGGCATGGAGAACGAGAAGGCCGTCCTGCGTGCGATCACCGACGAGATCATGTACGCGATCCTCTCGCTGTCCGAGCAGGAGTACGTCGACAAGTACGCGTCCGTGGCGAAGGCGGAGGACACCGCCGCGCGCTCGGACAAGGAGCGCAGGTTCCGCAAACTGCCGCTGAGTTGACCTCTGCTGTCGGCAGAGAACCCCGGGGCGAGGGCCACTCGGACCATACGGTCATGGCATGAGACGTGCTGTGGTGATCGGAGCGACGGGACAGATCGGGCGGGTGGCCGTGGGCGCCCTGGCCCGCGACGGCTGGGAGGTGACCGCCCTCTCGCGGGGCGGCGGACGGGATGAGGGCTGGCCCGAGGGCGTGCGGGTGGCACGGGTCGACCGGGAGGACGAGGCGGCCCTGGCCGGGGCGGTCGGCGACGGCTGCGACGTGCTGGTCGACATGGTGGCCTTCGGGCCCGGGCACGCACGGCAGTTGACCTCGCTGGCCGACCGGGTGGGCTCGGCCGTGGTGATCTCCACCGTCTCCGTGTACGAGGACGACAAGGGCCGCAACTTCGACACCCAGGGCGAGCCGGACGGCTTTCCCGAGTACCCGCTGCCGATCCCGGAGGACCAGCGGACCGTCCAACCGGGTGACGCCTCGTACAGCACCCGCAAGGCCTCACTGGAGCGCGAACTCCTCGCCGCGGGCTCAAAGTTGCCCACCACGCTGCTGCGGGCCGGCGCGGTCCACGGACCGCGCTGCATGACCCCGCGCGAGCTCTACTTCGTCAAGCGCAACCTGGACGGCCGGCCCCGGCGGGTCCTCCCGTACGGGGGCGAGAGCCGGTTCCATCCGGCGAGCGTCCACAACCTCGCCGAGCTGATCCGGCTGGCGGCCTCGCGGCCGGGCACCCGCGTCCTCAACGCCGTGGACCCTCAGGCGCCGACGGTGGCGGAGATCGCCCGGGCGATCGACACGGTCATGGGCGTCGAGCGGGAGAGCGTCCTGGTGGACGGCCCGCCGCCCGCCCCCACCGTGGGCGACACCCCGTGGTCGGTCCCGGTGCCGGTGGTCTGCGACATGACCGCCGCCGAACGGGAGTTGGGCTACCGCCCGGTCGCCCGGTACGCCGAGACGCTGCCGGACACCGTCGCCTGGATCGAACAGCACCTGGCCGGACGGGACTGGCGGGAGGCGTACCCGAAGATGTTCCAGAATTACGGCGACCTCTTCGACTACGCGGCGGAGGACGCGTTCCTCGACGCGCTCGGCACATGACAAGGGGGGCGGCCGCCGGCCGCCCCCCTTGTCGGCGTGGGACTTACGGCTTCGGCGTCTCGTGCGGTGCGCAGGTGACGTCGGAGCGGTCCAGCTTGCCGGTGAGCAGGTAGGTGTCCACCCGCGGGTTGATGCACGGGTTGACCAGGCTGGTCACACCGTGGGAGCCCGCGTCCTTCTCGGTGATCAGACGGGAGCCCTTGAAGCGCTTGTGCAGTTCGACGGCGCCCTCGTACGGGGTGGCGGCGTCCCGCTCGGACTGCACGATCAGCACGCCCGGCAGGCCCTTGCCGGTCTTGACGTTCACCGGGGTCTGCTGCTTGACCGGCCAGGTCGCGCAGGGCAGGTTCATCCAGGCGTTGGACCAGGTCAGGAAGGGGTGATCCTGGTGCAGCCGGGTGTTGTCCCGGTCCCACTTCTTCCAGCTGGTGGGCCACTTGGCGTCGGTGCACTCGACGGCGGTGTAGACGGCGTTGCCGTTCTCCGAGGCGATGTTGCCCGCGGTGTCCGACAGGTCCGGGGCGGCCGCGTCGACGAGCGCCTGGGTGTCGCCGGCGACGTACTTGCTGAAGACCGTGGCGACCGGCACCCACGAGGAGTCGTAGTACGGGGCGCCCTGGAAGAAGCCGAGCAGTTCGGCCGGTCCGACGACCCCACCGATCGGGCTCTTCTTCGCGGTGGCCCTCAACTCCAGCCACTTCGCCTGGACTTCGGCCCGGGTGTCGCCCAGGTGGAAGGTGGCGTCGTTGGCGGCGACCCAGTCCTCCCAGTCCTTCCAGCGGCCCTCGAAGGCGACGTCCTGGTCGAGGTTGGCCTCGTACCAGATCTTGTCGCGGGACGGGTTGACGACGCTGTCGACGACCATCCGGCGGACATGGCCCGGGAACAGCGTGCCGTAGACCGCGCCGAGGTAGGTGCCGTAGGAGACGCCCAGGTAGTTGAGCTTCTTCTCGCCGAGCGCGGCACGGATCACGTCCAGGTCGCGCGCGGTGTTCGGCGTGGTCATGTGCGGCAGCATCTCGCCGCTGCGCTCGTAGCAGCCGTCGGCGTACTCCCGGGCGAGCTTACGCTGGGTGCGCTTGTCGGCCTCGGAGTCCGGCACCGGGTCCAGCTTGGGCGCCTTCACGAACTCCTGCGGGTCGACGCAGGAGATGGGCGCGGAGTGGCCGACACCACGCGGGTCGAAGCCCACGAAGTCGTACGCCTTGGCCGTGTTGGCCCACACCGGGGCCTTGGTGGTGACCCGGCGCGGGAAGCGCAGGCCGGAGCCGCCAGGCCCGCCGGGGTTGTAGATGAGCGCCCCCTGACGCTCCTTCTTGGTGCCGGTGTTGCCGATGCGGTCGACGGCGAGCTTGATCTGCTTGCCGTACGGCTTGGCGTAGTCGAGCGGCACGGTGACGTAGCCGCACTGGATGGGCTTCTCCAGGCCCCAGTCGGCCGGGCAGTCCTGCCAGTCGACACCGGCCTTCGCGGCCTTGGCGGCGGCTGTCGCGGCGCCGCGCGCCTCACGGTCCTGGCCGCCGTGGCGGGAGTCCGCGCTGGCGTTCGCCGTGGGCGCGGCCACGGCGCCGGCTATCAGCGTCGCCGTGACGAGCACTCCGGCGGATCCGAACGCTGCCGTGCGCCGCGTCACTCTCTTGTCCCTCAAGGGGGCCCTCCCCGTACGTTGTTGATGAGTACGGGGATCCTCTCGGCTGTGAGTCGCCTGAGAACAGGGGTGGTCGGCCTTCTTTGCCAATCCGATAAGCGGACGACACCGTTCGCTCGGCGGACTACCCGTCCCGGCCGAGTTCCTTCATGGCCCCGTCCAGCAGTCGCCGCAGCCGGAGCGCGTCCGGCGCCACGGCGGTCACCAGGGCGGCGGGCCCGGCGAGCGGCAGCACCGCGGCGCCGTCCCCCAGCACCCGCGCGGGAACCGGATCACTCCCGAACTCCGGCCGTACGACGACGATCTGCCCGACGGCCCGATGGCCGGCGAGAACGGCGGGGCCGTCCCAGCCGCCCGGGGCCCCGGGGCCGCAGGCCAACTCCTGGTCGAGCAGGGTCCGTCCCGCGACGCGCAGGACCAACCGGCTGCCGAGCCGCCCGGGCTCCTCTCCGGTCCGGCCGAGCACCTGCTCCTCGCGCAGGACCAGTCGGGCCGTCGCCCCGAGGTCGACGCGGGTCGTGACGGACAAGTCACTGCCCCGGACACAGATCAACTGCTCGGGCAGCCAGTGCAGTTCACCGCCGTCGGCGACGGTGAGCCGGACGTCGTAGCGGGCCTCGCCCTTGGCCTGGCCCGGCAGGGCGATGGTGGCGGCGGCCGATCCGACGCGCAGCCGGGCCCCGGTCTCCACGCCGGCCTCCACGGTGAAGTGGTCGCCGCCGAGCGGCCCGCTCATCGCGCCGACGAGCATGACCCGCGCCTCGTCGCCGCTCCCCCGGGTCCGCCGCAGAGCCAGCGGCCCGTCGCCCTCCAGTACGGGCAGGGACGTCCCGCCCCGGCCGTCGTCCCGCGCGACCATCCGCGCGGTCGCCCGCACTCCGGTCACGCCCGCGGTCATGCCGTCCACATGTTGACCGGCGCCCACACCCGCGGTCATGCCGTCCACGCGGCGAGCCGCGCTCGCACCCAGCCGACGACGTCCGTCACACCGGGTTCGCTCCTGAGTGACTGGAACACGACCGGCAGTTCGGCCCGCTGTGCCTTGGCGTCCGCCGCCATCCGCCCGAGGTCGGAGCCGACGTACGGCGCGAGGTCGGTCTTGTTGACGACGAGCAGGTCCGCGGTGGTGACACCGGGCCCGCCCTTACGCGGGATGTCGTCTCCGCCGGCCACGTCGATGACGAAGATCTGTGCGTCGACGAGCCCCTTGGAGAAGGTCGCCGTGAGGTTGTCCCCACCGGACTCGACGAGGATCAGATCCAGCGGCCCGACCTCGTCCTCCAGGTCCTCCACCGCTTCCAGGTTGGCGGAGATGTCGTCCCGGATCGCGGTGTGCGGGCACGCCCCCGTCTCCACGGCGGTGATCCGCTCGGGCGGCAGCACGGCCTCCCGCAACAGGAACTCGGCGTCCTCACGCGTATAGATGTCGTTGGTCACGACGGCCAGCGACAGCTCGTCCCGCAGAACTCGGCAGAGCGCGGCGACGGTAGCGGTCTTACCCGACCCGACGGGCCCCCCGAGCCCGATCCGCAGCGCCCGCCGCCTGCCATCAGGACGACGAAGGTCAGCACTGACAGCGGCGGGGCCGTCGTGGGAGTGGTCGAGATGCATGTACGGCTCCTATGCGGCTGGTCCGAGGTCCGGGTCCGAGGTCCGGGTCCGAGGTCCGGGTCCGGGGTCCGGGTCCGGGGTCCGGGTGGTCTGGGGTCTGGGGTCTGGGGTCTGGTGAACACAGTTCCCGGGGAGGGGTGCAGGGGACGGAGTCCCCGCCGGGGTCGAAGGGGCGGAGCCCCTGGGGATGGGACGGGTAGGGGCGGCGGGGGCGAACCCCTCCTAGGACGCGAACAGACGTACCGGCCACGCCGCATGCACCTCAGCCGAGATCTCCAGCAACGGCGCGGCCCCCGCAGGCAACGCCTCCACCCCTTCGTCGAGAACCGACCGCGCCACCTCCACCGCCGCACCCGCGACCCGATCCAGCTCCGGCGCCAACCGGGCCAACACCCCCGTCGCATCGAAGGGATCCAGACTCAGCAACCGCACCGTCGCCGTCGCCGGCCCGCTCACACTCTCGTACACCGCGCAGTACGCCGCATCGACAGGCCCCATCCCCGCCGCCCGAGCCACGAGCCCGAGTACCACCGGCTGATGCGCCCCCTTGGGAAACGCCCGCGCCAGTGCGTCGAGTTCCGAGGACGGCCAGGTCGCCCGCGCAGCCCGCATCAGCTGACGGCCCAGCTTCCGCGCGGCACCCCGCAACGCGGGCGACGGCGTCCGCGCGTCCGCCGCCGCGTCCAACTCCACTGGATCCACGCCGAGTACGGCCGCCGCGGCCAGCGCCGCGGCGACCCGCCCCGTCGTGTGCAACCTCCCCCGGCAGAAGTCCTCAAGGCTCGCCGCCCCGGTGACCCGGCCCGCCTTGACGGCGGCCTCGGCCCCGCCGGAGTGCGCGTGGCCCCCGGCGGGGAAGCGGCCGTCGGCCAGGACGAGAAGTGCTGATCGTGACATGGGAGATCCGTGCCGTCAGAAGAGGAAGTAGCGCTGGGCCATGGGCAGTTCGGCGGCCGGAGTCGCCTCGACGAGCTCCCCGTCGATGTGCACGGCGAAGCTGTCGGGATCGACCCGCACCCGGGGCCGGGCGTCGTTCTCGCGCATGTCCGCCTTGGTCACGCCCCGCGTCGACTCGATGGCGACGAAGCGCTTGCCCAACTGCAACCGCTCCGGTAGCCCGTCCTCGATCGCCAGCGGTGCCACGAAGTTGAACGAGTTGGAGGCGGGCGCCCGCCCGATCGCTCCGTACATCGGACGCGGCAGGATCGGCTGCGGGGTCGGGATGGAGGCGTTCGCGTCGCCCATCTGCGCGTACGCGATCTGCCCGCCCTTGATCACCAGGTGCGGCTTGACGCCGAAGAACGCGGGCTCCCACAGCACCAGGTCGGCGAGCTTGCCGGACTCGACGGAGCCGATCTCGTGGGCGAGGCCCTGGGCGACGGCAGGGTTGATCGTGTACTTGGCCACGTACCGCCGTACCCGGTGGTTGTCCGCGCGTCCGTCACCCGGCAGCGCCCCCCGCCGTCGCTTCATCACGTGCGCGGTCTGCCAGGTCCGCAGGACGACCTCGCCCACCCGCCCCATCGCCTGCGCGTCGGAGGAGATGATCGAGATGGCGCCCAGGTCGTGGAGGATGTCCTCCGCGCCGATGGTGGAGGGCCGGATGCGGGACTCGGCGAAGGCGAGGTCCTCCGGGACGGCCGGGTTGAGGTGGTGGCACACCATCAGCATGTCGAGGTGTTCCTCGGCGGTGTTGACGGTGAACGGCCGGGTCGGATTGGTCGAGCTCGGCAGCACGTGCGGCTCGGAGACCACGGTCATGATGTCGGGGGCGTGCCCGCCGCCGGCGCCCTCGGTGTGGTACGCGTGGATCCCGCGGCCGGCGATCGCCGCGAGGGTGTCCCCCACGAACCCGGCCTCGTTCAGGGTGTCCGTGTGGATCGCGACCTGGATACCGGTCCGGTCGGCGACGGTCAGCGAGGCGTCGATGACGGCCGGGGTGGAGCCCCAGTCCTCGTGCAGCTTCAGACCGAGCGCGCCGCCGCGGATCTGGGACAGCATCGCCTCGTGGGAGACGGTGTTGCCCTTGCCGAGGAAGCCGATGTTCAGGGGGTACTGCTCCATCGCCTCCAGCATCCGGGCCAGATGCCACGGACCGGGCGTGACGGTGGTCGCCTTGGAGCCCTCGGCCGGTCCGGTGCCGCCGCCGACCAGCGTGGTGACGCCCGCGGACAGCGCCTCGTCGGCGATCTGCGGACAGATGAAGTGGACGTGCGCGTCGACCGCTCCCGCGGTCAGGATCCGGCCGTTGCCCGCGATGATCTCGGTCTCCGGGCCGATGACCAGGTCGGGGTGCACCCCGTCCATGGTGTCGGGGTTGCCCGCCTTGCCGATCCCGGTGATCCGCCCGTCGCGGATGCCGACGTCGGCCTTGACGATGCCCCAGTGGTCGACGATCACGACACCGGTGATGACGGTGTCGGGGGTGCCCTCCGCGCGGGTGGCCCGCGACTGGCCCATGGATTCGCGGATGACCTTGCCGCCGCCGAACACGGCCTCGTCACCGGCCCGTCCCGGCCCGCCGGAACGATCCTCCTCGATCTCGATCAGCAGATCGGTGTCGGCGAGCCGAACGCGGTCGCCGGTCGTCGGGCCGAACAGGTCGGCGTACGCGGCACGCGAGATCTCAGGCATCGAGGGCACCTCCGGTCTCCCCGCGCAGGCCGGGCACCACACGGGCGCCGGCCAGCGGGACGAGTTGGACGTCGACGGGGATGCCGGGCTCGAAGCGCACGGCGGTGCCGGCGGCGATGTCGAGGCGCTTGCCCCGGGCGGCCCCGCGGTCGAAGTCCAGCCCGGGGTTGGCCTCGGCGAAGTGGTAGTGGGAGCCGACCTGGACGGGCCGGTCGGCGGCGTTGAGGACGGTCAGCCGGGTGGCCTCGCGGCCCTCGTTGTAGACGATCGGGTCGTCCGCGAACAGGAACTCTCCGGGAATCATGGCGGCCGCTCCGGTCAGACGATCGGGTCGTGGACGGTGACTAGCTTGGTGCCGTCCGGGAAGGTCGCCTCGACCTGGACGTCGTGGATCATCTCGGGGATGCCCTCCATGACGTCGTCCCGGGTGAGCAGCTTGCGCCCGGACGCCATGAGTT
Organism: Streptomyces sp. NBC_00076; assembly: GCF_045041235.1. Taxonomy (NCBI): domain Bacteria; kingdom Bacillati; phylum Actinomycetota; class Actinomycetes; order Kitasatosporales; family Streptomycetaceae; genus Streptomyces; species Streptomyces sp. NBC_00076. The sequence goes on from NZ_CP108242.1 coordinate 1,595,963, forward strand.
CGGCCACGGTACGACCGTCACGGGCACCTTCGAGGATGTGCGACGTGATGAGGGCGACGACCTCGGGGTGGTTCAGCTTGAGTCCGCGGGCCCGGCGCTTCTCGGCCACGTCGGCCGCCACATGGATGAGCAGCCTCTCTTGCTCGTGCGGGGTCAGTTGCACGTCCCACCTCACAGTCCTCGCTCCGGACCGTGCGGGGTCCGATTGCCGCTGCCCCGGGGCAAAGTCCCTGGTGGCGTGGAGGGGCAGGCTAGTTGGACCGGGTTTCAATCGCGTTAACCGCGCCGTGATCCATTACCGCCCGGACGACCGGGCGCGGCATGGCGGGGACCGCCTCGAGGGTGAGGCTCGCCCACAGGGCGAGGGTCCGGCTCGGGACAGCGGCCTCGCAGGCCACGCGCACGTACCCGAGCACCTCACCGACCATCGCCGAAACGGAGGGGAGGACGATGATGACATACCTGAACAAACGTTTGAAATCCGCCGCGCGCACCTCGCCTGGCCGCGACCGAGAGCCCCCTCCCGCCCCCGGCTCACCTCCCTCACCCTGCGGGCCTTCGCCCGGCCCGCGACCCGCGCCGCCCCACAAAGACCGGCCGGCCGCCGCGACAGCTCGGGGGAAGCGACAGCTTGGACAGCAGGAGGGCGCTTTCGAGATCCGCCCCTACGCCGACGAGGCGGCCGCACAGAACGCCGCCGAAGAGCGGACCGTATACGGCGCGGTCGCCAACACCGCCGAGGGTCCCGATTCGTTCACCGCGGCGACTGCGAGCCCCGTTCGCCGCACAGCTGCTCCAGCAGTCGGTGACGCACACAGGGGCTGCCGAGGCGGTCCAGGTCAGGCCGGTGGACCACCGGCCCCACGCACGACCTCGTCGTTCAGGAGGGCCCAGTCCCCCGGTGATGTGCCGCGATACCGAACCGCTGCTGTTCGCGCGGGGCGGAAGCGACCTCGCGGACGCTGGAGACCGCGCTGATCACCTGCTCCTCCGCGGGCTCCTGGAGTTTCTCCAGCCGTTCGAGGTCGGCGGCGGACACCAGGGCGACGAGGGGTTTGCCGTGCCGTGTCACGACCACCCGCTCCCCGCCGTACACCACCTTGTTGATCAGGTCGGCGAGCTCAGCCCTGGCTTGCGTCACCGGAATCTCGTAGGCCATACCCCTAGCTTACGGGGCGTCCATCTGGTTCAGCGTGGCCTGTGACGACATCAAAGTTCCAGGTCAGGGGCTCTCGCGTGGTCCCGATCGCTCTCGTCTGTGAGAAATGTGTGAGACGAGGTGAGACGAAGAGCTGTTCTGTCGCACTGAATCCTGGCAGGTCTCCGGTGCGGCGGAACACCCCGCTCCGACCGGCCCTGCACAGAACTCCGGCCGGGCGGGTGCTTGCCCGTCGACGCACCGGAGGCTGGGCGGATCTCCACCCAGCCTCCATATCGGCAAGCCGTGGTGGGCATCATGCGTGCGGCCTGATCCCGGCCGTTTGCCTCGCCCATCGTCTCCGAGGTAGAGCCGGGTGATCGTCACAGCGCCGGCGGCCTCGGGGTGCCTGCGCAGGCGGCCTTGGTGCGCCGCCGGGAGGACGGGCGGGCATGGGCAGGGCCACCCGCCCGAGCGCGACGGACAGCATGGTCTTGCCGACCCCGGGTGGCTTGCGCAAGTGACTGGTGGTACCTCGCATGGAACGTGCAGCGGGTGCGGGCGAAGCAGATGCAGGAGGCCGCTGTGAGGAAGGCGCTGAAGGCCCAGCGGCGTGAGGAGAACGAGTGGAACCAGCTGGCCAGGGAAGCGCGCCGAGGTAACTCATCGGGACACGCGGGGGACGCGACGGGGACACGTATAAGACGCCGACTGATGCCTGTGTACCTCTTGGAGTACTGCGCACGTCCTCACGGCGTCTCGCGCGCGCCCCGGCAGTGCCGCACTGGCGTCGCACACAGAGCCTTCGGAGGACTCACCTGCGCAGGGGTGCCGGGTGGCGTCTCCCAGGAGACACCACCGGGGCACCACAGGGACGCCGTTCGTACTTCGCTGCGCCTCTTCTGGAAGGGCCCGGTTGGCGCTCCCGCCGGAGGAGCGGCTGGTGACGCGGGCCGCGAGTATCGAGGCGAAGTGGGTCATGCACCCCGCGGAGGTCTCGGCCGAGGAGGTCAAGGCCGCGGAGCGGCCGCGATGACTCGCATCGATGTGGTGGAGGCCGTCCGGGAGATCACCGTGGGGGTGCCGGGCCGCCAGGGCTTGCCGTGATTGCGGTCCTCAGGGGTCGGCACCCGCGGCACCTTCTTCAGACGGGGCACCTGGGTGCACCTGGTGGTGAGCGAGCTGGTCACCAACGCCCGCAAATACGCGCCCGGCCTCGCTGCTCATCTCGCTGCTCGGCACGAGTGTCATTTCGCGCAAGGAGAAGCTGGCAGCGGCCTGGTTCGGGCCGAAGGGCTTCGCCTCGGTCGTCTACGGCCTGCTGGTGCTGCAGGCCGGGATCCCGCAAGGCGAGGAGGCGTTCACGCTCATCGCCGTGTGCATCGCCTTCTCGATCATCGCTCACAGCTCCACCGACGTTCCGATCGCCCGCCTCTTCGACGGGCCCTGGCCATCGGCGCGGACCTCGGCGGCAACGCCACCGCGATCGGCGCGAGTGCCAACGTGGTCGTCCTGGGCATCGCCGAACGCAACCGGCAGCCCATCTCGTTCTGGCAGTTCACCAAGTACGGCCTGGTCGTCACCGTCGTCACCGTGGCCCTGTCGGCCGGGTACGTGTGGCTGCGCTACTTCGCCCTCGCCTGACCTTGAGGGAGACGCACGGCATGCTCATGTGCGGCAGCTCCACCCGGCTACGTATGGCACCCAGGGCCGTGTGAGACTCCCAGCGGCCCGCCGGCGGCCTGGCCGCGCTCCTCGGCCATCAGCCGCTCCTCGGCGACGCGGTCCACAGACGTGTGGAGCAGGCATAAAAAGCGCGTAAAGACTGCCGGAGTCCGGCAATGACCGCAGTAGTCGCCGCATGGGACCATCCCCGTGGCGCGGCGCGGACGACAGCGGGGAGGTGAGGTTCCGTGGCTCTGTTTATGGGTCTCGGCATCGCGGGTCTCGTCCTGCTGGTGCTCGCGCTCGTCTTCGACGGTCTCCTCGAAGGGCTCGTCGACGGCGTCGGCGCACTGGAGGGGCTCTTCAACGGACTGCTGTCGCTTCCGGTGATCGCCGGATTCGTCTCGATGCTCGGCTTCGGCGGGGCGATCGTGCTCGGCACCACGGGCCTCGGGACCGGTGCCGCGGCGGTGGTGGGGGCGGGCGCGGGCGTCGGGACGGGCTGGCTGACCTGGCGCCTCAGCCGGGCCCTGATGCAGGAGGAGCCGGCCACGAGCCCGCGCGGTACGGACCTGGTGGGCACGTCCGGCTCCGTGGTCACGCCGATCCCGGCCGACGGCTACGGCGAGGTGCTGGTGTACCTGGCGGGCCAGCCGGTGAAGTACGCGGCGAAAAGCGCCGGCCCCGTCGAGCGCGGTACCGAGGTGTGGGTCGAACAAGCCCTCTCGGCGACCTCCGTGGCGGTACGCCCGGTCGACCGCTGAGTCTTCGTCCGTTCGTCGTTGTTGTTTTTCGTTCCGCCCCGCACACAGGGGGCTGGGTTTCAAAGAGGGGCATTGTCATGAGTGTTGTCCTCGTCGCGGTCGTGGGAATCGTCGTACTCCTGGTCCTGCTGGCTCTGGTCGTGGTCACGCGTTACAAGGTGGCCGGCCCCAGCGAGGCGTTCATCGTCACCGGGCGGCGCGGCAAGACGGCCACCGACCCGGAGACCGGCCGGATCTTCACCGACAACAGCGGGCAGAAGGTCGTGGTCGGCGGCGGCGTGTTCGTCGTGCCGTTCGTCCAGCAGAAGTTCACCCTCGACCTCTCCTCACGGCACATCCCCGTCGCGGTGCGCGGCGCCGTCACCCTGCGCGGGGTCAAGGCCCACCTGGAAGGCGTGGCCATCGTCAAGGTCGGCGGCAGCGAGGACTCCATCCGCGCCGCGGCCCAGCGGTTCCTGATGCAGCAGGACGGCATCGTCGGCTTCACCCAGGAAGTGCTCTCCGGCGCGCTGCGCGCCATCGTCGGCCGGATGTCGGTGGAGGACATCATCCGCGACCGCGCGGCATTCGCGGGTCAGGTGGCCGAGGAGGCGGAGGCTAGCCTGTCCGGGCAGGGCCTGGTCCTGGACGCCTTCCAGATCCAGGACATCAGCACCGAAGGCTCCTACTGGAGGACCTCGGCCGCCCGGAGGCCGCCCGCGCCAAGCAGGAGGCCGACATCGCCGAGGCCGTCGCCCGCCGCGCGGCCGAGCAGGCCCGGCTGAAGGCCGAGGAGGAGATCGCCATCGCGCAGCGGACGTTCGCGCTGAAGCAGGCCGAGATCAAGGCCGAGACGGACGAGGCCGCCGCCCGCGCCGCTGCCGCAGGCCCGCTGGCCGAAGCCGCGCGATCGCAGGAGGTCCTCGCAGAGCAGGAGAAGGTCGCCCAGCGGCAGGCCGCTCTGACCGACCGCGAACTGGACACCAAGGTCCGCAAGCCCGCCGACGCGGCCCGCTACCAGGCCGAACAGGAGGCCGAGGCCCGCCGCATCGCCCTGGTCAAGCAGGCCGAGGCGGACGCCCAGCGCTCACGGCTGACCGGTGAGGGCGAGAAGGCGCACCGCGCCGCGCTCGCCGACGCGGTCCGTATCGAGGGCGAGGCCGAGGCCGCCGCGATCGGCGCGAAGGGCGCCGCCGAGGCCGAGGCGATGCAGAAGAAGGCCGACGCGTTCGCCCAGTACGGCGACGCCGCCGTGCTCCAGATGCTCGTCGAGGTCCTGCCCCAGGTCGTCGCCAAGGCGTCCGAGCCGCTCAGCGCCATCGACAAGATGACCGTCATCTCCACCGACGGCGCCAGCCAGCTGTCGCGGACGGTCGCCGACAACGTCGCCCAGGGCGTCGAACTCCTCAGCTCCACGACCGGAGTCGACCTCGCCGAACTTCTGAAGAACATCACCCAGCGAAACAGCGGCCCGCAGCCCGAGGCCGCGGCGTCCGCCGAAGCCAACGGCAAGGTCGAAATCACCGGCTGACGTCGCTACCGGCAGTGGAGTGAGTCCGGTCGGTTGCAAACCGCCCGGGCTCCACGGACAGAGGCCGGGGCGCGCTGGTCGACGGCCGAGCGGCCGCGAACATCTTGCGGCCGCTCGGCCGTCGCGAAGAAGGAGTGTGGGACGTGTTCCTGTGGGCATGGCTGATCGGCTGGTCCGCCTTCGTACTGCCCCTGCCGATCGCCTTACCGCGGGGCTGGGCACCCAAGCGGGTCCGCAGCCGTACGACCCCATAGGGCATCCGTGTCCGGGGCGTCGCCCTGCTGGTGATGTGGGTCGCGAGCAGCGTCCCGTGCTCGAAGCGGCAGCTGCGTAGTCCCAGGATCTCGACGAGCTGCTGCCGCACCTGATCGACCACGGCATACGGGGAGGCCCCTGCCTGGACCAGGCTCGCCGTGTCGTGGATCCGCGCCAGGTGAGCCGCGTCGGTGACGGTGACCAGCTTCAAGGTGCGGGCGCGGGCCGACAGTTGGGAAACGGCCACGCCTACCGCAAGCAGCAGCAGCGTGGTGGTGATGTCGTCGCCGTGGGAAATGGTGAACCGCTGGTAGGGGTGGGTGAGGAAGAAGTCGAACCAGGCCGCCGCCGACAGCGCGGCCAGCACCCCGGCGGCCCGGCTGCCCAGGGCCGCGACCGCCACGACTACCACGACCAGGATCAGGGCCAGGTTCGCGGACGTCATGTGCGTACGGAAGGGCACCAGGACGAGCGCGATGACGAGCGGCGCGAGCAGAGCAGCCGCCAGGGCGATCCGGTCACGCAGGGGCATCCGCATGGTCCACCACCTCACGGGAGCGAGGAGCGGCCCCTTGTCCAAGGGGCCGCCCGTACGGGGGTCGACGCGATACGACGGTCGACAAGGCAAGAATCCCGCTGCCGCTCCCGCCCCGCTACTGGGACGGGCACGCTCTTGATGCAATCCTGACGCCTCTCTCACCACGGTGGACGTGCGGTCGGGACCATCCCGCGCCGGACTCGCACCCACCATCACGTCAGCCGGTCTTCCCGCCCCATCCATCCGGCCGCAGCCCCACACCGTCCCGGCCGCGCCCGAGCCGACCAGAGCGCCCGTCAGCACCGCGCGGAACGTCCCGTCCCCTCCCGCGCTCACCAGGCCCGCAGCACAGCGCCTGCTACGGCGAGCGCCCAGGCAAATGATCATGAGCCAGGCTTCGGCGACATCGCTGCGTCGCCGTGGGGGTCCCCCGCTCGCGCGAAGCCGGGAGTGGGGAGGGTTGCGCCGCCACCGCCACCACCGGACCGCTGTACGAGAGGTACTCGCCACCGCCGACACCCCCTTGTGAGAGGACAGACGGCACCCGTCTCCAGTGTGCTCCCGACGGCCTTGCCCAGATCCCCGCGCGCAGGCCGGCTCAGGCGAGCACGAAGTACCGCAGCCACAAGTACAGCGCACTGATAGCGACCGTGACGAGCGTGACGACGAGTCCGTACCTGGTGAACTGCCAGAAGGAGATGGGCTGCCGGTTGCGCTCGGCGATGCCGAGGACGACCACGTTCGCGCTGGCGCCGATCGCGGTGGCGTTGCCACCCAGGTCGGCGCCGAGGGCCAGGGCCCACCACAGCACGTGGTGGCCGCCGGCCGCGCCGCCCATGTCCTTGACCAGGTCTGCGGTGATGGGCGCCATGGTGGCCACGTAGGGGATGTTGTCCACGATGCCGGACAGCACGGCCGAGCCGCCCAGGAGGGTGAGGGTGGTGCCGAGTTCGTTGCCGCCGGTGGCGTCCGCGAGGGCGCTGGAGAGGTCGCCGATGACGCCGGTCTCGATCAGCGCGCCGACCATGACGAACAGGCCGGCGAAGAAGGCGAGGGTGGGCCACTCAACTTCGCCCAGGACCTGCCGGGTCTCCACCCGGGAGACGGCGACGAGCAGGCCGGCGCCGAGCAGGGCGACCACGCTCGGCTCGTAGTGCAGCACCGGGTGCAGGACGAACCCGGCGACGACGAGGGCCAGGACGGCCAGGCCCTGCCACAGCAGCCGAGGGTCACGGATGGCCTCGCGCTCGGTCAGCGTCATGACCTGCGCGGCGCGCTCCTCGTCGTAGACGAACGCCGTGCGGAACATCACCCGGCACAGCACCAGCAGCACCGCCGTCAGCAGGGCGGCGATCGGGGCAAGGTGGACCAGGAAGTCGTTGAAGGTCAGCCCGGCCCGGCTGGCGATGATGATGTTGGGCGGGTCACCGACCAGGGTCGCGGTGCCGCCGATGTTGGAGGCGAACACCTCGGCGATCAGGAACGGCGCGGAGGCCAGGCCGAGCCGTTCGCACACCAGCAGGGTGACCGGGGCGATCAGCAGCACGGTGGTCACATTGTCGAGCAGCGCGGAGGCGACCGCGGTGATGACGACGAGCATCGCCATCACCCGGAAGGGCTTGCCGCGGGCCCGCTTCACCGACCAGATCGCCAGGTACTCGAACAGGCCGGTCTGCCGCAGCACCCCGACGATCGCCATCATCCCCAGCAGCAGGAAGATGACGTTCCAGTCGATGCCGGTGTGCTCGGAGTAGAACGCCGCCTTGTCGTCGGTGGCGCTGATCACGAGCATGAACCCGGCGCCGCCGAGGGCCGCGGCCGTGCGGTGGACGCGCTCGCTGATGATCAGTACGTACGCGCCGACGAACACGGCCACGGCCGCCCAGCTGTGCCAATCACTCATACGACGGTCTTTCTCTCCTGCCCGACGTCGATGCTCTCCTGGCCGTCCTCGTCCTCGGGGATGCCGACCAGGTCCTCGACGTCGAACATGCGGGCGATGGGCACGTCGGTGCTGGAATGCGCGACGATCGAGAACGCGATGCACACCGCGATCAGCGTGTACGCCTTCTCCGCCTGCGGGATGCCGGACTGCAGCACCAACAGCCCATACACCACCGACGCGAAGCCCTTCGGTCCGAACCACGCCGCGGTCAGCTTCTCGCGCCGCTCAAACCGCGTACCGACCAGCGAGATCAGCAGCGAGGCCGGGCGGATAAGGAAGATCGCCAGGACCACCGCCACGTACCCCTGCCACGTAAGGTCCGCGAACAGACGTGGCGTCAGCATCGCGCCGAACACCAGCAGTGCGGCGAATTTCGCCAGCTCCGCCAGCGCCTCGCCCAGCGGTTCGAACGCCTCCTTCGCCTCCGGTGCGGCGGCGGTGAGCACGGCGCCGGCGGAGAACGCGGCCAAGTAAGGGTTGGCTTGGGTGAGGTGGCACAGGCCGTACAGGATGATCCCGGTCGCCAGCGGCAGGAGCTGCTGCAGCTTGGGCTCGGCGCCCAGCAGCCGGAACCGTACGAGGCCGTTGACGGTCAGCGGCAGCAGGATGCCGAAGGCGAGGCCGAGGGCCAGCTCCAGCGCGATCGTCCCGAGCGACGCCTCGCTCGTGTGACCGGCGACCGGGCCTGCGGCCGCGATCAGCAGCACCACCACCGGCAGCGCGAGGCCGTCGTTGATGCCGCTCTCGACATTCAGCAGTTCCCGCAGCTTGGCCGGGACCTCCTTGCGGCCCACGATCGCTGACGCGAACACCGGGTCGGTGGGTGCCAGTACCGCGCCGACCAGGAACGACGTCGTCCAGTCCAGGCCGACCAGGTAGTGGGCGACCAATGCCATGAACACGAACGCCAGCGGCATGCCCAGGCCCAACGCCCTTGCGGGGTTACGCCAGTTGGCGCGCAGCTTGGCGAAGGAGACGTGCTGGCCGTCGGTGAACAGCACCGCGAACAGCGCCAGGTCGGCCGTGACCGACACGATCTCGCTGTCCGGGGTGATGTGGATCAGCCCGAGGAAGCCGTCGCTGACCAATGCGCCGCCGGCGAGGAAGAGGAGAGAGGTGGACAGCACGGTGCGGGCGGCGAGCCCGGACAGCAGCACCGCGATCAGCAGAGCCACCCCGAAGACAGCAACGAGTACCACCGGAAACGCCCCCGATCGGAAGAGAGATCACACCTCTGCTTGCCGACCAGGCTTCCCGGCACACCGTTGGGAACCTTACCTGCTCTTGATACGTCTTTGACAGATCGCTGATGCGCACCACCCGGGCGTACAGGTTGCCGGGTTCCGGCAAGGAACACCGTCTACGGAGTTACGACGTGGCCGTCGCCGACAGGTCGGTGGGGGTGGGCGCGTGCCTGGGGGCGGCCGGGAGGGTGAGGACCATGGTGAGGCCGCCGCCGGGGGTGTCCTCGGCGGTGAGGGTGCCGCCCATGGCCTCGGCGAAGCCGCGGGCGACCGCGAGGCCGAGGCCGACGCCGTTGCCGCGGGGGGCGTCGCCGTGGCGCTGGAAGGGCGCGAAGATGCGGTCCTTGGCCTCGTCCGGTACGCCTGGGCCCCGGTCGACGACGCGTACTTCCACGCGGTCGGCGAGCGCGCTGGCCGATACGATGACCGGCTCGCCGTCCGGGCTGTACTTGACCGCGTTCTCCACGACGTTGGCGACGGAGCGCTCCAGCAGCCCCTTGTCGACGGCGACCATCGGCAGCGTTTCGGGGATGTCCAGGGCCACGGCCGACTCGGGGTCGGGGATGCCGACGAGTGCCAGGGGGACGACCTCGTCCAGGTCCACCTCGCGGATCAGCGGCTCGACGGTTCCGGTCTGCAGGCGGGACATGTCCAGCAGGTTCCCGACCAGGTGGTCGAGGCGGTCGGCGCCCTCCTCGATCGCGGCGAGGAGTTCGGCCTGGTCCTCCTCGGACCACTCCACGTCGTCGGAGCGGAGGGAGGTGACGGAGGCTTTGATCCCGGCGAGCGGGGTGCGCAGGTCGTGGCTGACGGCGGCGAGCAGGGCGGTGCGGATGCGGTTGCCCTCGGCCAGTTCCTTGGCCTGGTCCGCTTCGGACTGCAGGCGCTGGCGGTCCAGGACGACGGCGGCCTGGGCGGCGAAGGCGGCCAGTACGCGGCGGTCCTCGGCGGGCAGGACGCGGCCGGACAGGGCGAGCGACATGTGGTCGCCGACCGGCATGTCCACGTCGGCGTCCTCCGGCCGCTTCACCGGCTGCCCGGGGCCGACCCGGGCCGCGCAGGTCCACGGCTCGACGTCGCTCGTGCGCTCCAGCAGGGCCGCCGATTCCATGATGAAGGTCTCGCGGACCCGCTCCAGCAGCTCCTCCAGGCCGGTCTCACCGCGCAGCACGTTGCCCGCGAGGAAGGAAAGGATCTCCGACTCGGCGCGCAGCCGGGCCGCCTGGTGGGTGCGGCGGGCGGCCAGGTCCACGACGGAGGCCACGGAGACCGCCACCGCCACGAAGATCACCAGAGCCAGGATGTTCTTGGGGTCGGCGATCGTGATGCGGTGCACCGGCGGCGTGAAGTACCAGTTCAGCAGCATCGTGCCGACCGCCGCGGAGGCGAGCGCCGGGAAGAGGCCGCCGAGCAGGGCGGATGCCACCGTCAGCGTCAGGAACAGCAGCATGTCGTTCGTGAGACCGAGGTTCGCGTCGACGTGGGTGAGCAGCAGCGTGAGCAGTGCGGGGCCGCCGATTCCGGTGAGCCAGCCCCACAGGACACGGGAGCGGCCAAGGTGTGCGCGCCGGGCCACCGGCAGGCCGCGTCCCTTGCCCGCCTCGTCGTGCGTGATCAGGTGGACGTCCAGGTCCGGCCCCGAATCGCGAGCCACCGTGGCACCGACGCCGGGGCCGAAGACGTACTGCCAGCTCTTGCGGCGGGACACACCGAGGACGATCTGGGTGGCGTTGACGCCCCGTGCGAAGTCGAGTAGCGCGACGGGGATGTCGTCGCCGACGACCTGATGGAAGGTGCCGCCCAGGTCCTCCACCAGGGTGCGCTGCACGGCCAGTTCCTTGGGTGAGGCGGAGGTCAGGCCGTCGCTACGGGAGATGTAGACGGCCAGGACCTCGCCGCCGGCGCCCTTCTCCGCCAGCCGTACCGCGCGGCGGATCAACGTGCGGCCCTCCGGGCCGCCGGTCAGACCGACCACGATCCGCTCGCGCGAGCCCCAGATCTTCGAGACTCGGTGCTGGCTGCGGTACTCGTTCAGGTACTCGTCGACGCGGTCGGCCACCCACAGCAGCGCCAGCTCGCGCAGCGCGGTCAGGTTGCCGGGGCGGAAGTAGTTGGACAGGGCCGCATCCACCTTGTCCGGCTTGTAGATGTTTCCGTGCGCCATGCGGCGGCGCAGCGCGGGCGGTGACATGTCGACCAGTTCGATCTGGTCCGCGCGGCGCACCACCTCGTCCGGGACGGTCTCCTTCTGCCGCACGCCGGTTATCGACTCGACGACGTCACCGAGGGACTCCAGGTGCTGGATGTTGACCGTCGAGACGACGTCGATCCCGGCCGCGAGCAGCTCTTCGACGTCCTGCCACCGCTTGGCGTTCCGCGAGCCGGGGATGTTGGTGTGGGGCAGCTCATCGACGAGGGCCACCGCGGGGTGCCGGGCGAGCACGGCGTCCACGTCCATCTCGGTGAAGACGCTGCCGCGGTATGCGAGCTCCTTGCGCGGCACCTCTTCCAGGCCGTGCAGCATCACCTCGGTGCGGGGCCGGTTGTGGTGCTCGACGAAGGCCACGACGCAGTCGGTGCCCCGCTCGATACGGCGGTGCGCCTCGGACAGCATCGCGTACGTCTTGCCGACGCCCGGTGCCGCGCCGAGATAAATCCGTAGCTTGCCGCGTGCCATCGTCTTGCCTCTGCGGTCGTGTGCGGTCAGGAGCATGGAGAGCGCGTCATGACTCGAAGCGGTAGCCCATTCCCGGCTCGGTGATCAGATAGCGCGGGTGAGCGGGGTCAGCTTCGAGCTTGCGCCTCAGCTGCGCCATGTAGACCCGAAGATAGTTGGTCTTGCTTCCGTAGGAGGGGCCCCAGACTTCCTGGAGCAGCTGCTTCTGTGTGACGAGGCGCCCGGGGCTGCAGACCAGGATTTCCAGCAGATGCCACTCCGTGGGGGTGAGGCGTACGTCGTGTCCGTCGCGGGTCGCCTTCTTGGCCAGCAGGTCGACCGTGAAGCCGTCCGTGGCGACCATGGTCGTCTCGGGGGCCAGCGGCAGGGCCTCGGTGCGACGCACGGCGGCGCGCAGCCGGGCCAGGAGTTCGTCCATGCTGAACGGCTTGGTGATGTAGTCGTCGGCGCCCGCGTCGAGGGCTGCGACTTTCTCCTCGGACGCGCGACGTGCGGACAGGACCAGGACGGGCACCCGAGTCCAGCCGCGCAGCGCTTTGATCACCTCGACGCCGTCCATGTCGGGCAGACCGAGGTCGAGCACCACCACGTCGGGCTGGCGCGCGGCGGCCAGCCGGAGCGCGGTGGCACCGTCCGGCGCCGCGTCCACTCCGTAATGCCGGGCCTGCATGTTGATCACAAGGGCTCGTACGAGCTGTGGATCGTCCTCCACCACCAGCACCCGGGTCATCGGCGTGCGGCCTTCCTGTCATCGGTGGGGTCAGGGCTTTCGAGACGGCGGCGGGAGCCGGCGGGGCGGGGATTCCCAGCCCGCCGACTCCCAGTCGTCTCTGCCGCTAAGGCCATCAGTTCCTGGCCAGTTCCTTGAGCGCGATGTTGAGTTCGAGGACGTTGACCGTCGGCTCGCCGAGGAACCCGGCCGTACGGCCGTCGGTGTGGTCCTTCACCAGCTTTCGGACCTGCGCGACCGTCAGACCGTTATGCTCGGCCACCCGCTTGACCTGGATGTCCGCGTACTCCTTGGAGATGTCCGGGTCGATTGCCGAGGCGGAGCCGGTGACCGCGTCCTTGGGGACCTCGGACTGCGGTACGTCGTTGAACTCGGCGACCTGTTTCCTGGCCGCCTTGACGTTCTTGACGAGGGTCGGGTCACTGGCGCCGAGCTGGCTGGAGCCGGTGGACAGCGGGTCGTAGCCGCTGTTGGAGGGGCGGCCCTGGAACCACTTCGGGTCCGGCTTGTCGGTTCCCTTGATGTTCCAGCTCTGGCCGATCAGCTTGGAGCCGACTTCCTTGCCGTCGACCTTGACGATCGAACCGTTGGCCTTGTCGTGGAAGGCCAGCTGTCCGATGCCGGTGACCACCAGCGGATAGATGACACCGGTTACGACCGTGAGGACGAGCAGCATGCGCAGCGCCGCCCACACCATGCGCCCGGTGTTGACTACGGAGTTGTTCATGCTGATCAGCCGATTCCGGGGATGAGGGAGATGAGCAGGTCGATGATCTTGATGCCGATGAAGGGGGCGATCAGTCCGCCGATGCCGTAGATTCCGAGGTTGCGGCGGAGCATCTTGTCGGCGCTCATCGGCCGGTACTGCACACCCCGCAGGGCGAGCGGGACCAGCGCGATGATGATCAGCGCGTTGAAGATGACAGCGGACAGGATCGCGGAGTCCGGCGAGGACAGGTCCATGATGTTCAGCCTGTCCAGGCCCGGGTAGACCACCGCGAACAGCGCAGGGATGATCGCGAAGTACTTCGCGACGTCGTTGGCGATGGAGAACGTCGTCAACGCGCCCCGGGTGATGAGGAGTTGCTTGCCGATCTCGACGATCTCGATCAGCTTGGTCGGGTTGGAATCGAGGTCGACCATGTTGCCGGCCTCCTTGGCGGCCGACGTGCCCGTGTTCATCGCCACGCCCACGTCCGCCTGCGCGAGGGCCGGCGCGTCGTTGGTGCCGTCGCCGGTCATCGCGACGAGCTTGCCGCCCGCCTGCTCGCGCTTGATCAGCGCCATCTTGTCCTCGGGAGTGGCCTCCGCGAGGAAGTCGTCGACGCCCGCCTCGTCCGCGATCGCCTTGGCCGTCAGCGGGTTGTCGCCCGTGATCATGACCGTCTTGATGCCCATGCGGCGCAGCTCGTCGAACCGCTCCCGCATGCCCTCCTTGACGACGTCCTTGAGGTGGATCACCCCGAGGATGCGCGCACCGGCCGTGTCCTCGACGGCGACGAGCAGCGGTGTGCCGCCGGCTTCGGAAATCCGGTTGGAGAGGGTGTCGGCGTCGCCGGACACCTCACCGTCCTGTTCCCGCACCCAGGCGATGACCGAACCGGCCGCGCCCTTGCGCACCTTGCGAGCGGCGCCGTTCTCGGTGAGGTCCACGCCCGACATCCGGGTCTGGGCGGTGAAGGCGATCCACTCGGCGTGCGCCAGCTCGCCCTGGTGGCGCTCGCGCAACCCGTACATCTCCTTCGCCAGGACGACGATGGAGCGACCCTCGGGCGTCTCGTCGGCCAGCGAGGAGAGCTGGGCGGCGTCGGCGAGTTCGGCCTCGGTGGTGCCGCTCACCGGCACGAACTCGGCGGCCTGGCGGTTGCCGAGCGTGATGGTGCCCGTCTTGTCGAGCAGCAGGGTGGATACGTCGCCCGCCGCCTCGACCGCCCGGCCGGACATGGCGAGTACGTTGCGCTGCACGAGCCGGTCCATGCCGGCGATGCCGATCGCGGAGAGCAGCGCGCCGATCGTGGTCGGGATGAGACAGACGAGCAGGGCCACCAGCACGACCATCGTGAGGTGCGTGCCCGCGTAGTCCGCGAACGGCGGCAGGGTCGCCACCGCGAGCAGAAAGACGATCGTGAGCGACGCCAGCAGGATGTTCAGCGCGATCTCGTTCGGCGTCTTCTGCCGGGCCGCGCCCTCGACCAGGGAGATCATGCGGTCGATGAAGGTCTCGCCGGGCTTCGTCGTGATCTTGATGACGATGCGGTCGGAGAGGACCTTCGTGCCGCCGGTGACGGCACTGCGGTCGCCGCCGGACTCGCGGATGACCGGGGCCGACTCACCGGTGATCGCGGATTCGTCGACGGATGCGACGCCCTCGACGACGTCACCGTCGCCGGGGATGATGTCGCCCGCCTCGCAGACGACCAGGTCGCCGATGGTCAGCTCGGTGCCGGGCACCTGCTCCTCGCTCTTGCCGTCTTTGGACAGCCTCCGCGCCACCGTGTCGGTCTTGGCCTTGCGCAGGGTGTCCGCCTGCGCCTTGCCGCGGCCTTCGGCCACCGCCTCCGCCAGGTTGGCGAAGACCACCGTCAGCCACAGCCAGGCGCTAATCGCCCAGCCGAACCAGTCGCCCGGGTCCTTGAAGGAGAAGACCGTCGTCAGCACCGAACCGACCAACACCACGAACATCACGGGCGACTTGACCATCACCCGCGGGTCGAGCTTGCGGACGGCGTCCGGCAGCGACTTCAGCAGCTGCTTCGGGTCGAAGAGACCCGCGCCGACACGTCCCTCTTCCTTGTGGCCGGTGGGCACGTCGCTGTGCGGCGCCCGGGTCGGGGTAACCGTGGACATCGAGTCCTCTTGCTTCTTGATGTTGGCGGTCATGACGCCAGCCCCTCGGCGAGCGGGCCCAGCGCGAGGGCGGGGAAGAACGTCAGACCGGTGATGATCATGATCGCTCCCACAAGAAGGCCGGTGAACAGGGGCTTCTCGGTGCGTAGCGTGCCCGCGGTCTCCGGGACGGGCTTCTGCTCGGCGAGCGAGCCGGCCAGCGCCAGCACGAACACCATGGGCAGGAACCGGCCCAGGACCATGCACAGGCCCAGCGTCGTATTGAAGAAGTCGGTGTTCGCGCCGAAGCCCGCGAAAGCCGAGCCGTTGTTGTTCGAGGCCGAGGTGAAGGCGTACAGCACCTCGGAGAAGCCGTGTGCCCCGATGTTGGTCATGGCGTCCTTGCCGTCCGGCAGGGCCATGGCCACCCCGGCGCCGATCAGTACCAGCGCCGGCGTGACGAGGATGTAGCAGGCCGCCAGCTTGATCTCGCGGGTGCCGATCTTCTTGCCCAGGTACTCGGGCGTACGGCCCACCATCAGGCCGGCGAGGAACACCGCGATGATCGCCATGATCAGCATGCCGTAGAGGCCGGATCCGGTACCGCCGGGCGCGATCTCGCCGAGCATCATGCCCAGCAGCAGCACGCCGCCGGACAGGCCGCTGAAGGAGTCGTGGAAGGAGTTGACCGAACCGGTCGAGGTCATCGTGGTGGAGACCGCGAACACCGAGGACGGGCCCTCACCGAAGCGCTGTTCCTTGCCCTCCATCGCGCCGCCCGCGAGCTGCGAGGCGGTGCCCGGGTGGGCGTACTCCAGCCAGGTCACCGCGACGACGCCGGCGAACCAGATGATGCCCATCGCGGCCACGATCGCGTAGCCCTGCTTGACGTTGCCGACCATCTTGCCGAAAGTGCGCGGCAGCGAGAAAGGGATCACCAGCAGCAGGAAGATCTCCAGCAGGTTGGTGAAGCCGTTGGGGTTCTCGAAGGGGTGGGCGGAGTTGGCGTTGAAGAAGCCGCCACCGTTGGTGCCCAGGTCCTTGATGGCCTCCTGGGAGGCGACAGCCCCGGGGCTGATGGCCTGCTTGTCACCGGTGAGCGTGGTGATGGTGTGGATGTCTCCGAAGTTCTGGATGGCACCGGCCGCGATCAGTACGACCGCTGCGACCACCGAGATCGGGATCAGGATGCGGACGATGCAGCGCACCAGGTCCGCCCAGAAATTGCCGAGGTCCCCGGTGCGGGAGCGGGCGAAGCCGCGCACCAGCGCGATGGCCACCGCGATGCCGACGGCGGCGGAGACGAAGTTCTGCACGGCCAGACCGGCGGTCTGGGTGACATGGCTCATCGCCGCCTCACCCGAGTACGACTGCCAGTTGGTGTTCGACACGAACGACGCGGCCGTGTTGAACGCCTGGTCCGGGCTGATCGGCTTGAAGCCGAGCGACAGCGGCAGCTTGTCCTGTACGCGCTGCAGCACGTACAGGAACAGCACGCTCACCGCGGAGAAGACGAGCATGCCGCGCAGGTACGCCGGCCAGCGCATCTCCGCGTCCGGGTCGGCACCCACGGAGCGGTAGATCCACCGCTCGACGCGCAGGTGCCTCCTGGACTGGAAGACGGCGGCCATGTAGTCGCCGAAGGGACGGTGCACCAGAGCGAGCGCGCCGACCAGCGCGATCACCATGAGCACATCAGCAAGAACGGAGCTCATGTCGGGGACTCAGAACCTCTCCGGGAAGATCAGGGCGAGGACGAGATAGCCCAGCAGAGCGACGGCCACGATCAGGCCGACGATGTTCTCGGCGGTCACAGCTTCGTCACCCCCTTGGCGACGAGGGCAACCAGCGCGAACAACGCGACAGTGGTGACGACGAAGGCCATGTCGGCCATCGCAAGCTCCTGGATAAGGTGCGGAAATCCGTAAGAGGATCGGACCGCTACAGGAAACCTGCCTCCCGGGCCGAATTCGAGGGTGCTTAACGGCTCCCTTACGCCGGCCCGTGCACCCTTGACGCCTCCCATACGCCCAGCCCCGCCAAACCCGGTCGCATCATCACATGCGACGTCCGGGCGATGCCGACGACGGGGCAACGCTCTGGCCGGCACACAGCCTCGGCCGGGCCCACGCGCCCGAGCGACGGGGCATGCCGTTAAGGACGAATCGCCGGGGCGTTAGCAACGCGTCAAGAAACAAGGAAGGGCGCGGCTACGGGCCTACCGTCGGTGCTATGGGTCGCCGTATCGATGGGCACGGGATCGACGGGATCGGTGGAGATTCCGGCGAGCGTGCCCTTCCGTCCGAGGGGCTGGTCCACGACCGTCACTGGGCCGCGGAGCTGCGCAGCGCGATCGCGTGCACCGGATCGTTCCTGGGTCTCCTGCTGCTGGTGGACGCGGCGGCCGGAACGTTCTCCCCGGCGCGTGTCGCCTTGTGGAGCGGGCTCGCGCTGTTGCTGTTCCTCGTCCTGGTGCCACCGCGGGTAACCGCCGCCGAGGGATGGCTGGGCGTACGCGGCCCCTGGCGCACGCGGCTGGTGCGGACGGATCGTCTGGTGTCCGTACGGACGACGGGCAGCGCAGGCCAGCGCCTGGTCCTGCGGGACGCGCTGGGCGGCCGGATCGAGTTCGATCCGCGCGTCCTGACCGCCAACCCTCTCCTGTGGCATCGCCTCGACACCGACATGCGCATCTCGGCGAGCCGGGGGTCCCTGCGCCAGGGGTGGGCCGCGCTGGACGGGTTGTCGGAACGCGTGGACCGCGAAACGGCGTTGGCGATCTTCAAGGTATCTGGCCTGGAGAAGTAGCCGGGCGGTTCGTCAGCCCGCCCCCTGGCTATGACGTCGTCAATCGGGCCCCATCGTGACGGCCGAACTGGACCCGATGCGTGAAGATCAATGACGGTATGAAGCAGCCCCACCGCAAGCCACAGCACGAGTCCGGTGGGGCCAGCTGAAGCCGTCCCTCCACAGGCGGGGTCACCTCGAGCCGTCACGATGGAGCCACTCAATGGCTCTGTCAGCGATCACGCGGAGAGCCGTCACGGTCGGTGAGAGGGGTGTTCAATTCCCGCGTCTGCGCCGGGGCGCGCCGTAGCGGATATCGCCAGATGTGACGCTCCCTCATGTACGTCGAGACCGGGCTCGGCATGATGGATGCTGCGTGCCGTGAATCGACGCTGGCCATCGCCTCTCCGTGATGGGGCCCAGCCGGGATCCATGTCGCGATATAGCGTTAGCCTTCTTGTCGCGCCGCTGCCTGCGTCGCGCGGAGACGTTCGACAGGACCAGGACGGAAGTATGTCGGGAGAGATTTCACCCACCGGGAAGGACTCCAGCCTCGAATCGTCGCCCGAGCTGAGGGCCTCTCATGCGGACCGGGACCGGGTGGTGGACGTGCTGCGTATCGCGGCGGGGGACGGCCTGCTGACCGCGGACGAGTTGGACGAGCGCCTGGAAGCTGCCCTGTCGGCGCGTACCGTCAGCGAGCTGACCGCGCTGACCGCTGACCTGCCGGCCGTGTCCACTTCGACCGGCACGGCCGTAGCGGAGGTCAAGGACGTACTCCGGATCGAGGGGATTCACAGTGGTGCGGTCAAACGCGTGGGGCGCTGGGTTGTGCCGCGGAGGCTGGAGCTGTCCACTGCGTGGTGTGAGGTGACGCTCGACTTCACTCAGGCAGTGATCACGCAGGACACCTTGCGGATCGACATGAACACGGCAGGCAAGAAGCTGACGCTGATCACCAAGCCGGGCATCGTGGTCGATGCCGGTGCCCTGAGCCTCGTACACAGTAAGATCAAGATTCGCCAGGCTCCAGACCACGAGACGCCGATCACGCTGCGCGTGGAGCTGGTCGGCACGACGACCCACGGCCGCGTCGTGGTACGGCCCGCACGGCGGACTTTCGGACAGTGGCTGCTGCGCAAGCCCATGTCCCTGCCTGCAGGCGATTGACTCCATCGCTGTGGACTGCCGGCAACCAGTTCAGGCCGTCACGATGGGGCCGATTGACGACGTCATAGCCACCCCGCGGACGCTCTCTCCGCTGACTGACCCCTTCCTCACCTGCTTCTTTTGCTCCATTTGTACGTATCTCGCGAAATCCTAACGGCCCTTTAACGCCCAAATGGCGGGTCAGCCCTCGCTCCATGACCCCCCTCGCGGCTTACGCTCGCGCACGTGTTCAACATGACCGGTCTGCTCAAGCGCCTGGTGATCGGGCGGGCCATGCGCAGCGAAGAGCTGCAGGAGACGCTGCTGCCCAAGCGGCTCGCCCTGCCGATCTTCGCCTCCGACCCGCTGTCGTCCGTGGCGTACGCGACCCAGGAGATCCTCCTGGTCCTCTCGCTCGGCGGGATGGCCTATCTGCACTTCACCCCGTGGATCGCGGCAACGGTCGTGCTGCTGCTGGCCGTGGTGGTGCTCTCCTACCGGCAGGTGGTCAGCGCGTACCCGAGCGGCGGCGGCTCGTACGAGGTCGCCTCGACGAACCTGGGGCCGTCGGCCGGGCTCGTGGTCGCCGCCTCGCTGCTCGTCGACTACGTCATGACGGTGGCCGTCTCGGTCGCCTCCGGCGTCGACAACATCATCTCGGCCGTGCCCGAACTCGCCGACCAACGCGTGCTGATGGCGGTGGGCTTCGTCGTCGTGCTGACCGCGATGAACCTGCGGGGCGTACGCGAGTCGGGGCGCGCCTTCGCCACGCCCACGTATCTCTTCGTCGGCGGCGTACTGATCATGATCGCGACGGGCCTCTTCCGGTATGTGGTCGGGGACGCGCCGGTCGCCGAGTCCGCAAAGTACGGCATCGCGGCCGAGCCCGGGGACGCGCACCTCGCCGGTCTCGCCCTGGTGATGCTGGTGCTGCGCGCCTTCTCCCAGGGCTGTACCGCGCTCACCGGCGTGGAGTCGATCTCCAACGGCGTACCGGCCTTCCGCAAGCCCAAGCCGAAGAACGCGGCGACCACGATGGCCGTCATGGGCGCCATCTCCATCACCATGTTCATCGGCGTCACCGCACTGGCGCTCATCTCCAAGGTGCGCATCACCGAGGACTCCTGCCGCCTGACCGGCCTGGACGGAAGCTGCGAGAGCTACACCCAGCGCACCGTCATCGCCCAGATCGCCGCGTCCGTCTTCGGCGGCGAGCACAGCATCGGCTTCTACTTCATCCAGGCCGCCACAGCCCTCATCCTGATCCTGGCCGCCAACACCGCCTTCAACGGCTTCCCGCTGCTCACCTCGATCCTCGCCCAACACCGCTACCTTCCCCGCCAGCTGCACAACCGCGGCGACCGGCTCGCCTTCTCCAACGGCATCCTCGCCCTCGCGATCGTCGCCGGACTGCTGCTGTGGGGCTTCCAGGCCAACGTCACCCAGCTCATCCACCTCTACATCCTGGGCGTCTTCACCTCCTTCACGCTCTCCCAGACGGGCATGGTCCGGCACTGGAACCGTGAACTGCGCACCGAACACGACCCGGTGCTGCGCCGCCGCCACAAGACGGCCCGCGCCATCAACGGCACCGGCGCCGTCTTCACCGGCCTGGTCCTGCTGGTCGTACTGGCCACCAAGTTCACGCAGGGCGCGTGGCTCGCGGTGCTGGCCGCGAGCGTGCTCTATGTGATGATGCGCGGCATCCGCCGCCACTACGACGCCACCGCCACGGAGCTCGCCGTCACCGACCCGCGCGACGAACTCGTCCCGCCCAGCAGGGTGTTCGCGATCGTCCTGGTCTCCACCATCCACAAGCCGACCCTGCGCGCCCTCTCCTACGCCCGTGCCTTCCGCCCCGACCATCTGGAGGCCCTCACGGTCTCGGTCGACCGCGACGAGGCCACAGCCCTGCGCGGACGCTGGCAGGAGTACGGCATCGAAGTGCCGCTGAAGATCATCGACTCCCCGTACCGGGAGGTGACCCGCCCGGTCGTCGACTACGTGCGCTCCATCCGCCGCGAGAGCCCCCGCGACGTCGTCGCCGTCTTCATCCCCGAATACGTCGTCGGCCACTGGTGGGAGAACCTCCTCCACAACCAGTCCGCCCTCTGGCTCAAGAGCCGCCTGCTGTTCACCCCAGGCGTCATGGTCACCAGCGTCCCCTGGCAGCTGACCAGCTCGGCCCACGCCGACCGCCCGGCCGGCCGCGCCCCCGGTTCCGTCCGCCGAGGAGAACCCCCGAACTCGGACCAGCGCCCGGACCGTCCCGTGGGATCCCGGCGTCCGTAACCGGCCCCGACCGCGGCCGAGGCCGAGATTCAGGTCGGCGGCGGGTGCGGGGCGCGTCACGGTCGGCGACGGAGTCCCAGGCGCCGGCGGCCGTGAGGTCGGCCAGCAGGAGCAGCAGGGCGAGGGCGGCAGTGTGCAGGACCTTGGCCGCGCACAGGAGGCGAAACCGCGCGGGCAGGGTGGCCCAGTAGCGGAGGCACAGAGCGGCCCGCGCGGCCACGACCTGCCGGCGGGGGCGGGGCCCCAGACTGTCCGGCTGCGCCCCGCCTCTCGGCCCGGGCCGGGACGGGACGGGTCCCGTTCGGACAGGCCGGCTGGTTTCTGGGGCTCGGCATCGCCGGAGTCGTGCTCCTCATGCTGTCCCTCGTCTTCGACGGCGTCCTCGAAGGGCTCTTCGACGGCGTCGGCGTGCTGGACGGTCTCTTCGACGGGCTGCTCTCGCTTCCTGTCGTTGCCGGATTCGTGTCCATGCTCGGCTTTTCCGCTGCGATCGCGATGGGCACCACGGAGGTCGGCGCGGTCAGTGCGACCGCGATCGGCACGCCGGCTGGGCTGGTCACGGGCTGGCTCGCGTACCGCCTCAGCCGGATGCTCCTGCGCGACCGGTCCGGCGCTGCACCACGTGATGAAGATCTGATCGGCGCCTCGGGATCCGTGGTCACGGCGATTCCGGCCGACGGCTACGGCGAGGTGCTGGTCCATCGTGCCGGGCGGCCGGTGAAACTCGCCGCGAAGAGTACGGCCCCGCTGGTCCGAGGGGCCGAGGTCTGGGTGGAGGGGACGCTGTCGCAGACAGCGGTGTCCGTACGCCCTGTGGAGCGCTGACCGAACCGCACCACCGCCGTTCTCGTCGCACCGCCCGCTCTTTCCGCACACGTACCCGTATCGATCTGCCGTCCCCTGGAAGGGCTGAGGGGAAAACACCATGAGTTCAGTCGTTGTCGCCATCGTAGGAGTCGTCGTACTCCTCGTCCTCCTCGCGCTGGTCGTCGTCACCCGCTACAAGGTGGCCGGTCCCAGTGAGGCGTTCATCGTCACCGGGCGGCGCGGCAAGAGGTCCACCGATCCGGAGACCGGCCGGGTCTTCACCGACAACAGTGGGCAGAAGGTCGTGGTCGGCGGCGGCGTGTTCGTCGTGCCGTTCGTGCAGCAGAAGTTCACCCTCGACCTCTCCTCACGGCACATCCCCGTCGCGGTGCGTGGCGCGGTCACCCTGCGCGGGGTCAAGGCCCACCTGGAAGGTGTTGCCATCGTCAAGGTCGGTGGCAGCGAGAACTCTATCCGCGCCGCGGCCCAGCGGTTCCTGATGCAGCAGGACGGCATCGTCGGCTTCACCCAGGAAGTGCTCTCCGGCGCGCTGCGCGCCATCGTCGGCATGGCGCTGATCACGCACTACCTGGTGGGCCTGGACTGGACGACGTCGTTCCTGGTCGGCGCCGTGCTGGCGCCCACCGACCCGGTGTTCGCCTCGGCGATCGTCGGGCGCAAGGAGATCCCTGCGAAGCTGCGGCAGCTGCTGAACGTGGAGAGCGGATCAACGACGGGCTCGCTCTGCCGGTCGTGCTCATCCTGATCGCCGCGGCCGGACCGACCTCCGGGCACGCCGAGGCGTCGCTGGGGAAGATCGCGCTCGAGTTGGTCCTCGGGCTGGCGTTCGGTGTCGTCCTGCCGTTCGTGGTGATCGAGCTCGTGCGGTTCCGGCTGCTGGGCGCCGAGCCCAAGCTGCAGCCGCTGCTGCCGCTGGCGATCGGCGTGATCCTTTACGCGACGTGCCACCTGACGCACGCCAACCCCTACCTGGCCGCGTTCTCGGCGGGCGCGGTCCTCACCGCGCGCTCACCGGAGGCGAAGGAAGCGTTCGAGCCGCTCGGCGAGGCGCTGGCGGAGCTGGCGAAGTTCGCGGCGCTGCTGGTGTTCGGCTCGCTGCTGACGCCTCAGCTGTTCGGGGACCTGTCCTTCGGCGGCTACGTCGCCGTGGTCCTGGCCATCGTTCTCATCCGCCCGGTTTCTCTGCTGCTCTCGCTGCTCGGCACTCGATTCGACCGGCGGGAGAAGCTGGTCGCGGCCTGGTTCGGGCCGAAGGGCTTCGCGTCGGTCGTGTACGGGCTGCTGGTGCTGCAGGCCGGGATCCCGCAAGGCGAGGAGGCGTTCACGCTCATCGCCGTGTGCATCGCCTTCTCGATCATCGCTCACAGCTCCACCGACGTTCCGATCGCCCGCCTCTTCGACGTCGAGGACCTCGCCGGCGTACCCGGCGGCGACGAGTCCTCCCGTACCACCAAGGAGGCCGGCCATGTCGGCGTATGAACTCGTCGTGCCCGACCCTTACGTGTCCACCGACTACGCCACCGACGCGACCCTGCTGCCGGCCGAGCACAAACCACCCGCACTGCTGATCGTCAACCGGGACGACCAGCCGTACGCCGTCGTGCCCACGGTCGCGATGGGGGTCCCCCCTGTTCTGGGGGCACCTCCCAGGCCCTTAAGGCACTGGTGGAGAAGTTGAGAGCTTCGGAGAGGCTGCCGCGTCGCAGGTTCCGCCGGCCGACGGTCGGACCGGACGTCGGCATCATGCATATCGCGGCTCTCATGGCCCGCACGCACACCCCACTGGTAACCGTCGTCGAAAATGACAGCGACCGAACCTGGCCGGCAGGCGCCGAGACGGCCGCCCGCCTGCCGGAACGACTCATCGGAGGATCGTGAACGGCTGGCAGAGCTGGGCGGCGATCGTTGTCTTCGTCGCAACCTACGGCCTGATCATCAGCGAGAAGATCCACCGCGTGGGGGCAGCCCTCGGCGGTGCCGCGCTGATGCTGGCAATCGGCGCGACCGACGACAAGTCGGCCTTCTTCTCCGAGCACAGCGGCGTCGACTGGAACGTCATCTTCCTGCTCATGGGCATGATGATGATCGTCGGCGTGCTCAAGAAGACCGGCATGTTCGAGTACCTGGCCATCTGGTCGGTGAAAAGGGCACGGGCCAGACCCTTCCGCGTGATGGTCATGCTCATCGTGATCACAGCCATGGCCTCGGCCCTGCTCGACAACGTCACCACGGTCCTGCTCATCGCCCCGGTCACCCTGCTGGTCTGCGAGCGCCTCGGGCTGCCCGCCGCCCCCTTCCTGATCGCCGAGGTGTTCGCATCCAACATCGGCGGCATCGCGACCCTGGTCGGCGACCCACCCAACATCATCATCGCCAGCCGGGCCGGCCTGACCTTCAACGACTTCCTGGTCCACCTCGCCCCGCTGGCCGCGATCCTGGTCGTCGTGCTCGTCGCTCTGTGCCGCTTCCTGTTCCGCAAGTCCTTCGTCTACGACGAGGCACGCGCCGAGGAGGTCATGGCGCTGGAGGAGCGCGAGGCCATCAAAGACCCCCGGATGCTCGTCCAGGGGCTCGTGGTGCTCGCCCTGGTCGTCGTCGGCTTCGTGCTCCATCCGGTGCTGCACTACGAGCCCAGTGTCGTCGCACTGCTGGGCGCCGGCCTGCTGATCGCGGTGTCCGCCGTGGAGACCGGCGAGGTCCTCGGCGAGGTCGAGTGGCCCACCCTCGCGTTCTTCGCCGGGCTGTTCATCATGATCGGCGGTCTGATCGAGACCGGCGTCGTCGGCGAGGTCTCCAAGTCCCTCGCCGACGCCATCGGCGACAACGAACTCGGCGGCTCCATGCTGCTGCTGAGCGCGTCGGCCGTGCTGTCCGGCATCGTGGACAACATCCCCTACGTCGCGACGATGGCACCGATCACCAGCGACCTCGTGCAGTCGATGGGCGATTCGGGCGACCACGTCATGTGGTGGGCCCTGGCCATCGGCGCGGACCTCGGCGGCAACGCCACCGCGATCGGCGCGAGTGCCAACGTGGTCGTCCTGGGCATCGCCGAACGCAACCGGCAGCCCATCTCTTTCTGGCAGTTCACCAAGTACGGCCTGGTCGTCACCGTCGTCACCGTAGCGCTGTCGGCCGGGTACGTGTGGCTGCGCTACTTCGCACTGGCATGATCCGGAGGTGACGGACTGCATGGTCCAATTTCCCCAGCCGAGGCGGGCGCCCCACGTCAGCAAGGGCACGTGACCGTGTGCGGTGATGACACACTCGCCAAGTCTTTCCGAGCCCCCATGACCGTGTGGTGCTCGCCACGACCCACCAGGGCCCGGCCGACTCCTCAGCCGTCGGCCGGGCTCTGCGGTCTCAGGCAGCCGAGGAGGCACCCGGCAGCGGCGGGCCACCATGGTGAGCTCGGGTGCAGCCCGGCGAAATGGATGCCAGGACCTCCGCCTCCCGGAACCGGTTGGACCACGGTGGGTGACCGGAGCGGAGTGATGCGTGTTCGAACAGGGCCGCTGCGTATGTTCCGCGTCAATGACCTGGCCCGCACCCCGAAACCGTACGACGCTGAGCACAGGACCATTTCCAGAGGAAGAGGAGCCCGCCGTGCGCGCTCGTGACCTGGCGGTCGCATACGAAACGGTGAGCGTCGACAGCGACGCCATGGACGCGGCCCGGCTGATGGCCGAGCACAGACTGCCTGCCCTGCTCGTGGTGGACGAACGGGGCGAGCCGAAGGCGATCCTTCCCGCCTCACAGATGATCAAAATGCTGGTGCCCGCCTACGTCATCGAGGACCCGACCCTCGCAGCCGTCGTCGACGAGAAGCACGCCGACCGGCTTTGCCAGGCGCTGGCCGGCCGCCGCGTCGGGGACTGCCTGCCCAACAAAGCAGCCCCGCTGCCGATCGCCGACCCGGACGACACCGCGCTGGAGGTGGCCGCGCTGATGGCACAGGTGCGCAGCCCGCTCGTGGCGGTCGCCGAGAAGGTCAAAGCCCGACCGGGCGCCCGGGAGTCAGGCAGTACCCGCTTGCTGGGCGTGATCACGGCCTCGCACCTCCTGCACGAACTGCTGGGCGCGGCAGGAGCATTGAGCAGCACGTGACCGCGCTGTGACACTCGCGCGTGTGCCGACCGCTCGAGGCCGAGCGCGCAGGATCTCCCGGCACACCTCGGCGTCGATCCTTCTGCCCGAACGCTCCAGCGCCGGCATGCCGCACCGCGGCGTGCCCTGCTCCAGGGCACGGCGGGCACCGCGTTCGAGGTGATGCCACAGCAGGGGTTGAGTCCCACGAGCTCCCGGTCGAGCAGTATCAGCTCCCCGAAGAACACAGCAGATCACCAGGCACGCGCTGCCCGGTTCACTCTGGGGCCGGGTCCCATGACGCCCCCGGCTGCCGTTCGAGCGCCCGCCGCAGCACGCGCCGCCGGGCTGTGGAGGTAACGCCGAGCCGCACCCTGTGTGCGTCGCGGACAAGGAGAGCCCGGTGGACGGTGCCGTACGAGAACGTCGTCTGCAGTCGGACACGCGCGATGCGGCTCAGGTCGACGGAGCGTATGCCTGTCAGGGTCCGCGCGGTCATTCTGGCCGACGAGCGGCGCGTCGGCGCGCGTTCCGCCCACAGCTCGACGATCAGCAGGAAGGCGAGGGGATCAGTCACGAGCCCCACTGCCGCACCCGACCGGACCATGCCACCGACGGCGAAGGGCAGCACGAGCAGCGCCACGACCAGGCCCGTGCCCATGCGTGCCCGACGGCGGACCGTGCCGACGTCGGGCAGCTCCCGGGGCAGCGGTGCCGGACGGGTGCGCGGCACCTCAGTGCTCCCCACGGCCCGGGTCGGGGCGGGCCGCGTGTCGGGCGGTGGGGTTGGCGATCGGGTGGCGTGGGTCGGCGGCGCGGTTGATCGCCGACTCGACGGCCGCGATCCGGTCGGCGAGCAGGCCGAGGGTGGCCACCGCGCGGGTGAGGGGGTCGTCGTCCGGTCCGCCCAGGGTCTGGGTGCGGACGTACGATGCTTTCAACTCGGCCCAGCGCAACGCCTGTTCGCCGGTGAGCGTGTCGCGCAGCTCCGCCAGTTTCAGGAGGTTGGCCTCGGCGCCCGTGGTGAGGGTCTGGGCCTCGGCCCGGTAGTGGTCGTCGATCAACGCTGACAGCTCGGTGTCGTTCATGACCGGCTGGATGCGCTGGGCGATCTTGTTCATGTTGCGGTAGGAGCCCTGGAGTTGGAAGGGCGGCTCGGTGCGGGTCCCGTCGGCCTGGGCCGCCGAGGCGATGTACGCGGCGTTCACCGCCAGGACCGTCTCGCGAGCCGTCAGCAGGTGCCGCAGCACGGCCAGGATCCGCTCCAGCTCGGCCGGGGCGTACGGGTGGGTCAGCCGGTCGGCGCGGGCTGTCGTGTCGCCCTCGGCCAAGCGGATCAGCAGATCGAAATCCATGCGCTCTCGGCCGGCGAGCGGAGCTAGGACCGGGTTCGACGTCAGCGCGTTCTCCATGAAGCTGAGCGCGAACGCGTCCTCCTTGCCGGTCAGGACGTCGCCGAGGTTCCAGACGTCGGCGCGGTTGGCGAGCATGTCGGGGACGCGGAAGCGGCTGCCGGACTCGGTGTAGGGGTTGCCGGCCATGCAGACGGCGAAGCGTTTGCCGCGCAGGTCGTAGGTGCGCGGCTCGCCGTCCTGGACGCCCTCGATGCGGCGGGTTGCGTCGCACAGCGGGATGAACTTCTGCAGCAGCTCGGGCGAGGTGTGCTGGATGTCGTCCAGGTAGAGCAGCGTGTTGTTGCCGGTCTCCAGTGCGAGGTTGATCTTCTCGACCTCCTGGCGGGCGGTCGCGTTCGGAGCCTCGGCCGGATCGAGGGAGGTCACCGCATGGCCGAGCGCGGGTCCGTTGACCTTGACCAGGATCAGGCCGAGGCGGTCGGCGACGTACTCCATGAGGGTCGTCTTGCCGTAGCCGGGCGGGGAGATGAGCAGGAGGAGGCCGCCGGTGTCGGTGCGCTTGGACTCGCCCGTGGTGCCCAGCTGCTTGGCGAGGCTGTCGCCGACCAGTGGCAGGTACACCTCGTCGATCAGCTTGCTGCGCACGAACGCGGACATCACCGTCGGCCGGTACTCGTCCATGCGGAGGCGGGTGCGCTCGGCGGCCATCAACGCCGCACGGCGCCGCTGGAAGTCGCGGTGGGCAGGAAGTTCTTGGGCGCGGAACTCCCTTGTGCGGGCCAGGAATTCGTCCACGCGGATCGTGAGCCTACGGCCGCTGATGCGCGGGTGGGCGCCCAGCAGCCCCTCAACGCTCTGGGTCAGTGTCGCGTCGGACTCGTAGCGGGGCAGGTCCGTGCAGAGCTCGGCGGCAACCGCCTCGGCCAGGTCGCCGGGGGTGGTCTCCGTGCCGGTCGCGGTGGTGTACGACGTCAGCCACGCCTCCACCAGCTGCCTGCGTGCGGCCGGGTCGGTGAGGACGGCGAGGTCGTCGTCGTAGGCCGACGTGCCCATCGTACGGCGGAACTTGTCGAGCAGCGTGCGAGTGCCGGCGCTGATGACGAAGCCGTCGGGCCCGCTCGTCAGCTCCTCGAAGAGATAGGCGGACGCCGCTCGTGTGCCGATCGCCTCAGCCAGTTCGGCCCGCAGGCCGTCGATGGCGGGCGTGAGCCCGAACGTGTCCCGGGCGCGTGCCAGCGATACCGCCCGCCGGGTCCAGCTCTCGCGCTCCTCGGCCGTCGTGCCGTGCGCCCAGAAGAGCTGGGCGGTGGCGCGTGCGGCGGGCTCGTGGCGGAGCAGACCGGCGCCCTCGTGCAGGCTCAGAAGTGCGGCGAGGATCGCGGCCGCGTCGTGGTCGTGGACGCCGCGCTGGTATCCCTCGTCGTACGCCGCCTCCGCCGCCTGCCGGACGACGGCGGGCAGGTCTGTCTCCGCGAGCGCGGCCGGGCCGTGGTCGTCCAGCAGCCGGGCGGCGAGGTGCTCGGCGCGGTAGACCTCTGGCGACTCGGACGGCAGCGGGCGGTCCCAGTACGGCCGGGTGGCGGCGAAGTCGGGATCCGTGACCGGCGAGCGGTAGTCGGTGCCGGTGAGCGCGAAGGCGAGGGTGTCACCGTGCGGGACGAGGGTGAGGTCGAGTGGCTGGGTGTTGACGGCGAAGTGATGGCTGCCCAGTCGGAGGGTGCGGCCGTCGTCGGTGTACAGGTCGGTGCGGTCGCGCAGGGCGCGCAACGCGTCCTGGCGGGCGGACTTCAGGCGGCCGTCCAGTTCCTCCGCCCTGACCTGGTCGCCGAGTTCGCGTAGCTCGTCGGCGAGGCGGCGGACCTTGCCAGCCATCGGGTCGGAGGTGAAGTACGTGGCGATCGCGTCCGCGTCGGCGAGCGTGCCGGCGCGGCGGGCGACCGTCTGCAGGACGCGCCTCGCCGAGTCGGCCAGGCGCTCGGCGCGGCGGGCGCGGGCATCGGCGAGGGTCTGCTTACGGGAGGAGAACGCCTCGTGGACCTCGTCGCGCTTGTCCGCCAGCTCGCCGAGGAAGTCGTCGAACTCGGCAAACTCCGTGAACCGCGCCTCCAGGTTCTCCACCCGCACCAGCACGCGGGCGAGTTGCTCGTCACACCCCTCGGGACTGTCGGCGGCCGCGAGCGCGCCGATGACGGCCTGGCCGAGCAGCGCGAACTCGGCCGCGAACTCCGCGCGCCCCTCACGGTCGAGAAGCGCGCGGCGGCAGCCGTCGAGGGTGGCGCGGGCGCGGTTGATGCCGCCGAGGACCTCGGCGATCCGCTCCAGGACGGCCGTACGGACGGTGGCGTCGCCGATGTCGAGGCCGACGACGACCTCGGTCACCGTGCCCAGTCCGTCGGCGAGGTCGTCGAGGCGGGCGGCGACGGGCGCTGCCTCGGCGACGGTGGCGATCGCCTCCGCGTCGGCAGCGAGCTGCTGGACTTCGGCCTGATGGCAAGCGAAGGCGTTCTCGCGCGCGAGGTGGGCGACGGCCCGCTGCCCGAAGGAGGCGAGGTCGGCCTCGGCATCGGCGGCGAGTTCGTCGATGCGGGCGGTGTCCGCGTACCGCATGTCCTTGAGGGTGAGCAGGTGGCCCTGGGCGTGGCGCAGTTCGGTCAGGCCGGTCACCCAGGCTGCGGCGCTGCGCGGGGCCTCGCCGCGCAGGCGTCGAACGACCGCTGCTACCTGTGCGGCGGCTTCGGCCAGCGCGTCGGCGGCCTGGCGGGTGAGGGCCTGGACGGTTTCGAACTCGGCCAGCACCTGCTCGGCGGTGGTCCGCACCTGGGCGAGCGGCTCGTGCAGATTGCCGAGTTCGGGCTCGCCCAGCCAGTGATGGGAGTCGGTGGTTCGGACGCAGGCGGCGGCCAGTGCCTCGTACACCTCGCTCGTCGGGGTGGTCTCGGTGACGGCGCGCGTGATGGAGAGGCAGTCGGAGATGCCGCGCACGAGGTCGGCGTTGCCGACACGGGCGAGCGAGCCGGCGCCTACCGGCTGGGCGGCGGCATGGGTGTCGGAGACGAACGGGGAGTTCCAGAGCTGGACGGGGTGGACACGCTGCGGTTCGTCGCTGTCGGCTCGCAGGACCACCAGCGTGCCGTCGTCGAAGAGGGCCCAGCCGTGGCAGGACAGCGGGCTGGCGACCTCCTTGCGGATCATGTTGTACGGCAACAGCAGACTGCGGCCTGCCACGCGCGCGTGGAAGGCGAAGAGAACGTCCTCGCCGTTGGGCGAGCGGACCATCCGCTCGAACTCCAGTCCCTCGGTGTCGAGCCCGTCGAACATCTTGTACCTGCCTGTGGCCAGGCAGTATCCGCCGGGGAAGACGATGCCCTGGTCCTCGGGCAGCCGACGGCACGCCCGGCCGATGCCATCGAGGCGGACGACGCTCATCGTGAGCGTGTTGAAGACCAGGTAGCGGTGGACGTCCTCCTTGTACGGGAGGACGTCCACCAGGGTGAGAGCGCCCACGCGGGCGTACGCGATGTCGGCGTCGGCAAGGGACTGCAGCGGCTCGTCGACCGGCTCGGCGTAAATCCCCTCTCCTGTCTCGGTGTTGTCCTCGACCTTGACGGTCAAGGTGCCGCCGACGGTCTCGACGAAGACCTCGCCGTCGATGGAGACGTGTGGGTGGCGTCCGAGGACGTGGTCCTCACGGGTCGTCTGCGTCCATGCGAAGTCGTGGGAAGGCGGGAAGACGTGGTCGCGCTCGCCGCGCGCGTCCAGGAAGGACGCAGAGCCGTCGTCGGAGAGGGCCCAGCGCAGCACGCGGATGTCGCCGGCCTTCTCGCCGGTCTGGAAGACCGCCAGCAACTTGCCTTCCATACGGCGTAGTTGCAGGAGGTGGGCCTGGCGGTAGTAGCGGTAGAGGGCGGCGAACTCCCGGACGAAGGCGGGGTCGTCGAGCAGGCCCGGAACGGCGTCCTCGGGAAGGCGGTTCAGGTCGCGGTCGTACAGCGCGAAGACGTCGCCCACCGTCGTCTCCGGCTCGGTCCCGAGGAACCCGAGGAGAACGTTGTGGCCGAAGAGCAGCGTGTCGCCGACGGAGACGATGTCGCGGGGCACGCAGTTGTGCTCGGTGCGCAGCCGCTCGGTGCTCGTCAGCTCCAGCCGGGTGGAGCCGAACTCCTCGGTCCGGCGGACGTTGAGCGTCTCGGCGCGACGGGCGAGCTCGGCGGCCTGCGCGGTGAGCCGGTCGCGCAGCACCTCGTACGTGCCGGCTTCCAGACCGGTGGTCCCGGTGGTCATGGGGTCCCTCTCGGGTGTCGGAGAAACGTGGTCCGGAGCTGCCGTCCCCTGTGCGGCAGCTCCGGACCACGGGCCGGGGGTCGGGCCGGGGGTCGGGCCGTGGCGGCAGCTCGGGTCCTGGCATGCCGGTCGGGCCCCGGCGAGGGTCAGGCCCTTACGCTGCCGTTGAGAGCGGTCAGCGAGGTGTCGGCGAGGCCCAGCTCGCCGGCCTTGTCCAGGAGCTGCCGGAACTGTCCGGCGTTCGCGCCGCCGTTGTTCATGAGCTTCATGAGCAGGGCGGAGACGGTCAGGTTCTGCATGTCGGCCGTGGAGACCGAGCCGAGGATGCGGCTGAGGTCGTCGGTGAAGCTGGAGGTGCCGTCCAGCCAGGGCTTGGCGAGTGCCTGGACCGTTTCGGAGTGCTGGACGAAGCCGTCGACGCCCTTGCCGAGCGCGATCGAGGACACCAGCCGGTCGAAGAAGACCGAGTCCCCGCCGACGATGCTGATGTCGGCGTTCTCCAGCCCGGTGGCGAGCACCGTGGCCTGTGCCTCGGCGACCTGACGCTGCACGTCCAGCCCTGCGAGGCGGATGTCTTTCTCGGCCTCCAGGCGCAGCCGGTACTCCTCGTGGCCGCGGGAGGCGTCGTCCAGGGCGGCCATCGCGGCCGCCTTCTCGGTGAGACCGGCGGCCTCGGCCTTCAGCTTCCCGCTGATGCCCTCTGCCTCGGCCAGCGCCTTGGCCCGCGCGCCGTCGGCTTCGGCACGCAGCCTGGCCTGGGTCGCTTCCGCCTCCGCGCGGCCGGCCTTCTCGATGACCTCGGCCTCCTTGTCGCGGACCTGGACGGCCGCGAGGCCCTCGGCGGCGGTCTCGGCCTGGATGCCCTCGGCGAGGCGCAGCTTGGCCTGTGCGTCGAGGTCGGCGCTCTTCAACCGGGCCTCGGCGAGGGTGAGTTCCTCGGCGGCGCGGTGGACGGCGGCCTGCTCGGCGGCCTCGGCGGCCTTGATGTCCTTGACCAGGTTCTCCTGTGCCTCGGCCTCGGCGGCGATGATCACGGTCTGCCGACCGCGCTCGGCCTCCTCCACGGCCCGCAGCTTCTTGATGGCCTCCTCCTGCTCGGCGACCGTACGGTCCACGGCGACCCGCTCGCGGATGACCTCGGCGATCTCCCGCTTCTCCGCCTCGACCTCCTTGGAGGCGGCGATCTGCGTCAGCTGCGTCTCCCGCTCCCGCGCGATGACCTCGAGCTGCCGGTCCTTCTCGATGCGCTCGTTCTCGACGGCGATGACCCGCTCGCGGTTCTTCGCCGCGACGGCGACCTCACGGGCCTGGTTCTCCCGCTGTATTCCGAGCTGCTCCTCGGTCTTGAGGAACGCGCCCTGGGCACGCAGCCGCTCCTCCTCCATGACCCGCGCCGTCTCGGCCTCTTCGCGGGCCCGTACGGTGTCGATCTCCCGCTTCTGCTTGATCTCGGCGTCGGCCTGCCGGCGCTCCAGCTCCAGGATCGCTTCACGCGCGTCGACGTTCTGCCGGGTGATCTCCTTCTCCTCGGTGCGCTGGGCCTCGTTGGTGCGCACGTGCTCCACGGCCGTCAGCTCGGTGATCTTCCGGATGCCCTGGGCGTCGAGGACGTTGGCCGGGTCGAGCTGCGTCAGCGGCGTCTGCTCCAGGTAGTCGATCGCCGCGTCCTCCAGGTGGTAGCCGTTGAGGTCGACGCCGATGACCTCGATGATCCGGTACCGCAGCTCCTCGCGCTTGGTGTACAGGTCGGTGAAGTCCAGCTGCTTGCCGACGGTCTTCAGCGCCTCGGAGAACTTCGCGTGGAACAGCTCCTGCAGCGTCTTCTGGTCGCTCGCCCGCGCGGTGCCGACCGCCTGGGCGACCTTGACGACGTCCTCGACGGTCTTGTTGACCTTCACGAAGAACGAGATCCGGATGTCGGCACGGATGTTGTCCTGGCAGATCAGCCCGTCCTTGCCGGCCCGGGTGATCTCGATGGCCTTCACCGAGATGTCCATCACCTCGGCCTTGTGCAGCACCGGCAGAACGACCTGCCCGGTGAAGGTCACATCGACCTTCCGCAGCTTGGAGACGATCAGCGCCTTACCCTGCTCCACCTTGCGGAACAACTGGGAGACGACAAGTACGACAACGAGGCAGACGGCGACGAGCACGCCTATGCCCACGAGCATGGCAACCATGGCATACGTCCTTCAGGCGTAAGGGAGTTGAGCGTGAAGAAGAAGGCCGGAGATGAGATCCGGCGACGTCGGGGCTCAGGCGGCGCGGTCCCGCGGCTGGTGCACGGCGACACGGGACGCGCCCCCATGGGGATCGCGGCTCCCGGCACCTCGTAGCCCGGTGCCGCCGCCCGTGCGAGCCTCGCTCAGCACGGACGGCGCGGGTTCATCCGGGAATAGTCGGTGCAACGACCGCACGATCAGGCAGGTCGTGGCCCAAGCGACCAGCAGAGCTCCCACGGGCACCACCATGCGCAGCAGCCCGGTGACAGGCCCGGGGGGCCCCAACACGGCAACCACAACCGTCGCGCCGACACTCAAGGACCAGGCGAGCACCGTCAGCACGGAGAAGGCGACCGCCACGGGCACCCCGCCCATACGCCGCGCCCGAAGGTCCACGTCCGTGTCGAAACTGCCGGCGCCGGCGACGCCCACGGCGGCCAGGAGCCAGAAGCAGACGACCACGACGAGCGCAGCGG
The DNA here is from genome assembly GCF_045041235.1 of Streptomyces sp. NBC_00076. Lineage (NCBI taxonomy): Bacteria > Bacillati > Actinomycetota > Actinomycetes > Kitasatosporales > Streptomycetaceae > Streptomyces > Streptomyces sp. NBC_00076. Next base: position 1,630,731 of record NZ_CP108242.1, read on the forward strand.
TCAGCAGGATGGTGGGCAGGCCCGTGGCCGCTGCGAGAAATGTCTGCATCTCCTGATCCCCCTCTCCGCCCGCGGTGTGCACCAGTCGTCTCCGACGGCGCACGGATGTTCCGAGCCTCGGTGCCGAGTACCTGCCGGTGTCCGGCACCGAAACCATCCGCCGTGCTCCCCGTGAGCCATGCTGCATGATCCGATCCCGACCGCGCATTGCCGGTAACCGGCAGTGTTCATTAGGGTCTGCATGCCGGTGGCCGCTAAGAAACCGTCACCAGCGCGTCAAGAATCAGGGGGACGACGTGACCGAGCGGGAACTTCCCGAGCAGTTTCTGGACGGTTACGCCGAGATCCTGACCGAGGTGTCGGCCACCGGGCGACGCCTCACCCGGGACGAGATCGCCTCCCGCCGCGTCCTGGGCGAGCAGGCCGCCGAGGCCGGCCACGGGCTGCGCGCCCTCGTCAGCGCGCATCTGACCCGCGCCCGCACGGCCTGGCCAGGTTCACCCGGCTCCGCCGACGACGCGCTTGCCGCCGTGCAGCAGGTCATCGACGCCTTCGCCGAAGGCTACGAACGCGCCCAGCTCCTGGCCGTACGCCAAGAAGAGGCCGCCCGCCGCGAGTTCATCGACGACCTCCTCTACGGCCGCAGCGACCTCGGCCGCCTCGCCGAGCGCGCCGAACGCTTCGGCCTTCGCCTGTCCCACGCGCACGCCGTCGCCGTCGCGCAGGGCCCCGCCACCTACGACGAGGGCGACCCGGTGCCCCAGCAGGTGGAACGGGCGCTCATCTCCCGCTTCGGCGACCGCAGCATCCTGCTCACCACCAAGGACGGCCGCCTGCTGTGCGTCGCCCCCGGCCACCAGGACGAGGTACTCGCCTACTTCGCCAAGCAGGCGCACGCCGCCACCGACGGCGGCCGGGTCGCCATCGGCCGACCCCAACCCGGCCCCGGAGGCGTCGTCCAGTCCTACGAGGAAGCTCTGGGCGTCCTGGAACTCGCCGAGCGCCTCGACCTCGACGACCCCGTCCTGCGCGCCGCCGACCTGCTGGTCTACCCCGTCCTCACCCGCGACCGCCAAGCCATGGCCGACCTCGTCGCCGACACTCTGGGACCGCTCACCACCTCCCGCGGCGGCGCCCAGCCCTTATTGGACACCCTCACCGCGTATTTCGACTCCGGCTGCGTGGCCGCCGAGGCCGCCCGCCGCCTCACCCTCAGCGTGCGCGCCCTGACCTACCGCCTGGAACGCATCCACAAACTCACCGGCGCCAACCCCGCCGACCCGACCCACCGCTACATGCTCCAGACGGCCGTGATCGGCGCCCGGCTTCTGGACTGGCCGGCCAAAGACGTCTGACACCGCCCGCCGCCACGGCCGGCCGCCGACAGCGCCTACGACGTCCACAGCCGTCCCCCCGCCCTCGATGGCCCGCGTCCACTCACCTCGAGCTCCAACCCCGCTGACACGGCATGCCGCACGGCCCGGCTACGCGGCCCCCAGCGTGTCGAGGGCCCCGGTCACCGTCCTCGTCAGCTCCCCGGCATCGGCGCCTGCACGGGAACGTAGATTGACTCCGTAGGCGAGCAAGGCCAGCAGGTCGGCCACGGCCCCGGGGTCGGTGCCGGGTTTGAGCTGAGCCTTGGCCTCGGCGGCGACGAGTGCCGTGCGCAGCGCCTCCCGCAGCTCCCCGTGGTGCCGGTCGAGGACGGCCCGGATGTCGGGGTCACTGTTCTCGCCGCCGGCATGGGCGTTGGAGACCATGCAGCCCCATTGGGCGTACGCGCCTGAGCAGCGGGCCTCGATCAGTTCGGCGAAGAAGTCGTGAACGGCGGGCAGGCCGCGGTCGTCTCCGGCCAGGCGGCTGAACGCGGGACGGGAGCGTTGCTCGATGTACCAGCGCAGTGCGGCACGGTACAGCTCCTGCTTGCCGCCGAAGGTGGCGTAGAGGCTGGAGCGGTTCAGGCCGGTGGCCGTCACGACGTCCTGGATCCCGGTCGCTTCCACGCCCTGGCGCCAGAACAGCCGCATCACGGCGTCCAGGGCCGTGTCGGGATCGAAGTGTTTGACGTCCGGCATGTCTCAGTCCTCGGCATCTTGAAATGAGGGTTCCAAGATACCGCCCCGCCCGCTATCTTGAAACGGTCGTTCCGAGATAGCGGAAGACGACATGACCGGCGCCCCAGGAGGAACCTTCCGATGACCCTCAACGCCGAGCTGCACGCCTTCTACACAGCCCGCCAGCAGCAGATCCCCGCCGACATCCGGCAGATCATGCAGCGCGCCGGCCAGGAACTCGCCGACTCCGGTCAGGCCGACCGCGCACTGGCCGTCGGTGCACAGGCCCCTCTCTTCCACTTGCCGTCCGCGGCCGGCAACCCCGTGAGCCTGGCCGACCTGGTCAAGACCGGCCCCGTCGTCCTGTCCTTCTACCGGGGCGCCTGGTGCCCCTACTGCAACATCGCCCTGCGCGCCCTCCAGCAGCACCACGAAGAGATCACCGCACGCGGCGCACACCTCGTCGCGGTCTCTCCGCAAGTCCCCGACGAGTCCCTCTCCCTGGCCGAGAAGCACCAGCTCGCCTTCAGCGTCCTCAGCGACGTCGGCTCCGACACCGCCAAGCGGTACGGCCTCGCCTTCGACCTCCCCGACGACCTCGCAACCGTCTACGACAAGCTCGGCTTCGACCTCCAGCGCGTCAACGGAGGACACCCGCGCACCCTCCCGCTGCCCGCCACCTACGTCATCGACCGCGACGGCGTGATCCGCTGGGCCTTCGTCGACGCCGACTACACCAAGCGCGCCGAACCCGCCGCCGTCCTGGCCGCCCTCGATGCCCTGAGCTGAGTGCCGACGTGGTGCGACATGGCCGCACCGCCGTCAGACACGGGCGAGTTCGGCGGCGCCGAACGACACGTCGAAACGGTCGCACCAGATGCTCACGCTGCGGTAGTTCGACGGATCCACGTCACGGGGCAGGGCGTAGTTCTGACTTCCCTTGTTGCCCTTCAGCTTGCCGAGGCTGACGTACTTCCCGTCGTCGAAAACATGCCATCCAGCCTTCCCCTGCTTCACCTGCGCGTCGGTCAGCCAGACACGCAAGTCCGGACCGTTGCTGGTGTCGAGGTTCTCCAGCCGGACGACATGGGAGCCGTCAGCCAGCCGTACGAGCTTCACCGCGCCCGAGGTCGCATGCTCGTGGCTGATCAGCTCACCACTGGCCAGCACCTGCGGGCCGGTGGCCGGGGAGGGCGGCGCGAGGGTCTCTTCCGAGGGCGCCGCAGCAGGAGCGGACATGTCCGCGACCCCGGGCAGGGCCTCTTGGACGGTCTCGTCCTGCCACAGCTTCCAGGGCTGAAACCAGTACAGCCCGAAGCCGACTGCGCCGACCGCCACCACCACAACCGCGATGCCCCACGGCCCCGTCAATACCTTCCGCACGCGCCCCATCCCCGCTCGCCTCCTGAGATTTTCCTGTTGCGCTCCCATTCAACGGGCACGGGCGGCCGTCCTCCACCCCGCAGCTGATGACGAAATACTTACGTCGCGCCGTCGCGCCGTCGGCCATGGGGGCGGGAGCGCGAGGCTTCAACAGGATGGCCGAGAGCCATACTTGCCCATGTAGGTGCCATCGCGTGGTGGCTTGAAATGAGAGAGGCAGCAATTCGGTGAGCAGCGACAGCCATGGAGTCGGGAAGGCCGAGGTACGGCTCAAATGGGACCCGAGTCCCTGGGATCAGCCACCCCATCATCTCGACATCATCGCTGCCACCTACTCGGCGGACGCCCCCTTCGGGCGGCCGGTGTACGTCGTCCACTTCGACAGCCGCTCACCGGACGGCACCATCAACATGAGCCGGGACAGCCAGACCGGCCAGGGCCTCGGCTACGTCGAGGCGATGACCCTGGAGCTCGATCGCCTCGCTTCCTCCTTCGCTCGGGTGGTGGTGGGTGTGGCGATCCACCAGAACAGCGGCCCCAAAACCTTCGGCGACCTGTCGAACGCCGGAGTTCTGGTCGTCGAGGGGTACAGGGAGCTACTGAAGGACGACTTCGCACAGCTCTCCGAATTCACCGCCGCGACGGTCGCGGAGTTCACCAGGGACGCCTCCGGAACGTGGGAGTACCGCGAGATGGTCCGAGGATTCGACAGCAACCCCGTGATCTTCACCGCCGAGATGGGCAGCACCCCACAGCCCTGACCAAGCAGCGGCGCAGGAAGCGTACGACCGTCATGGTGGTGCCCTCGTGAACCCCTGGAACCGAGGCGCCAAGCACCCGGAAACGGCTGAAGCAACTGATGCGCGGTATCCCCCGCAGATCCGCTCCCGGCGCGGCTCACGTCGCCTGCGGCCGGCCGGACTCCGGGCCGACAGGGACGCTCGCGGAGTGCGACCGCCTGGGCGACGGCCGGGCCGACTGCTCCGCCACGCACCGCCTGAATGGCGGGCACGTGCAGTTGCTGACCGATCCGGATGGCCGACCGCCGTGGATCTCAGCCCGGATGCCCTTCCGTTCGTCGGCGGATTCGCTTGGCTCAGGAGCCCCCGATCACGCCTCGGCCAGGGGAAGCGTCACTTCGAAGCGGCAGCCGCCGGGGACGTTGCGCACGGCGGCCTGGCCCCGGTGCGCTTCCACGATGCCCCGGACGATGGCCAGGCCGAGGCCCGCACCGGCGGGAGGAGTACGGGCATGGGTACCGCGCCAGCCGGTGTCGAAGACCCGCGGCAGGTCCTCCTCGGGGATGCCGCCGCAGCCGTCGGTGACGGACAGGACGACTCCGTCGGAGAAGCGCTCGGCGGTGACCGCGACGGTACCGTCGGAGGGTGTCCGGCGGATCGCGTTGACCAGCAGATTGCCCAGCACTCGGCTCATCTCCTTGCCGTCCACCTCGACCGGCAGCGGCTCGACGCGGTCGCCGACCAGCCACACTCCGTACTCGCGGGCGAGGGCGTCCGCTCCCGCGAGGGCGTCGCCCACCAGGTCGTACACCGACATGCGGGAGGGGGAGAGGGCGAGCGCACCGGCGTGGATGCGGGAGAGCTCGAAGAGGTCCCCGACCATGCCGTTGAGGCGTTCGACCTCGGTGCGCATCTGGCGAAGGTAGCGGTGGGGGTCGGCGGCGACGCCGTCCTCCAGGGCCTCGGACATGGCGCGCAGCCCGGCAAGGGGAGTGCGCAAGTCGTGCGAGATCCAGGCGACGAGTTCGCGTCTCGATGTCTCCAGGGCGCGCTCGCGGTCGCGGGACTCGGCCAGCTTCGCACTGGTGGTGGCCAACTCGCGGCCGAGTGCGGCCAGTTCCGCGGTCACCGGGCCGTCGGGAGCCGCGAAATGACCACCGTCGCCGAAGGAACGGGCGGCGGCGGTGAGCGCCCGGCTGCGGGCGACGACCCACCGGCCGAGCAGCAGCGCGGTGACCAGGGAGACCACGGCCGCCATCGCCACGACCGTGGTGACGACGCTCAGGTCGTGCGAGGACAGGAACATCGCCTGCGCCACGGCCAGCGTTCCCGCGAGCATGGCGGTCACGGCCACGGCGGCGACCACGGCGAGGGACGCGGTCAGCGAGCGTCGCCGGATCAGCCACAGCACACCCGCCCCGAGCAGTCCGGCCGCGAGAGCGCCGAGGAAGGCGAAGAGGGCGATGAGGAGGGTGTCGCTCACGGTCGGACCGCCTCCTCGCAGGGCGTGGCGTCGAAGCGGTAGCCCACTCCCCACACCGTCTGGATCAGCCGGGGCCGGGCCGGGTCGTCCTCCACCTTGGCCCGCAGCCGGCGGACGTGGACGGTGACGGTGGACAGGTCGCCGAAGTCCCAGCCCCACACCTCGCGCATCAGCTCTTCACGGCTGTAGGCCCGGCCGTGGTTGCGCAGGAGGAAGGCGAGGAGGTCGAACTCGCGGAGTGTGAGGCTGAGCTCGGCGCCGTTCTTGGTGGCGCGGCGGGCTGCCGGGTCGACGGTGACACCTGCCGCGTGCACGGGGCGAGCCCCGACGGCGGGCCGGGACCGGCGCAGTACCGACTCAACCCGCAGGACCAGCTCACGAGGGCTGAAGGGCTTCGTGACGTAGTCGTCGGCGCCCACTTCCAGGCCCAGGATCCGGTCGCCCTCGTCGCCGCGGGCGGTGAGCATGATGACCGGCACGGGCCCCCGGGCACGTATCCGGCGGCACACCTCCAGGCCGTCCATGCCGGGCAGCATGAGGTCGAGCACCACCAGGTCCGGCCAGTGCGCCGCGGCCCGCACGAGCGCGGAGTGACCGTCCCCGGCCACGTCCACCTGGTACCCGGCGCGGTCGAGATAGCCGGAGACGACCTCGGCGACAGTGGGGTCGTCGTCCACGACGAGGACGCGGGTCGTACCTCCCTGCCCACGTGGAGCATGTCCGGCGTCTGGGGATTCGTGCGGCTGCTGCATGTCCCCAGTTTCCCACCGGCCACAATGCCGTGCGGCGGGGCCGCCCCGCCGTCCGCGTTTCGTAAGACCTTCACGCCCGTTTCGCCAGGCCCTTGTGACCGGTGACGCTCCTCCGCCGAGGCTTGATCCGGGTCTCATGGTCACCACCCCGTCAGCACCAGGTGGTTGAGGAGCAGGGCGAGGGTGGCCTGTGCGGTGAGCCAGGCGCGGGGTCGGTTCAGGAACGCGCAGGCCGGGAGCAGCCACATCGCGAACGGCAGCCAGATGCGCTCTGTTTCCGCTTTGCTCATGCCGGAGAGGTCGGCGGCGAGGAGCGCGAGCAGGGCGGCGAGGACGAGCAGGGCGAGGCGGGGTTCGGCGGCGGAGCGGCGCAGGCACGTGCGAACACCCTGGCGGATGGGAGCCGCACCGACTCGTCGCAGCCCGGCCACCGTCGCCGGACCCACGAGGAGTGCCGTGCACGCGAGGTTCGCCCACACCCAGTAGCCGTAAGGGCGGATACCGCCGGCCCCTTGGTAGTAGCGGGTGACCAGCAGGTGGTACGCCTCCCACCAGTTGAAGCCCGCGAACGTGAACACGGCCGGGACGACGACGAATCCGGCGAGGACGTAGGGCAGGGGGCGCAGCCGTCGGGAGCCGAGCAGCAGGACGCCGCCGGCGATCACTGCGAACAGTGTCAGCCCGTACGAGAGATACGCGGTGAGGCCGAAGAGGAGCCCGGAGGCGAGACCTGCCGACCGGGGCCGGTGTCCCGTGACCGCGAGGGCGAGGAACGCGATCGCCCAGGCGGCGACCGCAGCGAAGTACCCGTCCGCGGAGGTGCCCATCCACACGGCGGCCGGGGCCAGGACCAGGAAGGGCGCGGCACGGCGGGCGAGCGCCTCCCCGGACAGCGCTCGTACGGTGACGAGGACCGCCACCGCCGCTGTCGCCCCGACGGTGATGCACCAGACGCCCGCCCAGGCGCCGCCGCCCAGCCCGGTCCGGTCGAGGAGGACGAAGGTGAGGGTGGCCGCGGGGGGATGTCCGGCGACGTGCGCGGGCCAGGCGTCGGGTGAGTGGATCAGGATGTGGTGGGTGAAGTCCCGCAGGGCGGCGGGGATGTCGTGGAAGCGGTTGACGGGGTCGATGACCTGGAGGTACTCGTACTTGGTCGTGAGCCGACGGGCGATTCCGCGCTGCCATCCGTCGACCAGGGCGAGCGAGAACGTCCACGCCATGGCGGTGCCCCAGGCCGTGCACAGCAGCGCGCGCCACGGCAGCCGGGCGGCGAGGAGCGGCCCGTACGCGACGACTGCGAGGGCCACCATGATCGCGGCGGGGGTGCCGGGGCCGACGTGCGGCTCCCAATGACCGTACAGCGGCGGCCAGCTGACATGAAGGTTTCCGTAACGGTGTTCCAGGACAGTGCCGATCACAGCCGCCGTCGTGACGAGCAGCGCTGCGGCCAGGGCCGCGGACAGGTCGCGGAGAAGATCGCGGTTCACACCGGCACGCTAGGACGGGGAAGGCCGGACGAGGATCCGGCGAAGCCCGGACGTCAGCATTTCGTCATGAGTTGCGGGCCCCGTCCTCGGCCCGTACCGGCCTACGGTCGGGACATGCGCGACCATCAACTCCCCACCTCCCCCGGTTTCTGGCGCAGCCCGCTGCGCAGCCCCTGGTTCACCTCCGTGCTCGGTATCGTGCTGCTCGGCGGGATCACGGTGCTCTTCGCGACGGGCCTTGTGTCGTACGCCGCCTACAACCCGGACCTGTCGCCGGTGAATGACAAGACCCCGGACAAGGGCCTGCTCGGCTTCTACCTCTTCGCGTGGCCGACCGACCCGCCCTGGCTCTACCGGCTCACCCAGGGCGTCCACGTCACCCTGGGCATCGCGCTGATCCCCGTACTGCTAGCGAAGCTGTGGTCGGTCCTGCCGAGGCTGTTCACCCTGCCGCCCGTGCGATCCCTCGCGCATGCGCTGGAGCGGATCTCGCTACTTCTGCTGGTCGGGGGCGCACTGTTCGAGTTCATCACGGGCGTGCTGAACGTCCAGCTCGACTACCTCTTCCCCGGCTCGTTCTATCCGCTGCACTTCTACGGCGCCTGGGTGTTCTTCGCGGCGTTCGTGACCCACGCGGTGCTGCGGGTGCCGGCCGCGATACGCAATCTGCGTCACCTGCGCGACGAGGAGAGTGAGCTCGTCTCACCGAACCCCGCACCGTCCACCGTCTCGCGCCGCGGCGCCCTCGCCTTCGTCGGCGGCGGCTCCCTGCTCCTGCTGGCCACGACGGCGGGCCGGAGCTTCGACGGACCGCTGCGGGCAACGGCTCTGCTCGCACCGCACGGCGGCCCCGAACCGGGTTCGGGGCCCGGCGGCTTCCAGATCAACAAGACGGCCGCGTCGCGCGGGATCAGCATGACGGAGACGAGTGACGAGGCGTGGCGGCTGGTCATCAAGGGGCAGGGGCGGACGGTCCGGCTGAGCCGGGCAGAGCTGCTGCAACTCCCCCTGCACAGCGCGGCGTTGCCCATCGCGTGCGTGGAGGGCTGGTCGACGTCCGACCAGTGGTGGCGGGGCGTACGCCTGAGGGATCTGGCGACGCTCGTCGGGTACGACACCGGCGCGGCGCCCGACGTACTGGTGGAGTCGCTCCAGCGGCACGGGTCGTTCCGCCAAGCCGCCCTGCGCGACAACCAGGTGCGCGACCCGCGTTCCCTGCTCGCCCTGTTCGTCAACGGCGAGCCCCTCACCCCGGACCACGGCTACCCGGCGCGGATCATCGTCCCCGCGGCGCCCGGCGTGCTCAACACCAAGTGGGTGGCACGGATGACGTTCGGAGAACTGTGATGCGACGACATGTGATACGACGGCTTGTGGTGCGCCCGCGTGTGGGCAGCCCGCTGCAACTCCTGCTTCTCGCCTGTTCGTTCGCGCTGGCAGAGTATGCGGGCGTGCGACTGCTCGCGGACGACTGGCTCTCTGTTGTGCTGTGGCTCGTGGGCGCGGCACTGGTGCACGACCTGGTGCTGCTGCCCCTGTACGCGGGCGCGGACCGGGTCGTCGCACGGGGGCTGGGCGTGGTCGGCCGCCGGGAGTGGATGGTCTACGTGCGCGTCCCGGCGGCGTTCTCCGGCCTGCTACTGCTGATCTGGTTTCCGCTGATCAGCGGGCAGGTGGCCGACCACTACAGCTCCGCCACCACCCTGTCCGGCGACGCATTCCTGTCCCGCTGGCTTTTGATCACCGCGGTGCTGTTCGGCGGCTCGGCGGTGATGCTCCTGCTGCGGTCACTGCGGTTGCGCAGGGCCACGAAGGAGCGGCCGCCGCTCGTCCACTGACGCTCCGGGCGCCAGCCGGCGCGTGTCGCGAGCCGGAGCAGGGCCGATGTGCCGAGACGGGCCCAGGGGAAGGGCGGACCGGCCGTGCCATGCGCGCCGGCGGTGAAGCTCACGACGTGGACGGTGACGCGTTCGTCGACCTCAGTGTCCGGGACCGTCTCGGCGATCAACAGGCCCTTCTGGCTGAGGAGTTGGGACATCCTCCGGAGGAGGGCGGTCGGGTCGCCGCCGATGCCGATGTTGCCGTCGATGAGGAGGATCGTGTCCCAGCGCCCTTCGGCCGGGAGCGGCTCGAAGACGGAGCGTTGCAGAGCCTGACCGCCGAGCCGCACGGTCCGGGCGACGGCGGCTTCGCTCACGTCGACGCCGAGCGCCCGCCGGCCCCGGGCCGCGAGTTCGGCGACGAGCCGCCCCGGACCGCACCCCACATCGAGTACCGCGCCTTCGCAGTGCTCCAGAACACTCAGGTCCACCGCGTCGGCCCTGGCACACCAGCGTTCCACCTCCAGCGGCAGCAGCCAGCCGTCGGCGCGACGAAGGAAGAGCGGGCCCCGGCCGGTGACCAGGGCCTCGGAGTAGGGGTCGGCAGCCCAAGGGCGCAGGGCGCCCATCGACGCGACAGGCGCGAGGCGATCCTCGGCGATCTCCCTCGGCGACGTGATCTCATGTGCGGTGCTCATCGGCCGACAGCCGCCCCGAGACGCCCCAGTTCGGCGGCGAAGCGGCTTTCCGGCGCGGCCGCGGCGACCGCCTCCGCGTCGTCGGCGGTGTCCACGTCTCGCAGGCGGGGCAGCTCGCGTACGCGTAGGCCCGCGGCTGCGAGCCGTTCACGCTGCATGGCACCCGTCGTGGGCGTGGACATCGGCACACCTCGCAGCAGCTCGGGGTCCGGGTGGGCGAGGCCCAGCGCCCAGAAGCCGCCGTCCTCGGCCGGCCCGAAGTACGCGTCGCAGCCGGCGAAGTCGACGGTGAGCAGTGCGGGCGTCACCTGGGGGGTGTCCATGCCGATGAGCAGCGCGGGTCCGTCGCAGCCGGCGAAGGCGGCGGCCAGCCGCTCGTCCAGACCTCCCGCGCACTGCGGGACGACGTCGAAGCCGGGAGGCAGCCAGGGGCCGGGAGCACCGTCGAGTACCAGGACGCGGCGGCGGGCGGGTGTGGCCGCCACCGTGCGCAGGGTGTCCACGAGCGCCGCCTCGGCGAGCGTCGCCGCTTCTCGAGGCGTGAACGGCGGAGTGAGGCGGGTCTTGACCCGTCCTGGCCGCGGTTCCTTGGCGATGACGAGGAGAGTGGTCACTGAGCGGTTCCTCCTGGGAGTACGGCGATTGAGTCGGCACCTGCCCCGTCCGGGGGCACCGGTGGTTCGGCCAGGACGCGACCCATGTCCCGTACCGCCTGCCAGGTTCCGCGCCAGGTACCGGTGACCTTGGAGGCACCGGTGCGCGGCAGGTAGGGCACGTCGTGCTCGACGACACGCCAGCCGGCGTCGGCCGCGTGCACGACCATCTGCAGTGGGTAGCCGCTGCGGCGGTCCGTGAGTTCCAGGGCGAGCAACTGTTCACGACGGCCGGCACGGAGTGGACCGAGATCGTGCAGGCGCAGCCCCGTGCGGCGACGCAGCATCCGTGCCAGCGCCACGTTGCCCAACCGGGCGTGCGCGGGCCAGGCGCCCCGGCCCTGGGGACGGCGCCGCCCGAGCACCAGGTCGGCCTCACCGTCGCACACCTCGCGGACGAAGGGCACGAGCAGGGACGGGTCGAGGGAGGCGTCGCAGTCGCAGAAGCACACGATGTCCGCGGTGGCCGCGGTCAGCCCGGCGTGACAGGCGGCGCCGAAGCCGCGGCGCGTCTCACGCACGACGGTCGCGCCGAGGTCGCGGGCCAGTTCCGGCGAGCCGTCCGTGGATCCGTTGTCCACCACGATCGCGCGCCAGGTGGGCGGGATACGGGCGAGGACCCAGGGCAGGGCCTCGGCCTCGTTCAGACAAGGGAGCACCACGTCGACGGTCGCCGCGGTCGTCTCCGCTTCCGATTGCGTTGCAGAAGAAGTCGTCACGGCTTTCACCCTACGAAGACAAAAGGAACGTAAGGGACTTCGGATCCTTACGAAACGCGGACGTCGAGGGAGGGAGCAGAGCACCGAAGTACGGTCGGCAGGAGTCCGGTTCCGCCGTCGTGTCGCGGTCACCGCGATGCCCGCGGAGCCGGGCGGCCGTGGTGCAGGCGACGACCTTGCCGGCCCACACCGTGTGGACACCAGCCGTCACGATGGCAGCCGGTATCTCCCCGGCGACCGCGCTGTTGCTCGGCCGCCGGTCCGTCGGCGGGACGCCGTCCGCCTCCCGCTCTGCCGCGCCAGGCCCGGTCAAGCACTACTCCCCGCGCAGCCCTGCGCTCGCGAACTCCCGCATACCCTCCTCGAAGCCGACCTCGGCCTTCCAGCCCAGTTCGGCCCGCAACCGCGAGGAGTCCGCCGTGATGTGCCGTACGTCCCCCAGGCGGTACTCCCCCGTCACCACGGGCTCGGGTCCGCCGTACGCGGACGCCAGCGCCCGCGCCATCTCGCCGACCGTGTGTGGCTCCCCGCTGCCGGTGTTGTACGCCGCCAGCGCTCCGGCCGGGGACTCGGTCTCGAGCGCCGCCACATTGGCCGCCGCCACGTCCCGTACGTGGACGAAGTCCCGCCGCTGGCCGCCGTCCTCGAAGACACGCGGTGCCTCACCGCGGGCGAGCGCGGACCGGAAGAAGGACGCGACCCCCGCGTACGGGGTGTCGCGTGGCATGCCAGGCCCGTACACGTTGTGGTAGCGCAGCGAAACCGCCGAGCCGCCCGTCGACCGGGCCCAGGCCGAAGCCAGATGCTCCTGGGCCAGCTTGGTCGTCGCGTACACGTTCCGGGGATCGACCGGAGCGTCCTCGCCGACCAGCCCCGGCGTCAGCGGCTCCTCACACCGCGGGCACCGGGGCTCGAAACGCCCTGCGGCCAGATCGGCCACGGCCCGGGGGCCGGGTCGTACCGTCCCGTGCCGCTCACACCCGTACGAGCCCTCGCCGTACACGACCATCGACCCAGCCAGCACGAGCCGCCCCACCCCCGCGTCGGCCATGGCGGAAAGCAGCACCGCGGTACCGAGGTCGTTACGCGACACGTACTCGACCGCGTCGGCAAACCCCTTCCCAAGCCCCACCATCGCCGCCTGATGGCACACGGCGTCCACACCCGGCAGAGCGGCCGCGACCGCCTCCGCGTCACGCACGTCCAGGCCGCCACGAAGGTCGAACACGACCGCCTCGTGCCCCCGTGCGGTCAGCGCTTCGACGACATGACACCCGATGAACCCGGCTCCGCCGGTGACCAGTACTCGCATACGCGAACGCTAGGAGCTTGAGCACCCCGCACGGCAGCGCCGCGCCCAGCACGTCACGGGTCCGTAAGACCTCGCCAGACGCAGCAGCCCATGGGACATCACCTTGGGGCCAACTCAGGCTGTGGCCAAAGCTACCGATCAAACCCGCAGCCGACGACCGAAGTTCTTACGAGAAGCTGACGCAGGACCGAAACTTCTTCACCCCACCCGCCCCACAGGCAACTCTGGCTCTGCACGTCACCGACCGGTGGTGGCGGCGAGGTATGAGGAGTCAGGCGTGAGCAGGCACACCAGGCGCAGGTCGAAGTCGCAGGTCCGAATGACCATCGCCGGGGCCGGCATCCTCGCGTCGGCGGCGGTCGCAACCACGGTGGCCATCGCCTCGGCGGGGGAAGTCCCCCGCGCCCACGAGGACGTGACGACGAAGAGCGCCAGGACGGGAGCCGACCACGCCGTCTTCGTACAGGGCAACGAGCTCGCCAAAAACACCATCCACGTCTTCAAGCGCGGCGATGACGGCAAGCTGACCGCCGCAGGCGCCTACGCGACCGGCGGCAAGGGCGGGGACCAGGTCGACGCACCCACCGACTCCCTCGCCTCCCAGGGCTCACTCGTCTACGACCGCGGCTCGCATCTGCTGCTGGCGGTCAACGCGGGCAGCGGCACCGTGACCTCGTTCCGGGTCGAGGGACAGAAACTGACGCACCGGCGAGTGGTGCGCTCGGGCGGGGACTTCCCCTCGTCCATCGCGGTGTCCGGCAACCTCGCCTACGTCATGAACGCGGGCGGCGCGGGCAGCGTCCAGGGCTTCAAGATCACGGCCAACGGACTCCAGCCGCTGGACGGTTCGTACCGCTCCCTGGGACTGAAGAACGACAAGGTGCCGTTGTTCAGCAGCTCGCCCGGCCAGGTCGCGTTCACGCCGAGCGGCCGCGAGCTGGTCGTCACCACGAAGTCCGCCAACACCATCGAGGTGTTCCCGATGCGGCGCGACGGACGTCCCGCGCACCGGGCGACGGTCAACGACTCGGCCGGCGGCGTGCCGTTCGCGATCACCTTCGACAAGGCGGGCCGGATGCTGGTCGCCGAAGCCGAGAAATCGACGGTCACTACGTACAAGGTGCGCGCCGACGGCAGCCTCAAAGTCGTCCAGAAGCCCCTAGCCAACGGTCAGAACACGCTGTGCTGGCTGGAGCGCGCCGGTGACTTCTTCTACGGCGGCAACACCGGCAACTCAACCGTCACCGGCTACCGCAGCGACCGGCACGGCAGGCTCGCGCTCACCAACGAGGTCGGCATCGCCACCCCGCCGTCAGCCATGTCCCAGGGCGTCATCGACCTGGCGGTGACACAGGACGAGAAGTTCCTGTACGTGCAGAACGGGACCTCCGGCACCGTCGACGGCTTCCGCATCGGCAGGAACGGCTCCCTCACGAAGGTCACCACGGCCACCGGACTGCCCCCCTTCGCCGAGTCCGGCATGGAGGGCATCGCCGCGGTGTAAAGAAGCGGCCACCGCGGCCCGGCGCCCCGGAGAGTCCTCTCCGGGGCGCCGAACCCGTTCCGACGCAGCAAGGAGTGCTCAACGCCGGTCACCGATCCTGCAGCCGACAGACCATGCGGGCCGGACGCGCCCAGCCGACTGGAGCACCAGTGGGGAACAGACCAGTCAGCCCGCCAGGACAACTGCCCTGCCAGCCGGTCCAAGGTCGTCACCCTCGGCGTCTGCGGCGCCACTTGGCACCCGTACAGGGCGACGCTGGGCCTCACCCCCTCCGGTTTCACCGACGCACTGGTGAACCGGGACTCGAACTCCCAGCCAACATGTCGGGTTGAGCAGCGGATGAGCGCCATGTCACTGCCCCAGTGGCCGGCCCGTCGGCCACTCCGTGTCCGCTGGGCGCGCGCCCTTCCTCGGCTGAGCCGATCCTCGCCCCCTGACTGCGTTCGACGGCTCGCCCCGTCACCGGCGGAGGCCCGCTGCTGTCCCGTACTACGAACTCGATGGTGACCTCGGCCTGTGCAGTCTCCGGTTGCTGTCCGGACAGCACCAGCGGCATTGCAGGCGGCGCGCACAGTCATGTCGGCGAGTGGAGTGCGCACGGTCGTCAGACGAAGAGTCACCCAGTCCACGAAGGGCAGATCGCCGAAGCCGACCACGCTGACATCGCCGCCAACACGTCCAACGTCACCGCCACCGCTCCTGCAACGCGGTCAGCCCAGACGAGGTCCTCTGCTCTGGCCTCACCGCACGATCGGCGAGGTCGGTGTCGCGTCGGAGGGGAATCACCCCGGCGGGGGGTTTCCAGCGTTCCACGGCACCACGCAAGATCTTACGAAGCCCTTACGCAGCCCTCTCAAGTGACGTAACGCGCCTACGATCACAGCGTGTTGACCATCCGAAACATCACCCTCGTCACTGTCGCGCCCCTTGTGCTGGCTGCGGCGGGCGCCGCGCACCCGCATGGCCTGTCCAGGGCGACAGCCACGGACTGGACACAGTTGCACATCGCACTGCTGCCGGTCTTTCCGCTGCTGACGCTCGGCCTCCTCGTCCCTCTGTGGCACCGCCCCCGACCAGACCTCGCGGGCTTCGCCACGGTGGTGGCCTGGGCGAGTGCGTTCACCTACGCCGCCTTCTACACCGGTCTCGACGCGGTGGCCGGTATCGCGGCGGGAACCGCGGTCGAGCACGCCGCCGGGACAGCGAACATAGGGCCGATCAAGTACCCGCTCTACGACACAGGTGAGTCGCTCGGGGAGGGCGGCGCCTACGCCCTCATCGTCGCCGTCCTGGCCACGGCCATCGCCCTCTTCCCGAAACACGGCGCGCGAGTCATCCCCGGCACGGTGGTCCTCCTGGTGGCCGGCTGGTCCTTCACAGACAGCCACATCTTCTGGCCCCGCGGCGTATGGACCATGCTCGGTTTCGCACTGGGCTTCGCTCTGCTCGCCGCCGGGACCAGAAGGAGCGAATCCGTTCCGCGCAGCGCCTGAGCGGGACGGGACTTCCTCCCCCGCCCAGCCGCCTCTTCCTGTTGAGTGACCCGGCTGATCTGCTCGGGTACGGTCGCTACCGCCTCCGAGCCACAGGGAAGTTCATTTGAGGTTCCTCGGCGAGGGTGCCGACCCGCCCCGCCCTATCCGGATGCGCGCCTTACGTGGGCCGTTCGATCAAAACGTGCCGACGGCCGACGCAGCCCACCGGGCGGGTCCGGCGTTCCGAGATGGACCCACGAGCGGCCTGACGAATGCTGCACCCAAGAAGATCCTCCATCGGTAAAGCCCTTGTCGCCGCGGGATACCTCCGGAGCGTGGGGGGACAGGCGATGGTCCGAAAGACAACGACCCCGTGGTCCTCGCTGCAGAGATGGGCAGCGCGCATAACGCTGACCGCCAACAGCGCAGACGTACGGCTGATCACGGTGGGCCCTTCATGAGCGCCTGGAATCGGAGCACCAGGCAACCGCAAGCGTCACCGTCTCGACCCCGGCGCTACTCGTCCGACTCGGGCGTCCGGTCGTAGACACCATTCGGATATCTCCGCATGGCGCACTCAAGCGGCGCAGCGTTGACGAGCGCCGATTGCCAGGTGGTCAGGCGCTCGGAGGCTTCCGGTGCGCGAGTTGCGCCGACATAGGCGCCGCCCGCCGTCAGCGAGGCGGGTGAGGCGGGAGGGTATCGGGGTTGGCGCCTTCGGCCTTGGCGGCGTCGGCGAGGGCCGCGGCAGCGGCTTCTTCCGCCTGAGCCTTGTCGTTGGCGGCCTGTGCAGCCATGTCGTCCGAGGGTTTCTCGCGGGTGGCCGGCGACTGGGGCAGCACCTCGGTGAAAGCGCGGGACATGCCCTGGAGTGCGGAGGTGATCTCGCTGGGGATCACCCAGAAGTTGTTGCCCGAGCCTTGCGCGAGTTGGGGCAGTGTCTGGAGGTACTGGTAGGCGAGCAGCTTGGGGTCGGGGTCGTTGCGGTGTACGGCCTGGAACACCTCGTCGATGGCCCGGGACTGGCCCTCGGCCTGGAGGATCGCAGCGGTGCGGTTGCCCTCCGCGCGTAGGACGGCCGCCTGCTTGTCGCCTTCGGCGGTGAGGATCTGCGACTGGCGCTGCCCCTCGGCCCCGAGAATCGCGGCCCGCTTGTCCCGCTCGGCCCGCATCTGCTTCTGCATCGCGTCTTTGATGGACTGAGGAGGGTCGATGGCCTTGATCTCCACCCGGTTGACCCTCAGCCCCCACTTGCCGGTGGCCTCGTCCAGCACACCACGCAGCTGGCTGTTGATGGTGTCCCGCGAGGTGAGAGTCTTTTCCAGGTCCATGGATCCCACGACATTGCGCAAGGTGGTGACGGTGAGCTGCTCGACCGCCTGAAGGAAATTCGCGATCTCGTAGAAAGCCGCTCGCGGGTCGGTGACCTGGAAATACAGAACCGTATCGATCTCGACAACCAGGTTGTCCTCGGTGATGACCGGCTGCGGTTTGAAGGAAACGACCTGTTCCCGCAGATCGATCACCGGATGAACGCGGTCGACGTAGGGGATCACGAGGCTGAGGCCGGGATTCAAGGTCCGGTGGTAGCGGCCGAGCCGCTCGACATTGCGAGCGCGCGCCTGGGGCACGATACGGACCGCCCGCACCACGGTGAAAACCGCGATCAGCGCGACGATCAGGCCGGCAATGAGGAACGCCGAGGTTTCCATGGTTTCAGTCCCGGGGGTAGACGATCGCTGTGGCGCCGCTGATCTCCATGACGTCGACGGTCTTTCCAGGAGGAATCACCAGCGTCTCGTCGTAGGCGCGAGCCGTCCATTCCTCGCCGTCGATGCGGACCCTGCCGCCCAGGCCCGTCACCTCGGAGACGACATAGGCAGCCCTGCCGACCAGTGCGTCCACGCCGAACCGCTCCGCTTGGGGCTGGAATACATGGCGCAGCGCAATAGGGCGAACGAACAGCACGGTGAGTGTGGCGACGACGGTGAACACCAAGAACTGCAACGGCAGTGGCAGTCCGACCGCAGCGGACCCCGCCGTGACCAACGCGGCCGCGCTCAGCATTCCGAGCGCGGCAGTAAGGGTGAAGATCTCCGCAGCAGCCAAAACGGCTGCGATGATCAACCAGATCAGCCATGGATCCATTGCGTGCCTCTTCTGACCGGTGTGGGTGCGGAAGGGCCTGACTCCCACCATTGCACCCCGATTCGGGGCAGCCGGATACCCCTGGGAAAGAAATCACTGCCGAACGATCGGAGGTGTACCGGTGCATGGCGCCCCCCGAGCAAGCCATTTCATCTCTTTACGGCGATTTTACCCACGGAGGAAGATCCGCGAACTCCTCAGCGCGGGCCGGCTGGGATGCGAAGATCGCCCACCCGCTGCGGCACAAAGCGCTGTCCCGTAAATGATCTTTGACGTGCTGGATGACCTGCCGTTTCTCCGTCACCCGGCGAGGGCGAGGTTGTGCAGGCGGGCGATGCCGAGCATGGCGTGGTGGACGCCGTCGCCCTTGAGGCGGCAGTCGCGGAGGATCTTCCAGGTCTTCATGCGGGCGAAGGCGTGCTCGACGCGGGCGCGGACTTTGCGGTGGGAGGTGTTGTGTTCCTCTTTCCAGTCAGGGAGTTCGGCCTGGCCGGGTTCGCGGCGGTGCGGGATGACCAGGCCGGTGCCGCGGTAGCCGCCGTCCGCGATGACCGTTGTCTTGCCGACGGCGTCCTTCGCACCGGACAGTTCCCACGCCTTGCAGTCGTTGCGGTTGCCAGGCAACGGGCGGCCGACGGCGACGACGAGCCGGGTGTCGGCGTCGATGACGACCTGGTGGTTGGTCGAGTAGCGGTAGTTCTTCGACTGCTCGGCGACCTGGTGATCGCGGGTGGGGACCAGGGTGCCGTCCACGATCAGC
Organism: Streptomyces sp. NBC_00076; assembly: GCF_045041235.1. Taxonomy (NCBI): domain Bacteria; kingdom Bacillati; phylum Actinomycetota; class Actinomycetes; order Kitasatosporales; family Streptomycetaceae; genus Streptomyces; species Streptomyces sp. NBC_00076. The sequence goes on from NZ_CP108242.1 coordinate 1,649,719, forward strand.
ACGGTGGCGACCAGCAGTACACGGTCCTCCAGCGGCAGGCTCCACGGCCGGCCCTTTCGCACCGGGTCCGCACCCTCGCGCCGCAACGCGGTGATCAGCTTCCCGAACTGACGCGGGCTCAGCCCGGTGAACGGGGCTATCCAGGACGGCTCAGACGCCGTGATCACACCAGCCACAACAAGATCATCTCACCCGTGACCAGCAGTTACGAGACAAGTCTTAGGCGCCGTCGGCGCACTGATCGCCATCCCGGCGGTCGCCACGCTCCAGGCGTTTCTCGGGGCATACGTAAAGCGGTACGACGTCACTGACGACCCGCGTGTCCACGGGCGCCGGAGCAGGGGCTCAGGCCTCGCGGGGACGCGTCCGGCAGTTGCCAGAACAGAAGACTGAAGACCGCGACAGCGGACCCTGGCAGAGCACTCCTCAGAGGCGGACACCGGGAAAGCCCTTCAACTGACCCCCACCGACTTGACGACTGCTGGCGGATACATCGAGATGGCTTCGCGGTTCTCCGAGCCGGTACTGCTTGGTCTCGCGGCGTTGGCGATCAGAGGCCGCGTGAAGCGGTGAATGAGAAGCGTCCGGTACGGGCCCGTGACTGGTGCCACCGGCGGACGTTCGTAGCCCAATAGCGCGGGTCTATATTGCCCTCTCACGTTGAAGGTCAGGGCGCCGTCCCACCGTTGCTCGCCCGGACCACTCACGGAAACAGGAGATATTCGACCGTCAACGATGAGCGGAACGTGCACTATTGGGCCCGTGGACGATGTCACGGAAGAGAACGAGCGGGCGTACAGGGGACTTGAAGACCTGGCCAAGCTGGCGGAGGGCGCGGCCCGTGCCGCGCCCGCGGAAGGCGACATCCGCCCGTACTACGTCGGGCGGGGCCTGCTGGCCGCCGCGCACCGCCAGGCGGCCGCGGTAGTGCTGCTGCACCGGCACGGCCTGGGACACGAGGGGGCCCCAACCGCCGAACGCTCATCGAGCACCTGGCCCAGATCAGGTGGCTGGCCGAAGACGGTGCGGACGCCGTCGACTCCATGAACCTTGCGCTCAAGTACAGGCAGCAGAAGCTACGCGAGGCAGCGGACGCGGCCAGCATGAGCTACGACGCCACCATCGCGGACATCGTGCAGGCGACCGAGATCCCTGCTAATCCGTCCAACCGGTTCAACACCCTGGCACCGCTGCTGAAGCGGCTCGGAGCCCAGATGCATGCCGCATGGATCGGAGAGACGCAGCTCGCGCACCCCACCCTCACGGCCGCCGAGGCCTTCTTCGACAACTCGGACGAGGACACGGTCAAGCTCCTTGACGAGCCCCTTTTGAGCTTCGCGCGTCTGATCCCCGGTGACCCATGGCGTGCCGAACTTCAGCGCATCGCCTCCGAGGCAGGGATCGATAACTCCTCGACTGATCAGGTCGCGTAGCTCCTGCGCGTCAGTTGAGGTCGAGGTTGTCCCAGGGTCTGACCGAGGTGCAGTTCACCAGGCTGGTGGCCTTAGACGGTGTCCTATGTGGTGATCACTCGTTGGTCCGTTTATGGGGCGGGTACGTGGAGTTGGATTGTTCCGGACGGCTTGTGGGAGCTAGCCAGGCCGTTGATTCCGCAGGAGCGAGTGCGGCCGCAGGGCGGCGGCACGCAGAACACACCTGATGAGACGCTGTTCGCCGCGATCATCTACGTGCTGGTCAGCGGCTGCGCCTGGCGGGCCTTGCCGCCGTGCTTCGGCATATCGAAGTCGACGGCCCATCGCCGGTTCCTGATCTGGTCCAGAGCCGGCGTCTGGGGCCGGCTCCACGAAGCGGTCCTTCAACAACTCGACGACGCGGGCCTCCTCGACGTCTCCCGCGTCGTCCTCGACTCCGCGCACGTGCGCGCTAAAAAGGGGGCGAACACACAGGTCCGAGCCCCGTGGACCGAGGCAAGCCGGGTTCCAAGATGCACATCTTGTCGGACGCGAACGGACTGCCCCTGGTCGTCGGTGTCTCCGCCGCCAACGTCCAGGACAGCGAAGGCCTGAAGCCCATGGTCGAGGGTCACCAAACGAGACACGACCCTCACCGCGGCCGCTACTTCAAGCCCCAACGCCTGCACGCAGACAAGGCCTACGACATTCCCCACCTGCGCAAATGGTTACGCGGCAAGCGCATCGGAGTGCGCATCGCCCGCAAAGGCGTCGAGTCCAGCGAACGATTGGGCCGCCGTAGGTGGGTGATCGAACGGACCATCTCCTGGCTGTCCGGCTACCGCAGACTCAGCCCTCGCTATGAACGCAACCCCCGCAACTACCTGGCCTTTCTCGGCCTCGCCGCAGCCATCTGCTGCTACAAGCGGTACGTCCGCCTCGCCACATAGGACACCGTCTTAGTGCGGCGTCGTGGTGGTGACGCTCAACGAGGCCGACCTTGGAGACTGCCGCTGGAAGACCGGCTGTTGCTGCTGGCGAAGTACTGGCGCACGAACCTGACGTTGCAGCAGGTGGCACCGATATTCAGGGGCTCGAAGCCCACGGTCAACCGCGTCCTCCATCATCTGGCGCTGCTGGCAATCTCGCCGACCCGCGGGCCGCGCAAGGACGCCGTATACATCGTCGACGGCACCCTGGCGCCCACCCATGATCGCAGTGTCGCCAAGTCCAGCAAGAACTATCGGTACTCGACCAACCTGCAGGTCGTGATCGACGCCAACAGCCGCCAGGGCAACAAGCACGGCCACATCCTGGAGTTGGAGGAGCAGCGGGGCGACGCCGCAGCGAAGAACTTCCACTGGAAACTCCTGCCGGTCTGCGGAGCCCCAAGAACCCCTCGACGTACTTCGCCGGCTTCGACAAGTCCCAGGTCAGCCCGATCTCCTGCCCGGACAGCGCCGCCTTCGACGAGCACGACAACCTGTGGATCGCCACAAACGGGGCCGAACTGGGCTTCCATGACGGCCTCTTCACCGTCCCCCTCAACGGCGCCGAACGGGGGCACGTGAAGCAGTTCCTGTCCATGCCCAAGGGCGCCGAATGCGGCGGCCCCATCATCACCCAAGACCGCATCCTGGTCGCGCCCCAGCACCCGGGCGAGACCACCGGCGCCACAGCCGAGAACCCGGGCTCCGCCTAGCCGGACGGGCCGGGGAGGCTGTCGCGGCCGTCGCTGGTGTCGGCCTGGGCCGACTGAGGTGAGTTGAGGCGGGGCTGATGTCCGGGCAGTTGATCGGCTGCCCGGACACGTGCGGTACATCGGGAGGGCTACCGCCCTGGATCTTGCGCAGCCGCGAGACATGGGTGCGCAGCACAGGCACGGCCGTCGTCACAGGGTCCTTACCCCATACGGCGTGGATGATCTCGGCGATGGTGAACACGGCGCCCGCGCTGCGACGGCAGCGCCGCCGGCACCACACGCTGCTGAGGCGAGCCGAGGATCAACTCCTCCTCGCCCCGCCATATCAAGGGTGACCCCCCGGCGAAGCGCAGGGAGGCTCCGGTAGATTTCCCACGTCTTGGCTAAGGCTGCGCGGGATCCGTTCCGGTTCGCTGTGTTTCCCTCAGGCGCTCGCGCCTCGCGCTTCCCAGCCGCCGCTTCCCGCAACACCTCCGCAGCCGCTGGACAAAGCATCCGCTACTGGCGGCCGCGGAGAATGCGGCCTCCGGGCTGCGGGTCCTCACGGATTTCCCTACGCCGACCGCCTGCCGCCTGCCGCCTGCCGCCATAGTCCGGACGGCGGCTACGTAGCGCCTCGGCCGTGTCCGAGATGTTCGTCCAAGAAACGCTCCACGGCGCGGTACACAGCGATCAAGTTCTCCGGGTTCTCGATGGAGTGCCCTTCGTCCGCCATGAGTATGTACTTGACGGGGACCCCCCGTGCCCGGAGAGCCTGGACCATGTTGTCGGATTCTGCCTGCGCTACCCGGGCGTCGTTGGCGCCCTGGGCGATGAGCAGCGGTGTACGGACCTGGTCCACCCGGCTGATCGGTGAGCGGGCCAGCATGTCGGCCTCCTGTTGCGGATCCGCGGGGTCGCCGACCCAGCGGAACCAGTTGGCGGCAAGGGCCGGCCGGACGAATTCCGGCTGGTTGCGCAGGAAGTTGGCGAGGTCGGAGACCCCGAAGATGTCCACCGCAGCGGCGAAGACATCGGGCGTGAAGGTGACTCCGACCAGTGCCGCATAGCCACCGTAGGAGCCGCCCAGGATCGCCACCCGGTCCGGGTCCGCGTATCCCTGCTGGATGGCCCAGTTCACACCGTCGATCAGGTCGTCGTGCATTTTGCCGGCCAGCTCCCCGATGCCGGCCTTCATGAACGACTTGCCGTACCCCGTGGAGCTGCGGAAGTTCACCTGAAGCACCGCGTAGCCCCGGTTGGCCAGCAGTTGGACGAGAGGGTTGAACCCCCAGCTGTCTCGGTCCCAGGGACCGCCGTGCACAAGCAGGACCAACGGCAGCTGGTGCGGCTCTGTCCTGATTGGCAGTGTCAGGTGGGAGGGGAGCGCGAGACCGTCCCGAGCGGTGATCGTCACCGGTGTCATCGGTGCCAGCTGCTCGGGATCCAGGTGGCCAAGGGGCCGGAACAGTAGGCGACTCTCGCCCGAGGAGTGGTCGTAGAAGTATGTGGCCCCGGGATCGCGGTCGTGGGTGAAGCTGACGACCCACCGCTGCTCGCTCTCGTCGGACGAGATGTGGGCCAGGTCGCCATCGGACAGATTCCTCAGGTTCTCCAAGACCTCGGCGAAGTGCGGGTCCAGTGCGTTGATCACCAGTCGTTCCCCGAGGTAGCGAACTCCGATGAGCTCGCCGGTACGTCGGCTGAAGATGAGCGGCGAGGGCAGTGCGGGAAAGACACGGGCTCGTGTGTCCAGGTCGTACTGCGGGTGGGAGTCGACCTCCGTCTCCTCGCCGGTTTCTGCATCCAGCCGGGCCAGGCGGAGTCTGTCCGAGCCCCGGTTCGAACCGAAGAGAACGCCGCCGGCGTCGGCGGTGACCTCCAGCGGATAGATGCCCAGCGGATAGTCCTCACCCTCGAACTGCGCGATGTGGCACAACGTCTGCGTGGCCTCGTTCCAGCGCGCGAGCCGTAGGTCGCCCTGTTCGGTGACGTCACTGGTGAAGGGGCCTTTGCTGCCGCCATAGAAAAGGGTGGTGGCAGCGCCTCCGGTGTTCTCCGCGAGGGTCCGCAGGTCACCGGTGGCGATGTCCAGCTCGAAGAGGTCGAACGTGGCGGGATTCCGGCTGTTCGAGGAGAACACCGCCTTCCCCTGCCGCCCGGCGGGCAGCTTCAGATCCATGATGCGTGCGCCGGGAAAGGGGGTGAGGTCGGTAGCCGCTGCGTCCGGGTCTTCGAGATCGACGCGGTAAAGGCGCCAGTTCTCGTCACCTCCCTGGTCACGGGTATAGAGCAGCCACCTCGGATCGTCGGTCCAGTGGTAGCTCAGCAGGTTGCGGTCCTCGGAGGTGACCCGCCGCGCGTCCCCGGGCGCGTCGACACTCTCGATCCACAGGTTCAGGTGGTTTCCCCAAGGAGCCAGGTACGCGATCTTGGTGCCGTCCGGCGAGAGGGAGGCCCTCGAACGGACGGGAGGGGCAAAGAACTCCTCGACGCTGATCGGCTTCGGCAGTGCCATGTGGGTCCTTCCTGTGGCTGTCCCCGGACAGCGAGTGATGAGGCCCTGATGATGGTCGGCAAGGGCTCTGAGTGGGTCCGCAGCCTGGAGCCGGTCACCGTTCAGCGATCGAAGGCTGTCACTTAATGACAGTGTCACTAAGTGACAGCAATGGCAAGTGCGCCGCATATCCAGCCGCTGTGGGCCGTCGACTGCAGCCCCACCCCTCTGAGTGACCGCTCGACTGGCAGTGAACTCGTGGCGCAGGTCACATGCGCGAGAGGTGGGCAATACTGTCACCAAGTGTCAATGTTGCAGTTAGTGACACGATGGTGAGGTCGCGCAAGATGGACTTCGGGAGAGTTGACGGCCATGAAGATCACGAGCTTCCTGCTGTGAGTCGGGTGACCGTGGTGCGGATTCATGGCGCCTTCGAGCGGCTGCAGTCCCGTCGAGTCGGGAAAAGCGCTACGCCGACAGGTCGACGGCCGAGGTCGGCGAACCCAATATGCCGTGACCGGCCCTTGTAGATCGCGCCATGTAGTAGGAACTGGTCCTGTTGCCACGTATTCAAGGAGTTCACATGAATCTCACGCTTCCGCAGCAGATCTACCTGTGTGCCTACGCCTTCAAGAAGAACAAGTTTCCGGCTACTCTTCTGCAGTTCCGCGGGCAGCGGCTGCGCGCTGCCGCCCTGACCGAGCTAGTCCTTGCGGGACAGGCTGAGACCGACGGGCGCCGGGTTCGCGTACTTGGAGACCAATCACCGACGGATCCGTTTCTTGCCTCTGTGTGGGAAGAGCTGCACGCGAGGCCGAAAAAGTGGATAGCACTGGTGCACAACACCGCGCACAAGGCGGAGAAACCGGTCGAAAACCAGCTGACGGCTGCTGGGATTATCGAAAAGAAGACCGGCCTCACCTTGAGTCTGCTCGGAGGCAGCAAAGTTGTCTTGCGGCGGGAAGAGGAGGCCCGAACTGTGCAGGAAGCATTGCGCTCGCGGGTCACCACCACTCCCGACCCGTCCACTCTGCCCCTGGCGCAAGTGGCACTGCCGGTGATCGCCCTGGAGAGCGACGCGACCATGGGGGTCGTACTGAACCGTTCCGAGCGCCGCAAACACAAGGATACGCTTGAGGAACTCGCCAAGAAATTCGATCGAGAAATACCGGGCCTGCGCAAAGCCCTGTCAAACTCGGTGCTTTCCAGTCGGTCTGTCGGCGGCGGATGGAGCTGAGCAGGACAAACCTAAAAATGCGCACGTCCGCAGAATGCGAGCGGAAGTAAAATCGAGCGACAACAAGGCCGGTGCTGGAGACTCTGGTTGCCGCGTTCGCCGCATGGTGGCCGATGGAGCCAAGTGCCGAGCTCACGTCCACCCCTTGGGCTCCGGTTGATCATCGCCGGCGCCACAGTCGTTGTGACGAGTCGCGACGGAGAAAAAATCGCGCCACGGCAAGACAAACACCGCAAGGGAACACCGCCGTACCCGGACCGCGTCCCGTACACCCCACAAATACCGTCCGCGACCGGTGAATTCGCCACCGGTGAGCGGGAACCCATCACGCCGCAGCGCGCTTTCCTGGCCGTCTGCACCGGGACCGCAACCGTCCATCTCGTACTCCCGGCGCGCCTTGCGCTGCATCCGGGACGGTCGGGGCGCCCTGGGGGCCGTCAAACGGCTTGGCAGTGCACGGCGGGAGCAGCGGCGGAGTGACCCACTCGGCGTCGTCCAGCTCGATCACGCGGAGGAATTCGGCGAACTTGCCCGGCGCATCGAGGGTGACGACTGCCCGTGGCAGATGTGGCCTGGCGGTCGGCCGCGCTGTGGTCGGGCATGAGGTCGACCACAGCGGTGCGCACGGCGCCACGGCTGATGCCGTGCTCGCGGGCCTGGGTAGCCGTGGCTGGCCTTCGAGGTACGCGGCGCACGTCGGCGATGGTCCTGCCCGGATAGCCGATCGTGACCACCGCCGTTGCCCTTGGCCTCGGCGACCCGCAGCCCGTCGTAGGTCGCTTCCCACTGGAGACCGCCCTGCAGTTCGCAGGCGGCGGCGAGGCCCTGCACCATGAACTTCACGTTGGACAGACCCGCGCATCGAGCAGTCCTTGCTCACGGTGTTCAGCCGAGCGAGCGACCGGCTGGGGTGCCCCAGCCCCATCCGTTCAGGTGACGGCAGATCACCTACCAACCCTTACCGCCTCCTTGTGGCCCGTGGACTCTCTCGAGTGCGGTCAAGGTCTGCTGCCACGACCTCAGCGTAGACACTCTGCTGTGACTCAGGCCACTCCACCGAGGATGGCCATTGAAGTCACTAAATGCCAAACTGGCGCTTAGTGTCATTTCGTGGACGGCGTGGATCAAGACACGCTGCAAGCCGCAGAGGCACCACGCACGGATCCCGGGTGCTTTACCCAGGGACAGTGCAGCCAACAGAAGGAGAGCTCATGAAGTCGTGGCGTTCCCGCATCAGCGTCGGCCTCGCCGTCGGCGCCGCAGCGATAGCAGTCCCGCTGACCGCCACCAGCGCAGTCGCCGTCCCCCCACCCGGCAGCGGCTGGCACGTGGCTGGCGGTATGACGTATGACTCGAAGGGGCAGTGCGAGGCTGAGGAGCTGCCGAACGCCCAGCACAACGGGTATGACGAGGTGTGGTGCGACGGTCCGGGTGGTCGCGCCGAGTACACCGTCTGGGTGCGCTGACCGCTTCGCAAGGCACAGAAGAGGCGGCCACCCTGGCGCGCTGCGCAGGGTGGCCGCTCCCCGTTGTCTCACCAACAGCCCTGTCCGTCTCCTGCCGTTCGGGCCGCAGGCTCTGGGTGGGGCCCGTTCGCCCGCTGGCCAGCACGGTCGCAACCGCGTCGGGCGCGGGGTCCCCGACATCCTGCTTCCGGTGGAGCTGCCCAACGGCAAGAAAGAGTCGGTCAGCCTGTCGACGAGCTCGCACTCTCGTACTGGGGTACTCCGGGGAGCTCGGGCCCGAAGGCTGGGAGCGCACCGGTCCGTCCAAGCGCTTCCAGAACTTCATGAGGGGCACCGACCTGTTCGACAAGGGCAGGGCTACGCCTTCGTGATGGTTCATACGCGCGGGTTCAGCCGTTCCACCGGCTGTCCCGACTTCGGCGAACCCGGCGAGCAGGCCGATGTGAAGGCCGCGATCAACTGGAGCGCGAAGCAGTCGTGGTCCCACAGGCGCAGTGGACATGAACGGCAAGTCGTTCGACGCGTACAAACATCTTCGTACCTCCGGCAGGCGCCGGATGGCGACAAGCGCGGCCGGGCCAGGCCGACCAGGAGAAGCGGCACACGGAGTGCCCGGCGCTCAACTCGTGGAACTGGACGAATAAGTCCGATGCATTGAGTGATCGAATGCGACGAGCGACCGCGTGCTCGGGGCGCCGGTCTTGTGGTTGCGCCAGATAGCGGCGGGCATGGCGAGGATGCGCCGGGCGACACGGACGGCGGCACCCTCGAAGGTCCGTCCGCCGTGCTGTTCCAGTCCAACTGCCCCTTGAGGGTGTCGTTCACGGACTCGATCAGCTGCCGCACCGCCTTGAGCAGGCCCTCGCCCTTGCGCTTCTTCTCCCCTTGAACGAGGGCCGCGGCAGTTCGGCCCCACGCATGACCAGGTCGTTCTCGAACTCCTTGGAGGCGAAGCCCTCGTCCGCGATGATCAGCGGTCCAGGCCGGTCGGCGATCAGGTCTTCATCGACGACGAGCATGGCCTGGAGCACTTCGCGTTCGTCGAGTTTCGGGTTCGCCGGCGCCCACAGGATCGCTCCCGAGCCCACGGAAACTGACGTCGAGGTCGTCGACGTCCTGTCTGACGACGTCGACCCAGAGGAACGCCGCGCTCTGGTCGAGCGAGAGCAGCAGGACTACTCGGCACCTGGGTCGTGCTGGACATCAAGCCCCGCGGCGGCCAGGCCGCATACGTGTCGGGGCTGCACCACCTCTTCCCCCAGGGACTTCCACCCCCAAGCAATCACCCATGCTTGGCGCGTGTGCGCGCGGGCGGTCGGCAATTCCGGTCGCGCGGTGGCGTCGATGGGATAACCTGTCCGGGATTTCGCGCGGCAGGTTCTCTGCCGCCCCGCTCGGCGCGCTCGGCGTCGACACGCACCGCGTGCCCTGCCCGGAAGGAGGCGAGAGACATGGACCGTGCCGGATGCGTTGCGGCCATAGTTGCCTCCGGCCGTGTGTCCTCCCTCCTCTGCGGCGCGCGGTAACTCTTCCCCCTTCTTGTTTCTTGTCTTCGGCATCTTCCTGAGATGCCGCGTCACGAGATGTCCTGGCCTGCGTGGTTCGTCGCCGCGCGGCCTGCGGGGGCGCGTGCCCGAAGACGGGCCCTTCTTTTGCTGGTCACCGTGATCTAGGCACTCTCCGCCTCACGACCAGCAAGAGCGCCGGCGTGAGTGACACGCAGCTGGTGAGGCAGGCCCCGGGTGCTGTCCGCGGTTCCCGCTGCCCCACCGCCATGCCGTGTCCCCGTGCTGCGTACACCGGCCCGTCGTCACCACTGCGACCGTCCCTGGCCGGCTGTCTCGACAGCACTTCGACACGAAACGTGCGTGATCGCCATGAGCAAGAAACGTCCCGGAGGGGAATCCACCCCTTCCACCCCTTCCACGGCCACCGACCGTTCCCCGGACCGCGAGGTTCCCGCCGCGACTCCCGCACCGGATCCGGAACCGGCACCGGATCCGAAGCGCTGGTGGGCGCTGGCCGTCATCGCCCTCGCCCAGCTGATGGTGATCCTTGACGGCACCATCGTGAACATCGCGCTGCCCTCCGCCCAGCACGCTCTCGGCATGTCGGACGCCGACCGGCAGTGGGTGATCACCGCCTACACGCTGGCCTTCGGCGGGCTGCTGCTGCTCGGCGGCCGGATCGCCGATCTGGTGGGCCGCAAGCGCACCTTCGTCATCGGCCTGGCCGGGTTCGCCGCGGCCTCCGCGCTGGGCGGCGCGGCGGCCGGTCCCGGGATGCTGTTCGCGGCGCGGGCCCTGCAAGGTGCGTTCGCGGCGGTCCTGGCGCCCTCGGCCCTGTCCCTTCTGACGACGACGTTCACCGACCCCAAGGAGCGGGCCAGGGCGTTCGGGGTCTACGGTGCGCTGGCCGGCGGCGGCAGCGCGGTCGGGCTGATCGTGGGCGGTCTGCTGACCGAGTACCTGAACTGGCGCTGGTCCCTGTACGTCAACGTGCCCATCGCGCTGGCCGCCCTGCTCGGCGCACCGGCCTTCCTGCGCGACCGCTCCGGCCGCCGGGGCGGGCACCTGGACGTGCCGGGCGCGCTGCTGGGCTGCGGCGGGCTCGTCGCCCTCGTGTACGGCTTCAGCGAGGCCGAACCCCGCGGCTGGACCAGCCCGTCGGTACTCACGCTGCTCGCGGCCGGCGTGATCCTGCTCGCCGCCTTCGTGTGGTGGCAGAGCCGCGCGGCGAGCCCGCTGCTGCCGCTGCGCATCGTCAAGGACCGTGTCCGGGCCGGATCGCTCGCGACGATGGGCTTGGCCACCATCGGCATGTTCGGCGTCTTCCTGTTCCTGACGTACTACCTGCAGGTCGTCCTCGGCTACCCGCCGGTGCGGACGGGCCTGGCCTTCGTGCCGATTTCGGCCGGCATCGTCATCGGCGCGACCCAGATCGCGGCCCGCCTGCTGCCACGCACGGCGCCGCGCACCTTGATGTCGTCCGGCATGGTGCTGGCCGCCGCCGGCATGGTGCTGCTCAGCAGCCTGACCGTGCATGCGCAGTACCTCTCGCACGTGCTGCCCGCCCTGCTGCTGCTCGGTCTGGGCATGGGCCTGACCTTCATGCCGGTCTACGCGACGGCCACCGCCGGCGTGCCCGCGCAGGACGCCGGTGTGGCCTCGGCAGTCCTCAACACCGTTCAGCAGATGGGCGCTTCGCTGGGCACCGTACTGCTCAACACCATCGCCACCGGCGCCACCAGCCGCTACGTCCACTCCCACGTGCACCATCCGGCCCACGGCGGCGCGACCCTCAACGAAGGCATGGTGCACGGCTTCTCCGTCGCCTACCGGTGCTCGGCGGGCGTCCTGCTGCTCGCCGCCCTGGTAGCGGGCCTCACCGTACGGCACAAGACGCCGAAGCACGCCGGAAACGACGCACCGGCCTAGCGAGCCGGGGTCGTGTCCCGCCACCGTCCACCTCACCCCTCGAAGGATCCTCCATGAAACCCCTGACCGAGCACGACATCCGCACCTCGTTCGTCAACTGCTCGAAGGGCGAGGCCAAACGCCTCCCCCTGCCCAAGAACCTGGCGGACCTCGACCACTGGGACGACCTGGACTTCCTGGGCTGGTTCGATCTGTCCGCGCCCGATCGCAGGTATCTCGTCGTCGAACGCGCCGATGAACTCGTCGGCCTGTCCCTGCGCTCCCCTTCCAACAACCGCGGCTTCCTGCGCCGCAGCCTGTGCTCGCTGTGCCTGACCACCCATCCCGGCAGCGGCGTCTCCCTCATGACCGCCCCCAAGGCAGGCCCGGCCGGCCGCGCAGGCAACTCGGTGGGCCTCTACATCTGCGCCGACCTGGACTGCTCGTTGTACGTACGGGGCAGGAAGAAGGCGGCACCGGGCGGGCGCATGGAGGAGTCCCTCACTGTCGAGCAGCAGATCGAGCGCCTGCGCGACAACCTCGACGCGTTCGTGGAGCGGGTCTTCCACTGAGACCGACAGGGGCTCGACGGCCATCGTCGCCGAGCCCCCGTCCACTCCTTGAACCGCCGTCTCCTCGCAGCTCCTCCGGTCTTGCGCGCCGGACGCACGCCGACCGGGATGCCGATCCTGTGGGCGTTGGCGAACCCGAAACTCGACGAACGCGAAGTGCTCCAGGCCACGCTCGACGTCGATGAAGACCTGGTCGCCGACCGGCCCGGACCGCTGATCATCGCGGACAAGGGCTTCGCCTCCGACTCCGGCGCAGCGCAAAGCACTTGAGCTCGTCGGGGGTGCGCCCGAGGCCCCGGAGGAAGAGCCCTTCACGCAGGGGCCTCTCACCCTGGGAGGGTGGTGGTGACCATGAGCCCGCCGCGTTCCCGGGGGGCCGCGGTCACATCGCCGTCGTGGGAGCGCGCGATGGCTCGTACGATCGCCAGGCCGAGGCCCGAGCCCCGCTCGGAGTCGGTGCGGTCCGCTCCCAGGCGGCGGAAAGGCTGGAACAGCGCCTCGATGTCCTGGCAGGCGACCACGGGACCGGTGTTCTCGACCGTGAGGGTTGCGGCGCCGTGCGGGGAGGTGCGGGTGGTGAGGCGGACCCAGCCGTTCGGTTCGTTGTAGCGGATGGCGTTCTCAAGCAGGTTGTGGATGATGCGCTCCAGCATCACGGCGTTGCCCGAGGTGGTGGCGGGCCTGGTGTCGAGCCGGAGGCCGATACCTGCTTCGGCTGCCTGTGGCTGGTGCAACTCGGCGGTATGACGGGCGAGTTCGGTGAGGTCGACGGGTGTCCGGTTGGCGACCTCTGTCTCGCCCTTGGCCAGCGCGAGGAGGCCGTTGATCAGTCTTTCGTTGCGTTCGTTGACGGCGAGCAGTGAGGTGCCGAGGCGTTTGGTGTCTTCGGTTGCGGTCTTGCGGCGCAGGGCCACCTCGACGAGGGTCCGGTTGATGGCGAGGGGCGTGCGCAGTTCGTGGGAGGCGTCCGCGATGAAGCGCTGCTGGTCCTGGAAGGACTTCTCCAGGCGCCCCATCATCGAGTCGAAGGTGTCGGCGAGCTCGGTGACCTCGTCGCGGGGGCCGGTGAAGGCCAGCCGCTCACTGAGGTCGCCGCGGGAGGTGATGCGGCGCGCGGTCTGGGAGATGCGGTTGAGGGGACGCAGCACGCGGCCGGCCATCAGGTAGCCGAACAGCGTGGCCACGACGGTGAGCACGCCCAGGGCGAGGGCGCCTTGGCGGAGCAGGGACTGCAGGGTCGCGGCCCGGTAGCGGTCCTGCAGTTCGCGTAGATCGGGACTGCCGGCCAGTCCGGCGGCGGGCTCCGACGGGAGGTTGTGGGTGGACGCTTCGGGTACCGGGGCGATCCCGCCCTCCTTGGTGATCTGCAGGGCCACGCCGTCGAACCGGTCGGTCAGTCCCGCGTCGAGCAGCAGATAGGTCACGCCGAGCAGGATCACGCCGCAGGCCATGAACAGGGCGCCGTACAGGAGCGTGAGCCGGACGCGGATGGGGAGACGCGGCAGCCGCGAGGTGAGCCTCATGGGATCTGGTACCCCGAGCCCGGGACGGTCTGGATGACCTGCGGCGGCCCGAGTTTCTTGCGCAGTTTCATCACGGTCACGCGGACGACGTTGGTGAACGGATCGATGTGCTCGTCCCAGGCCCGCTCCAGGAGTTCCTCGGCCGAGACGACCGCGCCGTCCGCCCGCAGTAGTTCCAGCAGGACGGCGAACTCCTTGCGTGCGAGGGATACGTAGTGGCCGTCGCGGTAGACCTCGCGACGGGCCGTCTCCATCCGCAGGCCGGCCCGTTCGTAGGTGGGCGGGCCCGCGGGCTGGGCGCGGCGGGCCAGGGCGTGGACGCGGGCGACGAGTTCCTCGAAGGCGAAGGGTTTGGTGAGGTAGTCGTCGGCTCCGATGGCGAGGCCCTCGATGCGGGAGGGCACATCGGAGGCGGCGGTGACCATGAGGACGCGGGTGCGGTCGCCGGATTCGACGACGGCCCGGCACACCTCGTCGCCGTGTACGACGGGCAGATCGCGGTCCAGGAGGAGCACGTCGTAGTCGTTCACGGCAAGGCGTTCCAGAGCGGAATCCCCGTCGTGCACGACGTCGACGGCGAACGCCTCCTCACGCAGCCCCTCGGCGACGGCGTCGGCCAGCATCCGCTCGTCCTCGGCGATCAGCACTCTCATGATCCCCAGAGTGCCAGAGGCCGGGATAACCAGGACGTAACCGCCTGCGGTTACGGAGGGGATACCGGGCCCCGCCTCTACTGGTCCCCGACGCCGGGAGAGACCCGGCACAGAAGGGACTGCCGAGCGCATGCGTACCATTTCGCGCACCAACTGGGGGCTGCTGGCAGCCATACCGCTGCTGAGCCTGAGCCTGGCCGCCTGCGGGGGCGGCACCGGCGGGAACGACGACGTCGCGTCGGCCGGCGGCGACAAGAAGGGAGGCGGGCAGCAGCTCACGCCCGCGGAGAAGAGCAAGAAGTACAACGCTTGCCTGGCCGAGCGGGGCGTGGCGCCGGGGAGCGGGAAGGCCGGCGAGGACGCGCCCACGCAGACGGCGTCGCCGGAGGAGGTGCAGGCCGCGCTCGCGGCGTGCAAGGAGTTCGCGCCCACCGCGCAGGACATGCAGCAGGCACCGAAACCTGACGCAAAGCAGCTTGAGCAGGCGCGCGAATACGTCAAGTGCCTGCGGGCCAACGGCTATGACGCCCCGGATCCCGACCCGGAGACAGGCGGCATGCCGCTCGACCAGGACGCGAACATGGACAAGCTGCAGGCGGCCGCCGAGAAGTGCAAGGACGTCAACCCCGCGGCCCAGCGGTGACGGGCGAGACCGACATGACACACACACCCGAATCCACCGACGACGAGACGACCCGGATGCACCGGTTTCCCCCTCAGACAGACCCGGCAAAGGATCCGTCAGGGGCCTCGGCGGGCAGGTCACCAGACGGCCCGCGGTACGCCCCACCGCGTCGCCGCCGCGCCCGTACCACCGCCGCGCTGATCGCCCTCGCGGTCGTCCTCAGCGGGGCCGGTGTGGCGGCGTACGGCTTCGGCGGCGGCAACGGCGAGAAGTCCGAAAAGGGCAGCAGTCTGCCGCCGGCGACCGCACTGGTGACCCGCTCCGACCTCGCCCAGCAGGACACCGTCACCGGCAGCCTCGGCTACGGCGACAAGCAGCCCCTGACCAGCGGCGCGTCGGGCACCGTGACCTGGCTGCCGAAGCTCGGTGCCACCATCAAGCAGGGCCAGAACGCGCTCAAGGCCGACGAGCGGCCCATCCCCCTCATCCACGGCGCCACACCTCTCTACCGCGAACTGCGCGCCGGCACGAAAGGCCCCGACGTCGCCGAGGTGGAACGGGCCCTGGCCGCCCTCGGCTACACCGGCTTCACCGCCGACGAGGAGTACTCCGACAAGACCGCGGCGGCCGTCAAGCGCTGGCAGAAGCACCTCGGAGTGCCACAGACGGGCACGGTCAAGCCCGCGGACCTGGTCGTTGCCGACGGTGAGATACGCGTCACCGGCCAGGAGGCGAAGAAGGGCCAGAAACTCCAGCCCGGCTCACCCGTGCTGACGTACACCGGCACCAGCCGGCTTGTCGCCATCGACCTCGACGCGAAGAAGCAGAAACTCGTCCTCCGTGGCGACAAGGTCACCGTCGTCCTGCCCGACGGTGCACACGCGGCCGGGACCATCACCTCCGTCGGCAAGGTCGCCAGCACCGAAGGCGGGGACGGCGCTCCGGGAGAGGGCGACGGCAAGACCGTCATCAAGGTCACCGTCCGGATCGACAAGAAGGACAGGGGCACGCTCGGCAGCTACGACGGCGCGCCCGTCGATGTGGAGATCACCTCCGCGGAGAAGAAGAACGTGCTGGCCGTGCCCATCTCCGCGCTCCTCGCGCTGTCGGAGGGCGGCTACGGCGTCCAGGTCGTCAAGGGCTCCGTCAGCAGCACGGTCGCGGTGGAGACCGGCATGTTCGCGAACGGCCGGGTCGAGATCACCGGCGCCGGCCTGAAGGCGGGCGACAAGGTCGGGGTGCCGCGATGAACCACAACGTCGTACGCCTCGACCACATCACCCGCTCGTACGCCGGCGGCGTCACCGCCCTCGACGGCGTCTCGCTCGTCATCCGCCGCGGCGAGCTGGTCGCCGTCGTCGGGCCCTCCGGGTCGGGCAAGTCGACCCTGCTCAACATGATCGGCAGCCTGGACCGGCCCAGCAGCGGCACCGTCACCGTCGACGGCCACGACATCGCCGGCCTGGGCGACCGGGAGCTGTCCGCGCTGCGCGCGCTCAGCATCGGCTTCGTCTTCCAGCACTTCCACCTCACCGCGGGCGTACGGGCCCTCGACAACGTCGCCGAGGGCCTGCTGTACGCGGGCATCCCGCTCGCGGAACGCCGCCGCGCGGCCCGCACCGCCCTGGAGCGGGTCGGCCTGGACCACCGGGTGTACCACCGGCCGCACGAGCTGTCCGGCGGGGAGAAGCAGCGCGTCGCGATCGCCCGCGCCCTGGTCGGCGGGCCGAGCCTGCTCCTCGCGGACGAGCCGACCGGCGCCCTGGACTCCCACTCCGGCACCACCGTGATGAACCTGCTGCGCGCCCTGAACGCCGACGGCACCACCGTCGTGATCATCACCCATGACCGGGAGATCGCGGCCTCGCTGCCCCGCCAGGTCCACGTCCGCGACGGGCGCATCGTGCACGACTCCGCCCAGAACGCCCAGGGCGACGTTCAGGCGGTGTCCGCGTGCTGAAGGTCTCCCGCATGAGCACCCGCGACGTCGTACGCGTCGGCGCCTCCGGGCTGCGCGCCCGCCCGCTGCGGGTCTTCCTCTCCGCGCTCGGCATCGCCATCGGCATCGCGGCGATGATCGGCGTGGTGGGCATCTCCACCTCCAGCCACGCCGAACTGCAGCGCACTCTCGACCGCCTGGGCACCAACCTCCTCACCGCGTCCCCCGGCCGGACCTTCACCGGCGGCGAGGCCAAACTCCCCGAGCGTTCCATCGACATGGCGGGCCGGATCGCCCCGGTCGAGTCCGCAACCGGCACCGGCAAGGTGACGGCGTACGTCTATCGCAACGACCGCATCCCGGCCGCCGAGACCGGCAGCATCAACGTCAAGGCCGCCCGCCTCGACCTCCTGGACACCGTCGGCGGCTCTCTCGCCCGCGGCGACTGGCTCAACGCCGCCACCGCCAAGTACCCGGCCGTCGTACTCGGCAGCGGCGCCGCCGACCGCCTGGGTATCGGGGAAGTCGGCCCGGACACCCGGGTCTGGCTCGGCGGTCAGTGGTTCAGCGTGGTCGGCATCCTCGACGAGGCGCTCCTGGCACCCGAGCTGAACGACAGCGCGCTCGTCGGCTGGGACGCCGCCAAGCGGTACCTGGACTTCGACGGACACCCCACGACAATCTACGTCCGCACCGCGGACAGCGCGGTCACGTCCGTACGCGACGTCCTCGCCGCCACCGTCAACCCCGAGGCTCCCACCGAAGTGACCGTCAGCCGCCCCTCGGACGCCCTCGCCGCCAAGGGCGCCACCGACAAAGCCTTCACGGGCCTGATGCTCGGCCTCGGCGGCGTCGCGCTCCTTGTCGGCGGGGTCGGCGTGGCCAACACCATGGTCATCTCCGTCCTGGAACGCCGCGCGGAGATCGGCCTGCGCCGCGCCCTCGGCGCACGGCGAGGCGACATCCGCACCCAATTCCTCGCGGAATCCCAGCTGTTGGCAGGACTCGGCGGGATCGCCGGAGTCGTCATCGGGGTGGGCGTCACCACCGCGTACGCCGTCGCGCAGGGCTGGCCGGCAGTCGTCCCGGCCTGGGCGATGGCGGGCGGCCTGCTCGCCACCCTCGCCATCGGGGCCCTGGCCGGCCTGTACCCCGCCGTACGGGCGTCCCGGCTGCCCCCGACGGAGGCGCTGTCCGGGGCCTGATCCCAGGCGGGCACGTCCAAGGTCTGGATGCCCGATCGCGTCGTGCCCGTCCCACTCCGGGGCTGCTCGATGATCCTGCTCGCTACGAACTGAGGCCCGCGTGCCGCAGCACGAGCTGCGGCGCGCGGTGGGTCATGACTGTGCACGCGAACGCGCCCCTCACCCCGGAAGGGCGGCTCCGGTTGTGCCTACGCGTCGACGCTGGACGCCCCATCGCGCACATCGCGGCGGAAGCCGGGATCTCGCGTCGCTGCCTGGCGAAGTGGTATGCCCGATGGCGGACACACGGCGAGGGCGGCCTGCTCGGCCCCTCCTCCCGACCGTCTGCCAGCCCTACGCGCACCAGCGAGGGCATCGCCGACCTGGTGGAAGCGCTGCGGCGGCAGACCAAGTACGGGCCTGCCCGGCTCGCTGCAGAACTTGAGCGGCTGCACGCCGTCACCGTGGCGCCGGCCACGGCATCCTCGTGCGTCGCGGGAGGCGTGGGGAGCGCGGCAGTCGAGATCGCTGCAGCACAAGGTGCCACCGTGATCGGGACAGCCAGTGAACGCAACCACTCCCCACCTCTCTCGACGCCGTTCCCACCACCTACGGCCCCGGCCTCGCACAGCGCCTCACCGCTCTCGCTCCGCACTGCGTCGACCTGACACTCGACACTGCGGCTCCGGCTCGCTGGTCGACCTCGTCGCGATCACGGGCGACCCGACACGCGTCGCGGCGGTCGCCGACCAAGCAGTCGGGTGGCGTCTGGGCACCCTCCACTGCCTCTGGTCGACGCCTCGGCGAGGTCGGCACGGGGTGTGTCGGTGGGGGTCAGGAGGGCGCGGCCGCCGGCGGCGATGGCGCTCTCCTCGGCGAGTCGCTCCGTGCTGGTGGTCGTCTTGAGTGGCTTCTCTTCGATGAACAGGACGGCGATCAGTGCCAGCAGGGCGAACGGGGTGGCCCAGAAGAAGAGTTCTGCGGTGGCGATGCCGTAGGCGTTCTCCACGAGCGCGCGCAAGGGCGCGGGCAGGGTCGTCGGGTCGGGGACACCGTGCCCGGCTCCGCCTCCCGGCGTGTCACCTCCCGATGTGCGGCCGGCGGCCAGTTCGGTGGCGACGCGGTGGGCGAGGACCGCCCCGAGGACGCTGGTGCCCACGGTCCCGCCCATGCTGCGCGAGAAGGAGAGGACGGAGGTCGCGCTGCCCAGAGTGTCGGCGGGCACGTCGTTCTGCGCGGCGAGGACCAGGTTCTGCGTCAGCATGCCGACGCCGGTCCCCAGGACGGCCATGTAGACGCTCAGCAGAACGAAGGGCGTGTGGGATCCGATGGTGGCCAGCAGGGCGAGGCCGGCGGTCATGAGGACGGTGCCTGCCACGAGGTACCGCTTCCACCTGCCGGTCGCGCTGATCCGGTGTCCGGCGAACGTGGAGGCGGCGAGCGATCCCAGGATCAGCGGCAGACTCATCAGACCGGCGGTCGTGGGCGACTTGCCCATGGCCACCTGGAAGAACTGCGAGAGGAAGACGGTGCCGCCGAAGAGGCCGACTCCGACCAGTAGGGAGGCCAGGCTGGTCAGTGCCACGGTGCGGTTACGGAAGATGCTCAGCGGGATGATCGGCTCGGCGGCCCGGGACTCGACCCGGACGGCCGCCGCCAGCAGCAGCGTTCCGCCACCGACCAGGGCGGCCGTCTGCCAGGAGAACCAGTCGAACGTGCTGCCCGCCATCGAGACCCAGATGAGCAGCGAGCTGACACCGGCGACGATCAGGAAGGCACCGAGCCAGTCGATCTTCACGTCGCGGCGGACGTGCGGAAGGTGCAGTGTGCGCTGCAGCAGCGCGATGGCAAGGAGTGCGAAGGGCACACCGATGAAGAAGCACCACCGCCAGCCGAGCCGGGAGGTGTCCACCAGGAGGCCGCCGATCAGCGGGCCGGCCACGGTGGCGCCGGAGAAGACGGCGCCGAAGACGCCGGAGTACCTGCCCAGCTTCCGCGGGGGGATGACGGCCGCCATCACGACCTGCGTCAGTGCCGTGAGTCCGCCTGCCCCCACGCCCTGCACCACCCGGCTGAAGATCAACGTGCCGACACCCTGGGAGAACCCGGCCACGAGCGAGCCGACCACGAACAGGCCCAGCGCCATCTGGAGGAGCAGCTTTTTGCTGTAGAGGTCGGACAGCTTGCCCCACAACGGAACGGTGGCCGTCATGGCCAGCAGCTCCGCGATGATCACCCAGGTGTACGAGGATTGGCTCGCCCCCAACTCGGCGGTGATCCGGGGCAGCGCGTTGGCCACCACGGTTCCGGCGAGGATGGCGACGAACAAACCGGCCACCAGCCCGGAAACCGTCTGAAGCACCTGCCGGGGCGGCATCGTCACCGCTTCCGGCTTCGTCGCAGGGGAATGGTCGGTAGTCACTGAGTCTTCCAATCAAGGACAGCAGGTGGCGTACACACTGGGTACCGAGCGCCACCTGACGGGAATGCTTCGAGGGATCGGGAACGGGCGGTATCCGATCCGGCGCCGGTGGATCGACCTGCCACCCGGCCTGTGTCACACACGGCGAACAGGCGGGCAGCCCGCTCAGGCGCATGCCGAACGGGACACTCAATGCCGGTGTTTGTGCGACCTGACAGGGTCGTCGCGTACGGATCTCAGGTCGTAGCCGCGTCCCCCACGGCGCCTCCCGTGGCACTGCGGATCGCCTGGGCCAGGAGCTGGTGCGCATGTGCGAACTGGCGCACGTCGGCACCGCCGAGCAGGGCGTCGCCGATCTCCTCGTTGACGACTCGTAGGGCGCCCGAGGCGGCCGCCGCGTGCACCTGCACCCTGATGTCGTCGGCCGGCAGGTCAAGTCGGTCGGCGATGCTCCCCGCCAACTCACGTTCTACCTGGTCACAGGCCATCAGCCAGACCGTGCGGAGCGCGGGCTCCCTGCTGCTGAGCGCGATCATCTTCATCGCGAGCACGTCGTCGGCGCGCTCCGCCCTGTCGGCGTCGCGGCCATGCCTGCTCATCTCATCGGCGAGATGGTCATCGAGGGAGAGTTCGGGTTTCCAGCGGCGCAGGGCGGCCATCTCCCACGCGACGCCATGCAAGATGATCGGTTCGGCGCAGCTCTCCTTGCTCCGGAAGTGCCGCCAGATGGTACGCGTCGACAGGCCCACTGCTTCGCCGATCTGGTCACCGCTGGTCGCGGCAACGCCCTGCTCCCAGAAGAGACGCGACGCCTCCCGAGAGATCTCCAACCGGATCCGGCAGCCCCGCTGCTCGCTCATCCCAGGTCCGACGCGATTGCTCACCTGCATGGGGTCACCTCGTCATTCGGCCGTGGGACAAAGACGTCGTTCAGCTGCGGCTATGCCGGCGAAGGGCCTGGAAGTGCCCGGCCGTGTGCTCGCAGCGGCGGTGCGGAGGTCGGCAACCCCACAAGAGACGACGCCCAAATCGGCCGTGGTCGCTCCGCGATGCGGACGCGTGTGCCGGACGGGCCGTGGGGCCCGTCCGGCACGGACGGGGAGCGGGGAGGGCGTCGGTCAGCTGCGCTTGGCGGGCAGCAGCCCTACGGCCTTCAGTCGCTTGTCGGAAGCCCGGGCGGCCCAGGCGACGACCAGGAAGCCGACGGCGAGGAGCGGGTAGCCCATGGCGATCTTGGCGAAGCCCAGGGAGCCGACCTCGTCGGCCTGGTAGAGGTACTGCTGGACGGCGAACCGGGCGCCGAAGATGGCGGCCAGCACCAGGGTGGCGATGTCGTAGTAGAACCGCGAACGCTTGTCGACCCGCCAGACGGTTCCCTTGCCGGTCGTCGAGTTCCAGATCAGGCCGGCCAGGGGCCACCGCAGCACCACGGAGAGGACGAAGGCGACGGCGCCGACCAGGCTCAGCCAGATGCCGATGAGGAAGAAGTCCTTGGCGGATCCCGTGTACCAGGAGATGCCGGCGGCGATCGCCACGCCGAACATGCCGCCGAGCGCGGGCTGGATCGACTCCTTGCGCATCAGCCGCTGCACCGCGATGCCCAAGGCGACGAGCAGGGCGGCGAGGACGCCCACCTTGAGTCCCCTGGCGTTGTTGGCGACGACGAACACCACGGCGGGCAGCGCCGAGTAGATGACCCCCTTGGTGCCGCCCGCCTGTTCGAGCGCCGACTTCTTCGTCCGTTGGTCTGCCGCCTGCATGTCGATCGCCGCCTCCTGGGGACTGGTGGTCTGCATGGTGATCAGCTCTTCCGGGTTCGTCTTGGGGGCAAATTCTGCGTCACTAAGTGACACCTTGACATCAAGTGGCGAACGAAGCCACCTCGCGCGACGTGACCTGGGTCACGCCTCGGCGAAACCCCCGCTCAGCGAGTCGCCCGTCATCACGTGGCGATCAGGGTCCGTACGACGGTGCGGCGATCACGGCGTTGATGCTGATCGGACCCTCGGGAGGTGTCCCGCATCGCGCGGTGGTGAACGGATCGAACAGCGCGATGCCGCCGAACCAAACCTCAGGTGGACCGGCCCCCGCGCGGCGCGCCGACCAGCTCGTGGTCGGATGCGTGGCGTTCGAGCCGTGGCTGATGGGCCTGCCCACGGTGCAGCCACACTCCGCCGCTCGCTGTCCGAAGCCCTCCTGTCAGGGCGTCGGTGCGCGGGGCGATCAGCTCGGTGATCTCTGTGTGGGAGAGCCGGATTTCGCCGTGCTTTTCACACGTGGGCAGACCAGGCGATGTCGGCATCGCCTGAATCAGGGAGGAGTGGTCCGATGGCTCGAACCCCCGATGCCGCTCCGCTCACGCGAGCCCTCGACGGCGTCGAAGCTGACCCGCACACCCTCTCCGGGTGAGACCGGCCCCGTCGCGGCTCACGATCAATACCGCGAGCCGGTGTCCTACCAGATCGGGGTCTTCGTCGCGTATGCCTCCTCAGGAGAAAGGGCTCTGGTGGACCGGAAGCTTTACCTGCCCAGGTCCTGGACTGCGGAGGCGGACCGGTACCGGGCGGCGAAAGTCCCTGACAGTCGTGGCTTCGCGACCACGGGAGAAATGGCCCGCGCGATGATCCTGCGGTCTCTTGCTTCGCCACTCCCCGTCGCCCGGGCGACAGGCGACTGCGCCTACGGACAGGAATGGCCCATGCGCCGCACCCTGGAGGAAGCCGGTGTCGGCTACGTCCTGGCCGTGTTGAAGTCCCAGCAACTGCACGTTCCCTTCGGCCGTATCGGCCAGGCCATCGCCGGCGCTCCCGACAAGGCAGGGGAACGACGTTCCTGCGGCGACGGTGCCAAAAGGCCCGCGTACCGACGACTGGGCAGCAGCCCGTCTGCCGGTGATCGATGTCTTTGACGGGACCGTCCCACCGAACAGCACCCTTATCCCCGAACTGGTCAGGATCGCCGGGGTGCGCTGGGCGCTCGAGGAAGCCTTCCAGGCAGCGAAGGACGAATACGGCCTCGACGAGTACGAAATCCGCCGCTACCCGGGCTGGTACCGGCACATCACCCTGGCCGTGCTCGCCCACACGTTCCTGGCCGCTGTCGCAGCCCCGACCACTGAAAGGGGAGCCGCAGAAACGACCCCATCAGCACCATTCACTTCACCCCGGCAGAAGTCCGCCGACTCCTGGACGCTCTGCTGCCCCGCCTCGGACCCGTTACACACGCCCTGAACTGGTCCCTCTGGCGCAGACGACACCAAGCCGCAGCCCGCCGCTGCCACTACCGAAAAGGCAAGATCGTCGGCGCTGCGCACAGTCGCGGTGCGGCTTGGAGCAACTGGACCTGGTCGTGTGGTACGTCCTGTCCGACCTGGAAGCGCAGTTGACGCTGCTCTAAGGTGATCATGCATGAACACCGCTGACAGTCAGAGGCTCGGTATCCAGATCGATGTCCGGGTGCGACAGGCCGATCTTGGTCGGAACGGCTCGGCAAGCACAATCGGCATGGCGCGCTGGCTGGAAGACGCCCGGATCCGGCTGCGGCTGCACCGCTTCGAACGCCTCATTGGTAAGGGTGGTTTCGGGACGTACCAGATCTTGCTCGTCGGCCAACGGGTCAACCGGCTTGCTCCGGCCGGCCCGACCGGTACCCACGTGCAAGTGCACACCGGCGTTCGCCGGATCGGGCACTCCTCATTCACCTTCGAACAGGCGATCATGGTCGACGACAAGCATGTGGGCAGTGGCGACGCCACCGTCGTGCTGGCCGACAACTCGGGGCCCCTCCAGCTTCCGGACGAGCTGATCGCCGATCTCGACGAGATGCAGCTACCGGAGACAGCTACGTCGGCAGCTGCCCGTCCACGCCCTGAACGCCTGCAACGTGCCCACTACTCGCATTGGGCCACGCTGCGTTCCCGGATCGGTGACGTCGACTCCAACCAGCACGTCAACTTCATCGCATTGACCACTTGGTACGACGAGGCCGTCGCCACCTTCACCTCGCACTCGATTGGGACAAGTGGCGCGGGCTCGGTGCCAGATCTGCCCCCTTCGTCATACCAGATCCAGTATCTCGGTGAGGTGACCTACCCGGGCGACTACGAGATCGGGCTAACGGTCCGCTCCGTCGACGCCGACTCCGTGCACTACGAACTCGGTATCTTCCACGACAGCACCTGCCTGAGCGTGGCCGACGCCGTCGGCCCACGCGGCGAACTGACCTCCGAAGCCCTGAAGGCGGCCCCGACGGCGGACTGACCACAGTCCTCTCGGGGATCCTCTCTGGGACAGGCCCAGGTTCATCCCGGCATTGCGGCGCCACTGGGCCCGATCCGCGCCTGCGGAGGAATGCTCCGATTCTGGGACTCGATCCAGCCGACTCCTGGACGCTCTGCTGCCCCGCCGCTGCGCCAGCGTCCCGAAGAGATCATCGAAAAGGACGGCGTACGCTTCCAGCGGACCCGGTGCAGGCGGACACGGCAGCCGCTTCGTCATCTCGGGCTCCCCAGACCGTAGTTGACGCCTCCACTTACGGCCTACTCCCGCTCGAACCCGCCGTCGACAAACCACCGGTAGGCGTCGCCAGTCGAACAGATTCACAGATCACAAACCCGTGACACCATCCCGCGTCATTGGCGAGTTGCCCTGGCTCGAGTCTTGATCGCGAAGATGACGTCGTTCTTGGCGTCGGCGTAGTCGTTCATGTCGTTCCACTGCTGGCTGAGCAGAGCTCGTTTGACACTCTCGTACAGGGCGCGATCGTCTGCATTGGTGCGCAAGTGGTCACGGAAGAGAAGGTACTCGTGCACCGCTGCGTCCCCTCGTTCATATACGTGCACGTGAACGTCGCGAGTCGGCGTACGCACGAGCCGATGTCCTGGCTCGCGAACCCGCAGTTCGTAACCCGCGGCCAACAGCCCGTCGAGGTAGTCCTCCTCTGCTGTGATGTCGGCCACCGCGACGACGATGTCAACAATCGGTTTGGCGGCAAGGCCTGGAACCGAAGTCGATCCAATGTGCTCGACATCGACGTCCACTGCCGCCAACGCGTCAAGGATCCGACGCCGGTGATGCAGGTAGACCTCCGCCCACCGGGCGTCATAGCTGCCAAGGCCGACCTCGAGCGCTTCTGGACCACCGATGATCTCGACCGTCGTGACGTCCGGCCGACGAGGCTTGCTGCTGTTCATCACCAACACATCCTTTACGTCTTGCGCCAGTTCACCACCTCGATCGACGGGGCTGCGGTTGGCGGCCTTGTCGAGCCTCGCCGTCGTCACGCGGGCTCGGCGGATCGGGACCTGCGTTGCGCCGACAGCGGCGACACGTTCCTGCGACCCGGAAAGGGTCGATTCTACGGCCAGCGCGACATGTTCGGCCCAGGCACAGTTGTCCTTGCTCAGCAGCATGGATTGCGGCGCGCGAACCAACAGGCTCCTGAGGCGGGCCAGAGGACTGTTGGCCCCTCGGATGAGCGGCTGCCCCTCCGCCATCACTGCGGACGCTTTGTCGGCGCCGGGGCCAACGATGTCGGCGTCCCTGCTGTGAGTGCAGTACACAAGAAGCCGATCTGCGAGCGGTCCCTGAGTCTGCCGCCGCTATCCCGGGTCCTCACTCGAGCGGCTCTCGGCAGACAACGCTTGCAACGAAGTCTGGCCTGAGTTACGTTTTCGGGCTGACCATTTCAGCCCGGCCAGGCTGCCGAGGTGCCCGGCAAGGTGGGCAAGACCCGCCGCGTGTTAGCGGCGAAGCCCGCGCCGCGGGCTCTACACAATCTGGAGCCAGTAATGACCGACACCGGCAGCATCTCCGACGGGTTCCACACCTTCGACGAGCTGTACGAATTCAGGTTGCTCTTCCACGCACACGCAGTCCGGGCGTGGCTGGCCGCCGGGTACCCCGTCGTCCGCTCATGGAAGCACCACGACGGTGAACCATGCTTCGGGGGCGGCTGGTTCATAGTCATGGCCCAGCTCCCCACGGGGCAGGTCAGCAATCACTACCGAGCCAATAGCTGGTCGTTGTTCGGTGACGTACCCGAGGTAGAGACGGCGCCCGTGTGGGACGGGCACAGCACCACCGACGTAGCTCGCCGGCTGCGCACCCTCCTCAGTGGGGATGGATCTACGAGCGTGGCGAGTTGACGCTGCGCCGATAGGGCAGTCCGCTTTCGACATGAGTCGCGGAGGGCATCCCCGGTGCCGCCCTCGCCGGCCTCCCACGCGAGCGCCGCGCCCACCTCTTCACCACGGACCATCAGCGAGAAGCAGGCCGGCCTGCGCACCGAAGCGGTCGCCACGCTCCTCAGAGCAGAGGAAGAGGCCCCCGAAGCTGTTGACCTGTCCCGCGCCAGCCGTCTCGCTCAGTTCGCCGCTGACTTTCCGTAGAGGTCGCGGCCGTCGAGGTTGCGCGGGTTCGGGTCGTCGGACGCCGATGTCCGAGGACCTGCACGAGTACGTCGCGGACGACGGTGAAGGTCAGGCGCCAAGTCGGGGTCGGGAAGGCCAGAGCGCGCGAAACGGCGCGCGTCAGCCGCAGCCCACTGACGGCGTCAACCCGGCATAGCAAGAAGGCGGACGGGCCTACGCCTGCCCGGTAGCCGGACACCCCTTCTGCCTCAGGTCAGCCCGAGCTTCATCGCGTGCCCGCGCCCGGTGCTGCGCCCAGAACTCGGCGTGGTGTGATCCCGCTATCCATGAGCTTGAGTGTGCCGTCGCGGCACAGTGTTGACTCAGATTGGGGCTGATCAACATCGCTACGCAGTGTCCGACGCGGTCGTGACCGGCCGGCCGAGACCTGCGCGAGGTCGTGGCCGAGACGCCAATGGCCGAGGCGTCGTGACGTTGGACGTGCCGCGGACCGGGCCCCTTATCGCTCGGATGGGAGCACTCGTATGGGTATCACTTGGGATGAGTACCGGGAGCACGATGCCGTCGGGCTGGCCGAGCTGGTGAAGTCCGGGGCGGTGAGCCCGGTTGAAGTGCTTGAGGCGGCGATTGCCCGTGCCGACGCCGTCGAGCCGACGATCAACGCGATCCGCCACCGACTCGACGACGATGCCCGTGCCCGCGCTCGCAGTCCGCTGGCGGGCCCGTTCGCCGGCGTCCCGTTCCTGATCAAAGACTTGGGCCAGCACCTCGCCGGGGTTCCGACGGGCAGTGGGAATCGATCGCTGGCGCGCTTCCCGCGCCCGGAGACGTCCACGGTGGTACAGCGTTGGCTCGACGCCGGTCTGGTCGTGTTCGGCCGGACCGCGACCCCCGAGTTCGGTGCTCGCGCGATAACCGAGCCGGTCGCGGGGGGCCCGACCCGCAACCCCTGGGATCCGTCGCGGACGCCCGGTGGCAGCTCCGGCGGGTCCGCGGCGGCCGTCGCGGCCGGAGTCGTCCCGGTCGCGGGCGGGAACGATGGCGGGGGCTCCATCCGGATTCCGGCTGCGGCCTGCGGGCTGTTCGGGCTCAAGCCGGGGCGGGGCGTCGTCCCGTCCGGGCCGGAGGTCGACGAGGTCTTCCATGGCGCCGCGGTGCAGGGCGTGCTGTCGCGCACGGTCCGTGACTCCGCCGCGATGCTCGACGTCCTGGCCGGCTCCGCACCGGAGGACCCGTACCGGGCGGCTCCGGCGGAGCGTCCGTACGCCGAGGCCGTCGTCGACGATCCACGCCCGCTGCGGATCGGGCTGAGCACGGAGTCCCCGCTTGGCGGACCGGTTGATCCGCAGGTCGCCGCCTTGGTTCGGGATGCGGGGGAGTTGCTCACCGGACTCGGACACGTCGTGGAGGAGTCCGCCCCGGCCATCGACGGGCAGCGCCTGGCCACCGACTTCCTCACGGCCTGGTTCGCGATGGTCGCCGCCGAGGTCACGGCCGCGCGGGAGTTCACCGGCTGCGGCGAGGGCGACTTCGAGATCGAGACCCGGATGATGGCTGCGATCGGCCGGAGCCTTTCGGCGCCGGAGTATCTGGCCACGCAGTCCCGCTGGCAGCAGCACACCCGGGCGCTGGCCGCGTTCCACGAGCGCTACGACATGCTGCTCACCCCGACCATGGCCCGGCCGGCTTGGCCGATCGGCGAGTTCGATCTCGCCTTGCCGGTCCGGCTTGCCGCACGGGGGCTGCTGGCTGCCCGGATCGGCGGTGTGCTGAGGCGGATGAACCTCGTTGAGAAACTGGCCGTCGCGAATCTTGAGCCCGCGCCCTTCACCCAGCTGGCGAACGTGACCGGGCGCCCGGCGTCGTCGGTGCCGCTCTACCGGATGTCGAGTGGGCTGCCGCTCGGAATCCAGTTCGTCGGGCGCCCGGGTTCGGAGCCGGAGCTGCTGGCACTGGCCGCGCAGTTGGAGCGGGCGCGGCCGTGGGCGCATCTCTGGCCGTCGTTGCCCGATTCGCCGTCCGCGGCCTGACGTCTCTGAGGACAATTTCACGTATGACCACTGTATTCTCACGCATTATCGTCGGCGAGCTGCCCGGACACTTCGTCTGGCAGGATCCGGAAATCGTCGCTTTTCTATCCATCGCTCCGTTGCGGCCTGGCCACACTCTTGTTGTGCCGCGGCGTGAGGTCGACCGGTGGACGGACGCTGACGGGACCCTACTGGCGCGTTGCTTCGAGGTGGCCCAAGCCGTGGGGCAAGGGGTGCAGCGGGCTTGGAACGCTCCGCGTGCCGGCCTCGTCATCGCAGGCTTTGAGGTGCCGCATTTGCATATACATGTCGCGCCGGTCTGGGACATGTCCGACTTTGAATTCAGCAAAGCCAAGCAGGAGGAGGATCAGTCAGCTTTGGCTGAAGCAGCGGCAAAGCTCCGTGCCGCCCTGCTGGCACTCGGTTATGAACAGGCACGGGACTTTGACCCCGGAGTCAGAGACAGGACTTGACTGTGCCGTAGCGGCACCGTGTTGGGTGAGAACCATGAGCTGGAGTACTCGGGAGATCGCCGAGCTGGCCGGCACCAGCCTGCGGGCGGTACGGCACTATCACGAGGTCGGGCTGCTGGCGGAGCCCGAGCGTCGCGCCAACGGCTACAAGCAGTACGGCGTGCCGCACCTGGTCCGCCTGCTGCGGGTCAAGCGTCTGGTCGATCTCGGGTTCTCGCTGAACCAGATCGCGGAGACGGTGGACGAGGGTGAGCACCCCGGGCAGGCACTGCGCACGCTCGACGCGGAGCTGGCCGCGACCATCGAGCGGCTGCAGCGGGCCCGGCTCGAACTCGCGGCACTGATCGACCTGCGTGCCCCGGCCGACCTGCCTACGGAACTCACGCCCGGCGAAGCAACGGCCCTGTCCGAGACCGACCGCTCGCTCCTGCTGGTCATGACCCGGTTGATGAACGGGGAGCAGCTGCAAGCCTACGGTGCACTGGTGCGCAATCTGCCTGCTCACCCGATCAATCGGGAGTTCGGCGAACTGCCCGCCGACGCAGGCGAGCACATCCGCCAAGACCTCGTGGAGCGGATGGTGCCCTACCTGCGCCGGCTGCGGCAGGACCACCCGGACCTGCCCGACCTGTACACGGACAACCCGAGGGGGGAGAAATTCGTCCGAGAGACCATGGAGACGGTCCTGCGTGAGCTGTACAACCCGGCGCAGCTCGACGTTCTGCACCGGACCCACGTGATCGCGGACGAGTCCACCCAGCTCCAACCGGGGCGGAACGCTTCCGAACTTCGTTGACCGCGCCGGTCTCCGGCTCCATGCCGTCGACGTCGCCGTCGACGGCCGCACCCGTGAGCGACACGCAGGAGTGACAATGCAGTCCCATGCCCATGCAGATGCCCCCTACGCAGTCAGCACTGCCTTGCTGGCTGAGCTGCGGTCCACAATCCCTCCGGGCCGTGTGCTCACCAACGGGCCGGAGTACGCAAAAGCAGTGGCGTTGTTCAACGCAGCGGTCGATGTCCGTCCTGCTGTCGTCGTGCGGTGCGCGACCACCGCTGACGTGCAGGCCGCGATACGCGCGTCTCGCAACCATGGGGTGCCGATCTCGGTACGCGGCGGGGGGCATGACTTCTGGGGGCGGGCGTTCCGTCCCGGCGGACTGGTTCTCGATCTGACTGACATGCGGGAGGTTCAGGTCGACATCGGCCGCCGTTTCGCGACGGTAGGTGGCGGGGCGCTCTCGTCCGACGTCGTATCCGCTGCCGAGCGGGCGGGGCTGACAGCGGTCACCGGAACGGCGGGCGCAGTCGGCATGGTCGGCCTCACGCTCGGCGGCGGATACGGCCCCCTGATCGGGCAGTTCGGGCTCGCGGCCGACAACCTGCTCGGTGCCGAAGTCGTCCTGGCCGACGGTTCACGAGTGCACACCGACGCCGACCATCATCCGGACCTCTTCTGGGCGTTGCGGGGCGGCGGCGGCAACTTCGGTGTCGTGACCTCGGCGCGGATCCGTCTGCACCCCGTGCCGACAGTCGTGTCGGGCACCATCTTGTACCCGATCGTCCAGAGCACCGACGTTCTCGCCGACCTCGGTGGGATCCTTCAGGACTGTCCGGATGAGCTGACGGTGGACGTGGGGTTCCTTCCCGGCCCGGACGGGAAGCCGACGGTGTACGTCGCGCCGACCTGGTCGGGGGACATCGAGGTGGGGAACGCCGAGAACGGGCCGGTGCGTGCCCTGGCCAGACTCGGTACACCCGTGCTGGCCGAGATTGGACCGGTCGCCCGTTCCGCGGCGTTGGCCGCGACGGACACCATGTTCCCACCCGGGCGGATGGGCGCGATTCGCACGCGCACCGTCCAGAGCATCTCCGGCTCTATCGCGACCGTCCTGGACCGGGCTGCCCAGGAGTTCACCTCACCGTTCTCCGCGATCGTGTGGCATCAGTTCCATGGTGCCGCCGCCCGTCTGCCCCTCGGCTCGACGGCTTTCGGCCGACGCGAACCGCACCTGATGGTCGAGCTGATCTCATTGTGGGAGGGCGAAAGCAAGGGCAACGCAGGAGCCGGCGATGGTAGGTCCCCGCACCTGCGCTGGCTGGAAGCGTTGCACACGGCGCTTGAGCCGTTCTCGTTGCCGGGTGGCTACGTGAACTTCCTGGGGCCGGAGACTCCCGACCAGGTCGCGGAGTCCTACGGGCCGAACACCGAGCGTTTGCTAGCCGTGAAGTCTGCGGTCGACCCGGACTCCGTCTTCGCCGCCACGCCGCTCCCCAGCGGGAGTGCCGACGCCGGTTCCAGGCCCGTGTCAGGCGTGGAACCGGAGCATCCGGGGGTGCCGGCGGTCCCGCCGGAGAACGGCATCGGGTCGTCGGACATTGGCCACGTTGGCCTCGGGCTTTCACCAAGGGGGCCGTCCGACGGGTGATCAGATAGCCGGGGAACGCCTCTGAACTGGGACGGTGGGCTTGCCGAAGGTCCTGTTCGTCGCCAAGGGAGAAACGCTCCCCGGGTCCAGGGCGCCGGGCAGGGTCAGGCGCCACCGGCCGCTGTATCCGGGATGGAGAGCCGGGGTCTTCGTCGGACTGTCCGAAATAGCGCCCTGGGCCACAGAGTTCATATGGGCGCTACGGCGTTGTCTTGCCCTGGGAGATCGGCGGTTGAGCGGCGTACACAGTACGTGCAGCAGCGGCCTTGTCCCCTCCTGCCTCCGTGGCTGAGCCCATCGGAGTGTGCCGCTCAGGGTGCACCCTTACTCCTGTCGATCGGCAGCGCCCTCGTCCGGCGCGGCGGGCGCCTCGTCGACCTGGACCGGGTCGCCCACGGCGCCCCCGGTGGCCGTGCGGACAGCGTCCGCAATGAAGGCGAAACTCTCGTCACCGAGCTTCCGCGGATCGGTGCCGTCCAGAAGGCCGGCTCCGACGTACTCGTTGATGACTCGCAGGGCGGCCGCGGCGGCCGCGGCGTGCAGACGTACCTGTAGGTCGTCGAGCTTGAGTCCGAGGCGAGTCGCGACGACCGCGGCCAGTTCGTGTTCCACCTGGTCGCAGGCCATCAGCCAGGCCGTGCGCAGGGCCGGTTCGGTCTCGGCCAATCGAATCATCTTGACGCCCAGCCCGGCATCGGCCTGCTCCGAAGGGCTGATCTCGCTGACCAACCGTTTCGCCTCCGTGGCGAAGTGCTCCTCCAAAGAGCGGTGCAGCGGCCAACTGCGCAGAGTGGCCAGTTCCCACTCCACGCTCTGCGCAACGATCGGCTCCGCGCAGCTCTCCTTGCTACGGAAGTGACGCCAGATGGTGCGGGTCGACAGGCCCACCGCCTCGGCGATCTGGTCACCGCTCGTGCCGTCGACGCCCTGCGCCCAGAACAGGCGTGCCGCCTCCCGCGAGATCTCCAGACGCACACGACGGCGGCGCTGCTCACTCATCCCGCCACGGCTGCGTTCGGTCGATACCACGTCGTCGGCCATCTTTTCGCCACCCTTTCACCATCACGCTCACTCAATGCCATATTGACATTAAGTGACGCCGCACGCCAGCCAGTGCGCACGCCTCGATCCGGGCTCAAGCGCATCCACTTGCAATACCTGTCACTTAGTGACACCGTCACTAAGTGACAGAAAGGTCCCGCCGCGCGGTGGCCTTTGCCGCTCGCTGTGCAAGGCCGACCTGCGCAGCGAGTGATCCCCTTCCGAGCCCACCCCTACCCGAGCTCCGGAGTACCGCATGAGGAAACGACCAGCCGCCACCGCCGCAGCCCTGCTCACGGCCTGCGCTCTGACCTGCGGCCTCATAGGGGCCGCCGTCGCCGCGCCGGACCAGGAAACCGACGGCGGCCGAACCGGGAGGACGACCGTCGCCACCGCTACCGATTCGATCACGCACGAGGAGAACGAGCGGGTGCCGGAGGGGGCGCGCTGGACCCAGCACTACTTCCCCTCCTCGGACGGCTCCAAGACCGAGCTGCACGCCGACGTTCTGCTTCCTGAGAAGCTCCCCGAGGGTGCGAAGGTGCCCGTCATCATGTCGGCCAGCGCGTACTTCGGTCACTCGGGGGAGATGGAGGTCGAGGAGGAACACGCCGGCCCCTCGGAGCGCTTTCAGGACCTCCTGGAGGGGACCGACCTGTTCGACAAGGGGTACGCCTTCGTCATGGTGGACACCCGTGGCTTCGGCGGCTCCACCGGATGTCTCGACCTCGGCGGGCCAGGAGACCAGGCCGACGTCAAGGCCGCGATCGACTGGAGCGCGAAACAGCCCTGGTCCACCGGAGCGGTGGGAATGTACGGAAAGTCCCTCGACGCCTACACCGGTCTCCTCGGCAACAACGTGAAACACGACGCGCTGAAAGCCGTCGTCGCCCAGGAGCCCATCTGGGATCTGTATCAGCAGCTCCATTCCAACGGCGTGCCGCGTCCGAACAGCGTCCAGCTGCCCACCAGCTACAACCGCATAGCGGGCCTGCCCCAGTTGCCGGACGAGGACAAGCGGTACCGGACCAATGCCGCGTACGAGAAGAAGCACCCCGAGTGCCTGGTGCTCAACTCCTTCGGCCCCTCCATCGGTGATCCGGACGACCCGTACTGGAAGGACCGCAGCCCGGCCAGGAAGGCGAAGGACACCGCCACTCCGCTTCTCTTCACTCAAGGCACCGCCGAGACCAACACCCTGCCCGTGGGGATGGAGGAGTTCCTCGACAATCACCGCGGCCCCCAACGGGCCTGGGTCGGCCCCTGGGACCACGTACGCGGCAATGAGCGCACGCAGGACGGGAAGCTCGCGATGGGCCGCGCGAACTGGTTCAAGGAGACACTGTCCTTCTTCGACGAACACCTCAAGGGCATCGACCCGAAGATCCAGTTCCCGAACTACGCCGTCCAGGACAACCTCGGCAACTGGCGCGCGGAGAAGTCCTGGCCCACAGCGAACCGCTCCGCGAACCTCCGTCTCGGCAATGGCTCGTACGTGGACAGCGGAGCGGGTTCGCAGCCGACACCCCCGGAACAGGAATCCGGTCGTGACGCTGGGAGCTTCCTCGTCTGGTCCGGACCTCTTGAGACGGCCACCCGGGTCACCGGCACGCCCCGGGTCACCATGACGGCCAAGGGTGAGGGCAACGTGATGGTCAAGCTGTATGACGTGGACGAGGACGGCAACGCTGTCGCATTCGACGAGCGAGTCTCCCGGCTGGACCGGGACCGGCTGGACATCGGCCTGAAGTCGACCGACTGGACCCTGCGGGCCGGCCACCGCCTCGCCGTGGAGATCGGCTCGGTGCGCACCGGCGATTGGCTCGACACCCCCTCCAAGCAAAAGATCCGGATCAGTAACGCCCGTCTCCATCTGTCCCTGGACAACCCGGCTGAAGACATCGCCACCGGTGGCGACCGAGCGCCGTGGCTCGACACCTTCATGCAGATCAACGCGGCGAAACTGAAGCCCGGCCCAGCCACGTTCTCGGTGCCCCAGGCCCGTGCGCGGCGCTGAGGACGCCACACCGCTGGACATCCTCCTCGCGTTGGCTCGCAGGGCGGAGCACAGTTCCCCCACGCAGCGCGGCCGACGACCATGCCGCGGGGCCCCGGCCAGGCCGGTGGGCGGGGCCCCGCGGGCCCAGCGTCACCACAGGTGCCAGGCGGCACAGCCCAGCCCCGCCGTCCCGCCACCGAAAGCCCACGGACCAGCGCGAACGACAGGCCGGAAACAGCTCAGTTCAACAAACCAAGGGAGACCCCCGTGCCCATCAGCCTTCCGCCTCTCCTTCACGTCGGCATCATCGTGGAAGACTTCGACCGTGCCGTCGCCGACTACGAGAAACGGTGGGGGGTCAACACAGAGCAGATAACGGATCTGGAATTTCCCACGGCCAAACTTCACGGGGAAGAGGTCGGCTCCTCTGCCCGCTACGGCTTCATCAGGACGGGATCTTCGGAGATCGAACTGATCCAGCCGCTCGATGGCCGCTCACCGTACACGGAGTTCCTCGACCTCCACGGCGAAGGCGTCCACCACCTCGCCTACGTGGTGGGAAGCATCGACCAGCACCTCGAATCGCTGCGAGCGACGGGAGAAGGGGCTCCGGTCACCTTCGAGGCATCGATCGCAGGCCGGACACGCTTCGTGTACTTGGACGGTCTGGCCCATGGGCCGGCCATCGAGCTGATCGAAAGGATCGGCGAAGACGCCTGACCGCGACACGGTTTCGGACGAACGCGACACGGCAGCGGGCTCTCACATCTGACGTCGCGCTGGCCAGTGTTCACGAACAGTCGCCATCCTCCCCGCTCGTGCGCGCGTGCCAACGGTCCATGCGCCCGAGCGGCAACCGGCGACTGGCGGGCATCCGATAAGCCAGCCGTGCTCCGAAGCGCCTTCGCGTCCACATCAAGGAGGGCTGCACGACGAGCGGCACGATGCGGCCTCCGGCCCAACGTCCGAGTTCGGGCCCAGCCCGCACCCAGAGACCCGGTCGTCAGAGGGTGGGTGCGAGGCCGGCCCGGAGGATGTCGAGGTAGTTGTCGATCGCGGCCCCCTGCCGCTCGGCCGGGTGCTCGCTGACGGCGTGGATCAGGCCGCACAGGAGCTTGAGCAGGTTTTCGCCGGTGAGGGCAGGGGCAGGGCGGATGCGTGCGAGCAGGTGGGAGGTGACTTCGACCAGCTCCCCCTTGGCCCGGTGCAGAGAGTCCGTCTCGTCGGACCCGGTGATCAGAACGTCGGTGAGGCCCGGTCGCGCCAGGGCGGTCAGGAGTGCCGTGCGGAGGAAGTCAATGAGTGCCTTGGCGGGATCGGGATATCCGTCGGCTACGGTCGCGGCATCGATGAGCTCTCGGACCGCCTCTTCCAGGACGGACTCCCGCATGGCCCGCTGCGTGGGGAAGACCCGATAGACCGTCCCGACCCCCACGCCCGCCCTGCGCGCGAGCTCGTTGAGGGTGAGCGCAGTCTCCCCGCCGATGACGGCGCCGCGAGCCTCATCGAAGATCCTCTGCCTGTTGCGTGCGGCATCCGACCTCATGATCCCTCCTTCGCACACCTATGTGGATAACCTATCAGGTGGGTGCTACGGTGAAGTGGATAACCAATCCACTTCACTGTGTCAGGAGCGGTCATGACCGTTGTGTTCATCCATGGAGTACCGGAGACGCCCTCCGTCTGGGACGACCTCCGGGGACGGATCGACCGCCCCGCCACGGCCCTGCGGCTGCCCGGATTCGGCAGCCCTCGCCCGGCCCACCTGGACGGCAAGGAGGCGTACGCCGGCTGGCTGGCGAACGAGCTGCGCGCCCTCGGTGAGCCCGTCGATCTCGTGGGCCACGACTGGGGTGCGCATCTGGTGATGCGGATCGTCTCCGCCTACGACGTTCCGGTACGCAGCTGGGTGTCCGACGTCGCACACGGCTGGCACCCCGACTATCAGTGGCACGAGGCGGCCACCCTCTTCCAGAAGACCCCGGAGGGCGAGGAACTGCTCGCGTCGCTGCGCACCCAGACCCCCGGCAGCCCCAGCTTCGGCGACTTCCTCCGCCCCCGGGGGATGAGCGCCGAACTGGCGGCAGAGGTCGACACCGCCCACGACGAAGAGATGAGCAAAGCCATCCTGACGCTCTACCGCTCGGCCTGGCCCAACTTCTACACCGACTGGGGCAAGGACTTCGACCACCCCGCCTCCGCGCCGGGGCTCGTCCTGATCCCAACCGGCGATCCGATGGCGCAGCCCGCGATGGACCTGGATATGGCCACGCGAACCGGAGCACAGACAGCGGAACTGGACAACCTCACCCACTACTGGATGCTCCAGGATCCTGATCGGGGCGCGGAGGTACTCAACCGATTCTGGGACTCCCGGCCCGCATGACATCCGGTACCGGTGGGCGACCTCCTCGCGGTGATGAGGTCGCCTGCACGTGATGCTTTGAGTGACGTCCGAACGGTGTGCTGTGGCCAAGGCGAGTGAACGCTCGTGGTGCGGGATGCCACTCCAGTGCTGGGCGATCCATACGAGCCATTGCGCGCTGACGGTTTGATCGGCTGCGTAGTGGGCTGCGAATCCTGCGTTCTGAGCTGGCTGCGTGCTCATCCGGCTGTACAGGTGCTGCAGTACCTCGCCGAGCCTGGCGGCTCTGGTGGGCGGGTCACTGAGCAGGACATGGAGGCTTGAGAAGAGATCCGCGCTGAGGGGCACGTGATGTTGTGCGAGGCGTGGGGTGAATGCGTCGACGAGTGCAGTACCCGCTTCTCTGCCCGCGTCGGTGGTCATGACCGCGGCAAGGTGTCGGCGGGCGAATGCGGCTTGTGCATTGTCGGTGGTGAGGTTCGCCGTCAGGGCCGTCCGGCAGGCGCAAGCGGCGTCCTGGGCTGCTGGGTCGTTGGTTGTGACCCGCATGAAGGTCAGGAGAGCTTCCGCGAGCCTGTTTCCGGCCAGGCAGGCCCTCCCGCGCACTTCAGCCTCGCCACCTCCAGTTGGGCCATGGCGGCACCCAGCGCGCGCCGCAAGGCCCCAACAGCGGCCCCAGCCGAGTCGGAGCGCTGGCCAGGTTTCGGTACTACACGAGACCACCTGACACGACGTCTGCTGGGGCAGTCACTCCTTAATCGGCAACACCAGCCTCCTGCTCATCGGTGTTTTCCCCGCGACGGAAGCCGTTTCAGTGATCCGCCCTCGCAACGTCATCCGGCGAGATGTCTTCAAATGTCAGTGTGCGACTGAAGATTACCGGTTACGCCTGGGTCGCGGTCCTCTGCTTGAGGCGTTCGTAGGGGGTCTGGCCGCCGAGGCCGCCGTGGGGGCGATGGTAGTTGTAGTAGTCCTCCCACTCGCGCAGCTTGTCGTTGAAGACCTCGGCATCGTCGATGATGACGCCGTCGAGGAGCCGGTAGAACTCCTCGGCGTCGATGCGGTGGGAACGTTCAACCTTCCCGTTCAGCCGCGGTGTTCGCGGCTTGATGTAGGTGTGAGCGATGCCCTTGTCGAGCACGTGCCAGTGGAAGGCGGACTGGAACTCGGCCCCGTTGTCGGTCTGGATGACCTCGACCTGGAACGGCAGGCGCTGGATGACGTAGTCCAGGAACTGGATGGCGGTGGCCTGGTTCAGCGTGGGGTAGATCCGCAGCACCCGCAGGCGAGTGCAGTCGTCGATCGCGGTGAATTGGAAGTACTTGTTACGGCCGCCGCGCCGCCCCTGTGGCATCGAGGCGAGCGGCTCGATGAACTTCACGTCGATCTGCACACGGTGGCCGGGCAGCTGCTTCTCGTACCGCTTCCATCTGCGGTCGTGGCGCTTGTAGCGCTGGGAGGTTGGCAGGCGGCCCATGTCCAGGCGGTTGAGGATGCGCCAGACGCCGGACTTGCTGATGGTGACGTCGTGGTACCGCTTGAGGTACATCGCGATCTTCTCCGGGCCGAAGTGGTAGTTCTGCCGCAGGTAGATGATCTTCCCGACGACCTCGACGTGCATCGCATTGGGGCTGTGCTTGGGGGCCTTGGAACGGGTGCGCAGGCCCTCAACACCCTCGGCCTGGTAGCGGCGGTACCAGGTGTAGTACGCCTGCCGGCTGATCCCGAAGTAGCGGCAGGACATCGCGACGTTCCCGCTGATTTCTTCGACGTGGCGTATGACCGCCAGGCGCCGCTTGGCCTCACGGTCAAGCGGCGGGGTGGGGTTGGACTTCGACATGTGGATCTCCGTAGTGATCGGAGACCCAGGTGTCAACGATGATCGTCAGTTTTATAAGTACCGCTACCGGGCTGTCCGCGAAGTGCTCGGCGGGTCTCCGATCGGTGAGGTCGCGGCCCGGTACGCCACCTCGCGCCAGATCCTGCACAGCTGGCGGCGGCGGTTCGAGCAGGAGGGCATGCCCTCTCTGCTGGATCGCTCCCGCCGGCCGCGGAACAGTCCCACGCGCCTGTCCGCCGAGGTTGAGACCGAGATCTGCGAGCGGCGCCGCCGGCATCCCCGGTGGGGTGCCCGCCGGATCTCCCACGAACTGGCTGCTCGTGGGCTGGAGTCGGCGCCTTCGCGGGCCACGGTCCACCGGGTGCTGTCCCGCAACGGCCTGGTCCGCCCCCAGGAACAGCAACATCCGCGCAAATACAGCCCGTGGCAGCGCGAAGCGCCCATGCACCTGTGGCAGATGGACCTGGTCGGAAGGAGGCAGCTGTTGGGTTCATCAGCTGCAGCAGGCGACACAGCCGAGAACAGCAGCGATATACCACGGTCAGTTCGACGCCCGGCACGCACGAC
Source organism: Streptomyces sp. NBC_00076 (assembly GCF_045041235.1). Taxonomy (NCBI): domain Bacteria; kingdom Bacillati; phylum Actinomycetota; class Actinomycetes; order Kitasatosporales; family Streptomycetaceae; genus Streptomyces; species Streptomyces sp. NBC_00076. The sequence goes on from NZ_CP108242.1 coordinate 1,689,460, forward strand.
CGTGAGCGTAGAGCACGCCGACAATCAGAGCGCCTCGCGAACACGATGGCCGCGCCACCCGGCCCCTCCGGTCGCACTCGAGGACCTCCGGAAAGCGGGAGCCGCCAAGGCAGAGGGCGCGCCTCCTCTGTCACAGGCACAAGTCGACCGGATCGTCGCCATCCTGCGCCGGGAAGGCTCTCAGGCCAGTGCACATCGTGGACGCGGAGCGCCACACCGGACGACTGGGGGCCGTGGGAGCGGTACCCGGCGGCACGGGGTGCGGTCACGCTCCTCTCGCGTTCGCGCTCACCCAGTGCCGCAGCGCGAGCCTGCTGGTCTGGTCCTCCCTGACGCGACCGAGACGGACTACTGGACCGGGATGGCACCGGCGATGCTGGTGATCGCCCTCGACTTCGGGACCGGCGTCATCGCGCGGACCAGGCCGCAGTCTATGGAGTGGACCACGACAACCGGAGATCGCCTCGGCGCTGTTCACCTCCGCCCAGCACTTCGGCGTCACCCCCGGGCTCGCGACCCCGTCGAGCAGGCGTTCGCAGTGTGACGAGAAAGCCCTCTCTCTATCGAGCATGCACGATTTCTTGGACTAGCGGCGCGAGCCCTTCAAGCTGACGAAGTCGCTTCACGCAGAGACTTCCCCTCCGCGGAGTGATCGGGGAGATCGAGTCGCCCTCACAAGGCCGCGCCGCCCTCAAGTGAAGTCAAAGTCCCCGGTCGCGGCAGCCACACGGCGATCATCCCAATGGGATGATCGCTCACCGACGATGTGCGACGCTGCGAAGCGCGCCTACTTCGTCTCGTTCGGGTGGCTCGTGTGCACCTGCTCCAGGAAGACCGTGCGCTCGTGGACGTAGAACCAGATGCGCGCGGTGCCCTTCGCAGTCGGTTTGTGCTGCCACCGCTCATGGGTCGCGCCGCCACGCTCGATGACGCCGAGTTCACCCTTGAGTCGATAATTCGTCGGCGTCGTGGACAGTGGCGTCCGCGTGAGGAAGTCCCAGGTCTCCGTCATGGGGTTGCGGATCGTTGCGACGAGGTTGCGCCATCCCTTCTGCGCGTCGGCTGTGGCGAAGCGGATCTCGTACTCGATCTTCTTCGGAGGGCGAGGAACCAGCTCGCCCTTCCTGGCGGCCGCCACGGCTACGGACGCTCCACGGTCTCATCGTCGTCGAGCCACTCCAGACCGGCGCTGCCGCTGCTGAGCCCGGCCGCGACGGCGGTGGCCGTCTCCTTCCAGGAGGTCAGCTCTGCGATCGCGAGGTGCGGCTGGTCGGTGGCGAACGACGCGCGCGCCGCATCGACGAGGTCCTGCGCGCAGGACTCCCGGTCGGCCGACGACAGCGCGAGCATCCAAGGGAAGGCCTTGGACATCCGCTCGGCGAGCGAGCCGCGGTCGTCGAGGGTGACGGTGATGAGCTGCGCGGCAAAGTTCAGCAAGCGGGCACGACCTTCGGCCTCGCGCTGCGACATCAGGACCAGAGCCTCGCCGTCGCGCCGGGTCACCGTCACGGGGTGGTCCTCGGCTTCGGCGAAGACCTCGGCGGAGTGCTTGCTCAGGTCCGAGGAGCGCCGAGTCGCCACGGGGAGGTCTGCTGAGATGGTCATGGATCCATAGTATTCGGAACGTATTCGGAAGTCCAGTGGAGGCCGCGGAGTGCGTGCGCCGGACTCGGCCTCCGGATGCGGCCCGAGGTCAGATCTCAGATCTCCTTGATGCTTGAGTCAGTCCCGAACTCGCAGCCGGTCGATCGTCGAGATGGGGAGCGCACTTACAGAGCTGCTTACCTGCCATGCACAAGCAGGTCGCGGGTCTCGTCCGTGGGCAGCGCTTCGACCGGCAGCGCGACTCGACCAGCGAGGTCATTGCGGATCTCGTCCAGGAACCAGGTAGCGCCGGTTGTGACCGCGAGATCACAACGCTGGGACCCGGCCGAGGTCGTCCGGATTCTCCTGGAAACGGAGATCAAGGGCCGGGACGAGGCGACGCGGCGCAAATCACCGCCGTCTTGCCCAGCTGCCTTCGGGGCAAGACCTTCGACTCCTGGAAAGAGGCCGAATCCTCGATCCCGGTTCCCACCCGCACGCGCTCATGACGCTGGCATGGGCCAGCCGGGCGGAGAACTTGGCGGTCGCCGGGCCCAGCGGCACGGGAAAGAGCCACCTGGGCGGAGGCACTGGCGAACCAGTCGATCGACCAGGGCATGAAGGTCGCCTGCTTCACCCTGGAATCGCTCACCGCCCATCTCGGGCGGGCCACCGTCGACAACACGGTCTCCAAGGCCGCCGCCAAGCTCACCAGGTGCGACCTCATCGTCGTCGACGACATCGACTTGCTGGGACCGTTGCACGATGGCGGGCCAGATTTCTGCAACGCCGGCTCGACGGGCTGGCTGACGAGCCACGTCCCGAAGCGCCCTGCACCATCACCGATGCCCAGGTGGAAGACACGGCGAACGCGTTCGTCACGGTCAGGCAGGCCAGTCGCAGCAGCACGACCAGCCATCATGCCGGGTGATCGCCAGCCGCGCGAGAGTACCGATCCGAGCATCCGCGCTCAAGGCCCCACGCATTCCGCATACCGCCTCCCACCTGGGTGGATGAGGTTTTCGGCACGGGCACCGGTGGCAGCACCGTCACCGGCAGCCCCTCCCGCCACGCGGCACCGTCGAGCCCGGCACCGGCACCGGTGAGCACACTGTTTCCTGCTCCACCTCGGTCACGGCAATCGTCCCGGCGGCGGACACAGCCAGGGCCTCGACCAGTTCCTCCCGCGCGATCACCCGCCGGTCCAGCTCGGTCTCCGCGGCCTCCAACACTTCAGCCAACCGCGCGGCTTCCTCCCGCAGACCGTCCACCCGCAAACGGGCAGCCGCCTCCCGCTCCTCCAGCATTCCCAACACCGACGTCACCGCACCCCTCGGTCATGAAGCGGACACAAGACGCCGCATGCCTCCCTCACCCGTGCGAAACCATGCCTGACCAGCAGAAATCAAGGGATCACGTTCGGATGAGGTACGGCTTCTCGGCATTCCAATCGGCCTTCTGGAGGCATTCCTTGAGGATCCAGTCGGCCAGCTGACGTACGGCAGTGAAGAGCCGAGCCTCCCGCACCCGTTGACGGACGCTCATACCGCGGCGAGCCGCGACAATCTCGCAGGTCAGGGCCGGCCAGCGACATCGGGGGAACAACCGGGGAGGTCCCGGAGGTGAGGGCGACGCCCCCCCCGGCAAACAGTGACAGGAATGTGAGACACGATCCCCCACAAGGAGCAAAAGAGCGCCTCTGACCTGGGCATTTAACTTGATCACTAGAACGCGTCCCCATCATAACGTCACGTACATCCTGTACATTTTTTACAGACGCCGAAGGAGGGGTACCCATGACCCGACCGTCCGCCCGCCACGTCCTGCCCGAGTTCACCGAACGCACCAGCTCCGGGTCCCGGACGATGGATCCGTACTCGAAGCTCCTGGAGGGGCGGATCGTCTTCCTGGGCACACCGATCGACGACATCTCGGCGAACGACGTGATGGCCCAGTTGATGTACCTCGAACACCAGGACCCCGACCGGGACATCTCGCTGTACATCAACTCCCCCGGCGGCTCGTTCACCGCGATGTCGGCGATCTACGACACGCTGCAGTACGTCACGTGCGACGTGGAGACCTTCTGCCTGGGCCAGGCCGGCTCGTCGGCCGCGGTGCTGCTCGCCGCGGGCACGCCGGGCAAGCGCTCCGCGCTGCCCGGCGCACGGATGGTGATCCACCAGCCCGCGTTCACCGAGCCGATCGAGGGGCAGGCCAGCGATCTGGCCATTCAGGCCGAGGAGTTGACCCGGGTACGGAGCCGACTGGAGGAGCTGCTCGTACGGCACACCGGGCGGACGCCGGAACAGGTGCACGCGGACATCGAGCGGGACAAGATCCTCACCGCCGAGGAAGCCGTGGAGTACGGCCTGGTGGACCGCCTCGTCCCGAGCCGCAAGGCCTCACGTCCCGCACCCGGCGCGAGGTGACCCCCCGATGCTGCCCGATCTGCCACCGCTGCCCGCCCTCACCAGCGCCGAGGGCGAATTGATCGACCGTTACCTCGACGTGGTCGACCTGCTCGGCCGGATCAACCCGGCGCAGCACGGGGACACGTACCGAGGACTGCGTGCCGCGCAGGCGCTGGTCGGCAAGGCGGCCGCGCTGCGGGACGCGCTGGAGCTGATGCACCGTCGGGGCGAGACCGAGCTGCACGCCGACACGCTGGCGCGTGCGCTGCGCGTGCTGGACGGGGAGCGCCGCACGGCCCGCGTCACGGTGCCGCCGACCTCCGGCAGTTGACGCACTGCCAGCCGGTCCGGACACGCCGCCCCGCCCCCGAGCGTCCGGACCGGAGCCGAAACGGACCAAACGGGGTACCGCTGTTCGGAGTAGACGCGGCTCCTTTTATCGGCCCTTCCAGCTTGCGCAACGCGCGTAGTCAGGGGACGAATCAGGACGTTCCGATGCTGGTCCGGGCACCTGCGAGCCCTTCAACAGCCCTTCGAACACGAGGGTGTCCACCCGAACGGGTGAGTGGTGAGTAACAACACAAACCCTCGGTTCCATTGGGTTTTTGGGACATCCGTGAGTCAAGATCCGTGACTGACGACAAGACCCCGCCACAACGGCGGGGCGATCCGGGCGGGCGCCGAGTCCTGCCGCCGCCCGGATGACCGGTCGACAGGAGTGGATCGGCAGGAGTGGAGGACCCAAGCACGACGGGTCGCCGGAACGGTCGTCTCCGCATGGGAGACGCCGGGTCGAGCAGCCCTTGGGGTGAAGCCGCGTCAGCGGCCGGGCAACTTTGTCAGCCCGAATCCGACAGGTCATCCTTCACAGGCGGCTGACGAAGGGTTGCGCATGACTGCGCTCAATCGTGTCCCGTCGCTCATGGTCCGGGCCGGTACGGCCTCGGCCTTCGCCATCGCCGCCGTCGGCGGCTCGATCGTGGTCCCGGGTGTCGCCTCCGACGCCGCGGCCGCCACGCCGGCGACGAAGGCACTCCAGGTCGCGGCGTCCAAGAAGGGCTCCGCGTACAAGTACGGGGCCACCGGACCGAAGAGGTTCGACTGCTCCGGACTGACGCTGTACTCGTTCAAGAAAGCGGGCAAGAAGCTGCCCCGCACGGCAGCCCAGCAGTACAACAAGACGCGCCACATCTCCTCCAAGAGCCGCAAGGCGGGAGACCTGGTGTTCTTCCACTCGGGCTCGAACGTGTACCACGTCGGCATCTACGCCGGGAAGGGCAAACTCTGGCACTCCCCGAAGACCGGGGACGTCGTCCGACTGCAGAAGATCTGGACGAAGAGCGTCTGGTACGGCCGGGTCAAGTGACCCTCCCGCGCGGGGCGACGGCGAGCTGACACGCCGTCGCCCCCGTGGGGCCTTTCGGGGTGCCCGTTCACCCATGGCCGCGCCCACCGCACGGCTACGGCTCCTGCTGTCCCGCCGCCGGTACCGGCTCGGCCGGGACGGACCACGGCAGTTCGATGAAGACCGTCTTGCCGCCCTCCCGGGTGGGCCTGACTCTCAGTTTGCCGCCGCACTCGGCGGCCAGCCACCGGATGATCACCATCCCCCGGCCGTTGTCCTGCTGGACGGCGGCCGGCAGTCGTTGGGGGAATCGCGGGTGGCTGTCGGTGACACCGATGCGCAGGTGTTCGTCACGGTCGAGCGCGATGTCCACGGTGAAGGTGGGTGACTGCCCGAACGTGTGCTGCACGGCGTTCGTCGTGAGTTCGGAGACGATCAGCCGGATGCTGTCGGCGATGTCCGAGTCCGCCGCCAGTCCCCACTCCACCAGGGTGGTGAGCACATAGGCGCGGGCCGCGGAGACCGAGGCGGGAACGCTCGGCAGAGTGACGGATGCTTCCAGATGGTCTGCCATGGCGACGTCGTCCCTTTCCCAGGGGCCCGCAGTCCGACACGGAGCGGATGGTTCGAGTACGGTCCCGGACTGGTGCTTCGTCGCCAGACTGCCATTACCGCGGCGGTCACGGGAGGCGATCCACCAAGGAATGCATATATCTGTCGCTCGAAGCGGTGAACTCTATGACGACAGAGCGTATTTGGGTGCCTCGGTTGGAGTAAGGAGTAGCCATGCAGCACGGTCCCGCGGTGCGCCGCCGGAAACTGGGCGCGGAACTGCGTTCCCTGCGCACCGGTACGGGGCTCACGAGTGGTGAGGCGGCTCGGTTGGTGGGCTGGCACCAGTCGAAGGTGAGCCGCATCGAGACCGGCGCCAGTGGGGTGAAACCGGCCGATGTGCGATTACTGCTGGATGCCTACGGAGTGCGTGACTCTCAACTACGGGAGTTGCTGCTGGTGTTGGCGGGGTCCGACGAGAGCACCGGCCGGCATCACTGGTGGCACGCGTACCGCGGGGTGCTGCCGCCCACCTACCGGGACTTCATCAGCCTGGAGTCGCAGGCGAGCGAGATGCGCACGCTGGAGACCTCCGTGGTGCCCGGCCTGTTGCAGACGGCGGAGTACGCCCGGGCGGTGACCAGGGCGGCGGCCGACGGCCTGGACGACGAGCGGGTGGACGCACTGGTCGAGGTGCGGCTGGCCAGGCAGGACGTGCTGCGATCGCAACCGCCGTTGACACTGGGCGCCGTACTGGACGAGGCGGTGCTGCGGCGCGAGGTCGGCGGCCCCAAGGTGATGGAGCGACAGCTGGAGCGCCTGGTCGAGGCCGCACGGCTGCCCCAAGTGCGGTTGCAGGTACTGCCGTTCGCAGCCGGGGCACACATAGGTGTCACCGGGCCTTTCGTTATCTTCTCATTTTCGAGCACGTCTGATCTGGATGTGGTTGTTCTCGACCACTTGACGAGTAGCCTCTACCTCGAACGGAAAGAAGACCTTCAGGCCTACACCGAGGCCTTCAACTCCCTTCAGTTTCACGCCCTTTCGCCCAAGGACTCGTTGGATTACATCGCCGCGATAGGTGACGGCGCGTAAGGAGGCACCATGACCGCACTGCCTCGGCACGTACCTTCCACTACCGATCTGCCCGACGCGCGGTGGCTGCGCAGCAGCTACAGCACCGGAGCCAACAACTGCGTCGAGACGACCCGGCCGAATTCCGGCCGCTGGGCCGGTCTGCTCGCCGTACGCGACTCCAAGGACCCGGCCGGACCCGCGCTGCTCTTCTCCCCCGAGAGCTGGGCGGGCTTCACGACCGCGTTCCGGTCCTGATCAGCCCCCAGCCCATCAGGGTGCGGCGTACGGCCGTGTCACGCCGACTCATGGTCGTGTCTCGCCGATCACCCGTACAGCGCGTTCGATCTGCCCCGCGGAGAGATCCGCGCGGGCGGTCAGTCTCAGCCGTGAGATGCCGTCGGGAACGGAAGGAGGTCGGAAGCAGCCCACGGCCAGCCCGGCGGTACGGCAGTCGGCCGCCCAGCCGACCGCCGTCTCCGGGGACGGCGCGCGCACGGAGACCACCGCGGCGTCAGGGCGTACCGCCCGCAACCCCGCGGCGGTCAGACGTGCGTGGAGTTCGCCCGCGACCTCGCGTGCCCGCGCCGCCCGGTGCGGCTCCCGGCGCAGCAGCCGCAGCGCCGCCATGGCCGCGCCGGTCGCCGCGGGGGCGAGGCCGGTGTCGAAGATGAACGTCCGGGCCGCGTTGACCAGGTGGTCGATCACTCGGGCGGGGCCGAGCACGGCGCCGCCCTGGCTGCCGAGCGACTTGGACAGCGTGACCGTTACGACGACGTCGTCCGCCCCCGCGAGACCCGCCGCCTGCGGGGCGCCGCGGCCGCCGTCGCCCAGGACGCCGAGTCCGTGGGCGTCGTCGACCACCAGCCCGGCGCCGCGCTCCCGGCATGCCGCGGCCAGGGCGGCCAGCGGGGCCGCGTCGCCGTCCACCGAGAAGACCGTGTCGGACACCACGACGGCGGGGCCCTCGTGCGTCCGCAGGGCCTTGCCCACGGCGTCCGGGTCGGCGTGCCCGACGACCTGGGTGGTGCCCCGGGCCAGTCGGCAGCCGTCGATCAGCGAGGCGTGGTTGCCCGCGTCGGAGACGATCAGCGAGCCGTGCGGGGCGAGCGCGGTGACCGCGGCCAGGTTCGCGGCGTAGCCCGACGAGAAGACGAGGGCCGCCTCGAAGCCGCAGAAGTCGGCCAGCTCGCGTTCCAGCTCGGCGTGGAGCGCGGTGGTCCCGGTGACCAGTCGCGAGCCGGTCGCGCCGCCGCCCCAGGTCCGGGCGGCCTCGGCCGCGCCCTCGGTGACCTCGGGATGGCGGGCCAGGCCCAGGTAGTCGTTGCTCGCGAGGTCCAGGAGCGGCGAGTCGGCGGGGCGGGGACGCAGCGTCCGTACGAGCCCGGCGCGGCGGCGTCGTTCCGCCTCCTCGTCGATCCAGCCGAACGCCATCGGTCCTCCAGGGCTTTTGGCTTTTGTAGGCAGTGCACAGACACTAGCGGGACAACCAGGCACCCAGTGTGTGGCGATACCCACACGTCGAAGCGCCTCTGTTGTGCGAACTCTCCTTGGCCCCGGACGGCTCCTTAGGACAGGATCGGCTTTCATGGACCTGCTGAACACGCTGGTGGAAAAGGGGCTGCGGCGCGAGGTGCCGAGCCGCGAGGAGGCGCTCGCCGTCCTCGCCACTTCCGACGACGACCTGCTCGATGTGGTGGCCGCGGCCGGCAAGGTACGCCGGCACTGGTTCGGCCGACGGGTGAAACTCAACTACCTCGTCAACCTCAAGTCGGGCCTGTGCCCGGAGGACTGTTCCTACTGCTCGCAACGGCTCGGCTCCACCGCCGGCATCCTCAAGTACACCTGGCTCAAGCCCGATCAGGCGTCCGAGGCGGCGGCCGCCGGGTTGGCGGGAGGCGCCAAACGGGTGTGCCTGGTGGCGTCCGGCCGCGGTCCCACCGACCGGGACGTGGACCGGGTCGCGGGCACCATCAAAACCATCAAGGAACAGAACGAGGGCGTCGAGGTGTGCGCCTGTCTCGGACTGCTCTCCGACGGCCAGGCGGAGCGGCTGCGCGAGGCGGGCGCGGACGCCTACAACCACAACCTGAACACGTCCGAGGCGACGTACGGGGACATCACGACCACCCACACGTACGCCGACCGGGTCGACACGGTCACCAAGGCGCACGCGGCCGGCCTGTCGGCCTGCTCGGGTCTGATCGCCGGTATGGGCGAGTCGGACGCGGACCTGGTGGACGTGGTGTTCTCGCTGCGCGAGCTGGACCCGGACTCGGTTCCGGTCAACTTCCTGATCCCGGTCGAGGGCACCCCGCTGGCGAAGGAGTGGAACCTCACCCCGCAGCGCTGCCTCAGGATCCTGGCCATGGTCCGGTTCGTCTGCCCGGACGTCGAGGTCCGTATCGCCGGCGGCCGCGAGGTACATCTGCGCACCATGCAGCCGCTCGCCCTCAACCTGGCCAACTCGATCTTCCTCGGCGACTACCTCACCACCGAGGGTCAGGCGGGCAAGGCCGACCTGGAGATGATCGCGGACGCCGGGTTCGAGGTGGAGGGCACCGACCAGGTCACTCTCCCCGAGCACCGGGTGGCGGCCGGTGGCGGCTGCGGGTCGCACGACAGCGGGAGCGCCGGGTGCGGGTCGCACGAGGAGGCCGGCTGCGGGTCCCAGGAGGGCACCGGGTGCGGGTCGCACGCGGACGGCGGGGTGTGCGGTTCCGCTGCCGCGGCCACGGCGGTCGAGCCCCGGACGGATCTGGTCGCCGTACGCCGTCGGGGTGCCGGAACGGACCTCGCGCCCAATGCCTGACCTGCCGGTGCCCGAGCTGACCGTGCCCGAGCTGCTGGAGCTGGACCGGCGCCACGTCTGGCATCCGTACGGCCCCATGCCCGGCCGGCAGGACCCGCTCGTCGTGGAGTCGGCGAGCGGGGTGCGGCTGAAGGTCCGGACGGCCGGGGGTGCGGATGCCGAGGTGGTCGACGGGATGTCGTCCTGGTGGTCGGCGATCCACGGCTACAACCACCCGGTTCTGAACGAGGCCGCGCGTGAACAGCTCGGTCGGATGAGCCATGTGATGTTCGGCGGTCTCACGCACGAGCCCGCCGTACGGCTGGCGAAGCTCCTTGTCGACATGTCGCCCGAAGGTCTGGAGCATGTCTTCCTCGCCGACTCGGGTTCGGTGTCGGTCGAGGTCGCGGTCAAGATGTGCCTGCAGTACTGGCGCTCGCTCGGCCGCCCGGCGAAACAACGGCTGCTGACCTGGCGCGGTGGCTACCACGGCGACACCTGGCAGCCGATGTCGGTGTGCGACCCCGAGGGCGGGATGCACGAGCTGTGGAGCGGGGTGCTGCCCCGGCAGGTCTTCGTGGACGCGCCGCCCGCCGGATACGAGGAGTCGTACGCCGAGCTTCTGCGCTCCGCGATCGCGCGTCACGCCGACGAGCTGGCCGCGGTGATCGTCGAGCCGGTGGTGCAGGGCGCCGGGGGGATGCGGTTCCACTCCCCCGCGTATCTGCGGGTGCTGCGCGAGGCGTGCGACGCGCACGACGTGCTGCTGGTGTTCGACGAGATCGCGACCGGGTTCGGGCGCACGGGCGCGCTGTTCGCGGCGGAGCACGCGGCGGTGACTCCGGATGTGATGTGCGTGGGCAAGGCGCTGACCGGCGGCTATCTCACGATGGCGGCGACGCTCTGCACCGCGCGCGTGGCCGACGGCATCTCACGCGGCGAGGTCCCGGTGCTCGCCCACGGCCCCACCTTCATGGGCAACCCGCTGGCGGCCTCCGTCGCCTGCGCATCCATCGAACTCCTGCTGGGCCAGGACTGGCTGTCGGAGGTCAAGCGGATCGAGGCGGGACTGTGGGAGGGGCTGGCCGCGGCCTCGGAGCTGCCGGGAGTGAAGGACGTTCGGGTCCTCGGCGCGATCGGTGTCGTCCAGCTCGACCACGCCGTCGACATGACGGCGGCCACGGCGGCCGCCGTGCGCGAGGGCGTGTGGCTGCGGCCGTTCCGCGACCTCGTCTACACGATGCCGCCGTACGTCACCGGCGACGCGGACGTGGCGCGGATCGCGCGGGCGGTGTGCGCGGCGGCGCGAGTGGGGTGAGCGGGGGTGAGCGGCACGGGTGCCTGGCGTGGTGCGTGTGGAATGAGCGAGTTGGGCCGCACCAGTGGAATGGGCGCGCTGAGCGGCACGAGTGGGATGGGCGCGTTGAGCGGCACGAGTGGGATGGGCGCGTTGAGCGGCACGGGCGAGTGGGAGTGATGAGATGCCGGTCCTGGTGATCACGGGCACGGGTACGGAGATCGGCAAGACGGTCACGACCGCCGCCGTCGCCGCGGCCGGCCTCGCGGCCGGACGGTCGGTGGCCGTGTTGAAGGCCGCGCAGACAGGCGTACAACCCGACGAACCGGGGGACGCCGAGGAGGTGACCCGGCTCGCGGGTGCCGTGACGGCGGCCGAAATCGCCAGGTATCCCGACCCATTGGCGCCCGCGACGGCCGCGCGCCGGGCCGGGCGGGCTCCGGTGCGCCCGCAGGACATCGCCGAGGCCGCCGCCAAACTGGCCACCGAGCACGATCTGGTGCTGGTCGAGGGGGCGGGCGGACTGCTCGTCCGGTTCGACGCGGAGGGCGGGACGCTGGCCGACGCGGCCGAACTCCTGGCCGCGCCGGTGCTGGTGGTGGTGTCGGCCGGCCTGGGCACGCTGAACACCACGGAACTGACGGCACGTGAACTCCGCGGGCGCGGCCTCGATCTGGCCGGAGTCGTGATGGGTAGCTGGCCCGACGTGCCGGATCTGGCGTCGCGCTGCAACCTCGTGGACCTGCCGGAGGTGTGCGGGGCACCCCTCCTCGGGGCCCTGCCCGCCGGGGCCGCGACGCTCGCCCCCGCCGACTTCCGCACGGCGGCGCCGAGTTGGCTGGCGCCACGGCTGGACGGCACATGGGACTCGGAGGCGTTCCGCAGGCGCGAAGCTCCCTAGGGTCTGTGCCACTTCCACGAGGAGCCGGACCGGCCGATCCGGGAGCTGATGCCGACCGGGAGAAGGCACCTCGCAGGGTGGTCGATCGTGCGGGGACTCGGTGGGAGGCGGAGGCAGATCTCACGATCGGTCGGGGCTCCGGCTCCAGGCGCGGGCGACTGCCGATTCCGTCGTCCGCGCACCCCTGGTGGGTGGCAGTCTCGGCGGCCGTCCGGGCGACCAGCGGCTGCTCCGGGTGGCACAACCGCGGGGGGTGCGAGGCGCCCGTTAGGGGGAGAATCGTGGTGAGGTCCGCCTGCAGGGAGGTTGCCATGCCGCTACCGCTCCGGCCCACCGGCTCCGGCAAGGTGTCCCGGGACGCCGTCCACCACCCGCTGTTCGCCCGGTACTACGCCCGGGCCAGTGTGAGCGCCGAGACGAGAATGGGCATGGGCCGGATCCGCGAACGGATGCTGGCCGGCCTGTCGGGGCGGGTGATCGAGATCGGCGCGGGCAACGGCCTGAACTTCGCGCACTATCCGCGCGCGGTCTCGGAGGTCGTGGCGATCGAACCGGAGCGCCTGCTGCGGCAGTTGGCGGTGGAGTCCGCCCTGCGGTCCGAGGTGCCCGTCGACGTGGTGCCGGGTGCCGCGGAGGCACTGCCGGTCAAGAGCGAGGCCTTCGACGCGGCGGTGATCTCACTGGTGCTGTGCAGTGTGCGGGATCTGCCGCGCGCCCTCGGGGAGGTGCGCCGGGTGCTGCGGCCCGGTGGCGAGGTGCGGTTCTTCGAGCACGGCCGGGGCGGTGGCCCGACGATGAGGTTCACCCAGCGCGCGCTCGACCGCACGGTGTGGCCGGTGCTGAGCGGCGGCTGTCATCTGACCCGCGACCCGGTCGCGGCGCTGCGCGACGCCGGTTTCGAACTCGGCCCCTACCGGCGGATGGCAATGCCGGAGAACGGACCGAAGCTGCCCATGTCGTACTGCGTGCTGGGCACCGCGTGGCGTCCGGCGACCGAGGCGTCCGCCGACGGGCGGTGATCACAGGGTCCACCGCCGCAGTTCGTGCGCGATGTCGTGGACCGAGGCCTCGCCGCCCTTGACCAGCCGGGCCAGGTCGCGGACCTGCTCGGGCGAGGTCGTGACCTTGAGTCCGCCGGCCACCAGGTAGGCGTACGCGACCGCGACCGCGAAGAGGGCGTTCGAGCGTTCCAACGCGGGGACGTGGATGAGGAGTTGGAGCAGCGCGGCGGCACGCGCGTGCGGGCTGTCGTAGACCGGGACCTCGAATATCTCGGCCTCGTGGCGCGCCACGGCGGCGACGAGAGCGCCCCAGTCGGTGACCTGGGGGTCTCCCGGCGTCTTCTGCTCGGCGAGCATCAGCAGCCAGGCGAGGTCGATGCTCAGATCACTCAACGGCCCTCGCGCTCCGAGCCGAACTCCTCGGCGAAGACGGACTCGTACTGCTTCATGAAGTCGGCGGCGGCTTCCACGAAGGTGTGGCCCACCTCCCCGGTGTCCTGTTTGACCAGTTCCTCGATGTAGCGGTTGACGCTCAGGCCACGGGCCAGGGCACGCTCGCGGGCCGCGCGGGCCGTGCCCTCGTCCACGCGCACGTTCAGCTGGGTCTTCGCCATACCGAGAAGCTAGCGCCAAATCGCTAGCATCGGCAAGTGCTCCTCCCGGAGATGGAGGATGCCCCTTACATCGACATCAGAGGCCCGACCTGGGGTGGAGAACACTCGGGACCCACGGGGGATGTCAAGTGTGGGCCGGATCACATTAGGCTCAGCCGGACGGAAACGTCGTACGTCCCGAAAGCGACGGGAAAGTCCTACCTCCCGAAGCGCCCCAGAAGCACTCGACAAGCACCCACAAGCAAAGTCACACGTCCAGAAGCGAGGAGGCAGTCTTGTCCACCCCTGCTGCTCAGCATGTGCCGGGCCGGGCGTCGGCCGACGGGGTCGCCGCCCGTGCCCGCGGCCTGACCAAGGCGTACGGCTCGGGCGAGACCACGGTGCTGGCCCTGGACTCGGTGGACGTGGACATCGCGCGTGGCCGGTTCACCGCGGTCATGGGGCCGTCGGGCTCCGGGAAGTCCACGCTGATGCACTGCCTGGCGGGGCTCGACACCGTGTCGGCCGGACAGGTGTGGCTCGGCGACACCGAGATCACGGGACTGAGGGACCGCGAGCTGACCCGGCTGCGCCGGGACCGGATCGGGTTCATGTTCCAGTCCTTCAACCTGATCCCGACACTGAACGCGGCCGAGAACATCACCCTGCCCATGGACATCGCGGGCAAGAAACCCGACGAGAAGTGGCTCGACCAGGTCATCGACACGCTCGGGCTGCGAGACCGGCTGCGGCATCGCCCGTCCCAGCTCTCCGGCGGCCAGCAGCAGCGGGTCGCGTGCGCGCGGGCGCTGGCCTCCCGGCCCGAGCTGATCTTCGCGGACGAGCCGACCGGCAACCTCGACTCGCGGGCGGGGCTGGAGGTCCTCGGGTTCCTGCGCGAGGCGGTGGACCAGCTCGGCCAGACGGTGGTGATGGTGACCCACGACCCGGGTGCCGCCGCCCACTCCGACCTGGTGCTCTTCCTGGCGGACGGGCGGATCGTCGACGAGACGGAGCACCCGACGGCGGACGCGGTCCTCGAACGCATGAAGCGCTTCGACGTGACCCGTGCCCCGTTCGACGGGGGTAACGAGGCCGAGGGCCGGGACCCCCTCCACAAGGAGGGCTGACCTCGTGCTGAAGGCGACGCTCCGCAGCTTCCTCGCCCACAAGGGGCGCCTGCTGCTCTCGGCACTGGCCGTCGTCCTGTCCGTGGCCTTCGTCGCGGGCAGCCTGATCTTCTCCGACACGCTCAGCCGGACCTTCGACCGGCTCTTCGCCTCGACCGCGCCCGACGTCACCGTCAGCCCGAAGACGAACCTCGACGAGGCGGTGCCGTCCGGCATGACGGCCACCCTGCCGGCGGCGCTCGCGCAGCGGGTGGCCGCGGTCGACGGGGTCGCCGCCGCGCGCGCGGACGCCGAGGTGCAGAACATCACCGTCGTGGACGGCGAGAACGAGTCCGTCGGTCCGACCACCGGCGCCCCCACCATCGGCACCGACTGGAGCCCCGACCAGCGCAGCCCCGTCGAGCTCACCTCCGGCCACGCGCCGCGCGGGCCGGCCGAGGCCCTGCTCGACTCGGAGTCCGCCGACCGCAAGGGCGTGCGGATCGGGGACACGCTGACCGTGATCGCGGGGCCGGGCTCGTTCAAGGTCAAGGTCGTCGGGATCGCCACCTTCACCACCACCAACCCCGGTGCCGCGCTAGTCTTCCTCGACACCCCGACCGCGCAGTCGAAGCTGCTCGGTGACGCGAAGGGCGCCACGAGCATCTCGGTCGACGCCGACGAGGGCGTGAGCGACGCACAGCTGAAGCAGCGGGTGGCCGCCGCGCTCGGCGCGAACCGCTACGAGTTCCGGACCGCCGACGAGCAGGCCGAGTCGGACGTCCAGCAGTTGGGCGGCTTCCTCGACGTCATCAAGTACGTCATGCTCGGCTTCGCCGGAATCGCCGTGCTGGTCGGTGTGTTCCTGATCGTCAACACCTTCTCGATGCTGATCGCGCAGCGCACCCGCGAACTGGGCCTGCTGCGCGCGCTCGGCGCCGACCGGCGCCAGGTCCGCCGCTCGGTCCTCACCGAGGCGCTGCTGCTCGGGCTGGTCGGCTCCACGCTGGGTCTGGCCGCGGGCATCGGGCTCGCGGCCGGGCTGATCGCACTCATGAACACGCTCGGCATGAACATCAAGTCGAGCGAGATGGTGATCGGCTGGGGCACACCGGTCGCCGCGTACGTCGTCGGTGTCGGCGTCACCTTCGTCGCCGCGTATCTGCCGGCCCGGCGGGCGGCGGGCGTCTCGCCGATGGCGGCTCTCGCGGACGCCGAGATCGCGGGCGTCGGCAGGCCGCTCAGGACCCGCGCGATCGTGGGCGGTGTGGTCGGGGCGGCCGGCGCGGCCGCGCTCGTGGGCTGCGTCGTCGCGTCGAAGACCGCTTCGGCGGCCTCCCTGCTGGGCCTCGGCGTCGTCCTGACCCTGCTGGCCACCGTCATCGCGGGCCCGCTGCTGGTACGCCCGGTGATCCGGGTGCTCGGCGGCGCCTTCCCCGCACTGTTCGGGTCCGTCGGCCGGATGAGCCAGCGCAACGCGCTGCGCAACCCCCGCCGCACCGGCGCCACCGCGGCCGCCCTGATGGTCGGTCTCGCCCTGGTCGGCGGGATGTCGGTGGCGAGCGCGTCCATGACCAAGTCCTTCGACCAGCAGATCGACAAGACGCTGGGCGCCGACTACGTGATCCAGAACGGCAACTTCCTGCCCTTCCCGCAGGAGCTCACCGACGCGGTGCGCAAGACCCCGGGCGCCGGGCTCGTCGTACGGTCGCGGTTCACCCCGGTCGCGGTGCGGCTGCCGGACGGCGACCGGGTGGAGACGACCGCCGCCGCCTACGACCCCCAGCTCGACAAGGTCGCCCGCATCACCTACGCGCGGGGCGACACCGCCGAGGCCCTCGCGACCGGCCGCATCGCCATGGACGTGGACTTCGCACGCGATCACGGCGTACGGGTGGGCAGCGCGATCCCCGTCGAGTTCCAGGGCGGACGCTCCACCGAACTGACCGTGGGCGCCCTCACCGACCAGGAGTCCGCCGAAGGGTTCGGCACCCAGGGCGGCCTGTACTTCGGCCTGGCCACCCTGGAGCGGTTCGCGCCGGGCGGACAGGACTCCGCGCTGTACGTGAACGCCGCCTCAGGAACGAGCGACGACGAGTTGCGCACGAACCTGGAGCGCACGCTCGACCCCTATCCGCAGGTACAGGTGCGCGACCTGGCCGACTACAAGAAACTGATCCACGATCAGATCTCGGTCCTGCTGTACCTCGTGTACGCGCTGCTCGGGCTGGCGATCGTCATCGCGGTGCTCGGGGTGGTCAACACCCTCGCCCTGTCCGTCGTGGAGCGCACCCGGGAGATCGGGCTGCTGCGGGCGATCGGGCTGGCCCGGCGTCAGCTGCGCCGGATGATCCGGCTGGAGTCGGTGGTGATCGCGGTGTTCGGCGCGGTACTGGGGCTCGCGTTGGGACTGGTGTGGGGCGTGTGCATCCAGCAGGTGCTGGCGTTGCAGGGCATGAACGCGCTGGCGGTTCCCTGGACCACGATCGTGGCGGTGGTGGTCGGCTCGGCGGTGGTGGGGGTGGTGGCGGCGCTGCTGCCCGCGTTGCGCGCCTCGCGCATGAACGTGCTGGCGGCGATCGCTCACGAATGACGGAGTCCGGATCGGTCCTCAAGCCGCGTGCGGATGAGGGTGGTTCATGTGCCGTCCGGCCCGCTTCGGTGTCGGGGACCGGTCCGGATGCTGGAATTGCGTGTCCAGGCGTGGCGGGCGTGATGGGATCGCCGTATGACTGACCTGCGGATACGGGCCGCGACGCCCGACGACCTCGATGCCGTACTCGCCTTCTGGAAGGTGGCCGCCGAGGGCACCAGCATCAGCGACGACCTCAGCGGGGTGGAACGGCTGGTCGCCCGCGACCCCGAGGCGCTCGTCCTGGCCGAACTCGACGGCGAGCTCGTCGGCACGGTGATCGCCGGATTCGATGGCTGGCGCTGTCATCTGTACCGGCTGGCGGTACACCCGGACCGGCGCCGTCGGGGCATCGGCGGCGCCCTGCTGGCCGCCGCCGAGGAGCGCTTCGTACAACTGGGCGGACGTCGCGGTGACGCGATGGTGCTCACCCGCAACGAGACCGCGCAGCACGCCTGGCGGGCCGCCGGTTACGGGCCCGAGGAGCAGTGGCGACGCTGGGTGAAGCCGTTCACCGACTGACGCGCGGTCCGCCGATCACCCTTTTGTCCATCCTTTACCGTTGGAGGGCACTCGGTCCTCCATGAAAGGTGTGAGCGTCCGCCCATGGGCGAGCCTCCCAGAACGCGACATCGCGCGATCGCGATCCTCTCCGCCCTGTCCGATCCTGGGACGGAGGTGAACCGATGACCGAAGTGCTCCTCCTGCTGGTGGCGATCTTGCTGTCGCTCGCCTGTGGTGCCTTCGTCGCCGCCGAGTTCTCTCTGACCACCGTCGAACGCAGCGAGCTGGAACGCGCGGTGGAGCGGGGCGAGCGGGGTGCCGCCGGTGCCTTGAAGGCCGTACGGAACCTGACCTTCCAGCTCTCCGGCGCGCAGCTCGGCATCACGGTCACCAACCTGGTGGTCGGCATGCTCTCCGAACCGTCGATCGCCGCGCTGATCGCGGGCCCGCTGGAGTCGCTGGGTGCCTCCCGGTCCACGGCGAACTCGCTCGCCCTGGTGCTGGGTACCGCCCTGTCGACGGTGTTCCTGATGGTGGTCGGCGAGCTGGTGCCCAAGAACTGGGCGATCTCCTCGCCGCTGGCCGTGGCCAGGCGGGTGGGCAACGGGCAGCGCTGGTTCAGCGCCGCCTTCCGCCCCTTCATCACCCACCTGAACAACACCGCCAACCGCGCGGTGCGTCTGTTCGGTCTGGAGCCCGCCGAGGAACTGGCCTCGGCGCGCGGCCCGCAGGAGCTGGCCGCGCTGGCCCGGCACTCGGCCCGGGAGGGCGCCCTGGAGGCGGACACCGCCGAGCTGTTCGTGCGAACCCTGAACCTGGCCGACCTGACCGCGGAGAACGTGATGACACCACGCGTCCAGGTCATCGCCCTCGACGTCCAGGCGACCTGCGAGGACGTGGCGAACGTGACCCGGGCGACGGGCCTGTCCCGGTTCCCGGTCTACCGCGGCAGCCTGGACTCGGTCGTGGGCATCGCCCACATCAAGGACGTCCTGGCGGTAACGGCACAGCGCCGCCCGCTGGTCCCGGTCTCCGAGATCACGCGCGAGCCGCTGCTGGTTCCGGAGTCCCTCACCGTCGACCGACTGCTGGACCGGCTGTCCGGCAAGCGGACCATGGCCGTCGTCATAGACGAATACGGCGGCACGGCGGGCGTGGCCACGCTGGAGGACATCGTCGAGGAGGTCGTCGGCGAGGTGCGGGACGAGCACGACCCGCACGAGACGCCCGATCTGGCCCCGGCAGGCGACGACGACGAGGGGCGCACCCTCTACTCCGCCGACGGCTCCGCCCGCATCGACCAGCTCGCGCGCGTCGGCCTGCGGGCGCCCGAGGGGCCGTACGAGACACTCGCCGGCCTGGTCGCGACGGAGCTCGGCCGGATTCCCGCGGTCGGTGACCGGGTCGAGGCCGCGGGCTGGCGGCTGGACGTGGTGGACGCGTCGGGGCGCAGGGCCGCGCGGCTGTTGCTGCACGCGCCGCTGACCAAGGACAGGACGGAGGTGGAGGGCAGGTGACCGCCGTCCAGTTGTTGATCGGTCTGGCGACCCTCGTCGTCAACGCCTTCTTCGTCGGCGCCGAGTTCGCGCTGATCTCCGTGCGCCGCAGCCAGATCGAGCAGTCCATCGAGACGGGGTCGGAGGGCGACCGGCGCGCGAAGAGCGTGCTGTGGGGTCTGGAGCACGTGTCGGCGCTGATGGCGGCCGCGCAGCTCGGCATCACGCTGTGCACCCTGGTGCTCGGTGTGGTCGCGGAGCCCGCGATCGCGCATCTGCTGGAGCCGGTGTTCCATGCTCTGGGTGTGCCCGAGGGCGCCGGACACGCGGTCTCCTTCGTCATCGCGCTGACGGTGGCGACCTATCTGCACATGCTGCTCGGCGAGATGGTGCCGAAGAACATCGCCCTCGCCGAGCCGGTGCGCAGCGCGCTGCTGCTCGGGCCGCCGCTGGTCGCCCTGGCCCGTGCGCTGCGCCCGGTGATCTTCGCCATCAACGCCTTCGCGAACGCCCTGCTGAAACTGCTGCGGGTCGAGACCAGGAACGAGGTCGCGGCCACCTTCTCGGACGCCGAGCTGGCCCGGATCGTGCGGGACTCCGGCGAGGCGGGCCTGATCGACGACCGGGCGCAGGAACGGCTGCGCGACGCACTGGAGCTGGGACGCCGGCCGGTGCGGGACGTGGTGCTTCCGCTGGACCGCGTGGCCTACGTGTACCTGGGTGTCACACCCGAGCGGCTGGAGGCGCTGTCGGCCGAGACCGGTTACTCCCGTTTCCCCGTGGTGGACGAGGGGCGTCGCATCATCGGCTACCTCCATGTCAAGGACGCGCTGGACAAGGCCCCGCGGGACCTGCCGTTCCAGCACCGGGACATGCGGGCCATCGCCCGGGTGCGGGAGGGCACACCGCTGGACGACGTCCTGACGGCGATGCGGGGCAGCCGTACCCATCTCGCGGCCGTGATGGGCGCGGACGGGCGGCTGACCGGACTGGTGACCATGGAGGACGTGCTGCGGGAGCTGTTCGGTCAGCGGGCGTGAACGGAGGTACCCCCGCACGGTCCACCCGGGACGGGCACCCGGGCCGACCGACCGGCGGGTATGGGACCGGGTTACCATCTCTGTCGCCATGCAGAAGAACCCCACACACACCAGCCTGGTCGCGGTCGGCGACTCCTTCACCGAGGGCATGTCGGACCTGCTGCCGGACGGCACCTACCGGGGCTGGGCCGACCTGCTCGCCGGGCGGATGGCGGCCCACTCCCCCGGCTTCAGGTACGCGAACCTCGCGGTGCGCGGCAAGCTGATCGGGCAGATCGTCGCCGAGCAGGTCGACGTGGCGGCGGCCATGCGGCCCGACGTGATCACCCTGGTGGGCGGGCTCAACGACACGCTGCGGCCGAAGTGCGACATGGGCCGGGTACGCGCCCTGCTGACGGAGGCCGTGGAACGGCTCGCCCCGGCCTGCGAGCAGCTGGTGCTGATGCGCAGCCCGGGCCGCCAGGGCCCGGTCCTCGAGCGCTTCCGGCCGCGCATGGAGGAGCTGTTCGTCTGCGTCGAGGAGCTCGCCGACAAGCACGGCGCGCTGGTCGTCGACCTGTACGGGGCGCCGTCCCTCGGCGACCCGCGGCTGTGGGACGTGGACCGGCTGCATCTGACGGCCGAGGGCCACCGCAGGGTCGCGGAGGCGGTGTGGCAGGCGCTCGGGTACGAGCCCGACGACACCGAGTGGCGCACCCCGCTGCCTCTCACACCGCCGCCGGGGTGGGCCATGCGCCGGGTCGCGGACGTCCGCTTCGCCCGGCAGCACCTGCTGCCGTGGATCGCCCGCCGGCTGACGGGCCGCTCATCGGGCGACGGACTGACACCGAAGCGACCCGACCTGCTGCCGTACGAGCGCCCCGAGGACTGATCGGCCGGAGCTGCCGGACCTGGTCGCGGGACTGCGCGGCAGGACGCCGGCCTGCTGGTGCGCGTCGGAACCGTGCCACGCGGATGCGCCGGCCGCCCTCGCCGAGACGCTCTCGTAGGTTCCGACGAAGACACCCGTGGGGCTGGCCTGCGGGAATCGCCAGTAGAATCCGTACACGTGACTTCCGCTCCCGCCAAGCCCCGCATCCCGAACGTCCTCGCCGGACGCTACGCCTCCGCCGAGCTCGCCACGCTCTGGTCGCCCGAGCAGAAGGTGAGGCTGGAGCGTCAGCTCTGGCTCGCCGTGCTGAAGGCCCAGAAGGACCTCGGGATCGAGGTGCCGGACGCGGCGATCGCCGACTACGAGCGCGTCCTCGACCAGGTCGACCTGGGCTCCATCGCCGACCGCGAGAAGGTCACCCGGCACGACGTGAAGGCACGGATCGAGGAGTTCAACGACCTCGCCGGGCACGAGCACGTGCACAAGGGCATGACGTCCCGTGACCTCACCGAAAACGTCGAGCAGCTGCAGATCCGGCTGTCGCTGGAGCTGACCCGCGACCGTACGGTGGCGGTGCTCGCCCGGCTGGGCAAGCTGGCCGGTGAGTACGGCGAGCTGGTCATGGCCGGCCGCTCCCACAACGTGGCCGCGCAGGCCACCACCCTCGGCAAGCGTTTCGCGACGGCGGCCGACGAGCTGCTCGTCGCCTACGGCCGGGTGGAGGAACTGCTGGGCCGCTACCCGCTGCGGGGGATCAAGGGCCCGGTCGGCACGGCTCAGGACATGCTGGACCTGCTGGGCGGGGACGCGGCCAAGCTCGCGGAGCTGGAGCAGCGGATCGCCGGGCACCTGGGCTTCTCGCAGGCGTTCACGTCCGTCGGCCAGGTCTATCCGCGCTCGCTGGACTACGAGGTCGTGACCGCGCTGGTGCAGCTGGCGGCGGCGCCCTCGTCGCTGGCGAAGACGATCCGGCTGATGGCCGGGCACGAGCTGGTGACCGAGGGCTTCAAGCCCGGCCAGGTCGGTTCCTCCGCGATGCCGCACAAGATGAACACCCGCTCCTGCGAGCGCGTCAACGGCCTGATGGTCATTCTTCGCGGTTACGCGTCCATGACCGGCGAGCTGGCGGGCGACCAGTGGAACGAGGGGGACGTGTCCTGCTCGGTGGTGCGCCGAGTGGCACTGCCGGACGCGTTCTTCGCCCTGGACGGCCTGTTGGAGACGTTCCTGACCGTGCTCGACGAGTTCGGCGCGTTCCCGGCGGTGGTGGCGCGGGAGCTGGACCGCTACCTGCCGTTCCTCGCCACCACCAAGGTGCTGATGGGCGCGGTGCGCGCGGGTGTGGGCCGTGAGGTCGCGCATGAGGCGATCAAGGAGAACGCCGTCGCCTCGGCGCTCGCGATGCGCGAGCAGGGTGCCGAGCGCAACGAGCTCCTCGACAAGCTCGCCGCCGACGCGCGCATTCCGCTGGGCCGCGCCGAGCTGGACGCGCTGATGGCCGACAAGCTGTCCTTCACGGGCGCCGCCGCCGATCAGGTCGGCGTCGTCGTCGGCCGGATCGAGGAGATCGCCAAGCAGCATCCGGAGGCCGCCGGCTACACCCCCGGGGCGATCCTCTGACCCGCTTCACCCCCGAGGAGCTGGAGGCCGCCCGCGACCGTCTCGTGCCGGACGTCGTCGCGGACGGCCTCAAGGTGCTGTTCTGCGGCATCAACCCCGGCCTGATGACGGCCGCGACGGGCCACCACTTCGCCCGTCCGGGGAACCGGTTCTGGCCGGTACTGCATCTGTCCGGGTTCACCTCGAGGCTCCTGAAGCCGTCGGAGCAGCGGGAGTTGCTGTCGTACGGGCTCGGCATCACCAACGTCGTGGCGCGGGCGACCGCGCGGGCCGACGAACTGGGCGCGGAGGAGTACCGGGAGGGCGGGCGCCTGCTGGCGCACAAGGTGGCACGGCTGCGGCCCCGCCGACTGGCCGTGGTCGGGGTCACCGCCTACCGGGCCGCCTTCGACGACCGCAAGGCCCGGGTGGGGCCGCAGGAGCGGACGATCGGCGACACACGGGTGTGGGTGCTGCCCAACCCGAGCGGGTTGAACGCGCACTGGACCGCGCGGACGATGGCGGAGGAGTTCGCGCGGCTGCGGCTGGCTGCCGAAGCGGACTGAGGCCTGGCCGGTCGGTCACCGCGGGTCGCTGACCGCGAGTTGATCACGGCGGGTCGGTCACGGCGGGTCGGTCACCGCCAGTTGGTCACCGCGAGTTGGTCAGGGCGGGTCCGTTTCGGTCACCAGGACGAGGAGATGGATCCCGTCGCCCAGGTCCGCGTCCGCCACACCGACGGCGATCCAGCGGCCCGTGCCGTCCGGTTGCCACAGGTTCAGCTCGTCCACCAGGGTGCTGGCCGTCGCCCAGGGCTCCGGTATCGCCTCGCCGCGGTCGATGCGCACCACGAGCGTGCCCATCTCCCATGGTGGCTGCTGCGCACCCCAACGGTCGTCCAGCAGAAGGGTGATGTGCTTCTTGAGGGCGTGGAAGTCCTCCACGGTGCGCACTCGCCGCGCCGCGTCGCCCGTCCACGTCCCGTGGGTCGCCTCCAACGACACGATGCGGTAACCAGGTCCCTCCATGAGCACATCCGACTCGCTGTGCCCCCCGGTGAGGTCCCCGGTACACAGCGAGTCGATCCTGGCAAGGTATTTCGCGCTGTCCATGTGATCCAGTAAAGCGGGCGGCACTGACAATTGGCGGCGCGTCAGGCGCTTCCCGCCTCAGGTGTCCCGACGGAGTACCCTCCACGCCCCTGCCAGCAGCGCGGCCGCCGCCCACAGTGCGGTCACCGCGAGACCCGTCCAGGGACCGAGGGAGCCGCCCCAGGTCTGGTGGAACACCACCTGGCCCGCGCGGTCCGGCAGGTAGTCGGCGACCCCGGCCGACATGTCCCCGACCACGAAGGAGACGATGAGCAGGAACGGGATGAGGATGCTCAGCGTGGCGACCCCGCTGCGCAACACGGCGGTGAGTCCGGCGGCGAACAGGGCCATGAGCGTGAGGTAGATCCCGCAGCCGACCGCACCTCGCACGCCTTCGGCCCAGCTCATCCCGCGCGCGTCGGCCCCGAGAACCGCCCTGCCCACGGCCAGGCTCGCGGCGCCCGTGAGCAGACCGACAGCCAGGGACGGGACGGCGATCGCGACCGCTTTGGCCGCGAACCACCGGCCTCGCCGGGGAACCGCCGTGAGCGCGGCGCGCAGGGCGCCCCCTTGGACGTCGGACGAGACGGCCGTCGTACCGAACGCGATCGCCGCCATCTGGCCGAAGTTGAACCCGAAGAACGTCGAGAACAGCGGGTCGAAGTCCTCGTCGCCGGTGTCCAGCGCGCCGAGTGCGGAGAAGGCCGTCGTCACGAGCAGGACCGCGCACAGCGTTCCGACGAGCGACCGAAGGGTACGGATCTTGATCCACTCCGCGTGGAGCACGGGAACGAACGCCATGGTCATGCCTCCTGGTGCAGTGCGGTGAACTCGGCTGAGGTCGCCGTCAGATCGAGATAGGCCTGTTCCAACGTGGCCTCCTCCGAGGCGAGTTCGAGAATCGGGACACCGGCGGCCGAGACGAGGCGTCCGATGTCGTCCACGCGTGCCTCAGGCACGGTCCAGTGACCGTCCTCGTGCCGTACCGCGTCGTGGCCGTGGGCGGTGAGGACACTCGTGAGGGCGGTGCCGTCGGTCGTACGGATCCGCACCCGGGGTCGCACGCGCGCGTGGATGAACTCCCGCATCGGGGTGTCGGCCAACAGGCGTCCCCTGCCCAGGACGACGAGTTGGTCGGCGAAGGAGGCGGTCTCGTTCATCAGGTGGCTGGAGACCAGGACCGTGCGTCCCTCGGCCGCAAGCCGGCGCAGCAACTCGCGGAGCCAGATGATGCCCTCGGGGTCGAGGCCGTTGGACGGCTCGTCGAGCATGACCACCTCGGGGTCACCGAGCAGGGCGGCGGCGATGCCGAGGCGCTGACGCATTCCCAGGGAGTACGTGCGAACCCGGCGGTGCGCCACCGATGTGAGCCCCGTCTCCGCGAGCACCTCGTCGACCCGGGTGACCGAGACGCGGTTGCTCGCCGCCAGGACACGGAGGTGGTCGCGGCCGGTGCGGGAGCCGTGCGCGGCCTCGGCGTCGAGCAACGCGCCCACGTGGCGCAGGGGTTCGTCGAGCGTGGCGTAGGGACGGCCGCCGATCGTGGCGGTTCCCGAGGTGGGCCGGTCGAGGCCGAGGACGAGCCGCATGGTGGTCGACTTGCCGGCGCCGTTGGGGCCGAGGAAACCGGTGACCCTGCCGGGCAGGACACGGAAGGTGAGGGCGTCCACGGCGCGCCGGGTGCCGTACTCCTTGGTGAGGGCTTGGACGTCGATGCTGGTCATGTCGGCAAGCCTGGCCGTCGACGGCGGGTCCGGTCCTCCCCCGTGGGTGGAGATCCGCTCCCCCGTGCGGGGGAGGCCGATTGTCAGTGCCGGCTGGCACGATGCCCCAATGGCCCGCTTCCTGCGCCCGCTCCTTCGCGGGACGACGTACACGCGCTTTCTGCACCTGTGGGTGCCGATGCTGATCGTCAGCGTGTGGCTGTGGGTCGAGATGTCCTTGCCGTGGGTGCCCGCGCTCGTACTGATCCCGGTCGGTCTGATCCCGGCGGTGCGCCGGGGCGAGGGCGTGCAGGCGCGGTTGCTGCTGACCCCGGGCGAGCAGGGCACGGAGATCTCCGTGGAGCCGTCGGCGACCTGGCGGGACCGGCTGCGGACCGTGCTGTGGCTGGAAGCGCGCATGGTGCTGGGCGGCGTGGTGGGGGTGGCGACGGTCTGGCTGCCGGCGCTGTCGTACACGCTGGCGGAACTGGCGTACGGGAGAGTGCCAGAGTTTCCGGTCCTCAACGAGGCAACTCCGCACTGGGCGTTCGCGTTGCTGGTGCCGATCCCGCTGGTCGCGTTCTACGGACTCGTGGTCGGACTGGGTGAGTTGATCACCATGCTCGCGCACCGGCTCCTCGGGCCCTCTCCGGCGGAACGGCTCGCCGCACTCGAAGAACGCACGGAACAACTCATGGAACGCACCCGCATCGCCCAGGAGCTGCACGACTCCATCGGGCACGCCCTGACGGTGGCGGTCGTGCAGGCGGGCGCGGCGCGGGCGGCCGGCGATCCGGTCTTCACCGACCGGGCGTTGGAGGCCATCGAGGAGACCGGCCGGACCGCGCTGGAGGATCTGGAGCGGGTGCTCGGAGTCCTGCGGGAGTCCAAGCGGCCGGTGAGCAGCAGGCCGACGCTGACGGACGCCGACCGGCTGCTGGAGTCCGCCCGGGTCTCCGGTGCGAAGGTCGACGCCGAGTTGACCGGGCCGCTGGACACGGTGCCCGGCCCGGTCTCCCGTGAGGGCTACCGCATCCTCCAGGAGTCCCTGACGAACGTGCTGCGGCATGCGGGGGCCGTGCCCGTCCGGGTCCGTGTCACGGTCGGCGACGGCACGCTCGACCTGGCGGTGCGCAACCCGCTCACCGCCGCGATACCGGGGCCCGGGCGGGGCAACGGGCTGCGCGGCATACGCGAGCGCGCGGCCCTGCTCGGGGGACGCGCGCGGACCGGTCCGGACGAGGGCGACTGGCAGGTACATGTGGAACTGCCGTTGCGCTGATCTACGCTGGCCGCATGCCGGTCACCGTTCTCCTCGTCGACGACGAGCCCCTGGTCCGCGCCGGTCTGCGAGCCGTGTTGGAGGCGCAGCCCGACATCGAGGTCGTCGGGGAGGCGGCCGACGGGGCGGCGGTGATCCCGCTGGTGCGGCGGCTGCGGCCGGACGTGGTCGCCATGGACGTACGGATGCCGCTGCTGGACGGGATCGAGGCCACCCGCGCGGTGCTGCGGACGGTCGACGACCCGCCGAAGATCGTCGTCGTGACCACGTTCGAGAACGACGAGTACGTGTACGAGGCGCTGCGGGCCGGCGCCGACGGGTTCCTGTTGAAGCGGGCCCGGCCGGCCGAGATCGTGCACGCGGTACGGCTGGTCGCCGCGGGCGAGTCGCTGCTGTTCCCGGCGTCGGTGCGGCGCCTGGCCGCCGAGTACGGGGAGAGCGGCGGGAACCGTGCTGCGCGGGACGTGCTGAAGCGGGCCCGGCTGACCGAGCGGGAGGCGGAGGTCCTGCGGCTGATGACCCGGGGGCTGGCGAACGCGGAGATCGCCGCCCGGCTGGTCGTCGGGACGGAGACGGTGAAGTCGCATGTGAGCGCCGTTCTGGCGAAGCTGGGGGCACGGGACCGTACGCAGGCCGTGATCACGGCGTACGAGTCGGGGTTCGTCGCACCCGGGTGACCGGATCCGCGCGGTCGGGTCCATCACCGACACCGACCGGCTTCGTGCGGTCGGCGCCGCCGGGCTGACGGCTCCGTGTGGTGCGGCCGGCCCCTCTGCCGGGCTGACCGGCTCCTCGGGTGGCGGGATAGGAGGTGCGGCCTCCTGCCGCCCGGCACTCGCCGGGGTCCGCCGCGCCGAGTACGATCCGGCCAAACACGGGCACGAGCTGGGAGGACGGACGGTGGGGCGGCTGACCGGCGGGGATCCCTCACTGCTGCGGAGGATCAACTCCGCGGTGGTGCTGCATGCGCTGCGCGCCACGGACTGCGCCACCCTGACCGAGATCACCCGGGTGACAGGGCTGTCCCGGCCGACGGTCGAGGGTGTCGTCGAGGGGCTCATCGAGGCCGGGTACGTCGTCGAGAAGGCGGCCGACGAGAGCGTGGTCCGACGGCAGGGGCGACCGGCGCGGCGCTTCAGGTTCCGGGCCGAGGCAGGTCATCTGCTGGGACTGGAGATCGGGGCGCACCGCGTCGCCGCGCTCCTGTCCGACCTGGACGGCCAGGTGATCGGCGCGCAGGCCAAGGACGTCGACGAGACGGCGTCCGCGGACGAGCGTCTGGAGCGGCTGCGGACCGCGGTGGCCGACCTGCTGCGCCGGGCCGGGGTCGCACGCGGCTCCCTGCGGGCCGTCGGGGTCGGCACGCCGGGGATCGTCGAGGCGGACGGCACGGTACGGCTGGGCACGGCGCTGCCCGAGTGGACGGGGCTGCACCTGGGCGAACGGCTCAGCCGCTCCTTCAAGTGCCCGGTCCTGGTGGAGAACGACGCCAACGCCGCCGCGGTCGCCGAGCACTGGAAGGGCGCCGCGACCGAGTCCGACGACATCGTGTTCGTCCTGGCCGGGCTGAGCCCTGGCGCCGGCGCGCTGATCGGCGGGCGGCTGCACCGGGGCTACGGCGGGGCCGCCGGGGAGATCGGCGCACTGCACCTGCTGGGCCGGGAGGCGACCCCGGAGACGCTGCTGTCCACCACGGACGAGCCCCTGCACCCGCTCGACGAGCAGGCCGTCGCCGATGTCTTCGCCCTGGCCCGCGAGGGCGACCAGCGGGCCCGCGCGGCGGTGGACCGCTTCATCCAGCGGCTGGTGCACGACGTGGCGGCGCTGGTGCTGGCCCTCGACCCGGAACTGGTCGTGGTCGGCGGCTGGGCGGTCGGCCTGGACGGCGTACTGGAGCCGCTGCGGCGGGAGTTGGACCGGTACTGTCTGCGGCCCCCGAAGGTCGCCCTGTCACTCCTGGGCGAGGCGGCCGTGGCGACCGGCGCATTGCGGCTGGCCCTCGACCATGTGGAGGAGCAACTGTTCGCGGTGGAGGGCACGGTGACGGCCCGCCGCTGAAGTCGTCGGGCGGCGGGGCGTGCGCGGGCCGACGGGGCTGGGCCGATGGGGCTTCCGGGATGCACGCGGAGGTCCGATGCGGCTCATGGGGAAGCCCGCCGTGCTCACGCCCGGTGCCCGCGCCCCGGGGTTCCCGGGGCGCCGACGCCGTGGTGGTGTGCGGTCAGGACGCCTGGCGTTCCGGGTCCTGGTCGATCTCCACCGAGCCGGAGTCCCCGAAGGTCAGCCGGCAGGTGTCCGCGCGGTAGGTGGCCACGGAGACGGCGGCGGTGCGGCCGCCGGCGAAGTAGCGGGTGGTGACGACGAGGACGGGCGCCCCGGGGAGCCGGTCCAGCTCCTTGGCGTCGTCCGCGCGGGCGGAACCGAGCTCGACGGCGCTCTCCTGGCCCTCAAGCTCCAGCCGCTGCAGCTCACGCAGCACGCCACGCGCGCGTGCCGCCCCGGACGGGCCGTCGATCGCGGACAGTTCGGGCACCGCCGACGTGGCGATGTAGAGCAGTTCCGCGGCGACGCGCTGGCCGTGCGTCGTACGGGAGCGGCGCACCGTGTGCACGGGCTGGTCGTCGCCGGTCTCCAGCGCCGCGGCGACGGCCGCTGGCGGCACCTCCAGGGTGGAGTCGACGGGCTGCCAGACATCCCCGGCCGCGCCCTGCCAGTCAGGCTGCTCCGTGCCGACGGCCACACCAACACGGGGCGGAGCGACGGTCGTACCGACACCACGGCGGCGCTGCAGCCTGCCTTCGAGTTCGAGCTGCTCCAACGCCTGGCGGAGCGTGGCGCGGGCGACGCCGAAGCGGGCGGCGAGGTCACGCTCGTTGGGCAGGATCTCGCCCACGGAGAATTCGGAGTCCAATGCCTGACTGAGCACCGTCTTGAGATGCCAGTACTTCGGTTCCGGCACCGTTTCGAGCTGCGTGGTCCCCACCCTGTCCTCCGCAATCGCCGTGGTCCCGCGGCGTTTTAGCGCCCTTGTTTATTAAAGGTTGTTGCACTTCTCTGCGACCATAGGACGGCCCCCACCCTTGGTCAAGACCAATCCTCGATCGCCGGGGCCGGATCCGGACGGATCGCAGCGAAGCGTTCACGGAGCGTTCGCACGACGGCGCCTCGTGACACGACGTCAAAACCGGGCACGTCAACCCGGGTCTCAGACGAAGGCCAGAGCTTGCAGCTTGTCGGGGTTACGGATGATGTAGACGGACTGGACGCGTCCGTCCAGGACGTCCAGCTGCAGGACGGAGTCGGGCTTGTCGCCGGACAGGACCAGGAGCGCGGGGCCGCCGTTGAGCTCCAGGAAGCGGAAGGACAGGTCGGCGATGCCCTTCCCGGCGACGCCGACGAGGAAGCGGGCCACCTTGTCGGCCGTCTCCAGGACCCGCAGTGGAGCCTTGGACTTGCCGCCACTGTCGCCGACCAGTCGGACGTCCGGAGCGAGCAGGGACAGCAGCCCCTCCAGGTCACCCTCCGCGGTGGCGGCCAGGAACCGTTCGGTGAGGTCGCGCCGCTCGGCCGGGTCGACCTCGTAACGGGGTCGTCGCTCCTCGACGTGCCGACGGGCCCGGCCGGCGAGTTGACGTACGGCGGGCTCGCCCCGGTCGAGCACGGCCGCGATCTCGGCGTACGGGTAGCCGAACGCCTCCCTGAGGACGAAGACCGCGCGTTCCAGCGGTGACAGCGTCTCCAGGACGACAAGGACGGCGAGGGAGACCGTGTCGGCGAGCACCACCTGGTCCGCGGTGTCGGGCACGGCGTCCGTGAAGTCGGTGACGTACGGCTCGGGCAGCCATGGACCGACGTACGTCTCGCCGCGCGCCTTGACCTGGCGCAGCCGGTCGATGGCCAGGCGGGTGGTGACGCGCACCAGGTAACCGCGCGGCTCCCGCACCTCGCTCCGGTCGGCGGCCGACCAGCGCAGCCAGGCCTCCTGTACGACGTCCTCGGCATCGGCCACCCGCCCCAGCATGCGGTAGGCGACGCCCTGGAGAACGGGGCGGTGCGCTTCGAAGACGTCGGTCACGGTGTCGGCGCTCACCTCTCCATCCCAGCCGAGTCACGCGGCCGTGTCCAGGCGATTACGGGGCAGGCCCCCTCAGGCCTCGGGCACCAGGGTGTCAATGCGTCAGGGCGTCAGGGCGTCAGGGCGTCAGGGCGTCAGGAAATTCGGAGAATCCGGGGCTACCGGCTGGTAATAATTGCTGACAAGCTGTCTACCCCTTGTCGTCAGTGCCTCCCGGCCGAGGAGCATCCGCATGTCCGCCACCACCGTTTCCTTCGACGTGCCCACCCCGCGGGGTCCCCGGCCCGTCACCGTCTCGTACACGCGCGCGGGCAGCGGCGACCCCCTGCTCCTGCTGCACGGCATCGGGCACCACCGGCAGGCCTGGGACCCGGTGGTGGACATCCTCGCGGCGGAGCGCGACGTCATCACCGTGGACCTGCCCGGGTTCGGCGTCTCCCCCGGCCTGCCGGACGGGCTTGCGTACGACCTGCGTACGACGACGGCGGTGTTCGGCGCCCTCTGCGAGGCCCTGGAGCTCGACCGGCCGCATGTGGCGGGCAACTCTCTGGGCGGCCTGCTCGCCCTGGAGCTCGGCCGGGAGAAGCTCGCACGATCGGTCACGGCCCTGTCCCCGGCGGGGTTCTGGACGCAGGCCGAGCGGCGCTACGCGTTCGGCGTGCTGATCACCATGCGGCGGATGGCCGAGCGGATGCCACTCCCCCTGGTCGAGCGGCTGTCCCGCACGGCCGCCGGTCGCGCCGCCCTGACCAGCACCATCTACGCCCGCCCGAGCCGCCGTTCGCCCGAGGCCGTGGTAGCGGAGACGCTGGCGCTGGCACGGGCCACGGGGTTCGCCGACACACTCCGGTCCGGCGCCACCGTCCAATTCACGGACGACATCCCGGGCGTACCGGTCACCCTGGCCTGGGGTACGCGGGACTGGCTGTTGGTGCCGCGCCAAGGCGTGCGGGCCAAGCGGATCATTCCCGAGGCGCGGCTGGTGCGACTGCCCGGCTGCGGCCACTGCCCGATGAACGACGATCCCGCGCTGGTCGCCCGCGTCATCCTCGACGGCAGCCGCTGAGGGCCTTGAACGCGCCCTTCCGGGTCCGCCGTCGAGGGCGGTCGGCTCGGCGGCCGACGGAACGCGGGGGCGGGCGCGAGGGCAGGGCACGCGGGAGCGGGGGCGACCCCTCACACGAGCGAAGGCGGGTCGGGGCGCCCCAGGTCTAGGGTCCCGTTGCATGACGATCGAGTTGCTGCTCCATGCCGCGTCGGCGCCGGCCCGCGCGCGTGGTCGTGCCCTTCAGACGGCCCTGCGGGACGCGGTCCGCTCGGGGCGGCTCGCGGTGGGCACCCGGCTGCCGTCGAGCCGCGAGCTCGCGGCCGACCTCGGCGTGTCGAGGGGCCTGGTCACGGAGGCGTACGAGCAGTTGACGGCGGAGGGCTACCTGCGCAGTGGCCGCGGTGCCGGGACCTGGGTGGGCGACGCGGTGCGGGCCGCGCGCCCTCCCGCGCGTGACCTCGCTCCGCGCCCCGTCGGCGCCCGGGTCGACTTCGTCCCCGGCACACCGGACCTGTCGCTGTTCCCGCGCGCCGCGTGGTCCGCCGCCCAGCGCGGCGTCCTGGCCGAACTGGCGCACCATGAGCTGGGCTATCCCGATCCGCGCGGACTGCCCCGGCTGCGTACCGCGCTGGCCGAACTGCTCGCCCGCCGCCGCGGTGTGGTCGCGGACCCGGAACGGATCGTGGTGGTCTCCGGAGTGACCCAGGCGACCACCCTCCTCGGTTTCGTTCTCCACGCGCGCGGGATCCGCGCCGTCGGCGTCGAGGACCCCGGAAGCCCCCAGCACGCCGAGCTGTACGCGGCGGCCGGCGTCACCACGGTGCCCGTCCCGCTGGACGACGAGGGACTCGCCCTGGCCCCCCTGCGGTCCTCCGGCGTGCGGGCCGTGGTGACGACACCGGCCCACCAGTTCCCCACCGGGGTCGCCTACTCGGCGCGCCGACGCGTGGAGCTGCTCGACTGGGCACGGTCCGTGGACGGTCTCGTCCTGGAGGACGACTACGACGGCGACTTCCGGTACGACCGTGCCCCCGTGGGCGCGTTGCAGGGGCTCGACCCGGAGCACGTGGCGTACACGGGCTCGGTCAGCAAGTCGCTCGCGCCAGGGCTGCGGCTGGGCTGGCTGCTGGTCCCGGAGCCGCTCGTCGAGGAGGTCGTCGCGCGCAAGCGGACCCTGGACCTGGGCCATCCCGCGCTCGACCAGGCGCTGTTCGCCCGGTTCGTGGAACGCGGCGACTACGACCGCCAGTTGCGCCGCTGCCGACGCGCCTACCAGGAACGCCGGGACACCCTGCTTGCCGCCCTGCAAGAGCACTTCCTCGGCACGGAGGTGTCCGGGATCGCCGCGGGACTGCACGTCATCGCCGCGCTGCCGGAGCGCTACGGCCCCCAGGAACGGTTCCTGACGGAGGTGGCCGCGGCCGGGATCGCCGTACGCCCGCTGGCGCACTGCGGACACGCGCGGAACGAGACCGATGCCGGGACCGGAGCGGAGGCCGCCGAGAAGGAGAGTGTCCGCCTTGTCCTGGGATATGCCCACCTCTCTCCCGCGCGGATCCGTGACGGCGTACGGATGATGGCCGCGGCGGTCACCCGCTGACCGGCGTGATCGCCCTGCTCAGTGAATCGCACACAGGTTCCCTTGTTCCCGCGGCCAGTTGTTCACCTGCGGTTTCCGTGCGCGCTGCGGCGCCCCAGTAGTTGTGGCACTGCACACTGGCCGGATCCCGTCGCTGGAGGCGTATCCATGTCACACCGTCCGCTCCCCGGTCGCCGCAGCGTCCTGCGCGGCTCCCTGGCCGCCTCGGCGGCCCTGACCCTGCCCGCCACCCTCGGCGCGACGCCGGCCTTCGCCCTGTCCGGGCGCCCGAAGGCCGGTTGGGGCGTGCAGACCGGAGACGTGACCGCCGACTCCGGACTGGTGTGGGTGCGGTCCGACCGGCCGGCCCGGATGATCGTCGAGACGTCCGCGACCGAGTCGTTCCGCAACCCCCGCAGATGGCACGGTCCGCTGCTCGGCGCGGACACGGACTTCACCGGCACCACCCGACTGCGGGGGCTGCCGTCGGGCGAGCAGATCAACTACCGCGTGCTGCTCGCCGACCCCGACGATCCGCGCCGCACCGGCGAGCCGGTCACCGGCACCTTCCGCACCGTGTCGCCGCGCAGGCGCAACGGCGTGCGCTTCCTGTGGTCCGGTGACCTGGCCGGGCAGGGCTGGGGCATCAACCCCGACTTCGGCGGCTACACGATCTACAGGGCGATGGCCGGGCTCGACCCCGACTTCTTCCTGTGCAGCGGCGACAACATCTACGCCGACGGCCCGATCACGGCGACCGCGGCCCTGCCCGACGGCAGCACCTGGCGGAACATCACCACCGAGGAGAAGTCCAAGGTCGCCGAGACCCTGGCCGAGTTCCGCGGCAACTTCCGCTACAACCTGCTGGACGAGAACCTGAAGAGGTTCAACTCGCAGGTGCCGTCCGTCATCCAGTGGGACGACCACGAGGTCCGCAACAACTGGTATCCGGGCCAGACGATCGCGGAGACCGACACCCGCTACACGGAGAAGGACGTGGACGTGCTCGCGGCACGGGCCAGGCGGGCGTTCAGCGAGTACTTCCCGATCTCCACGCTGGCACCGGGCGCGCGTGACGGCCGGGTGTACCGGGTACTGCGGCAGGGCCCGCTGCTGGACGTGTTCGTGCTGGACATGCGGACGTACCGCAACGCCAACTCGGCCGACGACCAGACCGTGGACCCCCAGGGCATCCTCGGCCGGGAGCAGCTCGAATGGCTCAAGCGGGAACTGTCCCGGTCGCGTGCGGTGTGGAAGGTGATCGCCTCCGACATGCCGCTCGGGCTGGTGGTACCGGACGCCACCGAGGGCAAGCAGAACATCGAGGCGGTGGCGCAGGGCGATCCGGGTGCGCCGCTCGGGCGGGAGCTGCAGATCGCCGAGCTGCTGCGGTACGTCAAGCACCGTCGGATCACCGGCACGGTGTGGCTGACGGCCGACGTGCACCACACCTCGGCACAGCACTACCAGCCCTCGCGGGCGGCCTTCACGGACTTCGAGCCGTTCTGGGAGTTCGTGTCCGGACCGCTCAACGCGGGCGCCTTCCCGGCCAGCGCGCTGGACAACACCTTCGGCCCGGAGCGGGTGTTCGTGAAGGCTCCGACCGCGTCGAACGTGTCGCCCGCGGGCGGCTACCAGTTCTTCGGCGAGGTCGACATCGACGGCGACAGCGGGGAGCTGACCGTGCGGCTGCGCGAGCAGGACGGCAGCGTGCTGTTCACGCAGGTGCTGCAGCCGGGCCGGGTCGGCCAGTAACTCCCGTACCCCTCAACTCCCCTACCCTCGAAGGCGCGCCGCGCGCACCGGCGTCATCTCCCGGTGCGCGGCACCACGGCGCCAAGAACGCAACATCGTGGTACAAAAAGCAACGAACGGTACGGAAGCACACTTTACCCAGCAGTCACAGGGCGTTCGTGATCACGCAACACCATTCCTCCACAGTGGGTGCATGACTCGAAACATCTCTGTTGTGACACGTACCGGGGACGCTCGTCCCGTACACCCCTGGCAGCTCGTCTCGGCGGCCTTCCGTACATGGCTGTCACGCCGCCACGGTCACGCCCCACCGACGAGTGATACCGACGCCCGTCCGCTGCCCGAGGAGCAGCGGGCCGGGGAGAGCACGCTGTGGCGGATGCGGACGACGGTGAAGGACGAACCGGGCTCGCTGGCCGCCCTGTGCGCGGCTCTCGCCGGGCAGCGGGTCGACATCCTGAGCCTGCAGGCGCACCCGCTGGCCGAGGGCACGGTGGACGAGTTCCTGCTGCGCGCCCCCGCCGACCTCGCGGGGTCCGACATCACCCGGGATGTGGCGACGGCCGGCGGTGCCGACACCTGGATCGAGCGGGCGGACGCCCATGACCTGGTCGACGCGCCGACCCGGGTCCTCGGCCTGGCCACCCGTACGGCACTGGACGCGGCGGAACTTCCGCTGGCGCTACGGCAGTTGCTGGGCCGCTGCACCATCCGTCAGCTGCCCGCCAAATCCACGTCCGGAACCGTCCGGGGGCCTGGAGCCGTGCCCGTGGAAGGAGTACTGGAGGACACCGTGATGCGGCTGCGGGCGCCGGAGGGCGGGGTGATCACCGTGGAGCGGCCGTATCTGCCGTTCACCCCGACCGAGTTCGCGCGGGCCCGCGCCCTGGTGGAGCTGGACGCCCGCCTCGGCCCCCGGGTGCCCCGCAGCCAGGACGTGCTGACCCTGCCCGAGGGCAACGCGATCACCGTGCGCCGCGCCGACGCCGGCGACCTGGAGGCCGCGACGGCGATGCACGAGCGGTGCTCGGCGCGGACGCTCGGGATGCGCTACCACGGGCCGGTCGGTGACGCCGACCGCTATCTCAAGCACCTGCTCAGCCCGCGCTTCGGCCGGACCCTCGCCGTGCAGACCGCCTCCGGACGCATCGTCGGACTCGGGCACCTGCTGTGGGACGGGGACGAGACGGAGGTCGCGCTGCTCGTCGAGGACGCCTGGCAGCGGCGCGGCATCGGCGCCGAACTCCTCGGCCGGCTGGTGGGGATGGCCCTCGAGGCGGGCTGCGCGAGCGTGTACGCGGTGACGCAGTCGTCCAACACGGGCATGGTCGCCGCCATGCGCGGGCTCGGGCTCCCCCTCGACTACCAGATCGAGGAAGGCACCCTGGTGATCACTGCCCGCCTGGACACGGCCGCGGTCGGCGCACAACCGTCGTACGAAGGGGCACGGGAGTTCTCGGAGGAGATCGTGCGGGACTGATCTGATCGTGCGGGACCGATCGCGCCCTCGGCTCAATCCGAGTGACGCGCGACGGTCCCTCGTACGAGGATGGGCCGCATGTCAGAGACCAAGAGCCCGCTCCCCCGCGAAGTCGCCGACGCCTATGTCGACGAGCTCATCGCCCTCGACCCCGTCACCGGTACGTATCTCGGCGTGCCGGAGAGTTCGCGTCGCCTGCCCGATCTCTCGCCCGCGGGCCAGCAGGCGCTCGCGGAGCTGGCGCGCGAGACGCTCGCACGGCTCGACGAGGCCGAACGGCAGCCCGGCGCTGACAGCGACATCGAGCGTCGGTGCGCCCGTCTGCTGCGCGAGCGGCTGACCGCCGAGCTCCAGGTGCACGAGGCCGACGAGGGCCTGCGCACGGTCGGCAACATGGCGACACCGGCGCACTCGGTGCGCGACATCTTCAGCGTCACGCCGGCGACCACCGACGAGGACTGGACGGCGATCGCGGAACGGCTGCGCGCGGTGCCGACCGCGTTCGCGGGGTACCGCGAGTCCCTCGCGCTGGGCCTGGAACGCAAGCTGTACGCCGGTCCGCGCCCGACCGCCACCTTCGTCGGCCAGCTCACCGAGTGGGCGGACACGGACGGCAAGGGCACCGGCTGGTTCGAGGACTTCGCGGCGGCGGGGCCCGAGACGCTGCGCCCGGAACTCGACGAGGCCGCCCGTGCGGCGACCGCGGCCGTGGCCGAACTGCGGGACTGGATGCGCGACGTGTACGCGCCGGCCATCGAGGGCGCCCCGAACACGGTGGGCCGGGAGCGTTACGCTCGCTGGTCGCGCTACTTCAACGGCACCGACCTGGACCTCGACGAGGCGTACGCCTACGGCTGGGCCGAGTACCACCGTCTGCTGGCCGAGATGAAGCAGGAGGCCGAGAAGATCCTGCCCGGCGCCGAGACGCCGTGGGTGGCGCTGGCCCACCTCGACGAGCACGGCAGGCACATCGAGGGCGTCGACGAGGTCCGCGACTGGCTGCAGGGCCTGATGGACCAGGCGATCGACGCGCTGGACGGCACCCACTTCGAACTCGCCGAGCGGGTGCGGAAGGTGGAGTCCCGCATCGCCCCGCCCGGCGGCGCGGCGGCCCCGTACTACACGCCCCCGTCGGAGGACTTCTCGCGCCCCGGCTGCACCTGGCTGCCGACGATGGGCCAGACCCGCTTCCCGGTCTACGACCTCGTCTCGACCTGGTACCACGAGGGCGTCCCGGGCCATCACCTGCAACTCGCCCAGTGGGCGCACGTCGCCGGGAGCCTCTCCCGCTACCAGGCCTCGATCGGCATGGTCAGCGCCAACGCGGAGGGCTGGGCGCTGTACGCGGAGCGACTGATGGACGAGCTGGGCTTCCTCACGGACGCGGAGCAGCGGCTCGGCTATCTTGACGCGCAGATGATGCGGGCCGCCCGGGTCATCGTCGACATCGGCATGCACCTGGAGCTGGAGATCCCGGCGGACTCGCCCTTCCACCCGGGTGAGCGCTGGACGCCGGAACTGGCGCAGGAGTTCTTCGGCGCGCACAGCAGCCGTCCGGCGGACTTCGTGGAGAGCGAGCTGACCCGCTATCTGACCATTCCGGGGCAGGCGATCGGCTACAAGCTCGGCGAGCGGGCCTGGCTGCTGGGCCGGGAGAAGGCGCGCGAGCGGCGCGGCGACACCTTCGACCTCAAGGCCTGGCACATGGCCGCCCTGTCGCAGGGCTCGCTGGGCCTGGACGACCTGGTGGACGAGCTGTCCCAGCTTTGACATGCTCCTCGCCCTGAAGGGCGAGGATTCTGGCCTTCCTTGACTGGCTGCCGTGCCGCTACGCGGCACGGTTTCCGGTCGGGAATCCGTGGCTTCCTGTTTCTGCGCGCTGCGCCAGAACGGGTTCTGGTCTTACCGGCGCTCCGCAGGCTGATACCGCCAGTCCGGCGGCCGTTTTGATGTTGATCGCGGCGTTGGTGTCCCGGTCGTGGACGGTGCCGCAGGCGGTGCAGGTCCATTCCCGGACGTTCAGGGGTTTGGGTCCGTCCTTGACGCCGCAGGTGGAGCAGGTCTGGGAGGTCGGCTCGAACCGGCCGGTTTTCACCAGGGTGCGGCCGTACCGTTCCGCTTTGTACGCCAGCATGCTGATGAACGATGCCCATCCGGCATCGTGCACGGACTTGGCCAGCTTCGTGCGCGCCAGTCCCGCCACCGACAAATCCTCCACGGCGATTCCTTGGTTCTCGGCAATCAGTTTCGTGGAGAGCTGGTGGTGGAACTCACGGCGCGCGTCAGCAACTTCGGCGTGGGCGCGGGCGACCTTGAGGCGGGCCTTGGCCCGGTTCTTTGATCCCTTCTGCTTGCGGGACAGCTCCTGCTGGGCCTTCTTCAGTTTC
This sequence comes from Streptomyces sp. NBC_00076, assembly GCF_045041235.1. Classification (NCBI taxonomy): domain Bacteria; kingdom Bacillati; phylum Actinomycetota; class Actinomycetes; order Kitasatosporales; family Streptomycetaceae; genus Streptomyces; species Streptomyces sp. NBC_00076. The sequence continues at coordinate 1,728,663 of NZ_CP108242.1, forward strand.
TTCTCCGCGCGCCGCAGAAACCGCGGGGAGTCGATCTTCGTGCCGTCGGACAGGACGGCGAGGTGGGTCAGGCCTAGATCGATGCCGATGATGCGGTCGGTCTCCGGCATCCGCATCGCGTCGGTTGCGGGGTCGGTGTCGATGACGAAGGAGGCGACATACCTGCTGGCCCCGTCCTTGACGACGGTGACGGAGGTGGGAGTGGCGGGCAGAGTGCGGGACCATTTCACCTTCACCGCGCCGATCTTCGGCAGGCTCAGACGGCCACTGCCGGTGATACTCCAGCGGGCGTTGGCGGTGAACCGGACCGACTGCCGGGCGTCCTTGCGGGACTTGAAACGGGGCGAGCTTATCTTCGGCCCCTTCCGGGCGCCCTTGAGAGAGGCGAAGAAGTTGCGGTACGCGGCCTCGGCGTCCCGCAGGGACTGCTGGAGCACCACCGCGGAGACCTCACCCAGCCAGGACCGCTCGGCAGTCCGTTTCGCCTCCGTGATCAGCCGCGTTGACAGCTGACTGGCCGTCGGGAAAGGCCGCCCGGCCTTACGGGCGTCCTCGCGGGCACGCACCGCGTCGTTGAACACGACACGGGCGCACCCGAACGCCCGGGCCAGCGCGGCCTGCTGAGTGGCGTCGGGGTACAACCTGAAGGCGTACCGCAGCTGCATGACGATCACACTAGGCACGTCGAACCCACGTCGTCACCGGGAACGTGTGAACGATCTGTCACCGTCGCGAGCAGGGTCCGGATCCGCCGGAACGAGACCGCTACGCTCCGCGTCGCAACCACAAGATTCGCTCACCCCGGCCTGAAGGCCGGAGCACTGCGAATGATGTCCGGTAGTCGACCGCGGGGTCTGCCGCGGCCCGGCCCCGCCGGGTCGATCAGCCGTCCGGCGCTCCCTGCCCGTCTCCTCGCGTGGGCCGACAGCGCGAGGGAACGGAGGAGACGGGCGAGGAAACCAACGGGGAGGGGGCGGGGGTCACAGCCGCCGTAGCTGCACGAGGCCGAGCCAGGTCTCGGGGCCGGGTCTGACCTGGGCCGCGCGGACCGCGTAGCTGCCCGGCTCCAGGACGACACGCAGGTGGTCGGTACGGGCGGAGTCCTGGCCCGGCCAGGCCGCGTCGAACAGCACCACCGGTCCGGGCACCGTCCAGAGCACCTCGTCCTCCCAGGCCGCGGTGGCCAGAGCGGCCGGCACTTCGGCGAGCAGTTCGTCCTCGGAGTCCGCGGCTCCCCAGCGGACGAAGACGGCGTGGTCGGGCAGGAACGCGGTCGAGGCCGGTTCGTCCCCGAGGACCAGCGCCGCGGAGTCGCCCACCGGGAGCAGTCCGACGAACCCGTCGACCTCGCACGCCCGGTCGTAGTCCGAGGCCGTCTCGTCTCCGTCGGCGCCGGCCCAGAACGGCAGGACCGTCTCCGGCACCGCTATGAGCGGGCCACCGCCCGATTCCACCCACTCCGCCACGCCCGGCTCCGCGTATCGCACCATGCGCCAGAACCTACACGGCCGCAAAGTTCGCCGAACTCCCGCCTCAGCAACCGCAGTCGCGCGCGTCCACCGGAGCGGTCAGCGGGTCGGCGGCGCGGCGCCCACGGCCCTCCCAGGTCTCGACCTCGAAGCCCTCGCGCGACCAGTACTCGAAGCCGCCGAGCATCTCCTTGACCTGGTAACCGAGTTCGGCGAGGGCGAGGGCGGCCCGGGTCGCGCCGTTGCAGCCGGGGCCCCAGCAGTACGTCACCACGGGCACGTTCCGGTCGAGGAGCCGCTCGGCCTGCTCGGGGACGAGCGCGGTGGGCAGGTGAATCGCACCCGGAATGTGGCCCTGGTCCCAGGACTCGGTGGAGCGGGAGTCGAGGACGACGAAGCCGGGGTCGTCATCGTCCGCGAGGGCGGTCGCGACGTCCGACACGTCGGTGTGGAAGGCGAGGCTCGCGCGGAAGTGGGCGGCTGCCTCGGCCGGGGCGGCGGGGGTGACGCGCAGGACGGGGTTGGCAGGAGCGGTGCTGGTGGTGGTCATGGTCCGGCCTTTCGTGGCGGGGCTCGATGACCAGGAATCTACGGTCGCCGAGCCGGCCGCTGAAGGTGCGATCCACGGCACATCCCTTGAGCGGCCGGGGATTCCCCTGCTATCTCTCGGACATGACCGTCTATTCCCCGGACGCCACCGACTGGCGCATCCTCGACGTCCTCCAGCACAACGGCCGGGCCGGTTTCGCCGAGCTCGCCCGTGCGGTGTCCATGTCCGCGAGCGCGGTCACCGAGCGGGTGCGTCGGCTGGAGGAGGCGGGCGTCATCCAGGGGTACGCGGCCGTGGTGGACCCGGAGCGGCTGGGCCTGCCGATCCAGGCGTTCGTGCGTCTTCGCTACCCGAACGGCAACTACAAGCCGTTCCACGATCTGGTGGACGCGACCCCCGAGATCCTGGAGGCGCACCATGTCACGGGCGACGACTGCTTCGTCATCAAGGTCGTGGCCCGTTCCATGGGGCATCTCGAAGAGGTGTCGGGCAGGATCGGCGCGCTCGGCTCGGTGACGACGAGCGTCGTGTACTCGTCGCCGCTGCCGCGCCGCCCCCTGGGGCGATGAACTCAGACGCCCCGCTGCCGCAGCGTCGACCCTGTTCGCCCCTTCACGACCTCCAACTGCGCGTGGACGCGCCGCCGCAGATCCGGGACATGGCTGACGATGCCGACGCTGCGGTCACGTTCGCGCAGTGAGTCGAGGACGTCGAGGACCTCGTCGAGGGTCTGGTCGTCGAGACTGCCGAAGCCCTCGTCGATGAAGAGGGTGTCCAGCCGCACCCCGCCGGCCTCGTCGGTGACGACGTCCGCGAGGCCCAGGGCGAGGGCGAGCGAGGCGAAGAAGGTCTCCCCGCCGGACAGCGTGGCCGTGTCCCGCTCACGCCCGGTCCAGGCGTCGACGACGTGCAGCCCGAGCCCGCTGCGGCCGCGGCCGGTGCGGTCGTCGGAGTGGACCAGGGTGTAGCGGCCCGAGGACATGCGTTGCAGCCGTACGGTCGCGGCGGCCGCCACCTGTTCCAGCCGGGCCGCCAGCACATACGACTCCAGGCGCATCTTGCGGTCGTTGTCCGCCGAGGTGCCCGCGGCGAGGCCCGCCAGACGGGCCACGCGCTCGTACTCCGCACGCAGCGGCGCCAGCCGTCGCACGCCGGTGACCGCACGCGCGGAGAGCCGGTCCAGTTCGGTGCAGCGCCGGTCCGCCGCGTCGCGGCCGGAGGCGGCGTCCCGCAGCCGCCGGCTCGCGGTGGCCGCGGCCTGCTCCGCCGCGGTGAGGTCGGCGGGCGGGCGCAGGGCCGCGGCCGCGGTGTCGGCCTCGGCGAGGACGGCCCGTACGGCGGCCTCCTCCGACTGCCAGGCGTCCAGGCGTCGTTGGAGTTCACGGTGGGCCGTCGCGTCCAGAAGGGCGGCGGCCGCGGCCTGCGGAGTGTCGAAGCCGGACCGGAAGGCGGCGTCGGCGAGGCGGGCGTCGGCGTCCTTGAGGCGCTGGGCGGTGTCCTCGGCGACCCGCGCGCAGTCGGCGGCGTCACCGAGCAGCGCGACCCTGCGCTCCAACTGCGCGGCCCGCGCGGCCACGCTGCCGGCGTCCCCGCGCGCCTGGGCCAACTCGCCGTCCAGGGTGCTCTTCTCACGGTCCAGGCGCTCGCGACGGCCGACCCGGGCGGCGGCCCGCACGGCGACCTGCTGCTGGGCGGCGGTCCGCTGTTCGTGCTCACCCTCGGCCTTCCGCAGCTCCTCGAGCGCGGGGTGCAGCGCGGAGGCGTCCCGGCGTGCCTGCGCGTAGAGGCGCTCCAACTCGTCCGCCTCTTCGCGGAGTTGATCCGTGGGTGTGTCGCCGGCCTCGGCGGTGGCGGCGGCCAGGGCCTCCCGTACGACACCCAGGCGCCGTTCCTTCTCCGTGTGCAGTTCGTCGGCCTGCTGGTACGCGGCCAGCGCCCGCTCCTCCGCCTCCCGGTCCACGTGCCCGGCGTCCTTGCGCGCGGGGGCGGGGTGCTCGGTGGCTCCGCAGACGGCGCAGGGTTCGCCGTCCGACAGCTGCGCGGCGAGTTCGGCGGCGATGCCGTCCAGGCGTTGCTCCTTGACGTCGAGCCAGTGCGCCTTGACTGTCAGCGCCCGCTCCCGTGCGAGACGGGCCTGCTCGGCGGCCGTTTCCGTGTCACCGGCCAGCTGGTCACGCATCCGTGCGGCGCTGAGCCGCTTCTGTGCGGGCTCGCGCCGCACGGAGAGCTGTTCGGCCCGGGTCGCCGCCTCCTGTGCGGACTCGATACGGCTCTGCAGTCCGGTCCGGGTCGTCTCCCACCCGGCGAGCCAGGCCTGCGCGTCCTGCCGGACCTCCTCGTCGGCCCGCTCCTGCCGGTCCAGGTCGGCACTTTCGGCCACGAGGTCGGCCAGCCGTCGCTCGGCCCGGCGGGCCGACTCCAGGCCGCCCAGTTCCTCCGCGGCCCGCCGGGCGGCGGCGGCGAGTCCGACGGCACCGGCGTCGGCGAAGGCGGCCTGGGGTGCGAGCGGCGCGTGGGGGTCGGCGTGGGCGGCCTCCGTCCCGGCAGTCGCCGGTCCTTCGCCGAAGGCAGCGGTGCGTCGCATGCCCGCCTTCGCCTCCGTCTCCACGTCGCCGAGAGCGTTGCCGAGGGCCCCGTCGCGAGCCCTGTCGACAGCCCCGTCGCGAGCTCCGTCGACGGCGTCGCGCAGCAAGGCACGCGCGTGTGCCTCCGCCGCGGCGGCCCGCCGGTGTTCGCTGTCGGCCGCCTCCCGCAGCTCCAGGGCGGGAGCCACCGCCTCCGCCTTGCGGGCCCGCTCCATCCGCGCCTGCGCCTCCCGGTACGCGTCGGCGCGCTCCTCCAAGCGCGTTCCCCTCTCCCGCGCCTCGGCGCCCCGGCGCTGCAGTCGGGCCAGTTCACGCACGTCGGCCAGGTCGCGCTCGGCCGCCGCCTGGGCGGACTCGGCGGCCGTGAGCCGGCAGTGGGCGATCGTCAGCTGCTCGCGGGCGGTGCTGCGGGCGACGGCCGCCGCGCTCAGAACGGCGTCGGCCAGGCCGGGTTCACCGGGCGTCAGTTCGGGCAGCTCCATGACGCCGCCTGCGGCCTGCTGCATGCGGTGCGCGTCGGCCAGCAACGCGGCGTCCCCGTCGCGCACCTGGGCCTCGGCCGCCCGCCTGCGCTCCGCGAGCCGTTTCTCGACCTCGGCGAAGCGGTGGGTGTCGAAGAGCCGGCCGAGCAGCCGGCCGCGGGCCTCCGCGTCGGCACGCAGGAAACGCGCGAAGTCGCCCTGCGGCAGCAGCACCACCTGGCAGAACTGCTCTCGGCTCATGCCGAGCAGCTGGGTGATCTCCTCGCCGATCTCCTGGTGGGAACGGCTGAGGTCCTTCCAGACGCCGGCCGTCGCGTCGTACTCGCGGAGCCAACTCTGGGCCTTGTCGACGGTGGTGCCCGGACGGCCCTGCTTCTTCGGGCGTTCCCAGGGCGGCTGCCGGGTGACCTCCAACCGGCGTCCCGCCACGGTCAGTTCGAGGCTGATCCCGGTGCGCGTGCCCACCGCGGCATGGTCGCTGCGCAGAGCCATGCCCTGACCACTCTGGCGGGCCCCCGGCACCGAGCCGTACAGCGCGTAGCACACCGCGTCGAGGACGGAGGTCTTCCCCGCTCCCGTCGGCCCGTGCAGGAGGAAGAGTCCGGCCGCCGACAGTTCGTCGAAGTCGACGCTCTGGGAGCCTCCGAAGGGGCCGAAGGCGGTGATCTCCAGTCGGTGCAGCCTCACCGCGCCACCTCGCGCACCGTCGCGTCCGCGCGGACCGTGTCGAACGCGTCCCGCAGCACCACCTGTTCGCGCACGTCGGGTCCGGCGCCGCGCACATGGGCCACGAAGTCCTCCGCGATCTGCTGGTCGCTGCGCCCGGCCAGCCGCCTGGCGTACGACACCGCCTCGTCCGGCGCCCGCTCGGGGTCGAAGACGAGGCTGAGCGTGTGCGGGAAGCGTGTCGTGAGCCGGGCCATGGGGTCGGCGGGCCGGACCGGGTCGGTGAGTGTCGCCTCGACCCACGCCTCCTCGTGCCGGGCCAGTCCGGGATCGGCGAGCAGGTCCTCCAGGGTGCCGCGGACGCGGGCCAGGGAGCGGGGCACCGGGCAGTCGACCCGTTCGGCGGTCACCGCGCCCTCGGCGTCCAGGTCGACGAGCCACATGCTCTTGCGGTGGTCGGACTCGGAGAAGGAGTACGGCAGCGGGGAGCCGGAGTAGCGCACGCGCTCGGTGATGGTCTGACTGCCGTGCAGATGCCCGAGCGCCGCGTAGTCGACGCCCTCGAAGACGCCGGCGGGCACGGCGGCCACCCCTCCGACGGTGATGTCCCGCTCGCTGTCGCTGGCCTCGCCGCCGGTGACGAAGGCGTGCGCGAGGACGACGGAACGCGTGCCCCGCGCGCGGGTGGCGAGGTCGGCGCGGACGCGGTCCATGGCGGCGGCGAGTACCGCCTCGTGTCCGGCCCGCTCCACGGCGAACTCGTCCTTCACCAGGGCGGGTTCCAGATAGGGCAGGCCGTAGAAGGCCACGTCGCCGTGGGCGTCGGACAGCACCACGGGGACCCCGCACGCCGACGGCTCGGTACGCAGATGGATGCCCGCGCGGTCGATGAGTCCCGCGCCCACACCGAGACGGCGGGCCGAGTCGTGGTTGCCGGAGATCATGACCGTGGGCACACCGAGGTCGGCGAGGCGGTGCAGGGCGTCGTCGAACAACTCGACCGCGGCGAGCGGCGGCACCGCCCGGTCGTACACGTCTCCCGACACGACGACCGCGTCAACGTCGTGCTCCCGCACGGTGGTGACGATGTGGCCGATGAACTCGGCCTGGGCGTCGAGCATGTTCACCCGGTGGAAGGCCCGGCCGAGATGCCAGTCGGAAGTGTGCAGCAGCCTCATGATCCTCGAGACTAACGGCCGGGTCTGACAGCACGGGCGGTTACTCCCGTATCGACCCGTCATGACGCTTGCCCCGAGCGGACTTCATGCACCCTTTGTCGCGGGATCGGCCGATCTGCTGACTCCGCTCCCTGGCGACACCTGGCGCTCTTGCGGGCGCGGCGGGCGGACAGGCCATCACACGTCCCCGTACGCCTCTCCCCCCAGTTCGAACCCGGCCGTCCCGGCGGTGGCGTCCGCCAGCCAGGCGCGGAAGGCCGCCACGTCCGCGTCCGGCAGCCCGATCTCGATCGTGACCGCCTCGCCGTAGCGCACGTCCCGCACCTCGCGCCCGGTGGACCGCAGGTCGTTGTGCACCTTGCCCGCCCGTTGGTGGTCGACCGTCACCGTGGCGAGACGGAACCGGCGGCGGGTGATCGTGCCGAGGGTGTCGAGCGCTTCGCCGACCGCTCCGCCGTACGCCCTGATGAGGCCGCCCGCTCCGAGCTTGACGCCGCCGTAGTAGCGGGTGACGACGGCGACGACGTACCGCATGTCGCGGCGCAGCAGCATCTGGAGCATGGGGGCGCCTGCGGTGCCGCCGGGTTCGCCGTCGTCGCTCGCCCGCTGGATGGCGGCGTCGGCTCCGATGACGTACGCGAAGCAGTTGTGCGTGGCGTCCGCGTGTTCCCTGCGCAGGCCCGCGACGAAGTCCTGGGCCTCCTGCTCGGTGGCCGCCGGGGCGAGGGCGCACAGGAAGCGGGAGCGGTTGACCTCGGTCTCGTGCACACCCGCGCGGGCGACGGTGCGGTACTCGTCCTGCATCGGGCCAGCCTAGGCGCACCGCCTCCCGGCCCCTCGTCCGGCGCCGCCCGCCCCCGTCGCCGGGCGGCTAGCGGCTGCCCCGGGCCACGATCACGTTCGTCAGCAGGGCCGTTCCCGGGGCGAGGTCGCGCCATTGGGTGCCGCGCCAGGCCAGTACGGCGATCGCCGAGGTCGGGAACTTCACGCCGACCTCGTCCAGGGTGTCGTCGAGGCCGTCCCCGGCGAGGTCGAGGACCAGCTCCTCCAGTCCGGGGTTGTGACCGACCAGCAGCAGGGTGTCGACCTCGACGGGCGCGGCCCGCACGGCGTCCAGCAGTTCGGGTACGTCGGCCGCGTACACCCCCGCGTCGAACCGCACCGGCGGTGGTGTGTCCCACTGCGCGGAGGCCAGTTCCCAGGTCTGGCGGGCCCGTACGGCGGTGGAGCACAGGGCGAGGTCGGGCAGCGGGCCGGCCTCGGCGAGCGCACGGCCGGCGGCCGGGGCGTCCCGGCGGCCACGCGGGGCCAGCGGGCGTTCGTGGTCGGGTACGCCCTCGGGCCAGGCGGACTTGGCGTGCCGCAGCACGACCAGATGGCGCAGCGGGCCCGCGCCCGCCCGGGCGCTCACGCCGGGGATCCCAGGTCGCGGGTGAGTTCGAGGCCGAGCAGCCGGTCGGCGTAGGCGTACGTCTCGAAGCGGGCCCCCTCCGCCAGCTCGGAGGTCTCCACCCGGCGCAGCACCCGGAGCACACCGGGCACGTCCAGGTCGTTCTCCCAGGCGGCGCGCAGCTCCCCGCGTACGTCCTCCGGGACGGCCCGCGACGGCTGCCGTGCCCAGTCGGCGACCGCGCGCCGCCACCGTACGAGTGTGTCCCGGGCCTCATCCAGGGCGTCCGCGTCGAGCCGCGCGGGCGCGGTCCGTGGCCGGGAGAGCAGCGCCAGACGGACGACGGTCGGGTCGGCGCCCTCGGGAATGCCGGTGGCCTCCGGGGCGGCGGGGGCGACGGAGACCCGGACGCCGCGCGGGAGAAGCGCCGGGTCGGGTTCCGTACCGGTACCTGCCGCGTCCTGGCCGTCGGTCCCGCCCACCACGCTGAGCACCTGCGCCTCGCCCAGACCGGTGCCGGACGCCCGGCCGTCCTCGAAGGGCCGGATGCCCAGGGCCGCGGCGCCCGCTCTCAGTTCCGGCTGCTCCCCTCCGCCGCTCAGCAGCGCCCAGACCGGTGTACCGCCCAGTTCCAGGGCGCGGACGAGGACGTCGGCGACCAGCAGCACCCGCAGCGCGGTCGCGTCGTGGCCCACCACATGGGCCTCGACCCGGGTCAGACCGCGGCGGGCGGGGGCGGCGTCGACGGGCTCGCCGGTCCGGGCGTCGATGATGCGCAGCACGGGCTGAGCGTAGGCGCGCGGGCCGCACCGCGCCACCGATCAACCGAACAGACGTTCAGGCCGGCGCCGCCCGGACCGGGCCCGGCGGGCCGTCCCGGCCGGGAATCACGCGGGACCGTGCGCTGTTGCCTCGTACACCACCCTCCAGCGAGCCCCGAGGAGTCCCATCGTGTACGGCGACGAGGCAACGGTCCGCAAGATCCTCACCGAGCTCGGTGACACCTGGGCCGTGGTGGGCCTGTCGTCGAACCGGCGGCGCGCCGCGTACGGCGTGGCCGAGGTGCTGCAGCGCTACGGCAAGCGGGTCGTCCCGGTCCACCCGAAGGCGGAGACCGTGCACGGCGAGCAGGGGTACGCCTCGCTCGCGGACATCCCCTTCGACGTGGACGTCGTCGACGTGTTCGTGAACAGCGAGCTCGCCGGAGCAGTTGCCGACGAGGCGGTGGCGAAGGGCGCCGGTGCGGTGTGGTTCCAGCTCGGCGTCGTCGACGAGGCCGCGTTCGACCGCACCCGGGAGGCCGGTCTGGAGATGGTCATGGACCGCTGCCCCGCCATCGAGATCCCCCGCCTGGGCTGACCCCCCACGCCTCGCGGGCCGCCGACATAATGTTCGGGTGACCCCAACCACCCCCCACCCCAACACCGGTGGACCGCAACGCTTTCCGGTCGTCGTCGTGGGTGCCGGTCCCGCCGGCCTCGCCGTCGGCAACATCTTGCGGGCGGCCTCCGTCGACTGTCTCGTCCTCGAGACCGAGACGCGCGAGTTCATCGAGCGGCGGCCCCGGGCCGGCGTACTGGAGGAGTGGGCGGTACGCGGTCTCCAGCAACGCGGCCTCGCCGACAACCTGGTGGAGCGGGCACAGCTGCACACCGAGTGCGAGTTTCGGTTCGCCGGCGAGCGATTTCGCTTCTCCTACGTCGAATTGACGGGGCATCACCATTACGTCTATCCGCAGCCGTTGCTGGTGACGGACCTGGTGCGCGAGTACGCGGACGTGCGGGGCGGGGAGATCCGGTTCGGCGTGCGGGACGTGCGGGTGCACGACCTGGACACGGACCGGCCGTCGGTGTCGTACGTCGACCCGGCGACAGGGCGGCGCGAGGAAGTCCGGTGCGACTTCGTCGCGGGCTGCGACGGGGCACGCGGCGTGACGCGGGCCGCGCTGCCCGACACCGCGCGGATCTCCCGGCACGACTACGGCACGGGCTGGCTGGCGCTGCTGGCCGAGGCACCACCCTCCAACGACTGTGTCGTGTTCGGCATCCATCCGAACGGTTTCGCCGGGCACATGGCGCGCAGCCCCGAGGTGACGCGCTACTACCTGGAGTGTCCGCCGGGCGACGACCCGGACAACTGGTCCCACGAACGCGTCTGGTCCGAGCTCCAAGAGCGCCTCGCGGCGACGGGCACGGGGCCGCTGACCGAGGGGCGGCTGATCGAGAAGCGCGTCCTCGACATGCACAGCTACGTCGTGGAACCCATGGTGTTCGGCCGGCTCTTCCTCGCCGGTGACGCCGCCCACCTGACCGCGCCGATCGCGGCGAAGGGCATGAACCTCGCCCTGCACGACGCCTTCCTTCTCGGTGACGCCCTCGTCGCGTACCTCACGAAGGGCGAGGAGACCGGCCTGGACGGCTATTCGGAGGGGTGTCTGCGACGGGTGTGGGACTACCAGGAGTTCTCGCAGTGGCTGTCGGAGGTGTACCACGGCACCTCGTCGGGCGACGCGTACCGCGCGGGCACGACCTTCGCCCGGCTCCGGCGCCTGTTCACCTCCCCCGCCGCCGCGGCGGCCTTCGCGGAGCAGTACCTCGGCACGGCCCCCGCCTACTGATACGGCACCCGCATACGACTCCCACGCGGAGGTCAGTCGTGCGGCGGCCGGTCTTTGATCCGGTGGTCGGCCACGTTCAGCGCCTCGTCCAGGAGGCGGCGCAGATGGCCGTCGCGCAGCGCGTAGACCACCCGGCGCCCCTCCTTGCGGGTGTGGACCAGGCCGGCCAGCCGCAGCCGGGCCAGATGCTGACTGACGGCGGGCCGCGCCGCCCCGCACGCCTCCGTGAGCGTCGTGACATCGGCCTCGCCCGCCGTCAGGGCGTGCAGCAGCGTGAGCCGGGTGCGGTCGCCGAGCAGCGCCAGCAGCTCGGCGGCCAGCGCGAACTGCTCCTCGCCGGGGGTACGCGGGTGCGCATGATGCGCAGGTGATAGGTGCATGCGTGCGCTCATACGCACATAATGGCGTGGTGGGCTCCATGCGTCCACTCCCGCGCACCGGAAGGGGATCCACGTGAGCGACCGACACGACCACGGACACACGCACGACCACAACCACCACGGGCACGACCACGAACACGCACACCCGCCGGCGCGTGCCCGGACGCCCGGGCACGGCCACCCGCACCCGCACCCGCACCCGCACGACCACGCCCCCTCCCGATCCTCCCGCCTCCGCCACCACCTGACCCACCTGCTCGCACCCCACTCCCACGAGACCGCCGACAAGCTGGACTCCGCGCTGGAGTCCTCGGCCCGCGGTCTGCGCGCTCTGTGGATCTCCCTGGCGGTGCTGGGTGCGACGGCCCTGGCGCAGGCGGTCGTGGTGGCCGTGTCCGGGTCGGTGGCGCTGCTCGGCGACACAGTGCACAACGCCGCGGACGCGCTGACCGCCGTACCGCTGGGGATCGCCTTCGTGCTGGGCCGGAGGGCGGCGACGCGGCGCTTCACGTACGGCTACGGCCGGGCCGAGGACCTGGCGGGCATCGCGATCGTGCTGACGATCGCCGCGTCCGCGGCCTTCGCGGGCTGGGTGGCGATCGACCGGCTGCTCGACCCGCGCCCGGTCACGCACGTCCCGGCGGTCGCGGTGGCCGCGCTGGTCGGCTTCGCGGGCAACGAGTGGGTGGCCCGCTACCGGATCCGGGTCGGGCGTTCCATCGGCTCGGCGGCCCTGGTCGCGGACGGATTGCATGCCCGCACGGACGGATTCACGTCCCTGGCCGTGCTGTTGGGTGCGGGCGGCTCCGCCATGGGCTGGCAACTGGCTGACCCGATCGTGGGGTTGGCGATCACCGCCGCGATCGCACTGGTCCTGCGGGACGCGGCGCGCGAGGTGTTCCGGCGCGTGCTGGACGCCGTCGATCCGGCCCTGGTCGACCGGGCCGAGGGGGCCGTACGGGAGGTCGAAGGGGTGCGCGGGGTGGGCGAGTTGCGGCTGCGGTGGATCGGACACCGGCTGCGCGCCGAGGTGGCGGTCGTCGTGGACGGCGAGGCGACGGTACGTCAGGCGCACGCCGTCGCCGTCGAGGCGGAGCATGCCCTGCTGCACGCGGTGCCACGGCTCACGGCCGCGCTGGTGCACGCCGATCCGGCGCCGGTACCGGGCGAGACGGATCCGCATCTGCCCCTGGCCCACCACGCCACGACCTGACCTTCGAGGTCAGGCGACCCCCAGCCCCTCCAGCACCAGCGCGCCAGGCAGTTGGGCGAACACCTTCCCCGGGATCAGCAGCTTGCCGCGCCGGCGTCCGCTGCCGACCAGGACGTACGGCAGGTCGACGACGGCCGAGTCGACCAACAGCGGCCAGCCGTCCGGCAGTCCGATCGGGGTGATGCCGCCGTACTCCATGCCGGTCTCCCCCGTCGCCGTGTCCATCGAGGCGAACGAGGCCTTGCGGGCGCCGAGTCGGCGTCGGACGACACCGTTGACGTCGACCCGGGTGGTGGACAGCGCGACACACGCGGCGAGGGTGCTCTCGCCGCCGCGTTTGCCCGCGACGACCACGCAGTTCGCCGACTGCTCGAGCAGCTCGCGACCGTATCGCTCCACGAAGACCGCGGTGTCGGCCCACCGGGGGTCGGTGTCGACGTAGACGATCTGGTCGGCGGGGACGCTGCCGCTCCAGTGGCGTACGGCGTCGGCGACCGGGCGGATCAGCTCGTCGAGGGCGTCCGGGGCAGGCGTGGCGTGGTCGAAGTGTCCGATGGGTGCGTCCATGGCGGCACGCTAACAGGGCCGCACGGGCCCTCTCAGCGCACCGGCGGGACCGAGACGGCCATGACCATCTCCATCGGGACGTCGCCCTGGTTGCCGTAGATGTGCGGGGTGTTGGCCTCGAAGGTGGCGCTCGCGCCGGCCGGGACCCGGTGCTCCACCCCGTCGACGGTCAGCGTCAGCTCGCCCGCCGTGACATGGACCAGTTCGACGGTGCCGGTGGGGTGCGGGTCCGACGGGCTGCTCTCCCCCGGCATCAGCCGCCAGTCCCACATCTCCAGCGGGCCGGGGGCCTCGGTACCCGCGAGCAGCCGGTTGTAGCTGCCCGCGTCGGTGGACCAGAGTCGTACCGCCCGGTCGGCGGGGACCACCCGGACCTTGGGGCCCTGCTCGTAGTCGAGCAGGGTGGTGACGCTGACGCCGAGCGCGTCACCGATCTTCACGACCGTGCCGAGGCTGGGGTTGGTCCGGGCCTGCTCGATCTGGATGAGCATGCCGCGGCTGACTCCGGCCCGGGCGGCGAGCACGTCCAGAGTGAAGCCGCGCACCGAGCGCCAGTGCTTGACGGTGCGCGCCAGGGACTGGGTCAGCAGGTCGAGGTCCGACACATTCCGTCCAATATCATGGATTGAAGAGTTTACTTCACTGAACTCAGGTGTGGTGCACTCGATCGTTCACCGAACTGTACTGCGAGCGGGACGGGGCTGAGCTCGATCCGGACAGCCCTCGCGGGGCCGCCGTGCAGATCCCCTACGCCTCCGCGTCCAGCTCCGCGAGCCGCGCCACGTCCGCCTCGTCGAGGTCGGCGAGCGCCCGCAGCTGATCCGGAGTGACGCCCGCGGGGATCGGCACCGGGGGCGGTGTCCGAAGCGGCGGCTGCCAACCGTCGGCGGGGGTCCAGCGCCGCACCACCCGCGCCGGGGCGCCCGCCACCACCGCGTGGTCGGGCACCGCACCGCGCACGACGGCACCGGCCGCCACGACGACGTTCCGCCCGATCCGCGCTCCCGGCAGGATCACCGCACCGGTCCCGATCCAGCAGCCCGGCCCGATCTCGACCGACTCCATCCGCGGCCACTGCTTGCCGATGGGCTCGTGGGGATCGTCGTAGGAGTGGTTGGTGGACGTGACGTAGACGTACGGCCCGAAGTAGCAGTCGCTGCCGATGGTGACCGTCGTGTCCGCGATGACATGGCTGCCCCGTCCGAGAACGACCCCGTCCCCTATGCGCAGGATCGGCTCCGGGCCCAGGTCGAGGTCGGGCATCAGACCGGCGGTGAGGGTGACCTGTTCGCCGACGATGCAGTGGGCGCCCAACTGGATCCAGGGTTCGCCGAAGACCGTGCCGAGGGGGAAGGCGAGCCGGGTGCCGGTGCCGAGGGCGCCGAAGCGGAAGCGGCCCGGGCGCTCGGCGGTGACGGAGCCGGTGCGCTGCACCCAGGCCCATCCCGTGTGCACCGCCCGCTGCACGGCGCGACGCCGCCATGATGAGAACGTGTTCTTGCGCTTCGGCACCCGCACACCGTACTCAGCGTGACGTGCGCCCATGACGTCGAGGGCCTGTGATCTTCACCCCACCCGGTGGGCTACGGTGCCCCGATGGCGACGACGAGGAGAGAGCTATGGCGCACAAGGCGTTGATCACGGGCATCGGCGGCCGGGAACCGAAGATCCACGAGGAGTCGTTCGTGGCCCCCACGGCCTCGGTGATCGGGGACGTGACACTGGAGGCGGGCGCGAGCGTCTGGTACGGCGCGGTGGTGCGCGGCGACGTCGAGCGGATCTTTGTCGGAGCGCGGAGCAACATCCAGGACAACTGCACGCTGCACGCCGACCCCGGTTTCCCGGTGACCATCGGCGAGCGGGTCTCGGTCGGTCACAACGCCGTGGTGCACGGGGCGACGGTCGGGGACGACTGTCTGATCGGGATGGGCGCGACCGTGCTCAACGGCGCGGTGATCGGGGCGGGTTCGCTGGTCGCCGCGCAGGCCTTGGTGCCGCAGGGGATGGAAGTGCCGCCCGGGTCCCTGGTGGCCGGCGTCCCGGCGAAGGTACGGCGTGAGCTGTCCGAGGAGGAACGCGAGGGAATCAGTCTGAACGGAACGCTCTACGCGGACCTCGCGAAGGCGCACCGGGAAGTCCACGAGTAGAGCGACCCCCGCCCAAGAGGTGCACGGCCGCGTCGAACACGCCACGTTGCCGTGTGGGCGCGACCGGCCACCCGCGGCCCACCCCGGGATCACTCGGCGGCGGGCACCGTCTCCACGTCGGCGTCCCGCGGAGCGACCTGCGCCTTCTTGGCCTTGCGCTTGAGCACCAGCATGGATGTGAGCCCCACCAGCACCGCCGCCACCAGGCCCAGCCACGAGAACCGCTTCAGCCACGACTCCGCGACGATCCCGACGTAGTAGATGACGGCGGTCGTGCCGCCCGCCCACAGGATGCCGCCGAGCACGTTGGCGATCAGGAACTTCCAGTACGGCATCCGCAGCACGCCCGCCAGCGGTCCCGCGAAGATGCGCAGCAGGGCGACGAAACGGCCGAAGAAGACGGCCCACATGCCCCACTTCTCGAAGGACCGCTCGGCCGTGGCGATGTGCCCCTCGCTGAAGTGCTTGGGGAACTTCTTGCCGAGCCAGGCCAGCAGGGGCCGTCCGCCCTTGCGACCGATGGCGTAGCCGATGGAGTCGCCGATGATCGCGCCGATGCTGGCGCAGGCGCCGAGGATCACCGGGTCGATGCCGGCGTGCTGCGAGGACATCAGCGCCGCGGACACCAGGATGATCTCGCCGGGCAGCGGGATGCCCAGGCTCTCCAGGCCGATGACCAGTCCCACGAGGGCGTAGACGGCTGCCGCCGGCACCGTGTCGAGCCAGTCCTGGACGTGCAACGCCGGTTCCTCCCGAATCGCGTCCTGCATTCCCCCGGCGTGCGCCTGGGCGCATTCCCGGCGTACGTCCTTGCCGGACGCACCCGGGAAGCCTACCGGTTCATCGGGAAGGGCCGGTGTCCTGCGAGTCGCGGGGCAGCCCCTCCCAGCCACCCGCGTGCACCCTCGTCCTCGGCCACCGAATCCCCGGCTCACACTCGGACCGTACGGCGGCCGGTTCCGGGCACGGGGCCACCCGAAAAGGCGATGCGAGTGCAAGAGCCCTGGTTCGAGGCCGGCCCGGTGGGAAGGCCTCCGGATCACCCGGTGGGAAGACCTCCGTGTCGGCGGAGGACGGGCGCGAGGCCGGAGGCGGCCGAGCCGGCCGCCTGCGCCGTGTCGCCCGCTACGCCCGCGACGTCACCCCCGAGGCCGCCCGCGATGTCACCCCCGCGCGTGCCCGCTTCCTCGGCCGGAGCCGCCGGCGCGGGTTCGTCGCAGCAGCCGACCTGGGCGACCCGCGTCTCGTAGTGCCCCGCCGGAGCCCCCGGCACGGCAGGCGGAGACTGATCGCTGTCGGGCGCGGCGGGGGCCCCGGGGACCCCGCGCAGAGAGTCCGCACCGGCTGTCGCGGGAGCGGACTCAGAAGGGTCCGACGGCGTGGGCAGGCCGCCGCCCTGAGGACTGCTGCCCGGCAGCCCCTCCCCCGGGGAGGTTCCGCCACGGCCACGCCCGGCTTCCAGCACCCACCGCTGTCCGGTTGATCCGTTCCGATCGCCGACGACCACGGTCCGGTCCCGTCCCGGGGCGACGAGCAGCCCGCCCCCCCGGCGCAGCAGCAGTTCGCCGTGCACGGTGAGGTCGTAGCGCACCTCGCCGGCGTGCACCAGGCAGTCGGCCAGGACGACGGTGTCGGCGTCGGCGTCGGCATCGAGGCAGCGGGTCGGGTAGGTGACGGAGCGCAGCAGCCCGTCGGCCTGGTACGACCACTGCTGGGAGCCGGCCGACGAGCACTGAGTCAGGACGGTCCGGGTGCCGTCGTCGGTCCGGCCGCCGCGCAGGTCGAGGCAGAGGCCGGCGTCCGTGTTGCGGAGCCTGCCGCGCCCCACCTCGGCAGAGTCTCCGACGGAGGCGGCGGACGGGGGCCCTGCGGCGGACGAGCCGTCCGACTGTCCCGGCGAGACGGAGTGGCCGCTCACCATTCCCCAGGTGGCGCCGGGCTCGGGGGCGCCGCCGTCGCCGGACCAGCTCCGGGTGACGAGTACGGTCGCGAGCAGGGCCAGGGACGTGACGCTCACGCCCACGAGCACCGCCTTGGGATGCCTGCGCACCGGTGCGAGCGGACCGGCCGACGCGGGGCGGTGCCGGCCGCCGGGCCTGGGTCGTGCGCCCGGGCGTACGGATCGCGCCTCCTGCGCGTCGGCACGGCCGGGCCGCGAGTCGAGATAGCGGCGGGCGCCCCAGCCCAGCACGGTCTCGGCGAGCAGCACTTCCAGGCCGCCGTCGAAATGGCTGAGCTGTTCGGCGGCGTGACGGCAGTAGCGGCAGGCCGCCAGATGCCGTTGGACATCGGGCAGCAGGCCTCCGCCTCGGCGAATCGGGATGTCGAGGAGACGGTTGTAGAAGCGGCATTCGCGGGTGGGCGCGAGTTCCCGGTGGGCGCGCACGCATCCCGTCCGGAATTCCTCCCGGGCCTGCTCCAGCGCGGTCGTCGCCGTGGCCGCGTCCACCCCTAGCAGAGTGCCCGGAACGGATATGGGCTCGGCCTCCACCTCGGTGTGCCACAGCAGGCATTGGGAGGCCCCGGGAAGCGTCCGGAATGCACGCTCGGCGAGCTGTCGCTTTTCGGGGGTGACCGACCTCGCCGCACGCAGACCGCGACCGCCGGTCGTTTTGAGGAGTTCCGGCAGCACGGCGGACATGATGTCGTCCGCGGCCCACTCCTTCACCGTGTCCCGTACGGCCGCGAGGAGTTGGGGCCGCACGGCACCGACGCCCGCCCGCTCCAACACCTGGTGGAACGCCGCGGCAGTCGCCATGGACGCCGAATCGGCCGAGGAGGCGAGGCAGATGGCCGCGTAGTCCTGAGCCGCCCGCCAGTGCCGGGCCATCAACAGCGCGACGGCGTGGGCGTCGGGAGTGGTCCCGCCCAGCCGGGCGACGAGTTCACGGTCGGACTCCCAAGGGCTCGCTCCGGGCCGGGGAGGGTAGGGGGGACGGGGCGGGTGTGGCGATTGCACTGAACCATTTCCTTCCAAGCCGCAGGACGGCAAGGCGAATGCCCGTCCGCAGGAAAGCAGGTGCCTGATTGGTGCATACCTGTGCCGCAGCGGATGCGGATTGGCCAGTTTGCATACCGCGCGGTCGGACTGTGAGGCCGCTCACGATCGCACAATTGACACACAGGAAACAAGAAGTTCGAGTGGCTCATGTTCAAAACGCGGTAACTTCAGAAAAGTTACCGGCGGTATCAGCACCCACATTCGAATAACTCCGAACGGCCCCATCAAGTTGTGCGCGCCACACGCCCGTTGGCACACGAAATCTCCAACTTCCGGGACCGGCCCACAGCGGACTCAGAGCTTTCTCCCGGGGCACTCTCATCCCCGTGGGTCACCATGCGCCCATGATCGTCCCCCACGCGACTTCCACCCCCGCCTCCGCCCGCACCTCCGCCCGCACGGTTCGCAAGGCGGTGATCCCGGCCGCCGGTCTCGGCACCCGCTTCCTCCCCGCGACGAAGGCGACGCCGAAGGAGATGCTTCCGGTCGTCGACAAGCCGGCCATCCAGTACGTCGTCGAGGAGGCCGCCGCGGCCGGGCTCGACGACGTGCTGATGGTCACCGGTCGGCACAAGCGGGCCATCGAGGACCACTTCGACCACGCCTTCGAACTGGAACAGGCACTCGCCGCCAAGGGCGACGCGGTACGCCTGGACGCGGTGCGCGACCCGGCACGCCTGGCCGACATCCACCACATCCGCCAGGGCGAGCCCCTGGGCCTGGGTCACGCGGTGCTCTGCGCCCGCCGCCATGTCGGCGACCAGCCGTTCGCGGTTCTCCTCGGCGACGACCTGATCGACCCGCGCGAGACCCTGCTCGGCCGGATGCTCGACGTCCGCGACCAGTACGCCGGAAGCGTGGTCGCCCTCATGGAGGTGCCCCGCGAGCAGATCCACCTCTACGGCTGCGCTGCCGTGGAACCGACCGGCCAGGCCGACGTCGTCCGGGTGACCGGGCTGGTCGAGAAGCCCTCGCCGCAGGACGCGCCGAGCGCGTACGCGGTGATCGGCCGCTATGTCCTCGATCCCGCCGTCTTCGACACCTTGGAGCACACCCCGCCCGGCCGCGGCGGCGAGATCCAGCTGACCGACGCCCTTCAGGAACTCGCCGCGGGCGGTACGGTCCACGGAGTGGTCTTCGACGGACTGCGCTACGACACCGGCGACAAGGCGGACTACCTGCGCACGGTGGTCCGGCTGGCCTGCGACCGCCCGGATCTCGGTCCCGAGTTCACAGCCTGGCTCAAGGAGTTCGTCACAAGCCTGGACCGGGGCGGGGCCGCCGACGGCCGTCGACTCGCGGCCTGACGCGGCGACGGAGCACCGGACACCGCGACGCTGCCCCCGGCCCGGTCAGGCACCGGCCGGGGGCAGCGGGCGCCTGGCCGCCTGGCCGGCTGCGTACGTGCCGGTGCCGGTGCCGGTGCCGGGTGCGGGTGCCGGTGGCCGTGCCGGTGCCCGTGCCGCTCAGCCGTTGGGCCGCAGCGTCCAGATCACGGTCATCTCCCCGGTCACGGCCCCGTCCTCGCGCTGGATGGCGACGGTCACCGGGAACTCCGGCCGCTTGCCCTCGTCGAGTTCGGCGACGACCTCGGAGGCGGGACGTCCGAGCGTCGCGGTGGCCTTGACCGGCCCCAGGGCGATCTTCTTGAAAGCGATCTCGGCGGTCACCGGAAGCGGCACGGCCCGGGAGAGCTGTTCCCCGAAAGCCGCCAGCACGATCGCCCCGCTGGCCGACTCCCCCAGCGTGAACATCGCTCCGGCATGCGGCCCGCCCACGTGATTGCGGTACTCACTCTGGTCCGGAAGGGCCAGCACGGCCTTCTCCGGAGTGGTCTCCAGGTACTCCAGGTTCAGGGTCCGAACCATCGGCACCGTGGCGGCGAGCAACTCGCCGATCGACATCTGGTCTGCGCTCATCCCGGCATGTTACCCATGAGTAGCCAGCGGTGACCAGGGCCGTCGGTCCGTCGCCGTATCCTTGCGGCCCATGTGGCCAGGACAGCAGCCGCCGGGGGGCGGGCAGGACCCGCACCAGCAGCCGGCCGACGGGAACCCGTACCAGCAGCCCGGATACCAGCAGCCCAACCCGTACGCCCAGCAGCAGCCGCCCGCGTGGAACGTCCCCACGGTTCCGGACCGCGCCTCGGCGCCCGGGCCGTCGGGCGGCGGACGGCGGACCAAGGTGATCGCGATCGCCGCGGCCGCGACGGTCGTGGTGGCCGCCTCGGTCACGGGAGCCGTCCTGCTGGGCGGTGGCACGGACGACCACGCCGATCCCGCTCCGACGACCTCCTCGGCCTCGCCGACCGCGTCGGGCGACCCGCGACGAGCGGACGACCAGAAGCCCACCGTGGCCGGCTGGAAGATCGTGGTGAACCCCGACCGGGGCATCGCCTTCGACGTGCCGCCCGACTGGGCTCCGCAGTCGACGGGTTGGGTGTCGTACGTCGCCGAGGACGACGACCCGCAGGAGAAACCCCTGGTCGCCATGAAGGCCCCCGCGATCCTCAAGGAGAAGTGGTGCGGGGCGGACGACGACAAGGACGGCCGGACCGACTACACGGCCCTGGCCAGCGTGGGCACCCGGGGCAACAACGGCGCCAGGAGCACCGAGGAGGCGGCCCGTTCGGACTCGGCGGCCTGGGTCTACGGCTCCTACACCCAGCCGGACCACAAGAAGGTCACCACCGGCCGGGCCCGTTCCTTCACGACCGCGTCCGGACTCACCGGGAGTGTCGTCACGTCCCGCTCCTCAGGGGTCGCCAAGCACAACAAGTGCGACTCGGACGGCAAGGCGACGACCTTCGCCTTCAAGGACGTCGACGGCGACTTCGCGTCCTGGTCGTTCGTCGGTGCCGCGGGGGTGGACGAGGAGGTCCCGGACGCCACGATCCGAAAGATCATGAAGACCGTCCGGGTCTACGAACCCACGGACGAGCGCTGATTCGGTACACCCCTGACGAGGGGCAGTGACCGAATCGTTTCCCTCGCGGCACTAGGGTGGCTGCCCATGTGGCCAGGACAGCAGCCGCCCGGGGGCGAGCAGAACCCGCAGCAGCAGAACAACCCGTACCAGCAGCCGGGGTACCAGCAGCCGAATCCGTATCAGCAGCCCGGGTTCCAGCAGCCCAACCCCTATGCGCAGCAGCCGCAGTGGGGTGCTCCGGCACCGGTGGGCTCGCCCGAGCCGCCGTCCGGCGGTGGCGGAAACCGGACCAAGGTGGTCGCGATCGTGGCGGCCCTCGCGGTGGTCGTGGCGGCCGGCGTGACCGGTTTCCTGGTGCTGGGCGGGGACAAGGACGACGAGGCGGACGGCGGCAAGGACGCCAAGCCGTCGACGAGCAAGTCCACGGAGCCGAGCGCGTCCACCTCCCCGTCCGAGGACGACCCGCGCGGCGGTGACGCCGAGAAGGCGACCGTGGCGGGCTGGAAGATCGTCGTCAATCCCAAGTGGGGCACGGCCTTCGACGTGCCGGCGGACTGGGAGGTGCAGTCCCCGACCTCGGCGGTCGCCTTCGAGGAGGAGAACTCCGACGACCTCAAGCCGATCATCACGATGGGGGCGCCCGCGATCCTCAAGTCCAAATGGTGCGAGTCCGACGACGACAAGGACGGCCGGACCGACACCATGTCCCTGGCCGCGACGGGCACCAAGGGTGCCAACGGCGCCAAGAACACCGACGAGGTCGCGCTGAACACCCCTGCCTGGTGGGTCTACGGCGGGTACACCCAGCCGGACAAGAAGAGCATCACCGTCGAGAAGAAGGCCACGCCCTACACGACCGCGTCCGGCGTCAAGGGCAGCTACTCCTGGGCGTCGTCGACCGACACACCCGCGAAGGGCAAGTGCATCACCGACGGCAAGGCGATCACCTTCGGCTTCAAGAACTCGGCCGGCGACTTCGTGTCGTGGAACTTCTACGGCGCCAAGGGCGTCAAGGAAGAGGTTCCCAAGGCGACCATCATGAAGATCCTCAGCACGGTACGGCTGCACGGGGATCCGACGGGCTGAGCCGCCCGGCACGACGCGGGACGCCTGCCCGGGTCACCCGATTCCGAACGCCCCGTCGGGGGGTTCGGGCGACGGTACGGCGTCCTCGTCCCGGACCGGTCGCGCGGCGCCGATGAAGTCCCGCAGCGCGGGCCCGTGTTCGACCCGCGCCGGGAAGGCGTCGGAGGCGGTGAGCCGGGCCAGGGCTGCGGTGTCCACGGGGTGGTGCGCGGCGACGATCACCGCGTTGCCGAAGCGGCGCCCGCGCAGCACGCCCGGCTCCGCGATCAGCACCAGCTCCGCGAACACCGTCGCGAAGGTGGCGAGTTGTGAGCGCAGGAAGGCGAAGGGCGCCGCGTCGGCGAGGTTGGCCAGATAGAAGCCGTCATCGCGCAGAACCCGTGCGGCCGCACGGGCGTAGGGAACGGTCGTCAGGTGCGCCGGCACGCGCGAACCGCCGAAGACGTCGGCGACGAGTACGTCGGCCGAGTCCGCCGGGGCCGCCTCCAGCCAGACGCGGGCGTCCGCCGCGTGCACGGCGACACCCGCGCCCTGAGGCAGCGGCAGGTGCTCCACGACCAGGTCCAGCAGGGCGCCGTCGGCCTCGACGACGTCCTGCCGGGAGCCGGGCCGGGTCGCGGCCAGATACCGGGGCAGAGTGAGCGCGCCCCCGCCGAGATGCAGCGCGTCCAGCGGACGCCCCGCTTCGGCGACGGTGTCCAGGACGTGCCCGAGCCGCCGCGCGTACTCGAACTCCAGGTGCTCCGGCTCGTCCAGGTCGACGTACGACTGCGGCGCCCCGTCGACGGTCAGCAGCCAGGCCCGTTCCCGGTCGACGTCAGGCATGAGCTTGGCGGTGCCCTGATCGACGGCACGCAGGACGGGGACGGATTCGTTCACGAGATCCATTGTGCCGGTGGAACTCTTCTGCCCCGCCCGCACGGACCCGCCCCGAAGAGGCGCGAGGGACTGCGCGACCAGCCACAACGGTCCCGCGGTCCCCCACGTGCACAAGCCGCCCTCTCACTCGACGGCGGTCACGGTCCCCGCCCCCACGGTCCGCCCGCCCTCGCGGATGGCGAATCCGAGCCCCGTCTCCAGCGGCACCTCACGACCCAGCTCGACGGTCATGGTGACCGTCTCCCCTGGCCGGGCGACCGCGCTCTCCCCCAGGTCCACGGAACCGACCACATCCGCGGTGCGAATGTAGAACTGCGGCCGGTACCCCGTGGCGACCGGCGTCGAACGACCGCCCTCACGCGTCGACAGCACATACACCTGCGCCGAGAAACGGCTCCGGGGCACCACACTGCCGGGCACCGCCACCACATGGCCCCGGCGCACCGCGTCCCGCGGAACGCCCCGCAGCAGCAACGCCACGTTGTCCCCGGCCTCCGCCTCCTCCATCGGCCTGCCGAAGGTCTCCAGTCCCGTGACGACCGTCTCCACGGCGGACCCGAGCACTTCGACCCGGTCCCCGACGCGCACTCTGCCCCGCTCGACCGCGCCCGTGACGACCGTCCCCCGGCCGGTGATGGTGAGCACGTTCTCCACCGGCATCAGGAAGGGCGCGTCCAGGTACCGCTCGGGCATCGGCACATACGTGTCGACCGCGTCGAGCAGCGCCTCGACCGAGGCCGTCCACCGCGGGTCCCCCTCCAGGGCCCTGAGCCCCGAGACCCGCACGACGGGCGCCGCGTCGCCGCCGTAGCCGTGCGCGGTGAGCAGCTCGCGCACCTCCAGCTCGACGAGGTCGATGAGCTCCTCGTCGCCCGCGTCGGCCTTGTTGAGGGCGACGACGACGTGGTTCACGCCCACCTGCCGGGCCAGCAGCACGTGTTCGGCGGTCTGCGGCATGATCCCGTCGAGCGCGGAGACCACGAGGATCGCCCCGTCGAGCTGCGCGGCGCCGGTGACCATGTTCTTGACGTAGTCGGCGTGGCCCGGCATGTCCACGTGTGCGTAGTGGCGGGTGTCGGTCTCGTACTCGACGTGCGCGATGTTGATGGTGATGCCGCGCGCGGCCTCCTCCGGCGCCCGGTCGATGCGGTCGAACGGCACGTAGCGGGTACTGCCGCCGGATCCACGGTCGGCCAGGACCTTGGTGATGGCAGCGGTCAGGGTGGTCTTGCCGTGGTCGACATGACCCATCGTGCCGATGTTCAGATGCGGTTTGGTGCGGATGTAAGCCGTCTTGGACATGGCGGTACCTCGAAGCCTCTGCGTAGGTGATGGGACCCCGAGGACTTGCCGACCCTCCCCCTGCGGGGTCCGCCGGACGATCCGGAGAGGGTCAGCTTCGAGCGCCGTCGACAGCGGCCGGGAAGAAGAGAGCGGCAGCCTTCGGCGCATCCGCGACTGCGGATGCTGCGAGGAGGAAGGCGTACCGGAACATGACGCAGATCATTGCCGACGCGTTGTCCCACGTCGAATGGTTTTTCGCGGGGCCGGACCGGACAACGGACAGGATCCATACGGCGATCACACATGTCCGTCGGTTACCGTCGCAGGATGCTCGATGCCACCACCCGCTCTGGGGGCACCGCCACGGCCTCTCCCCGGGCCACCCTCACGGAGCTCGCCCTCGCCCAGGAGCTCGTCACCACCGCCCCCGCGCCGGTGGGTTTCGCCGCGCGCTGTTCGAGAGTGCTGTTGTCTCCGTGGTCGCGACTGTCCCTGCTCCTCGTGCTGCTCGCCGGCGCCGCCTCGACGGTGCTGCTGTTCGAGCCGCAGCGGCTGCTGGCGGACGGCTGGCCACCACAGCTGGGCGGAGCCGCGGCGGCACTCGTCTTCGCGGTTGCGTACGGGCTGTGCACGGTCGCCTTCGTGCCCCGCCCCCTGCTGAACCTGGCGGCGGGCGCGCTCTTCGGCTCCCAGTTCGGGATCGGCTCGGCTCTCGCGGGCACGGTGCTCGGCGCCGGAATCGCCTTCGGCCTGGGCCGGATCCTCGGCCAGGACGCGCTGCGTCCGCTGCTGCGGGGGCGGTGGCTGAAGGCCGCGGACGGGCAGCTCAGCCGGCACGGCTTCCGCTCGATGCTGGCGGCGCGGCTGTTCCCCGGAGTGCCGTTCTGGGCCGCCAACTACTGCGCGGCCGTCTCCCGCATGGGCTACGTCCCGTTCCTGGTCGCCACGGGACTCGGTTCGATCCCGAACACCGCCGCGTACGTCGTCGCGGGCGCCCGCGCCTCGACGCCGACGTCTCCGGCCTTCCTGATCGCGATGGCCTGCATCGCGCTGCCGGCGCTGGTGGGCGCGGCGATAGCCTGGCGCAAGCGCCACCAGCTGCGCGGGGTCAGGTAACCGGGTCACCGGTCCACCAGGAGGACCTGTCGGCCCACCCGCGGGCGCCGGGCCGGACGGTGACGGGCCCGTGGCGCGGGCCGTCACTTCCAAACCCCTGTGCCTGGACTGTCACTTCAGGACGCTACGCTGCCCCTCGACACATCTGATCACCGCATGCTGCGGCTCGGTGTGCACGTCGCTCCTCACCACGATCAGCGCTTGGACTCCGTAACTTCATGTCTTGGTTTGAATCCCTCATCCTCGGACTCGTCCAGGGGCTGACCGAGTTCCTCCCCGTCTCCTCCAGCGCGCACCTGCGCCTGACGGCGGCCTTCTCGGGCTGGAAGGACCCCGGCGCGGCCTTCACCGCGATCACCCAGATCGGCACCGAGGCCGCGGTGCTGATCTACTTCCGCAAGGACATCGGGCGGATCATCTCCGCGTGGACACGTTCGCTCACCAACAAGGAGCTGCGCGGGAACCACGACGCGCAGATGGGCTGGCTCGTCATCGTCGGCTCGATCCCGATCGGTGTGCTCGGGGTGACGCTGAAGGACCAGATCGAGGGGCCGTTCCGCGATCTGCGGATCACCGCGACGATGCTGATCGTCGTGGGCGTGATCATCGGCATCGCCGACCGGCTGGCGGCACGCGACGAGAAGGGCGGCCGGCACCGGGCGCCCAAGCAGCGCAAGTCCATCGAGAACCTGGGCGTCAAGGACGGCTTGATCTACGGTCTCTGCCAGGCCTGCGCCCTCATCCCGGGCGTCTCCCGCTCCGGGGCGACCATCAGCGGCGGCCTGTTCATGGGCTACACGCGCGAGGCCGCGGCCCGTTACTCCTTCCTCCTCGCCATCCCCGCGGTGCTCGCCTCCGGCCTGTTCGAGGTCAAGGACGCGATGGAGAGCGACCACATATCCTGGGGCCCGACGATCTTCGCCACGGTGATCGCCTTCGGAACCGGCTACGCGGTCATCGCATGGTTCATGAAGTTCATTTCCACGAAGAGCTTCATGCCGTTCGTCTGGTACCGCATCGCCCTGGGCATCGTCATCATCGCCCTGGTCGCCACGGGCTCCCTGAGCCCGCACGCGGCCGAGTCCTCGGGCTGACGCCCGCCAACTCTCCTCGTCCGCCCGGGTGTTCCGGCAGCGGTGACACGAAATGCGTGACCAACCACATACGTGATGGGTAGCCATCCGGTAGCGGACCGTCAGTGCTTGCCCCTAGGCTTGTGCGCATGTCCCCCGATACCCTGACTCCTGGATCCGTGCGATCTGCTGCCGAGTTGAACGAGCGGATCCGGGCCCTCTGGATGCGCGCGGGCGGCACCCTCTCGCCCCAGGAGCGCGCGGAGTACGAGCTGTTGGTGGTCGAGTGGGCGGCCGCGATCCGCGGCGAGATCGTCCAGGCGGCCTGAGACCGACGCGCAGGTCGGGCCGCGCCGCCGAACTCGTCCTGCTGTCGGGCCCGTTCGACGACCGGGCCCGTTCGGTCGACGCCCCCTCACTCACCGCCCGCCGGACACCCGCAACACCGCCCCCGTCGCGTACGACGCGTCCGGAGACATCAGCCAGGCGATGGCCGCCGCGATCTCCTCCGCCTGCCCCGGCCTCCGCAACGGAATCGTGCCGGCCGCGCGGCGCGCACGGTCCGGGTCGCCCATCGTCGCGTGCATCTCCGTGTCGATCATTCCGGGCGCGACGGCGTTGACCCGGACCCCGTCCGGCCCGAGTTCCTTGGCCAGTCCCACCGTCAGAGCATCGACGGCGGCCTTGGTCGCGGCGTAGTGGACATAGTCGCCCGGGCTTCCGAGGGTGGCGGCGGCCGACGACACGTTCACGATCACGCCGCTCCCCCGCGCCGTCATGAGCTGCGCCGCCCGTCGTGAACACAGCAGCGTGCCCAGCAGGTTGACGTCCACGACCCGACGCAGATCCACCGGTTCCGCGTCCGCGAGCCGCCCCAACGCACCGGTCACACCCGCGTTGTTGACCAGCCCTGTCACCGGCCCGAGCCGCTCCTCCGCCACCTCGAAGAGCCCGGCGACCTCCGCCTCGACCGAGGTGTCCACCCGCACCGCGACACACCGACGCCCGGCGTTCCGCACTCCGGCCGCCACCTCCTCGGCGGCGGCCGCGTCCCGGACGTACCCCACCACCACGTCATGCCCGTCCGCCGCGAGCCGCAGACAGGTCGCGGCCCCGATCCCCCTGCTGCCGCCGGTGACCACCGTGACGGGTCGTGCCATGACAACCTCCTGCGCTGTCTGTCCTGTTGATCGGTCCACTCCTGGCCGGTCCACCTGGTCGGTTTACTCGGTGGCCATCGCCGTCCACGGAGTGGGCATCGCTACGACGCCGCCGGCATCACGATCTGCTGTCGGACCAGTTCGTACGACCTGAGTCGGTCGGCCAACGCGTAGACGGGCGTCACCAGCATCAGTTCGTCCGCGCGCGTCACGTCCACCAGATCCGCCAGTCGCTTCGCCACGGTCTCGGGCGTGCCGTAGGCCTGTTGGGCGCGGAAACCCGCCAGCGCCCGCACGTCGTCCGCGGAGAACGAGTGCGCCGCCGCCTCGTCGGGCGTGGGGAAGGGGATGTCGCCGCGGCCCTTGAGCAGTCCGGCCTTGACGACCTCCATCGGGCCCGCGAGCCGGGCGGCCTCCTGCTGCGTCTCGGCGCACAACGTCTCCACGCAGATCAGCACTCGGGGACGCGCACACCAGCGGGAGGGGGAGAAGTGCTCGCGGTAGTGGTCGAGGGAGGCGAGAGTGTTGTCGGGACGAATGTGGTGGGCGAAGGCGAGCGGCAGTCCGAGTTCACCGGCGAGCGCGGCACCGGCCGGGCTCGATGACAGCATCCACGGCTCGGGAAGCGGACCCAGCGCGACCTCGTCCACCAGGAGACGCAGTGTCGCGGACACGTCGTCGCGGTATTCGTCGTCCGTCGTCGGTCCGGCCCCACGCCGCAGGGCCCGCGCCGTGGACTCGTCGAAGGTACCCGGGCCGCGGCCGATGCCCAGGTCGATCCGGCCCTCGTGCAGTGCGGCAAGCGTGCCGAACTGCTCCGCCAGCATGATCGGGGCGTGGTTGGGAGCGAGAACACCCCCGGACCCGAGACGGATGGACGACGTCAACGCGGCCGCGTGGGCGGTCAGGACGACGGGCGGAAAGGCGCCGATGGCCGGAGAGTGGTGGTGCTCGGCGTACCAGAGTCGCCGGTAGCCGAGGTCTTCGACGCGTCTGGCGAACTCGGCGGTGTCTCGTAACGTGTCTGCGGCTCGGGCGCCCGTCTGGACCATCGCCACCTCGAGCGCGCTGAGCGGAATGCTGATCATTCCGCTCAGTATAGGAAGCGACGATCAGCGCCCGGACGGAACCGGCAGGCCGGGCGACGGTCGCGGTCGCCGCACCCGACGTGGGCCGAAATGCCCCGTACAGCAGTGGAGTTGGGTCCGATAACCTGCCTGAGCCGGTGGTCGCCGACAGCGCACCGCGCATGGCGCGCGAGTACCGCGAGCATCGCAAGCGCCGCGAGCGTGTCGAATGTGCGCGAACGGGCGAAATGAGGTCCTCGCATGAGAGCGATCGTCGTGGGGGCGGGCATCGGGGGGCTGACCGCGGCGCTGAGCCTGCGCCGCGCCGGTCATGAGGTCACGCTGGTCGAGCGGACGTCGCGGTTCGCCGAGGTCGGTGCCGGGATCCAGCTCGCGCCCAACGCGAACCGCGTACTGCGCCGACTGGACCTGCTCGACGCGGTCGCCGCACGGGCCGCCCGCCCCAACCACGTGAGCTTCCGCACCTGGTCCGACGGGGCCGAGATCTGCCGCTATCTGCTCGGGCGTGCGGTCGAGGACACGTTCGGCGCACCCTACCTCCAGGTCCACCGGGCCGATCTGCACACGGCCCTGGCCGCCGCGGTGCCGCCCGGGTCGGTACGTATGAACACCGATGTCGTCGGCATCGACCAGGACGACGAGTGCGCCTGTGTGACGACGGCCGGCGGCGAGCGCCTGCGGGCGGACCTGGTGGTGGCAGCGGACGGGGTGCGGTCCGCGGCCCGGCAGTGGCTCTTCGGTGCCGATGAGGCCGTCTTCTCGCGAACCGCCGCCTACCGGGCGCTCCTCCCCGCCGCCGAGGTGGCCGACATGGACCTGCCGGACACCGGGATCTGGCTCGGACCGGACCGGCACGTCGTCCACTACTGGGCACGTGGTGGGGAACTGCTCAACATCGTGGCCGTCTTCAAGACGCGGGCGGCCGAGGAGTCATGGACCGCGCAGGCGGAACCGGGAGAGCAGCTGCGCGAGTTCGGCGGGTGGGACCCTCGGGTGCGCGACCTCCTCGAACGCGCGGGACAGGTGTTCCGCTACGGCATCCACACGCGGTCCCCGCTCCCGCGGTGGAACACCGGGCGGGTGACCCTGCTGGGCGACAGCGCCCACGCGATGGTGCCGTTCCAGGCTCAGGGCGCGGCGCAGGCGATCATGGACGCGGCCGTGCTCGGCGACGTCCTCGTGGGTGCGACGCCGGCCGAGGTGCCCGACGCGCTCGACCGGTACGTGCGCCGGCGGCTGGCGGCCGCCACGAGCACGCAGAACGCTTCCGCCCGGGCGGGCGAGGACTTCCATCTCCCGGACGGGCCCGAGGCCCTGGCGCGGAACGCCCGCATGGCGGCCCATGCGGCCGGGAACGTGTTCATGCCTCAGGCGACCGCGTGGGCGGCCGACGTCCTCGACGATCAGGCGCCGTCGTGACCGGCGCCGGGTCGGCGGTCGGCGGTCGGCCGGGTGGTTTCTCCCGCGCCCCCTTGGCGCCGCCCCCGCCATGCCCAACACTGAGCCGATGACGCAGCGTGTGGAGCTTGCCGCCGTGATGGACAGACTGGCTGTCG
Source organism: Streptomyces sp. NBC_00076 (assembly GCF_045041235.1). NCBI lineage: Bacteria > Bacillati > Actinomycetota > Actinomycetes > Kitasatosporales > Streptomycetaceae > Streptomyces > Streptomyces sp. NBC_00076. Next base: position 1,759,078 of record NZ_CP108242.1, read on the forward strand.
ACGGTCTGATCACCGACTACGCCGTGGCCGTGGACGACGGTGACTGGCCGGCGTACCGAGATCTGTTCACGTCCGACGGGCGGGCGGACTACCGCTCGGCCGGTGGTATCGAGGGCGACGCGGGGAACGTCGCCACGTGGCTCGAGGAGAGCATGCGGGTGTTCGCGATGCGCCAGCATCTGATCGTCAACCGTCGGCTGCGCTTCGGTGTACTGGAGCAGGACACTGGGGACACGGCCCATGTGCGGGCCGACTACGTCAATCCCATGCGCCTCGCGGAGGAGGGCGACGGCGCCGGCCCTGGCGCTCCCGACTTCGTGTGCGGCGGCCGGTACGACTTCGGGCTGCTGCGCACCGACGACGGCTGGCGACTGCGCGAGGTGATCGTCCGGGAGAAGTGGCGGCGCCTGCCCGACCGGGCCCCGGCGCCTGTGATCGACTGAGCCACGCAGGGTAGAAGGCGCCGTATGACTTCGTTCGGCCAATGGCTCGCCTCCCCGTGGCGGCGCTCGACCGTCGCCGCGCTGGCGGGTGCCCTGCCCGTGCTCGCGTTTCCCGCCCCGTCGCTGTGGTGGTGCGCCTACGTCGCCCTCGTCCCCTGGATCGCGCTGGTCCGCTCGGCGCCGACCGGGAAGCGGGCGGCGTACGACGGCTGGTGCGGCGGTTTCGGCTTCATGCTGGCGATGCACCACTGGCTGTTCCCCTTCCTGAACGTGTTCACGGTCGTCCTCGCCGCGCTCCTGGGCGCGCTGTGGGCTCCCTGGGGCTGGCTGGTGCGCCGGTTCCTGGCCGGAACGCCCTCACGGGGCGCGATCGCGGCCGCCCTCCTGGTCCTGCCGTCGGGGTGGCTCGGGGTCGAGTTGGTGCGCTCCTGGCAGGGTCTGGGCGGTCCGTGGGGCGTGCTCGGCGCCAGTCAGTGGGACGTGGCGCCCGCGCTCAGGCTGGCCTCGGTGGGCGGGGTGTGGCTGCTCAGCTTGCTGGTGGTGGCCGTCAATGTGGCCGTCGCCGTGCTCGTCGTGATCCGCGAGTCCCGGCTGCCCGCCCTGGCCGGGCTCGTGGCGGCGGCCGCCGCGGCCTCGGCGGCCTGGGTCTGGTCGCCGCGCCCCGAGCCCGACGGCCGGTCCAGGATCGCGGTCGTCCAGGCGGGCGTGGTGGACGGTGCCGGGAGCGCCGACCGCCGGTTCGACCTGGAGGAGCGGCTGACCCGGCGGCTGGTCGGGCAGGACGTCGACCTGATCGTGTGGGGCGAGAGCAGCGTCGGTTTCGACCTGGACGACCGTCCCGACCTCGCCCGGCGGATAGCGGTCCTCTCCCGTGACACCGGCGCCGACATCCTGGTCAACGTGGACGCCCGGCGCTCCGACAAGCCCGGCATCTACAAGAGTTCCGTCCTCGTCGGCGCGGACGGTCTCACCGGCGAGCGCTACGACAAGATGCGGCTCGTCCCCTTCGGCGAGTACATCCCGGCGCGCTCGCTGCTCGGCTGGGCGACCTCCGTCGGCAAGGCGGCCGGCGAGGACCGCAGGAAGGGCTCCCGGCAGGTGGTGATGAACGTCGGGCACGGGCTGCGGATCGGCCCGATGGTGTGCTTCGAGACCGCCTTTCCCGACATGACCCGCCATCTCGCCGAGGACGGTGCCGACGTACTGGTCGGCCAGTCGTCGACATCGTCGTTCCAGCGCAGCTGGGCCCCGGAGCAGCACGCCTCGCTCGCCGCGCTGCGCGCCGCCGAGACGGGCCGCCCCATGGTGCACGCGACGCTGACGGGCGTGTCCGCTGTCTACGACCCGAGCGGCCGACGGGTCGGCTCGTGGCTCGGGACCGACAGCAGCGCCGCCCAGGTGTACGACGTGCCGCTGGCGAAGGGCGTCACACCGTACGTCCGTCTCGGCGACTGGCCGGTGCACGCGGCGCTGTCGGTGCTCGCCGTGTGGGCCGTCACCGAGGGGGTGCGGACGCTGCGGATCAAACGCCTCGCTCCTGAACCGCGCGTACCACCCGCTCGCACAGCTCATGAGTCGCCAGCGCGTCCCGGGCGCTGAGCACCTTGCCAGCGCGGACGGCGTCGAGGAAGGTGAGCACCGCCTGCTCGATGCCGCGCTGCCGGGCCACCGGCACCCAGTCCCCGCGCCGCCGCACGGTCGGCTGGCCCTTGTGGTCGATCACCTCCGCGAGGTTGACCACCTGACGCTTGGTGTCCTGACCGGACACCTCCAGGATCTCCTCGGCCGAGCCGCTGAGCCGGTTCATGATCCCGAGCGCGGTGAAGCCGTCCCCGGAGAGCTGGAGCACGACGTGGTGCAGCAGCCCGTCCTCGACACGGGCGCGGACGGTGACGTCGTCGACCGGGCCGGGCACCAGGAAGCGGAGTGTGTCCACGACGTGGATGAAGTCGTCGAGGATCATCGCGCGCGGCTCCTCCGGGAGCCCGATCCGGTTCTTCTGCATGAGGATCAGCTCGCGCGGATGATCGGCGCACTGTGCGTATCCGGGGGCGTGGCGCCGGTTGAACCCGACGGCCAGGCCCACGTTCCGCTCCTCCGCGAGGGCCACCAGCCGCTGGGAGTCGTCGAGTTCGTACGCCAGCGGCTTGTCGACGTACGTCGGCACACCCGCCGCCAGCAGCCGCGTCACGATCTCGGGGTGCACGGTGGTCGGCGCGTGCACGAAGGCGGCGTCGAGGTCCTGTGCGAGCAGGGAGTCCAGGTCGGTGTGGCGCTGGGCCGCGGGGATGCGGAGACCGTCGGCGACCCGGGTGAGCGTCGCGGGTGTACGGGTCTGCAGGTGCAGTTCGACGCCGGGCTGCCCACCGAGCACCGGCAGGTAGGCCTTCTGCGCGATGTCGCCCAGCCCGATGCAGCCGACCTTCACGGGGACTCCCTCACTGCTTGCCTGCGCGTGCGCGTGCGCATGCCTGCGCCTGCCTCCACGGCAGCATACGGCGGCCGCGGGGGTCGCCGACCGGAGGTGCTGTCGAAGGCGCGCGACAAGAGCGCGGGTCCGGCCTGCGACAGGGCCGTGATCGTGGTGACGCGGACGGCCGTACGCGACGGCCGTACGCGGCAGGTCGCCCGTCATGGCGCCCTGAAAACGCGTGGTGGGAGCAGGCGAATCAGGTGATGATGCGTGCATGACGACACCGCGCAGTGAACCCGCCCAGAACGCCGACGAACGCACCATGCTGGAGGGCTGGCTGGACTACCACCGGCAGACCCTGGCGTGGAAGTGCGAGGGTCTGACCGACGCCCAGCTCCGGACCGCTTCGGTCGCGCCGTCCGAGCTGTCGCTGATGGGGCTGGTGCGGCACATGGCGGAGGTCGAGCGGGGTTGGTTCCGCAAGGTACTGGTCGGCGAGGACCCCGGACCGATCTACTACACCGACGAGGACCCGGACGGCGAGTTCCATCTCACCGACGCGGACACCTGGGAAGAGGCCCACGCCACCTGGCAGGCCGAGATCGAGGTCGCCCGGCGCAACGCTGCCGGCTTCGCCCTGGACGATCTCTCCCAGGGCAAGAGCAGGTTCACCGACGAGCCCTTCAACCTGCGCTGGATCTACACCCACATGATCGAGGAGTACGCCCGCCACAACGGCCACGCCGACCTGGTCCGCGAGTGCCTCGACGGCGCGACGGGAGACTGACCCAGGAGCGCCGCGCGTCCGCCCGGCGAAAGTCAGCGGCTGCGGACTCGAACCCGCCTTACGGGGCCGGAGATCACCCGTGCGGGGCATCCTCCGCTTGTCCGCTGTCCAAAGGCCGTCGGACCCAGCAGAGTTGCGCGCGTGCATCGAACGACCACCACCGCAACGCTCCTGGTCACCGTGGCTGTCTCCGCCCTCGCGGGTTGTGTGACGGTCCAGCGTCCGCCCGTGTCCCGCCCCCCGGCGGCGCCCTCCCAGCCGTCGGCGCCCCGGAGCGACGGCCGGGACGAGCCGCAGGTCGTGCAGGCGCCGGCCCGTGAGGCCCTGGAAATGATCGGCCCGCCCCGCCGCCCGAAACCTGCCGCGCCCCCGTCCGCCCCGGCGAAGACACACCGGCAGCAACCGCCCCGCACGCAACCGGCCCGCCCGGCGCGCCCCGAACCCCGCCGCCCCGAACCCCGCCACCCGGCCGCCGGACACCCCCGGCAACCGCGCGTCGAGATCCCCGACGTGCCCACACCGGTCCCCCCGAACCAGCAGGACGTCTGCGCTCTCGGCAAGAAGTACGGCGGCTGGCAGGCGGGGAGTCCGGAGTCGACGATCTGCCGGCAGACGTACGGGCGTTGAGCACCCGCCCGCACCTGGCGTCGCGGCTGGCAACGTCCGCCCGCACGTTGCCTCGGGGCACTGGCTCAGGGCCGCCGACGCGGCGGCCCCCAGGCTCCCCCTTCGCCCAGGTCCCCCTCCCCCAGCCGCAGCTCCAGTCGGCTGATCGCCGCCCGCACCCCGTCGCCGTAGCTGTCGTCCACCAGTGCCTCGGACGCTCCACGGGCCCGGCGCAGATGGGTGCGGGCTGTCTCGGAGCGGCCGAGTTTCACGTAGTCCGCCGCCAGGTTCAGGTGCAGCGAGGGGTAGAGCGCCCGCACCGCGAGCGCCCCCTGGTGGCCGGCGAACCGGTCGTCCGTCAACTCCTCCGCGGCCGTCAACGCCCGTAGGTCCCAGGCGAGTTCGTCGAACGGGTCGTCCTGGGTGTCGGCCAGGTAGTGCGCCAGGGTGCAGCGGTGCAGCGCGTCGCCGTCCTCCCCGATCTCCGCCCACAGGTCCAGGAAGCGGTGCCGGGCCTCCTCGCGATCGCCCGCGTGATGCAGGATGACGACCTGCCCGATACGGGTCATGACGGCATCCGCGGCCGCCTGTCCCTGTCGCTCCGCCACCGCGTCCTCCGCCCACTCGCCGGCTGTCGCTCCCGACGCTAACCGCAGGCACGGACAATCCCGGTCAGGCGGCACCGGGCCGGTCCCGGCCGGAACCGGCCCGGCGGTGGTCCGCCCCTCGATGGTCCGCCCGGAGCAGACCGGCCCCGGAGATGAGCGACCGCCCCGGTACCGGTCAGCCCAGGTTCGGGACGCGCCAGTCGATCGACTCGTGCCCCTGCTGGGCCACCGCCTCGTTGATCTGCGTGAACGGCTGGGAGCCGAAGAACTTCTTCGCCGACAGCGGGGAGGGGTGCGCGCCCTTGACCACCACGTGCCGTGTCTCGTCGATCAGCGGGAGCTTCTTCTGCGCGTAGTTGCCCCACAGCACGAAGACCGCCGGGTCGGGCCGGTCGGCCACCGCGCGGATCACCGCGTCCGTGAACTTCTCCCAGCCCTTGCCCTTGTGCGAGTTGGCCTCACCGGCACGGACCGTGAGCACCGCGTTGAGCAGCAGGACGCCCTGCTGCGCCCAGGGCATCAGATATCCGTTGTCCGGAACGGGCAGACCCAGCTCCGCCTGCATCTCCTTGTAGATGTTGCGCAGGGACGGCGGGGTCTTCACTCCGGGACGCACCGAGAAGCACAGGCCATGCCCCTGGCCCTCGCCGTGGTAGGGGTCCTGGCCGAGGATCAGGACCTTCACCCGCTCGTACGGCGTCGCGTCCAGCGCGGCGAAGACCTCTTCGCGCGGCGGGTACACGGGACCCTGCGCCCGCTCCTCCTCGACGAACTCCGTCAGCTCCTTGAAGTAGGGCTGCTGCAGCTCGCCGCCCAGAACCCCGCGCCAGGACTCGGGCAGCATGGCGGTGTCGGTCACGTCAACGTCCTTACGGTGTGCGGTCACTACGACGTGCGGTCACGTCCAGGCCACAGAACCTACAGGCGGGCACTGACAATCGCCGCCGGGGACTACGAAACCGCCCCTACCAGCTGGTCTTCCGGTACAGCTGCCACACGGTCATGATCGTCGACGGGTCCAGCGCCCGCTCCGCACCCGAGATGTCCTCGCTCGCCGCCACGTACTGCCGGCCCTGCCACAGCGGCAGCAGCCGCGCGTCGTCGACGAGGATCTGCTGGGCCTCCTCGAAGTCCTTCTCGCCGTCGGCCCGGTTGCTCTCACCGCGCGAGCGGGGCAGCAGCACACCGGTGATCTTGGATGCGGGGTAGGGAGTGCCGAGCGCGTTCTCCTTCCCCACGAACGGGGCGATGAAGTTGTCCGCGTCCGGGAAGTCGGGGAACCAGCCGCGCCCGAACACCGGATACTCGCCCTTCTGGTAGCCCTCGACGTAGGTCTTCCAGGGGCGGCTCTTCAACGTGATGGTGAAGAGGCCCGAGCCGTCCAGCTGCCGCTTGAGCTCCTGGAACTGCTGGGCGGTCTCGGAGCCGTAGCGGTCGGTCGTGTACCAGAGGGTGAGCGGGACGCGTTCGGTGATGCCCGCCTCGGAGAGGATCTGGCGGGCCTTGGAGGTGCTGGGGTTGCCGAAGTCGTCGAAGAAGCCGGTGGTGTGGCCGGTGAGCCCCTTCGGGACCATCGAGTACAGCGGGTCCACGGTGTCCTTGTAGACCTTGTGCGCGATCGCCGCCCGGTCGACGACTTGGGCCACGGCCCTGCGCACGGCGCGCTTGTTCGCCCACGGGTCCTTCGGGTTGAACACCAGGTAGCTGATGTCGGTGCCGGAGCCCTCGACCAGCTGGAGGTTCCCGTCCTTGTCGCTCTCGAGGGAGACGATGTCGTCGGCGGCGAGACCGCGGTAGGTGACGTCGATCTGGTGGTCCCGCAGCGCCTTGACCATGGACGGCGAGTCCTGGAAGTAGCGGATCGTCACCGCGTCGTTCTTGCTCTCCGCGAAGCCCTTGTAGCTCTTGTTGCCGACGAGCTCGGCCTTCTTGCCCTCCTCGTACGACTTGAGGGTGTACGGTCCGGATCCGGACACCTCACCGTCCTTGCGGAGGGATTTCGCCGGGTAGTCCTCGGGGTCGACGATCGACATGGCCGGGGTGGCGAGCACGAACGGAAACGTGGCGTCGGGCTTGTTGAGGTGGAAGACGACCTCGCGCTCCCCCAGCGCCTGCACCCGGTCCAGGCTGCCCAGAAGTCCGGCGGGGCCGCTGGGTGCCTTGATGGACTTGATCCGGTCGATCGAGTACTTCACCGCCCGGGCGTCCAGCGAGTGCCCGTCGGAGAACTGCATGTCAGCGCGCAGCTCGCAGCGGTACGTCTGGTTGGTTCTGTCGGTGAACGCGCAGCTCTCGGCGGCGTCCGGCCGGGGCGTGGTCGCGCCGTTCGGGTAGGCCAGCAGCGTCTGGTAGACGTTGCGGAAGAGCTCCCAGGAACCGTCCCAGGAAGCGGCGGGGTCGAGCGTGCTCGGTGCGCTGGTGGTGCCCACCACGATCGGCCCGTCGTCGGCAGAGGAGTCGGACGACAGCACACCGCAGCCGGTGGCCAGGGACGATATGGACGCGATGGCGGCCACCTGCCGCAGGCCTCGGTTCCGGATGAACACGCGCACGCTCCTCGATCTGCCGTACCAAGGGTCGGCAGACCATACCGCAGCGTTCCGCCCGCGGAACCTCCTCGTCAAACCTCTCGTTGATCGACATCTGGATGACGACGTTGTCATCGTCCTGTGAAGCTCTTGTCCGTCGACACGGGCGCCGCTGCATCGACGAGCGCCCGTGTCAATGTGACGAACGTCAGCCCACGCCGGCGTTCAGGAAGATGCCGCCGTCGACGACGAGGGTCTGGCCGGTGATCCAGTCGGACTGGTCCGAGGTGAGGAACGCGGCGGTGCCGCCAATGTCGGAGGGCATCCCGAGGCGGCCCAGGGGGTAGGCCGCGGCGGCCTCCGTTTCCCGGCCCTCGTACAGCGCCTTCGCGAACTGGGTCTTCACGACGGCCGGGGCGATCGCGTTGACCCGCACCTTGGGCGCGTACTCGTGCGCCAGCTGGAGGGTCAGGTTGATCATCGCGGCCTTGCTGATGCCGTAGGCACCGATGAAGGGCGAGGCGGAGACACCCGCGACGGAGGCGATGTTGACGATCGCGCCGCCGTTGTCCTTCTGCCAGGCGTGCCAGGTCTTCTGCGCGAAGCCGAGAGCCGAGATCACGTTGGTCTCGAACACCTTGCGGGCGATGTCCAGGTCGAGGTCGGCGATCGGCCCGAACACCGGGTTCGTACCGGCGTTGTTGACCAGGAAGTCGACGCGGCCGAAGGCCTCCATCGTGCGCTCGACGACGGCGGCCTGGTGGGCCATGTCGTGTGCCTTGCCCGCGACGCCGATGACCCGGTCGGCGCCGAGTTGCTCGACGGCCTCCTTGAGGGCGTCCTCGTTCCGCCCGGTGATGCAGACGCGGTCGCCGCGCGCGACGAGCGCCTCCGCGACTCCGTACCCGATGCCGCGGCTGGCGCCCGTGACGAGCGCGACCTTGCCGGAGAGTTCCACCGAAGTCATGTTCCCGAGCCCCTAGTCGAGCGGCCCGCCGGCCACGTACAGCACCTGGCCGGAGACGAAGCCGGCGGCCTCGTTCGTGAAGAAGGCGATGGCGTTGGCGATGTCGTCGGGCTCACCGACACGGGCCACCGGGATCTGGGTGGCGGCCGCGGCCTTGAACTCCTCGAAGCCCATGCCGACCCGGGCGGCGGTCGCGGCGGTCATGTCCGTGGCGATGAACCCGGGCGCCACGGCGTTGGCGGTGATGCCGAACTTGCCGAGCTCGATGGCCAGGGTCTTGGTGAAGCCCTGCAGACCGGCCTTGGCCGCGGAGTAGTTCGCCTGACCGCGGTTGCCGAGCGCGGAGGACGAGGAGAGGTTGACGACACGGCCGAAACCGGCGTCCACCATGTGCTTCTGGACGGCCTTGGTCATCAGGAAGGAGCCGCGCAGGTGCACGTTCAGGACGGTGTCCCAGTCCGTGGCGCTCATCTTGAACAGCAGGTTGTCGCGGAGTACGCCCGCGTTGTTGACCAGAATCGTCGGGGCGCCGAGCTCCGCGACGACGCGCGCGACGGCCGCCTCGACCTGAGCCTCGTCGGAGACGTCCGCGCCGACCGCGATCGCCTTGCCGCCCGCCGCGGTGATCTTCTCGACGGTGTCCTTGCAGGCCGCCTCGTCGAGGTCGATCACGGCTACCGCGCGACCCTCGGCGGCCAGGCGTACGGCGGTGGCGGCACCGATGCCGCGCGCTCCGCCGGTGACCACAGCGACCCGCTGCTCAGTGGTGGACATTGCTGGTTCTCCTCGCCCTCGAGAAGGACGCCCATCAAGTGAGCGACCGCTTAGTACCTTCAGCAGACGTGACGCTAGAAGCCCTGGCACGCGGTGTCAACGGCAGGTGGGGTACGTGTGATCCATCACCTGCGCGGATGACCCCGCGACGGGCCGCGTCCGCCCGCCATCGTCCCGCACCGACGGTCCCCGAAGCACCCGTTCGGGCCCGCACCGCACGCCTCTGCTCCGTGTGGCCCATAGCGTCGGAGCGCGGGCCACTCGTGGCCGGAAAGGAGGCGCTCCATGCGCCGTCATACCGGTGCCATAGGCACGCTGATCGCGCTCGCCGCGATAGTGCCGTCGGCCGACACCGCTCATGCCCAGGACCTGGACTGCCGCGACTTCACCTACCAGGAGGAAGCCCAGGCCGTCCTCAACACCGACCCCGGCGACCCGAACCGACTGGACGAGGACCAGGGCCCGGACGACGGCATCGCCTGCGAGGCGCTGCCCCACCGCGGCGCACCCGTCATCTCCTCGACCACCCGTCCCCGCGTTTCCTCGACCCCGACGGCCGTCACCCCGACGCTCGGCGTGCGCGGCGGCCTGGGTGGCGGGTCGGACTCCGGGCCGAGCGGCTGGGACACCGGGATCGGCCTGGCCTTCGTGGCCGGCGGGGTCCTCGCGACCGGCATCGTGGTGAAGCGGCGCCGGACCTGAACGGGATGTCGCGGGCTCGGTCACCGCACCAGCAGGCCGAGGAGCCGGTCGGCCTCCGCGGCCGGGTCGGCGGTCAGGCCGGTGTGTACGGGCCCGGGCTGGACGATCGTCGATCGGGGAGCGACCAGCCAGCGGAAGCGGCGACCGGCGTCGTCGGGCGCGGCCCGCCCGGCGGCCTCGCCGCCCGCGCAGACCCCTTCGACGGCACGCAGTGCGGACCGTACGCCGGGCACGTCCACGTCCGGGTCGAGGGCCAGCAGCTTCTCCTCGTCGAGGTGGGTGCGCACGCCGACGTACGACTTGGCCCGGCAGTACACGAGCACCCCGGCGTTGACGCACTCTCCGCGCTCGACGCGGGGCACGATCCGCAGCAACGCGTACTCGAAGACCTCACGGTCGCCGCGGCGGCCCCCCTTGATGATGTGTCGCTCGCTCACTTGGGTCCTCCGGTGACGTCGACGTGGTCATGGACGACGGCGGCCCGCGCGAGAAGGGGTCTCGCGTAGGCCCGCCGGAGCTCGTCCGGCGTCTCGAAACCGGGCTCGTCCGCGAGCCACACGTCCGGGATCTCCGCGGTGACCTCGGCGAGGAGCTCCTCGGTGACCCGGGGCGCCAGCGCGGCGGCGGCCGCGGCGACATCCGGCGAGAAGGGGCTCAGGACGTGGTCGGAGGCGTCGTACGGGCGGGCCGCGGAGGCTTCGGCGCCGGGCCAGTTGTGGTGCCAGATCATGGTCGCGCCGTGGTCGATGAGCCACACCTCGCCCTGCCACCGCAGCAGGTTGGGGTTGCGCCATGAACGGTCGACGTTGTTCACCAGGGCGTCGAACCACACGATCCGCCCGGCCTCCTCGGGGCTCACCGCGAAGGCGAGGGGGTCGTAGCCGAGGGCGCCGGAGAGGAAGTCCATGCCGAGGTTGGTGCCGCCGCTGGACTTGAGCAGGCCCTGCACCTCCGGGTCGGGTTCGCCCAGGCCGAGGTCAGAGTCGAGGTCGACGGTCACCAGCCGGGGCACCCGGAAGCCGAGGCGTCGGGCGAGTTCCCCGCACACCACCTCGGCGACCAGCGTCTTGCGGCCCTGCCCGGCGCCGGTGAACTTCATGACGTACGTCCCGTGGTCGTCGGCCTCGACGAGCCCCGGCAGCGACCCGCCCTCACGCAGGGGCGTGATGTAGCGGGTGGCGGTGACTTCCTTGAGCATCGCCCCAGGTTACTGGGGTGTGGCTGAACAACCGGCACTCCGGGTCCGTACCTCTGGGCAGTTCACGAGGCATTCGTTGAAGGGATCGTCAGCATGGCCAGCGAATCGCACCACCCCGTTCCGGCACCCAGCCGCCGTACCGTCGTGGCGAGTCTGGGCGCGGCGGGGCTCGCCGTCGCGCTGACCGCCTGTGGGTCGGACGACGACGCGTCCGGCTCGTCCACCGAGCAGGGCGCCGACACCGGCACCGGGGGTGCCGGCGCGGGCACCGGCGCGGGCGCCGCGCTCGCGAAGACCTCCGACATACCGGAGGGCGGCGGCAAGGTCTTCAGCGACGAGAAGGTCGTCGTCTCGCAGCCTAAGGCGGGCGACTACAAGGCGTTCTCGACCATCTGCACGCACCGGGACTGCCCGATGACGGATCTCAAGGACGACGTGCTGTCCTGTTCCTGCCACGGCAGCCAGTTCTCCGTCACCGACGGCAGCGTCAAGAAAGGCCCCGCGACCGAGCCGCTGGCCGCCAAGCAGATCACCGTGGACGGGGACTCGATCAAGCTCGCCTGACCGGGGGCCGGCGCTTCAGGCAGGCCAGCACCTCGTCCGTGGTCGTGACCGTGGCGACCAACGCGAGGGTGTTGCGGATCATCGCCGGGGTGTAGTCGGAGGGCACCCCGGCGATGGCGTCCGTCGGCACCACGGCGGTGTAGCCGCGGTTGACGGCGTCGAAGACGGTGTTGGGTATCGCCACGTTGGCCGACACGCCGGTCACGACCAGCGTCCGGCAGCCCAGGTTGCGCAGCAGCGCGTCGGCCTCGGTGCCCTGGATCGGCGACAGCCCGTGCAGCCGTCGCACGACGAGGTCCTGCTCGGCGACCTCGATCGGGGCCGCCACCCGGACCGCCGTGGTGCCCGACAACTGCTGGACTGGCAGCCGTTCGGCGGCGCGGAAGAGCCGGGCGTTGCGGCTCGCTCCGCGGCCGTCCGGGCGGCGCTCGGCGATCGCGTGGATCACCTGGACGCCGCTCTCGTGCGCGGCGGCGACCAGCAGGGCGACGTTGCCGAGGGCGCCCGAGGAGAGTGCCTCCTGGGCGAGTTCGGGCAGGGCGCTGTCGGGTCCGACGACGCCCTGCTGGCACTCGACGGTGAGCAGGACCGTGGTCGCGGGGTCGAGGAGTTCGCTGAGCTGTTCGTACGACGGCACGGTTCCCCCTGGTCGCCGACGGTGTGGGCGGGTGAGATTAACCACCATTGCGCGGGGACGGAAGACGACCCATTCTTTTCTGACGTGATGTCAGAGGATCTCCTCTGACACGACGTGAGAGAAAGAGGGGGGCGCATGACCGTCACTCAGCGCCGGGGCCGGAAGATCATGATGACGCCGGGTGAGCTGGACGAGTTCCTGACCAGTCAACGCACCTGCCGCGTGGCCACCGTCTCCGTGGGCGGCGCCCCACACGTGAGCACGCTGTGGTTCGCGTGGGACGGCACCTCGATGTGGCTCTACTCGGTGGTGCGCAGCAGGCGGTGGACCGATCTGCGGCGTGATCCGCGGGTCGCAATCGTGGTCGACACGGGGGAGGAGTACGACGAGTTGCGCGGCGTGGAGCTGTCGGGGGCGGTGGACTTCGTCGGCGAGGCACCGCGCACCGGGGAACTGTGCGCGGAACTCGACCTCCCGGAGACCTTGTTCGCCCGCAAGAACTTCCGCCTGGAGGAGATTCCGCACGACGGCCGGCACGCGTGGGTGCGGCTGACACCGGAGAAGATCGTCTCCTGGGACTTCCGGAAACTGGGCTCCGCGTAGGCGGGGGCCTCAGGCACAGCCTGGCCGGGCTTTTCCGCCGGGCTTGTCAACGCGCGTAGCGCGACAGGCACTTCGGCACGGTTCCTCAGCTCAGTCGATGGTCGAGGCCGCCGTCCGCAGCGCCTCGACCGCCGCCCGGATGGAGGGGCGGCGGTCGGCGTCCGCGCGCCATACCGCGTAGACGTACCGGTGGACGCGATGCCGCAGAGGCACCGCCCGCACCCCCCTCGGCATCGGGTCGCGGCCGAGGCGGGGCGCCACGCAAACGCCCAACCCGGCGGCCACTAGGGCGAGTTGGGTGTGGTGCTCCTCGGCGCGATGGGCGATCCGGGGTTCGATACCCTTGGCGCGCAGCGTGAACAGCAGCCACTCGTGGCAGAACTCGCCCTCGCGCCAGGCGACCCACTCGTCGTCCGCGAAGTCCTCCAGGTCGATCTCGTCCCGGTCCGCGAGCGGGTGATCCTCGGCCATGGCGATCTCCACGGGATCGTCGAGGATCGACGCCTTGGCGAGCCCCTGGGGCATGGGCAGCGGCTTGTTGTACCAGTCCAGGACGACCGCCAGGTCGGCGTCACCCCGGAGCACGGCGTTCACCCCGCTCTCCGGTTCCAGCTCGCGGGACCGCACGCGCAGCGCCGGATGGTCGGTGCGCAGCGTGGCGAGCGCCTCGGGGAACAGTCCCCGCATCGCGGTGGGGAACGCCGCCAGCCGCAGCTCGCCGACGACCTGTCCGCGCTGGGCCTCCAGATCGGACTGGGCGAGTTCGACCTGCGACAGGATGCGCGCCGCGTGCTCGGCGAGCAGCCGGCCCGCGTCCGTGAGCCGCACCCCCCGGCCGTTCTTGGCCAGCAGCTGCTGGCCGATCTCGCGCTCCAGCTTGGACATCTGCTGAGAGACGGCCGAGGTGGTGATGTGCAGCCCCTCGGCAGCGCCGCTGACCGAGCCGTGCCGGGCGAGGGCGTCGAGGGTGCGCAGGCGCTCGAGGTTCAACATGTAAGCAATGCTACGATATACCGCTCGAAAAATCTTGCTTGTGCTACGAGATCATGCCCGCCATCGTTGCAGCCATGACCGCCGTCTCCCCCGCCTCGGCTCCCGTCGCGACCGTCTCCCGCCCAGGCCCCGGCCTTGACTGGCGGCTGCGCTTCGGCGCCCTCTCGCTGATCTGGGGTTTCAGCTTCCTGCTCATCAAGGTCGGCACGGAGGGCTATGCCCCTTTCCAGGTCACGCTCGGCCGTCTGGTGTTCGGCACGGCGGTGCTCGCCGTGGCGATGGCGGTCAGGCGGGAGCGGCTTCCCCGGGGCACACGCACATGGGCGCACCTGACGGTCGCCGCCTTCCTCCTCAACGCGCTGCCGTTCTCCCTGTTCGCCTACGCGGAGCTGACGATCCCGTCCACCCTCGCCGGCATCTGCAACGCGACCTCACCTCTGTGGGGCATGGCGCTCTCCCTGGTCGCGCTCTCCGAGGACCGGCCGACCAGGACCCGGGTCGCGGGTCTCGGCCTCGGGTTCCTGGGCGTCCTGACGGTTCTCGGGGCCTGGCAGGGCTTCCACGGCCTGGACGCCACGGGCACGGCGATGGCCCTGCTGGCCTCCCTCAGCTACCCGATCGGCTGGATCTACGTCCGTCGCACCCTGGCCGGCTCCAGCCACTCGAACCTGTCGCTGACCGGCGCGCAGTTGCTGCTGGCCACACTGCAACTGGCATTCGTCACCCCGCTGTTCACCAGCGCGCCCAGCCACTTCCCGGTCGTCCCGCTGCTGGCCACGGCCGCGTTGGGCGCCCTCGGCACGGGACTCGCCGTCCTCGTCCAGTACGGCCTGGTCGCCGAGGTCGGCCCGACGACCGCTCAGATGGTCACGTACTTCATCCCGGTCATCGCGACGGCCGCGGGTGTCGCGATCCTCGGCGAGTCCCTGAGCTGGTCGACCCCGGTCGGCGCGGCGATCGTCCTGGCGGGCGCGGCGCTCACCCGGGCGCGGCCGAGGACCAGGCCCTGAAGCGACACACCGACCCGACCCGATCCTGATCCCGGGCCCGGAATCACCGTCGCTGCGGTCGCGACGGGGCGACCATCTCCTGCCACGGCACCTAGGCATAACTCCGGACCAGGCCCGGGCCGACGGCGGAGGCGATCGCGTCCGCCAGCGGTCCGGTCTCGTCCGGAGTGAGGGTCGCCACGGTGACCCGGATGCCGGGGGGCGCGTTCAGCCGGAACCGTGCGCCGGGCGCGACCGCCCAGCCGGCGTGCAGCAGTCGGGAGACGGCTCCGGTCTCGTCGGGCACCGGAATCCACACGTTCAGACCGGAGCGCCCGTAGGCCCGTACCCCGCGCTCGGCGAGCGCGTCGATCAGCAGGTCCCGGCGCCCTCGGTAGGCCGCCGCCACCGCCGCCGTATCCAACGCGCCGTCGGACCACAGCCGCACTACGGCCCGCTGGAGGACCCGGCCGACCCAGCCCGGGCCGAGCCGCTGCCGGCCGCGCACCCGGTCGAGCGTGACGGGGTCCCCGGTGAGCACGGCGAGCCGCAGGTCGGGGCCATAGGCCTTGGCGACCGAGCGCACGAAGACCCAGGTGTGGGTGGTACCGGCCAGGGAGTGCAGGGGCAGGTCGACGATTCCGTGGCCGTGGTCGTCCTCGATCAGCAGGATCTCCGGGTACTCCCGGAGAACGGACCGCAGGGCACGCGCGCGCGTGGCGCTCACCGAGGCGCCCGTGGGATTCTGCGCGCGGTCGGTGACGATCAGTGCGCGCGCCCCGGATTCCAGGGCACGCCGCACGTCGTCGGGAAGCGGCCCCTCGTCGTCGACGCCCACCGGGGTCGTGCGCAGCCCGAGGGCCGGGACGAGGTCGAGCAGGCTGCCCCAGCCGGGATCCTCCACGGCGACGGTGTCCCCGGGCTTCAGATGGGTCGCCAGCACGCGCTCGATCGCGTCGAGCGAGCCGGAGAGGACGGCGAGGGGCCCGTCCGGCACACCGTCGGCGTCGAGGCCGGCCCGTGCGAGCCGAGCCAGCCCCGGTTCGACGGGGACGTCTCCGTAGAGGACCGGCTCCCGGTCCGCCTGTGCGCCGGCCGCCGCGAACGCCTTGGCCAGGGACGGCAGCAGCGCCGGGTCCGGGTTGCCGTCGGCCACGTCCCGCACGCCCGCCGGGGGGTCCACCCGGATGTGCTGACGCCCGGTGGTGGCAGGCCTGGGCCGCACCCGGCTGCCTCTGCGCCCGGCGGTCTCGATGACTCCGCGTTCGCGCAGGATGCGGTAGGCGGCCGCGACGGTGTTCGGATTCACCCCCAGCTCCGTCGCCAACTCCCGCATCGGCGGCAGAAGTTGACCAGGCTCCAGCTCTCCGGCCCCCACCGCACGCTCGACGCTCGCCGAAATGTCCGCCGCACGTCGGCCTTCGATCCGATATTCTCCTAGCACAAAGCCAATTATGCACTAGTGCAATGGAGAGTGCCATGCAGGGGACCCCCCAGCCGACGACGGCCGCCGACTACACCGCCACCGACCGCACCGTCCCCACCCGCTCCCCCGACCGGGCCTCGTACGACGCGGACGTCGTGCACGCGATACTCGACGAGGGCTACGTCTGCCATCTCGGCTTCGTCCGCGACGGCGCGCCGGTCGTCCTGCCCACGCTGTACGCCCGGGTCGGCGAGCGGCTCTACGTGCACGGCTCGACCGGCTCCCGCCCGCTGCGGATGACGGGACAGGCCGACCCGGGCCTGCCGGTGTGTCTGACCGTCACCCACGTCGACGCGCTGATCCTGGCCCGCTCGGCCTTCCACCACTCGATCAACTACCGCTCCGTGGTGGTGCACGGCGTCGCCCACGACGTGACGGACCCCGAGGAGAAGCGGGCCGTCCTGAACGCGCTCGTCGACCACGTCGTCCCCGGCCGGGCAGCCGACTCCCGCCCCGCCAACAAGAAGGAGCTGGCCGCCACCGCGGTGATCCGCCTCGACCTGAACGAGGTCTCCGCCAAGCTGCGCACGGGCGGTGTCAACGACGAGCCCGAGGACCTGGCCCTCCCCCACTGGGCCGGCGTCGTCCCGCTGCGCAAGGGCTACGACACTCCGGTCGCGGACGCCGACCTGGCCCCCGGCATCGAACTCCCGGACTATTTGGGGTGAGTGACGGGGACGGGGGCGTCGCGCACACCTGCCCGTCCCGCACAGGCCGTCGTCCCGCACGCCGTCGTTGCGTCGCACGCCCGGCGCGTACACACGCCCGGCGCGTACGCCTGCCGGAAGGCCCCTTCCCGTCAGGTGAGCGCGGCCTCCTCCTCCGTCGCGCCCCGTGTCTCCGCTCCGCCCCGTGTCTCCGCCACCGCGAGCCCCGCGACGGAGCCGAGCATCAGCAGGGTGCCGGCGAGGGTCGCGAGGGTGAGTCGCTCCCCCAGCAGGGCCACGGCCAGCACCGCCGCGCTCACCGGCTCCAGCAGCATGATCACGGCCACGGTGGCGGGCCGGACGACGGCGGCGGCAGCGAAGTAGAGGGCGTAGGCGAGGGCCGTGGGGACGGCCGCGATGTACGCCAGCAGCCACAGCAGCCGGCCGAGGTCGGCGGTGTACGGCACCAGGCCCTCGGCCAGGGCGAACGGCAGCAGGCACAAGCTGGTGACGGCGAACGCCGCCACGGACGTACTGGCCGCGTCCACCCGCCCGTCGCGACCCCACCGACGGGTGAGCAGGGTGATCACACAGCACCCGGCCGCCGACAGCAGCCCCAGCAGGACACCCCACGGCCGTACGGTCGCGCCCCCGCCGCCGAGGGTCAGCACCCCGAGTCCGGCGAGTGCCCCGGCGACGGCGACGATCCCGCCCCGTCCGAGCCGCTCCCCCAGAGTCAGGCGGGCACCCAGTGCGCTGAGGACAGGACCCGCGCCGAGAGTGACGACGGTGGCAACTGCGAGCCCGGTGGCAGCGACAGCCGCGAAGTAGGCCGTCTGGAACACGGCCAGTCCGACACCCGTGACGACGGCCCGGAGCGCCCGGCGCCCCAGCGGTTCGGCCACGTCGGTCCGGGCACGCGGACGCAGCAGGCGGGCGGCGGCCAGCAGCACGAGCCCGGCCGCGCAGCGCCAGAAGGACAGGGCGACCGGACCGATGTCACTGGCCCGGTAGGCCAGGGAGCCGGCCGCGCCCGCGGTGCCCCAGGCGACACCGGCGACGATCAGATAGGAAAGGCCTCGCCCGATGGGCAGGCCGACAGTGGCATTCGACACGCGTTCTCTCCGCAGACGCGCCCGAGCGCGGTGGCCAGGGCGCGGAAGTTCGGGAAGGACGCCCGCTCGGCGGGGTCCACGGACTTCGTCCGCGGGCAGCACCGTGACGCCCGGCAGGACGGCCGGGCGTGCTTTTCGGAGGCCCGCCTCAGGCGGCGGGCGGCGGCAGGACGAGTGCGCGGGAATGCATGATCGGCAGCCTAGGCCGCGGTACCGCGGGCCGACCATTCCTTTTCGCCGCCACCGCCGGCCACCGGTTCGGCGGAGTTCTTGGCGGGCGCGGACGACTGCGCGATGAACGCGCCGGCCAGCACGACCGCGCCACCGACGATCTGCGGCACCGAGAGGTGCTCGCCGAGCAGGATCCAGGCGAGCACGGTCGCGACGACCGCTTCGAGGCAGGCCACGACGCCGGCGACCTGCGGAGAGAGCCGGCGCACCGACAACACCCCGGTGACGTACGCGAGGACCGTGGCGACGAGCACGATCCAGCCCAGCAGCACACCGGCCGCGACCGGGGTGCCGTCCATGTCCGTGGTGCGCGCGAGGACGGACCAGTCCATGGTCCAGGGTCGCGCGACGACGGTCAGCACGGCGGTGCCGACGAGGAGGCCGTACGCGATGACCCCGAGCGGGTCGGGTGCCTGGTCGCCGGAATCGCCGCCCTGGTCGGACAGCACGAAGTAACCGACCTGGCAACATGCGGCCCCGAGCGCGAACAGCAGGCCGAGGGCGTCGAAGCTCAGGCCGGACCAGACCTCGACGACACAGGCGAGCCCGCCGACCGCGAGGACCACCCCGAGCGCGGCGGCCCGCGTCACCGGACGCCGCTGCACGAGCCGCACCCAGCCGAGCACGAGCGCCGGCGCGAGGTACTCGACCAACAGCGCGACCCCCACGGGGATCCGGGACAGCGCGGCGAAATAGCAGGCCTGGACACCGGCCACGGCGAGCAGACCGAACCCGGCGAGCAGGGCGGGACGGCGACGCGGCAGCGCGCGGTGGCGGACGGCGACCGGCAGCATCAGCACAGCGGCACCCGCCACCCGCAGCCACACCACGTGGAGCGGGTCGAGCCCCGCTTCGATCAACGGTTTGGCCGCGACTCCGGATCCGCCGAAGGCGAGGGCGGACGCCACCGCGAGACCGAGACCGACGCCCCGGCCTCGGTGGCCCTGACTGCTCCCAGACGTGTGCACCGGCACATGATGGCAGGCGATGACATGAGCGTCACACTCGTTGACACCTGTCTCACCGACTGGAACGGGACATGCCCCGGTCGGCCGGTCGCGCAACGGATCCGCTCAGACGGTCCGCCTCAACTGTCCGCTCAGAGGGTCCGCCGCAAGCGACTGTCGACCCGGAGGAACACTCCGTACGGGTCGATCCCGGCGCGGTTCAGCACCTCGACGGCCCGCGCCTGCGGGTCGACGAGGATCGCGGCGAGCAGGTCGACACCGAGGGCGGGGCCGCCGCGGCGGCCGGCCAGCGCACAGGCGTACTCCATGGCTCGGCCGGCCAGCGGCGAGTAGCCGTCCGCGCGGGTCACCACGGGTACGGCACCGGAGTCCTCGACGCTGCCCTGCCAGCGCAGCCCGTAGCCGATGCTGCGCTGCACGAGGTAGCCCATCAGGCGGGCGAGTCGCGGTTCACCGTCGAAGACGGACCGCACCTCGGGGTCCGACTCCAGGAGCGAGTGCAGCAGATGGGCGGTGTCGATCTGTCGGTCCCCGCACCTGACCGCCCTCCGGCGGGCGCCGGAGACCACCGCCGCCAGCTCGGCACTGAGCCTGACGTCGTCGTCCGGGTGGGCCCGGGACCGGCTGTCGGGCTCGTGGGCCGTCAGCCGGGGGATACGGGGTTGCACATCCCCATCCCATCAGTCGCCCCCTGCCGGGACATCCGCGAAAGGAAGCATCTTCGTGTCCCACGGGAAGGGGACGCCGCGCGCCGGAATCTCCTCCTCACGGATGAGATCCGAATTTCCTGACGGTTCATCAGTATTGAATGTTCCAGGCCCTGCGGCTACGTTCCGCGACACCGTAGCCCGACACGAAGAGGTGGTCGCATGGCCGAAGTCAGCGCGGAGGCACGTATCGAGGCACCTGCGGAGAAGGTCTGGGCCCGGCTGACCGACTGGTCCGCGTACGGCGAGTGGAACGCGACCCACACCAGCTTCCCCAAGGGCGGCCCGGAGACCCTCGCCGTGGGCGGGACGTTCGAGGAGAACATGAAGCTCATGGGGTTCCCGGCCGAGATCGAGTGGACCATCGAGGAACTGGAGCCTGCCCGGCTGTTCGCCGTCCGCGGCAAGGGACCGATGGCGGTGACCGTGGCCAACCGCTACACCCTGACCCCCGAGGGCGACGCCACGACCGTGCGCATCGACGGCGAGTTCACCGGTGCCGCGGTCTCACTGATGGCGGGCAAGCTCAAGGACTCGGCCACGGCCGCCCTGAACGAGTCGTTGCGCAAGCTGGCAGGCCTGGTGACCTGAACTGCGAACCGGCGCCTGACGGCAGGATCGGCGCCTGACGGCCGCGCCTTTCGGGAACGCGAAGGCGCCCCGCGGATTCCTCCACGGGGCGCCCCCTGCTTCGCCGTACGACGTCAGTCCTCGTCGGCGAGGATCAGATACAGCTTCTTGCGGGACTCGTTGATGACGGCGAGCGCCTTCTCGCGCTGCTCCTTGCTGCCCGTCTTCCAGACCTGCCCGAAGGCCTCCATCAGACCGAAGCCGGCCTGACGGATCTCACCGAGCGCCTCCCAGTCGACACCGCGGGAGGCTTCCTCCCAGGGCGCGTCGGGGCCCTCGTCGGCCGCGGTGCGACCGGCGTCGGTGAGGGCGAACAGCTTCTTGCCGCCCTCCGACTCACTGACGATCAGCCCCTCGTCCTCCAGCAACTGGAGGGTGGGGTACACCGAGCCCGGGCTCGGCTTCCACGCCCCGCCGCTGCGTTCGGCGATCTCCTGGATCATCTCGTAACCGTGCATCGGCCGGTCCCTCAGCAGGGCGAGGATCGACGCGCGCACATCACCGCGCCGCGCCCTCCCCCTCGGTCCGCCGCGGCCCCTGTGCCCCCAGGGGCCCGGTCCGAAGCCCGGACCGCCGAAGCCGGGGCCACCCGGGCCACCCGGCCCGAAGGGCCCGAAAGCCGCCCGCCGCCCGTCGAAGTCGTCCCGGCCACGGCGGCCCGGACCATCCTGTCGACGTCCATGTCCACGCTCGTATCCGTGGGTACGCATCGCAATCACTCCATTCCATCGTTGATCTGTCGCGATGCCTCAACGATATATCGGGAGTGTTCGCATGACAACCCCTCCACGCAACGCACCCCGGGCGTAACGCGTCAGGTGGACTAGTAGGGCCTGGTCAGGTTCGTATGGGGGTGGGTATGTCGCGGTGGCAGGTGGGGCAGGCACCGTTCCAGGTGGCGAGGAGTGTCTGGAGGTCGCGGACGACCTGGTAGAGGCTCAGACCTGCACGGCGTCTTTTGGGTCTCGTGCCAGTCGTTGCAGGGTGCAGAAGGCGTGGGCGGCGGAGACGAGGGTGACGTGGTGGTGCCAGCCGTTCCAGGTGCGGCCCTCGAAGTGGGCAAGTCCCAGGGCCTGTTTCATCTCGCGGTAGTCGTGCTCGATGCGCCAGCGCAGCTTGGCCAGCCGCACCAAAGTGGCCAGCGGCATCCCGGAGGGCAGGTCTGAGAGCCAGAACTGCACCGGTTCGGGTTCGGTGGCGGGCCACTCGGCCAGCAGCCAGCGTTCGGGCAGTTCAGGACCGTCGCTGGTCTTGCGGACGCCTCGTCCGGCGGGTCGCACGCGTAGGGCCACGAACCGCGAGTACATGCGTTTGAAGGCGCTGATCCCCTTGCCGGGCCGGGAGCCTTCCCTCCAGGACACCGGCCTGGCAGCTGCCCGCCCGGCTGCGATGACCAGCTCTTTCATGGTCTGCGCAGGCTCGGGGTACTGCATTGCCGGTGGCCGGCCGGTGCCCGCGTAAGCGGGCTGGACGGGCCGGGCGTCGGCCGGATGAGCGGTGTGGCGGGAGGAAATGCCCACCACATAGGACAGGTTGCGTTCTTCCAGGCCGTGGCGGAAAGCGGCGGCATCCCCGTAACCGGCGTCCGTGACGACCAGGGGAATGTCGATGCCCCACGACCGGGTCTCGTCGATCATGTCCAGGGCCAGCTGCCACTTCTCCACATGCCCCACCCGGTCGGGGATGCCGCAGCGGGTGCGGCGGGCGACCTTGTCCGGGTCCGCCTCCGCAGAGGCCGGATCCCAGGACGCGGGCATAAACAGCCGCCAGTTCACCGCGGCCGAGGCATGATCCCGGGCCAGATGCAGCGACACCCCGACCTGGCATTTGGTGACCTTGCCCGCGGTGCCGGTGTACTGCCGCGACACACACGCCGAGGCGTCCCCGTCCTTCAAGAAGCCGGTGTCGTCGACGATCAACGCCTCCGCCCCGATCGCCTCCTGCATTCTCCAGGCCGTCCGGGCCCGCACATGCGCCGGATCCCACGGGCTCGTCGTCACAAAGTGGGCCAGCGCCTGCCGGTTGCCGTCCTCACCGAGGCGGGCCGCCATCGGCTCCACCGACTTGCGCCGGCCGTCCAGTAGCAGCCCGCGCACATACGCCTGCCCCCACCGCCTCTGGTCCGCACGGAAGAACCCGTCGAACAACTCCGCCGCGAATGCCTCCAGGTCCTCCCGGACCGAGGCCATCTCCTCAGGTGTCACACCACCCCAACGACCCTCATGGACCAGCGGACACTCCACCCACGAGTGAAGGTGACCAAGCCCTACTAGGGTCCGCCCTAGATCCGCGCTCGGCGGCGGGCGCCGGGAGGACGGGTCGCTCATCCGCCTGACGGAGGCCGTGAATCGGGCCAGTGTCCGGGAATTGGCCTTGGTCCGGGGAGCCGCCCGGCCTCTAGCGTCGAGGCATGCGCATCCGAATCGTCGACGCCTTCACCGACCGCCCCTTCACCGGCAACCCGGCCGGGGTCATGCTCCTCGACACCTTCCCGGACGACGACCGGCTTCAGCAGGTGGCCCTGGAGGTCAATCACGCCGAGACCGCGTTCGCCCACCGACTGCCCGAGGACGGCCCGGCCGACTGGGCGCTGCGCTGGTTCACCCCGGCGGCAGAGGTCAACATGTGCGGCCATGCCACGCTCGCCACGGCCCACGTCCTGCACACCACCGGCGCCCACGAGGGTCCGGTGCGGTTCGCCACCCGCAGTGGCGTCCTGATCGCCACGCCTCGCGAGGACGGCTCGATCACCATGGACTTCCCGACGGCGCCGCTCACCCGTGTAGAGCTCCCGGGCAAAGTGGCCGAGGCCCTCGGCACCGAGCCACTCGCCGTCTTCGACACCGGCCCCAACATCGGGGACCTGCTGGTCGAGGTCGCCGACGAGGAGACGGTCCACGCCCTGAGGCCGGACATCAGGTCACTGGGTGCCCTCTCCGAGCGCGGCGTCATCGCCACCGCCCGTGCCGAAGACCCCGCCCGAGGCTACGACTTCGTCTCCCGCTGTTTCTTCCCGAACCTCGGCATCGACGAGGACCCCGTCACCGGAAGCGCCCACACCGCCCTCGCCCCGTACTGGTCCGAGCGCCTCGGCCGCGCCGAGCTCACCGGCCTGCAGGCCTCCCCCCGCTCCGGCCGCGTCCACACCGAACTGCGTGGCGAGCGCACACTGCTGAGCGGCCACGCGGTCACCGTCATTGAGGGGGACCTGCTCCCCTGACGCCTCACCCCGTCGGCAGCCAGCCCACCTTCCCGGCCAGCAGGGCGTAGCCGACGAACGCGCCGATGTCGAGCAGGGAGTGCGCCACCACCAGTGGGCCCACCCGGCCCCAGCGGCGGTACAGGTACACGAACACCACGCCCATCACCATGTTGCCGATGAAGCCGCCGATGCCCTGGTAGAGGTGGTAGGAGCCGCGGAGCACGGAACTGGCCACCAGGGCCGTGCCCGGCGTCCAGCCCAACTGGCCCAGGCGGCGCAGGAGATAGCCGACGACGATGACCTCTTCGACGATCGCGTTCTGCATCGCCGACAGGATCAGCACCGGGTACTTCCACCACACGTCGGGCAGCGCCTCCGGCACCACCGTGAGGTTGAAGCCGAGACCGCGCGCGGCCAGGTAAAAGGCGATCCCGCTACCGCCGATCACCGCCGCGACCGCGGCCCCTCGGCCCAGGTCCGGCCATGGCCGCGTACGGTCGAAGCCGAGGGTTCTGAGGCCATGCCCCTCGCGCAGCAGCAAGTGCGCGACCAGCGCCACGGGCACCAGTGCCGAGGCGATCCCGAACAACTGCCAGGCGAGATCGAGCCAGGGACGACCCGGCGCGGCCGAGGCGTTGAGGGTGGCCGCCTGGTCCTTCAGACCTCCCGGTTTGGTGACCGATCCGACAAAGCTGATCAGCGCGGACACACCACTCGCACCGAGCGAGAGCCCCAGAACGAGCAGGGTCTCATCGCGGAAGATCCGTCGTGAGAGCCGCTCCGGGGGAAAAGAATCGGCCACCGGGCCCGCCTCCGACTGCACGCCTGCCTCCAGTTGAGTGTCTCCCGCCGCATCCCCACCGCCGCCCCACTGCGGCGCCCGCCCCCGACGGCGTACTTCCCTTTCCGTCTGCAGTACGGCCGGATTCCGGCACGTGACTCAGCAGGACGGCAGGGAGAGGCGCCACCGTCATGGGACGTCACAGCTTGCCTGATCAGTATGGGGCGGGCGGCAGCGACCCCCCGCGCGCACGCCCGCCGCCGGACGGCGGCCGGACGCGTACAAGGTCACGAACCGACTGTCGGCGGGCGAGAAGCCCGGCCGTGCGGTGAGTATGCCGAACTCGGACCCGTGGGCCTGACGCCGACAGCCGGCAGTGGCGCGGCCGATCTGCCCCGGTGGGCAGGTGTCGGTGGCCCCACGGCGTCACTGGGGTGGCCGCGGCAGACGTACGCCGGCCGGCCCCCGGACCGGCGTCTCGCCCTCAGCCCAGCGGCGCCGGCTCCGGCAGTCCCACCGGCCAGGCGTGCACCGGCTCACCTTCGTGCATCAGCTCACGGTACCGGCGGGTCGTGGCGGCCAGCGCCGCCTCCCTCGACAGCCCGCCCTCCATGGCCCGGTGGAAGGTCGCGGACTGCCAGGACGCGCCGTTCACCCGGCGCCGGCACCGCTCCTCGATCACCCCGAGATACAGGTCGCGGTCGGCGGGTTCAACCCCCCACGCCTCCAGCCCGGCCTCGGCGAGCGGCAGCAGTTCGTCGCGTACGAGGCTCACCGCGTCGATCTCTGTCGTACCGCCGTAGCGGCCGCGCCTGGGCCACGTGAAGCGGGCGTCGATGCCGTGCCGGCACGCGGCGTCGAAGTTGGCGGCGGCGTCCTCGAACGGCAGCCTGGTCCACACCGGCCGGGACTCCTCGGCAAGGGCGCGGACCACGCCGTAGTAGAAGGCCGCGTTGGCGATGACGTCGGTGATCGTGGGGCCGGCGGGCAGCACGCGGTTCTCGACGCGCAGGTGCGGGACCCCGTCGGCGATGCCGTAGACCGGGCGGTTCCAGCGGTAGACGGTGCCGTTGTGCAGGACGAGCTCGGCGAGTTTCGGGACACCGCCCCCGTCGACGACGGCGAGCGGGTCCTCCTCGTCGCAGATCGGCAGCAGGGCCGGGTAGTAGCGCAGGTTCTCCTCGAAGAGGTCGTAGGCGGAGGAGATCCACCGCTCACCGAACCAGGTGCGCGGGCGCACGCCCTGGGCCTGGAGTTCGGGCGGGCGGGTGTCGGTGGACTGCTGGAACAGCGGCGGGCGGGACTCTCGCCACAGTTCGCGGCCGAACAGGAACGGCGAGTTGGCGCCCACGGCGATCTGCGCGGCGGTGACGGCCTGGGCGGCGTTCCACACGTCGGCGAAGCGATCCGGGGTGACCTGGAGGTGGAGTTGTACGGAGGTGCAGGCGGCTTCGGGTGCGATGGACTTCGAGGTGCAGGTCAGACGCTCCACGCCGTCGATGTCGAGGGTGAAGTCCTCACCGCGGGCGGCCACGATCTGGTCGTTGAGCAGGGCGTAGCGGTCGACGTCGGAGAGGTTGGAGGAGACCAGGTCGTCCCGGTCCAGAGTCGGCAGAATGCCGATCATCACGATTCCGGCGTCGAGCTCGCCCGCTTTTCGGTCGGCATATGCCAGAGAAGTTCGGAGCTCTTCGGCGAGCTGGTCGAATACCCGCCCACCCAAACGGTGTGGGGCAATGTTGACTTCCAGGTTGAACATGGCGAGTTCTGTTTGGAAATCTCGACTTGCGATACGTTCGAGCACCTGCGCATTGAGCATTTTCGGCATGCCATCCGAACCCGTGAGATTCAATTCGATCTCGAGCCCCATGAGGTTCTTCGGGCGATCGAACCGCTTCTCGGCCAGGAGTCGCTCGAGTCCCGTCAGGCACTGACGGAGCTTGTCGCGGTAGCGCTGGCGATCGGACAGGTCGAACTGGCCTGCCACGACCTTCTCCCCCATCGAAGCGTCCCTCCTCGATTGGGCGGGCCGACGAGCCGGCCGCCGGTGTCCGGGTCAGGTGAGATGATGCCCAGCCAAGACGATCGATAACGTCCCGGACGGGCCTGACAGCCGCTACTCTTGCGGGATGTGACCGGTGGCACATTCGCCAGGCATGGTTACAGTGCAGTTTCGAGTTCCCTGAGAAACTCGTGAAAAACGCCGACGACAATGAGCCGTCCGCCGTCCGGGCATTTCCCGAGGTCACCGTCGTGCAGTCATCCGGGAATCGGGATGTTTCCCGCGAATCGCCGACCGGATGAGCCCTTGCCGTACTCCCGGGAAACAGCTAGATGAAACACCGTAGGAACATATGTCGTATAAACTCGCGAACAAGGCAGAAGGCTGGCGCCCGCGGCCCTCGACCCTGCCGTCAGGTGATGTGCGGCAGGCCTCAGCCCCGGTTTCACCGGACCGGGACCCCCGCCTCTCCTGCCTCGCGAGCTGACAGCGCCGTCCGCCACGCCACGCCCCGCCCTCGCGCCACTGTGCCTGTCGAATGAGAGGCGACCCACCATGCCGCTGAATGTCCCTCCGGCTCCCGCGCCAGCCCTTCGTTCCGTTCTCACCGCCCTCGGTTCTCCCACCGCGGTCCGCGAGGCCCGCACTCCCTCGCTGCTGCACGCCCAGGGAACTGTCACGCCCGAGCTGCCGCTACCCGTACACGTTCTGGAGGGGATCGACTCCGCGGGCGCCCCCGCCACCCGGCTGGCCGGCTGGCGTTTCCTGATCCGCTGCGGCGACCGCGCGGTCGCCGCGGCCGAGACCATGCTGACGCCCGACGGATGGGCGTTCTCCCGCTTCTTCGAAGGCCCGTACATCGCCTCCACCGAACAGGCGCTGCGCCAGGCGGAGAGCATCAAGCAGCCCTACCAGGCGCGCCTGCTGTCGATCCCCGGCCTCTACATGCTCACGCTCTGGCTGCACGGCGACTGCACCGCCGACGGCGCGACCGGTCACCCCGCCGCCGACGATCTGCTGGTCCCGCTGGCGCCCGCCCCGCCCGGCATCGCGGCCCACCGCCCGCACCGGGTGGCCGACCTGCTCCCGGTCCTCACCCATCGGGTGACTCCCGCACCACTGCTCAGCTCTCCCGCCTGACATTCCACGCCTCGGCGACCTTCGTACCCCGCCCCGAATTCCGGGTAGCGGGGTACGACGCCGTTTCCGGCCGCCGTCTGACGCGCGTACCGGGATTTCCAGCGACCTTTCGCTCGTACGAGCACTTTATGGCTCGTACGAGCCGGAACGGATCTCCGCCCCGTCCGGCCCATCCCCATCTGACTACTGCGAACCATCCGAAGTGACGGTGCAGTTGGAGTGAACCGTCCGGGCGAGTGATGCGTCATGAACCTGTGAGAAGCGGTGCCGCTAAATCCCTGCGGATTGACGTCCGTGGGGCAACACTGGGTTCGGACCGACTTATCCAACGGGGGGCGGCCATGAACGACGCTTCAAGCCGCGAGACTGACACCACGTCCATCTCATCCGTCACGACAGAGCGAAAGATCCCATCAATGTGCCAGCACCAGCCACCGTGCCCGACAGCCGACTCCGCCGACCGGGAATCCGCCCGCCTTGCGGCGCACCACCCGGAACAGGGATGGAGCCTGCTGTGCAACGGCGTCCTGCTCTTCGAGGACACCGGTGAGCTCCTGCCGGACGGCCGGGTCATCGCCCCGCACCGTCCGCTGGCCGGCCAGGTACTGAAAGTCGCCTGAGCCTGACCGGGCGGTCCACCGCGCCGCCCGGAGTACTTGAGGGGCCGGCTCGCAGCCTCGACTGCGCACCGGCCCCGATCCATGTCCGGGGTCGGTCACTCCCCGTAGCCCCTCGTGTGTGCTGCGGTCCCGCAGGTGCCGTCCCGCGCGCGTTGCGGGTGCGCTCTTCCCACGGCCCACCTCTTTCCGGAAGACTTCTGGAAGTTTCGTGGATCCGTCCGGTGCGCAGAGGGCCGACGGGGCCACCGTCGACGGAGGTGGGGAAGTGGCAGCAGGGGAGGCCGACGCCGAGACGGCGCCGCCGGCGCGGGGCAAGGTCACGATCACGGAGATCGCCCGGCAGGCCGGGGTCTCGGTGCCGACCGTGTCGCGGGTGGTCAACGGCCGGTCCGACGTCTCGCCGTCGACCCGAGCCCGGGTCGAGGACCTGCTGCAACGGCACGGCTACCGCAGGCGCCCCGCCGCCCCCGGCACCCGGGCCGCCCTGCTCGACCTCGTCTTCAACGACCTCGACTCCCCGTGGGCGGTGGAGATCATCCGGGGCGTCGAGGAGGTCGCCCACGCGGCCGGGGTGGGCACCGTGGTCTCCGCGATCCACGGGCGCACCGGCGACGCACGGGAGTGGCTGCGCAATCTGCGGGCCCGCGCCTCCGACGGCGTCATCCTGGTCACCTCGGCGCTGGAGCCGGTGCTGCACGAGGAACTGCGCATCCTCGGCGTCCCGCTGGTGGTCGTCGACCCGGCGGGTTCCCCCGCCCTCGACGTGCCGACCGTGGGCGCCGCCAACTGGGCGGGCGGCATGGCGGCCACCGAGCATCTGTTGTCGCTGGGGCACCGCAGGATCGGCCTGATCTCCGGCCCGCCCCGGCTGCTGTGCTCCCGGGCCCGCTTCGACGGCTACCGCGCGGCGCTGGAGGCCGCGGGCCTCGCGGTGGACGACTCTCTCGTCGTCCCCGGCGACTTCCGTCCGGAGTCCGGGTTCACCGGCTGCAACACGCTGCTGGACCTGTCCGAGCCGCCGACCGCGGTGTTCGCGGCCAGCGACCAGATGGCCCTCGGCGCGATCGAGGCGCTGCGTCGGCGGGGGTTCAGGGTGCCGGAGGACATGAGTGTGGTCGGTTTCGACGATCTTCCGGAAGTCCGGTGGTCGGCACCGCCGCTGACCACCGTGCGCCAGCCTCTCGCCGACATGGGCAAGCTGGCTGTCCGTACGGTGCTGCGGATGACCCGCGACGAACAGCCGGATTCCCCGAGGGTGGAGCTCGGCACCGAGCTGGTGGTCAGGGCCAGCACGGCACCGTTGACCGGGGCGTAGTGGTGGACGTTCCCGGGCACCCCCCCTCGCAGGCGCCCGGGAACGGGTTCCTGAGCCGGCGGTCGCCCTACTTCAGCGCCTTGCGGATCGCGAAGTACGCCGGTTTCGGCGCCAGTTGCTCGTCCCACGGCAGCGCCGCGCCCTGGCCCTCGAAGAACGCCGGGATCCACGAGTACTTGTCCGTGTAGTCCCACAGCGTGATTCCCACGCAACGGCGCACCGCGAGACAGTCCTCGGTCATGTCCCGGTACCACTCGGCCTGCGTGGCCAGCTTCGCCTCGTCCGCGGGCACGTACATGCGGATGTCGACCTCGGTGAGCGCGGTGTCCAGACGGAGCCGTGAGAAGCGGCGGAGGTTGTCCTCCAGGGTGGTCGGATACCCGTACTGGAGGGCGAGGTGCGCCTGGAGGCCGATGCCGTCGAGCGGGACGCCCTGGGCTTTCAGTTCCTGGGCCAGCTTGTAGTAGGCGTCGCTCTTCGGGCCGATCGCCTCGATGTTGTAGTCGTTGAGGTAGAGCTTGGCCTTCGGGTCGGCCTGGTGGGCCCAGCGAAGGGCGTCGGCGATGTAGCCGGGGCCGAGCGTGTTGTAGAAGACGGTCTCGCGGTAGGTGCCGTCCTCGTTGAACGCCTCGTTGACCACGTCCCAGGCGTAGATCTTGCCCCGGTAGTGGCGGACCTCCGTCTGGATGTGTTTCTTCAGGACGGCCCTGAGCTCGGGCGCCGTCCAGGTGCGGTCGGTGAGCCAGCCGGGCAGCTGGCTGTGCCAGACCAGGGTGTGGCCGCGCACCCGCTGGTGGTTGGCGCGGGCGAGGTTCACTATCTCGTCGCCCTTGGACCAGTCGAAGACGCCTTGCTGGGGTTCGGTGGCGTACCACTTCATGCCGTTGCCGGGCGTGATCATGTCGAACTCGCTGCCGAGGACGGCCTTGTACGGCTCGTCGGTGAGCTCGGGATTGTCGGTGGCGCTGCCGAAGTAGCGGCCGTGGCGCTGGGCGAGGTCAGCGAGGGTCGGCTGCTTGGCGTGCTGCCTGCCGTGCTGTTCGCCGGCCTGGGCCGCCGGGCCGGTGGCGATCCCCGCCGCGACCAGGAGGGCCGCGAGGGAACCGGCGAGTCTGAGTCGGGTGCGGGAGCGAGTGGTCGTACTGCGCATGGTGCGACTCCTCACGTGCGGATGGAGTGCCCCGGATCGAGGGAGGTCCAGGGCTGGGGAGGGTGAGCCGTACGGCCGCGGATGCCGGTCATCCCTTCGTGGCACCCGCGGCGAGGCCGCCGACGAGCTGGCGCTCGGCGACCGAGTAGAAGGCGAGGGCGGGGACCATGGCGAGCACCAGGTAGGCGAAGACCTTGGCGTAGTCCGCGGAGTACTGCCCCTGGAACTGCTGCACGCCGATCGGGATGGTCCACCAGGTGGAGTCGGTGAACACCAGCAGCGGCAGGAAGAAGTTGTTCCAGCTGGCGACCACGGCGAGGACCGAGACGGTGCCGAGCGCGGGCCGGGCCATGGGCAGCAGGATCCGCCAGAAGAACCCGAACGGGCTGCACCCGTCGAGCGTGGCCGCCTCCTCCAGCTCGCCGGGGATCTGCCGGAAGAACCCTCGCAGGATGATGATCGTCATCGGCAGCCCGAACGCGGCCTGCGGCAGGATCACGCCCAGCGGGTTGTCCAGCAGGCCCAGGGAGCGCAGCAGCAGGAACAGCGGCAGGGCCGCCACCGCGAAGGGGAACATCAGCCCCATCGTGAACAGCGTGAACAGCAGCTCCCGTCCGCGGAAGGCGAACCGGGCGAAGGAGAAGGCGGCGAGCGCGGAGACCGCGACGACGATGACGGTCGTCCCGATCGCGATGAGCGTGCTGCTGCCGACCAGCTGCCAGAACGAGCCCGAGCCGAGGATGCCGGTGTAGTTGGAGGTCACCCACGGGTCGGGCAGCCCGATCGGGTTGCGGGAGAGCTGGTCGGTGGACTTGAAGCCGGAGATGATCGCGTAGAGCAGCGGTACGGCCATCACGGCACCGACCGTGACGAGCACGGCGTGGACCGGGAGCGTCTTCCCGCGGGGCTTCCTCGTGGGCGCCTTCCGCGGCGGTGAATTCCGTGTCGGCGCCTTCTGGGTGAGGGTCACTTCCCGCCTCCTCGCATGGTCGTGGTGGCCCCTTCCAGGTCGCGGCGGAGCACGAACCGCTGGTAGGCGAGGGCGAAGACGAGGCTGATGCCGAACATGACCACGCTGATCGCGCTGGCGTAGCCGACCTGGTAGCGCTTGAAGCCGTACTGGAACATGGTCACGGCCATGGTCTCGGAGTGGTGGTCGGGGCCGCCCTGCGTGATCACCCACACCAGGTCGAAGAGCTGGATCGCGCCGATGACGGCCAGGAACACGCTGATACGCAGGGTCGGCGCGAGCAGCGGCAGGGTGACGTTGCGGAAGCGCTGCCAGGCGCTGGCGCCGTCGATGAGTGCCGCCTCGGTCAACTCGGCCGGGATGGACTGCAGTCCGGCCAGGTAGAGCATCATGTGGAAGCCGAAGTACTTCCAGGTCATGACGAGGAAGAGGGTCGCCATCACGGTGGAGGGGTCGGCGAACCAGGTGCTGCCGAGCCCGTCCAGGCCCACGCTGCCCAGGACCTGGTCGGCGAGACCGTCGTCCGGGGCGAAGATCATGCTGAACAGCACGCCGGTGATGGCCTCGGACAGGATGTACGGCGCGAAGAACAGCATCCGGTAGACCGCCCGGCCCCGCAGCCGCTGGTTCAGCAACACCGCCATGCCGAGCGCGAACGGCAGTTGGAGGGCCAGCGACAGCAGGATCAGGACCAGAGAGCGCCACAGGTCGCCCAGGAACACCGGGTCGTCGAAGAGCCGGTCGAAGTTGTCGAGGCCGACGTAGTCGGAGGGCATGCCGAAGCCGCCCCACCGGAAGAACGCCGCGTACAGCGCGAACAGCATCGGCAGCAGCACGAGCCCGATGAACAGCACCAGGGCGGGGATCTGGAAGGCCGTCGCGGTGAGCCAGTGGAGCACGCGCCGCCGGGCCCGCCCCCGGGCCGCGCCCGCGGCCGGGGGCGGGAGATCGACGTCGGGGCCGGTCCGCTTGTCCGGAAGGATGGGGGTTGTGGAGGACACGTCGGCTACTGCTCTTCCTTCGTGGCCTGCGTGATCGACTGGGCGACCTGCCCGGGGGACTTGGAGCCGGCGATGAGCGCGGCCACGCTGTCGTTGACCTCCTGGCCAACGGCGGGGGCGTACGCCTGGTCGAGGTAGAGCTGGAAGCCGGTGGCGCTGTTCAACTGCGCCTGTACGGCCTTGAAGTTGGGGTCGGTGATGGCGCTCTCGGCCCCCGGCACGACCGGCAGCACATTTGTCTTCTTGACCAGTTCCAGGTCGGTCGGCTCGGAGGCGAAGAACTTCAGGAAGTCGACGGCCGCCTGCGGGGCGCCCCTGCGCAGCGCGTGCCCGCCGCCCCCGCCGAATACCTCGGTGATGGTGCCCTTGCCGCCCGCCACCGCGGGGAAGGGGAAGAAGCCGAGGTCGTCCCCGAGGCCCTTGCCCGCGTCTTCCTGCACCGAAGGAGCCCACTGGCCCATGAGTTCCATCGCCGCCTTGCCGTTGCCGACGGCTGCGGCCTGCCCGGTGGGACTGGAGTAGGCGGCGTTGAGGAACCCCTTCTGGAAGGGCTGGAGGTCCACGAGTTCCTTGAGGTGCTCGCCGGCCGCGACGAAGTCGGCTCCGGTGAAGTCCTTGTCGTCGTAGGCCTTCTGCAGGGCCTCGGCGCCCGCGGTGCGCATGGCGAGGTAGGCCCAGTAGTACATGCCGGGCCACTTCTCCTTGCCCGCGAGACCGATGGGGGTGACGCCCTTGGCCTTGAGCTTGCCGACGGCGTCCAGGAAGTCGCTCCAGGTCGTCGGCGGCGTGCTGACCCCTGCCTGCTTGAACAGCGCCTTGTTGTACCAGAAGCCGATCATGCCGATGTCGAACGGAATGCCGTACACCTTGTCGTCGAGCAGGTACGGCGCCTTCGCGGCCTTCAGCAGACCGTCGGCCCACGGCTTGGTCCGGTCGGTGAGGTCCTCGATCAGCCCGGCGTCGACCTGCTGCTTCAGGACACCTCCGCCCCAGGTGTGGAAGATGTCGGGCAGCTTCCCGGAAGCGGTCAGCGCCGTCATCTTCGACTTGTAGGCGTCGTTCTCCAACTGGACGATCTTTATCTTGACCTTGGGGTTCTGGGCCTCGAACTTCTTGGCCAGAGCTGCCCAGACGCCCTTCGCCGGTTCGATGGTGGAGATGTTCCACCACTCGATGGTGGTCGTCCCGGACGATCCTCCGTCCGAGTCGCCGCCGCAGCCGCTCAGTGCCGTCACGCTCACACCGGCCGCGGCGGAGGCCGCCAGGAAGCCGCGGCGGGACAGTGCCGGGTCGCCCATCATGCGCTCCTTGGGTACGGGAGGGCGCGTCCACGCCCACCCTTGGACCGAAAGTTTCGGAGATAATTCAGAAAGGTTCGTTGATGCCGCACCCTAGAGACAGCTGCCAAACGGTGGCAACCCCTTGTACGCGGGGAATCTTGGCGGAAGCCCTCGTCAACTCGCCCCGGAAAGCCGCCGGTTCACGAGCCGGCTGCGTGCAGGCGAACCTGGCGGGCGGCCGACGTCGGGGGCCGCGCGCGCACCGGGTCGACGCGCGGCCGGTCGTCCGCCCACTCCACTGGGACGGGAGGCCTCCCGGTCGAGCCGCCGGAAGGAGAGGCGGGTTGCCGGGTGCCGGTTCGTAGCGCTTCGCGGGGAGCGACGGGAGCGCGGGCGGCGATCGAGACGCTGCCACCGCGCGCGGAACCGCAGTCAGCGAGGATCAGACCGGTGCGGTGGAGATGCGGCGCCTCGGGGCAACGGCCTACGGGTCCGGGCCACACCGGAGCGGCCACTCCAGCGCCTGGCCCGGCGCGGGGTCGTCGCGATGCCCTTGCGTGCCACCCGGACTCCGTACGTCCGCGTGCGCGCCAGTCCCATCGAGCGCCGCGATGGTGCGAAACTTTCGGATGATTCGGCGAACGTTACGGAGTCGCACTGCAGGCGGCCTCGACGACCGCGCGAGACGCGGTGAGGGCACGCGGGGACGGCCTTCAGCCGACCCCGGGCAAGATCAAGCCCTGCCGCCCGCCCCGCCGGCCTCAAGACGCCCGCCCCGCCAGTCTTAACGGAAGCTTGACGCCCTCGGCGTCCCCATCCGTGGGCCCGGATGTCACTGTCTGCTTACGCTGGTCCCGTCGTATACGTGATGGCCGGAATTAGACGCTGAGCCGCACCTCAGGAGCACCCTCACATGGCCACCACCGAACACCCTCCTCCCAGCCGTCTGCGCACGTGGATGCTGGAGGGGCTGTCCGACATGGGAAAGGGCGGCGGCCACCAGGGACCACACGCCGAACCGGAACCCGCACACAAGGGCCAGCGCTGGTGGCGGGTCATGTGTCTGACCGGTGTCGACTACTTCTCCACCCTCGGTTACCAGCCAGGCATCGCGGCCCTCGCCGCCGGCCTGCTGTCACCCGTAGCGACCATCGTGCTGGTGATCGTCACCCTCGCCGGCGCTCTGCCCGTGTACCGGCGAGTGGCCGAGGAGAGCCCGCGCGGCGAGGGTTCGATCGCGATGCTGGAGCGGCTGCTGTCCTTCTGGAAGGGCAAGCTCTTCGTCCTGACCCTGCTCGGCTTCGCCGCCACCGACTTCCTGATCACCATCACCCTCTCCGCGGCGGACGCCTCGACCCACCTGATCGAGAATCCGCACCTGACGAGCACCCTGCACGACCAGAAGATGCTGATCACCCTCGTCCTCGTGGCGCTGCTCGGCGCGGTGTTCCTGAAGGGCTTCCTGGAGGCGATCGGTGTCGCGGTCACCCTCGTCGGCATCTACCTCTCGCTGAACCTCGTCGTCGTGTTCGTCGGCCTGTGGCACGTGATCACCGCGGGCCACGTCGTCACCGACTGGTCCAGCGCCCTGACCGCGGAGCACGGCAACGTCTTCGCCATGGTCGGCGTGGCCTTGCTCGTCTTCCCCAAACTCGCCCTCGGTCTCTCCGGCTTCGAGACCGGGGTGGCCGTCATGCCGCACGTACAGGGCGACCCCGACGACACCGACGAACGGCCGAGCGGACGGATCCGGGACACGAAGAAGCTGCTCACCACCGCCGCCCTCATCATGAGCGGCTTCCTGATCGCCACCAGCTTCATCACCACCCTGCTGATCCCGGAGAAGGAGTTCGAGCCGGGCGGAGCGGCCAACGGACGCGCGCTGGCCTACCTCGCGCACGACTACCTGGGCAACGCCTTCGGCACGGTCTACGACGTCTCGACCATCGCCATCCTCTGGTTCGCCGGCGCCTCCGCGATGGCCGGACTGCTCAACCTGATGCCCCGCTATCTGCCCCGCTACGGCATGGCTCCGCACTGGGCCCGCGCGGTGCGTCCCATGGTCATCGTCTTCACCCTGATCGCCTTCCTGGTCACCTGGATCTTCGACGCGGACGTCGACGCGCAGGGCGGCGCCTACGCCACCGGTGTGCTGGTCCTGATCAGCTCCGCCGCGATCGCGGTCACCATCGCCGCACGCAAGGCCGGCCAGCGGAATTGGACCGTCGCCTTCGCGGTGATCTCGGCGGTCTTCCTCTACACGACCGTCATGAACGTCATCGAGCGCCCCGACGGCGTGAAGATCGGCGCCTGCTTCATCGCCGGCATCATCCTGGTCTCCCTGTTGTCCCGGCTGGCCCGTGCCTTCGAGCTCCGCGTGACCAGCGTGACGCTCGACCGCATGGCGGAGCGTTTCGTCCGTGACATGGCAAGCCGCAAAATACGGTTCATCGCCAACGAGCCGGACCGGCGGGACAAGGCCGAGTACCGCGACAAGATCGAGCAGATCCGGCAGGACAACGACATCCCCGGGGAGGACTTCGTCTTCGTCGAGGTCACGGTCGTCGACCCGTCAGAGTTCGAGGCGGGCCTGACGGTACGCGGCGAGGTTCTGCACAACCGGTACCGCGTCCTGACGCTGGAGTCCTCCTCCATACCGAACGCCCTGGCCGCGCTGCTCCTGCACATCCGCGACGCGACCAGGTGCACCCCGCACATCTACTTCGAGTGGACCGAGGGCAACCCCTTCGCCAACTTCCTGCGTTTCTTCCTCTTCGGCCAGGGCGAGGTCGCCCCGGTCACCCGAGAGGTCCTCCGGGAGGCCGAACCGGACCGCGCACGACGTCCGCGGGTCCACACGGGCTGAGGAGTCCTTACTCCGCTACCTCCCGAACCTTCCCGGCGGACGCACCACGACCTGCCCGTAGTGCAGCTCGCCGGCCACCTCCACACGCAACACCACAGACGTCTCCGGCGCAGCCGACCGCCGCGCCTTGATCTTGGCGTAGTGGGTCACCAGGTCGTCCGTGTCCACGACGACGCCCGGGCGCGTCAGCAGTTTCAGGGAGCCGCCACGTATGTCGAGGTCGAGGCGCAGCCTGTCGTGTGTGATCACGGCCTGGGTGAAGTCGAGTACCACCTCGCCCCACATGGAACGGATCTCCATCCGCCGCGGCACCACCCAGCCCTCGCCGCGCCGCGTGGAGGCACCCTCCTGTTCGATCCGCACCAGGTCCTTGACCTCGGCCGCGCCCCGACTCGCCGACGTCACGGTCGGCAGATCCGCCGTCAGATCGGCCAGCTCCCCCATCGTGCGCGCGGTCAGCGCGGCCCCCACCCTCTCGTCGAGTTCCTCCGCGGTCAGCCGCCCGTCCCCAGCGGCGACCCGCAGCACGTCCACGACCTGGTCGCGGTCTTCGTGCGAGGCCCTCAGCCCGAGCTCCGTGGCGACACCAGGCAGCCCGCTGTCCCGTGATGGCCCACCCGCCATGCGCCTCATCCCCTTCACCGTCACACTAAAGCTATATCGCGTTATACCCAACGGCCAACCCCCCACCCGCGGTTCCTGGTCGGCGCCCTATCGTGACCGGCATGCAGTCCTACACAATCGGCCAGGCAGCGCGACTGCTCGGCGTGAGCCCCGACACCGCGCGACGCTGGGCGGACGCCGGCCGGGTGGCCACCCACCGCGACGACAGTGGCAGGCGGCTCGTCGACGGACGGGACCTTGCCGCCTTCTCGGTGGAACTCGCCAAGACCGGGAGCAGCGAGGAGGACACGCCGTACACCTCCGCCCGCAACGCCTTCCCCGGCATCGTCACCGCGATCAAGCTCGGCGATGTCGCCGCCCAGGTCGAGATCCAGGCCGGCCCGCACCGACTCGTGTCCCTCCTGACCCGGGAGGCGGTCGAGGAACTCGGTCTGGAGGTCGGCATGGAGGCCACGGCTCGCGTGAAGTCGACGAACGTACACATCGACCGCGTCTGATCCACCGGACGACACACTCCGACGCATTCCGACGCATTCCGACGCATTCCAGCGAAACGCACATGCGCGCCTTCAGCGCCGCATACGCCAGCGCATGCGGCGCACCAGGAGCCTTACCCCTCGCACATGCGGAAGTATGATCGGCGCATCGGAAGGGTCCGATGGGCTCTTCTCCAGGCAGACCGAGGGAGTGGACCCGTGATGACCCGTTCCGTGCGCCGGACCCGCCGTACGCTGCAGGTGGCCGGTGCGGGAGTGGCCGCGCTGCTGGCGCTGTCCGCCTGCTCCTCGTCCGACTCCGACTCGGCCTCGGGCGCGCCGGGCTCCGACTCCTCGGCGTCCGCGTCGTCGAAGTTGTCCGGCGAGGTGACCGTCTTCGCCGCCGCCTCGCTCAAGGAGAGCTTCACGACGCTGGGCAGGCAGTTCGAGAAGGATCACCCGGGCACGAAGGTCACCTTCAACTTCGGCGGCAGCGACACCCTCGCCGCGAGCATCACCAGCGGCGCACCGGCCGACGTCTTCGCCTCCGCCAGCCCGAAGACGATGGCCGTCGTCACCGACGCGAAGGACGCCACCGGCACCCCGAGCACCTTCGTCCGCAACCAGCTGGAGATCGCCACCCTTCCGGGCAACCCCGACAAGATCGCCACCTTGAAGGACCTCACCGACACGAAGCTGAAGGTCGTCCTGTGCGACAAGGAGGTGCCGTGCGGCGCCGCCGCCCAGAAGGCACTGGACGCCGCCAAGCTCAAGCTCACCCCGGTCTCCTACGAGCAGGACGTCAAGGCCGCCCTGACCAAGGTCGAGCTGAAGGAGGCCGACGCCGCCGTGGTCTACAAGACCGACGTGCACGCGGCGGGCGACAAGGTGCGGGGGGTGGACTTCCCCGAGTCGGCCGACGCCATCAACGACTACCCGATCACCCTTCTCAAGAACTCCCAGAACCCCGGAACGGCGAAGGCGTTCATCGATCTGGTCAACTCCGCCGAAGGCCAGAAGGTCCTGACCGAGGCGGGGTTCCTCAAGCCGTGACCGGCCCGGACCAGGCGACGCCCGACGCCACCGGACCCGGCAGGACCACCCTTGGTCCCAGCGGGTCCGGCGAGGCCCGGCCCACCCTCGCGGCCGTCACTTTGCGAGGCGGCTCACGGCGTAAACGTGCCCTCCGGTCCCGAAGCGGCCACGACGCACCCCGGCGTCACCGAGGGGGCCGCGGCGTCCCGCTGCCTCTCCTCCTCCCCGCCCTGGCGGGTCTGGCGTTTCTGCTCCTCCCCCTGATCGCCCTGCTGGTACGTGCCCCGTGGCGCACCCTCCCCGAGCAGCTGACCAGCGTCGAGGTGTGGCAGGCCCTGCGCCTGTCAATGGTGTGTGCCACGGCGGCGACCGCGCTGAGCCTGGTCATCGGCGTCCCGTTGGCCTGGCTGCTGGCCCGCACCGACTTCCCCGGACGTGGTCTGGTCCGTGCCCTGGTCACCCTGCCCCTCGTGCTGCCCCCGGTGGTCGGCGGTGTGGCCCTGCTGCTCGCCCTCGGCCGCAACGGAGTCGTGGGCCAGTGGCTGGACTCCTGGTTCGGCATCACACTCCCGTTCACCACGACGGGCGTCGTCCTCGCGGAGACGTTCGTGGCGATGCCGTTCCTCGTCATCAGCGTCGAGGGCACCCTGCGGGCCGCCGACCCCCGCTACGAGGAGGCGGCCACCACCCTCGGTGCCTCCCGCTTCACCGCGTTCCGCCGGGTCACCCTCCCGCTGATCGCGCCGGGCATCGCGGCGGGCTCGGTGCTGGCCTGGGCGCGGGCGCTGGGCGAGTTCGGGGCGACGATCACCTTCGCCGGCAACTTCCCTGGCCGTACCCAGACCATGCCGCTGGCGGTCTACCTGGCCCTGCAGAACGACCCGGCGGCCGCGATCGCCCTCAGCCTGGTCCTGCTGGCGGTCTCCATCGCCGTACTGGCGGGCCTGCGGGACCGCTGGATGACCACATCCTGAGCCGATGCCGAACTCCCCCAAGCCCCCGCCACCGACGCTGAGGAAATGCCCCGACGCCCGCCCACCAGCCCACCACCCCCGAGCCGAAGACACTGCAAACCGAGTGGCACCACCGCAGAACAAAGCCCCACCACCCTGGCGCCACCCCACGGCCCCACCCCACCCGCTCCCAAGACCCGAGCTGGACGCCCCTCATGACCGACGCCACCGCAGCCGCCCCCGTCACCGAGGACGGACGTGAGCCGGGCCTCGACTCCCGTCTCGTCGTCGAACGCGGAACGTTCCGGCTGGACGTCACCCTCACCGCGGCCCCCGGTGACGTCGTCGCCCTGCTCGGTCCGAACGGCGCCGGCAAGACCACCGCCCTGCGTGCCCTCGCCGGTCTCGTCCCGCTCACGGGCGGCCATCTGCGCCTCGACGGCGCCGCGATGGACCGTACGCCGCCCGAGTCCCGCCCGGTCGGCGTGGTCTTCCAGGACTACCTGCTCTTCCCGCACCTGTCCGCGCTCGACAACGTGGCCTTCGGTCCGCGCTGTCAGGGCGCCACCAAAGCGGAGGCCCGTGCTGAGGCCGCCGAGTGGCTGGACCGCATGGGCCTCACCGAACACGCCGCCGCCAAGCCCCGCAAGCTCTCCGGCGGTCAGGCCCAGCGCGTCGCCGTCGCCCGCGCCCTGGCCACTCACCCTCGCCTGCTCCTTCTCGACGAGCCCCTCGCCGCCCTGGACGCCCGCACCCGCCTGGAGGTTCGCGCCCAACTCCGCCGTCACCTGGCCGAGTTCGAGGCTGTCGCCGTACTGGTCACCCACGACCCGCTGGACGCCATGGTGCTCGCCGACCGACTCGTCGTCGTCGAGCACGGCCGGGTCGTCCAGGAAGGCACTCCCGCCGACATAGCCCGCCATCCTCGTACGGACTACATCGCGCAGCTGGTCGGCCTGAACCTCTACAAGGGGCAGTCCGAAGGCCACACGGTCCGTCTCGACGCCGGCTGTGCCCTCACCACCACCGAAGTCCTCGTCGGCCCGGTGTTCGTCGCGTTCCCACCGAGCGCCGTCACCCTCTACCGGGACAAACCCACAGGGTCCAGCGCCCGCAATCTCTGGCGCTGCGAAGTGGCGGGCCTGGAGACCCACGGCGACCAGATCCGCGCGGACCTCACCGGTGAACTCCCCCTCACCGCCGACCTCACCACGGTTGCCGCGGCCGAACTCGACCTGCACCCCGGGGCATCGGTCTGGGCGACCGTCAAGGCAACGCAAACACACGCATACCCGGCATAAGGCATCGGGACGGCTACGGTGGGAGACCTCGGACACCCCCACCCCAGCCACCCCCAGTGAGGCCTCCCATGAGCCTGAGCATCCGCAACCAGCTCTCCGGCATCGTCACCGCCAGCACGCCGGGAGAGGTGATGGCCACGGTCAAGGTCCGCCTCACCGGCGGCCAGAACCTCACCGCGGCGATCACCCTGGAGGCCGCCGAGGACCTGGGCCTCGCCGCGGGAACAGCCGTACGCGCCCTGGTGAAGTCGACCGAGGT
This sequence comes from Streptomyces sp. NBC_00076, assembly GCF_045041235.1. Lineage (NCBI taxonomy): Bacteria > Bacillati > Actinomycetota > Actinomycetes > Kitasatosporales > Streptomycetaceae > Streptomyces > Streptomyces sp. NBC_00076. The sequence goes on from NZ_CP108242.1 coordinate 1,800,649, forward strand.
GTCCCTCGCCACCGCACCGGTCGACGGCCTGTCCATCCGCAACCAACTGCCCGGCACGATCAGCGACATCGCGACCGGCGGCGCCATGGCCGCCGTCAGGATCGGCATCGAGGGCGCCGACCTGACCGCGGTGATCACCATGGACGCCGTCACGGAACTCGGCCTCACGACCGGCATCCCGGTCGTCGCCCTGATCAAGTCGACCGAGGTCTCCCTGGCAACCGCGTGACTGGCACCACCCGCGTCGCACCGCACGCCCCATGACCGACGCGGAAGGGCTCCGTGACACGGAAGGGCTCCGCCCGGTGCCGACCGGACTGAGCCCTTGCCGTCTACGTCAGATCAGTCCTCGTACGCGTCCAGCGGCGGGCAGGAGCAGACCAGGTTCCGGTCGCCGAAGGCCTGGTCGATGCGGCGCACCGGCGGCCAGTACTTGTCCGCCACCGCCACACCGGCCGGAAAGACGGCCTCCTCACGCGTGTACGCGTGTTCCCACTCCCCGCCGAGCGTGCCCGCGGTGTGCGGCGCGTTCCGCAGCGGGTTGTCGTCCGCGGGCCACTCGCCCGAGCCGACCTTCTCGATCTCCGCACGTATGGCGATCATCGCCTCACAGAACCGGTCGAGTTCGATCAGGTCCTCGGACTCGGTCGGCTCGATCATCAGCGTCCCCGCCACCGGGAACGACATCGTCGGCGCGTGGAACCCGTAGTCGATGAGCCGCTTGGCGACGTCGTCGACGCTCACACCGGTCGCCTTGGTCAGGGGCCGCAGGTCGATGATGCACTCGTGCGCGACCAGCCCGGCCGGGCCGGTGTAGAGCACCGGGAAGTGCGGTTCCAGCCGCTTGGCGATGTAGTTCGCGGAGAGCACCGCCACCTGCGTGGCCCGCCTGAGTCCTTCACCGCCCATGAGCCGCACATACGCCCACGAGATGGGCAGGATCCCGGCGGATCCCCAGGGAGCGGCCGAGATCGGTCCGACACCGGTCTCCGGCCCGGCCGCGGGCTGCAGCGGGTGGTTCGGCAGATACGGCGCCAGGTGCGCGCGCACCCCCACCGGCCCGACGCCCGGACCGCCGCCGCCGTGCGGGATGCAGAAGGTCTTGTGCAGGTTCAGGTGCGAGACGTCCCCGCCGAAGTGCCCCGGCTTGGCCAGCCCCACCAGGGCGTTGAGGTTGGCACCGTCGACATACACCTGACCGCCGGCCTCGTGCACCTGCGCGCAGATGTCCGCGACATGCTCCTCGAACACACCGTGCGTGGAGGGGTACGTGATCATCAGCACCGCCAGCTCGTCGCGGTGCTGCTCGATCTTCGCCCGCAGGTCCTCGACGTCGATCTCGCCGTCCTCGGCGGTCTTCACCACCACGACCTTCATCCCGGCCATCACGGCACTGGCGGCGTTGGTGCCGTGCGCCGACGACGGGATCAGGCACACGGTCCGCTGCTCGTCACCGTTGGCCCGGTGATATCCGCGTACGGCGAGCAGTCCCGCCAACTCGCCCTGCGAACCGGCGTTGGGCTGCAGCGACACCTTGTCGTACCCGGTGACCTCGGCGAGACGCTCCTCCAGCTCGCGGATCAGCACGAGGTAGCCCTCGGCCTGCTCGGCGGGCGCGAAGGGGTGCAGCTGACCGAACTCGGACCAGGTGACCGGCTCCATCTCGGTGGTCGCGTTGAGCTTCATGGTGCAGGAACCCAGCGGGATCATGCCGCGGTCGAGTGCGTAGTCCCGGTCGGCCAGCCGACGCAGGTAGCGAAGCATCGCGGTCTCGGAGCGGTGCTGGTGGAAGACCGGGTGAGTGAGGTAGTCGTCGGTGCGCAGCAGCGCGGCCGGAAGGGAGTCGTCGGTGGCCGCGTCCAGCGCCTCGATGTCGCCTTCGACCCCGAACGCGGCCCACACGGCGGCCAGTTGGGCTCGCGCGGTGGTCTCGTCGCACGCGATCGACACCAGGTCGGCGTCCACGAGCCACAGGTTGACGCCGTTCTCGCGCGCGGCCGCGACGACCTCGGCGGCCCGTGAGGGCACCCGGGCGGTCAGCGTGTCGAAGTACGAGCCGTGCACCACCTCGACCCCGCCGGCCGTAAGCCCCGCGGCGAGGATCGTGGCGTATCGGTGGGTGCGCCGCGCGATCCCCTTGAGGCCCTCGGGCCCGTGGTAGACGGCGTACATGCCGGCCATCACGGCGAGCAGCACCTGCGCGGTGCAGATGTTGCTGGTCGCCTTCTCGCGCCGGATGTGCTGCTCCCGCGTCTGCAGGGCGAGCCGATAGGCCTTGTTCCCGTCGGCGTCGACGGACACTCCGACGAGCCGCCCGGGCAGGCTGCGCGCGAACTTCTCTCGCACCGCCATGTATCCGGCGTGCGGCCCGCCGAAGCCCATCGGCACACCGAACCGCTGGGTCGTCCCGACGGCGATGTCCGCACCGAGCTCCCCCGGGGACTTCAGCAGCGTCAGCGCCAGCAGATCGGCGGCGACCGTCACGAGCGCACCGAGTTCGTGGGCCTGCTCGACGAGCGGCTCGATGTCGCGTACGGCACCGGAGGCGCCCGGGTACTGGATCAGCACGCCGTTGATCTCACGCCCGGCGATCTCGGCCGGAATGCCGTCACCGAGGTCCGCGACGACGACCTCGACGCCGGTCGGCTCGGCCCGCGTCCGGATCACGGCGACGGTCTGCGGCAGCGTGTCCGCGTCGACCAGGAAGAGGCCCTTCTTGTTCTTGCCCATGCGCCGCGACAGCGCCAGCGCCTCGGCCGCCGCGGTGCCCTCGTCGAGCAGCGAGGCACCGGAGGTCGGCAGCCCGGTGAGCTCGGCGACCATGGTCTGGAAGTTCAGCAGCGCCTCCAGGCGCCCCTGGGAGATCTCGGGCTGGTAGGGCGTGTAGGCCGTGTACCAGGCCGGATTCTCCATCACGTTGCGCAGGATGACGGGCGGCGTGAAGGTCCCGTAGTACCCGAGGCCGACCATGGAGTCGAGAACCTGGTTTCGGTCGGCCAGCGAACGCAGCTCGGCCAGCACCTCGGCCTCGGTACGCGCACCCGGCAGATCGAGCGCCTCGGCGTTCTTGATCACGTCCGGCACGGCGGCGGCGGTGAGCTCGTCCAGCGAGCCATACCCGACCTGGGCGAGCATCTTCGCCCGCGCTTCCTGGTCAGGCCCGATGTGGCGCTGTTCGAACGGAATTCCCTGCTCCAGCTCGGAGAGCGGACTGCGATGGGCGGTCATTGCGGAGGCCTCCTGGTCTGACGCGACCTTCGAGGGGCACCACGGCACGGGTACCCGAACGGCCTCCCCCTCTGTCATCTCGACCTGAGAGCTTCACCGGGCCCCCCGAGGGTGCCCGGCTTTCACCGTCGGTGAGAGCGGAAGCCGTTTCGACACCCACTCTGCTTTCCAGAGTGACCTCGTCCATGCGGTACGGGGGCCTGAGAGATTCCGGGGAGGATTTGCTCCTTCGGCGCCTCCGGATGGTGTCCGAAGGACTCTCCCGCACGGGGTCAGCAGCCGTTTGCCAGCGTACCAGCGAGGTCAGCGATTGAGCGTTCGAGTGGCCACCTCCCTGAATGTGCTCTTTCGTAGTGCTTACGGATGAGTTGCGACCAAATGGAGGACCCGTGCAGACCGACATCGATCCGCGCAACCTGATCGGCCGCAAGGCGTTCGACCGCAAGGGCACCAAGATCGGCACGATCGACGAGATCTACCTCGACGACGCGACCGGTGTACCGGAGTGGGCGGCCATACGCACGGGTCTGTTCAGCAGGGACGCCTTCGTCCCCCTGGAGCCCAGCGAACTGATCGAGGGCACCCTGCGCGTCCCCTTCGACCGGGCCCTGATCAAGGATGCCCCCGACTTCGGCGTGGGCCGCCACCTCTCCCCCGAACAGGAACTGCAGCTCTACCACCACTACGGTCTCGACCTGTCCGCTCCTCCGCCCCTCCCGGACCACGACTTCGGCAAGCTGGCAAACACGGACGAGTCCTGACCCCCACCTCATCCGCACACCCCCTCGCCGACACCTCGCCCCCGACCCCACCGGCCGACACATCCGGCCCCGTCCCAGCCGATCCGCCACGCGTATACAGCCCCCGCGACACGCCCATCCGGCCCTGCCGCCCCGCACGCACAGCCGCCGCGACACCCCAGCGTGGATGGCGGCCTTCCGGCTCACGCCCCCGACCCGGCAACCCGGCAGTACCGTCACATCGCACCGCCGCCGTCACAGAGCCGAGCAACGCCACCAGGCGGCGTCCCCCTGCACGGCAAGTCACCCCGGCACGCGACCGCACTCGCCGACCCACGTAGCCGACCCGCTCGTAATCGCCCGTCCGACCCCTCCGGACGGCGCGCAGTCATCCGCAGACCGCCGACATCCGCCCCCGCCCAACAGGCGTCAGCCCGCCCCACCACCGGGACGGCACGGCCGGCACCAGGCAGTCCGCACCGTCAGCCCTCCTGCGCCGAGTGCCCCACCCCGCCCCCGCCCCCGCCCGGTCGAAACCACCACACACCCGACCTACGTCCACCCCAGGCCCAACCCCACCCGCACCCGCACGCACCCGGTCCCGAGCCCCGCCCACCAAAGCCTTACCCGGCCTCAGAACGCACCCGCACCAGGGGCAGCGGCTCCGCCGGTTCCAGTTCCGGGTCCTCCATCCGGAACGTCCGCACCCGCCCCGGCCCCGAGTCGGGCGTCTCGAACCGCACGGTCACCCGCCCGAGCCCGCTTCCCTGCACCCACCCGTGCCCGTACTCGGAGTGCCGCACATCGTGTCCCGAGGGCCACCGCCGCTCGACCGGAGCCTTCGGCTCCGCTTCGGGCGCGTCATCGGCTTCCTCGACCGCGCCGGAGTCCATCCGCTCCCCCGCCGCCTGCGCGAACAGGTCCTCCTGCGTGTAGTCGGCCAGTCCGCTGACCCCCACCCCCAGCAACCGCACACCCCCGGTCGTGTCCACGGAGTCCAGCAACCGCGCGGCCGCCTCCCGCACCACCCCCGGATCGTCCGTGGGCCCCCGCAAGGTCTCGGACCGGGTCAACGTGGAGAAGTCGTACCGTCGCACCTTCAGCACGATGGTCCGGCCGGACAGCCCCGCCTCCCGCAGCCTCCGCACACACCGGTTCGCCAGCCGCTGCACCTCCAGCCCCACCCGAACACGATCATGGATGTCGACGTCGTACGTGTCCTCCACCGACACCGACTTCGTCTCCCGCTCCGCCACCACGGGCCGCTCGTCGAGCGCCAGCGCCATCGCGTACAGCGACTGTCCATGCGACTTGCCCAGCAGCCGCACGAGCTCGTCCTCACCCGCCTCGGCGATCTCCTCGACGGTGTGGATCCCCGCCCGCCGCAGGTGGTCCCCGGTCGCAGGCCCCACCCCTGGCAGCGTCCGCACCGACATCGGCCCCAGCAGCCCCCGCTCGGTCCCCGGCTCGATCAGCACCAGCCCGTCCGGCTTGGCCTGCTCAGAGGCGATCTTCGCCAGCATCTTGGAGGCGGCGAGCCCCACCGACCCCGTCAGTCCAGTCACCGCCCGTATGTCCGCCCGCAGCTTCACTCCGGCCAGCCGCGCCGACTCAGCGTCCCAGGCCGCTCCCCCGGCCTCCAGATCCACGAACGCCTCATCCAGGCTCAGCGGCTCCACCAGCGGCGACAGCGCCCTCAACAGCTCCATCACCTGTTCGCTGATCGACCGGTAGAACGCGAAGCGCGGCACGAGATACGCGGCGTTCGGCGCGAGCCGCCTCGCCTGGGCCATGGGCAGCGCCGAGTGCACCCCGAAGACCCGTGCCTCGTACGACGCCGTGGCCACCACTCCGCGCGGTCCCAGCCCACCCACCACGACGGCCTTTCCCCGCAGACTCGGCTTGGACGCCTGCTCCGCCGAGGCGAAGAAGGCATCCATGTCGAGATGCAGGATCGTGGGCGCGGTTCTCACACATCCGATGCTGCCCTACGCCACTGACAATGCCCCACTCGAAGAGCCGAAGAGCGGGGACGGCGCTCAGACCGCCCGGTTGCGGCGCCGCGCCAGCTCGTCCGCGGGGTTGTGCCCGACGAGCGTCTCCCCGGTGTCCACCCGCTCGCCGTGCAGTTGTGAGAGGGCACTCTCCACGTCCCGCCACACCACACCGACAGCGATCCCGAAGACACCCTGGCCGCCCTGGAGCAGTGCGTGGACCTCGTCGGGCGTGGTGCACTCGTAGACGGTGGCACCGTCGCTCATCAGCGTCATGCGCTCCAGGTCCCGGAATCCACGCTGCCGCAGGTGCTGGACCGCCGTGCGGATGTTCTGCAGCGACACACCGGTGTCCAGGAAGCGCTTGACGATCTTCAGGATGACGACGTCCCGGAAGCTGTAGAGACGCTGCGTCCCGGAGCCGTAGGCGGGTCGAACGCTCGGCTCCACGAGGCCCGTGCGGGCCCAGTAGTCCAGTTGGCGGTAGGTGATACCGGCGGCCGCGCAGGCCGTCGGACCGCGGTAGCCGATCTGCTCGGACGCCATGGACGTCGTCCCTCCGCTGCTCGGCACGGCCGTCGGTCGCTGCGGAGCGTGATCGGCCGCGCTGCTGTGAAGCGGGTACGGCCCGCTCGCCCCGAGACTCCGTCCGGGGGCACCCCCAGCCGTACCGTCGCCGCTGCTTCTCACGCCGACCTCCGTCCTTGACCTGCCCTCTCGACGGTAGGCAGTCACCAGGGGCGCGTCAACGATCGCCACACTCGGCACGCCGAGTGATAATCACCCTAGGAGTGGTTTCCCGTACCCCGTCGCGGGGAAAGGCTAGCCGAATGCGCTCGGCGCAGGCCGTGGGACGCTCTCCCGAGCCGCCTCAAATGCCGGTATTTAGGCGTCAACGGACGTGGGCGAGCCCGGCGGCACTGCTCATCCGCCGGGCCCGTCGCTGCTCACTGGCTGCTGGTGCCGAAGTCCTCGGGCGAGATCTGGTCGAGGAACTCGCGGAACTTCTCCACCTCGTCCTCCTGCTCGTCGGGAATGGCGATACCCGCGTCGTCGAGCACTCCGTCGCTGCCGTAGATCGGCGTTCCGGTGCGCAGGGCCAACGCTATGGCGTCGGACGGCCGGGCGCTCACCTCGACTCCGCTGGCGAACACCAGCTCCGCGTAGAAGACGCCCTCACGCAGGTCCGTGATGCGCACCTCGGTGAGCTCCTGGCCAACGGCCTCCAGCACGTCCTTGAACAGGTCGTGGGTCAGCGGTCGAGCGGGGGCCATGCCCTGCTGCGCGAAGGCGATCGCCGTTGCCTCCCCAGGCCCGATCCAGATGGGGAGGTAGCGGTCGCCTCCCACTTCGCGCAGGAGCACGATCGGTTGGTTGGAGGGCATTTCCACCCGGACACCTACGACATCGAGCTCGTTCACACAGCAACCCTAGGCCGTGCCCGGGACGTTTGGGTAGTCGGGCAGGAAACGGGGGGCCGATCCTGCCTCCGCGCCACAGCCCCTTTCAGGGCAGTCGCACCCCGAGAGCGATCTGCACCAACGCCGCGTGCAGCTTCACCGTGAGTCCTGCCAGTTCCTTCGCACGGGCTTCGGCGTGCACCCTGGTCTGCGGGTTGCGATGGCGCTTCAGCGGGGCCACCACCTGGTCCACCAGACCGGCCTCGCGGTCGGCGGCGGCCTTCATCACCCGCAGGTGCCGCGGCTCGATCCCGAACCGGCCCAGTTCGGCGACCAGCGAGGCCACGGTGACGGCCTCGGCGTCGTACGCCCCGTCCGGCAACGGAGCGAGGAGCCCGTACGACTCCCACTCGTGCAGTTCTTCCTCACCGATCTCCGCGGCGGCGAGCAGCTCGGCCCGTCCGATGCGGGCCGCCGTGGGCCCCTCGAAGACGTCAGGGACGGCCTCGCCGTCCCGTTGACGCCCCAGAACCGGCAGCTGTACGGCCTCACCGCGCTCCATCGCGTCCAGGTGGTCCCGGATCACCTTGAGCGGCAGATAGTGGTCCCGCTGCATCCTCAGGACGTGCCCGAGGCGCTCGACGTCGTCGGCAGTGAACTTGCGATACCCCGAGGGTGTCCGCTGCGGCTCGATGAGCCCCTCCGACTCCAGGAAACGGATCTTGGAGATGGTCACTTCGGGAAACTCGTCGCGCAACACGTTCAGCACCGTGCCGATGCTCATCAGCCCACTGTCCGCGGCGGCGGTACCGTGCCCGGCACCGCCGCTCGGTGTATGAAGCATGGACCTTCCCTGGGGGTCCCCCCGGACAACGTCCGGAGGAGGGTCAGTAGCCCCGCTGGCTCGCGTAGAAGACCAGCCGGTACTTGCCGATCTGCACCTCGTCACCGTTGTTCAGAGCGACCTGGTCGATCCGCTCGCGGTTCACATACGTGCCGTTCAGGCTGCCCACATCGGCCACCGTGAACGAACCGTCCGGACCACGGCGGAACTCCACATGCCGACGAGAGACCGTCACGTCGTCCAGGAAGATGTCGCTCTGCGGGTGCCGGCCGGCCGTGGTCAGGTCGCCGTCCAGCAGGAAACGACTGCCCGAGTTCGGGCCACGTCGCACCACCAGCAGCGCGGAGCCGAGTGGCAGCGCGTCGACGGCCGCCTGTGCCTCCGGGGAGAGCATGGGCATCGGCGTCTGGCCGGTGGCCTCGGAATCATAGGCCTCAAGCCCCGAGATGGAGATCGTGGACGTGGTCTCGGAGGGCCGCTCGGGCGTCGCACCGGGCCGCAGCGGCGCACCGCAGTTGGAGCAGAAGCGGCTGTTCTCCGCGTTGCGGTTACCGCACCTCGTACACACCAGGGCCGACATGGACGGATCCTCCTGCCGCGGCTGCCCCCCAGGGGCATGGGAAGCGTACGGGTCGCCGGAAAACCCTCCACCCGCACTTGAGGTTGACGGTTGCCCGAAACCTATGCCTCCGGCCTGGGCAGGGTCAACAGACGGCGCGCCCTGACCTCCGGGAACGTCACCACCCGGGCCACCGACCTGGTCCCGGTACAGCGGGCGCTGGCCCTCCGCGTCAGGCTGTGCGCGATGGCGGGCAGTCGCATTGTCGCTGCCCTCTCGCGCGCTCTTGCCGAACAACTTCGCAAACAACTTCACGGGCGATTCCCCTTGACCGAAACAGACCCGCCCGTGGGGCAGGACGAACCCTGATTGAACACACCGGTCGACCCGGACACCCTCACAACGTCCGTATCCACCAGACAGTTTCCACCACGCACCACCCATTCGGTGCGCCGACCCCCCGCAACCTCATGCCCTGGCCGGACGTCCCCCATGCACCTGCGGTTCACTGCGAGGACGACCGAGCGTAGTCAGGCCGCTTCGCCGCTCGCAAGGCGTCCACGACGATCTTGTCCGACCGCTCGACGGTCGCGGTGGCCTGCTCCTTCTCAAGAGTCTGCACCACGCCTCCAGGGATGTTGAGCGCCGGTTCGAGGTCCTGCGGCTTGCCGATGACCTTGAAACGATAAGGAGTGTTGATCTTGTTCCCGTCGACGCTCACGCCCTTGCCGGAGTTCGTCAGATAGGTCCCCGCGACGACTCGCACGCCGTTCACCTGGATCGCCTCCGCGCCGGCCGCGCGCAGCTCCTGGATCGCGTCGAGCAGCATGTCCGCCTCGACCGTTCCCTTCGTGTCGTCGATGGTCATCGTGATGCCGGGCCCCTGCGCGGCCACCGTGCCCGCGAGGATCCCGAGCTGCCTCTCCTTCTCGATCGTCTGCTTGCGGGCTTCCTCGGCCTGGTCCGAGCTGTTCTCCAGCTCGTCACGCTGGTTCTCGAGGCCCTGCTTCTCGTCTTCAAGACGCTGAGTACGGTCGTCCAGTTCATCAAGGATGCGCACAAGATCTTCCTGGCGCGCGCCCCGCAGCGCACTGTCACTGTCGCTGTTCGACGCGACCTGCACGGCCAGGCCGAAGCCCAGCCCGAACAGCAGCACGGCCACGATCAGTTGGGCCCGGGTGACGCGCGGTGGCCACAGTCCCTTCGCCAGCCGCTGGCGCCCGGTCAGCCGTGGCGACCCTTGAGCGTCGGCCCCGGCCGCCTCCGGCGCGACCCCTGCGGGCGCTTCCTCGGGGAGTTCCTTGCGCAGCCTGTTGTCGGGGGTCTCGTCCTGATTGCTCATCGGCCTCACGCCCGGAAGACGTGCCGGCGGATCGCCGCAGCGTTCGAGAAGATTCGGATCCCGAGCACGACGACCACACCCGTCGACAGCTGGGCCCCCACACCCAACTTGTCGCCCAGGAACACGATCAGCGCCGCGACGACGACGTTCGACAGGAACGACACGACGAAGACCTTGTCGTCGAAGATCCCGTCGAGCATGGCCCGCAGGCCTCCGAAGACGGCGTCCAGTGCCGCCACGACGGCGATCGGCAGATACGGCTCGACGACCGCCGGAACCTCGGGCCGGACCAACAGGCCGGCCACCACTCCCACGACGAGGCCCAGTACGGCGATCACGATGTGCCCTTCTCAGTTCTCGGCTGTGCTGTACGTACGATCACACTCGGTGCGGCGGGCAGCCGGAGGTCCTCCTCCACGGAGATGGCGGTCCGGATGCCGAAGTTCTCCTGAAGGGCGTGCAGATACAGCCCGTCGGGGCTGTTCTGGAACCTGGTGCTCAGCCGTTTCCCGTCCCCCACGGCAAGCACGGTATACGGCGGCACGAGCGGCTTGTTGTCGACCAGTATCGCGTCCCCCGCGGCGCGGATCGCCGACAGAGCGGTCAGCCGCTGCCCGTTGATGGAGACAGCCTCGGCGCCCGACGCCCACAGCCCGTTGACCACGCGCTGCATATCGTGGTCGCGCACACGACCGGTGTCGGAGAACCCCGCCGTTTCGCGCGGGTCGCCGTCACCTCCCGACGTGGCTTCCTTGGCGTCGTCCACAACCAGTTTCACGCCCGGACCGTGCACCTCGGTGGCTCCCGACAGGAGGTCCATGAGTTCGGCCTGGTCGCTCTCGCCCGTCTTCTTGAGCGCTTCGCGCTGCCGCGTGCTCACGTCGTCACGCAGTTTGTCGACGCTGTCCTCGAGCTTGTCCGCGGCCTGGGTCTCCCGATCGATCCGGTCGACCAGTTCCTCGCGCTCCTTGGCGACCACGGGCGCCGCCACCCGCGCCTGGGCCGCTCCGACGGTCACGACGAGGGCCGCGAGCACGAGACCGGCGGCGAGCCCGAGCTTCGCTCGAAGGGTCTTGGGCATGCCGCCCGTACCGTCGGCCTTCTTCCGCGCGGCGGCCTCTGCGTACCCCTCGTCGAGGCTGTGATCCATGACGTTGGTGAGCAGCGACATGGACGCGTCCGGACGCGACGCGCGCGTGGGAGTGCTCCGAACGGGGGGCTGCTGCGGCATGCCGCACATCGTCGCACGTCGCGACCACTACCTCCGAATGGCCCCACCGGCGTGCCGGACAGGCCCCCTTGGGGACACTTGTCCGGCACGCGCGTGTGTCAATGCCTTTCAGCGCCCTGCGCTGTCCACGACCGCCGCCCACTCGTCGAGCAGGGCCTGCGCGGAGGCGTCGTCCGGCCCCTCAGCCCACAGGTGCGTGACGGCCTCGGCCGGGTCCGGCAGCACCATCACCCAACGCCCGTCGGTCTCCACCACCCGCACCCCGTCGGTGGTGTCCACGAAACGGTCTCCGGCCGCCTCGACGACTCGTCGCATCACAAGTCCCTTGACGGCCCAGGGAGTCGCCAGATCCCGTTTGAGGACGTGCGCCCGCGGAATGCGCGCATCGATCTGGCTCAGCGTCAGCTGCGTCCGCCCCACCAGCCCGATCAACCGTACGAAAGCCGCGGTGCCGTCGAAGACACTGCTGAACTCGGGGACGATGAAGCCGCCCTTGCCGTCACCACCGAAGATCGTCGAGTCGTCGCGCCCGACCCGGGTCAGATCGTCGGGAGAGGTCGTCGTCCACTCCACCTGCGTACCGTGATACGCCGCCACCTGCTCGGCGATCCTTGTGGTGGTCACCGGCAGGGCCACCCGACCACTGCGCCGCTCCGCGGCCACAAGATCGAGCAGGACGAGCAGTGCCCGGTCGTCCTCGATGATGCGGCCCTTCTCGTCCACCAGGGACAGCCGCTCGCCGACAGGATCGAAACGCACTCCGAAGGCGGCACGCGAGGACGCCACGATCTCACCGAGACGCACCAGACCCGACCGACGCATGTCCGCCGTCTCCGTCGGCCTGGACTCGTTGAGACCGGGATTGACGGTCAGCGAGTCCACTCCGAGCTTGCCGAGCAGGCTGGGAAGCACCAGCCCCGCACTGCCGTTGGACGCGTCGACGACGACCTTGAGTCCCGACTCGGCGATACCCGACGTGTCGACGTTCCGCAGCAGCGATCCGGTGTACGAGTCGAAGACACTCGCCGGGAAATGCAGGTCCCCGATCTCACCCGGGAAGGCTCGCCGGTACTCCTGACGTGCGAACACCCGGTCCAACTTCCGCTGGCTGCCCTGCGAGAGGTCAGCCCCACGCCCGTCGAAGAACATGATGTCCACCGAATCCGGCACCCCAGGCGTGGTCCGGATCATGATCCCGCCGGCACTGCCCCGCGCGGTCTGCTGCCGTGCGACCGGCAGCGGTACGTTCTCCAGGTCTCGTACGTCGATGGCGCTGGCCTGCAGCGCTGAGATGACCGCCCGCTTGAGCGCACGGGCGCCACGGGAGTGGTCTCGAGCCGTGGTGACGGTCGAGCCCTTCTTGAGCGTGGTGGCGTAGGCGCCGGCGATACGAACCGCCAACTCTGGTGTGATCTCCACATTGAGGATCCCGGAGACCCCGCGCGCGCCGAAGAGGTGCGCTTGTCCCCTGGACTCCCAGATGACAGAGGTGTTGACGAACGCACCGGCCTCGATGGTCTTGAACGGGTAGACCCGTACGTTGCCCTGCACGATCGATTCCTCGCCGATCAGGCACTCGTCCCCGATGACCGCGCCGTCCTCGATCCGAGCCGCACGCATGATGTCGGTGTTCTTTCCGACGACACAGCCCCGCAGATTGCTGTGCTGTCCGATGTACACGTTGTCGTGGACGACGGCCTTGTGCAGAAAGGCCCCGCTCTTCACAACGACGTTCGAACCGACGACGGTGTGCTCACGAATTTCCGCACCGGCCTCGACCTTGGCGTAGTCCCCGATATACAGGGGCCCGCGCAGATCTGCGTCGGGATGCACCTCGGCACCCTCGGCCACCCACACTCCCGGGGAGATCTCGAAGCCGTCGATCTCGACGTCTACCTTGCCCTCCAGGACGTCGGCCTGGGCCTTGACATAGCTCTCGTGAGTACCGACGTCCTCCCAGTAGCCCTCCGCGATGTAGCCGTAGACCGGCTTGCCCTCCTTCATCAACTGCGGGAAGACATCGCCGGACCAGTCGACGGGCACATCGGGCTCGACATAGTCGAAGACCTCGGGCTCCATCACGTAGATGCCGGTGTTCACCGTGTCCGAGAAAACCTGACCCCAGGTCGGCTTCTCGAGGAAGCGCTCGACCTTCCCCTCCTCGTCGACGATGGTGATGCCGAATTCGAGGGGGTTGGGCACACGCGTCAGACAGACGGTGACGAGCGCGCCCTTTTCTTTGTGGAAATTAACGAGCTCAGTGAGATCGAAGTCGGTCAGGGCATCACCGGAGATGACGAGGAAAGCATCGTCCTTCAACGCCTCTTCGGCGTTCTTGACGCTTCCGGCGGTACCGAGTGGCTTCTCCTCATTGGCATAGGTGAGCTCCATACCGAGCTCCTCACCGTCACCGAAGTAGTTCTTGACCAATGAGGCCAAGAACTGGACGGTAACGACGGTCTCGTTGAGCCCATGCCTTTTGAGCAGCCGCAGAACGTGCTCCATGATCGGCCGGTTGACCACCGGCAGGAGCGGCTTGGGCATGCTTGAGGTCATAGGGCGAAGGCGTGTGCCTTCGCCTCCGGCCATCACGACGGCCTTCATGTCGGAAGCGTCCTCCTCTAAGAGATGACGGTCTAGCCGACTTCACCCGTCCAGATTGTCCCGCACTTTTCCACCGCGGGCCATCGGGCAGATACAGCCACGGCTAGGGGCGAGTTCAGTCGGCCATGGCGTCCGCACGAACCAGGCGGCGGACCTGTACCACGTAGAGGACTCCTGCCCACCAGTACAGCGTTGTACCCCATCCGGCGAACGCCCATCCGAAAATAGCAGCGAGTGACGGGAGCCAGCCACTTCCGTCACTGAGCAGAAGCAGCGGGAACGCGTACATCAGGTTGAAGGTGGCGGCCTTGCCCAGGAAGTTCACCTGCGGCGGCGGATAGCCGTGACGCCTGAGGATGCCCACCATCACCAACAGGACCAACTCTCGCGCCAGAAGTGCAGCGGTCAACCAAATAGGCAGAATCTCGCGCCAGGTGAGACCGACCAGAGTCGAGAGAATGTAGAGCCGGTCGGCCGCGGGGTCGAGGAGCCGGCCGAGGCTGCTGATCTGGTTCCATCGCCTGGCCAGCTTCCCGTCCAGGTAGTCACTCACGCCGCTCAGCGCCAGCACCAGGAGCGCCCAACCGTCACTCTCGGGACCGCCGAACTCAGGCCTGAGAATCAGCCACAGGAAGAGCGGTACGCCGGCAAGACGCGCCATGCTGAGGATGTTGGGGATGGTGAGGACCCGGTCCGTCTGTACGCGGGTCTCCTGGACCTCCACCCGGGGGCCTCCTGTGGGAAACGTGCCAACGATGCTCCCTGACCTTACCCCAACGCAAAAAAGCTCTGGCTCTTGGGCTTGTGTGCCCAAGAGCCAGAGCTCTAAAAGAAGTTCGGCGGCGTCCTACTCTCCCACAGGGTCCCCCCTGCAGTACCATCGGCGCTGTAAGGCTTAGCTTCCGGGTTCGGAATGTAACCGGGCGTTTCCCTCACGCTAAAACCACCGAAACACTATGAAACTGAACTGCCGCACCACACCCGTGGCCCTGGGTATGGGGCTGTTCGTGGTTTCAGAACCAACACAGTGGACGCGAGCAACTGAGGACAAGCCCTCGGCCTATTAGTACCGGTCACCTCCACACGTTACCGTGCTTCCAGATCCGGCCTATCAACCCAGTCGTCTACTGGGAGCCTTAACCCCTCAAAGGGGGTGGGAATACTCATCTCGAAGCAGGCTTCCCGCTTAGATGCTTTCAGCGGTTATCCCTCCCGAACGTAGCCAACCAGCCATGCCCTTGGCAGAACAACTGGCACACCAGAGGTTCGTCCGTCCCGGTCCTCTCGTACTAGGGACAGCCCTTCTCAATATTCCTACGCGCGCAGCGGATAGGGACCGAACTGTCTCACGACGTTCTAAACCCAGCTCGCGTACCGCTTTAATGGGCGAACAGCCCAACCCTTGGGACCGACTCCAGCCCCAGGATGCGACGAGCCGACATCGAGGTGCCAAACCATCCCGTCGATATGGACTCTTGGGGAAGATCAGCCTGTTATCCCCGGGGTACCTTTTATCCGTTGAGCGACGGCGCTTCCACAAGCCACCGCCGGATCACTAGTCCCGACTTTCGTCCCTGCTCGACCCGTCGGTCTCACAGTCAAGCTCCCTTGTGCACTTACACTCAACACCTGATTGCCAACCAGGCTGAGGGAACCTTTGGGCGCCTCCGTTACTCTTTAGGAGGCAACCGCCCCAGTTAAACTACCCATCAGACACTGTCCCTGATCCGGATCACGGACCCAGGTTAGACATCCAGCACGACCAGACTGGTATTTCAACGACGACTCCACCTGAACTGGCGTCCAAGCTTCACAGTCTCCCAGCTATCCTACACAAGCCGAACCGAACACCAATATCAAACTGTAGTAAAGGTCCCGGGGTCTTTCCGTCCTGCTGCGCGAAACGAGCATCTTTACTCGTAGTGCAATTTCACCGGGCCTATGGTTGAGACAGTCGAGAAGTCGTTACGCCATTCGTGCAGGTCGGAACTTACCCGACAAGGAATTTCGCTACCTTAGGATGGTTATAGTTACCACCGCCGTTTACTGGCGCTTAAGTTCTCAGCTTCGCCAAGACGAATCCTGACTAACCGGTCCCCTTAACGTTCCAGCACCGGGCAGGCGTCAGTCCGTATACATCGCCTTACGGCTTCGCACGGACCTGTGTTTTTAGTAAACAGTCGCTTCTCGCTGGTCTCTGCGGCCACCCCCAGCTCGAGGAGCACGTCCTCTCACCAGTGATGGCCCCCCTTCTCCCGAAGTTACGGGGGCATTTTGCCGAGTTCCTTAACCATAGTTCACCCGAACGCCTCGGTATTCTCTACCTGACCACCTGAGTCGGTTTAGGGTACGGGCCGCCATGAAACTCGCTAGAGGCTTTTCTCGACAGCATAGGATCATCCACTTCACCACAATCGGCTCGGCATCAGGTCTCAGACTATTGCCAGGCGGATTTACCTACCTGACGTCCTACACCCTTACCCCGGGACAACCACCGCCCGGGATGGACTACCTTCCTGCGTCACCCCATCACTCACCTACTACAAGTCTGGTCCGTCGGCTCCACCACTTTCCTTTCCCCGAAGGGTCCGGAACGGCTTCACGGACTTAGCATCGCCTGATTCAATGTTTGACGCTTCACAGCGGGTACCGGAATATCAACCGGTTATCCATCGACTACGCCTGTCGGCCTCGCCTTAGGTCCCGACTTACCCTGGGCAGATCAGCTTGACCCAGGAACCCTTAGTCAATCGGCGCACACGTTTCCCACGTGTGTATCGCTACTCATGCCTGCATTCTCACTCGTGAACCGTCCACCACTCGCTTACACGGCGGCTTCACCCGGCACACGACGCTCCCCTACCCATCACAGCGGGCGTTGGCCCTCATGCTGCAATGACACGACTTCGG
>NZ_CP108242.1:6622500-10936865 GCF_045041235.1 Streptomyces sp. NBC_00076
GATGGCCCGCTCCGCAGGGTCCTCGGTCGTGGGCAGCACGCGCGCGTCCGGCATGGGCTCCAGCCAGGTGTGGTCCGGGCGGGGGGAGAGGGCGGCCTGGGCCAGGGGAGTGGACTCGGTGAGGTCCATCGGCCGGGCGCGCTTGTTGCCGGCGGTCAGCATGTCCAGGCACACGTTCGTCGCGATGCGGTAGAGCCAGGAGCGGAGGCTGGAGCGGCCCTCGAACTTCTCGTAGCTGCGCCATGCCCGGACCATGGTGTCCTGCACCGCGTCCTCGGCCTCGAAGGAGGAGCCGAGCATGCGATAGCAGTACCCGGTGAGCTCGGTCCGGTGTTTTTCCAGCCTGACGTCGAGGTCCGTCGTCATTGTGTCGCTCATCGTCCACCCACCCCTGGGGCCGTTCCACTCCGCGCGCCATTGCGCCCAGCACTTGGAAGCTACCGAACACTTGCCCAGTGCTCCACTTTTCAGGGTGGAGGTGTGGGACTTTCTGCCCGTAGTGGCCCCGAGGGCGCAGCGGCATGGCTAAGATCGCCTTGTCCGACAACGGAGTTGTGGGACCTACCGCCGGACGGGCGGGAAGTCAGGCCTGCGGAGGCCGTGTAAGACCGACCCTCACCGGTCGGCGGTGGCCTGTGAAACAGGAACCCATGGTGGTACCGCGTAGCGGTACGGACCGGAATCTTCTGCCCTCGGGCAGGAGAGGGCGTCAACGCAGGGGTCTGACAACGGCCCGGCGAGCGGGGAAAAGTGCAGGTCATATGTTAGGTGCGGTGCCGTGGGCGGCGGCGTCAGGGGGCGGGCGACCCTACGCCGCCACTGGCTCCCGCCGCGCGGCGACCCGTGCCGCCCGCGTACCGAACACCGTGATCGTCACGACGCCCAGCACCGCCAGCAGACCGACGGTCACCGTCCCGGACCAGCCGCCCGCGTGGAACGCCAGCGCACCCACCGTGCTGCCCGCGCTGGAGCCGATGTAGTACGCCGACTGATACAGCGCCGACGCCTGCGCCCGCCCCCGGGTCGCCGTCTTGCTGACGGCCGAGGAGGCGACCGCGTGCCCCGCGAAGAAACCCCCGGTGATCAGGACCAGCCCGAGGAGGACGAGGGGAAGGGAGTCGGCCAGGGACAGCAGCAGGCCCGTCGCCGTCGTACCGCCCGCCGCGTACAGCGCCCCCCGGCGGCCCAGGCGGCCCACCAGCCGGCCGGCCGTCGACGCGGACACCGTGCCCACCAGGTAGACCAGGAAGATCGAGCCGACGATGCCCTGGGGGAGGCCGAAGGGGGCCTCGGTCAGGCGGTAGCCGATGACCGTGTACACACCGCCGAACACCGTCATGAACAGCGCGCCGATCGCGTACAGGCGGCGCAGCAGCGGGTTGGACAGGTGGTCGCGGACCGTGCGGGCCAGCACCCGCGGTCGCAGCGAGCCCGCCGCGAAGTGCTTCGGCGTGGGCAGCAGCACCCGGAAGGCCACCGCGCAGGCCACGGCGATCGCGCCGATCACACCGACCGCGACCCGCCAGCCCCACTCCTGCGCGACCCAGCCGGTGATGACCCGGCCGCTCATCCCGCCGACGCTGTTGCCGGCGACGAACAGACCGATCGCGGTGACCAGCGCCTTCGGCGTGACCTCCTCCGCGAGGTATGCCGTCGCGGAGGCGGGCAGTCCGGCCAGCGCCGCGCCCTGGACGGCCCGCAGCACCACCAGCGCGGTCAGCGACGGCGCGAAGGGCACCAGCAGCCCGACGGTCACCGCGACCGCCAGCGAGGCCGTCATCACCGTACGGCGTCCGAAACGCTCCGACAGGGCGCTCATCGGCAGGACGAACACCGCCAGCCCGCCGGTCGCGGCCGCCACCGTCCAGCTCGCCTCGCTCGCCGCCACCCCGAACTCGCCGGAGATCAGCGGCAGCAGCGCCTGGGTGGAGTAGAGAAGGGCGAACGTCGCGACACCGGCGAGGAAGAGGGCGAAGCTCATCCGGCGGTAGCCGGGGCCGCCCGGGGCCATCCGGGAGTCGTCGACGACAGGAGCAGAGGGTGCGGCGGCCACGACGGTGGACGCCCCGGTACTGGCGGGAGACATGCTTCGAAGTTACGTACGCCCCGGTCATCCGTCCAATGCATGGAATCGTCATAATCGTTCCCATGGTGCATCAGCAGAGGTCACAGGAGCGTCTGTCACCGTCCAGTGACACAGAAGACATGGCGGACATGTCGAGGCTGCTCGCTCCCCGCCTCGCCCACTTCGCCGGTGTCGCCCGTACCGAGCACGTCACCCGTGCCGCCCAGGAGATGCAGGTCCCGCAGTCGACCCTGTCCCGGGCGATGGTCCGGCTCGAACAGGACCTGGGCGTCGATCTGTTCGCCCGCCACGGCCGCACCGTCTCCCTCACCCCGGCCGGCCGCACCTTTCTCACCTCCGTCGAGCGTGCTCTCGCCGAGATCGAGCGCGCCGTCGAGGAGGTCCGTGCCGACGCCGACCCGGCCACCGGCAAGGTCGCCTTCGGCTTCCTGCACACCATGGGCGCCGAGACCGTCCCGGGCCTCCTGCACGCCTTCCGCGCCGATCACCCCCGGGTCCGCTTCAGCCTCGTCCAGAACTACGGCGAGGCGATGATCGAGCGCCTGCGCGCGGGCGAACTGGACCTCTGTCTGACCTCCCCCGTCCCGGACGCCCCCGACCTGGTCGCCCTCCGCCTCGACGAACAGAAGCTCCGCCTGGTCGTTCCGGCCGACCACCGCCTCGCCGCCCGCCGCCGGATCCGGCTCGCGGAGGCCGCCGACGAAACGTTCGTCACCCTGGAACCCGGCTACGGCCTCCGCCGCATCACCGACGACCTGTGTCAGGAAGCCGGTTTCCGGCCCCGTATCGCCTTCGAGGGCGAGGAGGCCGAAACCCTCAGGGGCCTGGTGGCAGCGGGCCTGGGGGTGGCCCTCCTGCCCCCACCCGTCTTCCCTCGCCCGGGAGTTGTGGAACTGACGGTCACCGCTCCGCGGGCCGCTCGCGAGATCGGCGTGGCCTGGCTCGACGGCCACCCGGACACACCTCCGGTAGCAGCCTTCAAAAAGTTCCTGCTCTCCAAACGAGGCAACCTGCTGCCGACCTGAGGGGTGCGGGGCCGTATCGCTGTACGGCTCCGCCGCGCGGGCGCGACCAGCCCGCTACAAGCCGTACCCCGAACACCCCGCAAGGTCCCCGGACCTACCGCCTGGCCTGCCCGAAGCCGGAGGCGAGCGGCATCCGAAGTCCCAGCGGAGGCGGAGCCGCGAGCGCGTCCTGCACCGGCCGCGACAACGCCCTCCCGAACAACGCCCCCATCACGAAGTCCTCGGTCAGCGCGTGCACTTCGTCCCGATGCTGATGCAACCCGTGTCCGTCGGAGTGCACTTCGAACCGGCACACCTCACGGTTCGCCTTCTTCGCCCGCGCCGCCAGCCGGAACGACAACTCCGGATCCGTACGCGCGTCGTTCGTGCCGTGCACGATCAGCACCCGCCGCCCGGCCAGCTGCCGCACCGGCTCGGGGGACGCGGCCACGTCCTCCTCCGGCAGCCAAGGGGCCAGTGCCACCACGGAGTTGACGGCCTCGTGCCCGCCTGCGTGCAGAGCCGCCCGGCCGCCCATGTCGAATCCGGCGAGGCACACGGGGACGTCGCCGTACCGTCGTACGGCCTCATCGGTCGCCCAGCTCGCGTCCTGTGCCAGATGTGCCGCGCTGCCGTTCCAGCCGCGATAGCGGTAGTGGACCACGTGGGTCGCCAGTCCCGCGACGCGTCCCGCGCGGGAGATCCGGCGGCCCAGGGTGCGTACGGACGCGGCTGCCACCATGGCGGACGGTCTGCGGCGGGAGACCTCGTCACCTCCGGGGAGCAGCAGCACCACTCCACTCACGGCTGTCGGCTCCGGACCGAGCGCCCGCCCCAGGCGGGCCGTGCGAACCGGTGTCGCTTGCTGTCCCATGACAGAACAGTGTCAGAAGCGTGGGTGTACGACACGGGGCCGTGCGGTCACCGTTACGTATCGACGGATTCGTAAACCGGGTGATCTACGCGCGTAGGAGTTAGAGTGCGGAAATGACGAGCCAGACTGACCGGATGGGGAACACCCCGAGCTCGGACCAGATCCGCCGAGCGCCCAAGGTTCTGCTGCACGACCATCTCGACGGCGGGCTGCGCCCCGGCACCATGGTCGACCTCGCCCGGGAATCCGGGTACTCCCATCTCCCCGAGACCGACCCGGACAAGCTCGGCGTCTGGTTCCGCGAGGCCGCCGACTCCGGTTCCCTGGAACGGTACTTGGAGACCTTCTCGCACACCGTCGGCGTGATGCAGACCCGGGACGCGCTGGTCCGGGTCGCCGCCGAGTGCGCCGAGGACCTCGCCGAGGACGGGGTCGTCTACGCCGAGGTGCGCTACGCCCCCGAGCAGCACCTCGACGGCGGGCTCAGCCTCGAAGAGGTCGTCGAGGCCGTCAACGAGGGCTTCCGGGAAGGGGAGCGGCTGGCCCGTGCGAACGGCCACCGGATCCGGGTCGGCGCCCTGCTCACCGCGATGCGGCACGCGGCCCGCGCCCTGGAGATCGCCGAGCTCGCCAACCGGTACCGCGACCTGGGCGTCGTCGGCTTCGACATCGCGGGCGCGGAGGCGGGTTACCCGCCCACCCGGCACCTCGACGCCTTCGAGTACCTCAAGCGGGAGAACAACCACTTCACCATCCACGCCGGAGAGGCCTTCGGGCTGCCGTCCATCTGGCAGGCCCTCCAGTGGTGCGGCGCCGACCGGCTCGGCCACGGGGTGCGCATCATCGACGACATCCAGGTCCACGAGGACGGCACGGTCAAGCTCGGGCGGCTCGCCTCGTACGTGCGGGACAAGCGGATCCCGTTGGAGCTGTGCCCCAGCTCCAACCTCCAGACGGGGGCCGCGGCCTCGTACGCCGAGCACCCGATCGGGCTGCTGCGCCGGCTGCACTTCCGGGCCACCGTGAACACGGACAACCGATTGATGTCCGGCACCAGCATGAGCCGAGAATTCGAGCACCTTGTCGAGGTGTTCGGGTACACGCTCGACGACATGCAGTGGTTCTCCGTCAATGCGATGAAATCAGCATTCATTCCTTTCGATGAACGACTCGCGATGATCAATGACGTCATCAAGCCCGGATATGCCGAGTTGAAGTCCGAATGGCTGTTCCAACAGACCGCGTCTACCAGCGGTTCTGTGGACTCGGAGGACTGATCCGACGGAATTCGACAGTGCGGAACGCGGGCGGGCATTCGCCATTCTTCGCGTTTCGATGTTTGCGGCGGGCGCCTCGGCATGTTTACGGTCATGAACCGCCCACTTCCCCGTAACTCCATGTCGAGGACGCATTTCATGAAGCAGTCTGCTGTCAAGACCCTCGGTGTCGCCGCTCTCGGTGCCGCCTTCGCCGTCACCGCCGCTGGTGCCGCCAGCGCCGCCCCGGTCGTCCCGGACGCCGCTCAGGCGCTGAACGGTGTCTCCCGGACCCTGCCGGCCGAGAACGTCACCAAGTCGCTGCCGGGTGCCGGTGAGGCGCTGGGCCAGGCGCAGTCGGCGCTCCCCGCGGCGCAGCCGGTCGCCGAGAAGGCGCTCGCCGACGGCCCCGCCGACAAGGTCACCGGCCTGATCGGCGGTCTGGCTGCCGGCAAGGGCCTGCCCGCCGGCCTGAACAACATCTCGCTGGGCTGATCCGCGCCGCATACGCACGCGCCGGTGGGGCGCACCCTCGGACAGGGGGTGCGCCCCACCGGCGTACGCGTGGTCACCAGGCGGTGCTCGCGACCTTCCCCTCCGAGGGGAACAGGATCCACAGCGCGATGTAGAGCAGGAACTGCGGGCCCGGCAGCAGGCAGGAGACCACGAAGATGACGCGCATCGTCGTCGCGGAGGTGCCGAAGCGCCGTGCCAGCGCGGCACACACTCCGCCGATCATGCGGCCGTTGGTGGGGCGGGCGAGGCGGGACATTGCGGCTCCTTCGTGAGCGTCTGTCGGAGGCTGTCCGGGTGACCGCCTCGTCTGACTTCAAAGCTACGCACACGAAGGGGACGAAACATCGCTCTATGGTGCGATCCCGACCCTGGGAATCGTCGGGGTCAGACCCTGAGCGGGGTCCTCCTGGCGGACGGAGTGCCGGTGGGCGCGCTCGTTCCTGCGACGGAGCCAGGAGCGGGTCGCCGGTACCAGGAGCGCGTGCGTGAGCGTCACGCCCGCCGTGTTCAGGAGCAGCGAGTCGATGTCCACGCGCTGCCCGGGCACCCCGGTCTGCAGCAGCTCGATGCCGAGCGAGATCAGGGCGCCGGCAGCGGTCGTACGCAGCAGGGAGGCGAGCGGCGAGACGGTGAGCCTGCCGTGGACCAGGGGGAACAGCACACCCAGCGGGGCCAGCAGCCCGAGCCCGCCCACGATGCGCCGGGTCGCCTCCTGCCAGCCCAGGGCCAGATCGGATCGGATGCTGGCCAGCGGATGGAAATTGGCGGGCATCACCCAGGGAACGTCCAGCGGACGGAGCGCGAACCAGGCGACGAACGCGAGGTGTGCGACAAGGACGACACCCCCTGCCACACGGACGCTGATCGCGGCGCTGCCGCCGATGGAGCCTTCACGCTGCACGCATCCCAAGACGCGGCCTCCGGCACGATCGGTTCCGGGATACCCACGGGTACGTGGATGAGGCATGCGCCACACCCCGTGCGCGGGGCGTGGTTCGCCCCGGCGACGCGCCCGCGTCAGCCTTCGGCCACCTCGCTCGACGGCGGCTGGTTACTGCCGGGGCGGCTACGGACCTCGTCCGTGCACGCGTAGCGGCGCAGCGGGTCGGTGTTCGGGCCCCCGAGGACGACCGAGCCGTCTCCCTCCGCCGCTGCCGAGTCGGAGAACGTGCAGACCACCTGGGCCAGGGCGTACGAGGTGAGGTCCCCGGGCCGACTGCTCAGCCTGAGCGCGTCCGCCGGGTCCCCGGGCCTCGGGCCCCGCACCGTCATGCCGCCGCGTACGTCGGTGGTGTACCCGGCCTCCTTCTCCGCGGCCGACGGAGTCGCGGCGAGTTCGTCCAGCAGCCCCTGCGCGACCAGCATCCGTCGCTCGTTGTCCGCCGTGCCGTCCGCGACGCGCAGCGTGCGGTCGACGGCCACCAGCGACGAACCGCACAGCAGGAACGCCTGCACCGGCAGCCCGCGCGAGGCCTGCGTCGAGACGTCCGGCTCGGCGAGCGAACACCGCACCCGGGAGGGCGCGGGCCCGAACTCGGTCGGCACCTCGGTGGCCCGGATCCCGCACCCGGTGAGCAGCGCGGCCAGCACCGGGAGCGCCAGCGCTCGGCGTACGTTCATCAGGCGTCCCCCTCGGCCTTCTCGCCGTCGCCGTCGTCGGGGTCCTCCGTGAGCGGCGCCGAGTCCTGCGGCAGCCGCAGCGTGAACACCGCGCCGCCCTCGGCGGAGTTGGCGGCGGTGATCTCACCGCCGTGGATGTGCGCGTTCTCCAGGGCGATCGACAGGCCCAGGCCGCTGCCCTCGGAACGAGGCCGGGAGGCGCTCGCCTTGTAGAAGCGGTCGAAGACGTGCGGCAGGACGTCCTCGGGGATGCCGGGCCCGTGGTCCCGGACCTCGATGACCACCGCCTCGGCGGTGCCCCGCACCGCGACCCGCACCGGCGAACCCCCGTGCTTGAGCGCGTTGCCGATGAGGTTGGCCATGATCACGTCCAGGCGGCGCGGGTCGAGCCGGGCGTGGATGCCGCGCTCGGCGTCCAGATCCACCGCGTCCAGCCAGGCCCGGGCGTCGATGCACGCGGTGATCTGGTCGACGACATCCACGTCGTCCACCACCAGCCGCGCGGTGCCCGCGTCGAACCGGGTGACCTCCATGAGGTTCTCGACCAGGTCGTTCAGCCGCCGCGTCTCGCTCACGACGAGCCGTACGGCGGGCTCGATCATCGGATCGACGCTGCCGGACCCCATCTCCAGCTCGTCCTCCAGCACCTCCGTCACGGCGGTGATGGCCGTCAGCGGAGTCCGGAGTTCATGGGACATGTCGGCCACGAACCGGCGGGAGGCGTCGTCGCGCGCGGCCATGTCGGCCACCCGTTTCTCCAGCGCCTCGGCGGCGTTGTTGAACGTCCGGGAGAGATCCGCGAGTTCGTCCGTCCCCGACACCCGCAGCCGGGTGTCCAGCTTCCCCTCGCCGAGCCGGCGCGCGGCCACCCCGAGCCGCTGCACCGGCTTCAGCACGGTCGTCGCGGCGGCCTGTGCGAGCAGCGCGGAGCCGACCAGCCCGAGTCCGGTGGCGATACCGAGCGACCAGGCCAGCGAGTTGAGGTCCTTCGCCTCCGGCTCCAGCGACTTGAGCATGTAACCGGTCGGCCCGCCGCCGATCACCTTCGTGCCGGCCACCAGACAGGGGGACCCGTTCATGGTCACCCGCTGCCAGTAGAGGTGGTACGGGTACTTGTTGGCGGCGGTGACCGGCTGCCGCCTGCTCACCGCCGCGCGCAGCGACGACGGCACGTCCTGCACCGTGAAGCCGTTCAGGGCACCGGAGTTGCCGTACACGGTCTTGCCGCTCGCGTCCGCGGCGACCAGCACCACGCTGAAGCGCTGGCTGCTGTTGGCCATCTGGCCGGCGGTGTGCTGCAGTTCGTCCTGTGAGGGGTTCTCGGGCAGCGCGCCCGCCCGGTTCTGCATCTCCTGTTCGAAGTCGCGCAGCACCGCGTCCTGGGTGCGTGTGAGCACCGCCTCACGGTTGAGCCAGTACGCGATTCCGGACGCGGACACCGCGGCGGTCAGTGCCACCAGCCCGAACACGACCACCAGCCGGAGCCGCAGACTGGTGAGCCGCAGCCGCGACCACATTCCCTTGCGATCCGCGGCCCAGCCGCGGATCCCCCCGTGCGCTTGGGTCACTGAGGAGTGTCCAGCCGGTAGCCGACACCACGGACCGTACGGATCAGCGTCGGCGACGACGGCACGTCCTCGACCTTGGCCCGCAGTCGCTGCACACAGGCGTCCACCAGCCGTGAGTCGCCCAGGTAGTCGTGTTCCCACACCAGCCGCAGCAACTGCTGCCGGGACAGCGCCTGGCCCGGCCGCCGGCTCAGTTCGAGCAGCAGACGGAGCTCGGTCGGGGTGAGCTGGAGGTCCTCGCCGTTCTTCGTCACGGTCATGGCCGCGCGGTCGATGACGAGCGAACCGAACGACGCCGCGTCGTTCGCCTCCCGCTCCCCGCGCCGCAGCACGGCCCGGATCCGGGCGTCCAGCACCCGCCCCTGCACCGGCTTGACCACATAGTCGTCGGCGCCGGACTCCAGTCCGACGACCACGTCGATGTCGTCGCTGCGCGCGGTCAGCAGGATGATCGGCAGCTGGTCCGTGCGCCGGATGCGCCGGCACACCTCGAACCCGTCGATACCGGGCAGCATCACGTCCAGCACGATCAGGTCGGGCCGCTGCTCCCGCAGCAGCTTCAGGCCGTCCTCGCCGGTGGCAGCGGTGGCAACCCGGTGACCCTGGCGCGTAAGAGACAGCTCCAGGGCCGTACGGATGGCGTCGTCGTCCTCGATCAGCAACAGGGAAGGCACGGGCTCATTCTGGCCCATGGCGGGGTGGGGCTGCGACACCTGTCCCCACATGGGCCGCCGGCGGTATCTGTACGGGCCGGTAGCGCTCCTGTCTGTGCGGGCCCTGTGCCACGTCTGGGAGCGACATCCGAGGGGGCCCCTGTGACAGCTCTGTGACAGTCGGCGGACACGGCCATGAAGTGGCCCCGGCAAAGTTCTCGGCACAGGCAAGGAAGCAGGGCGAAACACCGGAAGTCCACGACGGGGGGCGCGAGATGAACACGCTGTATGGCAACAGCACCAGCGCGGTGATCACGCGTCTGCACGACGTGAACGGGGGCCGGGGTTTCGAGAAGTCTGGTGCCGTGAGCGGGCGGGGGTGCGCTCGCGGCACCGGGCGTCAGCACACCACGTACATGTCGGTGGTTGACGCTCACACGGGGGAAGCTCACGGGGGAGCCGCGTACGGGGAGGACTCGGGGGAGCGTCGTTCGCTGTCGGAGGTGGAGTTCACCGCCTACGTCCAGGAGCGCCGCGCCTCCCTGTACGCAACCGCCTACCACCTGACCGGTGACCGCTTCGAGGCCGAGGACCTGCTGCAGAGCGCACTGTTCTCGACGTACCGGGCGTGGGACCGGATCAGTGACAAGGCGGCCGTCGGTGGATACCTCCGCCGCACCATGACCAACCTGCACATCAGCGCGTGGCGCCGCCGCAAGCTGAACGAGTACCCGACCGAGGAACTGCCGGAGACGCCCGGCGACACGGACGCGATGCGCGGCACCGAACTGCGCGCGGTCCTGTGGCAGGCGCTGGCCCGGCTGCCCGAACTCCAGCGCACCATGCTGGTCCTTCGTTACTACGAGGGCCGCACGGACCCGGAGATCGCGGAGATCCTCGACATCAGTGTCGGCACGGTGAAGTCCAGCATCTGGCGGTCGCTCCGCCGGCTGCGCGAGGACGAGGTCCTCAGCTTCGGCCGTGACGAGGAGAACGCCTTCGGGGAGCTCGTCGCCTGAAGGTCCGGGGGGAGCAAGTAACGGGGGAGCGGTAAAAGGGGGGAACCAACGGGGGTCACGGGGGACCAACGGGGGAAGCACGGGGGAGCACACGAGCGGGACTGGAGGGCCGGGGGGTCCATCCAGTCCCGCTTTCGTGTGGGCGTCGGGGGCGCGTGGCCTCTCCATGGTTTTCCGGCCTGCGGTTTTTCCGGCCTGGGACGCAGAAGGGGGCCGTGCTCTCTCAGCTGGACTCTCTCAGCTCGCCGGAGCGGCTGCCGGGCGGCGTCCCACAGCGGCGGCGGCGAGGCGGCCGAGGGCCTCGTCCCGGTCGCAGGCGTATGCGCCCAGGGTCGTCTGGCGGGCCACGATGGAGCGTTCGGCGCGCATCAGCCGCCAGCCGCGACGCAGCAGGAACGGCACGGACTTCCGGCCCTCCTTCAGATCGCGCAGGAAGCGGCGGCGGAACGTGCGGACCGGGCCGCGGCTCAGACACAACGCGTCGGCCAGCACGCCGAGTTCACGGCAGCGCGTGATGATCTCGGCGGCGAAGATGCCCTCCGCTATGAACAGCGGGGTCCGCCCCACGTCGACGGACTCCTCGCCGGTGCGGGCGCTCAAGGAGATGTCGTAGACGGGGACCTTGGTACGGCCGGTGCGGCACAGGTCCAGGATCGCGGCGATCGCGGTGTCCGAGTCCCACGAGTCCGGGTGGTCCCAGTCGATGTCGGAGCTTCCGGTCACCAGGGGCAGCGTGGGGTCCGCGCCCTCCTTGTAGAAGTCGTCGAGGCGCAGCACGGGAAGCCCGGAACGGGCGCCGACCAGGGACTTGCCCGAGCCCGAAGGGCCGCAGAGCAGCACGACACGGGCGGATGGCGGGGGAAGGATGCTCACGGGACACCAGTTTGACGCATTCCGTACGCCCTGCCGACCCCACGGGCCGGCTTTGAAGCGCGCGTCACACGTCAACTACCCTTCGTGCCGACACGGTTACCCAGTGCTGTAGAAGGTGGCAGAAGCGATGACCCGACACGCGTCCTCCCAGAATCCGACCGCCCAGCGCGCCCTGGCCGCCCTCGCGACCGCCGGTGTCGCCCTGGGGGCAGGCGCGGCGACGGCGTCCGCGGCCACCGGGCCGGTCGCCGACGTGACGCGCTCCCACCCCGCCTCGCTCGGTCACGTCGACCCGCAGGCCGGTCTCCAGGCCCTCACCGGCGCGGTCGGCCACGCCACCGGCCCGGTCGCCGGCCTCAAGCCCAACCCGCTCGCCGGCACCGGCGTCGACCCGCTCGACAACGGCGTCGGCACCCAGCTCGCCGACTTCCAGCCGGTCAACTCCCAGGCGCTGACCGGCCCGGTGGCTCAGGCGGAGTCGATCGGCGGCCTGCCGGTGGCGGGGCGGGTGGCCGGGCTGCCCGGCCGCTGAGGGGCGGGAACGCGGCAGAGGGCCGCGCCTTCCCCGGACGGTGGGGAAGGCGCGGCCCAGCGGTCCTGCGGGTTCTCAGTACGCCGAGCCGGACGCGCCCAGCGAACCCGTCGGGTGCCAGACCGTCTTCGTCTCCAGGAACGCCGTCATGCGGTCGATGCCGGGAGTCGCCGACCAGTCGTCCACAGGCTGTGGACGAAGGGCGCGCTTCAGGTTGTCCGCCGCCGCGATCTCCAGTTCCTTCGCCAGGCCGTCGTCGGCGCCGGCCAGGTCGATCGCGTTGACGTCCTGGTGCGCGGCCAGGGGCGCCGCGATCTCCGCCGTACGGCCCGAGAGGACGTTGACGACACCGCCGGGCAGGTCGGAGGTGGCCAGCACCTCGCCGAGGGAGAGGGCGGGGAGCGGGGACTTCTCGGACGCCACCACGACCGCGGTGTTGCCCGTCGCGATCACCGGGGCGACGACCGAGACCAGACCGAGGAACGACGACTCCTGCGGGGCCAGGACGGCGACCACGCCCGTCGGCTCCGGGGACGACAGGTTGAAGTACGGGCCCGCCACCGGGTTGCCGCCGCCCACCACCTGGGCGATCTTGTCGGTCCAGCCCGCGTACCAGACCCAGCGGTCGATCGTCGCGTCCACGACTGCCGCCGCCCTGGACTTCGACAGGCCCTCGGCGTCGGCGACCTCGTGGACGAACTGGGCCTTGCGGCCCTCCAGCATCTCCGCGACGCGGTAGAGGACCTGGCCCCGGTTGTACGCCGTCGCGCCGGACCAGCCGCCGAACGCCTTTCGGGCGGCGACCACCGCGTCACGGGCGTCCTTGCGGGAGGACAGGGGCGCGTTCGCCAGCCACTTGCCCTTGGAGTCGGTCACCTCGAACACCCGGCCGCTCTCGGAACGCGGGAACTTCCCGCCGACGTACAGCTTGTAGGTCTTGAAGACGCTGAGTCGCTGCTGCTCGGTCTTGTCGGTCTTGTCCGTCTTCTCAGACATCGAGGTACGCCTCCAGGCCGTGGCGACCGCCCTCGCGGCCGAAGCCCGACTCCTTGTAACCGCCGAACGGCGACGTCGGGTCGAACTTGTTGAACGTGTTGGACCAGATCACGCCCGCGCGGAGCTTGTTCGCCACCGCGAGGATGCGGGAGCCCTTCTCCGTCCAGATGCCCGCCGAGAGGCCGTACGGGGTGTTGTTGGCCTTGGCGACGGCCTCGTCCGGGGTGCGGAAGGTGAGGACGGACAGCACCGGGCCGAAGATCTCGTCACGGGCGACGGTGTGCGCCTGCGTGACGTTCGTGAACAGCGTCGGGGCGAACCAGTAACCGGAGGACGGGAGTTCGCAGGCCGGGGACCAGCGCTCGGCGCCCTCCGCCTCGCCCTGTTCGACGAGCGCGGTGATCCGGGAGAGCTGCTCCTCGGAGTTGATCGCGCCGATGTCCGTGTTCTTGTCCAGCGGGTCACCCAGACGCAGGGTGGACAGGCGGCGCTTGAGGGAGTCGAGGAGCTCGTCGTGGATCGACTCCTGGACCAGCAGCCGGCTCCCGGCGCAGCAGACCTGGCCCTGGTTGAAGAAGATGCCGTTCACGATGCCCTCGACGGCCTGGTCGATCGGGGCGTCGTCGAAGACGATGTTGGCGCCCTTGCCGCCGAGTTCGAGAGTGAGCTTCTTGCGGCTGCCCGCGACCGTGCGCGCGATCTGCTTGCCGACGGCGGTGGAGCCGGTGAAGGCGACCTTGTCGACGCCCGGGTGCGCGACCAGCGCGGCGCCCGTGTCGCCGTATCCCGGAAGGATGTTGACGACGCCGTTCGGGAGCCCGGCCTGGCGGCAGATGTCCGCGAAGAAGAGGGCCGAGAGGGGGGTTGTCTCGGCGGGCTTGAGCACCACCGTGTTGCCGGTCGCGAGCGCCGGGGCGATCTTCCACGCCAGCATCAGGAGGGGGAAGTTCCACGGGATGACCTGGCCGGCCACGCCCAGGGGGCGCGGGTTCCGGCCGAACCCGGCGTGGTCGAGCTTGTCGGCCCAGCCCGCGTAGTAGAAGAAGTGGGCGGCGACCAGGGGGAGGTCGGCGTCGCGGGTCTCCTTGATCGGCTTGCCGTTGTCGAGGGTCTCCAGGACGGCGAGCTCGCGGCTGCGCTCCTGGATGATCCGGGCGATGCGGAACAGGTACTTGGCTCGCTCGGAACCCGGCAGCGCCGACCACTTCTCGAAGGCCTTGCGGGCCGCCCCGACCGCGCGGTCGACGTCCTCGGGGCCGGCCTGGGCGACCTCGGCGAGGACCTCCTCGCTGGCGGGGCTGACCGTCTTGAAGACCTTGCCGTCGGCGGCCTCGGTGAACTCGCCGTTGATGAACAGGCCGTACGAGGGCGCGATGTCGACGATCGCGCGGGACTCCGGCGCCGGGGCGTACTCGAATGCGGAGGACCGCTTGTTCGTGTTTTCCGTGGTCATGGTGATCAGTCCACCGTCACGTAGTCGGGGCCGGAGTAGCGGCCGGTGGCCAGCTTCTGACGCTGCATCAGCAGATCGTTCAGGAGCGAGGAGGCGCCGAAGCGGAACCAGTGGTTGTCCAGCCAGTCGTCGCCCACGGTCTCGTTGACCAGGACGAGGAACTTGATCGCGTCCTTGGAGGTGCGGATGCCGCCGGCCGGCTTCACGCCCACCTGTACCCCGGTCTGCGCCCGGAAGTCGCGGACGGCCTCCAGCATCAGCAGGGTGTTCGCGGGGGTGGCGTTCACCGCCACCTTGCCGGTCGACGTCTTGATGAAGTCCGCGCCGGCCAGCATGCCGAGCCAGCTCGCGCGGCGGATGTTGTCGTACGTCGACAGCTCGCCCGTCTCGAAGATGACCTTCAGGCGGGCGTCCGTCGCGCAGGCCTCCCGCACGGCGACGATCTGGTCGTACACCTTCAGATAGTCGCCCGCGAGGAACGCGCCGCGGTCGATGACCATGTCGATCTCGTCGGCGCCGGCCGCGACGGCCTCGCGGACGTCCGCCAGCTTCACGGCGATCGGGACGCGGCCCGCCGGGAAGGCGGTGGCCACCGAGGCGACCTTGACGCCGGAGCCGGCGACCGCCGCCTTGGCGGTGGCCACCATGTCGGGGTAGACGCAGACGGCCGCGGTCGCCGGTGCCGTCCGGTCGGTCGGGTCGGGGCGGACCGCCTTGGCGCCGAGCGCCCGGACCTTGCCCGGGGTGTCCGCGCCTTCCAGCGTCGTCAGGTCGACCATCGAGATGGCGAGGTCGATGGCGTAGGCCTTCGCGGTCGTCTTGATGGAACGGGTGCCGAGCGAGGCGGCGCGCGCCTCCAGTCCGACCGCGTCGACGCCGGGCAGCCCGTGGAGGAAGCGGCGCAGCGTGCTGTCGGACGCGGTGACGTCGGCGAGAGCGTGGGGTGCAGCAGTGGACATGGTCACCAGACGAGCATATCTACGCGCGTAGCGGCTGTACAGCCAAGCGTACGTATCCGGGGCTTGTGATGTGGGGCGGGGCGTGGTCGTCGTGTGGGGTGGCGCTTGCTCGTGGCGCGGGGGGCGGCGCGTGGCTCGTGTTGGGTGGTGGCGCGTGTGGTCGTCGTGCGGGGCGGCACCGCGTACCAGGGCGCCGGGCGCGTCGGGCAGAATCGGGACCATGACGACCCCGGACCCCCAGTCACCCGCGCCGCAGCCCTCGGTCCCCGAGTACAAGGAACGGGTGCACCGGTCAGGCGCGGGCATCGCCGGCGGTGTCCTGCTGCTCGGCATCGCCTGCTGGCTCGGTATCGACGCGATCGTCGCCGGGAAGGGCAGCACGCCCTGGCGGGCGCTCGCCGCCCTGCTGTTCACGGTGCCGCTCGTCATCGCCTTCACGCTGCGGCCCGCGGTGTACGTGGGCGACGACCGGCTGCGCATCCGCAACCCGTTCCGGATCGTCGTGCTCCCCTGGGGACAGATCGAGGCGCTGCGCTCCGGCTACTCGAACGAGGTCCTCACCAAGGCCGACGGCACGTTCCAGCTGTGGGCCGTTCCCGTCTCGTTGCGGGCCCGCAACAAGGCGGCGCGGCGGGACGCCCGGCGGACCGCGCAGGAGAGCGGGCTGATGGGCTCCGGGGGCGGCGGCCGGCTCGGCGGCGGGCTCGGTGGATTGCGAGGTGGCTTGTCCGGTGGGCGCGGGGCGGTGTCGGAGGGGCCCGCACGGGCGGAGAGCGACCAGGTCATGGACGACCTGCGCGAGCTGGTGGAGAGCCGGGCAGCGGCCCGGTCGGCGCAGGGCGAGGTGACCGTGCGCTGGGCCTACGAGGTGATGGGGCCCGCGGTGGCCGGAGCCGTGCTGTTGGTGATCCTGATCGCGATCGGCTGAGACAGGGCGGCCCCGGCTCCCGGTGAAGGCCGCCCCGCTCCTGGTGAAGGCCGCCCCGCTCCTGGTGAATCAGGGCGCCCCCGGCCACACCAGTGCCATGTACGCCCCCCAGTACGCCGAGCCCAGCACCGCCGTCGCCAGTGCGAGGGCACGGAAGCGTCGGGAGGCGCGGGCCAGGTGCAGGGCCAGGGGCAGCAGCAGCGGGAAGCCCGGTAGCAGGAAGCGGGCGCGAGGGTGATAGACCCCGCCGCTGACCAGGACGATCGTCAGCAGTGCGGCGGTGAAGACCAGCAGCGGAACGGGTTGCCGGTCCCACACGGTCAGGGCGAACAGTGCCGCCGACGCGATCAGCGTGAGCGTCACCGACACCAGGAACAGCGCGGGCGTCACATCGTGGGCCAGCAGGTCCCGGAACAGGCGCAGAGTCTCCCGACCGCCGTCCAGTTCGTTGTGCCACAGCTTCTGGACGGCGAAGTATCCGTCCCAGCGACCCAGCCGCAGGCCCACCCAGCCGACGTAGGCGCACCAGCCGAGCGGGGCGAGGACCGCGGCCGTGAGGGCGCGTGGGGAGAAGCGGCGGCGCAGTGAGAGCAGGGCCGAGACGGTGATCGCGGCCGCCACCGCGATACCCGTCGGACGGGTCAGACCGGCCAGGGAGGCGAGCCAGGCCGCGGTGAGCGGTCGGTCGGTCAGCACCGCGTACAGCGCCCAGGCGGCGAAGGCCGTGAACAGGGACTCGGTGTAGCCCATCCACTGCACCAGGCCGACCGGGAGGGCGGCCCAGAGGACGGTGAGCAGGATGCCGACGCAGCGGCCGTGCAGCCGGTCACCGACGGCGAACACGCCCCAGGCCGCGACGAACGAGGCGACCACGGCGATCCCGAGACCGGTGCCGGCCCGGGTGCCCGGGGTGACGGCCGCGACGGCCTTGACCAGCATCGGGTAGAGCGGGAAGAAGGCCAGGTTGTTGGCGCTGATCGCGGTGCCGAGCTCGCGGGCGTAGCCGTGGTCGGCGATGCCGAGGTACCAGTCGGCGTCCCACCGTGTCGCCAGGATCGGCCAGACGCCGCGGTGCCGCCGGTGCGCCCATGCGGTCAGAACGAGCAGGACCGTGCCGCGTACGGCCAGGTAACCGAGGAGAGCGGGGGCCGCGTGGCGCAGGGCGCGCACGGCCCGGGCCGGTGGGGAGTCGGCGCGGGGAGCTGTGGTGACAGGGGTGTGGGGGCGCCGGGTGACTGGAACGCGGCTGCTGGGGCGGGTTTCGCGAGCGGTCGAGGACACGGCGGCAGCTCCAGTACTCGGCAGGCGGTACGGCGGCGGTGAGGCGGTACCGGCCAACCGTTGCCCCTGGGAGGAGACGGGCCGTGCAGTGGTCGTCGGCTGTCGCGCGGAAATCACTCGATGGGGTGCCTCCGAGCGGGGGCACCCCAGATGCAAGCGGGGGCACCCCAGATGCAGGGGTCAGGACGTACGCGGCGGCGTGTACGGGTCGGAACGTACGGGGCAGCGCGTACGGGTCAGATGCCCGCCGCTGCCGACAGGTCCCGTTTGATGGTCGTCAGGAGGTCCACCGCCTTCGTGCGGGCGGCCGGGAGGTCGGCGTGCGTCGCGACCGGGACGACCACCTCCAGGTAGCACTTCAGCTTCGGCTCCGTACCGCTGGGGCGGACGATGACCCGGGCGCCGTCGAGGGTGTAGCGCAGGCCGTCGGTGGGCGGCAGCCGGTCGGTGCCCCGGGTGAGGTCGTCGGTGCGGGTGATCGGCAGGCCCGCCAGCTTCGTAGGGGGGTGCTCGCGCAGGCGCCCCATCGCGTCGGCGATCAGGGAGAGGTCCTCGACGCGGACCGAGAGCTGGTCGGTGGCGTGCAGGCCGTGCTCGACCGCGATGTCGTCCAGGAGGTCGAGGAGGGTGCGGCCCTCCTCCTTGAGGCCGGAGGCGAGCTCCGTGATCAGCAGGGCCGCCGTGATGCCGTCCTTGTCCCGTACGCCGTCAGGGTCCACGCAGTACCCGAGGGCCTCCTCGTAGCCGTAACGGAGGCCCTCCACACGGGCGATCCACTTGAATCCGGTGAGGGTCTCCTCGTAGGGGAGGCCCGCCTTCTCCGCGATCCGGCCGAGCAGGGAGGAGGACACGATCGATTCGGCGAAGGTGCCCTGGGCTCCGCGGCCGACCAGGTGGGTGGCGAGGAGGGCGCCGACCTCGTCGCCCCGGAGCATGCGCCAGTCTCCGCGCGCGCCGCTTTCGCCGCTCTCGTCGCTCTCGTCGTTTTCTTCGCGCTCCTTGACCGCCACGGCGCAGCGGTCCGCGTCCGGGTCGTTGGCGATGATCAGGTCGGGGTTCGTCTCGCGGGCCTTCGCGAAGGCGAGGTCCATCGCGCCGGGCTCTTCCGGGTTGGGGAAGGCGACGGTGGGGAAGTCCGGGTCCGGGTCGGCCTGTTCGGTGACCAGGGCGGGGGTCGGGAAGCCGGCGCGGGCGAACGCGGCGAGGAGGGTTTCCCTGCCGACGCCGTGCATCGCCGTGTAGACGGTGCGGGCGGTGCGGGGGGAGCCGGCGGCGAGGACGGCGTCCGTGCGGGCGAGGTAGGCGTCGAGGACGGAGTCGTCGAGGGTGTCCCAGCCGGTGGTGGGGCGGGGGACGGTGGCGAGGGTGGTGACGGCGGCGATCTCGGCGGCGATCTCGGCGTCCGCCGGGGGGACGATCTGGGAGCCGTCGCCGAGGTAGACCTTGTAGCCGTTGTCGCGGGGCGGGTTGTGGCTGGCGGTGACCTCCACGCCGGCGACCGCGCCGAGATGCCTTATGGCGTAGGCGAGGACGGGCGTCGGGAGGGGGCGGGGGAGGACGGCCGCGCGCAGGCCCGCGCCGGTCATGACGGCGGCGGTGTCCTGTGCGAAGTCGGCGGACTTGTGGCGGGCGTCGTAGCCGATGACGACGAGGCCGCCGGTGTGGCCCTTGGCGTTGAGGTACGCGGCGAGTCCGGCGGCGGCTCGGATGACGACCGCGCGGTTCATGCGCATCGGGCCCGCGCCGAGTTCGCCGCGTAGGCCCGCGGTGCCGAACTGGAGGGTGCCGGTGAAGCGTGCGGTGAGCTCTGTGACGTCCTCGGTGTTGATGAGCTTGGCGAGTTCGTCACGGGTTTCCGTGTCGGGGTCCTCGGCCAGCCATGCCTTGGCTCGTGCGATGAGATCGTCGTGCACGTTCGGTCAACCTCTCGTTTCGGTTCGCTTGCGGCTTGCGGTTCGTGGGGGCGGGTTGTTGCGCCCCCGCCGCCCTTACCCGTTCCCATCCCCAGGGGCGTTGCCCCTTCGACCCCACCAGGGGCTCCGTCCCTGGACCCCGGCGGGGACTGCGTCCCCGGCACCCCTTGCGGGGTCTCGGCCCCCCCCCGGGCCTCCGCGGGGACTGCGTCCCCTGCACCCCTCGCGGGGGTGGCGTCCCCTGGACCCCGGCGGGGACTGCGTCCCCTGCACCCCTCGCGGGGGTGGCGTCCCCCGGGCCCCGGCGGGGACTGCGTCCCCCGCTCCCCGCTGGGCTCCGACGGACTGCGTCCCCCGCGCCCTCGCGAGGACGCCGTCCCCGGGCCCCCAACGGGGACGCCGTCCCCTGTGATCGCCCCGGCGCCCCCGGCGGGGACTTCGGCCCCGCCCACTTCGCGGGGCCGGCTCCGCCGGAGTCGGCGGGGAGTTCGTTTCCTGTCCCGGTCGCGGGTGGGCTACAGCCGGCCGAGCAGTTGGGTGAGTAGTGAGCCCATGCGGGTTGCGGAGTCGCGGCCTGCCTGGAGGACCTCCTCGTGGTTGAGGGGCTCGCCTGTCATGCCTGCCGCGAGGTTGGTCACCAGGGAGATGCCCAGTACCTCCGCACCCGCCTCGCGTGCGGCGATGGCTTCCAGGACCGTCGACATGCCGACCAGGTCCGCGCCGATGACGCGGGCCATGCGGATCTCGGCCGGGGTCTCGTAGTGCGGGCCGGGGAACTGGGCGTAGACGCCCTCCTCCAGCGTCGGGTCGACCTCCTTGCACAGGGCGCGCAGGCGGGGGGAGTAGAGGTCGGTGAGGTCGACGAAGTTGGCGCCGATGATGGGGCTGGTGGCCGTCAGGTTGATGTGGTCGCTGATCAGGACCGGCTGGCCGGGGCGCATGCCCTCGCGGAGGCCTCCGCAGCCGTTGGTCAGGATGATCGTCTTGCTGCCGGCGGCGACGGCGGTGCGGACCCCGTGGGCCACGGCGGCCACGCCTCGGCCCTCGTAGAAGTGCGTACGCCCCAGGAAGACCAGGGCACGCTTCTCGCCAATCGTGTACGAGCGGATCTTGCCTCCGTGGCCCTCCACCGCCGGCGGCGGGAACCCGGGCAGCTCGGTGACCGGGAACTCGGCATCGGGAGCACCGAGGGCATCCACGGCCGGCGCCCAGCCGGAGCCCATGACGAGGGCGACGTCGTGGGTCTCGGCACCGGTCAGTTCGCGCAGGCGCGCGGCGGCGGCGTCGGCTGCGGCGTGGGGGTCGCCCTGGAGGTCGTCCGGAAGAAGAGATGCGTTCACGCGCCTGAGAGTAGCCGGTCTGGGCCTACGCGCGTAGATGAGAGAGCTCGCGGGACGGCGATCGTTGTCTTGTCGTTTCCAACCAGGGGCGGCCCCGTCAGCAGGGACGCTTGCGCAGCTCCATCACGTAGTCGTGCGGCGCTCCCGCCGACTCGGCGGCATCGGCGATCTCCCCGAGGTAGCGGGCCGAGGGCAGGCCGCCCTCGTACCCGTTGAGGACGTAGACCCAGGCGGGTTCCTGGCCCTCCAGGGTGTGCACGCGCATCCGCATCCGGCGGTAGATGTCCAGGCCCACGCCCTCCCAGCGGTCCATGGAGTCCTCGTCCATGGGCGCGAGGTCGTACAGCGCGACGAAGACCTGCGCGCCGGGGGCCTCCACGATCGTCGCCAGGGCGCCCTCCCAGCCCATGTGCTCGCCGCCGAAGGTCAGCCGCCAGTCGTTCAGCCAGCCCGTCGCGCGCAGCGGAGAGTGCGGGGCGCGGCGCGTCATCAGACGCGGGTCGAGGTTGCCCGCGTACGCGGCATAGAGCGACATGGGTCGAGGGTACGGCAGGTGGGCTCGGGTGCCTCAGTCGTCCCGTCCGTGGCTTTGGTACCCGGGCGTATCTGCCGTGGCAGCCCCCGCCACCTGGGGTGGTCGTCCCGTCGGGGCCCCGGGGCGGTGGCGTGCCGGGGCGTGCGGGACAATGGAGCATGTGACTCGGATCGTGATCATCGGTGGCGGACCCGGCGGATACGAAGCGGCGCTCGTGGCCGCTCAGCTCGGCGCGGAGGTGACCGTCGTCGACTGCGACGGTCTGGGCGGGGCGTCGGTCCTCACGGACTGCGTGCCGTCGAAGACCCTGATCGCCACGGCCGAGGTGATGACCACCTTCGACTCGTCGTACGAGGAACTGGGGATCATCGTCGCCGACGACACCCCGCCCATGGAGCAGGCCGCTCGGGTGGTGGGGGTCGATCTGGGGAAGGTCAACCGGCGTGTGAAGCGGCTCGCGCTGGCTCAGTCGCACGACATCGCGGCGTCGGTGACGCGGGCCGGCGCCCGGGTGCTGCGGGGCCGCGGACGGCTGGAGGGCATGCAGGCCCTCGACGGATCGCGGAAGGTGATCGTGCGGGCCGCCGACGGGAGCGAGGAGACGCTCACCGCGGACGCCGTGCTCGTCGCCACCGGCGGGCACCCTCGCGAGCTGCCCGACGCCCAGCCCGACGGCGAGCGGATCCTGAACTGGACCCAGGTGTACGACCTGACCGAGCTGCCCGAGGAGCTCATCGTGGTCGGCTCCGGTGTCACCGGTGCCGAGTTCGCCGGGGCCTACCAGGCGCTCGGGTCGAAGGTCACGCTGGTGTCGTCGCGGGACCGGGTGCTGCCGGGCGAGGACCCGGACGCCGCGGCCGTGCTGGAGGACGTCTTCCGGCGCCGGGGCATGAACGTCCTGGCGCGCTCCCGGGCCCAGTCCGCGAAGCGGGTCGGGGACCGCGTCGAGGTCACGCTGGCGGACGGCCGGGTCATCAGCGGCTCGCACTGTCTGATGGCCGTCGGCGCCATTCCGAACAGTGCCGGGATGGGGCTTGAGGAGGCCGGGGTCAGGCTGCGGGAGTCCGGTCACATCTGGACCGACAAGGTCTCCCGGACCACGGCTCCCGGGGTGTACGCGGCCGGTGACGTGACCGGGGTGTTCGCGCTCGCCTCGGTGGCGGCCATGCAGGGGCGTATCGCCATGTACCACTACCTGGGCGACGCGGTGGCGCCGCTGAACCTGAAGACCGTCTCGTCCAACGTCTTCACCGACCCCGAGATCGCCACCGTCGGCTACAGCCAGGCCGACGTCGACGGCGGGAAGATCGACGCCCGGGGGGTGAAGTTGCCGCTGCTGCGCAACCCGCGGGCGAAGATGCAGGGCATCCGGGACGGCTTCGTCAAGATCTTCTGCCGGCCCGGCACCGGGATCGTGGTGGGCGGTGTCGTCGTGTCGCCCCGCGCCTCGGAGCTGATCCACCCCATCTCGCTCGCCGTCGACAACAATCTGACCGTCGAGCAGATCGCGAACGCCTTCACCGTCTATCCCTCCCTTTCGGGCTCGATCGCCGAGGTCGCCCGCCAGTTGCACACCCGCAAGGCGGACGACGGAGGCTGACCGCCACGACGACCGAAAGTGATTCCTCGCTGGTCACGGGGAGTTGTCGAGCATGCGTGCGGCATAGGCGGGTGGAATGGGCCCTATACCACTTCCCGTCCTGCTGTACGAACAACTTCTGCTATTCGGCGCAAACTGCTGAAAGCAGACGGTCGTTGGGGTTACTGTCAGTTTCGTGTTCGCTGCAGAACGTCGCCAATTGATCCTCGAAATGGTGCGAGCCAACGGAGCCGTGTCGCTCCGTGAACTCGCCCGCGTCGTCCAGACCTCCGAAGTGACCGTACGGCGGGACGTGCGCGCACTGGAGGCAGAAGGACTCCTCGACCGCCGGCATGGCGGTGCGGTATTACCGGGCGGATTCACGCGGGAGTCCGGCTTTCCGCAGAAATCCCATCTCGCGACCGCCGAGAAGACGGCCATCGCCGATCTCGCCGCGAGCTTCGTCGAAGAGGGCGAGGCCATCGTGGTCGGGGCGGGTACCACCACGCAGGAGCTGGCCCGCCGGCTCGCGCGGGTGCCCGGGCTGACCGTCGTCACCAACTCCCTCCTGGTGGCCCAGGCCTTGGCCCATGCCAACCGGGTGGAGGTCGTGATGACCGGCGGCACCCTGCGTGGCTCCAACTACGCCCTCGTGGGCAGCGGTGCCGAGCAGTCCCTCCAAGGGCTCAGGGTCTCCCGGGCCTTCCTGTCCGGGAGCGGGCTGACCGCCGAGCGCGGGCTGTCCACGTCCAACATGCTGTCGGCGTCCGTGGACCGGGCGTTGGTGCAGGCCGCCGCCGAGGTCGTCGTCCTCGCCGACCACACCAAGCTCGGCACCGACACCATGTTCCAGACCGTGCCGACCGATTTCATCACCCGCCTCGTCACGGACGAACCGCCCGCCCACGACGACCGTGCGGCCACCGAGCTCCAGGCCCTCGCCGACCAGGGGGTGCAGATCGCCGTGGCCGGGGCGTCGGAGAACCCGGGGGGTGATCAGGTCCCGGCGCGCCGCGGCCAGCGTCGGGACGTGCCCGTTCCGGGCCCGCGCCGCGGTCAGGTCCCCGGCGGCGGACCGGGGTTGCGCCCGGCCGCGGCCCTCGGAGAGCAGACCCCCGGCACGGAACGGGCGGCGCGGGTCGCGGACCTCCGCCGCCGCTGACCAGGCGGTCGGCTCCGAAGGACCGGCGGGCGCGGTGCGCTCCGCGGGTCGGCCGGCTGCAGGGCGCCGGTGAGATCGGTGGGTCGGCCGGCTGCACGGGGCCGGTGGGCTCTGCGGGCTCGGTGCCGTACGGCTGGGCTTCAGGTTGTCAGTCGGGTCAGTGCCCCGCCGGGGTGCCGGCCGCCGAACCGTCGTCAGTCCGTGCCCGAGCGAGTGCCCGTGTCCGAGCCCGAGCCAGCGCCCGTGCGCCAGGTCCCGTGCCCGAGCCGGTGCCCGAGCCGGTGCCCGTGCCCGAGCCGGTGCCCGCGAGGCCACCCCGTCGAGTTGCTCCACCGCCCCGACGACGCACCGCGCCCCGTGGCCGACGGCCCGCGCAAAAGCGTGGCGTGCACACACGTGTCGGGGACACGCGTGGCGGGGGCACCCAGCCACCACCGTCTCTGCCTCGCCGCGAAGTCGCCCGGACGGCACGGCCCCGCTCAAACGAAAGCGCCCGGCGGACTGAGGAAGTCAGTCCGCCGGGCGCCTCGGCACACCCGGGTGTCAGTCCTTGATCTCGCAGATCGCCGCGCCGGACGTGAGGGACGCGCCGACGTCAGCGGACAGGCCCTTGATGGTGCCGGACTTGTGCGCGTTCAGAGGCTGTTCCATCTTCATCGCTTCGAGGACGACGACCAGGTCGCCCTCCTTGACCTCCTGGCCCTCCTCGACGGCGACCTTGACGATGGTGCCCTGCATCGGGGAGGCGAGGGTGTCGCCGGAGGCGGCGGGGCCGGACTTCTTGGCCGCGCGGCGCTTGGGCTTGGCGCCCGCCGCCAGGCCGGTGCGGGCCAGCGACATGCCGAGCGAGACCGGCAGGGAGACCTCGAGGCGCTTGCCGCCGACCTCGACGACGACCGTCTCGCGGCCCGCCTCCTCGTCCGTGTCCGCGTCGGCGGGGGCGGCGAAGGGCTTGATCTCGTTGACGAACTCGGTCTCGATCCAGCGGGTGTGGACCGTGAACGGGTCGGCGGAACCGGTCAGTTCGGGAGCGAACGCAGGGTCCTGGACGACCGCGCGGTGGAACGGGATGGCGGTGGCCATGCCCTCGACCTGGAACTCCTCCAGGGCGCGGGCGGCGCGCTGGAGGGCCTGCGCGCGGGTCGCGCCGGTGACGATCAGCTTGGCCAGCAGCGAGTCCCAGGCCGGACCGATGACCGAGCCGGACTCGACACCCGCGTCCAGACGCACACCCGGGCCGGACGGCGCCGCGAACGTGGTGACCGTGCCGGGGGCCGGGAGGAAGCCGCGGCCGGGGTCCTCGCCGTTGATGCGGAACTCGAAGGAGTGGCCGCGCAGCTCGGGGTCGCCGTAGCCCAGTTCCTCGCCGTCGGCGATACGGAACATCTCGCGGACGAGGTCGATGCCGGCGACCTCCTCGGTGACCGGGTGCTCGACCTGGAGCCGGGTGTTGACCTCCAGGAACGAGATCGTGCCGTCGAGACCGACCAGGAACTCGACGGTGCCGGCGCCGACGTAGCCGGCCTCTTTCAGGATGGCCTTCGAGGAGGAGTACAGCTCGGCGACCTGCGCCTCGGACAGGAACGGCGCCGGGGCCTCCTCGACCAGCTTCTGGTGACGGCGCTGCAGCGAGCAGTCACGGGTGGAGACGACGACCACGTTGCCGTGCTGGTCGGCCAGGCACTGGGTCTCCACGTGCCGGGGCTTGTCCAGGTAGCGCTCGACGAAGCACTCGCCCCGGCCGAAGGCGGCGACCGCCTCACGGACGGCCGAGTCGTAGAGCTCGGGGACTTCTTCCAGCGTCCGGGCGACCTTCAGACCGCGGCCGCCACCGCCGAAGGCGGCCTTGATCGCGATCGGCAGGCCGTGCTCCCGGGCGAAGGCGACGACCTCGTCGGAACCGGACACCGGGTCGGGCGTGCCGGCGACCAGAGGCGCGCCGGCACGCTGGGCGATGTGCCGGGCGGCGACCTTGTCGCCGAGGTCGCGGATGGCCTGCGGCGGCGGGCCGATCCAGATCAGGTCCGCGTCCAGGACCGCCTGCGCGAACTCGGCGTTCTCCGAGAGGAAGCCGTATCCGGGATGGATGGCGTCGGCGCCGGACTCGCGCGCGGCGTTCAGCACCTTCTCGATGTCGAGGTAGCTGGTCGCGGGAGTGTCACCGCCCAGCGCGAACGCCTCATCCGCGGCGCGGACATGCAGAGCGTCCCGGTCCGGGTCGGCGTATACGGCCACGCTCGCGATACCGGCATCCCGGCAGGCCCGGGCCACGCGGACAGCGATTTCGCCACGGTTGGCGATGAGCACCTTGCGCACGATTGAGGCTCCCTCCTTGAAACAAGCCGAGTTTAGGGACTGCCGACACGACACTTCGACCCGTCCCCTTTGGTGAGCTTGCCCACACGGAGCGTTATACGAGGCTTGCTCGACCGGGGAAATCCCTTGTCACACCTTGGTACGCGGGACTCCTCCCGGAAACCCTAGCCCTCACATGTGGTCAAGGTCTCTGTGGTGGCGTGCTGCGGCCCACTCTGTTTCTTTGTGGAGTCCCTACGAATGGCCCAATGA
This sequence comes from Streptomyces sp. NBC_00076, assembly GCF_045041235.1. NCBI lineage: Bacteria > Bacillati > Actinomycetota > Actinomycetes > Kitasatosporales > Streptomycetaceae > Streptomyces > Streptomyces sp. NBC_00076. Next base: position 6,649,216 of record NZ_CP108242.1, read on the forward strand.
TTCTTTGCCCGCCGCCGGACTCTTGTCCCCACGTTTACCGGTTAGTAGCGTTCACGCTGTCTCGAACGTACTTCAGGCCACAGCAGCCATGCTCGGGTCTCAGTCGAAGGTGGGTGGACCAGTGGTGGTGCGCAGGCCGGTGGCGTGGATCGTGGCGGTCGTGCTCTTCGCGGAGGCGCTCGGCGTCGCCGCGTTGAACTGGTTCCTCGGGATCGTCGTCGACCGGCAGGACATGTCCCTGGCCGGCCTCGACCCCGACATGATGTCCACCTCGTCGAAGATCGGCGGGATCGTCTTCGGTCTCTACTTCGGCTTCTGCGGCCTGGTCGCGCTGCTGGTGGCCCTGCGCGACCGTGCGCCCGCCGGCCTCGGACGCGTCCTGCTGATCAGCGTGGCCGTGGTGCACGGGCTGCTGGGCGCGTTCGCCTGGGGGCTGCTGGGCTGGCCCCAGTTCCTGTTCATGGTCCTGGTGCTGGTCCTGATCGTGCTGCTGCTGATGACGTACGACAGCCCGGGCGTGCCCGCACCCGCGCCGGCCGACGCGCCGGCCCCCGGCGGTACTCCGAACGGAGCCAAGGGCGACGGCGGCTCCCCGATCACACCGCCGGCGCCCAGCACGCCCTGACGACGTCCAGCCCGGCCGCGCCGGTCACTTCTCCGGCGGCGCCCACAGCTCCGTGATTCCGACGCCCAGTTCGGCCAGCAGCCGGCGAACGAGGGGCAGGCTGATGCCGATCACGTTGCCGTGGTCGCCGTCGATGCCGTCGATGAACGGGGCCGAGCGACCGTCCAAGGTGAACGCCCCCGCGACGTACAGCGGTTCGCCCGAGGCGACGTACGCGGCGACCTCGTCGTCGGTCGGCTCACCGAAGTGGACGACGGTGGAGGCGGTGGCGGAGGCGTAGCGCCCGTTGCCCGTGTCGTAGACGCAGTGACCCGTCTGGAGGGTTCCGGCGCGTCCGCGCATCGCCTTCCAGCGGGCGGTGGCCTCCTCGGCGTCCGCCGGTTTGCCGAGCGCCTGACCGTCCAGGTCGAGCACCGAGTCGCAGCCGATCACCAGGGCGCCCCGGACCTCGGGCTTCGCCGCGACCACGGAGGCCTTCGCCTCGGCCAGGGCGAGCGCCAGCTCGGCGGGGGTCGGGGCGGTGACGGCGTCCTCGTCGACACCGCTCACGATCACCTCGGGGTCGAGTCCTGCCTGACGCAGCAGTCCGAGCCGGGCGGGGGACTGGGAGGCGAGGACGAGTCGGCGGCGTGGCTGAGCAGTCATACGGTCAGGGTATCGGCGGCCCGGCGCCCGGAGGTCTCATCGCACCCCGATGACGATCATCGCCAGCACCATGGCCAGTGCCATGAGAACCCCCAGCCGCCGCAGCATGTCCTGCGTGTCACGCAGTTCCTTGGGCGGCTCGTTCTCGGGGTCGGACCACAGCATGCCTACCAGCGTGCGGCGAGTTCGTGGAGGGCGCCTGAGTACGCGTACTCAAGTTGCGGTCCGCGGCCGTCGTGTGATTCCGCCGCGGGCCGGTGGGGCTTGTCGCGCCCGCCCCGCGGAGCCGCATGTCGCGGCCCCGCGCGCCCCTACGGACGTACCACTCAGCCCGGCCAGTAGGTGCGGGCCCAGGACGCCGTCCCCGGCTGGGGCAGGCGATGGGCGGCGATCCTGGCCGGGTCGGACCAGGAGTCCCTGTCCCGCGCCGCACGCGGCGGTACCGAGGCCGCCGCCGCGGCGCGGGCTCGGACCACCGCCAGGGCGGCGGCCAGCTCCTCGGGGGTCGGATTGCCCCGTACGACCTTGATGTTCATGACGGCTCCCTGTCGGGCTAGAGGGGGATGTTGCCGTGCTTCTTGGGCGGCAGCGACTCGCGCTTGGTACGCAGCTGACGCAGACCCCGTACGACATGCCGACGGGTGTCCGACGGCATGATCACGGCATCGACGTAACCGCGCTCGGCCGCGATGTAGGGGTTGAGGAGGGCGTCCTCGTACTCCTGGATGAGCCGGGCCCGGGTCGCCTCCAGTTCGCCCGCGGCCGACGCCTCGGCGATCGTGCGGCGGTGCAGGATGTTGACCGAGCCCTGGGCGCCCATCACGGCGATCTGGGCGGTGGGCCAGGCGACGTTGAGGTCGGCGCCCAGGTGCTTGGAGCCCATGACGTCGTAGGCGCCGCCGAAGGCCTTGCGGGTGATGACGGTGATGAGCGGGACGGTGGCCTCGGCGTAGGCGTAGATCAGCTTGGCGCCGCGGCGGATGATGCCGTCGTGCTCCTGGTCGACGCCGGGCAGGAAGCCGGGGACGTCCACGAAGGTGATCACCGGGATGTTGAAGGCGTCGCAGGTCCGCACGAAGCGGGCCGCCTTCTCGCTGGCCTTGATGTCGAGGCAGCCCGCGAACTGCATCGGCTGGTTGGCGACGATGCCGACCGGGTGGCCCTCGACCCGCCCGTACCCGGTGAGGATGTTCGGCGCGTACAGCGGCTGGGTCTCGAAGAACTCGGAGTCGTCCAGGACGTGCTCGATCACCGTGTGCATGTCGTACGGCTGGTTCGCGCTGTCCGGGACGATCGCGTCCAGCTCGCGGTCCTCGTCGGTGACGGCGAGGTCCGCCTCCTCCGGGAAGGCCGGGGCCTCGGAGAGGTTGTTGGACGGCAGGAACGACAGCAGCTGCTTGATGTACTCGACCGCGTCCTTCTCGTCCCCGGCCATGTGGTGGGCCACGCCGGAGGTGGAGTTGTGGGTGCGGGCGCCGCCGAGCTCCTCCATCCCGACGTCCTCGCCGGTGACCGTCTTGATGACGTCCGGGCCGGTGATGAACATGTGCGAGGTCTGGTCGACCATGACCGTGAAGTCGGTGATGGCGGGCGAGTAGACCGCGCCGCCCGCGCACGGACCGACGACCAGGCTGATCTGCGGGATCACCCCGGAGGCGTGGGTGTTGCGGCGGAAGATCTCGCCGTACGCGCCGAGGGAGGCCACGCCCTCCTGGATGCGGGCACCGCCGGAGTCGTTGATGCCGATGACCGGACAGCCGGTCTTCAGCGCGAAGTCCATCACCTTGACGATCTTCTGGCCGTAGACCTCGCCGAGCGCGCCGCCGAAGACCGTGAAGTCCTGGGAGAACACCGCGACCGGACGGCCGTCGACGGTGCCGTACCCGGTGACGACGCCGTCCCCGTAGGGGCGGTTGCTGTCCAGGCCGAAGTTGGTGGAGCGGTGTCGGGCGAACTCGTCGAGCTCGACGAACGATCCCTCGTCGAGCAGCAGGTCGATCCGCTCGCGTGCGGTCAACTTGCCCTTGGCGTGTTGCTTCTCGACGGCGCGTGCGGAGCCGGCGTGCGTCGCTTCCTCGATACGGCGCTGGAGATCCGCGAGCTTGCCCGCGGTGGTGTGGATGTCGATCCCTGGGATCTCTTGACGCTCTTCCGGCTCGGACATCGGGATGGGGCTCCCTGCCTGCTCAAAAGGGGGGACGGTTACTCATCCGTAGAGTAGTGGGGTGCCCCTCGTTCGGCAGTGCGGCGTTTACCACACCTAGGGTGGGTTGCATGACGCCGCGAGATGGTTCTGACGCGAACGACAGCCGGTGGGCGGATCTGGACCGGCCGCCCCTCAACAGTGCCGCGCTGCGGCGCGGGCTGGTGCGGGAAGGCGCCTTGTGGTCGGCGGTGGACGTGGTGCCGCGGACCGGCTCCACCAACTCCGACCTGGTGGCTCTCGCGGCAGCCGGCAAGGCGACCGAGGGCGCCGTCCTGGTCGCCGAGGAGCAGTCGGCCGGGCGGGGCCGCCTCGACCGGCAGTGGACGGCGCCGGCCCGCTCGGGGTTGTTCTTCTCCGTTCTGCTGCGGCCCAGCGAGGTCCCGGTGGCGCGCTGGGGCTGGCTGCCGCTGTTGACCGGGGTGGCGGTGGCGACCGGTCTGTCCCGGGCGGCCGGTGTGGACACGGCACTGAAATGGCCCAACGACGTGCTGGTCACCGTCGGCGGCGAGGAACGCAAGGCCGGCGGGATCCTCGCGGAGCGGGCCGGGGACGACGGGGTCGTCGTAGGCGTCGGCATCAACGTCACCCTGCGCGCGGAGGAGCTGCCGGTGCCGCAGGCGGGGTCCCTGGCGCTGGCCGGGGCGGTGAGCACGGACCGGGATCCGCTGCTGCGGGGCGTGCTCCGCTCCGTGGAGCAGTGGTACGGGACGTGGCGGGAGGCGGGCGGTGACCCGGGCCTCAGCGGCTTGCAGGAGGCGTACGCGGCGGGCTGTGCGACGCTCGGCCGGACGGTTCGGGCTCAGCTGCCGGGGGACCGGTCGATCGTGGGCGAGGCGGTGGCGGTCGACGGGGACGGCAGACTCGTGATCGCGACGGGGGAGGGCGTGCAGCAGCCGGTTGGTGCGGGAGACATCGTGCACCTGCGACCGGCGTGAGGACCACGGCCCGTCCGGCGTCCGGGACCAGGTGGTTCAGGCCGACGCGGGGGTCCGGGTCGGCGGCCTCGAGGCAGGAACAACCCGACGTCGACCACGGACGAGACGGCGGCACCGAACCGTCATCCAACCTGACGGAGTGAGCTGGCGCACACCTACCGTAAAGTGAAGGCCGGTCGATACCTGACCGTGGCAGATCGGAAGGGCAGCAGGCGTGACCGTCGACGACACGGGCTCCGGCGCGGACGCGGACGGCCCGGTGGACCCTCCCCCGTACGCGGACGTGGACGGCCCGGTGGACCCTCCCCCGTACTCGACTTCGTTCGAGCGGGGAGACCCCGACGCCTCCGACCCCGGCGGGAACCCGCTCGCCCTGCGCCTCGAACACCTCATCCTCGGTGCCGAGCGGCGCTACACGCCCTTCCAGGCGGCCCGCAGCGCGGGTGTCTCCATGGAGCTGGCCTCGCGTTTCTGGCGGGCGATGGGCTTCGCCGACATCGGCCAGGCCAAGGCGCTCACCGAGGCGGACGTGCTGGCCCTGCGCCGGCTCGCCGGTCTCGTCGAGGCCGGACTGCTGAGCGAGGCGATGGCCGTGCAGGTGGCCCGGTCCACCGGCCAGACCACGGCCCGGCTGGCCGAGTGGCAGATGGACTCCTTCCTGGAGGGGCTGACCGAGCCGCCCGAGCCGGGGATGACACGCACCGAGGTGACGTACCCCATCGTCGAGCTGCTCCTGCCCGAGCTGGAGGAGTTCCTCGTCTACGTCTGGCGCCGCCAGCTCGCCGCCTCGGCCGGCCGGGTCGTCCAGGCCGCCGACGACGAGGAGATGGTCGACCGGCGCCTCGCCGTCGGCTTCGCCGACCTCGTCGGGTTCACGCGGCTGACCCGGCGTATGGAGGAGGAGGAACTCGGCGAGCTCGTCGAGGCCTTCGAGACCACCGCCGCCGACCTGGTCGCGGCGAACGGCGGACGGCTCATCAAGACGCTCGGCGACGAGGTGCTGTACGCCGCCGACGACGCGGGTGTGGCCGCGGAGATCGCGCTGCGCCTCATCGAGACCATGGCGAACGACGAGACCATGCCCGAGCTGCGGGTCGGCATCGCCTTCGGCACGGTGACCACTCGCATGGGCGATGTCTTCGGTACGACGGTGAACCTCGCCTCCCGGCTGACGTCGATAGCTCCGCGTGACGCCGTCCTCGTCGACAGTGCCCTCGCGGAGGAGCTGATCCGTACCGCTGAGGCCCCGGTCTCCGAGGCGGAGGCGGCCGAGGCCGCGGCGACCGCCGAGAAGGAGGGCGAGGAGCCCCCGACGTACCGCTTCGCGTTGCAGCCGATGTGGCAGCGGCCGGTGCGCGGGCTCGGCGTGGTGGAGCCGTGGCTGCTCACGCGCCGGGACGGGACGACGTCCTGACCGCGCCGCCCTTCGGCGGCGCTGCGGCCTCTTCTCCGGGGCTCTGAGGCCCGGCAGGGTCTGCGGTGGCCCGTGGGGCCTGCGGGGATCTGTGGGGCCTGTGCGGGCTGTCTCAGTGGTTCAGCGGGTCGACGCACACGCCGATGATCGGCACGCACAGGCCCGGCCGGTGGGTCCGCCCGGGCTGCTGGGGCGCGGGGGTCGGTGCGGCAGAGGTGCGGCTCGGGGGCGAGGTCGGCGTCACGGCCGGGGGCGGGGTCGGGGTGGGCGTCCGCGTCGGTCGTGGGGCGGTGGTGTCGGCGAGGGCCGGCGGTCGGGGAGTGTTGGCCCCCGCCGGGGCTCCGGGCAGGTTCGGGGCGTCCGGGATGGTCGTGGTGTCCGGCGCGGGTGTCGGCGGTGCGGCGGTCCTGGACGACGTGCGGGCCAGGGGCACCCCGCGGAACGGGGTCGCGCTCGACCCGCCCACGGCGGCGGTCGCCGCGGGGCTCACCTCGGGGAGGGCCCCGACGGTCGCGGCGGCGCTGGTCGCCAGGTCTGTGGCAGTGGCGGTGGTGGGGCTGTCCGGCCGGGGTTCGGCCTCCGCGGTGCCCAGCCCGGCGACCCCCGACTCCGGCGTCATCCGTACGAGACCCAGCACACCGGCGGCCAGCGCCATGCCTCCCGCGGCGAGCAGCACCTTGCGGGGGCGGGGCCTGCGGTGACGGCCTCGGGGGGCCCAGAGCCGGGGGCCGGGGCCGGTACCTGCACCCGTGCCCGCACCGGTGTCGGTTCCGGCGTGGTCGTAGTCGTCGGTGTCGTACGACCCGGGTGGGCCGGTGGCGGCCTGTGGCGCGGTGGCGGCCCGTGGTGCGGTGGCTCTCTCCGGCCCGGCCGGCCGGTACGTCGTCGTCATCGCGATCCTCCCCATGCGCTCTCGCCCCCGGTGCGCCGTGGCGGACGCACGTTATGCGCTCTCGTGGGCGGTGCGTCGGGGGTTGCGAGGGATGTTCACTCGAACGGGGTGTCGGGCGCGGTCGCGGGAAGCTGCGCCCGCGTCCGCTCTTTCCCCCGGGAGGCCGGGCTGCGATGATCGGAGCGCGGGATGTTAACCGTCGTTAACCAATGGCCGGGAGGGTGTCATGAGCGAGGAACGGTTCGGGGAGTTCGTGCTGGTGCGGCGGCATGAGCAGGGGCATGTCGCGGAGCTGGCCCTGGACCGGCCCAAGGCCATGAACGCGGTCTCGACCGGGATGGCCCGGTCCCTCACGGAGGCCTGTACGGCACTGGGCGAGGACCGCGACGTACGGGTGGTCGTGCTGACCTCGACCCATGAGCGGGCGTTCTGTGTCGGCGCCGACCTGAAGGAGCGCAACTCCTTCTCCGATGCCGATCTGGTACGGCAGCGGCCGGTGACCCGGGGCGCGTACACCGGTGTCCTCCAGCTGCCGGTGCCGACGATCGCGGCGGTGCACGGGTTCGCGCTGGGCGGCGGCTTCGAGCTGGCCCTGGCCTGCGACCTGATCGTGGCGGACCGCACGGCCGTGGTGGGGCTGCCTGAGGTGTCGGTCGGGGTGATTCCGGGCGGCGGTGGCACGCAACTGCTGCCGCGGCGGGTGGGGGCGGCCCGGGCGGCGGAGCTGATCTTCACGGCCCGGCGGGTGGAGGCCGCGGAGGCGCGCGAGTTGGGGCTGGTGGACCAGCTGGTGGAGGCGGGGCAGGACCGGGAGGAGGCGTTGGCGACGGCGGGGCGGATCGCGGCGAACTCCCCGGTGGGTCTGCGGGCGGCGAAGCGGGCGCTGCGACTGGGGCACGGGCTGGATCTGCGGGCCGGCCTGGAGGTGGAGGACGCGGCATGGCGATCGGTGGCGTTCTCGGGGGACCGGGCGGAGGGAGTGGCGGCGTTCAACGAGAAGCGGAAGCCGCAGTGGCCGGGGGAGTGAGCCGCGGGGGCCGGGGGAGTTGCGGGGCGTCCCGTGGCAGCGGGGAGCGGAGGTCGTGTGGCGGGGGAGCGGCAGGTCGTCTTGCGGCAATGGGAAGCGGTGGTCGCGGTGGCGGGGAGCGACGGGCCGTCCCGCGGCAACGGCGAGCGGAGGCGGAGGCCGTGTGGGCGGGAGCGGGGCCAGTCGCCCCGTGATGGCCCCTGGGCCTCGGTCACCCCACCGCCGCATCAACTGACCTGTTCGTCCCGAACCTCCCTAGCCTGGAGTGATGGGTGAGGACACTCGGCTCACGGGCATCGTCGCGTTGGCGCAGGGCATGGCCGCGGCGCACAGCTCGCGGGAGGTGTGGCGGGCCGCCGCGAACGGCGGATGCCGCGCCCTCGGCGGGAGTTTCGCCGCGCTGTCGGTGTGGGAGCGGGAGCGCGGACGGCTGCGGGTGCTTGTGAACGTCGGGGAGCGGGCCGAGGACGAGGAGGAGTTCCCGGAGACTGAGGCCTACCCGGTGAACCAGTTCGCCGAGATCACCGAGTTCCTGCACGAGCGGTGGGCCGGAGGCGGTGAGCCCAACGCGTGGGTGGAGACCGCGGAGGGGCCCGCCGCCGGGCGCCGGCCCGGTTACGTCCACCAGCGCGTCGCCGCCCTGCGCCGCCGAGGCCGCGGCTGCTGCGTCGTCGCGCCGATCGTGCTGCACGGGCTGGCGTGGGGCGAGCTGTATGTGGCCCGCCCGGTCGGCGCTCCCGTCTTCGACCGCGGTGACGCCGACTTCGCCACCGTCCTGGCCTCCGTCGTCGCCGCCGGTATCGCCCAGACCGAGCGGCTGGAGGAGGTGCGGCGACTGGCGTTCACCGACGCCCTCACCGGCCTCGCCAACCGCCGCGCGGTCGACGCCCGCCTGGACGAGGCGGTCGAACGGCACCGTACGGAAGGGATCGTCGTCAGTCTTGTCGTCTGTGATCTGAACGGGCTCAAGCGCGTCAACGACACCCGCGGGCACGCCGTCGGTGACCGGCTCCTCGAACGCTTCGGATCCGTCCTGTCGCTGTGCGGCGCCATGCTGCCCGGTGCCCTCGCCGCGCGCCTCGGCGGGGACGAGTTCTGTCTGCTCGCGGTCGGGCCGCCCGCCGACGAGGTGGTCGAGGCGGCCGGAGAACTCTGCCGCCGGGCCGCCGAGTTGGAGCTGGGCGAGGGGGTGGCCTGCGGGGTCGCGTCCACCGAGGACCCCATCGGGCCCGTACTGTCCGCCCGCCGGCTGTTCCGGCTCGCCGACGCGGCCCAGTACCGGGCCAAGGCGGAGCGGGCCACCTGGCCGGTGGTCGCCGGGCGCGGGGGCCCCGACGATCCGGTCGTACGACTGGCCGACCAGCCCGCCGCCGAGCGGACCACCGAACGACGCCGGTTCCGGGGGCGCCCCTGACACGGGTATCGGCGCGGCGGGGACCCGGGCGCCGGGCGTCGCCGGAATGTGACGCATCGGTAAGGGGTGAACCCCGCCTCCACTGGTGACATCATCGAATTCACTGCGTACGCTCCTGAATATGGATATGCACACTGTGGTGGTGGGGACGTCCGGGGTGACCGCGTCCGACGTTCTCGCCGTGGCGCGCGGCGGCGCCCGGATCGAGCTCTCCGAGAAGGCGGTCGCGGCCCTCGCCGCCGCTCGCGGGATCGTGGACCGGCTCGCGGCCAAGCCCGACCCCGTCTACGGCGTGAGCACCGGCTTCGGGGCTCTGGCGACCCGGCACATCAGCCCGGAGCTGCGGGCCCAGTTGCAGCGCAACATCGTCCGCTCGCACGCCGCCGGGATGGGGCCGCGGGTCGAGCGCGAGGTCGTACGCGCGCTGATGTTCCTGCGGCTGAAAACCGTCTGCTCCGGACACACCGGCGTCCGCCCCGAGGTCGCCCGGACCATGGCAGACGTCCTCAACGCCGGCATCACCCCGGTCGTCCACGAGTACGGCTCCCTCGGCTGCTCCGGCGACCTGGCCCCGCTGTCCCACTGCGCCCTGACCCTGCTGGGGGAGGGCGACGCCGAGGGCCCGGACGGTGTCGTGCGCCCCGCCGGTGAGCTGCTCGCCGAGCACGGCATCGCCCCCGTCGAACTGCGCGAGAAGGAGGGCCTCGCCCTCCTCAACGGCACCGACGGCATGCTCGGCATGCTGGTCATGGCCCTCGCCGACCTGGACACGCTCTACAAGTCCGCCGACATCACCGCGGCGCTGTCGCTGGAGGCCCTCCTCGGCACCGACAAGGTCCTCGCCCCCGAGCTGCACGCCATCCGCCCGCACCCCGGGCAGGCCGCGGCCGCAGCCAACATGCTGGCCGTGCTGGAGGGTTCGGAGCTCACCGGCCACCATCAGGACGACGCCCCCCGCGTCCAGGACGCCTACTCCGTGCGCTGCGCCCCGCAGGTCGCCGGCGCCGGACGGGACACCATGGCCCACGCCCGCCTGGTCGCCGAGCGCGAGCTGGCCTCGGCGGTCGACAACCCGGTGGTCCTCCCCGACGGTCGCGTCGAGTCCAACGGCAACTTCCACGGCGCCCCGGTGGCCTACGTCCTCGACTTCCTCGCCATCGCGGCCGCCGACCTCGCCTCCATCGCCGAGCGCCGCACCGACCGGCTGCTCGACAAGAACCGCAGCCACGGTCTGCCGCCGTTCCTCGCCGACGACCCGGGCGTGGACTCCGGGCTGATGATCGCCCAGTACACGCAGGCTGCCCTGGTCAGCGAGCTGAAGCGGCTGGCCGTACCGGCATCGGCGGACTCGATCCCGTCCTCCGCGATGCAGGAGGACCACGTCTCCATGGGCTGGTCGGCCGCCCGCAAGCTGCGCACCGCCGTCGACAACCTCACCCGGGTCGTCGCCGTCGAGCTGTACGCCGCCACGCGCGCCGTGGAGCTGCGCGAGGGACTGGCCCCGGCGCCGGCCTCCCGGGCGGTCATCGAGGCCGCACGGAAGGCGGGAGTGCGCGGTCCCGGCCCCGACCGGTTCCTGGCGCCCGACCTGGCCGCGGCGGACGCGTTCGTGCGGGACGGACGGCTGGTCGCGGCGGCGGAGACGGTCACCGGGCCGCTGCGGTAGGGGCCCGCGGGGAGTCGTACCAAGGGGCCCTGCCAAACCGACGGCAGGGCCCCGAACGATCAGCGGGTCACTTCAGTTTGGCCACCTGGGCGTCGATCATGGCTGCCGGGACCTCGGCCGCCTTGCCGCCGGACGCGAGCGTGCCGAAGTCCACCGTGTAGTACGTGCTGACGGTGTTGCCGACGCGCACCACCTCGGTGTTCAGGGTGCCCGTCCCCTCGCCGTCCATGTCGGAGTCCACGGAGAACGCCACCGACTCGTCACCGCTGCCGGAGGCCTTGCCCGGCGAGACCTTGGTGATCTTCTGCTTCTCGCCCTCGGCCGTGATGAGGAACCCGCCGGAGCAGGCCTTCACCCCGTCGGAGACGGCCTTGACGGCATTCTGGGCTCCGTCGCCCTCGTACGAGGAAAGGCCCACGAAGGTCACGTTGACCTTGAAGGCGCTCTCGAAGTCCTCCTCGGTGATGTCCTCGGGAGCCTTGGACGCGGCGTCCGCCGCGGTCTCCTCCGTGAGGCTGTTGCTCGCGTTCGAGTCGGTGTCGCCCGGCGCGAGAGCGGCCATGGCGTGGGCGAGCGGCGCGCACTCGGCCTTGTCGACCTTCACCTGGCTCGTGGACTTCGGCAGGGTGTCGTCGCCCGAGTCGACCTTGTAGCCCTTGATGTCGCCCTGCGTCAGCAGGAGCTTCTCCAACTCGGCCGCGCTCAGCGTCTTCGCGGCCGTGGTCGGCGAGGAGGCGGGCTTGTCGGAACCCGTGGAGGTGTCCGTGTTGTCCGGGGCATCCGAACCCCCGCCGCAACCGGTGATGAGGGCGACAGACAGCACGCTCACGGTCGCCGTGGCGGCTATCCGGGCCCTCGATGATCTCTTCATGTGCGGACTATGAAGGTTTTGCCAAAAAAACGTCAAGTGGTATCAAAAACCGTGACGTTCTCGCCTCACGGAGTACGCGACGAACGCGGCGCCCAGGGCGAGGGAGGCCGCGCCGCCGACGACGTAGGGCGTGGTGTCGAAGCTGCCGGTGTCGGCGAGTTGGGTGCCCTCGCCGGTGGTCGACGAGGTCTCGGTCGCCGCCCGCGCCTGGGTGGTGACCTGGACGCTCGGCGTCGCCGAAGGCTCCGTTCTGGCCGGGAGGTCGTCTGTCGCGTTGGCGGACGGGACGAACCAGAGGGCACCCAGCAGGGTCCCCGCGGCGGTGGCGGTCAGCAACGGACGGCGAACGGATGACACGGAATATCGATCCCCTTGTGGTGCTGGCGAATTGGCCGTGTGGAGCGATGTTAGTGAAAGTCGCGGGTCACGGGAAAGTCACGGGAGGATTGAGTCGTACTCTCCGGGCATGAGCACTGCAGAGACATCACGCTTTGTCCGCCTTCGGGTGGAACTCGTCCTCGAGGTCGGCGACGCGGGCGCCGTCGCCGGAGCCGCTCTGGGGCGGATCGCGGGCGACTCCGACCTGCCGGCCGAGGAGCGGGCGCATGCCGAGAGCGCTGTGACGGAAGACACCGCGGAGGCCCTCGCCTATCTCGTGGACCCGTTCGACCTGGTCAAGGAGGTGCCGGGAGTGGAACTCGCGCAGGCCTCCTGGTCCAGTGAGGAGATCGACTACGACCCCGATTCGCCGGACTGGGACCTCGACGAGGATGATGGTCACGAGGACGAGGACGAGGACGAAGAGGCGGCAGGCTGAACGCGCTTGGGGAAACTTGGCTCCGGGCGGCAACCGCCGTCCGGGGTTTCCTCGTCTCAAGGGGCGCACGGACCGACACCCGCACCAACTGCTACGGCAGACGTGGTGTGCCCCACACATATGAGGAATGTGGAACGGGACGAACCGGTCGTAGCGTTGAAGTTTGATTGACGGGGACTCTCGGGGTTCAGGGGATTCGGCAACGATGGAGAAGCGTGTGATGACGGTCAGCAAGCGGCGCAGGGGCCTGACGGTGGCGTCCGCACTGCTCGGCGGAGTGCTCGTGCTCTCGGCGTGTTCCAGTGGCGGCGACGACGCCTCCGGAAACGACGGCGGCGACAGTTCGCAGTCCAAGGTCGACGAGGCGGCGGCGAAGAAGACGTCCGAGGCCCAGATCGCCATCACACCCAAGGACGGCTCGGACAACGCGTCCATCAACAACTCCGCCGCCGTCACTGTGAGCAAGGGCACGCTCACCGATGTGGCGATGACGACCTCCGAGGGCACCGCGGTCAGCGGCCAGATATCAGCGGACAAGAAGAGCTGGAAGCCCAGCACCCAGCTGGAGCGGTCCACCACCTACAAGCTGACGGCGGAGGCGAAGGACTCCGACGGGCGCGTCGCCCACGAGAACGCCTCCTTCACCACGGTCTCGCCGAAGAACAGCTTCATCGGCACGTACACCCCGGACGACGGCACCACCGTCGGCGTCGGCATGCCCGTGTCGATCAACTTCGACAAGGCGATCACCAACAAGGCGGCCGTCCAGAAGGGCATCACCGTCTCCACCACCAGCGGCCAGGAAGTCGTCTGCCACTGGTTCAACGCCCAGCGCATGGACTGCCGGCCCGACGAGTACTGGAAGGAGAACTCCACCGTCACGCTGAAGCTCGCGCTCGACGGCGTGGAGGGCGCCTCCGGTGTCTACGGCGTCCAGCAGAAGACGGTCACCTTCAAGATCGGCCGCAACCAGGTCTCGTACGTCGACGCGAAGACCAAGCAGATGAAGATCACGCAGGATGGCAAGACCGTCAAGACCATCCCGATCTCCGCCGGTTCGCCCGACAACAAGACCTACGAAGGCATCATGGTGATGTCGGAGAAGTTCAAGGAGACGCGCATGAACGGCGCGACCGTGGGCTTCACCGACGACGACGGCAAGGGCGAGTACGACATCAAGGACGTCCCGCACGCCGTCCGTCTGACGAGTTCCGGCACCTTCCTGCACGGCAACTACTGGGGCGCGAAGTCCATCTTCGGCAGCGTGAACACCAGCCACGGCTGTGTGGGTCTGTCGGACACCAAGGGCGCCAACGACCCGAACACGCCCGCCGCGTGGGTGTACAACAACTCGCTCATCGGTGACGTCGTGGTCGTCCAGAACACCGGCGACAAGACGGTCGCTCCGGACAACGGCCTCAACGGCTGGAACATGAGCTGGGCCGACTGGAAGGCCGGTTCCGAGGCCTGACCGACCCGCAGTTCACAGCATTCCGATGCCGCCCCCAGGGGCGGCATCGGTGTTTCCGGGGTCGATCGCAGCGTTCTCATCCTTCTCTTATGTCCGCCTTATCCAGTCATCACGCGGTGTACCTACCTTGCGGCCATGTTCTTCACCTACCTGAGGCGCGAGCTGCGCCGCCGCAGAAAAGCGGCCCTCGTCGTCGCCTCCGGACTCGCGCTGGGTATCGCGCTGGTCATCGTCGTCAACTCCGTGTCGTCCGGCATGGGGAAGGCCCAGGACAAGGTCCTCCAGTCGCTGTACGGACTGGGCACGGACATGACGGTCACCAAGGCCGCCCAGCCGCAGGCGAGCGCCTCCGACCGGCCGCGCTTCCGGTTCGACGCGCAGGACAACGACTCCGGCTCCGAGCAGAGCACCGACCGCGTGATGGTGCAGGGCTTCCAGACCCTGTCGACGGCGACCGTCACCAAGGTCGGCAAGCAGAGCGGGGTCTCGGACGCGGTCGGCGGCCTGAGCCTCCAGGTCGTCAAGGTCAGCGGCCAGTTCACCCGCGGCCAGTTCCAGCAGAACGGCGAGGGCGGCGAACGGCAGGGCGGTACGCGGGGTACCGACGGCGGTGGTCAGCCGCAGGGCGAGGTACGGGGCGGCGGCGCCGACTTCGACGTCAACAGCTACTCCGTCTACGGCACCGACGTCACCAAGCCGGCCCTCGGCCCCCTGACCTCCTCCAAGATCACCAGCGGTCGTACGTTCACGTCGAGCGAGACGAACGCCAAGGTCGCCGTGCTCGACTCGGCCTACGCCAAGGAGAAGAAGCTCAAGGTCGGCAGCACGCTCACCGCCAAGAGCGTCAAGTACAAGGTCATCGGCATCGCCACCGCCGACAGCGGGGACTCGGCCGCGAACGTCTATCTCCCGCTCCAGCAGGCGCAGACGCTCAGCGACTCGAAGAACAAGGTCACCACCATCTATGTGCAGGCGACCGACTCGCAGCGGATCGACAGCGTCAAGTCCGAGATCCAGAAGAACATCTCGGGTACGACCGTGACGACCTCGGCGGATCTCGCGGACACGGTCTCCGGGTCGCTGTCCACGGCGTCCTCGCTGGCGACGAGCGTGGGCAAGTGGCTTTCCATCGCCGTGCTGATCGCCGCGTTCCTGGTCGCCGGGCTGCTCACCTCCTCGGCGGTGTCGCGCCGGGTGCGGGAGTTCGGCACATTGAAGGCGCTGGGCTGGAAGTCCGGCCGGGTGACCCGGCAGGTCGTCGGTGAGGCGATGGTCAACGGGCTGCTGGGCGGCGCGCTGGGCATCGCGCTGGGCCTGGCGGGCGCCTATGTGGTGACGGCCATCAGCCCCACGCTGCAGGCGCAGTTGGGCGGGGGTGGCGCAGGCGGCACCGGCGGTGGAGGCGGTTTCGGTGGCGGCGGCTTCGGCGGTCCCGGCCGCCGGGTGGCGGCGAAGACCCTCGACGTGGCCCTGACCGCACCGGTGAACACCACGACGGTGGCGATCGCGGTGGGCCTGGCGGTCGCGGGCGGCCTGATCGCGGGCGCGTTCGGCGGCTGGCGCGCGTCACGCCTGCGCCCGGCGGACGCTCTGCGGCGAGTGGAGTAGCGGCACTCACCGGCCGAGGGGGCCGCACCCCCTGAAGGGAACCGCATCCACCTGAAGGGGACGCGACCAGCTGGCACCCCGCGCAGCCGTACAACCGTCCCCGCCACCCCGACCCTCCCCAGGAGCCACCACCATGTACGAACTCAGAAGCGTCACGAAGCGCTACACCCGAGGAAAGGAGACCGTCGACGCCCTCGACGGCGTCGACCTGACCATCGCCGACGGCGACCGCCTCGTCATCCAGGGCCCCACCGGCGGCGGCAAGTCCACCCTCCTCCAGATGCTCGGCGGCCTGGACCGGCCGACCTCCGGCGAAGTCGTCCTCGACGGCACCGACATGGCCAGGCTCTCCGAGGCCCGCCTCACCAAGGTCCGCAGCGAGAACATCGGCTTCGTCTTCCAGAGCTTCAACCTGATCCCGACGCTCACCGCGCAGGAGAACGTCGAGACCGCCCTCGTACCTCTCGGTGTGAAGGGCAAGGAGCGGCGTGAGAGGGCCGCCGAGGCGCTCAGGTCGGTCGGGCTCGGCGAACGGCTCGGGCATCTGCCCGGCGAGATGTCCGGCGGCCAGCAGCAGCGCGTCGCCATCGCCCGCGCGTTGGTCAAGCAGCCGAAGGTGCTGCTCGCCGACGAACCCACGGGCAACCTCGACGAGTCGATGCGCGACGAGATCATGGAGGTGCTCGAACGGATGTGGAAGGAGCTGGGGCTGACCTTCGTCATGGTCACCCACGATTCCTCGATCGCGAAGAAGGCCCCCCGCGTGGCCACGATCCGGAAGGGACGGATCACGGTCAAGGAGAACGCCACCCCCTGAACACCTCTCCTGAACTCCTCTCCTCGTAAGGGAGTTCATACGGGAGTTCAGGCAGGCCCGTTTCTTGTGGCCGAGGACGTTCGCTTTCCCGTCGATCGTGTAACAGAGCGTTCCTGTCGACCACTTGTGTATTGAGCCGTGTGATCGCCCCCCGGCATACTGCGTCGGGGGGCGTACGCGCATGCGTGCGAGCTTGCCCCCGCCCGGGTGAATCGGGGAATTCACCCGGACCTTCTGCAAGGGGGAATCTTGCACAGACACGTCAAAAGAGCGTGCGCGGCCTCGGTCGCCACGGCCGCGGCCGTCGCTCTCGCCGCGGGCATGACCAGCCCGGCGGCGGCGAAGGCAGAGCAGACGAGCGGTGCCGTGAAGGCCCAGCTCACGTCGAAGCACCGTCTCACCCTGATCACCGGTGACCGGGTCGTCCTGGACGCCAAGGGCCGTGTCGTCGGTCTGGAGCCCGCCAAGGGACGCGAGCACATACCCGTCCAGACCCGCAAGGCCGACGGCCACACCTACGTGGTGCCGACCGACGTCGCCCGGCTGGTCGCGAGCGGCAAGCTCGACCAGCGGCTCTTCGACGTCACCGAGCTCAACAAGGCCGCCTCCCGCAAGTCCCAGAAGCACGGCCTGAAGGTCATCGTCGGCTACCGCGGCACCGCCGCGGCAACCAAGGCCGACGTCCGGGACGCGGGCAAGCTCCGCACGAACCTCAAGTCGCTGAACGCGGACGCGATCCAGACGCCGCAGAAGGACGCGCCCGAACTGTGGGACGCGGTCACCAACGGCGACCAGACGGCCTCCGGCATCGCGCACGTCTGGCTCGACGGCGTCCGCAAGGCGACCCTCGACAAGTCCGTGCCGCAGATCGGCGCCCCCAAGGCGTGGGCGGCCGGCTACGACGGCAAGGGCGTCAAGATCGCCGTCCTGGACACCGGTGTCGACGCGACCCACCCGGACCTGAAGTCCCAGGTGATCGAGTCCAAGAACTTCTCAACGGCCGCCGACGCCAACGACCACTTCGGCCACGGCACCCACGTCGCGTCCATCGCGGCGGGCACCGGAGCCAAGTCGGGCGGAAAGTACAAGGGCGTCGCGCCCGGCGCGCGGATCCTCAACGGCAAGGTCCTCGACGACACCGGCTCCGGTGACGACTCCGGCATCCTCGCCGGCATGGAGTGGGCGGCCGCGCAGGGCGCCGACGTCGTCAACCTCAGCCTCGGCGGCGGGGACACTCCGGAGATCGACCCGCTGGAGGCGGCGGTCGACAAGCTGTCCGCCGAGAAGGGGATCCTCTTCGCGATCGCGGCGGGCAACTCCGGCCCCGAGTCGGTCGGTTCGCCGGGCAGCGCGGACTCCGCGCTCACCGTCGGCGCGGTCGACGACAAGGACAAGCTCGCCGGGTTCTCCTCGACCGGCCCGCGGCTCGGCGACGGCGCGATCAAGCCGGACGTCACCGCGCCGGGCGTGGACATCACGGCCGCGTCCGCCAAGGGCAGCGTGATCGAGCAGGAGGTCGGCGAGAAGCCGGCCGGCTATCTGACCATCTCCGGTACGTCGATGGCGACCCCGCATGTCGCGGGCGCCGCGGCGATCCTCAAGCAGGAGCACCCGGACTGGACGTACGCCGAGCTCAAGGGTGCGCTGACCGGCTCGACCAAGGGCGGCAAGTACACGCCGTTCGAGCAGGGTTCGGGCCGTATCCAGGTGGACAAGGCCATCAAGCAGACCGTGATCGCCGACCCGGTGTCGGTGAGCTTCGGCACGCAGCAGTGGCCGCACACCGACGACAAGCCGGCCACCAAGGCGCTGACGTACCGCAACCTCGGTACCAAGGACGTCACGCTCACCCTGGCCGCGACCGCCACCAACCCCAAGGGGCAGGCGGCTCCCGCGGGCTTCTTCAAGCTCGCCGCGACCAAGGTGACCGTCCCGGCGGGCGGCAAGGCGTCAGTGGACGTCACCGTCAACACCAAGCTGGGCGGCACACTCGACGGCGCCTACTCCGCGTACGTGACCGCGACGGGCGGCGGCCAGACCGTGCGCACGGCGGCCGCGGTGCAGCGCGAGGTCGAGTCCTACGACGTCACGCTGAAGTTCCTCGACCGTGACGGCAAGCCGGCCCCGTACTACAGCGCCTTCCTCGCCGGCGTCTCCGGCGCCGCCAAGGACAGGTTCTACTCTCCGTACGAGGAGGACGGCACCGTCACCGTCCGCGTTCCTCGCGGCGGCTACGTCCTGGACTCCTCGGTCTTCGTGGACCCGGAGGACGGCACCAAGGGCATCGACTGGCTCGCCCGGCCGAAGCTGAGCGTCACCAAGAACACCACGGTCACGCTGGACGCGCGGACCGCGAAGCCGGTCGACATCACCGTGCCCGACGCTGCCGCCAAGTCCGAGTTCGCGTCGCCGGGATACACGGTCGACACGGCCGACTCCGGCTTCGGCTTCGGCTGGTTCCTGGACACGTACGCCAACTTCCGCTCCGCGCACGTGGGTCCGCAGATCACCGACGGTTCGCTGAGCCAGCAGTGGGACGGTCACTGGAGCAGTGGTGCAGACAAGGAGTACGACACCACGACCGGCGCCGTGGTCAAGCAGCTCGCCACCGGTTACACCAAGCACTACAAGGCGAGCGAGCTGGCCAAGGTGAAGGTCGGTATGGGCGCCGCGGCCGGCGGCAAGAAGGGCGCGATCCAGGCCGTGGGCTGGCTGCCGGTCAGCAACGGCGCCTCCTCCATCGGCATCTCGCAGACCCTGCCCGGCACCCGGACCCTGTACCTGTCCACTTCGGACGGCGTGAAGTGGGGGCTGGAATTCGAGCAGTACGGCGGCGTCGACTCGGACGGCTTCCCGATCTCCGAGGCGGGCTACACGCTCGGTGCCGAGCAGACCTTCAAGGCCGGCCAGACCTACTCGAAGACCTTCAACACGGCCGTGTTCGGACCGCACCTCAACGCGGACTTCGGTGTCTACCGTGACGGCAACAGCATCTCCGGCGTCATCCCGCTGTTCGCCGACGGGAAGACCCACGCGGGCTCCTCGCTCTTCACCTCGGTCGCCACGACCCTCTACCGCAACGGCACCAAGGTCGGCTCCAACGACGACCCGCTGTTCGGTGAGAGTGAGTTCAAGGTCCCGGCCGGCGACGCCGAGTACAAGCTGGCGACGTCGGTCAAGCGCAGCGTGAAGGTCGCCGCGGCCTCCACCCGCATCGACACGAGCTTCACGTTCCGCTCGAAGAAGACCACGAACAGGGCGAAGCTGCCCGTGTCCACGGCCCGCTTCGCGGCGACCACCGGCCTGGACAGCAAGGTCGAGGCCGGCAAGACGGTCAAGATCCCGGTGACCGTCGAGGGCGCGGCCAAGGGCAGCAACCTCAAGTCGCTCGCGGTGTACGTGTCGTACGACTACGGCCAGACCTGGAAGAAGGTCACGGTCACGGGCGGCAAGATCACCGTGAAGAACCCGGCGAAGGGGAAGGCCATCTCCTTCCACGCCAAGATCGCGGACAAGAAGGGCAACAAGTCGACGGTCTCGATCTACAACGCGTACTACGGGAAGTAGATCGCGTAGTACGGCAAGTAGATCGCAGGCTCGTTGAGCGCTGAGCGAAAGGCCCGCCGGAGGTACAGCCTCCGGCGGGCCTCTCGTGTTTCTGTGGGCGCATGACGACTCAGACGGTCGAGTACATCCGGTACCGCATCCCCGAAGAGCAGTCGGCGGAGTTCCTGTCCGCCTACACCCGGGCCGCGGCCCTGCTGGCGGCGGCGCCGCAATGCGTCGACTACGAACTGGCACGCTGCGAGGAGGACTTCGAGCACTACGTTCTGCGCATCACCTGGACCTCCACCGAGGACCACCTCGAAGGCTTCCGGAAGTCGGAGCTGTTCGAGGACTTCCTCGCCGAGATCCGGCCGTTCATCCCGTCCATAGAGGAGATGCGGCACTACAAGCCGACCACGGTCCGCGGCACGGGCTCCGCCGTGCCCACGCTGTACGCGTGGGCGGGCGGCGCGGAGGCCTTCGCCCGGCTGACGACGGTCTTCTACGAGAAGGTCCTCGCGGACGAGCTCCTCGCGCCCGTCTTCGCGGGGTTGGACCCCGAGCATGCCGAGCACGTGGCCCTGTGGCTCGCCGAGGTCTTCGGCGGCCCGCCCGGCTACTCCGAGACACAGGGCGGTCACGGTCACATGGTCGCCAAACACATGGGCCGGAACATCACCGAGGCCCAGCGCCGCCGCTGGGTGAACCTGATCCAGGACGCGGCGGACGAGGCGGACCTGCCGACGGACGCCGAGTTCCGCTCGGCCTTCCTCGCCTACGTGGAGTGGGGCACCCGCCTGGCGGTGTACTTCTCCGGCCCGGACGCCAAGCCGCCGGCGGAACAGCCGGTACCGAAGTGGACGTGGGGGGCGGCACCGCCGTACCAGGGCTGACGGCCGGCCCGTGTCCGCGGCACCCTGACACCTCTCAGGATGTGTCCGGATCCGTTCGATGCCAGGGTCGGTGACCTCGGCGATCGAATGGAGAAACCGATGCTGACGTCACGACTGTTCCGGTCCCGGCGCGGGTCGGCGGCCGGCGCGGGGGCCGCCGCCGCCCTGCTCACCTCCGTCGCGCTGGTCGCGGCCGCGCCCGCCCAGGCCGCTCCGCGCGCGTGCCCCGGAGCCGACTCGAGCGACCCGGCACGCTGCGCCCAGGTCATCGGCATCAACGCGGGCTCGGCCCTGGTGATGCGCACCGCACCGCGCTACAGCGCGGCCCCGGTGGCCCGGTACGGCAACGGGCAGTGGCTGGAGGTCGAGTGCTGGACCACCGGTGACCCGGACGCGGACGGCCACGGCTACCGCTACTGGATGCGGGTCTCCACGGGCAGCGCCTGGGGTTACGTCAACGACTGGTACCTCGACACCGGCGGCCCCGGCACCTGGAAGTCCATCCTTCACCAGTGCTGATTCCGTCGCGTCCGCCAGTGCGGTGGCAGGGGAGGGCGGGCCGCGGCGCACGGTGACCCGGGCGCCGCGGCCTCAGGGCGACGGTGCCGACGTCCCCGTACCCGCCCGTGTCGCGTCCGCGCCCCAGCTGGCCAGCAGGCGCAGGGCCTCCGCGGAGGGGGACCCCGGTTCCGCGTGGTACGTCACCAGCGACTGCTCGTGGTCGTCGACGAGGCGGAACGACTCGAACTCGAGGTCGAGGTGGCCGACCAGCGGATGCCGCAGCCGCTTCAGCCCGTGACTCTTCTCCTTGACGTCATGCGTGGCCCACAGCCGCCTGAACTCCTCGCTCTTCACGGACAGCTCACCCACCAGCGCGGACAGCCGGGGGTCGTCCGGATGGCGGCCGGCGTCCATCCGCAGCGCGCAGACGATGTCGATCGCCTTCTGCTCCCAGTCCACGTACAGATCGCGGTACGCGGGCCGCAGGAACACCAGCCGAGCCCAGTTCCGCTCCGCCGGCGGCAGCTCCGCCCAGTCACCGAAGACCGCCGCGGCCATCCGGTTCCAGGCCAGGACGTCCGAGCGTCGCCCCACGACGTACGCCGGGACGCCGTCCATCGAGTCCAGCAGTGTCTGCAGCGCGCCCCGGACCTGCTGGGGGCGGGCGGCCGGCTTCTTCTTGTGCTGCTTCGGCTTCGCCAGATGCGTGAGGTGCGCGTGCTCGGCGTCGGTCAGCCGCAGCGCGCGGGCGATGGCGTCGAGGACCTCCGCCGAAACGTTCCGTCCGTTTCCCTGCTCCAGGCGTGTGTAATACGCCACAGAGACCCCGGCCAGCTGCGCCAGCTCCTCCCGGCGCAGCCCCGGCACCCGGCGGTGGCGCCCGAAGTCCGGCAGCCCCACGTCCTCCGGCTTCAGCCGGGCCCGCCGGGTCCGCAGGAACTCGCTGAGCTCGGCACGCCGGTCCAGCGCCCCGCCGGGCGTCCCGCCGACGGGCTCCGGAACGGGTTCGGGGTGATTGTCCATGCCTCAAGTATTCCCGGTCGTACGCACACCAGCCTGACCCCGTCAGTAGTAGGACCACTGGACGTACGCAAAGCGGAGGCCTGGGTGGATGCCGCGCAGTCGGGCACTCTGGACACCGTGCCCGGCCGGAAAGCAGCCGGGCGCGAACCACTCGCAAGGAGAGAATCCCCGCATGACCACTGTTGCTGCGTACGCCGCCCCCGCCTCCAAGGCTCCGCTGGAGCGCACCACCATCGAGCGTCGCGCGGTCCGCGAGTTCGACGTCCTGATCGACATCAAGTTCGCCGGTATATGTCACTCCGACATCCACCAGGCCAGGGAGGGCTGGGGCGAGGCGATCTTCCCGATGGTCCCGGGCCACGAGATCGCGGGCATCGTCTCCGAGGTCGGCCCCGGCGTCACCCGGTTCAAGGTCGGCGACCGCGTGGGCGTCGGCTGTCTCGTCGACTCCTGCCGTGAGTGCGACAACTGCAAGGCCGGCCTGGAGCAGCACTGCACCGGCGGTTCGGTCGGCACGTACAACGCCATCGGCAAGGACGGCGAGCCCACCTACGGCGGCTACGCCGAGAAGGTCGTCGTCGACGAGAACTTCGTCGTCCGCGTCCCCGAGGGCCTGGCCCTCGACGAGGCCGCCCCGCTCCTGTGCGCCGGCATCACCACGTACTCCCCGCTCAAGCAGTGGGGCGCGGGTCCCGGCAAGAAGGTCGCCGTGATCGGCCTGGGCGGCCTCGGCCACATGGGCGTCAAGATCGCGCACGCGCTGGGCGCCGAGGTCACCGTCCTCTCCCAGTCCCTGCGCAAGAAGGACGACGGCCTGAAGCTGGGCGCCGACCACTACTACGCCACCAGCGACCCGAAGACCTTCGAGGAGCTCGCCGGCTCCTTCGACCTCATCGTCTCCACGGTCTCGGCGCCGCTGGACTTCGGCGCGTACCTGAGCCTGCTCAAGACGGGTGGCGCCCTGGTGAACGTGGGCGCCCCGGAGGAGCCCATCGCCCTCAACCTGTTCTCCCTCATCGGCGGCAACAAGACCCTCGCCGGTTCGATGATCGGCGGCATCGCCGAGACCCAGGAGATGCTGGACTTCTGCGCCGAGCACGGCATCGGCGCCGAGATCGAGCTGATCGCCGCGTCCGAGATCAACGAGGCGTACGAGCGGGTGCTGGCGAGCGACGTGCGGTACCGGTTCGTGATCGACACCGCGACGATCTGAGCCGTAGCCGACCGAGTAGCCGACTGAAGGGCCCCGGCCGTGCGCCGGGGCCTTCAGCGTGTCGCCGTACGCCGCCCCAGCAGCCAGAGCAGATACGGCCCACCGACCAGGGACGTCAGTGCCCCCACAGGGATCTCCAGTGGGGGCAGCAGTGTGCGGGCGGCGAGGTCGGCGGCGACCAAAACCGGCGCGCCGGTCAACGCCGAGCAGAGCAACGGCAGTTGGGGCGTGCGGGTGAGGCGCCGGGCCAGCTGGGGTGCGGTCAGCGCGACGAACCCGATGGGCCCGGCCGCGCCGGTCGCCGTCGCCGCCAGAACGACCCCGAGGACGGTGAGCCCGAGCCGGGCCCGGCCCACCCGTACGCCGAGCGCCGCAGCGGTGTCCGGGTCCAGCCCGAGCGGCCGTTCCGCCCGGCTCGCCCACACCAGCGCGGGCAGACACAGCAGCAGGACGACCGCGAGAGGCCCCGCCTGTTCCCAGCCGCGCCCGTTCAGGCTCCCGGTCAGCCACAGCTTGACCTGCTCGGCGGCCTCCAGCTCGCTGTCGGTCAGATACAGCTGGACGACGGCCGACAACGCGACGCCGATACCGACCCCGGTGAGCACGAACTGGGTCGGCTGCATACCGCGCCGCCACGCCAGCACGTACACGAGCGCCGCCGCCGCGAGCCCGCCCGCGACGGACACGGCCGGCGTCGCACCCGGCGAGCTGACGGCACCGGTGGCCAGCGCCAGCACGGTCGCGGCGGCCGCCCCGTGCCCGACCCCGATCACGTCGGGACTGGCGAGAGGGTTGCGGGTGACGGTCTGCACGAGCGCCCCGGCCAGTCCGAGCGCCGCTCCC
The DNA here is from genome assembly GCF_045041235.1 of Streptomyces sp. NBC_00076. Classification (NCBI taxonomy): domain Bacteria; kingdom Bacillati; phylum Actinomycetota; class Actinomycetes; order Kitasatosporales; family Streptomycetaceae; genus Streptomyces; species Streptomyces sp. NBC_00076. The sequence continues at coordinate 6,673,643 of NZ_CP108242.1, forward strand.
ACCAGCGCCCCCAGCACGATCCGTGGCACCCGCAACTCCCCGACGACCAGCTCGTACGGCCCGGATCCGGTCCGCATCGTGCGCCAGACCCCGGCCGGGGAGACGTACGTCTGTCCCAGACAGGCCGAGGCGAGCATGACGGCGGCGAGCAGCGCGAGGAGGATGACGCCGACGGCGGCGGAACGCCGGTGCAGGAGGAGGGAGACCGTCGGGCCGGGGCGGAGGACGGTGAGGCCGGCCGGTGTACGCGTGCGGGTGGCGCCGAGACTCCGTTCGGCCGTGCTCGTACGGGTGGCGGCGCGGCCCCCGTCGGTCGAACTGTTCGTGCTCGTCGTGTCGATCGTCCTCGTATCGGGCACGCCGCGGCTCCCTTTCTCGGTGCCGGTGCCGGTGCCGGTCACGCCGGGGCCCCCCGCCGCCGTACCAGCGCGACCAGCACCGGCACCCCCACCAGCGCCGTCATCACTCCGGCCGGCACCTCCGCGGGAGCCCTCACGACACGTCCCGCCACATCCGCGCCCACCAGCAGCGCCGCACCGAGCAGCGCGGACAGCGGCAGCACCGCGCGATGCCCGCCGGAGCCGGACCCGGAGCCGGACCCGGAGACCAGGCGCCTGGCCAGATGCGGGACCGCGAGCCCCACGAAGGCGATCGGCCCGGCCGCGGCGACCGCGGCGGCCGTCAGCAGGGTCGCGCCGAGGGCCGCCGTACCCCGTACCCACCGCACCCGATGCCCCAGTGCCCGCGCGGTGTCGTCCCCCAGCGCCAACGCGTCCAGCCCCCGCGCGCACGCCAGGACCAGCAGCACCCCCGCCGCCAGAAATGGCAGCATCCTGACGACCGTGTCGGCGTCCCGCCCGCTGAGCGCCCCCACCTGCCAGAACCGGAACTGGTCCAGCGTGGCCGAGCTGGAGGTCAGGACGACGGTCGTGGCACCCGCGGTCATCGCGGACAACGCCGTCCCCGCCAGCGCCAGCTTCACCGGCGACGCCCCGCCCCGTCCGCGCGCCGCGACCCCGTACACCAGACACGCGGCGGCCACCGCCCCGGCGAAGGCGTACCAGACGTACCCGCCGAAGCCGTTCGCCGCCCCGAGGCCGATGGCGAGGACGACCCCTGCCGCGGCCCCCTGGCTCAGCCCCAGGATGCCCGGGTCGGCGAGCGGATTGCGGGTGACGGCCTGCAGAGCCGCCCCCGCCAGCCCGAGCGCGGCCCCCGCGGTCAGCCCGATCTCGGTACGCGGCACCCGCAGCGACCGTACGACGAGAGCGTCCGGGGAGCCCCCGCCGTGCAGCAGGGCGTCGAGGACGGCGGACAGCGGCACCGCGCGGGTGCCGACCGCGAGGCTGAGCAGACCGACGACGGCCACCGCGAGGACGGCCGCCGGCCAGGCGAGGTGTCTCGGGCTCACGTGCCGAGGTGCTCGGCGAGCTGTCGGATCACCAGGCGCGCGGCGGTCGGCCCGGCGTTGAGGTACCAGGGGTCGTCGTCGACCTTCACCGCGTGCCCGGCCCGCACGGCCTTCATCGACTTCCACAGCGGCCCGGCGACGACTCCCCCAGAGGGGGCACCCCCAGCGGCGTCGGTGCCGTCCGCGTCGCCCTGGACGGAGTAGAAGATCCAGTCACCGTCGGCGGTGTCGATGCTCTCCGCGCCGATGTCCTCCGAAATGGCGTTGAACTGCTGCGACTTGGGCCGCTGGAGCCCCATGTCGACGGCGAGGGACCCGGTGAAGGAGGAGACGCCGAACATGCGGGTACGGTCGGGCGTGAACCGCACCATGGACACGGCGGGGTCGCCTTCGACGGCCTTCCCCTTCTTCTCGGCGTCCCCCACGATCTCGTCGAGCACGCTGTGGGCGGCCTCACCCTTGCCGACCGCGTCGCCGACGAGCAGCAGGTCGCGCTTCCAGTTGATGCCGTTGCCCGCGGTGATCACGGTCGGCGCGATCTTCGAGAGCTTGGGGTAGAGCTCGCCGAGCGAGTCGTTGGCCAGGATCAGGTCGGGCCGGGCGGCGGCGAGCGACTCCAGATTGGGCGCCTGCCGGGTGCCGGCGTCGGTCATCGTGGCGAGTCGTGCCTTGTCCTCGGGGAAGGCGTCCGCGAGGTAGTCCGGCACGAGCCCGGCGTTGTCGGCGCGGGTGGTGGCCGTCGGCACGATGCCCAGAGCCAGCAGGTCGTCGAGCTGCCCGGTACTGAGAACGGCGATCTTCTTCGGCTCGGACTTCAGCGTCGTCGTGCCCTTGAAGTGGCTGACGGTGCGGGGGAAGGCCCCGTCCGTGTCCTTGTCCGAGCCCATGCCGTCGGCGAGCGTGCTCGGCGCGGCCGACGGTCCCTCCGTGGCCCCCGCCGAGGCGCCCATCACCGGGTTGCGCCCGCCGGCCGCCTCCTTGGCGCCCGCGTCACCACCGCCCGAGGACGAGCAGCCGACGAGCAGCCCTCCGACGGCGGACGCGGCCAGGACGGCCCCCACAGCTGCTGCACGCACGACTACTCCGCTACTCCGGTTTGCTAAGGCAAGGCTTACCTTAACCGGTCCGGGAGTATGGTCGGCATGGAGGAGGTCCGCACGATGACAGTTCAGCTCAACCACACCATCGTCGCCGCGCACGACAAGCACGCCTCGGCCCGGTTCCTCGCCGACATCCTGGGCCTGGACGTGAGCCCCCAGTACGGTCCCTTCATCCCGGTCCAGATCCCGAACGGCGTGACCCTCGACTACGTGGACACGCCCGACCCGATCACCCCGCAGCACTACGCGTTCCTGGTCTCCGAACCCGACTTCGACACCATCCTCGACCGCGTCCAGCAGGCCGGCCTGACGCACTGGGCGGATCCGTTCCATCACCGGGCCGGCGAGATCAACCACAACGACGGCGGCCGAGGCACGTACTTCGACGACCCGAACGGCCACAACCTGGAGATACTCACGCGGCCTTACGGGAGCGGTGGTTGACCCGCCGGCACACGCACGGTCCGCACTGCGGCCGCTGTCATAATCCAGCCGTGAACGCGAGGGTGAAGGCGAACGAGATACCGGTGGGGCAAGTGGTGCTCCGCTGCACGCCGGACCGGCCCATGGAATGGGCCATGCGCCCAGCGGAATCGGCGGATCTCGAGGCGATCGTGGAGCTGCGGGCCGTCGTGATGCGCCCGGACCTGGAGCGGCTGGGCCGGTTCGACGAGCACCGGGTCCGGCAGCGGCTGCGGGACGCCTTCTCCCCGCGGCACACCTCTGTCGTCCTGGCAGATGGTGTCCTGGCGGGCTGCGTCGCCTTGCGGCCGGCGAAGGACGGGCACTGGCTGGAGCACTTCTATCTCGCCCCCGACGTCCAGGGCCGAGGACTCGGTTCGGCCGTCCTGCGAACCCTGCTGGACCGGACCGACGCCGACGGCCTGCTCGTCCGTCTGAACGTCTTGCAGGGCAGCGCAGCCCAACGACTGTACGAGCGCCACGGGTTCGCCGTGGAAGTCGAGGACCCGGTGGACATCTTCATGGTGCGACCGCCGGGCGCGGGCGCGCGAGGAAGGTGAACCGCCAAGAGGGCAAAGCGCGTTCACCGGACCGCCCTGCCGCCCCGCCGAGCCCTCCGGCTTCGGTGGTCCGCCCGACCCAGCCGCCTCGACGGCCGTCGAACGCCCCGAGGACGCGGTAGCGTGCCCGTCCGCATGCCCCCTAGTCCCTCGTCGAGCCGAAACCCGTACAGCGATACTCCCTACTCATGAAACGGGATGATCCCCACCGGGAAACCCCGGTCGGCCCTCAGGGCCTCGGCGTCATCGCGCCGCGCGCTCGACTCGGCGGCCGGGGCTGTCATCCCGTCGACGATCCCGGCACGGCGGAAACGACCCACGGCGATTTCCACGAGGGCGCCGTGGCTGCCGCCCGGTCCGTCACGGCTGAAGAACGGGGCGCAGCCGTGTGCACACCCGCGCAGGATCGCGTGCCCGTGATCATCAAGTGCGCCCCGCACGCTCGGCAGACCATGCTGCTCCGGCACCGTGACACACACGGCGTCCGCGATCGCACCCGCGACCTCATTCAGAAAACGCTCTGGAGAAAAACCCGATGAAGCTCGCCAAGCGTCTCGTCCTCACCACCACAGCTCTCGCCGCCGTGACCGCCGGCACGCTCTTGAGCGCGCCGGTGGGCCAGGCCGCAACCTCGCAGCCCGCCCACGCCGGCATCAAGGCTCCCGCCGCGCTCAAGGTCCCCGACGGCAATCGCCTCACCGGCGTCTTCTCCGCCGAAGGAGTCCAGACCTACACCTGCACCGACGGCGCCTGGAAGCTGCTGGAGCCCGCCGCCACCCTGTGGGCCAGAAACGACCGCTCGCACCGCCCTGTCGCCCTCCACTCCCGCGGCCCCGTCTGGGTGTCCACGGTGGACGGCAGCGCCGTCAACGCGGCCGCCATCGCCAACTCCCCCAAGACCGGCACCATCCCCGAGCTACTCCTGCAGTCCACCGCCACTCGTGGCACCGGGGTCTTCGCCGACGTCTCCTACATCCAGCGCCTCAACACCCACGGCGGCGTCGCCCCCGCCGCCGCCTGCACCGGCACCGACCAGATCAGCGTCCCGTACTCCGCCACCTACACCTTCTACAAGCCCACCAAGTGATGCCGTAGGCAGCAACGGCGGGGCCCTGCACGACCTCAAGGGGCCCCGCCCTGCTGTGGGCGGGCAGGGCGGGGCCCCCTTGGAGGTCATCTCATGTGGCTGGTCCGCACGCTGTCATGCGGAAACCGCCACCTCGCCGGCCATGACCTGAGGAGGGTTGGGGAGCAGTGACGCGAGGTTGTCCCGCACGAAGTCCGCAGCCCGCAAGATCGATTCTTCGACACCGGCCTGGTCCTGGAAGACGCTGGTCGAGACCATCACTCCGTTCCCGGCATCGATCCAGTAGTAGGCCACGAAGCCGGGGACCTGGCGCATGAGCGGCACGAACCCCTCGTTCACGAGACGTGCCGCCTCGGCCGGGTCGGTCACCCCTTCGTACCGCCGGACTGCTGCGTACATCACCAAGCTCCTCACGGCGTTCTGGGTTCGTTCTCTGCTGAGACCTCGTACCCCTACGTCGGCTGCCCGGCCCATGAGGCGTCCGGCAATCACCTGAAGGGCCGCCTCGGGTGATCCGAACGGCGTCCGCCGGCTCGGACACACGGCCCTGCGCCCACTACCCGCTTCTACCGGGTGCCGTTGTCGGCGAACCTCCACACGGCATGGCTGCCGGGGCCGACGGCGAGGGTCGAGTGACCGATCCGCTCCACATGCCGGTCCTTCACGGGCCGGTTGAGTGACATCTCGACCCGCTGCAACCCCGCTTGTTCGCGGGGGACGGAGTCGAGCCGAATCGTGGTGCCGCCACGCTCCGCGACGACGCCACCGCCCGTCACGGTCCGGACAGCGAATCCGCCGGCCCGCAGCAGCGGCACGGTGTCGGCGAGGTCGCCCTCGGTGACCGCGAGACGTACAAAGGTCACGTCACGCATCAGGTGGTTGCGGTAGTCGTCAGAGTGGTAGCGCTCCCGGCCGACGTCACCGGGATAACTCGGCGGCTCGGTGTTGCCGCGGGGATCGGCGAAGTACTCCGGCCGGTACTCCATCGCCCAGGCTCCGAACGCGTCGTACTCGGTGGTGGTGAGGATGGCGTCGAACCACGGCACGGGCACACCGTCACCGAAGTCCCGGGTCTGGAGGAACTCGACGGGGTCGGCGACCCCCTCGTCCTTCAGTCGCTCGGTCACCGTCGCCAGGTCTCCTGCCCGCTCGGTCGAGAGGCCGAGCCCGGCGGAGCCGAGGGTGCCGTCCTGGCCGGCCAGGTCACCGACTCCGAACAGTTCCAGGTAGGTCTCGCGGCCCGTCAGATAGCGGCCGGTCCAGGTCTGTCCGCCGGTACCGGTCGTGGTACGGACCTGGAAGCTGGCGAAGTCCCGCAGGTAGTCGGAGTGTTCGATGGCGTCGGCGGTCTCCCGGTCGAGGACTCCGTAGGAGTGGTTGTAGAACAACAACTGCCGATCGTACGAGGACCGGCTCCCCTCGGCCTGCGCCGTCCCCACACCACCCCCGATCGCTCCGGCCAGGGCCACAGCGAGCACGACAATCATGCGTAATGTTCGACGAATCACCATGTGGGCGATCGTAGGGCGGAGAGGAGGCGGCCGCTGTTGTTTCCGAACGAGGCCGACATGCTTGAAGCCGCACCTACGCAGCCTTAGGACGGCACAGCGGCGCCGGCGTCCGACTCATCGGTTCCCGGATCCGGTGACGGTTCGCGGAGCTGATCGCGCACATAGTTCCAGACCACCGCGATCAGCGCGGCGATCGGTACGGCGAGCAGGCTGCCCACGATGCCGGCCAGACTGCCGCCCAACGTCACCGCCAGCAGGACCACTGCCGCATGGAGGCCGAGCCCCCGACTTTGGATCATGGGCTGGAACACGTTGCCCTCGAGCTGCTGCACCACGACGATGATGGCCAGCACGATCAGCGCGTCCGTCAGGCCGTTGGAGACCAGCGCGATAAGAACCGCGACGAAACCGGCGAACAGCGCGCCAATGATCGGCACGAACGCGGAGACGAAGGTCAGCACCGCCAGCGGGAGCACCAGCGGTACCCCCAGAACCCACAGGCCCAGGCCGATCAGGACGGCGTCGAGCAGACCGACGGCCGCCTGGGAACGCACGAACGCTCCCAGGGTGTCCCAGCCACGCGAGGCCACGGCCGGGACGTCGGTGGCGAGCCGACCGGGCAGCTGGTGGGCGAGCCACGGCAGGAACCGCGGGCCGTCCTTGAGGAAGAAGAACATCAGGAAGAGGGCCAGGACGGCGGTGACCAAGCCGTTCACCACGGTGCTCACTCCGGTGACGACCGCGCCGACCATGCTGCCCAGACCGTCCTGCGCGCGGGAGACCGCGGTGTCGAAGGCCTTGTTGATCTGGGCGTCACCGATGTTCAACGGCGGCCCGGCGGCCCATTCGCGCAACTTCTGGATGCCGTCGACCACCCCGTCGGTCAGCTGGCCGGACTGGGATGCCACCGGTACCGCGATCAGAGCCACGGTGCCCACGGCGACCAGGAGGAACAGCACCGTCACGACCGATGCGGCCAGGGCGGGCTTCCACCCGCGACGACGCAGGAAACGGGTCGGTGGCCAGGTCAGTGTGGTCAGAAGCAGGCCGACCACGAGCGGCCAGACGACCGACCACATCCGGCCCAGGAGCCACAAACTCACCGCGAGCATCAGGAATATGAGCAGCAACTCCGCGGAGACACGCGCCGAGGTACGGAGCGCGCCGCGGGTTCTCGTCGAACTCAAAGGGGCAGTCACGGATGCACCCTATGGGTACTCAAGTCACACCCGCATCGCCGCTCACAGATGGATCGCACGGTCCTGGAGCCCATCTGGACTCGAGGTGGTGTGGAGGGGACGACTGGGTGCGATCGAGTGGGCTTACTCAGGCTGAGGTGAGTAGTTGGGCTCATGCCCGGCAGGCCCGTGCCCGGCGAGTATCGGTGCAGCGGCGCAAGGCGAGGAGCGCCGGCCCGATCCAGCTGAGAAGTTGCGGAGAACCTCATGTCCCGACGTATCGCTCTGTCCGTCCTGTTCGGTGCGGCCGGTGTCGTCGTCCTCGGTGGCGCCGGCGCCTTCGCTCTCGCCCACGCCGGGGAGCAGCCTCCGGCCCTGTCGGACAGCACTGCCCGCTACAGCGTTCCCAGCGGCGACCGCGACGGCTCGTTGACCTTCGTCACCGACGTCACGGCGTCGTCGGGTGTCAAGAACGTGAAGGTGCTGGCATGGCCGGAGAACTCGTCCTTCGCCAAGAAGGAGCTGACCGCCAAGGACATGGCGGGCGCGGAGCCGGCCGTCTGCGAGCCCTCGGGTGATGACATCGTGCGCTGCACCTACACCGCCAAGGTCACCCGTTCCGACGCCGAGTCGTCCCCGCACGGTGTCTGGCACGTCGCTGTCCTGGCCACCGGGAAGGACGGCACCACGACCCTGGACACCGAGGCGGCCGACTTCGCCGTCAGGTAACCCGGTGCTGATCCGTCGGCCTTGCCACTCCGATCGGCCAGGACACCCCGGTCCCGGCGAGCCTGTGCTGCCGTGCGACCCATCGGCCGCGGTCGGCTGCCGGGCGAATCAGTCCGTCATCCCCGGAGGTGCGCGAGAAGCTCGTCTCCCACGGGATAAGGGCGTTGCGGGGGCAGCAGTCGGGCGGCGGAGTCCAGGTCACCGTCGCTGACGAGAGCATGGATCTCGTGGGCGAGGGGGGTCACGTCGCGGATGGCGACCGTCCACTCGTCCGCGTAGCGCCGCACGGCCTCGCCGGAGAGGCCGAGTTGCAATGACCGGTGCGGCAGGGGCTGGAGGCGCAGGTCCCGCTCGGGGTCCCACTGCACACGAGCGGGCGCACGCTTCAACTGACGCTGCCAGGCGGCCTGGTCGGCGTGTACCCCGCGGACGTAGCTCGACAGACAGGCGTGGCGTAGCGCCCACTCGAAGCCGTCACGGCTGATCTCGACAGCGAGGACGGTCTCCTGCCCGGCCTTCGCACCCCAGCCGCAGCGGTACATCATCCACAGGAACGACGGTTTGATCCAGGTCATCCGTTCCCGCTTCCACACGGCGGGGAAGCGGCCCTCGCGGACGGCGGGCAGGCCGATTTCCGGGGCGTACGCCTGGTAGACGGTAATCGTGGACTCCGTGTAGGTCGCACGGATCCGGCGTTGCGGTTCTTCCATGGCGTACAGCGTGGGGTCGGCCGGTGTCGGCGGCCACCGAATTTCGGCTGGCGGCCGGCGGCCGGCGACCGGTGGCCGTGGGGCCGGTTGGAGGCGCACGGAATCGCCTGCCTCCCTCTCGCGTTGAGGACAATGGGCAGGGGATGCCGGTGGTGTGCGAGCCGAGTAGCCCGAGTGACTCAGCTGACAGATATTGGAGGGCCGCAATGGCTGCGCAGACGCAGAGGGCCGTGCTGGCGGGCGGATGCTTCTGGGGGATGGAGGACCTGATCCGCCGACTCCCGGGCGTGACGGCGACCCGGGTCGGATACACCGGGGGTGACGTGCCGAACGCGACGTACCGGAACCATGGCACGCACGCTGAGGCCATCGAGATCCTCTTCGACCCCACGAAGACCGACTTCCGCGCGATCCTGGAGTTCTTCTTCCAGATCCACGACCCGAGCACCAGGAACCGCCAGGGCAACGACATCGGCCTCAGCTACCGCTCGGCGATCTACTACGTGGATGACGAGCAGAAGCGGATCGCCGAGGACACGATCGCGGATGTGGACGCCTCCGGGCTGTGGCCGGGCAAGGTCGTCACCGAGGTGGAGCCGGTCGGCCCCTTCTGGGAGGCCGAGCCCGAGCATCAGGACTACCTGCTGCGTTACCCGGACGGCTACACCTGCCACTTCCCGCGCCCGGGATGGCGGCTGCCCGCCCGCGCGCAGGACTGACCGCGACACGGCCCGCCGGAAGGGTGGGCCGGCCGGTCGCCCGGTCGTAGACCACGCGGACGGCCTGGCGTGTGGCCGGTCACCGACCGATCCCTCGTGAACGAGGCAAGACCTGCCTGGTGGCGGCGTACGCAGCGGGCCCTCCCGCGCGCCGGGAAAGCCGGGGGAGGGAAGCCGCGGACGCGTCAGTTCGGCAGTGTCGCCGGGCTGCCGCCGTTCGCCTCGTAGCCCGCGACCGCCAGGGCCCGGTAGACCGCGAACTCCGCGGCCGGGTCGGCGGACAGGGTCCAGGGAAGGGCGCCGACGTGGCCGTCGATGTGGATGAGCTGGCTCATCGCCTCGGCCCAGCGCTCGGAGCGGACCAGGAAGAAGACCAGCAGGTGGCGGACGTGCGCCAGCATCGGGTCGTCGGGGCGGGATGAGTGCACGGCGTGCAGCGCTCCGTGGACCGCCTTCGTGACGACCTCGCTCCGGTAGAAGCCGCTGACCAGGTTCACCTCGGGCAGGTGCTCGAAGACCGCGAAGAGCGGCATGGCGGCCAGCAACGAGCCCCGGGGAGCGCGGGCGGCCGCCGCTTCGGCGAAGGCGTACGCCTGCTCGCGCGAGCCGTGCCACTTCTCGCACCAGTAGTGCAGGGCGGCGAGATGCGCCCCCATGTGGTTCGGCGCGCGGTCCAGGATCTTCAGCCACAGCTGCTCGAACTCGGCCTGGGGATAGGCCAGTCCGCGGGCCACGGACAGCTCGATGATGTACGGGATCGGGTCGCCGGGAGCCAGCAGTGCCGCGTCGCCGCACGCGGACCTGGCCTCCTCCATGATGATCCGGAACTCGTCCGTGCCGGGTGTCGACGTCCGCCACGCCTGCTGGACCAGGAACTCCGCGTGCACCGCCGCGCCGCCCGGGTCCTTGGGCGCCTGCGTCCGCCACACCCGCAGCCACTGCCCGCCCGGTGTCTCGCTGACCCCGCCGGGCCGCTGCCGCAGCTCCAGGGACGCGGCGCCGGCGAAGGCCTGCACACGCTGCCAGCGCAGCTCGCCCTCCGTCTCTGTGCCGGCCAGGAGCTGGGCGGCCGCAGGGTGGTCCTGGCTGCGCTGCACCACGTCCAGGACGTCCACCAGGTCTTGGTCGGGGCCGGGCATCCGGATGTCGAGCTCCTCCTGCTGCGCGAATCCGTAGTTCGCGGGGTCCGCGGCGTCCGGGTGGCCGGGGTGGACCTGCTCGATCATGCCGCGCCGGCGCCGCAGGTAGGGCAGCAGCACGAAGCCGAACAGGACCAGCGCCATCAGGACCCAAAGAATTTCCATGTCTCAAGGGTACGAAGCTGTTGGCGGCGTAGTGAGCGGGAGTGGGTTCGGGTGGGTGTGGGTGAGTGCCGTGGCCGGATGGTGTGGGTCCGGTCGTCCGCGGTGCGCTGGGGGTGTTCTCTGCTGCCAAGGGGTGTTCTGAGTTCGCCTCTCTGTGGGGAACGGGAGTTCTTGGGTCGAATGGGTGACCTTTGTGGGTGGTGGTCGTTGACTGCGGTGACGGGGTCTTCGCATCGCGGTCGGGGGTGAACGGGTGGGTGGGCTGCGGGAGTTGACGGCGCCGTTCGTGGTGCCCGGTCCGGCCGGTGTGGCGGTGCGGGACCGGCTGCGGGTGAGTGAGTCGGACGCTGCGGTACTGGGCGAGGTGGGGATGTTCCTGGGTTCGCTGGCGGCCGGGGATCTCGCAGTACGGTCCCGGCAGGGGCTCGTCTTTAAGAACGGCTCCAGAAGCCTCGGACAATTGGCCAACCCGGTCCGCGGCCTGTGGAAAACCTCCGCCGGCCCACCGCGGCCGACCGCGGCGACGGGCTTCGCGGTCTCGCCGTCCGTCATCGGCCCCGTCGGCGCACTACCCTCGGTGCCCATGAGCGACAGGCACCCCAGTCAGCATTTCGAGACCCTCGCGATCCACGCGGGCAACACCGCGGATCCCCTCACCGGCGCGGTCGTCCCGCCGATCTACCAGGTCTCGACGTACAAGCAGGACGGCGTCGGCGGTCTGCGCGGCGGCTATGAGTACAGCCGCAGCGCCAACCCGACGCGCACCGCACTCGAGGAGAACCTCGCCGCCCTGGAGGGCGGGCGCCGAGGCCTCGCGTTCGCATCCGGGCTGGCGGCCGAGGACTGCCTGCTGCGTACGCTGCTCAGCCCCGGCGACCACGTGGTCATCCCGAACGACGCGTACGGCGGCACGTTCCGTCTGTTCGCGAAGGTCGTCTCCCGGTGGGGCGTGGAGTGGTCGGTCGCCGACTCCGCCGATCCCGCCGCCGTACGGGCCGCCATCACCCCGAAGACCAAGGCCGTGTGGGTGGAGACCCCCTCCAACCCGCTGCTCGGCATCACCGACATCGCCGCCGTCGCCCAGGTCGCCCATGACGCGGGCGCCCGGCTCGTCGTCGACAACACCTTCGCGACGCCGTACCTGCAGCAGCCGCTGGCGCTCGGCGCGGACGTCGTCGTGCACTCCCTGACCAAGTACATGGGTGGCCACTCGGACGTCGTCGGCGGCGCCCTGATCGTCAGCGACCCGGACCTGGGGGAGGAGTTGGCGTATCACCAGAACGCGATGGGCGCGGTCGCCGGGCCCTTCGACTCCTGGCTGGTGCTGCGCGGCACGAAGACGCTGTCGGTACGGATGGACCGGCACAGCGAGAACGCCACGAAGGTCGCCGACATGCTGACCCGGCACGCGCGCGTGTCGAAGGTCCTCTACCCGGGCCTTCCGGACCATCCCGGCCACGAGGTCGCCGCCAAGCAGATGCGGGCGTTCGGCGGCATGGTCTCCTTCCAGGTCGAGGGCGGCGAGGAGGCGGCCGTCGAGGTCTGCAACCGCGCCAAGGTGTTCACGCTCGGTGAGTCCCTGGGCGGCGTCGAGTCGCTGATCGAGCACCCCGGACGTATGACGCACGCCTCCGTGGTCGGCTCCGCCCTGGAGGTGCCCGCTGATCTCGTACGTCTGTCCGTGGGCATCGAGAACGTCGAGGACCTTCTGGAGGACCTGCGTCAGGCGCTCGGCTAGAGCATCTGACGCCTGGCAACCAGACGTCAGGAGCCAGGCGTCGCGGTGCTCACCAGTCCGTGAGCGGTGGGGTCGTCTCGGAGGGCGGCTCCACCCAGGGCTGGACCGTGAGCGCCCACACGACGAAGGCCACGGTCACGGCGAGCAGGATCAGCCACAGCAGATGGCGGGCGGTCCTCCTTCGGCGCAGCATCCGGCCACCGCGCCGCATTACGTCCGCGTACAGCTCCGGTGGCACCGGTGCCGCCGGACCCTCCAGGATCTGCCGTACGGCGGTCTCCCGCATCGTCTGGTTCATGTCGGCCTCCAGCCGCCGTGTCGCGCCGTGCCGGGCAGGTGTGACCGCTTCGGAGCCTGGGGGACCTGGAGACACACCCTCTTCGGGAGGGCGCCGGCTTCGCTCCGAGGGCCCGGGGTCACGACGAGACCACCTTCGCGCCGATCACCGCGGCGGCCGGGCCCCGGGGCGGATGCAGGAGGGTCGTGCTCGCGCGGTCGCAGATCGCGCGGACGCGCTCCTGGGAGAGCCCGAGCAGCGCCGCCGCCTGTTCCTCGGCGACCCCCTCGTACAGACGCAGGACCAGGATCAGACGTTCCTGCGGGCTGAGCCGGGCCAGTGGGCCGGGACGGGGCGGGCGGGGTCGGCCCAGGGCGCCGTACTGGTGCCAGGCCCCGCGGGCGAACCGGGTGGCCAGGTACTGGCGCGCGCGGTCGTAGGGATCGTCGCCGCGCGACTGGTCCCAGCACGCGTACGTGTGGGCGAGGGCCGACGTCAACAGGCGCCGCGCGTGTGGGTTGTCGCGCGGATCCTCTGCCGTGAGGAGGGTGGCGGCGTGCAGCAGCCGCCCGGCCGCGCCCGCGACGAACGCCTCGAACTCCCGGGCCCGGCGGGTGTCCTGCGCCGCATGCCGTTCTCGCACCGTGCCTCCCGCCTGAGGGAGCTCCTGAAAAAGACCGGGCCTCGGTCGCGTACGGACATCCGTGGGCCGCGTGCGGACCATGCGACCGCGTACGACTGGGGTCCCGTTCTCATCTGAGGCCAGGCGCGGCCCGTCGGTCAAGAGCCGCGCAGTGCCGAGCACGACCGAAGCACGGGAACGAATCGGTGAACGGAGTCGACGCAGGAGCCGGGACTCGAGCCCGGGACGCGCCTCACGCGCGCGTGAGGGCCGTTCAGGAGGCCGACGGCGGCTCCGCCCCCGGCAGGCCCTGGGCCGACATCCGGGACGACAGCGCGCTGTTGAAGCGCGTCAGGAGCGTGCAGAACGCCTCGCGCTCCTCCGGCGCCCAGTCGTGTGTCAGCTCGGCCATCAACTGACGCCTCGACGAGCGCACTTCCTCAAGACGCGACTGTCCTCGGGGCGACAACTGGAGCACCACCGCCCGCCCGTCCTCGGGGTGCGAGGTCCGCTTGACGAGCCCGGTGTCGACGAGCGGTGCCACCTGCCGGGTGACCGTCGACGAGTCGATCCCCATGCTGGCGGCGAGCGCCTTGACGCCCATCGGGCCTTCCTTGTCGAGCCGGTTGAGCAGCAGGTACGCGGCACGGTCCATGGAGTTGCGCACCTGCCCCACCCCACCGAGCCGGGTCTGTTCGGCACGGCGGGCGAACACCGCCACCTCGTGCTGCAACGTGTCGAGGAGACCGGTGTCACCGAGGGTCGTCATGTCCATCGACATTTCAGGTGTTGTGGGCATGGCCGGAGGCTCACTTCATGAAAAGGGGTGCTGGGTTGGGGGACAGGGTACGCGGCCCGGAGGCGGGCCGTACCGACGCTGAGGAATCCGATCTCGGAGGTTGGTCACAGCGGCTCCCCGCGTGTGTGAACTGCGAGACTTGAGTCATGAACTACCGCGAGGCCCAGTCCGTGTCGCCGGTCACGCTCGATGACGTGCGCGGAGCCCAGAAGATGCTCTCGGGCGTGTCGCGGGTGACCGCCATGGAGGGCAGCCGGCACCTGACCCAGCTGGTGGGGGCGCCGGTCCACTTCAAGTGCGAGAACCTCCAGCGGACCGGCTCCTTCAAGCTGCGCGGCGCCTACGTCCGTATCGCCGGGCTGCTGCCGGAGGAGCGGGCGGCCGGTGTGGTCGCCGCCAGCGCGGGCAACCACGCCCAGGGCGTGGCCCTCGCGTCGTCGCTGCTCGGGGTGCATTCCACGGTGTTCATGCCGAAGGGTGCCCCGCTGCCGAAGATCAGTGCCACGAAGGAGTACGGCGCGGAGGTGCGCCTGCACGGCCAGGTGGTCGACGAGACGCTGGCCGCCGCGCAGGAGTACGCGCACGAGACGGGCGCGGTGTTCATCCACCCCTTCGACCATCCCGACATCATCGCCGGTCAGGGCACGGTCGGCCTGGAGATCCTGGAGCAGTGCCCGGACGTGCGCACGATCGTCCTCGGCATCGGCGGCGGTGGTCTCGCGGCCGGTGTCGCGATCGCGGTGAAGGCACTCAGGCCGGACGTGCGGATCGTGGGCGTGCAGGCGGCGGGCGCCGCCGCGTACCCGCCCTCGCTGGCGGCCGGGCGTCCGGTCTCGATCGAGAACCCCGCGACGATGGCCGACGGAATGAAGGTCGGACGGCCGGGCGACGTGCCGTTCGGCATCATCGGCGAGCTGGTCGACGAGGTCCGCACAGTGACGGAGGACGAGCTGTCCGCCGCGCTGCTGCTGTGCCTGGAACGGGCCAAGGTGGTGGTCGAGCCGGCTGGCGCGAGCCCGGTCGCGGCCCTGCTGAGCGACCCCGGTTCCTTCGAGGGACCGGTGGTGGCGCTGCTGTCCGGCGGCAACGTCGACCCGCTGCTGCTGCAGCGCATCCTGCGGCACGGCATGTCCGCGCAGGGCCGCTACCTGGCCGTACGCCTCAGGCTGACGGACCGGCCGGGCGCCCTCGCGACACTTCTGGGTGTGTTGTCAGTGGTGGACGCTAATGTCCTCGATGTGAGCCACGTACGGACCGACCCACGGCTCGGGCTCACGGAGGCGGAGGTCGAGCTGCACCTGGAGACGAAGGGGCCGGCGCACTGCGTGGAAGTCGGCCGGGCCCTCCGCGACGCGGGCTACACGGTCATCGGCTGAGGGCTCCGCGCGGAAGAACGCCCAGCTCAGGGCTCCTTTGTCACTCGATCGGGCAATCTTATTGAGAGACGCGATACATCGCGTTATGGTGTGTGTCGTGGTACCGCTGACTCGCCCGTTGGGCGGAACAAAAGGCATGAATTCAGGCTTTCCCAAGAATTCCCGAAGACGTGGAGACTCATATGCCAGGCGCCATCTATGCCGAGGGTCTGGTCAAGACCTTCGGTGACGTAAAGGCTCTGGACGGCGTCGACCTCGATGTCCCCGAGGGCACGGTCCTCGGCCTGCTCGGACCGAACGGCGCGGGCAAGACGACCGCGGTCCGCTGCCTGACGACCCTGCTGCGCCCCGACAGCGGAAAGGCCGTCGTCGCCGGCCTCGACGTGCTCAAGCAGCCCAACGAGGTACGGCGCTCGATCGGCCTGTCCGGCCAGTTCGCCGCGGTCGACGAATACCTGACCGGCCGCGAGAACCTGCAGATGGTCGGCCAGCTCTACCAGATGAAGGCCAAGGCCGCGAAGGTCCGGGCCGGTGAGCTGCTCGACCAGTTCCACCTCGCGGACGCCGCCGACCGGCCGGCGAAGACCTACTCCGGCGGTATGCGCCGCCGGCTCGACCTGGCCGCCGCCCTCGTCGTCTCGCCGCCCGTGATGTTCATGGACGAACCGACGACCGGTCTCGACCCGCGCAACCGCCAGCAGCTGTGGGAGGTCATCAAACAGCTGGTCTCCGGCGGTACGACGCTGCTGCTGACCACCCAGTACCTCGAAGAGGCCGACCACCTCGCGCACGACATCGCCGTGGTCGACCACGGCCATGTCATCGCGCGCGGCACCTCGGACCAGCTCAAGGCCCGCACCGGGGGCGAGCGCGTCGAGGTCGTGGTGCACGAGCGCGAACACATCGCGACCGCCCGGGAGGTGCTGGCCGGCTTCGGCAAGGGCGACACCACCGTCGAGGACCACATCCGCAGGATCACCGTGCCGGTCTCCGGCGGTGCGAAGCTCCTCGCCGAGGTCATCCGGGAACTCGACGTCCGCGGCATCGAGATAGACGACATCGGCCTGCGCCGCCCCACCCTGGACGACGTCTTCCTGTCCCTGACCGGCCATGTGGCCGAGGCCAGGCCCCAGGAGAACGGCGCGGCGGCGGACACCAAGCAGCAGAAGGAGGCCTCCGAGTGAGCGCCGTGACCGATGCCGCGCGGGTCGCGGCACCCTCGAACCCCCTCGGCCAGTCGGTGCGCGACTCCCTGGTCGTGGCCAAGCGCAACCTGATCCGGATGTCCCGGATCCCGGAGATGGTGATCTTCGGACTCATCCAGCCGATCATGTTCGTCGTGCTGTTCAGCTACGTGTTCGGCGGCTCCATGCAGGTCGGCGGCAGCACCAGTCCCGACGACTACAAGAACTTCCTGATGGCGGGCATCTTCGCGCAGACCGTCACCTTCGCCACCGCGGGCGCGGGCGCCGGAATCGCCGACGACATGCACAAGGGCCTCATCGACCGCTTCCGCTCGCTGCCCATGGCGCGTGGTGCGGTGCTGACGGGGCGTACCCTCGCGGACCTGGTGCAGACGGCGCTGACGCTCCTGGTCCTCGCCGTGGTCGCCCTCCTGGTCGGCTGGCGGGTGGGGTCGTTCGGCGACACCAACGCCGGCAAGGTGCTCGGCGCCTTCGGTCTGCTGCTCCTGCTCGGCTATGCCTTCACCTGGATCGGGGCCCTGATCGGCCTGTCCGTCCGGACGCCCGAGGCGGCCACGTCCGGCGGACTGATCTGGCTCTTCCCGGTGACGTTCATCTCGAGCGCGTTCGTCGACACGGGCAACATGACGCCCTGGCTGCGCCACATCGCCGAGTGGAACCCCTTCAGCGCCACGGTCCAGGCCTGCCGTGTCCTGTTCGCCAACCCGGGGCAGTCGCAGTCCGACGCCTGGCCCATGCAGCACCCGGTCTGGGCCTCGCTGATCTACTCGGTCCTGATCATTCTCGTGTTCAGGACCCTGGCCGTCCGCAAGTACCGGTCCGCGACCGCATGACGATGCCCCCGGCGTCGGCGAGACGCCGGGGGTGGGTCGCAGCCAAAGCGGTCGTGATCAGCCGCTGTACGGCTCGGCCTTGAGGATCTTCACCGAGGACTTCTTGCCGTTCGGCAGTTCGTAGTCCGCGTCCTCGCCGACCTTGTGGCCGATCACGCCGGAGCCCAGCGGGGACTGCGGCGAGTAGGTCTCGATGTCGGAGCTGGCGTACTCACGCGAGGCGAGCAGGAAGGTGAGTGTGTCGTCCTCGTCGCCGTCGAACGCGATCGTCACGACCATGCCGGGCGCCACCGCACCGTCCGCTGAGGCCGGCGCCTCGCCGACCTTGGCGTTCTCCAGGAGCTGGGTCAGCTGGCGCACACGGAGCTCCTGCTTGCCCTGCTCCTCCTTGGCCGCGTGGTACCCGCCGTTCTCGCGCAGGTCGCCCTCCTCGCGCGCGGCCGCGATCTTGGCGGCGATCTCCGTGCGCGCAGGACCAGACAGGTGCTCCAGCTCGGCCCTGAGCTGGTTGTACGCCTCCTGGGTCAGCCAGGTGACGTTCTCGCTGGTCTGGGTCACAGGTGCTCCTCGTAGGTACTGGGAATACAAAGCATCGCCCTACCCAGAAGAATGTTCCTTCATGGAAGGGCGAAACCACGAGCCTAACAATTCAAGGGCGCGAGGGGGAGGACATAAGCCATCAGAATCACGTCGGGGCAGGTCATCGCGCGTGTATTGCCGGGACGTCAGTCGGCGTAACAGCCCAGGAGCTCGGCGGTGGTGCCGGGAGACGTCGTGCGCAGGGTGACCACCTTGTCGATGCGGGTGGCGTCCCCGTCGAAGCGGAAGTCGGCCCGGCCCACCACGGCGCCGTCCTCCGCCTGGGAGCGCACGGTGCAGTAGCCGCTCGCGTCGGCGTCCTTGCGGACCTCCAGATGCACCTGGACCGAGTCCTTGCCGGGCTCGAAGGTGATCACCTCGCCGCTGATCTTGTTCTGGGCGACATAGTGGTACGCGAAGTAGCCGACGAGGGCGAGCAGCAGGGCCGCGAGAACCGCTCCGGCGATCTTGAGTTTGTGGTCGGCGCGCTCGTCCGAGGAGTGGCCGTAACGGCCCTCGGGCAGTCGCGTGCTCGCCGTACTC
Source organism: Streptomyces sp. NBC_00076 (assembly GCF_045041235.1). NCBI lineage: Bacteria > Bacillati > Actinomycetota > Actinomycetes > Kitasatosporales > Streptomycetaceae > Streptomyces > Streptomyces sp. NBC_00076. The sequence goes on from NZ_CP108242.1 coordinate 6,692,386, forward strand.
ATGATCGTCCTCTCGGCAAGGCCGGGCCCCCGGAATTATTGGCCCCCGGATTCGGTCACTATAGAAGCCTCCCGCCCGCCGCCCGACTGCCACCCCTGAACGACGTTCCTGCGGGACGGCACCTACCGAACTGCACCCGATCACACCGGGCGCCGACTTACGAGGATTGAGTCTTGACTGACCAGTTGCGACTGATGGCCGTGCACGCCCACCCCGACGACGAGTCGAGCAAGGGCGCGGCCACCATGGCGAAGTACGTGTCCGAGGGGGTGGACGTGCTGGTCGTGACCTGCACGGGCGGGGAGCGCGGGTCCATCCTCAACCCGAAGCTGCAGGGTGACTCCTACGTCGAGGAGCACATCCACGAGGTGCGCAAGAAGGAGATGGACGAGGCGCGCGAGATCCTGGGCGTCAAGCAGGAGTGGCTCGGCTTCGTCGACTCCGGCCTGCCCGAGGGCGACCCGCTGCCGCCCCTGCCGGAGGGCTGTTTCGCCCTGGAGGACGTCGATGTGGCGGCCGGGGAGCTGGTGCGGAAGATCCGCTCGTTCCGCCCGCAGGTGATCACCACCTACGACGAGAACGGCGGCTACCCGCACCCCGACCACATCATGACCCACAAGATCTCGATGGTGGCGTTCGAGGGCGCGGCGGACACCGAGAAGTACCCGGAGGCGGAGTTCGGACCGGCGTACCAGTCGCAGAAGCTCTACTACAACCAGGGCTTCAACCGCCCCCGCACGGAGGCGCTGCACCAGGCGCTGCTCGACCGCGGCATGGAGTCGCCGTACGGGGAATGGCTGGAGCGCTGGAAGGAGATCCAGCGCTCCGATCGCACGCTCACCACGCATGTCCCGTGCGCCGAGTTCTTCGAGATCCGCGACAAGGCCCTCATCGCGCACGCCACGCAGATCGATCCCGACGGCGGTTGGTTCCGCGTCCCGATGGAGATCCAGAAGGAGGTCTGGCCGACCGAGGAGTACGAGCTGGCGAAGTCCCTCGTCGACAGTTCCCTCCCCGAGGACGACCTCTTTGCGGGCATCCGCGACAATGCTTGACATGAGCGCAAGCGCAAGCCTGGCAATGACGCATCTCGCCACCCTCGCCAAGGAGGTGGACGAGGACAAGGTGACCCCCGGCGTCCTCGGCTTCATCGTCTTCGCGGCGATGGCCCTGGCGGTGTGGGCCCTGATGAGGTCGATGAGCCGCCACATGAACAAGGTCGACTTCAAGGAGTCCTCGGACGCGAAGACACAGCCCGAGGGCACCCCGGCCGAACCGGGGGCCAAGCAGGGCTGACCCGCTCCGCGAACCGCCCGCCGCCGGCTTCCGTCGTCGCTGTGGTCGGCGAGGGGACGCAGCGGGGGGCGGTGCGGACGCGGAGGTGGGGGCGGATGCAGGGGCCGGCGGGTGCTCCCGGGTGCAAACCCCGGGGCAGGCACTGTCGGCCACGCACTTCCGGGCACGCCTCAAGGCCCCCCGCGGCCGCTACCGTGCTGCGGCCACCGCCACCCCCATGACCTCCCGCGCATGCCTTCCCGGCACCATTCCGAGCTGCCAGGCCTGCCAGCCCGCCTCCAGGTTGATGCCGCGCTCCAGGAGCAGCTGGTACGCCTGGACGTAGTCGTCGAGTTTCTCGTCGCGGGCCGGGTGTCCGGCCCGGGACAGCTGGATCAGTTCCTCCTGGGCGACCGCCGTGCCGATCTCCACGCCGCCCGGGGCGGCGTACGGGAGCAGGGTGCAGCGCAGGAAGCGGGCCCAGTCCTCGCCGCGGCGGTCGCCGTACGAGGTGAACAGGCTCAGGGCCTCGTCACACAGGGCCAGTGCCTGCTGGGTGCGTGCGTTGCCCGCGTCCACGACCACCAGCTCCAGACACGTCCACGCCTCGCCGTGCGCGACGCCGATCCGCTGGAAGTCGGCGCGGGCGTCCACCAGCAGCTGGCGGGCGAACCCCGAGTTGCGCAGCGAACCCGTCTGCGCGGCGCGCTGGTCGCGGGTCGCCCGGGCCGAGTGGTGGCGGGCGCAGGCCAGACCGTAGACGTCGCGCATACGGGAGAACATCGTGCGGGAGCGTTCCAGTTCGCGGACCGCCTGGTCGAGGTCGCCCGTCTCCTCCAGGGCCTGGCCCAGGTAGTAGACCGTCCAGGCCTCGCCGCGCGCGTCCTCGTTGTCGCGGTGCCGGGAGGCGGCCTGGCGCAGGGCGTCCAGCGCGGTCGAGGAGTCGCCGTCGACCAGCCGAGCCCGTGCCAGCTGGGTCAGGGCCCAGGCCTCGCCACGGGCGTCGCGGGTGCGGCCGTACAGATCGAGGGCGGTGCGCAGTTCCCGTTCCGCGCGCGGGACGTCGCCCATCCGCAGGCCCAGCTGGCCGAGCTGGAAGTGGGCCCAGGCCTCGCCGTGCACCGACTCGCCGGCCCGGTGCAGAACAAGGGACTCGGTGAGCAGGTCCAGGGCCTCCGCCAGTCGCGCCCGGTCCCGTTCCACCGCCGCCAGCGCGTGCATCGTCCAGGCGCGGTCGGTGGCCAGTTCGGGGGCGGCCTGGAGGTCCATGGCCTCACGCAGACGCGCCGCCGCCTCCGTCAGATTGCCCTGGTGGTGGAGCGTGATGCCGAGCGAGCACAGGGCACGGGCGGCGCCCGCGTCGTGGTTGGCCTCCATGTACAGGTCCACCACCGACGCCAGGGTCGTGCGCGCCTTGTCCAGCTCACCGAGCTGCCGCGCCGCGATACCCGTGCGCCACTGCACCGAGCGAACCAGCAGCCCCTGGTCCACCGCCTGCGCCAGCTCGCTGATCTCACCCAGTCGGTAGAGGTCGCCGCGCAGCAGGCAGTAGTCGCACAGGGCGCCCAGGAGATTGAGCACGGCCGCCTGGTTCACGCCCTCCGCGTGCCGCAGCGCCGCCGTGATGAAGCTCGACTCGTCGTCCAGCCAGCGCAGCGCGTCGTCCAGGGAGTGGAAGCCGTGCGGGCTGAACCGGTCCGAGCGGGTCGACATGTTGCCGTCGACCAGGCGCAGCACGGAGTCCGCGAGGTCGGCGTAGTTCACGATCAGCCGTTCCTGCGCCGCCGTACGTTCGGCGGGTTCCTCCTCGTCGAGGAGGCGGGCCTGAGCGAAGGTCCGTACGACGTCGTGCAGGCGGTAGCGGTTGCCGCGCACGTGGTCGATCAGGCCCGCCCGGGCCAGGGCCTCCAGATGTTTGGTCGCCTCCGTCTCGTCGGTGGCCAGCAGCGCGGCGGCCGCGGCGGCGCCGAGCGAGGCGCGGCCGGCCAGGGCGAGCCGGCGCAGCAGCCGGCGCGCCGTGTCGGACTGGTCGGTGTAGCGCAGCCACAGGACCCGCTCGGCGGGTTCGACCGGGCCGTACGCGCCCAGGTCGGCGGCGAGTTGGCGGGGTGAGCGCGGGCCCAGGGACGAGCCCGCGACGCGCAGCGCCAGCGGCAGACCGCCGCACAGTTCTCTGATCCGGTCGGTGGACTCTGCGTCGTAGGGTGCGCTGTTGTCCTCCGCGGTGGCGCTCAGCAGCTCCTCCGCGCCGGGCGCGTCCAGGGTCTCCACGGGCAGCCGGTGCACCCGGGCGGCGAGGTCGGCGGGCAGGTCGAGGGGCTCGCGGGCGGTGACCAGGACCAGGCTGTCGGAGCGCTCGGGCACGAGCGTGCGGACCTGCTCCGGATCACGGGCGTCGTCCAGGACGATGGTGACCGGCAGACCGCTCAGATGCTGGTGGTACAGCTCGCTCAGCCGCCTGACCTGCTGGTCGGCGGAGGAACGCTCCCGGAACAGCAGCTGCTCACGAGGTGCGCCGAGCCGGTTCAGCAGGTGCAGCAGCGCGTCCCGGGTGGACAGCGGCGGCTCCTCCGCGCTGCCGCCGCGCAGGTCCACCACGCAGGCGCCGCGGAAGTAGTCCTTCAGGTCGTGGGCGGCGCGCACCGCGAGAGTCGTACGGCCACTGCCGGGCGTCCCGTGCAGCACCACCACCGTCGGCAGTGTCTCGGTGCTCGCCCGGGACGCCTGCACCCACTGCCGGATCCGCCCCATCTCCTGGCGCCGGCCCGCGAACGCGCCGGCCGGCTCCGGGAGCTGACCGAACGACTGCTGCAACACGCTGCGCCCGCGGGCCGCCGCACTCTTGTCCGTGCCCTTCAGCCGCGGGCCCGCCTTCTTCGGCCCGGTGGACGCGCTCAACACCCGCTGCTGGTCCAGGAACGGGCGGATGCCGCGTACCTCCAACGCCGTCAGCCACTGCAACCGCAGCTGCTCGGGGCCGCCGGGCTGGCCCATCGCGCCCGCGCGGTGATGCGCCGCGGGCAGATGGGAGCCGGCCACCTTCACCACGCTCGTCGCCGCGCCCACCACGCCCACCGCGACCCCGACGCCCAGCGCCGTGCCCGTGCCGGTCCCGACAGCCAGGTCGGCGACGGTGGCCGAGACCGCCGCGACGCCCGCGACCAGCAACGGAGTTGTGCCGCCCTCGCGTGCGTAGCGCTGCCCGAACGTGAGCTGCCCGGCCTCCGACTCCTCCAGGGCGCGGGTGTAGGCCTCGTACTCCTCGGCGGCCGTCTGTGCCATGGCGTCCAGCGAGCCGCGCGCTCGTGACAGCAGGACGCCGCCCTCGGTACGTCCGCCGGAGCGTCGCACCTCCTCCTCCACGGCCCGCGCCAACAGCCGTTCGGCCTCAGCGCGATGACTGTCCCGCATGTCACGTCCCCCTCCGGCGTCAACGGCTTTCCGGTCGTTCCTTGGTCAAGTGTGCTGCGGACGGCGCATTGGTGCGAGGGGGCGGTCGATCTCCGACCGCCTTGCGGCACACGGGGATTGGTGCAAGGGGGTCTCCTGCCCATTGTCGTGATCACGGAAACGGAGGAGGACGAGGGCGCCCGCCGACGCACGCCGCGCGAAGACGCCATGCCCCCGTCCGGGACATGCCTGCCGCCTGAGGAGCGGGGTACTGCGGCAGGATGGACCCCATGCCGAACCGACTGGCCCATGAGACGTCCCCCTACCTCCTCCAGCACGCCGACAACCCCGTCGACTGGTGGCCCTGGTCGGACGGTGCCTTCGAGGAGGCCCGGAAACGGAACGTGCCCGTCCTGCTGAGCGTCGGCTACAGCAGCTGCCACTGGTGTCACGTCATGGCGCACGAGTCCTTCGAGGACCAGGAGACCGCCGACTACCTCAACGCGCACTTCGTCAGCGTCAAGGTCGACCGCGAGGAGCGTCCCGACGTCGACGCCGTCTACATGGAGGCCGTGCAGGCGGCCACCGGCCAGGGCGGCTGGCCCATGACCGTGTTCCTCACCCCGGACGCCGAGCCCTTCTACTTCGGCACCTACTTCCCGCCCGCCCCGCGCCAGGGCATGCCCGGCTTCCGGCAGGTCCTCCAGGGAGTCCAGCAGGCCTGGGCCGAACGGCGGGACGAGGTCGCCGAGGTGGCCGGGAAGATCGTGCGGGATCTGGCCGGACGGGAGATCTCCTACGGCGACAGCCAGGCACCCGGCGAGGAGGAGCTCGCGCAGGCACTGCTCGGACTGACCCGGGAGTACGACCCGCAGCGCGGCGGATTCGGCGGGGCGCCCAAGTTCCCGCCGTCCATGGTGGTCGAGTTCCTGCTGCGCCACCATGCGCGGACCGGGGCCGAGGGCGCGCTCCAGATGGCCCGCGACACCTGTGAGCGGATGGCCCGCGGCGGGATCTACGACCAACTCGGCGGCGGCTTCGCCCGCTACTCCGTCGACCGCGACTGGACCGTGCCGCACTTCGAGAAGATGCTGTACGACAACGCCCTGCTCTGCCGGGCCTACGCCCACCTGTGGCGGTCGACCCCCCGCGACGGAGTCGCTGATGAACACAGCGAGCTCGCCCGCCGGGTCGCCCTGGAGACCGCCGACTTCATGGTGCGGGAACTGCGCACCGCCGAGGGCGGGTTCGCGTCCGCGCTCGACGCCGACAGCGACGACGGGACCGGCAAGCACGTCGAGGGCGCCTACTACGTGTGGACGCCCGAGCAGCTCGACGAGGTGCTCGGGGCGGATGCCGAGCTCGCCGCGCACTACTTCGGCGTCACCTCGGAGGGCACCTTCGAGGAGGGTGCCTCCGTCCTCCAACTCCCGCAGCAGGACGTCGTGTTCGACGCCGAGCGCATCGACTCCGTGAAGCGCAGGATGTTGGAGTCCCGGTCCCAGAGGCCCGCTCCAGGCCGTGACGACAAGATCGTCGCCGCCTGGAACGGCCTCGCGATCGCCGCGCTCGCCGAGACGGGCGCCTACTTCGACCGACCCGACCTCATCGAGGCCGCGCTCGGCGCCGCCGACCTCCTGGTCCGACTGCACCTGGACGACCACGCCCGCCTCGCCCGCACCAGCAAGGACGGCCAGGTCGGGGCCAACGTGGGAGTGCTGGAGGACTACGCGGACGTGGCCGAGGGCTTCCTCGCGCTCGCGTCCGTGACCGGCGAGGGGGTCTGGCTGGAGTTCGCCGGCTTCCTCCTGGACCACGTCCTGGCCCGGTTCGCCGACGACTCCGGCAGCCTCTACGACACCGCCGCCGACGCCGAGAAGCTGATCCGCCGGCCGCAGGACCCCACCGACAACGCCACCCCGTCCGGCTGGACCGCCGCCGCGGGCGCCCTGCTGAGCTATGCCGCCCACACCGGGTCGGAGCCGCACCGCACCGCAGCCGAGAAGGCACTCGGCGTCGTCAAGGCCCTCGGCCCGCGCGTCCCCCGTTTCGTGGGCTGGGGGCTCGCCGTCGCCGAGGCCCTGCTGGACGGGCCGCGCGAGGTCGCGGTCGTGGGACCGGATCTGGACGACGACGGCACACGGGCCCTGCACCGCACGGCTCTTCTCGGTACCGCGCCGGGTGCGGTCGTCGCCCTCGGTAGCGAAGGCAGTGGCGAGTTCCCGTTGCTCGCCGACCGGCCGCTGCGCGACGGCGAACCGACTGCGTACGTCTGCCGAAATTTCACCTGTGACGCCCCGACCACCGATCCGGACCGGCTGAGCACGCAACTGAATGGCTGACAGCCGTCAATGGCAGTGCGTTGAGCGGAGAACATCCGGAACGGAGGGGTTCATTCAGGCTGCCCAAATGGGCCAGGTATGCAGATACCTCCCAGTAGTCGCCACCCCGTTCGGAAACACACTCTTTATCTGAACACCTCCCGTACTTCACAGTTCCCCCCTAATCTCTGCACAGTGACGCGCGGTCGTGACACATCGATGTGACACGCCGTCGCGGCAGGGGGTTTTTGGGATCTGGGGGGATCTTTTGCTCACGTCTGTCCTTATCGCTGCCGTTTCGCTTGCCTTGTTCTGGATGGCGGCCTTCACTCTGTGGTGGCAGATGCACGCGTGGCGTACGCCCGAAGTGCTCGCCTCCACCCGGTTCAACAGACCCGACGGGGGTGAACACCTGTCCTTCTCGCTGCTGCTTCCGGCGCGCCACGAGCAGGCCGTGCTGGACCACACCATCCAGCGGCTGCTGGAGTCGAGCCACACCGACTTCGAAATCATCGTGATCGTCGGGCACGACGACCCGGAGACCACGGCGGTCGCCTGTGACGCCGCGGAGCGCGACCCGCGCGTGCGGGTCGTCGTCGACACCCACGAGAAGAAGAACAAACCGAAGGCCATGAACACGGCGCTGCCGCACTGCCGCGGCGATGTCGTCGGGGTCTTCGACGCGGAGGACCAGGTCCATCCGGAGCTCCTCGCCCACGTCGACCACGCCTTCCGTTCCACCGGCGCGGACGTCGTCCAGGGCGGGGTGCAGCTCATCAACTTCCACTCCAGCTGGTACAGCCTGCGCAACTGCCTGGAGTACTTCTTCTGGTTCCGGTCCCGACTGCATCTGCACGCGCAGAAAGGGTTCATCCCGCTGGGCGGCAACACCGTCTTCGTCCGCACGGACGTCCTGCGGGAAGCCGCCGGCTGGGACCCCGAATGCCTCGCCGAGGACTGCGACCTGGGCGTCCGGCTGTCCAGCATCGGCAAGAAGGTCGTCGTCGCCTACGACTCCGACATGGTGACCAAGGAGGAGACGCCCGGTTCGCTGATGTCGCTGCTGAAGCAGCGCACCCGTTGGAACCAGGGCTTCCTCCAGGTGTACCGGAAGAAGGACTGGAAGCAACTGCCGGGCTTCGGGCAGCGGTTGCTCGCCCGCTACACCCTGATGACGCCGTTCATGCAGGCCTTCACCGGTGTGATCATCCCGCTGAACGTGGCGATCGCGCTCTTCCTCGACGTGCCCGTGGGCATCGCCTTCATCACCTTCCTGCCGCTCGTCACCGCAATGGTGACCTTCGTCTTCGAGGTCGTCGGGCTGCACGACTTCGGCAAGCAGTACGGCCTTCGCGTCCGGCTCGTCCACTACCTCAAGCTCGTCGTGGGCGGCCCCTTCTACCAGGTACTCCTCGCCGGCGCCGCCATCCGCGCCGTATGGCGTGAGCAACGCGGCCGTACCGACTGGGAGTTGACCTCACACGTAGGCGCGCACCTCACACCGTCCGAAGTGACCCGAGAGGACGTCCCCGCGTGACCTCCACCCTTCCCGCGGTGACCACTCCCACGGTCCCCGCGCAGCGCCGGCCTGCGCCCACATCCGGTTCGGACGGCCGAACGGCCCCGCCGAGCCGACTGCGCTCGTCCCGTCCCGACCTCCTCCTGTGCGGCCTGCTCCTCGTGGCCATCCTGGTCGTCCAGGGCTGGAACATCGCCGACTACCCGACGCTCAGCGACGACGAGGGCACCTACCTCGCCCAGGCCTGGGCGGTCCAGGAGGGCAAGGGCCTGGCCCACTACACCTACTGGTACGACCACCCGCCGCTCGGCTGGATCCAGATCGCCCTGCTGACCTGGATCCCCAAGCTGATCAGCCCCGAGTCCATGACCGTCGGCTCGATGCGGGTGACGATGCTGGTCATCAGCGGCATCAGCGCGATCCTGGTCTACGTCCTGGGTCGTCGCCTCTCCCTGCCCCGCTGGGCCGCCGGATTGGGCATGCTCCTGTTCGGGCTCTCGCCGCTGTCCGTCGTCCTCCAGCGGGAGATCTTCCTCGACAACCTCGCGGTGATGTGGACGCTGCTCGCGTTCACCCTCGCGGCCTCCCCGAGTCGCCACCTCTGGCACCACTTCGGGGCGGGCCTCGCGGCCGCCACGGCCGTCCTCACCAAGGAGACGATGCTCGTCGTCCTGCCCGCGCTCCTGGTGACGATGTGGCGGCACAGCCACCGCGACACCCGTAAGTTCGCGGTCACCGGCGCCGTCACGGCCTGCCTGTTGATCGGCATGTCGTACCCGCTGTTCGCCCTCCTGAAGGGCGAACTGCTGCCCGGCGGCGGGCATGTCTCCCTCTGGGACGGCGTCAAGTACCAGATGACCAGGCCAGGTTCGGGATTCATCCTCGACCAGGGCTCCGGATCCCACGGCGTCCTCGAGTCCTGGCTGTACTACGACCGTGTCCTGCCGCTCGGCGGTCTCGGGGGCGCCCTCCTGCTGCTGGCCACCTGGCGCTGGTCGGTCACCGCCCGCGCCCTGGCCGGACCGGCGCTGACGGTGGCGATCCTCGCCGCCCTGGCCCTGCGGCCCAACGGCTACCTGCCCGCGATGTACGTCATCCAGGCGCTGCCGTACCTCGCCCTGGTGCTCGCCGGAGGTACCGCTTCCGTGGTCCACGGGGTGGTGCGCAGATGGCGGAGCGAAGGGGAGAAACGGTTGCTCACCGGCGGGCGGTACGCCCTCGCGGCCGTCCTCGCCGTCGCCGCCGGCGCCTACGTCGTACCGCGCTGGTACGACGGCGACCGCACCGCCGTCACCCTCGACGCCAACGCCCCCTACAAGGCCGCCTCGAAGTGGCTGAGCAGCGAGGTGGACAAGCCTGAGGACGCCCGGGTGCTCGTCGACGACGCGCTCTGGCTGGACCTGGTGCACGCCGGGTACCGGCCCGGACTCGGCGTGATCTGGTTCTACAAGGCCGACCTCGACCCCGCGGTGACGAAGACGATGCCGCGCGGCTGGAAGGACATCGACTACGTGGTCGCCTCACCGACGGTCCGGCGGGACGCGGTCGACCTGCCCAACGTCAAGGCGGCCATCCAGCACTCGAAGCCGGTCGCCACCTTCGGCACCGGCGAGGACCGGATCGAGATCCGGCAGATCCAGACCACCGGCACCGCCGTGGGAGGCGTCCGATGAGCCAGGAATCCATAGTCCCCGGAGAACTCGACGATCCGGCCGTACAGGCGGCGGAGGTGGCCGAGCCCGGTGCCGTCACGATCGTCGTCCCGACCTTCAACGAGTCCGCGAACATCCGCGAACTGCTGCACCTGATCACCGAGTCGGTGCCCTCCCGGCTGCCCTGCGAGGTGGTCTTCGTGGACGACTCCACCGACGACACCCCCGAGGTCATCTACGAGGCGGCCAAGGACTGCCCCTTCCCGGTGACCGTCCTGCACCGGGATGAGCCGGTCGGTGGGCTCGGCGGCGCGGTCGTCGAGGGCATCCGGGCGGCCTCCTCCGACTGGATCGTCGTGATGGACGGCGACTGCCAGCACCCGCCGTCCCTGGTACCGGAGTTGGTGGCCACCGGCGAGCGGGCCAACGCCGGTCTGGTCGTGGCCTCCCGCTACATCAAGGGCGGCAGCCGGGCCGGACTCGCGGGCAGCTACCGGGTCGCCGTCTCGCGCGGCGCGACTTGGCTGACCAAGTCGCTCTTCCCGCGCAAGCTGCACGGCATCAGCGACCCGATGAGCGGCTTCTTCGCGATCCGCCGCAGCGCGGTCACCGCCGACGTGCTCCAGCCCCTCGGCTACAAGATCCTGCTGGAACTCGCCGTACGCAGCCGCCCGCGCCAGGTCACCGAGGTCCCGTTCGTCTTCCAGGACCGGTTCGCGGGCGAGTCCAAGTCCAGCGCCCAGGAGGGGATCCGGTTCCTGCGCCACCTGGCGGGCCTGCGCACCGCTTCGCCGGTGGCCCGCATGGTCGGCTTCGGCCTGATCGGTGCGACCGGCTTCGTGCCGAACCTGCTCGGGCTGTGGGCGCTGACCCTGGCCGGCATGCACTACGTCCCGGCCGAGATCGTTGCCAACCAGTTCGGCGTGGCCTGGAACTTCGTCCTCATCGAGCATCTGCTGTTCCGCGACCGGCGGCGGCACCGGCGCTGGTGGGACCGCGCCGGACGGTTCGCGCTGCTCGCCAACGCCGACCTGGTGCTGCGCATCCCGCTGATCGCGCTGTTCGTCCACCGGTTCGGGATGGGCGCGCTGTCCGCGACAGCGCTCGCCCTGGTGACGACCTTCGTCCTGCGCTTCGCGGGGACCGAGGCGTTGGTGTATCTGCCGCGCAGGGGCCGCGGGGGCCTCGATGGCGGCCGTACCGCAAGGAGAGCTCGTGAAAAGACGCCGTAGGAGATCCGCGCTCCTGGCTGTGGCAGGCCTCACCGGGGGCCTGCTGCTGGCCTCACCTCAACCCGCGTCCGCCGCCAACCTCGTCAAGAACCCCGGCTTCGAGACGGCCGGTACCGGCGACATGCCGTACTGCTGGGAGAAGTCCGGCTGGGGCGACAACGACTTCACCTTCTCGACCGTGAGCGACGCCCACAGCGGCTCCAAGGCGATGAAGGTGTCGCTCACCCGCCGCGTCGACGGCGACCGGAAGGCGCTGATCACGGAGTCCACCGCATGCGCGCCGGTCGTGACCGCCGGCAAGCAGTACGACCTCGGACTCTGGTACAAGTCGACCACCCCGGACACGTCGCTCACGCTCTTCCGGCACGACGCCACCGCGGGCTGGCAGTACTGGACGGACCTGAAGACGCTGGAGATGTCCTCCACGTGGGCCCAGGCCGCGGTGCGCACCCCGGCGGTGCCCGTCGGCACCGACCGCATCACCTGGGGTGTCTCCGTCTACGGCACGGGCTCGGCCACCACCGACGACTACACGATGGACCAGGTCGCCGACCCGGTACCCGACCCGGTGTGCACGGGCACCGCCGAGCAGTGCGCCAACGGCAAGTGGGACGTGCTGCCCACGCAGAACCCGGTCCGTTCCATGCACTCCGTCGTCCTCAACAACGGCAAGGTGCTGCTGATCGCGGGCTCCGGGAACAGCGAGGAGCAGTTCAACGCCGGCACCTTCACCTCCGCGGTGTACGACCCGGTGAAGGGCACGTACAAGGTCATCCCCACGCCGAAGGACATGTTCTGCTCCGGACACGTCCAGCTCCAGGACGGCCGGGTGCTGGTGATGAGCGGCAACAAGGCGTACCCGGTTGCGGGCGGACACGGCTACGAGGGCTACAAGGACTCGTACATCTTCGACCCGAAGACCGAGACGTACAGCAAGACCAACGACATGAACGACGGCCACTGGTACCCGTCGGCGACCGAGCTCGGCAACGGTGACGTCATCTCCTTCGGCGGCCTGCGCGAGGACTCGACCGGCTCGGTGACCGCCGAGTACTGGTCGGACGCCGAGCAGCAGTGGCAGCCGCTGTGGAAGGTCAACCAGACCTGGTCGTACTGGGGCCTGTACCCGTCGATGATCCTGATGCAGGACGGCCGCCTCTTCTACTCGGGCAGCCATGTCTTCGGCAACAACATCCCCGGCACGGGATCGGCGATCTACGACTACGGCGCCAACACGGTCACGCAGGTCCCGGGCCTGCAGAACAAGGACGAGCGCGACCAGTCGGCGAGCGTGCTGCTGCCCCCGGCGCAGGACCAGAGGGTCCTCACCCTCGGCGGCGGCAACATCGACTCCAACCCGGACGCCAACCGGCTGACCGACGTCATCGACCTCAAGTCCGCCAACCCGGGCTATGTCGCCGGCCCGCCGTTGCCGCAGGGAACCGTCGACCTCGGCAACGGCAAGATCCCCGAGACCGGCAACCAGGGCAAGATGTACGTCTCCGCCGTACTGCTGCCGGACGGCAAGGTGCTGGAGACCGGCGGTGCACTGCACAACCGGGCCGACCCGGTCTTCGAGTCGTCGATCTACGACCCGGCGTCGAACACCTTCGACCCGGTGGCCGCCGACCCGCAGGCACGGGGCTACCACTCGTCGTCGTTCCTGCTGCCCGACGGCCGGGTGATGTCGACCGGCGACAACCCGGGCAACGGCACCTGGAACCACAACGTGTCGATCTACACCCCGCCCTATCTGCTCAAGGGCACGCGCCCGTCGATCACTTCGGTGATCGACACCGAGTGGAACTACGGCGACACCCAGCGGATCACCGTCGACCGGCCCATCGCGAAGGCCGAGTTGATCCGCCCGGCCGCCGTCACCCACTCCTCGGACCCGAACCAGCGGTTCGTGGACCTGCCGCTGTCGGTGGACGGCAACAACATCGACCTGAACGTGACGAGCAACCCCAACCTGGCCCCGCCCGGCTGGTACATGCTCTTCGCGGTCGACGCCAACGGGGTGCCGTCGGTGGCCAAGTGGGTTCATCTGCAAGGTCCGGCGGCACTGAGCGCCACCGACGCGTCGGCGCACGTCCACTCCTTCGCCGACTCGCTGGAGGGCACGGTCACCAAGCCCGGAAAGAAGAAGACCTCGCAGAAGGTCAGCCCCACCGTCTCCGGCTGCGACCGACACTACGGCTCGATCAACGTCTGTGTGCCGACCGTGTTCCCGGCGGAGGTGAAGAAGACGACGGCCGCCCGCTGCACCTGGCTGAAGGCGAACGACTACGGCCGCCTGAAGGTCAACGGCAAGGACGACCCGCTCAAGCTCGACCGGAACAAGGACGGGACCGCCTGCGGGAAAGGTGACGTGAGGAAGAAGAGTTAGCGGTCGCCCGCGAACTCCTCCAGGGCGCGCTCCACGATGGCCTCCAGCTGTTCGTGGTGCGCGCCCTTCCAGTACGCCCGCCCGCACTCCCGGCATTGCGCGAAGACGTCGTACGACCGCCGCGTCCCGCCCTCCAACTGGTCCGCCACTTCCTCTTTGGTGGCCCCCTTCAGGAGACCGTTGCAAGCGATGCACCTGGTCCACGGCCGCAGCTCGGGGCGGAAGCGGTCCAGCACGTCCTGGAGTTGGTCCTCGGGGCGAGTGCTGTAGACGAACGCGCCCGCCCACAGTTCGCGACGGCGCAGCAGGCCCCGGTCCCGGCTGAGCATGACCCGGCGCTCGGCCGCCGAGCGGGCGGCGAGGGCCGGGTCGCCGATGTCCAGCGACTCGTACGCCGTGTCCACGCCGAGCAGGCGCAGGCGGCGGGCGAGGGTGCCGAGGTGGACGTCGAGGAGGAAGCGCAGGGGAGCGCCGGGGACCCGCTGAGGGCGTTGGACGGGCCGTACCCGCACTGACTCGCCCGCCGCCGGGATGTGGGACACGGGGGCCTCACGGCCGTCGACGAGGAGGGAGCCGACCTCGGTCAGCGGCACGCCGAGGGACTCCACGACATGGCCGAGGGTGGAGACGCCGTCGGTGGCGACCGGGGTGGCGCCGGACCGTCGTCCCTGGGGGACGAACAGGGTCAGTTCGGGGGCGAAGGCGACGTGGATCTCCGGTGCTGCGCTCACCGGGTCAGGATGTCACGGCCTCGGGCGCCAGCCTCAGGGGTTTTCCCGGGTGAGGCCGTGTTCCACGACGTCCAGGGCGCGGTCCACAAGCTCGCGCGGGTCGTCGCGGAAGCCGTTCTCGGCCCAGTACTGGGAGACCTCCGCGAGTCCGCCGATCAGGGACATCGTGTAGACCCGCACCTCCAGGCCGTCCTCCGCGCGGCCGGTGCGCGCCGCGACGGACGAGGCGAGCTGCCTGCCGGTGACCGACATGCTCTCCATCATCCGGGAACGCACCGCGGGCACCTCGGCCATCAGTCGCGACCGCAGCCGGGTGATCTCCGGTTCCTCGTCCGCTCCGAGGCCGACGGCCCTGCGCATGACGTACCGCAGGGAGTCGGGCCACGGCTCGTCGGCCGGCCGGGCCCGCAGTTCCTCCAGGAGCATCGGGCCGTACTCGTCCGTGAGGACGATGTCCTCCTTGACGGGGAAGTAGCGGAAGACCGTGGACGGCGACACCTCGGCGCGCTCGGCGATCTGCTCGATCGTCGTGGCGTCGTACCCCTGCTCCTCGATCAGCGCGTAGGTGGCGCCGCGGATCGCCCTCCGGGTCTTGATCTTCTTCCGCTCACGAAGTCCCAGTTGGGGGCGGTCGGTGGGGGGAGGGGTTCGTACGGGCGTCATGGCGCTCATTGTCGGGCATCGACCTGCGCGGCAGCCATGTCCGCGTCCCTCGCCGTCCTGCTCGCGACCAGTGCTGCGAGGGACGCAAGAAACGGCCACGGCTCGAAAGCCGTGGCCGTCGTCTCCCGTGGGAGTGGTTACTGGTACGCGACCAGCGAGATCCCGACGTAGTGCGCGATGAACGCCGCCAGCGTGAGGGAGTGGAACACCTCGTGGAAGCCGAACCAGCGCGGTGACGGGTTCGGGCGCTTGATGCCGTAGATCACTCCGCCCGCGCTGTAGAGCAGGCCGCCCACGATCACCAGCACGAGGACGGTGATGCCGCCGGTGCGCATGAAGTCGGGCAGGAAGAAGACGGCCGCCCAGCCCATCGCGATGTAGCAGGGCGTGTAGAGCCAGCGTGGGGCGCCGACCCAGAAGACGCGGAAGACGATGCCCGCCGCGGCCGCCCCCCAGATGCTCCACAGCAGCCACTGCCCCTTGGCGCCCGGCAGAAGCAGCATCGTCAGCGGGGTGTAGGTGCCGGCGATGATCAGGAAGATGTTGGCGTGGTCCAGCCGTCGCAGGATCCCGTCCATGCGCGGGCTCCAGTCGCCCCGGTGGTAGAGAGCGCTGACGCCGAACAGCAGGCAGGCGGTCAGGGCGAAGATTCCGCAGGCCAGGCGGGCTCTGGTGGTGTCGGCGAGGGCGGTGAGCACCAGGCCCGCGATGAGTACGGCCGGAAACATTCCGAGGTGCAACCAGCCGCGGAGTTTGGGCTTGACCGGATGCGGCAGGGCGAGCGCGACGGGACCACGGCCGACGGCGGCCGGGTCGTCCGTGGGCGCGTCGGGGGCGGACGCAGTCATACGGGGCATCGTATCTACGGAACCGTAAGTAACGGATCGGTGTGACCCGTCGGGCGTCAAAGAGTGGCCATCGTCTCACGTGCTCGTACAGGTGTCCTGCGGGCGTCCTTCCATGGAACGGCCACCTGAATCCCATGTGGACGCAAAGCGGCGGCTCTACACGTGGCGATCCTCACTCTGCTCACCTGGGCGCTCCTATGGACAGATGGGCGGTCTCGTCGGATGATCAAATGAGTGCGGTCGGCACCGGATGAGCGCCAGAGGGAATCGACGCTGCGAAGCATCCGGGTCGAGGCCCCCACGGGGCGGCAAGGACAAAATCCCTCATTTTAGGAGCGATCGTGGCGCGTGACATCGCGGCTCTCCCCGTCATCCCCACCACCCACAAGGAACTGATCTCGTGGGTGAACGAGATCGCAGAACTGACGCAGCCGGACAGCGTGGTCTGGTGTGACGGCTCAGAGGCCGAGTACGAGCGACTGTGCGAGGAGCTCGTGGCCAAGGGAACATTCAAACGGCTCGACCCGATCAAGCGCCCGAACTCCTACTACGCGGCTTCCGACCCGACCGATGTCGCCCGGGTCGAGGACCGCACCTTCATCTGTGCGGAGAAGGAGGAGGACGCCGGCCCCACCAACCACTGGAAGGCTCCCGCGGAGATGCGCGAGATCTTCCAGGGCGAGGGCGGCGAGGGTGGAGTCTTCCGCGGCTCGATGAAGGGCCGGACGATGTACGTCGTCCCGTTCTGCATGGGCCCCCTCGGCTCCGAACTCTCCGCGATCGGCGTCGAGATCACCGACTCCGCCTACGTCGCCGTGTCCATGCGCACCATGACCCGCATGGGACAGCCGGTCCTGGACGAGCTGGGTTCCGACGGCTTCTTCGTGAAGGCCGTCCACACCCTCGGCGCCCCGCTGGCGGAGGGCGAGCAGGACGTCCCGTGGCCGTGCAACAGCACCAAGTACATCTCGCACTTCCCGGAGTCCCGCGAGATCTGGTCCTACGGCTCCGGCTACGGCGGCAACGCCCTGCTGGGCAAGAAGTGCTACGCCCTGCGCATCGCCTCCGTCATGGCCCGCGACGAGGGCTGGCTGGCCGAGCACATGCTCATCCTCAAGCTGACGCCCCCGCAGGGCGAGTCCAAGTACGTCGCCGCCGCCTTCCCGAGCGCCTGCGGGAAGACCAACCTCGCCATGCTGGAGCCCACCATCTCCGGCTGGACGGTCGAGACGATCGGCGACGACATAGCCTGGATGCGCTTCGGCGAGGACGGCCGCCTGTACGCCATCAACCCCGAGGCCGGTTTCTTCGGCGTCGCGCCCGGCACCGGTGAGCACACCAACGCCAACGCGATGAAGACGCTGTGGGGCAACTCCGTCTTCACCAACGTCGCCCTCACCGACGACAACGACATCTGGTGGGAGGGCATGACGGAGGAGACTCCGGCCCACCTGACGGACTGGAAGGGCAACGACTGGACGCCGGATTCGGCGACCCCGGCCGCCCACCCCAACGCCCGCTTCACCACCCCCGCCGCCCAGTGCCCGATCATCGCGCCCGAGTGGGAGGACCCCAGGGGCGTGCCGATCTCGGCGATCCTCTTCGGCGGGCGCCGCGCCAGCGCCGTCCCGCTGGTGACGGAGTCCTTCGACTGGAACCACGGCGTCTTCCTGGGCGCCAACGTGGCC
Source organism: Streptomyces sp. NBC_00076 (assembly GCF_045041235.1). Lineage (NCBI taxonomy): Bacteria > Bacillati > Actinomycetota > Actinomycetes > Kitasatosporales > Streptomycetaceae > Streptomyces > Streptomyces sp. NBC_00076. The sequence continues at coordinate 6,710,094 of NZ_CP108242.1, forward strand.
TCCGAGAAGACCGCCGCCGCCGAGGGCAAGGTCGGAGAGCTGCGCCGCGACCCCTTCGCCATGCTGCCGTTCTGCGGCTACAACATGGGCGACTACATGGGCCACTGGGTCGACGTGGCGAAGGACAAGGACCCGGCGAAGCTCCCGAAGATCTACTACGTCAACTGGTTCCGCAAGAACGACGAAGGCAAGTTCGTGTGGCCCGGATTCGGCGAGAACTCCCGTGTCCTGAAGTGGATCGTGGAGCGCCTGGAGGGCAAGGCCGAGGGCGTCGAGACCCCGATCGGCATCCTGCCGACCAAGGAGGCCCTCGACACCAACGGTCTCGAACTGGACGACAAGGACCTCGACTTCCTCCTCACGGTCGACAAGGAGGTCTGGCGGGAGGAGGCCGCCCTGGTCCCCGACCACCTCAACACCTTCGGCGACCACACGCCCAAGGAGCTGTGGAACGAGTACCACGCGCTGGTCAAGCGCCTGGACTGAAGTCCCCCCGAGACGCCGCGGCCGGCTCCGATCGCGCCCTGACCAGCAATATCGTCACGGCCGGCCGCGGTGAGAGCACCACAGACCGGCGAAGCCGCGCACTACGGCGTGCGGAGCCTTGGGCCTGCCGTCGTCCTACCCGTCCGCCCCGACGGGTAGGACGACGGCAGGCCTTTTCCTGTGCCCGGTCCCTTTTCACGGGGGACGAGACCGATTCGCCGAAGCCGAGCACCGCATTCCACAGAAGGCTTGTGAGTCATTTCCGAGAGGTCGGCCATTCGGTCAATGTCACCCTTTTGGCGGTGTGACGAATGGGCGCCAAAGTTATCGACGCCGCCCGGGTGATCCTCACCCACGGAACGGGTGGACAGATAATCATTCTTTCATGAAGTGGGAATACCTGCCTCGTCTGTATCCGTAGGGGATGAGGCGAGCAAGCGAAAAAGCGCACTAAGCGCGCTTGCTGTCTGGTCCCTCTTCCGTGAGGAAGGTTCTCTTGAACCGTAGAACGATTCGAAACTCGCGCCTGAGATCCGCAACGATGGTGTCGGTGGGCGCGGTCGCCGTGGCGCTCAGCGTCGTCCCGAGCACGGTGGCTGTCGCCGACGCGATGCAGGCGTCCGGCTCCGACCGTGCCATGACACACCTGCGTGCGAACAACCACCCCACCGGCGCCATCGCCGACGCGATCCGCAGGGCCGGAGCCGAGGGGCGCGCGACGGTGCGTGCAGGCGGCGACCGGGAGTATGGCCAGGGAGGCTATGGCGACGGAGACCACGACCGCGGTCCCCAGGGCAAGCCGGGCAAGCAGGGCCCCCAGGGCAAGCCGGGCAAGCAGGGCCCGCAGGGCCCGCAGGGTGCCACGGGTACTCAGGGCGCTACGGGTACTCAGGGCGCTACGGGTACTCAGGGCGCTACGGGTACTCAGGGCGCTACGGGTACTCAGGGCGCTACGGGTACTCAGGGCGCTACGGGTACTCAGGGTGCCACGGGTACTCAGGGTGCCACGGGTACTCAGGGTGCCACGGGTACTCAGGGTGCCACGGGTACTCAGGGCGCTACGGGTACTCAGGGCGCTACGGGTACTCAGGGCGCTACGGGTACTCAGGGTGCCACGGGTACTCAGGGTGCCACGGGTACTCAGGGCGCTACGGGTACTCAGGGCGCTACGGGTACTCAGGGTGCCACGGGTACTCAGGGCGCTACGGGTACTCAGGGCGCCACGGGTGCCCAGGGCACGCTCGGCAGTTCCTACGTCGTCACCGCCGGCGGTACCGGAGTCGCGACTGCCAGCTGCTTGGACAACGACGTCGCCACCGGCGGCGGAGCTCTGGGCGTCTTGGGCGCCCTCGCCGGGAGCTTCCCGGTCGGCGGTTCCAACGTCACGCCTCCCAACGGGTGGCAGGGCGTGGGCCTCCTCGGGGTCACCCCCGTCACCGCCTACGTGGTTTGTGCATTGGTGCCGTAACTCCGCTGTGAGTGGTGCCCCCGAGGCTTCGGCCTCGGGGGCACCGTTCGCGTGGTGACACGTCGAATCGACCCGCTGCGGGTCGCTGCACCTAGACGAGCAGCGGCCCGCCGCACCGCTCTGCGCCGTCCTTGATCGCGATGAGGTTGGCGATCACGTAGGAGATGTTGTTCTGGGAGTGCCACTCGGTCGGGAAGAAGGTGACCAGCCGTGAACTCTGGAACCTCGCTTCGATCTCGGGCACGAAAGTGCGGTACTGGTTGTCCGTGTAGTACCAGAACGAGTTCTCGTTGTAGAAGGCGACGTGCGTCGGGTCCTGGTAGGCACCTCGGCCGTCGGAGCTGGGCGTCATGCTGAGGAGCATGCCGCCGGGCGCCAGCAGCCGGTACAGCTCGTTGATCAGGGGCACCTTCGAGGGGACGTGCTCGAGGAAGTCCACCGCCCGGATCAGGCCGACGGAGCCGTCGGGAAGGTCCAGCCCGGGCAGGGTCGCGACGATGTCGACACCCTCTCCGGGGTGCTGGTCCACGCCGAGGTAGCCCGGAGGCTTCCGGTGGGCCGCGCCGAGGTCCAGCGCGACGAGTCCCTTCCGGTAGGCCCAGGCGAGGGCGTTGGCCTCGACGTACTTGTCGTAGAGGGCGACCGTCTCGCGCTGGATGTGTGCGTTGGTCTCCGGGTCGCGCTGGGTGTTGGCGGGGTGCATCCGCTGGAGGTACAGACAGCGGGGGATGTGGTGGAAGTCGCCGACGTGGTACAGACGGCACATCAGGTCCTGGTCGTCCAGGACCGTGCGGGTCGCGTCGTACCCCCCGGCCTTGTCGTAGGCGTTCTTGCGGAACGCCCGCACGTGGTTGGGCGCGTACCAGATGTAGGCGACGTTGTGCGGAGTCGGAGCCATGGACCTGACCTGGAGCAGTTTGCGTCCGTCGACGCGCACGTCCTCGTAGTGCCAGCCGTGCGTCTCGTTGAAACGGCTGTCGTCCCGCTTGCCGTCCTCGGTGATCTGCGCGGTGTTGCTGTAGACGAAAACGGCGTCGGGCTGCTCGTCGAAGGCCTTGCCGAGTTCCGCCAGACACGACTTCGCCAGCAGGTCGTCGTGGTCGAGTTCCACGAGGATCTCGCCGCGCGCCAGTTCACAGGCTCTGCGTTTCGCCGCTCCGACGCCGACGGCGTCGTCATCGATCTGCACCCGGACTCTCTCGTCGGGGCGCTCCGGCCGCCACCGGGCGCCGTTGTTGAGCACGACGATCCACTCCCAGTCCGGACAGGTCTGCGCCTGCAGGGTCGCCAGGCACTCATCGAGGAAACGGGGCCGGTGGCTGGGGGTGAAGACGGAGAACCTGGGTGTCGCGGTCGACGTCACTGATGCTCCCTGCTGTCTCGATTCGGGTGAGAGGCTCAGGGAATCCCGGAATGGTCCGGCATTTGGTGCAGATGTGCCCTGGCCGCCTGTGAAGTGGAAACCGCAGCCGCACCGGTGAGCGCACCAACAGTCGCCAAGGTCCCACTAGTCACATCTCGTGGACGAGTGTCATTTCCAGCGACGTTACGAGGCCATGCCGACGGTGCCGCCGCGTGGCGGGTACGTGGGAGCGCAGTCCACCCGAATGTACGCGGGGAGAACCTCCGGCAAACTCTGACAACCTCTGACAAACATGGCAGCCGGTCCGCGCGTCGCTTCGGATGCACGCGGACCGGCGCCGCAGGGGAGCCCCTCCGGGGCTCAGGCGGACGCCACCTCAAGTGGCTCCAGGGCCGCCGTGTGCGCGTCCATCCGCTCGGCGGCGAGGATCGCGGCCGCCGTGTCGGCGCGGGAGGCCGCCACCACCAGGGCCCGGCCCGCGAGCGCGTGTGCCCGCCGGTGCAGGGCGGTCGGGCGCGGGGCGTGGTCGACGGGCACCGACGCGCGGGCCGGCGTACGGCCGCCGCGGAGCCGGGCCACCTGACCGGCGAGCCGGTCGGCCGCGGTGTCCAGGTCGTCGGAGGGCGCCGCCGCGCGCAGTTCGTCCGTGACGGCGAGCAGCGCGGCGAGATGCCCCGCGAGCTGGATGTCCAGCTCTTCCTCACGGGAACGGTGCGGGAAGTCGGAGGCACTGCCGGCCATCGCGCTGTGGACCGACTTGGTGCGGATCGGTTCGTACATGGGATGGCCTCCTGAAGCTGTCAGGAAGCCATCCTAGCTTAGATTTCGTCTAAAGTTGAAAACTCTATAGAGATCGGCCGCTGTCGCCACGGGGCGCCGTCACGGCTGGCCGTAACCGTCCAGGAAGTTGCCGATCCGGGTGATCGCCGAGCGCAGGTCACCGACCGACGGCAGGGTCACCACCCGGAAGTGGTCCGGTTCGGGCCAGTTGAAGCCGCTGCCCTGGACGACCATGATCTTCTCCTGTCGGAGCAGGTCGAGGACCATCTGCCGGTCGTCCTTGATCTTGAAGACGTTGGGGTCGAGACGCGGGAAGAGGTACAGCGCCCCCTTCGGCTTCACGCAGCTCACCCCCGGGATCTGGGTCAGCAGCTCGTACGCCACGTCCCGCTGCTCCCGCAGTCGCCCGCCCGGCAGTACCAGGTCGTTGATGGTCTGGCGCCCGCTGAGCGCGGCGACCACGCCGTGCTGGCCCGGCATGTTCGCGCACAGGCGCATGTTCGCCAGGATCGTCAGGCCCTCGATGTAGGAGTCGGCGTGCGCGCGCGGCCCGGAGATCGACATCCAGCCGACCCGGTAGCCGGCCACCCGGTACGCCTTGGACATCCCGTTGAAGGTGAGGGTCAGCAGGTCGGGGGCGACCGAGGCGGTCGGCGTGTGCGTGGCCTCGTCGTAGAGGATCTTGTCGTAGATCTCGTCCGAGCAGACCAGCAGGTTGTGCCGGCGGGCGATGTCGGTCAGCCCGCGCAGCATCGCCTCGTCGTACACCGCGCCCGTCGGGTTGTTCGGGTTGATGATGACGATCGCCTTGGTGCGGTCGCTGACCTTCCGCTCGATGTCGGCGAGGTCCGGCATCCAGTCGGCCTGCTCGTCGCAGCGGTAGTGCACGGCCGTGCCGCCGGAGAGGGAGACGGCGGCGGTCCACAGCGGATAGTCGGGCGCCGGGACGAGGACCTCGTCCCCGTCGTCCAGCAGTCCCTGCATCGCCATCACGATCAGCTCGGAGACGCCGTTGCCGATGTAGACGTGCTCGACGTCGGTCTCGATGCCGAGGGTCTGGTTGTGCATGACGACCGCGCGGCGCGCCGCCAGCAGGCCTTTCGCGTCGCCGTAGCCGTGCGCCGACGAGACGTTGCGGAGGATGTCCTCCAGGATCTCGGGCGGGCAGTCGAAGCCGAACGCGGCCGGGTTGCCGGTGTTCAGCTTGAGGATGCGGTGCCCTGCCGCTTCCAGGCGCATCGCCTCCTCGAGAACCGGGCCCCGGATCTCGTAACAGACGTTGGCGAGCTTGGTCGACTGGATCACCTGCATGTCTGGGAGCTTACGGCCCGGTAACGCTCCGCGGGTCGTGTTTTCCGCCACGTGAGACGCGATGGTTTGTGCGGATACCGCCGACGGCTGTCCCATGGAAATCTCCCGTCCCTACACTGTGCGCCCATGTCCAGGCCACCTCAGTACGACAACGGGGCGTACGGCGCCGACGGCACGGCCGGCGCCCAAGGCACGGATGCGGACGGCGCTCCGCGGGATGCGCCGAACGTGTACCTCCCGCTGCCCGAGTCCACGCCCCCGTATGAGGCGTACGTCGACCCGGCCGCCGCGCACGGCTGGCAGAACGCGTACGACGAGACGGCGGAGCTGCCCCCGGTGGCCGATGCCGGGCCGGTGCCGGTCGGCGGGCCGGTGGTCGGCGCCGAGCTCGTGCCGGCCCACGGTGCCGGCCAGGGGCGGCGGTCGCGGCGGAAGCCGAGCCGGTGGCGGTCGCGCCGCCTGGTGGTCGCCGCCGGGGCGGTCGGCGCGGTGTCCCTGGCCGCGCTGATCGCCGGGCTCTCGATCACGGGATCCTCCTCGGACGGACAGCGGGGCAAGGAGGGCACGAAGTCGGCGCCGGACGCGTCCACCGGCTCGGCGGGGTCGTCGCCATCAGAGGGTTCGGCGTCTTCCGGTTCCCCGTACACCGCGGGGCCGGGCGGTGTGGCGTCGGGCGGCCCGGGCGCCTCGAAGAGCGCCTCGTCGGGCGAGGAGAAGTCCCGAGAGCCCTCGGCCACGCCGTCCACGGACCCGGCCACCGCCACCAGCCCCACGGCCACCTCCACGGGCGGCTCGGCGTCGGGCGGCTCGGCCCCCGGCAACTCCGACGGCAAGGGTCACGGGGCGAGAAGCACGAAAGGGCCCAAGTAGCGGCGAAGCAGGGGGCGCTTTTCGGCCTCGACGACCTCGTCGGACTCTGCCCCAGGCCGAAAACACTCCCTTGTCCTCGCGTACCCCTCCAATCACAATGCGCATGACAAAACTGCGGGTGACCGGAAGATCTCCGGTCACCCTCGTCATGCAGAGGGGACCCCCACATGAGAAAGCCTCTCGTCGCGGCGCTCTTCGCCCTGGTGATCGCCGGGGCCGGCGCCGCACCGGCGGTCGCGGCGCCCGCGCCGGCCAAGGACACCGCTGCTCCCGCGGTCCAGGCCGTCACCTTCGCCGGCACCGTCTCGCTCAGCAACTGTTCCGGTTCGGTCGTCCGCTTCCCGGGTTCGGAGGACGACGACCCGGCGATGGTGATGTCGAACGGTCACTGCCTGGAGACCGGGTTCCCGGCGGCCGGCGAGGTCATCGTCGACCAGGCCTCCACCCGTACCTTCGGCCTGCTCAACTCCGCCGGCTCGCGACTCGGCACCCTGCGCGCCAGCAAGATCGCGTACGCGACGATGACCGACACGGACGTCTCGCTGTACCAGCTCACCACCACGTACGCGCAGATCAAGAGCTCGTACGGCATCACCGCGCTCACCCTGAACAACACGCGCCCGACCGCCGGTACCGCCATCACGGTCGTCTCCGGCTACTGGAAGCGGACGTACGCCTGCAACGTCGACGGCTTCGCCTACCGCCTCAAGGAGGGGGAGTGGACCTGGAAGGACTCGGTCCGCTACACCTCCGCCTGCCAGACCATCGGCGGGACCTCGGGCTCGCCCGTCATCGACAACGCCACCGGCAAGGTCGTCGCCGTCAACAACACCGGCAACGAGGACGGCGCCCGCTGCACCGACAACAACCCCTGCGAGGTCGCGGAGAACGGCACGGTCACCGTCCGCAAGGGCATCAACTACGCCCAGGAGACCTACCAGATCCCGGCCTGCTTCGGCCTCGACAACAAGCTCGACCTGAGCAGGAGCGGCTGCACCCTGCCCAAGCCGTAGGGCCGACAACGGCGTTGACGCGCAGGCGCGTGGACCCGTAGACCCGTATATCCCTACTGCGTCCTCCGCACCGACCGCCCCGCCAGTACGTCCGTCCGACGGCCGTCCTCGATCACGAAACGGCCGTCGATCAGGACGTACGGGATGCCCGTCGGCAGCACCCGCGGGTTCTCGAAGCTCGACCCCGCCGCCACCGTGGCCGGGTCGAACAGCACCAGGTCCGCCCGGTAGCCCTCGCGGACCAGCCCGCGGTCCGGCAGCCGCAGCCGGGCCGCCGGGCGTGCGGTGAGACGGGCGACGCACTCCTCCAGGGACAGCACCCCCAACTCCCGTACGTACCGGCCGAGATACCGGGGGAAGGTGCCGTACGCGCGCGGGTGCGGCTTGGCGCCCTGGAGGATGCCGTCCGAGCCGCCGGTGTGGACGGGGTGCCGCATGATCGCCCGCACGTTGTCCTCGTGACCGACGTGCTGGAGGATCGTCGAGCCGAGCCGGTCGTCGAGGAGGAGCCGGCGGGCGGTCACCCAGGGGGCCTCGCCGCGCAGGTCGGCGGAGTCCTGGACGGTACGGCCGACGAAGTCCCCGAGCCCGGGGTCGGTCACGCCGGAGATCTCGATCGTGTCCCACTCGACGGGCACCCCGTGACAGCCGTCCGCGCCGACCACCTCCAGGTGGTGCCGGATGCGTTCCGCCGTCTCCCGGTCCGCCAGCCGCCTCAGGACCTCCTCCGGGCCGCCCTCGCTCGCCCAACTGGGCAGCAGGGCGGCCAGCGTGGTGGAGCCGGGCGTGTAGGGGTACGTGTCGAGGCTGATGTCGGCTCCGGCGGCGAGCGCGTCGTCCAGGAGGGACAGCAGCTCCGGCGCGCGGCCCTTGTTGACGCCGAAGTTCATGGTGGCGTGCGCGAGATGCAGCGCGCAGCCCGCCTCGCGGGTGAGGGCCACCATCTCCTCGTACGCCTCCAGCGCCCCGGCGCCGTAGGAGCGGTGGTGGGGGCAGTAGTAGCCGCCGTACGACGCCACCACCCGGCACAGCTCGGTCAGTTCGGCGTCCTTGGCGTACATGCCGGGGGTGTAGGTGAGGCCCGAGGACATGCCGACCGCGCCCTGCTCCAGGCCGTCGGCGACCAACTGCCGCATCCGGTCCAGCTCCTGCGGCGTCGCCTCGCGGTCCTCCCAGCCGACGGCGAGCGCGCGGACCGTGCCCTGGGGGACGAGATAGGCGGCGTTCACCGCGATGCCCCGCCCGTCGAAACCGAAGTCGAGCCGGTCGAGGTACTCGCCCACCGACCGCCAGTCGAAGTCGATGTCGTCCCCGTCGCCGTTCCAGCCGGTGATCGCACGGCGGACCTCGGCGAGCGTACGGTCGTCGACCGGCGCGTACGACAGCCCGTCCTGGCCGAGGACCTCGAGCGTGACGCCCTGCGCGGCCTTGGCGCTGTGGTCGGGGTCGCGCAGGAGCGCCAGGTCGCTGTGGGCGTGCATGTCGATGAAGCCGGGGGACAGGACGAGGCCCTCGGCGTCCAGTTCCCGGCGGGCCTTGGGGCGTTGGCAGCCCGCCGCCGCGGCCTCCTGGACGATCGACACGATCCGGCCGCGGTCGATCGCCACGTCGGCGCGGTACGAGGCGCCGCCCGAGCCGTCGACCACGTCCGCGTCCCGGATGACGAGCTCTGCCAGCTCTGTCACGTCCCGCCTCCCTAGAAGAACGTACGGATGTAGTCGACCACCGTGCCGTCCGCCTCCGCGACCGGGATCAGCTGCCACTTGTCGAAGGACGTGCACGGGTGGGACAGGCCCAGGCCGACCCAGTCCCCGACGGCGAGGTCCGCCTCGGGGGCCGTGCGCAGCCAGGCGTGCTGGTCGGACAGTGCGGTCACCTCGATTCCGGTGGCCGGGCGCTCGGCGCCGTCCCGGCGGACCACCTGGGCGAAGGGCAGGTCGAGGTCGTAGGCCGCGTCCCGCTTGCCCGCGTTCAGGAACGCCTGCTCGGCGGACGGCCGGGACACCACCTGCGTCCAGAGCCGGAACGCGGGCTCCAGGGCGCCCTCCTCCGGGACCCGGTTGAAGGGCGTGATCTTGCGGTAGTGGCCGTCGTCGTGCGAGACGTAGGCGCCCGAGCGCAGCAGCTTCAGCACGGGCGCGGACAGGTCGGGGATCTCGGCGAAGACGTCGGCCACCGCGTCGAACCAGGCGCTCCCGCCCGCGCTGACCACGATCTCCTCCGCGCCGGTGAACCGCCCCGCCTTGTCGAAGTCGACGGCGAGCGCCACCAGCCGGCGCAGCCACGCGTGCACCCGCTCCGGGGTGGCCCCCGGCACCTCGCCCTCGTAACCGGCGACGCCCACGAGCCGTAGCGTCGCCGTCCCCGCCACCGCGTCCGCGACCGCCGCGCACTCAGCCTCCGTACGGACGCCGGTGCGGGCGCCCTCGCCGGCGGCGAGCTCGACGACGACGTCCAGGGGGCGGCGGGCGCCGCGCAGGGCCGCGTCCATCAGCTCGACCCCGCGCACGGAGTCGACGTAGCAGACGAGCCGGAAGTCGTCGTCGGCGTCGAGCCGGCCGGAGATCCAGCGCAGGGCGGCCGGGTCGACCAGTTCGTTGGCGAGGAAGATCCGCCGGAACCCGAAGGCGTGGGCCACCCGGACCTGATGCGGAACCGCGAGCGTGACGCCCCACGCCCCGTGGTCGATCTGCCGCTGGAAGAGCTGCGGTGCCATGGAGGTCTTGCCGTGCGGGGCGAAGGCGAGGCCGTGCCGGGTCGCGTACGCCTCCATGAGCCGCAGGTTGTGCGCGAGGCGCTCGGCGGACAGGGCCAGCACGGGAGTGGCGAAACCGTCGGTGAAGAGGTTGCGGCGCTGGGCGGCCAGCTCTCCGACGGTCAGGCCGTCGGCGTCAGGAGGGAGGCCCTTGAAGCGGTGATCCACCCGTTCCGCCGCCAGGCCGGCGAGCGCTTCGATGGCCATGGAGCCTCCCTGATCAGCTCGATTGCATGATGTGCAACACTCATTGCGTATATCGCGTACCGCTGTCTAACATCTCGGGCGACACGGGGTCAACGGAGCCGCCGTCACCCGCAACCTGCCGAGGAGCTACGACGATCGTGACCACGAGCGGACCGTGCAACGCCCCCGACGTCGTGGACGTCGTCGCGCTCGGCGAGTCCATGGTCACCTTCCTTCCCTCCCGGCCGGGCCGCCTCGCCGATGTTCCCTCCTTCGACCGGGGGATCGGGGGCGCGGAGTCGAACGTGGCGTGCGCGCTGGCTGCCGCCGGCCACGCCGTGAAGTGGGTCAGCAGGGTCGGGGCCGACGGGTTCGGCGACCACCTCGTGGAGACGGTCGGGGGATACGGCGTCGACGTGTCCGCCGTACGTCGGGACCCGGCCCGTCCGACGGGCGTGTACTTCCGCACGGCGGGGGACCGGGCGACGGACGCGCACGAGGTGGCGTACTACCGGGCGGGCTCGGCGGCCTCGGTGATGGCCCCGGGCAACGTGGATCTGACGGCGGTGCGGGCGGGGCGGATACTCCACCTCTCCGGGATCACGGCCGCCCTGTCCGACGACTGCCTCGCCCTCCTGTGGGAGCTGACCGCGCCCCGGCCGAACCGGCCGCTCGTCTCCTTCGACGTCAACTTCCGCCCGGGACTGTGGCGCGACACCGACGGCCCCCGCGTCCTGCTCGACCTGGCCCGCCGGGCCGACATCGTCTTCGTCGGGGCCGACGAGGCACGGGACGCCTGGGGCGTGCGCGGAACACGAGCCCTCGCGGCCGCCCTGCCCGAACCGGACATCCTGGTCGTCAAGCAGGGGGGAGGCGGAGCGGTCGCCTTCGACCGGGGCGCCGGCGAGGACATCGGCGAGGACATCGACCAGGGCTTCGGCAAGGGCGTCGACAGGGGCTTCGACCAGGGGGCCGAGTACGGCGTCGACCGGGACCTCGACCGAGGCCTAGGCAAGGACACCGACGGCACCGCCACCCACGCCCCGGCCCCCCACGTGGACGTCGTCGCGGCCGTCGGCGCGGGCGATGCCTTCGCCGCGGGTTTCCTCTCCGGCACCCTGCGCGGTCTCCCCCTGCGAGACCGACTCCGGCACGGTCACCTCTGGGCCGCCGCCGCCCTCACCGCCCCCGGGGACCTCGCCCCGCCCCCCGCCCGTGACCACGCCGACCGACTGGTCGCCCTGGACGACGACGTGTGGGGGACACTTCGACTCGGCCCCGGCTGGACACAGGCCGCAAAGCGGGCCGAGGAGGAGGTACGTACGCCATGAGCCAGACCGTCGACCGCGCGCTGAGCATCCTGCCGCTGCTCGCCGAGGGCCCCGCCGACCTGGGCCAGGTCGCCGAGCGCCTCGGCGTGCACAAGTCCACCGCGCTGCGCCTCCTGCGCACCCTGCACGAACACGGCATGGTCTACCGCCAGTCCGACCAGCGCTACCGCCTCGGCGCCCGCCTGATCGCCCTCGCCCAGGAGGCGATGGAGAACCTCGACATCCGCGAGATCGCCCACCCCCACCTCGCGAGCCTCAACGAACAGTGCGGCCACACCGTCCACCTGGCCGTCTACGAGGAGGACGAGGTCCTCTACATCGACAAGGTGGAGAGCCGCTACCCGGTGCGCATGTACTCGCGGATCGGCAAACCGGTCGCCATCACCGTCGCGGCCGTGGCGAAACTGCTCCTCGCCGACCTTCCCGAAGCCGAGCGCCGCGTCATCGCGGAGAAGCTCGACTACCCCTTGTACACGTCCCGTTCGACACCCAACGCCACCGCTTTCGTACGCGAGTTGGAGAAGGTGCGCGAACAGGGCTGGGCCACCGACCTCGGCGGCCACGAGGAGTCCATCAACTGCGTCGCGGCGCCCATCCGCGGCGCCGACGGCCGCGTGGTCGCCGCGATGTCGGTCTCCGCGCCGAACGTCGTCGTCACCGCCGACGAACTCCTCACCCTGCTCCCGCTGGTGCGCCGTACGGCGGACGCCATCAGCGGCGAGTACTCCGGCAGGACCCCCGTCAAGGAAGCCACCTCATGACCGAGAAGATCGCGCTCACCCCCACGACCCACACCACCCCGCCCGCGAAGTTCTCGCACGGCGTGAAGAAGGGCAACATCCTCCAGGTCGCCGGCCAGGTCGGCTTCCTGCCCGCCGAGGAGGGCAAGCCGCCCACGCCGGCCGGTCCGACCCTGCGCGAGCAGACCCTCCAGACCCTCGCCAACGTCAAGGCGATCCTGGAGGAGGGCGGCGCGAGCTGGGACGACGCGATGATGATCCGCGTCTACCTCACGGACGTCGACCACTTCGCCGAGATGAACGGCATCTACAACGCCTACTTCGAGGAGCAGGGCCTCACCGCGCCCCCGGCCGCCCGTACGACGGTCTACGTCGGCCTCCCCGCCGGGCTCCTCATCGAGATCGACGCGCTCGCCGTCCTGGGCTGAGCCCGGCTGACGGCCCCTCGACTCCCGCAACTCCCGTAACTCCCGCAACTCCCGCACGACGTACACGACACGGCACGGCACCTCGCGGGGTGCCGTGCCGCGATCCCCCCTGCCCGAAAGCTCCATGTTCTTACGCAGAGGACCCCCCAATGTCCCTTCCGCTCGCGGCCGCCACGGCCCCCGAAGCCCCACCTCACACCGGCGGCCTGCTCCTTCTCATCGACGGCACGGCCGGCCTCCTGACCGTCGCCGCCATCGGCATAGCGCTCCTGCTGTTCCTCATCATCAAGACGAGACTCCAGCCGTTCGTCGCGCTGCTCGCGGTCTCCATAGCCGTCGGCCTGCTGGCCGGTCTGTCGGTCACCGAACTCTTCGGCACCGTCCAGCGATCGGACGCGGTGTCCACCATCGAGTCCGGCATGGGCGGCATCCTCGGTCATGTCGCCATCATCATCGGCCTGGGCGCCATGCTCGGCGCGATCCTCGAAGTCAGCGGCGGGGCCGAGGTGTTGGCGTCCCGGTTGCTGAACCTGTTCGGGGAGAAGCGCGCCCCGCTCGCGATGGGCATGACCGGCCTCATCTTCGGCATCCCGGTCTTCTTCGACGTCGGCATCTTCGTCCTCGCGCCGATCGTCTACGCGGCCGCCAAGCGCTCCGGCAAATCGATCCTGCTGTACTGCCTGCCCCTGCTGGCCGGCCTGTCGATGACCCACGCGTTCCTGCCCCCGCACCCCGGCCCGGTCGCGGCGGCGGGTCTCCTGCACGTCGACCTCGGCTGGGTCATCCTGATGGGCGTCATCTGCGGCATCCCGGCCGTGCTGGCCGCCTGGGCCTTCTCGGCGTGGATCGGCCGCCGCATCTTCGTCGCCGTACCGCAGGACATGGTGGAGGCCGCTGCGGAGGCCAAGCAGGCGGTGATCGACGAGCAGCGCGAGCAGGGCGTCGCCCCGCGCGAGCAGCCGGTGCCGCTGGGCACGGTCCTCGGCATCATCGGTACGCCGCTGATCCTGATCCTCGCGGCCACCTTCTCGTCCATCGCCCTGGACCCCTCGACGGGCCGCTCGGTGATCGAGTTCTTCGGCCATCCCTTCGTCGCCCTGACGATCGCCCTGCTCCTCGCCTACTACCTGCTGGGCATCCGCCGCGGCTGGTCCCGCAAGTCCCTGGAGACCGTGTCCACGGCCTCGTTGAAGCCGGTCGGCAACATCCTGCTGGTGGTCGGCGCGGGCGGGATCTTCGGCGCGATCCTCAAGGCCAGCGGTGTCGCCCAGGCCCTCTCCGACACCTTCAACGACGTCGGTCTGCCGGTGCTCGTGCTGGCGTACCTGATCTCGGTCGTCCTGCGGGTCGCGCAGGGCTCGGCGACGGTCGCGATCGTCACGACGGCGGGCATCGTGGCGCCTCTGCTGGCCGAGGGCCATCATTCCCAGGCTTTCGTCGCCCTCGTCATCATGGCCATCTCCGCCGGCTCCATCTTCGGGTCGCACGTCAACGACGGCGGCTTCTGGATGGTGGCGAAGTACTTCGGCATCAGCGAGCGGGACACGCTCAAGACATGGACCGTGCTGGAGTCGGTGCTGTCGGTGGCGGGGTTCGTGGTGGCAGCGGTGCTGAGCCTGTTCGTGTAGCCCGATGTGTCTGCTCGTGTGGCCCCATGTGGTCGTGTAGCCGCATGTAGGCGTCTGATAACAAACTGGGGGCTGGCTGTGCCCGACACAGGATCGTCGACCATACTGCCCGCTGTGGAGCAGCGCATAGGTTCGAGCAGCCAGCCCCTGGAAGGCGCCGGATTCGACCCGGCTTTCATCCCCGGGCTCACCTCACCCGTGTCCGGCGAACCGGCGGACGCCAAGTCGGAGGAGCCGGAGGAGGCGGTCTCGGACGAGGCCGGTTCCGAGTCCGACTCCGACTCCGAGTCCGAGGAGGTCGCGTCGGACGCCTCTGATCGCTCGGGTGCTCCGGAAGCCTCGGGCGCCGCCGGTGACTCCGTGGCGGAACCCGACGCCGACGAGGAACCCGACGGGCCCGTCTTCGAGGCGTCCGACCGCCGCGCGAAGATCTTCGCCGACCACAAGGGCGTCCGGCTCACCCTGGACGACCAGGAGTGCGAGTTCCGCTGGGACGAGATCGGCGCCGTCGAGACGGAGGTCCCCCGCTTCGGCAAGCGGCTCACGATCACCGTGCACACCCCCGACCGCCGTTGGTACCCGATCGAGATCGAGGCCACGTCCAGGACTCGTTTCACGGAGTGGGACGAGCAGTTGGACGCGGTTCTCGACGCGTACTTCGAGGACGGCGACGAGGAGAGCGCGGACGAGGACGAGGTCGCGGAGGTCGCGGAGGGCGCCGAGGTCGCCGAGGAACCCAAGGCCGGAGAGACCAAGCCAGGGAACGCCAAGGCGGCGAAGTCCAAGACCGTGAAGCCCGAGGCGGAGGCGTCCGACGAGAAGGACGCCGACTGACTGACTACCTGTACAGGTACCCGTACTCGGCGTCGGCGAGCGTCACCGGCGTGACAGCGCCGGCGTGACGGCACCGGGGTCGGTCCCGATCAGGACCGACCCCGACCTCGCCTGCGCCCAGGTGCACTACGTGTGCAGGGCGGGCCCGATGAGCGTCAGAGCGGGTTGAGGCGGGCCTTGAGCAGGCAGAACTCATTGCCCTCGGGGTCGGTCAGGACATGCCACTGCTCATCCCCTGTCTGGCCGATGTCGGCCGGGCGCGCACCGAGCTTCAGAAGCCGTTCGAGCTCGGCGTCCTGATCGCGGTCGGTGGCGTTGACGTCGATGTGCAGCCGGGACTTCCCCTTCTCCGGCTCATCCCTGCGACTGAGGATGATCGTCGGCTGCGGACCACCGAACCCTTCGCGCGGCCCGATCTCCAGCGTGCCGTCGTCCTCGCGGTCGAGCACGACGAAGTCCAGGACCTCGCACCAGAACCGCGCCAGCACCTCGGGGTCGCGGCAACCGAGCACGAGCTCACTGATACGACATGCCATAAGAAACCTGCTCTCAGCCTCGGAACCGCCGGGAGACCACACGCGGACTCCATGGACTCCCAGCAGTGAAAACAACCCCGCGACCGTACCCGAGGAGGCGAGCACGGGCCAACGATTTCCCGACGCCCCTGTCCGGCCAACTGGACGGCTGGGAAAGGCCGTTGGCCATGCATGAGGGAAGTTGACGTCGAGTTACGACCTGGCTAGGCGCAGTACTGCGCCTCCTTGCCGATGGACCGGTACACGCAGTCCGCGTTCTCCAGCAGCTGGAGCACCGCGTCCCGGTTGCGCGCGGTCTCCCGCTCGATGACCTCGTCGGGCGGGTAGAAGCCGCCGCCGGAGCTGGACGACGGGTACATCTCGAAGGTGTAGCTGAAGATCTTGTGCGTACCCCAGAGGTAGTCGTCGATCGACCCGTCCGTGATGTACAGGTCGCTCGACTGCTCGGGCGTGTAGCCGTTGCTCGCGGCCATCTTCCGGCCGATCGTGGCGAAGGCGTTCCGGTCGTCCGCAGTCATGCCCGTAGCCGTGTCCGCGGTGGTGTACCCGAAGGGCCACAGCACCAACTCGCTGTACGTGTGGAAGTCGACGCCCGCCGTGATCTGCTGCTTGCCGCCGACGACCCGGCTCCGCACGAAGTCGGCGACCACCTTGACCTCGGTCGCGGACTCGGCGGAACTGCCCCGGTAGGTCTCCGAGGACGTCGAGCCCGAGGAGCCGCCGCAGCAGCCCCAGCGGTAGTTCCAGTTGCGGTTGAGGTCCGTACCGACGTACGAGGAACCGCTGTTGGGCTGCCGGTTCTTGCGCCATGAGCGGTAGGAGCCGGTCGCGATGTCGTACTCGCCGCCGTCCGGGTTGAGGTCGGGCACGATCCAGATCTCACGGTTGTTCACCATGCTGGTGATCCGGGAGTCGGAGCCGTAGCCGGCGCCCAGCTCGCGGAGCAGGTACAGCGCCATCTCCACCGTCAGATGCTCACGGGCGTGCTGGTGGTGCGTGAACAGCACCTCGGGTTCGGCCTCGTCCGTCGCCACGTTGTCGCTGATCTTGATGGCGATGATGTCCCGGCCCTGGTACGACTTCCCGATCACGCGCTTGCTCATGATGTTCGGGTACGCCGCGAGCCGTGTGTTGATCTCCGCGTTCGTCTCGGCGTAGTTGTGGTAGCGCGAGTCGGCCGAGGGGAAGTCGAGGAGCCGTACGTCGTCCTCGCCGTTCGACCGGTCCGGCGCCGCGCCCATCGGCGTGACCTCGTAGCCGAGTTGCCTCAGCTTGGTGGCCTGGTCCGCGCGGCCGGAGACGAACACCGAGTGGTCGTCGGCGTCGTCCACCGTCACCCCGGCCCGCTGGAGCGCCGTGCGGGACGTGGAGTCCGAGCGCATGTGCACCTCGTACTGCCGGATGTCGTCGGCGGACGCGGCAGCCTTCTGTGCGCTGTCGGCGTTCGCGGAGAGCGGGGCCGCGAGGGCGAGCGCCGCGATGCAGGCGACGGCGGCGACGGCGGCGCGCCGTCTGCCGGAGCGCGCGCCCGAGCCTCGTACACGGAGTCGCATGAAGTCTCCTAGGTTCTCCGGTTCTCCGGGTTTCCGGGATCTCCGGAAGTGGGGGAGTGGAGCGGGGGGTGGTTCGGCGACGGTGGTGCGGGCCGGTCGGCGGGTGGGGCGTTGCCGGCGGGCCCAGTGCGCCCTGGTGCGACCTGGTGCGGGTGTGCCGCTCATCGTCTGCTTGTGGCATGAGCAGGTCAAGAGGAAATAAGGACGCGATGGCGCGAAGTGTGTGACGCGCAGGGGCCATTGGCGAGGGTCCGCGCAGGTTGCCGTGCGGATGGGTGACCCCGGCGCTCCCCCCTTCCTTCACCGCACGCCCCCTTGCCTCATCGTCCGCTTTACGCTTTCTTGATCGTCATGGCGGACACCACAGACAGCAAGGACAACGCGGCCACAGGGGCGGCGGCCACCTCGACACCCCGGAAGTCCAGTTGGAAGTACATCGGCCCCGGAATCGTGGTCGCGGCGACCGGCGTCGGCGCCGGTGACCTCGTCGCCACGCTCATCGCGGGCAGCAACTTCGGCTACACCCTCCTGTGGGCCGCCATCATCGGCTGCCTGGTCAAGATCTCCCTCGCGGAGGCGGCGGGCCGCTGGCACCTGTCCACCGGCAGCACCCTCTTCGACGGCTGGGCGAGCCTGGGCCGTTGGACCACCTGGTTCTTCGTCATCTACGTCGTGATCTGGGGCTTCGTCTACGGCGCGGCCGCGATGTCGTCGAGCGCGCTGCCCCTGCAGGCCCTGTTCCCCGACGTGATGGACCTCAAGTCGTGGGCCGTCCTGTGCGGTCTGGTCGGCCTGGTCTTCGTCTGGTTCAACAAGTACGAGGTCTTCGAGAAGGTCATGACCGTCCTGGTGGGCGTCATGTTCGTCGTCACGGTCTACCTGGCGATCAGGGTCACCCCGAACCTGGCCGACGCCTTCGCGGGCCTGCTCCCCGTCCTGCCCGACGAGAAGGACTCGATCCTCAACACCCTCGGCCTGATCGGCGGCGTCGGCGGCACGATCACGCTGGCCGCGTACGGCTACTGGGTCAACGCCAAGGGCTGGACCAACACCGGCTGGATGAAGGTCATGCGGCTGGACAACCGCGTCGCCTACGCCACGACGGGCATCTTCGTCGTGTCCATGCTCTTCGTGGGCGCGGAACTGCTCCACTCCGCGAACGTGGCGATCGCCAGTGGCGACAAGGGCCTGATCCAGCTGAGCGACATCCTGGAGGACAAGTACGGCACGGCGACGGCCAAGTTCTTCCTGATCGGCTTCTTCGCCACGTCCTTCACCTCCCTGATCGGCGTCTGGCACGGCGTGAGCCTGATGTTCGCGGACTTCGTGTCGCGGTACCGGACGGATGCGGGGGCGGCGCGAGCCGAGAAGGGGACGGCGGGTGCGGGTGCGGGTGCTGGCGCCGGTGCTGGTGCCGGCGCGGGCGAGGGTGCGGCGTTCGGTGAGGGTGCGACATCGAGTGCGGGTGCGGGTGCGGGCGCGGATGCGGATGCGGGTGCGGCGTCGGGCGAGGCGATCGCGTCGGGCGGCCGGGAGAAGTCCTGGCCCTTCCGCGCGTACCTGCTCTGGCTGACCTTCCCCCCGATCATCCTGCTCTTCCAGGGCCAGCCGTTCCGCCTGATCATCCTCTACGGCGTCCTGGGCGCCGCGTTCCTCCCCTTCCTGGCCGGCACGCTGATGTGGCTCCTGAACTCCTCCCGCACCCCCCGCGAATGGCGCAACGGTTGGCTCAGCAACTCCATGCTGGCGATCGCGGGCCTGCTGTTCCTGATCCTGTGCGTGAAGCAGATCTGGGACCAGCCGTGGGCGGACTTCTTCTGATCACGTCCGGCCCGGTGACGCTCAGAGTAGGTGGTCGGCCTTGCCCGCCTTGATCTCGAGGATGAGCGAGCGGAGCGCTTCACGGGTGTCGGTGAGGTAGGTGTCCTCGGCACCGGCTATTGCGATGTAGGCGTTGCCGGTGGGGTCGGTGCCGAGGCGGAAGCAGGCGGATCCCTCGGCGCAGAACGGTTCTTCCCATGCAATGTCGGGCATGGTTGTCTCCTCAGAGTCGGGTGGCGATGTCCTGGATGAAGGCGTACGACTCCGTGGGTGACAAGGCGTGGCGCTCCATCCAATCGAGCTGGGCTCGGTACTTGGACAACTGGGCTTCCTGGTCCAGGAATTCCGGGCCGTGGGCGCTGTCGATCTGCACGGTGTCGAGCTGCGGCACAGGCCCCTCCATATAGACGACGGTCTGTCCCGCGCCAGGGAACGAACCCGCATCGAAGGGGATGACGCGCAGCGTCACGTGCGGCCACTCCAGCGTGCCGAACAGATACTCCAGTTGCGCCCGGGCCACCTTGCGCCCGCCGAACTGCATCCGCAGAGCCGCCTCGTGGACTATCCCGACGTACTCGGTGGGGTCCTCGCGCTCCAGGATCCGCTGACGCTCCAGGCGATGGGCGAGCCGCAGAGCGACCTCGTGCTCGGGCAAGGGCGGCAATCCGGCCTTGAAAACAGCCCGGGCGTGATCGCTGGACTGCAGAAGGCCCGGCATGTGGATCAGGTGCACGCTGCGTAGCCGCACAGCGTGATGCTCCAACTCGGCAATGTCGAGCAGCCCGGCTGGAAGACTGCCCCGGTACTTCTCCCACCAGCCCCGCTCGCCCGGCTGGGCCATCTCGACCAGAGCATCGACGTAAGCGTCGTCGTCACAGTCGCAGTTGCAGGCGAGGGTGCGCAGCCGCTCGGCGCTGATGGCCCGGGTGCCTGACTCGATGTTGGAGATCTTGCCCCGATCCACGCCAAGGAGTCCGGCTGCGTACTCCCCGGTCATACCGGCGGCGGTGCGCATCCGTCGTACCTCCGCGCCGAGCCTCTTCTGACGCTCGGTCGGAGACGTCCTCGCGGCCATGCCGCTCCTTCCTCGAAGCCAGCGCCACTCTATGTGGTGCTTGTGTTCTCCCGAAGCGAGGGCAACATAACCCCCTTATGCTCTACAGTCAGTAATGCACAAGCTACACACAGCAGTTGGCAGTGCACCGCGCGAGCCTGCCCGCACCCTCTTTCCCTGGGAGGGGTGGGTTCGAGCCCCAGGGAGACGAGCCACCGACTGCTGCCGAACGACAGTCAACACCCCCACGCCCAACAGGAGTCACCCCATGCCCATCTCCCGCTGCCCCGTGGCCCCGCCCCACACGGCCGACCCCACCGCGCCCACCCCCGAAACCCTGTCTTACAGCCTTACGCTCCCCGCGGCCCTGGCCAGCCCCTCGCTCGCCCGAGCCGCCACCCGAGAGGTCCTGAAGACCCACAACCTGCACGACATGCTGGACCCGGCCCTACAGGCGGTAGGCGAACTCACCGCCACCGCAGCCCAGTTCACGGAAACCCCCACCTTCTACCTATCCCTCCGCTACCGCGCCGCCACCCTCCGCCTGATCGCCTACGACAGTCACCCCCGCCACACGCAACCCCACCTCGCCACAGCCTGCGACACCCGCCGCCGCGCCGCCCTCCGCGTCCTGGCCTGCGTCTGCCGTGCCTGCGACGGCACATGGGGCTTCGGTGAGGCCCCCGAACCGGGCGGCGGGACGCGCATGTGGGCGACACTGCCGAGGGCGGGAGCGACGGCGTACGGGAGGGACCGGCACACCGAGCTCAAGCGCTGAGCCCAACCCGTGCCCCGGCCCAGTGGGGAGGCTGCCCTCCAAAGGACGGGGGCTCCTCTGCCGACTACTGGAAGGGGACAGTGAGCCAAGGGCTGTCGGATTCGGACATGAGGATGCGATGGGCGTCGAGCACGTCCGTGTACCACTCCCCGAACTCCTCGTCGTCGAAGTGGAGACATCGCCCCAGGATGTAGCCGGAGGAGAAGTCCTGCCAGGACCGGTACGAGCGGATCGCGCCGAGCCCCGCTTCGATGACCGCGGCTTCGACTTCCTTCAAGCCGCAGTAGCGGGAGCCGAGACCCCAGCGGGCCATGCCCGAGGCCCGTCCCAGATCCCAGGCGTCCACGGAGGTGACGTACCGGTTCTCGGCGAGGATGCCGTCGGCGCGGAAACGGGCCTCATAACGGGTGATCCTGCCGATGAGATGCTGCACGCCTTTGATGTGAGCCTCGGTCTCCGCTTCCGGCCGGGGCTCGGTCCTCGTGACACCGTCCGGGGTGATGACGGTTGCGCCGGTGGCGCGATCACGCAGGACTTGGGCGGCCGTGTCACGCCAGTAGGCGGTGTCGACATAGCCGCCGAAGTCACGCGCGATGGTGCGACGGAGCCGCAGGGCGAACTCCCAGACCGGGTTGGCCCCGTCGAGTGCCAGCAGGGCACGCTGCTGTGCCTGCCACTCCTCGTGGCTGGTGACACCCCACCACTCCCGAAGGGCCTTGCGTTCTGCGGGGTAGCCGGAGCCGTGGTAAGCCATGGCGTTCCAGGCGAATCCGTCGCGGACGAAGAGGAGGGCCCCACAAGCCAGTCCACGGGCAACGGTCCCCTGGAGAGGACCACCCACACGGAGTGTCCGGACCTGTGGTGCGAAGGAGGGGAAACCCGCCCGCTCGGAGTGCTGAGCCCAGGCCGCCGAGTACGGCGGCGCGGAAGGGAGAAAGGCCTCGCACGGACTACCGGGATTGACCACGATCATCGGAGGATCGGTAGGTTTCCAGACCTGCGCGAACCACGCGAGGTCGTTCCAGTCGAACACGCGGTGCGGTTCCGGCGCGGGAAGCATCCCGTCGGTGTAGACCGCCCAGATCCGCCCTCCAGGGACCCGTGGGTCGTGTCCGAACACGGCGTAGGTCTCACTGGGCGTGGCATCCGCCTTGTCCCGCCGTATCTCGAAGTACACCCGACTCCGCGCGAGCGTGTCGAAGTACGCGCCCCAGTCGCCACGCGATTTGGCCTCGAACAGTGACTCCTCGATCTCTGTCGGCGGGAGCCAGGCGGGTGGCGCGGGAACAGCCTCGCCGGCTCACGGCGGACGGTCGTGACATCACACTGGAGTACGACCGGGTCGGCCGCGAAGTCGGTCGCCGGTTCGGTGAGTCCTTGAGCGTGTCCCGGTCGTTCGATGCCATGAACCGGCTGATCTCCCAAGCAGTGGACCACCCCCGCGGACGTATTCAGTCGAGGACGTACGAATATCGCGCGGACGGCAGCCTGACCAAGGTCCAGGACCAACTGGACGGCGTTCGGCAGTACGAACTGGACCTGGCGGGAAGGACGACGAGGGTCAGCGGAGAGGGATGGGAGGAGTCCTACTCCTACGACCCGCTCGGCAACCAGGTGGCGGCCGGTTGGCCAGCCGGTCCATTCGGAGACGACGGCTGCGGCGAACGCGCCTACCAGGGCGCCGACCTCGTGCGTGCCGGCCGGATTCGCTACGAGCACGACGCGGCCGGCCGTGTCGTACTCCGCCAGAAGACGCGGCTGTCCCGCAAGCCGGACACGTGGCGGTACAGCTGGGACGCGGAGGACCGGCTCACCCAGGTCGTCACCCCCGACGGCACGGTGTGGCGGTACCAATACGACGCCCTCGGCAGACGCACCGGCAAGCAGTGCATCGCGGAGAACGGCGTCGACGTACTGGAGCAGGTGGACTTCACCTGGGACGGTGTTTCGCTGTGCGAGCAGACGACCAGGTGGGGCGAGACGAGCGACTCGGTGACCCTGACGTGGCATCTCCACGGCCCGGAAGCGGTCGCCCAGAGCGAGCGCCGGACCACGGCCGCGGCCTCGCAGGAGGAGATCGACGCCCGCTTCTTCGCCATCGTTTCCGACCTCTCGGGATCTCCCTGTGAACTGATCGACGAGTCCGGAGAAATCGCCTGGCGCTCCCGCGCCACAAACTGGGGAAAACTGTCCTGGCCGGTCGGAAGCAACGCTTACACACCACTCCGTTTTCCGGGCCAGTATTTCGACTCTGAGACGGGCCTGAACTACAACTACCTCAGATATTACGACCCCGAAGTCGCCCAGTACATGAGCCAGGACCCTCTCGGCCTGGCGCCGGCGGCCAACCCTGTCGGGTATGTGGATCGGCCTTCGGTCTCCTGCGATCCCCTTGGGCTCGCGCCTCAGAAGTCGCCGATCCCTCCCAAGCCGTATGAGACGACGAATCTTTCCGACTTGGCAAAGCAGTTCAATCCCGAGGGAGGGAACATGAACTGCACTTACGTCGGCGAGGCTTTCGAGCGGTATATGCGTGGCGAGGGAATAAAGTCCGTGCCTGGGGATATGGGGGGAGCGCAGCAATTGGATCGGCTGGAGAGTGTGTTCGGCGCGAGGTTCAGAGATACAAGCTTCTGGGACATGGTCGACCATGTCCGAAATTCTGGGCACGGTGCGCGCGGTATAGTCGCAGGGGAGTCTCCCATCCCAAATCAGCCGGGACACGTATTCAACGTTGTGAACCATCAAGGTCGGGTTCTTTTCGTTGACGTCCAGACGGGGTTCGTCGACCCTATGATGTACAAGGGATTCAAATTGATGAGGGTGAACTGATGTATACGCCGGAGCAAGCGGAGTGGCTGGCTGCGAATTTTCTCCGCCAAATATCTGCTGGTTGGGACAATGAAGTCGCCCTGTTCGAAGAGGACAGCCATAAGGCGGCGAAGGGTGACTTCTTCTACTTTAGCTATCAGTCTGTCAAATACTTGTCCACCAGAGATGACAAGTACCTCGTCTACGGGCCTCCCTGCATCTCCGTGCACAACGTGACCGGTGAGTGCCGATTTGTCAGCATGCAGGACCTGAAGGCGGCTGGTGACCCGTACAACTGGTGGCACTGAACCTTTCCCGGTAAGGGGTCGCGACGGTGCGTCATCACCAGGAGTTGGACGTCACAGTCATCGCCGTCGCCTCGGTGGGAGTGCAGGTCGAAGTCGACGGCGGCGGGGTCGGATTCGTCGACCAGGTGAAACACTCCTCCTGGTGGGACGAGAACACAGCCCCGCCTCAGGTCGGCGACCGGCTGCATGTCGTGGTGCTGGACGCCGGCCGGGAGCCGCCTCGGTTCAGCGCGCTTCAGCAGGACATCGACGTGGCGCGGCGGTTGCGGAGCGATGACGCATGAGTTCGCTGTGAGTTGTGGGCGTGGCACCGAAGAATGAAGTGGCGCCACGCCCGTGATCTCAATGGGCGAGGGCTACGGCAACCCGTGCACGTGCGGCCCCACCACCCCCGACCAAGCATTCCCCGCCCGCGCATCCCAGTTCGTCGACCACGTCATCGCGCCGCGGAGGTCCGGATAGGTCCGCGACGGCTTGAACGACCCGCACGCCGTCCCCTTCGTCAGGCAGTCCAGCGCGTTGTTCACCACCGACGGCGACACGTACCCGCTTCCCGCTCCGCTCGGTGAGGCGGGGAGGCCCAGGCCGACCTGGGACGGGGACAGGCCGCCCTCCAACTGGATGCAGGCCAGGGCGGTCAGGAAGTCCACCGAGCCCTGGGAGTACACCTTGCCGTCGCAGCCCAGCATGGAACCGCTGTTGTAGTACTGCATGTTGACGACCGTGAGGATGTCCTTCACCTTCAGGGCGGTCTGGAAGTACGTGTTGGACGTCGACTGCATGTCGATCGTCTGGGGGGCCATGGTCAGGATCAGGGACGGGCCCGCCTTCGCCGACAACGCCCGGAGCGCCTGCGTCATGTACGTCGCGTTGAGGCCGTTCTCCAGGTCGATGTCGACGCCGTCGAAGCCGTAGGTCTGCATCAGGGTGTGGACCGAGTTCGCGAAGTTCGTCGCGGATGTCGGGTCGGTCACCGAGATGGTGCCGCGCTCGCCGCCGACCGAGATGATGACCTTCTTGCCCGCCGCCTGCTTCGCCTTCACGTCCGCCTTGAACTGGTCGACGGTGTAGCCGCCGAGGCCGGCCGAGTCAAGGGTGAAGGTCACGGCGCCCGGTGTGGTGGTGGCGTCCGCGAAGGCCACCGCGATGATGTCGTACTGGGACTGGACGTCCGAGAGTTTCTGGACCGTCGCGCCGTTGTTGAAGTTCTGCCAATAACCCGTCACGGCGTGCTTCGGCAGGGAGCCCCCGCCGCCGTCCGGAGCGGTCGTCGTCCGGCCCGTCACCGCCGCCGACTTCGCCGACTCGCCCGCCGCGTTCGTCGCCGTGACCTGGAAGGAGTACGAGGTCGAGGCCGCGAGGCCGGTCACTGTCGCCGAGGTCCCGGTCACCGCCGTCGCCTTGGTGCCGTCCCGGTAGACGGTGTAGCCGGTGGCGCCGGAGACGGGGGACCAGGCAAGGGAGATGGACGAGGAGGCCGCCCGGGTGACGGTGACACCGGTCGGCGTCGCCGGGATCGTCGGGGCCGGGTCGCCGCCACCGCCGCCGTCCGGGCCGTACAGCGACACGTCGTCCGCGTAGTACGCCGCCTGTCCGTACCAGCCGTGTGTGTACACCGTCACCGAGGTCGTCGAGGAGCCCGTGGAGAAGGTGGTCGACAGTTGCTTCCACGATGACGAGTCCGGGGTCCAGGTCGACACGTCCGTCGTGCCCGTCCCGGTCGCGCCCAGGTAGGCGTACCCGCCCCGCACCCAGGCGCTCAGTGTGTACGTCGAGTTGGGCTTGACCGCGACCGTCTGGGTGCACCTAGCGTTGTCCTGGCCGGCCGGCGTCGCCTTCAGCGCGGCCGAGCCGCCGTGCGTCGGGGAGGAGACGGTCGTACCGCTGCCCGCGGAGCAGGTCCAGTTGGTGAGGCCGGACTCGAAGCCGGCGTTCTTCGCGTTGTTGACGTCCGCGGCGGACGCCTGGCCCGCGACGGCGACCGTGAGTCCGAGTCCGAGGCCAAGGGCGAGGCTTGCGGTGAGGGCCGTGGCGAGGATCGCTGTGAGGGTCGTGGTGACAGATCCAGCGAGGAGCCGTAGCCGTAGCGGTAGCCGTATCCGTCTGCGTCCGTGCCGGCTTCCGGGCATGCCTGATTCGCGGCGCACTGGTGCCTCCGGTGGGGGAGAGGGGGCGTGGGACGACGGTGGCCACCGCTGTGCCTACAAGTTGGTCCAGACCAATTCGACTGTCAAGGGTCTTGGCGGTTTCGGGCCTGAGGGTGAGGTCAACTCGCTGGAGGAACACAGGAGCTCGTGGCAAGTGCGCCCCATCTGCATGGAAATAGGCCCCTTTTGAGTCCTCAAGGGGGCCAGGAAGTCACAGAAACGCTGTTCTCCGGCCACAGGTGCGTGGATAAAGTGCTCGGGTAGTCACGCAGTGAAGTCGACCGGGCGGGCCGGAGTGACGCCGGGCGGGCTCATGGGCATGGGATTCGGGGAGCTGCGCGTGCCAACTGCCATTGCCGTGACCAGCGCCGACATGGCGCTGCCGCCGCAGGACGATCGAACCATGCCTGCCGCCGTCCTGCCGGACCTGGACCGCCAGCCGCTCGACCGGTCGCTGGCCGCTGTGCAGACACTCGTCGAACAGCACGGGCATGTGATCGTCGTGTGCTCGCAGGCCGTGCCCCGGGAGGTGGAGCGGCGACTGCTCACCGTCCGCTCCCTCCTGGAAAGCGACCGGATCGCCCTGTTCCGGCCTGACCTGCCACCCCTCGGACTCGCCGTCCTGGCCCGCCAGTTGCGGCAGCTCGCCTCCTGCGACCTGAGCCCCGGCGTGCTCGCCTCGGCCGCCCGGCTGCTCACCCACTACCTCCACGCGGGAGCGCTGCTCGGCTCCGTCACCAAGCTCGACCGCGTCCCCGTGGGACTGAAGTCGCACGCCAAGTCCTGGATGCCGGGCAGCCAGTTCGGGGTGCTCGCCCATCCGCAGCCGCAGCTCGTGCGCATCGCGCCCGGCGCGACTCTCGCGGGCCCGGAGTTCTCCACGTCGATGCTCGTCGCCCGGGGGCAACTGCAGTCCGACTGGGTCAGCGCGACCCTGGCCAAGTCCTGGAGCGTCCAAGGGCTGCGCGAGGCCCCGCTGCCCGCCGAGTCCGCGCTGTGGTGGGGGACCGGCAAGCTCATCGAGTTCTGTACCTTCCTGCCGGACCTGTCGGTGCTCTACCAACTGGTCACCTCGGTACGGCAGAACACCTGTCACTGGTGCGGCATCGAGGTCATCGGCGATCGCTGTGTCTTCTGCTCCGCGACAGCGCCGGTGTCGCACGTAACCCCAGGAACACCGGGAACACCGGGAACACCCGGAACGTCAGGGTCACTTTCCGTATCGCCCGCGTACCGGAACCAATTGCCCGCCGGGTGAGCCGACCCGGACCCGCGCCGCCCGCCAGACCCGCTCCGTCAGACCGGCTCCGCCAGACCCACTCCGCCAGACCCAACCCCCCGACGAGGTCGTACGGTTCATGAACTCCCGTCAGCGCCGCGGCGTGATACTCCTGCTCCTGTCGGTCCTGTGCGCCCTCGGCGCCTTCGCCGGCGTGCTGTCCGTCATCAACGACGTGAAGTCCAAGGTCGGACCCGAGGTCGCCGCGTACCGGCTGAAGTCCGACGTGAAGCCCTACACCAGCCTCAGCGCGGCCCAGTTCGAGAAGACCGAGATGCCGAAGCGCTGGCTGCCGGACACCGCGGTCACCGACCTCTCCCGGATCCGCGGCAAGATCGCCGTCACCACGCTGCGGGAAGGCTCCCTGCTGCAGAGCGACATGATCGTCGACCAGCCCGCGCTGCGGCCCGGGCAGCAGGAGGTCGCCATCATGATCGACGCGGCGACCGGCGTCGCCGGAAAGATCACCGCGGGTTCCTCGGTCAACGTGTACGCCACCTTCGAGGGGCAGCGGGAGGTCGACCCCGACCTGTCCAAGATCATCGTGACCAACGCCCGGGTCATCGACGTCGGCGAGCTGACCGCCCTCAAGCCCGACGCGGACGACCGCACCCGGCAGGAGACCGACGCCGTCCCCATCACCTTCGCGCTCTCCACCCTGGACGCCCAGCGCATCACGTACGCCGAGTCGTTCGCCAAGGAGGTCCGGCTCGCGCTCGTGGCACCCGGTACCGACACCGCCGTCCCGGAGCAGGAGCGCAGCTACGAACTCGCCAAGGACAAGTGAGAGGCCGGCCATGCCCACGAGGATCCTCCCGGCGGTCGGCGACGCGGACGCGGCCCGGTCCATCACCACGTTGCTCAGCCAGCTCCCGGACGCCGAACCGCTCGCTCCGGTGGTCGACTCCACCCAGCTCATCGACGCCCTCGCCCGCCTCGCCACCGAGTCGATCGACGAACTGCCCGAGGTCGTGGTCGTCCACGAGCGCATCGGCCCGGTCCCGGCCCTGGAACTCATCCGCGAGGTCGCCCTCCGCTTCCCCGCCGTCGGCGTCATCCTCGTCACCTCCGACGCCAGCCCCGGCCTCTTCCAGGCCGCCATGGACTACGGCGCCCGCGGCCTGATCGCCCTGCCGCTGGGCTACGAGGAACTGGCCAGCCGGGTCCAGGCGGTCGCCCAGTGGTCGGTGGGCGTACGGCGTCATCTGGGCGTCGGGGGCGACGTGTTCACCGGTGTCGGCGGGACCGTCGTCACGGTCAGCGGGGCGAAGGGAGGCGTGGGGGCGACCCTCACCGCCATCCAACTCGCCCTCGCCGCCCAGGCGTCGGGACGCAGCACGGCCCTGCTCGACATGGACCTGCAGACCGGGGACATCGCGTCCTACCTGGACGTCCAGTTCCGCCGCTCGGTCGTCGACCTCGCCGCCATCACCGACATCTCCCCCCGCGTCCTCGCCGACGCCGTCTTCCCCCACGACACCGGCGTCGCCCTGCTGCTCGCCCCCGGCGAGGGCGAACGCGGCGAGGAGGTCACCGACCGGGCCGCCCGCCAGATCGTCAGCGCCCTGCGCTCCCGCTACGAGGTCGTCGTCGTCGACTGCGGCGCCCAGCTCGGCGGCGCAGGCGCCGCCGCCGTGGAGATGGCGGACACGGCCCTGCTGGTCACCACGCCCGACGTGGTCGCGGTCCGGGGCGCCAAACGCACCGTCCGGATGTGGGACCGGCTGCAGATCCGCAAGGCCGAGGAGACGACGATCGTCGTCAACCGCCACACGCGCGGTACGGAGATCCAGCCCCCGCTGATCCAGAAGATCACCGGCACGGCCGTCGCGGGCATCGCGATCCCCGCCAACTTCAAGGAACTCCAGAGCGCGGTGGACGCCGGCCGCGTCCACGAACTCGACAGCAAGAGCACGGTGAAGCAGGCCCTGTGGGCCCTCGCGGCCGAACTCGGCCTGGTCAAGAGCCCCGACAGCCCCGGTCATCGGGCCGGCAGGCTGCGCGGCGGCGGCGACCGGGCCGCGGTCGGGTTCCGGCGACGCCGCGAGCTGGGGAGCTAAGCATGCGCCGGCCGGGGTGGAAGGGCGCCGTGCTGCGGAAGGATGCCGTGGTGCGGAAGGGCGCCGTGCTGCGGAGGGACGACGGCCAGGTCACCGTCGAGTTCCTCGGCATGACCCCGCTGATCCTCATCACCCTGGTGCTGATGTGGCAGTTCGTGCTGCTGGGATACACGTTCACGCTCGCGGGGAATGCTGCGGACGAGGCGGTGAGGGCGGGGACGGCGGTTCCGGAGGGGGCGCGGCAGGGGGCGTGCCAAGAAGCGGGCCTGGACAAGCTGCCGGACGCGTGGAGCGGTGAGGTGGAGTGCGCCACCTCCGGCGGCTATGTCACGGCCGACGTCACCCTCCACGTCCCCGTCCTCTTCCCGGGGGCGATCGGCTTCCCCTTCGACGTGAAGGGCCACGCCGGGGCTGTGGAGGAGGTGAAGGACTGAGATGCCGTACGACGGGAAACGCCACGGCAGGCGCGGGGTTCGCCGCGACCGCGGTCAGGTCGCCCTGGAGTACCTCGGGTTCATCCCGATCCTGGTCCTCGTGGCGATGGCGGGCGTACAGATCGGGCTGATCGCCTACACCGCCCAGCAGGCCGGTACGGCGGCCCGGGCGGGTGCGCGCGCGGCCTCGATCGAGGAGAGCGCCCAGGAGGGGTGCGCGAACGCGATCAGCGACTGGCTGAGCGTCGCGTGCTCCGCCGCGGAGAGCGGTGACGCGGTCACGGTCACCGCCACCGTCCAGATCCCGTCGATCGTCCCCGGCTGGAACTTCGACCCCGCCCAGAAGACCGCCACCATGCCGCTCGACCACTGAGGAAGCACCCATGAGCCTGCGGTCACGCATCAACTCCCCGGAAGAGAACGGCAGCCGGGGTGAGGACGGCCACATGGTCGCGTCCTACCGGGCCAAACTGCTGGAGGAGATCGACCTCGCGGAGATGAGCGCGCTGGCGGCCGCCGAGCGCAGGGCACGGCTGGAGCGGGTGCTCGGTCACATCATCAGCCGGGAGGGCCCGGTCCTGTCGACGGTGGAGCGCTCGCAGCTGATCCGCCGGGTGGTCGACGAGGCACTCGGGCTCGGCATCCTCGAACCGCTGCTGGAGGACGCGTCGATCACCGAGATCATGGTGAACGGCCCGGACGCGATCTTCGTGGAGCGCGGCGGCAGGGTGGAGCAGCTGCCGCTCCGCTTCCCCTCCCACGACCAGCTGATGCAGACCATCGAGCGGATCGTGTCGACGGTCAACCGGCGGGTGGACGAGTCGAACCCGATGGTCGACGCCCGGCTGCCGTCCGGCGAGCGCGTGAACGTGATCATCCCGCCGCTGTCGCTGACCGGCGCCATCCTGACGATCCGCCGCTTCCCGCGCTCCTTCACACTCAGCGAGCTGGTCGGCTTCGGCTCGCTCGACGAGAACATGCTGTATCTGCTGGCGGGCCTGGTGCAGGCGCGGTTCAACATCATCGTGTCGGGTGCGACGGGCACCGGCAAGACGACCCTGCTCAACGCCCTCTCCGGACTGATCCCGGACGGCGACCGCATCATCACCATCGAGGACTCGGCCGAACTCCAGCTCCAGCAACGGCACGTGGTCAGGCTGGAGTCCCGTCCGCCGAACGTCGAGGGCAAGGGCCGGATCACCATCCGCGACCTGGTCCGCAACTCGTTGCGTATGCGTCCCGACCGGATCGTGGTCGGTGAGGTCCGCGGCGGCGAGTCGCTCGACATGCTCCAGGCCATGTCGACGGGCCACGACGGCTCACTGGCGACCGTGCACGCCAACAACGCGGAGGACGCGCTGATGCGGCTGAAGACCCTGGCGTCCATGTCCGAGGTGGAGATCCCCTTCGAGGCGCTGCACGACCAGATCAACAGCGCCGTCGACGTCATCATCCAGCTCACCCGGTTCGCGGACGGCGTCCGCCGTATCACCGAGATCGCGGTGCTCGACAGCCACGGCAGCGAGCCGTACCGGCTGGCCAGCGTCGCCCGCTTCGACGCCCGGCCGATGGCGGCCGACGGCCGGATCTACGGGGCCTACCAGCACTTCCCGCTCCCGCGCCGTACCGCCGACCGCCTCTACATGGCGAGCCAGCCCACGCCCCAGGCCTTCGGCGTGGCCCAGTCCGCAGATCAGCTAGCCATCCGAGAAGCCAGGTAGGACCGCCCCCCATGGACCCAGATCTCCAGACCCTCGTCCCGCTCACCATCGGCGTCACCCTGCTGACCTGCGTCCTCACCGTCATCGGGGTGCACACCTACGCCAAGGGCAGGGCACAGCGGGCCGCGCTCGTGGAGCGGCTGACGGCCGCCGGCCAGATATCCGCCACCGGCCGGCAGCGCCGCTTCCGCAACCTGGACCGCCGGCTGCGGCGGACCCGGACGGGCCGGAAGCTGGAACTGCGGCTGGCGGCGACCGGCATGGACATCACGCCCGGCGAGTTCTTCGCCGCGATGCTGGCCGCGGTGGCGGGCCTGTGGCTGGTCGGGCAGGCGACCCTGGCCCCCTTCTTCGGGCCGATCGCCGGACTGCTCGGCATCTGGGCGGCGATGCAGTTCCTCACCTGGCAACGGCAGAAACGCATCGAGAAGTTCATCAACCAACTCCCGGAGATGGCCCGCATCCTGGCCAACGCCACGCAGGCGGGCCTCGCGCTCCGCACCGCGATCGGCATGGCCGCGGAGGAGCTGGAGGCACCGGCCGGCGAGGAACTCGCCAAGGTCGACAACCAGTTGGCGATGGGCGCGACGATGGACGACGCGCTCGGCGAGATGGCCGAACGTCTCCCCTCCCGTGAACTGGTCGTCCTGGTCACGACGTTGGTCCTGTCCAACCGGGCGGGCGGCCAGGTGGTGAGCGCCCTGCGGAATCTGACGGAGACGCTCGAGGAACGCAAGGAGACCCGGCGCGAGGTCCGCACCCAGCTGTCCCAGGTGAACATGACGTCGTACGCGGTGCCGGTGCTCGGCGTCGGCTCGCTGTTCCTGATGAACGGGGTGAAGGACGGCGCCCTGGACCGGATGACCGGCTCACCGCTGGGCCAGGCGGCGGTCATCGTCGCGTTCGGGCTGTACACCGTGGGCTTCGTCCTCATCCGCCGCCTGTCGCGGATCGACGTCTGAACGGCTGGGAGGAACTGGACACATGGCACTCCTGCTGGCCCTGCTGATGGGCCTCGCCGTCTGGGGCGTCTTCACCGGCATCCGCATGTACCGGGCGGAGGTGAAACTCCCCAGCGACCTGGTGCTGGCCCTGGAGGTCGGCGCCACCCGCACCGGCGCGGTCGACTCGCTGATCGACCGCCTCGGCATGCGCTACGCCCCCGCCGTCCTACGGCTGATGGGTCCCAAGCAGGTCGCGAAGTACCGCCGCAAGATCGACCTGGCCGGCAACCCCGGCGGCCTCACCATCGACCGCTACGCGGCGCGCCGCGCGGTCTACGGCTTCCTCGGCGGCGTCGGCTTCCTGGTGTTCCTGCTCCGCGGTGACCTCCTGGTGGCCCTGTTGCTGCTGGCGTTCGGCGCGTTCTGGACGGAGGTCGGCATCTGGTCGGCGATCCGGATCCGCAAGGACGTGATCGAGCGGACCCTGCCGGACTTCCTGGACGTCCTGGCGGTCGTGGTGAGCGCCGGCCTCGGCTTCCGGCAGGCACTGGACCGCGTCGCCTCGAAGTACGAGGGCCCCTGGGCGGACGAACTGCGCATCACGCTCCGCCAGATGGACCTCGGCATGAGCCGCCGCGAGGCCTTCGCGGAGCTGCGTCGCAGGAACGACTCCGAGCAGGTCGCGATGTTCGTGACGGCTCTCCAGCAGGGGGAGGAGCTGGGGGCGCCGATCGTCGACACGCTCGTCTCCCTGGCGAAGGACATGCGCCGCACCGACGCCCAGAACGCCCGCCGCAAGGCCGCCCGGGCGGTCCCCAAGGCCACGATGATGATCACGACGTTCATGGTCCCGGCCACGATGATCCTGCTGGGGGCGGGGCTGCTGCTGGGTTCGGGGACGGACTTCGGCTCGATCACCGGTAAGTAGGGGGCGGGCGAGAGGTGAGGGTGAGCGCGCGGATGAGAGCGAGGGTGCGGGCGAGGACGGGGGCGGGAGCGGGGGCGGGGCACAGGCGCCGGGCGGCCGGGTGGGTGCACGGGCGTGGGCGCGGGCGTGGGCAGGGGCGTGGGCCTGAAGTGGAGACGGGGGTGGGGGCTGGGAGCGGCGGGCTCGGGGTGGAGCCTGGGGAGGGGCTTGCGGCGACAGCGCCGGGCGGGGGCGCGGTGGTGGCGGGGCTTGCCGTAACGGCGCCGGACGAGGGCACGGGGGAAGGGCTCGCCGGGACAGCGCCGGACAAGGGCACGCGGGAGGGGCTCCCCGGGACAGCGCCGGGCGGGCTTGCGGTGGCGGCGGGGGATGGGCTCGCCATGACAGCGCCGGACTGGAGCGTGGTGGCCGAGGGGGACTGGCTCGCTGTACCAGCTGCTGACGGCCGCATGACCGCCGACGGCGACAAGCCCTCGCGTCGGACTTCCGCCGTCGACGGCGATCAGCCCTCGCATCGGACTGCCGCCGCCGACGGTGTTCAACCGCCCCACGCGGCACCGGCAGTTGACGGTGATCAGTCTCCGCCGGGGCCCCCGACGGGCGAACCCGCGCCGCCCATCCCGCTCCAGGTGAACGCCCTCCAGGCCATGTGCCGCCAGGTCTTCGGCTTCCGCCTCGCGATGATCGCCCTGGCGGCCCCCGCCGCCCTCCTCAACGCCAGCCCCGGGCTGGGCGCCCGGCTGGTCGGCGCCGCCGTGGTCGTCACCTTCATGGGCTCGTACGTCCTCTTCCGGGACTGGGAACGCTTCGGCCCGCTGCTCCTGCGCCACCCCACCCTCCTGGCCGTGGACACCCTCTTCGGTTCCCTGCTCCTGATCTCGGCGGGCCCGGACACCACCCTCGCCTACGTCAGCGTCTGCACACCTCTCCTCGCCGGCATCGTCTACGGCTGGCGAGGCGCGGCCGTCTTCGCCTCCCTGCAGTCACTGATCCTGCTGCTCGTCCAGGCCACCCTGAAGGACGCCCGCGCCGAATTCACGGAAGCCCTGCTGCTGCCCGGCTTCTGCGTCATCACGGGAGCCGTCGGCTCCACCCTCCGCAACCTGATGCTCCGCTTCGGCACCGCCACCCAGGCCCTGACGGCCGTCCAGGCACGCCTGGCCGCGGCGGAGGCGGTGAGCGCCGAACGGGCCCGTCTCGCCCGGGAGATGCACGACTCCGTGGCCAAGACCCTCCACGGCGTGGCCCTGGCCGCGGACGGCCTGGCGAACTCGGCGGGCGCCCCCCGCATCGACCCGGACCTCATCAAGCGGCAGGCCGAACTCGTGGCCCGCTCGGCCCGCAGGGCGGCTGCCGAGTCCCGCGAACTCCTGGCCGACCTGCGCCGCGAATCGGACCTCGACCACACCACCGACGTCCTCGCGGAACTGGCCGCCCGCACCCACGACTTCGGCGCCCGAACCACGCTGCCGACCACCTTCCACCCGACCGGGGACCGGACGGAGCAGCCGCCCCCGGTGCCGCCCGCCGTGGCCCGCCAGCTCCTCACCATCGCCACGGAGGCCATGGAGAACGCCCACCGCCACGCCGCCGCGACCCGGCTCGACGTCCACGCGGGAATCCACGGCGACGTCCTCCGCATCAGCGTGTACGACGACGGCCGCGGCCTCCCTCCGGACACGACCCTCGAAGAGCTCCGCCGCTCGGGACACTTCGGCCTGGTGGGCATGGTCGAGCGGGCGGAGTCGGTGGGCGCCGGCATCCGTATTGGCAAGGGCATACACACCCAGGGCACGGAGGTCCTTCTGGAACTCCCCCTGGCAGCACCGCCCCCGGAGAATAGGGAAGCCCTGTGACGAGGACGACGAGACCGAGACGACGATATCGAGGACATCGATGAGTGCGACGACGACGCATTCGAGGACCCCATCGCCGCCCGCCCCCGACTTACGGGTGGTCGTGGCCGACGACAACCCCGTGGTCCGAGCCGGCCTGACCGCCCTGCTCACCGGCCGCGCGGACATCACGGTCGTCGCCGAGGCGGCCGACGGCCACGAGGCCTGCGAGGCGGCCCGGCGCCACCGTCCCGACATCGTCCTCCTGGACGTCCGCATGCCCGGGCTCGACGGCATCTCGGCGCTCCCGTACCTGGTGGGGATCGCCCCGGTGATGATGCTGACGTACAGCGGGGAACCGGAGATCGTGGAGGAAGCCCTGCGACGCGGAGCCGACGGCTACCTCGTCCACGGCGAGTTCACCGCCGACCAACTGGTGACCGCCGTACGGGACATCAAGGACGGCCGCCCCCACTTCACGCCCACGGCGGCGGGGGCGCTGCTGAGCCGACTCCGTGCGTCGGGTGCGACTGCATTCGAAGGCGAACCTTCCGCTTCTTCTCATCAGCAAAGAGTTGCGTTGTCCTCATCGGGCAACTATTCCCTCTCATGGATACCAACTCCGTCCAATTCTCCGGAAATCGCTTCACGAGTGCAACCGGATGTGGGACAGTCGTCTAGGTCGCGGTTCCAGCTCAGTTCGAGGGAGGCGGAGATCATGGACCTCATCGCGTCGGGGATGACCAACCAGCAGATCGCCGCCACGTGCTTCATCAGCGAGAAGACCGTCAAGAACCACATCAACCGCATCTTCGCCAAGCTCACCAGCACCAGTCGCGCCCAGGCCACCGCCAAGTGGCTCACCACGGCAGTGGGTTCACACCGTGCACACCGTTCACACCGAGGACTGGGGTGACCTGTGCTGACACCAGGGGGGAGTCGCGGGGTTCGTCATTGGGCCCGGAATTGGGCCCAGGGGCCCTCGGCAGGACGGGGTGTTCCGTCGTACGTTGGGGCGATCGCTCGCCGATCGGCCGCCATCGGAGGGGAACACCATGAGCAACTGGATCAACACCACCGCCGCGTACCTGCGCAACCGCGCCGCCCGCAACGACAAGGGGCAGACGGCGGTGGAGTATCTGGGGATCATCGCCGTGGTGGTGGCGATCGTTTTGGCTATTACGGGGACGGACATCGGGCAGACGATCTTCGACGCAATCACGACAAAGATCGCCGAGGTTACCGGCGGCTGAGGCGGCGCAAGCACGGCGATGCCGGGCAGGCCTTCCCCATCTACATCACGGTGGTGGCGGGTCTGCTCCTTCTGGCGTTCGCATACCTCGCGGTCGGCCAAGCTGCGGCGAATCGGAACGGCGCCCAGACAGCGGCAGACGCGGCAGCGCTCGCGGCCGCTCTGGACACCCGGGACGCGCTTGCCGACGAGTGGGTCGAGAACGTACTCGATCCGAACAAGTGGCAGGCCATCTTCGACGGTGGCGGTGTGCCATTCCTCGGGTGCGAGCGGGCGAACGCGTTGGCGGCGCAGAACGACGCCAGTGCGGACTGCGGTACTGCGCCGGGCCTGCACCCCGGTTACACGGTTGAGGTCGAAACGATCAAGCCCGTTGGCGATTCCATCATCCCCGGCACTGAGACCATGCACTCGACGGCGACTGCCACTGCCGTCATCGAGCCGCTGTGCACGTTCGAGCCCCCGGGAGAGGACGCTGACGAGAACGTGCTGCCGAAGCTTTCCTGCGATGACGACAGGGAATGGATTCTGAAGCCCGACGACCTCACTGTTCTTCCAAAACCGGAGGACCTCTTCGACGTCCATCTGGCCGACGTGACAAGCGAATGACGAGTGATGAAGGAAGCAGAGCGATGAGCATTCGGTTCACTGCGAAGGCCCGAAGGGGGATGGTCGCGCTGACCGCTGCGGCCGCACTGGCCGTCAGTGTGGCCGGCTGCGGTGGTGGAGGTGACGACGACCAAAAGCCGGAGAGTTCGGCGTCCAGCACCAAGGAGAGTGGACCCGGACCGAGTACTCAAGAGGGCAGCTCCGAAGCGCCCCTGGCCGAGCTGAAGGGACCCGACGGACTCGTCCTCCAGATCACTTCCGCCGAGCGGGATTCCGGCGGATTCGTCACCGTGAACGGAAACTTGACGAACGACGGCGCCAAGGGCGTGGCGGTTCCTGCCTCGTTGAGCGGCAACGAGACCGAGATCATCAGGAACGGCAGGTCACTCGGCGGCGCGACGCTGGTGGATTCGAAGGGCAAGAAGCGGTACTACGTGCTGCGCGACACGGACGGCCGCCCCCTGACGACGACGGGATTCTCGACAGTGAAGGCCGGCGAGACCGTTGCAGTCTTCCTGCAGTTCCCGGCGCCCCCCACTGACACGACCGAAGTCACCTTCCAGCTGCCCGCCTTCGCCGCTGCCCCCATCCAGATCTCCGGGTGAGGCCAATGACCCACATGCGCCTCACTCTGATTCTTACGACCACCTCCTTTTTCCTTGCCAGCACAGCCCTCGCGGCCCACGCCGACCCCACCCCCAGCGTCCCCCCCGGCACCGAACCCACCGCCTCCGCCCCCGTCACCGTGGACGCCAACGACCCGGACCTGAAGCTCCCCGAAGGCGGCACTCTCGCTGAACCGAAGGTGCTGGACATCAAGCAGGTGGTCGAGGACCAGGGCGGTGAGGAGCGCCGTGAGGACACGAACGCGGACGTGAAGTTCGCGCTTCAGGCCGAGGTGCTGTTCGGCAAGGACAGCGCGAAACTGGGCGCCGAGGCGAAGGCCCGTATCTCCTCGATCGCGGAGGAGATCAAGACCCAGAACGCGACACGGATCCGGGTGTTCGGCTTCACGGACGACCTCGGATCCTCCGCCCACGGCGACGTACTGTCCAAGAAGCGCGCGAACGCGGTACAGGACGTACTGGACCAGGAACTCAACGACCCGAACGTCACCTTCGAGGTCCGCGGCTACGGCGAGCAGTACCCGATCTCCTCCAACGCGACGGAGTCCGGCCGTAA
Source organism: Streptomyces sp. NBC_00076 (assembly GCF_045041235.1). Classification (NCBI taxonomy): domain Bacteria; kingdom Bacillati; phylum Actinomycetota; class Actinomycetes; order Kitasatosporales; family Streptomycetaceae; genus Streptomyces; species Streptomyces sp. NBC_00076. Next base: position 6,748,539 of record NZ_CP108242.1, read on the forward strand.
GAAGAACCGACGGGTCGAGGTCTCCTTCCCCCGCACGGAGAGCTGACCGCCACCTACGAGCGCTCCCCGCCCTCCCCGCCTGTCCTGCCGGCCTCGCCCGCCCCTCCGTCCAGGTTTCTCTCCACCGTGACCCGTGCCCCCACCCGGACCCCCCACCCCGCCATCGCCCCGGCCGCCGCCTCCAGCACATGCCGGGACCGCAGTCGGGGCAGGCCCAGACGGCCCGGCTTCATGGTGCGCACGGCGAGGACCCTGAGGCCGCGGTCCAGATAGGCGACGTCGATGGGGATACGCATCCGAAAGGTGTGCACGCTGCCGGCGGGGGACAACAGCATCGCCCCGTCGACGCGGTCCCGCCCGAGCAGCCCCTTCGTACGGGCCCGGTAGGAGGTCGCGATCTCCAGTGGAACGGTCACCCGCTCCGCCCCGTCCCCGCCGTGCACCACCAGCCTGCCCCGTCCGTCGAGCCAGCGCCCCACGCGAGATCACCTCCCTGCGCCGCTTCGCAATGCCGCTTCGCAATACCGACCGAACGTATCCGAGTCTGGGACGGTGGTGGCGATTCGCCGTACCCGACCGAACGAGGTGACCGAGACGTGCGAAAGATCGTCCTGATGATGTCGATCTCCCTCGACGGCTATATCGAGGGCCCCGGCCAGGACATCTCCTGGCACCGCGTCGACGACGAAGTGCACCGGCACGCCAACGACACGGTCGCGAGGATGGGCGGGCTGCTGCACGGCCGGGTCATGTACGAGCTCATGGCCGGGTACTGGCCCACGGCCGACTCCGACCCCGAGGCCGGCCCGATCATGACCGAGTTCGCCGGTATCTGGCGGGACATCCCGAAGGTCGTCTACTCACGGACCCTGCGGCACGCCGACTGGAACACGACGATCGCGCGGGAGGTCGTCCCGGAGGAGGTGCGGGCGCTCAAGGAGCAGCCGGGCGGCGACCTCGGGCTCGGCGGGGCCGATCTCGCCGCCGCCTTCCTGCGACACGACCTCGTCGACGAGTTCCATGTCTACGTCCATCCCGTCCTCCTCGGCGACGGCAAACCCCTCTTCCCCCGCACCGACCCCCGCACGACGTCCCTCCGGCTCACCGAGTCCCGCACCTTCGGCAACGGTGTCGTACTGCTGCGTCACGAGCGGCTTCAGCCGGAAGCGCGTTCGGACGTGCCGGGCACGTCCGAAGCGGGTAGGTAAGCCGTCATGACCACTCTCGGAGCAGTGTTCCGCCCGCAGTTGCCGCCCGAAGACCTGCGATCAGTGGCGCGGCTCGCGGAGGGTGTCGGTCTGGAGGAGCTGTGGCTCTGGGAGGACTGTTTCCGTGAGGGTGGGATCTCGGCGGCCGCCGCCGCGCTCGCCTGGACCGAGCGGGTACGGATCGGGATCGGGCTGCTGCCGGTGCCGCTGCGGAACGTCGCCGTCACCGCGATGGAGGCGGCCACCCTGCACCGGATGTTCCCCGACCGTGCCGTTCTCGCCCTGGGGCACGGGGTGCAGGACTGGATGGGCCAGGTCGGGGCGCGGGCCGAGTCCCCGCTGACCTTGCTGCGGGAGCATCTCGTGGCGCTGCGCGCCCTGTTGCGCGGGGAGCGGGTCACCACCGACGGGCGGTACGTCAAGCTCGACGACGTCGCACTCGACTGGCCGCCGGCGGGTGACGGCGACATCCAGGTGCTCGCGGGCGCCACCGGCCCGCGCACGCTGCGGCTGGCCGGCGAGGTCGCGGACGGCACCCTTCTCACCGCGTCCACCCCGCCCGACGGGGTGCGACGGGCACGCGCGCTCATCGACGAGGGGCGGGCCGCGGCGGGGCGGACCGAGCCGCACAAGCTCGTCGTCTATCTCCTCACCGCCACCGGACCGGACGCCGCCGTCCGGCTGCGTGCCGAGCTGACCGACGAGGGGGTGGGCTCCGTCCCGGACCTGGGAGTCGCAGGGGACGCGGACGCCGTCGCCAAGGCCGTCCAGCGACTGGCCGAGGCGGGCGCCGACACGGTGGTGCTCCAGCCGACGGGCGACGAGCCGGACCCGGAGGGATTCGTACGGTTCACCGCGGAGGAAGTCCGGCCCTTGGTGCCGTGAATCCGGCCGAGACCGACCCGCCGCTGAGCCGCGTCCTGCCCGGAAAATCAGGAGCGGCCACCGACAACGCCCTGCGACGATCCGTCCATGAGTCAGCCGCCCGTACAGCAGCCGCCCATGAACCAGCTCCCCGCGCTCCCGGAGCCCCGTACCTTCGAAGACCTCGTCGCTGAAGGCGCCGCCGTGCCCACCGAGGGGTGGGACTTCTCCTGGTTCGAGGGCCGGGCCACCGAGGCGCGGCCCTCGTGGGGGTACGCGCGGGCGATGGCCGGGCGCCTGGCGGGCGCGTCCGCGGCGCTCGACATCCACACCGGCGGAGGTGAGGTCCTCGACTTCGCTCTCGCCGCGGCCCCGAAGGCGCCCGTGCTCACCGCCGCCACGGAGGTCTGGCCGCCGAACGTGGCCAAGGCCACCGCCCTGCTCCGGCCGCGCGGCGTCGCCGTCGTCGCGACCGCGGACGACGCGCCGTTGCCCTTCGCGGACGCGACCTTCGACCTCGTCGTCAGCCGCCATCCGATCCGCCCGGACTGGCCGGAGATCGTCCGCGTCCTGCGCCCCGGGGGCACGTACTTCGCCCAGCACGTCGGTCCCTCCAGCGTCTTCGAACTCGTCGAGTACTTCCTCGGCCCGCAGCCGGAGGCGTCCCGCAGTGACCGTCACCCGGACCGCGAGCGCGCCGGTGCGGTGGCGGCCGGACTCGAGATCGTCGACCTGCGCGCCGAACGGCTGCGCATGGAGTTCCATGACATCGCGGCCGTCGTCCACTTCCTGCGGAAGGTGGTCTGGATGGTCCCCGGCTTCACCGTCGAGGCGTACGAGCCCCGACTTCGCTCGTTGCACGAGCAGATCGAGTCCGAGGGACCATTCGTCGCCCACAGCACCCGCCACCTCTTCGAGGCCCGCAGACCGGGCGAGTGAGCGCGGCCCGTACGTCCGCCCGGGTCTTCCCGGCGGCGCGCACCCGCACCGACGCCTCGGCCGCCGAAAGGACCCGCGCATGCGCGGCGAGCATCGTGCCGACCACGTCGGCGACTGGCGTACCGGTTTCGGCGGGGCTGGCCAGGAACTGACGCTCCAGACGCCGCGCGCTTGTCTGTGCCCAGGTGATTTTCACGGTCATGGTCGGACGCAAGGACGGAATGAGGTCAGATTCTGTCCTCTTCCGTCACTCCCTGTGTAATTCACGGGCTCCACGAGGGGCTGCGCGGTGTCTGTCCGCCCGTGCCGGCGAGAGAGCCCACTCGTGCCGGGCGTCAAGCGCGCGTGCGCACTCGCCGTCACCCACCGGAGGGAACCTCTCCCCCTGGTTTCCCCACCGAGAACCAGCCGGTCGCGCCCCTGAAATCCGCCGCTATCCGGCCACGCACCAGCCATGACAGGGCCCGCGGGTCGCCACCGCCGCGTCGTCGCCCGACTCCGGAGAGTAGTTGTGGCACGCCGATGCGCGCAGCATCACTTACGAAGGGTTATGGTGGAAACCCCCCCTCGGGCCGGTCCGTCTCCCCCCCACGGACCGGCCCGTTTTTTCTGCCCTGAACGGGCACCCGTGAGTAGTGGCCCCACCGAACTGGCCTACGTGGTGCGGACCCCACAAGGCGCGCCCACTGCCCGCACCGGTACCCTTCGGCTCGCGGGGACCGCATCCGCACGGAGGGGCTGACAATCACGTGAACCTGCGCGACACACTGCGTGGCCTGCTCGTCAGGCTGTACGCACGCCGGGTGGAAGGCCACCTGGATCACGCCCAGGTGCCCAAACACATCGGTGTCGTCATGGACGGCAACCGGCGCTGGGCGAAGGCCGCGGGTTCCACCACCGCCCAGGGACACCGCGCCGGTGCCGACAAGATCGAGGAGTTCCTCGGCTGGTGCTCCGAGACGGACGTCGAGGTCGTCACCCTCTGGCTGTTCTCCACGGACAACTTCGACCGGCCTCAGGAAGAACTGGTCCCGCTCTTCGGCATCATCGAGGACGTGGTCCGTTCCCTCGCCGCCGACGGCCGCTGGCGGGTGCACCACGTCGGCGCGCTCGACCTGCTGCCGCAGGGGATGCGGGACGCCATCAAGGAGGCCGAGGAGACCACCGCGTCGAGAGACGGGATACTGGTCAACGTCGCCATCGGCTACGGCGGCCGCCAGGAGATCGCCGACGCCGTCCGCTCGATGATCCTCGACGCCGCCGACAAGAACACCTCGATGGAGGAACTCGCCGAGTCCGTCGACGTCGAGACGATCGGCCGCCACCTCTACACCGGCGACCAGCCCGACCCGGACCTGGTGATCCGTACCAGCGGTGAGCAGCGCCTGTCCGGATTCATGCTGTGGCAGACGGCGCATTCCGAGTACTACTTCTGTGAGGTCTTCTGGCCGGCCTTCCGCAAGGTCGACTTCCTGCGCGCGCTGCGCGACTACGCGGCGCGCCACCGCCGTTACGGCGGCTGACCGACTTCACCCGGAAAGAGCAGCGGCTACCCCCTTTGGGGTGGAAGTAACACGGAGTTCACCAGCCCGCCGTCATATGTGCTGGCATGGCGCGGCAGGTTCAAGGGCATAAGGCAAGCAGGTCGACGCCCGAACCACGGGTGTCGGATCTCAGCGGACGGCACGGGGCCGTCCGCCCGGGAGGCCCTTTGCACCAGCCCGACCGTGCGGTCTCAGCGCGGACGAAGCAGTGGAGGGCCGGTCCCCGGCCCGTGCATCGCGGCCGACGACCGGTCCAGCTCCACTCCGTCGCTCCCCGACCTCATCCGAGGGGGTACGTCCTTCCGTGGTGACCAGCACAAAGCGCCGTATGCCAGACCGGCGCACCTATGTTCTCGACACCAGCGTCCTGCTGGCCGACCCGAACGCCCTGAGCCGCTTCGACGAGCACGAGGTCGTGCTTCCCATCGTCGTGGTGACGGAACTGGAGGCCAAGCGGCACCATCCCGAACTCGGCTACTTCGCCCGGCAGGCTCTGCGCCTGCTGGATGAGTTCCGGGTCCGATTCGGTCGCCTCGACGCCCCCCTCCCGATCGGGGAACTCGGCGGGACAGTCCGTGTCGAGCTCAACCACTCGGACCCCAGTGTGCTGCCCAGCGGCTACCGCCTGGGGGACAATGACTCCCGCATCCTCGCGGTCGCCCGCAACCTGCAGGCCGAGGGGTTCGACGTCACAGTCGTGTCGAAGGACCTTCCGCTCAGGATCAAGGCGTCCTCGGTCGGTCTCCTCGCTGAGGAGTACCGCGCCGAACTCGCCATCACGGACGCCTCCGGCTGGACCGGAATGTCCGAACTGACCCTGCCCGGCGAGCAGGTGGACATCCTCTTCGAGGAGGGGCACGTCCACGTGCCCGAGGCCGCCGACCTCCCGGTGCACACGGGGCTGACGATCCAGTCCGAGCGCGGCAAGGCCCTCGGCCGGGTCTCGCCCGAGGGCAACGTCCGCCTGGTGCGTGGAGAGCGTGAGGCGTTCGGCATCAAGGGCAGGAGCGCGGAGCAGCGCATCGCGCTGGATCTGCTCCTCGACCCGGACATCGGGATCGTGTCCATGGGCGGCCGGGCCGGCACCGGCAAGTCGGCGCTGGCGCTGTGCGCGGGCCTGGAGGCGGTCCTGGAGCGCCGTCAGCACAAGAAGGTGATGGTCTTCCGGCCGCTGTACGCGGTGGGCGGGCAGGAGCTCGGCTATCTGCCCGGCTCCGAGTCCGAGAAGATGAGCCCGTGGGCGCAGGCGGTCTTCGACACGCTGTCCGCGGTCACCAGCCGCGAGGTCATCGAGGAGGTCACCGCGCGGGGGATGCTGGAAGTCCTCCCGCTCACCCACATCCGGGGCCGCTCCCTCCATGACGCGTTCGTGATCGTCGACGAGGCGCAGTCGCTGGAACGGAACGTCCTGCTGACCGTTCTGTCCCGGATCGGGGCGAATTCACGGGTGGTTCTCACCCATGACGTGGCCCAGCGGGACAACCTGAGGGTCGGTCGGTACGACGGTGTCGTCGCCGTGGTCGAGAAGCTGAAGGGCCATCCGCTCTTCGCGCACGTCACGCTGACGCGGTCCGAGAGGTCGCAGATCGCGGCCCTTGTGACCGAAATGCTGGAGGACGGGCACATCTGACCCAAGTGCTCAACTTGCGGTAGCTACCCGTGGGGTGGCGCCGTCCGGCAAAAGCCAGTGAGCCTAGCCGGGCGGCGCCTTCGCGCGTGGAGCTTTCTCAGAATCGCCGGGGTCAAACGAGATGTGAGCTTTCACACGGCACACAGAATTGCCTTGCGGTGTCGGGTTACGGCAGAGTCTCACTCCTGTCAGGCCCCGCATACGACACATCTGTGCCCCCAGCGGTACGGCACCACAGGAACCACACCCAACTCCATACAGTCGTCGTATGCCGCCCGAGTCACACGCGGCGCTCCCGCAAGGGAGTTGTCCATCGGGCCCGCGCCTCCCGTGACCCCGCAGTTGGGAGGCCAGTGCCAGGGGGCACGATTGCGTCCGCCAGGGTCACCGAAGCGGGCGATGCTGGAAGGAAACCGTGTGAGCCCGATTTCGGTCAGGGGATTCGCAGTGGCCTCGGCCACGGCGGTCACCGCTGTCGGAAGCGTCGTCGGAGTTGCCTCGGGCAGCACCGCGCAGCCCAACGACGCGGAGGCGACGGCAGCCGACTCGACGCTCCTCGCTGACATCCCCGCGGGTCAGCTGGCACAGGTGCAGACCGCGTCCCTCACGCAGCAGGCCGACACCCAGGCCATCGCCGCGGACGTGAGCGCCAAGAAGGTGGCGGAGGAGACGGCCCGCAAGGAGGCCGCCAAGACCGCGCAGGAGAAGAAGGACGCCGCCGAGAAGGCAGAGCAGGCGGCCAAGGAACGCGCCGAGGCCGAGGCCAAGACCAAGGCCGCCAAGGCGTCGGGTCCTGCCAGCTTCCCCGTGCAGAGCTCCTACAGCATCGCGCAGATCCAGGCGATGGCGCGTTCGGTCGTGTCGAGCGATCAGTTCCAGTGCTTCAGCAACATCGTGGACCACGAGTCCAGCTGGAACTACCGGGCGGTCAACGCCTCGTCCGGTGCCTACGGTCTCTTCCAGGCGCTGCCGGGTTCCAAGATGTCGTCGGTCGGCTCCGACTGGCAGACCAACCCGGCCACCCAGATCAAGTGGGGCCTCAACTACATGGACAGCCGGTACGGCAGCCCGTGTGAGGCCTGGTCGTTCTGGCAGGCCAACAACTGGTACTGAGCCTCCCCGGCTCCGGCCACGCACTCAACCTCGCGCAGCCCCTCCCCGTCCTACGGGGAGGGGCTGTTGCCATGTACGGTCGGACCGGACGACTCCGGGGGAGTGGTGAGGAGAGACGGGGGAAGAGGGCGAATCATGTCGCGAGTGCCAGGGTGGCTCGGTCGGCTCGGCGCCGGACTGACCGACATGGGTGACCGGTTGAACGAGCGTCGGGCGCGGGCGGAGAGGGAGGAAGCGGAGTCCGAAGCGGCTCCGTTCGCGGACCACGGCCCACCGCCGGCCGCCGACGTCCACACGTCCCCGGACCACCAGTCGGTGGCCGTCGTGACCCGCCCGGACCCGGCGCACGCCGTGCCGTGGGGGATGCGGGTGGCGGCCGAGGCCGGCTGGCGGCTGCTGGTGCTGGCCGGCACCCTCTGGGTCCTCATGAAGGTCATCACTGCCGTGCAGTTGGTGGTGCTGGCGTTCGTGGCGGCGCTGCTCATCACGGCGATCCTGCAGCCGACGGTGGCGAGGCTCAGGCGGCTCGGCTTTCCGCGCGGTCTGGCCACCGCGCTGACCGCGGTCCTCGGGTTCGTCGTCATGGGCCTGATCGGCTGGTTCGTGACCTGGCAGGTCATGGAGAACATCGACAACCTCTCCGACCAGGTCCAGGACGGCATCGACGAGTTGCGCAAGTGGCTGTTGAACAGCCCCTTCCACGTCACGGACAAGCAGATCAACGACATCGCGGAGAACCTCCGCGCGGCGGTCGGCGCGAACACCGACCAGATCACGTCGGCGGGCCTTGAGGGCGTCACGGTCGTCGTCGAGGCGCTCACCGGCATCCTGCTGGCGGCCTTTTCGACGCTGTTCCTCCTCTACGACGGCCGGCGCATCTGGGAGTGGACGCTGAAGCTGGTCCCGGCGGCGGCCCGGCCGGCCATGGCGGGCGCGGGCCCGCGGGCCTGGCGGACCCTGACGGCCTACGTCCGCGGTACGGTGATCGTGGCCCTCATCGACGCCATCTTCATCGGCCTGGGCATCTTCTTCCTGGACGTCCCGATGGCCGTCCCGCTCGCCGTCTTCATCTTCCTGTTCGCCTTCATCCCGCTCGTCGGCGCGGTGGTCTCCGGCGCGCTCGCGGTCGTGGTCGCGCTGGTGACACAGGGCGTCTTCACGGCGGTCCTGGTGCTGGCTGTGGTGCTGGCGGTCCAGCAGATCGAGGGCCACATCCTGCAGCCGTTCATCCTGGGCCGGGCCGTTCGGGTGCACCCGCTGGCGGTTGTGCTGTCGGTCGCGGCCGGCGGGATGGTCGCGGGGATCGGCGGTGCGGTGGTGGCGGTGCCGTTGGTGGCGGTGACCAACACGGTGGTGGGGTATCTGCGGTCGTACCCCCACGAGACCGCGCTGAAGCAGTCGCCGCGGCCGAGGGGCGCCACGGCGATGGGGGCGGCTCCCGCGGACACACCTCCGCAGCAGTAGCCCGAGAGTCTGGGAATCCGGCAGGAACGGTCGACCGAGAATCGTTCACATGCGCGCCGAACAAAGCCAGAACAAGTCCAGAACAAAGCCAGTTGAACGGCATGCGGCTTCAACTTCCGTCAGCTGACGACAGCTCGGAATACTCCCGTCGGAGTATGCGCCCAGCCTGATACACATTCCTCCTTCAGTGCTACGCGTCAGGCGTATGTGCGACACGCCAAGGGGAGTGATGTCGGGCTACGAACTGCTCGCACCGGCCCTGGCCGAGTGCGGGCGTGAGCGCTTCACGGGGGAGTTGCGGATCGCCGGATCCCCCGGCGGCACCGTCCACTTCCGGGACGGACTCGTGGTCGCCGTGGAGTCCCCGGGCGCGCCGGGCCCCGAGGCCCTGCTGCTGCGTTCCGGTCGGGTCAGCGGCGAGCAGTGGGCGGAGCTGGTGAGGGAGTCCGGCGGCTCGCGCTGGCCGGCCACGGAGCTGGTCACCCACGGATACGCGGGCGCCGCCCAGCTCAAGGTCGTCTGTGTGATGGCGCTGCACGACGCGGCGTTCGCGATCGCCGCGGGCCGGGCGGACGATTGCGAACGCGCCCCCGCCGCCGAGCCGTTCGCCCAGGTCGCCGTGGGGGAGTCGCCCTCCCGGCTGCTGCGGGAGGCGGCCCGCCGACTCGCCGCCCTCGCGGCCCTGCCCCACCCCGTGCACCCCGACCGCGAGCGCCCCCTGCCGGCGAACCGCGGCGCGGTCGGCCCGCACGGCACCCTGCGCGGCGAACTGCTCGCTCATGCCGACGGCCGCCGTACGAGTCGCGATCTGGCCTTCCGCACCGGGCGCGGCGTCTACACCGCCACCGTCGAGGTGGCCCGGATGCTCGCCGAGGGGGTCCTGGAGTGCCCCGCGGAACCCCTCCCGATCCCGGTCCTGCGCACACCGCCCGACGGTCGGGGCGTACACCCCCGGACGACTCAGACACCCCCCGAGTCCCTCGCGTCCCCGCCACCCCCGATTCCCGCCGCTCTGCCCCGCCGTAAACCGGGCGGGTTCTTCCGCCTACGGAACGGAATCCCGAAATGACAAACGGTCCGATCAGATGCGAACAGAAACAGGGGAGTTGAGTACATGGATCACAAAGCCCTCGCACGGGAAATGCGCGGACTGCGCGAACAGGTCACCGGAATCACCGACACCGCGTTGGCCGCGGCGGACGGACTGCTGATAGCCGCCGACACCGCCGACTCCATCGACCCGGAGGGCCTCGCCGCCCTGGCCGCGGCCGGCCTCGGCCTCGCCCGCCGTACCGCCCAGGCGACCGCCCGCGGCACCCTGCGCCGCGCGGTCACCTACGGCAGCCACGGCTGCGCCGCCTTCTACGCCGTCGGTGACACCGCGCTGATGGTCGTCCTGGGAGACGAGGGCCTGGACGTCGACGACCTGCACCGGGTGACCCAACCCACCCTGCGCCGGATCGACTCGATCCTCACCGAAAAAGCAGCCGAAGGAGTTTGAAGGGATGGCGACGAAGCGTATGACCTCCGGTTTCTCCGACCAGGTGATGGGCCTGGTCAAAGCCCTCCGCACCGACGCCCCCGACTGCGTGGCCTCGGGCGTGGTCGACATGTCGACCGGCATGCTGTTGTCGTACGAGACCGTCGACAACCACCCGCCCGAGGTCCTGGACCTGCTGGCGGGCGCGACCCTCGACCTGTTCCAGGGCCGTACCGTCGTGATGATCGAGGACGTCTTCAAGGAACGCCGCGGGATCGCCAGTGACAACCACTTCTTCCAGGAGATCCTGGTCAACAGCGAGAACCTCACCCACCTGTTCGTCCGGATGAACGAGCAGCAGGACGTCGTGGCGGTGGTCGTCTGCCGCAAGTCGGTCAACGTGGGCATGCTGTTCGCCCAGGTCCGGCGGGTGATCCGGGAGTACGGCCTGTGACGGCGAGGGCCCCTCCCCCGCAGGAGAGGGGCCCACCGGCCCACCGGCCCGACCCGGCCAACCAGCCCGACCGGTCCACCGGCCCCGCTACTCCGTCCGCAGCCCGTCCGGCCGCATCAGCCGGAGCAGCGGCGGCAGGCTGAGCAGCGTCACCACCAGGACGACGGCCGCGCCCACGCCGGTCATGGACAGCACGCTCGGCCAGTCCACCCGCACCGTGGTGTCCGTCATCCGCATCAGCACCGCCCCCAGGGTCAGCCCCACCGTCGACGCCAGCAGCAGACCGATCGCGACGGGGATCGCCGTCTGCCACAGCACCGACAGGCTCAGCGTGCGCCGCCGGGTGCCGAAGGCGATCAGTGCCGACAACAGCTTCTTGCGCTCCCGCAGTTGCTCCAGCTGCGACACGAGCAGGCTCGCCCCGATAAGGGCCAGCACACACGAGGCGCCGACGAACAGGCCGGTGCGGATGGCGGTGTACTCGTCGGTCTGTTCGACCGACTGCCACACCATGGGTTCGCTCAGCGGGTCGATGGTCGCGGCCGTGTTCCGCACCCGCTCGTGCACGTCCGGAACGGACTCGTCGAGCTTCAGGTAGACCTGGCCGGCCAGCGCCGGAGCGGCCGCGGCCGGCAGCGCCTTCGGGGTGATCAGGAAGCCGCCCCGCTGCGTGCCGGTCGGGTCCGGCCGGGTCACCGCCTGCGCCTGCTTCAGGTCCGACGGCACCACCCAGGGAGCCTCCACGCTCTTCGGGCCGCCCTCGTAGGACGGGTCGAAGTACAGCGTCCGGCCGGGCTTCGCCAGCTGCGGGGTGATGCTGTCGACCTCGTCGCTCCCGTCCGCGGCGCCCTGGACGGCGAAGACGTCACCGTCCCGGCACGAGGTCAGGCGGGCCACCTCCCGCAGCGACGCGCAGTCCCCGACGGTCACCTCGACGCTGAGCTCCGCGTCCTTTCGCCGCTCTCCGACGTATCCCTCGGAGTAGGCGTGCGCCTGGCGTACGCCCTCGGTCCGGCGGAGCTTGTCGGCGGCCTCGTCGAGCGGTGTGCCGTTGTACACCGTCACCTGCATCTGGGTCCGCGACACGTCGTAGCCGGTGTTCTCGGTGTAGTCCTTGTCCACTCCGGCGAACAGCATCTGCAGCGCGATCGCCCCGGCCACCGCGACCGCGATGCCGTTGACCATGCGGGCAGCCGTACCGCTGCTCAACTGGAGCCTGCGTACGGCCAGTTGCCAGGCCACTCCGCCGCCGCCGAGCCGTCCGACGACCGCCTCGACGATCCACGGCAGCAACGCGGTCACGCCGATGAGCAGCAGCATGACACCGCCGACGACCAGGTACTGGTTGAAGTCGCCGTCGTCCCGGCCCTGCCCGACCATCGGGTAGAGCAGCGCGAGCCCGCCCAGCGGCAGCAGCAGCCGCCACCACAGCCGGCGCCGCGCCGGTTTCGCGGTGCGCACCACGCCGAGCGGCTCGATCACCACCCCGCGCAGCGCGAACAGCGTGACCAGGACGGCGGCCGCCGGCACGGTGAGCCCGACCAGCAGGGCGAGCGCGGGGGAGGGGTTGAGGTAGCTCGGGTACACGCTGACGTCGAACACCTCGATCGAGCCCGCCACCTGACGGCCGATCATGAAGAAGCCCGCGCCGAGCACCAGCCCCAGCACCGCGCCCGCGAGGGCTTCACCGGCGGCGATCCGCCGGGTCCCCATGCCGTCCGAGCCGACCAGCCGCAGTGCCGCGAGTCGCCGGTCGCGGCGCTCGCCGCCGAAGCGCACGGCCGCGGCGATGAACACGGCGACCGGCATCAGCAGCACCACGAAGACGACCAGGATCAGCAGGATCAGTACCGGGTCGGTCTCCTCGGAGGTCGGGTTCACCTCCCCGAACCGATCGATGCGGGCAGCCCCGCCGCCGGCGAGGTGCTCGGCGAGGTCCTCGCCGCCCCGGTAGAAGGCGAGCTCCGCCGAGCCGACCAGCCCGCTCTCGCCGATCGTGCCGACGATCCGCTGCGGCAACCGCTCGCGCAGCAACCTGCCGGAATCGGACTCCAGAAGCTGCTTCAGCTTGAGGGAGACCACCATCTCGCCCTCGGCCGGGAACTTCTCCAGACCGGGCGGCAGCGGTGCCCGCGGCCCCTCAGGCGTCAGCTCCCGCCCCCGGACCTCCTTGTCGCGGAAATCCGTATCGACCTGCGCGATCAGCAGCGAGTGGTCCGACCTGGGCACCTTCGTATCGGTGTCGCCGTAGTTGAGGTCCTGGCGGGCGGCCTCCCGGTCGTGCCGTACCGCCAGCGCGTTCGGGATCGCCGTCGTCAGCAGCAGCAACGCCACCCCGAGCCCGACCCCGACCGCGGTCAGCAGCGCCCGGACCCATCCCTCGCGCCCGCCGGCGAAGGCGAACCTGACCCCCATGGCAAGGTCCCGCCACCACTGCCGCACGTTCATATGACCCGCTCCATGTCCCGGGACCTGCCGTCCCGTACGACGATCTCGCGGTCGGAGTAGGCGGCCACCCGGGCCTCGTGCGTGACCAGCACCACGGCGGCGTTGGTGGACCGCGCCGCCTCGGTAAGCAGCTCCATCACGCGCTCGCCGTTGAGCGAGTCGAGCGCGCCGGTCGGCTCGTCGGCGAACAGCACCCGCGGGCTGGTGACCAGCGCCCGCGCCACGGCGACCCGCTGCCCCTGCCCGCCGGACACCTCGCCGGGCCGCTTCTTGCGCAGGTCGTCGACCTCCAGCCGCTCCATCCACGACAGCGCGGTCCGCTCGGCCTCCTTGCGGGAGGTCCCGTTCAGCCGCAGCGGCAGGGCGACGTTCTCCACGCAGGTCAACTCGGGGACGAGCTGCCCGAACTGGAACACGAACCCGAACTCGCTGCGCCTGAGCGCACTGCGCTGGGCGTCGTTCATGGTGGCCATCTCGCGCCCGTTGTACGTGATCGACCCCGAGTCGGGCGTCACGATCCCGGCGAGACAGTGCAGCAGCGTCGACTTCCCGGACCCCGACGGGCCCATCACGGCGACGACCTCACCGGGGTGGATGGAGAACCCGGCGCCGTCGAGCGCGAGGGTCGGGCCGTACGCCTTGCGCAGGTCGTCGGCCGTGAGCAGGGAACCGGCGGGATGCGTCACCTGGCCACCGCCTCGGCGAGCTTGTCGAGGCGCGCGGCCGTCAGTTCCAGCCAGCGCAGGTCGGCTTCCAGGTGGAACAGGGCGTGGTCGCAGATGAGTTGGTCGGCCAGATCGCCCTTGCGCTTGCGGTCGGTGAGGATCCGCATCATCCGCAGATGCTCGGCACGCTGGGCGTCGAGGATGTCGGTCGCGTCGCGCCGCGTCAGAAGAGCGAGGACGACCTTGGTGTACAGGGTCGACTGCAGATACGGCTCGGGCTTCTCCGGCGTCGCGAGCCACCGCTGCACGTCGGTGATCCCGGCCTCGGTGATGGCGTACCGCTTGCGCTCCGGCCCGTCGCCGGGCTCGACGCCGTCGACCTCGACGAGCCCGTTCTTGAGCAGGCGGGACATCGTCGAGTAGACCTGGCCGTAGTGCAGTGGCCGGTCGTGACCGAACTTCTCGTCGAAGGTCCGCTTGAGGTCGTAACCGTGGCGCGGGCCGGACTCCAGGAGCCCCAGGAGAGTGTGACCGATGGACATGCCAAGGACTCTACACACGGTGTATACCCCGTATGCATACGTCGCGTGCGCAGGCCGTGGCGGGCGGTACGGCCCCGCAGGTGGGAGCCGATTGTCACGGTTCTGCGACAGGCCCCGGGTCGCCGGGCGGACGCCCCCGGCTAGGCAACGGCCCGGTCTCCTTGGGCAGTCGTCCCGCGTCGGCGAGGGCCTTGCGCAACAGGAACTCGATCTGCGCGTTGGCGGAGCGGAGTTCGTCCCCGGCCCACCGGGCCAGCGACTCGTACACCAGCGGGTCCAGCCGCAGCAGCACCTGCTTGCGCTGCTGCGGCCGCCGCTTGGGCGAGGAGCCCTCGGACGGTGCCGTCACTGGTAGAGGGTCCCCGTGTTCAGCACCGGCTGGGGCGCGCGGTCGCCGCACAGCACCACCATCAGGTTGGACACCATCGCCGCCTTCCGTTCCTCGTCCAGTTCGACGATGCCCTGCTCGGTGATCCGGGCGAGGGCCGCCTCGACCATCCCGACCGCGCCGTCGACGATCTGCCGCCGGGCCGCCACGACCGCCCCGGCCTGCTGTCGCTGGAGCATCGCCGAGGCTATCTCCGGCGCGTACGCGAGGTGCGTGAAGCGCGACTCGATGATGTGCACGCCGGCCGCCTCCACGCGCGCGTGCAGTTCGACGGCGAGCTTCTCGGTGATCTCCTCCGCGTTGCCGCGCAGCGAGAGGCCGTCCTCCTCGTGGGCGTCGTACGGGTACTCGATGGCGATGTGGCGCACGGCCGCCTCGGTCTGGGTGGCGACGAACTCCAGGAAGTCGTCCACCTCGAAGCTGGCCTGCGCGGTGTCCTCCACCTTCCACACCACGACCGCGGCCAGCTCGATCGGGTTGCCGTAGGCGTCGTTGACCTTGAGGACCGCGGTCTCGTGGTTGCGGACGCGGGTGGAGATCTTCGCCCGGGAGGTGAGGGGGTTCACCCAACGCAGCCCGTCCTCGCGGATCGTGCCCCGGTAGCGCCCGAAGAGCTGGACGACCCGGGCCTCGCCCGGCGCCACCATGTTCAGTCCGCACATCGCGATGAACGCGGCGAGACCTATCAGGATGCCGACGACGATCAGGGCTGCCTTGGCGCCGGTCGCGGCCACCGCGGTGGCGCTCACCACCATGCCGATGCCGAGCATGAGTCCGATAAGGCCCAGCAGCAGCGCGAGACCGCCGCCGATGCTGTGCGCGGTGAACTCCCGCACGCGTGGCGCGGGCATCGCGGGTACGTCGGCGGTCGGTGCGGAGTCGTTCGTGGTCATGGAGTCCCCCCAGCTAGCTTGTGTCTATCCAAGTGATATCACTTTATCCGATCCTCGCAACCCTTACCCCCTCTCGTACGTCGGTTCCATTGGGACGGGTGCTGATTGTCACGTCCGTAAAAGACAGGATCGAAAGTCCTTTGTCACATCAAGCGGTGTTAGCTTTCTGAGCTGACCTGAGCCAGGAACCTGTGTGACAACAGAGAATGAAGCGGAGCGAGCGGACTCATGGGACGAGCCGAAGAGAGACGAGCGCGACAGCGTGGCGGCCATCGCGCGGCGCCCCCCAGCTCGTCCTCGTCGCCGGCTGCGGGCGTCGAGGGCGGCGGCCGGGCTGCCGCGCGCAAGGCGGCCAAGGGCAAGGGCGGCGGCAAGTCCGGACCGGCGGGCAAGCCCAGGAAGAGCGGCATACGCAGGCTGTTCACCTGGAAGAAGGTCCTAGGCACCTTTTTCGGCCTCTGCCTCCTCGGCATCGGCTCCTTCATCGTGCTGTACATCATGGTGCCCGTCCCCGAGGGCAACGCGGCGGCGCAGGCCGCGGAGCTCCAGAGCAACGTCTACAAGTTCAGCGACGGCCGCACGGTCCTGGCCCGATCCGGCAAGGTCAACCGCGAGATCGTGGACCTGTCCAAGGTGCCTAAAGACGTCCAGCACACCTTCGTCGCCGCCGAGAACAAGACCTTCTACTCCGACTCCGGCATCGACCTGAAGGGCACGGCCCGAGGCCTGTACAACACGCTCAGGGGCCGGGGCGCGCAGGGCGGTTCGACCATCACCCAGCAGTACGTCAAGAACTACTACCTCAGCCAGGAGCAGACGGTCACCCGCAAGCTCAAGGAGATGGTCATCTCCCTGAAGGTGGACCGCCAGAAGTCCAAGGACTACATCCTCGCCGGCTACATCAACAGCAGCTACTACGGCCGCAACGCCTACGGCATCCAGGCCGCGGCCCAGGCCTACTACCGGGTCGACGCCGACCAGCTCTCGGTCGAGCAGGGCGCGTATCTCGCCGCCCTCCTCCAGGCGCCGAGCCAGTACGACTGGGCGGTCGCGAGCAAGACCGGCAAAAAGCTGGTGAAGAACCGCTGGAACTACGTCCTGGACAACATGGTCGAGGAGGACTGGCTGGACAAGGCCGACCGCGACACCATGGAGTTCGATCCGCCGAAGGAGCCCAAGGCCGCCGCCGGCCTGGAGGGCCAGAAGGGCTACCTGGTCGACCTCGCCAACACGCAGGTCGAGGATCAGCTCATGAAGCAGCAGGGCATCTCGCGCTCTC
Source organism: Streptomyces sp. NBC_00076 (assembly GCF_045041235.1). Lineage (NCBI taxonomy): Bacteria > Bacillati > Actinomycetota > Actinomycetes > Kitasatosporales > Streptomycetaceae > Streptomyces > Streptomyces sp. NBC_00076. Next base: position 6,765,450 of record NZ_CP108242.1, read on the forward strand.
AGGCGGAGGCCCAGGTCGTCGGCAAGGGGTGGACCATCACCCTGAACATCGACAAGAAGAAGCAGGCCGAGCTGGAGCAGTCGGTCAAGGCGCAGCTGACCAGCAAGCTGGATCCGAAGAAGCGGAAGGTCGACAAGAACGTCCAGGCCGGCGCGGTCTCCGTCGACCCGAAGACGGGCGAGATCGTCGCCCTGTACGGCGGTGTGGACTACTTCAAGCACTTCCGGAGCAACGCGACCCGCACGGACTACCAGCCCGCCTCCACGTTCAAGCCGGTGATCCTCGCCGCCGCCCTGGAGGACGACGCGGTGACGCAGTCCGACAAGCCGATCACCACGGACACGATCTACGACGGCACCAGCAAGCGCCCGGTCGAGGGCAGCGACATCGCGTTCGGGCCGGAGAACGAGGACGACAGGGACTACGGTGACGTCACCGTGCAGACGGCGATGAACAAGTCCATCAACTCCGTCTTCGCGCAGTTGGGCGTGGACGTCGGCATGGACAAAGTGCTCGAGATGGGCGAGAAGCTCGGCATGGACACCGGCGACCTCAAGCCGGTGCCCGCGCTGACCCTCGGCACCATGGGCGCGAGCCCGCTGCAGATGGCCGGGGTCTACGCCACGCTCGACAACCACGGCAAGCAGGTCACGCCGAGCATCGTCAAGTCGGCCGAGCACGCCACCAGCAAGGTGGAGATGCCCGACCCGATCGGCGAGGAGGTCCTCTCCCCGGAGACCGCCGACACGGTCACCTCGGTGCTGACCGGCGTGGTCGACGACGGTACGGCCAGCGACTCCGTGGCGAGGAACCCGGAGCGCGACGGCCAGCAGGTCGCCGGCAAGACCGGTACCTCCGACGACAACAAGTCGGCCTGGTTCACCGGCTACACGCCCGACCTGGTCACCTCGGTGGGCCTGTTCGGCGAGGACCAGAAGACCAGCGCGCAGGTCAAGATGTACGGCGCGGGCGGCGAGGAGCGCGTCAACGGAGGTGGTTTCCCGGCGCAGATCTGGGCGGCGTACACCTTCGGCGTCTCGGCCAAGAACTCCAAGTTCGACCTGGACACCGACCAGGGCGCGGCGGTCAAGCCGACCAAGTCGCCGACGGCCACGCAGCCCCCGCCGTCGCAGACCCAGACGTCCGAGCCGCCCAAGGAGGAGCCGACGTCGGAGCCCCCGCCGTCGCAGACCGCGACGTCCGAGCCGCCCAGCGAGCCACCGACGACGTCGGCGCCGCCGCCTACCGCTCCGTCGACGTCACCGCCGATCACCCCGCCGACGGGCGACGGTACCCCGGAGGATCCCCTCGACCCGGACGACCAGCTCTGACAGGCCAACGGGCCCGCCGCGTCACCTGTGACGCGGCGGGCCCGTTCGCGTAGGGCGCCGAGGAGAAGAGACCGGAGGAGCGGACACCGGAGGAGGGGACGATGAACACCTCCTCCGGCCGGGCGGGTGGAACGCCCGTCACCCGCTGTTGAGCTCGAACCACACCACCTTGCCGGTGCTCAACCGAGTCGCCCCCCACCGCCGAGCCAGCTTGTTCACGAGGTACAGCCCACGCCCGCCCTCGTCCGTGGCCCGCGCCTGCCGCAGCCGCGGCAACTGCGGTACGTCGTCCCCCACTTCACAGCGCAGGACATCCGTCCGCAGCAGCCGTAGCGTGATCGGCCGGGAGGCATACCGCACCGCGTTCGTCACGACCTCGCTGACCAGCAGCTCCACCGAGTCGCTGAGTTCCTCCATGCCCCAGCGGGACAGCGCCCGGCGGGCCAGCCGACGGGCCCGCCCGGGAGCCATCTCCTCCGGCTCCAGGAACCAGTACGCCACATCACTCGGTGCGATCCCGTCGAAGCGGGCGGCGAGCAGCGCGATGTCGTCGTCCCGGTCACCCGGGCCGAGCATGTCGAGCACCTCGTCGCACAGGGCCTCGAGCGGCGGCGGGTGGTCGGGTCCGGTCAGCTGCGCGGTCGCGGCGAGCTTCTCGCGCAGCTGCTCTATGCCGGTCCACACGTCTCTCAGACGCGACTCGACGAGCCCGTCGGTGTACAGGAGCAGGGTCGCTCCGGCGGGCGCGTCCAGCTCCACGGCCTCGAAGTCCACGCCGCCCACACCGATCGGCGCACCCGGCGGTACCCGCAGCACCTCGGCCCGGCCGCCCAGGTGCAGCAGGACCGGTGGGGGATGGCCGGCGTTGGCGATGGTGATCCGGTGCGCCACCGGGTCGTAGACGGCGTAGAGACAGGTCGCCATGCGGTCGGTGCCCAGGCGCTGCGCCTGTTCGTCGAGATGGTGCAGGACCTCCTGCGGGGGCAGGTCGAGTCCGGCGAGTGTCTGGGCCGTCGTCCGCAGCTGGCCCATGATCGCCGCACTGGTCATGGAGTGGCCCATGACGTCACCGACGACCAGGGCGACCCGGCTGCCGGGCAGCGGGATCGCGTCGTACCAGTCGCCGCCCACCCGCGCGGTCTCCGCGGCCGGTAGATAGCGGGACGCCAGCCGCACACCGGTCGGGCGCGGAAGGGTCTCCGGCAGCATGGTGCGCTGCAACTCGTCGGCGATGTACGCCTCGCGGCCGTACAGCACCGCCTTGTCGATGCCGAGCGCACTGTGCGTGGCGAGCTGCGCGGCGACCAGCAGGTCATCCGGCTCGAAGGCGATCCGGTCCGGACGGCGCAGGAACAGCGCGGCACCGATCACCCGGCGACGGCCGCGCAGCGGGGCCAGGATCGCGCGCCTGCCTGTCGGTACGGCGAACTCGCCGCCCTCGCCCAGCAGCTCGGGCAGTGCGGCGCGCGCGGCGGGCGGGTCCGTGAAGACGGGACGCACCCCGCGCAGCACCTCGGCCAGCGCGCTGCCGGGCCGCACCTCGCACAGCTCGGTGCCGATCGTGCCCAGCTCGGACGGATCCGGCACCGGAACCGGCAGGATCCCGTCCTCCAGGTCCCGCTCCTGCGGGATCCGGTCGGTGCGGCGCAGCCGCAGCACCAGCGGCCCGACGGGCCGTTCGTCGCCGACCGGCAGCGGGTCACGCAGATAGACGAGGATGGCGTCCGAGAACGTCGGCACAGTGGCGCGGCACAGCCCCATCACGATCTCGTCGAGGTCGAGGCCCCGGGCGATCCGCCGGGTCGCGGCGCCCACGAACCGCAGCCGGTCGCCGTCCCGCCGCATCGGAGTGGGTCGGCCCGCCGACAGACCCTGTCCGGTCCGCCGCTCCGAGCCGTCGAGGACGTCGGAGGGCTCGGCGCCGGGCTGGAGCGGGATGCTCTCCGCCACGGGCCGGGGGCGGTGTGTGTCGGGCTCGGCGGCGGCCGGCTGGGAGTGCTCGGGGCCGGTGCCGGGGTCATTGTCCATGCCGCTCGATGTCGTCGTTCCGGACGCGGGCGTCGTACCAGGGGCGGCCGACGGTGGCTCACCGGCGCGTGCCTGCACCGGTAACACGCCGGCGCCGGGCGTGCACGACGGCGTGTCCGCGCCGTGGGGATGGGACGCCGTGGAGGCACGCAGGAGCGCCCCACGGCCGTCCGCGGGGTCGACGCCCGCCTGGGGGCGTTCGAAGGTCGGCTGCTCCGTCACGCGTGTCGAATCCGTCCGTCCGGGGCTGCGCGCCGCGCGCGCAGATGGTCCCGCCGAAAACCCGATACCCGGAATATGTGTCCCTGGAACGGATTTCCCGCGTGGTCAGAGGCTGTTCGTGTGCCACCGGCGGCCCGACCTCGTCCCGTACCGGTGTTGTCCTCGTACCCCTCGCTCACGTCCTGCCGCCCCTCGGTGACGATCGGTCAAGCCCAGCGCGTGCTCCGGTGTTTGCCACTGCGCGCCCTTGCGGAGGACGATCCTACGTTTCGTGCCCGGGGGCGCATCAAGGGTCTCACGAGGACAGATGCGCGGGCGTGCGATCCCAGTCCGGGGGCAATGACGGGACGGACCAGGACGGATCGGGCCTCCAGTGCTGCCAGCCGTCCGAGAACGGCGGCCCCCAGGAGCGGATCACCTCCACCACCGACCGCCCGGCCTCCCCCACCTTCCGCGCGAGCTGGGCGTCCATCAGCCCGTCCCGCTGGGCCTGGGCGAACTCGTCCTCGTCCCGCCAGTGCCAACTGCGGTCCGGGTGCACGGAGATGTCGAGGAAGTGGTCCTCGGAGTCGACCCCGCCGGACCATCGCGCCAGTGGCTCCTCGAGATTCACGTACCAGTTCTTGAACTGCCAGCCCGGATCCCAGAACAGCCACACCGACCACGGCTCACCGGGCCGGGCGAGCTTCAGCACGCCGGTCCCGAACCACCGGTCGCGCGTCACGGCCCGCGGCTTGGTGTAGCGGGTCTCCAGCGGCTCCACGTGCACGGCCGTACCGTCCGCGAGCACCGGCTTCACACACTCGGTCCCCGGGGCCAGCCAGACAGCGAGCAGCTCGCTGTCGTCCCGTACGACGGTGACGGGACGCGCGATATGGAAGCGCCTGCCGCCGTTCTCCCGGTAACGCCACAGGATCTGACTCCCGGGCGCCCAGTACACCGCCGACCCGTCCGCTGCCATGTCGGCTCTCACCGCTCCACCGTCTGCCATGCACAGATATTAGGTGCCGTAGGCATCCGACGCTGCGGTGCGCGTCACGGTTCACACCCGCGGCGACAATGGTTCGCGGGCGGTTACGGGTGTGTCATCCGCAGGACATCCAGCGCCTCGTCGAGCTGCTGCTCGGTGAGGTCGCCGCGCTCCACGTACCCGTTCTCGACGACGACCTGACGGATCGTCTTCCGCTCGGCCAGCGCCTTCTTGGCGACCTTGGCGGCCTCCTCGTACCCGATGTACTTGTTGAGCGGAGTCACGACGGACGGTGAGGACTCGGCGTACTCCCTGGCCCGCTCCCGGTGGGCGACGATCCCGTCGACGGTCCGGTCGGCGAGCAGCCGCGAGACGTTGCCGAGCAGCCGGATCGACTCCAGCACGTTCTTGGCGATGACCGGCAGCATCACGTTGAGCTCGAAGTTGCCGGCCGCTCCGGCGGTCGCGACGGTGGCGTCGTTGCCGATCACCTGGGCGGCGACCATGAGCACGGCCTCCGGGATCACCGGGTTGACCTTGCCCGGCATGATCGACGAGCCCGGCTGCAGGTCGGGGAGGGAGATCTCGGCGAGCCCGGTGCGGGGGCCGGAGGACATCCAGCGCAGATCGTTCGCGATCTTGGTCAGTCCGACGGCGATGGTCCGCAGCTGCCCGCTGGTCTCGACGATTCCGTCCCGCGCCCCCTGCGCCTCGAAGTGGTCGCGGGCCTCGGTGAGCGGCAGCCCGGTGCTGCGGGCGACCTCCTCGATGACGGCGGCGGAGAAACCGGGGGGCGTGTTGATGCCGGTGCCGACGGCCGTGCCGCCCAGGGGCAGTTCGGCGAGCCGGGGGAGGGAGGCGGTCAGCCGCTCGACGCCGTAGCGGATCTGCGCCGCGTATCCGCCGAACTCCTGGCCCAGCGTCACGGGGGTGGCGTCCATGAGGTGGGTGCGCCCCGACTTCACGACGTCGGCGAACTCCTCGGACCTGCGCTCCAGGGCCGCCGCCAGGTGCTCCAGGGCGGGGATCAGGTCGCGGGTGACGGCGGCGGTGGCCGCGATGTGGATCGAGGAGGGGAACACGTCGTTGGACGACTGCGAGGCGTTGACGTGGTCGTTGGGGTGGACGTCCCGGCCCAGGCGCTCGGTGGCGAGGGTGGCGACGACCTCGTTGGTGTTCATGTTGGACGAGGTCCCGGACCCGGTCTGGAACACGTCGACGGGGAACTGCTCGTCCCACCGCCCCTCGGCGACCTCCCCCGCCGCTTCCTGGATCGCCTCGGCGATGTCCTTGTCGAGCACACCGAGACGCGCGTTCACCTTGGCCGCGGCGCCCTTGATCCGGGCGAGCGCCTCGATGTGGGCGCGTTCGATGCGCTGCCCGGAGATCGGGAAGTTCTCCACGGCCCGCTGCGTCTGGGCCCGCCACTTGGCGTCCGCCGGTACGCGTACCTCGCCCATGGAGTCGTGCTCGATGCGGTATTCACTCATGCCCTGTACAGCGAACGGGACGCCGGGGATGTTCCGGGCGCTCGGCCACCCGGGTGCGGTTGCCGTGTGACCCAGCTCTCACGACGGCCGCGCAGCAGACGGAGGGGTGCTCGCGTCGAGGAGGGGTGACAGGAAGGGAGGGAGCGTGTGGAGACGGACTTCGACGGTTTCGTCGCCGCCCGGTCGGCCGCGCTGTTCCGGGGCGCCCTGGTACTGACGGGCAGCCGTGACGCCGCTGAGGACCTGGTCCAGGAGACCCTGGAACGGGCCTGCCGCAAGTGGCGCACGATCGCCGACAAGGACGCCCCGGACGCCTATGTGCGGCGGATCATGGTCAATCTGGCCAACGACCGCTGGCGGCGCTTCCGCCGTACGGTTCCGCAGGCGGACGGCCCCGACCGGGCCGCCCCCGGTGACGAGTACGGACAGGTCGACAGCAGGGACCAGTTGGTGCGCGCGCTGCAGCAACTGCCCATGCGGATGCGGACGGTCGTGGTGCTGCGGTACTTCCACGACCTCTCCGACACCGAGATCGCGGCCGACCTGGACATCTCGCCGAGCACGGTGCGCTCCCAGCTCGCCCGGGGGATCGAGAAGCTCAGAAGCCAGTTCCCCGCACTCTCCGCCCCTTCACCACGGCAGCCCACGGAAGGAATCCGATGACCTCGTACGGCGAAGCGCGGCCTTCCGGCTGCACACCTTTCGAAGAGGAACTGATGAACGCCATGAACCGATTCGCGAACTCCGCCGAGGCCCCCGAGTTCGACGCGCCCCAGATCGTGCGCCGCACCCGGCGCAGGCGGACCCTCGGCATCGCCGCCGTCGCCGCCGCCCTCATCGCGGCGGGCGGGGGGACCGCCCTGGCCACCTCGGTCGCGAGCGACAGCAGCCCGACGCCGGTGGCGACCAGCACGGCCACCGGGAGCGACGCCACCACCATGCTCTACGGCGAGGACCCGACCATCCCGATCGACTTCGCCGGCTGGAGCCTGGACGGGGCCAAGACGTACCTCGACAAGACGCAGACGAAGCTCGGCACCGTCGCCAAGAAGGCCGTCAAGGGCTGCAAGCCGAACTCGGTGCTCGGGGTGTCCCCGCACGCCCCGAAGATCGTCCACAACGGCGACACGGTCAGCTTCATCGTCTGCGCCGGCTGATCAGGCCCTGACCTGAGATGACGCCCGCCCCTGCGTCAATCAGGGGCGGGCGTCCGTCACAGGGTCACACGCATCACACCGGACCCGGCCCCCGCACCGCTGCTGGGCGGAGAAGAACAAGGTCGAGTGGTGGTTCACCCTGACCTACGCCTCCTGGGCCGGCTCGATCGAGGCCCACTTCGGACCACTGAGACTCGACGGCGGAGGCGATCTTGCCGTCGCGGACCATGTAGCGACCGAGGCGGCGATTGTCGTAGCTGCCGCCGAACACGGTGGTGGGCTTGGAGGTCCACCGAACAGGGTGGTGGCCTTGGAGGTCCATTCGGCCACCACGCGTTCGCCCTCGGCCGCGCGCGAGGCTGAGTGGGTGCCAGGTCATGCAGCTTGACCGCGCCCCCGATGCGGGGGCGGACCGGGGGCGCGGAGCATGGTGTTCCAGGCGGACAACAGGGGGCTGAGCTCCTGTGGGAGCCACTTGGCCGGTGCCGCAGGGGCACGCGGTGTCTCCTGCTGACGAGTCACAGCGGATGCCAGGCCGCCTCGCGCCCATCGGGCCGCACCCGGCCGAAGACAACGTCCGCGAAGTGGATGCCGAAGCCGAGGGTGTCCGGGCGTAGGAGTTCGGCGATCAGACGGCGGCGGTGGAGTTCCGACCGGTCGGGGTCGGCGTCGGAGATCGCGGACCACTCGGGGTGCCGTATCTGCAGGGAGGAGAGCATGGCGTCGCCGAAGGCGAGCAGTCGGACGCCGTGGGAGGCGATGACGAAGCCCGTGTGACCGGCGGTGTGGCCGGGCAGGGCCACGGCGTGGACGCCGGGGAAGACCTCTTCGCCGGCGAGCACCAGCCGTGTCCGGGCTTCGAGGGCCGCCACCTCGGGGTCGCAGTGGTCCCATTCGGCCTTGGGGATGACGAAGGTGGCCCGGGTGAACAGGGGCGGATCGACGCAGGCCCAGCCGATGTGGTCGGGGTGGAGGTGGGTGAAGGCGACCGTCTCGATGTCCGTGGGGGACCGCCCGAGCAGGGCCAGATTGCCGGGCAGTGAGCCGCCGTGCACCGCGCCCCGGTCGGGATGGTCGGAATTCTCCGGTACCGCGCGCGGGCCGAACCCGGCGTCGATCAGCAGAGCCCGGGTGCCGTGCTCGACGAGCAGGCCGCCGGTGTTGGCGACGAGTCGGCGGGTGTCGTTGAGGTAGGCGCTGTACCCGCTCCAGTGGCGGTCGGCGGTCGCGGGCGGACCGCCGGCCGGCTTCAGCAGCATCGCCCCGTCGGGCACATAGCTGACCTTCATCTCCCCCACGCGCAGGGTACGCACGGCGGAGGGCCTGCGCAGTCGGCTGTCGTTCACGAATGCTCTCCTCGCAGGCGGCGAAGGCGCCCGCCGCGGCTCGGATACGGGGACGGCGCGGCCGTCCGCCGAGCGGCGGCGGACGGTCGCGCCGTGGTGCGCGGACGGTTCCGGCGGGCGGAGCCGCAGGCCCGACACGGGACGGCCTAGGCCGGGGTCCGCTTGCGCAGTACGGTGCCGACGAGCAGGGCGCCGGCGAGGGCGACGACACCGGCCGTGACCATGCCCGCGTGCAGCCCGCCCAGGATGTCGGCGCGGGACGGCGTGGCGCCCGACGACAGGGCGTTGGTGCGGGCCGCGGCGATCGCGCTCAGACCCGAGACACCGATCGCGGCCACGTACTGCGGCAGCTGCGACAGACCGCCGACGACACCCTGGTCCTCCTCGGTGACGCCCGTGGTCATCACGGTGATGAACGAGACGACGCTGAAGACGTGGCCGAGTCCCATGACGGAGGAGGTGACGAGCAGGGCGGCCAGGTTCACGTCCTGGGGCAGGGCGAACATCGCGACCGTGCCGACGCCCTGGATGAGCAGGCCCGCGGCCAGCACCTTCACCCCGCCGAACCGGCCCAGCAGCTTCGCGACGTACATGCCGCCGAGGGTCGCGGCCGCGCCCTCGCCGAGGTAGCTGAGACCGGCCTGCAGCGCGGTGAAGCCGAGCACGTCCTGCATGTACAGGCTCAGCAGCACGGTCGTACCGGCGCACATGCCGAAGGTGATGACACCGAACAGCCCCGACCACTTCACGGACGGCCGGTTCAGCACGGACAGCGGCACCAGCGGCTCCGGGTGGCGCCGCTCGACCAGCAGGAACGCGGCCAGCAGCACCAGGCCACCGACGATCGGGCCGAGCGCCGCGGGACGGGTCCAGCCCTCGTCACCGCCCGTGGAGATGCCGTAGACCAGGCCGAACAGGCCGAGTGTGGACAGGATCGCGCCCGGGATGTCCATCCTGCGGGCGGCACCGGACTCGTGGATCGCCGGCAGGGCCAGCGCGCCGGCCAGCGCCAGCGCGCCCATCACGCACAGCGCGACCATGGTCCAGCGCCAGCTGAAGCCGTTGGTGATGACACCGCCGCCGAGCGCGCCGAACACGAAGCCCAGCGACATGACGGCACCGTTGAGGCCCAGGGCGCGGGCGCGCTTGGGGCCCTCCTGGAAGTAGCCGGTCATCAGGGCGATGGCGGACGGGGCGATCATCGCGGCGGCGGTGCCCTGGCCGATGCGGGTGGCGATCAGCGCGCCGGGGCTGTTCGCGAGGGCGGCGCCGAGCGAGAACAGGGTGAAGACCGCGACGCCGAGGGTGAACAGCCGCTTGCGGCCGATCAGGTCGGCGACCCGGGCGAACAGGGGAAGCAGGCTCGCCGACGGCAGCAGGCTGGCGGTGGCCACCCACTGCAGGGTGCCGGCCGAGGAGAAGCCGAGGGCGGTGCCGATGTCGGGCAGGGCGACGGTGACGATGGAGAAGTCCAGGCCGCACATGAAGGTGGCGCAGCACAGGGTGATCAGCACCAGCCACTCGCGTGCCCCGAAGACGCCGTCGGCGGCGGGCCGGGGCGGTGCGGTGACCTCGTGCGTGGGACTGGTGGGGGGTGAGGATTCGGTGACGGCCATGAGGGTCCTTCCTGATGATCTCGCTGGCTACTCCAGCTTCGAATCGGGGGACCTGCGCAACAAGGACGATCTGTGCAACGATCGATTCGCTGGGCTCATCGTTCGAGGTCGCGGAAGTGAGGAGGCGCGGGAGAACCGGTCATGGAACGCCAGGAGATCGAGATTTTCCTGACCCTCGCGGAAGAACTGCACTTCGGGCGGAGTGCCGAGCGCGTGGGTGTCTCGCAGAGCCGGGTCAGTCAGACCGTCGCCCGGCTGGAGCGACGTATCGGTGCCAAGCTGTTCGACCGCACCAGCCGTCAGGTGACCCTCACGCCTATCGGGGAACAGCTCAGGGACGATCTCGTGCCCGCGTGGCGAGGGGTCGAGGAGGCCGTCGCCAGGGCCATGGCGGCCGGGCGGGGGATCACCGGATCGCTGCGGATCGGTTTCTCCGGCGCCTTCACGGGCCATCTGCTGCACAGCATCGCCGAGGCGTTCGGGCGTCGCTACCCGGGTGTGGACGTGCAGGTACGGCAGGTGCAGATCTCGGACCCCTACGGTCCGCTGCGCACGGGGGACGTCGAGCTCCAGGTCACCGAACCTCCGCTGGCCGAGCCTGATCTGACGCTGGGCCCGGTGCTGGTGTCGCAGCCGAGGGTGCTGCTGATGTCGTCCGCGCACCCCTTCGCGCGGCGTGATTCGGTGAGCGTGGAGGACCTGGCGGAGGCGACGCTGCTGACGGTCGCCGGGAGTGTGCCGGCGCAGTGGCTGGACCACCACTTCCCGCGGCAGACGCCGTCGGGGCGGCCCATCCCGCACGGGCAGGCCATGACGCACTGGGAGGACGCGCTCTCCCTGGTCCTCGCCGGCAAGGGCGTGACTCCGGTGGCGGCCGCCGGTGCGCACTACTACAGCCGTCCCGGCCTGGTCTTCAAGCCGTTCACGGACGCCCCGGGCATCGACTACGCCTTCGTCTGGCCCACCGGCCATGAGACGGCCCGGCTGCGGGCCTTCGTCCAGGTGGCCATGGAGCGGGTGCGCGCGGTGGGCGGCCCTTCGCGGGCCGTGGAGAGCCTGTGGACCAACGAGGGCACCGGCATCTAGGGGTGGTGGGGCGTCACCGCAGGGCCCCCGCGCCCGCGGCTGCGAGATAGCGCTGGTCGGGGCTGTCCTGGAGCATCACGTGGTGCAGGGTCGTGGTGGACGGTGACGGCGGGATGCCGAGGTCGTCGGTCATCCGGCGGTGCAGCGACTGGTAGACCTCCAGGGCCGTGGCACGGCGCCCCGAGGCGTAGAGCGCCCGCATCAGCTGGGTGTGCAGGTTCTCGTGGTACGGGTGCTCGTCGACCAGGGCGACGGCCTCCCCGACCGCCTCCTGGAAGCGCCGGCACAGCAGCAGCGCGTCGATCCGCGCCTCGCAGGCCGCGAGGTGCGCCTCGTTCAGCACCCGGGCCTGCACGGTGAGCCGGCTGCCGTGCCGGACGTTGCAGAAGGGCGTGCCGCGCCACATGGCCAGCGCCTCGCCGAGGGTGTCGGTCGCGGTGTGCGCCTCGCGCTTGTCCAGCAGGTCACGGGCCTGGAGGACCAGCCGCTCGAAGCGCGGCCGGTCCCATTCGTCGTGGTCGAGGCGCAGCACATAGCCGTTGCCGTCGGTGACCAGCCGGTGGTCGGCGATGTCGCGGACGCTGGTGCCCGTGCCGGCGGCCAGCGTCTTGCGTATCGCCCCTATGTACGTCTGCAGGGCGGTGGTGGCGGTGCGGGGCGGCTCGCCGTCCCACACCTCGCTCAGCAGCGCCGGGACGGACACACGGTGGTTGGCCTTCGCCATGAGCAGGGCGAGCACCTGGCGCTGCTTGGGCGCGCTGGGGGTGATGTCACGCCCCTGCTCGCGGACATCGATCGGTCCAAGGACACGGAACTCCACAGCCCCTCCTCAAGGTTGGGTGTCACCGCCCGGAGCGGCGAGCGGTGTACGGGCGAACAGATCGGCGGGAGCCCTGCGTCGCTGCGGGGTCCCTGTGGTGCTGTGTGGGGGGAAGGGCCGTCGGCCTGCGGTGGCCGCCCGGCATAGGGCTGCGGTCAGCCGCTGCCCGGGGCCGGGCACACCTCGTGCCCGAGCCCGCGGAGCGCGGAGGCGACGGAGACCAGCGTGGCGTGGCGGTGCCAGCCGGGATAGGACCGGCCGGCGAAGTCGTGCAGGCCCAGCTCGGCCTCCGCGACCCCGACCCGTGCGGCGGTGGCTGAGCCGATGACCGCGAGGGTCCGGGTCCGCCCCGCCGGAGGCAGGCCGGTCAGCCAGATCCGGTCGGGCCGGAAGCGCGAGGTGGTCCAGACGCCGACCAGCAGGGCCGGCCGGGTTCCGCCCGGCAGCAGCACCCGCACGCTGCCCAGCCGGGGTTGCCCGGGGACGAGGGGGGTGGCGGCGCTCGGCCGGGCGTGCCGGCGCAGCAGGTCGACGGCCGGGACCGGGGCCGGGTGCGGGGCCGCCCCGTCGGCCGGGTGGGGACCGGTGGCCGGGGCGAGCGTCAGGGGCAGGCCGCCCTGCACGGCCACGATCCAGTCCAGGCCGCGGGCCTGCAGGCCCTCGACCACAGCCGCCGCGTCGATGTGGCCGTCGGTGTGGACGACGACCGGTGGCATCTCGGGCGTGATCCGCGGCAGGCGGTCGGCGAGGGAGAGACACAGCTCGGCCGGGGTGGCGTGGCCGGTGGCATCGGGGATGCGGGCCAGGCGCCGCAGCCGGGTGTCCTCGGTCCAGCGCCGCGGCAGGTACAGCCGCCAGTCCACGGCGAGGTGGCCGAGGTCGCCGGAGAGGAAGGCGCCCACGGCGAGCTGGCAGTTGACGGTGCGTCCGGAGGCGGGCACGAAGCGCCGGTGGACACCGACGGACAGCTCGCCCCGCTTGGGGATGACCACAGGGGAGAGCGTCCAGGCGTGCGCGGCGGTGTGCTCGGCGACCCAGCGCGCCAGTTCGGCGCGGACCGGAAGCCACTGCCAGCCGCTGTCGTTGACGAACTGCTGCAGCGACTGGGGTGCCGTCGGGGACGGCGTCACCGAGGCGGCTATCCGCCGCAGCGACTTCTTGCCCTGGGTGGTCAGCAGCCCTTTCAGATAGACGCCGGCCCACCGCCGTTGGTCGGCCCGCGGCAGATGGGCGAAGAGCCGGTGGGCCGGCGGGACGTGCTGTTCGGCCGGATGCATGTGCGGCCTCCCCTCTCCGCAATAAATATACAGAACACTCTCTATGTTTCTAGCCTGAGCGTCGGGCCGGCGGCGGCGAGGAGGGGTGTGCGGTGGCGCGCTCCGGGGCTCTGAGCTGCGACAGGGGTGGTGCGTCGGGCCGCAGAAAATTCCGTTCGGGAGTGCGGGGTGCGCGGGCCGGTATGACACGGAATGTGTGCGGAACGGTGCGTTCGGTGAGGATGGTGGGGCCGAATGCGGCCTTGCGTCAGGCCCGGGGGCCGTCGGTCAGTCCTCGGGCGACGTCATGGCGCCCGAGGGGCCGATGAGGGTGCCGAGCGCTTGCAGGGCCTGGGTCAGGCCCTCCTCGGGACCGTCGCCGGTGACCGTGCGCAACGAGTCCGGGGAGGCGGCCGTGGCTTCGACGCCGAGCAGGACGTGGGAGAGCAGCGAGGTGGCCGCCAGCGGGGTCAGCCCGCTGTCCAGGCGGTCCACGCACCACGCCTGCTCCAGTGCCGCGCGCAGGTCGGGGGCCCAGGAGTCGTACCAGTCGTGGCCGACGGTGTGGCCCTCGCGGGTGAGCCGGGCGGCCGCGCGGATGCTCTGCGTGCTGCGCAGTGCCTCGGCCAGCGCCAGCACCTCGTCGAGCACGCCCTGCAGTCCCGGCGCGGCGGCGGCGTTGTGGATGACCTCGCGGGTGGCGGCGGTGCCGGCCTCCTGGACCGCGTCCGCCAGGGCCGACTTGCTGGAGAAGTGGAAGGTCAGCGCGCCCATGGTGACACCGGCGGACGTGACGATCTGGTGCAGGGAGGTGCCGGCGTAGCCGTGTTCGGCGAACGCGCCGGCCGCGGCCTCGATGAGCCGCTGCCGGGTCTGCTCCGCCCTGTCCTGCTTCGCCACCTGGGCCACACCTCCGCTCGTCTGCCGCCCACCATAGGTCAAGACTTTCCCAAGGGATCCGACGAACAAGCAGCTCGGGACGTTCTTGGCAGGTTGGCTCGTAAGGGTGGCGCGATCCCGCTGACCGGTCCTGTCGGTGTTTGCTTGACTGCCGCCATGACCGAACAGACGTACGCAATGGATGGCCGGGTCGTCATGATCACGGGTGCTTCGTCGGGCATTGGCGCGGCGGCGGCACGGCTCTTCGCCGAGCACGGCGCGGCCGTGGTGGTCACCGCTCGCCGCCACGAGCGACTCGTCTCGGTGGTCGAGGAGATCGAGTCGCGGGGAGGTCGTGCGCTGGCCGTTCCCGGGGACATACGCCGCGGTGAGGACGTCGACCGGGTCGTTGGGGCGGCGGTGGAGCGATTCGGCCGCCTGGACGCCGCCTTCAACAACGCCGGCCAGGCCGTGCCCGGCACTGATCTGCACGAGATGCCGGACGACGACTACGACACCGTCATGGACGTCAACGTCCGGGGGGTGTGGAACTGCATGCGCCACCAGATCCGCGCCATGCTCGACACGGGCGGTGGCGCGATCGTCAACACCGCGAGCGTGGCCGGCCTGATCGCCACCGGGGTGGGGGCGCCCTACGTGGCCGCCAAGCACGCGGTGATCGGCCTGACCAAGGCCGCGGCGGCCGCGTACGGGGACCGGGGCATCCGGGTCAACGCGCTGGCCGTGGGCAGCACCCTCACCGAGATGATGGAGTCGGTCATCGAGCAGATGCCCGGCGTGGAGCAGGCGTTCTTCGCGCGTGCCGTCCAGAAGCGGTTCGCCGCCCCGGTCGAGGTGGCGCAGGCGGCGCTGTGGCTGTGCAGCGGGGCGTCGTCCTTCGTGACCGGCGCGACCGTACCGGTCGACGGCGGCACACTGGCCGTCTGAGAGCCCCACCGCGACGCGTCCGGTCGGGGCCGCCGACGGGCCGCCCGGGTGCCCGTCGGCACGAGGTCCCGGACGGCCTGGGGCGGTCTGCGCTAACGGGGTGTCGGCATCAGGTCGTCGGCCGTCGGCCACAGTGTGCCGGCCGTCGCCTGCTCGTCGACCGTGCGCAGCAGTGCGTCGTCGATCTTGTCCAGGCCGCGCACGAGATGGCGGGCCCCGGCCTGCCGCATCAGCTCGGCCTGGTGGCTGTGCTCGAACCGGCTGGGGTGGCCGATGAACGGCGCCCCGAGGGCTCTCGCGGCCTCGGCGACCCGTGCCACGTCGTCGACGAAGAGCACCTGACCGTGCTCCAGGCCGAAGTGCGCGGTGATCTCCCGCAGGCCGGGCCGCACGTCGTTGGTGCAGATGTAGTGGGGAGGGGCGAACAGCCCGGCGTACGCCCCCAGATGCTCGTCGAAGTGGGACTTGGCCAGGCCGCCGTAGCAGACCAGGTCGAGCCCGGCGGCGCGCAGCCGCTCCAGCAGCGCCACCGCTCCTTCGGACACCTCGACGGGGTGGTCGCGGAGATGGGCGGCGCGCTCCTCGAAGTAGGCGGCAAGCGCCTCCTCGCCGGTCATGGCCTGCGGCACCGCCGCCGCCATGGCGCGGCCGGCGTCGGCCTGCCGCTGGGAGAAGACACTGCGCTCGACGTCGGCCGAGTAGGTGCCGCCGCGGCGGGTGACGAACTGATGGATGAGCGGGCTGAAGGTGTCGTTCAGCAGGACACCGTCGATGTTGACGGCGGCCAGCCGTAAACGGCGCGGTCGGTAGGTCATGCTCGTTTTCCCTCCCCTTGGTCGGGCGCGCTCACGGATGTCCACAGGGACAGCGCGCGCTCCTCGCTGTTCTCGATCCCGCCGAGAGCCGGCTCGGCGGCGATGCCGGGCAGCAGCGCACGCCACATGTTGACCGTGCGGCGGGGCAGGTCGGCACGCCGGGAGACGACCTGTGCGTACTCCTGCATGCCGGTGCACGCGCCGACCACGAACTCGGCCAGCTCGTCGGCCCGTACATGCTCACGCAACTCGCCCTGGGCGCGCGCCACTTCCAGGCAGTCCTCGAAGCTGCGGGCCCAGACCGCGTACGGCGTGGCGTCCTGCACGCCGAAGGCGGACTGCTCGCTGGTGAGCCGGACGCCGGCGCGCAGCAGCGGGTCGGCCTGGAGCGAGTGCGACCAGATGAGGGTGATGTCCACCAGGCGCTGCAGGCCGGTGGTGGGGACATGCGGCTCGATGGTGCCTCGCTGGGCGTACATCACCTCCATCGCGAGGTTCTGCTTGTCCTTGAAGTGGAAGTAAAGCGCCCCCGCGGTCACCCCCGCGCGCTGCAGGATCTTGTTGATCCCGGCGCCGGCATAGCCGTACTCGTCGAAGACCTCCGCGGCTGCCTTCAAAAGCTGCTCTCGGGTCTGGATCGCGCGCTCCTGCTTGGGAGCGCGACTCGGATTGGCTGGTGCCATGGCTGCATCCCGGTCTCGACAAGAAAAAGAACGTCCTCTATGTTACTTGCCGTAGCGCACCTCCGCTACCGCGGCGGGGGGAGCAGTACATGTCGGCGCTTCGACACAGGGGGATTCACATGAGCGAGATGATGACGGCTGCCGTTTCGAGACCGGCCCGCGTCACGAAGGACCTCGTCCACAAGCACGACGCCGGCCAGGTGCTGCTCTCGGGCCTGAAGCGCCTGGCGGAGGACGAGTTCCTGGTGGCGGCGGACTGGACGGACACCAGCGAGGTGGTGGCCGCAGGGGACCAGCACGAGGACAGTGCCGTACTGCTCACGGAAACGATTCGGCAGACGTTTCCGCTGCTCTCGCACGCCGGTTACGACGTCCCGTTCGGCCATCGCCTGCTCTGGAGCGAGTACCGCTACGCGCTGAACCTGGTCACCCTGTGCGAGGGCGGCATCGGCGGCCGGCCGGACCTGCACATCCGCTGCTACGACGTGGTCCGCCGCCGCGACCGGGTCACGGCCCTGTCCCTGGACATCACCGTGCTGCGCGACGGCGAGCAACTGGCCACCGCCCACACCCGGTTCACCATCCAGCCGCCCGCCATCTACGAGCGGCTCCGCGGCTCGTACGGCGACGCCCACCGGATGCTGGAACTGGCCCGCCGCCGCCCGCTGCCGCCCCCGGCCTCCGGTGCCGGCGAGGCGTTCCGGGACGCGGTGCTCTCGCCCACCGACGCCCCCGACCGCTGGCAGCTGCGGATCGACACCCACCACCCGATGTACTTCGACCACCCCAGCGACCACGCCCCGGGCATCCTCCTGCTGGAGGCGGCCAAGCAGGCCGTGCGCTCCCTGCGGCACCCCCGGGTCGGTGTCGCCGAGGCGATGGAGACCCTCTTCCACCGCTACGTCGAACTCGACTCCCCCTGCTGGGTGGCTGCCCGGCAGCTGCCCGACGACCAACTCGGCCGTGCCCGCTTCCTGGTGACGATGGAGCAGGACGGAAAGCTGTGCTTCACCGCACTGGTGTCGGTTGCCAAGGAGCAGGTCGGCTGACGTCGGCGGCACGGCCGGTGCCCGGCAGTGTGTCCCCGCCCACCCGGGCGACGTGGGCTCCGAGCACCATGTCGTCGCCGACGGCGACGGGACGGCCCACCGAGCGCAGCAGGCCGAGGTCGGAGGCGTGGTCGCCATAGGCGGCGGCGTGCGACGGGGACACCGCGCGCCGCCGCATCAGCGCGCGCGCCAGCCGGCCCTTCTCCACGCCGATGACCGGGCGCTCCACCAGGCCCGTGCAGTACCCGTCGGCGTACTCCGGCTCGCTGCACAGGATCTCGTCCGCGCCGAGCAGCTCCGCGAGCGGCTCCAGGCATGGCCGGAACGAACCCGACACCAGCACGATCAGCGCCCCCTGCGCCCGGTGCCGGCGCAGCGCGGACACCACGGGCGGGTGCAGCAGCGTGCCGCCGGCGAGTTCCGCGTCGAACCAGGCGCGGCCGTGCGTGAACAGCTCGCCGCGCGGGCGGTCCGCGTACAGGCGGTAGTACTCGCGGTTGGTGACCAGCCGTGAGACACCCTCCGCCGACCTGCGCCGCAGCGTGCCCGCCGCCTCCTCGTACGCGGACGGCGGCAGGCCACGCTCGCGGTAGTGGAACTCCAGGAAACGGAACATGCTCTTGACCGTGATCAGCGTCTCGTCGACGTCGAAGAAGGCGATCTGGACGGGGGCGTTCGGCGCCCCGGGGACAGCGGACATGGGATGCGGCCTTCCATGCGGGTGGCGGACAGGGGGCCGGGCCGCGGCCGTACCCGGGGAGGGGAAGACCGCGGCCCGGTGGTATCAGGCGGACGCGGGGATCGGTGCGGCGGTGCGGGAAGTCAGGTAGGTGCGGGTGCCCTTGCCGGGCGTCTTGCGGCCCAGGTGTTCCGCCGCCACCAACCGCCTCAGCAGCGGCGCCGGCTCCGGTGCCCGGCAGCGCGGGTCGGCCTGCAGACGGCGCTGCACCTCCAGGGCCACGTCGGCGCCGACCGTGTCGAGCAGCCGTACCGGACCGAGCGGCTGGCCGCCCACGGCCCGGGCGCTCGCGTCCAGCGCGGCGGTCGTCGTCTCGTCCGCGTCCAGCAGTTCGAGAGCCTGGTTGAGATACGGGAACAGGAGCGCGTTGACGATGAAACCGGCCCGGTCGCCGCACTGCACGGTCTGCTTGCCGAGCCGTTCGGCCACCGCCCGGGCGCGGGCCAGATTGTGCTCGCTGGTGCCCTCGGCCGGGACCAGCTCCACCAGACGCATCACCGGGGCGGGGTTGAAGAAGTGCAGACCCAGCACGTCCGCCGGGCGGCCCGCGGGCTCGGTGCAGGCGGCGACCGGCAGACTGGAGGTGGAGGTGGCCAGCAACGTGCGCGGCGCGCAGACCGCGCCCAGCTCGGCGAACAGCCGCCGCTTGACCTCCAGGTCCTCCACCACGGCCTCGACGACGATGTCCACCGTCCCCAGCACCGAGCGGTCCGAGGTCGCCGTGAAGCCGGCCTCGCCCCCCTCCTGGTCCGCGCCCGTGCGCCGCAGCGCGAACTCCACGCGCTCCGCGGCCGCCCGTGCCTTCTCCTCGGTCCGGGCCAGCAGCGTCGTGTCGAAGCCGCCGCGTACGAAGGACTCCGCGATGCCGGTGGCCATGGTCCCCGAGCCGACGACCACCACCCGGCGGCCGGGCGAGGCGGTCGGCGGCACCGGGCGGCGCGGCCCGTCGGCACGGTCGTAGCGGTGGAAGCCGCGGCCCGACTTGCGGCCCAGCGCGCCCCGGGCGATCAGCTCGTCGAGGACCGGGGCCGGTGCCGCGTGCCCGTCGGCCGTCTCGGCGAGCGGGGACAGGACGTCGCGTGCCGTGTCCAGGCCGATCGCGTCCAGCACCGCCAGCGGTCCCTCCCGCCAGCCGCAGCCGAGCCGTACCGCGGTGTCCACGTCCTCGGCGGTGGCGTACCCGTCGTGGACCATCCACGCGGCCCGGTTCAGCAGGCCGAGCAGGAGGCCGGGGGTGAGCGAGCCGGGCCGGTCGACGACCTGGTGCGGCGTGATCCCGGCAGCCGCCAGGACCCGGGTCACCCGGTCGGCGGCGGCGTCCCCGGCGCCGGGCGCACGCGCGACCTCCACGGCGTCCAGGCCGTCCGCGCGCAGGAAACGCAGCGCGAACAGGTCCGGGCCCGCGGCGTCCTCGAGGTCGGCGAGGGACGTGGTCAGCGCGGTGGTGAGCACCGGGGTGCCGGGCCGCAGGTGCCGACGCACCTTGGCCAGCACCAGCCGCTTCAGCGCCGCCGGTTCCGGTACGGCCTCGATGACCAGGTCGGCCTCGGTGACCCCGGCCGGGAAGTGCGTCACCGCGTGGGGGCGCTCGGACGGGCTCAGTTCCCGGGCGCGGTCCACAGCCGCCGGGTCGTCGTCGACGCCGACGACGGTGAGCCCCGCGCCGGCCAGTCGGCGCACCAGAGCCAGTCCGGTGCCGCCCAGACCGACGACGGCCACGGTGTACGGGGACGGCGCGACGGCGCCGCCTGGCTGATCGGGCATGGTGTGCTCCTGCCTGTCGAGGGGCTTGACGGTGCTTGTCAGCCTTTGCCAGTGCTGGTAAGTCGTTGTCAGCACGTGTCGATGCTTGGTCGGGGTGCTTGTCAGTTCTTGTCGGGTGCTGGTCCAGCGGCTGCGGCGGTCAGTAGCGGCTGCCGGCGGCGGCGGGCGCGGCGTCCAGGTCCCGCAGGTCTCGCGTGGTCAGGCGCAGGTCGGCCGCGGCCAGGTTGTCCGCCAGGTAGCGGGACTGCTTGGTACCGGGGACGGGAACGACGTGCTCGCCCTGGGCGAGGACCCAGGCCAGGGCGACCTGGGCGGCGGTGGCGCCGTGCCGGGCGGCGACCTTCTCCACCGCGTGCGTGATGCGCAGGTTGGCGTTGAACGCCGCCCCCGTGAAACGGGGGTTGGTGGCCCGGAAGTCGCCGGCCTCGAAGTCGTCGGGCCGGGTGTAGCGGCCGGTGAGGAAACCGCGGCCCAGCGGCGCGAACGGCACGAAGGCGGCACCGTGCGCGGCGCACCAGCCGGAGATCCCGGTGTCGGGGTCGAGCGGTTCCCTTGTCCACAGGGACAGTTCGGACTGCACCGCCGCCACCGGATGCACACGGTGGGCGGCGTCGGCCTGCTCCCGGGTCACCTCCGACAGCCCGAGGTGGCGCACCTTGCCCGCGCGCACCAGCTCGGACAGCGCACCCCAGGACTCCTCCAGCGGTACGGCGGGGTCGACGCGGTGCAGGTAGTACAGGTCGATGACGTCGACGCCGAGCCGCCTGAGTGAGGCGTCGGCCGAACGCCGGATGTGCTCGGGGGAACCGTCGCGGCTCAGGGTGCGGGTGGCGAGGTCGTCCACCACGATGCCGGTCTTGGTCGCGACCACGGCGTCGCCACCGTGTCCGGCGAGGGCGCGGCCGACGAGGGTCTCGTTGTGGCCCTCGCCGTAGGCGTCGGCCGTGTCCAGGAGAACCGGACCGGCGTCCAGGGCTTGCCGGATCACCGCGACCGAGACCGTGTCGTCGCGCTGGGACTCGGCATAGCCCCAGCTCATTCCCATGCACCCGAGGCCGACGGGGTGGACGTCGAATCCGGTCCGGCCGAGGCTACGCGTGGTCACGCGAAGTTCCTTCCTGTCAGAGGGGGGTGGGGGCCGGGGCGCGAACACCCCGGCCCCGTCAGGCCGCGGCGGTGAGGACCAGGGCGGCGTTGTGCCCCCCGAACCCCAGGGACGTGCTCGCGGCGACGCTCATCCGCCGGTGCCGCGCCGAGCCAATGACGACGTCGATGTCGACGTCGATCGCCGGGTCCAGCGACGTGACGTTGGCGGTGGGCGGCATGGCGCCGTGGTACAGCGCCAGCGCGGTGTACGCGGCCTCGACGGCACCCGCCGCGGCGAGGGTGTGGCCGGTGACACCCTTGGTGGAGGTGACCGCCGCGCGGTCGCCGAGCACCGAGTGCAGGGCACGGGCCTCCGTGAGGTCGTTCATCGGGGTGGAGGTGCCGTGCGCGTTGACGTGCTCCACTTCGTCGGGAAGCACCCCGGCGTCGTCCAGGGCGGCCCGCAGTGCCCGGGCCAGGCCCTCGCCCTGAGGGTGCGGGGCGGTGGCGTGGTGCGCGTCGGACGTGGCGCTGAAGCCGGCGATGTCCGCATAGCGCCGGGCGCCCCGGGCGGTGGCGTCCGCGCACCGCTCCAGCACGAGGATCGCCGCGCCCTCACCGGCCACGAAGCCGTCCCGGTCCGCCGCGAACGGGCGGGACGCGGCGGCAGGCTGGTCGGTACGGCCGGACAGCGCGCCCATCCGGGACAGCCCGTTGAGCGTGCCCGGGCTGATCGCCGATTCGGTCCCGCCGGCCAGGACCACGTCGCACAGCCCCGACAGCAGCCATTCGCGGGCCGTGCCGATCGCGGACGCCCCCGACGCGCACGCGGTCGCGGTGACCAGGCTGGGACCGTGGATGCGCAGGTCCATGGCGACGTATCCGGCGACCATGTTGACCATGCTCATGGGGATCATCAGCGCCGACACGTCCTCGGGGGTGCCCTCCGAGTAGGTGCGCAGCTGCTTCTCCAGGGTGGCCGCGCCGCCCAGCGAGTTGCCGATGACCACACCCACCCGGGTGCAGTCCCAGGACTGGGTGTCCAGGCCGGAGTCGGCGACCGCCTGCCGCGCGCCGACCACGGCGAGCTGGGTGAAGCGGTCCAGCTTCCAGGCGGTGCGCCGGCCCAGCTCGGCCGTGGGGTCGAAGCCGGGAACCCGGCAGGAGATGTCGACCTTCTCGCCCTTCAGCTCGGGGTCGGTGGCGGCGGCGGAGGCGCCGGACAGCACGCGCCGCCAGTTCTCCTCCACCCCGATGCCGGCCGGAGTGACCAGGCCCATGCCGGTGACCGCGACTCCGCGACCCCGGGCCACGCCGCTCACGCCTGATCCGCCTTCGCACGGATCACCGCGACGGCCTCGTCCAGGGTGAAGGCGGCCTTCAGCTCGCCCTCCTGCAGGACGATGTCCATCTCCTTGCGCAGGATCAGGCTCAGCTCCACGAGGATCAGGGAGTCGATCTCCAGCTCGTCGAAGGTGGCGCCGGAGAGCAGCTCCGCCTCGTCGAGGCCGAACTTCTCGCTGATCAGGGCGGAGACGCGGTGCTTGAGAGATTCCTGGGTCTGGATGACGGGAGTGCTCATGGTGGTTTCCTCTCGTTGTTCGTTCTCGGGGTTCTCGGTGAGGTCGGTAGGTTCCAGGGCCGGCCAGACCAGCGCGGCCGACCCCCAGGTGAGGCCGCCGCCGAAGCCGGTGAGGAGCACGCGGTGGCCGGGCTGCAGGCCGCCGTCGGCGGCGGCGTCGCGCAGGGCGAGCGGGATCGAGGCGGCGACGGTGTTGCCGACCCGGTCCAGGTTGGCCACGATCTGCTTCTCCTCCAGGCCGAGTTGCTCGCCGACGGCGTTGAGGATGCGGATGTTGGCCTGGTGCGCCACGACCTTGTGCACGTCGGCGGGAGTCCAGCCGATCCGGTCGAGGAGGGTCTGCGAGGAACGGCTCATGTTCAGCACGGCCTGGGTGAACACGGGCCGGCCGTCCATGGTGAAGAAGTGGTCCCCGGCGCCCGGGGGTTCGGGCACGGAGCGCTGCCGGGACCCTCCGGCGCGCACGGTGATCAGGTCGCCGCCCGAGCCGTCGCTGCCCAGGTCGAAGCCGAGCAGCGCGCCCGGCTCGTCCGCCTCGCCCGCCCGCAGGACCACGGCTCCGGCTCCGTCGCCGAAGATGGCCCGGGTGGTGCGGTCGGCAGGGTCGAGGATGGTGGAGAAGGTGTCCGCGCCGATCACCAGGGCCCGTTCGGCCATCCCCGCGGTGATCATGGAGGAGGCGGCGGCGAGCGCGTACACGAATCCGGTGCACACGGCGGACACGTCGAAGGCGGGCACCGTCCCGAGCCCGAGCCGGTGGGCGACGTCCGGCGCGGTGGCCGGGCAGGGCCGGTCCGGCGTACTGGTGGCCAGCACCACCAGGTCCACGTCGCTGCGGCGGGCCGAGGCCAGAGCGTCCCGTCCGGCCGCCACCGCGAGGTCGGAGGTGGCCTCACCCGGGGCGACGACATGACGCCGACCGATCCCGGTCCGGGTACGGATCCACCGGTCGGAGGTGTCCAGCTGCTCCGCCAACTCCTGATTGGACACGGCCCGCTCCGGCAGCGCGCCACCCAGACCGCACAGGACAGCAGCGCGGCTCATGAGGCCAGCTCCTCGGCCTCGTCGGCCGTACGAGCCGAGGGCACTGCCAGGGCCGTCAGCTGGGCGGCCGGGGTGTCCGGGACCGCCGCGGCCTTCACGGTGCCGCCCGCTCGGAAGCTGCTCCCCGTCCTGCGCAGTGCCGTACGCACGGCCGCCGGCTCCGGGGCGACGATCGCCGCCACGTGGCCGTCGGGGCGGACCACGAGGGCCCTCGGGGCGGAGCCGAGCAGTGGGGCGAAGCCCGGCCAGGCGGAGATGTCCCGTACCGGTACACCGCCGGGGGCGGCCGTCGACACGGACTCGCGGGTGGCCAGCCAGGTGGCGTCCTGACGTTCGCCGGCCCAGAGCAGCAGCGTCAGCCGCGCCGGGTCGATCGAGGGCCAGCGTTCGGCGCCCGGTTGGGGGGCGTCATGCGCGGAGAACACCGGCAGCCGGTCGCCGACGCGGATCCTGCGGGTCAGCCCCGGCAGCGTGTCGCGCAGGGACTCGGCAGGCCGGTAGCTGACGTCGTGCTGCGCCATCAGCGGGGCGCCGAACCGCTGCAGCACCCCGGTCCGGTGGGCCAGCCGCACGGTGGCGTCACGCAGGGCGAGCTCGTGGCGCCGCTTGAACAGCCCCCAGCTGGTCTGCTTGGCCGTGGTCAGCACGATGCGTTCCGCGGCCAGGTGGCGGTCGCTGTCGTAGGTGTCGAGGATGCCCGGTTCGAAGGCGCCCCTGACCACGCCGGCCAGCTTCCACGCGAGATTGACCGCGTCCTGGATACCGGTGTTCATGCCCTGCGCGCCGGCCGCGCTGAACACATGGGCGGCGTCGCCCGCGAGGAAGACCCGGCCCGCGCGCATGGTCTCGGCCACCCGGCGCCGCGCCCGGAAGATGGTGGACCAGTCGAGCTCTCCGACGATGCCGGGCCGCGGGGAACGCTCGTCGACGAACCGCTGGAACAGCTCCGGCGGCGGCCCCTGCTCCTCGCGCCAGTCCGGCACGCTGATGGCGAGCCGGTACACCCCGCCGCCGAAGGGGGCGATTCCCAGGGCGCCGGAGCGGGAGTAGCAGTACACCAGCGCGTGCTGGTCCAGGTCGCCGGCCACGGGACCGTCACCGATCGCGAAGAGCACGTCGTTGCCGGTGCCCAGCAGCTCGATCCCGGCGAGGCGGCGCACCGCGCTGTGCGCGCCGTCCGCGCCGATCACCCAGTCCGCCTCGATGTGCTCGGAGCGCCCGTCAACCCCCTGCACCTGAGCGACCGGCCGGGGCCCCGAGGTGTCGAGCCCGGTGAGAGTGCCGAACTCGATCTCGCCGCCGTACGCGGCCAGCCGGGTGCGGATCACCTCCTCGGTGGTGTCCTGCGGGACGACCACGCCGAAGGGGTACGGGGTGTCGGCGAGCCGGCTCATCTCGATGGCGCCGAGGTGCCGCTTGTCGGAGTAGTACTGCACCGAGTCCAGCCGGTTGCCCAGCTCGATCAGCGGCTCGGAGGCGCCGATACGGCCGAGGAGTTCCAGGCTGCGCGGCCAGACGACGCTGGCCCGGGAGTGCTGGACGGGGCCGGCGGCCGAGTGGTCGATCAACCGGACCGGAACACCCTGCGCGAGCAGTTCGGTGGCGAGCACCAGTCCCACGGGGCCGGCGCCCACGACGAGGACGGGACGCCGCTCACCGGGGCCCTCGCGCTGAGGGAACGTCATGACAGTGCCTTTCGGAGAAGTCGGAACAGGGTGGGGAATACCGGGCGGTTCAGGTCCGTCGCACCACGGCCGCGCTCCACGTGAACCCGGCGCCGGCGCTCAGCACCGCGGCGTACTCGCCGCGTTCGAGGCGGTGCGGGCCGGTGTCCGCGGCCAGTGCGGTCAGGTTGGACAGCAGGTCACCGGCGCCGAGATGACCGGTGTACTCGCCCAGGTCGGCCAGCGGCGCGTCGGTGACCTCGGCGACGGCGGGGCCGTACACCTCCCGTGCGGTGGCCCGGCCGAGCCGTGGCAGCAGTACGGCGCTCAGCCGCCGCCCGCCGGTGCCGATGCCCGCCTCGGTCAGCGCGGCGGCCAGGACGGCCGTGGTCTCCCGGCGCAGCCGGTCGAGGAAGCGCGGCCTGCCGTGCTCGGCGAGGAACGCCTTCTTGGTCCGGCGGACGTCCACGGCCGCGCCGCGGGTGTGCGGTGCCGGGTGGAAGGCGCCGGTGTCACGGTGGGCGCTCTCCAGCTCCGGCGCCGCCCGGGTGTGCAGGGCGTGCAGGGCGAGCGCGCCCTGCGGGACGCCGGCGGGGCCGGCGCCGACGACGGCCGCGGTGGCACCGTCGCCGTACCAGACGCCGTAGTCACCGCCCCACCGGTCGAAGCCCGGCGGTGCGAAACGGTCGGCGGTGGTCACCAGGACCGGGCCGTCCCCGGGCCGCGCGGCGAGCTGGTGCGCTGCGGCGCGCAGGGCCGCCGCCGCGCCGTTGCACATCTGCTGGACGCCGGTCGGGATCGCGTCCAGAGCGCCGGTCCGGGCGGCCACGTAGTGGGCGGGCGACCAGAAGTCGTGGCCCTGGTGGTACGTCCAGGCGTGCAGGACGGCGGTGAGGTCACCGGCCGCGACACCGGCCCGGGACAGGGCGTTCCGGGCGGCACGCACCGCCATCTGGGGGGCGGACAGGTCGGGGGAGACGGGCAGCTGCCCGTAACCCATCGCGTCCGCCTCGTCGGTGGTCACCCGGCCGGCGGCCAGCGCGTCCGCCGTCTTCTCGACGGTGGGCGGCAGCCACTCGGCGGGGGTGAGCCACATGCCGTCGGGGGTCATACGCACTCCTCGCCGTCGAGCAGCGGCACGCCCGTCGACGCCGTGGTGGTGTGCATCTGACCGGAGGCGATGATGTCGCCGTCCTGCTCGAAGTCGATGTGGAAGGTCCTGAGGTCCGGCAGCATCAGGCTGAGGTTGTCCTCGTGCGCGTACGGCTCGGTCTTGCGGATGTGCACCGTCGTGGGGGCGTCCAGCTCGGCGTAGCGGGTGAAGGAGAACTCGAAGCCGGCCACCGTGCTGCGGCTGACCGAGGCGCCCCACAGGTCGGACACGCCGAGCAGGCACAGCTGGCGGGCGGCCTCCATGAGCACCATGCCGGGCACGTGGTCCTGGCCGTGGTCGAACATGCTGCGGTTCTCCAGCGGGACCCGTACGGTCGCGGAGGCGTTGTCGCTGCCCACGGTGGCGGAGCTGAGGACGACGTTCGCCGGGTCGCTGCGGCCGACCAGGTGCGGGGCGACGTACGCGGTCTGGCGGGGCAGGTCCTGGAACGGCACCAGCGGCCGGCCGCGGCCCTGCAGACGGACCGTGTCGTAGACCTCGGCGGGGATGTAGCCGACGTCCATGCGCACGAAACCGAGGCAGCGCTGGGCGAGCTTCATGTCGATGCCGAAGGACAGCCGCCGCACATCGCCGGGGGTACCGCGGCGGTTGCTCGTGCGGACCGAGATGCGCAGCTCGCCGGGCCGCTCCTGCTGCGGGAGGGTGAGCAGCCCCGGCAGCTCCATCGACCAGGACCGCAGCAGGAACTTGCTCTTGCGCGAGACCCCGGCGTACTCGTGGCCGCCGTAGGTCTCGGCCTGCCGGCAGCACTCCAGCAGCAGCATCGGGTCCGGGCTGCCGAGCCGCGAGGTGTGCTCGGTGTAGTAGGCGTGCAGCGGGGGCAGTTGGGCGGCGGCGAGAAATTCCTCCTCGGCGGTCTGTCGGGCGTCGGTCAGAAACACCTCGGAAAGCGCCCAGCGGTGCAGCAGAGAACGGTCCACGGTGCGCATGAATTCGAGGTTCGCGGCGCCCGGCAGGCAGGTCTTCTTCTCGGCAGGTGTCATTTCCTTCATCCTCCTCATGCGGCGCGAGTCGAGGGTCAATTCCCTTTCCCCCCGCGTGATTTCATTGTCAGGGCGGGTGGCAAATCGCTCACTAAAAGCGAACTCAAAGCACCCAGGCGAGCGGACTGCGATAGCCGTTGCCGGCCCGGTCCCAGGTCGCGCGGGGTGCTGCGGGACCGGCGTCGTCGTCGGTGGTCCCGGCACGCGCCCGCAGCACGGTCAGCACGGCGACCAGCGCGGCCAGTTCGCTGGGGTCGGGGTTGCCGCGCACCACGCGGAAGGCGGCCTCGCGCAGCACGTCGGCCGGGGGCGGCGCGGCGCTCACAGTGGGGTGATCCCGTGCTTGCGCTGCGGCAGCGCCCGGTGCTTGGTCCGCAGCACGGCCAGCGAGCGGGCCAGCACCGCGCGGGTCTCACCCGGTTCGACGACGTCGTCGACGAGGCCGCGTTCGGCCGCGTAGTACGGGTGCATCAGCTCGGCCTTGTACTCCTCAACCATCTGCGCGCGCATCGCCGCGGGGTCGTCGGCGTCGGCGATCTGCCGGCGGAAGACGACGTTGGCGGCCCCCTCGGCGCCCATCACCGCCACCTCGTTGGTGGGCCAGGCGAAGGACAGGTCCGCGCCGACCGAGCGGGAGTCCATGACGATGTAGGCACCGCCGTACGCCTTGCGCAGGATCAGCTGGATGCGGGGGACGGTGGCGTTGCAGTACGCGTACAGCAGCTTCGCGCCGTGCCGGATGATCCCGTTGTGCTCCTGCTCCACGCCGGGCAGGAAGCCGGGCACGTCCAGCATGGTGACCAGCGGAATGTTGAAGGCGTCGCACAGGGAGACGAACCGCGCGGCCTTCTCGCTGGCCTTGATGTCCAGCACTCCGGCGCTGGCGATGGGCTGGTTGGCGACGATGCCCACCACGTGCCCGTCGATCCGGGCCAGGGCGCACACGACGTTGACCGCCCAGGTGGGGTGCGTCTCGAAGTACTCGCCGTGGTCGACGATCTCCTCGATGACCTCCCGCACGTCGTAGCCGCGCGAGGGGTCGGCCGGGACGAGGTCGGCGAGCCGGTCGGTGCGGCGGTCCGCCGGATCGTCGCCGGGCAGTACGGGCGGGGCCTGCCGGTTGTTGGACGGCAGATACGACAGCAGGTGGCGCACGTCCTCCAGACAGCCCACCTCGTCGTCGTACGCGAACGCGGCCACCCCGGACACCGACGCGTGCACGTCGGCGCCGCCCAGCTCGTCCATGCTCACCTGCTCGCCGGTGACCGCCCGCACGACGTCCGGGCCGGTGATGAACATCTGGGCCACGCCCCGGACCATGAAGGTGAAGTCGGTCAGCGCCGGCGAGTAGGCCGCGCCTCCCGCACACGGGCCGAGGATCACGCTGATCTGCGGGATGACACCCGAGGCACGCGCGTTGCGGCTGAAGATGCCGCCGTATCCGGCGAGCGCCGTCACTCCTTCCTGGATGCGGGCGCCCGCGCCGTCGCAGAGGCTCACCAGCGGCGCGCCGGACGCCTCCGCGAGGTCCATCAGCTTGTGGATCTTCGCCGCGTGGGACTCGCCGAGCGCTCCGCCGAAGATGCGGAAGTCGTGCGCGTAGACGAAGACCTGGCGCCCCTCGACGGTGCCCCAGCCGGTGACGACACCGTCGGTGTGCGGCCTCTTGTGCTCCAGTCCGAAGCCGGTCGCGCGGTGCCGGCGCAGCGACTCCAGCTCGGTGAACGACCCTTCGTCCAGCAGGAGTTCGATGCGCTCGCGGGCGGTGAGCTTGCCGCGTGCGTGCTGTGCCTCGGTGGCCCGCTGTCCGGGACCCGCGTGCACCTCGGCGCGCAGCCGCCGCAGCTCCTCCACGCGCACATGCATGCTGTCGGGACGCTCGGGCTCCGACTCGGCAAGCGGCACCGGGCTGTGTGCCACGGGGTTTTCGACCATGGTGGTCATGCCTTGTCCTCCCATCCGGACGCCCTCTGGACCGAGGCCGCCCGGAAGAAGAATTCGGGGCCCTGGACAATGCCTGACTCAAGCCCTGAAAAAGCCGCCGACTTCTATTCCGGGCCTTGAGTGAAAGGCGGCCGCGGCATGAGGGAAAAGCGGTCCGGAACTTGAGCGGCCCCCTCGGACGATGTTCCCGACCGTCGTCGGAATCTCGAGAGGGCAGATCATGGTCACGCACGTTCACGGGTCCACCGCCGAGCCGCGGTACGCCGTCCTGTTCCCCGGCCAGGGGGTGCAGCGCCCCGGTATGGGCGAGCCCTGGCGGGAGACACCGTCCTGGGAACTCGTCGAATCCGTCTCCCGGGCCTCCGGCTTCGACGTCGCCGAGCTGCTGCTGACGGCGGACCAGGAGACCCTGTCCCGCACCGACCACGCCCAGATCTCGGTGTTCACCGCGTCCCTGCTGGCCTGGTCGGAGTTCCGCCGGCACGATCCGTTCGCGCACGTGGTGGCGGTCGCCGGGCACAGCCTCGGCGAGTACTCGGCGCTGGTGGCCGCCGGGGTGCTGTCGGTGGCCGACGGCGCCTGGCTGGTGGGCGAGCGGGGCCGGGCCATGGCCGAGGCGGCCCGCGGGCGCCCCGGAGCGATGGCCGCCGTGATGGGCGGCGACCCGGAGCAGGTCACGGTCCTGGTGGAGGAGGCCCGCCGGGACGGTGCCGACCTGTGGGTGGCCAACCACAACAGCCCCCAGCAGACGGTGGTCGCCGGCAGTCGTACGGCCGTGGAGACCACCGCCGCCCGTGCTGCCGGGGCCGGCCTGCGCTACAGCGTCCTGCCGGTCACCGCCGCCTGCCACAGCCCCTACATGGAGCCCGCCGGCGCGGCCCTGCGCCGGGCCCTGGAACTGACGGGCTTCGCGACCGGAGCGATCCCCGTGGTGGCCAACGTCGACGCCCACACCCACCACGGCGGCGGCCACTGGCGCGAACTGTGCGCCCGCCAGCTGGTCAGCCCGGTCCGCTGGGCGGACACCCTGCACGTCCTCCACGAGGAGCTGGACTCCACCGCCTTCCTGGACATCGGTCCCGGCGCCACCCTCGCCGGCCTGGCGCGGCGCACCCTGCCCCAGGTCCCGTCCCACCGCTTCAAGGCCCCGGCCCCGCACACGGTCTGACCTGTCGTCGACGCGGAAGGAAGAGATCAGGACGACGACCCCGGAGACACCCGTCGGCACCTGGAGCGCCCGCACCGACGTCGCCGCGCCGGCGGGTCGCAAAGGCATCTTCGACTTGGGCTGGTGCGCCGTCGTGGACCGAGAATGTCTCCAGGGGCCACATGTGCCTTGAGGCGCTGAACGGCACGACTCCCAGAAAGACCGCCGGCAGGGACCTGATCGACAGCAGCCGGCCCAGTTGCCCTGCCATGATTCCGGCAACACCGATGCGGTACCGCAGGACGGCCTCCTCGACGAGGATGGCGAATCGGTGATCTCCTGCGCGGAGCACCCGCGCCCGGCCCGTGCGGGCTGCTACGGCCAACGGTGCGCGGCAAGCCACCGGAGCGGGGGCTCATAGCGTCACCCACGGGCAGCGACAGACCGTTCCTAATCAGTGAGCAGGAGTGAGTCTTGGACCCATACCTGGTCGCTGCGGACATCCCGACCGGTGTTGGATGTCCTGGTCGCCCGCTTTCGCTCCGTGTCCGGTGACACGGATCGCGTCCGTGGTCCGGGGATACGGGGGCGGGGTCCCTCACGCCTGCGGGTGTCCGGTCGGGCCTGGACGGTCCGATGCCCACGACGATCACTCTGGTCGTCGTGGGGCGGTGCCGTCCGTCGCCGGATCGGGTGTCCGAGGGCGCGTCGCCCGACCGCGATGCTCGCCGCATCGTGCCGGGACATTGTGCGAGTCGGTGTGGTCAGTGGTTTCTGCCAGTGCTGGGCACCCCACCGGGAGGTGTAGGCGGGGTCGACCGCAACGATCGCGATGTCCAGTTCGGCGGCCATCGACACCAGCCGCGCTTTCAGTTTCGCGGTGGGGAAGCGGGAGAGCAGGCGGCGGAAACGCTTGTTGCGGCCGTGCTTCTCCCGGCTTGTGCCCTCGCGGAAGTCGAGGTCCTCGATGGCGATCGCAGCGGCCCCGGTGCGGCGGGTGTGGTGCAGCAGCCGGGTCAGGGTGTGCCGGATCTGGGCGTCCCGGTGCTCGCTGCTGCCGGTGAGGTCGTAGAAGAAGCGCTGCGGTTCGCCGACCGGGTTGCCGTGCACATCCAGGCGCCAGCAGGCGAGGTGGTCGTCGTTCATGTCCACCCCCACCACACCCCGCGCCAGCGCCGCCTCAAGCGGCAGGACCGGGGCGGCGGCACGCTGCCATGAGGCGGTCACGTACCAGCGGCCGCGTGCCACGTCGTGGTGGATGCGGTAGGCCACCGCTCGGTTCGCGGTGATCCGGTCCAGCCACTCCTCACCCCGGTGTTTGAACGCCACGGTCGCGTCCAGCAGATACCGGCCGTGCGGCGCGTTAGCCAGGTGGGCCAGCGGAGAGGGGAGCTTGATGGAGACCTGTCCGGTGTCGGTAACGCGGATGGTCTCGTTGCCGAACCGTTTGCCGGACTCTCCGTCGGCCGACAGGAACATCCGCTCCGCCCGCCAGCGCTCCCTCCATTCCTGCTCGGCCAGCCCGGCCGCCTCCAGGTGGTGACGGGTGTTCGCGAGGCGTTTGCCGCCGCGCACCACGTGCACCCGGCGCGCCGCCCAGTCCGCCTCCACCACCGCGAGCCGGTCCTTCAACGTCTGCAGGCGGCGGGACTTGGCATGCCACTCACCACGCGAACCGTAACCGCGTACCAGGCCGTCCCTCTTGTCGGCCTTGGCACCGAGCGGCCGGGACAGCCGCGCCTCGACCGAGTCGATCTGCCTCCGCAGCCAGGCCATGTGGGCGGCCTGTCCACGCCGCGCCAGCGCCCACTGATCATGCGTGGCCTTGGTGATACTGCCCGCCCAGCGTGCCGAGGACTTCCCCGTCAGCTCGCGCTTGCGCACCGCCCAGGAGGCCGCATCATGCGCCGGCCCCTGCCGGCAGCGTTCCGCGAGATCCCCGGCCGCCAGCGAACCCAGGAACATCCCCACCCCGGCAAGTAGAGCCGCGTCCGACTCACTTACCCGCAGCCGGTCCCGCACCGCCACGCCTGCCGGACCGGGCACAACGAACGCCGCCACCAACTCCCTCAGCCCGCCCACCCGTCCACCCCTGCCCGCGGCTCGAAGGCCCCCTGTCACCGCAGTCAACGAGCACCGCCCGCAAAGGTCACCCATTCGATGAGGGAACTTCCGTTCCCTACGCCCCACCACACCCCAGACACTCACTCATGCATGCCAGAACACACTCGTGCGCTGTTCCGCGGCAGCAGTTCACAACCCCCCGGCGATGCCGAGGGGTCTGTGACGCTCCAGGGGATGGCTCAGGACAGGCCGGGGCCCCGCACCGGAATGCTGGTGAACGTGGGCTGCTCAGGTTCCCGCGCAGTGAAGAAGTCGTTGCCCTTGTCGTCGACGACCACGAACGCCGGGAAGTCCTCGACCTCGATCTTCCAGACCGCCTCCATGCCGAGCTCCTCGTACTCGACGACCTCGACCTTCTTGATGCAGTCCTGCGCGAGCCGGGCCGCCGGGCCGCCGATCGAACCCAGGTAGAAGCCGCCGTGCGCGTCGCACGCGTCGGTGACCTGCTTGCTGCGGTTGCCCTTGGCGAGCATCACCTTGGAGCCGCCCGCCGCCTGGAACTGCTCGACGTAGGAGTCCATACGGCCGGCCGTGGTCGGACCGAAGGAGCCGGACGCGTAGCCCTCGGGCGTCTTCGCCGGGCCCGCGTAGTACACCGGGTGGTCCTTCAGGTACTGCGGCATCCCCTCGCCCGCGTCCAGCCGTTCCTTGATCTTGGCGTGCGCGATGTCACGGGCCACGACCAGCGGGCCGGTCAGCGACAGGCGGGTCTTCACCGGGTACTTGGTCAGCTCGGCGAGGATGGAGTCCATCGGCTGGTTCAGGTCGATCTTGACGACGTCGCCCTCTTCGAGGTGCTCGTCCGTGGTCTCCGGCAGGAACCGCGCCGGGTCCCTCTCCAGCTGCTCCAGGAAGACGCCCTCGGCGGTGATCTTCGCGACGGCCTGCCGGTCCGCCGAGCAGGAGACGGCGATCGCGACGGGGCAGGAGGCGCCGTGCCGCGGCAGCCGCACGACCCGCACGTCGTGGCAGAAGTACTTGCCGCCGAACTGCGCCCCGATCCCGATCTTCTGGGTCAGCTCGAAGACCTTCTCCTCCAGCTCCTTGTCCCGGAAGCCGTGGCCGAGCGGCGAGCCCTCGGCGGGCACCTCGTCCAGGTAGTGCGCGGAGGCGTACTTGGCCGTCTTCAGCGCGTACTCGGCGGAGGTGCCGCCGACGACGATCGCCAGGTGGTACGGCGGGCAGGCGGCCGTACCGAGCGAGCGGATCTTCTCCTCCAGGAACTTCATCATGGAGGCCTCGTTCAGGACGGCCTTCGTCTCCTGGTAGAGGAAGGACTTGTTGGCGCTGCCGCCGCCCTTCGCCATGAACAGGAACCTGTAGGCGCCGCCGTCCGTCGCGTACAGCTCGATCTGCGCCGGGAGGTTGGAGCCGGTGTTCTTCTCCTCCCACATGGTGAGAGGCGCCATCTGCGAGTAGCGCAGGTTCAGGTTCAGATACGCGTCGTAGATGCCCCGGCTCAGTGCCTCCTCGTCGCCGCCCTCGGTCAGCACGTTCTGTCCGCGCTTGCCCATGACGATCGCCGTGCCGGTGTCCTGGCACATGGGCAGCACACCGGCGGCCGCGATGTTCGCGTTCTTCAGGAGGTCCAGAGCCACGAACTTGTCGTTGCCCGACGCCTCGGGGTCGTCGATGATCCGGCGCAGCTGGGCCAGGTGGGCCGGGCGAAGGTAGTGCTGGATGTCGTGGATCGCCTCCTCGGCGAGCTTGCGCAGCGCCTCCGGCTCGACCCTGAGGAACGTCCGCCCGTCGGCCTCGAAGGTGGAGACACCCTCGGAGGTCACCAGCCGGTAGGGGGTGGTGTCCTCTCCCATGGGGAGCAGATCGGTGTACGCGAACTCAGGCATGTCGCCCATTCCTCACTCGACAGTTGGCCGCTGGCCTCCATTGGCAGCGCCCACCAGCGTAGAACCTGCGTCCGACAGCGCTCTTGTGAGGTTGTCCTCAGTCGGACCTCCGACGGGTTGTCCACACCCCCTAGTCGCGATCTATCGCGTTTCGGTACGCTGCTGCGGTGGACCTTCAGAAGCACACCGAACCGCAGGCGCAGGAACCCGCCGCCGCCAGGGACGCCGACCTGCGTGCCTCGGACGCCGAGCGTGACCGCGTCGCCGACATCCTGCGCGAGGCCCTCGCCGAAGGGCGTCTCACCGCGGACGAGCACGCGGAACGCGTCGAGGGGGTGCTGAACGCCAAGACGGTGGGTGAACTGGAGACCTTCATACGGGACCTGCCGGCCGCCCACGGCCGCCGATCCGCCGGCGGCTACACCCCGGCCCCCAACCGCCCCACGGACCCGCTACCGCACGACCCGGACGACAACGTGGTCGCGGTGTTCAGCAGCGCCGTCCGCAAGGGCCGTTGGCGCGCGGGCCGCCGGATCCACGCGTACGCGGTGTTCGGCACCGTCGACATCGACCTGAGTGAGGCGATCTTCGAGTACCAGCAGGTCGTGATCAAGGCGATCTCGGTCTTCGGCAATGTCGAGGTCCGCGTCCCGGAGAACGTCTCGCTGCGCGGCACCGGCGGCGGAGTCCTCGGCAACTTCGAGGTGGACACCGTCGACTCCGGCGACCCGGAAGCCCCCGTGGTCTACGTGGACGGCTGGGCGGTGCTGGGGAACGTCGAGGGCCGGCCCAAGCGCGGCAAACTCGTCGCGGACATTCTCGACCGGGTGCAGCGCAAGGTCGACAAGGGTTTGCGCAAGCACCTGGATCGTTGACGGTGGCGAATCCGACGGCGAGTACCGCCGCGTTCCCGGCGGAAGGGATCATGGTCCGTCGCGCTTGAGAGCGCGTACAAGTCCTCGTGATCCGGCGGTCCGGAACTCAGTGCATAGGCGCGCGTACAGCGGGTAGGCCTTGCTGCATCGTCGCTCGCTCGCGAAGCCGTCGTCAGGAGTAGACCGTGCTGCAACCGCCGCATTCGTCCCTGCAGGTAGCTGCCGTACCGGCCCAGCGGGTGCCAGTGCGGGACAGGGACCAAGACGCACCTTGGCACACCGAGGCGGTGTGCCGGCGTGACGAGGCCGGCCTGTTCTTCGCGCCGTCCAAGGAACCCACCGCCGCCCGGCTCTCCCGCGAGCAGGCCGCGAAGCGAGTCTGTGCGGGCTGCCCCGTCATGGTCGAGTGTCGCGAGCACGCACTCCTGCAACCGGAGCCCTACGGCGTCTGGGGCGGCCTGACCGCCGCGGAGCGCCGCGTGGTCCTGGCCCGGCGCCGCCGCCGCGACCTGGAACTGAAGAAGGCGGCCAGGGCGGGGGACCGCATAGCGGCGGCCGGCTGACCCGCGCACAAGAAGAGAGGCGCCCCACCGCACCGGGACGCCTCTCTTCTTCGCTCTCCTGGGGAACTCGCTCTCCTGGGGAACTTGCTTCCCTGGGGGGCCTACTTCGCCCGGTCGAAGTCGATCGCGCTGTAGGCCCGCAGCTTGCTGAGCCGGTGCTCGGAGTCGATCCTGCGCACCGTTCCCGACTTGGACCGCATCACGATCGAGTCGGTCGTCGCGGTCTCCGACCGGTACCGCACGCCCCGCAGCAGCTCGCCGTCCGTGATGCCGGTCGCCACGAAGAAGACGTTCTCCCCGGACACCAGGTCGTCGGTCGTCAGGACGCGGTCCAGGTCGTGCCCCGCGTCGATCGCCCGCTGCCGCTCCTCGTCGTCCTTCGGCCACAGCTTGCCCTGGATGGTGCCGCCCAGGCACTTCACCGCGCAGGCCGAGATGATGCCTTCCGGCGTGCCGCCGACGCCGAGCAGCAGGTCGACGCCGGTGCCCTCGCGCAGCGCCAGGATCGAGCCGGCCACGTCGCCGTCGGAGATCAGCCTGATGCGCGCGCCGGTGTCGCGGACCTCCTCGATGAGGCCCTCGTGCCGCGGCCGGTCCAGGATGACGACGGTGACGTCCTCGGGCGTGGACCGCTTGGCCTTGGCGACGCGCCGGATGTTGACGGACACGGGCGCGTTGATGTCGACGAAGTCGGCGGCCTCGGGCCCGGTGACCAGCTTGTCCATGTAGAAGACGGCTGACGGGTCGAACATCGACCCGCGGTCGGCGGCGGCCAGCACCGCGATCGCGTTGGTCATGCCCTTCGCGGTCAGCGTGGTGCCGTCGATCGGGTCGACGGCGATGTCGCACTCCGGCCCGGTCCCGTCGCCGACGCGCTCTCCGTTGAAGAGCATCGGGGCCTCGTCCTTCTCGCCCTCACCGATGACGACGACGCCGTTCATCGAGACGGTGGAGACGAGGGTCCGCATGGCCCGTACCGCGGCACCGTCGGCGCCGTTCTTGTCGCCGCGCCCGACCCAGCGGCCCGCGGCCATCGCCGCGGCTTCGGTGACCCGGACGAGTTCCAGGGCGAGGTTGCGGTCGGGAGCCTCGGAAGGAACTTCGAGCTCGGACGGCAGATGATGATGCTCGGTCATCGGAGCGCACCTTTCTGATACGACGACGGCCGGATGAGGGTGTGGCCCGACTCTATCGTCAGGCAGACAAAATGAGCAGGGGGGCCCACGGATGAGCGGACCAGGGCACCTGCGACGATAGGGACGTGGCAGGTTCGAACGGTAAGCAGAAGACGGTCCGGGACATGGTCCTCTCCCTGGGCCTGATCGGGATCGCGGTGGCGGTCATCTACGTCTTCATCCCGCACGACGACTCCGCTCGGGACGTGAAGAAGGTCGACTATCGCGTCGAGCTGCTCACGGCTCGCCGCGCGTCGTCCTACCCCGTGGCCGCGCCGGAGGGCCTGTCCGGCAGCTGGAAGGCGACGTCCGTCCGCTTCCGGGGTGACCAGTTCGACGCCTGGCACCTGGGCTTCCACGCGCCTGACGGGGAGTACGTGCAGATCGAGCAGTCCGCTCAGAAGCCGTCCACGTTCATCGACGCGGCCAGTCAGGGCGGCGCCGCGACGAAAACCACCCAGGAGATCGACGGCCGTACGTGGACGCGCTACACCGGCGGCCGCTACGACGCCCTGGTGCTCGCGGAGAAGGGCTCGACCACGGTGGTGGCCGGCACGGGCTCGTTCGCCCAGCTGACGGAGATGGCCGGGGCGCTGAAGATGGTGTGAGCCGCCAGACACGCGAGAGGGCCCCCGGCGTCGTCGCCGGGGGCCCTCTCGCTGTGCACGACCTGCTCAGACGGTGGTGATGACGTCCTCGTAGGCCAGACGCGGGGAGCGCGGGAACCAGGCGTCCTCGCCCGGCTTGCCGATGTTGACGACCATCAGCGGGGTGTGGTCGTCGTCCAGGAACTCCTTCTGGACGCCCGCGAAGTCGAGGCCGGTCATCGGGCCGGCGGCGAGGCCGGCGGCACGGACGCCGATGATGAAGTACGCGGCCTGCAGGGCGGCGTTCAGCGTGGCGGCACCCTCGCGGGCCGGGCGCTCGGAGAAGAAGACGTCCTTGGCGGCCGGGAAGTGCGGGAAGAGCTCCGGGAGCTCCTCGTGGAACTCGTTGTCCGCGGAGAGGATCGCGACCAGCGGGGCGGTGGCCGTCTTCGGCTGGTTGCCCTCGGCCATGTGCTGGACCAGGCGCTCACGGGCCTCGGCGGAGCGGACCAGGGTGATGCGCAGCGGCGACTGGTTGAAGGCGGTCGGGCCGTACTTGACCAGGTCGTAGATCGCCTGCACCTGCTCCTCGGTCACCGGCTCGTCGGTGAAGGTGTTCGCGGTGCGGGCCTCGCGGAACAGCAGGTCCTGGGCGGCGGGGTCAAGGACGAGAGACATGCGTGAACCTTCTCGAGAGGTGCGTGGGACCCCGGAAACGGACCGGGGACCGCTTGACGTCCTCGACGGTACGCGAGTGAAGTTCAACCTTCAACAAAAATCGGGGCGTGGTGATCCGCTTCACAGTCCCGGTCGCCGGGTGCTACTCGGTGTCCCCGGAACCCTCTTCCCGGTCCTCCTGCCCGGCGAGGGCCGCGTCCAGCCGCGCCCGCGCCCCGTCCAGCCAGCGGCGGCACACCTTGGCCAG
This sequence comes from Streptomyces sp. NBC_00076, assembly GCF_045041235.1. NCBI lineage: Bacteria > Bacillati > Actinomycetota > Actinomycetes > Kitasatosporales > Streptomycetaceae > Streptomyces > Streptomyces sp. NBC_00076. The sequence goes on from NZ_CP108242.1 coordinate 6,804,369, forward strand.
CTCCTCGCCGCGCTCCCACAGGGCGAGGGACTCCTCCAGCGTCGTACCGCCCGCCTCCAGCCGCCGTACGACGTCGATCAGCTCGTCCCGTGCCTGCTCGTACCCGAGCCCCTCGGCCACCGTCGCCGTCTCCTCCACCTTGCTGGTCATCCGCCCACCCTACGCATCGGCCCGTCCATCGACTCGGACCACGAACTCACCCTCGGAAACCCGCGCCCGCAGGACCTCGTCCCCGGTCACCTCGGCCGGGTCGCGGACGACATGGCCGTCCGCCTTCTGCAGCACCGCGTACCCCCGCTTCAGGGTCGCGGCGGGGGAGAGGGCCACCACGCGCGCATGCGTGTGCGCCAGCTCCGAGTCGGCGCGGTCGAGGAGGTGGCCGACGGTGCGCCGGCCCCGGTCCAGGAGCGCGACCACATGGTCGGCCCGCTCGTCGATCATCCGGTGCGGGTCCTGTATCGACGGCCGCGAGAGCGCCTGCGCCAGCCCGCGTTCCTCCCGCTCGACGAACGCCTCGACGCACCGCCGCGCCCGGTCCCGCAGCATCCGCACCCGCTCGTACTCCTCACCGACGTCCGGCACGACCTTCTTGGCCGCGTCGGTCGGGGTGGAGGCGCGCAGATCGGCGACGTGGTCGAGGAGCGGGTTGTCCGGCTCGTGCCCGATGGCGGACACGACCGGCGTACGGCATCCCGCGACCGTCCGGATGAGCTGCTCGTCGGAGAACGGCAGCAGATCCTCCACGCTGCCGCCACCACGGGCGACGACGATGACGTCCACCTCGTCGATCGCGTCGAGCTCCTTCATCGCCTGCACGACCTGCGGCACCGCGTGCACGCCCTGCACGGCGACGTTGCGCACCTCGAAGCGGACCGCCGGCCAGCGATGCCGCGCGTTCTCCAGGACGTCCCGCTCGGCGGCCGAGGCCCGCCCGCAGACAAGTCCGACGAGTTGGGGCAGGAAGGGCAGCGCCTTCTTCCGCTCCGGCGCGAACAACCCTTCCGCGGCGAGCGACTTCTTCAGCTGTTCGAGCCGCGCGAGCAACTCCCCGACCCCGACAGGCCTTATCTCGGCGGCCCGCAACGACAACTGCCCCCGTGGCGCGTACCACTCGGGCTTCGCCAGGACGACGACCCGGGCGCCCTCGCTCACCACATCGGCCACGGCGTCGAACACCTGCCGATAACAGGTGACGCTCACGGAGATGTCGTACGACGGGTCACGCAACGTCAGAAACACCACTCCCGCGCCGGGCCGCCGCGACAGCTGGGTGATCTGCCCCTCCACCCACACGGCACCGAGCCGGTCGATCCACCCCCCGATGAGCCGTGACACCTCGCCGACGGGCAGGGGGGCTTCGGGGGACGTGTTCGCAGCCATGCGCCGAGACTAACGGCCCGGTCCGACAACGCCGCTCCCCGCGCCGCTCCTCCGACGCAGCCTCGATCGCCGCGCCCGCGCTCGCACACAGAGGCGATCACAGAGGCGATCTTTGCCTTGCCGGGCGCGGCCTTACGATGGGACGCATGACTGCTTCGCCTGGCCGCCGTGTCCTGCTCGCCGCCCCCCGTGGCTACTGCGCGGGTGTGGACCGCGCCGTGATCGCCGTCGAGAAAGCCCTGGAGCAGTACGGCGCTCCGGTGTACGTCCGGCACGAGATCGTCCACAACAAGTACGTCGTGCAGACCCTGGAGAAGAAGGGCGCCATCTTCGTCGAACAGACCGAAGAGGTGCCCCCGGGAAACATCGTCATGTTCTCGGCGCACGGCGTCGCCCCCACCGTCCACGACGAGGCCAAGCAGGGCCGCCTCGCCACCATCGACGCGACCTGCCCGCTGGTCACCAAGGTCCACAAGGAAGCCGTCCGCTTCGCCGACGAGGACTACGACATCCTCCTGATCGGGCACGAGGGCCACGAGGAGGTCATCGGCACCTCCGGCGAGGCCCCCGACCACATCACGCTGGTCGACGGCCCCGAGGACGTGGCGAAGGTCGAGGTCCGCGACCCCTCCAGGGTCGTCTGGCTCTCCCAGACCACGCTCTCCGTCGACGAGACCATGGAGACCGTCGACGCGCTCAAGGACAAGTTCCCGCAGCTCATCTCCCCGCCCAGCGACGACATCTGCTACGCCACCCAGAACCGTCAGCTCGCCGTCAAGCAGATGGGCGCCGAGGCCGAGCTGGTGATCGTCGTCGGCTCCCGCAACTCCTCGAACTCCAAGCGGCTCGTCGAGGTCGCCAAGCTCGCCGGCTCCCGCGAGGCCTACCTCGTGGACTTCGCCAGTGAGATCGACGAGGCCTGGCTGGAGGGCGTGACCACGGTGGGCGTCACCTCCGGCGCCTCCGTCCCGGAGGTGCTCGTCGAGGAGGTCCTGGAGTGGCTGGCGCAGCGCGGCTACGGCGACGTCGAGCTGGTCAGGGCGGCCGAGGAGTCCATCACGTTCTCGCTGCCGAAGGAGCTGCGGCGCGATCTGCGCGAGGAGGCGGCGGCGCTGGTGGCGGAGCGTGGCGGCCTTGTGAAGGACCTCGCGGGGGACCCCTCGGCGGAGTGACAGTCAGTCGTTCGACGTAACGTAGAGCCATGCAGATCTTCGGCGTGGACATCGGTGGATCCGGGATCAAGGGTGCCCCGGTGGACCTGGACAGGGGCGATCTCGCCCAGGAGCGCTTCAAGGTGCTGACCCCGCACCCGGCGACACCCGACGGGGTGGCGGACGGCGTGCGGCAGGTCGTCGAGAACTACGGCTGGACCGGACCCGTCGGCCTCACCTTCCCCGGCGTGGTCACCGGCGGATCCACGATCCGTACGGCGGCCAACGTCGACAAGGACTGGATCGACACGGACGCGCGTGCCCTGTTCAGCGAGCGCCTGGGCGGCCTGCCGGTGACGGTGGTCAACGACGCGGACGCGGCGGGCGTCGCCGAGATGGGCTTCGGCGCCGGCCGGGACCGCAGGGGCACGGTCTTCCTCCTCACGTTCGGCACGGGCATCGGCAGCGCCCTGTTCGTCGACGGCGCCCTCGTCCCCAACACCGAGCTGGGCCACCTCGAGCTGCACGGCCACGACGCGGAGAAGCGCGCGTCCAGCAAGGCCAGGGAGGACGAGGACCTGACGTGGGAGCACTGGGCCCACCGGGTCCAGAAGTACCTCGCCCATGTCGAGATGCTCTTCTCGCCCGAGCTGTTCATCATCGGCGGCGGCGTCAGCCGCAAGGCCCAGAAGTTCCTGCACTACATCGAGGGCATCAAGGCGGAGATCGTCCCGGCGCAGCTGCAGAACAACGCGGGGATCGTGGGCGCGGCGATGCACGCGGCGAAGGATTGACTTGCACCTCGCCCTGAAGGGCGAGGATTCTGGCCTTCTCGATCGTTGCTGTGCCGCTACGCGGCACAGGGTGCGGTCGGGAATCCGTGGCTTCCTGTTTCTTCGCGCTGTGCCGGGATTGCTCCAGGTCTTACCGGCGCTCCGCAGGCCGATACCGCCAGTCCGGCGGCCGTCTTCACGTTGATCGCGGCATTGTGGTCCCGGTCGTGGACGGTGCCGCAGGCGGCGCAGGTCCATTCCCTCACGTCGAGGGGTTTGGGCCCGTCTTTGACGCCGCAGGTGGAGCAGGTCTGGCTGGTCGGCTCGAACCGGCCGATCTTGATCAGGGTCCGTCCGTACCGCTCCGCCTTGTACCCGAGCATGTTGATGAATGAGGCCCAGCCGGCGTCGTGGACGGACTTGGCCAGCCGGAGAGTTGGTGGTGGAACTCATGGCGGGCATCGGTGACCTTGGCGTGGGCGCGAGCGACCTTGAGCCGGGCCTTGGCGCGGTTCTTCGAACCTTTCTGTTTGCGGGACAGTTCCCGCTGGGCCTTCTTCAGCTTCTTCTCCGCGCGGCGCAGAAACCGCGGGGAGTCGATCTTCGTGCCGTCGGACAGAACGGCGAAGTGGGTGAGGCCGAGGTCGATGCCGATGGTGCGGTCGGTGGCGGGCATCCGCCCGGCATCCGCCTGTGGGTCGGTGTCGATGACGAAGGAGGCGAAGTACCGCCCGGCGGAATCCTTGACCACGGTGACCGAGGTGGGGGTGGCGGGCAGCGTGCGGGACCACTTCACCTTCACCGCCCCGATCTTGGGGAGGTTCAGTCGGCCGCTCTCGGTGAGGGACCAGCGGGCGTTGGCGGTGAACCGGATCGACTGGCGGGTGTCCTTGCGGGACTTGAACCGGGGTGCGCCCAGTTTCGGGCCCTTGCGGGTGCCCTTGAGGGAGGCGAAGAAGTTGCGGTGCGCGGTGTTTGGCCAGCGCGGTGCGCTGGCCGGGGTCCGGGTACAACCTGAAGGCGTACCTGAGCTGCATGACGGCGACGCTACGTATTTGGGTTATGAGTGAGATGCTGGAGATCAGAACTGGTCGGCACGGTGCTTTCGTGATGCATGTGCACTTGGTCTTCGTGACCAAGTTCCGGCACAAGGTGTGTTCACCGGTGTTCATCTGACGCGCATGGAGGAGATCATGCGGTCGGTGTGCGCGGACTTCGAGTGCACGCTGGTGGAGTTCAATGGCGAGAACAACCACGTCCACACCCTGGTGAACTTCCCGCCCACGGTCACCGTCACCAAGTTGGTCAACTCCCTCAAGGGCGTCTCCTCACGCCGTCTGCGCCTGGGGGCACCTCCCGGCCGAAGGCTGGGGGAGAATTCCCCGACCTGGTACGGCACTACTGGCGGGCCGACAAGCTGTGGTCGGGCTCCTACTTCGCCGGCACCGTCGGCGGCGCCCCGCTCACCGTGGTCAGGCAGTACATCGAGCAGCAGAACCGGCCGGTGTGAGCACAGCCCGGCACCTCCGGAACCAGCGATCACGACGCTCCGCGCCGCGGGTGGTGAACATGCCGTGTCCCGCGCCGCCGGACCAGACGCGGCGACGCTCCGCGTCGCAACCATCAGATTCGCTTCACCACCGGGCTGAAGCCCGATGCACTGCGAATGAATCCCGGTAGCGGGGGCGACGGTGGATCACACCGGCGGACGCTCGCGGGCCGGCCGACGGCTCAGCAGGCGGATCTTCCGCACGGCGGCGATCAGACCCGCGACCAGCGCGCCCGCGTAGAGCCATCCCGCCTGCGTCGCGAGTGCCGTGAACAGGCCCATCAGACGGGCGCCGAGCCCGGCACCGCTCTCGGTCACGGGCAGGAGCCCCACGGTGAAGGCGATCGGCACGATGACGGGAGCGGTCAGCAGATCGCCCCGGCGGATCCAGAAGGCGGTCAGCACGGACGCCAGGACGAACAGCACGCCGTACACCGTCAGCGACGCCCCGAACAGCAACTCGTCCACGCAGCCGAGCAGGAACATCAGCGTCCCGCAGAACAGTCCGCCGCCGAGTCCGGTGAGCCGGGGGTTGGGCATCCGTCGTAAGGCCTGGACCAGTGGGGGACCGGACGGCCGTACCGCCGAGGGACGCCGTGGCACCGCACCGCCCCGGCCCGCCGGGGCCTCGGCTCTGCCGGGCCGCGCGGGACCGCCGTTCGCATTCCGTCCCGCCTGTGGGGGAACGGGCGGGGTCGTGCCGCGTCGCGGTCCGTACTGCGGGGGTCGCGTCCTGTGTTGCTCCACTGGACAAACTTAGGTCGGTTTATGTGCCGAACCGCTCGTCGGACACGCCGTCGGCCGGACCTTGGCCATGCGTTCGATACGTCGCCGGGGCGGGGTGCGGTACGCCGTAGACTGGTGGATCGGCCCCCAGGGGCCTGTCCTCGGCCCTCTCACGCCAGCCGTCTCACTCTCACTCCGGGAAGTCGCACCGTGTCGCTCACGATCGGAATCGTCGGTCTGCCGAATGTCGGCAAGTCGACCCTGTTCAACGCCCTGACCAAGAACGACGTGCTGGCGGCCAACTACCCGTTCGCCACGATCGAGCCGAACGTCGGGGTCGTGGGTGTCCCCGACCCCCGGCTCACCAAGCTGGCCGAGATCTTCAAGTCGGAGCGGATCCTGCCGGCCACCGTCGACTTCGTCGACATCGCGGGCATCGTGCGCGGCGCCTCCGAGGGTGAGGGCCTGGGCAACAAGTTCCTGGCCAACATCCGTGAGTCCGACGCGATCTGTCAGGTCATCCGAGCCTTCGAGGACGAGAACGTCGTGCACGTCGACGGCAAGGTCTCGCCGAAGGACGACATCGAGACGATCAACACCGAGCTGATCCTCGCCGACCTCCAGACCATCGAGAAGGTCCTTCCCCGGCTCCAGAAGGAGTCGCGGATCAAGAAGGACATCGGGCCGAAGGTGAAGGCCGTCGAGGAGGCCAAGGAGATCCTGGAGAGGGGGGACACGCTGTTCTCCCAGGGCATCGTCCAGGGCAGTGAGCGCGCCGAACTCCTGCACGACCTGCACCTGCTGACCGCCAAGCCCTTCCTCTACGTCTTCAATGTCGACGAGGACGAGCTCACCGACGACTCCTTCAAGGATCAGCAGCGTGCCCTGGTCGCCCCGGCCGAGGCGATCTTCCTCAACGCCAAGCTGGAGGCGGACCTCGCCGAGCTCGACGAGGAGGACGCCATGGAGCTCCTGGAGTCGGTCGGCGCCGAGGAGCCCGGCCTCGCCACCCTCGCCCATGTCGGTTTCAACACCCTCGGCCTGCAGACCTATCTGACGGCCGGCCCCAAGGAATCCCGCGCCTGGACCATCAAGAAGGGCGCCACCGCCCCCGAGGCCGCCGGTGTCATCCACACCGACTTCCAGAAGGGCTTCATCAAGGCCGAGGTCATCTCCTTCGAGGACCTGGTCGAGACCGGCTCGGTCGCCGAGGCCCGCGCCAAGGGCAAGGCCCGCATGGAGGGCAAGGACTATGTGATGCGGGACGGGGACGTGGTGGAGTTCCGCTTCAACGTGTAGCCATCCCGTTACTTCACGTTAAATATTTTCGTCAAATGTGCAGGTCAGAAGGGGTCGGGCTCTGATGAGTCCGACCCCTTCTGTGTTCCCGTACTGACAGGGTGCTGGCTTTTCGGGCCTGGCATCACTCACCGGCACCCCACGTCACCTCTCTTCATTCGTCCCGTGCTGGGAGGAGATGGGCTGGCGACAGTTCGCGGCGAGCTGTGGACGGGACCTCACGTCTCGTAGACCGTGGAGCGGTGTCCGACATGAACGACCCACACGATCAGTTCGCCGTTGTCGATGGTGTAGATGACCCGGTAGTCGCCGATCCGGAGGCGGCGGCGATCGGGTTGGGACACGAGCGCCGTGGTGCTGAATCCGAGCGGGTCACTCTCCAGTTCCGTCAGCTTGGCCAGGATGCGCAGCGCCATGTCGCGGGGGACTTTCCGAAGCTCTGCCTGCGCCTCGGGCCGGAAGACGGTGCGGTACTCACTCACTGCGCGCCAGGGTCTCCTTCATGATGTCCTCGATGGGGACGCCGGCCGAGCGGTTCGCCATCCGCTCGTCAATGATGCGATTGATCTCGCGCTCTTCCCACTGTTGGTATTTGCGCAGGACATCGATCGAGACGACGGCGGCAACTTCTTTTCCTCGTCGCGTGATCACGGTGGGCTGGTCCTCGCGATCGGCCCGCTCGACGACTTCGGCAAGGTGCGCGCGGACGTCGCGGATGGACTCTATGGGCATCTGCGTCATGCGCTCAAGGGTACCGGATGTCTCATGTGTACACAATGGTGATTGGGTGCTCCCTTCCAGGTTCCTGTTGGGTGCGGTGATGGATGTGATCATGGAAAGCTACGTTTCCGCAGCTCGCAGCTCTGCAGCGGGCGTTCCGGTTCAGTGCATGAACTCCACCACGTCGCTGACCTGGGGAAATGAGCTCTCCCCAGTGAACGCGGCTGGCGAGGCCGGGGTGGCTTAGCTCGGCGCGGACCGTTCATTGTTCGTTCCGGTGACAGCGTTGAAAACGAGGCCGTCACGACATCGCCCGTGGGGTGGACGGCGAAGATACGGACGGGGGAGGGAGTGAAGTCAGAGGGGCAGGCGAGTCTTGGAGTGATCGTTGGCCCAGCAACGGACCTGGGATCGGCGACGGGTCACGGGGCTGAAGCCGATCCGCCGCCACCGCCCACGGCGCCGCCGGCCGATCGGATCAGTGCCCGGGCCTCGTCCTCCAAGCGGCGGGTGATGGGCTCCTCGCGGATGCCGTGCTCACCCAACTGCGTGGCCAGGTTCCCCAAGAAGTCCGATGCTGCGAGCACATGGCTTGTCACATCGACTGGGACTCCGTTCCGCAGGTCCTCACGGGCGCGGCGGGCGCCGTCCAGGACGTGGCCGATCCTTGCCTGCACCTCGGCTCGCATGTCGTCCGGCAGCCCCGACCGCATGAGCTGGCGCAGCAGCCGTTCGCAGGCACGGACGACATCGTCCAGCAGCTGGGAGTCGCGGCTGATGCCGAATGAAATGTCCGAACCCGTCGCGGCCTGGACCAACGCGTTGCCGACATAGATGTTCCGATTCGGACTGGGGCTGTACGGCGTCAGGTCCACGGGGGCCAGGCCGCCCAGTGCGGGCCGGAAGCACGGATGCACGTGGAACTCCTCCTCGCCGGGTTGTGGGGGTACCTGGACACCGTCGGAGTACACGACCTTGTGACCTCTCTTGACACCGAGGAAGCCGATTCCGAACAGGACGTCCAGTACTCCTTGCGTGGTGAGACTCTCGGCGTAGTCGGTGAAGTCCTGCTGCAGCCGATCGCGGTGGGGCTCGAACCGTGTGGCGAGCGCCGGGAGCATCACCACGTATCCGTAGTTCTCGAACAGGGGGAGGAAGAGCCGGTTGAGGAAGGGATGCGTCACGGAGTACTCCCTGGCCAGGTCCGTGAGCTTCCAGCGGGAGAACTGTCCGGTGGCGGTGAGTACGTCCTCCTCGGTGATCCGCCGGTGGCCTCGCTGGTCTGCGACGCCTTGGCACGCGTTGAGGAACTGGATTGTGTCCCTGGGGCGCGGCAGCGCCCGCCGGAACAGGTACCCGTCCGTCGGCTCGCCGGATACCGTCGGGGGGAACAACTGCCCCCATAGTTGCTCCGGAGTGAGTTTCGTCTTGAGTGAGGCCGCTGCCCTGGCCAGGGCGAGCTCCGCCAGCTCCTCCCGGGTCCAGGTGATCCGCAGCTCGTCGCTGTGGAACTTGTCGGCGTCGCCGAAGCTGAGCGTGTCGTAGATGTCAGCCCGCAGGAAAAGCGTGCAGCGCACGGCGCTGCCGTACCGTCCGGTGACCTGCTTGCTGGCCAGGAGCAACCCTGCGACCAGAGCGTGACTGTCCGGGTCGATCGTCCAGACCTGTTCGAGCTGGTCGACCAAGAAGAGCAACGTATGTGCTCCGGCGCAGCCGAGCTCGGCGAAGGCCGTCGCCACGCCGTTTTCCAGAACCTCCAACTGTCGGCCGGCGCGGGCTCCTTCAGAGGCGCCATTCAGACCGAGCCCCGCTTCAATGCCAAACGCCTTGAGGGAGAGGTTTGCCGACTGCAGGCCCCGGACTCCGCGCCGCAGCCTGTCGTACAGGCGTTCGTCACCGAGCTCGTCGTTCGCCTCCAGGAAACCGCGCAGTGCTCGCACCGATGCACGGGCGCGCCAGCCGTGCGCGGTTCGCGCATGCTCGTACAGATACCGCGCCGCGTGGACAGCAAAGACATAGCGCCAGATCAGGGACTTGGCGGTGTCACCCGAGACTCCCTGGAGCTCGAACCGCCGGATCTCGTCACCGGCTGCGTCGTCTGGAGTGATCAGGACCGTGGTGCCGGGATGGCCGTCCGGGGCAGCGAGTTGGCGGCAGATCGCGCTCTTGCCCGAGCCCTTGCGGCCGATGATCAGTGACGTGCGGCCGGAGAGGGCTTGCCGGTAGGCATGCGTGGGCCGGAAGACCATGCCGTTGAGCAGGCCGGTTGCCAGGTCGTTCTCGGCATCGTCACGGCCGAAGAACAGGTCGCTGACCGGATTGGGCTCGTACTCCATGACGCGCTCCCCCTCGGTGATGCACAAATCATCAACCCATAGGAAGATTAGGTGCGTTGATGGGGAACTGTCTCGGTAAATAGGCCGCGTTCTCGTCGGCCCGCATCGGGGGGCGTCATGGACGAACAGCAGGATCTCGAAGAGTTACTGGCGCCACTGCGCGCCGACCTGACCTCGCTGCGCACGGACTCGACCGTACTTCGCGTCGAGTTGACGGTGCTGCGGCGCGAGAACGACGGGATTGCTGAAGCGCTGTCCTCGGCGTGCGACGAGATCGATGCCGTCAAGGAGACGGTGACAGCGACTCACGAAGTGTTGAACGCCTTCGTTGAGCGTTACGGCAGGCATCAGATCGTGGCCAACGCCCAGGCGGAACTGACGCAACTGACCGTTGTCTGGAAGGCGGACTTCGCCCACCGGCAACGTGTCCGCGCTCTGGCGCGCGGCCTAACTCACGCGTTGACGGCCCACGCGGTGGCCGGCGGCCTGGTCGACCAGGACACGATCGACACCTGCGTCAGGAAACAGTTCCTCGCCGAGCCGACGTACTGGCTCGCCCCGGCGATCATGGCGGTGGCGGCCCGACACCACGCGGAGACGACGATCGTTCCCCGAGCCTCGTGCCGTTCGTCAGCGGGGGCTTCATCCTGATGTTCTCGGTCCTGATGGGGGCGCTCATCCTTGTGGGGCTCGGTGGCATAGCGCATGTGCCGTTCCGCAGACGCAGCGTGCGCGAGGCCGGTGACCGCCAGCGACTGTACGCGGCGCACGTGCTCGGTCAGGCCGTCGCGGAACTGAATGCCCTACTGGACGACTGGCGGAACGGGTTGCGTTCGTCGGTGGCTCTGGAGGAGTGGCGCCCCGCCCGGGGCGGGGAGGGGGACGCATGACGGGCGGGCGCCTGCTCGGCGACGGCCGCTACCGCTTGGACGGCCGCCTCCTCGACATGTCTGAGACACGCATTGCTGGCGCTACCTGGCAGTACGCGGCACCGGAGCGCTGGCAGGGCAGCCCCGGCGACCATCTCAGCGACCTCTACTCCCTCGGCTGTGTCATGTACGAGATGCTGACCGGGAACCCACCGTTCGCCAGCCGTGGCGCCGACATCATGGAAGTCGGTGTCATGCATCTGCGCCACCATCCCGCACCCCCGCTCAATGTCCGCCGGGGCATTCCGGAGAAGCTGAGCCAATTGGTCATGGCGCTGTTGGCCAAGAAGCCCGAGCAGCGACCGCAGCACGCGCGCGCGGTGATCCGCCTTATCCGGCAAGTCGAGCACACCCCCGACGCCGAAACGGACGGCTCCGGACAGCTTGGACCCGTCGGCATACCGCACGTGAACACGGACTACGTCGAGCGGATCCGGGAGTCGGAGCAACGCATTCGGAACCTCCTTGCCGAAAACGGGGAGTATCACTCCTCCGTCATCGAAGCCCGTTTCACCCTCGCGGAGTTGACGGGGGAGTCCGGTGACTCCCGTGGCGCTGCCGACCAGTACGAGACGCTCGGCGAGGACTGCAAGCGTCTTTTCGGCCCGACCGATCCCCGAGCACTGAACGCGTTCGACGGCATGGCCCGCTGGATCGCCGCATCCGCCTGATCGGTATGGCGGGCCGAGCGAGCGCTTCTTCATGCCGGTCGGCCATCTCGGCTCGTCCGGCGTCTTGAGACACCACGCCTGGCATCGCTGCCGCGAGGTTCTTCGGAACGCCATCAGAACGCCTGGCGGCCCGAGCCGTTCGCCACTGCGGGTCGGCCCTCGGGGTAGGCGAGGTATCTGCGCGCAAGCTATGTGGGCACTGACGTGTTCGACGCTGACATGTTCGGCCCGTGCTGGTTCTGTGCTGACCTGGATCTCTCGGCTGCCCGTTTTCGCAGGTGGGAGCGTTGTAGTGGACGTTCCGCTTCAACGTGTAGTGAGTGCCACACCACCACGTCACTGATCTGGCGAACGCCCGGTTCAGAAGGGGTCCGACCCTTTGAGGTCGGGCCCCTGGTTTTCTTCCCGTGCTGGGATGGTGCTGGGACACCTGGCCCGTCGTCACCTTTCATTACTCCTGGTCGGCCCTACCGGTGATCATGAGCGACAACTGGCGAGGCTGCCTACTAATGTCTATGTTAGTAACGTTGTCGTTAGTATCATGCGTGGGGGTCGGCGGACATGGTGGACTTTGTAGGCCGTCGGCAGGAGCTGGCGACGCTGGAGCGAGAGCTGCAGAAGGTGGCGGCAGGGGTTGGCGGCGAGCGACCCGGCCGGTGCGTGATGTTGCGGGGGCGGCGCCGGGTGGGCAAGTCACGGCTGGTCGAGCGGTTCGCGGAGCGCTCCGGAGCCCCGTTCTTGTTCTACGCGGCGACCGGTGCGTCCCCCAGGGATGACCTGGCGCGGCTGGCCCGGGACGCCCAGGCGTCGACGCTGCCGTTGGCGGGGCTGGTGGCCGCCGCGCGGCCGGAGAGCTGGGACGCCGCGTTCGATGTGCTGGCTGCGGCGCTGCCCGCCGATCGGGCGAGCGTCCTGGTCATCGATGAGGTGCCGTACCTGATGGATGGCGATGGCGCCTTCGAGGGAATGCTGCAACGGGCCTGGGACCGGGCGCTGGAGACCAAGCCGGTGCTGCTGGTCCTCATCGGCTCCGATCTGTCGATGATGGAGGCACTGAACAGCTACGGACGCCCCTTCCATCAGCGCGGCCGGGAGATGGTGCTCGGGCCGCTGAACCCCGCCGAGGTGGGCCGGATGCTGGGACTGGACCCGGCGGAAGCCTTCGATGCCGCGCTGGTCACCGGCGGGCTGCCGCTGATCTGCGCGGAGTGGCCGCGGGGCGCAGGACTGTGGGACTTCCTCGGTGAGGCGCTGAGTGACCCGGTCTCCGCCCTGCTGGTGTCGGCCGAGCGCTCGCTGGCTGCCGAATTCCCCCCGCAGGCTCAGGCGCGTACGGTGCTGGCGGCTATCGGCAGTGGCGAGCGGACCTTCACCAACATCGCCCGTGCAGCCGGCGGAATCGGGGCCACGCCGCTGCAGCGAGCGCTGGAGCTGCTGACAGACAAGCGGATCGTCGCTGCCGAGCTGCCCGTATCGCTGCGTCCGTCGAAGGATCGCCGGTACCGGGTAATGGATCCCTACTTGCGGTTTTGGCTGCACCTGCTGGGCCCCTCCATGGAGGAGATCGAGCGGGGGCGGGGCGATCTGACCTTGGCGCGTGTCCGGGAGAACTGGACCAGCTGGCGCGGCCGGGCCGTCGAGCCCCTTGTCCGCGAGGCCCTGGCCCGGATACTGCCCGACGACCGGTTGCCCGCGGCCGCCGCAGTGGGCGGCTACTGGACCCGCACCAACGACGTCGAGATCGATGTCGTCGGCGCCGACCGCGCCCCCATCGCCAAGGAGTTGTTCTTCGTCGGCTCCATCAAGTGGTTGGAGCAGTCGCCCTTCGACCGGCACGACCTGGCAGCTCTCCATCGACACCGGGCCGCCCTCACCGGCGAACCCGTTCCAGTCGTGGCGGTCTCGCGCAGCGGCGTCGACTGTCCGGGGCTCGATGCCACCTACGGCCCCGGCGACTTGTTGACCGCCTGGCCGCTGTGAGTGGCGGATCGCAGGCGAGGCGTGGGGGTCGGCGAGCGCGGTCAGTCCGCAGATGTTGCGGAGAAGTACCTCGGGCGTCCTACTCCGCGGCGACGGAGGTGGGGTTCCGGTCGGTCGTGGCACCGAAATCCCCCCAGCCGTACCGCAACCGCTCGAAGACCGCCTTCAGGTCTTCCGGCGAGTGATCTCCGTATGTGGCAAGGAAGTTGGCGTCCAGAACGAAGCGGGCGAGAGTCGTCGCGAGCAGGTCGTCCTCCGGGACTCCGGCCTCCTGCGCGATGGTGGCGGCAAGGCTGGCCTCCCAGTGCCGCATCGCCCGGCCGGCGTACTCCAGCAACGCCGGTGTGGATTTGACGAGTTCGACGAAGTCCTCGCCGGACGGGCCGTCCGGCGTCGGCTGTGCCGCAGGCACCAGGTGCGCCTCGAGCGCGTCCAGCATCGAGACGCCGGCGGCGCGGTCGCGGACCGCGGCCGTCAATGCGCGCTCGTACTCGTCCTCGGCGTCGAAGACCAGCGCCTCCTTGCAGGGGAAGTAGGCGAACAGTGTGCTCATGGCCACTTCCGCCGCGTCGGCGATCTCCGCGACGGTCACGTTCTCGAATCCGCGCTCTCGAAACAGGGTGAACGCAGTGTCCGCCAGGCGCTTCCGTGTCTGCGCCTTCTTCCGCTCTCGCAGCCCCGCCACTCGGACAACCTTTCGTACTGAGGGACGTCTCGCTTCATTGTCAGGCGACAACCCTGATCGGCCCTGACTCCTCAGTGAAGGGGGCAAGCAGGCTCCCTGGCGTTGGGAAGGCGCCTCCGACCTGCAGAGATGCGAGTGTCCACATCGTACTCCGCGCGGAATCAGGCGCGCTTGTCCGCTGATCGAGCGTACATGCCGGGTTGGGATTCCCCACCCGCGTGGCCTGGCCATGCCGCCACCGCGCCCATCCTCGGCACCTTGACGGGGCTTCGTCGCACCCGTTCGCACCTCCATGACCTGCGGCGTCACCAGACAGCGAGCTCTGCGGCCACCTCACTCAGGACCGAGTGCAGAAGTGGAGCGACTCGTTATTGACATGCACAGCAATGTCATATCTACTCTGAAATCGAAGGGACTTCGAAATTTGAGGAGAGTTCATGGAAGTGACGGCTGCGCGCCGATGGCTGGCCCTCGGCGCATTGGCGCTCGCGATGCTGACCGTCGGGCTCGACATGACGGTGCTCAACATCGCCCTGCCCACGCTCGCCCGTGACTTGCACGCAGGCACCGCGGCCCTGCAGTGGTTCAGCACCGCGTACACGCTGACGCTGGCGGGCGTGATGCTGCCCGCCGGTGCGCTCGGCGACCGGATCGGGCGGAAGAAGGTCGTGTTCGGCGCCCTGGTGCTCTTCGGCGGGGCCTCCATCTGGTGCGCGTTCGCCTCGTCGTCCGGCGAGCTGATCGCGGCCCGCGTGCTTCTCGGTGTCGCGGCGGCAGCGCTGATGTCCTTGTCGATGGGAATGATCCCGGTGTTGTTCCCCGACCCGGCGGAACGCGGACGGGCCACCACCGTGTGGATCACGGCGGTGACCCTCGGAATGCCGCTGGGCCCCATCGTCGGTGGCCTGCTGCTCAATCACTTCTGGTGGGGCTCGGTGTTCTTGGTGAACATCCCGACCGTCATCGTCGGCGCGCTCGCGGTGGGCCTGTGGATGCCGGAATCCCGCAGCCGGGTCCGTCGGCCCATCGACCCGGTCAGCGTGGCGCTCTCGGCGGCCGGACTGGTGGGTCTCACTTACGGTTTGATCCGATTCGGCGACGAAGGCTGGGGTGACGGCACCGCCTGGGGCACCTTGGTGGCGGGCCTCGCCCTGATCGCGGGCTTTGTCGCCTGGGAACGGACCAGGGAACACGCCCTCGCGGACCTCAGCCTGTTCGGGGATCGCGGATTCCGCATGGGTACCGTCTACCAACTGATCAACGCCTTCGCGATGTTCGGCCTGTTCTTCACCATCCCGCTGTACTTCCAGTCCGTGCTCGGCGTCGATTCGCTCGGCAGCGGTCTGCGCATGCTCCCGATGATCGGTGGTCTGCTGGTGGCCTCGAACTTCCTGGAGGGTTTGCGCGACAAGATCGGTCTCAAGGCGACCCTGATGATCGGCTTCGCCGTCCTCGCGGTCGGGATGGGACTCGGCTCGCTGACCGGCATCGGCACTTCGTACGGGTTCGTCGCCGCCTGGATGGCCGTCGTCGGCCTCGGTATCGGCCTGGTACTGCCCACATCCATGGCGCTGGCCGTGGGCGCGCTCACCCCTGAGCGGGCGGGCGCGGGATCGGCCCTGCTGTCGGCCCTGCGCCAGGCTGCCGGCACCACCGGGGTGGCCGTGCTCGGCACGGTGCTGTCCACGCGGTACCACTCCGAACTCGGCCCCCTCAACCGCCGGCCGATCTCCGACGGCGTCGGGTCCGGCGTGGCCGAGGCCGATTCGCTCAGCGACGCATCGATGCTCCACCACGTCCAGACGGCCTTCGTGAGCGGCATGGACCTGCTCCTGGTCGTCTGCGCCGGAATCGCGGTCGTCGGTCTCCTCCTGTCGGCGGTCACCACCAAGAGCCGCTCCACCAGCGCATCCGGGGCGCAACCGCCCGAGTCGGAATCCGTGTCGGTCGCGTAGTCGCGTCGATCGCGTGGTCGAAACCAGCGGTGGACGGGACCTCACGTCTCGTAGACCGTGGAGCGGTGTCCGGCCCGTCGCGTGATCCCGGCTCCACGGCACCGTCCGCTTGCCACAGCGACGACCCCCCGGGTCGGTTCTGAGGGACTGCAGCTTGTCGAAGACGACAGCCGGCGGGTTGTGCCGGACAACGGCGTTCGGGCTGAGCGAGGCCAGGGCCTCGGGAAGCGGCAGTGCCTGTACCCGGGCTCGTACGCGGGCGCATTTGCTGTCCAGGCATCACCGACGGCATCCTGCGCTGCCGCTACCGCGACTCCTTCAGCGATCCGGAGCTGATGACGCCGGGGAAGACGTACGAGATCACGGTGGGGGCGCCGGACACGGCGAACCTGTTCCTGGCTGACCCTGTCTGTCCTCGACCCTGAGGGAAGGCGTCGGCCACCTCAGCCTCTGATAGCCGTGGGCCGTCCGGATCGTCGCGCTCGGCACCGGCGTTCCACTGCCGTCGCCCCGTGCTTACCATGCGCTGTGTCGTACGTCAGTTCCGTACGCCCGTTCCGTACGGTCGCCGTCCCGGCACCCCGCCCGAACCAGGAGCACGGTACCCGTGTCCATACCCCCGCCCCCTGGGGCCCCGCAGCCGCAGGAACCCCAAGGGCCGTACCCGCAGGGCCAGTACCCGCCGGGGCCGGTGCCGGGGCCGTACGGACCGTATGGGGCACCGCCCTACCAGACCTGGGGGCAGGGCTACAGCCCGTACGCGCGGCCGGCGCCCGTCAACGCCCTCGCCGTCGCCTCGCTCGTGCTCGGCGTCCTGTGCTGCGTGCCGGCGGTGGGGCTGGTGCTGGGGCTGGTCGCGCTCGGGCAGATCCGGCGGAAGGGGGAGCGCGGGCGGAGCATGGCCGTCACCGGTTCCGTGCTGTCGTCCCTCGGGCTCGTGCTGTGGGTCGTGGCGCTCGCCACCGGAGGGCTCTCCGATGCCTGGGAGGGCATCAAGGAGGGTGCGCGGGACAACGGTTCGCTCTCGCGCGGCGAGTGCTTCGACGCGCCCGACGGTCTACGGGGCTCGTTCTACGACCTCGACGAGGTGCCCTGCGCCGACCGCCACGACGGGGAGGTCTTCGCCGTCGTCAAGCTGCCGGGCGGCCGGTTCCCCGGCGACGACGAGGTCACCGACACCGCCGAGGAGAAGTGCTACCCCCTCCGGTCGTCGTACGCCATGGACACCTGGGCCGTACCGGACGACGTGGACGTGTACTTCGTCGTCCCGTCCGCCGAGAGCTGGCGTATCGGCGACCGCGAGATCACCTGCGCGTTCGGCAACACCGACGAGCGGGGCAGCCTCGAGGGCGGCTCGCTGCGCAACGACGGGACGACTCTCGACGCCGACCAGATCGCCTACCTGAAGGCGGCCAACCTCCAGGACGCCGCCCTGGACTCGGTGCCCCTGGGCACCCCGGAGGACGACCTGGCCGCCCACACCGAGTGGGCCGCCAAGGTGTCCGACGCGCTCACCGAGGAGGTCGGCCTGCTGCGTGGCCACACATGGCCCGCCGACGCGAAGAAGCCGGTAGAGGCCCTGGCGAAGGAGCTGGAGGCCCTGGAGAAGCCGTGGGCCGAGGCAGCCGGCGCCGAGGACGTGGACGCCTACTACGAGCACTACGACGACGCGATCCGCCTGGAGGACCCCGACCGGTCCGTCACCACCCGCGAGGCTCTGGGGCTGGCCGCCACCCCGCCGTCGTACGACGGAGGCGGCGTAGGCGAGGGCGGCGGCGAGGGGGACGGCGGAGGCGACTCCGGACTCGATGTGTGACGTCGCCTATAGCGGGGAGAAAGTGCCTGCGTAAAGGCCCTCCCGAGAACATGTCATCACATCGAGTGATTCTCTGGCCTTTGCTTGCATCGGACAACCTACGGTTGCCACGCTGTTGCTGTCTGTACAACCTGACGGGAGCGGCCAGTGACATTCGGTGAGCAGCCGGCGTATCTGCGTGTAGCGGGGGATCTCCGCCAGAAGATCGTCGACGGTTCGCTGCCACCGCACACCCGCCTCCCGTCCCAGGCCAGAATCCGCGAGGAGTACGGCGTCTCGGACACCGTCGCGCTCGAAGCGCGCAAGGTGCTGATGGCCGAGGGGCTGGTCGAAGGCCGCTCCGGCTCCGGGACGTATGTGCGCGAGCGGCTGGTTCCCCGCCGTATCGCCCGCTCCGGATACCGCCCGGCCGGCGGTGCCACCCCCTTCCGGCAGGAGCAGGCCGACGGCGAGGCGCACGGCACCTGGGAGTCCAGCAGCGAGCAGGCCGAGGCGAGCGGCGCGGTCGCCGAGCGGCTCGCGCTCGCGCCCGGCGACCGCGTGATGCGCACGACGTACGTCTTCCGGGAGGCCGGCGAGGCGATGATGCTCTCGACCTCCTGGGAGCCCCTCGCCGTCACCGGCCGCACACCCGTGATGCTCCCCGAGGAGGGGCCCCTCGGCGGCATGGGTGTCGTCGAGCGCATGGCCGCCATCGACGTCGTCGTGGACAACGTCACCGAGGAGGTCGGCGCCCGCCCCGGCCTCGCGGAGGAACTGCTCGCCCTCGGGGGTGTCCCCGGCCATGTCGTCCTGGTCGTCCAGCGCACGTACTACGCCTCGGGCCGCCCGGTGGAGACGGCCGACCTGGTCATCCCCGCCGACCGCTACCAGGTCGCGTACCACCTGCCAGTGAAGTAGCGCGCCCCGGGAGTGGAGCGTGCCCCGCAGGCCGACCGGAAGTGAGATGGCGCACGTTCCCTGAGGAACGGCGCACGCCCTCCTGGCAGTTGCCTCGGGCGAACACCCAACCGAAGCGGCTGCGCGGGAGGTTGGGATCCAGCCGTTCTCGCAGGTCGGCGCGGGGGCGTCGGCCGCGCCGCCGACCGGAGGCAGCGGGAGGGACCAGGGGCGCGTTCGGTGAAGTGCGCCCCGGCGGCTGTCGGTCCGTCATGGCTGGTTGCGTACCTCTTTGTGAAAAGCCGTGTTCGCTGCGTAAAGGTTGGGCGTAGGCTCGGGCATATGCGGAATGCGGTTTCCTTATCGGGTGGGGCGCGGCGCAGGCGGCGGGCGGGAAGCGGAGGGGCGCGATGAACGACGGCACGATCACTCTTCCCTGGCTTGTCATACGGCAGGACGACAGCGGCAATCGCTATCGCGTCGGCAGGTACGCGACCCGGGTCGAGGCCCAGAAGATCGCGGACAGTCTCGACGGTCGCGGCCACAAACAGCTCTACTGGGTCGAGCGCATCGGCCCGAACGGAACGAGCTCGGCCGACTGATCCCGCCCCGCGCCGGCCCGCCTGCCCTCCCGTAGGCTCCGGCGCATGACGGAACGGATCGTGGTGGTGGGGGCCGCCCTCCTCGACGGCGGCCGCCTCCTCGCCGCACGTCGCAGCGCGCCCGAGGAGCTGGCCGGCCGCTGGGAGTTGCCCGGCGGCAAGGTGGAGCGGGGAGAGACGCCCGAGGCGGCCCTGGTACGGGAACTGCGCGAGGAACTCGGCATCGCCGCCGAGCCCGTCGAGCGGGTGCCGGGGGAGTGGCCCCTGAAGGTGCCGTACGTCCTCCAGGTGTGGACCGCCCGACTGCTCCCCGGCTCCGGTGGGCCCCGACCCCTCCAGGACCATGACGAACTGCGCTGGCTGACCCCTGACGAGTTGTGGGACGTGGACTGGCTGGAGCAGGACGTTCCCGCGGTGCGCGCGACGATCGCGCTGCTCGACAGCCGCGCGCGCTGATCACGCGTACGCCGTTTGTGCCACAGTGCGCCGTCAGGTGCGGTACTGGCTACTTGATACCGGGTATGTGCCCATTAACCCCATGAAAACGGACATGGGTGAGCTGGTCGGCCCCGGGATGTGATCGGCGTGATCGACACCGAAGGCGACTGGGCCGAGTGGACCTTCCCCGCGGAACCGGACGCCGTGCGAGCGGCCCGTGCCGCCGTCCGCGGCCTCCTGCGCGAGTGGGACCTCGACAGCCTCGCCGACCTGGCCGCCCTGCTCGTCAGCGAACTGGTCACCAACTCCCTGCGGCACGCCACCGGCCCCATCGGGGTACGGCTGGTGCGGCCCGCCCACCTCGGCGGTGTCCTGCTGGTGGAGGTCTCCGACCCGCTCCCGGACCCGCCCCGCCAACGGATCGCCCGCCCCGAGGACGAGAGCGGCAGGGGCCTGCTCCTGGTCGCGCGTTCCTCGAGTCGCTGGGGTACCCGGCCCGGCGACATGGGCAAGACGGTGTGGTTCGAACTCGCCGTGCCCGGGTGATCCGGGGTGTACGTCGGGGGCCGCGTTGTCCATGGACTGGTTCAGGCCGGTGACGGTTGTTGACGGGAGTGGTTCGACGAGGTGTCCGCTGGTTAGAAGACTGTTGGTGTTGGCGCGGTCCGGACCGAAAACCATCGGGACCGCGCTGTGATCGTGAACACCGTGTTGTGCGGCGCCGTAGTGCTGGATACTGCGGGCAGCCGCTGCCGGTGACTGGTGCCGGACGCGGTGAGCTGGAGGGGACGGTTCGCGTGAGCGAGATACCAGCGAAGGCCACCGGGTCCGAGGACCCGGCGGACCGCGCGGGGGACGGGGCTGCGGCTGACGCCGTGGCTCAGACCGTGCCGGGCGAGGTGCCGCCGCCCGGTGACGCCATGTGGCAGAGCAGTCCGCCCGGCTCGATCTACGACTACATCAAGGTCGCCTCGTTCTCCATCGGCCCCGGCGGGCTGGTCGACCAATGGAGCCTGCGCGCCGAGCAGCTCTTCGGCATCCCGGCCGCGCGGGCCGTGGGCATGGATCCCATCGAGGCGTTCGTCGACCCCGATCTGCGTGAGCGGGGCCAGCGCAAGATGGCGGAGATCCTCGACGGCCGGGAGTGGACCGGAGTGGTCCCCTTCCGGGCGCCGGCCACGTCCGGGGAGCCCGGTCGGCAGGGCCTCGCCGAGGTCTACGTCATGCCGACGCGCACCGAGGACGGTGAGAAGGCCGCCGTCTGCATCGTCGTGGACGTGCGCACTCTGCGTAGCATCGAGACCGACCTCGCCGCTTCGCAGTCAATATTCGGCCAATCTCCTTTCGGTTTCCTGCTCATCGACACCGATCTGCGGGTGCGCCGCGCCAACCAGCAGTTCGCCAACACCTTCGGCGGCACCCCTGACGACCACCGAGGCCGCGGCGTCCACGACTACCTCCAGCGCTCCGAGGCCGAGCGGGTCGCCGCGACGCTGCGCCGGGTGCTGGAAACCGGCAACTCCATCACGGACATGCACGTCACGGGCTTCGTGCCGGGCTCCGACGAGCGCCGCCACTGGTCCATCAACCTCTACCGGGTGCACAGCGGCTCCGGCCGCCCCATCGGTATCGCCTGGCTCGGACTCGACATCACCGCCCGCCGGGCCGCCGCCCGTGAGGCCGCCGCCGCCCGACGGAACCTCGCCCTCCTGAACGAGGCAGGTGCCCGCATAGGGAACTCCCTCGACCTGGAGACCACCGCCCGCGAACTCCTCGACGTCGTCGTCCCCGGCTTCTGCGACCTCGCCACCGTCGACCTGTACCAAGGGCTGCTGGCCGGCGACGAGACCCCGCCCGGCCTCGCCGACGGCAGCGCCGAACTGCGCCGGGTCGCCTTCGCCAGCGCCGTCTCCGACGCGCCCTTCGTCGGCTCCGGCGAGCCCGTCGAGCTCGGCGCGGTCCACCACTTCCCCTTCAACTCGCTCTGCGCGGACGCCCTGCGCACGGCCAAGCCGCAATACATCCCCGCCGAGGAGGGCGGCCTCGTCCAGTCGACGCTCGCCGTGCCGATGGTCGCGCACGACACCGTCGTCGGCCTGGCACAGTTCTCGCGGACCAAGGGCAGCGAACCGTTCGGCGACCGGGACCGGGACCTGGCGGTGGAGTTGGCGGCCCGCGCGGCCGTCTGCATCGACAACGCGCGCCTGTACCGGCGCGAGCACGAGCGGGCGTTGATGCTGCAGCGGTCCTTGCTGCCCCCCGGCGACCCGGTCGCCTCGGGCCTCGACATCGCCTGCCGCTATCTGCCCGGCAACTCCTCCTCCGACCGGCCGAGCGAGGTCGGCGGCGACTGGTTCGACGTCATCGAACTGCCGGGCCACCGTACGGCGTTGGTGGTGGGCGACGTGATGGGCCGCGGGCTGCGCGCGGCGGTCGCGATGGGCGAACTGCGTTCCGCCGTCCGGACGCTGGCGCTGCTGGACCTGGAACCGGCCGAGGTGCTCTCCGCGTTGGACGAGATCGCGCGCGGCCTCGGGGCACCGGGCGGAGTCCAGCAGGCCACCCGCGCCGCCCGCCGCCCCCGCGAGGCCGATCTGTCCGAGGTGTACCTCGCGACCTGCGTCTACGCGGTCTACGACTCGGTGACCCGCCGGTGCACCTTCGCCAACGCGGGCCATCTGCCTCCCGTGCTGGTCGAGCCCGGCGAGGCGGCCCTCATGCTCGACGTGCCGCCCGGCATGCCGCTCGGCGTCGGCGGCGAGCCGTTCGAGGAGGTCGAGGTCGACCTCCCCGAGGGCGCCCTTCTCGCGCTCTACACGGATGGACTGGTCGAGAGCCGCGACCATCCCCTGGACGAGGGCCTCCAGGCGTTCGTCGGCGCGATCACCGACCCCTCCAGCGCCCTGGAGGACGTCTGCGACCACGTCCTCAACACCCTCGACACCCACCACGGTGAGGACGACATCGCCCTGCTCATGGCCCGCGTCCAGGGCCTGCCCGCCGACTCGGTCGGCGACTGGACACTGCCGCGCGAGCCGCGCAGTGTGGGCAAGGCCCGTGAGTACGCCCGTGCCCAGCTGCTCCGCTGGGACATGGAACCCCTGGTCGACACGACGGAGTTGCTGGTCAGCGAACTGGTGACGAACGCCCTGCGGTACGGCGAGGGCGAGATCAGACTGCGTCTCCTGCTGGACCGCACCCTGGTGTGCGAGGTCTGGGACTCCGGCCTGGTCCAGCCGCGCCGCCGCCGTGCCCGCGACACCGACGAGGGAGGCCGGGGCCTCCAACTCGTCGGCCTCCTCAGCGCGGCCTGGGGCTCCCGGCGTACGCCCCGCGGCAAGACGGTGTGGTTCGAACTCCCGCTCCCGGACGGGGAGCACACACTGGCGGACCCGGCGGAGGCGCTGCTCAGCCTGTTCTGACGGGTGAGGGCGCGGCGGCCGGGTTCCGGGGAAAGGGGTGGTTCAGCCTCGGGAGCCGGCGCGGCCGTCGGTGACCGTGGTGTCAGGCGTCTTCAGGTTCTCGACGAAGGTGGTGAAGGCTCCGGCGGGGACGGTGACGGTTGCCCTCGCCGGGGTCTTGGTGTCGCGGATGGCGACGTGGGTGGGGGAGTTGGCGATCTCGACGCAGTCGTTGCCATCGCCCTCGCCGGAGTAGGACGACTTCCGCCAGTTGTCGGGAGTCTTCATGGGGTGCCTCACAGCTCCTTGGCCAGCTTGTGGATGAAGTCGCGCGACCGTTCGGGCTCAAGTGATACAGCTTCCACTTTACGGAAGCGCCCTCGGTAGGCGTTGAGCTGCGCTTCGGAATCGATGAACACCGAGCCGTGAGGCGCGTCACGCACCACCGTGTCCAGCTTGGGCAGAGGACCGCCCACGTACGTCATGGTGCTTGAGGCTCTGGAGAAGTTGTCCAGGTCGAAAGGGATGACGCGCAGGGTGACGCGGTCCGTTTCGGAGAGCTCCAGGAGCCGGGTGAGCTGAGTCCGCGAGGCCGCGCGGTCGCTGACCCTGATGCGTAGCGCCGCTTCGTGGATCACGGCCTCGTAGGGGAAGGTGATCTCCTGGCGTGCCATGCGGTGACGAACGCGCAACTCAAGCTCTTCGGTCGTGAGTTCGGGAACTCTGGAGGAGAAAACGGCTCGGGCGTAGTGCTCTGTCTGTAGCAGGCCGGGTACGTACAGGATGCCTACGTCGCGCCGGAACGAGGCGTGGTGATCGAGCTCCGACAGATCCAGGAATGAAGTGGGCAGCAGCCCCCGGTACTCCTCCCACCAGCCGCGTGTTCGGCAGGTGGCCATCGCAGTCAGGGCATCGACCAACTCGTCGTCCGTGCAGGCGTAGTGGGACGCGAGGCGGCGAAGCCGCTTCTCGCTGACGCCCGCGAGTCCGGACTCGATATGAGTGATCTGGGCGGGGCTCACTCCGAGCAGCGCGGCTGCCTGACGGGCGTTGAGGCCTGCCGCTTCACGCAGTCTGCGCAGCTCGGTCGCCAGACGCAACTGGCGGGCCGTTGGTTCACGCCTCAAGGTTCTCGATCGCTCCTAGGTTCAACGCGCCCAAAGGCACGACTCGTTCGGCGTCAGATTACGCGATCGACTTGCTGAATCTCTATATATAGATCTACCGTCAGTGACGCGACGCACACGCTGCGGAATGCCGGGGTACCGGAAGCGCACCGCCCCGTCCCGCCATGACGGTTGCGGCAATGCCACCGCCCGTCTACCGCTCCAACCCCCCACCACCCGAACGGAGTTCACGCATGCCCGAAAACGAAGCCGAACCCTGGGAGTACTGCCTCTACATCCCGAACGACCTCCGAGCCGTCACCGTCAGTCGCCGCACCCTCCGTCTGATCCTCACCATGCACGGACTGATCGGCCTGGTGGACGTCGCGGAGCTGCTCGCGGCGGAGTTGGTCTCCAATGCCGTACGCCATACCAAGGGGCCGGCTGCCCTCAGGGTGCGCTGGGCGGCGGGGGTGCTGCGGATCGGTGCGTGGGACGCGGATCCGGAGCCGCCGGAGCCGCCGACTCCGATGGATCAGGACACCGAACGGGAGGAAGGGCGCGGGCTGGCGCTGGTGCGGGCATGCGCCGACGTGTGGGGCTGGCATCCGCTGGCGAGACACGGCAATCGGGGGAAGTATGTGTGGTGCGAACTTGCGGTGGTCTGACGGAAAGTAGCGCTAGGAGTGTGGCCACAGGGTCGCGCCGCGTGTTCTTCTGCCCGGGCGATAGCGTCGCCGCCATGGCTGACATCTACGAACTCTCCATCGTGCTGAACCTGCGCGAAGACCTGTCCGACGAGGAACTCGCCGAGTTTCGGTGGCACCTCGGCCTGGGGCCCAAGCCGGAGATCCTCCGCATCGTTCCCAAGTTCCCGATCGTCGTGGAGGGCGACGCCGGCGAACCTGTCATCGAGGACCATCCCGCACCTCTTCTGGGGCAGCTCGGCGACGCCCGGAAGGTGAACGGAGCACTCACCGCGGTACTGGTGAGGCCGCAAGACCCCGTGAACGGGGCGTGGGCCCTGACCGTCCGACAGGAGATCCACCCTGACCAGTTCGACGTCACTGGCGAACTCCTTGCCTGGCTGTCCACCAAGGCGGATGACCGGCATTGCCTCCAGGCAGGGACGGTCCACCTGGGCTGGATCAGGTTCTATGAATCAGACCGGTTCGAGCCGCTCGTAGTTCGAGACGGCGAGATCGCGTGGCCGTAGATCACGCCCCCTGCCCCGTCCAGCGAGTGCCCCGACCTGTATCAAGAAAATCTGCCACGTATTGCATGAGGTAAGCGCCTGGTTCGATCCACGGCACTGTGCACGTCCGCGACTCCAAGAACGCCAACGGCCCTCGGATCGCTGTCACTCCGGCCGCGTTGCCGACTTCTTGGTGTACGCGTCCGAGGGCTGACACCGGTGCCGCGCTGTCAACTCGGCTGCGTCACGTGGGAAATTCGCCTACCCAGGTCCCCTTGAGCAGATGCATGGGGAGGTAGTCCGACTCGACCTCAACAGGGAAGCCCGCGTCGTACGCCAGGCACGTCATGGCCAGCGGGCCGACGGCGACGAGTCCCCGAACGTCGTTGGCGCGGTCCTCGTCCGCGGTCCAGTGCTGCTTGTGCAGGGTGAGGGCGTTGGCCAGGGACTGGTTGAACTGTTCGTGGTCAGCTGCGCCGAACCGGTGGAACAGGTCGACGACGGGCCACAGGATCTTCGTGATTGCCTCGGGCCCGGCAATCGGAGCCGCTTCGGGCGCAAGACCTTGAGCCGCCTCGACCAGCTTTTCGCCGAGTTCCGGACGGCCTCGCCAGTACGCTTGCAGCGCCTCCACCCATGGATAGACGTAAGCGTCGTACTCGGCGCCCGACTCTCGCAGCAAGGACAGTGGAACCTGGCACAGGGCGTCCAACCGCTCCTTGTCGCGGCAGATCACCGACAGCATGAACACGGTGAGCCAGTTCCCGGGATCAACCCACGGCTGCGGGCCCGTGGCGGGAACGGACCGTACCTCGTGGTGGATGAGGCACGCCGTGCTCGCCTCGGGGGAGGTCGCTGCGGCGAACATTGCTGAACCGGACTGCATGGCGGTCACCCACACCTCCCACGTCTCCAGCCACTCCGCCGTGGGGTCGGCCGCCGCTCGCTCCTGCGCCAGGAGCAGGGAGTCGGACAAGGCGACTCTGACCGCCATCGGGGACTCCTGCAGATCCTCCAGAGCCCAGACGATGCCTCGGCTGAGCACGGGCTCGCGGCCCGGGATGTCGTCCCTGCCAAGGGCGTGCCGCGGAACAGAGAGCACGACTGGCGTCCTTCCTTCTAGAGATCTTTAACGGTGAGGGTCAAGGCGGGTTGTGACGGCTGTCGTGGGCCGCGCTATGCCTGGAGGATGAGGTACCCCGGGGTGGGTTGACGGCCGAGGAACGTGCTCGGCGTGAGCAAGTCCGGCTTGCGGCTGCCGATCTGATCGAGCGGATCGGGGCGTGGGACGCGGACCCGGAGCCGCCGGAGCCACCGAGGGCATGGGAGCAGGGGGTCGACCTGGAGGAGGGGCGGGGGTTGGCGCTGGTCCGGGCCTGTTCGGATCTGTGGGGCTGGCATCCGCTGGCCAGGCAGGGGAATCGGGGCAAGTTCGTGTGGTGCGAGCTCGCCGCGGTTTGAAGCAGCGCAGCTTGTCTCTTACGTGGGGAACTCGCCGCACCAGTTGCGCCCGATGAGCGTGGCGGGCAGGTATTCCGACTCCGCCTCGACGGGGAGGCCCGAGTCGTGCGCCATGCAGGCGATGGCCAGCGGGGCGAGCGCGACAAGACTGGAGATCATGCCTGCTCGGCTCTCGTCGTCGGTCCAGTACTCCTTGTGCCACTGAAGGGCGGCGGCGAGGGCCCTGTTGAAGCCGGCCTCGTCTTTGCGGACGAGGCGGTGGAACATCTCCATCGGCGGGTACAGCAGTTTGCCGGCCGTCTCACGGTCGGTGACGGTCTCCGCCTCCGTGCCGTCGACGGCGGACACGAGTTTGGAGCCGAGGCCGGGGCCACCGAGCCAGTAGGTTTGGAGGGTGTCGATCCAGGCGTACTCGAACTGATCGAACTGCGCACCGTTCTCCCGGAGCAGGGACAGGGGAACGCGGCACAGAGCCGTGATCCGGTCCCGTTCCCGGCACACCACGGCCAGGTAGAAGGCAGTGAGCCAACTACCGGGGTGTACGTACCACTGCGGTCCGGTGGCTTGGAGCGTGCGGTCCTTGTGCGCGATGCGGCACGACACCTGGTCCTCGGTCGTGGTCGCGGCGGCGAACGCGGCCGATCCGACCTGCATGGCCGTGACCCACGCGTCCCAGGTAGGGAATATCGATCCCCGCGGGTCCATCAGGCAGTGCGCCTGCGCCAGCGTGAGGGTGGTGCTCAACGCATCACCGAGGCTGGTGGAGTCGGCCTCCAGGCCGTCTATCAGTTCTTGTGCGTTCTGCTGGAGTATGGCGAGGCCCTCTTCCGCGTTCCCGGTGGGAAACGGGTGGCGGGGAATGGTCGAGACCAACGCGCTTCTCCTTAGAGCTCGTAACAGGATCTTGCTGAAGTTCCCCGGTCGGGCGTGACCGATGTGATGATTCGACCGTTCGTGCTGTGTGACGACTCGGCCGTGGATTGTAGACGACGACTTGTGGGCGCTGATCGAACCGTTGCTGCCGCCGTGGCCGGAGGGTTCACCGGGGCCGAGACCGGTGCCGGACCGGCTGTGTCTGCAGGGCATTCTCTACGTCCTGCACCAGGACGTCGCCTGGCAACTCCTGCCGCTGGAACTGGGGTTCGGCTCCGGGCAGACCTGCTGGCGGCGTCTGGACCGCTGGCAGAAGGCTGGAGTCTTTGAGCAGTTGCACCGGATCCTGCTCGCCGAGCTGCATGCGTCCGGCAAGCTCGACTGGACTCGCGCATGCGTGGACGGGTCCCACGTCCGTGCGAAAAGGGGGGTGCCGCAACCGGTCCGTCACCGGTCGACCGGCGGAAGACGGGCAGCAAACACCACCTGATCTGCGACGGCCGCGGCATCCCGCTCCACGTCATCACCACCGCGGCCAATGTCAACGACATCACCCAGACACTCAACTTGGTCGACGGCATCCCGCCGGTGGCCGGACGTCCGGGCCGTCCACGACGCCGCCCCGAATCCGTCCTGGGCGACAAGGCGTACGACTCCCGAGCCGTGCGGAGCGAGCTGCAACGCCGGCGCATCATGCCGGTGATCTCCCGCAAGGGCGCCCCGAACATCAAGGGCCTGGGCAAGCTCCGCTACGTCGTGGAGCAGACCTTCGCCCTGCTCCACCAGTTCAAGCGCCTCGCTGTCCGTTGGGAGCGACGTCTTGAACTGCACGACGCATTCGTCTCGCTGGCATGCGGCCTCATCTGCTGGAGGCGACTCAAGAGACAGGTAGCGTGATCACCCGAGGGCTTCGCGTACAGACCAGGCACCGGGCCCGGCCACGTCGGCGGAGTACGGGAAAGGGCGAACCTGTGTCGCAAGACATGGTGAGAGCTAGCGACCTGTTGACCGAGCACGAGGTCAAACTGCTGACTCGTGCTCTCCTGGAGTGGGGCGGCCCTGCACACTGCAGCGATCAACTCGCCGTCGGCATGGGGTTCGCTGGCGCCCGGGATCTGTTCGACCAGTGCCAAAGGCTCCGGAAGGCTCTTGGCGAAGACGCCCTACTCGGCGCAGCGGACTGGGCACGGACACTTCTGGCTACAGAGATCGTCTTCGTCAGCGACCTCGCCGGCTCGGGCGTCGAATGGTCAACGACCACGGGACACGACGATGCTGCGACGATCAGGATGCTGCGGGTGATCCAGCGGAAGCTGGCCCGGACCGTCAGTCCCTACTACGGAAAGCGACCGAGCGAGTAGCGCAGAGGGCCACTCCGCCAGCTTCCACGACTAGAAGATCTCTCGACCGCTTCACTTTGGCTGCACCCCGGTCAACGCAGAAGATCGTGTTACGAGCTCTTAGGGAAGTTGGAGGGGCGGTGCTACCGACTCAGGTGGGGAACTCGCCGAGCCAGGCGCGGTTCAGCAACTGGCTGGGGATGTAGTCGGATTCGACATCAATCGGAATGCCGGCGTCATGAGCGAGGCAGGCAATGGCGAGAGGGCCGAGCGCGAGGTAACCCTCGACGGACTCTTCGCGGGCCTCTGATTCCGTCCAAAATGATTTGTGGAGTTCCAGAGCTTCGACGAGAGCCTGATGGAACCCCTCGCGGTCCTTGCGGAGGAAGTATTGGAAGAGGTTGATCGGTTGATAGAGAATCTTGTCCAGGGCTTCTCGATCGGCGATCTGCGCGACTTCCGGAGAAGACATCTGGATCGCATCGACGAGTTTTTCGCCTAGCTCCGGGCGCTCCAGCCAGTACGTCTGTAGGGCATCGATCCAGTGGTAGACGTATTCGTCATACTCCACCCCTGAAGAGCGCAGAAAGTCGAGTGGGATTTCGCACAGCTGAGTCATTCGGTCCTGTTCGCGGCACACGACCGACAGCCAGAACGCCTTAAGCCAGTTTCCCGCATTGGTGTAGTGCTGCGGTCCGGTCCTAGGGATGGTCAGCAGCTGGTCCGCGATGCGGAACTCAATGTTCCCCTCTGTCCGGAGGGCCGCAGTGAATGCCGCAGAACTGACCTGCATCGCTGTCACCGTGGCCTCCCAGGTGCGGAGGCGAGAGGCGTCGGGATTGACTGCCAGGCAGGCGTGAAGATAGGTGTCTGCTCCCCCCATCGCCCCGTCGAACATGCGTGGCGAACGTTCCAGGACGGCAATCGTTCGCGTGAGCCCTTCGCCCAGGGCCTGCGCGTATGCGTCGTCGTCAGGTCCGGGGCTGCCATGCCGTGCCACCCTCACCGTCACAGTCTTCTCCCGTCACCCAATCTTGAACTGATGCTTCTCGTAGCCAGCGTACAGACCTGCGTCGGCCTTCCCCTTTATGAGGACGTAGTCCAATTTTCCTTCGGCGAGGGCAAGTTTCAGTTCGGTAGCCAGCAAGACCTCGCTTGGGTGCTGGCGCCCTCGGTTTTCCATTCGCTTAATGATGTCCATGAAGTACTCCCTCGAGCCTTGCATGGCGCTTCTCTTGCCGTCGAGATAGGGAATGTCTCGCTTGCCCATCTTGGTGCCGACGTTGGACTTGGCCTCGACAACGACGAACCCACCGTCTTCGCGGCGCCACACCTGATCGAACTGGTCGTTTCCGTTGGCGGGGCCGTACAGCGTCTCCTTGGTCGAGTTTGGGTAATTCTCGGGAATGAACTGATGCTCCGCGATCGCCTCACCGTATGACTCGGCCGCCTTCGTGCGCTCATTCATAGCGGCCTTGTACTCGTTGCCGGCATCGTGCAGTGCCGAATGTGCGTCGCCCAATTCGAGGTTTCCTCTGTGTCGGTCGGCACTCATGGAGTAGTCGATCGAGCTCCTCCGGCGGGCTGCCGCCTCGTCCAACTTTGCAAGGGCGTCTGGGCCTAGTACTTCGTGGCGCCCTCGACTGATGTCGGCGCCGTCAACGTACCTTGCGGGGATGGGGGGCAACGCATCGGACGCCGCGGTTTTTACTCCCGTGACAGGGTGCACGTCCAGCTGGACCGGTACGAGGCCGCTTTCGTCAGGAAGCTTTGTGTCGAGTCGACGACCGTCGGCGTAATAGTGGTCCTTGAAGTATCCCGGCTCGTGATTCGCTCGGTAGACCTGAATTTCCTTGATCTGCTCTGAAGTGAGGGAATCCTTCGGGCCGTACGGGTAGTCACCATCCCGCATGAAGGCGGGTCGTTCAGGGCTCGACGGATGACCGGGTGACGGTGTGTCGTCGCCGTGTCTGTCTGCATCGCCGAGCGCATCGCCCCCAAGGTCGTCCAGGTTGCTGCCTCCAGGGGGTGCTTCGAAGCCATGACCGGGCAATCCGTTGGTGGCGCCGCCGCCGGGCAAATCGTGACCACCAGAACCGGTACCACTGACATCGCCGGTGCCGAGGCGATCGGTGTGGCCGCCGCCCGGGTGGTCACCGGCTCCGGGGTCAGGTACAGGGTTGTGCGGAGTTCCGTCGGGAGCACGCGGGTCGATGCTGTTGGTGGGGAGGTTGTCGGCCGCGTTGCCGCCGGGTAGGCCGCCCCCGGCATGGGCGGCGGGTGTTCCGGCGTCGGCGTGGACGGAGGGGGTGGTTGGCACGTCGTCGCCGACACGGCCGACGTCGCCCAGGCTGCTGCCGAGATGGACGGGTTGGGCGGCCTGGTCGGCGGTGTGGGCTCCCGCGCCGACCAAAGCCGGTTCCTGCACTGGCGAGTCCACCCGCGGCACGTCCGCGCCCGACGCTGGGCTGCCCGATGTCGGCCCGTCCACCACGTCCGTGGGTGCGTTGTCGGCGGTGTCGATGACGTTGCCCTGGTGGTCGAGGAGGTTGCCGTCCGGGTCCATGTACTGGGCCGGAGACCCCTCGACGCTCGGCAGTTTCGTGGTGCCCGCCGGCAGGGCCGGGGTGTCGTGCGGGAGCTGGATGTTGCCGTCGGGCAGTCGCGTCGCGCCCTCCGGGATCGCGGCGCCCTCGGGCAACCGCACCGTGCCGTCCGGGAGCTTCAAAGCCCCCTCGGGCAACGTGAACGCGCCCTCCGGCAGGGTCGGGATGTCGATCGCCCCGACGCCCTTCAGCCCCTTTGCGATGTCGCCGATCTTCGACAGGCCCGCGCCCGCGCCCTTGGCGATGTAGGTCATCGGGTCGATCACGCGACCCGCCTTGCCGGCCACCGACAGCACCTTGGCCACCGCACCGGCCTTGCCGGCACCCGCCGCCGCACCGCCCGCACCACCCGTGAACACCGTCGTCAGGACGTTGAAGGTGACCGCACCGGCCGCACGACCAGGGTTCTTGCCCCACTCGTCCCAGGCGACCAGCGCCTTGCCCGTCTCCTTCATCGCGGTACGCGAATCACGGATCCACGACGGGAGCTTGTCGTCCGGCAACGTCCAGAACATCGCCCCCAGACCAGGAACGGAGGACAGCGCCAGACCGGTCGCCAACTGCGCCAGGCCCTTCCACGCCTGCCCCATCGCGTCCCAGCCGCCGAACCCGACCAGCGTGCCCAGACCCTTGATCGTCCCCCAGACACCGTCCACGATCAGGCCGTCCCACACGAACGACTTCACCCAGTGGCCGACCTCGTACCACTTGTGCTTCTCCTCCACCGGGTCACCCCAGGGAAGCTTCGCGTTCTTCAGATCATCCGCCGCGAACCCGTACTGGTCCTTACGGTCCGAGCCGTCCCCCGCGACCATCTGCGTGCCGCCCCACAGGGCAGTGATCGTGTTGTGGCAGGTCCGCTCCGCCGCCCAGAACGCCGCCACCGTCGCCGTGATGTCATTCCGGATCTGGTTGTGCTCGTCGACCTTGTCCTCGTCGTACTCCCACTCGTCATCGTCCTTGACCGACGAGACGAACGTCGTGGCCTTGGCCTTCAGCTCCTTCAACTTCGTGACAAGAGGCTGGATCTCGGTGGCATACGACGACAACGCGCCCGACACCGTCTCCAGATCCGTGGCGAAATCATCCGCCCGCTCCTTGACCGGCTTCGTCGTCGCGAACAGCTGCTCCGCCTCCGGAGCGGTGTAGTACGCCGACAACCCCTGGAACTGCGAGTGGACGTCAGCACCCGTACTCCGGACGTGAGTCGCGTCCTTCTTCAGGTCCGCGTAATCCGTCTCCAACTGCGGCAAGTTGCCCGTGAACTGAGGAATCTGATCCGGCTGAATCACGCTCAACTGCCCCCGCTCGTTCGCGTTCCCAAGCAGGCCATCGAACCCAAGATCGCATCATCATACAAATGGGTGTGCGGGGGCTCGTAGCGGTTGGCGGGTTCCTTGCGGTCGAGGAAGTGGCTATCGCGAAGGGAAGGCGCGGCGTGCTCGGGTCCGTGGGCCGCCGAAGCTCGGGGGTGGGCCGCCGTCGGGCGCCCCGCCCAGGAGGATCCCGCCGAGGACGGCACCGGCGACCCCGCTCGCGTGCCCGGCCGCGCCGGCGACCGGGTTGCCGTGCGTCCGCACGTCCTGCTCGGCGAGCTCACGGGCCTGACGGGCCAGGCCGTCGGCTTCGAGGTGATCCGGGGGTTCGGCGGGCCTGGAGGGCGCGGTGGGCGAGGTGGGCTCAGCGGGCTCGGTGGCGAGCGTCCGCCGGGCCTCCGCCAGCAGAAGCCGGGCCGTACTGCCGACGGCACCCCGGTGCGTCTCGACGAAGCCGTCCGCCAGGGCGACCGTACTGCGGGCGGCCAGCAGCCCGGCCGCCGACAACACCCCGGGCCGCCCCGGCCCGAGCGGTTCGGTCGCCGCCACGATCCGTCGCAGGGCATCGAGCGGGTCGTACGGCCCGCCGGTCACGCCCTCCCGAACGGCGGCCAGGACGGCGTCGGCATGCCGGACACGGGCGTGCGACTCGCCCGGGGGCAGGTTCGGGGCCCGTCCGGCAATGGGCGTGTCCGCACCTGCCGTCGGCCGCCTGCGCGCCTCCGCGAGCGCGGCCTCCGCACCGGTCAGCGCGGCCGGCACCAGGGCCTCGGCCGTACTCAGCTCGTCGGCGAGCCGGTCGACGGCGGCGACGAGGACGGCGGCCTGGGCCACGGCGCCCTCGGCGGCACGCAGATGGTGGACCGCACGCCCGGGATCGGCCCAGTCGTCCGCCTGGCGGGCCTGGTTGAGGCGGGTGGTGGCGAACACCAGTCGGTCTTTGGCCTGTTCGACGTACCCCGTGACCGGGGTGGCCGCGGAGGGCGGGTACCGCTCGGCCAGGTCCCTGAGGGTGGCCTCGGTGGTCCCGGTGCGCGACACGAGCTGCCGGAACCGGGTCTCCGCGACCGCCAGGGCCTCTTTGAACTCCCCTTCCAGCGCGCGGAGTCGGTCGAACCCGGCCGCCTCCGCGTCCAGCCGCCGTCCGGCCTCCTGGCAGCGGCCCACGATCCCCGCGAGCACATGCCGCCGTGAGGCCTCGTCCGCCCCGAGGCCGTCGTCGTACCGCCGCCGAATCCGGAAGGCGGCGGACAGTTCGGTCTCCGCGTCTCGCAGGGCCCGCGCGAAGGGGGCGACGG
This sequence comes from Streptomyces sp. NBC_00076, assembly GCF_045041235.1. Lineage (NCBI taxonomy): Bacteria > Bacillati > Actinomycetota > Actinomycetes > Kitasatosporales > Streptomycetaceae > Streptomyces > Streptomyces sp. NBC_00076. The sequence continues at coordinate 6,838,854 of NZ_CP108242.1, forward strand.
CCTCGGACCCGAACCGGGCTTCGGCGAAGCCGAGTTCCTCGCGGCTGGTGCGGACCCAGTCGTCGGCCTCGGCGAGCAGGGCCCGGGACTGCTGGTCCAGGTCGTTGAGCGGCGGGTCGGGGGGTGCGCGGTGAGAGCCGCCGCGGTCACCGCTGGTGCCGGGGGTCGTACGGGTGCGGGCTCGTCGGGTCCGTCGTACGTACCCGTACCCGGCCAGGGCTCCCACCGCGCCCGCCGCCACCAACGGCACGATCAGGTCCACGGCCGAGGTGTCCTCGTCCTTCGGCGCGGCGGCGGTCGTGCCGACCCCCGGGGCATGGGAGCTGATCGCAACCGGAACGTCTGTGTTGATCGTCGTCCCTGGCAACACCAGCCACGCCACCCCCGCCACACCGCCCAGGACGGCATGCGCCACCCGCACGGATATGTGCGAGCGGGCGCTTCGCGGCCGGCCCCGGATCAACGATGACGTCACGTTTCGGAGCGTATGAGCAGGAATGCGCCGGCGCGACCGGGGCGGGGTGGGCGGGGTACGCCGAGGGGGAGGGGACGCCGTGACGGAACGTTCTGGGGAGACGGGGATGGGGACGGGGATGGGGACGGGGATGGGGATGGGGAGGGGGACGGGGATGGACGAGGCAAAGCAGGACACTGACGAGGGCAAGGCAGAGATACCCGCGGTCGCCGATGGCGCTCAGCGCACATCAGAGCCGAAGCCAGAGACGGAGCCAGAGCCGAAGCCAGAGCCGAAGCCGGAGACGAAGCCGGAGACGGAGCCGGAGCCGGAGCCGGAGCCAGAAGCCACAAGCGCGCCGGATCCGAAGCCCGGGACCCGCCGCCGCCCCTGGTTCCGCCGGCTCCGCCGTACCGCCCTCGCGCTGGTGCTGATCGTCCTCGTGCCGTTACTCGGCGCCGAGATCGCCCTTCGCGTGAACTACACCGGCGACCTGGCCGACGGGACGTACACCAGGAACAAGGACGCGATCTGGCTCGGTCACGCCTGGGTCGACGGTCGGAAGAAGGACGCCGACGTCACCGCGCTGGCCCGCAGCCTGGAGAGCACCGGCATCCGGGACCTGTACGTCCACTCGGGCCCCCTGGAGCACGACGGCACGCTGCCGGAGTCGGTGTACCCCAAGGCACGGTGGTTCATCGACGCCATGCACAGCGCGGCCCCGGGCATCCGCGTCCAGGCCTGGCTCGGTGACGTCCTCGCCACCGAGAGCCCGGACGGCATGCGGCTGGAGCGCCTGGCGACCCGGGCGGCCGTCGTCGCCTCCACCCGCCAGATCCTGGCCGCCGGTTTCGACGGCGTCCACTTCGATCTGGAGCCGCTGCACTCGGACGACGGCGACTACCTCACCCTCCTCGACTCGCTGCGCCGCGTCACCCGCGCCCAGGACGCGCAGCTGTCCGTCGCCGCCCACCAGATCGACCCGGTCCCCGGCTTCCACTCCTTCTGGGGCACGGTCGCCGGACACCCCAAGTGGTGGTCGCAGAAGTTCTTCGGACAGGTCGCACGCCGGGTCGACCAGATCGCCGTGATGTCGTACGACACCATGCAGCCGCTGCAGAGCACGTACGGCGGCTACGTCGCCCAGCAGACCTCGCTGGCCCTGGAGGTCACCCCCAAGTCCACCGACCTGCTCATGGGCCTGCCCTTCTACCACGAGAACCGGTTCGGCCACTGGAATCACGCGGAGACCGTCCCGGCCGCGGTCCGCGGCGCCCGCCTCGGCCTGTCCCGCACGGACGCGGACCGCGCCAACTTCGGGCTCGCGCTGTACGTGGACTTCGCGGCGGAGGAGAAGGACTGGTCGGCGTACCGGGACGGCTGGGTGCTGCCGTAGCGTGCGGGCGGCGTAAACCTCCCGTGGCCCAGACGTCATGTGGGCTTCGCCCGCGTGGATCCTTCTGTTAGTTGTGAGCGGGCTGTGGTCGCCCTACCGTCCACGGATGCGAGCGTTTCTCACCAGCAAGGCCGCCCGTCGTGCTCTGCGTCCGGTAGCCGACCTCATCGATCAGCGCATCGAGCGCCATGTCCGCCGTGCCGTCGGGAACGTCCCGGCGGCCGGGAGCACCGCGGCCGCCGGCAGTCCACCGGATGCCGCGCTGCGGGAGGAGCTCAAGAAGCTGCGCAACCGGCAGCGCCCCCTGGAGCTGTTCTTCGACGGCACCGGGCGCGGTGCGTCGCGGCTGCCGTCCGCACCCCATCTCGACCGCACGATCGCCGAGCTGGCGCAGGTCACCGGGGACAAGGACGGCGCCGAGCGCAATGTCGCCCAGGCGTTCCGGCTGCTCATCGCGATGGAGGCGCTCGGGGTCGGCCGGATCGCCGGCGGCACCATGAACATCGTCGGCAAACTGTCCGCCGTACCGCTGCTCGCCCCGCCGAACGACGAGATGCTGGAGATCGGCACCCTGTACGGGATGTTCGGCGCGTCCCTGATCCGGATGATGGAGCGGGCCGGGCGTGAACCGAGGCTGACGATCGTCGACCCGCTCGCCGGAACGCAGTTGCAGCCCGGCGCCAGCATGGGCGACGACGCGTCCGGCACCCCGGTCAACGGAGCCGCGGTGCGCGTCAACCTGGCCCTGGCGGGCGCCGCCGGCGCCGCGACCCGGATCCAGCAGGGCTTCTCCGAGGACCCGGAGGTGCGCGTCCTGGTCTCCGACCGCACCTACGGCGTGATCATCGTGGACGGCGACCACTCCGCCGCCGGGGTCGCGGCGGACCTGGAGTGGGCCGAGCAGATCGTCGCCCCCGGCGGCATCGTCGTCCTGGACGACTTCGGACACCCCAAGTGGCCGGGTATCAAGGAGGCGTTCGAGAAGCACATGGCCACCGACACCCGGTTCACCTTCCTCGGCCAGGTGGCGCACTCGGGGTATCTGCGGGCCTCAGCCTGACGAGGGCCGACGGAGGATCTTGTTCCCGAGCCACACGAGCGGGTCGTACTTGCGGTCGACGGCCCGTTCCTTCAGCGGGATCAGCGCGTTGTCCGTGATCTTGATGCCCTCGGGGCAGACCTCCGTGCAGCACTTGGTGATGTTGCAGTAGCCGAGACCGTGCTCGTCCTGGGCGGTGCGTTTGCGGTCCAGGCCGGACTCGGCGGCCGCGTCCAGGGGATGCATGTCCAGTTCCGCGACCCGCATCAGGAAGCGGGGACCGGCGAACGCCGTCTTGTTCTCCTCGTGGTCGCGGACCACATGGCAGGTGTCCTGGCACAGGAAGCACTCGATGCACTTGCGGAATTCCTGGGAGCGGTCCACGTCCTCCTGCATCATCCGGTACTCGCCGGGGGCGAGTTCGGCCGGCGGCGCGAAGGCCGGGACCTCGCGTGCCTTCGTGTAGTTGAAGCCGACGTCCGTGACGAGATCCCGTACGACCGGAAAGGCGCGCAGCGGAGTGACGGTGATCGTCTCCTCCGGGGTGAACACCGACATCCGGGTCATGCACAGCAGGCGGGGGCGCCCGTTGATCTCGGCGGAGCACGAACCGCACTTGCCCGCCTTGCAGTTCCAGCGGACGGCGAGATCGGGGGCCTGGGTCGCCTGGAGGCGGTGGATGATGTCGAGGACGACCTCGCCCTCGTTCACCGCGACCTCGAAGTCCTCCAGGCCGCCGCCCTCGATGTCCCCCCGCCACACCTTGAAGTGGGCGTCGTAGCCGCTCATTCGTACAGCTCCTCTTCGGCGAGGTACTTGACCAGCTCCTCCTTGTCGAAGAGGGCGAGCAGGTCGGCGCGGACGGGTTCGGTGGTCTCGCGGGTGAGGTCGATCTGGCCGTGCACCGGGTCGGTGGCCGCGAGCCCGCCGGTCGGATCCGTGAGCCGGCACAGCAGGTTGACCGGGCGCCATGCGCGGTCCATCGTCGGGTGGTCCTCGCGTGTGTGGCCGCCGCGTGACTCCGTGCGCTCCAGTGCGGCCCGGGCCACGCACTCGCTGACCAGCAGCATGTTGCGCAGGTCCAGGGCGAGATGCCAGCCGGGGTTGAACTGCCGGTGGCCCTCGACGCCGGCCCGCCGCGCCCGTACCCGCAGCTCCGCCAGCTTCTCCAGGGCCTGCTCCATCTCCGCCTCGCGGCGGATGATGCCCACCAGGTCGTTCATGGTCTGCTGGAGTTCCTGGTGGAGGGTGTACGGGTTCTCCGGTGGCCGTCCGGCCTCCTCGCCCGGCGCGGGACCCTCGGCGGAGAAGGGGCGCAGGGCCTCCGCCGCGGCCGTGTCGATCTGGGTCTCGTCGACGGGTGGCCGGTCCGGGCCCCGGCCGGCCGCGTACTCGGCCGCGTGCAGACCCGCCCGCCGCCCGAACACCAGCAGGTCGGAGAGCGAGTTGCCGCCGAGCCGGTTGGAGCCGTGCATACCGCCGGCCACTTCACCGGCCGCGAACAGCCCCGGCACCCCGCGGGCGGCGGCCGTCTCGGACTCGACCGCGATGCCGCCCATCACGTAGTGACAGGTGGGCCCGACCTCCATCGCCTCCGCCGTGATGTCGACGTCCGCCAGCTCCTTGAACTGGTGGTACATCGATGGCAGCCGGCGCCGGATCACCTCGGCGGGCATCCGCGTCGACACGTCCAGGAACACACCGCCGTGCGGGGAGCCGCGGCCCGCCTTCACCTCGGAGTTGATCGCGCGGGCCACCTCGTCGCGGGGGAGCAGCTCCGGCGGACGCCGGTTGTGGTCCGGGTCCTCGTACCAGCGGTCGCCCTCCTCCTCGGACTGGGCGTACTTCTCCTTGAAGACGTCGGGGATGTAGTCGAACATGAACCGCTTGCCCTCGGAGTTCCGCAGCACCCCGCCGTCGCCGCGCACCGACTCGGTGACGAGGATGCCCTTCACCGACGGCGGCCAGACCATGCCCGTCGGGTGGAACTGCACGAACTCCATGTTCAGCAGGGGCGCGCCCGCGAGCAGCGCCAGCGCATGGCCGTCTCCGGTGTACTCCCACGAGTTCGACGTCACCTTGAAGGACTTGCCGATACCGCCGGTCGCGATCACCACGGCCGGTGCTTCGAGGACGAAGAAGCGGCCTGACTCGCGCTCGTAGCCGAAGACACCGCTCACGTGTGAGCCCTCTTTGAGGACCCGGGTGACCGTGCACTCCTGGAACACCTTCAGCCGGGACTCGTAGTCCCCGGTCTCCCGGAAATCCTCCTGCTGGAGCGCGACGATCTTCTGCTGGAGCGTGCGGATCAGCTCCAGGCCCGTGCGGTCGCCGACATGTGCGAGGCGTGGGTACTCGTGGCCGCCGAAGTTGCGCTGCGAGATCCGCCCGTCCTTCGTACGGTCGAAGAGCGCGCCCCAGGTCTCCAGCTCCCACACCCGCTGCGGCGCCTCCTGCGCGTGCAGCTCGGCCATTCGCCACTGGTTGAGGAACTTGCCGCCGCGCATCGTGTCGCGGAAGTGGACCTGCCAGTTGTCACCGGAGTTGACGTTGCCCATCGCCGCCGCGATCCCGCCCTCGGCCATCACCGTGTGCGCCTTGCCGAACAGCGACTTGCAGATCACGGCGGTACGGGCACCCCGCTCGCGCGCCTCGATGGCGGCGCGCAGTCCCGCGCCGCCGGCGCCGACCACGACGACATCCCACTCCTGTCGGTCGACCACGGACATCAGAAGTCCTCACCCATCTAGAAGAAGCGCGGATCGTCGAAGACGCCGGACGCGACCAGGTACACGTAGAAGTCGGCGAGTGCCACGCTCACCAACGACGCCCAGGCCAGTTGCATGTGCCGGGCGTTCAGCTTCCCCACGACCTGCCACGCCTTGTAGCGCACGGGATGTTTGGAGAAGTGCTTGAGCTTGCCGCCGACGATGTGCCGGCAGGAGTGGCAGGAGAGGGTGTACGCCCAGATCAGCGCGATGTTGGCCAGGAAGACCAGGGTGCCGAGGCCCATGTGACCCCACGCGTAGTGCTCGTCGCGGAACGAGAGCACGGTGTCGTAGGTCAGGATCCCGGCGACGGCGATCGCGGCGTAGAAGAAGTACCGGTGGATGTTCTGCAGCACCAGCGGGAAGCGGGTCTCGCCCGTGTACGTCTTGTGCGGCTCGGCCACCGCGCAGGCCGGCGGGGAAGCCCAAAAGCCTCGGTAGTAGGCCTTGCGGTAGTAGTAGCAGGTCAGGCGGAAGCCGAGCGGGAAGATCAGGATGATGATCGCGGGGGAGATGCCCCACCAGCCGCCGAAGAGGTCGGTGTTGGGGCCGTGCCGCATCGGCTCGCAGTTCTCCGCCAGGCAGGGGGAGTAGAAGGGCGAGACGTACGGCGCCGCGTAGTAGTCGGCGTTCGCGAACGCCCGCCAGGTCGAGTACACGATGAACGCGAGCAGACCGGCGGCCGTGGCGGCCGGGGCCAGCCACCAGCGGTCGGTGCGCAGGTGCGGGGCGTCGATCGCGGCGCGCGTACCGGTGCGTACGCCGCCGCGTGGGTGATGGGGGTCTTCGGTTACCGGGGGTTCCGTGCCAGTGGCCAATTCATGACTCCGGTCGGGTCGGGAGTCGGACGGTCAGGATCTGTCGTTTCCTGTCCCTTCCTGTCTCTGTCTCTTCCTGTCCCGTCCGGCGTGCGTGGGCGGGCAGGACCGGGACAGGACAGGGCAAGGCGGGTGGACAGGTCTCAGGGAGCGCGGCGGTCCCGGGCGCCGAGTCCCTCGTCGTCCGAGTCCGTCCACAGGCTGTTGTCGTAGGGGGCGTCGGACATCGGGACGAGTTCGGGGCGCCGGGTTTTGGCCGGCCCGGGGGAGGCGTCCCGCAGCAGCGCGACACTCTCGCGCAGGCGGTCCGCGTCGGCCCGGACGCGGCGCATCTCCAGGCCGCCGCTGCCGAGCTGCTGTTCCAGGCGTTTCACGGACCGGGACAGCTCGTCGAGGCTGCGCTGGACTGACGTCAGTTCGTCGTTCACGGACATGACGTGACCTCACTTCCGTGGGCGGTTGTGCCCTGAGCGGCAACGTTCATGCGCCTGCGAGTGTTGCGCGTCACACCGGTCGGTGGGAAGGGACGTGCACCGATTGGCCGAGGCGTATTGGTGCATCCCGTGGTGCGCTGCGCCGCCCGGGTGGGTTTCCCGGTGGTCGTCGACGTGTCGCTCTCCGTTGCTGAACCCTTTCCTCTTCAGTGGCCGCATACATGTGATCAGCTCCATATATACCGCTAAAAGTGATCATAACGCCCGCGGCTTCCGGAGGTACACAGAGATGTCCCACGACGGCGTCGGTCTGCGAGCGGTGACGCGCTCGGCCGCCTTCCTCACCGCGGGCGCGCTCGCGGTCTCCGTGCTCACCGGCTGCAGCTCCGAGGATCCGGCGGGCAGACCCCTCGTCGGCCAGGACATCGCGCCGGCCGCCCGTGCCCAGGTCGCCGAGGGCGGCACCCTCCGCTGGGCCGTGGACGCCGTACCGCAGACGCTGAACACGTACCAGACGGACGCGGACGCGGCCACCACCCGGATCGCGCAGGCCGTGCTGCCGTCGATGTACCGGATGGACGTGAACGGCCGGCCGCAGCGGGACTCCGACTACCTGGAGTCCGCGAAGGTCGTCGACACCGAGCCGAAGCAGGTCGTGCTGTACAAGCTGAACCAGCAGGCCGTCTGGAGCGACGGCCGGGAGATCGGCGCCGCCGACTTCGCCGCCCAGTGGCGTGCCCTGTCCGGCAAGGACTCCGCGTACTGGACCGCCCGCAACGCGGGCTACGACCGCATCGAGAAGATCGAGCGCGGGGCGAACGACCTGGAGGTCAAGGTCACCTTCGCGCGGACGTACGCCGACTGGCAGTCGCTGTTCTCGCCGCTGTACCCGAAGGAGGTCATGGGCACCCCGGACGCCTTCAACGACGGGGCCCGGCGGAAGCTGAAGGTCACCGCCGGTCCGTTCGACCTGAAGAACGTGGACCGCAAGAAGGGCGCGGTCACCCTCACCCGTAACGCACGGTGGTGGGGGAGCCGCGCCAAGCTGTCCGAGATCGTGCTGTCGGCCGTACCGCGCGCCGAGCGGGCCGCCGCGCTGGCCGACGGGCGGCTCGACCTGGCCGATGTCGACCCCGCCGCGGCCGGGCGCATCACCCTCGCCGCCGGCGCCCAGGGCAAGGGCGCGACCACTCCGCTCCAGGGCCCGGGCGGCAGCGCGCAGCGCGAGGTGAGGGCGAAGTACAAGCGGCAGCAGGAGGCACTGCGCGGCTACGAGGTCCGCAAGTCCCTGGAGCCCGCCTACACCCAGCTCGCCCTCAACGGTGCCGGCGGTCCGCTCGCCGACGAGCGGGTCCGCCGGGCCGTGGCCCGCGCCCTCGACCGGGAGGAACTGGCGAAGGCCGTCCTCAAGCCGCTGGGTCTGCCCGCGGTGCCCGTCGGCAGCCACCTCGCGCTCGCCGGGCAGGCCGCGTACGCCGACAGCAGTGGCGCGCTCGGCGGCCAGGACAGGGCGGAGGCGCAGGCGCTGCTCGCGGACGCCGGATGGGTGCCAGGCGGGCCGGTCGAGGAGAAGAAGAAGGGCGAGAAGGCGGCTGGGGCGGAGGGGGAGAAGGCGGAGAAGGCGGAGAAGAAGGCCGACAACGCCGACACGTCCGAGCAGACGGAGAAGTCAGAGAAGACAGAGAAGACGAAGCAGGGGCCGGAGGGCACGGGCGGCGGCACGCGCGGCGCCGACGAGGGCAACGACAGCAACGACAGCAATGAGCGCAACGAAACCAACGCCGACAAGGGCGCGGACAACAAGACCCAGGCCGAGAAGAATCACCAGCGGCACGACCGGAGCGAGGGAAGCTCGACGCACCTCGCCAAGGACGGCAAGCAGTACGCCGACAAGCCGGAGCAGGGCGGCGCGCCCGGCGCCTACGCCCCCAAGGGCACCGCCGCCCCCGCGGGCGCCGCGGGCAAGCCGCTCGCCAAGGACGGCAAGCCGCTCACCCTCCGCTTCGTCCTGCCCACGGGGCCGGGCTCGGAGCCCCTGCGCACCGTCGCCGACCGCATCACCGGCATGCTGGAGGAGGTCGGCATCCGCACCGAGATCTCCAAGGTCGCGGACGAGAGCTACTTCAAGGACCACATCGCGTCCGGCCAGTACGACCTCGCCCTTTACTCCTGGCCCGCCTCCGCCTTCCCCGCCACCGACGCGCGCCCCATCTTCGCCAAGCCGGTCCCGGCCGCCGACGGCTCCCTGAACGTCGAGCAGAACTACACCCGCGTCGGAACCGACCAGGTCGACCAGCTCTTCGACCAGGCCGCCGGCACGCTGGACCAGGACGAGAGCCGGAGCCTGATCCGCAAGGCGGACTCCCGCATCTGGGCGGCCGCCGGTTCCATCCCCCTCTACCAGCGCCCCCAGCTGACGGCCGCACGCAAGACCGTCGTCAACGCCGGCGCCTTCGGCTTCCAGACGCCGGTCTACGAGGACATGGGGTTCCTGGAGAAGGGGGCGAAGGCGTCGGCGAGTCCGTCGTCCGGCGGCTGACGCTTCTGGCAGGGCACAACTCGAGGGCGGCGGCACCGTACCGACGATCCCTCTCCTCGAACGCCAGCGCCCTCGGACTTGAACTGAAAGTGGAGCTGGCCCTCAGGCAAAGAGTGCTTGATTCTTGCAGCTGGGAGACGTGTGGCCCGGAGAAGGACATGTCCTTCTCCGGGCCACACGTCTCCGTCAACGCCGCAGGTGTCAGCCGTGCTTGGCGCGGCTCGCGGTGCGACCGCGCTCCTTCTGGTCGAGGACGACCTTGCGGATACGGACCGCCTCCGGGGTCACCTCGACGCACTCGTCGTCGCGGCAGAACTCCAGGGACTGCTCCAGCGACAGCTTGCGCGGCGGGACGATCGCCTCGAACGAGTCGGCGGCGGCCGAGCGCATGTTGGTGAGCTTCTTCTCCTTGGTGATGTTCACGTCCATGTCGTCGGCGCGCGAGTTCTCGCCGACGATCATGCCCTCGTACACCTCGGTGCCGGGGTCGGTGAACAGCACGCCGCGCTCCTGGAGGTTCGTCATCGCGAAGGCGGTGACGGCGCCCGCGCGGTCGGCGACCAGCGAACCGTTGTTACGGGTCGTCAGAGTGCCGAACCACGGCTCGTGGCCCTCGTGGATGGAGTGGGCGATGCCCGTGCCGCGCGTGCCGGTCAGGAACTCGGTCCGGAAGCCGATGAGACCGCGGGAGGGGACGACGAACTCCAGGCGGACCCAGCCCGAGCCGTGGTTCGACATGTTGTCCATGCGGCCCTTGCGGACGCCCATGAGCTGCGTGACCGCGCCCATGTGCTCCTCGGGCACGTCGATCGTCATGCGCTCGACCGGCTCGTACGTCTTGCCGTCGACCTGCTGGGTGACCACCTGGGGCTTGCCGATGGTCAGCTCGAAGCCCTCGCGGCGCATCTGCTCGACCAGGATGGCGAGCGCCAGCTCACCACGGCCCTGGACCTCCCACGCGTCCGGCCGCTCGGTGTCGAGCACCCGGAGCGAGACGTTACCGATCAGCTCGCGGTCCAGACGGTCCTTGACCTGGCGGGCGGTGACCTTGCGGTCCTTGACCGCGGCCTTCGCGGAGGCGCCCTTGCCGGTGCCGCCCCGACCGACCAGCGGCGAGGTGTTGGTACCGATGGTCATCGAGATCGCGGGCTCGTCGACCGTGATCAACGGGAGCGGGATCGGGTTCTCGGGGTCGGCGAGGGTCTCGCCGATCATGATGTCCGGGATACCGGCCACGGCACAGATGTCACCGGGGCCGGCCTTCTCGGCGGGCTTGCGGGTGAGCGCCTCGGTCATCAGCAGCTCGGTGATGCGCACGCTGGACATCGTGCCGTCGCGCTTGATCCACGTGACGGTCTGGCCCTTGCGCAGCTCGCCCTGCTCGACGCGGAGCAGCGCGATACGGCCGAGGAAGTTGTCGGCGTCCAGGTTCGTGACGTGCGCCTGGAGCGGGGCGGCCTCGTCGTACTCCGGAGCCGGGACGTGCGACAGGATCGTGGAGAAGAACGGCTCCAGGCTGTCGCTGTCGGCCGGGACGGTGCCGTCCTCCGGCTTGGTCAGCGAGGCCACACCGTCACGCGCGCAGGCGTAGACGATGGGGAACTCGATCTGGTCCTCGTCGGCGTCGAGGTCGAGGAAGAGGTCGTAGGCCTCGTTGACGACCTCGTCGATGCGCGAGTCGGGCCGGTCCGTCTTGTTGATGCACAGGATGACGGGCAGACGGGCCTGCAGCGCCTTGCGCAGCACGAAACGGGTCTGGGGCAGCGGGCCCTCGGACGCGTCGACGAGCAGGACCACCGCGTCCACCATCGACAGACCACGCTCGACCTCGCCGCCGAAGTCGGCGTGGCCGGGGGTGTCGATGATGTTGATGGTGATGACGTCGCCGCCATCCTTCCGGTGGTACTTGACGGCCGTGTTCTTGGCCAGGATCGTGATGCCCTTCTCACGCTCCAGGTCGTTCGAGTCCATCATGCGGTCGTCGAGCGATTCGGCGGCGTGCGCGGCGAAGGCACCGGCCTGCTTCAGCATGGCGTCGACGAGGGTCGTCTTGCCGTGGTCGACGTGGGCGACGATGGCGACGTTGCGGATGTCGTGGCGCGTGGCCATATTGCGGCGTACTCCCGGAGTGTGAGGACGGCTGCGCGTACATCTGTGTTACGCGCGCCCTGCCGGGCTGAACATGCCACGGCCTCACCCCATGGTACGGGGCTGCCGGGGGGACCGCCCGCGCGAGGCCGGTGCCTGTCCCATGACGCTCACCACGCGATCGCGGCCGCAAAAGTGCACATCGCACACAAATCCTCCAACTTCCTTCCATGGTCAGTGAGTTGCCCCAGTGCGCTGTTCGTTTTGGGCGCCTCGGATTTCCCTCGTGTCACTGTGTGACCGGTGGTCACTTGACGTAACTTGACCGGACTTCGTCAAACGAAGCGGAACCATGTGCTGACGCACAAAGTGGAGGGCTACGAGAAGGGCTACTCGGGCGGCAGCGTCAACATCACCAAGGCGCTCGGGCGTGAGGCGACCGTCACGTCGGGGCGAAGTGTCAGCGGCGGTGCCAGCGGCAGTGCCGAGGTGCCGAGCGGTGCCACGGTCGATGCAGGGTTTTCCCTACGATCCGCCGGCGGCTCTCCGGCCCCTCGAACTCGCGACCCCGCGTCGTTAAAGTTGCTCGAATCTGCGTGCGCTTCATGAGGTCCTGTCAGGACTCGGATGAGTGGTGATCCCGCGCCGTCAGGTCAAGTGGTTTTTTCCCACCCGTGCGTCCGGAATCCGGATCTTCGCGCCCGATACTTGTGTAACAAGTCCGTTTCGCAGGGATCTTTCGGCAAACTGTTTGTCCGGATTTTGGAAGAAGTATGCGGTAGGTGTGATCGAACCGAGACCTTAGGGATGTGGTTCGGTCATGGCGCATGGCAGATAGTTAGGCGCGTAGAGCTCGGATCCGGGTCACGCGCTGCAGACTGCGCCGACTCACGAGCGCGGGGGCATCTGACAATCTCCGGCACCGGCGACGGGGCTGTGGCGGTGGTGTGTCTTGTGCTCCCTTTGTGGTGAACCAATGGACTCATGAGGAGGAACCCATGCGCGGTGCCAAGAGCGCCAAGTGGGTCGCGGGGGCGATAGTCATCGGCCTTGCCGCGACTGCATGCGGTGGCGGTGACGACGGCGGCAGTGGCGACGGCAAGGGCTCCGCCAAGGCTGGTGGCACCTTCAGGATGGGTATCACCGAGCCGGTGGCCATCGACCCGTACAACGCGCAGGAGTCCGAGGGCATCCTGGTCACGGACAACCTCTTCACCGGGCTGTACGAGCCGACCCCCGACGGCAAGGTCGTGCCGGCCCTGGCCACCTCGAAGACGGTCAGCTCCGACGGCAAGACCTGGACCTTCAAGATCAAGCCCGGTACCAAGTTCACCAACGGCGAGCCGGTGAACGCCGCCGCGTTCATTCGCGGTTGGAACCGTGTGGCCCAGAAGAAGGCCGCCTCCGACGTGGCCTACCACATGGCGGGCATCGCGGGCTTCGACGATGTCCAGGCCGGCAAGTCGGACAGCATGTCCGGCCTCAGCGCCCCGGACGAGAACACCCTTCAGGTGAAGCTCTCCGCGCCGGACTTCGAGTTCGACATCAAGACCACGCACACCGTCTTCAGTCCTGTACCCAAGGTTGCGGGCGACGGCAAGAACAAGACGTACAACGCGACGCCCATCGGCAACGGGCCCTTCAAGATGCAGGGCTCGTGGCAGCACAACAAGTCGATCACGCTCGTCCGCAATGACGACTACGGCCTGACGAAGGCCCACCTGGACAAGGTGCAGATCGACATCCTCAACTCCAACAACGGTGTGACGCTGGAGTACCAGGGCTTCGAGTCGGGCCAGTACGACTGGGCCCGCATGCCCACCCCGCAGCAGCCGACGGCCAAGGCCAAGTACGAGCCGCAGGACGAGTGGATCCAGGAGGACACCAATGGCATGAACTACCTCCTGCCGATCACGGACAACGGCCCGATGAAGAACGTGAAGGCGCGTGAGGCGGTCTCGTACGCGATCGACCGCGACCTCATCATCAAGGGCGTCTTCCAGGGCCTGATGACGAAGTCGACGACGATCCTGCCGCCCGTCTTCAAGGATGTCTACACGAAGGACCTGTGCGCCTCCTGTGTCAAGCAGGACAAGGCCAAGGCCAAGCAGCTCGCTGCGGAAGGCGGCCTGAAGCCGGGCACGACCATCCAGCTCGCCTACAACACCGGCGCAGGCCACGAGGAGTGGATCCAGGCCGTCCAGAAGCAGCTCGAGGACGTCCTCGGTGTGAAGGTGAAGGCCGAGGGCAAGCCCTTCGCCGAACTGCTCGCCGACCAGCAGAAGCAGGGCGCGAGCGGTCTGTACCGCTTCGCCTGGGGCGCGGACTACCCGACGCCGGACAACTACCTGTTCCCGCTGCTCGACACCGCGTCCATCAACAAGGACGACTCTGGCAAGGTCACCGGTGACAACCGCAGCCGCTACAGCAACCCGGCCTTCGACGCCCTGGTCGCCAAGGCCCGCGCCACGAAGGACCAGCCCGGTCGCAACGCGCTCTACAAGCAGGCCGAGAAGGTCGCCATGGACGACATGGCTCTGATCCCGCTGTGGAACCGCACCCAGCTGCGTCTCGCCAACACCAAGAAGTACGACAACCTCGAGATGGACTTCCACGAGGACCCGACCCTCGCCGAGGTCAGCCTGAAGTAACCAGGCGCCGCCGATCGCGGCGTCTGTGAGTGGGGGCCGTGGTGACCGAGCTGGACTCGGATGCCACGGCCCTCGACGACCGTCGGGAGTGGTGCGATCCACCCCTTCCGTACCCCTACCCCGAAAGCCCCCGTCCTGGGGTGAGGGAGCTGCGCAGGAAACGGCAGCGATGCAGAGAGGCAAGTCATGGGAAGGTATGTGGTCCGCAGGCTGGGCCAGTTGATCGTCGTCGTGCTCGGCGCGACGCTGATCCTGTTCGCCTGCCTGTTCGTGCTCCCGGGCGACCCGGTCGGGCAGATCGCGGGCAGTGACAAGGCGCGCGATCCGGCCGTGATCGAGCAGCTGCACGAGCAGTACGGGCTCGACAAGCCGCTGGTCGTGCAGTACGGCACATACGTCGGCAAGCTCGTGACAGGGGATCTGGGCACCGACTACACCCAGAGTCGGCCCGTGTCGGAGATCCTCGCACCCAAGCTCGGGAACACGGCGAAGCTGGCGGTGTTCGCCATCGTGCTCGACGTCATCATCGGTGTCTCCGTCGGTGTGGTCGCGGCGATGCGTAGATACTCGATCTGGGACGTGTCGGCGACCTTTGCCACCACTCTCGCCATCGGGGTGCCATCGATCGTGCTCGGCATGATCCTGCAGCGGTTCTTCGTGGTGGAGCTGAACTGGTTCCCGCTGATCGCGGACGACAGTTTCAAGTCGATGGTGCTGCCGGCCGTGACCCTGGCCATCATCGACGCGGCCCTCGTCGCCCAGCTCGCCCGCAGCACCATGCTCGAAGTCCTGCGCGCCGACTACGTCAAGACGGCGGTGGCCAAGGGACTTCCCCGCCGGACGGTTCTCTTCCGCCACATCCTGCGCAACTCGGTCATTCCCGTGGTCACCTACCTGGGTATCTCCTTCGGCACGCTGCTCGGCGGCGCGATCATCACGGAGACGATCTTCAACTGGAACGGCATCGGTCTAGCGCTGATCCAGGCGATCCAGCAGAACAACAACCCCATCATCGTGGGAGTGGTGACGATCAGTGTGGCGGTCTTCGTCGTGCTGAACCTCGTCGTGGACCTGCTGTACGCCGCCCTCGACCCGCGTATCCGACTTGCCTGACCCGCAGGGTCGTTCCCACCTAGGAGTCACACCATGACCGAACTCGTCACGGGCACGGGAGGGCCGACGGCGGCCGATCCCGCCGCAGGCAAACAGGGTGCCGAACCCTCCATCGCCAAGGTCAGCCAGTGGTCCGACATCCGGCACCGCTTCTTCGCCAACAAGCTGGCCGTGGTCGGGCTGGCGATCATCGCCCTCCTCATCCTCACCGCGATATTCGCGCCCCTGCTGGCACCGCACGACCCACTCCAGCAGGACCTCAACGCGACCCTGCAGTCCCCGGGCGGCGCTCACCTGCTCGGCACCGACGCACTGGGCCGCGACCAGCTCTCCCGTCTCATCTTCGGCAGCCGCATCGCCGTGATCGTCGGCCTCGCCTCGATCCTCGTCGCGCTGTCCATCGGCATCCTGCTGGGCGCCATGGCCGGCTACTTCGGCCGCTGGGTGGACACGGTCATCATGCGCACGGCGGACATCTTCTTCGCCTTCCCGCTGCTGATCGGCGCCATCGTCATCATCCTGCTGATGGGCCGTGGTGTGCTGCCCGTCGTGCTTTCGCTGGGCATCTTCCAGTGGGCCACCTTCGCCCGCCTGTTGCGCAGCCAGATCCTGTCCGTGCGCGAGATGGACTTCGTGCACGCCGCGCAGGCGCTGGGCGCCAGTCGGGGCAGGATCATCCGCAAACACATCCTGCCCAACTCCATGACCTCGGTGCTGGTGTACGGCACCAGCAACGTCGGCATCGCGATCGTGGCCGAGGCCTCGCTGTCGTACCTGGGTGTCGGCGTGGACCCGGAGGTGGCCGAGTGGGGGAACATGATCTCCGCCGGGCGCGGGTTCATGGGTGTCAAGGACTTCATGTGGACCTACCCGAGCATCGCCATCGTCATCACCGCGCTGGGCTTCATCCTGCTGGGCAACGGCCTGCGCGACGCGTTCGACCCGAAGCTCCGGTGACCACAGCCGTGAACCCCTCCTCAGCAAGCAAGACGAAGGTGATGGCATGACCAGCCTGGAGATGGCCCCCTCGAACACCGGGCCGGACGGGGCAGCCCCGCTTCTCGAAGTCCGCGACCTGCACGTCGAGTTCAAGGTCCGCGACTCTGTGACCAAGGCGGTCAACGGCGTCAACTACAGCGTCAGCGCCGGTGAGACGCTCGCGGTGCTCGGTGAGTCGGGCTCCGGCAAGTCCGTCACCGCGCAGGCGATCATGGGCATCCTGGACAGCCCGCCCGGAGAGATAAGCAAAGGCGAGATCTTCTTCCAGGGCCAGGACATCCTGCGCCTGCCGGAGAGCGAGCGGCGCAAGCTGCGCGGCTCGAAGATGGCGATGATCTTCCAGGACGCGCTGTCCTCCCTCAATCCCGTTCTCTCCGTGGGCTACCAGCTCGGCGAGATGTTCCGGGCGCACCAGGGGATGTCCCGCAAGGACGCCAAGGCGAAGGCCATCGAGCTGATGGACCGGGTGCGTATCCCGGCCGCCAAGGAGCGCGTCGGCGACTACCCCCACCAGTTCTCCGGGGGTATGCGCCAGCGCATCATGATCGCCATGGCGCTCGCCCTGGAGCCGGACCTGATCATCGCCGACGAGCCGACCACGGCTCTCGACGTGACCGTTCAGGCCCAGGTGATGGACCTGCTCGCGGAGTTGCAGCGCGAGTTCAACATGGGCCTGATTCTCATCACGCACGACCTCGGTGTGGTCGCCGACGTGGCCGACAAGATAGCCGTGATGTATGCGGGCCGGATCGTCGAGACGGCCCCGATCCACGAGCTGTACAAGCGCCCCGCGCACCCGTACACCCGCGGCCTGCTGGACTCGATCCCGCGTCTGGACCAGAAGGGCCACGAGCTCTACGCGATCAAGGGGCTGCCGCCCAACCTGCAGCAGATCCCGCCCGGTTGCGCCTTCAACCCCCGGTGCAACAAGGCGCAGGACATCTGTCGCACCGACGTGCCGCCGCTGGTTCCGGTGACCGAGCGGGACGGCACCGAACTGGTGGGCCGCGGCTCCGCGTGCCACTTCTGGAAGGAGACGATCCATGGCTGAGCTCAGCAAGAAGGACGAGCAGACCGAGGCCACGCCGAACGTCTCGGACGTGGACGTGGTGGCTGCGCACACCGAGTCGGAGGCCGTCGCGGCCATCGAGGCGCCGGTCGAGCAGGGTGAGCCGATCCTCCAGGTCCGTAACCTGGTGAAACACTTCCCGCTCACCCAGGGCATCATCTTCAAACGGCAGGTCGGTGCGGTCCGGGCCGTCGACGGCATCTCGTTCGACCTCCACCAGGGCGAGACCCTGGGCATCGTGGGCGAGTCCGGCTGCGGCAAGTCCACCGTGGCGAAGCTCCTGATGAACCTGGAGCGGGCCACGGCCGGCGAGATCTTCTACAAGGGCCAGGACATCACCAAGCTGTCGGGGCGCGCGCTGAAGGCGGTGCGGCGCAACATCCAGATGGTGTTCCAGGACCCGTACACCTCGCTCAACCCGCGGATGACGGTCGGCGACATCATCGGGGAGCCGTACGACATCCACCCCGAGGTGGCGCCGAAGGGTGACCGGCGCCGCAAGGTGCAGGAACTCCTGGACGTCGTCGGCCTCAACCCGGAGTACATCAACCGGTACCCGCACCAGTTCTCCGGCGGTCAGCGCCAACGCATCGGCATCGCGCGCGGCCTGGCGCTCAACCCGGAGATCATCATCTGTGACGAGCCGGTGTCGGCGCTGGACGTGTCAGTCCAGGCACAGGTCATCAACCTGATGGAGCGCTTGCAGGACGAGTTCAACCTGTCCTACCTCTTCATCGCGCACGACCTGTCGATCGTCCGGCACATCTCCGACCGAGTCGGCGTGATGTACCTCGGTCGGATGGCCGAGATCGGCAGTGACGAGCAGATCTACGACCACCCGACGCACCCTTACACCCAGGCGCTGCTGTCGGCGGTCCCGGTTCCGGACCCGGAGGCCCGTGAGGGTCGTGACCGGATCATCCTCACCGGTGACGTCCCGTCCCCGGCCAACCCGCCCTCCGGCTGCCGCTTCCGTACCCGCTGCTGGAAGGCCCAGGACAAGTGCGCCCAGGAGGAGCCGCTGCTGGCGGTGCCCGAGCGCTTCAAGGGCGCGGACTCCCCGGCCGCGCACGAGTCGGCGTGTCACTTTGCCGAGGAGAAGGACGTCGTCCACGCGGCCTGACGTCCGCGCACACCCGCTGGTTCCCGGCACCGCCCTCGGTGCCGGGAACCAGCGTTTTCCGAAGGACGAGACGTGCTGCACCACGTGGAACTGTGGGTCCCCGACCTGCCCCGTGCGACCCGCGAGTGGGGCTGGCTCCTTACCCGCCTCGGCTACGAGCCGTACCAGGACTGGGAACACGGCCGCAGTTGGCGGCTGGGACCGACGTACCTCGTCGTGGAGCAGTCACCGGCGCTGACCGGAGACCGCCACGACCGTCTGCGCCCCGGCCTCAACCACCTGGCGTTCCACGCGGGAGACCCGGACGAGGTCGACGCCCTGGTGACCGAGGCCCCGGCCCACGGCTGGACGTCCCTGTTCGCGGACCGCTATCCCCACGCGGGCGGTCCGCAGCACTACGCCGGCTATCTCACGAACACGGACGGTTTCGAGGCCGAGCTGGTGGCCCGGGACGCGTCCTCGGACGCCGGGCGGCCGTCGTGATGCGGGCTCACCTCTCGTCGTCCCATTCGGGGACTGTCACCTTCCCGTTCAGCCAGTCGCGCCGCAGGATCGCATAGCCGACCGTGTCATGGATCGTCCCGTCCATGGCCGGCCAGGCCTCTCGGTAGTGCGCTTCCTTGGCGTATCCGCAGCGCAGGAAGACGCGCCGCATCGGGCTGTTGTCCTGCCGGGTGGTGCCCTCGATACGGCGTATGTCCGGCAGTTCCTCGAACAGGTACCGCGTCAGCCAGGTCACGGCCCGCACGCCGATGCCGCGGCCGCGGTGCTCGGCCCGGATCCGCAGATCGAACAAGGGTGTGCCGTCCGTGAGGTCCATCAGGCGGACCAGGCCGACGGTCTCGTCGTCGGCGACGATCCAGAAGCTCCGGTTCTCCTCGTTGTCGAAACGCCCGTCTGCGATCCACTGACGCGCCGTCTTCCGGTCCACCTCGCTGACGCTGTGGAAGGGCCAGCTCTCGCAGGTCAGAAAGCGGACCAGGGGCTCAGAGCCGGAAGAGAGACCGGAGGGGAGGAGGAGACGCCGGAAGACCATGTCCATGGCCGACAGCCTAGGACCGCGGATCACGCCTCCTCCGGCAGCACTTCGCCCCGCCGCTCGGCGGCGGGGCGTGGCTGACCTGAGCGCGGCCGGTCGCTCTACTTGTACTCGAGCTTCCAGACGTTGTTGTTCTTCTTCACCGGGGCGGTGAACCACTTGGTCCACTTCCACGTCGTGTGGCAGGTGCCGCCCGAGCCGTTGGTGATGACGTACTTGCGTGCCTTGAACTTCTTGGCCTCGTGGGTCATGATCAGCCGGACCTTGCTCTTGCCCGCCTTGTTCACGGCCGTGGCGGAGTACGACCAGGTCTGGGACTTCGACCAGGTCTTGCCCACCGTCACGCTGAACGAGGTGCTGGCCTTGGCGAAGATGGCGCCGACCTCCGCCGTGACGCCCGCGGTTCCGCTGGCGCTCACGGTGCCCGTCTTGTTCGACGAGTAGCCGAGGGTGGGCTTGTCCTTGTCCAGGAACCAGTCGCTCGCGAGGTTGGTCGCCTTGTAGACGGTGGACTTGTTGCTGATCGAGTAGCCCACGAGGCCCACGTCGGGACAGCCCTGGGCTGTGGCGGAGGCGGGAGATGCGGCGGCCACCAGGCCGCCGACCAGCATCGTGGACGCGAGCCCGGTACTGAGAATACGATTCATGTCAGGTTAATTCCCTCGTTAAATTTCAGGCGTGAATGGTCCGACGCGTGAAAAGGTGCGGAATGGCGCGGCGCAATGGCAAAGCGCAGCGCATTGCGGCAGGTGTGGATACGCCGGCAGGTGTGGATACGTCGGGACGCGTGGAATGGAGCTGCGCGGACCGCCGCCAGTGGATGGCTCACCGAGAAACGGGAGCCGAAAATGGGTCAGCCTGTCAGCGCGTCGGCGTGGGCGACACGGTCGCCGGACTGCCGATCGCGGAGGCGGCCTGACGGCCGCGGGCAAGGAAATGCACGCTCATCGAATTACTCCCCCGTTGCTGTGTCAACTGAGCCTGCGCTTACGGGTTTTACCCCGGTGGTCTTGCGGGTTCAGTGAGTCAGAGAATGCCCCTTCGGGGAATGAATTGCAAGCATGAAACCGAAAGACGTTCAGGAGGGCGGCCCGAGTGGAGTACTCGGTTCCCCGGGGAGCATGCTGTATAAATGGAACATAAGGGTGCGGGCGTCCATGGATATGGTGGGCTATGTCTGATTCGGTATTATGGCACCCTCAATTGTTCCTCAAATTTGTTATTCCTGCGGACTTCCCGTGTGGGAAAGGTGCGCCCGTGAAGATGCCCAATGACACGCCACCCGAGCCTCCCCACCGCCGCCCAGCACCCCGGGATCCTCGCCCC
This sequence comes from Streptomyces sp. NBC_00076, assembly GCF_045041235.1. Classification (NCBI taxonomy): domain Bacteria; kingdom Bacillati; phylum Actinomycetota; class Actinomycetes; order Kitasatosporales; family Streptomycetaceae; genus Streptomyces; species Streptomyces sp. NBC_00076. The sequence continues at coordinate 6,859,710 of NZ_CP108242.1, forward strand.
GGCACGCCCCCGCGACGCCCGCCCGCTCCGCCTCTCCGCTCGCCAGGACCTGGCAGCGGGCGTGGAAGCGGCACCCTCCGGGGATGCGGGACGGATCGGGAGGCTCGCCCGTGAGGACGACGGGGTCCCCGGGGGCCTCCGGGAGGACCGACAACAGGGCCTGGGTATAGGGGTGTTGCGGTGCCGTCAGGACCTGCTCCACGTTCCCCGTCTCCACGATCCGGCCCAGGTACATCACCGCGACCCGGTCGGCGATGTTCCACGCAAGGCCCAGGTCGTGGGTCACCACCAGTGCGGACAGGCCCAGTTCGTCGCGCAGGCGCAGCAGGAGGGCGAGGATCTCGCCGCGCACCGAGGCGTCCAGGGAGGCCACCGGTTCGTCGGCGACGAGGAGTTCGGGTTCGAGGACCAGTGCGCCCGCGATCACCACGCGTTGCCGCTGACCGCCGGACAGCTCGTGCGGGTAGCGCAGGAAGAAGCGCTCCGGGGGCCTGAGCCCCGCCCGGGACAGGGCCTCGGCGACCGCCGCCCGCTCGTCACCGGCGTACCCGTGGATCCGCAGCCCCTCGGCCACCGCGTCGTACACCGTGTGCCGTGGGTTCAGTGATCCGGTCGGATCCTGGAGGACCAGCTGGACGCGTTTGCGGTACGCCTTCAGGGCCCGGGAGGAGTACTCCAGCGGCTGCCCGCCGAAGCCGACCTGTCCCTCCGTGGGCCGCACCAGGCCCAGCAGCGCCCGGGCCAGGGTCGTCTTGCCGCAGCCCGACTCGCCGACCAGGGCCACGATCTCCCCGGCCCTGATGTCGAGTTCGACGCCGTCCACGGCCCGGGCCGGCGGACCACCGTGCCGTCCGGGATAGGCGACGTGCAGCCCCCGCGCGCTCAACAGGGCCGGTCCGTCTGCCGGCGGGGGCACCGAGGTGGTCGTCATGGGCCCCTCCTGGCGTCCTGGGCGGGCCGCCCGACGGCGTCGGCGGGTCCGCGTGCCGATGTCGGTGCGTGGTCGCGGGTGGCGCGTGGGCCGGGCCCCGTCCTCTGTCGTTCCTGGTGACGCGGGGTCAAGTGCCGGAGGGGCATGTGCCGCTCCTCGCGTCCTCGGCGGTGGCGGCCGGTCCCCGTACCGGTGCCGGAACATGCACGCAGGCCGCGCTGCGATCGGTGTCCGCCTCCCGCAGCGCCTGGTCGTCCACCGCGCAGGAGTCCAGCGCGACCGGACAGCGGGGGTGGAACGTGCAGCCGGGGGGCAGGGCGGCCGGGTCGGGCGGGTCGCCGGGCAGGCCGCGCGGGGCGAAGCGGGAGGCCGGGTCGCCGATGCGGGGGAAGGCGGCCGACAGGGCCTTCGCGTACGGGTGCCGGGCGTCCTCGTGGACCTTCCGGGCCGGGCCCTCCTCGACCACCCGGCCCGCGTACATCACCGCGAGTCGGTCGCAGGTGTCGGCGAGGACCGCCAGGTCATGGCTGATCATGATCAGGCCCAGGTCCTGCTCGGCGACCAGCTGTTCGATCAGCCGCAGGATCTGCGCCTGGATCATCACGTCCAGGGCGGTGGTCGGCTCGTCGGCGATGATCAGGCGTGGTGCGCAGGCCAGCGCCATGGCGATCATGACGCGCTGGCGCTGCCCGCCGGACAGCTCGTGCGGATACGCCGACGCCCGCGCCGCCGGCAGGCCCACGTGCTCCAACAGCTCCCCGGCCTGCTTCCTCGCGGCCGCCGCGGTGGCCCTGCGGTGCAGCAGGATCGGCTCAGCGATCTGGTCACCGACGCGGTGCACGGGGTTCAGCGAGTGCATCGCGCCCTGGAAGACGATCGAGGCGCCCGCCCAGCGGACCGCCCGCACCTGCCCCCACCGCATCGTCAGCACGTCCTCGCCGTCCAGCAGCACCTGCCCGCCGACCCGGGTCCCGGCCGGCAGCAGCCGGAGCAGCGCGAGGGCCAGGGTGGACTTGCCGCACCCCGACTCGCCGGCCACACCGAGCTTCTGACCCGCCGCCAGCCGCAGGTCCACCCCGCGCACAGCGGCCGCCCCGCCCGGGTAGGTCACCTCCAGGCCGCGTACCTCCAGCAGCGTCAACGGTCCACCCCCAGCCGGGGGTTGAGTACCGACTCGACAGCACGTCCGCACAGCGTGAACGACAGCGCGACCGCGGCGATCGCGATGCCGGGCGGCACCAGGTACCACCAGTCCCCGGAACTCACCGCACCCGCCTCCCGAGCCTCCTGGAGCAGCCCGCCCCACGACACCACCGTCGGATCGCCGAGCCCGAGGAAGGCCAGCGTCGCCTCGGCGAGGATCGCGGCGGAGACCATCAGCGTCGCCTGCGCCAGCACCAGCGGCATCACGTTGGGCAGCACATGCCGGGACATGACGTGCCAGTGCCCGCCGCCCAGCGCCTTCGCGCGTTCGATGTACGGCCGTGACTCCACCGCCAGCGTCTGCGCCCGCACCAGCCGTGCGGTGGTCGGCCACGAGGTCACCCCGATCGCCAGCACCACCGTGCCCAGCGAGCGGGACATCACGGTGGCGAGCGCGATCGCGAGCACCAGCGTCGGCATCACCAGGAACCAGTCCGTGACCCGCATCAGCACGGTCGCGTACGCGCCCTTGAAGTGCCCGGCCGTCACACCCACCAGCGTGCCGATGGCCACCGACAGCACCGCCGCCAGCAGCCCCACCAGGAGCGAGACCCGCGACCCCCACACCAGCAGGCCCAGCAGATCGCGCCCGAACCGGTCGGTGCCCAGCCAGAACTCGCCGCTCGGGCTCTCCATGGGCTGACCCGGAGCCTCGCTCACCCCGGCCACGTCGGAGCCGACGGTGAGCGGCGCGGTGAGGGCGGCCAGCGCGAACACGGCGAGCGCGACCAGGCCCACGAGCCCGGCGCGGTGGGTGCGGTAGCGCGTCCAGAACCGTACGACGGAGCGGCGGCGGCGCTGCCGGGCGAGGCGGCCGGGACCGGCCCCGGGCACCGGTGCGGGACTGCCGGACGGGCTGCCGGACGGGCTGCCGGTCTGGGCGTCGGCGGGGGTGTCGGTCGTCATCGGCCCACCCGTGGGTCGAGCAGCGGGTAGACGAGGTCGGCCAGCGTGTTCATGATGATCACCGCCGCGGCGAAGAAGAGGAACAGGCCCTGGACCAGGGGCAGGTCCGGCACGCTCAGTGCCTGGTAGAACAGTCCGCCCAGGCCCGGCCAGGAGAACACGGTCTCGACGAGGATCACCCCCGCGACGGTCCGGCCGAGGTTGACGAAGACCAGCGTCACGGTCGGCAGCAGGGCGTTCGGCACGGCGTGCCGGCGCCGGACCAGGTCGTCCCGCAGGCCCTTGGCGCGCGCGGTGGTCAGATAGTCGCTGCCCATCTCGTCGAGCAGCGCCGAGCGGGTGACCAGCAGCGTCTGCCCATACTCGACCGCCACCAGGGTGAGAACGGGGAGGACCAGATGGTGGGCCACGTCGAGCACGTACGCGAATCCCTCCTCGCCGCCCGACTCCATGCCGCCGGTGGGAAACAGCCCGGGGATCGGGCCGATGCCCACCGAGAACACGATGATCAGCAGCAGGCCCAGCCAGAAGGACGGAACGGAATAGAGGGTCAGAGCCAGACCGGTGTTGAGCCGGTCGCCGAGCCGGCCGTGCCGCCAGGCCGCGCGGGTGCCGAGGACGATACCGAGGGCGGTGTACAGGACGAACGCCGTACCGGTCAGCAGCAGCGTGTTCGGCAGCGCCTCGCCGATCTTGTCGACGACGGGGGCGCGGAACTGGTAGGAGGTGCCGAGGTCGCCGGTGAGCGCCTTGCCGCAGTAGTCGGTGAACTGCTGCCACAGCGGCAGGTCAAGGCCGAACTCCCGGCGGTAGGCGGCCAGTTGTTCCGCGGACACCGGGCGGCCGCCGGTCATGGTCTTGACCGGGTCGCCCGGGATCAGCCGGAACAGGAAGAACCCGGTGACCAGCACGGCGAACAGGGAGACGGCGGCGCCGCCCACCTTGCCGGCGCCGTAGCGGACGTACGCGGTGGTGGTGTGCGCCCGGGGGGTACGTGCCGCCGGTGAGGCGAGGTCCTCAGCGGCGGCCCTCTGGACGCTACTCACGGTCGTCGGCGGTGGACCGGCGGCGCAGTACGAAGAACACCCCGGCGCCCACGAGGACCACGACGGCCACCACGCCGCCGATGAGCGCGCCGGTCGAGCCGGAGTCGTCGGAGGAGCCGTCCGATGCCGCGGGGACGGCCGACCACCAGCTCCAGTAGCCGTCCTGGCCGTAGATGTTGCCCGCCGCGCTCGGCATCGTCCGGATCGACTTGATCTGGTCGGTCCGGTACGCCTCGACGGCGTTCGGGTACGCCATGACGTTCATGTACCCCAGGTCGTACAGCCGTGACTCCATCTGCTTGACGACAGTGGCCCGTTTGGCGGGGTCGTACTCGGCGAGCTGACGCGCGTACAGGTCGTCGTACCGCTTGTCGCAGATGAAGTTGTCGGTGGCGCCGGTGTCCTTCGGGGTGGCGGGCAGGGCCGCGCAGGTGTGGATCGACAGGACGAAGTCCGGGTCGGGGTTGACGGACCAGCCGTCGAAGGCGAGGTCGTAGGTGCCCGCGAGCCAGGGATCGGTGACGTTGTCCAGGCAGTCGAGCGTGACCCCGATGCCGAGCTTGCCCCACCACTCCTCCAGGTACTGGCCGACCGCCTTGTCGTTGGGATCGGTGGCGTGGCACAGGACGCGGTACGTGATCGGCTTGCCGTCCTTGCCGAGGCGTTCGCCGGAGCCGTTCTTCTTGTAGCCCGCCTGGTCGAGGAGCTGGGCCGCCTTCGCCGGGTCGTAGGCCAGTTCCTGGCTCGCGGAGGGCTTCCAGAAGTACTGCGAGAAGCGCGGCGGGATGTATCCCTCGCCCTCGACGGCGTGCCCCTGGAACACCTTGTCGATGATGGTCTCGCGGTCGACCGCCATGAACAGGGCGTGCCTGACCCGCTCGTCCAGCAGGGAGGGGTCGCCGTCGCCGAACTTCCGGCCGTTCTTCGCCTTCGCGCCCGGGTTGGTGGCGAGGGCGTAGAAACGACGGCCGGGGGCGTCGTTGACGCGGATGTTCTTCTCGTTCTTCAGGGAGGCCGCCTGGGCGGGGGTCAGCGACGGGGACCCGGCGACGAAGGAGACCTCGCCCTTGCGCAGGGCGGCCACGGCGGCGTCCTGGTCCTTGTAGTAGCGGAAGACCAGCTCGTCGAACTTCGGAGCGCCCCGCCAGAAGGTCTTGTTCGGCTTGAGGCGTACGTAGCTGTCGGGCTTGTAGCCGGTGAGGACGAACGGCCCGTTCCCGACGACGGGGAAGCTCTTGTCGTTGTTGAACTTCGAGAAGTCGTCCACCTTCTCCCAGACGTGCTTCGGCACGATCGGCACGTCGAGGGCGGTCATGGTGGCCTGCGGCTTCTTCAGCTCGATGACCAGCCGCGTCGGGCTGGGCGCGGTGACCTTCCTGAAGTTGGAGACGAAGCTGCCGTTGGTGGTGGCGGCGCCGTCGTCGGTCATCATCGTGTTGAACGTCCAGGCCGCGTCCTGGGCGGTGGCCTGCTGCCCGTCCGACCACTTCGAGTCCGAGCGGATGGTGTAGGTCCAGGTCAGCTTGTCGGGGGACGGCTCCCACTTGGTGGCCAGGCCGGGGACGGCGTGGTTGTCCTTGGGGTCGTAGTTGGTCAGGTACTCGTACATCAGCCGATGGATGCTGGTGCTGACCAGCCGTTGCGCCAGGAACGGGCTCAGCGAGTCGACGCTCTGGGCTACCGCCACGGTCAGGACGCTCTTGCTGTCGGCGGCCGAGGCCTGCTGGGGCGCCGGGTTGAGCGGGGTCGCGAGCCCGGCCGATAACGTCAGGGTGGCGGCACCGACGACGGCCGTGAGCCGGGCGACGCGGGGCCGTGATCTCCTCGGGCCCGAGAGCCCCCTGCCATGGACTTGTGTGCTCATGGGTCGTGACCTCGCGTCATCGCTCGCACAGGGACGGCTTGTCGGAGTGCTGTCGGAGTGCTCTCGCAGTGCTGGATCGGACCGGACCGGGTGTCGCCGACGGGATTGATGAGTGTGTCTACCAGCGCCGCTCCACACGCGTCAACGGCGCGTGAAGGCCGTGTGGCCTGCGGAAATAATCCGTTGATGCGAACGCGACAGTCATTGGTCCACACCTGTGAAGGGCCCCAGGTGGAGGCCTGGCGACGTTCCGCGGACTTTCGTTCCCCCGTACGGGCGAGGGCGTCGGACGACTGTGCGGCCGGTGACCCATACGGCCCTTGCTCGCATGCGATATGTGCGTGATGTGCCGATAGTGACCGGTAACGGTTCAGCATCCCGGCGTCGGCCGCACACCGCTGCACGGGGCACTCAGGAGGAGGCACTTCATGCGTGGAGCCACGCACGCCAGATGGGCCGCCTGCGCGGCGGCGGTAGTCCTCGCGGCGTCCGGCTGCGGCGGCGACAGCAGCGCCAGCAGCGACGGCGGCGGAGTGCTCAGTTCCTCCTGGGGCGATCCGCAGAACCCTCTGGAGCCGGCCAACACCAACGAGGTGCAGGGCGGCAAGGTCCTCGACATGATCTTCCGGAGCCTCAAGAGGTACAACCCGACGACCGGCGCCGCCGAGGACATGCTCGCCCAGAAGATCGACACCTCGGACTCGCAGAACTACACCATCACCATCAAGGACGGCTGGACGTTCAGCAACGGCGAGGCCGTCACCGCCAAGTCCTTCGTGGACGCCTGGAACTACGGCGCCAGCCTGAAGAACAACCAGAGGAACGCGTACTTCTTCAGCTACATCGACGGCTACGACAAGGTCCACCCGGAGGACGGCAGCAAGCAGACCGCCGACACCCTCTCCGGTCTCAAGGTCGTCAACGACAAGACCTTCACCGTCAAGCTGAACCAGAAGTTCTCGACGTTCCCGGACACCCTCGGATACTCCGCCTTCGCCCCGCTCCCGCAGGCCTTCTTCGACGACCACGACGCCTGGGTGGCGAAGCCGGTCGGCAACGGCCCGTACACCGTCGACTCGTACGCCAAGGGCTCCCAGATGTCCCTGCGCAAGTGGAACGACTACCCCGGCGAGGACAAGGCGCAGAACGGCGGCGTCGACCTGAAGGTCTACACCGACAACAACACCGCCTACACCGACCTGATGGCCGGCAACCTCGACCTGGTCGACGACGTCCCCGCCTCCCAGCTCAAGAACGCCAAGAGCGACCTCCAGGGCCGGTACATCAACTCCCCCGCCGGCATCATCCAGACGCTCGCCTTCCCGTTCTACGACAGCGACTGGAACAAGAGCGGGTCCGTCAAGGTCCGTACGGGCCTGTCCATGGCGATCGACCGGAAGCAGATCACGGAAACGATCTTCCAGAAGACCCGCACCCCCGCCACCGACTGGACCTCCCCGGTCCTCGGCACGGACGGCGGATACCAGAGCGGCCTGTGCGGAAACGCCTGCGTGTACAACCCGGCCGAAGCCAAGAAGATGGTCCAGGAGGGCGGCGGGCTCCCGGGCGGCCAGGTCAAGATCACGTACAACGCGGACACCGGCTCCCACAAGGAGTGGGTCGACGCCGTCTGCAACTCCATCAACAACGCGCTCGACAACGACAAGGCCTGCGTCGGCAACCCGGTCGGCACCTTCGCCGACTTCCGCAGCCAGATCACCGACAAGAAGATGAGCGGGCCGTTCCGGGCCGGGTGGCAGATGGACTACCCCCTCATCCAGAACTTCCTCCAGCCGCTCTACTACACCAACGCCTCCTCCAACGACGGCAAGTGGTCCAACAAGGACTTCGACAACCTCGTCGACCAGGCCAACGCCGAGAGCGACACCGCCAAGGCCGTCCAGACCTTCCAGAAGGCCGAGGCGGTCGTCCGGGACAACATGGCCGCCATCCCGCTCTGGTACCAGAACGGCAGCGCCGGCTACTCGGAGCGGCTGTCCGAGGTGAAGCTCAACCCCTTCAGCGTCCCCGTCTACAACGAGATCAAGGTCAGCTGAACAGGCCATGGGACGGTACGTCGTCCGGCGTCTGCTCCAGATGGTCCCGGTGTTCATCGGGGCCACCCTGCTGATCTTCCTCATGGTGAACGTGATGGGCGACCCCGTCGCGGGCCTGTGCGGGGAGAGGCAGTGCGACCCGGCGACGGCGGCCCAGCTGAAGAAGGAGTTCGGCCTCGACAAGCCGGTCTGGCAGCAATACCTGACCTACATGGGCAACGTCTTCACCGGCGACTTCGGCACCGCGTTCAACGGCCAGGAGGTGACCGAGCTGATGGCGACGGCCTTCCCGGTCACCATCCGGCTGACGGTCGTGGCGATCCTCTTCGAGGTCGTCATCGGCATCACCCTGGGTGTCGTCACCGGCCTGCGGCGCGGCCGGCCCGTCGACACCTCGGTCCTGCTGCTGACCCTCGTGGTTATCTCCATCCCCACCTTCGTCACCGGTCTGCTGCTCCAGCTGCTGCTCGGCGTCGAGTGGGGCTGGATCAAACCGTCGGTGTCGACCGAGGCCACGTTCGGCGAGCTGGTCGTGCCGGGGCTGGTCCTGGCCTCCGTGTCGCTCGCCTACGTGACCCGCCTGACCCGCACGTCCATCGCGGAGAACAAGCGGTCCGACTACGTCCGTACGGCCGTCGCCAAGGGACTGCCGAGGCGGCGCGTCATCACCCGGCACCTGCTGCGCAACTCCCTGATCCCCGTGGTCACCTTCATCGGCGCCGACATCGGCGCCCTGATGGGCGGCGCGATCGTCACCGAGCGGATCTTCAACATCCACGGCGTGGGCTACCAGCTCTACCAGGGGATCCTGCGCCAGAACACCCAGACCGTCGTCGGCTTCGTGACGGTGCTCGTCCTGGTGTTCCTGGTCGCCAACCTGATCGTCGACCTTCTGTACGCCGTCCTCGACCCGAGGATCCGCTATGCCTGAGCCGATGCCGCAGGAGCCGTACGGGTCGGGCGGGGGCCGCGCCGCGGAGGACGGCGCGATCGCCGCGACCGGAATGGGCGGGGCGATGGACCTCGCCACGAGCGAGGGCGAGACGCTGGAGGAGGACAGGTCGGACGACACCGACGGACGTGACCCGGACGGACCGGACGGCCCGGGTTCGTCCGGCAAGCCCCGCAGCCTCTGGTCCGACGCCTGGCGTGACCTGCGCCGCAACCCGGTCTTCATCATCTCCGGCCTGGTGATCGTCTTCCTCGTCGTCATCTCGATCTGGCCGTCGCTGATCGCCTCCGGCAGCCCGCTCAAGTGCGACCTCGCCAAGGCCCAGGAGGGCTCCCAGCCGGGCGCGCCGTTCGGCTACGACGGCCAGGGCTGCAACGTCTACACCCGCACCGTCTACGGCGCCCGGACCTCCGTCACGGTCGGCGTCTGCGCGTCGCTCGGCGTGGGGATCCTCGGCTCGGTCCTCGGTGGGCTCGCCGGGTTCTTCGGCGGGCTCCCGGACTCGTTCCTGTCCCGGATCACCGACGTCTTCTTCGCGATCCCCGTCGTCCTCGGCGGTCTGGTCCTGCTCTCCGTGGTGACCAGCAACACCGTCTGGCCGGTCATCGGGTTCATGGTGCTGCTGGGCTGGCCGCAGGTCTCCCGGATCGCCCGCGGCTCCGTCATCACCGCCAGACAGCACGACTACGTCCAGGCCGCACGGGCGCTGGGCGCCTCCAACTCCCGGATCCTGCTGCGGCACATCATGCCCAACGCCATCGCGCCGGTGATCGTCGTGGCGACCATCGCACTCGGCACCTACATCGCGCTGGAGGCGACCCTGTCGTACCTCGGCGTGGGGCTGAAGCCGCCGACGGTCAGCTGGGGGATCGACATCTCCGCGGCGTCCGCCTACATCCGCCAGGCCCCGCACATGCTGCTCTGGCCCGCCGGGGCGCTCGCGCTCACCGTGCTCGCGTTCATCATGCTCGGCGACGCGGTGCGCGACGCCCTCGACCCGAAGCTGAGGTGAGGTGCCGCGATGCTGCTCGAAGTGCGTGATCTGCACGTGGAGTTCCGGACCAGGGACGGCGTCGCCAAGGCCGTCAACGGCGTCGACTACGGCGTGGACGCCGGCGAGACGCTCGCCGTGCTCGGAGAGTCCGGCTCCGGCAAGTCGGTGACCGCGCAGACCGTCATGGGCATCCTCGACATCCCGCCGGGGCGGATCACCGGCGGCGAGGTCTTCTTCCAGGGCCGGGACCTGCTGAAGCTGAAGGAGGAGGCACGGCGGAGGATCCGCGGCGAGGAGATGGCGATGATCTTCCAGGACGCGCTGTCGTCGCTGAACCCCGTGCTCTCCGTCGGCGACCAGCTCGGCGAGATGTTCGTGGTCCACCGGGGCATGTCGCGCAAGGACGCGCGGGCCAGGGCGGTCGAGCTGATGGACCACGTCCGCATCCCCGGCGCCAAGGAGCGGGTGAAGCAGTACCCGCACCAGTTCTCCGGCGGTATGCGTCAGCGCATCATGATCGCGATGGCGCTCGCGCTCCAGCCCGCGCTGATCATCGCCGACGAACCCACCACCGCCCTCGACGTCACCGTCCAGGCCCAGGTCATGGACCTGCTCGCGGAGTTGCAGCGCGAGTACGACATGGGCCTCATCCTGATCACCCACGACCTCGGTGTGGTCGCCGACGTCGCCGACCGGATCGCCGTCATGTACGCGGGCCGGATCATCGAGTCGGCCCCGGTCCACGACATCTACAAGGCGCCCGCCCACCCGTACACCCGGGGCCTGCTGGACTCCATCCCGCGCCTGGACCAGAAGGGCCACGAGCTCTACGCCATCAAGGGCCTGCCGCCCAACCTCATGCACATCCCGCCCGGTTGCGCCTTCAACCCGCGCTGCCCGATGGCCCAGGACGTGTGCCGCACCGACGTGCCCCCGCTCTACGAGGTGTCCGAGGGCCGGGGCAGCGCCTGCCACTTCTGGAGGGAGTGCCTGGATGGCCGCGACACCTGAGCCGATCCTGGAGGTCAGCGGACTGGTCAAGCACTACCCGCTCACCCGGGGCATCCTGTTCAAGAAGCAGGTCGGCGCGGTCAAGGCCGTCGACGGCGTCGACTTCACCCTGAACCGGGGCGAGACGCTGGGCATCGTGGGCGAGTCCGGCTGCGGCAAGTCGACGGTCGCCAGGATGCTGGTCAGCCTGGAACGGCCGACGGCGGGGGAGATCCGCTACCGGGGCGAGGACATCGGCACGCTGTCCGGGAAGGCCCTGAAGGCGGTCCGGCGCAACATCCAGATGGTGTTCCAGGACCCGTACACCTCGCTCAACCCGAGGATGACGGTCGGCGACATCATCGGGGAGCCGTACGACATCCACCCCGAGGTGGCCCCGAAGGGCGACCGGCGCCGCAAGGTGCAGGACCTCCTGGACGTCGTCGGCCTCAACCCGGAGTACATCAACCGCTATCCCCACCAGTTCTCCGGCGGACAGCGCCAACGCATCGGCATCGCACGGGGGTTGGCCCTGCGCCCCGAGGTCATCGTCGCGGACGAGCCGGTGTCCGCGCTCGACGTGTCGGTGCAGGCCCAGGTCATCAACCTGATGGCCGGCCTCCAGGACGAGTTCGAGCTGTCCTACGTCTTCATCGCGCACGACCTGTCGATCGTCCGGCACATCTCCGACCGGGTCGGGGTGATGTACCTCGGGCGGATCGTGGAGACCGGCAGGGACGCCGAGATCTACGACCACCCCACCCACCCCTACACGCAGGCGCTGCTGTCCGCCGTACCCGTCCCGGACCCGGAGGCCCGTGAACACCGCGAGCGGATCATCCTGGCGGGCGACGTGCCGTCCCCGACGAACATCCCCTCCGGCTGCCGCTTCCGCACCCGCTGCTGGAAGGCGCGGGAGCGGTGCGCCCTGGAGGTGCCCGCACTCGCGGTGCCCGCCGAGTTCCGGTTCCTGCCCGGCCCCGCCGCCCACGACTCGGCCTGCCACTTCGCGGAGGAGAAACAGGTGGTGCCGCCGGAGGAGGCCAGGGACGCGGCATCGGATGATCGTGCCGAAGGGCGGGAATAACCGCACAAATGGCCACTAACCGCGTTAACACGCAGGCAACTTCACCGACCCGATCTCGATATACGGACGCGTCAGGCTGAGCAGCGTACGGCCGTGCGGGTGCCGTAAACGGGCCGGGAGCGCCATGTCTCCCGGCCCGTTTTTTCGCGCCCGGACCGGCGCGCGGCTCTCGCGTCAAGGGCGTCGACATCGGGATCGGGCGTCCTGCCACGGTCGGTACAGCGGCAGGTCTTGGCGCAGTGGTCTGCGGCGGGGCCCCACGAGGGGGCGATCCCGTCCCGGCCTCGTCCCGGATTCGTCACAGCACCGGGCCCCGCCCGGCCTGCGCATAGGGTGGAGGCGGTCAGTTCCGCCACCGTGAGAGGTCTGTGATGCCCGAGCTCCCCTCGGACCCCGCCGTCGCACAGTTCGGCCCCCAGGGGCTGCGCCCCATCAGCGTGCCTGCCTCGTACGCGACCGTGCCGGCCTCGGCCCGCACCCACCTCGCGCAGGTCGGTGTGCCGCTGCACGTCGGCCCGTACTTCATCGCGGCGGACGACACCGACGGGCCCACCCTCGGGATGTACACCGGCCACCGCGGCATCGCTTTGCAGGGCGACTGGGCGGAGTGGGTGCGCATCGGCACCGACCGGCTGGCGCACCTGTGTGTCCGCACCGACGGCTCCGTACAGGCCCTCTTCCTCGGTCGCGGCGAAGCCGCCCTGTTCGTCAACTCGGACGTTGCCGCCTTCACGCACTGCGCCGCCGCCCTGGACCGCGCCCTCCCGGTGATCGCCGCCTCCGACGGACTCCAGTCCGCCGCCGAGGTGTTCGCCGCGCTCGTCCAGGAGATCCGGCAGATCGACCCGGAGGCCGTCGCCGACCGGGAGAACTGGTGGTCGCGGGTGCTCGATGACGTCCGCCACACCCTCAACTTCCCCTTCTCGTCGGCCTTCGAGTACGTCGGCAAGGACGGTGCGAAGCAGATCGTCACCGCCCAGGCCGGTCCCGGCCGCCTGCACCCCGAGGAGCAGCTGTGGCAGCAGCTCTCCTCCACCGGGGTGGAGCCCGAGCAGGTCCGCCGCGTCTACTGCGAACTGGAACCGTGCATGATGCCGGGCCACTACTGCTCCGCCTGGCTCCAGGCCGTCCTGCCGCACGCCGAGTTCACGCACAGCTTCGACTACGGCGACACCGCGGAGTCCCGCGAGGAAGGCCTCAAGGAACTCATCACGCACGCCGCGCAGCAGGCCCGGCAGTGACTCGTCGCGCGGGTGCCGCGGGAAGGGAGGCGGGTGCGTGACCGCCGATCCCGCCCCGCGCTGGTCCCGTCCCGCTTCCGGGCGGGAGCCCGCGGCCGCCGCCCTGCTCTCCTGGCTCGGCGACCCCCGCGCCCCCGGCCTCGCCGTGATCACCGGCGCCGAGGGCAGCGGCAAGTCGCGGCTCCTCGCCTGGTTGATCGGCCACGGCACCCGGCCCGGCACCGTCAGCGAACGGCGCATCCACGGCTTCGTACCGCTGCCCGGCCAGACCGCGACCACGGCCGCCTGGATGCTCGCCGAACAGCTGTCGATCGCCGCCCGCTCCCCGGGCGACCTGCTGGCCGCGCTTGCCGCCGACCGGCGCCGCACCGTCATCGCGCTGCCCGAACTGCACTCCGCCGAGCAGCCCGCCCCTCTCGTCGAACTCGCCCTGGACATGGCCTCGTTGGCGCACGTGAGGGTACTTGTCGAGGCCCGCTCCGGTACGCAATGGGCGCAGGCGCTCACCGCCGGACCCTGCGCCCGCATGGACCTGGACGAGCCCCAGTGGACCGACCAGACCCTCCGCGCGTCCTGGGAGGCAGCCCACCCCGTCGGCCCGGCCGGACTCGCGGGGCAGGACCCGGAGCCGGAGGAACCGTTCGACCTGGACGATCCCGCCTCGGTCTGCGCCGCCGACCCCTGGAGCGTGACCATCGCGTACGAACGCTCCGAGGAGAGCCACGGCGGACTGCGCGCCGCCTGGCTGCGGGCCGGCGCCTCGCTGACCCGCGAGCAGCCGGCCGCCGAACGCGCCCTGGTCCTCCTCGCCGCCCTCGGCGACGCCGGTGATCCGCGACTGCCCGCCGCCCTCAACTCCGTTGCCCAAGACGCCTCCTGGACCGTCGTCTGGCACCGGGTGCGCGGCGACGTCACCCCGCCGTGGCCCGGCCCGGTCCGCTCCCTGGCGGCCGGTACCGGCCCCCTGGCCGGGCAACTCGTCGTCGCCGACCACCAGGGCACCGTGCGCGTCCTCGACGCGGAGAGCGCCGGCTCCGCCGGACGCCTCCCGCACTCCGCACCCGGCGTCCGCGCCACCGCCGAGCACGGCGACGGCACCGTCACCGTCCTCGACGAACACGGCCTGCTGCACACCCAGCGCGCCACCGAGTCCGCGAAGCCCAAGGGCCTCGCCGCCCTCCTCGACGACGGCCCCTCCGCGCAGGAGCAACTCCTCGAAGCGGTACGGAAGTACACGCGGCGTCAGCAGGAGACGGTCACCGCGCTGACCGGCGCCGGTGACCGTGTCGTCCTCGGTGACGCCGCCGGAACAGTGCACGTGCTGAGCGTCGGCGCCGAGCCGCGTACCGCCCCTCTGCACCGAGGGCGCGTCACCGCGGTCGCCGGGGCCGCCCTGCCTGTCTCCGCGGAGGGTGACACCGTCCTCCTGCTGTACACGGGCGGCGCCGACGGCACCGTACGCGCGTGGGCCCCGCACACCGACCCCATGCCGGAGCCGGTGGCCGCCCGCAACTGCGCCGTCAACGCGGTGGCGGTGGCGACGGCCGACGCCGGGCTCGTCCTCGCGATCGCCTGGGCCGACGGCCTCGTCGAACACCGAGCCCTGGACGACGACCGGCTGCGCACCTTCCACCCCGGCAGCCAGGCCCACGCCCTCGCCTTCACAGCGGGCGGGGACCTGGTGGTGGGGACGGACGAGGCGCTCGTACGGATGCGGGGGCGCTGACCGCTGCCACGCGGTGCACGGTGGACACCCGGACGGCGCCGTCCACGGGGGCCGCGCCGGACAGCCCCCGCCGATGCGCCTGACAGCCGCGTTCGCCGCAGCCCGCGTGCCTGTGCGAGCCCGGTCAACTCCATCGCCGTCACCGTCAGATGGAGCTCTTGTCACAGAACCGCGAGGCGCCCGGTTTGCCTTGTGCACCTGACAACCTGCCCCGTTAGCCTGAGTCAGGAGACGCAGTAGGTGACGGGGGACGGAGCACGCAACCATGGGGCTGGTACTGCCGAGCATCATCGACGAGGCACTCGACCTCATCGGGGTCAACTGGCCCAACGTCGACGAGGACGACTACTTCGAGATGGCGACGTCCATGCGGGACTTCGCCGAGAAGTTCGAGGGCCACGGTGGCGACGCGGACAAGGCCGTGACCCGCATCCTCGGCTCCTCCGAGGGCTGGGCCGTGGAGTCCATGCAGAAGCACTGGTCGCACGTGAAGACCGGTCACCTGGAGAAGATCCCCGAGGTGGCACGGCTGTTCGCGGACGCCTGCGACGGTGTCGGCCAGATCATCCGCGGTATGAAGGTCAAGGCGGGCGTCGAACTCGCTGTACTCGCCGGCACCATCGTCGCCGAACTCGCCGCCGCCCCCGTGACCCTGGGCATCTCCGCGGCGGTCGCCGCCGGTGAGATCGCGCTGATGCGCACCATCGTGAAGCGGCTCATCGACGAGGCGGTCGACCAGATCGTCGACGCCCTCGTCGCGAAGGTCACCGAACCCGTCACCGGCAAACTCCAGGAACTCGTCTCGGACATGGTCCTCGACCTCGCCGAGGGAGCCTTCAACCCCGGGGACAACCCGGGCGGCATGAAGCTGGCCTCCGCGGGAGACGACGGCGGCTCCGGCGGCGGGGGCAAGAAGACGGTCATCGACCACGTCGAGTTCGAGGACGGCGCCGGCAAGGTCTCCGGCCACGGCAGCGAAATGGGCAGCCAGTCCGGGATCCACCTCGGCAAATCGAAGAACTCCTTCGGAAAGACCAAGGGCAAGGACAGTTTCACCCAGGCCTTCGACAGCATTCTCGAGGGCGCCATCGACGGCATGGAGAAGGCAGCCAAGAAGGCGACCGACCACGTCACCCACACCATCCCGGAACGTGTGAAGGCCGCCTCCCGGCATCAGAAGCGCAAGGACCACGACATCGGCGACGAGGCCGACAAGGTCGACGTCAAGAAGGTCAAGCGTGAGGGCGACACGCCCATGTACCTTCTCAGCGACGACGGTTCGATACGCCAGTTGCACCACGACGGGACCACCAGTCCCGTCCGCCACAACGACTCCTCCGGAGTGAACGACGTACTCGGCGACAAGGCCTGGTACCCGTGGAACAACAAGGGGGACAAGCAGCGCAAGAACAAGCCGAACAACGGCAGCACGGTCAACTCCACCAAGGTCGCGCCCGGCTCCACCGAGCTGGCCCGCGCCTCCCAGCTCGGCCGCTACGCCAACCGCACCGAACGCCCCGACTCCTACATTCCCGGCGGCAACTATGCCTCAGCGCTGCACGACGACGGCAAGGGGAACCGGTTCATCCTGGTCGGCGCCAGCGGTGAGGCACACTCCGAACGTTCCATCGGACACCCGCTGATAAAGAAGGGGAACGAGGGCAACGTCGGCGAGCTCTACACGGAACGTGAGCCCTGCCAGAAGAATCCCAAGTGCGACAAGTATCTCGCGAGGGAATTCCCCGACAATCTCGAGGTCACGCACAGCTCGAAATACGACCAGTCGGAAAAGGGGCCGGGCGGCGAAGACCTCAGCAAGTACAAGAAGGACCGGGAGCACCGCGCCTACGTCAAGTGGCTGCACGACCAGTGGGACCAGCACGGTGTCGACGGCGGACGCACTGATACGGTGATGAATCTCTCGCCCTCCGACAACAAGTTCGTTCCGTAGAGGGCGGGTCGGCAAAGAATCCCACGCCGCGTGCCGCCACCGAGTTCGGAGTTCCGGAAGTGCTTTTCGACGTCACCCGCAGCGAGCTCGTCGACATCTTCGGCGAGGACCGGGTCGCGACCGTGCCCGCCACCGCCTTTCCGCCCGCCGCCGCGGACACCGAGGGCGCCCGCCTCCTGCGGACCGTCGGCGTCCCCACGGGGACGCTCCTGCTGCGCCGGCCCGACGAGGACGACGGCCTGCTGCCCCTCGTCCAGGACGTCGTCTCCATCGAGGACTTCGAGGACGCCGCGGAGGGCGCGGGTGACTGGCCCGTCATCGGCTGGCTGCTCAACGCGCACCTCGCCCTCGACCCCGTATCCGGCACGGTGCACGCCTTCGACCCCGACGAGGAGACCGTGACCGAACTCCACGCGGACGTCTCCTCCCTCGTCCAGGTCACCCTCCGGCTCCAGCGCCTGCTCGAGGAGTTCACCTTCAGTGGCGGCGAGGACGAGGAGGAGGCCGACTTCGAGCGCCTGGACGGCGAGGTCGAACGCATCCGTGAGGAGACGAGCAGCGTCGACCCCCTCCCCTTCCAGGACGACGAGACCGTCTGGTCGGTGGTGGGCGAAGAGATCGCCGCGGGCCAGCGCTTCAAGGGCGACAGCCCGGGAGCCCGCTCGCTCTACGGGTGATCGCCGGCCGCCGACGAAGGCGAGTAAGCGCCCGGCCTCAGCGCCCGCCGGAGAAAGTCCACCTGAAGCAGCAACAAGTTCTCCGCGACCTGTTCCTGGGGGGTCATGTGGGTCACCCCGGACAGGGGCAGCACCTCGTGCGGGCGTCCGGCGGCGAGGAGGGCGGAGGACAGGCGCAGGGCGTGGGCGAAGACCACGTTGTCGTCGGCCGTGCCGTGCACGATCATCAGCGGGCGGTGCGGCTCGGCGGGCGAGGACAGGCCCTCGTCGGTGACGAGCGAACTCCTCGTGTACGACTCCGGGTGCGCGGCCGGGTCACCCAGGTACCGCTCCGTGTAGTGGGTGTCGTACAGCCGCCAGTCCGTGACCGGGGCGCCCGCGATGCCCGCGTGGAAGACGTCCGGGCGGCGCAGCACCGCGAGGCCCGCCAGCCAACCGCCGTACGACCAGCCGCGGATCGCCACCCGGGACAGGTCGAGGGGGTATGACTTCGCGAGGTCCTGGAGGGCCTCGACCTGGTCGTCCAGGGAGACCGTGAAGTCGTGGTGGATCGCCTTCTCCCAGGCGGGGGAGCGACCGGGGGTGCCCCGGCCGTCGGCGACGACCACCGCGAAACCCTGGTCGGCGAACCACTGGGAGGTGAGATGCGCGTTGTGCGCGGCGACCACCCGCGGCCCGTGCGGGCCGCCGTAGGGATCGAGGAGGACCGGGAGGGGAGTGTCGTCGGGGTAGTCCGTAGGCATAAGCACGGCGCACGGGATTCGGCGTGCGCCCCCCTCGGTAAGTGTCACGCGCGGGGACATACCAGGATCTTCGGCGTACGAGGTGACAGTCGCCGTCTCCTTCCCGTCCCGCAGTACGCGCGCCCGGGCGCCCGGCCGGTCGAGGGTGGCGGACACCAGCACGGTCACGCCCCCGGCGCGCACCGCCGAGTGCACGCCGGGCTCCTGTGACACACGCTCCATCCCGAGCTCGTTCACCCGGTACACGTGCACCTCCCCGGTCTCCGGGGACTCGGCCTCCTCGCCCGCCGACGCCGAGACCAGGACGTCGTGCGCGGAGACGTCCAGCACCGCGCGGACCTGCAACTGGGCCCCGGTCAGCGGGCGTTCGCCGACCGCGAGGACCCGGGCGCCGCCCTCGTCCGCGATGCGGACCAGATGCCCGGAGGGGCTCCAGCACGGCACCCCGGGGAAAAGATCAAGCCAAATTGGATCTTCGTCCGCGTGCACCATACGGGTCCGCCCGGTCGCCGGATCCACCGCCAGGAACAGCTGACTGCGCTGGTCGCGCGCTTGTACGAGCAGTAGTGGAGCACCCGCCGCTGACCAGTGCACATGCGCCAGATATGGATAGTGCGCCGAGTCCCAGACGACCTCGGTGCGTACTCCGTCCAGGCCGATCAGGAACAGCCGTACGTCCGCGTTGTCCGTGCCCGCCGCCGGGTACGGCACGTGTTGTGGATCACGCTCCGGGTGGGCCGGGTCGGAGATCCACCAGCGCCGCACCGGTGTGTCGTCCACCCGCGCGACCAGCAGCCGGTCCGACTCCGGCGACCACCAGAAGCCCCGTGAACGCCCCATCTCCTCGGCCGCGATGAACTCCGCCAGACCGTAGGTGACCTGCGTCGCGTCCGCCGAGGGCTCCGGTTCGGCCAACGGCCGGTCGCCCTCGCCGTCGGCGCCGGTCACTCGCAGGGCGCCCCGCGCGACGTACGCGATGTGCTGTCCGTCGGGGGAGGGGCGCGGGTCGATCACCGGGCCGGGGGCAGGGAGTTCACGAGCCGTGCCGGCTCGCAACTCCGCCACGAAAAGCTTTCCTGACAAGGCGAAACACGCCAACTCCGCGGCCGTGTCGGTGGCGTAGCCGACGATGCCGCCCCCGCCCTCCCGACTGCGCTCGCGCCGCGCCCGCTCCTCGGGCGAGAGGTGCTCCGTCGCACCTCCGAGGAGGGCGCGCGGGTCGGCCGCCACGCGCTCCCCGCCGTCCACAAGGTCCAGCACCCACAGCGAGTTGGCCCGGTCGGTACCCGAGCTCGAGCGGAGGAACACGACACGCGAACCGTCTGGCGACACGGTGAACGCGCGCGGCGCGCCGAGCGTGAAGCGCTGGGTACGGGCGTGCCGGCGGGGGAAGGAGTCAGGCTCGGTCGTCATCCCCTGACCATATTGGCCATGCGCCCCCTTGTGCGGCCGTGCGCCGATCAATGCGCACGTACGGATAGTTATGATCACTAGCGCATAGTGGGTATCAACCTGCTGGCTGCTGTACGGATTTATCTGCCCCCATCGTTCCGTCCCGTCCGCCCCCATGTCCCTGGGTTCTTTGGAGGTGAGCCGCCGTGGCACTCTCGATTTCGGCGGTAGTGCTGCTGGCGATCATCGTCTTCCTTCTGATCAAGAAGTCAGGCCTGAAGGGTGGGCATGCGGTCGTGTGTGTCCTGCTCGGCTTCTACCTGGCCTCGTCGACGGTGGCCCCGACGATCAGTGAGCTGACGACGAACATCGCGGGCATGATCGGCAGTATCAAGTTCTGACCCGCGCCGACGCGTGAGCTCCGGACGCGTACGGCACGAAGCCGGGCCGGCCTCCGGTGAGAGCTGGAGGCAAGGGTCGGCGGTGTGCTTGGAGCCGTCCCTGGCGGCGGTGTCGCGTGAACCTCTTACCGGGCCTCGGAAGCGCGTGCTCCGGTGCCGGGGGCGGGCCGAGGGCCTCGTAGGGTGGGCGCATGACGGAACTGCCCGCCCGGCGTCTGCTGCTGGTGCACGCGCACCCGGACGACGAGTCGATCAACAACGGCGCGACCATGGCCCGCTACGCGGCCGAGGGTGCCCGGGTGACCCTGGTCACCTGCACGCTCGGCGAGCGGGGCGAGGTCATCCCGCCAGAACTCGCGCACCTGACCGGCGCCGCCCTGGGCGAGCACCGTTCGCGTGAGCTTGCGGCGGCGATGCGCGAGCTCGGCGTCGACGACTTCCGTCGGCTCGGCGGCGACGGGCGCTACCAGGACTCCGGGATGATGGGCATCGCCGACAACGACGATCCCGCCTGCTTCTGGCAGGCCGACGTCGACGAGGCCGCCGGGCAGCTCGTCGAGGTGATCCGTGAGGTCCGTCCGCAGGTCCTCGTCACGTACGACGAGAACGGCGGCTACGGCCACCCCGACCACATCCAGGCGCACCGGGTGGCCATGCGGGCCGTGGAGCTGGCCGCGGAGTCGGGATGCGAGATCGCCAAGGTCTACTGGAACCGGGTGCCGCGCTCCGTTGCCGAGGACGCTTTCGCGCGCCTTGAGCGGGAGCTGCCGGGCCTTCCCTTCGCCAAGTCGGCCGTCATCGACGACGTACCGGGTGTGGTCGACGACGAGCGGATCACCACCGAGATCGACGCCCCCGGGTACGCCGCCGCGAAGGCCGCGGCGATGCGCGCGCACGCCACGCAGGTCACCGTGGCCGAGCCGTACTTCGTCCTCTCCAACGAACTCGCCCAGCCCGTCTTCACCACCGAGTACTACGAGTTGGTGCGCGGGAATCCGGCAGTCGGGGCAGGTGGGCCGACGGGGGAGCGGGCCGACGGGCGGGAGACCGACCTGTTCGCCGGGATCGACACCGCCGGTGGCCAGTCCGGTATCGAGTCCGCCGGTATCGAGGAGACGTCATGAGTGCGGCAGGTCGTCCCTCGTCGCTCGCCCAGCCGCTGCGACGCCCCTCCGTCGGACGGGTCGCCGCCTACCTGGGGCTCTTCGTGCTCGGCGTGGTCGTCGCGGTGGCCGGGGCGCTGGTGCAGTCCGGCTGGTTCCCGGGCGGTCTGCTGCTCGCGCTCGCCGGCGAGGCGGGGCTCTGTCTGGGAGGCGCGCGCGCCGCCCGGAGCCGGGGCGGGGCCGTCGCGCCGGCCGGTGGCTGGATGCTCGCGGTCATCCTGCTCACCGCAAGCCGCCCGGAAGGTGACTTCGTCTTCGCCGCGGGAGGCGGCTCCTACCTCTTCCTGCTCGGCGGTATGGCCGTGGCTGTGATCTGCGCCACCCTTGCCCCGGGGCGGCAACCGGACGGCGACGCCGTCCGACTTGGCAAGTGACGTACCACTTCGCCGTACGAAGTCCGTAGGGGTCCGTGGGAGTCCCGTGATGGTTTCCCCAGCGGTCGTGGGATACGGGCGAGACGTGGCCAGTATGGTGGTGCGCGCCGCCGAGCCGCCCGAGAGAGGTCGTAACGCGGGCGGCGGAGCCAACCGGGAGAACCTGCCTTGAGTCGTGAAACTGACAGTCCGTCCTCCGGGCCCAACGGGCGCGGCGGAGCCGCATACCCTTCGGGAACCCCGCCGTACGGTACGCCCGTGGCTTCCGACGGCGGTCCCGACGCGGATCGTTCGGCCACGCGGCCGGAGGAACGCAAGACCGAGACCACGCTGACGACCCGGATCCGGATCAACATCCCCGGATCGCGGCCGATTCCGCCGGTCGTCGTACGCAAGGCCGTCGTTGAGACCGAGCCCTCCGACGACAGAGCGGACACCGAGACGCCGGCGCCCGGCGCCACCATGTCCACGGGCACCGTCGAACCGTCCGCCGAGCCCTCGCCGGCCGCTGACGAGAAGACCAGTGACTGGTTCGCACCCGTGCGCAAGTCCGGGCCGGCCAAGGGCGGTCAGGGCAGTGGCTCCACCAACGGGGCCGGTCTGCCGGTCGGTTCGGGCAGCCCGGGTGCGTCCGCCGGCCCGGCGGCCGGATCCGGAGGCCCGGCTGCGTCCGGCGGTGCGGGTACGGGCTCGTCCGGTGGCACACGGTCCGGGGGTGCCCGGCCCGGTGGCGTGGTCGGGTCCATGAGCGCGCCGGGCGGCCCACGTCCCGGCGGTACGAACGGTGCCGGGCTGACCGGTGCGACCGGCGGCCCGGTGGCTCCCGGCCACGGCGGCGGCACCGGTTCCTTCGACGTCACCGAAGCGCTCGCCGCGGGTCCGCTGGGCGGCGGCTCCCGCCCCGCCGAACCACGCCGCGACGAACTGCCGTACTTCTCGGAGAACGGCGGTCAGAACGGCCAGGGCGCCCAGGCGGGCCAGCCCGGACAGAGCGCCTTGAGCGCCTACGACCAGGATCTGAGCAGCTACAGCGGAGGCGGCCAGAACGGCCACAACGGCCAGGACAGCCAGAACGGCCAGGGTGCCTACGGCGGTCCCGGCGGTCCCGGCGGTCCCGGCGGCTTCAACGGACCGAACGGTCCCGGCGGGCCCGGCGGTCCGCAGGGCCAGGGTCCCGCGGGTCCGACCGGCGGCCCGGTCACCGGCGACGGACCGATGGTGCCGCCCGCCGGCCCGGGAACCGACGCCTTCGGCGGATCCCGTGACTTCAGCGCCCCGGAGAGCTTCAACGCGGCCGACGGCTACGGCGGGTCCAACGGCTTCGGCGGACCGGGTGGCCAGGGCGGCCCGTCCGCGCCCTCCGGCCCTGACGGCCACCGCGGTCCCGGTGGACCAGGTGGGCCCGGCGGACCTGGCGCACCTCTCGGTCCCGGCGGTCCAGGTGGTCCTGGTGGTCCCGGTGGACCCGACAGCTTCGGCGGTCCGAACGGCCCGAGCGGATTCGGCGGCCCCGGCGGCCCCGGTGCGGTTGGCGGTCCGGCCGGTCCGGCCGGTCCCGGCGGTCCAGGGCGCTCCGGTGCCCCCTCCCGCCCCGGCGGACCAGGCACCCCCTCAGGTCTCGGCGGCCCCGCCGGATCCGGCGCCCCCCTCGGTGTCGGCCCGCACGCCGGTCGCGGCCCCGGCGGAGGCCCTTCCGGTGGCCCCGGCGGCCTGAGTGACGACACCGCGATCCTCACCCCGCAGAAGCCGGCCCCCGAACCGGGCGGCCCCCACTTCGGCGGCGCCTCGGACAACGTCTCCGGGCACACCGTCACCAGCGGCATCCCTGTGGTCCCGTCCGACCGCAAGGCGACGTTCCCGCCCGGCGCGCACACCGACGGGACGGCGTCGAACACCGCCCCGAACCCGTCCGACACGGGCACGCACAACGTGCCCGCCGCGGCCGCGCCCAAGAACGCGCCCAAAAAGAAGAAGGGGCGCAGCAAGCTGGGGCTGCTCGTCGGCGGTGTGATCGTGATCGGCGGTGTCGCCTATGGCGCCGGGCTGCTCATGAACCACTCCGACGTGCCCAAGGGCACCACCGTGCTCGGCGTCGACATCGGCGGCGGCACCCGCGACGACGCCGTCGAGAAACTGAACAATGCCTTCGACTCCCAGGTGAACAAGGATCTGAAGCTCTCGGTGGGCGGCAAGACCGTCACGCTGAAGCCGGACCAGGCCGGGCTCCAGTTCGACATGCAGACCACGGCGAGCACGGCCGCGAACAGCGACTACAACCCCGTCTCCGTGATCGGCTCCCTGTTCGGCAACCACCGGGTCGTCGAGCCGGTCATGCCGGTCGACGAGGAGAAGCTGCACGCCGAACTCCAGGACGCCGCGGGTGGCTCCGGCTCGGCGAGCGACGGCACCATCGAGTTCAAGTCCGGCAAGGCCGTCGCCGTGTACGGCAAGACGGGCAAGGGCATCGACGTGGACCGGTCGACCGAGGCGGTCGAGGAGGCGTACCGCACCCAGGTGGAGACCGGCACGGCTCCCGCGGTGGCGCTCCCGACGACCACCAGGCAGCCGACGGTCTCGAACGCCGAGGTCGACCGGATGATGAAGGAGTTCGCCGAGCCGGCGATGTCCGCCCTCGCCACCGTCCAGACCGACGCGGCGCACAGCATCCAGTTCGGCCCCGTGTCACTGCCGAAGATCCTCGGTTTCAAGGCCGTCGACGGCAAGCTCGTGGAGACGTACGACCTCAAGGCACTCAAGGAGGCGTACGGCACGAGGTTCGATGGTGTGCAGATCGAGGGCGCCAGCGGGAAGCGTGATGTCCTGCCGCAGGACGTCGCCTCCGCGTTGCGCAAGGCTCTGCGCGGCAAGACGACGGCGGAGCGCACCGTGGTCATCGACACCACCCCGAACTGACCTCGCTCCGACAATCCGGGTGAACGTGTGAGGGCCCCTCCCTTCGAGGAGGGGCCCTCACACGTTCACGGGCTTCGTGCCCCGTCCGACATGACATCTGTCATGCGGCACTCCGGACGCCCGACACTGCCCGCGCCCGCACCCCGAAAGCCACCATGGCCGCATGACAACGACAGCCTCGGTGGTCGCGTTCGACCAGGTGAGCAAGGCATACGGCGCCGTCCGGGCAGTGGACGGCCTGACCCTGACCCTGCGCCCGGGGGAGACCGTGGCGCTGCTGGGTCCCAACGGCGCCGGCAAGTCGACCACCCTCGACCTGCTGCTCGGCCTCAAGCACTCCGACAGCGGCAGCGTCCGCCTCTTCGGCACCACCCCGCGTGAGGCGATCGTCGCCGGACGCGTGGGCGCCATGCTGCAGAGTGGCGGGCTGATGGACGAGGTCACGGTCGCGGAGCTGGTGCGGCTGGCCTGCGCCCTGCACCCGAGGCCGTACCCGGTCGGTGACGTCCTCGCCCGCGCGGGCGTCGCGCAGATCGCCGACCGCAAGGTCGACAAGCTCTCCGGCGGCCAGGCCCAGCGCGTCCGTTTCGCGCTCGCCACCGCGGGCGACAGCGACCTGATCGTCCTGGACGAGCCGACCACCGGCATGGACGTCACCACCCGCCAGGCCTTCTGGGCGACCATGCGCGAACAGGCCGACCAGGGGCGTACGGTCCTGTTCGCCACCCACTACCTCGAAGAGGCCGACGCCATCGCCGACCGGGTGCTCGTCCTGCACCGCGGTCGGCTCCTCGCCGACGGCACCGCAGCCGAGATCAAGGCCAAGGCGGGCGCCCGCCGGATCTCCTTCGACGTGACCGACGGTCCGATCGACGAGGCGGCGCTGCGGGGCCTGCCCTTCCTGACGTCCCTCGCCGTGTCCCACAGCGGCTCCGCCGCGGGCGGCGGCCACACCGTCCGCATCCAGTCCTCCGACGCGGACGCGACCGTCCACGCCCTCTACGGCCTCGACCTCTACCCCCGCAACCTCGAAGTCGCCGGCCTCGGCCTGGAGCAGGCCTTCGTCGCCATCACCGCCGCCGAGGAGGCGAAGTCGAAGTGAACAGCCTCATCAAGCTGGAACTCACCCGCGCCCTGCGCAACCGCAAGTTCCTGTTCTTCTCCGTGATCTACCCGTCGGTCCTGTTCCTGATCATCGCGGGCAACGCCGACAGCACGACGAAGGTCGATGGCACCGGCTTGACCGTCCCGACGTACATGATGGTCTCGATGGCCTCCTTCGGCGCCCTGACCGCCGTCCTGATGGGCAACAGCGAGCGCATCGCCAAGGAACGGGAGTCCGGCTGGGTACGGCAGCTGCGGCTGACCACGTTGCCGGGCCGGGGCTATGTCCTCGCGAAGACCGCGAGCGCCGCGGTCGTCAGCCTCCCGTCCATCGTGATCGTCTTCGTCGTCGCCGCGGCCGCCAAGGACGTACGGCTGGACGCCTGGCAGTGGCTCGCGCTGACCGGCGCGGTCTGGGCCGGCAGCCTGGTCTTCGCCGCGCTCGGCGTCGCCATCGGCTACCTCGCCAGCGGGGACGCGGTCCGCCCGATCACGATGCTGACGTACTTCGGCCTGTCGATGCTGGGCGGCCTGTGGATGCCGACGACGACGTTCCCGACCTGGCTCCAGGACATCGCCGAGTGGCTGCCCACCCACGCGTACGCTGCCCTGGGGCAGGCCATCGAACAGAGTCGCGCCCCGCACGTACAGGACCTCGCCATCCTCGTCGTCTCCTTCGTCCTGTTCGCGGGCGGCGCGGCCTGGCTGTACCGGAAGGACACGTTGAAGGCGTGAGCGTCATGAGGCAGGGCCGCGCGGCCGACGAGTTGCCGCTGATGCCCCTGGGGCGGTCTCCGCGCAGCCGGCGTGAACTGCTGCCCAAGGTGCTGTGGATCGGTGTCTGGCTGGTCTTCCTCAGCCCGCCCGTCCACGACCTGGCCTCCGGCCACCACACCACCGGCGGCACGCTGGCCGGCTGGCTGGGCCTTGCGGCCTTCGTCGGGATCTATCTGACCGTGGTGTTCCGGAACATGAGCAGGTCGGCGTTGCCGCCCCGGCTCGTCGGGGCCCTGATCGCCGTCCTCGGCGCGCTCGCCGTCCTGCTGAGCCTCACCCTCGGCTCGCACTGGCTCGGCCTCTTTGTGTACGTCTCCGTCGCCTGCGGCGCGACGCTCCCGTTGCGGGCGGCGTACTGGACGATCCCGGTCACCGCCGGCGCGATGACCCTCGTGGGCCTGCACGTCGGCGAGGACGAGGCGCTCGACCTGGTCATCCTGGTCCTGCTCATCGGGTTCGCGATGACCGGCGTACGCCAACTCGTGCGAACCACCGTCGAGTTGCGCCAGGCCCGTGCCACGGTCGCCCAACTGGCGGCGAACGAGGAGCGGTTGCGCCTGGCCCGGGACCTCCACGACCTGCTCGGCCACTCCCTGTCCCTGATCACCCTCAAGAGCGAGCTCGCGGGCCGGATGCTGCCCGCCCACCCCGACAAGGCCGCCCAGCAGGTCGCCGACATCGAACAGGTCAGCCGCCAGGCCCTGGTCGACGTACGCGAGGCCGTCACCGGCTACCGGCGCCCGCGCCTGGCCGACGAACTCGCCGGCACCCAGGTCGCGTTGACAGCGGCCGGCATCAGCGTCGAGACCCCCGCCGAACCGGACCTGGAGGGCATCGGCGAGGACAGCGAGTCCGCCCTCGCCTGGGCCCTGCGCGAGGCCGTCACCAACGTCGTACGGCACAGCGGGGCCCGTCGCTGCACGGTGGACCTGGTGCGCCGCCAGACCCTGGACGGCCCGGTCCTCGAACTCTCCGTCGAGGACAACGGCTCCGGCGGCCCGGGCGCCGGAGCAGGCAACGGCCTGACCGGCCTCACCGAACGTCTGGAGAAGGCGGGCGGCTCCCTGGACGCGGGCCGGACCCGGCACGGCTTCCGCCTGGTCGCCCGCGTGCCGGCCAACGCACCGGCCGACGTAGGATCCGGCGCATGACCCGCACGATCAAGGTCCTGCTCGCCGAGGACCAGTCGATGGTCCGCGAGGCGCTGGCCGCCCTGCTCGGCCTGGAGGACGACATCGAGGTCGTCGCCCAGGTGGCCCGCGGCGACGAGGTCCTGGCCGCCGCCCGCGAGCACGCCGTGGACGTGGCCCTCCTGGACATCGAGATGCCGGGCGCCACGGGCATCGAGGCCGCTGCCCAACTCCAGCGGGAGATACCTGAGTTGAAGGTGGTCGTCCTCACCACCTTCGGCCGCCCCGGCTACCTCCGCAGCGCCATGGAAGCCGGCGCCGACGCCTTTCTCGTCAAGGACGCCCCGGCGGCTCAACTGGCCGAAGCGGTCCGCAAAGTACTGGCGGGAGAGCGGGTCATCGACCCCACGCTCGCGGCGGCGGCCCTGGCGGACGGCGCAAACCCGCTGACGGACCGGGAGCGGGAGGTGCTGCGCGCGGCGGCGGACGGCTCCACCAACGCCGAACTGGCGACGACCCTGCACCTGTCCCAGGGCACGGTCCGCAACTACCTGTCCACGGCGATCCAGAAACTGGCGGTACGCAACCGGGCGGAGGCCGTACGGATCGCCAGGGAGAAGGGCTGGCTGTAACTCCCGGCCACAACGAACCGGCACCCGCACGGTGACAGTCAGTTGAGCATCGCTCGCGCCGCACGGGCCTGTTTCCGCACGCGGTCGGCGGCCGGCTCATCCACCGCGCCCACGACCTCGGCGTACGCCTCCAACTCCACCGCCCCGGCCAGGAAGTCCCCCCGCTGGACCAACAACTGCGCACGCTCATACCGCAGTCGGGCCGGATGCGAGGGCAGCAGCAGCGACAACTCGACGGCCCACAACGAGACATCCGACCGCTCCGGCCGGGTCGCGGCCCACGCGCGAACGTTGTTCAGGATCCGCAGGACCACGTCCAACGGCTCCGCGGGGCTCAGCATCGACGGCTCCAGGGCGGCCCCCGTGGCCCCCACGACCAGCACCTCCGCGTCGGGCCCGGTCAGCACCCGCCCGCCGTCGAAGGGATCGGCCAGCACCTGCTCCTGGAAGAAATCACCGAGCGAAGCTCCCTGAGGGGCGGTGGTCGGGTGACCGGTGGGACCGAACCCGACCACGAAGTGCCCCGGCAGCGCCACGCCGTGCACCGGCGCCCCCGCCCGCCGCGCCACCTCCATCCACACCACCGACAGCAGGATCGGCAGCCCGTGCCTGCGCAGCAGGACCCGGTGCAGCAGCGACGACTCCAGCCGCTGGTAGTCCGCGGGGGACCCGCGAAACCCGTACCGCTCGCCGAGCAGCTCGCACAGCGCGACCGCCCAGGACCGCGGTCCGCCGGGCCGGAACGGCAGCTGCCCGGCCAGCCGGTCGAGCTCGATCTGAGCGGCGTCCATACCGGCCTCGTCGAGCGTCCCGTCCGCCTCCGCGCCGATCAGCAGACACAGCAGGGACAGATCGGGCCGCTCGGAGCGGGCCTCTTCGGCGAACCGGCGCCGCAGGTCCGCGGAGCGTTCGGGCGGTGGCGGGTAGGGGGGACGCATAGCAGGCTCGTGCCCTCTCACGGCGGTCACTACCGCCCGTTCTCGACACTTCCGGGGGCCCGGTAGTGGTGGTACGCGTGATGCGCCGAGAACCCCATCCCGGCGTACAGCGCCCGCGCCCCCGCGTTGTCGGCCTCGACCTGGAGCCATGCGGCCGACGCGCCCTCGTCGAGGGCCCGCCGGGCGAGCGCGGCCATCACGAGGGTCGCCAGCCCCCGCCGTCGCTGTTCCGGGTCCACCTCGACGGCGGCGAAACCGGCCCACCGCCCGTCGACCACACACCGCCCGATGGCCGCGGGGGTGGCACCCGGCGACGAGCCGGCAACCGTGGCGAACCACACCGACGGCCCTCCCCCACTCTCGGCTTCGCTCGAGCAGGGGGACCCCCATCCCAGCACCTTCAGGGCCACCTCGCTCACCCCCTTGCGCTGATAGCGCGCGAGCCACGCCTCGTCCGCCTCCCGGGACAGCACCACCTCGGAGGCCTCCGCCCGGTCGGCGACCGGCGCCAGTGCCCCGGTCCACAGCTCGGCGGTCACCTCCCGCGTCCAGCCCCGCCGCTCCAGTTCCGCGCACAGCAGCTCCTGCGTGCCCTCGGCCCCGGTCGCGGTCTGTATGTAGGCGGGCAGCCCACGGTCCTCGTACCAGCGTCGTACGGCGGTCAGGGCGGTGTCGAGCGGGACTCCGGGGTCGCCGAGCGGCAGCACCGAGTTGGCCCGCCGGGTGAACCCGGCTGCGGCCCGCAACTCCCAGTCGCCCAGCCGCTCGCTCTCCACCGGCCGCCAGGCCCGCGCGGCGACGCGCGCCAGCTCCTCGTAGGACGCGGCGGGGCCACGACGCCGGGCCGGAGCGGGCGGAACGACCTTGCCCGCCACCAGCGCGGATTCCGGGATCCGGACGCTTTGCCCGTCCCGGCGCGTGATCAGCAGCACACCCTCGTCCCATGATGTGAGAACGCCCACCGTGTCGGTGAACTTCTCACCCGGGACCCCGGGCCCGTCGAGGCGCCGTACCGACACCCGTTTGCCCACGTCAGCTGCGGAGATACGGACCACGAGGCGTCCTGTCGCAGAGATTTCCACAGGTCAGTTCACCCCTCCTGTTCGGATCATGCCCAAGAACGGAGATACTAGGGGTGGGCATCGACGACGCCGCGCTCCCGCGCGCCAGGTGGCGGAGCCTGAAGACGGCTCGCCAGCGCCCTATCGAGGAGGAACGACAGCGTGACCTACGTCATCGCGCAGCCTTGTGTCGACGTCAAGGACAAGGCGTGCATTGAGGAGTGCCCGGTCGACTGCATCTACGAGGGCCAACGGTCCTTGTACATCCACCCGGACGAATGCGTCGACTGTGGTGCCTGTGAGCCGGTCTGCCCGGTCGAGGCGATCTTCTACGAAGACGACACTCCGGAGGAGTGGAAGGACTACTACAAGGCGAACGTCGAGTTCTTCGACGAGCTCGGCTCTCCGGGCGGCGCCAGCAAGCTGGGCCTGATCGAGCGCGACCACCCCTTCGTCGCCGCGCTGCCGCCGCAGAACCAGTAAGAGCGGCCCGCATCCGTGCCGCCTCGGTCCCGTACGGCCTGATCACCCTTGATCGCCGTACGGGGCCGAGGCGTTTGCCGTACTTGCCGTACGAGAAAGTGAGCCAGCCCCGTGTCCGCAGTCTCCGACCGCCTCCCCACGTTCCCCTGGGACAAGCTGGACCCGTACAAGAAGACGGCCGCCGCGCACCCTGACGGCATCGTCGACCTGTCCGTGGGCACGCCGGTCGACCCGGTCCCCGAGCTGATCCAGAAGGCGCTCATCGACGCGGCGGACTCCCCGGGCTATCCGACGGTCTGGGGCACCCCCGCGCTGCGTGACGCGATCACCGGCTGGCTGGAGCGCCGACTGGGCGCCCGCGAGGTCACCCACCAGCACGTCCTGCCGATCGTCGGCTCCAAGGAACTCGTGGCCTGGCTCCCCACCCAGCTGGGCCTCGGCCCCGGCGACAGGGTGGCCCACCCGCGCCTGGCCTACCCGACCTACGAGGTCGGCGCCCGCCTCGCCCGCGCGGATTACGAGGTCTACGACGACCCGACCGAGCTGGACCCGACGAACCTCAGGCTCCTGTGGCTCAACTCGCCGTCCAACCCGACGGGCAAGGTGCTGTCGAAGGACGAACTGACCCGGATCGTCGCCTGGGCCCGCGAGCACGGCGTCCTGCTGTTCTCCGACGAGTGCTACCTGGAGCTGGGCTGGGAGGCCGACCCGGTCTCGGTGCTGCACCCGGACGTGAACGGCGGCTCGTACGAGGGCATCGTCGCGGTCCACTCGCTCTCCAAGCGCTCGAACCTGGCGGGCTACCGCGCGGCCTTCCTGGCCGGCGACCCGGCCGTCCTCGCCCCCCTGCTGCAGATCCGCAAGCACGGCGGCATGATGACGTCGGCCCCGACCCAGGCGGCCGTGGTGGCGGCCCTCGGCGACGACGCCCACGTCCGCGAGCAGCGCGAACGCTACCTCGCCCGCCGTGGCGCCCTGCGCGAGGCGCTGCTCGCCCACGGCTTCCGCATCGAGCACAGCGAGGCCAGCCTCTACCTGTGGGCGACGAGGGACGAGTCCTGCTGGGCCACCGTCGGTCACCTGGCCGAGCTGGGCATCCTGGTGGCCCCGGGCGACTTCTACGGTGAGGCGGGCGAGAAGTTCGTCCGCGTGGCCCTGACGGCGACCGACGAGCGGGTGCGGGCGGCCGTGGAGCGGCTGACGTAGGCGCACGCGAAGCCGGCCACAGGCCCTCGCGCAGCCGACGCGGGCACAGCCGAAGCCGGCGTAGGCACACACGAAGCGGCGGGGTCCGGGGAGAAACCCGGGCCCCGCCGCCGTACCACCAGGCGTTCAGCCGATCTCAGCCGATGCCGACTGATCTCAGTCGATGTCAGCCGAGGGGAAGACCCTTGGCCGGCAGCTTGTCGGTCGCCGGGAGCCCGCCCTTGGTCAGCGAGTCCGTGGGCAGGCCGCCCTTGGTCGCGGTCTTCGTCGTGCCACCGACGACGTCCTTGGCGGTGCCCGCCGCGTCAGCCGCCACCTTCTGCGCCGCGGGCGCCGCCTTCTTCACGGCCTTGCCGCTGGTCTTGCCGGCCAGGTTCTGCGCACCGTCGACGGTGGTGCCGACGTCCGCCCCGTCCAGGGCGGTCAGCCCACCGAGGTTCGGGGCGGCAGGCAGTTCGGCGGCCGCACTGGCGGAGCCGGCCGCACCGACCCCGGCCGCCGCTCCCGCAGCGACCAGCAGCGCGGCACGGGCGATCCGTCGGGTCAGGGGGAGGGACATGTTGCTCCTTTGACGAGGAAACGATCTCGGACGCAGTGACTACCGCTCGAAGCCCGGGAAGGTTGCGGCGAGCCAACGTAAAGAGTTGGCAATGCGTCGCATTATCATCTGCGGAGAAAAACGGCTAAAAGGGACCTGATCTGACAGTCTGCTGAATCCTTACGGCCCTTTGCGCCCAAGGGTTTTGACCGACAGGGGAGTGACGCGCCGAAAACCTGCACACACCGAGCCCCGCACCAGGCGGACGTAACCCTTCCGAGTGAGCCCCCGTACTACTGCGCAGTCACGATCCGCACCGTGCCGGTGTCCTTCGCCGTGCCGGCGCCGCTCGTCCGACCGGCCGCACGCCACTGGCTGTCCGTGTTCCCGGCGGCCCACTGCCGCCCGGCGTACGACACGCGCTCGATGTGCAGGGCGGAGGCGTTGGCGACCGCCCAGTGCGCCAGCTGCCAGCCCCGCTCCCGCAGGCTCCGGCCGTCCCCCGGCCCGGTCTCCTCGGCCACCGACAGCGTCACGGTCCGCCCGTCGCCGCCGCTCCCGCCGCTCGCGGAGGGCTTGGGTGTGGCCGTGCCGCCCACCACGGCGCCGACCGGCTCCAGCGCATCCCGACCGAAGTCCCGTACGAGGGCGGAGCGCACCGCGTCCGGACCGGCGGCCCCGGTGGCGGCCTGGCGCCCCTCGCAGGTGAGCGCCGCCGCCGACTGCCCGGTGAGGGCGGCGGCGAGGATCATGGCGTCCTGCTCGTGCTTCGCGTACGCCGACGGAAAACCGCTGCGCTGCACACGCTGCGCGGCGACGGTCAACGGGAGGTCCCTGTAGTCCGGCACCTTGGCCAGGTGTTCGTAGAAGATGTCCGCCGCGTACGTCGGGTCCAGGATCTCCTTCGGCGTCCCCCAGCCCTGCGAGGGCCGCTGCTGGAACAGACCGAGCGAATCCCGGTCGCCGTGTTCGATGTTGCGCAGCCCGGACTCCTGGAGCGCGGTCGCCAGAGCGATCGTCACGGCCCGCTCGGGCATTCCGCGCCCGGTACCGACGGCCGTGATCGTCGCCGCGTTCACCGCCTGCTCGGGAGTCAACTCGTACGTCGCCCCGTCGGCCTTGCCCGAGACGACCTTGCACCCGGGGGCGCCCGCGCCTCCGGTGAGGTACTGCACCACGAGATAACCGGCGACGGCGCACAGGACGACGAAGGCCGCCCCGAGACGGAAGAGGCGGCCGCGAGGCTTGGGAGTAGGGGACAGCTCTGGCATCCGCACAAGATACTGGAGAGTACTGTGGCCGCGGTGCCGGATGCGGACAGTTGATCGAGGGCCCCGGACGTTAGGGTCGACAACATGGCCGACACCCCACTTGACCTCACGCTGGACGCCGCGCAGCTCACCGCGCAGCTCGTCGACTTCCCCTCCGAGAGCGGCACCGAGAAGCCGCTCGCGGACGCGATCGAGACCGCGCTGCGTGCCCTGCCGCATCTGACGGTCGACCGGTACGGCAACAACGTCGTGGCCCGCACCGACCTGGGCCGATCGGAACGCGTCATCCTCGCCGGCCATATCGACACCGTCCCCATCGCGGCCAACGTCCCCTCCCGGCTCGACGACGAGGGGTACCTGTGGGGCTGCGGCACCTGCGACATGAAGTCGGGGGTGGCGGTGCAACTGCGCATCGCGGCAACCGTCCCCGAGCCCAACCGGGACCTCACCTTCGTGTTCTACGACAACGAGGAGGTCGCCGCCCATCTGAACGGCCTGGGACATGTGGCCCAGGCCCACCCGCAGTGGCTGGAGGGCGACTTCGCGGTCCTGCTGGAGCCGACGGACGGCCAGGTGGAGGGCGGCTGCCAGGGCACGCTCAGGATGTTCCTCAAATTCACCGGAGAGCGAGCACACTCCGCGCGCGCGTGGATGGGCTCCAACGCGATCCACGCGGCAGCCCCGGCACTCGCCAGGCTCGCCGCGTACGAGCCGCGCAAGCCGGTCGTGGACGGCCTCCAGTTCCACGAGGGCCTCAACGCCGTACGGATCGAGGGGGGCGTCGCCACCAACGTCATCCCCGACGCCTGCACGCTCGTCGTCAACTTCCGCTACGCGCCCGACCGCAGTGAGCAGGAGGCGGAGGCCTTCGTCCGCGAGTACTTCGCGGACTGCGGTGTGGACGAGTTCGCCGTGGACGACCACACCGGCGGCGCCCGCCCCGGCCTGACCCATCCGGCCGCGCAGGCCTTCATGGCGGCGGTCGGCGGCGTGGCCCGCCCCAAGTTCGGCTGGACGGACGTGGCCCGCTTCAGCTCGCTGGGGGTGCCCGCGGTGAACTACAGCCCGGGCGACCCGCTCCTCGCCCACAAGGTGGACGAGCGGGTGAAGGTGTCGCTGATCCCGCAGACGGAGGAGCGGCTGAGGTCCTGGCTGACGTCCTGACGGCACGGTGTGCCGGGCGGCGCTTCATGGCGGACATGCTCGCGTCCCCCCTCCGTAACCCGCGTGGATCTACGCTGAGGTGGAAAGACCTGCAAGCGGAGGGAGCGCACATGGCTACTGGCAACCCCGAGGGCAAGAAGCGGCCACCGGAGGAGCAGCGCCTGGGACCGGTCCTCCGCAGACGCGAACAGGTCCAGGCGAGCACGACCGACCAGCGGCTGCTGGACGCGGGCGGCCCCTCGGACTGGGTCCACACCGACCCCTGGCGAGTGCTGCGCATCCAGTCGGAGTTCATCGAGGGCTTCGGCACACTCGCCGAACTCCCGCCCGCGATCAGCGTGTTCGGCTCGGCCCGCACCGCCGCCGACTCGCCGGAGTACGAGGCGGGCGTGCGGCTCGGCCGTGGCCTGGTGGAGGCCGGTTTCGCGGTCATCACGGGCGGCGGACCCGGCGCCATGGAAGCCGCCAACAAGGGCGCCTGCGAGGCGAAGGGCATCTCCGTCGGGCTGGGCATCGAGCTGCCCTTCGAACAGGGGCTGAACCCCTACGTCGACATCGGCCTCAACTTCCGCTACTTCTTCGTCCGCAAGATGATGTTCGTGAAGTACGCGCAGGGCTTCGTGGTCCTGCCGGGCGGCCTCGGCACGCTGGACGAACTCTTCGAGGCCCTGACCCTCGTCCAGACCCAGAAGGTCACCCGCTTCCCGATCGTCCTGTTCGGCACGGCGTACTGGGGCGGTCTGGTGGACTGGCTGAAGAACACCCTGATCGCCCAGGGCAAGGCATCCGAGAAGGACCTGATGCTGTTCCACCTGACCGACGACGTGGACGAGGCGGTGGCGCTGGTGTCCAAGGAGGCGGGCCGCTAGGGGGCCGGAGCGCGAGGCGCTCGGACCAGGTGGATCGAGCGGTGGGTCGAGCAGGGGATCTCTCGACCCACCGGGGCGGGTGGGGGCGGGTCCGTGCCTACGCCAGTCCCCGCCGGGCCACCGCGGGATCCCGATGGCCCGCGATCGACGCCACCATGTCCAGCACCTGCCGTGTCTCCGAGACTTCGTGCACGCGGTACACCTGCGCCCCGAGCCACGCCGAGACCGCCGTCGTGGCCAGCGTCCCGACCACGCGCTCCTTCACCGGCCGGTCCAGGGTCTCGCCCACGAAGTCCTTGTTGGACAGCGACACCAGCACCGGCCACCCCGTGGCGACCATCTCGCCGAGCCGCCGTGTCGCCTCCAGACTGTGCCGCGTGTTCTTCCCGAAGTCGTGCCCGGGATCGATCAGCACGGACTCCCGGGGCACACCCAGGGAGACGGCCCGTTCGGCGAGCCCCAGGGTCACCCTCAGGATGTCGGCCATGACGTCGTCGTACGCCACCCGGTGCGGCCGCGTCCGAGGCTGCGCACCGCCCGCGTGCGTGCACACCAGCCCCGCGCCGTATCGTGCCGCGACCTCCGCCAGGCCGGGGTCCACGCCGCCCCACGCGTCGTTCAGCAGATCCGCCCCGGCCTCGCAGACCGCCTCGCCGACCTCGGCCCGCCAGGTGTCCACGCTGATCACGACGTCCGGGAAGCGCCTGCGCACCTCGGCCACGAAACCGACGGTCCGCCGCGCCTCCTCCTCGGCGGTCACCTCCTCGCCCGGGCCGGCCTTCACCCCGCCGATGTCGACGATGGCCGCGCCCTCCGCCACCGCCTGCTCCACGCGCGCGAGGGCGGGTTCGTCGCGGAAGGTGGCCCCCTGGTCGTAGAAGGAGTCCGGGGTCCGGTTCACGATCGCCATGATCACCGGTTCGTGCGGCGCGAATTCCCGCCTGCCCAGCCTGAGCATCCCCTGTGACCTCTCCTAGTTCGTTCTGGCAACCGACCGCCTGCGACCCTAACTGTCAGACTCGCATGGCACGATCGGACCCTGACACATTCGACACCGAGCTCAGACCGTGGGGACGTCAGCGATGGTTATGTTCTTGTTCCTGGTCATCGCGCTGGCCGTGGTGGTCGCCGCGGTGACGCTCGCCGTCGTGGGCGGCGGCGAGAGTGACGGCCCGCTGCCGGAGGCCGCCCCCGAGCGGCTGCGGGACCCGCTGCCCCCGGACCGTCCGGTGAACCGCGCGGACGTCGAGACCCTGCGCTTCCCGCTCGCCGCCCGCGGCTACCGCATGGCGGACGTGGACGACGCGCTCAGCCGGCTCGGCGCCGAACTCGCCGAGCGGGACGCCCGTATCTCCGACCTGGAGTCCGCCCTGGCCGGCGCCCAGGCCGCCGCGAGCCACCTGTCCCTCGACAAGTCCGCCCGGCGGGAGGACCAGCCGTGAGCGACGGAGTGGCCCTCGCCGGTCCGGACGGCGCGCCGCGCTGCCCCTGGGCCCTGTCCACCACGGACTACGTGACGTACCACGACGAGGAGTGGGGCCGCCCGGTCCACGGCGACGACGCTCTGTACGAACGCCTCAGCCTGGAGGCCTTCCAGTCCGGGCTGTCCTGGATCACGATCCTGCGCCGCCGCGAGGGCTTCCGCGCGGCCTTCGCGGGCTTCGACATCGCCAAGGTGGCCGACTTCACCGACGAGGACCGCGAGCGCCTCCTCGCCGACGAGGGCATCATCCGCAACCGCGCCAAGATCGACGCGACACTCGCCAACGCACGGGTACTGGTCGAGTGGGCGCCGGGTGAACTCGACGACCTCATCTGGTCCCACGCCCCGGATCCGACCGACCGGCCCGCCCCCAGGACGCTGGGAGACGTACCGGCGGTCACTCCGGAATCGACGGCTCTGTCGAAGGCCCTGAAGAAGCGGGGCCTGCGCTTCATCGGCCCGACCACGGCTTACGCGCTGATGCAGGCGTGCGGATTGGTCAACGATCACCTGGAAGCATGCATGGCGAGGAGCGCCCCTTCAGGGGCGCGGGGAACGGCGCGATCAACCACGTAGAACCCGCAGCCCCTGACGGCGCCGACCCCCGAGTTCACCGGCCCAGGTACTTCGGCTTCTCCTTGTTGACGAAGGCCTGCACAGCGATCCCGTGATCCTCCGACGAACCCGCCCGCGTCTGCAGTTCGTCCTCCTTCTCCAGCGTCTGGGCCAGGGAGTGGGACAGCCCGTACGCGACGGCCTCCTTGATCGCGCCGTACGCCACGGTCGGCCCCTGGGCCAGCGCCCGCGCCACCTGCTCCGCCTCGCCGCGCAGCGACTCCGCCGGCACGATCCGGTTGGCGATACCGAGCTCGTACGCCTCCTGCGCCTTGATGCTCCGCGGGAAGAGCAGCAGGTCGGTGGCGCGCCCCGGGCCGACGACCCGCGGCAGCGTCCAGGAGACCCCCGAGTCGGCGGTCAGCGCCACGCCTGCGAAGGACGTGTTGAAGGCCGCCGTGTCCGCCACGACCCGGTAGTCCGCGGCGAGCGCGAAACCGAACCCGGCGCCTGCCGCGACCCCGTTCACCCCCGCCACCACGGGCTTGGGCATCTCCGTCAGCGCCCGCACGACCGGGTTGTAGTGCTCCCGGACCGTGCTCATGGTCTGGCCGGTGCCCGCCTCGCGGTCGGAGGCCAGCAGCCCGATGTGCTCCTTGAGGTCCTGCCCCACGCAGAACGCCCGGTCCCCGGCGGCGGTCAGCAGGACCGCGCGCACGGCGTCGTCGTCCGCGGCGGACCGCACCGCGTCCCGGAGGGCGACCTTGGTAGCGATGTTCAGCGCGTTCATCGCCTCGGGGCGGTTCAGCGTGATCGTCGCGAGTCCGTCGCGCACCTCGTACAGCACGGTGTCGGCCATGGCGTGTCCCCTCCGGTGTCCGGCTCGGACGTACTGGTCAGTACGTCCCGGTGTCCGAGGGACAGCATGACGGAGATCGCCGCCCGGGATCCGGAGCGGACGTGTGACCTGCGTCAAAGAATTCTGGACGGCCTGTGGTCGGCGGAGATGCCGCGCGGCGGCGCAGTATCGCAGTCACATCGCCGAATTGAGTGGTTTTGCTCGCGCGCGTTGCCCAAGCGATGCCGACTGATGTTGGTCATCGGGTCCTGAGATGCGGGATAATGGCTGGGAAGCAATGTGTTCGATGCCGGTGTCGCGTGTCCCACTCCAGGAACCCGCGTGCCCTCCAGGGCTGTCGGCTTTGACTATGAGCTGGTTTCAGGAAGGGGAACGAGCATGGCGGCCATGAAGCCGCGGACGGGCGATGGCCCGCTCGAGGTGACCAAGGAGGGGCGGGGCATTGTCATGCGCGTTCCGCTCGAAGGCGGCGGGCGGCTCGTCGTCGAGCTGACCCCTGACGAGGCCGACGCACTCGGTGACGCCCTCAAGAAGGTTGTCGGCTGAGCGGAAGCGACCATACCCTTTCGGCTGCCCCGGCATCGCACGAAGATGCCGGGGCGGCTTTTTCAGGGCTCGGACCGCTTACAGGGCGCGCCTGGACGGGGTTTTCGCGCGGTCGGGCCGGTCGGCGTTTGACGGCGTTTGTCAGTGTTTGACGGCTGTCAGCGTTTGACGGCGCACAGTAGTCCGTCGCCGACGGGGAGCAGCGACGGCATCAGGTCCTGGCTCTCGCGCACCGCGCGCAGCAGTTCCCGCAACCGCAGGACCTCCGTGGGCTGGGGGCCCGAGTCCACCGTGCGGCCGTTCGCGAAGACCCCCTCGAACACCACGAGGCCACCGGGACGCAGCAGACGCAACGATTCAGCGAGGTAGTCGAGGAACTCCTGCCGGTCGCCGTCGCAGAACACCAGGTCATAGCCGGCGTCCGCGAGTCGGGGCAGGACGTCCAGGGCGCGGCCGGGGATGAAGCGGGCCCGGTTGCTGGCGAAGCCGCCGGCGCGGAAGGCCTGGCGGGCGAACTGCTGGTGTTCCGGCTCGGGGTCCACCGTGGTGAGGACGCCGTCCGGGCGCATACCGTGCAGCAGATGGATCCCGGACACGCCGGTCCCGGTGCCGATCTCGGCGACCGCCTTGGCGTCCACGGTGGCAGCGAGCAACCGCAACGCCGCACCCGTGCCGGGCGACACCGAGCGCAACCCCGCCTCGCGGGCCCGGTCACGGGCCCAGTGCAGGGTTTCGTCCTCGGCGACATAGGCGTCGGCGAACGCC
This sequence comes from Streptomyces sp. NBC_00076, assembly GCF_045041235.1. Classification (NCBI taxonomy): domain Bacteria; kingdom Bacillati; phylum Actinomycetota; class Actinomycetes; order Kitasatosporales; family Streptomycetaceae; genus Streptomyces; species Streptomyces sp. NBC_00076. The sequence continues at coordinate 6,899,702 of NZ_CP108242.1, forward strand.
CAGCTCGTCTGCCGGTTGCCGGTAATGACCCTCTCCTGTCCCCGTGGTTGCCTGGGCGTGACTGTATCCGTTGGCGCCGGGAACCTGCTGATGGGACCGGGCGTTTAGAGGGGTGGGAGACAGGGCGGGGGGACACAGTTGGATCACGGTGACGAGCGAGAGCTCGAGCAAGTGCTGACGCAGCCGTATGAGCTGTATCAGCCCAGATCAAATTCTCGTAAAACCGCTTATCCGGAGCTAACGGGCGAGGTGGCTATGGTAGGGGCTCCACTGGACACCACCAGAGCCGACAGGGGAGGTGCGGCCGTACCTGTGGATCGGGGAGGAGTGCTGCGGCGCTTTCTCGGGTCGGCGGGCAGGCCGAAATCCGTGAACGACACCGCTGCTGACCACAGCCACGCCGCTGAGTACGCCCAGACCGCGACCTTCTCCACCGACGCGGACGGGCAGGCGTGGACTCCGCCCACCTGGGAGGAGATCGTCAGCACGCACAGCGGCCGGGTCTACCGGCTCGCGTATCGGCTGACGGGCAACCAACACGACGCCGAGGACCTCACCCAAGAGGTCTTCGTCCGCGTCTTCCGCTCTCTTTCGACCTACACGCCCGGGACTTTCGAGGGCTGGCTGCACCGCATCACCACCAACCTCTTCCTGGACATGGTCCGCCGCAAGCAGCGCATCCGTTTCGACGCCCTCGGTGAGGACGCGGCCGAGCGCCTGCCCAGCCGCGAGCCATCGCCCCAGCAGGTCTTCAACGACGCGCACTTCGACGCGGACGTCCAGCAGGCCCTCGACACCCTCGCCCCGGAGTTCCGCGCCGCGGTCGTCCTGTGCGACATCGAAGGACTGTCGTACGAGGAGATCGCCGCGACCCTGGGCGTCAAGCTCGGCACGGTCCGGTCCCGGATCCATCGTGGCCGCTCGCAGCTGCGCAAGGCCCTCGCGCACCGCTCGCCGGAGGCGCGGGCCGAGCGCCGCTCCTTCATGGCCCGTGTTCCCGCGCTGGGGGGAGGGGGCGCGACCGCGTGAGTGGATCACGGCCTACCCCGTCCGAACAGCACCTGGGAGACCGACTCGCCGCTCTAGTGGACGGCGAGCTCGGTCATGAGTCGCGCGACCGCGTGCTCGCGCACCTGGCCACCTGCGCCAAGTGCAAGGCCGAGGCCGACGCGCAGCGCCGACTGAAGAACGTTTTCGCGGAGGCCGCCCCGCCACCGCCCTCCGAGAGTTTCCTGGCCCGCCTCCAGGGGCTTCCGGCCGGAGGTGACCCGGCGGACGACGACACGCCGTTCGCCGGATCGGGTTTCACCGCCGGGCTGGGCGGACGTCCCGGGCCCACCGGGGTCTTCGGCCTGAAGCGCGGCGAGCGGTTCGAGTTCGACTACGTTCCGGCTCGTTCGCACGCCTCCGTGCTGCCGCCCTCCTCGGTGACCCGCGGCTTCCGCATCCACGATGTCAGCCGTCACGAGAGCGAGCGGTCGGGCTCGCGCGGACTGCGGTTCGCGTTCGCCGCCGCCGGGGCGGTGTCCCTGGCCGCGATCGCGCTGGGCGGCGTCTCCACGGTGACACCGGGCGACCTCACCGCGGACGCCCGCGGAGGTACCGGCACCGGCAGCAACGTCACCCCGGCGCGCACCCAGGGCACCGGAGCCGCCACATCGCCCGAGAGCCAGCGCCGCCGCGGGGTGGGTCCGCTGCTCACGCAGACCCAGGGCCCTCTCAGCAGCAGCCAGGTCGCCCCGACCGAGGTGTCCGCACCGCTCCTTCCCGGAGTGCCGAGGCCCGCGGTGAGCGGGTACGAGGAGGCCGTGCACGCGCTGGCGGCGCCCATGGTGGCCGGCGCGGCCGCCATGTCGCCGCTGATACGTCCGCTCAGCGTCACCCCGCCGGTCGCCCTGACCACGTGGTCCAGCACCCCGGACTTCGCCTCCCTCGGGCTGCTCGCCGCCACCGTCCCCGACATGACCGCCGCTCCCTCCCCCTCCGCGGGCCCCGGCACCCCTCGCTGACCGACCACTGCGTGGTTGCCCGCGAACCTGGTTGAATCCAGGGGAGTCGACGAATTCGGCGACCGCCGACGAGCCGTGCCGGACCGGGGCCGGTCCGGCGGATCAGGTCGCGGCCGGCGTCCCCTCCAGGGGAGCGGCACGGCCCCGGCCCCGGCGGCCGTGACTGTGGGGGAGAGCATGAACGAGGGGAAGCCCACGAAGGCGAACGGACCGGCGCCGACGCCGGACGAGGCAGACGTGAGCGGGGCAGCGGGGGCTGGGGCGGCTGCGGCGGGGGCTTCGCCGATGTCGACCGGGACACCGACGGACGCCGGGCCGGGTGCCCACGCCGTGGATTCCGTCGGCTCCGTCGATGTCGCCGCACCAGTCGGTGTCGTCGGTGTCGCCGATTCCGACGGTGTCGCGGGTGTCGCCGACTCCGACGGAGACTTCGCGCTGAGGCCACCGCACACCCCTCTGGGGGAGCCGGAGGGCGACTATGAACTGGGGGCCCCGGAATCCCTCGTGGAGGGCGCTCCTGGCCCCTTTGCCGAGCGTCCCGGGCCCCTTCACGACCCCGACCCGTACAGCACGCCGCCCTACGGCGGCCCCGGCCCCTGGGCGCCCGCTCCACCCGTACAGCACCCGACGACCCCGGCCCCCGAGCCCGCGTCGGCTACGGCCGCAACTTCGGCCGTAGCGGCAGCGCCAGCCGTAGCCGCAGCTCCGGCTGTAGCCCCAGCGCCAGCCGTAGTCCCAGCGGCGGCGGCCCCGGCGCTCGACTCCGTCGGAGAGGCGCCACCCCCGCCCGACCCCTGGCAGAACTACGACCCCTGGGCCCCCGTGACCGGCCCGCTCCAGCAGAGCGGTGCCGCTGTCGCCAATAGGGACCAGCGGCGCAAGCGGGTCAGGAAGGTGCTCGTCGGGGCCGCCGTCCTGCTCGCTGTCGTGTCCGGAGGTGTGGGGGGCGTAGTAGGGACGTATCTGGAGCGCAACGGTGGGATCGGGGAGGTGGAGTTGCCGCAGGCCGCCGCCGAGCCCGCCGGGCGGGCTCCGGACAGCGTGGCCGGGATCGCCGCGCGGGCCCTGCCGGGTGTGGTGACGCTGCATGTGAAGGGCTCCACGGAGCAGGGCACCGGTACCGGGTTCGTGCTCGACGCCCGCGGCTACATCCTCACCAACAACCACGTCGTGGAGCCCGCCGGGTCCGACGGCGAGATATCCGTGACCTTCAACAGCGGGGACACCGCCGAGGCCACCGTCGTCGGCCGGGACAGCGGCTACGACCTCGCCGTCGTCAGGGTCCGAGGGGTCAGCGGTCTCAAGCCGGTGCCCCTGGGCAACTCCGACAACGTCCAGGTCGGCGACCCGGTCGTCGCCATCGGCGCCCCGTTCGACCTGGAGGGCACGGTCACCTCCGGCATCATCAGCGCGAAGGAACGGCCCATCACCGCGGGCGGTGAAGGCGGCAAGGGGAGCGACGTGTCCTACGTGGACGCCCTGCAGACCGACGCGCCGATAAACCCCGGCAACTCCGGCGGCCCCCTCCTCGACGCCCGGGCCCGTGTCATCGGCATCAACTCCGCCATCCGCTCCGCCGACAGCGGCTCCGTCCCCGACGGCGGCCAGTCCGGCTCCATCGGCATCGGTTTCGCCATACCGGTCAACCAGGGCAAGCGCGTCGCCGAGGAGCTGATCAACACCGGCCGGGCGACCCATCCGGTCATCGGAGTCACCCTCGACATGGACTACACCGGCGACGGCGCCCGCGTCGACACCAGGAGCGCCGACGGCGGCCCCGCGGTCACCGTCGGCGGCCCCGGTGCCCGGGCCGGGATCAAGGCCGGCGACGTCATCACCGAGGTCGACGGCCGGCGCGTCCACTCCGGCGAGGAGCTCATCGTCAAGACCCGCGCCCACCGGCCGGGCGACCGGTTGGAACTCACCCTGGAGCGCGCCGGCGAGGAGAGGACCCTGTCGCTGGTTCTCGGATCCTCCGCCGATTGACAGAAACCACACAGATGACGGGTCCAGGCACCGCCCCGCAAGGCAAACAACCCGGAAAACCGCCCATCCGGTCGCAGTCGGAACCCCCGGGACAGTACCGGTCGTACAGGATCGCCGGGTACCGTGGACCCGGCCCGGACCACGGAAGACCCGCACTGACCACCGAGGGCCGAGGACCGAGGACATCGCAAGGAGCTTCAGGTGTTCAATGACATAGGACCGCTCGAGGTGGTGACGCTCGTTGTCCTCGCCGTGCTCGTCTTCGGTCCGGACAAGCTCCCGAAGGTCATCCAGGACGTCATGCGGACCGTGCGCAAGATCCGGGAGTTCTCGGAGAGCGCCAAGGAGGACATCCGCAGCGAACTGGGCCCGGAGTTCAAGGACTTCGACTTCGAGGACCTCAACCCCAAGACGTTCATCCGCAAGCAGCTGGACAACGACGATCTGGGGCTCAAGGAGATCCGCAACGGCTTCGACCTGAAGAAGGAGATGGCCGAGGTCACGGACGCGGTCCACGGCCGCGAGTCGGACTCCTCCTCGTCCGGGTCGTCCTCGCCCGAAATCTCCGGTGGCACCGTCGACATGACGAAGAAGCCCGAGAAGCCGGACGACCGCCCGCCCTTCGACGCGGACGCCACCTGAGCCCCAGCGGCCTCCCGCGTGGCCGTACGTGACGCGTTTCATACTCCGTCCTGCCGCTGTACGGCCTGATCGCGCCCTCTGAACGCCCCCCGCGCCGGGTGCTTTCCCGGCTGCTCGGAGCGGGGTGGCTATGCTGCCGAGTTGTTGTGCGGGCCGTACGCGAACCAGCAACGCCGCCCGAAGGGGGGCGGGTCGTTCGGTCCGACGAGAACGAGGAGGCGTCCGGGCACATGGAGACGACGAGTCGGGCAGTCGCGCAGACGCCGGATGCGGAGGGCGGACAACCGGCCCCCTCCGCCCGGCGTACGGTCGACGGCTACCTGCTGGCGCCTTTCCCGTGGTACGGCCTCGACGAGGCCTTCACGGGGCAGCGCTGGCTGATGCAGGTCGGAACGGCGGCCGACGGGGCCGTCGAGCACGGGTCGATCGGACACGGCGACGAGCCCTCGGTACGGAACGAGGCGTCGGAGGACAAGGACAGGTTCGCGGTGGTGGTGACCGTCGCGGCGAATCCCTCCCGGAAGAGCGCCGACGGCACCGGGCTTCTGGAGGCCACGTCGGTGTCCTCGGCGGCCTGGCTCGCGGGGGTGGGCCTGCTGTCCTTCACCTGGCCCGGGCACATGGACCACACGCTGCGGGACGACTGGCTGGAGCAGCAGACCGAGACGGCGTGGGCGCTGGCCGACGACCTGGACGGCTCGGACTGGTCGACGCTGTCCCTGCCGGTGGACGGAGTGCCCACCCCCTTCCACTACCGGGAGTCCGAGTTCGGCTGGGTTCTGGCCGGGCCGACCCAGGAGGGCGTGCACGTCGGCGCCTACGGGAGAGGCATGAGCGCGTACGGTCTCGGCTTCGCCGTGGTCAAGGACATCAACACCTACGCATGACGTGTGATGCATGAAGCATGACGTGCCACGCGTGACACGCGAGGCATGACAAAGGGGCGCCGTCGGTATGCGGCGCCCCTTCGACGTCGGTCGTCTAGAACTTGTTCCGGGGAGTGATCCCCAGCGACAGTCCCGAAAGGCCGCGCTGGCGGCCCCCCAGCTTCCCCGCGATCGCGCGCAGCGCGGAGCCCGCCGGCGAGTCCGGGTCGGTCAGGACCACGGGCTTGCCCTCGTCGCCGCCCTCGCGGAGGCGGACGTCGATGGGGATGGAGCCGAGGACCGGGACGGTGGCTCCGGTCGTGCGGGTCAGGCCGTCCGCGACCGACTGGCCGCCACCGGTGCCGAAGACGTCGACCATCTCGTCGCAGTGCGGGCACGGCAGGCCGGACATGTTCTCGACCACGCCGACGATCTTCTGGTGGGTCTGCACGGCGATGGAACCCGCCCGCTCGGCCACCTCGGCCGCCGCCTGCTGGGGCGTCGTCACGACCAGGATCTCGGCGTTCGGGACCAGCTGGGCCACGGAGATCGCGATGTCGCCGGTGCCCGGCGGCAGGTCGAGCAGGAGGACGTCCAGGTCGCCCCAGTACACGTCCGACAGGAACTGCTGGAGGGCGCGGTGGAGCATCGGGCCGCGCCAGACGACCGGGGCGTTGCCCGGGGTGAACATGCCGATCGAGATGACCTTCACGCCGTTCGCGGACGGCGGCATGATCATGTTCTCGACCTGGGTGGGAGTGCCGTCGGCGCCCAGCATGCGCGGCACGGAGTGGCCGTAGATGTCGGCGTCGACCACGCCCACCTTCAGGCCGTCCGCGGCCATCGCCGCCGCCAGGTTCACAGTGACCGACGACTTGCCGACGCCGCCCTTGCCGGAGGCGACCGCGTACACGCGCGTGAGTGAGCTGGGCTTGGCGAACGGGACCTCGCGCTCGGTCTGGCCGCCGCGCAGGGCAGTCGCCAGCTCCTTGCGCTGCTCGTCGCTCATCACGTCCAGCGTGACGTCGACCCGGGTGACGCCCTCGAGCGCGGCGACCGCGTCCGTCACCCGCTGTGTGATCGTCTCGCGCATCGGGCAGCCGGAGACCGTCAGGTACACGGTGACCGCGACCGCTCCGTCCGCACCGATGTCCACCGACTTGACCATCCCGAGTTCGGTGATGGGTCGGTTGATCTCGGGGTCGTTCACCGTCGCCAGTGCTTCACGCACCGCGTCTTCCGTAGCCATACGACGATGGTACGGCGCCGCACACCGGCCCCGGAAAGCCCGTCAGCGGTCGTCTGCGTCACGTCCCCGCGGCGGTTCTGCCGGAACTGCGTGGAATGCGCTGTGCTGCTGGGGGTGGTGGCCGTCGCGCCGTGCCTCCAGCTCCTTCACCATGTCCTGCAGCTCGGAGCGGATCCAGTCCCGGGTCGCGACCTCCCCCAGACCGATACGCAGGCTGGCGATCTCCCGGGTCAGGTACTCGGTGTCCGCGATGGACCGCTCGTTCTGCGCACGGTCCTGTTCGAGGTTGACCCGGTCGCGGTCGTCCTGCCGGTTCTGCGCGAGCAGGATCAGGGGGGCCGCGTAGGAGGCCTGGAGCGACAGCATCAGGGTGAGGAAGATGAACGGGTAGTTGTCGAAGCGCAGGTCCCGGGGCGCGAAGATGTTCCACAGCACCCACGCGATGATGACGACCGTCATCCAGACGATGAACCGTCCGGTGCCCAGGAAGCGCGCGATGCGCTCCGAGAGCCGTCCGAAGGCCTCCGGGTCCCACTCGGGCAGGAACCGGCGCCGGGGCTGCCGCGGCTGGTCCAGGCGGGGCGTACGGGGGCGTGTGGAGGCGGTGGCACCCGTCGGTGTGCGCTCACGGGTGCCGGAGTCGCGCTCAGGAGTCATGCGGGGCCACCTCCTCGTCCTTGTCGTCGTCCGCTTCGTCGTCCGCCTCGGCCTCCGCGGCCGCGGCCTCGTCCTCGTCGAGGTGGAACTCGGTCTCCCGCCAGTCCTCCGGCAGCATGTGGTCCAGGACGTCGTCCACGGTCACCGCGCCCAGCAGCGACCCGGCCTCGTCCACGACGGGCGCCGCGACCATGTCGTACGTCGCGAAGAATCCAGCGACGAGGGGCAGCGCCGCGTCCGGGTCGAGGGGCTGCAGGTCGTCGTCGATGATCGAGCTGACCAGGGTGTACGGCGGGTCGCGCAGCAGCCGCTGGAAGTGGACCGTGCCCAGGTACTTGCCGGTCGGGGTCTCGTCGGGCGGCCGGCAGACGTAGACCTGCGCGGCGAGGGCGGGGGAGAGGTCGGCGTTGCGGACCCGGGCGAGCGCGTCGGCGACGGTGGCGTCGGGCCGCAGCACGATCGGCTCGGTCGTCATCAGCCCGCCCGCGGTGTGCTCCTCGTACGACATCAGGCGTCGCATGTCGGCCGCGTCGGCGGGCTTCATCAGGCTCAGCAGCCGTTCCTGGTCGTTCGTCGGCAGCTCGGCGAGCAGGTCGGCCGCGTCGTCCGGGTCCATGGCCTCCAGGACGTCCGCGGCACGGTCCTCCTTCAGCTTGCCGAGGATCTCGATCTGGTCGTCCTCCGGGAGCTCCTCGAGTACGTCGGCGAGGCGGTCGTCGTCAAGAGCGGCGGCGACCTCAACGCGCCGCTTGGGGGACAGATGGTGCAGCACGTTGGCGAGGTCGGCCGGGCGCAGCTGCTCGAAGGTGGCCAGGAGGCTCTCGGCGCCCTGTCCGTGCTCCTCCAGGGCGAAGCCGGTGACGGCGGACCACTCGACCGTGAGCGCCTCGCCCTTGCGCCGGAAGGCGCCGCCCTTGCCGCCCTTGCGGACGAACACCCGGTCGATCTCCCAGTCCCGGCGGGCCGGAAGCTGCTGCACCGACACGTCAAGGACGGTGACCTCCTGGCCGGTCTCGACGAGCGTGACGCGCCGGTCGAGGAGTTCCCCGAGCACCAGCCGCTCGGTGGGCCGCTGCTCGAAGCGGCGGACGTTGACCACGCCGGTGGTGATGACCTGGCCGGACACGATGCCGGTGACTCTCGTGATGGGCAGGAAGATACGGCGGCGCGTGGCGAGTTCGACGACCAGTCCGAGCAGACGCGGCGGACGGCGTCCGACGCGCAGCATGACGACGAGGTCGCGCACGCGGCCGACCTGGTCGCCGGTCGGGTCGAAGACGGCGACGCCGGCGAGGTGCGAGACGAAGATCCGGGGGGCGCCCGCTGCCATGGCTGTGCTTCCTTTTCGTGCGGGGTTCGTGAGAAGTCGGGTCCTGGGTCGCCTGGTGGGTCCGTTATCCGAATTGCCCGCTCGGGTGGGCTTCAGGCTAGCCCGTCCGTATCGGATACGCCCTGGTGAGCGGTGCGGACGATCCGGCTCAACCGGGGCCGCCGAGCCCCGGTACGCTGCCGTACGCCGCTGAAGGACCTTTGTCAGAAAGGCAGCCCCACCTGTGACTGCGATTCCCCGGCGCCGTACCCCCAGGGCCGCACTGGTGGGCGCCGTGTGCGCCCTGGCCGCGACGGGGACGGTCCTGACGGGATGCGGCGAGGACCCGGACGAGGGCACCAACGGGGTCGGCAAGCTGTCCGCCGCCCAGATCCAGGCCCGGTCCCGTTCCGCCGCCGAGTCCGCCGACACCGTGCGTCTGGCCGGCAACGTGGTCGCCGGCGGCCGTACGTACAAGCTCGACATGCGTCTGAAGGCGGACGGCGCCTCCGGGGCGGTGACCGCGGAGGGGACGACCTTCCAGCTGCTGCGGGTGGGCGAGGAGCTCTTCCTGAAGGCGGACGCGGCCTTCTGGACCGGTGCGGACGGCAAGAGCGAGGGTTCCGGCGCGGACACGGCGGCGGGTGACAAGCTCGACGGCAAGTACGTGAAGGTGCCCCAGGGCGACCCCTCGTACAAGAAGTTCAGCGGCTTCACGGACATGGACGTCCTCCTCGACGGTCTGCTGACCCTGCACGGCACGCTGGAGACGGACGGCCGCCATGAGCAGGCGGGCCTGCGCACCGTCCGTGTCACCGGTGACGACGGCTCCGGCGGCACCCTGGACGTCTCCCTGGAGGGGAAGCCCTACCCCTTGCGCCTGGTCCGTGCGGGAGGCGCGGGCACCCTGACCTTCTCGGCCTGGGGCAAGGACTTCGCTCTGGCCGAACCGGAGGAGGACGAAACGGTGGACTACGGCAAGCAGTTGCCGACGTCGTAGGCCCTTCGCTACTTCCGTTTGCGTTTCTTCACGAGCAGCCGCGGCAGACCGGCCGGCATCGGGCTGCGGGTGGTCGCCGGTGTCGGCAGCGGAGCCGCGGCCAGGTCACCGTCGGGCAGCGGTGCCCTCGCGCCGGTCGGCTCCAGGCGCAGCACCCGGCACTCGCGGGCCCAGCGCTCCGTCATCGCCTCACCGTCGGGCGCGTTCAGTCGCTTGCCCTTGAGTTCGGCGACCGTCGCCTCCCACTCGGGGGACCCGGGCGCCAACTCCGCGACCTTCGCCGTCCAGGAGACCAGCCGGCCACCCTTGTCCTTGCTGCGGACCGTGACCTCGGCGTCGGCCCCGTCGGCCAGCCCCGGCAGGGGCTGCTCACCGGGCCCGTCGCCGACCAGACAGGCCGCGCCCTCGTGCCACACGTGCCACAGGGCACGGGCCGGGGAACCGGGACCCTGGGCCCAGATGAGGCCGGACTTCTTCGTGGCCTCCTCGACGAGGGCCCTCTCGAGCAGCTCGGTAGTCATGCGCCCACCCTAACCAGGTGCCCTCACAGCCAGCCGTTGCGCTTCAACGTGCGGTGGATGACCAGACAGAGGGCCACCGTGACGGACATGATCACCGGGTAGCCGTACTTCCAGTGCGTCTCCGGCATGTAGTCGAAGTTCATCCCGTACACCCCGCACACCATCGTCGGTACGGCGATGATCGCGGCCCACGAGGTGATCTTCCGCATGTCCTCGTTCTGCGCGACGGAGGCCTGCGCGAGGTTGGCCTGGAGGATCGAGTTGAGCAGTTCGTCGAAGCCGATGACCTGCTCCTGGACACGGGCGAGGTGGTCGGCGACGTCCCGGAAGTACTTCTGGATGTCCGGGTCGATCAGCCGCATCGGCCGCTCGCTGAGCAGCTGCATGGGCCGCAGCAGCGGCGACACCGCCCGCTTGAACTCCAGGACCTCACGCTTGAGTTGGTAGATCCGCGCCGAGTCCACACCCCGTGAGACCCCGCCGCGCCGGCCCGGCGAGAAGACCTCGGTCTCCACCTCGTCGATGTCGTCCTGCACCGCGTCGGCGACCGCGATGTAGCCGTCGACGACGTGGTCGGCGATCGAGTGCAGCACCGCCGAGGGGCCCTTGGCGAGCAGCTCGGGGTCGTCCTGGAGGCGGTGGCGCAGTGCCCGCAGCGAACCCTGGCCGCCGTGCCGGACGGTGATGAAGAAGTCCCGTCCGGTGAAGCACATGACCTCGCCGGTCTCGACGACCTCGCTGTTGGCGGTGAGCCGGTCGTGCTCGACGTAGTGGATGGTCTTGAAGACGGTGAAGAGGGAGTCGTCGTAGCGCTCCAGCTTGGGCCGCTGGTGGGCCTGGACGGCGTCCTCCACGGCCAGCGGGTGCAGTCCGAACTCCCTGGCGATACCGGCGAATTCGGCCTCGGTCGGCTCGTGCAGTCCGATCCACACGAAGCCGCCGTCGCGGCGCACCACGCGCATCGCCTCGTGCGGGGTCAGCGGCTTGTCCTGCTGGACACGGGCGCCGTCGCGGTAGACGGCGCAGTCGACGACGGCGGAGGGCGTCGAGGGGTCGCGGGTGGTGTCGTAGAGGCCGGTGTCCTTGCGCAGGGAGATGCGGGACGGGCGGACCACGGCACGCAGGTCGCGGATCATCGACATGGCTGGCTCCTTCGTGACAACGGCAACGAAAGGCCGCCGGCGACGGGTGGAACAACCCGGAATGGGGACGTCCTGAGACGAGGCCTCCCCGCCCTTCGAAGCGGGGGAAGGATGTTTGGCACGTCCACAAAGCGGGGAGCACCGCACCGTCGCGGTGGCGAGCTTCGCTACTGATACAGGTACTGATTCAGGCAGGCAGATCAGACAGATCAGGTAAAACGAAACGAAGCGCTCTTCCGCGGTGCAGTGAGTGCGAGAGGTGGCAGTCAGCCAGAGCCGGAGCAGCTACATCAGCGGCGGGAAGAGCGGGTGCTACTGCACGGTCGACTTCGGTCCATTGCAGCCCCACCTCCTCCGGCCGGTCCCTCGTAAGGGAGTCTCGTCGGCGTCGGGGCTTGACCGCGACGCTTCAGCGTGCTGCCCCGAACCACCGGGCAAGAGTAGCAGTCGACCGAACTGTCAAGGCGCTGCTTTGCCCGGTACTGACGAGTTCTATGCTCGCCGCATGGCTGATGTTCTTCCTCTGGTCGAGGCCCGGTTGCGCACCGCGCTCGGCACACCGGACGCCCGCGCGGCGGTCACCTTCCTCGGCACGGACCGCATCGAGGTGCTGCGTTTCCAGGACACCGGCCAGGAGGGCGGGGTGGTCCGTTACGCCACGCTCGGCATGTCCGCGCACCCCATGACCGACCCCACGGCGGCGCTCGCCGATCCGGTCAAGGGCCCGCGCGCCGAGCTGATCCTGTCGGTCCGTTCCGGTCTCGCCGACATCGACAAGGTGCTCCGTCCGCTCGCCGTTCTCGCCGCGTCCCCGCAGGTCGAGGGCCTGATCGTGGCTCCCGGCGCCTCCCTCGACGTCGGCGGTCCGCTGTGGCCCGACGCCCCGTTCACCTCGGTACTGGTCGCCGAGCCCGGCGGTCTGGTGGAGGACCTGGAGCTCGATGAGCCCCTTGACCCCGTACGGTTCCTGCCGCTGCTCCCGATGACCCCGAACGAGGCCGCCTGGAAGCGCGTGCACGGCGCCCAGGCGCTCCAGGAGCGCTGGCTGACGAACGGGACGGACCTCCGGGACCCGTCCCGTAAGTCCGTCCCGCTGGCGTGACCCTCCAGGTGAGGAAGGTCACCAACCGGTGGCCGAAAAATGTCAGTTGACGAAGACGGCGACACCGTCCTCGGCAGCCTGCCGCGGCTCCAGCTCCTCAGCCTCGTGATTGAGCGCCTCCCGGCGTACGACCACCACGAGCGCACCCAGAAGGGCCGTCACCGCCGCGACCACGAACGGGATGTGGATGTCGGTCCACTCCTCGATCTTCGGCGCGAAGTAGGGCGCGGCGGCCGCCGCGAACCAGCGCACGAAGTTGTAGCCCGCGCTGGCCACGGGGCGCGGCGCGTCCGAGACGCCCAGGGCCAGCTCCGTGTACACCGTGTTGTTCACGCCGATGAAGGCACCGGACAGGATCGTGCAGACGACGGCCGCGGTGTGGCTGCCGTACCCGAGGACGAGCACGTCGGCCGCGAGCAGCACCAGCGAGCCGCCGAGCACCCGCAGCGAGCCGAACCGCTCCTGCAGACGCGGCGCCACGATCACCGAGAAGACGGCGAGCAGCACACCCCAGGCGAAGAACACGGCCCCCGACTTGTACGGGGTCATGTCGAGCACGAACGGTGTGAAGGCCAGCACGGTGAAGAACGTGTAGTTGTAGAAGAACGCCGAGCCCGCGGCCGAGGCGAGGCCGCCGTGGCCGAGCGCCTTGATCGGGTCCAGCAGCGAGGTCTTCCTGGCCGGCTTCGGCTGTTCCTTCAGGAACACGGTGATGCACAGGAAGCCGATGGCCATCAGGAACGCGGTGCCGAAGAAGGGGTAGCGCCAGCTGGCGTCACCGAGCAGCGCGCCCAGCAGGGGCCCGCACGCCATGCCGAGGCCGAGGGCGGACTCGTACAGCAGGATCGCGGCCGCGCTCCCGCCGGCCGCGGCGCCGACGATGACCGCGAGGGCGGTCGAGACGAACAACGCGTTGCCCAGGCCCCAGCCGGCCCGGAAGCCGACGAGTTCGTCGACCGAGCCCGAGGTGCCCGCGAGGCCCGCGAAGACCACGACCAGGGTGAGACCGAGCAGCAGGGTCTTCTTGCCGCCGATCCGGCTGGAGACGAAGCCGGTGACCAGCATCGCGATCGCGGTGATGAGGAAGTAGGAGGTGAAGAGCAGGGAGACCTGGCTGGCGGTGGCGTTCAGGCCCGAGGCGATGGACGGCAGGATCGGGTCGACGAGTCCGATGCCCATGAAGGCGACGACGGACGCGCCGGCGGTGGCCCACACCGCCTTGGGCTGGCGCAGGATGCTGCCGGCTCCCGCGTCGAAAGGATCCTGGCTTGCGGGGTCCTGGCGTGCTCCCATCGTGTGCTCCCATCCCGAGTGGTGATAGTTGGTATATGCACACAGTAGGTTAGGGCGGCTAATTAATGCAAGCTGCACATAGTTTTTCCTGGTGCTTCCGCTCGGACGGGTGATCGTCCCTTGACGTGGCGGGTCGGGGGTAGGACCGTGGGGCGCTATGAGGGGCGAACCCAGTTGCCCGAAGTGTGGTGGCCGGGTCAGGGCTCCCGGACTCTTCGCCGATACCTGGCAGTGCGATGCGCACGGCGCCGTGCATCCGGTGCAGCCCGTGATCCCGCCCAGCGTCGAGGCCCTCGGAGTAGTGGTGCACCGCACCAAGGTGCCGGTGTGGATGCCTTGGCCGCTGCCGGTCGGCTGGCTGTTCACGGGCGTGGCCGCTGCGGGCGACGACCGCAGCGGCGGCCGGGCCACGGCGGTGGCCTGTTCGGGGCCCGGACCGCTCGGCGGCATGGGCGAGCTGATCCTGGTGGCCGAGGAACTCGGCGTCGGCCTCGGCGCGCGGTACGCGGGCATCGACGGCCCGGACCCGGGTCCGTACATGAGCGTGGAGAAGCCGCCCCAGGCCAAGGTGCTGGCCGCCGGCCGGCCGACCCCGCTCTGGCATGTCGCCGGCGCCCCGGACGACCGCGCCGTCTTCGCGGGCGAGGCGCTGGGACTGTGGGTGTGGGCGGTGGTGTGGCCCGAGCAGTCCGGACTGCTGATGTACGACGAGTTGGTGCTGACGGATCTGCGGGACGCGGGGGCGGAGGTGGAGTTGGTGCCGTGCGGCGCGTTGTCGCCGCGCTTGCTCAAGCCGTAGCGCTCCGCCGGGTGGGGCGGCTCGAGGGCGAGGCGGGGTGCATGCGGGCCGCGGGCGTCTGCGGGTCGTCGGGGCCCGGTCGCGCCCACGCGGCAGGGCCGCATGGGGTTGCGACCCCGCGCCCCTGGGTGGATGCAGGTGTAGGGGGTGCTCCTGGAGTGCGGGTGTGACAGGGGAGCTGGAAAATCTGGTTATCCTTGAGCGTCCCCGTCAGTCCAGTCCGGTCCGTTCAGGCCGCCCCGTCATCGTCTGGAGTCCGCGTCGTGCGCGTCGATCTGCACACCCACTCCACCGCTTCCGACGGTACGGACAGCCCGGCCGAGCTGGTGCGCAACGCCGCCGCGGCCGGTCTGGACGTCGTCGCCCTGACCGATCACGACACCACCCGTGGCCACGCCGAGGCGAGGGCCGCGTTGCCGGAGGGGCTCACGCTGGTCGCCGGCGCAGAGCTGTCCTGCCGTATCGACGGCGTCTCCATGCACATGCTGGCCTACCTCTTCGACCCCGAGGAGCCGGCGCTGCTCGCCGAGCGGGAGCTGGTGCGTGACGACCGGGTGCCGCGGGCGCGGGGGATGGTCGCCAAGCTCAACGAGCTGGGTGTGCCCGTCACTTGGGAGCAGGTCGCGCGGATCGCGGGCGACGGCTCGGTGGGGCGGCCGCATGTCGCGACCGCGCTGGTCGAGCTCGGCGTCGTGCCCACCGTGAGCGACGCGTTCACCGAGCAGTGGCTGGCCGACGGCGGCCGAGCCCACGTGGCGAAGCACGAGACCGACCCCTTCGAGTCGATCCGGTTGGTCAAGGACGCGGGCGGGGTCACCGTGTTCGCGCATCCGGCCGCCGCCAAGCGGGGCCGTACGGTGCCGGACTCCGCGATCGCCGAGATGGCCGCGGCCGGCCTGGACGGCATCGAGGTCGACCATATGGACCATGACGTGGACGCGCGGACGCGACTGCGGGGGCTGGCCAAGGAATTGGGCTTGCTGGTGACGGGCTCCTCCGACTACCACGGCAGCCGCAAGACCGTCTCGCTCGGCGAGTACACGACCGACCCCGAGGTGTACGGGGAGATCACGCGGCGGGCGACGGGCGCGTTCCCGGTGCCGGGGACCGGCGGGGTCTGAGGCTCACCTCCCTCACGTCCACGTCCCTTCACCGCTCTGCAAGGCCCTCATGTTCGACGTCGCCGTCTTCGGCTCCCTCTTCCTGACCCTCTTCGTCATCATGGATCCCCCCGGGATCACCCCGATCTTCCTCGCGCTGACCGCCGGCCGCCCGGCCAAGGTGCAGAAGCGGATGGCCTTCCAGGCCGTCTGTGTGGCCGGTGGTGTGATCACCGTCTTCGGGCTCCTCGGACACCAGATCCTCGACTACCTGCATGTCTCCGTGCCCGCACTGATGATCGCGGGCGGGTTGCTGCTCCTGCTGATCGCGCTGGACCTGCTCACCGGCAAGACGGACGAGCCGAAGCAGACCAAGGACGTCAACGTGGCGCTCGTACCGCTGGGCATGCCACTGCTGGCCGGTCCGGGTGCGATCGTGTCCGTCATCCTGGCGGTCCAGAAGACCGACGGTGCCGTGTCGCAGGTGTCGGTGTGGTCGGCGATCCTCGCCATCCATGTCGTCCTGTGGGTGGTGATGCGGTACTCGCTGCTGATCATCCGGGTCATCAAGGACGGCGGTGTGGTCCTGGTGACGCGCCTTGCGGGCATGATGCTCTCCGCGATCGCCGTACAGCAGATCATCAACGGGGTCACTCAGGTGGTCCGGGCGAGTTAGGAGATCCGGCCGAGCCCGGTGACTGCACCGGGTCTGTGGACACGCGCAGAGCCCCCGTCGGCGTCGGTGCCGAACGGGGGCTCTGAAACTGTAGAGGGACCCGGGATTATGAGGCCGAGGTGTCGGCCGGGCGGATCCACAGCCGCTGCCCGATCGAGGCAGCCTGCTGAACGATACGGTTGACGGAGGCGGCGTCTACGACGGTGCTGTCCACGGGCGTTCCGTCGACATCGTCGAGTCGCATGATTTCGAAGCGCAAGGGCTTCTCCCTTCGTCTGGTCATCCTCCTGAGGAGAACTACTAGGCGGACGGAACAAGAGGCATCGGTGCTCCTGCTTCCGTAGTAGCCAACGCGATGCGTGTTACAAACATTCCCTACGCTAAAGAAATTTTTCGAACGGCTAATTACTGACCGGTAAGCGGTGTGGAAGGGGCCGGTGGGAGACTGACCGGGACCAGTTGTGTTCGCAGCGTGACCGCCGGAACAATGGTGCCGATGAACGACGACCTCGGGGCCCTCAGTGCCCGCATCGACCGCACCAACGAGCTGCTCCAGCGCATGCTCGCCGAGGTGGCGAAGACGCCCTCGACGCACGCCATCTTCGTCGACGCGGGTTACCTGTACGCGGCCGCGGGACGACTCGTGGCCGGTACGGAGGACCGCCGCTCCTTCGACCTCGACACCGAGGGGCTGATCGAGGCGCTCATCGACCGGGCCCGCACGATCTTCGCGGACAGCCGGCTGCTGCGGGTCTACTGGTACGACGGCGCGAGACGCCGCATCCACACGGCGGAGCAACAGTCCATCGCCGAACTCCCGGACGTCAAGGTCCGACTGGGCAACCTGAACGCGAACAACCAGCAGAAGGGCGTCGACTCGCTCATCCGCTCCGACCTGGAGTCCCTCGCCCGGCACCGCGCCATCAGCGACGCCGCGCTGCTCGGCGGCGACGAGGACCTGGTCTCGGCGGTGGAGGCGGCGCAGGGGTACGGCGCCCGTGTGCACCTCTGGGGCATCGAGGCACCCGAGGGCCGCAACCAGGCCGAGCCGCTGCTCTGGGAGGTCGACAGCCAGCGCACCTTCGACCTCGACTTCTTCAAACCGTACGTGTCCCGGCGCGTGGCCCCCGCCTACGAGGCGGCGGCGTCCCGTCCAACCCGCGAGGACGTCCGTTTCGTGGGCGCGCAGATCGCGGCGAAGTGGCTGGCCGCGCGGGGGCGCGAGTCACTCGTCGGGCTGCTGCCCGGCCACCCCTATCTCCCCGGGTCGGTGGACCAGGAACTCCTGGTGGAGGCGGAAGGGCTGCTCCAGTACTCGCTGCGCGGCCAGGCGGACCTGCGCCGGTCCCTGCGGGACGGCTTCTGGGAGCATCTGCAGACGTTGTATTAGCCGGGCGTCGTACCAGCCGGACTCTGTGCTGGGGTGCCGTCCCAGAAGTCGGCGAGGGCCCGTGCGGTCGGCTGGGGCTGGTCCGCGTTCGGGGAGTGCTCGGCGCCGGGGACGACCGTCCGGCGCGCCCGCAGTCGTACGGCCATGTCGTCGAGGAGCGTCACGGGCCAGGTGTCGTCGGCGGCGCCCGACAGCACGTGGAACGGCAGCGGGACGGCGGCGAGTTCGGTGACCCGGTCCGGCTCGGTACACAACTGGCGTCCCGTGGCGAGGAGTTGGGCGCGCTTGGTGCCCAACCAGCGGCGGCGCAACTGGTCCTGGTCACCGATGCCGACGGCGGGCCCGCCGACCTCCTCCGGCGGCCCCATCGCCTGGATGGCCCCCCACACCTCGGCCATGTCCATCACGGCGAGCGCGTCCCGCAGCAGCTTCACGCGCTGCTGCTGGGAGTCGGAGATCTGCGCCGGGCCGGAGGACATGAGGGTGAGCGAGCGGAAGGGGGAGTGGTCGAGCAGTACGGCCGCCCGGGCGATCTGCCCGCCGAGGGAGTGCCCCAGCAGATGCACGGGCGTCCCGACGGCCTCGGCCTGCGCGAGCACGTCCCGCGCCAGCCGTTCCCGCGCGTAGGCGGACTCGTCGTCCTCGGGGCCGTCCGACTCGAACTGTCCCCGGCCGTCCACGGCCACGATCCGGTACCCGCGCGCCGTGAGCGGCTCGTGCAGCAGCGTGAAGTCCTCCTTGCTGCCGGTGAACCCGGGCAGCATCAGCACGGTCCCCTTCGCCTCGTCGCCGGCCACCGGGCTGTCCACGACGGCGAATTCACCGCGTGCGGTGCGCAGAGGGTAGGCGCGGGCGCCGGAGGGCGGGGTGAAGGAGACGCGACGGCTCACGGGGGGAGGCTATCGGGTGGGTCTCCTGCCGACCGGGGCGGGAGTCGGGGCACGCAGGTCGCCGGTGGGCCGGGGCGGGAAACGCCGACGGCCCGGTTCACATGGCGTGAACCGGGCCGTCGAGCGCGGGATCAGCTCTCCGCGGGCTCCGTGGCTTCCGCGGCCTTACGGGGCCGCCGTACCCTCGGCGTGGCCTCGGCGGACTGGGCCGGGATGTCGGCGGACGCGGCGGGCTCCGCGGCAGCCGTGGCCTTGCGGGCCCGGCGCGCCTTGGGCTTCGCCTCGGCACCTTCCGCCGTGTCCACGGCAGCCTCGGCCGACGCCGCGGTCTTGCGCGTACGACGCGGCTTGGCCTCCGTGCCCTCGGCGCTGTCCACGGCCGCTTCCGCGGCTGCGGCGGTCTTGCGGGTGCGGCGCGGCTTGGTCTCCGCGGCGTCCGCAGTGTCCGTGCCCACGGTGGGCTCGGCTGCCTT
The DNA here is from genome assembly GCF_045041235.1 of Streptomyces sp. NBC_00076. NCBI lineage: Bacteria > Bacillati > Actinomycetota > Actinomycetes > Kitasatosporales > Streptomycetaceae > Streptomyces > Streptomyces sp. NBC_00076. The sequence goes on from NZ_CP108242.1 coordinate 6,918,806, forward strand.
ACGGGTACGGCGGCGGGGTGCCGCTTCCGTGCCCTCGGCGGTGTCCACGGCCGTCTCCGCGGCTGCGGCGGTCTTGCGGGTGCGGCGCGGCTTGGTCTCCGCGGCGTCCGCAGTGTCCGTGCTCACGGTGGGCTCGGCTGCCTTACGGGTACGGCGGCGGGGTGCCGCTTCCGTGCCCTCGGCGGTGTCCACGGCCGCTTCCGCGGCTGCGGCGGTCTTGCGGGTACGGCGCGGCTTGGTCTCCGTGCCCTCGGCCGTGTCCACGGCGGCCTCGGCCGACGCCGCGGTCTTGCGTGTACGGCGCGGCTTGGCCTCGGTGGGCTCCGGCTCCTGGGCCGTCTGAGCCGGGATCTCGGCGGTGACGGCCGCTACGGGCTCGGCGGCCTTGCGGGTACGACGACGCGGCTTGGCCTCCGTGGCCTCGACGGTGTCGAGGGCCGCCTCGGCGGGAGCCGCGGTGGCTGCGGCGGTCTTGCGGGTACGACGGCGGGGCTTGGTCTCCGCGACCTCCACAGCGTCAGCAGCCGCTTCAGCGCTGCCTTCCGCGGCCTCGGCCACAGCCTCAGTCGTCGTCTTGCGGGTACGACGCCGGGGCTGGGCGGCGGGAGCCTCGGGCTCCGACACCGTCGTCGCCTCGGACACCCGCACCGCGTCCGTGACGGCCTCCGGGCTCACCGGCGCGGCCGGCTCGGTTGCCGCCGCCGCCGTCGTCGGCTCGGCCGATGTGAGCGCCGTCTCCGCGGACTTGCGAGTACGGCGGCGACGCGACTTCGCCGGGGCCTCAACGGAATCCGGGGCAACCGTGCCCTCGGCCGTCGCGACGGCCGACTCCGCGCTCGCCTCGGGCGCAAGCGCCTCGACGGCCGTGGCCGCCGGTACGGCATCGCCCTGAGCGCCGTTACGGGTCCGACGGCGACGACGCGGGGTACGCGTCGTCGCGGACGTGTCCTCCGCGGGAACGGTCGTTGCGGAGGAGACCGCCGTGGCACTCTCCTCCGGCGCGATCGCCTGAGCCGCCCCGGAGGACGCCGTGGCGTCCAGCGGCGTACCACTGCGGGTACGGCGGCGGCGACGCGGTGTACGGGCCGAGCGCTCGCTGTCGGCGGACCGGGACTCGTCCCGGTCGCTCCGCTCACTCCGGCCACCTCGGCCGCCCTGGCCACTGCGGCCGCCCTGGCCACCGCGACCGTTCCGGTCGCCGCGACCGCGCGGACCGCGCCCGCCCGGCTCGCCCAGGTCCTCGAGCTCCTCCGCGTCGAGCCCGGCACGCGTCCGCTCGGTGCGCGGCAGGACGCCCTTCGTGCCCGCGGGAATGCCGAGTTCCTCGTAGAAGTGCGGGGAGGTGGAGTACGTCTCCGGCGGGTCGCTGAAGTTGAGCTCCAGCGCCTTGTTGATGAGCTGCCAGCGCGGGATGTCGTCCCAGTCGACGAGCGTGACCGCGATGCCCTTGGCGCCCGCGCGGCCGGTACGGCCGATGCGGTGCAAGTAGGTCTTCTCGTCCTCGGGGGACTGGTAGTTGATGACGTGGGTGACGCCCTCGACGTCGATGCCGCGGGCGGCGACGTCGGTGCAGACGAGCACGTCGACCTTGCCGTTGCGGAAGGCGCGCAAGGCCTGCTCGCGGGCGCCCTGGCCGAGGTCGCCGTGGACCGCGCCGGACGCGAAGCCGCGCTGCTGGAGCTGGTCGGCGAGGTCGGCCGCCGTGCGCTTGGTACGGCAGAACACCATGACCAGGCCGCGGCCCTCGGCTTGGAGGATGCGCGAGACCATCTCGGGCTTGTCCATGTTGTGCGCGCGGTACACGTGCTGCTTGGTGTTCGCGACGGTCCTGCCCGCGTCGTCCGGCGACGTGGCGTTGATGTGCGTGGGCTGCGACATGTACCGGCGGGCGAGGCCGATGACCGCGCCCGGCATGGTCGCCGAGAACAGCATGGTCTGGCGCTTGACCGGAAGCATGTTGATGATCTTCTCGACGTCGGGCAGGAAGCCCAGGTCGAGCATCTCGTCGGCCTCGTCGAGGACGAGGGACTTGATGTGCTTGAGGTTGAGCTTCTTCTGGCCCGCGAGGTCCAGCAGGCGGCCCGGAGTGCCGACGACGACGTCGATGCCCTTCTTGAGGGCCTCCACCTGGGGCTCGTAGGCCCGGCCGCCGTAGATCGCGAGAACCCGCACGTTGCGCACCTTGCCCGCGGTCAGCAGGTCGTTGGTGACCTGCGTGCACAGCTCGCGGGTGGGGACGACCACGAGCGCCTGCGGTGCGTCGGTGAGGGCCTCGGGCTGGGCGCGCCCGGCCTCCACGTCGGCGGGGACGGTGACGCGCTCGAGGAGCGGGAGGCCGAAGCCCAGCGTCTTGCCGGTGCCGGTCTTGGCCTGGCCGATGACGTCCGTGCCGGAGAGGGCGACGGGGAGGGTCATCTCCTGGATGGGGAAGGGGGTGATGATGCCGACGGCTTCGAGGGCCTCGGCGGTCTCGGGAAGAATCCCGAGCTCCCGGAAGGTCGTAGTCAGGGTGCTGCCTCTTCTGTGTGGGCGGTGCGAGGCGAGCTCGGGGGTCGTCCAAGACCGTGCTGGGGACGTCGACTGCCTTACGGGCAAGCCGTATGGCACGGGACCACTGCCGACGCTCTAGCGCTCGTACCGCTGAGGGTCCCCCTCCGGATTCCGTACGCATCGCGCCGTACGGACGAGGAGGGCTGTCGGGTCGGAGCCGATCGGGCCACCGACCGGGCATCCTCATGCGTGCAGCCCGTCAAGATACGTCAGAGACCTCAGCGGGCGCATTACCACCATACCCCGGAATCGCGCACATGCGATGGCCGATTTGGTCACGTAGTCGTCGTCACACTGATTGACCAGGGACTTCCGTCGTGCGACGGGCCAGCTATTGTGCGCTACATGACGACGCCTGACAACACCTCCGACGCAACCGCAGACGTTTCCCCCGAGGTCACCGGAGTCGCTGCCCAGGACTGGTCCCGGGCCTGCGTGGACCCGCAATACCGCGCGGCGGTCGTGGACCTGCTCGGCGCTCTCGCATACGGGGAACTGGCGGCCTTCGAGCGGCTCGCGGAGGACGCCAAGCTGGCGCCGACGCTGGCGGACAAGGCGGAGCTCGCGAAGATGGCGTCCGCCGAGTTCCACCACTACGAGAAGCTGCGCGACCGGCTCACGGAGATCGGTGAGGAGCCGACCCTGGCGATGGAGCCGTTCGTCGCCGCGCTCGACGGCTTCCACAAGCAGACGGCACCGTCCGACTGGCTGGAGGGTCTGGTCAAGGCGTACGTCGGCGACTCGATCGCCAGCGACTTCTACCGCGAGGTCGCCGCTCGCCTCGACGCGGACAGCCGGGAACTCGTCCTCGCCGTCCTCGACGACACCGGTCACGCCGGCTTCGCCGTGGAGAAGGTGCGCGCCGCGATCGACGCGGAGCCGCGCGTCGGGGGACGACTCGCGCTGTGGGCGCGGCGGCTGATGGGCGAGGCGCTGTCGCAGTCCCAGCGCGTGGTGGCCGACCGGGACGCCCTGTCGACGATGCTCGTGGGCGGGGTCGCGGACGGTTTCGACCTCGCCGAGGTGGGCCGGATGTTCTCCCGCATCACCGAGGCCCACACCAAGCGGATGGCGGCGCTGGGGCTGGCGGCCTAGGTTCCGTCCCTGCCCCGGCTGTTCCCGGGGCCTGTCCCGTGGCGCGCTGTGGGGTGCCGGGATCGGAAAGGACGCCGCGATCGGCGACGGGTCAGGCGGTCGCCGATCGGCGGCGGAGTCTTCCCGCGGGGCGCAGCAGCAGCGAGAGCGAAGCCGCGGAGACGACCGCCGCGCCGGCCAGGGGCAGCAGAACGCCTCCGGCGTCCAGCGCGCTGTGGGTGACGAAGGCGCCGAACAGGGCTCCGGCGACACCGGTCGCGAGGACCAGGGAGCGGGTCGGCAGGCGATGGGACAGGCGGTGGATCGCCGCCCCCGCCAGCAGCAGACCGAGCAGAGCGGAGCCGAGCGCTTCCAACATCATCATGGGGTCCCTCCCACACGCCGCACTGCGCGTCACGTTCGTAGCCCGTCATACCCGTGACCTGCGGAATGCAATCCTCCTCTGTGTGCTGCTTGTGCTCCATATGTGGAGGAAAAAAATTCGGGAGGGGCCCGGCGACACATGGTCGCCGGGCCCCTCCCGTCGCGCGGGACGCGCGAATGTCTCGCGCGTGACTACAGCGCGCCGAATCCCACCTTGCGGGGGGCCGGTTCGCCGAGTTCGACGTAGGCGAGACGGTCGGCCGGCACGAGGACCTTGCGGCCGTGCTCGTCCACGAGGCTCAGCAGCTGAGACTTGCCCGCCAGCGCCTCGGCCACCGCTCGCTCGACGTCCTCGGCACTCTGACCGCTCTCCAGAACGATCTCGCGGGGTGCGTGCTGCACGCCGATCTTGACCTCCACGGCTATGTCCCTCCGACGGTCAGTGAAGTGCGCGACCTTCCGCGCCGTACCAGCACACATTAGCCCGGCGGGAGGACGTGCATGCTCCGCCCTAGAACGCCAGGAGCGAACATCGGGCGGGAACAAACACGCCGCACGCGCGCGTGCGACTCAGTGGTGGTCGATGCCGTGCAGCGGGAAGCCCGCGATGCCCCGCCAGGCCAGGGACGTCAGCAGCTGGACCGCCTGGTCGCGTGGGACGCTGCGGTCGCTGTGCAGCCAGGAACGGGCCACCACCTGGGCGAGACCGCCCAGACCCGACGCCAGCAGCATCGACTCCGCGCGCGACAGGCCGGTGTCCTCCGCGATGACCTCGCAGATCGCCTCGGCGCACTCGTTCGTGACCTTGTCGACGCGCTCACGCACCGCGGGCTCGTTCGTCAGGTCCGACTCGAAGACCAGGCGGAAGGCGCCGCCGTCGTCCTCGACGTACGCGAAGTAGGCGTCCATGGTCGCCCGGACGCGCTGCTTGTTGTCGCTCGTCGACGCGAGCGCGTTCCGGACGGACTGGATCAGGGACTCGCAGTGCTGGTCCAGCAGCGCGAGGTAGAGGTCGAGCTTGCCCGGGAAGTGCTGGTAGAGCACCGGCTTGCTGACGCCGGCGCGCTCGGCGATGTCGTCCATCGCGGCGGAGTGGTAGCCCTGCGCCACGAAAACCTCCTGGGCGGCGCCCAGCAGTTGGTTCCGTCGGGCACGGCGCGGCAGGCGCGTGCCTCGCGGGCGTGCTGCCTCTGTCTGCTCGATGGCTGTCACGCCGCCTCCCAATGTCGTCCACTTGCGGTGTGCGCCGCGCGGCCATCGTACTTTTCGGTAACCCTGGTGTGCGCGGTGCGAGCGCAGAATTTCACGGACCGGACGGTGGCGATAGCCGGGCAGAAGGTTTCAAGACGTGATTTACCGGGCAACAGGGCGCACCACTCCTGTTCAGCGGCGAGCCATCCCAGGCATTATCGGTAGTCGTCCTCGTCGAGGGAGACGACCCGGGCCTGTTCGATGAGGTCGGCCTCGTCGCCGCGGGCCGGGTCCACACCTGTCAGTGGGTCGTCCCGGTCGGGCACCACGGCCTTGTGCTGTTCGGCCGCGTCGCCTTCTGGGGCCTCGACGTCGATTTCCTCGTCGTTCTCGATACCCTCGGCCGCGAACGTCTCGGGGTCGGTGGGGTCGACGGTCATGGGGGGCTCCCTTCCTAGAACGTCCCTGATGTACACAGGGGGCTACATGCGGGTGCCCTGCGTACGAGGGTAGGAGACACACGATCTGTACGCCATTGATCCGGTGGTGGTCCGAGCGCTTGTCTGTGAACATGTCATCTTGTGACGGCGAACACACGAATCACTGCGTGATCGTCTCGTAACATTGCCGCATGTCTTCGACCGAGCTGCCGTTCGTGCCGCCCGCCAATGTGCTCCCCAAGGTGGCGCCCGTCCGGGTCGCGGAAGGTGAACGCCTGAGGTCGGTCGGGCTGCCCGGGATCACGCTGTCGATCCGGTCGAGACCGCCGGCGCGTGCGGGTCTGCCGCCCGCCCTGTGCGTCCACGGACTGGGCGGTTCCTCGCAGAACTGGTCCGCGTTGATGGAGCAGGTGCAGGCCACCGTCGACAGCGAGGCCGTCGATCTGCCGGGCTTCGGCGACTCCCCGCCGCCGGACGACGGTGACTACTCGATCAGCGGGCACGCGCGCGCGGTCATCCGCTACCTCGACGCGTCCGGGCGCGGCCCCGTGCACCTCTTCGGGAACTCGCTCGGCGGCGCGGTCTGCACGCGTGTGGCCGCGGTGCGTCCCGATCTCGTCCGCACGCTCACGCTCGTCTCGCCGGCGCTGCCGGAGATCCGCGTCCAGCGCACCGCCGTGCCGACGGGACTGCTCGCGGTGCCCGGCGTGGCCGGACTCTTCACCAGGTTCACCAAGGAGTGGACGGCCGAGCAGCGGGTCCGCGGGGTCACGGCCCTGTGCTACGGCGACCCCGGACGGGTGACGCCCGAGGGCTTCCGGTACGCGGTGGAGGAGATGGAGCGGCGGCTGCGGCTGCCGTACTTCTGGGACGCGATGACGCGCTCCGCGCGCGGGCTGGTGAACGCGTACACCCTGGGCGGCCAGCACGCGCTGTGGCGCCAGGCGGAACGTGTCCTCGCCCCGACGCTCCTCGTCTACGGTGGCCGGGACCAACTCGTGGGCTTCCGCATGGCCCAGAAAGCGGCCCGCGCGTTCCGCGACTCCCGCCTGCTCACCCTGCCCGAGGCGGGGCACGTGGCGATGATGGAGTACCCCGAAACGGTGGCGGGCGCGTTCCGTGACCTCCTCACGGACGCGGAGGCCGCCGGGGGAAGGACGGGTGCCCCCGACGGGGTCGCCGGGATGTCGAGCACTACTGGCGCGGGGAGCTGAGGCGCGGCGTGGGACGCCACAGTCGACGTGGACCTGCCCCCGAGAGTGCCCCCAGGCGCGACAGCGGTGACAGCGACATCAACAACGACAACGACAACAGCGACAGCGACAGGGGTGTGACGGGCGGCCGGGACCGGACGTCGAACCGGACGCCCGCTCGCGGGATGCCGCGTCTTCCCGACGGGACGCCCGCGCACGGTGTTCCCAGGCTTGCGGACGGCACCCCGGCCCGAGGTGTGCCCCAGGTGCGTGGTGGACATCCCGAGCAGCGGGAAACCGGCGGTGGCTGGGGCGGGTCGAGCGGGCGGGCCGGTGTCGGGCAGGGCGGGCCCGGGCCGGTGATACCGCGTCAGCGTCCGGCACCACGGACGGGGCCGGGCCCGCGGACAGGGCCGGGCCCGCGTCAGGACTACCTCGACGCCTTCGAGGCGGACGACGACGTCTTCGTCCCCCGTGCGGCCGCCTCCGGGCCTCGCACGGGCTCCGCGCCCTCGTCCCGGACCGCCGTGCACGCCTCCGACCCCTACGGCTCGGTCACCGCGTGGCCGGACGAGGCGGCCGTCGACGCGGGCGAGGACGACGACGCGCCGCCGACGGGCGAGCCCACCACGGTCAAGGGGACCAAGGGGCGGACGTTCACCGGCATCGCGGCCGCCGCCGTCACGACCGTGCTGGCCATCGTGGTGGCCGGCCAGGTCGCGGACGGGCGGGGCAGTGGTGACCTGCGGGACCAGGCCGCCACCGATCAGGCACGGGACGCCCGCGGCTCGGACTCGCAGGACGGCGTGACGCCGTCGCCCGAGGCGACGCCGCTGACGTACGAGCAGAAGATGGGCAGGACGTACGCGCTCGGCGCCACCCTCAAGGCCTCGGGGAAGTTCGACGCGATCCCCGGGGTCGACAAGGCGCCCGGCAAGGGGCAGAAGTACACCTACCGAGTGGATGTGGAGCAGGGACTCGGACTCGACGGCGAACTGTTCGCCGAAGCCGTCCAGAAGACGCTCAACGACGGCCGGAGCTGGGCCCACAACGGCTCCCGTACCTTCGAGCGGGTCTACTCCGGCAAGACCGACTTCGTGATCACGCTCGCCAGCCCCGGCACGACCGCCGAGTGGTGTGCCAAGTCCGGCCTGGACACCACCGAGGACAACGTGTCGTGCGACTCGGCCGCCACCGAGCGCGTGATGATCAACGCGTATCGATGGGCACAGGGATCAACGACATACGGTGATCGGATCCATCCGTACCGGCAGATGTTGATCAACCATGAGGTCGGTCACCGGCTCGGCTACGGCCACGTCAGCTGCGACAAGGACGGGGAGCTCGCGCCGGTCATGCAACAGCAGACCAAGTTCCTCGACCACGACGGAATCCACTGCAAGGCCAATCCCTGGCCGTTTCCGGGGAGTTGACAGGCGCCGCTGACGTCACGTTGACATGCGCAGAAAAGTCATACATATTGCTGCGCATGTCGTTCCGTCACGCCTCCTCCCGCGCAGCCATCGAGCTTGCGCTGATCGGTGTGACCCCCCTGTGCGTGGCCGACATTCTCTGTCGCTGACGTCCGCCCCAGGCGTGCGCGTCGCGAACTCTCTTCCCTCCCGTGGCTCGGCCACGGTTTTTCCGACGACCTGACGCCGGGGCAGACGTCTGTGCACTTCTGTCTCACTCCTCGTCAATCCGTCTCGTGATCCGAGACTCATCCTCGAGAGGTCGTCTCCGATGCGTCCACCGTCCCTTACAGCGCGCCGTGTGGCCGCGGCATCCGTAGGCCTGGTTCTGGCAGCGGGCGCCGCGGCCTGCGGGCCCGAGGACAACGATGCCAAGGCGTCCGCCGGCGACTCCACGCCCCACAAGGGCGGCACACTCACGGTCCTGAACTCCGCCCCGCAGCAGGACTTCGATCCGGCCCGCCTGTACACCTCCGGCGGCGGAAACGTCCCCTCCCTGGTGTTCCGTACGCTCACCACCCGCAACCGCGAGAACGGCGCGGCCGGCACCGAGGTCGTCCCGGACCTCGCCACCGACACCGGGCGCCCCAACAAGGACGCGACCGTCTGGACGTACACCTTGAAGAAGGGGCTGAAGTACGAGGACGGCACCGCGATCACCTCGGCCGACATCAAGTACGGCATCGAGCGCTCCTTCGCCCCCGAGCTCTCCGGCGGCGCCCCCTACCTGAGGGACTGGCTGGTCGGCGCGGCCGGCTACCAGGGCCCTTACAAGGACAAAAAGGGGCTCTCGGCGATCGAGACGCCGGACGAGCGGACCATCGTCTTCCATCTGAACAAGCCCGAGGGCGAGTTCCCGTACCTGGCCACGCAGACGCAGACGACGCCCGTCCCGAAGAGCAAGGACACGGGAACGAAGTACGAGGAACACCCGGTCTCGTCCGGCCCGTACAAGGTCGTCACGAACGAGAACGACGGCGAGCACCTCGTCCTGGCGCGCAACACGAACTGGTCCGCCTCGACGGACGCCGAGCGCAAGGCGTACCCGGACAAGATCGACGTACGGTCCGGGCTGGACTCGTCCGTGATCAACCAGCGGCTGTCGGCGTCCCAGGGGGCGGACGCGGCCGCGGTCACCACGGACACCAACCTGGGCCCGGCCGAACTCGCGAAGGTGACCGGTGACAAGAAGCTGGCCGCACGCGTCGGCACCGGCCACTTCGGTTACACGAACTACCTCGCGTTCAACCCGAACGTGAAGCCGTTCGACAACCCCAAGGTGCGGCAGGCGATCTCGTACGCCATCGACCGCTCGTCCGTGATCAACGCTGCCGGTGGTTCCGCGCTCGCCGAGCCCGCCACCACCTTCCTGCCGGACCAGAAGTCCTTCGGGTACACGCCCTACGACGTGTTCCCGGCGGGTGAGACCGGCAACGCGGCGAAGGCCAAGGAGCTGCTGAAGGAGGCCGGTCACGCGAACGGGCTCACCATCACCCTGGCCCACTCCAACAGCAAGGACTTCGAGACCAGCCCCGAGATCGCGACCGCGGTCCAGGACGCGCTGAAGAAGGCCGGCATCACCGTCAAGCTCCAGGGTCTGGAGGACAACGACTACTCCGACAAGATCCACAACGTGAAGACCGAGCCGGGCTTCTTCCTCGCCCACTGGGGTGCCGACTGGCCCTCGGGCGGTCCCTTCCTCGCCCCGATCTTCGACGGTCGGCAGATCGTCAGGGACGGCGCGAACTTCAACACGGGCTTCCTCGACGACAAGTCGGTCAATGCCGAGATTGACGCGATCAACAAGTTGACTGATCTTGACGCTGCCGCCAAGAGGTGGGGAGCACTGGACAAGAAGATCGGCGAGCAGGCGTTGACCGTGCCGCTGTTCCACCCCGTCTACAAGCGGCTGTACGGGGAGGACATCAGGAACGTCGTGATCAGCGACTGGACCGGTGTTCTGGACATCTCGCAGGTCGCGGTCAAGTAACGCCATGAGTGAGGCACTTGTCGCCTCCCAGGCCCCCGGGACGGACATCGTCGTCCCGGGGGCCTCCGGGGCTCGTCAGTTCTGGCGGCGGCTGCGCGCGCAGCGAGCCGCCCTCGTCGCGGCGGTCGTCGTCGCGCTGCTCGTCCTGGTCGCTCTCGCCGCGCCGCTGCTCACGGCGATCGAGGGCCAGGACCCGACCACTTATCACCCGTCATTGGTGGATTCGGCGCGCGGCGGCGTGCCTGTCGGATCCCTCGGCGGCGTCAGCGGCGACCACTGGCTCGGCGTCGAGCCGCAGACCGGACGCGACCTGTTCGCGCGGCTGGTGTACGGCGCGCGGGTCTCCCTTGGGGTCGCGCTGGCGGCGACCCTGGTACAGGTCGCCATCGGTGTCGCGGTGGGCGTCGCGGCCGCGCTCGGCAACCGATGGATTGATCAACTGTTGAGCCGGGTCGCCGACATCATCGTCGCCATGCCACTGGTGATCATGGCGTTGGCGCTGCTGGCCATCGTGCCCAGCAGCTTCCCTAGGCCGGTGCTGGTCTCACTCATCATCGGCTTTGTCGCCTGGGGCACCATCGCCAAGATCACACGCGCCCAGACACTCAGCCTCAAGCAACTCGACTACGTCGCCGCCGCACGGCTCAGCGGCTGGGGCACCGTCAGGATCGCCCGCCGGGAGTTGCTGCCCGGCCTGGCCGGGCCTGTCATCACCTATGCCGCGCTCATGGTGCCGGCCAACATCTCCATCGAGGCCGCCCTGTCCTTCCTCGGCGTCGGCGTGCGGCCGCCCACTCCGTCCTGGGGGCAGATGCTCACCTCGGCCAACGTCTGGTACCAGGCGGCCCCGCAGTACCTGCTGCTGCCCGCGGGCGCCCTGTTCGTGACCGTGCTCGCGCTCACCGTCCTCGGTGACGGTGTCCGCACCGCCCTCGACCCGCGCGCGGCCTCGCGCCTGCGCGTCGGCACCGGTCGCAGGCGGGAGGCGAAGGCATGAACGGCTTCACCGGTTTCGTCCTGCGCCGTGGCGTCGGCGCCATGGCCACCCTCCTCGCGATCTCGGTGATCGTCTACGTGGTCTTCTACGCCACCCCTGGCAACGTCGCCCAGATCACCTGCGGTCCACGCTGTTCGCCGGAGCAGGTGCACCAGGTCGCCCAGCAGCTCAAGCTCGACGATCCGCTCTACCTGCGCTACTGGCACTTCCTGGAGGGCGTCTTCGTCGGTCAGGACTACTCGACCGGCACGTCCGTCGGGCACTGTTCGGCGCCCTGCCTGGGGCTCTCGTACCAGAGCGATCAGCAGGTCACCCGGATCATCCTCGGGAAGCTGCCGGTCAGCCTGTCACTGGTGTTCGGGGCGATGGCGCTCTGGCTGCTGCTGGGCGTGGGCACCGGCGTGCTCTCCGCCTGGCGGCGCGGCCGGTTCACCGAGCGGGCCCTGACCGGTGTCACCCTCGCCGGTGTCGCGACGCCCCCCTTCGTCATCGGCCTGGTCCTGATGATCGTGGTCTGCGGACAACTGGGGCTGCTGCCTTTCCCGGAGTACGTCCCCTTCTCCGACGACCCGGAGCAGTGGGCGTGGAACCTGCTGCTGCCGTGGCTCACCCTCGCCCTTGGTGAGGCGGCCTACTTCGCCAGGCTGACCCGGGCGTCGATGCTCGAGACGCTCAGCGAGGACCACATCCGCACCTTCCGGTCCTACGGCGTCGGCGAGCGCTCGATCGTCGGCCGACACGCGCTGCGGGGCGCCCTGGCGCCGATCATCGCGCTGAACGCCAACGACTTCGGCTCCGCGGTCGGGGGCGCCGTTCTCATCGAGACCCTCTTCGGCCTGCCCGGTATCGGACAGGAACTGGTCCATGCCGTCAACGTGGTCGACCTGCCGGTGGTCGTCGGCATGGTCCTGGTCATCGGCTTCTTCGTGGTCGTCGCCAACGCCGTCGCGGACGTGCTGTACGCGGTGGCCGACCGACGGGTGGTACTGACGTGAGCGACTCCCAGAAGGCTCCTTCCCGCAACCTCGTCGACGTACGGGACCTGTCCGTCGAGTTCGGCGAGCTGCGTGCCGTCGACGGGCTCTCCTTCCGGCTGGAGCGGGGCGCCGCCCTCGCCCTGGTCGGCGAGTCCGGCTCCGGCAAGTCCACGGTCGCCTCGGCCCTGCTGGGCCTGCACCGCGGCACCGGCGCGCGCGTCGGCGGCTCGGTCACGGTCGCCGGTGTCGACGTACGACAGGCGTCGGACGACGCGTTGCGGCAGCTGCGGGGCGCGAAGGCCGCGATGGTCTTCCAGGACCCGCTGTCGTCCCTCGACCCGTACTACGCGATCGGGGACCAGATCGCCGAGGTGTACCGCGTGCACACGCGGGCGTCGCGCCGGGCGGCACGCGCGCGTGCGGTGGAGGTACTGGACCGGGTGGGAATCCCGGACGCACCGAGGCGGTCACGTTCCCGTCCGCACGAGTTCAGCGGCGGCATGCGACAGCGTGCCCTCATCGCGATGGCGCTGGCCTGCGAACCCGAACTGCTGATCGCCGACGAGCCGACGACCGCGCTCGACGTCACCGTCCAGGCCCAGATCCTCGACCTGCTGCACACGCTGCGCGAGGAGACCGGCATGGGGTTGCTGCTCGTCACGCACGACGTGGGTGTCGCCGCCGAGAGCGTCGACGAGGTCCTCGTCATGCGGCACGGGAGGGTTGTCGAGCACGGGCCTGTCGCAGCAGTGCTGAGGGCGCCCGCGCAGCCGTACACCCGCGAGCTGCTGGACGCGGTCCCGCGCGTGGACGCGCCCCGCGCACCCTCCCGGGCGTCCGACGAGGTCGTTCTGGAGGCGACCGGTCTGCGGCGCGAATTCGGGCGCGGGAAGCGGGCGTTCGCGGCCGTGGACGATGTGTCGGTGACGATCCGACGCGGCGAGACCCTCGGCATCGTGGGCGAGAGCGGCAGCGGCAAGACGACCCTGGGCCGGATGCTCGTCGGGCTCCTGGAGCCGACGGCGGGGGAGGTGCGATACGAGGGACACGCGCGCGTGGGAGTGCGTCCCGCCGTGCAGATGGTCTTCCAGGACCCGGTCTCCTCCCTCAACCCGCGCCGCAGTGTGGGCGAGTCGATCGCCGACCCGTTGCGGGCGCGCGGAGCGGGGGGCCTCCCGCTCGGGCGAAGCCGAGAGCGGGGGAAGGACGAGGGGCGCATCCGGGGGCGTGTGGCGGAACTGCTGGAGCGCGTGGGGCTCGAAGCCGCGCACTACGACCGCTACCCGCACGAGTTCAGCGGCGGACAGCGCCAGCGCGTGGGCATCGCGCGGGCGCTCGCGGCCGACCCGCGCGTCATCGTCTGCGACGAGCCCGTGTCCGCGCTGGACGTCACCACCCAGGCCCAGGTGGTCGCCCTGCTCGGCGAGTTGCAGCGGGAACTCGGACTCGCCCTCGTGTTCGTCGCGCACGACCTCGCCGTCGTGCGTCAGGTCAGCGACCGGGTCGCGGTGATGCGCCGCGGGCGGCTCGTCGAGTCCGGCCCGTCCGACGAGGTGTACGACAACCCGCAGGACCCGTACACCAAGCAACTCCTGGCCGCCGTGCCCGCACTCGACCCGGAGGTCGCGGCACGGCGCAGGGCGACCCGGCACGAGCCGGCGGTGACGACCGAACGTCTGTGACGACCGAACGTCTGTGGCGACCGAGCGTCTGTGATGACCGAGCGTCTGTGACGACTGCCCACCTGTGACGATACGTGCGCGAATGATCTCTTAGCGCGATCGAACGCCACCCGCACGGGAAAGTTACGACCGTTCACCCCTTTTGGTGGCGCGACGGACAACCGTCCGTCGCGCCACCGCCTTGTCCGCATACGTTCGTCCCGCTGCGAGCCGCCGGGCCAACGGCGGCTCTCCATACGGGAGATCGGGGGTGCGCTCGTGCGCATCGGACTGCTTACGGAGGGTGGCTATCCGTATGTGAGCGGTGACGCCAGGCTCTGGTGCGACCGGCTCGTGCGCGGGCTTGAGCAGCACGAGTTCGACATCTACGCGCTCAGTCGCAGCGAACGCCAGGAGGACGAGGGCTGGGTCCCGCTGCCGCCGCAGGTCAGCAGGGTGCGTACGGCACCGCTGTGGACCGCGGAGGACGACGGGGTGGTGTACGGACGGCGTGCACGCCGGCGGTTCGCCGAGTGTTACGGCGAGTTGGCGGCCTCGTTGTGTCACGGGGGAAGGTCAGACGCTTCCGGGGGGCCGTCCACCTCAGAGGCGGACCGTTTCGCCAGCGCGCTGTACGGGCTCGCCGAACTTGCCCGCGACGAAGGCGGGCTGGTGGGGGCGCTCCGTTCCGAGGTCGCCGTGCGTGCCCTCGAACGCGCCTGTCGTGCGCCCGGCGCGCCTCGCGCGGCGCGCCAGGCGCGCGTACCCGAACTGCTCGCCGTCGCCGGGCATCTGGAGCGTGCCCTGCGCCCCCTTTCGCTCGACTGGTACGAGGACGAAGGGCTCGGCTCCGTCGACCTGTGCCACGCCGCGTCCGGCGGCCCCGCGGTCCTGCCCGGGCTGCTCGCGCGCCACTTCACCGGTGTGCCCCTGCTGGTGACCGAGTACGGCGTGCGGCTGCGCACCCACTACCTGACCGCGACGGAGGCCGCACCCGCCGTGCGGGTCCTGCTCACCGCCTTCCACGGCAGGCTCGCCGCCGAGGCCTACGGGCGGGCTGCGATCGTCACGCCCGGTAACGCGCACGCCCGTCGCTGGCAGGAGCGCTGCGGCGCGGACCACGACAAGCTCCGCACGGTCTACCCGGGCATGGACGCCTCGGACTTCACGGAGGTCGGAGAGGCGCCGGAGTGCGCCGACCCCGACACCCTCGTCTGGGTGGGCCGGGTGGAACCGGCCAAGGACCTGGTGTCCTTGCTGCACGCCTTCGCCGATATCCGCAAGGGGGAGCCCAAGACCCGGCTGCGCATCGTCGGCGCCCCCGTGGGCCCCGAGGGCGCCGCCTACCTCGGGCACTGCAAGGCGCTGGCCGCGCAGCTCTTCCCGGACGAGGCCGACGGGCCGCACGCAGTCGGCGACAACCCGGTGTCCTTCGAGGAGCGAGGCGGCCCTGACCTGCCGACCCTCGCCGACGTGTACGCCGCGGGCTCCGTGGCCGTCCTGTCCAGTGTGGTCGAGGGTTTCCCCATCAGCCTGATCGAGGCCATGTTCTGCGGCCGCGCGACGGTCTCCACCGATGTCGGCGCGGTCGTGGAGGTCATCGGCGGCACCGGACTGGTCGTGCCCCCGCGCAATCCGCGGGCGCTCGCCGATGCGTGCCTGGCGCTGCTGCGCGACCCCGAGCGCCGTGCGCGCCTGGGAGCCGCCGCACGCGCCCGTGCGCTCGAACTGTTCACCGTCGAGCAGAACATCTCGGCATTTCACGGCATTTACCTGGAGATCGTCTCGCGTAATCCGGTCCGCCACATCGTCCTCGACCACACCGGAGAGCCTCTGCCGTTCGCCGCGCCCGCCGAGTCCCACGTACCCGGCAGCTGGACCGAGCGCGGCGGGCGGGTCGTGGCTCGCGGCGGACCCGGCTGGGCGGCGGAGCCGCAGGGCCGGGCCACGGCACCGATCGCCGCGGCGGAGGGAGCGTCATGAGCGGACTGGGCGAGTTGGACCGCCCCGGAAGCCCGAGTGGCGCCGGGCCGTGGGACCCGCGGTCGCAGGAGTGGCGCACGGCGGAGACGGACTCGGGGAAACCGGCCGTACACGAACCGGGGGCACACGAGCCGGCCGCACACGAGACGGCTGACCCCGACCCTCATGCCGATGCCGATGCCGATGCCGATGCCGAGGTCGAGGTAGGGGCCGTCGTCGGGGCCACCGGCGGCATCGGCGGTGCCGAGGCTCCCGGAGCCCGCGAGACCGTCCCCACCGCCCGCCGCGCCGGCGCTGACCCGGTGAAAGCGCTGATGCACCGTCACCACGAACTGTGCGAACGTGCCGTGGACCCCCTGGAGATCGCGGCGGGCCTGGAGGCCCACGGCGTCACCGACCGCACCGCGGCCCGCTTCCGACACCGTGACGTCTTCTCCCTCGCCGAGGAGATGTACGCCCGCGTCCCGCGCGACGGCGAAACGGCCCCGAGCCCCGCCCCGCAGGAGGCCCAGCGGGCGGGCGCCGGCCGGGTCGTGCTCGCCCTCCTGCCCGGAGTCCTCTGTACGGGCATGGTGGTCGGCCTGCACCTCACCCATGGACGAGCCCGCCTGGCCATCGCCGCCGGGGGCGTTATCGCCGTGGCCCTCGGCGTGCGTGCCGCGCTCCCCCGAGGCCCGCTCGGCACCCGGGCCCGCACCCACCCGAACGCCACCGGCGTTTGGGCGTGCTGGCTTTTGGCCTACGCCCTCCTCGG
This sequence comes from Streptomyces sp. NBC_00076, assembly GCF_045041235.1. NCBI lineage: Bacteria > Bacillati > Actinomycetota > Actinomycetes > Kitasatosporales > Streptomycetaceae > Streptomyces > Streptomyces sp. NBC_00076. The sequence goes on from NZ_CP108242.1 coordinate 6,935,472, forward strand.
TGACGGGCTGCTCGGCGCGGCCCTGGTCGGCGGCCCCGACGGCCTCCCCGACGGCACCGCGAACGCCCCCTGGCCCGTCGCCACGGCCCCCGCCCTGGCCCTCGCCTGGGCCTGTGCGCCCGCCGCCTGGATCAGCCACCTCTTCGCCGTCCGCGCCGACCACAGACTGACCGCCAGCCGAGGCCTGGAGGACTTCGCCGCCTTCGTACGCCCTCTCCTGCTGGGCTCGTTCGCCCTGTTCCTCGTCGCCCTCACCGTCCTCCTGGCCGCAACCGGCCTGGCCCTCGACGCATCGCCCCCCTACGCCCCGACCCTCACCCTGGGCGCCCTCCTGCTCCTCGCCCGCCTCCTCACCGTCCACCGCTTCATCCACGCCCCTAAGGCCGTCCTGGCGGCCACCGCGACCTCTCAGGCGGTGGCCCTGGCCACCGTCTTCGCGGCCCGCCTCCCCGGCTGCGGCCTCCTGGCGGTCCCCGTCCAGACGATCACCGACGCCTGGGGCCCGGGCGCCATCCCGACCCTCACCTGCGGTCTGGGCGCCCTGACCCTCCTGGTCCACGCGATGCGCACGCTGACCCGGGCGTCGGCTCACGCCCGCCCCGGTGAGCAGCCATGACCGCCGTACCGCAAGGCGCCGACTGCCGACTGCCGACGCCCCGCACACCCGCCCGGGAGAACCAGCACCAGCACTCACACGCACAGCACGTCACAGGAACCCCGGCCCCGCGCCACAGGCACCCGCGACAGCGACCGCGCCCGGGTGTGCGGGCCGCTGCACGCACCCGGCCCCGGAAGCGCAGGCACCTGCACCCGCACCCGCACCACCTCTGCTCGAAGGAGACCACCAAATGATCACCTCCCGACCCGACGCCTCGGCCCCGGGAGCAGCCCGATGAGAGTTCTGCTGATCGGAGCCAACGGCTACCTCGGCCGCTTCGTCGCCGACCGACTGCTCGCCGACCCGGCCGTCCAGCTCACCGCTCTCGGCCGCGGCGACGACGCCGACGTCCGCTTCGACCTCGCGTCCGGCAGCCCCGGCGCGCTCACCCGATTCCTCGACGCGGTCCACCCCGGAGTCGTCATCAACTGCGCCGGCGCCACCCGGGGTGGCGCGCGCGACCTCACCCGCCACAACACCGTCGCCGTCGCCACCGTCTGCGAGGCGCTGCGGCGCAGCGGCTGCGGTGCCCGTCTCGTGCAGATCGGCTGCGGCGCCGAATACGGCCCCAGCCAGCCCGGTTCCTCCACGGCCGAGGACGCCGTCCCCCGCCCTGGTGGGCCGTACGGCGTCAGCAAGCTCGCCGCCACCGAACTCGTCCTCGGCTCAGGCCTGGACGCCGTGGTCCTGCGTGTGTTCTCCCCGGCCGGCCCCGGCACCCCCGCCGGCTCCCCACTCGGCCGCCTCGCCGAGGCCATGCGGCGCGCCATGCAGTCCGGCGACGGCGAGCTCAAACTCGGCGGCCTCGGCGCCCAGCGGGACTTCGTCGACGTACGCGACGTCGCCCGCGCCGTGCACGCCGCCTCGCTGTCCGCCGCGCAGGGCGCCATCAACATCGGCTCGGGCCGCGCCGTCCGGCTCCGCGACGCCGCCGCGATCCTCGCGCGCGTTGCCGGATACGGCGGTTCCCTCCAGGAACTCGACGGCACTCCCGGCACCCACCTCAGGGCGACCATCGGCCACCCCCGCACCGACTCGGACCACGCGGCCCCGGTCGCGTACCCGTACCCGGACGGCTGCGGCAACTGGCAGCAGGCCGATGTGCGCACCGCACGCGACCGGCTCGGCTGGCGCCCGCGGATCAACCTGGAGGAATCCCTGGCCGACATCTGGATGGAGGCGGCATGCCGCATCTGACCAGCGCGACCCCCGGCACGGCGGGCACCGACCTGCGCACCGGCTTCGGCATCCCCGGCTTCGCCCACCCCCTCGTCGCCCCGGCCGAATGGGCCGAACTCACCCGCCCCGGCATCCCGTTGCACTGGGTCGTCCTGAACATCACGGGCAACGGGCCCGGCAGTCGTCCCGACCAGCACTGCCTGGAGGCGGCCGGCCGTCTGCGCAACGCGGGGATCCGGGTCCTCGGCCACCTCGACGCCACGTACGGGGCCCGTGCCTTCGGGGAGATGATCGCCGACGCACACCGCTACATCGACTGGTACCGGGTCGACGGCTTCCTCCTGGGCCGCTGCCCGACCGAACCTGTCGCCCTTCCCGAGGTCCGCCGGACGGTCACCACACTGCGCGCGATCAGTGACGACGCCCACATCGTTCTCGGCCACGGCACTCACCCGTACCCCGGCTACGCCGAGATCGCCGACCAACTGGTCACGTTCTCCGGCTCGTGGAGCGACTACCGCTGGTCGCAGGTGGCCGAGTGGACCGCGGACCACTCGCCCGAGCGCTTCTGCCACTTCGTCCACGGTGTCCCACGGGGCCACCTGGACGAGGCGCTGCGCATCGCCCGCTGGCAGGGCGCGGCGACCATCTACCTCACCGACCGCACGGACCGCTTCGGCCGCAGCGACCCCTGGGAGACCATGCCCGGCTACTGGGACGACGTCGTCTCGCGGATCGGAACAGGTGTCTCGGAATGAAGAAGCCCGTGGCAGTGTTACGGGGAGAACAACTGTAGTGATTGACCGACCAACGGAGTCCCCGTGTCGCTGCCACCCCTGGTCGAGCCCGCTTCCGAGCTCACCGTAGACGAGGTCCGCAGGTACTCCCGCCACCTGATCATCCCCGACGTCGGGATGGACGGGCAGAAGCGGCTGAAGAACGCCAAGGTGCTCTGTGTGGGCGCCGGCGGCCTGGGCTCGCCGGCGCTGATGTACCTGGCCGCCGCTGGCGTGGGCACGCTCGGCATCGTGGAGTTCGACGAGGTCGACGAGTCGAACCTGCAGCGCCAGATCATCCACAGTCAGGCCGACATCGGCCGCTCCAAGGCCGAGTCCGCGCGTGACTCCGTCCTCGGCATCAACCCCTATGTGAACGTGATCCTTCACGAAGAGCGGCTCGAGGCCGAGAACGTGATGGACATCTTCAGTCAGTACGACCTGATCGTCGACGGCACGGACAACTTCGCGACCCGCTACCTGGTCAACGACGCCTGTGTGCTGCTCAACAAGCCGTACGTGTGGGGCTCGATCTACCGCTTCGACGGCCAGGCCTCCGTCTTCTGGTCCGAGCACGGCCCCTGCTACCGCTGCCTCTACCCCGAGCCCCCGCCGCCCGGCATGGTCCCCTCCTGCGCCGAGGGCGGCGTCCTGGGCGTGCTGTGCGCGTCCATCGGCTCCATCCAGGTCAACGAGGCCATCAAGCTCCTGGCCGGCATCGGTGAGCCGCTGGTCGGCCGCCTGATGATCTACGACGCCCTGGAGATGCAGTACCGCCAGGTCAAGGTCCGCAAGGACCCCGACTGCGCGGTGTGCGGTGAGAACCCGACCGTCACCGAACTCATCGACTACGAGGCCTTCTGCGGCGTCGTCTCCGAGGAGGCCCAGGAGGCGGCCGCCGGCTCCACGATCACTCCCAAGCAGCTCAAGGAGTGGATCGACGACGGCGAGAACATCGAGATCATCGACGTCCGCGAGATCAACGAGTACGAGATCGTCTCCATTCCGGGCGCCAAGCTGATCCCGAAGAACGAGTTCCTCATGGGCACCGCCCTGGAGACCCTCCCGCAGGACAAGAAGATCGTCCTGCACTGCAAGACGGGTGTCCGCAGTGCGGAAGTCCTCGCGGTCCTGAAGTCCGCGGGCTTCTCCGACGCCGTACACGTCGGCGGCGGTGTGATCGGTTGGGTCAACCAGATCGAGCCCGACAAGCCGGTGTACTGAGCTTCGGCTCGTCCCAGTCGGATGACGGCGGGGGCTTCGGGTGCCACGGGTGCCCGGAGCCCCCGCCGTCATGAGCAGACCTTGCCGTCCCTCGGCACAGTGCCGGCCAGCAGATACGCGTTCACCGTGGAGTCCACGCAGTCGCTTCCGCTGCCGTACGACCCGTGGCCCTCGCCCTTCCAGGTGAGCACCACGCCCACGTCCCTGCCCAGTTCGGCGGCCATCTTCCCGGTGCCCTCGTACGGCGTCGCCGGGTCGCCGGTGTTGCCGACCACCAGAATCGGCGCCGCACCGGGCGCGCTCACCTCCGGCGTCTGGTACTGCCCGGCCACCGGCCAGTCGTGGCACCAGCCGACCGTGTCCCACCCCAGGAAGGGCCCGAAAACGGGAGAGATCCTCTCGAACTCCGGCAGCAGCTTCCTGGTCTCCTCGACCGTCAGCCGCTGCTTGTCGTCCAAGCACGATATGACTCGTTGCGAATGGGCCCCCGTGCCGTAGCGGCCCGACGGGTCACGCTCGTTGTACTCGTCGGCGAGCGCCAAAAGCTCGGAACCGTCTCCCCGCTGCGCCGTGGCCAGCGCGCTGGTCAGGGTCGGCCAGCTGTCCTCGCTGTACAGCGGCAGGATGATGCCGATGTAGGCGAGTGCCTGCGTCAGCTGCCGCCCCGACGCCGCCGGCAGCGGGTTCGCGTCGAGCCGCTTCAACAGGTCCGCGATCTTCCGCGAGCCCTGTTCGGGGTCCTGGCCGGTGGACTTGAGGTAGGCGTTCAGCGCCCGTTGGAAGCCTCGCGCCTGGTTCTTCCTGTGGCCCACCATGTCGGCGCTCGGGTCCGAGACCGCGTCGAGGACCAGCCGGCCCACGTTCTGCGGGAAGAGGTGCGCGTACACCCCGCCGAGTGCGGTGCCGTAGGAGATGCCGAAGTAGTGCGTCTTCCTGTCGCCGAGGACCTGCCTCATCAGGTCCATGTCGCGGGCGCTGTCGGTGGTCGAGACGTGCGCCATCAGCTCGCCGGCGTCCTTCTCGCAGCCTTTCCCGAAGTCGGTGGAGTCCCGCAGGTACGCCTTCTCCTCGGCGGGGGTGTCCGGCGTGATGTCCACCGTCTCGGCCGCCTGGATCTGCTTGTCGCCGCGGCAGCGGACGCCCTCGCTGGCGGCCACCCCGCGCGGGTCCCAGCTGACCAGGTCGTATCGCTCGCGGAGCAGGGAGACGGCGGCGGCGTACGCCGGCATCGTGGACACGCCGGAGCTGCCGGGGCCGCCGAAGTTGAACACCAGCGAGCCGATGCGGTGCTCCTCGCGGGCCTTGGTGCGGATGAGGGCGAGCCCGATCGTGTCGCCGTCCGGCTTCGACCAGTCCAGCGGCGCCTTGAGCGTCGCGCACTGCCAGTCGCTGCCCGGCGCGGTGGAGTCCGCGGTGGCCTTGCAGCGTCCCCAGTCGAGTCTCTGCGAGGTCAGAGCGGAGGGCAGATCTCCGGCCGAGGCGGACGGGCCGGCCGTCGGCTGGGCTTGGTCGGTCTTCCCGCCGCCCCTGTCGCTCCCCGACGAGTCGCCGCATCCCGTCACCAGCAGTGCGGCAGCGGCGCCCAGAGCCGTCCACCGTGCGAAACTCCTCATCACGGTCCCCCCTCGCAGGCCTTCCGCTCTGTGCCGCGGATGGCTTTCCCGCCATGGTAGGCGGATCAGGAGACGGCCGCCGGGGCCTGTGGATAACGCTCTGGCCTGCGAGTTCTCTCTGATTTCGAGAGACTGTCCCTAAGCGCCGTCCGACCCGTCGTCCGATGCGGCGTCTGATGTGTCGGCCGTCGCGGTGCTCCGGTCGGGAAGCGGAGACGGAGCGGGCGACGTCAGGAGCAGACGGTTCCCGCCGCCGGCACCTTCCCGTCCAGCAGATAGCCGTTCACCGCGTCCTGCACGCACTTGTTCTTGCTGTCGTACGCCCCGTGCCCCTGCCCCCGGTACGTCAGCTCGACGCCGACGCCCTTGCCGAGGGCCGTCACCATCTTCCGCGCACCTTCGTACGGCGTGGCCGGGTCGCCCGTGTTGCCCACGACGAGGATCGGCGCGGACCCGGGCGCGCTCACGTCGGGATGGTCGGCGGCGCCCGGCACGGCCCAGTCGGTGCAGCTGACCATGCCCCAGGCGAGGAAGTCGCCGAACAGCGCCGAGGCGGCCCGGAACTCGGGCAGCTTCTGCCCGACGTAGTCCGGGGTGTAGCGCGCTCGGTCGTCCGCGCAGTTGATGGAGATGTTGGCGGCGGCGAGGTTGCTGTACTCGCCGTTCTGGTTGCGGCCGTTCAACGAGTCGGACAGCGTCATCAGGGTCTGGCCGTTCCCGTCGTACGCCTGTTCAAGCCCTTCGGTGAGGTACGCCCAGAAGTCCTTCGAGTACAACGCCTGCGCGATGCCGTTCGTCGCGTCGGTCTGGGTCAGCTCACGCGGGAGGATGCCGGGGATCGGCTTGCTGTCGAGGTCCTTGAGCAGCTTGGCGATGCGGTCCTTGACGTTCTGCGCGCTGTCGCCGATCGGGCAGTCCTCGGTCTTCGACGTGCAGTCCTCGGCGAAGTTGTCGAGGGCGAGCTGGAAGCCCCTGGCCTGCCCGAGCGAGCCCTGCTCGGCGTTCTGGGTGGGGTCGACGACCGCGTCGAAGACCGCGCGGCCGACGCTTTTGGGGAACAGGTGCGCAAAGACGCCGCCGAGTTCGGTGCCGTAGGAGATGCCGAAGTAGTACAGCTTGTCGTCGCCGAGAACCTGGCGCATGAGGTTCATGTCGCGGGCCGCGTCGGTGGTGCGCACGTGCGGCAGCACCTTCTTGGAGTTCTCCTCGCAGGCCGCGTTGAACTCCTTGGTGTTCTCCAGCAGATCCGTGCGTTCGGCCGCGTCGTCGGGGGTGGCGTCCTGCTGGAAGTACGCGTCGAGCTGGGCGTCGTTCTCGCACTCCACGGGGGCGCTGCGGCCGACGCCGCGCGGATCGAAGCTCACCAGGTCGTACCGGGTGCGCAGTTTCGTGTAGTCCTCACCGAAGGCGGGCAGGGCGGTGACGCCCGAGCCGCCGGGGCCGCCGAAGTTGAAGACGAGCGAGCCGATCCGCTCGCCCCCGGCGCCGCTCGCCTTCGCCCGGATCAGCGCGAGGTCGATCGTGTCCCCCTTGGGCTGGTCCCAGTCCAGGGGGGCCTTCATGGTGGCGCACTGCCACGGGTCGCCGTTCGGCAGCGGGGTCGGGGCGTCACCGCCGCCCTCCGCCGCGGACGGCGCCGGGCAGTCCTCCCAGCTCAGCTTCTGCGCCGAGAGGTCCGCGTCCTGGGAGTCGTCGCCGCAGCCGGCCAGCACGGAGGCCAGCAGCAGGGCGGTAGCGGTCAGGGCGGTGGCGCGCAGCCGGGAGGAAGCGGGCATGGTCCCATAGTGGCGCCGTCGCCCGGCGGCCGCTCGGGGCACGGGCTGTACGAGGTACCGCGGCGCTTCCCTACAGCGCCCCCTTGCGTGTCAGATGGTTGAAGGCGAGCCAGCCCGGCAGCACCGGCAGCCACAGGGTCAGCAGCCGGAACAGCAGCACCGCCGGCGCGGCGACCTCCTTGGGGAGACCGATGGCGATCAGACCGACCGTCAGGGTCGCCTCCACCGCACCCACGCCGCCTGGGGTCGGCGCGGCGGACCCCAAGGCGTTGCCCGCGAGGAAGACGACCGCGACGCTGGCGATGCTCAGCGAGGTCGTCTGGTCACCGAACGCGCGGATCGAGGCGTCAAGGCACATCACGAAGCAGGCCGTCAGCAGCAGCATGCCGCCGATGCCGGTGATCAGCTTCTGCGGCCGCTGGAGCACGTCGAGCATGCGCGGCACCACACCCGCGAACAGTGACCTCACGCGCGTTGCCACGAATTTCCGCAGGAACGGAACCGAGGTCACGACCAGCACGAGCACCGCGACCGTCAGCAGACCCGCGATGACCGTCCGGGACGGTGACAGCGACGGCGTCTTCTCGGTCCCGGTCAGATAGCCGAAGGACAGCAGCATCAGGATGTGGCAGCCGAGCCCGAACAGCTGTGACGCGCCGACACTCGCCACCGCGAGCCCCGGCCTCACCCCCGCGCGCTGCAGGAAGCGCGTGTTCAGGGCGACACCGCCTACCGCGGCCGGTGCGACGATCTTGACGAACGACCCCGCGACCTGCGCCGCGACGGTCCGCAGGAACGTCACCCGCTCCGGCACGAAGCCCAGCAGGGCCATCGCCGCCGCGAAGTAGCTCGCCGCGGAGAACAGCACGGCCGCGGCGACCCAGCCCCACTCGGCGTTGGCCACCAGTGGACCGAACTCGATGTGGGTGAGCTGCGTCAGCAGGAAGTACGCGCCGATCGCGCCTGCCATGAAACTGATCAGCGTGCGCGGCCGCACCCGCTCCAGTCGGGCCGGTTCGACCGGTGCCTGCGGCCGGATCAGCAGTACCTGGTGGCGGATCTGGGTGAGCAGATCCTCCTCCCGCGCCTCTTCCACGGCCTCGTCGATGGCCCGCTTCTCGGCCCGGGCCTCCGCACGCACGGCCTTCTTGTCGGGCTTCTCGAGTACGGGTGCGGTGTGGTCCGCCGCTGACTCCAGACGGGCCTGCTTGGCCTGCCGGGACGCGTCGAGGACCGCCTCGCGTTCGCGCTCGGCCCGCTCCCGGGCCTTTCTTCGCAGCGTCGCGCGCGTGGAGCGGCTCAATGCGATGGGCTGCAGCATGGGCAGACAGTCGGCCACGGCGTCGGGCCCGAGAACGCTCAGCGCGGCGGCCACAGCGCGCTCGGCGCCGACCCGCAGGCCGAGCGTCACCAGCAGCTGGGAGATGTCCATACGCAGCAGCAGGTCGCCCGCCGCGATCTCGCCGACGCGCAGGTCGGTGAGGATCACCGTGCCGGAACGATCCACCAGGATCGCGTCACCCACGAGCCTGCGATGGGCGATACGCCGGGACTGCAGCGCTTGCACCTGGAGCCAGGTGTCGCGCAGCAGGTCGTCGGTGATCTCCTCGTCCGCGAGCGAGTCGAGGGTGCGCCCGCCGGTGTGCTCGTAGACGAGGATGACCGCGTCGGGGCCCAGTTCGGAGGTGGCGATCAGCTTGGGCGCGTTGGCGCCGGCCGCGATGGCCGCGTACGCGAGCAGCGCCTCCTGCTCAAGTGCCTGTCTCAGCGACGGCAGGCTGCTGCGGGTGGCGAAGCCGCGCAGTGTCAGGTTGCGCCAGGCGCGGTAGAAGAAGCCCTGGGCCTGCTGTTCCCGGTCGACCACCGTCACGTCCAGTGGCGGGCCGTCCTCCAGAGTGACGAAGTAGCGCCGGCCGCGGTCGCCGGTCTCCGGGGTGTCCGCGACCTCCTCGCGTGCCGCGCTCACCGGGTGGAAGCCGACGGTCCTGAGGCCCGCCATCAGGGTCCGTCCCGTCGGGCGCACGTTGGGGGAGCCGACCGCGTACAGCGTTCCGTAGGCCACGGTCCAGCCGATCAGCACCGTCAGGATGATCGAGAACGGCGTGGTGTAGCCGGTGACGAGCATCGAGAACGCGTCGAGCATCAGCACGATCCACAGCACGGCCCGCCAGCGCGGTCTGCGTGACATGCCGACCGCCGTCATGTATGCGATGACGGGCGCCAGATAGCCGTGCACGGGGTCGGTGAGGGCGTGGATGTCGCCGGGGGAGGGCTGGGTGAGCGCTTCCTGGATGGAGTCGGGGGCGGCTTTGGCGACCCATAGGTCCGTGGCGAGTGTCACCCCGTGTGCCAGGACCGCCGCGAGCACGCCGTCGGCGATCCGCAGCCCGTCGCGCTTGATCAGCCGCTCGATCGCGAACGCGACCGGCACCAGGAGGATCGCGATGCTGGAGGCGAGTCCCGCGATCTTGATGAGCAGGTCGGGCGCCCGTCCGGTGCCCTTGTTGATGTCTTGTTCGAGGCCTGAGGTGGTGCCGTGCGCGAACGCGGCGATGGCCAGCAGCATGACGACGGCCAGCACGCCGATCAGGAGCCGCATGAGGTCGGAGGGGCGGTGCACGCGCGCGGGGAGCAGCGGTTCGTCGCCCTCGACCTCGTCGGCACGCACCTCGTCAGGCTCCTCGACGTCGGGCTCGGGCTGCCCCGCCGCCTTTTTTCCGGTGTCCTTCGTGGCCGCCTCGCCGGTGTCCGGGCGCGACGACGTGTCAGAGGTGCTGTCCGCTTCGTCGGGATGCACGCCCTGCTGCCTCATCGCCTCTTCTTGGTCTCGTATCACCAGTCACCGCCCGCACGATGGTGGCATGCCCCACCGACAGTCAGGGGCGTCAGGGTGCAGATGCGGGGGCGCACAGTCTGCCCGAAGGGCTGCCCCGGAGCGAGGGATACGCACGGTCACGAGCGCGTCACGTTGTCGGTGGGGTGGGGCAGGATGGGACGGATGAGCGAGCAGAGCCTTCCGCACGACATCCGCGCGGAGCACGCGGACGCGCTGCCGGAGTACGCCGAGCGGGTCCTCGACGTGGCCGAACGGATCCCGCCCGGGCACGTGATGACCTACGGCGATGTCGCCGAGTGGCTGGAGGCGGGCGGCCCCCGCCAGGTCGGCCGCGTCATGTCCCTCTACGGAGGAGCCGTTCCGTGGTGGCGTGTCGTCCGCGCGGACGGCGTCCTGCTCCCGGGCCACGAAGTGGAGGCGCTCGGCCGGTACCGCGAGGAGGGCACCCCCCTGAAGCACGCGAGCCGAGCCGCCGAGGGCCATCTGCCACGGATCGACATGAGACGGGCGCGATGGGACGGCGGTGAACGCGCGGAGGGTCACACCTGACAGCTTCCGCCATCGGACCGGCCCAGGGACACCCTGAGGTCCGTACGGGGGAAGCGGGGCACGCGCGTGGGATGCCGTACGTTCGTGGGACGAAGGGCGCACGTGCCGCGAGTTCCCCGAGGGAAGAAGCGGAAGCCCTGCTTCCGCACCGCTCGTCGGCGTAGCGTCGGCTGCGCGCGCACCCCTCACCCCCAGGCCTACCGCCCGCCGCGCGCGGCGGTCCTTCCCACAGCACACCCACCAGGACCGGCGAACCACGTGAGCTCCTCTTCCTCCACCAGGCGCCTGTCGCACACCCAGGTGCGACAGGGGAACCGTGGTGCTTACCGACTTGTCCGTACCCCGCCGGCCCGGGTCGATCCCCCTCGTCTTGACGCCGCACAGCGCTCCGTGGTTGACCACCGAACCGGCCCGCTGCTCGTCCTCGCAGGTCCGGGCACCGGCAAGACCACCACGCTCGTCGAGTCGGTGGCGGCGCGGATCGCCCGAGGAGGGGACCCCGCGCGCGTCCTGGTGCTGACGTTCAGCCGCAAGGCCGCCGTCGAACTGCGCGACCGCATGGCGTTGCGCATCGGAGCCGCCCGCGCGCCACAGGCGACCACGTTCCACTCGTTCTGCTACGCCCTGGTCCGCGCCCACCAGGACACCGACCTGTTCGTCGAGCCCCTGCGCCTGTTGTCCGGCCCCGAGCAGGACGTCGCCGTCCGGGAACTCCTGGCCGGCCAGCCCGACCTGGAGCGGCTCGGCCTCGCGCACGTGCGCTGGCCGGACGAACTGCGCGCCTGTCTGACCACCCGTGGCTTCGCCGACGAGGTCCGCGCGGTCCTCGCCCGCAGCCGCGAACTGGGCCTGGACCCCGGTGCGCTGGACGCCTTCGCCCGCCGAATCGGCCGCCCCGACTGGCGCGCCGCGGCCGCCTTCCTCGCCGAGTACCTCGACGTGCTCGACCTCCAGGGCGTGCTCGACTATGCCGAACTGGTGCACCGCGCGGTGCTCCTCGCCCGCCGCCCCGAGGTCGCCGTACGGCTCGCCGCCCAGTACGACGCCGTCTTCGTCGACGAGTACCAGGACACCGACCCGGCGCAGGTTCGGCTGCTGCACGCCCTGGCCGGCGGCGGTCGCACCCTGGTCGCCTTCGGCGACCCCGACCAGTCGATCTACGCCTTCAGGGGCGCGGACGTGAACGGCATCCTGGAGTTCCCCCGGGACTTCCCGCGCGCGGACGGCCGGCTCGCGCCGGTGGAAGTGCTGCGCACCTCCCGCCGCTCAGGTGCCAGCCTGCTGACCGCGACCCGGCTGCTGACGCAGCGCATGCCGCTGACCCGACTTCCGGCCGACAAGGTGCGCGCCCACCGGGAGCTCACTGCGGTACGGGAAGGCGGCAGCGTCGAGGTCCACACGTACCCGACGCCCGGCACCGAACTGGACAACGTCGCCGACATCCTCCGCAGGGCGCACCTGGAGGACGGTGTCCCGTGGAGCGAGATGGCCGTCCTGGTGCGCGCCGGCGCCCGCACACTCCCCACGGTCCGCCGTGCCCTGACCGCGGCCGGCGTCCCCCTGGACATCGACGGCGACGACGTCCCGCTGCGGCACGAACCGGCGGTGGCGCCGCTGCTGACGGCACTGCGGGCGGTGGCCACGGCGGAGGCGGCGGAGACGCCGGACACGGTGGAAAGCAGTGGGCTGCCACGTTCCGCTGAACCGGGGGCGGACGCCTGCTGGCTCGGTACCGAGACCGCCCTGACGCTGCTCACGTCCCCTCTCGCGAGCATGGACGCCGCCGATCTGCGCCGGCTCGGGCGTGCCCTGCGCGACGAGGAGCGGGTCGCGGGCAACGCTTTGCCACCGCCGTCGGACGAACTGCTCGCGCGAGCGCTCGCCGAACCTGAGCGACTGGCCGTGCACGACCCCGCGTACGCGCGCGGTGCCCAGCGACTCGGCGCGCTGCTGAGGAAGGCCCGCGAGCGCCTCGCGGGCGGCGGTACGGCCGAGGAGGCGCTGTGGGACCTGTGGGAGGGCACGCCGTGGCCCACGCGCCTGGAGCGGGCCGCCCGCCGGGGTGGCGCCGCCGGCCGCAACGCCGACCGGGACCTGGACGCCGTGTGCGCGCTGTTCGCGACCGCGGCCCGCGCGGAGGAGCGCACCGGCGGCCGGGGTGCCCTGAACTTCCTCGAGGAGACCGACGCCGAGGACATCGCCGCCGACACCCTCACGCGACGTGCCGTACGCCCGGACGCCGTCCGCCTGATGACCGCGCACCGCTCCAAGGGCCTGGAGTGGCGCCTGGTGGTCGTAGCGGGCGTCCAGGAGGGCCTGTGGCCGGACCTGCGCCGCCGCGGCTCCCTCCTGGAGGCCGACCGCATCGGCCGCGACGGTCTCGCCGAACCCCTCACCCCCGGGGCGCTGCTCGCCGAGGAGCGACGCCTGTTCTACGTGGCCGCCACGCGCGCGCGTGAGCGACTCGTCGTCACGGCGGTGAAGGCGCCCGCGGACGACGGAGACCAGCCCTCCCGCTTCCTGACCGAACTCGGCGTCGAACCCAGGGACGTCACGGGCCGCCCGCGCCGTCCGCTGTCCGTCGCGGCGCTCGTCGCCGAACTGCGCGCCACCACGGTCGACCCGCGCGTGTCCGACAGCCTCAGGGAGGCCGCAGCACGCCGCCTGGCCCGGCTCGCGGCGCTGTCCGACGAGGACGGCCGCCCGTTGGTGCCGTCCGCCCATCCCTACCGCTGGTGGGGCATGTTCGAGCCGACCGAGAACAAGGTGCCACTGCGTAACCGCGACCAGCCCGTGGTGCTCTCCGGCAGCGCCCTGGACCAGCTCGCCAACACCTGCGCCCTGCAGTGGTTCCTGGGCCGCGAGGTGAAGGCCGACGCACCCGCGACGGCCGCCCAGGGTTTCGGCAACGTCGTGCACGTCCTTGCCGACGAGGTCGCCTCCGGGCGCACCCCGGCCGACCTCACCGTCCTCATGGAACGCCTCGACTCCGTGTGGAACGCGCTCGCCTTCGACGCGCCGTGGAAGTCGGCCCAGGAGAAGGACAACGCGCGCGTGGCACTCGAACGTTTCCTGCAATGGCACGTCATGGACCGCACCGGGCGGACGCCGGTGGCGAGCGAGCACGACTTCGACGTCACCCTCGAAGCGGGCGACTACGAGGTCCGTATCCGCGGCCAGTTGGACCGTGTGGAGGCCGACGGCGACGGCCGCGCCTATGTCGTCGACTTCAAGACCGGAAAGCACACACCCAGCGCCAAGGAAGTGGAGCGGCACCCCCAGCTCGCCGTCTACCAACTCGCCGTCCGCGAGGGCGCCGTGGACGAGGCCTTCGGCGGCCTGCGTCCCGAACCGGGCGGGGCCGAACTCGTCCAGCTTCGCCAGGCCGCCGCCAAACGGGACGGCGGCGAGACCCTGCCCAAGGTGCAGGCCCAGGAACCCCTTGAAGGGGCGGCGGGGGAGTGGGTCGGCGACCTGCTGGCCACGGCAGCCGGCAAGGTCCTTGACGAACAGTTCACTCCGAGCGCGGGCCAGCACTGCACGCACTGCGCGTTCCGGGCATCGTGCAGCGCGCGGCCCGAGGGGCGCCACGTGGTCGAGTGACGCAGGCACGTACGCGAGTTCGTTGTGATCGACCGCACCACATGTGCTGACCTGCGCCTCTGTCCGCCCCGACGGGGACGTGGTCTCCACTGTCAGTGGCCGCCACTAGCCTCTGAGTCATGCCCGCCCGTATCACCGATCCCGATCAGCTCAAGGAGCTCCTCGGCATCCCGTTCACCCCGGAGCAGACGGCCTGCATCATCGCGCCGCCCGCCCCGCAGGTGATCGTGGCCGGTGCCGGCTCGGGCAAGACCACCGTGATGGCGGCACGCGTGGTGTGGCTGGTCGGAACCGGCCAAGTGGCCCCCGAACAGGTGCTCGGCCTCACCTTCACCAACAAGGCCGCCGGTGAACTCGCCGAACGGGTCCGCAAGGCACTGGTCAGGGCCGGTGTCACCGATCCCGACGTCATCGACCCGGACAACCCGCCGGGCGAGCCGGTGATCTCGACGTACCACGCCTTCGCGGGCCGCCTGCTGACCGACCACGGCCTGCGCATCGGGCTGGAACCCACCTCCCGCCTGCTCGCCGACGCCACCCGCTACCAACTCGCCGCGCGGGTGCTGCGCGAAGCCCCGGGCCCCTACCCCGCGCTCACCCGCTCCTTCGCCGACCTGGTCAGCGACCTCCTCGCACTGGACGCCGAACTCGCGGAACACCTCGTACGACCCGAGGACCTGCGCGCGTACGACGCCGACCTGTTGCGCACCCTGGAGGGCGTCAAGCTCACCAACGCCGATCTGCGCAAGGTGCCCGAGACTGCCGCCGCCCGCCGTGAACTCGCCGACCTGGTGGTCCGCTACCGCGCCGCCAAGCGAGAACGCGACCTGCTGGACTTCGGCGACCAGATCGCCCTGTCGGCCGGGCTCGCCCGGATCCCCGAAGTGGGACGCGTCCTGCGCGACGAGTTCCGGGTGGTGCTCCTCGACGAGTACCAGGACACATCCGTGGCCCAGCGCATCCTGCTCGCAGGCCTGTTCGGCAGCGGCACCGGCCACCCCGTCACCGCGGTCGGCGACCCCTGCCAGGCCATCTACGGCTGGCGCGGGGCCTCCGTCGCCAACCTCGACGACTTTCCCGAGCACTTCGCCCACACCGACGGCCGCCCGGCAGCCCGACAGGCGCTCAGCGAGAACCGCCGCAGCGGCGGGCGCCTACTGGACCTCGCCAACGGCCTCGCTACGCCCCTGCGCGCCATGCACGCGGGCGTGGAGGCACTACGCCCGGCCCCCGGCGCCGAACGTGACGGCATCGTCCGCTGCGCCCTGCTGCCCACCCACGCCGAGGAGATCGGCTGGATCGCAGACTCGATCGCGCACCTGGTGAACACCGGCAAGGCTCCCGGAGAGATCGCAGTCCTGTGCCGTACGGCCACCGACTTCGCCGAGATCCAGGGCGCGCTCGTCGCCCGGGACGTCCCCGTCGAGGTGGTCGGCCTGTCCGGGCTGTTGCACCTGCCCGAGATCGCCGACCTGGTCGCCGTCTGCGAGGTCCTCCAGGACCCCGGCGCCAACGCATCCCTCGTGCGTCTGCTGACCGGCCCCCGCTGGCGTATCGGCCCACGCGACCTCGCCCTCCTGGGGCGGCGCGCCCGGCTCCTCGTGTCCCACGCGCGCGTGGCCGGCGACGACGACCCGGACCGTCGACTCGTCGAAGCCGTCGAGGGGGTGGACCCGTCCGAGGTGATCTCGCTCGCGGATGCCCTCGACACGTTCGTGGAGACCCCGTTCGACGGGGACGGCGACGACGACGGCCTGCCCTTCTCCCCGGACGCGCGCGTGCGGTTCGCGCGCCTGGCCACAGAGCTGCGCGACCTGCGCCGATCCCTGGCCGACCCCCTCATGGACGTCCTGCACCGGGTCCTGGCCGTCACCGGCCTGGAGGTCGAACTGTCGGCGTCCCCGCATGCCCTGGCGGCCCGACGACGCGAGACTCTGTCGAACTTCCTGGACGTCGCCGCGTCGTTCGCCGTCGGCGACGGCGAGGCGACCCTGCTGGCCTTCCTCGGCTTCCTGCGTACCGCCGCGCAGTACGAAAAGGGCCTCGACAACGCGCTGCCCGGCGGCGAGAACACCGTCAAGGTGCTCACCGCACACAAGTCCAAGGGCCTGGAGTGGGACGTCGTCGCCGTCCCGGGCCTGGTCACCGGCACTTTCCCCAGCAGCCAGGGCCGTGAGAAGTGGACCTCCCAGGGCAAAGTGCTGCCGCACGAACTGCGCGGCGACGCCGACACCCTTCCCGACGTTCCGTCCTGGGACTCGCGGGGACTGAAGGCCTTCCAGGAGGCCATGAAGGAGCACCAGCACACCGAGGAACTCCGCCTCGGCTATGTCACCTTCACCCGCCCCCGCTCCCTCCTGCTCGGCTCCGGCCACTGGTGGGGCCCGACCCAGAAGAAGCCGCGCGGCCCCTCCGACTTCCTGAGGGCCCTGTACGAGCACTGTGCGGACGGACACGGCGAGATCGAGGTCTGGGCGGAGGAACCCGCGGAGGACGAGGAGAACCCCGTCCTGCACCAGGTGTCCGCCGACCAGGTGTGGCCCCTGCCCCTGGACCAGGCGGCCCTGACCAGGCGTCGGGCGGCCGCCGAGACAGTACTGGCGCACCTGGAGCACCTCGCCTCCCACCCGGACGGCCACCCGGGGGCCACGCATGACCCGGACATCTACGACGACCCGGACTGGCCCGCACCACCGGACGACGAGGCTTCTCCCGAGGAAGACCTCTTCGAGGAGGGCCCTTACGTCGAGGAGGATTCCTACGACGAAGAAGGCTGGTTCGGCGAGGGGAACCCGGCCGAATGGGACTCCTGGACGGCCGACCGCCCGACCGTCCCGCACCAGGCGGCCGCCCCGGACACCCCGCACGGCCCACGCCCGGAACCCGCGCGCCCCCACCCCCGATCCGCGCACCCCCACTCCGAGTCCGCGCGCCCCCACCCCCCGGAACCGGAGACAGAGCACCCACGCCTCACTCCGGACGAAGCCCGCACCATCGCCTCCTGGGACCGCGACCTCGGCGCCCTCACCGGCGAACTCCTGCATGCCCGGCACAGCATCACCGACGTCCCCCTGCCCGCGTCGCTCACCGCGTCCCAGGTGCTGCGCCTGGCAGCCGATCCGGACGGCTTCGCACAGGAGCTGGCCCGTCCCATGCCCCGCCCGCCACAGCCCGCCGCCCGCCGCGGTACCCGCTTCCACGCCTGGGTCGAGTCCCGTTTCGAAGCGCTCACGCTGCCCATGCTGGAACCGGAGGAGCTGCCCGGAAGCGAGGCCGAGATCGCCGACGAGTACGACCTGGAAAACCTCAAGGACGCCTTCGAGCGCACCGACTACGCCCAGCGCACGCCCTACCGCGTGGAGGCACCCTTCCAGCTCACGATCGCCGGCCGCGTGGTCCGGGGCCGGATCGACGCCGTCTACAAGGAAGGCGACGGCGATGGGACGACGTACGACATCGTCGACTGGAAGACCAACCGCAGCCGCACGGCCGACCCGCTCCAGCTCGCGGTGTACCGGCTCGCCTGGGCCGAGCAGCAGGGCATCCCCCTGGAGTCGGTCACGGCGGCCTTCCTTTACGTGCGCAGCGGGGAGGTCGTACGACCTGACGGGCTGCCCGACCGCGCGGCACTGGAACGGCTCCTTCTGGAGGAGCCCGGGGGTGAGGAACCGCACGACGAGGATGTCACTGCGGGCCGATAGGCTCGTGACCATGAGCCAGCCCGTTGACAGTGCCGTCAGCGCCGTCCGTACGTACATCGAGCAGCACCGCGCCGTCTTCCTCGACGACCTGGCCGAGTGGCTGCGCATCCCGTCCGTGTCGGCCCAGCCCGACCACGCGCCCGATGTACGCCGCAGCGCCGACTGGCTCGCCGCCAAGCTGAAGGAGACCGGCTTTCCGACCGCTGAGGTCTGGGAGACGCCGGGAGCCCCGGCCGTCTTCGCCGAGTGGCCCTCCGCCGACCCCGGCGCGCCCACGGTCCTGGTCTACGGCCACCACGACGTACAGCCCGCCGCCCGTGAGGACGGCTGGGACAGCGAGCCCTTCGAGCCCGTCGTCCGCGACAACCGCCTCTACGCGCGCGGGGCGGCAGACGACAAGGGCCAAGTGTTCTTCCACACACTGGGCGTCCGCGCCCACCTCGCCGACACCGGCCGCACCACCCCCGCCGTGCACCTCAAGCTGCTCATCGAGGGCGAGGAGGAGTCCGGCTCCCCGCACTTCCGCGCCCTCGTCGAGGACCACGTGGACCGGCTCGCCGCGGACGCCGTGATCGTCTCCGACACCGGCATGTGGTCCGAGGACACCCCGACCGTGTGCACCGGCATGCGCGGCCTCGCCGAGTGTGAGATCCACCTGCACGGCCCCGACCAGGACATCCACTCCGGCTCCTTCGGCGGCGCCGTCCCCAACCCGGCCACGGCCGCCGCCCGCCTCGTCGCCGCCCTGCACGACGAGCACGCGCGCGTGGCGGTCCCCGGCTTCTACGACGGCATCGTCGAACTCACCGACCGCGAGCGCGAACTCTTCGCCGAGCTGCCCTTCGACGAGCGGCAGTGGCTGCGCACGGCCAGGTCGTACGCCACACACGGCGAGGCCGGACACACCACCCTGGAGCGCATGTGGGCCCGCCCCACCGCGGAGGTCAACGGCATCGGCGGCGGCTACCAGGGCCCGGGCAGCAAGACGATCATCCCGTCCTCCGCCATGGTGAAACTCTCCTTCCGGCTGGTCGCGGGCCAGGACCCCGACCACATCGAGAAGATCGTCCGCGCCTGGGCCGAGGAACAGGTTCCGGCCGGGATCCGCAGCGAGATCACGTTCCTGGCCGCCACGCGCCCGTGCCTGACGCCGCTCGACCACCCCGCCCTGCAGTCCGTCGTGCGCGCCATGGGCCGCGCCTTCGAACAGCCGGTCCGCTTCACCCGCGAAGGCGGTTCGGGACCGGCCGCCGACCTCCAGGAGGTGCTTGGAGCCCCCGTGCTCTTCCTCGGCATCTCCGTCCCGTCCGACGGCTGGCACGCACCGAACGAGAAGGTTGAGCTGGACCTGCTCCTCAAGGGCGTCGAAACCTCCGCGTACTTGTGGGCCGACCTCGCGGAGCACTGGAGCCATGCGCCCTGACCGCCCCGAGCCGTCAGACGCGGCAGAGCGGACGCGGCACACTGGAAGAGCTGTCCCGTACCGCCACGCCCTGCCGGACCCGGTCGCCTCCCGCCGTACGTCCCGCTGAACCGCCCACGAAACACCCTTTCCACCGGGGGAGTTGGAAGCACTCGTGACCACCTGGACCGACCACACCGCCGACCGCCCCATCTCGCTCACCGCCCCGAGCGGCATCGACCGCGCCGCCCATCACCGGCTCGACGAGGCCTGGCTCGCGGCGGCGTGGAGCCACCCCACGACCCGTTGCTTCGTGGTCTCCGGCGGCCAGGTCCTCATCGACGAGACGGCGGACGGCCGCACCGAACTCGTGATGACCCCGTCCTTCGAGGCGCCCCTCACCGAGGCGCACCGCTACTTCCTCGGCATCGACGAGGACGGCGTGCGCTACTTCGCCCTCCAGAAGGACGCGCTCCCCGGCCGTATCGACCAGTCCGCGCGCCCGGCGGGCCTGCGCGAGGCCGGTCTGCTCCTGTCGCCCCGTGAGGTCGGCCTGATGGTGCACGCGGTCGGCCTGGAGAGCTGGCAGCGCACGCATCGCTTCTGCTCACGTTGTGGCGAGCGCACGGTCATCGCCGCGGCCGGTCACATCCGCCGTTGCCAGGCTTGTGGCGCCGAGCACTACCCGCGCACCGACCCCGCCGTGATCATGGCGGTCACGGACGAGGACGACCGCATCCTGCTGGGCCGCCAGGTCCACTGGCCCGAGGGCCGCTTCTCGACGCTCGCCGGCTTCGTCGAGCCCGGCGAGTCCATAGAGCAGTCGGTGCGCCGCGAGGTCTTCGAGGAGGCCGGCATCACCATCGGCCCTGTCGAGTACGTCGCCAGCCAGCCCTGGCCGTTCCCGTCCAGCCTGATGCTGGGCTTCATGGCCCGCGCCACCTCGACCGACATCGACGTCGACGGCGACGAGATCCACGAAGCACGCTGGTTCTCCCGCGACGAGCTGCGCGCCGCCTTCGAATCCGGCGAGGTACTGCCGCCCTACGGCATCTCGATCGCGGCCCGCCTGATCGAGCTCTGGTACGGCAAGCCGCTGCCGACGAGGAGCTTCGCGTGAGGCACGACCCATCACTGGTGTAGCCACGACAGAGCAAGGGCGGTCCCCTGGGGAATTCCCCGGAGGACCGCCCTTCTCACACCACGGGAGCGGTTACGCGCCGACCTTCTGCTTGACCTGGGCCAGCGAGGGATTGGTGAGCGTCGAGCCGTCCGGGAACAGCACGGTGGGAACCGTCTGGTTTCCGCCATTCGCCTTCTCGACGAACGCGGCGGATTCCGGGTCCTGCTCGATGTTGATCTCGTTGTACGCGATGCCCTCGCGGTCCATCTGGCCCTTCAGCCGGCGGCAGTAGCCGCACCACGTGGTGCTGTACATCGTCACAGTGCCCGGCATGTCTCTCGCGCTCCTTCGGCGGCTCGGGGATGCGTGCTCGCAGTGAGGGAACGCAACTGAAAGGGCCACCATTCCCGTCGGTGAGGTCAACCCGTTGCGAATCCCGCCGCATGGCCCGGACGCGACGCCTCCCGCATTAGTACGACTGCGAGTGCTCACCTGTGGACAACCGACTCGTCCGTCTCCGGCGACCTGGCAGCATGGCCGTGTGACAGCAGCAACGCACTCCACCCTGTTCCCGCAAACACCGGACTCGGCCGACGCGGTGCTCGAAGGGCTCGACCCCGAGCAGCGCGAGGTCGCCACCGCCCTGCACGGTCCGGTGTGCGTGCTGGCGGGCGCCGGCACGGGCAAGACACGGGCGATCACCCATCGCATCGCATACGGCGTACGCGCGGGCATCCTCCAGCCGTCCAGCGTGCTGGCCGTCACCTTCACCAACCGCGCTGCCGGCGAGATGCGCGGCCGGCTCCGGCAACTCGGCGCGGGTGGCGTCCAGGCCCGCACCTTCCACTCCGCCGCCCTGCGTCAGCTCCAGTACTTCTGGCCGAAAGTCATCGGTGGCTCCATGCCCCGGCTCGTCGACCGCAAGATCCAGCTCGTCGCCGACGCGGCCGCCGCCTGCCGCATCCGCCTCGACCGGGGCGAACTGCGGGACGTCACCGGCGAGATCGAGTGGTCCAAGGTCACCCAGACCGTCCCCGCCGACTACCCGCTCGCCGCCGCCAAGGCAGGGCGCGAGGCCCCCCGCGGCCCGGCCGAGATCGCCCAGCTCTACTCCGCGTACGAGGACCTCAAGCGCGACCGCGCCCTCATCGACTTCGAGGACGTCCTGCTGCTGACCGTGGCCGTCCTCCAGGACCGGCACGATGTCGCCGAGCAGGTCCGTTCGCAGTACCAGCACTTCGTGGTCGACGAATACCAGGACGTCAGCCCCCTCCAGCAGCGCCTGCTGGAACTGTGGCTGGGCGACCGGGACAACCTCTGCGTGGTCGGAGACGCCAGCCAGACGATCTACTCGTTCACCGGGGCAACTCCCGATCACCTGCTCGACTTCCGCACTCGCCACCCCGGGGCAACGGTCGTCAAGCTGGTCCGCGACTACCGTTCCACTCCCCAGGTCGTCCACCTCGCCAACGGCCTTCTCGCCCAGGCCCACGGCCGCGCCGCCGACCATCGGCTGGAGCTGGTCTCCCAGCGTGCCCCGGGCCAAGAGCCCGTCTACAGCGAGTACCCGGACGAGCCCGCCGAGGCCGAGGGCGCCGCCCGGCGGATACGCGAGCTCATGGACGCGGGCGTCCGGGCCAGCGAGATCGCCATCCTGTTCCGCACCAACTCCCAGTCCGAGACCTACGAACAGGCCCTCGCCGACGCCGGAGTCCCCTACCAGCTGCGGGGCGCAGAGCGCTTCTTCGACCGCCCCGAGGTCCGCAAGGCCGGTGTCGCCCTGCGCGGAGCGGCCCGCTTCGGCGGCAACGACTCCCTCCTGGACGACGTCATCGATCTGCCCTCCCAGGTGCGTGCGGTGCTCTCCGGTGAGGGTTGGACCACCGAGCCCCCGGCCGGCTCCGGAGCCGTCAGAGAGCGCTGGGAGTCCCTCGCGGCCTTCGTGAACCTCGCGCAGGACTTCGCCGTCGCCAGACCCGGCGCCACCCTCGGCGACCTCGTGGCCGAACTCGACGAGCGGGCGGCCGCCCAGCACGCCCCGACCGTGGAAGGCGTCACGCTCGCCTCCCTGCACTCGGCCAAGGGCCTGGAGTGGGACGTCGTCTTCCTGGTCGGCGTAGCCGAGGGCATGATGCCGATCACCTACGCAAAGACCGCCGAGCAGATCGAGGAGGAGCGCCGACTCCTCTACGTCGGCGTCACCCGCGCCCGGGAACTCCTTCATGTCTCCTGGGCGCTCTCCCGCTCGCCCGGCGGCCGCCCGAGCCGCCGACCCAGCCGCTTCCTCGACGGGCTGCGCCCCGGCTCGGCCGCCGCCGCGGGGACCCGGGCCGCGGCAGGCGGCCCCGGAGGCGTCGAGCGGGGCTTCACGAGCAGACCGGGCGCCACCCCGCGACGCAGGCAGCGCACTCCCGCGCGCTGCCGCGTGTGCGGGCGCACGCTGACCGACGCGGGTGAGATGAAACTGATGCGCTGCGAGGACTGCCCGTCCGACATGGACGAGGGTCTCTACGAGCGACTGCGCGAGTGGCGGGCGGTCCAGGCGCAGCGCAGCGGACAGCCCGCCTTCTGCGTCTTCACCGACAAGACGCTGATGGCGATCGCCGAGGCCGCCCCCGACGACGACGGGAAGTTGGCCCGGATCCCCGGGGTCGGCATGCGCAAACTCAAGCGCTACGGAGCCGATGTCCTCGCCCTCTGCGCAGGCCAGGAGCCTGAGGGAGAAGAAGACCGGGATTGATGCGAACTCGTCGAAAAAATAGTTTGCGCATGCCCCAGGAATCCCCATAGGTTCTTAGCCACGGGGACGGAGGCCTTCTCGGGGGCCCCGATTCCGTGCTGTACTTGCATACCCGTCGGACTGGTTCACCCCAGTCCCCAAGACGCCGAGAGGAGGCGATTCCAGTGATCAGCATCAACAGCCGCTCCATCAGCACCGCCAAAATGACCGATCGCTCGGTCGTCTCCACGTGCATGCTCGGCGCCTCTGCCCCGGGCAGCGGTCTGTCCGGCATCCGTGCCGTGCGTCCGGTGTCCTCCGTGTCTCTGGCGGGTCTTCCCGTCCGGGAGCGCAATGAGCGACCGATCAAGGCACTGGAAGCGGTAGGGGCACAGGCGCAGGCCTATGCCTTTGCGGCGGCCGGTGCCGGTAGCCGGAAGCAGACGCAGCACCACCTGATGTGGGCCTTCCGTGGGCCAGAACCCTGGAGTGATCCAGCCTGATCGTCGATCAGGCCGGCGCCTTCAGGGCCGCGGAACCCCACCCGGGATCCGCGGCCCTTCTGTTTGTCCTCGAACGGGGATGACGGGACGAAGGGGCCTCGGGACAAGAAAAGACCCGGTACCAGCCGACAACCGGTCCAACAGGGCCGGAACGACCAGACGAGGAAGACGAACCGTGCAACTCGAAGCGCACGCCCCGTCCGTACCGCCTTCCGAAACGATCCCCCCGCCCGGCCTCACGGAGGACTCCACCTTGTTGACCCCGCTCACTGCGCTCACCGCGCTCGACGACGCCATCGAGAACCTCGGCGTACCCGTCCCCTGCCGCTCTTACGACCCGGAGGTCTTCTTCGCCGAGTCGCCGGCGGACGTCGAGTACGCCAAGTCCCTCTGCCGCACCTGCCCGCTGGTCGAGGCCTGCCTCGCCGGCGCCAAGGAGCGGCGTGAGCCCTGGGGCGTCTGGGGTGGCGAGCTGTTCGTGCAGGGTGTCGTCGTCGCCCGGAAGCGGCCGCGTGGTCGCCCGCGCAAGAACCCGGTCACGGCATGAACACCAACATCGCAGGAACGATCGACCGTCCCCTCACGCACGACCCCAAGAAGCAGGCCCCGATGAAGCCGTCCACCAACGAGCCCGCAGGCGCGACGCCTGAAGACTTCACCATGAGCGGCGCGATGGACTCGCGCCAGAACAGGACCCGAGAGATGCAACTCATCCCAGAAGCTCTGGCTCGTGCGCATATGCACGAGCTCCTGCATGAGGCCGAGCGAGACCGTCAGGCCGTGCGTCTGGCGTCCGCCCGTCGGATGCAGCGCCGGGCCGAGCGCGCCTCGCGGCGCGCCCGCCGCGCGCTCGCCATGGCCGTCATGCAGTAGTCCCGAACACACCTGAAGCGGTGGCCTCCCGGCCAGGGGAGGCGGAGCTCTCCCCGTGGGGGCCGGTCCGACCGAACGGACCGGCCCCCACGGTGCGTTGTGCCGGTCCTCCGCAGACCGCGGCGATATCGTCCCCGGGTGACGAGTCCTCCCGGAGACAGCGATCACGGCAGCGGCTCCGCCAGGGAGCCGGAGCCACTCGTATGCGCCCGCTGTGGCGCCCGCGCCGAGGCACCTCAGCCCACCTGGGCCTGTTCCGTGGAGAACGGCACCCGCTACTACTTCTGCGACCGCTGCTCCCGGGAGAGCCTCACGGCGATCGAGGGGCGGTTGGACTCGGCCTGGTGGTAGGCAGGGTCCGGCCTGGTGGTGAGCCGGGTCGGCGCTCTCACGCCTCCGCCACCGACTCCTCCTCGTCAGTGTCCACGGTCATGCCGGCATCGTCGTTCGTCTCCAGGTTCGCCTCGGGGACGAATCCCGGCAGCCACTCCTCCAGTTCCTCGCGCAGACGCACCGTCGAACCCAGCTGGCAGAGCACACCGATGGTGCTCAGGGTCACACGGTGGATGAGGAGGTAGGCCGGAGGCAGGTTGAGTTGCTTGCCCAGCTGATGGGCGGGGGAGCGAGGATCGGCGATGCGGGCCGCCTGGCTGCGCATCCAACTGCGGGTGAAGGTGAACTCGTCGGCCTGCGCTGGTTCGATGATCGGCAGGAGGTAGTCGAGGACCGCGTCGGGGTCCAGCTCTATGGATTCCTTGACGAAGCCCTCGGCACACAGGAGCTCGTAGACGGCCTCCGCCTCGCCGTCGATCGTCATACGCAGGGAAGTGCCGATCGGGGTGGGCAGACCACCCGGGAGGCGGTCGACCGTGCCGAAGTCGAGGACGCCCAGACGCCAGTCCTCCTCGCCGTCCGGACCACCGGGCAGGAGCCGGAAGTTGCCCGGGTGCGGATCGGCGTGAAGCAGGCCGGTGCGGGCCGGGCCGGAGAAGAGGAAGCGGGCCAGGAGTTGACCGGCGCGGTCGCGCTGCTCCTGGGTGCCGTCGGCGATCACCTCCGACAGTGGGACACCGTCCATCCACTCCGTTACCAGAACCTGCTCGCACTGATGGACCACACCTGGCACCGCCACATCCGGATCGTCCGCGAACTCCTCGGCGTGGGCGCGCTGGGCCTGCGCCTCCAGGCCGTAGTCCAGTTCCTCGGAGACCCGGTCCTTGAGCTCCGTGATCAACGGCTTGACGTCCACGCCGGGGATGAGAGGACCCAGCAGGCGGGCGAACCGGCTCAGTTGGGTCAGGTCGGACAGCAGCGCCTCGCCGGCGCCCGGGTACTGCACCTTGACCGCCACTTCCCGGCCGTCGTGCCACACCCCGCGATGAACCTGGCCGATCGAGGCTGCCGCCGAGGGCTTGTCCTCGAACTCCAGGAACAGACCCTTCCAGCCCTCGCCGAGGCGCTCCGCCAACACCGTGTGCACGGTGCGGGTCGGCATCGGGGGCGCCGCCTCCTGGAGCTTCGTCAGCGCCGCCCGGTAGGGGCCGGCGACCTCCTCGGGGAGCGCCGACTCGAAAACCGACAGGGCCTGGCCGAACTTCATCGCACCGCCCTTGAGCTCGCCGAGCACCTTGAACAGCTGGTCCGCCGTGCGCTGTTGCAGCTCGCGGCCGACCAGCTCGGCGGACTCGCCCACGATCCTCTTGCCGAGCCCCCAGGTCGCCCGTCCGGCGAAACCGAGCGGGAGTGCGGCGAGCTTGGCGGTACGGGTGACCGCCTTGCGGGGAAGATCAGACATGCGCCCTCCAGGTGCCAGCCAGCCGCGCCGCGTCAGCCCTACGGCGTAACTCCTTCGACGGTTGTTGCTCCGCCATTGTCTCGTGTCGATCCTCGCCCTTGGAGGTGTGTTCCTTCTTACCTTTCTCCGCTGCCCCGCAGGGACATGCGGAGTGCGCCCAGACCGGCCGAGCATGCCAGTTGAGGGCGGGCAGGGCGACCTCCCAGCGTGCGCCGACACTCGACGGGGTCCGGCCGTCCAGGAAAGCGAGCGCGTGCGCTGCCGCCAGACCCGCGACCGTCGTGGCCAGCGCCAGGTCGCAGGGGAGCGCCTGTCGTGCCTGGCGTGGCGTGCCGGAGCGCCACTGGGCGACCAGGCGGGGCCAGGTCCCGTCACGGTCGACGCGTGCCTCGTGCAGACATCCGGCGCAGCCCGTCTCGCCGGGCAGGACGAGCGGGCCCACCACTCCGGTTCCCTCCACGACCCCGGCGTACAGATAGGGGGTGCCGGAGGCGATCAGGGGACCGGCGGCGGAGGGATCGGGAGCGTGCACGTCCACGTCGTCCCGCGGGGCGAGGATCACCAGGGACAGGCCGGCGTTGTCGTCCTCGGCCGGGGTGCGGGGCCCGCGGCGCCGTGGGCCTTCCGGGGCAGCTCGGCGCACGGCCCGCCGGGCAGCCTCGTCCCTGCGGTCGCCGACCGACTCCGCTGACAGCCCGCCCGGCGCGACATCCCCGGGCTCGACGCGACCGACGTCGCGCACCTCGACCTCGCCAATACCCGCGCCCGACAGCAGCGACGCCAGGACCGCGCCCACCCGGCCCGCACCTCTCACCTGGACGCGAAGGGAACGGCGGGCGGCCAGTAGACCGATCGCCTCGCCCGGCTCGGATGCGGTCAGCGACAGCGAGGCCAGATCGGGACGCAATCGGTCGAGGACCTCCGTCTTCTCCCGCAGGGCCTCGGCGCCCGGCCCGCCTCCTCTCGCGTCGTCGACGAGTCCGGCCCGCGCCAGCCGCTCGACCAGGGCGTCGACATGCCCCTCGGGCAGTTCCATCCGACGGGCCTCCTCCCGCAGGAGCGGAAGCCCACGGGTGCCGTTGAGCAGATCGAGGAAACTGCCCGTCGCCGTGTCCATCGGACCCAATGTCATCGCGTGCGCCGGAGTCATCCCGAACTGCACGGTGTTGAGGTCGCGCCAGCCGCGCCTGAGCGCGGGTTTCACGATCGGAACCATCGACCGTGACTTCGTCGCCTGCGAAACCGTCGGCTGCATGACAGACCCCCGTGGTCCTCGTAGAACATCCCCGTTCGGCCGTCGGATTCAGCGTTGACGTCGGGTAGTCGGTCCGGACACCCGTCGCACCTCCGCCGGCGAGTCCCAGCATGCCCCGGGCCGGGTGCCGGGCGCCGAAAGTTGTCCACAGGCGGGGGTGTTCGTCGTACAAGCCGGTCGTATGAATCAAATGCATGTGGGGGATCGGAGTCCAACCGTCCCGGAGTCGGGACTTCCCCCATGTGCAGCGGGTAACGTCGGGGCGTGTCCGCCGACCCCCTGCACCGCGCAGGAACGCCACAGCGCAGTACGACGAGCCAGCCGCCGAGCGGCTCGGGGGCGAGCGCGATCGAGGTGCGCAGGAGTGCCCGGCGTCGCCGGACGGTCTCCGCCTACCGCGAGGGCGATCGCACCATCGTGCTCATCCCTGCCCGGATGTCCGAGGCGGAGGAGCAGCGCTGGGTGGGTGTCATGCTCGACAAGCTGGCCGCCCAGGAGAGCAAGCGGGTCCTGGGGGACGTCGAGCTTGGCGAGCGGGCCGAGCGGCTGTCCGCCCAGTACTTCGACGGCCGGGCCAGGCCCAACTCGGTGCGCTGGGTCACCAACCAGAACACGCGCTGGGGTTCGTGCACCCCCGCCGAGGGCAGCATCCGTCTGTCGCACCGCCTTCAGGGCATGCCCGAGTACGTCGTCGACTACGTCCTCCTCCACGAGCTCGCGCATCTGCTCGTGCCCGGACACGGTCCGCGCTTCTGGCGGTTGCTGGAGGCGTACCCACGCACGGAGCGGGCAAGGGGCTATCTCGAGGGCGTGGTCGCCGTCGAGCGGTTGCCGCACCTGCCGGTCGCCCGCGAAGAGTGAGGCGCCCGCGAAGAGCGAGGCGCCCGCGAAGAGCGAGGCGCCCGCGAAGAGCGAGGCGCCCGCGGAGAGCGACGACCGACCCGCAGCGCTGGCTCCCGGCTCACCGAGCTGGATTTTGTACCGGATCTGTACCGACTTCCGTCGGTGTCCGAGTTTGCCGTTAGCCTGTCGCGACGTACTCGTATTCGGGATGGGGGACGGTCGTTACGCATGGCCAGGGAATTCCAACGAGGCCACAAGGCCAAGATCAGTGACCTGACCGCGGGTACGGATCTGTATGTGGGTGTACAGATCTCCGGCCCCGGACTGACCTTCGACATCAGCTGCTTCGGTCTCGACGCCGACGAACGGCTTTCGGACGACCGGTACTTCATCTTCTTCAACCAGCCGAAGTCACCCGAGGACTCCATCCAGCTCCTCGGCACGCAGGCGGGCGACACCGAGTCCTTCCGGGTCACGCTCGATCAGATCCCGCCGCAGATCCAGAAGCTGTCGTTCACCGCGACGCTCGACGGCGCCGGCCAGATGTCGCAGATCGCCCCCGGATACGTCCGGATCGTCGCCGGTGGGGAGGAGGTCGCCCGGTACTCCTTCGACGGTGGTGAGTTCTCCACCGAGCGCGCCGTGATGCTGGGGGACTTCTACCTGAAGGACGTGTGGCGTTTCGCGGCCGTCGGACAGGGCTTCGACGGGGGCCTGGACGCGCTGTTGAAGAACTTCGGCGGCGAGGTCGCCGAGGAGGAGCCCGCGCCCGAGCCGACCGCCCCGGCACAGACCCAGGCGCCGGCCTTCGCACCGCCGCCGCAGCAGGCCGCCGCGCCGCAGGCCCCCGCGCCCACGTTCGGAGCGCCTGCCTCCGCGCCCGCCCCGGCTCCGCCTGCCCCGCCCGCGCTGGCCCCGTCCGTCCACACGGCCCCGACGATCGTCGGAATCACGCCGCCCGGCGGAGTGGGCACGCCTCCCGGCACCCCGCCCAACACGCCTCCCGGCGTCCCGCCGCAGGCGCCCGCCGCGCCGACGAGCCCGCAGATGTTCACGCCACCCGGAGCGGGCCCGCAGGCGTTCACGCCCCCGGGCGCCCCTGCGGTCTTCCCCGGCCAGGGGCAGCCGTTCGCCGGAGCCACGGCGCTCGCGCCGGTGCCGCCAGAGGCCAACGTGCGGGTCGTTCTGACGAAGTACGCGGAAGCCCCGGTCGGCGACCGTTGGACGGAGCAGAACCCGCAGCTCGTGCGCGCCACGCTCACCAAGGGCGCCCCGATCCTCGCCAAGCAGGGCAGCATGGTCGCCTACCAGGGCGACATCGACTTCGCCCACAAGGGCTCCGGCCTGCTCGGCAAGCTCACCGGAGCGCTCACCGGCCAGGGCATGTCCCTGATGCGCTGTTCCGGCGACGGCGAGGTCTTCCTCGCGGACGAGGCGAGCCGCGTGTTCGTCATCCGCCTCCAGGGCGAACAGCTCTACACCAGCGCCCAGGGTGTGCTCGCGTTCGACGAGGCCCTGGACACCGAGGTCCGCCGGATCGAGGGCGCGGGACTGCCCGGCGGTGGCCTGTTCAGCATGCTGTTCTCGGGTACGGGCGCGGTCGCCGTGAAGACGCGCGGCGTGCCGGTCGTCATCCCCGTCGGCCCGGCCACCTACGTCGACGGAAACGCCGTCATCGCCTGGTCCGCCGGCGCGCAGGCGGTCACCACGACCGCGCTCAGGCTGCGCCGGTCCGGGTACGCCCGGCAGGCCTCCGAGGCCGTGAACCTCCAGTTCCGCGGCGCCCCCGGCAACTTCGTCGTCGTACAGCCCTTCGAGGTGTGAGACCCATGGACACTCAGACTCTCAGCGCGCACAGCGCCGCTTCGACCGGCGTCCGGATGACTGTGCACAGTTCCAAGACGCTCAAGGTCACCATGGCCACCGGGCACGATCTGCTGGCCAAGGCCGGCTCCATGATCGCGTACGAGGGCTATGTGCAGTTCGACGGGCCGCCGGCCACCCTCCGTCGTTCCGCGGAGGAGATGGTCACCGGTGAGGGCGGCAGGCTGATGCTCTGCCGCGGTGACGGCGACCTCTATCTGGCCGACTACGGCGGCGACATCCTCGTCCTCCACCTCAACGGCGAGGCGCTCTCGGTCAACGGCGCCACGTTGTTGGCCTGCGACGCCTCGCTGGAACTGACCGTCGAACCGGTCAAGGGGTTCGCCAAGCTGTCCGGCTCCGGCCTGACCAACCTGGTCGTCCGGGGCACGGGCTGGGTCGCGCTGGTCAGCCGGGGCGTTCCGATGGCCCTGGACTGCGCCGAGCGTGAGACGTACGTCGACCCGGACGCGCTCATCGCCTGGACGACCGGCATGGACATGAAGGCCCGCCGGACGGTCAAGGCGAGCGCCCTGATCGGCCGGGGCAGTGGTGAGGCCTTCCAGATCGGTTTCAAGGGGCAGGGCTTCGTAGTGGTCCAGCCGAGCGAGGACACCGGCGACCGATTCAAGGTCCGGGGCTGAGGGGAGCACCAGGCACATCATGCACAGCACACTCTTCGCACACATTCCGGTGGAGTCCACCGGTCGCTACACCCTCCAGAACCCGCAGCTCCTCAAGACCGACGTCACCCAGGGCAGCAGCCCCGTGCTCGCGCGCCAGGGGGCCATGGTGGCCTTCGAGGGGCAGGTGGAGTTCGACAGCCAGTACCGCAACCGCAGCTGGCGCAACGTCGAGCGGATGACCGGCGAGCGTCTGGAGCTCATGCGCTGCAAGGGCAACGGTGTCGTCTACCTCGCCAACCTGGCCCAGCACCTGCACATCATGGAGGTCGGCCGCGGTCTCACCGTCGACAGTTCCTACGTGCTCGCCTTCGACGGCTCCCTCGGGGTCGGCATCGTCGCGGTCGACAGTGCCGTGGAGGTGGCCTCGGCGGGCGCCTACAACCTGGAACTGTCCGGCTCGGGGCAGATCGTCCTCATGACCTCGGGCGAGCCGCTGGTGCTTGAGGTCACCCCCGAGAAGAACGTCTGCTGCGACGCGGACGCCGTGGTCGCCTGGTCGACGTCCCTGCGGACCCAGCTCCAGGCTCCGACCTCCACGTCCGCGGTGTGGCGCCGCCGGGGCTCCAGCGGTGAGGGCTGGGAAATGCAGTTCTCCGGGACGGGTCATGTCCTGGTGCAGCCCAGTGAGCTGCTGCCGCCGCAGCATCTGCGGACATCGGGCGTGCTCGGCCAGTTCGGCATGGGCAGCGGCGGCCTGCGTGGCAACTCCCTCGGGGGCAGCAACAGCTGACACCGTCCGCATCCGTCTCCGCATCAAGGGCGAACGTAAGGGGCGACCGCCAAGGCGTGCGCCCCTTACGTTCGCCCTTGATGCCTCAGAGTCTCGCGCGGGCCGCTTCCACCAGACGTACGACCGACTCGTCGGCGACCTCGGTGACCTCGTCGTACGTGAACCAGCGCAGGTCCAGGGACTCGTCGCTGATCGCTTCGACGGCACCGGACGGAGCGAGCGCCGCGTACTGGACGTCGAGGTGCCAGGCGCAGGGCGTGCGATGGCGGTCCAGGCGCACCGGGCCGCCCGGCAGCAGGCGCAGCCCTGAGATGCCCGACTCCTCGGTGCCCTCGCGCAGTGCCGCCGCGGCCAGGGTCTCGTCCGCCGGTTCGCAGTGGCCGCCCATCTGCAGCCACATGCGGAGCTTCCTGTGCAGGGTGAGCAGCACTCGTCCGTGCTCCGGGTCGATCACCATGGCGCTCGCCGTGATGTGCCCGTCCTCGCAGGCTTTCCACATGCCGTCCGGGTGCTCCGCGAGGTGGTCCAGGTAGGCCTGGCGCAGCACTTCCTGGTCCTCGTCATTCTTCAAGTTCTTCAGAACGAGGACCGCGTCGTCGTACAGGCTCACTCGGTGTCGTCGTCCTTGGTCTCGTCCTTGGTCTCGCCCTTGGCGTTCCCCTCGTCCGTGGAGCCGTCCTGCTTGGGGCCCCCGTCCTTCTTCCTGAGGTCGGGCTTGTCCGCCGCTTCGCCGAGCATCTTGTCCAGCTCGGAGAAGTCCAGCTGCTCGCGGTGCACGAAACCGTCCGGGTCGTCCAGATCGGAGGCGGTCGGCAGCATGTCCGGGTGAGCCCACAGGGCGTCCCGGCCGTCGACACCGCGCGCGTCCGTGAGCGAGGCCCACAGACGGGACGCGTCTCGCAGGCGGCGCGGGCGCAGCTCCAGGCCGATCAGCGTGGCGAACGTCTGCTCGGCCGGGCCGCCGGAGGCGCGACGGCGGCGCAGGGTCTCGCGCAGCGCGTCCGCGCCCGACAGACGGGGCTTCGCGGCCGCGTGCACCACCGCGTCGACCCAACCCTCGACGAGCGCCAGTGCCGTCTCCAGACGGGCCAGGGCCGCCTTCTGCTCCGGCGTGTCCTCCGGCTGGAACATGCCCTGCTGGAGAGCGTCCTGCAACTGCTCCGGGTTCTGCGGATCGAACTGGCCGACCACGTCCTCCAGCTTCGCGGTGTCGACCTTGATCCCGCGCGCGTAGCCCTCGACGGCGCCGAACAGGTGCGAGCGCAGCCACGGCACATGCGCGAAGAGACGCTGGTGGGCGGCCTCGCGCAGGGCCAGGTACAGCCGCACCTCGTCCTTCGACACGCCGAGGTCCCTGCCGAACGCGTCCATGTTCACGGGCAGCAGCGCGGCCTTGCCGGCCGGGCCGAGCGGCAGGCCGATATCGGTGGAACCGACGACCTCGCCCGCGAGCACACCGACGGCCTGCCCGATCTGCGTGCCGAACATGGCGCCGCCCATCGAGCGCATCATGCCGATGAGCGGGCCGGCCATGGCCTGCATCTCCTCCGGCAGGACGTCACCCATGGCGGCGCCGACACGCTCGGCGACCGGGTCCACCAGCTCCTTCCACGCGGGCAAAGTCGCCTCGACCCACTCCGCGCGGCTCCACGCCACCGCGGAGGCCGCGCCGGACGGCAGGGACGTCGCGTCGTCCAGCCACAGGTCCGCCAGGCGGACGGCCTCCTCCACGGCGGTGCGCTCGGCAGGGCCGACGCTCTTGTCCTTGGTGCCGTCCGCCGTGCCCTGCGAGACCGTCTGGCGGGCGATCTGTTTGGCCATGTCCCAGTTCACCGGGCCGCCCTCGTAGGAGAGCATCTGGCCCAGCTGCTGGAAGGCGGCGCCCAGGTCGTTGGGGTTCAGCGAACCGAACATGGCAGCGAGCGGATTGTCCGCGCCCGGGCCGCCGAAGCCGCCGGCGCCCGGCATCTCGCCGAAACCGAACGGGTTGGCCGGTCCCTGACCACCGCCGCTCTGCGGGTCCTTCTTCTTGCCCTCGTCGCCGTCGTCCGGCTCCTCCGGCGGAAGGCCGAATCCGAATGGGGTGTCACTCACGGGATTCCTCGGCTGGTAAGGCCACCGGTTCTTTCCGGCGGCGCGGCTGCCCGACAACACCACCCAGCGTAGACACCATGGGCGGTTCGGGCCTCGGTGCTTCGCCGACTCGCGGCCTGCGGCAGGATGGATGCCACCTGGTACGTACGCTTCACGCGCGCTCGTACTGAAGACAACCGCTGGAGACGCCCGGTGAGTTCCCCAGATCCACAGGTTCGCGCAGCGCGAAACCAGTCAACCAGTTCCGCCAAGCGCGGGCCCGTCGTCGCGGTCACCGGCGCAGCGTCCGGTGTCGGCGCGCTGCTCACCGAGCGGCTCGCCGCTTCGGAGGAGATCAAGCAGGTCATCGGCATCGACGAGCGGCGGGGGGAGTGCGCCGGCGCGCAGTGGCACATCCTGGACGTGCGGGATCCGGCCATCGCGGAGAAGCTGCGCGGGGCCGATGTCGTGGTGCATCTGGCTCTCGACCTCGACCTGGAGACCGATGCCGCCGCCCGGACGGCGTACAACGTGCGGGGTACGCAGACCGTGCTGACCGCGGCCGCCGCGGCCGGGGTCCATCGGGCCGTGCTGTGCACGTCCTCCATGGTCTACGGGGCCCTGGACGACAACGAGCTGCCCTTGTCGGAGGACGCGGAGCTGCGGGCCACGGCGGAGGCGACCGGGGTCGGGGACCTGCTGGAGATCGAGCGACTGGCTCGCAGGGCTCCCCGGGCGCATCCGGGGCTCAATGTCACCGTGGTACGGCCGGCTGTGCTCGTCGGCGGTACCGACACCGCGCTGACCAGGTATTTCGAGTCACCTCGACTGCTCGTTGTGGCTGGGTCCCGGCCCGCCTGGCAGTTCTGTCACGTCGAGGATCTGTGCAGCGCTCTGGAGTACGCCGTCCTGGAGAAGGTCGAGGGGGAGCTGGCCGTCGGATGCGACGGGTGGCTGGAGCAGGAGGAGGTCGAGGAGCTGAGCGGGATCCGGCGGATGGAGCTGCCCTCGGCTGTCGCGCTGGGGGCGGCGGCTCGGCTGCATCGGATCGGGCTCACGCCGTCTCCGGCAGGGGATCTGGCGTACACCATGTACCCCTGGGTGGTGAGCGGGAGCCGACTGCATGACGCGGGGTGGCGGCCGCAGTGGACCAACGAGGAGGTCCTCGCGGAGCTTCTAGAGGAGGTTTCCGGGAGACATACGGTGGCCGGGCGGCGGCTTGGACGGAAGGACGCGACGGCTGCGGGGGCCGCGGGGGCGACGGTGGCGCTGCTGGGAGCGGCGGCCGTGGTGCGGCGGGCTCGGAAGGCGCGTCGGCGGATCTGACCCGAAGAGGGTGTCCTGGTCGTGTGCCGAGGGCCCTGTCTTCGCATGGCGCCATGAGCGAGGGACGGGCCGGGAACAGCGGGCCGGTGCCCAGGAAGGTGCCGTCCAGCTCTGACCCAGGAGGCTGCGAACGACTACGCGCGCGTGCCGGGCGATGACGCTGTTCCCCGGGGTCCCGGCTGTGCGGCACGATGGGGGTATGGCACCCACACACGAGCATCCCGGTGAGCAGGCGGCTCAGGATCCGATCAAGCTGCTTGCCGTTCGGGAGACGGCCCTCTCCCTGGACGAGGTGTTCCGGGCCGTCGGGGACGACGCGGCCGGTGGCACCGCGTTGTTCGTGGGCACGGTGCGGAACCACGACGGGGGCGCCGATGTCGAGGCGCTCGGGTATTCGTGTCATCCCAGTGCCGAGGCCGAGATGCGGCGGATCGCCGAGAAGGTGGTCGCGGAGTATCCGGTGCGGGCGCTCGCCGCGGTGCACCGGGTGGGAGAGCTCCGGGTCGGGGACCTCGCCGTCGTCGTCGCCGTTTCCTGCCCCCACCGGGGTGAGGCCTTCGAGGCCTGTCGGAAGCTGATCGACGATCTCAAGCACGAAGTGCCCATCTGGAAGCACCAGAAGTTCTCCGACGGGACCGAGGAGTGGGTCGGGGCGTGTTGACCCCGGCCATGCGGGAACCCGGCGCCTGACACCCCGGCGGGTCGATCGGCTCCTCGGGGAAGCTGGGACGGTGGGAAAGGGTGACCTCTTCCTTCACCTCTCCGGTTGCGTAACCGCACCCCTGGCGTGAGCGTTGTCAGTGCGGAAGGCTAATCTGCTGATCAGTCAGTTGTGGTGGTTCAGGTGGGGTTGGAGGTCGTCATGGGGGCGCTCGTCTGGTTGCTGATTCCGCTGCTGGCCGCGATCGGCGCCGGCCTGTGGGGCAGCTGGGCCAACCGGACCCGCAAGGCTCGTCGTGACGGTCCCGAGCTTGACGGATATGCCCGGTTCCGGGCGGCCATGGAGAAGCCCGGTCCGGCACGTGACCCGGATGCGGCCCTGACGATGCGCTGACAGGACCGTCCCGTACTGTCGTGCCATGCCACGCCGCACCGCGACGATGCTCGCCTCCACCCTGATGCTGATCGCGCTCCTGTGCGCGGGAGTCTTCATCAACGTGCCGTATTCGGAGATGTCACCGGGGCCGACGGTGAACACACTCGGGGACCACGACGGCGAGCCGGTACTTCAGATCTCCGGGCGCAAGACGTACGCGGCGAGCGGGCATCTGAACATGACCACGGTGCGGGTCACCAGCGCCGACTACAAGATGAACCTGGTCGAGGCCGTCTACGGGTGGCTCGCGCACGACAACAAGGTCGTGCCGCACGACACCCTCTACCCCGACGGCAAGACCGAGGAGCAGTCCACCCAGGAGAACGCCGAGGAGTTCAGCCAGTCCCAGGAGAGCGCCAAGGTGGCTGCCCTGAAGGAGCTGGACGTTCCGGTGCGGTCATGGGTGATCGTCTCGACGGTCGTCAAGGACTCCCCGGCCGAGGGCCGACTGCACGCCGGAGACGTGATCAAAGCCGTCGACGGTACGGCGGTGAAGGAGCCGGCCGACGTCGCCAAGCTGGTGACCAAGCACAAGCCGGGCGACAAGGTCGTCTTCACGATCGTGCCCGCCAAGGAGCAGGCCGCCGCCGAGAAGAAGAACCGGACGGCGACGAAGACGCAGGACGTGACCATCACGACCAGGACCTCCGACGACAGTGGTGAGAAGCGCGCCATCGTCGGGATCTCCGCCGGGACCGATCACACGTTCCCGTTCACCATCGACATCAAGCTCGCCGACGTCGGCGGCCCGAGCGCCGGTCTCATGTTCTCGCTGGGCATCTACGACAAGCTCACGCCCGGCGACCTCACCGGCGGGAAGTTCGTCGCCGGCACCGGGACCATCGACGACGCCGGCAAGGTCGGGCCGATCGGCGGCATCGAGATGAAGACCGTCGGCGCGCGGGACAGGGGCGCCCAGTACTTCCTCACGCCCGCCGACAACTGCGCCGCCGCCGCGAGCGACACCCCGGAGGGCCTCACCCTCGTCAAGGTGAACACCATCGACGACGCACTGGGCGCCCTCAAGGACATTCGCTCCGGCGACACCGCCGACCTGCCGAAGTGCACGACGAAGTAGCCCGGAGGGCTACTCCTCGAACGTCGCCTTCAGCGCCTCCGCCAGCCCCGGTACCAGTTCGGAACCCGTGAGGACCTCCGTCGGGGAGTCCTTCGCGCGCAGCCGCAGGGCGGAGTCGCGGGCGCCGTCCCGCAGGACCGCGACCGTCATACGGACCTCTTGGCGGTCCGGGTGCTCGGCCACCCACTGGGCGAGCTTCTTCTCGCCGAGTCCCTCCGGGACGGACGCCTCGGCGGACGGCGGCAGCATCAGACGTTCCACGGTCAGCGCGCAGCCGACCACGGCGTCGGGCCAGGCGATGGTGCCGAGGAACTCGTCGAGCGGCTTGCCCGTTGGAATCTCGTCCTGCTCGATCGGGGTGAGGCCGGTGATCTCCTGCTCCGCCTCAAGGCCGAGCTGGGCCGCGAGCGCGGGTTCCTGGGTCCGCAGCCGGGCGGTGTCTACGAGGGCGAAGAGGCGGGCGGGCTGGTCCCAGCCGAGGCCGGAGGCGTACTCGTCGATCTCGAGTACCGCCCGGGTGAGCGGGCTGGCCGCCATGGGAGTGTTGGACATAATCACAATCCTGCCTCGTTCCCGGCCCGAATCGGGAACCGAGTAAAGCGTGAGTAAGTTGCATAGATGAGGGCCTACGATCACGTGGCCCATGGACGGCCCGTGACGACGCGGGTCTGACGGACCAACAGCGAACTTCGAGGTGCGCACCTTGGCTTTCCAGATGCCGGACCGCGGCGGAGGCCCGACGGGGCCACGGATCAGAGTGGGCCGCCCGTCCCGGCGAGTCCGGACCCTGCTCATGACGCTGGGCGTCCTTGCCGTTCTCGGCATGGCGTTCACCATGTTCGCGGGGTTCTGGACGGACTGGCTCTGGTACCGGTCGGTGAACTACTCGTCCGTGTTCACGACAACCCTGTGGACCAAGATCGGGCTGTTCTTCGTCTTCGGTCTGCTGATGGCCCTCGCGGTCGGCTTCAACATCTGGCTGGCCCACCGGCTGCGTCCGCCGCTGAGCGCCATGTCGATGGAGCAGCAGAACCTCGACCGCTACCGGATGGGTATCGCGCCGTACAAGAAGTGGCTGCTGCTCGGGGTCACTTCCCTGGTGGGCCTGATCGCGGGTGCCTCCGCCTCCGGCCAGTGGCGGACCTGGCTGATGTGGGTCAACGGCGTGCCCTTCCACCAGAAGGATCCGCAGTTCCACCTCGACGTCTCCTTCTACGCCTTCGACCTGCCGTGGTACCGGTTCCTGCTCGGCTTCGGCTTCGCCGCCGCGATCCTCTCCGTGATCGCGGCCGCGCTCACCCACTACCTGTACGGCGGGCTGAGGGTCACCTCTCCGGGAGCGCGCGCCACGGCCGCCGCGACCGGACACCTGTCGGTACTGCTGGGGATCTTCGTCGCCCTGAAGGCAGTCGCGTATTGGCTCGACCGGTACGGCCTGGCGGTGAAGTCCAGCGACTTCAAGGCCACCGACAACTGGACGGGCCTCAGGTACGTCGACGCCAACGCCTATCTGCCGGCCAAGACGATCCTGTTCTGCATCGCGGTGATCTGCGCGCTGTTGTTCTTCGCCACCCTGTGGCGGCGCACCTGGCAGCTGCCCGTCATCGGCTTCGGCCTGATGGTGCTGTCGGCGATCCTCATCGGCGGCCTGTACCCGGCGATCGTCCAGAAGTTCCAGGTCCAGCCGAACGAGCAGGCCAAGGAAGCGCCGTACGTCGAGAAGAACCTCAAGGCGACGCGTGATGCGTACGGCATCGACGACGCCAAGGTCGACGAGTACGCGGGCAAGTCCAACACCACGGACAAGACCAAGCTGCGCGACGACGCCAACGACGCGGCCAGCATCCGCCTGATGGACCCGAACGTCGTCTCGCCGACGTTCCAGCAGCTTCAGCAGATCAGGAACTACTACGCGTTTCCCACAAACCTGGACGTCGACCGGTACGGCAAGGACGGCAAGGACGGCAAGGACCAGGACACGGTCATCGGTCTGCGTGAACTGAACCTCAACGGCATTCCGAAGAACAACTGGATCAACGACCACTTCCGCTACACCCACGGGTACGGCGTGGTCGCCGCAAAGGGGACCGAGGTCGACTCCCAGGGCCGCCCTGTCTTCACCGAGTCCGACCTGCCGTCCAAGGGCGACCTCGGGACGTACCAGCAGCGGGTCTACTACGGCGAGAAGACCACCGCGTACTCGATCGTCGGCGGTCCCCAGAAGGAGATCGACTACTCCGACGACACCGGCGAGAAGACCTTCAGCTACACGGGCAAGAGCGGGGTCAACCTCTCCAACCCGATCAACCGGGCCGCGTACGCGGTGGCGTTCAACGAGCCGCAGATCCTCTACTCGGGTGCCATCGGCGAGGGTTCGCGGATCCTCTACAACCGCACTCCGAAGCAGCGCGTAGAGGCGGTCGCTCCGTGGCTGACCATCGACGGTGACGCCTATCCGGCGGTCGTGGGCGGCAAGATCCAGTGGATCGTCGACGCGTACACGACGACCAACGGTTATCCGTACGCCTCCCGTACGACCCTGGGGGACACGACGGCCGACTCGCTGACCGCGACCAACAACTCGCGTGCGGTGGTGGCCCAGCAGAACCAGGTCAACTACATCCGCAACTCGGTGAAGGCGACCGTCGACGCCTATACCGGTGAGGTCAAGCTCTACCAGTGGGACACCAAGGACCCGGTCCTGAAAACCTGGATGAAGGCGTTCCCGGGCACGGTCGAGTCCAAGGCCGACATCTCCGACGACCTCATGGCTCATCTGCGGTACCCACAGGACCTGTTCAAGGTCCAGCGTGAGCTGCTCAGCCGCTACCACGTCGAGGACGCGCAGACGTTCCTCAGCGGCAGCGAGGTGTGGCAGGTGCCGGACGACCCGACCAACAAGTCGGGCAAC
This sequence comes from Streptomyces sp. NBC_00076, assembly GCF_045041235.1. Classification (NCBI taxonomy): domain Bacteria; kingdom Bacillati; phylum Actinomycetota; class Actinomycetes; order Kitasatosporales; family Streptomycetaceae; genus Streptomyces; species Streptomyces sp. NBC_00076. Next base: position 6,975,662 of record NZ_CP108242.1, read on the forward strand.
GCGGTACCGCCGTACTACCTGAGCATGAAGATGCCCGATCAGTCCTCGCAGGTGTTCTCCTTGACGACGACGTTCACGCCCAACGGCCGGGACAACCTCAGTGCGTTCATGACGGTCGACGCCGAGGCGGGCACCGGAGACTACGGCAAGATCAGAATCCTGAAACTGCCGACGAACACCACCGTCAACGGGCCCAAACAGGTGCAGAGCCAGTTCAACTCCAAACCGGACATCGCCGAGACCATCAGCCTGCTGAGCCGAGGCGACTCCGAGGTCGAGTACGGCAACCTGCTGGCGGTACCACTCGACGGCGAACTGCTCTATGTGGAACCGGTCTACGTCCGTGGTGGCGGCCTGAAGTACCCGCTGCTGAGAAAGGTGTTGGTGACCTACGGCGGCACCAGTGCCTTCGAGGACACCCTGGGTGCGGCCCTCAACAAGGTCTTCGGAGCGGACGGGGCGACCACCAAGCCGCCATCGGACGAAGGCGACACGACCACCCCGCCTCCGACGTCCACCAACCCAACGGTCCAGGCGGCGTTGAATGACGCCCAGAAGGCCTTCGACGCCGGCCAGGAGGCGCTGAACAAGCAGCCGATCGACTGGGAGGCGTACGGCAAGGCGCAGAAGGACCTCGAGGCCGCGCTGAAGCGGGCCGAGGACGCGCAGGCGGCGGCCGACAAGAGCGGAGGCAGCGGCGACAAGGCCGGCGACAAGGCCAGGAGCAGCCCGAGTCCGAGCAGCAGCCCCAGCGGCTGATCAAAGCCCACCCCGTGCCGTGATACGGTTGCAGAACAACGGCGCGGGGTGGAGCAGCTCGGTAGCTCGCTGGGCTCATAACCCAGAGGTCGCAGGTTCAAATCCTGTCCCCGCTACTGAAGTCGGCGACGCGAGTCGTACGCCGACGAAGGCCCGGATCCTGAAAAGGATCCGGGCCTTCGTCGTGTGCGAACGCATGTGCCGGGAAGGGGCACGGCGATGCTGTGGAGGGGAGTTGGGGGATCTGTGTTTGACTTGTCTCTCTGTGGGCAAGTCGACAAAACGCTGTAGTGACCTCAATGGCTGCGGTATACCAGGTGTACCCAGGTTGCAGGTGGTGCGACGATGGACGTTATGGGGGACAAGGCAACTCTGTTCGAGACAGGGCGTTTTGTGCATCCTTCCGGGCGGGACGAGGCCGGGGAGGTGGCTGAGGATGCTGCCGAGGAGGTTCGTCAGCGACTCGCCGCCGAATCCGGCGACGCCGAGGCGATGAGCGTCCTCGGCGCCATGTTGCTGCGCCGCGGTGATCTCGACGGAGCCGAACCCCATCTGCGCGCCGCCACCGCGGCCGGTGACCGGGCCGCCGCCAACAACCTGGGAGTCCTTCTCCATCAGCGTGGGTACGCCGACGAGGCCGCCGGGTGGTGGCGGATCGCCGCCGTCGCCGGATCCGCGGCGGCTGCGCACGCGCTGGGCCGGCACCACCGCGAACGGGGCGACGAGCCCGCCGCGGAGTACTGGCTGCGCCAGGCCGCCGAGCAGGGGCATGCGCTCGGCGCGTACGCCCTCGCCGATCTGCTGGAGCACCGCGGGGACGCCGGGGCCGAGCGGTGGATGCGGTCGGCGGCCGAGCGGGGGCACCGGGAGGCGGCGTACCGGCTGGCTCGCGCGCTCGATCGCAAGGCCGTGCCCGAGGGGGAAACCGGGGTCGACGACGGCGTCGTCGCGACGGAGGAGGCCGAGCAGTGGTACCGGCAGGCCGCCGCGCGCGGACACCGGCGGGCCGCGCTGCACCTCGGGGCGATCCTGGAGAAGCGCGGTGAGCTCAAGGAGGCCGGCCGCTGGTATCTGACGTCCGCCAAGGACGGTGAGGCGCGGGCCGCCTGCGCTCTCGGGTTCCTGCTGCGGGACGCCGGGGACACCGAGAGCGCCGCCGTGTGGTGGCTGCGGGCCGCGCAGGAGGGCGACGGCAACGCGGCGAACGCGCTGGGCGCGCTGCATGCCGAGCGAGGTGAGCCGCAGACCGCCGAGCGGTGGTACCGGGCCGCGATGGACGCCGGGGACGACAACGGGGCGTACAACCTCGGGCTGCTCTGCGCCGAGCAGGGGCGGACCGCGCAGGCCGAGCAGTGGTATCGGCGGGCCGCGTACGCAGGGCACCGGGAGGCGGCCAACGCGCTGGCGATCCTCCTGTTGCAGAGCGGGGACCCGGCCGGGGCGGAGCCGTGGTTCTCCAAGGCCGCGGAGGCGGGAAGTGTGGACGCCGCGTTCAACCTGGGGATCCTGTTCGCCGGGCGGACGGAGGAGTCGGTCGCGCTGCGGTGGTACGAGCGGGCGGCGGCGGCCGGGCACACCGAGGCGGCGTTGCAGGTCGGGATCGCGCGGCTGCGGGACGGGGACGAACAGGAGGCCGAGCGGCATTTGCGGTGTGCGGCGGGGCGAGGGAGCGCCGAGGCCGCGTATCGGCTGGCCACCGTGCTGGACGCGCGGCGGCCGCCGGAGCCCGCGCATGAGCTGGGTGAGTCGGCGCACGAGAAGAGCGAGTGCGAGGAGTGGTACGAGCGGGCCGCGTCGCAGGGGCACCGGCGGGCGCAGGTGCGGGTCGGGATGCTGGCGGCGGCTCGGGGTGACGTGGTCGAGGCGGCCCGGTGGTACCGGGAGGCGGCCGAGGCCGGGTCTCGTAACGGGGCGTTCAATCTGGGACTGCTGCTTGCCCGGGAGGGGAGTGAGCCGGAGGCGGCGGTGTGGTGGACTCGGGCGGCTGACGCGGGGCATGGGCGGGCCGCGTTGCGGCTTGCGCTGGTCTACGCGCGTCGGGGAGAGCTGGCGGAGGGGCAGCGGTGGGCCGACCGGGCGGTGTCGCTCGGGCCGGAGGAGGTTGCGGAGCGGGCGGCTCGGCTGCGGGATGCGTTGCGGCAGGAGCTGTCGGCGTGACGCTGCGGTGAGCTGGTGCGGGGTGGGTCTGGCTCGGCCTGTGCCGTCGTTGCCGTGGGGTTGTTTCGCCCCCGCCGCCCCTACCCGTCCCATCCCCAGGGGCTCCGCCCCTTCGACCCCACCAGGGGCTCCGCCCTTGGACCCCGGCGGGGACTTCGTCCCCTGCACCCCTGGTGGGGGTGCCGCTCTGCGCCCCGGCGCGCTCTTCGGCCCGGGTGGGGCCGCCTCGGTCGCCCGTGGGATCGGTGGGGGAGGGGCCTCCGTGGGTGGCGGCTGACCTGCGTTGATGCGTGGAGGTTATTGGATTTGCCTCTGTGTGTGTCCTTGACGTATTGTTCCATTCATCGACGCGGGGTGGAGCAGCTCGGTAGCTCGCTGGGCTCATAACCCAGAGGTCGCAGGTTCAAATCCTGTCCCCGCTACTGAAGGCCGAGGGCCGGAATCCGAAAGGGTTCCGGCCCTCGGTTTGTGTTCGGGGTGGGGTGGGCCGGCCGTCAGGGTCGGTGGCCCACTGCCTCCTCGTAGAGAGCTCTGTTCACGGTTTTCGGCTCGGGGAGTGTGTCGCCCTCCGTCACGCCCTGGGCGCGGTAGGCCGCCTGAAGGCGGTCGGTGGTGCCGGTGCGGATCTCCCAGTCCATGCGGAGGGGCGGGGTGGAGCGGAGGATCGCCTCGTCCGACTTCAGGAGCTTGGCCAGGTAGGTGACGAAGGTCTCGTTCTTCTTGTAGTCCGTGGCGAAGTACGTGTTGATCGTGCGGACGTACCCGCGGAGGAGGGCCACCCCCGCGTCCACGTCGTCGTCCAGCAGGCTCGGGCCGTACAGCATGCCGCCCAGGGGCTCACCCAGGGGCTGGCCACCGAGGAAGGCGTAGCCCGGTTCGCCGTCGACACGGCGCCAGACCGGGTCGAGGAGCCAGGCCGAGTCGACGCCTCCGTTCTGCAGGGCCGTGAGCACGTCCGCCGAGCCCAGTTGTTGGTACTGGATACGGTCGAGGCCGCCGCCATGGGCCTCCAGCGCCTTCTCCATCGGATAGGCGATCACCGAACCCTTGCCGATCATCGTGCCCATACGACGCCCCGCCATCGCCACCCGGTCCGGACTCTCACCGTCCCCCAGGCGCACCCACAGGCCGCTCTTCGACTTCGGGTCGGGGGAGAAGTTCCCCGCCACCCACCTGATGTCGAAGCCACCCCGGACGCCGTTCATGACCGCGGCCTCCGGGGCCGCCCACAGCGCGTCGATGTCTCCCTTGGCCAGCAGCGGGAGCGCGTCCGGCGTCGGCAGGACCTTCAGCGTGACGTCGAGGCCTTCCTGCTTGAACTCGCCCTTGTCGATGGCCACTTGGAGTGGGGCCACGTACTCGGCGCTCAAGGTGCCCGTCGCGATCGTCAGCTTCCGGGGCTCGGGTAGTGGTTGTGGGGCGGGGGCGCCGGGGCGACAGCGGGCCGGCCCGCGGGTCGGTGAGCGGTCCGCGGGGTCCGTCCAGGACGTGTCGCCGCAGCCGTCCACCGGGCGGACCGTGCGGGTCGCCAGGTCCGCCTTCGGCTGCGTGCTGTCGGCCGACGGCGAGGAACAGGCCGAAGACGCGAGCAGTACGCCGACGGCGACCACGGCACCGTAGGCGTGTCCTCTCAGGTGTCGCTTCACGGGTCTCCTCATGACTGCCCCCGTCCTCGGTCCCTCGGTGCCCATGGGGTGAGCAACCTGCCCACCAGCCGGATCAGTTCGGAGAAGAGCACACCCAGCGCGGCCACGCAGACGATGCCGACGAACATCACGTCGTTCTGGAACAGCGCGCGGGAGTCGAAGATCAGATGGCCCAGACCGTTCGTGGCGGCGATCTGTTCCGAGGCGACGATCACCAGGACCGCCACGCCCGCCGCTATCCGGGCGCCCACGAGAACCTGCGGCAACGACGCCGGCAGCAGGACGTGACGGAACATCTGCCACGGGGAGGCGCCGAAGACCCGGCCCGCGTCCTGGTGCCCGGCCGGGACCGCGATCACCGCCGACATCGTCGATATCCATACGAAGAAGAAGACCGTCGCCGCCACCAGGGCCACCTGGGGGCCCTCACCCAGGCCGAACATGTTCAGGAAGATCGGGAGCAGGGCGAGCTTCGGTACGACGTACAGGGCGTCCAGGAGAGGCTCGAGGGCGGATCGGACCAGGGGGAGGGAACCCATCAGCAGGCCGAGCGCGTAGCCCGCCGCCGTGCCGATCCCGTAGCCCGCCAGGACGCGCTTGAGTGTCGCCCACACGTCCGGCCACAGATCACCGGCCGCCGCCCGGTCCCAGCCGTCGGAGAGGATCGTCGACGGGGCCGGGTAGACGCGGTCGTCGATCCAGGCCTGGGTGGCGGCCAGTTGCCAGATGAGGACCAGGAGGAGCGGGACGGCCGCCGCGAGGGACAGTTCCAGGGCACGGCGGCGGCGGTGGGTGCGTACGGGGTGGAGTTCCCGGGGGCCGGGGCGGCGGACGATGAGCGAGTCCCGGCGCGGAGTGATCGTCGTCATGCCGGCACCGCCTCCTTCCGCAGGAGGTCCCACAGCTCGCCCCTGAGGGCCGTGAACTCGGGTGTGGAGCGGATGTCGCCGGTACGCGGACGCGGGAAGGGCGGACGGTGTTCGGCGATGATCCGGCCCGGGCGGGCGGACATCACCAGGACGCGGTCGCCGAGGACGATCGCCTCCTCCAGGCTGTGGGTGACGAAGAGCGTGGTGGTGCGGGTGGTCTGGGTGAGCTCCAGCAGCTCCTCCTGGAGGATCATGCGGAGTTGGGCGTCGAGGGCGGCGAACGGCTCGTCCATGAGGAGAAGTTCGGGTTCGACCGCGAGCGCGCGGGCGATCGCCACACGCTGACGCATGCCGCCGGAGAGGGTCGCCGGGTAGGCGTGCGCGAAGTCGGCGAGGCCCATGCGGGTCAGCCACTCGTCGGCGCGTGCGTTCGCCGCGCGGCGTGGGACACGCTGGATGTCGAGGCCGAAGCGGACGTTCGCGCGGACCGTCTTCCAGTCGTAGATGCCGTAGTCCTGGAAGATCATGGCGGCCGGGCGGGCGCTGGACGTGCGGATCTCCAGGCGGCCCGTGCTCGGGCGGAGCAGGCCCGCGGCGATCCGCAGGAGCGTGGACTTGCCGCAGCCGGAGGGGCCGACCAGGCAGACGAACTCGCCGGGGGCGACGGTGACATCGACGGGGCCCAGGGCCTCGACGGCGCGGGGTGTGCGGCCGAAGGTGCGGGTCAGTTCGGTGGCGTGGAGTTTTGGGTGCGGGTCTCCCACGATTGCTCCTTGCGGAGTTCGGTACGGGGTGGGGCGTGCCGCACGACGATATGACGACCCGTCAGATACGGGAAGGGTGCTGAAGGTGGTACGCGGCCGAAAGCCCCGGCACCCATGGGTGCCGGGGCTTTCGGGAGAGGGAGTGCTAAGCCGCCGCGCAGTTCGGGCACACGCCTCGGTACGTCACCTCGACGTCCGAGACCGTGAAGCCGAAGCGCTCCGTGTCGGGGAGGTCGGCCAGCGGGTTGCCGATGGGGTGTACGTCCCGGATGGCGCCGCACTGGCCGCAGACCAGGTGGTGGTGCGGCTGGTGGGCGTTCGGGTCGTACCGCTTGGCGCGCTTGTCAGTGGCGACCTCGAGCACCTCGCCCAGGGAGACCAGCTCGCCCAGCGTGTTGTAGACGGTCGCCCGGGAGATCTCGGGCAGCTTGACGACAGCTCTGGAGTGGACCTCGTCGGCCGTCAGGTGGACGTGTTCGCCGTCGAGGACCTCGGCCACGACGCGCCGCTGCGCGGTCATCCGCCATCCGCGTCCGCGCAGCCGTTCCAGAAGGTCACTCATACGGCACAGCCTAACAGCAGGGTGGACCAGATTCCGAATGAGTGTGACTTTGGAGTAATATTTGACTTAGACATTGTCCATTCTGAGATCGAGACCGCAGATGCCGCACTGCCTGCGGTGGGCGGACGGACCAGGCTCTCCAGGAGAGCCTGGTCCGTCCGCGCGGTCAGGCCGGGGCGTGCTGCCGGGCCGGAGCCCAGCAGCGGATGATGTCGCGCACCGACACGATGCCGACGGGCTCGTCGCGGTCGAGGACGATCAGGTGACGGAAGCCGCCGTGCGCCATGGCGCGGGCCGCCTCCTCCAGGGTCCAGGCCGGGGAGGCGAAGACGACGTCGGTGGTGGTGTGGGAGTGGACGTGCTCCGTGTCCGGGCTCTGGCCGAGCCCCACGGAGTTGAGGACGTCGCGTTCGGTCAGGATGCCGATGCCGCCGGCGTCGGGATCGAGGACGATCGCGGCGCCGACGCGGCGTGCGGACATCAGGGCGGCCGCTCTGCGGAGGGTGTGGGCGGGGCCGATGGTGAGAACCACCGTGCTCATGGCGTCGCGGACCAGCATGGGTTCCGAGTCACCTCCTTGAACCGCCGGGTTTGTTCAGCGGTTCACAAGTTCACAAATGAGGGTGCTCTCAGAGTGGCAGGTAAAGCGGAGGTCAACAAGAGGGCGCGCGCGGCCAATTGAGGGCGCGCGCGCTCATCTGCGCCTGGCGTGGGCGCCCTTTGCTTCTCGCCGGTAGCTCCGCCGCCGGTCAGTAGCGCTCGTTGAGGTAACCCAGGAACTCGTCGTGCAGAAGCCCGTTGGAGGCCGCCGCGTTGCCGCTGTGCGGGCCCGGGCGGCCGTCGAGACCGGTGAACGTGCCGCCGGCCTCCGTCACGATGATCGCGTTCGCGGCCATGTCCCAGAGGGAGAGCTCCGGTTCGGCGCAGAGGTCCACCGAGCCCTCGGCGACCATCATGTAGGGCCAGAAGTCGCCGTACGCGCGCGTGCGCCACACCTCGCGGGTCAGGTCCAGGAACCCGCCCAGGCGGCCCTGGTCCTCCCAGCCGGTGAGCGAGGAGTACGCGAAGGAGGCGTCGGAGAGCTTCGACACACGGGAGACGCGCAGCCGGGAGGCGGAGGAGAGGCTGCGGCCGGAGAAGGCGCCGTGCCCCTTCGCGGCCCACCAACGGCGGCCGAGGGCGGGAGCGGAGACCACGCCCACGACGGGCTGGAAACCGCCTTCCGCCGCCTCCATCAGGGAGATGAGGGTGGCCCAGACGGGCACCCCCCGTACGTAGTTCTTCGTGCCGTCGATCGGATCGATGACCCAGCGGCGGGGGCCCGTGCCCTCGATGCCGTACTCCTCGCCGAGGACCGCGTCGCGTGGCCGGGCGCGTTGGAGGTGGCCGCGGATGAGTTCCTCCGCGGACTTGTCCGCTTCGCTGACCGGGGTCATGTCCGGCTTCGTCTCGACCTTGAGGTCGAGGGCCTTGAAGCGGTCCATGGTTGCCGCGTCCGCCGCATCCGCGAGGACGTGGGCGAGGCGGAGGTCATCGTGGTAATCGGGCATGTAGGGAACGGTATCTGCCCAGGTGGGTACCGGCTACAGGGGGCCTTCGTGGTCGGGGTGCCCGGGACGGCAGCTTGTGCGCGCCGACCGTGCGCCTCCGCACGCCCTCGCGAACCCTTGACAGTGACTCTGTGCGCGTCAAATCTGGGCGCAGAGCCGATCGCCCCGGGAGGCGACGATGCCTGCAGCGCGGGAAACCTTGCTGGATGCCGCTCACACGGCGCTGGCGCGCCGGCCGTGGTCCGCGGTACGGATGGTGGACGTGGCCGCGGCGGCCGGAGTGTCCCGGCAGACCCTGTACAACGAGTTCGGCAGCAAGGAAGGCCTGGCTCGCGCGCTCGTCCGCCGAGAGGCGGACGGGTATCTCACGGGAGTCGAGCGGGCGCTGACCGGGCACGGCGACGTCCTGGAGCGGCTGACCGCGACCGCCGAGTGGACGGCCTCCACCGCCCGGGAGAACGCGCTCGTACGGGCCATGCTCACCGGCTGCTGGAGCGAGCGGCTGCCCTCCCCGACGTTGACGGCCGTGCGGTCCTCCTCGGCCATACCGGCGCAGCGCCGGGCGGACGGCCCGCTGCCCTCACCCGGCGACTTCGTGGCCCTCGTCCGTGACCGGGCCGTCACCGTGCTCGCCGGGCCTCACACGCCCAAGTCGCAGTCCGCCGATCTGGCCCGCTCCTGCGAACTCGTCGTCCGGCTCGCGCTGTCCTGTGCGGCCGCGCCGCCCGGCGAGGGTGGAGTGGCGGGCCTCGTACGGAGCGCGCTGCCACGCCAGTTGACGCCGTAGCGCCCGGGCCCGGCCGAGCCGGAATGTCTCAGCGGGGTGGTTGTCGGCGCAGCAACCGTCTCAGTGCAGCAACCGTCTCGGCGCAGCAACCGTCTCAGCGCAGCGCCCGTCCAAACGCGGCGGCGCTTTCGGTGCGGCGGAGCTCTCAGTGCGCCGATCCCGACAGCTGCAGTCCGATCACGCCGATGATCACCAGGCTGATCGAGACGATCTTCAGAACCGACACCAGGTCGCCGAGGAATATCATCCCGTAGATCGCCGTGCCCGCCGCGCCGATGCCCGTCCACACGGCGTAGGCCGGGCCCACGTCGAGCTTCCTCAGGGCCAGGGTCAGCAGACCGAAGCTGCCGAGTGCGAAGACGCAGAACGCGATCGTCGGCCAGAGTCTGGTGAAGCCGTGCGACAGCTTCAGACAGACGGCGAAACCGGTCTCCAGGAACCCGGCCACGATGACCAGCAGCCACGCCATGTGCTGTCCTCCCATTGGTCCACGTGCCACAGCGTCGGTGACCGCTTCGTCTGGCTTTGGTCAGGCTTGGATCCGGCTCGGTGCGATTATGCCCTTACCGGCGCTGGGGGAAGACAAACAACGCGGAGGTCAGTCGCCGTCCGTGCGTTCCCTCGTGGACAGCAGCCGGCGCAGTGAATACAGGCGGGCCGGGTCCGCGTGGCCGTCGGCCACCCACTGGTCCAGCGCGCAGTCCGGCTCGTCGTGACTGCACGCGCGCGGGCAGCCCTCGGTGCCCGGCTCCAGGTCGGGGAAGGCGTTGATCACCCGGGACGGGTCCACGTGGTGCAGGCCGAACGACCGCAGGCCCGGGGTGTCGATCACCCAGCCGTCGTCGTCTCCCAGCGGCAGCGCGAGCGCCGAGGTGGTGGTGTGACGGCCGCGCCCCGTCACCGCGTTCACATGGCCGGTGAGGCGGCGGCGGTCCTCCGGGACCAGCGCGTTCACCAGGGTCGTCTTGCCCACACCCGAGTGCCCGATGAACGCTGTGATCCTGCCGTCGAGTTCCTCGCGCACTCGGTGCACCGCTTTGCCGTTCTCCAGTTCCTCGCGGCTGGTGACGACGTAGGGGATGTCGAGGTCGCCGTAGAGCTCCAGGAGTGTGTCAGGCGGCACCAGGTCCGACTTCGTCATCACCAGCAACGGCTCCAGACCGGCGTCGAACGCGGCCACCAGGCAGCGGTCGATGAGGCGCGGGCGGGGCTCCGGATCGGCCAGCGCCGTGACGATGGCCAGTTGGTCGGCGTTGGCGACGACCACCCGCTCGTAGGGATCGTCGTCGTCGGCCGTGCGCCGCAGCACCGATGTGCGCTCCTCGATGCGGACGATGCGCGCGAGGGTGTCCTTCTTGCCGGTCAGGTCACCGATGATGGCGACCCGGTCGCCGACCACCGCGGCCTTGCGGCCCAGTTCGCGGGCCTTCATCGCCATGACGATCCGGCCGTCGACGAGGCAGGTCAGCCGGCCGCGGTCGACGGTGAGGACCATGCCCTCGACGGCGTCCTCGTGCTTGGGCCGGATATGCGTCCGGGGCCGGTTGCCCTTGCGGTTCGGGCGGGAGCGGATGTCGTCCTCGTCGGTGTGCTTGCCGTAGCGACGCATGCGAAGCCCCTATGCCTCGAGCATCCCGGACCACAGGTCGGGGAAGTCCGGCAGCGTCTTCGCCGTCGTCGCCACGTTCTCGATCCGCACCCCCTCGACCGCCAGGCCGATGATCGCGCCGGCCGTCGCCATGCGGTGGTCCTCGTACGTGTGGAATGTGCCGCCGTGCAGCGGGCGCGGGCGGATGTGCAGACCGTCGGCGGTCTCGGTGACGTCACCGCCGAGTTCGTTGATCTCCTTGGTCAGCGCGGCCAGCCTGTCCGTCTCGTGCAGACGGAGATGGGCCACGCCCCGGAGGGTGGAGGGGGAGTCCGCGAGGGCCGCGACCGCCGCGATGCCCGGGGTCAGCTCGCCGACCTCGCCCAGGTCGACGTCGATGCCGTGGACAGCACCCGATCCGGTGAACTGCAGTCCGTACTCGGTCAGTTCGCAGGTGCCGCCCATTTCGGTGAAGATCTCACGCAGCCGGTCGCCGGGCTGGGTGGTGCGGGCGGGCCAGTCCGGGACCACGACCTTGCCGCCGGTCACCAGGGCCGCCGCCAGGAACGGCTGGGCGTTGGAGAGGTCCGGCTCGATGGTCAGGTCACGGCCGAGCAGGGCGCCCGGGGTGACCCGCCAGACGTTCGGCTCGCCGCCCGACTCCGGGGTGTCCACCTGGGCGCCGACCGCGCGCAGCATGTCGACGGTCATCCGGATGTGCGGCATGGAGGGCAGCGTGGAACCGGTGTGGCGGACCTCCACACCCTGGTTGAAGCGCGGGGCGGACAGCAGGAGGGCGCTCACGAACTGGGACGACGAGGACGCGTCGATCTCCACCGGGCCGCCGTCCAGGGCACCCCCGCCGTGCACCGTCAGCGGCAACGCGCCGCGGCCGTCGTCGTCGATACGGGCACCGAGGACCCGCAGCGCGTCGATCACGCCGTGCAGGGGACGTTCGTACGACCTCGGGTCGCCGTCGAAGTGGATGGGGCCGTCGGCGAGCGTCGCGATCGGCGGCAGGAAGCGCATCACCGTGCCGGCGTTGCCGACGTCGACGGTGGCCGGGCCGAACAGGCCGGCCGGCAGCACCCGCCAGGTCTCACCGGTGCCGTCGGGGCCGACGCCCTCCTCGATGCCGACGCCCATCGTGCGCAGCGCACCGGCCATCAGCAGGGTGTCGCGGGAGCGGAGGGGGCGGCGCAGCCAGCCCGGTTCGGAGGCCAGGGCCGCGAGCACCAGGGCGCGGTTGGTGACCGACTTGGACCCGGGTACGTGGACCGTTGCGTCGACGGCGCCGCTCGCGTGCGGGGCGGGCCAGAGGGCGGTGTCTGCGGGGTTCGGGGCCATGGGGCCACTCTATAAGGAGGCGGTGAGTCGAGTGCGGGAGCGTTGTGGCTGGTCGCACCCACGGGACGGAGCCGCATCGGGGCACCACCCCGCGCCCCTGTCCCGCCCCGTCGGATGCCGCGTCACACCTCCAGCAGCCAGCGCCCCCCACCCATCACCGAGCACAGCGAAACCGCGTGGAACAGGAACAGCCACAACCCCGCCGGTACGTGCGTCAGCCGCGACAACTGATCCGCGTCCGAGTCACCCGCGCCGCCGCGCGCCCGCTTCGCCTGGAGTTCGAACGCCGGGCGCACCCCGCCGATCAGCAGGAACCAGACCACCGCGTACGCGAACGCGGCCTGAACCTGGGGGCCGGACAGCCAGGACACCGCCACGAAGGTCCCGCCGGTGACGAGCACGGTGAGCGCGCCGTAGGCGTTGCGGATCATCACGAGCATCGCGATCAGCAGGGCGGTCGCCAGCCACAGCAGGGCCGTGATGTGTCCGCTGGCGAGCAGCGCGGCGCCGCCGAGGCCGAGCAGCGGGGGAGCGGTGTAGCCGGCGGCGGCCGTGAGGATCATGCCGAGACCGTGCGGCTTGCCGCGACTGACGGTCAGCCCACTCGTGTCCGAGTGCAGCCGTATGCCGGTGAGGGTGCGACCGGTGAGCAGCGCGATCAGGCCGTGCCCGCCCTCGTGCGCGATGGTGACGGCGTTGCGCGATATGCGCCACAGGGGGTGCGGGACGACCACGGCGAGCGAGGCGCCCAACGTCGCGAGCACCACCCACAGGTCGGGGTCGGGCTGGCTGCCGAAGATCTCGTCCCAGAGGGAGGCGAGCGATTCGGATGCGGTGGTGTGCATGGTCGGCGGTGGCTCCGGTGGGTGTCGGTCAACAGGGTCTGGTGCGCGCCGCGATCGGCGGCGAGTGGTGGTCGGGCGACGGGTGGGCCTGGCAGTGTGGCACGTATGTGCGGACGGTATGCAGCGAGTCGTGGACCCGAGGATCTCGCAGGAACCTTTGAGGTCGAGAAGTGGGAGCCCGAGGAGACCCTGGCCCCCGACTACAACGTGGCCCCGACCAAGGAGGTCTACGTGGTCCTCGACCGCCCTCTCAAGGACGCGGACGACCCGCGACCGGTTCGCCAGCTGCGGAAGCTGAAGTGGGGGCTGGTCCCGAGCTGGTCCAAGACCCCCGAGGGCGCGGCCCGGATGATCAACGCGCGCGCTGAGACCGTCCACGAGAAGCCGTCGTACCGGCGCGCCTTCGCCGCCCGGCGCTGCGTCATCCCCGCCGACGGCTACTACGAGTGGGTCACCGGGGCGCAGGAGCGGGACCTGGAGGTCGAGGGGAAGAAGAAGCGGCCGCGCAAACAGCCCTACTTCGTGCTCCCCGCCGACGGGTCCGTGTTCGCGATGGCCGGGCTGTACGAGTTCTGGCGGGACAAGACGCTGCCCGACGACCACCCGCGGGCCTGGTGGGTGACCTGCTCGGTGATCACCACGGAGGCCGAGACGAGCCCGCTCGCGGTGGCGCCCGAGCCGGGGCCGCACTCGCTGGCGGAGATCCACCCCCGGATGCCGCTGATGCTGACCCCGGACCGCTGGGACGCGTGGCTGGACCCGTCCCGCACGGACCCCGACGATCTGCGCGCGCTGCTGGCGCCGCCGCCCGAGGGGCTGATGCGGGCGTACCCGGTGACCACCGCGGTCAGCAACGTCCGCAACAACGGACCGGAGCTGCTGAAGGAGCTGGAAGGGCCCGAAGAGGGCACACTCTTCTGACGTGACAGAGATCATTGACACCGATGCCGGTGCCGCCCGCATCACCTGGCACGAGGCGAAGAAGGCCCGGCTGGTGCTGGCCGTCGGCCATGGCGCCGGAGGTGGCATCGAGGCACGCGACCTGCGGGCACTCGCCCAGACACTCCCGGCGCACGGCGTGACGGTGGCCCTCGTCGAACAGCCCTGGCGGGTGGCCGGGAAGAAGCTGGCGCCCGCGCCCAGGACGCTGGACGTGGGGTGGCGGGGCGTCTGGCCCGCCCTCGCCGAGCCCGGACTGCCCGTGATCTCCGGCGGACGCAGCGCCGGGGCCCGCGTCGCCTGCCGTACCGCCACCGAACTGGGCGCACACGCCGTGCTCGCCCTCAGCTTCCCGCTGCACCCTCCGGGCAAGCCCGAGAAGTCCCGCGCCGGGGAACTGCTCGGGGCCGGGGTGCCCACCCTCGTAGTACAAGGGGGGAACGACCCGTTCGGGAAGCCGGAGGAGTTCCCCGAAGGGGCGTACGAACTGGTCGAGGTTCCGCACGGCGATCACGGCTTCGCGGTGCCGAAGCGGGCGGAGATCACCGAGGAGCAGGCAGTGAGGCTCATCACTGCAGGTGTCCTCGCGTGGGCCGCGTCACTGGAGTAATGGCTCGGGAATGTTGCGGACCGGGCCCGGCGTTGTGGCGGACAGAAGTGCTGAAGTACCGGCACCGACGTCGAAGGAGAGGAAGTCCGCCGCATGGGTTCGACCACCTGCCCGAGCCGCAGCGCCCGCGCCGACCTGGACTGGACGGTGCTGCACGCGGCGAAGACCGCCCCTATTCGGGCGGCGGGCGGACCGGATCGTCGTCTATCCTCCGATTCTGGCGCGACCGGTCTCGGTCACGTCCGGAATCTTGAGGAGGTGGGTCCGGTCACCGGTACCGACGCAGGGACCGATCACGGCCAGGCGGAGCAGCCCGAGGGCCAGGGCGGCAAGGGCGCCGAGTCTGCCGCGGAGCGCAGTGCGCGCTTCGAGCGGGACGCGCTCGAGTTCCTCGACCAGATGTACTCGGCCGCTCTGCGTATGACGCGCAACCCGGCCGACGCCGAGGACCTGGTGCAGGAGACGTACGCCAAGGCGTACGCGTCCTTCCACCAGTTCCGCGAGGGCACCAACCTCAAGGCGTGGCTGTACCGGATCCTCACCAACACCTTCATCAACTCGTACCGCAAGAAGCAGCGCGAACCCCAGCGCTCCGCGGCCGAGGAGATCGAGGACTGGCAGCTCGCCCGCGCCGAGTCGCACATGTCGACCGGTCTGCGCTCAGCCGAGTCGCAGGCGCTCGACCACCTGCCCGACTCGGACGTGAAGGAAGCACTTCAGACGATCCCTGAGGAATTCCGCATCGCCGTCTATCTCGCGGACGTCGAGGGCTTTGCGTACAAGGAGATCGCGGACATCATGGGGACACCCATCGGAACGGTGATGTCCCGGCTGCACCGGGGCCGCCGTCAACTGCGCGGCATGCTCGAGGACTACGCCCGTGAGCGCGGGCTGGTCCCGGCCGGTGCCGGAGAGTCGAACGAAGCGAAAGGTTCGGGCTCATGAGCTGCGGAGAGCCGCACGAGACGGACTGCAGTGAGGTACTCGATCATCTCTACGAGTTCCTCGACAGTGAGATGCCGGACGTCGACCGCGACAAGTTCAAGCAGCACTTCACCGAGTGCTCGCCGTGCCTGGAGAAGTACGGCCTGGAAGAGGCCGTGAAGAAGCTGGTCAAGCGGTGCTGCGGCCATGACGACGTGCCGACCGACCTGCGCTCCAAGGTCCTGGGGCGGCTCGACCTGATCCGCTCCGGCCAGGCCGTGCCCGACCACGACATCACCGCGAGCCCGCAGGAGTCCTGAACTCCCGTCCGGGCACGCCTCGATCGGGTCGCCGGCGCACGCGCAACGGCCAGTCACCACCCGAACGTGCTAATGCGGGCCATAAGCCCGCGCTTCCCCTCCCGCCGCCTTAGGCTCCAAACCCGGAGCAGGCATGGCCGGGGAGGGGCGCGATGGACGCGGTACCGGCACGGGCACGTGCGTATGTCGTCTGTGTCGTCGTCCTCGCGCTGATCTGTCTGGCCCCGCTGCCGACCGTGCGGACACCCTGGTGGACGATCGCCCTGCTCGCCGCGCTGTACGCCGGCTGCGAGCGGGCCGCCGCCCGATGGCGGTTCGCCGGAACGTTCCACCCTGTGCTGCTCGCCGGGGCCTTTCTGCTCGCACCCGCTGCCGCGGCGCTGGTCGCGCTGCCGGGGGCACTGCTGTCCCGCGTCGAGCAGCGGTCGCGATGGCTGCGGCGGGTGTGGCGGGCGGCTCAGCTCGGCGTCGGTGTGTGGGTGGCCGCGCGGGTGTACTGGGCGTTCGGCGGACAGGACGCCGTCGGCGCCCCCGACTTCCCGTACGCGCTCGCCCCGGCCGGTGCCGCCGTGCTCGCGTTCTGCCTGGTGCTGAGCGTGCTGGAGGCGGGAATCCTGGTCGTCGCCGAACGCGTTCCGCCACGACGGGCCTGCCGGGGGCTGTTTCTGCGGTCCCTCGCGCCGGTCGCCGTGCACGGTCTCGCCGGGCTGATGATGGCCGTGCTGTGGCGCAGCCCGTACGGGCCCGTCGCCGCGCTGCTGGTCCTGCTGCCGATGTGCGTGTCCTGGTGGGTGTTCGCGCAGTACCACCGGGAGCGGGCCGCCCACCAGGCGACGATCCGAGCGCTCGTGCAGGCCGTGGACATCAAGGACGGCTACACGCGCGGGCACAGCGAGCGGGTCGGGCAGGCCTCGATGATGATCGCCCGCGAACTGGGAATGCCCGAAGAGCGGGTGGAGGTGCTCCGGTTCGCCGGGATCCTGCACGACGTGGGGAAGCTGGGCGTGCCCACGCGGCTGCTGCGCAAGGACGGCCCGCTGACCCCCGAGGAGCGGCGGGTGATCGAGCTGCATCCCGAGTACGGGCACGAGATGGTGCGAGGAATCTCCTTCCTCGGGGAGGCCCGGGCGGCCGTTCTGCACCACCACGAGCGGCTGGACGGAAGCGGCTACCCGTACGGACTGGCGGGCGGTCAGATCCCGGAGTCCGCACGGGTGGTGGCCGTCGCCGACGCGTTCGACGCGATGACGTCCACCCGGTCCTACCGGCGTGCGCGGCCCCTGCACGCGGCCCTGGAGGAACTGGACCGCTGTGCCGGAACCCAGTTCGACCCCCGGATGGTGACGGCCCTCGTGCGAGCACTGGGCCGATGGGGGTACCCCCGCCCGAGCGAGGCCGAGAGCGGGGGAGGCTGGTACCCCGCCGTCACCGCGGACGAGGCGCCACACCCGCCCCGGCCCCGCTCCTCGGCCGCCCGCCTGCCGGGAGCACACCGATGAACGGCCGTCGGCCTCCCCTTCTCCTCACCCTCGTCCACACCTGTGCCGCCCTCCTCGCCTCGCTCTCTCTCGCCGTCACCTTCTGGACCGGCCTCGAAGAACGCGGTGTCGCCCTCGCCTTCGGAGTGCTGGTCACCGTCGGTGAGCTCACCCGGTGGACCGGCGCCCAGGGCAGGGAGGCCGCTCCGTTAGCGGCCGCGGGGGCGCTGTCGTACGCCCTGCAAGGGGCGGACGCCGGGCAGCCGACGCGGCACGGAGCCCTCCAGGTCGTCAGCGTCGTACTCGCCGCGGCCCTCCTCGGCAGCGTGCCGCACATCGCGCGCGGGCACGGTCCGACCCTGGACCATCTGGCCCGGCGGGTGCTCACCGTCGGGTTCGCCGCCGCGTGCTTCCAACCCCTGTATCACCAGGGGACGTTCGGGAAGTGGGGCGGCCCGGCGTACGCCCTGCTGGTGCTCGCGCTGCTCTCGCTCACCGCGCTGTGCGACGCCGTGCTGGCCGCGGCGCTGGCCCACTCCCGCAGTCGCTGGCCCTTCGGCCCGTTGCTGCGGGACGAGTTGCGGGCGCTGCTCGGGATCGGGTCCGCCGTCTGCGCGACCGGGGCCGTGATGGCGCTCGCGGTGGCCGTCGTCGGACTGTGGGCGGTGCCCGTGTTCTCGCTGCCGCTGCTGCTCACCCAGCTGTCCCTGCGGCGCTACGCCGCCGTCCGGGCCACCTACCGGCAGACCATCGCCTCCCTCGCCCGGGCCACCGAGATTGCCGGCTACACCCCCGCCGGGCACGCCCGCCGGGTCGCCACGCTCAGCCTCGCGGTCGGCCGGGACCTCGGGCTGTCCGGATCCGAGCTCACCGTTCTGGAGTACGCGGCCCTCATGCACGACATCGGACAGCTGAGCCTCGTCGACCCCGTACCGGCGGGTGCCACCGCCACGCTGCCCCAGTCGGAGCAGCGGCGCATCGCCCTGCTGGGCGGCGCCGTGGTCCGGCAGACCGGGGTGAACGCGCAGGTGGCGGCGGTGGTGGAGCGGCAGGCCGACCCCTGCGCGGAGCAGCCGCTCGGCGCGCGGATCGTGCGGGCCGTCAACGCCTACGAGGAGAAGGCACGGGAGGCCGGGCCCGGCGGGCCCCTGGCGGCGCTGGAGGAGCTGCGCCTGGGCGGTGCCGGGGCGTACGCGCCCGAGGTGGTCGCGGCGCTGGCCAGAGTCCTGGCAAGGGACTGTCTGACCCCCGCCCAGGCTGGGTAACCCATGGGTAATGAGCGCCCTTCCAGCCGTACGTGGTTGGATGCGATGGAGAGGGTGTCCGGGGGCACAGCCAGCCCACTGAACGGAACTGGCAGGCGGGAATCGTGAGGATCTTCGGCAAGGGACGGCACCGGCCCTCCGCCTCCTGGCGGCAGGCCACAGACCGCGCGTTCACGCTGATCGGCGACGGTCGGTACGAGGACGCAGGCGCACTGCTGACGCGGGCCGCCGATCTGGAGCCCTGGCTGTCGGAGTCCTGGTTCAACCTCGCTCTCCTCCACAAGTTCCGGCACGACTGGGAGCAGGCCCGGGCGGCGGGGCTGCGTGCCGTGGCCCTGCTCGACCGGGAGACCGGGGCACCCGACTGGTGGAACGTCGGCATCGCCGCCACCGCCCTCCAGGACTGGCCGCTGGCGCGGCGGTCCTGGCAGGCGTACGGGCTGCGGGTGCCCGGCGGCGCCACGGCGAACGGCGAACCGCTCGGCATGGACCTCGGCAGCGCGGCCGTACGCCTGTCCCCGGAAGGGGAGGCCGAGGTGGTGTGGGGGCGGCGGCTGGATCCCGCCCGCATCGAGGTGCTGTCCATTCCGCTGCCGTCGTCCGGGCGTCGCTGGGGCGAGGTCGTCCTGCACGACGGGGTGCCGCACGGGGAGCGGACCACCACGGCCGGGCACTCCTATCCGGTGTTCGACGAGATCGAGCTGTGGGCGCCGTCGCCGGTGCCCACCTGGGTGGTGCTGCTGGAGGCCGCGAGCGAGGCCGACCGGGACGCGCTGGAGCAGTTGGCCGCCGACGCGGGCTTCGCGGCGGAGGACTGGTCCTCGTCCGTGCGTCTGCTGTGCCGGATGTGCTCCGAGTCGCGGATGCCGTCCGACGAGGGCGACGGGGAGCATCTCGACCCGCATGATCACAGTGAGCCGGGGCATCCCGGGCCGCTTCAGCACCGGACCGACGGGCAGCTGTGGGTGCCGGAGCGGGAGTGCGGGGTGGCCGCGCCGGCGTCGCTGGTCCGGGGATTGCTGGACGGGTGGGTCGCGGACAGCCCCGAGTCCAGGGACTGGCGGGATCTGGAAGAGGTCTGCTGAACGGATCCTGCGCTTCGGGGCTGCCTTTAGGCTGTACTCGCAGAATTTCCCCAGGCTTGCAGGAAGGCATACGTCGGTCATGGCGCAGCAGGACACCGATCAGCAGCACGCGGGCGTGCTCCCCGTGGACGACGAGGGCTTCGTCAACGACACCGAGGACACCGAGGAGCGTGAGAGCGCCTGGCGTGAGCGTGGCGCCTCGCGGCCGATCACGGTGGTCGGGAACCCGGTGCTGCACAAGGAGTGCAAGGACGTCACCGAGTTCGGCGACGAGCTGGACCAGCTCGTCGCGGACATGTTCGCCTCGCAGCGCACCGCCGAGGGCGTGGGGCTCGCCGCCAACCAGATCGGTGTCGACCTGAAGGTCTTCGTGTACGACTGCATGGACGACGAGGGCAAGCGCCACGTCGGAGTGGTCTGCAACCCCAAGGTCGTCGACCTGCCCGCCGACAAGCGCCGGCTGGACGACAGCAACGAGGGCTGCCTGTCGGTGCCGACCGCGTACGCGCCGCTGGCCCGCCCGGACTACGCCGAGGTGACCGGTCAGGACGAGAAGGGCAACCCGATCAAGGTGCGCGGCACCGGCTACTTCGCTCGGTGTTTGCAGCATGAGACCGACCACCTGTACGGGTACCTCTACATCGACCGGCTCTCCAAGCGCGAGCGCAAGGACGCGCTGCGGCAGATGGCCGAGAACGAGCCCCGCTACCCCGTGGTCGCCAACGACTGACGCCCCCCGGGCCTCACATCTCCCTTCCGTACGGCGTCTGTCCAGGGGTTTCCTCCTCCGGACAGGCGCCGTACGTCCGTCCCTCGCACGTTCGATCGCCTGTGCTCCTCCAGCGATCCGGACCGGTCGCGCAAGGGGGAGAATCCCAGCCCTGTGGGATAGCGAATGCAGCAAATCCGTTCCCAGAACGGTCAGTTGTGGTGCTGAATGGGAAGTGCGGGGATTCGCAACGGCGCACGCCCGGCACGGCGGGAGGGGTGTGCGTCAACTGGCGGCTGGAAGGGGTCTGTTCGTGCCTGCTTTCCCACACAGCACCACATCGACACCGACGGCGATCGCGGTTCCACCGGCACTTGCTCTTCCGGTGATCGAAGCAGCGTTTCCCAGGCAACTCCACCCGTATTGGCCCAGGCTCCAGGAGAAGACCCGAACCTGGCTGACGGAAAAACGGCTCATGCCGGCCGACAAGGTGAGCGAATATGCCGATGGCCTGTGCTATACCGACCTCATGGCGGGCTACTACCTGGGCGCCCCCGACGAGGTCCTCCAGGCGATAGCGGACTACAGCGCCTGGTTCTTCGTCTGGGACGACCGCCACGACCGCGACATCGTGCACGGCCGCCCGGCCGCCTGGCGGCAGCTCAGGTTCCGCTTGCACCGGGCCGTCGACTCCCCCCGGGACCATCTGCACCACGAGGATCCCCTGGTCGCCGGGTTCGCCGACAGCGTGGTGCGGTTGTACTCGTTCCTGCCCCGGACGTGGAACGTCCGCTTCGCCCGCCACTTCCACGAGGTGATCGAGGCGTACGACCGTGAATTCCGCAACCGCACCGAGGGGATCGTCCCGACGGTCGAGGAATACCTGGCGCTGCGGCGGCTCACCTTCGCGCACTGGATCTGGACCGATCTGCTGGAGCCGAGCGTCGGCCGTGAACTCCCGGCGCAGGTAATAAATCACCCCGCATATCGGCGGGCGGCACTGCTGAGTCAGGAATTCGCCGCCTGGTACAACGACCTCTGCTCACTTCCCAAGGAATTGGCGGGCGACGAGGTGCACAATCTCGGGATCAGTCTCATAAAACACGACGGGCTGACCCTGGAAGAGGCGATAGCGGAAGTCAGGCGGCGCGTGGAGGAATGCGTGACGGAATTCATCGTCGCCGAACGGGATGCCCTGCGGCTTTCCGACGATCTGGCCGACGGCACCGTGCGCGGAAAGGAACTGAGTGCCGCCGTCGAGGCCTGCGTCAGCAATATGCGGAACTGGTTCAGCACCGTCTACTGGTTCCACCACGAGTCCGGCCGGTACCGGGTCGACAGCTGGGACGACCCGTCCACACCCCCGTACGTCAACAACGAAGCGGCAGGTAAGTGATGACCGTCGAGTCTGTGAAGCCGGAGGCCTCTTCGGCTCCGGGGTTGCCTGAAGCACCCCTCGCGGGCGGAGGCGCCCTGGGCCTCGGCCACGGCTGGAAGCTGGTCCGCGACCCCCTGGGATTCCTGGCCCGGCTGCGCGACGACGGCGACCTGGTCCGGCTGCGGCTCGGACCGAAGACGGTGTACGCCGTCACCGCTCCGCATCTCGTCGGCGACATGCTGACCAGCCCCGGCTACGAGATCGGCGGACCGCTCTGGGACACCCTGGACGTGCTCCTGGGCAAGGGGGTCGCGACCAGCAACGGGCCGCTGCACCGGCGCCAACGGCAGACCATCCAGCCCTCGTTCCGCAAGGACGTCATCCACGAGTACGAGCGGGTCATGGTCGAGGAGTCGCTCGCCTTCGCCGCGCGCTGGCAGGCGGGGGACACCGTCGATGTCACCTCGGAGGCGTTCCGGGTGGGCGTGCGCATGACGGCCCGGTGCTTTCTGCAGATCGAGCACATCGACGATCTGGCCGAGCGGCTGAGCACCGCCCTCGCCACCGTGTTCGGCGGTATGTACCGGCGGATGATCCTCTCCTTCGGCCCCTTCTACCGGCTCCCGCTGCCCTCGCACCGGGAATTCGACCGGGCCTTGGCCGAATTGCATCTGCTGGCCGACGAGGTCATCGCGGAACGCCGGGCAGCCCCCGAGAAGCCCGACGATTTGCTCACCGCATTGCTGGAGGCAAAGGACGAGAACGGTGAACCGGTCAACGATCGGGAGGTGCACGATCAGGTCATAGCGATACTCACCCCGGGCAGCGAAACCGTGGGGTCCCAGTTGATGTGGATCTTGCAGTTGCTGGCGGAGCATCCGGAACACGCGGACCGGATGAGTGAGGAGGTGAAATCGGTCGTGGGCGACCGCGTGATCACATTCGGCGATCTCCACAAGCTCACCCACACGAACAATGTCGTCACCGAGGCGCTGCGCTTACGCCCCGCCGTCTGGATTCTGACCCGGAGGGCCATGGCCGAAACCGAGCTCGGCGGGTATCGCATTCCGGCCGGGGCGGACATCGTGTACAGCCCGCTCGCTCTCCAGCGAGACCCGCGGTCGTACGAGCAGCACCTCGACTTCGACCCCGACCGCTGGCTCCCGGGACACTCCGACGAGGTGCCGAAGTACGCCATGAGTCCCTTCAGCGCGGGCAACCGCAAATGCCCCGCGGACCACTTCTCGGTGGCCGAACTCGGCATCATCCTGGCGACCGTCATCCCCCGCTGGCGCTTCGAACGGCTCCCGGAGGCCGACGAGTCGACCCGGGTGGGCATCACCCTGCGGCCGAAGAGACTGCTGCTGAAGGCGGTGCCGCGGTGACCTCCGGGCCTTTGAAGGTGCGCCGGTAGGCGTTCGGGGTGGTCCCCACCGCCCGGACGAACTGGTGACGCAGCGCGGCCGCGTTGCCGAACCCTGTTCGACCGGCGATCGCGTCCACCGTCTCGTCCGTCGCCTCCAGCAACCGCTGGGCCAGCAGCACGCGTTGCCGCAGAATCCAGCGGTAGGGAGTCGTCCCCGTCTCCTGCTGGAAGCGGCGGGCGAAGGTGCGCGGTGACATGTGCGCGCGCTCGGCGAGCTGCTCGACGGTGACCTCCTCGTCGAGGTGCCGCTCCATCCACACCAGCACCTCGCCGACGGTGTCGCACTGCGACCGCGGCAACGGGCGCTCGATGTACTGGGCCTGCCCGCCCTCCCGGTGCGGCGGTACGACCATCCGCCGGGCGATCTTGTTGGCGACCTCGGGGCCCTGCTCCTTGCGCACGATGTGCAGACAGGCGTCGATCCCGGCGGCGGTGCCGGCCGAGGTGATCACCGGGTCGGCGTCCACGTACAGCACGTCGGGCTCGACGGTCAGCCGTGGGTAGGCCCGTGCCAGCCCGTCCGCGTGATACCAGTGCACGGCGCAGCTCCGGCCGTCGAGCAGTCCGGCCGCGGCGAGCACGAAGACGCCGGAGCAGACGCTGAGCACCCGCGCCCCGCGTTCCACAGCGCGCCGCAGGGCGTCCAGCATCTCCGGCGGGAAGGTCCGGGTCTCGTAGTGAGCCCCGGCCGGCACGGCGATCAGGTCGGCCGACTCCAGGCGCTCCAGGCCGTGCTCGAGCCGCATGGAGAAGCCCGCACGCGCGCTGAGCGTGGGGCCTTCGGCCGAGGCGACCGCGAAGTCGTACACGGGCAGGCCGTCGTCGCTTCGGTCGGTGCCGAAGACCTCGCAGATGACACCTAGTTCGAAAGGGTTCACGCCGTCGAGGACGACGGCGGCCACGTTGCTCAGCATGGTGCCAGTGTGTCGCGGAAGTGGCAGCAAGTCGAGGGTGTGCGGCAGTCCTGCCACTGTCGGTAAGGAGTCTCGGGCACGACAGTGGTGTCATGACTACCGCACCGACAGAAGGACTGATCGCCATGCTCACCGTCCTCGGAATCCTCGCCCTCCTGGTCCTCCCGTCAGCGGTCGGGATCCTGCGTGACAGGCGCATCGACCGTCAGATCAGGGAGGCCCAGGAGGCCCGCGAGGCGTACGAGGATCAGAAGTCCTCGTCCAGGTCCACGGTGCCCTCCACCGCGACCTGGTACGCCGACGGACGCCGCTCGAAGAAGTTGGTCAACTCCTGAACCCCTTGCAGCTCCATGAAGGAGAAGGGGTTCTCCGAGCCGTACAGCGGGGCGAAGCCGAGGCGCGTCAGGCGCTGGTCGGCGACGCACTCCAGGTACTGCCGCATCGAGTCGGTGTTCATGCCCGGGAGGCCGTCACCACACAGGTCGCGCGCGAACTGCAGCTCGGCCTCGACGGCCTCCCTCAGCATGTCGGTGACCTGCTGCTGAAGCTCGTCGTCGAACAGCTCCGGCTCCTCCTTGCGGACGGTGTCCACCACGTCGAAGGCGAAGCTCATGTGCATCGTCTCGTCGCGGAACACCCAGTTGGTGCCGGTGGCCAGGCCGTGCAGCAGGCCGCGGCTGCGGAACCAGTAGACGTACGCGAAGGCGCCGTAGAAGAACAGGCCCTCGATGCACGCGGCGAAGCAGATGAGGTTGAGCAGGAAGCGGCGCCGGTCGGCCTGGGTCTCCAGCCGGTCCAGCTTCTCGACCTCGTTGATCCACTTGAAGCAGAACCCGGCCTTCTCGCGGATGGACGGGATGTTCTCCACCGCGTCGAAGGCGGCGGCCCTGTCCTCCGGGTCGGGGAGGTAGGTGTCCAGCAGGGTCAGATAGAACTGGACGTGGACCGCTTCCTCGAACAGCTGCCGGGAGAGATACAGGCGCGCCTCGGGGGAGTTGATGTGCTTGTAGAGCGTCAGCACCAGGTTGTTCGCGACGATCGAGTCGCCCGTCGCGAAGAACGCGACCAGGCGGCCGATCAGGTGCTGCTCGGCCGGCGTCATCTTCGCGAGGTCGGCGACGTCCGAGTGGAGGTCCACCTCCTCGACGGTCCAGGTGTTCTTGATGGCGTCCCGGTAGCGCTCGTAGAAGTCGGGGTAGCGCATGGGGCGCAGGGTCAGCTCGAAGCCCGGGTCGAGCAGGTTCTTGAAAGCCGCGGCTTTGGAAGGTGCGGCCTCGGCAGGTGCGGCCTTGGTTTCGCTGGTCATTACTGGCAGGCCTCGCAGGACTCGGGGTTTTCCAGGGAGCAGGCGACGGCCTCGGGGTCGGCGGCCTGCTGTACGGGCACGGTGGCCCGGGCGGCGCGGGCGATCCGGGTCGCCGGACGCGAGCGCAGGTAGTACGTCGTCTTCAGGCCCGACTTCCAGGCGTACGCGTACATCGAGGAGAGCTTGCCGATGGTCGGCGTCTCCAGGAAGAGGTTCAGGGACTGGGACTGGTCCAGGAACGGGGTCCGGGCGGCGGCCATGTCGATCAGGCCGCGCTGCGGGATCTCCCACGCCGTGCGGTACAGCGCCCGTACGTCCTCGGGGATCCAGGTGAAGGCCTGCACCGAGCCGTTCTCCTCGCGCAGGGCCTCCCGGGTGCGCGCGTCCCAGACGCCGAGCTGCTTCAGGTCGTTCACCAGGTACGAGTTGACCTGGAGGAACTCACCGGACAGCGTCTCCCGCTTGAACAGGTTGGAGACCTGCGGCTCGATGCACTCGTACACGCCGGCGATCGACGCGATGGTGGCGGTGGGCGCGATGGCCAGCAGCAGGGAGTTGCGCAGGCCGGTGGCGGCGATCCGGGCGCGTAGGGCCGCCCAGCGCTCCGGCCAGGTGAGCTCGGTGTCGTAGTGGTCGGGGTGAAGGACACCCTTGGCGGTGCGGGTCTTCTCCCAGGCCGGCAGCGGGCCGTTGCGCTCGGCGAGGTCGGCTGAGGCCTCGTACGCGGCGAGCATGACGCGCTCGGCGAGACGGGTGGAGAGCGCCTTCGCCTCGGGCGAGTCGAAGGGCAGGCGCAGTTGGAAGAAGACGTCCTGCAGGCCCATCGCGCCGAGGCCTACCGGACGCCACTTGGCGTTGGAGCGGCCCGCCTGCTCGGTCGGGTAGAAGTTGATGTCGACGACCCGGTCCAGGAAGGTCACGGCGGTGCGGACGGTCTCGTCCAGCCGCTCCCAGTCGATGTCACCGTCCATGACGAAGGCGCCGAGATTGACCGAGCCCAGGTTGCAGACCGCCGTCTCGCCGTCGTCCGTGACCTCCAGGATCTCCGTGCAGAGGTTGGAGGAGTGGACCACATGACCCGGCTCGGCCGTCTGGTTGGCGGTGCGGTTGGCGGCGTCCTTGAAGGTCATCCAGCCGTTGCCGGTCTGGGCGAGGGTGCGCATCATGCGGCCGTACAGATCACGGGCGGGGATGGTCTTCTTCGCCAGGCCGTTCGCTTCCGCCCCGCGGTAGGCGGCGTCGAACTCCTCGCCCCACAGGTCGACCAGTTCGGGCACGTCGGCGGGGGAGAACAGCGACCACTGCGCGTCGGCGTTCACGCGGCGCATGAACTCGTCCGGGATCCAGTGCGCGAGGTTCAGGTTGTGCGTCCGGCGGGCGTCCTCGCCGGTGTTGTCCCGCAGCTCCAGGAACTCCTCGATGTCCGAGTGCCAGGTCTCCAGGTAGACCGCGGCCGCGCCCTTGCGCCGGCCGCCCTGGTTCACGGCGGCGACCGAGGCGTCGAGGGTCTTCAGGAACGGGACGATGCCGTTGGAGTGCCCGTTCGTGCCGCGGATCAGTGAACCCCGGGAGCGGATGCGGGAGTACGCGATGCCGATGCCGCCCGCGTGCTTCGAGAGCCGGGCCACCTGGTGGTAGCGGTCGTAGATGGAGTCCAGCTCGTCCTTGGGGGAGTCGAGGAGGTAGCAGGACGACATCTGGGGGTGCCGGGTGCCGGAGTTGAAGAGGGTGGGGGAGGAGGGGAGGTAGTCGAGGCGGCTCATGAGCTTGTAGAGCGCGGCTACTTCGTCGACGGCACGGTGGGTGTCGTCCTCGGCGAGGCCGGAGGCCACCCGGAGCATGAAGTGCTGGGGAGTCTCGATCACGCGGCGGGTGATCGGGTGCCTCAGGAGGTAGCGGCTGTGCAGGGTGCGCAGGCCGAAGTAGCCGAAGCGGTCGTCCCCTTGAGTGTCGACGAGGGTGTCGAGGCGGTCCGCGTGCAGGCGTACGAACTCGGCCGTACGGTCGGCGATCAGGCCTTCCCGGTGTCCGACGGCGACCGAGCCGGTGAAGGACGTGACGCCCTGGGACGCGGCCTCGGCGCGGATGCTGATCGCGAGCAGACGGGCGGCCAGCCGCGAGTAGACGGGGTCCTCGGAGATGAGGCCGGCGGCCGCCTCGGTGGCCAGCTCACGCAGCTCCGACTCGTCAGCCCGCGCGGAGCGCCCGCGCAGCGCGGCGGCGGCGACCCTGCCGGGGTCGGCGTCGGGGAGGTCGGCGGTCAGCTCGGCCAGGGTCCGCAGCAACGCGGTTCCGGGGCCGTCGGGTTCCACAGGAGCTGTCGCTGATACCGGATCGGCTGGCGCGATGGTCACGTGGGGGCTCTCCCTCGCTCGGCAGGGGGGCCTCACGGCGGGCAGGCGGGAGCACACGAGCGCACACGGCGTCGCGTCCACCGGCCCATTCCACGAGGCCCGGACGTCAAGCACCCGGGCCGGATGGCCGGGCGCACTGTCGGCAGGTCCTCGGACTGACTCTCATGAGCGCATTTGCACGCATGAGTACACCGTTGCGGGACAGTTCCGGATTCGCACCGGATTCCCCTGCGGCGACAGCGAGCATGAGCATACATCTTGTGCCGGGTGGAGACAGCACCCCCATATGTTGTGTCGCGTCCACTTCGGAGCGTGGCAGAGTGTCAACTCACAGCGTCAACTCGAAGGGTCGACTCACAGCGACAATTCGTAAGTGAGCAGCATGATGTCGTCCAGTTCCGGGATCGGGTTCCAGTCGCGCTCGGGGACCCGGACGAAGCCCAGACGTTCGTAGATGCGGTGGGCGGAGCGCATCGTCCGCTGGGTCGACAGGACTACTCGTACGCAGCCTTCCGTGGCCCTCGCCCGGTCTACGCAGGCCCGCACGAGCGCCTCACCGGCTCCGCGTCCGCGCGCCTCCCGGGCGACCGCGAGCATCCGTATCTCGGCCTCTCCGGGGCGGGCGATGTCGGCCATGGGCCCGCCGGACGGTACGAAGGTGACGCCGCCGAGGATCTGTTCGCCCTGTGTGGCCACCAGCACGTCCGCGGCGGCGGCGCGCTTGGCCACGTCTCTCAGTTCACCGAGGTACAGGTCGCTCTCGCCGAAGTCGAGGAGACCGTCCAGGAGGTAGGCGCGGGCGGTGATTTCACCGAGGGTGTCGTATTCGTCAGGGGCTGCTTGCCGGATCACGAGGTCCATGCCGGGAGTGTGCACCAAGGGCACGGCGAAGGGCCGCCGGGTTTCCTCCGGCGGCCCTTCAACGCGGCCCAGCCGCGGGCGGCGAAACCCCCCACCCTCAGCGCGCTGTTGCGGCGGCCCGGCAGGTGCGCGTACGCGAAAAGGGCCTGCCCGGCGGATCGCGCCGGACAGGCCCTTGTCGCGGTCGTCGCGTCAGTGCGCGGAGCCCGCCGTCGCCGGCGGCAGTTCCGTCTGGACGCCCCGGTCGCCCGCGTCGGCCGTGTAGTCCTGCGGGGACGTCTCGTCGATGCCGTCGGGGGCCTTGAGGGCCTTCAGGACGAAGGTGAGGACCACCGTGACCACGACGTTCAGGACGAACGCCGTCAGGCCGATGTAGCCGATCTCCCCGATGCCGGGGATCTCCTTCGCCGAGCCGCCGAAGTGCTTCTGCGTCGGCGAGGCGACCCCGTACGCGGCGACCGTGCCGTACACCATGCCGACCGCCCAGCCGGCCAGCAGTGCCCAGCGGTGGAACCAGCGGGTGAACAGGCCGCCGACCAGGGCCGGGAAGGTCTGCAGGATCCAGATGCCGCCGAGGAGCTGGAAGTTGATCGCGACCGTCTTGTCCATGGTCAGGACGAAGGCCAGGGCGCCCACCTTCACGAGCAGCGAGACCAGCTTGGAGACCCGCGTCTCCTCCTTCGGTGTCGCGTCCGGCTTGATGAAGTCCTTGTAGATGTTGCGGGTGAAGAGGTTCGCCGCGGCGATCGACATGATCGCCGCCGGGACCAGTGCGCCGATGCCGATCGCCGCGAAGGCCACGCCCGCGAACCAGTCCGGGAACATGTTCTCGAAGAGCTGCGGGATCGCCAGCTGGCCGTTGGTGACCTTGACCCCGGCCGCGATCGCCATGAAGCCCAGCAGCGCGAGCAGGCCCAGCATCAGCGAGTAAAGCGGCAGGATCGTGGTGTTGCGGCGGATCACCTCACGGCTGCGCGAGGACAGCGTCGCCGTGATCGAGTGCGGGTACATGAAGAGCGCCAGCGCGGAGCCCAACGCGAGCGTGGCGTACGTCCATTGGCCGGCCTCGGCCGGGACCAGGGCGCCGCGTGGCTTGCCCGTCGCCGGGTTGGTCTGGCTGAACGCCTCGCCCGCCTTGGCGAAGATGTCGTCGAAGCCGCCCAGCTTGATCGGGATGTAGATGATCGCCACCGCGATGACGATGTAGATCAGCGTGTCCTTGACGAAGGCGATGAGGGCGGGGGCGCGCAGGCCCGACGAGTACGTGTACGCCGCCAGCACACCGAACGCGATCAGCAGCGGCAGGTCCTTGACGAACCAGTTGGTGTCCTCGCCGCCGCCGACGCCCATCACGTCCAGCACCGCCTGGATGCCGACCAGTTGGAGCGCGATGTACGGCATCGTGGCGAGGATGCCGGTCACGGCCACCGCCAGCGAGAGCCCCTTCGAGCCGAAGCGACCGCGCACGAAGTCCGACGTGGTCACGTACCCGTGCTTGTGGGACACCGACCACAGGCGGGGCAGGAAGGTGAAGATCAGCGGGTACACCAGGATCGTGTAGGGCACCGCGAAGAAGCCGGCCGCGCCCGCCGCGTAGATCGCCGCCGGGACCGCCACGAAGGTGTAGGCCGTGTACAGGTCACCGCCGAGCAGGAACCAGGTGACCCAGGTGCCGAAGGAGCGTCCGCCCAGACCCCACTCGTCGAGGCTGTGCTCGTCGTCGGCCCTGCGCCAGCGCGCGGCGAGGAAGCCCATGACCGTGACGGCCAGGAAGAAGAAGATGAAGACGCCGAGTGCGACGCCGTTCACGCCGTCGTTCACTTCGACGCACCGCCCTGCTGGGTCGAGCGGGCGCGCTGGTCACGCTGCCACAGCTTGTAGGCGGTCACCGTCAGCGCGGTGGAGATCAGCACCCACGCCATCTGGTACCAGTAGAAGAACGGGATGCCGATGAACGCGGGGTCCGTCTTGGCGTACGAGCCCACCCACAGCATCGCCACGAAGGGCGCGACGAGGCAGACGGCGATGGCCACCCGTGCGGGTGTCACCACCGTTCTGCTCACTTCCGGATCGTTCGACATCGGGTGACTCCGTCCCCTCGCTGATCACCTGTGATCACCTGTGTAATGCGCAGGCAATCTAGGTCACGGTGTCGCAGATATGGAACCCCTCGTCCGCATACCGGTATGTGTCGGTTCCGTGTGGGCCGTCAACAGTGCGGGGCAACAGCGCAGCCGTCCGTAACGGCTGCCACCCAGGGGCGGTTGCGGTGCACCGCGTGTACTGCCGCGTTGTCAGTCCTGCGGGCGCTTCAGCCGTGCCACGAACTTGTAGCGGTCCCCGCGGTAGACGGACCGCACCCACTCCACCGGCTGGCTCGTCCGGTCCAGCGAGTGCCGGGACAGCATCAGCATGGGCAGGCCCACGTCGGTGCCCAGCAGGCCGGCCTCGCGCGGAGTGGCCAGCGAGGTCTCGATGGTCTCCTCGGCCTCGGCGAGATGGACGTCGTACACCTCGGCGAGCGCGGTGTAGAGGGACGTGTACTTGACGAGTGACCTGCGCAGGGCGGGGAAGCGCTTCGCGCTCAGGTGGGTCGTCTCGATGGCCATCGGCTCGCCGTTGGCCATGCGCAGGCGCTCGATGCGCAGCACCCGCCCGCCGGCCGTGATGTCGAGCAGACCGGCGAGCCGGTCGTCGGCGGTGATGTAGCCGATGTCCAGCAGCTGGGAGGTGGGTTCGAGGCCCTGGGCTCGCATGTCCTCGGTGTACGAGGTGAGTTGGAGGGCCTGCGAGACCTTCGGCTTGGCCACGAACGTGCCCTTGCCCTGGATGCGCTCCAGGCGTCCCTCGACGACCAGTTCCTGAAGGGCCTGGCGCACGGTGGTGCGCGAGGTGTCGAACTCGGCGGCCAGCGTGCGCTCGGGCGGCACGGGCGTGCCGGGCGACTGCGTCTCCGTCATGTCGAGCAGATGCTTCTTCAGGCGGTAGTACTTGGGCACGCGCGCGGTACGGACGGTAGCCCCACCCTCGTTCTCCGCACTGCTGACGTCGGTGCTCATGTTCTGCCTTCCCGGCTCCTGGTGGCCCACATCGTGGCACGGCCACGTGCGCGCGTTCTCCGCGCGCTCCGTGATCCCTTCTGTATACCTGCACGGACCCTGCTGGTCTAGTCCACCGCGCAGGCTCGTGGGGTACGCGAAGTGGTCTACCCGATTCGCCCGCTCAGCGGGCCGGTTTTCGAGGGCTTCTTACTTAAAGGTTCCTGCATATGTAGGTCGCATAACGGCTGGTGAGAGCGGACTCGTACACCCTTGACAGCCCTATTGGTCTGAGCCAAGCTCTGCCCACTGGTCTACACCACTGGTCCAGGTCCTGGCCCATGGGCTACGTGGGAGCAGGGGGGTTTGTGGGCATCCCTGAGGAGGGTGGCGTGAAGCGCAAGCTGATAGCCGCGATCGGTATCGCGGGCATGATGGTCTCCATCGCGGCGTGCGGGGACGACAGTGGCAGCGGGAGCTCGGACAAGAGCGGCGCGGACGCCAAGGAACTGACCGTCTGGCTCACCGTCGACGCGCAGAACAACTGGCCGCAGCTGGTCAAGTCCGCCGACGCCGCGGTCACGAAGGCGCACCCCGGCATCAAGATCAACCACGAGTACTACGGCTGGCCCGACAAGAACACCAAGCTCGACGCCGTTCTCGCCACCGACAAGGCCCCCGACGTCGTCGAGATGGGCAACACCGAGATGCTCGGTTACATGGTCAAGGGCGCCTTCGCCCCCCTCGACCCGGCCAAGTTCGACAAGTCCTCCGCCTGGCTGGACGGCCTCAAGGCCTCGGTGACGTACCAGGACAAGACGTACGGCGTTCCCTACTACGCCGGCGGCCGCGTCGCCAACTGGCGCAAGGACCTGTTCGCTTCGGTCGGCGTCAAGTCCACCCCGAAGACGTACGCCGAGCTGACCTCCGCCCTGAACAAGGTGCAGAAGAAGGAGGGCGACAAGTTCAGCGCCTGGTACCAGCCCACCCGTGACTGGTATGCGGCCATGTCCTTCGTCTACGACGCCGGCGGCTCCATCGCCGCCGAGTCGGGCGGCCAGTGGAAGGGCACCCTGTCCTCGCCGGAGTCCGTCAAGGGCCTCACCGAGTTCAAGAACGTCGTCGACAAGTACATGCACGGCGACAAGACCAAGGACGAGTCCGACCGTTACATCGTCTACGGCCAGGGCAAGTCCGGCATGATCTTCGGCGCGGCCTGGGAGGGCGCGACCTCCGAGACGCCGGAGAACGACAAGACCGGCAAGCTCAAGGGCAACCTCCAGAACTTCGTGATGCCGGGCCCGTCCGGCAAGAACCTCCCCGTCTTCCTGGGCGGTTCGGACCTCGCCGTCCCGGTGAAGTCGAAGGCGCAGGCCGTCGCCGCCGAGTGGATCAACGCGTTCACCGGTCCCGCCGGCCAGAAGGGCCTGATCGCCAAGGGCAACCTGCCCAACAACAAGACCGACCTCGCCACGCTCAAGAAGGACCCGGCGACGGCGGTTCCGGCCACAGCGGCCGAGTCCAACTGGTTCGTCCCGATGGCACCGGGCTGGGGCCAGGTCGAGAAGGCCCAGATCCTGCAGACCATGCTGCAGGAGATCGGCACCGGCAAGAAGTCGGTCGAGGCGGCCGCGAAGGAAGCGGACGCCGCGATCGACAAGGTCATCAACACCAAATGACCGCTGGTGGGGCCCCGTCGCAACCGGCGGGGCCCCACCTCTCGTACGGCTCCGCGGGCCTGGTCCTCGCGCGAGCGTGCGGGACTTCCCTTCGTACGACCTGAGGGACCGCTGAGGAGCGCACGATGAGTGCCGACACGACCACCCCTGCCAAGGCGCCGCCGCGGAAGGCACCGCCACCGCCGTCCGAGGCGACCAAGCCACCCAGAGCACGGCCTTCCGGCGGAGCGGGTACCCCCTGGCTGCTGCTCGCCCCCTGCCTGCTGATCCTGGGGCTGGTCCTCGGCTATCCGCTGGTCCGCCTGGTCACCCTCTCCTTCCAGAAGTTCGGGCAGTCCCAGCTGTGGGGCTTCCAGCCGGCCGAGTCGGTCGGTTTCGACAACTTCACCAAGGTGCTGGGGGACGGGGAGTTCTGGGCGGTCGTCGTCCGGACGATCGTCTTCGCGGCCGGCTCCGTCATCTTCACCATGGCCGCCGGCATGCTCATCGCCCTGCTGCTCCAGCGGGTCTCCGGCTGGGTGAAGACGCTGGTCAACATCGCGCTGGTGGCCAGCTGGGGCATGCCGATCATCGTGGCCACCACGGTCTTCAAATGGCTGTTCGACGCGGACTACGGCATCCTCAACGCGCTGCTCAGCAAGCTGCCCGGTGTGGAGATGATCGGCCACAACTGGTTCGCCAGCGGGCCTCAGGGCCTGGCCGTGATCATGCTGCTGGTGGTCTGGGGGGCCATCCCCTTCGTCGTGATCACGTTGAGTGCGGGACTCACCCAGGTCCCGAAGGAACTGGAGGAGGCGGCCCGTCTGGACGGTGCGGGCGCCTGGGGCGTCTTCCGCCATGTCACCCTGCCCATCCTCAAGCCGATCATCGTGATGCTCACGACCCTGTCGGTCATCTGGGACATGGGCGTCTTCCCACAGGTCTTCGTGATGCGCAACGGCCACCCGGAGGCCGAGTTCCAACTCCTCACCACCTATTCGTACGACCGCGCCTTCGTGGTCAACGACTACGGCCAGGGCTCGGCGATCGCCCTGCTCACCGTGCTGTTGCTGCTCGGTGTCGTCGCCGTCTACATGCGCCAGATGCTGAAGATCGGAGAGGTCGAATGAGTACGCTGACGACTCCTGGGCCCGCTCCCGTGCGCCGGAAGTCGAAGGCCGGCTGGAACCTCCTCGGCCTCCTCGTCTTCGTCACCGCGGGCTTCCCCGTCTACTGGATGCTGAACACGGCGTTCAAGCCGGCCAAGGACGCCATCGACCCGGACCCGAGCCTGCTGCCGACAGGACTGACCCTGTCCAACTTCAGCCGCGCGCTCGACATCGCGGACTTCTGGGGCCCGGTCGGCCGCAGCCTGATCGTGTCGCTCGCCGTGGTCGCGATCGGCATGGTTGTCGGCATGCTGGCCGCTCTCGCCATCTCCCGGTTCGCCTTCCGCGGCCGCAAGATCGTGATCGTGGGCATCCTCGCGGTCCAGATGGTCCCGCTGGTCGCCATGATCATCCCGGTGTTCCTGCTGCTCAACGACCTGGACCAGTACGACAAGCTCTCCGGCCTGATCATCACCTACCTGACCTTCATCCTCCCCTTCACGGTGTGGACGCTGCGCGGCTTCATCGTCAACATCCCGCGGGAACTGGAGGAGGCGGCGATGGTCGACGGCTGCTCCCGCACCGGCGCCTTCGTCCGGATCGTCCTTCCGCTGCTGGCCCCCGGCATGGTCGCCACATCCGTGTACGGCTTCGTCCTGTCATGGAACGAGTACATCTACGCCCTCATGCTGCTCAGCCAGAAGAACCAGACCGCGACCGTCTGGCTCGGCAACTTCACCACCAAGCACGGCACCGAATACGCTCCGATGATGGCCGGATCCACCATGATGGCCGTGCCGATCGTGGTCCTCTTCCTCCTCGTTCAGCGCAAGATGGCCGCGGGTCTGACCGCCGGCGCCGTGAAGGGATGACGCCCCGATGACGACTATCGCGAGCGGTACGGACACCCTGACGCGAGATGCCCTCACCGTCCTCCAGCCAGGCTTCACGGGCACCACAGCCCCCGACTGGCTGCTGCGTCGCCTCGGCGAGGGCCTCGCCTCGGTCGGCCTGTTCGGACGCAACATCGCCTCCCCCGATCAACTGGCCGCCCTCACCGCCCAGTTGCGCGCCGAACGCGACGACGTGCTGGTCGCGATCGACGAGGAGGGCGGAGACGTCACGCGCCTGGAGGTGCGCACGGGCTCCAGCTTCCCCGGCAACCACGCGCTGGGTGCGGTGGACGACGTGGAGCTGACCCGGGAGGTGGCTCTCGAACTCGGCCGTCGCCTCGCGGCCTGCGGCGTGAACTTCAACTGGGCACCCTCGGCCGACGTGAACTCGAACCCGGGCAACCCGGTGATCGGCGTGCGTTCCTTCGGCGCCGCCCCCGACCTGGTCGCCCGGCACACCGCCGCCTATGTCACCGGCCTCCAGTCCGCCGGAGTCGCCGCCTGCACCAAGCACTTCCCGGGGCACGGCGACACGGCGATCGACTCCCACCACGCGCTGCCGCGCATCGACGCGGACGGTTCCGTGCTGCACGACCGTGAACTCACCCCGTTCCGCGCGGCGATCGCCGCCGGCACCCGGGCGGTGATGACCGCTCACATCCTGGTCCCGGCCCTGGACCCGGAACGTCCCGCCACCTTGTCCCGGCGGGTCCTCACCGGCCTGCTGCGCGGCGAACTCGGCTACGACGGCCTGATCGTCACCGACGGCATGGAGATGCGGGCCATCGCCGGCACCTACGGCATCGAACGCGGCAGTGTTCTCGCCCTCGCGGCCGGCGTCGACGCCATCTGCGTGGGCGGCGGCCTGGCCGACGACGAGACGGTACGCCGCCTGCGCGACGCCCTCGTCACCGCAGTCCGCTCCGGCGAACTCCCCGAGGAGCGCCTGGCGGACGCGGCGGATCGCGTCCGGACCCTGGCCCGCTGGGCGGCGTCGACGAGGGGCCGGGGGAACGAGACGGGGGCCTCCCCGGTCGCGTGGTCCTCCCAGGCCTCCTGGACCTCCCCGGCCGCGTCGGCTCTTCCCTCTTCTCCTGTCTCGCAAGGCTCTCCGACCTCCCTTACCTCTTCTGCTTCTCCGGTCCCGGCGTCCCCCGCCGTCGACGACGTCGGTCTCCGCGCCGCCCGCCGTGCCCTGCGCCTCACCGGGGCTGAGAACTTCACCCCGCTCACCGAGCCCCCGTATGTCGCCGCGCTCACTCCGGTGGCCAACATCGCCGTGGGCGACGAGACCCCCTGGGGCGTTGCCGCGGAGCTGGCCCGTCTGCTCCCAGGCACGCAGACGGGAACCTTCACCGACGAGCACGCCGGTCCGGCCGCCCTGGAGGCGGCGGGCGGACGCCGCATCGTGGCCGTCGTCCGCGACGAACACCGTCATCCCTGGATGGCCGCCGCCCTCGGCACCCTGCTGGCCGCCCGCCCCGACACGATCGTCGTCGAGATGGGTCTGCCTCAGGCAGCCCCCCGAGGCGCCCTCCACATCGCCACCCACGGCGCGGCCCGCGTCTGCGGCCGAGCGGCGGCGGAGGTCGTCGCAGGGGTGTAGCCGCACATGTCACGCTCACCGTGGCCATCGGGGGACTGATCACCCACTTCAGCCTCGCGAAGGCGGAGCAGATGTGGACCGTCGTCGTGATGGCCGTGCTGATGCTGCCCTGGATGGTGGCGACGGGAGCGGTCAACGGTGCCACCCGAGGCCCGCTGGAACTGCGCGAACGTGCCTTGGACGAGCGGCAGTCGGCCGAACGCAGCCGGGTTCTTGCCCGGGCCCACCGGATCGCCATCCTGCTGCTGGTCCTGGCCGCCGCAGGCCTCCTCGCGGCGAGTGCCGCCGAGGGCGACGCACCCAGGGCCTACGCGTCGCCCGTCCTCATGGCCGTCCTTGTCGTCCACTGGCTGATGCCGCTGTGGGTGGCCGGCCTGACCGCTCAGGACGACCCGACCGAGGACGACGGACCTGCGGCGCCCTGAGGACGTGTGGGACGAGACTCCCGCGGGTCCAAGGTCCGGTGATGTGACGTGCCGGGTCCAGGACCTCCGATCCGCCTAGATCCCCTGCCAGTCCGGCTTGTTGGCGAACGTGTGCCGGAAGTAGTCCGCCAGCTTCAACTTGGACGCGGCGGCGTCGTCGACCACGACCGTGGCGTGCGGGTGGAGCTGGAGTGCGGAGGCGGGGCACACCGCCGCGACCGGCCCCTCCACGGTCGCCGCGACCGCGTCGGCCTTGCCCTCGCCGGTCGCGAGAAGCACCAGGTGCCGTGCC
Organism: Streptomyces sp. NBC_00076; assembly: GCF_045041235.1. NCBI lineage: Bacteria > Bacillati > Actinomycetota > Actinomycetes > Kitasatosporales > Streptomycetaceae > Streptomyces > Streptomyces sp. NBC_00076. The sequence continues at coordinate 7,013,126 of NZ_CP108242.1, forward strand.
TCCAGTATGGTCCCGATGCCCTGGGTGATCACATGGTGCGGGACCTGTTCGATGTCGCCGTCGAAGAAGCGAGCGTTGTCCACCCGCGTCTGCTCGGTCAGCGTCTTGATCCGGGTCCGGGAGGCCAGCGACGAGCACGGCTCGTTGAACCCGATGTGACCGTCGGTCCCGATCCCCAGCAGCTGGAGGTCCACCCCGCCGGCCTCGGCCAGAGCCCTGTCATACGCCTCGCACGCCCCCTGCACATCCTCCGCGGTGCCGTCGGGCCCCATGAACGCGCCCATCCCGACCCCGAGCGGCTCCAGAACCTCGCGCCGCAGCACGGACCGGTACGACTCCGGATGCTCGGCGGGCAGCCCCACGTATTCGTCGAGCTGAGCGATCCGGGCCCGCGAGGCGTCCACGGCGCCGGAGTGCACCTTTGCCGCCAGCGCCTCGTAGATGGGCAGCGGTGTCGAACCGGTGGCCACGCCGAGCAGGGCGGCGGGCTTGTTCCGGAGCAGCTGTGCCATGGCCTCGGCGATGAGCTCGCCGCCTGACTTGCCGTCGGGGACGATGACAACTTCCACGCTGGGCCTGCCGATCTGAAGAGACGGTCTGAACAGAGGGGACTCGACGGGGGCCCGGGAGGGGCCTGTGTGGTTTAGACCAATCTAACAGAGTCGATCCCTCCGGCCCAGGGCGGCGGAGAGCGGCCCGCGGAGCCTCGCATCGGGGGCCGCTGCCCGTGGAGCCCCAGCCCGGCTAGGTCAGTGAACCCCCGGTCGCATCCACCCAGCTGCCCGTGACCCACCGGCCTCCGTCCGACGCCAGGAACGCCACCACCTCCGCGACGTCGACCGCCTCTCCCACCCTGCCCAGTGCCGATATAGCCGCCGCCTCGGCCCAGGCGTCCTCGCTGCTGTGCAGCAACTCGTAGGTGTTGTCGGTGGCGATGATCCCCGGCGCCACCGAGTTCACCGTGATGTTCCGGGGGCCCAGCACCTTGGAGAGGTCGCGGGAGAGGACATCCAGCGCGCCCTTCGTCATCGCGTACGCCATGTTGTTCGGCATCACCGCGGTCCGGGAGAGCCCGGACGAGATATTGATGACCCGCCCGCCGTCGCGCAGGCGGCTCATGCCGTGCTTGACGAGGAAGAACGGCGCCTTCACATTGACCGCGAAGACTCGGTCGTACTCCTCCTCCCCGATCTCCTCGATCGGCGGGGTATTCCCGATGCCGGCGTTGTTCACCAGGATGTCCAGCCCGTCCGCGTGCCGGTCGAACTCCTCCCACAGTGCCTCCGCGTCACCCGGCAGCCCCAGTTCCGCGCCGAGCGCGAAGGCCGAGCCGCCCGCCGCCTCGATGGCGTCGACTGTCTCCTTCGCCGCCGTCTCGTTCCTCCCGTAGTGCACCGCGACCCGGGCACCCTCGCGCCCCAGCCGCTCGGCGATCCCCCGTCCGATACCCCTGCTCGCCCCGGTGGCCAGAGCCGTCCTGCCCGCAAGCACGCCCATGTCGGCGCCCCCTTCATTTCTCTAGCGGTCGCTACAGAAAAACCGTACAACACCCGCCGGTTATTTCTCTAGCACCCGCTATACAATTCACTCCATGGTGAGCAGCGAGGACACGAAGCCGAAGGTCGGACCGGCATCGAAGCCGCGTGGCCGCCCCCGCTCCTTCGATCGCGAGACCGCGCTGGAGAAGGCGCTCCTGGCCTTCTGGGAGCACGGCTACGAGGCCACGTCCGTCTCCGACCTCACCCGCGTGATGGACATCGGCGCCCCGAGCCTCTACGCGGCCTTCGGCGACAAGCGCTCGCTGTTCGAGGAGGTCGTCCGGGAGTACGGCACCAGGTACGGCTCCTTCGGTGACCGCGCCCTCGCCGAGGAGCCGTCGGCCCGCGCCGCAGTCGAGCGCACCCTGCGCGAGGCCGCCGCCGAGTACACCGACCCCGCCCATCCTTTTGGCTGCCTCGTCATCCACGCGGCCACGAACTGCACGACCCGCGAGGTGGAGGAGCCCCTGCGCGAGCGGCGCAACGCCAACATCGCCGCGTTCGAGAGCCGCGTCAGAGCCGACATCGACGCGGGCGCCCTGCCGGCCGGAACGGACGCCGCCGCCCTCGCCCGGCACATCGGCGCGATGATCCAGGGCATGTCCCAGCAGGCACGGGACGGCGCGAGCCGGGCGGAGTTGGAAGCGCTGGTGGAAATTGCCATGACTGTCTGGCCCCGCACATGAACCCACGCGCGTTAGGCTGCGTGGTGGTTGCCAGACGTCCGAACCGGTTCCGACTGGTGCGGACCCGGCAGGGAAAAGTCCCAACAACAAACAGCCTCCAACGCATGGACACACGTAGTGGTCTAGTCCACAATGCGTAGAGACAACTGAAAACGAACAGACTTCCGTCCTCCCCGCACAGGAGGACGGGACCGAGGAACCGGAGCTCTCTGCCCTGACTGCCCCGGATCCTCATCCTTCGGCCGACCGGGACCGCACACCCCACGGCCGATATTGCTCCGGGCTGCGGTGCCGGGAGGGCTGAGGGTCCCTCCCAGGCGCCGCGGCCCGCGGGTGTTTCCGGGGCCTGCGACGGCTGCTTCCAGGGCATGTCCGTACCGCCAGGTACGCTCGCACACGTGCCCTCCATGAACGAACTCGTACGCCAGCACACGGCCCTCGACGACTCCGACCTCGAGTGGCTCCACCTGCTGGTCTCGGAGTGGCAGCTGCTCTCCGACCTCTCCTTCGCCGACCTGGTCCTGTGGGTGCCCACCCGCGACGGCACGCGCTACGTGTCGGTCGCCCAGATGCGGCCCAACACCGGCCCTACCTCGTACCAGGACGACATGGTCGGCCACCTCGTCCCGCGCGGCCGTCGACCGATGCTGGACCTCGCCCTCGACGAGGGCAGGATTGTCCGCGAGGGCGATCCGGAGTGGCGCGAAGAGGTCCCCGTCCGGATCGAGTCCATCCCGGTGCGGCGGGAGGGGCGCGTCCTCGGGGTCATCGCACGCAACACCAACCTCCTGACCGTGCGCACCCCGAGCCGTCTGGAGCTGACGTATCTCCAGAGCGCCTCGGACCTCGCGCAGATGATCGCCGCCGGCGCCTTCCCGTTCGCGAACCAGCAGGTCGACATGGACGCCTCACCCCGCGTGGGTGACGGCCTGATCCGCCTCGACGCGGACGGCCTGGTCCAGTACGCCTCGCCGAACGCGCTGTCCGCCTACCACCGCCTCGGTCTCGCCTCCGACCTGGTCGGTCACCACCTCGGCAAGACCACCGCCGAACTCGCCCCGACCCATGGGCCGGTGGACGAGGCACTCGCCAAGGTGGCGAGCGGCTGGGCGCCGCGGGAGTTCGAGATCGAGTCCGACGACGGAGTGATCCAGTTCCGGGCGATCCCGCTCAAGCCCAAGGGCACGCGCATCGGTTCGCTGGTCCTGCTCCGTGACGTCACCGAACTGCGCCGCCGCGAGCGTGAGTTGATCACCAAGGACGCGACCATCCGGGAGATCCACCACCGGGTGAAGAACAACCTCCAGACGGTGGCCGCGCTGCTGCGGCTCCAGGCCCGGCGCATCGAGTCCGACCGCGGCCGCGAAGCCCTCGAAGAGGCGGTACGTCGGGTCGGTTCGATCGCGATCGTGCATGAGACGCTGTCCCAGAACCTGGACGAGCGCGTGGAGTTCGACGAGATCGCCGACCGGGTCCTCGCGATGGTGGCCGAGATCTCCCCGGGCAAGGTGACCGGTCGGCGCACCGGCCGCTTCGGCATCCTGGACGCGGAGGTCGCCACCCCCCTGTCGATGGTCCTGACGGAAATCCTCCAGAACGCCCTCGAGCACGGCTTTGGCGAGGGGGAGACCGGCACCGTCGAGGTCTCGGCCGTCCGCGGCGGCACCACCCAGGAGGCCCGCCTGCTGGTCACCGTCCAGGACGACGGGGTCGGCCTGCCCGAGGGCTTCGACCCGCACACCGCCGGCAACCTCGGCCTGCAGATCGTACGGACGCTGGTGGAGGGCGAGTTGGGGGGCACCTTCGACATGGTCCCGGCTCCGGGGCGGGGGACCCGGGTGATCCTGGACGTCCCGGTGCGGGCGAACAAGTAACGCCGGAGGGACGCGCCGGGGCGCGGATACACAGCAAAGAGCCCCGGACCGTTCAGGGGTCCGGGGCTCGTCATGCTCGTTGCCAGCATTTGCTGCGCATCGGGGGTACTGCGCGCTGCGGCTCGGGAGCGGGAGTTGCGTACTCGCTGTACGCGCCGCCAAGCCAGGCTGTCGCGGGGCGGGTGTGTCAGGCGGTGGCCTGACGGGCCCGGTTGCGGGCGGCGCGGCGCTTCATGGCGCGGCGCTCGTCCTCGCTGAGACCACCCCAGACGCCGGAGTCCTGGCCGGACTCGAGCGCCCACTGCAGGCACTGCTCCATGACGGGGCAGCGGCGGCAGACGGCCTTGGCTTCCTCGATCTGCAGCAGCGCAGGACCGGTGTTGCCGATGGGGAAGAAGAGCTCGGGGTCTTCCTCGCGGCAAACGGCGTTGTGACGCCAGTCCATGGCTGCTACCTCTCCTTGGTATTACGTGCGGGTTGCTTGTGAATGTGAACGCTTTCACGAATCCCTCAACAACGGAAGGGCCGCCCGCCAGCGTCAGCCGACGTGGTCCTGTGGTTTGAAGAGGGGTTCTGGTGATCAGTGGAGGCTGGTGTTGCGGGCCGTCCCGATCGCCATGTAGAGACTCGCAAACCTCAGCGGCGGATACAACCCCTACCGGAAAGTTTTTTTTGATTCCTCGGTGTCGACTAGGTCACAGCCGTACTTCCATGGGGTGGACCCTGGCCTAAACGTTCGAGTGAAAGGACTTCAGCCCTTTCTGCTCACACAATCACACGCAGTGCACGGCGTACGCCTGTGAACGTCACGCTCGTACGGAGCCCTAGGTGGTCGCCGTCCATCTGAAGGGGGAGTGGCACCTTCGAATGCAAGGTGAACTGGTCCATGTCGTGCAGGGATATCGCGTGCTTGCCATGCGGTCCGCGCTCGGGGGACGAAGTGAGCAACTGGGTGCCATACCGGGCAACCGCGGGTGTCGTCATACGGCTCAGACCGAGTACGTCGAGGCCTTTATCGAACGAGGCCTTAGGTGAGGCGTACATCGGGTGATTGCCCAGGAAGGTCCACGGAGAGGTATTCGAGACTATGGACAGCACCAGATCGGTCACCGGTTTCGCGTCCGGCCGCTCCAGCGTGATGGTTCCCTGGCGGCGGTGCGCCTCGCCGAAGAACTGGCGCATGGCCTGACGCACATAAAGCGCGTGGGTGGATTTCCTGCCTCGCTCGCGCTGCTGTTCGACGCGCCCCACGACGCCGGCGTCGAAGCCGAGGCCCGCGTTGAAGGTGAACCAGCGCGCCGGTACGGCCTCGTCCTCCGTGCCCGGGGTGCCCGAGGTCAGTCCCAGGCCTACGGTCCGTTCACTGCCCTCGCTCAGGGCGTCCAGCAGGGCGCCGGTGGCCTCCACTGCGTCGTTGGGCAGACCCAGGGCGCGGGCGAAGACGTTCGTGGAGCCGCCGGGGACCACCGCGAGGCCGGGCAGACGCTCCGGGTCCGGGCCTGCGTGAAGGAGGCCGTTGACGACCTCGTTGACCGTGCCGTCGCCGCCGAGGGCCACGACCAGGTCGACGTCCGAGCTGTCCGCTGCGTGCCGGCCCAGGTCGCGCGCGTGGCCGCGGTACTCGGTGGTGACCGCTTCCAGCTTCATCTCGCTCGCGAGCGCGTGGATAAGGACATCGCGCGTACGTGCGCTTGTGGTGGTTGCCGCCGGATTGACCACGAGAAGTGCACGCATGAGTTGCAGCGTACCTACTGCCTGGTACCGGGCACAGAGCGAGGTAGGGATCAAGTAAGACTTCGGGCGTGAACCTCGCCACGAGACCGTACGGACCGAGGGCTACCCTTCAGGGGTGAGCGCCGATCAGAACCCCACTCCCGAAGCGGAATCCGCCGGTCCGGCGGGGCCCCGTCCCGGTCGGCTGGCCGCCGCGGCGGCGCTGACCGCGCTGGAGGGACTCGCCCTGGTCGTCGGCGGTGCCTGGATGCTTGTGGAGGGTTTCGCGGGGGCCCCGGACGACCGGCGGTCGGCCGTCACCGGGGGCATCACCCTGATCGTGCTCGCGCTGCTGCCGCTGCTCGCCGCGCGCGGGCTGCTCGGCCGACGCGGCTGGAGCCGTGGGCCTGCCGTGATCACACAGATCATGGCGCTGCCGGTGGCCTACAACCTGCTCCAGGCAGACAGTGTGGCCATTCCGGCGGGGATTGCCCTCGGGGTGGTCGCGATCGCGGCGCTGGTGCTGCTCGTGAACGCGGGGACGACCCAGGCCCTCGGGATCAAGGGGCCGGGTCGTAGGCAGGAACCCGGCCAGTAACCGGTCCGGCCGGCGCTACCGTCCCGGCGACCGGCCGTCGTCCCGACGAGTAGCCGTCCGGCCGCTGCCGCGCCCGGGTCGGCGGCCGACTACTCCTCCACCAGAAGCTTCTCCCGCAGCTGGGCCAGCGTGCGGGCCAGCAATCGCGAGACGTGCATCTGCGAAATGCCGACCTCCTGCGCGATCTGCGACTGGGTCATGTTGCCGAAGAAGCGCAGCAGCAGGATCCGCTTCTCCCGAGGGGGCAGGTCCTCCAGGAGCGGCTTGAGGGACTCGCGGTACTCGACGCCCTCCAGCGCCTCGTCCTCCGCGCCCAGGGTGTCCGCGACCGCCGGGGACTCGTCGTCGGTGTCGGGGACGTCCAGGGACAGGGTGGAGTACGCGTTGGCGGACTCCAGACCCTCCAGGACCTCCTCCTCCGAGATGGCCAGCTTCTCGGCCAGCTCGTGCACCGTCGGGGAGCGGCCGTGCTGCTGGGACAGCTCCGCCGTCGCCGTCGTCAGGGCAAGCCGCAGCTCCTGGAGCCTGCGCGGTACCCGCACCGCCCAGCCCTTGTCGCGGAAGTGCCGCTTGATCTCCCCGACGACCGTCGGTGTCGCGTACGTCGAGAACTCGACGCCGCGGTCCGGGTCGAAGCGGTCCACCGACTTGATCAGGCCGATGGTGGCGACCTGGGTGAGGTCGTCCAGCGGCTCACCGCGGTTGCGGAAGCGGCGCGCGAGGTGCTCGACGAGCGGCAGGTGCATGCGGACCAGCTGGTTGCGCAGCTCCGCGTACTCCGGGCTGCCCTCCTTCAGGGCGCGCAGTTCGACGAACCTGGCGCGCGCCCCGCTGCGGTCCTGATGGTCGTGCCGGGTGGCCTGCACCCGCTGCGCGACCTTCGCGTCGTCCTCGGAGTTTCGCTGGTGCTCGCTCATCGTCCCGCCCGTCGCCCTTCCCCGAGCCCTCGCCTCGGCTCGGACAGGGGTGACCTCGATCCGTCCGTCCAGAGGCGTGCTCTGCACGGCACCTTCCCGATCATGCTGCCCGCCGTCCGGGAGGCCCGCCTCCGAGGAGTCGCCCTCCGGGTGCGGCCGGGCCTGCTCGGGGATGCCGTCGATGCCGTCCGCCATGCGCCGGGACGTGCTCGGACCGCCCGTGCCCGTGGCGGCCGGCTGCTCCCGTGTGCCGCGCTCTTCGTCCCGCACCGGCCCGTCCCCGTTCCTCACGCCGGCCCGGGTCCCGCGCCGCGCTGTTTGTAGAGGCTGATCGAAACGGTCTTGTCCTCGTCGACGGCCGATGAGACCTTGCCGGCGAGGGCCGACAGCACCGTCCACGCGAAGGTGTCCCGCGCGGGGGCGTGACCGTCCGTGGTCGGCGCCGAGACGGTGACCTCCAGTGAGTCGTCGACAAGGCGGAACACACAGCTGAGGACTGAGCCGGGCACGGCCTGCTGGAGCAGGATCGCGCACGCCTCGTCCACCGCGATGCGCAGGTCCTCGATCTCGTCGAGGGTGAAGTCCAAACGGGCCGCGAGACCGGCCGTGGCCGTACGCAGCACCGACAGGTAGGCACCCGCAGCGGGCAGCCGGACTTCGACGAAGTCCTGGGTCGCGGGCTCGCCTGCGATCTGGGACACCCTCACCTCCAAGGTGGTACAAGCTTTTCAGGGCCGAGGGTCGCCCCCCGGGATAACGCGATACATGGTTCAGCGGTGACGCTACCGCGCTCTGAACTTTCCTGTCCCCGGGACCCCAGCCCCTTGCTGTCACTCATAGTAAACACACGGACACGCTCCGTGGCTAGGGGGTCTGCGGGCCCAATTGGGAAGAGCGCGCGCCGGGTTGACGTACCCAGACGTCAGACGGTCGAACCGTCCAGATCCGGGGGCGGTCGGGGGTCATACGAGGACGTGGTCGACGAAGCACCACCGCCATGCCTCACCGGGCTCGAACGTCCGCATGATCGGATGTCCGGCGTCCTTGTAGTGCTCCGTCGCGTGTCGTCCCGGCGAGGAGTCGCAGCAGCCGACGTGGCCGCAGGTCAGGCACAGGCGCAGCTGTACCGGATGGGTGCCGGTCGCCAGGCACTCCGTACAGGTCTCGCTCAGTGGCTCGGGTTGGGGGTGCGGCAGCTCGTCGGCGTGCGTGCACTGTTTCATGATTGCCAGGTTACGACGGGTGCGCGGACGGCCGCGCGGAAAACCGAGGGCGGGCACCCGACGACGGACGAGGGTGGGCGGGAAACATGGACGTGATGCCACTGCTGTTGCTGGTGGCGGGCAGTGCCGTGGTCGCGGCGGCGGCCCGGCGCACCCCGGTGCCGGCGCCGCTGCTGCTGGTCGCGGCAGGACTGGCGATCAGTTACGTCCCCGGAGTCCCCGGGTACACCCTCGACCCGCATGTCGTCCTGCCGCTCGTGCTGCCCCCGCTGCTGTACACGTCGGCCGCCGACAGCTCCTACCTCGACCTGCGCGCGCAGTTGCGGCCGGTGGCGCTGCTGTCCGTGGGGTACGTCCTCTTCGCGACCTTCGCCGTCGGCTGGGCCGCCTACCTCATCGTGCCGAATCTGCCGCTGACCGCGGCCCTGGTGCTGGGCGCGGTGGTGGCGCCGCCGGACGCCGTCGCGGCCACGGCGGTCGCGCGCCGGGTGGGGCTGCCCTCCCGGATCACCACGATCCTGCAGGGCGAGTCCCTGGTGAACGACGCCACCGCGATCACGGCCTACCGGGTGGCCCTCGCGGCGGCCGTCGGAGAGGGTGCCACCTGGGCCGGCGGGATCGGCGAGTTCCTGCTCGCGGCGGTCGGCGGCGTCGGCTTCGGGCTGGTGCTCATGGTGCCGATCCACTGGCTGCGCACCCACCTGAAGGAGGCGTTGCTGCAGAACACGCTCTCCCTGCTGATCCCGTTCGTCGCGTACGCGGCCGCCGAGCAGGTGCACGCCTCCGGTGTCCTCGCGGTCGTGACCGTGGCGCTCTATCTCGGCCACCGTGCGTGGCAGGTCGACTTCGCGACCCGCCTCCAGGAGGAGGCCGTCTGGAAGATGGTGGCGTTCGTCCTGGAGTCCGCGGTGTTCGCCCTGATCGGACTGCAGCTGCCGGTGATCCTCAAGGGCCTGGGACGGTACGAGGGGGGTCGGGCCGCCTGGTACGCGATCGCCGTGTTCCTCGTGGTGGTCGCCTCCCGTTTCGTGTGGGTGTATCCGGCGACCTTCCTGCCCCGCAGGCTGTCGGCGCGGATCCGGGAGCGCGAGGAGAACCCGACCTGGAAGGCGCCGTTCGTCATCGCCTGGGCGGGCATGCGGGGCGTGGTGTCCCTGGCCATCGCCTTCTCGATCCCGTTGACCGTGCACGGCGGCGGCCCCTTTCCCGAGCGCAACCTCATCCTGTTCCTGACCTTCACCACGGTCATCGGGACCCTGGTCCTCCAGGGCCTCACCCTGCCCTCGCTGGTCCGCCTTCTGAAGCTCCCCGGCCGGGACCCGCAGGCCGAGACCCTCGCGGAGGCCAATGCTCAGGCGCAGGCCTCCCGGGCCGCCGAGCGGCGCCTGGACGAACTCCTCTCCGACGAGCGCAACGCCCTCCCGGGGCCGCTGGCCGACCGCCTGCGCTCGGTCCTGGAGCGGCGCCGCAACGCGGTCTGGGAACGCCTCGGCCAGGTCAACCCGCTCACCGGTGAGACCGTCGACGATGCCTACCGGCGCCTGTCCCGGGAGATGATCGGCGCCGAACGCACGGTCTTCGTCAAGTTGCGCGACTCCCGCTACATCGACGACGAGATGCTGCGGACCCTGCTGCGCAGGCTGGACCTGGAGGAGGCGGCAGCTTATCGGGAGGCGGTGTGAGGAGCGGTCGTTTCCCCCTAATGTGGTCACGACGGTGATTTCCGTACGCGGTGATCTCTGTACGTAGCACGGGGGGCGGGGCAGATGCAGGACACGTGTGAGCCCGGGGCGGACGTCACGCTCGCCATCAACCAGGTCAGTGCGTGGATCTCCGCGGCCGACACCAAGGCGGGGCTGCTGGCCGCGAGCCTGGGGGTCCTCCTCGCCGGGCTTCTGACCCAGGCGGATCCGCTGCGGACGATGGCTCCGCCGCACACGGTCCGGGAAACGCTGGCCCTGGTTCTGGCTCATCTGGTGATGGTCTCGGTCGCGATGTCGGGCTGGTTCATCCTCCGCACACTGGCCCCGAAGTCCACGTCGGGCCTGCCGACGCGGTACGGCTGGCCGACGCTCGCGCGGCGGACCGGCGCTCCGGAGCCGGCCCCGGAACCGGACGGGGGGAACGGGCGGGCGCGGGCCGAGGCATGGCAGCACGCGGTCGACCTCGCGGTCATCGCAGAGCGGAAGTTCGTCGCCTTCCGGGTCGCGTTGGGGTGGGCGATGGTAGCGGGCGGAACCCTCCTGTCGCTACTGATTGTCGTTGTTTGGGCATGATCTGATGATCCATTGGCTTAACACACTGCTCCTGGCTAATCTCTGATTTCTCCCCGCCGAGGTGGCCGGATCCGCCGCCTCACACATCAACGGCGGGGTGTTCTGGGGTGCTTGACCTTGGGGGACGAGCAGCTTGACCACTTCCGGTGTTTTTCCTGTTCATCACGTCATGCTCGGCATCGACATCCAGGGTTCCTCCCGGCCTTCCCGTGACGACAGCGTCCTGCCGACGCTCCGCGCGGCGCAGACCAGGCTGATCGCCGAGGCCCTGGGGCAGCAGGGCGTCGACAAGAGCGCGTACGCGCTGCGCAGCCGCGGCGACGGCGGTCGCTACGACTTCCGTCCGGGGGTCTCCCCGGTCCCCGTGGTGGAAGCGGTGACAGGCCGGCTCCCCGGCCTGCTGCGGCGCCACAACAAGGAGTCGTCGGAGGCGCTTCAGCTCGTGCTGCGGCTCGTCGTGCACGGCGGATACCTCGTGCCCACGCCTGACGGAGGCGACGCCGACGGAGCGGACGTCAACCTGTTGCACGGGATGCTGGACGCGGAGCAGCTGCGTTCCGAGCTGGCCGACAACAGTGCGTCGTACGTGCTCGCGGTGTCGGAGAGCATCTGGTACGGCGCTGTCCGGCACGGGCACGGCGAGCTCGACCCGGACGCCTTCACGCCCACGGAGCTGACCGTCAAGGGTGGCGTACGGGCGGCCGCCTGGCTGACCCCGGCCGCACGTACCCCGCGGCCCGCACTGAGTCCCGAGCATTCGGAGGCGGGGAAGGCCGGCCGGGCGCCTCGCCAGGACGGAGGCGACTCCGCCTCCCCGGACGAGCGTCCCCGGCCGGGCATCACCTTCAACGGACGGGTGCGGGCCAAGAACGTGGTCAGCGGCGAGCAGTGGAACATTCGGTGAGTCCGCAGGAGTCCCCGGACACCGCCGACGGGACCGAGGCGAAGGACGACGATTCCGCTGCTCGTGGGCCGGGCGGGACCGGCGACCAGGTCGACGGTGCCGACGGGGACCAGTTCGATCCCGGGGACATGCACCAGCTGCGCTCCGACCTGGACAACGACGTGGGCCGCTTCGACGGCGCCGGGTCGATGACCTTCCAACGCCGGGTGCGGGCCGAGTCGATCGTGGGCGGCGACCAGTTCATCCTCAACATGGCCCAGCGCCCCGCCCGCCGCGCCAGTTGGTACCGCCTCACGGACGCCGAGCTGACGGAGATGGAGCAGGTCTATGTGCGTCCGTCGTGCGCTCAGGACGCGGAGGACGCGCTGCGCCGCCACCATGTGCTCGTGCTGCGCGGTCCCCGCCACAGCGGCCTGCGTTTTCTCGCCACGGCCGTCGCCGTCACCCTGGCGCCGCCCGACGGACAGTGCCGGCTCCTCCACCCGGGCACCGATCCGGACGCCCTCGTGGCTCAGGACGTGGCCGCCGGCTGCGCGTACGTACTGGAGACCGGGCCGGGGCGGTCGGACCGCCCCCTGAGCGGCTTCACGCTGTCCAAGCTGTCGCAGATCCTCACCGACCGGGGCGCCTTCCTGGTGCTGACGGTCGACGACGCCTCGCCCGCTCCGACGGACACGGCCGCGTGGTCGGTGTCGGTGGACGAACGCCCGGACGGCGCCCGCCTGCTGCGCAGCCACCTGCGGCACCGGCTGCCCATGGCGCGGCGCTCGCACGAGGAGACCCTGCTCGGCCACGAGGAGGTGACCGAGTGGCTCGCGACCAGGCCGACACCGACGGAGATCGCGCAGACCGCACGCGAACTGGCGCGGACCGCCGACGGATCGGTGACCGTGGCCGAGTGCATGGCCCAGGTCGCCGTACGCATCAAGCAGGACGCGGCGGACCTGCTCAAGAACCAGGAGCTGCCCCGGGAACTGGCGCTCAGCGTGGCCTTCTTCGGCGGGTTCCCCTACGCGACGGTCACCCGCCTGGAGAACCGGCTGGCCGACGTCGTCCACGAGGCGATGGCACACGACGGAGCCCGCCCGCGCCCCTTCCTCAACGTCACGCGCAGGGAACGACTGGAAGCGGTACGCGCCGTCACCGCCACCGGGACGGTGTACACCCGCTACGGCAGCAGTCCGGCGGAGGTCGTGGACTTCTCCGCGCGAGGCCTGGCGCCGGCGCTCATCGACGCCATGTGGCTGGATTACGACGGCTTCGAGTTGCTGCGTTGGCTCTCCGAGCTCGTGCACGACCCCGACGCGGCGGTCCGGCGGCGCGCGGCGGTGTGCGTGGGCCGGCTGTCTCTGTTGAGCTTCGTCGAGATCGCGGAGGAGGTGCTTCAGCCGTGGTCCCTCTCGACCGATCAGCGCGACCGGGTGGCCGCGGCGATCGCGCTCTCCGTGGCGGTGCGCGACCCGGCCGTCGCGGGGCACGCTCTGGGCCTGGTGGAGTCCTGGGGCGCGGCCTCCAACCGGTACCGGCGCATGACCGCCGCGCTCGCCTGGGGACTCGCGGTGAGCCCCGTACAGCCGGTCGTCGGCATCCAGGGGCTCGGCCAACTCCTGGACACCAAGGACGCGGGCGTGGCCTGGTCGACGAGGGTGGGTCTGTCCGCCGCGTTCACCAGCGGGCTGTCCTCGCTCGTCCTGGAAGCGATGGGCACCTGGCTCGACGGCGCCGACGATCCCGCCCGCGGCCAGCTTCTCGCCGCGTTCCTACGGGTCTGCCGCCTGCGTGGCGCCGACGGCAGGCCGGACGCCGTGAACTGGCCCACCGTCCTGTGGCTGTTCGGACGGAGTGGGGCGACGGTGCAGGGCCGCCCCGGAGACCTGGGCGGCGCCGCCGGGGTCGACGATGACGTCGTCGACCTCTGGCGGTCAGCGCTCGCGCACCGTGCCACGGCCAGGGAGGCGCTCGACGTACTGGAGTCCTGGATCCGGCAGGCCGACCGCAACGGAGAGTGCCGTGAGGCACTGCTCGACCTGATCGACGAACTGATCGTGGACGCCGGCGACTTCCGCCGGCTCGACCATCACCTGAAGCGGCTCGCCCATGGGCGGCCCACCCCGTCCTACACCGCGCAACTGGCCCTCGACGAGCTGGACGCGCTGCGCTGAGCGGCAACGACACGAACGACAGGAGCCAGTGTGGCCATGACCAACGGGCCGGTGCGCGGACCCTTCCCGGTGACCCGCCCGCGTGACATCGGGGACCAGGGGCGCCCGGGAGCCGGCGAGTGCGCGGTGGTCCAACTCGGCAATCAACTCCAGCCGCTTCCCAAGGGCGAGCTGCCCACGTCCGGTATCGGCTGGTTCCGGCCCAAGGGGCAGTACTGGATCGTGGACCTGAGGGAACTTGGGACGACCCTGGACGTGGAACTCGAGAGCGCGGACAAGGGGCTGCGCTTCCAGGGCTCGGTCGAGGTGGCCTGGCGCGTCGCCGACGCCCGGCTGGCGGCCGAGCAGGCACCCTTCGACGTACCGAAGATCCTCAAGCGGCGTATCGTGCCGCGCCTGAACAGCGCCGCACGGAACTACGGACTGGACGCCGTGGGGGAGTTCGAGTCCTGGGCCGCCCGCGAGCAGTGGACCGGACACCTCGGTGACGGACTGCTGGAGGTTCTGGAGGTCGCCTGCGCCCTGCGGCCCGACGCCGAGGCCACGGACATCACCCGTACCGGCACGCTGAGCAGCATGCAGCGCACCAACGCGGCCGCGATCCTCAACGAGGGCGAGATCGGCCTGATGGCCGAGGCGCTCAGCAAGGACCCCGAGGCGGCCATGGAGTTCTACCGCGACCTCCGGGAGGACAAGCGGGTCGCGATGCTCGCCCATCTGGAGATCGTCAAGGCCGTGGCGGGGTCGGATTCCAGTGAGGAACACGAACGGGCCCACGCGGTCAACGAGTTGCTCGCGCAGATCCAGAACACCCTGCCGAGCTCGGCGACCCAGCTGCCGCCCGCGGCCTCGGCGAACGTACCCCGCCAGCTCGGCGAGGGCCGGTCCCGCCGCCGGGACCGGCGGGCCGGCCGCCAGGACGGCATCGCGTACGAGGACGTCCGCGACCACCGGCCGGGCTCCGACAAGGGCGACGACGCCGGACAGTCACGCCATGAAGACGACTGACGGGGCACGCCTGCGATGATCGAGACCTTCGACCTTCTCGTGGACGTGTGGACCGAGGCCTTCTCCTGGTTCGTCTATCCGATACGCGTCCCCCTGCTGATCCTCGCCGCGATCGTGGTGCTGTGGCTCGTCCTGCGCCATGTCGTACCGCGTGCGGGCGGGACCGCCGAGTGGACGGGAACGAAGCTGTCCGCGCTCGTCGCGACGGTGCTCCTCGCCCCCGAGTACGCGTGCACCCTGCTGTTCCTCCGCCAGGGCCGGGGTATTCCGCTGGTGCTGCGGATCTACGGCCAGTGGGCGGAGAACGTCTCCGACTGGACGAAGACCGCGGGCCGGAGCCTGGGCGCGGGTATGCGGGCCTGCACTCGGGTCTCCTTCAAGGCGGTCACCGCCGTGATGGTCGTCTACCTCGTCGGCTACAACGTGCACGCGATCGGCAGTGCCGAGCGACCGGCCTCCCAGGACGCCCCGGTGATCGTCTGGTGGGACTCCTTCCAGGGATGGATGGACGCCTCCGAGCATCCGCTGCTGGAGGAAGGGGGAACCCCGTCCGCGCGCCCCGCCGGCGCCCACCAGCCGCTGACCGTTCTGTCTGCCTGACCCGTCGGCCCCGCCCGTCCGCTACGGCCGCCCTGTGATCACCGCGGCCACGGTGGTTCCCGGCACGAAGAGACCCTCCTGCGCCTGAGCGACAAGTCCGTACAGCAACTTGGCGACATAGAGCCGCTCGACCGGCAGGCCGTGGCGGCTCTCGAAGTCGTCGGCGAAGTCGTCGAGTTCGGGGGTGGTACGGGCGTAGCCGCCGAAGTGGAATCGTTCGTCGAGGCGCCAGCTGCCGCGAGGGCCGCCGAAAGCCCGGTGCTGCAGGGCCTGTATGTCGCCGCTGAGGAAGCCCCCCTTGAGGACGGGGACGCCCAGCACGCGCCGACCGGGGCCGAGTCCGGCCGCCAGCCCCGCGAGCGTGCCGCCGGTGCCACAGGCGATCCCGACGACATCGGTGTGCCCGCGCAACTCCTCGCCCAGTGCCCGGCATCCCCGTACCGCGAGGGCGTTGCTGCCGCCCTCGGGCACGACGTACGCGTCCTCGGCGTGCGCCGCGCGCAGCACGGCCGCCAGGGTCTTCGGCTCGGTCTTGCGACGATAAGTCGACCTGTCGATGAAGTGCAGTCGCATGCCGTCGGCCGCGCAACGGGCCAGCGACTCGTTGAGCGGTCGGTCGGCGAGTTCCTGCCCGCGCACCACGCCGAGGGTGGACAGGCCGAGGAGGCGGCCCGCGGCGGCCGTGGCGCGAAGGTGGTTGGAGTAGGCGCCGCCGAAGGTGACGACGGTACGGCCGGCCGCCGCGGTGAGGTTCGGCGCGAGCTTGCGCCACTTGTTGCCGATGAGCTCCGGGTGGATGAGGTCGTCGCGCTTGAGGACGAGACGGACGCCGTACCGGGTGAAGCGGTCGTCCTCGATCTCCTGCAAAGGGGAGGGGAGCCGGGGGCGCAGGGAGGCGAGGCTGGTCACGGATCCATTGTCACCACGGGCCCGCGGCGTCCGTCACTTCAGACGGTCCCGGATCCGCTTCCGCATCGACGCCATGGTGAACCCCCGCGGGTCCACCTTCCCCGGCTGCCACTCCAGGTGGCCGATGACCGAGCGCTCCGTCCAGCCGTGATGCCTGCACACGGCCGCCGCGGCCTTCTCGATCGCCTCCAGCTGCGCCTTGGGCCAGGGGTCGTCCCCGTCGCCGAGGTTCTCGCACTCGAAGCCGTAGAAGTGCCGGTTGCCGTCGGTGTTGGTCTCGTTGTCGTGCGGCAGCGCCTTCTCGGCGATCACCGCGCGCAGGACGTCGTCGTCGCCGAGTCCGGCGTGGTTGGCCCGGCCGTAGCCGACGAGGTGGACCCTGCCGTCCTTGGTGATGACACCGTGGCACAGCGGCCCGGGCAGGTCCGCGTAGCCGTCGCGGCAGAGCTGCACGGTCCGTGCGCTGCCCTTGGTCACCGTGTGGTGGATCATCACTCCGTTGACCGGGCCCCAGGGACCTTTGTGGTTGCGATTGTGGTGCTTCCAGTCGCCCACCTCGACGACGGTGAGGCCCTCCGCCCTCAGAGCTGCCAGGAAACTACCCGCGGACATGGGTGAGGCCATGACCGGCTCCTTCGTGCTGCGCGCCGACCGCCCTGCGCGACCGTCTCGTACCGCTGCTTGTACCGGAACCCCCTCGATCGGCACACCTTCTTCGCGCGGGGTGCGAGCCGATCCGGACAATATCGTTCCGCCGGCCCGTGACCCGTCCCGATCGGACAGGAATCGCTCATGTGCCCAGTCGGCGGTGATCCAACCCCGCTCTTTCGTGTAATAGCACCGGCACGTTCCGTGATGGAAGGCTGATCCGTGCAGATCGATGCGCGGAGCAGACGCTGCCGCGTATGACCGGGAGGGCAATTCCTTATGTCGGTAGGCGAAGAGGTCCGCGCAGAGCAGGACAAGCCGCAGCAGAGTCTCGGCACGGCGGCCGCGCGGAACCTGGCCACCACCACCAAGTCCGCACCCCAGATGCAGGAGATCAGCTCCCGCTGGCTGCTGCGCATGCTTCCGTGGGTGAACGTGCAGGGCGGTACGTACCGGGTGAACCGGCGACTGACCTACGCGGTCGGCGACGGCCGGGTGACGTTCGTGAAGACCGGCGACCGCGTCGAGGTGATCCCCGCGGAGTTGGGCGAGCTGCCCGCACTGCGGTCCTACGAAGACGAGGACGTGCTGACCGAACTGGCGCGGCGCTGCGAGCAGCGGGAGTTCGGCGCCGGGACCGTGATCGCCGAGTTCGGCAGCCGGGCCGACGAGGTCTTCCTGTTGGCGCACGGCCGGGTGGAGAAGGTCGGCACCGGCCCCTACGGCGACGACTCGGTCCTCGGAGTCCTCGCTGACGGCGCGTACTTCGGCGACCAGGCGCTGCTGGACCCGGACGCCATCTGGGAGTACACGGCCCGCGCGGTCACCGCGTGCACGGTGCTCGTGCTGCCCCGCCAGTCGGTCGAGCAGGTCGCGGAGCGCACCGAATCCCTGAGCGAACACCTTCAGGAGCAGCGCTCGATCCCCTCGCAGCGCACCAACAAGTTCGGCGAGAAGGCGATCGACCTCGCGGCCGGCCACAACGGCGAGCCGGACATCCCGCACACCTTCGTCGACTACGAGGCCCGGCCCCGTGAGTACGAACTGAGCATCGCCCAGACGGTGCTGCGTATCCACTCCCGCGTGGCCGATCTCTACAACCAGCCCATGAACCAGACCGAGCAGCAGATCCGGCTCACCGTCGAGGCGCTGAAGGAACGCCAGGAGCACGAGCTCGTCAACAACCGCGAGTTCGGTCTGCTGAACAACTGCGAGTACGACCAGCGGATCCAGCCGCACGACGGCGTGCCCGGCCCTGACGACCTGGACGAGCTGCTCAGCAGGCGTCGCGGCACCAAGTTGCTGCTCGCCCATCCACGCGCGATCTCGGCGATCGGCCGTGAGCTCAACAAGCGCGGACTCGTCCCCGAGACCATCGAGGTGGCCGGCAACCGGATTCCCACCTGGCGTGGGGTGCCGATCTACCCGTGCAACAAGATTCCGGTCAGCGAGTCCCGGACGACCTCGATCATCGCCATGCGTACCGGCGAGGCCGAGCAGGGTGTCATCGGCCTCCAGCAGGCCGGCATCCCGGACGAGATCGAGCCGAGCCTGTCCGTGCGCTTCATGGGCATCAATGAGCAGGCGATCATCAAGTACCTGGTGACGGCGTACTACTCGGCGGCGGTCCTGGTGCCGGACGCGCTGGGTGTCCTGGAGAACGTCGAGATCGGCCGCTGGAGGTGACGTCTCCGCACCTGAAGGCCGTGTTCCCGCCCTTCGGGGCGGGTACACCCCGGTCGTCCGCGCCCCGCCGCGGCGCTGACGACACCGTCCGCGGACTCTCCGAGGGGGACCTCATGAACGAGTTCATGGCGGAGACGGAGCAACGCTCCACCGGGACGCACCCGCTCGACGGTCACGAGGCGGGGGTGATCCTGGAGCGGACGCGGGCGTCGGTCGATCCCGAACTGCGCTCCGCGCTCGAGTCGCTGCCCGCCTCCATGCGCCGTATCGCGCTGTACCACTTCGGCTGGGAGCACGCGGACGGCACCCCGGCGGCGGGCAACTCGGGCAAGGCCATACGTCCGGCGCTGGTCCTCACCGCGGCCGCCGCGCTCGGCGGACCGGGGGCGCGGGAGGCGGCGGTGCGGGCGGCCGCGGCGGTGGAACTGGTCCACAACTTCACGTTGCTGCACGACGACGTGATGGACCGGGACAGAACCCGTCGGCACCGTCCCACGGCGTGGACCGTGTTCGGCGACGCCGACGCGATCCTCGCCGGGGACACACTCCAGGCGCTGGCCCTCCGGCTGCTGGCCGAGGACCCGCATCCGGCGTCGGCGCGGGCCGCCGCCCGGCTCGCCGACTGTGTCGTCGAGCTCTGTGCCGGCCAGCACGCCGACACTGCCATGGAGGCGCTCGGCCCGCGCGACGTCACTCTCGACGAGGTGCTCGCCATGGCCGAGGCCAAGACGGGCGCGTTGATCGGGTGCGCCTGCGCCTTGGGCGCGCTGTACGCGGGAGCGGGGGAGGAGGAGGTCCGGGCGCTGGACGGGTTCGGCCGGGAGGCCGGGCTCGCGTTCCAGCTCATCGATGACGTGATCGGCATATGGGGTGACCCGCGCAGCACCGGCAAGCCGGCCGGGGCGGACCTGGCCGCCCGCAAGAAGTCCCTGCCGGTGGTGGCCGCGCTGGTCTCGGGGACCCGGGAATCCGCCGAACTGGCCGCACTGTACGCAGCCCCTTACGCCGAGGAGGACCTGGAGCGGACCGCCCTGGCGGTGGAGCGAGCGGGCGGGCGCGACTGGGCGCAGGTCCAGGCCGCCGACCGGATGGCCCGGGCGATGCAGGAGCTGGCCCGGGCGGTGTCCGACCCGGAAGCGGCGGGGGGTCTGCTCTCGCTGGCCGAGTTCGTGACCCGGCGCAGCGGCTGACGCGCGTCCATCGGGAGGCGTCCACCGGGGGGAGGGCGCCCAGGACCCGGAGTCCCCGGTGGCCGTGCGGTTCCTGACCCCGCACGGCCACGGGCTCCGGTCTCGGCGGGTCCCGCACATCCCCACGGCGTGCGGGCCCCGCCCTTTGTCCCCGTGCTTTGCCCCGTCCTCCGTCACCGTCCTCTGTCTCCGCCCTTTGTCCCTGCCCTTCGTCCCCGGCGCCGGGAGGTCCCGTATAGGCTCAACCGCCGTACAACCAAGGCTGGTTGAGGCGAAGGGGTGGACATGGGTGTGGCGGTGAGGACGGCGGGCGCAGAAGACCGGGAGTTGCTCGTCCGGTTGCTGGACCAGGCATTTCAGGACGATCCGGTGAGCTGCTGGGTCTTTCCGGGGGACGAGCACCGCCGTATGACTCACCCGATGCTGATGGGCGCGTTCACCGACATCGTGCTCGCCGAGGGCCGGGTCGACGTCACCGAGGACGGCACGGCCTGCGCGCTGTGGCTGTCCGTGCCGGGAGACGACCATGGGCACGACTCCGCCGCGGACGACTCCGCGGCGGACGGCTCCGGCTTGGACGACTCCGACGACTCCGTCAAAGGCGACGCCGCTGAGAGCGATGGCCCCGCCCTGCTGCGCGAGGCCGTCGACCCGGACAATGAGCGGGTCGAGCTGATCGGTCGGCTCACGGCGGACATCCACCCCGAGGGCCGCGCCCACGCCTACCTGTGGATGATCGCCGTGGCCCCCGAGCGCCAGGGGGAGGGCCTCGGCACCGCGCTCATGGCCTCGGTCCTCGACCGCTGTGACCGCGAGGGGCTGCCCGCCTATCTGGAGGCGAGCAACGCCCGCAGCCGCAAGCTGTACGAGCGCCTCGGCTTCACGCTCGCGGGCCGCCCCCTCGACCTGCCCGACGGCCCCACGATGTGGCCGATGTGGCGAGAGCCCCAGGGCTGAGCCGAACCGTCATCGGCCCCTCGAGCTCGACGACGTACGGACCTTCCAGAACGGCGTACCGGTGCGCACGTACAGCAGGAAGCGCTGACGCCGCGCTCGTCCTACTCTGAGGACATGGACAGCGACGCATATGCCTGTCCCGTCTGCGGACAGCCCGTCGATACGGTCGTCCGGCGTCACAAGACGCTGGGCGCGTGGGTCCCGGTGTGGGTGGCCGGACCGTGCCGAGATCCCGAATGCGCGGCGTACGTCGCGGAAGGCGCGGACAACGCGGAAGGCACCGAGGCCGGGAGGAAACCCGGAAGGCCCGAGACCGGCTCAGGAGATCCTCGGACCACCGCCGCGCACAGGACCGGGAAGAGAACCTGAGAACACGACCCGAACGGCGTCGAGAATTCCCGACCGGCTCCGACGTCCCCCTTGTGGGCGCCCCGTGCGAGCGCCCCCGCACAGGGGGACCACCGAAGACAGTCGAAGGAGTGGGCTCATGGCGAAGTACATGGTCATGGTGCAGGGCACCCAGGCGGACTACGAGGCGATGCGCGGCAAGACGACCGAGGGCTCCCCGGCCTGGAACGAACAGGACCTCCAGGCGATGTACGCCCACATGGGCGCGATCAACGAGCACCTCTCCGAGACCGGTGAGCTCGTGGACGCACAGGGCCTGGCCGAGCCGGCGCGGATCCGCACGGTCACGCTCGGCGAGGACGGCAAGGCAGTGATCACCGACGCGCCGTACAGCGAGACCAACGAGCTGATGGCGGGCTACTGGGTGGTGGAGTGCGCGAGCCTTGACCGGGTCACGGAGATCGCCGACCGTGTCACCCGCTGCCCCCAGCCCGAGGGCGCTCCCGTCCACCCGGTGGTGATCCGGCCCATCATGGACGGCGCGGGGGACGTCGGCTGAGAAGTCCGACCATGAGGCGCCGCCCGACCGCGGTCGGCTAGCGTGCGGTGCGTGCGGGAGACATGGGCATGACGGGGGAGAGGCCCCGCCGGGTGTGGCGGTGGGTCGTGACGGTGTGGCTGGTCGCCGTGGCGCTCGGGGGCGGGGTGACCCTGTGGCTCCAGGACTCGGCCCGGCCACCCGGACCGTATTCGTGGCAGCGGGCGGAGCCCACGGCGACCCCCTCGCCGCCGGAAGGCTGGGAGACCCGCTGCCCGAGTCCGACGACCGACCCCGACTCGTACGACCGGATACTCACCGCCTGCGCGTTCACGAGAGGTTAGGGAGCCCGCCCGTCTCGGGGTCGCGGCCCGTCAGGCAGTACGTGCCACCCGCCGGATCGCGCATCACGGTCCAGTGCCTGCCCTGGAAGACCGCCCTCGCCCCGAGGCGTTCGTGCGCGGCGCGGGTCGCCTCGATGTCCGCGCAGGCCAGATCGAGGTGGGCGGCGGCGGGGCGTTCCTCGTCGAGCCGTTGCAGGAGGATACGGACCGGCAGTCCCGGCGGCGGCTTGACCACGTGGAACTCGGGGAGCGAGCCGGGCCGGGATTCCCAGTCGGGCAGCAGGCCGCTCCAGAACGCGACTTCGGCGTCGTAGGACGACGGTGCGAGGTCGAGGCAGACCTGGTCGACGCGGCTGCCGAGCACCACCGGCGGCCGCCTCGACTCGCCGTTCCACCGCACCGCGCAGAACAGCAGACCGGCGGGGGAGCGCAGGACGACGAGGGTGCCGAGGTCGGTCACCGTCCGTGCCCCGAGCCGGTGCGCCGACGCGACGAACTGAGGCACGTCGTCCACGGCGAGGTCGAGATGCGCGCCGCCCTCGCCGTCGAGCACCCCCTGGACCTTCACACAGGCGTCGGACCCGTCCGCCAGCAAGGTCACGAACTCCTGCCGCTCACCCCGCGGTGCGGACAGCCGGGTGCCCGTGGCGGCGGTCCAGAACGCGCAGGTCCGGTCGAGCAGCGGGAGAGGCCGGTCGATGAAGGCGTAGGTCCACAGGACGGATCGGCTCATGGCGGTGATCGTAGATCGCCGAGGCCAGGGCCTCGCCCGAATTGCGTCAGGCCCGCTCCGTGAACCGCAGCGTGTTCCCCGCCGGGTCCCGGAACGCGCAGTCCCGCACGCCGTACGGCTGGTCCGTCGGCTCCTGGAGCACATCGGCGCCGGACTCCTGGACCCGGGAGAACAGGGCGTCGCAGTCGGCGGTGGTGAAGATGACCCCGCGCAGCACGCCCTTCGCCAGCAGCCGGGCCATCGCCTCCCGGTCGGCGGGCGAGGCGTCCGGG
This sequence comes from Streptomyces sp. NBC_00076, assembly GCF_045041235.1. NCBI lineage: Bacteria > Bacillati > Actinomycetota > Actinomycetes > Kitasatosporales > Streptomycetaceae > Streptomyces > Streptomyces sp. NBC_00076. Next base: position 7,036,250 of record NZ_CP108242.1, read on the forward strand.
TTCGCGGCCGGCGGCTCCAGCACGATCTCCACGTCCGACTGCAGCGGTGAGCCCACGGTCACCCACCGCATCCCCTCGAAGCCGACGTCGTTACGGATCTCCAGGCCCAACACGTCCCGGTAGAAGGCGATCGCCTTGTCATGGTCGTCGACGGCGATGAAGCACTGCTTGAGTTTCAGATCCATGCTCGAAGCCTAGAACCGTGGCGGCCCTCCCGCCCCTCGTCTGGGGCGGGTGTACATCCGGGCCACGCACGCCGGGATCGCCGCGCCCTCCTCGTGCGAGCGGGCCCGGTAGGCGCTCGGGGTCTCGCCGACCAGTTCGGTGAAGCGGGAACTGAAGGAGCCCAACGAGGTGCATCCGACCGCCATGCACACCTCGGTCACGGTGAGATCGCCGCGGCGCAGCAGGGCCTTGGCGCGTTCCACCCGGCGGGTCATGAGATAGGCGTACGGCGTCTCGCCGAACGCCTCCCGGAAGCTGCGCTGGAAGTGGCCCGGTGACATCAGGGCGGTGCGGGCGAGCGCGGGGATGTCGAGCGGCTCGGCGTATTCGCGGTCCATCCGGTCGCGCGCCTTCCGCAGCCGGACGAGGTCCTCAAGGGTCACGCCCACAGCATCACACGGTCTCCATCACTTGTGCGCGGGGTCCTGGAACGGCCTTTGCCTCCGGTTCTCCGGCCATTGGCCTGGCCTTGTTTGCATGGCGGGATGGACCACATCACGTTCCTGGTGGCCGTCGTCATCGTCACGGCGCTCGCCTTCGACTTCACCAACGGGTTCCACGACACGGCGAACGCGATGGCCACCTCCATCGCCACGGGGGCGCTGAAGCCGAGAACCGCCGTCCTCATCAGCGGAATCCTCAACGTGGTCGGCGCCTTCCTGTCCACCGAGGTCGCCAAGACGATCTCCGGCGGCATCGTGGACGACACCCTGGTCTCGCCGGGAATGATCTTCGCGGGACTGATCGGGGCGATCCTGTGGAATCTGCTGACCTGGCTGGTCGGGCTGCCGTCCAGTTCGTCGCACGCGCTGTTCGGCGGGCTGATCGGGGCGGTCTGGGTCGGTGCCGGCTCCCACGGGGTGCACTTCGACAAGGTGGTCGAGAAGGTGCTGATCCCGGCGGTGGCCTCGCCGCTGGTCGCCGGGGTCGCGGCCCTGATCGCCACGTACTTCGCCTACAAGCTCACGGCACGGGCCCGCAAGGGGTCGGTGACCAAGGGCTTCCGGCTCGGACAGATCGCCTCCGCCTCGCTGGTCTCGCTCGCGCACGGCACGAACGACGCGCAGAAGACCATGGGCGTCATCACCCTGACGCTCATCTCGGCGGGTGCGCTCGGACACGACGCCGGTCCGCCGGTGTGGGTCGTCGCGTCGGCGGGGCTCGCCATCGGCCTGGGCACCTACCTCGGCGGCTGGCGGATCATCCGCACGATGGGCAAGGGCCTGACGGAGATCCAGTCGCCCCAGGGCTTCGCCGCCGAGACCGCTTCCACGACCGTCATCCTGACCTCCGCCCACCTCGGCTTCGCCCTGTCCACCACCCAGGTCGCCTCGGGAAGCATCCTCGGCGCGGGCCTCGGGCGGCGGCTCGCGGAGGTGCGCTGGGGTGTCGCGGGGCGGATGGTCGCCGCCTGGCTGATCACCCTGCCCGCCGCCGCGTTCGTCGGCGGTGTCTCCGCGAGTGTGGTCAAGCACGGCGGCAACCTCGGCACCGTCGTCGTCGCACTGGTCGGCGCGGCCGTCGCCGGGGGCATCGTGATCCTCTCCCGGCGCAACCCGGTGCACGCGAACAACGTCAACGACACCCATGAGGTCGCCGTCCGAGCCACCACGCCGGCCGGCGTCGGTACGGCCGCCTGAGACAGGGGAGTTCACAGCATGAGTCTCGACTGGAGCGCACTGGGCCAGGTCACCGCGGTGAGCATCGGCGTCACCGTCGCCGTGGTCGTCGTCTTCGCCCTCGGCGTCCTCGGCCTCGCGCGGTTCGAGGGGGCACGTGAGGAGAACGGCACCGTCCACGCCGGGAGCCTCACCCAGGCCGCCCTCTGCTTCGCCGCGTGCGCGGCGGTGGTGGCGTACGGGATCTATCTGATCGTGCCGCGCTTCCACTGACCTCGGTTCCCTCCACGCCGCCTGCCGTGCGGGAACAGCCAAGGGGCCCGGCCGGAACGTCTCCGGCCGGGCCCCTTCGGGGTCCGCGTCGATCACTGCGTCCGTTGCGGCGCCGCCCTGAACTACAGCAGCGCCGGCGCGTGGAACTCCCCGAGCCCCGACGTCAGATCCCGGTCCAGCCAGTAGCGGCGCGGTTCGGCGAGCATGACGGCGGCGCTGACCGTGAGGATGCCGGGGATCTTGGCGAGGTCGTCGTCGATGAAGACCGCGAGGGCGGAGCGGTCGGTGACCAGGCCGGCGCACAGGACGGACATGTCGCTGGCTACGTGGACGGCGAGCCGGGTCTGGGGGAGCTGGTCCAGTCGGCGCATGACGTCGGGGGTGTCGCCGGGGGCGACGCGTAGGCGCAGTAGGAAGGGGGTCTGGAAGCCGAGCCATTCCGACACGATCTCCAGGCGCGGCTTGACCCATTGTTCGTCGAGGACCCGGCGGACGACGCGGTGCGCGGTGGAGGTGGCCAGGTCCGCGGCCCGCGCGATGCTCGCCGCGGAGGACCGGCCGTCCCGCATCAGCAGGGTGACGGCCGCGCGCTCGGCCTCGCTCAGGGGTTTGGCGGGAGGGGTCGCCGTCGCGATGCCCTCCGGCTGTGCACCAGTGAGTGTCAGCAGGTCGGCCCGTTCGGTGTCGTTCAGGAGCTGCGGGTCCCAGGTGATGCCCCGGCGCAGGGTGCTGAGCGCGGGCAGGGCGTTGACGCGGCGGACTCCCGGGAGCGAGAACATCCGGTCGATGGCCTCGCTGGTGGCGGCCTCGCTGGGGGCGTGGACGACGGCATAGAGCGGATGGTCGCCGGAGACCTGCGCCAGGAGCTGCACGTGGGGCAGGTCACGCAACCGGTCGAGGACGGCCAGCGGGGTTTCGCCAGTAATGTCCAAAAACACGTGGATCGGCATCGCCGTGGAGTGCATGCCCCAGTCGGCCTGCCCGATCACGCGGACCATTCGGGCCTCGTGCAGTCGGTCGTAGCGGCGCTTCAGGGTGCTGGCGTCGGCGGACAGGATCCCGCCGATGTCGTCCCAGGTGGCCCGGGGTGCCAGGTGCAGCGCCCCGATCAGGCGCCGGTCGAGCTCGTCCAGGGGGAGGCGGGTCATGTGCCCACCTTAGACGGCCGTCGTCTGCTGGTTAATTCCACTGTTACATGCCGGCACTAGAGAATCTCTCATTTTGCTGTCATGGTTTGCAGGAACATCCCCCAGGCGTCATCTTGAGCCCTCCCCGAATGCACGAAGAGGTACCCATGAGTGCCACCGCCACCGAGCCCCAGCCGACCGAACCACCTTCGAGAGTCCTGCGCGCCGCGTTCCGTGCCTTCGCGGCGATCGAGAGGGTCGGCAACAAGCTGCCCAACCCGTTCTGGCTGTTCTGGATCCTCGCGGGGGTCGTGATCGTCCTCAGCGCGATCCTGGCGGCGGCCGGTGTCAGCACCCCGCACCCCGGAACGCACGAGACCATCAAGGTCCAGAGCCTGCTCAGCAAGGCCGGGCTCACGACGATGGTCGAGGGGGCCGTCGACAACTTCGCGACCTTCCCGCCGCTGGCCACCATCCTCATCGTCGGCTTCGGCATCTCCGTCGCCCAGGCGAGCGGGCTGTTCACGACCCTGCTGCGCCGCATGGTCGCGCGGGTGCCCGGCAAGTACCTCACCTTCGCGCTGTCGATGACGGCGATGGTCGCCCACGTCGCCGGCGACGCCGCGTACGTCACCCTCATCCCGCTCGGGGCGCTCGTCTTCCGCGCGGCCGGCCGCAGCCCGGTCCTCGGCTGCATCGTCGCCTACGTCTCCATATCCGCCGGCTACGACGCCTCCCCGTCCCTCACCACGACCGACGTACTGCTGTCGTCGATCTCCACCGCCGCCGCCCACACGATCGACCCGCACTACGTCGTCACCCCTGTGGCGAACTACTTCTTCGGCGTCGCCTCGTCCGTCCTCGTGGCCCTGGTCATCACGCTCGTCGTCGACAAGGTCATCTCCAGGCGCTCGGACCTGGCCCCCGACGAGCCGGTTCAGGCGCTGAACACCGCGGAGTTGAAGGCGATCGAGGTCACCCCGGAGCAGCGCCGCGCCCTGCGGACGACCGGCCTGGCCGCGCTCGGCTTCACAGCCGTCCTGGCGGCCGCCATGATCCCGGTGTCCTCCCCGCTCCGCGGTGAAGGCGGCTCCCTGGTCGAGTCCCCGGTGATCAGCGGCATGTCGATCGTGCTGTTCCTGTTCTTCTCCCTGCTCGGCTGGGTCTACGGCCGTATGGCAGGGACCTTCCGCTCGGCGGGCGACATCGTGGACGCGCTGGTCGAGGGCACCCGCACCTTCGCCCCGATCCTCGTCCTGTTCTTCGCGATCTCCCAGTTCCTCGCGTACTTCAAGTGGACGAACATCGGCAACGTCATCGCCATCGAGGGCGCGGAGACGCTGAAGCAGATGCACCTCAGCGGCTGGAGCGTGCTGGTCGGCATCGCCGTACTGATCACCTTCATGAACCTCGTGATCACCAGCGGCTCCGCCCTGTGGGCGTTGGCCGCCCCGGTGCTCATCCCGATGCTGATGCTCATCGGCATCGAGCCCGAGACCACCCAGGCCGTCTACCGCGTCGCCGACTCGGTCACCAACTGCGTCACCCCGATGAGCCCCTACTTCGCGATGGCGCTCGCCTTCATCCAGCAGCACAGGAAGTCCGCCGGCATTGGCACGCTGGCCTCCTTCACCATCCCGATCGCCGCCGTCGTCTGGGTCGTCTGGGTCGCGTTCTTCGTGCTCTGGTACCTGCTCGGCATCCCCTTCGGCGTCGGCTGACCCGGCGCTGCCATCGAGAAACGCCCCCACACCGTCGTACGGGACGTACGACAGACACGAGTGCCGTACGAGGCGTACGGCAGACACGAGAAAGCCGATCATGACCGCATCGCCCGTACCCGCGCCCGCCACCCTCACCGCCCGCGCCCAGGAGGTCTCGTCGGAGATCGTCACCGACATCCTCACGCTCGTCCGCCAGGAGACCAGCAGCCACGACCTGGCCGGCCTCGCGGCGGGCCTGGACCTCCTGCGTGAACTGGCCGTGCACCGACTCGGGCGGCCCGACCACGAGCACCGCCACCCGGGCGGCGAGTGCGGCGACACCCTCACGCTGACCTACACCGGCACCGGGGCCGGGCACGTCGCGCTGGTCGGCCACTACGACACCGTGTGGCCCACGGGCACGTTCGCCGGATGGGTGCAGCCGGAGGCGGACGGCGACGGTCGGGAGAAGCTCAGCGCGCCCGGCATCTTCGACATGAAGACCGGTCTGGCGCAGGGAATGTGGGCCCTGAAGCTCGCTCGGGAGAGCGGCGCCCCTCTGCCCACCGTCACGTTCCTCTTCAACGGCGACGAGGAGATCGGCTCCTTGTCCTCACGCCCCGTGATCGAGGACCTCGCGAAGAAGGCCGACGTCACGCTGGTCCTGGAGCCCACCGCGCACGGCGCCGTCAAGACCGCCCGCAAGGGTTCCGGGATCTTCAGGGCCGCCGCCACCGGCGTCGAGGCCCACGCCGGGCTCGCACCGCAGGACGGGGCGAGCGCGATCCTGGCCCTGTCCGAATTCGTGATCGCCGCCGCGAAGGTCGCCCGCCCCGAGAAGGGCACCACCGTCAACCCCGGCCTGATCAGCGGCGGTTCGGCCACCAACGTGGTCGCCGGACAGGCCACCGCCAGCATCGACATCCGGATCAGCAGCGAGTCCGAACAGGACCGTGTGGACGCCGAGTTCGCCGCCATCGAGGTCAGTGACCCCCGCGTACGCATCGAGGTCGACCACGCCTGGAACCGGCCGCCGATGACACTGAACGACGCCTCCGCCCCGCTCTTCGCCCTCGCCCGCGAGGTCGCCCGCGAGCAGGGACGCGCGGACCTGCCGGAGGCGGCCGTCGGCGGCGCCAGCGACGCCAACTTCGTCGCCGCGCTCGGCCTGCCGGTCCTGTGCGGCATGGGCGCGGTCGGCGACGGCGCCCATGCCCAGGGCGAGTTCATCTACCCCGACACCGTGCCCGCCCAGACCGCCCTCGTCGCCGGACTCCTCGGACGCCTGGCGCAACCGCTGCGCGGCTGAACCACACAAGACCGCACCCGGACCGCCTTGGACGCCGTTCTCGGCGGCCTGCGGACCGGGTGCGGGCAGGAATACCGGGCGACCAGGGAAAACGCAGGTCGAGCGGCAGGATCGAAGATCAAGCCTTCTTGGTCTCCCAGAAGATCTTGTCGATCTGGGCGATGTAGTCCAGGGCCTTCTGGCCCGTGGCCGGGTCGGTCGAACCCTTGGCGGCCGAGAGGGCCTTCAGGGCGTCGTTGACCAGCTGGTGCAGCTCCGGGTACTTCTCGAAGTGCGGGGGCTTGAAGTAGTCGCTCCACAGCACGGAGACGTGGTGCTTCGCGAGCTCGGCACGCTGCTCCTTGATGACGGTGGCGCGCGCTTGGAAGTGCGGGTCGTCGTTGCCGGCCATCTTCTCCTGGACAGCCTTGACCGACTCCGCCTCGATGCGGGCCTGGGCCGGGTCGTACACGCCGCAGGGCAGGTCGCAGTGGGCGCTGACCTTGACCTTGGGGGCAAACAGGCGGGAAAGCATGGAGCGTTCCTTCCTCGTGATCGTCTTCTCAGGTGCGACATTACTCCCCGGGGGAGCTGATTTCGCGGGTGCCCCCATGGGCTTAGGACAAAAGTCCGGGGTCAGACTGAGACTGGTGGAGGATGGACCGGGGAGGTGCCGGGAGATGCCGGAGTTGTCGCAGGAGACCGAGGGCCGGGGCGCCGTGCTGCCGTTCGGGCTGGCCGAGGTGACCGGACCGTCGATGGTGCCCACGCTCCGTCACGGGGACCAGCTCGTGGTGCAGTGGGGCGCCCGGATCAGGCCGGGGGACGTGCTCGTGCTGCGTCATCCGTTCCAGCAGGACCTGCTGGTCGTCAAGCGGGCGGCGGAGCGGCGCGAGGGCGGCTGGTGGGTGCTCGGTGACAACTCGTACGCGGGCGGCGACAGCACCGATTACGGCACCGTGCCCGATGAGTTGGTCCTGGGCAGGGTCCGCTTCCGTTACCGGCCGCGCCGGCCGGATCAGCGTTCGCCGTTCGCCGCGATGCGCTGGGCGCTGTCGGCCGCGAGGCCGGTGCTGTCCGACCGGTCCGCCTCCAGACGTTTGCGGGCGCGGTAGGCGGCCACGTTGGCGCGGGTGGCGCAGCGGTCGGAGCAGTAGCGCCGGGAGCGGTTGGTGGACGTGTCCAGGTAGGCGTTGCGGCAGGGCGGCGCCTCGCACAGGCCCAGCCGGTCGACGCCGTACTCCGTGAGGTGGAAGGCCAGGCCCATCGCCGCGATCGCCGCGTAGCCCGCGGTCGCGTTGGACGGATGGTCCGCCAGGTGCATGTGCCACAGCGGGCGGCCCTCGTCGTCCCGGTGGTCGTGGCCGGAGATCTGCGGGCTCACCGGGAACTCCAGGAGGAGCGAGTTCAGCAGGTCCACGGCCAAGGTCTCGCTGCCCGCGTCCGCCGCCTCGAAGACCGCACGGAGCCGGGCCCGTACGCCCCGGAACCGCGTGACGTCCGCGTCCGTGGCGCGCCGGGCGGCCCCCTGGTTGCCGCCGAAGAGGTCGTGGATTGCCTCGACCGAGGTCAGCACGTCCTTGCCCCGGCCCGGCTCCTCGCTGTTGACGAGGCGCACGGCGTAGTCCGAGTAATAGGCCAGTTCCACTTGTAGTCCTTACGGAGGCGTTCTATGGTCGTGGTGCGGTCGGGGTAACAGCCGGTCGTGCATCCAGGGTATTACGTGACATCGCACGACGGAGGGGCTCGATGACGGACACGGACACCACCACGGCGGCTACCGACTGGCAGGCCTGGCAGGAGAGCTGGGACCGGCAGCAGGAGTGGTACATGCCGGACCGGGAGGAGCGCTTCCGGATCATGCTCGACATGGTCGAGGCGCTCGTCGGCACCGCCCCGCGCGTTCTGGACCTGGCGTGCGGTACGGGAAGCATCACGGCCCGGCTCTTCGCGCGGTTCCCCGAGGCCACCAGCACCGGAGTCGACCTCGACCCGGCGCTCCTCGCCATCGCCGAGGGCACCTTCGCCGACGACGACCGGGTCACCTTCGTCACCGCCGACCTCAAGGACCCCGACTGGCCTTCGAGGCTGCCGTACGACTCGTACGACGCCGTTCTGACCGCCACCGCCCTGCACTGGCTGCACAGCGAACCCCTCGCCGCCCTCTACGGTCAGGTCGCGGAACTCGTCCGTGACGGTGGTGTCTTCATGAACGCGGACCACATGATCGACGAGTCCACGCCCCGGATCAACGCCGCCGAGCGGGCGCAGCGGCACGCGGGCATGGATCGGGCCAAGGCGAACGGCGCTCTCGACTGGGCCGAGTGGTGGCAGCTCGCCGCCCAGGACCCCGTCCTCGCCGGCCCCACCGCCCGGCGCTTCGAGATCTACGGCGAGCACGCCGACGGCGACATGCCGTCCGCCGCGTGGCACGCACGGACCCTGCGCGAGAAGGGGTTCGGAGAGGCACGGCCGGTGTGGTGCTCGCCGTCGGACACCTTGTTGCTGGCACTCAAGTAGGTGTGCCCCTTCCTGCCGGAGGAATGCGAAGGGCCGGTGCGGCGGGACATCTCCCGCCGCACCGGCCCTTCGCCGTTTCCCACCGAGCAGTCGACCGAGGGGTCAGAGGACCTTGGACAGGAACGCCTGTGTGCGCTCGTGCTGGGGGTTCCCCAGGACGTCCCTCGGGTCGCCGGACTCGACCACCACGCCGCCGTCCATGAAGACCAGGCTGTCGCCGACCTCGCGGGCGAAGCCCATCTCGTGGGTGACGACGATCATCGTCATACCGGACTCGGCGAGGTCGCGCATGACGTCGAGGACGTCACCGACCAGCTCCGGGTCGAGCGCCGAGGTCGGCTCGTCGAAGAGCATCAGCTTCGGGTCCATCGCCAGCGCCCGGGCGATCGCCACGCGCTGCTGCTGGCCACCGGAGAGCTGCATGGGGTAGCTGCTCGCCTTGTCGGCCAGGCCGACCCGGTCCAGCAGTTGCTGGGCGCGCTCCCTGGACTGGGACCTGCTCTGGCCCTTGACCTGGACCGGCGCCTCCATGACGTTCTCGACGGCCGTCATGTGCGGGAACAGATTGAAGCGCTGGAAGACCATGCCGATGTCCCGGCGCTTCAGGGAGACCTCGCTGTCCTTGAGCTCGTACAGCTTGTCGCCCTTCTGGCGATAGCCGACCAGCTCGCCGTCGACGTACAGCCGACCGGCGTTGATCTTCTCCAGGTGGTTGATGCACCTCAGGAAGGTCGACTTGCCGGAGCCGGAGGGGCCGATGAGGCAGAACACCTCGCCGGTCTTCACTTCCAGGTCGATGCCCTTGAGGACCTCGACCAGACCGAAGGACTTGTGGACGCCTTCGGCCTTCACCATGGCGGTCATGCGGTACCTCCCGCCGAGGACGAACGGTTCGACAGGGACAGCAGGTTCGCCCTGATCTTCTGCAGCGGCGTCGCCGGCAGGCTGCGGCTGGAACCGCGGGCGTAGTACCGCTCCAGGTAGTACTGGCCGACGCTGAAGATCGAGGTCAGCACCAGGTACCAGGCCGCGGCGAGGAACAGCATCTCCGCCGGGGCGCCGGATGTCTGGCCGATGTCCTGGGCGGCGCGGAGCAGCTCCGGGTACTGGACGACCGAGACCAGCGAGGTCGTCTTCAGCATGTTGATGACCTCGTTGCCCGTCGGCGGCACGATCACGCGCATCGCCTGCGGCACGACGATCCGGCGCAGCGTCTTGGCGTGGCTCATGCCGAGCGCGTGCGATGCCTCGGTCTGGCCCTCGTCGACCGAGAGCAGACCGGCCCGGCAGATCTCCGCCATGTACGCGGCCTCGTTGAGACCGAGGCCCAGCAGAGCCGTCAGGAACGGGGTCATGAAGTCCGACCACTCGTTCTTGTAGATCGGCCCGAGGTTGATGTACTCGAAGACCAGGCCCAGGTTGAACCAGACGATCAGCTGGACCAGGACCGGGGTGCCGCGGAAGAACCAGATGTAGAACCAGGCGATGGACGAGGTGACCGGGTTCTTCGACAGGCGCATCACCGCCAGCAGGATGCCGCCGACGACGCCGATCAGCATGCACAGCACCGTGAGGAGCAGCGTCCTGCCCACGCCGCTCAGGATGCGGTCGTTGAAGAAGTAGTCCGGGATGGCTCCCCAGTTGATCCTGCCCTGGGAGAACGCGTAGACGATGCCGGCCAGCACGGCGAGGGCGGCCACGGCGGAGACGTACCGCCCGTAGTGCCGGACCGGGATGGCCTTGATCGCCACCGGGCCGGGCGGCGGGGTGTCCGCCGGCCCGTCGGTCTTGTCGATGTCAACAGTCACGGGTGTTGCCTTTCAGTGCCCGCGCGCGGTCACTTGGCGCCGTTGATGACGGCTGCCTTGATGGCACCGGCGTCGGCACCCCACTTCTTGAGGATCTTCTCGTACTCGCCGCTCTTGATCACCGCGTCGAGCGCCGCCTTCAGGGCGTCCCGCAGCTGGGTCTGGTCCTTGGCGACCGCGATGCCGTAGGGCGCCGCCTCGACCTGCTCGCCGACGAGCTGGAAGTCGTTGCCGCCGCCGGAGGTCTTCACGGCGTACGCGGCCACCGGGAAGTCCGAGGAGCCGGCGTCGGCGCCGCCCGCGCGCAGCCGGGTCTGGGCCTGCTGGTCGTTGTCGAAGGACTGGAGGGCGATCGTCTTGCCGCCGGTGCACTTCTTCGACTCGGACTTGGCGAGGTCCTCGGAGACCGTGCCGCGCTGCACGACGAGCTTCTTGCCGCACAGGTCGGACCAGGTCTTGATTGCCTGGTCGTCGCCCTTCTTGGTGTAGATCGAGACACCGGCGGTGAAGTAGTCCACGAAGTCGACGCCCTCACCGACCTTCTTGCCGGTGTCGGAGTCGATGCCCTCCTGGCGGTCCTTCGTGTCGGTCATCGCGGACATGGCGATGTCGTACCGCTTGGAGCGCAGACCGGTGATCAGGGTGTCGAAGGTGCCGTTCTGGAAATCGAACGTCACGCCCAGCTGCTTGCCCATCGCGGCCGCGACGTCCGGGTCGATGCCGACCGTCTTGCCGGAGCTGTCCTTGAACTCGACCGGCGCGTACGCGATGTCGGAGCCGACCTTGATGACGCCCTTGTCACGGATCGACTGCGGCAGCTTGTCGGCCAGCGGAGCCGTGCTGCTGCTGGTGCTGCTGCCCGAGTCACTGTCCTTGGTCTGGTCACCGCAACCGGTGAGAATCAGCGCGCCTGCGACCGCGATCGCACCGACCGCTGCTGTCCGGGTGTGCGCGGCGGTGGTACGACGGGTGGAGCTTGCGGTCATGGTCAGTTCCTCCGGCGGATGGGTGGAGTTGCCGATGTGGCGGGCGCCGCCAGTGGGTTCGGCAGCTGCCTGGGTCCTGGGTCGACGAGTGCACACACCTTCGAGTGTCGCGACCTTGTGTGATGACCGCATCTTGCCATTCGGACGAAGGCGTGCAGGGCGCCCGCCATGTCAAAATCGGATAACGGGCCACCCCCGAACCGGGCCAGTTCGGTACATCCTGACCGCACCATCTGCGGGAATCCGCCCTTCCGGCCGGAATATCTCCGGTGCGGCTCGGGCCCCGGGCCGAGAGCGCGGAGCTGGTCAGAGCCGGTTGAACGTCGGTTCAGCGTCCATCGAGGGGACCTTGAGGGCTTGCCCCTAGGCTGTCGCCATGATTCATGTCACCGACACGGAGTTTCCGTGCCGCGGCATGGCGTCGGGGACGGGACGCGGGATGTGATCTTGCAAGCCATGTGACCCATTGGACTCGTCCTCGGCGCCGTTCGTCCGGTAAGAAGGTTCTTTACACCCCTCATCCGGGGCTCAGGGCGCGTGTGCGGCGCGCCCGTCGCGTATGTGCCCGTACGTACCCCCCCGTACGCAGCACCATTCAAGGGCCGTACGCGGTGCCCGCCCACTTCTCAACCAGGAGTGGCCACCCTCAACCATGCATACCTAAGGGGTAGAACAAAGTGGCAGCGGAGATCGTCAATCCTCGCAGCGACAGCAATACGGACCAGGAAGGCGAGGCCGAGCCCGTCGATTCCTTCGATCCGGCGTTCGCGCTGCACCGTGGCGGCAAGATGGCCGTGCAGGCCACCGTGCCCGTCCGTGACAAGGACGACCTGTCCCTGGCGTACACGCCCGGCGTGGCGAAGGTGTGCAGCGCCATCGCCGAGCAGCCGGACCTGGTCCACGACTACACGTGGAAGTCGTCCGTGGTCGCCGTCGTGACCGACGGTACGGCCGTGCTCGGGCTCGGTGACATCGGGCCCGAGGCCTCCCTTCCGGTGATGGAGGGGAAGGCGATCCTGTTCAAGCAGTTCGGTGGCGTCGACGCCGTGCCGATCGCGCTGGCATGCACCGAGGTCGACGAGATCGTCGAGACCGTGGTGCGGCTCGCGCCGTCGTTCGGTGGCGTGAACCTGGAGGACATCTCGGCGCCGCGGTGCTTCGAGATCGAGCGGAAGCTGCAGGAGCGGCTGGACATTCCGGTCTTCCACGACGACCAGCACGGTACGGCGGTCGTGACGCTGGCGGCTCTCCGGAACGCGGCGAAGCTGACCGGCCGGGGCATCGGTGAGCTGCGAGTCGTCATCTCGGGCGCGGGCGCGGCCGGTGTCGCGATCGCGAAGATGCTGGTCGAGGCCGGTATCGGGGACGTCGCCGTCGCGGACCGCAAGGGAATCGTTTCGGGTGACCGGGACGATCTGACGTCCGTCAAGCGGGAGCTGGCCTCCTTCACGAACAAGGCCGGGATCACCGGATCGCTGGAGGCGGCCCTGGAAGGGGCTGACGTCTTCATCGGCGTCTCCGGCGGTACGGTCCCGGAGCCGGCGGTGGCGTCGATGGCGGACGGGGCCTTCGTCTTCGCGATGGCCAACCCGAATCCCGAGGTGCACCCCGAGGTCGCGCACAAGTACGCGGCGGTCGTGGCCACCGGACGATCGGACTTCCCGAACCAGATCAACAACGTGCTGGCCTTCCCCGGCATCTTCGCGGGGGCGCTGCAGGTGCGGGCCTCCCGGATCACGGAGGGCATGAAGATCGCGGCGGCCGAGGCGCTGGCCGCGGTGGTCGGGGACGACCTCGCCCCGGACTACGTGATCCCGTCGCCGTTCGACGAGCGGGTGGCCCCCGCGGTGACGGCGGCGGTGGCCGCGGCCGCTCGGGCCGAGGGTGTGGCTCGTCGCTGAGCCCCGTCTGGTTGCGATGGCCCCGTCGGTTCTGGCGGGGCCATTTCTTTACCCGCTCGTCCGCCCGTTCGGGTGGCGGGTCGACAGGGCCCGGGCGGTGGGGCGTCCGGGGCTCGGGCGGACCTGGGAGGCACCCGTAGGTCCGCTCCCGGGCCCTGACAAGAGGGCGTGTGTCACAGCGCCCTGTGGTTCCCCGGGTCGCCGGCGGAGCCTATCGTCAAGGTCATGTTCGCTGCCTACGCCGCCCGAATCGACCGCGACCAGCCGCTCGCCGGCCTCGAACTGGGAGAGCGTCCCGCTCCCGAGGCGCGCCCCGGCTGGAGCACCGTGAACGTCAAGGCCGCCTCCCTCAACCACCACGACCTCTGGTCACTGCGGGGCGTGGGCCTGCCCGAGGACAGGCTGCCGATGATCCTCGGCTGTGACGCCGCCGGCGTCGACGAGGACGGCAACGAGGTCGTCCTGCACTCCGTCATCGGGCAGAGCGGCCATGGCGTCGGCCCGAAGGAGCCACGGTCCATCCTCACCGAGCGCTACCAGGGCACGTTCGCCGAACAGGTCGCCGTGCCCACCTGGAACATCCTGCCCAAGCCCAAGGAGCTCTCCTTCGCGGAGGCAGCCTGTCTGCCGACCGCCTGGCTGACGGCGTACCGGATGCTCTTCACGAACGCGGGTGTGCGGCCCGGTGATTCGGTGCTCGTCCAGGGTGCGGGCGGTGGTGTCGCCACGGCGGCCATCGTGCTCGGAAAGGCAGCGGGGCTGCGGGTGTTCGCCACCAGCCGTGACGAGGCGAAGCGGAAGAGGGCCGTCGAACTCGGAGCCGTGGAGGCAGTGGAGTCGGGGGCGCGGCTGCCGCAGCGCGTGGACGCCGTGATCGAGACGGTCGGTGCCGCCACCTGGTCGCACTCGGTCAAGTCGCTGAAGCCGGGCGGCACGCTCGTCATCTCCGGGGCCACGAGTGGTGACCGGCCCGCGCACGCCGAGCTGACCCGGATCTTCTTCCTGGAGCTCAAGGTCGTCGGGTCGACGATGGGAACCAAGGACGAGCTGGAAGACCTGCTCTCCTTCTGCGCCGCCACCGGTGTACGTCCCGTCATCGACGAGGTGCTGCCCCTGGACCGGGCCCGAGAGGGCTTCGAACGACTGGCGTCCGGCGACCAGTTCGGCAAGATCGTGCTCACGAACGCGTAGCTCGCCTTCGCTCGTAGTTACTTCTCGCTCCTCTCGTCTCCTCGTCTCCTCTCGTCTCCTCGTCTCCTCTCGTCTCCTCGTCTCCTCTCGTCTCCTCGTCTCCTCTCGTCTCCTCGTCTCGTCTCGTCTCGTCTCCTCTCGGCCGGTCCGGTTTCCGGGCCGGTCGGCGGTGTATCCGGGGGTCCATGTCAACTGGGGTTGACGCGCATGGGTGTGTCAACGTAGGTTGACATCATGACCGAAGCAACGGATCTCGCCGAGCGAGCGGGTGACCGCGATCCCCGGGTGGGGCTGCGGGCCGTCGCCGCGCTGCGCCGGCTGCTGGAGCAGTTGGAAGCGGTGCAGGTGCGTGGCGCGCGCAATCAGGGCTGGTCGTGGCAGGAGATCGCCGCGGAACTCGGTGTGAGCAGGCAGGCCGTGCACAAGAAGTACGGGAGGCATTGATGTTCGAGCGCTTCACCAAGAATGCCCGGGACGTGGTGCGAGGCGCGGTCGAGCACGCCGAGCGTTCGGGAGCACCGTCCGTGGAGGCGGAGCACGTGCTGCTGGCTCTCCTCGACGGGGAGGCCGGCCGGGGCTCGTTCGCGCTGGCCGCGCTCGGGCTGGCCGAGCGAAAGGACGCGGTCCGGGCGGCGCTGGTCGAGGCGCGACGGCGGGCCGGGCTGTCCCAGGCGGAGTCCGACGCCCTCGCCGGGCTGGGGATCGATGTCTCGGAGATCGTCGCCCGGGTCGAGGAAGTGCATGGCGTCGGCGCGATGTCCGGCGACCGGAAGGACAAGGTGTGGTGGTCGGGGCGCCGTTCTTTCGGGCGGGGCGCCAAGGAGACCCTGGAGAGGGCTCTGCGCATCGCTGTCTCCCGTCGTGACCGCCACATCGGCGACGAGCACATCCTGTTGGCCCTCACCGCCCGCCCCGGCGTACCCGCCGAGGTACTCGCCGACCACGGAGTGACGTACGAGTCCCTGACCCGGGTGCTGTACGGCGAGGGAGAGGACAAGGCGAGCTGAGCGACCGCGCTGAGCGATCGGGCTGAGCGAGCCGGGCGGTCGGGTGAGTGGTGCCCGACCGCCCTGACGGAAGCGATCCCGACCGCGCTGACAGGCGCGGGCGCTCAGGGCTTCGGTGTGCGCAGTAGCGCCCCGATGTGCGCCGCCGCCGTCGAGAGGTGGCGGCGGGTGTCGCGGAGTTGGTCGGGGGTGACGCCGTGGTCGCGGGCGGCGTCGCGGATGTCGTCGCGGAACCGGTCGAGCAGGCGCTCCAGGTCGCGGGGCGGGTCACCGGTGGGGTCCTCGTGGGCCCAGGACGGCTCGTACCCGGCGGGGAAGTCCTCCGGGGTGTGGGTGTACTCGGGGGCGGGGGCCGCCTTCTCAGCGTGGCCGCGGCCGAAGCCGAAGTCCTTCCCGAACTCCTTGCCGTAGTCCTTGCCGAACTCACCGAACTCCTTGGCCAGTTCGGTCAGACCCTCGCGTACCCCCGTCGGCCAGTCGCCCCGTGCGAAGTGGTCCTGTACCTGTTCCTGGACGCGCCGGGCGATGCGCTGCACATCTTCCTGGGCCTGTGTCCGGGCGTGCTCCTGCGCCTCCTTGGCCTGGCGACGGGCACGCTGGGCCTCCTCACGGGCCCGTCGGCTCTCGTCCTTGGCGCGCCGGGCCTGTTCCTTCCATTCCTGCTTGACGCGGCGCATCTCCTCCTTGGCGGCGCGCCACGCCTCCTTGTCGCTGTCGTCCTTGAAGTCCCCGAAGGAGCCGTCCTGTTCGCCGTCGGTCGTGGCTCCGGCTCCCCGGGAAGCGGAACCTCTGCGGGCCTCGGAGGCCGCCGCCCGCATCTCCCGCCGCAGGTCGCCCGCAGCCCCGCGCACGTCGGCCCGGATCTCGGCGGCGAGTTCAGCGACCGACTCGCGGATCTCCAGTTCCAGGTCGGCCAGTTCGCCGCTGCGGTCGGCCAGCTCGGCGCGGCCGGCGTCCGTGATGGAGTACACCTTGCGGCCGCCCTCGGTGGTGTGGGTGACCAGGCCCTCGGCCTCCAGCTTGGCCAGGCGGGGGTACACGGTTCCCGCTGAGGGTGCGTACAGGCCCTGGAAGCGTTCTTCCAGGAGGCGGATCACCTCGTAGCCGTGACGCGGGGCCTCGTCCAGCAGCTTCAGCAGGTAGAGGCGGAGGCGGCCATGGGCGAAGACGGGGGGCATGTCAGAGCACCTTCTTGTCGGTCGTGCCGTCGGCCTGGGCACCGGTGGAGCCGGTGTCAGGGCCGGAAACGGAATTGTCCCCCGAGGTGTTCCGCGGTCCGTGCGCCGGGGCGCCGCTCGCGGGTGCGGCGTCCTGCCGTGTTCCGCTCCGGTCCTCCTGGGGGCCGCTCTCGTCCTCACGGGGAGGACGGCGCAGCAGGGCGATCGAACCGGAGACGGTCGTGGCCCGCAGCTTGCCGGTTCCCGCGCCGAGGCGGCCGGTGATCTTGTGGGCCCCCCACTGGCCGTGCACACGGAGGCCCTCGAAGGCGTTGGAGATCGTGCCGCTCGCGGTGTTGGCCTCCACATCCGCGTCGGCCGGCTGCGGCAGTCGGATGGCGATCTCGCCCGAGACGCTGGTCAGCCTGATGTCGGTGGGTCCGTCCGGATCGAGGTCGACGATCATGGAGCCGCCGACCGAGTCGGCACGCACGGAGGGGCCAGAGCCCTCGACGACCGTGAGATCCCCGGAGACCGAGTTGAACCGGAGGTCACCCGTGACGGCCTGTGCCTCCAGGTTCCCGGAGACCGTGTCGGCGCGCACCGGGCCGGAGACCGCGACGAGGGTGGTGTCGCCGGTCACCCCCTTGATCACGGACGGCCCGCGCAGCCCGGAGACGACGGCCCCCGCGTCGACCACACCCACCTCCACGCGGGTGTCCGCCGGCACTGCCAGCGAGACGACGGCGCTGCGCCGCCAGCCCTTGCGGTCGAGCCACTTGAGGAAGCCCTTCCACGGCAGGTCGTCGTACGCCACCGTGAGCGTGTCGCCCTCGAGCGTGACCGCCAGTGGCGGGCCCTGGATCTCGGAGACCTCCAGGCGTGCGGAACCTTCGTCCGTGCCCACCACGTTCACCGTTCCACTGACGATGCGTACGTGAAGGGTCGTGACGGGATCGTCGAACGTGAGCTTGGTGGGCTCCGTGACAGACCACTCGGACATGGTGCAGACCTCCCCGTCGCAACGCGCCATATCGCGTCTTCTCGCTATTCACGATATATCGCGGACACGGAAAGTCAAGACACCCGATCAGGTGACCCCCACGAGCCCGCCACGAAGACCGCCGCCCGCCACGGAGACCGCCGCCCGTCACGAAGACCAGCCACCCGGCCCCTGGTCGGCCCGAACGCAAAAGCAGGGCCCCATCCGGAGCCCCGCACACAAGCGACGCCGCACAAGCGACGCCCTCACCTCACCGAAACCGCGGCGCCGATCCCGTACGGCCCCGGGCCCTGGCCCTCTATTCGTCGTCCTCGTCCTCGTCGTCCAGCCGAGCCAGCCACGTCGCCAGCCGCTCCACAGGCACCTCGAAGTCCGGGTTCAGGTCGACGAAGGTCCGCAACTGCTCGGCGAGCCACTCGAAAGTGACCTCCTCCTCGCCGCGCCGCTTCTCCAGCTCTTCGATGCCTCGGTCGGTGAAGTACATGCCCCCAGAATAATTGCCACGCAGGCCGGTCCGCGGCCTCCCCCGGTCCCCAGCCCTGCCTCCCCACCCTCGAACTGGCCCATGAGGCACATGCCGAAGGGCCCGGTTCCAGGTCGCGACGACCTGGAACCGGGCCCTTCGATCAGAACCGTCAGAGGCTCACGCCTCGAACACCTCTCGCACGAGCTGCTCCTGCTCGGCCTGGTGGCGCTTCGCCGAACCCACCGCCGGCGAGGAGCCGTGCGGACGGGAGATCCGCCGCAGCCGCTCCCCGTGGGGCACGTCCGCGCCGACCGCGAGGTCCAGGTGGTCGATCAGGTTGAGGGCGATGAACGGCCAGGCACCCTGGTTCGCCGGCTCCTCCTGGGCCCACAGGTACTTCTCGGCGTTCGGGTACTTGGCGATCTCGGCCTGGAGCTCGGCACCCGGGAGCGGGTACAGGCGCTCGATGCGGATGATCGCCGTGTCCGTCGCTTCGCGCTTCTTCCGCTCGGCCTCGAGGTCGTAGTAGACCTTGCCCGCGGTGAAGACGACCTTCTTGACCGCCGCCGGGTCCACCGTCGCGTCGCCGATGACCGGGCGGAACTGGCCCGTCGTGAACTCCTCCGCCTTCGAGGCCGCCGCCTTCAGGCGCAGCATCGACTTCGGGGTGAAGACGACCAGCGGCTTGTGGTGCGGGTTGTGCACCTGCCACCGCAGGAGGTGGAAGTAGTTCGACGGGAGCGTCGGCATCGCGACCGTCATGTTGTTCTGCGCGCACAGCTGGAGGAAGCGCTCCGGGCGGGCGGACGAGTGGTCCGGGCCCTGGCCCTCGTAGCCGTGGGGGAGCAGCAGCGTGACGCCGCTCGTCTGGCTCCACTTCTGCTCCGCCGACGAGATGAACTCGTCCACGACCGTCTGCGCGCCGTTGACGAAGTCGCCGAACTGCGCCTCCCACATGACGAGCGCGTCGGGCCGGGCCAGCGAGTAGCCGTACTCGAAGCCCATCACCGCGTACTCGGACAGGAGGGAGTTGTAGACGTTGTAGCGCGCCTGGTCCTCGGACAGGTACATCAGCGGCGTGAACTCGTCGCCGGTCTCCCGGTCGATGATCACCGCGTGGCGCTGGCCGAAGGTGCCGCGCTGCGAGTCCTGGCCGGACAGCCGGACCGGGACGCCCTCCAGGAGGAGGGAACCGACGGCCAGCGTCTCGCCCATGCCCCAGTCGATCGTGCCGTCCTCGACCATCGTCGCCCGGCGCTGCAGCTGCGGAAGCAGACGCGGGTGGACGGTGATGTTGTCCGGGACGTTGACCTGGGACTCGGCGATCCGCTTGACGACCTCCGTGGAGATGGCCGTGTTGACCGTCACCGGGAACTCCGCCTGCGGGTCCGCGGGCTCCACCGAGGCCGGCTGCGAGGTGGCCTCGCGGACCTCCGTGAAGACCTTCTCCAGCTGGCCCTGGTAGTCCTGCAGCGCCTGCTCGGCCTCTTCCAGGGTGATGTCGCCGCGACCGATCAGGGACTCGGTGTACAGCTTGCGCACCGAGCGCTTCTTGTCGATCAGGTCGTACATCAGCGGCTGGGTGAAGGCCGGGTTGTCGGACTCGTTGTGACCGCGGCGGCGGTAGCAGATGAGGTCGATCACCACGTCCTTGTTGAACGCCTGACGGAACTCGAAGGCCAGCCGCGCGACGCGCACGACCGCTTCCGGGTCGTCGCCGTTCACGTGGAAGATCGGGGCCTCGATCATGCGGGCCACGTCCGTCGCGTACATGGAGGAACGCGAGGACTCGGGTGCCGCGGTGAAGCCGACCTGGTTGTTGATGACCACGTGGACCGTGCCGCCCGTGCGGTAACCGCGCAGCTGCGACATGTTCAGGGTCTCGGCCACCACGCCCTGGCCCGCGAAGGCCGCGTCGCCGTGCAGGGCCACCGGCAGGACCGTGAAGTCCGTGCCGCCCTTGTTGATGATGTCCTGCTTGGCGCGGGCGATGCCCTCGAGAATCGGGTCGACCGCCTCCAGGTGCGAGGGGTTGGCGGCCAGCGAGACCTTGATCTGCTCGCCGTCCAGGCCGGTGAAGGTGCCCTCGGCGCCCAGGTGGTACTTCACGTCGCCGGAGCCGTGCATCGACTTCGGGTCGAGGTTGCCCTCGAACTCGCGGAAGATCTGCGCGTACGACTTGCCGACGATGTTCGCCAGGACGTTCAGCCGGCCTCGGTGGGCCATGCCGATGACGACCTCGTCGAGACGGGACTCCGCCGCCGAGTCGATGACCGCGTCCAGCAGCGGGATGACGGACTCGCCGCCCTCGAGGGAGAAGCGCTTCTGGCCGACGTACTTCGTCTGCAGGAAGGTCTCGAAGGCCTCCGCCGCGTTCAGACGGCGCAGGATGCGCAGCTGCTCCTCGCGCTCCGGCTTGGTGTGCGAGCGCTCGATGCGGTCCTGGATCCACTTGCGCTGCTTCGGGTCCTGGATGTGCATGAACTCGACGCCGGTGGTGCGGCAGTACGAGTCGCGCAGCACACCGAGGATGTCGCGCAGCTTCATCAGGGACTTGCCCGCGAAGCCGCCGACCGCGAACTCGCGCTCCAGGTCCCAGAGGGTGAGCCCGTGCTCGGTGATGTCGAGGTCGGGGTGCTTGCGCTGGCGGTACTCCAGCGGGTCGGTGTCGGCCATGACGTGGCCGCGGACCCGGTAGGAGTGGATCAGCTCGAAGACCCGGGCGGCCTTGGTGACGTCGTCGTCGTGGCTGGCGTCGATGTCCTTGAGCCAGCGGACCGGCTCGTAGGGGATGCGCAGGGCCTCGAAGATCTCGTCGTAGAAACCGCCCTCGCCGAGGAGGAGGTTCGCGACGATCCGCAGGAACTCGCCGGACGCGGCGCCCTGGATGACCCGGTGGTCGTAGGTCGACGTGAGCGTCATGACCTTCGAGATGCCGAGCTTGTTCAGGGTGTCCTGGGAGGTGCCCTGGAACTCCGCCGGGTAGTCCATCGAGCCGACGCCCATGATGACCGACTGGCCGGGCATCAGACGCGGGACCGAGTGGACGGTGCCGAGGCCGCCGGGGTTGGTCAGGGAGACCGTGACACCGGTGAAGTCGTCCATCGTGAGCTTGCCGTCGCGGGCACGCCGGACGATGTCCTCGTAGGCCTGCCAGAACTCGAAGAAGTTCAGCGTCTCGGCCTTCTTGATGCCGGCGACGACGAGCTGGCGGTCGCCGTTCGGCTTCACCAGGTCGATGGCCAGGCCGAAGGTGACGTGCTGCGGCTTGACGAGGGTGGGCTTCCCGTCCTTCTCCGCGTAGTGCCAGTTCATCGACGGCATGGCCTTGATGGCCTGCACCATCGCGTAGCCGATCAGGTGCGTGAAGGAGATCTTCCCGCCCCGGGCGCGCTTGAGGTGGTTGTTGATGACGATGCGGTTGTCGAAGAGCAGCTTCACCGGGACGGCGCGCACGGACGTGGCCGTGGGCAGTTCCAGGGAGGCGTTCATGTTCTTCGCGACCGCGGCGGCGGGACCGCGCAGCGTCACCATTTCCGGACCGTCCGCCGACGCCGCGGCGGGCGCGGCCTTGGCCGCCGGCTTGGCGGCGGCGGGCTTCGCGGCGGGTGCCGGAGCGGCAGCCGGCGCCGGTACGGGCGCCTGGGCCTGGGCCGGCGGGGCGGTAGGCGTGGATGGGGCCGGAGCCGGGGTGGTGGTCCCTGCGGCCCCCGCGGCCGCAGTACCCGCCGGAGCCGAGGCGGCGGCCGCACCCGGCTTGTAGTCGGCGAAGAAGTCCCACCAGGCACGGTCTACCGAGTTCGGGTCCTGGAGGTACTGCTGATAGATCTCGTCGACGAGCCACTCATTGGGTCCGAACGCGGCCGCGGGGTTCTTCCCCGCTTGGTCGGTGTCGGTCGAGATGCTCGAGTTACTGGGGGACTGTGGCGACACGGCGGCAACCGCCCTCTTCCGCTTCACAAGGTGATGGACAGCGGGAATAAAGGCTACGCCCCCTTGACCGGGAAGGTCAGGCCGGGCCCGTTCATCGTCGTGTAAGTCACATCAAAGAGCGGGTTTCGGGGCCGGAAATGGCGGGAAACAACTGTGGTTCTGCTGCGCGAGGGATGAGTCGGCCGGGCCTCGGCGCGCCATACGCGCGGGCCTGTGCCTGATCACACGTGTCCGCCGTGGCGGACGCCGGTGGATCTTGTGGCTCCGCTTCGAACTTTACGTCAACTTGGCAAAGAGGGAAGACCTGGAAGGGTGACAAGGATCCGGCAGCCGCGCTCGGATTCGGCCACTCCGATCCGGCCGCCGTGCAGATCCACAGCCCAGCGGGCGATCGCCAGACCGAGGCCCGTACCGCCGTCGCTGCCGGGCCCGTGCGGCCGGTTGACACTGCCGCGGTTGAACCGCTCGAAGACCCGGTGCCACTCCGACCTCGGAATGCCGGGGCCCTCGTCGAGCACCTCCAGCTCCAGGGACTCGGACCGGGCCCCGCGCCGCGCCTTCACGGTGACCCGGCCGTGCGGCGGACTGTGCTTGACCGCGTTGTCGATGAGATTCGCCACAACCTGGTGGATCCGCTCCGGGTCCGCGTGCGCGGTCAGCTCCGGCGGGGACACGTCCAGGTGCAGATGGACGTCCGTACGGGTGTGGCTGCCGGAGCCGGAGGCGATGCCGGCGCGCGCCGAGGCGACCATGTTGGCCTCCTTCAGCACGCCCGACAGGTACGGCCACACCTCGAAACGCCGCTTCCGCAGCGGTACGACCCCGTTGTCCAGCCTGGACAGGTCCAGCAGCGTCTCGACCAGCCGGCCGAGCCGCTCGGTCTGTTTCAGGGCCGTCCGCATGGTCTCCGGGTCGGCCTGGGTCACACCGTCGACGATGTTCTCCAGGACCGCCCGCAGGCCCGCGATCGGCGTGCGCAGCTCGTGCGAGACATTCGCCACGAGCTCCTTGCGCTGCCGCTCCTGGGCCTCCAGCTCGTCCGCCATGCGGTTGATCGTCTCGGCCAGGTCGCCCAGCTCGTCGCGGCGGTTCTCCCGCACCCGGCGGGTGTAGTCGCCGTGCGAGATGGAGCGGGCCACCGCGTTCATCTCGTCCAGCGGTGCGGTGAGCGAATGCGCCACGAACTGCGTAATGAGCAGTGTGGCGATCATCGAGAAGACCGTGATGAAGCGCAGCTCCGTCTTGGTCTGCACCGCGATCATCGACAGGCCGGTGGTGATCAGCACCGACGTGACGACCAGCGCGCCCAGTTTGGTCTTGATCGAGAACGGGCGTACGCCGCCCCAGGATTCCCCGGGGCCTCTCCGTCCGGCCGAACCCTCGCTCATGGCGTCGGCGTCTCCAGGGCGTAGCCCACACCGTGCACCGTGCGGATCCGCTCGGCGCCGATCTTCCGGCGCAGCGCCTTGATGTGGCTGTCGACCGTACGGGTGCCGGAGGCGTCCGCCCAGTCCCAGACCTCGGCCAGCAGCTGCTCGCGGGAGAGCACCGCGCGCGGGGTGTTCGCCAGGCAGACCAGCAGGTCGAACTCCGTCGGCGTCAGATGGACGTCCTCGGAGCGCACCCGTACCCGGCGCTGCGCGTGGTCGATCTCCAGCTCGCCGAGCCGCAGGATGCCGCTGCGCGGAGTGGCGGCGGCCAGCGCGGCCCGCTCGACCCGGCGCAGCAGCACGTGCACCCGCGCCGCCAGCTCGCGCATCGAGAACGGCTTGGTCATGTAGTCGTCGGCGCCGACTCCGAGCCCGACCAGCATGTCGGTCTCGTCGTCCCGCGCGGTGAGCATCATCACCGGCACCGGGCGGGCGGCCTGCACGCGTCGGCAGACCTCCAGGCCGTCGAAGCCGGGCAGCATGATGTCGAGGATCAGCAGATCGGGCTGCCAGGCCTCGGCCGTGTCCACGGCGGACGGACCGTCCACCGCCGTTTGCACGAGGAATCCCTCGGCGCGCAGGCGGGTCGCGATGGCGTCCACGATCGTCGGATCGTCCTCGACGACCAGAACCCGGCGCTGCGCGCCCTGGGTTGCCGCCGTGCCGTTGTGGGAGGTGTGTGTCTGCTCCATCGCCCGCCCCTGAGGTGTGCAATTCCGGAACCAGTGGGGTGATCCCTTGTCTGCGCATGACTGCGCTTGACGCTTGAATGATCGGCGTCAGGGAAGCAGAGTACGGGGAGTTACCGCGCCTTTGCTATCCAGGTCGGACGGCGAGATGTACGACGTCCGGAACGCCCCGGGCAACCGGGATCTCTTCGGTACGCACCTGCTGGAACCCGGCATTCCGCAAGGTTCCCTCGAATTCCGGCGAGGGTCGGGCGGACCATACCGCCAGCACCCCTCCCGGCCTCAACACCCTTGCGCAGCAGGAGAGTCCGGCTGGTGAGTAGAGGCCGTGGTTGCCCTCAGTCACCGTCCAGTCGGGCCCGTTGTCGATGTCGAGGCACAGGGCGTCGAATGTGGCGCATGTCTCATTGACGAATGCGACCAGATCGGTTTTCAGAATGTCGGTGCGCGGATCGGCGAGGGCGGGGGCGGAGAGAGCGGACAACGGCCCCTCGCGATGCCAGTCGATCACGGCGGCCTCGCGCTCGACCACCGTGATGCGGCCCCAGCGGGGATCGGCGGCGGCGTGTGCGAGCGAGAAGCCCACGCCAAGACCCCCGATCAGCACACTCGGCTCGGCCCGTCCGTCGAGAGCCTCCAGCGCCGCGTCGATCAGTCGTCGCTCCGAACGGCCGTCGGACGTGTCCATCAGGAAGCACCCGTTGGCGATGATCTGAAGCAGCCCACCATGGCGTCGCAGCACGACCTCGCCGTGCGGGCCCTCGCGACGGTCCAGGACCTCGGGAGTGTCGTTCTGAGTGCGCACCGGCTCATCCTGGCAGTCCCGTGCGCGGCGGGGCACGCGGTTTTCCTGGGAAGTCGCTGTGAATCACGGCTTTCGTGGCACCGGTCATAGACAGTGCCGCGCCGGACGACGAAGGGTGAGGGAAACGGAAGGAGCGCCTCACCGTGGACCGGACCGTGACGGCCGCCGACGCGACGGCGAATGTGGCTCCTCCGCCGTGCGACGTGCCCTGTGACATGCCGTGCGACGTGCCGTGCGAGGTGGCGCACGAGGCTCCCTCCCGGGCATCCTCCGGCGCCGGTCCGCCCGGGGTGTCGGGACTGCTGGAGGCGATGCCGCGGCAGCGGAGCGTGGACGCCGGTGCCACGACCACCGCGCCGACCCCGCCCGCCGCCCCCACCGCACCGGCCGCCCCCGCGCCAGTCCGGCGCCCGCGCCCCTGGCTGCTGCTGCCCACGCCCACCCGGACGCCGTTCACGATCGGGTACGCCACCGTGCTCGCCGTCACCTCGCTGGTCACGGAGTACGCCGCCCCGTCGGTCGTGCACACCCTGCACCAGGCTTCCAGCACCGATGTGGCCCACCTCGTGCAGTGGCCCGTGGCGGTGCTGCTGGCCAGCGCGCTGTGGATCGCGGGCGGGCTCCTGTCGCCGTACGCGATCGGGCTCCTGCTCGTGCTCACGGCCCTGGAGCGCCGGATCGGCGGTGCGCGCACCGCCGGGGTGTTTCTGCTCGGGCACGTCCTCGCCACGCTGGCGACCGAGGGGGCCGTGGGGCTCGGGGTCCTGGTCGGGCATCTGCCCGACAGCTCGTTGCACCGCCTCGACTACGGCGTCAGCTTCGGCGTCGCCACCTGTGTGGGCGCCCTCGCCGGGCTGCTCACGCCGTGGCTGCGCCGGCCCCTGCTGACCGCCTTCGGCGGCATGGTGGTGCTGGACCTGATCGCGTTCACGGACCCCATGACGAACTGGGGGCACCTGATATCGCTGGGGATCGGCGTGGCCACCTGGCCGGTGACGCGGCGCCACCGGGCCCGCCCGGCCACGACCGCCCCGTAACTCTCCGCTGCCCACGGGCATCTTTCGAACCGTCCGGCTGTTGGGCCGAGGGACGGCCGCTCCGCCTCCCCGAACGTGATCGCTCACAGCGAACGCTCCGTGGGGAACATTCAACCGCTCACATGCATTGAGTCGGCATAGCTCAACTTGACTGCCGAAGGGGAGATCATGGCTTCGACGTCCACACCGCTCACTCTGCCTGTGCTGCCGCTCGACGGCGAGGTCGTACTGCCCGGCATGGTGGTTCCGCTGGACCTGAACGACGCCGATGTGCGCGCCGCGGTGGAGGCGGCCGAGGCCGCCGCCCGCTCGGAGCCCGGGAAGCCCCGGGTCCTGCTGGTGCCGCGCATCGACGGGACATACGCGAGTACCGGTGTGCTCGGCACCATCGAGCAGGTCGGCCGGCTCGCCGACGGCGACCCGGGCGCGCTGATCCGCGGCCGCGGCCGGGTGAAGATCGGCGCGGGGACCACGGGCCCGGGTGCCGCCCTGTGGGTCGAGGGCGTCCGCATCGACGAGAACGTGCCCGAGCCGTTGCCCGGTCACGTCACCGAACTGGTCAAGGAGTACAAGGCGCTGGCCACGGCGTGGCTGCGTAAGCGTGGTGCCTGGCAGGTCGTGGACCGGGTGCAGGCCATCGACGACGTGTCCGCCCTGGCCGACAACTCCGGTTACTCGCCCTTCCTGACCACCGAGCAGAAGGTGGAGCTCCTGGAGACCGCCGACCCGGTGGCCCGGCTGAAGCTCGCCACCCAGCAACTGCGCGACCACCTCGCCGAGCAGGACGTCGCCGAGACCATCGCCAAGGACGTCCAGGAGGGTGTCGACAAGCAGCAGCGGGAGTTCCTGCTCCGCCGCCAGCTGGACGCCGTACGCAAGGAACTGCGCGACCTCAACGGCGAGTCGGAGGGCGAGGAGTCCGACGACTACCGGACCCGGGTCGAGGCCGCCGACCTGCCCGAGAAGGTCCGTGAGGCCGCCCTCAAGGAGGTCGACAAGCTGGAGCGGTCGAGCGACCAGTCGCCCGAGGGCTCATGGATCCGGACCTGGCTCGACACCGTCCTCGAACTGCCGTGGAACGAACGGACCGAGGACGTGTACGACATCCAGGGCGCCAAGGCGGTGCTGGACGCCGAGCACTCCGGGCTGGCGGACGTGAAGGAACGGATCACCGAGTACCTGGCGGTGCGCAAGCGCCGCAGCGACCGTGGGCTGGGTGTCATCGGCGGGCGGCGCGGCGGTGCCGTGCTCGCGCTCGTCGGGCCGCCCGGTGTCGGCAAGACCTCGCTGGGCGAGTCCGTCGCGCACGCCATGGGGCGGAAGTTCGTCCGGGTCGCGCTCGGCGGTGTCCGGGACGAGGCGGAGATCCGCGGCCACCGGCGTACGTACGTCGGCGCGCTGCCCGGCCGGATCGTGCGCGCGATCAAGGAGGCCGGGTCGATGAACCCGGTGGTCCTGCTGGACGAGATCGACAAGGTGGGGTCCGACTTCCGGGGAGACCCGGCCGCGGCGCTGCTGGAGGTTCTCGACCCGGCGCAGAACCACACCTTCCGGGACCACTACCTCGAGGTCGAACTCGACCTGTCGGACGTCGTCTTCCTGGCCACGGCCAATGTGCTGGAAGCCATCCCGGAAGCGCTGCTCGACCGTATGGAGTTGGTCCGGCTCGACGGCTACACCGAGGACGAGAAGATCGTCATCGCGCGTGACCACCTGCTGCCCCGTCAGCTGGAGCGGGCCGGCCTCAACAAGGACGAGGTGACCCTCGACGAGAGCGCGCTGCGCAAGCTCGCCGGCGAGTACACCCGCGAGGCCGGGGTCCGAACCCTGGAGCGCTCCGTCGCGCGGCTGCTGCGCAAGGTCGCGGCCCAGCACGAACTGGGCGAGCGGGAACTGCCGTTCACCGTCACGGACGAGGACCTGCGCGCGCTGATCGGCCGGCCGCACCATGTGCCGGAGTCCGCCCAGGACCCGGCGGAGCGGCGGACCGCCGTGCCGGGTGTGGCGACGGGGCTCGCGGTCACGGGAGCCGGTGGTGACGTGCTGTTCGTCGAGGCGTCGCTGGCCGACCCGGAGACCGGAGCGGCGGGCCTGACGCTGACGGGCCAGCTGGGCGACGTCATGAAGGAGTCGGCGCAGATCGCGCTGAGCTTCCTGCGCTCGCACGGAGCCGAACTGGAGCTGCCGGTCGCGGACCTGAAGGACCGGGGCGTGCACATCCACTTCCCGGCGGGCGCGGTGCCGAAGGACGGCCCGAGCGCCGGTGTCACGATGACGACGGCGCTGGCGTCGCTGCTCAGCGGCCGCCTGGTCCGTACGGACGTGGCGATGACCGGCGAGGTCTCGCTGACCGGCCGTGTGCTGCCCATCGGCGGGGTGAAGCAGAAGCTGCTCGCCGCGCACCGGGCGGGTGTCACCACTGTCGTCATCCCGAAGCGCAACGAGCCCGACCTGGACGACGTCCCCGCGGAGGTGCTGGACAAGCTCGACGTCCACGCCGTCACGGACGTCCGCCAGGTCCTGGAGCTGGCGCTGTCCCCCGCGACGAACGGGGCCGCGCCGGAGGTTCCGGCCGCGGCGTGACGGACGCGGTCGGATGAGGGGAGGCCCGGGTCCCGTGAGGGAGGCCCGGGCCTTCACCTCGTGTGCGCCGCGCACCTCGGCCCTCGCCGTCGGCGGTGTCCGGGGCGCGAAGTGATGAAGAAGCTACGCACGTAGAACACCGAGGGAGAGACCGAGAGAGAGGAGGGGTCGAACACCGCTGTTCGTCCGGCCCTGGGAAATACTGGCGGAGCTGCGGCGACGACGGCGCTTGGCGGAAACTTTCAGGATCGGGAAACCGAGGCAGGGGCTGACGTGCACGAAGACGGAACCGGCGACGGACGCGGTGTCGAAGCCGGCGTTGCCGCGAGCGGTGTGGACCAGCCCGCGTTCCTCGCGCTGGAACGCGAACTGACCGTTCTGCTGCGGCGGGCCCGCGCCAACCAGGGCGAGATGGCCCGCGAGGTCCACCCGGACCTGGAGTCCGCGGCGTACGGCCTCCTGGTGCGCCTGGACGAGTGCGGACGCCAGCGCGCCACCGAACTCGCCGCGTACATCGGTGTCGGCAAGGCCACGATGTCCCGTCAGTTGCGCGCGCTGGAGGAACTCGGCCTGGTGGCGAGGGAGCCGGACCCGGCCGACGGCCGCGCCTGGCTGGTCGCCCTCACCCAGGAGGGCCACGACCGGGTGACCAGGGTGCGTGAGGCGCGGCGGGCGCGGTACGCCGGTCGTCTGGAGGACTGGGACTCGCGCGAGGTCGCGGAACTGGCGCGACTGCTCAACCAGTTGAACCGGGGCATGGAGAAGTAGTTCCGCGGGACCGTCGGCACCCGCACTGGCCGGCCCCGTCCGGTGGGCCGGTTCCTCAGAGCCCCACGTACACCACCGTCGCGTCGTCGTGCGTCTTGCTGCGGCCCAGGTGCGTCCGCTCCCGCGCGTCCGCCCGCTCCAACTCCCGTACGCGGTCCACCAACGCCTGCGCCCCCTCCTTGCGGACGTAGGTGAGACAGTCCGTCCAGTCGCCCTCGTGGAACTTCTCCACCCAGCGGGTCGCGCCGTCCGTCAGAGCGGTCAGGGCGCGGACGTCCGCACGCGGTACGACCCCTGTCACCGCGCGCGCCGCCACCGTCGGATCCGCCGCCGCCGTGAAGAAGCCGCCCTCCTTGTTGCGGATCGTGGAGTCGATCAAAGCGTCCGTGGCGAGGGCGGATCGGGGGAGGAGTGCCAGACGGTCGTCCAGGTGCGGGGTCACCGCACCGTCGGGGGACTCCAGCAGGAGTGCCGAGTCCGAAAGAATCAGGTACTCGACCGTCTCCGACGACCAGCGGGCCAGAACCACCGTGGCCTGTGGGGTGCGCGGGTGAGAAAGGTCACAAGTGGATTGATGGGCCCCGGTTGTTCGAAGGATCGCCCGGGAGAGGATCTCCGGCAGGGGAAGATCCCGACAGGAAACGGTCAGTTCGGTCAGGGCCCCGCCGAGTCGCGCGGTGAACCAGGGGACGGAATGCAGACAGCCCGTCGCACCCTTCGGTGGAGTCACCCCGTCCAGGACCACGAGCGCACCGCCCAGACCGGAGGCCGGTAGCGCGACACTCGCGAAGTCCTCGTTGGCGCGGGCCCGGTCGCCGGGCTCCGAAACAAGTTCCGTACGCATTCGGCCAGTCTGCACGAGCCCTCCACAAGCTGTGCAAAAGGCTGGCATCGGTTCCCGATTTCACGCAGCCGTGCAGGTCAGACGTCTGGTTTGGGATGGAATGACTCACTCCGGGAAGGCGTGTCGGCGAATATTGCCACCGCCCGCCGTGCACGTCCAACCGGCCCGCCACGCAAGATCGCTGCACGGGCCAGAGAAACTTGCCCGCCAACTCCGGTCCGATGTTCACTCCTTCGGGTGGCGGGTCAGGTGATGCGCGACCGCCGCCCACCGGCACTGGGAGGGTCGGGAACCGCACCGGGTGTATGCACCAGTTGGCCCTGATAGGTGGGTTGATGGGCCGCCACCCGGGCCATGGGTATTCACGAGTCAGGAATGCGAGCACCGGTGCAGAAGACGCGGCCTCGTCGTACAGGCAAGCAGGCGGCCTCCGGCAAAGGCGTGGAGCAGACACCCGGCACGCCCGACCCCGGCACGCCTGGAACCCCTCACTCCGGCATGCCCGGCAGCCCCTCCGCCGCTGCCGTCGCCGCCCCCGTCGGCAAGGGCCGCCCCACACACGTGCGCACGCGGCTCATTCTCGCCGTCACCGTCGTAGCCGCCGCCATCGCCGGAGCCGGTGTCCCCTCCCTGGTCACCGCCTCCGGGCAGCTCAGTGACTCCCAGGACCTGGTGACCCTCGCCGAGCAGACCCAGGACGCGCTCACCCTCGCCCACTCGCTCGCCGACGAACGCGACGAGGTCACCCCGTACATCGCGGCCGGCCGGCCCAAGTCCAAGGCGCCCAACGAGCAGCAGAGCGCCCGTGTCGACCGGCAGGTCGAGGAGATGCGCGCCGACACGGACACACCCGCCGCCGTCCGCGAGGACCTCGACACCATCGCCGCCGTGCGCAGGTCGGCCCTCACCGGCAAGAGCGGCGCGCTCGAGGCGCACCAGGCCTACTCCGCCGCCATCACCGACCTGCACCTCCTCGCCGAGCAGCTGGCCGACCAGATGCCGCCCCGCGCGGGCTCCGGCGCCTACGCCCTCGCCGAGCTGGACTCCGCCGTCCAGCAGGCCGCCGCGACCCGAGGGCTGCTGCTCGCCGCGCTGAACGTGCCGACGACGACACAGTCCGTCATCGACCCCGCCACCGGCCTGCCGACCACGCGGCCCACCTCCTCGGCCGCCGACACCAAGCTGCGTGGCGCCCTCAGCGCCGCCGCCCAGCAGGCCCGCCTGCGCTCCGACGCCGCCCTCGCCGACTTCCAGGAGTCCGCGCCCGCCGCGGCCAAGGCGAGCTACGACTCCACGGTCACCGGCCCCGAGGTCAACTCCGCCGAGAAGTACCTCGCCGCCCTCACCGACCAGCCGGCCCTCGCCGACAACGAGCTCGACACCAGCGCCGGCAAGGTCGACGCCGCGCTCTCCGCCCGGATCGACGCGATGCGCGGCGCGGAGGCCGCCCTCTACGACCGCCGGGTCAAGGAACTCGCCCAGCTGCGCGACGACGACGTCACCGCGCTGGAGATCCGGATCGCCGTTCTCGGCGCCCTGATACTGCTGGCCGTCGGCGTCGCCACCGCCATGGCCCGCACCCTCACCCAGCCGCTCTCCGTGCTGCGCCGCGGCTCCGCCCGACTCGCCCAGGCGGAGAACCCCGGCGCCGAGGAACCCGTCGCCTTCACCGGCCGCGACGACGAGTTCGCCCAGGTCGTACGCTCCGTCAACGCCCTGCACGCACACGCCGCCGCCCTCGCCGAGCGCGTCACCA
Source organism: Streptomyces sp. NBC_00076 (assembly GCF_045041235.1). Taxonomy (NCBI): domain Bacteria; kingdom Bacillati; phylum Actinomycetota; class Actinomycetes; order Kitasatosporales; family Streptomycetaceae; genus Streptomyces; species Streptomyces sp. NBC_00076. Next base: position 7,068,369 of record NZ_CP108242.1, read on the forward strand.
CCCTCGAGGCCGACCGCAAGCACCTGGTCGGCCAGCGGCAGCGGATGGCCGACGCCCGCGAGCAGCTCCAGGCGGAACTCGCCGAATCCGCCGCCCAGTTGGAGCGGACGCGCACCAGCATCTCCGCCACCTTCGTGAACCTCGCGCTGCGCACCCTGGGCCTGGTCGAGCGGCAACTCGGCGTCATCGAGGGCCTGGAGGAACGCGAGCAGGACCCGGACCGGCTGGCCACGCTCTTCAAGCTCGACCACTTCGCCACGGTCATGCGCCGGCACAGCGAGAACCTCCTCGTCCTCGCCGGCACCGAACACGTCCAGCAGACCGCAGGTCCGGTACCGCTGATCGACGTCGTACGCGCCGCGGTCAGCGAGATCGAGCGGTACGAACGGGTCCGCATCGCCGCGCTCCCGCCGCACGCGCACCTGGCCGGGTTCGCCGCTGACGACCTCTCCCACCTGCTGGCCGAACTCATGGAGAACGCCACCTCGTTCTCCCCGCCCGACGTGCCCGTCGAGGTCTCCGGCTGGCTCCTGGAGAGCGGCGAGGTCATGCTCTCCGTCCAGGACGAGGGCATCGGCATGACCGCCGACCGCCTGGCCCGGCTCAACGCCCGCCTCGCCGACTTCACCCCCGAGACCTCGTACGACTCCTACGGCTCTCCCGACCCGTCCGAGGAGGACGGCGAGGAGGGGCTCGGGCTCGGGCTGTACGTGGTGGCCCGGCTCGCTCACCGGCACGGGGTGCGGGTGCAGTTGCGCGAGCAGAAGCAGGGCGGGATCGCCGCGGTCGTCGTACTGCCGAAGGGCCTGCTGGCCCCCGCGCCGTCCGCCGCCGTCCCGACGGCGTCGTCGGCGCCGGTCGCCGGCGGTACGCACACCTTCTCCCTGCCCGGCGCGAACGCCGAGGCCAACTCCAACGTCCTCAGGGGTCGTTCGAAGGCCGAGGACCCGCTGGTCACGCTCGCGGAGAACGCCGTACGTCACTCGGAGACGGGCCCGGACGACCACTCGGCAGTCCCCGAGACCCCGGCCGAGACCACGATGGAGCTTCTGGTTCCGATACCCGCGCAGGCGGAACCGGAGGCCGCCGAACCCGAGATCCCCGAACCCGAGGCCTCCGAACCCGAGACATTCGAACCCGGGGTTTTCGAACCAGCACTCACCGACCACGAGGACGCCCGACCGGGACCACTCGCGGCCGCCGAGGGCCTCCGCACGGACCGTGCGGACGGAACCGGGCCCGCCGCAGGCGAAGCCGAGACCGAACCGAGCCACGACCGTGCCCCGGACACCCCGGATACCTCGGCCACCCCGGATACCTCGGCCACCCCGGACGCGCCGGAGGAGCTCGTCACCGACAAGGGCCTCCCCAAGCGCACCCCGAAGATCACCGCCCCGGCAACCGCCCCGCGCTCACGCGGCGGATCCGTCGACGCCGAGGCACTCCGCCGCCGCCTGGGCGGCTTCCGCCGGGGGGCGGAGGCCGGCTATCGCGACGTCGAGGCGGAGATCGCCGAGGAGACGGGACAGCACCAGGCGCCCGCGGGGGGAACCGCAGGAACCGCACCATCCGATGAAGCCACGGGGGGCACCGTCGAGGAGGCAAGCAGTTGACCGCGCCCAGTACCTTCGGACTGAGCCGTGAGGCCCGCAATCTTCACTTTCTGCTGACCAATCTCGTCGAGGAGGTGCCGGGCATCCAGTCGGTGGCGGTCGTCTCCTCCGACGGCCTGCTCCTGCTGTCCACCGACCCCGTCCTGCCCCGCGCCCGGTCCAACCCGCGCGAGGGGACCCCGGGTCTCCCGGTACGGGAGACCCGCACGGAGACGCCCTCAGGGCCGCGTGGCTCCGCAGCCGACCTCGCCACCATCGTCTCCGGCATCGGCAGCCTCACCATCGGCGCCGCCAGGCTGATGGAGTCCGGCCCGGTGAAACACACCATGGTCGCGATGGACGAGGGCAGCCTGTTCGTGATGTCGATCAGCGACGGCTCGCTGCTCGGTGTGCACGGCTCCGCGGAGTGCGACATGAGTGTCGTGGCGTATCACATGGCACTGTTCGTGGGCCGCGCCGGGCATGTCCTGACGCCCGAACTCCGCAGCGAGCTACGACAGACCCTGGAGAACGGGTCGACGCCGACAGGGAGCGCCCGATGAGCGGCACGCCGAGCAGTTCCCCGAAGGGGCTCCCCGTGCGCGGCGCGGACCGCAAGCCCGCCCGGGTGCGCCCGTACTCGCTCACCGGCGGCCGGACCCGCTTCGGACACGTCCTTCTCGTGGAGACATTCGTAGGAAGCACAGCGGCGCTCGAAGCGCCCGAGGAGCGCAAGGAACTGGCGAACGGCTCCCTCAACACCCGGGTCATGCCGGAGATGCGGGCCATCGTCGAACTGTGCCGCCGGATGCGCACGGTGGCCGAGATCGCGGCGTTGCTGAAGATGCCGCTCGGTGTGGTCCGGGTGCTGCTGAGCGACCTCGCGGACCAGGGAAAGATCCGTGTGTACGGAACAGGGACCGGTCACGGCACCGGCCGGCCGGACCGTGTGCTGCTGGAAAGGGTGCTGAGTGGACTCCGTCGCCTCTGACGCCGCTCGTAGCGTCGTCTCCCCGTTCGTCGAGGCCGAGGAGGACCTGAGGTCCTGGCAGACGGACCGTACCCGGGCCCCCATCGCGACGAAGGTCGTGGTGGCGGGCGGCTTCGGCGTCGGCAAGACCACCCTGGTCACCGCCGTCTCGGAGATCACGCCCCTGCAGACCGAGGCGTTGATGACCCAGGCGAGCGAGGAGCACGACGACCTCACCGCCACGCCCGACAAGCTGACCACCACCGTGGCCATGGACTTCGGCCGCCTCACGCTCGACGACGACCTGGTGCTCTACCTGTTCGGCACGCCCGGCCAGCAGCGGTTCTGGTTCATGTGGGACGACCTGGTGCGCGGCGCGATCGGCGCGGTCGTGATGGCCGACACCCGCCGTCTGAAGGACTGCTTCCCGGCGCTGGACTACTTCGAGAGCTGCGGGGTGCCGTACGTCGTCGCGGTCAACCACTTCGACCACAGCGAGCTGTTCGAGCCGGACGACGTGCGGGAGGCGCTCACGATCCCCCCGCACATACCTGTCATGATCATGGATGCTCGGCGCAGGATCTCGGTGATCGAGACCCTTCTGTCCCTCGTCGGCCACGCGCTGGACGAGACCCCCGAGTAGTCCAGAGCAGTCCCCTGTAAGGAGCCAGCACCCGTATGCGGAAGATACTCGTCGTCGGAGCCGGCCAGTCCGGTCTCCAGCTCGCCCTCGGACTCCAGTCGCAGGGGTACGAGGTCACCCTGATGTCCAACCGGACGGCGGACGAGATCCGCTCCGGCCGGGTCATGTCGACGCAGTGCATGTTCCACACGGCACTCGACCACGAGCGCGATCTCCAGCTGAACTTCTGGGAGTCCCAGGCCCCGAAGATCGAAGGACTCGGCGTCTCGGTGGCGGCCCCCGGCTCGCACGACCCGGGCCCGACCCAGCGGGCGATCGACTGGGTGGGCAGGCTCGACGGTTACGCGCAGTCGGTCGACCAGCGGGTGAAGATGGCCGGCTGGATGGAGACGTTCGCGCAGCGCGGCGGCCAGCTGGTCATCCACGGCGCGGCGGTCGGCGACCTCGACTACTTCGCCCGTACCTACGACCTGGTGCTGGTGTCGGCGGGTAAGGGCGAGCTGGTGCAGATGTTCGGCCGGGACCCGGAGCGCTCTCCCTACAGCGAGCCGCAGCGGGCCCTGGCGGTGTCGTACGTCCACGGGCTGGGGCCGCGGCCCGAGCACCCCGACTACGACGCGGTCCGCTGCAATCTGGTCCCCGGGGTCGGCGAGCTGTTCGTCATGCCGACGCTCACCACCTCCGGACGCGCGGACATCCTCTTCTGGGAGGGCATACCCGGCGGCCCGCTGGACGTCTTCAACGGCGTCAAGGACCCGGCGCAGCACCTCTCCCTGACCCTGGAACTCATGGAGAAGTTCGTTCCCTGGGAGTACGCGCGGACCACGAAGGTCGAACTGACCGACGCCGGTGGTGTGCTGGCCGGCCGCTACGCCCCCACCGTCCGCAACCCGGTCGGCCGGCTCCCCGGCGGCGGCCTCGTCCTCGGCGTCGCCGACGTGGTCGTCGCCAACGACCCGATCACCGGACAGGGCTCCAACTCGGCGTCCAAGTGCGCCGCCGCGTATCTCGCGTCCATCCTCGAACACGGGGAGAAGGAGTTCGACGAGGCCTGGATGCGCGGTACCTTCGACCGGTACTGGGAGACGGCCCAGCATGTGACCAAGTGGACCAACGCGATGCTGGCTCCGCCGCCGGAGCACATCCTGAACCTGATCGGCGCGGCGGGCCAACTGCCCCCGGTCGCCGACCGGTTCGCCAACGGGTTCAACGATCCTGCGGACTTCGAGAACTTCTTCTATGAGCCGGAGAAGACGGGTGCGTATCTGGCCTCGGTCACCGGAGCCTGACAAGCTCCTGACCAGCGATCCGGCAGTGGTCATTGGTCGTTGTTGGCCGTTGTCGGCTGGCCTCGGACGGCCCACGGACGGCCCCGGCCGTGAGTGACTGCTGCCGTTGACGTGAGTCCTGACGGCGAAGGCCCCCAGCCTTGATCCGCTGGGGGCCTTCGCTGTTGGGGCGCGGTTGGATCCGGACCTCCGACATCCACCTTGTACGGGCGGACCTGATCGGCATCCGGGATGACCAGTTCACCCCGGCTGGGGCGGCAGCCCAGCTCAGCCACGCAGGTGTAGTCACGACGCCGAACTCCACGAGCCGCATGCTCACGACTCGGCACCCGCCCTAGTCGCCCTTGGGTCGCGGCGGGTCGTCCGGGCGTACGGCGCCCAGGATCGGGTTCGAGGCGATGGGGGAGAGCTTGACCCTGGTGCCCGGGCGGGGCGCCTGGACCACCTGGCCCTTGCCCACGTACATCGCCACGTGGGTGGCCTCGGGGAAGTAGATCACCAGGTCGCCGGGCCGCAGTCGGTTCAGGGGGATCCTCGGCAGCCGGGCCCACTGCTCCTGGCTGGTGCGCGGGATGGGGACCCCGGCGCTCCGCCATGCCTCGGACGTCAGGCCCGAGCAGTCGTACGACTTCGGGCCCTCCGCGCCCCACTCGTACGGCTTCCCGAGCTGCCCTACGGCGTACCGCACGGCCCTGTCTCCCTTGCCCGACGGCTTGTCGTCGTCATTGAGGGTGCCGGAGGACATGAGCTTCTCCTGCGCCTTGTCGACACCGTCCTTCTCGAACTCGGCGAGCGCGGTGAGCTGCTGCGGGGTGAGGGAGGACAGGAGCCCCTCGACGCTCCTGAGGCGTTTGCCGACGTCGTCGCGGACCTTCTGCTGCCGTGCGGCGAGGGTGAGTTGGTCGTCCAGGGCCTTGCGGGCCTGGCGGGCCAGGTCGTCGGCCTTCTTCTCGCTGCCGACCAGGCGGCCCACCGTCTCGGACCGCTCCCGGGCCAACTGGCCGATCACATGGCCCTGGTCGAGGGCGTGCTGGGGATCGCGGGCGAGGAGGAGGCGGACGTACGGGGAGAGGCCGGTGGTGCTCTGGTACTGCTGCCGGGCCAGCCGGCCCGCCGCGCCCCGGCTGTCGTGCAGGGAGAGCCGGGCCAGGGCGAGAGCGTTCTCCAGCCGCTCGGTCTCGGCGCGCTGCCTCGTCAGCTGTTCCTCGGTGGTGTTGTACGTCTCGGTGGCCTTCTCCGCCTCCCGGTAAAGGCGCTGAAGGTCCGTCAGCAGCTCGGGCAGGGAGCGGTTGCCGGGTCGGGCGGGGTCCGGTACGGCTGTCGCGGGCAGCGGGGCGAGGACGGTTCCGGCCGCCATCGCCGCCGTCGCGGCCATACATACCAGACGTAGAAACCTTTCTGACACGCCATCACCTCCGGTGCGCGGTACGCGGCCCTTCCGCGGAGCTCCGCATCGCGAGCATGTGACGTGTTCCGGAGGTTCGCGCGCGGGGTGTGGGCGGTTCGGCGCAACGCGGTCACCCGTCGGTGTCGCACCGCTTGCCGCCCGGCGTGCCGTCTGGTGTGGCGTCAGGCCCGGTCTCCGGTCGGGCCGCCGGAGTCCGGTTTCGACCAGGGCCACCTCAGCCTGCTGTCCTGCTTCCCCTCCGGGTCGTGCACGTACTTCCAGCCCTGGGGAAGGCCGAGGCGTTTGCTGTGGCCGCGCGGGGTCCTCTGGTAGACGAGCACGGTGGGCGGGCCGCCGGCGGCGTCCGGGACGGGGATGCGGTACGTCTTGGGCGGGTGCCCGGTCGGACCCAGCAGGACGGGCAGGACCCGGCCGTCCATGGGGCCGCCCTCGAAGGGGGTGTCTTCGCTCTTCACCGCACCAGTGTCAGCCATCCGCCCCGCACCGGTGTCAGCCATCCGCTCCGCGCGGGGTCAGCCGTCCGCCAGCAGGTCCTCGACCAGTGCCGAGGTCTGCGGGTCGCGGCGCGCGGTCACCGAGAGCACCGCCACGAACTGTTCCACCAGCCAGTCCCGCAGTTCGTCGGCGGGCGGCTGCTTGTCCTCGTCCAGCCAGATGAGCGAGGCCGCCTCCACCGCGGTGATCCACATCCGGACGGTCATCCGCAGCCGCGAGCCGGGCTCCGTGACCCGCAGATGGCTGAGGATGTGCTCGGCCGCTGCCCTTCGTACGCCGTCCACGATGGCGGTCGTACGGGAGGTCTCGACGACGCTGCCGCCCTGGAGCAGGGCGCTGAATCCGGCGTCGTGCTGGTCGACGAAGGTGAGGTAGCGGTCCAGGGCGTGGGCGAGGCGGTCGAGGAGGAGGCCCTCGCGGGGCTCGTCGAAGCACTGCCGGAGTTCCTCGGCGGCGGACCTGAGGGCGGCTTCGTAGAGTTGCTGCTTGCCGCCCGGGAAGTACCGGTACACCAGGGGCCGCGAGACCCCGGCCGCCTCCGCCACGTCGTCGAGCGAGACCTCCTCGGGCGCCCGGTGGGCGAAGAGGGACAGCGCGGCGTCGAGGAGCTGACTGCGGCGCTCCTCGACGCTCAGACGGCGATAGGCGGGGGTGGGGGCGGAGGGGGTCATGACGGGCAGCGTAACCGGTGACGCCGCGTCACTACCCGGACGAACAGGCCACTACCTGGCCAAAATGACGGTTCCCCTAGGCCAGCAGCCCGGACGACCGCCACAGCCGCCGCCCCACGCCCCGCAGCACCCCGATGTCGTCCAGGAAGTCGGTGAGGCGCTTGGCTCCCGTCTGCATGATCTCCCGGCGGTGGTCGCTCGCCCGCACCTGTGCCAGGGCCTCCCGCCGGTCCAGGCCCACATTCGTGTAGACCTCGGGATTGACGAACGCCACGGAGAAGACCCGTGCGAACTCGCCGGACGTGACGCGGGTGAACCCCTGCGACCACCTCGGCGCGGTCACCATCTGGCGGCGCAACTCCTCGCGGGCGTACCGCACATGGCGCGCCTCCTCCACCACGTGGATGCGGGTCACCCCCCGGATCAGGGGCTGGACCCGCTCGTCGGGGAAGGTCAGCCGCTGCATCCAGTCGAGGACCTCCTCGCCGAGCAGGGTGGCGGTGAAGGAACCCGGGGTGGTGGAGATGGTCTTGAAGAGCCGTCCCAGGTGCTGATGGGCCCGGCTCACCGGGTACCAGGGCGTGCCGCCCCGCGCGATCAGCCGGGCGAACATCCTGGAGTGCCGGCACTCGTCCTCGATCTCGGTGAGCGCGTACCGCACGTGGGCGCTCGTCGCCGCCTTGTCGTAGATGTGGCGTACCAGCAGTTGCATCAGGATGATCTCGAACCAGATGCCGAGCGAGGCGAGCGCCGCGGCCTCGTGCTGGGAGAGCAGGATCCGCTGCTCCTCGCTCATCCGCCGCCACAGCGGGGTGTCGTACAGCGAGACCAGTTCCGGCGGCCAGAACCACTTGCCCTCCTCGAAGGGCGCCTCCCAGTCGAGCTCCTGGTCCGGATCGAAGGAGTGCTTGGCGGAAGAGGCGAGCAGCCGCTCGGCCACCTGCTCCCGGTCCTTGAGCAGGCCGAGCGCGTCACGCAGGCCGGCGAGCGCGTCGGCTTCCGTCAGGGTCGTCATGGCTGGGTCACCTCGTTACCGGGGGTCACATCGTCCGGGTCTTATGAGACTGCCTGTCAGCAAGCTCGTCAATCCCCTGCGCGTGACTTCCGCGCGCGACGTGCCGACCCCGCGCGCGACGAGTCGATCCCCGGGCCGCTCCCTGTCCGGCAGCGCCGACGGCGGTACCGGCGGATGCCTACGACGGGTTCAGCACCGCCTCCATCACCGCCCGCGCGATCGGCGCGGCCATCCCGCCGCCCGTGATGTCCCCCCGGGCCTCCGACGCGTCCTCCACCACCACCGCCACCGCGACCTTCGGTTCGAGGTCGGTGTCGGCCTGCGCCCAGGACACGAACCAGGCATACGGCATACCGGAGTTGAGGAGGCCGTGCTGGGCGGTGCCGGTCTTGCCGCCGACGATGGCGCCCGGGATGGCGGCGTTGGTGCCGGTGCCCTCCGTCACCACCTGGGTCATCAGCTCCTTCAGACGGGCCGCCGTCGACGGTTGCATCGCCTGCCGGACGGTGCGGGACCCGGCCGTCCCCACCGTCGACCCGCCCGCCCGGAGCGTCCGCTCCACCAGATACGGCTCCCGCACCAGCCCCCGGTTGGCCACGGCCCCGGCGACCATCGCCATCTGCAACGGCGTGGCCCGGGTGTTGTACTGGCCGATCGACGACAGCGCCAGCTGCGCCCTGTCCAGCGTCGTGTCGAAGGTGCTGCGCGCCACCGGGAACGGAACCCGCAGCCCCGTGTTGAAGCCGAAGGCCTGCGCGGTGGCCGCCATGTCCCGCACGCCCACATCCACGCCGAGCTTCGCGAACACCGTGTTGCACGACCACTTGAAGGCCTCCCGCAGCGAGAGGTCGACGCAGCCGTCGGACTCGTTCGTCAGCCTGGTCGTCGTCCCGGGCAGGGTGTAGGGGGCCGGTGAGCGGGTCGGCTCGTCGAGGTCCGTGATCACACCCGCGTCCAGTGCGGCGGCCGCGGTGACCACCTTGAAGGTCGAACCCGGCGGATACGTCTGCCGCGCCGCCCGGTTGAGCATCGGCTTGTCCGCGTCACGGTTGAGCCGGTCCCAGGACCGGGCCACTCCCGCGTCGTTCCCGGACAGCGCCGCGGGGTCGTACGACGGGCTCGAGACCAGCGCCAGAATCCGCCCGCTCGACGGCTCGATCGCCGCCACCGCGCCCTTGCGTCCGGCCAGCCCCCGGTACGCCGCCCGCTGCGCGGCCCGGTCGAGGGTCGTCACGACGTCGCCCCCCGGGTTCCGCGCGCGCGTGACGTCGTTCCACAGCGGGAACGGCGACAACATCGGATCCGCGCCGGACAGGACACCGTCCTGCGTGTGCTCCAGGAGACTCGTCCCGTACTCCTGCGAGGCGAAGCCGGTCACGGGCGCGAACATCGGGCCGTCGGTGTACGTCCGTTCGTAGCGGAGCTGCTCCTTGGTGTCCCGGGATCCGGTGACCGGCTTGCCGCCGACCAGGATGTCGCCGCGCGGCTGGCCGTAACGGGCGATGTCCAGGCGGCGGTTGGCCGCGTTCTCGTTGTAGGGGCGGGCCTGGAAGACCTGCACGCGGGTGGCGTTGACCAGGAGCGCCAGCAGCAGCAGGGCGCAGAAGACGGCGGCGTGCCGGATGTGCCGGATCAAGGGATCACCCGCTCGGGGTCCTCGTTCTCGGCACGGCCGCGGGCCGAGTCGCTCACCCGGATCAGCAGGGCCACGATCGCCCAGTTGGTGACGACCGAGGAGCCGCCCTGGGCCAGGAACGGCATCGCCATGCCGGTCAGCGGGATCAGGCCGGTCACCCCGCCGGCGATCACGAACACCTGGAGCGCCACGATCGACGCCAGCCCGACCGCGAGCAGCCGGCCGAAGGGGTCGCGCAGGCACAGGCCCGCCCGGTAGCCGCGCTCCACCAGCAGGCCGTACAGCAGGAAGATCGCGGACAGGCCCGTCAGGCCCAGTTCCTCGCCCGCCGTGGCCAGGATGAAGTCCGACTTCACGGCGAAGCCGATGAGGACGGAGTGGCCGAGTCCGAGGCCGGTGCCGGTCACCCCGCCCGCCGCGAACGCGAACAGGGACTGTGCGAGCTGGTTCGGCCCCTGGCCCGCCTCGATCGAGGCGAACGGGTCCAGCCAGTCCTCCACCCTGACGTGCACATGTGGTTCCAGCCAGCTGACGGCGACCGCGCCGAGCGAGGCCAGCAGCAGACCGACCGCGATCCAGCCGGTGCGGCCGGTGGCGACGTACAACAGGACGACGAACAGGCCGAAGAACAACAGCGAGGTCCCGAGGTCGCGTTCCAGTACGAGCACGCCGACACTCACCAGCCAGACGGCGACGATCGGGCCGAGGACCCGGCCGGTCGGCAGCTGGATCCTTCTGAAGCGCCAGATCTGGCGCCCGGCGTACGCCAGCGCGTTGCGGTTGGCCGCCAGATACGCGGCGAAGAACACCGCGAGCAGCACCTTCGCGAACTCGCCCGGCTGGATGGAGAATCCGGCGATCCGGATCCAGATGCGGGCGCCGTTCACCGCCGGGAAGAAGATCGGCAGGGTGAGCAGGGCGAGGGCGGCGGTCACGCAGACGTACGCGTAGCGCTGGAGGACGCGGTGGTCGCGCAGCAGGAGCACGACCACGATGAACAGGGCCACACCGAGGGTGGACCACACCAGTTGGGTGGGCGCCGCCCGGTCGCCGGGCGTCTCCAGGTCGAGGCGGTAGATCAGGACCAGGCCGAGGCCGTTGAGCAGCACGCCGATCGGCAGCAGCAGCGGGTCGGCGCAGGGCGCGCGCAGCCGTACCGCGCAGTGCGCGAGCAGCGCGAGCACGCCGAGCCCGGCGCCGTAGCCTGCGGCGCCGGGCGGGACGGTGCCGTTCCTGGCGAAACCGACCGCGCAGTAGCCGTACACGGACAGCGTCACGGCGAGGACGATGAGGGCCAGTTCGATGCCGCGACGCCGGGGGAGGAGTACGGCGGGCAGGGGTGGGTCCGCTGTCCGCACGGTGGTTCCGGCCTTGATCATGTCCGGAACCTACCCAAATGGCGCTGCTTGTCTTCCTTCGCCATCAGCACCAGCGTGGCGCGGACCCGACGTTGTCGATGTACCGGGCCGCGCCCCAGGCCCAGGTGCCGTCCGTGAGGAGGTACCAGAGCGGGTTGCCGTCGACGGTCTCGCCGCCGGTCTTGCAGAAGATCGAGACGATCTCGCCCTTGTGGGCGTACCGGATGATCTGGCCGCCACGGTCGGGACGGGCACGCAGGGCGAGCGTGCTGGCTGTGACCCGGCCCTTGTACAGGGACTGGGTGTTGTTGCTGTTGTTGGCGTTTTCGTTGGTGTTACTGCCGGTGTTGCTGCCGGTGTTGCTGCCGGTGCCGGTGCCGGTGCCGGTGCCGCTGTTGCCGCCGTTGTCGTATCCGTTGTCGTTGCCGGTCTGGTTCCAGTTGCCGCCGGCCTGATTGCTGCCGGTCTGGTTGCCACCGCTCTGGTTGCTGCCGGCTTGGTTGCCACCGCTCTGGTTGCTACCGGCTTGGTTGCTGCCGGTCTGGTTGCCGCCGGCCTGATTGCTGCCGGTCTGGTTGCCACCGCTCTGGTTGCCGCCGGCCTGGTTGCCGCCACCCTGGTTCCAGGTGCCGTCGTTGCCGCTGGTCTGGCCTCCTTGGCCGTTCCAGTCGTCGTCCGCGATGGCGGGGGCGGCCATGGTCGCGACGGCCAGGGTGCCGACGGCGGTCGCTATGGCGAGGCGGTGGGTGAGGGAGGAACGCAGGGACATGGGAGTACCTCCATGAGGGGCGAAGCGGTCGTAACCTGACTTATCGCCACATTAGGAGTGGTGATCGCGCGGCGCCCCTCACGCTGCGCCATCGGGGAGGCCGGCCCCGCAGGCCGTCGCTGAGGCAGCGTCAGTGAGGCACACGCCCCGCGGCATGCCCGGCCGGGCCGGAACCTTCCTGCGGGGGTCGCCGAACCGTGCGCCCGGGTGGCCCCCGCTGATCCGCCTCGGGAAGAAACGATTACTCGGCGAGCTCCTCCAGCAGCCTGGCCGTCGGCAGTCCCGCCTTCAGGTACTCGACGAACAGCTCGTTGTGCAGCGCCCAGGGCGAGCGGCGGGCCCGTATCAGCCGTATCGCCTCGTCCGCCGAGCGGCCCTGGCGGATCAGGGCGTGCGCGACGACCAGCCCCGAGCGGTTGTAGCCGTGATAACAGCGGACGAGGACCTTGCGGCCCTGGTCCAGCGCCTCGCACGCGGCCCGCGCGAGTCGGATCACCCCCGCGAGCTGGGTGCCGTCCAGTGGCCCGTCGGGAATCGGCCACACATGGTGCTCGACGCCCGGGTCCGGCCCGTGGCCCGGCAGTCTCAGCAGGGTCTGCACGAGGTCGAACTCGCCTGTTACGACGGCGAACTGGATCTGCCCCGGTCGGCTCGCGAACTCGTGCCCGCCCATCCACAGACCGGGCACGATCTCGTTCCACGGACTGTCCGGAGCGGGTACGTCGGCTTGCTTCCTGCGCGTGCGCAACGGCGCCTCCCCAAGCCTCCGCCAACTCACACCCATGGGCCGACAGAACCTACCCGGGTCAACCCCTCCTCAAAGGTAACCGGCTTCTTGCGACGGGAGCACCCCGCCTGTTCCCATGGGTAGGGGTGATGGTGCATGAGCGGACTGCGCGTCGTACCGACCTGGAACCACGGTCAGGAGAGGCTCTACGTCTGCCTCACGGACGGCAGGAACATCGCCTGGTACGACCGTGAGGCAGCCCGGATCAACCTGCTCAGCGAGGACCGCAGACAGGATGTGCTCGACGTTCTCGGGCCCTTCCTGACCGGAACGGTGGCCGTGGGCCCGCCCCCGGTGCCGACCCCCGCGGAACTGGCCCGGCTGTCCCTCCATCCCGACGACGACCTGGCGCCCAACCGCCCCGGCGAGGCGCTCCAGATCGCCCTGGACCGCGACCCGGGGCCCGCGCACCGGCTGCGCCCCGACCCGCGCCGCCGGGCCCTCGCGGCCGAGCAGGCGGTGGGGGAGGCCCTGGACCGGCTGGACCGGGCGGGTTGGCGCGCCCTGCACTCGATCCCGCTGCCCGGCGGCGACCGCGTCCACCATCTGGTGATCGGTCCCGGCGGTCTGTTCGCCGTCCACACGCTGTACGCCCACAAACAGCGGGTCACGGTCGCCGACCCCATGGTCGCGCTGGGCCGCCGCGAACCGCGTCCGCTGCTGCGCCGCGTCCGCGCCGACGCCGACCGGGCCTCCTACGCCCTGACGGCCGAGGTCCGTCCGGTCCTCGCGCTGGTCGGCCCCGCGGACGTTTCGGTCACCGCTCCGCCGAGCGAGGTCCGGGTGCTGACGTCCACGGAACTCGACGGCCTCGCCCGCACCGGCGGCGTCCTCAAGCCGGCGGATGTGGAGACGCTGCACGCGATGGCGCGAGACCGCCACACGTGGGCCTCCGGCGGTTGAGCCGTTTTGCGGTGCGGGTTCTTTGTGGTGCGGGTCCTTTGCGGTGCGGGTTGTGGTGCGGGTCGGATGGGGTGGTCGTTGCCGGGGGCTGCCCCCCCCGACCCCCGCTTCGGCCCTGAAGGGCCTCGTCCTCAAACGCCGGACGGGCTGCATGGTGACCGCGTGGGCTGGCTGGTGGCCGGGCGGACTGCAAGGAGGCGGGCAGCTACTCCGTCAGCCCCGTCGGCGAGGCCGCCGGGCAGGCTGGGAGGCTCGGGGCGGCTGGATGGTGGCGGGGCGAGCAGGAAAGGTGGGGGAGGCCGCCCGTCGACCCCGTCGCGACCCCGTCGGCCTCGTCGGCAACCGCCGGGCGGCCCGTCGGACTGGTCGGCACACCCGCGATCCCGTCGACCTGGTCGGCAACCTGCCAGGCGCCGACCTCGTCGGGCAACCGCCGGGCGGCCCACCGACCTGGTCGGCACACCCGCCGCCCCGCCGACCTCGTCGCCCCGCTCCCCGCACGCCACCCCGCTGACCCCGTCTGCAACCGCGGGCGGCCTGGAAGAGGGGCAGCCCCTCAGCCGCCCCCGGGCCGCCTCCCCCCGTCGGCAACCGCCGGGCACGCTGGAAGGTGACCGGGCACGCTGAAGGGTCACCTGGCAGGCGGAAGGTCACCAGGTGGGGTGGAAGGTCACCAGCCGGGTGGGGTGGAAGGTGACCAGCCGGTTCGGAGTGCGGACGGGCGCGGTGTCAGGGCAGCGAGCCTGCGCGCTCGCCGTCGAGGAGGGGGGCCAGCAGGTCGCCGTGGTCCTGTACGCGGGGGGCGATGTCCGGGGCCTGGAAGGCCAGCTGTGCGGGGGTGCCGCACTCCTCGACCTCCGTCCAGGTCACCGGTGCCGACACCAGCGGCTCGGCCCGGGCCCGCAGGGTGTACGGCGTGGCCGTGGTCTTGCGGGCGGCGTTCTGGCTCCAGTCGACGAACACCTTCCCCGGCCGGAGGCTCCGCGTCATCCGGTGGACGACGAGCCGGGGAAGCGCCCGCTCCGCCTCCACCGCCAGCTGCTTGGCGTAGTCCGACACCTGATCGGACGAGCTCTGCCGGACCGCCGCCAGTAGGTGCAGGCCCTTCGAGCCGGCGGTCTTAGGGAACGCCTCGATCCCGTCCGCCGCGAGCCGCTCCCGCAGCCAGAGCGCGACCTCGCAGCACTCGACGATCGTCGCCGGCGCACCCGGATCGAGGTCGAACACGATCCGGTCGGCCTCGCCGGGCGCGTCGATCAGCCACTGGTGGGTGTGGAACTCGGTGACCAGGTTCGCCGCCCACATCAGGCTCGCCAGGTCCTGCACCAGCACCATCCGGGACGGCCCCTCGGAGCGGGGCACCTCGGCGGTGGTGACCCAGTCGGGCGTACCCGGCGGGATGTTCTTGGTGAAGAACACCTCGCCCTCCGGGCCGTCCGGATAGCGCAGGAAGGACACCGGCCGGTCACGCAGGTGGGGCAGCAGAACCTCGGCGGTGGTCGCGTAGTAGTGGAGCACCTCGCCCTTGGTGAAGCCGGTCGCGGGATACAGCACCTTCTCCAGATTGCTGAGCGCGAGCCTTCGCCCCTCCACCTCAGTGATCGGCGTCATACGATGAGAATCCCAGACATTTATCTGAAAGTGGATGTAACTCATCGCAAACCGATCGAAAGGGTGCTGCACGTGCGATCCATCTGGAACGGCGCCATCTCGTTCGGCCTGGTCAGCATCCCGATCAAGCTGGTGAACGCGACCGAAAGCCACTCGATCTCCTTCCGCCAGATCCACACGGAGGACGGCGGCCGTATCCGTTACCGCAAGGTGTGCGAACTGGACGACCGCGAGGTCACCCAGTCGGAGATCGGCAAGGGCTACGAGGACGCGGACGGCACGATCATCCCGATCACCGACGAGGACCTGTCCCACCTGCCGCTCCCGACGGCCAAAACGATCGAGATCGTGGCCTTCGTGCCGGCCGACCGGATCGACCCGCTCCAGATGGACGCCGCGTACTACCTCGCGGCGGGCGGCGCTCCCGCCGCCAAGCCGTACACCCTGCTGCGCGAGGCACTCAAGCGCAGCCAGAAGGTCGCCATCGCCAAGTACGCCCTCCGTGGCCGGGAACGCCTCGGCATGCTGCGCGTCGTGGACGACGCCATCGCCCTGCACGGACTGCTGTGGCCGGACGAGGTCCGCGCCCCCGAGGGTCTCGCCCCCGACACGAAGGTCACCGTCAACGACAAGGAACTCGACCTCGCGGACGCCCTCATGGACACCCTCGGTGAGATCGACCTGGACGACCTGCACGACGAGTACCGCGAGGCCCTGGAGGAGGTCGTCGCCGCGAAGGCCGCCGGGGAGGCCCCGCCCGAGGCGCCCGAACCGGCGAAGGGCGGCAAGGTCCTCGACCTGATGGCCGCCCTGGAGAAGAGCGTGCGGGACGCCAAGGAGGCGCGTGGGGAGGAGGCGGCGCCCGAGGAGTCCGCGGAGGTCAGACAGCTGCCGGCCCGCAAGTCGGCGCGGGCGACCCCCAAGCAGGCGGGCGGCAAGAAGTCGACGTCGACAGCGAAGAAGACCGCCGCGAAGAAGACGACGGCGGCGGCGAAGAAGACGACGGCGAAGTCGGCGCAGGGGGCCAAGAAGACGGCGTCGGCCGGCAGCACGACGAAGAAGGCGGCGAAGAAGACGACGGCCGCGAAGAAGACGGCGGCGAAGAAGACCGCGGCCCGCAAACGAACCGCATGACCCGCGCACCGCGCGCACGGATTGACCCGCGCACCGAGTGACGCGCACCGGGTCGCCCCACGCACCGCACGACCTGCCTACCGCGTGCCCCACGTGCCCCGCGCGCACCGCTTGACCTGCGTACCGCGTACCCGGCGCGCGTCGCTTGACCCGCGCACACCGCTCGACCTGCGTACCGCGTCAGCGGCGTGCCCGCGGCCGCAGGTCGCGTCGGCAGCCCGTCGCGCGCTGTCGTCCCGTCAGCCGAGAACCTTGGCGGACTCGATGATCACGGGCTGGGTGGGCACGTCCTGGTGGCCGCGGCTGCTGCCCGTGCGCACGTTCTTGATCTTGTCCACGACGTCCTGGCCCTCGCTGACCCGGGCGAAGACGGTGTAACCCCATCCGCTCGGCGTCTTCGCCGTGTAGTTGAGGAACTCGTTGTCGGAGACATTGACGAAGAACTGCGCGGTCGCCGAGTGCGGGTCGCTGGTGCGCGCCATCGCCACGGTGTACGCGGCGTTCTTCAGCCCGTTGTCGGCCTCGTTCGGAACCGGCGCCAGGGTGGGCTTCTGCGCCATCTCCGCGGTGAATCCACCGCCCTGCACCATGAAGCCGTCGATCACGCGGTGGAAGATCGTGCCGTCGTAGTGGCCGTTACGGACGTACGTCAGGAAGTTCTCGACGGTCTTGGGGGCCTCGGCATCATGAAGTTCGAGAACGATACGGCCGAAGTTCGTGGTCAGCTCGACGCTGGACATGTAATTCGTCCCTTTCTGGCGGGTCTTGGCCGCAGTATCTTGTCACACAGCCCCCACCGCGCCCGGCGGCCGGGCTGACCAGACACCTTGCTGGACGCCTCACCGGACGTCTCACCGGACGCCGCGCCTGACATCCGACCGGACGTCAGGCGGCCCCCTCCAAGGAGCTCTTGGCGGCAGTCCCGTCCGGCTGGACCGGGGCCGGCCGAGGTCCGGGCAGCAGCACCAGCGCCACACCGACGGCGAGTCCCACCGCGGGCAGCACCGGGAACCGCCCGTCCTGCGTGAACCCCTGTACCGCGAACCGGCTCAGCACGGCGACACACGCGACCAGCCCCAGCCACAGTGTCCAGGCCCGGCGCGGACCGGCGTCCGGACGGACCCGTTCGTACGCGGCCGACAGCCCCCGTTCCAACGGCCGCAGCGCCGACAGCACCCCGGCCATGACGGCCCCGAGCACCAGCAGCCACGGCACCCGCAGCCCCCACCACGCCGCGGACCCGTACGCCGGCTCGGGCGCGAGGCCGGTCAGGTAGAACGCGCCGGCGATCACCAACACCGGCAGCATGTGCCACAGATACAGGGTCATGCTGGCGCCGGCCACCGAGCGCACCGGCCGCCACACCCGCTCCCGCGCCAGCCCCCGCCGCACCGCGGGCGCCACCAGCAGACACGCCCCGACCTGCGCCACCGCCCACGCAAGCATCGCCGCCGAGGGCGGATCGGTGTTGCCGGGCTGCTGCCCCCTCACCAGGATCAGACTGACGGGGAAGGGGCCGGGGCCGACCAGCAGCGCGAAGGCCAGCCCGCCGCCCGAGGCCAGCAGGGCGGGCACCGCCCGGCCCCTGCCCAGCAACCCGTCCCGCCAGCAGAACCCCAGCTGGTAGGCGACGCCCCACACGAGCACGTAGTTGAGCGGCCCGACGTACGACAGGCCCCCCGCGACCACGACGGCATCGGTGACCAGCGCGACCGCGCCCATCACGACCGGAACGCGCGGCCCCCAACGCCGATGTGCCGTGTGCAGCACGGGCGTCAGCGCGCCGAGCACGAGATACACCGGCAGAAACCAGAACTGCATGGCCATGGCCCACCCGACGAGCGACAGGGTGTACGGATCCACGCCCACGCCCGCCGCGATGCCCACGGCGAGCAGTACGAGCCCGCTGTACGCACCCGCCGGAAGCAGCAGCCGCACCGACCGTCGCCGCACCCACCCCGTGGCCGTACCGCCCGACGCCCGCTCCCGCTCCCAGGAGCCGGCCGCTCCGTGGCCACCGGCCAGGAAGAACAGCGGCATGATCTGGAACACCAGGGTCAGCCACTGGGTCCAGGGCACGACCGCGAGCAACTCCGGCGCGTCGATCTCCCCGTCGGATCCGTGCACCAGGCCGGTGATCAGCCAGTGCCCGAACACCACGAGCACGATCGCCCAGGCGCGCAGGGAGTCGACGTACCGGTCTCTGTCCATACGTCGTGATGCTGCCGATTCACCCGCGCCATCGAGCCGAAAAGACCGTGCCGCAACCAACCCGTGCCCGGCCCGACACCGGACCACCCGGGCTGTGCTGCCATCAGGTCATGGACGGCGTGAACGGCATGGACGGCGTGAACGGCATGGACGGCGCCGGGGGTGAGTCGAGGAGCGGGCCGGGCCGGGCCCGAGACCATAGGACGACCGGCCCACTCCTCCCGCGTCCGCCCGCTCAGGTCGCCTTCAGCCCACCCGAGCAGGGGGCACCTGGCTCCGGGGTCTGCGCGCCCTGGACGTACTTGCCGAGGAACTTTTGAACCCTGGGGTCGGACGCGCTGAAGACCGTGAGCTGACGGCCCCAGGCCGAGAGCATGACCGCCCCGGCCTGGTCCTTTTCGGGGCTCATCAGCGTGTACGGCGTACTGCCCACCTTGTCGGCGAGCTTCTTCACGTCGGCGTCAGACGCCTTGTCGTTGTACGTGATCCACACCGCCCCGTGTTCGAGCGAGTGGACGGCGTTCTCGTGCGCGACGGCCTTGGTGTAGACGGTGCCGTCGCAGGTCATCCACGCCTGGTGGTGATCACCGCCGACGGGCGGCTTCATCGGGTACGAGACGGTGCTGGTCACATGGTTGCGGCCGAGCTTCTTGGCCTCCCACGTCTTCTCGCCGCGCACCGGCTCCTTCGCCGCGGCGGCCTGCTGCTCCTCCTTCTCGTTGGCGCTGTTGAGCGCGTATGCGCCCCAGCCGACGAGCCCGGCGACGATCACCGTACTGAGACCGATGGTGAGGATCCGGTTGCGCCGCTCGCGGGCTCGCTCGGCCCGGCGCATCTCCTCTATCCGCTCCTTGCGGGCCGAAGAGGCCGCCTTCTTGCTGGTCTTGCTCATGGGTACGTCCTTCTCCCCGCCGCGCGGTGCGATGACGCGGCGGTACGTGGGTGCAGGGGTGACGAGGGCCCGCGTGGGTGAGCGGGAGTCCGCCTACGTCCGCTGCACCTGAAGGACGTGCAGATCGGGAGCGCCCCGGCTGGGCGGAGGGCCGGGCCAGACCCGCCCTTCCGCGGCGGCAGGGCGCGGCAGCCGGGGGAGGAGGGCCGACAGCGCCTGGACGGTGCCGGGGAGCGTCGTCCGTACGGGATGCAGGGCTGCGTGCTGGGACCGGGTCCAGCACGGAGTGCCCGCGGGACAGTCGTGCGGGTGCTCCGCGGCTACGACGCGGTGGGCGCCCTGGGCGCGGGGCTGATCCCCTGCGCGCTGGTCGACGCTGCCGCGCCCCGCCGACACCTGCGTGCCGATCGCGGCTGCCGAAGCCGAGCCGCCGGAAGCCCGTCGCTGTTCTTGCGCCTGCGTCTGCGTCTGCGTCTGTTGCCGTGCCTGTTGCTCCGCCTGTTCCCGGTGCCCCGCGTCCGCGCACACCACCAGCGAGCCGAGCAGCACACCCATCACACCCAGCACACCCAGCACACCCCAGAGCAACGCGAGGAACGCCCCCCGCGCCCCGCGCTGCTCCGTCCGGCTGTTCATCACGGAGATGTTATGCGGTACCTGTGCACCCCGTCCTCGGTGACCGGGCGACCGCCCGCGGTGGACAGCAGTGGAACGGTTCGGTGTCCGTCTGCGTCGTCCCTCACCGGGGCACGGTGGCCGTGCCCCGGAAGAGGGGAGACCGAGTGCATACGGGCGACTTCGCCAAGTGGACAACGCGGTTCGAGGACGAGCGCGAGCGCAGACGCGCCCAGGGTGATCCGGACTGGGGGCGAAGCGCGACACTGCATCCGGCGGTGTGGGCCAGCATCCAGCGCTTCCAGGTCGGCGAGGACGGCGACGGCGCCAACCTCGTCGGCAAAGCGGACCAGGCCGGCGATGCCGACTACGCGCAGGCGGTCCGGCTCTTCATAGCCGAGGAGCAGAACCACGCACGTCTCCTTGCCCGGCTGCTGGCCGCCGGGGGCATGCCGACGTTGTCCGGCCACTGGAGCGACACGGTCTTCGTACGGCTGCGGCGTCTCATGGGCCTACGCATGGAACTGCTGGTGCTGATGATCGCGGAAGTGGTGGCGCTGCGTTACTACCGGGCGCTGCGCGACGGCACCGACGACTCGCTCACCGCGGACGTGGCAGGGCGGATCCTGTCCGACGAGCAGCGTCACGTCCCGTTCCACTGCGAGCGACTGCACGCCTCTCTCGCAGAGCTGCCCCGCGCAGTGCGCCGCCCGGTGATGGCCCTGTGGCGACTTCTTCTGCTCGCGGCCTGTCTCGTCGTCGCCGCCGACCACGGTCCGGCACTGCGCCGACTCGACCTCGGGCGCCTGCGTTTCGTGGCCGATGTCATGACCTCGTCCCGCACGGTGGTCGCCGCGGTGCTGGTGCCCCGCCCGGACGCATCGAGGCAGGCTGGGGCGTAGGGCAGGCGACCTGAAACAGGGGCCGGCTGATGAACGGCTGAAGCGGTACGCCGAGACGGGCACGCCCATCATGTCGGACTGCTCATGTCGGACTGCTCATGTCGGACAGCGACGACGTCAGAGGTCCTTGGCGGGCCAGTCCAGCAGTCGCGCGCCGATGACCGCCGTCTGGAGCATGTAACGGTGGGCCGGATCGGCGGGGTTGGCACCGGTGAGTTTGTGGATGCGCTCCAGCCGGTAGGTCAGCGCGCGCACGCTGAGGGTGAGGCGGCGGGCGGCCTCGGCGGCCACGCATCCTGCGCCACACCTGCGTCACGAGGTGGCTGAATGCCGGCGTCCCCGTGGCCGAGGTCGCCAGTCGGGTCCGCAACTCGCCCGAGGTGATCCACCGTGTCTACGAGGGGTGCATCTACGGCCAAGAGGAGCTCATGAATAAGAAGATCGAACAGGAACTCGACTGGCCTGGAGGTGAGTGACGCCAGAGCGGGCAGGTGCGGGTACTTCCATGCGATGGCTGCGAGTGCGCGGTGGTAGTCGGCTCACCGCGGTCCACGGATCGGCCGCTATCCGCAGCGCAATCCGGTCCCACATCACATCAGTGATCACGAATCGGATGTATGGATCCAATCAGGTCACCAACCGATCAAAGAGGCACACTCTAATACCAGACGGTCAGGATGTCGGCCTGGCGAACCTCGGCGTCGTCGTCCTCTTTATAGAGGATCGTCCAGGGCTTGGTGGATCGATCCGGCTCGCCCGCCGCGCTGCCGATCAGGGGACCTGTTCCCTTCTGGCAGCGCCAGTTGACTCGTTGGTTGGCCACGGTGGACGTTGCTCCGCCGGCGAAGCTGCAGCGAAGCGTGACCCCGCCCTTCGGCGTTTTGATCTCCAAAGCCCACGGCTCGGGCTTCGGTTTTTCGCTGCTCGGCGGGGCGTGCGCCGTCACCTTGCTGATCACGGTCACCTCCGGGTCCCATGGGGAGCGGAGGCAAGCAACGGTGAGTGCATGCGACCAGCAGGGATCGAAGAGCTCGCCAGCAGTGACGCATCTCAGCGCCTCTGGATCGGCGGAGAAAACGGAGTTGGTCGGGCATTCACCGGTCTGCACCTTGCGCGCAGCCCTGTACTTGGGTTGGAGGTTCCCGTTCTCGGCGAAAGGCAGGATGTACCGCTTGCTGGTGGGGCTTGGAGGGTTCGACGGTCCGTCATCGTTGAGCAATCCGCTCAGCCAGGCCACGAGAACGCCGCTGATCACCGCAGCTACCACGCCGGCGAGCCACTTCCATACGGCATGCTTCCTCGGTGCCGCTGAACCACTAGGGGAAGACTCGCTATCGGCTGCATCCGTCACAGCAGACACCATCGCCCATGCGTCGTGCCCAAAGCTGTATTTCCGGTCATGCCTGACAAAAGTGCCGCCGCCCAGGCTACTAGCCAGGGAGACCGAATCTGGTTCGGTGAAGGAGCGGGCCTCGATGAGTAGAAGCCTCAGTAAGGCGACCTCCCGCCGAACGCTGCGCACCTGATGGCGTCAGGCATCTATCGCAGGTCTATCGCGATCAGCGCGTAGCAACGACAAGGAGCCGGACCCAGTGAGACTGGGTCCGGCTCTTGATGTCTGGCACTTCAGCAGGTCAGCGGGATGATCACGCTGTTCCGGCTTCTGTGCCCCCGGCAGGATTCGAACCTGCGCACACGGCTCCGGAGGCCGTTGCTCTATCCCCTGAGCTACGGGGGCGTGTCGGCGGCTGAGCGCTTGCTCGCGGCGACGGGTAGAACACTACCAGCTCCGTCAGGGTGTTCAGGAACGGGTTTTGTGGGGTCGGGCGAGGCCACGTCGTCGCTCGTGGGGCGGTTGCTGGGGCTCGGCGTGGAGAGAGTCGCTCGCTCTGAGGGGGAGTAGGGGTCGACGTGGAGGAGGGGCGCCCGCGCGGGGTGGACGTGGGCCCTACGCGGGGGAGGGCGCAGGGTGGACGTGGGGCTGGCGTGGAGGAGGGTTGCCCGCACGGGGTGGAACACGGGGTGGAAGTGGGGAAAACCCGGACGCGGTGGCCGGTCCCGACCTACTCTCGAGTTGTGTCAGGCGCGTCTGGCCGGGTGCTTGTTGTGGACGACAACAAGGTCATCCGGCAGCTGATCAGGGTCAATCTCGAACTGGAGGGTTTCGAGGTGGTGACCGCGGCCGATGGTGCCGAGTGTCTGGATGTCGTTCATCAGGTTCGGCCCGATGTGATCACCCTCGATGTCGTCATGCCTCGCCTCGACGGGCTCAGGGCAGCGGCCCGGCTGCGTTCCGATCCGCGCACACGCCATCTGCCAATCGCCATCGTCAGCGCGTGCACGCAGTACGAGGTCGAGACCGGGCTCGACTCCGGTGTCGACGCATTCCTCGCCAAGCCCTTCGATCCTGCCGAACTCGTGCGTCTCGTACGGCAGTTGATCGCGGAGGGGAGGGGTAGGGGTGTCGCGGACGGGTCTACGGAGGGGCATACGGAGGAGTCCGCGTTCGACGGCATTCTCGGGACCGCCGGAGAGGCCGAGCCTGCCGAGAGGGCCGGGCGGGCCGGCGGCTGATCGATCTTGTCGCCATCACCGTCGGCGGCAACTGGAATCGGCAACCGTGTCGGCACCGGCACCGGCACCGGCACCGGCGAAGGCTCGGTGGGGTTCTGTGCCTGCCGGCGGCTGACACCGGCGGCTACACCGGCAGGAACTACTGCCCGTCCGACCAGTCCTGTCACATCACCTCCCGGCCTGCCCCGCGCCCACCTCGCCCTCACCCTGTCCGCGTTCCCCGCCCGCGCTCTCCGTCCCCACCGTCCACATCCCGGACCCCACTCAAATCAGCTCGCCCACCCACCCCCCTCCTCCCCTACGCTGGCCCCGTGACCCCCGTCGAGCTCTCCCGTACCGTGCTGCGCGCGGTGCGTCGGGCTGTGGACGTGGGGGAGCTGAGCGTGACCGTTCCGGAGCGGGCCGTGGTGACGGTGCCGGGGCCCGGGGGCTGTGGGGACTACGCCACCAACATCGCCCTTCAGCTGGCGCGGTCGGCCGAGCGGACTCCCCGGTACGTCGCCGAGATCCTCCGAGGCCATCTGCTCAGTGACGACGCCACCGACGCCACCGAAGCCACGGACGACGGCACCACCGACGCCACCACCCACGGCGTCGACCACCTCAGCACCACCAGCCCCATCGCCGACGTCGTCATCACCGGCCCCGGCTTCCTGAACATCCGCCTCCGCGGCACCGCTTCCGCCGCCCACGTCGACGAGATCCTGCGGAAGGGGCAGAAGTACGGGCACGGCGACGCGCTCACCGGGCGGCTCCATCGACTGCACGCCGCCCACGAGGTCCGGGCGCTCGTCGTCGCCGACGCCACCGCACGCCTCCTGCGCGCCCAGGGCGCACTCGTCCGCGTCACCTGTGAGGCCCGCCCCGCCCGCCCCGAGCCGGAGTGGGAGATGGGTCTCGGCGTCCACGTCGACGCGTACGCCATCCCGGACCGCCAGGCCGCAATCCCCGCCGAGCGCCCGCTCGAGCCCCCGGTGGGGTCCCCGGCCCCCCTCGAAATCGATGTGCGTCCCGTCCCCGCCCCCGCCGACCCGACCCCCCTCGGCCGTGACGCCGCCCGCTGGGCCCTCCTCCACCCAGCCGCCCACGACCGGCCCCGGATCAGCGACGAGCACCTCGTCCAGCGCGAGAGCAACCCGCTCTTCCGTGTCCGCTACGCCCACGCCCGCACCCGGGCCGTCGGCCGCAACGCCGCCGACCTCGGTTTCCACGCCGAACCCGGCGACGTACCGGAAGACCTGACGGGCGTCCTCGCCGACCACCCCCGAATCCTCGCCGCGGCCGCCGCGCACCGCGCCCCGGACCGTCTCGCCCGGCACCTCGTCACCGTCGCCGATGCCGTCCTTCCCTTTCTCCTCACCGTCCTTCCGCGCGGCGAGGAGAAACCCTCGGCCGCCCACCGTGCCCGGCTCGCTGTTGCCGAAGCCGCCGGGACGGTGCTGGCCGGTGGCCTGACCCTGCTCGGCATCGACGCACCTGATCACCTGTGAGACAGCGCACAGAGACGCAAAGAGACGCACAGAGAGTCCACGAAGAGCCATGAGTCGTTCCGCACACCCCGCCGGGCCCCGTCACGCCGATGTGTATCCCGAGGGGCACTACTCCGCCCCGCCCGCCGACCTCAACGCCCTCGACCCGAAGGTGTGGGCCCAGACCGTCGGTCGTGACCAGGGCGGCGTCGTCACCGTCGGCGGCGTCGACGTGAAGAGCCTCGCCGAACAGCACGGCACCCCCGCCTACATCGTCGACGAGGCCGACTTCCGCGCCCGGGCACGGGCGTGGCGCGGTGCCTTCGGGGCCGACGCCGACGTCTTCTACGCCGGCAAGGCGTTCCTGTCCCGGGCCGTGGTCCGCTGGCTGCACGAGGAAGGGCTCAACCTCGACGTCTGTTCCGGCGGCGAACTCGCCACCGCCCTCTCGGCCGGCATGCCCGCCGACCGCATCGCCTTCCACGGCAACAACAAGTCGTCGGAGGAGATCCAGCGGGCCGTCGAGGCCGGTGTCGGGCGGATCGTTCTCGACTCCTTCCAGGAGATCGTCCGCGTCGCCCACATCGCCCAGTCGCTCGGCATCCGGCAGCGCGTGCAGATCCGTGTCACCGTCGGAGTGGAGGCGCACACGCACGAGTTCATCGCCACCGCCCACGAGGACCAGAAGTTCGGCATTCCGCTCGCGGGCGGGCAGGCCGCCGAGGCCGTACGGCGTGCGCTGCAGCTGGACGGGATCGAGGTGATCGGGATCCACAGCCACATCGGGTCCCAGATCTTCGACATGTCCGGCTTCGAGGTCGCCGCCCACCGGGTCGTCGGGCTGCTGAAGGACATCCGCGACGAGCACGGGGTCGAGCTGCCGGAGATCGACCTCGGTGGCGGGCTCGGCATCGCGTACACGAGCGACGACGACCCCAGCGAGCCCCACGAGATCGCCAAGGCGCTCACCGAGATCGTCACCCGTGAGTGCGAGGCCGCCAGGCTGCGCACGCCCCGTATCTCCGTCGAACCCGGGCGGGCCATCGTCGGTCCCACCGCCTTCACGCTGTACGAGGTCGGCACCATCAAGCCCCTCGACGGACTGCGGACGTACGTCTCCGTCGACGGCGGCATGTCCGACAACATCCGTACCGCGCTGTACGACGCCGAGTACAGCGTCGCCCTGGTCTCCCGCACCTCCGACGCGGAGCCGATGCTCGCCCGCGTCGTCGGCAAGCACTGCGAGAGTGGGGACATCGTCGTGAAGGACGCGTTCCTGCCGGCCGACCTGGCACCGGGTGACCTGATCGCCGTACCGGCGACGGGTGCGTACTGCCGGTCGATGGCCAGCAACTACAACCACGTGCTGCGGCCGCCCGTCGTGGCGGTCAACGACGGCGAGTCCCGCGTCATCGTCCGGCGGGAGACGGAGGAGGACCTGCTGCGCCTCGACGTCGGGTGATCCACCTGGAAAGCGTCGGGTGAATCCACCTGGAGCGTCGGGTGATCCGCCCGGACGACACGGGGCGGAAGATCTCCTGTCTTCCGCCCCCGTACAAATGAAATAGATGTCTCACGATCCGGACATGGGATAGAAAGTCCCGTCCGGTGAGTGAGACTGGAGCAACCGTAGACGGTATGAGGAAACGAGGTCGGATGATGCGTACGCGTCCGCTGAAGGTGGCGCTGCTGGGCTGTGGAGTGGTCGGCTCAGAGGTGGCGCGCATCATGACGACGCACGCCGACGACCTCGCCGCCCGGATCGGCGCCCCCGTGGAGCTGGCAGGCGTGGCGGTCCGCCGGCCCTCCAAAGTCCGGGACGGCATCGACCCCGCCCTCGTCACCACCGACGCGACCGCCCTCGTCAAACGCGGCGACATCGACGTGGTGGTGGAGGTCATCGGGGGGATCGAGCCCGCCCGTACGCTCATCACCACCGCCTTCGAGCACGGCGCCTCCGTCGTCTCCGCCAACAAGGCGCTGCTCGCCCAGGACGGCGCCGCCCTCCACGCCTCCGCCGAGGACCATGACGCGGACCTCTACTACGAGGCCGCCGTCGCCGGCGCGATCCCGCTGATCCGGCCGCTGCGCGAGTCCCTCGCCGGCGACAAGGTCAACCGGGTGCTCGGCATCGTCAACGGCACCACCAACTTCATCCTCGACAAGATGGACACCACGGGGGCGGGGTACCAGGAGGCCCTCGACGAGGCCACCGCGCTCGGGTACGCCGAGGCCGACCCCACCGCCGACGTCGAAGGTTTCGACGCCGCCGCCAAGGCCGCCATCCTCGCCGGGATCGCCTTCCACACGCGGGTGCGTCTCGACGACGTCTACCGCGAGGGCATGGCCGAGGTCACCTCCGCCGACTTCGCCTCGGCGAGGGAGATGGGCTGCACCATCAAGCTGCTCGCCATCTGCGAGCGGGCCGCGGACGGCGCGTCCGTCACCGCGCGCGTGCACCCCGCGATGATCCCGCTGTCCCACCCGCTGGCCTCCGTGCGCGGCGCGTACAACGCCGTGTTCGTCGAGTCCGACGCCTCCGGCCAGCTGATGTTCTACGGCCCCGGTGCCGGCGGCGCCCCCACCGCCTCCGCCGTGCTGGGCGACCTCGTCGCCGTCTGCCGCAACCGGCTCAACGGCGCCACCGGACCCGGCGAGTCCGCCTACGCCGCGCTGCCCGTCTCGGGCATGGGCGAGGTCGTCACGCGGTACCACATCAGCCTCGACGTGGCGGACAAACCGGGAGTTCTCGCCCAGGTTGCCACCGTGTTCGCCGAGCACGGCGTGTCGATCGATACGGTTCGCCAGCAGGGGAAGGACGGCGAGGCGTCCCTCGTCGTCGTCACGCACCGCGCGTCCGACGCCGCCCTGGGCGGCGTCGTCGAGGCGTTGCGCAAGCTCGACACCGTGCGTGGTGTCGCCAGCATCATGCGGGTTGAAGGAGAGTAACCAGCAATGACCCACCAGTGGCGCGGAATCATCGAGGAGTACCGGGAGCGGCTGCCGGTATCCGACACCACGCCGGTCGTGTCGCTCCGCGAGGGCGGTACGCCCCTCGTCCCCGCGCAGGTGCTCTCCGAGCGCACCGGCTGCGAGGTCCACCTCAAGGTGGAGGGTGCCAACCCCACCGGCTCCTTCAAGGACCGCGGCATGACCATGGCCATCACGCGGGCCAAGGAGGAGGGCGCGAAGGCGGTCATCTGCGCCTCCACCGGCAACACGTCCGCCTCCGCCGCCGCGTACGCGGTGCGCGCGGGCATGGTCTGCGCCGTGCTCGTTCCGCAGGGCAAGATCGCGCTCGGCAAGATGGGCCAGGCCCTCGTGCACGGCGCGAAGATCCTCCAGGTCGACGGCAACTTCGACGACTGCCTCACCCTGGCCCGCGCGCTGAGCGACAACTACCCGGTGGCGCTGGTGAATTCGGTCAACCCGGTGCGCATCGAGGGTCAGAAGACGGCCGCCTTCGAGATCGTGGACATGCTCGGCGACGCGCCCGACATCCACGTCCTCCCGGTCGGCAACGCGGGCAACATCACCGCGTACTGGAAGGGGTACAAGGAGTACGCCGCCGACGGCATCGCCGCGAAGACCCCCCGTATGTGGGGTTTCCAGGCGTCCGGCAGTGCTCCGATCGTGCGCGGCGAGGTCGTCAAGGACCCGTCGACCATCGCGACCGCCATCCGGATCGGCAACCCCGCGTCCTGGCAGTACGCCCTGGCGGCGCGGGACGAGTCGGGCGGCTCCATCGACGAGGTGACGGACCGTGAGATCCTGCGTGCCTACCGGCTGTTGGCCGCTCAGGAGGGTGTCTTCGTCGAGCCGGCGTCCGCCGCGTCCGTCGCCGGTCTGCTGAAGGCCGCCGAGCAGGGCAAGGTCGATCGGGGACAGAAGATCGTGTGCACCGTCACCGGCAACGGCCTCAAGGACCCCGACTGGGCCGTCGCGGGCGCCCCGCAGCCGGTCACCGTCCCGGTCGACGCGGCGACGGCCGCCGAGCGCCTGGGCCTTGTCTGACCTGAGGGACGACCTGAGGGACGACCTGAGGGACGACCTGTGCGATGACCTCTGGGGACGGGTAACCGTCAGAGGGGGTGCACAGGGGGCTTACGACACGCATCGTGCGCCTCCTGTGCGCCCTATGTCGCCACAGAACCTTCCTTCGATAGGCTGTACCGAACCCGCCCGCCGCATATGCCTCGCATACGGCCGGGTGCCGCGCCGTCTCCGCGGCCCGGAAGCGGTCCCACGGTTCCCAGAGGTCCCCAGGACCTCATGCACGTATCGAACGTCTTCGACAGTTCCGCAGCTCAAGGAGAGTCATCGAGCGATGGCCGGTCCAGCTTTCCGCGCCGCCGCCGTCCGGGTGCGCGTCCCCGCCACCAGCGCCAACCTCGGTCCGGGCTTCGATGCCCTCGGCCTGTCGCTGGGGCTCTACGACGACGTGGTCGTCCGGGTGGCCGACTCCGGGCTGCATGTCGACATCGCGGGAGAGGGCAGCGAGACGCTCCCCCGTGACGAGAACCACCTTCTCGTACGGTCCTTGCGCACCGCCTTCGACCTGCTGGGCGGGCAGCCGCGCGGCCTGGAGATCGTCTGCGCGAACCGTATTCCGCACGGCCGTGGCCTGGGGTCCTCCTCGGCCGCCATCTGCGCAGGCATCGTCGCCGCGCGCGCCGTGACCATAGGCGGCGACTCCCGGCTCGACGACGCGGCGCTCCTGGAGCTCGCCACCGAGATCGAGGGCCACCCCGACAATGTGGCGGCCTGTCTGCTCGGCGGTTTCACGCTCTCCTGGATGGAGGCCGGAGCCGCCCGGGCGATCAGGATGGAGCCCGCCGATTCCATCGTTCCGGTGGTTTTCGTGCCCGGTAGGCCGGTCCTGACGGAGACCGCGCGCGGACTGCTGCCACGCACCGTGCCGCACGTCGACGCCGCCACCAACGCGGGCCGGGCGGCCCTGCTCGTCGAGGCCCTGACCAGGCGCCCCGAGCTGCTGCTGCCCGCCACCGAGGACCGGCTCCACCAGGAGTACCGCGCACCGGCCATGCCGGAGAGTACGGCGCTGGTGGAGCGGCTGCGGGCCGACGGAGTCCCGGCAGTGATCTCCGGTGCGGGACCGACGGTACTGGCCCTCGTCGACGAGGACAGTGCCGACAAGGTCGCCCATCTGGCGGGCGAGGGCTGGGCCGCGAACCGGCTCAAGCTCGACCCCCGGGGCGCGGGCGTGATGCCGCTCGCGACCGCCGGGGACGTGTGACGCGACAGGTGGAATCCGGCGGCGCTCGCCGGATTTCGAGAGGGGGAATGTTTGTTGGATCCGGTAGTGTTAACCTCAAGTCTGCACCCGACCCCACCATGGCGAGGTGCTTCGTGTCCCCGTCCGGGACAGACATCCTTCCGGGAGCCTCCCAAGCCGCACTGTGTTGAGTACGCCGTACGCGGGCAGTACGTCGTACGGCAGCACTGAGCGACTTGCCGGGCACGCTCCGGAACCGGTGCGACCAAGCAAAGTGACACAGACACTCAGTGCCACGGCTTTCGGAAGCGCCGTCATCACATTCCTCCGCCGCTTAGGCGGACCACCGCCCCGGCAGGGTCCACACAGCAAGGACCACTGTCGGACAGCACAAACGGTCGCCGAGCCAGACAGGCCGACGTCCGCTCCAGGGAAGGACCCTTCGTGAGCGACACCACCGATCTGATGGGCGCACGTGTCGAGGAGACCGCTGCCGCGCCCGCCACGGACGCCTCCGCGCCTGCCACCGGTGCCGGCTCCCGGCGGCGCCGCGGTACCGGCCTCGACGGCATGGTGCTGGCCGAGCTGCAGCAGGTCGCATCCGGCCTCGGCATCAGGGGCACCGCGCGTATGCGCAAGAGCCAGCTGATCGAGGTCATCAAGGAGGCGCAGGCGGGTGGGGGCGCCCCGGCCGCGACGGCCGACGTCGCCGAGACCAAGCCGAAGCGCCGGGCCACCTCCAAGGCCCGTACCGGCGACGACACCGCGTCGGTCGCCGAGAAGAAGGCGGCCGCCAAGGCCGAGGCGCCCGCCGAGAAGGCCGTGGCCCAGCAGCAGATCGAGATTCCCGGCCAGCCGGCCGGCGGCCCCTCCCGTGGCGAAGCCGAGCGTGGGGGAGACGACGCTCCCGTGGAGCGCCGCCGTCGCCGTGCCACCGCCGAGGCCGGCAGCCCCGAGACGGTCGTCGCCGAGGCCAAGAGCGAGTCCAAGGCCGAGGCGCCCGCACAGACGCAGCCGCAGGGCGACACCAAGGGCGGCGACGCCGATGGTGCCGACGGCCGCCGTCGCGACCGCCGTGAGCGCGGCCGGGACCGCGACCGCGACCGCCGTGGCGGCAAGGGCGACGAGCAGCAGGGCGGCCAGGGCGGCCAGGGCGGTGGCCAGCAGCGCCAGGACCGTCAGGACCGCCAGGACCGTCAGCAGCAGGGCGGCGGACGGCAGGACCGCCAGGACCGCCAGCGTGACAACGGCCCGCAGGACGACGACGACTTCGACGGCGGGCGCCGGGGCCGCCGCGGCCGTTACCGGGACCGTCGTGGCCGCCGTGGCCGTGACGACGTGGCGCCCGAGCCGCAGCTCAACGAGGACGACGTCCTGATCCCCGTCGCGGGCATCCTGGACATCCTCGACAACTACGCCTTCATCCGTACGTCGGGCTACCTGCCCGGCCCCAACGACGTGTACGTCTCCCTCGCCCAGGTCCGCAAGAACGGCCTGCGCAAGGGCGACCACGTCACCGGTGCCGTGCGTCAGCCCAAGGAGGGCGAGCGCCGCGAGAAGTTCAACGCGCTGGTCCGCCTGGACTCCCAGAACGGCATGGCGCCCGAATCCGGGCGCGGGCGGCCGGAGTTCAACAAGCTGACGCCGCTGTACCCGCAGGACCGGCTCCGCCTGGAGACCGACCCGGGCGTGCTGACCACCCGCATCATCGACCTCGTCGCGCCGATCGGTAAGGGCCAGCGCGGTCTGATCGTGGCCCCGCCGAAGACCGGCAAGACCATGATCATGCAGGCGATCGCCAACGCGATCACGCACAACAACCCCGAGTGCCACCTGATGGTCGTCCTGGTCGACGAGCGTCCGGAAGAGGTCACCGACATGCAGCGGTCGGTCAAGGGCGAGGTCATCTCCTCGACCTTCGACCGCCCGGCCGAGGACCACACCACGGTCGCCGAGCTCGCCATCGAGCGTGCCAAGCGTCTGGTGGAGCTGGGCCACGACGTCGTCGTGCTGCTCGACTCGATCACGCGTCTGGGCCGTGCGTACAACCTCGCCGCGCCCGCCTCCGGCCGCATCCTGTCCGGTGGTGTCGACTCGACCGCCCTGTACCCGCCGAAGCGCTTCTTCGGTGCGGCCCGCAACATCGAGGACGGCGGCTCGCTGACCATCCTCGCCACCGCGCTGGTGGACACCGGGTCCCGCATGGACGAGGTCATCTTCGAGGAGTTCAAGGGCACCGGCAACGCCGAGCTCAAGCTCGACCGGAAGCTCGCCGACAAGCGCATCTTCCCGGCGGTGGACGTCGACGCGTCCGGCACCCGTAAGGAAGAGATCCTGCTCGGCAGCGACGAGCTCGCCATCACCTGGAAGCTGCGCCGGGTGCTGCACGCGCTCGACCAGCAGCAGGCGATCGAGCTGCTGCTCGACAAGATGAGGCAGACGAAGTCGAACGCCGAGTTCCTGCTGCAGATCCAGAAGACGACGCCGACGCCGGGCAACGGTGACTAGTCGCCCTCGGGTATGACGAAGGGCCGTCCCTGGCACGGGGGCGGCCCTTCGTGCTGCGCGGGATCGCACTCACCCGAACCGCTCGGTAACCCGGTCGTGGGCGAGACCTTTGCCACAAGGATCTTGGTGGATGGCGATTTCCCGCCGTGCCGCATCTTTGGCCGAAACTGCAGGTGAACGGTGTTTGACCGGAAGTATCCGTTACGCGTCGTGGTGGCCGGGCCACAGGGCGATCACAGTGCGTTGTGCAACCCTTTCCCGAGTTCCGCCGTCTGACCAGGCGGAGCGACGATGGTGCGGTACGGGTCCTCCGCGACCGCGCCTGACCCTGAAAGCAGGGGGTAACCGACCGGACGAGATTCGAGGAGCACATGTCCGCCGAGAGCACGCCGGAACCCGGCATACCGGGAGACGCCGGCACCACAGGCCGCCACCGAGCCAAGGGCAGCCGCCGCAAGCCCCGTGGAAAACGCAAGGGTGTCCTGGTCATGGCCTGGACCGCGGCGGGCATCGTCGTACTGGGCGGCACCGGAGCCGGCTATCTGTACTTCAAGCTCAACGGCAACATCAAGAGCGTCGACATCGACTCCGTCCTCGGCACCGACCGCCCCACCAAGGCCGACAACGGCTCCGAGAACATCCTCGTCCTCGGCTCGGACACCCGCTCCGGCAGCAACAAGAAGCTCGGCGGCGGCACCGACGACGGCAGCGCGCGCTCCGACACCGCGATGGTCGTCCACGTCTACGAGGGCCACAAGAAGGCCAGCGTGGTCTCCATACCGCGCGACACCGTCATCGAGCGCCCCGAGTGCACCGACGCCAAGGGCGTCGAGCACGACGCCGCGTCCGGCGTGATGTTCAACTCCGCCTACTCCACCGGCGGTGCGGCCTGCGCGGTGAAGACCGTCGAGTCCCTCAGCGGCATCCGCATGGACCACTACCTGGAGGTCGACTTCAGCGGTTTCCAGAAGCTCATCGACGAGCTCGGCGGGGTCGAGGTCACCACCACCAAGGCCATCAAGGACCCCGACAGCCACCTCGACCTGAAGGCCGGCAGGCACGAGCTCGACGGTGAGCAGGCCCTCGGCCTGGTCCGCACCCGGCACGGCGTCGGCGACGGCTCCGACCTCGGCCGCATCCAGCTCCAGCAGGCCTTCATCAAGGCACTGATCAACCAGGTCAAGCACGTCGACCTGTTCGGCAACCCCAAGAACCTGTACAACCTCGCCAACACCGCGACGAAGACCGTGACGACCGACTCCGACCTCGGCTCGGTCAACTCGCTCATGTCGTTCGCCGGCGGTCTCAAGGGCATCAGCTCCTCGAACATGGAGATGGTCACGATGCCGGTCCAGTACGACCCGGCCGACCCGAACCGCGTGATCGTCCAGAAGAGCAAGGCCAAGCAGGTGTGGACGGCTCTGGAGAACGACCGGGCGATCCCGAAGTCGGCCACGAAGGGCAACGCCAAGGGTGACGCCGCAGGCGTCGTGACCTCGTCCTAGCCGGAGGTATGTGCGCCCCCGCAGGCCCTGGGGAATAGAACGGCACCTCCCCCGGTTTTGGGGGATGCGCCCAGTCCTGGCAGACTGGTACGTCGGTCCCGGTTCACGCTTCCGCATCGTGCGGTCGCGACCCGGCGCCCTCCCGAAACTAGGAGACACCTTGAAGCGCGACATCCACCCCGAGTACGTCGAGACGCAGGTCAGCTGCACCTGTGGCGCGTCGTTCACCACCCGTAGCACGATCTCCAGCGGTGCCATCCGTGCCGACGTCTGCTCCGAGTGCCACCCGTTCTACACGGGCAAGCAGAAGATCCTCGACACCGGTGGCCGTGTGGCCCGCTTCGAGGCCCGCTTCGGCAAGGCCGCCGGCTCGAAGAAGTAGCGAGCCCCAATTCGCCGGTCCACGGTCGCGCCCCTTTTCCGGGCGCACCGGGACCGGCGTTTTTGGTCGCCCGCCGTTCCCTTCACCGCAGTATCAGGAGCCCAAGATGTTCGAGGCCGTCGAGGAACTCGTCGCCGAGCACGCCGACCTGGAGACGAAGCTCGCCGACCCGTCGGTCCACTCCGACCAGGCCAACGCCCGCAAGCTGAACAAGCGTTACGCCGAGCTCACCCCGATCGTCGCCACGTTCCGCTCCTGGAAGCAGACCGGCGACGACATCGAGACCGGGCGCGAGTACGCGGCCGTCGACTCCGACTTCGCTGCCGAGGTCAAGGAGCTGGAGAAGCAGCGCGAGGAGCTGACCGAGAAGCTGCGTCTGCTGCTCGTACCGCGCGATCCCAGCGACGACAAGGACGTCATCCTCGAGATCAAGGCGGGCGCGGGCGGCGACGAGTCCGCCCTGTTCGCCGGCGACCTGCTGCGGATGTACCTGCGCTACGCCGAGCGGGTCGGCTGGAAGACCGAGATCATCGACGCCACCGAGTCCGAGCTGGGCGGCTACAAGGACGTCCAGGTCGCCGTGAAGACCAAGGGCGGCCAGGGTGCCACCGAGCCCGGCCAGGGCGTCTGGGCCCGCCTGAAGTACGAGGGCGGGGTGCACCGCGTGCAGCGCGTGCCCGCGACCGAGTCCCAGGGCCGTATCCACACCTCCGCGGCCGGTGTCCTCGTCACGCCCGAGGCGGAGGAGGTCGACGTCGAGATCAACGCGAACGACCTCCGCATCGACGTCTACCGCTCCTCCGGGCCCGGCGGCCAGTCGGTCAACACGACCGACTCCGCGGTGCGTATCACGCACGTTCCCACCGGAGTCGTCGCCTCCTGCCAGAACGAGAAGAGCCAGCTGCAGAACAAGGAGCAGGCGATGCGTATCCTGCGCTCCAGGCTGCTCGCAGCGGCGCAGGAGGAGGCGGAGCGGGAGGCCGCCGACGCCCGCCGCAGCCAGGTCCGCACCGTCGACCGCTCCGAGAAGATCCGCACGTACAACTTCCCGGAGAACCGCATCTCGGACCACCGCGTCGGCTTCAAGTCGTACAACCTGGACCAGGTCCTGGACGGCGAGCTCGACGCGGTGATCCAGGCCTGCGTCGACGCGGACTCGGCAGCGAAGCTGGCGGCCGCGTGAGCGCGTAAGGACGTATAAACGCGTAAGGACGTACCCACGCACGAGTACGACACGGAGGACCTGCGTGCAGCAATCATTTGGGGGGCGACCCCCAAACCCCCGAGGCGTGCTGCTCGCTGAGGTAGCCCAGGCCACCCAGCGGCTGGCCGACGCCGGCGTGCCCTCGCCGCGCAACGACGCGGAGGAGCTCGCCGCGTTCGTGCACGGCGTGAAGCGGGGCGAGCTGCACTCCGTGAAGGACTCGGACTTCGACGCCCGCTACTGGGAGGTCATCGCCCGGCGCGAACAGCGCGAGCCGCTCCAGCACATCACCGGGCGGGCCTTCTTCCGCTACCTGGAACTCCAGGTCGGGCCCGGCGTGTTCGTCCCGCGTCCGGAGACCGAGTCCGTCGTCGGGTGGGCCATAGACGCCGTCCGCGCGATGGACGTCGTCGAGCCGCTGATCGTCGACCTGTGCACCGGCTCCGGCGCGATCGCGCTGGCCCTCGCCCAGGAGGTCCCGCGCTCCCGGGTGCACGCCGTGGAGCTGTCCGAGGACGCCCTGCGGTGGACGCGCAAGAACATGGAGGGGTCCAGGGTCGATCTGCGTCAGGGCAACGCCCTGGACGCCTTCCCGGACCTCGACGGCCAGGTCGACCTGGTCATCTCCAACCCGCCGTACATCCCGCTCACCGAATGGGAGTACGTCGCTCCCGAGGCGCGGGACTACGACCCCGAACTCGCCCTGTTCTCGGGGGAGGACGGCCTCCACCTGATCCGCGGCATCGAGCGCACCGCGCACCGGCTGCTGCGTCCCGGCGGCGTCGTCGTCATCGAGCACGCCGACACCCAGGGCGGCCAGGTGCCGTGGATCTTCACCGAGGAACGGGGCTGGGCCGACGCGGCCGACCACCCCGACCTCAACAACCGCCCGCGCTTCGCGACCGCCCGCCGGGCGACCCCTTGAGAACTCCCGTGAGACCCCCGCAGACTCTCGACCCGCAGCTGTACGTGTACTTCGTGTACGAGGAGGCCCGCTAGACATGGCTCGGCGATACGACACCAATGACGCGACCGACCGCACGACCGGTCTGCGGGAAGCCGCGTCCGCCGTCCGCCGTGGCGAGCTCGTGGTGCTGCCGACCGACACGGTGTACGGCATCGGCGCCGACGCGTTCTCCTCGGAAGCGGTGCACGACCTGCTGGAGGCCAAGGGCCGCGGCCGCAACATGCCCACCCCTGTCCTCATCGGCTCCCCGAACACGCTGCACGGCCTGGTCACGGACTTCTCGGAGATGGCCTGGGAACTGGTCGACGCGTTCTGGCCGGGCGCGCTCACGCTGGTCGCCAAGCACCAGCCGTCCCTCCAGTGGGACCTCGGCGACACCCGTGGCACGGTCGCCGTCCGCATGCCGCTGCACCCCGTCGCCATCGAGCTGCTGACCGAGTTCGGCCCCATGGCGGTCTCCTCCGCGAACCTGACCGGCCACCCCGCGCCGGAGGACTGCGACGCCGCCCAGGAGATGCTCGGCGACTCCGTCTCCGTCTACCTGGACGGCGGTCCGACCCCGGGCAACGTGCCGTCCTCGATCGTCGACGTCACCCGCGAGGTTCCCCTGCTGCTGCGCGCGGGCGCGCTCTCCGCGGAGGAGCTCAGGAAGGTCGTACCCGACCTCGAGGTGGCGAATTGACGGCCCCTGACGCGGGGCGTGGCATATGGAACGGGGAAGAGACGCGGACCTTCACAGGTCTTCCGCGTGACAGCTTCCGCATCCTCCACGTCAGCACCGGCAACGTGTGCCGCTCGCCGATCACCGAGCGGCTGACCCGTCATGCCCTGGCGGACCGGCTCGGCGACCCCCTGTGGGGCGGGCTGATCGTGGAGAGCGCGGGCACCTGGGGCCACGAGGGCGCGCCCATGGAGGCCAACGCCGAGGCGGTCCTCGCCGACTTCGGCGCCGACGCCTCCGGCTTCACCGGCCGGGAACTGCTCGACGAGCACGTCATCATGGCCGACCTGGTCCTGACCGCGACCCGCGACCACCGCGCCCAGGTCATCTCCATGGGCCACTCGGCGGGCCTGCGCACCTTCACCCTGAAGGAGTTCACCCGCCTGGTGAAGGCCATAGACCCGGCGACCCTGCCGCCCCTGGAGGACGGCATGGTGGCCCGCGCCCGCGCCCTGGTCCGCGCGGCGGCGGCGCTCCGCGGGTGGCTGCTGGCCCCGACGGCGGAGGCGGACGAGGTCTACGACCCGTACGGAGCCCCGCTGCCGTTCTTCCGCTCGATCGGGGACGAGATAAACCAGGCGCTGGACCCGGTGGTGACGGCGCTGACAGGAGTGCCCGCGCGCACCTGACGTGGCGGGAGGCGGGCCGGGGAAGGGCACAACCGGCCGCCGGATCCGATGGTCACCGTCCTCACCGGCGTCTCCGGGAACGCGCGACAACCGAGCACCCCACCCGTCCCGGGCCTACATTGGACGTACGCCATCGTCGACGCCCGGAGTCCACCATGTCGGTCACCCATGCCCCAGAGACCGTCGACGTCCTGCGGCGGCAGGACCCCGAGCTGGCCGAGATCCTGCTCGGGGAAGCGGACCGGCAGGCGACGACGTTGCAGCTCGTCGCCGCCGAGAACTTCACCTCGCCGGCCGTGCTGGCCGCCCTCGGCTCACCCCTCGCGAACAAGTACGCGGAGGGATACCCGGGGGCCCGGCACCATGGCGGCTGCGAGATCGTGGACGTCGCCGAGCGAATCGCCGTGGAGCGGGCCAAGGCGCTGTTCGGGGCCGAGCACGCCAACGTGCAGTCGCATTCGGGCTCGTCGGCCGTGCTGGCCGCGTACGCCGCGCTGCTCAGGCCCGGTGACACCGTCCTCGCCCTCGGGCTGCCCTACGGCGGCCATCTCACGCACGGTTCGCCCGCCAACTTCTCCGGCCGCTGGTTCGACTTCGTCGGGTACGGGGTGGACGCGGAGACCGGGCTCATCGAACACGAGCAGGTACGCACGCTCGCCCGGACGCATCGGCCCAAGGCGATCGTGTGCGGGTCCATCGCCTATCCCCGGCACATCGACTACCCCTTCTTCCGCGAGGTCGCCGACGAGGTGGGTGCCTATCTGATCGCGGACGCCGCCCATCCCATCGGGCTCGTCGCCGGGGGAGCGGCGCCCAATCCGGTGCCGTACGCCGACGTGGTGTGCGCCACCACCCACAAGGTGCTGCGCGGTCCGCGCGGCGGCATGATCCTGTGCGGGGCCGACCTGGCCGAGCGGGTCGACCGGGCGGTGTTCCCGTTCACCCAGGGCGGTGCCCAGATGCACACCATCGCCGCCAAGGCCGTCGCGTTCGGCGAGGCGGCGACGCCGGCCTTCACGGCGTACGCCCACCAGGTGGTCGCCAACGCGCGGGTGCTGGCGGCCGGGCTGGCCGCCGAGGGGCTCGTGGTCACCACCGGGGGGACCGACACCCATCTGGTGACCGCCGACCCGGCGCCGCTGGGCGTCGACGGACGCTCCGCCCGCGGTCGTCTCGCCGCCGCCGGCATGGTGCTCGACTGCTGTGCGCTCCCGCACGCCGACGCCCGTGGACTGCGCCTGGGCACGGCCGCCGTGACCACACAGGGTATGGGCGAGAGGGAGATGGCCCGGATCGCGGCGCTCTTCGGAAACGTGCTCAGGGGCGAGACCGAGAGCCAGCGCGCTCGTGAAGAAGTGCGGGAGTTGGTCGGCGGATTTCCCCCCTATCCCGGCTGAGCGGGGGTAGGCGCAAATCCGTACACAGCCACACGTGCAACCATCGTCGCTACCCGGAAGTCCCCAACGGTATGCGCGCATCGCTAGTGTGTGGGGCTGAGATGGCCAGCGAGACCTGTGGGGAAGCCCGTGCGTGAATACCTGCTGACGCTCTGCGTGACGGCCGCGGTGACGTATCTGCTGACAGGGCCGGTACGGAAGTTCGCGATCGTGGCCGGAGCGATGCCGGAGATCCGGGCACGTGACGTGCACCGGGAGCCCACTCCGCGGCTCGGCGGGATCGCCATGTTCTTCGGTCTGTGCGCGGGGTTGCTGGTCGCCGACCACCTCGCCAACCTCAACGAGGTCTTCTCCAAGTCCAACGAGCCCCGGGCCCTGCTCTCCGGGGCGGCCCTGATCTGGCTGATCGGTGTCCTGGACGACAAGTTCGAGATCGACGCCCTGATCAAGCTGGGCGGCCAGATGATCGCCGCCGGCGTGATGGTCATGCAGGGTCTCACCATCCTGTGGCTGCCCGTCCCGGGCGTCGGGTCGGTCGCGCTGACCCAGTGGCAGGGCACCCTGCTGACGGTCGCGCTCGTCGTCATCACCATCAACGCGGTGAACTTCGTGGACGGCCTCGACGGCCTCGCCGCCGGCATGGTGTGCATCGCGTCGGCCGCGTTCTTCCTGTACGCCTACCGCGTCTGGGTGTCGTACGGCATCGAGGCCGCCGCCCCGGCCACGCTGTTCTCGGCGATCCTGATGGGCATGTGCCTGGGCTTCCTGCCGCACAACATGCACCCCGCGCGGATCTTCATGGGCGACTCCGGTTCGATGCTCATCGGCCTGGTCCTGGCCGCCGGTGCCATCTCCATCACCGGGCAGGTCGACCCGGACGCGCTGAAGCTGTTCGCCGGTTCCGAGCAGGCGGCCGTGCACCAGACGGTCCCCGTGTACATCCCGTTGCTGCTGCCGCTCACGATCATCGCGATCCCGGCCGCCGACCTGGTGCTGGCCATCGTGCGCCGCACCTGGCGCGGGCAGTCGCCGTTCGCGGCGGACCGGGGACACCTGCACCACCGCCTGCTGGAGGTCGGCCACTCGCACAGCCGCGCGGTGCTGATCATGTACTTCTGGTCGGCGCTGATCGCCTTCGGCGCGCTCGCCTACTCGGTCAACTCGGCGTCCATGTGGATCGTTCTGGGCGTCGTCTTCCTCAGTGCGATCGGGCTCCTGCTCCTGCTGCTGCCCCGCTTCACGCCGCGCGCCCCGCGCTGGGCCGAGAACCTCCTGCCGCCGCGCTACCGCCGTCGGCGGCGGACCGTCGAGGACGTGGTGCCGCCGACGACCGTGGTGGAGGACGAGGAGAGCCGTACCCCGGTGGTCGCGGGAGTGGCGGGCGTCAACGGGGCGACCGCCCTCGGCGCTCGTTCGCACGTGCTGGACGGGCGCGGGCCGGGGCGTCGCGCTGACGTCACAAGGTAAGAATCTGACTAGAGCATTGCCAACTCGTGGGGAAACAAAGCTCCCCAATACCAGACAAGTCACCCCGGATTCTGCACAGACGCGCACTGTCACTCTCATGTGTGACAGCGAGCACACCCACTTGGTAAAGACCGCATCAAATAGTTTGTGATACGGTTCACGAGAACCCGGATAGAGCCAAAGGACCGCAGTGCGACGGTCCATTGGTGCGAGGTCTCGACACTCGGCCCGGGGTCTACGCTCGTCCATGACGACACCCCTGCCCCCCTGCGAAAGCGGAGTTGCCGCCATGCCGTCCAACGACGTCCGGATCCTCCTCCAGGCCGCTGTACCCACAGCTGCCGTCGGCGCGATTGCCGCCGTCGTCAGTGGTGTGGTCATCGGTGGCAAGGGAGCGGTCGGA
Organism: Streptomyces sp. NBC_00076; assembly: GCF_045041235.1. Classification (NCBI taxonomy): domain Bacteria; kingdom Bacillati; phylum Actinomycetota; class Actinomycetes; order Kitasatosporales; family Streptomycetaceae; genus Streptomyces; species Streptomyces sp. NBC_00076. The sequence continues at coordinate 7,109,732 of NZ_CP108242.1, forward strand.
GCCGTCGTCGCGACGCTGGTCATCATCGTCTTCATGGGGCTGGGTCTTTACATTCTGCAGCGCACTGCCAAATCGCTTCCGCACCTCTTCCAGGCGATGGGCCTCATGCTGTACGCGACCCAGATCCTGCTGCTGTTCGTCTTCATGGCCGCGTTCAAGAACACCACGCTCTTCCACCCCAAGGCCTTCGCGTTCACGCTGGTCGCCGGCACCCTCGCCTGGATCGCCGCGCAGACCCGTGCGCACATGAAGTCCAAGATCCTCTACGTCGAACCCGAGAAATCGGGGCACTCGTCGTGAGGGGTAGGGCCGGAATAAAGGCGCACGAGATCTCCTGCTATCGTCCGGTGCCAACTGCGGCATCGCGGGCGCGGGCATCTGAGCTGACGCCTGCTCAATCGCGAGGCTTGATGCCCAACAGCCGCCCCCACATCCGAAACACCAGTCCCGTGCCGAACTGCGGCTGCGTGCCGCGCCGACACAACGAGGTTGCCGTACCTATGCGTCACGCTGAAGGAGCCCGCGGTGAGTGCTGACCCGACGCAGGTGCTCGCCTTCGAGACCGATTGCCACATCTTCAATGGTTGTGGCTTCCCCTCTCCCGGCCTGCACTCGTTCCTGTTCGAGCCCATGTGGGGCGACGCGGACAGCAACGTGTACTTCAACAAGACGATGCTGCTGGCGCTCCTCGGGTCGATCATCATCGTCGGCTTCTTCTGGGCCGCCTTCCGTAAGCCGCAGGTCGTCCCCGGCAAGCTCCAGATGGTGGCCGAGGCGGGCTACGACTTCATCCGGCGCGGGGTCGTCTACGAGACGATCGGAAAGAAGGAAGGCGAGAAGTACGTACCGCTCATCGTCTCGCTCTTCTTCTTCGTCTGGATGATGAACCTCTGGTCGATCGTCCCGATCGCCCAGTTCCCGGTCACGTCGATCATCTCGTACCCCTTGGTACTGGCACTGATCGTCTACGTGCTGTGGGTCTCCCTGACCTTCAAGCGGCACGGTTTCGTCGGCTTCTTCAAGAACGTCACGGGCTACGACAAGTCGCTCGGCGCGGTACTTCCGCTGGCGATGCTGATCGAGTTCTTCTCGAACCTGCTGATCCGCCCGTTCACCCACGCCGTGCGACTCTTCGCGAACATGTTCGCCGGTCACACCCTGCTGCTGCTCTTCACGATCGCCAGCTGGTACCTGCTGAACGGCATCGGGATCGCGTACGCGGGTGTCTCGTTCGTGATGACCGTCGTGATGACCGCCTTCGAGCTGTTCATCCAGGCCCTGCAGGCGTACGTGTTCGTCCTGCTGACCTGCACCTACATCCAGGGCGCCCTGGCCGAGCACCACTGAGCCACCGCACCCGACCTCCACAAGTCGTCCGGTGGCCAACCCCCACCGGTCCGTAAAGAAAAGGAAGAACTGGCATGACCCAGACCCTTGCTGCTGTCGAAGGCTCCCTCGGCTCCATCGGTTACGGCCTCGCCGCGATCGGCCCCGGCGTCGGCGTCGGCATCATCTTCGGTAACGGCACCCAGGCCCTCGCCCGTCAGCCCGAAGCGGCCGGCCTGATCCGCGCCAACCAGATCCTCGGCTTCGCGTTCTGTGAGGCGCTGGCCCTGATCGGTCTGGTCATGCCGTTCGTCTACGGCTACTGATCGCTGATCCCAGACCAGCCGACTAGACGAAAGGCATATACATGAGCCCGCTGCTCACGGTCGCGGCTGAGGAGATGGAAAATCCCCTCATCCCCCCGATCCCCGAGCTTGTCATCGGCCTGATCGCCTTCGTCATCGTCTTCGGCTTCCTCGCCAAGAAGCTCCTCCCGAACATCAACAAGGTTCTGGAAGAGCGCCGCGAGGCCATCGAGGGCGGTATCGAGAAGGCCGAGGCCGCCCAGACCGAGGCCCAGAGCGTGCTTGAGCAGTACAAGGCTCAGCTCGCCGAGGCCCGTCACGAGGCCGCGCGTCTGCGTCAGGAGGCGCAGGAGCAGGGTGCCACGCTCATCGCCGAGATGCGCGCGGAAGGCCAGCGGCAGCGCGAGGAGATCGTCGCCGCCGGTCACGCCCAGATCGAGGCCGACCGCAAGGCCGCCTCGTCGGCGCTGCGCCAGGACGTGGGCAAGCTCGCCACCGACCTGGCCGGCAAGCTCGTCGGCGAGTCCCTCGACGACCACGCCCGGCAGAGCCGCGTCATCGACCGCTTCCTCGGCGAGCTCGAGGAGAAGGCCGAGGCCGCGCGATGAACGGAGCGAGCCGCGACGCCCTGGCAGCCGCACGTGAGCGACTCGACGCGCTGACGGACTCCACGTCCGTGGACGCCGGCTCGCTCGCCGACGAGCTGGCCGCCGTCACCGCGTTGCTCCACCGCGAGGTGTCGCTGCGTCGGGTCCTGACCGACCCGGCACAGGCCGGTGAGGCCAAGGCCGAGCTGGCCCAGCGCCTGCTCGGCTCCCAGGTCGGCGGTCAGACCGTCGACCTGGTGTCCGGACTGGTCCGTTCCCGTTGGTCGCAGTCGCGCGACCTGGTGGACGCGCTGGAGCTGCTGGCGGCCCTCGCCGACCTCACCGCCGCGCAGAAGGCGGGCACGCTCGACAGCGTCGAGGACGAGCTGTTCCGGTTCGGCCGGATCGTCTCCTCGAACACCGGGCTGCGCGCCGCGCTGACCGACCGCAAGGCCACCGTCTCGGCCAAGGGCGAGCTGCTGCGCAGCCTCCTCGGCGGCCGGGCCGCCCCGACCACCGAGCGTCTGGTGACGCGCCTTGTCGCCGCGCCGCGGGGACGTAGCCTGGAAGCGGGACTCGAGTCCCTGTCCAAGCTGGCCGCCGACCGCCGGGACCGCATGGTGGCCGTCGTCACCTCGGCGGTTCCGCTGAGCGACCCGCAGAAGCAGCGCCTGGGCGCCGCCCTCGCGAAGCTCTACGGCCGCACGATGCACCTCAACCTGGACGTGGACCCCGAGGTCCTCGGCGGAATGCGGGTGCAGGTCGGCGACGAGGTCATCAACGGTTCCCTCGCGGACCGCATCGAGGACGCCGGCCGCCGACTGGCGAGCTGACCGCAACTTAATAGCAGTACGTACGTGATGACGGCCCATGTTGGGCCGTGCAGAAGAATCCTGGGGGTCGCCCCCAGACCCCAAAGTGAAACTTCGGGCCCAACAAGGAGAGCAGGGAACCCAGATGGCGGAGCTCACGATCCGGCCGGAGGAGATCCGGGACGCGCTGGAGACCTTCGTCCAGTCGTACAAGCCGGACGCGGCCTCGCGCGAGGAGGTCGGTACGGTCAGCCTTGCCGGCGACGGCATCGCGAAGGTCGAGGGCCTGCCCTCGGCCATGGCCAACGAACTGCTGAAGTTCGAGGACGGCACCCTCGGCCTCGCGCTCAACCTGGAAGAGCGCGAGATCGGTTGCGTCGTCCTCGGTGAGTTCAGCGGCATCGAGGAGGGGCAGCCGGTCACCCGTACCGGCGAGGTGCTCTCCGTGGCTGTCGGCGAGGGTTACCTCGGCCGCGTCGTCGACCCGCTCGGTGCCCCGATCGACGGTCTCGGCGAGATCGAGACGTCCGGCCGCCGCGCCCTCGAGCTGCAGGCTCCGGGCGTCATGGCCCGTAAGTCGGTGCACGAACCGATGGAGACCGGCTACAAGGCCGTCGACGCGATGACCCCGGTCGGCCGTGGCCAGCGTCAGCTGATCATCGGTGACCGCCAGACCGGCAAGACCGCCCTGGCCGTCGACACGATCATCAACCAGCGCGACAACTGGCGCTCCGGCGACCCGAAGAAGCAGGTCCGCTGCGTCTACGTGGCCATCGGTCAGAAGGGCTCGACCATCGCCTCCGTGCGTGGCGCCCTCGAAGAGGCCGGCGCGCTGGAGTACACGACCATCGTCGCCGCCCCGGCGTCCGACCCGGCCGGCTTCAAGTACCTGGCGCCGTACACCGGTTCGGCCATCGGTCAGCAGTGGATGTACGAGGGCAAGCACGTCCTCATCATCTTCGACGACCTCTCGAAGCAGGCCGACGCCTACCGCGCCGTGTCGCTGCTGCTGCGCCGTCCGCCGGGCCGCGAGGCCTACCCGGGCGACGTCTTCTACCTGCACTCCCGTCTGCTGGAGCGCTGCGCGAAGCTCTCCGACGACCTGGGTGCCGGCTCGATGACCGGTCTGCCGATCGTCGAGACGAAGGCCAACGACGTCTCGGCGTTCATCCCGACCAACGTCATCTCCATCACCGACGGCCAGTGCTTCCTGGAGTCCGACCTGTTCAACGCCGGTCAGCGTCCGGCCCTGAACGTCGGTATCTCGGTCTCCCGCGTCGGCGGCTCCGCGCAGCACAAGGCGATGCGCCAGGTGGCCGGCCGGCTCCGCCTCGACCTCGCCCAGTACCGCGAGCTGGAGGCGTTCGCCGCCTTCGGTTCCGACCTGGACGCCGCGTCGAAGTCGCAGCTGGAGCGCGGTCAGCGACTGGTCGAGCTGCTCAAGCAGCCGCAGTACCAGCCGATGCCGACCGAGGACCAGGTCGTCTCCGTGTGGGCCGGTACCACCGGCAAGATGGACGACGTACCGGTCGCCGACGTCCGCCGCTTCGAGAAGGAGCTCCTGGAGTACCTGCACCGCAAGGAGCAGGGCCTCATGACCTCCATCAAGGAGGGCGCGAAGATGTCGGACGACACCCTCACCGCCATCGCGGACGCCATCGCCGAGTTCAAGAAGCAGTTCGAGACCTCGGACGGCAAGCTCCTCGGCGAGGACGCCCCGGCCGCGGCCAAGTGACGTAAGGAAGGGACCTGACTCATGGGAGCCCAGCTCCGGGTCTACAAGCGTCGCATCCGATCCGTCACCGCGACCAAGAAGATCACCAAGGCGATGGAGATGATCGCCGCCTCGCGTGTCGTCAAGGCGCAGCGCAAGGTGACGGCCTCCGCGCCGTACGCGACCGAGCTCACCCGCGCGGTCACGGCGGTCGGTACCGGTTCGAACACGAAGCACCCGCTGACCACGCAGGCCGAGACGGTCGTGCGGTCCGCGGTCCTGCTTCTGACCAGCGACCGCGGTCTGGCCGGCGCCTTCAACTCCAACGCCATCAAGGCCGCGGAGAAGCTGACCGAGCGCCTGGAGCGCGAGGGCAAGCAGGTCGACACGTACATCGTCGGCCGTCGTGGCCTCGCCCACTACAACTTCCGTGAGCGCAAGGTCGCGGAGTCGTGGTCCGGGTTCACCGACGAGCCGACGTACGCGGACGCCAAGAAGGTCGCGGCCCCGCTGATCGAGGCCATCGAGACGGACACGGCGGACGGCGGTGTGGACGAGATCCACATCGTGTTCACCGAGTTCGTGTCGATGATGACGCAGACGGCGCTCGACGACCGGTTGCTGCCGCTCAGCCTCGACGAGGTGGCTCAGGAGTCCGCGGCGAAGGACGAGATCCTTCCGCTGTTCGACTTCGAGCCGTCGGCGGAGGACGTCCTCGACGCCCTGCTGCCGCGCTATGTGGAGAGTCGCATCTACAACGCGCTGCTCCAGTCGGCCGCCTCCAAGCACGCCGCGACGCGGCGCGCGATGAAGTCGGCGACCGACAACGCCGGAGAGCTCATCGAGACCCTCTCCCGCCTTGCCAACGCGGCCCGCCAGGCCGAAATCACCCAGGAAATCAGCGAGATCGTCGGTGGCTCCGCAGCCTTGGCCGACGCGACCGCGGGGAGTGACAGGTAATGACGACGACAGTTGAGACGGCCGTTGCCACGGGCCGCGTCGCCCGGGTCATCGGCCCGGTCGTCGACGTGGAATTCCCCGTCGACGCCATGCCGGAGATCTACAACGCCCTTCACGTCGAGATCTCCGACCCGGCCGAGGCCGGTGCGAAGAAGACGCTGACCCTGGAGGTCGCCCAGCACCTGGGTGACGGCCTGGTCCGCACGATCTCGATGCAGCCCACCGACGGTCTGGTCCGCCAGGCCCCGGTCACCAACACCGGCACGGGCATCACCGTTCCGGTCGGCGACTTCACCAAGGGCAAGGTGTTCAACACCCTCGGTGAGGTGCTGAACGTCGACGAGACCTACGACGGTGAGCGCTGGTCCATCCACCGCAAGGCACCGAACTTCGACGAGCTCGAGTCGAAGACCGAGATGTTCGAGACCGGCGTCAAGGTCATCGACCTGCTGACCCCGTACGTCAAGGGCGGCAAGATCGGTCTGTTCGGTGGTGCCGGCGTCGGCAAGACGGTGCTCATCCAGGAGATGATCTACCGCGTCGCCAACAACCACGACGGTGTCTCCGTGTTCGCCGGTGTCGGCGAGCGCACGCGTGAGGGCAACGACCTCATCGAGGAGATGGCGGACTCGGGCGTCATCGACAAGACCGCCCTTGTCTTCGGTCAGATGGACGAGCCCCCGGGCACCCGTCTGCGCGTGGCCCTCGCGGGTCTGACCATGGCGGAGTACTTCCGCGATGTGCAGAAGCAGGACGTGCTGTTCTTCATCGACAACATCTTCCGCTTCACGCAGGCCGGTTCCGAGGTCTCGACCCTGCTCGGCCGCATGCCCTCCGCGGTGGGTTACCAGCCGAACCTGGCCGACGAGATGGGTCTCCTCCAGGAGCGCATCACCTCGACCCGTGGTCACTCGATCACCTCGATGCAGGCGATCTACGTCCCCGCGGACGACCTGACCGACCCGGCCCCGGCCACCACCTTCGCCCACCTCGACGCGACGACGGTTCTCTCCCGTCCGATCTCCGAGAAGGGCATCTACCCGGCCGTGGACCCGCTGGACTCCACGTCCCGCATCCTGGACCCGCGCTACATCGCGGCGGACCACTACAACACCGCGATGCGCGTCAAGACGGTCCTCCAGAAGTACAAGGACCTCCAGGACATCATCGCGATCCTCGGTATCGACGAGCTGGGCGAGGAGGACAAGCTCACCGTCCACCGTGCCCGTCGCGTGGAGCGCTTCCTGTCCCAGAACACCCACGTCGCCAAGCAGTTCACCGGCGTCGACGGGTCGGACGTCCCGCTGGAGGAGTCGATCACCGCGTTCAACGCGATCATCGACGGCGAGTACGACCACTTCCCGGAGCAGGCGTTCTTCCTGTGCGGTGGCATCGAGGACCTCAAGGCCAACGCCAAGGAGCTGGGCGTCTCCTGAACTGAGGGTTCAGAATTCTGAGCTCTGAGCTCGTGTGAGGGGGCGGGCGCGTCCCGCCCCCTCATTCACGCCCACTAGACTTGTAACCAACACCCGGCACAACCGCCGGGTGGTGACCCGAGGAGCCACCTTGGCTGCTGAGCTGCACGTCGCGCTGGTCGCGGCCGACCGAGAGGTCTGGTCCGGCGAGGCCACCCTGGTCGTCGCGCGCACCACGTCCGGCGACATCGGCGTCATGCCCGGTCACCAGCCGCTGCTCGGTGTGCTGGAGTCGGGCCCGGTGACCATCCGTACGAGTGATGGTGGAACGGTCGTCGCCGCTGTGCACGGCGGTTTCGTCTCGTTCGCCGACAACAAGCTGTCGCTGCTGGCCGAGATCGCGGAGCTGTCCGACGAGATCGACGTCCAGCGCGTGGAGCGTGAGCTGGAGCGCGCGAAGGCGGAGGGGGACGCTTCCGCCGAGCGTCGCGCCGACGTACGCCTGCGCGCGGCGGCAGCACGCTGACCCGCCACGTCACGCGATGACGTCACTCAGCCGCGGCTGGAACCGGAGCGATCCGGTACCAGTCGCGGCTGAGGTGAATGTGGGTGTTTTTTCCATTCCGTTACCGAGAAATCCGTAACCGAGGAGACGAGGAGGGTCGGTGTCGATGGTCCTCGCTCTGACTGTGTGCGGATTGGTCGTGGCCCTGGTGGTCATGGGGCTGTTCGTCTTCGGCCTGCGCCGCAGGCTCATCCAGCGTTCCGGCGGCACCTTCGACTGCAGTCTGCGCTGGGACGTGCCGGAGAAGTCCGACACCAGTGGCAAGGGCTGGAGCTACGGCGTCGCCCGCTACAACGGCGACCGAGTCGAGTGGTACCGCGTCTTCTCCTACGCCTACCGCCCGCGCCGCGTCCTGGAGCGCGCCGCCATCGAGGTCGCCGGCCGCCGTCTCCCCGAGGGCGAGGAGGAGCTGGCGCTGCTCTCCGACGCCATCATCCTCACCTGTCTGCACCGGGGCACGCGTCTCGAGCTCGCGATGAGCGAAGACGCGTTGACCGGTTTCCTCGCGTGGCTGGAGGCGGCCCCGCCCGGACAGCGAGTAAATGTGGCCTGAAAGGCCCCATTTACTCGCTGGGTGGGGGTCCCCCCGGACGAAGTCTGGGGGAGCGTCAACGTCGCCTGACAGCGTCCAACTGCCTTACGACAGCCCGCTGTTGATGGCGTTCACCAACTCACCGTTGCCGGTGTCACCGCTGAACTCCCAGAAGAACGCGCCGCCCAGGCCCTGGTTCTTGGCCCAGGTCATCTTCCCGGCGATGGTCGAGGGAGTGTCGTACGACCACCAGTTGTTGCCGCAGTACGCGTAGGCCGTGCCCGCGATGGTGCCGGTGGCCGGGCAGGACGTCTTGAGCACCTTGTAGTCCTCGATGCCCGCCTCGTACGTGCCGGGTGCCGCGCCGGTCGCCGTGCCGCCCGGGGCGGACTGGGTGACGCCGGTCCAGCCGCGGCCGTAGAACCCGATGCCGAGCAGCAGCTTGGCGGACGGGACGCCCTTCGACTTCAGCTTGGCGATCGCGTCGGCGGAGTTGAAGCCGGCGGTCGGGATACCGGAGTACGAGGTCAGCGGCGAGTGCGGGGCGGTCGGGCCGTCCGCGTCGAAGGCGCCGAAGTAGTCGTACGTCATCACGTTGTACCAGTCGAGGTACGAGGAGGCGCCGCCGTAGTCGGCCGCGTCGATCTTGCCGCCGGAGGAACCGTCGGCGGTGATGGCGGCGGTGACCAGGTAGTTCGGGCCGAACGCCGAGCGCAGGCCCTGCATCAGGTTCCTGAAGGCCGCGGGGCCCGAGGTGTCACAGGTCAGGCCGCAGGCGTTCGGGTACTCCCAGTCGATGTCGATGCCGTCGAAGACGTCGGCCCAGCGGGGGTCCTCCACGACGGACTTGCAGGAGGCGGCGAAGGCGGCCGGGTTGGCTGCGGCCTGGGCGAATCCGCCGGAGTAGGTCCAGCCGCCGAAGGAGTACAGCACCTTGATGTGCGGGTACTTGGCCTTCAGCTGGCGCAGCTGGTTGAAGTTGCCGCGCAGCGGCTGGTCCCAGGTGTCGGCGGTGCCGCTGACGGACTGGTCGGCGGTGTACGCCTTGTCGTAGGCGGCGTAGGTGTCGTCGACGGTGCACTTGCCGTCCTTGACGTTGCCGAACGCGTAGTTGATGTGCGTGATCTTGGAGGCCGAGCCCGAGGTCACCAGGTTCTTGACGTGGTAGTTGCGGCCGTAGACGCCCCACTCGGTGAAGTAGCCGAGCTTGACCTTGTCACCGGTCGGCGGCGGGTCGGTGGTGCCGCCGGTGGTGCGCACGGCGACCGCCGCGCTGACCGGGCCGGTCTGGTCGGCGGTGTCGCGGGCCTGGACGGTGTAGGAGTAGGCGGTGCCCGCTGTCAGACCGGTGTCGGTGTACGAGGTGGTCGTCACGGTGGCGATCTTCGCACCGTCGCGCAGCACGTCGTAGTTCTTGACGCCCTTGTCGTCGGTGGCAGCGCTCCAGGCCAGCTTCACCGAGCTGTTGGTGATGCCGGACGCGGTGGGTTTGCCGGGGGCGGAGGGGGCCGCGTCGCCGGGTACCGTGCCGCCGTCGCAACTGCCGCCGTTGAGCTTGCAGTTGGCGGGGGACCCGGAGCCGGTGCCGTTGAAGCCGAAGGAGACGGAGGCTCCGGGGGCGAGGGAGCCGTTCCAGGACTTGTTCTTCGCCGTCCAGTGGGTGCCTGAGGAGGTGACGTCGGCGTCCCAGGCGGAGGTGACGGACGTGCCGGCGGGGAAGTCCCACTCGACGGTCCAGGAACTGAGGGCGGTGGTGCCGGTGTTCTTCACCGTCCACTTGCCCTCGAAGCCGGAGCCCCAGTCCTGGGTCTTGGCGTAGGTGGCGGTCGAGCTCGTCGCGGCCTGGGCGGGGCTCGCGAGCCCGACCAGCCCGGCGAAGGGGAGAAGCAGGGTCGCGAACCCTGCGGCGGCTCGGTGTCTGAAGCGCATGCGGCGCCTCCTCGGGGATTGGGGGCGTGGCTGAGCCTTCACGCCCACGGTGCCGCGAGAATAGAAAGGTCTGGACCACGGGTCAATAGGTCTGGACCAGTCTTCATGGCGACGAGTCAGATTCCCAACTCCTGTGCCAGTACCGCAGCTTGGACCCGACTGCGCAGCTCCAGCTTCCCCAGGAGACGGCTGACGTGCGTCTTCACGGTCGCTTCGGCCATCGTGAGACGGGTGGCGATGTCCGCGTTGGACAGCCCCTCGCCCAGGCAGGACAGCACCTCGCGTTCGCGACGGGTGAGGCCGTCCAGGACGGCGGGGTCGGCGACCGGCTGCCGTACGGGCTTCGCCGCGAACTCGGCGATCAGACGTCGGGTGACGGCCGGGGCGATCAGGCCCTCCCCGCGACCCACCGCGCGGACCGCCTCCAGCAGGTCCTTCGCCTCCGTGTTCTTGAGCAGGAACCCGGCCGCGCCGGCGCGCAGCGCACCGAAGACGTACTCGTCGAGGTCGAACGTGGTCAGGACGAGCACGTCGGCCAGCTCCTCGGCGACGACCTGCCGGGTCGCCGACACCCCGTCCAGACGCGGCATCTGAATATCCATCAGCACCAGATCGGGCCGCAGCTCCCGGGCCAGCGCCACCGCCTGCTCGCCGTCTCCCGCCTCGCCGACCACCTCGATGTCGGGGGCGCTGCGCAGGATGAGGACGAGTCCGGCGCGGACGGCGGACTGGTCCTCGGCGACGAGGACACGGATCATGCGGGTTCACCTTTCACGCGGTCTTCGGGGGCTCTCGGGGACGGTTCCACGCGGGGTCCGCGTCCGTGACGGGCAGGGCGACGCGTACGGCCCAGATCTTGCCGTCCGCCGAGTCCTCCGGACCGGCCTCGAAGGTGCCGTGCAGCAGGGCGGTCCGCTCCCGCATGCCGACGAGCCCCGCGCCCGAGCCGGGGGCGCTCGGCCCGTCCCGGTCACCGTACGGGCTGGTCACCTCGACCGTGAGCGAGTCGTCCGGCTGCTGGGCCACGGTCACCGTGACGCGGCCGGGGCAGGCGTGCTTGAGGGCGTTGGTGAGGGACTCCTGCACGATGCGGTACGCGGCGAGCTCGACCGGGGCGGGGATCTGGCCGTGCGTGGTGTCGGGGAGGGTGTCGAGGGTGACGTCGAGGCCGTTGCCGCGGGCGCCGACGACGAGCGCGGCGAGTCCGTCCAGCGTCGGGGTCGCGGCGGGCTCGCTGTCGCCGTCGCGCAGGATCCCGATAAGCCGCCGCATCTCGGCGAGGCCCCCGACACTGTTCTCCCGGATGACGGCGAGCGCCTCCCGGGAGGTCTTCGCATCGTCGATGGAGAGCGCGGCGGTGGAGTGGATGGCGATCGCGGAGAGGTGGTTGGCGACCATGTCGTGCAACTCCCTGGCCATCCGGGCCCGTTCGGCGACCACCGCCTGGGTGCGGTCCACCTCGGCGAGCAGCGCCGTCTGCTCGGCACGCAGCCGGGCGGCCTCGGCCGCGTCGCGGTGGTTGCGGACGATCAGCCCGGTGGACGCGGGAGCGAACGACACGAGGCCGACGGTCACCCCGATCAGCAGCGCCTCGGGCACCCGCCACACCGCGAACGGGACCAACGTCCCGACCACCGCGAGCAGCCCGGTGATCCGGGGGATGCGGCGGGCCGACGCGGGCGTGCCGTACAGGACGGCCGCGTACATCAGGTCGGTGTACATCAGGATCGTGAACAGATTCCCCTGGGTGACGAGGTCCAGGACCACCGCGGCCGTACCGACCAGCAGGGCCGTGCGGGGAGTGGTCCGGCGCAGCACCTCGCAGCCGGCCGTGACGGCGAGCGGCAGCAGGATCACCCAGCGCCCGCCGAGGAGCACCATCGCATAGTCGGCCGGCCGGACGCCCAGGCCGATGCCCCACAGGAGCAGCCCGCTGAGCAGCCCGGACACCGCGACGTACACGTCGAATCGGGGTGGGCGGGATGGACGGGACGGGCGGGGCGAGTGGGGTCGTCCGGGGGCCATGTCTCCATCCAACACGGCCCGCGCGGCGGACGCCTGATCCCCGGGAACGGTCCCGCACTGCATCTTTCGATGTAGCGGAGGTTCGTCACCGGCGACGACGATCCGGGCCGCCTTCGGCGGGAGCCTGAACAGGAGACCGAGAGGAGCGAACCGTGATCGTCGCCTTGATCGTCGCCTGCGAGATCGGCTTCTGGGTGCTGCTGGCCGCCGGTCTGGCCTTCCGGTACCCGCTGCGGATGCCGCGCACCGGCATGGCGCTGCTGCTGTGCGAACCCCTGCTGGAGGTCGTGCTGCTGGTCGTCACCGCGGTCGACCTGAAGAACGGGGCGGACCCGAGCGGGAAGCACGGTCTGGCCGCCCTCTACATCGGCTACACGGTCGGACACGGCCACCGCACGGTGAAGTGGCTCGACGGTCACGCCGCCCACCGGCTGGCCGGAGCGCCCAAGCCCGTCGGACCGCCGCGCCACGGGATGGCCCGGGCCCGGCACGAGGGCACGGTGTGGCTGGGCACGCTGATCGCCGCCGCCGTCGCGACGGGCCTGCTCCAGATCGCGGTCTGGTACGTCGACGACGCATCCCGCACCGGCCCCCTGGAGAGCTGGCGCTACACCGCGTGGCGGGCTGCCGCCATCCACGGCCTGATCGCGCTGACGTACGTGATCTGGCCGAAGAAGGGCCCGGGCGCGCGGGAGGCGGAACACCGGACAACCCTCACGAAGGAGAGCACACGGCGATGAGCAAAGCGACGCGAAACCTGCTGGAAGGCGCCGGCACCCTCGTGGTCGGCCTGGTGCTGTGGCTGTTCACCGGGGATGTGGAGGTCCCCTTCGTGACCTTGACGAAGGTCGGCGTGGTGATGATGTTCGTCGGGGGCGCACTCGTCCTGACGGGCGGCTACCAGGCGCTGCGCCCGTCGGCGGAGGACCGCTAGCGTCAGCGCTCCCCGCCGGTCGCCTTGGCTCAGCGCTCCCCGCCGGGGACCCACAGCACGTCCCCGACCTCCTTGTTCGCCGCCCTCGCAAGAATGAACAGGAGGTCGGACAGCCGGTTGAGGTAGGTCGCGGTGAGTGGGTTCATCGTCTCGCCGTGGGCCTCCAGCGCGGCCCAGGTGGAGCGCTCGGCCCGGCGTACGACCGTGCAGGCCTGGTGGAGCAGGGCCGCGCCGGGGGTGCCGCCCGGGAGGATGAAGGAGCGGAGCTTCTCCAGCTGCTCCAGGAAGCGGTCGCAGTCCGCCTCCAGCTTGTCCACGTAGAACTGCTCGACCCGCAGCGGCGGGAACTCCGGATCCTCCACGACCGGCGTCGACAGGTCCGCGCCCACATCGAACAGGTCGTTCTGGACGCGGGTGAGTACCTTGACGATCTTCTCGTCCAGGTCGCCCAGCGCGATCGCCGTGCCGAGGGCCGCGTTCGCCTCGTTGGCGTCCGCGTACGCGGAGATCCGCAGATCGGTTTTGGCGACCCGGCTCATGTCGCCGAGGGCGGTGCTGCCCTGGTCGCCGGTCCTGGTGTAGATGCGCGTCAGATTGACCATGGGTTCAGCGTAGTTATGTACCGGACGTCCGGCAGGTCCGTGTGCTCACGGTCACGGACAGCGCGGCGAAGCCGAAGGCCATCGGAGCGCCGTACGGCACGGAGCGGACGGCGGAGGTGGCGCCACTTCCCACGCACCCCCCGAAAGGGCTGATCTCCGGTCGGATCGCACCAGTTCACCGAACCGTGCGCGTCACCGTCCGGCCATGAGACGGCCGCCCGGCGCAATCCGGACGAAGGGGTGCGAGTGGCACGCGTACTTCTCGGCGGCATCGAGGAGCTGTTGGGCCGGAAGGCGCCCAACTACGCCGTCCGTGGGGTCGAATGACCCGCGCCGGTGTGATGTCCGTCAGATGAGACGTGACGCGCATTACTTACCGGTCACACCGCCCTTCACGAGCGCTAGGGTCCGCCGGAGAGGCAAACATGAACAGCGTGTGAGCGCCCGTGTGCAGTCATGTGAGCGCTCGTGTGCAGCCATTCGAAGGGGAGTCGCACAGTGGCACGGAAGCTTGCCGTCATCGGGGCCGGCCTGATGGGTTCCGGTATCGCCCAGGTCTCCGCGCAGGCGGGCTGGGACGTCGTACTGCGCGACGTCACCGACGAGGCGCTGAAGCGCGGCACCGACGGCATCAAGGCCTCGTACGACAAGTTCGTCGGCAAGGGCAGGCTGGAGGCGCACGACGCCGACGCGGCCCTCGCCCGGATCACCGCGACCACCGACCTGGACGCCGTCGCCGACGCGGACATCGTCGTCGAGGCCGTCTTCGAGAAGCTCGAAGTCAAGCACGAGATCTTCCGCGCGCTCGACAAGATCGTCCGCGCCGACGCGGTCCTCGCCTCCAACACCTCCGCGATCCCGATCACCAAGATCGCGGCCGTGACGGAGCACCCGGAGCGCGTCGTCGGCGCGCACTTCTTCTCGCCGGTCCCGATGATGCAGCTGTGCGAGCTGGTGCGCGGCTACAAGACGAGCGACGAAACCCTCGCCACCACGCGGGAGTTCGCCGAATCCGTCGGCAAGACCTGCATCGTCGTCAACCGGGATGTGGCCGGCTTCGTCACGACCCGTCTCATCTCGGCGCTCGTCGTCGAGGCGGCCAAGCTCTACGAGTCGGGCGTTGCCACCGCCGAGGACATCGACCTCGCCTGCAAGCTGGGCTTCGGTCACGCGATGGGCCCGCTGGCCACGGCGGACCTCACCGGCGTCGACATCCTGCTGCACGCCACCAGCAACATCTACACCGAGTCCCAGGACGAGAAGTTCGCGCCGCCGGAGCTGATGCGCCGGATGGTGGACGCCGGTGACATCGGACGCAAGAGCGGGCAGGGCTTCTACAAGCACTGAGAGCTCTGAAACCGCACAGGCCCCTGGCGCATCACACGCCCGGGTGAATTCGATATCGGTTCGCTTACAGACGACAACCTCTGACGGCTTCCCGGCGTCAGAGGTTGCATCACCTGGCACACGGCAAGGCAACTCATTCGCGGAGCACGGCACGCACGCACAGGGGAGCGAGTATGTACATCAGGGGCGACCACGCCGAGCTGGTCGTCGGGGGCCGCCTCGACGTCCGCAGCGCGGCGGACGCCCGTACGGTCCTGCACTCGGCCGTCGACGACGGAGTCGGCGATCTGGTACTGGACCTGTCCGAGCTGGACTCCTGGGACGCCACCGGCCTCGGGGTGATCATGGGGGCGCACCGGCGGGCCGGCCGCTGCGGCCGACGGCTGGTCCTGCGCGACGTACCGCCGCAGATGCAGCGCCTGCTCGTCGCCACCAGGCTGCACCGCATCCTGGCGATCGAGGGCGGCATCGGCGTGGAGTCCCTGCCCCGGGTGTGACCGCCGAAGCGAGTGCGGTCCGGCGGGCGGGGGAAGGCTGATCGGTGCGTCACGAAACGTACGACCCGCGCAATCCTCATGAGACTGTGACGTCTCGGACGGCGCGGGGCCCCGGTCTGTCGGAGATACTGTGCGAAGGTTTAGGGTTCGGTCGCCCGCAGCGTGACAACCCTCGAGCGGGCCCGGACCAGAAGCGACAGCGCGGTGTGCAACAGGCCGGGAGGGGCCGGAGCTGGGCACACGACGCTTTTGGGGGGCTTGGACCTGATGGACCCTGACAACCGGGAACCTGAGGAGTACGGCCATGCCGGCGCCGGCCACGTGCCGCGCCCGCGCCCGCCCAGGGACTCCCTCACCTCCGACTTCGCACCGCAGGCGCCCGCACTCGCGCGCACGGTACGGCTCGTCACGGGCGACTACCTGCTCACCGTCAACCCCGTCGACGGCAGCGAGATCGAGGTCTGCCCGCCGGGCGAACGCCCCGGACGTCCCGAGAAGCTCACCGCGGCCGAGCGCGCCGAGTCCGCCCGCGCGGCCGGACCACCGGTCCCGCCCGGCCCGGCGTGGCCCGAGCTGCCGCTGCCGGCCCGCCAGGACGAGCGCGAACGCCTGGTACGACTGCTCGCCCGCGGCCGCTCCGTCCGCCTGACCGGCCCCGCCGGCTCCGGCCGCACCAGCCTCCTCGACCTCGTCGCCGAGGACTGCGCGGACCTCGCTCCCGACGGCGTCGTCCGCCTCAGCGGGATCCACCGCACCGCGAGCGAACTGCTGTACGACCTCTTCCGCTCCGTCCACAACGCGCCCCTGCACCGCCCGGACCGGGACGTGTTGCTCGGCCACGTCCGGGAGATCGGCGCGGTCGTCGTCCTCGACGACATCGAGTTCGGCGGATCCGCCCTCGACGAGCTGCTGGACGCCACGCCCGAGTGCGCCTTCCTGATCGCGGCCACGCCCGACGTGCCCGCCCCCTCCGCCGAGTCCGCGCTCGAAGAGGTCTTCCTCAGCGGACTGGAGCGCGCCGACGGGCTGGAACTCCTGGAGCGTGCCGTCGGCCGCGTCCTCACCGAGGAGGAGTCCAACTGGGCCGGCGACCTCTGGTTCGAGTCCGAGGGCCTGCCGTTGCGCTTCATCCAGGCCGGGGCCCTGCTGCGACAGCGTGACCGGCAGCGGGCCGGGGCCGTCGACGAGTTCGGTGTCTTCACGGACCTGGCTCCGGTCGACGCGCCCTTCGCCCCGCCGTTCGACCAGTCGTTCGATCGTCCGGTCGACCCGGACGACGCCGAGAACGTCCCCCTGCCCTCGCTCGGCGAGGCCGCCGCGCCCGCCCCGCTGCTCGCCGCCCGGCTCGGCGACTCGGCGCGCGCCACCCTGCGGTTCGCCGTCGCACTCGGCGGCGAGGTGCCCCACCAGGCGCACCTGCCCGCCCTGGTCGGCGACACCCACGCGGACGCCGCGCTGGGTGAGCTGGTCGGCTGCGGACTGGTCTCCCCGGCCGGCTCCCGCTACCGCCTCGCCGCCGGCGTCCAGACCCAGCTGGAGGCCGCCGGATACGGCGACGACACGGAGTCCCAGGCGCTCAGCGCCGCCCAGCACTACGCATGGTGGGCCGGTCACCCCTCGGTCACCCCGGAGCGCGTGTGCGCCGAGGCGGACGCCCTGCTCGCCGCCCTCGGCGTCCTCGTACCCGCCACCACCGCGCCCGCCGAGGGCGAGGAGAGCGGCACCGTGCAGCTGGCCCGCGCGGCGGCGCCCGCCTTCGCGGCCGGGCTGCACTGGGGCGCCTGGGAGCGGGCACTGCGTTCCGGCGCCGAGGCCTCCCGGCTCGCCGGCGAGGTCGCCGATCAGGCCTACTTCCACCACGAACTCGGCGTCCTCGCGCTGTGCGGCGGACAGCTCGACCGGGCCCGGGCCGAGCTGGAGACCTCCATCGGCCTGCGCGGCGCCCTCGCCGACAAGCGCGGCGCCGTCGCGGGCCGCCGCGCCCTCGCCCTGGTCGCCGACCGCTCCGGTACGGTTCCCGGCCTCCCCGCGATGATGGGGGAGGAGGTGCCCGACGCGCGGTACGAGGAGTCGCAGTCGCCCCCGGGCGGTGTTCCGGCGGCCTTCCCGCAGCTCCAGCCGCCCTCCGACAGCGGCACTCTGGTCACCTACAGCCCGTCCTCCGCCCCGCCCGGGTCGTCCGGGTCCTCCCGGGCCTTCGGCCTGTCCCCGTCGACGCACAAGGCACGGGGCGGCCTGCGCGGCCTGGCCCGGCGCAACCTCGTGGCGGCGGGCGCGGGCGCCCTGCTGGTGGCGGTGCTCGGCACGGTGGTGACCCTCGGAGCCACCTCCAACAACGACGCCAAACCACCGGCCGACCAGGTGGGCGTCAACCCGTCCGCCAGCCAGGGCGTGGACGACGGCAGCCTGGGCGCGGACGTCCCGAAGAACGACGACGGCAACGGCGACACCGGCAAGGCAACCAGCCGGCCGACCGACCCCGGCCCCGATGGCACCCTCGGCACCGCCGACGACCCGACGCCGACGGAACCGGCCAAGCCGTCCGACGACCCGAGCGGAACGAAGGGACCGAGCAACGGTCCCTCGACCTCGTCGAAGCCGCCGACGTCGCCCAGGCCGCCCACGTCGCCGTCGAAACCGCCGACGGACACCCCGACCGACTCGCCCACGGGCACGCCCACCGGCAGCCCGACGGGCACCCCCACGACCTCGCCCACGGGCACGCCCACCGGCACTCCGACGACACCCCCGGAGACCTCCGACTCGGCCAGCGGCCCCGCGACCTCCAGCGCGCCCGTGGAGACCAGCAGCTCCGCTGGCGCCCCGGCGACCGACGAGGCGGCACCGAGCAGCTCGGAGCCGGTGATCTGACACCCCGTACAGCGTGAAGGGCCCGGTCCACCAGCGGACCGGGCCCTTCGCGTCGTAGCGGAGCGTTGGTCAGAACAGCCGCAGCTTGTCGTCCTCGATGCCGCGCAGGGCGTTGTAGTCGAGGACCGCGCAGCCGATGCCGCGGTCTGTGGCCAGGACGCGCGCCTGCGGCTTGATCTCCTGCGCGGCGAAGACGCCGCGGACCGGGGCGAGATGGGGATCGCGGTTCAACAGCTCCAGATAGCGCGTGAGTTGCTCGACACCGTCGATCTCACCGCGCCGCTTGATCTCCACCGCGACGGTCTTGCCCTCCGCGTCCCGGCACAGGATGTCGACGGGCCCGATCGCCGTCATGTACTCGCGGCGGATGAGGGTGTAGCCCTCGCCGAGGGTCTCGATGCGGTCGGCGAGGAGTTCCTGGAGGTGTGCTTCCACGCCGTCCTTGATCAGGCCGGGATCCACGCCCAGTTCGTGCGAGGAGTCATGGAGGACTTCCTCCATCGTGATGATGAGCTTCTCGCCCGCCTTGTTGATGACGGTCCAGACGCCGTCCTCGTCGCCGGACCCCTCCTTCAGCGTGCAGGGCGGCGACATCCAGTTCAGAGGCTTGTAGGCCCGGTCGTCCGCGTGGATCGAGACGCTGCCGTCCGCCTTCACCAGGATCAGCCGGGGGGCCGAGGGGAGGTGGGCGGTGAGCCGGCCCGCGTAGTCGACGGAGCATCGGGCAATGACGAGACGCATGGTCGGCAACGCTACTCGACGGGCACAGGTGCACGCGATTCGGCCCGGTAAACCCCTGTTCGGTTGTGGCCGATTGTGTGCCCAATGAGGTCTCCGCATGTACGCATTCTGCTGGTGCCGTCACCGTCCGCTGCTTACCGTAGTAAACGGGAGGTCGCGAGTTGTGTACGCAGCGTGTTCGATATCGCGAACTCCCTTTATCTGTCAGGCAACCCCTGGTGATCGGGGGTTCGAGAGGAGAACCCATGTCGCTCGACGTCTCACCGGCCCTACTCGAACAGGCCGAGCGAGGCGAGGTCGACGAAGCTGCCTTCGTCGACTGCGTCCGGACCTCCCTGCCCTACGCATGGGAGATGATCAGCTCCCTGGTGGCCCAGCTGAAGGTCGACGGCGGTCAGTTCGCCGACAACCAGACGCCTCCGCCGGACGAGCAGGCACGCGGTCAGCTGCTGCGTGCGCTCGCGAGTGACGCGATACGCGGCGCGCTGCAACGGCACTTCGGTGTGCGGCTTGCGTTCCAGAACTGCCACCGAGTGGCGGTCTTCCCGTTGGACTCCTCCGTCGACGAGACGCTCGCCCGCTTCACCTCGGTACGCAACCAGCTGTTGAACCAGTCTCCGGAGTTCCGGGACTGCTGACAGCAATGAGCTGCCGGCTTGCCGCTCCGTACGCAGGAGGTGCCTCAGTACCGGGGCGGCAAGCTCTCTGCCGGACAGGACAGTTGAGGGGGGTGGTCAGC
Source organism: Streptomyces sp. NBC_00076 (assembly GCF_045041235.1). Classification (NCBI taxonomy): domain Bacteria; kingdom Bacillati; phylum Actinomycetota; class Actinomycetes; order Kitasatosporales; family Streptomycetaceae; genus Streptomyces; species Streptomyces sp. NBC_00076. Next base: position 7,129,633 of record NZ_CP108242.1, read on the forward strand.
CGAGGTGCGGGATGACCTCGGTACCGAGCCGCCGTACGTTCTCCTCGGTGGCCGCAAGGTCTCCCGAGCCCTCGACGAGCAGGGCGAAGCGGGAGATACCGGTCCGTTCGCTGGTCGCCGCGAGACGGTCGGCGCACAGCCGGGCGTTGCCCACCGGGTGCAGTCCGCAGAGCAGTTCGGTGTACGCCAGCGGGTCGCGCATCCGGCGTTCGCTGCCGTCCACCGTGACATGGGCGCCGAGCCCGTGCTTCAGCCAGCCCGGCATCGCCTTCAGCAGCGTCTCCACCGCGTCCTGGCGCCGGTCGGCGATCTGGCAGACGCCGGCCGAGACATGGCCCGCGCCGAGGACCACCGCAGGCGGATGCCCGCACGCGCGCGCGTGCCTGCGCCACAGGGCGACCATCTCGGCCTTTTCCTCGTCCCCCGCGTGCATCCCGAGCAGCATCGGCAACCCGCGCTCGGCGGCCAGCCGCACACTCGCCGGGGAGGTGCAGGCGACGATCACCTCGGGGCCGGCGGTGTCGGTCAGCGCCTCCGACGGCCGGGGCACGACCGGCACCTCGCGGAAGGTGAACCGCTCGCCTGTCGCGGCGACCGCCGGTTCGCGCAGCCAGCGCACCAGCAGATCGAGTGATTCCGGGAACCCCGACTCGTACGCCTCCAGGCCCGCGCCGAACACCTCCAGATCGACCCACGGACCGCCGCGCCCCACGCCCAGCGAGAAGCGGCCGCCGCTCGTCAGGTGCAGCAGCGCGGCCTGTTCGCCGAGGGCCACGGGGTGGACGGTGGGCAGCACGCTGACGGCCGTGCCGACCTGGATGCGGCGGGTGCGGCCGAGCAGCAGCGCGGCCAGGGTGATCGCCGACGGACATGTGCCGTACGGCACGAAGTGGTGCTCGGCCAGCCAGACCGCGTCCAGCCCGGCTTCCTCGGCCACCTCGGCCGAGCGGACCGCGCGGTGCAGGGCCTCCCCCTGGCCCTGCCCCGGGAACTGGGCCGCCAACACGAAACTGCCTACGTGCATCGCATTTCCTGCTTCCTTGGCTCCGACACGGAGCTCCCCCACCCGGCATAACCGTCTGACACGTGCCGAGGACACGGCCTGGCGAAGGGATTTGCGGATTGTCTGCAGAATGAGTCGCCGCGGAGGGGGACTTGCGAGGGTCCGTTCCCTGCCAGTACCCCGGCCCGTGCCGCGTACGCTGGACACGAGCCCTGCATCCTGTATAGCCCCGTGAGGTGTCCTGTGTCCCCGCGTCGCAACCGACCCAAGGGATCCGACTCGTCGAGCCACAGTGCCGAGGACGAGCGGCCCGGCCGTTACGGCGGCTGGGAGAGCGCGGAGGACTGGCGGGGCGAGCAGTGGAGCGTGCGGCACGTGGCCGGGGCGAGCGCCCAGGGCAAGACGTACCGCTGCCCGGGCTGCGAGCAGTTGATCCCGGACGGCGTTCCGCACGTGGTGGCCTGGCCGGAGCACTCGGGCGTCGACGAGCGTCGGCACTGGCACAAGGCGTGCTGGAACGCGAAGGACCGCCGCACCACGCGCGTGCAGCGGTCCCGTAACGCGCCGAGGTTCTGAGAACCCGGCCTTCCCGACGGGGTTACACGTCGCGCTTCTCCAGCAGGGCGTAGGCACCGGCGAACGCGACGGCCGTCACGCCGAGGGCGATCCACAGCGGGTCCCAGCCGGACGGGCCGGACTCGGTGAGGGAGTTGGAGTAGAAGACGCTGAGCTGGTTCGGGATGGAGTACTCGAACAGGGCCTCGCGCAGGCCCTCCAGCGACTGCGAGAACATGAACAGCGCGATGACCAGCGGGGCCAGCACCAGGCCGATCATGATGGTGATCGCGCCCGCCGAGTGCCGGATGATCGAGCCCACGACCAGCGAGATCAGCCCGAGCAGCGCGACGTACAGCGAGATGCCGACCGTGCCCTTGAGCCACTCCTGGCCGCTCGGCTCCTTGGCGCCGTCCAGCATGGCGACGTCCGCGAGCGCGACGACGACGGCCGACGCCAGGGTGACCACGAACGCGACCACGAAGAACACGATCGCCTTCGCCGCGAGGACCCGGCCGCGGGACGGGCACGCCACCATCGTGGTGCGGATCATGCCGGTGCCGTACTCGGAGGCCGTGGTCAGCACGCCGAGCGTGATGACGCACATGCTGCCGAGCAGCAGCCCGAAGAACCCGAACGACAGCGGGTTCTCGCCCTGAAGGCCGCCCGGGTCGGTGTTGCCGGCGACCACCGCTCCGGCCGCCAGGCCGATGCCGATGACGAGCAGCACGAACACACCGAGCGTCCACATCGTGGAGCGCACCGACTTGATCTTCGTCCACTCGGAGGCGAGCGCGTGCCCGAGGTGCGTGCGCACGACCGGGATCGGCGAGGTGTAGCTGGGGTACGACGGTCCGGGCGCCGCCTGCCAGGCGGGGGCGGCCTGCTGCATCGGGGGCTGCGGGGTGCTCATCGGGCGTCCTCGGGCTTGGTCAGGTCGGAGGCAGGGGCGGCGGGCGGCGCGGGCCGGGCCGCGGCGGGAGCGGCGGCCGGGGGCTGCGGCGCCGCCTGAGCTTGCGCGTACGGGTTGGGCGGGCCGCCCGCGGCGGGAGCGGCACCGGGCGCGCCGGGAGCCCCGTACGGCCCCGTGGGGGGCTGCGCGGGAGCCACCGGCTGGCCGTACGCGCCGGGCTGCCCCTGGGAGCCGGGGTGCCCCTGCGGCACCGGCTGCCCGTGCGCACCGGCCTGACCCGGCGAGAGAGGCTGGCCCTGCGCCCCCGCGAACGGCTGTCCGCCCTGCTGGGGCGCCGGCGGGGCGTACCAGCCCGGCTGGCCCTGTCCCGGTACCGGCATCGGCGGCTGCGCGCCGGGCGGCAGCGGTTGCTGGAGCCCGGCCTTCTCGTCGATGGTCGAGCGGTAGTCGACAGCGCCCTGGGTCATCCGCATGTACGCCTCCTCCAGCGAGGCCTGGTGCGGTGACAGCTCCCACAGGCGTACGTCGGTGCCGTGCGCGATGTCGCTGATGCGCGGCAGCGGCAGTCCCGTCACGCGCAGCGCGCCGTCCTGCTCCGGCAGCACGTGCCCGCCCGCCTCGGTGAGCGCGGACGACAGCTTCTCGCGCAGCTGGGGCTCGGTGTCGGGCGTGCGCACGCGGGCGAAGTCGGCCGAGTTCGCGGAGATGAAGTCCTTGATGTTCATGTCGGCGAGCAGCTGCCCGCGTCCGATGACGATCAGGTGGTCGGCGGTCACCGCCATCTCGCTCATGAGGTGCGAGGAGACAAAGACCGTACGGCCCTCCGACGCGAGCGCCTTCATCAGGTTGCGCACCCAGAGGATGCCCTCGGGGTCGAGGCCGTTGACCGGTTCGTCGAACAGCAGCACCTGCGGGTCGCCGAGCAGCGCGGCGGCGATGCCGAGCCGCTGGCCCATGCCGAGGGAGAAGCCCTTGGAACGCTTCTTAGCCACGTCCTGGAGACCGACCACGCCCAGCACCTCGTCGACCCGACGGGCCGGGATGCCGGACAGCTGGGCCAGGCTCAGCAGATGGTTGCGGGCGGCACGGCCGCCGTGCACGGCCTTGGCGTCCAGCAGCGCACCGACCTGGCGAGCGGCGTTCGGCAGCCTGCGGTAGGGATAGCCGCCGATCGTCACCTGCCCCGACGTGGGGTTGTCCAGGCCCAGGATCATCCGCATCGTCGTCGACTTGCCCGAGCCGTTGGGCCCGAGGAAGCCGGTGACGGCACCGGGCCGCACCTGGAAGGAAAGGTTGTACACAGCGGTCTTGTCGCCGTAGCGCTTGGTCAGGCCGACTGCCTCGATCATGCTCCGCACCCATCGCAAGGTTCAGGACAGCGGGGCACACGCCCCCCGTAAGGGTTAGGAGCTTATCGGGGCGCTGACGGTTCCGCTCAAATGAAAGCAAAGCCCAAGGCTTCGCGTGTCCCGCCCGGGGCTCAGGCGTCCCTCCTCTTGAGCAGCACATATCCTCCGGCGAGCGCGGCGAGCACCCACAGCGCCATGATCCCGAGGCCGCCCCAGGGGCCGTACGGAGTGTCGTCGTTGATCGGGGTGACCACCTGCATGATCTTGCTGCCGGCCTGGTCGGGCAGGAACCGGCCGATCTTCTTCGTGGCGGATACGTTCCCCAGGATGTTGGAGATCAGGAAGAAGAACGGCATCAGGATGCCCAGCGACAGCATCGGCGAACGCAGCATCGCGGCGACGCCCATCGAGAACATCGCGATCAGGGTCATGTAGAGCCCGCCGCCGATGACCGCGCGCAGCACCCCGGCGTCGCCGATCGACGCCTTGTGCTCGCCGAGCATCGCCTGCCCGAGGAAGAAGGTGACGAAGCTGGTGGCGAGGCCCACCGCGAGCACCAGCCCGGTGGCCACCGCGATCTTGCCGGCCAGGAAGGCGCCGCGCTGCGGCACGGCGGCCAGCGAGGTGCGGATCATGCCGCTGCTGTACTCGTTCGACACCACGAGCACCCCGAACACGATCATCGCGAGCTGTCCGAGGCTCATGCCCGCGAAGCTGATGTAGGTGGGGTCGAAGGACAGTTGGTCCTGCGCGTTCATCTTGTCGAACTCGTTCTTCGACAACGCCGAGATCAGCATCCCGAGCGCGATGGTGACGACCACGGCCAGCGAGAGCGTCCACACCGTGGAGGCCACCGACCGGATCTTGGTCCATTCGGACCGGACGACCTGGATCGCCGCCATGCTCAGTTCCCCTTCCAGCCGTCGCCCCACGGCTGCTGATCGGCAGGCGCGTCGGAGTGGGCGTGGTACTCGACCGACTCCGCGGTCAGTTGCATGAACGCCTCCTCCAGGGAGGCCTGCTGGGGGCTCAGCTCGTGCAGCACGAGCTGGTTCTGGGCGGCCAGCTCGCCGATGTACTCGGCCTTGCTGCCGTCGATCTCCAGCGAGCCGTTGCCGGTCTCCACGGCGGTGACCCCGGCACGGTGCAGCACGTCGAGGAGACGCTCGCGCTGCGGGCTGCGGACCCGGACGTACGATCGCGAGTTCTGCGCGATGAAGTCGGCCATGGAGGTGTCGGCGAGCAGCCGCCCCTGTCCGATGACGACGAGGTGGTCGGCGGTCAGCGCCATCTCGCTCATGAGGTGCGAGGAGACGAAGACCGTACGGCCCTGCGCGGCCAGCGTCTTCATCAGGTTGCGGATCCAGTGGATGCCCTCGGGGTCGAGCCCGTTGACCGGCTCGTCGAACATCAGGATCCGCGGGTCACCGAGCAGCGCGCCCGCGATACCGAGACGCTGGCCCATGCCGAGCGAGAACCCCTTGGCCTTCTTCTTCGCGACCGCGGTGAGACCCACCGTGTCCAGCACCTCGTGCACCCGTTTCTTCGGGATGCCGTTGCTCTGCGCGAGGCACAGCAGATGGTTGTGGGCGCTGCGGCCGCCGTGCATGGCCTTGGCGTCCAGCAGGGCGCCGATGTACGTCAGCGGGTCCTTGAGTTGGTCGTAGTGCTTGCCGTCGATACGGACGTCCCCGGCGGTGGGGCGGTCGAGACCGATCATCATGCGCATGGTCGTCGACTTCCCGGCGCCGTTCGGTCCGAGGAAGCCCGTCACGATGCCCGGTCTGACGCTGAAGGTCAGGTTGTTGACCGCCGTCTTCTCGCCGTACCGCTTGGTGAGGCCCTCCAGCTCGATCATGCGGACCACGCTAGGACCCGTGTTCCGCGAATGCCAACCGGCTGGGCAAACGGTGGCCGACGAGTGTGACAAGAAACGTGAAAGACGGCCGGGATCCGGCCACGGGCGGGCGTCGGCGAAGATCGTGGACGACGCGTCCCTGCCGCCGGCCGGGCCGACACGGGCACGACGAAGGCCCGCACCCCCTGAACAGGGGGTGCGGGCCTTCGTCGTACTACGTCGCCCGCTTCTCGGTTACCGGGACTGCTGAGCCGGGACACCCCGGGAGATCGGCTCGTCGTCCGGCGTGCCGGCGGCGGCCACCGCGGCGCCCGTGAGCGTGGCGAGCATCTCGCGCACGTTCGTCAGCTGGGCGTTGATGGAGTCGCGGCGGTTGGTGAGAGCCGCCAGCTCCCGCTCGGATTCCGAACGGATCCGGTCGGCCTTGGCGTTGGCGTCGGCCACGATGTCCTCGGCCTGACGCTGCGCCGTCTCGACGGTCTGACGGGCGCGACGCTCGGCGTCCGTGCGCAGCTTCTCCGCCTCCAGCCGCAGCTGCTCCGCGCGGTGCTCGATCTCCGCGAGACGCTTCTCCGCCTTCTGCTGACGGGACGCCAGGTCGCGCTCCGACTGCTCGCGGCGCTTGGCCAGGTTCGTCTCGAAGTCGGCGGCGGCCTGCGCGGCCTTGGCGCGGGTCTCCTCGAAGAGGGCGTCGGCCTCCTCACGCTTCGACTGCGCGTCCTTCTGAGCCTCGGAACGCAGCTGCGAGGCGTCGCTCTTCGCCTTCTCGATGACCCGGACGCCCTCGTCCTCGGCCTTGGCCTTGCGCTCCGCAGCGAACGATTCTGCGTCGTTGCGAACCTGCTGAGCCGCCGACTCGGCCAGCTCACGGTGCTGCTCGGCGGCGCGACGTGCCTCCTCGCGCAGATCCTTGGCCTCTTCCTCGGCGAGGCGGAGGATCTTCTCGACACGCGCGCCGAGGCCGGCGTACGACGGCTCGGCGTCGTTCACCTGGGCCTGGGCGTTCTGCGTCTCGAGGTGGAGCTCCTCGATGCGCTTTTCCAGAGCGGTGATGCGGGCGAGAGCGCTGTCACGATCGGAGACGAGCTTCGAGATCCGTTCGTCCACCTGCGCGCGGTCGTACCCACGCCGCACAAGCTCGAAGCCGTAGGGGGAAGTGTCGCTCATGGGGATCCTGTCAAATGAGACCGGTGAGGTGATAGGGGGAATCCTAGGGGCCGAAGCGGTCTGTCATCGAGCGGATACGTGTTTGATCTGGAGAATGACACCCCTTTTGGGTGGCTAACCGCAGGACGACTTGCCAAAGACTTGGTCAAAGGCCCCAGAAGGTGCCGGAATCAGCTCTGTGTTCTAGCCCTCTGACGCCTTGCCACCCGAACGAGGGGCACCGATCACGGCCCCCGCCTTGACGCCGTCCTTGCCCGCCCCGGGTGCCTCGAAGGATTCCAACGCCTCCAGGACGTCCTGGACACGGGAGATCTCGGCGTTGATGTCCTCGCGGCGGCGCACCAGGATCTCCAGCTCGCGCTTGCCCTCCTCGACCGTGCGCTTCGCCTCGCGGATCGCCTCCGCCTTGAGCTCCTCGGCCTCCCTGATCAGCGCCGCCTTCTTCTGCTCGGCCTCCTTCAGGAGCCCCTCGGCCTTCTTCACGGCGGCGATCCGGACCTTGCCCGCCTCGGAATTGGCCTCCGACACCAGTTCCTTGGCCTTCGCCTCGGCCTTGGCGAGCTGCTCCTCGGACGCCTTGATGAGCGCGTCGCAGCGGTCGCCGGTCGACTTCATCGTCTCGGCGGCCTCGCGGCGGGCCCGCTCGTGCAGGTTCTCGATCTCGCCCGTGATGCGTTCGCGCAGCTCCTCGGCGCGCTCCCTGATCGCGGTGGCGTCCCGGCGGGCACCGACGAGCAGTTCGTCCGCGTCGGTACGGGCCCGCTCCACCAGCGCGTTGCCCTCGACCGTCGACTCGGACACCAGCCGGTCCGCCTCGGCACGGGCCGCGCCGACCATGCTGTCGGCCTGGGCCTCCGCGTCCGCGGTGGCCTTCTGCGCCTGTTGCTGCGCCTCGGTGAGCAGCTTGTCGGCCTCGGCGGTGGTCTCCGTGATGAGCTTGTCGACCTGCTCGGCCGCCTCGGAGCGGCGCTTGTGGGCGTTCTGCCGGGCCTCGTCGAGGGTGTGCTCGGCCTCTTCGCGCGCGGAGTTGACCAGCCGCTCGGCCGCCGTCTCCGCCTCCGTCCTGACCCGCTCCGCCTCGGCGCGGACCCGCTCGGAGTGCTGCTGGGCCGCCCCGACGGTGTCGGCGGCCTCGGCGCGCAGCCGCTCGGCGTCGCCCCGCGCCTCGCCGACCAACTGCTCGGCCTGGGCGATGGCCTCGGACCGTACACGCTCGGCCTCGGCGACGGTCTCCGACCGCAGCCGCTCGGCCTCGGCCACCGTCTCCCGGCGCAGCCGGTCGGTGTCCGTGATCGTCTCGGTGGTGAGCCGCTCGGCCTCGTTGCGTGCCTCGGTGATGAGGGCGTCGGCCTGCGTCGCCGCGTCCGACCGGATGCGGTTGGCGTCCTCGCGGGCGTCCGCCCGGGTGCGCCCCGCCGCCTGGTCGGCCTCGGCGATGGTCTCCGACGCCTGCGTACGCAGCCGCTGGGCATGCTCGGAGGCCTCGGACCTGAGCCGCTCCGACTCCGCGATCGCCTCCGAAACCGTGCGCTCCGCGAGCGCCTTGGCGGCCTCGGACTCCTCGCCCGCCTCGCGCCGGACCCGGTTGGCGTCGTCGGTGGCGCGCTCCCGCTCGGAGTAGGCGTCGGAGCGGACCCGGTCCGCCTCCTCCTGGGCCTCCCGGCGGGTACGGTCCGCCGCGTGCTCGGCGGCGCTGCGCAGCCCGGTGATCTCCTCCTGCGCCTGCTCGTGCAGCCCGGCGACCGAGTCCCGCACCTGCTGGGCGTGCTGCTCGGCGGCGGACACCATCTCGGTGGCCCGCCGGTCGGCCTCCTCGACCAGTCGTACGGCCTCGGTCTGCGCCTCCTCCACGCGCTTGCGCGCCGAGGCCAGCAGCTCCTCGCTCTGCTCGCGGGCCCGCTCACGCTCCTGGTCGGCCTCCTGCCGGGCGGAACCGAGGTACTCCTCGGCCTCGCGCCGACGCCGGTTGGCCTCCTCCTGCGCGGCGGCCAGCGTCTCGGACGCCTCCGTCGACAGCCGCTCGGCGGCGGCCTGCGCCTCCGCCCGTACCCGGTCGGCGGTGTCCTGTGCCTCCGACTTCAGCCGCTCGGCCTCGGACGCGGCCTCGGACCGCAGGCGTACGGCGACGGCCTCGCCCTCCGCACGGGACGCGGACGCGTCCGACGCGGCCTCGGTGCGCAGCCGCTCCGCCTCCGCCTCCGCCTGCTGCTGGAGCGAACGGATCCGCTCGGCGGCCTCGGCGCGCAGCCGGTCGCCCTCCTCGGAGGCCTCGCGGCGGATCCGGGAGGCCTCCTCGCGGGCCTGAGTCAGCGCCTGCTCGGCGGCGGCGAGCCGCTCCTCGGCCTCGGTGTGCAGTCGCGTCAGTTCCTCGGCGGCGTCCGCACGGCGGGCCTCCATGGCCCGCTCGGTCTCCTCACGCAGCTCGCCCGCGGCCCGCTCGGCGGCGGCTGCGATCTCCTCGGACAGTTCGACTGCCTCGGCGCGCTGCTGCTCGGCCTCGTTGCGGGTGCGCTCCAGCGTCTCCTCGGCCTGCCGGCGCAGGGTGGTCGCCCGCTCGATGGCCTCCGTACGGACCTTCTCGCTGTCCGAGGTGGCCTTCTGGCGCAGCTCGTCCGCGTCCTGCCGGGTCTTGCCCAGCAGTTCCTCGGCGGTCCTGGCTGCCTCCTCGATCTGCTGGACGGCCTCCTTGCGGGCCTCGGAGCGGATCTTCTCGCCCTCGGCGACCGCGTCGGCACGCAGCTGTTCGGCCTCGCCGCGCAGCCGACGGGCCTCCTCCTGCAGCTCGACCGTCTTGGCGCGGTACTCCTTGGTGTCGTCCTTCGCCGTGCCCTTGAGCTGCTCGGCGATGTCGTGCGCCTCGGCCCGCAGCCGGTCCGCCTCGGTCTCCGCCTCGGTGCGGATCCGCTCGGCCTCCTCGGCGGCGGCCTTGGTGGTGTTCTGCGCGTCCTCCTGGGCCTTGGTCAGGACTTCCTCGGCGGTCCTGGCGGCCTTGGACAGCTGGGTCGCGCTCTCCTCGGCGGTGAGGGTGCGGGCCTTCTCGGCTGCTTCGTCCAGCAGCTTCTCGGCCTCGGCACGGGCGTCCGCGACGATCTGCTCGGCGGACTCCCTGGTGGTTTCGGCTTCCTTGGTGGCCTCGGTGACCAGCCGGGCGACCTGCTCCTTCGCCGTGCGGGTGCGCTGCTCGTTGGTCGACTCCGCGCTCGACAGCGCCTTCTCGGCGGCCGCCTTCGCCTCGGCGACCAGCTTCTCCGCCTCGGCGCGCGCCTCCCGCAGAGCCGTGTCGGCCTCCGCGATGCGCTGCTCGGCGGTCCGGCTCAGTTCCTGCGCCTCACGGCGGGCCGTGTCCGACTCGGTCGCGGTGGACGTCCGCAGCTGCTCGGCGTGGTCGGTGGCCTCCTGGGCCTGGGTGGAGGCGGCGTTCAGCAGGCGCTCGGCGTCCGTGCGGGCGCGCCGCAGCAGCTGTTCGGCCTCCGCGCGGGCGGACTCGGCCTCGCTCTGCAACCGCTGCCGGGCCTCCGAGGTCACCCGTTCGGCCTCCGCGCGGGCGGTGGCCATGGCCTGCTCGGTCTCCGCGCGGGTCTCGTCGAGAAGCCGGCGGGCCTGCTGCTCGGTCCGGGCGCGCAGCTGCTCCGCCCACGCCACGTTCTCGTTGACGTGCGACTCGACGGTCTGCCGCCGCTCGGACAGCTCCTGGTCCAGCTGCTGGCGGCGGGTGACCGCCTCCTGGTGCAGCTCCGCCTGGAGCCGGGCGGCCTGCTCGGCGTGCTCCTGGAGGATGCGCTGGGTCTGCGCCCGGGCCTGGCTCAGCTCACGCTCGGCCTCCTGGCGCAGCTGGTCGGCCTGGACCTGCGCGTTGCGCAGCAGCTGCTCGGCCTGGTAGCCGAGGTCGCCGCCGTCGAAGGAGGGCCGGGACATGATGGTGCGCCGCGCCTCGTGCAACTTGGCGCGCAGCACCTCGACCTGGTAGCCGAGGTCCTCGGCATGCTGAATCGCCTTTTCCCGCTCGGTCTTCAGCCGCTTCATCTCGGCTTCGAAACGAGTGAGGTGATCGACGTCAGCCGCCGGTTCCCGCTCCTGGCTCTCGTAGCCCCGCACTGCGCGGTCCCATCCGTCCCCTGGTCGCAAGTCTCTCCGTACGAGCTCCGTCCGTACGCCGAACGGGGCTCCCGGGGAATGGTGTCAGATCAACGGCGGAGCATGGGCTGCTGCCCCGACGCTCGTCCCCCGAAACCCGGACCCCGGACGGGCCCCGCCGTCACGACAGGACCCCGGTCGCCCTGGTTACGAGCGGCGACCGCCCCCAACCCTACCGGCCCATATGTACGAGGGTCAGTGCTCAGGTGACTCAACGGGCGCTGAAGTGACCAGTTCTGTCAGTACGCCATGGCAATCCTTCGGGTGCAGGAAGGTGATCCGTGACCCCATGGAGCCGCGTCGCGGCTCTTCGTACAGGACGCGGACGCCCTTGCCCTGGATGTCGGCGGCCTCCCCGTCGACGTCCGCCGTGCCGAAGGCGATGTGGTGGACGCCCTCCCCGTTCTTCGCCAGCCACTTCGCGACGGTGGAGTCCTCCCGCGTCGGCTCCAGAAGCTGCAGGTACGAGGCCCCGCCGTCGGACGTATCGTTGATCTTGAGCATGGCCTCGCGTACGCCCTGCTCCTCGTTGATCTCGGAGTGGAACACCTCGAAGCCGTAGGTGGCCCGATAGAACTCGACGGTCTTGTCGAGGTCGAAACAGGCGATCCCGATGTGGTCGATTCGCGTCAGCATGAATTCAGTGCAGCGCTCCGGAGGTGGTTACGCAACGTGCGCGCGATCACACCGACAGCCGGATGACGGAATGTGCTACCGCTCAGTACATTCGAAGTAAACCCTCGTTCACTCCTCGGCCTGTGCGGGCCGGTAAGGGGATCGCAGCTCATGACTGGATCGAACAGCACGACCTCGGTGATCGTCGCGGGCGCCAGGACGCCCATGGGACGGTTGCTGGGCTCGCTGAAGTCCTTCTCCGGAGCCGACCTCGGCGGCTTCGCGATCAAGGCCGCCCTCGACCGTGCGGGGATCGACGGCGACCAGGTGCAGTACGTCATCATGGGCCAGGTGCTCCAGGCCGGGGCAGGGCAGATCCCGGCACGTCAGGCCGCCGTCAAGGCCGGCATTCCGATGAACGTCCCAGCGCTCACCATCAACAAGGTGTGTCTGTCCGGCCTCGACGCCATCGCGCTCGCCGACCAGTTGATCCGTGCGGGTGAGTTCGACGTGATCGTCGCGGGCGGCCAGGAGTCCATGACCAACGCGCCCCACCTGCTGCCGAAGTCCCGCGCGGGCTTCAAGTACGGCGCGATCGAGATGCTCGACGCGATGGCGCACGACGGTCTCACGGACGCCTTCGAGAACATCGCCATGGGCGAGTCCACGGAGAAGCACAACACCCGTCTGGGCATCGCCCGCCCGGAGCAGGACGAGTTCTCGGCCCTGTCCCACCAGCGGGCCGCCGCCGCCCAGAAGAACGGCCTGTTCGAGGCGGAGATCGCCCCGGTGGAGATCCCGCAGCGCAAGGGCGAGCCGGTCGTCTTCAGCGAGGACGAGGGCATCCGCGCCGAGACCACGGCCGAATCGCTGGGTAAGCTGCGCCCGGCGTTCGCGAAGGACGGCACGATCACCGCGGGGTCGGCCTCGCAGATCTCCGACGGCGCCGCCGCGGTCGTCGTGATGAGCAAGACCAAGGCGCAGGAGCTCGGCCTGGAGTGGATCGCCGAGATCGGCGCCCACGGCAACGTCGCCGGGCCGGACAACTCCCTCCAGTCCCAGCCGTCCAACGCCATCCTGCACGCCCTCAAGAAGGAGGGCCTGGAGGTCTCCGACCTCGACCTGATCGAGATCAACGAGGCCTTCGCGGCGGTCGCGGTGCAGTCAATGAAGGACCTCGGAGTGTCCACGGAAAGGGTGAATGTCAACGGCGGCGCCATCGCCCTCGGCCACCCGATCGGCATGTCCGGCGCACGCCTCGTGCTGCACCTGGCCCTGGAGCTGAAGCGGCGCGGCGGTGGCGTGGGCGCGGCGGCGCTGTGCGGCGGCGGCGGGCAGGGTGACGCGCTGGTGGTGCGGGTCCCGAAGCCCTGAAGTACGTCGTACGTCCCTAGTGGAACGGAGCTGTGATGCAGGACGTCTCCTCGCTGGTCGCCCAGGCCAGGGAAGGCCGGCCGCGGGCCGTGGCCCGGCTGATCTCCCTGGTGGAGGGGGCGTCCCCGCAGCTCAGGGAGGTCATGGCGACACTGGCCCCGCTGACGGGCGGGGCGTACGTGGTGGGGCTGACGGGTTCGCCGGGCGTGGGCAAGTCCACGTCGACCTCCGCGCTGGTGACGGCGTACCGCAAGCAGGGCAGGCGGGTCGGTGTGCTGGCCGTCGACCCGTCCTCACCGTTCTCCGGCGGAGCGCTGCTCGGCGACCGCGTCCGCATGTCCGACCACGCCTCCGACCCCGGCGTCTACATCCGCTCGATGGCGACCCGCGGCCACCTCGGCGGCCTCGCCTGGGCGGCCCCGCAGGCGATCCGGGTGCTGGACGCGGCAGGCTGCGACGTGATCCTGGTCGAGACGGTCGGCGTGGGCCAGTCGGAGGTCGAGATCGCGTCCCAGGCCGACACCTCGGTGGTGCTGCTGGCGCCGGGGATGGGCGACGGCATCCAGGCCGCCAAGGCCGGAATCCTGGAGATCGGCGATGTGTACGTCGTCAACAAGGCCGACCGTGACGGCGCCGACGCGACCGCTCGCGAACTGAACCACATGCTCGGCCTGGGCGAGGCCCGAGGCCCCGGCGACTGGCGCCCACCCATCGTCAAGACGGTCGCCGCCCGCGGCGAGGGCATCGAGGAGGTCGTCGAGGCGCTGGACAAGCACCGTGCCTGGATGGAGGAACGGGGTGTCCTCGCGGAACGCCGGCGCGCCCGCGCGGCGCGCGAGGTGGAGGCCATCGCGGTCACCGCACTGCGGGAACGCATCGCGGACCTGCACGGGGACCGGCGCCTCGGCGCGCTGGCCGAGAAGATCGTCGCCGGAGACTTGGATCCGTACCGGGCGGCGGACGAACTGGTGGCGGGGCTGACGGAGGGCTGAACGCCGAAACGCCGGACGGGCTGGTTCTCCAGCCCGTCCGGCGCGTTCGCGAACGATCATTTCAGTCGTCGTCACGGTCGTCGCTGTCGGCGTTGGAGCCGGCGTCGTCGTCCGCCCGGTCCGCGGTGACCTTGCCGCTGTTCAGGCCGACGTTCCACTCCTGCTCGGCCTTGCCGGAGCTCTGCGTCTCCACGTCCCAGCTCTGGGACGTGCCGGAAGTGCCGTCCTCATCGAGGTCCACCGACGTCACGGTGCCCTTGCCGGCCGCGGCCTTCGCGGCCTCCGACGCCGTCACGGACGACCCCTTCAGTGCGGCCCGTACCTGGGCGGTGTCGTCCTCGCGCTCGCTGTGGGAGCCGAGGACCTTGCCGTCGGCGGGGTCGATCCGCACGCTGTGCCAGGTGTTGTCGGCGGCGAGCACGTCGACCTCCCACGCGGCCGGCCCCCTGTCGTCACCGTCCTGGTCGTCCAGCTCGGCGGAGACGGCGGTGCCCGGCGACTGCCGCAGCGCGGAGGCGATGGCGTCGGCGGCCGTCACCTTCGCGGAGGCGGCCCGCGCCGAGTCGTCGTCCGTCGAGGCCGCGTCGTCGTCCCGCGCGTCGTCACCCGAGACCCTCACGTCCGCCGCCTGCCGCGCCGTACCCGAGCCGTCGCCGTCGCCGCTCACCGCGAGGGCCGTGGCCGTCCCGCCACCGACCAGTGCGGCGGCTGTCACAGCGGCGATCACGATGTTGCGCTTCATGAGGATTCCTCCAGAGTCGTACGGCTTCGCGCCGATTGCGTTCGCTTTCGACGTTCACCACCATCACCGACCGACGCTGAGAGGAACCTGAAACCGTTCCTAAAGACTGAGCGGGAGTGGGTCCTGTTGCCAGAACTCGTGCTCAGCCGGGTGTCCCGAACGGTGTTGGGCACCCTGGTCGCCCGCTTTCGCTCCACGGTCCGGCGGCGCGCATCCGGTGCGCGGTCCGGGGATGTGGGGGCGGGTTTCCTCACGCCGTCGGGTCTGCGGTCGGGCCTGGGCGGTCCGATGCCCCGCACCATCACTCTGGTGCTGCGGGGGCGGTGCCGTCCTCCCCCAGTGCCTTAAGGGCCTGGGAGGTGCCCCCAGCCTGATCGGGTGTCCGAGGGCGCGTCGCCCGACCGCGATGCTCGCCGCATCGTGCCGGGACATTGTGCGAGTCGGTGTGGTCAGTGGTTTCTGCCAGTGCTGGGCACCCCACCGGGAGGTGTAGGCGGGGTCGACCGCAACGATCGCGATGTCCAGTTCGGCGGCCATCGACACCAGCCGCGCTTTCAGTTTCGCGGTGGGGAAGCGGGAGAGCAGGCGGCGGAAACGCTTGTTGCGGCCGTGCTTCTCGCGGCTTGTGCCCTCGCGGAAGTCGAGGTCTTCGATGGCGATCGCGGCTGCCCCGGTGCGGCGCGTGTAGTGGAGCAGCCGGGTCAGGGCGTGCCGGATCTGCGCGTCCCGGTGCGCGGCGGTGCCGGTCAGGTCGTAGAAGAACCGCTGCGGCTCGCCGACCGGGTTGCCGTGCACATCCAGGCGCCAGCAGGCGAGGTGGTCGTCGTTCATGTCCACCCCCACCACCCCGCGCGCCAGCGCCGCGTCCAGCGGCAGAACCGGGGCGATGGCGCGCTGCCACGAGGCGGTCACGTACCAGCGGCCGCGTGCCACATCGTGGTGGATGCGGTAGGCGACCGCGCGGTTGGCGGTGATCCGGTCCCGCCACTCCTCACCCCGGTGCTTGAACGCCACGGTCGCGTCCAGCAGATACCGGCCGTGCGACGCGTTGGCCAGATGGGCCAGTGGTGCGGGGAGCTTGATGGAGAGCTGTCCGGTGTCGGTGATGCGGATGGTCTCGTTGCCGAAGCGTTTGCCGGACTCTCCGTCGGCCGACAGGAACATCCGCTCCGCCCGCCACCGCTGTCGCCACTTCGCTTCGTCCAGTCCGGCCGTCTCCAGGTGGTGGCGGGTGTGGGCGAGGCGTTTGCCGCCGCGCACCACCCGCACCCGGCCCGCTGCCCAGTCCGCCTCCACTCTCGCGAGGCGGTCCTTCAGGGTGTGCAGGCGGCGGGACTTGGCATGCCACTCACTGCGCGTGGCATACCCGCGCACCAGCCCCGCCCGCTTGTCCGCCTTCGCGCCCAGCGGCCGGCCCAGCCGCGCCTCCACCGACGCGATCTGCCGCCGCAGCCAGGCCATGTGGGCGGCCTGCCCACGCCTCGCCAGCGCCCACTGGTCATGCGTGGCCTTGGTGATACTGCCCGCCCAACGCGCCGACGACCTCCCCGTCAACTCCCGCTTGCGCACCGCCCACCCGGCCGCATCATGCGCCAGCCCCTGCCGTGAGCGCTCCGCGAGATCACCCGCCAACAGCGAACCCAGGAACATCCCCACCTCTGCGAGGACCGCCGCGTCCGACTCGCTCACCCGCAGCCGGTCCCGCACCGCCACCCCAGCCGGGCCGGGCACCACGAAGGACGCCGCCAACTCCCGCAGTCCACCCACCCGTTCACCCCCACCCGGCCGAAGACCCCATCACCGCAGTCAACGACCACCACCCACAAAGGTCACCCATTCGACCCAAGAACTCCCGTTCCCCACAGGTGGGCGAAGCTCAGAACACCCCTTGGCAGCAGAGAACACCCCCAGCGCACCGCGGAGGACCGGACCCACACATCCGGCCTCGGCACTCACTCACACTCACCCGAGCTCACTCCTGCTTACTACTCCGCCAGCAGCTCCGAACCCCCTGAAGAGATCTTCAGCTTCACCCTGCGAACCTTGACCCCATGCGCCTGTTGATCGTGGAGGACGAAAAGCGGCTGGCCCTGTCGCTCGCCAAGGGGCTGACCGCCGAGGGGTACGCCGTCGATGTCGTTCACGACGGCCGGGAGGGCCTGCACCGCGCCACCGAGCAGCCGTACGACCTCCTGATCCTCGACATCATGCTGCCGGGGCTCAACGGCTACCGCGTCTGCGCCGCCCTGCGCGCCGCCGGTCACGACGTGCCGATCCTGATGCTCACCGCCAAGGACGGCGAGTACGACGAGGCGGAGGGTCTGGACACGGGCGCCGACGACTACCTCACCAAGCCGTTCTCGTACGTCGTCCTCGTCGCCCGCATCAAGGCGCTGCTCCGGCGACGCGGCCAGGGCGCCGGCGCCTCACCCGTGCACGTCCACGGCGACCTCAAGGTGGACACCGCCGCCCACCGCGTCTTCCTCGGGGAGGACGAGGTCGCCCTGACGGCGAAGGAGTTCTCCGTCCTGGAGCAACTGGTGCTGCGGGCCGGCGAGGTGGTGTCCAAGTCCCAGATACTGGAGCACGTCTGGGACTTCGCCTACGACGGCGATCCGAACATCGTCGAGGTCTACATCAGCACCCTGCGGCGCAAGCTGCGCGCCGGCCTCATCCGGACCGTCCGCGGCGCGGGCTACCGGCTGGAGGCGGAGCGATGAGACGCCTGTTCGGCTCCGTCCGGTCCCGGGCCACCCTCGCCTCCACGCTCGTCGTGGCCGTGGCGCTGGTCGCCGCCGGGGCCGCCGTCCTGCTGTCCCTGCGCTCCAACCTCATGGGTCAGGCCGGCACCCAGGCGGAGCACACCGCGCGCTCGGTCGCCACCGACCTGTCCCTCGGGAAGACCACCGGGCATCTGGACCTGGACCACGACGAGGAGCCGGTCCAGGTCGTCGACGAGAACGGGAAGCTCCTGGCGGTCTCCAAGGACCTGGAGCGGATCAGCGGCACGGCCACCGACGCGGTGAAGCTTTCTACGACGAAGCCCGCCGCGACCGGCGACCAGAGCGACGAGGACGCGGACGACGACGACTCCGACGCCGCCGAGCCCCTCGAACCGGGCGACATCGACGACAGGACCACCTTCACCAACGGTTCGGCGACCATCGACCATGAGATCGCCGACTACCGCTTCGCCGCCGTCCAGGTGGAGACCGAGAAGGCGGGCACGCTCACCGTCTACGCCGGCGCCCCCCTCTCCGCCGAACAGGGCGCCGTGCGCACCGCGCTGACCGTCATGCTGATCGGCTTCCCGCTGCTGCTCGCCGTCGTCGCGGCGGTGACCTGGCTGGTCACCCGGCGCGCCCTGCGCCCCGTCGAGGGCATCCGCGGCGAGATGGCCGCGATCACCGCCTCCGAGGACCTCGCACGCCGCGTACCGGTGCCGGACACGCACGACGAGGTCGCCCGCCTCGCCCGCACCACCAACGAGACGCTGGCCGCCCTGGAGAGCTCCGTGGAGCGCCAGCGCCGGTTCGTCGCCGACGCCTCCCACGAGCTGCGCAGCCCGATCGCGTCCCTGCGCACCCAGCTCGAGGTGGGCGCCGCCCACCCCGAGCTGCTGGACGTGGCGGGAGCGGTCGAGGACACCGTACGACTGCAACGCCTCGCCGCCGACCTGTTGCTGCTCGCCCGGCTGGACGCGGGGGAGCGGCCCGCGGCCGACGCGCGGTTCGACCTCGCCGCACTGGCGCGGGAGGAGGCCGACGGGCGCGCGGGCGTGACGGTCGAGGCGCCGGAGGGCGTGACCGTGGCGGGGTCGCGGGGCCAGATGGGGCGGCTGCTCACCAACCTGCTGGACAACGCCGGGCGGCACGCCCGCTCGGCCGTCCGGGTGAATGTGCGGCGCGCGGGGGAGTGGGCGCTGGTCGAGGTCGCCGACGACGGTGACGGGGTGCCGGCGGGCGACCGGGAGCGGATCTTCGAGCGGTTCGTACGGCTCGACGCCGCCCGCAGCCGCGACGACGGCGGTGCGGGGCTCGGTCTCGCCATCGCCCGGGACGTCGCCGTGCGGCACGGCGGAACCCTCACGGTCGGTGACGCGCCGGCAGGCGGAGCCCAGTTCGAACTCCGCCTGCCGGCGATCGCCTAGGGGGCGACCCGAACGAGACTCCCTATGTCGTCGGACTCGTCCTCAGGGTCGTCCCCGCTGCCCGCGGAGGTGTTCCGCGATGGGCTTCAGGCCCTTGTCGAGTTCCGTCAGGGAGTCGGGGGACAGCAGATCGATGAAGTGCCTCCGCACGGACGCCACATGATGGGGCGCGACCTTCTTCATCGTCTCCAGGCCCGTCTCGGTGAGAACGGCGTACAGACCTCGGCGGTCCGACTCGCAGTTCTCGCGCCGCACGAGATCCGCGTTCTCCATGCGGGTGATCTGGTGGGAAAGGCGGCTCTTGGACTGGAGGGTGGCGGACGCGAGGTCGCTCATCCGCATCCGTACGCCCTCCGACTCGGAGAGATTCACGAGGATCTCGTAGTCGTTCATTGTCAGGCCGAACGGCTGCAGGTCCTTTTCGAGCTGGTACGTCAACAGTCTGTTGACCTCCAGGTGGGTGCGCCAGGCGCACTGCTCCGCATCCGTCAGCCAGCGTGTGGCCGTCTCGGTCTCCATAAATGAAGTCTACCTAAAAAGTTGAAAGGCGAACTAGTGAGGGTGGCGGTGACATCGGCGCGCACACGTTCGACGTCACACTCCGCAGACTACCGCTCACAGCCCGAAGCGACGCTGGAGGTCCCCCAGCTGTCCGGGAAGACGCGGTGCGCCCGCCTGCTGTCCGGGGCCCGCGGGGCCCCCGCCACCGCCGGGTACTCCCGCCTGCTGCGGAACCGCCCCGGTGGCCTGCTCGGCCATGAGTGCCTCGGACGACTGGAGGAGGACCGTGCCGGCCCCGACGAACTCGAACTGGTGCTCCTCCCCGGAGGCCCCGCCGAGACCCGTCATCGCACGTAGACCGCCCATCAGGCCGGTCATGTAGCCGTGGTCGTAGTGATGGCACGGAGAGGGGCAGTCGGCCCAGCCGACGAGTGCCTGCGGGTCCACCCGGATCGGCGGTTCCATGAACACCACGGGGCCGTTGGAGGCCGCCACGAACTTTCCGGTTCCGATGAGTGTCAGAAAACCTGGCACGATCGACTGTTTGAGCGCGAGAGTTGGCTGAAAAGCGAGCAGGTTGCCTGAGCGAATGGTCAGGTTGCCGTTCTCCAGGTCGAAGGAGTTCACGTCGAAGGCCCGGTCGGCGAGGAGCATCTTGCCCGAGCCCTCCGCCACCACCCAGTCACTGGCGTGCAGAGGCGAATGGAAGGACGTACGGACAAGGCGGTCAAGTCGCCCGTGCCCGATGCCGTTGAAGTCCATCGAGCCGTAGTAGGCGATCATCTTCCCCTTCTGCAGGAACCACTGGCTCCCCTTGAGCTCCACGCAGAAGGTGTAGTTGTTGACGTTGTCGTCGGACGGCAGCGTCATCGGGTCGAAGACCGTCGGGCCGCCGCCCGGAGCCCCGTACATGCTCACAGTTTCTCCTCCGAGGCCTGGACGTACACCGCGCCGTTGCCGCTGAGCTCCAGCTGGAACGCCTCGCCGGAGCCGCGGCCCACCATGTCCCGCCAGCCCAGGGCGGTGGACAGCTTGTTGCGTACGTCGCCGTGGTGGGCGACGTACGCCTGCGGGTCGACATGGACCGGGCGCTGCGGGGTGATGGGGACCTCGATGACTCCGCCGTGTGCCATCACCGCGACGGCGCCGTGCCCGCGCAGGGTGGTCGTGAACAGCCCCTGGCCGGTGGCCTGGCCGCGGACCATGCCCATGACGCCGCCCTGGGAGCCCATGAACATCGTGCCCTGCTCCAGCGTGCCCTCGAAGGCGAGCAACCGGTCCGCCTCCACATAGAGGGTGTCGCCGGTCATGGTGATCACCTGGACGTGGTGGCCGCCGTGCCCGAACAGCACGGTGCCACTGCCCTCGACCGACATCAGCGGCGTCGCCTCGTTGGCCACCCGGCGGCCGATCATCGACATGACCCCGCCCTGGCCGCCCTGGATGTTCGGGGTGAAGGACACCTCGCCCTGGTAGGCGAGCATGGCCCCGCGCTGACTGAACAGCCGCTGCCCGGGCAGGACGGTCGCCTCGACCATCTTGGAGTTGATCTCACGCAAGGCCATGTCACACATCCCCCGCGATCGTGTTCCGCTCGCTCGGCTGGACGTACACCAGGCCGTCCCCCTCGAAGCGGACCTGGAAGGCCTCGCCGCCGCCCTCGCCCATGAACGTCCGGAACGTCACACCGGACTGGAAGGACTGCCGCAGGTTCCCCTGGTGCGCGACGTACGCCCCCGGGTCCACGGTCAGCGGATACTGCTGGCTCACCCGGAGCACGACCGCCGGCCCGTCCGACATGATCGCGGCCTGACCGTGCCCCTCGATCGTCGTCGTGAACAGCCCGTTGCCCTGGGTGGCACCGCGCATACCGGTGAACGACGTGCCGGTCCTCAGGCCCGAGTCGGTCGCGAGCAGATTGCTCGACTCCACGTACAGCTTGTCGCCCTGGAGGGCGACGAGGTTGATCTCCGAGGCCCGGTCCGCGAACCAGCACGTCCCGTGCCCCTTCACCTCCATCAGTGTCATCTGCTCGCCGGTGATCCGCCGGGTCACCATCCCCCGCAGGCCCTCACCGCCGCCGCTGAGCTTCTTGAAGTCCATCTGACCGTCGTACGCGACCATCGAGCCGTTCTTCGCCTTCACGGCGTCCCCGGTCATGTCGACGGCGAGCACCTTGCTGCCTTGAAGTCGGAACATCGCCACGCAGCGAAGGTAGCGGCCGCGAGGCTCCGCCGACAGGGCCTGCGGGAGGAGTGCCCCCTGATCGCAACCTGAGCACTCCTCGGGGCGTCGCAAAAGCGGTCCTCCCACCCCCGGCACGGTGACCGCACGGATGTTTGCCACAATGGGCGGACGTTTGTGCCCGTATTCACAAGCCGTCCGACATCTCTCCCACCGAAGGTGACCTGTGGACATCAAGACCGCCACCGCCCTGCGCCGTCTCCGCCTGGTCTCGGCCCCCGAGGCGATCTCCTTCCTGCTCCTCCTCGTCTGCTCGGTGCTGAAGCGGACCACGGACTTCAACGCGGTCCCCGTGATGGGCATGATCCACGGCGTCCTCTTCATCCTGTACGTGATCTTCTGGGCGGACGCCTGGAACCGCACCAAGTGGCCCCTGAAGACCGGCGCCCTCTACTTCGTCCTCTCCGTGCTGCCCACCGGTGGCTTCTTCGCCGAGCGCAAGCTGCGCCGCGAGGCGGAGGACGCGGTCATCGCCTCCCGCGCCCGCCAGGCGAAGGACGGGACCGTGAACGCATGATCGTCGCCTTCTCCGTGACACCGCTGGGTGTCGGCGAGGACGTGGGTGCCTACGTGGCCGAGGCCGTGCGCGTCGTCCGCGCATCCGGCCTGCCGAACCGGACCGACGCCATGTTCACCTCCGTCGAGGGGGAGTGGGACGAGGTCATGGACGTCGTCAGGCGGGCCGTGGCCGCGGTGGAGGCACGGGCACCACGCGTCTCGCTGGTCCTCAAGGCCGACATCCGCCCCGCAGTGACGGACGGCCTCACGTCCAAGGTGGAGACCGTCGAGCGGCATCTCGCCGAGTGACCCACGCACGGTGAGCAGGTCCCGTCGAGGACGCGGGCACGACGGGGCCCCTCGGCGTGCGGTGTCGGGGTGCTCGGTACGGTCTGCCGCGCGCCGCCGGCCCCGGAGGTCCGGCGGACCGAGGGGCGAGACGGGGCTGACCGCCATGTGACCGGCCGGTAAGGTCTGGGTCGTGCCGAAGCCGCTCAGCCTTCCCTTCGACCCCATCGCCCGTGCCGACGAACTCTGGAAGCAGCGCTGGGGAAACGTGCCGTCCATGTCCGCGATCACCTCGATCATGCGGGCGCAGCAGATCCTGCTCGCCGAGGTCGACGCGGTCGTCAAGCCGTACGGACTGACGTTCGCGCGGTACGAGGCGCTGGTGCTGCTCACCTTCTCCAAGGCCGGCGAGCTGCCGATGTCGAAGATCGGTGAGCGGCTCATGGTGCACCCCACGTCGGTGACGAACACCGTCGACCGCCTGGTGCGGTCGGGTCTGGTGTCCAGGCGCCCCAACCCCAACGACGGGCGCGGCACGCTCGCCACCATCACCGACAAGGGCCGCGAGGTCGTCGACGCGGCCACCCGCGACCTGATGGCGATGGACTTCGGGCTCGGGGTGTACGACGCGGAGGAGTGCGGCGAGATCTTCGCGATGCTCCGGCCGCTGCGGGTCTCCGCGAGCGACTTCGACGAGGACTGACCCGGGGCAAGATCTCCCGGAGTGCGTGGTTACGCTCGTACGCATGAAAAAGAGCGTGCTGACCCGCTATCGCGTCATGGCCTACGTCACCGGTGTGCTGCTGGTCCTGCTGACCCTCGGCGTGATCGCCAAGTACCTGCTCGACCTGGACGGCGCCGACGGCTTCACCCGTGTCGTGGGCATCGCGCACGGCTGGCTGTACGTCGTCTACCTGGTCTTCGCGTTCGACCTGGGCTCGAAGGCGAAGTGGCCGGTCGCCAAGCAGCTGTGGGTGCTGCTGGCCGGGACCATCCCCACGGCCGCCTTCTTCGTGGAGCGCAAGGTCACCCGCGAGCTGGAGACGAAGATCGCCGACGACGCTCCGGTGACCGCCAAGGCGTAACCCGCCCCGCCGTACGACACGCGTACGGCGGTCAGCGATCGACATTTATTAGGACGTCCTAGTAAATTCGAGGGTATGGACGCTGACGCGATCGAAGAGGGCCGCCGGCGCTGGCAGGCCCGGTACGACGCTTCACGCAGGCGTGAGGCCGACTTCACGACTCTGTCCGGGGATCCGGTGGAGCCGGTGTACGGGCCACGGCCGGGGGACAGGTACGACGGCTTCGAGCGGATCGGGTGGCCCGGGGAGTACCCCTTCACCCGCGGCCTGTACCCGACCGGCTACCGGGGCCGCACGTGGACCATCCGGCAGTTCGCCGGGTTCGGCAACGCCGAGCAGACCAACGAGCGCTACAAGATGATCCTGGCCAACGGCGGTGGCGGGCTGTCCGTGGCCTTCGACATGCCGACCCTCATGGGGCGGGACTCCGACGATCCGCGCTCGCTGGGCGAGGTCGGACACTGCGGTGTCGCCATCGACTCGGCCGCCGACATGGAGGCCCTGTTCCGGGACATCCCGCTGGGTGACGTCACGACCTCGATGACGATCAGCGGTCCGGCCGTCCCGATCTTCTGCATGTACCTCGTCGCCGCCGAACGGCAGGGCGTCGACCCGGGCGTCCTCAACGGCACGCTCCAGACCGACATCTTCAAGGAGTACATCGCCCAGAAGGAGTGGCTCTTCCAGCCCGAGCCGCATCTGCGCCTGATCGGCGACCTGATGGAGTACTGCGTGGCGGGCATCCCCGCCTACAAGCCGCTGTCCGTCTCCGGCTACCACATCCGCGAGGCCGGATCGACGGCCGCGCAGGAGCTGGCGTACACGCTGGCGGACGGCTTCGGATACGTGGAGCTGGGGCTGAGCCGCGGGCTCGACGTCGATGTCTTCGCCCCCGGGCTGTCCTTCTTCTTCGACGCGCACCTCGACTTCTTCGAGGAGATCGCCAAGTTCCGTGCGGCGCGCCGCATCTGGGCGCGGTGGATGCGGGACGTGTACGGGGCGCGGACCGACCGGGCGCAGTGGCTGCGCTTCCACACCCAGACCGCCGGTGTCTCGCTGACCGCGCAGCAGCCGTACAACAACGTCGTGCGTACGGCTGTGGAGGCGCTGGCCGCCGTGCTGGGCGGCACCAACTCGCTGCACACCAACGCCCTCGACGAGACGCTCGCGCTGCCCTCCCAGCAGGCGGCGGAGATCGCGCTGCGCACCCAGCAGGTACTGATGGAGGAGACCGGGGTCGCCAACGTGGCCGATCCGCTGGGCGGTTCGTGGTTCGTCGAGCAGCTGACCGATCGGATCGAGGCGGACGCCGAGAAGATCTTCGAGCAGATCAAGGAGCGCGGGCTGCGGGCCCACCCGGACGGACGGCACCCGATCGGGCCGGTCACCTCCGGGATCCTGCGCGGGATCGAGGACGGCTGGTTCACGGGCGAGATCGCCGAGTCCGCGTTCCAGTACCAACGGGCCCTGGAGAAGGGCGACAAGCGGGTCGTGGGGGTGAACGTCCACCACGGCTCCGTCACCGGCGACCTGGAGATCCTGCGGGTCGGTCACGAGGTGGAGCGGGAGCAGGTGCGCGCCCTCGGGGCCCGTAGGGACGCCCGGGACGAGGCCGGTGTGCGGGCCGCGCTCGACGCGATGCTCGCCGCCGCGCGGGACGGATCCAACATGATCGAGCCGATGCTGGACGCGGTACGGGCGGAGGCGACCCTCGGCGAGGTCTGCGGGGTGTTGCGGGACGAGTGGGGGGTGTACACGGAGCCGGCCGGCTTCTGAGACGCGTACGCGCCCCGTGCGCAGCCCGACCGCCCTGGTCGCCCGCCCCGGTCGTCCGGTCTAGTCCTCCGCCCCCGTCAGCCCCAGCAGCAGCACCCGGGTGAACTCGCGTGCCCACTCGTCGTCCGCCGGTTCCGCGCTGACCAGGGTGCGGTGGACGACCGCGCCGGCGACCATGTCGAAGATCAGGTCGATCTTGCGGGCGGTTTCCTCCGGGCCGGACTCGGGGGGGAGTTCACCGCGCCGCTGGGCTCGTGTGCGGCCCGTCAGGACCAGGCGCTTCTGTCGGTCCACGATCGAGGCGCGGACGCGTTCGCGCAGGGCGTCGTCGCGGGTCGACTCCGCGACCACCGCCATCAGGCCGTTCCTCGCCTCCGGTCGGTCCAGGATCGCCGCGAACTGCAGGACCACGCCCTCGATGTCGGCGGCGAGGCTGCCCCGGTCGGGGAGTTCCAGTTCGTCGAAGAGTTCCGCCACCGCGTCGACGACCAGCTCGTTCTTGCCGGCCCAGCGGCGGTAGAGCGTCGTCTTCGCGACGCCGGCCCGCCTCGCCACGTCACCCAGGGTGAGCTTGGACCAGCCGAGCTCCACCAGGGCCTCCCGGGTGGCCGCGAGGATCGCGGAGTGCGCGGCGGCGCTGCGCGGGCGTCCGGTGGCGCGCGGGGCGGGAGTGCGGCTCTGCATCCCACGACCATAACCGTGGGTTCGTGTGAGGCCGTGAGGGAGATCACCGGGGTGGGGTGTACCGGAGGTGTCCTGTGCCATTACGCTACGACGCGTAGCGAAACCACGGGCGCGAGGTGGGGACCCCGCGTCGAACAGCACGTGGCACGACCGGCTTTCAGAACGCTTTTCGCGCAGGCGGGGGAACGGGGGAGGATAGACGCATGCAGCCACGGAACATGTCCATGAGCGGAGTCGTCGACCTCGCCGCGGTGAAGGCGGCCCAGGAGGCCAAGGCGAAGGCGGAGCAGGCGCGCGCCGAAGCGGCCCGGGAGGGCGGTGGGGCGGGCGCGCTCTCCCCGGCCGATCTCGTCATCGAGGTCGATGAAGCAGGGTTCGAGCGGGATGTCCTGCAACGGTCCGCCGAGGTGCCCGTCGTCATCGACTTCTGGGCCGAGTGGTGTCAGCCCTGCAAGCAGCTGAGCCCTGTCCTGGAGCGACTCGCAGTCGAGTACAACGGGCGTTTTCTGCTTGCCAAGATCGATGTCGACGCCAACCAGATGCTGATGCAGCAGTTCGGGGTCCAGGGGATCCCGGCGGTCTTCGCCGTCGTCGCCGGGCAGGCCCTGCCGCTCTTCCAGGGAGCCGCCGCCGAGGCGCAGATCCGGCAGACCCTGGACCAGTTGGTGGAGGTCGCCGAGCAGCGTTTCGGTCTCACCGGCCTGGTGGTCGACCCGGACGGCGAGCCGGGCGACGCCGAGCAGTCGGCCCCCGAGGTGCCGGCCGGCCCGTACGACTCGCTCCTCGAAGCCGCCGTACGGGCCCTGGACGCCGGGGACTTCGGCGGTGCCGTCCAGGCGTACCGGAACGTACTGAGTGACGACCCGGCCAACACGGAGGCCAAGCTGGGCCTCGCCCAGGCCGAGTTGCTCCAGCGGGTGCAGGGCATGGACCCGCAGCAGGTGCGCAAGGAGGCGGCCGAGAGGCCGGACGACGCGCAGGCGCAGATCGACGCCGCCGACCTCGATCTGGTGGGTGGCCACGTCGAGGACGCCTTCGGGCGGCTCATCGACACCGTGCGCCGCACGGCGGGCGACGACCGTGACGCCGTACGCCGTCGACTGCTGGAGCTGTTCGAGGTGGTCGGTGGCGACGATCCGCGGGTCGCGGGGGCGCGCAGGGCGCTCGCGCGGGCGCTGTTCTGACCGGGATGACGACCGGGTTCTGACCAGTCGTTAAACGTCACGGCTTGTGATGCCCAAGTGAAAGATTGGCCGATGGTTGGCCGATGCGGCCGCGCTTTACCAAAACTTGGTAAACGCGGCCGCTGTTACTTGCAGTAAGCCAACGGCGCAGATCTGTCGGATTCTGTCCAACGATCAATAGCTTTGTCCTGGCCCCTGTTGACACCCAGCGTCGCCGACCGAGACCGGTGGGTCGTTGTTCGGTTATACGGCCGTTACTAGCGAGTAACGAACCCCCTTGTGTCAGCGGCGAGAATGCACCACGATCGGCCACGCTCGGTCCATTCCCGTACCCCGACAGCCGGTTGGGTCCACGGGATTCCCTGGGTCCCCACCGAGCAGAGCCGGCGGCGTGACGTCGGCTCTAGGACAGGGGGGTCTTCGCCCACCCGGCGAAGCCTGTCCAGCAGGGTTGTGCGTGATGCGTGTTCAGGCGCGACCAGTGGTTGTCGCTCGGGGGTGATCGCCGGTGATTCGGGCGCGGTAAGTGCCTCCGAGTGCAGGCGCTCCCCTTCCCGAGGACGTAGCACTTCTCCCATCCCTGCCCGGCTGAGCCATCGAGTCGAAGGGGCAGCCAGGGCCAGGAGATGTACGTCCGAGAAGGAGGAAATATGGAGTCCCAGGTGCGTGGCGGGACGAGATGGAAGCGGTTCGCTGTGGTGATGGTGCCCAGCGTCGCCGCCACGGCGTGTATAGGTCTCGCCCTCGCGAACAACGCCCTCGCGGCGTCGTTCAGCGTGTCGGGGCAGTCGTTCAAGGTCACGGCCGACAAGCTCGTCGGCACGGGCTTCTCGCAGTACGGGGCCGTTGACTCGGGGTACACCCTCAAGGGCCAGAAGGCGGCTCACCCCGTCGCGGTCTCGGCCTTCAAGAAGGCCTCGATCACGAACATGTGCCAGTCCGTGGTCACGCCCGACATCCCCGGGATCGGATCGGTCAGCCTGATCCTGAAGGCTGGCGGCGGTGACACGCCGGTACAGGCCGACAACCTGTACATCGATGTCGAGGACCTCTCCGCCGATGCCACGTTCGAGAACATCGACATCGGTGTGGCGGGCAAGGACCTCGACAAGGGTCCCGGCATCAAGAGCGGTGACGCCGCCAACCCGTTCGGCTTCGCGCAGCAGGCCACCAGGGCCACGCTGACCGACGTGAAGCAGACGGCGTGGGCGACCACCGCCGGTACGTTCAAGCTCAGCGGCCTGAAGATGTCGCTGTCCACGGGCGTCAAGGAGTGCTACTAAGCACTCGCGATGGGCGGGGGAGCCACCGGCACCCCCGCCCGTCCACTCTCCGTCCCGCAGTAACCACTCACCACAGCAACGCCGTTCCAGGGAGCTGTTTTCCATGAGCGCCGAAACTCCTGCCGCGCCCGGCCGCGATGAGCACTACCTCTCGGTCTTCCGGCGGAACTTCCGCGCCTGGCGGGGTACCCGGCCGTTCTGGGCCGGTCTGTTCGTCACGCTCGCCGGCTTCCCCATCCTTTACTTCCCGTACGCGAACCTCCAGTTGGGTCACGTAACGCTGGCCATGGCCACCACCGCGGGTGCCGGCTCCCTGATCATCGGCGTGCTGCTCTTCGTCCTGGGTCTCAGCCTCTGGTTCCAGAAGCACGTACGCACCTTCGCGGGCGTCGCGGCGATCCTGCTGGGCCTGGTGTCCCTCCCGGTGTCCAACTTCGGCGGCTTCGTCATCGGCTTCCTCCTCGCCCTCATCGGCGGAGCGATGGCCGTGTCGTGGGTACCGGGCCAGCCGCCCGTATCGCAGCCGCCTGGGGTCCCCGCGAGTGCGGGCGGTACCCCTGAGGGCGCGGTCCCGGGTGACCTGTTCACCAAGGGCACGGCGGCGACGGACCCCGACACCACGGTCCTCAGGCCGGTGGACGGGACGGACGGGGCGGACCGGCCGAACGATCTGTCAGGAATGATCCCGGTCAACGGGGCGAACGGGAGGCACAGTGCCGGCTGACGAGGTGACCCACGGGATTGACGTGGACGCGTCCCGTGTGAGAACCGGGCCGCGCCACGCGGCACCCAAGAAGCCGCTGTTCACCAGGTTCCACGTGCCGGCCGGCAAGGCGATAGCCCTGGCGGCGATGCCGACGGCGGTCCTCATGGGTATGGGATTCACGCCGACCCTCGCGCTCGCCGACGACCAGCCGGCGTCCAAGAGCCTGACGGCCGACGAGTACAAGGACTGCCTCACGGCGCTGGAGGACGGTGCGTCGCCGTCGGCCAGTCCGTCGCCTTCCACCTCGGCGAGCGGGGACGACAAGGACTCGTCCGACGGCTCCTCCGACTCCTCGGGCAAGGGCGACTCGGCGGAGCCGAACCCGGCCCCGTCCTCGGACGGCACGGGCTCCTCGGGTGACTCCTCCTCGTCGGATTCAGGTTCCGGCGAGAAGGCCGACCCCACACCGTCCCCCTCGGCCTCGTCGAGCGGGGAGAGCGACTCGGCGTCCGAGGCGAGCCCCTCGCCCTCCGAGAGCGGCGGGAACCTGCTGGAGGGCATCGGCGACGCGATCACCGGGATCTTCACCGGCGGTACCAAGGCGACGGACAGCGCGAGCCCGACGCCGTCGGCCACCCCCTCCGCCTCGGCGAGCCCGGACAGCTCCGACGACGGTTCCGACGGCGCGGCGAGCACCGACAAGGGCACGTCCGGCTCCCTCACGGACACCACCAAGAAGCTCACCGACACGGTGGGCGACACCGTGAAGGGCACGACCGACGGCGCCTCCAAGACGGTCGAGGACACCACCGAGGCTGTTGAGAAGGCCGTCAAGGAAGCAGGGGGAGCCGTCGGCAAGGCCGCCTCCCCGAGTCCGTCGGCGAGTTCCACCACGGACCCTGAGGACTGCCCGGCCGCCACGGACGACGAGGGCGGCGTCGACAACAAGATCCTCCTGCCCGACGACCCCTGGTACCTGGAAGCGAGCAAACTGACGCTCAAGGGTGCCGACTATCAGGGCGTCGTCGAGGTGAGGACGGCCAGCGGTGCCACCAAGAAGGTGCTGAAGTACGTCATCTCCAACGGCACCGAGATTGACGACCTGCATCAGATCGTCAAGGACAAGCAGTCAGGCAAGACCTACCACGTGCAGGCGGCCAAGGGCTCGACGTCCACGATCACGGGCGGCAAGACGGTGATGTACACGGAGAGCATCTCCGGGAACCTGCTCGGCCTCCTTCCGCTCACGTTTGACCCGGAGCACCCGCCGCCGTTGAACCTCCCGGAAATCATGTTCACCAACGTGAAGGTCACGCAGGCCGGCCAGTTCGGCGGGACTCTGCACATCCCCGGGCTGCACAACTACATAACCGGCTGAGCACCCCTGTAAGCCCGTTCGGGAGCCGCGCACAGAGCAGAGGGCGCCCCCTTGCAGGGGGTGCCCTCAGTGGCGTACAGGGCCTCTGAGGAGGAACAGGAAGAAGAGATGGTCACTTTCTCCTTCGAGCCTCGCGCCGACGACGTCTTGTGGTCCGCGGACCGGCGACCGGAGCACCCGGACCGGCCGGAGCACCCGGAGCTGACCGGCGCGGACTTCTCCATGAGCTACTTCCAGGCAGATGTGCAACTCGTCGTCCAAGGCGTGGATCTCAGCCTGCGCACACCGGGACTGCCCGTGGTCGACTTCGCGCTGATGCTGGAGTACGCGCGGACAGAGCTGGAGACCCGGAGTGACATCGCGGTGGAGACAAGCGTGACCGGGCACGTGTTCTCCCTCAGCCGTGGAGCGGAGGTCGTCACCCTCACGACGAACTACGCGCCGGGTGTGGTCGAGCTGTCCTGGGCTGAGCTGAGGCAGTTGACCGACCGGGCGAAGGCCGAGGCATTCCGGCTGATCACCACCGCCCATCCGGCGCTGCGCGACACCGCGTGGCTGCGGGAAACGGCGGGAACACCATCGAGGTCGTGATCACCGGCTGAGCTGGTGGGTTCGTTCCCGGGTGTGCTCAGCGTTCGGCGACGAGTTCCTCCGAGACCTCCCACAGCTGTGCGGCGTGCGCCGTGTCGTGCGACTGGCGGGAGCTCGCGCGCCGCCGACGCCCCGAGAAATAGGTCCCGGTGACATCGGCGACGTCGGGCGACGTGGCCAGCCAGGCCAGGTCGCCGCCGGAGCGGGCCACGGTGCGGGTGCCCGGCAGGATCCGGACGAGCAGCGGGGCCGTCGTGTGGTAGATCCGCTGCATCCAGGCCGGCCAGTCCCGGTCGAGTCCGGTCTCCGGCATCAGGCCCGGATCGAAGGCGTTGACGGTGATCCCGCGGCCGGCGAGGCGGGGGGCCAGCTCGTAGGTCAGATAGAGGTTGGCGAGCTTCGAGGTGGCGTAGCGGACGCGGCCCGCCTTGGCGGAGTCTCCCAGCTCGGTCTGTGCCGGGTCGGCCAGGGCCTCGGGGTGCTGCCAGTGCGGCGCGGGGAAGCCCATCGACTTGAGCGGGCCCTGGTGCACCTCGCTGGAGACCAGCACGATCCGGCCCGGCGCCGCGATGTGGTCGGCGAGCAGCTGGATGAGGAGGAAGTGCCCCAAGTGGTTGGTGGCGAAGGTCAGTTCGTGTCCGTCGGCCGACTGCCGCACGCCGTTGACGACCTGGACGCCCGCGTTGCACACCAGTCCGTGCAGCGGCGGCCGGCCGGTGTCCGCCAGCAGCTTCCCGGCCGCCGTACGGACCGAGTCCAGCGAGGCGAGGTCGAGTTCGAGCACCTCCAGGCCGGCCCCCGGAGTGCGGGTCCGGATACGGTCGGCCGTGGCTTCGCCGCGCTCGGCGCTGCGGCAGGCGAGGATCACATGGTGGCCGGCGGCGGCGAGCTCCCCGGCGGTGATCTCCCCCAGGCCCGCGGAGGCGCCAGTGACGATGATGGACGTGGTCACAGTTGAATTCCTCTGGTTGCGATGCGAGTTGGGGGCATTGGGAGGTCCGAGGATCACTGTGTCACGCAGGGCCTGTCGCCACGATGAGGACGAGGGCATGGGCGGCGAGCCGATCAAGTGGTTGTTCGAGGCAGCTGGGGTGATCGTTGGGTGACCGGGTACTTCGACGGCCTCGACCGGCTCGACCTCGACGCCCATCTGCGGCGTTGGTCGGCGCCGGACGCCGACCGGGCCCACGGGGCGGTGAGCCAGTGGATGGCCGCGGCCCAGCAGTTCGCCGCCCGACTTCGGGAAGATCCGACCGGGCTGACCGACGACCGGTGGCGCGCGGTCGGGCAGGCGTGGAGGGCATTGCTGGCGGGCGCCGAGCGGGCGACCGGACCGCAAGGCAACGAGTGGCTGCTGCGGGATCTGAACCTGCGGTCCTGGTTGCTGGAACACGTGGGGCCACGCGCGGGCGTCCCCCTGCTTGATCCGGAAGCCGTGCTGGAAGGCGCGCTGGCCGCCATGCCCCTGTCCGCCGAGGAAGCAGCCCGGTCGGCCCCGCACTGGCGGGAGCTGGACCGCGAGCAGATCATGGCGCTCCGGATGATCCGGCGACTGCTTGCTCCGGTACGGACCTTGGGCCCGCTCCTCGCGGCGTGCCCCCGCTGGGTCGAGTTCCAGGAGTGGGAGCGGCTGGCCGACGATCTGCCGTGAACCTGGTGGATGCGGCACAGGAGGGGTACGGCACGTGGGAGACGACGGGGCGCCCCCTGCGTCACAGGGGGCGCCCTCAGTGCCGTACTCGAGCCCTTAAGGGGTGCTCAGCTGCCGCCACCGAGGTGGTGCACCCGGAGCATGTTGGTCGTGCCCGCCACGCCGGGAGGCGAACCGGCCGTGATGATGCAGATGTCGCCCGGGTTGAAGCGGTTGAGCTTGGCGATCTCCTGGTCGACCAGGTCGACCATCTCGTCGGTGCTGTTCACGAACGGCACGACGTGCGACTCCACGCCCCAGCTGAGCGTCAGCTGGTTGCGGGTGGACTCGTCCGTGGTGAACGCGATGATCGGCTGGACCGCGCGGTAGCGCGAGAGACGGCGGGCGGTGTCGCCGGACTGGGTGAAGGCCACCAGACCCCGGCCGCCGAGGAAGTCGGCGATCTCGCAGGCGGCGCGGGCCACCGAACCGCCCTGCGTGCGCGGCTTCTTGCCCGGGACCAGCGGCTGCAGGCCCTTGGACATCAGCTCCTGCTCGGCCGCGGCGACGATCTTCGACATCGTCTTCACGGTCTCTATCGGGTACGCGCCCACACTCGACTCGGCGGACAGCATGACCGCGTCGGCGCCGTCCAGGATCGCGTTGGCCACGTCGGAGGCCTCGGCGCGGGTCGGACGGGAGTTGGTGATCATCGACTCCATCATCTGGGTCGCCACGATCACCGGCTTGGCGTTGCGCCGGCACAGCTCGATCAGGCGCTTCTGCACCATGGGGACCTTCTCGAGCGGGTACTCGACGGCCAGGTCGCCACGGGCGACCATGACGCCGTCGAACGCCATCACGACGTCCTCCATGTTCTCCACCGCCTGCGGCTTCTCCACCTTGGCGATGACGGGGACCCGGCGGCCCTCCTCGTCCATGATCTTGTGCACGTCCGCGACGTCCGAGGCGTCCCGGACGAAGGACAGGGCGACCAGGTCGCAGCCCATGCGCAGAGCGAAGCGCAGGTCCTCGATGTCCTTCTCGGACAGCGCCGGGACGTTCACGGCCGCGCCGGGCAGGTTGATGCCCTTGTGGTCGGAGACGACACCGCCCTCGATGACGATCGTCCGTACCTTGGGGCCCACGACCTCGGTGACCTTCAGCTCGACGTTGCCGTCGTTGATCAGGATCTGGTCGCCCTTGGTCACGTCGCCGGGCAGGCCCTTGTAGGTCGTCCCGCAGATCTGCTTGTCACCGGGGACGTCCTCGGTCGTGATGACGAACTCGTCACCGCGCTCCAGCTCGACCGGACCCTCGGCGAAGGTCTCCAGCCGGATCTTCGGGCCCTGAAGGTCGGCGAGCACACCGATGGCCCGGCCGGTCTCCTTGGCGGCGGCACGGACGCGGTCGTACCGCCCCTGGTGCTCGGCGTGTGAGCCGTGGCTGAAGTTGAAGCGGGCCACATTCATGCCGGCGTCGATCAGCGACACGAGTTGTTCATGGGAGTCGACCGCGGGGCCGAGAGTACAGACGATTTTCGAACGGCGCATGGGGCGATCCTATCGGTTTGTTTCGCTCCGGAATATTCCGTCTGGTGGAAGAACAGCGGAGAGAACAAATGGGCGGCTCTATGCTCAGGCGTGTTACTGCCGTGTATTGATCAGCCGGTCACGCGGCGGAGCCGCATATCGTTACTGCCCGACCAGTGCGTAGGTCTGTGTGGCGATCTCCAGTTCTTCGTCGGTCGGCACCACCGCGACGGCCACCCGCGCGTGCCCGGGCGAGATCAGCCGCGGCTCGTCGCCGCGTACGGCGTTGAGCGCGCCGTCCACGGCCAGGCCCAGTCCCTCCAGGCCTTCCACCGCAGCTTCCCGCACCTCGCTCGCGTTCTCCCCGACTCCCGCTGTGAAGGCGACCGCATCCACGCGTCCGAGTACGGCGTAATAGGCGCCTATGTACTTCTTCAGCCGGTGAATGTAGATGTCGAAGGCCAGTCGGGCCTGTTCGTCACCCTCGTCGATCCGGCGGCGGATCTCCCGCATGTCGTTGTCCCCGCACAGACCGATCAATCCGCTCTTCTTGTTGAGGAGAGTGTCGATCTCGTCCGTGGACATTCCGCCAACGCGCATCAAATGGAAGATGACGGCCGGGTCCATGTCTCCCGATCGCGTACCCATCACCAGCCCTTCCAAAGGCGTCAGTCCCATGGAGGTTTCCACGCACACCCCGCCCCGGACCGCCGAGGCGGACGCTCCGTTGCCGAGGTGCAGCACGATCACGTTGACGTCCTCGGGCGCCCTGTCCAGCAGCTTCGCCGTCGCCCGGGACACATACGCATGGCTGGTCCCGTGGAAGCCGTAGCGCCGGATCCGGTGCTCGTCGGCGGTCTTCACGTCGATCGCGTACCGGGCGGCCGACTCCGGCATCGTGGTGTGGAAGGCGGTGTCGAAGACGGCGACCTGGGGGAGGTCGGGCCGCAGCGCCCGGGCGGTGCGGATGCCGGTGAGGTTGGCCGGGTTGTGCAGCGGGGCCACCGGGATCAGCCGCTCGATCTCGGCGAGCACGGTGTCGTCGACGACCGTCGGCGCGGTGAAGAGCTTCCCGCCGTGCACGACCCGGTGCCCGATCGCGGCCAGCTCCGGGGAGTCGAGCCCCAGCCCGTCCTTCGCGAGCTCTTCAGCGACCGCCTTCAGGGCCGCGTCGTGGTCGGCGATCGGCGCGGTCCACTCCCGGGACTCCCCGCCGCGGGCGAGGGGCGTGTGCTTGAGCCGGGAGGACTGCTCGCCGATGCGCTCGACGAGTCCCAGGGCCAGCCGGCTGCTGTCCCGCATGTCGAGCAGCTGGTACTTCACCGACGAGGAACCGGAGTTGAGGACGAGGACTCGGGTCGCGCTCACTGGTCGACTGCCTTCTCGATAGGGGACGCGGCGAGTGTCTGGGCCTGGATCGCGGTGATGGCGACCGTCGTGACGATGTCCTGGACGAGAGCGCCCCGGGACAGGTCGTTGACCGGCTTGCGCAGACCCTGCAGCACCGGTCCGACGGCGATCGCGCGGGCCGACCGCTGCACGGCCTTGTAGGTGTTGTTGCCGGTGTTGAGGTCCGGGAAGATCAACACGCTGGCCTGACCGGCGACTTCGGAGCCCGGCAGCTTGGTCGCCGCGACCGACGGCTCCACGGCGGCGTCGTACTGGATCGGCCCCTCGATCCTCAGGTCGGGCCGCCGCGAGCGCACCAGCTCGGTCGCCTCGCGCACCTTGTCGACGTCGGCGCCCGAGCCGGACGTACCCGTCGAGTACGACAGCATCGCGATCCGCGGTGCCACCCCGAACTGCCCGGCGGTGGACGCCGACTGGACCGCGATGTCGGCCAGTTGCTCGGCGTTCGGGTCCGGGTTCACCGCGCAGTCGCCGTAGACGAGGACCTTGTCGGCAAGGCACATGAAGAACACGGAGGAGACGATGTCGGCGTCAGGCTTCGTCTTGATGATCTCGAAGGCCGGCCGGATGGTGGCCGCCGTGGAGTGCACCGAGCCCGAGACCATGCCGTCGGCGAGGCCCTCCTGCACCATCAGCGTGCCGAAGTAGTTCACGTCCGAGACGACGTCGTACGCCAGCTCCACCGTGACGCCCTTGTGGGCACGCAGCGCCGCGTACTTCCCGGCGAAGGAGTCCCGCAGCTCGCTGGTGGCCGGGTCGATCAGCTGGGCGTCGCCCAGGTCGATGCCGAGGTCGGCGGCCTTCTTGCGGATCTGGTCGACCGGGCCGAGGAGGGTCAGGTCGCACACCCCGCGGCGCAGCAGCACCTCGGCCGCGTGCAGGACCCGCGGCTCGGTGCCCTCGGGCAGCACGACGCGACGCCGGTCCGAGCGGGCCTGCTCCAGGAGCTTGTGCTCGAACATCATCGGGGTGAGGCGGTCGCTGCTCGGCGCGGAGACGCGCCGGTTGAGGTCGGCGGTGTCGACGTACCGCTCGAAGAGGCCGAGCGCGGTCTCCGCCTTGCGCGGGGTGGCCGCGTTCAGCTTCCCCTCCAGGGAGAAGAGCTCGGCGGCGGTGGGGAAGCTGGTGCCGGCCACCGAGAGGACCGGGGTGCCGGGGGCGAGGCGGGCGGCGAGGGTGAGGATGTCGTCGCCGGGGACCTCGTTCAGGGTGAGCAGGACGCCGGCTATCGGCGGGGTGCCGGCGCTGTGCGCGGCCAGCGAACCGACGACCAGGTCCGCCCGGTCGCCCGGGGTGACGACCAGGCAGCCAGGGGTGAGGGCGCCGAGGAAGTTCGGCAGCATCGCCCCGCCGAAGACGAAGTCCAGCGCGTCCCGGGCGAGCCCGGAGTCGTCGCCGAGGACGACCCTGGCGCCGAGGGCGTGCGCGATCTGGGCGACGGTCGGCGCGGAGAGGGCGGGTTCGTCGGGCAGGACGTGGCAGGGCACCGGGAGCCGGGAGTCGAGCTGCTCGGCGATCTTGTCCCGGTCCTCCCGGGCGACCCGGTTGGTGACCATGGCGAGGACGTCGCAGCCGAGGCCGTCGTAGGCGCGGTAGGCGTTGTGGGTCTCGGCGAGCACCGACTCGGCGGTCTGGCCCCGGCCGCCGACCACCGGGATCACCGAGGCGCCGAACTCGTTCGCCAGCCGGGCGTTGAGCGACAGCTCGTCCGGGAACTGGGTGTCGGCGTAGTCGGTGCCGAGGACCAGGACGACGTCGTAGTCACGGGCGACCAGGTGGAAGCGGTCGACCAGGGTCGACACCAGCTCGTCGGCGCCGCGCTCGGCCTGGAGGGCGGACGCCTCGTGGTAGTCCATGCCGTAGACCGTGGCCGGGTCCTGGGCCAGCCGGTACCGGGCGCGCAACAGTTCGAAGAGACGGTCGGGGCCGTCGTGGACGAGGGGACGGAACACGCCCACCCGGTCGACCTGCCGGGTCAGGAGTTCCATGACCCCCAGCTCGACGACCTGGCGGCCGTCGCCGCGGTCGATGCCGGTCACGTACACGCTGCGGGTCACGCGCGCTCTCCGTTTCGTCGTCGTCTTGGTCGGCTCGAAGACTCGTGGGCTGGAAGACTCGTGGGCTCGTGGGCTCATAAAAATCGCCCACCGAGGTGAGCAGAACCCTCTTGACAGTACCCCTGGCGATATATACGGCACCCGTCGGCAGAGGCGGCGACGTCGCCCTATAGGGCATGAAACAATCGGAACTGGCTCACCGGTATCAACAGCGAGCAGGAGACACAGCACGATGCGCATCGGAGTGCTCACCGCAGGCGGCGACTGCCCCGGCCTGAACGCCGTGATCCGGTCGGTCGTGCACCGAGCGGTCGACAACTACGGCGACGAGGTCATCGGCTTCGAGGACGGGTACGCCGGCCTGCTCGACGGCCACTACCGCACGCTCGACCTCGACGCCGTCAGCGGCATCCTGGCTCGCGGCGGCACCATCCTCGGCTCGTCCCGCCTTCAGCGCGACCGGCTGCGCGAGGCCTGCGAGAACGCGTACGACATCGCGCGCGACTTCGGCATCGACGCGCTGATCCCGATCGGCGGCGAGGGCACGCTGACGGCCGCGCGGATGCTGTCCGACGCGGGCCTGCCGGTGGTCGGCGTCCCGAAGACCATCGACAACGACATCTCCTCCACCGACCGCACCTTCGGCTTCGACACCGCGGTCGGTGTCGCCACCGAGGCGATGGACCGCCTCAAGACCACCGCCGAGTCCCACCAGCGCGTGATGGTCGTCGAGGTCATGGGCCGGCACGCGGGCTGGATCGCCCTGGAGTCCGGCATGGCGGCCGGCGCCCACGGCATCTGCCTGCCCGAGCGGCCCTTCGACCCGGCGGACCTGGTCAAGATGGTCGAGGAGCGCTTCGCCCGCGGCAAGAAGTTCGCCGTCGTCTGCGTCGCCGAGGGCGCCCACCCCGCCGACGGCACCATGGACTACGGCAAGGGCGCGATCGACCAGTTCGGCCACGAGCGCTTCCAGGGCATCGGTACGGCCCTGGCGTACGAGCTGGAGCGCCGACTCGGCAAGGAGGCCAAGCCGGTCATCCTCGGCCACGTCCAGCGCGGCGGCTCACCGACCGCCTACGACCGCGTCCTCGCCACCCGTTTCGGCTGGCACGCGGTGGAGGCCGCACACCAGGGCGAGTTCGGCAGGATGACCGCCCTGCGCGGCACCGACATCGTGATGGTGCCGCTCGCGGAGGCGGTGACCGAGCTGAAGACGGTCCCGAAGGACCGGATGGACGAGGCGGAGTCCGTCTTCTAGGCCGTTTCGTTTGAGGAAAGACGCCTTGTCGTCGCCGCCGAGGCGGGGCCGGACGACCAGGAGCAGCTTGCCGCGAGCAGTCGGCGGCGTTCCTCCGGCGGGATCCACCTGCCGTCGACGACCACGCCGTGGATGCGGCGGGTGTTGTGGATGTCGCGCAGAGGGGCGGCGTCGAGGACGAGCAGATCGGCAGCCTGTCCGCGGGCCACGGTGCCGACGGCGGGCAGGCCGAGGGTGCGGGCCGCGTCCCGCGTGGCCGCGCGCAGGGCCTCGGCCGGGGTGAGGCCGGCCGCCACGAGCAGTGCCAGCTCGTCGTGGAGGGCGAAGCCCGGGACGAGGTATCCGGTGCCGGTGTCGGTGCCCGCCGCCAGCCGCACACCCGCGCCGTGCAGCTCGCTCACCAGCCGGAGCCGGTGCGCGAAGATCCGGCGGATCTGCCGCTCCTGCTGGGGGGTGCGCCCACCGGTCAGGGCCGCCAGCTGCTCCGGCCAGCTCTCCGTCTGCCAGGCGGGCAGGTACTTCCACTCCTCGGCCCGGGACGGCACGTCCGGCCGGCGGCCGGTTCACGTGCGGGGCAACCCCAGCGCGCTGAGGCCCCCGGTGGTCCCAGCAACACCCCCACACGCACCGTCTGGCCGCACCGTCCTGTGATCACGCCGCCTCGCGCCTCTCGCCAGGGCGGTCAGAGGGCGCGGGGGGGATCAGAAAGACGTACTGTCCGGGTTGGCTGGACTCGGCGGCCGCGTTCGTCGGGAGCCCTGGGATCTCAGGGCTCCCGCGTGAGCGGCTGTGCGTGGCGTCAGCGTGCGAACTTTTCGATGGCCGCTGGGGTGACGGGGGTGAAGAAGTTGACGAGGTTGCCGTCGGGGTCGCGGAACAGCAGCGACCGGTTGCCCCAGGGCATCGTCGTGGGCTTGGTGACGAAGTCGGTGACGAAGCCGGTCAGGTTCTGGTGAACGCGGTCCACGTCGTCGACGAGGAACTCGGTGATCACGCTGTGGTTGTCCGCCGGGCGGGCAGAGCCCGGGGCGAACAGCGGGACGGTGCGGGTGCCGGCGATCGCGAGGGTGGCGCCCGCGGTCTTGAGTTCGGCGAAGTCTTCGGTGGCCCACGTCGCCCGCGCCCCTGTGGCTCGCTCGTAGAACTCGACGAGGCGCGCTACGTCGCTGGTGATGATGCGGATCGAGACGAACTGCATGGGGATCTCCTTGGCTGTGCTGGAGGCGTGCACGTCGCAGGCTAGGAGAAATAGGGGACAGAATCGGTCCTGTATTCGCGTTAGGTTGTGCACATGCCCCGACCCACTGCCCGCGTGCTGACACTCCTGGAGCTGCTGCAGTCGGGCGGCACCCGGACGGTGGCCGAACTGGCCGACCGGCTGGGCGTCGAAGGGCGCACCGTGCGGCGTTATGTGGACCAGCTGATCGAACTGGATGTGCCCGTGGAATCGGTGCGCGGCCGCTACGGCGGGTACCGGCTCGCTCCCGGGTACCGCTTGCCTCCGCTCATGCTCAGCGACGACGAGGCGCTGGCCGTGTTGCTCGGCCTGGTCGCCGGCCGCCGGGCAGGGCTGACGACGACGCAGCACACGGCAAACGAGACGGCATCGGCGAAGATCCGGCGGGTGCTGCCCAAGCACATCGCCCGCCGCCTCGACACACTCCTGGAATCCCTCGCCTTCACGGAACAGCCCGCAGAGTTCGACACCCCGGACGCCGGGGTCCTGCTCACCATCGCCGATGCGGTGCGCCACCGCCGACCCGTCTCGATCCGCTACACCGACCGCGACGGACGGCGCAGCGAACGCATGCTGCACGCGTACGGGATCGTCGCCCATGCGGGCCGGTGGTACGTCACGGGCAAGGACGCCCGGATCGGCGAGGACCGAACCTTCCGGCTCGATCGCATCGCGGACGCGCGGACCCTGCCCGGCTCATTCGAAGCGCCCGTGGGTCCCGGTCCGGCACAGCGCGTGTTGTCAGCGTTCGCCTCGGCCGAGTACAGGCATGAGGTGACCTTGCGGATCCACGGGACAGTTGAGCAGATCCGCGCCCACCTTCCCGCCGGCGTCGCGAGCCTGGAGGAGCACGAGCCCGCGGCAGGCGAGGACCGGGCGACCGAGCGCTGGCTGCGCGTCGAACTGCGGGCGGAGCGGCTCGACTGGTTGCCTCCAGTACTCGCCTCACTCGACCGGCCGTTCGTCATCGAGCGCCCCGATGAACTGCGCGAACTCGTCACCGCGCTGACCGATCGCCTTGCGTCCTACGCTCGCCAAGCCTGACCGCGAGGAACCAATGTCGTGAGATGGCACACCTGGGCCCGCCTTCCGAGCCGTTCTTGCGGGCCCGTTCTTCCGGACCCGCCTTCCCGGCCGGCTTTCCGGACCCGCCCTTGCGGACCGGCCCTCCGGAGCCGCTAGCCGGTGTTGTCCTGGACCGTGGTCCAGAAGTGGTCGACCACCCGGTCCAGGAAGTCCTGCCCGGTGTCACCGGCGTCGCGGCCGCGGCCCCAGCCGAGCGTGGAGACCGTCTGCCCCTGGTACTGCCGGTGCAGCTTCCTGAGGCTGTCCTCCAGGAGCCGCCGGCCCAGCGGCACGATCTTCGCGACCGGACGGACGTACGCCTGCCACCGGGTCGTCATGGCGTCGCGCAGCAGCCCGGCCAGCTTCGGCTCGCGGCCCGTGACGGTCACGAAGTCGGGCAGCGAGAGGTCCAGCAGGTCGGCCAGCGCGGACGACTGCCGGCCGGTGCCGCGCCACTCGTCGTGCTCCTCCATGCCGAGATACGCGAGGAGTTCGAGCCCGACGGCACGCGCCACGTCCTCGGGCGCGAACCCGCGGGAGAGCCGGTGCTCGCGCAGGGTGCGTGGTCTGCCGACGAGTTCACCGGGGGAGCACCACAACACCCCTGAGAGTCCGATGAGTTCGGGGTGGGAGGGAGAGGCGATCCCGCGCTCCCAGGCGATCACGAGGCCGGGGGTCACATAGGGGAGCCCGTACGAGACACGCATGCCGTAGGCGACATGTTCGGGCCCCATTCCGAGAGCGGTCCGGAGTCTGCGGGCAGCGGGAGCGTCGAACAGGGGAGGCGGCGGTGGGCTGGGCGGATTCGGCTGTGGGGGTCGGCGCACGGGCCACAAGCTAGGGGCGCGGACGAGCGGTGACTACGGTCAGTTCGGCCAGGATCACAGATTGTAGGAACATACGGTTTCGGCCGTGGGTTCGAGGTGGCCGAAGATCGTCTGTCGCCGGGCCCGTGGCTGGTAGGGAGGGCCGCGGAGGGCACCCGGACGGGCGCCCGGAAGGAGCGTGGCTTTCGTGCACGAGGCAAATGGCAAGGTAGAGGGGCATATTCGCGAGCGTCTGGAGGCGCCCAACTTCTGGCACCTCGCGACAGTCGGCGCCGACGGAGCACCGCAGGTCTCGCCCATGTGGGCGGACATCGAAGGTGAGTACGTCATGGTCAACACGGCGATCGGCCGTGTGAAGGAGGAGAACCTGCGGCGCAATCCGAACGTTTCCCTCTCCCACCACGACCCCGACAACCCCTACGACCGCGTGGAGATCCGGGGCCGGGTCGTCCGTTTCGTCGAGGGCGAGGAGGCGGAACGCTCCATGGACCGCCTCACCCAGAAGTACATCGGCGAGGAGCGGTACCCGTGGCTGCTCCCGGGGGAGCGGCGGGTGATGCTGCTGATCGAGCCGGAGCGGGTGCGCCGGGTGGTGGGGGTGGAGCCGTTCCGGCCCGGAGTGCTGCCGGAGGCGTGACGTGCCGGCTGAGGGGTGACGTGCCGCCGGAGGCGTGACGTGCGGGCAGGGCTCAATCCCTGCCGCGCTGCCGCCTGCCGTGCTGCCCCGGCCGCTCTGCCCCCGGCCGTGCTCACCCCTTGACCGCGCCGCCCAGCGCGAAGCCTCCTCCCAGTCGGCGGGCGATCAGGACGTAGAGAAGGATCACCGGCGTCGAGTAGACGACGGAGAACGCCGCGAGTTGGCCGTACGCCACCATTCCGCGGTTTCCGAAGAACTCGTTGATGCTCACGGAGGCCGGCATCTGATCCGGAGTCAGCAGCAGCATGAACGGGACGAAGAAGTTCCCCCACATCATGACGAAGGAGAACACCGTCACGACGGATACTCCCGGCCCCATGAGCGGGAGCACGATCCGGACGAGCGACTGGAGCGAGGACGCGCCGTCCGTCCAGGCCGCTTCCTCCAGCTCCTTCGGCACGCCGTCCATGAAGTTCTTCATCAGCCAGATGGCGAACGGGAGTTGGGAGGCGGCGAAGAAGAAGATCGTGCCCTGCATGGTGTCGATCAGGTCCACCTGGACGAACAGCGCGTACACCGGAACCATGATCGCCGTGATCGGCAGGCTGGTCGCGAAGAGGATGGTGAGCAGGAACGGGCGGTTCAGGCGGGACCTGAAGCGGGACAGGGGGTACGCCGCGAGCGCCGCGCACACCACCGTCAGCCCGGTCGCGCCCCCGCACAGGATCAGGCTGTTCAGCAGCGGGGTGAAGGTGATGTCGGACGTCAGGATCGCGTCGAAGTTGCCCAGGGTGAGGCCGTCGGGCGCCTTCACCCCGAGGCCGGCGTGCGGGTCCAGGGACGACAGGACCACCCAGGCCAGCGGCAGCGCGAAGGCGGCGGCGAAGGCGAGCAGTCCCGCGTCGGCGGCCAGCCGGCGGCTGCGGCGGCGGGAGGAGAGCGTGAGTGCCATGGGTCGTCAGACCTCCGTCCGCAGCAGGCGCAGGTAGATGAGGGAGAACAGGGAGCCGACCAGCAGCAGAAGGAGGGCCACGGCCGTGCCGTAGCCGATCATGCTGTTCTGGAAGGCCTGTTCGTACATGAAGAGGGGGAGCGTCTGGCTCTTGTCGCCCGGGCCGCCCCTGGTCATCACCCAGATGAGCCCGAAGACGGACAGGGTCTGGAGGGTGTTCAGCATCAGGTTCGTCCCGATGGAACGGCGGATCATCGGCAGCGTGATGTGCCACATACGGCGCCAGCCGCCGGCCCCGTCGACCTCTGCCGCCTCGGTGACCTCCTGGGGGATCTCGTTCAGGGCCGCCGAGTAGACCAGCATCGAGAAGGCCGTCCCCCGCCACACGTTCGCGAAGGACACCGCGAGGATCGGAAGCGTGAACAGCCAGTTCTGGGACGGAAGATGGAGCCAGTCCAGGATGGCGTTGAGGGTGCCCTCGCGGCGGAAGAAGGCGTAGAGCAGGAAACCGGCGACCACCTCCGGCAACACCCACGCCGTGATCACGATCCCGCCGGTCAGCGTGCGGACCGGTTTCGAGGCGCGCCGCATGAGGGAGGCGAGCGCCAGCCCGAGCGTGTTCTGCCCGATCAGGGACGACACGACCGTGAACACCAGCGTCAGCCATACGGCGTTGAGGAACTCCTCGTCCTGGAACGCCGTACGGAAGTTCTCCAGGCCGACGAACGACGACTCGGCCTGGCCGGTGAGCTGGAGGTCGGTGAAGGCGATCCAGACGCAGTAGACGATCGGGCCCGCGAGGAAGAGGAGCAGCAGGACCAGGGCGGGGGAGACGGGGAGGGCACGGACGAGGGAGCGGCGCAGGGGGACGCCCGGGGCATCGGGCGGTGAAGGGGGCGGGCCCGAGGGCGACTTCGCCGCCCCCGGGCCCGTCGCCTGAGGTGCGGCGGTGGTCACTTCTCGACCACCTGGTTGTCCGTTGCCTCCTTGAGCGCGTCGTCGTAGCCCCGCGCTGCCTGGTCTACGGGCTGGTCACCTGTCGTCACGCCCTCCATCGCCTCCTGGATGGCGGTGGAGACCTTCGGGTACGCCGGGTAGGCGGGCCGGTAGTGG
The DNA here is from genome assembly GCF_045041235.1 of Streptomyces sp. NBC_00076. Lineage (NCBI taxonomy): Bacteria > Bacillati > Actinomycetota > Actinomycetes > Kitasatosporales > Streptomycetaceae > Streptomyces > Streptomyces sp. NBC_00076. The sequence goes on from NZ_CP108242.1 coordinate 7,174,421, forward strand.
GTGCTGGCGACCAGGTCGGTGAAGAACTTGATGCCGGGCTGGGCCTGCGCGTACGCGGGATCGGTGGCGACGTCCTTCCGGACGGCGATCCCCGAGTTGGCGACGTACCACTTCTGGGCGTTGGCCTTCGTCTGCATGGTCTTGATGAAGTCGAAGGCGAGGTCGGGGTTGGCGGACTTGTCCGGGACGGACCAGGTCCAGCCGCCGGACATGCTCACCTTGCCGGGGGCCTGGCCGTGCTGGGTGGGCATGGCGGCGAGACCGAGTTCCTTCGACCACTCGGGCCACTCGTGTCCACTGCCCTTCAGCCAGTCCTGCGGGAGCCATGAGCCGTCGAGGGCGATACCGAGCTTGCCCTTGGGGAGCCACTCGCCGCGGACCCTCGTCATGACGTTGGGGTCGAGGGCGTCCTCGATGTCCGGACCGAGCTTCTCCTTGTAGACGGTCTCGACGAAGGAGAGGGAGTCCTTGAAGCCCTCGCCTCCGGCGACCCACTTCTTCGACGCCCGGTCGTAGAGGGGATCCTGGCTGCCGGCGTCGTCGGTGCCGTAGAGCAGCATCTCGAAGGTCTGCATGGTGGCGGCCTCGCCGACCGGCTTGCCCGTGTAGACGTTCAGGGGGATGACGTCGGGGACCTTCCGCTTGATCGTGCGGGCGGCGGTGAGGACGTCGTCCCAGGTCTTCGGCTGCCAGCCTGCGGGCAGGCCGGCCTTCTGGAAGATGTCCTTGCTGAACCAGAGGCCGCGGGTGTCCGTGCCGTCCGGGACGCCGTACGTCTTGCCGTCCTCGGCCTTGGCGGCGGTCTTCGCGGTGTCCATGAACTGGTTCCAGTCCGGCCACTTGGCGAGGTAGGGGTCGAGCGGCTTCAAGTACCCGCTGGTGATGTCCGAGTTGATGAGGAACGTGTCCTCGTAGACCAGGTCCGGGGCGGTCTTGGGGGAGCGGAGCATCTGCTGGAGCTTGGTGTAGTACTCCGAGTCCGGGGCCTTGATGGGGACGAGTTCGACCTTCTTGCCGGGGTTCTCCTTCTCGAACTGCTTCTTGACGCCGGCGAGGTAGTCGTCCATGACATGGATCGAGTTGTCCGTGGACTGCTTGAAGGAGACCTTCACGGTGTCAGGGTCGCTGCCGGAGCCGTTGCCGCAGGCGGTGGCGGCGGTGGCAACGAGGGCGATCAGTAAGGCAGTTGGACGGGCGGCGGTGGGGCGCACGGGCATGACCTCCTGCGGGCACGTCGCTGTGGCCGGGATGGCTGCCGTGTGAACGTAAGAGGAGTGGTCTAGTCAGGTCAATGCGTGTGCGGTGGATATCGGGGTGGGGGCCCCTTCAGGTGTTCGGCTCGCGCTCTTCGGGTGCGTCGCCGGAGGGCTCCGGCATTGCGATGACGTACGTCCCCTTGGCGGGCAGAGTGGCGACGAGCCCTCGTTTCCGGAGTTCGACGATGGCGCGACGCACGGTGCCGATGCTCACGCGGTGCAACTCCGTCATGGCTCGCTCGCCCGGCAGCGCGGCCCCCTGCGGCAACGTGCCGGAGGCGATGTCCGCCGCGATGGCGTCGGCGAGTTTCACGTACTCGTAGCGCGGGAGCTCACTCATTCCTCCACCGTGCCGCAGCCCAACGCTTGACGCAGAGTTGGGACGCGTCCCGCAGCGGTGGGTAGCGGTAAGACGCAGTGGGGTGCGGGGGGACGCAGTTGGCGGTATGGTCGAAATGACAGACCCCGGCGAGGTGGCTAGACCTCCCGGGGCACGGCCAACGCTTAATCAGGAGCGTCGACATGCACGACCTTATCCGCCGCACTCTCGAATGGCTGCGTCTCCTCTTCGCGCCCGGCACCGGCAAACGGCGCCGCCCTCGCAGTCACCCCTACTCCAGCCTCCACCTCACCCCCGTACGCCCCTCCGCCCCCCTGCCGCGCCACCGCTCCCCGTACGGGCTCCCCACCACCCTCGACGGCACCGCCTCCGCTCTCGTGCGCCCCTACCTCGCCGCGCTCGAACAGGAAGCCGCACTCCAGCAACACCGCCGCCTGGCCCTCGTCCTCGCCGCCGACTTCGGGATCGACCTCGACCGGCACCTGATCGGCGCGCAGGAGGTGGCCGCCTGATGGAACCCACAACGCGACACGTCACGGACCCCACGACGGCCTCCGCCTCAGCACCCCGTCTCCTGCCCTGGCCGTCCCCCGGCGGCAATCCGTGTTACCTGGTCACGGACGGCGGCGGGTACGTGTCCCGCCTCGCCGACGAGCTGGAGGCCACGCAACTGGCCATGGGCGTCGACGTGCTCGGCCTCGCCCGCACGGTGCTGGAGGACCCCACGTCGCCGTACACCGAGGTCCGCTACGCCGGCATCCGGCTCGCCGAGTGCCTGACCGACGCCCTGCGCGTCGCCGAGTCCCGGGGCCTGCGCCTGCCCGCACCGGACACGGAGGGCACCCAGGATGCCTACGCCTAACGCCCTCGCCCCACTACTCCCCGCACCCACCGATACACCAACTCCGGACGCCCCACCTGCCCGTACACCGGCGCTCGTTCCGCCCTGCCGGACTCCACGAGATGCTCCAGGTACCGACGTGCCGTGATCCGGGAGATGCCCACCGCCTCGGCGATCCCCGCCGCGGTCAGGCCCTCCTCGGCCTCCCGCAGCGCGCCGGTCACCCGTTCCAGCGTCGGTCCGCTCAACCCCTTCGGCAACGCTGCGGGCCCTGGCGCCCGCAGCGTCGCCAGGGCTCTGTCGACCTCGTCCTGGCCGCTCGCCTCGCCCGCCGACGCGTGGAACTCGGCGTAGCGCACGAGGCGGTCCCGCAGGGTCGCGAAGGTGAAGGGCTTCAGGACGTACTGGACGACTCCGAGGGAGACCCCCTCCCGTACGACGGTGAGGTCCCGGGCCGACGTCACCGCTATCACGTCCGCGTGGTGGCCGGCGGCCCGCAGGGAGCGGGCCAGTTGGAGGCCGTGCACGTCCGGCAGGTGGAGGTCCAGGAGGAGCAGGTCGACCGGTGTGCGGTCCAGCGCGCGGCGGGCCTCCGCGCCGGTGTGGGCCTTTCCGACGGCGGTGAAACCGGGGACACGGTTGACGTACATGACGTGGGCGTCGGCCGCGACCGGGTCGTCCTCCACCACCAGGACCCGGATGGACTGCTGCTCGGTCGTCGTCATGCTTCGCCTCCAGAAACCGGGTTGCCGCCGGACACCGTGCTGTCCCCGGAAACCGCACTTCCCCCCGTAACCGCGCTGCCCGCCGAAGTCGCGCCGCCTCCGGAAACCCTGCCCCCGGTAACCGCGCTGCCCCGAGAAGCTCCAGAAACCCCAGAAACACTGGAGGCCCCGGAAGCCCCGGAGGCCCCGGAAGCCTCAGAAGTCCGGCCCCCGGGGACGACCCCGCTCCCCGACACCACGGCCCCCTCCGACACCCGCTCGGATCCGTCCCCGCCCTCCAGCGACAGCCGTACCTCGAACTGTGCCCCGCCCTCGTCGGCCTCCGCCACCGTCAGGGACCCCTCGTGCCGGTTCACCGCCTGCCGTACGAGAGCCAGGCCGAGCCCCCGGCCGCCCGGTCCGGCCGGCTTCGTCGAGAAGCCCCGCTGGAAGACCGCCTCCGTGTGGGCGGGGTCGACGCCGGCTCCGGTGTCGCAGACGCGCAGCACCAGCTCACGGTCTTCGGTGTACGCCGTCACCGTCACCCGCGCCGGCACACTGCCCTGCGCCGCGTCGACCGCGTTGTCGATCAGGTTGCCGAGGATGGTGACCAGGTCACGGGAGGGGAGTGAGGGCGGGAGCAGGCCGTCGTCCAGGCGGCTGTCGTCCGAGACCACCAGCTCCACGCCCCGCTCGTTGGCCTGTGCGGTCTTGCCCAGCAGCAGGGCCGCCAGCACCGGTTCGCCCACCGCCGCCACCACCTGGTCGGTGAGGGCCTGGGCCAGCTCCAGTTCGGCGGTCGCGAAGTCCACCGCCTCCTCCGCGCGGCCCAACTCGATCAGGGAGACGACCGTGTGGAGCCGGTTCGCCGCCTCGTGGGCCTGGGAGCGCAGGGCCTGGGTGAAGCCGCGCTCGGAGTCCAACTCGCCCATCAGAGACTGGAGTTCGGTCACATCACGCAGGGTGACCACGGTTCCCCGGCGCTCGCCGCCCGACACCGGGGACGTGTTGACCACCAGCACCCGGGCCGCGGTCAGGTGGACCTCGTCCACCCGCGGCTCCGACGCCAGCAGCGCCCCGGTGAGGGGGGCGGGCAGGCCAATTTCCGCCACCGAACGGCCCACCACGTCCGCCTCGGACGCCACCCCGAGCAACTCCCGCCCGCCGTCGTTGATGAGCGCCACCCTGAACTGTCCGTCCAGCATCAGCAGACCCTCGCGTACGGCGTGCAGGGCGGCCTGGTGGTAGTCGTGCATGGCGCTCAGTTCGGCCGCGTTCATGTTGTGGGTGTGGCGGCGCAGCCGGGCGTTGACGACGTACGTGCCGATCGCGCCGAGGGCGAGTGCGCCGGCCGCGACCCCGAGCATGGCCGTCAGTTGTCCCTGCACCCGCTTGCTGATCTCCTCGACCCTTATGCCGGCGCTGACCAGGCCGATGACGCGGTGGTCGCCGTCCTCGACGGGGGTGACCGCGCGGACCGACGCGCCCAGCGTGCCCGTGTAGGTCTCGGTGAAGGGCCTTCCCTTCAGGGCGGGGGCGATGTTGCCGCGGAAGTGCTGGCCGATCTCGGTCTCCACGGGGTGGGTCCAGCGGATGCCCTGCGGATTCATGATCGTGACGAAGTCGACCTCGGCGTCCGTCATCACCCTCATCGCGTACGGCTGGAGCTCGGCCGTCGGGTCGGAGGTGCCGATCGCCTCCCGTACGGAGGGGGAGTCGGCGACGGAACGCGCCACCGCCAGGGCCTGCCGACGGGCGGAGTCCTCCGCCTGGCCGCGGTCGCTGACGTACGTGAACAGCGCGTACCCGGCGACGACGACCGCGATCAGCACCGCCTGCATGGCGAAGAGCTGGCCGGCCAGGCTGCGAGGTCTCGGGACACGGACGTACATGTCGTCAGTCTGCCTCTTGGCTGATTGTGAACTATATGAACGGAAGGGTGACCGCCCTCACACGACGGGAGATAGTCACCGCATCCCCCCATGCAGAACCGCCATACACAACCCCATCCAAATCCCCCGGACGTGAGCCGCACGCCGGTGATGCCGACGACGTCGTCAAGGAGGGCCTTCCGTGACCAGCGCAGCCGATACGGCACCTGCCTCACCCAAAGCCAAGCGGGACCGCACCCACTATCTGTACATCGCCGTCATTGGCGCGGTGGCGCTCGGCATCGCGGTCGGTCTGATCTGGCCCGATTTCGGGGTCGAGCTCAAGCCCCTGGGCACGGGCTTCGTGAACCTGATCAAGATGATGATCTCGCCCATCATCTTCTGCACCATCGTTCTGGGCATCGGCTCGGTACGGAAGGCCGCGAAGGTCGGTGCCGTCGGCGGCATCGCGCTCGGCTACTTCATGGTGATGTCCCTGGTCGCGCTGGCCATCGGCCTGGTCGTGGGCAACATCCTGCACCCGGGCGACGGGCTGCACCTGACCGAGGCCCTCAAGGCGTCCGGCCACGACCAGGTGTCGGCCGACGCGCTTCCGCCCGTCGAATTCGCGCTGTCGATCATCCCGGTGACGTTCGTCTCCGCCTTCACCGAGGGCCAGGTTCTCCAGACCCTTCTTGTCGCGCTGCTCGCCGGCTTCGCCCTGCAGGCGATGGGTTCGGTCGGTCAGCCGATTCTGCGGGGTGTCGAGCACATCCAGCGACTGGTGTTCCGCATCCTCGCCATGGTGATGTGGGCCGCCCCGATCGGTGCCTTCGGTGCAATCGCCGCCGTGGTCGGATCGGCGGGTCTGGACGCGCTCAAGAGTCTCGCCGTGCTGATGATCGGCTTCTACATCACCTGTGTGCTTTTCGTCTTCGTCGTGCTCGGGACGCTGCTGCGCGTGGTCGCGGGACTGAACATCTTCATGCTGTTCAAGTACCTCGCCCGGGAGTTCCTGCTGATCCTGTCCACCTCTTCCTCCGAGTCGGCGCTGCCGCGGCTCATCGCGAAGATGGAGCACCTGGGCGTGAGCAAGCCGGTGGTCGGCATCACCGTTCCGACCGGCTACTCCTTCAACCTTGACGGCACGATGATCTACATGACCATGGCGTCGCTCTACATCGCCGATGCCTTGGGGACGCCGATGTCGATCGGCGAGCAGATCCCGCTGCTGCTCTTCCTGCTGGTCGCCTCCAAGGGCGCGGCGGGCGTCAGCGGCGCGGGTCTGGCCACCCTGGCCGGCGGTCTGCAGTCGCACAAGCCCGCTCTGGTGGACGGCATCGGCCTGATCGTCGGTATCGACCGCTTCATGAGTGAGGCGCGGGCCGTGACGAACTTCGCGGGCAACGCCGTGGCTACCCTCCTGATCGGCACCTGGACGAAGGAGGTCGACCGCGAGCGCGTCGACCAGGTGCTCGCCGGACACCTGCCCTTCGACGAGAAGACGCTCCTGGACGACGGTGCCGACGGCGGCCAGGACGTCCACGCGGAGCTTCCCGAGCAGGGCGGCGAGAAGGAACTCGCAAAGGCCTGACGACGCCGCGCGGCACCGGGGGCCCCGACGCCGGGGCCCCCGCCCGACCGGCGTCCCCGGCCGCCGGCCTCGCGGCCACCCGGGCCTTCGATCTCGCGGTCGTGCGGCCACCGGCCACCCGGCCTTCGGTCGTGCGGCCACCGGCCACCCGGGCCACCGGCCTCGCGGCCACCCGGGCCACAGGCCTTCGTTCGCGCGGCCACCGGCCGCTGCGCCCTCCGGCCACTCCGGCCCACCGCCACTCCGGCCCCACAGCAGGGCCGGGCCCGGCCTGAACCCGGGCTCGTCCCTTGGTCCCCGGGCGGCTGAGTACTCCCCCGTAGCTCAGCCGCCCGGTCCGGCTTTCCAGGCCCTCACGCCGCTCTCGCCGTCACTCGGCGGTTGCGGCGTTTTCGGCGTTCTGGCCTGCCACCTTGGCCCTCACGTCCCCCTCGGCCTCATCGCTCAGCTTCGCCACCAGCGCGGTGGCGCGGGAGGCGGGTACACCTGCCGCGGTCAGTACGGTGATCGCGGCCGAGCGGCCCGCCTCCCGCGCTGCCAACAGGCCGTCGTTCACGGCCTCCATCAGCGCGATCAGGGTCTGCTCCTGGACGTACGCCAGTGCCGGCGCCGGCAGTGGTGAGTCGAAGACGCCCTCCTCCAGGCCGCGCCGCAGCAGCTCCACGCTGGCCCCGCGCACCGGGGTGAGGCGGTCGCGGATGCCCTGCATCGTCACGCTGCGCTGGGCGAGTGCGACCAGGATGCGATAGCGGTCGGCGACCTCCCAGACCGCCAGCACCGAGCGCGCCACGGCCTCCGCCGGGTCGTCCACGCCGTCCCGGCCCGCCGCGTGGGCCGCCGCCACCGACTCCACGGCACCGTCGACGAGCGTGCCGATCAGCGCCTCGCGACTGGGGAAGTGGCCGTACACCGTCCGCCGTACGACTCCCGCGGCGCGGGCGATCTGGTCCATGGACGCGTCGGGATCACGCAGCAGCTCCGCGAGGGCGACGTCGAGGATGCGGCGCCGGTTGGCGTCGGCGCGACTGGTGGGGCCGGTGGTCATGCAAGCCATTCTGCACGCCCGTCTGCGAGCAGCCCGTGTCCCTCCACCAGGGCTCCACCTCCTCGATTTGCACAGCACTGTGCAGTCGCCGTACATTGCACATCGTTGAGTAATTGCACATCCATGTGCAAGCGATACGGCACTCTTGCGGAACTCCGCGAGGAAGGCGACCCCTGACATGCGACTCGTCATGAACGAACCGGTCGAGACGATGGACCGCCCCTACGCCCGGCGTTGGTGGGCGCTCCTGGTGCTGTGCCTGAGCCTGCTGATCATCGTGATGGCGAACACCGCCCTCACCGTGGCCGCGCCCGACATGACCCAGGACCTGGGTCTGTCCAGCGCCGACCTCCAGTGGGTCATCGACGGCTACACCGTCCCGTACGCGGCGCTGATGCTGCTGCTCGGTGCGATCGGCGACAAGTACAGCCGGCGTGGGGCGCTCGTGCTGGGGCTGTTCGTCTTCGGGGGCGGAGCCGTGGCGGGGTCGCTCGTCGACAGTTCCGCCGGTGTCATCGCGGCCCGCGCGGTGATGGGCGTCGGTGCCGCCATGATCATGCCCGCGACGCTCTCGCTGCTCGCCGCGAGCTTCCCGCGCGCCGAACGCGCCAAGGCGATCACGCTGTGGACCGCCACGGCGGGCCTGGCGATCGCGGCCGGCCCGCTGCTCGCGGGCGCGCTGCTGGAGCAGCACAGCTGGAAGTCCACGTTCCTGATCAACGTCCCGGTCGCCGCGCTCGCCGTCATCGGCGCGCTGGTGCTGGTGCCGCCGTCGAAGGCCGCCGAGAAGGGGCGTATCGACTACGTCGGCGGACTGCTGTCGGTGGTCTGGATCGGCTCGCTGGTCTACATGATCATCGAGGGTCCGCACTTCGGCTGGGGCGTCAAGGCGATCACGGCCGCGGTGGTCGCGGGCGTCGGCCTCGCCCTGTTCGTGGTGTGGGAACTGCGCCACCCGCGCCCGGTCGTGGACGTCCGCCGCTTCACCGACCGTCGGTTCGCCGGCTCGAACCTCGCCGTGTCGCTGTTCTTCCTGGCCGTCTTCGGCGCCTTCTACTACCTCACCCAGCACCTGCAGTTCGTCCTCGGCTACAGCGCCCTGGACACCGGTCTGCGCATGCTGCCCCTGGCCGGCGCGGTCTTCGTCGGCTCGGCCCTCACCGGCTATCTGACGCCGAAGGTCGGCATGAAGTGGACCGTCACCGCCGGCATGGTCGGCGGCACGGCGGCCCTCGCCCTGCTCACCCAGGTCGACGCGGGTTCGTCGTACGGCGATCTCGTCGCCCCCCTCGCCGTCCTGGGGCTCGCGATAGGGCTCGCCCTCTCACCCTGCACGGACGCCATCATGGGCGCCTTTCCCGAGTCCGAACTGGGCGTCGGCGGCGCCGTGAACGACACCTCGCTGGAGCTCGGCGGCTCGCTCGGCATCGCCATCCTCGGCTCGCTGCTGGCCACGTCGTACTCCGACCACCTCACCGACGCGACCTCCGGCAGCAAGCTGCCCGCCTCGACCCTGGCCACCGCACAGGACTCGGTCGGCGCCGGATACGGGGTCGCGCGGGGCATCTCCGAGCAGGCCCGGAAGGTCGCCGCGCAGGCGGCCGGGGCGAAGGACCCGCAGCAGGCCGCCCAGTTGAAGGCCCAGGCCGATCAACTCGCCCAGGGGGCCCACCGGATGGCCGACGCGGTCGGCTCCTCCTTCTCGGACGCGGTCGCCCACACCAGCCTGATCGGCGCGGTGGTCCTGGGCGTCGGCACGGTCGTCGTCGCGCTGCTCCTGCCGCGTGGCAAGGAGACCGAGCGGGCCGAACAGCCGGAGACGGAGAAGGAACTGGCCGGCGCCCGCTGACTCACCGAACTCTTACCCGGCCGAACTAGCCTGCCGCACCGGACCGACCGGTGCGGCAGGCTCATGCGGAGGCACGCGGGGGATGAAGATCGACTGGGACCGGCGGACCTGTGCCCGGCGCGGGCATGTGACGTACGCGCCGGACGAAGCCGCGCTGCGGGAGCGGCTGCACGCGGAGACCGCCCTCGGCGCGGCCTGGCGCTGTCTGCGCTGCGGCGACTTCGCCCTCGGCGCCCCGCACGGCTCCGGGCCGGCCGACCGGGCCCCGCTCGTCCCGCGCGGCAAGGTGCTGCGCGACCTGTTCATCCTGCGCTTCCTGGCGGTCGAGCGAGCCGTGCGCGGGGTGTTCATCGTGCTGGTCGCGGTGGCGGTGTGGAAGTTCAGCAACTCCCGGGACGCGGTCCGCAAGCTCTTCGACGAGTACCTGGACGTCTTCCGGCCCGTCTTCCGCCACTTCCACTACGACCTCGACCACTCGCCGGTCGTCGGCAGCCTGCAGAAGACGTTCGGCTACCGGCACTCCACCCTGGTGCTGGTGGCGGTCCTGCTGCTGGCCTACGCGCTGATCGAACTCGTCGAGGCGGTCGGCCTCTGGTACGTCAAGCGCTGGGCGGAGTACCTGACCGTCGTCGCCACCGCCGCGTTCCTCCCTCTGGAGATCTACGAACTCACCGAGCGCATCAGCTGGTTGAAGATCGCCACGCTGGTCCTCAACATCCTCGCCGTCGTCTACATCGCGCTCGCCAAGCGGCTGTTCGGGCTGCGGGGCGGGCGCGGGGCGTTCGAGGAGGAGCGGCGGAGCGCCTCACTGCTGGAGGTGGAGGAGTCGGCGGGGTCCGCTGACTGATCCTCCGGCGCAGGGGGGGGGCGGCCGACGCGTGGGAAACCTCGGCCGTCGCGGCAGTGACGGTGTTGCCTTGACGTCGGCGTCAAGGCTTACGTTCGACCCATGCGCATCGGCGAGCTGGCGGCGCGGGCCGGGACCACGACCCGGACGCTGCGGTACTACGAGTCACGGGGTCTGCTGCCCGCGAGGCGGAACGGCAACGGATACCGCACCTACGACGAGAACGACCTGAAGCTGCTGAGGCAGATCAGGACGCTGCAGGACTTCGGGTTCGACCTGGAGGAGACGCGGCCGTTCGTGGAGTGTCTGCGGGCCGGTCACCCGGAGGGCGACACGTGTCCCGCCTCGCTCGCGGTCTACCGGCGCAAGCTGGACGAGCTCGACGCGCTGATCGGCGAGTTGCGGGCGGTGCGCGAGCAGGTCGGGGCGCAGCTGGCGAGGGCGGAACGGGCCCGTGACGAGCTGGCGGCCGATGCGGAGGCTCCGGGGGGTCCGGAGCCGGGGTGCGAACTGGGAGGGAACCTCAGATGATCAAGGCGGCGGGTGTGGCCGAGGTGACGGACGCGGACTTCGAGACGGAGGTGGTCGGCGCGGAGCTGCCGGTGCTGGTGGAGTTCACCGCCGACTGGTGTCCGCCGTGCCGGCAGATGGGGCCGGTGCTCAGCGCCCTCGCCGAGGAGGAGGGCGAACGGCTCAAGGTGGTCCAGCTGGACGTGGACACCAACCCGGAGACCACGAACGCGTACAAGGTGCTGTCGATGCCGACGTTCATGGTGTTCCGCGGCGGTGAGCCGGTGAAGGCGATGGTGGGGGCCCGGCCGAAGCGGCGGCTCCTGGAGGAGTTGGCCGACGTCCTCTGAGTCCCCGGCGAGCTCCCGGACGAGCTCCTTCGATACGAAGAAATCCCCCGAGCAATTGCGCTCGGGGGATTTCTTTGCGTATATTTACTGGTTCGCGACTTCACGGGAATTGGTCGCGAATGAGGCTTAGTGAGCACAGTATATCCGGGCGGGAGTGGAATTGTCAAACACCGACTTTCCAGATCGTGAATTGAAGCGCGAACAGGAATTCATCGACGAGCTGTACGCGCGCGTGGACGCCCTGCGCGGCGACACCGAGGTCTCGGTCACGGACGCGCTCGCCCAGGGCAACACGCCCATGCAGTTGCGGCTGGAACGGGACATCCTGGTCGCCGAGCGCTCGGGACTGCTGGCCGCGCTGAACGCGGTGGACGGTTCGCTCTGCTTCGGCCGGATCGACCTCAGCTCCGGCGTCACCCACCACATCGGCCGGATCGGTCTGCGCACCGACGACGCCGAGCACACCCCGATCCTGATCGACTGGCGGGCCGACGTCGCCCGACCCTTCTACCTGGCCACCGGCCACACCCCGATGGGCATCGGCCGGCGCCGGCACATCACCACCGAGGGCCGCACGGTCACCCACCTGCACGACGAGATCCTCGACCTCGGCGACGCCACCCGCACCGGCCACGAGGACCCGACCGGGGACGCGGTGCTGCTGGCCGCGCTCAACTCCGCCCGCACCGGCCGGATGAGCGACATCGTGCAGACCATCCAGGCCGAGCAGGACGAGATCATCCGGGCTCCGCACCGCGGGGTGCGGGTGGTCGAGGGCGGCCCCGGCACCGGCAAGACGGCGGTCGCCCTGCACCGGGCCGCCTATCTCCTGTACGAACACCGGGAACTGCTCGCCAAGCGGGCCGTCCTGATCGTCGGCCCCAACCCCGCCTTCCTCGGCTACATCGGCGAGGTGCTGCCCTCCCTGGGCGAGACCGGTGTCCTGCTGGCCACGGTCGGTGAGCTGTACCCCGGTGTGAGGGCGACGGCGACCGACACCCCCGAGGCGGCCGCCGTCAAGGGCCGTGCCGACATGGCCGACGTCCTCGCCGTCGTCGTACGGGACCGGCAGGCGCTTCCCGACCCGGTGATCGCGATCGAGCACGACCGCGAGATCCTGATGCTCGACGACGACCTGGTGAACATGGCCCGCGAGCGCACCCGGGCCACGGGGCTCCAGCACAACGCGGCGCGCGAGACCTTCGAGGGCCACATCCTCAACACGCTCACCGACATGGTCGCCGAGCGGATCGGCACGGACCCGTACGACGGATCCAACCTGCTCGACCCGAGCGACATCACCCAGATCCGCGACGAACTCGCCGAGAACCCCGAAGTCTGGTCGGCGATCGGCCAGTTGTGGCCGAGGGTGACAGCGCGGCGCCTGGTCGCGGACTTCCTCGCCGCGCCCGAGGGATACCTCGGCGACGAGGACGCGGCCGCCATCCGCCGCCCGGTGACCCGGGCGTGGACCGTCTCGGACGTACCGCTGCTCGACGAGGCGGCCGAGCTGCTGGGCGAGGACGACCGGGTGGCGCGGGCGCGCGCCGAGCGGGAGCGGGAGACGCAGATCGCGTACGCCCAGGGCGTGCTGGACGTCTCGTACGCGTCCCGGACCTACGAGTTCGAGGACAAGGACGAGGAGGACTCCGAGGTCCTGTCCGCGCACGACATCATCGACGCCGAACGGTTCGCCGAACGGCACGAGGAGGACGACCACCGCAGCGCCGCCGAGCGCGCGGCGGCCGACCGCACGTGGGCGTTCGGGCACATCATCGTCGACGAGGCGCAGGAACTGTCGCCGATGGCCTGGCGGTTGCTGATGCGGCGCAGCCCGACCCGTTCGATGACCCTGGTCGGCGACCCGGCGCAGACCGCGGAGGCGGCGGGCGTCGGCTCCTGGGCGGGGATCCTCGAACCGTACGTCGAGGACCGCTGGGAGCACACCCGCCTCCGGGTCAACTACCGCACCCCGGCCGAGATCATGGACGTGGCGGCGGCCGTGGTGCGCGCGGAGCACCCCGGCTTCGAACCCCCGAGTTCGGTCCGGTCGACAGGGGTACGACCCTGGGTGCGCGCCACCGACGACCTGCCCGGCGCCGTGGCGAAGGCGGTGGCGGAACTGACCCCCGCCGAGGGCCGGCTCGCCGTCATCGCGCCCCGCGACCTGCACCGCGCGCTGGCCGCCCGGCTGGACGGAGTGACGGCGGGCGCGGAGCCCGACCTGACGCACACCGTCGTCCTCCTCGACCCCCGCCAGTCCAAGGGCCTGGAGTTCGACTCGGTGCTGGTGGTCGAACCGGCGCGGTACGGCACGAGCGACCTCTATGTCGCGCTGACCCGGGCGACCCAGCGGCTCGGGGTGCTGCACGCCGACAAACTCCCGGCGACGCTGGCCGAGGCGTTCGCGGGCGCGGCGGAGGCGGGCGGCTGAGGGCCTGCCGTGCCGCCTGCCGTGCCGTCTGCCGCGCCGTCCCAGGGAACCGAGCGCCCTGGGACGGCGCGGCAGCCTATGCCGGACGTAGCCAGACCGTCGCCAGCGGCGGAAGCGTCACGCGGATGCTGGCCGCGCGGCCGTGCCATGCCGTCGCCTCCGGCTTCACCGCGTCGGGGTTGGTGACGTCGCCGCCGCCGTACCGCCCGGTGTCGGTGTTCAGGGCCTCGTACCAGGCGGGGACGTCGTCGGGGACGCCCAGGCGGTAGTCGTGGCGGACGACCGGCGCGAAGTTGGACACCGCCAGCAGCGGGGCGCCGTCCGCGTCGTGGCGGAGGAAGGCGAAGACGTTGTCCTCGGCGGCGTCCCCCACGACCCACTGGAATCCGGACGGGTCGGTGTCGCGCTCCCACAGCGCCGGGGTGTGCAGGTAGACGGTGTTGAGGTCGCGGACCAGGTCACGCACGCCCCGGTGGTCGGCCTCCGCCCCGTACGCCGGGTCCAGCAGCCACCAGTCCGGGCCGCGCGCCTCGGACCACTCCGCGCCCTGTGCGAACTCCTGGCCCATGAAGAGGAGTTGCTTGCCGGGGTGGGCCCACATGAAGCCCAGATAGGCGCGGAGGGTGGCGCGCTGCTGCCACCAGTCGCCCGGCATCTTCGACACCAGCGAGCCCTTGCCGTGGACGACCTCGTCGTGCGAGATCGGCAGCACGTAGTTCTCGCTGTAGGCGTACACCATCGAGAACGTCATCTCACCGTGGTGGTACTTGCGGTGCACCGGCTCATGACTCACGTAGTCGAGCGAGTCGTGCATCCAGCCCATGTTCCACTTCAGTCCGAAACCGAGGCCCCCGAAGCCGCCCGGGCCCAGGTGGTGGGTGGCGCGGGTGACGCCGTCCCAGGCCGTGGACTCCTCCGCGACCGTCACCACGCCCGGCACCCGCCGGTACACGGTCGCGTTCATCTCCTGGAGGAACGCCACCGCGTCCAGGTTCTCCCGCCCGCCGTGCTCGTTCGGCGTCCACTGGCCGGGCTCGCGCGAGTAGTCGAGGTAGAGCATCGAGGCGACCGCGTCCACCCGCAGGCCGTCGATGTGGAACTCCTCGCACCAGTACACGGCGTTGGCGACCAGGAAGTTGCGCACCTCGCGGCGGCCGTAGTCGAACTCCAGCGTGCCCCAGTCGGGGTGCGCGGACCGCAGCGGATCCTCGTGCTCGTACAGCGGACGCCCGTCGAACTCCGCCAACGCCCACTCGTCGCGCGGGAAGTGCGCCGGCACCCAGTCCATCAGCACGCCGATCCCGGCCTGGTGCAGCGCGTCGACCAGGAACTTGAAGTCGTCGGGGGTGCCGAGCCGGGCGGTGGGGGCGTAGAAGCCGGTGACCTGGTAGCCCCAGGACCCGCCGAAGGGATGCTCGGCGACCGGCATCAGCTCCACATGGGTGAAGCCCAGGTCCTTGACGTACGCCGGCAGCTGCTCCGCGAGCTGACGGTACGTCAGCCCAGGTCGCCAGGACGCGAGATGGATCTCGTAGACCGAGAAGGGCGCCTCGTGCGCGGGGGCGTCCGCGCGGCGCGCCAGCCACTCCTCGTCACTCCACTCGTAGTGCGACGAGGTCACGATGGACGACGTGCTGGGCGGGACCTCGGTACGGCGGGCCATCGGATCGGCGCGCAGCGTCTTCGAACCGTCGGGCCGGGTGATCTCGAACTTGTACAGCTCGCCCTCGCCGATCCCGGGCACGAACAGCTCCCAGACACCGGTGCCGCCGAGCGAGCGCATCGGGAACGCGGAGGCGTCCCAGAAGTTGAAGGTGCCGGCCACCCGCACGCCCCGCGCGTTCGGCGCCCACACCGTGAACCGGGTCCCGGCCACACCGTCATGGATCATCGGGTGCGCCCCGAGCGCCCGCCACAGCTCCTCGTGCCGGCCCTCGCCGATCAGATGCAGGTCCAGATCGCCGAGCGCGGGCAGGAAGCGATACGCGTCCTCGGTGTCCTGGGCCGCCCCCTCGTACGCCACGAGGAGGCGGTACGCCGGGACGTCCCGCAGCGGCAGCAGACCCGAGAAGAACCCGTCCCCGTCGTCGTGCAGGTCCGCCCGCAGGTCACCGGCGACGACCGTCACGGACCGTGCGTACGGCCGGAACGCGCGGAAGGCGATCCCGCCGGGCACCGGGTGGGCGCCGAGCACCTCGTGCGGGGCGTGGTGGGTCCCGGAGAGCAGCCGCTCGCGGTCGCCGGCGGGTGCCTGTGGCGACGCGGCGGGCTCAGCCGCGGTGACCGTCCTCGCGGCGACCGTGTCGGCGGTGACCTTCTTCGCCGTGGTGGAGGTCTTTTTCGTGGTGGATTTCTTCACGGCGGCCTTTTCGGCGGCGGTTTTCTTCGCGGCGGGCGCGGACTTCTTGGCCGTGGCCTTCTTCGTGACCGCCTTCTTCGTGACCGCCTTGTTGGCGACCGCCTTCTTCGTGACTGCCTTCTTCACGGCGCTCTCCCCGGCCACCGTCTTCTCGGCGGCTTTCTTCACGCTCTTCTGCACACTCTTCTTCTCGGGCTTCTTCCCGGTCGTGTTCGCAGTCGTGCTCTCGGTCTTCTTCCCGGCTTTCGCAGCCGTCTTCTTCGGATCCGAACCGCTGGACGGGGGGCGGGGCGTCACGGGGGAATGCCTCCTCGGCGAAAGTCTGTCGGTCAGATCTGGTCGGATGTGGCGTACCGCTGTATCGCGGTCATCGGTACGGGCAGCCAGTCCGGGCGGTGCCGGGCCTCGTAGACGACCTCGTAGATCGCTTTGTCCGTCTCGCAGGCCCGCAGCAGCACCGGGTCGGTCCGCGGGTCCACGCCGCTGACCTCGGCGTATCCCGAGCAGTAGGCGGCCCGGCAGGTCTGCGCCCAGCCCGGGGCGGGTGGGTCGGCGGAGAGCGCCGCGTAGTCGAAGGAGCGGAGCATCCCCGCGATGTCCCGGGCCGGAGGCTGCGGCATCCGGCGCTCGGCGAGCGGTTTGGACGGCTCGCCCTCGAAGTCGATCAGCGACCACTGCCCGGCGGGCGAGCGCAGACACTGCCCGAGGTGCAGATCGCCGTGCACGCGCTGCGCGGTCCAGGTACGGCCCTCGGCGGCCAGGTCGGCGAGCGCGGTGAAGGCGGAGCGCAGTCCGGGCGCGTACGGTCGCAGCGCGGGCACCGCCTGCGTGGCCGCCTCCAGACGTTCGATCATGCCGTCGACCAGCAGGTTCAACTGGGTGTGGCCGAGGGTCGCGGTGGGCAGCGCGCGGGCGAGTGCCGTGTGCACCTCGGCCGTGGCCCGTCCCAGCGACCGTGCCTCCGCGCCGAAGTCCTCGCCCTTGGCCAGCTCAAGCAGCGCCAGCTCCCAGCCGTCACTCGCGCCCTGCACGAACGGCTGGAGCACGCCCAGGACGTACGACTCCCCGTCCGGCTCCGCCCGTATCCACCCCGTCGGCGCGGGCACCCGGGGGCAGTCCTCCCGGGCCAGCGCCAGCGGCAGCTCCAGGTCGGGATTGACGCCGGGCAGGACCCGGCGCAACAGCTTGAGGATGAACGTATCTCCATAGACGACCGACGAGTTGGACTGCTCGGCGGTCATCAGGCGCGGCACCAGCCCGTCCCGGATCTCCTGCCGCTGGTCCCGTTCGAAGCGCAGCCCGCCGATGCGGGCCTGGGAGCGCATCGCCTCCAGGAGCAGTTCGGCGGGCCGGGTGTCGTGCAGGGCCTCGTACACCGTGTGTCCGGCGAGCGGGCCCTCCTCGACGTGACCGATCAGCGCGGGCGCCAGCCTGGGGGGCAGCGCCTCGCGCACGCCTATCAGGAGCTGGTAGCAGTCGCCCGGGTGGGGCGCGGAGCCCAGGGCGAGCGGCTGGTGGGCACGCACCAGCAGGTGGTAGAGGCCGATCTTGGCTGTGGGCGGCAGCAGCTCGGTGGCGGCCACCAGGGAGAACCCGGTGACCGGGCGCCCCTTGCCCGCGAACCAGCGCTGTCGCGGCAGCCACTCCCGCAGCAGCGGATCCAGTGACGCGAGGAGGCCGGGGCTGCCGGAACTGGATGTGGCGGTACGTATGACGGCTTCCGACATGGCGTCGCGTCCTTTCCCCGGGATGGTCGGGGTGTTCCTTCTGCGTGCCCCGGGCGGGACGGGGGAAACCGTCCCGCCCGGGGTTCGACCGGGCTCGCATGGCCCTACGCGGCGTCCTTGCGGAGCCGGAACCAGTAGAAGCCGTGCCCGCCCAGGGTCAGCAGATACGGCAGCTCTCCGACGGCCGGGAAACGGACCCCGCCGAACAGCTCGACCGGGTGCCGCCCCCCGAACGCGCTGAGATCCAACTCGGTCGGCTGCGCGAACCGGGAGAAGTTGTTCACGCACAGTACGAGATCGTCCTCGTATTCCCGCAGAAAAGCGATGACCGCGGGATTGGAGGACGGGAGTTCCCGGTACGACCCCAGTCCGAAGGCGGGGTTCTGCTTGCGGATCTCGATCATGCGGCGGGTCCAGTGCAGCAGCGAGGACGGCGAGGCCATCGCCGCCTCGACGTTCGTCACCTGGTAGCCGTGGACCGGGTCCATGATCGTGGGCAGGAACAGCCGCCCCGGATCACAGGACGAGAAGCCGGCGTTGCGGTCCGGGGTCCACTGCATCGGGGTCCGTACGGCGTCCCGGTCGCCGAGCCAGATGTTGTCGCCCATGCCGATCTCGTCGCCGTAGTAGAGGATCGGCGAGCCCGGCAGGGACAGCAGCAGGGCGGTGAAGAGTTCGATCTGGTTGCGGTCGTTGTCGAGGAGGGGGGCCAGACGCCGGCGGATGCCGATGTTCGCGCGCATGCGGGGGTCTTTGGCGTATTCCGCCCACATGTAGTCGCGTTCCTCGTCGCTGACCATTTCGAGGGTCAGCTCGTCGTGGTTGCGCAGGAAGATGCCCCACTGGCAGTTCGACGGGATGGCCGGAGTCTTGGCGAGGATCTCCGAGACGGGGTAGCGGGATTCCCGCCGGACCGCCATGAAGATACGTGGCATGACCGGGAAGTGGAACGCCATGTGGCATTCGTCGCCGCCGGTGGCGTAGTCGCCGAAGTAGTCGACGACGTCCTCCGGCCACTGGTTCGCCTCCGCCAGCACCACCGTGTCCGGATAGCTCGCGTCGATCTCCTTCCGGACCCGCTTCAGGAAGTCATGGGTCGCCGGAAGGTTCTCGCAGTTGGTGCCCTCCTCCTGGTACAGGTAGGGCACGGCGTCGAGGCGGAAGCCGTCGATGCCCAGGTCCAGCCAGAACCGCAGTGCGGAGATCATCTCCTCCTGGACCGCCGGGTTCTCGTAGTTGAGATCCGGCTGGTGGGAGAAGAAGCGGTGCCAGTAGTACTGCTTGCGCACCGGGTCGAAGGTCCAGTTCGACGCCTCGGTGTCGACGAAGATGATCCGGGCGTCCTGGTACTGCTTGTCGTCGTCCGCCCACACGTAGTAGTCGCCGTAGGGGCCGTCGGGGTTGTTGCGGGACTCCTGGAACCACGGGTGCTGGTCGCTGGTGTGGTTCATGACGAAGTCGATGATGACGCGCATGCCGCGGTGGTGGGCGGCGTCCACGAACTCCACGAAGTCGGCGAGGTCACCGAACTCCGGAAGTACGGCGGTGTAGTCCGAGACGTCGTACCCGCCGTCCCTCAGGGGTGACTTGAAGAACGGCGGCAGCCACAGACAGTCGACGCCCAGCCACTGCAGGTAGTCGAGTTTCGCGGTCAGGCCCTTGAGGTCGCCGACACCGTCGCCGTTGCTGTCCTGGAAGGAGCGGACGAGGACCTCGTAGAAGACGGCACGCTTGAACCACTCGGGGTCCCGGTCCTTGGCGGGAGTGTCCTCGAAGGTGTCCTGGACGGGCTCGTTGACGATCATGTTGTGGGTGACCCTCCGATCTGCGGGGTGGACGGTCGCAGGACGGTGCTGTGCTCGTCCGAGGACGCCACGTCGGCGGATTCCGCCGCACGGCCCTCGGGCCCTGGGCCGACCGTAAGCACATGTGCCCCGCCAGGCCGAAGGCGCACATAATTGGCCCTGCCCCAGTGATAGGTCTCGCCGGTGAGCTCGTCGCGCACCGGCGCCGACTCGTGCCATTCCAGGCCGAGTTGCGGCATGTCCAACGAGACCGTGGCCTCCTGGGTGTGGTGCGGGTCGAGGTTGGCGACCACCAGAACCGTGTTCGATCCCTGCCGCTTGGAGTACGCGATCACCGCGTCCTTGTCCGCCTGGTGGAAGTGGAGATCACGCAGTTGGCGCAGGGCCGGGTTCGCGCGCCGGATGGTGTTGAGTCGGGTGATCAGGGGGCTGAGGCTGCGTCCTTCGTGTTCGGCCGCCTCCCAGTCGCGGGGTTTGAGCTGGTACTTCTCGGAGTCGAGGTATTCCTCGCTGCCCGCTTTGAGGGGGGTGTTCTCGCACAGTTCGTAGCCGCTGTAGATGCCCCAGGTGGGGGAGAGGGTGGCGGCGAGGACCGCGCGGACCTCGAAGGCGGGCCGGCCGCCGTGCTGGAGGTACCCGTGCAGGATGTCGGGGGTGTTGGCGAAGAAGTTGGGCCGCATGTACGAGGCCGCCTCGCCCGACAGCTCGGTCAGGTACTCGGTCAGCTCGTCCTTGGTGGTACGCCAGGTGAAGTAGGTGTACGACTGCTGGAAGCCGATCTGGGCCAGCGTGTGCATCATCGCCGGGCGGGTGAACGCCTCGGCCAGGAAGATCACGTCGGGGTCGGTGCGGTTGACGTCCGCGATCACCCGTTCCCAGAACACCACCGGCTTGGTGTGCGGGTTGTCGACCCTGAAGATCCGCACCCCGTGCGCCATCCAGTGCCGCAGCACCCGCACCGTCTCCGCGATGAGGCCGTCCAGGTCCGCGTCGAAGGCGACGGGGTAGATGTCCTGGTACTTCTTGGGCGGGTTCTCCGCGTAGGCGATCGTCCCGTCCGGCCGGTGGTGGAACCACTCCGGATGTTTCTGCACCCAGGGGTGGTCGGGCGAGCACTGCAGGGCGAAGTCGAGGGCCACCTCCAGGCCCTGCTGCCCGGCCTGCTCCACGAACCACTCGAAGTCCTCGAGGGTGCCCAGGTCCGGGTGGACGGCGTCGTGGCCGCCCTCGGGGGAGCCGATCGCCCACGGCACGCCGACGTCGTCGGGACCGGGGGACAGGGAGTTGTTGCGGCCCTTGCGGAAGGTGTGCCCGATGGGGTGGATCGGCGGCAGGTAGACGACGTCGAAGCCCATCCGGGCGATCGCGGGCAGCCGGCGGGCGGCGGTGCGGAAGGTGCCGTGCGGCTGCTGCGCGGTGCCCTCGGAGCGGGGGAAGAACTCGTACCAGGCGCCGTACAGGGCCCTCTCCCGCTCGACCAGCAGCGGCAGCGGGTCCGAGGCGGTGACCAGTTCCCGCAGCGGATACCGGGCCAGGACCGCGTCCACCTCCGGCGTCAACGCCGCGGCCAACCGGGTCGCGGCGGGCCGGGTCTCGTCCCTGAGGATGTCGACGGCGGCTCGGAGAACCTGCCGTTTGCCCTTCTTGGGGACACCGGAGGCCGCCCGCTCGTACAGCCGCGCGCCCTCCTCCAGCACCAGTTCGATGTCCATCCCCGCCGGGATCTTGATCTGCGCGTGGTGCCGCCAGGTGGCGACGGGATCGCCCCAGGCCTCCACCGTGTACGACCAGTGGCCGGGTTCGCCGGCGGTGACGGTGGCGCCCCAGCGGTCGGTGCCCGGGGCCAGCTCCCGCATCGGGGTCCAGGGGCCGGGGCGCCCTTCCGGATCTGTCAACACGACGTTGGCGGCGACGGCGTCATGACCCTCGCGGAACACGGTGGCCGAGATCTCGAACGGCTCGCCGGTCACCGCCTTGGCGGGCCTGCGGCCGTGCTGGACGACCGGGCGGACGTCGAGGACGGGTATGCGCCCGACGGCCGTGCCATGACCCGCGGAGGGTGGCTCCGCGTCCGGAGGGCCGTCGACCGGGCGCACGAGGTGCGCGTCGGTAGTGGGTGTCGGGGGTGCTGACGAGTGGTGCGTGGCGGGCATGACCGCTCCTGTCCGCGTCAACGTGGGTGGGCGGATGGCTGTGGGGAGGTGGGTCCTGCGTGGCATCCCCGGGGTGCCTGTGCTGTACCTGCGGGGGTACCGGTGAAGCCTTCCCACCCTATTCGGGTGGGCAATCCGGCAGGTTGCTAACTACTCACACGTACATCAACACACGAGAACGGCCCCGTTCTGGCCGAACGGGGCCGGTGTCGCACGTGGCCTCGGTCAGCGCGGCACACGCAGGAGTTTGTTCGGTGAACCCACGCCACGGCCGGACACCTTGCCGGATGTGGCCGCGCCGACCAGTGCTTTGCCGACCTGGGCGGGGGTGGCCCGGCGATGGTCCGCGAGATAGAGCGCGGCGGCGCCGGCCGCGTGCGGCGACGCCATCGACGTGCCGGAGGAGGTCACGCGGCCGGTGTCGCTCGCGTACGACGCCGAGGTGATCGACACGCCAGGGGCGAACAGGTCGAGGGACGCCCCGTAATTGGAGAATCCCGGTTTGGCGTCTTTTGTGTCGATGGCGCCGACCGTGATCGCCTCCTTGACAGCCGCGGGGGAGTAGAGGGAGGCCGGCAGCCCGTCGTTGCCCGCCGCGACCGTGTACGTCACGCCGGACCGGATGGAGTTCCGCACGGCGGCGTCCAGCTGGGCGTTGCGGTAGCCGCCGAGACTGAGGTTGGCGACCGCCGGTTTTTTGGCGTGTTTCGTCACCCAGTCGATGCCGGCGATGACCCGGGCTGTCGTGCCCGCGCCCGCGTTGTCGAGCACGCGTACGGCGACCACCTCGGCCTTCTTGGCGACGCCGTACCCGGCGCCGGCCACGGTGCCGGCGACATGGGTGCCGTGCCCGTTGCCGTCGCCCGCGTTCCGGTCGCCGCCCACGAAGTCCCAGCCGTGGCTCGCCCGCCCGCCGAAGTCCTTGTGACCGATCCGGATCCCGGTGTCGATCACGTACACGGTCACCCCGGCGCCCGCCGAGGCCGGCGAGGTGTAGCTCCGGTCGAGCGGCAGCGAGGGCTGGTCGATCCGGTCCAGGCCCCAGGACTGCGGGTTCCTCTGCGCCTCGTCCAGGGCCACGCGGCTGTCCTGGACGACCGAGGCGACCCTCGGGTCCGCCGCGAGGAGTCTCGCCTGTCTCTCGTTCGCTCGCACCGCGTAACCGTTGAGGACCGTGCCGTAGGTGTGGCTGATTCGCGCCCCGTACTTCTCGGCGAGGCCCTTTCCGGCCGCGGAGGGCGCCTTCGTTTCCCCCTTGAGTGTCACGAGGTAACTTCCGCCGACGGAGCCGGGCTCTCCGGCGCCGAGTATCCGCCCCTGGGGTGCGGCGTACGCGGGCAGGGTGATGGCCGAAAGCGCCGCGGTGCAGGCCACCGCGGTCAGACCCCCCGCCACGCGCAGACGCCGTGTCCGCGTCCGTGCCATGGCTGTGTACCCCCTCCTGAAGTCGGCGTGGACGGCCGTGTGCCGCCGGGTGCGCCCGGCGGCCGACCGGCACGCCACTGGCAGCCTCTCGTGTGGGTTGAAGCACCACAAGGACGCCTACAGGGGTGGAATCGGCCATATCGGAAGGCTTGGAAGGGGCGGAAGAGGGCGGCAGCGGGCATCTCGGCCAGGCGCGGCCGAGTCATGATCAACAGCCTGATCCCTGACTGGACGAAGACTGACCCCCGGCACGACCCCACCGACCCCCGAGGAGCGACTACCGTCGAAAGTGAAGCTGGGACGCACAGCGCCGTGAGTCCCCTCCGCACGCTTGACGAGGTGGCAAGTGAAGGCGATCCGTCGATTCACCGTCCGTCCCGTTCTCCCCGACCCCCTCCGGCCGCTGAGTGACCTGGCGCGCAATCTGCGCTGGTCCTGGCATGCGGAGACGCGTGATCTGTTCCAGTCCGTCGATCCGGAACGGTGGGCCGCCCAGGGCGGTGATCCCGTGCGGCTGCTCGGCAGTGTGCGGCCCGGGCGGCTCACCGAACTCGCCGAGGACCGTGACTTTCTGCGCCGGCTCACCGCCGTCGCGGACGATCTGCACGACTATGTGACCGGCGACCGCTGGTACCAGACGCAGACGACCGACCTGCCCCAGGCCGTCGCCTACTTCTCGCCCGAGTTCGGCATCACGGCCGCGCTGCCCCAGTACTCCGGCGGCCTCGGCATCCTCGCCGGCGACCATCTCAAGGCGGCCAGCGATCTCGGCGTGCCGCTGATCGGGGTCGGGCTGCTGTACCGGCACGGGTACTTCCGGCAGACCCTGTCCCGGGACGGCTGGCAGCAGGAGCACTATCCGGTGCTCGATCCCCATGAGCTGCCCGTCGCTCCGCTGAAGGAGGCCGACGGCACCCCGGCCGACGTCTCCCTGGCCCTGCCCGGCGGCAAGCGGCTGCGGGCCCGTGTCTGGCTGGCCCAGGTGGGCCGGGTGCCGCTGCTGTTGCTGGACTCCGACGTGGAGGAGAACGACCTCGGCGAGCGTGGGGTGACCGACCGGCTCTACGGCGGCGGCAGTGAGCATCGGCTGCTCCAGGAGATGCTGCTCGGCATAGGGGGTGTGCGGGCGGTGCGGACGTACTGCCGGCTGACCGGGCACCCCGGACCCGAGGTCTTCCACACCAACGAGGGCCACGCGGGCTTCCTCGGTCTGGAGCGGATCGCCGAACTCTGCGACCAGGGGCTGGACTTCGACTCCGGGCTGGAGACGGTCCGGGCCGGGACCGTCTTCACCACCCACACCCCCGTTCCGGCCGGCATCGACCGCTTCGACCGGGAGCTGGTCGCCCACCACTTCGGGCCCGACGCGGAACTGCCGGGGATCGATGTCGGACGGGTGCTGCAACTGGGCATGGAGACCTACCCCGGCGGTGAACCGAACGTCTTCAACATGGCCGTGATGGGCCTCAGGCTGGCCCAACGGGCCAACGGTGTCTCCTTGCTGCACGGCAGGGTGAGCCGGGAGATGTTCTCCGGACTGTGGCCGGGATTCGACCCCGAGGAGGTGCCGATCACCTCCGTGACGAACGGGGTGCACGCCCCGACCTGGGTCGCCCCGGAGGTGTTCCGGCTCGGCGCCCGGCAGATCGGCGCCCAGCGCACCGGGGACGCGATGACGGTCGGCGGCTCGGAACGGTGGGACGCCGTCGCGGACATCCCCGACCAGGACATCTGGGAGCTGCGGCGCGATCTGCGCGAGCAACTGGTGACGGAGGTGCGGGAGCGGCTGCGTGCCTCCTGGCGGCAACGCGGCGCCGGTACAGCCGAGTTGGGCTGGATCGACGGGGTGCTCGACCCCGATGTGCTGACGATCGGGTTCGCGCGGCGGGTCCCGTCGTACAAGCGGCTGACGCTGATGCTGCGCGACCGGGACCGGCTGATGGACCTGCTTCTGCATGCCGAGCGGCCGAT
This sequence comes from Streptomyces sp. NBC_00076, assembly GCF_045041235.1. Classification (NCBI taxonomy): domain Bacteria; kingdom Bacillati; phylum Actinomycetota; class Actinomycetes; order Kitasatosporales; family Streptomycetaceae; genus Streptomyces; species Streptomyces sp. NBC_00076. The sequence goes on from NZ_CP108242.1 coordinate 7,199,502, forward strand.
CCAGATCGTCGTCGCCGGGAAGGCGCACCCGGCGGACGACGGGGGCAAGCGGCTGGTGCAGGAACTGGTGCGGTTCTCCGACGACCCCCGGGTGCGCCACCGTCTCGTGTTCCTGCCGGACTACGGCATGGCGATGGCGCAGAAGCTCTACCCGGGCTGCGACATCTGGCTCAACAACCCGCTCAGGCCGCTGGAGGCGTGCGGGACGTCCGGGATGAAGGCCGCGCTGAACGGGTGCCTCAACCTGTCCGTCCTGGACGGCTGGTGGGACGAGTGGTTCCAGCCCGACTTCGGCTGGGCGATCCCCACCGCCGACGGCGTGGACACCGACGACCGGCGCGACGACATCGAGGCCGCGGCGCTCTACGACCTGCTCGAGCAGCGGGTGACCCCCCGCTTCTACGAGCGCGGCCAGCACGGCCTGCCCGACCGCTGGATCGAGATGGTCCGCCAGACCCTCACCCTGCTCGGCCCCAAGGTGCTGGCCGGCCGCATGGTCCGCGAGTACGTCGAGCGGCTCTACGCCCCCGCCGCGAACGCCCACCGCACGATGGCCCCCGACTCCGCGCGCGAACTGGCGGAGTGGAAGTCCCGGGTGCGTGCGGCCTGGCACGGGGTGACGGTCGACCACGTCGAGGCGACCGCCGCGACGGCCACCGCGGAACTCGGTACGACCCTGGGGCTGCGGGTGCGCGTCGCTCTGGGCGACCTCGGCCCCGACGACGTCGAGGTGCAGGCGGTCTCCGGCCGGGTGGACGAGGAGGACCGCATCACCGACGCCGCGGCCGTCCCGCTGAAGCCGGTGGGCGGCCCCGACCCGGAGGGACGCCGACTGTACGAGGGACCGCTGTCCCTGGACCGTACGGGACCCTTCGGCTACACGGTCCGCGTCCTGCCCGTGCACCGCCTGCTGGCGTCCGGCGCGGAGCTGGGGATGGTGGCCGTGCCGTCGGAGGAGGTGGTGGAGGCGGCCGGGGTGCTGCTGAGGTGAGGGTGCCGCCGGGTCCCGGCGGTCACTCGAGGTCCGCGCACAGCCTGCGCAGCGCCGCCCCGCAGCGTCGGGCGTAGGCCTGCTGCAGGCCCCGGGTCGCCGGACCGCCCGCCCGGCTGTACCACTTCGCGGCGCGGCTGAAGGCGGAGATCGTCAGCCAGACCGTGCCGTCGCCGGTGCGGTCCACGACGAAGGACTCCTCGCCGCACTCCGGGTGACCGGCCAGGGTGCCGTAGGCCCAACCGACGCGGCGGGGTTCCTCCAGCGTCCAGACCACCCGGCAGGGCGCCTTGATCACGCCGCCGAGGGTGACCGTGACGTCGACGTCGGGAGCGGCACGGTCCGCGCTCACGTCGACGCCCACGCCCAGCGCGCGGTGCATCTCCCAGGTGAGGAGCGCCTCGGAGGCTCTGCGAAAGACCTCCTTGCCCTCGCCGATGCGGCTGCGCACGTGCATGGGGTGGAAGCCGGGCGGGCAGAAGCCGGCTTCCCTGGTCGCGCCGACGTCGTCGTACGTGAAGGACATGGGTCCCAAGAGTAGGGCGGCACCCCGGAACGTCTTCGTTCCGGGGTGCCGCCCCTGTCACGGTGCCGTCAACTGCCCGACAGTCAGCTGACGTTGACCGCCGACCAGGCCGCGGCGACCGCCTTGTACTCGGTGCTGGTGGAGCCGTAGAGGGCACTGGCCGCCGAGAGGGTGCCGGTGCGGGCCGCCTTGTAGTTGGTGGTCGACGTGAAGTACGTCGTCAGCGCCTTGTACCAGATCTGCAGCGCCTTGGCGCGGCCGATGCCGGTGACCGTGGAGCCGTTGGACGTCGGCGAGTTGTACGAGACGCCGTTGATCGTCTTCGCGCCGCTGCCCTCGGACAGCAGGTAGAAGAAGTGGTTCGCGACGCCCGAGGAGTAGTGGACGTCCTTGTTGCCGACGGTGGAGGACCAGGAGTCCGCCGAGCCGCCGTCCTTGCTGGGCTTGTCCATGTAGCGCAGCGGGGAGCCGTCCCCGTTGATGTCGATCTCCTCGCCGATGAGGTAGTCACCGGGGTCGTTGGCGTTGTTGGCGTAGAACTCCACGCCGGTGCCGAAGATGTCCGAGGTGGCCTCGTTCAGACCGCCGGACTCGCCGCTGTAGTTGAGGCCCGCGGTGTTCGAGGTGACGCCGTGGCTCATCTCGTGGCCGGCCACGTCCAGCGAGGTCAGCGGGTTGACGTTGCCCTCGCCGTCGCCGTACGTCATGCAGAAGCAGCTGTCGTCCCAGAACGCGTTGACGTACGCGTTGCCGTAGTGGACGCGGGAGTAGGCGGCCACGCCGTTGTTCTTGATGCCGCTGCGGCCGAACGTGGACTTGTAGAAGTCCCAGGTCTCCTGCGCGCCGTAGGCGGCGTCGACGGCGGCGGTCTGGTCCGTGGCCGAGCTGGAGGCCGTGCCGGTGCCCCAGGTGTCGTCGGCGTCGGTGAACAGGGTGCCGGCCGACGAGCTGGTGCCGTGCGACTTGTTGTACGTCTTGTGGCTGCCGCGGGTGCCGTCGGTCAGGTTGTACGTCGTGCCCGACTTGGTGGTGCCCAGGGTGACCGTGCCCGAGTAGAGGCTCTTGCCGGTGCCGGTCTCGATGCCCTGGTACTCGTAGAGCTTCTTGCCGGTGGCCGCGTCGGTGATGACGTGCAGCTCGTTCGGGGTGCCGTCGTCCTGGAGGCCGCCGACGACCGTCTCGTAGGCGAGGACCGGGGTGCCGGAGGCGGCCCAGACCACCTTGCGCGGGGCCTGGTCGGCGGCGGTCTTCTCGGAGCCGGCGGCCTGTGCGGCGGTCAGCGCCTGCTTCTCCGCCTTGGCGGCGGCGAGCTTCGGCGTCAGGGAGGCGACCTTGACGGAACCCTTGAGCGACTTGGTCACGCCCTTGGTCGTACCGGTGGGCGACTGGTGGACGACCAGGTCGCCGCCGAGGACCGGCAGACCCGCGTAGGTGCGCTCGTAGCGGGTGTGGACCGCGCCGTCGACGTCCTTGACGACGTCCTTGACGACCAGCTTCTCCTTGGCGCCGAGGCCTATCTCCTGGGCGGTGCCGGCCGCGTCGGCCTGCTGCTCCTGGATCAGCGAGGTGCGGGCTGCCGTGGACAGTTGCAGCGGGGCGGCGGCGAGCGTGGATCTTCCGGTGTCCGCCGTGGTCTCGGCGGCGGCTGAGGTACCGGTGGTCAGGCCGGTGGTCAGCAGTGCTCCGGCGGCGACGGCGGTGGCGATGGCCAGAGTGGTTCGCTTGTGACGCGCGTAGAGGGGGGTCACGCATGCTCCTTCGTGGGGAGTCCGTCCGTTGGTTGGGGTCAACGGGCGGAGTGAGTTGTGGAGTTGCTGTGCTGAAGCGGCGTGAGGGAAGACTGGCACTGAGGCGCGTACATGTCATGACCCCCAAGTGATGTTGGCTGAAAACTGACGTTCGAGCGAATATTGCCGTCATGTAAACGGAGTTGACCTCGGTCAAGGGCCAACCGGCGGTGCGTATAGAGGTGGCAAAAAAGGAGGGCGCCGCCCGGGGAGTCGAACCACCGGAGCGGCGCCCTGTCATGGGGGCCCGTGGGGCGCAGGAGGCCCGTGGGGCCTACGGGAAGGTGAGCTTCCAGCTGTTGATGTAGCCGGTGTCCTGGGCCGCGTTGTCCTGGACCCTCAACTTCCACGCACCGTTGGCGACTTCGGAGGACGCGTTCACCGTGTAGGTGGTGTTGAGGTTGTCCGCGCTCCCGCCGGTGCCGTACGCCTTCAGCGTGTACGCCGTCCCGTCCGGGGCGACCAGCTGCACCTGGAGGTCACCGATGTAGGTGTGCACGATGTCGACCGCCACCGCGAGGTTCGACGGCGCGTTGCCCGTACGTCCCGAGACGGTGATCGACGACGTGACCGCGGCACCGTTGTCCGGAATTGATACGTCGGCCGCGTTCTCGAAGGAGGTGCCGCCGCCCCCGCCGCCGCCGCCGTCGGAGCGGGCGCCGACCGCGATGGCCGCCCAGGCGTCCTGCACGGCCTTGTACTCGGCGCTCGTGGTGCCGTACAGCTCACCGGTCGCCGCGAGCGTGCCGGTGCGGGCCGACGCGTAGTTGGTGGTCGAGGTGAACTTCGTGGTCAGCGCCCGGAACCAGATCTTCTCCGCCTTGTCCCGGCCGATGCCGGTGACCGGAAGCCCGTCCGAGGTGGCCGAGTTGTAGGTGACACCGTTGATGGTCTTGGTGCCGCTGCCCTCGCTCAGCAGGTAGAAGAAGTGGTTCGCGGGGCCCGAGGAGTAGTGCACGTCGATCGAGCCGAGGCCGGAGTACCAGCTGTCCTTGGACGCGCCGTCCTTGCTCGGCTTGTCCATGTAGCGCAGCGGGGTGCCGTCGCCGTTGATGTCGATCTCCTCGCCGATGAGGTAGTCACCGACGTCGGACGAGTTGTTGGCGTAGAACTCGACGGTCGAGCCGAAGATGTCGGAGGTGGCCTCGTTTAGGCCGCCGGACTCGCCGCTGTAGTTGAGGCCGGCCGTGTTGGAGGTCAGGCCGTGCGTCATCTCGTGCGCGGCAACGTCGATCGCCGTCAGCGGGTTGGCGTTGCCCGAGCCGTCGCCGTACGTCATGCAGAAGCAGCTGTCGGACCAGAACGCGTTGACGTAGTTGTTGCCGTAGTGGACCCGGGAGTACGCGCCCACGCCGTCGCCCTTGATGCCGCTGCGGCCGTGCACGTTCTTGTAGTAGTCCCAGGTCAGCTGGGCGCCGTAGTGCGCGTCCGCGCCGGCCGACTCCAGGTTCGAGGCGGTGCCGTTGCCCCACACGTCGTCGGGGCCGGAGAAGAGCGTGCCGGTGCCGGAGGTGCCGCGGTTGAGGTTGTACGTCTTGTGCCCGCCGCGGGCGCCGTCGGTGAGGTTGTACGTCGACCCGGACTGCGTGGTGCCGAGGGTGACCGTGCCGCTGTACACCGTGTTGCCGGTGCCGGTCTCGATGGCCTCCCACGAGAACAGCTTCGCGCCGGTGGCCGCGTCCGTGACGACGTGCAGCTCCTGCGGGGTGCCGTCGTGCTGGAAACCGCCCACGACCGTCTCGTACGCCAGGGTCGGCTTGCCGTCGGCCGCCCAGATCACCTTGCGCGGGGCGCGGTTGACGGCGGGGCTCTTGGCGTCCTCGGCCTCGGCGGCCTTGAGTGCCTGCGTCCTGGCCTTGGCCGCGGGCAGCGCGGCCGAGGTGGTGGCCGGCTTGATGGCGGCGCGGGTGGCCTTCACGACCGCCTCGGTGGCGTCGGCCTTCGTGCTCTCGACGACGAGGTCGCCGCCGAGGACGGGCAGGCCGTCGTAGGTGCGCTCGTAGCGGGTGTGGACCGTGCCGTTGCCGTCCTTGAGGACGTCCCGGACGACCAGCTTCTCCTTGGCGCCCAGGCCCAGGTCCTTGGCGGTCTCCGCCTTGGCGGCGTCGGCCTTCCGGATCAGCTCGGCGCGCTGGGCGGGGGTCAGCTTCACGGACTCGGCGCCCGGTATGACCTTGCCCGCGGCCGACGGTGCCCGCTCCGGGGCGGCGGTGGCGGCGCCCGACTGGACGGCCGCGGCGATCAGGGCGGAGACGCCGACCAGGGCGACCGCCGCGGCCTTGCGGCGCGCGGAGTGGGGGACGGCGTGAGAGGTGGTGTGGGAGGTGCGTCTGTGCGAGGAACTTCTCAACACTGACTCCTTCTGCACGGCCGCGGGTCTCGCGGCCAGGGGAGACCGTCGGCGGTGGGCCGAACGGGCAGAACAGGGGCGGTGCGCAGAACCTCGTGCGGGTGCTCGGCCACGGCACAGCGGTGGAACATGTGAGGTTGCTGTGGAGGGGCCGTGGGAAGAGTGGCAGGAGATCGCGGTTTCTGTCAGGAGCGCGTCAGTAACTTGGCCGGAAATCCTCCGTTGTCCGGGAGTTCATGTCCGATATCCGGAATGGTTGGCCGGGCGGTGGTGCCGGCCGGGACCCCTGCCTCAGGTCAGTCGTGCGGGTGCGCGCTCGGCTGCGGGCTCGGGTCGTGGTCCCCGTGCCACGACCACCACAGCGCCGCGTACGCACCCTTCGCCGCCACCAGCTCCTCGTGCGTGCCGAGTTCGGTCAGACGGCCGTCCTCCATCACGGCCACCCGGTCCGCGTCGTGCGCGGTGTGCAGGCGGTGCGCGATGGCGATGACCGTGCGGCCCTCCAGTACGGCGGCCAGGGCGCGCTCGGTGTGCCGGGCCGTCGTCGGGTCCAGCAGGGCGGTGGCCTCGTCGAGGATCAGGGTGTGCGGATCGGCCAGGACCACCCGGGCCAGGGCGAGTTGCTGTGCCTGCGAGCCGTCCGTACGGCAACCGCTCTCACCCAGTTCGGTGTTCAGCCCGTCGGGCAGCTCCCGCACCCAGGCCTCGGCGCCGACCGCCACCAGCGCCGCCCACAACTCCTCGTCCGTCGCGGTGGGTTCGGCGATCAGCAGGTTGTCGCGGACCGTCCCCAGGAAGACATGGTGCTCCTGGGTGACCAGCACCACCTGCCGGCGCAACTGTTCCGGGCCCAGCTCGACGACCGGTACCCCGCCCACCGTCACCGCGCCCGCGCTCGGCATGTCGACGCCCGCCAGCAGCCTGCTCAGCGTGGTCTTCCCGGCACCGGACGGACCGACGACGGCCAGCCGTTCCCCGGGCCGTACGGTCAGGTCCACCCCGTGCAGCACCTCACGCCCCCGGTCGTAGGCGTAGTGCACGCCGGTCACGTCGATGCGGTCGCCCGCCGGAGTGGGGGAGCCGCCGTCCGCGGCGGTGCGCGGCGCCCCGGCCAGGCCCTCCACCCGGGCGAAGGAGGCGCCGCTGCTCTGCAGTTGCTCGACCCGGACCAGGATCTCGTCCAGCGGCCCTTCGAACTGCCGCAGGTACAGCGCGGCCGCCACGACCGCCCCCAGACTCACCGCCCCGTGCGCGTGCAGCACCCCGCCGAGCAGCAGCACCCCCGCCACCGGGAAGAGGTACGCCACCTCCACCACCGGGAAGAACACCGAGCGCAGATACAGCGTGAACAGGCGCCTGCTCCGGGACCGGTCCAGCGCCTCACGGCTCGCCGCGACCCGGCGCTCCCGCAACCGGAACGCCTCCACCGTGCGGGCCCCGGCCGCGGTAGCCGCGAGGATCTCGGCGACGTCCGAGTTCGCCGCGCCCTCGGCGAGATAGGCGTCCCGGGCCCGGCGCAGATACCAGCGCAGGGCGAACCAGACCGGGGTGAGGCCGAACACGCCCACGGCACCCAGCAGCGGATCGATCACGAAGACCGCGCCGAGCAGGAACAGCGCCTGCACGACGTTGATGAGCAGTTCGGGCCCGGCGTCGCGCAGCGTGGTGCCGACGGTGGCCACGTCCGCGGTGCCGCGCGCCGTCAGATCGCCGGTGCCCGCCCGCTCCACCACGGACGCGGGCAGCGCCAGCGTCCGGTCGACGAACTCCTCGCGGACCCGGGCCAGCGTCCGCTCCCCGAACCGGTGCCCGGCGTACCGTGCCCAGCGCGCCAGCAGCAACTGTGCCGTCGCGCAGGCCACGATCCCCAGTGCGGCCCGGTCCACCGCGTCGACACCGCCCCCGGCCCGCACCTGGTCGATGATCCGGCCCAGCAGCCACGGTCCGGCGAGCCCCGCCCCGGCGGCCGCCGCGTTCAGCGCGAGCACCGCGGCGAAGGCACGCGCGTCGGCGCGCACCAGACGCCCGGAGGCCCGCCGCACGTCCGCGGGCTCGGCGATCGGCAACTGTCCCCGCGTCACCCCAGGACCTCCTCGGCGTCCCGGCCGGACCCGTCCTCGCGCGGGCCGGCCTCTTCGATGTCCGCGTCCCGGGTCACCAGCGCCCGGTAGCCGGGCTCCTGAGCCAGCAGCCGCTGATGGCTGTCGGCGGCCGCGACCTTCCCGTCGACCAGGTAGAGCACGGTGTCCACACGGTCCAGCACGAGCGGCGAGGTGGTGGTGACGACGGTCGTACGTCCCCGGCGCGCGTCCCGCAGCCGGGACGCGACCGCCGCCTCCGTGTGCGCGTCGAGCGCCGAGGTCGGCTCGACCGCCAGCAGCACCTCCGGGGCGGCCAGCAGAGCCCGCACCAGCCGGACCCGCTGCCGCTGTCCGCCGGAGAGGTTGCGCCCCTGCGCGTCGACCGCCGAGTCGAGCCCGTCCGGCAGACCCCGCACGAGGTCCTCCGCCGCGGCGGCCCGCACCGCCGCCATGATCTCCGCGTCACCGGGGTCCCCGCGCCCGCCGACCAGTTCACGCAACGGCCCCGCGAACAGGTCGGCCTCGTGGTCGGCGACCAGGATCCGCGCCCGCACCTGCGGCAACGGCACCTCGTCGAGCCGTACGCCGCCCCAGGTCGCCGCCGACGGCGCGTACCGGCCCAGCCGGTCGACGACGGCCGCGGTGTCGGCCGGCCGGGCCCCGGCCAGCGCGATCAGCCGCCCCGGCGGCACCCGTACCCCGGACTCCGGGTCGTACAGCACCGACGGCTCCGCGGGAGCGTCGCACACTCCGTCGTCCGGCTCCGGTTCCACCCGCAGCAGTCGTACGACGCGCCGCGCGGCCACCACACCCCGGCCGAGCTGGTAGGCCCAGTCGATGAAGTACGCCACCGTCGGCACCAGCACCGCGACATAGCCGTACACCGACACCAACTCGCCCACCGTGAGGGCGCCCTGGGCCGCCATCCGGGCCGCCATCCAGGTCACCACCGCGAGGTACAGCGTCGGCAGGCCCACTCCGAGCGCCTGCATCCAGCTGGTCACCGCTCCCACCCGGTACCCCTGCTCGCGCAGCCGCGTCGAGTCCCGCCGGAAGGCGTCGGCGACCAGCCCCTTGCCGCCCAGCCCGTTCAGGACCCGCAGCCCGCCCGCGAGGTCCCCGATCCGCGCGGTCAGCACGCCCTGCCGCTCCCGGTACTCCGACTCCGTGCCCTGCAGCCGGAGCATCAACGGCCCGACGAGCACGGCCACCAACGGCACCCCGAGCAGCACCACCACGGCGAGCTGCGTGGAGATGGTCAGCAGCAGCCCCGCGACCACCAGGTAGGAGACGACCGCGCCGACACCGGGGCCGATCACCGTCAGGGACGAGCTGATCTGCTGCACGTCCCCCACACCGATCGTCACGACCTCCCCGGCCCCGACCCGCCGAGGCAGCGCCGCCCCGAGCCGCACCGCGTGCCCGACGACGACCTTGACCGTGCGGAAGTTGGCGTCCATCCGCACCCGGGTCATCGTGCGGTGCCGCATGATGCTCAGCCAGGCGTTGAAGGTGCCGACCACGACCATCAGACCGGTCCACAGGGCCAGCGCGCCCATGTCCCCCTTCTCCAGGCCCTCGTCCACGGCCCGCGCCATCAGATACGGCGTCGCCGTGAGCAGCACCATCCACACGCTGGCCAGCAGCGCCCCCGCCACCGACCGCCACGGCTGCCGCAGCACCAGCCACCACAGATACCACCAGCCGCCCCGGCTGTCGGGCGTGCCCGGATCCTCGTACGTGTCGATCAACGCTCCCCCTGGAAGATCACGCCAGACTGTCCCGCCACGCCCGGTGCAGGTCCGCGAACCGGCCCGTGCCCGCGACGAGTTCGGCCGGGGTGCCGTCCTCGACGATCCGGCCGTGCTCCATGACCAGCACCCGGTCGGCGATCTCGACCGTGGACAGCCGGTGCGCGATCACGACCGCCGTACGTCCCCTCAGCACCGTCGCCATCGCCCGCTGCACCGCCCGTTCGCCCGGGATGTCGAGCGAGCTGGTCGCCTCGTCCAGGATCAGCACCGCCGGGTCGGCGAGCAACGCCCGTGCGAAAGCGACGAGTTGGCGCTGACCGGCGGAGATGCGGCCGCCCCGCTTGCGGACGTCGGTGTCGTAGCCGTCCGGCAGGGCGCTGATGAACTCGTGCGCGCCGATCGCCTTGGCGGCCCGCTCGATGTCGCCACGGGTGGCGTCCGGCCGTCCGATCGCGATGTTCTCGGCGACCGTGCCGGAGAACAGGAACGCCTCCTGCGTCACCATGACCACACCGCGCCGCAGCTCGGGCACGGACAGCTCGCGCAGGTCGACGCCGTCGAGGAGGACCCGGCCCTCGGAGGGGTCGTAGAAGCGGGCGAGCAGCTTGGCCAGCGTCGACTTGCCCGCGCCGGTCGAGCCGACGACGGCGACCGTCTGCCCGGCCGGCAGCGTCAGGTCGAAGCTCGGCAGCACCTCGCCGCCGGTGCGGTAGGCGAACCGGGTCCCGTCGAAGACCACCTCACGGCCGGGGAGTTCGGTCTCGAGCGACGGAAGCTCCCGGGGAGCCGCCGGCTCCGGCACGGACGGCGTCTGCGCCAGCAGCCCCGCGATCTTCTCCAGCGAGGCGGCCGCCGACTGGTACGAGTTCAGGAACATGCCGAGCCGGTCGATCGGGTCGTACAGCCGCCGCAGATACAGCACCGCCGCCGCCAGCACGCCCAGCTCCAGCGAACCGCCCGCCACCCGCTGGGCGCCCCACAGCACGATCAGGGCGACGGCGGTGTTCGCGACCAGCCGGGAGCTGACGACGTAGCGGGCCATCTCGAGCAGTGCGTCGCCGTTGATCCGCTCGTGCCGCTGGTTGAGGGCGGCGAAGTCGGCGTCGTTGGCGGCCTCCCGGCGGAACGCGCGCACCGGCCTGATGCCGTTCATCGTCTCGACGAACTTCACGATCACGGCGGCGATGGCTGTGGACCGCAACCGGTACACCCGCCCCGCCCGCCGCCGGTACATCCGCACGAGGAGGTACAGCGGCACGAAGGACGCCACCGCGACCGCGCCGAGCGCCAGGTCCAGCCAGAGCAGCAGGGCGGAGATGTAGACGAAGGACAGGATGACCGTGACCAGCTCCTGCAGCCCCTCGCTGAGGAGTTCGCGCAACGACTCCACGTCCGTGGTGGAACGGGAGATGAGCCGGCCCGAGGTGTACCGCTCGTGGAAGTCGATGCTCAGCGCCTGCGCGTGCCGGAAGATCCGGCCGCGCAGGTCCAGCAGCACGTCCTGGTTGACGCGGGCGGAGGCGATGATGAACGCGTACTGGAGCCCTCCGGAGGCCAGCGCGCACAGCAGATAGCCGACGGCCACGGCGACGAGCGGGCCGCTGTCGTGGTCCCGGAACGCCGGGACCGCGCTGTCGATGGCGTACGCCACCAGCAGCGGTCCGGCCTGCACCGCCGCCTGCTGGAGCAGCAGGAGCAGCGTCGTGAACGCGACCCGGGCCCGCATCGGGGCGAGCAGGGAACGCAGCAGGCCGGCGGTGGCGCCCGGGGGAGTGGGCAGGACGTCACGGTCGAAGGGGTCGCCCGACCCGTGGGGCTCCCCGGCCGGCTTCCTCTTGTCCGGTGCGGTGGTCGTGGTCGCCGTCATCGGCCGTCCTCCTCGTCGCTGCCGGCCATCAGATGGGCGTACTCGGCGTTGGTGCGCAGCAGTTCGTGATGGGTGCCGACGGCGGTGATCCGGCCGCCGGACAGCAGCGCGACGCGGTCGGCGAGCAGGACGGTCGACGGGCGGTGCGCCACGATGAGGGCGGTGGTGTCCGCGAGGACGTCCCGCAGGGCGGCCTCCACGGCCGCCTCGGTGTGGACGTCGAGGGCGGACAGCGGGTCGTCCAGGACGAGGAACTCGGGCCGTCCCACGACCGCCCGGGCCAGCGCGAGACGCTGCCGCTGGCCGCCGGAGAGACTGTGGCCCTGCTCGCCGACCTGGGTGTCGGTGCCCTGCGGGAGGCGGTGCACGAAGTCGGCCTGAGCCACGGCGAGGGCGCGATCCAGCTCGACGGTCCCGGCGTCGACTCCGGCGCCCATCAGGACGTTCTCGCTCACGGCGGCGGAGAAGAGGGTGGGTTCCTCGAAGGCCATGGCGACCTTGGACCGGAGCTCTTCCCGGGACATGGCCGTGATGTCCTGCCCGTCCAGGGTGATCCGGCCCGACGTCGCCTCGTGGAGACGGGGGACCAGCGCGGTGAGAGTGGTCTTGCCGCTTCCGGTCGCGCCCACGAGGGCCATGGACTCGCCGGGGAGGATGTGGAGGTCGATGCGGTCGAGGAGGGGCGGGGAGTCCTCGGGGGCGTCGGGGTACCGGAAGCGGACCTGGTGGAAGCGGAGTCCGCTGTCCTCGGCGGGCGTCGCGCCGGTACCGCCCCTCGACTCCGGCTCCTCGTCCATCACCTCGAAGTACCGCTCGGTCGCCGACGCCGCCTCCTGGCTCATCGCCAGCAGGAAGCCGATGGAGTCCACCGGCCACCGCAACGCGAGGGCCGTGGACAGGAAGGCGACCAGTGTCCCCGCCGACAGCTCCCCGTCCGCCACCTGCACGGCGCCCAGCACCAGCGCCGCCCCGATGGCCACCTCCGGGAGGGTCACGATGACGCCCCAGATGGTGGCGAGGAGTCCCGCCTTGCGCAGCTCGGTCCCCCGCAGGGTCCGGGACAGTTCACGGAACGCCCGTGCCTGGCTGCGGTGCCGCCCGAAGCCCTTGATGATCCGGATGCCGAGCACGCTCTCCTCGACGACCGTCGTCAGGTCCCCCACCTGGTCCTGCGCGCGCCGCGCCACCAGGGAGTACCGCCTCTCGAAGACCACGCACGTCACCATCACGGGGACGGCCGGAACCAGGATCACCAGGCCCAGCGACCAGTCCTGCACCAGCATGATCCCCACTCCGACGATGATCGTCACGGCGTTGACCAGCAGGAACGTCAGCGGAAAAGCGAGGAACATCCGAAGCAGCATCAGATCGGTGGTGCCCCGGGACAGCAACTGCCCCGACGCCCACCGGTCGTGGAAGGCGACCGGCAGCCGTTGCAGACGCCGGTACAGATCCGCCCGCATCTCCGCCTCGACATGCGACAACGGCCGCGCCACCAGCCACCTCCGCAGCCCGAACAACAGCGCCTCGGCGCCCCCGAGCAGCAGCAGGTACAGCGCCCCGAGCCACACCCCCGTCCCGTCCCGGTCGGCGACCGGCCCGTCCACCAGCCACTTCAGGACGAGCGGGATCACCAGCCCCGTGCAGGAGGCGAGCACCGCGACGACCGCGGCGGTCAGCAGCCGCGCCCGCACGGGCCGGACGTACGGCCACAGCCGCAGCAGGGTTCTTACGGCAGAGCGGTCCTTGGTGGTGACAGGTGTCGTTGCAGGTGTCGTGGCCATCAACAGCGAGCCTACGGACCGGCACTGACATCGCCCACCGAGTTTTGGGCCGGACCCGGATCACCGCTGGTCCTATGACCTGCATGTTCGAAGAGTCGTACAAGGTCGTGCCGCAGGTCGCAGCACGGCATCAACCGATCGGTTGATGCCGCTTCGAGCGCGACGGCCGATGTGCGCGGGGGCCGCTCGCCGGGACGCTGGTGCCATGTCCGTCATCGAAGTCAGCGACCTGCGCAAGTCCTACGGCGGCCGAGCCGTCGTCGACGGTGTCTCCTTCACCGTCGAGGAGGGCGAGATCTTCGGCATCCTCGGCCCGAACGGCGCCGGCAAGACCACCACCGTCGAGTGCGTCGAGGGCCTGCGCGTCCCCGACGCGGGCCGGATCCGGGTGACCGGCCTCGACCCCGTCACCGAGCACCGGGCCACCCGCGAGGTCCTCGGCGCCCAGCTCCAGCAGAGCGAGGTGCAGGCCAAGCTCACCGTCCGCGAGGCGCTGGAGCTGTACGCCGCCTTCTACCCGAACCCCTCGGACTGGCGACCGCTGGCCGAACGCCTGGGCCTGACGCCCAAGTTGGGCACCCGGTTCGGCAAGCTCTCCGGCGGCCAGAAGCAGCGTCTGTTCATCGCGCTGGCCCTCATCGGCAATCCGAGAGTCGTCGTCCTGGACGAGCTGACCACCGGGCTCGACCCGCGCGCCCGCCGGGACACCTGGGAGCTGATCGAGGACATCCGCGAGCGTGGGGTGACCGTCCTGCTCGTCACCCACTTCATGGAGGAGGCGCAGCGGCTGTGCGACCGGATCGCCGTGATCGACCAGGGGCGGCTCGCCGCCCTGGACACCCCGGCCGGTCTGATCCGCCGCTCCGCGGGCGCCACCGTCATCAGCTTCACCCCGTCCGAGCCCCTCGACGACCGTGACCTGAACGCCCTGCCCGCCCTCGTGTCGGTCGAGCAGCACGGGGACGGCCGGATCACCCTCGCCGGCACCGACGAGACCGTGAACGCCGTCATCACCCTCCTCGCCCGCACCCACGTCACCGCCCACCAGCTCCGCGTCACCGACGCCACGCTCGACGACGCGTTCCTCGACCTCACGAAGGAGGCAGCGGCATGACCACGGCCGTCGTCGACACCGCCGTACTGAAGACCGAGATCCGGCTGTTCCGCCGCGAACCCGGCAGCCTCTTCTGGATCCTGGGGTTCCCGACCCTGCTGCTGGTGATCCTCGGCTCGATCCCGTCGTTCCGCGACCACGAGGCCGACCTCGGCGGCCTGCGCACCATCGACATCTACGTCCCGGTGGCGGTGCTGCTCGGGATGATCGTCGGCGGTCTCCAGTCCATGCCGCAGACCCTCACCGGCTATCGCGAGCGCGGCATCCTGCGCCGCATGTCCACCACCCCGGTCCGGCCCGTCGCCCTGCTGTCCGCGCAGATGCTGGTGTACGGCGGGGCCGCCCTGGCGTCGGCGCTGCTCGCCCTCGCGGTCGGCCGGTACGCCTTCGACGTACGCCTGCCGAAGCAGCCCTTCGGATACGCCGTCGCCCTGGTCCTGGCGATCCTGGCCGCCCTCGCGCTCGGCGCGGTCGTCTCCGCGCTGTCCCGGACCACGAAGATCGCGGGCGCGATCGGCTCCGCCGTGTTCTTCCCGGCGATGTTCTGCGCGGGCGTGTGGGCGCCGGTGCAGACCATGCCGGACCTGCTGGCCCGGTGCGTCGGCTACACCCCGTTCGGCGCGGCGGCCGAGGCCCTGAACCAGGCGGCGGCGGGGCACTGGCCGGGGTGGGGCCACCTGGGCGTGCTGGCGATGTGGACGCTGCTGCTCACGGGCGCGGCGAGCCGCTGGTTCCGCTGGGAGTGAGCGTGCCCGTGCCCGACACTGGGCCCATGGACCAGGACGTGGCGGGAGTCGAGCAGCGGTGGGCGATGGTCAACCACCGGGGCCCGTACCTGCTGCTGCTGATCGGCGCGATCCTCGCGGTGCCGACCGCGGGCATGGTCGGCATGGAGCCCGGCGACTGGTACGCGGTCGGGGGCCTGGTCGCCGCCGGCCTGGCGCTCCAGGTCTGGTGGGGGACCGTCGCCGAGATGCCGAGCGGCCCGTCCGGCACGAGCGTCTGTTACTACGCCGTCCGCTGGGTCATCGCCTTCGCCCTCACCTGGATCAACCCGCTCTTCTCCTTCTACGCGTTCACCGGTTACTTCGGCGCCCGCCGACTGCTGCCGCGACCGCTGCGGAACGTCGGGCTGTTCGCCACCGCCGTCACCATGTCGGGCGCGCAATCCGGCGGGTTGCCTCCGAGCGGGCGGTCCCAGTGGCTGCTGTTCGGGGCGATCCTCGCGGTCACCGTGGTCCTGGTCGCCGTCTCCGACCGCGTGTTCGCCACGGAGGACGAACGCGCCCGCGTCCAGGCCGCCACCATCGCCGAACTCGAGCGCACCAACACGGCGTTGCAACAGGCCCTCGACGAGAACGCCTCCCTCCACGCCCAACTCCTCGTCCAGGCAAGGGAAGCCGGGGTCGCCGACGAACGCCGCCGCCTGGCCGCCGAGATCCACGACACCCTCGCCCAGGGCCTGACCGGCATCATCGCCCAGCTCCAGGTCGTGGCGAACGCCCCCGACCTGGAGATCGCCCGCACCCACCTGGAGCGCGCCTGTGACCTCGCCCGCCACAGCCTCGGCGAGGCCCGCCGCTCGGTGCACAACCTCGCCCCCGTGGCCCTGGAGAACGACGGACTCGCGGAGGCTCTGAAGAAGACGGTCGCCGAATGGGGCGAACGGGTCGGTGTGCGCGCCGAGTTCACCGTCACCGGGACGGCGGAACAGCTCCACGAGGAGGTCGCGGCGACGCTCCTGCGCATCGTGCAGGAGGCCCTCTCCAACGCCGCCCGGCACGCGGCCGCCACCCGGGTCGGGGTGACCCTCAGCTTCCTGGGCGACGAGGTGATCCTCGACATCCGTGACGACGGCCGCGGCTTCGACCCGCTCGCCGTCCCGCCGCGCACCGGAGCGGGCGGCTTCGGCCTCGACGGCATGCGCGCCCGCGCCGCACGCATCGCCGGCGCCCTCACCGTCGAGTCGGAGCCGGGGCACGGCACGGCACTGTCGGCTCGCGTACCGTTGGTCCGCCATGAGTGACGAGGCGTTGATCTCCCTGCTGATCGTCGACGACCATCCCGTCGTACGCGACGGTCTGCGCGGCATGTTCGAGTCGGCGCCCGGGTTCACGGTCCTCGGCGAGGCGGCGAACGGCGTCGAGGCGCTGGAGAGGGCCACCGTGCTCGACCCCGACGTGATCCTCATGGACCTGCGGATGCCGGGCGGCGGCGGAGTCGACGCGATCGCCGCGCTGGCCCGCCGCGGCGCCCGCGCCAAGGTCCTCGTGCTGACGACGTACGACACCGACTCCGACACCCTGCCCGCGATCGAGGCGGGCGCGACGGGCTACCTGTTGAAGGACGCCCCGCGCGACGAGCTCTTCACCGCCGTCCGCGCGGCGGCACAGGGCCGTACCGTCCTGTCCCCGGCCGTCGCCTCCCGCCTGGTGTCCGCGGTCCGCACGCCCCGCGCCCCCGGCAACGAGCCCCTCTCGGCACGTGAGCGCGAGGTGCTGGCCCTGGTCGCCAAGGGCACCTCCAACCGCGAGATCGCCCGCGAGCTGTTCATCAGCGAGGCCACCGTGAAGACCCATCTCACCCACCTGTACGCCAAGCTGGGCGTCAAGGACCGTGCGGCGGCGGTGGCGACGGCGTACGACCGCGGGATCCTGGGCTGATCAGGAGGCCGGGTAGGGCAGCAGCCCGCCGGCGGTCTTCTCCCAGGCGGTCTTCAGCTCGGCCAGCAACTCGGGCCTGTCCGGGGCGAGATCGGCCTGCTCGCGCAGGTCGGCGGCCAGGTTGTAGAGGTGGTCCTGGCCGGCGTCGTCCTGGTAGTACTTCCAGTCCCCGCGTCGCAGGGCCCGGTTGGCCCGCACCCGCCAGAACAGATCCCGCTCCGGCAGCTCCTCGCCCCGCAGCAGATATCCGGCCAGGCTGGTGCCGTCCAGCGGGTACGCCGGGTCCGGCCGGGCGCCGCCCAGCTCCAGCAGGGTCGCCGTCCAGTCGGGGGAGAAGTTCGGCTCGTGGCTGACCTGGTGGCCGTCGATCCGGGCGGGCCAGCGCACGATGGTCGGCACTCGGATGCCGCCCTCCTGGAGGACGAACTTCTCGCCGGAGAGCGGCCAGAGGTACGACCAGCGCTCGCCGCCGTTGTCGCTGGCGAACAGCACCAGGGTGTTCTCCTCCTGCCCGGACCGGCGCAGCGCGGCCAGCACCTCGCCGACGGCCGCGTCGAGGCTCTGCACCATCTGCGTGTACTTCTCGACCGAGCCGCCGTCGAAGTGGTTGAGCGCGGCCGAGACCTCCGCCTGGCTCTTCGCGGCCCGGATCTTCGCCGCGATCTCCGCGCCGGTCTCCTCGTCGCCCTCCGCCAGCCAGGGCCAGTGCGGGGTGGTGAAGTTGAGGTTCAGCAGCCAGGGCCTGTCGTGGTCCCGGCCGACGTACTCCACGGCCCGCTCGGTCAGGACCTCGGTGTAGTAGCGCAGGTCCTTGTACTCGGCGTCGCCCTCGTAGAGGTCGTAGGTGCCCAGCTGGCCGAGCTTGGAGTAGTACTCCAGCACGCCCCCGAAGTTGCCGAAGAACTCGTCCCAGCCCGACTTGGTGGGGCTGTGGTCGGGGAGCCAGCCGCAGTGCCACTTGCCGATCAGGGCGGTGGCGTACCCGGCCTTCTTCAGCAGGGAGGCGAGGGTGGGGTGGTTCGGGTCCAGCCCCTGCGACGTGTTGGCGACGGGCTCGGCGAGGCCACCGGGCGTACGCCCCGGATAGCGCCCGGTGTACAGGCTGAACCGGGTCGGGGAGCAGGTCGCCGACCCGGAGTACGCGTCGGTGAAGCGCACCCCCTGCCGGGCCAGCCGGTCCAGGTTCGGTGTCTTGATGTGCGGGGCGCCGTAGGAGGAGAGATCGGCCCAGCCGAGGTCGTCCCCGAGGATGACCAGCAGGTTGGGGCGCTTGCCGGAGGCGGCGGGGCGTGCCGTGAAGGGGCGTTCGGCAGGGGCGGCGTCGGCGGCCACGGCGGCGGTGGCCGTACCGGCGACGGCGGTCACCGCACCGCCACCGACGAGCCCACCGAAGGTACGACGGGATATTTCGGGCATGCGGAGTCCTTGGTGCGGAAGGCGAAGGAGGGCGAGCACATGGCGCGCGGCTTCCATGTGATCAGCCGACGGACCTCAGGACCAGGGATCCCACCCGGAGTTCATGGGGCTGAAACGTTGCCTCAGCCGACCACCCTCAGCAACAGCACGGCCCGCGCCGGCACCGTGATCGCCGTTCCCGCCCGATGGACGACCCCGGGAGCCTCGCCCTGTTCCTCCCTCGACGTGTCGACGACCACCTCGTAGCGATCCGCCCACGGAGGCCCCGGCAGGACGAAGGCCGCCGGGCGGTCCCCCGCGTGCAGGACGGCGAGGAAGCTGTCGTCGACGATCGGGGCGCCGCGCTCGTCCCGGCCGGGGATGTCCCGCCCGGAGAGGTACATACCGAGGGTGGCGGTGGGCGCGTACCAGTCCCGTTCGGTCATCTCGGCGCCCAGCGAGGTGAACCAGGCCAGGTCCCGCAGACCGTCCGCCGAGTGCGCCCGCCCGGAGAAGAAGGCGCGCCTGCGCAGGACCGGGTGGCGGTGGCGCAGGTCGATCAGGCGGGCGGTCAGGTCGAACAGGGCCTTCCACGCGGGATCCTCCAGCAGCGCCCAGTCGACCCAGCTGATCTCGTTGTCCTGGCAGTACGCGTTGTTGCTGCCGCGCTGTGTGCGCCCCAGCTCGTCGCCCGCGACCAGCATCGGCACGCCCGTCGACAGGAGCAGGGTGGTGAGCAGGTTCCGCAGCTGGCGGCGCCTGAGCGCCCGTATCCGCTCGTCGTCCGTCTCTCCCTCCGTGCCGCAGTTCCACGACCGGTTGTCGTCCGTGCCGTCCCGGTTGCCCTCGCCGTTGGCCTCGTTGTGCTTGCGCTCGTACGACACGAGGTCGCGCAGGGTGAAACCGTCGTGCGCGGTGACGAAGTTGACCGAGGCGTAGGGGCGCCGGCCGCCCCAGGCGTACAGGTCGCTCGAGCCCGACAGCCGGTAGCCGAGGTCGCGTACGTCCGGCAGCGCGCCCCGCCAGAAGTCCCGCACCGCGTCGCGGTACCGGTCGTTCCACTCCGTCCACAGGGGAGGGAACGCCCCGACCTGGTACCCGCCCGACCCCACGTCCCACGGCTCGGCGATCAGCTTCACCCGCCGCAGCACCGGGTCCTGCGCGATGACGGCCAGGAACGGGGACAGCATGTCGACGTCGTGCATGGAGCGGGCCAGTGCCGCCGCCAGGTCGAAACGGAAGCCGTCCACGCCCATCTCCGTCACCCAGTAGCGCAGCGAGTCGGTGATCAGGCGCAGCACGTGCGGCTGGACGACGTGCAGGGTGTTGCCGCAGCCGGTGTAGTCGGCGTAGCGGCGGGCGTCGTCCTGGAGGCGGTAATAGCCCCGGTTGTCGATGCCCTTCAGGGACAGCGTCGGGCCCAGCTCGCCCGCCTCCGCCGTGTGGTTGTAGACCACGTCGAGGATGACCTCGATCCCGGCCGCGTGCAGGGCCCGCACCATCCGCCTGAACTCGCCGACCTGCTGTCCCGTCGTACCGGAGGCGGCGTAGCCCGCGTGCGGCGCGAAGTAGCCGATGGAGTTGTAGCCCCAGTAGTTCTTCAGGCCCTTGCGCAGCAGATGGTCCTCGTGCGCGAACTGGTGGACGGGGAGCAGCTCGACGGCCGTCACGCCCAGCTTGACCAGGTGCTCGATCGCCGCCGGGTGGGCGAGGCCGGCGTACGTCCCGCGCAGCTCCTCCGGAATCCCCGGGTGCAGCCGCGTGAAGCCCCGCACATGCACCTCGTAGATCACCGAGTCCGCCCACGGTGTCTTCGGCCGCCGGTCGTCCATCCACTCGTCCTCGGAGGCGTCGTCGTGGACGACCACGCCCTTGGGGACGTACGGCGCCGAGTCCCGCTCGTCGCGCACGGTGTCCGCGATCTGCTGCTGCGGCCAGTCGCGGACGTGCCCGTACACCTCCGGCGGCAGGCCGAAGTCGCCGTCGACCGCGCGCGCGTACGGGTCGAGGAGCAGCTTCGCCGGATTCCACCGGCCGCCGGTCCACGGATCCCAGCGGCCGTGCACCCGGTAGCCGTAGCGCTGGCCGGGCATCACGCCGGGGACGAAGCCGTGCCATATCTCGTGGGTGAGCTCGGTGAGCCGGGCGCGGGTCTCCTTGCCCCGTTCGTCGAAGAGGCACAGCTCGACCGCCTCCGCCCCGCCAGCCCACAGCGCGAAGTTGGTCCCCGCCACGCCGTCCGGACCGACCCGGAAACGGGCGCCCAGCGGCATCGGAGCACCCGGCCACACGGGGACACCTGGCGCCCTGTGCTGGTGCCTGCCGTTCACCACGGCGGGGCGCCCGTCCTCGGCGGCGCGTTCTTCGGCCACCGCCTTCTGCTCGGCTGCGCTGGACACCGTTCAGCCTCCCACGGCTCGTGGAACGACAGGGAAAAGGGCGTACGGCGTCCCGGTCGTGGCACCCTCTCGAGTCATTCTCCCCACTGTTCTGCCCAGCGCTTGGCTCGCACTCACGTTTCCCAGGAGCATGCCCGCTCGTTGGGGTCGTCGTGAGGCACGTAACTGGGCGCGCAGGGCGCGTGGGGGTCGCACTGACCGCCGTACTGACATGGGCAGGACTCGTCGCCGGAGCCGCGGGATGTACGGCGGACGGCGCGAGCGGCATCGACATCGGCGGACTCGGCAAACCGCCGGCGCCCGAGGACGTCATCCGGATCTCCCCGGACGACGGCGCCAGGAACGTGCGCCCCGGGGAGAGGTTCCGGGTACGGGTGCCCAGCGGGCGCCTGGAGTCGGTCCGGGTCGTCAAATCCCAGGACGCACAGGAGTTCCCGGTCCCCGGGCAGATCTCCGGCGACCGCCTCAGCTGGGAGCCCGACGAGGAGAGACTGGCGCTCGCCGCCGAGTACACCGTCGACGCGGTCGCCCTGGACGGCCACGGCCGCCGCTCCGCCCGGCACACCACCTTCACCACGAAGGTCCCCGAGGAGCGCTTCATCGGGTACGTCACCCCGGAGAACCGCGCCACCGTCGGCACCGGAATGATCGTCTCCCTGGAGTTCAACCGGGAGATCGAGCACCGCGCCGCCGTCGAACGGGCGGTCCGCGTCACCGCGCGTCCGCCCGTGAAGATCCGCCCGCACTGGTTCGGCAACGGCCGCCTCGACTTCCGCCCCAAGCGGTACTGGAAGCCCGGCACACAGGTCACGGTCTCCCTGCGGCTGCGGGACGTCGAGGGGGCACCGGGGGTCTACGGCGTCCAGCACAAGACGTTCTCCTTCACCGTCGGCCGCAGCCAGGTCTCCCTGGTGGACGCGGCCCGGCACACCATGGAGGTCCGGCGGGACGGCGAACTGCTCGCCACCGTGCCGATCACCGCCGGCGCCCCGAAGACGACCACGTACAACGGCCGGATGGTCGTCAGCGAGATGCTCGAAGTGACCCGGATGAACAGCCGCACGGTCGGCTTCGGCGGCGAGTACGACATCCCGGACGTCCCGCACGCCATGCGCCTGACCGACTCCGGTACCTTCCTGCACGGCAACTACTGGGCGCCGGACGCCTTCGGCCAGGTCAACGTCAGCCACGGCTGCGTGGGCCTCATGGACGTGAAGGGCGGCGGGTCGGACACGCCCGCGGGCTGGTTCTTCGACCGCAGCCTCGTCGGGGACGTCGTCGAGGTCGTCCACAGCAACGACAAAGAGGTCGATCCCGCCAACGGTCTCGGAGGCTGGAACATGGGCTGGAAGGATTGGAAGGCGGGCGGGGCGGTGAAGTAGTCCCACAGGGGGGAAGGGTGGTCCGACTGCCCGTTGATGTTGGGACGGAACGGTGACCTTTGGCTCACACGATGCTCAAAACCCTCCGGTTAATATGCGCCGATGCGCGTGCAGCGCGCTTGGGGCGCGGGCCTGACCAGGCCCGTCGAGGGGAGCAGACTTGAACGTGCGACCGATATCGGGGGCGTCGGTTGACGCGCGGGACCGAGGCGGCAGGGGGGCGTTGGCGCTGATACTGGGCGTCCTGCTGCTGACCGTCACCGCGTGCGGCGGGGGAGGCGACTCCGGCTCGGGGTCGGGTGAGGGGAAGAACGGGGACGACGGGGCGGCACAGGCCAAGCAGTCACAGGCCGTTGTCACCATCGCCCCCAAGGACGGCGCGAAGTCCGTCGACACCAGCGGCGCTCTCGAAATCAGCGCCGCCCGGGGCAAACTGATCGAGGTCCAGGTCAAGGACGCCGAGGGCGCCGCGATATCAGGGAAGACAACCGGCGGCGGCGCCTCCTGGACGCCGTCCGCGCACCTGGCCTCCGGCACCAAGTACAGCGTGCACGCGGTCGCCAAGGACTCCGAGGGCCGTACGTCCGCCGAGGACTCCAGCTTCACCACGCTCACGCCGAAGAACACGTTCGTCGGCACCTTCACGCCCGAGGACGGCTCGAAGGTCGGCGTGGGCATGCCGTTCTCGATCCGCTTCACCCGGGGCATCACCCACCCCGAGGACGTCGAGAAGGCCATCAGCATCAAGACCGAGCCGGCCGTCGAGGTCGCGGGCCACTGGTTCGGCAACGACCGTCTCGACTTCCGGCCCGAGGACTACTGGAAGGCCGGCACCAAGGTGACGGTGAAGCTGAACCTCGACGGCGTCAAGGGGCGCGACGGGGTCTACGGCAAGCAGGACAAGACCGTCTCCTTCACCGTCGGCCGCAACCAGGTCTCCGTCGTCGACGCCGACAAACACACGATGAAGGTCATGCAGGAGGGCAAGGTCGTCAAGACCATCCCCGTCACCACCGGCAAGCCCGGCTACGACAGCTGGAACGGCCAGATGGTCATCAGCGAGAAGCTCGCCGTGACCCGGATGAACGGAGAAACGGTCGGCTACAAGGGCGAGTACGACATCAAGGACGTCCCGCACGCCGCCCGCCTGACCAACACCGGCACCTTCATCCACGGCAACTACTGGGGCGGCGACGCTTTCGGCAACTACAACGCCAGCCACGGCTGCATCGGCCTGCGGGACGTCAAGGGCGGCTACGACAGCGGCGTACCGGCCGCCTGGTTCTTCAACCACTCGCTGATCGGCGACGTCGTGGTCGTCAAGAACTCCGACGACGGGACGGTCGCCCCGGACAACGGACTCAACGGCTGGAACATGTCGTGGGAGAAGTGGACGGCGTGAGGCGCGGCGCCTGACGGATGGCGCTTGAGGAATGGGGTCACGGTCCCGGTGTGAGGTACCGCACCGGGACTGTCGCCGTCAGTCCCCGTGCTGTGTCTGCCTGGGGGGCAACCCCCAGACCCCCGGCCGGGTGTGACCCACCGCACCGAGCCCACCCCCGTTAGTCCCCCTTAACCTGCCTGCATGACCGTGAATCTCGAAGTCGCCGAAGGTGTCGGCACGATCCGGCTCGACCGTCCGCCGATGAACGCGCTGGACGTGGCCACACAGGACCGGCTCAAGGAGCTCGCCGAGGAGGCCACGCGGCGTGCCGACGTGCGTGCCGTGGTGCTCTACGGCGGGGAGAAGGTGTTCGCGGCCGGCGCGGACATCAAGGAGATGCAGGCGATGGACCACACGGCGATGGTCCTGCGCTCCCGCGACCTGCAGGACGCGTTCACCGCCGTGGCCCGTATCCCCAAGCCGGTGGTCGCGGCCGTCACGGGCTACGCCCTGGGCGGCGGCTGCGAGCTCGCACTCTGCGCGGACTTCCGGATCGCCGCGGACGACGCCAAGCTGGGCCAGCCCGAGATCCTGCTCGGCCTGATCCCGGGCGCCGGCGGCACCCAGCGGCTGTCCCGGCTGATCGGCCCGTCCAAGGCGAAGGATCTGATCTTCACCGGCCGGATGGTGAAGGCGGACGAGGCGCTGACGCTCGGCCTGGTGGACCGGGTCGTCCCCGCCTCCGACGTGTACACCGAGGCGCACACCTGGGCGGCGAAGCTGGCGCAGGGACCGGCGCTCGCGCTGCGCGCGGCCAAGGAGTCGATCGACACCGGCCTGGAGACGGACATCGAGACGGGCCTGGCGGTGGAACGGAACTGGTTCGCGGGCCTGTTCGCCACGGAGGACCGGGAGCGTGGGATGCGCAGCTTCGTGGAGGAGGGACCCGGTAAGGCGAAATTCCTCTGAACCACTTGCAATTGACGCGCTGTCTGACCCGGGTCCCTCGAAGGGGCGGTTTACCAGAACCTCGGAGCGCCCTTGAGCCCGCCTTTTCGAGGGTTTGTCGATTGCCTCTGGTGCAGCCTTTGTCGCAGGTCGGAAGGGTCATGCAGGGCTCCGAGATGCCGTTGGCATATGCCGTTCGTCTTCTGCGGAATAGGGAATTCCGGAGGGCGTATTCCCCGGGAACAGCCCCGGAGGGTGCTCTGGGCGGCCATGATGGGGGCATGGCGGGGCTGGAGGATGTCGAACAGCCGCGGGGAGAGAGCCGTGCGACCGCGGCGCGCTGGTCTCCGGCGGTCGAGGACGAACGCGCGCTCAAGGCACTCGAACTGTTCGGCAACCCCACGGAGGCGGAGGTTCCGCTCCCGTCCCGCCCCGAGTCCGCGGCCACGGCCCGCAGACTGGCCCAGGTCGTGGTCCTGCGTGAGTGGGGTCTGTCCCCCAGGATGACCGAGGACGCGGTCTTACTCGTCTCCGAACTGGTCGGCAACGCCGTCCGGCACACCGGCGCCCGCGTCTTCGGCCTCCGTATGCGCCGCCGTCGCGGCTGGATCCGCGTCGAGGTCCGCGACCCCTCCCGCGGCCTTCCCTGTCTGATGCCGGTCCAGGAGACGGACATCAGCGGACGGGGTCTGTTCCTCGTCGACAAACTGTCCGACCGCTGGGGCGTGGATCTGCTGCCGCGCGGCAAGACGACATGGTTCGAGATGAGGGTGGCGGACCGCTGACGGTCACCGTCGGCGGTGGGGCGCAGGGCCCGGGCGTGCGCGGTGCGCCGCATGCCTGAGGGGTCTGGAGTCCCCGCCTGCCTGACGGGCCGCCAATCGGGCCAATCGCCCGTTTCTCCCCACGTTCCCCCTTAAATGGTGCGGGTGACCACGACCGACCGCCGGACGGCGCTCCGCACAGGCGTCGCCCTAGTCGCGGCAGGCGCACTGACCGCCGACTGCACTCCCCACGGAGCCGCCGCCCACCCGGCCCCCGCCACCACGTCGCCCGCGCCCACCCACCCGCCCGTGCCCGTCCCCGTCCCGCGCCGCTTCCCCGCCCACCCCACCCAGCTCACCCACGGTCCCCGCACCCGCCCCCAAGTCGCCCTCACCTTCCACGGCCAGGGCGATCCCGGCATCGCCCGGTCCCTGCTCGGCGAAGCCGAACGCGCGGGTGCCCGCGTCACCGTCCTCGCGGTCGGCACCTGGCTCGACGAGCACCCCGACCTGGCCCGCCGGATCCTCGACGGCGGTCACGACCTCGGCAACCACACCCTCCACCACCTCGACATCAACGCCATGTCCGAGGCCGACGCCCAGGCCGAGATCATCGGCTGCGCCGACCGCCTCACCCGCCTCACCGGCTCCATCGGGACCTGGTTCCGCCCCTCCCGCTCCGTCCGGGCCTCGCCCCTCGTCGAACGCCTGGCCGGGCGCGCGGGCTACCCGCACGTCCTGTCCTACGACGTCGACTCCCTCGACCACACCTCGCCCGGCGCCGCAGCCGTCACCCGTCAGGTCCTCGGCGAGATCCGCAACGGATCCGTGGTGAGCCTGCACTTCGGGTTCCCGGACACCGTCGCCGCGCTCCCCGCCGTACTGGAAGAACTCGACCGCCGCGGCCTTCGCGCGGTGACCACCACGGAGCTGCTCAGCTGATGACGCACCGCACCCTCTTCAAGCACGCCCTGATCCGCGGCGCCGCCCTCGGCGCCCTCGCCGCGCTCGCCGCCTGCGGTGCCGGATCCGAGGACCGCGCCACCGAGCCCCCCGGTACCAGGGCCGCCGTCCCCGCGCCGGCGAAGAAGAAGACCGTCCAGGGCCTGCCGGGCATGCCGCCGGTCCTCGATCCGAAGGACGTCTACGCGGCGGACCGCCCGAACCAGCTCTCCCCGGTGGTGAGGGACTTCCCGTCCCGGATCTACGTCCCCAACTCCGAGTCCGACACCGTCTCGGTCATCGACCCCAAGACCTACGAGATCGTCGAGACCATCCCGGTCGGACGCCAGCCCCAACACGTCGTCCCCTCCTGGGACCTGAAGACCCTCTGGGTCAACAACAACCGCGGCCACACCCTGACCCCCATCGACCCGAAGACCGGCAAGGCGGGCAAGGAGGTGAAGGTGCACGACCCGTACAACCTCTACTTCACGCCCAACGGCAGGTACGCCGTCGTGATGGCCTCCCTCGACCGTGAACTCGTCTTCCGCGATCCGCACACCATGAAGACGATCAAGACCGAACCCGTCGCCTGCTACGGCGTCAACCACGCCGACTTCTCCCTGGACGGCCGGTACTTCATCGTCTCCTGCGAGTTCAGCGGCGAACTGCTCAAGGTCGACACGGAGAAGATGAAGGTCGTCGGCAGCCAGAAGCTCCCGTTCGACGGCGCGATGCCGCAGGACGTGAAGATCTCCCCGGACGGCAAGCGGTTCTACATCGCCGACATGATGGCCGACGGCGTGTGGGTCCTGGACGGCGACAGGTTCACCGAGCCGACCCTCATGCGCACCGGCAAGGGCACCCACGGTCTCTACGTCAGCCGCGACTCACGCGAGATGTACGTGTCCAACCGCGGCGAGGGCACCATCTCGGTCTTCGACTTCACCAGGAACAAGCTCACCAAGAAGTGGCACCTGCCCGGCGGCGGCGCCAGTCCGGACATGGGTGGCGTCTCCGCGGACGGCAAGGTCCTGTGGCTGTCGGGACGTTACGACGCCGAGGTGTACGCCATCGACACCCGCACCGGCACCCAGCTCGCCCGCATCCCCGTCGGCAGCGGCCCGCACGGCCTCGCGGTGTACCCGCAGCCGGGCCGCTACTCGCTGGGCCACACGGGCGTCTTCCGCTGACGTACGTCATCGGGGTCCGCCCGGTCGTGCACCGAGCAGCACCTCGGAGCCCACCGGCAGGTGACCGGCCGCCTGGAACGCCCGCAGACTACGGGCGTTCCCCGCCGAGACCTGGGGCCCACACCGGCTCGCCCCCCGCCGAGCTGCCGTGCCGCGCGCACCAGCGCGCGCCCCAGTCCCCGGTGTCGTACGTCCTCGTCCACCTCGACCGAGACCTCCAGCCGCCCCGCGACCCCGCGTCCCAGGACGAGCAGGCCGCCGTCCGCGGCCCACCCCGCACCTCGTCGCGCCGCCCGCGTGAGCTGACGACGCGGGGGTGGCCGGGGTCCTCGATCTCCCGCAGCGCGAGCGGCGGCTCACCCGGCGGCGGGGCGCCCACCGCCAGCACGTCGATGGTGTCGCTCGTGCGTCCGGTCCGCTCCATGAAGGCCGTGAGCAAGCACGCGTTCATGGTCGCGGCGAGCCCGTCGCAGTCGACGAGAATGTCCCGGAGAGTCTCCACGCCCGCTCCTTGAGTCTCCACCCACTGGAGGGCCCACACTCGCAGACATGATCGACGACGGCACCGGACTCTTCACCATCGGCGAGCTGGCCCGGACCACCGGACTGACGGTACGCACCATCCGCTACTGGTCCGACGAGGGCCTCCTGCCCCCGGTGACCCGCTCAACGGGCGGCTACCGGCTGTACGACGCCGCGGCCGTGGCCCGACTGGAGCTGATCCGCACCCTGCGCGAACTGGGCCTCGGCCTGGAGGACGTACACAAGGTGCTGGCCGGCGAGACCACGGTCGCGCAAGTCGCCGCCGCGCACGTGGCGGCGCTGGACACGCAGATCCGGTCGCTGAAGGTGACCCGTGCGGTGCTGTCGTCCGTGGCGCGACGCGGTTCGACCGCGGAGGAGATGAGGTTGATGAACAGACTGGCCCGGCTGTCGGCGGCCGAGCGGAACCGGATCGTCGAGGACTTCATGGCAGAGGTCTTCGACGGTATCGACACGGCCGATCCCGACATCCGTACCCGGCTGCGGTTCGCGTCGGCCGATCTGCCCGACGACCCCACGCCCGAGCAGGTGGACGCGTGGGTGGAACTCGCCGAGCTGATCCAGGACCCGGAGTTCCGGGCGACCATGCGCAGGGCGGTCGAGTTCAACGCAGTGGACCGGGGGCCCGACATCCCGCCGGGCACCTCCCTGTGGTTCATGAGCCGTCTGGTGCAGCTGGCCGGCGAGGCGCTGCGCGCGGGCACCGCCCCAGAGGCACCGGAAGTGGACGAGGTGCTGCGCTCGATGCTCGGCGACGCCGACCTGGACGAGGTGCTGGAGCGCCTGGAGGCGGCCTCGACCGCGCGGCTCGCCCGGTACCGCGAACTGTCGGCCGTGGTGAAGGGACTCGAACCCCAGTCGGCGTACGCCGAGGAGTTCTCCTGGGTGGTCGCCGCACTGCGAGCCCGGACGGGCGGTTAATCTGACCTGCGTCAGTACGGCAGCACGTCATGAACAGCGCTCATGGCCGGCGCGTCATGAGCAGCACGAGAAAAAGGGGCGGATCGGTGGCGGACATCGACGAGGCACGCAAGCACTTCGAGCGGATCGACACGGACGGCGACGGAGTCATCACCGCGGCCGAGTTCAAGACCGCCCTGGCTCAGCAGGGCGACTGGAACGTCACCGAGTCGGTCGCCGAGGTCATCATCAAGTCCCGCGACCTCGACGGGGACAAGGTCCTGTCGTTCGACGAGTTCTGGGCCTACCTGAACAAGTGACCCGAGCGGTAAGGGGGGCGCCCAAGGGTGCCCCCCTTCCTCATGCCCGGCGCGCCACGCGGACGTTCCAGCGGCCGTCGTGCCGAAGCCCTGGATCGCCCGGAATAGCCCTCGGGTACACAGGGTTGACGCACCACAGACGTATGCATGTGCATCGATTCTGGAAGGGTCTTTCATGGAGATCGGCATCATCGGCGCGGGCAACATCGGCGGCAACCTCACCCGGCGGCTCACCGCCCTCGGCCATGACGTCTCCGTGGCCAACTCCCGTGGCCCGCACACGCTCACCGAGCTGGCCGCGGAGACGGGCGCGACCCCCGTCCCGGTCGCGGAGGCGGCGCGCGGCGCGGACGTCGTCATCGTCACGATCCCCTTGAAGGCGGTGCCGGACCTGGCGTCCGGCCTGTTCGACGAGGCGGCGGACGGGTTCGCCGTGATCGACACCGGCAACTACTACCCGCGACAGCGCGACGGCAGGATCGCGGGGATCGAGGACGAGGGGCTCACTGAGAGCCGCTGGACCGCGCGGCACCTCGGCCACACCGTCATCAAGGCCTTCAACGGCACCTACGCCCAGGACATCCTGGACCGGCCGCGCCCGGCCGGCGCCCCCGACCGCCTGGCACTGCCGGTGGCGGGCGACGACCAGGCGGCGAAGAGCAGAGTGCGGGCCCTGATCGACGAGCTCGGCTTCGACACGGTCGACGCGGGCGGCCTCGACGACTCCTGGCGCCAGCAGCCCGGCACCCCGGTGTACGGACTGCGGGAGGGTGTCGACGGCGTCACGAAGGCGCTCGCGGAGGCGAGCCCGGAGCGAGGGCCGGAGTGGCGGCACTAGGATCCCGTCCTCCCGGCGCGACCGGCCCGGTGAGAGGGCTGCATCCGCTCAGGCGTCCGCGGCCCACTCCCGCAGGGCGGCCTTGCTCGCGAAGTTCGCCACGTTCTTGTCCAGCGGATCGTCGGTGTACTGGTGGAAGCGCCACTTCGCCTTGATGCGGGGCTTGCCGGCCGTGACGTAGTCGGCGATCCACAGGCCGTCACCGGCGTACGACGTGTCGTCCACATTGAGCCAGTAGCTGCGGTTGCAGTACAGGACGACCCGGTTGTTCGGCCGCAGCGCCCGGACCTTCCGGATGAAGCTGTCCTTCTCCGCGTTGCTCGCGTGTGTGCCCTCCCCGGACGTCTCCCAGTCGACGGCGAGGATGTCGCCCGCCTTCTCGGGGGCGTGTTTGACGAAGTGCTCCGCCTGGGCGGTGAGGTTGCCCGGCCAGAGGAAGTGGTAGAAGCCGACGACCAGGCCGGCGTCGCGGCCGTGTTTCGTCTGGGCGGCGAGTCTCGGGTTGACGTACGAACGGCCCTCCGTCGCCTTGATGAAGACGAAGGAGAGGCCGTCCGTGCCGTAGGACGAGGACTGGTACGCGCTGACGTCTATGCCACGCAGCATGGGGGCTCCCTGAGTGCCTGTGGGGGGACAGGAGTTGATCCGTAACCGCTGTCCCACCCTGGCACGGGTAATCCTCGCGCGACCTCGAAACGTCGACCCGCGGCCTTTGTCGAACGTCCGGGCGGCCGTGGGCGACGGGGACGTCAGGCTGATGGGCGTCAGCACACCTTCAGATGCCGTGGCCCGCGAAGGCGATGAACTGGGTCACCTGGCGTGCGGCGAAGTTGTCGTCGGAGACCAGGACGACGGTCCGGCGGCCGTCGGGGAGGCGGGGGCCGACGGTGATGCCCTCGACGTTGTCGACTCGGGTCAGCCCGGGGACATCGGACAGGTCGGTCACGAGCGTTTTACGGACCGGCTGCACGGGATGCGCGGAGGTGTCGGTGAGGGAGTCGCGGCCGAGGACGTCGGTGGCGCCGTGGAGGTCGACCAGATAGACGCGGGCCTTCCAGTTGTTGTCGCTGTAGATCGAGGCACGTTCGAGGACCAGGAAACGGTCGTCACCGAGGGCCACGATGTCGCTGACGCCGTTGGTGTCGGTGCTGCCCTCCGGTGGCGTGGCGAACAGCGGTTCCAGGGGGTAGGCGTACTGGGCCAGTGGCAGTCCGGTGCGTGCGTCATGGACGGTGATGCGGGTGAGCGCGCCGTGCTCGGGGGTGGGGTCGTCGCCGTCCTGGTAGAGGGGGTCCTCCATGGCGGTGACGATCCGCCGGCCGTCCGGGGTGAAGGTGACCCCTTCGAGGGTCTGGTTCTTGCGGGGGCCGAACTCCTGGGAGTTCATGTGCAGTTGTGGTGGCAGCGGGAGCTGTCCGGTGGAGGCGCCGGTCGTGGTGGCGCGGCGGATCCAGGGATCGCCGAGGAGGGCGGGCCCGTCGGACGGGACGATGCGCTCGCCCTCGCTCGTCCAGGCCAGGCTGCCGTCGCGCGGGTCCACGGCGATGCCCTCCGGGTCGGGTGCCACCGTGGAGCCGGCGGTCGAGGTCGGGGGGAAGGCGGTGCCGTCCGGCCGGCGCCACACTTGGGTGCCGGTGAGTTCGACGCCGGTCAGGGCGCCGTCGGTGAAGTCGACCTTGGCGGTGTAGAAACGGGCGGGGCCGGTCTGCGACCGGTCGTCGCTGATCACGTAGTACGTGCCGGTCCTCGCGTCGTAGCTGATGGCCGACAGGCCACCGACGGTGGTGCCCTGAAAGGCCATCGCGCTGGGCAGCTCGCGCTCCCCGAGGAAGTCCAGCCGTACGCCGCTGTCCTGGGCGGAGGACGGGGTGCCGACGAGGGCGGGAAGGACGGCGAGTACGACTGCGGAGGCGATGATCCGGGCGCGGGCGGCTCGGACGCTCATGGGGTCTCCAAGGTGGGCAGGGCGGGCGGTGAGATGGGCGCGGCGGCGGTGCGTGCCGCGCTACGGCGGCGCCAGGCGAAGAACGCCAGTGCCAGCAGGGTGAAGACGTACGGGATCGCGGAGACCAGCTGGGACGGGATGTCGAGGTTGCCCAGCTGGACGGCGAGTGCCTCGGCGGCGCCGAAGCCGAGCGCGGCCACGAACACACCCCAGGGACGGAGGGCGCCGAGGAAGACGGCGGCCAGCGCGATGTAGCCGCGGCCGGCGGTCATGCCGGTGACGAAGAAGGACACGGCGCCCATGCTCAGGAACACTCCGGCCGCCCCGGCCAGCGCGCCGCTGAGCGCGAGGGCGCGGAACTGGACCCGGTGGACGTGGATGCCGACCGAGCGTGCCGCCTCGGGGTGCTCGCCGACCGCGCGCAGGTGGAAGCCGAACCGGGCCCGGTACAGCAGCCAGGCGACCGCCGGGGTGGTGGCCAGGGCGGCCCAGGTCAGCACGTTCTGCCCGCTGAGCACCGCACCGAGGCCGGGAACGTCCTCGACCAGCGGCAGCCGGACCGAGGGCAGCGCGCCGCTGTGCAGTCGGCTGGTCCCGCCCTTGTCGCCGAGCAGCGCGTACACGGTGTACGCGGTCGCGCCCGCCGCCAGGAGGTTGAGGCCGATGCCCGCGATGATGGCGTCCGCGCCCAGGTACAGATGCAGCACGCCGAGCAGCAGCGCGAGCAGCGCACCGGCGGCGATCCCGCAGCCCGCTCCGGCCCACACCGAGCCGCTGTACCCGGCGACCAGCGCGCCCGTGCAGGCGGCGGCCAGCATCGAGCCCTCCAGGGCGATGTTGGGCACCCCGGCCCGCTCGGCCAGCAGCCCGCCGAGGGCGGCGAGGACGTACGGCGTCGACACCCCGAGGATCGCCGCGAGGAATCCGGTGCTGAGCACCACGTCGAGGACGGGACCCATCAGCGGGCCTCCCTTCGGGCGAGGTACCGCTTGACGAGTTCGGGCAGTGCCCGGGCGGTCACGAGCAGCACGATGACCGCCTGGATGATGGTCACGGCCTCGGAGCCGACGTCGGTCTGCTGCTCCATCACGTCGCCGCCGACCCGCAGATACGAGTAGAGGAGCGCGGCGGCGACCACCCCGACCGGGTTGTTGCGGCCCAGCAGCGCGACGACGATGCCCTCGAAGGCGAGGCCGCCGGCCATGTCGGGCTGGAGTCCGCCGTAGATCCCGAGCGCGAGGTGCGCTCCGGCGAGGCCGGCCAGCGCGCCGCCGATGACGAAGCTCCACTCGATGGTGCGGGGCACGTCGACGCCGCCGAACCGGGCGAAGTCCGGGTTGGAGCCGGTCATGCGGATGCGGTAGCCGAGCGGGGTGCGGGCGAGCAGGAACCAGACGGCGGCGGCCACCGCGAGCATGCCGAAGAGGCCGATGTTGGCCTGGTCCAGGGGGACGCCGAAGAAGTCGGAGAGGAGCGGCAGCGCCGAGTCGGGGCGTACCGGGGACGACTGCACGGCGGTGCTGCCGGGTGCCTTGAGGTGATCGGTGAGGAGATAGTCGAAGACCCGCACGACCACGGCGTTCAGCATCAGCGTCGCGACGATCTCGTTGGCGCCGAGGCGGGCCTTCATCACCCCGGGGACCGCGCCCAGCGCGCCTCCGGCGAGGGCGGCGGCGCCCAGCGGCACCAGGACGGCGGCGACGGGCGGCAGGTGGAGGTTGATCGCCACCAGGGCGCTCGCCAGAGCGCCGGCGTACACCTGGCCCTCCGCGCCGAGGCTGATCTGCCGGGCGCGGAAGGGAATCGCGACGGACAGGCCGAGCAGCGACAGGGTGGTGGCGTCGGCGAGCCAGCGGCCGATCCGGGGGGTGCGTTCCAACGGGCCGGTGAGCAGGGCGTTCAGCGCGCCGGTGGCGTCCTTGCCGGTGGCCAGGACGACCAGGAAGGCGATGAGGACGGCGACGGCGACGGTCAGCACCGTCATCGTCAGCTCGACGACCACCGTACGGCGCCGGGCGGCCAGGAACTCCCGGCGTCCCTGCGTCTCGGGCCGCCTCTGCTGTTCCGCCGCCGGTTCCAGGGTCGAGGTCATCGGACACCTGCCGTGATCCGCTCGTCCGGGTGCCGCCGCACCCCGAGCATGTACAGGCCGGTGGTCTCCTCGGTGAGTCCGGCCGGGTCGTCGAAGCGGGCGACGAGGCGGCCGTCCTTGACGACCAGCAGCCGGTCGGAGAGCGCGAGGAGTTCACCGAGGTCGGCGGAGACCAGCAGGACCGCCGCGCCCGCGTCACGGGCCTCGACGAGCCGTTCGTACATGAAGTGCATGGCGCCGATGTCGACGCCCCGGGTCAGCTGCGCGGCCAGCAACAGGCGTGGCCGGGCGGACAGTTCGCGGGCGACCACGACCTTCTGCAGATTGCCCCCGGACAGCGCCCCGGCCGCCGCGTCGGGGTGCGGGGCGCGGATCGCGTAACGGCCGATCAGGTCCTCTGCCAGCTCGCGTATGCGACGGGTGCGCAGGATGCCGCGGTGGGCGATCGGGGGCCGGTCGTGGCGGTCGACGATCAGGTTGTCGGCGATGGAGCGGTCCAGGGCCGCCCCGTTGGACAGCCGGTCCTCGGGCACGTGGGCGACACCGGCGCGGCGGTGGCCCGCCGCGTCGAGGTGGGTGACGTCGACGCCGTCCACGGTGACCGAGCCCGCGGTGGGGCGGCGCAGTCCGGCGAGCAGTTCGACGAGTTCGCTCTGGCCGTTGCCCTCGACGCCCGCGAGGCCGACGATCTCACCGGCCGCGATGTCGAGGGAGACCCCGTGCACCGACGGGCCGGAGAGTCCGCGCACCCGCAGCACTCCCGCTCCGGGCCGCGCCGGGGGCTTCGGTACGTCGAGCGAGATCTCCCGGCCGACCATCATGGACGCCAGCTGCGCGGGCGTCGCCTCTTCGGTGCGTACGGTGCCGATCACCGACCCGGCGCGCATGACGGTGACCCGGTCGCTGATCTCCCGTACCTCCTTGAGCTTGTGCGAGATGAACAGCACGGTCATGCCCGAGTCGCGGAGCCTGCGGACCGCCGTGAAGAGGTCAGTGGTCTCCTGGGGGGTGAGCACGGCGGTGGGCTCGTCGAGGATCAGGATGCGAGCGCCGCGGTGCAGGGCCTTGAGGATCTCGGCGCGCTGGCGCATCCCGACGGACACCGCGTCGACCCTGGCCTCCGGGTCGACGGCGAGCCCCGCCTCCTTCGCCAGCTGGGCGGTACGTTCGGCGGCGGCCGCGCGGTCGACCCGGCCCGCCCGGCCCGGTTCGACGCCGAGGACGACGTTCTCGGCGATGGTGAACGACGGGACCAGCATGAGGTTCTGGTGGACCATGCCCACGCCGAGGGCGATGGCGTCCTGCGGCCCGGAGAACCTGACCCTCCTGCCATGAACGCTGAGCTTCCCGGTCGACGGCTGTTCGAGCCCGTACAAAAGCTTCATCAGGGTGGACTTGCCGGCGCCGTTCTGCCCGACGATCGCCCTGATCTCGCCGGCGGGCACCGACAGGTCGACGTCGCTGACGGCGCGGGTGCCGTTGGGGTAGGTCTTGCCGAGGCCGGTGGCCTCCAGGACGGGCGGGGCCGCGTCCCCGGGCTTGTGCAGGGAGCCGTCGGGCTCGGCGGGTTCGGTGGTTGCAGTGGTTGCAGTGGTTGCAGTGGTTGCAGTGGTTGCAGTGGTTGCAGCGGGTACAGCGGTCTCGGCGGTTTCGTTGACGGGTTCCACCAGTGTTCCTCGGAGCTCAGAAGGCCGAAGGGACCTTGACGGCACCGGATTTGACCTTCGCGGCCTGCGCCTTGAGGTCGGCGCGCACGGCGGCGGGGACGAGCTTGTCGAAGTTGGCGTTGTCCACGTAGCCCACGCCGTCCTCGGCCAGACCCACGGCCGCGGGCTTCCCGTACGCCAGCGTGCCGGCCGTGTTCGCCTTGGCCGCCAGATAGAGGGCGTTGCCGGCGTTCTTGAGGATGGAGGTGACGACGGTCTGCCGCTGGTCGGGGTCGGTGAGCGTCTTGTACTGGTCGGAGTCGACGCCGAAGGCGTACCGCTTGGCGGCGACGGCCGACTCGAAGGCCCCGAGGCCCGAGGATCCGGCGACGGGCCACACCAGTTCGGCCCCCTGCCCGTACATCGCCGAGGCGATCTGCTTGCCCTTGGCCGGATCGCCGAACGGGTTGTCGCCGCCGACGTACTGCACGAGGACACCGGAGGACGGATTTCCGCCCGCCGCCTTGAAGCCCGCCTTGAAGCCGACGACGAAGTCCTCGATGACCGGTATCTTCACGCCGCCGATCACGCCCACCTTGCCGTTTCCGGTACTGCCGGGAAGGGCCTTGGCGGCGACCAGTTTGTCGGCGAGGAATCCGGCCAGATAGGCGGCCTCGTTCTGCTTGAAAGTGACGGAGTAGACGTTCGCGCACTTGTTGGAACAGCCGCTCTTGCCCGTGTAGTCGACGGATCCGTCGAAGAGCCAGAACTTCTTGTCCGGGTACTCCGGGGCCAGTTTGGAGACGAAGCCGACGGTGTCGACGGTGCCCGCGGCGAGCACGTCGTAGTCGTCGCCGGCGGCCGCGTCCTCGAAACCGGAGGACCACTTGGTGCGGTCACTGCCCAGCTCGACGACCTTCAGGCTGTAGCCGAGGTCCTTCTCCGTCTTCTTCAGGCCCGCGTAGGCCGAGTCGAAGAAGGAACGGTCGCCGAGATTTCCGTTGATGACGAACTTGATTCTCGGCTTTCCGGATTTCCCCGACTGGGCGGAGTCCGTGGCGGTCGAGGCACCGCATCCGGCGAGGGTGAGGGAGAGCGCCGCGACGCTCCCCAGAATTCTGATCTTGTGCATTGTCCGGATTCTCTTTCTGTAGTGGGATCTTCAGCGGGATCTTCAACGGGGGATTCAGTGGGGGACGTTCTTCGCCATTGGCCGAAAGGTATGCAATGCAAAACGTTTTGGCTATGGGCTTCTGTGTGAGGAGATTGTTTCCGTGATCAGCGCGATGGCCGCGATGGTGACGGCACGGTCGAAGTCCGTCTCGCGCTCGGCCGGAGTGAGTGCCTCCGCGCGGCGCACGTGATCGCTGACCGTCAGCACGGCGAGCGCACGACCGCCCTCGGCGGCGGCGGTCGCGTACAGGCCCGCGGCCTCCATCTCCACGGCCAGCGTGCCGTGCGCCTCCAGCCGCTCGAACAGCGCCGGACGCTCCAGGTAGAAGTGGTCGGTGGTGAACACGGGCCCGATGTGCACGCGAGGTCCGGATCCGCCCCCGGTCGCGGCGGCCCGTGCGGCGGCCCCGGCCAGGTCGAAGGAGGCGACGTGGCTCAGGTGCGCCCCGTCGATACGGTGGCCGCTCATCGCGGAGTCCGTGTGGGCGGCGGTGGCCACGACGACGTCGCGCAGACCCACCGAGGCGGGGATGCCGCCCGCGGTGCCGACCCGCGCGATGCTGCGCACCCCGTAGTGCCGGAAGAGCTCGGTGGCGTAGATGGTCACCGACGGCATCCCCATGCCGGAGGCCAGGACGGACAGCGGCACGCCCCGGTACGTTCCGGTGTACCCCTCGATGCCGCGCACGTCGGTGACCAGGCGCGCGTCCTCGAGGACCGTCTCGGCGATGCGGCGTGCCCGGCGTGGGTCGCCGGGCATCAGCACGTCCGGTGCGAAGTCGCCGACGGCGGCCGAGATATGGGGAGTGACCATCAGGCCACCTCCTCCACCGGGGCCTGCGCCAGCCAGCGCACCAGCCGGTCCCACAGCTCGGCGTAGCCCTTCCACTCGAGAAAGCCGGGCGGGGCCCAGTGGGGCGCCAGATCGGACGTGAAGGCGGCCGATCTTCCCGCGCCGTAGCCGCCGACCGCCAACAGCGGATGGCCCGCGCACTCGACGAGCAGTTCCGACCCGTCCCGCAGCGTCACCTCGTTGAGCCCGAGCAGATCCGGCCAGGTCCCGTCCAGCCCGTCGACCACCGCGTGGCGGGCGACGATTCGCGGTGCGGCCCCGGCGGGCAGCTCCACCCGGTCGTCCCGGTCGTGCAGAGAGACCGGCAGTGCCGCCGCCAGCGGTGTGCGCCCCCAGCGGGCCTTGGCGTCGATGCCGGTGAAGGTGAGGTAGCCGCCCACCATCAACAGGCCTCCGCCGCGCTCGACGTGGGCCCGCAGCAGCTCGGTCCGGTCGGGCGAGGGCACCGAGTGGGTGAAGGTCTCCGGCGTGAGCTGGAAGCTGTTGGCCCCGACATCGCTGATCACGACGACGTCGTAGGGCTCCAGTCCTTCGGCCGTGGTGGGCAGCCTGCTGGGTATCTCGTGCGACGGGACGTAGGTCACCGTGTGGCCCCGGCCGCGCAGCGCGTCGAGGAAGA
This sequence comes from Streptomyces sp. NBC_00076, assembly GCF_045041235.1. Classification (NCBI taxonomy): domain Bacteria; kingdom Bacillati; phylum Actinomycetota; class Actinomycetes; order Kitasatosporales; family Streptomycetaceae; genus Streptomyces; species Streptomyces sp. NBC_00076. The sequence goes on from NZ_CP108242.1 coordinate 7,237,755, forward strand.
CCTGGGCGCCCTCGGTGTACTCGGAGGTGAAGAAGGAGTCGAACCCCTTCTGGTGGACGGATTGGGTGAACCAGGACTCACCCACGACGAGGACATGGGGCATCGCTGCACGGCCTTTCATGTGAAGTGTGCGGAGGAGGAGAAGAGGGGGAGGGGGCGGCAGCGCCCGGTCAGGGGGTCGGGCTCACGGGAGCCGTGCTGGCGCGGATCTTCAGCCGGACCGGCAGGATGTGCCGGGAGGCAGGGGGCACCTCGTCCCGGTGGACGTAGCTCAGCAGTTGGGCGCCGGCCGTGCGGCCGACGTCGTAGGCGGGCTGGTGGACGGTGGTGAGACGGGGGTGGATGCGGGAGGCGAGCATGATGTCGTCGAAGCCCGCCACCGAGACGTCGTCGGGGACGCGCAGACCCGCGTCCTCCAGGGCGGCGACCGCGCCGAGGGCCATCAGGTCGTTGGCGGCGAACACCGCGGTGAAGCGGCGTCGGCCGCCGCCCTCCAGGGCCGCGGCGACCAGGCTGTAGCCGGACCGCTCCACGAAGGCGCCCTCGACCTCGGTGACCCCCGCGTCGCCGAACGCCTCCCGGAAACCGGCGATCCGCTCCAGGCTGCTGACCAGGTCCACCGGGCCACTGATCGCCAGCACCCGGCGGTGGCCCAACTCCCGCAGGTGCTGCCCGATCAGCCGGCCTCCCGCACGGTGGTCCGCGGTGACGAGGATGGTCTGTTCCAGCAGGTCGGGAACGACCTCGTCGGCCAGGGCGATGGGGAACCGCCCGAGCAGCGACGCCAGCCGGCCTCGGGACGGCGGCGACCCGGAGGCGTACACCATGCCGTCGATGAACCGGCCGCGCAGCATCTCCAGATAGCGGTCCTCGCGGTCCGGGTCGAACTCGGTGTTGCACAGGATGACCCCGTAGCCCAGGTCGTGGGCGGCGTCGTCGACACCCTTGGCCAGTTCGGCGAAGAACTGGTTGGTGATGTCGGGCACCAGCAGGCCTATGACGTTGGTCGAACCGGCCTGGAGATTGCGGGCCGTCGAGGCCGGTACGTAGCCGAGTCGGCTGACGGCCGCGCGGACCCGCTCGGCCGTGTCGTCGGCGACCGGCCGGTTGCCGCTCAGCACGTGCGACACCGTGGTCGGGCTCACCCGGGCGGCGGCCGCCACGTCCTTGATCGACGCGGGCCGCCGCACCCGGCGGCGCCCCACGTCCTGGTCCTGCTCACGGGTCATAGTGCTGGACCGCCCTGCCGTGCGAGGTGTCCAGCAGTGCGGGCACGCGTGCCTCGATCTCGGCCAGCAGCCCCGGCAGGTCCACCGTCAGCAGCCGGCCGTCACGCACCACGACCCGCCCGTCCACCACGACCGTGCGCACATCACTTGCCCGCACGTTGTAGACCAGCGCCGCCACCGGGTCGTGCACCGGCCGGCAGTGCGCCCCGCTCAGATCGACGAGGACGATGTCCGCGGCCCGGCCCGGTTCCAGCGCGCCGATCCGGTCCCCGAGTCCGAGCGCCCGGGCGCCTCCGCGCGTGGCCAGCCGGACCGTGTCGGAGACGGTCATCCAGGTTGCGTCCCGCTCGGCCTGCTTCTGGGTCAACGCGACCAGCCGCATCGCCTCCCACACGTCCAGCGTGTTGTGCCCGGCCGCCCCGTCCGTCCCGGCCCCGACGGCGACACCGGCGTCCAGCAGGCTCCGCACCGGCGTGAGCGGACGCAGGGCGTGCTTCAGATACACCTTCGGGCAGCAGGCCACGCCCGTACGGTCCCCGACCGCCTCCAGCACCGGCAGGTCGGCCGGTGTGATGCCGCATCCGTGCGCGATCAGCGCCCCGGCGTCCAGCACCCCGGTCCGCTCCAGCACCCCGATGGGGGTGACGCCACGCCGCGCCAGGCTCGACTCGGTCTGCTCCAGGTGCTCGGCGGCGTGGATGTGGATCCGTACGTCCATGTCCCGGGCCAGCTCCGCGACTCGGACCAGGTCCGCGTCCTCGACCGTGTACGGCGCGTGCGGGCCAAGCGACGCGGTGACCCGTCCGTCGCCCGTGCCCCGCAGGGCGGCGGCGGTCTCGGCGCTCTCCTCCAGGGCCGCGCGGCCCCGGCTGCTGAAGTACGTCGGTGCGATGTCGGCCCGGATTCCGGTACGCACGACCGCGGCGGCGATCCGCTCGGCGTGGAAGTAGTGGTCGGCGAACGTGGTCACCCCGCTGAGCAGCATCTCCGCACAGGCCAGCTCCGCGCCGAGGCCGATGTCGGCAGGGGTGAGGTTGACCTCCATGGGCCACACCCGCTCGTTGAACCAGGCCTCGACACCCACGTCCTCGGCGGCGCCGCGCATCAGCGTCATCGGGCCGTGCGTGTGGGCGTTCACCAGCCCGGGTACGGCGATCAGTCCCGTACCGTCCACGGTCTCGGCCCCGGCCGCTTGAGGCCCGGCGCCCGCCGGGCCCAGCCAGACGATCACTCCGTCCTCGACCAGGATGTCCTGGCCCGTCTCCACTCGGCAGGGGCCCCGCTCGGGCACCACGAGCACCGAGCAGGACGTCACGATCAGTCGGCGCGTCATGCGGAATCCTTCCGTCCGAACCGGACGCTAAGGATCCAAAACGTTTTGCACAAGCCCCTGAAATGCCGGGTGATCGACGGGCGCCGACGCCGGCACGTCGAACGAACCCACGCAAGGCTTGATCCCTGGAGAGGATGCCACTGCCAACTCCGCGGCAGGCGAACATACGTAGCCGATTGCGTAGTTCTACTGATTTCTTCAGCGTCCGCTCAGGGGAGGGTCTTAACCGAGGATGAGCCGTGCGCGACCGGTAGAGCCACTGAGCACAGGTCGGGATGATGACGTTGCTGGAGTCTGCAGGAGACCGGGTGCGGTGGCTGGTCCGGGCCGTCACTCCAACGGGACGTAACCGGCCGGCTCGGTATGCCGCCGCTCCGGTCACTGCCTTGCTGGCGGCCGTCGCGCTGCTGACGGCCGGCTGCTCGGGCGACGGAGTCGGCACCGACGCATCGGCCGCCACGCCCTCCGTGACGGGCACTGCCACCGCTGCCCCGACCACCCCGTCGGCCACGCCCTCCCCGCTCTACCCGACCAACGCCAAGGGCTGCCACCCCAACGGGGAGTGGACGACGGAACAGGCCGTGAGCTGGGTGCGAATAGCGGCCGATGCCCCCGCCGCAGGCGTCGACACCTCCAAGGATCCGGTCACGATCCACGAGAGCGTGGAGGGCTACAACGGCCCGCTGTGCGAAACAGTCACCGTTCAGGTGGAGTTCTGGAAGCTCACCTACGGCTCGGCGGGCGCCGGAGAGTACACGCCCGGCGCCACGGAGGCCCCGCCGGACTACTACTTCGACATGGACTCCGTGAAGCGGACCGAGCTGCGCATTGACGGACGCAAGGAGCACCTCGTGAAACCGCCGGAGAGGCTCTACGCCGGCGACCGCAGCGTCTGTGTGGGGGCCCTGGTCGCGGTGTACGTCGGCAGGCCCCTCAAGAGCAAGGAACTGCCCGAGCAGATCAGCACCGGGGGCCTCGACATCTACGGCGGGGACGTGAAATTCAGGACCGAGCGGGTGGCCGAGTACGAGCTGTCACCTCCAGCGGCGCCGCACGTCTGCAGCCCCGAGGGCAAGCCCACCGCCGACCCGTACGACGTGCCCGACACCACGGGTGTGCCCGACCCGCTGTACCCGACGCCGACGTTCAGCTTCGACGTGGACGACGTCCTGCGCACCCCGAGTTACGGACATTGAGCATGTGGGGGCCCGGCGTCCGACGGGGCCGTGGGCTCACGGAACAGCTGGTGGGGGAAGGGCCGATCGATTGTCGGGACGGTCCGACAGGTATCTGACATAGGGAGGCTGCTATGGGTAAGCGGGAATTGGGGCCGTATCCAGGTCTGAGATATGCGCACATGGTGTCCAAGGACGTCCACAGCAGCCATGTCGTCCGCCGGTTTGCTCTCCATCCGATCGATATCGAGCGTCCGGAGAAGGGCCGGCGGGTGGAGGCGCGGGAATGCGGGAGCTGCCAGAAGCCGCTGAAGTTCAAGGTGCTCAGTGTCGCGGCGACCAGGAGCCGCCGGTGGGTGTGGCTGGTGCTGGGCCTGGCCGGGGTAGCGGCGGCGCTCGGGTTCGGGGTGGCGCTCTTCGAGGTCGGCGGGCAAGTGGTCGAGGAAGGGGCCCCCAACCCGGTGGGCCCGCTGGTGCTGGGCTTCCTCGCCGGGTTCCTTTCCGGGATCGTCGGCCTGAGCTACTGGTGGTACGAGGACGGGGTGCGCGGGCCCGGCTCGCCGCTGATGTCGTTCGGTGTGCACGTTCTCCGGTGGCCGCGGCACTAGCGCGACCCCCAGCGCGACCCCCTGGCGAGATGCCTGGTAGGCCTCAGTCCTGGGCGGGGATGTCCAGGGCGGTCCCGTACAGGCGGGACACCCGGATCAGGATCACCACACGCCGGTCGGGCAGCGGCTGCTCGCCGGGGGCCGCCCCGTCGGCCGGGTCCACTATCTCCGCCTCGCCCTCCGCGACGGCGAACGACCAGACGTCCGGACCGCTGACGTGCAGTGAGGTGTGCGGGTCGCGGCGCAGCCGGCGGACCTTGAGGCGGTCGGCGGTGGAGGAGACGCGCAGGACGCGCTCCTCGGCGTTCCAGTCGTAGAGGACGGTCGACAGATGCGGGTGGCCGGTGCTCCTGACGCTCGCGAGTACGCCGAACCGCTGCTGCCGCAGTAGCTGGGATAGCTCCTGGTCGGTGAGCACCCGGGGGGCCGGGCCGTCGTTCTTGGTGGTGCCGGGAGTGGTCTCGGTGGCGGTGGTCTCGCTCATGGGGATCAGCCTTTCGGTGGTCGGGGTGTGGATGGGGGAGAGGGCGGGTCAGACGGCTGCGGCGTGGGCGGGAACCTGCGGGTCGGCGGCCGGCTCCTTGGCGGCCTGGCGCTCGGGGCGGCGCAGCATCGTGAAGGCGACGGCGAAGGCGATGACGAGGAGCCCCGCGCCCACCGCGAAGGCGAGCCGGTAGCCGCCGGTCAGCGCCTCGGCCGCCGTCCGGCCGTCCGCCGCGAGGCTCTCGGTGCGGGAGGCGGCCAGGGTGGACAGGACCGCGACGCCCAGGGCCATGCCGATCTGCTGGGTGGTGTTGAACAGGCCGGACGCGAGACCGGCGTCCTCCTCGTTCGCGCCGGACATACCGAGGGTGGTCAGCGCCGGCAGCGCGAGGCCGAAGCCCGCGGCGAGCAGCATGACCGGGAGGAGGTCGACGGCGTAACTGGCCTGCACGGGGACGCGGGCGAGGAGGGCGAGGACGCCGATGAGGAGCACGATGCCCGCCAGCAGGACGTTGCGCTCACCGAAGCGGGCGTTGAGACGGGCGGAGACTCCCAGGGAGACGGCACCGATGACAGCGGCTGCCGGGAGCATCGCGAGACCGGTCTCGGCGGCGCCGTATCCGAGCACCTTCTGGAGGTACAGGGCGACGAGGATCTGGAAGGAGAAGAGCGCGGCGACCATCAGGATCTGGACCAGGTTGGCGGCCAGGACGCTGCGCGAGCGGAAGATCCGCAGCGGCATCAGGGGGTTCTTCGCGGTGGCCTGACGGACGAGGAACGCGGCGAGCAGTACGGCGGCGAGGGCGCCGAAGCCGAGGGTGCGGCCCGAGGTCCAGCCGTACTCCTCGACCTTGACGACGGTGTAGATGCCGAGCATCAGACTGGTGGTGACCAGAGCCGCGCCGAATACGTCCGCGCCCGCTCTGAGGCCCAGACCGACGTCAACGGGCAGGACGCGTAGGGCGATCGCGAGGACGGCGATGCCGATCGGCAGGTTGATGAAGAAGATCCAGTGCCAGTTGAGCGCGTCGGTGAGTACGCCGCCGAGGACCTGGCCGATGGACGCGCCCGCGGCGCCTGTGAAGCTGAAGACGGCGATGGCCCTGGCGCGCTCCCCGGGCTCGGTGAACAGCGTCACGAGGATGCCCAGGCCGACGGCGGAGGCCATCGCGCTGCCGATGCCCTGGAGGAAGCGGGCGGCGATCAGTACGGCGGGCGAGGTGGCCGCGCCGGCCAACAGTGAAGCGACGGTGAAGACGGCGGTGCCGGCCAGGAACATGCGCCTGCGGCCGATCAGGTCGCCGAGCCGGCCGGCCAGCAGGAGCAGGCTGCCGAACGCGATGAGGTAGGCGTTGACGACCCAGCTGAGGCCGGCGGGGGTGAACCCCAGGTCGTTCTGGATGGCCGGCATCGCCACGGTCACGATGGAACCGTCGAGGACGATCATCAGCATCCCGGTGGCGATGACGCCGAGGGCGAGTCGGCGTGAGCGCGGTGCGGCGGGAGAAGCGGGCGACGGCGCGGAGTCGGATGCGGCAGACATGCGGTCTCTCCTGTCAGTTGGGACGACAGGAGAGACCGTAGCAGATGGTTTTGTTGCAGACTATTTTTTTCGGTCTTACTTTAGGCCGCACTCCCCCCGCTCACCTGGACTGGCGCGCCCGGCGGGCGGTGCGCGGGGCCTCGACGGGGGTTGCCAGACTGTCGTCGACCAGGTGATTCAGGGCCCGCAGGAGGGCCTCCCTGTCCCCGCCGGGAAGGGTGGCCAGGGCGTCGCGATGTACGCGATCGACGATCTTCTGGCTCTGCCCGGCGACGCGGGTGCCCTCGTCGGTGACTGCGATGATCCGGGCCCGCCGGTCCGTACTGGAGGGGCGGCGCTCGGCCAGGCCCGCCTTCTCCAGGGCGTCCACCGTCACCACCATCGTGGTCTTGTCCATGTCACCGATCTCGGCGAGCTGGATCTGGGTGCGCTCCTCCTCCAGGGCATGGACGAGCACGCAGTGCATTCGAGCGGTCAGGCCGATCTCGGCGAGGGCGGCGGACATCTTGCTCCGCAGGACGTGGCTGGTGTGGTCGAGGAGGAACGACAAGTCCGGTTCGGTGCGGGCGGGCGTCATGGCGGTCATGTCTGCCAGCGTAGAGCAAATCGATCCGAGGCGGATTATCCAGAAGAGACCTTAATGCGATCGCTGTACCCGTCGACGCGGTGTGAGATCGAGGACACGAAGTCACAGGTTGTCAGTGGCGTACGACAGGATGTGCGGGGGCACCAACTGTCGTGGGGGCGTGAGGATATGGCGACGGAACGGACACCGCTGGTCGGCAGAGAGGCGGAACTCGCGCGGCTCGACCGGCTGCTGGCGGAACTGGTGGGGGACGTGCCCGGCCGCCCGGCGGTGCTGGACGTCGGCGGTGAGGCGGGCATCGGCAAGAGCCGGCTGGTCCACGAGCTGTGCCTGGCCGCGACGCGGCGCGGGGCGGCGGTGCTGCGCGGCCGGGCGACGGAGTACGAACGTCACATCCCGTTCCAGCCGTTCACCGACGCCTTCTCCGACCTCGCCCCGGAGGCCGTCGAATCCTTCCCGGAGGCTGCCGAGGTCGCCCCGGTGCTGAGCGGCGCTCCCCGCAGCACGGACCGCTTCCACCTGCACCGGGCCACCGCCGCCCTGTTGACCCACGCCGCGGCGTCTCCGCTGGTCGTGGTCCTGGACGACATGCACTGGGCGGACGCCGCGTCGCTGGAACTCCTCGACCATCTCGTACGGCACCCCGTGCGCGCCCGCGTCCTGCTGGTCCTCGCCCGCCGCGACCGGCAGAGCCCCGCGCTGCTTGCCGCGACCCTCACCCGCGGCACGGAGACCGGCGCGGTACGGCGGACGGTCCTCGGCCCGCTCGGCGAGCGGGACTGCGTCGAACTGCTCACCCCTGACCTGGCCCGCGACCAGGCCGTACGGCTCTTCACAGCGAGCGAGGGCAACCCGCTGTACCTGCTGACCCTGCTCCAGGCGCACCGCGAGGGCGCGTCGGTGAGCCGACTGTCCACGACCGGCCTCGGGGCGCTGCTGCTCGACGAGTTGACCCCGCTGACGCCGTCGCAGGGCCGGCTCGTCCAAGTGGTGGCAGCTCTGGGCGACCACGCCACGCCCGCGCTGCTCGGCCCGGTGACCGGCCACGAGCCGGGGCAACTGGCCGACGATCTCGCCGTACTGACCCGGCGCGACCTGCTGCGCACCGGCACGCACGGGCGGATCGCGCTGCGTCACCCCGTGCTGCGCAGCCTCGTCCGCGACGGCACCGACCCCTGGCAGCGCACGGAGATCCACCGGCTCGTCGGCGCCGAACTCGCCCGTACCGGCGCCCCGTTGGCCGGGCGGGCGCACCACGCCGAGCAGTCGCTGTCCGGCTGGGACCCGCAGGCGGCGGCGGTGCTGGACGAGGCCGCCGAGCAGGCCGCGCAGACGGCGCCCGCGAGCAGCGCGCACTGGCTCGAGGTGGTGCTGCGGCAACTTCCGCACACGCCGGAACACGCGGCCAGACGGCGCGAGTTGATGCTGCGGCGGGCCCGGGCGCTGGGCGTCGGCGGCCGACTCCGGGAGAGCCGGGACCTGTTGCACCAGGTGATCGCCCTGCCCGACCCGGGCGACGGGACGGGGTCGCGGGCGTCCGCTGTCGTGCTGTGCGCCGTCATGGAGCGCCATCTGGGGCGTTACTCGGAGGCGGTCGCCCTGCTCCGCCGCGAGTTGCACCGCACTGATCCCGCGCCGTCGCTCGCCGACCAGGTGGCGCTGGGCCTGGAGCTGGGCTCCTCGGCCCCGCACGACACCTCGTACCCGGCGGTACGCTCCGAGGTGGCACACACCCTGGAGGTGGCCCGCTCCCTCGGGGACGACACGGGGGTGGCGGGTGCCCTGAGCGTCGCGGCGCTGGGGGAGGCGTACGAGGGGGAGACGGCTGCGGCGGACGACTTCACCCGCCGGGCGGCGGCCCTCGTGGACTCGCTGCCGGACGGTGATCTGACCGGCCTGTGCGAGCCGCTGGTACGGCTGGCCTGGGCGGAGGCGTTCCTGGAGCGCTTCGCCGACGCCGAGCGGCACGCCGATCGCGGCCTGGCCATTGCCCGCCGCACCGGCCAGATCTACCTCCTGCCCCACCTTCTCCTGTGCAAGACACACGTGCGCACCCAGACCTGCCGGCTCGCGTCGGCGGTGGAACTGTCCGAGGAGGCCGAGGACATCGCCCGCGGCATCGGCAGTGACGAACTGCTCGCCTTCGTCCTCGCCACCAGGGCCCACGCCCTGGTCGACGCCTGCCCACCCGGCGATCCGCGGCCACTGGCCACCGCCGAGGAGGCGGTGGCCGCGGCGGGTCTGGGCGTCAACTGGTGGGCGTCCATCGCTTGGTGTGTACTCGGCTACGCGGCGCTCATCGCCGGCGACCCGGCTCGTGCCAGGGAGGCGGTCCTGCGTGCCGGCGGCCCCGGCCTTCGGCGGATGCAGCCCTCCATGCGTCCGCTGTTCCTGGAGGTCCTGGTGACCGCCGCCGTCACCATGGGTGACCTGGACGCGGCGAAGGACTGGGCCGAGCGGGCCCGCGAGGAGGCCGAGCGGCTCGATCTGCCGGTGCAGCGCGCCTCTGCCATGCGCAGCGCCGCGCAGATACGACTCGGTCTCGGTGACGACAATGCGGCGGCGGACCTGTTCGTGGCGGCGGCCGACGAGAGCGCCCGCAGTGGAGGGGTGTTCTGGGAGGCGTTCTCCCTGCTCTTCGGCGCCTCCCTGTCGGCGGCGGACCCGGGCCGCTCGCGGCGCGGGCAGGCGGCCTGGCACCGGGGGCGGCGGCTCGCCGTGGCCGGGGGCTGCGGGATGCTGACCGGTCTTGCCGACGTGGTTGGCCCGGTGGTGGCCGCCGCCGCTGACGGGCCCGAGCGCCGCCTCGCCGAACTGACCGCCCGCGAACGGGAGATCGCCGACCTCGTCGCCGACGGCCTCACCAGCCCGGCGATCGCCGAACGACTCTGCCTGAGCCGCCGCACGGTCGAGACCCACATCTCCCGGGTCTACCGCAAGACGGGAGTCTCATCGCGGGCAGCTCTGGCGGGCCTGATGGCGGGGCGCACGCCGAGGCCTGCCTCGGGAGGATGAGCCACGCACGGTTCGAGCCGCGGATTCCGGGGGTCCTGTGCATCAGCCACACGTCACAAGTCAGCGAGCCACGAGGCGGGACTCCCATCGCGTCGACGCCATCCTCCGCCTTGCAGCTCGACACACCAGGCCCCGCTCGCCTGCGTCGACAAGGCGCCGCAGATTTCCTGCGACCTGATCCGCCGGACAGGCCCTAACACTCGATGATGTTCACCGCGAGCCCGCCCCGGGCCGTCTCCTTGTACTTCACGCTCATGTCCGCGCCGGTGTCCTTCATCGTCTTGATGACCTTGTCGAGGGACACCTTGTGGGAGCCGTCACCGCGCATCGCCATGCGGGCGGCCGTGACCGCCTTCGCCGCGGCCATGCCGTTGCGTTCGATGCAGGGGATCTGGACCAGGCCGCCGACCGGGTCACAGGTCAGGCCGAGGTTGTGTTCCATGCCGATCTCGGCGGCGTTCTCGACCTGTTCCGGAGATCCGCCGAGCACCTCCGCGAGCGCGCCCGCCGCCATCGAGCAGGCCGAGCCGACCTCGCCCTGGCAGCCGACCTCGGCGCCGGAGATGGACGCGTTCTCCTTGAAGAGCATGCCGATCGCCCCGGCGGCCAGCAGGAAGCGGACCACTCCGTCCTCGTCGGCGCCCGGCACGAAGTTGATGTAGTAGTGCAGGACGGCGGGGATGATCCCCGCGGCCCCGTTGGTGGGCGCGGTCACCACCCGTCCGCCCGCCGCGTTCTCCTCGTTCACGGCCATCGCGTAGAGCGTGATCCACTCCATCGCGCGCGCCAACGGGTCGCCCTCCGAACGCAGTTGGCGTGCGGAGACGGCCGCGCGGCGACGGACCTTCAGGCCGCCCGGGAGGATGCCCTCGCGGGACATGCCGCGCGACACGCACGCCTGCATCACCCGCCAGATCGCCAGCAGTCCCTCGTGGATCTCCTCGTCGGTGCGCCAGGCCCGCTCGTTCTCCAGCATCAGCGCGGAGATCGACAGGCCCGTGTCCTTCGTCAGGCGCAGCAGCTCGTCGCCCGTGCGGAAGGGGTACTTGAGGACCGTGTCGTCGAGCTTGATGCGGTCCGCGCCCATCGCGTCCTCGTCCACGACGAAGCCGCCGCCGACCGAGTAGTACGTCTTCGACAGCACCTGCGAGCCCGCCGCGTCGTACGCCCACAGGGTCATGCCGTTCGCGTGCTGGGGGAGGGTCTTGCGGCGGTGCAGGACCAGGTCGTCGTCGTAGGAGAAGGGGATCTCGTGCTCGCCGAGCAGGCTGATGCGGCCCGTCTCCCTGATCCGTGTCACCCGGTCGTCCGCCGACTCCACGTCCACCGTGCGCGGCGAGTCGCCCTCCAGACCGAGCAGCACCGCCTTGGGCGTGCCGTGGCCGTGCCCGGTCGCGCCCAGGGAGCCGTACAACTCGGTGCGCACGGAGGCGACCTGCTCCAGCAGGCCCTCGTTGCGCAACCGGCGGGCGAACATGCGCGCCGCGCGCATCGGGCCGACCGTGTGGGAGCTGGACGGGCCTATGCCGATCGAGAACAGGTCGAAGACCGAAATGGCCACGGTGACTCCTCCGTACGGGGTGGTGCGGGGTGCCGCACACGCCTCTCAGTGTGCGCGGCACCCGGGAAAAGGAACTACTTGCCCAGACCGGGATACAGCGGGTGCTTGTCGGCGAGGGCTTCGACCCGGGCCTTCAGCGCCTCCACCGCGGACCCCTCGAAGGGAGCGGGCGCCTTCAGGGTCTCGGCGATGACGTCCGCGACCTCGGCGAAGTCCGCGGCGGTGAAGCCGCGGGTGGCGAGGGCGGGCGTACCGATCCGCAGGCCCGAGGTGACCATCGGCGGACGCGGGTCGTCGGGGACGGCGTTGCGGTTGACCGTGATGCCGACCTCGTGGAGCCGGTCCTCGGCCTGCCGGCCGTCCAGCTCGGACTCGCGCAGGTCGACCAGGATCAGATGCACGTCGGTGCCGCCGGACAGCACGTTCACGCCGGCCGCGCGGGCGTCCGGCGCGGTGAGGCGCTCGGCGAGGATCCGCGCGCCGTCGACCGTGCGGCGCTGACGCTCCTTGAAGTCCTCGCTCGCGGCGACCTTGAACGAGACCGCCTTGGCCGCGATCACGTGCTCCAGGGGGCCGCCCTGGAAGCCCGGGAAGACGGACGAGTTCAGCTTCTTCGCGAACTCCTTCTTCGCGAGGATGATGCCGCCGCGCGGGCCGCCCAGCGTCTTGTGGGTGGTGGAGGTGACGACGTCCGCGTACTCCACCGGGTTGGGGTGCAGACCGGCCGCGACCAGACCCGCGAAGTGCGCCATGTCCACCCACAGATGGGCCTCGACCTCGTCGGCGATCCGGCGGAACTCCGCGAAGTCCAGCTGGCGCGGATACGCCGACCAGCCCGCGATGATCACCTTGGGACGGTGCTCCTTGGCGAGCCGCTCCAGCTCGGCCATGTCGACCAGGCCGGTGGCGGCGTCCACGTGGTAGGCGACCACGTCGAACTGCTTGCCGGAGAAGTTCAGCCGCATCCCGTGGGTCAGGTGGCCGCCGTGCGCCAGGTCCAGGCCGAGGATGGTGTCGCCGGGCTGGGCCAGCGCGAACAGGGCGGCCTGGTTGGCCGAAGCGCCCGAGTGGGGCTGCACGTTGGCGTACTCGGCGCCGAACAGCTCCTTGACCCGGTCGATGGCGATCTGCTCGGTGACGTCGACGTGCTCGCAGCCGCCGTAGTAACGGCGCCCCGGGTAGCCCTCGGCGTACTTGTTGGTCAGGACGGAACCCTGCGCCTCCAGCACCGCGAGAGGCGCGAAGTTCTCGGAGGCGATCATCTCCAGGGTGGACTGCTGGCGGACCAGCTCGGCGTCGACGGCGGCGGCGACCTCGGGGTCGAGCTCGTGCAGGGGCGTGTTCAGAACGGACATCGGGTGTACGACTCCTCAGCCGGCGGAAAAGGCGGTGTACTCGTCGGCGGAGAGCAGGTCGGCCGGCTCCTCCGCGACGCGTACCTTGAACAGCCAGCCGCCCTCGAAGGGGGCGGAGTTCACCAGCGACGGGTCGTTGACCACGTCCTCGTTGACCTCGGTGACCTCACCGGACACCGGGGAGTACAGGTCGCTGACCGACTTGGTCGACTCCAGCTCGCCGCAGGTCTCGCCCGCGGTCACACCGGCACCGACCTCCGGGAGCTGCACGAAGACGACGTCACCGAGCGCGTTGGCCGCGTGCTCCGTGATGCCGACCGTCGAGACGCCGTTCTCGGCGCCCGACAGCCACTCGTGCTCCTTGCTGTAGCGCAGCTGCTGGGGGTTGCTCATGGCCTGAATTCTCCTGTACGCGGGGGAGTGCTGATGAAGGGGGGACTGCTGGAAACGTACGTGAGCAGCGGAAAGTGCGCAGGGTCACGCACGCCGACTGCTTCCGGCCGCTACTTCTGACGCTTGTAGAACGGCAACGCCACGACCTCGTACGGCTCGTGACTGCCCCGGATGTCCACACCGACACCGGTCGTGCCCGGTGCCGCGTGCGCCGCGTCGACGTACGCCATCGCGATCGGCTTGCCCAGCGTGGGGGAGGGGGCGCCGGAGGTGACCTCGCCGACCACCCGGCCGTCCGCGACGACGTCGTATCCGGCGCGCGGGACCCGGCGGCCCTCGGCGACCAGGCCGACCAGGACCCGCGGGGGGTTCTGCTCCGAACGGGCGGCGGCCTCCTGGAGGGCCTCGCGGCCCACGAAGTCTCCCTCCTTCTCGAACTTCACGACCCGGCCGAGGCCCGCGTCGAAGGGCGTCAACGACGTGGAGAGCTCATGCCCGTACAGCGGCATGCCCGCCTCCAGGCGCAGCGTGTCCCGGCAGGACAGTCCGCAGGGGACCAGGCCGACGCCCTCGCCGGCCTTGGTCAGGGCCTGCCACAGCTCGACGGCGTGCTTCGGCTTCACGAACAGTTCGAAGCCGTCCTCGCCGGTGTAGCCGGTGCGGGCGATGAGAGCGGGGACCCCGGCGACGGTGCCGGGCAGGCCGGCGTAGTACTTCAGGCCGTCGATGTCGGCGTCGGTGAGGGACTTCAGGACACCGGCGGACTCCGGACCCTGTACGGCGATCAGCGCGTACGCGTCCCGGTCGTCGCGCACCTCGACGTCGAAGCCGGCCGCACGCTCGGTCAACGCGTCCAGCACCACCTGGGCGTTGGAGGCGTTGGCGACGACCATGTAGTGAGCGGACCCGGCCTCCGTCTCGGCGAGCCGGTACACGATCAGGTCGTCCAGGATGCCGCCGTCACTCCGGCAGATCATGGTGTAGCGGGCGCGGCCGGTACCGACGGACGCGATGTTGCCGACCAGCGCGTGGTTCAGGAAGGAAGCCGCCTGCGGCCCGGTGACCGTGATCTCGCCCATGTGCGAGAGGTCGAAGAGCCCGGCACGGGTGCGTACGGCGGTGTGTTCGTCGCGCTCGGAGCCGTAGCGCAGGGGCATGTCCCAGCCGGCGAAGTCGGTCATCGTCGCGCCCAGTGAACGATGCAGGGCGTCGAGCGCGGTGTGACGGGGTGCGGTACTGCTCATCGGACGGTCGTCTCCCAAGGCATGACGGCGAGGTCGTTCCTCCCCATCTGTCATCGGAACCTGAGAGGTTCGTCAGGACCCCGCGAAGCGGTGATCATGACTTGCACCTTGGGTGGAGCCACTGTCGCAGCGGCCCGCTTTTCAGATGTGCCTCGCCCGCGCGGTAACGGGGCCTGAGAGATTCAAGGGAGGGACTTGCTCCTTCGGCGCCCGGGCACCCGTACGAGGGACGTACGACCCGGAACTCTCCCGCGCGGATTCAAGCGGCCGGTATGCAGTTGGCGCCGACATCATTGCACGCATCGGTCGAGCGCGGCAGGGCCGCATCTGTAACCGGCTTGTGGCAGGACGAGCACGAAAACACGAGACACCGCGCATTACCTTCTCTTTACACTCGACGGGGAGGGAACTCGTGACCACCCCAGGGGAGGACGACCACGGTGAACAGGACCACGGCGTACGCGACCACCTCGGCTCTCGCGCTGCCCCCGCAGCCGACGGTCCCGGCCACGGAGGCCTGCGGCCCGCTCGGCGCACCCGTCGTCCGCGACCTCCGTGAGCGCGGCGGCCACAGCCCGCACGCACTGCTCTTCGGTCCCCAGGACCTCGTCGCGATCACCGGCCTGCCCGGCAGCGGCAAGTCCACGCTGATGCGACGCACGGTCAAGGGCCTGCGCATCGACTCCCAGGACGCCCGCGACCGCTGGGCGACGCGGATGCCACGCTTCCTGCCGTACGCGGTCTACCGCCCGCTGGTCCGCCTCGCGCACTACGCCGGTCTGCGCCGCGCGCTGCGCTCGGGCGAGGGGGTCGTGGTGCACGACTGCGGTACGCAGGCCTGGGTGCGCGGCTGGCTGGCCCGCGAGGCGCGGCGCCGGGGCGGCACCCTGCACCTGCTGCTGCTCGACGTCACGCCGGACACCGCGCTGGCCGGGCAGCGCGAGCGCGGCCGCGGTGTCTCGCGGTACGCGTTCCTGCGCCACCGGGGTGCCGCCGCGCGCCTGATCGGCTCCGTGGGGAAGGGCGACCTGCCCCCGGGCTGCGGCTCGGCGGTGCTGGTCGACCGGGACGCGGCGAACGTGCTGCGGCGGATCGGCTTCGCCGGTTGAGCCGGATCGGCTCGGTGGCCGGTTCGCACCGGTCGCCCGTCTCTCATGAGCGCTCCGTACCCGTTAGCCTTTTCAGCCACAGCAGGCGGTACCAGGCAGGCGGTAGGCAGGCAGATGGACTTCCCGGCGGATCTCCCCGCTGACTTCCCGGGTTTCCCGGCACAGGCACACCCTCATCCGCACGGCGGATGGCCCGGCAACGAGCTGGAGGAGGTGCTGTCCGCCTCCCTCGGCGTCCCCGGGGCGGGCGGGCGGATCATCGAGGTGCTCGGCCGCAGCTTCGTCTGGGTGCCGCTGCCCAACGGCGGCGGCCCGCACAGCGGCCCGCTGGACCTGCCCACGCTGGAGATCGAGGGCCAGGTGCATGTCCCGGTGTTCAGCTCCGAGGAGCAGTTCCGCCAGGTCGTCGGCTCGCACCTGTCGTACACCATCGCTCCAGCGGTCGAGTTCGCCCGGGGTCTGCCGCCCCAGGTCGGCCTCGCGGTGAACCCGGACGGCACGGTCGGTGTCCCGTTGCCGCCGGCCGCCGTCGCCGAACTGTGCCGGATGGGCCGTACCCCGCTGGACGGTCCCGCGGCCGGCGGCCGGGTCCGTCTGTTCGAGCCGGACTGGCAGGACGACCCGGTCGACTTCCTCGCGACGGCCTCGTCCGAGTTCGCCGCCACGGGAGTGGTGCGCACCGCCCGCCGCTGCCTCGCCGTCATCGAGACGGCCGAACCGGTCATGTTCGTGGGCGTGGAACTGTCCCAGTGGGAGGGCGACTTGAGGGCCCTGCCGATGGAGGCCCTGGCCCGGGCCCTGGGCACCACCCCCGTCCGGTGGCCGGTCAACCTGGTCCTCCTGGACGTGGCGGACGACCCGGTCGGCCACTGGATGCGGCAGAGCGTGCGGCCCTTCTACCAACACGGCTACTGAAACAGCTCAACGGCTGAACCCGGCGGAGCGCCTAAGCTGGGTCCCTATTCAGGGGCCACATCACGAAGGGTCGGTAAAAGGTGAGCGCCAGCAGCACCGCGGCCGGGCAGGTCGAGCACATGCTGCGCCAGGTGACGCCGGGGCGTTACGACGCCTACGAGGCGCTCCTGCGCGCGCTCGCCACCCCGTCCTCCGGACAGGTGTGGATGCTGCTGTGGCACGGCCAGGCCGGTTCCCCCGACGCCCAGTACGGGAACATGCAGGTCGAGGGGTTCGGCTACGCCCCGTGCGTCACCTCCGCCCAGGAGTTGTCGGCCAGCGGCTGGAACAGATCGTACGAAGTGATCGACGGCCTCGACGCGGCCCGCACCCTCTACCCCGACCACTACGGCCTCTGGCTCAATCCGCATGCCCCGGGCGGCGGTGTCGGCATCCCCTGGCTCGACCTGCGCCGCATCGCCACCGGCCTTGAACGCCAGCCGGCCGGGCCCCTCAGGCTCTCCGAACCCGGCATCGAGATCCCGCAGTTCTACGCCCTGCTCGCCCAGAACGCGCACCGCACCCCGGCCGTCCGCGCCCTGCGCCGCGCCTGGGTGCAGCCCGCGCTCGGGGCGCCGTATCTCGCCATCGGTCTCGACGTCTACGACACCAGCCCGCCGGCCGTCGACTCGGTGCGCGCGATGATGCAGCAGTCCATCGGCGCCGTCCCGGACGGGCTGCCGGTGTCGACCGTGGCCATGTCCGACGAGTACGACCCGGTCGCCCTGTGGATGCGGGTCAACGCCCGCCCGTTCTACGACCGCGAGGCACACGCGGCCCCCGCCTCGGCCCCGGCGGCCGGGTACGGGTATCCGCAGGCGGGTGGCCGGTACTGATCGTCGCGGACCCGGGAAAGAGTGCCGGGTCCGCCAATAGGTGATACGTGAATGTGCGGCACCCCGAAAGCCCGGCATTTGAGCTTCCCCTGAGCTTTTCAGGTTTCCAGAGCTGGAGTCCCCTATGCAGTAAGTCCGTTTGGTTCTCGGACGGGCGGAAATGGGATGCGGCGCAGGGGAATTCGTTGCGACGCCTTTGCGGAATCTTGGCTGGTGACGGCTTTCGCACGTCACTTCGACCTCGTAGGTTTTTCCTCGTTGAATCCCTGGGGCGATGACCACGCCCCAGGGCAACGAGCACGGGGAGTGCACACAAATGCATACGACGACGGTACGGAGATATGCCGTTCGCGGCCTGGCCGGAGCGGGTGTGACGTCCTTGTTCGCCCTTCTGGGGGCGACTCCGGCGATGGCGCAGGTCGCGGCGCCTCAGGGCTGCCCGCCCGACCCCACGTACAGCTACTCGAACGTCAGCACGCACCACGTGGGAATGGTGCCCCCGGCGAGCGCGCCGGGCGGACACACCCTCAGCATCGCCATCACCGCCGGGACCAGCGTCACCGGAACCGTCGGCGGTTCGGTCTCGGGTGACGTCCACGCGATCGTGGCCGGCGCCAAGGCCCAGGTGAACGCGTCGATCGCGCTCACCCTCAGCGCGAGCGTCACCTACACCGACTCCTGGAAGGTCCCTTCTTCCTGGCGGATCGGGTACCTGCACGCGGGTGCGCAGCGCAAGGAGATGACCTGGAAGTACGGCCACTACAAGGCCAACTGCGCCTGGCGCACCGACCGCAGCGGTACGGCCAAACTCCCATACCACATCCCGGCCTTCTGGTCGACCAAGGGATGAGCACGAGACGGCGAACCGCCGTCTGCGGGTTGGCCCTGACCCTGTCACTCGCCGCGACAGCCGGTTGCGGGAGCGGGTCACATCGCGCGACGGACAATGCGCACCGCCCGGTAAGCAGCCCGTCGGGGAATTCGACTCCGTCACCCGAAGACGCGAAAGTGGCACCGGTAATTCTCCCGGGCATTGTCGATCTGAAGGGATCGACAACACCGGCGGGTGCCATGGTGAAATCCACTGCCGGAAAAGGCGAGAGTGACGTCGCGCTCACCGCTCTCGCCAAGAAAAGCAAAAAGGTGACCATCCGGTTCGTGTGCTCCGGTAAGGGGCCGGTTAAGGTCACCGATTCCTCCGGCGGCTTCATCCTGAACGTCGCCGGCTGTGACGGCACGTCGGTGTACACCACCGGATTCCGCAGTTCACCGGCAGACGCTCTCGTCCACCTGTCTTTGGAGCAGGGCGTCAACTGGAGATTCGCCGTCTGGGCGGCTTGAAGTGACCGCGGGAGTGGGACTGCCCTCCCGCGGCGGGTATGACCACAACTAGGGGGAGTACACACAAATGCATACTACGACGGTACGGAGATATGCCGTTCGCGGCCTGGCCGGAGCGGGTGTGACGTCCTTGTTCGCCCTTCTGGGGGCGACTCCGGCGATGGCGCAGGTCGCGGCGCCTCAGGGCTGCCCGCCCGACCCCACGTACAGCTACTCGAACGTCAGCACGCACCACGTGGGAATGGTGCCCCCGGCGAGCGCGCCGGGCGGACACACCCTCAGCATCGCCATCACCGCCGGGACCAGCGTCACCGGAACCGTCGGGGGCCAGGTCGAAGGCAGCATCAACGCGATCGTGGCGGGCGCGAAGGCTCAGGTGAACGCGTCGATCGCGCTCAAGCTCGAAGCGAGCGTCACTTACAAGGACACCTGGACGGTTCCGAAGTCCTGGCGGATCGGGTACCTGCACGCGGGTGCGCAGCGCAAGGAGATGACCTGGAAGTACGGCCACTACAAGGCCAACTGCGCCTGGCGCACCGACCGCAGCGGTACGGCCAAACTCCCCTACCACATCCCGGCCTTCTGGTCGACCAAGGGATAGCCGGGCGGCAGGGAGCTCCCAGGCTTCCGTCGCGAACGAAAAGGGACCCCGCACCGGTGCGGGGTCCCTTTTCGTTCGCGACGGAAGCTGATGAGAGGCGGACAGGCCAACCACGCTCGGTGATGTGCGTCACAATGCCGACCGGGCTCCTCTCGTGGAGCATCTGGGTGGTCTCTGCGCGTAGATTGGCTTCTGACAACCCCAATGCTGCCCGTTTCACCCCGGTGTCCCAACTTCCACACGTCCGACAGGTGTTACCCACTGTTCGGATAACGGAATCGCTGGCGGAGCATCACGGTTGCGCATCCATTCACCGCCAAGGCTGGCACCTGATCGCCGAGGCGTTGAAGACTCCCCGTCCAAGGGGGGTCGCCCCTGTGTGTTTGTTGGAAGTTGAGGCCGCTACAGCGGCAAGTGCGGGCCGGCTACCGCCGGTTGAGAGGGGTCCCTGCCATGACGGCGCCATTGCACGACACCGCTGCGGAAGCGGTGCCGACCGCTCCGGTCGATCCCGCGGACTCAGGCGCCAAGAAGGTCGAAGGCCGGTCCCTGAAGCAGATCGCCTGGCACCGCCTCAAGCAGGACAAGGTCGCCCTCGCGGGCGGTGTCACCGTGCTCGTCCTCGTACTGGTCGCCGTGTTCGCCCCGCTGATCGTCTCGCTGCTCGGACACCCGCCGAACGAGTTCCACCAAGAGGAACTCGACCCGCTGACCAACCTGCCGCAAGGCGACTGGGGCGGCGTGAGCGGTGACTACCTGTTCGGCGTCGAGCCCAACAAGGGCCGTGACGTCTTCAGTCGCATCGTCTACGGCGCCCGCATCTCGCTCCTCGTGGCCTTCCTGGCCGCCGTTGTCGCGGTGGTCCTCGGCACGCTCTTCGGGATCGTCGCCGGCTACTTCGGCGGCTGGGTCGACGCACTGATCAGCCGCGTCATGGACGTGCTGCTCTCCTTTCCGCAGCTTCTCTTCATCATCTCCCTGGTCTCGGTCCTCCCGGACGATCTGCTGGGGCTGACCGGTTCGGGCGTGCGGATCGCCGTACTCGTCCTGGTCATCGGCTTCTTCGGCTGGCCCTATGTCGGCCGGATCGTCCGCGGTCAGACGCTGAGCCTCCGTGAGCGCGAGTACATCGAGGCTGCGCGCAGCCTGGGCGGTGGCAGGCGGTACATCCTGTTCAAGGAGCTGCTGCCCAACCTGTTCGCGCCGATCATGGTCTACGCGACGCTGATGATCCCGACCAACATCCTCACGGAGGCGGCGCTCAGCTTCCTCGGCGCGGGTGTCCGGCCGCCGACGGCCTCCTGGGGCGGCATGCTGCGCGACGCCCTGCAGACCTACGAGCACGACCCGATGTTCATGGTCTTCCCCGGTGTCACGATCTTCATCACCGTCCTGGCCTTCAATCTCTTCGGCGACGGCCTGCGGGACGCGCTCGATCCCAAGGGGACCCGCTAGCCCAAGTCTTGCCCCTGCCGCACCGTCAGGTGGCTCTTTCCATGGTTCTCCGGCGCAGGCCCGGGACCGCGAATCTCGGAGGTTACGAGAAAATGCCCACAGGTTCCCCGAAGCGGCGGCTCGCTGCTGGCGCAGCCCTCGTTGTCGCGGCGCTGGTGACCACCACGGCGTGCGGCGGCGGTGACGGTGACGACAAAGGCGAGAAGGGTGCCGGCTACAACGCGGCGCTGAACAAGGTCGTCAACGCGTCCGCCAAGAAGGGCGGGACGCTGAAGTTCGTCGGCAAGCAGGACTTCGACAACCTCGACCCGCAGCGTACGTACTACGGCATGACCTGGGACTTCATGCGGTTCTTCACCCGCACCCTGGTCACCTATGACACCAAGCCGGGCGCGGCGTCGAACAAGCTGGTCGGCGACCTGGCCACCGGCCCCGGCGAGGTCTCGGCCGACGGCAAGACCTACACGTACAAGCTGCGTGACGGTCTCACCTGGGAGGACGGCTCCGCGCTGACCTCCAAGGACATCAAGTACGGCATCGAGCGCATCTGGGCGACCGACACCATCACCGGTGGCCCGGCGTACATCAAGCAGACGCTCGACCCCAAGGGCGAGTACAAGGGGCCGTACAAGGACAAGTCCGCGGACAAGCTGGGCCTGAAGGCGATCGAGACGCCCGACGACAACACCATCGTCTTCAAGCTGCCCAAGCCCAACGGTGACTTCGAGCAGTTCCTGGCCATGCCCACCGGCGCTCCGGTGAAGCAGAGCAAGGACACCGGCGCCAAGTACACGCAGAAGCCGTTCTCCTCCGGCCCTTACAAGATCCAGTCCCGCAAGGCCAACAAGAGCCTGGTGCTGGTCCGCAACGCCGCCTGGAAGAAGTCGTCGGACCCGCTCCGCACGGCCCTGCCGGACAAGATCACCGTGACGATCTCCGCCAACCTGGAGGAGAACGACAAGCGGCTGATGGAGGGCGACTACGACCTCGACGTCAACGGCACCGGCATGACCCAGTCGGGCCGCGTCAGCGCTGTCGAGGACCACAGGTCGGACATCGACAACATCCAGACGTCCTTCGTCCGTTACGTGGCCCTCGTCCACACGGCGAAGCCGCTGGACAACGTCGACTGCCGCAAGGCCGTCTTCTATGCCACGGACTTCGCCGGTCTGCAGCAGACCCGCGGTGGCGCGGTCGCCGGTGGCGACATCGCCAACTCCATCTTCCCGAAGACGATCCCGGGCTACACCGACTACGACCCGTACGGCGTCCTCGCCCGCAAGGGCAAGCCGGACCTCGCCAAGGCCAAGGAGGCGCTGAAGGCGTGCGGCAAGCCGTCCGGCTTCTCCACCAAGCTCTCCGCCCGTAGCAACAACCCGGGCGAGGTCGACGCGGCCGAGGCCCTGCAGGAGCAGCTCGGCAAGGCCGGCATCAAGGTCGAGGTTGACCCGATCGACGGCGCCCAGTCCTCCAGCATCACCGGTTCGCCGAAGGTCGTGAAGGAGCGCGGCTACGGCATGACGATGAGCGGGTGGGGTCCGGACTTCCCGACCGGCCAGGGCTACGCACAGCCGCTGTTCGACAGCCGTTTCATCTTCGAGAACGGCAACTACAACGAGTCGCAGATCAAGGACAAGGCGGTCGACCAGCTCTTCGACGACGCGATCGCCTCGACCGACCCGGCCAAGTCCAAGGGCCTGTACGAGCAGATGAACAAGCGTGTGCTCGACAACGCCGACTGGATGCCATTCATCTACGAGAAGAACATCTCGTGGCGCGGTCCGCGACTGACGAACGTCTACTCGTCCGCCGCGTACAACGGCCGCTACGACTACGTGTCCCTGGGCGTCGTGAAGTAGTCGCCGACCGAAGCTGATTGATCCCTTGCCGCCGAATCCCGCCAGTCCGAAGGGCAGGTGATGGCTCTGGTGGCGGTCGGGACCTCCCACAAGGAGGGCCCCGGCCGCCGCCGGGCCGCGCACAGTGCTTGCTTATCTCATCCGGCGTCTGGTCGCCGTTGTCATCATGGTGCTGGTCGTACTGCTCGCGACCTTCACCGTCTTCTACATGCTGCCCAAGTGGGCGGGACAGGACATCGCCGTCCTCTTCGCCGGCAAGGCCACCGGTGCCGAGCAGGTCGAGGGCATCCGGACCAAACTGGGCCTGGACGATCCGCTGTTCATCCAGTTCTGGGACTTCGTCAAGGGCATCCCACTGGGCCGGGACTACGCCAACGGCAGTGACGTCACGCACTGCCCGGCCCCCTGCTTCGGCTACTCCTTCGTCACGGAGGAGCCGGTGTGGAACACGCTCAAGGAGGCGCTCCCGGTCACCGCCGCGCTCGCCGCCGGTGCGTGCGTCCTCTGGCTGATCGCGGGTGTCAGCACCGGTGTCGTCTCCGCGCTCAAGCGGGGCTCGGTCTGGGACCGTACCGCGATGATCGGCGCCCTCGGCGGCGTCTCCCTGCCGATCTTCTTCACCGGCATGGTGGCGATGGGCATCTTCGTGCACAGCCTCGGGTGGGTGCACATCGAGGACAACCTCAGTACCGATGACTCCATCGGGGTCTGGTTCGAGACCCTGCTCCTGCCATGGATCGTGCTCGCCCTGCTGAACGCCGCGATGTACGCCCGCCTCACCCGGGCCACCATGCTCGACGTGCTCGGCGAGGACTACATCCGCACCGCCCGGGCCAAGGGGCTCGGGGAACGCGTGGTCATCACCCGGCACGCACTGAGGTCCGCGATGACGCCGATCCTGACCGTCTTCGGTCTCGACATCGGCGTCCTGCTCGGCGGTGCCGTCCTGACGGAGTCCACGTTCAACCTTCCCGGCCTCGGTCTCGCCGCGGTCCAGGCCATCAGCAGCAAGGACCTGCCGGTGATCCTGGGGGTGACCCTGTTCGCGGCCCTCGCGATCGCGGTCGCCAACCTCGTCGTGGACCTTCTGTACGCCGTCATCGACCCGCGAGTGAGGCTGGGATGACCGAACTGCACAAGACCGGATCGGCCGTGGGGGAACCCGTGGCCGGCCGGCCCGCACCCACCGCCTTCCTCGAAGTGCGCGACCTGAAGGTGCACTTCCCGACCGACGACGGTCTGGTCAAGTCCGTCGACGGGCTCAGCTTCCAGCTGGAGAAGGGCAAGACCCTCGGCATCGTGGGCGAGTCCGGATCCGGCAAGTCGGTGACCTCGCTCGGCATCATGGGCCTGCACACCGCCGGTCAGTACGGCAAGAAAAAGGCGCAGATCTCCGGTGAGATCTGGTTGGACGGCACCGAGCTGCTGAGCGCCGATCCGGACGCGGTGCGCAAGCTGCGCGGCCGCGAGATGGCGATGATCTTCCAGGACCCGCTGTCCTCGCTGCACCCGTACTACACGATCGGCCAGCAGATCGTGGAGGCGTACCGGGTCCACAACGACGTGGACAAGAAGACCGCCAAGCGCCGTGCGGTGGAGATGCTCGACCGGGTCGGCATCCCGCAGCCCGACAAGCGGGTGAACAGCTACCCGCACGAGTTCTCCGGCGGTATGCGCCAGCGCGCGATGATCGCGATGTCGCTGGTCAACAACCCCGAGCTGCTGATCGCGGACGAGCCGACGACCGCCCTGGACGTCACCGTCCAGGCGCAGATCCTCGACCTCATCCGGGACCTGCAGAAGGAGTTCGGCTCCGCGGTCATCGTCATCACCCACGACCTGGGCGTCGTCGCCGAACTGGCCGACGACATCCTGGTGATGTACGGCGGCCGCTGCGTCGAGCGGGGCCCAGCCGAGGACGTGTTCTACGAGCCGCGGCACCCGTACACCTGGGGCCTGCTCGGCTCGATGCCGCGCCTGGACCGTGAGCAGCAGGAGCGCCTCATCCCGGTCAAGGGATCCCCGCCCTCACTGATCAACATCCCGTCCGGCTGCGCCTTCAACCCGCGCTGCCCGTACGCCGACATCCCCAAGGACAACGTCACCCGCACGGTCCGCCCCGAGCTGACCGAGGTCGGTGGCCGGCACTGGGCCGCCTGCCACATGACGCAGGAGCAGCGGGAGCGTATCTGGATCGAAGAGATTGCGCCGAAGCTGTGAGCGACCAGAAAGCCGAGAAGGCCGGGAAAGCCGGGAAAGCGGGGACGATTCCCGCGCAGAGCGGTGGCAGGCGTCCCGGCGGCGAGGTGCTGCTGAAGGTCACCGGCCTGCAGAAGCACTTCCCGATCAAGAAGGGCCTGCTGCAGCGGCAGGTCGGCGCCGTGCACGCGGTCGACGGCATCGACTTCGAGGTCCGCTCCGGTGAGACGCTCGGGGTCGTGGGCGAGTCCGGCTGCGGCAAGTCCACGATGGGCCGGCTGATCACCCGGCTGCTGGAGCCGACCGGCGGCACGGTCGAGTTCGAGGGCAAGGACATCACCCACCTCGGCGTGGGCGGGATGCGTCCGCTGCGCCGTGACGTGCAGATGATCTTCCAGGACCCGTACTCGTCGCTGAACCCGCGGCACACCATCGGCACCATCGTCGGCGCCCCCTTCAAGCTCCAGGGCGTCTCGCCCGAGGGCGGTGTGAAGAAGGAGGTGCAGCGGCTGCTGTCGGTGGTCGGTCTCAACCCCGAGCACTACAACCGCTACCCGCACGAATTCTCCGGCGGTCAGCGCCAGCGCATCGGCATCGCCCGCGCGCTCGCCCTCAACCCCAAGCTGGTGGTGGCGGACGAGCCGGTCTCCGCGCTGGACGTGTCGATCCAGGCGCAGGTGGTGAACCTGCTGGACGACCTCCAGCAGGAGCTCGGGCTGACGTACGTGATCATCGCGCACGACCTGTCCGTCGTCCGGCACGTCTCGGACCGGATCGCGGTGATGTACCTCGGCAAGATCGTCGAGCTGGCCGACCGTGACGCGCTGTACAGGGCGCCGATGCACCCGTACACCAAGGCGCTGATGTCGGCCGTGCCGATCCCGGACCCCAGGCGCCGGGCGGCCAAGAGCGAGCGCATCCTGCTCAAGGGCGACGTGCCCTCGCCGATCTCGCCGCCGAGCGGCTGCCGCTTCCACACCCGGTGCTGGAAGGCGACGGAGATCTGCCGGACCACGGAGCCGAAGCTCATCGAGCTGAAGCCCGGCCAGCGCGTGGCCTGCCACCACCCGGAGAACTTCGAGGACCAGGCCCCGCAGGAGACGGTCCTGCTCTCCGCCGCCAAGGAGGCGGCGGAACTGGTGCCGGACGCGGTGCTGGAGGAGTCGGCGGAGACGTCGGCGGCGGTGGCCGCGGAGGTGGCCGAACCTGTCGGGCAGACGGAGGTCGCCGAAACCGTCGAATCGGCCGAGTCCGCCGAGCCCGTCACGAAGGCCGATGGCGCCGCTGAGAGCCAGGAGTCAACCGACAAGTAACGCATGACGAGTTGGCAAAGTCATGCACATGCCTAAACGGGAGAGCGCAGAGTCCTCCGTGTCCGAATCAGCGGCACACGTTCGAAGGGACGACTCATGGCGCTCTCCCGTTCGGCACGTTTAGGGGTCCTCGCGACCGCGGCGGCCTCCTTCCTGGTCATCGCCGCCGCCCCCGCCCCGGCCCCGGGCGCACCCGGCATCGGCGACCCCTACTTCCCCGACCTCGGCAACGGCGGCTTCGACGCCCGCCACTACGCCCTCGACCTCGCGTACGCCCCGGACACCGACCGCCTCGACGGCCGTACGACGATCACCGCCCGCGCCACCCGGAACCTGTCCTCCTTCGACCTGGACCTGCAGAAACTGGAGGTCACCAGAGTCGAGGTGAACGGCAGACGGGCCCAGTTCACGCGCGCCGGAGACGAACTGCGCATCACTCCGCGCGCCTTTCTGCGCAAGGGCCGCACCTTCACGGTCACCGTCACCTACGGCGGTGTCCCCGAGCCCCTCGGCGGCCCCATCGTCTTCGGCTCCGACTACGGCTGGATGAAGACCGAGGACGGCGTCTTCGTAGCCTGCGAACCCAACGCCGCCTCCACCTGGTTCCCGTCCAGCGACCACCCCTCGGACAAGGCCGCCTACGACATCCGGATCAAGGCCCCCAAGGGGTTGACCGCGATCTCCAACGGGCGGCTGGTGTCGACGTACGACAAGGGCGGCTCGACGTACACCCACTGGCGCGAGAAGAAGCCGATGGCGACGTACCTCGCGACGGCCACCATCGGGAAGTTCGACGTACGGACCGGGAGGACCCCCTCCGGCATCCCGATCTACGTGGCCGTCGACCCGGTGCTCGCGGACGCCAACACCGTCGACGTGTACGGCGTGACCGCCGCCGCCACCGACTACTGGGCGCAGGTCTTCGGGCCGTACCCCTTCGAGGAGACCGGCGCGATCGTCGACGACATGCCCCAGGCCGGGTTCTCGCTGGAGGTGCAGTCGAAGCCGGTCTACTCGGCGGTGCGCAACGAGACGACGATCGTGCACGAACTGGCCCACCAGTGGTTCGGCGACTCCGTCTCGGTGGCGCACTGGAAGGACATCTGGCTCAACGAGGGCTTCGCCACCTACGCCCAGTGGCTGTGGGCCGAGCACCAGGGCACCCGCTCGGCGCACGACTCCTTCCTCGCCGGCTACAACTCCCGGCCCGCCGACAACGCCTTCTGGCAGGTGACGGTCGGCGACCCGCAGCGCGACACGATGTTCGCCTCGGCCGTCTACCAGCGCGGCGCGATGACCCTCCAGGTGCTGCGCGAACGCATCGGCGACACCGCGTTCTTCAAGCTGCTGCCGACCTGGACGAAGCTGCACCGGTACGGCAACGCCGACACGGACGACTTCGTCCGCCTCGCCGAGAGGATCAGCGGCAAGCAGCTGGACGATCTGTTCCAGACCTGGCTGTTCACCACAGGGAAGCCAGCTTTGTAGGCCTCGTGAAGCCTTTGGGCCTTGTATTGCAAGGAGCACCCGGGTTCTGAGTAACAATATGGGGTGCTTCAGCAACTGTTCAGTCCCTCCGTCCAGCACACGCTCGAGGTCGTCGGCATCTTCGTGTTCGCGATATCCGGCGCGCTGCTGGCCGTCCGCAAGAACTTCGACGTCTTCGGCATAGCCGTCCTCGCCGAGGTCACCGCGCTGGGCGGAGGGCTGTTCCGCGACCTGGTCATCGGAGCCGTGCCGCCCGCCGCCTTCACGGACCTCGGCTACTTCATCACCCCACTGTTCGCCGCCCTCCTCGTCTTCTTCCTGCACCCGCACGTGGAACGCATCCAGGGCGCGGTCAACGTCTTCGACGCGGCCGGCCTCGGCCTGTTCTGCGTCGCCGGCACCACCAAGGCGTACGAGTACGGACTCGGCCTCACCTCGTCGGTGGCCCTGGGTCTGGCCACCGCGGTCGGCGGCGGTGTCCTGCGGGACGTGCTCGCCAACGAGGTGCCGTCGCTGCTGCGTTGGGACCGCGACCTGTACGCGGTCCCCGCGATCGTCGGCTCCACGATGGTCGTACTGTGCCTTCGCTACTCCGCCCTCACCCCGCTCACCAGCGGGTCCGCGGCCCTCACGGCCTTCGTGCTGCGGTTGCTCGCGATGCGGTTCCACTGGCGAGCTCCGCGTGCCTGGCACCGGCGGTCGACGGTACGGGAGGAGTAGCGCCCCGCCCGGGACGGCTCTGGCCCATCTCCACGGTCAGCCAGCGGAACGACGGGACCACCTGGGGCCGCCACAGCGCCATGGTGTGTCCGCCCGCGCTCTTCGGGACGTAGACCACGTGCACGGTCGTCGGCGCCTTCGCGCTCTGTTCGAGAGCCACCGCCGCCTCGTAGCCGTCGTGCGGCTGGCCGGAGAGGTAGAGCGCGATCCGGGGCGGGGTGCGGGCCTCCCTCAGCTTCAGGAGCGGGTTGTTCGCGTTGCGCAGGGCGGGGCTCTGCGCGGTCAGCGAGTTGCGTTCGCCGATCGGGTCGTCGTAGCCGGACAGGCTGACCGCGGCCCGGTAGCGGTCGGGGTGGGCGACGGCGAGCTTCGTCGCACAGTGCCCGCCCGCCGAGTACCCGGCGACCGCCCAGCCCGCCGGAGCCGGCTCGGCGCGGAAGTTGTCCATGACCATCTTCGGCACGTCGACACTGAGCCAGCTGTCGGCGTTCACCGTGCCCGGCAGATTGGCGCAGCCGGTGTCCACCCCGGCCAGCAGGTTGGTGCGCGGCGCGACCAGGATGAACGGCGCGACCTGGCCGTCCTTCATCAGCGGCAGCAACTGCTCATGCACCCGCAGGGACCCGAACCATGCCTTCGCCGACCCGGGATAGCCCGGCAGCAACTCCACCACCGGGAACCTGTGATGACGGTAGGCGGGCTCGTGGTACTGCGGCGGCAGCCAGACGTAGACCTCGGCGTTCACGCCCGACACCCGGCCCTTGAGCTGGGTGACCCGCACGCCGCCCGCGGCGCGCATCCCGGACCCGCCGGCCTGCTCGAACGTCTGCCGGACCTTGGGCAACCGGTGCAAAGCGATCCCGCCGGTGCCGTCGGCGCCCAGGTCGGCGGCCTGCTGGACGTGGTCGCCGGTACCGAGGACGTCGCCCCAGTTGTCGTAGAGGTTGTTCTCGTTGTTGACCAGAACGAAGACCAGGGCCACCGCCGTTCCCTGGGCGAACAGCAGCATCAGCACACGAGCCGCGGCCCGCGCCACTTTGGGTCCCGGCAGCCGTGACCACAGCACGAGCGGCAGCACGACCGCGACGACGGCCAGGGCGATCAGTGTGTAGAGGAAGGTAGTCCCGGTGAGGCTCATGCCCCTACAGAGGGGAAGCCGGGGCCATGGGTTTACGGACGAGTACGGACACTTACCGAGATATTGCCGAGGCCTCACCTGAGATCGAGCCGACCTCGAGCTGACCTCGACCTGATCTCGCCGGAGGGCGTCATGCGCCCGTAACGTTCAAAGCTACCGCTTAGTAATCTACTGTTGTACCGTTCAGGCATGCCAGAAGCAGCTATCGCGCGCGCCGTCGTCGGCGACAGCGAGTTCGACCGGGACACCGCGCTCACCCTCCGCGAGCCCGGGGTCTACGACATCGACCTCTCCGCCGGCTGGACGATCATCAGCGCCGTCAACGGCGGCTACCTGCTGGCCGTCCTGGGTCGCGCGCTCGCGCACGCCCTGCCGCACGACGACCCGTTCACCATCTCGGCGCACTACCTGACCGCCTCCCGGCCGGGCCCGGCAGTGGTGCGCACGGACGTCGTCCGTACCGGCCGCACGCTCTCGACCGGCCAGGCCTCGCTCTTCCAGTACGACGACCAGGGCCGCGAGATCGAACGCATCCGCGTCCTCGCCTCCTACGGCGACCTGGACTCCCTTCCGGACGACGTCCGTACGACCGCGACGCCGCCCGCGCTCGCGCCCGTCGAGCAGTGCTTCGGCCCCGAGGACGGACCCGCCCCGGTGGAGGGCAGTTCGGCCATCGCCGACCGGCTGATGCTCAAGCTCGACCCGTCGACGCTGGGTTGGGCGCTCGGCGCGCCCTCGGGCAAGGGCGAGATGCGGGCCTGGTTCGGGCTCGCCGACGGCCGCGACGCCGACCCCCTCTCGCTGTTGCTCGCGGTCGACGCGCTGCCGCCGACCGCGTTCGAGATAGGCCTGTCCGGCTGGGTGCCCACGGTCGAGCTGACGGTCCATGTCCGCTCCCGTCCGGCGCCGGGCCCGCTGCGGGTGTCGATCACCACGCGCAACCTGGCGGGCGGCTTCCTGGAGGAGGACGCCGAGGTGTGGGACAGCGCGGACCGGCTGGTGGCGCAGTCGCGGCAACTGGCCCGGGTCAGGCTCGGCTGAGCGGTCGGTGCCGGCCGCGTTCGGCCCCTTCTGTCACGGTGCTGTACCAGCGGGTGGATGAGGTGTCCGGGGAGAAGGGCAGGTCAGGGCGCTCCCTATAGGGGCACTTGACCTGGCGCACAGACCCGGCACAGGGCGGCCCCAAGGAAGGCCTAAGCGGCGTTGGTTGAGTGCCCGCCTCAGGACGTCCTCATCTTCCTTGGAGTTGATTCCCATGCGGCGTGTGCGTCTCGTCCCCGCGGTGGCCCTGCTCGCGCTCTCGCCCCTGGTCCTGGTGGCCTGCGGCTCGGGTGACTCCTCGTCGTCGAACAGTGGCAACTCCGGTCAGCAGCAGGCATGCCAGGCGCCGTCCGGAGCGCCGAGCGGCAACCCCTCGGGGATGCCGAGCGGCGCTCCTTCGGGCGCTCCGTCAGGCGCTGTGTCGGGTGCCCCCACCGGCAATGCGACGGGGAAGCCGACCGGCACCCCTTCGGGCATGCCGAGCGGCGCGCCCAGCGGCGGGCAGGGCGGCGGGCAGGGCGGCCCCGGAGGGGGTCAGGGAGGCGGCTGCGGCGGGCCGGGCGGGGGCGGCGGCGCGGGCGGCGGTGGCGCGGCGCCCAGCGGGGCCCCAAGTCGGCAGGCACAGCAGGGCTGACGACCGCGCGGGTCGTGTGCGGGGGCGGAACACCCGGCCGACGGGTGGGCCGCCCTTGTGTGGTGTCCGGGCCCGCCCGTCACGTGTGCGTTGTCCGGACCCGGCCGCGCGAAGGTCGGCCGGATCTGGCCGATGGTTGTCGGCCCTGGACCCTTGGCCCCTTGGCAACTGGTCGTTGGACTGGCGGTTGGCGGTGGCCACCCGGTCCCGCTCAGTCCAGCCAGTGCCGGCGGCCGATGCTGATGAGCCGCATCTGGCGCTCCGCCACCTGTGCGACCCGCTCCCGTTCCTCCTCCGGGGACTCCTGGGCCTCCAGGAACAGCGAGGCGGTGATCAGCATCTGGTCGACGTAGAGGTTGGCGAGCATCAGGAGGTCGTCGTCGTCCCAGTCGGCGGACTCGGGGTCCTTGGCCAGTTCGTCCCTCACCTCCTGGCCGAACCTTGACAGTTGGTCCCGTATCGCCTGCCGGACCGGCTGGACCCCGCCGTGCCGCTCGCGGGCGATGAACCGGACATGTGCGGGGTACACGGCCACGTGGTCGGCGATCAGCTCGATGGCGCGCTCGATGCGCTGGCCGCTGCCGTCGGCGGTGGACACCGTCGTCCGGATCATCGGGTGCAGGCTGCCCAGCGCCTCCTCGACCAGGGCCACGCCGAGATCCGCGATGGAGCGGAAGTGCCGGTAGAAGGCGGTGGGCGCGACGCCGACGGCGCGCGTGACCTCGCGCAGCCCGAGGCTGCTCAGGCTCTGTTCCTCCAACAGGCCCAGCGCCGCGTCCAGGAGGGCCTGGCGGGTCTTCTGCTTCTGGACCTGTCGGATGCCGAGAGTGTGACTCATGACATGCAGTTAACAACTGTTCTCTGGAATTGAAAAGCCATGGGGAGCGCTAGACTGGGAAGTCAGTGAACAACTGTGACTACAACCGTTCACCCAAACGTAACGGAGGGGGATTCCCGCCATGCTGTTCCTCGTTGCCGCGCTCCTGCTGCTCGGCGTCGTCATGGGCACCGTCGCCCACGCGCCGCTGTCCTTCACCCTCGTCGCCGCCGCCGTCATCGCCGTCTGGCTCGGCATCTTCGCGATCCGCGAGCACCATGGCCGCCGTCGCGGCACGACCGCGAACTGACGCGCACCGACGCGAACCGACCAGCCGTCCGCCCGTACGACCTCTCGTCCCCAAGGAGCTGACCCGTCATGCAACTCACCGCACCGGCCAACGCCACCACCACGCGCCGCAGCGGCGCCCGCGACGCCAACGGCATGGCCGTCGCATCCTTCATCCTCGGCCTTCTCGGGCTGCTGGTCCTCAACCTCTTCCTCGGCCCGATCGCCATCGCCCTGGCCGGAGCGGCCCTGTGGCGCGGCACGACCCGCAAGGGCCGTGCGTACCTGGGCCTGGGGCTGGGCGTGGCGGACCTCCTGGTCCTCGTCACCTTCATGCAGATGGACAACACGGTGTCCTGGAGCTTCTGAGGCCGGCCGAGGAGTCTGTCCGGCCGCCCCCGAGGCCGCCTGCTGGCGACCCGTAGAATCGGGGCCACCATGGCATACCTCGACCACGCCGCGACCACCCCGATGCTCCCCGAGGCGGTCGAGGCACTCACCGCGCACGTGGGTACCACCGGCAACGCCTCCTCCCTCCACGCGTCCGGCCGTCGCGCGCGGCGATCCGTCGAGGAGGCCCGAGAAGTCCTCGCCGAAGCGCTCGGCGCCCGCCCCAGCGAGATCGTGTTCACCTCCGGCGGCACCGAGGCCGACAACCTCGCGGTCAAGGGCCTGTACTGGTCCCGCCGTGACGCCGATCCGGCCCGCACCCGGGTCCTCGCCAGCCCCGTGGAACACCACGCCGTCCTGGACGCCGTTCACTGGCTAGGCGAACACGAGGGCGCCACGATCGAGTACCTCCCGGTCGACCCGCACGGCCGAGTCCACCCCGAGGCGCTGCACGAAGCCATCGCCCGCAACCCCGACGACGTGGCCCTCGCCACCGTCATGTGGGCCAACAACGAGATCGGCACGGTCCTGCCGGTCCGTGAACTCGCGGCGACCGCGGCCGAGTTCGGCGTCCCCCTGCACTCCGACGCCGTCCAGGCCTTCGGCCAGATCCCCCTCGACTTCGCCGCCTCCGGCCTCGCCGCGATGACGGTGTCCGGCCACAAGATCGGCGGCCCCTACGGCATCGGCGCCCTGGTCCTCGGCCGCGAGCACACCCCCGTCCCCGTCCTGCACGGCGGCGGCCAGGAGCGACACGTCCGCTCCGGCACCCTCGACGTGCCCGCGATCGCCTCGTTCGCGGTGGCCGGCCGTCTGGCCGCCGAGCAGCGAGAGTGGTTCGCCCGGGAGATCGGCGCCCTGCGCGACAGCCTGATCGAGGCGGTTCGTACGGCGGTCCCGGACGCGATCCTCGGCGGTGACCCCGTCGACCGACTCCCGGCCAACGCCCACTTCACCTTCCCGGGCTGCGAGGGCGACTCCCTGCTGCTCCTGCTGGACGCCCAGGGCATCGAGTGCTCCACCGGCTCCGCCTGCACCGCGGGTGTCGCCCAGCCCAGCCACGTCCTCCTCGCCACCGGCACCGACCCCGACCTGGCCCGCGGCACCCTGCGCTTCTCCCTCGGCCACACCTCCACGGAGGCCGACGTGGAAGCGGTCGCCAAGGTGATCGGCCCGGTGGTGGAACGGGCGCGGGCGGCGGGGCTGACCTAGTGTCCGGGCCCTGGTCCGGGACCAAGGATCGGGACCCCGGGCCGGGCGCGCACGCTCACGCCGCCGCCGTACGGGCCTGCCGGACGAGCTTCATGTACCGGTCCCAGTCCCAGTGCTTCCCGGGATCGGTGTGGTCCGTCCCCGGCACCTCCACGTGGCCGATGATGTGCTCACGGTCGACGGGGATGTCGTAGCGGGCGCAGATCCGGGCGGTGAGCCGCGCCGAGGCGCCGTACATCTCGTCCGTGAAGTCCTCGGGCCGGTCGACGAATCCCTCGTGCTCGATGCCGACACTGCGTTCGTTGTAGGCGCGGTTGCCCGCGTGGTACGCCACGTCCAGCTCGCGGATCATCTGTGTGACGTGGCCGTCCTTGCGGACGATGTAGTGGGCGGCCGCCCCGTGCCCCGGGTCCTGGAACACCTTCACGGCGCTGTCGAAGCTGCCCTGGGTGACATGGACGACCACCATGTCTATGCCGTAGTCGTCGGGGCGGTCCGCGCGCCGCCAGTTCGCGTCGGAGGCGGCCACCCACTTCGCGCCGACGTAGTCGACCTCGCCATCCTTGCGCGGCTTCTCCACGCCGGGCGCGCGCCACCACAGGCGCGCCAGCTCGTCACGGGCCAGCACGGCGGTGCCCGCCGCGGCCGCCGTCCCGCCGATCGGCAGGGCACGCCGACCGATGCGCCGGTCGGCGTCCTTCTCGTTGGCTCGTCTCGCCCCCATGTGATCGTGAACGGATACTCGGCGGTTCCGGTTCCCGCGCCCCCGTACCCTGGAAGGGTTATGACTGACACCACGCAGCCCACCCGTCCGCTCCGCGTCCTCGCCGCCATGTCGGGCGGGGTCGACTCCGCCGTCGCCGCCGCCCGCGCGGCCGAGGCGGGGCACGACGTGACCGGCGTCCATCTCGCCCTCTCCGCGAACCCGCAGTCGTTCCGCACGGGAGCGCGTGGCTGTTGCACCATCGAGGACTCCCGCGACGCCCGCCGCGCCGCCGACGTCATCGGCATCCCGTTCTACGTGTGGGACCTCGCCGACCGCTTCCGCGAGGACGTCGTCGAGGACTTCGTCGCCGAGTACGAGGCCGGCCGTACCCCGAACCCCTGCCTGCGCTGCAACGAGAAGATCAAGTTCGCGGCACTGCTCGACAAGGCGCTCGCTCTCGGCTTCGACGCGGTCTGCACCGGCCACTACGCCCAGGTGATCGTGAACTCCGACGGCACCCGCGAACTGCACCGCGCCTCCGACATGGCGAAGGACCAGTCGTACGTCCTCGGCGTCCTGGACGACCGGCAGCTCGCCCACGCGATGTTCCCGCTCGGCGACACCGTCACCACGAAGGACGAGATCCGCGCGGAGGCCGAGCGCCGCGGCCTCGCGGTCGCCAAGAAGCCCGACTCGCACGACATCTGCTTCATCGCCGACGGCGACACCCAGGGCTTCCTCGCCAAGCGCCTCGGCAAGGCCGAGGGCGACATCGTCGACGAGTCGGGGACCAGGCTCGGCACCCACGAGGGCGCGTACGGCTACACCATCGGCCAGCGCAAGGGCCTCAGGATCGGCACCCCGGCCCCCGACGGCAAGCCGCGCTACGTCCTCGACATCTCCCCGGTCGACAACACGGTGACGGTCGGCCCGGCGGCCGCGCTGGACGTGACCGCACTGACGGCGATCAAGCCACGCTGGTGCGGAGCCGCACCCGTCGGCCCCGGCACCTACACCGCCCAGCTGCGCGCCCACGGCGGCGAGACCGAGGTACACGCGGAACCGGTCGACGGCACCCTGGAGGTGACGTTCGCCGAACCGGTCCGCGGCGTCGCCCCCGGCCAGGCCATCGTCCTGTACGACGGCACGCGCGTGGTGGGGTCGGCGACGATCGCGTCGACGGTGCGGGCGACGGCCGGGGTCGCCTGAACCGACGGCCGGGGCGGCCCGGTCCGTACCCCTACTGACCCAGGAACTCCGCCAGCACAGGTGCCAGCACCTGCGGATCCACCATGTGGGTCTGCCCCTCCAGTACCCGGTACGTGCCCTCGGGTGCCGCCTCGGCGACCGCCTGGGCCGCCTCGCGCAGCCACCCCGGGCTCGCGCCGCCCGCGGCGGACAGGACCGGGACGGTGACCGACGCCAGCAGGTCCCGGGGCACCAAGCCGTCGCCCATGACCGTGTTGTCGTGGGCGAGGCTCGGGGCGATGGCCTCCATGCCGGACCACATGGGGGACTGGCGGGCTCCCTGGATCATCTGCTCGGCCAGGCCGGTCAGCCTCAGGAACAGCTCCACCGCGTCGCCGCGCCGGCCGTGTGCGAGCGCCTCGTCCAGGCGCTCGGTGTACTCGGCGCGCTCCTTGGTGCCGCCCTCGTACACGGCGTACGGCACCTCGTACACGGCCACCCGGCGCACCGGCAGTCCGCTCGCCGCGGCGTGCAGCGCCAGCGCGCCGCCGGACGAGATGCCGTACAGCGCCGCCTCGCCGCCCAGCAGCTCGATCAGCGCGGCCAGGTCCTCGACCTCCCGGTCCACCGCGTAGGGGGCCGTGTCGCCGCTCTCGCCGCGGCCCCGACGGTCGTACACGACGACGTCGAAACGGTCCGCCAGGGCGGCGGCCAGCGGCCGCATAGTGCCGCCCGTCGACATCGCGCCGCTCACCAGGACGACCGCCGGGCCCTGTCCGGTGCGTTCGTACGCGACAGGGGTGCCGTCGCGCGAAAGGGTCTTCTTGTCCATGCCTCAGAAGACTGCCCCACAGCACCGGATTAATCGGTCACCACACCGGCTACTCCACTTCTTCCACTTCGTAGAAGCAGAGGTGGTCCTTGATGCCGGCCACGTCCGGCTTCGGTTCGGGGTAGGCCCACACCACGTCCGCCGCGTCCGGCAGCGACCAGTAGGAGGCCGTGCCCTTGAACGGACAGTACGTGTGGGTGTCGGAGGGGGTCAGCAGGTCGAGCCGTACGTCCTCGGGCGGGAGGTAGTAGCGCACCGGACAGCCCGTCTCCCGCAGGAGAAGGGGCCGTTCACTCTCCGCCAGCACCTGGCCGCCATGGACGGCCCGTACGCGCCGCGTGCCTTGCTCGATGGTGATCGTGTGTCCTTCAGCCATACCGTGAAAGCACTCGCAGGCCCCCGGTTCTTCCCGCGTACCGTGACCGTATGCGAATCTGCGTCTTCCTCTCCGCCGCCGACCTCGACGACCGCTACACCCGCCCCGCGCGCGAGTTCGCCGAACTGATCGGCAAAGGCGGACACACCCTCGTCTGGGGAGGCTCCGACGTCGGGCTGATGAAGGTGGTCGCGGACGGGGTGCAGGAGGCGGGCGGCCGGCTGTGCGGGGTCTCCGTGGACTTCCTGGCGGCCAAGGCGCGGCAGGGCGTCGAGGAGATGGTGATCGCGAAGGACCTCGCCGAGCGCAAGAAGCTGCTCCTGGACAGGGCCGACGCGGTGGTCGTCATGGTGGGCGGCACCGGCACGCTGGACGAGGCCACCGAGATCCTGGAGCTGAAGAAGCACGGGCACACCGACAAGCCGGTGGTCCTCCTCAACACCGCGGGCTTCTACGACGGCCTCAAGGAGCAGTTCCGCCGCATGGAGGACGAGGGATTCCTGCCTCGGCCGCTGACCGACCTGGTGTTCTTCGCCCAGGAGCCGGTGGGGGCGCTGGCGTACCTGGAGGAGAGCGCGGGCGTCGAGTGAGGTGGGTGCGGTGCCCGGCCACGGTGATGCGAGCATGGCGGACATGGCGACACATGTGATCACCGGGGCCGGATCCGGCATCGGCGCGGCCGTGGCCCGCCGGCTGCACGCGCGCGGGGACGATCTCGTGCTGCACGCGCGCGACGCGCGCCGTGCCAAGGAACTGGCGGTGGAGTTTCCCGGGGCGAGGACACTGGTCGGCGATCTCGCGGACCCCGACAAGCTGTCCTGGGCCTTCTCCCACCAGACGCTCCCGGACCGGGTGGACTCCCTCCTGCACATCGCGGGCGTGGTCGACCTCGGGCCGGTCGGCGAGCTGACTCCCAAGTCCTGGCGCCATCAGCTCAACGTCAACCTGATCGCGCCCGCCGAGCTGACCCGCCACTTCCTGCCCCAACTGCGCACCGCCCACGGCCACGTGGTGTTCGTGAACTCGGGCGCGGGGCTGCGGGCGAGCGCCGAGTGGTCCGCGTACGCCGCCAGCAAGCACGGCCTGAAGGCGCTCGCCGACTCGCTCCGCAACGAGGAGCACGACAACGGCGTCCGCGTCACCACGGTCTACCCCGGCCGCACCGCGAGCCCCATGCAGGTCAAGGTCCACCAGCAGGAGGGCAAGGAGTACGACCCCGCGCGGTGGATCGACCCCGAGTCGGTCGCGACGACGATCCTGCTAGCCGTCGACCTGCCGAGGGACGCGGAGATCAACGACCTGACGGTGCGGCCGGGGCGGTGAGGGAGGCTTCGCGGGCGAGGTCGCACCGAGCCCTACGTAGGCTTCACCCGTGAACGCACACTTCAGCTTCGGCCCCGCCACCGGTATCGGCTCCATGCCCGGCGGTGACGCCCGCGAGGCCGCCAAGACCGTCACCGGGTCCTTCGAGGACTTCCCGTTCCTCACCGAGCTGCCCGCCCGGGGGCCGGGCGCGGACATGATCGGCCGCACCGCCGGTCTGCTCGTCGAGCTCTACGCGCGCGTGGAGCCCAGCGGCTGGCGGATCGGTGACCGCCCGGGACGGGACACCAAGCGGGCCCGGTCCTGGCTCGGCGAGGACCTGGACGCCCTGGAGGAGTTCACC
This sequence comes from Streptomyces sp. NBC_00076, assembly GCF_045041235.1. Taxonomy (NCBI): domain Bacteria; kingdom Bacillati; phylum Actinomycetota; class Actinomycetes; order Kitasatosporales; family Streptomycetaceae; genus Streptomyces; species Streptomyces sp. NBC_00076. The sequence goes on from NZ_CP108242.1 coordinate 7,276,443, forward strand.
CAGGGATACGAGGGCCCGCTGAAGGTCCAGGCGGTCGGGCCCTGGACCCTGGCGGCCGCCCTGGAGCTGAGGAACGGCGAGGCAGCCCTCTCCGACCCGGGCGCCTGCCGTGACCTCGCCGCCTCCCTCGCCGAAGGGCTGCGCGTGCATCTGGAGGAGGTCCGGCGCCGGATCCCCGGCGCCCAGGTCGTCCTCCAGCTCGACGAGCCGTCCCTCGTCGCCGTACTGCGCGGCCATGTGAAGTCCGCCAGCGGCTACCGCACCCACCGCGCCATGGACCGCCAGGTGGTCGAGGACACGCTCCGGGACGTCCTCGGGGTCCACGGCGGCGGACCGGTCGTGGTCCACTCGTGCGCGCCGGACGTCCCGTTCGCCCTGCTGCGCCGGGCGGGCGCGGCCGCGGTCTCCTTCGACTTCTCGCTTCTCACCGAGCGTGACGACGACGCGATCGGTGAGGCGGTGGAAGCGGGGACCCGGCTCTTCGCCGGAGTGGTGCCGGGCACGGACGGCCCATTGTCAGACCCTGCCGGTAGCGTCATGGGTGTCAGAACGCTGTGGCGCAGGCTGGGGCTGCATCCGGGACTTCTCACGGAGGCGGTCACGGTGACTCCGGCGTGCGGCCTCGCGGGGGCTTCTCCCGCGTACGCACGCGAGGCGCTCGCCCACTGCGTCCGGGCGGCGAGATCCCTCGCGGACAACCCTGAGTAACGGGAGGACAACACGGTGGCCGGCGAAAAGCAGGCGGAGACGACGGTGCCCACGGAGGCACGGGAGAAGCACGCGCAGCTCGCTGAGCAGATCGAGGAGCACCGCTTCCGGTACTACGTGAAGGACGCTCCCGTCGTCAGTGACGCGGAGTTCGACCAGCTTCTGCGCACCCTGGAGGAGCTGGAGGAGGAGCATCCGGAGCTGCGTACCCCGGACTCGCCGACCCAGAAGGTCTCCGTCGAGTACGAGACGGACCTCGCCGAGGTCGAGCACCGCGAACGCATGCTCTCCCTCGACAACGTCTTCGACGACCAGGGCCTCGCCGCCTGGGCCGACCGCGTCGCCAAGGACGTGGGCACAACCGGCTACCACCTGCTGTGCGAGCTCAAGGTCGACGGCCTCGCGGTGAACCTGACCTACGAGGACGGCAGGCTCACCCGGGCCGCCACCCGGGGCACCGGCCGGATCGGCGAGGACATCACGCCCAACGTCATGACGATCGCGGAGATCCCGCACCGGCTGAAGGGCGACCGGGTCCCGCGGCTGGTCGAGATCCGCGGTGAGGTCTACTTCCCGATGGAGGCCTTCCAGGACCTCAACGCCCGCCGGGTGGCCGCCGGCGAGAAGCCGTACGCCAACCCGCGCAACTCCGCCTCGGGATCCCTGCGCCAGAAGGACCCCAAGGTCACCGCGACGCTGCCGCTGCACATGGTGGTCCACGGCATCGGCGCCCTGGAGGGCTTCGACGGCATGACCCGGCTGTCCCAGGCCTACGACCTGCTGAAGACCTGGGGCCTGCCGACCTCCCCGCACAACAGGGTGGTCGACGACCTCGACGGCGTACGGGAGTTCATCGCGTACTACGGCGAGAACCGTCACTCCGTGGCGCACGAGATCGACGGTGTGGTGGTCAAGCTCGACGAGATCCCGCTCCAGGGGCGCCTCGGCTCCACCTCGCGCGCCCCGCGCTGGGCCATCGCGTACAAGTACGCGCCCGAGGAGGTCAACACCAAGCTGATCAACATCCGCGTGGGCGTGGGCCGTACGGGCCGGGTCACGCCCTACGCCCAGGTCGAGCCGGTCACCGTGGCCGGTTCGGAGGTCGAGTTCGCCACTTTGCACAACCAGGCCGTCGTCAAGGCCAAGGGCGTGCTGATCGGCGACACCGTGGTGCTGCGCAAGGCCGGCGACGTCATCCCGGAGATCCTCGGCCCGGTGGTCGACCTGCGCGACGGCGGCGAGCGTGAGTTCGTGATGCCGAGCGAGTGCCCCGAGTGCGGTACGGCGCTCCGGCCGATGAAGGAGGGCGACGTCGACCTGCGCTGCCCGAACGCCCGCAGCTGCCCGGCCCAGTTGCGCGAACGCCTGTTCTATCTCGCCGGGCGCAAGTCGCTGGACATCGAGCACTTCGGCTATGTCGCCGCCGCCGCCCTCACTCAGCCGCTCGAGCCCGCCGAGCCGCCGCTCACCAACGAGGGCGACCTGTTCGACCTCACCATCGAGCGGCTGCTGCCCATCAAGGCGTACGTCCTCGACCAGGACAGCGGGCTGCCCAAGCGCGACCCGAAGACCGGCGAGGAGAAGGTCGCCACGGTCTTCGCGAACCAGGAGGGCAACGCGAGGAAGAACGCGCTGGCGATGCTGGAGAACATCGCGGCCGCCAAGGAGCGCCCGCTCGCCCGCGTTCTCACCGGCCTGTCGATCCGTCACGTGGGCCCGGTCGCCGCCGAGGCGCTGGCCCGCGAGTTCCGCTCCATCGAGCGGATCGACCAGGCCACCGAGGAGGAGCTGAAGAACACCGACGGCGTCGGCCCGATCGTCGCCGCCGCGGTCAAGGAGTGGTTCGCCGAGGACTGGCACCGCGAGATCATCCGGAAGTGGCAGGCCGCGGGCGTCCGGATGGAGGCGCAGAGCTCCGGCGAGGACGAGGGGCCGCGTCCGCTCGAAGGGCTCACCCTCGTCGTGACCGGCACGCTCGAACACTTCACGCGGGACGGCGCCAAGGAGGCGTTGCAGAGCCGTGGCGCGAAGGTGACCGGTTCTGTTTCGAAGAAGACGTCATTCGTCGTTGTGGGTGACAATCCAGGATCGAAGTACGACAAGGCGATGCAGCTGAAAGTCCCGGTTCTGAACGAGGACGGGTTCGCAGTCCTGCTGGAACAGGGCCCTGAGGCGGCTGCCGAAGTGGCGCTTCCGGCGGAGGAGTAGCGAGGAACAGCGGTTGAAGGCCACCCGATCAGCGCATACCAGATGCATACGGGTGGCCGGGGCGCATTCGGGCAACCGTTGACGACCGCCGCCCGTAAAAGCCTTCTGCGGCCTACTGTTGAGAGGTGCGCCTGCCGTGCCCAGCTGCGGCCGGGGCATCCCTTTGCTCCTGAAGAGCCTTCAGGGGTGGTGGGAAGGGTTGACCAACGCGGCGCCGTCGAGGGTTGTTGTCGGGCACCGGGCCGCGTGGCGTGGGCACCGCCGGCTGTGAGAGGGACGGGAATGGAACCGAGCGAGAGCGCCGCCCCGGACTCACGGCTGCGCCTGCGCCGGATGGTCGGCGCATGGCGGGAGAGCCGGTGGACCGGGCTGACCGGGGAGCGTCCGGGCGCCGAGGGGCACGCCGCCGGACAGTACCCGGCCGGACCCTACACGGCGGCCGAAGGCCTTGCCGCCTCCCCCCGCACCACCGAACGCACGCCCGGACTGCCGGGCGAGGAACCGGACCGGCACCTGTCCTGGCCCACGCTGCCCGCCGCGATCGTCGCGTCCGCCGGATTCGTGCTGGGCGCCGGCTTCTACCGGGCCTTCACCGGAGGCCACGCGCTCTTCCCGTCCGGCACGGTCGGCTGGTCCCTGGCCGTGCTGACCGGAGTCATCGTCGGCCATCTGGTCGCGCTCGGCCGCGCCCGCTGGTTGGGTGGCACCGGCTCCGGCGCCGCCCTCACCCTCGCCGTCCTGCTGTTGTACGGCTGGGTGTCGGCCGGCCTGGTCAGCCTGACCGTGGTCCTGCTGGTCGGTGTGGCCCGCCGGCACCGCTGGCGACAGGGCGTGCTGCACGGCGCGGTGGACATCCTCGGCATCGCCGCCGGTGCCCTGCTGCTCGGCGCGTTCGGCCGGGTGCCGTCCGTCGAGCGCCCCTGGAACTCCGAATCCTGGACGTTCTACACCGCTCCCCAGGTGGTGCTGGTCGCGGTCGCCTATCTCGCGGTCACCCGCATCCTGGGCTGGTACCTCCACGCCCCGCGCTCCAGCGGTCTGCCGACCGTCGCGCGCACCGCCCTGGTCAGACAGGGCCTGGTCGCCGTCGCGCTGCTCGGCATCGCGCCCCTGATCTGTGTGGTCGCCACCGCCGAGCCCATCCTGCTGCCGCTGTTCGCCATCCCGCTCATCGCCCTCGACTCCACCCTCTGGATGGCCCGGGCCCGGGCCGAGGAGCAGCTGCGCGATCCGCTGACCGGGCTTCCCAACCGCCAGTGGCTGCTGGAACGCATCTGGACCGCCCTGGACGACGCGGAACGCATCGGCGCCCGCTCCGCCCTGATGCTCATCGACCTGGACCGCTTCCGGTCGGTCAACGACACGTTGGGCCACCTCGCCGGTGACCGGCTGCTGTTGCAGATCGCCGACCGGCTCCGGCTGGCGCTGCCCCGAGGCGCGGAGGCGGCGCGGCTCGGCGGTGACGAGTTCGCCGTCTTACTGCCGGTCGCCGACTCCACCACCTCCGCGACCCGGGTCGCCCGCGGCCTCGTGGCCGCCCTCAGCTCCCCGCTCGACCTCGACGGCCTCACCCTCGTGCTGGAGGCCAGCGCCGGAGTCGCCGTCTTCCCCGACCACGCCCTCGACGCCGAGGGACTGCTGCGCCGGGCCGACGTGGCGATGTACCAGGCGAAGCGCGACCGTACGGGCGTCGAGGTCTACGAGTCCAAGCGGGACTCCAACACACCGGACCGGCTCGGACTGCTCGGTGATCTGCGCCGGGCCCTGGACGCCCACGAGGTCCAGCTGCACTACCAGCCCAAGGTCCGCTTCGACGGACAGGTGGCCGGGCTCGAAGCCCTCGTCCGCTGGGTGCACCCCGAGCGGGGCAAGGTCCCGCCGGACGAGTTCATCGCCATCGCCGAGTCGTCCGGGCTGATGCCCTATCTCACGGAGTACGTCCTCGACACGGCTCTCGCCCAGGTCGCGCTGTGGCGCTCCCAGGGGCTGTTCGTCCCGGTGGCGGTCAACGTCTCCCCGCGCGATGTCCACACCCCCGGCTTCGCGGGATCGGTGGCCGCCCGGCTGGCCCGTCACGGTGTCCCCGCGGGAGCGCTGCAACTGGAGATAACCGAGCACGTCCTCCTGGAGGACCCGCAGCGTGCCGCCGACACCCTCGCCGGGCTGACCGCGCACGGCGTGAAGATGTCCCTGGACGACTTCGGCACCGGCTACTCCTCGCTGGTGCACCTGCGTCGGCTTCCCGTCAGCGAGCTGAAGATCGACCGGTCCTTCGTGGCCCGCCTCGCCGTCGACAACGAGGACGCGGCGATCGTGCGCTGCACGGTCGACCTCGCGCATTCCCTGGGCCTCCTCGTGGTCGCCGAGGGCGTCGAGGACGACGAGACCTGGGAGCGGCTACGCGACCTGGGCTGTGATGCCGTACAGGGCTGGCTGGTCGCGGCGGCGATGCCGCCGGAGGAGACGACGGCGTGGCTGCTGGCGCGGGGTTCGCGGGGCTGGCAGCGGCCACGTGCGGCGCTGCCGGCCGCCGAGTAACCGCAGGTACGCCGTCACAACGGCCGGTCCTCGCGGAGTGCGGTCGGGGAGCGGCAGCGCGCAGCCGCCGGTGGTGCGGGGAAACCGTTTAACAGGCACAGCGCGCCGCCCCATAGGATTGGTCCCAAACCACTCACTCACCCCAGAGGATCGCTGCATGCCTGGCATCACGCGCGAGGAGGTCGCCCACCTCGCCCGGCTGGCGCGTCTGGAGCTGAAGCCCGAAGAGCTCGACCACTTCGCGGGACAGCTGGACGACATCATCGGCGCGGTCGCCCGCGTCAGTGAGGTCGCCGACCAAGACGTACCGCCGACCTCGCACCCGCTCCCGCTGACGAACGTCATGCGGAAGGACGAGGTCCGTCCGTCGCTCACCCCCGAGCAGGCGCTCTCCGGCGCCCCGGCCCAGGAGCAGCAGCGTTTCAAGGTGCCGCAGATCCTGGGGGAGGACTAACCGCCATGACGGACAACATCACCATCATCAAGCTCACGGCCGCCGAGACCGCCGCGAAGATCGCCTCCGGCGAGCTCACGGCCGTCGAGGTCGCCGAGGCGCATCTGGCGCGCATCGAGGCCGTCGACGAGAAGGTGCACGCCTTCCTGCACGTCGACCGTGAGGGCGCTCTCGCGCAGGCCCGTGCCGTCGACGAGAAGCGGGAGAGGGGTGAGAAGCTCGGCCCTCTCGCCGGCGTCCCGCTCGCGCTCAAGGACATCTTCACCACCGAGGGCGTCCCGACGACCGTCGGTTCGAAGATCCTCGAGGGCTGGATCCCGCCGTACGACGCGACCGTCACGAAGAAGCTGAAGGCCGCCGACGTCGTCATCCTCGGCAAGACCAACATGGACGAGTTCGCCATGGGGTCCAGCACCGAGAACAGCGCCTACGGCCCGACCGGCAACCCCTGGGACCTCACCAAGATCCCCGGCGGCTCCGGCGGCGGTTCCTCCGCGGCGCTCGCCTCCTTCCAGGCCCCCCTCGCCATCGGCACCGACACCGGCGGTTCCATCCGCCAGCCCGCCGCCGTCACCGGCACGGTCGGCGTGAAGCCGACCTACGGGGCGGTCTCCCGCTACGGCATGGTGGCGTTCTCGTCCTCCCTCGACCAGGGCGGGCCCTGCGCCCGTACGGTCCTGGACGCGGCCCTCCTCCACGAGGCCATCGCCGGGCACGACCCGCTCGACTCCACCTCCATCGACGCCCCGGTCCCGCCGGTCGTCGAGGCCGCCCTGAACGGCAGCGTGGAGGGCATGCGGGTCGGTGTCGTGAAGCAGTTCCGCGGCGAGGGCTACCAGGCCGGCGTCATCCAGCGCTTCGACGAGTCCGTCGCCCTCCTCAAGGAACTGGGCGCCGAGATCGTCGAGCTGGACTGCCCGTCCTTCGACCTCGCCCTGTCGGCGTACTACCTGATCGCGCCCTCCGAGTGTTCGTCCAACCTCGCCCGCTTCGACGGCCTGCGTTACGGCCTGCGTACCGGCGACGACGGCACCCACTCGGCCGAGGCGGTCACCTCCCTCACCCGTGAGGCGGGCTTCGGCCCCGAGGTCAAGCGCCGCATCATGCTCGGCACCTACGCCCTGTCGAGCGGGTACTACGACGCCTACTACGGCAGCGCCCAGAAGGTCCGTACGCTCATCACCCGCGACTTCGAGAAGGCGTTCGAGCAGGTGGACGTCATCGTCTCGCCGACGACACCGACCACCGCCTTCCCGATCGGCGAGCGCGCCGACGACCCGATGGCGATGTACCTCGCCGACCTGTGCACCATCCCGACCAACCTGGCGGGCAACGCGGCCATGTCGCTGCCCTGCGGTCTCGCCCCGGAGGACAACCTCCCGGTCGGGCTGCAGATCATCGCCCCCGCGCTGAAGGACGACCGCCTTTACAAGGTCGGCGCAGCCGTCGAGGCCGCCTTCGTGGAAAGGTGGGGTCACCCGCTGATCGAGGAGGCTCCGTCGCTGTGAGCGCACTGACCAAGGCCAAGGGCTTCAAGAAGTCCAAGTCCGGTACCTACCTGTCCATCGCCGGGACCGCGTTCGGCGCGATCGGCGTCGCCAAACGGCTGAAGAAGGCCCGCGCCGACAAGGACACGCTGGTCCTGGTCGACGCCACCGTGTCCGCCGTCGCCATCGTCACCGGCCTCGCCATCCTCTACCGCGAGCTGAAGCGGCTGGGCGACGACGACGTCCTGCTGGGCTGAGAGGGAAGTTTCACCGTGACCACCACGACCGACCTGGTGTCGTACGAGGACGCGCTGGCGTCGTACGACCCCGTCATGGGCCTCGAGGTCCATGTCGAACTCGGCACCAAGACCAAGATGTTCTGCGGGTGTTCGACCGAGCTGGGTGCCGAGCCCAACTCGCAGACCTGCCCGACCTGCCTCGGCATGCCGGGCGCGCTCCCGGTCGTCAACGCGATCGGCATCGAGTCCGCGATCAGGATCGGTCTCGCGCTGAACTGCGAGATCGCCGAGTGGTGCCGCTTCGCCCGGAAGAACTACTTCTATCCGGACATGCCGAAGAACTTCCAGACCTCCCAGTACGACGAGCCGATCGCCTTCAACGGCTACCTCGACGTCCAGCTGGAGGACGGCGAGACCTTCCGGGTGGAGATCGAGCGCGCCCACATGGAGGAGGACACCGGCAAGTCCATGCACGTCGGTGGCGCGACGGGCCGAATCCACGGCGCCTCGCACTCGCTCCTCGACTACAACCGTGCCGGCATCCCGCTCATCGAGATCGTCACCAAGCCGATCGAGGGCGCGGGCGAGCGTGCTCCCGAGGTGGCGAAGGCGTACGTCCGTGAGCTGCGCGAGGTCATCAAGGCACTCGGCGTCTCCGAGGCCCGGATGGAGATGGGCCAGATGCGGTGCGACGTGAACCTGTCGCTGCGCCCGCACGGCCGCGAGAAGTTCGGCACCCGGTCCGAGACGAAGAACGTGAACTCGCTGCGGTCCGTGGAGCGTGCGGCCCGCTTCGAGATCCAGCGGCACGCTGCCGTGCTGAACGGCGGCGGCACGATCATCCAGGAGACCCGGCACTTCCACGAGGACACCGGGTCCACGACCTCGGGCCGCGTGAAGGAGGAGGCCGAGGACTACCGGTACTTCCCGGAGCCGGACCTGGTACCGGTGGCCCCCTCGCGCGAGTGGGTCGAGGAGATCCGGTCGGGTCTGCCCGAGTTGCCGCTGGTCCGCCGCAACCGGCTGCGCGAGGAGTGGGGGGTCAGCGCCAACGAGATGCAGTCGATCCTCAACGCCGGCGCGCTGGACCTGATCGTCGCCACCATCGACGCCGGTGCCGACGCGGCCTCCGCCCGCAAGCGGTGGATGGGTGAACTGGCCCGCAGCGCCAACGAGTCGGGCAAGGCGCTGGACGAGTTGGCGATCACGCCGGCGCAGGTCGCCCGGGTCACCGAGCTGGTGAGCTCCGGCGACCTGAACGACAAGCTGGCCCGCCAGGTCATCGAGGGCGTCCTCGCGGGCGAAGGCACCCCGGACGAGGTCGTCGACAAGCGCGGTCTGAAGGTCGTCTCCGACGAGGGCGCGCTCACCACGGCCGTCGAGGAGGCCATCGCCGGCAACCCGGGCGTCGCCGACAAGATCCGCGGCGGCAAGGTGGCCGCGGCGGGCGCCCTGGTCGGCGCGGTCATGAAGGCCACGCGCGGTCAGGCCGACGCGGCCCGTGTCAAGGAGCTGATCCTTCAGAAGCTGGGCGTCAGCGAGGGCTGAAGCACGCGACTCGGGGGGCTGTGTCGGCGTACTGACACAGCCCCCCGAGTCGTGTCATCTCACAGACGGCGACCGACGGCCCGTACGAAGCCCAGCGCGCGGCCCTCGTCGACGCGCACCATCTCGCCGACCTCTCGGGCCATGTGCCGGTGGAACTCCTCCGGACTCTCCTCGGCGACCACCTCGCACCAGAGCAGCCAGTCCTTCCAGCCGTCCGGCAGCCAGTCGGCCGCCTCGACCTCAACGGCCCCGCTGCGCGTCCAGTGGCGCCGCCACCAGTCGGCGGTGTGGAAGCACCAGAAGTCGGGCTCCCACCACGGCGTGAGATGCTCCGGCGGCTCGGTGTCCACCGGCTCCTCCCGCAGTGCGGGGACGACCACTCCGATCCGCCCGCCGGGCTTCAACAGCCACGTCAGTGTGGGCAAGTAGAGGTCGTCGGTACCGAAGTACTGGTACGCGTCGATCGACACGATCGCGTCGAAGCTGCCCTCGGCGAACGGCAGGTCGTGCGCCTCGGCGTGCACGGGCAGCACCCGGTCGGCGACGCCCGCCTGGGCGACGCGTACGGCGTTCTCGTCGGGCTTCACCCACAGGTCGGCCGCGGTGACCTGGACGTCGTACTCCTTGGCGAGGAAGACCGAGGTCATCGCGCGCCCGCAGCCCAGGTCGAGGACCCGGGCGCCGGAGGGCAGCGTGTCCAGGCCGAGGGCGGGGGCAAGCCACTCCAGCAGCCACAGCGCGTGCGGGCCCATCTGGTTCTCGATGGTCCAGCGGGCGTCGTAGCGGCTGCTGCGCGGCCAGTGCGGGTGGGTCAGTCGGTTAGTGAGGTCGTCGTTCGAGGTCGTGATGTCGGGTGAGGTGTCGGACATCGGTGAACGGGCTCCTTGAGTCCTCCGTAGGGGAATGTGATGCGTAGGAGCTCGGTCGGACCTTCAAACAATGCACCTGCTTCGGTCGGCGGCGATGTGCCGGAGACGACGGACGTCGGGACGCTAGCAGTGCGCCGTGTCACGGCGCACCCCGTTTCTCGGCCGGAGGCGCTACCCTCGCCCGCCATGAGCGGACGCGGTGATTCCGGGACCTCCGAGCCCCCTGAGGGCATGACGGAGGACTTCGCGGACCCGGTGGAGGACGCGCGGCGGGCTCGCTGGGCGGCGGCCGGGACCGGGGCTCTGCTCGCCCTCGCGGGCCTGGCAGCGTCGCTGCTCCGCCTCACGGGCTCCGTGCCGACGCTCGTCCCCGCCGCCTATGCCGTCGGCGCCGCCGTGTGCGCGCTGGCGTCGGTCCTCGGCTCCCGGGGACGTACGCGAAGGGCCCTGTGGCTGTTGGTCGCCGGTGTGATGGTGATGGCGCTGGGCGATCAGTTCGACTGATGTGACAGAGTGGCCGTTACTGTCCTGTGATCTAAATCCTATTCTTGTGAATAAGCGCACGAACGCCATAAACGATCACTTTCTGCTGCGAGAGTGGTCGTCACATTGCTCATGCGTTCTTTGCGGGCTGTTCACATCATCGAGTGTCATGAACGTCTTTTCCCGGTCAAAGATCCATACAGCCCCCCGGGAGCACGTTCGTGGCAGCCCTCGCACGCTGGTGTGTACGACGACGTCTTGTCGTCGTCCTGCTGTGGCTCCTCACGCTCGGCTCGCTGGGTACGGCCGCCGTCGTCACCGGCTCCGCCTACTCGAACGACTACCAGGTCCCCGGCACCGAGTCGGGCCGCGCCACCCAGCTGCTCCAGGACGGCTTCCCGGGTCTCGGCGGTGACAGCGACACCGTCGTCTGGCACACCACGTCCGGCACCGTCCGCGCCGCCGCCGTCGAACAGACCATGACCCGCGCCCTCGACCGGATCGAGGCCGTGCCCGGGGTCGCCGCCGTCTCCGGCCCCTACGACGGACAGGGCGGCGGCCGGATCAGCGCGGACGGGCACACCGCGTACGCCACGGTCACCTTCGACGACCCGGCCGAGAACATCGACGTGTCCGAGGCGCGGGCCGTGGTGCGGGCGGCGGAGGACGCCGAGACCGGCGGGCTGCGGGTGGAGCTCGGCGGCACCGCCATCGGGCTCACCGAGTCGTCCGGCGGGCATCTCGCCGAGGTGGTCGGCGTGGTCGTCGCCGCGGTGGTGCTGTTCCTCGCCTTCGGCTCGCTCGCCGCCTCGCTGCTGCCCATCGCCACCGCGCTGGTGAGTGTCGGCGCCGCGTACGCCGGGATCGAGCTGCTCGGACACGTCATGACCGTCGCCGACTTCGCGCCCATGCTCGGCATGCTGATCGGGCTCGGCGTCGGCATCGACTACGCGCTGTTCATCGTCACCAGACACCGGCGCGGTCTGAAACGGGGGCTGTCCGTCACCGAGGCGGTCACCAACGCGGTCGCCACCACCGGACGGGCGGTCGTCTTCGCGGGTGCCACCGTTTGCATCGCGCTGCTGGGGATGCTGATCCTCCGGCTCGGCTTCCTCAACGGCGTCGCGATAGCCGCCTCACTGACCGTCGTCCTGACCGTCGCGGCCTCCGTGACCCTGCTGCCCGCCCTGCTGTCCCTCATCGGCCCGCGCGCCCTCAGCCGACGCGAGCGGCGCCACCTCGTGGAGCACGGGCCGCAGCCCGAACTGCCGACGGGGTTCGCCGCCCGCTGGTCGGCGTTCGTGGAGCGCCACCCCAAACTGCTCGGCGGCCTCGCCCTGGGCGTCATCACCCTCCTCGCGCTGCCCACCTTCGCCCTCCACCTGGGCACCTCCGACCAGGGAAACAACCCGCGGGCGTCGACCACCCGACAGGCCTACGACCTCCTCGCGGAGGGGTTCGGACCCGGCGTGAACGGGCCCCTCACCCTGGTCACGCACGTCGACGGGGCCGAGGACAAGCTCGCCCTGGACAACCTCGACGCCACCCTCCGCAACACCGAGGGCGTCGGGTCGGTGACGCCGGTGACGTACGACACCGGCGGCGACACCGGCTACCTCACGGTCATCCCGGAGTCGTCCCCGCAGTCGAAGAGCACCAGTGACCTCGTCGACCGGCTGCGCACCGAGGTGCTGCCGCGCGCCGAGACGGGCACCTCCCTCGACGTCCAGGTCGGCGGCGTGACCGCGGGCTACGACGACTTCGCCGACGTCATCGTCGGCAAGCTGCCCCTGTTCGTCGGCGTCGTCATCGGGCTCGGCTGTCTGCTGCTCCTGTTCGCCTTCCGGTCCGTCGGCATCCCGCTGAAGGCCGCCGCGATGAACGTGGCCGCGGTCGCCGCCGCCTTCGGTGTCGTCGTCGCGATCTTCCAGTGGGGCTGGGGCAGCGAACTGCTGGGCCTGGGGCGCGCGGGCCCGATCGAACCCTTCCTCCCCGTGATCATGGTGTCGGTCCTCTTCGGGCTCTCCATGGACTACCAGGTGTTCCTGGTCAGCCGGATGTACGAGGAGTGGCTGGAGACCGGCGACAACCGGCGGGCCGTCCGCGTCGGCCTCGCCGAGACCAGCCGGGTGATCAACTCCGCCGCGGTCATCATGATCTCCGTCTTCCTCGCCTTCGTGCTCAGCGGCGACCGTGTGATCGCCATGTTCGGCATCGCGCTCGCCGCAGCCGTCGCCCTCGACGCCTTCGTCCTGCGCACGCTGCTGGTGCCCGCCCTGATGCATCTGCTCGGCGGCGCCAACTGGTGGCTGCCGCGCTGGCTGGACCGCCGTATGCCCCGCCTCAGCATCGAGCCGCCCGAATGCCGCACCGCCCATGAGAGGCTGGCCGCTGCGACGGACGCCGAGGCGGCGGACGTACTGGCGAAGGGGCAGCGGCGGGATGTACGCGATATCCCTGGGTGACGACGGAGCCGAACTGCGTCCCCTGGAGCCTTGGCACGCCGAGGAGTTCCTGGCCCACCTGGACCGGGGGCGCGAGTTCATCAACCGTTTCATTCCGTTCGGCGAGAAGGCCACCGACCTGGACGGCGCCCGCGACATGCTCCAGCGGTACGCCGACCTGCGCGCCGCCGACAGCGCCTCCCTGCACGGCCTGTGGCTGGAGGGGAAGCTCGTCGGCGGGGTGCTCTTCCTGAACTTCGACGCGGAGAACGGCAACTGCGAGGTCGGCTGCTGGCTGGAACCCGCCGGCACCGGACACGGTCTGGTCACCCGGGCGATGCGGGTGCTCCTCGACTTCGCGATCGAGCGGCGCGGCATGCACCGGGTCGAGTGGATCGCCGCCGTGGACAACCTCCCCAGCCTGAACGTGGCCCGGCGCCTGGGCATGTCCCGGGAAGGGGTGCGGCGGTCGAGCTACCCGCACCACGGCGCACGACTCGATCTCGAGGTGTGGTCCATCCTCGCCCCCGAGTGGCGCGCAGCATGCGCGCGTGGCGCACACAGCGATCATTAAGAAACTTCTCAGACAGGATCCGTACGGTGCGCACCATGGGAACCAAGACAGCTGACGAGACCGGCACCACCACGGGTGCCGAGACCACGACCGACGAGGAGAAGGTGAACGTCACCAAGGCCGACGAGGTGACGGAGTCCGAAGCAGAAGCAGGCGTCGACAGGGCGGCCGGGGACGCGGACGCCCGGGACGCGGATGTCGAGGATCTCGCTGCGGGGAAGATCGAGGACGAGCGCCCCGCGGGTGTCGGCCAGGGTGCGGGTGCGGTCGTCTCCGCCGCGCTCGGCGTCGTCTCGCTGACCGGCAGCTGGGTCGGCACGATCGCGGCCGCGCGCCAGTCGCTCGTCGGACAGATGGGCGCACAGTCCACCAACTCCTCCGACATCAGCAAGCTGCTCAAGGACGGCTACGGCGACGCCTGGCATGCCACCGCGCTGTGGGGCGGCGTCTTCGCGCTGCTCGCGCTGGTCGTCGGTGTCGTGGTGCTCGCCCGTCCCGCGTTCGGCGCCCCCGGCAAGCCGCAGGCCGTGTGGATCAAGTCGGTCTCCTGGGGCGGTGTCGCCCTCGGCGTCATCGGCCTGCTCCTGGCCGTCCTGAAGTACACCGACGTCCTGCTCGCGCTGCCGTCCGTGCCGTCCGCCGGCTGAATCACCGCAGGTCCTGAGGGGCCTTAGGGCATCCGTAAGCACCTTACGGAGCTTCTGAGGCCCCTCACGCACGTCTAAGGCCCCGGGCGCCCCCGAAGATGCGGAACTCTCCCGATGTGGCACACCCCCCTGGGAGACGAAGGTTGAGGCATCGCAACGAGCGAAGCCGAAACCGACCTTCTCGAGGGACACACCATGTACGAGTACGAGATCCACCAATTTCGTTCCGCCGAACTGATCCGCCGGGCCGAGCAGGACCGGCTGGCCCGCCGGGCCGTCCTCGGCAAGCGCGCCGCCCGCCGCGAAGCGGCCCGACGCACCGCCGAGAGCGATCCGCATACCGGCCGCCCACGCCGGCACCGGTTCGTCCGCACCGCGTGAGCGCGGGGACGGGGACGGCGACGGGGATGGGGACGGCGACGGCGACGGGGACGGGGACGGGGACGGCGACGGGGCCGGGCGACCGTATGACGCCGCCCGTCCCCGTGCGCGCCGAGGCCGTCGAGGTTCTGCCCAGTACGGGTGCCGGGTCGCCGGATCTGCCAACGCCGGGCACCGGACCGTCGGACCTGCCGAGGACGGGTGCCGAGCCGTCGGCCCTGGCGACAGCCCGCGTCGCACTGACGCATCTGTCGAAAACAGGTGCCGCTCTGTCAGACCCGCGTGCGATGCTCGGGCCCGTGGAGACCAGGTCCGTCAGTCCCGTGTTCGTCGGCCGCGCCGATGAACTGGACACATTGAACGACGCGCTCGCCCGTGCCGCCGCGGGCGAGCCGCAGGCGTTACTCCTCGGCGGCGAGGCCGGGGTCGGCAAGACGCGCCTGGTCGAGGAGTTCGCCACCGCCGCCTGCCGCCGGGGTGCCGTCGTCGCACTCGGCGGCTGTGTCGAGATCGGCGCCGACGGCCTGCCGTTCGCCCCCTTCTCCACCGCCCTGCGTGCCCTGCGCCGCGAACTGCCGGACGAACTCGCGGCCGCGGCCGCCGGCCAGGAGGAGGAACTGGCCCGGCTGCTGCCCGAACTCGGCGAGACGGGCCCCGGACGGCACGACGAGGAGGGCATGGCCCGCCTCTTCGAACTCACCGCCCGGCTGCTGGAACGCGTCGCCGCCGACCGCACGGTCGTCGTCGTCCTGGAGGACCTGCACTGGGCCGACGCTTCCACCCGCCACCTCCTCGCCTACCTCTTCCGCACTCTGCGCACCGGCCGCCTCGTCGTCCTCGCCACCTACCGCGCCGACGACATCCACCGCCGCCACCCACTGCGCCCCCTCCTTGCCGAACTCGACCGGCTGCGCACCGTCCGCCGTATCGAACTCGGCCGCTTCAACCGTGCCGAGGTCGGCCGCCAGATCGCGGGCATCCTCGCCTCCGAACCCGACCCGATCCAGGCCGACGACATCTTCGAACGCTCCGACGGCAACGCCTTCTTCGTCGAGGAACTCGCCGTCGCCGCCCACGAGGGCTCCTGCACCGGCCTCACCGACTCCCTGCGGGACCTGCTTCTGGTGCGCGTCGAGGGGCTCCCGGAGAGCGCCCAGCGGGTCGCCCGGATCGTCGCCGAGGGCGGCTCCACCGTCGAGTACCGGCTGCTCGCCGCCGTCGCCCGGTTCGCCGAGGACGACCTCATCGAGGCCCTGCGGGCCGCCGTGGGGGCCAACATCCTGCTCGCCGCGCCCGGTGGCGACGGCTACCGCTTCCGCCACTCGCTGGTCCGCGAGGCCGTCAGCGACGACCTGCTGCCCGGCGAACGCTCCCGCCTCAACCGCCGCTACGCCGAAGCCCTGGAGGCCGACCCCACGCTCGTCCCGGCCGGCGAACGCGTGATGCGCCTGGCCAGCTACTGGTACCACGCCCACGACGCCGCCAAGGCCCTGCCCGCCGTCCTGGCCGCCTCCGTCACCGCCCGCCGCCGGCACGCCTACTCCGAACAACTGGGGCTGCTGGAACGCGCGATGGAACTGTGGGACACCGCGCCCGAGGACGTCCGCGCGCGACTGCGCCCCGTCGACTACACCGAGGTCTATCCGCCCTGCGGTTGCGACCCCGCGACCACTCCGCTCCGCTACCTCGACCTGATGGCCGAGGCAGCCGTCGCCGGACGGCTGTGCGGGGAACGCGAACGCGCCCTGAAGATCATCAAGCGGGCGCTGCGACTGCTGGGCGACGAGGGCGACCCGCTGCGCGCCGCCTGGTTCTGGACCCAGCGCTCCCGCCTTGTCCAGGCGCAGTCCCGCGGCGACGGCTGGGCCGAACTGGCCACCGCCCAGGACCTCGTACGCGGGCTGCCGCCCTCGGAGGTGCACGCCGAGGTCCTCGCCAGCGTGGCCAACTGGTCCATGGTGCACGCCCCCGGCCCCGACGCCTTCACGGCCGCCGAACGCGCGGTGGAGTACGCGCGGATGCTCGGCGTCCGCGACACCGAGATGAACGCCCGCCTCACGCTCGGCGGCCTCATGGTCGAGGCCGGTGACGTGGCGGCGGGTCTCGCCGAGATGTCCGAGGTCAAGGACCGAACGGTGGAGTACGGCATCTCCACCATCGCCGGCCGTGCCTATGTGAACCTGCCCGACGCCCTCGAATCCGTCGGCCGCTCCAAGGAGGCCGTGCCGGTCCTGGAGGAGGGACTCGCCCACGCCCAGAAGTTCGGCCTGCTGGACGCCGAGGCCTGGATCTGGGGCAACCTCACCGAGACCCTCTACTCCCTGGGCCGCTGGGACCAGGCCGCCGAAGCGGGCACCAAGGCCGAACACGTCGGCCAGAGCGCCAAGCCCCGCGGCTTCCACGCCACTCTCCGCGCCGAACTCGCCCTCGACCGAGGGGACCTGACCGCCGCCGCCAGCCATCTGACCGCCGCCCGCGCCCACTTCGGGAACCACCGCGCCCCGCAGAACGAACTCCCCCTCGTGCGTGTCGCGATCGGTATCGCCGCCGCCGAGGGCCGCCTCCTCGACGCCCGCGCCGAACTCGCGCGCGCCCTGGACGCCGGCTTCCCGCCCGGCACCCAGCGCTACGTCTGGCGGATGCTGCTCGCCTCGGCCGCCGCGGAAGCCGACGCGCGCGACCTGCCCACCGTCGCACCCGGCCGCCCCGAGATCGTCGAACGCATCCGCGCCACAGCCAAGCCCCTGACCACCCATGTCCCGGTATGGCAGGCCTACGAACGCTGGGTCCACGCCGAGCTGCTACGAGCAGAGGGCGCCGCCCGAGCGGACACCTGGGCGCAGGTCGTCACCGCCTTCGAGGCCCTGGAGCGCCCCTACGATCTCGCCCGCGTCCGGCACCGCCTGGCCGAGGTCCTCCTGCTGTCGGGGGAGAGCGACGACGACCGGGACCGCGCCACGGAACTCTTGCGCCTGGCCCACGCAGCCGCCGAACACCTCGGCGCGCGTCCCCTTGCCGCATCCACCGCCCGCCTGGCCCAGCGCGCCCGCCTTAGCCTCACCGGCGCCCGCCCCCTGAACGGCGGCCGGACCGCCACCGACGGCGGGGCCGATGACGGCACCCCGGAAGACCCGGCCCGCGCCCTCGGCCTCACCGGCCGGGAACGCGACGTCCTGCGCCTGGTCTCCGCCGGCCGCACCAATCGCCAGATAGCCGAGGCGCTGTTCATCTCCCCGAAGACGGCCAGCGTCCACGTCTCGAACATCCTGGGCAAGCTCGGCGTCTCGGGCCGGGGCGAGGCGGCGGCGGTGGCACATCGTCTGGGACTGTTCGCGGCCGATGTCTCCCATGTGCCGACCTCCGGCTGAGGCGTAGGCTGCAAGTGACTGGCATGGAGGCGCCGTGTTCAACATGTTCGAGGAACTGTTCGCACCGGGCCGCAAGCACACCCGCGACGAGCAGAACCGGCTGGAACTCACCCGGGAGGACGTCGGAGACGGCGATCCCGGGCACGGGCCCATAGACCTCACGTCCGGGAAGGTCGTCGTACGACCGCCGAAGCCGGACGAGGAGCCCTCCTCGCGGGAGTGAGCGCCGGGGCCGGGGCAGGCCCTCAACGCACCTGTATCTCCAGGATCCGGTCGTCCCCGTCCTTCGGGTCCCCGCGGCCGTCCGTGTTGCTGGTCACCAGCCACAGCTTGTCGCCGCCTGCCGATACCACCGTGCGCAGCCGGCCGTACTCGCCCTGGAGGAAGGCCTGAGGGCCGGCCGAGGCCGCCGTGCCCTTGAGGGGGATGCGCCACAGACGCTGGCCCTTCAGGCCGGCCATCCAGACGGAACCCTCGGCGTAGGCGATGCCGCTCGGGGAGGCGTCGTCCGTGCGCCACTGGGCCACCGGGTTCTGGTACTCGGAGCTGTCCGACCTGCCCTCCGCGTCCGGCCAGCCGTAGTTCCCGCCCGGCTTGATCGCGTTCAGTTCGTCCCAGGTGTCCTGGCCGAACTCCGAGGCGAACAGGCGCTGCTTGGAATCCCAGGCCAGACCCTGCACATTGCGGTGGCCGTACGAGTACACGGGGGAGCCCGGGAAGGGGTTGCCCGGCGCCGGTTCGCCCTCCGGGGTCAGCCGGAGGATCTTGCCGCCCAGCGACTTGGTGTCCTGGGACAGGCCGGTGTCCCCGCTCTCGCCGGTGCCCGCGTACAGCATCCGGTCCGGGCCGAAGGCGATCCGGCCGCCGTTGTGGATCACGCCCTTGGGGATGCCCTTGAAGATCGTGTCGGGCGCGCCCAGTTGCTCGCCGGAGGGCTTCTTCTCGTCGTACAGCATGCGGACGACGCGATTGTCCGAGGCCGAGGTGAAGTAGGCGTAGACCATGTGGTCCGAGGCGTAGTCCGGGGAGATCGCGATGCCGAGCAGGCCGCCCTCACCCGCCGGGGAGACCCCCGGCACCTCGCCCAGATCGGTCTTCTTGCCCGACTGCCCGTCGATCCGGGTGATCGTGCCCTCGTCGCGGGACGAGACGAGCAGGTCGCCGTCCGGGAGGGGGGCCAGGCCCCAGGGGCTGTCGAGGCCTTCCGTGACGGTGCGCACCACCTTCACCGAACCCTTGGCGGGGGGTGCCTGCTCAGCGGGTTCCCGGGAGGCCGACGACCCCGAAGCCGTACGACTCGGTGTGGGGCTGCCGGCGCCGGACGACGGTCCGCCGCCTCCGCCGTCGGACGAGCATCCCGCCGTCAGCAGGAGGGCGGCCGCGGCCAACGCGGCCGGTACAGCTCGGTGTTGCACGATTCTGGTCCCTTCGACGGGCGGTCTCGCGGCAGGTTCTACTTGTCATACACCGCTCGCGCCTCACAGGTTCCCGATTCCTAGTCCCAGGATCCCTGTGCCCGTGGGAGCTCCGCCACTTCCGCCAGGTCCTGGGCGGTCAGGCGCAGGGTCGCCGCCCGTGCGTTGTCCGTCACCCAGCGCTCCTGCTTGGCGCCGGGCACCGGGACCACATGCCTGGCCTGGGCGAGGACCCAGGCCAGGGCCACCTGAGCCGGAGTGACGTCCGCGCCGTGGCGGCGGGCCACCCGGCGCAGACCGGCCACGATCGGCTGGTTGGCGGCCATCATCTCCGCGGTGAAGCGGGGGTGGCGGGCCCGCAGGTCGTCCCGTTCGAAGCCCTCGCCCGGCGTGAGCGTGCCGGTCAGGAAGCCGTTGCCGAGCGGCATCGCGGCCAGGAAACCGATGCCGCGGGCCTCGCACCACGGCAGCAGCGACCACGCGGCCTCCGGCGACCACACCGACAGCTCCGCCTGCACCGCGCTCACCGGGAAGACCTGCTGGACCCTCCGCAGCTGCCGGATCGTCGTGTCGTGCAGTGCGCCCTCGGACCGGCGGCCACCTCGCGGACCCATCGCGCACAGCCCCAACGACCGCACCTTTCCGGCCCGCACGAGCTCCGCCATCGCACCCCAGGTCTCCTCGACCGGAACCTCGGGGTCCGCCCGGTGCAGCTGGTAGAGGTCGATGACGTCGGTCTGCAGTCGGCGCAGGGAGGCGTCGCAGGCCCGTCGCACATAGCCCGGGCGGCCGTTGGCCACGATGTGCTGCTCGCCCACCAGCAGGCCGACCTTGGTCGACACGAAGGCGTCCTGGCGCCGTTCCTTCAGCGCCCGCCCGATCAGCAGCTCGTTGGTGAACGGGCCGTACATGTCGGCCGTGTCCAGGAGCGTCGAGCCCAGGTCCAGCGCCCGGTGCACGGCCCTGATCGACTCCTCGCCGCGCTGCCGTGACCCGCTGTACGCCCAGCTCATCGGCATGCACCCGAGTCCGACGGCTCCCACCGCGAGCGCCGCCGCGCCGATCGTCCTGCGCTCCACCTGCTCGTGACCCTCCCTCTCCTGGCCCCCAACCTAACCTCTGCGCTGCCGCGTCCCTGACATAGCCTCCTGACCATGACTGCTGCTGATGTGTGGCTCCCCGTTCCGCCGGAGGAGATCGAGGGAATCCCCGAGGGCCTGAACTACCGCTTCTGGAACGGGGAGGAGGACTTTCCCGCCGACCCCGCCGACTGCGTCTACTACGTGGTCCCCTACATGAAGCCCGTAGAGGTCGTGCTGCGACCGATGCCGCGGCTGAGCTCGGTGCAGGTCGTGCAGACCTTGTCGGCGGGCACCGACGCCGTCGAGCCGGGCCTCAAGCACCTGCGCCCCGGCGTGCGGCTGTGCAATGCCCGCGGGGTGCACGAGGCGAGCACGGCCGAACTAGCGCTCACGCTGGTCCTCGCATCGCTGCGCGGCGTACCGGGCTTCGTCCGCGCCCAGGACCGGGGGGAGTGGCGCGGCGGGTTCCGGCCCGCGCTGGCGGACCGGAACGTCCTGGTCGTGGGATACGGCTCGATCGGATCAGCGATCGAGGACCGGCTCGTTCCGTTCGAGGTGGCGCGTGTGGCGCGCGTCGCGCGCTCCGGGCGCACCACGGCGCGCGGACCCGTGCACCCACTCACCGAACTCCCCTCCCTGCTGCCGGAGGCGGACGTCGTGATCCTGTCCACACCGCTCAGCGAGACCACCCGCCACCTGGTGAACGCCGACTTCCTGGCCCGTATGAAGGACGGCGCGCTGCTGGTCAACGTGGCCCGCGGCCCCGTCGTCGACACCAAGGCACTGCTCGCCGAGCTCGAGAGCGGCCGCCTCACCGCCGCCCTCGACGTCACCGACCCCGAGCCGCTGCCCCCGGGCCACCCCCTGTGGCACGCGCCCGGCGTGCTCATCAGCCCCCACGTCGGCGGACCCACGTCCGCGTTCCTGCCGCGCGCCAAGCGGCTCCTCGTGGACCAGTTGAACCGATTCGTGAACCAGGAGCCGCTGCGCAACGTGATCCTCACGACGGGCGCAACCGGCGCCTGACGCCCACGGCTTGAGCCCCACGCGCGCGATCCGCGCGACGGGCGCAACGGGCGCACAATCCGTTTCCGGCACCCTCCGCAACCTTCCGGACGCGGTCCGTGCCCGCATCGCCGCTGGTCGTCACGGAGCGTAGAGGAACTATGTCCCTGAGTGACGATACTGGTGTATCGTCCCGACAGGGGCTGCGCCGAGAGCCATTCGGCGCCGGGGATGGACATTGCAGAATGTGAGGGGGGCGACGGGCGATGCACGGCCTATGGACGAACGATCCGACGCGGCGAGGCCGCCGGCGACGACCCTGGAACACGGCCGCGCATGGACGCGGTCACCACGGCAGCCACCACGACGGGCATGCCGGACCCCCCGGCCATCAGCATCACAGCCACCACCGCGGGTACGGCAGCCGCAGTAGGCACGCGCACCCAGCGCACCGGGACCCGAGGGACCTCAGGGCGGCGCGGACCGGGAGGGCCCGGTGAGTTCGCCCCCGTCCTCCACGACCACCCTCGACTCGGCGCCGCGGGTCCGGCGCGTAACCGGCCCGTCGACCACCCGCCCACCGGCTTCGGGCAGCGGATCGAGCATGGTCCGCCAACTCGTGCTGGCCCTGGTGTGCGCCGGATACGCCCTGGGTTCCGCGCTCGGCTGGGGCTCGCGCGAAGCCGCCCTGATCATGGGTGACTTCGGGCTCAGTGCCGCGGCGGGCGCCGGGGCCGTCTCCTGCTTCCTCTACGCCCGAAGCCGCCGGATCCGCTTTCGCCCCGCGTGGATGCTGTTCGCCCTCTCGTCGACGATGGCGGCCCTGGGCAACCTGGTGTGGGGGTGGTACGAGGTCGTCCTCGGTATCGAGGTGCCCAGCCCCAGCTACGCCGACCTGTTCTTCCTGTGCTTCGCGCCACCCGCCATCGTGGGACTGCTGGTGCTCGCCAAGCGGCCGGTGACGAAGGCAGGTTGGGTCTGTCTCGGCCTGGACGCCTGGCTGATCGGCGGCTCCCTGCTCACGCTCTCCTGGAGCCTGGCCCTCGCGCAGGCGGCCAGGGTCGAGGGGTCGAGCGTTTCGCACGCCGCGCTCTCGCTCGCCTATCCGCTGCTGGACATCGCCCTGGTCAGCATGGTGCTCGCCCTGCACTTCAGGCGCTCGGCGGTGAACCGGACGGCGGTCAACACCGCGATCGGGGCGCTCGCCCTGACCGTGATGTGCGACGCCCTGTTCACCTCGCCATTGCTGCACCACACGTACCGCTCCGGACAGCTGCTCGACGCCGGCTGGTTCGCCGGCTCGCTGCTGCTCGCGTACGCCCCCTGGGCCGCGTCGGAGTCCGGGGCCGACGCCGACCGTCCACCCCCGCCCGGGGGCACCCGCGTGGTGCGCGAGCACCTGCCCGGACAGCGTCCCGGCCCGAACCACCATCCCCCCGCGCAGGGAGATGATCCCAGCCGGTACCCGACCGCCCGGCCCATCGCCGGCTCCCTGGCCGCCCTCACGCCCTACCTCGCCGCCGCCGTCTGCACCCTGGGGATCCTCTACAACGTCCTCAACGGCCGCAGCGTCGACCGCGTGGTGCTGCTCACCGGCGGCACGGTGGTGCTCGCTCTCGTGGTGCGCCAGGGCATCATGCTGCTCGACAACATCACCCTCACCCAGGAACTGGCGCAGCAGGAGAACCACTTCCGTTCTCTGGTGCAGGGCTCCAGCGACGTCATCATGATCGCCGCACCCAACGGCATCCTGCGTTACGTCTCCCCGGCCGCCGCCGGAGTGTACGGGTGCCCCGCGGAGGAGCTCGTCGGCACGGAACTGGCCGGACTCATCCACCCGGAGGACCTGGGCTGCGTGGTGCACGAGGTGCGCCGCTTCCTCGCCGCCAGCCCCCTGGAGGAGCCCACCACGCGCATCGAATGCCGCTTCCGGTCCGGCGAGGGCGGTTGGCTCAATGTCGAGTCCACGGTCAACCGTCACCACGGCGGCCTCATCTTCAACAGCCGGGACGTGACCGAGAGGGTCCGACTGCAGGCGCAGCTCCAGCACAACGCCGAGCACGACCCGCTGACCGACCTGCCCAACCGCGCCCTGTTCACCCGGCGCGTCCAGCAGGCCCTGTCCGGCCGCCGCGCCTCGGACCGGGGCGCCGCATTGCGCGGCACGGCCGTGCTCTTCATCGACCTGGACGGCTTCAAGGCCGTCAACGACACGATCGGGCACCAGGCCGGCGACGAGCTGCTGGTCCAGGCCGCCCGCAGGCTCCAGGACGCCGTCCGGCACGGGGACACCGCGTCCCGGCTCGGCGGCGACGAGTTCGCGGCCCTGATCGTCGGCGACGGCACCCGTGACCGCCCCGCCCGCGAACGTCACATCCTGGAGCTCGCCGACCGCCTCCGGACCAAGCTCTCGCAGCCGTTCCTCATCGACGGCAACGATGTCCGGGTCAACGCGTCCATCGGCGTCGCCTTCGCCGAACCGGGCCTCGGCGCGGGCGAACTGCTGCGCAACGCGGACCTCGCGATGTACCGCGCCAAGGCGGGGGGCAAGGGCCGAGTCGAGTTGTACGCCCCACAGATGCAGCAGGACGTCGTACGGAAGGCCGAGCTGGCCACGCGTCTGCGGGCGGCGCTGCACGACGGCGAGTTCACGCTGCTGCACCAGCCGGTGGTGTGCCTGGAGGACGGCCGGATCACCTCGGTCTCCGCCCAGGCGCGCTGGCGCTCCTCCCAGGGCGTGCTGTTCACGCCCGCCGAGTTCCTGCGGGTGGCCGAGGACAGCGACAAGACCGCCGAGCTGGGGCGCTGGATGCTGGAGGAGGCCGTCGAGCGGGCGGCCGAGCGGGCGGCGGCCGGCCTGTCCGTACCGGTGGCGGTCCGGATGGGCGCGCGCCGGCTGCTGGACCGCTCGATGCCGCTCGGCTCGACCGAGGCTCTGCTGACCCGGCACGGACTGCCGTCCGGCTCCCTGGTGATCGAGCTGGCCGACATCGACCCCCGGGTCCCCCTGGACGAGCTGGAGCGTCGACTGAGCGCGTTGCGCAGGCTCGGGGTCCGGATCGCTCTGGACGGCTTCGGAAGCGGATACGCGGCCATCACGGCCCTCAGGCGACTCCCGGTCGACGTGCTGAGACTCGACCACGGCCTGGTCGAAGGTGTCGTCGAGTCCGCGCGGCTGCACAAGATCACCAGTGGGCTGCTGAGGATCGCCGGGGATCTCGGGCTGCAGTCCGTGGCGGACGGCGTGGACCTGCCGGAGCAGGTCGTGGCGCTGCGCGCGATGGGCTGCACCCACGGGCAGGGCATGGCGTTCTCGGGTCCGCTGGACGAGCACCGGCTGCGCCGGGCGCTGAGTTCCGGCCACTGCCCGGCGCCGCACGGCCCGGCCGAGCCCGCGTTCGCGGGCGGCGGCGCGGGGGTGTACACCACAGGCGTGGTGTCGGTTCTCGGATGCGGCACGGCCCTCCGCTCACATAATGAGACTCCCGTCCCACCCACTTGACAGTAGGTGCGTGCCGGGGGGAGGGTCAGTGCCATGCGCACCCGAATTCTCGTACTTGGAAAGCGCGTCGGCTGACGCTGGTGACCTCCGGACGGACCCGGAACTCCCAGCGACCCCACCCGGCGCGCTCCCCTCGCTTGCCTTATGGCACGAGGGGTTTTTTGTTGCACAGACACCTCCTGTGCGGCAGCCGAAAACCGCACAAACTTCGCAAAAACCCTCAGCATCGAGAAGAGAATGCCGATGACCGAGCAGGCCACCGGGGCCCATCACCCGCAGCCGCGGCCCCGATCCGGAGGACAGTCCGCCCCCGAGCACGTCACGGGTGCGCAGTCCCTCATCCGCTCTCTCGAGGAGGTCGGGGCCGACACGGTATTCGGCATTCCCGGCGGTGCGATCCTTCCCGCGTACGACCCGCTGATGGACTCCACCCGGGTGCGCCACGTCCTGGTCCGCCATGAGCAGGGCGCAGGACACGCGGCCACCGGTTACGCGCAGGCCACCGGCAAGGTCGGCGTCTGCATGGCGACCTCCGGTCCCGGTGCCACGAACCTGGTGACGCCGATCGCGGACGCCCACATGGACTCGGTGCCGCTCGTGGCGATCACCGGGCAGGTGGCTTCCAAGGCGATCGGCACGGACGCCTTCCAGGAGGCGGACATCGTCGGCATCACGATGCCGATCACCAAGCACAACTTCCTGGTCACCAAGGCCGAGGACATCCCCCGGGTGATCGCGCAGGCCTTCCACATCGCCTCCACCGGCCGGCCCGGCCCGGTCCTGGTCGACATCGCCAAGGACGCCCTCCAGGCGCAGACGACCTTCTCCTGGCCCCCGGTCATGGACCTGCCCGGCTACCGCCCGGTGACCAAGCCGCACGCCAAACAGATCCGCGAGGCCGCCAAGCTGATCACCGCCGCGCAGCGGCCGGTCCTGTACGTCGGCGGCGGCGTCCTGAAGGCCAAGGCCACCGCCGAGCTGAAGGTCCTCGCCGAACTCACCGGAGCGCCCGTCACCACCACCCTGATGGCGCTCGGCGCATTCCCCGACAGTCACGAGCTGCACGTGGGAATGCCGGGCATGCACGGTGCGGTCACCGCCGTCACCGCGCTGCAGAAGGCCGACCTGATCGTCGCCCTCGGAGCCCGCTTCGACGACCGCGTCACCGGCAAGCTGGACAGCTTCGCCCCGTACGCCAAGATCGTCCACGCCGACGTCGACCCGGCCGAGATCGGCAAGAACCGCGCCGCGGACGTGCCGATCGTCGGTGATGCCCGCGAGGTCATCGCGGACCTGGTCCAGGCCGTGCAGAAGGAGCACAGCGAAGGCCACCGGGGCGACTACAGCGCTTGGTGGAAGGACCTCAACCGCTGGCGCGAGAACTATCCGCTGGGCTACGACCAGCCCGCGGACGGATCCCTCTCGCCGCAGCAGGTCATCGAACGCATCGGCCAACTCGCCCCGGCGGGCACGATCTTCGCGGCGGGCGTCGGCCAGCACCAGATGTGGGCCGCCCACTACGTCCAGTACGAGAACCCGGCGACCTGGCTGAACTCCGGCGGCGCGGGAACGATGGGCTACGCGGTCCCGGCCGCGATGGGTGCCAAGGCCGGCGCGCCCGGACAGACCGTCTGGGCGATCGACGGCGACGGCTGCTTCCAGATGACCAATCAGGAGCTCACCACCTGCGCCCTGAACAACATCCCGATCAAGGTCGCCATCATCAACAACGGCGCCCTCGGGATGGTCCGCCAGTGGCAGACCCTCTTCTACAACCAGCGCTACTCCAACACCGTGCTGCACTCGGGCCCCGGGGCCAGCGGCAAGGAGCCGAGCGCCGGCACCCGCGTCCCCGACTTCGTGAAGCTGTCGGAGGCCATGGGCTGCTACGCGATCCGCTGCGAGTCGCCGGAGGACCTCGACAAGGTCATCGAAGAGGCGAACTCGATCAACGACCGCCCGGTCGTCGTGGACTTCATCGTCCACGAGGACGCGATGGTGTGGCCGATGGTCGCCGCCGGCACCTCCAACGACGAGATCATGGCCGCCCGGGACGTCCGCCCCGACTTCGGCGACAACGAAGACGACTGAGCGAGAGAGACCCAAGAGACATGTCCAAGCACACGCTCTCCGTCCTGGTGGAGAACACGCCGGGCATCCTGGCCCGGATCGCCGCCCTGTTCTCCCGTCGCGGCTTCAACATCGACTCGCTCGCCGTCGGTGTCACCGAGCACCCCGACATCTCCCGCATCACCATCGTGGTGAGTGTCGTGGACGAACTGCCGCTGGAGCAGGTGACGAAGCAGCTCAACAAGCTCGTCAACGTGCTCAAGATCGTCGAGCTGGAGTCCGGATCGGCCGTCCAGCGCGAACTCGTTCTGGTGAAAGTGCGCGCCGACAACGAGACGCGCTCCCAGATCGTCGAGATCGTCCAGCTGTTCCGCGCCAAGACCGTCGACGTCTCCCCGGAGGCCGTCACCATCGAGGCCACCGGCTCCAGTGACAAGCTGGAGGCCATGCTGAAGATGCTCGAGCCGTACGGCATCAAGGAGCTAGTGCAGTCCGGCACCATTGCGATCGGACGCGGCGCCCGTTCGATCACGGACCGGTCGCTGCGCGCCCTGGACCGGTCGGCGTAAGACAGCGGAAACGGGCGGTCGCCGCTGTCGGCCGCCCGTATACCGAGACCCCGAAACTTCCCTTCCGCCCTCCGTCATACGGTGGGACGCAACACCTGCACACCAAGGAGAGAACCCAAAGTGGCCGAGCTGTTCTACGACGCCGACGCCGACCTGTCCATCATCCAGGGCCGCAAGGTCGCGGTCATCGGTTACGGCAGCCAGGGCCACGCCCACGCGCTGTCGCTCCGTGACTCGGGTGTCGACGTGCGTGTCGGTCTGCACGAGGGCTCCAAGTCCAAGGCGAAGGCCGAGGAGCAGGGCCTGCGCGTGGTGACCCCGTCGGAGGCCGCCGCCGAGGCCGACGTCATCATGATCCTCGTGCCGGACCCGATCCAGGGCCAGGTCTACGAGGAGCACATCAAGGACAACCTGAAGGACGGCGACGCGCTGTTCTTCGGTCACGGCCTGAACATCCGCTTCGGCTTCATCAAGCCCCCGGCCGGCGTCGACGTCTGCATGGTCGCCCCGAAGGGCCCGGGCCACCTGGTCCGTCGCCAGTACGAGGAGGGTCGCGGCGTTCCCTGCATCGCGGCCGTCGAGCAGGACGCCACCGGCAGCGCCTTCGCGCTGGCCCTGTCGTACGCGAAGGGCATCGGCGGCACCCGCGCCGGCGTCATCAAGACGACCTTCACCGAGGAGACCGAGACCGACCTGTTCGGTGAGCAGGCCGTCCTCTGCGGTGGCACCGCGGCTCTGGTCAAGGCGGGCTTCGAGACCCTGACCGAGGCGGGCTACCAGCCGGAGATCGCCTACTTCGAGTGCCTGCACGAGCTGAAGCTGATCGTCGACCTCATGTACGAGGGCGGCCTGGAGAAGATGCGCTGGTCGATCTCCGAGACCGCCGAGTGGGGCGACTACGTCACCGGCCCGCGGATCATCACCGACGCCACCAAGGCCGAGATGAAGAAGGTCCTCGCCGAGATCCAGGACGGGACCTTCGCCCAGGCCTGGATGGACGAGTACCACGGCGGTCTGAAGAAGTACAACGAGTACAAGACCCAGGACTCCGAGCACCTGCTCGAGACCACGGGCAAGGAACTGCGTAAGCTCATGAGCTGGGTGAACGACGAGGACGCGTAACACTCGGTGAGGTTCGGCCG
The DNA here is from genome assembly GCF_045041235.1 of Streptomyces sp. NBC_00076. Taxonomy (NCBI): domain Bacteria; kingdom Bacillati; phylum Actinomycetota; class Actinomycetes; order Kitasatosporales; family Streptomycetaceae; genus Streptomyces; species Streptomyces sp. NBC_00076. Next base: position 7,305,176 of record NZ_CP108242.1, read on the forward strand.
TGACGTCGGGCCCGCCCGGGCCGCGGCCGAACCGTCCACCGGGGGTCCGACGCGGGGCTCGGCCCCGGACCCCGCCCGGCACGCCCGAGGGGCCGGCTTTCCCGTCCGAGTGATCCTTTCTCGGGCAACGCGAGACGGCCCCTGCCGCGCCACTACACTGCCGTACTACATACGCGTCAGGCCCACAGCGTCGTGCGTCTTCCACGCGGCTAGCACCCCTCCACCGCCTGCGGCCGTCGGGACGGCCGTCCGCACGCAATGGACTTGTGAGGACTCACGTGAGCTCGAAACCTGTCGTACTCATCGCTGAAGAGCTGTCGCCCGCGACTGTCGACGCGCTCGGCCCGGACTTCGACATCCGGCACTGCAACGGCGCCGACCGGGCCGAGCTGCTGCCCGCCATCGCCGACGTCGACGCGATCCTGATCCGTTCGGCCACCAAGGTCGACGCGGAGGCCGTCGCCGCCGCGACCAAGCTGAAGGTCGTCGCGCGAGCCGGCGTCGGCCTGGACAACGTCGACGTCTCCGCCGCCACCAAGGCCGGCGTGATGGTCGTCAACGCCCCCACCTCCAACATCGTGACCGCCGCCGAGCTGGCCTGCGGTCTGCTGCTCGCCACCGCGCGCCACATTCCGCAGGCCAACACCGCGCTGAAGAACGGCGAGTGGAAGCGCAGCAAGTACACCGGTGTGGAGCTCGCGGAGAAGACCCTGGGTGTCGTCGGCCTCGGCCGTATCGGCGCGCTCGTCGCCCAGCGCATGTCGGCCTTCGGCATGAAGGTCGTCGCGTACGACCCCTACGTCCAGCCTGCCCGAGCCGCGCAGATGGGCGTGAAGGTCCTGTCCCTCGACGAGCTGCTCGAGGTCGCCGACTTCATCACCGTGCACCTGCCGAAGACCCCCGAGACCCTGGGGCTCATCGGTGACGAGGCGCTGCACAAGGTCAAGCCGTCGGTGCGGATCGTCAACGCCGCGCGCGGCGGGATCGTCGACGAGGAGGCGCTGTACTCCGCCCTCAAGGAGGGCCGGGTCGCCGGTGCCGGTCTCGACGTGTACGCCAAGGAGCCCTGCACGGACTCCCCGCTGTTCGAGCTCGACCAGGTGGTGTGCACCCCGCACCTCGGCGCGTCCACCGACGAGGCGCAGGAGAAGGCCGGTATCGCCGTCGCCAGGTCGGTGCGGCTCGCCCTCGCCGGTGAGCTGGTCCCGGACGCGGTGAACGTCCAGGGCGGTGTCATCGCCGAGGACGTCAAGCCGGGTCTGCCGCTCGCCGAGCGCCTCGGCCGCATCTTCACCGCGCTCGCGGGCGAGGTCGCGGTCCGCCTCGACGTCGAGGTGTACGGCGAGATCACCCAGCACGACGTGAAGGTGCTGGAGCTGTCCGCCCTCAAGGGCGTCTTCGAGGACGTCGTCGACGAGACGGTGTCGTACGTCAACGCCCCGCTGTTCGCGCAGGAGCGCGGCGTCGAGGTGCGGCTGACCACCAGCTCGGAGTCCAGCGACCACCGCAATGTCGTCACCGTGCGGGGCACGCTCGGCAACGGCGAGGAGGTGTCGGTCTCCGGCACGCTGGCTGGCCCGAAGCACCTCCAGAAGATCGTCGCGGTCGGTGAGTACGACGTCGACCTCGCGCTCGCCGACCACATGGTGGTGCTGCGGTACGAGGACCGGCCCGGTGTCGTCGGCACGGTCGGCCGGGTCTTCGGCGAGGGCGGGATCAACATCGCCGGTATGCAGGTCGCCCGGGCCGCGGCCGGCGGCGAGGCGCTCGCGGTGCTGACCGTCGACGACGCGGTGCCCGCCGGGGTGCTGGCGGAGGTCGCGGAGGAGATCGGGGCGACGTCCGCGCGTGCGGTGAACCTGGTCTGAGACAGCCGTCGGCCGGGGTGAGAGTGGCCGGGGGCAACCGCCCCCAGACTCCCGCTTCGGCCTGAACGGCCCCGTCGTCACACGCCGGACGGGCTGAGGTCACTCAGCTCCTCCGGCGTTTTGCTGTGCGGCCGGACCTTCCGCAGTGTCACCGCCGCCAGCACCGCCGCTCCCGCCAGCACCACCGCACCCGCGATCGCCGCACCCTGCATCCCACTGGTGAACGCTTCCCGTGCCGCCGCGGCCAGGCCCGGGACCCGGTCCGCGACAGCCAGTGCCCCGCCCAGCGTCTCGTGGGCCGGCGCCGGCGCCGAGGCCGGGATCTCGTGGCGGTAGATCGCCGTGCCGATGGCCCCGAGGACGGCCATGCCGAGAGCGCCGCCGAACTCCGTGCCGGTCTCCATCAGCGAGGACGCGGTGCCCGCCCGTTCCACCGGCGCGGTGCCCATCGCGAGGTCCATGATCTGGGACATCACGGTGACGCCGCCGACCGCGAGGACACCGCAGGACGTCAGCACCAGCCACATCGAGTCCGTACCGGCGAGGGCCAGCAGCGCGAAGCCGCACGAGGCGATCGCGAAGCCCGCGGTGACGACGTGGGCGCGGTCGACGCCCCGCTGGACCAGGGCGGCGGCGACCGGCGCCGCGGCCCCGATCGGCAGCGAGGGCAGCAGCGCCCACAGGGCCGCCTCCAGGGCGCTCTTGTCGAGCACCGACTGCAGGTACTGCGTGGTGAAGTAGGCCGACCCCATGAATCCGAACGCCGAGACGAGGTTCAGGGCCACGGACGGCGCGAAGCCGCGGCCGCGGAACAGGGCCGGGTCGATCATCGGTGAAGCCGTGGTGCGCTGGCGGTGGACGAAGAGGGCCGCGAAGAGCAGACCGACGGTGATCGAGACGACGTAGCGGACGTTCCAGCCCTCGGAGGGAATCTCCTTCAGGCCGTAGATCACGGGGAGTACGGCGGCCATCGACAGCGGGACGCTCAGCCAGTCGAAGCGGCCGGGCGCGGGGTCCTTCGACTCGGGCAGCAGGATCGGGCCGAGGACCAGCAGCAGGGCCAGCGCCGGCAGGTTGACCAGGAAGACCGAGCCCCACCAGAAGTGCTGGACCAGGATGCCGCTCATCACCGAGCCGAGCGCGATGCCGGCCGTCATCACGCCGGACCACAGGCCGATCGCCTTCGCCCGCTGGCCCGGGTCGGTGAACATCGTGCGCAGCAGCGCCATCGTCGAGGGCATCAGGGTCGCGCCGCCGATGCCGAGGACCGCGCGGGCCGCGATCAGTGTCTCGGCGCTGTTCGCGTACGCCGCGACCAGTGAGGCGGCGCCGAAGGCGGTGGCGCCGATCAGGAGCAGCCTGCGGCGGCCGATGCGGTCGCCCAGCGAGCCCATCGTCATCAGCAGGCCGGCCAGCACGAACGCGTAGATGTCGAAGATCCACAGCTGCTGGGTGCCGCTCGGTTCCAGGTCGGCGCTGATCGCCGGGATGGCGAAGTAGAGGACCGAGACGTCCATCGAGACCAGCAGCAGCGGCAGCATCAGCACGCCGAGGGCGGTCCATTCGCGGCGGCCGGCCCGGACCGGGGGCGGGGTGGTGCTCGTCGGGTTCGTCGTCATGCCGAGGAATGTACGCACGTCTTAAACGCTTGTCTAGAACGGTTGTGTAATACGTACGTCTAGGACGGTTGTATGGGGCGGCGGTAGGGTGGACCGCATGGGACACCGTGAGGATCTGCTCGAAGGCGCCAAGCGCTGCCTGTTGCAGAAGGGATTCGCGCGGACGACGGCGCGCGACATCGTCAAGGAGTCGGGGACCAACCTGGCCTCGATCGGCTATCACTACGGCTCGAAGGACACGCTGCTGGCGCAGGCGTACGTGTCACTGGTCGAGGGCATGGGCGACGCCTTCGAGGGGGACGGGACCGCCCTGAGCGCCGAGCCAGGCTCACTCGAACGGTTCCAGGAGGTGTGGTCGAACGTCATCGCCACCATGCGGGAGCCGGGCTCGCTCTGGCACCTCAGCATGGAGATCGTGGTCATGGGTGACCAACTCCCCGAGGTGCGCGACCACTTGGCGCGGGCCCAGCGGGAGGCCGGGCGCGGGTTCGTGCCCATGCTCATGGGCGGACGCGAGGAGGACGTCTCGGACGAGACCGCCGACACCCTCGGCATGTTCTACGTGACCCTCATGACGGGCCTCATCGCGCAGTGGACCTTCGACCCGAAGACCGCGCCCGGTGCGGAGCAGATCGCGGCGGGGCTGCGCCAGGTGATCGCCGCGGCCACGAAGAGCTGATCCGCCCGGACCACCATGTCGCTGGTCTCCTCGGCGGCGTCACCCCTTGACGCCGACGACCTGGCGGATGGCGGTGGCGGTGTCCCGGGCGATACGGGTGGGCCGGTAGCCGACCTCGGTCCACGGCAGGCCGCCCGACACCCACACGCTGTGCGCGTCGACACCCTTCGCGCCCCGGACGTCGGCGTGCGGTGAGTCGCCGATCATCCAGGCGCCGCCCAGCTGTGCGCCGACCAGGGACGCGGCCGCGTGGAAGATCTCCGGAGCGGGCTTCTTGTGGCCGACGGCCTCGGAGACCACCCAGCCGTGGACGAGCCGGTCCAGCCCGGTGGTCCGGATCTTCGTCTCCTGCTGGGCGACGCGGCCGTTGCTGACGATCACGCAGGTCCAGCCGGCCGCGACGGCCTCACCGAGAGCACGGTGGGTCGGCTCCGGCAGGGTGACGCGTTCGGCGGCGCCGTGGTCGAGCAGGGCGTGCACGGCGGAGTCGGGGACCGCGGCGCCGTAGCGGTCGATCATGGCCCGGGCGACGTCCGGGCGTGGCGTGTAGCCGCTCGCGTCGAGGGCCAGCAGTCGGGGGAGATCGTCGGCGGGCAGCGCGTACTCGGCCAGGAACGACGCGAGCGCCTCCCGGAAGGCGGCGTCCCGGTCGACCAGGGTGTTGTCGAGATCGATCATCAGCAGGCGCATGTCTGTAGCATCCCGCGGCGCGGCCGTCCCGGACGTGCCTACAACCGTGCCCGCTTCAACACCATGTGCAACAACAGTCGGTCCTCGCCGTCGTCCAGATCGAGACCGGTGAGCTTCTCGACCCGGGACAGGCGGTAGTAGAGGGTCTGGCGGTGGATACCCAACTCGGCGGCGGTGCGGGCGGCCTGGCCGGCGCAGTCCAGGTAGAGCTCGGTGGTGCGGGCCAGTTCGCGGTGGGCGGGGGACAGGAGCGCACGTACGGCGGGGTCCTGGGCCGTCTCCGGAGGCAGTGAGGTCAGCAGGCGGTACGGACCGATGTCCGCCCACTCGGCGACCGGCCCGAACCGCGGTTCCGCCAGGGCCGCTCGGGCGGCGGCCGAGGCCTCACGCCAGGCGGCGCCCAGCTCGGCGAGGCCGACGCGGGCGACGGCGATACCGGCGCCCACCGCGCCGACCCCGTCGCCGGACGTCACCGGGTCCACCGGCCCGCTCCCCGTTGCGGTACCGGCGACTGACGGTCTGCCCCCGGCGCCGCCGCCCGTGACCTGCGTCCCGCCCACGCCTCCGGTCGGTGATCCCGCCCGCTCCAGCAGACGTCCCGCTGCCGACGTCGCCGGTGTCAGGACGTCCGGTGCGCGGAGCCGGACCAGCAGGGCGAGGGAGTGGGCCGTCGCTCCCCAGGGCACCGTGCACAGGGCCGTCGCCCCCGGCACCGTACGGACGGACGGGGCGTCCTCAGGGTCGGCCGACGGCCACGGGGCCACGCAGACCACGGTGTGGAGGGTGTCCGCGCGCGGTCCGAGGGCCGTGCGGAGTTCGGCGACGGCCATGTCGTGCTGCCAGCCCCGCTCGGCGATGAGGACCGCCCGCAGTTCCCTGCTCAGATCCGCGCCGTGCTGCGCCTCGTCCGCGAGCAGCGCGCCGATGCGGGCCGTCACCTCCATCGCCGCCGCCAGCTGCCGCTCGGTCGGCCCCGGGTCGTCGTCCAGCAGCCAGACGTAACCGAGCACGACACCCCGATGGCGTACGGGAAGGCAGATCCGCCCCCGGTGGACGCCCGCCTCGGGGGTCGGCGGGATGCGGACCGGCCCGGTCGCCCGGGTGATGCCGAAGCCCTCGAACCACGAGCGGACGGCGGCCGTGGAGCGCCGCGCGAGGATCGAACGGGTGCGCACGGGGTCCAGCGCCGAAGCGTCCAGGTCGCCCTCACTGTCGTACGCACCGAAGGCGATCAGCTCGAAGTCCCGGCTCTCCAGGGTCGCGGGAGCGCCGAGGAGCTCGGAGATCTCGTCGACCAGCTCCTGGTAGTCACTCACGTTCCTGAAAGGCGCAGCGTCCGACGTCACCCAGGCATTCTCCCCCATCGGCGCGAGGCCTTCATACATCTGTCTGAGATCCAGGCCACGAATGCGTGACAGCTGTCGATGGCACACGATCGGAGAGATCCTTAGGTTTCACGGTGGTTCCCCGTGCCGTTCCCGAATCTTCGGGTATCGGCCTCATCCGGGTTGGTATGTGGAGGTGCCCCGTGCTGGGTCCCGTGATTCTCGCCGCGTCGCGCAGCGACCTGATCCGAAGCCTGATCTCGGCGGCCCCGATGACCAAGCAGGTCGTCGACCGCTTCATCCCCGGCGAGACCGTCGACGAGATCGTGTCGATCGTCCGGGACCTGACCGACAGGGGCCTGGAGCTGACGATGGACGTCGTCGGCGAGGACATCACCACGCCCCGACAGGCCGCCGCCGCCCGGGACGCCTACCTGGAGCTCGTGGACCGGCTCAAGGGGCTGGAGCTCGGCACCCGCGCCGAGATGTCCGTCAAGCTGTCCATGTTCGGCCAGGCGCTCGACGGCGGTCACGAGCTGGCCCTCGCCAACATCCGTCCCGTCGTCGAGGCCGCCGCGGAGATCGGGACGACCGTCACCCTCGACGCGGAGGACCACACCACCCTCGACTCGATGTTCGCCATCCACGAGGACCTGCGGAAGGACTTCCCGCAGACCGGCTGCGTCATCCAGGCCTACCTCCACCGCACCGAGGCAGACGCCCGCCGCCTCGCCGCGAACGGCAGCCGCGTGCGGCTGGTGAAGGGTGCGTACAACGAGCCCGCCGAGGTCGCCCACCAGCACAGGCACGAGATCGACAAGGCGTACGTGCGGATCCTGAAGATCCTGATGGAGGGCGAGGGGTACCCGATGGTCGGGTCCCACGACCCGCGCCTCATCTCCATCGCCCAGGAACTCGCCCGGCAGGCCGACCGCAAGCTCGACGAGTACGAGTTCCAGATGCTGTACGGAATCCGCGGCGAAGAGCACCTACGGCTCGTCGCCGAGGGCCACCGCATGCGCGTCTACACCGCCTACGGCACCGACTGGTACGGCTACTTCATGCGGCGGCTGGCGGAGAAACCGGCCAACCTGCGGTTCTTCGCGCGCAGCATGATCACCAAGGGCTGAGCCCCGGAAACACACCGCTCTAGAAGGAGTACGGAAATCATGGACGCTGTGACCCAGGTCCCCACCCCCGTCAACGAGCCGGTGCACGGCTACGCCCCGGGCTCGCCGGAACGCGCTCGACTGGAGACGAAGCTCAAGGAGCTGGCCGACAACCCCGTTGATCTGCCGTGCGTCATCGGCGGCGAGAAGCGACTGGGCGGCGGTGAGCGCTTCGACGTCGTGCAGCCGCACAACCACAAGGCCCGCCTCGGCACGTACGGCAACGCCACCCGGCAGGACGCCCAGGACGCCGTCGACGCGGCCCTCGCCGCCGCGCCCGCCTGGCGTGCGATGTCCTTCGACGACCGAGCGGCGATCATCCTGCGCGCCGCCGAGCTGCTGGCCGGTCCCTGGCGCGAGACGCTGGCCGCCTCCACCATGCTCGGCCAGTCCAAGACCGCCCAGCAGGCCGAGATCGACACCCCCTGCGAGCTGATCGACTTCTGGCGCTTCAACGTCAAGTACGCCCGCGACCTGCTCGCCGAGCAGCCCCCGGCGAACTCTCCGGGCGTCTGGAACCGCCTGGACCACCGCCCCCTCGAGGGCTTCGTCTACGCGATCACGCCCTTCAACTTCACGGCGATCGCGGGCAACCTGCCCACCGCGCCCGCGCTGATGGGCAACGTCGTGGTCTGGAAGCCGTCGCCCACGCAGACCCACGCCGCCGTGCTGCTGATGCGGCTCCTGGAGGAGGCCGGTCTGCCCAAGGGCGTCATCAACCTCGTCACCGGTGACGGCATCGAGGTCTCCGAGGTCGCCCTGAACCACCGCGACCTCGCGGGCATCCACTTCACCGGCTCGACCAGGACCTTCCAGCACCTGTGGAAGACGGTCGGCGCCAACATCGAGAAGTACCGCACCTACCCGCGCCTGGTCGGCGAGACCGGCGGCAAGGACTTCGTCGTCGCCCACCCGAGCGCCGACCCCGCGATCCTCAAGACCGCCCTGACCCGCGGTGCCTTCGAGTACCAGGGCCAGAAGTGCTCCGCGACCTCCCGGGCCTACATCCCGGCGTCGATCTGGAACAGCGGCTTCCGCGAGGAGTTCGCCGCCGAGGTCGACTCCATCGCCATGGGTGACGTCACCGACCTGTCGAACTTCATCGGCGCGGTCATCGACGAGCGCGCCTTCGCCAAGAACAAGGCAGCCATCGACCGGGCGAAGTCGGACCCGAACTGCGCGATCGTCGCGGGCGGTTCGTACGACGACTCGGTCGGCTACTTCGTCCGCCCGACCGTCATCGAGTGCGGCGACCCGGAGAACGAGGTCTTCACGACGGAGTACTTCGGCCCGGTTCTCGCGGTCCACGTCTACGAGGACGACGCGTACGACGAGATGCTGACCCAGATGGAGTCGGTGTCCGACTACGCGCTGACCGGCTCGGTCATCTCCGCCGACCGCGCGGCGGCGGCGTACACGATGGAGAAGCTCCGCTACGCGGCCGGCAACTTCTACATCAACGACAAGTCGACCGGCGCCGTCGTCGGCCAGCAGCCCTTCGGCGGCGGCCGGGCTTCCGGCACCAACGACAAGGCCGGCGCCCCGCAGAACCTGATGCGCTGGACCCTGACCCGCGCGATCAAGGAGACGTTGGTCCCGCCGACCGACTACCCGTACCCGCACATGGGCTGAGCCCACGCGCACACGGACGGGCCAGGTCGTCGACCTGGCCCGTTCCTGTGCGTCCGCGACGAGGACGGGGCGCAGGTCGGCGCGGTGTTGGGAGGGCGCCGTCTCAGATAGTAGGAAGTCCGAGTAATTGTGGAGACAGACAGGCCGTCCTCCCTTAACTTTGTAGGAGCCGAACGTCTCGCTCGACCCAGCGAATGGCGGTCGTGAGCCGGGCCCCGTGCAGGCAACCCCTGCGGCACCGCTCCCCGCCTCTTCCGGCGTCTCGTAACCCCCTTTGTGCACTCCGGAATCTCGAAGGAGTCGATTCCCCATGGCCGAGACGACCGCCCGCCGTCGAGTCCGTCACACCTCTCGTACCAGCGAGTCGGACCGCAAGAACGCCGCCGCCGCACTCCAGCGCGCCCTCGACCGCCGCGACAACGGCGGCTCGACCGGCCACTGACCTGCGAAAGCGGGACACGCGAGTCCGCAGAGCCTGGATTCGCACAAGACGGGAGCCGCACCCGCATCGAGGTGCGGCGCGGTTTCACGCGCCGCGCCGCACCTCGAAATGGTCGATGCGCTTCCCGTTCTGCGCCAGCGCCGACACCGTGAGCTTCGGTCGCGTACCGCTCTCCGCCTCCACCGAGAGGAGGGAGAACCCGCGGTAGCGCACCCGGGACCACTCGACAGTCTCCTTCCTGGACTGCTGCGTCTTCGTCCACTGGAAGGACTCCACGGACTCGCGGTCCTTGACGTGTCCCTCGTAGCTCTCCTTCACGCCCGCCGGGAAGCCGTACAGGTCCCTGCCGCCGCCGCCCGCCGTGACGTACACGATCCCGTCCCTCGTCGGGTCGGTCGTCGCGCCGATCGGGACCGGCCGGCCCACCTCCCCGTCCCTGATGGCGTCCGTGCGCTCGTAGACGTGGTTGTGGCCGTTGATCACCAGGTCCACCTGGTGCTTGGCGAACAGCGGCAGCCACTCCTTGCGCACGCCCCCGTCGGAGGCGTGCGAGGAGGTCGAGTAGGCGCAGTGGTGGAAGAAGACCACGACGAAGTCCACGGCGGCGTCCGCCCGCAGCTCGGCCAGCTTCCGGTCCAGCCAGGCCGTCTGCTTCCCGCCCGTGTAGCCGAAGTTGGCGGGGATCTCGTACGAGACGTCGTTCGCGTCCAGTGCCACGCAGGCGACGTTGCCGTACCTGAACGCGTACACGCCGGGCGCGGTGCGCGGGTCGAAGCCGTTGTCCGGGAGGGACCAGCGGGCCAGCTGGCCGCCGTAGCCCTCCGGTGAGTACCAGGCCTCCATGTCGTGGTTGCCGGTCGTCACCATCCAGGGGACCGACTTCGCGACGGGCTCGTTCTGCTTGAGGAACAGGTCCCAGTAGGCGGGGTCGTAGCCGTCGCTCTTCTCGCCGTGGCCGGTGCCGTCCGCGTAGCAGATGTCACCCGCGTGCAGGTGGAAGGCGGGCTTCTGGTCCAGCAGGACACGGTCGTTGGCGGCGGCCGCCCGGCTGACCCCCTGGTCGCCGAACGCGGTGAACACGAACCGCTCCGGTGTCGCCGGCGCCGTACGGAACGAGCCGATCGTCGACCGGTGGGCGGGCGCGGCCGGGTCGAAGCCGTCGTGGCCGACGCCGTAGTAGTACGTGGTGCCGGGGAGCAGGCCGTCCAGGGCCGCGTGTCCGTAGAACTGGTCGAGCGCCAGGCGCACCCCGCTCACCCCCGGCGTGTGCAGGTCGCGCACCTCCGCGTCGATCTTCCGGCTCAGGTCGTCGGGCCGGGTGCCGATCCGGACGTACGGCCTGCGCACCGCGAACGGGACCTGCCAGGAGATCCGCATCCCGGTCCGGGGATCGGCGCCGAAGGCGAGATGCCGGCCGAACGGGACGGCGGCCGAGCCATGGGCCCCTGACGCCGACGCCGACGCCGACGAGGCCGAGGTGGCCGTCGGGCTGACCGCGGTGCGCGGCGAGTTGCCGCCCGAACAGCCCGTCAGCAGCCCGCCGGCCACCGCGCCCGCCGTCACCAGGGTGCGCCGCCGGGACAGCTTCGTGCGCAGGTACTCGTGCTGCTCGGCCATGCTCATCCGGCGCGCGAGTTCGGGCGGGATGCCGCAGTCGGGTGTCTCCATGAGGGTGAACTTCCCAGCGGAGCTCAACACCGGTCATACGTACGGGTGAACGCGCGGCAACGGGTTGGCGTGCACGTCCCTCCGACAGTGCTCCCGCATGTCCGTATCGCGGACAACGCATGTCATCCCATGGGACAAGGAGTACGGTGCCGACATGTCTCGCAGCCTCAATCTCGCAGTGATCCCCGGTGACGGCATCGGCCAGGAAGTCGTGGCCGAAGGCCTGAAGGTCCTCTCCGCCGTCCTTCCGCAGGATGTGAAGCTGGAGACCAAGGACTACGACTTCGGGGCCAAGCGCTACCACGCCACCGGCGAGACCCTCACGGACGCCGACCTCGACGCCCTCAAGAAGCACGACGCGATCCTGCTCGGCGCGATCGGCGACCCGTCGGTGCCGTCCGGTGTCCTGGAGCGCGGCTTCCTGCTCAAGCTCCGTTTCGCCTTCGACCACCACGTCAACCTGCGTCCCTCGAAGCTGCTGCCGGGTGTCGCCACCCCGCTGGCCGGCGAGCCGCAGATCGACTTCGTCGTCGTCCGCGAGGGCACCGAGGGTCCGTACACCGGCAACGGCGGCACCATCCGCAAGGGCACCGATCACGAGGTCGCCACCGAGGTCTCCGTCAACACCGCCTTCGGTGTGGAGCGCGTGGTCCGGGACGCCTTCGCCCGCGCCCAGGCCCGCCCGCGCAAGCAGCTCGCGCTGATCCACAAGAACAACGTGCTGACCTTCGCCGGTCACCTGTGGACGAACATCTTCAACAAGGTGGCCGCGGAGTTCCCCGAGGTCACCACCGAGTACATGCACGTGGACGCGGCGACCATCTACCTGGTCACGCAGCCCGAGCGCTTCGACGTGATCGTCACCGACAACCTCTTCGGCGACATCATCACCGACCTCGCCGCGGCCGTCTCCGGCGGCATCGGCGTCGCCGCGAGCGGGAACATCAACCCGTCCGGCGAGTTCCCGTCCATGTTCGAGCCCGTGCACGGCTCGGCCCCGGACATCGCCGGCCAGGGCAAGGCCGACCCCACCGCCACGGTCCTGTCCGTCGCCCTGCTCCTGCGTCACCTCGGCTACGAGGCCGAGGCCGCCCGCATCGACGAGGCGGTCTCCGTAGACCTCGCGGAGCGCACCGGCAAGCCGGCCCGCAGCACCTCCGAGATCGGCGACGCGCTCGCCGTACGCGTAGCCGGCTGACCCGCCGCGCTTCCCGCAAGCCGCCGGGTCACTGAGAACCCGGCGGCTTTCGCATGTCCCCGCCGGGTGCCACCATCATCCCCTGGGTCGCATCTCACGCCGTTCTCGCCCCCGACAGCCTCAAGGGCGCTGGCGGTACCTCATCGGACTCCCGCTTGCGATAATCGAACGCGGAGCCGCGGAATGAGGGAAAGCTCGGACGTCCTAGCACTGGCCACGGGCAGTACGGGCGTGAGCGCGGCCCGTCACTACGACCGGTGAAGGACACCACTCATGACGACGCCCACGACGATCGAGCTCAAGCCGTCCGCCAGCCCGCTCTCCGCCGCCGAGCGCGAGGCGATCCTGGCCAACCCCGGGTTCGGCCGCCACTTCACCGACCACATGGTGACGATCAAGTGGACGGAGGGGCGCGGCTGGCACGACGCGCAGCTCGTTCCGTACGGGCCGATCTCCCTCGACCCCTCCACCCACGTCCTTCACTACGGCCAGGAGATCTTCGAGGGCCTCAAGGCGTACCGCCAGTCCGACGGCTCGGTCGCGGTCTTCCGCCCCGAGGCCAACGCCCGCCGCTTCCGCAACTCGGCCCGCCGGATGGCCATGGCCGAGCTGCCCGAGGAACTGTTCATCGCGGCCCTCGACGCGCTGCTCGGGCAGGACGCCGACTGGGTGCCGCCGCACGGCGGCGAGGAGTCCCTCTATCTGCGCCCGTTCATGTTCGCCACGGAGGCCGCGCTCGGCGTGCACCCGGCGAACGAGTACCTCTTCATGCTGATCGCGTCCCCCTCCGGCGCCTACTTCGCCGGTGGCGTCAAGCCGGTCACCATCTGGGTCTCCGAGGACCATGTCCGCGCCGTCCCCGGCGGCACCGGTGACGCCAAGACGGGCGGCAACTACGCGGCCTCCCTGCTGCCCCAGGCCGAGGCCGCCCGCAACGGCTGCGACCAGGTCGTCTACCTCGACGCGGTGACCCGCACCAAGGTCGAGGAGTCCGGCTCGATGAACATCGCCTTCGTCTACGGCGACCGCATCGTCACCCCGTCGCTCACCGGTTCGATCCTGGAGGGCATCACCCGCGACTCGCTCCTCCAGGTCGCCCGCGACCTCGGTTACACCGCCGAGGAGGATGTCGTCACGCTGGAGCAGTGGCGCGCGGACGCCGCCTCCGGCGCCCTCACCGAGGTCTTCGCCTGCGGCACCGCGGCCGTCGTCACCCCGGTCGGCCACGTCAAGACCAAGGACTCCGCCTGGACCCACGGCGACGGCACCCCCGGCCAGGTCACGCTGCGGCTGCGGGAGGCCCTGCTGGGCATCCAGCGGGGGGTCAACGAGGACAAGCACGGCTGGATGCACAAGCTGGGCTGAGCCGCGCGGATCCGGAGCGCGCGGATCCGGAGCACGCGGATCCTGAGGCCCGCCGCGTCCTGCGGCGGGCCTCGGTTGGTCCGCCGCTTCGCGGGCCGCCCCGGAGCCCGGGCCACCCCGGCCGGGGCGTCGGTGGCAGCTTCTTGCAAGATCACAGGCTCGCATTCTGAGACGGCCGGTGAGCGCCGGGGCGGGTTGTGCCAGACTGCGTCCGTGCTCTCGTTCGCCATGATTATTGGCAGCAGGCGCGCCGGTCCGCAGTGACCGCCACGTACGACCAGGTACGGGCGGACACCGTCGTCCTCGACCCGCGCGCAGACCTCTCGCACCCGCGAGGGGTTTTTCGCTTTTTCTGGCCCACCCGCAGCCGGAGGCGAGAGCGCGAGGGACCATGTGGGGACGGTGGAGCCGGTCATTCCGGTAGACCGAGATCCAACACAGGAGCCTTGACACCATGACCGAACCCAGCGAACTCGACGATTCGTTCCACGTCTTCGACACCACTCTGCGCGACGGCGCGCAGCGGGAGGGCATCAACCTCACCGTCGCGGACAAGCTGGCCATCGCGCGGCACCTGGACGACTTCGGCGTGGGCTTCATCGAGGGCGGCTGGCCCGGCGCCAACCCGCGGGACACCGAGTTCTTCGCCCGCGCACAGCAGGAGATCGACTTCAAGCACGCCCAGCTGGTCGCCTTCGGTGCCACCCGCCGGGCCCGCGCGAAGGCCTCCGAGGACCCGCAGGTCAAGGCCCTCCTGGACTCGGGGGCCCCGGTGATCACGCTGGTCGCGAAGTCGCACGACCGGCACGTGGAACTCGCCCTGCGCACCACGCTGGACGAGAACCTGGAGATGGTCCGCGACACGGTCTCCTACCTGACGGAGCAGGGCCGCCGGGTCTTCGTCGACTGCGAGCACTTCTTCGACGGCTACCGCGCCAACCCCGAGTACGCGAAGGCGGTCGTACGGGCCGCCTCTCAGGCCGGCGCGTCCGTGGTGATCCTCTGCGACACCAACGGCGGGATGCTCCCCGCGCAGGTCCAGGCGGTCGTCTCCACGGTGCTGGCCGACACCGGCGCCCGGCTCGGTATCCACACCCAGGACGACACGGGCTGCGCGGTCGCCAACACCCTCGCAGCGGTCGACGCCGGCGCGACCCATGTCCAGTGCACGGCGAACGGCTACGGCGAGCGGGTCGGCAACGCCAACCTGTTCCCGGTGGTCGCCGCGCTGGAGCTGAAGTACGGCAAGAAGGTGCTGCCCGAGGGCAAGCTCCGCGAGATGACGCGCATCTCGCACGCGATCGCGGAGGTGGTCAACCTGACCCCCTCCACCCACCAGCCCTACGTGGGCGTCTCCGCCTTCGCCCACAAGGCCGGCCTGCACGCGTCCGCCATCAAGGTCGACCCCGACCTGTACCAGCACATCGACCCCGAGCAGGTCGGCAACACCATGCGGATGCTGGTCTCCGACATGGCGGGCCGCGCGTCGATCGAGCTCAAGGGCAAGGAACTCGGCATCGACCTCGGCGGCGACCGCGAGCTGGTCGGCCGGGTGGTCGACCGGGTCAAGGAGCGCGAGCTCCAGGGCTACACGTACGAGGCGGCGGACGCGTCCTTCGAGCTGCTGCTGCGCGCCGAGGTCGAGGGCAGGCCCCTGAAGTACTTCGAGGTCGAGTCCTGGCGCGCGATCGTCGAGGACCGCCCTGACGGCAGCCACGCCAACGAGGCCACGGTCAAGCTCTACGCCAAGGGCGAGCGCATCGTCGCCACGGCGGAGGGCAACGGCCCGGTGAACGCCCTGGACCGGTCCCTGCGGGTCGCACTGGAGAAGATCTACCCCCAGCTCGCCAAGCTCGACCTGGTCGACTACAAGGTCCGCATCCTGGAGGGCGTCCATGGCACCCAGTCCACCACCCGTGTCCTGATCTCCACGTCCGACGGGGCGGGGGAGTGGTCGACGGTGGGTGTCGCGGAGAACGTGATCGCGGCGTCCTGGCAGGCGCTGGAGGACGCGTACGCGTACGGGCTGCTGCGGGCGGGGGTGGAGCCGGCGGAGTAGGACCGCCCCTGGGGGTGGTGCCGACTCGGCGTACCGCGGGGCGTCTTGACGGCCTGAGGGCCTGCCGGTGGAGTTGTGGGGCCAGTGCCGTGCGATTCCCGAGCCGCCCGGAGGGACGTTCATGCGAAGGACAGTCCTGCTCGTCTCCACCGTCTTACTGACCGGTCTGCTGCCCCTTGCCTCCGCGGGATCCGCCGCGGGGGCCCGTGCCGCGGACGACCCCGTTCCCGCCTCCGTCTCCGTCGACCGCTTCGAGGGCGAGGGGGCGTCGCGCGCGAGCGTGGCGACCGACGCCGCTGTCCACCCGGTCGAGGAGGGCGGCACGGCAGGCGTCCGGCTCACCGTCGCCACCACCGGCTCCGCCCCGATCGACGAGCCGGTGACCGTCGCCTACGAGACGACCGGCGGCACCGCCTCGGGCAGCGACTACACACCGATCAAGGGCAAGGTCACGTTCCCGGCCGGCACCGCCTCCGGCACCTCCCGCACCGTGCGGGTCCGCACCCTCGAGGACAGGTCCGCCGAGGCCGCCGAGACGATCCCGCTCAAGCTGACGGTCACCGGCGCCGAGCCCCCCGCCGAGACCCCGCAGGTCGTGGTCGACGCCCACGGGCTGCCGTATCTGAACAGCGCGCTGCCGGTGAAGAAGCGCGTCGCCGACCTCCTGTCCCGGATGTCCCTGGCGGAGAAGGCCGGTCAGATGACCCAGGCCGAGCGCGAAGCCGTCACCACCCCGGGAGACATCGCCGCGTACGGCCTCGGCTCGCTGCTCTCCGGCGGCGGCTCCACCCCGACGCCCAACACCGCAGAAGCCTGGGCGAAGATGATCGACGCCTTCCAACTGCGGGCGCGGGCAACCCGGTTCCAGATCCCGCTGATCTACGGCGTCGACGCCGTGCACGGTCACAACAACCTCGTCGGCGCCACGATCATGCCGCACAACATCGGCATCGGGGCGACCAGAGATCCCCAACTCGCCCGCAGGACCGGCTCGGTGACCGCCGCCGAGGTCCGCGCCACCGGCATCCCCTGGGACTTCGCCCCCTGCCTGTGCGTCGCCCGCGACGAACGCTGGGGCCGCACCTACGAGTCCTTCGGCGAGGACCCCGCCCTGGTCGAGGCCATGGAGACGGTCGTCCAGGGTCTCCAAGGCGCCCGAGACGGCAAGGACTTGAAGAACGACGACAAGGTCCTGGCCACCGCCAAGCACTTCGTCGGCGACGGAGGCACGGCGTACGGCTCCTCCACCACCGGGACGTACACCATCGACCAGGGCGTCACCAAGGTCACCCGGCAGCAGTTGGAGGCAGTCCACCTGGCGCCGTACCAGAAGGCCGTCGACCTCGGCGTCGGCACGGTCATGCCGTCGTTCTCGTCGCTCGACATCGCGGGCGACGGCCAGGGTCCGGTGAAGATGCACGCCCGCGCCGACATGATCAACGGGGTGCTGAAGGGCCGGATGGGCTTCGACGGCTTCGTCGTCAGCGACTGGGCCGCCATCGACCAACTCCCCGGCGACCTCGCCTCCGACGTCCGTACGTCGGTCAACGCGGGCCTCGACATGATCATGGTCCCGTACGCGTACCAGGACTTCCACCGCACCCTCGTCGACGAGGTCGAGGCGGGCCGTGTCAGCGAGCGGCGGATCGACGACGCCGTCTCGCGCATCCTCACGCAGAAGTTCCGGCTGGGGCTCTTCGAGAAGCCGTACGCCGACACCGACGGCGCCGCCGCGATCGGCTCCGCAGGGCACCGCGCCGTGGCCCGCCAGGCCGCCGCCGAGTCGCAGGTGCTGCTGAAGAACTCCGCGGGCCTGCTGCCGCTGAGGAAGAGCCAGAAGGTGTACGTCGCCGGGTCCGACGCCGACGACATCGGCAACCAGACCGGCGGCTGGACCGTCACCTGGCAGGGCTCCTCCGGCGACATCACCCCGGGCACGACCATCCTGGAGGGGATGCGCAGGGCCGGCGGTGACGTCACCTACTCCGAGGACGCCTCGGCATCGACGCACGGTTACGACGTCGGCGTGGTCGTCGTCGGCGAGACTCCGTACGCCGAGGGCGTCGGCGACGTCGGCAACGGCCACGACCTGGAGCTGTCCGCCGCCGACCGGGCGGCCGTGGACAAGGTGTGCGCCGCTATGCGGTGCGCGGTGCTGATCGTCTCCGGGCGTCCCCAGCTGATCGGCGACCGGCTCGGCGACATCGACGCCCTGGTGGCCTCCTGGCTGCCCGGCACGGAGGGCGACGGTGTCGCGGACGTCCTCTACGGCAGGCGGGCCTTCACCGGACAGCTGCCGCTGACCTGGCCGAAGTCCGAGGCCCAGCTGCCGATCAACGTCGGCGACGCGGCGTACGACCCGCTGTACCCGTACGGCTGGGGCCTCACCACGCTGACCAAGGTCCCGCAGGGCGACCGGGCGACGCTGCGGGCGCTGGCGGCGGAGGCCAGGGCGGCGGAACGGGCCGGAGCCCAGGAGAAGGGCCGCGGGCTCGTCACCGAGGCACGGCTGATCGTCCAGCAGAAGGTGGGCCGGCACATCACGGCGGCGGTGGCGAAGCCCTTCGCCGACGCGGACCACCTGCTGCTGACCGGGCGCTACGGAGAGGCGGTGGAGCGGCTGACGGCGGCCTACCGGGCGGTGTGAACGCTTCTCCTGCCGACATGCCTGATTGTCCGCCTTTCGGGTAGTTTCGAGGTATGAAGGCCGCGCTGCTGACTCGAGGCCCGACCCGGTTGCTGCTCGCGCCGGCGCTCGCCGTCCTGGCCCTTCTGACGGGCCTGGCGGTGGGCGCCCCGAGCGCCGACGCGGCCCAGCACACGACGGCGGCGACGAGCGCCATGGCGGTTACGAGTGCCACCGAGGCGAAGCGTGCCACCACTGCCACGAGTGTCTCGGCCGTCGCCGAGGCCCTGCGCGAGAGTCCGGTCTACGTCGACCCGGCCGCCCGCGCACAGCTCTCCGCGGCCGACGCCGCCACCTTGACCCGGCAGATCAAGGACGCCGACAAGCCCTTGTTCGTCGCCGTGCTCCCGGCCGGCTACCCGACCAAGAACCTCTTCACCGACCTGCGCACCGCCACGGGGATCACCGGCCTCTACGCGATCCGCCTCGGAGCGGACTTCGACGCCCGCGCGGACTCCGCGGTCCTGCCCCAGGCTGCCGTGCGGAACCTCGTGACCAGCGTCAAGGGCGAAAGCGACGCCACGAAGCAACTCGACGACTTCACCGACCGCGCCCTGACCAACATGGGCGGTTCGGCGCCCTCCACCTGGGGTTCCTCCTCCGACGGCGCCGGCAGGGTGTCCACCGCCGCGCTGATCACCGTCGGCGCGGTGCTGGTGGTGGGCGGCGCGGGCGCCTACACGGTGGTCCGGCGCAACCGGCGGCGTCACGAGGAGGAGCAGCGGGCCGCGCTGGAGAAGCTGCGGGTCGTCGTCGACGAGGACATCACCGCGTTCGGCGAGGAACTGGACCGCCTCGACTTCCATCCGGCTCAGGCGGGCGCGGACGACGCCATGCGCGCGGACTACGAGCGATCGCTGGACGCCTACGACCGGGCGAAGTCGGCCATGGCGGAGGCCGGGAAGCCGGAGGACGTGCGGGCTGTCACCGAGGCCCTGGCGGACGGCCGCTTCTCGCTCGCCGCACTGGCCGCCCGCCGCGAGAGCCGGCCGTTGCCCGACCGCCGACCGCCCTGCTTCTTCGACCCGCGGCACGGTCTGTCGGTGGCCGACGCGACCTGGACGCCCCCGGGCGGCACGACCCGTGAGGTCCCCGTCTGTGCGGCCGACCGGACCCGGCTGGCCGACGGCCGCGACCCGGAGGTCCGCGAGGTCGACACCGAGCACGGCCGCCGTCCGTACTGGGAGGCGGGCCCCGCCTACGGCCCCTGGGCGGGCGGCTACTTCGGCGGCGGCATCCTGCCCGGCCTGCTCGTCGGCACCCTGCTCGGCAGCATGATGGCCACCCCGGCCTACGCGGCCGACTACGGCTCCGGCTACGGCGACTTCGGCGGCTACGAGGGCGGCGACGTGTCCGGCGCGGACTTCAACTCCGACGACTTCGGCGGCGGCTTCGGCGGAGGGGACTTCGGGGGCGGCGACTTCGGCGGAGGCGGGGACTTCGGCGGCGGGTTCTGACCGCCGGACGGACTGAAGGGGTGCGGGTGCGGGCCCGGCGCGGAATGGCGCGCCGGGCCCGTGGACGTCGTACGAGAACAGACGTGTCAGAGCGAGGACGCGTCAGAGCGAGGAAGGGTCACAGCGTGGACGCGGCCGAGGCGATGGCGGAGGCGAAGGTGGAGACCTCGGTGTAGACGCCGGGGGCGTTCGGCTGGGCGCAGCCGTCGCCCCAGCTGACGATGCCGACCTGGACCCAGGCGTTGGCGGAGTCCCGGCGGAACATCGGGCCGCCGGAGTCGCCCTGGCAGGTGTCGACGCCGCCCGCGGCGAAGCCGGCGCAGATCTCCTGGGCGGAGACGAGGCCGCTGTAGAGGCCGCCGTACGCCTTGCAGGTGGCGTCGCTGATGAACGGCACCGTGGCCTTGAGCATGTAACGCTGCTGGGCGCCGCCCTCGCGGGCCGCTCCCCAACCGGCGACGGTGAAGTCGCCGGTGTTGTACTGCGTGGTGGTGGCGATCTTCAGCGTGGGCAGGTTGATCGGCTGGGCGAGCTTGATGAGCGCCCAGTCCTTGCCGGTGCCGTTGTAGCCGGGGGCCTGGAGGACCCTGGTGGACCTGACCTGGACGCGGCCGGTGCTGGACTGCAGGTCGACGACGCCGGCGGTGGCCGTGATGCTGGTGTTGGCGCCGGAGCCGCTCACACAGTGCGCGGCCGTGAGCACTATCTGCTGGGTGTACAGCGCGCCGCCGCAGCCCATCGAGAGCCGGACCATGAACGGGAACTCGCCCTGCGCGGCGCGGGTGCCGCCGACGACGGGCGAGGGGGCGGCCTGGGCGGCCGAGACGGGCTGAAGACTGGCGACCGCGAGGGCGACGGCGCCGACGGCCGCGCATCTCTTGAGGGCCGTGAGGAGTCTCTTCAACGTGGTGCCCTTTCGTGGGGGTTCAGCTGCGGACTCGTGCATCCGGAAGAGCCAGATTTGGCGTGCGCATGTCATAACGGACTGCAAAAAAACACCCATTGACTGGCATGGGCAGGACAAATTCTGCTGCTGGATTATGAGAACGCTGTGAGCACTCACACAAGGGGCGTGATCCGGCCACCGGTGTCCGGATCGGCCGGGCCCGTGGTCGGCCGAGCCCCTTGCAGGCGGAGACCCTCGCACCGCCCGGATGACGACAGAGCCCGTCGCACCACCCGGTACGGGGGCGGTGCGACGGGCTCATGAGGCTGTGTGGCCACCGGCCACATCACCGCGGCGGTTCAGGCGTTCTTGATCGCCGAGATGTCGAAGTTCAGCTTGATCTTGTCGGAGACCAGGACCCCGCCCGTCTCCAGGGCGGCGTTCCACGTCAGGCCCCACTCGGAGCGCAGGATCTCCGCCTTGCCCTCGAAGCCGACGCGCTCGTTGCCGAACGGGTCCTTCGCGGCGCCGTTGAACTCCAGGTCGATGCTGAGCGGCCTGGTGACGCCGAGGATCTCCAGGTCACCGGTGATGCGGTAGTCGTCGCCGCCCAGGGCCTCGGCGGAGGTGGAGCGGAAGGTCATGGCGGGGAACTCGTCGGTCTTGAAGAAGTCGGAGCTCTTGAGGTGTCCGTCGCGGTCCGGGGAGCCCGTGTCGATGCTGTCCATCGTGACGTCGAGGGACGCGGTGGACGCGGACGGGTCGCTGCCGTCCAGGTGCAGCGAGCCGCTGAAGTCGAGGAACTTGCCCTTGACGTTCGTGACCATGGCGTGCCGGGCCACGAAGCCGAGGGTTGAGTGGGCCGGGTCGATCGTGTAGTCGCCGGTCAGTGCGGCCAGGTCCGGGTTCACGGCGGCGGGCGTCGCGGCGGTCGAGTCGGCGGTGTCCTTGCGGCCGAAGATGCTCATGGTCTGCTCCCGGGAGAGAGGATGTTTAATGTTCAACGACTCCAACAAGGGCGACCATAGACCTATTCCGTACGCACTTCAACACGCCCTTCAACGTCTTTCGCGAAGTGTTGGCGGGCCGGGGACGAGGTGGTAGACGACGAGGCATGACTCCCCAGCGCCGGGCCCCCGCCTCCGTGCGGCCCACCCGCCGAGCCCTCCTGCTCACGGCCGCCCTCATGGCGACGACCGCCGCGGCGACCCCCGGCACGCGGACCGGGGGTGACCCCGCCGCCCCCTTCGCAGCCCTGCGCCGCCGCTGGCTCGACATCACCCTCGGGGCCGGTTACGACCCCGCCGCCGAGCCGTACGCCTCCCGCCTTGCCGAGACCGGCGTGCTCGCCCGCGGCTTCCGCGCCACCATGGCCCCCACCGCGACCTCCCTGTGGCCGGGCCGGCCCTACGACCCACCCGCCGGCATCACCCAGAGCTACGGCCGCCTGTGGACCATGGCCCAGGCGTACGTCCGCGAGGGCACCGGCTCGACCGGCGACGAGGGGCTGCTCACCGACGTGCTCCGCGGGCTCGACCACCTCTCCGTCACCGTCTACAACCCGTCCACCACCCGCTACGGCAACTGGTGGGAATGGCAGATCGGCAGCCCGCGCCTGCTCATGGACATCACGGCCGCCCTGTACGACCACCTCGGCGACGACCGCCGGGAAGCCGCCTGCGCCGCGGTCGACCACTTCATTCCGGACGCGCTGCTGGCCGACTACTCCGGCACCTCCACCGGCGCCAACCGCGTGGACCTGTGCCGATCCGTCGCCCTGCGCGGCATCCTGGGCCGCGAACCCACCAGGATCGCCCTCGCCCGCGACGCGCTCTCGCCGGTCTTCCCGTACGTCACCCAGGGGGACGGCCTCTACGCGGACGGCTCGTTCGTGCAGCACACCTGGGTCGCCTACTCGGGGACGTACGGCCAGGTCATGCTCGACGGACTCGGCCGTCTCTTCGCGCTGCTGGCCGGCTCCGCGTGGGAGGTGACCGACCCCGGCCAGCAGATCGTCCTGGGCAGCGTCGAGTACGCCTACGCCCCGCTGATCCATGACGGGTTGGTGATGGACGCCGTCAACGGGCGTGCCATCAGCCGGGGTTACCTCAAGAGCGACGACCGCCACGTCCTGCGCAGCGACCACTACCACGGACAGGGTCTCATCGCCGCCATCGCGCTGCTCGCCGCCGGCGCGAGTCCCGCGGAACGCGATCGCTGGTACGCCCGCGTCAAGGGCTGGATCGAACGGGACACCGTGACACCGGTCCTGACGGCGCCTCAGTACGACGTGGCCGATCTGGCCCGACTCCACACCGTGGTCGCCTCCTCGGTGCCCGCCGCCCCGGAACCCGTCGGCCACCGGCTCTTCGCCGCGATGGACCGGGCCGTCCACCGCCGCCCCGCCTTCACCGCGAGCATCGCCATGGCGAGCGACCGCATCGCGTCCTACGAGTGCGGCAACGGCGAGAATCCGCGCGGCTGGCACACGGGCGCCGGGATGGTCTCCTGGTGGCCCGCCGGCACCGGCCGGTCCGATCAGTACACCGACTGGTTCTGGCCCACCGTCGACTGGTACCGCCTCCCCGGCACCACCGTCTCCACCAAGCGGCTCCCCGACCGCGCCGGCGGCGAGTGGGGCGCGCCCAAGCCGGACGTCCGCTGGGTCGGCGGCACCACCGACGGCGAGTACGCGGCGGTCGGCCAGCACCTGAAGGGGCTGGACTCCACCCTCCAGGCCCGTAAGTCCTGGTTCTGCGTCGCGGACGCGGTGATCTGCCTCGGCGCGGGCATCACCTGCGCCGACGGCGTCCCGGTCGAGACGGTCGTCGACAACCGCAACCTGGGGGAGGGCGGCACCGCGGCCTTCGTGCGCGGCCACGGCTGGGCCCACCTGGAGGGCCACGGCGGCTGGGTGATCCGCCGGGGCAGCCTGCGGACGCTCCGTGAGGACCGCACCGGTGCCTGGTCCGACATCAACACCACCAGCACGACCGAGCGCCGCACCCGCCGCTGGCAGACCCTCTGGCTGGACCACGGCACCGACCCGACGGACGCCGCATACGTCTACGTCCTGCTGCCCGGAGCCTCCCGCCGTACGGTCGCCGCCCGCGCCGCCGACCGGCACTGGCTGTCGGTCCTCGCCAACGACGCCGCCTGCCAGGCGGTCGGCGTCCCCTCCCTGGGCCTCACCGCCGCCAACTTCTGGCAGTCCGGATCGGCGGGCGGGCTGACCGCGTCCGGCGGCGCGAGCGTGCTGCTCCGGCGCCGGGGGCGTACCGCCACCCTGTGCGTGAGCGAGCCGCCCCGAACGGGCGAACCCCTGGAGATCACCTGGGAGCACCCGGTACGCACGGTGATCCGGGCGGACGACACGGTCGAAGTGCTTTCGGCGGACCGCCGACTGGTCCTCCGCGTCACTCCGGGGAGGGCATCTGCCACCCATGAATGTGAGGTGACTCTCAGCTGACGACTTTGTGCGACCTCTACAAGCGGAAAGCCCCCTGAGCAGTCCGAAGGGGTGTACGCCGCCATGGTTCTGTTCAGTGGCACCAGGAAAACGGTCCGGAGACTGTACGGAGTCAACGGCGAGCTTTTCGCGCTCTGGTTCGTATGGTCGCTACATGACCGTTTTGGATGAGGCGCCGGGTGAGACGACGGGTGAGCCGACGGACGCGCGGGGACGGGTGGCCGAGCTGCACGAGATCCGTGCGCAGGCGCTGGCCGGCCCGAGCGAGAAGGCCACCGAGGCGCAGCACGCCAAGGGCAAGCTGACCGCGAGGGAGCGCATCGAACTGCTGGTGGATCCGGGTTCGTTCCGGGAGGTCGAGCAGTTGCGCCGGCACCGGGCGACCGGGTTCGGCCTGGAGGCCAAGAAGCCGTACACGGACGGTGTCATCACCGGCTGGGGCACGGTGGAGGGCCGTACGGTCTTCGTCTACGCCCATGACTTCCGCATCTTCGGCGGCGCGCTGGGCGAGGCCCACGCCACGAAGATCCACAAGATCATGGACATGGCCATCGCGGCCGGTGCCCCGCTGGTGTCGCTGAACGACGGGGCGGGCGCCCGGATCCAGGAGGGTGTCTCGGCTCTCGCGGGTTACGGCGGCATCTTCCAGCGCAACACCAAGGCGTCCGGGGTGATCCCGCAGATCAGCGTGATGCTCGGCCCGTGCGCGGGCGGCGCGGCCTACAGCCCCGCCCTCACGGACTTCGTGTTCATGGTCCGCGAGACCTCGCAGATGTTCATCACGGGCCCGGACGTCGTCAAGGCGGTCACCGGCGAGGAGATCACCCAGAACGGCCTGGGCGGCGCGGACGTGCACGCCGAGACCAGCGGTGTCTGCCACTTCGCCTACGACGACGAGGAGACCTGCCTCGCCGAGGTGCGCTACCTCCTCTCGATGCTCCCGCAGAACAACCGCGAGAACCCGCCGCGAGTGGAGCCCTCGGACGCCTCGGACCGCCGTTCGGACCTCCTCCTGGACCTCGTCCCGGCGGACGGCAACCGTCCGTACGACATGACCAAGGTCATTGAGGAGATCGTCGACGACGGCGACTACCTCGAGGTCCACGAGCGCTGGGCCCGCAACATCATCTGCGCGCTGGCCCGCCTGGACGGCCAGGTGGTCGGCATCGTGGCCAACCAGCCTTCGTCGCTGGCCGGCGTCCTGGACATCGAAGCGTCGGAAAAAGCTGCACGCTTTGTCCAGATGTGTGACGCTTTCAATATCCCGATCGTCACGTTCCTGGACGTCCCCGGGTTCCTTCCGGGTGTCGACCAGGAGCACGGCGGAATCATCCGCCACGGCGCCAAGCTGCTGTACGCCTACTGCAACGCGACCGTCCCGAGGATCTCCCTGATCCTGCGCAAGGCATACGGAGGTGCGTACATCGTCATGGACAGCCAGTCCATCGGTGCGGACCTGACGTACGCCTGGCCGACCAACGAGATCGCCGTGATGGGTGCTGAAGGCGCCGCCAACGTCATCTTCCGCAGGCAGATCGCCGAGGCGGAGGACCCCGAGGCCATGCGGGCGCGCATGGTCAAGGAGTACAAGTCCGAGCTGATGCACCCGTACTACGCGGCCGAGCGCGGCCTCGTCGACGACGTCATCGACCCGGCGGAAACCCGCGAGATCCTGATCCAGTCCCTGGCGATGCTGCACACCAAGCACGCCGACCTGCCGTCCCGCAAGCACGGCAACCCTCCGCAGTAACCCAGCGGATCCTTCGCGGTACCCCCGCGGAAACCTCTCTCACGGAGACTGACGCCCATGAGCACCCCTGACATTCGTGTCGAGAAGGGCCACGCCGAGCCCGAGGAAGTCGCCGCCATCACGGCCATCCTCCTGGCCCGCGCCGCCGCCCAGCCGTCCGAGGCCCCGGCCCACCGCGGCCACCGCAAGGCCGGCTGGCGCCGCCTGGAGCGCGAGCCCGGCTTCCGGGCACCGCACAGCTGGCACTGACCTTTCAGCGCGTCCACGGCCCCGTTCTCCCTTCGGGAGGGCGGGGCCGTGGTGTGTCCGAGGGGATGGAGACGTCCACTCCGAAGACGTCGAGGGACTCTGGCGCCGCGGACCTCCACGCACGACGGCCCCCGCTCCTCCAACCGGAGAATCGGGGGCCGTCGGGAAAACCCGCAAAGGGCTAGCGCAGGCGGGCCATCAGAGCGTGCTCCACCAGCGTGATCAGCGCAGACTTGGCGTCCGCGCGGTGGCGGGCGTCCGTCGTGATGATCGGGGTGTCGGGGCCGATCTGCAGGGCCTCGCGGACCTCGTCCGGGTTGTACGGCTGGTTGCCGTCGAAGCCGTTGAGGGCGATCACGAAGGGAAGGCCCGAGTTCTCGAAGTAGTCGACCGCGGGGAAGCAGTCGGCGAGACGGCGGGTGTCCACGAGGACGATCGCGCCGATGGCGCCGCGCACCAGGTCGTCCCACATGAACCAGAAGCGGTCCTGGCCCGGCGTACCGAAGAGGTAGAGGATCAGGTCCTGGTCGAGCGTGATACGGCCGAAGTCCATGGCGACCGTGGTGGTCGTCTTGTCCCCGGTGTGGGTCAGGTCGTCGATGCCCGCGCTGGCGGACGTCATGACGGCCTCGGTGCGCAGCGGGTTGATCTCCGAGACGGCGCCGACGAACGTGGTCTTGCCCACGCCGAAGCCGCCCGCCACCACGATCTTCGCGGACGTGGTGGAGCGGGAAGGCCCTCCGCTAGAGCTTGCGAAGTCCACTGAGCACCCTTTCGAGCAGTGTCACGTCTGGCTGGCCGCCGGCGTTCTCGTCGCCGCCGGGCTGATGGATGGCGACCAGGCCCGCCTCCGCCAAGTCGGCGACGAGGATCCTGGCCACGCCGAGAGGGATCGTCAGGAGGGCCGAGATCTCGGCCACCGACTTGATCTCACGGCAGAGGTTGCAGATCCGCTGATGCTCGGGCAGCTGGCCCTGCATCTGGTGCGGCTGCGCGGTGGTGTGCACCAGTGCCTCGATGGCGAGCTGGTAGCGCGGGCGGGTCCGGCCGCCGGTCATGGCGTACGGACGCACCAGGGGGTTGCTGGCGCCTCCAGCGGGTGAAGGCTCAGGGGCGCGGCGGTGCGGCTGCACGGGCTGGATGCGCGGGGCCGGCGGCTGGTCGTACGGCGACGGCCCGGGACCCTGGGGGTTCTGGGGGGCGTACGGCTGCTGACGCCGGTGGCTCGGAGTGGAGGGGAAGTTGTAACGGTTGGGGTTCTGGGAACCGTCGCCCTGACCCTGGCCAGGGCCGTACGACCAGTTACCCGAAGGTGAACCGCCTGGGGGTGTTGCCACTTTCTCTCCTCCTCCGACTGTGCCGGGCACCCATCAACGTGGAGCCGCGTCTCGAAACCTTATGGCCTCAGGACGCCAAAACGCACCGTCTGTCTGTTAGTTGAGCAGGCTCCCCTGGAGCTCCGCACGCAGATCGGGCGTCAGGACCGTCCCGGCACGGTCCACCAGGAGCGCCATCTCGTAGCCGATGAGACCGATGTCCGCCTCCGGATGTGCGAGAACCGCGAGCGAGGAACCGTCCGAGACGGACATGATGAAGAGGAATCCACGCTCCATCTCCACAACCGTCTGGTTCACGCTGCCGCCCTCGAAGATGCGGGAGGCGCCTGCCGTCAGAGACGTCAGACCGGACGCGACGGCCGCGAGCTGGTCGGCTCGGTCGCGGGGAAAGCCTTCGGACATAGCCAGAAGGAGTCCGTCGGCGGAGACCACCACCGTGTGGGACACCCCGGGGGTGTTGTCCACGAAGTTGGTGATCAACCAGTTCAGGTTCTGTGCCGCCTGGCTCATCGGGCTCACACTAACGCTCCTGGTTGTAGGTGCTGTCAGGACCACCGTGTTGATTCCCAGTGGCCTGGCCGTTCGTTTCGCTGCTTGCGTTGCGTCCCCGCTCGACCCCGCGGCGCAGGTTGCTCAACCTGCCCCGGACGTCCTCGGGAGCGCGGGAGACCTGTGGGCCCCCCTGCGGGGTGGACTCGGCGGCTCCCTCGACCAGGTTGGCCTTGGGTACCCGCCGCGGCAGACCGGAGGAGGTCACCCCGCCCGCCTTGGGCTTCCGGAGCTGCGAGGCCTGCTGCCAGCGCGCGTCGTTGGACGAGCGCCAGGAGTCGGTGCCGTTGCTCTCCGGTGTGGGAGTCGACGGCTCCTGGGGCGTGTGCCGCGCACCGCCCGAACCGTTCGCGCCACTCGTGGTCGACCCACGGCGGGGAAGCCCGGCATCGGTCAGCGTGTGGGCGACGGAAGAGGTCGGTCCCGGACGTTCGAAGCCTACGCGGTCCCGCTCACTCACGTCACCGGCCTGCGCAGATTCCGCTTCCGGAGCGTACTGGTCCGGGTAACCGTTGCGGTAGCCGTTCGGCTGCGGCCAGTCGTCCCGGTAGGACTGCTGGTCGAAGGCCGAGAACGCCTCCGGCGCGGCATCGCGGGTCTGCGCGGGCTCCTCCTGGACCGGCTCCGGATACGAGAGCTCCGGGTAGCCACCGTTCGTGGAGAAGCCGTCGCGCTGCGGCAGACCGCCGTTCGGCGCGTAGTACGACTCATCGTACGACGGCTGCTGCCGCTCCTCGTACGGGCGCTGCTGCTCCTCGTACGTGGGCTGACGAGGCTCTTCGTACGACGGCTGACGCTGTTCTTCGTACGACGGCTGAGCAGGCTCCTGGTACGGCTGCTGAGGGTCGTACGAGGCAGGCTGCTCGGGGAAGCCGCCCTGGGCGTTGTCGTAGCCGGGCCGGGCGTCGAACGCCTCCGGGTACGACGGTGTCTCGGGGGCGTCGCCGTGCGACTGGGCCTCCAGGGCCGCACGACGCTCCTCACGCATCAGGGAGCGGCCCACCGGGTCCAGCTCCCGGATGTCGTCCGGGACCTCGGTGTAGCGGCTGTCGTCGAAGCCCAGCTCCGCGGCCGTACGCATCGGCAGGCCGTTGTTGAAGTCCTCGCCCTGGTAGCTCTGCTCCGGGATGATCTGCGAGACCGTGAACTCGTCGCGTGGCTGCTGCTGTTCGCCGCCACCGCCGTGCGTGATCGCGTCCGGCAGCATGACCAGCGAGGTCGTGCCGGCCTGCTCGCCGGAGGGGCGCAGCTGGACCCGGATGCCGTGCCGGTCGGACAGTCGGCCGACCACGAACAGGCCCATGCGCTGCGAGATCGCGGCGTCCACGGTCGGCGGGTTGGCCAGCTTGTGGTTGATGTCCGCGAAGTCCTCGGCGGTGAGACCGATGCCCTTGTCGTGGATCTCGATCATGATGCGGCCGTCGGGGAGACGGGTCGCGGTGACGCGGACCTTGGTCTGCGGCGACGAGAACGTGGTGGCGTTCTCCAGCAGCTCGGCGAGCAGGTGCACGAGGTCGGTGACCGCGCGGCCGTGAATCTCGGCCTCCGGGACGCCGGAGAGCTCGACGCGCTCGTACTGCTCCACCTCGGAGGAGGCGGCGCGCAGCACGTCGACCAGCGGGACCGGCTGGTCCCAGCGGCGGCCGGGCTC
This sequence comes from Streptomyces sp. NBC_00076, assembly GCF_045041235.1. NCBI lineage: Bacteria > Bacillati > Actinomycetota > Actinomycetes > Kitasatosporales > Streptomycetaceae > Streptomyces > Streptomyces sp. NBC_00076. Next base: position 7,334,924 of record NZ_CP108242.1, read on the forward strand.
CTCGCCCGCGAGGACCAGGAGGTTCTCGCCGTTGCGGCGCATACGGGTCGCGAGGTGGTCCAGCTTGAAGAGGTTCTCCAGCTGGTCCGGCTCGGCCTCGTTGTTCTCCAGGTCGGTGATGAGGGTCAGCTGGCCCTCGATCAGCGACTGGTTGCGACGCGAGAGGTTGGTGAAGATCGCGTTGATGTTGCCCCGCAGCAGGGCCTGCTCGGCGGCGAGCCGGACCGCCTCGCGGTGGACCTGGTCGAAGGCCCGGGCGACCTCGCCGATCTCGTCCCTCGTGGTGATCGGGATCGGCTGCACACGGGTGTCCACGCGGCCGGGATCGGTGCGCGAGAGCTGGTCGACCAGCATCGGCAGCCGCTGCTCGGCGATACCGAAGGCGGCGTTGCGCAGCTGACGCATCGCGCGGCTCATCTGGCGGGCCACCATGCCGGCCAGGATGAACGCGGCGAGCAGGGCGACGACGACCGCGGCACCGGTGATGAAGGCGTCCTGGCGGGCGTTGTCGGAGATGTCCGCGGCCTCGTTCACCGCCGTGTCGGCCAGGTCGGACTCGATCTGGCGGTAGGCGTTGAACTTGAGGGTGGTGACCGCCCACCAGTTGGGCGCGCTGATGCCCTGCGTGGCGAGCGTCTGGCGCGCGGCGGGGTCCGTGGTCTGCAGCGCGGACATGGCCGTGACCATGGTGGTCGGGTTGGACGGCGGCGGAACGTAGTCCGGGTTCTTGGCCTTGGCCTCCTTGGCCAGCGCAGCGCCGTCGGCCTGGATCTGCTTCGTGGCCGTGTCCAGCTTGGCGATGTCCTGCGCGGTACCGCCGCCCTGGTACTCCTGGATGGCGATGCCCTCCAGGTAGGCGTACGAGGTCAGGGCTACCCGCTGCTTGGCCAGACTGCTCTCGCTGGTGCCCGGCTTGATCAGCAGGTGCATGCCGATGGAGCGCTGCAGGGACAGCGCGCCCTTGGTGAGCGAGATGGCGTAGACCGTACGGCCGTAGCTGGTGATGTTTCCGGTGCCCAGACCGAGCTCGTTGGAGAACTCGAGCAGCTTGTGCTCGACCTCGACGTAGCCCTCTTCGGTCTTCACGCCGTCGAGCTTGCCGGTGTACGCCGCCGCACGGATCTTCTGGAGGTCCGGCTCCACCTCACGGAAGCGCGCCAGGCGACGAACCAGGTTCGGCCGGTTCGGCATGCTCTTGGCCGCCTCGTCGAAGGCGTCCGCGGATTCGTCCGTCTTCTTGCGGGCGGCGACGACCGTCTTGTCGTCCTGGCCCTTGCCTTGCAGCAGGGGGGCGGCGGTGACGTCACGCTCGACGAGCAGCTCGTTGCTGTAGGTCAGCGCGGCCCGCACCAGACGCGCGGTGTTCTCCGCGTCCTCGGCCTCCTGCCAGGTGTCGATCGAGCTCTTCACCTGGAAGCCGCCCATGACGAGGCCGACCACCACGGGTATGAGCAGGATCGCGTTCAGCCGGGTCGGTACCCGCCAGTTGCGCGGGGAGAAACGGCCGCCGCTGGAAGCGGAGGGCGCCGTTGGTTCCGATCCGGGTACGGGGGCGGGCGCCGCTCCGCGCGGCGGCGGGGTGAAGTTGCCCCGGGCCGACGGCTCGGGACCGTTCTTGCTTCGCCTCACTCGACCAACAACCTTCCGGCGGTCGGCACCAACGTTGTGCCGCAGTGTCTCAGAGCCCGGTACGCCTCGACGGTGAGTACGTCTTTGACTATTGGGCAGTTCACGCATTCCAGCACGTCGCCCTACGCACCTCCAAACAGTGGAAGGGATGGAATCGACGTGATGTAAGCCCCAGATAAAACGGTCATAAAGAACGAGCCCCGTCAAAAGACGGGGCCTTTGTGCGCGCAGCGAGACCAGTTGACCGCGACGCGTGGCGGTACCATCTGATTCCTCTGCCGAAACGTTATGAACACCGGGGCCGACCGTGTCAAAGGACACAGCCGTCCCCGTGAACATCTACGACAACTGCCGTACGGCACTGACGTTTTGGGTGCGGCCCGCTACCGCAGGCGGGCCATCAGAGCGTGCTCCACCAGCGTGATCAGGGCCCCCTTGGCGTCGGAGCGGTGCCTGGCGTCGGTGGTGATGATCGGGGTGTCGGGGCCGATCTGCAGGGCCTCGCGCACCTCCTCGGGCTGGTACGGCTGGTGTCCCTCGAAGCCGTTGAGCGCGACGACGAACGGCAGTCCGCTGTTCTCGAAGTAGTCGACCGCGGGGAAGCAGTCGGCGAGACGGCGGGTGTCCACGAGGACGATCGCGCCGATGGCGCCGCGCACCAGGTCGTCCCACATGAACCAGAAGCGGTCCTGGCCCGGCGTACCGAAGAGGTACAGGATCAGGTCCTGGTCGAGCGTGATACGGCCGAAGTCCATGGCGACCGTGGTGGTCGTCTTGTCCCCGGTGTGGGTCAGGTCGTCGATGCCCGCGCTGGCGGACGTCATGACGGCCTCGGTGCGCAGCGGGTTGATCTCCGAGACGGCGCCGACGAACGTGGTCTTGCCCACGCCGAAGCCACCCGCCACCACGATCTTGGCGGAGGTGGTCGCCCGGCCTCCGTCAGAGCTTGCGAAGTCCACTGAGCACCCTTTCGAGCAGTGTCACGTCCGGAGCACCGGTGCTCTCGTCGCCACCCGGCTGGTGAATGGCGACGAGTCCGGCCTCCGCGAGGTCCGCGACAAGAATCCGGGCCACACCCAGGGGCATGGCCAGCAGTGCCGAGACCTCGGCTACCGACTTCACCTCTCGGCACAGATGGCAGATGCGCTGGTGCTCAGGGAGCAGCCCCATGAGCGCCGCCGGGTCGGCCGTGGTGCTGATCAGGGCCTCGATGGCGAGCTGGTAGCGCGGCCGGGTCCGGCCGCCGGTCATCGCGTAGGGGCGTACCAACGGCTGGTCGCCCTCATCCTCGTACGGCTCCGCGTACGGATCATGAGAGGCGGTGGGCGGGGTCATGAGTCCTCCGGGCGGGACAGCAAGTCGATAAGCCAAGCCGTCTGACGTGGCCGGTGGGGGGAGTGTGGCGGCCGGACGGTGATTTGGTGAGGCGGGTGGATCCAGGGCGGGTCAGTGGAGCAGACTTCCTTGCAGTTCGGCGCGCAGGTCGGGCGTGAGCACGGCGCCCGCGCGATCGACCAGGAGCGCCATCTCGTAGCCGACGAGGCCGATGTCACAGTCGGGGTGGGCGAGTACGGCCAGGGAAGAGCCGTCCGAGATGGACATCAGGAACAGGAATCCCCGTTCCATCTCGACGACGGTCTGAGCGACTTCGCCGCCCTCGAAGATCCGGGAGGCGCCGGCCGTCAGCGAGGTGAGTCCGGACGCGACGGCCGCCAGTTGGTCGGCTCGGTCGCGCGGGAAGCCCTCGGACATGGCGAGCAGGAGACCGTCGGCGGACACGACGACGGTGTGGGACACCCCGGGGGTGTTGTCCACGAAGTTGGTGATCAACCAGTTGAGGTTCTGTGCCGCCTGGCTCATCGGGCTCAACTAACGCTCCTGCTGGTGAGTGGGGCTCGGGAAGCTGCCGGTCTGGCCGGTACCGGCCTGTCGACCTTGCGCGATGCCCCGACGGAGATTGGTCAGCCGGCCGCGTACGTCGTCAGGCGAACGCGAGACCTGCGGACCGGGTTGGTGCTGTTGCTGCTGAGCCGTGCCCGGTACGAGGTTCGCTCGGGGCACCCGGCGCGGCAGACCGGAGGTGGTGACGCCGCCCGCCGCCGGCTGCCGTACGCGCTCTGCCTGCCGGACGAGATCGTCGTTCGGCGAGCTGCGCCAGGAGCTGGCGACGGGACGTTGAGGGGCCGCCGGGGCCTGCGGCTGCTGCTGCGGGGCCGCCGGGGCGGGATCCGTCGCGCCGCTGCCCTGCTGGCCGTTCTGCTGCCCGTGGAACCAGTTGGTCTCGAGCGTGTCGTACAGCGGCGTGCGGCCGTCACCGGGACCCGCGGGCGGCAGCGCCTCGGACTCCTGTCGGGCGGGCCGCTGCTGCGGACGCTGCGGGGCCGGCGGGCGCGGAGCACCGAAGTCGGTGCCGCGGCCGTTGGTCTGAGGCCGCTCGAACTGGCCCGTCGACGACGAGGTGTTCGACGGGGTCTGGCCGCTCGGCAGGGAGTGCTGGCCGGTGGAGCCGTCCTCGTAGCCGGGCTGGGCGAACTGGCCGGTGGAGCCGCCGTCGTAACCCGGCCGCGGGAACTGACCGCTCGTGCCGTCGTCGTAGCCCTGCGGGGGCGTGAACTGGCCCGGGGCCGACGGTGCTGCCGGAGTGTTCCGGCCGCTCGGGGTGTTCGGGGCGCCGAAGATGTCCGAGCGGACGAACGGGCCGTCCGTGATCTGCTCGGGCCGGCTGTTCTGGCCGGTCTGTCCGTCGCCGCTCGTACCCGGGCGGGCGAACTGTCCGGTGCTCTGCGGGGCACCGGGCGGCGGCGCGTCGTAGTCCGGGCGGGCGAACTCGGAGGTGGACCCGGGACCCTGCCGGCCGTCGAGCCGAGGGATCGCCGGCATCTCCGTGGTCGCGCCCGGGCCCTGCCGGTCATCGATCCGCGGCATCCGGGAGGTCTGTGACGAGTCCTGCTCGTCGTGGCCGCGCGGGGCGTCCAGGGAGGCACGCGGCACCGGCGGCTGGGCGTTCTCGTCGCTCCAACTGGGGGTGCGGGGCTGCTGGTTGCCGCCGGGCAGCTCGGCCCGAGGACCACCACGCCCCGGCAGCTGAGGCCGACGGCGCCGACCCTGCTGCTCGGAACCCTTGTTCGAGGGCGGCGACTGCGGGGGTACGGCCCCCCGGGCACCGCCGAACGAGTCCTGGCTGCTCCCGAAGGCGTCCTGACCGCCGCCGAAGGCATCCTGGCCGCCTCCGAAGGGGGCCTGGCCCTGCGGTCCACCGGTGCCCGCGGCCTGCAGGCCCTGCGGAGCCCCCGGAGCCTGACCGCCGAAGCCGGCGCCCGCACCGGCCGGAGCCGGCCGGCCCTGCTGGGGCGCACCCGGACCCTGCGGTCCGCGCGCTCCGCCCGGCGCACCGGGACGGCCGCCCGCGTCACGCCCGGGCAGCGCGGCCCGCGGTCCCTGACCGGCACCGAGCAGGCCGCCGGGCGCGCCCGCGCCCGGTCCGCCGGGAGCACCGCCGAGGGCGCCGCCGGGCTGGCCGGTGCCACGGCGGGCCGCGGCCACACCGGCGGCCGCGGCGGCGGCACCGCCACCGGCACCCTGACCGGGCTTCGGCTGCGGCTTCTTGCCGCCCTGGGCGACATCGACGGGGAGCATGACCAGCGCGGTCGTACCACCGGAGTCGGACGGGCGCAGCTGGATGCGGATGCCGTGGCGCTGCGACAGCCGGCCGACCACGAACAGACCCATGCGGCGGGAGACGGAGACGTCCACGGTGGGCGGCGAGGCGAGCCGCTCGTTGATCGCGGCGAGGTCCTCGGGGGAGAGGCCGATGCCGGTGTCGTGGATCTCGATCAGGACGCGGCCGTCGGGCAGCGCGTGACCGGTGACCTTGACCTTGGTCTGCGGGGAGGAGAACGAGGTGGCGTTCTCCAGCAGCTCGGCGAGCAGGTGCACGAGGTCGTTGACGACCCGGCCGGCCACTTCGGTGGTCGGCACGGAGGCCAGCTCGATGCGCTCGTACTGCTCCACCTCGGAGGCAGCGGCGCGAAGCACGTCGACCAGCGGGACCGGGCGGGTCCAGCGGCGGCCGGGCTCCTCACCGGCGAGGACGAGGAGGTTCTCGCCGTTACGGCGCATGCGGGTCGCGAGGTGGTCGAGCTTGAACAGGGAGGACAGCTGGTCCGGGTCGGCCTCACGGGACTCCAGCTCGGAGATCAGTGAGAGCTGGCGCTGGATCAGACCCTGGGAGCGGCGCGAGAGGTTGGTGAACATCGCGTTGACGTTGCCCCGCAGCAGGGCCTGCTCGGCGGCGAGCCGGACGGCCTCGCGGTGCACGTCGTCGAAGGCCGCGGCCACCTGGCCGATCTCGTCCCGGGAGTGCACACCGACGGACTCCACGGACGTGTCGACGTCCTGCGGGTCGGACTCGGACAGCTGCTTGACCAGCTCGGGCAGGCGGTCCTGGGCGACCTTGGTGGCGGTCTCCTGGAGGCGGCGCAGCGAGCGGATCATGGACCGGGCGACGACGAACGCGCCGACCAGCGAGATACCGAGGACGAGCAGGATCAGGACACCCGAGATGATCGCGTCACGCTCGGACTCGTTGCGCAGCTCGCGGGCCTTCTGCTCCATGTCCTCGAGCAGCGTGTGCTCGACGTTGCCCATCTGCTCGATCTTGATCGAGCTGTCGTCGACCCAGTCCTTGTAGGAGCGCTTGTCCAGGTCGGCGAGGCCCGAACGCATGGCGCGGTTGCCGTACTGGTCGGTGGCCTGGATGGTCGGGTTGCCCTCTTCGACCGGCTTGAGGAGCTCGATGGCGCTGTCCTGGCCATAGATGCTCTGGAAGCTGGAGAGGTCGGACTCCTCGCTCTCCAGGGCGCCCTCGCCGTACAGGCGGTCGCTCTCGGAGAGCTTGCCGGTCGTGGTGTTGCTGGTGGGCAGCGCCGCCGCGAGGATCGCGCGCTGGATCGACGCGTACTCCTTGGCCGAGGAGAACGCCGCCAGGGCGCGCGTGCGCTGGATCATCTCGGGGTTGCTGGTGGCCTCCGCCATGTCCTGCGAGAGGTCGAGCAGGTGCGTGATGAGGCGGTGGTAGCCCTCGACCGTCTGCGAGGCGTTGTTCTCGGTCGCATAGGCCGAGTTGCGGATCCTCGCGAGGCCGCCCAGGTCGCGCACGAGGCCGACGAGGCTCTCACGGACGCCCGGGAGGTTGGCGGCGTCGATGTCCTCCGCGGCGCCCTTGAAGGTCTCCACGGCCCGGTCGGTCTTGGTGCGGAAGCCCTTGACCGTGAAGTCGTTCGACGCCGAACCGTGGGCCAGCGGGCCGGCCGACTGGTCGCGCTCCGCCTGGAGCGCGTCCGCGAGTTCGGTGGCCTGCTTGGTCATCTCGGTCAGCAGCTTCATGTTGTCCAGCTGCTGGATGTCGTCCATCGAGTCGTTGATGCGCACCGCGCCCAGCGTGGTGGCCGCGACCACCGGGAGGGTGAGCAGTGCGACCAGACGCGTGGAGATGCGCCAGTTGCGCAGGGCTGCTCGCGGGCCCGGGCCGGACGCCCCACGAGGCGGCCTCACCGGTGGTGTGGTCGGGGCGGCCGGGCTGGACGACGTGGACGCGCCGGGGCGCCCGGGGCGCTCACCGCCGTCGCCGGACGGGCCCGGGTTCTGGGCGTGCTGGGGCGAGGAACTGCCGGCCGTCGGGCCAGTCCCGCCGTGCGGCCCCGGCTCCGCCGAAGCACTGCCATCCCTCTTGAAACGTCCCTGCACTAGCGTCGCAACCTCTGGACCAGGCGCCCTCCCGCGCGAACGGAAGGACGGTGTCGGCGTCGTAGGGGGCGTCCTGAAATACGCACCCTGATGGTCGTGAGTGACCGGCGCTGGCTCCCCCATTCTCGCCGCCACTCGGCGCTTCTCTGCGCCCCCTGTGCGCCGGCTCGATCCTGCGGCGGTCCGTGGAATTCCAGCACAGTGCCGGATCTCCAACAAGGCCCACGGGTCAGGCCGTGACGTACGTGACAGAACGTGAGTGCGAAGTCACCACCTGTGTCGCATGATCTCCTCCATAACGGACTTATGCCCGCGAGTCCCCCGGGGATCAAAGGTGTCCCAGTCGCCATGATCAGGAGCGGAATGATGGCTTCAGAGGTGCAATGTCCGTTTCGCTGGGATGGATCGCGGGCCCGCTATGACCGGTTTGACCGTTGAGTCGTGAGGAAACTCACACGCTGATCAAGGGGTGTTCGCGGCTTCGCCTGGGAATCGCGTGTTTAGCCTGACGCTTTACATGGATGGCAAATCCGACAACCCGCGCCGATCGCGGAGCCCCTGGGGGCGCCCGGTGCACGTACAGAACAGGGTCTCGTAAGAACCGTGAAGACGACGATGATGTTCCACAAGATCGCCAACCCGCGGCGCACGACGCTGGCACACCTGAACCACGCCGACGAACTGCGGACCCTGGAGCAGCCGGAGCACTCCGTCGACCTCCCGGAGCAGACCGCGAACCCCAAGCGTACGGTCCTGATGGAGGTCCCCGTCGCCGCGCAGGCTTCCGCCGCCGAGTAGCCGGTGCCGGGTGCCGGTGCCGGGTGCCGGTGCTGAGGGACCGGCGTCGGACGGCTGGTGCTGAGTGACCGATGAGGCTCTCCGGGCGAAGGGGAGCCTCGTTCGATCGGGCACGCCTACCGCCTAAGGGCGCCCTTGCCGCCCCTTTGTACGGGTGACCAGGTGCCCGCCACCGGCCGATGATCACGCCCCTTGACCGGTTAGCCTGGAGCGTCCAGCGTCGGCTCGCGGCCAAGCCGGTCGGCCGACACGCACACCAGTTCTCAGTGAGGGGCGCCAGGATCCCGTGCGCATCGCCAGATTCTCCATCGACGGGAACGTCGCCTTCGGCGCGGTAGAGGGCGACAAGCCGGACGAGCTCGTCCTCGACATCATCAAGGGCATCCCGTTCGCGGACTTCGAGCTCTCCGGTACGAAGGTCCCGCTGGCACCTTCCGACTCGAAGGCGAGGGTGCGGCTGCTGCCCCCGGTGCTCCCCAACAAGGTCGTGGCCTTCGGCCGCAACTACGCGGAGCACGCGAAGGAACTGGGCAACGAGGTCCCCGACGCCCCGTTCGCCTTCTTCAAGCCCTCCACCTCGGTGATCGGCCCCGGCGACGAGATCCAGTACCCCTCCTTCTCCGAGGACCTGCACCACGAGGCCGAACTGGCCGTCGTCATCGGCCGGATGTGCCGCGAGGTCCCGCGCGAGCGGGTCAAGGACGTCATCCTCGGCTACACCTGCGCCAACGACATCACCGCCCGCGACGTCCAGAAGCGCGAGAAGCAGTGGGCCAGGGCCAAGGGCTTCGACACCTCCTGCCCGCTCGGCCCCTGGGTGGAGACGGACGTCGACCCGTCCGACCTCACGATCCAGCTCACGGTCAACGGTCAGCAACGCCAGCTCGGCCGGACCAGCGAGATGATCCACTCCATCGAGGATCTGATCGTCAACATCACCGAAGCCATGACGCTGCTCCCCGGCGACGTGATCCTCACGGGCACCCCGGCAGGCGTCGGGCCGCTCACCGTCGGCGACGAGGTCGCCGTCACCATCGAAGGCATCGGCACTCTCACCAACAAGGTTGTCAAGCGTGGCTAGCGCACCCGTCCCCGCCGTCCGAGTACGTTTCTGCCCCTCGCCCACCGGTAACCCCCACGTGGGCCTGGTCCGCACCGCCCTGTTCAACTGGGCGTTCGCCCGGCACCACCAGGGCACGCTCGTCTTCCGCATCGAGGACACCGACGCGGCCCGCGACTCCGAGGAGTCGTACGGCCAGCTGCTCGACTCGATGCGCTGGCTGGGCTTCGACTGGGACGAGGGCCCCGAGGTCGGCGGCCCGCACGCGCCCTACCGGCAGTCGCAGCGCATGGACCTCTACAAGGAGATCGCGGGCAAGCTCCTGGTCGCCGGCCACGCCTACCACTGCTACTGCTCCCAGGAGGAGCTGGACACCCGCCGCGAGGCCGCCCGCGCCGCCGGCAAGCCGTCCGGCTACGACGGCCACTGCCGCGACCTGACCGCCGAGCAGGTCGCCGACTACCAGGCCCAGGGCCGTACGCCCATCGTCCGCTTCCGCATGCCCGACGAGACGATCACGTTCACGGACCTGGTCCGCGGCGAGCTGACGTTCACGGCGGAGAACGTGCCCGACTACGGGATCGTACGAGCGAACGGCGCCCCGCTGTACACGCTCGTGAACCCGATCGACGACGCGCTGATGGAGATCACCCACGTCCTGCGCGGCGAGGACCTGCTGTCGTCGACGCCCCGCCAGATCGCTCTGTACAAGGCGCTGATCGAGCTGGGCATCGCGAAGCAGATCCCGCAGTTCGGCCACCTCCCCTACGTCATGGGTGAGGGCAACAAGAAGCTGTCGAAGCGCGACCCGCAGTCGTCGCTCAACCTGTACCGCGAGCGCGGCTTCCTGCCCGAGGGCCTGCTCAACTACCTCTCCCTGCTGGGCTGGTCGCTCTCCGCCGACCAGGACGTCTTCGCGATCGACGAGATGGTCGCCGCCTTCGACGTCGCGGACGTGAACCCCAACCCGGCGCGCTTCGACCTGAAGAAGTGCGAGGCGATCAACGCCGACCACATCCGCCTGCTGGACGTGAAGGACTTCACGGAGCGCTGCGCCCCGTGGCTGCGGGCCCCGTTCGCCCCCTGGGCTCCTCAGGACTTCAACGAGGCCAAGTGGCACGCGATCGCCCCGCACGCCCAGACCCGCCTCAAGGTCCTCTCCGAGATCACCGACAACGTCGACTTCCTGTTCCTGCCGGAGCCGGTGTTCGACGAGGCGAGCTGGACGAAGGCGATGAAGGAGGGCAGCGACGCCCTGCTCCGCACCGCCCGCGAGAAGCTGGAGTCCGCGGACTGGACGTCCCCTGAGTCCCTGAAGGAAGCCGTCCTGGCCGCCGGCGAGGCCCACGGCCTCAAGCTCGGCAAGGCCCAGGCCCCGGTCCGGGTGGCCGTCACCGGCCGCACGATCGGCCTGCCCCTCTTCGAGTCCCTGGAAATCCTGGGCAGGGACCGGACGCTGGCCCGCGTCGACGCGGCACTGGCCAAGCTGACGGCGTAACCCGCACACCCGTGAGGTGCGGCGCCCCCGGTGTGGGGTGCCGCACCTTCGTCGTTCCGCCGGACGGGCCACGGATCCCCGCGTTACCGTCGGAGCATGAGCATTCGGGCCGTGGTCTGGGACGTCGACGACACCCTCTTCGACTACACCACCGCCGACCGGGTCGGCATGAGCGGGCATCTCGCGGCCGAGGGCCTGCTCGACGGGTACGACAGCGTCGATCAGGCCATCGCGCGGTGGCGGGAGATCACCGACCGGCAGTGGGCGCGCTTCTCGGCGGGGGAGGCGACCTTCCAGGGGCAGCGCCGGGACCGCGTACGGGTCTTCCTGGGTGACGGCACGGTCAGCGACGCCGATGCCGACGCGTGGTTCGAGCGGTACATCGGCCACTACGAGACCGCGTGGGCCCTCTTCCCGGACGTCCTGCCGGTCCTGGACGCGCTCGCCGCCAGCCACCGACACGCCGTGCTGTCCAACTCCAGCATCCATGTCCAGGACCGCAAACTGCGCGTCCTCGGTGTGTACGACCGCTTCGAGGTCATCCTGTGCGCGGCGGAACTCGGCGTCTCCAAGCCGGCGGCCGGCGCCTTCCTCGCGGCCTGCGACGCCCTGGAACTGGCCCCGCACCAAGTGGCGTACGTGGGTGACCATCCGGAGATCGACGGACAGGGCGCCGACGCCGCCGGACTGCTGTCGGTCTGGATCGATCGCGGGGGTGCGTACGCGACCGTCGCGCCGCCGGTCGGCCCGCGCCGGATCGCCTCGCTGGCCGAACTCCCCGCGATCCTCGGCGCGGATACCCGTTTTGGAGCCCCGTCCACCTTCGGGTAATGTTCTTCCTGCGCCGCCGGGCAGGAACCGAAAGGTTCGGAGCCGGAGGCGCAAGCTAAACAAGATCCCCACAGGGGATTGTGTTTCAGTGGCCTATGGTGTAATTGGCAGCACGACGGTTTCTGGTTCCGTTAGTCTAGGTTCGAGTCCTGGTAGGCCAGCTCGCAGAGCTCATCTGCAACCGCGGAGATCAACTCCGCAAAGCCCCCGTTGTGTAGCGGCCTAGCACGCTGCCCTCTCAAGGCAGTAGCGCCGGTTCGAATCCGGTCGGGGGTACAGATCCATCCCGCGAGGACGGTACGGGTAGCTCCCGCTGACCTCACGGTGACAACATCCGGCTAGCGCCGGGTGAGGATCGCTAGGGCCCCCGTTGTGTAGCGGCCTAGCACGCCGCCCTCTCAAGGCGGTAGCGCCGGTTCGAATCCGGTCGGGGGTACGAACTGGTCTGAACCACATTGGTCTATGGTGTAATTGGCAACACTACGGTTTCTGGTACCGTCATTCTAGGTTCGAGTCCTGGTAGACCAGCTCGGATTCTGCGGAAACGCAAGATCCTCGCCCCCGTTGTGTAGCGGCCTAGCACGCCGCCCTCTCAAGGCGGTAGCGCCGGTTCGAATCCGGTCGGGGGTACGCAAGGCGAAGGCCCTCCACTTCGGTGGAGGGCCTTCGGCGTTCCAGGGTCCGGACGCCGTACGGCTCAGGTCGAGGACGGCCGCCTTGTGCATCAACCGGGCGTAGGACAACAGGAGTTCGGGCCCTCATGTGCAGCCCAGCCGCGGGAGCGCGGCGACCGCCACCACGAGTGAGCGGTAGACGGGGGAGATCGCGACCAGGGCCCGGGCGTTCGACCAGCCCAGCGACTCCAGCAGTTCGGGACGTGTCACCAGCCGGGCATTGTTCGGACGGACAGTGCCGCCATCCGATCCGGGAACCGGGGCGCCGTGCGTGGAGGTGTACGAGTCGATCCGTTCGGAATGAGCTGCCGCGGCGTTGAGGCCGCTCGTTCCTACGGTTCGGTGTGGTGTTTTCAGCCCGTGCGGCGCAGGGCCTCGGAGAGACGGGCGGCGGCGTCGATGACGGCCTGGGCGTGCATGCGGCCCGGGTGGCGCGTCAGGCGCTCGATGGGACCGGAGACCGAGACGGCGGCCACCACGCGGTTGGAGGGGCCACGTACGGGAGCGGACACGGAGGCGACACCCGGTTCGCGCTCGCCGATCGACTGGGCCCAGCCGCGGCGCCGTACCCCCGACAGGGCCGTGGCCGTGAAGCGGGCGCCCTGCAGGCCCCGGTGCAGGCGCTCCGGCTCCTCCCAGGCCATCAGGATCTGGGCGGAGGAGCCCGCCTTCATCGTGAGCGTCGAGCCGACCGGGACCGTGTCCCGAAGGCCGGACAGGCGCTCCGCCGCGGCGACGCAGATGCGCATGTCGCCCTGGCGGCGGTAGAGCTGCGCGCTCTCGCCCGTGATGTCCCGGAGGTGAGTGAGCACCGGGCCCGCGGTGGCGAGGAGGCGGTCCTCGCCTGCGGCCGCGGCCAGCTCGGCCAGCCGGGGGCCGAGAATGAATCGGCCCTGCATGTCGCGCGCCACCATGCGGTGGTGTTCCAGAGCCACGGCCAGCCGGTGGGCCGTGGGTCGTGCCAGCCCGGTCGCCGCGACCAGACCCGCGAGGGTGGCCGGACCGGACTCCAGGGCGCTCAGGACAAGGGCTGCCTTGTCCAGAACGCCGACGCCGCTACTGTTGTCCATGAAACGATACTCGCGTCTCACTCTGTGAAACGCAAGTTCAATTTTCCGTGGAACGCGCCACTCTTGAAGACACAGCGGCCCGCAGCACGAGGGGCCCGGCGGCGGATGCCAGGACGCAGGGGCGCGGGCGCCGCTTACTCAAGATCTCTAGTTGGGCCGGCTCACCACTTGCCGGCCGGAGGGAAAGCGATGGGTAGGACACTCGCGGAGAAGGTCTGGGACGACCACGTCGTCCGGCGCGCCGAGGGCGAGCCCGACCTCCTCTTCATCGATCTGCACCTGCTGCACGAGGTGACCAGCCCGCAGGCCTTCGACGGCCTCCGCAAGGGCGGTCGCCAGGTGCGCCGGCTCGACCTGACCATCGCCACCGAGGACCACAACACCCCGACCCTCGACATCGACAAGCCCATCGCGGACCCGGTCTCCCGGGCCCAGCTGGAGACGCTGCGCAAGAACTGCGCCGAGTTCGGGGTGCGGCTGCACCCGCTCGGTGACGTCGAGCAGGGTGTGGTGCACGTCGTCGGTCCGCAGCTGGGTCTGACCCAGCCCGGCATGACCGTCGTCTGCGGCGACTCGCACACCTCCACGCACGGCGCCTTCGGCGGTCTGGCGTTCGGCATCGGCACCTCCCAGGTCGAGCACGTGCTGGCCACCCAGACGCTGCCGCTGGACCGGCCCAAGACCATGGCCATCACCGTCAACGGCGAACTGCCCGACGGCGTCACCGCCAAGGACCTGATCCTGGCGATCATCGCCAGGATCGGCACCGGCGGCGGCCAGGGCTACGTCCTGGAGTACCGCGGCTCCGCCATCGAGAAGCTCTCGATGGAGGCCCGGATGACCATCTGCAACATGTCGATCGAGGCCGGCGCCCGCGCGGGCATGATCGCCCCCGACCAGACCACCTTCGACTACCTCGAGGGCCGCCCGCACGCCCCCAAGGGCGAGGACTGGGACGCGGCCGTCGCGTACTGGAAGACGCTGAGGACGGACGAGGGCGCCGAGTTCGACGCCGAGGTCGTCATCGAGGCCGCGGAACTGTCGCCGTTCGTCACCTGGGGCACCAACCCCGGTCAGGGCGCGCCGCTTTCGGCCGACGTCCCCGACCCTGCTTCGTACGAAGACGCTTCGGAGCGCGTGGCCGCCGAAAAGGCCCTGGAATACATGGGGTTGGAGGCCGGACAGCCGCTGCGCACCATCAAGGTGGACACCGTCTTCGTAGGTTCGTGCACCAACGGGCGTATCGAGGACCTGCGCGCCGCCGCCGAGATCGTGAAGGACCGCAAAGTCGCCGACGGCGTACGGATGCTGGTCGTCCCCGGTTCCGCGCGGGTCGGTCTGCAGGCCGTCTCCGAGGGCCTGGACGTGGTCTTCAAGGAGGCCGGCGCCGAGTGGCGGCACGCGGGCTGTTCGATGTGTCTGGGCATGAACCCGGACCAGCTGGCCCCGGGTGAGCGCTCGGCGTCCACCTCCAACCGCAACTTCGAGGGCCGGCAGGGCAAGGGCGGTCGTACGCACCTGGTGTCGCCGCAGGTCGCGGCGGCCACCGCGGTCCTGGGCCACCTGGCCTCCCCGGCCGACCTGTCCGACGCCGAGACCCGTACGCCCGCTGGAGTCTGAGATCATGGAAGCATTCACCACGCACACCGGTCGGGCCGTCCCGCTGCGCCGCTCCAACGTCGACACCGACCAGATCATCCCTGCTCACTGGCTCAAGAAGGTCACCAGGGACGGGTTCGAGGACGGGCTGTTCGAGGCTTGGCGCAAGGACCCGCAGTTCATCCTCAACCAGCCCGAGCGCAAGGGTGCGACCGTCCTGATCGCCGGCCCCGACTTCGGCACCGGCTCCTCCCGTGAGCACGCCGTCTGGGCGCTGCAGAACTACGGTTTCAAGGCGGTCCTCTCGTCCCGCTTCGCCGACATCTTCCGCGGCAATTCGCTCAAGAACGGCCTGCTCACAGTGGTTCTGGAGCAGAAGGTCGTGGACTCGCTGCAGGACCTCACGGAGAAGGACCCCGAGGCCGAGATCACGGTGGACCTGGAGGCCCGCGAGGTGCGCGCCGAGGGCATCACCGCCGCCTTCGAACTCGACGAGAACGCCCGTTGGCGGCTGCTGAACGGGCTGGACGACATCTCCATCACCCTCCAGAACGAGCCCCACATCGCCGCGTACGAGGCCAAGCGCCCGTCCCACAAGCCGCGGACGCTCCAGATCTGACCAAAGTGGTCGGCAGAACCAACTGAACAGGTCGAGTTTCGGCCACCGTGACACCCCCGCCGTACCCCCGATCAGCCCCATCGGGGGTACGGCCATGTCTGCACCCGAACGGCCCTGTGCGCCGTTGGGGGGCCTCTCAACTTCCCACGTTAGAAGGGTTGTTGTCGGGGTACGCGTGGTGTGAAGCCGCGGCTTGCCCATGCGCTGCGGAGGTCGTTTGAGGCGGCAGTTGCACCCTGAGCGGGCGACAACTCGCCCCAGATGGCACAATCTGTGCATGGAACACGACGGCCAACTCCAGCTCTATGCGGCAGTCGCGGACCGACTCAAGGAAGCGCACGCAAGGGTGCGCGCACTGCAAGTCCCGGAGGGCGTACGGATGGCGCTGACCCGGAAGCTGCTGGTCATTACGGCCGCGGCCAAGCACGATCTCGCCGATGCGGCAAGGCGTCTGGAGGGGTTCGTGGCAGATCTCGACGCGGGTCGATTCCCCGAAGAGGAATGCTGAACAAGTCCAGAACAGCCGAGTTCGTTGCGGCGCACGGGTGATTAGCCCGTTTCGTGTTTGATTTGCGGTATATATCTGCCTAACGTGCGAAAACGCTTGAACACTTTCGTTCTGGCAATGTCTCCGAAGGGGAAGACGTGAACAAGGCGCAGCTCGTAGAAGCGATTGCCGACAAGGTGGGCGGCCGCCAGCAGGCCGCCGACGCCGTCGACGCGGTCCTGGACGCCATCGTCCGCGCGACCGTAGCGGGTGACCGGGTCTCGGTCACCGGGTTCGGTTCGTTCGAGAAGGTCGACCGTCCGGCCCGTTACGCCCGCAACCCCCAGACGGGCGAGCGGGTTCGGGTCAAGAAGACCTCAGTGCCGCGCTTCCGCGCGGGCCAGGGCTTCAAGGACCTGGTGAGCGGCTCGAAGAAGCTCCCGAAGAACGACGTCGCCGTCAAGAAGGCGCCCAAGGGCAGCCTGACCGGCGGGGCTTCCGCGACCGTCAAGAAGGCCGCGGCCAAGAGGGCCACGACCAAGGCGGCCGCCGCGAAGAAGACGACCGCGAAGAAGACGACCGCCAAGAAGACCACGGCCACCGCGAAGAAGACGACGGCCAAGAAGGCGCCCGCCAAGAAGACCACGGCGACCGCCAAGTCCACCGCCGCGAAGAAGACCACCGCGAAGAAGGCGACGGCCAAGAAGGCCCCGGCGAAGAAGGCCCCCGCCAAGAAGTCGACGGCCCGCACGACCACCGCCAAGAAGGCCACCGCCCGCAAGAGGTAGGGGCACAGGGGCACTCACGCGCCGGGCCGGACTCCGTACGGAGTCCGGCCCGCGGCGTGTTCGGGGGCGCCCGGACAGGGCTCACGGATTTCCGGGGGGGGGCTTCGCTTTCGGCTTCGCTTTCGGCTTCAGAACGTCTGCAGCGTCACGAGCGTGATCCGGCGACCCTCGCTCTCGCCCTCCGTCTCGATGCGCACCCGCTGTCCGGGCCGCAGCAGCCTCAGCCCGCCCGCGTCGAACGCCGGCGCGTCGAAGGGCAACGGGGTGCCGTCGTCGAGCAGCACCTGTCCGCTGCGGCTTTCGGGGTCGTACGTATATGCGGTGGCCTGCATGACGGCAGCCTACTGCCCGGGGATCAACAGCCGCGCTGCCTGAGCCGCCGTGCGGGGGCCGACCCCCAGGGCCAAGGCGGCGCGCAGATCGGCGCCGGTGTCCACGTCCTGCCGTACGGAATCCACCGTGTCTAGGACGAGTTCCTCGGCTCCGGAGGCGCGATGGCGGGCTCGGGAATCCGTACCGAAGGCGGGCCGCAATTCCACGCCTTCCCGGGCGGCCAGCAGAGTGGTACCGATTGCGGCGGCGTCCGGGAGGAAAGCACGGGGGAATTCCGTTGCCGCGTCCAGAACGCGGGCCAATTCCAGGGGACGCAGCGCCGGCAGATCCGCGTTGAGGGCCGCCACGGCGCTTTCGGGGCGTGTGGCGCGCACGACGGCCGCCGCGTGCGCCAGAGCCGCGTTCAGGCCGCCGTGCGGCTCGTCGGCGACGATGCGGGCACCCAGCGCGCCCAGCTCACGGCCTGCCAGGGGGTCGTCCGTGACGACTGCCACATCCTTCACCGCCGGGCAGGCCAGCGCGGCCGCGACGGTGTCCTGGGCGAAGGCGAGGGCCAGCCCTGGGCGCAGCCCGTCGGCGGCGGTGTCCGAGAGCCTGCTCTTGGCCCGCGCCAGGGGTTTAACGGGTATGACCAACGTCCACTGCACGCGTGTTCCGTCCCTCTCTTGTAGCCGCCATTGTTACTCAGCCGTCACCGGTGCATCTGGCGGTGGCGGAGTCGGGGCGTACGGTGTTCTCGACAGACCGGCGGCCTGGGGCGACACTTGTGCGGCCCCCAGGCCCTAGAGGAAGGTGTCCGCGTGACCCGCCGCAGAATCGGGTTCTGGTACCGCTTCGCAGCGGTCCTCTGCAAACCGCCGCTGGTGGTTCTGATCAAGCGGGACTGGCGCGGAATGGAGCACATTCCGGCTGAGGGTGGATTTATCACCGCGGTGAACCACAATT
Source organism: Streptomyces sp. NBC_00076 (assembly GCF_045041235.1). NCBI lineage: Bacteria > Bacillati > Actinomycetota > Actinomycetes > Kitasatosporales > Streptomycetaceae > Streptomyces > Streptomyces sp. NBC_00076. The sequence goes on from NZ_CP108242.1 coordinate 7,353,000, forward strand.
CGCACATCGATCCCTTCGCCTACGCGCACTTTCAGTACAACACGGGCCGTGTTCCGCGATTCCTCGCGAAGAGCGGCCTTTTCCGGAAGGGATTCGTGGGGGCCGCGATGCGCGGCACCGGGCAGATCCCCGTCTACCGCGAGAGCACGGACGCGCTCAGCGCCTTCCGGGCCGCCATCGACGCGGTGGAACGCGGTGAGTGCGTCGCCTTCTACCCCGAGGGCACCCTCACCCGCGACCCGAACGGCTGGCCCATGACCGGCAAGACCGGTGCCGCCCGGGTCGCCCTGCAGACCAAGTGCCCGGTGATTCCGGTGGCCCAGTGGGGCGCCAACGAGGTGCTGCCGCCGTACGCCAGGAAGCCCGATTTCCTGCCGCGCAAGACCCACCGTGTGCTCGCCGGACCCCCGGTGGATCTTCGGCCCTTCTACGACCGGGAGATGACCCCGGAGCTCCTGAAGGCGGCGACCGAGGTCATCATGGCCGCCGTCACCCGCCAGCTGGAGGAGATCCGCGGCGAGAAGGCGCCCGCCACGCCCTACGACCCGCGCCATGAGCGGATCGAGCAGCGGCAAAGGACCCGGGCGCAGACACAGCCGCAGACGCAGGCGCAAACACAGTCGCAGGCGCGGCCGCCGGCGCAGCGGAAGATCGGACAGGAAGAGGGGCAGGGCACGTGAGCAAGCCGGTCAAGGCGACCGTCTTCGGCACCGGATCGTGGGGCACCGCCTTCGGCATGGTCCTCGCCGACGCGGGCTGCGAGGTGACCCTGTGGGGCCGGCGTGCCGACCTCGCGGAAGCGGTCAACTCCACGCGTACGAACCCCGACTACCTCCCCGGCGTCCAACTCCCCGAGAACCTGCGGGCGACCGCGGACGCGGCCGAGGCCGCGCGGGACGCCGACCTCACCGTGCTCGCGATCCCCTCCCAGACGCTGCGTGCCAACCTCGCCGAGTGGACACCGCTGCTCGCGCCGGACACGGTCCTCGTGTCGCTGATGAAGGGCGTCGAACTCGGTTCCGCCATGCGGATGAGCGAGGTCGTCGAGGACGTCGCCAAGGTGGGCCCGAGCCGCGTCGCGGTGGTCACCGGACCCAACCTGGCCCGGGAGATCGCCGCGAGGATGCCTGCCGCGGCCGTGGTCGCGTGCACCGACGAGGGCGTCGCCCAGCGGCTCCAGGCCGCCTGCCACACGCCGTACTTCCGCCCGTACACCAACACCGACGTGGTGGGCTGCGAACTCGGCGGCGCGGTCAAGAACGTCATCGGGCTGGCCGTCGGCATCGTGGACGGCATGGGCCTCGGTGACAACGCCAAGGGCTCGCTGATCACGCGCGGGCTGGCGGAGACGACCAGGCTGGGTCTGGCGATGGGCGCCGACCCGCTGACGTTCTCCGGACTCGCCGGGCTCGGCGACCTGGTGGCGACCTGTTCCTCGCCGCTGTCGCGCAACCACACCTTCGGCACCAACCTCGGCAGGGGCATGACCCTCCAGGAGACCATCGCGGTCACCAGGCAGACCGCCGAGGGCGTCAAGTCCTGTGAGTCGGTGCTGGATCTGGCCCGTCGGCACGGTGTCGACATGCCCATCACCGAGACGGTCGTGGGAATCGTCCACGAGGGCAAGCCTCCCGTGGTCGCTCTCAAGGAGCTGATGTCGCGCAGCGCGAAGCCGGAACGACGCTGAGCGAACCCCCGGGGCGGACGCTGTCTCGGGGCCCTACCACCGGGTACCCTCAACGCGATATGAGCACCGAGAACCTCCCCCAGAACCCTGAGCAGTCGTCTCGCAAGCCGCGCGTGGCCGTCGTGTTCGGCGGGCGCAGTTCCGAACACGGGATCTCCACGGTCACCGCCGGCGCCGTCCTGAGGGCCATCGACCGGACCAAGTACGACGTCCTGCCGATCGGCATCACGCGGGAGGGCCGGTGGGTGCTCACCGCCGACGAACCGGAGCGCATGGCGATCACCGAGCGTCGTACGCCCGATGTCGAGGGGCTCGCCGATTCGAGCGAGGGCGGCGTGGTGCTCCCGGTCGACCCCGCGAACCGCGAAGTCGTCTACAGCGAGCCCGGATCGGTGCCCAAGGCGCTCGGCGAGGTCGACGTGGTCTTCCCGGTGCTGCACGGCCCGTACGGCGAGGACGGCACCCTCCAGGGCCTCCTGGAGCTCTCCGGGGTGCCGTACGTGGGTTCGGGTGTACTCGCCTCGGCCGTCGGCCAGGACAAGGAGTACATGAAGCGGGTGTTCATCTCCTTCGGGCTCCGGGTGGGCCCGTACGTGGTGATCCGGCCGCGCGAGTGGGAGCAGTCCGCCCCGGACGGGGACAAGGGTGCCGCCGCCCGCAAGAAGATCGTCGACTTCGCCGGCGAGCACGGCTGGCCGCTGTTCGTGAAGCCCGCGCGCGCGGGCTCGTCGATCGGCATCACCAAGGTCGACGACCTGGCGGGCCTCGACGACGCGATCGCCGAGGCACAGCGGCACGACCCGAAGATCCTCGTGGAGGCGGCGCTGCGCGGCCGCGAGATCGAGTGCGGGGTGCTGGAGTTCGAGGACGGCCCGCGTGCCTCCGTCCCCGCGGAGATCCCGTCGCCGGACACGCACGCCTACTACGACTTCGAGGCGAAGTACATCGACTCGACGCCCGGCCTCGTCCCCGCGCCGCTGACGCCCGAGGAGACGGCCCGGGTGCAGCGGCTCGCGGTGGAGGCCTTCGAGGCGGCCTCCTGCGAGGGCCTCGTCCGCGCGGACTTCTTCCTCACGGAGGACGGCGAGTTCGTGATCAACGAGATCAACACGATGCCCGGCTTCACGCCGATCTCGATGTACCCCAAGATGTGGCAGGCCAGCGGCATCGAGTACGGCGAGCTGGTGGACCGGTTGATCCAGGCGGCGCTGCGTCGTTCGACGGGCCTGCGCTGACGCCTTCCGTGACCGGCGGAGCATCCGGGAGTGTTTTCCAGGAGGCCTGAGTGTCTAGTCGGCGATCCCCTCGGGGATCGCCTTCTTGACGGCCGGCGCCAGATCGATCAGCACCCCGGAGGTGTCAGGTCCCTTCGGCACCGTCACCTCGACGTAGACGCTGCGGTTGGCGGTGGTGAAGCGGTTCCCCCCGTCGTCCCGCGTCTCCATCAGCCAGTCGACGCCGTTCACGCCACCGGCGACCGCGTCCGGGTCGGCTCCCTCCGCCACCTTGGGGTCGATCATCTTCGGAGGCTGCCGGACACCGCAGCGCAGTATGATCGCCGGGCCTCCCCAGCCCGCGGTCAGTGCGGAGGCCGGATCGGGGTCGTGGCGGGTCTCACCGTCCACTTTCGACGGCAGTACCTTGTCCAGGTTCCGGCACAGCTTCGTGACCTTCGCACTCGGACTGGGAACCGCCGCCGAAGCGGTGTCGTCTGCTGTGGAGCAGCCCGCGACCGTGATCAGCACGGCGATCGCGGGCGGCCCGATGGCAATGCGGCGCCGGTGACGGAAGAAGTTCACCGGTCAAGGGTAGACGGGGGCTACAGATGGACGACCGGACAGGTCAGGGTGCGGGTGATGCCGTCCACTTGCTGGACTTTCGCGACCACCATGCGGCCGAGGTCGTCCACTGTGTCGGACTGGGCGCGCACGATGACGTCGTACGGTCCTGTCACGTCCTCGGCCTGGATGACTCCAGGGAGTTTGCTGATCGTCTCTGCGACGGTCGACGCTTTGCCGACCTCCGTCTGGATCAGGATGTACGCCTGTACCACGGAACCTCCAGGGCGGCCACGAGGATCATGTGGGGAAAAGGAACGCCACGGTATCGCGTCGCAGCTCGCCGCGGGGAGACCCGCGGGGACCAGGACGCCCGCGCCGGGGTACGGGCAGGACAGAAGTTGACGGTCACCTCGACCGTATCGAGGACACTGGTGACGCGCGAGCGGGCACGGACAGGTACAGAAGGGGCGTAAGGGCAATGAAGGGCACTGTTGGTGAGCTGGGGGAGTTCGGGCTCATCAGGGAGCTCACCTCCCGTCTGACCACCACCCCGGCGGTCCGGGTCGGCCCCGGCGACGACGCCGCGGTGGTCGCCGCGCCGGACCGACGGGTCGTGGCCAGCACCGACATCCTCCTGGAGGGGCGGCACTTCCGCCGCGACTGGTCCACCGCCTACGACGTGGGCCGCAAGGCGGCCGCGCAGAACCTCGCGGACATCGCCGCCATGGGCGCCGTACCGACCGCGCTGCTGCTAGGCCTGGTCGTCCCCGGCGAACTCCCGGTGACCTGGGCGAGCGAGCTGATGGACGGCCTGCGCGACGAGTGCCAGGTGGCCGGCGCCTCCGTGGTGGGCGGGGACGTCGTACGCGGTGACACGATCATGGTGTCGATCACCGCGCTCGGCGACCTGCGCAACAACGAGCCGGTCACGCGGGGCGGTGCCCAGCCCGGGGACCTCGTCGCGGTGACCGGATGGCTGGGCTGGTCCGCGGCCGGTTACGCGGTGCTGTCCCGGGGGTTCCGTTCGCCGCGTGCCTTCGTGGAGGCGCACCGGCGGCCCGAGCCGCCGTACCACGCGGGTCCGGCCGCCGCCGGGCTCGGGGCGACCGCGATGTGCGACGTGAGCGACGGTCTGATCGCGGACCTCGGGCACATCGCCGAGGCCAGCAAGGTCCGCATCGACATCCGCTCCGGCGCGATCGACATCCCGTCCCAGATGAACGACATCGGGCAGGCCGTCGGCGTCGACGCCATGCAGTGGGTGCTGACCGGGGGAGAGGACCACGCGATCGTGGCGACGTTCCCGCCGGATGTGAAGCTGCCGGCCCGCTGGAAGGTGATCGGCGAGGTGCTGAACCCGTCGGCGCTGCCCCAGGTGACGGTCGACGGGGCGCCGTGGACCACAAAGGGCGGTTGGGACCACTTCGGGGACATCGAGTCATGAGCGCGCCGCCGAGGGTGCTGACGGTCGCGGGTTCCGACTCCGGGGGCGGAGCCGGGATCCAGGCCGACCTGAAGACCATGCTCGCGCTCGGCGTGCACGGCATGAGTGTCGTCACGGCGGTCACCGCGCAGAACTCCCGCGGGGTGCAGGGGGCTTGGGAGCTGCCGGTGGAGGCGGTGCGGGCGCAGTACCGCAGCGTCGTCGACGACATCGGCGTCCAGGCGGTGAAGACGGGCATGCTCGCCTCGGCCGAACTCGTGGAGGCGGTGGCCGAGTTGGTCGCGGGCACGGATGCCCCCGTCGTCGTCGACCCGGTCGGGGTCTCCAAGCACGGGGACCCGTTGCTGGCCGCGTCCGCGCTGGACTCCGTACGGACCAGGCTGCTGCCGGTGGCCACCGTGGCCACCCCGAACCTCGACGAGGTGGCCCAACTCACCGGCGTACGGGTGGAGTCGGAGGACCAGCTGCCGCTGGCGGCGGCGGCCGTGCTGGCCTACGGGCCCGCGTGGGTGCTCATCAAGGGCGGTCATCTGACCGGTGACGCCGTGGACCTGCTCACGGACGGCTCCGAGGAGCACTGGCTGCGCGCGCCGAGACACGACAACCGGCACACGCACGGCACGGGCTGCACCCTCGCGTCGGCGATCGCGTCGCAGCTGGCGAAGGGGCGGACCGTGCCGGAGGCGGTGGCGGCGGCCAAGGAGTACGTCACCGGAGCGATCGCGGCCGGGTACGCGCTCGGCGGGGGGATCGGCCCGGTGGACCATGGATGGACCTTCCGGCCTCGGGAAGGGTGAGCAGGGCACGGGGCCGGGGCTTGGGGGCCGTCGGGCAGGTGCTGGCCTTACGAGCGTACGAGCAATGCAAAAAGCCGGTCCACACGAGGTGGACCGGCTCAGAGCAGCGAACCAGCTGTGGCCGCGCGCTTAGCTGTGCGTCAGCGCGAGACCTTGCCGGCCTTGATGCACGAGGTGCAAGCGTTCACGCGCTTCGGCGTCCCGCTCACCACGGTACGCACACGCTGGATGTTCGGGTTCCAGCGGCGGGACGTACGGCGGTGCGAGTGCGAGATGTTGTTGCCGAAGCCCGGCCCCTTGCCGCAGACGTCGCAGTTGGCAGCCACGGGTCACTCCAAAGACTTCAGATGCACTTACGGTGGATCCCGGGCATGCCGGGATCGAGATCGCAGGATCAGAGATCTGAGTGGCGGTGCCAGGGAGGTGGCCCGATGTGGATCGGGCAACCGGAGCAGCATACAACGACTGCGCCAGTGGAACGAAACTACCATGGCTGCTCAGGGCTCCGCTCCAGGCCCTCTTCCGGTGGACACCGTCCCGAGGTCTACGCTGCGTCCCACGTCCGGAAGCTCAAGGAGGCGTAGGTGGCGCAGGTGCCGCAGACATTTTTCGATGCTCTCGCGGTGCGCACCTGGTGCTCTCTCGCGCTGGCCGCGCTCGGACGGGCGCGCGAGGAGATCGACGCGATCAACGTCTATCCCGTGGCGGACGGGGACACCGGTACGAACCTGTATCTGACCGTGGAGTCCGCCGTCGGGGCCGTCGAGGCGGTCTTCGCGGGGCACGAGGCGGGCTCCCGGGCCGCCGGAGGGCCGGCGCTCGCCGATGCCGTCCGGGCGATGGCACACGGGGCGCTGATAGGCGCGCGGGGCAATTCGGGGACGATCCTCGCGCAGCTGCTGCGGGGCATGGCGCAGGTGCTCGCCGCCGAGGGTGAGACCGCTCACACCGACGGGCGGGGCCTTGGGCTCGCCCTGCGACACGCGGCCGACTCCGCCCGCCAGGCGGTGGCCCACCCCGTCGAGGGAACGGTCCTCACGGTCGCCTCGGCCGCCGCCGACGCCGCGGCCGTGGCCGAGGGCGACTGCGCGACGGTGGCCCGGGCCGCCTACGAGGGCGCGCGCACGGCCCTCGCCGCGACCCCGGGGCAACTGGCCGTCCTGGAGCGCGCCGGAGTGGTGGACGCTGGCGGGCGGGGCCTGGTCGCGGTCCTCGGGGCCCTGGTGGAGACGTTCACGGGGGAGACGCCGGGCCCGGCATCCCCTTCGCACGCCCACGCCCGCGTGGGACACGGCGACCCGGCGGGATCCGCCGGCACTGTGCCCGGGGCCGGTGCGGACGCCGTTCACGCGCGCGTGGGGCACACCGGGCAGGCGGGACTCGGCGATCGGACGTCGTCCGCGGGCGGGCCCGCGGATCCGGCGGCGGATCCCGACGACGCGGGGGAGTGCGCGGACGGCCCGCACGCCCCCGGCCGGCGTGGGCCGGCCTTCGAGGTGATCTACCTCCTGGAGGCGCGGGACGAGGCGGTCGCGCGGCTGCGGACCCGGCTCGACGCCCTCGGGGACTCGCTCGTCGTGGTCGGCGGCGACGGGCTGTGGAACGTGCATGTGCATGTGGACGACGCGGGCGCCGCCGTGGAGGCGGGCGTCGAGGCCGGGCGGCCCTACCGGATCCGGATCACCCACTTCGGGCTCGGCGACGTGCACACCACCGGTGCCGAGCGGCCGACCGGGGAGCGGGCCCAACGCGCGGTCGTGGCCGTCGTGCCCGGCGAGGGACTGGCCGGGCTGTACACCGAGGCGGGCGCGACCACCGTCCTCGCGCGCCCCGGGGAGCCGCCCGCGAGCGGGGAGCTGGTGGACGCCGTACGGCGGGCCCACGCGCGCGAGGTGGTGCTGTTGCCGAACGACGCGGACCTGCGCCACACCGCCGCGGCGGCGGCCGAGCAGGCCCGCACCGAGGGCGTCCGCGTGGCCCTGATCCCGACCCGCTCCGCGGTCCAGGGCATCGCCGCGCTCGCCGTTCACGAGCCGGGGCGCCGCTTCGACGAGGACGTCGTGACGATGACCTCGGCGGCGGGGGCCACCCGGTACGCCGAAGTCGTGGTCGCGGAGCGGCAGTCCTGGACCATGGCCGGCATCTGCCAGGCAGGTGACGTCCTCGGGCTCATCGACGGCGACGTGGCCGTGATCGGCGCGGACGTCGGGGCGACCGCGGAGACGGTCCTCGACCGCATGCTCTCGGCCGGCGGTGAACTGGTCACCCTCGTCCTGGGCGACGAGGCCCCGGCCTCGGTCGCCGACCACCTCGAGGCCCGCGTACGGGAGTCGTACCTCGCCGTCGACACGGTCGTGTACCGGGGCGGGCGGCAGGGGTCCCTGCTGCTCATCGGCGTCGAATAGCCCCCGGACCCGTCGGCGTCAGCGCGGCCCGTCCCGCCGTCGACGTCCCGGTGCGATACCGCGCGTACGCAGGCTCGGCCGCTCCGTCACGCGCACGGGCGTGGACGATGGGGCACTTCCCTGGCTGTCGGCCGGGACGGGGCGGACCTCCGGCTTGGTCGGCGACCAGCCGGGGCAGTCGGCCCGCGTCGCCTAGCCCGCCGCCTGTTCCTCCACCACGCCGAGCAGTTGCCGTGCCTCGGACCGGCGCGCCCGCGCTGTCTCGTCCTCGTCCTCGTCGTTCGGGTAGGCCGACAGCACGGCACGCGCGCGTGCCGCCGCGTCCGAGGGGCGGCCCAGGTCGGCCTCCAGCCATCCCGCGGCGAGTTCGGCGCCGGTCCGGCTGGGCAGGGCGTCGGCCCCGAGGGCGGCGAAGACGACGATCGACTCCGCCACCTGGGCCAGGGCCTCCTCCAACACCGCCCGGATCGAGTCGTCCTCGGCGTCCTCGGCCACGGAACGGGCGAGCAGGTCGCCGAACTGCCGGTGCGTGTGGCCGAGTTCGCCCACCAGCCGCTGCCGGTCCTCCTCGTCGTCCGCCGCCGGGTCCAGCGCCGCCTCGCACTCCCGGACCGAGACCGCCATCAACTCCCGCGCCGCCTGGGCCCCGTCCTCGGTGCGCAGCGCGAGCCAGGCACGGGCCCGCAGCGAGCGGACCAGACCGTGGACGTTGCCGAGCGTGCGCCACAGCTCGCCCGCGCGCGCGTAGGCCAGGTCCGCCTCGGCGGGCAGCCCCGCGTGCCCGAGGGACTCGGCGGCGAGGTGGGCGAGCGTCGCGTGGTCGTGCTGCTCCGGCCAGTGCCGGGCGATCTCGGCGGCCTGCAAGCGACGTTCGGCGGCCTCGTGGTGTTCGCCGAGCTCGCTCAGACAGTCGCCGAGCCACCACTGCGTCTGCACGATCGCGCCGTCGCCGTGCGTCTCGGCGCCGAGGTCGGTCAACGCCGACTCCAGCACCTCCGCGGCCTCCGCCCACCGCCCCTGCCGCAGCAGGAACCCGCCGAGCTGGTGCCGGGCCCAGGCGCCCAACGTCGGTCCCTCGCCGGCCTCGTCGGCCCAGTGCGCCGCCTCCAGGGCGTGCTCGGCGGCCTCCTCGGACAGTCCCCGACCGCCGACGACCTCGGCCAGCTGGAGGTGCAACTGTGCCCGTCCCGTCGGCTCCAGATGCGGTCCACCGTGCTCCAGGGCGCACCGCAGCGCCCGTTCCGTCTCGGCCAGGTCGCCGAGGTGGTGCGCGAGTGCGGCGAGCCTGGCCTCGTACTCCACGGCGAACCACGGCAGCCCCGCGCCGACGAAGCCCTCCGCGGCCCGCGCGAACAGCTCCTGGGCCGCCGCCATGTCCCCGCCCTGCGCGGCCAGCTCCGCGAGCATCGCCTGCGCCTCGGCGGCCCGCGCGGCGAGCCGGACGTCGTCACCGGTGCGCCCCTCGACCAGCGCCAGCACCTCCCGGGCGGCCCCCTCCGCCTCGGTGAGGACCGAACCGAACGCGGAGCCACCGGCCGTACTCACGCCGCCCCGGGCCGGGTCGGCTCCGGCGGGGCCCGCCGGGAGACCGTCGGTCGCGGCCGGAGCCTCCACCGGGGTGCCGGCGCCCGCCTCGGCCACCACCGGGTCCTCCGGCGGCCCGTCCGTCTCGTGCACCCGTCGCATCAGGATCCGCGCCCGCCCCATCAGCACGGACGCCGTCTGCCGTACGCCCGTACCGTCCTCGGCGTAGAGCGCGAGGACCTCGTCGTAGGGATCGGCCACCGCCGCGAGCGCCTCGGCCACCTCGCCCGTGAGGGCGTGGACGTAGGCGGCACGCGCGCGTGCCGCCAGTGCCTCGCCGGGGTCGCCCGCCTCCGAGTACAGCTCGGCGGCGCGTTCGAACAACGTGATGCCCTCCGGGCCCAGGTCCATCGCCTGGTGGTCGGCGATCTCGGCCCGGTCCCGGGCCTCCAGCTCGACGCCCTTCGCGGCGTGCGCGACGGCCGCCCACGCCTCGATCGCGTGCGGCTGCAAGGTGTCCGAGAGCCGCCGTGCCTCGATGAGCAGCGCGGGCAGATCGGGCTGACCGGGTTGACCGGGCCCCTCCGGGGACGTGGCCCTCGGCGCCGGGGCGACGGCGGCCCTCGGCGCCGAACGCACCCCCAGCGGCAGCCGCTCGGCCAGCGGCCGCTGCGCCATGCGCACGCGTGCCCGCTCGCTGACGTGGCGCGTGCCGTTGCGATCGTCGAAGCGGGCGGCCAGGGCGAGCGCCTCCCCGCGCGCGTGGGCGGCGAGGTCCCGCGCGGTCCACTCCCGGCCGGCCGGCCCGGGCACCCGCTGCTCGCCGAGCCCGAGCTCGGTGAGCCGGTCCATGAGCAGGGCCACCACGGCCATGAAGTCCAGGCCGCTGCGCGGGTCCCCGCCGTCCGTGAAGTACGTCGGCCGCTCCGCGAGCAGCTCCAGGCCACGCGCCTCGTTCCCGGTCAGCGCGCAGAACTCGACATGGTCCGCGTAGGCGCCCCGCATGCTCTCCATCGCCCGCACGAGCCGGAAGCCCCGCAGATGGTGGGCCCGGGCCTCGTCGACGCGGCCCAGCCGCAGCAGGGGCGTCAGGGAGGACGCGAGGACTGTGTGCGGCTCGTGCGCGCAGGTGAACTCGCCCGCAAGGACGGGGCTCCACAACTCAAGCGCCTCGCCGTCCCGGCCCCGCTCCGCCTGCCACCAGCCCTGCCCGTGCAGCTCGCACGCGTGGCAGTCGGCCATGCCGTCCCGGTCGGCGGCCAGCCAGGCGGTGTACGCCCGCTCGGCGCGCGCCACGTCCCCGATGTGCGCGGCCACACTGAACTCGGCGCCGCGCACGGCCCGTTCGGAGTGTCCGGCGAGCCGGTAGCGGTGCTCCATCTCGCCGAGCCACTTCTCGATGGACGCCAGCGGAATGTGCGGCTGGTCGAGCATTCCGGCCGACATCCACTTGAAGACCCAGTGCAGCGAGTGCGTCTCGTACTCGTCGAAGTCCTCGGGCCGCTCGTCCCACATGCGCAACAGGCGCGCGAAGGGGACGAACATCTTGTCCTTCTCGGAGCTGTAGTTGTAGACCTTCAACTGGTGTCCGAGCGCCTCGATCACCGCGAGCGGTATGTTCAGCCGCTCCGCCTCGGCGAGCAGGTGCTCCGCGCGCGCGTTGCGGGCCGGCCCCTCCGGCTGCTCGGAGTTCTCCGCCATCGCCTGACGGAGGTCGTCGAAGTCCGTGATCCGGCTCATGGGTGACCGTCCTCGCTGTGCGTGGCCCACTCCAGGAGGCCGATGAACGCCCGGTTCAGCAGCGCCGAGTCCGCGGGCCTGAGCGGGCGCTGCGCCATCAGCAGCGCCTGCCCGTACAGAGACTCCGTGGCGGTGCCGATCAGTTCCGGGTCGCCGAGTGAACTGATGCGCCGGATCAGCGGGTTGAGATGGTTGAGCACCAGACGCGCGCGCGGTGCGCTGCCGCGCAGCGAACCGAGGATGCCCGCCCACAGGTCGTCTGCCTGCTCCGCGGCCTCCGCCCGGGCCTGCTCGTGGCGGGCCGAGCGGTCGTCCAGATGCAGCGCGGGCACCGAGAGCGGGTGGAAGGCCCGCAGGACGACATCACATCCCAGCGGGTCGAGCTTGGCCCGCGCGGCCGTCAGGAAGCCGGACAGCGCCAGTTCCTCGGCCGGATCGACCGCGTCCAGGTGCGCGGTCACGGTGTCGGCGTCCAGCTCGGCGACGACCGTCCCCGGCCGCACCGACGGCAGTGCCTCGATCAGCTCGCTGTCGTACGTGTAGCCGCCGTTGATCACCCCGACGCCCTGCGCGGACGCGATCGGCGCGACCTGCCGGTACTCCTCGACGGTCCGGGTGAAGTGCACGACCGGGTGTCGCCGCGCGAACTCCTCCAGGGACAGCTGTCCGTCGGTCGTCTCGAAGGGCAGCCACGGCAGCATCGTGCGCAGCACCTCGCTGTCGTGCCGCGCCAGTGACTTCACGCCCAGGTGGTGCACGGCCAGGAAGTCCGCCAGCCGCTCCGGATCGCCGGCCGCCAGGCCCGTCAGCCAGGACCGGATCCGCTCGCCCAGCGCCTCCCGTACCGCGGCCAGCGTCTCGTCCTCGTACAGCGACTCGCGCGAGGCCGTGGGCCGCAGGCTGTCGGTGTCCAGGACGCAGCGCACGAAGAACGCCCAGTCGGGCAGCAGCTGTTCGCCCCGCTCGGTCAGCAGCATGCCCTTCAGGTGCACGCGGTGACCCGCCCGCTGGGCCGGGCTGACCGCCGACGGCAGGACGTACGCCACCCCGCGGATCCCGGCGAGCGGCACGGCAAGGTCGATCGCGTCCAGCGGAGTGAACCCGAACAGGTCGTGACAGTGCCGCGCCAGCGCCACCCGGCGGTTGGCGGGACTCGGATACGTCCGGTCCCAGGGCGCGGGCAGATCGGTGACCGCCTCCTCGCCCACCCGCACGTCGTAGGGCAGCAGCGACCCGAAGTCCCGTGCCAGCGCCAGGACGCGCTCCCCGGTGAGCCACTCGCCGGCACCGGCCCTTGCCGTCAGGTGCACGGTGGTGCCCGGTTCGGGCCGGGCCGTGTCAGGCAGCGTCCGCACGGTGTACGAACCGTCGTCGCTCGCCGTCCACTCCACGGGCGGCGCATCCGGCGTACGAGCGCTGCGGCTGACCACCCGGATCCGCTCGGCGACCACGAAGCAGGCGAGCAGCCCGATGCCGAACTGCCCGAGGAAGTCGGCGCGGACCTCCTGGAGCCCCTCGGCCCGCTTGGAGCTGCGCCCGATGGTCGCCAGCAGGGTGTGCACGTCGGACTCGCTGAGTCCGACGCCCGTGTCCTCGACACGCAGGGAACCGGCTTCGGCGTACAGCCGCACCTGGGCGGGGGCGTCCGGTTCCTCGGCACGCCGGGCGGTGATCGCGTCCACCGCGTTCTGCAGCAGCTCGCGCAGATAGACCTTGGGACTGGAGTAGAGGTGATGGGAGAGGAGGTCCACCAGGCCGCGCAGGTCGACCTGGAACGTGTGAGGCGACTGGGGTGCCTGGGATGACTGTGAGGTCTGGGAGTCCATCGTCACAGCGCCGGTGGGGAGTACTCGACGGCGCGGGGTCGGGCGGTCCCGTATGAGGCGGTGACCGCGGGGAGGGATGGCCGGAGCGCGTCATCCTAGGGCCCGAACGAGCGTCCTGACCAGGGGTTTCCCGGCACGTATACGGCAATGTCAGTGGTGTGGTGTGCAATGGATCTCGTGCCCGCACTGGAAGAACCCCTCAAAAAGGTGCTCGGCCCCGCCACCGCGAAGGTGATGGCCGAGCATCTCGGCCTGCACACGGTCGGTGACCTTCTGCACCACTACCCGCGCAGATACGAGGAGCGCGGCCAGCTCACCGACCTCGCCGACCTGCCCATGGACGAGCACGTCACGGTGGTCGCCCAGGTCGCCGACGCCCGTCTGCACAGCTTCGCCTCGGCCAAGGCCCCTCGGGGCAAGGGCCAGCGCCTCGAGGTCACGATCACGGACGGCAACGGCCGGCTCCAACTGGTCTTCTTCGGCAACGGCGTTCACAAGCCCCACAAGGAGCTCCTGCCGGGCACCCGCGCGCTCTTCGCGGGCAAGGTCTCCGTCTTCAACCGACGCCTCCAACTGGCCCACCCGGCATACGAGTTGCTGCGCGGTGCCGAGGGCGAAGCGGCGGAGGCCGTCGACACCTGGGCCGGCGCCCTCATCCCGCTCTACCCCGCCACCGCCAAGCTGGAGTCCTGGAAGATCGGCAAGGCGATCCAGACCGTCCTGCCGAGCGCCCAGGAAGCCCTCGACCCGCTTCCGGGATCCCTGCGCGAGGGCCGCGGCCTGGTCTCCCTTCCGGAGGCCCTCCTCAAGATCCACCGCCCGCACACCAAGGCCGACATCGAGGACGCCCGCGCCCGCCTCAAGTGGGACGAGGCCTTCGTCCTCCAGATCGCCCTCGCCCGCCGTCGCCACGCCGACGCCCAACTCCCCGCCGTCCCCCGCAGACCGGCCCCCGACGGCCTCCTCACGGCCTTCGACGCCCGCCTGCCGTTCACCCTCACCGAGGGCCAGCTCAAGGTCTCCGAGGAGATCTTCGACGACCTGGCCACCGACCACCCGATGCACCGACTGCTCCAAGGAGAGGTCGGTTCCGGCAAGACCCTGGTGGCGCTGCGCGCCATGCTCGCCGTCGTCGACACCGGAGGGCAGGCCGTCATGCTCGCGCCCACCGAGGTCCTCGCCCAGCAGCACCACCGCTCGGTCGTCGAGATGATGGGGGAGCTGGCCGAGGGCGGGATGCTTGGCGGTGCCGACCAGGCCACCAAGGTGGTGCTGCTGACCGGCTCCATGGGGGCCGCGGCCCGGCGGCAGGCACTGCTCGACCTCGTCACCGGCGAGGCCGGGATCGTGATCGGCACGCACGCGCTGATCGAGGACAAGGTGCAGTTCCACGACCTCGGACTGGTCGTCGTCGACGAACAGCACCGCTTCGGCGTCGAACAGCGCGACGCCCTGCGCGGGAAGGGCAAGCAGCCGCCCCACCTGCTCGTCATGACCGCCACGCCCATTCCGCGCACGGTCGCCATGACGGTCTTCGGCGACCTGGAGACATCCGTCCTCGACCAGCTCCCGGCCGGCCGCTCCCCGATCGCCAGCCATGTCGTGCCGGCCGCCGACAAGCCCCACTTCCTGGCCCGGGCCTGGGAACGGGTGCGCGAGGAGGTCGAGAACGGCCACCAGGGCTACGTCGTCTGCCCCCGCATCGGCGACGAGGAGGACGACCCGAAGAAGGCCGGCAAGAAGAAGACCCCCGAGGACGAGGCCGAGAAGCGCCCGCCCCTGGCCGTCCTCGACGTCGCCGACCAGCTGGCCAGGGGCCCCCTGCAAGGCCTCAAGGTCGAGGTCCTGCACGGCCGTATGCCTCCCGACGACAAGGACGCGGTCATGCGCCGCTTCGCCGCCGGGGAGACCCACGTCCTGGTCGCCACCACCGTCATCGAGGTCGGTGTCAACGTCCCCAACGCCACCGCGATGGTGATCATGGACGCCGACCGCTTCGGCGTCTCCCAGCTGCACCAGCTGCGCGGCCGGGTGGGGCGTGGCTCGGCCGCAGGCCTGTGTCTCCTGGTGACCGAGATGCCCGAGGCGAGCCCGGCCCGCCAGCGGCTGAACGCCGTCGCCGCCACCCTCGACGGCTTCGAGCTCTCCCGCATCGACCTCGAACAGCGCCGCGAGGGCGACGTCCTCGGCCAGGCCCAGTCCGGCGCGCGCACCAGCCTCAGGATGCTCGCCGTCATCGAGGACGAGGAGATCATCACGGAGGCGAGGGAGGAGGCGGCAGCGGTGGTGGCGGCCGATCCCGAGCTACTGGGCCTCCCAGGCCTGCGCACAGCCCTGGACGCCCTGTTGGACGAGGAAAGGGAGCAGTACCTGGAGAAGGGCTAGGGGCGAGCCACTCGAGGGGCGCTGGGCGGTGTCGATCGCGGCCCCGCCGCGTGAGCGCGGCCAACCCCCGTGAACCCGCACCGGCCGACGGTGACCGAGCACCCCTCACCTCCGCCTGCCAGACTGACCGCACGAAGACACCCACGAACAAGGACCCCAGATGACCCGCGTGATCGCCGGCACGGCCGGCGGACGTCGCCTGGCCGTCCCGCCAGGGACCGGCACCCGCCCCACTTCCGACCGCGCGCGCGAGGGTCTCTTCTCCACCTGGCAGTCCCTGCTGGGCGGCCCCCTGGACGGCGAGCGGGTCCTCGACCTGTACGCGGGCTCGGGCGCCGTCGGCCTGGAGGCCCTGTCCCGGGGCGCCGGTCACACCCTGCTGGTCGAGGCCGACGCCCGGGCCGCCCGCATCGTCCGGGAGAACGTGCGGAGCCTGGGCCTGCCCGGCGCGGAGGTCAGGGCGGGCAAGGCTCAGCAGATCATCCAGGTGCCGCCGGAGCAGCCGTACGACCTCGCGTTCCTCGACCCGCCGTACGCCGTCTCGGACAGCGATCTTCGCGAGATTCTGCTCACACTCCTGGCCGGGGGCTGGCTCGCGCCCGAAGCCCTCGTCACCGTGGAGCGCAGCACCAGAGGCGGCGAATTCCACTGGCCGGACGGTTTCGAAGCGATCCGGGCCCGTCGTTACGGCGAGGGAACGTTTTGGTACGGTCGCGCCGCCTCTACGTGCGAAGACGCACGATGACCGGACCGGAGAGCGAGGGATCTCAAGTGCGCCGCGCCGTCTGTCCCGGGTCGTTCGACCCGATCACCAACGGACACCTCGACATCATTTCGCGCGCCTCGCGTCTCTACGACGAGGTCTATGTCGCGGTCATGATCAACAAGTCAAAGAGAGGCCTGTTCGAGATCGACGAGCGGATCGACCTGATCCGCCAGGTCACCGCCGAGTACGGGAACGTCCGGGTGGAGGCCTTCCACGGCCTCCTCGTCGACTTCTGCAAGCAGCGCGACATCCCCGCCATCGTCAAGGGCCTGCGCGCGGTCAGCGACTTCGACTACGAGCTGCAGATGGCCCAGATGAACAACGGCCTCTCGGGGGTGGAGACCCTCTTCGTGCCCACCAACCCCACCTACAGTTTCCTCTCCTCCTCCCTGGTCAAGGAGGTCGCGACCTGGGGCGGCGACGTCTCCCACCTGGTGCCGCCACTCGTCCTGGAGGCCCTCGCCGAGCGGCTCCGGCAGGACTGAGCCGCTGACGGCCCGTCAGCCGGTGTCCGCCGGTCGCGTCATGGCCTTACAGTCGACGGGTCCGTCTCCAACACAGCTGTAGAGAGTGGCGAGCACAGGTGGACGTGCAGAAGAAGCTCGACGAGATCGTGTCCGCGGTCTCCGGTGCCCGGTCGATGCCCATGTCGGCCTCGTGCGTGGTCAACCGCGCCGACCTGCTCGCGATGCTCGAAGAGGTGCGCGCGGCCCTGCCCGGCTCCCTGGCGCAGGCCCAGGAGCTGATCGGTGACCGTGAGCAGATGGTCGAGCAGGCCCGCCAGGAGGCCGAGCGGATCATCGGGCAGGCGCACGCCGAGCGCGGTTCCCTGATCTCCGACACGGAGGTCGCCCGCCGCTCCCAGGCCGAGGCCGACCGCATCCTCGCCGAGGCCCGCCAGGAGGCGGAGGAGGTCCGCGCGGAGGCCGACGACTACGTCGACTCCAAGCTCGCCAACTTCGAGGTCGTCCTCACCAAGACCCTCGGTTCGGTGGGCCGCGGCCGGGAGAAGCTCCTCGGCACCGGCCCGGGCATAGACGAACAGGGCTACGAGGACGAGGACGCCCCCGAGCGCAGCCACGACCCGGAGACCCTGCGCCGCACCGCCGACGAGTACGTCGACGTCAAGCTGGGCGCCTTCGAGGCGGTCCTCGCCAAGACCCTGGAGGCCGTCGGCCGCGGCCGTCAGAAGCTGCACGGCCGGATCGCCACCGACGACCTCGGTGCCCTCGCGGACGACCTCTCCACCGTCCAGCACTCCAGCGACGCCGACTACCTCGCCGACCTCGCGGCCCTCACGCAGCGGGAGACCGCGGCGGCCCCGGTCGAGCAGCCCGTCCCCCAGCAGTACGACCAGCAGGACATGCAGCCGGCCTACGGCTATCAGCAACAGCCCGACACCTACGGCGGCGGCTACCAGCAGCAGTACACAGGTCAGCCGGACCCGTACGGCTACCAGCAGGCCGACCCGTATGCCCCCACCTCCGGCTACGCTCCGGCGGGAGGTGCCCCCTTCCAGGGCTACGACGGTCAACAGGGCGTCTACGACCCGCACCAGGCCCAGCAGGCACACCAGGCCCACCCGGACCACCGCCAGGGAGAGCCGGAGCAGCAACAGGGGTACGTGCCGCAGCAGGCGCACGCCCTCGACGAGACCAGCCTCTTCGACACCGGCATGATCAGCGCGGAGCAGTTGCGGGCCTATGAGCAAGGGCGCGGAAACGGCTGAGCCGCCTCTCGCGGAGGGGCGGCGACCGGGAGACGCACACCGGATTGGGCCGTGAGCGAAAGGTCCAGTATCCTGGCTCTTCGGTCGCGTGTACGTCCGCGATCAACGCTGCCCGGGAACACCGAAGGGCAGCGACCCCGAGCTCAGCAGATCGAAAGTTGGAATGGCCCTGAACGCCCGCCTCGACCACCGCAACCCCCTCGTGTTCGACACACACGAGCTGGGTCGGCGGCCTGGTGCGCTGCAGCGCCTGACCCGCTCGATCGACGCCCCCAAGGATCTCGGTATCCAGGGGGTCGTCGGAGTGCCGGAAGGCGCCCCGATGAAGCTCGAACTCCGACTCGAGTCGGTCATGGAAGGGGTGCTTGTCACAGGCACCGCCCGTGCAACGGCCGAGGGGGAGTGCGTAAGGTGTCTGGAGCCGCTGGAGCTGAAGCTCGAAGCGGACTTCCAGGAGATGTTCTCGTACCCTGACGCCGACGACCGGGGCCGCCCCAAGGCGGAGCCGGCCGACGACGCCGAGGACGACGAGGACATGCTCTTCATCGAGGACGGCCTGTTCGACCTCGAGCCCGTGCTGCGCGATGCGGTGGTGCTTGCACTGCCGATGCAGCCGGTGTGCCAGGAAGACTGCCCAGGACTGTGCGCCCAGTGCGGAGCACGCCTTGCGGACGACCCGGGCCACCACCATGACGCCGTCGACATCCGTTGGGCGGCACTGCAGGGACTCGCCGGTTCACTCGAAGATGGCGAGAAGGACGACACCAGCGACGCCGAAGCGGGCGTCGACGAGAAGCAGGAGAAGTAGCCGTGGCTGTTCCGAAGCGGAAGATGTCGCGCAGCAACACGCGCCACCGCCGGTCGCAGTGGAAGGCTGCGGTCCCCACCCTGGTTGCGTGCGAGCGCTGCCACGAGCCCAAGCTGCAGCACATCGCGTGCCCGGCTTGCGGCACCTACAACAAGCGCCAGGTCCTCGAGGTCTGAGCGGCCGGTGAGAGGCACAGTGTCCACGCCCAAGAAGAACGCGTCCCGCGTGAGCGGGAACGCCCCGGCGGACAACACGGCCTCGTCCCACACGCTGTTGGAAGGGCGGCTCGGGTACACACTCGAGTCCGCCCTTCTGGTGCGTGCGCTGACCCACCGTTCGTACGCGTACGAGAACGGCGGCCTGCCGACCAACGAACGCCTGGAGTTCCTCGGGGACTCCGTGCTCGGCCTCGTGGTCACGGACACGCTGTATCGCATCCACCCCGACCTGCCGGAAGGCCAACTGGCCAAGCTGCGGGCCGCGGTGGTCAACTCGCGTGCGCTGGCGGAGGTCGGCCGCGGGCTCGACCTGGGTTCCTTCATCCGGCTCGGCCGCGGTGAAGAGGGCACGGGCGGCCGGGACAAGGCGTCCATCCTTGCCGACACCCTGGAAGCGGTGATCGGCGCGGTCTATCTCGACCAGGGACTGGACTCGGCGGCGGAGCTGGTGCACCGCCTGTTCGACCCATTGATCGAGAAGTCCTCGAACCTCGGAGCCGGCCTGGACTGGAAGACCAGTCTCCAGGAGCTCACCGCGACCGAAGGCCTCGGTGTCCCCGAGTACCTGGTCACGGAGACCGGCCCCGACCACGAGAAGACCTTCACTGCTGCCGCCCGCGTCGGAGGCGTCTCGTACGGCACCGGCACCGGCCGCAGCAAGAAGGAGGCGGAGCAGCAGGCCGCGGAATCCGCGTGGCGGTCCATCCGGGCCGCGGCGGACGAGCGCGCCAAGGCGGCGGCCGAACCGGCCGCCCAGGACCACGAAGGACCGTCGTCCGTCTCCGCCTGACCGAACAAGCGCGTCCGAGCGCCCGCCCCTGGGCTTTGGCCCCGGGGAGGGCGCTCGCCTCATACACCGCTTCGTGACGGGGGAGCCCATGCCCGAGTTGCCCGAGGTCGAGGTCGTCCGGCGCGGCCTGGCCCGGTGGGTCGCCCACCGTACGGTCGCCGAGGTCGAGGTGCTGCATCCGCGGGCGGTACGCCGTCATGTCGCCGGCGCGGACGACTTCGCGCACCGGCTCAAGGGCCACCGCATCGGCACACCCAGCCGCCGCGGCAAGTATCTGTGGCTGCCCCTGGAGGACACCCACCAGGCGATCCTGGCTCACCTCGGCATGAGCGGTCAGCTCCTGGTCCAGCCGCACGCGGCGCCCGACGAGAAGCACCTGCGCATCCGGGTCCGGTTCGCGGACCCACTGACACCGGACGCTTCCGCGGCGGAGCCCACCGAACTGCGTTTCGTCGACCAACGCACCTTCGGCGGCCTGTCGTTGCACGAGACGAGCTCCGACGGGCTGCCCGACGTGATCGCCCACATCGCCCGCGACCCCCTTGACCCGCTCTTCGACGACGAGGGCTTTCACCAGGCCCTGCGTCGCAAGCGCAGCACCGTCAAACGGGCCCTGCTGGACCAGTCGTTGATCAGCGGCGTCGGCAACATCTATGCGGACGAGGCCCTTTGGCGCTCCCGCATCCACTTCGAGCGCCCGACCGCGAACTTCACCCGCCCACGCACCGCCGAACTCCTCGGCCACATCCGGGACGTGATGAACGAGGCCCTCTCCGTCGGCGGCACGAGTTTCGACAGCCTGTACGTCAATGTCAACGGAGAGTCGGGCTACTTCGACCGGTCGCTCGACGCGTACGGGCGTGAGGGTCTGCCGTGCAAGCGCTGTGCCACACCGATGCGCCGACGGCCGTGGATGAACCGGTCCAGCTACTTCTGCCCGCGCTGTCAGCGCGCCCCGCGCGTCTCGTCGTAACGCTCCCGGGCCGCGAGGACGTCGTCCATCCTGCCCTCCACGAAGTGGATGAGGTTCAGCAGACGCTGGGCGACCTCGTGGCCGAGGGGGGTCAGTTCGTAGTCCACCCGGGGCGGATTCGTCGGCTGGGCCTCACGGTGCACCAGGCCGTCGCGCTCCAGCGCGTGCAGTGTCTGGGACAGCATCTTCTCGCTCACGCCGTCGACCCGGCGGCGCAGTTCGTTGAAGCGCAGCGAGCCCTCGTGCAGGGCGCCGAGCGCGAGCGCGCCCCAGCGTCCCGTGACGTGCTCCAGCGTGCCGCGTGAGGGGCAGGCCTTGGCGAACACGCTGTAGGGGAGATCCTGCGCCTCCGAGCGCTCCTGCGTGATGTCCATAGGTCAAGCGTACGCGAGCACAGCGCTAACCGACAGGTTGCACTAACTAAAAGTTAGTGCAACCTGTCGGTTACTAGTACCCGAAGTCCTGCGTCCACCACGGACCGCCCGACCCGAAGTGCACGCCGACCCCCAGCGTCTTGAAGTCGCAGTTGAGGATGTTGGCCTTGTGGCCGGGGCTGTCCATCCACGCCTTCATCACCGCGGCCGCGTTGGCCTGCCCCCGCGCGATGTTCTCGCCGCCGAGATCGCTGACCCCGGCCTTCGCCGCACGGTCCCACGGGGTCGCGCCACTCGGGTCGGTGTGATCAAAGAACCCCCCCTTGGCCATGGCGTCACTGAAGTCATCGGCGAGCTCGGACAGTGCGCTGTTGGCGGACAGCGCGCTGCAGCCCACCTTCGCCCGCTCCTGGTTGACGAGCCTGAGCACCTGGGCCGCGGCCTGGGTCTCGGCGGACACGGTGACCGGGGCGCTGGTCTGCTCCGGCGCCTTCGTGGCCGCACGGGAAGCGGGGGCCTCAGGCTTCTCGCTGGGCGTGGTCTCCGGCTTCTCCGTCTTCTTCGGCGGAGCCGTGGTGGGCGTCGCCGAAGACGTCGAGGGCGAGGGTGTGGGTGTTACGGAGCGGTCGGAGCCGCGGCTGGTCGAGGTGGAGTCTTCGCGGCTCTCGGCGCTGCCGGAGGTGCCGCCCTGCTCGACCGGGCTGTTGGTCGGAGTGCCGGCGGCCTGCACACTGCCGCCGCCGCTGTTGCTGTCCCCGCCGATCCGGTAGTTGTCGAGGCCGGGCACGGCGCCCGTGGCGACCGCGACCGTCCCGAGCGCGACCGCCGCGGAGACCCCGAGCAGACCGGTCTTTACCGGCGTCGACGTCTTCCTCCTGCGGCGGTGCGACCGACCGGCCCGGGAACCTCCGTCGGGCGTGAAGCCACCGTCACGGGAGGACGCGGCGTCGGTGCCCAGGAACGTGGCGTAGTCCTCTTCCGTCGCGAAGAGATAGGCGGCACTGCGCGCGGAGGTCTCGGTGTACGCCTCGGGGTGCAGATAGGGGGCCGCGCCGCCCGTGGGGTGGCCGTTCCCGGCGTACGGGTCCTGCGGGTCCTGGGCGTACGAGTGCTGCGGGTCCTGAACGGAAGTGCTCCGCGGCCCGTAGTCGACGCTGTACGAGTCCTGCGGGTCGTGGCTGCCCCGGTACGAGCCCTGCGCTGGTGCGACCCCCGTGGCGCGGCCCGTGGCGGCGCGGCCGGCGGCGGAGCGTCGGTGGCGTCCCATGTCCTTGCCTTCCTCGTCCTTGCGGTCGACGCGTCCCCCCGGTCAACCAAGGTCACAAAACTCACACGATGAAGTGAGTTTCGTATGAGATTCATTGGTGGGGGACGGTACCGCATGGCGCCGGAGGAGGAAGTGTCCGAAGAGACATTTGCGCGGCTAGGTTGCACTCATGAGTGACGACGTACGGCTGGTTGCCTGGGTGCGGGGACGCGTCCAAGGTGTGGGTTTTCGCTGGTTCACGCGGGCCAAGGCGCTGGAGATCGGCGGGCTGAGTGGTTTTGCTCTCAATTTGGCCGACGGCCGGGTCCAGGTGGTCGCCGAGGGCCCGCCCACGGGGTGCCAGTGGCTCCTCGACTGGCTCCAGGGTGACGACACGCCCGGGCAGGTGGATGGCGTCACGGAGATCTGGGACACACCTCGCGGGGGCTACGACGGGTTCGCCATCCGCTGAGCCGGTTCTGTAAAACAGCCCAGGCGGAAGCAGAGGGACATGCCACTGGCACGTGCCCGGAGCAGAAAGGGGCTGGTGGTTGCCAAGAACCCCCTTGCGCTGACAGGCTCCCCAGGTAAGGATGATCGCCTCGCCCCGAGGGCCCCGTGGAGAGCCGCAGCGTCGCCGTTCCAGGCCGCGTGGATCCGGGTTGCCCGCCGATACGGGGCGTGATCGTGTTGACCGTCAAACTTTTTGGTGAGACGCTGAAAGCACCCCGCGCACCTTAGCTGTTTGGCATGGATGAACGGCAGCACAACTCAACAGTGCCAAGCATCGCGGGTGCGAATCCCTCACGACCCACACCGCTTCGGTCGGTCACTCATTGTGGAGGACCATCCATCATGGCAAAGGCGCTTCTCGGTTACGTCGGCGGCTCCGACCCTCGACTCCTCGCCGAGATGCGACGGCTCCAGCAGCGCGTCCAGGACCTGGAATCCGAGCTTGTACGGATCCAGGCCGAGAACGACTCGCTCGCGGCTGCCGCTTCTCACGACAGGATCATGGAGAGCATCGACGCACACCAGGCGGAGCCTGCGCTCACCTGATCACTGCATCGCTCCACGACAGCTCACGCAGTGGTTGGGCAGCCTGTATCAACCGCTAAGTTGTCAGAGTTGCAAGGGACGCTTCGGCGTCCCTTCTTTCTTTCCCCCGCCTTCTTCGCCCCCGCATCCTTTCACTCTCTTCAACGTCTGATGTGCCCTGCATGTTCATGAGTGAAACCGCGGGTTCATGGAGTGAGACACCCCCGGAAGGTAGAGTCCAGCGGCGTGCACCTCAAGGCCCTGACCCTCCGGGGGTTCAAGTCGTTCGCCTCGGCGACCACGCTCCGGTTCGAACCGGGGATCACGTGTGTCGTCGGACCGAACGGCTCGGGAAAGTCCAATGTGGTGGACGCGCTCAGCTGGGTCATGGGCGAGCAGGGCGCCAAGTCGCTGCGCGGCGGCAAGATGGAGGACGTCATCTTCGCCGGCACCACCGGCCGTCCTCCGCTGGGCCGCGCCGAGGTGTCCCTGACCATCGACAACTCCGACGGGGCGCTGCCCATCGAGTACGCCGAGGTCACCATCACGCGGATCATGTTCCGCAACGGCGGCAGCGAGTACCAGCTCAACGGCGACACCTGCCGGCTCCTCGACATCCAGGAACTGCTGTCCGACTCCGGCATCGGCCGCGAGATGCACGTCATCGTCGGCCAGGGCCAGCTCGACTCCGTCCTGCACGCCGACCCCATGGGCCGCCGCGCCTTCATCGAGGAGGCCGCGGGTGTCCTCAAGCACCGCAAGCGCAAGGAGAAGGCGCTGCGGAAACTGGACGCGATGCGGGCCAACCTCGCGCGTGTGCAGGACCTGACGGACGAACTGCGGCGCCAGCTCAAGCCCCTCGGCCGGCAGGCCGCGGTCGCCCGACGGGCCGCGGTCATCCAGGCCGACCTCCGCGACGCCCGCCTCCGTCTCCTGGCCGACGATCTCGTACGGCTGCGGAACGCGCTGCAGGCGGAGGTCGCCGACGAGGCCGCGCTGAAGGAGCGCAAGGAGACCGCGGAGCTGGAGCTGAAGAGGGCCCTCCAGCGCGAGGCGCTCCTGGAGGACCAGGTACGGCAGCTCTCCCCCCGCGTCCAGCGCGCCCAACAGACCTGGTACGAGCTGTCCCAGCTGGCCGAGCGGGTGCGCGGCACGATCTCGCTGGCCGACGCGCGCGTGAAGAGCGCGACCTCCGCGCCCCCCGAGGAACGACGCGGGCGCGACCCGGAGGACATGGAGCGCGAGGCCGCCCGGATCCGTGAGCAGGAGGCCGAGCTCGAGGCGGCCCTGGAGGCGGCCGAGCACGCCCTGGAGGACACCGTCGCGCACCGCTCCGAGCTGGAGCGCGAACTCGCCCAGGAGGAACGGCGTCTCAAGGACGTGGCCCGGGCCATCGCGGACCGCCGTGAAGGTCTGGCCCGGCTGAACGGCCAGGTCAACGCGGCCCGTTCCCGGGCGGGCTCGGCCCAGGCCGAGATCGACCGGCTGGCCGCCGCCCGGGACGAGGCGCAGGAGCGGGCCGTCGCCGCGCAGGAGGAGTACGAGGCGCTCAAGGCCGAGGTCGACGGACTCGACGCCGGCGACGCCGAACTCGCCGAGCGGCACGACGTGGCGAAGCACGAGCTCGCCGAGGCCGAGGCCGGGCTCACCGCGGCCCGGGAGTCGGCCACCGCGGCGGAGCGCAGACGGGCCGCGACCCAGGCCCGCCACGAGACGCTGGCACTGGGCCTGCGCCGCAAGGACGGTACCGGCGCGCTGCTCGCGGCGAAGGACCGCCTCGGCGGCCTGCTCGGCCCGGCCGCCGAACTGCTCACCGTGACCCCGGGGCACGAGGTCGCCCTGGCCGCGGCCTTCGGTGCCGCCGCCGACGCCCTCGCGGTGACCACCCCGTCCGCCGCGGCCGAGGCGATCCGCCTGCTGCGCAAGCAGGACGCGGGGCGGGCGGCGCTGTTGCTGAGCGGCGCCGCCGACGACGTACCGCGGGAGGCCCGGACCGACGGGCCGCCGTACGCGGCCGACCTCGTCCGCGCCCCCGTCGACCTCATGCCCGCCGTACGACGTCTGCTGCGCGGGATCGTCGTCGTCGGCACGCTTGAGGACGCCGAGGATCTCGTCTACGCGCGGCCCGACCTCACCGCCGTGACCGCCGAGGGCGATCTGCTGGGCGCGCACTTCGCGCAGGGCGGGTCCGCCGGGGCGCCGAGCCTGCTCGAGGTTCAGGCGTCCGTGGACGAGGCAGCCGCCGAGCTGGAAGAACTGGCTGTGCGGTGCGAGGAGTTGACCGAGGCGCAGCACGCGGCCGTGGAGCGGCGCGGGGAGTGCGTCGCGCGGGTCGAGGAACTGGGGGAACGACGCCGGGCCGCAGACCGGGAGAAGTCGTCGGTGGCCCAGCAGTTGGGGCGGCTGTCCGGGCAGGCCCGCGGTGCCGCAGGAGAGGCCGAGCGGTCCGTCGCCGCGGCCGCTCGGGCGCAGGAGGCGCTCGACAAGGCCCTCCAGGACGTCGAGGAACTGGCCGAACGGCTCGCCGTCGCCGAGGAGATGCCGGTCGAGGAGGAGCCCGACACGTCGGTACGCGACCGGCTCGCCGCCGACGGGGCCAACGCCCGGCAGACCGAGATGGAGGCCCGCCTCCAGGTCCGTACGCACGAGGAACGGGTCAAGGGGCTCGCCGGGCGGGCCGATTCGCTCGACCGGGCCGCCCGCGGGGAACGCGAGGCACGCGCGCGTGCGGAGCAACGGCGGGCGCGTCTCAGACACGAGGCCGCCGTCGCTCAGGCCGTGGCCTCCGGTGCCCGGCAGCTGCTCGCGCATGTCGAGGTCTCCCTCACGCGGGCCGACGAGGAGCGCACCACCGCCGAGGCCGCCAAGGCCCGACGGGAGCAGGAGCTGACCGCCGCCCGCAGCACGGGGCGCGACCTCAAGGCAGAGCTCGACAAGTTGACGGATTCAGTCCACCGGGGCGAGGTACTCGGCGCCGAGAAACGGCTGCGGATCGAGCAGCTGGAGACCAAGGCGCTGGAGGAGTTCGGTGTGGAACCGGCGGGGCTCACGGCCGAGTACGGCCCCCACCAGCTGGTGCCGCCCTCGCCCCCCGCCGAGGGCGAGGAGTTGCCGGAGGATCCGGAGCATCCGCGCAACCGGCCGAGGCAGTTCCACCGGGCGGAGCAGGAGAGGCGGCTGAAGGCGGCCGAACGGGCGTACCAGCAGCTCGGCAAGGTCAACCCGCTCGCCCTGGAGGAGTTCGCGGCGCTGGAGGAACGCCACCAGTTCCTCAGCGAACAGCTGGAGGACCTGAAGAAGACCCGCGCCGACCTGCTCCAGGTGGTGAAGGAGGTCGACGAGCGCGTCGAGCAGGTCTTCACCGAGGCCTACCGGGACACCGCCCGGCAGTTCGAGGGCGTGTTCAGCCGGCTGTTCCCGGGCGGCGACGGGCGCCTGATCCTGACCGACCCCGACAACATGCTCACCACGGGTGTGGACGTCGAGGCGCGTCCGCCGGGCAAGAAGGTCAAGCGGCTCTCGCTGCTCTCCGGCGGTGAGCGCTCGCTGACGGCCGTGGCGCTCCTCGTGTCGATCTTCAAGGCCCGGCCCAGCCCGTTCTATGTGATGGACGAGGTCGAGGCGGCGCTCGACGACACCAACCTCCAGCGGCTGATCCGCATCATGCAGGAGTTGCAGGAAGCCTCGCAGCTGATCGTGATCACGCACCAGAAGCGGACCATGGAGGTCGCCGACGCGCTGTACGGCGTCTCCATGCAGGGCGACGGTGTCTCGAAGGTCATCTCGCAGCGGCTGCGCTGATCTCCTTCATTTCTTCAACTCTTGAACGCAGCACTGTCACTTGCCGGGGTAGAGGTCACAGCGATGGCCTCTTGACTTCGAAACTTGAAGGCATAGTCTCGGCAATGTTGCTTTTACCTTCAGGTACCACCTACCTCGAAGGGCCGACCCCCGCCGGCAGCGTTGCCGGTGGCCCGAGGAGTACACGTGACCAGCACAGCGCAGGGAACCAAGTCAGGAGCCGCAACGGCTCACCCCGATCATCTCGGGCACGTCATCTTCATCGCGGCGGCGGCCGCGATGGGCGGATTCCTCTTCGGCTACGACAGCTCCGTGATCAACGGTGCCGTCGAGGCCATCCGCGGCCGATACGACGTCGGGTCGGCGGCCCTGGCGCAGGTCATCGCCATCGCACTGATCGGCTGTGCCATCGGCGCCGCGACCGCCGGCCGCATAGCCGACCGCATCGGCCGCATCCGCTGCATGCAGATCGCCGCCGTCCTCTTCACCATCAGTGCCGTCGGCTCCGCGCTTCCCTTCGCGCTGTACGACCTGGCCTTCTGGCGGGTCGTCGGCGGCTTCGCCATCGGCATGGCCTCCGTGATCGGCCCCGCCTACATCGCCGAGGTCGCCCCGCCCGCCTACCGCGGCCGGCTCGGTTCCTTCCAGCAGGCCGCGATCGTGGTCGGCATCGCGATCTCCCAGCTGGTCAACTGGGGTCTGCTGAACGCCGCCGGCGGCGACCAGCGCGGCAAGCTCATGGGCCTGGAGGCCTGGCAGGTCATGCTGGGCGTCATGGTGATCCCGGCCGTTCTCTACGGTCTGCTCTCCTTCGCCATCCCCGAGTCCCCGCGCTTCCTGATCTCCGTCGGCAAGCACGAGCGCGCCCGCGAGATCCTCGCGGAGGTCGAGGGCGACAAGATCGACCTTGACGCCCGGGTCGGCGAGATCGAGCTCGCCATGAAGAGCGAGCACAAGTCGACCTTCAAGGACCTGCTGGGCGGCGGCTTCTTCTTCAAGCCGATCGTCTGGATCGGTATCGGCCTCTCGGTCTTCCAGCAGTTCGTCGGCATCAACGTCGCGTTCTACTACTCCTCGACGCTGTGGCAGTCGGTCGGCGTCGACCCGACGGACTCGTTCTTCTACTCCTTCACGACGTCGATCATCAACATCGTCGGCACCGTGATCGCGATGATCTTCGTGGACCGGGTCGGCCGCAAGCCGCTGGCCCTCATCGGCTCCGTCGGCATGGTGATCGGCCTGGCGCTGGAGGCCTGGGCGTTCAGCTACGACCTCGTCGGCGGCAAGCTGCCGGCCACGCAGGGCTGGATCGCGCTGATCGCCGCCCACTTCTTCGTCCTGTTCTTCGCCCTGTCCTGGGGTGTGGTCGTCTGGGTCTTCCTCGGCGAGATGTTCCCGAACCGGCTCCGCGCCGCAGCCCTGGGTGTGGCCGCCTCCGCGCAGTGGATCGCCAACTGGGCCATCACCGCGAGCTTCCCGTCGCTGGCGGAATGGAACCTCTCCCTGACCTACGTGATCTACACGGTCTTCGCCGCGCTCTCCATCCCGTTCGTCCTCAAGTACGTCAAGGAGACGAAGGGCAAGACCCTGGAGGAGATGGGCTGAGTCTCCTGCCGAGGCTCCCCGCACTCGGGGAGAAGGGCCAAGTCCCCGCTGCCCCTCTCCCCGTACCGTCCGCCGCCCCCTGCTCCGCCGCCGAGCGAGCAGGGGGCGGCGGTGTCGTACCGGCGTTCACCGGACGTGCCGCGGGCGATCGCGTCCGCTCGGCGACCGTTCGGGTTCGACGGCTTCGGCCGAGGACCGGCCGGCGATCGGTTGCCGACGCCGGTCAGTCGCCCAGTGCTGGAAGGACCCGCTCCGTGAACAGCCGCAGGCTGCGCCACCCCTCGTCCACCGGCATCCCGCCCGCCAGTGGATGCAGGACCAGGTTGTCAAGGCCCTGAGTCACGCACTCGTCGGGTGTGAGGATCCGGTAGACGCCTTCCGCACGAAGTTCCTCCACCGTCGTGGCCGCGGATCGCACGGCCGAGCGGATGTCGCCGGACTGCCAGGAGGCGTACGTCCGCGCCTCGTGCAGGAAGTGCTCGCCGTACGCCGCCCACGCCTGGTCGGGGTCCTCGGCGAGGTGCAGCAGGGGTGTCTCGGCGGCGGGCATCATCGTCCAGCCCTCGGTGCCGTACTCGACCAGCCGCTCCTTGTAGTACGCCTCCAGCTCCGGCAGATGCGCGCTCGGGAAGAAGGGCAGACCGAGCCGGGCGGCCCGGCGGGCGGCGGCCTTCGAGGAGCCGCCGACCAGGAGCAACGGGTGCGGGTCGGAGTACGGGCGTGGGGTGACCCGTACCGTACGGCCCCGGTACGTGAACTCCTCCCCGGTCCAGGCCTTCAGCAGGGTCTCCAGGACCTCGTCCTGGATCCGGCCGCGGCGTTTCCACTCCACGTCGAACAGGGCGTACTCCTCGGGCCGGTATCCGATCCCGGCGACGGTGACCAGCCGTCCGCCGCTCAGCAGATCCAGTACGGCGATGTCCTCGGCCAGGCGCAGCGGGTCGTGCAGCGGGCCGATGACCGCGGAGACCGTCACCGCGATCCGGCGCGTGGCCCCGAACACCGCGCCCGCGAAGGCGAACGGCGACGGCAGCCAGTTGTTGCCGACGCCGTGGTGTTCCTCGGTCTGCACGGTGGTGATCCCGTGCTCGTCGGCGTAGGCGGCCATCTCCAGCGCGGCCCGGTACCGGGCGCTGAGCGAGGCGGGGGTGGCACCGGGCTCGACCAGGTTGAAGCGGACGACCGTGACGGGCATGGGGAGTCCCCCTTCGCGCGGTGGGCGGGAGCGGATTGGTGTCGATGGGAGTGGCGCGAGAGGACGGTAGCTGACGGGCCATCAGACAACCAGAGGCGCGGGCGCCCGGCAGTGGCCGATGCCGGACCGGCTCTGCCGGGCAGCGGGACTCGATCCGTTCCTTTGGAGGAAGACACAAGCTGGGTTCGATCGGACCCATGGCTGATACTGGGTGGGTTATGGAAATCGTCATCCTTGCTGTAGTCATCGCCGTGGTCGTGCTCGGTGCGCTCGGCGGGCTGGTCGTCGGCAGCCGGCGCAAGAAGTCGCTGCCCCCTCCGCCCCCCTCCGCTCCCGACATCACCGCCCCTCCGGCCGAGCCGCACGTCGGCGACGAGGCCGAGACACCGCGCGACGAACCGCGCCGGACCATAGAGGAGGTGGATCTCCCGGACGGCTCCGCTGGGGCCGTCCTCGACAAACCCGCTGCCGCGGAAGCGCCCGAGATCGAGATCCCGGAGCCCACGGCCGGCCGGCTGGTCCGTCTGCGCGCCCGGCTCTCCCGCTCGCAGGGCGCGCTCGGTCAGGGGCTGCTCACGCTCCTGTCGCGCGAGCACCTCGACGAGGACACCTGGGAGGAGATGGAGGACATCCTCCTGACCGCCGACGTCGGCGTGCAGCCCACCCAGGAACTGGTCGAGGGTCTGCGGGAGCGGGTGAAGGTGCTCGGCACCCGTACTCCGGACGAGCTGCGCGCCCTCCTGCGCGAGGAGCTGCTCAAGCTGGTCGGCACCGACCTCGACCGCACGGTCAAGACCGAGCCGGAGGCGAGCAAGCCCGGCATCGTGATGGTCGTCGGCGTCAACGGCACCGGCAAGACCACCACCACCGGCAAGCTCGCCCGGGTGCTCGTGGCCGACGGGCGCAGTGTCGTCCTCGGTGCCGCCGACACCTTCCGTGCCGCCGCCGCCGACCAGCTGCAGACCTGGGGTGATCGGGTCGGCGCGCACACCGTGCGCGGGCCCGAGGGCGGTGACCCTGCCTCCGTCGCGTTCGACGCGGTCAAGGAGGGCAAGGAGATGGGCGCGGACGTCGTGCTCATCGACACCGCGGGACGGCTGCACACCAAGACCGGTCTCATGGACGAGCTCGGCAAGGTCAAGCGGGTCGTCGAGAAGCACGCCCCGCTGGACGAGGTGCTGCTCGTCCTCGACGCGACGACCGGCCAGAACGGCCTGGTCCAGGCCCGGGTGTTCGCCGAGGTCGTCGACATCACCGGCATCGTGCTGACCAAGCTGGACGGCACGGCCAAGGGCGGCATCGTGGTCGCTGTGCAGCGCGAGCTGAAGGTGCCGGTGAAGCTGGTGGGTCTCGGTGAGGGCGCGGACGACCTGGCGCCCTTCGAACCGGAGGCGTTCGTTGACGCCCTTATCGGGGAGTGAGCACCGCTCCTCCGAACCATCCGAGTGCGCCACCCGCGTACACGTCAAGGCGCCCGCCCCCGACCGCACCTCGGGGGGCGGGCGCCGTGCTGTGTACGGCTGTGCGGCGCGACGTTCGTACGGCTACGCGCGCGACCGGTGGGCCACGTAGGCCAGCGTCCCCAGCAGCAGCCTGGCCGCCGGTGGCTTCGTCGCCGTGTCCAGGGCCGGCGGGCGCAGCCAGCGCACCGGGCCCAGGCCGGCCCGGTCGGACGGCGGGGCCGTGATGTACGTGCCGGGGCCGAGGCCGCGCAGGTCCAGGGAGCTCGGGTCGTCCCAGCCCATGCGGTAGAGAAGCTCGGGAAGGCCGGCGGCGGCGCCGGGGGCCACGAAGAAGTGGACGCGGCCCTCTGGGGTCGCGGTCACCGGGCCGAGGGGCAGGCCCATGCGTTCCAGGCGGACCAGGGCACGGCGCCCAGCGGGCTCGGCCACCTCGATCACGTCGAAGGCGCGGCCGACCGGCAGCATCACCGCGGCGCCGGGGAACTCCGCCCAGGTCCGGGTCGCCTCGTCGAGCGTGGCGCCGGCCGGGACCGGGGGAGCGAAGCCGAGAGGATGGGCGCCGGGGGCGCCGCACTCGGCGCGACCGCACGAGCAGGCGCCCGCCGCGGCGCGCGCGCCCGGTACGACGTCCCAGCCCCAGAGTCCGGTGAACTCGGCGACGGAGGTGCACTCCGACGAGCGGCCGCGCCGACGCGAGCCGGTGCGGATCTCCCGAATGCCGCCGATCGTGAAGCCCATGCCCCCTCCAACGTGTCCGGCGCGCCGTGGTTACGCGGCGAACGCGAGAGGTGACTCTCCGTCGCCACTTTCGGGTTCACGCGGCGCGCGGAGGCCCCCTGGGTGGTGTGCTCGGCCAAGTGCGCCCCTGAGTGCGTCGCTCCGCCCGCTCGCGCTCGTCCTGTGTCAAGTGAATCGTGTGGAGGCCACCGGGAGTTCATTCGAAGGGGTGGCGAATGGTGGCGTTTCCGAGACCGCCATGGCTGGACGCGTGATCGTGGGATTACTTTGAGTGCACGAGTCCTGGGGCACATGCACTCCTGGGTATGCCGGAGGCAAGCCGGGTTCCCGTTCGAAGGATGGCAACCACCGGACGGGAGGCCGTATTTACCGGCATTCTGATAAGGCTTGGCGCACTCAGTGACAAGTGGTCTCAGGGATGGGGGCGTTCCAGTGAGCGGCAACGGCGGTAGCGGGACGAGCGCGACGAACGCGACGGCCGCGATGAACGCGACGACCGCGACGAACGCGACGACTTCGACGAACACGGACAAGCGCCCCAACGAGCTGCTCACGTCGTGGTTCGTGCGCAGCGGGTGGTCCAAGGGCGAGCTGGCGCGCCAAGTCAACCGCCGGGCCCGCCAGTTGGGGGCCAACCACATCTCCACCGACACCTCGCGGGTACGTCGCTGGCTGGACGGCGAGAACCCCCGCGAACCCATCCCCCGCATCCTGTCGGAGCTGTTCTCCGAGCGGTTCGGCTGTGTCGTCTCCGTCGAGGACCTCGGACTGCGCACCGCCCGGCAGTTGCCCTCCGCGACCGGCGTCGACCTGCCCTGGACGGGCCCGCAGACCGTGGCCCTGCTCAGCGAGTTCTCGCGCAGCGACCTGATGCTGGCGCGGCGCGGCTTCCTCGGAACCTCGCTGGCCCTGTCCGCGGGCCCGTCCCTCATCGAGCCCATGCAGCGCTGGCTGGTGCCCGCGCCCGCGGCCTCGCACCAGGAGCCCGAACCGGCCTCGTCCTCGGCCCGCCGCGGCCGGCTGTCCAGGCCCGAGCTGGAGTTACTGGAGTCGACCACGGTGATGTTCCGCCAGTGGGACGCCCAGTGCGGCGGCGGCCTGCGTCGCAAGGCGGTCGTCGGCCAGTTGCACGAGGTGACCGATCTCCTCCAGGAGCCCCAGCCCGAGGCCACCACCCGCAAGCTGTTCAAGGTGGCCGCCGAGCTCGCGGAACTGGCCGGCTGGATGTCGTACGACGTCGGACTGCAGCCCGCCGCGCAGAAGTACTTCGTCCTCGCCCTGCACGCCGCCAAGGAGGCGGGCGACAAGCCGCTCGGCTCGTACGTGCTGTCCAGCATGAGCCGCCAGATGATCCACCTCGGCCGGCCCGAGGACGCGCTGGAGCTGATCCACCTCGCTCAGTACGGCAGCCGGGACTGCGCGAGCCCGCGCACCCAGTCCATGCTGTATGCGATGGAGGCCCGCGCCTACGCCAACATGGGGCAGCCCGGCAAGTGCAAGCGGGCGGTCCGGATGGCCGAGGACGCCTTCGGCGACATCGACGAGTGGGACGAGGCGGACCCCGACTGGATCCGCTTCTTCTCCGAGGCCGAGCTGTACGGCGAGAACTCCCACTCCTACCGCGACCTCGCCTACGTCGCCGGCCGCAGCCCCACGTACGCCTCCCTGGCCGAGCCCCTGATGCGACGGGCCGTCGAGCTCTTCGCCAAGGATGACGAGCACCAGCGGTCGTACGCACTGAACCTCATCGGGATGGCCACCGTGCACCTCCTCCAGCGGGAGCCCGAGCAGGGCACCGTACCGGCCGCGCAGGCCATGCAGATCGCCAAGAAGGTGCGCTCCGAGCGCGTGAACACTCGTATCCGCAAGACCGTCGACACGGCTGTACGCGATTTCGGCGAGCTCGCCGCGGTCGTGGACCTCACAGACCAGCTCGCCGTGGAGCTGCCCGAGACCGCCGAGGCGGTCTGACGGGGGCGGCGCCACCCCTGGACCCCGGCCGCGGCCGGCCCTCCCGAACTGCCCGACTCGGCTCCCCCATGCCAGGTCATCGGAAGGCCGACCGCGGCCGGCCTGCTTCCTGCACCGAAGGTTGCGCCACGATAACGATCGACTCGGCCGAAATCCGCCAGTTCATCGACGCGTAACACAGAAGGCGCCTTCGTCACGGCGGCGAAACAACGAGGGGCTTCCATCGAAATGGTGCTGCGCCAATCTCATGGCGCATAACCGGCCCACCCCTCATACCGCTCAGGCTTCGCCCGCACGGGGCCGTACCAATGACGAGGAGACGCCGATGGCATCAGCCGCCATCACGCTTGCGGCGGAGGCACCCAAGTTGTCGTCCGCCAACACAGGCTTCATGCTTATCTGTTCCGCCCTGGTGCTGCTCATGACCCCGGGCCTGGCCTTCTTCTACGGAGGCATGGTCCGGGTCAAGAGCACCCTGAACATGCTGATGATGAGCTTCATCAGTATCGGGATCGTCACGATCCTGTGGGTCCTGTACGGCTTCTCCCTTGCCTTCGGCACGAGTAACGGCTTCATCGGCTTCAATTCCGACTGGCTGGGACTCAGCAACATCGGGCTGACGGAGCTCTGGGACGGCTACACGATCCCGATCTTCGTGTTCATGATCTTCCAGATGATGTTCGCGGTCATCACGCCGGCCCTGATCAGCGGTGCCATCGCGGACCGCGTCAAGTTCTCGGCCTGGGCGCTCTTCGTCGCCCTGTGGCTCACGATCGTCTACATCCCGGTGGCCCACTGGGTATGGGGCGCCGACGGCTGGGCCTTCAAGCTCGGTGTGATCGACTTCGCCGGTGGTACCGCGGTCCACATCAACGCCGGTGCCGGCGCTCTCGGTGTGATCCTGGTGATCGGCAAGCGCGTCGGCTTCAAGAAGGACCCGATGCGTCCGCACAGCCTCCCGCTGGTCATGCTCGGCGCCGGTCTGCTGTGGTTCGGCTGGTTCGGCTTCAACGCCGGCTCGTGGCTCGGCAACGACGACGGCGTGGGCGCGCTGATGTTCGTCAACACGCAGGTCGCCACCGCCGCCGCCATGCTGGCGTGGCTCGCCTACGAGAAGATCCGCCACGGCGCGTTCACCACGCTGGGCGCCGCCTCCGGCGCGGTCGCCGGTCTGGTCGCCATCACCCCGTCCGGCGGAGCCGTCTCCCCGCTCGGCGCGATCGCCGTCGGCGCCATCGCCGGCGTCGGCTGTGCCGCGGCCGTGGGCCTGAAGTACAAGTTCGGCTTCGACGACTCCCTCGACGTGGTCGGTGTCCACCTGGTCGGCGGTATCCTCGGCTCCCTGCTGATCGGCTTCTTCGCCACCGGCAAGGGCCAGTCCACCGCGACCGGCGTGTTCTACGGCGACCACTCGTTCACCCAGCTGTGGAAGCAGTTCGCCGGTGTCGGCGCGGTCCTCGCCTACTCCCTGATCGCCTCCGCGATCCTCGCCTTCCTCCTCGACAAGACCATCGGTATGCGGGTCACCGAGGACGAGGAGGTCGCAGGCATCGACCAGGCCGAGCACGCCGAGACCGCATACGACTTCAGCGGCGCCGGCGGCGGTGTCGTCGCAGCCTCCGGTCCCGCCCTGGCCGCGACGCAGAGCAAGAAGGTGGACGCATGAAGCTCATCACCGCCGTCGTCAAGCCCCACCGGCTCGACGAGATCAAGGAAGCCCTCCAGGCCTTCGGAGTCCACGGCCTGACGGTCACCGAGGCGAGCGGCTACGGTCGTCAGCGGGGCCACACCGAGGTCTACCGCGGTGCCGAGTACACGGTCGACCTGGTCCCCAAGATCCGTATCGAGGTGCTGGCCGAGGACGACGACGCCGAGCAGTTGATCGACGTCATCGTCAAGGCGGCCCGCACCGGCAAGATCGGTGACGGCAAGGTCTGGTCCCTGCCGGTCGAGACGGCCGTACGGGTCAGGACCGGCGAGCGCGGCCCGGACGCGCTCTAACAGAAGAAACGACAGGAGTCGCTGGGTGACGAGTACGGACGTGCGCAAGGAAGCAGAGGACTCGGGACCCAGCGGCTACGCGGCGGCCCGGCTGCGCCTCCTCACTGAGGGGGCGCAGTCCGGGCCGCCGCGCCGTACGGCGCTCTCCGAACTGACGGACGACTGGCTGTCGGGGCTGTTCGGCGCCGGCGCCGAGAACCTGCGCGGGGTCTCCCTCGTCGCGGTCGGCGGCTACGGCCGCGGGGAACTGTCCCCACGCAGCGACCTGGATTTGCTCCTGCTGCACGACGGCAGCGACTCCGGCGCGGTCGCCGCGCTGGCCGACCGCATCTGGTACCCCGTCTGGGACCTGGGCCTGGCCCTCGACCACTCGGTCCGCACCCCCGCCGAGGCCCGCAAGACGGCCGCCGAGGACCTCAAGGTGCAGCTGGGGCTGCTCGACGCCCGCCACCTCGCCGGTGACCTGGGGCTGACGGCCGGCCTGCGGACCACTGTCCTCGCCGACTGGCGCAACCAGGCCCCGAAACGCCTCCCCGAGCTCCAGGAACTGTGCGCGGAGCGTGCCGAACGGCAGGGGGAGCTGCAGTACCTGCTGGAGCCCGACCTGAAGGAGGCGCGAGGCGGGCTGAGGGACGCCACGGCGCTGCGCGCGGTCGCCGCCTCCTGGCTGGCCGACGCCCCGCGCGAGGGCCTCGACGACGCCCGGCGCCGACTGCTCGACGTGCGGGACGCCCTGCACCTGACTACGGGCCGCGCGACCGACCGGCTCGCACTCCAGGAACAGGACCAGGTCGCGGCCGAGCTCGGCCTGCTCGACGCCGACACGCTGCTGCGGCAGGTGTACGAGGCGGCGCGGGTCATCTCGTACGCCAGTGACGTCACCTGGCGCGAAGTGGGCCGCGTGCTCAGGTCCCGCTCGGTCCGGCCGCGCCTGCGCGCCATGCTGGGCGGCGGCAAGCCGGTCT
Source organism: Streptomyces sp. NBC_00076 (assembly GCF_045041235.1). Classification (NCBI taxonomy): domain Bacteria; kingdom Bacillati; phylum Actinomycetota; class Actinomycetes; order Kitasatosporales; family Streptomycetaceae; genus Streptomyces; species Streptomyces sp. NBC_00076. The sequence goes on from NZ_CP108242.1 coordinate 7,390,270, forward strand.
CCGAACGCTCGCCCCTGGCGGAGGGCGTGGTGGAGCAGGACGGCGAGGTGGTGCTCGCCCGTGCCGCGCGCCCCGAGCGCGATCCCGTCCTCCCGTTGCGTGCCGCGGCCGCGGCCGCGCAGGCCGGTCTTCCGCTCTCCCTGCACGCCGTACGGCGTCTGGCCGCCACCGTGCGACCCCTGCCCACGCCCTGGCCCGCCGAGGCGCGTGAACAACTGGTGACCCTGCTCGGATCCGGCAGTCCCACGATCGACGTCTGGGAGGCGCTGGAGGCCGAAGGCCTGATCACCCGTCTGCTGCCGGACTGGGAGCGGGTGCGCTGCCGCCCGCAGCGCAACGCCGTGCACATCTGGACCGTCGACCGGCACCTCATCGAGACCGCCGTACGCGCCTCCGAGTTCACCCGGCGCGTCCACCGCCCCGACCTCCTCCTGGTCGCCGCGCTGCTGCACGACATCGGCAAGGGCTGGCCCGGCGACCACTCCGTGGCCGGCGAGATCATCGCCAAGGACGTGGCCGCCCGCATCGGGTTCGACCGCGCGGACGTGACCGTGCTCTCCACCCTCGTACGCCATCACCTGCTGCTGGTCGACACGGCCACCCGGCGCGACCTGGAGGACCCGGCCACCGTCCGTTCGGTCGCTGACGCGGTCGGCTCGCAGAGCACGCTGGAGCTGCTGCACGCGCTCACCGAGGCGGACGCGTTGGCCACCGGCCCGGCCGCCTGGTCGTCCTGGCGGGGCTCGCTCGTCGCCGATCTGGTCAAGCGCGTCTCCGCGGTCCTGTCCGGCGACGTACCGGATGACCCGGAGGCCGCCGCGCCCACCGCCGAGCAGGAGCGGCTCGCCATCGAGGCGGTCGCGACCGGCGGCCCGGTGCTGGCGCTGCGCGCACAGACCGAACCGCCGACGGAGGAGCAGCCGTCCGGCGATCCGGAGCCGCTCGGCGTCGAACTGCTCATCGCCGTACCGGACAGAGGGGGCGTGCTGCCCGCCGTTGCCGGTGTGCTCGCCATGCACCGCCTCACCGTCCGCACCGCCGAACTGCGCGCCCTGGACCTGCCGGACGGCGTCGACGACTCCGTGCTGCTGCTGAACTGGCGGGTCGCCGCCGAGTACGGCTCCCTGCCGCAGGCCGCGAGGCTGCGCGCCGACCTCGTACGGGCCCTGGACGGGTCGCTGGACATCGCCGGGCGCCTCGCCGAGCGGGACGCCGCGTATCCGCGCCGCCGGGGTGTCGTGGCGCCCGCCGCGCGGGTGTCGGTCGCCCCGGCCGCGTCCCGGCTGGCGACCGTGATCGAGGTTCGCGCCCATGACGCGCCCGGTCTGCTGCACCGGATCGGGCGGGCGCTGGACGAGGCGAAGCTCCGGGTGCGCAGCATGCACGTCTCCACACTGGGTGCCAACGCCGTGGACGCCTTCTACGTGACCGGCCCCGAAGGGGCGCCGCTGCCCAGCGAGGAGGCGGCCGTGGTGGCGCGGAGACTGGAGGAGACACTGCGCGGCTGACCGGCCAGGACCCGGTCTTCGACCGACCGTGACCCGGTCCGGTGGAGGCGGGATACCCTGGAGGGCGATTCCGAAGCCTGCCACCGACGACCCCGAGGACCGCGAGCGCCGTGTTCGATACTCTTTCCGATCGCCTCTCAGCGACCTTCAAGAACCTGCGCGGCAAAGGACGGCTCTCCGAGGCGGACATCGACGCCACCGCGCGCGAGATCCGCATCGCGCTCCTCGAGGCGGATGTGGCCCTGCCGGTCGTCCGGACGTTCATCAAGAACGTCAAGGAGCGTGCCCTCGGCGCCGATGTCTCCAAGGCGCTGAACCCGGCCCAGCAGGTCCTGAAGATCGTCAACGAGGAACTCGTCACGATCCTCGGCGGCGAGACCCGGCGCCTGCGCTTCGCCAAGCAGCCGCCGACCGTGATCATGCTGGCGGGTCTGCAGGGTGCCGGTAAGACCACTCTCGCGGGCAAGCTCGGCCGCTGGCTGAAGGAGCAGGGCCACTCGCCCCTCCTGGTCGCCGCCGACCTCCAGCGCCCCAACGCGGTGAACCAGCTCAGCGTGGTCGCCGAGCGCGCGAGCGTCGCCGTGTACGCGCCCGAGCCGGGCAACGGCGTCGGCGACCCGGTGAAGGTCGCCAAGGACTCCATCGAGTTCGCCAAGACCAAGGTCCACGACATCGTGATCGTGGACACCGCCGGCCGCCTCGGCATCGACGCCGACATGATGCAGCAGGCCGCGGACATCCGGGACGCGGTGTCGCCGGACGAGATCCTGTTCGTCGTCGACGCGATGATCGGTCAGGACGCGGTCAACACGGCCGAGTCCTTCCGGGACGGCGTCGGATTCGACGGCGTGGTGCTCTCCAAGCTCGACGGTGACGCCCGCGGTGGTGCCGCCCTGTCGATCGCCTCGGTCACCGGCAAGCCGATCATGTTCGCGTCGAACGGCGAGAAGCTCGAGGACTTCGACGCGTTCCACCCGGACCGGATGGCCTCCCGCATCCTCGACATGGGTGACCTGCTCACCCTGATCGAGCAGGCGGAGAAGACGTTCAGCCAGGAAGAGGCCCAGAAAATGGCCTCCAAGCTGGCGTCCAAGAAGGGCCAGGAGTTCACGCTCGACGACTTCCTGGCGCAGATGGAGCAGGTCCGCAAGATGGGCTCCATCTCCAAGCTGCTCGGCATGCTCCCGGGCATGGGGCAGATCAAGGACCAGATCAACAACCTGGACGAGCGCGACGTCGACCGTACGGCCGCGATCATCAAGTCGATGACCCCGGCCGAGCGCCACGAGCCGACGATCATCAACGGTTCCCGCCGCGCCCGTATCGCCAAGGGTTCCGGAGTGGACGTCAGCGCCGTCAAGAACCTGGTCGAGCGGTTCTTCGAGGCGCGCAAGATGATGTCCCGCATGGCCCAGGGCGGCGGCATGCCCGGTATGCCGGGGGTTCCGGGCATGGGTGGCGGCCCCGGCCGCTCCAAGAAGCAGCCGAAGAAGGCCAAGGGCAAGCAGCGCTCCGGCAACCCGATGAAGCGCAAGCAGCAGGAGCAGGAGGAGGCCGCGCGCCGCGCCGCCGCGGCCGAGGGCGGCGCCTTCGGCGTGCCGGGCCAGCAGGCCCCGCAGGACTTCGAACTGCCGGACGAGTTCAAGAAGTTCATGGGCTGACGGATGGTGGACGCGGCTCAGTGCTGAGCCCGTCCGTACGTCGCCGGGGGTGCCTCTCCTTTCACGGAGGGGCACCCCCGGCGCGTACCGCACGCCGGTGAAGCAGGGGCCCACACGGGTCTACGGGACCCGCGCGATCAGGTACCGGAACACGTTGGACATCCACACCGTGCCGTCCCGGCGCTGATGCGGATGCAGCGCCTCCGTCAGTTCCTTGTCCACCTGCGCCTGGTCCGTCGCGGAGATCGCCGCGTCGAAGAGTCCCGTCGACAGCAGCCCCCGTACGGCGCTTTCGGTGTCGGCGTACCCGAACGGGCAGGCGACCCGGCCGGAACCGTCCGGCTTGAGGCCCGTCCGGTGGGCGACCTCCTCCAGGTCGTCACGGAGGGCGGGGCGCCAACTGGCCGCGCCACGCAGTGGATCGGCCAGCTTGGTGGCCACCCGCAGCACGGACGTCGTGGCGCAGCGCTCCGGCGGACCCCAGCCGGCCAGCACCACGGGCGTCCCGCGCTCCGCCAGCGGCGACGCCGAGGCGAGCAGCTCACCGAGCCCCTCCGAGTCACCCGCGAGACATCCGATGGGCTCGAAGGCGGTCACCAGGTTGTACGCGGGCGACTCCGCGTCGGCCGTGTCCTCGGGCGTTCCCTCGACGAGCCGGGCCTCGCCACGCGCGCGCGTGCCCCTCGCCTCCGGCAGCAGCCGCTCACGCGCGAGGGCGAGCCGTTCGGGGGAGTCGTCGACACCGGTGACCGCGGCGCCTCTGGAGGCTGCCATCAGCAGGGCCAGCCCGGAACCGCAGCCGAGCCCCAACAGCCGTGTGCGCGGGCCCACTTCGAGTCGCTTGTGGACGGCCTCGTAGAGCGGCACCAGCATCCGCTCCTGGATCTCGGACCAGTCACGCGCGCGTGCACCGCGGTCCGGACGGAAGGTCTCTCCCGTGCCGGGCCGGTGCTGCCGCACGAGCGTAGGTGTCATAGGTAAGCGCCCCAATCCGCCGAGTTTCCCCTGTGCCCGTTTCCTGAGCCCCCGTGCAGTGCGCTCGCACTTCCCCCGTATGCCAGGTAACTCCGCACTCGACCGCGCGTCCAGGGGTTGTCGAGCCCCGCTTGCGGATGGACTGTGCCAGTGGCGAGATTTCACATGCCGGCAACCTGGGCCCGTACCATCGCGCCATGGCAAAGGCACCCGTTCTCACACCGCGGGCGGAAGACTTCCCGCGCTGGTACCAGGATCTGATCGCCAAGGCCGAACTGGCCGACAACGGGCCGGTGCGCGGCACCATGGTGATCCGACCGTACGGGTACGGACTGTGGGAGCGGATGCAGGCCGAGATGGATGCCCGGATCAAGGCGACGGGCACGCAGAACGCGTACTTCCCGCTGCTGATCCCGCAGTCGTACCTCACCCGCGAGGCCGACCACGTCGAGGGCTTCGCGCCGGAACTCGCGGTCGTCACCCACGGCGGGGGCAAGGAGCTGGAGGAGCCGGCCGTGGTCCGCCCCACCTCCGAGATGATCGTCAACGACTACTTCTCGAAGTGGGTGCAGAGCTACCGCGACCTGCCCCTCCTCATCAACCAGTGGGCCAACGTGGTCCGTTGGGAGCTGCGCCCCCGTCTGTTCCTGCGGACGACCGAGTTCCTGTGGCAGGAGGGCCACACCGCACACGCCACCTACGAGGACGCCCGGGACTTCGCCTCCCGCATCCACCGCGAGGTCTACGAGGACTTCATGGTGAACGTCCTCGCGATGGACGTCGTCCCCGGTCGCAAGACCGTCAGGGAGCGGTTCGCCGGCGCCGTCAACACCCTCACGCTCGAAGGCATGATGGGCGACGGCAAGGCCCTGCAGATGGCGACCAGCCACGAGCTGGGCCAGAACTTCGCCAAGGCCTTCGACACCCGGTACCTGTCGAAGGAGGGCACGCAGGAACTGGTGTGGCAGACCTCCTGGGGATCGACCACCCGCATGATCGGCGCCCTGGTGATGATGCACGGCGACGACAACGGCCTGCGTGTCCCGCCGCGGCTCGCCCAGACCCAGGTCGTCGTCCTCGCCATCAAGGGCGACGACACGGTTCTGGCCAAGGTCCACGAGATCGGCGATCAGTTGCGGGCGGCGGGTCTGCGTGTCCATGTCGACGACCGCACCGACACGCCGTTCGGGCGCCGCGCCGTCGACTGGGAGCTGAAGGGCGTACCCGTACGCGTCGAGGTCGGGCCCCGTGACCTGGAGAACGGCACCGTGATGCTGGCGCGGCGGATCCCGGGCGGCAAGGAGGCGGTGCCCCTGGACGCGTTGCCGGGACTGCTTCCCGCCGTCCTGGAGGAGGACCAGGCGCTGCTGCTGGAACAGTCCCGCGAACGCCGGAAGTCCCGCACCTATGACGCGTCCACGATCGAGGAGGCCGTCGAGGTGACCGGGGCCGGCGGCTGGGCGCGCATCCCCTGGGCGGTGCTCGGCGAGGAGGGCGAGGCCAGGCTGGGCGAGCACGCCGTGACCGTACGGTGTCTGGTCGCCGAGGACGGGTCGGTGCCGGAGGCCGACGAGGCGCCCGGTAACGTCGCGATCGTCGCGCGCGCTTACTGAGGTAACGCCTTCCGGCGGCAGAGCGACCGAAAACGCCTCTTGCGCAACGGCTGACCGCAGGTACCCCGGCGCGTGGACACGATCTACGTGCCGGGTCGTACGGGAGACTACGCACCAGCTTGGTACGAGCTGTGAGGCTTCTCCGCAGATCAGCGCACCCGCCCTCGTCCGGACGCATCAGTGCCAACTGACGGGTACGTGCAAATTATTTGGGATGCCCCGGAATAGGAACACAGCGGCACCCTGGCTCGTTGTCATTACGTGAGCACGACACAGACACCACCTGTTCTCGCCGCAGAGCTGGCACAGGCGTGGGCCGACATTCAGCGGTACCACCCCGAGCTGCCCGATCTTGCCGCGCCAGAGTCCCTGATCGGGGAGTCGTCGTCCGCGTGCGGTCACGAGCTCTCCTTCGAGCGACTGCTTCACGAGGCAGTCCATGGCATCGCCGCCTCGCGCGGCATCCGCGACACCTCGCGGGCCGGCCGCTACCACAACCGCAGATTCCTCGCGATCGCCGAGGAGATGGGCCTGGACCACCCCGAGGAGCCGCACCCCAGCAGCGGTTTCTCCCTGGTCACGCTCACTCCCGAGGCGAAGCGCCGCTACCGCCCGACCATCGAGCGCCTGCAGCGGGCCCTCAAGGCCCACACGGCCGCGACCGCCGCGGACACGGCCCGCTCCTTCCGCGGCCCGGCCGCCCGCCACGGTTCCTCCGGTGGCGGCGTCCGAGTCAAGGCCGTCTGCGACTGCGGCCGCAACGTCCGGGTCGTCCCGTCGGTCCTGGCCCAGGCCCCGATCGTCTGCGGCGGCTGCGGGAAGCCGTTCAGAATCCCGGAGGTCGTGGGCGCGGCGGCGAGCTGACGCGACCGCGAACCGACGCCCCCGCGTGATCGGGTACCGGCATCTCGTGGCTGCCGGTCGAGCCTGAGGCGTGGGCGTGGGTGCCGCTGCGGAGTCGCAGGGGCACCCACGGCGCCGGGCCGTGCGGCTTCGCGACGGCACCCGAAGCGCCGGAAGTGCCGGGTGCACCTCAGACGTGCCCAGCTCCAGCTCCCTGCGGCCCCGGTCCAGAGCGACTCGCGGGGTGTGGCACAATGGCTAGCTGTACTCGACAGCCGCACAGGAACCCTCTCGCCTCCGGCTGACGCGTCCATCGGGCACTCGGGTACCGCAACCCCACGCGGCCATCTGCCGTGCCCAACCACGTCAAAACCAGGAGAACCCACTCCCGTGGCAGTCAAGATCAAGCTGAAGCGTCTGGGCAAGATCCGTTCGCCTCACTACCGCATCGTCGTCGCCGACTCCCGTACCCGTCGTGACGGTCGTGCGATCGAGGAGATCGGCCTGTACCACCCGGTGCAGAACCCCTCGCGCATGGAGGTCGACGCCGACCGCGTCGCCTACTGGCTCTCCGTCGGCGCCCAGCCGACCGAGCCCGTGCTCGCCATCCTGAAGAAGACCGGCGACTGGCAGAAGTTCAAGGGCGAGCCCGCCCCGGCTCCGCTGCTCCAGCCGGCCGAGAAGTCCGCGCGTCCGCTGTTCGAGGCTCTCGGCGGCGACGACGAGGGTAAGGGTGAGGCGATCACCCAGAAGAAGAAGGCTGAGAAGAAGGACGAGGCTGCTGCCGAGTCCCAGTCCACCGAGGCCTGAGCACCATGCTCGAAGAGGCGCTTGAGCACCTCGTGAAGGGCATCGTCGACAACCCTGACGACGTGCAGGTCGCCTCGCGCGACCTGCGTCGTGGGCGCGTGCTGGAAGTCCGGGTCCACCCGGACGACCTCGGCAAGGTGATCGGCCGCAACGGCCGCACCGCACGCGCCCTGCGTACCGTCGTGGGCGCCATTGGCGGCCGCGGTGTCCGTGTCGACCTCGTCGACGTGGACCACGTCCGCTGACGCGTCGCAGCACCGGCTCGGGCCGGGGAGGGCCACTGGGCCGTCCCCGGCCCGTCGTCGTAGATCAGGAGAACCAAGCACAGTGCAGCTGGTAGTCGCTCGCATCGGCCGTGCCCACGGCATCAAGGGCGAGGTCACCGTCGAGGTCCGCACCGACGAGCCGGAGCTGAGGCTCGGGCCCGGCGCCGTACTGCTCACGGACCCCGCCTCGAAGGGCCCGCTCACCATCGAGACCGGCCGCGTCCACAGCGGCCGTCTCCTTCTGCGTTTCGAGGGCGTGAAGGACCGCACCGGCGCCGAGGCGCTGCGCAACACCCTCCTCATCGCCGAGGTGGATCCGGAGGTGCTCCCCGAGGAGGAGGACGAGTACTACGACCACCAGCTGATGGACCTGGACGTGGTGACGAAGGAAGGTGTTGAGGTCGGCCGTATCACCGAGATCTCGCACCTGCCCTCGCAGGACCTGTTCATCGTGGAGCGCCCGGACGGCAGCGAGGTCCTGATCCCCTTCGTCGAGGAGATCGTCACGGAGATCGACCTGGAGGAACAGAGGGCCGTCATCGACCCCCCGCCCGGCCTGATCGACGACCAGGCCGAGGTCGCCTCCGCTCGGGACTCGTCCGGAGAAGAGTCGTAATGCGCCTCGACGTCGTCACGATCTTCCCCGAGTACCTGGAGCCCCTGAACGTCTCCCTGGTCGGCAAGGCACGCGCGCGTGGACAGCTGAACGTGCACGTGCACGATCTGCGCGAGTGGACGTACGACCGCCACAACACGGTCGACGACACCCCGTACGGCGGCGGCCCGGGCATGGTCATGAAGACCGACCCCTGGGGCGACGCTCTGGACTCCGTCCTGGCGGACGGCTACGAGTCGGGCTCCCACGCGCCGGCCCTGATCGTCCCCACGCCCAGTGGTCGGCCCTTCACCCAGGAACTCGCCGTCGAGCTCTCCGAGCACCCCTGGCTGGTCTTCACGCCCGCCCGCTACGAGGGCATCGACCGCCGCGTGATCGACGAGTACGCGACCCGGATGCCGGTCCACGAGGTGTCCATCGGCGACTACGTCCTCGCCGGTGGTGAGGCGGCCGTACTCGTCATCACGGAGGCCGTGGCGCGGCTGCTCCCCGGTGTTCTCGGCAACGCCGAGTCCCACCGTGACGACTCCTTCGCGCCCGGCGCCATGGCGGGCCTCCTGGAGGGCCCCGTCTACACCAAGCCGCCCGAGTGGCGCGGACGAGGGATACCCGACGTGCTGCTCAGCGGTCACCACGGCAAGATCGCCCGCTGGCGACGCGACGAGGCCCTCCGGCGTACGGCGACCCACCGGCCGGACCTCATCGAGCGCTGCGACCCCAAGGCCTTCGACAAGAAGGACCGCGAGATGCTCTCCATCCTCGGCTGGGCACCCGACCCGGCGGGGGAGCCGTACGGCCGATTTTGGCGCAGGCCAGAAGGCATGGAACAATAGACCGCTGTTGTGCGCCGTCTGGCGTGCGCCCCTGCCACAGGGGGACACGACGCCCGCCCCGACGTGGACAGCATCCTTCCGAAACCTATGTGCCGCTGATGACCTGTGGCATCAGCGAAGAAAGCAGACGAAATGTCTCACCTGCTCGACACCGTCGACAACGCGTCGCTGCGCAGCGACGTCCCGGCCTTCCGCCCGGGTGACACCGTCAACGTCCACGTCCGCGTCATCGAGGGCAACCGCTCCCGTGTGCAGCAGTTCAAGGGCGTAGTCATCCGTCGCCAGGGCGCCGGTGTCCGCGAGACCTTCACGGTCCGCAAGGTCTCCTTCTCCGTCGGCGTCGAGCGCACCTTCCCGGTGCACACCCCGATCGTCGAGAAGATCGAGCTCGTCACCCGTGGTGACGTGCGTCGCGCCAAGCTCTACTACCTGCGCGAGCTGCGCGGCAAGGCCGCGAAGATCAAGGAGAAGCGCGAGAACTGATCTCGCGCGGGAGTCCACAGAAGGGCCGGATAGCATCTGGCCTCGATGGACACCGAAGCACAGCCGACGGAGCGCGACCGCTCCTCCCGCCCTTGTGATGCCGAGGAGATCTCGGACACAGGAGGGCCGGAGGACCGGTCGCGTTTCGCGTTGGTGTCGCGGGCCGCCGCATGGCTGCCCGGCGGGCGGATCGCCCTGACCCTGCTGCTCTGTCTGCTGTTCCTGCTGCTGCTCAGCAACTTCGTCGTGCAGCCCTTCCAGATTCCCAGCGGATCCATGGAAAACGGATTGAGGATCGGGGACCGCGTTCTCGTAAATAAGTTGGCGTACCGTTTCGGTGCCGAGCCGCGGCGAGGCGATGTCGTCGTGTTCGACGGAACCGGGTACTTCGGGGACGCCGACTACGTCAAACGCGTTGTCGGGGTGGGGGGAGACCACGTGGTCTGCTGTGACAAGGAGGGATGGATCGAGGTGAACGGTCGGTCCGTCGACGAGTCGACGTTCCTCTATCCCGGTGACAGCCCCTCCACGGTGCCCTTCGACGTGGTGGTGCCCCGCAGTGGTCTCTTCGTCCTCGGCGACCATCGCAGCCGCTCCAGCGACTCCCGCGACCACCTAGGCTCCCCGGGCGGCGGGATGATCCCCGTCGACGACGTCATCGGCCGGGCCGACTGGGTCCTGTGGCCCGCCGGCCACTTCACCCGACTGGACCGGCCCGCCTCCTACGCGCGTGTGCCCGCCGTCGAAGGGGCGAGCGAGCCGACCACCAGGGCGGGCGCCCATGGGTAACCGGGGCAAGCCGCGCGGCGCCTTGACGAGCGCGGCCGACAACCTGCTGCCCACCGGCTCCCGGCGCTCGTCCGCCGGCCCCGCGGACGGACGCAGCCGGGCCGATCGACGCAAGCTCCAGCGCAAGGTCAAGCGGCGCCGCAGGCGCTCGGCCATCAAGGAGATCCCGCTCCTCGTCGGCGTCGCCGTCCTCATAGCCCTCGTCCTGAAGACCTTCCTCGTCCAGGCGTTCGTGATCCCGTCGGGTTCCATGGAGCAGACGATCCAGATCGGCGACCGGGTCCTGGTCGACAAGTTCACCCCGTGGTTCGGCTCCAAGCCCGAGCGCGGGGACGTCGTCGTCTTCAAGGATCCCGGGGGCTGGCTCCAGGGCGAGCAGCCGACCACCAAGAAGGACGACCCCATCGTCGTCAAGCAGGTCAAGGAGGGGCTCACCTTCATCGGCCTGCTGCCGTCCGACGACGAGAAGGACCTGATCAAGCGGGTCGTCGGCGTCGGCGGAGACAAGGTCAAGTGTTGCGACGCGCAGGGACGGGTCACCGTCAACGGCGTTCCCTTGACCGAGACCTACCTGTATCCCGGCAACGCCCCGTCCTCGACCCAGTTCGACATCACAGTCCCGCCGGGGCGGCTGTGGGTGATGGGTGATCACCGGGCCAACTCCGCGGACTCCCGCGCGCACCAGGACACCGACTACGGGGGCACGGTCTCCGAGAACTCGGTGGTGGGCCGGGCCATGGTCATCGCCTGGCCCTTCGGTCACATGACCAAGCTGAAGGAGCCGGAAACCTACTCTTCCGTGTCCGACTCGGCAGTCGGGTCGACCGCTGCCGCTCCGCCGTCGCTTAGGGTTGCACCCGACGATCCGAACAGATCGGTCCAACTCCCGAGCCCTGCGGAACTCCCGCTCGTTATGGGAGTGGTGGGCCTGCGCCGTGTATGGGGCAGGCGGCAGCGGCGCAGAGTAAGGAGTTGGCGTGGGGGATGTGGCGGTTGGCGCACGGTCCGGGCACGACGGCGAGGAGCACCGCGGACGCCCCGCGGAGACAGCCGTCCCGGCCGCGGACAGCGCCGTGACCTCCGGGAGTGACTCCGGGGCTGCCGAGGACGGCGGGGCGACCGAACAGACCGGGACGGGCGGACGGGGGTCCGGTGACTCGGCTCCCGCGCAGAGGAAGCAGCGCTCCTTCTGGAAGGAGCTGCCCATCCTGATCGGTATCGCGCTCGTGCTCGCGCTGCTGATCAAGACGTTCCTGGTGCAGGCGTTCTCGATCCCCTCGGACTCGATGCAGAACACCCTCCAGCAGGGCGACCGGGTCCTGGTCGACAAGCTCACCCCGTGGTTCGGCTCCGAGCCCGAGCGCGGCGAGGTCGTGGTGTTCCACGACCCCGACAACTGGCTGGCGGGCGAGCCGACGACCGACCCGAACGCGGTGCAGACGTTCCTCAGCTGGATCGGCCTGATGCCGTCCGCCGAGGAGAAGGACCTGATCAAGCGCGTCGTCGGCGTCGGCGGCGACACCATCTCCTGTAAGAACTCCGGTCCGCTGACGGTCAACGGCAAGGCGCTGAACGAGACGTCGTACGTCTACCCCGGCAACACGCCGTGCAGTGTCGACGACCAGGGCGGCCAGTTCACCGTGAAGGTGCCCAAGGGCTACATCTGGGTGATGGGCGACCACCGGCAGAACTCGCGTGACTCGCGCTACAACCAGAGCGACAAGCACAAGGGCATGGTGCCGGTGGACGAGGTCGTCGGGCGGGCCGTCGTGAAGGCCTGGCCGATCAACCGCTGGGGCACCCTGCCGGTCCCGGACACCTTCGACCAGAGCGGCCTGAACGCCCAGTCGTCGGCCTCCACGGCGCTCACGGTCGCCCCCGACGGGATCGCGCTCGTCGGAGTCGTCCCCGTGGCCCTGTGGCGGCGCAGGAAGACCAAGGCCGCGGAGACCCGCTGAAGCAGGTGGTGGACCGTGGGCGGCAGGACATGACTTTCCCGTCGTACGGTCAAGGCTCTTCAAACCCTCGGGCCGTGGTGACCTTGGTCGGGCCGCAGGGCTGACCGGGTCAGGTACCGCCGGGTAGGGTGCGGACCCATGGGTGGCGAGAGCACGACGCGTACGGCCCCGCGCAGCGGCGGCACAGGAACGGGCCCGGTGGGCAGCCGGACCGGACAGCGACTGTCCGGAGTGGCCGTCGCACTGGGCCTTGTGCTGTTCCTGGCGGGATTCGGCTGGGGAGTGGTGGTCTACCGGCCGTACACCGTGCCCACCAGCTCGATGACGCCGACGATCAACGCCGGTAACCGGGTCCTGGCCGAGCGGGTCGACGGTGGCGAGATACGCCGTGGCGACGTCGTCGTCTTCAAGGACACGTCCTGGGTGACCAACGCCCTGGTGGTCAAGCGAGTGGTCGCCGTCGGCGGGGACACGGTGTCCTGTTGCACCGACGGCAGGCTGACCGTCAACGGCAAGAAGATCGAGGAACCGTACCTGCCGGCGGGCAGTGTCGCCGAGAGCACGAACTTTCCGGAGGTGACCGTGCCGAAGGGCCGGCTCTTCCTCCTCGGTGACGAGCGCGAGGGCTCCCTGGACTCCACGGCCCACCTCACGGACGCCGCCCAGGGCACGGTGTCGCAGAACGCCGTGACCGCCCGTGTGGACGCCGTCGTGTGGCCCATGGACGGCATGCTGGAGCGGCCCACCGGCTTCGAGACGCTCGGCGCGCTCTCCACACCGGGCCCGCTGCGCACGATCCTCGTCCTGATCGTCGTCGGCGGGGTGCTCGTCCTCGGCGGTGGCGCGTACGGCCCGATCGCCAAGCGAACGGGCGGCCGCTCCCGGACGGAGCCGGCCGGTGCCCGCTGAGGCGGCGGACGGCGCATTCCACGAGGTCGCGCACTCGGGCGGACTGCGCAAGGTGGCCCGGGTGGTGCTGCTCGACCCGAGCGACCGCATCCTGCTCCTGCACGGCCACGAGCCGGACGATCCGGCCGACGACTGGTGGTTCACCCCGGGCGGCGGCCTGGAGGGCGAGGAGACTCGTGAGGAGGCCGCGCTCCGGGAACTCGCCGAGGAGACCGGCATCACCGAGGTCGAACTCGGCCCGGTGCTGTGGCGGCGGATGTGCTCCTTCCCGTTCGCGGGCCGACGCTGGGACCAGGACGAGTGGTACTACCTGGCCCGCACCACCCAGACGACCACTCGGGCGGCGGCCCTGACCGAGCTGGAGCGGCGCAGCGTCGTCGGAGCGCGCTGGTGGACGTGTCGGGAACTGAGCCAGGCACATGAGACGGTGTATCCGACCAGACTCGCCGAGCTGCTCCAGAGGCTGCTCGACGAAGGTCCCCCGGCCGGGCCCGTGACCCTGGACACCGAAATCGCCTAGGGGCTCGCGGGACTGGCGCACAATGGTGGGATCGCACGGCTGAAGGGGAACATGCCATGAGCGCCGAGGACCTCGAGAAGTACGAGACCGAGATGGAGCTCAAGCTCTACCGGGAGTACCGCGATGTCGTCGGTCTGTTCAAATACGTGATCGAGACCGAGCGGCGCTTCTACCTCACCAACGACTACGAGATGCAGGTGCACTCGGTTCAGGGAGAGGTGTTCTTCGAAGTGTCCATGGCGGATGCCTGGGTGTGGGACATGTACCGGCCGGCGCGCTTCGTGAAGCAGGTCCGTGTCCTCACGTTCAAGGACGTGAATATTGAGGAACTGAACAAGAGCGATCTGGAGTTGCCGGGCGGCTGATCGTCCCCCGTGGGGGTGGTGAAGTTTTCCACAACCGGCGAGTAGCCCACCAAGATCAACTCGCCGGGTCCGTGTGCGTGACGGTTGGTGCCGGAGGTGGTGCCGACATGAACACGCATGAGGCACGCGGTAACACGCATCAGGCACGCAGTGCACTCGGCAGGTACGGCGAGACGCTGGCCGCGCGGCTGCTGGTGGCGGCCGGGATGACGGTCCTGCAGCGCAATTGGCGCTGCGGCAGGACCGGCGAGATCGACATCGTGGCGCGGGACGGCGACGTCCTGGTCGTCTGCGAGGTCAAGACGCGGCGGGCAGGGCTCTTCGAGCATCCGATGTCCGCGGTGACACCCGACAAGGCGGAGCGGCTGCGCGGCCTCGCGGAACGCTGGATCCACGCCCACGGAGGAGCGCCGCCCGGAGGCGTCCGTATCGACCTGGTGGGCGTCGTCCTGCCCAGCCGTGGCGCACCCGTCGTCGAGCACGTCCGAGGGGTGGCCTGAGATGGGGTTCGCGCGGACGTGCTCGGTGGCGCTGGTGGGCGTCGAGGGCGTGGTGGTCGAGGTCCAGGCCGACCTCGAACCGGGGGTCGCCGCGTTCACGCTGGTGGGACTGCCGGACAAGAGCCTGACCGAGAGCCGGGACCGGGTCCGGGCCGCCGTGGTGAATTCCGGCGGCGAATGGCCGCAGAAGAAACTGACGGTGGGGCTCAGCCCCGCATCGGTACCGAAGGCGGGGTCCGGGTTCGATCTCGCTGTGGCCTGTGCCGTTCTCGGCGCCGCCGAGCGGATCGATCCGCGGGTGCTCGCCGACATCGTGATGATCGGCGAGCTGGGACTCGACGGACGGGTGCGTCCGGTCCGGGGCATCCTCCCGGCGGTGCTGGCGGCGGCCGACGCCGGCTACGAGCAGGTCGTCGTGCCCGAGTGCGCCGCCGCCGAGGCGGCCCTGGTGCCGGGCGTTTCCGTACTCGGGGTGCGCAGTCTGCGGCAGCTGATCGCGGTCCTCGCGGACGAGCCCGTGCCCGAGGAGGAACCGGACGAGACCGGCCGCCCGGACCCGCTGCTCGCCGGACTGCGGATGCCGGGCACCGGTGCGGCCACGGGCATGCACAGCATGGGTGCCGCCCAGCTCGACCACGGCCACGACCTCGCCGACGTGGTGGGACAGATGTCGGCGCGTACGGCGGTGGAGGTCGCCGCCGCGGGCGGACACCACCTCTTCCTGTCGGGTCCACCCGGAGCCGGCAAGACGATGCTCGCCGAGCGGCTTCCCGCGGTCCTGCCCCCTCTCAGCCGGGAGGAGTCCCTGGAGGTCACGGCGGTGCATTCGGTGGCGGGGTTGCTTCCCCCGGGCAAGCCCCTGGTCGGTGTCGCCCCCTACTGCGCCCCGCACCACTCGGCCACGATGCAGGCGCTGGTCGGCGGCGGTCAGGGTGTCGCCCGGCCAGGAGCGGTCTCGCTCTCCCACCGCGGTGTCCTGTTCTTGGATGAGACGCCCGAATTCAACAGTCAGGCCCTGGATGCCTTGCGCCAGCCCCTGGAGGCGGGGCACGTGGTGATCGCGCGCAGTGCGGGGGTGGTGCGTTTCCCGGCGAAGTTCCTGATGGTGCTCGCGGCCAACCCCTGCCCGTGCGGACGCTTCTCCCGGACGGACGACATGTGCGAGTGCCCGCCCTCGGCGATCCGGCGTTACCAGGCCCGTCTCTCGGGCCCGCTGCTCGACCGGGTCGACCTCCGTGTCGAGGTGGACCGTGTCACCCGCGCCGAGCTGACGGGGCGCGGCGCCCGGGGGGAGTCGACAGCGGCCGTGGCCGACCGTGTCCGGGGCGCCAGGGCGCGGGCACAGGCCCGACTGGCCGACACTCCCTGGCGTACCAACAGCGAGGTGCCCGGGCGTGAGCTGCGCGGTCGCTGGTACGCCGCGTCCGGCGCCATGGACGAGGCGGAGCGGAACCTGGAGCGGGGCGTGCTGACCGCGCGCGGGCTCGACCGGGTCCTGCGGGTGGCCTGGACCGTCGCGGACCTGGTGGGACACGACAGGCCCGACGCGACGGACGTCGCCCTGGCCCTGCAACTGCGTACCGGCGTGCCACGCGGCGTGCCCATGGCCATCGGGGCCCTGACATGAGCGTCGAAGAGGATCCGGGCGAGCGACTGCTCGACCGTGTGTTCCTCACCCGTGTCATCGAGCCCGGAGACGAGATCGCCGGGCGGTGGGTGCGGGAGTTCGGGGTGGAAGGGGTGGCGAGAAGGCTGAGGGAGGGTGAGGAGGCGCTGCCCGGGGTGAGCGACAAGCGATGGGCCGGGCTGTTGGCCAGGGCCGGTCGGGCCGAACCCGGGCAGGACCTCGCCGCCGCTCGGGCATGCGGGGTGCGGTTCATCTGCCCGGGTCACACCGAGTGGCCGGGACAGCTCGACGATCTGGGGGACGCTCGGCCCCTTGGGCTGTGGGTGCGCGGGCTGCCCCACCTCAGGATGTGGGCGCTCAGATCGGTGGCCGTGGTCGGCGCCCGCGCCTGCACCGAGTACGGCGCCCACATGGCCGCCACGCTCGCGGCCGGCCTCGCCGAGCGCGGCTGGGTCGTGGTGTCGGGCGGGGCCTACGGAGTCGATGGCGCCGCCCACCGCGGTGCCCTGGGCGCCGGCGGCGCGACCGTCGCCGTGCTGGCCTGCGGGGTCGACCGGCCCTATCCGCGCGGACACACCCAGTTGATCACCAGGATCGCGGAACAGGGGCTGGTGGTGGGGGAGTTGCCGCCCGGGGAGCATCCGACGCCGAGCAGGTTCGTGCTGCGTAACCGGGTGATCGCCGCGCTCACCCGGGGCACGCTGGTCGTCGAGGCGGCCTATCGGAGCGGTTCCCTGGTCACGGCGCGGGCGGCACAGCGGTTGGGCCGGTACACCATGGGGGTGCCGGGGCCGGCCACCAGCGGACTTTCCGCAGGTGTGCACGAGCTCCTGCGACAGGACGCGGTACTGGTCACCGATGCCGCGGAAGTCGTCGAACTGGTCGGCGACATGGGGGAGCTGGCCCCGGACCGGCGCGGGCCCGTGGTGCCGCGTGACCTGCTCGACGCTGCCGCACTGAGAGTCCTGGCCGCGCTGCCGGGGCGCGGCGCGGCGACGGCCGACGAGATCGCACGCGGCGCGCAGACCACCCCGGACGACGCGATCGCGAGACTGTACGAACTGCGAGCACTGGGTTACGTCGAACGACATGGCGACGGCTGGAAGTTGACACGCCAGTCGATGATCTCCGTACGCGGTGGTCGACATGGGTGCTGACCGAGTGTGTTCGGCCGTCCGGGGGAACCCCGAAGCCCTTGCCGATTCCCGCAGTTGGCCCGATGTCGCCATCACACAGAGCGATCGAAATGACGCGGTGGAGCGTCCGAGGAACGTATCTGCGCACGGTCCGGGCTATGTCCTTCGCGCACCGCGACACTTCAGTCACGCTACGCTCACCAGGATTCCGACGCAGACAGGCAAGTCGGCATCAGACCGACAGCTCACCCAGGCAGCACCACTTCACGGCAGAACGGTACAAGGCGACGAATGCCCCAGCACACCTCCGGGTCCGACCGGGCGGCGATCCCCCCAGCCGCCCGCGAGGGTGGCAGCGTGCGGCCGCCCGCTCCCTCGACGCTCGACGAGCTGTGGCGGTCCTACAAGGCGACGGGCGACGAGCGCTTACGCGAGCAGCTGATCCTGCACTACTCGCCGCTCGTGAAGTACGTGGCGGGGCGGGTGAGCGTAGGCCTGCCGCCCAACGTGGAACAGGCGGACTTCGTGTCCTCCGGAGTTTTCGGGCTGATCGACGCGATCGAGAAGTTCGACATCGACCGGGAGATCAAGTTCGAGACGTACGCGATCACCCGGATCCGGGGCGCGATGATCGACGAGCTGCGGGCCCTGGACTGGATCCCGCGGTCGGTTCGGCAGAAGGCACGAAACGTCGAGCGGGCGTACGCGACGCTGGAGGCGCGGCTCAGGCGGACGCCGAGCGAGGGTGAAGTGGCCGCCGAGATGGGAATCGGCGTGGACGATCTCCACGCCGTCTTCAGCCAGTTGTCGCTCGCGAACGTGGTGGCCCTCGAGGAGCTGCTACACGTCGGCGGCGAGGGCGGCGACCGGCTGAGCCTCATGGACACGCTGGAGGACACCGCCGCCGACAACCCGGTCGAGGTGGCCGAGGACCGGGAGCTGCGGCGGTTCCTGGCGCGGGCGATCAACACCCTGCCCGAGCGGGAGAAGACCGTGGTGACGCTGTACTACTACGAGGGACTCACGCTCGCGGAGATCGGGAACGTGCTGGGTGTGACCGAGAGCCGGGTGAGTCAGATCCACACCAAGTCCGTGCTTCAGTTGCGGGCGAAACTGGCCGGCTTTGGTCGTTGACCTGGCCGAACGACTACCGGTCGGGGCGCGGACTCCCGTCGGGGGTTGTCCCTCCGTAAAGTGGTTCACGTGCCAAGGATTCGAGCGGCCTCCGTGGCCGAGCACCGGTCGATGCAGCGAGCCGCCCTGCTGGACGCGGCTCGTTCCCTGCTGTCCGAGGGCGGGACGGAGGCGCTGACCTTCCCCGCACTCGCCGAGCGGACGGGCCTCGCGCGCTCGTCCGTGTATGAGTACTTCCGGTCGCGGGCCGCCGTGGTCGAGGAACTGTGCGAGGTCGACTTTCCCGTCTGGGCGGCGGAGGTGTCGGCGTCGATGTCCGCGGCCGACGGGCCGGAGGCCAAGGTGGAGGCGTATGTGCGCCGCCAGCTGGCGCTGGTCGGGGACCGGCGGCACCGGGCCGTGGTGGCGATCTCCGCGAGTGAACTGGACGCGGGCGCCCGGGAGAAGATCCGGGCCTCGCACGGGGGACTGGTCGCGATGATCGTCGAGGCGCTGGCGGAGATGGGGCACGAGCAGCCCCGGATGGCCGCGATGTTGCTGCAGGGGGTCGTGGACGCGGCTGTGCGGCGGATCGAGCTGGGCGCCGCGGAGGAACCTGCGGTGATCACGGAGGCCGCGGTGGGGATGGCCTTGCGGGGGGTCCGGGGCTGACATCGCCCGGGGGCGGGCCTGGGTGTGGATCTCGGGGTGGGTGTGTGGCCCGGGGTGACAGGGCCCGCGTTCTTTGGACCGGAACGCTTCGGCTGCACAACCGCCCGCAGCTGGACGAGCCTGACCGACTGGCCGTGCCGGGCGGATGAGGCTAACGGCAGCGGCTGAGCGTCGGGTCCGGGTTACGTCGACGACCAGAAGCGCCATCCGGAGCCGCATCGGCCAACAGTGCCGGCTACTCAAGCCGATGAGTGCCGACCACCGCAGTCAGTGAGCGCCGGTGGCACGGCGGCGGATGTGCCTGCCCGCCGGTCCGGTCGGCGATGAACGCACCTGCCCGGCCGGTCTGGTGGTGGCCGCCGCGCGTGCCTGGTCTGCTGGCGGTCACCGCACCTGCTCCGCCGGTCCGGTCGGCGATGAACGCACCTGCCCGACCGGTCTGCTGGTGGCCGCCGCGCGTGCCCGGTCTGCTGGCGGTCACCGCACCCACCCCGCCCGCAGGCGGCCATAACAGCCGTCCCGCCGGCCGTCGGTCGCCGGGACGGCGGCCCGCTGCGCCGGTCGGCGGCGAACGCACTCGCCTCGCCCGTCGGGGGCCGGTGCACCCCCCCGTTCGGCGATCGGCGCACCGGGCCCACTACGACGGCACAGGCACGCCGATCACCGGCAGTAGGCGTGACGGGCCCCGGCTCAGGAGCCATGGGGGGAGCAGGGACAGCGGGTCCAGGTAGGTCTCGGCTCTTCGCAGGCCCCAGTGGACGCAAGGGGTCGTGCAGTGGGAGCCCGTCGGCTCCACCGTGCCCAGGACCGCGCCCGCGGCCATCTCCTCCCCCTTCTTCACCGACGCCCGGACCGGCTCGTACGTCGTCCGGAGCGGGGGATCGCCGGTCCCGGCCAGCTCCACCGAGACGACCCCCTTGCCCGCCACCCGCCCCGCGAAGAACACCCGGCCCGCAGCCACCGCCCGTACCGGAGCGCCGGGTGCGGCGGACAGGTCGACGCCTCGGTGGCCGCGACCGTACGCCGTAGCCGGAGGCTCCCAGCCACGCAGGACGGCCGGACGGTTGCCGACGGGCCAGGCGCGGCCGATGGCCGGTACCGACGTGTCCGCGGCCGCCGGGGCGAGGGGGACCGCACGGTCTCCGGGCAGGGCCGGGCAGGTCAGCAGGGTCGCCGTGAGCAGCGACAGCGACACCGGCAGTCCCAGAAACCACCGCCACGTTCCCGTCCATGTGCCCGCACTTCGTTTCGCTCTCATGCCCGAACCGTCGCGTATTCGCCCGGTTCGGGGCCGGGACCTGTGGACTACTCCCCGGTTGTGGACAGTGGCGTCACCCGGGGGGTCGCGGGTCCCGTACACTTCCTTTGGCGATCCGGGTCACCGGGTCGACTTCGCACGCCCCGACATCAAGCCGGTTTCCGGCCGGTGTCAGCGCTCCTCGGTCCTTTGCGGCACGGCGCACGCGGGCGTCAGGCGCGGGAGCTATCCGGCACCCGCGGCACAACCGAGAAACACAAGGAGAACGGCCATGGCCGTCGTCACGATGCGGGAGCTGCTGGAAAGCGGCGTCCACTTCGGTCACCAGACCCGTCGTTGGAACCCGAAGATGAAGCGATTCATCTTCACGGAGCGCAACGGCATCTACATCATCGACCTGCTGCAGTCGCTGTCGTACATCGACCGCGCCTACGAGTTCGTCAAGGAGACCGTCGCCCACGGCGGCACGGTCATGTTCGTCGGCACGAAGAAGCAGGCGCAGGAGGCCATCGCCGAGCAGGCCACCCGCGTCGGCATGCCCTTCGTCAACCAGCGCTGGCTGGGCGGCATGCTCACCAACTTCTCGACCGTCTACAAGCGTCTGCAGCGCCTCAAGGAGCTCGAGCAGATCGACTTCGAGGACGTCGCCGCGTCCGGTCTGACCAAGAAGGAGCTTCTCGTGCTCTCGCGCGAGAAGGCCAAGCTGGAGAAGACCCTCGGTGGTATCCGCGAGATGCAGAAGGTGCCCAGCGCCGTCTGGATCGTGGACACCAAGAAGGAGCACATCGCGGTCGGTGAGGCCCGGAAGCTCAACATCCCGGTCGTCGCCATCCTCGACACCAACTGCGACCCCGACGAGGTCGACTACAAGATCCCGGGCAACGACGACGCGATCCGCTCCGTCACGCTGCTCACCCGTGTGATCGCGGACGCGGTCGCCGAGGGCCTCATCTCCCGCTCCGGTGTCGCCACCGAGGGCAAGGGCGACAAGGCCGCGGGCGAGCCGCTGGCCGCGTGGGAGCGCGACCTGCTCGAGGGCGAGAAGAAGGCCGACGAGGCTGAGGCTCCGGCCGCCGCCGAGGCCGAGAAGCCGGCGGAGGCCGAGAAGGCCGCCGAGGACGAGAAGCCGGCCGAGGCCGCTGCGGAGGCTCCGGCCACCGAGGCCCCCGCCGCCGAGGCTCCCGCCGCCGAGGCTCCTGCCGCGGACGCCGAGCAGGCCTGACCCCTCACCACCTTCGGGTTCTGGACGGCGGGGGCCCACAAGCCCCCGCCGTCCGGCACCGGTAGATCTTCAGACTTCGAGAGAGATTCCAGAATCATGGCGAACTACACCGCCGCCGACGTCAAGAAGCTCCGCGAGCTCACCGGCGCCGGCATGATGGACTGCAAGAAGGCGCTGGACGAGGCCGAAGGCAGCGTCGAGAAGGCCGTCGAGGCGCTCCGCATCAAGGGCCAGAAGGGCGTCGCCAAGCGCGAGGGCCGCTCCGCCGAGAACGGCGCGGTGGTCTCGATCATCGCCGACGACAACTCCTCCGGTGTCCTCGTCGAGCTGAAGTGCGAGACGGACTTCGTCGCCAAGGGTGAGAAGTTCCAGGCCGTCGCCACCGCGATCGCCGAGCACGTCGCCAAGTCCTCCCCGGCCGACCTGGAGGCGCTGCTCGCCTCCGAGATCGAGGCCGGCAAGACCGTCCAGGCGTTCGTGGACGAGGCCAACGCCAACCTGGGCGAGAAGATCGTCCTGGACCGCTTCGCGGTGTTCGCGGACGGCTTCGTGACGGCGTACATGCACCGCACGATGCCCGACCTGCCCCCGCAGATCGGTGTCCTGGTCGAGCTCGACAAGCCCAACGCCGAGATCGCCAAGGGCGTCGCCCAGCACATCGCCGCCTTCGCGCCGAAGTACCTCTCCAAGGAGGACGTGCCGGCCGAGGTCGTCGAGTCGGAGCGTCGTGTCGCCGAGGAGACCACCCGCGCCGAGGGCAAGCCCGAGGCCGCGCTGCCGAAGATCGTCGAGGGTCGCCTCAACGGCTTCTTCAAGGACGCCACGCTGCTCGGCCAGCCGTACGCGCTCGACAACAAGAAGTCCGTCCAGAAGGTCCTGGACGAGGCCGGTGTCACCCTGAAGCGCTTCACGCGCATCAAGGTCGGCATCTGAGTCCGTACCGCGCTCGACGCGCGACCCCGATAGGGTCGTAGTAGTCGCCGCGTACGCTCCCACGCACGCGTGCGTGGGGGACGACAGCAGATCTGACGAGGAGGCCATTGCCGCGCATGGGATGCGAACGACACCCCACCGGCAGTGGCCTTCTTCGCATGTGCACCACGTGAAAGAGGCGGGATCTCCATGACCACCAAGGCCCAGAAGAGCGACGACGGCAAAGTGAGCGGCCGGTTTCTGCTGAAGCTGTCCGGAGAGGCCTTCGCCGGCGGCGGCGGCCTGGGGGTCGACCCCGACGTGGTGCACAAGATCGCCCGTGAGATCGCGGCGGTCGTGCGGGACGGCGCGGAGATCGCGGTCGTGATCGGCGGCGGCAACTTCTTCCGCGGTGCCGAGCTCCAGCAGCGCGGCATGGACCGGGCCCGCTCCGACTACATGGGCATGCTCGGCACCGTCATGAACTGCCTCGCCCTCCAGGACTTCCTGGAGAAGGAGGGCATCCAGTCCCGGGTGCAGACCGCCATCACCATGGGGCAGGTCGCCGAGCCGTACATCCCGCTGCGTGCCGTGCGCCACCTGGAGAAGGGCCGCGTGGTCATCTTCGGCGCCGGTATGGGCATGCCGTACTTCTCCACCGACACCACCGCCGCCCAGCGTGCCCTGGAGATCGACGCCGAGGCGCTGCTGATGGGCAAGAACGGCGTGGACGGGGTCTACGACTCCGACCCGAAGACCAACCCCGACGCGGTCAAGTTCGACGCCCTCGGCTACGGCGAGGTCATCACCCGCGACCTCAAGGTCGCCGACGCCACCGCCGTCACACTGTGCCGCGACAACAAGCTCCCGATCCTGGTGTTCGAGCTTCTGGCAGAGGGCAATATCGCCCGCGCCGTCAAGGGTGAGAAGATCGGCACGCTTGTTGGTGACCAGGGCAGCCGGGACTGACGACCCGTTGAACCACCCCGTCCGGGGGACGGACGGGACGGACCCTGGCCGGGGGATGGACAATGTCCTGCCGGTCGGGAACCGTGCAGGAAGAAGACGCGACGCAGCCGGCCGCCGCCCTGACCAAGGAACCGCAGCCGGGCCTACTCAAGACACGCAGGAGCAAGTGGTGATCGAAGAGACCCTCCTCGAGGCCGAGGAGAAGATGGAGAAGGCCGTCGTGGTCGCCAAGGAGGACTTCGCCGCGATCCGCACCGGCCGTGCGCACCCGGCGATGTTCAACAAGATCGTGGCCGACTACTACGGCGCGCCGACGCCGATCAACCAGCTGGCTTCGTTCTCCGTGCCGGAGCCGCGCATGGCGGTCGTGACCCCGTTCGACAAGAGCGCGCTGCGCAACATCGAGCAGGCGATCCGTGACTCGGACCTCGGCGTCAACCCGAGCAACGACGGCAACATCATCCGAGTGGTGTTCCCCGAACTCACCGAGGACCGCCGCCGCGACTACATCAAGGTCGCCAAGAGCAAGGCCGAGGACGCCAAGGTGTCCATCCGCGCCGTCCGCCGCAAGGCCAAGGACGCGATCGACAAGCTGGTCAAGGACGGCGAGGTCGGCGAGGACGAGGGCCGTCGTGCGGAGAAGGAGCTCGACGACACCACCGCGAAGTACGTCGCCCAGGTGGACGAGCTCCTCAAGCACAAGGAAGCGGAGCTGCTCGAGGTCTGATGAACGACTCTTCCTGGGGAGCGCCGCCACAGACCGGGTACTGGGGGCCGTCCGACCAGGGGCCTGCCCAGGGGGCTGTCCCGGCGGGTCCCACGTACGATGCGCATGACGCGCAACACACTCGCCCCATGCCCATCGTGCCCGACCCACCGGCGTATGGCGGTGACCAGGATGACGACCGGGGGGCCGCTCGGTCGGGCGGCCCCTTGTTCCGCGACGACATGCCGCAGACGTCGCCCTACGGGGCGGCGCCGCAGAATCCGGAGCCCATGCCCGACGCCTCGCAGCCGGCGTCCGCGCCGAAGAAGAGCGCGGGCCGTGACCTGGGTGCGGCCATAGGGGTCGGCGTCGGACTCGGTGTGGTGATCGTCGCCTCGCTCTTCGTCGTCAAGGCGATGTTCGTCGGCGTGATCGCGGTCGCCGTAGTGGTGGGCCTGTGGGAGCTGACCAGGCGGCTGGAGGAGCGCAAGGGCATCAGGGTGCCCCTCGTGCCCCTGGCGGTCGGCGGCGCTGCCATGGTCGTCTCCGGCTACGTCCGTGGTGCCGAGGGCGCGTGGGTCGCCATGGCGCTCACCGCGCTGGCCGTCCTGGTCTGGCGGATGACGGAACCGCCGGAGGGCTACCTCAGGGACGTCACCGCGGGCGTCTTCGCGGCTTTCTACGTCCCGTTCCTGGCCACCTTCGTCGCCATGATGCTCACGGCCGACGACGGTCCGTGGCGCGTCCTGACGTTCCTGCTGCTGACCGTCGTCAGCGACACCGGCGCGTACGCCGTCGGCTGGCGCTTCGGCAAACACAAGCTCGCCCCGCGCATCAGCCCCGGCAAGACCCGCGAGGGCCTGCTGGGCGCGGTGTCGTTCGCGATGGTGGCGGGCGCGCTGTGCATGCAGTTCCTGATCGACGACGGCACCTGGTGGCAGGGACTGCTGCTCGGCCTCGCGGTCGCGGCCAGCGCCACGCTCGGCGACCTCGGCGAGTCGATGATCAAGCGGGACCTGGGCATCAAGGACATGGGCACGCTGCTGCCGGGCCACGGCGGCATCATGGACCGGCTGGACTCACTGCTGCCGACGGCTCCTGTGGTGTGGCTGCTGCTGGTGATCTTCGTCGGGTCGGGCTGATCGTCGTGGCCGGCCGGCGTACAGCGTTGTAGTACCTGCTTGTCGTAGTACCAGTTTGTCGTACGGCGTTTTCGTGGGCCCCCGCTTCGGCGGGGGCCCTGCGCGTTCTGGGGAACTCTGGGGAACCGGATTCGCGCGAGCGGCGAAGTACGGGTGAAAGCCCAATTCTTCGGAGCGTGTGAATCGACGAAAGGAGCCCCGATGACCGTCGAACCAGGCGTCAGGGTGGGGCAGGACAGTGACGCCTCGGTGATCGAACGGTCCTGGGACGAGCCCGAGGCCTTCGCCGTGCTCTTCGACCGCCATGCCGACTCGGTGCACAGATATGCGGCGCGCCGACTCGGTGCGGAGGCGGCCGAGGACGTGATGGCAGAGACGTTCACCACCGCTTTCCAACAGCGATTCCGGTTCAACACGGAGTTGGCCGATGCCCGCCCGTGGCTGTTCGGTATCGCGACCAACCTCATCGGCCGCCACAGGCGCGCCGAGGGCCGGCGTCTGAAGGCGATCGGACGGCTGCCTTCGGGCGTCCCCGGTGACCAGGCCGAAGAGACGGTCGCGGACCGGGTGGCGGCGCGGGTCAGCGCGCAGGCGTTACGCCGCGAACTCGCCGGTGCCCTGGCCCGGTTGCCCGCCCGCCACCGGGACGTGCTGCTGCTGGTCGCCTGGGCCGACCTCGGCTACGAGGAGGTCGCCTGAATCAAGGCGGACCGTCCCTGGGCCGTCCGAGGCCCACCAAAGCCGACAGACGCCACCCACAGGTGACCACCCCCACCCCGCTCCGGCCTGGGCTCCCCGAGTTGATCTGCGACACTGGGAGGGTTATGCCTGCACCCGGAGAACTCATGTTCTGTGGGTACGAAGAAGCCCCCTACCAGCGCGTTTGTCGCCAGTAGGGGGCCGTCTTGTGCCTGGTGGGCCGTTTCTGGGCCGTCAGGGCTCCTGGGCCGTGCCGAAGACACCATCCAGGGCCCGGCGGGCTCGCTCGTTACTGCTGGGCATCAGGTGCGCGTACACCCGCAGCGTCATCGCCGGGTCGGAGTGCCCGAGGTATTCGCTCACGGCCTTGATGCTCTCGCCCGCGTCCAGGAGGACCGAGGCGTAGAAGTGGCGAAGGGCGTGCATTCCATGCTGCCGGGCGGAGGCGTACGGCTCGCCGGGTTCGGGAGTCGGGATAAGGCCGGCGGTCGCAAGAGCGGGCTTCCACTCGTGGATGTTGAAGTTGCTCCGCCAAACGATCCCGTCGGCGGTGTTGGTGAAGATCAGACGCCGCTCGACGAGGGGCCCGTCCGGCCTCATCCACGGCAGCTTGATTCCCACGGGCGAGTGCTTCTCGGTGTGCCGCCGCAAGGCCGAGGCAACGGAGGACGGCAGCGGGACGTCTCGCTCCTTGTTGCCCTTGGGCGGGGCGAAGATGGCGACGCCCCGGATCAGCTTGACCTGAGTGGTGACCCGAAGAGTGCCCCTGTCGAGTCGCGCAGCGTCTTCGGCCAGGCCCAGGATCTCGCCCTGGCGGAGGCCGCAGCCGCTGCCGACGTCGACCATGGCCCGGTAGCGCTCGGACAGGGCGTCGCGGACCGCGCGCACCTGGGAGGGGATCCAGGGCACGACCCGGGCGGCGGAGATGGCGGGCGGGCGGACGGAGGCCGCCGAGCACGGATTCCGGGCAAGGTGGCCGTCATCGACGGAGGCCGACAGGACCGCCCGGACGTTGGCGTAGATGGTGCGGGCGTAGGTGCCGGCCATCGGGTCGTGCTCGAGGTCGCGCACGAACTCGCGGATGTGGACCGGACGGAAGGACCCCAGCGGCCGGGCCCCGATGCGCGGGAACGCGTGCAGCCGGAGGCGCGTTTCCACGGCGATGCGGGTGGTCGGGTCGGTCGTCTGACCCGCGATCCAGCGTTCCGCGTACTGCTGGAAGGTGGTCCGGGCAGCTCGGGGATCGACGTACTGACCACGGGACATGTCGGCAGCGGTCTCGGCCAACCACTCTTCCGCCCGGCGCTTTTGACGGTCTGGGAAGGACCTGCTCTTCTCGGTGCCGTCCGGCCCGACGTACCGGGCTCGGTAGCGAAGTCCGTTGCCGTAGCGGTCGGTCTTGACCTTTACCGGCTTGCCGTCCGGACCCGACTCGCTCTTGTACCAGCGGTCTTGGATGTGCCCAGCCATCAGGCAGCCTCCCCGAGCTGGGAGTCCACCCAGGCCCGTACGTCGTTCGGGTCGAAGCGAAGATGCCGGCCGACACGGAAGCCGCGGGGGCCGGTGCGCTTGCGGCGCCACTGGTAGACCGTCTCGACGCTGGGCAGCTCGAACATGTCCACCAGGTCGTCAGGGGTCAGGAAGCGGCGCGGCAGCTCGGAGGTCATGTCACCACTCCCTTTCGTCGGCGGACTGGTCGCGTAGGGCTTCGCGGGCGGTTTCGCGGTTGAGCTGGAGGTCGCGGGCGATGGTGGCGGCGAGGGCGGATTCGCCGGGGGAGTGGCCGTGTCCGGCGTACTGCCAGTCGGCGAGGACGAGGACGGTGTCCGGTTCGACGTCGTCCAGGCCGAGGGCTTCGCGTTCTTGGGCTGCGCGGAAGTCGGCGCGGGCCTGGCGGAGTTCGCCGAGGGTGGTCGAGTAGCGGCGGGACTTCGAGCTGAAGTGGCCCCGGAAGCCGAGCATGTGTGCCCAGGCCCAGATACGGCGGTCGGGGTAGATCGGGTCGAGCCGCTTGCAGGCTTCGATGAGTCGGCGGGTGTGGTCGGGGACTTGGTGGCGGTCGAGTTCGGAGAGTTCGCCGATGCGGCGGTCGAGGGTGCCGGTGTTCTCGGCGGCTTTGGTGGCGTACTTGGCGACGTAGGAGGCGACGGCCTGTTCGGTGATGTCGGAGCCGTCGCCGAAGGCCTTGACCGGGCGTACGTCGAGCTGTGCGCCCCAGCGGAAGGTGCGGGCGGGCTGGTCCTCGGCGGCGGGGACCGAGACCGAGGTGTAGGAGTGCGCGGCGGCGGCATGGATCGCGTCGTCGAGCAGCTGCACGGTGGCCCACGCCGGAGGTGGGGTGCCAGGGCCGTCGGGGCCGTCGATGCGGATGACGGCGTGGAAGTGCAGGGCGCCGCGCTTTTGGAACTCGGCGACCTTGCCGTACGAGACGCGGGCGTGGTCGGCGAGCTCGCCACGGGTGAGTCCGGCGCGGGCGGCGATCTCACGGCGCAGGCGGGTGGTGAAGCGCTGCCACAGGTTGCCTGCGTGGTTGTTGAAGAGGACGGCGCCCGCGTAGTCGTAGGTAGTCGGGTCGAGGGCAGTGCCGAGGGTGCGGTCATCGGCGGGGTGGACGGTGCCGCAGCGGCAGACGCCTTTGTCGGGGCGGTTGTGGACCGGGCCGAAGGAGGGGGCGGTGAGGGTCGCGAAGACGCGGGGGTGGTCACGGACGTTGGCGGGGATGTCGCGGCGGTCGTCTCCGGCCAGGCCCGCGCGAATGAGGTGGTAGGTGTCCCCCGCGTAAGTGAAGGCGCAGGAGGGGCAGCGGGAGGCGCGGCGGTTGCCGCATGCGACGCGGAGGCGTCCGCCGGGCTCGTTCTCGGTGGAGTAGTGGTGCAGGGTCTCGCCGGTCGTCTTGTCCTTGGCGAGGGTCCAGCCGGTGAGGTGGATCGGGTCGGAGCAGCCACCGGTGCGGCGGACCTGTTCGTGCCAGCGGTCGTAGTCATCGGCCGAGGCCACCCTCAGCAGATCGCCGAGGGTGGCCGGGTCGAGGAGCAGGTCAGGCACGGGCGCCCTCCCGGTTGCTGCGGGTGCGGCGGTGGGTAGTGCCGGTGCCGTGGCAGGCCGGGCAGTACGCGGTGATCGTGCGCCGGTTGCCCTGCGCGTCGCGGCCGCCAAGTGTGATGGCGGCGGAGGCGTGCCCGTCGCAGTTGGGGCAGATGCGGGGCGGCGGTGTGGTGCGGTGCGTCATGCTGGGGGTTCCTTCCGGCTCTTCGGTTCGGTAGGGGCAGGGCTCCCGGGCGGCGGAGACTTGGCGGTTGAGGCCGCCCGGGGGCCGGTCAGCGTCGCTTGGCTTCGCTGTTGATGAGTGAGCGGATGACCAGGGCGCAGATGGCGAGCGAGGCGCCGGTGATGGCGACCGCGAGGAGCATGGAGACCAGGACCGCACCGACGACCAGGACTACGGCCGTCCCACCACCGACCAGGGCGACGACGGCGCCGGGGGTCACCTGGACGGTGGGCCGGGTAGACGCCGAAACCGGGGCCGGGGCGACCGGTGCGGGGGTGGTGGTCGGCTGCTGGACGACGGCGGGCGGAGTGGTGATGCCGGTCGGCTGGGGCATGACCGGGATCTTGGGGCGGATCATGGTGGATCTCCTTTCGCGGGTGGGTTACTTGACGGCGGTGTCGATGACGGGGGCGAGGAGGCTGTCGGCGATGAGGTAGCCGCCCAGGAGGAGCACCAGGACCAGCCAGAGCGGCGGGCGGATGAGCTTGCAGCCGAGGTAGCCGACGACGGCGAGGGCGAACCAGAGGGGGACGTCCATGGCGGTGGTCTCCTAGCGGACGGTGCAGCGGTGGGTGCGGGCGGCGAGCTGGGCGGCGCTCTGGCTGGAGTAGTCGGAGGACCAGCCGCAGCGGTCGTTGGTGCACACGGCGGCGTGCTTGGTGCGGCCGTGGCGGTCGCGGTGGGTGCCGATCTGCACGGGGCCGATCCGCATGACGGAGTGGAAGTGATCGCGGGCAGGCATCGAGGACGTTTCCTTTCGCGTTCAGGCGAGTTGGGCGGCGATGGCGTCGGCCAGCTGGGGCGGGACGCCGAGGCGGGCGCGCAGGGTGTCGGTGTCGATCGGCGATCCGGTACGGGTCTGGTGGTCGTCGGCGACCTTGCGGGCGTGGTCGACCAGCGCGGCCGGGACAGACGGAGCCGGGGCGGCAGGCGCAGCCGTGGCGGGCTCCGGGGTCGGGACGGGTTCAGCGGCTGGAAGCGCGGGAGTTTCCTCGGCCTCGGTCACTGCGGCCGGGACGGCTTCCGGCTCAGGCGAGGCGACCGATTCGAGGTCGGGTGAAGTGGCCGGCACTTCGGGCTCGGGGTGGTCGGTGGCGGAGTGGGCGAGGAGGGTTCCGCCCATGAAGGCCAGCGCGGGCCAGGCGGCGACCAGGATCCGCAGCCAGGCTGGTACCTGCTGGAGGTCGAGGAGTCCGGCGGTGGCGACGTTGGCGCCGAGGGAGGCCACCAGCGCGATCACGAACCAGCACCAGGCCAACCGGGACGGGCCGTCCGAGCGCAGCCGCCGCCAGGAGGCGACCAGGAGCAGGTCGACCGAGATCGGGTAGGCCCAGGCCTTCCAGCCGTCTTGTCCGGCAGCGGCGGCGAGGTCGTGCAGGTGGGCGAATGACAGTGCCCCGGCGATGACGGCCTGGACGAGCACGGCGTCGACGCGGAGGGCGGGGCGGGCCATCACGGCTCCTTCCTGTGATGAGGCATGGCGGGGGTAGGGACCTGGCGCGAGGCGGTCACGCCGACCGGGGATGCGGGGTGGTCAGGCGGTGGCGGGGGCTGTCTTGGACAGCGGCACGCGGGCCGAGGGCAGCGGGGCAACCGCGGGGCGGAAGGCCGCCAGGGCGGGAAGGTCCGGGACGCGGTCGGCGTGCTTGTTGCAGATGTTGACGGCTTCGCGCAGCGTGGTGTGCGGGGCGCGGATGCGGGCCCAGCCGCCGGAGGCGTCGCCGGTGACGGCGATGCCGGGGGTGTCGGTGGGGATCTGGATGGCGGCGAGGACGGCGTCCGGGGCGATGTCGCCGAAGGCCATGTTGGCGGAGGTCTCGTCGTTGACGCGGTGGGCGGTGCGGCCGGTGAGCTGGGCGCGGAGCATGGTGATGCCCTTGCCGAGTTCGGAGCCGAAGCGCTGTCCGCAGATCTCCAGGTAGATGCCGGCGGCGCGGCCGAGCTGGGCGAGACGGACCAGGGCGGTGATGATGCGGTCCCGGCGCTTTTCCTCGTCCTTGGTGGCGAACAGGGCGAGTTCGGCGACCTCGTCGACCAGGACTACGACGGGGACCGGGCGTATGTTGTCGGGCAGGTCCCAGATGTCGGCGGCGATCTCTGCATCGGGCACGTTGACGCTGATGCGCTGTTGAGCGCGGATGAGCTGGTAGACGTCTTCCATGTGGGAGACGAGTGCTTCGAGGAGTTCGAGGGCGGTGTCGGGGTTGTCGGCGAGGGCGGAGAACCGGCGGGCGAGCGGGAAGAGTTCGACGCCCTGCTTGCAGTCGATGCCGACCAGGGCGACGTTCCGGGCGGCGAGTCCGGCGACCAGGTTGCGCTGATAGACGGACTTCCCGGACTCGGTGGCGCCCAGGGTGAGCCCGTGAGGAACGGTCCGGTAGTCGCGGTAGTGGATGGCCCCGTCTTCGCGCAGGGCGACGGGGATGCGCATCGGAGCCGAATCGGTCTTGACGGGCATCTGCACGCGCCTGAGGACGTCGTAGCCGGTCATGCGCAACTCAACGACACCGGATCGCAGTTCACGGGACGTGACGCCGTACATCCCGAAGGAGTGCCGCAGCCGGTCCGAGGCCGCCGACACGTCAAAGGCGTCCTGACCCGGGCGGAGCTTGAGCCGCAGGACCAGGCCAGTCCGGGTGGGCCGCAGTCGCAGGATGCGCGGGGCGCGGGACTCCGGCGCCGGACGGTTCGTCATGCGGGCGAGGGCGAGCCGCCAGCGGGAGGGCGGGACGGTCAGGCCGCAGGCGTCCATGACCGAGGCGTAGCGGACCAGGACCCGCAGCGTGGCGAGGGTGACCCCGAAGGTCAGCCAGTACCAGGCGGGGCGCCGCCACCGCAGGATCACTGCGGCAGCGACGACCAGCACCAGAGCGACCGTGAAGGCGGTCATCGTCAGGCCGCCTTGGACTGCGAGGCAGCGGCGGCGAGGGAAGTAACCGCGACTGCGCGGAAGGCGATCCCGTGCCGCTTCTGACCGTTGAACTCGTTCTCCCACGCCGAGGCGACCAGGCCCGTCAGAGCGACCGGGGTACCCATGGTCAGCTCCTCCGAGACGCCCGGCTGAGGCACGGTGAGCTTGAGGATCTCCACCTCGTCCGGCGTGGAGAACATGACCTCCACCGTCATCAGCGTGACGCCGTCCTTGTCGAGGGCGATCTCACCGGTACGACGGTCCTTGACCTTCGGCTGCGGAGCCTTGGCGACCATCACGGTTGCGTTGGAGGTGTCGACGGGAATCTGACGCATGACGCTCTCCTTTGATCGAGCAACTTAACGTACTTAGTACGTCGTCTTGGGTTAGAGGATGGACCTGTACTACTTGGTGTGTCAAGTGATTGTCTCGACGGCTGTCGGCGCGATGTGCTGCACTAGGTACGACAACCACTGAGAGGGGCTATGGCCGACTTCACTGGACGGGCCGCGTACTTGCAGATCGCGGACGACTTCAAGCGCCGGATCCGCGACGGAGAGCTCACACCGGGGGACAAGCTCCCCTCAGAGTCGGACCTGATGGCGCAGCACTCCGTGTCTCGCACAGTCGCCCGGCAGGCGATCTCGCGTCTCCGCGAGGACGGCTACGCCATCTCCCACCAGGGCAAGGGAAGCTTTGCCGCGTTGCCAGGCGAAGGCGGTCCCGCCAAGCGCAGCCCTGAGTTCGAACAGATCACGGAGTTCCTGTCTGAGGTCCGCCAGGATGTGCGTCGCCTTGCGGAGCGGATGGATCAGCTGGAGGACCTGGTTCGGCAGCAGGCTCAAGGGCGATGACCAAGGCGTCAGCTCGACGCGCAACTTCTGCCAGCTCCTCACCGAGTCCCCTTACCTGGTCGATCAGTTCTCGCTTCTCTGCCGCGCTCAGCACGGTCGCAGCCCCTTCGTTGCCCTTTCGATCTGACAGCCTCTCGGCTTGTAAGCAACGCTAGGACCGGACGCACTCACCACCCCGGAAAATCTCTCCGGGGCCGTAGAGAGAGACGGGTGGACGCTCTTCCCATGCGAGGAATGACGACGAACCTGACGATCGGTGAGCGAGTTGCTTGGTACCGCCGTAGGCGCGGCATGTCCCAGGAGGTCCTGGCCGGGTTCGTCGGCCGGACGGTCGACTGGCTGAGCAAGGCGGAGAACAACAGGCTGGAACTGGACCGACTCTCGGTCATCAAGACTCTGGCCGACGCCCTCGACGTGTCCCTGGGCGACCTGCTCGCCGAGCCGACGCTCATGGAGTGGACCCCCGACAGCGGGCACCGCACAGTGCCGGCACTTCGGTCGGCGCTGATGAACTACCGGCAACTCACGCCCTTGTTGGGAGTGCCGACCGAGGGCGAGCCCACGCCACTGGATGAGCTTCGTACCAGCGTCGTCGAGATCATGGACGCCTACCAAGCCTCCCGCTACGGCTTCGCCACCCGCCGCCTGCCTCTGGTGCTGGCTGACGCCCTCATCGCAGCGCAGTCCTACGACGGCCGCGACCGAGAGCAGGCCAACGAGCTGTTGTCGCTGACGTATCAGAGCGCTGCCATGGTCCTCGGGAAGGTGGGCGAGGTAGATCTCGCCTGGATCGCTGCCGATCGAGGGCTGAGCGCGGCGCAGCAGTCCGCCAATCCGGCGATCATCGGATCCCTCTTCCGCTCTGTAGCTCACTGCCTCCTGTCGACGGGGCGTTTCGATGCCGCCGTACAACTCATCGGCGACGCTTCCGACTACCTTCGCCCTGGCCTCTCCGGAGCCAGCCCGGAGTTCCTGTCGATCTACGGGACGCTCTTCCTCGCCGGTTCCATGGCCGCAGCCAGGGCTGACGAGCGCTCGACCGTCCGCGAGTTCCTCAACGAGGCCGATCAGGCCGCCCGCCAGCTCGGTCGGGACGCGAACCACATGTGGACCGCCTTCGGCCCGACCAACGTAGCCATCCACCGGGTAGCCACCGCGGCCGAGCTGGGCGACATGCAGGTAGCCGCCGACCTGGGACCACGCATCGACACCAGCGGCCTCCCGACGGAACGACGCACGCGACACAACATCGAGGTAGCCCGCGCTCTCAGCGCACACAACCGCATCGACGACGCCCTGGCGATGATCCTTGAAGCCGAGTCCTGGGCACCGGAGCAGGTACGCAGCCACTACCTGGCGCGCGAACTCGTACTCACGTGGGTGCGCAACCAGCGCGGCCGACCGAGCCGGAGCATGGCAGATCTCGCAGATCGGCTGCACGTGGTCTAGGTGGGTACGCTCGGCTGCATGGCAGCGAATGAGCACGAAGCGAAGATGGCGCATCCGCGTATGGCAGCGGGTGCGCTTTTCTTTGATGCCGGCGGGCGCGTCCTCATGGTGGAGCCCACGTACAAGGACTACTGGGACATCCCCGGGGGCTACGTCGAGACCGGTGAATCCCCGCTCCAGGCTGCCAGCCGCGAAGTGGAGGAGGAACTCGGGCTCACGCCGACACTCGGCCGTCTCCTGGCCGTCGACTGGGCACCCAACGCCACCGAGGGCGACAAGGTGCTGTACCTCTTCGACGGCGGCGAGCTTGCCCCGCAGGCCGTAGAGGACATCCGCCTACAGGCCGAAGAACTTAAGAGCGTCGTGTTCGTGGCCCCGAGTGAGATCCCAGATCGGACGATCCCCCGGTTGGCCCGACGCATCCTCGCGGCGATCGAGGCCCGAGCGGCAAGCACCCCGGTGTACCTGGAACATGGCCAAGCGCCCAACGACGTAGCGGCGTAGCCGAAACGGCACCCAGTAGTCCCAGCGGGATAAGACTTTCCCTACTTCATCAAGGCCCGCGCACGGCGCGGGCGCGCGCCGCCTCTGCGGCGCGGCCTGCCTCCTGTCTGCGCCCCGGCTGGCCGCGCCCGGCGGCGCGCTGGCGAGCTGCGGGCATGAAGGGGGAGACACCCTCTGGGGCTGGGGCGGTCGGCTCCACGGCTTTAGGCAGCCACTTTGGGGCGAGCCTCTAAGATCATGGCCCCAACGTCGTGCTTTAACGGGCAGGTCCACAGACTGCCCGACTCGCCGGAAGCTTACGGGGCCATGATCACTCGCCCCAAAGCAGCTCCAGCCCAAAGCCGCTCCGCCGACCTACAGTAAGAGGCCGTGCACTTGACGACGTAACCATGACACGCAAGTGCAGCTCGATCTATAGTGTGCCAACCTAGACACCTCCCTTTCGGAGTGCGAGTGGCACAGCTTGAACAGGGTCTACTCGAAGCGGATTTTCCGGACGTCCAGCGTTCGGCAGATGCGGCCTCGATGCAGGGCCAACGAATGTACCTAAGGTTGACCAAGGGACGCCTCTATCTTGTAGTTGCTGCCGCTGTCGCCGGGGCGTTGACTATCGGGCTAACGAGTACATGGCAGAAGCAAACTCTGACGAGCCTATCCCTGTGCTTCTTCCTGCTCGCGTTCGCAGCCGAATTGATCCTTCTGAGTACCCACCCAGAAGATACGTGGTACCACGGCCGCGCAGTCGCTGAGTCGGTGAAGACCCTAGCGTGGAAATTTTCAGTCTGCGCCGATCCGTTCCCTCGTTCCGTCCTATCCAGCGAAGCTGAGCGTCTATTCCACCAACAGCTAAGCGATGTAGTGGCGGAATCGCCGATCTTCGTAGATTACAGTTCAGTCGGCACACAGCAGGTGAGTCCCAAAATGAGGGACCTGCGAACCGCTGAGCGAGCTACTCGAATGAAGGCGTACTGCAATGCGCGCATTGAAGATCAGAGGGCCTGGTACTCGAAGAGCGCGAATCGAAATGAACGAAGTGCATTCCGCTGGCGTGTTGGTCTCGTGAGCCTCGAAGTGCTTGGAGCGACCAGCGCTCTTCTCAGTTTGCTTAACGTTACACCATTCGACATGGGTAGCGCTCTCGCAGCGGGAGTGGCAGCGGGCGGCGCCTGGATCGAAGTGAAGCAATTCGATAATCTTGCGAATGCCTACGCGCTGACCGCAACTGAGCTGGCTCTCGTCCATGCTGCCGCCTCTCACGTCACCGGTGAGGAATCGTGGTCAAAGTATGTAATTTCTGCCGAGCAGGCGATCAGTAGAGAACACACGATGTGGCTGGCGAGGCGGGTACGGACGCGCATGCCGAGGAGGACTACGTGACGTCATTTGAACGCATCTACGCTAACCGGCAGGCCGAGCGTGAGCTGCGCCGAATCTCAAACTACTACGCAAGCTCCAAGGATGCCCCCACACGACACAAATGCTTTATCAGCTATCACCGAGCTGACGCGACCGAAGTTTTGGAATTCGTGCAGCGATTTGAGCAGGTATTTATCCCTCGAGTCATCGGTATAACAGAGGATGACCCGGCGATCAACAGCAACAATACTGATTACATCATGGATACCATCCGCGAGAAGTACCTGTCCGATTCTACTGTCACTATTGCGATGGTAGGCTCGTGCACTTGGTCGCGAAAGTTCATTGATTGGGAGATCTACAGCAGTCTACGGCGAGGTAAAGTCAACCGACTCAATGGAGTAATGGGAGTCGAGCTACCGAGTGTCAAAAACTCAGGAGCCAAACTCCCTGACCGGTTCAGCGATAACCTTGGTAGGCGGAATGGAGACGGTTATGCGTGCTACTGGCCTTATCCACGAAGTGACCAAGATCTACGCGACTGCATCCAGGATGCATTTGATGCGCGCAAAACTCGAGATGACCTGATCGCTAATTCCCGAACCCGGAAGGTGCGGAATTTGAATTGCGATTAACAATTCCTCATCCTCCCGGCTTACGCGACTGTCTTGAGGCTCCTCAAAGATCACCTGGACGTCAGCCGATCCCGAATGTACTCGTACATATCTGACGTCTTGGACAATGGCTTGATACTCATCATTCGGACGTTACCAGCCGCGAGCGTGAAGGTGATCGAAGAGATCCCGCGGTCCACGTTCAAGATGTGGGCATACGGGAGAAAGTATGTCGGAATATCTTTCCGCCAGGGAATTCCGATGATCCTTCGTTGCGTTAGGGATATCAGTGCTCTACGTGTATCTAGGGACCGCGCGGCCTCCATGAACCCTACTGATTCTGGTGTAGAAAGAGCACCCAAGGTTAGATGTGCAATATCTTCATCCGGGTCGACTGTGTCAGCTAGGAGATCGAGTTGCCTCCTTCGACTCGTCGGCTGGATGAAAGGGTCGTGACGATATCGTAGATCCTTAGCGTCGAAGAGAGATCGATAAATCTTGTCGATCTCAGTAAACCTTGACGTTCGGCTGCGCTCTATTCGTTTGGCGTGGCTCGTTTCGAATACCCCGGTGGTGGGGAAATCGAGCGCGCTGATGAGTCGGCGAACGTCATCACTGAACGTGGTGTAAGAAAGTGTAAGGCAGTTCTTATCGCGGATCCTCTCAAGGCTGCTGGGCAGTGCCCCCGGACTCGGAACCTGCGCACCTTGCACAAGGAGCGGGATCACCCTGATTCCTTGATTTAGTGCCGATTCTATCTCAAGACGGACCCAGTCGGCAGGATCTTGTATTCTGCTATTTCCGTCGACAGTGAGGCCCAACCAGTCCGTGCCGATCAAAGCAATGAGTGCGTCGCACGTGGCTATCGCTTGTCCGATGATCCGAGGGAAGTCAGTACCTGGTTGCAGGTATGCAACGTCCATAAAGACCTTTGATGCGCCGTAGTGCTGAGCGAGCCTATCTTGTAGCCACCCAGCGTACGGCGCCGTGTCTTCACGCCTGTAACTGATGAAGATCTTCTTTTCGTCTGCGGCCATAGGTGCTACCAATCAATCCGGGATATATGGCACCTCCAGCCTATCTGAGAGTCGTCATGTTTGGCCTCATGTCGAACCAAGGAATAGGAGCACGCCACCGCAGGTGCGCGCTCCGTCTGACCGCTAGTGCGCCCCCTTGCACTCATTTTCGGCGTGCACTCGCGTCAGCAGGCGCGTTGGCCGACCATCAGGGCAGATGGGTGGCCAAAATTCTGACTTGGTCCCTGCGCTGTGCAGCCGAGTGCCGGCGTCTAGGATGACCCTTAAGCCGGATGGGTCTGGAAATCCTGCAGAGGCGGAATGAGCGCATGCTGACTGTCGGCAACTGCTCGCACTACATAAGTGGGGATGCTCCGCCTGTGCGCTTATTTGAGGTTATTGCTGCCGCAGCGATTAGCGCAAGTGTAGGACTTTCACCGCTTGCGGCCAATCCGGTTGCAAGAAGACGTCATTTCAATGACATCATGCGCATGCCGATAATTCGTTGCAAATCTGCGGGTGTAAAACTTGCGGCCTCCGTGGCGCCGACAGGGGAAAGACGACTGTTGACCTTCATGTGGTGCACCTACTCCACCGGCATTCGTTTAGCTCAAGCCCTTTTCGCGAATGCATTGCGGACAGCAGGCGTACGTCCTGAGAATGTCCTTCTCATGTGGCTTGGCCAACCGAATCGCTTCCCGGAGCTGTTTGCAAATACTTTCATCCCGGA
The DNA here is from genome assembly GCF_045041235.1 of Streptomyces sp. NBC_00076. Classification (NCBI taxonomy): domain Bacteria; kingdom Bacillati; phylum Actinomycetota; class Actinomycetes; order Kitasatosporales; family Streptomycetaceae; genus Streptomyces; species Streptomyces sp. NBC_00076. The sequence goes on from NZ_CP108242.1 coordinate 7,429,077, forward strand.
GGCATCCAACTTTTCCGTCATGGCGCCGCGAAATGGATATTCCGCAGCAGCCAAGTCCCGCGTAAGACGTTCCATCCGGCACGAATTGGAGTTCGAATAGCTTGCTGAGGCCTAAGTGCTCAGCTAAAGTCATTGTTCGAACCGTTTCGTCCCATCCCGATACTCTATTCGTGACATTGCAATGTGCTCCCCCGTGCAAGTCAAAACATATAACGGAGTAGTACTCGGTATGCCATCGCTGATCGGCGGGAAGCTTGACGGGTGCGGAAGTTAGTGAGACGGCTACAAGATGTTTTTGGTAGGCCTGTTCGAGGCCCCGAGCCGACGAGAAGTACTCATAAATTCTAGCCATGTAATCCGTGGGGAGTTGACGACGGGGGAGCAATAGCACAATCCGGCCTAGAGGGATATGCTTCGCTACATACGAGATTTCCCACTCGATCCAGCGACCTTCGCTTAACTGGATCATCACCAGACTGGCTTTACCTGTCAAATCCTGGACGGCCTTTTGCCAACTGTCATCCGCTGCGTATAGCCGCTGAGCGCCGGGGAAAGGCAGGCGGTCCCTGGGGCTTCCCAGTCCGATCACTTTTCCGTAGACGCGACTCATAACAGAGCAGAGGAACTGCTCGTCCGTTATGGTGGCTTCCTCGTTGATGGTATGGAAGATTCCATAGTGAAAGGCGGCTGCCGGGTGATCGCTTTGGAACGTCCTCAGATACAGGACGAAGGGGCCGCTAGCCTCGTCTGCGGATACTAACGTAGGTGCTGAAATTCGGTCAGCGAAGCGGGTAATGAAGGCAGGCAGCATTTGAGGTGGGACAACGAGCAAGTCTATCGCAAAATATGTGGCCCCGATGAGAAACATTGGGAGGGCAAAATTTGCGGACCAGTTGGTTTTAGGGCCGTACGTAAGCTCAATGCTTAGCATGCACAAGGTGAAGTTGCGCCGCTCTAAAATCTTTTGAAGAACATGGGAAAGCAATTTCAGTGAGAATACCGTAACCTTCCGCAGCATGCCCCCCCCCGGGGTCCTACCCTGCTCTACCGTCACACCATTTTCCAGGCGTCCTGGGGGACCTGTACCCAATACAAGAGGGGCTTAGGCCATGGTCGCAAATCAGTCTGATGCCGCGCATATGATCTGGCAGGTCAGAGTCAGGGCGCCCGAGGTCAAGCGAGCGACCAACCGCTTCAGGGCGAAGGGGCCAAGCGCAGCAAGTGCTCCGCGTGAGGGGAGATGGTCAACTACGGAGTGGTTCAGTCGAAATGAGGCTCGCGATGGGGAGCGCCCTGGGCCGTCCCTGGGCCGTGGGAAGCCGACCAACGCTGACAGGCGACGCCCACGGGTGACCACCCCCACCCCGCTCCGGCCTGGTCCCCTGGAGTTGATCTGCGACACTGGGAGGGTTATGCCTGCACCCGGAGAACTCACTTTCGTCGCCCCGCGCGGAGCCAAGAAGCCGCCGCGGCATCTCGCCGACCTCACGCCCGCCGAGCGCAAAGACGCGGTGGTCGCGGTCGGGGAGAAGCCGTTTCGTGCCAAGCAGCTGTCGCAGCACTACTTCGCGCGGTACGCGCACGACCCGCAGGAGTGGACGGACATCCCGGCCGGTTCCCGCGGCCGGCTCCAGGAGGTGCTGCTTCCGGAGTTGATGTCGGTCGTGCGGCATCTGTCGACCGACCAGGACACCACCCGCAAGACACTGTGGCGGCTGTTCGACGGGACGCTCGTCGAGTCGGTGCTGATGCGCTACCCGGACCGGGTGACCATGTGCATCAGCTCGCAGGCGGGGTGCGGGATGAACTGCCCGTTCTGCGCGACCGGGCAGGCGGGGCTGGACCGGAACCTGTCCACCGCCGAGATCGTGCACCAGATCGTGGACGGCATGCGGGCGCTCAGGGACGGCGAGATCCCCGGCGGCCCGGCGCGGCTCAGCAACATCGTGTTCATGGGCATGGGCGAGCCCCTCGCCAACTACAACCGCGTCGTCGGCGCCATCCGACGGCTCACCGACCCCGAGCCGGACGGACTCGGGCTCTCGCAGCGCGGGATCACCGTCTCGACGGTCGGACTGGTCCCGGCGATCAACCGCTTCACCGACGAGGGCTTCAAGTGCCGCCTCGCCATCTCGCTGCACGCCCCCGACGACGAACTGCGCGACACCCTCGTCCCCGTGAACACGCGGTGGAAGGTGCGCGAGGTCCTGGACGCCGGCTTCGCGTACACGGAGCGGTCCGGGCGCCGGCTGTCCATCGAGTACGCGCTGATCCGGGACATCAACGACCAGGCCTGGCGCGGTGACCGGCTCGGGCGGCTGCTCCGGGGCAAGCCCGTGCACGTCAATCTCATTCCGCTGAACCCGACGCCCGGGTCGAAGTGGACCGCCTCGCGCCCCGAGGACGAGAAGGCGTTCGTCGAGGCCATCGCCGCCCATGGTGTGCCGGTCACCGTACGGGACACCCGTGGGCAGGAGATCGACGGGGCGTGTGGTCAGCTCGCCGCGACCGAGCGGTAGTGTGGCGATCGTAGGTACATCTTCATATTCCGACAGGGGAGCGCCACAGCGCTGAGAGTGCGGCACCGGCCGCAGACCCTCTGAACCTCGCCCAGGTCATTCTGGGTAGGAAGTTCGGTCACTACTCGAGCTGTTGCGCCCTGCCCGGGAGTCCTCGGTCCGTCCGAGGGCCCGGGCAGGGCCGCGTCTCTTCCTGGTCACCCCAGGAGGAATCCAGTGAGCATCACCCACAAGGCCACGGCCATGGTCGTCGGACTCGGTCTCGTCACGCTCTCCGCGTGCGGGTCGGGGTCGTCCGACGGCGGCAGCGGCGGCGACTCCAAGACCGTGACCCTCGTCAGCCACGATTCATGGGCCGTGTCGAAGAACGTCCTCGCGGACTTCGAGAAGCGGTCCGGCTACAAGGTCAAGGTCCTCAAGGACGGCGACGCCGGCCAGGCCGTCAACAAGGCGATCCTGACCAAGGACAACCCGCAGGGCGACGTCTTCTTCGGCGTCGACAACACCCTGTTGTCCCGGGCGCTCGACAACGGGCTCTTCCAGTCGTACGAGGCGAAGGGCTCCGACCTGATCAAGCCCGAGTACCGGGCCGACCAGGACAAGCACCGGGTCACGCCCATCGACACCGGCGACATCTGCGTCAACTACGACAAGGCGTACTTCAGCGAGCACAAGCTGACCCCGCCCGACTCGTTCGACGACCTGATCAAGCCGGCGTACAAGAACCTCCTCGTCACCGAGAACGCCTCCACTTCCTCCCCGGGGCTGGCCTTCCTCCTCGGGTCCGCGGCGAAGTACGGCGATGGGGGCACCTCCCGCTCGAGCGAAGCCGAGAGTGGGGGAGGCTGGCCGGACTACTGGAAGAAGCTCAAGGCCAACGGCGTGAAGGTCGTCGACGGCTGGGAACAGGCCTACAACGAGGAGTTCTCCGGCTCCGCCGGCGGCAAGAAGGCCAAGGCCGACCGGCCGCTCGTCGTCTCCTACGCCTCCTCGCCGCCCGCCGAGGTGATCTACGCCGACCCGAAGCCGAAGACCGCGCCCACGGGCGTCGCCGCCGGCACCTGCTTCCGCCAGGTCGAGTACGCGGGCCTGCTGAGCAACGCGTCCAACGCAAAGGGCGGCAAGGCGCTCCTCGACTTCCTGCTCACCAAGGAATTCCAGGACGACATGCCGCTGAACATGTTCGTCTACCCGGTACGCAAGGGCGCCCAGGTGCCGCCCGAGTTCTCCGAGTTCGGGCCGCAGGCCAAGGATCCCGAGACCCTGGACCCGGCCCGGATCGCCGACAACCGTGACCAGTGGGTCAAGTCGTGGACCTCGCTCGTACTGAAGTGACCCGGCGCGCCAAGGGGAACGCGGCGCGGCTCGGGCTCGTCGCCCTGCCCGTCGTGTTCTTCGCGGTGTTCTTCGCCTATCCCGTGACCGCGATCGTCGCGCGGGGTCTGAAGGTCGACGGGGTGTGGCGGCTGGGGCGGATCGCCGACGTGGTCGGGCAGTCCGACGTCCGGCACGTGCTGTGGTTCACCACCTGGCAGGCGCTTGCCTCCACCGCGCTCACCCTGCTGGTGGCGCTGCCCGGCGCGTATGTCTTCGCCCGTTTCGACTTCCCCGGCAAGCAGGTCCTGCGGGCCGTGGTGACGGTCCCCTTCGTACTGCCGACGGTCGTGGTCGGTACGGCGTTCCTGGCCCTGGTGGGGCGCGGCGGGCTGCTGGACGAGCTGTGGGGCGTACGGCTGGACACCACCGTGTGGGCGATCCTGCTCGCTCACGTCTTCTTCAACTACGCGGTCGTCGTGCGGACCGTCGGCGGGCTCTGGGCGCAGCTCGACCCGCGCCAGGAGGAGGCCGCGCGGATGCTCGGCGCGTCCCGGTTCGCGGCCTGGCGGTGGATCATCCTGCCCGCGCTCGGGCCCGCGGTGGCGGCGGCCGCGCTGATGGTCTTCCTGTTCACCTTCACGTCCTTCGGCGTGGTGCAGATCCTGGGCGGGCCGACCTTCTCGACCCTGGAAGTGGAGATCTACCGGCAGACCTCCGAGATCTTCGACCTGTCCACGGCCGCCGTGCTGACGATCATCCAGTTCGCGGCGGTGGGCGCGGTCCTCGCGCTGCACGCCTGGACCGTACGGCGGCGGGAGGCGACCCTGCGGCTGGTGGACGCGTCCGTCACCGCGCGCCGGCCGCGCGGGGCGGGGCAGTGGGCGCTGCTGGCCGGCGTCCTCGGCTCGATCGTCGTGCTGCTCCTGCTGCCGCTCGCGGTGCTGTTGCAGCGGTCCCTGGACGCGCCCGACTTCGGCTACTACCGGGCGTTGACCCGCGACGACGGCGGGCTCTTCCTGGTCCCGCCGATCGAGGCGGTCGGCAACTCGCTGCGGTACGCCGTCGCCGCGACCGCCATCGCCGTGCTGATCGGCGGGCTGGCCGCGGCCGCGTTGACCCGACGGGACGCGGGTCGTTTCGTACGGGGATTCGACGCGCTGCTGATGCTGCCGCTCGGGGTGTCCGCGGTGACCGTCGGGTTCGGGTTCCTGATCGCGCTGGACGAGCCGCCGCTGGACCTGCGGTCCTCGTGGATCCTGGTGCCGCTCGCGCAGGCGCTGGTCGGTGTCCCGTTCGTGGTGCGGACCATGCTGCCCGTGCTGCGGGCGGTGGACGTACGGCTGCGGGAGGCGGCGGCCGTGCTCGGGGCCTCGCCGTGGCGGGCGTGGCGCGAGGTGGATCTGCCGATGGTGCGGCGGGCGTTGCTGATCGCCGCGGGGTTCGCCTTCGCGGTGTCGCTGGGGGAGTTCGGGGCGACGGTGTTCATCGCGCGGCCGGACAACCCGACGCTGCCGGTCGCCGTGGCGCGGCTGCTCGGCCGGGCCGGTGAGGTCAACTACGGCCAGGCGATGGCCCTTTCGACGATCCTGATGATCGTGTGCGCGGTGGCGCTGCTGGTCCTCGAACGGCTGCGCACCGACCGGACCGGGGAGTTCTAGATGTTGTTGAGCCTTGAGGACGCGACCGTACGGTTCGGTGGGCGGGCCGTGCTGGACGAGGTCGGCCTCGGTGTCGCCGAGCACGAGATCGTGTGTGTGCTCGGGCCCAGCGGCAGCGGCAAGTCGACGCTGCTGCGGGCGGTGGCCGGGCTGCAACCCCTGGACGGTGGGCGGGTGTCGCTCGACGGCCGCGACCAGGCGGGCGTGCCCGCGCACAAGCGGGGCGTCGGGCTGATGTTCCAGGACCACCAGCTGTTCCCGCAGCGGGACGTGGGCCAGAACGTGGCGTTCGGGCTGCGGATGCATGGCGTGACGAAGAGTCAACAGGACGATCGCGTAAGGGAGTTGCTGGAACTGGTCGGGCTGCCGGGGGCCGGACGGCGGGCCGTCGCCTCGCTCTCCGGAGGCGAGCAGCAGCGGGTGGCGCTGGCCCGGGCGCTCGCCCCACGACCCCGGCTGCTGATGCTGGACGAGCCGCTCGGCCAGCTGGACCGGTCGCTGCGGGAGCGGCTGGTCGTCGAACTGCGGGAGCTGTTCGGGCGGTTGGGGACGACCGTGCTGGCCGTGACGCACGACCAGGGTGAGGCGTTCGCGCTCGCCGACCGGGTGGTGGTCATGCGGGACGGGCGGATCGCGCAGTCCGGTACGCCGCTGGAGGTGTGGGAGCGGCCGGTGGACGAGTTCGTGGCGCGGTTCCTGGGCTTCGAGAACGTGGTCGAGGCCGTGGTGGGCGGGGAGGCCGCGGACACGCCGTGGGGGAAGGTGCCGGTGCCCGCGGGGGCCTCGCAGGGGGAGCGCCGCGTGCTGGTGCGGCCGGCCGGGGTGCGGCTGGTGGCCGCGGACGAGGGGCTGCGGTGTGCGGTGGCCGCGCGGACCTTCAAGGGCACGCATGTCGCCGTGCGGTTGCGGCCGGAGGACGGCGGGCCGGCTCTGGAGGCGGCGTGCGGGCTGCGGGGGGCGCCGGGAGTGGGGGACGTGGTGGGCGTGCAGTTCGACGTGGCCGAGGTTGTGGTGCTGGACTGACCGGCGGTACGGCGTTGCGTGGCCGTACAAGGCTGTGGCCCGCCCCGGAAGGGACGGGCCACAACAGTGTCGGTGCGACGCGGGCGTCAGCGGCCGCTGTTCGCCCCACGGCGACGGAAGCCGAAGAAGACGGCGCCGCCGCCGACGGCGACCAGGGCGACCGCGACACCGGCGATGACGCCGGTGTTGGAGTTCGCACCGGTCTCGGCGAGGTTGGAGTCACCGGCCGCGGGGGACGGGGCGTTGCTCACGGTGCCCGCCGGGGCGGTGCTCTCGTTCTCCGAGGGCGTCGGGCTCGGGGTCGGGCTGTCGGTCTCCTCGGCCGGGGTCGAGGCGGAGTCCGACGGAGTCGGGGTGGGCGTCGGGGTCGGGGTGTCCTCGGTCTTGCAGGCCGTGGACGGGGTGGTCAGGTTGGGCTTGATGTCCTCGTCGACCAGGTTTCCGGCCTTGACGTGGACGCGGTAGACAGCGTTCGGCTGCCAGTCCTCGGCGAAGGTGATGGTGGCACCCTCGCGCGAGCCCTTGACCTCCTGCTGGCCGACCTTCTTCGCGTCGGCGCCGTTCTCCTCCAGGAAGACGGAGACGACGGCCGGGACACCGGAGGGGTCCACGTCGGTGACGGTGATGACACCCTTCGTGCCGTCACACTTCGCCTCGGCGGAGAACTCACTGATGTTGCAGGCCAGCGCGCTGCCGGCGGCGCTGAGCGCCAGCGCGGCCGAGGCGGAGGCGACACCGAGGACGCGGGCGGTGCGTACGGCGGTACGACGGGATATGGGCAGGACTGCCACGTTTGTCCTTCACAGGAAGCGCAAATGCGGGGGGTGGAAGGGGTGGTGAGGTGATGTCAGCACCACATCAGCACCCCCACGAGACTCACAGGTCTATAAGTGCTGCATAAGTAGTGTCAATGCATATGCAGGTTACAGGGGTTGGCTTTGCCGTCTTATTAACCACCGAGACGTTTCAGTGCCCCCGCGGCCTCCTCGATCCGGTCAACCAGGGCGATTCGGGCCTGCATCGACCGATCCCGCGCGAGCGCCTGCAACAGCGGCCACGTGGGCAGCTTCTCCGTCCAGTGGGCCCGGTCCACGAGGACCATCGGCGTGGGCTCGCCCCGCGACTCGTAGTAGTTCGGCGTCGCGTTGTCGAAGATCTCCTGTACGGTCCCGGCGGCGCCCGGCAGGAAGACCACGCCCGCGGTGGAGCGGGCCAGCAGGCCGTCCTCGCGGGTGGCGTTGGCGAAGTACTTGGCGATGTGCCCGGCGAAGGCGTTGGGCGGCTCGTGGCCGTAGAACCAGGTCGGGATGCCGACGGAGGGCCCGCCCTTGGGCCAGCCGGCACGCACCTCGAAGGCGGCCCTCGCCCACTCGGTGATCGAGAGCGTGAAGGTGGGCGTCTTGCCGAGGACGCGGAGCGAGTCGGTCAGCATCTCGTCGTCGTACGGGGCGGCGTACGCGCCGAGGTTCGCCGCCTCCATCGCGCCCGGGCCGCCGCCGGTGGCGACCGTGAATCCGGCGCGGGCCAGCTCCCGGCCGAGCCGCGCGGCACCGGCGTACTCCTCGGTCCCTCGCGCCATCGCATGGCCGCCCATCACGCCCACCACCCGCGCCCCGCGCAGGAGTTCGTCGAGGGCATCCGAGACGGCGTCGTCGTGGATCGCGCGCAGCATCGAGGCGAATATGTCGCCGTCGGCCTTGGTCCGCTGGAACCAGGCGTACGCGCGGGCGTCCGGTGTGGCCTCGTAGCCGTCCGACAGGAAGGCGAAGAGCTCGTCGGGGGAGTAGACCAGGCCCCGGTACGGGTCGAAGGGCAGGTCGGGGACGGGCGGGAAGACCATGGCCCCGTCCGCGCGGACCTTGACGGCGGCGTCCTCGCGCATCCGGCAGCCGAGGAAGACCGCGCCTGCCGTGTCCGTGCCGAGCAGTTCGCGCGTACGGTCCGTCAGGTCGACGGCCTGGACGCGGAATCCGGCGAGCGTGCCGCGCGCCGAGACGGTCGCGTCGAACTCCTCGAGCGTCTCGATCTCACGGTCGTTGTGGTGGGCCGCATGGGCGGGCATCATCTGCACCCGCCCATGCTAGGCGCGGCGCGTCTCAGCCCTCCACGGCAGCCGGGTCCATCCAGATGACCTCCCAGGTGTGGCCGTCGGGGTCGTCGAAGGAACGGCCGTACATGAAACCGTGGTCCTGCGTCTCACCCGCCGGGGAGCCGCCCGCCGCGAGCGCCTTCTCGACCAGTTCGTCGACCTTCTCGCGGCTCTCGGCGCTCAGCGCGAGCAGCACTTCGCTGGACTTCGTCGCGTCGGCGATCTCCTTCTTGGTGAAGGTCGCGTAGAACGGCTTGGTGAGCAGCATGGCGACGATGCTGTCGCTGATCACGACGGAGGCCGCCTTCTCGTCGCTGAACTGCGGGTTGATCGTGTAGCCCAGCTCGGTGAAGAACTTCTTGGAGGCGTCCAGGTCGTTCACGGGCAGGTTGACGAAGATCATCTGCTGGTACGTCGAGGTCATCGGTCTCTCCCATCGGGTGCGTGCTGTTCGGTGGTTAGACGGCGCGTCCCACCGGAACTCATCGGCCACCGGAGAAGTTTTCCTACGGGATTCACGTACGGGATTCACGCACGGGCCGCCCGTGCTGTCAGCGGGCCAGGGGGAGCGCCGCCAGTTCGGCCACGACCAGGGTGAGCGGGCCGAAGAGGGCCAGCAGCGCGCCGGCGCGCAGGGCGGCGGCGCTGCGCAGCGTGGTGCTGGGCGCGCCGAGCCGTACCAGGGCGGCCGTGGTGTCGGCGCGGGCGTGCTTGGCCTCCACGGCGGCGGTCACGAGGGTCGCCACGGTGCAGCCGGTCACCAGGAGCAGGCCGAGGATGGTCAACGGGCCGAAGGAGGGGCCTGACGTGTCGTCCAGCGCGGCCATGGCGTACGCCCCCGACGCCACCGCGCAGACGACGCCGAGGGGTCGGCCGATGCGGGTGGCCTCCGCCATGAGGACGCGACCGGCGAGGAGGCGGAGGGCGCCGGGGCGGGCGGTCTGGAGGAGCCGTCCGCAGAGGTGGGTGAGGCCGGGGCCGGCCAGGGCCAGACCGACGGCGGTGAGGATCCACCCGACGAGGATTCCGGCGGGCCCTGCTGTGGCGAGGCCGCCGGGCATGGTGAGGGCGGCGGTGGGGGCGGGCGCGGTGCGGTTGGCGTAGGCCTCCACGGCCAGGCCCGCGGCGAGGATCGCGATGCCCCAGGGGAGGCCTCGGGGGGCGTCCTCGGAGGCCGGGGGAAGCGCGCCGGGGGCCAGGTCGGCGGTGCCGGTGTCCGGGATGGAGAGAACCGCGGTGCCGGTGCCCGAGGTACAGGTCACCGTGGTGCCGGGTTCGCCCGCGCCGGCCGGGGCGGTGGTGCCGCCGTGACTCGGGCCGGGAGCCGCACCGGCGACCGGACAGTCCGTGTCACCAGCAGTGCCCGGATCCTGAGCCAGCCGCCCGCCCGGCGCCTGGCGGGACCGGAGGCGGACGCCGAAGGTGCCCCGTGCCGCGGGGCCGCCGTACGCCCCGAAGCGGCCGAACGAGCGGACCCCCGTCAGGGCAGCCGCCGGTCGGCTTTCCCGTGGCCGCGACACCAGGCCGACAGCCAGTGACGCGGACGCCGGGACCAGGGCCAGCAACGTCAGAGCGGCGGGGAGCGGCAGGGGCGCGTCCGCCGCCAGGAACTCCGCTGCCGCCCCGTCGAACGGCATGCCCGTCAGGTCGCCCCGGAGGTGGAGGAAGACCAGCAGGGCGAGCATGGAGCCCAGCGTGCAGGAGAGGGCCGTCGTGGTGGCCGAGACGGCCATCAGGCGGGCCGGGCCCAGACCGATCGCCGAGAGGCCGGTGCGCGGCCTGGCGGCCGGGTCGGTGCGGGCCACGGCGAGCGCGAAGTACACCGTCGTGGCCAGGGGGGTCGCGCACCAGGCCAGCCGGAGAAGCGAGCCCGCCGGGTCGTCCGGGTGGCTCATCGCGTAGCCGAGGGTGCAGAGCAGGAGGAAGCCCGTGCCGGCCGACGCCGCCGCCACCAGGAGACGGCGGAGCTGGACGGCCGGGTGGGCGCCGCGGGTCAGACGGAGAGCGAGCACGTGGCCCGGCCTTCCGTCTCGGGCACCGGCGGCAGGTGCACGGTCTTCACACGCCGTCCGTCCAGCAGCGACACCGTGCGGTCGGCGAGGGCGGCCGTCTCCGCGTCGTGGGTGGCGAGCACCACCGTGATGCCGTGCGAGCGGGCCGCCGTGGTGAGCGTGCGCAGGACGTGGGTGCGGTCCGCGCGGTACAGAGGAGCCGTCGGTTCGTCGGCGAACAGCACCGTGGGCGCCGGGGCCAGGGCCCGCGCGATGCAGACGCGCTGGCGCTCGGACTGGCGCAGTTCGTGCGGGCGCTTGCGGGTGGTGTCGCCGACGTCCAGGCGCTCGAGCCACTCCAGCGCCACCGTCCTGGCACGGCGACGGCTGGTGCCGCGCAGCATCAGGGGAAGGGCCGTGTTCTCCCAGACGGTGAGCTCGGGGACCAGCACCGGGACCGGGTCGATCCAGCCGAAGCGGTCCCGCCGCAGCCGCTCGCGGGCCATCGGGCCCATGGTGTGGACGGGTGCGCTGTTGAACCAGACCTCGCCGCGCTGTGCCGGGACCAGTCCGGACAGGCACCCCAGCAGGGTCGTCTTGCCGCTGCCGCGCGGGCCGCTGACGGCGAGGATCTCGCTCTCACGGACGCCCAGCGAGACGCCGGCCAGTCCGGGTGAGCCGTCGCGGTGCGTGAAGTGCAGGGACCGTGCCCAGAGCACGTCGTTGTCCGGCGGGGCCTCCATGGGCGTACACCTCGGTTCTGATCGGAAATGCTGTGCCGTGTCCCCCGGACGGGGGAACGAGCGCCGAGACCCGTGGTCACGGTCTCGGGCCCTCGCAGGAGGCGCGGACAGTACGTCGCGAGAACCAGGCACGTGCTGCCTCCTAGGCGCTTTTGCCGCCCGGGCTGGTCTCAACCCGGGCGGCGTCGATCGCGTCAGACTCGGCCGCTCGTTCAGCGACTGGGCGACGTGAGCCAGGAATCCCCGTCGTCCGACGAAGGGGAGGAGTCAGTCGCACGCTAGGCAGCCCATGTCGGCGGGCCGGACAGCACACGGCCCCGGGCCGCCCTTTCTCACTCGAACGGGCGACACCGGGGCCGTGATTGATCTTCCTTAACGAAGATCCTTCCGGAAGAAGCGAAGATCCCTTCGATGAGGTCAGAGCTTCGTCCACGCCTCCGTCAGCGTCGCGCGCAGGATCTGCTCGATCTCGTCGAACGTCCCCTGGTCGGAGATCAGCGGCGGGGCGAGCTGGACGACCGGGTCGCCGCGGTCGTCCGCCCGGCAGTACAGGCCGTTGTCGAACAGGGCCTTGGAGAGGAAGCCGTACAGGACGCGCTCGGTCTCCTCGTCGTCGAACGACTCCTTGGTGTGCTTGTCCTTCACCAGCTCGATCCCGTAGAAGAAGCCGTTGCCGCGGACGTCTCCGACGATCGGCAGGTCGTGCAGCTTCTCCAGGGTCGAGCGGAAGGCGCCCTCGTTGTCGAGCACGTGCTGGTTGAGGTTCTCGCGCTCGAACAGGTCGAGGTTGGCGATGCCCACGGCCGCGGAGACCGGGTGGCCGCCGAAGGTGTAGCCGTGCAGGAAGGTGTTGTCGCCCTTGTAGAACGGCTCGGCCAGGCGGTCGGAGATGATGCAGGCGCCGATCGGGGAGTAGCCCGAGGTCATGCCCTTGGCGCAGGTGATCATGTCCGGGACGTAGTCGAACTTGTCGCAGGCGAACATCGTGCCCAGGCGGCCGAAGGCGCAGATGACCTCGTCCGACACGAGCAGGACGTCGTACTTGTCGCAGATCTCGCGGACCCGCTGGAAGTAGCCGGGCGGGGGCGGGAAGCAGCCGCCGGCGTTCTGGACCGGCTCCAGGAAGACCGCGGCGACCGTGTCCGGTCCCTCCATGAGGATCTGCTGCTCGATCTGGTCGGCGGCCCAGCGGCCGAAGGCCACGGGGTCGTCGCCGAACAGCGGGGCCCGGTAGATGTTGGTGTTGGGGACCTTGTGCGCGCCCGGGACGAGGGGCTCGAAGGGTGCCTTCAGGGCCGGCAGGCCGGTGATGGACAGGGCGCCCTGCGGGGTGCCGTGGTAGGCGACCGCGCGCGAGATGACCTTGTACTTGGTGGGCTTGCCGGTGAGCTTGAAGTACTGCTTGGCGAGCTTCCAGGCGGTTTCGACGGCCTCGCCGCCACCGGTGGTGAAGAAGACCTTGTTGAGGTCGCCCGGCGCGTGGTCCGCGAGGCGCTCCGCGAGCTCCACGGCCTTGGGGTGGGCGTACGACCACACCGGGAAGAACGCCAGCTCCTGCGCCTGCTTGGAGGCCGCCTCGGCCAGCTCCACGCGGCCGTGTCCGGCCTGGACCACGAACAGGCCCGCGAGGCCGTCGAGGTAGCGCTTGCCCTTGTCGTCGTAGATGTGGGTGCCCTCACCCCGGACGATCGTCGGGACGGGGGAGTTCTCGTACGAGGACATGCGGGTGAAGTGCATCCACAGGTGGTCGTACGCGGTCCTGCTGAGGTCCTTGGGGCTGTCGGTGCTCACGATTATCGGGTTCCCCACATGTAGGTCTGCTTCTTGAGCTTGAGGTAGACGAAGCTCTCCGTGGAGCGCACGCCGGGGATGGCTCGCATGCGCTTGTTGATGACCTCCAGAAGGTGGTCGTCGTCCTCGCAGACGATCTCCACCATCAGGTCGAAGGAGCCTGCGGTCATCACCACGTATTCGCATTCGGACATGGCGGTCAGGGCTTCGGCCACGGACTCCACGTCGCCTTCGACGTGAACGCCGACCATCGCCTGTCGGCGGAAGCCCACGGTGAGCGGGTCCGTGACGGCGACGATCTGCATCACGCCCTGGTCGAGCAGCTTCTGCACGCGCTGGCGCACGGCCGCCTCGGAGAGGCCGACGGCCTTGCCGATGGCGGCGTACGGCCGGCGGCCGTCCTCCTGGAGCTGCTCGATGATGCCGAGGGAGACGGCATCCAGATGCGGGGTGCTGCTGTTCCTGGACTCGCGGGGGGACTCGCGGGACTCCCGTGAGTCCCCCCGTTCTGCGCTTCGACTGGCCACGACGTCACTGTGCACGACGTCTCGACACTTTCGCAAGGCTCCATCAATGAAATTCGTTGTTTACGTGGGTGAGATCTGCGAATTCCGCAGCCTTGGCGTGATCAGGGGTGTTGAAAACGTGGCCCCGCGGATTAGGCTGGGTGTCTCAGTAATCGGACACCCCACAACAGTTCAACCCTGACAGGAGGCCGGCAGTGAGCACCGAGCTGCGTCGTCTGCGCAACCACATCGACGGAGAGTTCCGGGACGCCGTCGACGGACGGACCACCGAGGTCGTCAACCCCGCGACGGGCGAGGCGTACGCGACCGCGCCGCTGTCCGGACAGGCGGACGTGGACGCCGCGATGGCGGCCGCCGCCGCGGCCTTCCCGGCCTGGCGCGACACGACTCCCGCCGAGCGCCAGAAGGCCCTCCTGAAGATCGCGGACGCGTTCGAGGAGCGCGCGGAGGAGCTCATCGCGGCGGAGGTGGAGAACACGGGCAAGCCGATCGGGCTGACCCGCTCCGAGGAGATCCCGCCGATGGTCGACCAGATCCGTTTCTTCGCGGGCGCGGCCCGGATGCTGGAGGGACGCAGCGCCGGCGAGTACATGGAGGGGCTGACCTCGATGATCCGCCGGGAGCCGGTGGGTGTCTGTGCGCAGGTCGCGCCGTGGAACTACCCGATGATGATGGCCGTGTGGAAGTTCGCCCCGGCGATCGCCGCGGGCAACACGGTCGTCCTGAAGCCCTCGGACACCACCCCGGCCTCGACGGTCCTGATCGCCGACATCCTCGGCTCGATCCTGCCCAAGGGTGTCTTCAACGTCATCACCGGCGACCGCGAGACCGGCCGCATGATGGTCGAGCACCCGGTCCCGGCGATGGCCTCCATCACCGGTTCCGTGCGCGCCGGCATGCAGGTCGCCGAGGGCGCTGCGAAGGACCTCAAGCGGGTCCACCTGGAGCTGGGCGGCAAGGCGCCGGTCGTCGTGTTCGAGGACACGGACATCGCCAAGGCCGTCGAGGACATCTCGGTCGCCGGCTTCTTCAACGCCGGGCAGGACTGTACGGCCGCCTGCCGTGTCCTCGTCCACGAGGCCATCCACGACGAGTTCGTGTCGGCGCTCGCCAAGGCCGCCGCCGACACCAAGACCGGGCAGCCGGACGACGAGGACATCCTCTTCGGCCCCCTGAACAACCCCAACCAGCTCGCGCAGGTCGAGGGCTTCATCAGCCGCCTGCCCGCCCACGCGCGCGTGGAGACCGGCGGCAAGCGGGTCGGCGACAAGGGGTACTTCTTCGCCCCGACCGTCGTCTCGGGCGTCAAGCAGGACGACGAGATCATCCAGAAGGAGGTCTTCGGCCCGGTCATCACCGTCCAGTCCTTCACCGACGAGGACCAGGCGGTGGAGTGGGCCAACGGCGTCGAGTACGCCCTCGCCTCCTCGGTGTGGACCAAGGACCACGGCCGCGCGATGCGGATGTCCAAGAAGCTCGACTTCGGCTGCGTGTGGATCAACACCCATATCGCGCTGGTCGCGGAGATGCCGCACGGCGGCTTCAAGAAGTCCGGCTACGGCAAGGACCTGTCGGGATACGGCTTCGACGACTACACGCGGATCAAGCACGTGATGACGTCGCTGGAGGCGTAGTCCGTACGACGTGACGCGCGGCCCCGGACGGGATGGGTTCCCGTCCGGGGCCGCGGCGTTTCCCGGCCCCGGGTCCGACCGGACGACTACAGTTTTGAACATGTTCAATTATAGGCGTACGCTCCCGCCATGAGCGACAGAGCCGCCCTTCTCAAGGGCATCCGCGCCTGGTTGGTCTTCTTCGTCCTGGGTCTGGTGCTCAGCGGCGCCACGGCCTTCCCGCTGGTCCACGAGCTGCGCTGGACCGAGGACCTGCTGCGGGCGCTGTCCGCGCCGGAATTCGTGCCCGCCCTGACGGAGTGGATCGAGCACGTCCGCCAGGGTCTCGACACCGTCGACGCCGAGTACCCCTTCGTGCTGTACGGCACGGACTGGCTGGCCTTCGCCCATCTCGTCATCGCGGTTGCCTTCTACGGCCCCTACCGCGACCCCGTCCGCAACATCTGGGTCGTCGAGTTCGGGATGATCGCCTGCGCCGGCATCGTCCCGCTCGCCCTGATCTGCGGACCGGTCCGGGGGATCCCGTTCTGGTGGACCGTGATCGACATGTCGTTCGGCGTCTTCGGGGTGGTCCCGCCGTACGTCGTACGGAAGAAGATCAAGCGCCTGGAGGCGCTCACCGCGAACGCCCGCCTCGTTCCCGCTACTTGAGCGCAGCGCGATCCGCTCGGTCACCGGGTTCATGTCCTCGCTCTTCACGTCCGTGCCGCCGACGGAGACGACCAGCGTGCGTGACAGGTTCCGGGTCGCGGCGATCACCGTGCCGTAGCCGTACCGGGCGCCCGCCCTGAGCCAGTAGACCCGGCCCTCGAACTCGAAGCGCTGCAGACCGGCGCTCATGTCGGCGCCCTTGATGTGCCTCGGGACCGTGAACATCTCCTTCAGCTGCGGCCGCGGCACCAGGTCGCCGCGGAAGAGGCGCTTCAGCAGCCGCTCCAGGTCGGCGCTGGTGGAGATCATGTCCCCGGCCGCCCACCGGTCGGCCTGGTTCCAGTCGGTCACGTCGACGAGGTCCGTCGTGCCGTCGGCCCGCTTCACCGTCTGGTAGCCGCGGTTGTGCGGTCCGTGGATCACCGGGTCGGTGCCGGGGAAGTAAGTGTCCCGCATCCCGGCGGGCAGCAGCACGCGCCGGGTGGCCTCGGAGGCGTAGGAGTGGCCCGTCACCTCGACAGCAGGCCCGGAAGGTAGTGCTGCACGGGCGTGTTCAGGTGGATCTTCCCCTCCGCCGCGAGCTGCAGGACGACCGCCGCCGTCACCACCTTCGTCGTCGAATCCGCCCGGAACCGGGCGTCCGGGTCCGCCGCCCCGCCGCTCTCCAGATCGCGCACGCCCGCGCTGCCGCGCCGGCTGCCGTCGGTGCCGCCCACCCGGACGAGGGCGAAGGTCGCGTCCTTGTCCGGGAGGCCGACGAGCGCGGCGCGTAAGGCGGCGGTGTCCAGCTCGCCGGTCGTCGTGGCGTGCGCGGCGGCCGGGGCGGACCCGGTCGCGGCCAAGGCGGGGGACGCCAGCGCTGCCGCCCCCAGGGCGAGGACGAGGGACGCGGCGAGGACGGTCGTACGACGACGGATGCGCATGCGGCTGCTCCAGGGTCCGTGGGTATGTGGCGGTGATCATCCTCCGGGCGTACGGCGGTCACCGGATCGTCGGCGAGGAGGGTGCCCGCCCTTGACGCGACCCCGACCAAATGCCGTACAGGGCAAGAGGGTTGTCGGGGGAGGCCCATAAGGGAAGAAAAAACTGTTATCCCGGCGGCCTTCACACCGTCTCCGCACTGTGATGCCGGACATACGACAGTCTCGGCCCGCCTGAGAGGGTGCGTGCACAAGAAATCCGACCTCAACCGTCACACCGGTCACCGAAAGGGCATCGTGGACACGCGGCACTGGAGCTCCACCGTCTCGGCGGCACAGGACGGTGACCGGCAGGCGCTGGACGAGCTGGTCGCGGGCTGGCTGCCCCTGGTCTACAACATCGTCGGCCGGGCACTGAACGGCCACGCCGACGTGGACGACGTCGTGCAGGAGACCATGCTGCGGGCCGTCGACAACCTCGGATCGCTGCGCGACCCGGACAGCTTCCGGTCCTGGCTGGTGGCGATCGCCATGCGGCAGATCCGGGACCGGGCCCGCCGCAGCACGCCCGCCCGGCTGGACGAGTCGGCGCCGCACGAGGCCGCCGACTTCGCCGAACTCACCGTGCTGCGACTTAGGTTGGAGGGGGAGCGGCGCGAGGTCGCGGAGGCGGCGCGCTGGCTCGACGACGAGGACCGGCAACTGCTGTCCCTGTGGTGGCTGGAGGTCGCCGGCGACCTCACCCGGCGTGAGCTGGCCGAGGCCGTCGGCATCAGCCGGCAGCACGCCGCCGTGCGTGTCCAGCGGATGAAGGAGCGTCTGGAGGCCTCGCGCGGCATCGTCCGGGCCCTCGACGGCGCCTGCCCGGACCTGCGCGAACTGACCGCTCGCTGGACCGGCCGCCCCGACTCCGTCTGGCGCAAGCGGCTGGCCCGGCACATCCGCGGCTGCGGGTACTGCGGCGACGCCCGCGAGTCCGTCGTACCGGCGGAGCGCCTGCTCGTCGGGATCGCGCTGGTCCCGCTCCCGGTCGGCTTCACGCTCTCCCTCGCCTTCGGCGGCAAGACGGCCGTGGCCGCCACGGCCGTCGGCACCTCCGTCGGCTGGTCCGCCAAGGTGTTGGGTGTGCTCGCCAAGCCGGCCGTCGCCGTGACCGCGGGCGCGACCCTCGTCGCGGGCGGCGCGTACGTCGTCACCCGGCCCCCGGATCCCGCCCCGCCCCCGCGCGCGGCCCTCACCGCCCCCAGCCGGACGGCCACCTCCGCCCCACCACCCCCCTCGGCTTCAACTCCCTCGGCCTCTCCGACTCCCACGGCCTCGCCGTCGGTGACCCGGTCGAAGAAGGCCGACCTGTACGGCTCCGTCGTCGACGCCGTCGACCGGGCGCCCGACCCGAACGCCGAGCCGGCCGTCCTGCCGCACCGGCCCGAGACAGGCATCACCAGCAGCGGCGGCGCGCACGCCACCATGAACCACCGCGGGGACAGCGTGACGCTCAGCGGCCGGGGCTATGTCCTCGTCCGCTGGCAGATCTCCCCGCAGTACCGGGCCGGCGGCCTGGTCATGCCGACCTGGACCGGGCTGCGGGGCGAGCTCTTCCATGTGGCCTCGGGCGGCGGCCGGCGCATGGACGACCCGGTCAGCGCCACCGACAGCTCCGCCACCGGCATGGGCGACTCGGCCACCGGCTATGCCGTCCCGCCGTCCGGCACCCAGCAGATGTGGCAGAACGAGTACTTCTACGTCGACGGCAGCGTCACCCTCACCGTGAACGAGCGCGGCGCCGACTACGGCCTGAACGTCTTCCCGTCGAGCTGGGACGCGGTGGAGAAGGACGTCACGACGGGCCCCGACCAGGGCGCGAAGCGCTACGGCCTGGTCCGCGACACCGGCAAGGACGACACACCGGTGCCGCAGTACGTCACCCGCGCGACCCCGGCCGATCCGGCGACCGTCCCGCAACGCTCCCGCCTGTAGCTCTCTTCGGTTGCCTCCGGGCCCGGATCAGACGCCGGGCCGCCGGGCGGCCGCTGGTTCGCGGGGCTGGTCGCGATCGCGCGGGTCGCGGTCGCTCAGGGCGCCGTCGCGGAGGGCGCACAGGATGTCGACGCGGTTGGTGGTGATCGAGTCGACGCCCATGCCGACGAGGCGGCGCATCGAGCGGCGCGTGTCGGGAGTCCACACGGAGAGCAGACAGCCGTCGGCGTGGACGCGCTCGGCCAGGGCGCGATCCACCAGCCCGAAGCGGTAGTTGAGCCAGCGCGGGCGTACCGCGTCCAGCAACGCGGGCCGGGGCGGGGCCAGCGTGGTCCAGGTCAACGCGATCTCGGCGGCCGGGTCGGCGGCGCGTACGGCGAGCATGGCCGAGGCACCCGCGCAGTAGTACACCCGCTCCCGCGCCCCGCACTCCCGCACCACGTCCACGACCCGGCGGGCCGCCCGCACGTCCGGCGTGCCCGGCAGGTCGAGCAGCACCCGGCTGCCCTCGGTCGCGGTCAGCGCCTCGGCGAGCGTCGGCACCCCGCCGTCCGTGAGCCCGCGCACCTCGTCCACCGACAGCGACAGCAACGGCCGTTCGTGCTCCCACAGCCGCTTCAGTGAGTCGTCGTGCAGCAGGACGGGCACGCCGTCCCGGGTGAGACGTACGTCGATCTCGACCGCGTCCGCACCCCGTCGGAGCGCGGAACGCAGCGAGTCGACGGTGTTCTCACGGACGCGGTAGGGGTCGCCGCGATGGGCCACGGCGGTCAGCTTCTGCATGCACCCATTGTGGTGCGGTCAGGGGGCGAGCCGACCAGCGGTGTACGTGTCGATCTCGTCCTTGATCCGGGACTTGCCGGTCTCGTCGAGGAACGAGGCCTCGACCGCGTTCTTCGCCAGCTCGGCCAGGCCCCGCTCGTCGAGGTCCAGCAGCCGGGCGGCGACGGCGTACTCGTTGTTGAGATCGGTGCCGAACATCGGCGGGTCGTCGGAGTTGATCGTGACCAGCACGCCGGCCTTCACGAAGTCCATGAGGGGGTGCTCGTCGAGCGTGCGCACCGCGCGCGTGGCGATGTTGGAGGTCGGACACACCTCCAGCGCGATCCGGTGCTCGGCGAGATGGGCGAGGAGCTTCTCGTCCCGCGCGGAACTGGTGCCGTGTCCGATGCGCTCGGCGCGCAGGTGGGTGACCGCGTCCCACACCGTCTCCGGGCCGGTGGTCTCGCCGGCGTGCGGAACGGAGTGCAGACCGGCCGCGATCGCCCGGTCGAAATACGGCTTGAACTGCGGCCGGGGTACGCCGACTTCGGGCCCGCCGAGCCCGAACGACACCAGGCCCTCCGGACGCAGACGCTCGTCCGTGGCCATCCGTACCGTCTCCTCGGCGGACACCAGCCCGGCCTCCCCCGGAATGTCGAAGCACCACCGCAGGACCGTCCCGAACTCGGCCTCGGCCCCCTTGCGGGCGTCCTCGATGGCCTCCATGAAGGCGAGTTCGTCGATGCCGCGCCGGGTCGAGGAGAACGGGGTGATGGTCAGCTCGGCGTACCGCACCTGCTGCCGGGCCAGGTCCCGGGCGATCTCGTACGTCAGCAGCCGTACGTCCTCCGGCGTGCGGATCAGGTCGACGACGGACAGGTACACGTCGATGAAGTGGGCGAAGTCCGTGAAGGTGAAGTAGTCGACCAGCGCCTCGGGGTCGGTGGGGACCTTGGAGTCGGGGTGGCGGGCGGCCAGCGTGGAGACGATGCGCGGGGAGGCGGAACCGACGTGGTGCACATGGAGTTCTGCCTTGGGCAACGAGGCGATGAAGGCCCGCAGATCGCGTGGCGCACGGGCGTCGACGAGGTGCTCGGTCATGGGGGCCTCCCCGGGCAGGGCGCCGGGCACCGGTCGGGGTGCGGCGCGGGTGATCGGCTGATCGAGTGCGGTGACATCGTAGGCCGTGGGCGGGGTGAACCCCGGTGCGGGGCCGGGCCCGCACCGCCTCCGACACGCGGTGGGCGAGGCCGTAGCATGGCGGCACGAACGACCTAGGGGGACATGACGTGACGGACGCAACGCAGCCGAGCGGGGAGGCCGGAGGCGGCCGCGACCCTTGGGCGCCGCCGGAGAGCCGGCCGTCCCTGGACAAGAACCAGGCACCCGGCTCCGGCCAGGCCCCGGAGGCGGGCCAGGGCCCTGGAACCGGTCAGGCGCCCGGCACCGCCCCGGCCCCCGGCACCGCCCCGGCCCCCGGCGCGGCCCAGCCGCCCGGGTCGCCGCCCCCGTCCGTACACGACCAGATCACGGTCACCTCGATGCCCGCCGACGCGTACACCGCACCCGGCTACACCCCGCCGGGCTACCCGACGCCCGGCAGCGCCTACCCGGGTGCGGACGCTCCCGGCGCCGCCCTGCCTCCCCCGCCCGTCGCACCCACCGGCCCCGCGGCTCCCGGCGGCTACGGGTACCCGTCCTACCCCGCCGGCTACGGCTGGCCCGGTATGCAGGCGCCCCCGCAGAACGGCATGGGCGTCGCCGCGATGGTCCTGGGCATCCTGTCCTGCTGTCTGTTCTGCCTCTACGGCGTCGTCTCGATCGTGCTCGGCATACTCGCCGTGGTCTTCGGTCTCAAGGGGAAGAAGCGGGCCGAGCGCGGCGAGGCCGACAACCACGGTCAGGCGCAGGCCGGCCTGATCACGGGCGTCATCGGCATCATCCTCGGCGTCGCGGTCATCGTCCTCATCGCCATCGGGATCACGGCGGCGATCAACATGGACGACGAGTACGACGACTCCTACGGCGCCTTGCGGGCCGTGCCGGTGTCCGTACTCGCCAACGACTGAGGCACCGGCCGAATCAGCCATCGAGCACCGGCCGAAGCACCAGCCGAAGCAACTGCCGGACCCACCCGCCGAATTGACCGGACGAAACGGTGCGCCCCGAGGTGAGCAGGGCCATTACGATGCCCTGGCAGTCAACGAGGGGAGAGCAGTTCATGTCCGACGCCAATCCCGGATCCGGTGGATTCGGGCCACCGCCGTCGCAGCCGCCGCAGCCGCCTCAGCAGCCGGCAGGGGGATACGCCTATCCGCAGTCCGGGTCCGCTCCGGGGTACGGCTACCCGAACCAGGAGCAGGCCTACGCGAGTCCGGCTCCGTCCTACCCGGCCGCCGCTCCGGTGGGCGCCTACCCGCAGATGCCCGGCTACGGCATGCCACCGCAGCCGAGCAACGGCATGGGCACGACCGGTCTGGTGCTGGGCATCATCGGCGTCGTGTGCAGCGTGACGTTCTTCCTCTGGTTCATCGGGGTCATCCTCGGAATCCTCGGCATCATCTTCGGCGCGATCGGCCGCGGCAAGGCCAACCGGGGTGAGGCGACCAACAGGGGAGCGGCGACCGCGGGACTCGTCTGCGGCATCGTGGCCACGGTGATCCTGCCGCTGCTGGGGCTCCTGGTCTTCGCGAGTTTCATGAGCGCCTTCTGACACCGCGGCTGAGGCGGGGCCGGCCCGACGGCCGACCCCTGCCTCAGTCCGTCCGGTCAGCGCGGTCCGCGCGGTCGGCCAGGTCTGTCCGGCCCGTGAGGTCCGTCCCGTCCACGAGGCCGGTCCGCAGCCGCTCCCGCGCCTCCATCAACGCGAACCCGAGCAGGTTCGGCCCCCGCCACCGCCGCGGATCCGAGGCCGCCTCGTCGTCGGCGGCGAGGCCGATGCCCCACACCCGGTCCAGCGGGCTCGCCTCCACCAGTACCCTCTCGCCCGTGGCCAGCAGGAAACCCCGCAACTCGGGATGCGCGGCGAACTTGTGGACGCTGCCCTCGACCACGATCTGGAGCCTCTCGCGCTCCCACACTTCCTCGTCGAAGCCGCGCACCAGCCGCCCCGCCTTCTTGGCCTCGGCCGGGTGCCCGGCCGCCAGCACCCGCTCCTCGGCCTCCGCGTCGTCGAAGAGCCGCGCTTTGCGCGCCATCATCCAGTGCTCGGCACTCGCGTAGGACACGTCGGCCACCGTGAACGGCGAGGGCCACCACTGGCTCAGACAACTCGGCCCCACGCCGCCGTCGCTGCGTGGCCGGTGTCCCCAGAAATGCAGGTACTTGATCCTGGAGCCGGCCTGGATCTCCCTGACCAGCGAATCCCGCGAGTCGATCTTCCCCGTGATCCCTTTCATGCACGCGAGTCTGGCAGGCACCACTGACACAACGTCCTTCCTTTTCGGAGCCGACTCGACACCCGGTCGACAGATTTCGTCGCGTAACCAAAAGGCAACAACGGAATCACTTGTTGGGTGCCCTTTGCTCTGTCAGGATCGGCACTCAAATCGAGCTGGAGCTACGCCTCCCGCATCCATGGACGCGGGGCGACGGCGGAGGAGAGCGACATGCACAACCCGGGCACTGGCACCCCGGACCGGTTCGCGGCCCGGGAGCGCTTCGCCGAGGGCGCCCAGTTCATCGCGGGCCGTCCGACGAAGGGCACCTCCGGCCGTACGCACGCGGTCGTCGACCCCTCGACCGGCGAGGAGGTGTACACGTACGAGCTGGCGGGCGCCGCCGACGTGGACGCGGCCGTGGCCGCCGCCCGCGCGGCCTTCCCGGGCTGGTCCTCGGCCACCCCGGGCGAGCGCTCGGACGCCCTGCACCGTTTTGCCGGCGTGCTCGCCGACCGTGCGGAGGACCTCGCCCGCGCCGAGTCCCTCCAGTGCGGCAAGCCCCTCAAGCTGACCCGCGAGTTCGACGTCCCGGGCACAATCGACAACACCGCCTTCTTCGCGGGCGCCGCCCGGCACCTCCAGGGGCAGTCCGCGGGCGAGTACTCCGGCGACCACACCTCGTACGTCCGCCGCGAGCCGATCGGTGTCGTCGGCTCCATCGCGCCCTGGAACTACCCCCTCCAGATGGCCGCCTGGAAGATCCTCCCGGCGATCGCCGCGGGCAACACGATCGTGTTGAAGCCCGCCGAGCTCACCCCGCTCACCTCGCTGCTGTTCGCGCAGGCCGCCACCCACGCCGGGATCCCCGACGGTGTGATCAACATCGTCAACGGCGCCGGCCGGGAGGCAGGGGAGCACCTCGTCGGCCACCCGGACGTGGCGATGACGTCGTTCACCGGCTCCACCACCGTCGGCAAGCGTGTCGCCGAGATCGCCACCGCCACCGTCAAGCGCCTCCACCTGGAGCTGGGCGGCAAGGCCCCCTTCGTCGTCTTCGACGACGCGGACCTGGAGGCGGCCGTCAACGGCGCGGTCGCGGGCGCGCTCATCAACACCGGGCAGGACTGCACGGCGGCCACTCGCGCGTACGTACAGCGTCCGCTCTACGAGGCCTTCGTCGAGCAGACGGCCGCCCTCATGGAGACCGTCCGCCTGGGCGACCCGTTCGCCCCCGGCACCGATCTCGGCCCGCTGATCTCGCACGTCCAGCGCGACCGGGTCGCCGGGTTCGTCGACCGGGCGCGCGGCTACGCACGCGTGGTGACCGGAGGCGAGGCTCCGCAGGCGGATCTCAAGAACGGTGCCTACTATCGCCCCACCCTGGTCGCCGACGCCGCTCAGGACAGCGAGATCGTCCAGTCCGAGGTCTTCGGGCCGGTGCTGGTCGTCCTGCCCTTCGACACCGACGACGAGGGCCTTCGGCTGGCCAACGACACGCCGTACGGGCTCGCCGCCTCCGCCTGGAGCCGGGACGTCTACCGGGCGAACCGGGCCACCCGGGAGATCAAGGCGGGCTGCGTATGGATCAACGACCACATCCCGATCATCAGCGAGATGCCCCACGGCGGGTACCGGGCGTCCGGCTTCGGCAAGGACATGTCCGCGTACTCGTTCGAGGAGTACACCCAGATCAAACACGTCATGTTCGACAACACGGCGGTGCCCCGCAAGGACTGGCACCGGACGATCTTCGGGGACCGATAGCGACAACGGGCCGTCTGACCTGCGGCCGGACCATCGCACGAAGGACATCAGACACAGGGCAATCTCCCGAAAGGGCACCACGCGCATGGAGCAGTACGAGCCCGACCGCCTGTCCCCGGCCCAGGTGGCCGCCATGCGGCGCAGCCTCAGGAACGGCAGGGCCGCCATGACCCGGCGGTCCGTGCTGCGTGCCTCCGCGGGCGGCGCGTTCGCGATCGGCGGTCTCGGGGCGCTGAGCGCCTGCGGCATCCCCGCGGCCGGCAAGACCCAGGGCGGTGTCTCCGCGGACGACCACTCGGCCAAGGAGAAGACCGTCAACTTCTCCAACTGGACCGAGTACATGGACGTGGACGAGAGCGAGAAGCACCACCCCACGCTCGACCAGTTCACCGAGCGGACCGGCATCAAGGTCAAGTACACCGAGGACATCAACGACAACAACGAGTTCTTCGGCAAGATCAAGCCGCAGCTCGCCGCCGGCCAGGACACCGGCCGTGACCTCATCGTCCTCACCGACTGGCTGGCCGGCCGCCTCATCCGCCTGGGCTGGGTCCAGAAACTGGACCCGTCCCTGCTGCCGCACGCCTACGCCAATCTTTCCGCCCAGTTCCGCAGCCCCGACTGGGACCCGGGCCGCGCCTACTCGTACGTGTGGCAGGGCATCTCGACGGTCATCGCCTACAACAAGAAGGCGCTCGACGGTGTCGAGGTGAAGTCCCTCTCCGACCTGCTCGACAACCCCAAGCTCAAGGGCAGGGTCGGCTTCCTGTCGGAGATGCGCGACAGCGTCGGGATGACCCTGCTCGACATGGGCAAGGACCCGGCGACCTTCACGGCGGACGACTACGACGCGGTGATCGCCCGCCTCCAGAAGGCCGTCGACAAGGGCCAGATCCGCCGCTTCACCGGCAACGACTACACCTCCGACCTGACCAGCGGCGACTTCGCGGCCTGCGTCGCCTGGGCCGGTGACGTGGTCCAGCTCAAGGCGGACAGCCCGGACATCGACTTCCTGATCCCGGACAGCGGCTACATGACGTCCACCGACAACCTGCTGATTCCCAACAAGGCCCGGCACAAGACGAACGCCGAGCGGCTCATCGACTACTACTACCAGCCGAAACCGGCCGCCGAACTCGCCGCGTACATCAACTACGTGTGTCCCGTCGACGGTGTGAAGCCCGAGCTGGCGAAGCTCGACAAGGATGCGGCGAACAACCCGCTGATCATCCCGGACAAGGCCATGGCCGCGAAGTCCCACGCCTTCCGCTCGCTGAGCTCGAAGGAAGACACCGAGTTCGAAGAGAAGTTCGCGAAGCTGACTGGGGCGTGATCACCGTGAAGACGACCGACAAGACCGACCGCGGCGGCGATGTCCGCCTCTCCGGCATAACCAAGACCTACGGCTCCTTCACCGCCGTACACCCGCTCGACCTGACCGTCCCGCACGGCTCCTTCTTCGCCCTGCTCGGCGCCTCCGGCTGCGGCAAGACCACCACCCTGCGCATGATCGCGGGTCTGGAGGAACCTTCCTCCGGCACGGTGTTCCTCGGCGACCAGGAGGTCACCGACCTGCCGCCGTACAAGCGGCCGGTAAACACCGTCTTCCAGTCCTACGCCCTCTTCCCGCACCTGGACATGTTCGAGAACGTCGCCTTCGGCCTGCGCCGGCGCGGCATCAGGTCGGTGAGGAAACAGGTCGAGGAGATGCTCGACCTGGTCCAGCTCGGCGAGCAGGCACGCAAGAAGCCGCACCAGCTCTCCGGCGGCCAGCAGCAGCGCGTCGCCGTGGCCCGCGCGCTGATCAACACCCCCAAGGTGCTCCTCCTCGACGAGCCCCTCGGCGCCCTGGACCTCAAGCTGCGCCGCCAGATGCAACTGGAGCTCAAGCGCATCCAGACCGAGGTCGGCATCACCTTCATCCACGTCACCCACGACCAGGAGGAGGCCATGACCATGGCCGACACGGTCGCCGTGATGAACGCGGGCCGGGTCGAACAACTCGGCTCGCCCACCGACCTCTACGAGAACCCGAACACCACGTTCGTCGCCAACTTCCTCGGCACCTCCAACCTGATCGAGGCCGAGGTCGACTCCAGGAGCGGCGACGACATCGTCCTCAAGGCGGGCGGCGGCAAGCTGGTCCTCCCGAAGGCACGCTGTTCCGCACCGACGACGACCGGCGGCCGGGTGCTCGTCGGGATCCGCCCGGAGAAGATCACCCTCACCCACGCCGACCAGGCGGGCGGGATCCCCGAGGGCCGCAACCGGATCACCGGCCAGATCGCCGACTCCAGCTTCATCGGAGTCTCCACGCAGTACGTCATCGACTCTCCCGTCTGCCCCGAGTTCGAGGTCTACGCCCAGAACATCGACCGCGACGCCCGGCTCGTGCCCGGCGCCGAGGTCGTCCTGCACTGGAACCCCGCGCACACCTTCGGGCTCGACGCGGCCCAGGACATCGACGCCGGCATCGACACGGCGGAAGAGGCGGCCTGATGTCGACGCTCACCGAGGCACCCCCGCCGCTCTCCCCGACGGTCCCGGAGCACAAGCCACCGCGAAAGCGCGGCCGCATGGTGCCGTACTGGCTGCTGCTGCCCGGCATCCTGTGGCTGCTGGTCTTCTTCGCGCTGCCGATGATCTACCAGGCCTCCACGTCCGTGCAGACGGGCTCCCTGGAGGAGGGCTACAAGGTCACCTGGCACCTCGCGACCTACTGGGACGCGCTGAGTGAGTACTGGCCGCAGTTCCTGCGCTCGGTCCTCTACGCGGGCGCCGCCACGATCCTGTGCCTGACCCTCGGCTACCCGCTGGCCTATCTGATCGCCTTCCGCGCGGGCCGCTGGCGGAACCTGATCATGATCCTGGTGATCGCGCCGTTCTTCACCAGCTTCCTGATCCGCACCCTCGCCTGGAAGACGATCCTCGCGGACGGCGGCCCGGTCGTCGGCGCCCTCAACACCCTGCACGTCCTGGACGTCACCAGCTGGCTCGGCTGGACCTCCGGCGACCGCGTGCTGGCCACCCCACTCGCCGTGGTGTGCGGTCTGACGTACAACTTCCTGCCGTTCATGATCCTGCCGCTGTACAGCTCGCTGGAGCGCATCGACTCACGCCTGCACGAGGCGGCGGGCGACCTGTACGCCAGGCCGTGGACCACCTTCCGCAAGGTGACCTTCCCGCTGTCGATGCCGGGCGTCGTCTCCGGCACGCTGCTGACGTTCATTCCGGCGGCCGGCGACTACGTCAACGCCGAACTGCTGGGCTCCACCGACACTCGCATGATCGGAAACGTCATCCAGACGCAGTTCCTGCGCATCCTGGACTATCCGACGGCCGCGGCCCTCTCCTTCATCCTCATGGCCGGGATTCTCCTCATGGTCACGATCTACATTCGCAAGTCCGGGACGGAGGATCTGGTCTAAATGCCCTTCGTCAACTGGCTCAAGCGCCATCTCGTCGTCATCGCCGGACTGGTGACACTCGGATATCTCCTGCTGCCCAACGTCGTCGTCACGGTGTTCTCCTTCAACAAACCGAAGGGGCGCTTCAACTACACCTGGCAGCAGTTCTCCACGGACGCGTGGAAGGACCCGTGCGGGGTCGCCGACATGTGCGGCTCGCTGTCGATCAGCCTCCAGATCGCCTTCTGGGCGACGGTCGGTGCCACCGTCCTCGGCACCATGATCGCCTTCGCGCTGGTCCGCTACCGCTTCCGCGCGCGGGGCACCGTGAACTCGCTGATCTTCCTGCCCATGGCCATGCCCGAGGTCGTCATGGCGGCCTCGCTGCTGACCCTGTTCCTCAACCTGGGTGCGCAACTGGGATTCTGGACGATCCTGATCGCGCACATCATGTTCTGCCTCAGCTTCGTCGTCGTCGCCGTCAAGGCGCGCGTGATGTCGATGGACCCGCGTCTGGAGGAGGCGGCCCGGGACCTGTACGCCAGTCCCACGCAGACCTTCCTGCGGGTCACCCTGCCCATCGCGGCGCCCGGGATCGCGGCGGGCGCGCTGCTGTCCTTCGCGCTCTCCTTCGACGATTTCATCATCACCAATTTCAACGCGGGTTCGACCGTCACCTTCCCCATGTTCGTCTGGGGCTCGGCACAGCGCGGAACTCCCGTTCAGATCAATGTCATCGGTACGGCCATGTTCCTCGTCGCCGTGCTGCTCGTCCTGGCCTCGATGGTCGTCGGCAATCGCCGCAACAGGCAGAAGGCATAAGACCCCGTGGGGAGTTGACATCATGGCCCCAGGCGCCATGAGCCGTTGGACCAAGGCACTGTCCGAAGCCCAGCCGGTCCCGTTCTGGCTGGACGACCCCGGCAAGCCCCACCCCGAACCCGCCCTCACCGGCGTCGAGACCTGCGACCTCCTGGTCGTCGGCGGCGGCTACAGCGGACTGTGGACCGCGCTCCTCGCGAAGGAACGTGACCCCGAACGGGATGTCGTGCTGCTGGAAGGCCGCGAGGTGGGCTGGGCCGCCTCCGGCCGCAACGGAGGCTTCTGCGCCGCCTCCCTCACCCACGGCCTGTCCAACGGACTGACCCGCTGGCCGGACGAGATCCACAAGCTCCAGGAACTGGGCGCCCGCAACCTCGACGCGATCGAGAAGGCGGTCGCCCGGCACGACCTCGACTGCGACTTCGAGCGCACCGGCGAGATCGACGTGGCGACCGAGACGTACCAGGCGCGGGAACTGCGCAGCTGGTACGAGGAGATGGAGCGCACGGGTCTCGCCGACGGCGTGGAGTTCCTGGACGCGGAGGCGGTACGGGAACAGGTGGCCTCACCGACCTTCCAGGCGGGCCTCCACGACCGCCGGGGCGTGGCCCTGCTCCACCCGGCGAAACTCGCCTGGAACCTGAAGCGGGCGTGCCTCCGACTCGGCGTCCGCGTGCACGAGCACACCCCCGCCCTCACCCTGAAGCCGGCCGGTGCCGGGATGGCCGTACGCACTCCGTACGGCCAGGTCCGCGCCCGCAAGGTCGCGCTCGGCACGAACGTCTTCCCCAGCCTGGTCAGACGCGTGCGGGCGTACACGGTCCCGGTCTACGACTACGCGCTGATGACCGAGCCCCTGACCGCCGGCCAACTGGCCTCGATCGGCTGGAAGAACAGACAGGGGCTGGGGGACAGCGCCAACCAGTTCCACTACTTCAGGCTGTCGGCGGACAACCGCGTCCTGTGGGGCGGCTACGACGCGATCTACCCGTACGGCGGCCGGGTGCGCGCCGAGTACGACGACCGTCCGGAGACCTACGCCAAGCTCGCCGGGCACTTCTTCACCTGCTTCCCGCAGTTGGAGGACGTCCGCTTCACCCACGCGTGGGGCGGCGCGATCGACACCTGCTCGCGCTTCTCGGCGTTCTACGGCACGGCCCATGACGGGAAGGTGGCGTACGCGGCGGGCTACACGGGCCTCCGGGTCGGGGCCACCCGGTTCGGCGCCGACGTGATGCTGGACCTGCTGGCGGGGGAGTGCACGGAGCGCACCTCGCTCGAGATGGTCCGCAGGAAACCGCTGCCGTTCCCGCCGGAGCCCTTCGCCTGGACGGGCATCGCCCTCACCAAGTGGTCGCTGGCCCGGGCGGACGCGCACGACGGCCGGCGCAACCTGTGGCTGCGGACGATGGACCGCCTGGGCCTGGGCTTCGACAGCTGATCCGGCGTAGCTGATCCGGTTCACCCCAACGTGGCGTCGAAACCGGCGTAATGCATGCCGACGGCCACCCTCTCCCTCGTGACGCGATCCGCGTGCACAGAGAAAGGGAGGTTCCCTCATGACTGGGGCGAAGACGGCGCTGGAGTGGCTCGCATCCGCCGCACCCGACCCCGGGGCCTGTCGCCGGGAGTGGGAGCGCAGCCCGCTGGGGACCGCGCTCCTGCCCGCCGGCAAGGCCTGGGACGTGGTGATCCTGCCGGACGAACTCGGCTGTCCCACCCTCGACGTGGTCACCCGCATCCTCGCCCGGCCCGGCCCGGTGCTCGTCGACGTCGACCATGCCCGGATGGGTTTCCTCGTCCCGCCGGGCACCGCGGCCGGCTGGCTCGGCACGGGCATCCGTACGGCGGGCGCCGGCACCTGGATCGTGGTGCCGTACCCGGGGCGCTCCACCGGCACAGTCCGCTGGCTGGTTCCCCCCGACGGCTTGGGCACCCTCACCGACCTGGCTCTCCTCGAACTGGCCATGCACGAGGCGGCGGCGGACCTGGCGAGGGAAAGGAGGAACTAGGGCCTGTCCTCGACGTGGCGGTCCGCGCCTCGACCGGCGGGCGTCCTCCGCCCGAGGAACAGCCAAAGCGACGAGAGCAGCACCGCACACAGACACCAACTGGCCACGACATCCAGGGGCCAGTGGTAGCCGCGGCGGACCAGGCCGAAGGAGACACCCAGGACGAGCAGCGCGCAGACGGCGAGGAGGGCGCGGCGGGCGTGGGTGCGCAGCCAGGGCAGCAGGAGCAGGGTCGCGGAGCCGTAGGCGAGGGCGGCCGTGGCGGTGTGGCCGGAGGGGAAGTAGCCGGTGCCGGGAGGTACGGCCGGGGTGCCCGGGCGGTCGACGAGTTCCTTCAATGGGACGATCAGGGCCGGGGCCAGGGCCATCAGGAGGGCGGCGGCGGTGGCCGGGAGCCACCAGCGGTCTGTGCCGGCGCGGCGGGAGCGCCGGGCGACAAGGACCAGGGTGATGACCAGGACCGGGACCGCGACCTGGACGTTGCCCAGGTCGGCGAGGAGTTCCGAGAGGCGGTCCGGGTGGACCAGGGCGCGGCTGACGCGCTCGTCCACGCGCACCAGCGGGCCGTCGGCGGCGACCTGCCAGGTGATCAGCGCGAAGAGAAGGGCCGAAAGCCCCGGAATCCCGAGAAGGAGGAAGGAGGCCGGCCGCCCCGGAACAGGGGGGGTGGTTCCGGGGCGGCCGATCGGATCGGATGGTCGCGCGCCCCGGGGGGTTTGGGGCGAGCGACTGTCCGATCGGTGAGGAGATCCGGAGCCAGAGGCCCCGGTTGTGTGCGCGAGGGCACGACCAGGTCGAAGCTGGGGAGGCCTCAACCTGAACTCGCCCGCGGTTTCCCGCGGACGGGGTGTATCTCTCATCTGGGTAGAACCTACGGCAGGGGGTGGGCGGAGGACAGGCGGATTCGAGTC
Source organism: Streptomyces sp. NBC_00076 (assembly GCF_045041235.1). Lineage (NCBI taxonomy): Bacteria > Bacillati > Actinomycetota > Actinomycetes > Kitasatosporales > Streptomycetaceae > Streptomyces > Streptomyces sp. NBC_00076. Next base: position 7,460,975 of record NZ_CP108242.1, read on the forward strand.
CTGTCATCTACCTCGCACACTCTCTTCACACCGTCTGCCCGACGCTGCGATCAGGTGTGCGGGGCGACCGTCAGATGCGCGCGAACGCCTGCTCGATGATGTCGAGGCCCTCGTTCAGCAGGTCCTCGCCGATGACCAGCGGCGGCAGGAAGCGCAGAACGTTGCCGTAGGTGCCACAGGTCAGGACCAGCAGGCCCTCCTGGTGGCAGGCCTTGGCCAGCGCGGCCGTCGCGGCCGGGTTCGGCTCCTTCGTCGTACGGTCCTCGACCAGCTCGATGGCGATCATCGCGCCGCGGCCGCGGATGTCACCGATGATGTCGAACTTCTCGGCCATGGCGCCCAGACGGGCCTTCATCGTCGTCTCGATCGCCTTCGCCCGGGCGTTGAGGTCGAGCTCCTTCATCGTCTCGATCGCGCCCAGCGCGCCCGCGCAGGCGACGGGGTTGCCGCCGTAGGTGCCGCCCAGGCCGCCCGCGTGCGCGGCGTCCATGATCTCGGCGCGGCCCGTCACCGCGGCCAGCGGGAGGCCGCCGGCGATGCCCTTCGCCGTGGTGATCAGATCCGGGACGATGCCCTCGTCCTCGCAGGCGAACCACTGGCCGGTGCGGCAGAACCCGGACTGGATCTCGTCGGCGACGAAGACGATGCCGTTGTCGGCGGCGAACCTGCTGATGGCGGGTAGGAAGCCCTTCGCCGGCTCGATGAAGCCGCCCTCGCCGAGCAGCGGCTCGATGATGATCGCGGCCACGTTGTCCGGACCGACCTGCTTGGTGATCTGGTCGATGGCCTGCGCGGCGGCCTCCGGGCCCGCGTTCTCCGGACCGGTCGGCCAGCGGTAGCCGTAGGCCACCGGCACCCGGTACACCTCGGGCGCGAACGGGCCGAAGCCGTGCTTGTACGGCATGTTCTTCGAGGTCAGCGCCATGGTGAGGTTCGTACGGCCGTGGTAGCCGTGGTCGAAGACGACGACCGCCTGGCGCTTGGTGTGCGCGCGGGCGATCTTGACCGCGTTCTCGACGGCCTCGGCGCCACTGTTGAACAGGGCGCTCTTCTTGGCGTGGTCACCCGGCGTCAGCTCGGCGAGCGCCTCGGCGACCTCCACGTAACCCTCGTACGGGGTGACCATGAAACAGGTGTGGGTGAAGTCGGCGAGCTGGGCGGAGGCCCGGCGTACGACGGCCTCGGCGGAGGCGCCGACAGAGGTGACCGCGATGCCGGAACCGAAGTCGATCAGACGGTTGCCGTCGACGTCCTCGATGATCCCGCCGCCCGCGCGCGCGGTGAACACGGGCAGCACGGAGCCCACACCGGCCGCGACCGCGGCGGTACGGCGGGCCTGCAGCTCCTGCGACTTCGGGCCGGGGATGGCGGTGACGACGCGGCGCTCCTGCGGAAGTGCGGTCATGAGAGCTCCCTGAAGATCTTGCGAACCGGAGATTCCGGGTGGGCGTCTTTCGGACGGTTGAGGTCTTTTCTCGCAGGCTAGGACGGGGCATGGGGGGTGGGCATGCTCCATGTGGGCGGTGTCGGCCACGTCTGTTGTCCGCCGTGGACATTGCGGGGGACGCGGCGGCCGGACCGCGCAGCATCGGCCACCCGGCCGGGTAACGGTGAACTCCCCTTCCGGGGGCGTTAGATTGACTCGCTGATGGTGGACGGAACGGCTGGTCAAGGGGCGAGGGCGATGGACAGCGACGGGACGCAGGACGCGCGGGGCACGCATGCGAACCCGGTGCCACGTCCGGCGGGGCCGCCGGAGGTGCCCGCGGTGCCGCCGCGGCCTCCCGCGGCACCGGGCATGCCACCGATGCCGGACGGGTCGGCCTTCCTCACCTGGCTGCGGACCCCGCGCCCGGAGGCGGCACCGGGGATGTGGCGGTTCGGACACCGGCCCCGCCCCGAGGAGGAGCCCGAGCAGATCCCGACGCGGCAGCTGCTCAGCGGTGCGTTGATCGCGTTCCTGGTGGGCTGGCTGGTCTGGTCCCTACTGTGGAACGGCTACCTCGGCGGCTGGTGGGTGCTGCCCCTGGAACTGTTCACCCCGGACTCCTGGCGGCACAGCAACGACCGTGTCGGCAACGCGATCCTCTGGTACGGCTACTACACCCTGATCGCCTTCGCGATCATGCTCGTGGTCGGCCGGCTCGGCCGCTGGGGCGAGATCTGGCGCCGCTTCGGCCCGCCCGCCTGGAGCCGGGCCGTACCGACGCCCGACCGAACCCCCGCCCCCGAGCAGGACCCCGCCGGATGGCCCCAGCTGCGGGCCGCCGGCGCCGCGGACGCCGCCGAACGGCTCGCCGCCGAGGCCCGCGCCGGGCTGATGCGGGACGTCGACCACGCCCGGATCACCCGCGCCTGGCAGGGCGTACGCAGTGGCCGGCACAGCCTCGCCACCTTCACCGGAGCCGTGCTCCAGGAGGGTGCCGCCGCCTGTCTGCACCCCTCCGGCGAACGCGACCTGCCGACCCGGCTCGCCCGCCACGACCTGGTCACCGGCCAGGTACGCCTGGGCACCACGGCCGACGACGCCCGCAACCCGTACGCCTACCGCGGCACCGGCCTCGGCCTCGATCCGGACCTGCTCGGCACCTCCCTGCTCGCCGTCGGACCGGCCGGCTCCGGCAAGACCGGGACCGTCGTGCGGCCGCTCACCGAGTCCCTGTGCCTGCACGCGCTCGCCGGCCGGGCGGCCGTCGTCGTGGTCGGCGCCGCGGGCGCGGGGCTCGGACCGGCCGATTCGTACGACGTCGTCGTACAGATCGGGAATCCGGAGTCCGTCTACGACCTCGACCTGTACGGCGGGGCCGGCGACCCGGACGAGGCCGCCGCCGTGCTCGCCGAGGCGCTCGTCGGAGACCTCGCCGAACCCCACCAGGGCGGGGACACCCGCCGGTCCACCACCGTCCTCGCCCAGCTCCTCGGGCCGTTCCGGGCGGTGCACGGACGCTTTCCGTCCGTCCCGGAACTGCGGCAGCTCCTCGACGGCGCTCCGGTGCCGCTGGCCGCGCTGCGCAAGGGGCTTGAGGACGCCGGCCAGGAGTCGCTGCTGCGCGAACTGGACGCGCGGGAGCGGCAGATGGGGCACCCGGGGGATGTCGGCGGGGTGCTCGCCGACCGGGTCGCGCTGCTCGACCGGCCGGCCTTCGCCGGGTTCTTCGACACCTCCGGACAGTCCCGGCCGTTCTCGCTGAAGGCACTGGACCACCCGGTGCGGGTGCGCGTCGACCTGCCCCAGCGCGGGCACGCCGACGCCTCGAAGATGCTGGCGCGGCTGGTACTGGCCCAGTTCACGGCGAGCGTCGCGGTACGGGACGACCGGTCGCTGTTCGCCTGCCTGGTGCTCGACGACGCGACCGGCGTGGTGACGCCCGAGGCGGTACGGGGCGTCCAGCGGCTGCGGTCGGGCAACGCCGGGGTCGTGCTGACGCTGCGCACCCTGGACGACGTGCCGAGGCCGCTGCGCGGGCCGCTGCTCGGGGCCACCGGCTGCCGGATGGCGCTGTCCGGGCTCACCCCGTGGGACGGGCAGGACTTCGCCGAGGTGTGGGGCAAGGAGTGGATCGACGCCACGGACGTCACCGACCGGCAGATCATCGCGGAGACCCCGGCCGGCAAGGCGCTCCACATGGTCCGACGGGTGATCACCGGGAAGGCGCCGACCGCGCGGGCCGTGACCGTGCGGCAGGTCGAGCGGGAGCGGTGGTCCGCGTCCGAACTGGCGCACGGGGTGCCGCCGGGGCACGCGGTGCTGTCGCTGACGAACGTGAAGGGGGAGCACGCGCCGCCGCTGCTGGTGGACCTTCGGGGCTGAGGTGACGCGCCGACCGTACGGTGAGGCAGAATCACCATAGGTCGTTCATACGTGGCGGCCAAAAGATCACAAAGATCACAACGGTCACACATACCTGAAGGCCTCATGCCCCCGACGCTCGCCTCGCTCGTCCATCACTCCGCGCTCAAGCTGACCGTGCGAGCGGGTGGCGATCGCCTGGACGTCCCCGTCCGCTGGGCGCACCCCAGCGAGCTCGCCGATCCCGTGCCCTACATGGAGGGCGGGGAACTGCTGCTGATCACCGCGCTGAAGCTGGACGCCGAGGACTCGGAGATCATGGGGAGCTATGTGCGGCGGCTGGTCGAGGCCGGCGTCGCCGGCCTCGGGTTCGCCGTCGGGGTCAACTACGAGCAGACGCCCAAGGCCCTGGTCGACGCGGCCGAGAAGGAGGGGCTGCCCCTCCTGGAAGTACCGCGCCGCACCCCGTTCCTCGCCATCAGCAAGGCCGTCTCGGCGGCGATCGCGGCCGACCAGTACCGGGCGGTGACCGCGGGCTTCGCCGCGCAGCGCGAGCTGACCAGGCAGACCCTCACGGACGGCCCGGAGGGGCTGCTCGCCGCGCTCGCGTCCGAGGTGGACGGATGGGCGGCGCTCTACGACGCCTCGGGCGCCGTCGTCGCCACCGCGCCGGAGTGGGCGGGCCGACGGGCCGCCCGGCTGACCGCGGACGTGGAGCGGCTGCGGGAACGGCCCGCCCCCGCCTCGTCGGTGGTGGGCGGCCCCGAGCACGAGGACCGGGTCGAACTGCACTCGCTGGGCACCGGCCGTCGGCCCCGGGCCGCGCTGGCCGTCGGCACGGCCGCGGCGCTCGGTACGGCCGAGCGGTACGCCGTCCACTCGGCCATCGCCCTGCTGACGCTCACCACGGAACGCTCGCGGTCCCTGCACGCGGCCGAACAGCGGGTCGGGGCTGCGGTGCTGCGCATGCTGCTCGCCGGTGAGCCCGACCACGCCCGGGCGGTCGCCGGGGACCTGTACGGGGAGTTGCTCGACGCGCCCTTCCGGATGATCGTCGCCGAGTCGGCCTCCGCGGCGTCGGCCGCACGGGTGCAGGCGGACAGCCACCCGCGTGTGCCGCTCACCAAGCCGACGGCCGCGACGCTGGCCGCCGCCGACGCCCAGGGCGATCCGCTGGGGTCGCTCACCGAGGTCCTGGAGTCGGCGGCTGCGCGGGCCGGGGAGAGCGTGCTGATCGTGCCCCAGGGTGACGGCGAGGGGGAACGGCTGGTGGCGCTGGCCGCGGACCGGGGTGCGGCGGTGGCCGCGTGCGCGGAGTACGCGACGGCGCTGGAGGCCGCGCGGGAGGGGGGCGACGCGGTGGCGGAGCAGGCTGTCGGCACGGGTTCCGGTTCCGCTTCCTCTGCCGCTTCCTCTTCTTCCTCCGGAACCGTCGGCTACGACGACGAGCTGGTCGTGGGGATGTCGGCGCCGGCCGGGCCGATCGCGGCCGCCGCCGCGTACAAGCAGGCCGAGCAGGCGTTGTCGGTGGCCCGGCGGCGGGGATGGGTGTGTGTCGAGCACGAACAGATGGCGGCGGGGTCGGTCGTGCCGTTGCTCGCGGACGACGCCGTGAAGGCCTTCGCGGACGGCCTGCTGCGGGCCCTGCACGACCATGACGCCCGCGGACGGGGGGACCTGGTTGCCTCCCTGCGAGCGTGGTTGTCGCGGCACGGGCAGTGGGACGCCGCCGCCGCGGACCTGGGGGTCCACCGGCACACGTTGCGGTACCGGATGCGGCGGGTGGAGGAGATCCTGGGCCGGTCGCTGGACGACCCGGACGTGCGCATGGAGTTGTGGCTGGCCCTGAAGGCGACGTCGTCGGAGTAGGAGGCGGGGGAGCAGGGGAGCGCGGGAGCAGGGGAGCAGTGGGCCGGCGTGTGAGGCCGGAGGAGAGGTCGGGGCGGGAGGCGCCGGAGGTCGGAGCAGGGCCTCACCGACCCTGCCGAACTGGAGTGCCGCTGAGCCCGATCACTCCACCCCGGCCAACCACCGCCCACCCACCCTCGCCCTACCGTGGTACGCACCGCACCACCCACCCCCAAACGCGAAGGGCCGGGACTCGTACATGCCCAACGACACTGTGGCTGCCACCCACGCCTTCTGGCTCGCCGGCCGCCAGGCCACCGGCGACGACACCTTCGCGGTCACCTCCCCGTGGGACGGCCGTCTCGTCGGCGAGGTCGCCGTACCGACCGACGCCCAGATCGAAGAGGCCGTGGCCGCCGCGTACGCCGTCCGCGAGGACTTCGCCGCCACCCCGGCCCACGTACGCGCCGCCGCCCTCGACCACGTCAGCAGGCGGCTCGCCGAGCGCACCGAGGAGATCGCCCAGCTGATCTCCGGCGAGAACGGCAAGCCTCTCAAGTGGGCGCGCGGCGAGGTCGGCCGGGCCGTCTCCGTCTTCCGGTTCGCGGCCGAGGAGGCCCGCCGGTTCAACGGCGGCGAGGCCCAGCGGCTCGACACCGACGCCGGCGGCCAGGGGCGTCTCGCCCTCACCCGGCGCTTCCCGAAGGGCGTCGTGCTCGGCATCGCGCCCTTCAACTTCCCGCTCAACCTGTGCGCCCACAAGATCGCCCCGGCGATCGCGGCCGGCGCGCCGATCATCCTGAAGCCGGCGCCCGCCACCCCGCTCTCCGGCCTGGTCATCGGCGAACTGCTGGCGGAGACGGACCTTCCGGCCGGTTCCTGGAGCGTCCTGCCCGTCCCGAACGACCGGATGCCCGCCCTCGTCCAGGACGAGCGGCTCCCCGTGATCTCCTTCACCGGTTCCGAGAAGGTCGGCTACGCGATCATGGACTCGGTTCCCCGCAAGCACTGCACCCTGGAGCTGGGCGGAAACGGCGCCGCCGTCGTCCTCGGCGACTACGCCTCCGACGCCGACCTCGACTGGGCCGCCACCCGTATCGCCACCTTCTCCAACTACCAGGGCGGCCAGTCCTGCATCTCCGTGCAGCGGGTGATCGCGGACGCCTCCGTGTACGACCGTCTCCTGCCGCGTGTCGTCGCCGCCGTCGAGGCCCAGGTCACCGGTGACCCGGGCGACGACAAGACCGACGTCGGGCCGCTGGTCAGCGAGGACGCGGCGAAGCGGGTCGAGGCGTGGGTGCGGGAGGCCGTCGAGGCGGGGGCCAAGCTCCTCACCGGCGGCGAGCGGGACGGCGCCTCCTACGCGCCGACCGTCCTGGCCGACGTACCGGCCGACACGACCATCTCCTGCGAGGAGGTGTTCGGACCCGTCCTCACGGTGCGGAAGGTGGACGGGGAGGCGGAGGCCTTCGCCGCCGTCAACGACTCCAAGTACGGCCTCCAGGCGGGCGTGTTCACCCACGACCTCCAGACAGCTTTCCGCGCCCACCGCGCGCTGGAGGTCGGAGGTGTCGTCATCGGCGACGTGCCGTCCTACCGCGCCGACCAGATGCCGTACGGCGGCGCCAAGCAGTCCGGGGTGGGCCGCGAGGGCGTGAAGTTCGCGATGGACGACTACACGTACGAGCGGGTCCTGGTTCTGACAGGCCTCGCGCTCTGAGTCGAGCCGTGGACTGATTCGTGGACCGAGTCGTGACCTGAGCAGTGACCCGAGCAGTGCCCCGAGTCGTGACCTGAGCCGCGATCTGAGTACATGGGCTGACGAAGGGGCCCGGCACCGATGTCTTCCGGTGCCGGGCCCCTTCTCTGTGCCGGCTTCCTCCGGACCCTCAACCGGAGAAGCCGACGTGCGCGAGCCGCAGAGCGCCGCGCAGTCCGATGTGGACGTCCCGTACGCCCTCCGCGGTCATCGCGGCGTCGAGGGTGGTGTAGTCATAGGGGCCGCTCCCGGGCGCGTCCGCCGTGAGGACGGCTCGTGCCGGGCCGCCGTCGAGGGAGATCTCCACCGTGCCCTCACCCGCCACCGACACACTCACCGCCGTCGCTCCGGCGCCGAAGTCGCAGGAGCGGTAGACCAGTTCAGCGGTCCGGCCCGGTGCCGCCGTCACCGCGTCGCCCCGAGCCTTCGTGCGGTCGACGATGTCCACGCCGCTCTGCTCGTCGAAGTCGGCCGCGTCCAGGCGGCGTGCGAGTACGGCACGCGGGGCGGTGGGCTCGCCGTCGAGCAACACCGTCGTACGCAGGCGGACATCCTCGCTGGAAGCGCCGGCCATGAGCTCGTACGAACCCGGCTCCAGGCGTGGGCGGCCCTGCGCCACGTCCCAGAACTCCAAGGCGGACAGGGGGACTTCGAAGGAGAGTTCCGTCCGTTCGCCGGGTGCGAGTGTCACCCGGCGGTGTGCCACCAGCTCGCGGTGCGGGCGCGGGACCGAGGGGTCCGTGGCGTGGATGTAGAGCTGGGGTACCTCGTCGGCCGTCACATCACCGGTGTTCGTGATCGCGAAGGAGACATGCAGGGCCTCGGCGGCGGCCCGCACCGCCAGATCGTCGTAGGAGAAGGTCGCGTACGACAGTCCGTGGCCGAACGGGAACAGCGGGGTGCCCTCGAAATAGAGGTACGTCTGACGGCTGCCGATCACGTCGTAGTCGAGGAGGCCGGGCAGGTCGGCGTCGTCGGCGTACCAGGTCTGCGGGAGTCGGCCCGCGGGTGAGACGTCGCCGGCCAGCACCCGGGCCAGCGCGGTGCCGGCCGCCTGGCCGCCGTGGGCCGTCCACAGAACGGCGGGCAGGTCCGTGGTGTCGACCGCGTACGGGTACGCGGAGGTCAGCGCGAGCACGGTGTCCGGGTTCGCCGCGCGGGCGGCGCGCAGCAGCCGCTCCTGCTGGGCGGGCAGCCGCAGCGTCGTACGGTCCTCGGTCTCGCGGCCGTTGATGTGGGGGTCGTTGCCCGCGACCACCACCACCACGTCGGCCTCCGCCGCGACCCGGGTCACGGCGTCCTCGCCGCGTTCGACGACGATGACCTCGAACGTTTCCGGATTCCCGTCGGCAACCCTTACTCCGTCGGCGGCGACCGACACATGGCGACCCGTACCGATGTGCCTGAGGAGGTGACCGTTCCCATGAGGTTCCTGGGGTTCCTGGGGTTCCGATTGCGGTTCCCCGCGCGGTTCCCACCGGAACGTCTCCTGGACGACCCAGCCCCCCGGCTGGTCGGCGGAGGCGCGCAGCCGGCCGTCCTCGGCGACCGAGAGATAGCGGCCGTCGGGCGCGCGCAGGGTCAGCACGCCCTCGCCCCAGTCGACGAGCGCGAACTCGGTGCCGACCGCGTCGGTGGTGAGCGGGGGCAGGTCCGTGCGGCCGGCGAGCAGCGCCGGGTCCAGGGCGCCCTCGGCGCCGCGCACCTCGTCGGAGACGCCCTCGGCCTCGGGTACGTGCAGAAACGTACCGGCGGAGGTCTTCAGCAGGACCCGGTCCACGCCCTCCGTGAACTCCACGCGCTCGGCGCCGAACCGCTCGTACAGGCCCTCCAGCGGGGTCGAGCGGTGGATGAGGGTACCGCTGTACCAGTCGAGCTTGCACTCGTCGGCGAGCAGACCGACCACGGCGATCCGGGTGTCCGGGGCCAGCGGCAGCACGCCGTCGTTCTTCAGAAGCACGACCGCCTGCTCGGCGGCCTCCTGGGCGAGCGCCCGGTGCTCCGGCGTGTCGAAGTCGCGGGTGCCCGCGTACGGGTCGTCGTGCGGGTCGAACTCGCCGAGCCGGAAGCGGACGGAGAGCTGGCGGCGCACCGCCGCGTCGATGTCGGCCTCGGTCAACAGGCCCCGCTCCAGGGCGCCTTGGATCCGCCGGACGATCTGCGAACTGTCCGTGCCGTGGTCGGTGAAGCTGTCGACACCGGCGAGCAGCGAGGCCGCGGTGGCCTCCTCGTGGGTGTCGAAGTAGTGCTCGGAGTCGACCAGGTTGGTGGGCGCCCCCGCGTCCGAGCAGACCAGCAGCTCCTCGTCGGTCCAGGCGCGCAGGTGATCGCGCAGATACGGCGAGACGTGGTTCGGTCGGCCGTTGACCAGGTTGTACGCCGGCATCACCCCGGCCGTGGCGCCCGCCTCGACCGTCTCCCGGAACGCCCGCAGGTCGTACTCGTGCAGGACCCGCGGACGGACCGAGCTCGACGTGGTGGCGCGGTCCGTCTCGTTGTTGTGCGCGAGCCAGTGCTTGAGGACCGGCGCGGTGCGCCAGTACGTCGGATGGTCGCCGCGCAGGCCACGCGTGTACGCGGTGGCGATGGCCGAGGTGAGCTTCGGATCCTCCGAGTAGCCCTCCTCGTTACGGCCCCACAGCGGGTGCCGGAGCAGGTTCACCGTCGGCGCCCAGACGTTGAGGCCGACCCGGTCGTCGCGGGCGCGCATCGCGCGGGTCTCCTTGGCCACGGCTTCGCCGACCCGGCGTACGAGATCGGTGTTCCAGGTCGCGCCGAGGCCCACGGCCTGGGGGAACACCGTCGCCGGGCCCATCCACGCCACGCCGTGCAGTGCCTCCTGGCCGGTGCGGAAGGCGGCGAGGCCGAGCCGCTCGACGGCCGGGGTGAACTGGTGCAGGAAGCCGGCCTTCTCGTCGAGGGTCAGCCGCGACAGCAGGTCGTCGATGCGCTTCGCGAACGGCAGGGCCGGATCGCGGAAAGGCGGCGTAGGCGGCGTTTGTGCGGTCACGTGGGGTTCCCCTTGCGATGGAGCGGCAGGCGCTTTCGAAGCGCTTCGATGCTCATTCGGTGCGGGGGTGGGTGTCAAGACACCACGGGGCAACAAGTCCGACCCGCCGCCGACATTTCAAGTCGCGTAAGACCTCGGTTGTTTCCTCCATAGCAGGCAGGAATCTTGGGAACGACCCTTGTGCACCCCTGGGTGTTCACTTAACCTCGCAGCAACATCGAAGCGCTTCGACTACGTCGATCGCGAGGCCTGCCCGCCGGACGGCGCGCAGGCCACCGAGGATCAGAGAACCGCTTCGGCTCAGCCAGTTCCACTCAAGACACCGCAGCCGACGACTTCACCGCCGGGTGTCCTGGTGCGCCATGAAGGGTTGACGCAATGACGCCGAACGCCGCTTCCGACTCCTCCGCCCCCAGTCGGAGAAGCTTCCTCGCCTCCACGGCGGTCGCCGCCGCCGCGGTGGCGGGCGGGATGCCGCTGCTCTCCGCCTGCGGCGGTTCGGAGGGCGGGTCGCGCGAGGGGACCACGTCGGGCAAGGACGCGAAGAAGATCCTGCCGGCCTTCGTGGCGAGCAACGTGGTGACACCGGACATCCCGTCCAAGAACGGTTCGTCGATGGGCTTCACCGCCAAACTCGACGGTGCCGCCCTCAAGACCTCGGTCGCGAAGAAGCTGGGCAAGGGCGGCAAGGTCACCATCATGTCGCCGTTCTGGGGCTCCCCGCCCAAGGGGAACAACCCCTACTACACGTCGATGAACGACATGATCGGCGTCGACGTCCGGTGGCGGAACCAGGACGGCAACACCTACGACCAGAAGCTCGGCGCGGTCCTCGCCTCCAGCGACGTCCCGGACGTGGTCGTCGTCCCCAGCTGGAACATGATGGGCAAGATACCCAGCGCCATCATCAGCAAGTTCGCCGACCTCGGCCCGTACCTGTCCGGGGACAAGGTCAAGGAGTACCCCAACCTCGCGGCGATCCCCAGCGACGCCTGGCAGCGCTCCATCTTCGGCGGCAAGCTGATGGGCCTGCCGCAGCCCGCCCCGTCCGTGCCGACCATCGTGCCCCTCTACCGCCAGGACATCTTCGACAAGAAGGGCTACGAAGTCCCGCGGTCCGCCGCGGAGTTCATGGCCCTGTGCAAGGAGATCACCAACGCCCGGGCCAAGGTGTGGGCCTGCGGTGACATGAAGTGGACCGCGATGAACACCTTCGGGGTCCTCGGGGGCGGGGAGAAGCCGCTCTGGTGGAACCTTGTCGACGGCAAGCTGATCAACCGCCTCGAGACCCCGGAGTACCTCGAAGCCATCGAGTGGACGCGCAAGCTGTTCGCCGCGGGAGTCGTCCACCCCGACTTCGAGCTGGGCAAGAGCCAGGCGACCGACCCGGCCCCCAAGTTCGCCGCCGGCGAGTTCCTGATCTGGAACAACAACATCGTCAACTGGTACGGCCAGCAGGCCTCTCAGGCCACCCAGAACCCCGACTTCAAGGTCTGGGGCATGGACATCTGGAACCACGACGGCGGTGACCCGACGCTGTACGCCCAGAATCCGGCCGGCATCTTCTCCTTCATCAGCAAGAAGGCCTCCGAGTCCGTCATCCGCGACGTGCTGGCCGTCGCCAACGTCACCGCGGCGCCGTACGGCACCAAGGAGTGGATGATGACCAACTACGGCGTCGAGGGCACGCACTACACGATCAAGAACGGCGTCCCCGTCAAGAACGACAAGGGCAACAACGAGGTTCTCAACGCCTACGTGATGGTGGCGAGCCCGGCGGCGACCACCGCCCACCCCGACCTGCCGGACGACACCAAGGCCATGGTCGAGTGGGAGCAGCGGATGGGCGCCTTCACCAAGAAGTCGTCCTTCTGGGGCCTGCAGATCACCGAGCCCTCCCGCTACACCAACCTCGCGAACGACTTCGAGCAGCTCGAGGACGACATCATCCGCGGGCACAAGAAGATCAGCGACATGCAACAGGCCGTCTCCGACTGGAAGGGCAAGGGCGGCGACAAGCTGCGCGACTGGTACAAGAAGCTTCTCGACGAGAACGGCACGGCGGCGAGCTGACCAGGCTCTGAGGCGAGGAGAACGGCCGTGTCCAATAGCACGGTGCCTCGGAGCAGTGCCGAGGCCAGCACACCGGTGAAGACCGCGGTGCCGCCCGTCACCGGGGCCCAGAAGGAACAGCGCTCGGGCAAGCTGAGCCTGCGGCTCAGGTTCAGGCGCGACCGTGTCCTGATCCTCATGACGCTGCCGGCCGTCCTGCTGGTCCTGGTCTTCAACTACCTGCCGATCCTCGGCAACGTCGTCGCCTTCCAGGACTACGACCCCTACATCAGCGACAACGGCATCGTCTCCATCCTGCACAGTCCCTTCGTGGGCATGGAGAACTTCCAGCGGATCTTCGAGGACTCGGCCTTCTGGAACGCCGTCCAGAACACGCTGGTGCTGTTCTTCGTCCAGCTAGTGCTGTTCTTCCCGATCCCGGTCCTGCTCGCGCTGCTCATCAACAGCGTGGTCCGGCCCCGGATCCGGGCCGTGGCGCAGGCGGTTCTCTACCTGCCGCACTTCTTCTCCTGGGTGCTGGTCATCGCCGTCTTCCAGCAGATGTTCGGCGGCGCGGGGATGCTCTCCCAACTGCTCAGGCAGAACGGGCACGACGGCCTCAACATCATGACCAACCCGGACACCTTCGCCTTCCTGATCACCGCGCAGAGCGTGTGGAAGGACGCCGGGTGGGGGATCATCGTCTTCCTCGCCGCGCTGGCCTCGGTGCCCACGGACATGTACGAGGCCGCCGCCATGGACGGCGCGGGACGCTGGCGCCGCATGTGGCACGTCACGCTTCCCGCGCTGCGCCCGGTGATCGCCCTCCTGCTCGTGCTGCGCGTCGGCGACGCCCTGACCGTCGGGTTCGAACAGATCCTGCTGCAACGCGACGGCGTCGGAACGGGCGCGGGGGAGGTCCTCGACACCTTCGTGTGGTGGAACGGCGTGCGCAACCAGGACTTCGGCTACGCGGCCGCCGCCGGTCTCGTCAAGGGCGTGGTCAGCATCGGACTGGTCCTCGCCGCGAACAAGGTGGCCCATCTCATGGGCGAGCAGGGGGTGTACAAGAAGTGACGTCCGTGATGTGGGAGCCGAGCCAGGACACCGAGCCGGTACAGCAGAAGGCGCCCCGCTGGTGGGCCGCGCCTTCGCGCCCGGCGTGGGAGGAAGAGCCCTCGAAGGCCGGCCTCGCGGGCAAGGGCATCGCCCTGACGATCGCCTGCCTGGCGGTGGTCTTCCCGCTGTGGATCGTGATCGTCACCAGCCTGTCCTCGCGGAAGACCATCGACGAGGCGGGCGGCCTCGTGATGGTGCCCAAGGGCATCACCTTCGTCGCCTACCAGGAACTGCTCAGCGGCGGCCAGGTCACCCGCGCCACCATCGTCAGCCTCCTCGTGACCCTGTTCGGCACGCTGTTCTCGATGACGGTGTCCGTCCTGTGCGCCTACGGACTGTCCCGCAGCGGATCCCTCGCCCACCGCGGGATCCTGATGACGCTGTTGGCGACCATGTTCTTCAGCGCCGGCCTCATCCCGACCTACCTGCTGGTGCAGTCCCTCGGTCTGACGGACAGCTATCTCGCGCTGATCCTGCCGAGCGCGCTGAGCGTCTTCAACATCCTGGTGCTGCGCAGCTTCTTCATGGGCATCTCGCAGGAACTCGTCGACGCCGCGCGCATCGACGGCGCGGGGGACTTCCGGATCCTGTGGCAGATCGTCATGCCGCTGTCGCGGGCGGTCCTCGCGGTGATCACGCTGTTCTACGCCGTCGGGTACTGGAGCGCCTGGTTCAACGCGTCGATCTACCTGAACGACCAGGACATGATGCCGTTGCAGAACGTCATGATCCAGCTGGTGCAGAAGCAGGAGGCGCCGGTGGGTCTCGGCCAGGCCATCAAGACCGGGCAGCTGTCGGGACTGGCCATACAGATGGCGGTCATGGTGATGGCGCTTCTCCCGGTCGCCGTGCTGTCCCCCTTCGTCCAGAAGCACTTCAAGAAGGGCATGCTCACGGGCGCGGTGAAGGGCTGACCTGCGCCTTTCCAACGGGGGCTTCTGTCGTTCGCCGGCTGCGGGTTGTTTGTGGCTGGTCGTGCCCAGGCGGCGGAGCCGCACATCGATACAGCCCCGCGCCCCTGAGGTGCGTCCACTTCCCCCTTTCTTGCAGATCGAGGTCTGTCATGCGTACGTCCAGCCTGAGTCGCCGTGCTGTTCTCGCCGGGACCGCGGCCGCTGCCGCGCTCACCACCGTCCCGTTGCTCCCCGGGCGTGCGCAGGCCGCTGACAGCGCCGCCGCCCACGCCTACCGCTGGCGCACCGCCGTCATCGGCGGCACCGGCTTCGTCACCGGCGTGCTGTTCCACCCCTCCGTACGGGGTCTCGCCTACGCCCGTACCGACATCGGCGGTGCCTACCGCTGGGACGACCGGGCCGCACGGTGGACCCCGCTGACCGATCATCTCGGCTGGGACGACTGGAACCTCCTCGGTGTCGAGGCCATCGCCGTCGACCCCGCGCATCCGAACCGCGTCTACCTCGCCCTCGGCACCTACGCCCAGTCCTGGGCCGGAAACGGAGCCGTCCTGCGTTCCGAGGACCGGGGCGCCACCTGGTCCCGCACCGACCTCACCGTGAAGCTCGGCGCCAACGAGGACGGCCGGGGTACGGGGGAGCGGCTGCTCGTCGATCCGCGGGACAGCGACACCCTGTGGCTGGGCACCCGGCACGACGGGCTGCTCAGGTCCACCGACCGGGGGGCCACCTGGGCGGCGGTGAGCGGCTTCCCGGGCACGCCGAGCGCGTCCGGCCAGGGCGTCACCTTCCTCGTCGCCGCCGGCCGCACCCTCTACGCCGGCTGGGGCGACTCGGACGGGACGGCCCCCAACCTGTACCGCACCGCCGACGGCACCACCTGGAAGGCCGTCCCCGGGCAGCCCTCGGGCACCTCCGCCAAGGTCCCGATCCGCGCCGCGTACGACAGGACCACCCGCGAGCTGTACCTGTCGTACGCCAACGCGCCCGGACCGAACGGCCAGTCCGACGGCAGCGTGCACAAGCTGCGCACCACGGACGGGAAGTGGACCGAGGTCACGCCGGTGAAGCCCGGCGGGACGACAAGCGACGGTTCCGCGGACACCTTCGGCTACGGCGGCGTCGCCGTCGACGCCTGTCGCCCCGGCACGGTCGTCGTCTCCACCAACAACCGCTGGGCTGCGATCGACACCCTGTACCGGACCACCGACGGCGGCCGTACCTGGACGTCCCTCAAGGACGCCGCCGTGTTCGACGTGACCGAGACTCCCTTCCTCAACTGGGGTGCTGACAAGCCGAAGTTCGGCTGGTGGATCCAGGCGGTCGGCATCGACCCGTACGACTCGAAGCACATCGTTTACGGCACCGGCGCCACCCTCTACGGCACCCGGGACCTCAAGCGCTGGGCCCCACAGATCCGCGGTCTGGAGGAGACGGCCGTGCGCCAGCTGATCTCGCCCCCGGTCGGGGAGGCGCATCTGCTCAGCGGGCTCGGGGACATCGGCGTGATGTACCACGAGCGCCTCACCGCGTCTCCGTCTCGCGGCATGGCGTCGAACCCCGTGTTCGGGTCGGCGACGGGACTCGCGCAGGCCGCGGCCAGACCGGCGTACGTGGTCCGCGCGGGCTTCGGTGACAACGGCAACGGCGCCTACTCGAACGACGGCGGGCAGACCTGGGCGCCCTTCAAGGCCCAGCCCGCGATCGCCAAGGACGCACCGGGACCGATCGCCGCCAACGCCGACGGCAGCGTGCTGTTGTGGTCCTTCGTGCACTGGGACGGCACGAAGTACGCGGCCCACCGCTCGGCCGACAACGGTGCCACCTGGACCGAGATCGCCTCCTTCCCGAAGGGCGCCACGCCGGTCGCCGACCCGGCCGACCCGACGCGCTTCTACGCATACGACACCGACACGGGAACGCTACTCGCCAGCACTGACAGTGGCCTCTCGTTCACAGCGCGTGCGACCGGACTGCCCTCCGGCGACAGCCAGTTCAAGCTGGTCGCGGCGCCGGGCAGATCCGGTGACCTGTGGCTCTCCGCGAAAACGAACGGCCTCCACCGGTCCACCGACGGCGGGGCGACCTTCTCGAAGATCGACAGCTGCTGGGCCTCGTACACCCTCGGTTTCGGCAAGGCGGCCGACGGGGCCGACCACCCGGCGATCTACCAGGTCGGCTCGACCGGGACCATCACCGCGGTCCACCGCTCCGACGACGGCGCCAAGACCTGGGTGCGGATCAACGACGACCAGCACCAGTGGGGCTGGACCGGTGAGGTGATCACCGGTGACCCGCGGGTGTACGGCCGGGTCTACCTCGCCACCAACGGGCGCGGCATCCAGTACGGGGAGCCCGTCTGATGCCCGGCCTGAGCACGGTGACGAACGGCCGCATCCTCTACGGCGGCGACTACAACCCCGAGCAGTGGCCCGAGGAGACCTGGCACGAGGACGTCCGCCTCATGAAGGCCGCCGGCGTCAACTCCGTCACCGTCGGAGTCTTCTCCTGGGCGAAGCTCGAACCCCGCCCGGGGGAGCGGGACTTCAGCTGGCTGGACCGGCTGATGGACCTGATGCACGCGGGCGGCATCGGGGTCGTCCTGGCCACCCCCACCGCCTCCCCGCCGCCGTGGATGGGCCATCTGCACCCCGACACCCTGCCCGTCGACCAGGACGGCCGCACCGAGTGGTGGGGCGGACGCCAGCACTTCTCGCACTCCAGCGCCACCTACCGCCGCTACGCCGCCGCCATCACCGAGGACCTGGCCGCCCGCTACGGCGACCACCCGGCCCTCACCATGTGGCACATCAACAACGAGTACTGCACCTACGACTGGAGCGACGAGGCCGCCGCCCGCTTCCGGGGCTGGCTCCAGGGCAGGTACGGCACCCTCGACGCCCTCAACGAGGCCTGGGGCACCGCCTTCTGGAGCCAGGGCTACGGCGACTGGGCGGAGATCCACACGCCCCGCCACGCCCACTACCTGAAGAACCCGAGCCAGGTGCTGGACTTCAAGCGGTTCACGTCCGACATGCTCCTGGAGTGCTACGTCGCCGAACGCGACATCGTCCGCCGGGCCACCCCGCACCTCCCGGTCACCAGCAACTTCATGCCCCTGTGGGTCGGCCAGGACGCGTGGCGCTGGGCCGAGGAGGAGGACGTCGTCTCCGTCGACCTCTATCCCGACCCGCGTGATCCGCTCGGCGCGCAGAACGGCGCCCTCGTCCAGGACATGACGCGTTCGCAGGCCCGTGGCCCCTGGATGCTGATGGAACAGGCGGCCGGTCCGGTCAACTGGCGGGGCGTCAACCACCCCAAGCCGCGCGGCCTCAACCGACTCTGGTCGCTCCAGGCCGTGGCCCGGGGCGCGGACGCCGTCTGCTACTTCCAGTGGCGGCAGTCCCGGCAGGGCGCGGAGAAGTTCCACTCCGGGATGGTCAGCCACGCGGGGGAGGAAGGCCGGACGTACCAGGAGGTGAAGCGGCTCGGCGCCGAACTCGCCGAGATCGGCGCGGAGGTGACGGGGACTCACACCGCGAACGACATCGCCGTCCTGCACGACTGGCACGCCTGGTGGGCCGGAGCCCAGGACGGCCGGCTCTCCCACCAGGTCGACCACCCCGACCTCCTCAAGGCCTGGCACCGCGCCCTCTGGGAGGCCCACCTCACCACGGACTTCGCGCACCCCGAGCACGATGTGAGCGGCTACCGGCTCGTCGTCGTCCCGCAGTTGTACGCCCTCACGGACGCGGCGATCGACAACCTCCTCGCGTACGTCCGCGACGGCGGCACCCTCGTCTCCGGCTTCCTCACCGGCATCGCGGACGAGGACGACCGGGTCCGGCCCGGCGGCATGGACGCCCGCCTGCGTGAGCTGTTCGGCATCCGCACGCTGCACGAGTGGTGGCCGCTGGACGTCGGCGAGCAGGTCGAGTGCGACGGCTTCCGCGGCACCCTGTGGTCGGAGGAGATCGAGAAGACCGAGGACTGCGCGACGGAGGCGGCCTACAAAGGCGGCGAACTCGACGGACTGCCCGCCGTGCTCCGCAAGGGCCGCACCTGGTACCTCTCGACGCTCCCCGAACCGACCGCGATGCGCGACCTGATCGCCCGGATCGCCACCGACGCCGGTGCCCGCCCCGCGCTCGAGGCGCTGCCCGCCGAGGTCGAGGCGGTCCGCCGCGGTGACCTGCTGTTCCTCCTCCATCACGGGCGCGACTCCGTGACGTTCGAGGTACCCGGCACCCACCGGGACCTGCTGACGGGCGCCTCCGTGACGGACGAGATCACCCTCGGCCGCTACGGAGTGGCGGTGCTGAAGCCATGACCCACGGAGGCGCGACCGAGGCAGCCGCGACCCAGGCAGGCACGACCACCGGTCCCGTCCATGGCACCTGGGAGCCGCGCCCCGCCGCCCGCTGGGAGGACGCCTTCCTGAGCGGCAACGGCCGCCACGGCGCCCTGGTGTTCGGCGATCCGAACGACGAGCGTGTCATCGTCACCCATCACGCCCTCGTCCGCCCCAACGGCGCCGAGCACGCCCGCCCGCCGCAGCTCGCCGCCGAACTCCCCGCACTCCAGGACCGGTTGCTGGCCGGCGAGACCACCGCCGCCGAGACCTTCACCGACGGCCGTGACCTCCAGTGGGTCCAGCCCTTCCACCCCGCCTTCCAGATACGGCTGCGGAGGCCGAAGCCTGCCGAGCCGCGCGGGTACCGCCGGCGTGTCGACTTCACCACCGGCGAGGCGACGGCGGAGTGCGCGGGCCTGCACAGCCGCGTCTTCGTCTCCCGCGCCGACGACGTCGTCGTCCAGCGGATCGACACCCCCGACCTGGACGTCTCCCTCGACCACCGGCTCCCGGGCGCGCCCCACGACCTCGCTCTCGGCCAGGGTGTCGTCCTCACCCCCGAGGGTGCCCTGCTCACCCTGCGCGCCCGCTACCCCGGCAGTGACCGCGCGTACACCGGCGTGACGCTGGTCGTGGTCTCGGGCGGCCGTACCTCCCTCACACCCCCCGGCCTGCGGATCACCGGCGCCGAGTCCGTGCTGCTGCTCACCCGGGTCCTGCGCCACCCGGACCACCAGAACCACCAGCGCGGCCCGGACGCCCCGAACGCCGAAGAGACCGACCCGGACGACCTGGCCCAGGCCCGCGCCCTCGGCGACCTGCTCCCGGCCGACGAGGACCCGTACGCCGTCCTCTTGGCCCGCCACACCGCCCCGCACCGCTCGGCCTACCAGCGGGTGACCCTCGACCTCGCCGCGGACCGGGCCGAACGCGCCCTGCCCGGCTCGGAGTTGCTCGCACGCCCCGACAGCCCCGCCCTCATGGAACGCCTCTTCGCCGCCGGCCGCTACCACCTGCTCTCCGCCAGCGGCGTGCTCCCGCCCCGCCTGGTGGGCCTGTGGACCGGAGACTGGAACACGGCGTGGTCGGGAGCCTTCACCAACGACGCCAACCTCAACCTGCAGACAGCCTCCGCCGCGGCGGCGGCCCTCCCCGAAGTCACCGAAGCGCTCGCTCGCCTGATCGACCGTCAGCTGGGCGACTGGCAGGAGAACGCCCGTGCCGTCTTCGGCACCCGTGGCGTGGTCGCTCCCGCGCACACCGACGGCGAGTCCGGACTGGCCTACCACTTCAGCCGCGAGTACCCCCTCCACCTGTGGACCGCCGGCGCCGACTGGCTGCTCAAGCCGCTCGTCGACCACGACGAGACCCGCGGCGAGCGAGACCCGCGCACCGCCCGCGCGCTCGCCGAAGTCGCCCTGTTCTACGAGGACTTCCTCACGCGCACGGACTCCGACGGGCACCTGGTCGTCGTCCCCTCCTACTCGCCGGAGAACCGGCCGGCGAACGCGAGCTGGGGCACGGTCAACGCGGCCATGGACCTCTCGGCCGCCCGGCACGCCCTGCTCACCGCCGCCGCCTACCACCCGGACCAGCCGGAACGGGCCGACCGCTGGCGCGCGCTCGCCGACCGCCTCCCACCCCACCGGACCAACGCCGACGGCGCCCTCGCCGAGTGGGCCAGGCCCGGCCTCGACGACACCTACGACCACCGCCACCTCAGCCACCTCTACGGCGTCTGGCCGCTGGACGAGATCACCCCGTACGACACCCCGGACCTCGCGGCAGCCGCCCACCGGGCACTCGAACTGCGGGGCTCCGAGAACGACTCGGCGCACGGCCACCTCCACCACGCCCTGGTCGCGGCCCGGCTGCGCGACGGCGAACGAGTCGCGCACGCCCTCGGTCAGGTGCTCAAGGGGGACTTCTTCCACGACTCGCTCATGAGCGCGCACTACCCGGACCGAAACGTCTAC
The DNA here is from genome assembly GCF_045041235.1 of Streptomyces sp. NBC_00076. Classification (NCBI taxonomy): domain Bacteria; kingdom Bacillati; phylum Actinomycetota; class Actinomycetes; order Kitasatosporales; family Streptomycetaceae; genus Streptomyces; species Streptomyces sp. NBC_00076. Next base: position 7,481,797 of record NZ_CP108242.1, read on the forward strand.
AACGCGGACGCCGCGCACACCCTGCCCGCCGTGCTCGTCGAGATGCTCGTCCACTCGACGCCGGACCGGCTGGTCCTGCTGCCGGCGCTGCCGACGACGTACCCCAAAGGCGAACTGCGAGGCATCCGAACCCGGTTCGGGGCGGAGCTCGACCTCGTCTGGAGCCCGCACAAAGTGACCGCGGTCGTGCGCCCCACCCGCACGCACCGGGTCGAACTCAGGACTTCCTCCGGCGCGGAGCCGCTCGACCTCGTCGCCGGAGAAGACCACGTCATCACCCTGAGGGCGTGGTAACTCCCCCCGCGTTTCCCCCCACCCATGGAAGGAACACCATGGCAAAGAGCACACTCCGCAAGCTCACCATGGCCGTACTTGCCCCGGCGATGGCGATCGGCGCCACCGTCTCTCTCGCCTCCGCCCCCGCCTCGGCCGCCGTCTGGAGCTCCTGCGACCAGTGGGGCAACACCAGCCTGAACGGCTACACCCTCTACAACAACATCTGGGGCTCAGGCGCCGGCAGCCAGTGCATCTGGGCCAACTCCGGCACCAACTGGGGAGTCAACGCCAACCACCCCGACACCGGCGGCATCAAGTCCTACCCGAACTCCAAGAAGGTGATCAACAAGTCGATCACCTCACTCGGTTCGCTCTCCAGCAACTACAACGTCACGGTCCCGTCGTCCGGCGCGTACAACACGTCGTACGACATCTGGGACACCGACTACGACTACGAGATCATGCTCTGGGTCAACAAGACCGGAGCCGTCGGACCCCTCGGCACCTCGCAGGGCAATGTGACGCTCGGCGGCCACACCTGGACCGTCTACAAGGGCACCAACGGCGCGAACGAGGTCTTCTCGTTCATCCGCACCTCGAACTCGACCTCCGGCACCGTGAACATCCTGCCGATCCTCAAGTGGATCAAGGACACCAAGGGCTGGTTCGGCAACGAGACCATCGGTGACGTCCAGTTCGGCTTCGAGATCACCTCGTCGTCCGGCGGCAAGGACTTCGCGGCCAACAACCTGACGGTCAGCAGCAGCTGACCGGTCGCCCGGGCCGGGGCCGGCCGTGCCGTCAGGCGCGGTCGACCTCGGCCCGCAGGGTGTTGTAGTCGGCGAACGCCGCCTCGACCTCGTCCCGCGTCAGACCGTAGCGGCCCAGGTCGTAGCGGTGCGGGCGGCTGCCCCTGAGATGGGTCGCCACCTCGGGCAGCCGTGCGGCGTCGGCGTCGGTCCAGCGGGCGCCGACGGCCTCGTACAGCTTCGGGGCGCCGGCCGCCGGGTCGGAGCCGAGCCAGGAATACGGCACGTCCACCACCGCCCCGGGGGGCGCGTCCGCCCTGGCCGCGAGCCCGCGCCGAACCGAGCGGCTCAGCAGGTCGAGCCAGGTGGCCCCCAGGGCGTGCGGGTCGACCCTGCGACGGGACAGGGCCATACCGCACTCGACCAGACTGCAGAACGAGGCGACCGCGGTCACCGGGTCGCGGTGGGTCCACACGAGGGTGGCGTCCGGGAAGACGGTGAGCAGGGCGTCGAGGTTCCCGGTGTGCATGGGGGACTTCAGGATCCAGCGGCGGCGCGGCCGGCCGTACTGAAGCACCTGCAAGCACTCCTTGAGGTGCCGGTAGTCGGGGACGAAGTCCCGCTCGAACTGCCGGGCGTGGTACTCCGGCAGCTGGGCCTGGGACAACGGCACCAGGGCGTGCGGCAGGAGGAAGGTGCACTCCTCGGGGCCCTCGGCGGTCATCGGGTGGATCTCGCGGAAGCGCGGGGTGAGCAGATACGTGCCGTCCAGCATCCGGCGCGCGGACGTGATCGCCTTCTGCCGCTCCCGGGGCGAGGGCGCGAGGCCGGGGGCGAGCAGCTCCCACAGCCGGGGACAGCGGTGCTCGTCGGAGAGGGACAGCACGCCGTGGGTGAGTGTGGTGGCGGTGCGCGGCAGACCGACCACGAACACCGGCTTCTCGACGGGTTCCCGCGCGATCGCGGGGTGCTCGGCGTGCAGCCGCCGGATCCGGGCCCGGTTGGTGAGATGCCGGCGGACGTGGGACCGCGCGGACTGCCAGCCGATCGGTGACAGGCCCTCGTCGGCCGCCCACTCACGCAGCAGCAGCCTGAAGTCGTCGGTGAACCACTCGTCCCCTTCCCGTTGCCCGGCCTTGCCGGCTATCCGGTCGAAGACCCGGTCCGGGTCGCGCCGGGAGGCCAGCGCGGGGCGCAGTAACTGATTGGCCAGCGTCAGAGGGAGGGGAGTGGAAGACACGAGGCGAGTTCCTTTTCCGGGGGCGGGTGGCTCGGCAACAAGTGTGCTGAACAAGCAGGTTGACGAAACCACCGCCCCCCTCGGGGTGCCGCTACTCGGCGACCGGAAGGCTCGCCCCGTCCCGCAGGAACAGCGGGATGCGATCCAGCGGGGCGTCGACCGTCACGGCCGCACCGCCCTCGTACGTCTCCCTGGTCCACGCGTCCGTCCAGGCAGCGCCCGCCGGAAGGTACGTGGTGCGGGTCGTGGCGCCCGCCGTGAGCACCGGCGCGACCAGCACGTCCCGGCCGAACAGGTAGGCGTCGTCGACCGACCAGGCCGCCTGGTCCTCGGGGAACTCCAGGAAGAGCGGGCGCATGACCGGCAGGCCCTCCTCGTGGGCCTCGCGCATGACCTCCAGGACGTACGGCTTCAGTCGTTCGCGCAGCCGCACGTACCGCTCCAGGATCGCCCCGGCCTCCTCGCCGTACGACCACACCTCGTTGGGGCCGCCGGTCATCTCCGGGCCGAGCGGCATCGCCGGGTCGCGGAAGCCGTGCAGGCGCATCAGCGGGGACAGCGCGCCGAACTGGAACCAGCGGACCATCACCTCGCGGTACGCCGGGTCGTCCGGGTCGCCGCCGTGGAAGCCGCCGATGTCGGTGTTCCACCACGGGATGCCGGACAGCGCGGTGTTGAGACCGGCCGCGATCTGGCGGCGCAGGGTCGGGAAGTCGGTGCCGATGTCACCGGACCACAGGGCGGCGCCGTAGCGCTGACTGCCCGCCCACGCCGACCGGTTGAGGGTGATCACCTCGTCCTCGCCGGACGCCAGCAGGCCCTCGTGGAAGGTGCGGGCGTTCTCGGCCGGGTACATGTTGCCGACCTCCAGACCCGGGCCCGCCCAGTAGCGCAGGTTCTCCGGGAAGCCCGGCTTCAGCTCCGGCTCGCAGGCGTCCAGCCAGAAGGCCGTGATGCCGTACTGCTCCAGGTAGTTGCGCCGGACCCGCGACCACACGAAGTCACGGGCGTCGGGGTTGGTGGCGTCGTAGAAGGCGACCTGGACGGTGGAGGCGACCTCCTTGTCCGGCCAGTCGGCGTGCGCCATCGGGCCGTACTGGGTGCCGATGAAGTATCCGCGCTGCTCCATGACGGGGTGGTTCTCGCTCAGCGGGGACACGGACGGCCACACGCTCACCACCAACTTGACGCCCATGTCGTCGAGTTCACGCACCATCGCCGCCGGGTCCGGCCACTCCGCGGGATCGAACTTCCAGTCGCCCAGGTGAGTCCAGTGGAAGAAGTCGCACACGATGGCGGCGAGGGGCAGGCCGCGCCGCTTGTACTCCCGGGCCACGGCGAGGAGTTCGTCCTGGGTGCGGTAGCGCAGCTTGCACTGCCAGAAGCCCGCCGCCCACTGCGGCATCATCGGCGTACGGCCCGTCACCGCGCTGTAGTGGCGCTGGCCGTCCGCCGGATCGCCCGCGGTGATCCAGTAGTCGATCTGACGGGCCGAGTCCGCCACCCAGCGGGTGCCGTTGCCGGCCAGTTCCACGCGCCCGATCGCCGGGTTGTTCCACAGGAGGGTGTAGCCGCGGCTGGAGGTGAGGACGGGGATGCCGACCTCGGCGTTGCGCTGGACCAGGTCCAGGACCAGGCCCTTCTGGTCCAGCCGGCCGTGCTGGTGCTGGCCGAGGCCGAACAGCTTCTCGTCGTCGTAGGCGGCGAAGCGCTGCTCCAGACGGTGGTGGCCGTTGCCGACGGCGGTGTAGAGGCGCGAGCCGGGCCACCAGAAGTGGGCGCGGTCCTCGGCCAGCACCTCGAAGCCGTCCTCGGTGCGCAGAAAGCGGACCAGGCCCTCGGCGCTGACCTCGACGGTCAGTGTGCCGACGGTCAGTGATCCCAGGCCGTCTTCGATCTTGACGGTGGACTCGGTGAGGGGCGGCTCGTCGAGCAGCGCGCCCGGCAGCCCCTCCAGGATCGGACCGCCGAGCCGGGCCCGGACCCGGACCGCGTCGGGGCCCCAGGGCTCGACGCGCACGGTCTCCTGGCGGCCGCTCCACTCCAGCGCGCCGTCCCGCTCCCGGAAGGTGCCGACGGTGGGTGACGACTGCGCGAGGCTGACCTGGGGCTGGTCCCCGGCCAGGTGCTGGGTTTCGGCGGGCTGGTTCACATTGCTCCTTGAAGCAGGGCAGAAGCAGGGCAGAAGCAGGGCAGAAGCAGGGCAGAGGGAGTCAGAAGGAGGGCAGGCAGACAGGGGCCCCTGGCGGGGCGGGGCGTTGCCCGGGCGGGCACGGCGGGAGAGGTGGGCGTGAAGGCGGACGCGAGGCGAGGAGAGGTGCGGGAGAGGAGACGCGGGCGAAGAGGTGCGCGAGGAGGCGAGGAAGGGGCGAGGTCGGAGGGGTCAGGAAACCGTGGACGGAGCCGGTCCCGTGCTCGTCCGGACCGTCAACTCGGGCGCGATCAGCACGACTTCGTCGCTGCCACTGCCGACGAGCTTGGCGATCAGACGCTCCACGGCGTGCCGGCCCATCTCCTGGGCGGGGATGGCGACGGAGGTCAGCCGCACCGAGGCCTGCACGGCGACCTGGTCCGGACAGATCGCCACCACCGACACGTCCTCGGGCACGGCCCGGCCCTGCTGGCGCAACAGGGCGAGCAGCGGCTCGACCGCCGACTCGTTCTGCACGACGAACCCGGTGGTGCCCGGGCGTTCGTCGAGCACCCGGGCGAGGGTCACGGCCATCGCGTCGTACCCGCCCTCGCACGGCCGGTGCAGCAGCCGTACGCCCAACTCCTGGGCGCGGGAGCGCAGTCCGTCGAGGGTGCGCTCGGCGAAGCCGGTGTGCCGTTCGTAGACGGCCGGTGCCTCGCCGATGACAGCGATGTCGCGGTGTCCGAGCTTCGCGAGGTGCTCGACGCACAGCGCCCCCGTCGCCCGGAAGTCAAGATCCACACAGGTCAGGCCGGTGGTGTCGGCCGGCAGTCCGATGAGCACGGACGGCTGGTGGGTGCCGCGCAGCAACGGCAGCCGCTCGTCGTCGAGCTCGACGTCCATCAGGATCATCGCGTCGGCGAGCCCGCTGCCGGTGACCCGGCGTACGGCGTCGGGGCCCTCCTCGCCGGTGAGCAGCAGGACGTCGTATCCGTGGGTGCGGGCCGCGGTGGCCACCGCGATGGCGATCTCCATCATCACCGGCACGTAGATGTCGGTGCGCAGCGGGATCATCAGCGCGATGATGTTCGACTTGCTGCTGGCCAGAGCGCGGGCGCCCGCGTTCGGGTGGTAGCCGAGGTCACGGATGCTCTGCTCGACCCGCTGCCGGGTGGTGGTGGAGATGGACCGCTTGCCACTGAGGACATAGCTCACCGTGCTGGCCGAGACTCCGGCGTGCTGGGCGACCTCGGCGAGGGTGACCATCCAGCTCTCCAAGCTTTGTGAAGCGCTTCGACAGTGCGCCATACGAACAGGGGCGGGTGAGAGTGGTTCGACAGTAGCTTTAGCGGAGGTGGGTGTCCATAGGTTGTCGAAGCGCTTCGACAGAGACTTCCGGACGCGCGGCCGGGATGCGGATTCCTGAGTACCACGACCGGCCGTCGGGGGCCATGGACAGGCCGGACGGGCGGCGGGCCGGGGAACACACCACCACCTCGTACGGCGCCCTCGACGAACCCCTGCGTTCGGGCGCCCGCGGGGCCGACGTCCCGGACACCGCCGGCGGTGGCCTCATCGGCCGAACGGACGCGCGAGGGGTGGTGGGGTCGGGTCGGATCGGGTACATACGAACGGGTAGCACCCGTCAGTAACCAAACGGCCCCAAGGTCCCGATTCGCGGCGAGGTGAGCCTCAATGTCCGCACCACCCACCCAACCCACCGTCACCGAGCGTGAAGCACGCCAGGTGGCGGAGGCCGCCCGGGAGCAGGACTGGCGTAAGCCCAGCTTCGCCAAGGAACTGTTCCTCGGCCGCTTCCGGCTCGACCTCATCCACCCCCATCCGATGCCCCCCGACGAGGCCGCCCAGCGCGGCGAGGAGTTCCTCGCCAAACTGCGCGACTTCTGCGAGACGAAGATCGACTCGGCGCGGATCGAGCGCGACGCGCTGATCCCCGACGAGACGGTCAACGGGCTCAAGGAGCTCGGCGCCCTCGGCATGAAGATCGACACCAAGTACGGCGGCCTGGGCCTCACGCAGGTCTACTACAACAAGGCCCTCGCCCTGGTCGGCTCCGCGAACCCGGCGCTCGGCGCGCTGCTGTCCGCCCACCAGTCGATCGGCGTTCCACAGCCGCTGAAGATCTTCGGCACCCAGGAGCAGAAGGACACCTTCCTGCCCCGCCTGGCCCGCACGGACATCTCGGCGTTCCTGCTGACCGAACCGGACGTCGGCTCCGACCCCGCGCGCCTGGCCACCACCGCCGTCCCGGACGGCGACGACTACGTGCTCGACGGGGTCAAGCTGTGGACCACCAACGGCGTGGTCGCCGACCTGCTGGTGGTCATGGCCCGGGTGCCGAAGTCCGAGGGGCACAAGGGCGGCATCACCGCGTTCGTCGTGGAGGCCGGCTCCGAGGGCATCACGGTCGAGCACCGCAACGCCTTCATGGGCCTGCGCGGCCTGGAGAACGGTGTCACCCGCTTCCACCAGGTCCGCGTCCCCGCGGCCAACCGCATCGGCGCCGAGGGCGCGGGCCTGAAGATCGCGCTGACCACCCTCAACACCGGCCGGCTGTCGCTGCCCGCGATGTGCGTGGGCGCCGGCAAGTGGTGTCTGAAGATCGCCCGCGAGTGGTCGGCGGCGCGGGAGCAGTGGGGCAAGCCGGTCGCGTTCCACGAGGCGGTCGGCTCGAAGATCAGCTTCATCGCGGCGACGACCTTCGCCCTTGAGGCCGTGGTCGATCTCGCGAGCCAGATGGCGGACGAGGACCGCAACGACATCCGCATCGAGGCCGCCCTCGCCAAGCTGTACGGCTCCGAGATGGCCTGCCTGATGGCCGACGAACTGGTCCAGATCCGCGGCGGCCGCGGCTTCGAGACGGCGGCGTCCCTGGCCGCCCGCGGGGAACGCGCGGTACCCGCCGAGCAGATGCTGCGCGACCTGCGCATCAACCGCATCTTCGAGGGCTCGACCGAGATCATGCACCTGCTGATCGCCCGCGAGGCGGTGGACGCCCACCTGTCGGTGGCCGGTGACCTGATCGACCCCGACAAGTCCCTGTCGGACAAGGCGAAGGCGGGCGCGAACGCGGGTGTCTTCTACGCCAAGTGGCTGCCGAAGCTGATCGCGGGACCGGGGCAACTCCCGCGCTCCTACAGTGAGTTCAATCATGAGGTGGACCTCTCCGGCCACCTGCGCTACGTCGAGCGCACCGCCCGCAAGCTCGCCCGCTCCACCTTCTACGCCATGTCCCGATGGCAGGGCCGGATGGAGACCAAGCAGGGCTTTCTGGGCCGGATCGTGGACATCGGCGCGGAACTGTTCGCGATGAGCGCGGCCTGCGTGCGCGCGGAACTCCTGCGCACCACCGACGACCACGGCCGGGAGGCGTACCAGCTCGCCGACGTCTTCTGCCGGCAGTCCCGCATCCGGGTCGAGGAACTCTTCGGCCGTCTGTGGAGCAACACCGACGACCTCGACCACAAGGTCGTCAAGGGCGTGCTCTCGGGCACGTACGAGTGGCTGGAGGAGGGCATCGTCGACCCGTCGGGCGACGGTCCGTGGATCGCGGACGCGACCCCGGGGCCGAGCGAGCGGGACAACGCCCACCGCCCGATCCGCTGACCGACGCATGACAGGACGCGTCCCCTTCGGCCCCCCCATGCGGGGGACGAGGGGGACGCACTGTCCTCACACACCGTCCTTACGGCAACAATGGGGGGATGAGCGACAGTCCAGCCCCCTCAGGGCACGGGTCGGAAGCCCCGTCCACCCCGCGACGCCACGCACTCACTCTCGCCGCACCGGGCCCTGACCCGAGTACGCCCGGTACGAGGACCGGGGCCCGGCACGCCGAGAGCACGCACCGGACGCCGCAGGGCCCGCCCTCCGGGCCGGCCACGGGGCTCGCGACCCGCGCCCTGGCCGACCCGCACCTCGTCTACGACCCGGTCGTGGGCGACGGGCCGAAGGACGTGGTGATCCTCGGCTCGACCGGCTCGATCGGCACTCAGGCCATCGACCTCGTGCTGCGCAACCCGGACCGGTTCCGGGTCACCGGGCTCTCCGCCAACGGCGGCCGCGTCGCCCTCCTCGCCGAGCAGGCGCACCGGCTCGGGGCGAGGACCGTGGCCGTGGCCCGCGAGGACGTCGTACCGGCCCTGCGCGAGGCCCTGAGCGCCCAGTACGGCGCCGAGCGGCTCCCCGAGATCCTCGCCGGACCGGACGCGGCCACCCAGCTCGCCGCATCCGACTGCCACACCGTCCTGAACGGCATCACCGGCTCCATCGGTCTGGCCCCGACCCTCGCCGCCCTGGAGGCGGGCCGCACGCTCGCGCTCGCCAACAAGGAGTCGCTCATCGTGGGCGGCCCGCTGGTCAAGGCCCTCGCCGAGCCCGGTCAGATCATCCCGGTCGACTCCGAGCACGCGGCGCTGTTCCAGGCGCTGGCGTCCGGCACCAGAGCCGACGTACGCAAACTCGTCGTCACCGCGTCCGGGGGTCCCTTCCGGGGCCGTACGAAGGCACAGCTGGCGGACGTCACGGTGGAGGACGCCCTCGCCCACCCCACCTGGGCCATGGGCCCGGTGATCACGATCAACTCCGCGACCCTCGTCAACAAGGGCCTGGAGGTCATCGAGGCGCACCTCCTGTACGACATTCCCTTCGATCGGATTGAGGTGGTCGTGCACCCGCAGTCGTATGTCCACTCGATGGTTGAGTTCACGGACGGATCCACGATCGCGCAGGCGACGCCCCCCGACATGCGGGGGCCGATCGCCGTCGGCCTCGGCTGGCCCGAACGCGTGCCCGACGCGGCGCCCGCCTTCGACTGGAGCAAGGCGTCGACGTGGGAGTTCTTCCCACTCGACAACGAAGCCTTCCCGTCGGTGAACCTGGCGCGACACGTGGGGCAGCTCGCGGGCACCGCCCCGGCGGTGTTCAATGCCGCAAACGAGGAGTGCGTGGAGGCCTTCCGGGCCGGCGCGCTGCCGTTCGACGGGATCATGGACACCGTGACCCGGGTGGTGGACGAGCACGGCACCCCGGACACGGGAACCTCGCTCACCGTGGCGGACGTCCTCGAAGCGGAGACCTGGGCGCGGACCCGGGCCCGGCAACTGGCGGCACAGACGGCGGAGGCCCGTGCATGACGACCCTGATGTTCATCCTCGGCATAGTGCTCTTCGCCGTCGGCCTGCTGGTGTCGATCGCGTGGCACGAGCTGGGGCACCTGTCCACCGCCAAGCTCTTCGGCATCCGCGTGCCGCAGTACATGGTCGGCTTCGGACCGACGATCTTCTCCCGCAAGAAGGGAGACACCGAGTACGGCATCAAGGCCATCCCGTTCGGCGGCTACATCCGCATGATCGGCATGTTCCCGCCGGGCCCGGACGGCCGCCTGGAGGCCCGGTCCACCTCGCCCTGGCGCGGCATGATCGAGGACGCCCGCTCGGCCGCGTTCGAGGAACTCCGACCCGGTGACGAGAACCGCCTGTTCTACACGCGCAAGCCCTGGAAACGGGTCATCGTGATGTTCGCGGGCCCGTTCATGAACCTGGTCCTGGCGGTGGCGCTGTTCCTGACCATCCTCATGGGCTTCGGCATCTCCCAGCAGACCACCACCGTCAGCTCGGTCTCCAAGTGCGTCATCGCCCAGAGCGAGAACCGCGACGACTGTGAGAAGTCCGACGCGGCCTCCCCGGCCGCGGCCGCCGGCCTGAAGGCGGGCGACAAGATCGTCTCCTTCGACGGTGTGCGGACCGACGACTGGAACAGGCTCTCCGACCTGATCCGCGCCAACCCCGACAAGGAGGTGGCGATCGTCGTCGACCGCAAGGGCCAGGAGGTGACCCTGCACGCGAAGATCGCCAGCAACCAGGTCGCCAAGAAGGACTCCAGCGGCCAGTACGTCCAGGGGCAGTACGTCAACGCGGGCTTCCTCGGCTTCAGCGCCGCCACCGGCATCGTGAAGCAGGACTTCGGCGACTCCGTGACCTGGATGGGCGACCGCGTCGGTGACGCCGTCGACTCGCTCGCCGCGCTGCCCGGCAAGGTCCCGGCCCTGTGGGACGCGGCGTTCGGCGACGGCCCGCGCGAACCGGACTCCCCGATGGGCGTGGTCGGCGCGGCCCGGGTGGGCGGCGAGATCTTCACCCTGGACATCCCGCCGACCCAGCAACTGGCGATGGCCCTGATGCTGGTCGCGGGCTTCAACCTGTCGCTCTTCCTCTTCAACATGCTTCCGCTGCTGCCGCTCGACGGCGGGCACATCGCGGGCGCCCTGTGGGAGTCGCTGCGGCGCGCCGTGGCGAAGGTGCTGAGGCGGCCCGACCCCGGCCCGTTCGACGTGGCGAAGCTGATGCCGGTCGCCTACGTGGTGGCGGGTATCTTCATCTGCTTCACCCTGCTCGTCCTGGTCGCGGACGTCGTCAATCCCGTACGGATCAGCTGACAGAAGGTCGTTCTCTCCGCAAGAACGGCCCAAACGGCACCCTTCGCTCGTGCCACACGTACGAGCGAAGGGTGCCGTTTCGTCTGCCCGGCTCTACCGCGACTTTCGTACCCGGCACCGCCGGGCACGGCGAGCGGCCAAGGAGTATGTCCTCCCGATCGACGGCCATGCCCGGTGTGCCGCGATGGGACGCCATTGGGCGAACCGAGGGGACGCCGTGCGCTCGTGTTCACGCTCGTGCCGTAATCTCGAAGCCCGGAGCCCGCTGCTGACGGGACCGGACTTGATCCACGACTTGGGGTTGCACAGCAGATGACTGCGATTTCTCTCGGCATGCCGTCCGTTCCGACCAAGCTCGCCGAGCGCCGCAAGAGCCGGCAGATCCAGGTCGGCTCCGTGGCGGTCGGCGGAGACGCCCCGGTGTCCGTGCAGTCGATGACCACGACCCGTACGTCCGACATCGGCGCCACCCTCCAGCAGATCGCCGAGCTCACCGCCTCCGGCTGCCAGATCGTCCGGGTGGCCTGCCCCACCCAGGACGACGCCGACGCCCTCGCGACGATCGCGCGCAAGTCGCAGCTCCCGGTCATCGCTGACATCCACTTCCAGCCGAAGTACGTCTTCGCGGCCATCGAGGCCGGCTGCGCCGCGGTCCGGGTGAACCCCGGCAACATCAAGCAGTTCGACGACAAGGTCAAGGAGATCGCCAAGGCGGCGAGCGACCACGGCACCCCGATCCGTATCGGTGTGAACGCGGGCTCGCTGGACCAGCGCCTGCTCCAGAAGTACGGCAAGGCGACCCCCGAGGCCCTGGTCGAGTCCGCCCTGTGGGAGGCGTCCCTCTTCGAGGAGCACGGCTTCCGGGACATCAAGATCTCGGTGAAGCACAACGACCCGGTCGTGATGATCGAGGCGTACCGCCAGCTGGCCGCCGCCTGCGACTACCCCCTCCACCTCGGTGTGACCGAGGCCGGCCCGGCGTTCCAGGGCACGATCAAGTCGGCGGTCGCCTTCGGCGCGCTGCTGAGCGAGGGCATCGGCGACACGATCCGCGTCTCCCTCTCCGCGCCCCCCGTGGAGGAGGTCAAGGTCGGCAACCAGATCCTGGAGTCGCTCAACCTCAAGCAGCGCGGACTGGAGATCGTCTCCTGCCCGTCCTGCGGCCGTGCCCAGGTCGACGTCTACAAGCTGGCCGAAGAGGTCACCGCGGGCCTGACCGGCATGGAGGTCCCGCTGCGCGTCGCCGTCATGGGCTGCGTCGTCAACGGCCCGGGCGAGGCCAGGGAGGCCGACCTCGGTGTCGCCTCCGGCAACGGAAAGGGGCAGATCTTCGTCAAGGGCGAGGTCATCAAGACCGTCCCCGAGTCGAAGATCGTGGAGACCCTCATCGAGGAGGCCATGAAGCTGGCCGAGGCGATGGAGGCGGACGGCGTGCTCTCGGGCGAGCCGTCGGTGTCGGTGGCGGGCTGACGGTGTCGGCCGCCGTCTGACGGGCTGGGCGCGGACTTGTGGTTTCGGTGGTGGGCTGACGTCTGGGCTGCGGTCTGACGGGCTCGGTGTCGTTCTGACTGGCTCGGTAGCCGTCTGACGGGGTGGGTCGCGGGCTTGCGGTGTCGGTTGGTCGGCTGACGCGTGGGCCGCAGTCTGACGGCTTCGGTCGAGGGCTGACATGGCCGTTTCCAAGTACCGTCCGGGCAACAACCCCAGCCCGCCCGGCGCTTGCGGAACGAGGTCCGTTCAGGGCCGAAGCAGCGGCTCGGGGCGCCGGCCCCCAGGGCGGCTGCGGCGGCGGATGGCCAAGGGCAAGCGGGTGGCGGCGCACAGGGCGGCGCGGCTCAGCTTCCGCAGGTACAGTGCGGGGACCAGCAGACCCCAGTGTGAGGCCCCGCCCGTGTTGACCCAGACGACCTCCCGGGTCCTCGAACCGAGCGACCTGGATGCCGCGCTCGCCGTCCTCGACCGCGAGCCGGTCGCCAACGCCTTCGTGACATCCCGGATCCAGGTGGCGGGCCTCGACCCGTGGCGGCTCGGCGGCGAGATGTGGGGCTGGTACGAGGACGGCATGCTGACGTCCCTGTGCTACGCGGGCGCCAACCTGGTCCCGATCTGCGCCACCCCGCGGGCCGTCCGGGCCTTCGCCGACCGGGCCCGCCGGGCCGGCCGCCGCTGCTCCTCCATCGTCGGCCCCGCCGAACCCACCGCCCAGCTCTGGCGGTTGCTCGAACCCAGCTGGGGCCCGGCCCGCGAGGTCCGCCGTCAACAGCCCCTGATGGTCGCCGACCGCATGCCGGCCGACACCGCCCCGGATCCCTACGTCCGTCGCATCCGCAAGGACGAGATGGAAACGATCATGCCGGCGTGCGTGGCGATGTTCACCGAGGAGGTCGGGGTCTCCCCGATGGCCGGTGACGGAGGGCTGCTGTACCAGGCCCGGGTCGCCGAACTCGTCGGCGCCGGCCGCTCCTTCGCCCGCCTCGACCACCACGGCAAGGTCGCGTTCAAGGCGGAGATCGGCGCCGCGACCGACCGCGCCTGCCAGATCCAGGGCGTCTGGGTGGCCCCGGAGTACCGGGGCAGCGGCCTTGCCGCCCCCGGCATGGCAGCGGTGCTCGGCTACGCCCTGGCCGACGTGGCCCCGATCGTCAGCCTCTACGTGAACGACTTCAACACGGCGGCGAGGCGCACCTATCGGAGGGTCGGCTTCCAGGAGGTGGGCGCGTTCATGAGTGTCTTGTTCTAGGCGCGCGGTGCCCGGACCCACCCGAAGGGCCGACGGGCCGTATCGATGCGCGGCTCGGCCGCGGGGCTCGACCAGCCACTGATCACCCGCACCCGCCAGGACACGCGCACCCCCCTGTACGCTCCCCGCATGGACCTCGTCATCGGCCCCCTGGACCTCTCCGCCCACGTGGACGAGGCCCTGGCAGTCCAAGCCGTCGCCTTCGGACTCGGCCCCGACGAGGTCGCCGTACGCCGTCAGATCGTCCTCCGCCACATGACCCACCCCGGAGCGAGGGCCCTCGGCGCGAGTGCCGGAGGCAACCTCGTGGGGTTCGTCTACGGCCTGCCCAACAACCGCACCCACTGGTGGTCCACCGTCGTGGAGCCGTATCTCAGGGCGCGGCACTGCGACGACTGGCTCGACGACTCCTTCGTGATCACCGAGCTGCACGTCCACCCCCGCTACCAGAACCGCGGCATCGGCCGGTCGCTGATCACCACGATCACCGACGGCGCCGCCGAACCCCGCTCGATCCTCTCCGCGATCGACACCGACAGCCCGGCCCGCGGCCTCTACCACTCGCTCGGCTACCAGGACCTCGCCCGTCAGGTCCTCTTCCCCAGCGCCCCGAAGCCGTACGCGGTGATGGGCGCCCCGCTGCCGCTCCGCAGGCGGTAGCGACAGCCGAATCGATTTCCAACGGGATGGACCACCCGGCTAACCTCCTGCCAACACCCTTAATCAGCAGGAGTACGGAAACCATGGCGAACGCACCGGTCCAGCGCATGTCCCAGTTGATGGCGAAGACGCTGCGCGACGACCCGGCGGACGCCGAGGTCCTCAGTCACAAGCTGCTCGTCCGGGCCGGCTACGTCCGCCGTACCGCCGCCGGTCTGTGGAGCTGGCTGCCGCTGGGCAAGAAGGTCCTCGCCAACGTGGAGCGGATCGTCCGCGAGGAGATGGACGCGATCGGCGCCCAGGAGGTGCTGCTCCCCGCGCTGCTGCCGCGCGAGCCCTACGAGGCGACCGGCCGCTGGGAGGAGTACGGTCCCGAACTGTTCCGCCTCCAGGACCGCAAGGGCGGTGACTACCTCCTCGGTCCGACCCACGAGGAGATCTTCACGCTGCTGGTGAAGGACCAGGCGTCCTCCTACAAGGACCTGCCGGTCATCCTCTACCAGATCCAGCACAAGTACCGTGACGAGGCCCGCCCCCGTGCCGGCATCCTGCGCGGCCGTGAGTTCCTGATGAAGGACTCCTACTCCTTCGACACGGAGGACGAGGGCCTCGCCCAGTCCTACGCGCTGCACCGCCAGGCGTACCAGAAGGTGTTCGAGCGTCTCGGCCTCGACTACCGCATCTGCGCCGCCACCGCGGGCGCCATGGGCGGCTCGAAGTCGGAGGAGTTCCTGGCCCCGGCAGGCGCCGGCGAGGACACCTTCGCCGACTGCCCGAACTGCGACTTCGCGGCCAACACCGAGGCGATCACGTACGAGCTGAAGACGGTGGACGCCGACGGCGTGGCCGCGATCGAGGAGATCCCGACCCCCGACACCCCCACCATCGAGACCCTCGCCGCGCACCTCGGGGTCCCGGCCTCCGCGACCCTCAAGAACCTCCTCGTGAAGGTCGACGGCGAGATCGTCGCCGTCGGCGTGCCCGGTGACCGCGAGGTCGACCTGGACAAGGTGGAGGCCCACTTCGCGCCCGCCGCGGTCGAGCTGGTCACCGCCGAGGACTTCGTGGGCCGCCCGGAACTGGTCCGCGGCTACGTCGGCCCGCAGGGCCTGGAGAAGGTCAGGTACATCGCCGACCCGAGGGTGGCGCCCGGCACTTCCTGGATCACCGGAGCCAACAAGGAGCACACGCACGCGAGGAACGTGGTCGCGGGCCGTGACTTCGAGGTCGACGCGTACGTCGACGTCGTCGTCGTCCAGGAGGGCGACCCCTGCCCGAAGTGCGGCACCGGCCTCAAGCTGGACCGAGCCATCGAGATCGGCCACATCTTCCAGCTGGGCCGCAAGTACGCCGACGCCCTCAAGCTCGACGTCCTCGGACAGCAGGGCAAGCCGGTCCGGGTGACGATGGGTTCCTACGGCATCGGCGTCTCCCGCGCGGTCGCCGCCCTCGCCGAGCAGACCGCCGACGACAAGGGCCTGTGCTGGCCCGCCGAGGTCGCCCCGGCCGATGTGCACGTCGTCGCCGCGGGCAAGGCCCTGCAGACGGAGCTGGCGCTGGAGGTCTCCGAGAAGCTGCGCGCGGCCGGCCTGCGCGTCCTGGTGGACGACCGGGCCGGTGTCTCCCCGGGCGTGAAGTTCACCGACTCGGAGCTGATGGGCGTACCGCAGATCCTGGTGGCCGGACGGCGTGCCGCGGATGGTGTGCTGGAGCTGAAGGACCGCCGCACCGGTGAGCGCGAGGAGCTGACGGTGGACGAGGCGATCGCGCGCCTCACGACCGCCTAGCGACGAGCGCCGGGGTTCCGCTCCGCCGGAACCCCGGCCCGGCCGGGCCACGCCCTCCGTCGAGCTCATGCCACCCTCGGGCTGATCGCCCGCGGCGGTCCGCCGTGTGGCGCGCAAGCCACGGCGCTGCCCCAGGGACAGGACGAACCCGCACCACCCCGAATCCGTCAGAGCCGCCCTAAAGCCACCCGGCAAACTCCAACAACAACTCCGCATCCTTGGGCCGCCCCACCCGAAGGGCCCGCACCCCGGACTCCACCGCCCGGAACAGCGTCCAGCCCCGCAGCCGCTCCTGGTCCACGTCCAGGGACTCCGCGAGCCGCTTCACCCGCCGCCGGGTCGTCGCCGCGCCCGACGGCGAGGCGATCAGGTCCTCCACCCGGTCCCGCACCAGCCGCGCCAGATCGAAGGCGCACTCGCCGACCACCGGATCGGGCCCCACGGCCAGCCACGGCATCCGCTCCCCGGCGAGTACCTTGCTCTGCCGGAACGTCCCGTGCAGCAACCGCCGTTCGGGGGGCGCGGACAGCAGGTCCGCACGGGCCGCGAGCGCCGCGTCCACCAGCGGAGCCACCTCCGCGTCGGCGGCGGCACTCGCCCGCATCGCCCCGGCCTGCCGCCCGGTCCGCTCGGCCACCGTCTCGAACGCGTGGTCGCCCGGCTCCACCCACAGCCGCCGCAGGGCCCCCGCCGCCTCCAGCAGCGCCTTCGCCTCCGGCAGCGAGCGCACCGACACATCCGGATGCAGTCGCTCCAGGAGCAGCACACCCTCCGCCGTGCGGGGTTCGAGCAGCTGAACAGCGCCCAGGCCGTCCCACTGGACGAGCGCGGCCCGCTCGCTCTCCGGACGGGCCCGGGGCGGGGCCAGCTTCAGTACCGCGGGAGTCCCGTCCGGCCGCCGCACCAGCACCACCAGGCTGCTGCGCCCGCCGGGCACCTGCACCCGCTCCATGGTCGACTCACCCAGCGCGACGGCCTGTCGGGCCGCCTCGGGCAGCTTCTCCAACCAGCCGTCACCGTCCGGTGCCGTCTCACCGAGCGCCCTCACCAGACGCGGCGGCGGTTCGAAAGCCATGCGCGAGCCGTTCCCTTCCCGTGCGAACCGAGCCGTACACCGTACGCGTTACGCAGTACGCGTTACGCGGTGGGCGTGGCCGAGCCGAAGCCGACGTTCAAGCGGTCCCCGCCCGCTCGGCCAGCCCAGGGAAGGCTACGCTCTCGCCGCGCCAGCGCACCGCCCGCACCGCCGCCTCGCGCAGCGCCTCGGCCGCAGTGCCCCGCCGTTCGCCCGTGGCCGCGCGCACCAGATCGGAGTACACCCCTGCCACCCGGTCCTCCAGATCGGCCGCCAGCCGCACCGCCGAGGCCGGGTCCGGCACCGGGAAGGGCAGCGCGTACGCCGCCGCCGCGGACACCGGAGTGCCGTCCAGATCCCGCACCTCCCGGACCAACGCGTCCCGCCTGGCGCGGTGGGCGTCGTAGGCGGCCTGCGCCTCGGTACGCCGGCCCTTAGGGACCCGGCCGCCGACGACCCCGTAGCCGTACACGGCCGCGTGCTCGGCGGCCAGCGCGGCCTGCAGGGCCTTCAGTTCTCGTACAGGCGCCCGTTCCGTCACTTCGTGTCCTCCGTCAGCAGGTACGCGTGCGCCGCCCCGGCCGCCGCGACCGAGGCCAGCAGCCGTGCCAGCTCGCCCGGCACGTCCAGCAGCGCCTTCGCGCGCCGGTCCGCGACGGACCGCTCGGCGGCGGCCAGCTCGGCGAGGGCGTCCCGTTCGGTCCCCGGTACGGCGGGCGACGGGGGAGCGGAGGGCGGAGGAGAGGGAGAGGCCTCGGACGCCTTCGGGGAGGCCCCCTGGGCGGCGACCCTGGGTGCGGTGCCCCCGAACGCCTCCGTGTGCCGCGCGACCGCCGCCCGCAACGGCCCCAGCAGGCCCGCCAGCACGGGATAGGCGGTGAGGACGGCGTCGTACCGCTCGGTCAGTCCCCGGCTGTCCCGGGCCGCACGTGCGCGTGCCCGCGTCTCGGCCGACGGGCTGCTGTCGGCGCTCTCCCCGGATCCGTCGGAACCGGCGGAGCAGCCCGCCGACAGGGCGGCCCCGGCGGCCGAGACGAGGAGCGCTCTTCTGCGCGGCCCTGACGGGGTGTGCGGCGGTGGGGGGTACGGCACGGCAGACGTCCTCGGGAGCTCGTACGAACACACGGGCGGGAAGGGCGGGCCCCGCAGGTGATCACGGTACCCGGGCACCGGCCCGCGGCCGCTCATCGGCGCCGCCCGTGCCCGCACCGGGGGCCGCGGGGCGCACGGTGGACGGCAACACACCCTGGGACCGGATACCCTTTGACCAGACACGCGACGTTCCCACAACAGCACACGCGGCCGAGGAGTCACCCGGATGAGCACCACCCAGAGCGAGAGGCTGCGAGAACTTCTGGAGCCGCTCGTCGGCTCCCAGGGCCTCGATCTCGAGGAGATCGCGGTGGACTCGGTCGGACGCAAGCGTGTGCTGCGCGTCGTCGTCGACTCCGACACCGGTGCGGACCTGGACCAGATCGCCGATGTGAGCCGCGCGCTCTCGGCGAAGCTCGACGAGACGGACGCGATGGGGGCGGGTGAGTACACCCTCGAGGTCGGAACCCCCGGCGCGGAGCGCCTCCTCAAGGAGCACCGCCACTTCGTACGCGCGATCGACCGGCTGGTGAAGTTCCAGCCGCACGAGGGCGACGAGCTGGTCGCCCGGATCCTCCAGGTCGACGACGAGGGTCTCGACGTGGAAGTGCCCGGCGTGAAGGGCCGCAAGGCCACCACCCGCAGACTCGCCTTCGCGGACATCGACAAGGCGCGCGTGCAGGTCGAGTTCAACCGCAAGGACAAGAAGGACATGACGGAAGAAGAGGAGGCGTAGCCGTGGACATTGACATGAGCGCCCTGCGGGGCTTGGTCCGGGAGAAGGAGATCTCCTTCGACCTGCTCGTGGAGGCGATCGAGTCGGCCCTCCTCATCGCCTATCACCGCACCGAGGGAAGCCGCCGTCACGCGCGCGTGGAGCTCAACCGGGAGACCGGGCATGTGACCGTGTGGGCGAAGGAGGACCCGGACGACCTCGAAGAGGGCCAGGAGGCCCGCGAGTTCGACGACACCCCGTCCGGCTTCGGCCGTATCGCCGCCACCACCGCCAAGCAGGTCATCCTGCAGCGGCTGCGCGACGCCGAGGACGACGCGACGCTCGGCGAGTACGCCGGCCGCGAGGGCGACATCGTCACCGGTGTGGTCCAGCAGGGCCGTGACCCGAAGAACGTGCTGGTGGACATCGGCAAGCTGGAGGCCATCCTGCCGGTGCAGGAGCAGGTGCCGGGCGAGACGTACCAGCACGGCATGCGCCTTCGGTCGTACGTCGTACGTGTGGCGAAGGGGGTGCGCGGTCCGTCCGTGACCCTTTCGCGTACGCATCCCAATCTGGTGAAGAAGCTCTTCGCCCTCGAGGTGCCGGAGATCGCCGACGGTTCCGTCGAGATCTCCGCCATCGCCCGCGAGGCCGGACACCGCACGAAGATCGCCGTCCGGTCCACCCGTTCGGGTCTGAACGCCAAGGGTGCCTGCATCGGCCCCATGGGCGGACGGGTGCGCAATGTCATGGGCGAGCTCAATGGTGAGAAGATCGACATCGTCGACTGGTCGGACGACCCGGCCGAGATGGTGGCGAACGCGCTGTCCCCCGCCCGCGTCTCCAAGGTGGAGGTCGTGGACATGGCGGCCCGGTCGGCGCGGGTGACCGTGCCGGACTACCAGCTGTCGCTGGCGATCGGCAAGGAAGGGCAGAACGCCCGGCTCGCGGCCCGTCTCACCGGCTGGCGGATCGACATCCGTCCGGACACCGAGCAGCCCGGGGAATAGATCCAAGCCGCAGGTCGCTCAGATCACGACAGTTTGGTGCGCGGCAACTGTTCGATGCTTGCCCCAAAGGGGTGAGGTCGGTGCGGGGAGGTAGACTTAAGAGTGTCTGGCCGGACGCGAGCCCGCGCATGCCCTGAGCGCACCTGTGTGGGGTGCCGGGAGCGAGCGGCCCAGAAGGACTTGCTGCGGACCGTGGCGATCGAGGGCGAATGCGTCCCCGATGATCGCGGTACGCTGCCCGGCCGGGGTGCGTATGTGCACCCCGCCCTGGTCTGTCTCGACCTGGCGATACGCCGTCGGGCGTTCCCAAGGGCGTTGCGCGCCCCGGGACCGCTCGACACCAAGGCGTTGCGCCTCCACGTCGAGCAGGCAACACCGTAAGAAGCGTCGCGCGGAACCCCCGCGCGGCCCTGGTACCCCGCGAGTTGGAAGTAGGTCGAGATTGCGATGAGCACTCGATGAGCACGCGATGAGTACGCCCATGAAGTAGCGACGGTCCGGACGCAACCCGGACCTAAAAGGAGCGAAGTGGCTAAGGTCCGGGTATACGAACTCGCCAAGGAGTTCGGGGTGGAGAGCAAGGTCGTCATGGCCAAGCTCCAAGAACTCGGTGAATTTGTCCGTTCGGCGTCCTCGACGATCGAGGCGCCCGTTGTACGCAAGCTGACCGATGCCCTCCAGCAGGGCAACGGAGGCGGCAAGCCCGCCGCACGCAAGGCTGCCCCGGCCAAGCCGGGCGCCCCCTCTCCCGCGCAGGCCGCCCGTCCGGCTGCCCCGCGCCCGCCGGCCCCGAAGCCGGCCGCCGCCGAGAAGCCCGCGGCTCCCGCCGCGCCGGCCGCTCCCGGCCCCCGTCCCACTCCGGGCCCGAAGCCCGCGCCGCGGCCCGCCCCGGCGTCCCCGGCTCCGACCACGCCCGAGTTCACGGCCCCCCCGGCGGCTCCCGCCGCACCGGCCGCCTCCTCCGGTGCCGGTTCTGGTTCCGGCTCCGGCCCCCGTCCGGGCGCTCCGCGTCCGGCACAGGGTCAGGGTCAGGGCGGCCAGGGTCCGCGTCCGGGTGCCCGTCCGTCCGGCCCCGGCCAGGGCGGCCAGGGCCGTGGTGACCGCGGCGACCGTCCCGGCGGTCAGCGTCCCGGTGGCCAGGCCCCGCGTCCCGGTGCCCGTCCGGCCGGTCCCCGTCCGGGCAACAACCCGTTCACCTCTGGTGGCTCCACCGGCATGGCGCGCCCGCAGGCGCCCCGTCCGGGCGGCGCCCCGCGTCCCGGCGGCCAGGGCGGCCCCGGCGGCGCTCCGCGTCCCCAGGGCGCCGGTCAGGGCGGTCCCCGTCCCCAGGGCGCGTCGGGCGGTCCCCGTCCGCAGTCTCCGGGCGGCGCTCGTCCCACCCCGGGCGGCATGCCCCGCCCGCAGGGCGGCGGTCCCCGTCCCGGCGGCGGCCCCGGCGGCGCCCGTCCGAACCCCGGCATGATGCCGCAGCGTCCGGCTGCCGGCCCCCGTCCCGGTGGCGGCGGCCCCGGCGGTCGCGGTCCCGGCGGCGGCGGTCGTCCCGGCGGCGGCGGTGGCGGTCGTCCGGGTGGCGGCGGCTTCGCCGGTCGTCCGGCCGGTCCCGGTGGCGGTGGCGGCGGCTTCGCCGGTCGTCCCGGCGGTCCCGGTGGCGGTGGCGGCGGTTTCGCCGGTCGTCCCGGTGGCGGTGGCGGCGGTCGTCCCGGCTTCGGTGGTCGTCCCGGTGGTCCGGGCGGTCGTGGTGGCACGCAGGGCGCCTTCGGTCGTCCCGGCGGTCCCGCGCGTCGCGGTCGCAAGTCGAAGCGGCAGAGGCGCCAGGAGTACGAGGCCATGCAGGCCCCGTCGGTCGGCGGCGTGATGCTGCCTCGCGGCAACGGACAGTCCGTCCGCCTGTCGCGCGGTGCGTCCCTCACCGACTTCGCGGAGAAGATCAACGCCAACCCGGCGTCGCTCGTCGCCGTGATGATGAACCTCGGCGAGATGGTCACTGCCACGCAGTCCGTCTCCGACGAGACGCTGAAGCTCCTCGCGGATGAGATGAACTACATCCTCGAGATCGTCAGCCCCGAGGAGGAGGACCGCGAGCTGCTCGAGTCCTTCGACATCGAGTTCGGCGAGGACGAGGGCGGCGAGGAATTCCTCATGCCGCGTCCGCCGGTCGTGACCGTCATGGGTCACGTCGACCACGGTAAGACCCGACTGCTGGACACCATCCGCAAGACGAACGTCGTCGCGGGCGAGGCCGGCGGTATCACGCAGCACATCGGTGCGTACCAGGTCGCCACCCAGGTCAACGAAGAAGAGCGCAGGATCACCTTCATCGACACCCCGGGTCACGAGGCGTTCACCGCCATGCGTGCCCGTGGTGCGAAGTCGACCGACATCGCGATCCTGGTCGTCGCGGCCAACGACGGCGTCATGCCGCAGACGGTCGAGGCGCTCAACCACGCCAAGGCGGCCGACGTCCCGATCGTCGTCGCGGTCAACAAGATCGACGTCGAGGGTGCCGACCCGACCAAGGTGCGCGGTCAGCTGACCGAGTACGGCCTCGTGGCCGAGGAGTACGGCGGCGACACCATGTTCGTCGACATCTCCGCCAAGCAGGGCCTCAACATCGAGAGCCTGCTGGAGGCCGTGGTCCTCACCGCGGACGCCTCGCTCGACCTGCGGGCCAACCCGGAGCAGGACGCGCAGGGTATTGCGATCGAGTCCCACCTCGACCGTGGCCGCGGTGCCGTCGCGACCGTCCTGGTGCAGCGAGGCACCCTGCGGGTCGGCGACACCATGGTGGTCGGCGACGCGTACGGCCGTGTCCGCGCGATGCTCGACGACAAGGGCGAGAACGTGGAAGAGGCGGGTCCCTCGACCCCGGTCCTCGTCCTCGGTCTCACCAACGTCCCGGGCGCCGGCGACAACTTCCTGGTTGTCGACGAGGACCGCACGGCGCGTCAGATCGCCGAGAAGCGTGCCGCTCGTGAGCGGAACGCCAACTTCGCCCGCCGGGGTGTCCGGTTCTCCCTGGAGAACCTGGACGAGGCCCTCAAGGCCGGTCTGGTGCAGGAACTCAACCTCATCATCAAGGGCGACGCGTCCGGTTCGGTGGAGGCTCTCGAGTCCTCGCTGCTCCAGCTCGACGTCGGCGAAGAGGTCGACATCCGCGTCCTGCACCGCGGTGTGGGTGCGGTCACCGAGTCGGACATCGACCTGGCGACCGGCTCCGACGCCATCGTCATCGGCTTCAACGTCCGCGCTGCGGGCCGCGCGGCGCAGATGGCGGACCGCGAGGGCGTCGACGTCCGCTACTACTCGGTGATCTACCAGGCCATCGAGGAGATCGAGGCGGCCCTCAAGGGCATGCTCAAGCCGGAGTACGAGGAGGTCGAGCTCGGCACGGCGGAGATCCGCGAGGTCTTCAAGTCGTCCAAGCTGGGCAACATCGCCGGTGTCCTGGTCCGCTCGGGCGAGGTCAAGCGCAACACCAAGGCGCGCCTCGTCCGCGACGGCAAGGTCATCGCGGAGAGCCTCAACATCTCCGGTCTGCGTCGCTTCAAGGACGACGTCACCGAGATCCGCGAAGGCTTCGAGGGCGGTATCAACCTCGGAAACTTCAACGACATCAAGATCGACGACGTCATCGCGACGTACGAGATGCGGGAGAAGCCGCGCGTGTAAGCGCTCGGACTTCCGAGACGGTCCGGTCCGGGGCCGGTCGACGGAGATTATTTCCGTCGACCGGCCCCGGCCGTTCGTTGTACGGTTCTGATGTCCCTGCCACATGGATGGCGGGGCCATCGATCCCGGACCGGCGGGTGAACCGGTTACACACATGTATGTGGGGACTCTGTCCTTCGACCTCCTCCTCGGCGACGTACGGTCGTTGAAGGAGAAGCGCTCCGTCGTCCGCCCGATCGTCGCCGAGCTCCGGCGCAAGTACGCGGTGAGCGCGGCCGAGGTGGACCACCTGGACCTGTACCGGCGGTCCGGCATCGGACTCGCGACGGTGTCCGGTGACGTGGGGCACGTCACGGAGGTACTGGACCAGTGCGAGCGGCTGGTGGCCGGGCGGCCCGAGGTGGAGCTGCTGTCGGTGAGACGGCGCTTGCACGGCGACGACGACTAGCTTTTTCGGGCGACCAGATTTTTTGAACGTGGAACAGGAAGAACGGGAGACGACCAGTGGCCGACAACGCGCGGGCTAAGAGGCTGGCGGACCTCATCCGAGAGGTGGTGGCCCAGAAGCTGCAGCGCGGGATCAAGGACCCGCGGCTCGGCTCCCACGTCACCATCACGGACACCCGGGTCACGGGTGACCTGCGGGAGGCGACCGTCTTCTACACGGTGTACGGCGACGACGAGGAGCGGGCGGCCGCGGCTGCCGGACTCGAGAGCGCCAAGGGCGTGCTCCGCTCCGCGGTCGGCGCCGCGGCGGGCGTGAAGTTCACGCCGACGCTGACCTTCGTGGCGGACGCACTGCCCGACACCGCCAAGACCATCGAGGACCTCCTCGACCGGGCGCGTCAGTCCGACGAGAAGGTGCGCGAGGTCTCCGCCGGTGCCCACTACGCCGGTGACGCGGACCCGTACAAGAAGCCGGGTGAAGACGAGGACGACACCGCCGAATGACCCAGAAGAACCAGACGCCCGACGGCCTTGTCATCGTCGACAAGCCGTCGGGCTTCACTTCGCACGACGTCGTCGCCAAGATGCGCGGGATCGCGAGGACGCGGCGCGTCGGGCATGCCGGCACGCTCGACCCGATGGCGACCGGCGTTCTCGTACTCGGCGTCGAGAGGGCGACCAAGCTCCTCGGGCATCTCGCGCTCACCGAGAAGGAGTACCTGGGCACGATCCGCCTGGGGCAGACCACCCTCACCGACGACGCCGAGGGCGAGATCACGAGGTCGGTCGACGCCTCGAAGGTCACCCGCGACGCCGTCGACGCGGGGATCGCCAAGCTGAGCGGCGACATCATGCAAGTGCCGTCCAAGGTCAGCGCCATCAAGATCGACGGCGTCCGCTCCTACAAACGGGCGCGTGAGGGCGAGGAGTTCGACATCCCGGCCCGGCCGGTCACCGTCTCGTCCTTCGCGGTGTACGACGTCCGGGAGGCCGTCGCCGAGGACGGCACCCCTGTCCTCGACCTGGTGGTGTCGGTGGTCTGCTCGTCCGGCACCTACATCCGGGCCCTGGCCCGTGATCTCGGTGCCGACCTCGGCGTCGGCGGTCACCTCACGGCGCTGCGCCGGACCCGCGTGGGTCCGTACAAGCTCGACTCCGCCCGGACTCTCGACCAGCTCCAGCAGGAGCTGACGGTGATGCCGATCTCCGACGCCGCCACGGCCGCGTTCCCGCGCTGGGACGTGGACGCCCGGCGCGCCCGGCTGCTGACGAACGGCGTACGGCTCGACATGCCCGACGAGTACGCGGGCCGGGGTGCCGTGGCCGTCTTCGACCCCGAGGGCGTCTTCCTCGCCCTCGTCGAGGAGCAGAAGGGCAAGGCCAAGAGCCTGGCCGTCTTCGGCTGACGTACGCAGGGCCGGTCCTCCGCCCGTGGAGCGGCAATCACGGGGTCGTCACTGACGCCGCTCCACGGTCCCCCTCGGTTCCCCCACCCCTAGGGTGTCCAGTTGCCCCCGTCCATTCACCCGTCCGGGCAGGCGCTCGGAGTGAAGCGGGGGAGCGGAAGGGGGCGCGTTCGCCAGAGGATCTGTCCCGCTGATCACCTCACACCTACCGTCGAAAACAGGCACGTGCGTGCGTACGGAAGACACGCACACGCGTACGGCGGGGAGGTTCAACCATGGCGGGACTCAGTCCGCCGGCCGGGGACGCCGACGACACCGCACGGCCGCCTGGGCCCGACGACACCGCCCTCCCGCCCCGACCGGCGGACGGCTCCCAGGACGCGCGCGGCGGGTGCGACGAGGCGCTCGTGCGCATCCACGACCCCGCCGGGCGCCCTCGGGGCACCGGTTTCCTGGCCGACCACCACGGCATGGTCGTCACCAGCCACGAGACCGTCGACGGCCTGCCCCGGCTCGCGCTGCACGCCCCCGGGGACCGCAGGTGCGTCGTGACCGCCGACGCGGTGACCCCGTTGCCCGAGCTGGGCCTGGCCCTCGTACGCACCGAGGGCCTCGGCGTGGCCCCGCTCCCCGTGACCGTGCGGGACCGGGTCGAGACCGGCGCGTATGTGCGGATCCCGGCCGGGTGCTGGCGCGAGGCGCGGGTGCTGGGAGCCGCCGGTGTGACGTACGCGGCCACGGACCGCTCGCATCTCCTCGACGGTGTACTGGAGTTGGCGATCGGCACGGCCGGACGGGACGCGTTGCGGCCCGGCGGCGGGGCCTCCGGCGGCCCGGTGCTCGACGCCGGGACCGGCGCGGTGATCGGCGTCCTCGGCACGGCCCTGCGCAGCGGCCACCGGGACGCCGGCTTCGCGGTCCCGCTGCGCCCGGCCCCCGACGGTCCCCTCGCCGCCCTGCTCGCCGAGAACGCGAGCACCGTCCCCGCCTACGGCGCCGACCTCAACCTCGCGGGCGTACTGGAACTGACGGTCACCTCTGTGGCGCAGGACGGGCCGCAGCGGGTGGCGGAGGCCGTCGAACGGGCCGCCACGGCCGCGGAGTTCGCCGCGTTCGCCCAGGGGCCGACCACCGTTCTCGGGCTCGTCGGGGACCCCGGGAGCGGCCGTACGACGGAACTCGCGGCCCTGGCCGACCGGCGCCACCGGTGTGCGGAACCGGCCCCCACACTGTGGCTGCGCGGGGCCGATCTCGAGGACGGGGACCACTCGGTCGAGGACGCCGCGCGCCGGGCGCTGACCCGGGCCGCCCGGATCGTCGCGGCAGCACGGTCCGCCCTCGCCACCGACCTCGGTGACCTCACCCCGGACCGTCTCGCCCGCCTCTCGCACACCGCCGGACGCCCCCTCCTGCTCCTCCTCGACGGCCCCGAGGACATGCCGCGGGTCCTGGCCCGGCGGCTTCCCGAGTGGACCGCCGGCACGGCGACATGGCTGCGGCAGACGGGCGCACGGCTGGTGATGGCGTGCCGAGGAGAGTACTGGGAGGAAGCGGGGGCGGGGTTCCCGGCGGAGATGCTGTACGACCCCAGGGACGGCATGGGCCGGCGTGGCAGGCGTGGGGACGGTGGGGACCGGGACGGCGAGGGCGGGACTTCGCCCAGAGGTGGCATGGGCCGAAGCGGCGGCGGGGGCGAGGCCACCCTGCGGCTCCTCCCTCCCGGTGTGCACCTGGGGGACCTGCGCGAGGACGAGGCCCGCCAAGCACGCGCGCGCTACCGCGTCCCCGACAACGCCCTCGCGGATCCCGACGCCCGTCACCCCCTCACCCTCCGGCTCCTCTCGGAGATCCACGCCGCCCTCCCGGACGCGCCTCAGGCACACCCCCACGTCGACAGAGACGACGTGTTCTCGGCCTACCTCGACCTGATGTGCCTCCGCGTCGCCGTCCGCCTGGCCGCCGCACGCGGGCTGCGCGGCTCCGCCGTGCGCCGGCTCGCCGCCAAGGTCTCCGGGCAGGTGCACGAGGCCGCCCGCCGCAGCCTCGGCTCCCGCCGGGGCGAACTGGACCGGGAGTCGTTCGAGGCGGTGTTCCCGTGGGGTCAGGCCCCCGCGCGGCTCGGCGGTGGCACCGGCTGGGCGTCCGCCGTCCTCACCGAGGGCCTCCTCGTCCCCGCCGGCACCGGCTACCGCTTCGCCCACGAGGAACTCGCCGACTGGCTCCAGGGCACGCACCTCGACCTGGACGAGGCCCTGCGCGCCCTGGTCCACAGCCGCCGCTCCGACCCGCCCGGCACGGCACCCGCAGCGCCCGTACCGCACCACCGCATCGGACCCGTCATCCAGGCCCTGCTGCTTCTGGCCCGGCAGCACGGCGTCCCCCAACTCTCCCGTCGCCTGGAGGAGTTGACCCACGCGCTCGACGCCGACCCGTTCTCCTGGTGGGCCGCCCGCCTCCTCGCCGAGGTCCTGCGACGCGTCCCGGACGCCACCCCGTACACACCCGTCCTGCGCCTGCTCACCGACCGGATCGTGAGCCGGCAGCAACAGGGACGGCCGCTGCCCGCGGAACTCGGGCCCGACTTCTGGATCGCCCTGCCGCTCCCGCAGGACACCCGCCTGGACCTCCTGCGCCGTCTCGTCCTGGCCGACGGCCCTCCGCACGGGGGCGGGCCACGATTCCTCGACGCCGTCGCCAGGCTGCTCACCGCGGACCCCACCGTCGTACAGACGCACCTCATCGGCTGGTTCGACGACGAACGACCGCTGCCCGCCACCCCGCACGCGACCGTCGCGGAGGCCGCGCAGGCCCTGCTGCACACCCACCGGCACCACGCGCTGGACGACCTCACGGAGCTGCTCGTGGCCTGCGCGCACGGACGGGCCGACGAACTGCTCGCCGTACTGGCGGAGGACGAGCCGTCGGCGGTCTGCCGGGCCGTCGACCGGTGGGCCCGCGACGGGTGGCCAGCACGTCGGGTCGCGGCGGTGGCGTACGGGCTGCGGGTCGCTCCGCACGTACGTACCGCCGCCGACCGTGAACTGCTGCGCCACGCCGCCCTCGCCCTGCTCGCCCGCTCCGACGACCGCACGGCGCACGGCGGTGCGCTGACCCTGCTGCTCCGGGATCCGCGCACCCGGGCTCACCATCTCCCGCAGGCGCTCAGGCACTTCGTGGCCGGCGACCCGAACCTCCCGCCGGGCGCCCTCGTCCCCGCCCTCGCGACCCACCCCGAGCCGGTCCTCGACGCCTTCCGCGCGCGGCTGGGCCGCCCGGACGCCGGGGAGGCGCTGCGCGCCCTCGCCGACGCCACCACGCCCGCCCTCGCCCGCCGGGTCGTCGCCCTGGCGCGCGAGGCGGTGGAGCGGCGCCCGGAGACCGCCGTGCACCTGGCCGGGCACGTCGACCGTCGCCTGGACCAAGGGCCCACCGCCCGCGCGGTCCTCCGTCCACTGGTCGCCGGTCTCCTGGACGGCGGACCGGAGCAGCTGCGGGCGGCGCTCGCCGGCGTACTCGCCGCCTCCGGTACGCCCGACTCCCGGCCCCTTCGCCAGGAACTCCTCGAGCTCCTCCTGACCCACGAACACGACCCGTCCGTCCTGCTCGCCGTGGTGCGCGCGGCAGCCTTCCGCGACGACGACCCGGTGGTCGCCCGCGGCCTGGTCCACCGCACCGGTCTCCTCCTGCTCCGCACCCCACAGGGCGCGACCTGCTTCGACCGGAGCCTCGTCGACCTGGGGCGGCAGGTTCCCGGATTCGCCGCGCTGCTGGCCGGTTGGCTGACGGACGCGCCACAGGAGTGGGCGGCGGTGGTGGGGCCCAGCGCCCGCCGGACGATCGAGCACCTGGCGGATGTGCCCGTGTCGGCGTGACGGGGGTGCGGGCGTTGACGTGAAGGCCGGGTGTGCGTCGACGTGACGGGTTTCGGTGCGCCCGTGTGGCTGGGGTGCGTGCGTCTGGACGACTCGTGTGGGTGTGCCCGGGTGGCTGGAGCGCGTGCGCCGGGTCACAGCCCCCGTGCCGATGCCCATGCCGATGCCGGGCCGGGGCGCGCGGCATGGCACCCTTAGACCTGCGTACGAGGCAGAGCGACGGACACAGGTTCGGCGAGGATGCGACGAGGAGCGGTCACAGTGCAGCGCTGGCGTGGCTTGGAGGACATCCCCCAGGACTGGGGGCGCAGCGTCGTCACCATCGGGTCCTACGACGGAGTTCACCGCGGACACCAGCTGATCATCCGGCATGCCGTGGAACGCGCCCGTGAGCTGGGCGTTCCCTCCGTCGTCGTCACCTTCGACCCGCACCCCAGCGAGGTCGTCCGCCCGGGCAGCCACCCACCGCTGCTGGCCCCGCACCACCGCCGCGCCGAACTCATGGCCGACCTGGGCGTGGACGCCCTTCTGATCCTCCCGTTCACGACGGAGTTCTCGAAGCTCTCGCCCGCCGAGTTCGTCGTCAAGGTCCTCGTCGACAAGCTGCGCGCGAAGGCGGTCGTCGAGGGCCCCAACTTCCGCTTCGGCCACAAGGCCGCGGGGAACGTGGAGTTCCTCGTCGGGCAGGGCAAGGTCTATGACTTCGAGGTCGAGATCGTCGATCTGTACGTCCGGGGCGAGGCGGGCGGCGGCGAGCCGTTCTCCTCGACCCTGACCCGGCGCCTGGTCGCCGAGGGTGACCTCGAGGGCGCCGCGGAGATCCTGGGCCGCCCGCACCGCGTGGAGGGCGTGGTCGTCCGCGGCGCCCAGCGTGGCCGCGAGCTCGGTTTCCCGACCGCGAACGTCGAGACCCTCCCGCACACCGCGATCCCCGCCGACGGCGTCTACGCGGGCTGGCTGCACGTGAACGGTGAGGCGATGCCGGCGGCGATCTCCGTCGGCACGAACCCGCAGTTCGACGGAACCGAGCGCACGGTGGAGGCGTACGCCATCGACCGCGTGGGACTCGACCTGTACGGGCTGCACGTCGCCGTCGACTTCCTGGCGTTCGTACGCGGCCAGGCCAAGTTCGACACGCTGGACGCGTTGCTGGAGCAGATGGCCGAGGACGTCAAGCGCTGCAGGGAGCTGGTGGCGGGGGCTGCGGCCGAGTAGGAGGCCTTCGCTTCCCTCTCTGTCTCCGGCTCTGTCTCCGTCCTGATCGCCTTCTCTGGTTCTCCAGCCCCGTCTCCGTATGACAGCGAAGGGCGGCCGGTGCCTCGGGCACCGGCCGCCCTTCGCTCATGCCGTGCGGCCTACTGCTGTGGCGGCGGGGGAGGGGGCGGGGTCTGCCCGTCCGGCTGCGGGTAGCCGTACGCCTGGCCGGGCTGCCCCTGCTGTGGGGGGTACGGCTGGGGACCGGACTGCGGGTACGGATCCCGCTGGCCGGGCTGCCCGGGGTGCCCGGGGTGGGCCGGTGGTTGTCCCGGGTGACCCGGCTGGCCCGGCTGAGGGTAGGGCTGGCCGGGCGCGAACTGTCCCGGTCCCGGCTGGCCCGGTTGTCCCGGCTGCGGCTGCTGCGGGTACGGACCCGGCTGGCCGGGGGCCTGCTGTCCCGGAACCGGCTGTCCCGGGTACGGCTGTCCCTGGCCCTGGTGACCCGGCATCGGCGGCGCGGCCACCGGCGGCGGATTGCCGTCGCTCGTCCACAGACCGTGCGCCTGCTGATGGCGTACCAGGTCCTCGGCGACCATTGCGGCGAGGTTGAAGTACGCCTCCCGCACCTTCGGCCGCATCATGTCGAGGTCGACCTCGGCGCCGGCGGCGAGGTGCTCGTCGAAGGGCACCACGATCACGCCCCGGCACCGGGTCTCGAAGTGCGCCACGATGTCCTCGACCTTGATCATCTTGCCGGTCTCACGAACACCGGAGATGACGGTGAGGGACCGGGAGACCAGGTCGGCGTACCCGTGCGCGGAGAGCCAGTCCAGTGTCGTACTCGCGCTGCTCGCACCGTCCACGGACGGCGTCGAGATGATGATCAGCTGGTCGGCGAGGTCCAGCACACCGCGCATGGCGCTGTACAGCAGGCCGGTACCGGAGTCGGTCAGGATGACCGGGTACTGCTTGCCCAGCACGTCGATCGCGCGCCGGTAGTCCTCGTCGTTGAACGTGGTCGACACCGCGGGGTCGACGTCGTTGGCGATGATCTCCAGGCCGGAGGGCGACTGGGAGGTGAACCGCCGGATGTCCATGTACGAGTTGAGGTACGGGATCGCCTGGACGAGGTCGCGGATGGTGGCCCCGGTCTCCCGGCGCACGCGGCGGCCGAGCGTACCGGCGTCCGGGTTGGCGTCGATCGCGAGGATCTTGTCCTGCCGCTCGGTGGCGAGGGTGGAGCCCAGGGCGGTGGTGGTCGTGGTCTTGCCCACGCCGCCCTTGAGGCTGATCACGGCGATCCGGTAGCAGGACAGCACCGGGGTGCGGATGAGGTCCAACTTCCGCTGCCGCTCGGCCTCTTCCTTCTTCCCGCCCAGCTTGAACCGGCCGCCGCCGGCCGCCGGACGGCTGCTCTTCGCCTTCTGCCTCTTGCTGTTGAGCAGTCGGTCCGAGGACAGCTCCACGGCCGCGGTGTAACCGAGCGGCGCGGCACCGGAATGGGTCGCCGGTCGCTGGTCGTGCTGCATCGGCTGCGGCCAGGCGGCACCGGTGCGGGGGTCGACGGGCGGCTGGGGCTGCTGCCCCTGGGGCTGCTGCCCGTGGGGGCCGGGCTGGGGCTGCTGTGGCTGACCCGGCTGACCGGGCTGCGCCGCGTCCGGCTGCGGCTGGCCCGGCTGGCCCTGCTGCGTGGGCGGCGGCGGGAAGCCGTATCCGCCTGGCTGGGCAGGGGGGTTGGGCGGGTTCGGCGTGGCCGGGGCGGGCGGTGCAGGGTACTGGGGGAAGCCGTACCCAGACTGCTGCGGGCCGGGCTGCGGTTGCGCGGGCGGCGGCGGGAAGCCGTAGCCGCCCTGGGGGTTCGGCGCCGGGGCGGGGGGCGGCGGGAAGCCGTAGCCGCCCTGCGGAGGAGCCGGAGGGGTGGGCTGGGGGGCCGCGGGCGACGGGGAATTGTCGCTGCCGGGCTGCGGGAAGCCGTAGCCGGGCGGCGCCTGCGGGGCGGGCTGTGCCGCGGGGGCGTTCCAGGAGGCCGGCGCGGGCTGCGGGGCCTGCGGCTGGAACGGCTGCTGTTGGGGCGTCTGCTGCTGAGGCGGCGGCGGGAAGCCGTATCCGCCCGGCTGGGCCTGGCCCGGGTCGGGCTGCGGGGCGACCGGAGCCTCCGGCTGGGACTGTGCCGGCCACTGCGCCGCGGGGGCCGGCGCCGCGGGCTCGTAGGACGGCGGCAGCGGCGGGACTCCGCTCTGCGGTGCCGGCGGGGGAGTCCAGGCGGCCGGGGCGTCCGGCTCGGGAGCGGGGAGCCCTACGGGCTGCGCGGAGCTCTGAGCGACCGGGCTCGCGGGCTGCGCGGGGTCCTCAGAGGCCACGCCGGTGGCTCCGGGCGCCTCGGTGCTCTGGGCACCGGCGTCGTCCGGGGTGCCCTCCGGGGCGGCGTTGTCCGGTGCGGGGGAGCCCGGAGCCCCGGCGGACGAGGCGGCCGAGTCGGACGTACCGGATGTGTCGCCGGAGGGCTGGGTGCTCTGGGCTTCCTGGGAGGCGTCGGCGCTCTCGGACACCTCCGGTGTGCCCGTCGGGTCCGCGGGGGACGACGCGTCCCCGGCGCCGGGGCCCTGGGCGTCGTCGGCAGCGCTGAGGTCGCCCGCGGGAGCCGCGGTGCCTTCCGCACCGGCCTCTCCCGCGACGCGCTCGGAACCGGTCTCTGCGTCACCGGCGCCGGTCTGCGCCGCGGCCCCGCCGTTCGTAGGGAGAGGCATCGGAGCGCCGGACGAGAACGCGGTCGGCATCCCCGCGCCGGACTCGGGTTCTTGAGTGGCGGAGTGCGCGCCCGCAGGGTCGGTGCCCGCGGGGTGCCCTCCGGTCTGTGGGTGGGTCCCGGCAGCGGGCGTGGCGGTGCCGTCGCCCGAAGGGGCGTCGGTGTTCGCCGCGGAATCACGCTCGGCGATCTCACGCTTCAGCGAGGAGGCCGAGATCCGCATGGTGGCACCGCTGACGAGGTCGCCGTCCTCGGCTTCCTCCTCGGGCGCCACGGGAGCGGGCGTCGGCGTCCAGCCGGGCTGGAAAGCGCCGTCGGGCGGCAGATGCGGTACGGCCACGGGGGGCCCGACCGGCGGGGGAGGCGTGGCGTGACCGCCCGCCGGGGCCGGTGGCGCGGCGGGCGGCGGAGCCTGGGGGGCCGTGTTCGACGCCCCCGAGGCGTTCTGCGTGTACCAGGCCGGCGGGGCGTAGTCGATCGTGAACTCGCCCGTCATCTCGATGGCGGACTCCGCGTCGGTCTGGTCGTCGTCGGGTGTGTCCCAGCCCCCGCGGATCCCGTCCCGATCGCTGTTCACAGTTCCTCCTGGTGTGGTCGAGCACCCTCATGCCGTGCTGGGGCGACCGTTACTGTCGTCCGATTCGCCGGGCCATCCCCCTTCGGGCCCCGGGCCTGTCGTCGCAGAGCCCGCATCGCCCGCTCGCGGGTACTCGCGACGTGCTCTGCCCCAGCCTAATCATCAAAACCGCGTGCCCGGCAGGCCCGCCCACCCGGCGGGATTCCTCAAAGTGCCCCAATGTCTGCGAGAACCCACCAAGTTGGACATGACAGCCAGGTCGGATGTGTACTCGTGGGACCTGACAGCCCGGCTTGAATCGCACGCTCGGACATCACGGTCCGCATGCAAAAGCGTCCGGCACCCCTCAGACGAGACAGCCCGCATGCAAAAGCGTGGCGCACCCGCAGACAAGACGACCCGCCCGGAAGGACGTGGCGCGCTCTCGGAGATGCGTGGTGCGCCTCAGACAAGACGACCCGCGAAGGACTTGGCGCGCCGCTCGGACCTGCCTGGCGCGCCCCTCGGACATGCGCGGCCCGCCCTGAGGAACCGGGCAGCTCCCATGCCGGGCTTCCCCCAAAGAGCCGCCTCAGCCAGCGCGGCCCGTCCAACCGACGCGGCCACTCGGCCGATTCAGTCCATGCGGCGGGCCACGCCCAGCAGTCCGGTCTCGGCGTCCGTCGCCTGCGTCAGCACATACTGCCGGTCCCGCTCCGTGCACCACAGGGTGAGACCGTCCTGCAGGGTGGGCAACGACTCGATCTCGGGGCGGGGCAGCCCTATCACCCGTCCGATCTCCGCGGCCTCGTCCGGCGACACCCGCTGCACGCCGACCAGACGCGCCTGGCGCAGCAGGCGTGGCGCGACCGGGCTCAGATACGGAAGCAGCGTGAGCACGGCCTGCCAGGGCGCCGACACCACGCGTCCGCGCGGCGGGCGCATACCGCAGTCACGCACCACCAGCACGGGCGTGCCGGCCGACGCACCCTGCGGGGGCACCCGGCCGACCTCGTACACGGCCAGGCCGTTCTGCCCGCCACCCATGGCGTGCACCATCGGCATCCAGGCCTGCGGCCGACCCGTCTCCACGGCCACTCGGGCACCCGTCGCCGCCGCACGCAGCGCCAGTACCTGGGCCGTCCACAGACCGCCGATGAGGAGGATGTCGTACGGCGTGGGGCGGTTGACGCCGAGCACCGCGGGCTGGCCCTCGGCGTTCACGCCCGCCACCACACCGTCGTCCCCGAGGGGCAGGGAGAGCGCGCTCATCTGCTCCACGGGCAGCGTGTGCCGCGGATGCCGGGGGCCGATCAGCCCGAACCCGGTACGCAGCCGCTCCCTGAAAGCGGCCCCGCCCTCGGACGAGGACGACTGCGTCGACGTCGTCATGGCCATCAGCGGGCACCTCCGAGCGGCAAGGTGGCGAGAACGCCGGGAAGTTGTTCACGGTCCAGTCGGGCCAGCCCGGTCCGCACCTGCCGCGCCGCCTGTTCCAGATCGCGTCGCGCGTTCGTCAGTTCCTGGTTGCTGCGGCCGGTGATCCGGAGGTGACCGGCGACGGACACGTCCTTCCGGTCCCCCCGGGCGAGGGTCAGGCTGAAGGTCGTCGCCAGCGCGGGAACGGCGGTGAGCTGAGCCACCAACTGCGCCAGTGACGTACCTGAATCGCCCAGCTGAGGCCAGCGCCGCACCCAGTACGTGGTGTGCCGCCGGTTGTCGCAGCGCCAGCTACGGCTGGTCTCCTCGGTCCGCCGCTGCGGCACCTCGCCCCGCCCGGCCTGGGCGGCCTGCGCGGTCACCATCGGGTTGGCGCACGCGGAGGTGGCGATCGCGGCCGTCACCTCCTCCTCCGTGAGGATGTTGGCGAGGAACCCGGCGCCGGTCAGCCGGCTGGCCAGATGCTCCGCCGACCGCACCAGACACTTCTGCGCGCCCAGCAGGCCACCCCCGCGGGCGGCCACCGCCTCCGGGCACAACTCGGGGTCCAGCTTCAGCGCGATCCACATGATGCGCACCGAGGGAGAACCCGTCTGGGCCTGCAGCGGGGCGTAGTTGCTCACCACGACGGACTGCTGGGGCAGATGCAGCGCGGGCGCCGGCTGGGTGTGCACCACGATCTGCGCCGACTCCAGAAGGATCCCGTCGACGTCGAGCGCGT
This sequence comes from Streptomyces sp. NBC_00076, assembly GCF_045041235.1. Lineage (NCBI taxonomy): Bacteria > Bacillati > Actinomycetota > Actinomycetes > Kitasatosporales > Streptomycetaceae > Streptomyces > Streptomyces sp. NBC_00076. Next base: position 7,517,786 of record NZ_CP108242.1, read on the forward strand.
CCTGCACGAGCGCGACGGGCAGCGGCCGACGACTGCGCTCCGCGCGCAAGGCACCGGCGTCCGACTCCACCTGGAGCAGCGCGGTGAGAAAGCCCCCGTCGCCCACCATGCCCACCGGCCGTCGCTGATCGCGGTCGTCGCCACGGCTGTGGCTGTAAGTCCTCAGGTTCGGGTCGCATTCCACGACGGGCGCCAGGCCGGAGTCGGTGCCCGGCGGGAGCGGTGTGTTCGCGGCCCTGCGGGTACGGGCCCGCAGCGCCAGCAGGGCGCCCAGCCACTCGGGCAGGGAGAGCCCACGGCGTCGTACGAGAGCGAGCACCACGAGGGCCGCGGCGACCAAGCCGGTCGGCACCAGCGCGACCGGGCCGATGAGCCACCCGACAGCGACGAGGGCCGCCGCCAGCTCCAGCATGACCAGTCGCTGCACCGTGAACGAACCACCGCGCCCCGAGCGCGACTTGAGGTGCGGAGCGACGGACCCCTGGTACGCGGCGGAGGCGGCGTGGGTCGCGCCCGACCGTGCCGTCGGGGGCTGGGGCGAGGACGGGCCGGGGGAACCCGACCGGCGCGCGCGATTCGATCTCGACCCCGATTGCGATCGCGACCGGGCCCGCGTTGCGGAAGCCATCACTCCAAAACCCCCGAACTCTCCCTAAAACCCGTGCCCTTCGGCCCCTTCCAGGCCTGAGCACCCTACCCGTGCCACCAGCACGGTCACGCAACAGGCATAGTAGGGGGCGGCTCTGACAGCCCAGGCATCAGAGGCAACAGAGGACGGGGTCGAACCTTCACAGGTCCCCCACGGCTCCGCACGGGGAGAGAGCGGACACAGATGGCATCACGGCGGGACGAACTCAACGCCTACACCTTCGCGAAGCGCCGTACGCTCGCATCCTTTCTGCAGCCCTCTCCGACGGGCTCGGAGGAAGGCGCACCCAAGCCGCTGAAGGCACTGCTGCCGGGCACCATCGTCGGCGTGGTGATCCTCGCGGTGTTCGGCGGCATCGGCATGTTCAGTCCGACCGCGCCCAAGGGCTGGGACACCCCTGAAGAGCACGTCATCGTCGCGAGCGACTCGACCACCCGGTACGTGGTGCTGAAGACGGGCAAACAGAAGCAGCTGCACCCGGTCCTCAACATGGCCTCGGCCAAGCTCCTGCTGGACCCCGGCAAGGCCGACGTCATCACCGTCGACGAGAAGATCCTGGACAGCGGCAAGCCGCCGCACGGCGCCACGATCGGCATCCCCTACGCCCCCGACCGGCTGCCCTCCGCCGACGAGGCCGAGACCGCCAAGCGCTGGGCGGTCTGCGAGCGTCCCGGCGAGGGCGGCCGCGCCATCCAGAAGGCCGCGTTCGTCTTCGCCAAGAAGGAGTTCGGCAAGACGGAGGGGCGCGACAAGCTCACCGGCGGCGATCTGATGTACGTCGTCGGCCCGGACGAGAAGACCCAGTACGTGGTCGACGCGAAGGGCACGGCGTACCAGATCAAGGACACCGGCGACACCGAGCTGCTCAAGGCCCTCGACACCCAGGGAAGGAAGCCGCAGCGGGTGTCCCAGGAGTGGCTGAACACCCTGCGCAAGGGCGACCCGCTCTCCATCCCGTCGGTCGACGGCGTACCCGGGGCGGTGGCGAACGCGGGCCTCCCCGAGCAGTTCGACAAGGTCGGTGAGGTCGTCAAGGCCCCCAACGGCTCGCGGATGCAGTACTACGTGGTCGAGGCGGGCCACGTGGCCGAGATTTCCGAGTTCGTCGCCACCCTGCTGCTCAACAGCGGCGACCTCGTCGCCGTCGGACAGGCCGGTGAGGCGCAGCAGGTGGGCCCCGCGGCGGCCGACGAGAGCACGCCGTTCAAGACGGCGACGAACACCTGGCCGACGCTCACGCCGAAGATGGTGAACGACGGCACCAGCGCCACCTCCGGCCGCAACACCGTCTGCAACGTCCTGCTCTCGGTCGGCGGCAAGGGCAAAACGTCCCTGTCCACCTGGGCGAGCACGGACTTCCCCGCCCAACTGCCCACGGGTTCCTCCAGCGGCTACGTCACCGCCGGCTCCGGTCAGCTCTACCGCCAGTTCCAGGGCACGGAGACCAACGCGGGCGGCGTCTTCCTGGTCACCGACACGGGCCTGCGCTACGCCCTGCAGTCCAACAGCGACCGCGCCACCGACGACGAGGGCGTCGGCAGCTCCGCCAAGCAGCGCGAGGAGGAGTTGCGGGAAGCCAAGATCGCCCAGACCCGGCTCGGCTACGAGAAGGTGACCCCCACGCCCGTCCCCGCAGTGTGGTCGACGTTCCTGCCGACGGGCCCGCGCCTGTCGGAGGCGGCGGCACGGCTGCCGCAGGGCTCGTAGCGGCGGGGCGGAGGAGAACGAAGCGATGCTGAACGCAAGGACGTCGGCGATCCGGGGGCAGGGCAGGAGGGCGGCGGCACTGGCCGCCGCCACCACGATCGTGGCAAGTGTCTCGGTGGTCGCCCTGCCCGCGACCGCCGCCCGCGCGGAAGAGGAGTGCACGTTCCCGTCGAAGCCGTACGGGGGCCGCCCCTGGGCACTGCAACGCGTCAACCTCGACGAACTCTGGGCGCAGTCCAGGGGCAAGAACGTCCAGGTGGCCGTGATCGACACCGGCGTGGACGTCAAGAACCGGCAGCTCACGAAGGCCGTCGAGGCGTCCAAGGGCGCGAACCTCCTGCCCCCGAAGAACTCCAAGGGCGAGAAGATCGACCGCGGCAACAGCCAGGGCACCACCGACACGGTCGGCCACGGCACACGGGTGGCCGGCATCATCGCGGCCCGCCCGATGAAGGGGACCGGCTTCGTGGGCCTGGCGCCCGACGCCATGATCATCCCCATCAAGCAGAACAACGCGGAGGGCGACGGGACGGCCATCTCCCTGGCGGACGCGATCAAGCACGCGGTCGCCGAGGGCGCCGACGTCATCAACATCTCCCAGGACACGGCCAACGCCGTGAAGCCCGACTCGCGCCTGGAGGACGCCGTCAACTACGCCCTCGGCCAGAAGGTCGTGGTCGTCGCCTCGGCGGGCAACGACGGACTGGGCGGCAAGGTCCAGATCACCTACCCGGCGTCGTACAAGGGCGTCCTCGCGGTCGCGGCCTCCGACCGCAACAACGAGCGGGCCGCCTTCTCCCAGTCAGGAGATTTCGTGGGAGTCGCAGCCCCGGGTGTCGACATGATCTCCACAGTTCCCGGCGGCGGTCACTGCTCCGACAACGGCACGAGCTTCTCAGCGCCGTACGTGGCGGGTGTGGCCGCGCTCCTCAAGTCCAAGTACCCCACGTGGACGGCCCAGGAGGTCGTCGCGCAGATCGAACAGACGGCGGAACGCTCGATCCCCGGCAACGACCGCAACGTCGGCTGGGGAGTCGTCGACCCCGTCAAGGCACTGACGGCCGTGGACCCGGAAAACCCCGTCCAGTCCCCCAAGCCGGAGGACGGCGTCACCAGGGCCGAGGCCCCGTCCATCACCCCGCTGCACTTCGGCGAGACGGCCGAGGAACGCAACACGCGCCTGGCGACGTACGTCGTCGTGGGCGGGCTGGTCGTGGTGGCCGGGCTGAGCGGTACGGCGGTGGCGGTGCGGGATGCCCGACGGCGGCGGGGGCGGCTCGGGGGCCAGGTGTGACCGTGGCGGGCGCGGCACGGAGGCCAGGCGTCACGGTGGTGGTGCCGCGTGGAATACCGGGTCGGCGTGAGCGGCTGGAGGGCGGCGTATGGACGCGCTGACCAAGCTGAACATTCTGGGGCTGCTGCTGGCGGCCGTATTCCTCGGCATGGCCTGCGTGAGGTCGCAGCGGGTGCGCGCCTGGCGGGCCGCCGTCAACCCGTCGGCCGAGGAAGTTCCCGACTCCGCATTCACCGTCGCCCGCGTCACCTTCGTCGCCCTGGCCGGCATCTGCGTCTACATGGCGGTCCAGGGCTTCGGGGTCTCCGACGACGCGTCGTGGGACGACAGCGAGCTGACCAGCGCGGTGAACGGGGCCACGGATGCCTTGGACGGCAGCTTCACCTATGGCGACCCGAACGAGGACGCGACCACCGAGTTCGACGGTGATGAATACGCCACGACGATCGAGGAAGAAATCGTCGAACACGGCGGCGGCGACGCCCCCCAGTACGGCGCGGACGCCGCTCTCACCGGCCCGCCCCTGTCCGGCCAGGCCTCCTACCGCATCACGGCCAACGGCGCGAACAACAGCTACTGCGTACGCGTCACGCGCACCCATTCGGGAGACGTCGAGACGGTCGCACCGGGCCTGCCGGGTGATCAGGCGGCGGTGACGATGCCGAAGTACACGTACGCGGTGTCCAGTCAGGCGGGGGAGTGCTGACTCGGGGTGTCCGTCCTGACGCCGTAGCGCCGGTGACGCCATGACGACGTCACCGGTGCTACGGCGTCACCGGTGTGCTCCACGCCCCGCTCACGAGCACGCGTAAGCGATCTGCACTCGCGAGCGGGTAGGTCGGACGGTCGAACGGGACAGACTCAGCTGTCAGTTCGCAGCCGGGGAAGGCGCGTCGTCGGCCTTGATGTCGAAGTTGATGTTGTCTCCATCGACAGAGGAAACCTTGACGGTCACGCCCAAAGTGCTGCCGTCGGACGCCGTGAGCGTGCAACGGGTGGTGGTGCCGACCTTCCCGGCGAGGTCCTCGGGGCAGGTGACGTCCGGCTTCGGCTGGCCCGTCGTGGCCGCGAGTTTCTCAGCGACCGTGGTGGCCAGCTTGTCCTTGGAAATCTTCGCCTCGGACTTGTCAGCGCTGACCGAGGCCGAGCAGCCGACGAGCAGCACGCCGACGGCTACCGCCGAGAGGCTCCAAGTTGCTGCGGACAAGCGGGCCATGGCCATGAGGGCTCCATTCCTGGGATCAAGACAAGAAGACGCCAGAAGCATACGGGGCGGAACTAGTCAGGTCGTATTGCTGGATGGGGGCCTGGCTTGCAACCTATAGAGCTTCATGACCTCTTCATTATCTCCGCAAAATATCTTCACCACTAATTCCGCATTGATTCACTGCCGGGTGGGCCATTTCGCGATCGCGGAGGAGGTGCTTGCAGCAGGCGAGCCCGCCGGAAAGACGGTTGCCAACCGGGAAGCCGCCCGGCGCGGTCCTGAGCTGCTGCGTAGCTGATTGGCGGGAGTCGTGAGGGGGCGGTGAGCGAGCCCCCTTTTAGTGTGATCTTGGTGCTAGCGTCAGGGAGACTTTCAGCCAACATGTAGGCGCACAGGCTGAGTTACAGAAAAAGGGGGTCTCGCCGTGGGCGGTCTCGGAGTAGGCCCAGGGGTCCTCAAGAAGGGCGCTTCGGGCATTCTGGAATGTCTCACACCAGTTGAGAAAGTAGACCTGAAGGATCCGGCCGGGGAGGCCAGTTCACTCGGGGAACAGTCGGCGGCCGACGCGTTGACGGCATTCTGCGCCACGTGGGAATTGGGGGCCGGGTTCCTCTCCGACTGCGCGGCGACCCTCGCGGAAGGTCTGAACTCGGCCAACACCGACTTCGCGGCGACGGACGAAGCCATTCGTGACGCGGTGAATTCGGTCAAGTCGGACTTGGGTTAGTTTTAGAGACGGGGAATCCTCATCCATGGCAGCCGCATTGGGGTCGACGACCGACCCCAAGGAGCTCATCCCGGGCGACACCAAAAAACTGGGGGAGCTGGTCACCACCCTCAACAGTTGGTCGGGCAAATTCGACGGAGTCGGCGACGGCCTGCGCGACCTGAGGATTTCGGGATGGACTGGTAAGGCCAGTGACGCATTCTGGCCCACCCTGTCCAAAGAGAAGAGCAACTGGTATCTCGCCGCCGACGCGATGTCGGGGGCCGCCACCGCGGTTTCCTCGTATTCCTCCACTCTGAGCTGGGCGCAGCAGCAGGCCGCGACAGCGATCGAGCAGTGGAAGTCCGGGGATCACGACGCGGCGGAAGCGACGCTGAAGGCCGCACACGCGCAACTCGACCCCGAGGCCAAGGCATTGGCCAAGAAGCTCGACAACCTCGCGGGAGGCGCCTCCGACAGCCCTGGCTGGCTTGCCGACGCCAGGCAGTACGTCGATACCCAGAAATGGGTCAGTGATCACAGTGCCGGAAAGACCAATCAGACCCGGTGGATGGCGGAGCGGCAGAAGTGGTTGGGCGGCGAGGAAGGCCGCTGGCGCCAGGACAAGCAGTGGGGCAAGGACGAGAACGGCAACTGGTTCATCAAGGACAAACCCGCGGGGGCCGACGAGGGAGACCCCGCCGCACCGGGCAACAAGACCAACACGACCGTCAAGCTCGCCGAATGGTCGGGCGGCGCCAGCGCCTGGTCGGACGGCGTCTCCAGAGAGGGAAAGGTGGGCGGCGCCGACCTGAAAGGCAGCGCAGGGGTTTCCGCACTCGGAGTGGACGGATCCGTCGCCGCGAGCGTCGCGAACGGACGGTTGCAGGCCGGCGCGTCGGGGACCGCGTATCTGGCACAGGCCAAGGCGAACGGCAGCGCGGAATACGGCGTCGCCGCGGTCCAGGGCGAGGCGAAGGCCTTCGCGGGTGCCGAGGCCTCAGCCAACCTCGGCGTCGGCAAGGACGGACTGCACGCCGGCGCAGAGGCGTTCGCCGGAGCCAAGGCCACCGGGTCGGTCTCGGGTGACGTCGCCGGCGTCGGTGCCGGTGTCAGCGGCGAGGCATGGGCGGGCGTGGGTGCTTCCGCCACCGCTGACCTGGGCATGACGGACGGCAAGTTCACCATCGGCGGAGATCTCGGAGTCGGACTGGGCGTCGGCGGCAAGGTCTCCTTCGACGTCACCGTCGATCCCGGAAAGATGGTCGACTCGGTCGGTGACGCGGCTGACGCAGTGGGCGACGGCTGGGACAACACGGTCGGCAGCTGGCTCTAGTCTGAGCTGACGCTCATCAAGGAAGTGGATTCACGATGGCTACCACGTTGCCGGTCAAGATCTCGTTCTCGCTGCCGGACGGCTGGCAGGCCGCGCCTCCGGACGAGGTGGGAGCACCCGGTGCCGCCTTCGTTGCGCTCCATCCCGCCTCCATCGACGAGGGGTTCACGGCGAACCTCACCATCGCGGGGCGGATGCGGAACGACAGCGCCACCATGTGGGATATCGCCGCCGAGTCGGTGCAGCGGCTGGGACAGGCAGGGACCGTAGAGGTCGTCAAGAAGTCCGAAGTGGGCGCCCCGGACATCCCGGGCCTGACGGACTCACCCGGGGTGGTCCAGAACCTCCGTCTCTCCACCACTCTGAGGGGAGAACCTCTGGAGCTGCTCCAGAGCCAGGTGTACCTCGGCATGGAGGACGTCAAGAATCCAGCGAAGCGTGCGGTCATCGAACTCGTCCTCACCGCGAAGCCGGCCCAACTCGACGACGTGATCGGGGACTTCAAGGAGTTCCTCCGGACGGTGCACCCGGCCGACGACACTCCCGCCTGAGCGCCTCCTGGACGACTGAGTGCCCCTTGTCCCGGTGAACCTTCGGTACCGGGACGAGGGGCACTCAGCTTGCTCAGGCGACTTGCCCGGGCGGCCGACTCAGGCGGCAGTCCAAGCCTGTGCCGGAATCCGTTCCAGCACATCGCACAGGAAGTTCAACCGCTCCTCGACAGCCTGCGGAGACAAGGTGTCGGTGTACCACGTGAACAGGTCATCGCCACGCAACGCAATCGGGGAATCCTTGGCTCGCGGGTCCGAGAGCAGGAAGGGCACCAGGTCACCACTCAGAACGCCGCGAACAGACGCCTCGTCCTTGGTGGCGATGCAGAATTCCTGATCGAACTCCGGTACTCCGAGCTGAATCTTGGTCCTCCGGTCCATCATCCCGTCCAGCTTGCCCGGGCGGTATATCTCCACCTTCGGTCCAGGGCCGGGCGCCGTGACGGCGAAGACCGATTCGACGATGAGCTGCTTACGCTCCGCAACTTCACCGCCCGACATGGGATTGTTGTATCGGTACTCGAAGTACTTGAAGGAACGGCCACGGAACTGTCCCGTGGTGTAGTGGTAAGCGCGCAGGTTCTCGCCGGAGCGGGGGAAGGGCCCTACGCCGCAGTACTGATCGATCTGCCCCTGCGCACGCGCCGTGTAGGCCCAGCCGCGTTCCGCAGCCATTCGGGGAAGCTGTGCGTACTCCTCCCCGACCTGCGCCGCTTGCTTTCGTCCACGTCTGGACATCACGAAGACGAGGGTGAACATGCCCGCGATGAAAGCGAAGAGCAGCCCCTTCACCAGAATCCCTACCAGTTGCTCCATGACACAAGACTATGGCGGACGTGAGCGACGCCGTAAACCGACCCTGATTAGGCAGCGGGGCCCGGCCGCTGCGCAATCGGGTTTTTCGCCTGCAATGCCCGGTGTTGGTGAGGGTGGGAGGTCGCGTAACGCTGCGAGGATGTGCTGGATGCCGCGGGCCCAGAGGCTATGGGTGGCCCTACTTCCTGCTCTTCATCGAGGGTCCGGCCGTCGGGTGGCGGTCGGGAGCCCAGAGCCTTCTGCGGCTTCAGCTGCCGCCCCGAGGGACGGACAGGACGTGTATGTCTGCCTGCCAATTGTGAAGGTTCGCAGGAGGCATGTCCGGGTGCCGACGGCGATGTCGAGCGGGCTAGGCGGCGCGAAGGGCGATCAGGTCGTGGACGGAGGGCTCGCTCGGAGACTCAGACGTCATTCAAAGTTGATGAGGGGGTTTTCCCCTCCTGGACCTGGTGGGAGCGTTGTGCAAAATTAGTGGTGAACTTTTCCAGAAATGCTGTCACAACTCACCGATTAAGCACTGCGGAAGAATTACGTTTAGTAATCAACGGCATGCACTAGAACTCTCAAGTGCCTTAGTGAAGGAAATGATCAGCTTCTTCATTGTGTCAGGATCAACCCGGTCGGGGGTGAACACCTGGGTTACGCCGTACAGGTCCTGATCGGGATGCTTCGCGGACTTACAGGATGCCGCGGTCTTCCCCACACCGCCAGTGCCTGAATAGAGATACCGATCGTCGTCGGTTACTTGGCTATTCTCAGTCCTGTCGTACGCACCCGCGACAGTGGCAGCACTCTCTCCGTCACTCCACCACGTCTGGGTTTCACGTACCGCGATATCGCCGTCGATTATCACGTCACATTGCTGCGTGCCCCCATTTGGATACGACGACTTTACGCTGATCGAATCGCCTCCCGGCAGGAAGGGATTTAGAAGTTTGGGATCCGAGGAAATATCACATAGAGCGACGGGGACTGAATAGTTCTTCTCGTCATTGCCGCTGCTCGAGCATGCTGAGAGCAGCAGGGACCCGGCCAGGGCGACGGCAACTGTAACTGACGCTCGGACGAGTCGTATGGTTGAGGGGAGTCGGGGGTCGAACATGGGTATCTCCTCTCGCGGGGTCTCAGATTTCGGTCTTGAGGTGCGGTGCCATGTACTCAGCATTGACGCCGGCATCCCTAAATCCCTGCTGCGCAGCTACGCGTGCCTTCTCGTCAATATTTGTGTCTTGCAGGTCAGTTCGTTGTGTGCCTTGGCCGCAACTTCTGCAGCGTTCTCGGTATATGACGCGTTCTGATTGAGACCGCTTCCTCACTTCTCCCCCTAATAGGTCCCGCGCTTTCCTTTGCGTGGCCTTCCGCATCCTGAAGAAGTTCTTCGAGGTCCAATCTGCTGACTGCGCTGGCGGCACCGCCAGCAGTCGCACCACCTACTTACCGTGGTCGAAGCCCTCGCCTGTCTGCTGTGTCACGTCACACTGCATGTCCGTCGGATCCACGCCAACTGGGGTGCCGGCGGCCTGAAGTCCGTTCGACGCCTGGACAAGAGCGTTCTGGCGGGCCTTGAAGGAGGACATTCCCGACCAGGCTCGACCCGCTGGAAGCGCTGGCGGATGCGCAGGAAGCCTTGCTCGAGATGGTTTCAACTGCATGCTCGTTGATCACTCCAGGGGATTGCCCTCGCCTGTGTCATTACCAACGGCGGCTTTACACGATTGAGGCGCAGCGCGGGATAGAGAACACCGGCCGGAGCCCAGCCCAGTACACTGACCCAAACCGCCCCTGAACAGCGGAAACTTCGAACTGCTACTGGAGTATTAGTTAGGCGCCCGTCCATACCTGTGCGGGAATCTGGTCGCGCACGTCGCACAGGTAGTTCAGCTTCTCTTCCAGGTCCTGCCGAGACAGTGTGCCCGTGTACCACGTGAACAATTCGTTGTCACGCAGCTGGAGAGGGGACTTCCTGCTGCGCGGGTCCATGAGCAGGAAAGACGTCATGGAACCGCTCAGTATGCCCCGGGCGAAATCCTCGTCTTTGGTGGTGACGACCCGGAAGGTGTCATCGAATTCTGTTATGCCGAGTTGCATCCGAGGCCTCCGGTCGAGCAGTACGTCCGTCTTGCCCGGCCGAAGAATCTCCACAGGCTGCCCCGACCCGGGCAACGCGATCATGAAAATGGCTTCGATGGTGGGCCGCTTGCGTTCGCCAGCATTCCCGGACATGGGACTGTTGTAGCGGTGCTCGAAACACTTGAAGGAGTGGCCTCGGAACTCCCCTGTGATGTAGTGCCAAGCACTCAGGTTCGAACCGCTGCCAGGCATGGGGCCCACACCGCAGTATTGAGTGGCCTGCCCTCGCGCGCGTTGTTCATAGGTCCAGCCGCGCGCTACGGCGACCTGCGGGAGTTCCGCCCAGGCACGCCTGATCCGCTTGTCCTCCTTGTTGCTACGCACGAACACCCAGATGACGAGGGTGAACATCCCGACAATGAAAGCGAAGAAGACCACCTTCGCCAAGATCCCTAGCAGTTGCTCCATGACCCGAGATTATTGCGGACTCCATGTGCTCCCGTGAACTGACGCTTCCTCGATGTCTAGGCGGCGAACCATCGTCAGCGCGGGTTCTTCGTGCGCCGCTCAAATAGTGAAGACCATCTGTATGCGAGGCAAAATGACAGAAACCGGGAAAAGAGGCACTAGTGGAGGAAGGGGAGTCGCATGCGCTTGCGAGGTGCGCCGCTTTCGATCAGGCGGTGACTGCTGAGGCCCGCTGCTCGAGTTGGTAGGCCCGGCGTTCATTGATGTCAGTCACCTCGCGCGACTTACTCACACGCACTGCACCAGGTTGCCAACCGTGAGGATTCGCAGGAGATTCTCACCTGTGGTGGGCGATCTCTCCGGAACGCAGCGGCATGCGCGGCGTACTGATTTCAGGATCGCTGACGACATAACTCTTGCTTCACTCGGGCGCCGGGGAGCTGGGGAGCTGGGGGAGCCTTCTCCAGTAGATGGTGAGCGCTGTGGCCCATGGTCAGACCCGTTCGATGCGGACGACGCAGCGGGCGTGGTGGGCGCGGTGGGAGTGCAGGCGGTTGGGGTGAAAGCGCCCAGGTGCGTCGGACGTTCGCGCGGCCCGCCAGCCCCCACTGTCATGTCGTGACAGGCACCCGCTGTCTCAGTCTCACCGGCAAGCGCTGGATTGTTCAACCGCCTTGGTGTAGCCGATGATCAGCTTCTTCATGGCTGCCGCGTCGCTGTGCTTTGAGCCGACGGCTTGAATAGCAGTGTAGAGGACCTGGTCATCGCGTTGGTTATTGCGGCATTCTTCTGTTTTACCGAAAGCTTGATTCCCCGAGTAGGCGAAACGTCCGTCGTCTGTCTGGTGATCCAACTTGTCGAGGGTTAGACCTTGGGAGAATTCTAGTACCGTCATTTCATTCCACCACTCTTGGGCGGTATAGATGATCCTTTTTCCGTCCACCGAAACAGAGCATCGACTGGCTGTGGATGTAGTGTCCGTTGCCTTCGTTGAGATTTTCTTTCCGGGAGGGAGGAACTTGGAGAGCTCTCCAGCATCGATCGCGGTTCCACACAGGGACTGTGGGGTGGTGTATTCGCGTTTCTGCTCATCCTCGGAGCATCCCGAGAGTGCGACGAGAAGGGCAGATATTGCAATAGCTGCCCCCGTCCGATGGCCGTGACGATGGATCAAGGTAGCATTCATTGCTCTCTCGCAACTCATTTGGTTTCAAGAAGGGGTTGTGCTGCCGGGAGCTTGGCCTTGCAAAATAGAACGGGAGTTGATGTAGCCCTGGCGGGCACCTTCTCGAGCCCACGTTCCGATGTCGTCAGAATTCGCCAAGTGATACCTGTCGGCTGCAGTTTGCGCACCCAGGGCTACGTATTCATTGTTTCTCGTCAGGCCAGCCTGCCAGCGGCTTCCCATTTCTTCGCTGGCGTTCTCAAGCGCATGCCCTTCGGCGTCCTTGAAGACATGTTCCAAAACCACGCTGGTGACTGTCCCAGCCGCGCCGCCAGCAACCGCACCGACCCAGGGAGTTGCGACGAACGACGTTCCCACACCAACGGCCGTACCCACTCCACCCGAGATCAAGTTCTTCCGTTGCGAGACACTGTAGTCGTAGTCGCTGTCCGTTTCGCTGGCTGGCTTTGCGATTTCCTCCTGCCGTCCGAGGCCTAGAACACCCGACACCTCACCGGATCGCTCGGAGATATATTTGACGGTGGTCTCCTGATCCTGAGAAAAGCGCTGATCCGTTGGGAGGTCCGGATCGAGGTGATACGCCATGAGTTTGGACATGTAGGCCTCCTGCCCAACTTCGACGGCGGCGTACCCTGCTGGATTTTGACCAACGGCAAAAAGGAACTTGCTCACGTCTCGATGGTGCACTCCGGAATCCGCACCTGCGATCGGGTAAAGCTTCTCGATTTGCTCCCAGTCTTTCGAATCCCTGCTCACGTCAGTGGTGGCCCGGTTGATGTCCGGGAGATATTCGGAAGCGATCTGGCCCATGCTGTCAGACATGTAATCGCGACCGGTGATCCGTTCCGGATCGTCTCCCACCGAGGAAATTATAGAATTGAAGAGTTTGGCCTGTTCCTTGTCGTGTGCCGGGGTGTCGAGTGTGGGGATTTCCCCCGCGGGATGCCCAGTCGTCGCGGCCTCCAGAGCCGATGCCAGGTTGTTTCGCCCGTCGTCACTCCCGTGGCCGCTGAAATCGTTCTCGATTGCCTGGGGCCAGTGACGCTCTTCAAAGAGGTACTTGAAGTTGGAGACAGCGTGTTTGTGATCGTCGTCCTTCGGGATGAAGTTATCGTTGAAGAACTCGGTAGCGGCATCCGGGCTGTTGGATAGTCCCTTCAGGTATCCGTTCATCGGGTCCCATCCCGTATCGCCGCCCATCCGGTTTAGATAGGGGTCGGGGCCCAACTGCTGCCAGGCAGTGTGCTGGCCATCGTCTGTGAATTTCCGTTCGGTCGCCATCAAACGCTTGCCGTATTCGGTCATGAAGGAGTCGTCATAGTCTCCTGCGCGCATGAGGTTACTCATTACCTGGAATCCAAGGACGTTTCCTCGGTGGCCGACTTGGTGGTCACCCAGCTCGATGGCGTCGCGCTTCCACTGCGTCATCGCTGTTGCGTCGCTCTGGCTCGCTGTAGCCAGCGTCAGGCTCAGATTGTTCTGCAATTCACCAAACTTTTCGCGTCGTTCGCGAGTTAGGTCGGGTGCTACCTGCGGATCAGCGACCCCGGCCCAGAATTCCAGAGTTTTCTTCGGGCCGAGATCGGTGGCGAAGCGCTCTGCGAACAGCGGATCATCGTGAAACTTTTTCAGCCCGGCATTTAGGCGGTCGAATTCCTTGACCGTGAGGTCGTCTGGATCTTTCTTCGCGAGCTTGGCCAGCTCGTCTGCTTCCTTGAGGGCATCTGCCGCGGTGTCCCGATCCTTGTAATTGGCGTCGGAGAAACCCATCTCGGCCTGGTCGGCGACTGCTTTCAGTACTGTCTGGGCTGAGTTGTCGCTCTCGGTCGCTTTCCGTAGGATATCCTGCACCTCGTCCCGTAGAGCTGTGACGTCGCTCTGGTCGTGTTCAGGGACGGCAGTGCCTTTCGCGGCTCGGTCAGGGTGGATGTTCATGGTGACCGTGAAGCTCCCGTTGCCGGTATCCATTACGGTCAAGTTCTTCTTCTGGCCTCGCTCGATGGCTGCCTCGAGGTCGTCGTGGTATTGCTTCAGCTCTCCGACCGTGTCACTGAGGATGCTGTGAATCGTCTTCGCCTGTTTGTGGGCGTCGGCGAACTCGCCGGCGGTCTTGCCGATGAACTCCTTGGTGACCTGAGCGTTGACACCGGCCCAATTGGCCTTGTTGGCGGCCTGATGCAGCCCTTGTTCGGCTTGCTTCTGGAGGTCTTCAAGATTTCTGACCAGTGTCGACCAGTCTGTTACGGCCTCGTTGATCGTGGAGAAGTTGGCGAAGCGTAGCGTGTCGAGATCCACAGATACGGGTCCTTACGTGGGGATGAGAAAGGCAGGCGGACAGGCATTGCGTCGTCATCCGCCGGGTTTCTCTCCCTTGTCCTGCTTGCCGTAATGGTTCTTCGCGCCCGGCTCGCCGACCCGTTCATCAAATCCAGCGTCTAGTGCGTCAATACTGCTCATCTGCCGCTGGATGTAGTGCTCGTCGCCAGCATGGACCTTCTTGGTGGTCTGCATATGGTTCGAGATCTGAGCGCAGGCATCCATGAGGGACTTCAGCTGCTCGTCCCAACGGTTGGATACATGCTGCAGACCGCTTCCGAGGGCGAAGCCCTGCTTCGACAGGTTGCTCGCCGCCGAGTCGCTGCTGGAGATGCTGACGCGCGCCTTATCCCACAGCTGGTTGTAAAGCTCGTGCGCGCTCTTACCAATCTTGGCCAGATCACCGTGGCCGACTTTTAGGTCGCCGGTCTGACTCGGCACCACGTACGGCCCGTACGTGCCATCCCCGTCGGGCACGCCGTTCAACTGCATGTTTGTCGGCTCGTGCTTGGCCTTGAGTGCTTCCCACTCATCCCATGCCATTGGTGGACCTCTTCCCCCGTGCGCTCTGTTCCCGGCCCCAGCGTCGACATACGCTGCCGTCCGGTCTGCGGTAGCTCATCAAGTTAGCAACTCGGACCATGGCGGATTGAGGATCATGTCTGCGATGTGGAGATTGCCGGTTGTGGAGGTTCGCGGATGGACACGTACGTGTGACACCGACCGGTGGCCGACTACCCAGCGTTCACGGATTGCGGCAGGCTGCAGAACTCGGCCCTGCCCAGGGCGGTTTCAAAGTCTGGCTGCTTACGCATCGGTCCTGGTCAGCGGGGTCCGAGGAGAGCCAGGGGGCGGTCTGGTAGGACATCTCGCGGAGGGGATGTCGTGGTGCCCGGCTGCGCGGAGGGGGGTTGATCGCGAAGCTGCGCAACGTGGCGATGTTCACGCGGGTCTCTTTGCGGCCGGCTGCCCCGCTACGGTCGTAGAATTTCGCGGTCACCTCCGCCCAGGAGCGGCGTGTACAGCCGCTCGTAGAAGCAGGCCTGGTTCTGCTTCACGCACAGCGCGCAGTGCACCTTCTTGTCCTCGACCAGGAAGCGTGCATGGCCGTGTTGTGCATGCAGGGTATCGGCCGTCACGGTGATCCCGGTCAGGTCGACCGGGGCCAACGGGCCTGCGAAGCAGGTGATTTCATTCGTCCTGTCCGGCACCCGCGACTGCGTGACGGTCATCCCTCACCGGTCATGGCGGCGAGCAGATGCGCGGCGGGAGCGTCGACGTGGCGCGAGCCCTGGGCGCTCTTGCCATCCACCGCCAGGGTGTCGGCGTCGGACGGATCGCCCCCAGCAGGTCGGCGAGACCACCTGGACACCCGGTTGATCATCCGGCGGATCGTCGCGATGCGAACGGTGAAGGGAACACGGTCTGGGCGCCGTGCCGGGACAGGGTGTACTGCGGAGCGCTTCGAGCCCACTGCCCGAACGCTGTGGTAGGGCCAAGCCCCGCACATGGCCGCGGAGCAGGCCAAGAACCCTCACGAACGGGTAACACTTGCGGCGCCGGTCACGTGGATCGGGCAAGATCGCCAGCCGCGACGGCAGATCGTCGTCGCGCGATGCCGACTTGACGACAGCCCCTATGGCGCAAACTGGTTCAGGCGCATGTGCGCCGAACCTCGTTCGACAGCTTGTAACTTGAGCTGCCCCCACTTGTCCCATGCTATGCGCGGCACAGGAGTGCAGCACGCTAGCAAGCCAGCGAGTGCTGGAGGGGGTTGCTGCGCAGTCGTGATCGGTCTCCTGTAGAAGTTTGATGAAGATCGCGAAGTGCGCTGTTCCGTCGGCACCGACAGTGGTCACGATTGGTCAGCACCTTGGCTCCGCACGGCGAGGTGTCTCAGCAACCAGCTGACGCAAACTCGCAAGTCGGGCAAAGTACTACGCCTGCCTGAGTCTCGTAACCGACTTAACACACAACGCTGTTGGCCCCGTTGTACAGGTTGACTACAGTGGTAAACGCGTTGTGAGACATGGCTTGCTTTGCAATCGTACGGCGAGTGGGTTGGTCGGTCCCGGACTGGTTGGGGCTGATGGGTGTACGGGGAAACGGGGAGGGGTGTCGTGGGCCGACCGGACGACACGGCGGGGGCCGCGTCCGCGAGTGGGGCGACGGACCTGGACGTCCGTAACGACATGCTGCAGGACTTTGTGGACAAGGTGGATGCGGCACTCCGCAAGCTCGAAGGGTCGGCCGGTAACCCGACCAAGGTGAGTGCTCAGACCATCAAGCAGACCTCCTTGAGCAGTGGGTCGCACAGCTTTGGCGCGGCAGAGGGCCTGTACAAGGAGTACAACCGGGTCCACCGAGAGCTGACCGATCTTTCCCGGACCCTCCATCTGCAGATCGAGGCGATCGGGATCGCGGTGCTTGGTGCGAAGCACGGTTTCGAGGGGCTCGAAGAGGAACAGCGTCAGCGCTTCTGGCAGATTCAGACGCAGATCCGGCAGATCCAAAGCGCGAAGGATGGCGGGCAGCACACCGGCACTGGCGACTCCGGGAGTCTGTAACGATGACTGACAAGCACGCGCAGGATGTGCAACGGGTCTCCGCGGAGAACACCTTCACCGATGTCACCAGGACGGGCGAGCATCTGTCACAGGGTGGGCTGTTCACCCGGATGGTGAACGGTGTCGTCATCATGATCGCCGAGGCGAACCCGCATAAGGGTCAGGTCTGGGAGAAGACGGACTTCGACCAGCAGAACCTCACACTCAATCAGATGCTCGACCTCGTCGAGGGCACCGACCCGGAGGACCTGGAGACCTCGGGCAAGGCCCTGTGGGACGCGCGTGATGCCATCACAGAGGCCGCCGACGAACTCGACGGGCGCATCGACAAGCTTCCTTGGACCGGGGAGTCGGGTGACGCCTTTCGTGGATGGGGCAAGGCTCTGGTAACGAGCACTCGAGCCCTCAGTACCTTCGCCGGAAACGCTGGTGACCAGATCACCGCCGCCGGTATGGGCCTGGCCTCAGTGCGTGGGTCCATGCCGTCTCGTGACACGCGACCTGATCAGCGGAAGCCCGAACAGTTCACCGAGGCCGAGAAAGTCGCGAACAAGGACGAGTACAACGCTGCAGTACGGGTGGAAAAGGATCGCCAAGAGGCGATCAACCAGATGAATCGGCTGGCGTCCTACTACGTCGTGTCCGAGGGGCAGCTGAAGGACGCTACTCCGCCGACGTTCAAGGCCATGCCGGATGTGGGCGTGCCCAAGCCTCACGTCTACCAGGTCGTGGGTCCATCGGAAAACAGCGGGCCGGCGTCGGTCGGGAGCCATCACCCGACGGTCGAGCAGGCGACGCGCGTCGGTGCGCATGACACGAGCGACACGCCAGTGCCTTCGAAGGACGTCACGGGCAGAGTTGCCCACCCGGACATCACCGTCGGCACGAACATCGACAGTGTCGGCACCTTGCCGCCGTCCACGACGCCACCCGTGACCGGCCACACCCCGCCGACATTGGGCACCCCTGCGCCAACTGGCGGCCAACCGAGCTCGTTCGAGGGTGGGTTGGGGACTCCTCTCACTAATCGCTCACAGAGCAGGAATCTGGGTGGTTCAGGCGGCTTGCGTACTCCTTCGTCCGCTCAAGGGCGTACTGGCACGTCTGGACTGAACAATCCGAGCCCTGGCCGCTCTGGGGGGCAAGGCTCCACGAACCAGATGGGGCGCGCCACATCGACCGGTCAGTCGGCCGCCAAGGGCCTTGCCTCTGGGGCGAAGTCGTCCCCTATGGGTGGACGAGGTATCAGCGGCGGCACGCCGCGATCCGGCAGCACGACTACGCCTCGGACGGCCAGCGGTCCGGCGACTGGGGCCGGTCGGTCCAACGGGGTCGTCGGAGGACGCCCCGCTGCTGGTGATGCGTCAGCGAAGGGCGGATCGAGGATTCCTCGCGGCACGGTCGTCGGTGGCGAGGGAGCAGCCAATTCCCGGTCCGTATCCGGACGGCCTGGTCAGCGCGGCATCTTCGGAACGCCGGAGCCCACCACGAGGCCCGGTTCCGGCGCGAACAACTCTCGTGTGGGCGCCGGATCGCCGGAGGCTGTCACAGGCAGGCCGACAACACGCAACTCGCCTGCGGGAGCCGAGCGCAACGGCATGACGCGTGGTGGTGCCGGTCTCGTGCGCGGTCCTGGTCAGAACGGGAAACCCGGCGATGACAGCAACGCTCAGGGTTCGTCGCGCCCTGACTATCTGGTCGAAGCCGAAGAGACTCACCTGCCCAACAAACCGCGGCGTGATGTGCCGCCGGTCGTCAACTGAGCGCAAGCGAGGACACGGAACACAATGAAGTCAGGGATCAGCCGGCGAGTCGAGCGAACTGCGCTCCTCAGGGCACGCTGTGGTAGACGAGCGCGCGCTGTGGGCGCCGCCCTTGGCGCCCTGACCGCTGTGAGCGTGGGGTTCGCTCCCCATGCTGCTGCGTACGACGCCCAGTCGAAGCAGTGGTACCTGAAACCGATGAAGGCCGAGCAGATGTGGAAGGCCAGCACAGGCAAGGGCATCAAGGTTGCCGTCATCGATACAGGGGTGAACGCGAACACGCCGTCACTCAAGGGGCAGGTTCTGGCTGACGAAGTACCGAAGTCAGTCGCGTATCACGCCACGGAAGACTACAACGGGCACGGGACAACAATTGCTGAGCTGATCGCCGGTAGCGGTGCTGAGGGGAGCCTCAAAGGCTTGGCTCCGGGAGCGAAGATCGTTCCCTACCGCATCCAACTCGAAGGCCTCAAAGGCGGGTCAGAGCGTGATAAAACGCCCGACGCTGCGACGGCACTCAGAGCGGCCGCCGACACCGACGCGAAGATCATCAACATGTCGTTCGGAGGCATGACCAGTGATGAGGACGAGGAAGCAGTCAAATATGCTGCTTCCAAGGGCAAGTTGCTGATTGCTGCTGTTGGTAACCAAGGGAATGCTGGGGCGGACAAGAATTACATCGATTATCCTGCGGCATTTCCCTATGTGGTTGGCGTAGCGTCGATCAACGAATCTGGCAAGGTGTCGAAGTTCTCTTCCTCTGGCGGTCGTGTCGACCTCGGGGCGCCGGGGCAGGACTTCCCTGGGTGGTGCAACGCGAAGTTCGATTCGTACTGCGGCATTGAAGGCACGAGCGCATCCGCGGCAATTGCGTCAGCGTCCGCCGCGCTGATCTGGTCCGCTCACCCCGACTGGACTGTCAACCAGGTAACTCGCGCCCTGATTGATACCGCCGGCCGCAAATACGATAAGGATGACCCAAGCAAGTATCTCGGCTACGGGGTCGTTCGCCCGCGCATGGTCCTTGAGAAATCCGACTACGACGCCGGGCCTGCAAACGTTGACCCTCTTGCGGAGGCGAATGGCGGTGACCTGCTGGCCAAGTCCGCAAGCTCATCGTCGTCTTCTTCTGCACCCTCCTCTGCATCAACCGCGTCACAAGCCCCAGAAAAGGGTTCCACAGGCGGCACTTCGGCCGCAGGATCGAACTCGGAGTCTTCCAGCGACAGCAACACCCTGTGGATCGCTCTGGGAGCAGCCGGCGCGGTCATCGTCATCGGTGGTGCAGGCGCGGCCGTGCTGCGGGCACGTCGCGCCAGGTGACCTCAACGTCCTCAATCGTCAACGGCCCTGTGCTGTTCGGATAGGGCGTGCACTACGTGCTTACCACTGTGAAGCAACAAACACAGGGGTGAGCCGGAACAATCGAATCAATAACAGCCTTAGAAAGGGTGATCATGGCCGGCGGAAAGCAGAAGCTCGAAGATGCCGCAGTAGTCCAACTCCAGAAGCAGATGTTGGAGAAGTACGAAGGCATCACGAAGCGTGTGCACGGCCTTCAGGGTGTGATCGACGGCCTCGAGGGCCAGTGGCAGGGAATCGGTCGCGCCGCGTTCGACAAGAAGCAGTACGAGATCAACGAGTCGCTGCAGAACATCGGCAAAATCCTCGGTGATGTCATCGAGGCGATGACCGCGACCCGCAACATCAAGGACAGCAAGGAAGACGAGGTGCGCGCGGCGGTCAGCAAGATCGACGTCCAGGACGGCGCTCCGACGGTCCAGTCGTCCTCGCTCAGCTCCTACTGAGCCGAGCGGCGTTCAGACATTTGCCGGGCACCCGGCAGCCACCAAGCACACCCAGCGAGACGAGGTAAACAGGCATGGCCAACAACGCCGATGGGCTGCAAGTCACTTATGACGGGCTCGATGTCGCCGCTACCAAGATCGGTAATGAGGCGAGCCAGCTCGAGCAGGACCTGCAGGAGCTCAAGAAGCTGGTCGTGAGCAGCCTTCAGTACTGGGAGGGTGACGCTCAGAACACCTTCAACGAGAAGCTGCACCGGTGGGACAAGGAAGCCAACGACATCCACCAGGCGCTCACCGGTATCGGCCACGTCGTCGCGACGTCGGGCGGTACGTACATGCAGGGTGACAAGAAGGCGGCCAGCTACTTCCAGTAGGAAGACGGCCGTAGCGGATTCCAGGGTGGGCGCGCGCGGGAGGCGCCCACCCTGTCGCTGTCCGAGTGCGCGGATCGGAACACCTTCGCCGACGCAGACGCGACATCGCGAAGACAAGGACGGGGAATCAGTTGCACGCGGCAGGTGCTGAAACCGGCCAGGCGCAGGCGGGCGTCACGGCCTCGCGTCGGTTCGGCCCGTACGTCCTGATCACCTCCTTGGACGATCCACACACCCGCATCCCAGTGCCGGAGCGGCGCTACATCGCCCGCAGCCACGACGGTGAGCACACGGTCCTGCTCGGTGCTCCGCCTCGAGGCACCGATCCTCAGCGCTTCATGGCGGAGGCTGACGCCTCCCGCTACCTCCTCGGGCCGTACGTGGCGCCCGCAACCACCTGCGCCGCCCCGGGGGAAGCCGCCTGGCATGCGCGGCCCTACCTGCCCGCCCTCCCTCTACCCACTGCCCTTGCTGTCAATGGCGGGCCGTTCGCCGAGCGAACCGTTCGTGCGCTCGGGGCCGCACTCGCCGAGACCTTGGCCGTTGTGCACGGGCAGGAACTGACGTACGCGGGTCTGTCACCGGCCGCCGTGTTGCTCGCCGCCGACGGGCCACGCCTCACCTGCTTCGGGGCCGTACGGACCGCTGCACCGGACGGCACGCCACGCTCCGGCCTGCCGGGGCTCGAGCCGGGAAGCCTGCCGCCGGAGCAGGCGGCCGGCGGGCACCCGCGTCCTCTCGGCGATGTCTTTGCGCTCGGCGCGACACTCGCGTACGCAGCGACGGGCCACACGATCCCCGAACGCGACGAACTCCCACCCGCTGTGCGCACGGTCATCAGCCGCTGTCTTGCGCGGGATCCGGCGGCCCGGCCCCAACTGGCGGAACTCCTGGACGTGTTCGCTCCCAACGCGGCCCACGAGTCCACCGGTGCCGGGTTCGCCACGAGAGCCGCCGCCCTGCTCGGCCCGGGTTGGCTGCCGAGTCGCGTGGTCGCTGCCCTCTGCCACCAGTCGGCCGCCGTACTCGCCACGGAGATCCCGCGCCCCACCGTGCCCACCTCCCGCCAGGACTGACGACGCCCGTATGCCTACTCCGCTCACTCACGACGACCCGCAGACATTCGGTGGGTATCGCCCCCTGGTCCGCCTCGGCAGCGGCGGCATGGGCACGGTCTACCTGGCGCGCTCCGCGGGCGGACGCACCGTTGCGATCAAGACGATGCACGCGGGCATCGCCACGGACCCCGCCTCGCGCACCAGGTTCCGGTTGGAGGCCGATGCGGCCCGAGTCATCGGAGGACAGCACGGCGCCAAGGTCCTGGACGCGGACACGAATGCCGAAGTCCCCTGGTTCGCCACCGAGTACGTACTCGGGCCACCCCTCGACGAAGCGGTTGAACTCGCCGGACCGCTGCCTGAGGCATCCGTGCGCGCGCTCGGAGCCGCTCTGTGCGGAGCCCTCGGCCAACTGCACGGCTCCGACGTAGTGCACCGTGATCTCAAGCCGTCCAACATCCTGGTCACGGCCTATGGACCGAAGGTCATCGACTTCGGAATCGCCCGAGCGATCGGTGACGAACGCCTCACCAGCCTCGGCGCCGCCGTCGGCACTCCGGCCTTCATGTCGCCGGAACAGGCGGGCGGACAGGAGCACACCTCGGCAGGCGACGTGTTCGCGCTCGCCGGCGTGCTTGTCTTCGTCGCCTGCGGACACGGTCCGTTCGGCCACGGTCAGCCGGCGGATCTGCTCTACCGGGTCCGGTACGGCGATCCGGACCTGAGTGGCGTACCCGCGGGCCTGGTGCAGATCCTGAGCCGGTGCCTTGACAAGAATCCGTTCCGGCGGCCGACCACGGTGGAGCTGGCCGCGCAACTCCATGATGGAACGGGCGAGTTCGCAGACCACCTCCCTGATGTCCTGCTCGCGGAGATGGCGCGCCGAGCCACCGAGGTCTGGCTGATCACGCCTCGGCGGCTTCCGGCCCCGCCCGAACCACAGGCGGAGACAGCGACCGCGCCCACCACGAGCGTGACCCGTCGGCGGGCGCTGCTGGCAGGCGGCGGTCTGGCGGTCGGAGCGGTTGCCGCGGGGGCGGGCGCGTGGGCATGGAGCCGGCGGTCCGGGCCGGAGCGGGAGGCGCCCGTGGCGGGCCCGAGCAACAGCCTGTTGCCTAAGAAGAAGCTCGACTCGATCTGGCAGCGTCAGGTCGCCGACCCACCGTGGGGCACCGTCCCAGCCATGGTGCCGCTCGCCGTGGGGAGCCTGGTCACGCTGGTGGCAGGGCAGGGGCTGGGCGGGATCGACGCCAGAACGGGAAAGATCATATGGACGTCGCGCCTGATGGAGAGCCACTGGCAGGTCGCGACGGACGGTGAGCGGCTCGTCCGGATGGTGGCACCGGAAGGTTCCGAGTACAACGCGGGAAAGCCCGGGGGATTTCCCCTGATTCTCGCGTCTGTCAACCTCGTCTCGGGGAAAGCGGCCGAGCCGTTCGCCCAGTTCACCGACTTCAACGGTGTCATCTCCTACAACCAGGTGCTGTGTACGGCTGACGGCGTCGTCTATGCGGCGGCAGGCCGGGGAGAGTACGACACGTACTTCTTGGCATCCCAGTCCTGGTCCCTCTTCGCCGTCGAGATCAGCACGGGGAAGAGGCTGTGGACCAAGCCGCTGCCCTCGCGGCCGGACAAGACCGAGCGTCTGCACTTCCTCACCGCCCGAGTCGTCGGCGACGACCTGGTGGCTCTTCAGGAGACCAACAACGGCAAGGTCCGCATCGTCGTGCGAGACACGCGTACGGGTGCTGTTCGCTGGGAGAGGCCTTTTGACGGTGTTGCGCCGGACCGGGTGCAGCGGCCGCTGGCGACTGACTCCGGGAACCTGTACCTGGGTACCGGGC
This sequence comes from Streptomyces sp. NBC_00076, assembly GCF_045041235.1. NCBI lineage: Bacteria > Bacillati > Actinomycetota > Actinomycetes > Kitasatosporales > Streptomycetaceae > Streptomyces > Streptomyces sp. NBC_00076. Next base: position 7,541,506 of record NZ_CP108242.1, read on the forward strand.
GGTTGCAGGCTCTACGGCTGAGGGACGGTACTCAGGTGTGGGACTCCAAGGCGGAACGCCCCGGTCGTAGGTACGGCCTTCCAGCCGTCAAAGACGGTGTGGTGTATGCCGTCGAGGAGGGTCTCGGCCTCGTCGCCTTCGATTCCCGCACTGGGCGGACGCAGTGGGAGGAGAAGGGCGGTGGCGGCGCGAAGGCGGATCTGACCGCCGCACCCGTGATCGGTGCCGACCACGCGTACAGCAAGCGTTCTTCGGCGCTCTGGGCGATCGATCTTTCGTCCCACACGCCCACAAGAACCTACAAGACCACGGGGGACCGCTTCATCGCCCACGAGCAGGCCAAGGTCACCATCGCTCTGGGCGGCAAATTCCTGGCGGCTTACCCCCTGGAGTGAGCGGTCGTCCTCCATGAACCGAACAGAAGGCAGTCAGAGATGAGACCCCTGGGCACGGGCGACCCCATCCGCCTCGGCCCATACCGCCTACTCGGAGTGCTGGGCGAAGGCGGTATGGGCAAGGTGTACGTCGGCCAGGACGGTGCGGGGGCCGTTGCTGCGGTGAAGGTGCTGCGCCCGGAACTCGCCCACGACTCCGGTCTCAGCCGGCGCTTCGTCCGCGAGGCGCTCGCGGCGCAGGCGGTACGGAGCCCGGGCGTCGCCGCGGTCCTGGGCGCGCAGACCGAGGGCGGTCGCCCCTGGATCGCCACTGAGTTCCTCCCCGGGCCGACCCTGGACGAAGCCGTTGCCGGACACGGACCTCTCGACGAGACGGCCCTGCGTGTCCTGGCCGCGTCGATCGCGCGCACTCTGACGGACATTCACGCGGCGGGCTTCGTCCACCGTGACCTCAAACCCCAGAACATCGTGCTGACGTCCACCGGTCCGAGGGTGATCGACTTCGGCATCGCACGCCCCGAGCACGGCCTGACCCTCACCACGACCGGACAGATCCCTGTCACGCCCGGGTACGGCGCCCCTGAACAGGTGCTGGGACGGCGGGTCACGCCCGCAGCCGACGTGTTCTCCCTGGGTGCCGTCCTCGTGTACGCGGCCACCGGACGGCGCGCGTTCGAGGGCACGCACGTAGCCGCCGTGCAGTACGAAGTCGTCCATGGGGAGCCGCGCTGGGAAGGCGTGTCCCCTCAGCTGTACGCGCTCATGGCCCCCTGCCTGGCCAAGGACGCTGTGTCGCGGCCGGCCCCCGGACAGATCGCCGCGGCGTTCGCCCCGCCGAAGAACACCGACCGGGTGTGGCGAAGAGGCCCGGTGGCGGACGACATCAAGGAACGAGAACGTCAGGTACGAGAGCTCACCGCGTCGCCTACGACGGGCACTGTGACGACCGTTACAAGGCGGCGTCTGCTCACCGGCTTCGCAGCCGGCGGCACGGTGCTCGCGGCAGGGGGCGGCACGACGGGATGGTTGTTGCTGCGGCAGCAGACGCGTCAGGAGAAGAAGGACGACCCGTTCGACATTCCGGCCGCCGTAGCGACACCGAAGGCACGACTGCTCTCCGCAGATGACGGTGACTACATCGTCGGTGGGTCCCCGAAGGCGCTGTGGAGCCGGAGTGGCGTGGTGGACCAGGATTCCCGCGCTCCACTGCCCGTGCGTGATGTCGTCGTGATCGGGCAATCCGGCTACGGAGATGCTGGGATCGCGGCCTACAACGTCGTTGACGGGAAGCAGCGTTGGGAGGCGGGAGGTGTACTGCCCGGCCACTATCTCTCGCTGTCCGACCGCCTGGTGGTGGCCTTGGACGCCGACGGAGTGCTGCATACGTACGTCCCCTCCACAGGTGAAGCCAAGTGGACGGCGGCAGCCGATGCGAAGGCTCTCCTGACCGCGGACGATCACGCGGTCTACGTCGTGACCGGGGACCACCGGCTGCGTAGCGTCGGACGCTCGGACGCCCGGATCCGCTGGACGGCACAGGTTCCGGCGCGGTACCGCGGCAAGCTCACTGTGAAGACAGCCATCGGCGGTGGACGGCTGGTGCTCTCGACGGTCGACGGCCACGTGCTGGTCGTGGCGACCGATGATGGCCGCTTCGTCTGGGAGCGACGTGACCAGGCGGAGAAGGCCTCACTCAGTCCCGCCGCGCGGGACGGGATCGTGTACGTCAACGGCAGGACGCTGACCGCGTTCAGGATTACCGACGGCAAGAAGATCTGGTCCCGCCGGACCGAAGACATGTACAGCAAGCCCGCGGAATGGGGCCCGGTGAGCGTCTATGGAGAGTCGGTCTACGCGGCCGGCGGGATGCTTCCCGAACGCCTGGCCGTCAGCGATGGCAGCCCTGTCTGGAACTCCCAGCAGGCGGGCAGCAGTAGTGGCGACAGCCTCATTCTCCTCCAGGGCACTGGCCTGTTCATGATCAACGACGACTACCGGACCGAGGTGAACGCCGTGACCGTGGAGTCGGCGTGGGAGGGCTGGACCTACGAGCTCCCCGAAGCCGAGCACCACGGGATCGCGGTCGGCGGAAACAGGGCCTTCGTCAGAAACGACGACTTGCTCTGCGCACTGCCGGTCTTCTGAACCGCGAGGTTCTGGAACTGCGAGGTTCTGGAAGCCCGAACCTGCCACGCGAAGGGCCGCGACCGCCAAAGCAGCCACGGCCCCAAGCCCCGTAAGTCAGCCCGCCGTCACACGTTCCCGTCCTGCACGAGGCCCACCTGAACCAGCGGCTTCCCCCGCTTGCGGGACACGAACACGCCCCGTCCCGCGGGCATCGGGCGCGGCCGTACGTTGCCCAGCACGTCGCCCTCCGCAGGGTCGCCGGCGAGGACGACGCCCTGCGCGCCGAGTTCCTTGATGCGCTGCATGAAGGTCTCGTAGCCCGCGCGGCCCGCGCCCGCGGTGGAGCGGGCGATGATGAAGCGGACGCCGACGTCACGGGCGAACGGGAGGAGATCCGTCAGGCCCGCCAGCGGGTTGCCGCTCGACGTGGACACCAGGTCGTAGTCGTCGACGATCACGAACACCGTCGGGCCGCGCCACCAGCTGCGGTCGCGCAGCTGCTCCGCCGTGACGTCCGCGGTGGGTGTGCGGCGCTGCATCAGGTCGGCCAGGGCGTCCATGTGGTGCTGCATCTGGTTCGACATGGGGATGTACTCCGCCAGGTGGGAAGGCGGGGTGACACCCAGCAGCGAACGGCGGTTGTCGACCACGAACAGCTTGCAGCTGTTGCCGTCGTACCGCTCGGTGATGCGCTTGATGAGCAGCTTCAGCAGGTTCGACTTGCCGGACTCGCTCTCGCCGAAGACGAGGAGGAACGGGTCCTGGTCGAAGTCCACGAACACCGGCTCGAGGTTGTCCTCGTCGAGACCGAAGGAGACGCCACGGTTCGGGAAGCGGTCGCCCGGGGGCAGCTGGGCCGCCGGGAACTCCCTGGGCAGCAGGCGCACTTCGGGGGCACCGGGCTGCTGCCAGTGGCGGGAGACCTCGGCCGCCAGGGCCTGGGTCGCCTCCGCCAGGTCCGTGTCGGAGGACAGGCCGTCGATGCGCGGGACCGCCGCCATGAAGTGCTGCTTCTGCGGCGTCTGACCGCGTCCCGGCACACCCGTGGGCACGTTGGCCGCGACCTTGCGGTCGAACTCGGAGTCCATCGCGTCGCCGAGCCGTAGCTCCAGGCGGTTCATCAGGTGGTCCTTGAGGTTCGCGCGGACCTCCATGGAGCGCGAGGCGGTGAGGATCAGGTGGATGCCGTAACCCAGGCCGCGCGCCGCGATGTCCAGGACCAGCGGCTCCAACGCCTCGTAGTCCTGACGGAAGTTGCCCCAGCCGTCGATGACCAGGAAGACATCGCCCCAGGGCTGGTCGGTCACCGAGATGTCGCCCCGCGCGCGGCGGGTGCGGAACTCGGCGATCGAGGAGATGCCCGCCGAACGGAAGTACTCCTCGCGGCGGGTCAGGATGCCGTACACCTCGGCCGCCGTACGCCGTACCTTCTCGGGGTCCAGGCGCGAGGCCACACCGCCCACGTGCGGCAGGCCGGCCACCGACGACAGACCGCCACCACCGAAGTCCAGCCCGTAGAACTGCACTTCGTGCGGGGTGTGGGTGAGGGCGAACGACGCGACGATCGAGCGCAGCAGGGTCGACTTGCCGGACTGCGGACCGCCGAGGAGCTGCATGTGACCGGCCGCGCCGCCGAAGTCGGCCCACAGCGGGTCACGCCGCTGCTCGTACGGCTTGTCGACGAGGCCGACCGGGATGACGAGCCGGCCCGCGCCCTCGTAGCCGGGCTGGGTCATGCCGCGGCCCTGCACCGGAGCGAGTCCGGGCAGCAACGAGTCCAGCGACGGCGGACTGTCCAGCGGGGGCAGCCACACCTGGTGGGCGGCCGGTCCCTGGGCCTCCAGGCGCCGCACGATGACGTCCAGCACGGTGTCGGCGAGCGCGTCGTCCTTCTGCTCGTCCGGCTCCTCCTGACGCTGCTGCGGGATCGGCGAGTACTGCACCGGGACCTCGGCCGCGGTGAACAGGACCGGCCGGCGGTCCACCGGGAGCGGTCCGCCGGGTGCGGCGGACTGCTGCGAACTCGTGCGGTAGACGCCGGAGACGTACGCCGCCTTGAAGCGCACCATCTCCTCCGTGCCGAACTTGAGGAGACCGGAGCCGGGGACGTTCGGCAGCTCGTAGGCGTCCGGGACGCCGATCGCGGCGCGGGACTCGGCCGCGGAGAACGTCCGCAGACCGATCCGGTACGACAGGTAGGTCTCCAGGCCGCGCAGGCGGCCCTCCTCCAGGCGCTGCGAGGCCAGCAGGAGGTGCACGCCCAGCGAGCGGCCGATCCGGCCGATCTGCACGAACATCTCGATGAAGTCCGGCTTCGCGGTGAGCAGTTCGCTGAACTCGTCGATGACGAGGACGAGGGAGGGGATCGGCTGCAGGGGAGCGCCCGCCGCGCGGGCCTTCTCGTAGTCGTGGATGTTGGCGTAGTTGCCCGCGTCGCGGAGCATCTCCTGGCGGCGGTTCAGCTCGCCGCGGATGGAGTCGCCCATGCGGTCCACGAGGGTCAGATCGTCCGCGAGGTTGGTGATCACGGCTGCCACGTGCGGCATCTGCGCCATACCGGCGAAGGTCGCACCACCCTTGAAGTCCGCGAGGACGAAGTTCAGCGTTTCGGAGGAGTGGGTCACGGCCAGGCCGAGCACCAGCGTGCGCAGCAACTCCGACTTTCCGGAACCGGTCGCGCCGACACACAGACCGTGCGGGCCCATGCCCTCCTGCGCGGCCTCCTTGAGGTCGAGCATCACGGGCCGGCCGTCCTCGCCGAGGCCGATCGGCACCCTCAGCCGCTCCGACTGCGAACGCGGCCGCCAGGTGCGCCGCGGGTCCACCGAGGCCGCGTCACCCAGGTTCAGCAGGTCCGTGAACTCCAGGTTGGCGAGCAGCGGTTCGCCGTCGTCGCCGCCCGTGCCCATGCGCAGCGGTGCCAACTGCCGGGCGAGCGCCTCCGCGGCCTCGTACGACAGGAGGTCCGGCATGCCCTCGTAGACCATGCCGTGCGACGACTCGAGGCGCAGTTCCTTCGGGTGCACGATGACCGAGAGGTCCCCGCGACCGAAGCTGAGGTCACCGGGCACGACCTCCACGACGGTCACGCCCTGCAGGCCCTCGGGACTGGCCAGCAGGGAGGTGGGCGGCAGGGAGACACCGTCGAGCACGACCACCAGGTGAGGCTGGTCGGCGACCGGCGGAGCGGCGGGGTGGAAACGCGGGCGGCCCTGCAGGAGGGTGTCCAGCCGCTCCTCCAGCTCCAACGGATCGCTCGCGATCAGGCGCATGCTGCCCGCGCCGTCCGTGACACCCCGGGTCTGCAGGTGCGGCAGCCACTTCGCCCATTCCCACTCGGGCGCCGACTCCCGCCCGGCGGCGACGGCGATGACCATGTCCTCGGGGGAGTGCAGCGCGGAGAGGCAGGCGGCCACGGCACGGGCGGTGCCGCGCACGGTGCGGGGCTCGCCGGAGATCGTCACGTGGTAGAAGGCGCGCAGCGAGACCGCCATCGGCAGGTCTTCGAGGGTGCTGTGCGTGGCGAGGAAACGCTGCATGGCGCCGGTGGTCAGCGGCTCCAACTCGTCGACCGGCGCGGTCTGCGGAGGAACCAGGGGAGTGGCCAGGGCCTGCGGGCCGAGGCCCACCCGCACCTGCCCGAAGTCCTCGTCACCGGTGCGCCGTTCCCACACCCGGCTGCCCTCGGCGACCAGGGCCCACAGTTGCTCCGGTGAAGGGTGCAGGTAGTACTGGGCGTCGCGCTGGACCTGGGCGGTGTCCAGGGCCTGGCCCCGGGTCTGCGACAGATAGCGGAGGTAGTCGCGGCGCATGTCCGCCAACTGCCCCTGGTTGCCGCGGCGGTAGCGCACCAGCATCGCGATGCCCATGGCGACCGTGGAGGCCACCATCACCATGCCCATGATCTTCATGAAGGGCTGGGCCTGCGGGTTGAAGAAGAACACCACGGAACCGCCCATGCCGAGCATGGGCAGGAGCTGCATCAGCGCGCCCTCCTGCTGCCCGCGCGGAAGCTCCGGCGGAGCCTGGAGCATCACCTCGTCCGTGGGCACTTCCTTCGGCAGTGCCCGCGGCGGGCGCTTGACGACGATGTGGCTCACTACGCACCAATTCCCTTGCCGGACCGAGTTGTTTCGTCCGCCGCCCCGTGTCGGGCGGACGTCGATCGCGAAGCGTGATCCTACTGACAACCGCTGACACCGGCGGGCGGTAGGGTGCCGGTGAGACGCGTGAGCAGTTGCGAATCGCCCAGGAAAAATCGGGCAATCCGCAACGGTTCGAACCAAGCGCCTCCCCGTAATTCCCGGGTGCGACGGCATCGTTGCCCGGCTGCGCGGGTGGCGCGACGCAACCTACACAGGATCTTTACGGGCGGAAGTGGGCGCGGCAATACCGCGAGCCGCCCCATCACCGACGAGGGGGAACAGCAGGTGAGCATGACGGCCTCCGCGCCGGCCGGCGCGGCCGGCGGAACGGGCACCGGAGCCCCGTCCGGGGCGGGCGTGGGACTCGGCTTCTGCCGGGTCACCATCGTGGCGCCCGACAGCCGCATCGACGTGGCACTGCCGGACGACGTACCAGTCGCCGACCTGTACCCGGAGATCCTGCGGCTGTCCCAGCAGGGCCCCGCCGAGGGCGCCCCGGTCGGGTACCACCTCGTACGCCGTGACGGCACCGTCCTCGACGGCTCGCGGTCCTTCTCGGCCCAGCGCATCCTCGACGGCGAGCTGCTCACCCTGCGCCCGTTCGCGGAGTCGCTGCCGCCGGCCGTCATCGACGACGTCTCCGAGGCGGTGGCCGCCGCTGTCACCCGCGACCGCACCCTGTGGAACGGCGACCTCACCCGGGTCGCCGGCCTGGTCGCCGGCGGCATCCTGCCCGCGCTGCTGGCCTTCGTGGCCTGGAGCTCCCAGATCCGCCACGACATGCACAGCCTCCAGGGCGTCGTCGCCGCGGTCGCCGGCGCCCTGCTGATCACCATCGCCTGCGTACGGGCCCGGGTGTACGACGACCGGGGCTCCGCGATCGCCCTCGGTCTGGGCGCGTTGCCGAACGTCGCGGTGGCCGGTTCCGGGCTGCTGCCGCTCTCCGCGGGCGAGGGCATCGGGCGGCTGCAGTTCCTGCTCGCCTGCACGGGGGTCCTGGTCGCCTCCGTGGTGCTCACCCTCGTGTCACCCGGTGGCGACGGCCCGTTCGTGGCCTTCGTCTTCGCCTCCGTGATCGGGCTGGTCACCAACTTCATCGCGATCCTCACGGAGTTGCGGCCCATCGAGACGGCCGCCGTCTGCGCCCCGCTCTCCGTCGTCGCGCTCGCCTTCCTGCCGGGCCTGTCGATGCGTTTCGCACGCCTGCCCATCGGCTTCGAACCGCCCAACCCGTCCCGCGGCGGCTACGACGCCGGCGAGCCCGCAGCGCAGGAGCCCGTCGACGTCGAGCGCGTCGCGGCCCAGGCCCGCCGTGGTCACGAACTCCTCGTCGGCCTCGTCGGCGGCTGCGCGGTGGTCTCCGTGGGCGCGTCGATCGTCCTCGGCTTCTCCGACAACGTGTGGGCGGAGCTGCTTGCCCTCGCCACAGGTGTGGCGATGCTGATGCGTGCCCACCTCTTCCGCTACACCGCGCAGGTCGGCGCCACCCTGGCCGCGGGCCTCGCCGCCCTCGTCTTCCTCGGCCTCGGGCTCGCCCTCAATCCGCCCCGGGACTTCCTGCGCGACGCCTTCCTCGGCGACACCACCGCCCTCGACATCCGCAGCGTCTGGCTCGCCGCGGCCATCGCAGCCGCCGCCGCTCTGGTCACCGCGATCGGCCTGATCACCCCGCGGCGCGGCGTCACCCCCTTCTGGGGGCGCTTCCTGGAGATCGCCGAGAGCTTCGTCCTGCTCACGCTGATCCCGTTGGCCCTGGCGGTCTTCGACGTGTACGCACGAGCCCGGGCCATGACCAGCTAGTGCCGTGCCAGGCGTCGCGACGGGACGAGACATTGCCTGCCGCGGCACTGGCGACGTAGAGCTTCTCGCAACAGACGTAGAGCTTCTGGCAACAGAGCCGTGTCCCCCTCCAGGGACACGGCTTTGCTGTCACCGGGCCCGGCGGCCCGGACCTACGCCTACGTCTACGCCGGCAGGCTCCCGTCCTCCGGCGCCGGCTCCAGGTCGAACTCCCCGTCCCGCGCGCCGAGTACGAACGCCCGCCACTCCGCCTCCGTGTACCGCAGCACGGTGTCCGGGTCGAGCGAGGACCGCATCGCCACCGCCCCGCCGGGCAGATAGGCGATCTCGACCCGCTCCTCGTGCTCCTCGGTCCCCGGCGCGCTCTGCCACTCGACACCGGAGATGTCGAGGGCGTACAGCTCGTCCCTCTCCCGCTCCTTGCGCGCCTTGGTCTCCTCTGCCGTCTCCGCCATGCCGCAGCGACCCCTTCCCGACGTACCAGCCAACGATCCGACGGCTCACCCTAGTGGCGCCCGTCACCCCGCCCGCGGGCATCCAGTACCTGGGCGAATGCGCCCACCAGTGCCTGGTACCCTGGCTGACGGCCGTTTGTGTACGCACCCCCGGAGCCCCGCTCCGGAGGCCGCGCCCAGCGGATCCCCGCCTCCCGAGTAACGGAAGCTCCCCCGAGACACAGACCGGGGGCACTCGGTGGCCATTCACAGACTACGAGGAGTACGCGTGCCGCTCGACGCCGCTACGAAGAAGCAGATCATCAGCGAGTTCGGCCAGAAGGAGGGCGACACCGGCTCCCCCGAGGTCCAGGTCGCGATGCTCTCGCGCCGTATCTCGGACCTGACCGAGCACCTCAAGACCCACAAGCACGACCACCACTCCCGTCGTGGTCTGCTCATCCTGGTCGGTCAGCGCCGTCGGCTGCTGCAGTACCTCGCCAAGAAGGACATCCAGCGCTTCCGTGCGCTGGTCGACCGCCTCGGCATCCGCCGCGGTGCGGCGGGCGCCAAGTAAGACGCCGTGAAGGGGAGCGGTTCCCGAGGGTATGGGGACCGCTCCCTTTTGCTGTACACGTTGCTCTGCTGGGATTTCCCGCTCTGCGCGAAGCCGGCCCGCACGTGCGAAACGTGCGGAGTGTCACCGGCGCTTTGTAGTGTGGTAGGCACAACCGCAATACGTACGACACAGCGTGATGGCCCGTACCCGCAGGGGTAGGGCGCATCACACCCACGAGGAGAAGCGCACCTCGCCGCCGCCGGTCCTCGGTAGTGGCCCCCGGGGGAAGTGAGCCCGGGTGCTTCGATCGAAGACCGGCCCGCACCAGACGGAGCGCTTCTCCGCACCGTCCCCCTGCCATACGGGCAGTGAGGGACAAAAGACGACAAGTAACGGAGAAAACGCTAGTGGAGAACGAGACCCACTACGCCGAGGCCGTCATCGACAACGGCTCCTTCGGCACCCGCACCATCCGCTTCGAGACGGGCCGCCTGGCCAAGCAGGCCGCCGGTTCCGCCGTGGCGTACCTGGACGACGACACCATGGTGCTGTCGGCCACCACCGCCTCCAAGAACCCCAAGGACCAGCTCGACTTCTTCCCCCTCACGGTGGACGTCGAGGAGCGGATGTACGCCGCCGGCAAGATCCCCGGCAGCTTCTTCCGCCGTGAGGGCCGTCCCTCCGAGGACGCCATCCTCACCTGCCGCCTGATCGACCGCCCGCTGCGCCCGTCCTTCAAGAAGGGCCTGCGCAACGAGATCCAGGTCGTCGCCACGATCATGGCGCTCAACCCCGACCACCTGTACGACGTCGTGGCGATCAACGCCGCCTCCGCGTCCACGCAGCTGGCCGGTCTGCCCTTCTCCGGCCCGATCGGCGGCGTCCGCGTCGCGCTGATCAACGGCCAGTGGGTCGCGTTCCCGACGCACACCGAGCTCGAGGACGCCGTCTTCGACATGGTCGTCGCGGGCCGCACCCTGGAGGACGGCGACGTCGCGATCATGATGGTCGAGGCCGAGGCCACCGAGAAGACCATCCAGCTGGTCAAGGGCGGCGCCGAGGCGCCGACCGAGGATGTCGTCGCCTCCGGCCTGGACGCCGCGAAGCCCTTCATCAAGGTGCTCTGCAAGGCCCAGGCCGACCTCGCCGCGAAGGCCGCCAAGCCGACCGGTGAGTTCCCGGTGTTCCTCGACTACCAGGACGACGTCCTGGAGGCGCTGACCGCCGCCGTCCGCCCGGAGCTCGCCTCCGCGCTGACCATCGCGGGCAAGCAGGAGCGCGAGGCCGAGCTGGACCGCGTCAAGGGCCTGGCCGCCGAGAAGCTCCTGCCGGAGTTCGAGGGCCGCGAGAAGGAGATCTCCGCCGCGTACCGCTCGCTGACCAAGTCGCTGGTCCGTGAGCGCGTCATCAAGGAGAAGACGCGCATCGACGGCCGCGGGCTGACGGACATCCGTACGCTCGCCGCCGAGGTCGAGGCCATCCCGCGCGTGCACGGTTCCGCGCTGTTCGAGCGTGGCGAGACCCAGATCCTGGGCGTCACCACCCTGAACATGCTCCGGATGGAGCAGCAGCTGGACACCCTCTCCCCGGTGACCCGCAAGCGCTACATGCACAACTACAACTTCCCGCCGTACTCCGTCGGCGAGACCGGCCGCGTCGGCTCCCCGAAGCGCCGCGAGATCGGCCACGGCGCTCTCGCCGAGCGCGCCATCGTGCCGGTGCTGCCGACGCGCGAGGAGTTCCCCTACGCGATCCGTCAGGTGTCCGAGGCCCTCGGCTCCAACGGCTCGACGTCCATGGGCTCGGTCTGCGCCTCCACGATGTCGCTGCTGAACGCCGGTGTGCCGCTGAAGGCCCCCGTCGCCGGTATCGCCATGGGCCTGATCTCCCAGGAGATCAATGGAGAGACGCACTACGTCGCCCTCACCGACATCCTCGGTGCGGAGGACGCCTTCGGCGACATGGACTTCAAGGTCGCCGGCACCAAGGAGTTCGTGACCGCCCTCCAGCTCGACACCAAGCTGGACGGCATCCCGGCCTCCGTCCTGGCCGCGGCCCTCAAGCAGGCCCGTGACGCCCGCCTCCACATCCTCGACGTGATGATGGAAGCGATCGACACGCCGGACGAGATGTCCCCCAACGCCCCGCGGATCATCACCGTCAAGATCCCCGTGGACAAGATCGGCGAGGTCATCGGCCCGAAGGGCAAGATGATCAACCAGATCCAGGAGGACACCGGCGCCGACATCACGATCGAGGACGACGGCACCATCTACATCGGTGCCCAGCAGGGCTCGCAGGCCGAGGCCGCCCGCGCCACGATCAACGGCATCGCCAACCCGACCATGCCGGAGGTCGGCGAGCGCTACCTGGGTACGGTCGTGAAGACGACCACCTTCGGCGCGTTCGTGTCCCTGCTCCCCGGCAAGGACGGTCTGCTGCACATCTCGCAGATCCGCAAGCTCGCCGGCGGCAAGCGCGTGGAGAACGTCGAGGACGTGGTCGGCGTGGGCTCCAAGGTCCAGGTCGAGATCGCCGAGATCGACTCCCGAGGCAAGCTGTCCCTGATCCCGGTCATCGAGGGCGAAGGCGACGACGAGAAGAAGGACGCCGCGACCGACGGCGGCTCCGCTGCGGGCGACAAGTGACATCGAGTAACCCCACGGCGACGGCCCGCACCTCCTCGGAGGCGCGGGCCGTCGCCCGTACGCAAACCCTGATCAAGGGGACAGGCGGCATCGGCACCGTCCGCAAGACCACCCTCCCGGGCGGCCTGCGCATCGTCACCGAGACCCTGCCCTCCGTCCGCTCGGCGACCTTCGGCATCTGGGCCCACGTCGGCTCCCGTGACGAGACGCCGGCCCTGAACGGCGCCACCCACTACCTGGAGCACCTGCTCTTCAAGGGCACCTCGAAGCGCAGCGCCCTGGACATCTCCTCCGCCATCGACGCCGTCGGCGGCGAGATGAACGCGTTCACGGCCAAGGAGTACACGTGCTACTACGCACGCGTGCTCGACACCGACCTGCCGCTGGCCATCGACGTCGTCTGCGACATGCTGACCGGCTCACTGATCGTCGAAGAGGACGTCAACGTCGAGCGCGGCGCGATCCTCGAAGAGATCGCCATGACCGAGGACGACCCGGGCGACTGCGTGCACGACCTGTTCGCGCACACCATGTTCGGCGACAACCCCCTAGGCCGCCCGGTCCTCGGCACGGTCGACACCGTCAACGCCCTCACCGCCGACCGCATCCGCCGCTTCTACAAGAAGCACTACGACCCGACCCACCTCGTGGTCGCCTGCGCCGGGAACGTCGACCACAACACGGTCGTACGACAGGTCCGTGCCGCCTTCGACAAGGCGGGCGCCCTGAAGAACCCGGACGCGGCGCCCATCGCGCCCCGTGACGGCCGCCGCGCCCTGCGCACCGCGGGACGCGTCGAGCTGATCGGGCGCAAGACCGAGCAGGCCCATGTCGTCCTCGGCATGCCGGGCCTGGCCCGCACGGACGAGCGTCGCTGGGCACTGGGGGTGCTCAACACGGCCCTCGGCGGCGGCATGTCGTCCCGCCTCTTCCAGGAGGTCCGCGAGAAGCGCGGCCTGGCCTACAGCGTGTACTCGTACACCTCCGGCTTCGCCGACTGCGGCCTGTTCGGCGTGTACGCGGGATGCCGACCGAGCCAGGTGCACGACGTGCTCAAGATCTGCCGCGACGAACTCGACCACGTCGCCGAACACGGCCTCTCGGACGACGAGATCGGCCGCGCCATCGGGCAGCTCCAGGGATCCACCGTCCTCGGCCTGGAGGACACCGGAGCGCTGATGAACCGCATCGGCAAGAGCGAACTGTGCTGGGGCGAGCAGATGTCGGTCGACGACCTGCTGGCCAACATAGCGTCGGTCACCCCGGACGACGTCCGCTCGGTCGCCCGCGAGATCCTGGGACGTCGGCCGTCGCTGTCGGTCATCGGCCCGCTGAAGGACAAGCAGGCGTCCCGTCTGCACGAGGCCGTCGCCTGATCACCTCCACCCTCCGACACTGAAGACCCTCCGGAACACCGGTAAGGAAGCAAGAAGATGAGCAAGCTGCGCGTGGCGGTCCTCGGTGCCAAGGGCCGGATCGGTTCCGAGGCGGTACGGGCGGTCGAGGCCGCCGAGGACATGGAGCTGGTCGCCGCCCTCGGCCGGGGCGACAAGCTGGAGACGCTCGCCGAGACCGGCGCCCAGGTCGCCGTGGAGCTGACCACGCCGGCCTCGGTCATGGACAACCTCGACTTCTGCGTACGGCACGGCATCCACGCGGTCGTCGGTACGACGGGCTGGACCGACGAGCGCCTGGCGAAGCTGAACGGGTGGCTCGCCCAGTCCCCGGAGACGGGCGTGCTCATCGCGCCGAACTTCTCCATCGGGGCGGTCCTGACCATGAAGTTCGCGCAGATCGCCGCGCCGTACTTCGAGTCCGTCGAGGTCGTCGAGCTCCACCACCCGAACAAGGTCGACGCCCCGTCCGGTACCGCCACGCGCACCGCCCAGCTCATCGCCGAGGCCCGCCGCACAGCCGGCTCCGCCCCGGCGCCGGACGCCACGGTCACGGCCCTGGACGGGGCGCGCGGCGCGAACGTCGACGGTGTCCCGGTGCACGCGATCCGCCTGCGCGGCCTGCTGGCCCACCAGGAGGTCCTGCTGGGCGGCGAGGGCGAGACCCTGACCGTCCGCCACGACTCGCTCCACCACAGCAGCTTCATGCCGGGCATCCTGCTGGGCGCCCGCCGTGTGGTGACCAGTCCGGGCCTCACCTTCGGCCTGGAAAACTTCCTGGACCTGAACTGAGCCCCTGACAGTCATGCGCGCGAAGCTCTCCTACGCCGTCACGGCGGCCGTCCTGCTCTTCTACTTCGTCCTGGTCGGCAGCCGCGGTGTCATGCTCATCCAGTCCGGCACGCTCCTCACCGTGACCTTCGGCGTCGCGGTCCTGATCCTGCCGGTCATCGGCCTGTGGTTCCTCTGGAAGAACACCCAGTTCGCCCGCAAGGCCAACCAGCTCGCCGCCGAGCTCGACGCCGAGGGCGGCCTGCCCGTCGACGAGCTGAAGCGCACCCCAGGCGGCCGCGTCGACCGTGACTCGGCCGACGAGGTCTTCGCCCGCCGCAAGGCCGAGACGGAGGCGGCCCCCGACGACTGGCGCAGCTGGTTCCGCCTGGCCGTCGCCTACCACGACGCCCGCGACACCCCGCGCGCCCGCAAGGCGATGCAGCGGGCGATCGCCCTGCACGAGGGCAGGCCCGTCCAGGTCTGACCCCGGTACGTAGAAAGGGCCGGCCCGCGATGCACGCGGACCGGCCCTTCGTGTTGTCGAGGCGGTCAGCTCCCGTGGTGCTCGTCCGCCCAGGCCTCCACCGCGTCCGCCGCCCGGTCGAAGGCGCCGTGGCGCGCCAGGAAGTCCGCGTTGTGCGTGGTCAGCAACACCGGCCTGTCCGCCGCTCCACCATCTCGCCGTACGAGGGTCAGCGCCTGCCCCTGCACGGTGCGGGGCAGCCCGAGCCAGCGCACCGGCTGCTGCACCGTCCGCACGGCGACGACCCGCTCCCAGGGCACCGTGCGGGTGAGGAGGAAGCCCACCTGCCGCAGCCCTCGTGCGCTCACCCACACACCCATCCGCAGCAGCCGCAGCGCGCCGATGATGATGAGCACCGCGATGCCGAGGACCACTCCGGCCTCGGACACCGAGCCGGTCAGGGCGATGATGACCGCCGCGAACAGCACGTACGAGGCGAGCAGCAACGAGATCGCGGCCACACCCACACGCCACGGGCCGGGGCGGTACGGGCGCCGCCAGCGGTCGCGGTCGTCGAAGGGCAGGGCGTAGTCCTCCGCCGCTTCGAACGCGCGGTCGGCCGTCAGGAAGGGCAGGGGCACGACTGGTCCTCACTCAATCCATGCTTGGGCTGTGCCCGGTGAGGTTATCTACCTGCGTACCCACTCACCACCTCAGGGGGGCCGGACGGGGTCAGTCCGGTTCAGTGCCCCTCGGACGCCTGGGACTGCTGCGTATGCGCGGGCGACTGGTCCTGTGACAACGCCGGCGTCCCGATGACCAGGGAGCCCGCGAGTCCGGCGACGATGGTGAGGCCCAGGAGCCAGCGCCCGGCCATCTGTCCGAGGGACGCCCGCGCACGGGGCGGGGGAGTGACATTGCTGCGGAACCTGTCGGCTTCGGCGAGGAAGGCGAACGGCACGGGTTCGCGCCGACGGAACATCGGGATCGCTTCTCCTTCGGGGATCGAATGAATCACTGCTGTCCATACAGACGATCGGGTGCCACAAACGGTGCCCTCATGCACCGAATTCACTGAAGTTGTCGCGGACCGGCACCGAATGCCCCGATGTCAGTGCCGGGTCGTAGAGTGGGCGCCGCCCGAGAGAAGTGATGGAAGGACCCGCCGAGCCGTGACCGACACCCCCGCCGACGACCCCAAGCCCAGCTTCCGGAGCGACGTCACCGTCGAGCTGGTCAAGCACACCGCGTCCGACGCCGACGTGCTCTTCGCCGCCCGTGTCTCGACCGCCGGAGAGCAGTCCCTGGACGAGCTGGGCAAGGACCCGGAGCGCTCCAAGGGCCTGATCAACTACCTGATGCGGGACCGGCACGGCAGCCCCTTCGAGCACAACTCGATGACCTTCTTCATCAGCGCCCCGATCTTCGTCTTCCGCGAGTTCATGCGGCACCGCGTGGGGTGGTCGTACAACGAGGAATCCGGCCGCTACCGGGAGCTCCAGCCCGTCTTCTACGTGCCCGGAGAGTCCCGCAAGCTCGTCCAGCAGGGCCGCCCGGGCAAGTACGTCTTCGTCGAGGGCAGCGAGGCCCAGCAGGAGCTGGTCACCCGCACCATGGAGAACACCTATCGCGAGGCGTACGAGGCCTACCAGGAGATGCTCGCCGCCGGTGTCGCCCGCGAGGTCGCCCGCGCGGTCCTCCCGGTCGGCCTGTTCTCCTCGATGTACGCCACCTGCAACGCCCGCTCGCTGATGCACTTCCTCGGCCTGCGCACCCAGCATGAACTGGCCAAGGTCCCGTCCTTCCCGCAGCGGGAGATCGAGATGGTCGGCGAGAAGATGGAGGCGGAGTGGGCCAAGCTGATGCCGCTCACGTACGCCGCCTTCAACGCGAACGGCCGAGTGGCGCCGTAACGCGCCCTCGTTCCCTCCCCGGGCACAGATGTACGGGTCAGCCTCGCGAAGTGTCCGTATTGCGGCGTTTGGAGAAGTTCATCTAGCCTGATCAAACGGACCCGGCACTGCTTGAACCCCCGAGCAGGCAGTGCCGGGCTCCGCATTTGTCACCACTTGTCGCCTGCCCCTAGGGCAGACCCCACCTTGAGCAACGAGTAGCGTGTTACCCATGGCTCCGACCTCCACTCCGCAGACCCCCTTCGGGCGGGTCCTCACCGCCATGGTCACGCCCTTCAAGGCGGACGGCGCACTCGACCTCGACGGCGCACAGCGGCTCGCCACCCACCTGGTGGACGCAGGCAACGACGGCCTGATCATCAATGGCACCACCGGCGAGTCCCCCACCACCAGCAACGCGGAGAAATCGGACCTCGTACGGGCCGTCCTGGAGGCCGTCGGTGACCGCGCCCACGTCGTCGCCGGCGTCGGCACGAACGACACCCGCCACAGCATCGAGCTCGCTCGTATGGCGGAGCAGGTGGGCGCACACGGCCTTCTGCTCGTCACGCCCTACTACAACAAGCCCCCTCAGGAGGGCTTGTACCGCCACTTCACGACCATCACCGACGCCGCCGAGCTGCCGGTCATGCTGTACGACATCCCGGGCCGCAGCGGTGTCCCGATCAACACCGAGACACTGGTCCGCCTCGCCGAGCACCCGCGGATCGTCGCCAACAAGGACGCCAAGGGCGACCTCGGCCGCGCCAGCTGGGCCATCGCGCGATCGGGCCTCGCCTGGTACTCCGGCGACGACATGCTGAACCTGCCGCTGCTCTCCGTGGGCGCGGTCGGTTTCGTCTCGGTCGTGGGCCATGTGGTCACCCCGGAGCTGCGCGCCCTGGTCGATGCGTACATGGCCGGCGACGTCCAGAAGGCGACCGAGATCCACCAGAAACTGCTCCCGGTCTACACGGGCATGTTCCGCACCCAGGGCGTCATGACGACGAAGGCCGCGCTCACCCTCCAGGGCCTGCCCGCCGGACCGCTGCGCGCCCCCATGGTCGAGCTCATGCCCGAAGAGGTCGAGCAGCTCAAGATCGATCTTGCCGCGGGCGGGGTACAGCTCTAGTACCAGACTTCGCGCGCCCACTCGCGCACCCAGACTTCACAACTGAATAGGCAGGCCACCGGTGCCTGCGTCCACAACGACAACTGCTTCTGCACGAACGTCATGCGCGCCACGTGCCCACCGGTACGTGGCGTGTGTGGTGAGGAGAGTCTTTTGAGTCATCCGCATCCTGAACTCGGCCCGCCCCCGCCGCTCCCCACGAGCGGCCTGCGAGTCACCCCGCTCGGCGGTCTCGGCGAGATCGGCCGAAACATGACGGTCTTCGAGTACGGCGGCCGCCTGCTGATCGTCGACTGCGGAGTGCTCTTCCCCGAGGAGGAGCAGCCCGGAATCGACCTGATCCTGCCGGACTTCTCGTCCATCCGGGACCGCCTCGACGACATCGAGGGCATCGTCCTCACGCATGGTCACGAGGACCACATCGGCGGAGTCCCCTACCTCCTGCGCGAGAAGCCGGACATCCCGCTGATCGGCTCCAAGCTGACCCTCGCCCTGATCGAGGCGAAGCTCCAGGAGCACCGCATCCGCCCGTACACCCTCGAGGTGGCGGAGGGGCACCGTGAGCGCATCGGCCCCTTCGACTGCGAGTTCGTCGCGGTCAACCACTCGATCCCGGACGCTCTGGCCGTCGCCATCCGTACCCCGGCCGGCATGGTGGTCCACACGGGCGACTTCAAGATGGACCAGCTCCCGCTGGACAACCGCCTCACGGACCTCCACGCGTTCGCACGACTCAGCGAGGAGGGCATCGACCTGCTCCTC
The DNA here is from genome assembly GCF_045041235.1 of Streptomyces sp. NBC_00076. Classification (NCBI taxonomy): domain Bacteria; kingdom Bacillati; phylum Actinomycetota; class Actinomycetes; order Kitasatosporales; family Streptomycetaceae; genus Streptomyces; species Streptomyces sp. NBC_00076. The sequence goes on from NZ_CP108242.1 coordinate 7,560,031, forward strand.
GCGGACTCGACGAACGCGGAGGTCCCGGGATTCGTTCCGCCCGAGCGGGAGATCTCCAACGTCCTGCGTCAGGTCTTCGGGAACGCCCGCAAGAGGATCATCGTGGCGAGCTTCGCCAGCCACGTCCACCGTATCCAGCAGATCCTGGACGCGGCCCACGAGTACGGCCGCCGGGTCGCCTTCGTCGGCCGCTCGATGGTCCGCAACATGGGCATCGCACGGGATTTGGGCTATCTGAAGGTCCCGCCGGGTCTGGTGGTCGACGTGAAGACGCTCGACGACCTTCCGGACCACGAGGTCGTCCTGGTCTGCACGGGCTCCCAGGGCGAACCGATGGCCGCCCTGTCCCGCATGGCCAACCGGGACCACCAGATCCGCATCGTCCCCGGCGACACCGTGATCCTGGCGTCGTCGCTGATCCCCGGCAACGAGAACGCGGTCTACCGCGTGATCAACGGTCTGACCCGCTGGGGCGCCAACGTCGTCCACAAGGGCAACGCCAAGGTCCATGTCTCGGGCCACGCCTCGGCCGGCGAGTTGCTGTACTTCTACAACATCTGCCGCCCGAAGAACCTGATGCCGGTCCACGGCGAATGGCGCCACCTGCGCGCCAATGCCGAGCTGGGCGCGCTGACCGGAGTCCCGCACGACCGGATCGTCATCGCCGAGGACGGCGTGGTCGTCGACCTCGTCGAAGGCAAGGCGAAGATCTCCGGCAAGGTCCAGGCGGGCTATGTCTACGTCGACGGGCTCTCCGTCGGGGACGTGGGCGAGCCGGCCCTGAAGGACCGCAAAATCCTCGGCGACGAGGGCATCATCTCGGTCTTCATGGTCATCGACTCGTCGACCGGGAAGATCACGGGCGGCCCGCACGTCCAGGCGCGCGGCTCGGGTATCGACGACTCCGCCTTCGCCGACGTGCTTCCCAGGATCACGGAGGTCCTTGAGCGCTCGGCCCAGGACGGCGTGGTCGAGCCCCATCAGCTCCAGCAGTTGGTGCGGCGGACCCTGGGCAAGTGGGTCTCGGACACGTATCGGCGCAGGCCGATGATCCTCCCTGTGGTGGTGGAGGTCTGACGGTCCGTCGGACTCTCGTCCGCGTGAACTCGGAGCGGGGAACCTCGATTTGCATCGGGGCGCCCCGCTCCAGTAGGTTTACGGCTCCGCCCGAGGGGGAACCCGGCAGCTTCATGAGCCGGAACCAGTCCCCTGGGGGGTGGAAATTCCGACTCAGAACTTCTGATAAAGTCGGAACCGCCGGAAAGGGAAACGCGAAAGCGGGAACCTGGAAAGCACCGAGGAAATCGGATCGAGAAAAGGTCTGATAGAGTCGGAAACGCAAGACCGAAGGGAAGCGCCCGGAGGAAAGCCTGAGAGAGTCTCTCGGGTGAGTACAAAGGAAGCGTCCGTTCCTTGAGAACTCAACAGCGTGCCAAAAGTCAACGCCAGATATGTTGATACCCCGTCTCCGGCCGGATTTCCGGTTGGGGCGAGGTTCCTTTGAAGAAAACACAGCGAGGACGCTGTGAACGGCCGGGCTTATTCCGCCTGGCTGTTCCGCTCTCGTGGTGTCATCCCGATTACGGGAGAACATTCACGGAGAGTTTGATCCTGGCTCAGGACGAACGCTGGCGGCGTGCTTAACACATGCAAGTCGAACGATGAACCACTTCGGTGGGGATTAGTGGCGAACGGGTGAGTAACACGTGGGCAATCTGCCCTTCACTCTGGGACAAGCCCTGGAAACGGGGTCTAATACCGGATAACACTTCCATTCTCCTGAATGGTGGTTAAAAGCTCCGGCGGTGAAGGATGAGCCCGCGGCCTATCAGCTTGTTGGTGAGGTAATGGCTCACCAAGGCGACGACGGGTAGCCGGCCTGAGAGGGCGACCGGCCACACTGGGACTGAGACACGGCCCAGACTCCTACGGGAGGCAGCAGTGGGGAATATTGCACAATGGGCGAAAGCCTGATGCAGCGACGCCGCGTGAGGGATGACGGCCTTCGGGTTGTAAACCTCTTTCAGCAGGGAAGAAGCGAAAGTGACGGTACCTGCAGAAGAAGCGCCGGCTAACTACGTGCCAGCAGCCGCGGTAATACGTAGGGCGCAAGCGTTGTCCGGAATTATTGGGCGTAAAGAGCTCGTAGGCGGCTTGTCACGTCGGGTGTGAAAGCCCGGGGCTTAACCCCGGGTCTGCATTCGATACGGGCTAGCTAGAGTGTGGTAGGGGAGATCGGAATTCCTGGTGTAGCGGTGAAATGCGCAGATATCAGGAGGAACACCGGTGGCGAAGGCGGATCTCTGGGCCATTACTGACGCTGAGGAGCGAAAGCGTGGGGAGCGAACAGGATTAGATACCCTGGTAGTCCACGCCGTAAACGGTGGGAACTAGGTGTTGGCGACATTCCACGTCGTCGGTGCCGCAGCTAACGCATTAAGTTCCCCGCCTGGGGAGTACGGCCGCAAGGCTAAAACTCAAAGGAATTGACGGGGGCCCGCACAAGCAGCGGAGCATGTGGCTTAATTCGACGCAACGCGAAGAACCTTACCAAGGCTTGACATACACCGGAAAGCATCAGAGATGGTGCCCCCCTTGTGGTCGGTGTACAGGTGGTGCATGGCTGTCGTCAGCTCGTGTCGTGAGATGTTGGGTTAAGTCCCGCAACGAGCGCAACCCTTGTTCTGTGTTGCCAGCATGCCCTTCGGGGTGATGGGGACTCACAGGAGACCGCCGGGGTCAACTCGGAGGAAGGTGGGGACGACGTCAAGTCATCATGCCCCTTATGTCTTGGGCTGCACACGTGCTACAATGGCAGGTACAATGAGCTGCGATACCGTGAGGTGGAGCGAATCTCAAAAAGCCTGTCTCAGTTCGGATTGGGGTCTGCAACTCGACCCCATGAAGTCGGAGTTGCTAGTAATCGCAGATCAGCATTGCTGCGGTGAATACGTTCCCGGGCCTTGTACACACCGCCCGTCACGTCACGAAAGTCGGTAACACCCGAAGCCGGTGGCCCAACCCCTTGTGGGAGGGAGCTGTCGAAGGTGGGACTGGCGATTGGGACGAAGTCGTAACAAGGTAGCCGTACCGGAAGGTGCGGCTGGATCACCTCCTTTCTAAGGAGCACTTCTTACCGATCCCTCCGGGGTGAGGTCAGAGGCCAGTACATCGGCGAATGTCCGGTGCTGGTTGCTCAAGGGTGGAACGTTGACTATTCGGCATACTTGATCGTCTTCTCCTTCCAGTACTGCTCTTCGGAGCGTGGAACGTTGAGGGAAGCGGCAGGGATGCCGGGCACGCTGTTGGGTGTCTGAGGGTACGGGCTTGAGAGTCTGGATCTTCAGTTGCCGGCCCCAGTGCACTCGAACCGGTTGGTTCGGGGTGATGGGTGGCTGGTCGTTGTTTGAGAACTGCACAGTGGACGCGAGCATCTGTGGCCAAGTTTTTAAGGGCGCACGGTGGATGCCTTGGCACCAGGAACCGATGAAGGACGTGGGAGGCCACGATAGGCCCCGGGGAGTCGTCAACCAGGCTTTGATCCGGGGGTGTCCGAATGGGGAAACCCGGCAGTCGTCATGGGCTGTCACCCTTGCCTGAACACATAGGGCAAGTGGAGGGAACGCGGGGAAGTGAAACATCTCAGTACCCGCAGGAAGAGAAAACAACCGTGATTCCGGGAGTAGTGGCGAGCGAAACCGGATGAGGCTAAACCGTATACGTGTGAGACCCGGCAGGGGTTGCGTATGCGGGGTTGTGGGATCTCTCTTTTACGGTCTGCCGGCCGTGAGACGAGTCAGAAACCGTTGATGTAGGCGAAGGACATGCGAAAGGTCCGGCGTAGAGGGTAAGACCCCCGTAGTCGAAACGTCAACGGCTCGTTTGAGAGACACCCAAGTAGCACGGGGCCCGAGAAATCCCGTGTGAATCTGGCGGGACCACCCGCTAAGCCTAAATATTCCCTGGTGACCGATAGCGGATAGTACCGTGAGGGAATGGTGAAAAGTACCGCGGGAGCGGAGTGAAATAGTACCTGAAACCGTGTGCCTACAAGCCGTGGGAGCGTCGCGCATCAAGCTTGCTTGGTGCGTCGTGACTGCGTGCCTTTTGAAGAATGAGCCTGCGAGTTTGCGGTGTGTTGCGAGGTTAACCCGGGTGGGGTAGCCGTAGCGAAAGCGAGTCCGAACAGGGCGTTTCAGTAGCACGCTCAAGACCCGAAGCGGAGTGATCTAGCCATGGGCAGGTTGAAGCGGAGGTAAGACTTCGTGGAGGACCGAACCCACCAGGGTTGAAAACCTGGGGGATGACCTGTGGTTAGGGGTGAAAGGCCAATCAAACTCCGTGATAGCTGGTTCTCCCCGAAATGCATTTAGGTGCAGCGTCGTGTGTTTCTTGCCGGAGGTAGAGCACTGGATAGGCGATGGGCCCTACCGGGTTACTGACCTTAGCCAAACTCCGAATGCCGGTAAGTGAGAGCGCGGCAGTGAGACTGTGGGGGATAAGCTCCATGGTCGAGAGGGAAACAGCCCAGAGCATCGACTAAGGCCCCTAAGCGTACGCTAAGTGGGAAAGGATGTGGAGTCGCACAGACAACCAGGAGGTTGGCTTAGAAGCAGCCACCCTTGAAAGAGTGCGTAATAGCTCACTGGTCTAGTGATTCCGCGCCGACAATGTAGCGGGGCTCAAGCGTACCGCCGAAGTCGTGTCATTGCAGCATGAGGGCCAACGCCCGCTGTGATGGGTAGGGGAGCGTCGTGTGCCGGGTGAAGCCGCCGTGTAAGCGAGTGGTGGACGGTTCACGAGTGAGAATGCAGGCATGAGTAGCGATACACACGTGGGAAACGTGTGCGCCGATTGACTAAGGGTTCCTGGGTCAAGCTGATCTGCCCAGGGTAAGTCGGGACCTAAGGCGAGGCCGACAGGCGTAGTCGATGGATAACCGGTTGATATTCCGGTACCCGCTGTGAAGCGTCAAACATTGAATCAGGCGATGCTAAGTCCGTGAAGCCGTTCCGGACCCTTCGGGGAAAGGAAAGTGGTGGAGCCGACGGACCAGACTTGTAGTAGGTGAGTGATGGGGTGACGCAGGAAGGTAGTCCATCCCGGGCGGTGGTTGTCCCGGGGTAAGGGTGTAGGACGTCAGGTAGGTAAATCCGCCTGGCAATAGTCTGAGACCTGATGCCGAGCCGATTGTGGTGAAGTGGATGATCCTATGCTGTCGAGAAAAGCCTCTAGCGAGTTTCATGGCGGCCCGTACCCTAAACCGACTCAGGTGGTCAGGTAGAGAATACCGAGGCGTTCGGGTGAACTATGGTTAAGGAACTCGGCAAAATGCCCCCGTAACTTCGGGAGAAGGGGGGCCATCACTGGTGAGAGGACGTGCTCCTCGAGCTGGGGGTGGCCGCAGAGACCAGCGAGAAGCGACTGTTTACTAAAAACACAGGTCCGTGCGAAGCCGTAAGGCGATGTATACGGACTGACGCCTGCCCGGTGCTGGAACGTTAAGGGGACCGGTTAGTCAGGATTCGTCTTGGCGAAGCTGAGAACTTAAGCGCCAGTAAACGGCGGTGGTAACTATAACCATCCTAAGGTAGCGAAATTCCTTGTCGGGTAAGTTCCGACCTGCACGAATGGCGTAACGACTTCTCGACTGTCTCAACCATAGGCCCGGTGAAATTGCACTACGAGTAAAGATGCTCGTTTCGCGCAGCAGGACGGAAAGACCCCGGGACCTTTACTACAGTTTGATATTGGTGTTCGGTTCGGCTTGTGTAGGATAGCTGGGAGACTGTGAAGCTTGGACGCCAGTTCAGGTGGAGTCGTCGTTGAAATACCAGTCTGGTCGTGCTGGATGTCTAACCTGGGTCCGTGATCCGGATCAGGGACAGTGTCTGATGGGTAGTTTAACTGGGGCGGTTGCCTCCTAAAGAGTAACGGAGGCGCCCAAAGGTTCCCTCAGCCTGGTTGGCAATCAGGTGTTGAGTGTAAGTGCACAAGGGAGCTTGACTGTGAGACCGACGGGTCGAGCAGGGACGAAAGTCGGGACTAGTGATCCGGCGGTGGCTTGTGGAAGCGCCGTCGCTCAACGGATAAAAGGTACCCCGGGGATAACAGGCTGATCTTCCCCAAGAGTCCATATCGACGGGATGGTTTGGCACCTCGATGTCGGCTCGTCGCATCCTGGGGCTGGAGTCGGTCCCAAGGGTTGGGCTGTTCGCCCATTAAAGCGGTACGCGAGCTGGGTTTAGAACGTCGTGAGACAGTTCGGTCCCTATCCGCTGCGCGCGTAGGAATATTGAGAAGGGCTGTCCCTAGTACGAGAGGACCGGGACGGACGAACCTCTGGTGTGCCAGTTGTTCTGCCAAGGGCATGGCTGGTTGGCTACGTTCGGGAGGGATAACCGCTGAAAGCATCTAAGCGGGAAGCCTGCTTCGAGATGAGTATTCCCACCCCCTTTGAGGGGTTAAGGCTCCCAGTAGACGACTGGGTTGATAGGCCGGATCTGGAAGCACGGTAACGTGTGGAGGTGACCGGTACTAATAGGCCGAGGGCTTGTCCTCAGTTGCTCGCGTCCACTGTGTTGGTTCTGAAACCACGAACAGCCCCATACCCAGGGCCACGGGTGTGGTGCGGCAGTTCAGTTTCATAGTGTTTCGGTGGTTTTAGCGTGAGGGAAACGCCCGGTTACATTCCGAACCCGGAAGCTAAGCCTTACAGCGCCGATGGTACTGCAGGGGGGACCCTGTGGGAGAGTAGGACGCCGCCGAACAATCATTCAAAGGGTTGGATCCTGAACTTCGGTTCGGGGTCCAACCCTTTTTTGTTGCGCGTCACTTGAAGTTCACGTTGCGCAACCAGCATCCGAAGCATGGGTACTGCTGCAATGCTCAGGGCCGCCGGCGTCGGAGTCGGTGACGAGGTCGTCGTACCGGCGTTCGGGAACGTGGAGGTTGCCGAGGCCGTGGTGTTGGCCGGGGCGCTTCCGGTGTTCGCCGACATAGAACCGCTGACCTACTGCCTCGCCCCCTTCGCTGTCGAGGCGGCCGTGACTTCACGGACGGCGGCTGTCGTCGTCGTACACCGCTTCGGTCAGCCGGCCGACATGGCGCGACTGCTGGGGCTCGGGGAGCGGCACGGGCTTCTCGTGTTGCAGGAGGGTGAGTCCGAGGCGCCTTACGACGAGGTCGCTCAGCGCCGGCAACGGGCGGCCTATCTCGATACGAAGTTGCGGGGTGTGCGGACGCCCGACGGGGGTGTCGGCCACACCTACCAGCAGTACGTGGTGCGGGTGCCGGGGAATGGGCGGCCGGACCGGGATGCATTCGCCCGTGCCGTGCGCGCTCGGGGTGTCGACTGCCGGGTTCCGGTGAAGACGCCGGTGCACAGGCTGCCCGAATACCGTCGGTGCGTGTCCCTGCCCGAGACCGAGCGGGCCGCCGACGAGACGTTGGCGCTGCCGGTGGAAGCGTCCCTGACCAAGCGGGACATGCAGCGGATTGTGGGCGCGTGCAATGCCCTCGGCGGGCTGCTGCAGCCGGCCTTCTGAAGGCCGCTGGCCCGGTGAACGTGGTTGGGAGCACAGACCTGTTCGGGGTATGATCTATTCCGTTGCCGCGAGGGAGACCTCGAAGGCGACCGGCCCCCATAGCTCAGTCGGCAGAGCGTCTCCATGGTAAGGAGAAGGTCAACGGTTCGATTCCGTTTGGGGGCTCCAGAAGAAGAAGGCCCTCGCCCTTTCGGGCGGGGGCCTTTCGCGTGTCCTCGTCGTCCTTCGTCAGTCCTTGTGGAGGCCGGGGACGCGCATCGCGAGGATGGCCATGTCGTCTGACGGGGCGTCCGACGCGAAGCGTTCCACCGCGCGCATGATGCGGGCCGCGACCGCGCCCGCCGTGAGGCCCGTGCAGGTGGTGAGGACATCGGCGAGACCGTCGTCGCCCAGCATGCGGGTTCCCTCGCGACGTTCGGTGACGCCGTCCGTGACGCACAGGAGGACGTCGCCGGGATCGAGCGTGACTGTCTGCTCGTACAGCTCCAGGTCGTCCATGACGCCCAGGAGAGGCTGGGGTTCGGCGGCCGGTTCGACCGTGCCGTCCTGGCGGAGCCGGAGCGGGAGGGGGTGGCCCGCGCAGACCACCTTCAGCTTGGCGCTGCCGTCCTCCTGGGGCCACAACTCGCCGTAGAGGAGGGTCAGGAAGCGGCTGCGGGCGCCCTCGTCGAGGATCGCGGAGTTCAGGCGCTCCAGGACCGCCGGGCCGCTGAGGCCCTCGCGGGCCAGGAGGCGCAGGGCGTGACGAGCCAGGCCCGTGACGGCCGCCGCGTTCGGGCCCGTGCCGCAGACGTCTCCGATGGCGAAGCCGTAGGCGCCGTCGCGGATGGGGAAGAGGTCGTAGAAGTCACCGCCGACCTCGTTGCCCTCGCCGGCCGCGCGGTAGATGACCTCGACCTCCACACCGTCGATCTCGGGGAGTTCGGGCGGTAGGAGGCTGCGCTGGAGGGACTGGCTGATCGCCGTGCGCTCGGAGTAGAGGCGGGCGTTGTCGAGGGCGAGGGCGGCCCTGCGGGAGAGGTCCTCGGCCAGCTCCAGGATCTCCTGGCGGAAGTGTTCGTCCGTGGGCTTGCCCAGCGTCAGCATGCCGATGACGCGGTTGCGGGCCACGAGCGGGAGGACGACGGTTTCGCCGCCGACCGCGGAGGCCGTGGCGAGCGTCGGGCCGATGCCGGAGGCGATCTGACGGGTCGGGCCGCCGTTGAGGCCCAGGCTGCGCATGGAGCTGCGCAGGGCCGCCTGGTGGGCCGCCTCGCCGGGCGCCGACCAGACCCGGGCGCCTGGGGTGGGAACCGGGTCCGGCGGGGGCACCTTCGACAGCAGGGACTTGATGCCGTCGATCAGGTCCTCGTCCTCGTGCAGGACGTACGACAGGTACGGCTCGGAGGACTGGTCGGCGATCGTGTACACGGCGCACCAGGTGGCCAGGGTCGGGACCGTCATCTGGGCCATGAGGGCGAGGGTCTGGTCGCGGTCCAGGGTGCCGGCCAGAAGGTCGGAGGCCTCGACGAGGAAACCGAGGGAGCCCCGGCGCAGGCCTTCCAGTTCGCCGAGGCGGGCGGACTCCACCGCCAGCGCGATGCGGTCGGCGGCGAACTGGAGGCGCAGGGCCTCCTCGTTCGAGTATCTGCCAGGGGCCTCCGCCGCCACGCCCAGGGAGCCAGTGAGACGTCCCTCGACCTTGAGCGGGACCGTGACGACCGAGCGCATGCCGGTGCCGTTCAGCAGCGGTACGGCGCCCGGTACGGCCGTCAGGTCGTCGTGGACGGCCGGCATGCGGGCCGAGCCGTAGCGGCCGGGGCCGGCCTCGACGGGGACGCGGGCGAAGCGCTGGCGGGCGGAGGGCAGGCCTGTGGAAGCGCGGACCTCCAACACCGTTTCGTCGTCGGTGGCCAGGAGCAGGAAGGCGGAATCGGCGTCGAGCATGTCGCGGGCGCGTTCCACCGTGCGCTGGAGGAGACCGTCGAGGTCGTCCGGGGCGGGTGAGCCGATGAACACCTCGAAGGGGTCGGTGCTCTGACCGTCGGAGGACGTGGTCGTGTCGGAGGAGGGCACGCGCGACGGCGTCTGCAGGACGGCTCGCTCGTGGTCCCTGACGAGAAGGCAGACCGTGGAGGGCTCGCCGGTCGTGTCACGGACACGGAGGTGGGAGGCGTAGACGGAGGTGACGCGGCCGGTGGATGCCCGGATACCGTAACTGCCCTCCCAGCGCGAGAGTTGGAGGGCCTCCGCGATGCCGGTGCCGGTGCCGGGGGTGTGCGGCCAGGCGGCGAGGTCGGTGAGGGGCTTGCCGATGACGTGTTCGGCGGCGTAGCCGAAGAGTTCCTCGCCGTCCTCGTTCCAGGACGTGATGGCGCCGGTGCGGTCGATCTGGACGACGGCGACGCGGACGCGGCCGTCGGCGAGCGGGAGGAGGGCGGCGGGCAGCGACGGGCCGGCGGCGCGGGTGCCCACGGGGCGTTCGGGGAGGTCGAGTTGGAACCAGACCTGTTTGTGGGTGGGCGTGTACTCCACGCCCCAACGACCGGCCAGCGCCGCGCACAGTTGGAGGCCGCGGCCGCCCTCGCGGTCGAGGTTGCCCATGTTGACGGCCTGGCCCTGGAGGGGGATCTCGCGCTCCGGATAGCGGTCGGCCACCTCGACCCGTACGCCATCGTCACTGCGTAGACACAGGACGTCCGCGGCGGTGCCCGCGTGCACCACCGCGTTGGTCACCAGTTCGCTCGTAAGGACGACGGCGTCGTCGATGATGTCGGCGAAGCCCCAGCCCTGCAGGGTGTCGCGGACGAAGGAGCGGGCGCTCGCGACCGATCGCCCGACGGGCTCGAAGCTGGCGGCCGCGCGCGCGGTGATCACTGAACTCCTCGGCCTGTTGTCGACGTGAAGGGCTGCCTGGCCGACCGGCTCGTGCCGCTGTTGCGGCAGGCCGCCCGTCGGCCGGGGGTCCGGGGGCTGTTCCCCAGGGATCAGTCCGGTGGTCATGTGTGCGGCCGCCCCTCCGTGCCCGCTCGTTCTTGTGCCACCGCCCAGGCCGGACGGACCGGCGCGGCTGGACAGCCGCAGGCAAGGTTACTTACCTTCCCCGTCCCTGCGGATGCCGGTCGGCGGTGTTTCCGCCCGGAGGGTGTGCGGACGATGTGCGAAGCTGCCGAACTGTTATGGCCTGGTTCGGCCAGGGTGAAACACTGGGCAAGCTTCCGGTGAAGGTACTGGCAGGCTGAGTGAGGTTTGCATGCGGTGGGCAGCAGCCCCCTGGTGCACCCTGGTATAGCGGACATACATACCCAGCAGTAACTCGTACGCCGAACAGTAGTACGCGAGCACAGCAGTAACGGTCGACCCCTGCGGGAGGGACACAGTGGAGTCTGGCGCAGCGACGCGGGGCACTAAAACGCGCGCGAAAGGCGGACAGTCCCCGAGTAACCAGCGCAAGGCGCGTGGTGGGACCACCGCGGTGGACACGGCTGCCCTGAACAGACTGATGGTGGCTCTCGTGGCGATGCGCGACGGGAACTTCCGTAAGCGGCTCACGGTGACCGGTGACGGGCCGATGTCGGAGATCGCCGCGGTTTTCAACGAGGTGGCCGACCGTAATCTTCATCTGACGGGTGAGCTGGCGCGTGTGCGGCGCATGGTGGGGCGCGAGGGAAAGCTCACAGAACGGCTGGAAACAGGCGCCTGTGAGGGGTCCTGGGCGGCCGCCATCGACAACTCGAACGCCCTTGTGGACGATTTGGCACGGCCTGTCTCCGAGGTCGGCCGGGTGCTGTCGGCGGTGGCGGAGGGCGATCTGTCGCCACGTATGGAGTTGCGGACGCAGGTCCCGGACGGGGCCGGGCATCCGCTGCGCGGCGAGTTCCTGAGGGTCGGGCGGACGGTCAACAACCTGGTCGACCAGTTGTCGACGTTCACCGACGAGGTCACGCGTGTGGCCAGTGAGGTGGGCACCGAGGGCAAGCTGGGCGGTCAGGCCCGAGTGCGCGGTATGTCCGGTTCGTGGAAAGACCTCACCGAGTCCGTCAACACCATGGCGTACCGGCTGACGGCGCAGGTGCGGGACATCGCGCTGGTGACCACGGCGGTCGCCAAGGGTGACTTGTCCCGGAAGGTCACGGTTCATGTCGAAGGCGAGATGCTGGAGCTGAAGAACACCGTCAACACGATGGTGGACCAGCTGTCCTCGTTCTCCTCCGAGGTGACCCGAGTCGCGCGAGAGGTCGGTGTCGAGGGCGAGCTGGGCGGCCAGGCGCAGGTGCCCGGTGTGGCCGGTGTGTGGAAGGACCTCACCGATTCGGTGAACCTCATGGCCGGCAACCTGACGGCCCAGGTGCGCGGGATCGCCCAGGTGACGACTGCGGTCGCCAACGGTGACCTGTCGCAGAAGGTGACGGTGTCGGCGCGCGGCGAGGTCGCGCAGCTCGCGGACACGATCAACCAGATGACCGAGACGCTGCGGATCTTCGCGGACGAGGTCACGCGCGTGGCCAACGAGGTCGGCGCCGAGGGGCAGCTCGGCGGGCAGGCCAACGTGCCGGGCGCGGCGGGGACGTGGAAGGACCTCACCGATTCGGTGAACACGGTCTTCCGGAACCTCACGACGCAGGTGCGGGACATCGCCGCCGTGACGACGGCGGTGGCCAACGGTGACCTGTCGCAGAAGGTCACCGTGGACGTGGCCGGTGAGATGCTGGAGCTGAAGAACACCGTCAACGGGATGGTGGACCAGCTCTCCGCGTTCGGCGCCGAGGTCACGCGGGTGGCGCGCGAGGTCGGCGTCGAGGGTGAGCTGGGCGGTCAGGCGCAGGTGCCGGGGGCCGCCGGGACGTGGAAGGATCTCACCGACTCCGTCAACACCGCGTTCCGGAATCTCACCGGACAGGTGAGGAACATCGCGCAGGTCACCACGGCGGTGGCCAACGGCGACCTCTCGCAGAAGGTCACCGTGGACGTCTCCGGTGAGATGCTCCAGCTGAAGAACACCGTGAACACGATGGTGGACCAGCTGTCGGCCTTCGCCGACCAGGTGACGCGGATGGCCCGGGACGTGGGCACAGAGGGACGGCTGGGCGGTCAGGCCGTGGTGCCGGGCGTCTCCGGTACGTGGAAGGAACTCACCGACTCCGTCAACTTCATGGGTGGCAACCTCACCTCGCAGGTGCGGCAGATCGCCCAGGTGACGACGGCGGTGGCCCGGGGTGACCTGTCCCAGAAGATCGACGTCGACGCGCGCGGCGAGATCCTGGAGCTGAAGAACACCATCAACACGATGGTCGACCAGCTGTCCGCCTTCGCCGACCAGGTGACCCGGGTCGCCCGCGAAGTGGGCACGGCCGGACAGCTCGGCGGACAGGCGCAGGTGCCCGGCGTCGCCGGTGTGTGGCGTGATCTGACGGACTCCGTGAACGGAATGGCGTCCAACCTGACCGGCCAGGTGCGCAACATCGCGCAGGTCGCGACGGCGGTGGCCCGGGGTGACCTGTCCCAGAAGATCACCGTGGACGCGCGCGGCGAGATCCTGGAGCTGAAGAACACCCTGAACACGATGGTGGACCAGCTGTCGTCGTTCGCGGAAGAGGTCACGCGTGTGGCCCGTGAGGTGGGAACGGAGGGCATCCTCGGCGGTCAGGCCGAGGTGCAGGGTGTCTCCGGTACCTGGAAGGACCTCACGCAGTCCGTGAACTTCATGGCGAACAACCTGACGATCCAGGTGCGCAACATCGCCGAGGTCACGACCGCGGTCGCCAAGGGTGATCTGTCGAAGAAGATCACCGTCGACGCGAGGGGCGAGATCCTCGAACTCGTCACCACCGTGAACACGATGGTGGACCAGCTGTCGTCGTTCGCCGAGCAGGTGACCCGGGTGGCCCGCGAGGTGGGGACCGAGGGCATCCTGGGCGGCCAGGCGCACGCGTCGGGTGTCACGGGCATCTGGAAGGACCTCACCGACAACGTCAACCTGATGGCCAACAACCTGACCGTGCAGGTGCGGAACATCTCCCAGGTCGCCGCGGCCGTCGCCAACGGTGACCTGACGCGGACGGTGACGATCGAGGCGCGCGGGGAGGTCGCTCAGCTCGCCGACACCTTCAACACCATGGTGAAGACGCTGAGTTCGTTCGCCGACCAGGTCACCAAGGTGGCCCGCGAGGTGGGCACGGACGGCATCCTGGGCGGTCAGGCGCGGGTGCCGGGAGTGGCCGGTACGTGGAAGGACCTCACCGAGTCGGTGAACCAGATGGCGTCCAACCTGACCGGTCAGGTGCGGAACATCGCCATGGTGACCACGGCCATCGCCAAGGGTGACCTGACAAAGAAGATCGACATCGACGCCCGCGGTGAGATCCTCGAACTCAAGACGACGATCAACACCATGGTCGATCAGTTGTCCTCGTTCGCCGAGGAGGTCACCCGAGTCGCCCGAGAGGTGGGCACGGAAGGCCAGCTGGGCGGTCAGGCACGCGTGCGGGACGTCGACGGCACCTGGCGCGACCTCACCGAGTCGGTGAACGAGATGGCCGGGAACCTGACCCGGCAGGTGCGTGCCATCGCGCGCGTGGCGACCGCGGTGACCCGTGGCGACCTGAACCTGAAGATCGACGTGGACGCGTCCGGGGAGATCCAGGAACTCCAGGACTACATCAACAAGATGATCGCCAACCTGCGCGACACCACGATCGCCAACAAGGAGCAGGACTGGCTCAAGGGCAACCTGGCCCGTATCTCCGCGCTGATGCAGGGCCGCCGCGACCTGGCGGACGTGGCCTCCCTCATCATGAGCGAGCTGACGCCGGTGGTGTCCGCACAGCACGGCGCGTTCTTCCTCACGATGCCGCTCCTCGACGGCAAGGACATCCGAGCCGAGAGCGAGGACGCGTACGAACTGCGCATGCTCGGGTCGTACGGCTACTCGATGGGTTCCATGCCGACGTCGTTCCGGCCGGGTGAGGCGCTCATCGGGACGGCCGCCCAGGAGAAGCGCACGATCCTGGTGGAGAACGCGCCCAGCGGGTATCTCAAGATCTCCTCCGGTCTCGGGGAGGCGCCGCCCGCACAAGTGATCGTCCTTCCGGTGCTGTTCGAGGGGCAGGTGCTCGGAGTCATCGAGTTGGCCTCCTTCACTCCCTTTACGCAGATTCAGAGGGATTTCCTCAACCAGATCGCCGAGATGATCGCGACCAGCGTCAACACCATCTCCGTCAACACCAAGACCGAGGTGCTGCTGAAGCAGTCGCAGGAGCTCACCGAGCAACTGCGCGAGCGGTCGGCCGAGTTGGAGAACCGGCAGAAGGCTCTCCAGGCCTCGAACGCCGAACTCGAGGAGAAGGCCGAGCTGCTGGCCCAGCAGAACCGGGACATCGAGGTCAAGAACACCGAGATCGAGGAGGCGCGCCAGGTCCTGGAGGAGCGCGCCGAGCAGCTCGCCGTGTCGATGCGCTACAAGAGCGAGTTCCTCGCGAACATGTCGCACGAGCTGCGCACGCCGCTCAACTCGCTGCTGATCCTGGCCAAGCTGCTCGCCGACAACGCCGAGGGGAATCTCTCCCCGAAGCAGGTCGAGTTCGCGGAGACGATCCACGGGGCCGGTTCCGACCTGCTCCAGCTGATCAACGACATCCTGGACCTGTCGAAGGTCGAGGCGGGCAAGATGGACGTCTCGCCGACGCGTATCGCGCTGGTCCAGCTCGTCGACTACGTGGAGGCCACCTTCCGGCCGCTGACCGCGGAGAAGGGCCTGGACCTGTCCGTGCGGGTGTCGCCGGAGCTGCCCGCCACGCTGCACACCGACGAACAGCGGCTGCTCCAGGTGTTGCGCAACCTGCTGTCCAACGCGGTGAAGTTCACCGATTCCGGGGCGGTCGAGCTGGTCATCAGGCCGGCCGGCCGGGATGTGCCGCCGGCGATCCGCGAGCAGCTCCTGGAAGCCGGTTCGCTGCGGGATCCGGGCGCCGACCTGATCGCGTTCTCGGTGACCGACACCGGTATCGGGATCGCCGCCAGCAAGATGCGAGTGATCTTCGAGGCGTTCAAGCAGGCGGACGGTACGACCAGTCGCAAGTACGGCGGTACCGGTCTGGGGCTGTCGATCTCGCGGGAGATCGCACAGTTGCTCGGCGGTGAGATCCACGCGCAGAGCGAGACGGGACGTGGCTCGACGTTCACGCTGTATTTGCCGCTGTACCCGAGCGAACTGCCGCCGCAGGGCTATCAGCAGCTCGCGCCCGCCCTGGGGGCCGGCGACCTCGTGGCGTCCGCTTCGAGGCAGCTCGAGTCGATCGAGTTGTCCGACGTGGAGATCGAGACGCCGGCCGAGGTGAAGTCGTACCGGGAGACGCAGAACGGCGCCGCCGCGCTCTTCCGTCGCCGCCGCAGGCCCGTGCAGGAGATCGAACAGCGGCACGCGCAGCTGGAGCAGTGGCCGACGGCCATGGAGCAGGAGACGACGCCCAAGCCGCGCCGCGGCATCCGGTTCGGCGGGGAGAAGGTGCTGATCGTCGACGACGACATCCGTAATGTCTTCGCGCTGACCAGCGTCCTCGAACAGCACGGGCTGTCCGTGCTGTACGCCGAGAACGGTCGCGAGGGCATCGAGGTGCTGGAGCAGCACGACGACGTGGCGGTCGTCCTGATGGACATCATGATGCCCGAGATGGACGGTTACGCGACGACCACGGCGATCCGAAGGATGCCGCAGTTCGCCGGGCTGCCGATCGTCGCGCTGACCGCGAAGGCGATGAAGGGGGACCGGGAGAAGGCGATCGAGTCGGGTGCCTCCGACTACGTCACCAAGCCGGTCGATCCGGATCACCTGTTGTCGGTGATGGATCAGTGGATGCGTGGCGAGTGACCGGCGGATGCATGAGGAGTGACGGGAACGGTCGGGCCGTGTTCGGGCTTCGTGCCGATGTGGCGGGGGCCCTCGGCGGAAGCAAGAAGTTGCTGATCCAGGGTGGTCGGAGTCGTGTAGAAGTACGGGATTCGGGGAACCTTCTGGTCTCCCACTACGTTTCTGCTATGTGCACCGTGACATCACGGTGACAGGGTGTGGCGACAGGCGGGGTGCGGCTACGATGACCGGCACAAGGACGGGCGGCGCAAGGGAGTCGTCCCCGGGGGCGGCGCCGGTCGGCGTCACCCCGAGTCCTGCGGACAGGGGAGGCCCCACGCCGGGGCGAGGAGGGCGGGCCATGGTGCAGAAGGCCAAGATCCTCCTGGTCGATGACCGGCCGGAGAATCTGCTGGCGCTGGAGGCCATCCTCTCTGCGCTCGATCAGACGCTGGTGCGGGCATCGTCCGGGGAGGAAGCGCTCAAGGCGCTGCTCACGGACGACTTCGCGGTCATTCTGCTGGACGTCCAGATGCCGGGCATGGACGGATTCGAAACGGCCGCGCACATCAAGCGGCGGGAGAGGACCCGGGACATCCCGATCATCTTCCTCACCGCGATCAACCACGGACCGCATCACACCTTCCGCGGGTACGCGGCGGGCGCGGTCGACTACATCTCGAAGCCGTTCGATCCCTGGGTGCTGCGCGCCAAGGTGTCCGTGTTCGTCGAGCTGTACATGAAGAACTGTCAGCTGCGTGAGCAGGCGGCGCTGTTGCGGCTCCAGTTGGAGGGCGGGGGCGGCAAGTCCGAGGCCGGCGAGGCCAAGGAGCCCGCGGGACTGCTCGCCGAGCTGTCCGCGCGGCTCGCGGCCGTCGAGGAACAGGCCGAGGCGCTGTCCAAGCAGTTGGACGACGATTCCGCGGACGCGGCGGCGGTGGCCACTGCGGCCCATCTCGAACGCAAACTCACGGGGTTGCGGCGCGCGCTGGACGCGCTCGAGCCGGGCACCGGGAGTGCTTCCTCACTGCCGTCGCAGAACTGACGCATGCCCGCAGCCGGCGTGGCCTAGGGGCCGGCCGGCTGCAGTGCCGTTTTCGCGTGACTCTGCCGCACTTTGGGCGATTCTGTTGCCCTGTTGGTGGCGCCGAGCGTGAGCGGGCGTCAATTCTGCTCCCAATAAGGGGCGACACGAACGGGTGAAGCAGTGGGCACACGTGTCCGCCGTCGTCTCCACCGGTAACCTCACACCTATGGCCTCACGTCCCTCCGCAGCCAAGAAGCCCGCCAAGAAGGCGGCCGCTCCGGCGAAGGCTCCGGCAAAGAGGGCCGCTGCGAAAAAGGCCCCCGCGAAGAAGGCGCCCGCCAAGAAGGCCGCGGCGAGGAAAACCGCGCCCCCGAAGCCGGCGCCCAGCCCGACCGGGGGCATCTACCGCCTCGTCCGCGCCGTCTGGCTCGGGCTGGCGCACGCCGTCGGCGCGGTGTTCCGCGGGATAGGGCAGGGCGCGAAGAACCTCGACCCCGCCCATCGCAAGGACGGCGTCGCGCTGCTGCTCCTCGGCCTCGCGCTGATCGTCGCCGCCGGCACCTGGTCGAACCTGCGCGGGCCCGTCGGCGACCTCGTCGAGATGCTGGTGACCGGAGCCTTCGGCCGGCTCGACCTGCTCGTGCCGATACTGCTCGCGGTCATCGCCGTACGGTTCATCCGGCACCCGGAGCAGCCCGAGGCCAACGGGCGCATCGTGATCGGTCTGTCGGCGCTGCTCGTCGGCGTGCTCGGCCAGGTCCACGTCGCCTGCGGCTCGCCCGCCCGCAGCGCCGGAATGCAGGGGATAAGGGACGCCGGCGGCCTCATCGGCTGGGGAGCGGCCACCCCGCTGACGTACACCATGGGCGACGTCCTCGCCGTACCGCTGCTCGTGCTGCTCACCGTCTTCGGGCTGCTCGTTGTCACGGCCACTCCGGTCAACGCCATTCCGCAGCGGTTGCGGCTGCTCGGCGTGAAGCTCGGCATCGTCCACGACTTGGCCGAGGACGAACTGGGCGAGGACGACGAGCGGTACGACGAACAGTGGCGCGAGGCGCTGCCCGCGCGCACCCGCAGGCGCGGTTCCGCCCCGGCGGCGTACGACCCCGACGGCGCGGAGCAGGACGCGCTCTCCAAGCGCCGCGGTCGTCCACGGCGCTCGGCCGTGCCGCAGCCCGACATGAGCCGTCCCCCGGATGCCGTGGACGTCGCCGCGGCGGCCGCCGCGGCGCTCGACGGTGCCGTCATGCACGGCATGCCGCCCTCGCCGATCGTCGCCGATCTCACCCAGGGGGTGAGCGTCGGGGACCGTGAGGAGACGACACCGACACCGACGCCCGTACCTGCGCCGGCCTCGCGACCCAAGCAGGAGAAGCTCGAGACACCCCGCAAGGGGGAGGTCCGGGACCTCACGAAGTCGCCGCCCAGCGAGCCGCGCGAGCTGCCGGCGCGGGCCGAGCAGCTTCAGCTGTCCGGCGACATCACGTACGCGCTGCCCTCGCTCGACCTCCTCACACGCGGCGGCCCCGGCAAGGCGCGCAGCGCCGCGAACGACGCCGTGGTCGCCTCGCTCACCAACGTCTTCACCGAGTTCAAGGTCGACGCCTCCGTCACGGGCTTCACCCGCGGGCCGACGGTCACGCGCTACGAGGTGGAGCTCGGGCCCGCGGTGAAGGTCGAGCGGATCACGGCCCTCGCCAAGAACATCGCGTACGCCGTCGCCAGTCCGGATGTGCGCATCATCAGCCCGATCCCCGGCAAGTCGGCCGTCGGCATCGAGATCCCGAACACCGACCGCGAGATGGTCAACCTCGGTGACGTGCTCCGGCTGGCCGAGTCCGCGGAGGACGACGACCCGATGCTGGTCGCCTTCGGCAAGGACGTCGAGGGCGGCTACGTCATGCACTCGCTGGCGAAGATGCCGCACGTGCTGGTCGCCGGCGCGACCGGTTCCGGCAAGTCCTCCTGCATCAACTGCCTGATCACCTCGGTCATGATGCGGGCGACACCCGAGGACGTCCGGATGATCCTGGTCGACCCCAAGCGGGTCGAACTGACCGTCTACGAGGGCATCCCGCACCTGATCACGCCGATCATCACCAACCCCAAGCGGGCCGCCGAGGCACTCCAGTGGGTCGTACGGGAGATGGACCTTCGCTACGACGACCTGGCGGCGTACGGGTACCGGCACATCGACGACTTCAACCGCGCCGTGCGCGAAGGGAAGGTCAAGCCTCCGGAGGGCAGCGAGCGGGAACTCTCGCCCTATCCGTACCTGCTGGTGATCGTCGACGAGCTCGCAGACCTGATGATGGTCGCACCGCGGGACGTGGAGGACTCCATCGTGCGCATCACACAGCTCGCGCGCGCGGCCGGCATCCACCTGGTGCTCGCCACCCAGCGACCCTCCGTCGACGTCGTCACCGGTCTGATCAAGGCGAACGTGCCGTCCCGGCTCGCCTTCGCCACGTCCTCGCTCGCCGACTCGCGGGTCATCCTCGACCAGCCCGGTGCCGAGAAACTGATCGGCAAGGGCGACGGGCTGTTCCTGCCGATGGGGGCCAACAAGCCGACCCGTATGCAGGGCGCCTTCGTGACCGAGGAAGAGGTCTCGGTGGTCGTCCAGCACTGCAAGGACCAGATGGCGCCGGTCTTCCGCGACGACGTCACCGTGGGCACCAAGCAGAAGAAGGAGATCGACGAGGAGATCGGCGACGACCTCGACCTGCTGTGCCAGGCGGCCGAGCTGGTCGTCTCCACCCAGTTCGGGTCGACGTCGATGCTGCAGCGGAAGCTGCGGGTCGGCTTCGCGAAGGCGGGGCGGCTCATGGACCTGATGGAGTCCCGGGGGATCGTCGGACCGACCGAAGGCTCAAAGGCTCGTGACGTTCTTGTGAAGCCTGACGAACTGGACGGAGTGCTCGCGGTGATCCGCGGGGAGGCTTAAAGAGAGTCCCAGGGCAGGTGGTCGATCGTGACTCACTCGTAAGGGATCATTGAGCAACCGTTTCCCTTCGGCGTACGTCAAGTTGAGGGAAGCGAAAACCACTGCCCGCCATCGGCGTGTCCGGCCATACCGATGGCGTACAAAGTCCCACCGTCCGGTTGCCCCACCCTTTCGTACCCCCCATAGACTGAACCTCCAGCACAGGCGGCTAAAACGCTCGAAAGGCGCCCCCGTGTCCCTCGGCAACTCCCCTGAAGACGAGCGTCCGTTCGAAGACGACCGTGAGGAAGCCCGCCTCTCCATCGGTCGTGTCCTCCAGCAGGCACGTATCGCGGCCGGGCTGACGGTCGACGACGTCAGTTCCGCCACCAGGGTCCGCCTGCCCATCGTGCACGCCATCGAGGCGGACGACTTCGGTCCGTGCGGCGGAGACGTGTATGCCCGCGGGCACATCAGGACCCTGGCCAAGGCCGTCCGGCTAGATCCTGGACCGCTGCTCGCCCAGTTCGACGCCGATCACGGTGGGCGTCCGGCCCCCACTCCTGCCGCGCCTCTCTTCGAGGCGGAGCGCATCAGGCCGGAGCGCCGGGGACCCAACTGGACCGCGGCCATGGTCGCCGCGATCGTCGCCGTCGTCGGTTTCGTCGGATTCACCGCGGTCAAGGGCGGTGACGACGACGGAGGCAAGAACACGCAGGTCGCCGACGGCGTCAAGCCCTCGACCAGCAAGAACACCTCGCCCACTCCTAAGAACGACAAGCCCGAGGGCTCGAAGCCGGACGCCTCGGACAGCGCCATCGCGGCCGCGCCCCAGGACAAGGTGACCGTCCAGGTCAGCGCCGCCGACGGCAAGAGCTGGATCTCCGCCAAGGACCACAACGGCCGACTGCTGTTCGACGGACTGCTCAAGCAGGGCGAGTCCAAGACCTTCCAGGACAGTGACAAAGTCAACCTCGTCCTCGGTGACGCGGGCGCGATCCAGCTGTATGTGAACGGTAAGAAGATCGAGAACGACTTCCAGCCGGGGGCCGTGGAGCGGCTCACGTATACGAAGGGCGACCCTCAGGTCGGGTGAGACGCTCCGGTGCCGGTCAGGGGCGCTGGGGTGCGGAAGGGGGCCGGCCGGGATCGGTCGGCCCCCTTCGACATGGGGTGTCAGTGGGACGAAGTAGTCTTGAGCCCATGCCTGAACGCCGTACCGTCGCACTCGTCACTCTTGGCTGCGCCCGTAACGAGGTGGACTCGGAGGAGCTCGCAGGCCGCTTGGAGGCGGACGGCTGGGACCTCGTGGAGGATGCCTCCGACGCGGACGTCGCTGTCGTCAACACGTGCGGCTTCGTCGACGCCGCCAAGAAGGACTCCGTCGACGCCCTTCTGGAGGCCAACGACCTCAAGGGGCAGGGCAGCAGAACCCAGGCCGTCGTGGCGGTGGGCTGCATGGCCGAGCGGTATGGCAAGGACCTCGCCGAGGCTCTCCCCGAGGCCGACGGTGTGCTCGGCTTCGACGACTACGCCGACATCTCCGACCGCCTGCAGACCATCCTGAACGGCGGCATCCACGCCTCGCACACCCCCCGTGACCGGCGCAAGCTGCTGCCGATCAGCCCGGCCGAGCGGCAGGAGTCGGCGGCGTCAGTCGCGCTGCCGGGCCACGGTCCGGCCGAGCAGGATGCCCCGGCCGCCCCCGCCGATCTTCCGGAAGGGCTCGCTCCGGCCTCCGGGCCCCGCGCGCCCCTGCGCCGCCGTCTGGACGGCTCCCCGGTCGCCTCGGTGAAGCTCGCCTCCGGCTGCGACCGGCGCTGCACCTTCTGCGCGATCCCGTCCTTCCGCGGCTCGTTCATCTCGCGTCGGCCCTCCGATGTCCTGAACGAAACGCGTTGGCTGGGCGAGCAGGGCGTCAAGGAGATCATGCTGGTCTCCGAGAACAACACGTCCTACGGCAAGGACCTCGGCGACATCCGCCTGCTGGAGTCGCTGCTGCCCGAGCTCGCCGAAGTGGACGGCATCGAACGGGTGCGGGTCAGCTACCTCCAGCCGGCCGAGATGCGGCCCGGGCTGATCGACGTCCTCACGTCAACGCCCAACGTGGCGCCGTACTTCGACCTGTCCTTCCAGCACTCCGCGCCCGACGTGCTGCGCGCGATGCGCCGCTTCGGTGACACCGACCGCTTCCTGGAACTGCTCGACACCATCCGCAGCAAGGCCCCTCAGGCGGGCGTGCGCTCCAACTTCATCGTGGGCTTCCCCGGCGAGACCGAGGACGACCTGGCCGAGCTGGAGCGCTTCCTCAACAGCGCGAGGCTGGACGCCATCGGCGTCTTCGGGTACTCCGACGAGGACGGCACGGAAGCCGCGACGTACGAGAACAAGCTGCACGAGGACGTCGTCGCCGAGCGGCTCGCGCGGGTCTCCCGGCTCGCCGAGGAACTCGTCTCCCAGCGGTCCGAGGAGCGTGTGGGCGAGACCGTGCAGGTGCTCGTGGAGTCGATCGACGACGAGGGTGTCTACGGCCGCGGGGCGCACCAGGCGCCCGAGACCGACGGCCAGGTGCTGCTCACGAGCGGCGAAGGACTGAGCGTCGGCCGTATGGTCGAGGCGAAGGTGGTAGGTACGGAGGGCGTCGACCTGGTGGCCGAGCCCCTGCAGGGCTCGTTCGCGGGTAGTGAGGAGGCGGGCAGATGACCGGAGTACCGGCGTCCGCCCCGGGTGGCTCCTCCGCCGCCAAGGGCGCGACCGCGGGTGCGGCCGCGGCCGGGGCCGCTCCGGCCTCAGGTGCTCAGCCCGTGCCCGGTGCCGCCTCCGGTTCGGCCGGCCCCGCTGGTGTGGTCCCTGGTCCTTCCGGTGCGTCTGGTCCCCCCGGTCCCGCTGGTGCTGTCGGCGTCTCCGGTGCTGACGGCGATGCGAAAGCCGCGCGCGGCGCGAAGATCGCGGCCGCGGCCGTCAACCAGGCCAGTGTCTGGAACATCGCCAATCTGCTGACCATGCTCCGGCTGCTCCTCGTGCCGGGCTTCGTCGCGCTGATGCTGGCCGAGGGCGGATACGACCCGGCGTGGCGCTCGCTGGCCTGGGCGGCCTTCGCCATCGCCATGATCACCGACCTGTTCGACGGGCATCTGGCGCGGACATACGACCTCGTCACCGACTTCGGGAAGATCGCCGACCCCATCGCCGACAAGGCGATCATGGGCGCGGCGCTGATCTGTCTGTCCGCGCTGGGGGACCTGCCGTGGTGGGTGACGGTCGTCATCCTCGGCCGGGAACTCGGGATCACGCTGTTGCGTTTTCTGGTCATCCGGTACGGCGTCATCCCGGCGAGCCGAGGCGGCAAGCTGAAGACCCTCACGCAGGGCGTGGCCGTCGGGATGTACGTCCTGGCGCTGACGGGGTGGCTGGCGACCCTGAGGTTCTGGGTGATGGCGGCGGCGGTCGTGCTGACCGTCGTGACCGGGCTCGACTATGTGAGACAGGCCATTGTGCTGCGTCGGCAGGGAATCGCCGAGCGCAAGGCGGCGTTGGAGGAGACGGAAGCGTGAGTTCCCCGGCCACCGAAGTGGTGCGACTACTCACGGTGAGGGGTGAGACGCTCGCTGTCGCCGAGTCGCTCACCGGCGGACTGGTTGCGGCGGAGGTCACGGCGGCCCCCGGGGCCTCCCTGGCTTTCCGGGGATCGGTGACCGCCTACGCCACCGAACTCAAACATCGACTGCTGGGTGTCGACGCCACACTGCTGGCGGAGCGCGGAGCAGTGGATCCGCAGGTCGCGGCCCAGATGGCAGCCGGAGTGCGTAGAGCGCTCGGTGCCGACTGGGGCATCGCGACCACCGGAGTCGCCGGGCCGGAACCGCAGGACGGCAAGCCCGTCGGCACGGTTTTCGTGGCCGTCGACGGGCCGTCCGCCCCGGATTTCGGAGACACCGGTGGCGGGAAAGTGACCGCACTGCGGTTGAACGGCGACCGGGCGGAAATTCGTATGGAGAGTGTACGGAGCGTACTCGCACTGCTCCTGGAGGGGCTTGCGGGCGAACAGACCGGGAATGAGCGGGCACAGGATACGGAACGGAACGGGGGGTTTTGATGTTTGCAGCCCTGAGTGAACACGACATCGCTCCCCGCACGGCCGCGGCGCAAGGCGGTACGGTGGGGCGTAATGGATGCGGCTACGCGGTCCGAGGAGGGAGCCACCGATGATTCTGCTCCGTCGCCTGCTTGGTGACGTGCTGCGTCGGCAGCGCCAGCGCCAGGGCCGTACTCTGCGCGAAGTCTCCTCGTCCGCCCGAGTCTCACTCGGCTATCTCTCCGAGGTGGAGCGGGGGCAGAAGGAGGCTTCCTCTGAGCTGCTCTCCGCCATCTGCGACGCGTTGGACGTACGGATGTCCGAGCTCATGCGGGAAGTGAGCGACGAGCTCGCCCTCGCCGAGCTGGCCCAGTCTGCTGCGGCCACCCCCAGCGAGCCTGTGACCACGCCGGTTCGCCCGATGCTGGGTTCCGTCTCGGTGACCGGTGTGCCACCGGATCGGGTGACCATCAAGGCGCCGGCCGAAGCGGTGGACGTGGTCGCCGCGTGACAGTGCGCGGGCGTGCGCATGAGCTGACGATGCGCTGAGAAGTGTGCGGGCCCCGGCCGGGGTTTCTTCGGATGATCCGGAAACAGATCATCTGGAGAGGCGCTGGTCGGGGCTTTCGTGCATCGTGGACCCGGTGAGCGAGTTCCGCCTGCGACCGTGGCCGTTCGTGTGCCCTCTTTGCGGGAGTGGACGGCGGTCTGGCGTCGGGCTGGAGGTGGGTCCATGGCACGGCAGATAGCGGGGTGGAGGGTTCGCCGGGTCCGGGGGGCCTGGGCTGCTTGGCGGGTTTGGGGCCCTCGGGGTTTCGGGGGGTCATGGGGTGCTTGGGACTCCCGGGGCTATAGGAGCCCAAGGGGTTGGTGGGGTCTCTGGGGTTTCTACGGGGCGGTTCTGGGGCTGGGGCTGCTGTGGTGGTGGGCTGTGCTGCGGCTCGTGCTGTCGCCGGACGCCGGGGCGCTGGAGGGGGCGGTCGCGGCCGGGGGGTGGGGGCTGAGTCTGCTGCCGGTGCACTGTGTGCCGAAGGCGCGGGCAGCGGGCGCTCTGGCCGCGGGGCGGTGGGGGCACGCATGGCGTGCGGCCGGATCTCCCGCGGCGTTGGCGGGAGGGGGAGCGGGGGCGGCGTTGTGTGGCGGGGCTGTGCGGGCGGCAGGGGGTGAAGGGGCCCCCGGGGCCTCGGGAGGGGCTTCGGGAAGCGGTCCGGGTGGGGGTGCTGGGGAGCCTGACGGAGGGGCTGGGACGGCGTCTCCGGGTGGGTCTTCGTGAACGGGTCCTGGTGGGGGTGCTGAGGCGTCTCCGGGTGGGTCTTCGTGAACGGGTCCCGGTGGGGTTCGGAAGCGTCCCCGGGTGGGTCCTCGGTCACGGGCTCCGGTGGGGGTTCGGCGGCGTCTTCTGGCGGGTCTTCGGTGGCAGGTTCGGGCGGGCCGTCGGCAACGGCTTCTGGCGGGGCTGGGGGTGGGGTGTCTCCCGGTGGGGCTACCAAGGCATGGCCACCCCGCCGTTCGGACGCAGGATCTGGCCCGTCGTGAAGGCTGAGGCGTCGGACGCCAGGTAGAGCACGGCGTGGGCGATGTCCTCGGGTTCACCGACCCGGCCCAGCGGTGACATGCGGGCCATCAGCGACTCGGTGCGCGCCTGTGCCTCGGCGTCGTGGCGGTCGGTCATAGGGGTGCGGATCCAGCCCGGAGCGACCGCGTTGACCCGGATGCCGTGCCGGCCGAGCTCGGTCGCCAGCGTCTTCGTCAGTTGCACGACGGCCGCCTTGGCCGCGCCGTAACAGAGCAGGCCGGCGCCGCCCGTATCCACGGCTCCCGAGGCCATGGTGACGATGCTGCCCCTGACCTCCCGGGCGAGCATCAGCCGGGCGGCCTCCTGGCAGGAGTGCAGCACACCCTTGAAATTGACGTTCAGCACCCGGTCGAGATCCTCGTCACGGGTCTCCAGAACCGGGCTGCTGTGCATGATCCCGGCGATCGCGGCCATCACGTCGAGACGCTCGCAGGAGGCGACGGCCTGGCGGAGCTGGTCGCGGTCGGTGACGTCGAGGTGATGGCGGTGGGCGGTGCCTCCCACGTCCTTGATGGTCCTCGCCGTCTCCTCCAGGCCGGGTGCGTCGAGGTCCGCGCAGTGCACGGTGGCGCCGGCCCGGGCCAGCAGGACGGCGGACGCGCGGCCGATGCCGCCGGCGGCGCCGGTGACGAAGGCGGTGCGTCCGGTGAGGTCGTACGCGCTGACGGCCATGAGGGGACGGTACGAGGGTTTCTGACGGGGCGTCAATTAGTCGTACGGGGCTGTGCGGGGTGGGCCAGGTCGGATTGGTCCGGTGGGTCGGGTGGCTCCGGTGGTCCGGCGGGTCGGGTTCAGGCCGGTGTTCGGCGGGCGCCCGGTGCCGGAGCGGGGCCGGGCTGGCAGGTCGGGCACCAGTACGTGGGGCGTTCGCGGGAACCGTCGCCCTGGTCGGCCACGCGGACGGGCGTACGGCAGCGGAGGCAGGGACGAGGGGCGCGGCCGTACACGAACAGGTCCTGGCCGTGGCGGCCCGTCGTGACGCGGACCGGCCGGTCCCTGTTGGCCTCCAGGAGCTTCTTGGCCAGCACCGGCAGGTGCGTGGCGCGGTCGCCGGGGAGGGCGCCGACGGGCAGCCAGGGGGTGACGCCGAGGAGGAAGCACAGCTCGCTCTTGTACACGTTGCCGATGCCGGCGAGATTGCGCTGGTCGAGCAGCGCCTCGCCGAGGGGGCGGGCGGGGTCGGCGAGGAGGTTGGCCAGGGCCAGGTCCGGGTCCCAGTCGGGGCCCAGGAGGTCGGGGCCGAGGTGGCCCACGACGCGGTGTTCGTCGGCAGTGCGGAGGAGTTCGAGGAGGGGGAGGCGGTAGCCGACGGCCGTGCGGTCGGCGGTTCCGAGGATCACGCGGATCTGGTGGGTGGGGCCGCCGGTCCAGCGTTGGTCGTTGGCGTACACCTTCCAGGATCCGTCCATCCGCAGGTGCGAGTGGAGGGTGAGACCGCCCTCGACGCGGGCGAGGAGATGCTTGCCGCGCGGGGTGACGTCCAGGACGGTGCGGCCGGTGAGGTCGGCGGTCGCGTACCGGGGCACCCGCAGGTCGCTACGGGTCAGCATTTTGCCGGCGAGGGCGGTGTGCAGCCGCCTCGCGGCCTGCCAGACCGTGTCTCCTTCGGGCATGGGTCAAGGGTGGCACGGTGGGGGTAGGCCGTGCGTGGCACGCCTCCTGGGGCATCAGGGACTCCGGCGTCGACGGGCGTACGTCCGGGACTCCGGTGTACACGCGCGTACGTCCGGGGGATCTAGTCCTGCCCCAGGGTCACGCTCGCAGGCGCAGGCCGCGGGGGGTGGCGATGAAGCCCGCTCCTTCCAGGAGAGTGCCGAAGGGGGATGTCAGGGCCGAGGCGCCGTTGACCCGTTCCACGGTGACCGTCCCGAGAGAGCCCGCCTTCGCGGCCTTGGCGAGTGCCTCGCTCGCGGCTCGCAGACGGGAGTCTTCGGCGGCTGTGCCGTCGGGGTCGGCGGGCCAGGCCAGCAAGGTCTTGCCGCCGCGCTCCATGTAGAGGGCCAGCTCGCCGTCGACCAGCACCACCAGGGAGCCCGCCTTGCGGCCCGGCTTGTGGCCGGCGCCCGTCGGGGGTTCCGGCCACGGAAGAGCCGCGCCGTACGCGTTCGCGGGATCGGCGGCGGCGAGGACGACGGCTCGGGAGTCGGGGGTGGAGCGAGGGCGGCGGCCGGTCGTCGCAGAGCTGTACGGCGTGAACGAGCTGTAGGGGCTGTACGGGCCGGTCTGCGGGGCGAGGTCGCTGGGGGACGTCCATTCGCTGCGTGAGATGGGGCCGGGGAAAGGAGGCCGGCCGTCGTCGAAGCCGGAATCGGCGGGGGCGGTCCGGCCGTCGGGTCGGTCCTGTCCGGCCGAGGGGTTCTGCCCGTCGGTCCCGGTTTCGGTTCCGGTCCCGGAGGCGGCGGGTCCGCTGAAGGCGTCTTCGGGGAAGTCCGGAAGAGGGCCGAAGGCGTCGGGGCCGAAGTCGGTGTACGGGGCGGAGCCACCCTGCGCGGTATCGGGATGGGGGGCGAAGCCGTCGAGAGTGCTGCCTGGGGTGCCGTCGGTCCGGGGCGGGAGCGGCAGGGCTTCGCCGCGGTCGCGGGCGTTGGCCACCGCGCGGAGGCGGTCGACCGCGCCGTCCATGGCGAACTGGGCGGCGCCAAGGCCCTCCACCACATAGCCACGGCGTGCCTGACCGCTGTCCTCGAAGGCGGACAGGATGCGGTACACCGCCGAGAAGCCGCCTTCCACGCCCTCCGCGGCGACCGCTCCCCGGGTCACCACGCCGTGCCGGTCGAGCAGGACGCGGGCCAGGGCGTGGGCACGCACCGTGAGATCGTCCTCGCGGTGAGGGAGCAGGGACCAGCGGCCCGCGACAGTCGGCGGTCCGCCGCGGGAGGCGGGGCGGGCGGCGGCGGTCAGCGAGCCGTAGCGCCCGCGCGGGATCGTGCGCTTGGCGCGGTGGGCCGTGGAGCCCGCGGTGCGACCCGAGCCCAGCAGGGAGCGCATGGGGGTCAGCGTGTCGTTGGTGAGCCTGCCGGACCAGGCCAGGTCCCAGAGAATGTCGGCCAGTTGTGGATCGGTCGCGTCGGGGTGCGTGGTGGCACGGACCTGGTCGGCGATCTGCCGGAAGAACAGGCCGTAGCCCCCCGAGAGGGCGTCCAGGACGGACTGGTGGAGCGCCGTCAGCTCCAAGGGGTGGGGCGGCGGGAGGAGCAAGGGAGCCGCGTCCGCCAGATAGAGCGAGACCCAGCCGTCCTTGCCGGGGAGGGAGCCTGCTCCGGCCCAGACGATCTCTCCGGCGGCGGTGAGTTCGTCGAGCATCGCGGGCGTGTAGTTCGCCACGCGAGAGGGCAGGACGAGCTTCTCCAGGGCGGACGCCGGCACGGACGCGCCCTGCAGCTGCTCGACGGCCCGCACCAACCCGTCGATGCCGCGCAGCCCGTGGCCCGTGCCGATGTGCTGCCACTGGGGGAGGAACTGTGCCAGCGCGGGCGGGGGCACCGGCTCCAGCTCGTGGCGCAGGGCGGCGAGGGAGCGGCGGCGCAGGCGGCGCAGGACCGTCGCGTCGCACCACTCCTGGCCGATCCCGGCCGGATGGAACTCCCCCTGGACGACTCTCCCCGTCGCCGCGAGCCTCTGGAGGGCGCCTTCGGTGACCGCCACGCCAAGACCGAAGCGGGCCGCGGCCGTGGCCGACGTGAACGGGCCGTGAGTGCGCGCATGGCGCGCGAGGAGGTCGCCCAGCGGGTCCTTGACGGGCTCCGTGAACGCCTCCGGTACGCCCACCGGGAGCGCCGTGCCCAGTGCGTCGCGCAGCCGGCCAGCGTCCTCGATCGCCGCCCAGTGGTCGGCGCCGGCGATACGGACCCGGATCGCGCGACGGGCGGAAGCCAGCTCCCGCGCCCACTGCGGCTCGGCGCCCCGCTCGGCGAGCTCGTCCTCCCTGAGCGGACCGAGGAGGCGCAGCAGGTCGGCGACGCCCTCTGCGTCCTTGACGCGGCGGTCCTCGGTGAGCCACTGGAGCTCCTGCTCCAGCTCGGTCAGCACCTCGGCGTCGAGCAGTTCACGAAGTTCCGCCTGGCCGAGCAGCTCGGCCAGCAGACGCGAGTCCAGGGACAGGGCGGCGGCGCGGCGCTCGGCGAGCGGTGAGTCTCCCTCGTACAGGAACTGGGCGACGTACCCGAAGAGGAGGGAGCGGGCGAAGGGGGAGGGCTCGGGGGTGGTGACCTCGACGAGACGGACCTTGCGGGACTCCAGGTCGCCCATCAGCTCGACCAGGCCGGGGACGTCGAAAACGTCCTGGAGGCATTCACGGACCGCCTCCAGGACGATCGGGAACGAGCCGAACTCGCTTGCCACCTGGAGCAGTTGGGCGGCGCGCTGGCGTTGCTGCCACAGCGGCGTGCGCTTGCCAGGGTTGCGGCGGGGCAACAGCAGCGCACGCGCCGCGCACTCACGGAAGCGGGACGCGAACAGTGCCGAGCCGCCGACCTGGTCGGTGACGACCTGGTCGACCTCGCCCTTGTCGAAGACGACGTCCGCCGCTCCTACGGGTGCCTGCTCCGCGTCGTACTCCGTGCCCGCCTTCATGGGTTCCTGGTCGAGCAGGTCCAGGGTCATCAGGTCGGCGTCGGGCAGCCGGAGGACGATGCCGTCGTCGGCGTGCATGACCTGGGCGTCCATGCCGTACCGCTCGGAGAGCTTGGCCCCCAGGGCAAGGGCCCATGGGGCGTGCACCTGGGCGCCGAAGGGGGAGTGCACCACGACCCGCCAGTCGCCGAGCTCGTCGCGGAAGCGCTCCACGACGATCGTGCGGTCGTCCGGGATGTGGCCGCACGCCTCTCGCTGCTCGGCCAGGTAGGACAGGACGTTGTCGGCGGCCCAGGCGTCCAGACCCGCGGCGAGGAGGCGGAGGCGGGCGTCCTCCTGGGGGAGGGATCCGACCTCGCGGAGGAACGCCCCCACCGCACGGCCCAGTTCGAGCGGGCGGCCCAGCTGGTCGCCCTTCCAGAAGGGGAGCCTGCCCGGGACGCCGGGGGCGGGGGAGACCAGGACGCGGTCGCGGGTGATGTCCTCGATACGCCACGAGCTGGTGCCGAGGGTGAAGACATCGCCGACTCGGGACTCGTAGACCATCTCCTCGTCGAGTTCACCGACCCGACCGCCGCCCTTCTTCGGGTCGGAGCCCGCGAGGAAGACCCCGAAGAGGCCGCGGTCGGGAATCGTGCCCCCGGAGGTCACGGCGAGGCGCTGGGCGCCGGGGCGGCCGGTGATCGTCCCGGCCACCCGGTCCCAGACCACGCGTGGACGCAGCTCCGCGAACGCGTCGGACGGATAACGGCCGGCGAGCATGTCGAGGACGGCGGTGAACGCGGACTCGGGGAGCGAGGCGAAGGGGGCGGCCCGGCGGACCATGGCGAGCAGGTCGTCCAGCTGCCAGGTGTCCATCGAGGTCATCGCGACGAGCTGCTGCGCGAGGACGTCCAGGGGGTTGGCGGGCACCCTGAGGGACTCGATGGAGCCGGTGCGCATCCGTTCGGTGACGACCGCCGCCTGGACCAGGTCGCCGCGGTACTTCGGGAAGACCACGCCGGTGGAGACGGCTCCGACCTGGTGTCCCGCGCGGCCGACGCGCTGGAGGCCGGATGCCACGGATGGGGGCGACTCGACCTGGATGACAAGGTCGACCGCGCCCATGTCGATGCCCAGTTCGAGGCTGGAGGTCGCCACCACGGCGGGCAGGCGGCCGGCCTTGAGGTCCTCCTCGACGAGGGCGCGCTGCTCCTTGGAGACCGAGCCGTGGTGGGCGCGGGCGATGACCGGGGGAGCGCCCTGTGCCGCGCCCGAGCCGCCCATGAGCTCGGCGGGAGCATGGTGCTCGTCGAGGGGTTCGCCGGTGGCTCGCTCGTAGGCGATCTCGTTGAGCCGGTTGCAGAGCCGTTCGGCGAGGCGGCGGGAGTTGGCGAACACGATCGTCGAGCGGTGCGCCTGGACGAGGTCGGCGATGCGCTCCTCGACGTGCGGCCAGATCGACGGGCGTTCCGCCCCTTCGCTGCCGTCGGCGACCGGGGAGCCGCCCAGTTCGCCCAGGTCCTCGACCGGGACGACGACCGAGAGGTCGAACTCCTTGCCGGACTTGGGCTGGACGATCTCCACCTTGCGGCGGGGGGAGAGATAGCGGGCGACCTCGTCGACCGGGCGGACCGTCGCCGAGAGGCCGATGCGGCGGGCCGGCCTCGGGAGGAGTTCGTCCAGGCGCTCCAGGGAGAGCGCGAGGTGGGCGCCGCGCTTGGTGCCGGCGACGGCGTGGACCTCGTCGAGGATCACCGTTTCGATGCCGGTCAGCGCCTCGCGCGTGGCCGACGTCAGCATCAGGAACAGGGACTCCGGGGTGGTGATCAGGATGTCCGGGGGGCGAGTGGACAGCGCGCGGCGCTCGGCTGCGGGGGTGTCGCCGGAGCGGATACCCACCTTGACCTCCGGCTCGGGCCGGCCCAGTCGGACGGATTCCTGGCGGATTCCGGTCAGAGGGCTGCGGAGGTTGCGCTCCACGTCGACGGCGAGGGCCTTGAGCGGGGAGACGTACAGGATGCGGCAGCGCTTCCTGGGGTCGGCGGGTGGGGGTGTCGAGGCCAGCTGGTCGAGTGCGGCGAGGAAGGCGGCCAGGGTTTTGCCGGAGCCGGTGGGAGCTACGACCAGCACGTCCGAGCCCGCCGCGATGGCCTGCCACGCGCCCGCCTGGGCGGCGGTGGGCGCGTCGAAGGCACCCGTGAACCAGCCGCGGGTCGCGGGGGAGAAGCCGTCCAGGGCTTGGTGTGCGGAACTGACCATGTGTCCATCCTGCACCTCGGGACTGACAATTCGTTTGGCCTGCGGGTGCCTCCGGCGGTGGGGCGGGGTGGCTGCGGCGGACTGTGGGGGTTCGGTGGGGGTGGCTGTAGCAACGCATGAGTCACACGAACCGCGATCCCGGGCCCGAGCGCACCACAGGGCCGCCAGTGCCGCTCCGGTGCCGGTACGGTCGCCGTTGCGCCCGCGCAGCAGCTCGCCGCAGGTGGGTTCGGTGGGGTGACTGTTCTGCGGGTTCGATGGGGTGCATGCCTGCGGCGCCTGTGCGGGTTCGGTGGGGGTGCGTGTAGCGCCTGCGGTTCGGGGGTGGTTGGGGCCGGGACGGGGGTGTCCGTCCTCGGAACGTCGCGGAATCGGTTTCTCAGTGAGGGGGCGGTGTTGACGCGACAACCGCTGCGGGCGGACACCCCCGTCCCGTCCCCTTCCCGCCGTGCGCGGCGCGGGCGCCGATGGGGTGGCTCTCGTCCCGTCGGACGCACGGTCCTCTCGTCCCGTCCCCTTCCCGGCGTGGGCGGGCGCGGGCGCGTGGAACCCCGCCCTGGGCGGCTATCGGCGTGGCGGAGAATGGCTGCATGGCGGGTTCGGGTGAGTTGGCGCGGCACTGGCGGTACGCCGAGTTGCCCGGGGTCGATCTGCTGCGGGCACGGTATGTCCGGAAGGCCTTCGTGCGGCACACCCATGAAGAGTTCGTCATCGCCGCCATCGCCCACGGGGTCGAGGTCTTTCGCCATCGTGGGGCCGATCAGTACGCGGGGGCCGGGGCGCTTGCGCTGGTCAATCCGGATACTGCACACACGGGGCGGGCCGGGGTGCCCGAGGGATGGCGGTACGGGGCCGTGTACCCGTCGCCGGAGGTGGTGGCCGAGATCGCTGCCGAGACGACGGTGATACGGGGGACGCCGGGGTTCGTCCGGCCGGTCCTGGATGATCCGTATGCCGTTGAGCTGGTGCATCAGGTGCTGCGGGCCGCCGAGGAGGGGAACGCGCTGGCCGCGGACACGCTGTTGCGGGTCGCCGTGACGCGGCTGCTGCGGTTGAACGGCGGGGCTCTTCCGCAGCGGGAGGTGCGGACGGCGGGCGCCAGGGTCGCGGCACGCGCGCGTGCCGTGCTGGAGGAGCGGATGGTGGAGCCGCCGACGCTGGAGAGGCTGGCCGGCGCTCTGGAGACCAGTCCGTTCGCGTTGTTGCGGGCGTTCCGGGAGACCTACGGGATGCCGCCCCATGCCTGGCTCACGGACGCGCGGGTGCGGCGGGCGCGGCGGTTGCTGGACGCCGGGGCCGCTCCGGCGGAGGCCGCCGTCGAGGTGGGGTTCACGGATCAGCCGCATCTGAACCGGCACTTCACGCGGATCGTGGGTGTGCCTCCGGGGGCGTACCGGCGTGAGCGCAAGAACGTACAAGACGCTCGGGGCGGGCTGCTCCTACCGTCCGGTGCGTGACAGAACAGACAGCTTTAGTGGACAAGCGTGACGGTGGGGACAAGCCAGACTCCGCCGTCGTCAGGGACGCGCTCGGGGTCGGGGTGGCCGTCGGGTTGTCAGGGTTCGCCTTCGGGGTGACCTCGGCAGGGAGCGGACTCACGCTCCTGCAGACCTGTGCGCTCAGCCTCCTGGTGTTCACGGGAGCGTCGCAGTTCGCGCTGGTGGGGGCGCTCGCGGCGGGCGGGAATCCGCTGACGGCCGCCGCGGGGGCGTTCTTTCTGGGGGTACGCAACGCCTTCTACGGACTGCGGTTGTCGCAGTTGCTTGCCCTCCCGCGCGCGGTGCGGCCGTTCGCCGCCCACTGGGTCATCGACGAGACGACGGCGGTGGCGCTTGCGCAGCCCACACGGCGAAGCGTGCGGATCGGGTTCACCGTGACGGGGCTCAGCCTGTACGTGCTGTGGAATCTCACCACCGTGCTCGGCGCCCTGGGGCCGAGGCCATCGGTGACACCGAGGCCTGGGGGCTCGACGCGGCGTCGCCCGCCGTGTTCCTGGCGCTGCTGGCGCCCATGCTGAAGACCGGCGTCGAGCGGGGCGTCGCCGGGCTCGCGGTCCTCCTGGGGCTCGGCCTGCTGCCGGTGCTGCCCGTCGGCGTGCCCGTTCTGGCGGCCGCGCTGGCGGCGCCGTTCGTGCTGTGGGCGCGGGGGCGGCGCAGGGGCGCGGCCGTCGGGGAAGGGGACCGATGAGCGTCTGGATCGCGATCGGTGTGACCGCCCTCGGGTGTTACGCCGTCAAGCTCGTCGGCCTGCTCGTGCCCGTCGGTGCCCTTGAGCGGCCTCTCGTGAAGCGTCTCGCCGCGCTGCTGCCCGTGGCTCTGCTGGCCGCCCTCACGGCTCAGCAGACCTTCGCCGACGGGCATGCGCTGGTGATCGACGCCCGGGCCGCGGGACTCGCCGCTGCCGCCGTGGCGCTGGTTCTTCGGGCCCCCTTCCTGCTGGTCGTCGCGGCCGCGGTGGTGGTGACCGCCGGAGTGCGGGCCATGGGCGGATGAGTTCCGGGTCGGCGTGTACGCCCTGCGGTGGCGCCTCCAGAGGGACCTGGCTCTGAGCGTGTCCGCCCCGCTTGACCGGGGCGCGGGGTCCTGCGGCGGCGCCGGGGCGGTGTCCGCGGGGTCAGCCCACGTGGCGTCCGTACGCGCGCAGGGTGCGCAGTGCCTCGATCGTCACCGCGGGGCGTGCCTCCAGGGCGGTGGACTGAGCCCACTGGCGCCAGCGGATGGGCCAGCCGCCGTCCTCCTGCTGTGCGCCGACCAGGAAGTCCAGGGAGCGTGCCATCTCGTCGTCCGTGAACCACGCGCGCGCGAGTGAGGTCGGCGTCTTCGCGTAGTCGTACGGGAAGTGGTGCTCGCCCGGGGCGTAACCCGGCGCGACCGGGAACGCGTCGAGGCGGTCCGGGTCGAGCGCCGCGAGTCGGTCCTCGCGTACCAGGCGGCCCAGACGGTCGGCGGCCGCCTCGGCGCGCGGGCGGTCGGGAACGGAGTCCAGGAAGATCACGGCGGCCTGGATCTCGTACGGGTGGGACCGCTGCATGGACTCCACCGCCTGCCAGCAGAAGTCCGTGGCCCGGAACAGCCAGGCGTGCCACACGTCGTTGTGGTGCAGGAGGCCCACCACCGGTCCGGTGGCGAGAAGTGCGCTCGGCGGGTCGTCCGGGACGGGGATGAACGGGGCCGTCGGATAGCCGCGCTGGCTGGGATGAATTGCCGGCAGGGCGCCCTCCCGTGTGGTCACCGAGGTCAGATACCGGCACACGCGCTCCACGCGCTGACCGCCGCAGCGTCCGATGGCGTCCAGGACCCGCAGGGCGTGGCCGGTGTGGAGCGGCTGGCTGACCGGGCCGCGCAGATCTGGTTCCAGCGCATGGCCGTACCCGCCGTCCGTGTTGCGGTAGGCGTCCAGCGCCGTCTCCACAGGGTCGGCGCTTCCGTTGAGGAAGTGGTACGCGAAGAGACGCTGTTCCAGCACGCGCGCGGTGAGCCAGACGAAGTGCTCGGCGCGTGCGAGCGGGGAGCGCGCCGGGGGCGTCGGGGGGAGTGGGGAAGCTCCTGTTTCGGCCATGCGTCAGACCGTAGGGCGGAAAGCGGTCTCGGCAAGGGGTCCCGGCTCAGGCCCACCCTCAGGGGCGGGATACTGGAGGCATGCGGTTGACGGTCTTCTGGCAGCGGATGGCGGATCACTTCGGTCCGGGCTACGCCGACACCTTCGCGCGCGATCACGTGATGACGGAACTCGGCGGGCGGACGGTGCACGAGGCGCTGGACTCCGGCTGGGACGCCAAAGACGTGTGGCGTGTGATCTGCACTGTCATGAACGTCCCGGGAGAAAGACGCTGACCGGTCGTGAACGTTCTGCGCGAACCGCACTGATCGGTCACGAAGATCGCACGACGGCAGTCGATTGTCAGTCACGTGGGCGAGACTTGCACTGTGGCACCAACTGACGAGACCGACAGCCCGCAGGCATCCCCGTCCGGCACGACGCCGCCCACCCGGCCCCCGGCCGCCGGCGGCGCCGGGCCGAACGCTCGCATGCCCCGCTGGCTGCCGCGCGCCATGGTGCTCGCCCTCACTCTCATCGCCGTGTTCCAGCTGGGCAGTTGGGCTTTCCATCAGCTCACCGGCCTGCTGATCAACATCCTCATCGCGTTCTTCCTGGCCCTGGCCATCGAACCCGCGGTCAGCTGGATGTCCGCGCGCGGCGTGCGCAGGGGCCTGGCCAGCTTCGTCGTGTTCTTCGCCGTGCTCATCGTGGCCGCCGGCTTCGTCACGCTGCTCGGCTCGATGCTCGCGGGCCAGATCATCAAGATCGTCGAGGATTTCCCGGCCTATCTCGACTCGGTCATCCACTGGATCAACACGCACTTCAACACCGAGTTGAGACGGGTGGACGTCCAGGAAGGACTGCTCAAGTCCGACTGGCTGCGCAACTACGTCCAGAACAGCGCCACCGGCGTCCTCGACGTGTCCGCCCAGGTGCTCGGCGGGCTCTTCCAACTGCTCACGATCGCGCTCTTCTCGTTCTACTTCGCCGCGGACGGGCCCCGGCTGCGCCGCACGATCTGCTCCCTCCTGCCGCCCGCCCGACAGGCCGAGGTGCTGCGCGCGTGGGAGATCGCCGTGAACAAGACCGGCGGCTACATATACTCGCGCGGCTTGATGGCCCTCATCTCCGGAGTGGCGCACTACGTCCTGCTGGAGGCGCTGAGCGTGCCGTACGCGCCCGTGCTCGCCGTCTGGGTGGGCCTGGTCTCGCAGTTCATCCCCACCATCGGCACCTACCTCGCGGGCGCCCTGCCCATGCTGATCGCCTTCACGGTCGATCCCTGGTACGCGCTGTGGGTGCTGATCTTCGTCGTGATCTACCAGCAGTTCGAGAACTACGTGTTGCAGCCCAAGCTGACCTCGAAGACCGTCGACATCCACCCCGCGGTCGCCTTCGGCTCGGTCATCGTCGGTACCGCCCTGCTCGGTGCCGTCGGCGCACTGATCGCCATCCCGGCGGTCGCCACGCTCCAGGCGTTCCTGGGGGCGTATGTGAAGCGGTACGACGTCACCGACGACCCCCGGGTGCACGGGCATCGGAGAGGCGGACCGGGAGAGGGGCTGTTCACGCGCGCGCGTGCGCTGTGGGGGAGGCGGCGAGGGACACAGGACTCGGCCGACGGCTCCTCCCAGGGGGGCACCTGAGGTTGGTCCGACTGGTACGTGAGGCCGTGCCAGTACGTGAGGTCGGTCAGTACGTGAGGGCGGCCCGGATCCCGGCGCCGACGACTGCGACGGCATAACAGCCGACAGCCGCGGTGACGATCCGCCGCCGGGCCGTCTCGCTCCAGGATGTGCGTGACAGCAGCCAGGCCAGTGCCGGCAGCACCAGGACGGCATGCAGGCTGACCCCGTGCAGCGGCTTGAGCGGGGCCGTCGAGTGGTACGCGGCCTCCTGATGGCCGGTGCGGGTGAGTACGACCCCACGCGCGATCATCGCGGCACCCGAAGCCAGGGCGACGAGCAGGATCGCGAACCCGGATCGCACAGCCAGGGCCATCCCCGTGGGCCCCGCGGGCCGGTGCCGGAACGACGCGAGCGCGAACACGGTGAGCAGCACCACGAGGACGCCGCCCCCCGCTGCCAACGTCATGGACACCGCCGTGTCGTACGGCGTCTCCATGTCGAGGTGTGAGGGAACTCGCCGCCACGCCTGGAGGGTGATGCCGCCGACCTCCACGGCACAGTCCGCGGCGAACGCGAGCAGGAGCGCGGTGCGCAGCCGCGGCTCCACGCGCACGTACGACGTGACCCAGGTGACGGCGATCAGCGTCAGCCCGAAGGACAGCCCGAACGTCACCGGCTTGCGCCAGGAGACCGGCCCGGTCCAGGGGCCGCCGTCGACGGCGAACACCACCAGATGGAGGAGACCGGAGAGCACCAGGAGGAGGGCGATGGCGTGGCACAGGCGTTCGGCCCGGCGTACGCCGGGCGCCCACGGTGCCGGCGCCGTCGAGCCTGTCCGCGACATCGGCGCGTGCGAGGTGTTCTCCATGCGCCTAGCGTCGCGAGATCGCTCCGCTCCGCCGTCGTCCCGTCGAAGACACCTGTCGTACACCGTGGGAAGCAGCGGGACGGGAGGCGCCCGTGGGGTCTCGGGAGTGCCGGGTGGCACGCTTGACACGAAAATCGAACATCCATTCTTATAGGGGTTCCGGCGAGCCTCTCGGATGGGCACTTCACCATGGTTTGGGCGGAGAAGTGCCTGAGTTATCCACAGGTCGGACGAGCGTCGGGGCGCATTGTCAGTGGCAGGCGCTAGCGTCTTTGACGTGAAGCGATCGACTCAAGCAAATCGGGTGGAACCCATGGCAGGTACCGACCGCGAGAAGGCCCTTGA
Source organism: Streptomyces sp. NBC_00076 (assembly GCF_045041235.1). NCBI lineage: Bacteria > Bacillati > Actinomycetota > Actinomycetes > Kitasatosporales > Streptomycetaceae > Streptomyces > Streptomyces sp. NBC_00076. The sequence continues at coordinate 7,599,200 of NZ_CP108242.1, forward strand.
AGCCGCACTCGCACAGATTGAACGGCAATTCGGCAAGGGCGCGGTCATGCGCATGGGCGATCGGTCGAAGGAGCCGATCGAGGTCATCCCGACCGGGTCGACCGCGCTCGACGTGGCCCTCGGCGTCGGCGGCCTGCCGCGCGGCCGCGTCATCGAGGTCTACGGACCGGAGTCCTCCGGTAAGACGACCCTGACCCTGCACGCGGTGGCGAACGCCCAGAAGGCCGGCGGCCAGGTCGCGTTCGTGGACGCGGAGCACGCCCTCGACCCCGAGTACGCGCAGAAGCTCGGCGTCGACATCGACAACCTGATCCTGTCCCAGCCGGACAACGGCGAACAGGCCCTGGAGATCGTGGACATGCTGGTCCGCTCCGGCGCCCTCGACCTCATCGTCATCGACTCCGTCGCCGCGCTCGTCCCGCGTGCGGAGATCGAGGGAGAGATGGGCGACAGCCACGTCGGCCTGCAGGCCCGCCTGATGAGCCAGGCCCTGCGGAAGATCACCAGCGCGCTCAACCAGTCCAAGACCACCGCGATCTTCATCAACCAGCTCCGCGAGAAGATCGGCGTGATGTTCGGCTCCCCGGAGACCACGACCGGCGGCCGGGCACTGAAGTTCTACGCCTCGGTGCGGCTCGACATCCGTCGCATCGAGACGCTGAAGGACGGCACCGACGCGGTCGGCAACCGCACCCGTGTCAAGGTCGTCAAGAACAAGGTCGCACCGCCCTTCAAGCAGGCCGAGTTCGACATCCTGTACGGCCACGGCATCAGCCGTGAGGGCGGCCTGATCGACATGGGCGTGGAGAACGGCTTCGTCCGCAAGGCCGGCGCCTGGTACACGTACGAGGGCGACCAGCTGGGCCAGGGCAAGGAGAACGCGCGCAACTTCCTCAAGGACAACCCCGACCTGGCCAACGAGATCGAGAAGAAGATCAAGGAGAAGCTGGGCGTCGGAGTGCGGCCGGAGGAGCCCACTGCCGAGCCGGGCGCGGACGCCGCGGTCTCCGCCCCCGCCGACGACGCCGCGAAGGCGGTGCCCGCCCCGGCGGCGGCCAAGGTGGCCAAGACCAAGGCCGCGGCGGCCAAGAGCTGATCCATGACACGGCGAACCGACTGGGCCGAGTACTCCTACCCCAACGCCCCGCAAGAGCGCGGTGGCAGAGGCGTCAGGGGCTCCACCGGTCCGAGCGGCGATGACTCTGCCCACGGCATGGACGGCGACCACCGCGCGGCGTCGTACGGCACCCATGGGTCGTACGGCGGAGAAGCGGGCGGTGAGCCGCGCGGTGGCCGGTGGCCGGACATGCTGGAGGACGGGCCGGACAGCTTGGAGCACGGGCCGGACGGCGACTCGGCGTTCGGCGCCGATTCCCCCGGCCGTGGCGCGCGCCGCAGGGGCGGGGCTCGCGGCGCGGACGGCTCACGCGGGCGTCGTCGGCGCGGCCGCGCGGAGCCGTTCGGTGAGGACGGGGGTTCCTCCTTCTCGTCGAGGGCCGAGAAGGAGGAACCCTCAGCGGACCCGGTCGAGCGGGCACGGGCGATCTGCCTGCGCCTGCTCACCGGGACCCCGCGCACCAGGAAGCAGCTCGCGGACGCCCTGCGCAAGCGGGAGATCCCGGACGATGCCGCCGAGGAGGTGCTGTCACGGTTCGAGGAGGTCGGCCTGATCAACGACAGCGCGTTCGCGGACGCCTGGGTGGAGTCCCGGCACCACGGCCGAGGACTCGCCAGGCGGGCGCTCGCCCGGGAACTGCGGACCAAGGGCGTCGACTCGACCCTGATCGACGCGGCCATGGCGCAGCTCGACTCCGAGCAGGAAGAGGAGACCGCCCGCGAGCTCGTGGCCCGCAAGCTGCGCTCCACCCGTGGCCTCGACCGGGACAAGCGTCTGCGCCGCCTCGCGGGCATGCTGGCCCGCAAGGGCTACCCCGAGGGCATGGCCCTACGAGTGGTCCGGCAGGCACTGGAGGAGGAGGGCGAGGAGACGGAGTTCCTCGGCGACGAAGGGTTCTGAAGGGTGTCAGCGGGGGGCACGGAAGGCGCCTGCGGCAGTGCCGGGCGTGGGCGCTGGCCTCGCCCGGGCACATGGGCGATCACGCGCTGCTGACAGATGACAAGGGCCCGGCCCCGTCGTGGAAGGTGGGCGCAACCCGCGCGGCAGCGCGACCCGGGCAGCGAAACGACGGCCACCGAGCCCGGCCACCCCGCCTCTCCGGCACCCGGACAACCCCCCTTACGACGTGACCGGAAGCCCCGCCGCCTTCCACGCCTGGAACCCGCCGACCAGATCGGTGGCCCGGCGCAGACCCAACTGGTGCAGGGACGCGGCCGCCAGGCTGGAGGCGTAGCCCTCGTTGCAGATGACCACGACGCGCAGGTCGTGGCTCGTGGCCTCGGGGGCGCGGTGGCTGCCTCGCGGGTCGAGGCGCCACTCCAGTTCGTTGCGTTCGACGACGAGGGTCCCGGGGATCAGCCCGTCCCGCTCACGCAGAGCCGCGTACCGGATGTCCACCAGCAGCGCGTCCCCGGCAAGGAGGGCGTCGTGCGCCTCCTGCGCCTCGATCCGCTCGTATCCCTCACGCACCCGCTCCAGCAACTCGTCGATGCCGACGGGCTGTTCGTCCGAGCCAGGTATTCGCCGGGCCTGAAACGCGTCGGCACCGAGCGGCCGTTCACCCGTGCCGCCCGTCCCCAGTCCTTCCGTCCCGCTCACCGCGGCTTCGGCCCCGCTCACTGCCAGTCCTCCGGACGCTCCACCTGCTCCAGCCGCAGGACCGGACCGCTGCGGCTGTAGCGGCGGATCTGCGGCAGGGGCGGGTAGTAGGCGTGGACGGAGATCGCGTGCCGTTCGGCGGATTCGTTGAGCACCTCGTGGACGTGATGGTGGCCGAAACCGCGGCCCTTGCCGGTCGGCAGCCGGCGTTCGCGGTCCACGTCCTCGGCGAGTTCCAGGGTCTTCCAGCCGTCGGTGGGCAGCCGGGCGGCGAGGGAGTTCTCCTTGAGTTCACCGGCGGCGGTCACGAAGGCGCCGACCGAGTCGGCGTGGTCGTGCCAGCCCGTGCCGCTGCCGGGCGGCCAGCCGATCAGCCAGGCCTCGCTGCCGCCGGGCCCCTCCAGCCGCACCCAGGTGCGGCCCTCCGGGTCGAGGGGCAGGGAGTCGATCAACTCGGCGTCGGCGGCCGTACGTCGTACGAAGTCGAAGAGGTCCGCCTGCGTCGGGGCGGAGAGAGCGGCAACAGTGGGGGATGCAGACACGGGCACCGTCCTGAGGAGCGTTCGCGTGGGAGCGCGCTCCAGCATCGAGCGGCGCGCGCGGGAAGAGAGGGATGCGAAATCAGCAGGACGGGCGACACACGCAGCCCGCATAGCGGATGAGGTCCATATGGACCCTCCGCCACAGGCGCACACAGGTGTCGGTCACGATCCGGAGTACACCACGCACATGCGGACGGGTCAACTCACTGTCACTATGTGGACGCACAGTGATGACGGACACGTACACGCTGGAACGAGGTGCCCCCACGAAGCAGGGGCGAAGCGTTCCCTCGCGGATTCGACGCGAATCCCTCGCTACCCTCACGCGGATCCCTCGCACACCTCAGCGCGACCCGGCCCTGGCCCCCACCCCGGCCTCAGCCCCGGCTCCTGCCTGCGCCTTGGCGGGGCCGCCGATCGCCGCCTCGGCCGCCGCGTACAGGTCGGCCGGCCGGACCCCGGTGAGAGCGGCGACCAGGTGACCGTCCGGTCGTACGAGAAGGACGGTGTGAGGTGCGGCGCCGGGGTACTCCTCGGTGACCAGCAGTTCCGCGGGATGCGGCAGCGCGGCGACCGCGGCCGCCAGCCGGGGCATGATCCCGGCGCTCACCCAGTGCTTGCGTTCCCACACGCCGGTGCCCGGCGCGACCAGGACGACGAGCAGCGCGCCACGGCCGAGGCGGTCCCGCAGCCGTACGAAGGAACCGTCCTCCGCCGTGACCCGTACATCGGTGACGGGAGCACCGGGTGCCGTGGCGACGGGGGCCTCTCCTTCGAGGTGCCGGGGAGCGAGCGGTGAGTCGGCGTACGCCCCCGGCGCACCCAACGCTCCGCGCCCCAAGTGACCGTCCGTGAGGAGTGCGTCGTGGCCGCGGGCCGAACCGGGGACGTAGGCGCGCAGCCCCCCGCCGCCACGCAACAGCGGCAGCGCCTGATCGGCGGCGCGCAGCCGGGCGGCGACGACCGCGCGCCGTTCCGCCTGGTAGCTGTCGAGCAGCGCCTCGTGCGGCCCGTGGTGCCAGGCCAGCGCCAGCTTCCAGGCGAGGTTGTCGGCGTCCCGGAGCCCCTCGTCGAGCCCGTGCGTGCCGAGCGCGCCGAGCAGGTGCGCCGCGTCCCCGGCTAGGAAGACGCGGCCCGCGCGCCACCGCCGGGCCAGCCGGTGGTGGACCGTGTGGACGCCGGTGTCGAGGAGCTCGTAGGGCGGTGTCGGACCGTCGGTCCAGCCGGCCAGGGTCTCCCGGACGCGTGCCACCAGCAGCTCGGGCGTGACGAGGTCCTTGCCCGGCGGCAGCAGCCAGTCGAGGCGCCACACCCCATCGGGCAGGGGGCGACCGGTGATCTCGCCGGCGGAGGGGCCGGAGGTGCGCCACGGGGGCATCCGGTGGAGCAACGCCTCGTCGGGACGGGGGAGTTCCGCGCGCAGGGCGGCGACTGCGTGCCGTTCCACCGCCGTACGGCCCGGGAAGCGGATGTCCTGAAGCTTGCGGACGGTCGAACGGGGACCGTCGCAGCCGATCAGGTAGCTGCCGCGCCACCAGGTGCCCTTGGGGCCGCGGGTGTGCGCGGTGACGCCCGAGGGCTCCTGTTCCACGCCGTCGAGACGGCTGTCCACGGCGATCTTGACGAGTCGTTCGCCGAGGAGGGCGGCGCGCAGGGCGCCGGTCAGCACGTGCTGGGCGATGTGCAGGGGTGCGGGGCCGGCGTCGAGGGAGGGGTCGTCGTCGGTGACCGTCGCGCCGAAAGTGACCTCGCGCATCACCTGCTTGCGCCGCAACGACCGCCATCCGGCCCAATGGACGCCGGCCTCGGCGAGCTGCCTGCCGGTCAGCCGCTCCATGAGGGCGGTGGTGTCCTCGCGCAGCACGACGGTGCGGGCGAGGCGCGGTTCGTCCTTGCCCGGTCCCTCGTCGAGCACGACGGTCGGCACGTTCTGACGCGCCAGCGCAAGGGCGAGCGTGAGCCCGACGGGCCCCGCTCCGACGATGATCACCGGGTCCACGGCGCGGCGCCCCCTGCTCGCAGCGGTGTCCCTGGGGACGTGAGTGAACAGGAGGTTGGAGCAGGGTGCACGATCACAGAACGTATGCAACCCATTGCCGAAGCTTGCGTCAAGTGACGAAGGCGGTTGCCCGGGTGAGCCGCCCTACGCCAACTTCCATGCGAAAGGGATCGTTCATTGCCCATCCGGTGTGGCCCGCCAACCATACCGAGCTGAGAAGTGAGGCGTTTTCCAGCGGTGTGCGCGAGAGGGGAAGAGTGCTGATCAGGCCTGCTTGGGGTGTGATTCCACCGCCACTCCGACCGCTTTGCGGTTCTCGGTAGCAGGGGGCTTCCGGTTTTTTCCAGTTCCCGGAGAAGGGCTGCTGGGCTCGCTACGCTGTTGCTGCCTTGGTGGGTTCTTCCGCTTCCGGAAAATTGAAACAGCTGCTTGGTGCCGGCGGATTTCTGCGCCAGTTCCGCCGTCAGCAATACGTGGCGGAGGAAAGGGCCCTCTGCCATTTGGGAAGGTGCTCGCGGGTGGGAGGGGCCGGTACGTGCGTCCGTGCGGGCGCGGCCCAGAAGGCGTGCCGCAGCAGACGAAACAGAATGTCGGAGGCAGTGGCGATCTCGCCACTGCCTCCGACAGTACAGGTCATGCGACATGACGGGTCATCAAATGACCGTCAGATGGATCCTCCCGCGCCGGTTCCGAAGCTTCCCTGCACTGCAGCCGGGTTCACTTCCACGTTGTCCTCGCCGAGGACCACGCCGGTGCCCTTCTTGCTGCGCCGCAGACGGCGTTCCAGCCAGCTCGCGAAGCTGGTGAGGAGGAAATTGAGCACGATGTAGATCACGGCCACGACGATGAAGCTGGGGATGACGTTGGCGTAGACGGCCGCCAAGGTCTGGCGTGCGTTGAGCAGCTCGGTGAAGCCCAGCATCACGCCGCCCAGCGCGGTGTCCTTCACGATGACGACGAGCTGGCTCACGATGGCGGGCAGCATCGCGGTGACTGCCTGCGGCAGCAGGACGCTGGTCATCGTCTGGCCCTTGCGCAGACCGACCGCCATGGCGGCCTCCGACTGCCCCTTGGGAAGGGAGAGGATGCCGGCTCGGACGATCTCGGCCAGGACCGACGCGTTGTAGAGCACCAGGCCGGTGACGACCGCGTAGAGGGGCCGGTCCTCGCTGCTGATGCCGGAGGAGCGGACGTAGAGTTCGTTGGCGAACAGCATCAGCAGCAGGACGGGGATCGACCGGAAGAACTCGACCACCGTGCCGGCCGTGGCCCGCACCCACCGGTGGTCCGAGAGGCGCGCGATGCCGAAGAAGGCGCCCAGCGGGAGGGCGATCACCATGGCAAGCGCCGCGGCCTTCAATGTGTCGGCGAGGCCCGGCAGCAGATACGTCGTCCAGGCCTGTGACTGGGTGAACGGCTTCCACAGGGCCCACGCCAGCTGGTTCTTCTCGTCCATCGTCTGCCAGACCCACCACAGGAGCAGGGCCAGCAGGACGAAGAAGACCACCGAGAAGAGCACGTTGCGCCGTTTGGCGCGGGGGCCCGGAGTGTCGTAGAGAATGGAGCTCATCGCTTCACCGCCAGTCGCTTGCTCAGCCAGCCGAGGATGAGGCCGGTGGGAAGGGTCAGCACCACGAATCCGAGGGCGAACACCGCGCCGATGGCCAGCGTCTGTGCCTCGTTCTCGATCATCTCCTTCATCAGGAGGGCAGCCTCCGCGACACCGATCGCGGCCGCCACGGTGGTGTTCTTGGTCAGCGCGATCAGTACGTTGGCCAGCGGTCCGATGACCGAGCGGAAGGCCTGCGGCAGGACGATCAAGCCCAGGACCTGGCTGAAGCTCAGGCCGATCGCGCGTGCTGCCTCGGCCTGTCCGACGGGCACCGTGTTGATACCGGAGCGGATCGCCTCGCAGACGAACGCGGCGGTGTAGGCGACCAGACCGAGAACGGCCAGCCGGAAGCCCTGGGCCGTGAAGTCGTCGGACGCGCCCATCGTCATGCCGAAGACTTGGGCGAGACCGAGCGAGGTGAAGACGATGATGACCGTGAGGGGGATGTTCCGGACGATGTTCACGTAGGCGGTGCCGAACCCGCGCATGAGCGGGACCGGGCTGACCCGCATCGCGGCGAGCAGGGTGCCCCAGACCAGGGAGCCGACGGCGGAGAGGGCGGTGAGTTTCACCGTCATCCAGAACGCCCCGAGGACGTCGTAACCTTCAAGAAAGTCGAACACGATCTCCCGCGCTTCCGGGTGTGTGGCGTACGTGGAGGGCGGCGCGGCGCGCCGCCGCCGTGATCGCGGTGGGCGGCGGCGCGCCGGGTGGGCCCTGCGTTACTTGACGATGTTGCCGATCTTGGGCGCGGGCTCGTTCTTGTAGTCGGCCGGACCGAAGTTGTCCTGGACCGCCTTGTCCCAGGCCTTGTCGCTGACCATCTTCTCCAGCGCGGTGTTGATCTTGTCCACCGTCGCGGAGTCGCCCTTCTTGACACCGATGCCGTAGTTCTCGTTGCTCAGCTTGAGGCCGGCGAGCTTGAACTGGCCCTTGTACTGCTCCTGCGCGGCGAATCCCGCGAGGATCGAGTCGTCGGTGGTCACCGCGTCCACGGCGCCGCTCTGCAGGCCCGCGATGCACTCCGAGTAGCCGCCGTACTGCTGCAACTGGGCCTTCGGGGCGAAGTCGTTCTTGACGTTCTGCGCCGAGGTCGAGCCGGTCACGGAACACAGCTTCTTGTCGTTGAGGTCCGTGGCCTTGGTGATGTCCGAGTCCTTCTTGACCAGCAGGTCCTGGTGGGCCAGCAGGTACGGACCGGCGAAGTCGACCTTCTTCTTGCGCTCGTCGTTGATCGAGTACGTGGCCGCGATGAACTTCACGTCGCCGCGGGCGAGGGCGTTCTCGCGGTCGGCGCTCTTCGTCTCGACAAACTCGATCTGGTCGGGCTTGTAGCCGAGCTCCTTGGCCACGTAGGTCGCCACGTCCACGTCGAAGCCGGAGAAGGAACCGTCGGGCTCCTTCAGGCCGAGACCCGGCTGGTCGTACTTGATGCCGATCTTGATCTGTCCGCCGCCGGTGGAGCCCGAGCTGGATTCCTTGCTGTCGTCGCCGCCGCAGGCAGTGGCGGTCAGTGCGAGCGCGAGGACGGTGGCCGAGGCGGCGGTGACCTTGCGGAGCTTCATGGTGAACATCCTTTGCGTGGTGAAGAGCGAGCCGTCAAGGCGGGTGACGCAAGTCGTCAGGCCCCTGGGAGGGCCGTCAGTGGTGCAGGATCTTGGACAGGAAGTCCTTGGCGCGGTCGCTGCGCGGGTTGTTGAAGAACTGGTCCGGCACAGCCTCTTCGACGATGCGGCCGTCGGCCATGAACACCACCCGGTTGGCAGCCGAACGAGCGAAGCCCATCTCATGGGTGACGACGATCATGGTCATGCCGTCACGCGCGAGCTGCTGCATGACCTCCAGGACCTCGTTGATCATCTCCGGGTCGAGCGCCGACGTGGGCTCGTCGAAGAGCATGACCTTGGGGTCCATGGCCAGGGCCCGCGCGATGGCGACGCGCTGCTGCTGGCCGCCGGAGAGCTGCGCGGGGTACTTGTCGGCCTGCGTGGCCACGCCCACCCGGTCGAGCAGGGCGCGCGCCTTCTCCTCGGCTTTCTTCTTGTCCGTCCTGCGGACCTTGATCTGGCCCAGCATGACGTTCTCGAGCACCGTCTTGTGCGCGAACAGGTTGAAGGACTGGAACACCATTCCGACGTCGGCGCGCAGCCGGGCCAGCTGCTTGCCCTCCTGGGGCAGAGGCTTGCCGTCGATGGCGATCGCGCCGGAGTCGATCGTCTCCAGGCGGTTGATGGCGCGGCACAGGGTGGACTTCCCGGACCCGGAGGGCCCGATGACCACGACGACCTCGCCGCGGGCGATCGTGAGGTCGATGTCCTGGAGCACGTGCAACGCGCCGAAGTGCTTGTTGACGCTCTTCAGGACGACCAGTTCTCCGGTCGCGGCCACATCTTCCTTGGCCACCGATACTTCGGTCATCGCTCTAAGGCTCCGTCCTCCTCGGTTTCGGAGGACCTTAGTGACCCCACGCGACCAGCGTCATTACATCTGAGGGGAATCTGAGCATCACGATCCGATAGCAATCGGACACGTGTTGTAGCACTTGTGAGCTGGACGCGTATCGGCCGGGTAACGGAAGGCGCGCGCAACCGGAACCCTCTTGACGCCGTCCTCTTCCATCAGCGTGACTGCACAGGGCGTGCACGCGCGCGTGCACGCGTTTTATACACATTCAGATAGTACGTCCGATGAACCGAAGGGAGTCCGGATGAGACTTCTCCTCGTCGAGGACGACAACCACGTTGCCGCCGCACTGTCCGCGGTCCTGGCGCGACACGGGTTCGACGTCACACACGCGCGCAGTGGCGAGGAGGCCCTCCAGGCGCTCGTCCCTGAGGGCGCGGGCTTCGGCGTCGTCCTGCTCGACCTGGGCCTGCCCGACCAGGACGGCTACGAGGTGTGCGGCAAAATCCGCAAGCGCACCGCCATTCCGGTGATCATGGTCACCGCCCGCGCGGACGTCCGCTCCCGCATCCACGGCCTCAACCTCGGCGCCGACGACTACGTGGTCAAGCCGTACGACACCGGCGAACTGCTCGCCCGTATCCACGCCGTCAGCCGGCGCACCGTCCAGGAGGACACCCCGGGCGGTGGCGAGAGCGCGCTGCGCCTCGGTCCCGTGCACATCGAGCTGCCCACCCGCCAGGTCAGCGTGGACGGTTCGGTCATCCAGCTGACCCGCAAGGAGTTCGACCTCCTCGCGCTCCTCGCCCAGCGCCCCGGTGTGGTCTTCCGCCGGGAGCAGATCATCAGCGAGGTGTGGCGCACCAGCTGGGAGGGGACCGGGCGCACCCTGGAGGTGCATGTCGCGTCCCTGCGTGCCAAGCTGCGCATGCCCGCCCTGATCGAGACCGTGCGAGGCGTGGGCTACCGGCTCGTCGCCCCCGGTTCGTAGCGGGGCCGGGTGCGCACACGTCTTCTCCCGCTGCTCATCATCCTGATGGCGGCCGTGCTGCTGGCGCTCGGCGTCCCCCTCGCCGTGAGCGTCGCGGGGGCGCAGCAGCAGGAGGTGGTCGTCGACCGGATCGACGACACGGCGCGCTTCGCGGCGCTCGCCCAGTTCGTCACCAACACCCCCGGTGAGTCGAACGAGCGCCGGGTGACCCTGGACAGCGAGCTCACCAGCTACTTCGAGGTCTACGGAATCCAGGCGGGTGTCTTCTATGCCAACCAGAGCGCCATGGCCAAGGCGCCGAAGAGCTTTGCTCTCCCCGCGGCGGGCGTGGTGCGCGACGCGTACGACGAGGCGCTGCTGAGCCGGCGCAGCCATGACCCCCACCAGGTGTGGCCCTGGCAGCGCGGCCGCCTGGTCGTCGCCTCGCCGGTCATCCGGGACGGCGATGTCGTCGCGGTGGTGGTCACCGACTCGCCCACCGGGCAGATGCGGTCGAGGATCCTGCAGGGCTGGCTGGTCATCGGCGCGGGGGAGATCGCCGCGATGCTGCTGGCCGTCGGCGCCGCCCTGCGGCTGACGGGCTGGGTGCTCAGGCCCGTGCGCATCCTGGACACCACCACTCACATGATCGCGAGTGGCGCCCTGAAGTCCCGGGTCGCCGCCGCCGGCGGCCCGCCGGAGCTGCGCAGGCTCGCCCGGTCGTTCAACGAGATGGCGGACAACGTCGAGGACGTCCTGGAGCAGCAGCGCGCCTTCGTCGCCGACGCCTCGCACCAGTTGCGCAACCCGCTCGCGGCGCTGCTGCTGCGCATCGAACTGCTCGCCTTCGAACTGCCGGAGGGCAACCAGGAGATCGCCTCCGTCCAGGCTGAGGGCAAGCGCCTGGCCCAGGTCCTCGACGACCTGCTCGACCTGGCCCTCGCCGAGCACACCGAGGCGGACCTGAGGATCACCGACATCGGAGCGCTGACCACCGAGCGGGTCGCCGCCTGGTCGCCGACCGCCGAGGCCAAGGGCGTACGGCTGGTGGGCGACTGCCCGCCCACCACCGCGTGGGCCGACCCGGTCACGCTCTCCAGCGCGCTGGACGCCGTGATCGACAACGCGGTGAAGTTCACGCCGGAGGACGCGACCGTGGAGGTCACGGTCGCCTCCGACGGCGACACCTCCACCGTCGTGGTCAGCGACCGCGGCCCCGGTCTGACCGACGAGGAACTAGCCCGCATCGGCGACCGCTTCTGGCGCAGCGGCCGCCACCAGAACGTGAGGGGCTCCGGCCTCGGCCTGTCCATCTCCCGGACGCTGCTCGCGGCGGGCGGCGGCTCGATCTCCTACGACCACCACGAGCCGCACGGGCTGACGGTCACGGTGCGGGTGCCGCGGTCGGGCCCGGTGGTGTGAGGTGGGGTACGGCGTGCTCGGCGGCCTGTCTGCGGCGTTCGCGTGAGGCTGGGCGGCGGCTCGTGTGGGACTCCGCCCACGGCGGGCGGGCGAGACGTCGTACGTAGCCGTCCGCGGTGACGGTACGTCAAGTGCGTGTGCTGCCCTACGGCTTGACGGACTGGTAGTAGCGCCGGGCGCCGTCGTGCAGGGGCAACGGATCCGTGTAGATCGCCGTGCGTACGTCGACCAACTGGGCGGAGTGGACTTCTTCGCCGATGCGGTCCCGGCTCCTGATCACGGTCCGGGTCAGCCACTCGGTGAGCCTCGGGTCCATGTCCGCGCGGGTGATCAGCAGATTGGACACCGCGATCGTCGCCACCGTGGCCCCCCTCTGCACCGACGGGTAGGCCGACGCCGGCATGTTGGTGGCCCGGTAGTAGCGGCTCGCGCCGCCCTGGTCGTGCAGCTTCGTGACGAGGCCGGCACCGATCGGTACGAAGCGGAAGGCGAAGGTCTTGGACAGGGTCACCAGCCCCCCCGTCGGCAGTCCGCTCGACCAGAAGAACGCGTCGATCCCGCCCCGCTTCAACCGGTTCGGGCCGTTGTTGATGCCGTCGGAGAACGGCGTGACGTCCTTCTGGGCGTCGATACCCGCCGCCTTGAGCACCCGTTCGGCTATCAGCCGCACACCCGAGCCGGCCGGCCCTATGGCAACGCGCTTGCCCTTCAACTGAGCCACGGAGCGGATGGAGGAGTCGCGCGGAACGACGAGCTGTACGTAGTCGTCGTACAGCCGCGCCACCCCGCGCAGCCGGTCGGCATCGGCACCCTTTTCGAGCTCGTACGTCTTCACCGCGTCGGCTGCGGCGATGGTGAAGTCGGCCTTCCCGGTCGCCACGCGTCTGACGTTGACCTGTGAGCCTTCGCTGTCCTTCAGCTGGACCTTGAGGGCAGGCATGTCCTTGCCGAACGCGTCCTTCAGCATCTCTCCGTACTTCTGGTACACGCCGGCCTGCGTTCCCGTGCTGAACTTGATCGTCCCGCTCGGTGGCTCCTCGCCCAGGGGCAGCAGCCACCACAGGAGCAGCCCGAACGCGACGAACGCGGCGGCAGCGCCCTGCAGGGCCCGGCGCCTGCTGATACGGGGGAAGCCTCTGGACATGCGCGCGATCCTGCCAGCCGGGACGCGGTGCTGGCCAGGGGACGGGGGACCGGTGGACGGGAGACACGGGCGGATGCCGAGGCCGGGGGCTTCCCGCGGCGGCGGGGGAGGGGGCCGGGAAGAAGAGTGTTCCGTCGGCCTCCGCAGCGTGCCGGTCCCGATGCTCAGTCGCCGCCGACCGAGGCCCTCGCCTCCGCCTCCGCCGTACGCGCAGAGCCTTCTGGTACCTGCGTACGGTCGCCGAAGCGGTCGGCCCACCAGGACGCCAGGGGCTCCGTGAAGCGGGCGGTGAGCGGGCCGAGGACGACCAGGATGAGGACGTACGCCGTGGCCAGGGGCCCCAGCGAGGGCTCGATGCCCGCGCTGACCGCCAGCCCGGCGATGACGATCGAGAACTCGCCGCGCGCCACCAGCGCGCCGCCCGTCCGCCAGCGGCCCTTGACGGAGATCCCGGCCCGCCGGGCCGCCCAGTAGCCGGTGGCGATCTTCGTGGCGGCGGTGAGCAGCGCCAGTGCGAGCGCGGGAAGCAGGACCGGCGGGATGCTGGCCGGGTCGGTGTGCAGTCCGAAGAAGACGAAGAACACGGCGGCGAAGAGATCCCGCAAGGGGCTCAGCAGGGTGTGCGCGCCCTCGGCGACCTCGCCGGACAGCGCGATGCCCACCAGGAACGCGCCCACCGCGGCCGACACCTGGAGCTGCTGCGCGACACCGGCGACCAGAATGGTCAGGCCGAGCACGACCAGGAGCAGCTTCTCCGGATCGTCGCTGGAGACGAAACGCGAGATCAGACGGCCGTATCGCACGGCCACGAAGAGGACGAGTCCCGCCGCGCCCAGCGCGATCGCGAGGGTGAGGCTGCCGGCCAGCAGCCCCGCCCCGGCCACCAGGGCGGTGACGATCGGCAGATAGACCGCCATCGCCAGGTCCTCCAGGACGAGGACACTGAGGATCACCGGGGTCTCCCTGTTGCCCACCCGGCCCAGGTCCCCGAGCACCTTCGCGATGACCCCGGACGACGAGATCCAGGTGACGCCGGCGAGTACGACCGCGGCCACCGGACCCCAGCCGAGCAGCAGTGCCGCCGCCGCTCCCGGGACGGCGTTGAGCGCGCCGTCGACGAGCCCGGCCGGATAGTGGGACTTGAGATTGGTGACCAGGTCACTGGCCGTGTACTCCAGGCCGAGCATCAGCAGGAGCAGGATGACGCCGATCTCGGCACCCGTCGCGATGAACTCCTCACTGGCCCCGAGCGGAAGCAGTCCGCCCTCGCCGAAGGCGAGCCCGGCCAGCAGGTACAGCGGAATGGGGGAGAGGCGGAAGCGGGCGGCGAACCGGCCGAGCAGGCCGAGGCCGAGAATGATGGAACCGAACTCGATCAGCAGAACCGCGGAATGCATCGGTTCACTCCCGACCGAGTATCGCGGCGGCGGCGTCGACGCCCTCACGGGTGCCGATCACGATGAGGGTGTCACCGCCGACGAGCCGGAAGTCCGGCGCCGGCGACGGGATGGCCTCGGTTCGCCGCAACACCGCCACCACGGAGGCGCCCGTGTCGGTGCGCATCCGCGTGTCGCCCAGGACACGTCCGTTCCACCGAGAAGCCGCCGCCACCTCCACCCGCTCGGCGACCAGTCCCAGGTCGGTCGTGTAGAGCAGGCTCGGACTGTGGTGGGACGGCTTCAACGCGTCGATCAGCGTTCCCGCCTCGGCACCGGTCAGGCGCAGCGACTGGGCACAGGAGTCGGGGTCGTCGGCCCGGTACACGCTCAGCGTGCGGGCGCCGTCGCGGTGCGCCACCACGGACAGGTGGCGTTGTTCCCGGGTGACGAGGTCGTACTGGACCCCGATACCCGGCAGCGGCGTCGCCTTCAGGCGTGGAGCAGACACGTTTCTTCCCCTTGCTCGTCCGTGCACGTGGTGTGTGAGTGGGCTGGGCGGCTCGTGGTGCTCGATGATCACGCCTACCCCCTCTGCATGCTGTCAGCCACCCGTACGGTGGCGATATGGGTGTTGTCACGGATATGCGCGGCCGACGCGCGGCCGCGAGGCTGCTGGCAGCCGCTCCGCACACGGTGGGGGCGGCGGGCGGGCCGGACTTCGGACCGGAGGGTGCGGGAAGGGACGGGAGGGGCGGAACCAGGGTCGTGTCGCTGTTCTGGCGGATCTTCTCGCTCAACGCCATCGGCCTGGTCGCGGCCGCCGCGCTGCTGCTGGGCCCGGTGACCGTGTCGACCCCCGTCCTGCCGGGCGAGGCGCTGGCCGTCGTCGTGGGCCTCGCGGCCCTGCTGGCCGCCAACGCGCTCGTGCTGCGTGTCGGCCTCGCCCCTCTTGAGCGACTGGGCCGGGCCATGGCCGCCGCCGACCTGCGGCGTCCCGGAGCCCGGGCCCCGGTCGCCGGCCCCGCCGAGGCGGCAGCCCTGATCACGACGTACAACACCATGCTCGACCGCCTGGAGGCCGAGCGTGCCGCGGGCGCGGCCCGCGCGCTGTCCGCCCAGGAGCGTGAACGCCGGCGCATCGCCCGCGAGCTGCACGACGAGGTCGGACAGACCCTGACCGCCGTCCTCCTGCAGCTCAAGCGGGTCGCCGACCGGACGCCCGAGCAACTGCGCGACGAGGTCGGCCAGGCGCAGGAGGCCACCCGCGCGGGCCTCGACGAGATCCGCCGCATAGCGCGCCGACTGCGCCCCGGTGTCCTCGAGGAACTCGGCCTGACCAGCGCCCTGCGCTCCCTCGCTGCCGAGTTCACCACCCGCGGCCTGACGGTCCGTCACCACATCCCCGGCGACCTGCCCCAACTGACCGAGGAGTCCGAACTCGTGCTCTACCGGGTGGTCCAGGAGGGCCTCACCAACACCGCGCGGCACTCCGCCGCCGACCGCGCGGAAGTCCGGCTGCGGTCGGTGCCGGACGGTGTCGAACTCCTCGTACGCGACAACGGCAAGGGCCTCGACGGGGCCTCGGAAGGCTCCGGCATCAGCGGTATGCGTGAACGCGCGCTCCTCATAGGGGCCGCGCTCTCCCTCGGGCCCGCTCCGGTACGGGGCACCGACATACGGCTGCGCGTCCCTGTCGCGACCGGGGACGGCTGCTGATGACGCCGCCGCCGACCACACCCCCCGTCCGCGTTCTGCTCGCCGACGACCACACCCTCGTACGCCGAGGTGTGCGCCTGATCCTGGAGGGCGAGCCGGACCTCACGGTCGTGGCGGAGGCCGGTGACGGGGCGGAGGCGGTGGAGCTGGCACGCGCGCGTGACGTCGATCTGGCCGTCCTGGACATCGCGATGCCCCGTATGACCGGCCTGCAGGCGGCCCGCGAACTCTCCCGCCGACTACCCGGCCTGCACATCCTCGTCCTCACGATGTACGACAACGAGCAGTACTTCTTCGAGGCCCTCAAGGCCGGCGCCAGCGGCTATGTCCTGAAGTCCGTGGCCGACCGTGACCTCGTCGAGGCGTGCCGGGCGGCCGTACGCGACGAACCGTTCATCTACCCGGGCGCTGAACGGGCCCTCGTGCGCTCCTATCTGGAGCGTCTCCACCGGGGCCACGGCCTGCCCGAACGGGCCATCACCGAGCGCGAGGAGGAGATCCTCAAGCTGGTGGCCGAGGGTCACACCTCCAAGGAGATCGGCGAACTGCTCTTCATCAGCCCCAAGACGGTCGAACGCCACCGTGCGAACCTCCTCCAGAAGCTCGGCGTGCGCGACCGGCTGGAACTGACCCGCTACGCGATCCGGGCCGGTCTGATCGACCCGTGAACCCTCACAGGAGCGCGTTCCAGTCGCCGTCGAACCCGGCCGCGTTCAGGGGGATGAGCTCCGATATGCCGGCCATGTCGGCCTCTGGGTCCGGTGCGTCGTCGGGGCCGGCCAGCGGCTGTTCGGTCCAGATGCACTTTCCCGTGGGTGTGTAGCGGGCGCCCCATCGGCCGGAGAGCGCCGTGATCAGCTGAAGCCCTCGGCCTCCCTCGTCGGTCTCCGTCGCCCGGCGGATGCGCGGCATCGTCTGACTGCCGTCGAAGACCTCGCAGACCAGCTCGGCCGCGTACAGCAGACGCAGCCGGACCGGGCCCCTGGCATGGCGGACGACATTGCCCACCAGCTCGCTGACCAGGAGCTCCGTGGTGGGGGCCAGGTCGTCCAGGTTCCAGGCGGTGAGTTGTTCGCGGACATGACGGCGGGCCTGTCCGGCCGCTCTGGGCTCTCCGGGCAGCGGCCAGGAGGCCATCCGGTCGGAGGGCAGGGAGTGCAGGCGGGCGACGAGGAACGCCGCGTCGTCCGCCGCCTGCTGGTCGACGGGCAGGAGCCCGGCCGTCAGCGTGTCACACAGACGTTCGAGGTCCGCCGCGGTGCCGTCCTCCTGGGCCGCGCGCAGCATCCGGGCCAGCTCCCCCATGCCCTCGTCGATCTCCCGCCTCGACGACTCGACCAGACCGTCGGTGTAGAGCACCAGCAGGCTGCCCTCGGGCACGCGCAGTTCGACCGTCTCGAACGGCGGCTCCGCGGCCCCGAGCGGCGGATCGGCCTCCGGCTCCGGGAAGTGCACGCTCCCGTCGGGATGGACCAGGGCGGGCGGTGGGTGCCCGGCGCGGACGACGGAACAGACCCCGGTGGTGGAGTCGTAGAGCGCGTACAGGCAGGTGGCGTACGACGACTCGCCCATGCCGGAGACGATGTCGTTGAGGTGCCCCATGATCTCGTCGGGGGCAAGCTCCAGGTCGGCCAGGGTGTGGACGGCGGTGCGCAGCCGGCCCATGGTGGCCGCCTCGGGCAGGCCGTGACCCATGACGTCGCCGACGACCAGCGCGACCTGTCCGCCGGAGAGCGGGATGATGTCGTACCAGTCTCCGCCCACGTCCGCGCCCTGCCCGGCCGGGAGGTAGCGGGCGGCGGCCGTGCACGCGGGCAGCTCGGGCAGTTCCTGGGGGAGCAGACTGCGCTGGAGCTCCCGGGACCGGGTGTGCTCGGCGTCGTAGAGACGGGCCCGCTCCAGGGACTGGGCCACAAGCGCGCTGATCGTGGTGAGCAGCGCGCGTTCCTCGTCCGTGAGCAACCGCGGCCGTTCGAAGGCCACGACGCACACACCGAAGGTGTGACCGGATGCCGTCAACGGCAGGAACGCCCACGCCTGCTTGCCGGAGCGGTCCACCAGGGAGACCAGTTCGGGGTAGCGCGCGATGAACTCCCGTGCCGACGACAGGAACAGCGGTGTGCCGGAGGCGATCGCGTCCCAGGCCGGGTCCTGCGGCGCCCGGGGGCGACTGTCGAGGATGTCGAGGAGGTCGTGCGGGTACCCCACAGCCCCGACATGGTGGAGCCGGTCGCCCTCGACGACCTGGACCAGCAGGCTCGTGGCGGCGAACGGCGGCAGCACCCGTCGGGCCACCACGTCCACGACGTCCTGCGAGGTCGTCGCCGTGGCGAGCTCCGCGGTCAGCTCCCCGATCCGGGCCGCCCGTTCGACCGCGGCGCGCTCGGTGGCCTGACGCTCCTCCGCCAGTCGGCGCTTCTCGGTGACGTCGGTGAAGTAGAGGGTGCGTCCGTCGGGACCCGGCACCAGCCGCAGGTGGTACCGCTGCCCTGAATCCTGCATGTGCACGTCGAAACCGGCGGGCTTCTCC
Organism: Streptomyces sp. NBC_00076; assembly: GCF_045041235.1. NCBI lineage: Bacteria > Bacillati > Actinomycetota > Actinomycetes > Kitasatosporales > Streptomycetaceae > Streptomyces > Streptomyces sp. NBC_00076. The sequence continues at coordinate 7,617,633 of NZ_CP108242.1, forward strand.
TCGGCCGCGGCCTCCCGGCAGCGGCTCTCCAGGCCGGGAACCTCCCGAGCGGAGGGCAGGTCCCACAGCCGGCGCCCGAACAACTCCTCCTCCGAGAAGCCCAGGAAACGTTCCGCCTCCAGGTTGGCGAAGGTGATCCGCCACCCGTCGTCCACCGCCAGGAAGCCGTCGCTCATGTGCCGCAGGGCCCGGCTGAGCGCGTCCCGGGCGGTCCGCGACTCGTTGCTCTCCCAGCCGACGCCGATCATCCGGAGGGGTTCGCCCTGCTCGTCGTACGTGGCCCTGCCGCGCGCCTGCGTCCAGCCGTACGTGCCGTCCAGGCGCCGCACCCGGTACTCCGCCTCGTACACGGTGTGGTCGAGGATGGCCCGCTGCGCCGCCGCGAGCGTGGGTGCCAGGTCGTCCGGGTGGACGATCCGCATCCAGTTCTCGATCTTTCCGGTGAAATCGGCCGGCCGGGTGCCGTACAGCTCCAACGCCGCCTCGTCCCAGATCAGCTCGCCGGTGCGGACGTCCCAGTCCCACGATCCGACCTGGACCTCTTTCAGGGCCCGCCGCAGGCGCTCACCGCTCAGTTCGGTCTGCGCGGGTCCGGACGGCGGCGGCGCCTGGGCGATGCGGTCCTCGGTCCAGGCGACCACGGCCCGGAGGAAGTCCCACTGGTCCGGGGTGGGCTCGCCCCGCTCGCCCACCAGCACGGTCAACGCCCCGATGCTGCGTCTCCCGCTGAACACGGGCAGGGCGGCGAGGCCGGCGCCGGGCCAGGTCATGCCGGCGGCGTCCGCCTCGGGCCGGGCCACGGCGGAGGTGCCGGCAGCATCGCCTGAGCTCATCGGCAGCCACACGCCACTGCCCTGATGGAGCGCGCGGGCCGGGGCCAGCGGTCCCTCCTGGTCGACGATCTCCCAGGAGCGGGTGAGACCGGGAGGGAGGCCGACAGCCGACACCAGGCGCAGCGCGGACATCGGGCCGCGCAGGTGCATGGTTCCGCCGAGTGCGCCCAGCTCGCCCACCGCATGCTGAAGCGCCAGTCGGAAGACCTCGCTCTCCGTGACACCGGGGGCCACCGTGCTGAGCAGAGCGAGCCGTGCGTTCATGCAGGGAACGTATCGTTCCCGTTCTTGTTCGAAACCTGTTTCACAGATTCTCACCGGCGCTTACCCGTCGTGACCATGCATCAACAGACCGGAGAACGCCGCGAGTTGTTGAAAGGGGGACCGTGTAGCGTGCCGCCGCTGGGGCAGGTCTCCGATCATGGACGGAGGCCCAGCGTGTCTCCCCCGACCCTCTGAGGAGCGGCATGGACATCGGCGTCTTCATCCCCATCGGCAACAATGGCTGGCTCATATCGAAGAGCTCGCCGCAGTACCTGCCGACCTTCGAACTGAACAAGGCGGTCGTGCAGAAGGCCGAGGAACACGGATTCGACTTCGCCCTCTCGATGATCAAGCTCAAGGGGTTCGGCGGCGACACGGAGTTCTGGGACCACTGCCTGGAGTCGTTCACCCTGATGGCAGGCCTGGCCGCCGTGACGGAGCGGATCAAGTTGTACGCCTCCACGCCGATCCTCGCACTGGCGCCGGCGATCGTCGCGCGCATGGCGGTCACGGTCGACTCCATCGCCCCCGGGCGCTTCGGCGTCAACATCGTCACCGGCTGGGCGCCCGGAGAGTACGCGCAGATGGGCCTGTGGCCCGGGGACGAGCACTTCGGCAACCGCTACGCCCGGGCCGTCGAGTACGTCACTGTGATGAAGGAGCTGTGGAGCGAGGGCGTCAGCGACTTCAAGGGCGACTTCTACGAGATGGACGACTGCGTGCTGTCCCCGCGACCGGCGAACGGGCACATCGACATCGTCGCCGCCGGGCAGAGCAGCACCGGGATGCGGTTCGCCGCCGAGCACGCCGACTACAACTTCATCCTGGGCAGCGGCGTCAACACCCCGCTCGCGATCTCGGGAACCACAGCGGCCCTCGTCGACGAGACGAGCAGGACCGGCCGCGACGTCGGGGCGCTGTCGCTGTTCATGGTCGTCGCCGACGAGACCGACGAGGCGGCACGCGCGAAGTGGCAGGACTACCACGACAACGCCGACCACGCGGCACTGGCGTACATGGCGGGGGAGTCGGCGACGGACACGACGGCCGACGACTCCTCCACCGCCCGGACCATCTCGCTGCCCGAGGGCGCCGTGAACTTCAACATGGGCACCCTCGTCGGCTCGTACGAGACCGTCGCGGGCATGCTCGACGAGATCGCCGAAGTCCCCGGCACCAAGGGGATCATGCTCGTCTTCGACGACTTCCTCGAAGGACTCGAGAACTTCGGCACGCGCATCCAGCCGCTGATGAGGTCCCGGTCGGGACGGCCGACCGCGGCCTGAGACTCCGGTTGTCCACAGGGCGACCGAAGCCACTTCCGGCACCGCCTACCCTTGTCACATGAGCAGCAGTGACCGGAGCCAGGCAGTGGGCGTGAAGACATACGAGGTGCGTACCTACGGGTGCCAGATGAACGTCCACGATTCCGAGCGATTGTCCGGGCTGCTCGAAGACGCCGGTTATGTACGAGCCCCCGAGGGGTCGGACGGCGACGCGGACGTCGTGGTCTTCAACACCTGCGCGGTGCGGGAGAACGCGGACAACCGGCTGTACGGCAACCTCGGCCGTCTCGCCCCGAGGAAGGCCTCACGACCCGGCATGCAGATCGCGGTCGGCGGTTGTCTGGCGCAGAAGGACCGCGACACCATCGTGAAGAAGGCGCCCTGGGTGGACGTCGTCTTCGGCACGCACAACATCGGCAAGCTGCCGGTCCTGCTGGAGCGCGCCCGCGTCCAGGAGGAGGCGCAGGTCGAGATCGCCGAGTCCCTGGAGGCGTTCCCGTCCACCCTGCCGACGCGGCGCGAGAGCGCGTACGCCGCCTGGGTGTCGATCTCCGTCGGCTGCAACAACACCTGCACCTTCTGCATCGTCCCGGCCCTGCGCGGCAAGGAGAAGGACCGCCGCCCTGGAGACGTTCTCGCCGAGGTCGAGGCCCTCGTCGCCGAGGGCGTCTGTGAGATCACTCTGCTCGGCCAGAACGTCAACGCGTACGGCTCCGACATCGGTGACCGCGAGGCCTTCAGCAAGCTGCTGCGCGCCTGCGGGAACATCGCGGGCCTGGAGCGCGTCCGCTTCACCTCCCCGCACCCGCGCGACTTCACCGACGACGTCATCTCGGCCATGGCCGAGACGCCGAACGTGATGCCGCAGCTGCACATGCCCCTGCAGTCCGGTTCGGACACGGTCCTGAAGGCGATGCGCCGCTCCTACCGCCAGGACCGCTACCTGGGGATCATCGAGAAGGTCCGCGCCGCCATCCCGCACGCGGCGATCACCACCGACATCATCGTGGGCTTCCCCGGCGAGACCGAGGAGGACTTCGAGCAGACCCTGCACGTCGTGCGCGAGGCGCGGTTCGCGCAGGCGTTCACCTTCCAGTACTCCAAGCGGCCCGGCACCCCGGCCGCGACCATGGACGACCAGATCCCCAAGGAGGTCGTCCAGGCGCGCTACGAGCGCCTCGTCGCCCTCCAGGAGGAGATCTCCTGGGACGAGAACAAGAAGCAGGTCGGCCGCACCCTCGACCTCATGGTCGCCGAGGGCGAGGGCCGCAAGGACGGCGCCACCCACCGCCTCTCCGGCCGCGCGCCCGACAACCGTCTTGTGCACTTCACCAAGCCGGACCAGGACGTCCGCCCCGGTGACGTCGTCACGGTCGAGATCACGTACGCCGCTCCGCACCACCTCCTCGCCGAAGGCGCCGTCCTCGGCGTGCGTCGCACCCGCGCGGGCGACGCGTGGGAGAAGCGCAACGCGGAGCAGGCCGCGAAGCCGGCGGGTGTGCTGCTCGGCCTCCCGAAGATCGGGGTGCCGGCACCGCTGCCCGTCGCGACGGGCAGCGGCTGCGGCTGCGACTGACCGGACACGGCCGGATGTCCTGACCGCGTACGCTGCCGATCATGCTTGTCGCCGCCGCAGTCTGCCCCTGCCCGCCCCTCCTGGTGCCCGGCATCGCCGCGGGTGCCGCGTCCGAGCTGGATGGTGCGCGTGCCGCGTGCACGGACGCGCTCGGTGTTCTCGCCGCCGCCAGGCCGGACCGGCTCGTCGTCGTCGGTCCCGCCGACAAGAGTGGACGCGGCCCGCATCCGCAGGGCGCACGGGGATCGTTCCAGGGGTTCGGCGTGGATCTGGGCGTACGCCTTGGGACAGTTGAGGGCGCGGGCGACAGCGCGGGCAAGGGCGCCGGCAAGGGCGCGGCTGAGGGTTCGGGACAGGGTGAGGAAGAGGGCAGGGCGAGGAACGAGGCGCCGGAGCGTTCGCTTCCGCACTCGCTCGCGGTGGCCGCGTGGCTGCTGGAGCGCACCGGGTGGTCCTACGCCCCGGTCGAGGGACTCGGCGTGGGGGAACCTCTCGCGCCCGAGCGGTGTATCCAAGTCGGAAGGGACATCGCCGCTGGGGACGAGCGGGTGGCGCTGCTGGTGATGGGCGACGCCAGTGCCTGCCGCACGCTCAAGGCCCCCGGCTACTTCGACGAGCGCGCGGCACCTTTCGACGCCGAGGTCGCGCGTGCGCTGGGCGCGGCGGATGTGGCGGCCCTGCACTCACTGGACGCCGAGCTGGCGTACGAACTGAAGGCCTCCGGCCGCTCCCCCTGGCAGGTCCTGGCGGCCGCGGCCGAGGGCGCGGGACTGGGCGGCACCCTGCTGTACGAGGACGCGCCGTACGGCGTGGGATACGTGGTCGCGACCTGGTCCTGACACCGAGGGCCGCTGGACCGAGGCGGATGCGGACTGGAAGGAGCGGCCGGGAGGCCGCCCGGACCCGACAGCCCGGGGAACTCCCCAGACCCGGCGGACCCGGCGGACCCGGCGGACCCGGCGGACCTGCGGGCCCTACGGACGATAGCGAGTCTGCGGTCGTCGACGCACTGGAGCCCTGGAGAGCCGAGAACGAAACTCCGAGCGCGGCGGGACAACAGGCTCGACACGGCTCCCGTACGGGACGGGCTGACGTGGGTGCCGGGATGCCGCCGGTAGCGGCCGGACTTGGGGCCGGTCAGCGCCCGGAGACGGCTGACGGCAGTCCGGACACCGTTGCCGCCCGCCCGGATGGAGCCGGGGGCATGCCCGCACACGGCTGGCCTGCGCCCGGACGCCGTTGACGGACGGACAGACAGGCGCAGGTGCCGTCGCCGGCGTCTGGCGCGACGTCACCCGTCTGCGCCGGCCGTACGCCCGGAGTGGACGGTGAGCGGGGCCCCTCCCGACCAGGACGGCCGAGGAACGGACGCGGCGGACGGCCGGGAGCGTGGTGCTCCGCGGCCGTCCGCCGATACGCCGTGCCGTTCAGGAAGCCGGCGGGGGCGAGGCGGGCGGCGGCGAATCTGACGGCGGCGAGGCCGGGGGCGTGCCCTTCTCACCGCCGAGGCCGCTGCCGGTGCCAGTACCGGTACCGGCACCCGTGTCACCCGGGCCCGTGCCGTCCTTGTGCGCGAGACGGTCCATGGCGCCCTTGGCCTTGCCCGTGCCGGCCTGGATCTTGCCGCTGTACTTGCCCTTGGTCTTCTCGTCGACGACCTTCGCCGCCTTGTCGAGACCACGCTCGACCGTGTCGCCGTGCTGCTTCGCGAGGCCGGAGACCTTGTCCTTGGCCGGGCTGATCTTGGCCTTCACATTGTCCAGGAGACCCATGATCCACCTCCCTGCAGGCGATAGCGGGTGATTACGTGCGGGCGCTCTCTCCGGCCCCGCTGTCGGCAACCTCCTCGGCGGACTGCTGCTTGGGGATCTCGACGCCATCGCCCGTGGTGTCCTCGGCGGGCGTCGTCGCCGTTTCCTCCACCGAGTCCTCGGTCTTGGCGTCGGCGTCGGCCATGGCCTCGGTCTCCGTCGACCCCTTCGCCTCCGCCGCCTCCTGGGCCGCGGGCTCGGGCGTCGATACGTCGGCCTGCGCCTCGGCCGTTGCCGACTTCTCCGTGGTCTTCGACCTTCGGAAAAGTCGTGCGAAAACGCCCATATCCACTCCATACGTTACTCGTGCGGGCGAAATCCCGCGTCGTCCGGTGCGTCCGGTTGCGCCGCCCGGGTCGCCGCCTCTGTGCTCGGGCGGCGGAAGACCTCGCAACTGGGAACGACCTTCGCCCCGGACCGTCACGTAACTCGTTCGAGGCCACTGGTCGAGGTTTGCGAGACTGGGGCAGTGAGAAGCGCACCCCCCGCCCCCCGCGTCATCGCCGTCGTCGGACCGACCGCCGCCGGAAAGTCCGATCTGGGCGTGTTCCTGGCCCAGCGGCTCGGCGGCGAGGTCGTCAACGCCGACTCCATGCAGCTCTACCGAGGGATGGACATCGGCACCGCCAAGCTGACGCCCGAGGAGCGTGCAGGCGTACCGCACCACCTCTTGGACATCTGGGATATCACGGTCACCGCGTCCGTCGCCGAGTACCAGAGGCTGTCCCGTGCCCGAATCGACACCCTGCTCGACGAGGGCCGCTGGCCGATCCTGGTCGGCGGTTCCGGTCTGTACGTCCGCGGGGCCGTCGACAACCTGGAGTTCCCCGGCACCGACCCCGACGTCAGGGCCCGGCTCGAGGACGAACTCGCCCTGCGCGGCTCCGGCGCGCTGCATGCCCGCCTGTCCGCCGCCGACCCGGAGGCCGCGAACGCGATCCTGCCCAGCAACGGCCGCCGTATCGTCCGGGCCCTCGAAGTGATCGAGATCACCGGTCGGCCCTTCACCGCCAACCTCCCCGGCCATGACTCCGTCTACGACACCGTCCAGATCGGCGTCGACGTGGCCCGCCCGGAACTCGACGAGCGCATCGCGCGCCGGGTCGACCGGATGTGGGAGGCCGGGCTCGTGGAGGAAGTGCGCGCACTGGAGGCGCAAGGGCTGCGCGAGGGGCGTACGGCGTCGCGCGCGCTCGGCTACCAGCAGGTGCTCGCGGCGCTCACCGGGGAGTGCACCATGGAAGAGGCGCGGGTCGAGACGATTCGTGCCACCAAGCGCTTCGCGCGCCGTCAGGATTCATGGTTCAGGCGCGATCCGCGGGTGCACTGGTTGAGTGGGGCTGCGGCGGATCTCACAGAACTTCCGCAGGTGGCGCTGGCGCTGGTCGAACGACCGGTTACAGCCTGATCACGTCATGGCATCGGGACGCTCCGGCCGTCATCGCGGCCTCCGGTGCCGTGCCATCATCGAGCTTCGATCGACCAAGTGGAGTCCAAGTTGGGAGGGCGCGTGGCGATGGAGGCCGGCCCTCGCAACACCGCACAAGGCACCGAACACCTCACCGCGGAGAGCGGCGAACCGGAGCAGGACGAAGCCCGTCTGATCTCCGACGGACCCGACGAGACACCGGACGGGGTGACTGCCGACGGCCCTGAGCCGGAGGAGATGTTCCCCGGCGGCCCGGAGGTCGAGGTCGAGCTCCGTCCGCAGCGCCGGCTGCGCATGTGGCAGCTGGCCCCCATCGTGAGCCTCGCCGCGGTCGGCTCCCTGATGTTCGCCTTCCCGCTCGCCTTCGACTTCGGCGACAGCGGGGCCGTGATCGCCATGCTGGGACTGCTGATCTGCTCGTGTGCGGCCGGCTGGGGCATGATGGCCGCCCGCCGCGTGGGTTACACGTGGCCCGGGCTGCCGCAGCGCGGTTCCGGTCGCCGCCCGGACTGGCGCGTGGTGATCGCCTACGTCGTGCTGGTCGCCGCCGTGGTCGTGCTCGCCGTCTGGCGCGTGGCCCGGCTGCGCTGATCCCCACGCGCGCGGGGGTATCGTACCCACCCCGTACGATCGAGGAATGAGCACGCGGATCGCCTTCCTCAAGGGGCACGGCACGGAGAACGACTTCGTGATCGTCCCGGACCCCGAGAACACCGTCGACCTGTCCCCGGCCGCTGTCGCCGCCCTGTGCGACCGCCGCGCGGGCATCGGCGGCGACGGTCTGCTGCACGTCGTGCGGTCCGCCGCACACCCCGAGGCAAAGGACATGGCGGCCGAGGCGGAGTGGTTCATGGACTACCGCAACGGCGACGGCTCGATCGCGGAGATGTGCGGCAACGGCGTGCGGGTCTTCGCGCGCTTCCTCCAGCGCGCCGGATACGCCGGGGAGGGCGATCTCGCGATCGCCACGCGCGGAGGTGTGAAGACCGTGCACATCGCCAAGGAGGGCGATGTCACGGTCGGCATGGGCAAGGCGCTGCTCCCCGAAGGGGACGTCACGGTCAGCGTCGGCGAGCGCGACTGGCCCGCACGGAACGTGAACATGGGCAACCCGCACGCGGTCGCCTTCGTGGACGACCTCGCGCACGCGGGCAGCCTGTACGACCCACCGCCGTTCAGCCCGGCCGCCGCCTATCCGGACGGGGTCAACGTCGAGTTCGTGGTCGACCGCGGCCCAGGTCACGTGGCCCTGCGCGTGCACGAACGGGGCGCCGGTGAGACCCGCTCGTGCGGCACGGGCGCCTGCGCCGTAGCCGTGGCCGCCGCCCGTAGGGACGGAGCAGACCCGGCCGTCACCGGCACCCCGGCGACGTACATCGTCGACGTGCCCGGCGGCACCCTGGTGATCACCGAGCGGGCCGACGGCGAGATCGAGATGACCGGCCCCGCCGTGATCGTCGCCGAAGGGGAGATCGACATGGAGTGGCTGGGAAGCGCGCTTCACTGACCGATTGAGGTCACAAAATGCGCAATCGTAAACCTATATACCTTCGCTCGAATGGGTGATCCGTTTCACGCTCGCCGGGAGGAGGTCCGTCGGCCGTGATGGGCTCGGTAGCATCAAGCACCGGCCCGGACGGGGGACCAATGCCATCCCCTGAGCCGCGTCAGCTCTGGGGCACCCGTCCGCCGGTCCACAGCCGGAGGTGCCCATGAGTGCAGAGGCCACGAACCCTGCGACCCCGGGCCCGGTGGTGACATCGGGTCCGGCCACAGCGGATCCTGCCCTGCCCACGGCGCCCCGCAGGAAGGCCCGGGCCCGGATCGACCTGCGCCGACTCGGCAGGGCCGCACTGCTCGGCCCCGCCGCCCGTGACCGGCTGCCGGATGCCATCGGCCATGTGGCCGAGGTGCATCGCGCCCATCATCCCGACGCCGACCTCGAACTCCTGCGCCGCGCCTACGTCCTGGCCGAGTCCTCGCACCGGGGCCAGATGCGCAAGAGCGGCGAGCCTTACATCACGCATCCGCTCGCGGTGACCCTGATCCTCGCCGAACTCGGCGCCGAGACCACCACCCTGACGGCGTCTCTGCTCCACGACACCGTCGAGGACACCGACGTGACGCTCGATCAGGTCCGCGAGCAGTTCGGCGAGGAGGTCCGCTTCCTCGTCGACGGCGTGACCAAGCTGGAGAAGGTCGACTACGGCGCCGCCGCCGAGCCCGAGACCTTCCGCAAGATGCTCGTCGCCACCGGCAACGACGTCCGCGTGATGTCGATCAAACTCGCGGACCGACTGCACAACATGCGCACCCTCGGTGTGATGCGTCCCGAGAAACAGGCCCGCATCGCCAAGGTCACGCGAGACGTCCTCATCCCGCTCGCCGAACGGCTAGGTGTCCAGGCACTCAAGACCGAACTCGAGGACCTGGTCTTCGCGATCCTGCACCCCGAGGAGTACGCGCACACCCGGGAGCTGATCGTCGGCAACGCCTCCCGGGTGGACGACCCGCTCGCCGAGACGGCCGACGAGGTGCGGACGGTCCTGCGCGACGCCGGCATCCAGGCCGAAGTCCTCATCCGGCCACGGCACTTCGTCTCGGTGCACCGCGTGGCCCGCAAACGCGGCCGGCTGCGCGGCGCCGACTTCGGCCGCCTGCTCGTGCTGGTGAACGAGGACGCCGACTGTTACGGCGTCCTGGGCGAACTGCACACCTGCCTGACCCCCGTGGTCTCGGAGTTCAAGGACTTCATCGCCGTACCGAAGTTCAACCTGTACCAGTCACTGCACACCGCGGTGGCCCGCCCCCGGGACGGTGCGGACTCGTCCGGCAGCGCCCCGGGGGCCGGTCAGGTGGTCGAAGTCCTCATCCGCACCCACCAGATGCACAAGGTCGCCGAAGCCGGCGTCATCGCGCTCGGCAATCCCTACGCTCCGCCTTCGGAGGAGCAGACCGTCGCCGGAGACGGCGAGCGCGTCGACCCGACCCGGCCCGGCTGGCTCTCCCGCCTCCTTGACTGGCAGGAGGCCGCTTCCGACCCGGACACCTTCTGGTCCACGCTCCGCGAGGACCTCGCCCAGGACCGCGAGATCACCGTCTTCCGCCCCGACGGCGGCACCCTGGGACTGCCCGACGGCGCGACCTGTGTGGACGCCGCGTACGCGCAGTACGGCGAGGACGCGCACGCGTGCATCGGCGCCCGCGTGAACGGCCGCCTGGCGACCCTGAGCACGGTCCTGCGCGACGGTGACACCGTGCAGCTCCTCATGGGCCAGGATCCGGCCTCCGAGCCGTCCAGGGAGTGGCTGGAGCATGCCCACACGCCCGCCGCCCGGATCGCCATCCAGCGGTGGATCGCGACGCATCCGGTGCCCGCCGCGGCGCCGGGGGACGAGCACGCGCCGGCCGTCCAGGCCTCCGAGGCAGCCTTCAGGCCCGCCGCCGACAACCTCGACCCCCGGAACGCCTCCCGGAACGCCCCTCGGACCAGCGTCGAGCGCCTGGCCGCGCAGACTGACGAGCCGGACCCGACCGGCAGCCCCGCCGCGGACGCGGTCGTCGACCAGCCGGGCGCGAGCGTACGCCTCGCCGGTTGTTGTACGCCCGTACCGCCCGACGAGGTGACCGCCTTCGCCGTGCGCGGGGGCGCGGTGACCGTCCACCGCGTGGAGTGCGTGGCTGTGGAGCGCATGAAGCTCGCGGGGCGCGCGGAGCTCGGCGTGCGCTGGGGGGACACCACCGAGTGCCGGGTCACCCTGTTCGCTGAATCGTTCGGCCGCCCGCATCTGCTCGCGGACCTCACCGAAGCGATGGCTTCGGAGGGCGCGGAGATCGTCTCGGCGACCGTCGAACCCCCGAGCCGCCAGCGCGTCCGCCACACCTACACCGTCCAGCTTCCGGACGCGGCCCACCTGCCGGCCCTGATGCGGGCCATGCGCAACGTGCCCGGCGTCTACGACGTGAGCCGGGCACAGCCCCAGGCGCTGGAGGACTGAGGGCTGGAGGACTGAGGGCTGGAGGACTGAGGGCTGGAGGACTGAGTCACCCGCCCACCCGATCGGGTGGGGCGATCGCGCGCCGCCGCCGCAGGCCACACGCGCGCTGGTAGCGGTGGTGCATGCTGCTCACCCCCCGCACCCAGGCTCCCCCGGCCCGCCGCAGGAGCCTCCGCCGCCTCAAGGCGGTGGTACTGCTCGCCGCCGCCGTCGGCCTCGTCGCCGCGAGTGCCCCCGCCGCGCCGCTCGGCGTCGGCGACCGCCTCTTCCCGTACCTCGGCAACCCCGGGTACGACGTGGCGTCGTACGACCTGTCCTTCGTCTATCCCGGCACCAACCGCGAGCCGCTCCAGGCGGTCACCACGATCGACGCGCGGACGACGACCTCACTGGACCGCGTGAACCTCGACTTCGCGCACGGCGAGGTCGACTCGGTCGACGTCGACGGAGAGCCCGCGACCTTCGCGAGCGTCGGCGAGGACCTGGTCGTCACGCCCGAGGAGCCGCGGCCGGAAGGCAGCTGGATGCGGATCACCGTCCGGCACACCAGCGACCCGGTGTCCGCCGCGGACCGTGACGGCGGCTGGCTACGCACCGCGGACGGTCTCGCCATGGCCAACCAGGCCGATGCCGCCCACCTGGTGTTCCCGTGCAACGACCACCCTTCCGACAAGGCCATGTTCACCATCCGGGTCACCGCGCCGGAGGACTACACGGCGGTGGCCAACGGCCTGCCCACCGGCGTGCAACGGGTTGGCCGGGCGACGACGTGGACCTACCGGACCCAGCACCCCATGGCCACCGAGCTCGCGCAGGTCTCCATCGGCCGTTCCACCGTGCTGCGCCGCAACGGTCCCCACAACCTGCCGGTCCGTGACGTCGTGCCCACCAGGGACCGGGCCGCACTTGAACCGTGGCTGAAGAAGACCCCCGACCAGATCGCCTGGATGGAGGGCAAGGTGGGGCCGTACCCCTTCGAGACGTACGGCCTGCTCATGGCCAAGGCCGCCACCGGTTTCGAGCTGGAGACGCAGACCCTCTCGCTCTTCGAGAGGGACCTGTTCACCGAAGGCGGCTACCCCAAGTGGTACGTCGAGTCGATCATGGTGCACGAGCTGGCCCACCAGTGGTTCGGCGACAGTGTCAGCCCGCGCACCTGGTCCGACCTCTGGCTCAACGAGGGGCACGCGACCTGGTACGAGGCCCTGTACGCGGAGGAGAAGGCGGACCAGTCGATGGCGGCCCGTATGAAGGAGGCCTACAGCGCCTCCGACCGGTGGCGCGCGGACGGCGGGCCCCCGGCGGCCCCCAAGGCTCCCGAGCCCGGCCAGAAGATCGGCATCTTCCGCCCGAACGTCTACGACGGTGCCGCACTCGTCCTGTACGCCCTGCGCCAGGAGATCGGCCAACCGGCCTTCGAACAGCTGGAACGCCTCTGGGTGAGCGGCCACCAGGACGCCACGGCGACGACCGAGGACTTCGTGCGCCTCGCCTCCCAGATCTCCGGCCGAGACCTCGGCGGCTTCTTCGAGCCCTGGCTCCACGGCGGGACGACCCCGCCGATGCCCGGCCACCCGGACTGGAAGTCGGCCGCACCCCGGCGAGCGGGCACGGAATAAGTCAGTGACGAGACGAGCCGTGCCGTGCGACCATCGTCAGGTCGGCGCGGCACGGGGTACGGGAATCTCCCGGGGCACTCGTGCGTTGTGAGTGGTGACGCAGCAGCTCAGAAGCTCCGCTTCCGCTCTGCCGCCGCACTGTCGGAATCCCCATCGACGTAAGGACCCAATGACCTCCTCTTCATCTTCTTCCCAGGACAACCAGCGCCTCGCGGATGCCTACCACGAAGGTCTTCGGGCCGATGCCCTGATGGAAGAGGACGTCGCCTGGAGCCACGAGACCGACGGAGAGCGGGACGGCGAGCAGTTTGACCGCTCCGAGCGCGCGGCACTGCGCCGTGTCGCGGGCCTCTCCACCGAACTCGAGGACGTCACCGAGGTCGAGTACCGCCAGCTCCGCCTGGAGCGGGTCGTGCTCGTCGGCGTCTGGACCTCGGGGACCGCGCAGGAGGCGGACAACTCCCTCGCGGAGCTCGCAGCCCTCGCGGAGACCGCGGGCGCGCTCGTGCTCGACGGCGTCATCCAGCGCCGCGACAAGCCCGACGCGGCCACCTACATCGGCTCCGGCAAGGCCGAGGAACTACGCGACATCGTCCTCGAGACGGGCGCGGACACCGTCATCTGCGACGGTGAGCTCAGCCCGGGCCAGCTGATCCACCTCGAAGACGTCGTCAAGGTCAAGGTCATCGACCGTACGGCGCTGATCCTCGACATCTTCGCCCAGCACGCCAAGTCCCGAGAGGGCAAGGCGCAGGTAGCGCTCGCGCAGATGCAGTACATGCTGCCGAGGCTGCGAGGCTGGGGTCAGTCGCTGTCCCGTCAGATGGGCGGCGGCAAGGGCGGCGGCCTCGCCACCCGTGGTCCCGGTGAGACCAAGATCGAGACGGACCGGCGTCGGATCCGCGAGAAGATGGCCAAGATGCGCCGGGAGATCGCGGACATGAAGACCGGCCGCGAGATCAAGCGCCAGGAACGCAAGCGTCACAAGGTGCCGTCGGTCGCCATCGCCGGCTACACCAATGCCGGCAAGTCGTCCTTGCTCAACCGCCTCACGGGTGCGGGAGTGCTGGTCGAGAACGCCCTGTTCGCGACCCTCGACCCGACCGTGCGCCGGGCCGAGACCCCGAGCGGCCGGCTGTACACGCTGGCCGACACGGTCGGCTTTGTACGGCATCTGCCGCACCACCTGGTCGAGGCGTTCCGCTCCACCATGGAGGAGGTCGGCGAGTCCGACCTGATCCTGCACGTGGTGGACGGCTCGCACCCCGCCCCGGAGGAGCAGCTGGCCGCCGTGCGCGAGGTGATCAGGGACGTCGGCGCCACCGGCGTGCCCGAGATCGTGGTGATCAACAAGGCGGACGCGGCCGATCCGCTGACGCTTCAGCGACTGATGCGGATCGAGAAGCGTTCCATCGCGGTCTCGGCCCGTACCGGCCGGGGCATCGACGAACTGCTCGCGCTGATCGACATCGAACTGCCGCGACCGTCGGTCGAGATCGAGGCACTCGTGCCCTACACGCACGGCAAGCTGGTCGCCCGCGCGCACGACGAGGGCGAGGTGATCTCCGCGGAGCACACCCCGGAGGGCACTCTGCTCAAGGCGCGGGTGCACGAGGAACTGGCGGCGGATCTCGCGCCGTATGTTCCGGCGCCGCTCGCCTGACGGGCTTGACGGCGCAGTTCTCCGAGAGCTCGGAAGGCCCGCCCTGCTTGTCGCAGGGGCGGGCCTTCCCGTGCGTACGCGTCACCGACCGCCGTATGTCTTGCTCATGTTCTCGTAGAGCGCCTTGGCCTCCGTGCCCAGCTGTGGGCCGGCCAGCCACGTGTTGTCCGTCGGGCCGATCGACGTGTTCGATACCAGCTCGGTGGTGCCGTTCACCACCCGGAACCAACCGCCGCCGGACGAACCTCCGGTCATGGTGCAGCCGATGCGGTACATCGTCGGCAGGCTCGGGCTGAGCGAGAGCCGGCCGGGCCGGTCGAGGCACTTGAACATCTTCAGACCGTTGTACGGCGGCGCCGCCGGATAGCCCCAGGCACCCATCGAGGCCACCGAGGTCACAGACGGGGCGGAGAAGTCGACGTCCAACGCCGCCCCGACCGTCTCCTCCAGGGACTTGGACCCGGAATCGGGCTTCACGTGCAGCACGGCATAGTCGTACGTGGCACCCGCGCCGCCGCTCTCCGAGCCGCCCTTGATCCACTCGTTCGAGGTGGAGGCCCAGTCCGCCCACCAGTTGCCGTAGGGCGCGATCTCCGAAGCCGCGGCGTTGCCCAGCTGTGCCTGGGACCTGCCGAGGTCGTTGTAAGCAGGCACGAACACGAGGTTGCGGTACCAGCCACCGCCGCCCCCGGCGTGCACGCAGTGGCCCGCCGTCCACACCAGGTTCGACTTGCCCGGGTGGTTCACGTCCTTCACGACCGTGCCGGAGCAGACCATCGGGCCCTCAGGAGAGTCGAAGAAGATCTTTCCTACCGGGGCCGCGTTCTCGTGGTACGGCGCCTTCTCCGCCTCCGCCGTCACAGGCTCGGGCTCCGGATCGCTGACACCCTGCTCGGCTGTCGCGTCCTTTGTCGAGACGGTCTTGTCGGCCTCCTTCGCGGACTGCATCCGCTTGGGCTTCCACAGACCATCGATCACCGGATTCACGAAGTCCTTGGCCTCGCTGAGCCACTTGTCCTTGTCCCAGTTCTTCCAGCCGCCGGCCGCCCAGTCGTCGACATCGACGCCGTGTTCCTTGAGCTTCTCGGCGATACCGGCCGGAATCCTGGCCTTGCCCTGGTCGGCAGCCTGAGAGGTGGCTGCGCCGGGCTTGTTGCCCGCGGTGTCCTCACCCGAGCCCTCGCAGGCTGTCGAGGTCAGGGCCAGTGCGGTGACGAGTCCGGTGGCGGCGAGGAGAGTGCGGGTGCGACGCCCGCGCCGTCGCGCTGAGGGCGTGCGTGTGGAACCCATGGTGCGGTGACCCCCGTGAGATGTGAATGCAATGTGCCGGCCGTCCGGCAGGGGACCCTGTGGATCTCCCGCGCGGACGACACCCCACTATGCCCGGGGAGTTGAGGGTGAACG
This sequence comes from Streptomyces sp. NBC_00076, assembly GCF_045041235.1. NCBI lineage: Bacteria > Bacillati > Actinomycetota > Actinomycetes > Kitasatosporales > Streptomycetaceae > Streptomyces > Streptomyces sp. NBC_00076. The sequence goes on from NZ_CP108242.1 coordinate 7,633,516, forward strand.
GCGGTGAGCAGGTGAAGGTTTCCCGGGCCCCGCCGCCGTACGCAACATGCCTCAGCAGGGTGGACCGGCCGGCGGGCAGGCCCACCCCGAGGTCACCGGCCCGCGAACTTCTTGCTGACCGAGTCGTACACACCCTTGGCCACGTCACCCAGACGCGGACCGGCCAGCCAGCCGGCGGTCGCCGGGCCGATCGAGGTGTTGGAGACCAGCGCCGGTTTGCCGTCCGAGCCCGTCGAGACCCAGCCGCCGCCGGACGAACCGCCCGTCATGGTGCAGCCGATCCGGTACATGTTCGGGTCGGCCTTGTTGATCGACAGCCGTCCCGGCTTGTCCTGGCACTGGAACAGCGTCTCCCCGTCGAACGGCGGCGCCGCCGGATAACCCGTCGCCGTGACGCTGTTGACCTTGGTCACCGCCGGAGCTTCGAAGTCCACCGGAAGCGCCGAACCGACTGTCTCCTCCAGGGACTTGCCGTTGCTGCCCGCCTCCGGGGTCACATGAATGACCGCGAAGTCGTACGAGGCACCGTCACCGCCCGTAGCACCACCCTGCTCGATCCACTGGTCCGAGGTCTGCGCCCAGTCGCCCCACCAGACGCCGTACGGAGCGACCTCCTTCTGTGTGGCGTTCCGCAGTTCCTCGCCCGACTTGCCCCCGTCGTTGTACGACGGCACGAACGCGATGTTGCGGTACCAGCCGCCGTTCTTGCCGGCGTGCACACAGTGGCCCGCCGTCCACACGGTGTTGGACTTGCCGGGATGCGCGGGGTCCTCCACGACCGTCGCCGAACAGACCATCGTGCCCTCGGGGGAGTCGAAGAACACCTTGCCCGCCTCGGGCGCGTTGGCATGGTACGTAGGCGATACGGCCTTCGCGTCCACAGGCTCGGGAGTCGGGTCGGTCACGCCCTGGTCACCGGAGAGGTCGCTGTCGTCGACGGCGTTGTCCGGGTCATCGGCGCCCCGCATCCGGTCCGGGTTCCACAGCCCCTTGATGATCGGGTTGATGTACTCGTCGGCCTCACGCAGCCAGTCGTCCTTGTCCCAATTCTTCCAGGCGCCGTTCTTCCACTTGTCGATGTCTATGCCGTGCTCTTTGAGCTTGTCCCTGATGTTGTCCGGGATCGTGATCTTGCCGTCACCCTCGGACGCCGCGGAGGCGGTGGCCCCGCTGCCCGCTTCGGCATCTCCCGAGTCGCAGGCGGTGGCGGTGAGCGCGAGCGCCGACGCGAGCGCGACCGCAGCCAGCACGGGGGAGGTGTTGCGGCGCGCGTACCTTCCCCGACGAGCGGTGAACGACGGCCTTGTGGATCGCATGTCTGACTTCCCCCTGAGTGGACGAACGTGGTGCTGTGGCCGTGACCGCGGGCTGGACACTGCCGATCTCGCACTGATCTCACGGCAAGTCCCTACCGCTCTCACGGACTTCGGGAACGGCCTCACACGATATGCGCTCGCTGTGGGGGACTTCCCCCGGAACAGCAACGGTTCCGTCACGGCAAGGATCTTGAGGAAACCCGTAACCCGGTGTGCGGCTCGGGGTTGGTAGCGGTGGGGGCCTGCCGCCGGTGATGGTCGGCTCGGTGCCTTGTGCCCAATTCCCCGGAGACTTCGAGTCAAGGCTCGCTGGGGTGCGTATGTCGGGACGGGCGGGGACGCGAGGGAGCGCACGCCCCTGGACAGCGGGAGGACGGGGAGAACCGTGACGGAGACGGCGCCCGGGAAGACCACTGCGGGTACGCGGACAACCGCGGACGTGACCGACGGGGTCGCCTTCGTGGCTCGCGGAGATGCCTCCGCCGATGCGCTCGCAGGCGCCATCGGCGACAGGTCGGGAAGTGCCTCCGCAGGCGGCCCGGGAAGCGCCGTGGCTGACGTGCCGGGAAGGGGCGCGGTCACTGTGCCGGGAAGGGCTGAGGGCACCGGTCCTGCAGTACCTGCGGGCGCTGTGGCCGGAGATGCCCCCGTTGCTGTGATCGGAGATGCTGCCGACAGCACACATGGGGGTGTGGAATCCGGCCTGGGGGATGGCGGAGCCGCTGAGCTCGGCATGGCAGTGGTGCGCCGTGCCGACGGCGGTGCCGGGGCTCCCGCCGGGACGCGTTCCCCGTACGAGGGCATCCTGAGGCGTCAGTCGGCGCGCGAGTCAGCGGCGCGCACCTACGCGCGCGCCCTACCCATCGTCCCGGTGCGCGCGCGTGGGCTGACCATCGAGGGTGCGGACGGCCGCCGTTACCTGGACTGTCTCTCGGGCGGGGGGACGCTCGCTCTCGGGCACAACCATCCCGTCGTCCTGGAGGCGATCCGCAAGGTCCTCGACTCGGGCGCGCCCCTGCACGCCCTCGATCTGGCGACCCCGGCCCAGGACGCCTTCACCGCCGAACTGTTCCGCACCCTGCCGCCCGGACTTGCCGGCCGCGCGCGGATGCAGTTCTGCGGGCCGAACGAAACGAGCGCGGTGGAAGCAGCCTTCAAGCTCGTCCGCGCCGCGACCGGCCGCAGTGATCTGCTCGCCTTCACCGGTGCCTCGCACGGTGCAACCGCCGCGGCGGTGTTCGATGCACCCGGGGGCGCCCGCGACGCCTGGTTCGTCCGTCTGCCCTATCCGCAGGACTACCGTTGCCCCTTCGGTGTCGGTGGCGCTCGCGGCGCCGAACTCGCGGCCCGTTGGACCGAGTCCGCCCTTGACGACCCCAAGTCGCGCACACCCCTGCCCGCAGGGATCATCCTCGAACCCGTCCAGGGTGAGGGCGGGGTGATCCCCGCCCCGGATGAGTGGATGCGCCGCATGCGTCAGATCACCGCCGCACGGTCCGTCCCCCTGATCGCCGACGAGATCCAGACCGGCGTCGGTCGCACCGGAGCCTTCTGGGCGGTGGAGCACAGCGGTGTCACCCCTGACGTGATGGTCCTGTCCAAGGCCATCGGCGGCAGCCTGCCCCTGGCCGTCGTGGTCTACCGCGACGATCTCGATTTCGGGAGACCCGGCGCCCACACGGGCACATTCCGCGGAAACCAACTCGCCATGGCCGCGGGAACGGCGACCTTGGCCTATGTCCGTGAAAACCGCCTCGCCGAGCGCGCGGCCACGCTGGGCTCCCGCATGCTCACACAACTCCGTCAGCTGTCCCGGGAGTTCGCGATGATCGGTGAGGTGCGGGGGCGGGGGTTGATGATCGGTGTGGAGATCGTGGACGCGGCGGGGACGGTGGAGGGGCCGGAGGGAGAGGGGGCCGGGCGTGGTGGAGGTGCCGACGGGGTCGCGCTGGAGGCGGCGACGGATCCCGCTCGAGGGCCTCAGAACGCCGCCCCCGAACTTGCGGCCGCTGTCCAACGGGAGTGTCTGCGACGCGGCTTGATCGTCGAACTCGGCGGTCGTCACGCGAGCGTCGTACGGCTGCTTCCGCCGCTGACAATCAGCGACGAACAGGTGACTGCGGTGCTGGACAGACTGGCCGACGCGGTGGAGAAGGTGGCCCGCGCTCACGCACATGGCCACAAGCAGCGCCAACCGTGACAGGGCCAGTGTGCGGGCAGTCCGCCGGTGCGTCCCAGCGGGCTTGCGCACTCCCTGGGGCTCGTGGAGCTGCATGGAGGCACGGTCCCGCACGGAGGTGCGCGCCCGCATGGGGTCACGCGTCGACGTCAGCGTGTACCCATGCGTCCGCGCGGGCTGACGCAGTCCACGTTGGCCTGTGCGTGCGCGTGGGCTTGAGCGTCCACAACCGCTCGTCCGTCCGCACGGACTTGCGTGTCCACAACCGCTCGGGTGGCCGTGCGGGGCCTGTCGTCCACGCAGGTCGCTACGAACGTGTCGGCGTGGTCGGCTCACCTTCGCCGACCAACAAGTCCTGAACACCGCGCGCACCTCCAACCAGCCCCTTCGACTTCAGCAAGCCCCAATCCCAACCCCGCGGAACGCCCTGTACGCCCGCATGATGTCGACTCGTCCCGGCCGCACGAGCCAGAACCACCCCGAGGAACACACCTTGAACGTCAGCTTCACGCCCGAGGGCGGATTCCCCGCTCCATCGCGAGAATGCTCCAGCTCCGTTTCGCCAGATGTCCGCGACGACCAGACCTCCCGCCAGGCGCCGCCCGCGCCGACCGCCACCTCGATCGAGCGACGAGCAGTTGCGCCCTCGGTCCAAGGAGGAGACCCCTCGCCAGTGCGAAAGGAGACCCCTTCGCAGAACGCGCCGGCCCAGACGGCTCCGGCCCAGGGGAGCGCTCGGGCGGCCGAGCCGTTGCGTGGGGCCGACCACGACCTCCTGGAGCATCCCGACCCGCACACGGCTGCCGGGGCTGCGGCCGTGGAGAACCTGCTGCGCTGCTGGGCACGCGAGGCCGACCTCGCCGCACCCGGCAACGGCGTCCTGCGCATCCCGCTCCGGGCCAGCGGCACGACTCTTCTCGCCCCCGTCCACTACTGGTCCCCGACGGGATGGCACCGTTTCGGCCTGCCGTACCTCGCCGACGCCCCCGAGGAGTCCCCGCCGGCCGACGCGGTCACGATCGCCGCCCTGCTCGCCAGGGAGACGCTGAACGACACACACCAGGCTCTCGGCACCGCCGACGGTCCGGGACCGAACGTCACCCCCTCACCGCAGCTCGATATCCCGACACCTCCCGCCCACGCCGCGATCACACCCTCGATCAACTCCGCCAACTCCGCGACCACACACCCGGCTGACACGGCTTCGCCCGCGACCGGTGTATCCGTTCCCGAGGCCACTGCCCCGCCCCGCCCCCGTCCGGCCGTCGACGCAGTCGACCTCGTTGCGCGTGTAGCGGACTCCGTTCGCCGAACCGGCACGTTCCTCAGCGAGCGCCGTAAGCACCCGGCCGACGCCCCCGACCTGTTTCTCGCCGCCGAACAGGCGCTCACGTTCGGACACCCCCTGCATCCGACCCCCAAGAGTCGCGAGGGTCTGTCCGAAACCGAAGTCCAGCTGTTTTCACCCGAGTTGCGTGGCTCCTTCCCTCTGCACTGGTTGGCTGTCGCTCCGTCCGTCCTCGCCTCCGACTCGGCCTGGACCGAGCGTGGCCGCCCCGTCCCCGCGGCCCAGCTCACCGCACGCCTCGCGGGACCAGGTCTGCCGCTGCCCGAAGGCCACACGGCCCTGCCGCTGCACCCCTGGCAACTGCGCGAGGTCAGGCATCGCCCCGAGGCAGCGGCGCTGTTCGAGGCCGGGCTCCTCCAGGACCTCGGCGCCCACGGCGCTCGCTGGCACCCCACCTCCTCGCTACGAACGGTGCACCGCTCCCACGCCCCGGCCATGCTCAAGCTCTCGCTGGGGCTGCGTATCACCAACTCCCGCCGTGAGAATCTCCGCAAAGAACTCCACCGAGGCGTCGAGGTCCACCGGCTGCTCCGCAGCGGCCTGTCCAGGCAGTGGCACGCCGCTCACCGTGGCTTCGACATCGTCCGCGATCCGGCCTGGCTGGCCGTCGACTCGTCGGACGGCAACCCGGTGCCCGGACTCGACGTGATGATCCGGCACAACCCCTTCAGCCCTTCGGACGACGTCTCCTGCATCGCCGGGCTCGTTTCACCTCGCCCCCATGTCCCACCATCAGCCGCAGGAGGCCAGGACCCCGACCGGCCGGTTCTGGGATCCCGACTGGCCGAGATCGTCACACGCCTCGTCGGCCGAACCGGACGTCCGCGAAGGGCTGTCGCAGCCGAGTGGTTCCTGCGCTACCTCGAGCGGGTGGTCCGTCCGGTTCTATGGCTGGACGCGGAAGCGGGGATCGCCCTGGAGGCGCACCAGCAGAACACCCTGCTCCTCCTGGACGGAGACGGCTGGCCCGCCGGGGGCCGCTACCGCGACAACCAGGGCTACTACTTCCGAGAGTCCCGCCGCGCGGAACTCGACGCCCGGCTGCCCGGAATCGGCGAACACAGCGACACCTTCGTCTCCGACGAGGTCACCGACGAGCGATTCACGTACTACCTCGCGATCAACAACGTGCTCGGTCTCATCGGCGCTCTCGGCTCCCAACGTCTGGTCGACGAACGGCTTCTGATCGCCGCTTTCCGCCGCTTCCTAGCCGACGTGGCCCATGGACCGGCCCGCCTGCGCGGCAGCCTGCCCGCCCGCCTCCTCGACTCACCCGTCCTGCGCTGCAAGGCCAATCTGCTGACCCGTCTGCACGGCCTCGACGAACTGGTCGGCCCGGTGGACACCCAGTCCGTCTACGTCACCATCGCCAACCCCCTGCACTCCTGACCGGTACGCCTGATCAGTGCCAACTCACTTCTCCCTTCATCACTGAGGAACATGCCCCACCCCGCAATCTGAGAGGAGCGTCGCCGTGCCTCCCACCGACGCCGACGTCAACGCCTGTACCAGTCCCATCAGGGACACCGGTGGCGGCGCGAGAGCTCGTACGGGCGAGAGCAGGACCGGCATGGGCGGCCGCCCGGTCGGTCCGGACGGTGAGGACACACTGGACCTGTGCCTGCCCGACGAACTGTTCGCGCACGTCCATGAGGTGGGAGTCGGCGCTGGCTCCGCACGGTTCGGGACCGCAGGCACGGCACCGCTCACCTCTGCCCTCCCGAGAGCTGACGACTTGCTCGACGGAATCGCCGCCTGCGGGCCGATTGCCACCCGTGTGGGCGTGTTCCAACTCGTCCCGGTCCTGATCGAACGGGACCTGGCGCTCGTAAGCCGGTGGATGAACGACCCCGCCGTCGCGGAGTTCTGGGCGCTCTCAGGGCCTCAGGCCACCACCGAGGAACACCTGCGGGGGCAACTTGTCGGTGACGGTCGCAGCGTCCCGTGTCTCGGCGTGCTGGACGGCACGCCTATGAGCTACTGGGAGATCTACCGCGCGGACCTCGATCCGCTGGCCCGTCACTATGCTGCTCGCCCTCACGACACCGGTATCCATGTTCTCCTCGGAGATGTCTCCGATCGTGGAAGAGGACTCGGCAGCGCTCTGCTCAACGCTGTCGCCGATCTGGTGCTCGACAAGCGTCCTACCTGTGCCCGCGTCGTCGCGGAACCCGACCTTCGCAACATGCCCTCCGTCGCAGCCTTCCTGGGCGCTGGCTTCCGCTTCTCCGCCGAGGTCGACCTGCCCGCCAAGCAGGCCGCCCTCATGGTCCGAGACCGGTCCCTTCGCCATCTTCTGTAACGCCACGTTGCAGCGTCATCACTTTTGGTACACCGCTCGCGCCGACGCGGTTCCCACTCACGCCGAACGACTTTCCAGCCGAACAGATCTCGGCTGAACCGATCTCAGCCGAACCCGTCCTCGCGATCTGGCCCCAGCTCCACAGGAAATAGGCTGTGACCTGCAATATCTCCGCTCAGACCTGGAGACCTCCGCCGCAACCAGGCAGGGGTGCCGCCGGTATCGACTCCGCGATTCGTGCCTCGCCCTCCGTACCGAATTCGCCGGGACCAGCAGTCTTTGCCGTGCCCGGCCCCGTCCCGAAAATCCGACCGACTCATCGCTGCACGAAACCGTCGCGGACCCGCCCAGCAAGTGATCCGCCCCGAACCCGAACCTGTCAACTCCGGCTGCCGTCGGACTCATTCGACCCCCACCACAGGAGCACCAGGTCTTGATCCCGTCCCTCCGCCCTGCCGTGATCCCCCCTTTGTCAGTGCCGGGCCGTAGGGTGGTCGCGCTATGACGAAGCCCTCACTCCCTGAACTCCTGCATGCTGCCGTCACTGCCGTCGGCGGTACGGAGCGCCCCGGCCAGGTGACCATGGCCGAATCCGTCGAGGATGCGATCGACGACGGCTCCCATCTGCTGGTCCAGGCCGGCACCGGCACCGGAAAGTCGCTGGGCTATCTCGTGCCCGCGCTCGCGCACGGGGAACGCGTCGTCGTAGCGACCGCCACTCTCGCCCTGCAGCGCCAGCTCGTGGAGCGGGACCTGCCACGCACGGTGGAGGCATTGCATCCGCTGCTGCGCCGCCGTCCTGAGTTCGCGATGCTCAAGGGCAGATCGAACTATCTCTGTCTGCATCGCCTGCACGAAGGAGTCCCGCAGGACGAGGAGGAGGGCCTCTTCGACCAGTTCGAGGCTGCGGCACCGACCAGCAAGCTGGGCCAGGACCTGCTGCGGCTGCGTGACTGGTCGGACGAGACCGAGACCGGCGACCGCGACGACCTCACGCCCGGCGTGTCCGACCGTGCCTGGGGTCAGGTGTCGGTCTCCTCGCGAGAGTGCCTGGGCGCGTCGAAATGCGCTTACGGCGCAGAGTGCTTCGCGGAGATGGCCCGTGAGCGCGCCAAGCTCTCCGAGGTCGTCGTCACCAATCACGCGCTGCTCGCGATCGACGCCATCGAAGGCGCGCCGGTCCTCCCGCAGCACGAGGTGCTGATCGTCGACGAGGCGCACGAACTGGTCTCCCGGGTCACGGGGGTCGCCACTGGGGAACTCACCCCCGGCCAGGTGAACCGCGCGGTACGCCGCGCCGCGAAGCTGGTCAACGAGAAGGCCGCCGATCAGCTCCAGACCGCCGCCGAGGGCTTCGAGAGGCTGATGGAGCTGGCCCTGCCGGGCCGCTTGGAAGAGATCCCGGAAGATCTCGGCTACGCGCTCATGGCACTGCGCGACGCCTGCCGCGCGGTGATCTCGGGGATCGGTGCCACCCGCGACAAGTCCGTCCAGGACGAGGACGCGATCCGTAAACAGGCGCTGGCCTCCGTGGAGACCGTGCACGACGTGGCGGAGCGCATCACGAACGGCTCCGAGTGGGACGTCGTCTGGTACGAGCGCCACGACCGCTTCGGTGCCTCCCTGCGTGTCGCGCCCATGTCCGTCTCGGGCCTGCTGAGGGAAAAGCTGTTCGCGGACCGCTCGGTGATCCTCACGTCAGCGACCCTGAAACTGGGCGGCGACTTCAACGGCGTCGGCGCCTCCCTGGGCCTCGCCCCCGAGGGCGCCGAAGGCGAGGACGTACCGCAATGGAAGGGCGTCGACGTCGGCTCGCCCTTCGACTATCCCAAGCAGGGCATCCTGTACGTCGCGAAGCACCTGGCGCGCCCCGCGCGGGACGGCGACCGCGCGGACATGCTCGACGAGCTCACCGAGCTGATCCAGGCGGCCGGCGGTCGCACGCTCGGCCTGTTCTCCTCGATGCGCGGCGCCCAACTGGCCGCGGAGGAACTGCGCTCCCGCATCCCCGAGTTCCCGATCCTCCTGCAGGGTGAGGAGACCCTCGGTGAGCTGATCAAGAACTTTGCGGCGGATCCGCAGACCTGTCTCTTCGGCACGTTGTCGCTCTGGCAGGGCGTCGATGTGCCCGGGCCCAACTGCCAGCTGGTCGTCATGGACAAGATCCCCTTCCCGCGGCCGGATGACCCGTTGATGAGTGCCCGCCAGAAGGCGGTCGAGGACGCCGGCGGCAACGGCTTCATGGCGGTCGCTGCCACCCACGCCGCGCTGCTCATGGCTCAGGGTGCCGGTCGTCTCGTACGGGCGTCGGGGGACCGCGGTGTGGTCGCCGTGCTGGACCAGCGACTGGCCACAGCGCGATACGGCAGCTACCTCAAGGCGTCACTGCCTGACTTCTGGTACACGACGGACCGTAACCAGGTCCGCAAGTCGCTGGCCGCGATCGACGCGATGGCGAAGCGGGCGGAAGACGCAACGGAGAAACAGGCGGGAGAGCACGAAGCGCAGTAGGGGGGTGGCCTGTCCCGAAGCCGGGACAGGCCACCCCCCTACAGCGCCGGCAGCAACCTGAGGCTCACACAGCACAGGGCCCCGGAACCGGCGCAGAGGTCCCGGGGCCCGGTCAGAGGGCGGGGGCCTTCGAGGCCACCCGCCGCAGCCGTCACACGCGCCGCAGTACGGCGACCACCTTGCCCAGGATGGTCGCGTCGTCGCCGGGGATCGGCTCGTAGGCGGAGTTGTGGGGCAGGAGCCAGACGTGGCCGTCCTCGCGCTTGAAGCGCTTGACAGTGGCTTCGCCGTCAAGCATCGCGGCCACGATGTCGCCGTTCTCGGCGACCGGCTGGCGGCGGACGGTGACCCAGTCGCCGTCGCAGATCGCGGCCTCGATCATGGAGTCGCCGACGACCTTGAGGACGAACAGCTCACCGTCGCCGACCAGCTGGCGTGGGAGCGGGAAGACGTCCTCGACGGATTCCTCGGCGAGGATCGGGCCACCGGCGGCGATGCGGCCGACCAGCGGCACGTACGACGCTGCGGGCTTGCCGGCGGTGTCGGTGGGCTGCACCGACGAGGCCTGGTCCGATCCGCGTACCTCGTAGGCGCGCGGGCGGTGCGGATCACGGCGCAGGAAGCCCTTGCGCTCCAGCGCCATCAGCTGGTGGGCGACGGAGGAGGTACTGGAGAGACCGACGGCCTGGCCGATCTCCCTCATCGACGGCGGGTAGCCGCGCCGCTGCACGGAGTCCCTGATGACCTCGATCACCCGGCGCTGTCGGTCGGTGAGTCCGGAACTGTCCGCCCGGATGCCTGGAGGTCGGCCCGGCAGGGAGCGCTTTTGCCCCTCGGGATTCGTGGCTTCGTTCATCGCATGCACCGGCTCAAGTCGGCCCTGGGAGCTGTCCTGGGCAGTGATGGTGGCACTGTCTGCGGTGGTGGTCACGTCGGCCCCTCTCGATGGTCTCCCTGCCGGACAACGGTAGTTGCTTTCGAAAGGTTGCGCCAAACACACGTTCGAGTGAAAAACCGCGAATAATCCGCCTGGATCATGTGTCGGGGTGTATGGCTGACGTGCCACCTAGCGGGCAAAAAGGGTCATTATTGTGCTCTTCGCCGCCAGGATGGTGACCTCGTGGGCGCCGCCCCAGTCTGCCATCCGCGATCCCGGCAACCTGGAACCGGCCCTCATCTCTGCGGGAACCCCACGCGTCCTCCGTGCGGCGCTCACGCTATCTCCGCATGAGGTGAAGCGATACTGCTGCGCGCTGCCGAGTGTCGGCGTGGCATCGGGGTCGGCGGCACATGCCAATGCCGGTGCGACACGTGCGAGCGGTGTGTATGTATGGGCCAATCCCCACATCTAGTGGTTGGATTGCAGCAGTGGCCCAGAAGTTGTGGTCCCCCGGGTCTTCGGGCCCTCGGCGATCGCCTATGCTTGGGGCTGCTTCGTGGGGCCCGAGAGGCCTCCTGAGGCTATTGAGTCTGCTGTGAGGAGGGTTGGAAGATCATGCACTGCCCCTTCTGCAGGCACCCCGACAGCCGCGTCGTCGACAGTCGTACCACCGACGACGGGACGTCGATCCGTAGGCGCCGCCAGTGCCCTGACTGCTCCCGTCGTTTCACGACTGTGGAGACGTGCTCGCTCATGGTGGTCAAGCGGTCCGGAGTCACCGAGCCTTTCAGTCGTACCAAGGTCATCAACGGCGTGCGCAAGGCATGCCAGGGACGGCCTGTCACCGAAGACGCACTCGCTCAACTCGGCCAGCGGGTCGAGGAGGCGGTGCGGGCCACCGGGAGCGCCGAACTGACCACCCACGACGTGGGGCTGGCCATACTCGGCCCGTTGCAAGAGCTCGATCTGGTCGCCTATCTGCGATTCGCTTCCGTCTACCGGGCGTTCGACTCGCTCGAGGACTTCGAAGCCGCGATCACGGAACTCAGGGAGACGGAGCGCCCCACAGCGGACGAAGAGGACCGCGTGGACGCTGACGACGGCGAGGACGCTGTCGTGGGGGGACAGGAAGACGACCGCGGGTCCGGAGGGGCTGCTCCAGTCCTCGAACCCGCGCGCGCCGCCGACTGACCGGCGGGCCGGACCGGAGCCTCGGGCTGCGGATCCGGGCGGCGGCGGCGGCGAGGAGAAGACCTGTTGTGGGCCGTAGCTAGAGGTGCCCGCAACACCAGACAGAACACCGTGCCCGGGAACATCGGGGCACTTCAGGGCGTTTTAGCCCGTACAGGGAGGCGGCATGACAGAGACGGCGAGCGGTCCGGCACGGAGTTCCCGCGCCAAGGGCACCAAGGCGACCAAGGGACTGCGTATCGAGCGCATCCACACGACCCCCGGCGTGCACCCGTACGACGAGGTGTCCTGGGAGCGCCGTGACGTCGTCATGACCAACTGGCGCGACGGCTCGGTCAACTTCGAGCAGCGTGGCGTCGAGTTCCCCGACTTCTGGTCGGTGAACGCGGTCAACATCGTCACCAGCAAGTACTTCCGCGGTGCCGTGGGCACCCCGCAGCGCGAGGTGAGCCTCAAGCAGCTCATCGACCGCATTGTGAAGACGTATCGGAAGGCGGGCGAGGACTACAAGTACTTCGCCTCGCCCGCCGACGCGGAGATCTTCGAGCACGAGCTGGCGTACGCCCTCCTGCACCAGATCTTCAGCTTCAACAGCCCCGTCTGGTTCAACGTCGGCACTCCTCAGCCGCAGCAGGTCTCCGCCTGCTTCATCCTGGCCGTCGACGACTCCATGGAGTCGATCCTCGACTGGTACAAGGAAGAGGGCATGATCTTCAAGGGCGGCTCCGGTGCCGGCCTGAACCTCTCCCGCATCCGCTCCTCCAAGGAACTGCTGTCCTCCGGCGGCAACGCCTCCGGCCCGGTCTCCTTCATGCGCGGCGCCGACGCCTCGGCAGGCACCATCAAGTCGGGTGGCGCCACCCGCCGCGCCGCCAAGATGGTCATCCTCGACGTCGACCACCCCGACATCGAGGACTTCATCCAGACCAAGGTGAAGGAAGAGGAGAAGATCCGCGCCCTTCGTGACGCGGGCTTCGACATGGACCTGGGCGGCGACGACATCACGTCCGTCCAGTACCAGAACGCCAACAACTCGGTCCGCGTGAACGACACGTTCATGAAGGCCGTCGAGGCGGGCGGGAAGTTCGGCCTGACGTCCCGGATGACCGGCGAGGTCATCGAGGAGGTCGAAGCCAAGAGCCTCTTCCGCAAGATGGCCGAGGCCGCCTGGGCCTGCGCGGACCCCGGCATCCAGTACGACGACACCATCAACCACTGGCACACCTGCCCGGAGTCCGGCCGCATCAACGGCTCGAACCCCTGCAGCGAGTACATGCACCTGGACAACACGTCCTGCAACCTCGCCTCGCTGAACCTGATGAAGTTCCTGAAGGACGACGGCAAGGGCCACCAGTCCTTCGAGGTCGAGCGCTTCTCGAAGGTCGTCGAGCTCGTCATCACCGCGATGGACATCTCCATCTGCTTCGCGGACTTCCCGACTCAGAAGATCGGCGAGAACACGCGCGCGTTCCGCCAGCTCGGCATCGGCTACGCCAACCTCGGCGCCCTGCTGATGGCGACCGGCCACGCGTACGACTCCGACGGCGGCCGCGCCCTGGCCGGCGCCATCACCTCCCTGATGACCGGCACGTCGTACAAGCGTTCCGCCGAACTCGCCGCGGTCGTCGGTCCCTACGACGGCTACGCCCGCAACGCGCAGCCGCATCTGCGCGTCATGAAGCAGCACTCCGACGAGAACGCCAAGGCCGTCCGCGTGGACGACCTGGACACGCCGGTATGGGCCGCCGCCACGGAGGCCTGGCAGGACGTCCTGCGCGTCGGTGAGAAGAACGGTTTCCGTAACTCCCAGGCGTCCGTCATCGCACCGACCGGCACCATCGGTCTCGCGATGTCCTGCGACACCACCGGCCTTGAGCCCGACCTCGCGCTGGTCAAGTTCAAGAAGCTGGTCGGCGGCGGCTCGATGCAGATCGTCAACGGCACCGTCCCGCAGGCCCTGCGCCGCCTGGGCTACCAGGAGGAGCAGATCGAGGCGATCGTCGCCCACATCGCCGACCACGGCAACGTGATCGACGCCCCCGGCCTCCGGCACGAGCACTACGAGGTGTTCGACTGCGCGATGGGCGAGCGCTCCATCTCCGCGATGGGCCACGTCCGCATGATGGCCGCGATCCAGCCGTGGATCTCCGGCGCTCTCTCCAAGACGGTCAACCTGCCGGAATCGGCGACCATCGAGGACGTCGAAGAGGTCTACTTCGAGGCCTGGAAGATGGGCGTCAAGGCGCTCGCCATCTACCGCGACAACTGCAAGGTCGGCCAGCCCCTCTCCGCGAAGACCAAGGAGAAGGAGAAGGCCGAGGTCACGGAGAAGGCCGAGGAGACGATCCGCGCGGCGGTCGAGAAGGTCGTCGAGTACCGTCCCGTCCGCAGGCGCCTTCCCAAGGGACGTCCCGGCATCACGACATCCTTCACCGTCGGCGGCGCCGAGGGTTACATGACCGCCAACTCCTACCCGGACGACGGTCTCGGCGAGGTTTTCCTGAAGATGTCGAAGCAGGGCTCGACCCTTGCGGGCATGATGGACGCCTTTTCCATCGCGGTCTCCGTCGGTCTTCAGTACGGCGTGCCGCTGGAGACGTACGTCTCGAAGTTCACGAACATGCGCTTCGAGCCGGCCGGCATGACGGACGACCCTGACGTGCGGATGGCGCAGTCGATCGTCGACTACATCTTCCGCCGCCTGGCGCTGGACTTCCTGCCCTTCGAGACGCGTTCCGCGCTCGGCATCCACTCCGCCGAGGAGCGTCAGCGCCACCTGGAGACCGGTTCGTACGAGCCGTCCATCGACGAGGTCGAGGTCGACGTCGAAGGCCTGGCCCAGTCGGCGCCGCGCGCCCAGGAACTGAAGGCAGTCGCCACCCCGAAGGCCGAGGCCGAAGCGGCCAAGCCCGCCCCGCAGCAGGCCCACACCAGCGCCGAGCTCGTGGAGATGCAGCTGGGCATCCAGGCGGACGCCCCACTGTGCTTCTCCTGCGGCACGAAGATGCAGCGGGCCGGTTCCTGCTACATCTGCGAGGGCTGCGGCTCGACCAGCGGCTGCAGCTGATTCCGGGCACCTCCGGGTGCGACCTAAGGGTCAGGGCGGTGGCGCCGGTTTCTCGGCGCCACCGCCCTCGGCGTTTCGTGACGCCTGGCCGTCATGCCCGCTGCAACGTGGCCCCACACAAGCGGTCTGTCGCGGCGGGCGTGTGAGGGCACCCCCGTCAGCGCGGGGGCCGCACGAAGCCGGACGGGCAGACGAAGATGACCGCCAGCGAACCGAAGGTGATCAGCAGCACCATCGTGGCGATGCCAACGCCGATAAACCTCGCCCACTTTGGCCGCGGACTCGGTCTCCAGTACGGTCCCGCCAACCTCGGCTATCAGGCCCGCGTAACCCCGCCCGTCCGAGGTGATCACCACGTCGGCCACCTGGGGCCCGCCGGCCACTTCGCTCACCAAGTCCTCGATGGCCAAGCGGTCACGGCCGAGGTGACCTACTGCCCGTCTGCGGCTACGAGGACGATCCGGGCGCTCTCGCCAGCCGGCTAGGACTCGGGGAACCGCTCGTTGGTCAGGAGTTGTGCGCCCGGCCCATGGTCGTGGTGAAGGTCGCCGGGTCGTCCTCGAAGCCGTTGAGGCCGGGGTGGAAGTCCCACGTGCCGGATTCCTGGCGTACGAACTCGGCGACCGTCGACGCGGTCGCCCCGAGCACAGTGCCGAAGTCGTCCTCGGCCAGGACGGTGTACCCCTCGCGGATACGGAGAGCCGGATTGACGACGCTGACGAAGGTGCGGCGGTCCGGGCGCTGCTGTATGACGACGCCGACCACCACGCGCGCGTAGCGGGCGTCGAGCCGCTCGAGTTCGACTGTCATGACCTCGTCCCAGCCGAAGCCCTTGCCGTCCTTGCTGTCACGGTTGAGGTAGATGGTGCCGTCGGGGGAGCGGCTGTCGAAGTGCACCACGTTGGCGGGATCTTCGTAGGGATCACTCGCGAGATAGGTCGCGGCCACGATGTCCAGATCGGTCGGCGGTTGTCCCGCCGCACTCGGGTCCCATTTCAGGGCGATCTCGACCTTGCGGATCCCCTTGCTGAGGCCGTTCACCAGATTTCCCCTTCCCCCAGTGGCGCCGACCCGAAGTGCCGGGCAGGCAAGGCAGGTTGTCCATCCTGCCACGTGCGCGGGTGCGCTCGCGGGCCACCTCTCCTTACGAGAGTGACCAACGCCACGCTCCGTGGCCTTACCATGGCGCGGTGCTGGTCAAGTGGATTCGCTGCACCGTGGTGGACCGCCGCGGTTTCGAGCGGGGGCAGCGAAAGTGGGCGGGGCTTCTGGGGGAGCCGGGGTTTCGGGGACAGGGCGGTGGCTGGAGCCGGGGGCGGCAAGGTGTGGCGCACGTCTTCGCCTTCTGGGAGAGCCGCGCGTTCTACGACTCCTTCATGGCCCGGTCCCATGATCGGCTGGCGGCGGCCCAGTCAGGCACGTTCAAGGACATCCAGGTCAAACTCTTCGACTACCGCTTCGACGTGAAGACCGGCTTCGAACCCCGGTTCACGGACGCCGACCTGGTCCGGGTCGCCCACTGCCGCGTCCACGAGGAACGCGCCGAGCACTTCACCCTGATGCAGGAGAAGGTCTGGAACCCGGCGATGGCCGGTTCCCCCGGCATGATCCGCGGCCTTTTCGGCGAGGCGCCGGGCCATGAGTTCCTGGTGCTGTCGATGTGGCGGTCGGCCGCCGAACACGGCAAGTACCGGACTGAACGCGTGGAGCGACTCGCCCTGCGGGCCCAGACGGAGGCCGACATCGCCGCACTGGCGGGCGACATCGTGGAGCTCGAACCGACCTGGATCGTTTGAATCGCGTCCTGTCAGTCGTGTGCCCTGCCGCGGCCCGGGGGCCGGGAACTGTGTGACCTACGCCGTATGGGGCCCGTAGTGGTGCTCGACAGGGCCTCACCCGATCTAGGGTTTTGGCATGGCACGACCACGGCGCATCGTCCTTGTCCGGCACGGCGAGTCAACGGGCAATGTTGATGACACCGTTTACGAGCGTGAACCCGACCACGCCCTCGCCCTCACCGAGAGGGGATGGCAGCAGGCAGAGGAGACCGGTAAACGGCTGCGCGAGGTCTTCGGGCGGGAACGAGTCAGCGTGTACGTCTCCCCGTACCGTCGCACGCACGAGACGCTGCGGGCCTTCCACCTCGACCCCGGGGTCATACGGGTGCGTGAGGAGCCCCGGCTGCGGGAACAGGACTGGGGCAACTGGCAGGACCGCGACGAAGTCCGTCTCCAGAAGGCATACCGGGACGCGTACGGACACTTCTTCTACCGATTCGCCCAGGGCGAGTCCGGTGCCGATGTGTACGACCGGGTGGGCGGCTTCCTGGAGAGTCTGTATCGCAGCTTCGAGGCTCCTGACCACCCGTCGAACGTGTTGCTGGTCACTCATGGTCTGGCCATGCGTCTGTTCTGCATGCGTTGGTTCCACTGGACGGTCGCGGAGTTCGAGTCGCTGGCGAACCCGGGGAACGCGGAGATGCGGATGCTCGTTCTGGGGGGCGACGGCAAATACGCGCTGGACAGGCCCTTCGAGCGCTGGCGGGACCCGGAACCGTACGGAATCACCGGATAGAGTGACAGGCGATGACCGCTGACTTCTCTCCCGAAGGGCGCCCGGAGCGCGCTCTGGCCAGTCTGCGCGGACTGGCCGTGGGGGACGCGCTGGGCTCGCAGTTCTTTATGCCGGTCAACTACCCGCTGCTGAAGGACCGCGAGCTGCCGCCCGGACCTTGGCAGTGGACCGACGACACGGAAATGGCGTGTTCCGTGGTCGCGGTACTCGCCGGCCACCAGCGCATCGACCAGGACGCCCTGGCCCGCTCCTTCGCCGAGCACCACGACTTCGACCGCGGGTACGGCCCCGCTGTCAACCGATTGCTGCGGCTGGTCCGTGAGGGCGGTGACTGGCGCGAGCTCGCCGCCAGGCTCTTCAACGGACAGGGGTCGTGGGGCAACGGCGCCGCGATGCGCGTCGCGCCTTTGGGCGCCTGGTATGCGGCGGACCCCGAGCAGGCGGTCCACCAGGCGGAGATCTCGGCCTATCCGACGCATCAGCACCGTGAGGCCGTGGTCGGTGCGATGGCCGTCGCCGCGGCTGCCGCACTGGTCGCCGCCCCGGGCGGACCGCCGACTCCCGAGACGCTCCTCGACGGCGTCCTCGCGCTGGTTCCGAAGAGTGCCGTCGGCGCGGGTCTGCGACGGGCCCGAGACATGCTCGACTACGCGGACCCCGCCACCGTCGCGGCCGTCCTGGGCTGCGGGCGGCGCACCACGGCCCACGACACCGTGCCCTTCGCCCTCTGGTCGGCGGCACGTTCTGTCGGGGACTACGAGCAGGCGTTCTGGACGACCGCGCAAGTCGGCGGCGACGTGGACACGACCTGCGCCATCGTGGGCGGAGTGATCGCGTCCGGGAGCGCGGGGGCGCCGCCTGCCCATTGGGTGGCGCGAACGGAAGCCTTTCCGGATTGGGTTCAGCTCTCTGCCTGACGAGTCCTTCCGCCTCTCGCACCTGCCTGCGGTCGCTCGCCGGGTCGAAGATGGCGAACTTCATCGAAACACTCTGTGCGCGATGGGAACTCTGCGTGACCGTCTCGGCGTTCTCGTGACAAGCGCTGCGTGATGCGTTCTCACGCAGAGTGACTGAACGTGTGAGTAACGGGGGGGGGCGGTCATGCAGTTCGTAAAGGATCTTGTCGTGCTGGTGCTGGTGCTGGTGCTGGTGGCGATGAGGTGGGTGCCGACGGCAGTCCCCGGTGCGCGGATGACCGGACCGGAGTCCTGGCCGTCGGTCCTCTGGAGGCGATCCGGCCATCCGTGGCTGTTCGTGGGGCGAGCCAGGTCAGCCGAGGCCCGGTCCGGCCGTACCCGCGAGAGCCTCAAGGTCGCTCCTGCGGACCCTGATCACCAACCAGGCGGTCACGAGGGCGAGTACCGCCATCGCCGCGGCCGCGATGAAGCCCGTCGAAATGCCCTGGGCGAGCACCTCGTGACCCCAGGGGGCCGGCAGCTGCTGCGTCTTGGCGAACTCTGCCTTCTGCTCCGTGGTCCCGTCGGTGAGGAACTGTGGCAGTTGCTTTTCCGCCTCGTCCTTGCTGGCGGAGCCGAACACCGTGGTCAGGATGGACAGGCCCAGCGAACCTCCCACCTGCTGCATGGTGTTGAGCAGTCCGGATGCCGCTCCCGCCTCATGTTGGGCCACGCCGGAGACAGCGGTGAGTGTCAGAGTGACGAAGTTCAGGCCCATACCGAAACCGAACACCAACATCGGCCCAAGGACTCCGCCGACGTAGGAGCTGTCGGAACTGATGAGGGTCTGCCAGGCCAGTCCGATGGCCGCGAGCGTCGAGCCCACGAGCATGAACGGTTTGGGTCCGAGGACCGGCAGGAACCGCTGAGACAGGCCGGCGCCCAGCGCGATCACGACCGTCACCGGCAGGAAGGCGAGCCCGGCCTTGATCGGGCTGTACCCCAGCACGTTCTGTACGAAGAGAACGATGTAGAAGAACATGCCGAACATCGCCGCGGCGAGGCTCAGCATGATCACGTATGTGCCCGAGCGGTTGCGGTCGGCGAACATCCTGAGCGGCGTGATCGGTTCTTTGGCGCGGGATTCGATGAAGGCGAAGGCCAGCAGCAGAACCACGGCAGCCCCGAAGGAACCGATGGTCAGGCTGTCCCGCCACCCGCTGTCGGCCGCCCGGATGAACCCGTAGACGAGCAGGGCCATTCCCGCGGTCGAGGTGAATGCCCCAAAGATGTCGAAGCGGCCGGTGTGCCGCTCGGATTCGCTGATGTACAGCGGTGTGAGCACGGCGATCAGTACACCGATGGGCACGTTGACGAAGAGTACCCACCGCCAGTCGAGCCACTCCGTGAGCATGCCTCCGGCGAGCAGTCCGATCGCGCCACCGCCTGCGGAGACCGCGGCGAATACGCCGAAGGCCCGGTTCCGTTCGGGCCCTTCGGGGAACGTGGTGGTGATGAGGGCCAGGGAAGTGGGCGACGCGATCGCGCCGCCCACGCCCTGCAGGACTCGGGCTGCCAGCAACTGCCAGGGTTCCTGGGCCAGTCCGCCGAGCAGCGATGCGAAGGTGAACAGCAGGATTCCGGTCATGAAGACCCGGCGCCTGCCGAGGATGTCGCCGGCTCGACCGCCCAGGAGCAGCAGTCCGCCGAAGGTGAGCGTGTAGGAGCTGACGACCCAGGTGAGGTCGGTGGTACTGAACTTGAGCGCGTCTTGAATGTGCGGGAGTGCGATGTTCACAATCGTCGCGTCGAGTACCACCATGAGTTGGCAGGCCGCGATGACGGTGAGTGCGAGGCCGGGATGTCCCTCTCGGCGGGGCCCACCCGGTTTCTGATTTTGAATCAATTGAGAGGTTGTCACTATGGTTCCCCCACAAATGCCTTAGTGAACGGTCGCGTTCACTGTTGCAGCTACGGTAGTGAGTCCCCGCTAGTGAACGCAAGCGTTCACTCTCCTTGGCTCTGCGCGTCTCGTCCCCCTCTGTCGCCGCGCAGTGCTCCCCCGCCTCGGAATCCCCGCTTCCCGTTTACTGGAGACGCTCAGATGGTTACCTCGCGCTGGACGGCCGCCCCCGCTCAGGCTTCTCCACGTCGGCGTGGTGCCGTCCTTGAGCGGGCGATCCTCGATGCCGCCCTCGAGCAACTCAGCGCGGTCGGCTGGAAAGGGCTGACGATGGAGGGCGTCGCGGCGGGTGCTCAGACGGGCAAGGCTGCCGTCTATCGACGCTGGCCGTCCAAGGAGGATCTGGTCGCGGACGCGTTGCGAGCCGGACTGCCGCGGCTCGAGGAGGTCCCCGATCTGGGCGGCGTGCGTGAGGATCTTCTCGCGCTGTGCCGGCGAACTCGCGACGCGATGTTCTCCAGGCCGGGGTTCGCACTCCGCGCGGTGATTCACGAATGCGACTCAGTGCAGGCGGAGCGTCTCCACGACGTGATCATCAAGGGGGTCGTCGAGCCCACAGTCAAACTACTCCGCGAGGCCATCACCCGTGGAATTGAGCGGGGTGACGTGCGCTCCGACGCCGCGAACGGCTACGTCTTCGACGTCATCCCGGCGATGATGATGTATCGCTCCAAAGTGTGCGCAAGCGAATGGACTGACCAGGATCTTGAGGAGATGATCGACCAGTTGATGCTTCCGCTGCTGCGGCCGACGCGTGGATGAGTGAGGCGGGCGCTGGCGGTGAAGTCGTTCGGGGAAACCGGGGTGTCGGGTGGTGATCCGAGCGGCGTACGCTAAGGGCGCCATGCCGTACGAACCTCCTACTCACACCGTCGAGCGCTCCCTCCGCGCCACGACCGGAGCGAAGATCATTGTCGGTGTCGACGAGGTGGGACGCGGCGCCTGGGCCGGCCCCGTCACCGTCTGCGCGGCGGTCACCGGTCTGCGTCGACCTCCCGAAGGCCTCACCGACTCCAAGCTGCTCACGGTCAAGCGGCGCACCGTTCTCGCCGAGACGCTGCGGGGATGGGTGACGTCATACGCCCTGGGGCATGCCTCTCCGGAGGAGATCGACCAGATGGGTATGACGGCCGCCTTGCGCATAGCGGCCGTGCGCGCTCTGGTGACGCTGCCGGTCCGTCCCGACGCGGTGATCCTCGACGGCAAGCACAACTACCTCGGATCCCCGTGGAACGTCCGTACGGTGATCAAGGGTGACCGTTCGTGCGTGGCGGTCGCGGCGGCGTCCGTGATCGCCAAGGTTCAGCGCGACAAAATGATGGCCGAACTGGGTATCGACCATGCAGACTTCGACTTTGCGGCCAACGCCGGGTATCCGTCGCCCGTGCACAAGGCCGCACTGGAGGAGCGGGGCCCCACCCCGTACCACCGGTTGTCGTGGGCGTATCTTGATGCGCTGCCCCAGTGGCAGCACCTCAAGAAGGTCCGCAGTTGGGCGGACGGAAGCGTTCCGGAGATCGAGGGTCAGCTCGGCTTCGATTTCTGACGATTCCGCTCGCACTCATGTGCCACCCGCCGACGCGAGCCGTACCAACGTTTGATAAATATCAGCTCATGCCTCTCATTCCCGAGGAGCCTCAGATTCACGAGAGTGCCCAGGGTCCCCGCGTGACTCCGGCCAGTGGCCGTACCGCGCCGACCCCCCGTCCTGTACCTGGTCCCCGCCCCGCAGCGCATCCGCGCCCCGGCCGGCCCGGCCCGCCGCGGCCGGCGCCCCCGGTGCAACATGCGCCGCGTGACGTGGCCGCGGCCAAGCCCGGACCGTCGGGCCCCGCCGCCCCTGTCGCGGCCGCTCCTGTTGCGGCTGCCCCGCAGATCCAGCTGATCCCGGCCTCCGCCGATGGCGCGCTCGATGCTGCCGAAGAAGCCGTCGACCTGCTCCTGGACTCGGGACGAGCCCCCGGTGATGTGTTGGTGATCACCACCGGCGCACTGCACCCGTGGGCCGCCCATGAACTGTCCTTCGGTGAAGCCTCCTACTGGGCACAGCACGACGCGGGCGACGACGTCTTCTACACGGACGCCGCCGTCGCCTCCCGCGCCGTAACCCGCCCCGTGGTCGTGGTCGCCGTCAACGGTGGCCCCGAACCCGCTGCGGCCGATGCCCTGCCGCTGGCGCATGCCCGGGCCGGTGCCCTGCTGATCGTCTGCGGTGACCCGCAGCAGATCAACTCGGTCCTGGCCGCGGGCGTCTGATCCGCATCCGGCATGTCCGGGGGCGTCGGGGGAGACGCAGGTGCCGTCACGGCGGCACCTGCACGGCGGGTGTCTCGGCCTGCACGCAATCGCCCCTTCGGTGCCCTTGTGCGGGCTGGGGGGCGGAGGGCGGGTCCGGGTGCGCGTCGCCGGGCCCGGGGCCGAGTCCGTGAAGCCGCCGGCTGTTACGAGATTGACGTGGTCTGTGAGAGCGACGCTCTGCGCATAGTCGACTCCGTAGTCCGTGGCGGTGGGTGCCTGGAACTCGTTCGTCGTGCGGGTGAGCTCCTCGCGGTACCGCCGGCGTCGGCTCGATCTTTGCCGCTCAGCGTCCTGAGTCCGCGCAGGGCCCCGCCCAGGGCGTGCTCAGAACACGGCGGGGCCTGTGTGCGATACGGGCACGCACCCAGGAATCCGGCGTCAGCGGGCCGCCGCGCGACGCAGAACCTCCGAGGCGGCGCCACCCGTACGTGGTAGTGGAGGCGGCGCCTCGGACAGGCCGAAGGGCTCCGGCACGGAGTCCGTGTTCGGTCGCCGCCCGCCTCGGCCCTCGCCCAGCACCTGCCAACCGTCCCGGGTCAGCGTGATGTACGCGCCGCAGCGCAAGCCGTGCAAGGTGCAGGCGTCGCGCAGTCCCCACATCCACGCACCGTCCTCCTCCGTCCAACGCGCGTCGCCCTCACGGCAGTAGAGCAGCACGGCGGTGCGCACTGGTGTACGCCTCCGCAGATCGTGCGGGATCACCCGGCGCAGTTGGGCGAGCAGCACGTTGCGGAACATCCAGCCGTCCGCCGGCGCCGAGCGGCGGGTGAAGGATGCGCTCGCCGTCAGCCGCTCGTCGGGATCAAGGACCGCCACGATCGCGGTCGCCGGTTTGGGGCGGTGCCGTGTGTGCAGCCCGCTGACGACCTCGCGAGGATTGCGCAGCAGGGGAATTCCTGCGGCGGCCCACTCCGCGGGTTCGAGCATGCGGGCCAGAGGGTTGGCGGGTGCGGCGGACAGATCGGCAGATGACGACGTCGACGCCGCGGAGGACGGAGCGAATCCGAAGGTCACGGTCCTCCCTTCGGCTACGCGCCCACACTGCGGGCGGGGTCGGATTCGGGGGAGCGCGCACCGCAGCAAAGCCCTACCGGACCACGGTGAGGAGTGCGGGGAGCGGACCTCAATTCTTCCTGTCGAACTTGGTTGCGGCAACGAGCAATTGGGCCTACCGAACCTTATTTACCGGTTTGCGATGTATATCCCTACCCAATGCGTCTGAGGGCGACCCCTGGGAGGTTTTGAGTACGACACGGTCGTGCGGCGAAACGAGCTCCCGACGTGGGGCACGGTCTGTCGAGGATGGCGCGGGGGTTGGCGCCGGCTCAGCCCCGTACGGCCAGGACCAGTGGCAACACCCCCTGCGCGCCGGACCGCAGGAGCTGGCGGGCGGCCACGGCGACCGTCCAGCCGGTCTCGGTCATGTCGTCGACGAGCAGCACCGGGCCGTCCGCGGCTTGGAGCGCAGCGCGTAGCGACGGGGGGACGGTGAGCGCTCCACTCAGGGCTCGGAGGCGTTGCGCACTGTTGGAGCGGTGCAGCGGCAGATCCGCCGCGTCGTCCGTGTAGGCGAGTGACCCCAGCAGCGGCAGGCGCCCGATCGCGGAGATTCTGGCGCCGAGCGACTCGATCAACTGTGGCCGGGTGCGCGAGGGCATGGTCACCACCCCGGCAGGGCGCGGCTGGGCGTCCGACGATCCCGACGCCCAGCCGTCCGGCGCCTTCGCCCAGTCGGCCAGCACGCTCACGACGGCGGTCACCACGTCGTCGGGGGCGGGGGCATCCGGGGTCTGGGGGGCGAGCAGCGGACGGAGTCGATTGCCCCAGCCGATGTCGGAGAGCCGCCCGAGTGCCCGGCCCGGTGTGGCCTGCTCGCTCGGCGGGATCCGGCCCTTGAGATCGACGCCGATGGCGGGGAGGCCGGTGGGCCACATCCGGCGAGGCTCCACCATGATGCCGGCCCGGGCCAGCGAGCCGCCGGCCGTATCCAGGGCGGTGGGCGAGACCTCGGCCGTGAAACGGGGGCCGGCGCAGTTGTCGCAACGGCCGCAGGGGGTCGCTTCCTCGTCGTCCAGCTGCTGCCGCAGGAACTCCATCCGGCAGCCGGACGTCGTGGCGTAGTCGCGCATGGCCTGTTGCTCGGTGGCGCGCTGCTTGGCGACCCAGGCGTAGCGCTCCGTGTCGTACGACCAGGGGGTGCCTGTGGAGACCCAGCCACCCTTGACGCGGTGGACGGCGCCGTCCACGTCGAGGACCTTGAGCATGGTCTCCAGGCGGGTGCGGTTCAGCTCGACCAGCGGTTCCAGCGCGGGCAGCGAAAGCGGCCGGTCCGCGCGCGCGAGGACATCGAGGGTACGGCGGACGGTCTCCTCGGGCGGAAACGCCACTGAGGCGAAGTAGGCCCAGATCGCCTCGTCCTCGCGGCCGGGCAGAAGCAGAACTTCGGCATGCTCGACACCGCGTCCGGCCCGGCCGACCTGCTGGTAGTAGGCGATCGGCGAGGAGGGCGAGCCGAGGTGGACGACGAAGCCAAGGTCCGGCTTGTCGAACCCCATACCGAGTGCGGAGGTGGCCACCAGGGCCTTGACCTGGTTCGCGAGAAGGGCCTCCTCGGCCTGCTGCCGCTCGGCGTTCTCCGTCTTGCCCGTGTACGAGGACACTGTGTGGCCGCACTGGCGCAGGAAGGCAGTGATCTCCTCGGCGGCGGCCACGGTGAGGGTGTAGATGATCCCGGACCCCGGTAGATCGCTGAGGTGATCGGCAAGCCATGCCAACCGGTGGGTCGCGTCCGGCAGTTGGAGCACGCTGAGGCTCAGGCTCTCGCGGTCCAACGGGCCACGCAGCACCAGGGCGTCCGAACCGGTTCCTGTGCCGAGCTGCTCGGCCACGTCCGCGGTGACCCGGGCGTTGGCGGTGGCGGTGGTGGCGAGCACCGGAACTCCCTGCGGGAGATCGGTGAGCATCGTGCGCAGCCGACGGTAGTCGGGCCGGAAGTCGTGGCCCCAGTCGGAGATGCAGTGGGCCTCGTCCACGACGAGGAGCCCGGTGGCAGCAGAGAGTTCGGGCAGTACGTTGTCCCTGAAATCCGGGTTGTTCAGTCGCTCGGGGCTGACCAGAAGGACGTCGACCGTGCCCGCGGCGACTTCGGCCCGGACGGTCTCCCACTCTTCGGTGTTCGAGGAGTTGATGGTCCGGGCACGGATGCCGGCACGGGCAGCCGCCCCCACCTGGTTGCGCATGAGGGCGAGCAGCGGAGACACGATCACGGTCGGCCCAGCCCCGCGCTCCCGCAGCAGGGCGGTCGCCACGAAGTACACCGCGGACTTGCCCCAGCCCGTGCGCTGCACGACGAGAGCTCGGCGTTTGTCGGCGACCAGTGCCTCGATCGCCCGCCACTGGTCCTCGCGCAGTCGGGCCGAGCCGGTGCTGTCCCCAACGAGTCGGACGAGGACCGCATCGGCTGCTGCGCGCAATTCCGCGTTGCTCGTGTGCGTCATGAGTCCATACAACAGGACGGTTCTGACTAGCGGGCTTACGCATGTGGAAAGCCAGGGCCGTGAGCATCCATTGATGTGTCCCTGATCGAACTTATCCACAGGCTCAAGCGGAAGTTCGTGATCCGCGAGAAAGTCTGCGCATGACGAATCACAGCGAAACGACTGGATCCGCCGGTAACGGCGACATCGGCGGAGGAGACGGATACAAGGCGCACGGGGGCCGGGGCGCGGGCGGCGAAGACACCGGGCCCGACGAGCAGCACGTCGAGTGCGTCACGTACGACGCCCACGGAAGCGATCACCAGGTCACCCTGCGTACACCGGGCGAACTGGCCGACGCCCTGCCCTATCTCCTCGGGTACCGCCCCGAGGACAGCATCGTCCTGGTCGCCCTGCACGACCGAGAAGGACGCGGCCGGTTCGGAGGGCGGGCCCGGCTCGGCATTCCCACGAACGAGGACGACTGGGACTCCGCGGCGCGACAGCTGGCCCACGGCTTGATCACGGGCAGCGAGAGGAGGGGTGCCAAGCCGGAGCAAATGGTCGCCTACCTCTGTCAGGAACCGGCAAAGGGCGAGTCCGGGCAGCGAGTGATGCAGCGGCTGTCCCGACTCGCCGGCCTGCTGCGCACGGAGTGCGGCCGGCTCGACGTGCCCGTTATCGAGGCCCTGTGCATCTCCGACGGGCGCTTCTGGTCGTACTGCTGCCCGAGTGAAGGGTGCTGCCCGGTCGAGGGACTCCCGATGGGACTGCCCGGCACGTCCGTGCTGGCCGCCGCCGCGACCTACGCCGGCCTACAGGTGCGCGGCACACTGCGGGAACTGCGGGGCAGGCTGTTGCCGTGGGAGACCTCAGCGGCATTGGAACAGGAGATCATCCTGGACACCACGAGCATGGCGCAGGTCCCCAGGATGTTCGACGAAGCCGACCGCTTGACCGTGGCCGAGGAGACGGTGGAGCTCGCCGAGCGGATCATGACCCGGTTCACCGAGGCGCCACGCGTCTCCGGCACTCTCGACGCGGACTTGCGCGACGACGCACTGCTCGGACATGAGGAGGCGGCCACGCTGATCCTCGGCCTCCAGGACCGCTCGACCCGTGATCGGGTCGCCGAGTGGATGGAGGGCGACGAGGCCGAGTCGGCGCTACGCCTCTGGCGCGCCTTGGCCCGCCGCTGCGTCGGCCCGTACGGTGAACACGCGGCGGCGCCGCTCACCCTCGTCGGCTGGGTCGCATGGTCGACCGGCGACGAGATCGAGGCCAGGGAAGCCTTGGCCATGGCCCTGGGTGCCGATCCTGACTACCTCTTCGCCCGGCTTCTGCACCAAGCCTGCAATGAGGGCCTGGACCCGGAGTCCATCCGGCGCTGCCTCCGCGCGGAACGCGAGACACGCAGCGTGAGCGCGCGGTCCGGATCTGGAGGAACTTGGGCGGCGCAGGAGGCCGAGGCGCTCCCACAGTCGTCTGCCGAAGCACCGCCTCATCAGGAAGCCGACGAGACGGCGTCACAGGGCGTGCCCAACGGCTTCGGCGCGGAGCCCTCGTCTCCTTCACCCGAGGCGTCTCCCCGACGCCGACGACGGACACGTCGCGGAGCCCGCCCTGACAGTCACCCTCGTCCCTCGGAAACGGGAGGACGGCCATCCGAAACGGACGGGCCTCGCGACCGGACACGGCCTGCGGCAGGTACGCGTCCCGGTGCCTCCCGAAAGGGAGGAGTGGGCCCTCGAGCCCTGCGGAAGGAGAGCGCGCAGCCACGCCCCTCGGGGAGGGAGAACGCGCGAGGACACGGCGCACGCTCCGAAGGCGTGCGGCCGGGAGGTGACGCCACCGAGGGGACGCCATGAGGCACCGGCGGCCTCGGAACGGCGTCCTCCCACGGTTGTGCCACCGACTGCGGCGGAAGGCGGACGCACTCCGGTGGACAGGGGGCAGCTGCGGGATGCCTTCCCCCACCTGCCCGCCTCGCCGCCCTTCGGACGGCTTCCGCGACCGCGGGCGTGACTCCGAAGAGGCTCGTCCCGTTCACCTGAGTGGCGGCACGCCTGGACCGGCGGCACCGTCCTTGTCCCTCAGGACCCCGCACCAGGCGCCGAACACGCCAGAGGCACACAGAGTGCAGAGGAAGCACCCCTTGCATCAGCCGACTCCGCCCTCCGCCCCAGACGACGGTCGCCAGTCCCCCAGTACGCCCGCGCCGACGGGGAAAGGAGGCATCACACGGCCATCGGATGAGCTCTCCTGCGTAACCTCATCAGGGCAGGTGAGGCGACTGCAGGCCGAACAGCCCGTTGACGAGGAGCACTCCCCCTCGGGACAGGACCAGCACCCCTCCCCGTGGGATCGGCCTGGACGGCGCCCGACGGGACCCACGGGACAGGAGCTGCTCTCGCGCTCGAATCAGCCTCTCCGTCCCACCTCGCCGCCGTCTCAGGGCTGGTCGTCGGCGGCCCCGGGACGGGCTCCGACCCCCACCAGGGGCCGTCGCCCGCTTCCCTCGGCTTCACAAGGCCAACCGGCACCGGCGTCGGTCCCGGTTCCCCGGCGCCCGCCCGACCTGCCCCCGGCCCACACGGCCCTCATCTGCGTCGCGCTCCCCGGCCTCGCCATCTCCACGGAGCAGGGCCAGCTGACCGGTCAAGGACTGGAGGGGTTCTACCGCGCGGGCCGACGCACGCTCTCGCGCTGCCAGGTCCGCGTCGCCGGACGCGAACCGATCGCGGTCCAGGGTCGGACCATCGCGGCGGACCGTGCACGCTTTGTAGGCGCCCTTCGCGCGTCCCCCGGTAGCGGCCCGGACCCGGACGTCGTGGTCGAACGCATCCGCCATGCGGACGGCATGGAACGCATCACCCTCCACAGCGCGGCCTCGCGCCCACTGCGGCTGCCGGTGGAGGTCGCCCTGGGCACGGACCTGGCGGACCTGGGAACGATCGCCTCCGGCCGCGCAGGACCCGAACTGCCTGCCAGCGTCCACGACTCGGGCCTGCGATGGTCCGGCACCGGGGCCAGCGCCTCGGTCACGGCCGACCCGCCGCCCACCGACGCCCTGGCCTCCGCAGGGCTGCTGCGCTGGGAGTTCGAAGTATTACCAGGCAACACGGTGACCGTGGAACTGCGCGTACAGATGGGTGGCGCAGGGCCCGTTCGGGCTGTGGGACGCGCGGCGACGAGCCCCTTGGCACCAGCACGGGCGATCGGCGACCACCCCGGCGTCCAGGCGCTGCTGCACACGAGCATCGAGGACCTCCAGGCCCTGCTGCTGCGCGACCCGGCGCACCCGGCCGACACACATCTGGCGGCGGGCGTGCCCTGGCGCTGCGGCATGGCACCGGCCGAGGCACTCGCCGCCGCTCGGATGACGCTGCCCTTGGGGACCCGACTCGCGGTGGGCACACTGCGCACTCTCGCACGCACACAACTCCTGGCCCCCGGCCCAGGGGCGGGCATGATCCCCGGCCCTCGTCGGGATGCCGGGCCGCATCTGCCGCCGACCTGTACGGGGACGGAGGCGACCCTGCTCTTCCCGGTGTTGCTCGCGGAAGCCCGCTGCTGGGGTCTTTCGCAGCAGGAGACGGCGGAGCTGCTGCCGGCGGCCGAGCGCTGTCTTGCCTGGCTGCGCACCAGTCTGGGCGACGGAACGTATCTGAGCGATCCGTACTCCGCAGGCCCTGTCCGCTGCGAGACACAGGCCCACGCCCACCGTGCGGCACTCCTCGGCGCCGACCTGCTCGATGCGTGCGGCCGACCGGGCGGCGACGGGTTGCGGCAGTGGGCGAGGCAGCTGCGGGTGGCCTTCCGTGCGGAGTTCTGGCTCGAGGACCGCAGCGGCGGTCGGCCCGCGGCGGCCCGTGCCCCGGACGGGCGCTTCGTGACGCAGTTGGGTGCCGCGGCTGCTCAGCTTCTCGACACCGGACTGCTGGGGGGAGGCCGGTATGCGCCGGGGCTGCTCGACCGGGTGCAGACCGAACAGCTCGCCCGACTGCTCGGGAGCCCACCGCTGGACTCCGGCTGGGGTCTGCGAGGGCTTGGCGTGAAGGAAAGGGGTTATAACCCCTTCGGACACCGTGCCGGTGCCGTTCGGGTTCAGGAGACGGCGATCGCCGTGGCGGGCCTGGCCGCCGCAGGCTACGAGAAGGAGAGCACGTCGCTGTTGAAGGGGGTCTTGGCGGCAGCCGAGACCTTCGGCCACCGGCTGCCCGAGATGTACGCGGGGGAGCAGCGCACCGATGGCAGCACCCCGCTTCCCCATGTTGCGGCCTGCCGTCCCTCGGCCACGGCAGCGGCCGCCGGAGTTCTGTTGCTGACGACCCTCGCGGGCATCCGTCCCGACGTCCCGGCCAGTACGGTCACGCTGCGGCCGGTGCGCAGCGCCCCACTCGGCGAGCTCGGACTGACCGGACTGCGGGTCGCGGGCGCCCCCTTCTCGGTACGTGTCAGCCGACTCGGGCTCGCCATGGTCGAGGAGGCGGCCGAGGGATTGCAACTGGGCGTGTGACCTCGGACGACACGCACTCGGGTGACGGCCCGGAGAGAACTGTGAGCCTTGACCGACGGAAGTGGATCAACCCCCTGTACGACCGACGAAGGGAGTGTTTATCGTCAAGCAGACGACTATGATCGCCGCATGCCCTACGACCCGTCAGCCTTCCCGCCCTTTGCCGTCACCGTGGACCTGGTCGTGCTGACCGTGCGCCGTCACGCCCTGTGCGCGCTGGCGGTGCGTAGGGGCGAACCGCCGTTCCAGGGGCGTTGGGCGCTCCCCGGCGGCTTCGTACGGGCCGACGAGGACCTGGCACAGGCAGCGGCACGCGAACTGGCCGAGGAGACCGGACTGCGCGCCCATGACCCGTCCGTCCCCGCTCAGGACAACGGTGCCCATCTGGAACAACTCGCGACGTATGGCGACCCCAAGCGCGACCCCCGGATGCGCGTGGTCAGTGTCGCCCACCTCGCTCTCGCTCCCGACCTGCCCGCTCCCCGGGCGGGCGGCGACGCCAGCAACGCGCGCTGGGCACCCGTCGAAGAGCTGTTGCAGCAGAACGGTTACGGCCGCGACGGCGAACCGATCGCTCCGCTCGCCTTCGACCATGCCCAGATCCTGGCGGACGGCGTGGAACGGGCGCGCTCAAAGATCGAATACTCGTCGCTGGCCACCGCCTTCTGCACACCCGAGTTCACCGTCGGGGAGCTGCGCCGCGTCTACGAGGCGGTGTGGGGCGTGGCGCTCGACCCGCGCAATTTCCACCGCAAGGTGACTGGCACACCCGGCTTCCTCGTGCCCACCGGGGGTACGACCACCCGCCAGGGCGGACGCCCCGCCCAACTCTTCCGCGCCGGCGGAGCCACTCTGCTCAACCCTCCGATGCTGCGCCCCGAGGTGTGACACCGGCGCACGCGGGGCGGGAAGCCGACGGGTTCCCGCCCGACCGGTGAACTGCATCGTTCGTTGCGAACGACGAAACGGAGCCGAAGGCGCTGTTCTCGCTGCGGAGTGGGCCCTGCGGTGCCCGGAAAAACGGACATAGCGCGCTATCTTGATTCGGGTGATCCAGGCCTTCGGACTGACCAGCAACACCCGCAGGGACCTTCCGCCCGCTGTCGACGACCTCTCCCTCGAGGCGCGCGCAGGCCGTGTCACCGCACTCCTCGGAGCCCCTGGCTCGGGCAAGACGACCGCGCTCAGGCTGATGCTCGAACTGCAACAGGGCCGTGGCATCACCTACTTCAGAGGCCGTCCCCTGCACCGCATCGCCCACCCGTCGCTTGAAGTCGGTGTGTTGCTGGGCGATGTGCCAGGTCATCCCGACCGTACCGTACGGGGACATCTGCGCATGCTGTGCGCCGCGGCGGGCGTACCGGTGCGGCGCGCTGACGAAGTCCTCGAAGCAGTGGGCCTCGTCAGTCTGCGCGACGAACGCCTCGGCACCCTGTCGCGTGGCATGGACCGCCGCCTCGGTCTGGCCTGCGCGCTGCTTCCGGACCCCCACACGCTCCTGCTCGACGAGCCCGCCGACGGCCTTTCCAGCCGCGAGTGCCAGTGGCTCCACGGCATGCTGCGGGCCCACGCAGCCCAGGGCGGCACGGTCCTGCTCACCACTGCCGACCCCAAGGAAGCCGTGCGCGCCGCCGACCGCGTGGTCACCCTGGACAAGGGCAGGTTCGTCGCCGACCAGGACGTGCACGACTTTGCTCGCACGCGACTACGCCCCCGCGTCGCCGTCCGTACCCCGCACGCCGCCCGCCTCGCGGCGCTGATCGCCAAGGAGGCCCGTACCGCCCAGCGCTCCGTCGAGGTCGTTCGGGAGGAAGGCAATCGCCTCTCCGTGTACGGCAGTACCTGCGCCGACGTCGGCGAGACGGCGTTCCGCCACGGAGTGCTCGTTCATCAACTTGCCGACGAGGTCGGAGACATGGGTCCTGAAGCAGCGTGCCCATCGGAGACCGAGCAGGGGCCCGCAGAGGCGCAGCCACGTGCCGCGGCACCGGAATCCGCCGAAACTGACGTGCCCCACGACGTCGAGCTGTCCGTCGGCACGAGCGAGCGAGAGCGGCGGGTGAAGGGGAGCGCACCCTCTGCCGAGGCGCTCCGGTCCGTCGATCCACTGTCGCCCCTCCCACCCCCCATTTCGGTCCGCTCCGCACCCAGTCCACTTCGGCCGCTGCGCTATGAGCTGCGACGAGCGGCCGGAGTGGGAACTGGGTTCCTCACCGCGGCCGCCGTCCTCGTCGCCTCCGCCCTCACCGCCGTCTTCCTGGCCCGTGTGGGACACACGCCTCAACCACGCCTGCTGGCCGCGTGGCCGCGGGAACTGCCCCTGCCGCCCGCGGCCCTCGGGGCAGGTCTGCTCGGGTCACTCGCCTTCGGCGACGAGTTCCGCCACCCCGCCCTGGCGGCGGACCGCGGCACCGTGCCCCGCCGACTCGGGCTGCTCGCCGCCAAACTCGTCGTCAGCGCGGCCACCGCGCTCCTGCTGGCCTTCCTGACGGTGGGCTGCGACGTCGAGGTTCTCTATCTCGTCTACGGACGGGAACTGGCGGAGGTTCCCGCCGACTGGCCCGCCCTGAGCGCCAGTTGGATCGGGCTGGTGGTCGGCTGCGCCTGGGCGGGAGTGCTGGCCGCGGGAATCTTCCGGTCAACCACGGCCGGGCTCGCCGCCTTGGTGGCGGTACCCGTCGTCGTCGTGCCGCTCGTACAAAAGGTCTTCGAAGGAGCGTCCGTGCGGGCTGCGGCTGGGTTTCCCGTACGGCTGCGCGAGGTGTTCCTGCTGCAGTGGCCCTTCGGTGGAGAGCGCTATCTCGAGGTCGCCGCACGCGTGATCGTCCAACCCGTCGGCAGTGCAATGACGTTGTCGCTCACCGCCCTGCTCTGTGCATATCTGCTCACCAGCCTGCGCGGCAGGGTTCGCTGACGACCGTCCGTGCCTTCGCGGTTCCACCCTGCGCACAACTTCCCGGGAAGGCCCATTTCTTTCCGATAAGGCGTCAATTGCGACGGGGTGAGCGATCACCCTTTCGTGTGCTTTTCACCAAAGACCTCAAGGGAGTTGGAAGCGGCGCCGACAAAGGATCCGTGAGTACCCTTGCGCACACCATGATGACCGCCGCCCGCTCCGCAGACTCCGGCCTCGCCGGCCCGGGCGAACTCGACCGCTATCCCTACGCGGAGGCAGCCACCGCCGGCCGTGTCGGAATCCCCTCGTGGGACAGCGCGGACCCGGAGCTGGGCCGGGTGGGCCGACGTGCTGCCGGCAGCCGCGGACGCGGACTGCACGGCCAACTCGTCCAACAGCTCGGCCAGATGATCGTTTCCGGTGATCTGGGCGCCGACCGTCCGCTGGTGCCCGAGGAGATCGGCCAGCGTTTTGAGGTGTCCCGCACCGTCGTCCGTGAGTCGCTCCGCGTCCTGGAGGCCAAGGGCCTGGTCAGTGCGCGCCCGAACGTCGGCACGCGCGTGCGCCCCGTCAGTGACTGGAACCTCCTCGATCCGGACATCATCGAATGGCGGGCCTTCGGGCCGCAGCGCGACGACCAGCGCCGCGAGCTGAGCGAACTGCGCTGGACGATCGAACCGCTCGCCGCCCGGCTGGCCGCGGGGCACGGGCGTGAAGAGGTCCAGCAACGGCTCACCGACATGATCGAGATCATGGGCCACGCCATGGCGCAGGGCGACGCGCTCACGTTCTCCCGTGCGGACGCGGAGTTCCACTCCCTGCTCATCCAGATCGCCGGCAACCGCATGCTGGAGCACCTTTCAGGGATCGTGTCGGCCGCCCTTCAGGTCTCCGGCAATCCCGTCACCGGTTGTGACCGGCCGAACGAGGCCTCTCTGGCGCACCACGGACGGATCGTCGACGCGCTGGCCGCCGGCGACGGTGCGGCGGCCGAGACGGCCATGCGGCAACTGCTCACCGTCCACCCCGAAGTGGAGCGCGTGGTGCCCGCGCCGCGCGAGCACTGACCGCGCATCCCTCCCGGGCGGCCCGGACGGGACTATCTCTCCCCAACGGTGGCCCCTGCCCGCAAGCCGCCACCAGTCGGACCCCGCAGAACCCCCAGGGATTCTGCGGGGTCCGACGGTGCGACGAGGGGGCGAGCCCGCCGAGGCGATCCATTCCAGGCCGCGATTAGTCACATATGTCCATATATGAACATTTTTGAGCGTTTACGGGGTGTGACTCGGGCCACGCAGATTGGGCGTAACGCTCGTGGGAGCAGCGCGATGACCTAAGAGGTGACAGCCGCGGAGGGAATACGGACGCCGTTCAAGGCGCTGTGCATCTTCCCGGCCCCCGCCCGCGCCGTCGGCCCATCCCCAGGCCGGTGGTCGGCTCCTGTCCATCATGGACGGGGCCGGAAGCCGTTTTCCAACGTTCCGAGAGGTTGTTCGTGTCGGCCAGCACATCCCGTACGCTCCCGCCGGAGATCGCCGAGTCCGTCTCTGTCATGGCGCTCATTGAGCGGGGAAAGGCTGAGGGGCAGATCGCCGGCGATGACGTGCGTCGGGCCTTCGAAGCTGACCAGATTCCGGCCACTCAGTGGAAGAACGTACTGCGCAGCCTCAACCAGATCCTCGAGGAAGAGGGTGTGACGCTGATGGTCAGTGCCGCGGAGCCCAAGCGCACCCGAAAGAGCGTCGCAGCGAAGAGCCCGGCCAAGCGCACCGCCACCAAGACGGTCGCGGCGAAGACGGTGACCACCAAGAAGGCCACCGCCACCGCCACGCCGGCGGCGCCCGCCGCCGAGGTCTCCGTCGAGGACGACGCGCCCGCCAAGAAGGCAGCAGCCAAGAAGACGACGACCGCCAAGAAGGCGGCCGCGAAGAAGACCGTCGCCAAGAAGGCGACGACGGCCAAGAAGGCGACCGCCGGCAAGGACGACGCCGAGGCCGTCGAGGATGAGGTCCTCGAGGAAGTCAAGCCCGGCGAAGAGGAAGAGGAGGGGGCCGAGAACAAGGGCTTCGTCCTCTCCGACGACGACGAGGACGACGCGCCCGCCCAGCAGGTCGCCGTGGCCGGTGCCACCGCAGACCCCGTCAAGGACTACCTCAAGCAGATCGGCAAGGTCCCCCTGCTCAACGCCGAGCAGGAGGTCGAGCTCGCCAAGCGTATCGAGGCCGGACTGTTCGCCGAGGACAAGCTGGCCAACGCCGACAAGCTTGCGCCGAAGCTCAAGCGTGAGCTGGAGATCATCGCCGAGGACGGTCGCCGCGCCAAGAACCACCTTCTGGAGGCCAACCTCCGCCTGGTGGTCTCCCTGGCCAAGCGCTACACCGGTCGCGGCATGCTCTTCCTGGATCTCATCCAGGAGGGCAACCTCGGTCTGATCCGCGCGGTCGAGAAGTTCGACTACACCAAGGGCTACAAGTTCTCCACCTACGCCACCTGGTGGATCCGTCAGGCGATCACTCGCGCGATGGCAGACCAGGCCCGCACCATCCGTATCCCGGTGCACATGGTCGAGGTCATCAACAAGCTCGCGCGCGTGCAGCGCCAGATGCTCCAGGACCTGGGCCGCGAGCCCACCCCGGAGGAGCTGGCCAAGGAACTCGACATGACCCCCGAGAAGGTCATCGAGGTCCAGAAGTACGGTCGCGAGCCCATCTCGCTGCACACCCCCCTGGGCGAGGACGGCGACAGCGAGTTCGGTGACCTCATCGAGGACTC
Organism: Streptomyces sp. NBC_00076; assembly: GCF_045041235.1. NCBI lineage: Bacteria > Bacillati > Actinomycetota > Actinomycetes > Kitasatosporales > Streptomycetaceae > Streptomyces > Streptomyces sp. NBC_00076. Next base: position 7,669,704 of record NZ_CP108242.1, read on the forward strand.
CGAGGCGGTCGTCCCGGCCGACGCAGTCAGCTTCACGCTTCTCCAGGAGCAACTGCATTCCGTCCTGGACACACTGTCCGAGCGCGAGGCCGGCGTCGTCTCCATGCGCTTCGGTCTCACTGACGGTCAGCCGAAGACTCTCGACGAGATCGGCAAGGTGTACGGCGTCACGCGCGAGCGCATCCGTCAGATCGAGTCCAAGACCATGTCGAAGCTGCGTCACCCGTCGCGTTCGCAGGTGTTGCGCGACTACCTCGACTAGGTTGCGGTCGTACGACGTCGAAGGCCCGGTCTCCGAGTGGTGCCGGGCCTTCGTGTTGCCCCGGCGGCGGGCTCTCGCGCTGCGACCGGCAGTGGTCTGCATACGCTGGGTGTCCGACCATCATCCCGGAGTGAGGAGCGTGCATGCGATCTCGCATTGCCCGGGCACTGGCCCGGCCGCTGGCTCTGGCGGCCGCCGCAGCTGCCATACCACTTCTGTCCGCCGCCCCTGTGTCCGCCGACAACATCGTCGTCGGGGGGTTCCCGGTCGACGTGTCCGAGAGCCCGTGGACGGTGGCACTGTCCAGCCGTGACCGGTTCGGGGGTACGCGCGCGGGGCAGTTCTGCGGCGGTGTGGCCGTCGGCCGGTCCACGGTGCTCACCGCGGCTCACTGTCTCGGCGAGGACGTCCTGGGTGGCCCACCGGACAGCGTGCGCGACCTCAAGGTCATCGCGGGTCGTACGGATCTCCTCACCGATCAGGGGCAGGAAATTCCCGTACGCGAAACCTGGGTGAATCCGCACCACGACGGTGTGACCAACTCCGGGGACTTCGCCGTTCTCACTCTCGCCGAGCCGTTGCCGCAAAGCTCAGTGATCGCCATGGCGCCTACCGGGGATCCGGCGTACGAGCCGGGGACGGAGGCCGCGGTGTACGGCTGGGGGGACATCACGGGCGGCGGGGACTATGTGCACACTCTGCGGGCCGCACGCGTGCGTGTGCTGCCCGACGCGCTGTGCGAGCAGGCGTATCCGGGAAATGCTGACGGGACGTACCTCGCCGACACGATGCTGTGCGCCGGGGAGGAAGAGGGCGGTCGCGATGCCTGCCAGGGAGACAGCGGCGGGCCGCTGGTCGCCCGGGGGAAGCTCGTAGGGCTGGTGTCCTGGGGGAGTGGCTGCGGTCGCGCGGGCAGTCCTGGCGTCTACACGCGGGTGTCCGAGGTTCTGCGGGCACCGGTCTGGGGTGCCGGAGCCAGGAGCCCTGTGGCGGCGCCTGGCGGAGACTGACGGCCTCTGTGCGGGTACGAAGCACGGGTGGGTGCCCCTGAGAGCAGGGGCGCCCACCCGTCATCCGGCCTCTGCCGGTGCTGGCTCGTCGTGGAACGCGAGTGTCAGCGCTCCTCTTCGGCGGCTGCTGCAGGAGCAGCCGTCAGGCGCTCGGACTCGTCCTGTATCTCAGCGGCGATCTTCTTGAGTTCCGGCTCGAACTTGCGGCCGTGGTGGGCGCAGAAGAGCAGTTCTCCGCCGCTCAGCAGGACGACGCGCAGATATGCCTGGGCGCCGCAGCGGTCGCAGCGGTCGGCGGCCGTCAGTGGGCTCGCGGGGGTCAGAACAGTAGTCACGTCGCCTCTTCTCTAGCTCGACGAGCTGTCGTACCAGTGTCAACATCCAACCAGCCCGAAAACGTTCCCGCTCGTGGCTTTTCCTGGAAAAAATCTCTCCGGGCGGCTGTCTGTTTGCCGGTTGGCGGCGAATGTGCCGTATTGCGTGTCTTTGTGTCTTACGGGTTCGCGCTGTCGGTCGGGGTCAGTCCTGCCGGCTGGGTTGCCGGTTGTTCATGAGGACGTGCCCGGAGCCTAAATGGTTCATGCCTGGAAGGGAACGTGATATGTACTTCACTCAATCGAGGGATCGAACATGCATGCGACTCTGGACTAGTGTGAGTTCAGACGAGGGTGGCGTTACATCGGCTCTACCAGGCCTCGGTACCCTCTGAGCGGCGACCGAAGCCGTGCCCTTACCCAGAAGGGCCTCACCTGAAATTCAGCGAGGAGCGAACCGCGTGACCGCCGAGACGTCCGTGCCGTCCACAGCACTGCTGGCAGGAGCAGACCGGGACGGTTCCAACTACACCGCGCGGCACCTGCTCGTCCTTGAAGGGCTCGAAGCCGTGCGCAAGCGCCCGGGCATGTACATCGGGTCCACGGACAGCCGCGGCCTGATGCACTGCCTGTGGGAGATCATCGACAATTCCGTCGATGAGGCCCTGGGCGGTTACTGTGACCACATCGAGGTGATCCTCCACGACGACAACTCTGTCGAGGTCCGGGACAACGGCCGTGGCATCCCGGTCGACGTCGAGCCCAAGACCGGACTCTCCGGCGTCGAGGTCGTCATGACCAAGCTGCACGCCGGCGGCAAGTTCGGCGGCGGCTCGTACGCGGCCTCCGGCGGCCTGCACGGCGTGGGCGCCTCCGTGGTGAATGCCCTGTCCGCACGGCTGGACATCGAGGTGGACCGCAGCGGGCACACGCACGCCATCAGTTTCCGCCGCGGCGTCCCCGGAGAGTTCGCCTCGCTGGGGCCCGACGCCAAGTTCGACGCCGCGGGTGGCTTGCGCAAGGCCAAGAGGATTCCCAAGACCCGCACCGGCACGCGGGTGCGGTACTGGGCCGACCGTCAGATCTTCCTGAAGGATGCCAAGCTCTCCCTGGAGAACCTGCACCAGCGCGCCCGACAGACCGCCTTCCTGGTCCCCGGCCTGACCATCGTCGTCCGCGACGAGTACGGCCTCGGCGAGGGCGGCAGCAAGGGCGAGGAGTCGTTCCGCTTCGACGGCGGCATCAGCGAGTTCTGTGAGTACCTCGCTACCGACAAGCCGGTCTGCGACGTCCTCCGCTTCTCAGGCCAGGGCTCCTTCAAGGAGACCGTCCCGGTCCTCGACGACCATGGCCAGATGACGCCCACCGAGGTCACCCGTGAGCTCGGTGTCGACGTCGCGATGCGCTGGGGAACCGGCTACGACACGACTCTCAGGTCGTTCGTCAACATCATCGCCACGCCCAAGGGCGGCACCCATGTCGCCGGTTTCGAGCAGGCGATCGCAAAGACCATGAACGAGGTGTTGCGCACCAAGAAGCTGTTGCGCGTCGCCGAGGACGACGTCGTCAAGGACGATGCCCTGGAGGGCCTCACCGCGGTCGTCACCGTCCGACTGGCCGAGCCGCAGTTCGAGGGGCAGACCAAGGAGGTCCTCGGCACGTCCGCGGCCCGTCGGATCGTGAACACCGTGATCTCCAAGGAACTCAAGGCGTTCCTGACATCCACGAAGCGCGATGCCGCCGCCCAGGCCCGAGTGGTCATGGAGAAGGCGGTTGCCGCCGCCCGGACACGCATCGCCGCCCGCCAGCACAAGGACGCCCAGCGCCGGAAGACGGCTCTGGAGTCTTCGTCGCTGCCCGCCAAGCTCGCGGACTGCCGCAGTGACGACGTGGACCGCAGCGAGCTGTTCATCGTCGAGGGAGATTCCGCGCTCGGCACAGCGAAGCTCGCCAGGAACTCCGAGTTCCAGGCGCTGCTGCCGATCCGCGGCAAGATCCTCAACGTTCAGAAGTCGTCCGTCACAGACATGCTGAAGAACGTCGAGTGCGGCGCGATCATCCAGGTCATAGGAGCCGGCTCAGGTCGCACCTTCGACATCGACACGGCTCGCTACGGCAAGATCATCATGATGACCGACGCCGACGTCGACGGGTCCCACATCCGATGCCTGCTTCTGACGCTGTTCCAGCGCTACATGCGGCCCATGGTCGAGGCGGGCCGAGTATTCGCCGCGGTGCCGCCGCTGCACCGCATCGAGCTGGTCCAGCCGAAGAAGGGTCAGGAAAAGTACGTCTACACGTACTCGGACCGTGAGTTGCGCGACAAACTCCTGGAGTTCCAGAGCAAGGGGGTCCGGTACAAGGACTCCATCCAGCGGTACAAGGGTCTCGGCGAGATGGATGCCGACCAGTTGGCCGAGACGACGATGGATCCGCGGCACCGCACTCTGCGCCGGATCAACCTCTCCGATCTGGAGGCCGCCGAGCAGGTCTTCGATCTGCTGATGGGCAACGACGTGGCACCCCGCAAGGAGTTCATCTCGGGCTCGGCGGCGACACTGGATCGGTCGCGTATCGACGCCTAGCCGCTGCGCTTGGCCTTGGCCGGGGCGGGGGCGAGTTGGACAGGGCAGCCCGGGCGGGGTGGAGCGAAACAACTGGTCGCTGCGGGCTCGGGTGCGGAAGCGGGTGCCGAGGCGTTTGGCTCAGGTCAGGCAGTGGCCCTGCGGGCGGCTGGGTGACTGGGCTGGTTCGGGCTGTTGCAGCATGGCCTGATTCGGCACGGAGTGCGTGGTGGCTCGGGCTGCCTGGAGGCAGTTCGGCCCGAGCTGGATCAGGTAGCGGCCCAGGTGAGGGACGTGGCTCGACTGGGCTTGTCGCCGGGCGGGCGGCTCTGGCTGGGGTGAGCCAGGGGCGGGGCGGGCCGGACAAGGTCAGAATGTGGCTCCGGCCGGAGTACGGACGCAAGCTTGACTCGGTACATGTGGCTCCCGCCGAGTGCGGACGCAAACGTGACTCGATCCCGGCCAGGTATTCGGTACGGCCTGGATTGCTCGGCTGCTACCGACTGAGCACGCTGCGCGTACGGCCTGGGGCGCGACCGATGTGTGTCTTGGTCGTGCCCGTGGGGGCGGAGATCGGTCTTGGGCCGCCCCCAGTGGCTCTGCTTTTATCGCGTTCTGGCTGTGGTGCTCCGGACGCGTGGCTCGGTTGATCGCGGCGGGCTGCGAGGGCCAGGGGAGCAAGGCCGGGTGGAGAAGCTGGGCGCCTGCTGGGAGGCTGCCGAGGTAGATCCCCTCGCTCGCTTCTGGGCGGCGTCGGGTGCAGCCCCGGCGCCGGGCGGGCCGGGCGGGCCGGGCACACAGTGGAGAAGCGATCGGGGTCGGTCCTGGCCGGTGTTCCGGGGCGTCTCCACCCATGGGTGGAGACGCCGGCGTGGGGGATCCACCCATGATCCACCCGGGCACCGATGTGCCGACCTGCGGATTTCCGTAGCGTCGAAGGCGTCGGCAGCGCTCGCTGTCGGTACCCCTTCCTCGCTACGGAGGCTCTGATGCCCGGGCTCGTCAACGCGATGGTGATCGGCGCCGTGGTTCTCCTGGTGGTCGTCCGACAGTTCCGCCCGAGCCGGATCGACACCGATAAGCGCTGGTGCCTGGTTCCGGTGATCCTGGCCGTCGTAGCGCTCCGCGAGCCGTACATAGTGGACGCCCGCCACCAGACGGCGTCGGTGGTCCTCCTCGCCGCTGAACTGCTCACCGGGCTCGCCACCGGAGCCGCTTGGGCCTGGACGACTCGGATATGGGTGGAGCCGGACGGAGGGGTGTGGAGCAGGAGTACCAAGATGAGCGGAGGAGTCTGGGCCGTCGGCATCGGACTGCGCGTCGGCCTCTTCGCGCTCGGCGCGGCAGTCGGGCTTCAGCAGGACTCGTCCGCGCTGCTGCTCGCCCTGGCGGCCACGCTCCTCGTACGCTCCGGGATCCTCGCCTGGCGAGCCCAGTCTCTGCGCCCGGCTGTCGCTGCGGGCCCGGCGTACGGTGACGGCATGCCCCGGCCCACGTGGAAGGAACATGTGTGACCGAGAACGCCTGGACACGGTGGCCCTCCCGGGAAGCGCTCGGGCGCGCGGACTCCTCCGGTGCGCGTCGGTCGCTCGGCTGGGTCGTGCGAGGCCTGGTGCTCGGCATGCTGCTCTGGGGTGCCTTCACCGACAGTCAGGTGCGGGGCTGGGGGGCGATCGGAGCCGGAGCGGGCGTCCTGCTGGCCGGGTTTCTCTCTTGGGCGCTCTACCGCACCACCCTCGCCCACCGACTCCTGCCCTCGCTGGCACTCATGACCGCACTGCTGGGTATCGCGGTCGCCGCCCAGACCCTGGGATTGAGGGTCCCCGCCCTCGTCATCTGGTGCGGGTGTGCGATCACTGCGCTGGAGCGGCTGCCGGTCGTAGCCGCCGTGCCGGTGGCGACAGTCGCCCTGGCGTCGTACGCGTCGGTCAACGATGACGACTGGCTCACCACAGCGGTGACCACGGCCGGACTTGCCCTAGCCGGTTACGTGCTGCGGCTGGACGCCGAGGCGCGTGGCAATTCCCAGCGGCTGCTCGCCCAGGAGCGAGCAGCCCGGGCGGCCGAGGCGGACTCGGCGGCGCTGGCGGAGCGAGCCCGCATCGCACGGGAGATCCACGACGTGCTGGCGCACAGCCTCTCGGCGCAGCTCGTGCACCTGGAGGCGGCTCGGCTGCTGATCGAGCGGGGCGCCGACCGGGAGCAGATCCTCGAACGAGTGGTGGCGGCGCGGGGAATGGCCCGAGACGGTCTCGCCGAGACCCGGCAGTCGTTGTCGGCTCTGCGCGGCGAGCTGACGCCGCTGGAGGACTTCCTGGCCCAGTTGGTCAGTACGACCGACAGCGCGGAGGCCACTATTGCGGGTGAGCGCAGACCTCTGCCGGCGGAGGCGTCCCAGGCCGTGCGCAGGGTCGCCCAGGAGGCTCTGACCAACGTCCGCAAGCACGCCCCGGGGGCCAAGGTACGGGTACGGCTGGAGTACGGCGAGCACCAAGTGACGCTGGTCGTACGGGACTCGGGTGGATCGCCGGGCGACCTCGCCGGGGCGGGCGCCGGGTACGGTCTTCTGGGCATGCGGGAGCGTGCCGAGCTGCTGGGCGGTTCGCTGGAAGCGGGGCCGGACGAGGAGGGGTTCGTGGTGTCGCTGAAGGTGCCCGCATGACGGATGAGGGGCAGCGGCCGGCGCGGGTGGTGGTCGTGGACGACCAGACCGTGGTCCGCGAGGGGATCGTGATGCTGCTGGGCCTGCTTCCCGGCATCGAGGTCGTCGGATCAGCGGGGGACGGCAACGAGGCGGTGCTGCTCGTCGAGGAACTCGCCCCGGACGTGGTGCTGATGGACCTGCGCATGCCCCGCTGCGACGGGGTGGAGGCGACCCGGCGTATCCGGGCGGAGCATCCAGGCACACAGGTCGTGGTCCTCACGACCTATGCGGACGACGAGTCGCTGTTCCTCGCGCTGAGAGCGGGTGCGCGGGGCTATCTCACCAAGGACGCGGGGGGTGACGAGATCGTGCGGGCAGTGCGGAGTGTGCTGTCCGGGGACGCGGGCCTGTCGCCGAGCATCCAACGGCGCCTGCTGGAACGCCTGTCGGCTCCTGAGCCGCACCCGGCGTCGCCCGCGGAGGCGCCGGACGGACTCACCACGCGCGAGACGGAAGTGCTGGTGCTGATCGCCGAGGGCCTCAGCAACCAGGAGATCGCCCACAAACTGCACGTCTCCACGGCGACCGTGAAAACCCACATCAACAATCTCTTCGCCAAGACGGGGCTCAAGGACCGTGCGCAGGCCGTGCGTTACGCATACGCGAAGGGCCTGGCGCGGCCACCGGTGAATTGAGTCACCTGATGGGGTGAAGAGCGCGGAGAAGAAGAGTCGGGGATCTACCCGTTCTGTCCATCCTTGGGCATGCAGTCAAGCAACGGTCGCCCCCGCGGAGTCGGCAGGGGTGACGAGAGTTCGGTCGACCACCACGATGTCCATGATCTCGCTTCCACGGAGGCGGCCGGAGGCGTGAGGTACGACGACCCCTGGTACGACGCCCTCGCATCCGGCTGGGGCGAGTCGGCCGGCGCCGCGGTGCCTGTGCCTGTGGACTCGTCGGGACGTCGGCAGTACGAGACCCCTGTTGCCGCCGCGGCAGATGTGTACCTGTTGGTGCAGCGCAGTGAAGCCTTCCAGGAGGTGCGCAGTCGCTACCGGAGGTTCGTTGTGCCGGCGGCGGCGGGGTTCTTCGTCTGGTATCTGGCCTACGTGGTGACCGCCACGACCGCGCCGGGACTGATGGCACGGCCCGTCGCGGGCGCCGTGAACGTGGCGATGGTGGCGGGACTCGGGCAGTTCCTCACGACCTTTCTGCTCACCTGGGCGTACGCCTGGCATGCGAGGCTGCGCCGGGACCGCACCGCGCTGGAACTGCGCTGGGACACCCAGGAACTGACACGAGGTTTGCGGGGAGGCTCATCGTGACGGTTGACCATCAGACGCTGGCGTTGCTGCTGTTCAGCGCGTTTGTCGCGGTCACTCTGGGGATCACGACGTGGGTGAGCAGGCATCGGCAGGGTTCGGCGGAGGAGTTCTACGCGGGCGGCCGTCTCTTCTCCCCGATGGAGAATGGTTTTGCCATCGCGGGCGACTACATGTCGGCCGCGTCCTTCCTCGGGATCTCCGGCCTGATCGCCCTCTTCGGGTACGACGGGCTGCTGTACTCGGTCGGATTCCTCGTGGCCTGGCTCGTGGTGTTGTTCCTGGTTGCCGAACTGGTCCGCAACTGTGGGCGGTTCACGCTCGCCGACGTGGTCGTGTCGCGGATGAGCGAGCGGCCCGTGCGGATCGCGGCGGGGACCTCCTCGGTCACCGTTTCCGTTCTGTATCTGGTGGCGCAGATGGTGGGCGCGGGCAGTCTGGTCGCGCTGCTGCTCGGAGGGACCAGCGCAGCGGCGCAGTCCTGGACGGTCATCGGGGTCGGCGCACTCATGGTGATCTATGTGTCGTTCGGAGGGATGCGGGCCACCACCTGGATCCAGATCGTCAAGGCGGTGCTGCTGCTCGGCGGAACCGTCACCCTGACCGTGCTCGTCCTTCTGCGATTCCGCGGCGACTTCGACCAGTTGCTGCTCACGGCGGCGGAGCGCAGTGGTCACGGCAAGGCGTTCCTGGCGCCCGGCCTGCGGTACGGCGGGGACTGGACGGCCCGCCTCGACTTCATCAGCCTGGGCCTCGCGTTGGTGCTGGGTACGGCCGGGCTGCCGCACATCCTGTCCCGCTTCTACACCGTGCCCACCGCGCGGGCCGCACGGCGTTCCGTCGTCTGGTCGATCGGGCTCATCGGCGGCTTCTATCTCATGACGATCGTCCTCGGTTTCGGCGCGGCGGCGATCGTGGGGCCGGACGCCGTCCGTGGATCGAACGCGGCCGGGAATACGGCCGTTCCACTTCTTGCCCTTGATCTGGGCGGAGGCGCGAACTCCACGGGAGGAACGGTTTTCTTCGCGATCGTCGCCGCGATCGCCTTCGCCACGATTCTCGCCGTGGTTGCCGGGATCACGCTGGCCTCTTCGGCGTCCGTGGCCCACGACCTGTACGCGTCGCTACGTCGTCGGCAAGCCAAGCCGCGCAGCGAGGTGGCAGTGGCACGGATCGCCGCGGTCGGTGTCGGAGTCGTAGCGATCGCTCTCGGCCTGCTGGCGCGGGATCTCAACGTGGCGTTCCTGGTGGGCCTCGCCTTCGCGGTCGCCGCGTCCGCCAACCTGCCGGTGCTGCTCTACTCGCTGTTCTGGCGCGGTTTCACCACACGCGGTGCCGTCTGGTCCGTCTACGGCGGCCTGATCCCGGCCGTGGTCCTCGTCGTGCTGTCACCGGTGGTGTCTGGCAGTCCTGAGTCACTGTTCCCTGGTGTCGACTTCCAGTACTTCCCGTTGCAGAACCCCGGACTCGTCTCGATCCCGCTCGGCTTCCTCGCCGGCTGGCTCGGCACGGTCACCTCGGCGGAACTGCCCGACGAGGCCAAGCACGCGGAGACCGAGGTGCGGTCGCTGACGGGGGCGGGGGCCGTGTAGAAGACGGCGCCTTCAGCGCCGTACGGGAACCGGCTGACGGGGGTCGGCGGGGCGGACCGGGCCGTACCTCAGGCGCGGGTCGCCCATACATAACGGTGTTCCGGGCGGCCGGCGTCGCCGTACTTGAGGGTGAGTCTGGCCCGCCCCGTACGCTCCAGGAGCTTCAGATAGCGCTGGGCGGTCTGGCGGCTCACTCCTGTGCGCTCGGCGATCTCCTGGGCCGACAGGGGCCCTTCGGCGTTCATCAGAGACTGCCTTACGAGCTCCGCGGTGGTGGGGGAGTGGCCTTTGGGCAGTCCGGGCTCGGACGGTGTCGACAGGGCGCCGAAGATGCGGTCCACCTCGGCCTGTTCCGCCTCTCCGCCACCGTCGAGGGTGCGTCTCAGCTGCGCGTAGGCCTCCAGCTTGGCGCGCAGTCCCGCGAAGGCGAACGGCTTGACCAGGTACTGCAGGGCGCCCTGCCGCATCGCCGCCTGCACGGTCGTCACGTCCCGGGCCGCCGTGACCATGATCACGTCGGTCTGATGACCGCGCCGACGCATCTCCTGGACGACCGCCAGCCCCGTCTCGTCCGGCAGATAGTGGTCCAGCAGAACCAGGTCCAGGCGGGTCGGCCCCTCCAACTGACGCAGCGCCTCCGCCGCGTTGTGCGCCACTCCGGCCACATGGAAGCCGGGAACCTTCTCCACGTAGGCGGCGTTGACCCGCGCCACCCGGGTGTCGTCGTCCACCACCAGGACCTCGATCATCACGACTCCTCCTCGGGGGCGGACTGGGGGGCGGACTGCTGTGCTGTCGGCGTACTGAGCGCCGGTTCCCGGTCCCGCACGGCCAGTGCCTCCGGCAGGACGACGGTGAACTCCGCGCCTCCGTCTTCCGCCTCACCGACGGTAGCGCTGCCACCCTGCCGTTCGGCGAGCTTGCGCACCAGGGACAGTCCGATTCCGCGCTTGCGATGTGCCGGAGGCGTCTTCGTGGACCATCCCTCCATGAAGATCAACTCACGCTGTTCCGCCGGGATTCCGGGCCCCGTGTCACGGACTCGGAGGATGACGGTACGTCCCTCCGCCCGCAGCTCGACCTCGACGCGCGCGTGGAGCGTGCCCGCGACGGCGTCCAGCGCGTTGTCCACCAGGTTGCCGACCACCGTGACCAGTCCGCGGGGGTCGACCAGCCGGTCCGGCAGCCGGGTCCGGTCCGAGACCCACAGGGCAACTCCCCGCTCGGCCGCCACAGTCGCCTTGCCGACCAACAGCGCGGCAAGCAGAGGATCATGGACCTTCTCGGTCACCTGTTCAGCGGTGACGCGGTGGTCACCGACGACCTCACCGACGAACTCCACGGCGTCCTCGTACATCTCCAGTTCCAGCAGCCCGAGCAGCGTATGCATGCGGTTGGCGTGCTCGTGGTCCTGGGCGCGCAGGGCGTCGATCAGGCCGCGCGTGGAGTCGAGTTCCCGGCCGAGCTGCTCCAGTTCGGTGCGGTCACGCAGGGTGGCCACGGCGCCACCGTCGTCGGTGGGCATGCGGTTGGCGACCAGTACCCGCTGACCGCGGACGGTGAGCAGGTCGGTGCCCGTCACCCGGCCCGCCAGGACATCCGCGGTACGGCCCTCGCCGAGCGCTTCGTCGGGAGAGCGGCCGACGGACTCGTCCCCGATGCCCAGCAGTCGCTGCGCCTCGTCGTTGAGTAGGCGGACGCGGCCCGCGCGGTCCAGGGCGATGACACCCTCCCGGATGCCGTGCAGCATCGCCTCGCGCTCCGCGAGCAGCCCCGAGATGTCCGAGAAGGCGAGGTCCCGGGTCTGCCGATGGACCCGGCGGGAAATGAGCCAGGCGGCCAGCGCGCCGACGGCCAGGGCACCTCCGGCGTACGCGAAGAGCCCCGGGATCGCGTGGATCAGACGGGCCCGCACGCTGTCGTACGCGATACCCACCGAGACCGCGCCGACGATGCCGCCGTGGCTGTCACGCAGAGGCACCTTGCCGCGTGCGGAGCGGCCCAGGGTGCCACTGTCTATCTCCATGACCTCCTTGCCGGCCAGGGCCAGGTGAGGGTCGGTCGAGACGGTTCTGCCGACCTCCCCGGGAGTCGGGTGGGACCAGCGCACGCCCCGTCGGTCCATCACCACGATGTACTCGGCGTGGGTGGCCTTGCGGATCCGTTCCGCGATCCTCTGGACGGGCCCGTCGGCTGTCGCAGGAGTGGTCCTGACCTCGTCGGCGATCCCCGGCTCGGCGGCCGTGGTCTGCGCGATGGCGAGCGCGCGGCGCATCGCCTGGTCGTCCAGCTGAGCGCTGAGCGGCGCGAGGAACAGTCCGGTCGCGAGCACCGCGACTCCCGCGGCGATCGCCAACTGCATCAGCAGGACCTGCGAGAACATGCGCCTCGGCAGTCCGAGGCGCAGGCGGCGGGCGGCGGGAGTGGGGCTCATACCCATGACGGTACGTGGAGGCGCCGGAGCTGCCGTAGGGGTGTGGCGTGGATTACTTGATCAATACGTGACGGGCTGCAAGGCCTGGTGCTGCCACTACAGGAACGCCGGTGCCGTCGGCCCGGAGCACCGGCGCCGGTCAGCTCGCGAGCGCCCTCGTGGTGGTCAGCTCGCGGACCTCCACCACGTCCATTCGCGCGGGTGAGCCGAGTACCGACGCTCCGCAGCTCTCCGGGCGGGTCGGCAACGAAGCGCCCTGGACCACGGCGACGCGCCACCGGCGTCCGTCGGTGTGCGCGACGGTCACCTCCCAGCGGGGCGCGGCCCCCTCCGTGCGGATCACGGCCAGAGTCTCGGCCGCGTACTCGCCCGCGGCCGTGCGAACGGCCAGCTCGGCCGCCTGGCCGGGACGGTCCCAGGCCGAGTTCCCACGGCACCCCTCCACCACGATCCGCCCCTCCCGCACGCTGTGCAGGGCCTCCTTGACGGCGTGGGCCTGGGCCCTGCCGTAGGCATAGCCGTACGGCAGGACGAGCAGGGTCGGGGAGAACCGATGACCGCCCAGATGGGTGACCTCCCAGACACCCTCGACGCCGGAGGCTGCCAGCTCGGCCGCGAGGGGGCGGCCGAGGAGGGCGCAACAGCGGTCACGCTTGCCGTTGGTGCACACGAGCGCGAGCGGATCGCCGGTGTGGGGCCGCCCGTCGAGGGCGGAGTCGAAGGTGCCGTAGTCCCCACGGCCGAGCGCCGCGAAGTCGATGTCGAGCAGTCGACGCGGGTCGTGGGTCGTGGCGGAGCGCAGCCACACAGCGCCGGGCACGGTGTGGGCCGTGTACACCTGGCGTGAGGCCGGCGGGCCGCTGTCGGCATGTCGCCCGGGGCGGCGGATGAGCGCGACGCGTACGCCGGTGCCCTTCGCGGCCGCCTCCAGGGCACGGCCCAGCACGGGGTCCAGGTGGCTCGAAACGAGCGCCTTGGCACCCCAGGGGCCGGCCTGTTCCAGGAGCAGCCAGGTCGTCGCCGTGGCCGCCGTTCCGGACATCGGCTCGTCGAGATCCTGGGAGACGGTTGAGCACGTACTCACAGAGGTGAGCCTAACCTGACGTGGAGCGGCGTGACTCCCGGGTGGCGTGTGCCCTACTCCGGCAGGGGCTGCGGCGGTCGTGGGCCCACATAGTGGCCGCTCGGGCGCATACGCAGCGGCCGTTCGCCGTACTCCTCCAGAGCGTGCGCGATCCAGCCCGCCGTACGGGCCACCGCGAAGATCGTCTCGCTGGCCGTGGCGGGCATGCCGGAGGAAGCGGTGAGCACGCCCAGGGCCAGGTCGACGTTGGCGTGCAGGGGCGAGTGGCGAGCGGAGGTGGCCACGATGTCGCGAGCCGCGGCGAGGGCCGGTGCGGCCCTGGGGATGTCCTCAAGGAGGCCGAAGAGGACACGCGCGCGGGGGTCCTCGCCGGGGTAGAGGCGATGGCCGAGTCCGGGAATGCGCCGCCCGGCCCGCAGCTCGTCGGCGATCACGGGTGCCGCGTCGCCCTGGTCGAGTACCTCGAGCAGCAGCTTGTGGGCGAGTCCGCCGGCCGCGCCGTGCAGCGGCCCCTCGATCACGCCGAGCCCGGCGGAGACGGCTGCGTAGGCGTGCGCGCGCGCCGACGCCGCGACGCGCACGGCGAGGGTGGAGGCGGCGAGGTCGTGGTCAACGAGCAGGGCGAGTGCCGTGTCCAGCGCACGCAGGGACGCCGCATCGGCCGTACGTACGCTGAGGCGGGCCCACAACCGGTGGGCGAGCGGGCCGTCGTCCCGATGATCGTGCCGGGCGAGGGGCAGGGCGGCGACCAGCGTCGGGATCAGGCTGCGCGCCGTACCGAGCACCGCTTCTTCGGACAGGTCGAAGCGCAGTGGGTCCGCGGCCGCGGCGGCGATCGCCGCGACCCGCAACCGGTCGGTCGGCGCGGTGTGTTCGGGCAGGGCGTCGACCGCGCGGCGGGCGGCGGTGACGGCTGCCTCAGGTGCCGTGAAGGTGGCGCCGGGGTGCAACTGCCCCGTCCACAGCCACTCGGCGACCTCTTCGTAGGAGTGGCGCGAAGCCAGTTCGGTCGCGTCCACGCCGCGGAAGTAGTAGCGGTCGGTGTCGATGAGCGTGATACGGGTGCGTACGGACAGCTCGCCCCCGGAGCCCGAAGTCCCGCTGCCCTCCCGTCGGTTGCGCCGGGCGAGCGCCTCCACCTCCTTGGCGTCGAAGGTGCTGCCCCGGCCACCGGGTACGCGCCTGCTGCTGAGCTGCCCACGGCTCACGTACGCGTACACGGTCTCGGGCTTCACGCCGAGCAGTTCGGCGGCCTCTTTGGTACTCAGCCGCTGTCCGGCGGGGCCGGGGTGGGGTTCGTGATCGTGCATAAGACATCACCGTATCTGCAGCCTGGTGTGTTGATTCGCATATATTGATTCAATCAATATTGACACAGATTCAATCAATCATGGACAGTCAAATCAAGTCCAGGGAGGAATCATGTCCGTCAACAGGTCAGCAGGCACCCTCGTCGAGGTACCGCGAGGGCTCGCGGGAGTCGTCGTCACCGACACCGAGATCGGGGACGTCAGGGGAGTCGAGGGCTTTTATCACTACCGTCAGTACTCGGCGGTCGAACTGGCGAAGGCCCGTGGCTTCGAGGACGTATGGCACCTCCTGGTCCACGGTGAACTGCCGGACGCCGCTCGTTCGGCCGCCTTCGCCGTGGAGACCGCCGCGCTGCGCCGGCTGCCCGCCGAGGTCTGGGCCGCCCTGCCCGCTGTCGCCGCAGCGGGCAGGGGCGCCGGACCGCTCGCCGGGATGCGCACCGCGTTGTCGCTGCTGGGCGCGGCGAAGGGCTTCCGTCCGGTGTACGACCTCGACGCGAACCGGCGCCGCGAGGACACCCTCGTCGCGACCGCGGCCGTGCCGACGCTTCTTGCCGCACTGCACCGACTGGGCCGGGGCCTCGATCCCGTGGAGCCGCGGGAGGACCTCTCGTACGCGGCCAACTACCTCTACATGGTGACGGGTTCGGAGCCGGAGCCGCAGCGGGCCCGTGCGGTCGAGCAGTACCTGATCTCAACCATTGACCATGGATTCAATGCATCAACGTTCACGGCTCGGGTCATCGCGTCCACAGGAGCGGACGTGTCGGCGTGCCTCGTGGGGGCGGTGGGGGCGTTGTCCGGTCCGCTGCACGGCGGTGCTCCCAGCCGTGCGCTGGACACGCTCGACGCGATCGGTACGCCGGACCGAGTCGACTCCTGGATCCGCGAGCGCGTCCTGGCCGGTGAGCGCATCATGGGCTTCGGTCATGCGATCTACCGCACGGAGGACCCCCGTTCGCGCATGCTCCGTGAGATCGCCCTGCGGTTCGGCGGTCCACGCGTCGACTTCGCCGTCGAGGTCGAGCGCCAGGTGGAGCGGATACTCGCCGAACTGAAGCCCGGCCGGGAACTCCACACCAACGTCGAGTTCTACGCCGGTGTGGTCATGGAGCTGTGCGATCTGCCGCGCGAGATGTTCACTCCCACCTTCGCGGCGGGGCGCGTGGTGGGCTGGAGCGCCAACATCCTGGAACAGGCGGCCGACTCGAAGATCATCAGGCCGGTGGCGCGGTATGTGGGGCCGGGGGCGCCGGTCGACGTGCCGCGGGGCGCCTGACACGCGTGTGGCCTGGTGCCGTTCTGGCGCCAGGCCTCATCGGTGGTGATCGAGCAGGGACGGGGTGACGAGCTGCTCGCCGGGTGGGTGCCCGGGTCGCTCAGCGGTTCTGTGCGGCCGGGGAAGCGGTACGGGACGAGTCTGGGGTGGACACGTGCTCGCTGGGGTCAGGCGTCGGGGATGTCCGCCTTGGCGCGAATCAGGGTTTCCCGGCTGACGATGACGATGCGCTCGTAGTCGGCGCGGGCGGCGTCGGCGGGGAGTTCGCGCTCAAGCGCCTCGGTGGCCTCGGTGCCGATGACGGCGAAGTTGCCGTCACTCAGCTCGAACACGTCCGGGCAGGTAGCTCCTGAGTTACTGCCTCGGGCGCTTGGGGGCACACCGATGCGGCGCACGATCTTCAAAGGTACCGGTCCTTACGAACAGAAAGCCTGGGCATAGTGGTGGTGAGCACGCTAGCGGTGTTCGTGAGGCCCTTGTGGCTGGATGGCCAAAAGTAACTCAGGCGTGTCTGTGTCGTTTTTGTGTTGACCGACTCGGCGGCGTCGGACGGCAGTCGGTCGACGCAAAAAACGGCGGGTCGGTCGGGGCAATCAGTCGGCGGGTCAGTCGGTCGGCGGGTCGCCGACGACCCACCACTCGTCGGTATCCGCTTCGTCGAGGTCCCTGACCAGACCGTCGACCATGTACCCCAACTGGGCTTCCACGGACGACTCGTTCAGGGTGGCTCGCATGTGCCTCGACGCCTCCCAGTACTCCCGGAACACGGGGCTCTGGAAGAACTCCCGCAGATGCCGGTACAACTCCTCCCGGTCCAGGCTTCCCGCCCGGTAAAGATGGTAGAGGTGGACATACCAGGCGTTGGCGTAGAAGAACTGGCGGCGCCTCTCCGCCGGGATGCTCTTGTCGTATGTGTCGATCACTTCCGCGAGAGAGGGATCGTCCATCGCCCTGAGCAGCAACTCCCACTGCATGCGCTGCTGATGGGCCAGAGCCTTGCGCCGAATCGCCAGCTCCTCGAGTTCCAGCTGCCTGTCGTGCAGACGTGCCTTCTCCAACTGCCATTGACGCACTGCCAGTGTCACAGTGGCGGTGGCAGCCAGGAGAGTGAGCGCGGCGGAACCCAACCTCCCCGCAGAGGACTTCTGTGTGGCCATGTCAACCCCCGAATCAGGCGGACGTCCGCCGGTCGTCGGGGTGCGGGTCGACTGAAGGGGACCGGCGAGCGGTGGGCGGCGCTTGCCGTCTCCCAGGGTGCCGAGCGGCTCTGATCGGCGGGGGAGGCGGAGAGGGGCGCACGGAGGGATGGGAGGGTCGCACGAACCGGCGCCTTGCCCAACGTCTGCCCCGCGAGCGCTGCTAACAATCGTTCACTCAGCGGTCATTCTTCCGGC
The DNA here is from genome assembly GCF_045041235.1 of Streptomyces sp. NBC_00076. Taxonomy (NCBI): domain Bacteria; kingdom Bacillati; phylum Actinomycetota; class Actinomycetes; order Kitasatosporales; family Streptomycetaceae; genus Streptomyces; species Streptomyces sp. NBC_00076. Next base: position 7,686,913 of record NZ_CP108242.1, read on the forward strand.
TCGTATCCTGGGCGGGCATTCAATCCTCGTACGTGCGCAGGCGGACAATCCGGCGCACGCGGTGGCGTGAGAGAGGTAGCGCGTTGAGTCGGACCCCGCAGCAGATCCCGGTTGTCGTCCTGGCCGGATTCCTCGGCTCCGGCAAGACCACCCTCCTCAACCACCTCCTGCACCACAGTGGCGGCAGTCGGATCGGCGCCATCGTCAACGACTTCGGCGCCATCGAGATCGACGCGATGGCCGTGGCGGGCGCGCTCGGCGACTCCACCGTCTCCCTCGGCAACGGCTGTCTGTGCTGTGCCGTCGACGCGAGTGAACTCGACGTCTACCTGGAGCGGCTCGCCCGGCCCGCCGCCGGTGTCGACGTCATCGTGATCGAGGCCAGCGGGCTCGCCGAACCCCAGGAACTCGTACGCATGGTGCTCGCCAGCGACCATCCCGGGATCGTCTACGGGGGTCTCGTCGAGGTCGTCGACGCCGCCGAGTTCCACGACACCCGCGCCAGGCATCCCGAGATCGACCGGCACCTCGCCCTCGCCGACCTGGTCGTCGTCAACAAGCTCGACCGGGCCGACGACGGTGAGCGCGTTCTCGGACTGGTCCGGTCCCTCGTCGACGGGGCCGCTGTCGTGCCCGCCGTCCACGGCCGTGTCGACCCGGAGTTCCTCTTCGACTGCCGGCCGGGCGAGGAGCGCGTCGGGCAGCTGTCCTTCGACGATCTGCACGACCGTACCGAGGGCCACGATCACGGCTCTCACCTGCACTCCGGCTACGACAGCGTGTCCTTCGGCTCCGAGATTCCCCTCGACCCGCGCCGCTTGATGCAGTTCCTCGACAGCCGGCCCGAGGGGCTGTACCGGATCAAGGGGTACGTCGACTTCGGGCCCTTCGACTCCCGCAACCGCTACTCGCTGCACGCCGTCGGGCGGTTCCTCCGGTTCTACCCGGAGCCCTGGGCCGCTGCCGACGCCCGCCTCACCCAGCTCGTCCTCATCGGCTCCGACATCGACGCGGCCGCCCTCGGCAAGGAGCTGGAGGCGTGCAAGAGCGACGCCCCACACGCCGATGAGCACGGCATGTGGGGCGTTCTGCGCTACGTGGCCGATCCGGAGGAAGAAACGTCGTAGGAGGCCTGCTGATGAGGCACTGGCGACTTCCTGCTACCTGACCCGCCGGACAGGCCCTAGACCGGTCCCGCCACGACCGCCACCGTCTTCCCCAGCGAAACGCCCGAACCGTCCCGGCGCGGGTCCATCTCCGGCAGGTCGGCCGGCGTGCCGTTCTTCTGGGCCGCCTTGGCCGGAGTGGCGCCCGCCCAGGCCAGGGACAGGCAGTCCTCGCCCTTGAGGAACCGCTGGCAGCGGACACCGCCGGTGGCCCGGCCCTTGCGCGGGTACTGATCGAACGGGGTCAGCTTGGCCGTCGTCTGCACGGAGTCGTCGAGGGTGCCGCGCGAGCCGGCGACCGTGAAGACGACCGCGTCGACGGCCGGGTCGACGGCCGTGAAGGAGATGACCTTCGCGCCCTCCACCAGCTTGATGCCGGCCATACCGCCTGCCGGACGGCCCTGCGGGCGGACGTGCGCGGCCTGGAAACGCAGCAGTTGGGCGTCGTCCGTGATGAAGACCAGGTCCTCCTCACCGGTGCGCAGCTCGATCGCGCCGACGATCCGGTCGCCCTCCCTGAGGGTGATGACCTCCAGCTCCCCCCGGTTGGTCGGATAGTCCGGGACCACCCGCTTGACGACGCCCTGTTCGGTGCCGATCGCCAGACCGGGGGACGACTCGTCGAGCGTGCTCAGACAGATCACCGTCTCGTCGCCCTCCAGGGAGACGAACTCCGACAGCGGGGCGCCGCCGGAGAGGTTCGGCGCCGCCGCGGTGTCCGGGAGCTGGGGCAGGTCGACGACGTTCACCCGCAGCAGGCGCCCGGTGGACGTCACCACACCGATCTCTCCGCGCGCGGTGGCCGGCACCGCCGAGACGATCACGTCGTGCTTGGCCCGCGCGGCGTCGTCGTCCGACGGGAACGGCTCGCCGTTCGCCGTACGGGCCAGCAGCCCCGTCGAGGACAGCAGCACCCGGCACGGGTCGTCGGCCACCTGGAGCGGCACGGCGGCCGTCGGGGCCCCGGCCGACGACAGCAGGACCGTACGTCGCTCCGTGCCGAACTTCTTGGCCACCGCGGCCAGTTCGGCGGAGACCAGTTTGCGCAGCTCGGCGTCCGACTCCAGGATGCGGGTCAGCTCCGCGATCTCCTCGTTGAGCCGGTCCTTCTCCGCCTCCAGCTCGATGCGGTCGTACCTGGTGAGGCGGCGCAGGGGCGTGTCGAGGATGTACTGGGTCTGGATCTCCGACAGCGAGAAGGCCTCCATCAGGCGCTCCTTCGCCTGGGCGGAGTTGTCGCTGGAGCGGATGAGGCGGATCACCTCGTCGATGTCGATCAGCGCGGTGAGCAGACCCTCGACCAGGTGCAACCGGTCGCGCCGCTTGGTGCGGCGGAACTCGCTGCGGCGGCGCACGACCTCGAAGCGGTGGTCGAGATAGACCTCGAGGAGCTCCTTGAGACCCAGGGTGAGAGGCTGGCCGTCGACCAGGGCCACGTTGTTGACGCCGAAGGACTCCTCCATCGGCGTCAGCTTGTAGAGCTGCTCCAGTACGGCCTCGGGCACGAAGCCGTTCTTGATCTCGATGACCAGACGCAGACCGTGCGCGCGGTCGGTGAGGTCCTTGACGTCCGCGATGCCCTGCAGCTTCTTCGAGCCGACCAGGTCCTTGATCTTGGCGATGACCTTCTCCGGGCCGACCGCGAAGGGCAGCTCGGTGACGACGAGACCCTTACGACGCGCCGTCACGTTCTCCACGGAGACCGTCGCGCGGATCTTGAAGGTGCCGCGGCCCGTCTCGTACGCGTCACGGATGCCGGTCAGGCCCACGATGCGCCCGCCGGTGGGCAGATCGGGGCCCGGGACGTACTTCATCAGGGCGTCCAGATCCGCGTTCGGGTAGCGGATCAGGTGACGGGCGGCTGCGATCACCTCGGACAGGTTGTGCGGAGGCATGTTGGTGGCCATACCGACCGCGATGCCCGAGGCGCCGTTCACCAGGAGGTTCGGGAACGCGGCGGGCAGCGCCCCCGGTTCCTGCTCCTGGCCGTCGTAGTTGGGGGCGAAATCGACGGTGTCCTCGTCGATGGACTCCGTCATCAGGCTCGCGGCCTGGGCCATCCGGCACTCGGTGTACCGCATGGCGGCCGGCGGGTCGTCGTTGCCCAGTGAGCCGAAGTTGCCGTGTCCGTCGACGAGGGGGACGCGCATCGAGAAGGGCTGAGCCATGCGCACGAGAGCGTCGTAGATCGACGCGTCACCGTGCGGGTGCAACTTGCCCATGACCTCGCCGACGACCCGGGCGCACTTCACGTAGCCGCGGTCGGGGCGCAGGCCCATCTCGCTCATCTGGTACACGATGCGGCGATGCACCGGCTTCAACCCGTCCCGGGCGTCCGGCAGGGCGCGGGAGTAGATGACCGAGTACGCGTACTCGAGGTACGAGCCCTTCATCTCGTCCACGACGTCGATGTCGAGGATCCGCTCCTCGTACGAGTCGTCGGGCGGCGGGGTCTTCGTGCTGCGGCGGGCCATCGCTGCCGGCTCCTCCTGTTTACTGGTCGCTCGCGTACTGGGCGCTCGCTGGCTGAAGCGTGAACGGCATCTGACGCGGACCATTGTGGACCGTGGCACTGACAACGCGGACCAGGCCCCGGCGTCGGCTGCTCGGTCCGGCGCGGGGAGACGACTCCTCCACGACTGTCCGCAGGCTACGCGATCCGCTGTCGGCGTACGTCCCCCCGGGAACTTCGCGGTGGCCTCACGCGCTTGCATACAGTGGCAGGACCGGCAGGAAAACCGCGGTTTCCACGACCGCGACCGCGATCGAAGGGACGTACATGCCCATGGGTCACACGGCCACAGCCCAGGCAGGCTCCGGGGGCCTGACAGCGACCGAGCACCGCCTGGCCAACGGCCTGCGCGTGGTGCTCTCCGAGGACCACTTGACCCCGGTCGCGGCGGTGTGCCTCTGGTACGACGTCGGTTCGCGCCACGAGGTCAAGGGCCGTACCGGCCTGGCTCACCTTTTCGAGCACCTGATGTTCCAGGGCTCCGGACAGGTGAAGGGCAACGGTCACTTCGAGCTGGTCCAAGGCGCCGGCGGCTCGCTCAACGGCACCACCAGCTTCGAGCGCACCAACTACTTCGAGACCATGCCGACCCACCAGCTGGAGCTCGCCCTCTGGCTGGAAGCCGACCGGATGGGCTCCCTGCTGACCGCCCTCGACGACGAGTCGATGGAGAACCAGCGGGACGTCGTCAAGAACGAGCGACGGCAGCGCTACGACAACGTCCCCTACGGCACGGCGTTCGAGAAGCTCACCGCGCTCGCCTACCCGGAGGGCCACCCCTACCACCACACCCCGATCGGCTCGATGGCCGACCTGGACGCGGCCACCCTGGAGGACGCCCGCGCGTTCTTCCGCACGTACTACGCGCCCAACAACGCCGTCCTGTCGGTGGTCGGCGACATCGACCCGGAGCAGACGCTCGCCTGGGTCGAGAAGTACTTCGGGTCCATTCCGGGGCACGACGGCAAGCCCGCCCCGCGTGACGGCGCGCTGCCCGACGTCATGGGTGCGCAGCTGCGCGAGGTCGTCGAGGAGGAGGTCCCGGCCCGGGCCCTGATGGCCGCCTACCGGCTGCCGCACGACGGCACGCGCGCGTGCGACGCGGCCGACCTGGCGCTCACCGTCCTCGGCGGCGGCGAGTCCTCCCGCCTCTACAACCGGCTGGTACGGCGTGACCGTACGGCCGTCGCGGCCGGCTTCGGCCTGCTGCGGCTGGCCGGGGCGCCCTCCCTGGGCTGGCTGGACGTGAAGACCTCCGGCGACGTCGAGGTACCGGTCATCGAGACCGCCATCGACGAGGAGCTCGCCCGGTTCGCCGAGGAGGGCCCCACAGCCGAGGAAATGGAACGCGCTCAGGCCCAGTTGGAGCGCGAGTGGCTGGACCGGCTCGGTACGGTCGCGGGCCGCGCCGACGAACTGTGCCGGTACGCCGTCCTGTTCGGGGACCCGCAGCTCGCCCTCACCGCCGTCGGGCGCGTTCTCGAGGTGAGCGCCGAGGAAGTCCAGGAGGTCGCCAAGGCCTGCCTGCGCCCCGACAACCGCGCGGTGCTCGTCTACGAGCCGACCACCACCGAAGCAGAAGACGCCGAAGCCACCGACGAGAACGACGAGGAGGCGGCCCAGTGACCGAGCTCGCCGCGATGGAGTTCCACCCCCAGCCCCAGGCGGGCGACGCCAGGCCCTGGGCGTTCCCGGCCCCCGAGCGCGGGACGCTCGACAACGGCCTCACCGTCCTGCGCTGCCACCGCCCCGGCCAGCAGGTCGTCGCCGTCGAGGTGCTCCTGGACGCGCCCCTGGAGGCCGAACCGGCCGGTCTGGACGGCGTCGCCACCATCATGGCGCGGGCGTTCTCCGAGGGCACCGACAAGCACTCGGCCGAGGAGTTCGCCGCCGAGCTGGAGCGCTGCGGCGCCACCCTCGACGCGCACGCCGACCATCCCGGCGTACGGCTCTCCCTCGAAGTCCCCGCCTCCCGCCTGGCCAAGGCCCTGGGCCTGCTCGCGGACGCCCTCAGGGCACCCGCGTTCGCGGACAGCGAGGTCGAGCGGCTGGTCCGCAACCGCCTCGACGAGATCCCGCACGAGCTGGCCAACCCCTCCCGGCGTGCCGCCAAGGAGCTCTCCAAGGAGCTGTTCCCGGCGACCTCGCGGATGTCGCGCCCGCGCCAGGGCACCGAGGAGACGGTCGAGTCCATCGACTCGGCGGCCGTACGCGGCTTCTACGAGAAGCACGTCCGTCCGGCCACCGCCACCGCCGTGGTCGTCGGCGACCTCACCGGCCTCGAGCTCGACGAGCTGCTCGGCGACACCCTCGGCGCCTGGACCGGCTCCTCGGCCCAGCCGCGTCCGGTGCCACCGGTGACGGCCGACGACACCGGACGGGTCGTCATCGTGGACCGTCCCGGCGCCGTCCAGACCCAGCTGCTGATCGGCCGCATCGGCTCTGACCGGCACGCGCGTGTGTGGCCCGCCCAGGTGCTCGGCACGTACTGCCTGGGCGGCACCCTCACCTCCCGTCTGGACCGCGTCCTGCGGGAGGAGAAGGGCTACACCTACGGGGTGCGGGCGTTCGGGCAGGTCCTGCGCTCGACGCCGGACGGCTCGGGTGCCGCGATGCTCGCCATCAGCGGCTCCTTCGACACGCCGAACACCGGTCCCGCCCTGGACGACCTGTGGACGGTGCTGCGCACGCTCGCGGCCGAGGGGCTGACCGATGCCGAGCGGGATGTCGCCGTCCAGAACCTCGTCGGGGTGGCGCCGCTGAAGTACGAGACCGCGGCGGCGGTCGCGGGCACGCTGGCCGACCAGGTCGAGCAGCACCTGCCCGACGACTTCCAGGCGACGCTGTACCAGCAGCTCGCCTCCACCGGCACCGTGGAGGCCACCGCGGCGGCCGTGAGCGCCTTCCCGGTGGACCGCCTGGTGACCGTCCTCGTCGGTGACGCCGCACAGATCAAGGAGCCCGTCGAGGCTCTCGGCATCGGCGAAGTCTCCGTCGTCTCCGCGGAGTAGGGACGCGGACCAGGCACACACAGTAGCGACGCGGAGGAGCCACAGCGGAACGGCCACACCTCCGTGGAGTAGTCACAGCAGTGCCCGGGGCCCCGGTGACGTGAGAGTCACCGGGGCCCCTCGATGTCCGAATTGAGGGAGAGGTTGCCTGTCTGCCCTGTGGCATGCGCTACAAAAGGCGTGATCCGTTTGGGGATTGAAAGTTGCCCCGCTTAGCGTCGTCCGGGCTGTCCGTCAGGCACTGCGCCGCACCCGCGGCACCGGACAGTCATCGCCGAGTCCCCACATGGCGCGAGCCAGGGGAGCCGGGGACCCACACGTGAAGTCCCTGGGGTGAATCGGACGCCCGCGCACACCGCGAGGGGGTCCGTAGGAGACCTTCCTGCTCCGAACCCGTCAGCTAACCCGGTAGGCGAGAAGGAAGGAAAGGACCAGCCACCACATGGCGTTCATGTGCGCCGCCGGGAAGCACCGTCGTCCCAGCCGGATGAAGCGCGGCACCGCCCGCGCGGCGGGTGTCGCGGCACTCACCACCACCGGCGTCATCGGTACCCTGGCCGCCCCGGCGCTCGCCGCCGAGCCCGCGGCCGAGCAGACCGGCCTCACCCCCGTCATCACCATCGGTGACTCGATCGCGGACCAGATCGACGCCCAGGCCGTCGCCCAGAAGCAGGCCGCCGAGGAGGCCGAGGCGCAGCAGAAGGCCGAGGAGGCCGCGCGCAAGAAGGCGGTCGCGGAGGCCAAGAAGGCCCGCGAGGAGCGTGAGCAGAAGGAGCGCGCCGCCCGCGAGGCCGAGCGCAAGCGCCTCAACGCCTACGTCGCCCCGATCTCCGGCTCGTACGTCTCGACCGGTTACCAGTCCAGCAGCTCCCTGTGGTCCTCAGGCAGCCACACCGGCATCGACTTCCACGCCTCGACCGGCACCACCGTCCACGCGGTCGGCTCCGGCACCGTGGTCGAGGCCGGCTGGGGCGGGTCGTACGGCAACCAGATCGTGATCAAGATGAACGACGGCACGTACACCCAGTACGGCCACCTGTCGTCCATCGGTGTCTCGGTGGGCCAGGCCGTCACCCCGGGCGCGCAGATCGGTCTCTCCGGCGCGACCGGCAACGTCACCGGACCCCACCTGCACTTCGAGGCCCGCACGGGCGCGCAGTACGGCTCGGACATCGATCCCGTCTCCTACCTCCGTTCGCACGGCGTGAACGTCTGACGACGGTCGGCAAGACAACCTGAGGCCCCGGCTCCCCGAGCCGGGGCTTTCGGCGTTTCTGGTGCCCGACTGTCCAAAAAATATCCATGGATTCCGACCCGCCATCGGAAATTCCGGCTCATTGCAATAGAGTCACCGAACACACGTCAATCGTCGACGTTTCACGGGGATTAATGCGGAGGTCGGTCATGCGTATTCCGGCGCACTCGGTATGCACGGCGATCCGGGACGACATCGTCGCGGGTGTCTACGAGCGCGGGGGCCGGCTCACCGAGGAACTGCTCGCCCGCCGCTACGGCGTCTCGCGCGTCCCCGTCCGCGAGGCCCTGCGCACGCTGGAGGCGGAGGGCTTCGTGGTGACCCGGCGGCACGCGGGCGCGTGCGTCGCGGAACCCACCGAGCAGGAGGGCGCCGACCTCCTGGAGATGCGGGTGCTCCTGGAGCCGCTCGGCGCCTCCCGGGCCGCTCAGCGGCGCACCGAGGCCCACCTCAAGGTGCTGCGCGGACTGGTCCGGCTGGGCCAGGAGCGGGCCAGGAGAGGTACCAGCGACGACCTGCGCTCCCTGGGGAGCTGGTTCCACGAGACCCTCGCTCAGGCCTCCGGCAGTCCGGCGATGACCTCCATGCTGACCCAGCTGCGTCACAAGATCGCCTGGATGTACGCGGTGGACGCGCCCGCCAACCCGGTCGAGTCCTGGGCGGAGCACGGCGCGATCGTGGACGCGGTGGCGCGCGGGGACAGCGAGCGCGCGCGAGCGGTCACGGCACTGCACACCGAGCGCGCCACGGCCGCGCACCGGTTGCGCTTTCCGTCCCAGGGAGATCGCCCGGAGCGTGTGAGGAACTCGCAACATCCCGTAAACATGACGAGCCTGCGGCATTAACACGGCAGCCGTATACAAAGAGGGGATAATTCGCGGGGGATTAATTCTGCTGCCCGTAAACGGGAAAATCGGCCCGAGGCGGGGAAATGCGAAGGGCTCGCCCGATAATTCGGACGAGCCCTTCGGGGTTGCGCTGCGGCGTCTGTTCTCAGACGGTCTCGGGGAGCTCCTCGAGACCTTCGGAGACAAGCTTCGCGAGGCGGTCGAGGGCGGCATCCGCCCCTTCGGCGTCGGAGGCGAGGACGATCTCCTCACCGCCCTGTGCGCCCAGGCCGAGGACGGCCAGCATGGAGGCCGCGTTGACGGGGTTGCCGTCGGCCTTGGAGATCGTCACCGGGACACCTGCGGCCGTGGCGGCCCGGACGAAGATGGAAGCGGGGCGGGCGTGGAGACCCTCGGCCCAGCCGACGTTGACGCGGCGCTCAGCCATGTGATGCTGCCCTTCGATGTTCAGGGTTGTCTAGACCAGTTTCCCACACGTGAAGCTTGCCCGGAGCGGGCCTTCGTCCCGCCCCTTCGTGGCGTCGGACCGCGGCCTCGGTCCGACTCCGTCCCCCGCGGACTGCCTCGCGCCGTTGTCGTACGCGAGCCGTACTCTGGGGCCCATGCAGACCTCGTCGGACCGGCACGAGTACCCCGCCCACTGGGAGGCCGACGTGGTGTTGCGCGACGGTGGTACCGCGCGCATCCGGCCCATCACCGTCGATGACGCCGATCGCCTCGTCAGCTTCTATGAGCAGGTATCGGACGAGTCGAAGTACTACCGCTTCTTCGCGCCCTACCCTCGCCTGTCCGCCAAGGACGTCCACCGCTTCACGCACCACGACTTTGTGGACCGGGTGGGACTCGCGGCCACCATCGGCGGCGAGTTCATCGCCACCGTACGCTACGACCGCATCGGCACCGACGGCATGCCCGCTTCCTCCCCCGCCGACGAGGCCGAGGTCGCCTTCCTCGTCCAGGACGCCCACCAGGGGCGCGGGGTGGCCTCCGCCCTCCTCGAACACATCGGGGCCGTCGCCCGCGAGCGCGGTATCCGCCGCTTCGCCGCCGAGGTGCTGCCGGCCAACACCAAGATGATCAAGGTGTTCACGGACGCCGGGTACACCCAGAAGCGCAGCTTCGAGGACGGCGTCGTTCGCCTGGAGTTCGACCTGGAGCCGACGGACCGCTCGCTCGCCGTGCAGTACGCGCGCGAACAGCGCGCCGAAGGGCGCTCCGTGCAGCGGCTGCTCACGCCCGGCTCCGTAGCCGTCATCGGGACCGGCCGCACGCCCGGCGGGGTGGGCCGCAGCGTCCTCCACAACATCAGGGACGCCGGGTTCACGGGCCGGCTGCACGCCGTGAACAAATCCCTGCCCGAGGGGCAGAAGGACGTCGACGGGGTGCCCGCGCACCGGTCGGTGCGGGACATCGACGGGCCGGTGGACCTGGCGGTCGTCGCCGTGCCCGCGGAGCAGGTCCCCGAAGCCGTCGAGGAGTGCGGCCGGCACGGCGTGCAGGGGCTCGTCGTGCTCTCCGCCGGTTACGCCGAGAGCGGGCCCGAGGGCCGCGAGCGACAGCGGGAACTGGTCCGGCACGCGCGCGCGTACGGCATGCGCATCATCGGGCCGAACGCGTTCGGGATCATCAACACCTCGGCGGACGTACGGCTGAACGCCTCCCTCGCCCCTCAGATGCCCCGCCCGGGGCGGATCGGCCTGTTCGCCCAGTCCGGCGCCATCGGCATCGCCCTGCTGTCCCGACTCCACCGGCGCGGCGGCGGAGTCACCGGGGTGAGCGGCGTCTCGACCTTCGTGTCGTCCGGCAACCGCGCGGACGTGTCCGGCAACGACGTCCTTCAGTACTGGTACGACGACCCCGACACCGACGTGGCGCTGATGTACCTGGAGTCCATCGGCAACCCGCGCAAGTTCACGCGGCTCGCGCGCCGGACGGCGGCGGCGAAGCCCCTGGTCGTGGTCCAGGGCGCGGGTTCCGCGCCGCAGGGGCACGCGGTACGGGCCACGCGGCTGCCGCATGCCACGGTGTCCGCGCTGCTGCGCCAGGCCGGGGTGATCCGGGTGGAGACGATCACGGAACTGGTGGACACGGGACTGCTGCTCGCGCGGCAGCCGCTGCCGACCGGCGCCAGGGTGGCGATCCTCGGGAACTCCGAGTCACTGGGGTTGTTGACGTACGACGCATGCCTCTCCGAGGGACTGCGGCCGTTGCCGCCGCTGGACCTGACGACCGGGGCCTCGCCGGGGGACTTCCACGGGGCGTTGTCGCGGGCGTTGGCGGACGACGCGTGCGACGCGGTCGTGGTCACGGCCATACCGGCGGTGGGGGAGGGGTCCGTCGGGGACGCGGCGCTGGCCGAGGCCCTGAGCTCCGCCGCAGAGCGGGTCCCCGGCAAGCCGGTGCTGGTGGTCCACGTGGAACTCGGCGGACTCGCGGAAGCGTTGTCGGCCGCGGCGAGCACCGCACCGCAGGCGGGTTCCACGACACCGGGAGGCGTCGTACGCGCCCACCCGTTCCGTCCGCTGGACCGACTGGCCACGTCGTCGACGGAAGAGGTGCCGGCCCCCCGGACCGGCTCGCGCCTCATCCCCGCCTACCCCGCCGCCGAACGTGCCGTCCGGGCGCTCTCCGAAGTGGTCCGGTACGCGCAGTGGCGGCGGGACGCCGCCGAGCCCGGCAGGGTGCCCGAGTACGAGGACATCGACGAGAAGGGGGCCGCCGAACTGATCGGCGGGCTTCTCGCGCACGGGCAGGGGCTCACACTCGGCACCGACGAGACCTGCGACCTGCTCGGGAAGTACGGCGTGCGGGTGCACCGGGCCCTGCGCGCCTCCACCCCCGATGAAGCGGTCCGGTCCGCCGGCACCCTCGGCTACCCGGTGGCCCTCAAGGCGACCGCCCCGCACCTCAGGCACCGCGCCGACCTGGGCGGCGTACGGCTGGATCTCGCCGACGAGGAGCAACTGCGGCGCGCGTACGCCGAACTGACCGAGATCTTCGGGAAGCCGGAGGAACTGCGGCCGGTGGTGCAGGGCATGGCACCGCGGGGAGTCGACACCGTTGTCAGGGCCGTGATCGACCCGGCGGCGGGCGCCGTGCTGTCGTTCGGTCTCGCCGGCGCCGCCTCCCAGCTGCTCGGGGACATGGCGCACCGGCTGGTCCCGGTCACCGACCGGGAGGCCTCCTCGCTGGTCCGGTCCATCCGGACGGCGCCCCTCCTGTTCGGCTGGCGCGGTTCCACGCCCGTCGACACTCCCGCCCTGGAGGAACTGCTGCCGCGGGTGTCGCGGCTGGTCGACGACCACCCCGAGGTCGTCGCCATCACCCTTGAGCCCGTGGTCGTCGCCCAGCGCGGCCTGAGCGTTCTCGGAGCCTCCGTGCGACTGGCGCCACCGCCGGCCCGGGACGACCTCGGCCCGCGTACACTCCCCGCCTACTGAGACCGCCCGGAGCGTGCCTCGCAGTCAGTGGGCCACCGTAGGATGGACGTCATGGCCAAGACCAGTACGACGACCCAGGGGCTGCGAACGGCGATCGAGCGCAGCGGCTACTACCCGGCCCTCGTGGCCGAGGCGGTGGAGGCCGCTGTGGGCGGCGAGCCCATGCGGTCGTACCTGGTCCATCAGGAGACGACGTTCGACCAGAACGAGGTGCGGCGGCACGTGACCGTGCTGGTCCTCACCGGCAACCGCTTCATCGTCAGCCACACCGACGAGCAGGCCGCGGACAGCACCTCCCCGACGCCTTACGCCACCACCTCCACCGAGTCCGTGAAGCTCAACCGGATCTCGTCGGTCGTGGTCAGCCGCGTGGTCGCGAACCCCGAGCAGTACCAGCCCGGCTCTCTGCCCCGCGAGGTCGTACTGACCATCGGCTGGGGCGCTGTCTCCCGGATCGACCTGGAGCCCGCCGCCTGCGGCGACCCCAACTGCGAGGCCGACCACGGCTACACCGGAAGCTCCACGGCGGACGACCTGAGCCTGCGGGTCAGCGAGGCCGGGGACGGTCCGGAGACGGTGCGTCAGGCGCTCGTCTTCGCCCAGGCCATCTCCGAGGCGACCGCGGACGTCACCCGCTGATGGCGCATCCCGCCTCCGCCTGGGACCACCATCCGGAACCACTCGCCCTCGACTCCGCACCCGTCCCCGCGTACGGCAGCGGATCCCTGGCCGACCTGCTGCCCACCCTGGCCGCGGGCATGGCCGTACCCGGAACGACCGCGACCCTCCCCGAGTTGACCCCCGCCGACCGGAACTGCGTGTTCCTGATCGACGGGCTCGGCTGGGAGCAATTGAGGGCGCACCCGGACGAGGCGCCCTTCATGACCTCGCTCCTCGGCAGCTCGCGCGGCGGCACCGGCCGTCCGCTCACCACCGGCTTCCCGGCGACCACCGCCACCTCCCTCGCCTCCGTCGGCACCGGACTGCCGCCGGGCGCCCACGGTCTGCCCGGCTACACCGTGCGCAATCCGGCCACCGGCGAGCTGATGAACCAGTTGCGCTGGCAGCCGTGGACGGCGCCAGGGGCCTGGCAGCCGCACCCGACGGTCTTCCAGCTGGCCGACCGGGCGGGTGTGCACGCGGCCCAGGTCTCGGCCCCCACCTTCGAGAGCACCCCGCTGACCAAGGTCGCGCTCAGCGGCGGCACGTTCCACGGCCGGTCGACCGGTGAGGAGCGCATGGACCTCGCGGCCCAGCAACTGGCCGCGGGCGACCGCTCCCTGGTCTACACGTACTACGCCGAGGTCGACGGCGCCGGCCACCGCTTCGGCATCGACTCCGACACCTGGCGCGGCCGGCTGATGTACGTCGACCGGCTGGTCCAGCGGCTGGCCGAGCAACTGCCGCCGCGCACCGCGCTGTACGTCACCGCCGACCACGGCATGATCGACGTCCCCTTCGACGAGCAGCACCGCATCGACTTCGACGAGGACTGGGAACTGCGCGCCGGGGTCGCCCTGCTGGGCGGCGAGGGCCGCGCCCGCCATGTCTACGCGGTCCCGGGTGCCGAGAGCGACGTCCTGACCTGCTGGCGCGAGGTGCTCGGCGAGCAGTTCTGGGTGGCCTCGCGGGACGAGGCGATCGCTGCGGGCTGGTTCGGGCCGTCGGACCAGGTCGAGCGACGCGTGTACGACCGTCTCGGTGACGTGGTGGCCGCTGCCCGTGACGACGTCCTGATCATCGCCTCGGAGCGGGAGCCCAAGGAGTCGGCGATGGTCGGCAACCACGGTTCGATGACCCCTGCCGAGCAACTGGTTCCGCTGCTCGAAGTACGCTCCTGAGGGCTTCAGGCCCACCTCCTTCCCGAACGAAAGGTGTTCGACTCGCCATGCCCGAGCTGGTGTTCTTCTCCGGAACGATGGACTGCGGGAAGAGCACTCTGGCGCTCCAGATCGGACATAACCGCTCAGCCCGGGGACTTCAGGGCGTGATCTTCACCCGGGACGACCGGGCGGGTGAGGGGAAGCTGTCCTCGCGACTTGGCCTGGTCACCGAGGCTGTCGAGGTCACCGAGAGCATGGACCTGTACGGGTATCTGGTCGCCCAGTTGTCCAAGGGCGGCAGGGTCGACTATGTGATCGTCGACGAGGCGCAGTTCCTCGCGCCGGAGCAGATCGACCAGTTGGCGCGGGTCGTGGACGACCTCGGGCTCGATGTCTTCGCCTTCGGTATCACCACCGACTTCCGCACCAAGCTCTTTCCCGGCTCACAACGGCTGATGGAGCTGGCCGACCGGATCGAGGCCCTCCAGGTGGAGGCGCTGTGCTGGTGCGGTGCGCGGGCCACGCACAACGCCCGTACGGTGGGCGGGGAGATGGTGGTCGAGGGCGCCCAGGTGGTCGTGGGCGACGTCAACCGCCCGGTGGAGGAGATCGGTTACGAGGTCCTGTGCCGCCGACACCATCTCCGCCGGATGACCAGTGCTTCGGCCCAGGCCGGCGCGTTGTCCCCCGACGTGCTCCCGGTCACATCAGCTTGACGACGTGGTGTGGACGTCGGCTCCTCGGCGTGCGGTGCGGATGAGCGAGAACCGGGCGCCCTCCGGGTCCGCCACCGTCGCCGCGCGGCCGTGGGGGGTGTCGTGCGGCGGCTCCAGGAGGTGGCCGCCGAGGCCGACGAGCCGGGTGGCCGCCTCGTCCGTGTCGGAGACTTCGAAGTACGTCATCCAGTGCGGCCCCCGGTCGCGGAGCCGGGCCTGCCCCACGCCGTGGATGCCTGCTACGGGGCGGTCACCGAGGCGCAGGGTCACATAGTCGGAGTCGGCGGAACGCTCCGGCTCCTCCTCGTAACCGAACACCGTCTCGTAGAACTTGGCGACGCTCGCGGTCTCGAAGGTCAGCAGTTCGTGCCAGGCCGGTGTGCCGGGCACCCCGCCGAGGGACGTGCCGAGGTGCCCCGCCGCCTGCCACACGCCGAAGACCGCACCCGAGGGGTCCGAGCCGATCACCAGCCGCCCCGCCTCCCCCGCGTCCAACGGCCCCACCCCGACCGTGCCGCCGCAGAGCCGTACCGTTTCAGCAGTCAGGTCCACGTCGTCCGAGGCGAGGTAGGGCGTCCAGGCGAGGGGGAGGTGGCGGTCGGGCGGCAGCTGGCCGATGCCGGCCACCTCGTGTCCGTCGAGCAGGGCCCGGACGTAGGGACCGAGCTGCTGGGGCCCCGGTCGGAACTCCCAGCCGAACAGCGAACCGTAGAAGTCCTGGGTCGCCGCCATCCCGTGCACCACCAGGCTCACCCAGCAGGGTGTGCCGGGCACCGGTCGGGCGTGCGTCCCGTCGTGCGGGCCGGCCGACCCCCTTGGCTCGGTCATCGTCGCTCTCTCCTCGGCCTCTCGCGGCGGCCGTGCCGCGTCGCTTCCGCTCTGCCGGGCGCCGTGCCTGCATGCCCCGTGCGTACGGGCTCCCGCGTGCGGATTCGCGAGCGTACGGAGTCCGCGTCCACGGTTGCCATGCGTATGGCCCCCTGCCGATGCTCGCACCACCCGCGCGAACGCGCGCTCCGGGCGCGCCGCCGTGCGTCGGCTCCCCTGTCCGGAGAATGCCCGTCGTGCGCCGTCCCGTCCGTTACCGGGCGATGGCCGGCGAGTGGCGATCGGCTGTACAGCATGTGCCCGATCCCGTACGCCTCGTGATCGGGTCTGCCCGGCCGAGCAGAGTAGCCGGACATGGACGATGCGGCCACCCGATGCGCAAGGATGGTGGCCATGAACGCCATCATCTCCGCATCCGAACTCGCCGACGACCTGACGGGCGACAACCCGCCGAGTGTGCTCGACGTCCGCTGGCAGCTGAGCGTGGCCAAGGCCGCCGGGGAGCCGTCCTTCGACGGCCGGGCCGAGTACGCGGCCGGGCACATTCCCGGGGCTGTCTTCGTGGACCTGGACCGGGAGCTCGCCGCGACGCCCGGCACCGGCGGCCGGCACCCGCTTCCCGACCTCACGGAGTTCGGCGCCGCCATGCGCGGCGCGGGTGTCTCCTCCGGCACGCCGGTGGTCGTGTACGACGGCGGGCAGGGCTGGGCGGCCGCCCGTGCCTGGTGGATGCTGCGCTGGACGGGTCACCCGGACGTGCGAGTTCTCGACGGCGGGTTGCCGTCCTGGCCCGACGGACTGTCGACGGACACGCCGGAACCGGCCGAGGGTGACTTTCGGCCGAGGCCGGACGCGGTGGGCCTCCTCGACCCGGACGGGGCCGCGGCGCTGGCCCGCTCCGGAGTGCTGCTGGACGCACGGGCGGGGGAGCGCTACCGGGGCGAGGTCGAGCCGATCGACCGGGTCGGCGGCCACATCCCGGGCGCGGTCTCGGCGCCCACCACGGAGAACGTGGCGGCAGACGGCCGCTTCCTTCCGGCGGAGGAACTGGCCGCCCGCTTCAAGGCGCTGGGCGTGTCCGACGACTCGACGGTCGGCGTCTACTGCGGCTCAGGTGTCTCCGGCGCACACGAGGTACTCGCCCTGGCGGTCGCGGGCGTCCCGGCCGCTCTGTACGTCGGTTCCTGGTCGGAGTGGTCGTCGGACCCGTCGCGTCCGGTGGCCGTCGGGCCCGATCCCCAGTAGGCGGACGACCGGAGGGCCCGCGCCGACCGGCGCGGGCCCTCCCCATCGTTCTGTACGGCCCTCGTGCAGCGTGTGCTCCACGAGGAACTACTCCTGCTTCTTCCGCCGCGTGCCGAACACGATCTCGTCCCAGCTCGGGACCGCCGCCCGACGTCCCGGGCGGACGCCGTCCGCCTCGGCCTGGCGGTCGGTGGAGCCGACGAGGCGGTCGCGATGGCCGCCGACGGAGCGAGGCATGAGGACGTCCGCGTAGGCCGAACCTGCCGAGGCCGCGGGAGCCGGGGGCTCCTCGGCCTCGGGCTCCGAGGCGGGTTCCTCCGCCTCGGGTGCCTCCTCGGAAGGGCTTTCCGGGACCACCAGGTCGCCCCGGAAGCTCGGTACCGCCTCCAGCAGGCTGGTCAGCGAGTCCCGTTCGCTCGCACTCGCACTCGCGGTCTCGTCGGCGGGTTCGAGAGCCGGCGCCGGCAGGCTCCGGTCGAGGGCGCGGTCCAGCGGACGGTCGCGCGGCAGTCGTGCGATGCGCGGTACGAAGGGAAAGCTGGGCTCCGGCGTGGCCGCGAGGTCGTCGGACTCACCGATCAGCGAGCGCGCTTCCTCGTCGACGGCTTGGACGAGCCGCCGGGGCGGGTCGTACGTCCAGCTCGCCGAGTGCGGTTCGCCCGCGACCAGGTAGACCAGCAGGACCTCCCAGGTGCCGTCGTCGCGGCGCCACGAGTCCCACTGCACGGTGTCCTTCTCGGCGCCGCGCAGGGTCAGCCGCTCCTGGACGGCCTCGCCCAGCTGCGGTCCCGCGTTCTCGCCGGGTCGGCGCACCGGAGTCTTCCGAGCCCGCTCGGCCATGAACGCGCGCTCGGCCAGCACGGGACCCTCGAAGCGGCGTACCCGATCCACGGGAATTCCGGCCATCTGCGCGACCTCTTCCGCGGTCGCACCGGCGCGTATCCGCGCCTGGATGTCGCGGGGGCGGAGATGGCTCTCCACCTCGATCTCGATCTGGCCGAGGCGGGGACGGTCGCCGCGCACGGCAGCGCGCAGGCGTTCGTCGATCGGAAGCGTGTACTCCGTTGAGTCGGCAGCCTTCAGCACCAGCCGTGTGCCGTCATTGGAGACGGCCACGACACGCAGTTCGGGCATGGGGACCTCCCGGGTGGTGCCTGCCGACGTCACGTGCGTCGCTGCTTCCGCTAGTCGAGTGTGACCTGCCCGGGTGCAGCCTGCCACAACCTTGCCGAGTTGCCCGGCGTGTCGGGCACGGGCCCTGGATCGCCGTTATGGCACGGTTACCTATTCGCAACGCTAAGTGACGTAGTCCGTCACCCTGTGCAACTAGCCCCCTCCCGGCGGTCCTTGAAGGTCGCGGACGCCCTGGCGGGAGACCGAACCCAGGGCTCGCCACAGTACTCCATTCGAGCCACCTGCGTGGATTGGCACGCCGCCCAACTTCTTCCGACGGGCGGTGCTCGGGTGCCCCGCAGCGGTTTCGGGTTCGCGGAGACGGCGTACTTCACGCAATCATCAGAAACGGAACCAATGGCTTCGTCCGCACCGGAACCAATGGCTTCGTCTGCCTACGCCCCCAACACCCGCCGCAGGTAGTCGTTCTGGAACCGACGGTCCGGGTCGAGCCGGTCCCGCAGCGCCGTGAACTCGCCGAAGCGCGGGTAGACCCCGGCCAGGTACGCGGCGTCGCGCGTGTGCACCTTGCCCCAGTGCGGCCGGCCCTCGTGCGCCGTGAAGATGCGCTCGGCGGCGGTGAAGTACGCCTGGTAGGGCGCCCCCTTGACCAGGTGGACGGCGATGTACGCGCTGTCCCGGCCGGACGCCGTGGACAGCGTGATGTCGTCGGCCGGGGCGGTGCGCACCTCGACCGGGAAGCTGATCCGGAGGCCGGAGCGTTCGACCATCGTCCGCAGCTCGCGCAGCGCTTCGGTCACGGCCGCGCGCGGGAGGGCGTACTCCATCTCCACGAAGCGCACCCGGCGTGGCGAGGTGAAGACCTTGTACGGGATGTCGGTGTAGGTGCGGGAAGAGAGGGCCTTGCTGGAGACCCGGGCGATCGTCGGGATCGTGGCGGGCGCCGCCCGGCCGACCCACTGCGCCACCTGGAAGACGCCGTTGGAGAGGAACTCGTCCTCGAACCAGCCCGCCAGCTGCCCCACCGGCTGCTCCGGGCCCGCGCTGCGGTTGTTTCGCTTGGTGTTGGTGCTGCCGGTGTGCGGGAACCAGTAGAACTCGAAGTGTTCGTTCTCGGCCCACAGTTGGTCGAACTCGGCAACGACGCGGTCGAAGGGCATCGGCTCCTCGCGGGCCGTGAGCAGGAAGATCGGCTCCACCGCGAAGGTGATGGCGGTGACGATGCCGAGGGCGCCCAGTCCTGTTCGGGCGGCCGCGAACACCTCCGGATGCTCCTTCTCCGAGCAGGTGAGGAGCGAGCCGTCGGCCGTGACCAGTTCCAGGCCTTTGATCTGCGCGGCGATCGAGCCCGACTCGCGGCCCGTGCCGTGCGTGCCGGTGCTGGTGGCCCCGGAGACGGTCTGCTCCATGATGTCGCCCATGTTGGTCAGCGACAGACCTTCGCGGGCCAGGGCCATGTTGAGCCTCTTGAGCGGGGTGCCGGCCTCGACCGTGACCTCGCCGGCAGCACGGTCAATGTTGCGTATTCCGGTCAACAGTTGAGGGCGGATCAACACACCGTCGGTGGCGGCGATGGACGTGAAGGAGTGCCCGGTGCCGACGGCCTTCACCTTCAGCCCGTCCTCGGCGGCCTTGCGTACGGCATTCGCCAACTCGTCGACCGAGGCGGGAGTGACCTCCCGCGCGGGACGGGCTGTGACGTTGCCGCCCCAGTTACGCCACGTGCCGTTCTTCCCGCTCGCTGTGCTGCTCAACGGTGCCTCCCCGACGCGGATCCGGCCTGCTGAGCCGGCGGTATCCGAGGAAACCGACCGCGACCGCGACGGCCCCGGACACCGCCGGAACCCCGTACCCGGCCCGCGCGCCGGCGGCGTCGATCATCCAGCCGGACACGGAGGAGCCGAGCGCGACCCCGACCGCCAGGCCGGTGCTCACCCAGGTCATGCCCTCGGTCAGTTGCGCGCGTGGTACGTGCTGCTCGATCAGGGACATCGTCGTGATCATCGTGGGAGCGATGGACAGACCCGCAACGAACAGCGCCACGGCCAGAAACGGCAAGTTTCCGACCAGTAGGAGGGGGATCATACTCACGGCCATCGCACACACGCCCAGCAGCCAGCGAGGTTCGGCTGGCCCCTTGAAGCGCAGCAGCCCGAACACGATTCCCGCGGCACAGGAGCCCGCCGCGTAGAGCGCGAGGACCAGGCTCGCTGCGCTCTTGTGCCCCTGCTCCTCGGCGAAGGCGACGGTGACCACGTCGACCGCCCCGAAGATCGCGCCGGTCGCCGCGAAGGTCACCACGAGGACTTGGAGGCCGGGGGAGCGCAGGGCGGAACCGACGTCCTGTTGCGCGCGCGGATGCGGCGCGGGCTCGGTGGCCCGCTGGGCCGTCAGCCAGAAGACGCCGACCGCCAGGAATCCCGCGGCGAGCAGCGGACCGGCTTCCGGGAACCAGGCCGTGGACAGTCCGATGGAGATGATCGGGCCGAAGATGAAGCAGACCTCGTCGATCACCGACTCGAAGGAGTACGCCGTGTGCAACTGCGGGGTGCCCCGGTAGAGAGCCGCCCAGCGCGCCCGGATCATCGCGCCGACGCTTGGCACACAGCCGACGCCGGCGCTGCACACGAACAGGGTCCAGTCCGGCCACCCGTAGTGCGCGGCGAACAGCAGCCCGGCCGCCGAGACGAGCGATATCAGGGTCGCCGGGCGGAGCACCCGGCGCTGTCCGTACCGGTCGACCAGTCGTGAGACCTGCGGGCCAGCCACCGCGGCGGCCAGCGCGATGGTCGCCGACAGCGCGCCTGCCAGGCCGTACCGACCGGTGAGCTGGGAGATCATCGTGACCACGCCGATGCCCATCATCGACAGCGGCATCCGGCCGAGCAGCCCCGCGGCGGAGAAACCCCTGGAGCCTGGGGCGGCGAACAGGGCGCGGTAGGGGCTGGGCACGGGGTCTCCGGTCGGGCGGGAGCGGGGCTGCTCGGTGATCGGCTCGGCAGGGCGGGAACGCGATGGGCTCAGTAAGGCGTGAACACCGCTGATACAGCTTACGAGGCAGGGGAACCTGACGCAGCTCGGCGGACGCACCGGGAACCAGGGTGGTCACCCCGCCGTTTCCCGGCTGTCAGTACCTGATGACAGGATCGATCCCATGCCAGACGCGCTCGAAGCCACCCCCTACGACGCCCTGCTCCTGCTCTCGTTCGGCGGCCCGGAGGGGCCGGACGACGTCGTCCCGTTCCTGGAGAACGTGACGCGCGGGCGCGGAATCCCCAAGGAACGTCTGAAGGAAGTCGGTCAGCACTACTTCCTGTTCGGCGGGGTCAGCCCCATCAACGACCAGAACCGCGCCCTGCTGGACGCCCTCCGCAAGGACTTCGCGGGCCACGGCCTGGATCTGCCGATCTACTGGGGCAACCGCAACTGGGCGCCCTATCTGACGGACACCCTGCGTGAGATGGTCGCCGACGGCCGCCGCCGCATCCTGGTCCTCGCGACCAGTGCCTACGCCTCCTACTCGGGCTGCCGCCAGTACCGCGAGAACCTCGCCGAGTCGCTGGCCACCCTTCAGGCCGAGGGCCTGGAGCTGCCGAAAGTCGACAAGCTGCGGCACTACTTCAATCACCCGGGCTTCCTGGAGCCCATGATCGACGGTGTGCTCGAGTCTCTCGCCGACCTTCCCGAGGACGTCCGTGACGGCGCGCACATCGCCTTCACGACCCACTCGATCCCGATCGCCTCGGCGGACACCTCGGGCCCGGTCGAGGAGCACGGCGACGGCGGAGCGTACGTCCGGCAGCACCTGGACGTGGCCCAGCTCGTCGCCGACGCCGTCCGTGAGCGCACCGGCGTCGACCACCCCTGGCAGCTCGTCTACCAGTCCCGCTCCGGCGCCCCGCACATCCCGTGGCTGGACCCTGACATCTGCGACCACCTGGAGGAGCGGCACGCGGCCGGGGCCCCGGCGGTCGTCATGGCGCCCATCGGTTTCGTCTCCGACCACATGGAGGTCATGTACGACCTCGACACGGAAGCCAGGGCCAAAGCCGAGGAGCTGGGCCTGCCGGTCCGCCGCTCGGCCACTGTCGGCGCCGACCCGCGGTTCGCGGCCGCGATCCGTGACATGGTCCTGGAGCGCGCCGCCGTCGAGGGAGGGCAGGAGGTCACGCCGTGCGCACTGGGCGCGCTCGGCGCCGACCACAACCTGTGCCCGATCGGCTGCTGCCCGGCCCGCGCCCCCCGTCCCGCCGCCGCGGGCGCCGACAGCCCCTACGCGTGAGGAGCCCCGTGACCGACCTCCTGCACTCGGAACTGCTCGCCGTCGCCCAGGAGGCCGCCCGGCGTGCCGGGACCCTGCTGCGGGACGGCCGCCCGGCCGACCTCGCGGTCGCCGCGACCAAGTCGAGCCCGATCGACGTGGTCACCGAGATGGACATCGCGGCGGAGAAGCTGATCACCGACCTGATCTCCGAGCACCGCCGTGACGACGGGTTCCTCGGCGAGGAAGGCGCCTCCACCGAGGGCACCAGTGGGATCCGCTGGGTGATCGACCCGCTCGACGGCACGGTCAACTACCTGTACGGGCTGCCTACTTGGGCCGTCTCCATCGCCGCCGAGCAGGACGGCGAGACCGTCGTCGGCGTCGTCGTGGCACCGATGCGCGGCGAGACGTTCCACGCGGTACGGGGCGGGGGAGCCTGGGCCACCGGCGGCTGGGACGGCGAGCGCAGGCTGGCCTGCCGCCCGGCTCCGCCCCTGGAGCAGGCTCTGGTGTCGACCGGCTTCAACTACGTCACCGACGTCCGCGTCCACCAGGCCGAGGTCGCCCGGAAGCTGATCCCGCTGCTGCGTGACATCCGGCGCGGCGGCTCGGCGGCGGTCGACCTGTGCGATGTCGCCGCGGGGCGCCTCGACGGCTACTACGAACGCGGCCTCCACCCCTGGGACCTCGCAGCGGGCGACCTCATCGCCCGTGAGGCGGGCGCCCTGACCGGTGGACGCCCTGGAGAGGCTCCCGCAAACGCCCTCACCGTCGCGGGTACCCCCGGCGTCTTCGAGCCCCTCCAGCGCCTCCTGGAGGACTTCGGCGCCTGGCATGACTGAGGCGGCCTGGCACGACTGAGTCGACCGGGCACGCCTGAGACGGCCGGTGCCGCCTCGTGGGCGACCCGGCCCGTGATCAACGGTGCAGGCAATGAGCGGGGCCCCGGCGCTGGATTCGCCGGGGCCCCGCTGTTGTGCTGTGCGAGCTGATCAGACGCGCGACGCGCCGACCTCCACACCGTGGTCGGCGGCGAGGCGGCGCAGGTCGTCGAGCTCGGCCTGCTCAACCTCGACGAGGAAGTCGTCGCCCTCGTCGCGAGCCCGCGTCAGATCGGACTCGGTCGCCTTTATGCGCTGCAGAAGTCCTGCGGTGAATGCGTCCATGCTGCGCCCCCTCGTCCTGGGTCGTGGGTCGGTGGCACGGGGGTGTGCCGTTCGGAAGGGGCGATCACGTCTCCAGTAGATGCCCAGCGCCTTGCCCTGCTGGGCGGCGACGGTGCCGGACACCCACGCCCACTCTGCGGAAGCGGAACGCGGGGTGCCGCATGGTGGTACGGCACATGCAGAGCGTGATCGCGGGGTGTAAAGCCGTCCTCCCCCCGCTCCCATCCACGGAAACCTCAACCCGACGAGAAAATCTCCCATTCCCGAGCCTCACACCTGTCCTTCAGGTCGCGCTCACCCGCCTTACCGCCGACTTATGGCCGAAAAGGGCAGGATGGAGGTCAACACACTCACCGAAAACCCCTGCCCGCGCGGGCCGAGAAGCTACGCGGGTGGACAAAGGAAGGACAAGCGACGTGCGCGTACTCGTCGTCGAGGACGAGCAGCTGCTCGCCGATGCGGTGGCCACCGGACTGCGCCGGGAGGCCATGGCCGTCGACGTCGTGTACGACGGTGCGGCCGCCCTGGAGCGCATCGGCGTCAACGACTACGACGTGGTCGTTCTCGACCGGGACCTCCCGCTGGTGCACGGCGACGACGTCTGCCGCAAGATCGTCGAGCTCGGCATGCCCACCCGCGTGCTGATGCTCACGGCGTCCGGCGATGTCAGCGACCGCGTCGAGGGGCTGGAGATCGGCGCCGACGACTACCTTCCCAAGCCCTTCGCGTTCAGCGAGCTGACGGCGCGCGTGCGTGCCCTGGGCCGGCGCACCAGCGTGCCGCTGCCGCCGGTGCTGGAGCGCGCCGGGATCAAGCTCGACCCGAACCGTCGGGAGGTCTTCAGGGACGGCAAGGAGGTCCAGCTGGCGCCCAAGGAGTTCGCCGTGCTGGAGGTGCTGATGCGCAGCGAGGGCGCGGTGGTCTCCGCGGAGCAGCTCCTGGAGAAGGCCTGGGACGAGAACACGGACCCCTTCACCAACGTCGTGCGCGTCACCGTCATGACCCTGCGACGCAAGCTCGGCGAGCCGCCTGTCATCGTGACCGTCCCCGGCTCCGGCTACCGGATCTGATCGCCCGTGGCCGCGACCCCGGCGCCGCCCCAGGCGCCTCCGAAGCCCACCTGGGATCCCCGCAGGCCGGAGCCCCCCTTCCCGTGGCTGCGCCCGACCATCCGCATACGGCTCACGCTGCTGTACGGCGGGATGTTCCTGATCGCCGGCATCCTGCTGCTGTCGATCATCTACCTGCTGGCGGCGCAGGCCGTGAACACGGGCAACGCACCGCTGTTCAAGATCGTCGATGGTTCGAACATCGGCGTCACCAGTGAGGACTGCCGCGCGGTCAACGGTGTGAACAAGGTCCCGCTCGACAAGTTCAACGTCGCGATCGGCGAGTGCATCGACCACCAGCGCCAGGTCGCCCTGGACAACCTGCTCAGCCGTTCGCTCCTCGCCCTGCTCGGCCTCGCGATCATCGCCTTCGCCTTCGGCTACGCGATGGCCGGCCGGGTCCTGTCCCCGCTGGGCCGGATCACCCGCACCGCACGCGCGGTGGCGGGCTCGGACCTGTCCCGCCGCATCGAGCTGGACGGCCCGGACGACGAGCTCAAGGAACTCGCCGACACCTTCGACGACATGCTGGAGCGACTACAACGGGCGTTCACGGCCCAGCAACGCTTCGTCGGCAACGCCTCGCACGAGCTGAGAACCCCGCTCGCGATCAACCGCACCCTCCTTGAGGTGCACCTGTCCGATCCGGGCGCGCCGATGGAGCTCCAGCAGCTCGGCAAGACGTTGTTGGCCACCAATGAGCGCAGCGAGCAGCTCGTCGAGGGTCTGCTCTTGCTGGCCCGCAGCGACAACCAGATCGTCGAGCGCAAGCCCGTGGACCTCGCGGAGGTCGCCGAGCAGGCCGTCGACCAGGTGCACGGCGAGGCGGAGGCCAAGGGGGTGGCGATCCGCGGGGAGCAGAAGACCGCGGTCGTCCAGGGCAACGGCGTACTGCTGGAGCGGATCGCCCTGAACCTCGTGCAGAACGCCGTGCGGTACAACGTGGCCGAGGGCGGCTGGGTCGAGGTGACGACAGAGGTCCAGCACGGCCAGGCGCTGTTCGTGGTGTCCAACACGGGCCCGGTGGTGCCGGCGTACGAGATCGACAATCTCTTCGAGCCGTTCAGGCGATTGCGGACGGAACGGACGGGCAGCGACAAGGGGGTGGGCCTGGGGCTGTCCATCGTCCGATCCGTGACCCGGGCGCACGGCGGGCACATCTCGGCTCGGCCGCGCGAAGGAGGTGGGCTCGTGATGCGGGTGACCCTGCCCGTCTGAGATCATGACCCCCGCACCTGGACCGAGAGACGGGGATGTTCGCTTTGCGCGGAATTTTCAAGGCGCTGATCGAGTGTCCCCGTGTGTGATCGATCACAGAGGCGATTTTCTGGCCATCTACTCTCCGTGATCATGGATATGGCCGAAAAGCCGGGAAAATCCGGGTTTTCCGGGGTCTTGATCACGGGAAGTACACGGTGAGACGCCTTTGAAGTGCGGGATTCGGACCGTGTACGGTCCCGATCGCCATCCAACCCGATCACTCAACAGGAGTCCGGTTGGGTGTCGATTGAGTAACAGACCTTGATGTGAGGCAAAATCTCCGCCTCAGGTCGGGCACAAGTCCGGCCTCTCACGCGTTACGTGCGCTGGAGACACCGAAGACACCCAGAGGGGGAGAGCGACATGGCAACCGACTACGACACCCCACGCAAGACCGACGACGACGTCGACTCGGACAGCCTTGAAGAACTGAAGGCCCGCCGGAACGACAAGTCGACCTCCGCCGTGGACGTCGACGAATTCGAGGCCGCCGAAGGTCTCGAACTGCCCGGCGCGGACCTCTCGAACGAGGAGCTGGCCGTCCGGGTGCTGCCGAAGCAGCAGGACGAGTTCACCTGCATGAGCTGCTTCCTGGTACACCACCGCAGCCAGTTGGCCCGAGAGAAGAACGGTCAGCCGATCTGCCGCGACTGCGACTGAGGACGGGTCGGCCGTGACTGGCTCGACCCCTCCCCGGAAGCGCCGCTTCCTCCCGCGGGGAGCGGACTCGGTGCCGTCCGAGGGACGGCACGGTGCGCGTGACGACGAGCGGGGCTCATCCGGAAGGGGATCGGCCTCGCTCGAACCGGCTACCGGCAGGCCCGACCTCCCGGCGCCGGTCGAGACCCCGGCGCCCGTCGCACGGCGGCGGGGCGCGGAGATCCGGGACAAGGCCCGGGAAGGCATCCGCAAGAGCGGCAGCCGCGCCAAGGCGGCGGTGGGACACCTCGCCGACCGGATCATCGACATGGCCCCGCGGATCCCCGTACGCGACCTCGCGACGCTCCGCAGGCAGTTCCCCGGGCTCGGGCCCGAGCAGATCGCGGACAAGCTCGTGGCGGGCGCCTCGAGCGCGACCGCGACGGTAGGAGCCGGAATCGGCGCGGCGGCGATGCTGCCGGTGCCGCCCGCGATGCCCACGGAACTCGCCGCCGAGATCACCGGCGTCGCGGCGATCGAGCTGAAGCTGATCGCGGAACTCCACGAGGTCTACGGCCTTCGACCGCCGGGCAGCCTGAAGCAGCGCTCCACCGCGTATCTCAACTCCTGGTCGGGGGAGCGGGGAATCGACCTGACCAAGCCGTCGTCCGTCGGCACCGCGGTGAACAGCAGCATGAAGCAGCAGTTGCGGCAGCAGATCATGAAGCGGATGGTGCGCGACCTGCCGAACCTGATGCCGTTCATGGTGGGCGCGGCCGTCGGAGCGGTCATGAACCGCCGGGACACCAGAAAACTCGCGGAGCGCATCCGGGCCGACCTGCGCAGAACGCAGGTGCCGTGGGATGCCCTGCCGGATCTGCCGCCGCTGGAGAGCCCGGCGGATCCACTGTCCATGGGGGACGTGCCGAAAGAGCTCGGGTGACGCCTCGCCCGGGTGTGCTAGGCCGCCGCCCGCGCGGCCTCCAGCGCCTCCGCCAGCCGCTCCGGCTCACGCGTGGACAGGTACAGGTACGGCGTCGGATCCTCGGGGTCCGTGACCTCCACACGCAGCGCGGTGGGGATGTAGGAGCGCAGCAGCAGAAACGCCCGGGTGTCGGCCTTGTACGTGCGCCAGGCGCTCGCCTCCGCCGCGTCCAGGACCTCCGCGTCGCCCAGCGCCGACACCGGGATCTTCGCCTCGCCCGCGATCAGGAAGCCGCCCTGGACCCGGATGCGCAGCGAGCCGTACGCGCTGGCCACGACCGCCGCCGCGGCGGTGCCGCCGACCAGGCCGCCGAGCATCGGCAGGGTGCCGAAGGGCAGCAGGATCAGGGCCATCGAGACCCCGACCAGGAAGGAGATCAACCACCAGGTGCGGGGGGTGGCGAGGCGTTCTTCGTACGGGGCGGCGGAGAGCTGCATGAAGGCAAGCTTGGCACGGTGTCGGGATCGCGCCGACGCGCGGGTAAGGTCTGCGGCTGTGAGTCGTAGTTCCGCCGCTGTTGAGCCGCCCGCCGACGCCGTGAGGCCGGTGCGTCATCCTGACGCGCCCGCGCCCGGTGAGCTGCTGGGCGAGCACTACGGCCAGTGCTTCGGCTGCGGCGGCGAACAGCCCCACGGACTGCACCTCCAGGCGCGGGCCGGCGAGGGGGTGCGGGTGACCGCCGAGTTCACCGTGCGCCCCGCCCACCAGGGAGCACCGGGCCTCGCGCACGGCGGCGTGCTCGCGAGCGCCCTGGACGAGACCCTCGGATCGCTGAACTGGCTGCTGCGGACGATCGCCGTGACCGGGCGGCTGGAGACCGACTTCGTGCGGCCGGTCCCGGTGGACACCGTGCTGCACCTGGAGGCCGAGGTGACGGCCGTGGCCGGGCGGAAGATCTACTCCGCCGCCACCGGTCGGATCGGCGGCCCCGACGGCCCCGTCGCCATCCGGGCCGACGCCCTCTTCATCGAGGTGAAGGTCGACCACTTCGTCGACAACGGCCGCCCGGAGGAGATCCGGGCCGCCATGAACGACCCGGACCAGACCCGGCGTGCCCGGGCCTTCGAGGTGAACCCGTGAGCCGTGAGCCCCGTCAAGAACTCGCCGTGCTGATCCGGCGCGTGGACCCCGATGTACCGCTTCCGGCGTACGCACATCCTGGTGACGCGGGAGCCGATCTGCGCACCACCGAGAGCTGTGAACTGAAGCCGGGCGAGCGAGTCGTGCTGCCCACCGGAGTGTCTGTCGCGCTCCCGGAGGGGTACGCGGCGTTCGTGCACCCGCGTTCCGGTCTCGCCGCCCGCTGCGGTGTCGCTCTCGTGAATGCCCCGGGGACGGTTGATGCCGGGTACCGTGGGGAGATCAAGGTGATCGTGGTGAATCTCGACCCGCGCGAGTCCGTGCGGTTCGAGCGCTTCGACCGGATTGCCCAACTGGTCGTCCAGCAGGTCGAGAGGGTCCGCTTCCAGGAGGTCGCGGAGCTTCCCGGCTCGGCACGGGCCGAGGGGGGCTTCGGGTCCACCGGAGGCCATGCCGCGGTGGACGACGGGAGCGGCACAAGCGGTCATGCCGCCGTGGGCGGCGCGACGGGTGGGAATCGATACGCTTCGGTCGTATCCGACCGGGAAGGACAGTGACGTGTTCGGACGTCGCAAGAAGAAGGGTGCCGCCGAGGACGCGGCCGGCGAGGCCGAGCAGGTCGTCGACAGTGTCGACGCTGAGGCGGACGAGGCAGAGGACACGCGTGAGCGCGTGCGGCTCGAACCGGAACCGCGGCCGGACGGGCCGTGGGACAGCTCCGAGGTCCGTGACCCGGCCGAGGGCCGGGTGGACCTGGGCGGTCTGTTCGTGCCGGGCGTCGAAGGCATGGAGCTGCGGGTCGAGGTCGCGGGCGACGCGATCGTCGCGGCGACCGTCGTGCTGCGCGACAGCGCCATCCAGTTGCAGGCCTTTGCCGCGCCCAAGCGCGAGGGCATCTGGGGCGAGGTGCGCGAGGAGATCGGTTCCGGTATCACCCAGCAGGGCGGCATCGTCGACGAGGTCGAGGGTCCGCTGGGCTGGGAGCTGCGTGCGCAGGTGCCGGTGCAGCTGCCGGACGGCACGGGCGGTTACCAGGTGGTGCGGTTCGTCGGTGTGGACGGTGCCCGCTGGTTCCTGCGTGGGGTGATCTCGGGCCAGGGTGCGGTACAGCCGCAGGCGGCCGGTCTGCTGGAGCAGATCTTCCGGGACACGGTCGTGGTCCGCGGCGAGGGCCCGATGGCGCCCCGCGACCCGATCGTCCTGAAGCTGCCGAACGACGCCCAGATGGTTCCCGAAGGCGTCCAGCAGGAGGAGGGCTCCCGCTTCTCCGGTGGCATGGGTCAGCTGCAGCGCGGCCCGGAGATCACCGAGGTGCGCTGAGCCTCATAGCGCCATGCTGAGGGCCGGGTCGTCGGGTCCCTCGTAAAGCCAAGGAGGGCCGCATTCCCACGGGGGTGCGGCCCTTTTCGCGCGGGAACCGCGTGCTTCCCCGAAGCGTTGAAGTGCCGGGCGTCGCCCGTGATATCGGGACAAGGGATCGCCTCTCAGGGGCGGCCCGGTCCGGCAGGACCACGCTCCTGAACATCGTCGGCGGACTCGACAGGCCCGGCGCGGGCCGGGTCTCGGTCGACGGGCGACCTCGCGGAGCTGGGCGAGGACGGTCTCCTCGCGCTGCAGGGGGACCGCGTCGGCTTCGTCTTCCAGTCCTTCGGGCTCGTCCCGATCCTCGCAGCCGCCGAGAAGGTCGCCGTGCTGCTGAGGGCCGTCGTACGCAGTGAGCGGGGCACCGCACCGGTCGCGACGCACGACGCGAACCTGCTGGGCCTCGCCGACCGGGGAGATCGTCCAGGGCGACCGACTCCCCGCCGGTGCCGGCGTCAGGGTTGCGTCAAAGACGGCCTCCGGGCCAGTCCGGACCCCATTTGTTGCGATTATCGGCCGTAAGGTCGACGCTGCGCAGTCAGCGGGGACCCGGAAGACAATGAGGCCATGGGACGCGGCAAGCTTCGGATCTACCTCGGTGCGGCACCGGGCGTCGGCAAGACCTACGCGATGCTGTCCGAGGCGCACCGCCGTGTCGAACGCGGTACGGACTGCGTGATCGCTTTCGTGGAGCATCACGACCGGCCGCGCACCGAGGTGATGCTGCACGGGCTGGAACAGATCCCACGCAGGGAGCTGGAGTACCGCGGCGGGTCCTTCACCGAGATGGACGTCGACGCCGTCCTCACCAGACGGCCCGAGGTCGCCCTCGTGGACGAACTCGCCCACACCAACATCCCCGGTTCCCGCAACGCCAAGCGCTGGCAGGACGTGGCGGAGTTGCTGGCCGCGGGGATCGACGTGGTCAGCACCGTCAACATCCAGCACCTGGAGTCGCTGGGGGACGTCGTCGAGTCGATAACGGGCGTACGGCAGCAGGAGACCGTGCCGGACGAACTGGTGCGGCGGGCGGACCAGATCGAGCTGGTCGACATGTCGCCACAGGCGCTGCGCCGACGGATGGCGCACGGCAACATCTACCAGCCGGACAAGGTCGACGCGGCCCTGTCGAACTACTTCCGGCCCGGGAACCTCACCGCGCTGCGGGAACTGGCGCTGCTGTGGGTGGCCGACCGGGTCGACGAGTACCTCAAGCAGTACCGCAGCGAGCACCGGGTCTCGAAGATCTGGGGCTCGCGCGAGCGGATCGTGGTCGGGCTGACCGGCGGTCCCGAGGGGCGAACGCTGATCCGCCGTGCCGCGCGGCTCGCGGAGAAGGGCGCCGGCGGCGAGGTGCTGGCCGTCTACATAGCCCGCAGCGACGGCCTGACCTCGGCCTCGCCCAAGGAACTGGCCGTGCAGCGCACGCTCGTCGAGGACCTGGGCGGCACCTTCCACCACGTGGTGGGCGATGACATACCGGCCGCGCTGCTGGACTTCGCGCGCGGTGTGAACGCCACCCAGATCATCCTCGGCTCCTCACGGCGCAAGACCTGGCAGTACGTCTTCGGACCGGGCGTCGGCGCCACCGTGGCCCGGGAGTCGGGACCCGACCTCGACGTGCACATCGTCACCCACGAGGAGGTCGCCAAGGGGCGCGGACTGCCCGTGACCCGGGGCGCGCGACTGGGCCGGGCCCGGATCCTGTGGGGCTGGTTGGTCGGCGTTGGCGGCCCGGCGGCCATGGCGGTCCTGCTCTCCCGGGTGGACCTCGGCCTCGCCAACGACATGCTGCTGTTCCTCGCGGTGACGGTGGCGGCGGCCCTGCTCGGCGGGCTCCTCCCGGCGCTGGCGTCGGCCGCGGTCGGATCCCTGCTGCTCAACTACTTCTACACACCGCCCCTGCACCGCTGGACCATCGCCGACCCGAAGAACATCGTCGCCATCGTGATCTTCGTGGGCGTCGGCATCTCGGTGGCCTCCGTCGTCGACCTCGCCGCCCGCCGCACCCACCAGGCGGCCAGACTGCGGGCCGAGTCGGAGATCCTGTCCTTCCTCGCGGGCAACGTGCTGCGCGGCGAGACCGGCCTGGAGGAGCTCCTGGAGCGGGTCCGGGAGACCTTCGGCATGGAGTCGGCGGCCCTTCTGGAACGGGCGGGCGACGTCGACCCGTGGATCTGCGCGAGCCGGGTCGGCCCGGGGCGGCCCGTGGAGCGGCCCGAGGAGGCGGACGTCGACGTTCCGGTCGGGGACCACCTGGCGCTCGCGCTGACCGGCCGGGTATTGCCCGCCGAGGACCGCCGGGTGCTGGCCGCCTTCGCCGCCCAGGCGGCCGTCGTGCTCGACCGCAGCAGGCTCCAGGAGGAGGCCGGCCGGGCGCGGGCGCTCGCCGAGGGCAACCGGATCCGAACCGCGCTGCTGGCCGCCGTCAGCCATGACCTCCGTACACCGCTGGCCGGGATCAAGGCCGCGGTCTCGTCGCTGCGGTCCGACGACGTGGCGTGGTCCGAGGAGGACCGGGCCGAGCTGCTGGAGGGCATCGAGGACGGTGCCGACCGGCTCGACCACCTGGTGGGCAATCTGCTGGACATGTCCCGCCTGCAGACCGGCACGGTGGCCCCGCTGATCCGGGAGATAGACCTCGACGAGGTGGTGCCGATGGCGCTCGGCGGGGTGCCCGAGGGGAGCGCCGATCTGGACATCCCGGAGACGCTGCCCATGGTGGCGGTGGATCCCGGGCTGCTGGAGCGGTCGGTGGCCAACCTGGTGGAGAACGGCGTCAAGTACAGCCCGGCCGGGCGGCCCGTCCTGGTGTCCGCCAGCGCCATCGCCGACCGGGTCGAGGTCCGGGTGGTCGACCGCGGGCCGGGAGTCCCGGACGCGGCCAAAGAACGTATATTCGAACCCTTCCAGCGCTACGGCGACGCCCCGCGCGGGGCCGGCGTGGGACTGGGCCTCGCCGTGGCACGCGGGTTCGCGGAGGCCATGGGCGGCACGCTGGACGCCGAGGACACGCCCGGGGGCGGCCTCACCATGGTGCTCACGCTCCGGGCGGCCGGATCGCCCCCGGCGCAACTCCAGCCGGTGGAACCAGAAAGGCGGGTGACATGGTGAGCGTGACCGGGGGAACTCCCCAGACCCCCACGAGGGTGTTGGTCATCGACGACGAGCCGCAGATCGTGCGCGCCCTCGTGATCAACCTCAAGGCGCGTCGGTACGAGGTCGACGCGGCGTACGACGGAGCAACCGCCCTCCAGGTCGCCGCCGCCCGCCACCCGGACGTGGTGGTGCTCGACCTGGGCCTGCCCGACATGGACGGCGTCGAGGTGATCAAGGGGCTGCGCGGCTGGACCCGGGTGCCGATCCTGGTGCTGTCCGCACGGCACTCCTCCGACGAGAAGGTCGAGGCGCTGGACGCGGGCGCCGACGACTACGTCACCAAGCCCTTCGGCATGGACGAACTGCTGGCCAGGCTGCGGGCCGCGGTCCGGCGCGCCGAGCCCAACGGGGGCGGCGAGGGCGAGGCGCTGGTGGAGACCGACGAGTTCACCGTCGACCTGGCCGCGAAGAAGGTCCAGCGGCACGGCAGGGACGTCCGGCTGACGCCCACGGAGTGGCATCTGCTGGAGGTGCTGGTGCGCAACGACGGCCGGCTGGTCAGCCAGAAGCAGCTGCTGCAGGAGGTGTGGGGGCCGTCGTACGGGACGGAGACGAACTATCTGCGGGTGTACATGGCCCAACTGCGCAGAAAGCTGGAGGCGGACCCGTCGCACCCGAAGCACTTCATCACGGAGCCGGGGATGGGATACCGGTTCGAGAAGTGAGCCGCGCGTCGGCCGGGGGGCCGGGGGTTGTCCCCCGGGGGGTGCAGCATCACGGAGCCGGGGATGGGGTCCCGGTTCGAAGGGCGGGGTCGCGGGTACGTAGCTGTCGGTGGGCCCCGGTACGCTTCAGATATGAGTCCTGTTCCTCGTTCCGAGAAGCCGGTGGGCCGGTTCCGGCGCATGCTCGACCGGCTTTCCTCGTCGCAGGAGGACCTTGAGTCCGAGGAACTGCGGGAGGATGCCGCGACCGCCGGCTGCACCCGGATCGGTGACTGTCACGACCGTCAGGTCGTCACGGTTACTGGTACCTTGCGCACGGTCACCCTGCGGCCGCGCGCGGGAGTTCCTGCTCTGGAGGCCGAGCTGTTCGACGGCACCGCTGCCCTGGACGTGGTGTGGCTCGGCAGACGCTCCATAGTGGGCATAGAGCCGGGCCGCAAGCTGATCGCCTCCGGACGGGTCTCGATGAGCCGGGGCCGCCGGGTGCTATTCAATCCGAAGTACGAACTGAGACCCCTCGGTAGGGAGTAGCCGGTGACGTCGCTCGACAAGCCGACCCAGGACACGGAGCAGGACGCCCGGGCGGTGACGGAGGCCGCGCTGTTCGAGGCCTTCGGCGGCGTGCGGGGCATGGTCGAGACGGTGCTGCCCGGCCTGCTGTTCGTCACCATCTACACGATCAACAAGGACCTGCACCTGTCGGCGATCGCCGCGCTCGGTGTGTCCCTGCTGCTGGTCGTGGTCCGTCTGGTGATGCGGGACACCGTCAAGCACGCCTTCAGCGGTGTCTTCGGCGTGGCCTTCGGCGTCGTCTTCGCCATGATGACCGGCAACGCCAAGGACTTCTATCTGCCCGGCATGCTCTACACGCTGGGCCTCGGGCTGGCGTACATCATCACCACACTGTGTGGCGTCCCGCTGATCGGGCTCATCCTCGGGCCCGTCTTCAAGGAGAACCTCTCCTGGCGCACCCGCAACCCGGGGCGCAAGAAGGCCTACGCGAAGGCCAGTTGGGCCTGGGGACTGATCCTGCTCGCCAAGTGCGCGGTTCTCTTCCCGCTGTACTGGTGGGCCGACACGACGCAGCTGGGCTGGGTGCTGATCGCCCTGAAGATCCCGCCGTTCCTGTTGGCCGTCTGGCTGACCTGGGTCTTCCTGGCGAAGGCGCCGGCTCCCATCGACGTGTTCGCGGAGATGGAGGCGGAGGAGAAGGCCGCAGAGGAGCGGGCCGCGGAGGAGAGGGCCGCCGCCACGGGGAGCGAGTCGAGCGCGGGACGGCACCGTCGGGAGGCGTAGCTCCCGGCGTCGAGCCGGAACGAGTCGAGAAGGGGCGCCCTGGGATCTCTCAGGGCGCCCCTTCTCGTCGTGTCTCGTCGTGTCTCTTGTCGTCACCCACGAAGGGCTCAGCTCGGCGCTTCCTCCCGGCGGACCGACAGCAGGTCCTCCAGCTGTTCCTCGCGGGCCTGGGCGGCCACGAAGAGGAGTTCGTCACCCGCCTCCAGGGAGTCCTCCTGGGTCGGGGTGAGGACTCGGGTGCCGCGAATGATGGTGACCAGGGAGGTGTCCTCCGGCCACTCCACGTCGCCCACCTGCGTGCCGGCCAGGGCCGACTCCTCGGGCAGCGTCAGCTCGACGAGGTTCGCGTCGCCGTGGCTGAAGCGGAGCAGACGGACCAGATCGCCGACGCTGACCGCCTCCTCCACCAGGGCAGACATCAGGCGGGGGGTCGACACGGCGACGTCCACGCCCCAGGACTCGTTGAAGAGCCACTCGTTCTTCGGGTTGTTCACACGGGCGACGACGCGCGGGACGCCGTACTCCGTCTTCGCCAGCAGGGAGACGACCAGGTTGACCTTGTCGTCGCCGGTCGCGGCGATCACGACGTTGCAGCGCTGAAGCGCCGCCTCGTCCAGGGACGTGATCTCGCAGGCGTCGGCGAGCAGCCACTCAGCCTGCGGGACGCGCTCGACGGAGATGGCGGTCGGCGCCTTGTCGATGAGAAGGACCTCGTGGCCGTTCTCCAGCAGTTCGCCCGCGATCGAGCGGCCGACCGCGCCGGCACCGGCAATGGCGACCCTCATCAGTGACCGCCCTCCTCTTCGGGACCCTTGGCGAACGCCGCCTCGACCTTGTCGACCTCGTCGGTACGCATCATCACGTGCACCAGGTCCCCCTCCTGCAGCACCGTCTGCGAGGAGGGCAGCATCGCCTCGCCGAGCCGGGTCAGGAACGCCACGCGCACCCCGGTCTCCTCCTGGAGCCGGCTGATCCGCTGGCCCACCCAGGACGCGGAGGCGTGCACCTCGGCCAGCTGCACACCACCGGTGGGGTCACGCCACAGCGGCTCCGCGCCCGAGGGGAGCAGCCGGCGCAGCATCTGGTCGGCCGTCCAGCGGACGGTGGCCACGGTCGGGATGCCGAGGCGCTGGTAGACCTCGGCGCGCCGGGGGTCGTAGATCCGGGCCGCGACGTTCTCGATACTGAACATCTCGCGGGCCACTCGCGCGGCGATGATGTTCGAGTTGTCGCCGCTGGAGACCGCGGCGAACGCGCCGGCCTCCTCGATGCCCGCCTCGCGCAGGGTGTCCTGGTCGAAGCCGACGCCCGTGACGCGGCGGCCCCCGAACCCGGAGCCCAGTCGTCGGAAGGCGGTGGGGTCATGGTCGATCACTGCGACCGTGTGCCCCTGTTGCTCCAGGGTCTGGGCGAGAGCGGAACCCACTCTCCCGCAGCCCATGATGACGATGTGCACGACCGTCCTTCCGGTGTCAAGAGTTACTGCTCAGCCACATCAGGGTCTCAGACAGAGGCCAAAGCTACACACGCCCGGTAGGACGGCGGCACCCCCCTGCACGGTTGCCGCTGTCCTACCTTCCCGTGCCGGGGGCGGTTCAGCGGCGGCTGATGCTGCGGACGCTCGCCAGCGTCAGGAGGCCGAGGCCGACGAGGGTGGCTGCGGCGCCGATCAGCTCCGCGGTCGCGTGCATGGAACCTCCGAGGGGGCGGGGACAGGCGGGGTTTGTCATATAGACATGGGGACGGCCGCGGGTGCGGAATCCGCAGCGTGCGCCCACCTCCAATTCACCCGGGAGGCAGAAGAAGGGTGGCGGGTGGGCGACCTTGTGTTCGACGGCCTACGATCCTCTGTTGTGTCCAAACTGACCGACGTGCCCAAACGGATTCTGATCGGGCGCGCACTGCGCAGTGATCGGCTCGGGGAAACGCTCCTGCCGAAGCGCATCGCCCTTCCCGTGTTCGCCTCCGACCCGCTGTCCTCCGTGGCATACGCGCCGGGAGAGGTGCTGCTGGTCCTGTCCATCGCGGGCGTGTCGGCGTACCACTTCAGCCCCTGGATCGCCCTGGCGGTCGTGGTGCTGATGTTCACCGTGGTCGCCTCCTATCGACAGAACGTGCACGCCTACCCGAGCGGCGGCGGCGACTACGAGGTGGCCAACACCAACCTCGGCCCCAGGGCGGGCCTCACGGTCGCCAGCGCCCTGCTCGTCGACTACGTCCTGACCGTCGCGGTCTCCATCGCCTCCGGCATCGAGAACCTCGGCTCCGCGGTGCCCTTCGTGGTCGAGCACAAGGTGCTCTGCGCGGTCGCGGTGATCGTGCTGCTGACACTGATGAACCTGCGCGGCGTACGGGAGTCGGGCACGCTGTTCGCGATTCCGACGTACGTCTTCGTCACGGGCGTCTTCCTCATGATCGCGTGGGGTGCGTTCCGCGGGCTGGTGCTCGACGACACCATGCGGGCACCGACGGCCGACTACCAGATCAAGCCCGAGCACCAGGGCCTGGCCGGTTTCGCCCTGGTCTTCCTGCTGCTGCGGGCCTTCTCCTCCGGCTGTGCCGCGCTCACCGGCGTCGAGGCGATCTCCAACGGCGTTCCGGCGTTCCGCAAGCCCAAGTCGAAGAACGCGGCGACCACGCTCGCGATGATGGGCCTGCTCGCCGTCACCATGTTCTGCGGCATCATCGCGCTGGCCGCGGTGACCAAGGTCCGCATGGCTGAGAACCCGGCCACGGACCTCATCCACGACGGCAGCCCGATCGGTGCCGGCTATGTGCAGAACCCGGTGATCTCCCAGGTCGCCGAGGCGGTCTTCGGCAAGGGCAGCTTCCTGTTCATCGTCCTGGCCGCCGCCACCGCGCTGGTGCTGTTCCTGGCCGCGAACACCGCGTACAACGGTTTCCCGCTGCTCGGCTCGATCCTCGCCCAGGACCGTTACCTGCCCCGCCAGCTGCACACCCGGGGTGACCGCCTGGCCTTCTCCAACGGCATCGTGCTGCTGGCGGGCACGGCCATGCTCCTCGTCGTCATCTACGGCGCCGACTCGACCCGGCTCATCCAGCTCTACATCGTCGGCGTGTTCGTGTCGTTCACGCTCAGCCAGACCGGCATGGTCCGCCACTGGAACCGCCATCTGGCCACCGAGAAGGACCAGGCCAAACGCCGTCACATGGTCCGCTCCCGGGCGATCAACGCCTTCGGTGCCTTCTTCACCGGCCTGGTGCTGGTCGTCGTCCTCGGCACCAAGTTCACCCACGGCGCGTGGGTCGCGCTGCTCGGCATGGTGATCTTCTACGCGACGATGACGGCCATCCGTAAGCACTACGACCGGGTGGCCGAGGAGCTCGCCGCTCCCGAGGGGCCGAGCGACGACATGGTCCGGCCGTCCCGGGTGCACTCGGTCGTCCTGATCTCCAAGATCCACCGACCGGCGCTGCGGGCGCTGGCGTACGCCAAGCTGCTGCGCTCGGACACCCTGGAGGCGCTCAGCGTCAACGTCGACCCGGCCGAGACCAAGGCGCTGCGCGAGGAGTGGGAGCGGCGCGGGATCGACGTACCGCTGAAGGTGCTCGACTCGCCGTACCGCGAGATCACGCGGCCGATCATCGAGTACGTGAAGAGCCTGCGCAAGGAGTCGCCGCGGGACGCGGTGTCCGTGATCATCCCCGAGTACGTGGTCGGACACTGGTACGAGCATTTGCTGCACAACCAGAGCGCGCTCAGGCTCAAGGGCCGGCTGCTGTTCACGCCGGGGATCATGGTGACGTCGGTGCCCTACCAGCTGGTGTCGTCCGAGGCCGCCAGGAAGCGGGCGCGCAAGCGGCAGGAGTGGAGCGCGCCGGGTGCGGTGCGGCGCGGGCCGGCGCAGGAGCGGCCGAAGGAGCCGAGCGCGAAGAACTGACCTGTCCGCTCAGCACGTAGACTGGTCGGCTGTTGTCCGGCTGTATCTCTCTTGACGTTGTGGAGTCACCCCGCCATGCAGGCAGAACCGAACCAACCGCAGGCGGAAAAGTCGGCGGTGTCGCTGGTCGGGGAGGAGTACGAGGTCGAGGTCGGCCCCGTCGCCCACGGCGGTCACTGCATCGCCCGTACGGACGCGGGGCAGGTGCTGTTCGTCCGGCACGCGCTGCCCGGTGAGCGGGTCGTGGCGCGGGTGACCGAGGGCGAGGAGGGCGCGCGGTTCCTGCGGGCGGACGCGGTGTCGGTGGTCACGGCCTCCAAGGACCGGATCGAGGCGCCCTGCCCGTATGCCGGCCCCGGCCGCTGCGGAGGCTGCGACTGGCAGCATGCCAAGCCGGGTGCGCAGCGTCGGCTCAAGGGCGAGGTCGTCGCCGAGCAGCTGCAGCGCCTCGCCGGACTCACTCCCGAGGAGGCCGGCTGGGACGGCACCGTGATGCCGGCCGAGGGCGACAAGCTCCCGGCGGGCCAGGTGCCGCAGTGGCGGACCCGCGTGCAGTACGCGGTGACCGACGACGGACGCGCGGGCCTGCGCCGGCACCGCTCGCACGAGGTGGAACCGATCGACCACTGCATGATCGCCGCCGAGGGCGTCAGCGAACTGGGCGTCGAGAAGCGGGACTGGACGGGCATGGAGTCCGTCGAGGCGATCGCGGCGACGGGTTCGCAGGACCGCATGGTGATCCTGGAGCCGCGGCCCGGTGCCCGCCTGCCGCTGGTCGAGCTCGACAAGCCCGCCTCCGTCATGCGCGTCGAGGAGAAGGACGGTGGCATCCACCGCGTCCACGGCCGCGCGTTCGTGCGCGAGCGCGCGGACGGCCGTACGCATCGCGTCGGCAACGGCGGCTTCTGGCAGGTCCACCCGAAGGCGGCGGACACGCTGGTGACGGCGGTCATGCAGGGCCTGCTGCCGCGCAAGGGCGACATGGCGCTGGACCTGTACTGCGGCGCGGGCCTGTTCGCGGGCGCCCTCGCCGACCGCCTCGGCGCGCAGGGCGCGGTCCTCGGCATCGAGTCCGGCAAGCGCGCCGTCGAGGACGCCCGGCACAACCTGGCCGACTTCGACCGCGTACGCATCGAACAGGGCAAGGTCGAGTCGGTCCTCCCGCGCACCGGGATCACCGAGGTCGACCTGATCGTCCTGGACCCGCCGCGGGCGGGCGCGGGACGCAAGACGGTCGGGCACCTGGCGTCGCTGGGGGCGCGGCGGATCGCCTACGTCGCCTGCGATCCGGCGGCGCTGGCACGGGACTTGGGGTACTTCCGGGACGGGGGGTATCGGGTGCGGACTCTGCGGGTGTTCGATCTGTTTCCGATGACGCACCATGTGGAGTGTGTCGCCATCCTCGAACCGGCCGCGAAGGGCTCCTGACCTGCGGTTTTGTGTGTGCGTCTTATGTGCGGTGTGGGCGTTACGGGCGGTATCTTGACGCTGAAATGACGCTCGTGACGCTCATTTGACGCTCGTTCTGATGGGGTGTCAGGTGACCTGTTGGGCAGGTCAGGCCCTGAAGGAGCGGCGTATATCGATGAGGCGCCGAGGGTGGGTGACGCTCTACGCGGAGCTGCTGGTTGCTGGCCTGCCCCGCGGTGCCGCCGAGGACCTGGCCCGCTTCGTCGCGCGGCCCGGGCCGCTGTGCTGACCTGACAGCCGACCGTGGCGCTCCCCATCGCCCGGTGCCGGGGCGGGACCTGTGCCGCTTCGGTCCTCGGGGCGCGATGTGGGCACCCGATCTGATCGCACATCTTGCCGATGCTGGGTAGATTCGCCGTCGAGGTGGCCCGTGCGGGGCCGGCCTCGGCTGTGTACGTGTTGTTGTGGAGGTGTGGGCTGTGTTGATGACTGGCAAGGTTCTGCGTTTCGACGAGGTCCGTGGGTACGGATTCATCGCCCCGTCGGAGCCGGGCGAGGACGTCTTCATGCACGCGAACGACCTGCTCGACGAGAAGTACCTCTACAAAGAGGGAATCGAAGTCGAGTTCTTCATGGAGGCGGGTGAAAAGGGCTCGAAGGCCTCGCAGATCCGGTTGATCCACCAGCCGTCCGGGAACCGTATCGCTCACCGCCGCGACGCGGCGGGCGCGTCGGCGGGTTCGGTGGGTCCGGAGGAGAGCGAGAGCGCCGAGGAGTTCCGCGGTGAACTGACGGACACGCTGGTCGATTCGGTGGACACGCTGACCGCCGCGCAGATCAGGCAGGTCCGCAGCTGTGTGATGAAGCTGGTCACCTCAAGGGGCTGGCTGCCCTCCTGACGGTTCGTCAATTCCTGTTGTCCCCCCGGGATAAGGGATCGGTAGGGGTATTCGGGCGGTGTTCCCCGTCCTAGGCTGGTTCCCTGTACGGAGGCCGGTGCAGGGTCTTTCCCACGCCGGCCGTCTATTCCGGCAGTTGGTGTCCGGAACGGCGGACTCTCCTGGAGATTCCGTCGTTCCGGGCCGGGCATGCCGAACTGTTCCCCGGAATCAGGGAATGAGGAATGTGTTATGGGCGATCTCCGGTTCTGGGAGGAATTGCGTCCGGGGACCACCGGTGAACTGATTCTCGCGGTCGACATTCCGTCCGGCGAGAACGACGTGAACTTCCGCGAACTCGTCCCCCTCCTGGACACCCAGCACACCGTGTGGCGCGCTCTGGAGCAGACCGACGTCCCGTTGGCCGCCGACGGCCTCGCCGCCTACGTCGAGCCCTGGGCCGACGCCGTGCGCGACGCCGGGCTGCCGGTGGGGGCCGTGCTGGGGCACCGGGTGGGCTCCGTACTCGCCGGCGCGCTCGCCGAGGCGCTCGGCGCGGACGGGCGGCGGCCTCCGTGCATGCTGTTCGATCCGGAACTCGTCGACACGGAATGGGTGGTCGAACTCGCCGGAGTCTCGGACGGCTTCGCGCCGGAGGCGGACCGTACGGCCGGCAGTTGGCCGGACGACCCCGCAGCGCTCGCCGTACGTCTGCGGTCCGTCGTCCTGAGCGGCGTGGACCGGCCGGGAACGCGGAACCGGGCGGCGGCCGAGAACCTCCACCGGGCCGCGCACCGGCTGTCGGTGCTGGCCCTGGCCGAGACGTACGACGTCCTGCCGGTGTGGTCCCGCTGCACTGCACTGTCCTCGTCGGATCCGGGTAACGGGCTGAACCGGACGCGGGCCGCGCTGTTGCTGCCCGAGGCGGGGTTCGTGGCCCGGGAGATCGCCCTCCGGCACGACCACGTCGAGATGTTCACCAGCCCCGCCGTCGCCAGGACGGCGTCCGAACTGCTCGCCGTCCTGGAGTAGTCCCGCAACCACCACGCGCGGCGCCCCGGTCGGATTCCCAACCGACCGGGGCGCCGCGCGTCGGCCGCCGGGGCATGGACCCGCGCGTAGGGCCTGTCGTTCGCATCACGCCGGTGACGCGTCCGATTCCCCGTGACCCGCGCCGTGGTGTCGTGTGCCGCTCAGCGGACCGTCTCCCGGCGGCGTTCCGCGGTCGTTGCGTGTTGTGTGGTCGTACGGCGACGGACCGGGAGGTAGACCAGCGCTTCGGTCGCGATGAACCGCAGGACGAACGTGGCCAGGAGGGCGAGGGCGGTGGCGGGTACGACCGCCATGTGGACGCCGTCGATGAGCAGGGCCATCAGCGGAACGCGCAGGACCAGGTCCGCGTTGGCCAGCAGGGCGAAGCGGCCCAGACGGTCGGCCCAGTGCCGGTTGCCGCGGCGGTCGGGGAAGAGCAGCAGGTCGACCAGGGCGAAGTTCCACAGCACGCCGAACTGGTTGGCGATGATCTCCGCCGGTACGTAGTGCATGCCGAGCGCGGTCAGGACGGCCAGGCAGGTCAGGTTGGGCAGGAATCCGCTCAGGCCGATCAGCCCGAAGGCCAGGAGCCGCGCCGTGCGGGTCGCCGTACGCAGCGAGACCAGGTGGGAGAGGTAGCGCAGCCCTTCGCGCACGGTGGACTTCGACTCGCCGGCGAATCGTTCCTGGAAGGAGAACGGCACCTCGGCGACGACGCGCGGGCGGCACCGTACGGCGAGCTCCAGGAGGATCTTGTAGCCCAGGGGCCGCAGGATGTCGGCGTGGGAGTGCACCAACCCTCGGCGGATCATGAAGAAGCCGCTCATCGGATCGCTGATGCCGCGCAGTGCCGTGGGGAAGAGCGACTTGGCCAGCAGAGTGGAGCCGCGGGACACGGCGACGCGGTAGCCGCCGGACAAACCGGAATTGCTGCCGCCGCGGGCGTACCGGCTGGCGACCACGAGGTCAGCCCCGGCGCGGTTCCCGGTGCGGACCAGCTCGGGTACGAGGGAGGGCGGGTGCTGCAGATCGGCGTCCATGACGAGGATCCAGTCGGTGGTGGCGGCCTTCATGCCCTCCACGACCGCTCCGCCGAGGCCGCCGGTGGCCTCCTCGCGGTGGATGACCGAGACGGGGAACGGACAGTCGGCGGCGGCCTCTTCGACGATCCGTGGGGTGTCGTCGGTGCTGTCGTCGACGAACAGGATCTTGTAGGAGTCCTCTGGCGGGAGGGCCGCGGTGAGTCTGGCGAGCAACTCTCGTACGTTTCCGGCCTCGTTGAAGGTGGGGATGACGATGGTGGCGTCGCCGCTCGCGCCGTCAGGGGAGCCGGGGGTGGGCCGGGGCTCGGTGGGGGAGTCCGTTGTGGGTGGTATCGGCATGGTCGTCCTCCGGTCTGCGCGCGGGGATGACCGCGGACGGAAGTGGTTTCCCGCGAGTGCCGGCCGCCCGGAGAGGAAGGGGAGGCATTCCAGGAAGTACACGGATCGGTCGGTCCGCCGCCGCGCCAGGAAAGCGTCACGGTTCTTCAGAGAGTCGTCCGGGAATCCGCTGCGCGCCGGAGCGGCAGCGCTGTGTTCCACCCGCACGCTATCCACCGGCGACGTTCCGGATCCACCCCTAGCTCTCCCCTAAGGGAGCTTGTCGGACTTCACCGCGGCGTGCCTTCTTTCCGGGGTATCGCCGCTGACTGGCGTTTATGAGGATCTGCAACGGCATTGAATGAGAGTCAGTACATTGTGCGGTGGCTCTCCGGTGCAAGGATTTCGGCCATTCCGTCGTGGGGGATCCGGAGTCCGGATGCATTCGCCGTACAGGGCGTGCGCCACTGCGGCGAATCGCGACCGCACACTGCCGGATACGGCGCTGCCGGCCCAGGCGGGGCGCCGCGTGCGCCGACGGCTTCGTGCGGGGCTGTGTGATTTCCGTCGCCCACGGTGGTCACGGATGACCCGCGGCAGTCCGGAACGTCATCTTCCGCACTTGGCCGACTGTGGCTCTGCGTAATCAGCACGCGAGTTGGGCAAGATCGCCGAGGTGGGCGCGAAGGTGGCGTTGGCGGGGGCTTCGGGGCTGCGACGTGTCGGGCGGCCGAGCTCTTTCGGTCTCCTGGCCACAAGTTTCTCTCGGTAACCCCGCCCGCGCTCAGTTGGTCCAGACTTGAACTGACGATGGAGTAAGTTTTTGGCTGTAAACGGAAAGTGTTTACCGTGAGGCAGGTCGGCCATGCATAGCATATTCGTCCGCAGAACGGTAGGGTTGAACGGTGCATTGGTCGGTTGATTTGGTCGGGGCCGGGGGTTCTTTCGGGTCTACCTTGCCCTCTGGATTCGGTCATAGTTGATGTTGGCCCTTGCAGCTTGTGGGAGCCGTGTGGGGAAACTATTCAGCCGCCTCGGTGGGAGCAAGACTGGTTCCGGTTGCCTTCGGTTGAGCTAGTTTGCGCCATAGGAATACAGCGGACATTCGAGGCGGGTTCATACGGGGAG
This sequence comes from Streptomyces sp. NBC_00076, assembly GCF_045041235.1. Lineage (NCBI taxonomy): Bacteria > Bacillati > Actinomycetota > Actinomycetes > Kitasatosporales > Streptomycetaceae > Streptomyces > Streptomyces sp. NBC_00076. Next base: position 7,731,587 of record NZ_CP108242.1, read on the forward strand.
GTAATCGAGCGATGAGGTTGGTCGAGCGGGCTGATGAATTCGCTCTGCTGCAGGACGTACTGTCGGGAATGGACGGCGCAATGTCCCGTGTTGTCGCCGTCACGGGGCCGGTGGCCTCAGGGAAGAGCGAACTGCTCAACTTCGTCGTTGACCGGGCGGAGTTGGCGGGTTGGACGGTCCTGAAGGCGGCCGGACTGCGCGCGGAGCGGCGGACTCCGATGGGGGTGCTGGGCCAGCTGCTGCTGGACAGTCACCTGACGCCGGAGGAATCGGAGCGGGTGGACAAGCACCTCGACGACGCGCGTTTCACCGCGATGCTGCGCGATCCTGACTCGGAACAGGAGGAGCACGTCAGGCCCCGCACCATGCGGTCGCTGACCACGCCGTTGGTGAACCTGGCGCAGAAGCGTCCCCTGGTCGTCGTCGTGGACGACGTCCAGTACGCGGACAACGCGTCGCTGCAGATCCTGCAGCACGCCCTGCGTGAACTGCGCACCAAGCCGGTGGTGTTCGTACTGGCCCAGAGGACCGCACCGCACCGGCCGCCGCGGCCCCTGTTCGGCGCCGAGCTGCTGCGCCACCCGGGACTGATCCAGGTGCCGCTCGCCATGCTCGGCGGACAAGGGGTCGAGGAACTGCTCGCCCAGTCTCTCGACGGCCGCGACGCTCACGCTCTGGCCACGGAGGTCCACCGCCTCAGTGGCGGAAACCCCCTGCTGGTGCGCGCCCTCGTCCACGACCTCACCTCCGACGGCACGGTGCGCGCCGCGCCGGTGACCGGCGCCGCGTTCGAGCAGGCGGTGCTCAGCTGCCTGTACCGGGCGGAGCCGGCGGTGCAAGCCGTGGCCCGGGGCCTGGCCGTGCTGGAGGAGAGCGCCGACCTGAACACCCTGGCCGGACTGCTGGACCTCGACGCCGGCACGGTCGAGCCGTGCCTGCGCGAACTGGCAGCCATCGGCTTGGTGGACGGCGCGGCGTTCCGCAGCCCGGCGGCCCGGGACGCGGTCCTCGAGGACCTGCCCGGCGAGGAGCGTGCCGGGCTGCACCGCCGCTGCGCCGTGCTGCTGAGACAGGAGGGCACCGAGGCGGCCGTCGTGGCACGGCACCTCGTCGCCGCGGACGACGCCGTCGACGCCGAGTTCGTGGACGTGCTGTGGGAGGCCGCCGTGCGGGCCCGCACCGCCGACGAGGTGGCCCTCGGCATCGCCTGTCTCCAACTCGCCGGCCGCTCCTGCGGGAACGGGCCGCGGCGCAGCGCCATCCTGGCCGAACTGACCCGGCTGACCTGGCGGTTACGGCCGTCGGCGGTCTGCACGCCGCTGCGCGCGATGCACTCCGCGTTCGACGAGGGATGGCTCGCCCAGCAGGAAGTGGCCACGCTGGTGCACAGCTTGCTGTTGCAGGGCCGGCTCGGCCCGGCCGTGGACGTCATCCGCAAGGCGCAGGGCGCGTACGGGGGCCAGGCCGCCGTCGACGTGGGCGTCCAGGACGCGCTGCGCACCGTCTACCCCGCGCTGCTCGACCATCTCGACCTCGACATGGCAAAGCACCACCCCGTTCGACCCGACAGTAATGATGTCATGGCCATGTCGGATCAGAACGTGGTGGGCCGGGCCGGCGCCGCCCTGACCGCGATTCTGACCGGCAGCAGGGCCGCGAACTGCGCGGACACAGCCGAGCACATCCTGGAGGGCACGCGCCTGCGCGGCTGCACGGTCCAGGCGCTCCTCCAGGCACTGCAGGTCCTGCTCTACGCCGACCGGCTGGAGCAGGTCGCGCACTGGAGCGAGACCCTGCTGCGGGAGGCCGGCAAGCTCGGCATCCCAGGCTGGCAGGCGCCGCTGTCCGCGCTGGCGGCCCAGGCGGCGCTCCGGCAGGGCAACCCCGCGGACGCCGTGCGGCACGCCGGCAACGCGCTGATGTGGATGCCGCCGCACACCTGGGGCGTGGCCATCGGCTCCCTGCGGGCCATCCTGATCGCGGCGCACACCGCGATGGGGGAGTACGAGCAGGCGGCCGAGCACCTCGACCAGCACGTCCCGGACAATCTTGCGGAGACCCGCTTCGGCCTCGAACTGCGTTTCGCGCGCGCTCAGTTCTACGCGGCGGTGGGCCGCAGCCGGCCTGCCCTGGAGGACTTCCTCGCCTGCGGCGACCTCATGACGCACTGGGGCATCGACCAGCCCGGCTTCCTGCCGTGGCGGACGGCCGCCGCCGAGATGCATCTGCGGGCCGGCCGGCATGCCGAGGCCGAACAGCTCGCCAGGGAACAGCTCACCCGCTGTCGGCAGGGCCCGTCCCGCACCCGCGCCCTGACCCTGCGGGTGCTGGCCGAGGCGTCCGGGCTGCGCCGCCATCATCCCCTGCTGCGCGAGGCGGTGGAGGAACTGGAGGAATGTGAGGACCGGTTGGAGCTGGTCCGGGTGCTGGGCGCGCTGAGCCGGTCGTACCACGCGCTGGACGAGCTCGGGCAGGCCCGCATGATGGCCCGGCGCGCCTGGCACATCGCGCGGGACATCGGGGCGGAGGCGTTGTGCTCCCAGCAACTGCTGCCCTGCGGCGAGAAGGAGACGGGCGGTGAACCGGAGGCCCCATCCGACGGCGGCGTGGCCGACGAACTGACCTACGCCGAGCGGCGCGTGGCCTCGCTGGCGTCCTTCGGGCACAGCAATCGGGAGATCGCCAGGAAGCTCTACATCACGGTCTCCACCGTTGAACAGCACCTCACCCGGGTCTACCGCAAGCTCAACGTGTCGCGGCGCAAGGACCTGCCGCACGAGCTGTTCGCCGACATGGCCAGTTGACCGGTCGGAAGGGCACGGACCCGTCGCGGCGGTGGTATCCGTCCCGGACCATCACACGGAGTGGGAGGCGACAACCTCGCCGTCTCGTACCGTTACGACGTGGTCGGCCAGCCGGTCCGCGAGCTCGGGTGAGGCGGTGGAGAACAGCACGGTGCCGGTCGAGGCGGAGAAACACTTCAGCGTGCGGGAGATGATCGCTTCGGACGTCTCGTCCACGCCGTCGAAGGCATCGCGCAGCAGCAGCAGCCGGGGCAGGCGCACCAGGGCCTCGCCCAGCGCCACCCGGCTGCCCTCGCCGGGCGGCAGGGTGCCGGTCGCGGCGTGCTCGACGGCCCGCAACTCCAGCACGTCCAGTAGCTGCCCCGCGCGGTCGTACGCCGTTTCCTCGTCCAGGCCGTGTGTGACGCCGGCCTGCGCGAGGGTGTCGTGGACCGATGTCTCCGGCGGCGGCGCCGTGCCGGGCACGAGGCCCACCAGCCGCGCGCGCGCCTCCGGGTCCTCGGCCGGGTCCACGCCGTAGACCTTCACGGAGCCCGGCGGGCGGTCCCCCTCGAGCAGGCCGGACAGGAAGGCGGCCGCCGACCCGTCCTCGGACACGGCCGCGGCGCACACTCGGTGCGGAATCCGGAAGGTGTGCTGCTCGCTCGGCACCCCGTCGGCTCCGTCGTGCGCCCAGTGGTGCACCTCCAGGGCGGCCGTCGGTTCCCGGGCGTCCTGCCCGGACCCGCTGCCAGGGCGAGGGTCGTGCACCGGGAACCACCGGCCGTCCGCCCCTGAATGCATGGAATCTCCTGTCAATAGTAGTGGTTGACGTTGCCCGAGCGATGTTCGATTTTCAAGCAGATGGCCGGGTGTGTGCCTGTTTCGGGGGAAGTCGCGGCTGCGGATCCGATCTTCTCAGGTTTCACCTTGATTTCGTACAGTCTTCGGAACCGATAGGACGCAACTAAAGTAGCCGGTACACCCCGCAACATGTACCGCGCATCTTCCGGCTGTCTCAGTGTCAACGTTGCCTCGGACAGGTATACGGTTCGGGTTCGCGGAATCGTACACACTCGCTGATCGGGTCTACCGACGAGTTTCGGTCATGTCCATGTACGTGCTGGTGCCCGGGCGTAAGGGTTGGTCAGGGGTTTCCCCGCACCCTGGGGTGCGGACACAATCGAGGGACCTACTGCCGGACCGGCTCTCAACTCGGGCAGAGGAGAACCCCGTTGGTCGCCCTCAACAGCACTTTGCGCCCCGCGACGGATTGCGTCACCATGCTGGGCCCGGACTTTCCATTCCCCTACGACGACTGGCTGTCCCACCCCGACGGTCTGGGGCGAATACCCGATGAATACCGGGGAGTTCCAGTCGCGGTTATAGGCGCGGGAATATCGGGTCTGGTCACCGCCTACGAGCTGATGCGACTGGGAATGCGGCCCGTCCTCTACGAGGCGGGACCGATCGGTGGCCGTATGCGCTCACCGGCCTTCGACGGCCGCCCCGACGCCACCGCCGACCTGGGCGCAATGCGCTTCCCGTCCTCGGCCACGGCCTTCAACCACTACTTGGAGCTGGTCGGCCTCGAAACCCGCCCGTTCCCCAACCCGCTGTCCTCCGCCAGCGGCAGCACCGTCATCCACATGGGCGGCGAACGGCACTATGCCCGCTGCCCCGAGGAACTCCCCGACATCTACCAGGAGGTCGGGGCCGCATGGGACAAGGCCCTCCAGGAGAAGGCCGAGTTCTTCGCGATGAACGACGCGATCCGCCGCCGCGACACCGCCGCCATCAAAGCCATCTGGAACCCGCTGGTGCGCGACTTGGACAACGAGTCGTTCCACGGCTTCCTCGCCCAGGCCCCCACCTTCCAGTCCTTCCGGCACCGGGAAATCTTCGGCCAGGTCGGATTCGGTGCGGGCGGCTGGGACACCGACTACCCCAACTCCATCCTGGAGATCCTGCGAGTCGTCTACACCGGCGCCGAGGACGATCACCGCCTCATCGTCGGCGGCTCCCAGCAACTCCCGCTCGGCCTGTGGGCCCACCGGCCCGACGACCTCGCCCACTGGCCCGCCGGCACCTCCCTGGAGTCCCTGAACCACGGCGCTTCGCGCGGCCGGGTCCGCGGCATCGAGCGAACCGCCGACGGCATCCGCGTGCACGGCATGGACGGCACCGCCGCCGTCTATCCGGCGGTCGTCTACACGCCCCACAAACGCACGCTCGTCACCAACGTGCGCTGCGCCGCGTCCCTGCTTCCGCAGCCGGTGTGGACGGCCGTGGAACGCAGTCACTACATGGGCTCCTCCAAGCTCTTCGTCCTCGTCGACCGGCCCTTCTGGCGCGAACGCGACCCCCGGACCGGCCGCGAGGTGATGAGCACGACCCTCACCGACCGCATGCCGCGCGGCGTCTACCTTTTCGACGACGGCCCCGACCGGCCGGGCGTGATGTGCCTGTCGTACACCTGGAACGACGACTCGCTGAAGATGGCGCCCCTCACCGTCGAGGAGCGGCTGGTGAGCGTCCTGGACGTGCTGTCCGAGATCTACCCCGAGGTCGACATCCGCTCCCGCATCATCGCGCCCCCGCGCACGGTGACCTGGGAGACGGAACCGCACTTCATGGGCGCCTTCAAGGCGAACCTGCCCGGCCACTACCGCTACCAGCGGCGGCTGTTCACCCACTTCATGCAGGACGAGCTGCCCGGCCACCAGCGGGGCCTGTTCCTCGCCGGCGACGACGTCTCCTGGACCGCGGGATTCGCCGAGGGCGCGGTGACGACCGGACTCAACGCCGTCTGGGGCGTCATGAACCACCTGCGGGGCGTGACCCGGCCGTCCAACCCCGGCCCCGGCGACCTCTTCCACGCCCTCGCGCCGGTCGACCTGCCCGACGACTGAACCCCGCACACCCCCCACATGCCTCGGTCCCGGGAGTCTCCTCCCGGGACCGAGGCATGTGGTGTCCGGCAGGACCGTCAGCTCTGCGCGCGGCGCAGGAAGCCGCGGATGCCCAGCGTGCCGAAGAGCGCGATCGAGCCGACCAGCACCAGCAGCGACACCGTCAGCGGCATGTGCTCCCCGTCCGCGGCCGTGACCGCGCGGATGCCCTCACTGGCGTACGACAGCGGATTGGCGCCGCAGATCACCTGGAACCAGCGCACCTCGTTCAGCGCGCTCAGCGGGAACTGGGTGGAGCCGGTGAACAGCAGCGGCATCAGCACCAGCGTGAACATCACGTCCACCTTGTCGCTCGGCACCGACGTGCCGAGCACCAGCCCGATCGCCGATCCGGCCAGCGCGCCGAGCGTGGCGATCATCAGCGCGCCCGCGATCTGGGTGGCCGACCACGACAGCCCGAGCAGCGCCAGCCCCACCGGCGTCATGATCGCCGAGGCGACGAAGCCGTAGGCGGCGCCGAAGACCATCTTCTCCGCCGCCACCAGTCGCAGCGAGATCGGCGACAGCAGCCGGTCCTCGATCTCCCGCGTGTACGAGAAGTCGACCACGAGCGGCAGGGCCGTATTCTGCATTCCGCCCAGGAATCCGTTGAGGGCGAGAATTCCCGGGAGCAGTACGGAACTGTAGTCGCCCTTCACATAACCGGCGTTGCTCAGCAGCACACCGAACACGAACAGCGTGGAGAGCGGCTGGATGACGGCCTGGCCGACAAACGTGGGGAACTCGCGCAGGGTGACGAAGACATCGCGCCACATGATGGCGCCGAACGTCTGGGCCTGCCGTACGCCCGTAGAGTTCATCGCAGGCTCTTTCCGGTGAGATGGAGAAAGACGTCCTCCAGGGACGCCCTTCCGATGCCGATGTCGATCACACTGTGGTCCTGCCCGGTCAGCACCGCGAGCGCCGACGGCAGCACCCGCACAGGGTCGGACTCGGTGTGGACGCGGAACCGGTACGGGCCCGGGGAACCGTGCGCGGCGGAGCCGTCCTCGGTCTCGACCCGCCCCACGTCCGGCAGTTCCGACAGGAGCTTGACCACCTGCTCCGGGCCCTGCGGCGACTCGACGGTCAGCGACAGCGGCGCGTGCTCGGGCAGCAGCCGGCCCAAACCCCGCGGGGTGTCCAGGGCCAGCATGCTGCCCCGGTCCACGATGCCGATCCGGTCACAGAGCTTGGCCGCCTCGTCCATGTCGTGCGTGGTGAGGACCACCGTCACGCCCTGCTCGCTGAGTTCGGCGACCCGTTCGTGCATGAACAGCCGCGCCTGCGGATCCAGACCGGTGGCCGGTTCGTCCAGGAACAGCACGCTCGGCCGGTGGATCAGCGCCCGGGCGATCATCACCCGCTGCACCTGACCGCCCGACAGGTCGTCGACCTTCGCCTTCCGGTAGTCGGACAGCCCCATCCGCTCCAGCAGTTCGTCGGCCCGCAGCCGGCGCTCCGCCCGCGGCACCCCGTGATAGCAGGCGTGGAACACCAAGTTCTGGCGGATCGACAGCGACCGGTCCAGATTGTTGCGCTGCGGTACGACCGCGAGCACCCGCTTGGCCTGGCGGGGCCGGGCCACCACATCCACCCCGTCGATCTCGATCCGACCCGAGGTCGGCAGAACGCGGGTGGTCATCATGCCCACGGTGGTGCTCTTTCCGGCGCCGTTCGGCCCGAGCAGGCCGAACACCTCACCCCGGTGCACATCGAAACTGAGACCGTCCACCACGCGCCGCGAATTCGGCGAATACTGTTTTACCAGCTCTGCAACCCGGATAGTCTTATCCACTCTCATAACTTTAAAGGCGATCCGAGAACGGCAGAACCCCTGTCTGTGGGCGGGCATAGGGGGTTCATAGGGGTGCGCCCCCGGTGATTCCGGCTGTTAGCCTGCGTAGGCATTTTGGGGAGCCCTGCCCGGAAAGCGGGCAGGTGCGGCCTTTTTTCAGAGGTTATTCGGTCCCGTGCTACGGAGTGAAGCAATGAGCGACTTCGAGGAATTCGCAGACCGTTCCGGGGACGGCGACGCCACCACGGACGGCAGCGCCGCACACGTGCGGGCGGAACTCGCAGGGCGGCTCGGCGGACGCTCCGTGGCCCAGCAGGAACGCATCCTCCGCGCCATTGTGGCCGAACAGGTCACCGCCGTCCTCGGCGACCGCATGACCGGCGACGCGACCCGCCCCTTCCTCGACCTCGGACTCGACTCGCTGACCGCCGTGGACCTGCATGGCCGGCTCCAGCGGGCCACCGGTCTCGCCCTGCCCGTCACCGTCGTCTTCGACCACCCCAGCACCGGCACCCTCGCCCGCCACCTCCGCGCCCTCCTCCTCGACGACACCGACGACGCCCAGGGCCTCACGGCCGCTCGCCCCGCCGACGACGACCCGATCGCGATCGTCGCTATGAGCTGCCGCTTCCCCGGCGACGTACGCTCACCCGAAGACCTCTGGCGCCTGGTCGCCGACGGCGTGGACGCCGTCACCGACTTCCCCGCGAACCGCGGCTGGGACACCGACGCCTTCTACGACGAAGACCCCGACCGCCCCGGCACCAGCTACGTCCGTCAGGGCGGATTCCTGCACGACGCCGACGAGTTCGACGCCGCGTTCTTCGGCCTCTCGCCACGCGAGGCGCTGGCGATGGAACCCCAGCAGCGACTGCTCTTGGAGAGCGCCTGGGAGGCGTTCGAACGGGCGGGCATCGACCCCGCCACGCTGCGCGACTCGGACACCGGCGTCTTCGTCGGCGCCGAGACCCAGGAGTACGGCCCTCGGCTGAACGACGCCTCCGACGGTCTGGAGGGCTACCTCGTCACCGGCACCGCCGCCAGTGTCGCCTCCGGCCGCATCGCCTACACCCTGGGCCTGCAGGGCCCCGCCATGACCGTCGACACGGCCTGCTCCTCGTCCCTGGTCGCCCTGCACCTGGCGGTACGGGCCCTGCGCCAGGGTGAGTGCTCCCTGGCCCTGGCCGGCGGCGTCGTGGTGATGGCCTCTCCCGGCTCCTTCCTGGCCTTCAGCCGGCAGCGGGGGCTGGCGGTGGACGGGCGGTGCAAGGCGTTCGCCGCGGCTGCGGACGGCACCGGGTGGGGTGAGGGTGTCGGGCTGCTGCTTTTGGAGCGGTTGTCCGACGCGCGGCGGAACGGGCATCGGGTGCTGGCGGTGGTGCGGGGTTCGGCCGTCAATCAGGACGGGGCGAGCAATGGGCTGACGGCTCCCAACGGGCCGTCGCAGCGCCGGGTGGTCCGAGCCGCTCTGGCTGACGCCGGGCTGACGCCGGGTGACGTGGACGCGGTGGAGGCGCACGGCACGGGGACCAGGCTCGGCGACCCGATCGAGGCGCAGGCTCTCATCGCGACGTATGGGAAGGAGCGGGCTGAGGGGCGTCCGCTGTGGCTGGGGTCGTTGAAGTCGAACATCGGGCACACGCAGGCCGCCGCCGGTGTCGCCGGTGTCATCAAGATGGTGATGGCGATGCGGCACGGGGTGCTGCCGCAGACGTTGCACGTGGACGCGCCGAGCTCGGTCGTGGACTGGTCGGCCGGGGCCGTTGAGCTGCTGACCGAGGCCCGTGAGTGGCCGGAGGATGACCGGCCACGCCGGGCCGGCGTGTCGTCGTTCGGCATGAGCGGGACCAACGCGCACGTGATCGTGGAGCAGGCGCCGGCCGAGGAGCAGGACGAGCGTGACGTGACCACCGAACCGGTGGTGCCCGGTGTGGTGCCGCTGGTGCTGTCGGGGAAGTCGCAGGAGGCCCTGCGGGACCAGGCGGGGCGGCTGCGAGCCCGCCTGCGGGCCGAGGCCGATGTCGAGCCGGCCGATGTGGCCCGGTCGTTGGGGGTCGCGCGGTCGCGGTTCGGGCATCGGGGCGTGGTGCTGGGCCGGGGACGCGACGAGCTGGTGGCCGGACTGGAGCGGCTGGCCGAGGGGGAGCCCGTCGCGGGCTCGGTGGTGACGGGGTGGGCCGTCGGCGATGCTGTACGACCTGTCTTCGTGTTCCCCGGGCAGGGGTCGCAGTGGGCGGGCATGGCGACCGAGCTGCTGGATGCGAGTCCGGTGTTCGCGGCCCGGATGCGGGAGTGCGCCGAGGCGCTGGGCCCGTTCGTGGAGTGGGACTTGTTCGAGGAGCTGGGCGGGGAGAACTTCGATCGGGTGGACGTGGTCCAGCCGGTGCTGTTCTCCGTGATGGTGTCCCTGGCGGCGCTGTGGCGGGCGGCCGGCGTGGAACCCGCCGCCGTGATCGGGCACAGCCAGGGCGAGATCGCAGCCGCGTGCGTCGCGGGCGCGCTGTCGCTCGAGGACGCCGCCTGGGTCGTCGCCCTGCGCAGCCAGGCCATTGTCGAACTGTCCGGCCGGGGCGGGATGGTGTCGGTGCCGCTGCCGGTCGCGGACGTGCGGGAGCTGCTGGCGACGTGGGGCGACCGGGTGGAGGTCGCCGCCGTGAACGGGCCCGCGCAGGTCGTGGTGTCCGGTGAGCCGGAGGCGTTGCGGGAACTGGTCGCGCACTGCGAGGAGCGGGACATCCGGGCGCGCACCATTCCGGTCGACTACGCCTCGCACTCCGCCCAGGTGGAGACGATTGAGGAGCACCTCGCGCGGGTGCTGGCACCGATCGCGCCGAGGACGCCCGATGTGCCGCTGTTCTCGACGCTGACCGGGGCGTGGCTGGACGAGCCGATGGACGCGAACTACTGGTACCGCAACCTGCGGCACACGGTGCGGTTCGAGGAGGCCACGCGCGGTCTGCTGGCCGAGGAACACGACCTGTTCCTGGAGATGAGCCCGCACCCGGTGCTTACCGTCCCGGTGCAGGCCACCATCGACGAAACCGACGCCGGTGCCGCCGCTCTGGGCACGCTGCGGCGTGGTGACGGCGGGCCGGAGCGCTTCGTGAACTCGCTCGCCGAGGCGCACGTGCGCGGCGCCGAGCTGGACTGGGAGGCGCTGTTCCCGGGGGCCCGGACGGTCGATCTGCCGACGTACGCGTTCCAGCGGGAGCGTTACTGGCTCTCGGAGCCGTCACCCGGTGCGGGCGCCGGGTCCGGTGCCGGGACCGGCGTCGACGAGGTCGAGGCGCGGTTCTGGGAAGCCGTGGAGCGGGAGGATCTGGAGGAGCTCACCTCGACGCTCCGGGAGGTCGACGAGGGCTCGCTGGGTGCCGTGTTGCCGGGACTGTCGGCTTGGCGGCGGCAGCGGCGGGAGCGGGCCGTGGTGGACGGCTGGCGGTACCGGGTGGCCTGGAAGCCGCTGAGCGGCGGGCTGCCGACGGTCGCCTCGCCGGGGCGCTGGCTGGTCGTGGTGCCCGAGGCGGTGGCCGGTCATGGCTGGGCCGCCGGGGTCGGTGAGGCGCTGCGGGACGCGAGATCCGAGACGTGTGAAGTGCGGTTGACCCGTGGTGAGTTGACGCGGGCGGTGGTGGCTGAACGGCTGAGGGGGTTGGTGGAGGAAGCAGGGGCGGAGTTCGCGGGTGTGGTGTCGCTGCTGGCCCTCGACGGGGCTTCGCCGGACAGGGTGTCCGCCGGGCTGGCCGGCACCCTGGCGTTGATCCAGGGGCTCGACGACGCCGGGATCGAAGCCCGGCTGTGGGCGGTGTCGTGCGGTGCCGTGTCGACGGGGCGCAGTGATCGGCTGCGGGAGCCGGTGCAGGCGCAGGTGTGGGGGATCGGCCGGGCGGTGGCGCTGGAGCGACCGGATCGGTGGGGCGGGCTGATCGATCTGCCGGAGGCCTTTGACGGGCGTGCGGGGGCCCGGCTGGCCGGGGTTCTCACGGGTGCGGGCGATGAGGATCAGCTCGCGGTTCGTGGCTCCGGGGTTTACGTCCGGAGGTTGGTGCGGGATACGGCATCGGGTGGCGCCCTGCCCGTGGACGGTGGCGCGACGGGGTGGTCGCCGCGCGGGACCGTGCTCGTGACCGGAGGTACGGGGGCGCTGGGTGGGCATGTGGCCCGGCGGCTGGCGCGTGAGGGGGCCGAGCATCTGGTCCTGGTGAGCCGTCGGGGCGCAGAGGCGCCTGGAGCGGATGAACTCCGGGCCGAGCTGGAGGGGCTGGGGACGCGGGTCAGTGTCGTGGCCTGCGATCTGGCCGACCGGGGGGCGGTTGCCGGGCTGCTCGAGTCTCTTGGAGTCGGTGAGAAGAGCGGCGGTGACGCCGGCGGCCCGGCCGCGCTGACGGCTGTCGTGCACACCGCGGGCATTCTGGACGACGGCATCGTCGACGCGCTCACGCCCGAGCGGCTGGATGCCGTACTGCGGCCCAAGGCCCAGGCGGCGGCCATACTGCACGAGCTGACACGCGAGCTGGACCTCGACGCGTTCGTCCTGTTCTCCTCGGCCTCCGGTGCCTTCGGCAGCGCGGGACAGGCGAACTACGCCGCGGCCAACACCTACCTCGACGCGCTGGCCGAACAGCGTCGCGCCGACGGCCTGCCCGCCACCTCCATCGCCTGGGGAACCTGGGACGGCGGCGGTCTGGCCGACACCGCCGTACGCGCCGATCGTGCCCGGCGCGACGGCATGCCGCCGATGGACCCCGAACTCGCGGTGTCCGCGATGTGGAGAGCGGTGGCCTCGGGAGCGGCCACGGAGGTCGTGGCGGCCGTCGACTGGGACACGTTCCTGCCCGGATTCGTCGCGGCGCGTCCCAGCGCCCTCTTCTCCGAGCTGCCCGAAGTGCGCCGGCAGACCGAGGCCGCCCGCGACGACCAGCGGGGCCGCCCGGAACACCCGGCCCCCGGCTCCGACTGGGCCGGCCGGCTGGCGGCGCTGGACCCGGCCGAGCGCCGCACCGCCCTGCTCGCGTTCGTCCGCTCGCACGCCGCGGCCGTACTCGGCCACGCCTCACCCGAGCGCGTCGAACCGGAGCGCGCCTTTCGTGAATTGGGTTTCGACTCCCTGACGGCGGTGGAGCTGCGCAACCGTGTCCAGGCCACGACGGGGCTGCGACTGCCCGCCTCGCTCGTCTTCGACTACCCGAACTCCGTCGCGCTCGCCGACCACTTGGAACGAGAGGCCTTCGGAGAGCGGGCCGGGACCGGTCAGACGCGCGGCAGCCTGGCCGTCCGGGACGTCTCGGACATGCCCGGAACGAGCGGTCCCGGCGACTCCGACGCGATCGCCATCGTGGCGATGAGCTGCCGGTTCCCCGGTGACGTACGGTCGCCCGAGGACCTGTGGCGCCTGGTCGCCGAGGGCCGGGACGCCATGGGCGACCTCCCGGCCGACCGGGGCTGGAACATCGACACCCTGTACCACCCGGACCCCGACCACCCCGGCACGACGTACGTCCGCGAGGGCGGCTTCCTCTACGACGCGGGCGACTTCGACGCGGACTTCTTCGGGATCTCGCCGCGTGAGGCGCTGGCGATGGATCCGCAGCAGAGGTTGCTGCTGGAGACGGGCTGGGAGCTGTTCGAGCGGGCCGGCATCGCCCCCCTGAGCCTGCGCGGCAGCCGTGGCGGAGTCTTCGTCGGCTCCAACGGGGAGGACTACGTCTCCCGCCTGAACTCCGTCCCGCAGGACATCGAGGGCCACGTACTGACCGGCAACGCGGTCAGCGTGATGTCCGGGCGGCTGTCGTATGCGTTCGGGCTGGAGGGGCCGGCGGTGACGGTGGACACGGCGTGCTCGTCGTCGCTGGTCGCGTTGCATCTGGCGGCGCAGGCGTTGCGGCAGGGAGAGTGTGAACTCGCGGTTGCCGGTGGGGTGACGGTGATGTCGTCCCCGGAGACGTTCGTGGAGTTCAGTCGTCAGCGGGGGCTGGCGGTGGACGGGCGGTGCAAGGCGTTCGCGGAGGCTGCGGACGGCACGGGGTGGGGTGAGGGTGTCGGCCTGTTGCTCCTGGAGCGGCTCTCCGACGCCCGGCGCCATGGGCATCCGGTGCTGGCGGTCGTCCGCGGCTCGGCCGTGAACCAGGACGGCGCCAGCAACGGCCTCACAGCGCCCAACGGCCCCTCCCAGCAGCGGGTGATCCGGGCTGCGCTGGCGAACGCGGGGCTGGCGTCGGGTGATGTGGACGTGGTGGAGGCGCACGGGACTGGTACGACGTTGGGTGACCCGATCGAGGCGCAGGCGCTCATTGCGACCTATGGGCGGGAGCGGTCGGAGGATCGGCCGTTGTGGCTGGGGTCGGTGAAGTCGAACATCGGGCATACGCAGGCTGCCGCGGGTGTGGCCGGTGTGATCAAGATGGTGATGGCGATGCGGCAGGGTGTGTTGCCGCGGACGCTGCATGTGGATGCGCCGAGTTCGCATGTGGACTGGTCGGCTGGTGCGGTTGAGCTGCTGGCCGAGGCTCGGGAGTGGTCTGAGCGGGCGGACGTGCCGCGTCGGGCGGGTGTGTCGTCGTTCGGTGTGAGCGGGACGAACGCGCATGTGATCGTCGAGCAGGCGCCGGCCGAGGAAGAGGCGCCCGTGCAGGCTGTCTCGGCCCCGCTGCCGACGGACTTCGTGCCGTGGGTGGTGTCCGCGCGTGATGCGCAGGCGTTGTCGGCTCAGGTGGAGCGGCTGCGGGTTTACGTCGGCTCGCGTGACGACCTCGATGTCGGTGACGTGGGGTGGTCGTTGTTGTCCGGGCGGGCGGTGCTGGAGCACCGGGCCGTAATTCTCGGGCGCGGTCGCGAGGACCTGCTGGGCGGTCCGGTGATCTCCGGGTCGGTGGTCGAGGGTCGGCTCGGGGTGTTGTTCACCGGGCAGGGCAGTCAGCGGCTGGGGATGGGGCGGGAGTTGTACGACGCTTTCCCGGTGTTCGCGGATGCGCTGGATGAGGTGTGTGCGCACTTCGATCTGTTGCTGGAGCGGCCGTTGGCCGAGGTGTTGTTCGGCGAGGACGCCGATGCACTGGAGCAGACCGGGTACGCGCAGCCGGCGTTGTTCGCGGTCGAGGTGGCGCTGTTTCGGCTTGCGGAGTCGTTCGGGTTGCGGCCGGAGGTTCTTGGTGGGCACTCGGTGGGTGAGCTGGTGGCGGCTTATGTGGCGGGGTTGTGGTCGCTTCAGGATGCGGTGCGGCTGGTGGCGGCCCGGGGCCGGTTGATGCAGGCGTTGCCTGAGGGTGGCGCCATGCTCGCGGTGCAGGCTGCTGAGGAGGATGTAGCGCCTTTGCTGGAAGGTGCGGTGGGTGTGGCGGCGGTGAACGGGCCGTCGCAGGTGGTCCTGTCCGGTGACCGTGCCGCCCTGGAGGCTCTCGCGGAAACCTTCAAGGCTGAGGGTCGTAAGACGCGGTGGCTGCGGGTCTCGCATGCGTTCCACTCGCCGTTGATGGAGCCGATGCTGGATGACTTCCGGCAGGTGGCCGAGGGGCTCGCCTACGAGGCGCCGAGTCTGCCGGTCGTGTCGAATCTGACGGGTCGTATGGCCACGGCGGAGGAGCTTCAGGACCCGGGGTACTGGGTGCGGCACGTCCGTGAGGCGGTCCGCTTTCACGACGGTCTGACCACCCTGGCGGCCGACGGTGTCACGACCGTCGTCGAGCTGGGCCCGGACGCGGTGCTGACCGCGATGGCCCACGACACCCTCACCACCCCCGAAGCCCAGGCGGGTCTGATCGCCGCCCTGCGCAAGGACCGTC
Source organism: Streptomyces sp. NBC_00076 (assembly GCF_045041235.1). Classification (NCBI taxonomy): domain Bacteria; kingdom Bacillati; phylum Actinomycetota; class Actinomycetes; order Kitasatosporales; family Streptomycetaceae; genus Streptomyces; species Streptomyces sp. NBC_00076. Next base: position 7,746,894 of record NZ_CP108242.1, read on the forward strand.
CCGAGGCCGACACCTTCCTCAGGGCTCTGGCGCAGGCGTTCGTGCGAGGTTCGACCGTCGACTGGGCGCCCCTCTTCACGCCCACCGACACCCGGCGCCGAGTCGACCTCCCCACCTACCCCTTCCAGCACCACCGCTACTGGCTGGAGGACACTCCCTCGGCCCCGGTGTCGCTCACCTCGGCCGACGAAGGGGAGGCGCGGTTCTGGAAGGCGGTCGAGGAAGGGGATCTGGCGGGCCTGGCGGCCGAGTTGGGCGCGGAGGGGAGTGACACGGCGCTGGACGAGCTCGTGCCGGTGCTGTCCTCCTGGCGTCGGCAGCGGCGGCAGGATGCGGCCGTCGAGCGGTGGCTGTACCAGGAGTCGTGGAAGCCGTGGACGGAGCTCGCTCCGGCGGCGTTCACGGGCACGTGGTGGGTGGTCGTATCGGAGGACGGGGAGCGTCACCCGTGGGCCGCGGCGGCGGTCGCCGCGCTTGAGGAACGGGGCGCTCGGGTGCGCCGGATACCGGTCGCCGGCGAGGAGCTGGAGCGGGGGGCGCTGGCTCGGCGCGTACGGGAGCTGATCAGGGAGGGGGGCGGTGAGGCGAGCCCTCGGGGCGTGCTGGCGCTGCTCGCCCTCGACGACTTCGCGAGTGCCGCGCATCCGGCCGTGGCGGTCGGTCTGGAAGGCGTGCTCGCTCTCGTCCAGGCGCTGGTGGACGTCGATGTCGAGGTTCCCTTGTGGGTCGCCACGAGCGGTGCGGTGTCCACGGGCCGCTCGGATCGGCTGACCGCGCCGTCGCAGGCTGCCGTGTGGGGCATGGGTCGGGTGGCGGCTCTGGAGCAGCCCCGGCTGTGGGGCGGCCTCGTCGATCTGCCGGCCGAGCCGGACGAGCGTGCCCGAAAGCGGCTGGCGGACGTGCTCGGCGCGGCGGCCGGTGAGGATCAGGTGGCGGTGCGTGGGTCGGGGGTGTTCGTGCGGCGTCTGGTGCGTGCGCCGCTCGGTGCCGTGTCGGGTGATGAGGTGTGGTCGCCGCGGGGCAGTGTGCTGGTGACGGGTGGTACGGGTGCTCTGGGAGCGCATGTCGCGCGGTGGCTGGTGCGTGAGGGTGCCGAGCACGTCGTACTGACGAGCCGTCGGGGTCCGGAGGCGCCCGGTGCTGGGGAACTCACCGCGGAGTTGGAGGAGTTGGGTGCCCGCGTCACTGTGGCGGCCTGTGATGTGGCCGATCGGGAGGCACTGGCCGAACTTTTGGCGGCGATCCCCGCGGACGTCCCGCTCACCGGTGTGTATCACACGGCCGGTGTTCTCGACGACGGCGTACTGGACGGAATGACGGCCGAGCGGTTCGCCACCGTGTTCCGGCCCAAGGTGCAGGCGGCCCAGAACCTGCACGAGGTGACGCGTGAGAACGAGAACCTGTCGGCGTTCGTGCTCTTCTCCTCCGTCGCGGGCTCGCTCGGTGTCGCGGGACAGGGCAACTACTCGGCGGCGAACGCGTACCTGGACGCCTTCGCGGCCCACCGGCAGTCACTCGGTCTGCCCGCCGTGTCGCTGGCCTGGGGGCCGTGGGCGGAGGGCGGTATGGCCGTGGACGGCGGGGTGGTGGAGCGCAGGGCGCGGGAGAGCGGTATGCCCCTGATGGCCCCCGAGCCGGCCGTCGCCGCGATGGCGAGGGCCGTGACCGTGGGCGCGCCGGCCGTGACGGTCGCCGACGTGGAGTGGGAGCGCTGCGCGCCGGGCTACGGCACGGCCCGGCCGTGCCACCTGTTCGACGAACTTCCCGAGGCCCGCCGCCCCGCCGCCGAACGCACCGGCACGGACGCGGCCACCTCCCCGTCGTCCTTCGCCGACCGCCTGGCGGCCCTTCCGGCGGCGGAGCGCGCAAGGGAACTCCTCACCCTCGTGCGCACCCGCACGGCCACGGCGCTGGGCTATCCGCAGTCCAGGACCCTGGACGTCACCCGGCCCTTCAAGGACCTCGGCTTCGACTCGCTCACCGCGGTCGAGCTGCGCAACCTCCTCGAGGCAGCCACCGGGCTGCGCCTGCCCGCCACCCTCGTCTTCGACCACCCGACACCGGCCGCGCTCGCAGACCACCTGCGCGACGAGTTGCTCGGTACCCAGCACGACGACGACCCGTCCGCCGCTTCGCACGGCTCGCCCGCGGCCGACGACGACCCGATCGCGATCGTGTCGATGAGCTGCCGGTTCCCGGGCGACGTGCGCTCCCCGGACGACTTGTGGCGGCTCCTGAGCGAGGGCTGGGACGCGATCGGCGACATGCCCGAGGACCGGGGCTGGAACGTCGACACGCTCTACCATCCGGACCCCGACCACCCCGGCACCAGCTATGTTCGGCAGGGCGCATTCCTCTACGACGCCGACGAGTTCGACGCCGGGTTCTTCGGGATCTCGCCGCGTGAGGCGCTGGCGATGGATCCGCAGCAGAGGTTGCTGCTGGAGACGGGCTGGGAGCTGTTCGAGCGGGCCGGCATCGACCCCACAACGTTGCGCGGCAGCCGCACCGGCGTCTTCTCCGGGACCAACGGCCAGGATTACGAGGACGTACTGCGCAACGCCGCCGACCGTGGCGAGGGCTACTCCGGTACCGGCAACGCGGCGAGTGTCGTGTCCGGGCGGCTGTCGTACGTGTTCGGTTTCGAGGGGCCGGCGGTGACGGTGGACACGGCGTGCTCGTCGTCGCTGGTCGCGTTGCATCTGGCGGCGCAGGCGTTGCGGCAGGGCGAGTGTGAACTCGCGGTTGCCGGTGGGGTGACGGTGATGTCGTCCCCGGAGACGTTCGTGGAGTTCAGTCGTCAGCGGGGGCTGGCGGTGGACGGGCGGTGCAAGGCGTTCGCGGAGGCTGCGGACGGCACGGGGTGGGGTGAGGGTGTCGGTCTGCTGCTTTTGGAGCGGCTCTCGGATGCGCGGAAGAAGGGCCACACGGTCCTGGCGGTGGTGCGGGGTTCGGCCGTCAATCAGGACGGGGCGAGCAATGGTCTGACGGCTCCCAATGGGCCGTCGCAGCAGCGGGTGATCCGGGCTGCGCTCGCCAACGCCCGGCTCGCACCCGAGCAGGTCGACGTGGTGGAAGGACACGGGACTGGTACGACGTTGGGTGACCCGATCGAGGCGCAGGCGTTGCTGGCCACGTACGGGCGGGGTCGGTCGGAGGATCGGCCGTTGTGGCTGGGGTCGGTGAAGTCGAACATCGGGCATACGCAGGCTGCCGCGGGTGTGGCCGGTGTGATCAAGATGGTGATGGCGATGCGGCAGGGTGTGTTGCCGCGGACGCTGCATGTGGATGCGCCGAGTTCGCATGTGGACTGGTCGGCGGGTGCGGTTGAGCTGCTGACGGAGGCTCGGGAGTGGTCTGAGCGGGCGGACGTGCCGCGTCGGGCTGGTGTGTCGTCGTTCGGTGTGAGCGGGACGAACGCGCATGTGGTTCTGGAGCAGGCGCCGGCCGTGGAGGAGCCTGCTTCGGCGCCCGCTCCGACGGGCGTGGTGCCGTGGGTGGTGTCCGCGCGTGATGCGCAGGCGTTGTCGGCTCAGGTGGAGCGGCTGCGGGTTTACGTCGGCTCGCGTGACGACCTCGATGTCGGTGACGTGGGGTGGTCGTTGTTGTCCGGGCGGGCGGTGCTGGAGCACCGGGCCGTAATTCTCGGGCGCGGTCGCGAGGACCTGCTGGGCGGTCCGGTGATCTCCGGGTCGGTGGTCGAGGGTCGGCTCGGGGTGTTGTTCACCGGGCAGGGCAGTCAGCGGCCGGGCATGGGGCGGGAGCTGTACCAGACGTTTCCCGTTTTCGCGGATGCGCTGGATGAGGTGTGTGCGCACTTCGATCCGTTGCTGGAGCGGCCGTTGGCCGAGGTGTTGTTCGGCTCTGAGGCTGAGGCGTTGGAGCAGACCGGGTACGCGCAGCCGGCGTTGTTCGCGGTCGAGGTGGCGCTGTTTCGGCTTGCGGAGTCGTTCGGGTTGCGGCCGGAGGTTCTTGGTGGGCACTCGGTGGGTGAGCTGGTGGCGGCTTATGTGGCGGGGTTGTGGTCGCTTCAGGATGCGGTGCGGCTGGTGGCGGCCCGGGGCCGGTTGATGCAGGCGTTGCCTGAGGGTGGCGCCATGCTCGCGGTGCAGGCTGCCGAGGAGGATGTAGCGCCTTTGCTGGAAGGTGCGGTGGGTGTGGCGGCGGTGAACGGGCCGTCGCAGGTGGTCCTGTCCGGTGACCGTGCCGCCCTGGAGGCTCTCGCGGAAACCTTCGCGTCTGAGGGTCGTAAGACGCGGTGGCTGCGGGTCTCGCACGCGTTCCACTCGCCGTTGATGGAGCCGATGCTGGATGACTTCCGGCAGGTGGCCGAGGGGCTCGCCTACGAGGCGCCGAGTCTGTCGGTCGTGTCGAATCTGACGGGTCGTATGGCCACGGCGGAGGAGCTTCAGGACCCGGGGTACTGGGTGCGGCACGTCCGTGAGGCGGTCCGCTTCCACGACGGTCTGACCACATTGGTGGGAGAGAACGTCACGACCGTCGTCGAGCTGGGTCCGGACGCGGTGCTGACTGCGATGGCTCACGACACCCTCACCACCCCCGAAGCCCAGGCGGGTCTGATCGCCTCGCTGCGCAAGGACCGTCCGGAACCGGACGCTTTCCTGGCCGCCCTGGCCCAGGCCCACGTCCGAGGCGCGACCGTCGACTGGACCCCGCTCCTCGCCCCCACCGAGGCCCGCCGCCGCATCGATCTGCCCACCTACCCCTTCCAACGCGACCGCTTCTGGCCCCGCCCCGCCCTGGCCGTCGCAGGCGACGTGACCGCGACCGGTCTGGAGGCCGCCGGGCACCCGCTGCTGGGGGCCGCTGTCGCGTTGGCCGACGCGGACGGGTTCCTGTTCACGGGGCGGCTGTCGGTGCAGACGCACCCGTGGCTGGCGGATCACGCGGTGGCCGGGCGGGTCGTGCTGCCGGGGACGGCGTTCGTCGAGCTCGCGGTGCGGGCCGGGGACGAGGTCGGGTGTGGGCTGGTGGAGGAGCTGACGTTGCAGGCTCCGCTGGTACTGCCGGACCAGGGCGGGGTGCGGGTGCAGGTCACCGTCGGGGCCCGGGACGAGACCGGGCGGCACGCGGTGAGTATTCACTCGCGGGACGAGAAGGCGATCGGGGGGGCGTGGACGCGTCATGCGACGGGTTTCCTGGCCGCCGCGGGCGCCGAGCCGGTGGTGTCTTGGGCACAGGCCGAATGGCCGCCGGCCGGGGCGGAACCGGTCGTCGAGGGCGCGGCGCTGTACGAGCGGCTGGCGGAGACGGGGTACGGCTACGGGCCGGTCTTCCAGGGGCTGCGGTCGGCGTGGCGGCGCGGTGAGGAGCTGTTCGCCGAGGTCGTACTGCCCGAGGAGTTCCGGGAGGAGGCCGGCGCCTTCGGTCTGCACCCGGCCGTCCTGGACGCGGCCCTGCACACGACGGTCCTGCTGCCGGGCCGTGGGGACGGTGACGGGGCGGGGCTGGGGCTGCCGTTCTCGTGGTCCGGGATCGCGCTGCACGCCGTGGGTGCCGCGGAGGTCAGGGTGCGGATGGTCGCCGCCGGGGCGGATGCCGTGTCGCTGAGCCTGGCCGACAGGGCCGGGCGACCGATCGCGTCCGTGGAGTCGCTGGTGTCCCGGCCGGTGTCGGCGGAGCAGCTGGGCGGCGGCTCGGTCGGTGACTCGCTGTTCCAGGTGGAGTGGCGGGAGCCGGCTGAGGGTGTGGCCCAGGCGTCGACGCGAGGCTGGGCCCGGGGCGACCTGGCGGTCGTAGGGGCGGGGGCTGCCGTGCCCGGTTCCGTCGTTGCGGCCGGTGCGGAGCACTACCCCGATCTCGCGTCGCTGGCCGCGGCCGTGGCGGAGGGGGCCGAAGTGCCCGGGACGGTGCTGTGGGCGCCGGACGAGGGCGCCCCCGGGATCGGTGAGGTGCTGCGGGTCGTCCAGGCGTGGCTGGCGGACGAGCGGTTCGGCTCCGCCCGGCTCGCGGTCGTGACGTCGGGCGCGGTGGCGGCCGGGACCACGGTGCCCGATCCGGCGGCCGCGGCGGTCTGGGGTCTGGTGCGGTCGGCGCAGGCCGAGCATCCGGGCCGCTTCGTCCTCCTCGACGTCGAGGAGCCAGGGGCGGCGATGGAGCCACCGGTGGCGGTGGCGCTGGCGTCCGGTGAACCGGAGGCGGCCGTGCGCGGCGGAGTCGTACGGGTGCCCAGGCTGGCACGGGTCGGCGTATCGACGTCGGAAAGCGGTGCGCCGGACCTGGTGGGTGGTGCGGACGGCAGCGCACCGGATTCCGCCGGTGCCGGAGCATGGGGTGCGGGCACCGTCCTGGTGACCGGCGCATTCGGCGGGCTCGGCCGACTGGTGGTGCGGCATCTGGTCGAGCGGCACGGCGTACGCGATCTACTGCTCGTGTCGCGCAGGGGTGAGGACGCCCCGGGCGCCGACGATGTCCGCGCGGAGCTGGTGGAGCGCGGTGCGCGCGTGACGGTCGCCGCCTGTGACGTGGCCGATCGCGCCGCGCTGGCCGGCCTGCTCGACGGTGTCGGCGACCTGTCGGCGGTCGTCCATGTTGCCGGTGTCCTCGACGACGGCGTGGTCACCTCGCTGACCCCCGAGCGCCTGGACACCGTATGGCAGCCGAAGGCACGCGCGGCGCTCCATCTGCACGAACTGACGGCCGACCGTGACCTGTCCGCGTTCGTCCTCTTCTCCTCGGCGGCCGGCGTCCTCGGCAGCCCGGGGCAGGGCAACTACGCGGCGGCCAACGCCTTCCTGGACGCCCTCGCCGCGCACCGCCGTGCGCGGGGCCTGCCGGCGGTGTCCCTGGCCTGGGGCCTGTGGGCGCAGAGCAGCGAGATGACGGGGAAGTTGAGTGGCGGGGACCTGAGCCGCATGGAGCGCGGCGGGGTGGCCGCGCTCACCTCCGAGGAAGGGCTCGCCCTGCTGGACGCGGTCATGACCCTGCCGCCGTCCGGGGACACCCCCGCCGTCCTCGTCCCCATGCGCCTGGCCGCGGCGTCCCTGCGCGCCGCGGCCGGAACGGGCGGACTCCAGCCCGTGTTCGCGGACCTGGTGCGGGTGCCCGTACGGCGGGCCGCCGTACGGCACGGGGACGCGGCGACGACGGCCGGTGAGAGCGGCGTTCCCGTCCTCGTCAGGAAGGTCGCCGGGCTCGACGCGGAGGAACGCAGGCGGGCACTGCTGGAAGAAGTCCGCGAGAATGTCGCCGCAGTACTCGGGCATTCCGGAATCGTGGCGGTCGGCGCCACCCGGGGATTCCTGGAACTCGGCTTCGACTCGCTCACCGCCGTGGAACTGAGGAACCGGATGAATTCCCTCTCCGGAATGCGCCTCCCGGCTACTCTCATATTCGACTATCCGTCCCCTGCGGCACTCGCCGACTATCTCGACGAAAACCTCCCCCGGGGCGGTGGCGAATCGGAAGCAGGGGTGGTGACGGCCGCCGGACCGCGGCCCGGTGGCGTGGTCGCGGAGCTGGACGGCCTAGAAGCGGCCTTGGCGGCGGGGGCGTTGGGTGACGATCACCGTACGGCCGTACGGGGCCGGCTGCGGGCGCTCCTCCTCCGGCTGGACGGCGAGGGCGAGCTCGCCGCGGCATCCATCGCGGTGAAACTGGAAGAAGCCGATGACGACGATATGTTCGACTTCATCGACAATGAACTCGGCGTTTAATGACTGGAATTTATCTGGAATTAATAGGGGTACCTAGGGGGAGGGTAGGGGTTGTTCGCCCTGCTCTCTCCTCACGAAAATAGGTGTCAAGGTCCGGGTCGACTGTTTGCGTTGAAGGGGTCGCACCGAATGGCGAACGAGCAGAAACTCCGTGAGTACCTGAAGCGGGTCACCGCGGATCTGCACCAGACCCGGCAGCGCCTGCAGGAGGCCGAGTCCGCGAACCACGAATCCGTCGCGATCGTCGCGATGAGCTGCCGCTACCCCGGCGGCGTCGCCGGCCCGGAGGACCTGTGGCAGCTCGTCGCCGAGGGCGCCGACGCGATCTCCCCCTTCCCCCAGGACCGTGGCTGGGACACCGCCTCCCTCTACGACCCGGACCCGGACCGCCCCGGCACGAGCTACGCCCGTGAGGGCGGCTTCCTGCACGACGCCGCGGACTTCGACCCGGACTTCTTCGAAATCTCGCCCCGTGAGGCGCTGGCCATCGACCCCCAGCAGCGGTTGCTCCTGGAGACCTCGTGGGAGGCGTTCGAGCGGGCCGGCATCGACCCGACCACGCTGCGCGGCAGCCGCACGGGCGTCTACGTCGGCGTCATGTACGGCGACTACGGCAACCGCATCCTCAGCAACCCCGAGGGACTGGAGGAGTTCGAGGGCTACCTCGGCAACGGCAGCGCCGGAAGCATCGCCTCCGGCCGCGTCGCCTACACCTTCGGCCTCGAAGGCCCGGCGGTGACGATCGACACGGCCTGCTCGTCCTCCCTCGTCGCTCTCCACCTGGCGGCCCACGCACTGCGACGCGGCGAATGCGAGCTGGCGCTCGCGGGCGGTGTGACCGTGATGTCCACGCCGGACACCTTCGTGGAGTTCAGCCGGCAGCGGGGGCTGGCGGCGGACGGCCGTTGCAAGCCGTTCGCGGAGGCTGCGGACGGCACGGGGTGGGGTGAGGGTGTCGGTCTGCTGCTCCTGGAGCGGCTGTCGGATGCCAGGCGCAACGGACATCAGGTCCTGGCGGTGGTGCGGGGTTCGGCCGTCAATCAGGACGGGGCCAGTAGTGGTCTGACGGCTCCCAATGGGCCGTCGCAGCAGCGGGTGATCCGGGCTGCGCTGGCGAACGCGGGGCTGGCGTCGGGTGATGTGGACGTGGTGGAGGCGCACGGCACCGGGACCACGTTGGGTGACCCGATCGAGGCGCAGGCGCTCATCGCGACCTATGGGCGGGAGCGGTCGGAGGAGCGGCCGTTGTGGCTGGGGTCGGTGAAGTCGAACATCGGGCATACGCAGGCTGCCGCGGGTGTGGCCGGTGTGATCAAGATGGTGATGGCGATGCGGCAGGGTGTGTTGCCGCGGACGCTGCATGTGGATGCGCCGAGTTCGCATGTGGACTGGTCGGCTGGTGCGGTTGAGCTGCTGACGGAGGCTCGGGAGTGGTCTGAGCGGGCGGACGTGCCGCGTCGGGCGGGTGTGTCGTCGTTCGGTGTGAGCGGGACGAACGCGCATGTGGTTCTGGAGCAGGCGCCGGCCGTGGAGGAGCCTGCTTCGGCGCCCGCTCCGACGGGCGTGGTGCCGTGGCTGGTGTCCGCGCGTGATGCGCAGGCGTTGCAGGCTCAGGTGGAGCGGCTGCGGGACTACGTCGGCTCGCGTGACGACCTCGATGTCGGTGACGTGGGGTGGTCGTTGTTGTCCGGGCGGGCGGTGCTGGAGCACCGGGCGGTGATGCTCGGGCGCGGTCGTGAGGACCTGCTGGGCGGTCCGGTGATCTCCGGCGCGGTGGCTGAGGGTCGGCTCGGGGTGTTGTTCACCGGGCAGGGCAGTCAGCGGCCGGGCATGGGGCGGGAGCTGTACGACGCCTTCCCGGTGTTCGCGGATGCGCTGGATGAGGTCTGCGCCCACTTCGATTCGTTGCTGGAGCGGCCGTTGGCCGAGGTGTTGTTCGGCGAGGACGCCGATGCACTGGAGCAGACCGGGTACGCGCAGCCGGCGTTGTTCGCGGTCGAGGTGGCGCTGTTTCGGCTTGCGGAGTCGTTCGGGTTGCGGCCGGAGGTTCTCGGTGGGCACTCGGTCGGTGAGCTGGTGGCGGCTTATGTGGCGGGGCTGTGGTCGCTTCAGGATGCGGTGCGGCTGGTGGCGGCCCGGGGCCGGTTGATGCAGGCGTTGCCTGAGGGTGGCGCCATGCTCGCGGTGCAGGCCGCTGAGGAGGATGTAGCGCCTTTGCTGGAAGGCGCGGTGGGTGTGGCGGCGGTGAACGGGCCGTCGCAGGTGGTCCTGTCCGGTGACCGTGCCGCCCTGGAGGCCCTCGCGGAAACCTTCAAGGCTGAGGGCCGTAAGACGCGGTGGCTGCGGGTCTCGCACGCGTTCCACTCGCCGTTGATGGAGCCGATGCTGGATGACTTCCGGAAGGTCGCCGAGAGGCTCACCTACGAGGCGCCGAGTCTGCCGGTCGTGTCGAACCTGACCGGCCGTATGGCCACGGCGGAGGAGCTTCAGGACCCGGGGTACTGGGTGCGGCACGTCCGTGAGGCGGTCCGCTTCCACGACGGCATCGGGGCTTTGACCGAGTACGGCGTCACGACCGTCGTCGAGCTGGGCCCGGACGCGGTCCTGACCGCGATGGCCCACGAGACCCTGACGACGCCTGAGGCGCAGGCGGGCCTGATCCCCACCCTGCGCAAGGACCGTCCGGAACCCGGCACGTTCCTGACCGCCCTGGCCCAGGCGTATGTCCGTGGGATCACGGTCGACTGGGCCCCGCTGTTCACCCCGGCCGAGGCCCGCCGCCAGGTGGACCTGCCCACCTACGCCTTCCAGCACCGGAGCTACTGGCTCAACCCGCTGAAGCAGACCGCCGTGGGCGGTGGGGCCGAGCCGATCGACGAGGGATTCTGGAAGGCGGTGGAGAGCGCGGACCTGGACGCGCTCACCAACGCGCTGGGGGTCGACGAGGAGGCCCCGTTCCGGTCCGTGATGCCGGCCCTGAACGCATGGCGGCAGCGGCGGCACGACCAGTCCGTGCTGGACTCGTGGCGGTACCGCGCCACGTGGCAGCCGCTCGGCAGGCAGGCTCCCGTACGCCACACCGGCACCTGGCTGGTCGTCGCACCCGCCGAGGAGGCCGCCCTGCCGTGGACCGACGCGTGCGTGCGAGCCCTGCGGGACAGCGGAGCACAGACCGAAGTGCTGCACGTCGACGCCGTGCACGCCGACCGCGACGAACTACGGAACCTCCTGGCCGCCACCGTGGCCGACGCGCCGGTCTCCGGAGTGCTGGCCCTGCTGGCAGCCGCACCCTTCGGCCCGTCCGCATCCGTTCCGGAGGGCATTTCACGCACGCTCGCCCTGATCCAGGCGCTCGGCGATGCCGGGATCGGCGCGCCGCTGTGGGTGTCGACGCGCGGTGCGGTGTCCGTGGACCGGTCCGACGGGCCGGTCGATGTGACGGGCGCGGGCGTGTGGGGTCTGGGCCGGGTGGCCGCGCTGGAGTGCCCGGAGCGGTGGGGCGGTCTCGTCGACCTGCCCGAGGTGCCGGACGGCAGGGCGATGGCCCGGCTGGGCCAGGTCCTGGTGTCGCCGTCGGGTGAGGACCAGGTCGCGGTACGTGGGTCGGGGGTGTTCGTACGGCGCTTGGTGCGGGTGTCTCCCGGTGTCGGGGAGTCGGTCTGGTCGCCGCGGGGGAGTGTGCTGGTCACGGGTGGTACGGGTGCTCTGGGTGGGCATGTGGCGCGGTGGCTTGCGCGTGAGGGTGCCGAGCACGTCGTACTGACGAGTCGTCGTGGTCCGGACGCTCCTGGTGCTGCGGAACTTGTGGCGGAGTTGGAGGAGTTGGGGGCGCGGGTCACCGTGGCGGCCTGTGATGTGGCCGATCGGGAGGCGCTGGCTGAAGTCCTGGCGGTGATTGCTGAGGACGCTCCGCTGACGGGTGTGTTCCACACGGCCGGTGTTCTCGACGACGGTGTGCTGGACGCCATGAGTGCCGAGCGGTTCGCCACCGTCTTCCGGGCCAAGGTGCGGGCGGCGCTGAACCTGCACGAGCTGACGAAGGACGACGAGAACCTGTCGGCGTTCGTGCTGTTCTCGTCGCTCACCGGCACCGTCGGAGCGCCTGGGCAGGCCAACTACGCCGCCGCGAACGCCTGTCTGGACGCGCTCGCCGAGCAGCGGCAGGCGCTGGGACTGCCCGCTGTGTCGCTGGCCTGGGGGCCATGGGCGGGCAGCGGAATGGCGGCGACGCAGGCCGATGACGACGCCGAGGCACGCATGCGCCAGGCGGGCTTGCCGGCCATGGACGCCTCACGGGCCGTGGCGGCCCTGCGGCATGCCGTGGGGCGAGGCCGAGCAGAACAGGAAGGGCAGGACCGGGACGCCACACTCGTCATCGCGGACGTGATGTGGGACCGGTTCCTGAAGGGTTTCACGGCTGCCCGGCCGAGCACGCTGTTCGACGAACTGCCGGAGTCCGAGGCCGCCCTTCACATGAGGTCGGCCGCCGCCACCGACCATCCCGACGGCCCCGAACTGAGCCGCCGGCTGTCCGCCATGTCACGCGAGGAGGCCGAGCGCACCCTGCGCGACCTCGTACGCACGCAGGCCGCCGCGGTACTCGGCCACAGCGGGCCCGAGGCCGTGGGCGCCGAGCGCGCCTTCAAGGAGCTGGGCTTCGACTCCCTGACCTCGGTGGAGTTCCGCAACCGCCTGGGCGCCGCCACCGGCCTCACCCTGCCGGCGACCCTGGTCTTCGACCACCCCTCGCCGCTGGCGACCGCCGAGTATCTGTACGGCGAACTCGTCGGCGACGTACGGGACGCCCAGGCCGGGACCGACGCACCGAGCGGGGCGCCGGCCGACGACGAGCCCATCGCGATCGTGGCGATGAGCTGCCGCTTTCCGGGCGGTGTCCGAACCCCTGAGGACCTGTGGCAGCTCGTCGCGGACGGCGTCGACGGGCTCGGGGAGTTCCCGGCCGACCGTGGCTGGGACACGGACGCGCTGTACGACTCCGACCCGGACCGCGCCGGTTCGACGTACACCCGGCAGGGCGGCTTCCTCTACGACGCCGCTGAGTTCGACGCCGGGTTCTTCGGGATCTCGCCGCGTGAGGCGCTGGCGATGGATCCGCAGCAGAGGTTGCTGCTGGAGACGGGCTGGGAGCTGTTCGAGCGGGCCGGCATCGATCCCCTGAGCCTGCGCGGCAGCCGCACCGGCGTCTTCGCCGGCACGAACGGCCAGGACTACCTCGACCTCCTGAAGGACGCCCCGGACGACGTCGAGGGCTACATCGGCACCGGCAACGCCGCGAGTGTCGTGTCCGGGCGACTGTCGTACGCCTTCGGCCTGGAAGGGCCCGCCATGACCGTCGACACGGCCTGCTCCTCGGCGCTCGTGGCCCTGCATCTGGCCGTGCAGGCGCTGCGGCGGGGCGAATGCGAGCTGGCGCTCGCGGGTGGCGTGACGGTGATGTCGACGCCCGGCGCGTTCGTTGAGTTCAGTCGTCAGCGGGGGCTGGCGGTGGACGGGCGGTGCAAGGCGTTCGCGGAGGCGGCGGACGGCACGGGGTGGGGTGAGGGTGTCGGTCTGCTGCTTTTGGAGCGGCTCTCGGATGCGCGGAGGAAGGACCACCGGGTGCTGGCCGTGGTACGGGGGGCCGCGGTCAATCAGGACGGGGCCAGTAACGGGCTGACGGCTCCCAATGGGCCGTCGCAGCAGCGGGTGATCCGGGCTGCGCTGGCGAGTGCCGGGCTGGCGCCCGGTGACGTGGATGCCGTGGAGGCTCATGGCACCGGGACCACGTTGGGTGACCCGATCGAGGCGCAGGCGCTCATCGCGACCTATGGGCGGGAGCGGTCGGAGGACCGGCCGCTTCTGATCGGGTCGGTGAAGTCGAACATCGGGCATACGCAGGCTGCCGCGGGTGTGGCCGGTGTGATCAAGATGGTGATGGCGATGCGGCAGGGTGTGTTGCCGCGGACGCTGCATGTGGATGCGCCGAGTTCGCATGTGGACTGGTCGGCTGGTGCGGTTGAGCTGCTGACGGAGGCTCGGGAGTGGTCTGAGCGGGAGGACGTGCCGCGTCGGGCGGGTGTGTCGTCGTTCGGTGTGAGCGGGACGAACGCGCATGTCATCGTCGAGCAGGCGCCGGTCGAGGAGGAGCCTGCCACCGCGGCACCTGCGCCGTTCGGTGTGGTGCCGTGGGTGGTGTCCGCGCGTGATGCGCAGGCGTTGCAGGCTCAGGTGGAGCGGCTGCGGGACTACGTCGGCTCGCGCGGCGACCTGGATGCTGGCGATGTGGGCTGGTCGTTGCTGTCGGGCCGGGCGGTGCTGGAGCACCGGGCGGTGATGCTCGGCAAGAGCAGTGAGGACCTGCTGGGCGGTCCGGTGATCTCCGGGTCGGTGGTCGAGGGTCGGCTCGGGGTGTTGTTCACCGGGCAGGGCAGTCAGCGGCCGGGGATGGGGCGGGAGTTGTACGACGCCTTCCCGGTGTTCGCGGATGCGCTGGATGAGGTCTGCGCCCACTTCGATTCGTTGCTGGAGCGGCCGTTGGCCGAGGTGTTGTTCGGCGAGGACGCCGGCCTCCTGGGACAGACCGGGTACGCGCAGCCGGCGTTGTTCGCGGTCGAGGTGGCGCTGTTTCGGCTTGCGGAGTCGTTCGGGTTGCGGCCGGAGGTTCTTGGTGGGCACTCGGTCGGTGAGCTGGTGGCGGCTTATGTGGCGGGGCTGTGGTCGCTTCAGGATGCGGTGCGGCTGGTGGCGGCCCGGGGCCGGTTGATGCAGGCGTTGCCTGAGGGTGGCGCCATGCTCGCGGTGCAGGCTGCCGAGGAGGATGTAGCGCCTTTGCTGGAAGGTGCGGTGGGTGTGGCGGCGGTGAACGGGCCGTCGCAGGTGGTCCTGTCCGGTGACCGTGCCGCCCTGGAAGCTCTCGCCGAGGCATTCAAGGCTGAGGGTCGTAAGACGCGGTGGCTGCGCGTCTCGCACGCGTTCCACTCCCCGCTGATGGAACCGATGCTCGACGACTTCCGGAAGGTCGCCCAGGGCCTGACGTACGGGACGCCGAGTCTGCCGGTCGTGTCGAACCTGACCGGCCGTATGGCCACGGCGGAGGAGCTTCAGGACCCGGACTACTGGGTGCGGCACGTCCGTGAGGCGGTCCGCTTCCACGACGGCCTGACCACCCTGGCGGGAGAGAACGTCACGACCATCGTCGAGCTGGGCCCGGACGCCGTGCTGACCGCGATGGCCCACGACACCCTCACCACCCCCGAAGCCCAGGCGGGCCTGATCCCCGCCCTGCGCAAGGACCGTCCCGAGGCCGACACCTTCCTCAGGGCTCTGGCGCAGGCGTTCGTGCGAGGTTCGACCGTCGACTGGGCGCCCCTCTTCACGCCCACCGAGACCCGCCGCCGCGTCGATCTGCCCACGTACGCCTTCCAACGGCGCCGCTACTGGCTGGAGACCACGCCCCGGACCCCGGCGGCCCAGGGCGAGGCACCGGTCGACGAAGCCGAGGCAGGATTCTGGGAGATGGTGGAGCGAGCGGACCTCAAGGAGTTCGCCGGCACCTTGGACCTCGGTGAGGAGGCCACCGTCTCCTCGGTGCTGCCCGCCCTGACCGCCTGGCGGCGCCGGGCGCGCGAGTCGTCCATCCTGGACAGCTGGCGCTACCAGGTGTCCTGGCGGTCGTTGACCGACGGGCCTACCGGCAACCCCGAACTCACCGGGACCTGGGCACTGGTGATTCCCGCCGGACAGGCGGCGCATCCGTGGTGTTCGGCCGTGGAGGCGGTGCTCGATGCGCGTGCACACCGGGTCGTGCGGATCGTGGTCGGCGACGAGGCCATGGGTGGTCGTGCCGAACTGACGCGACAGCTGCAAGAGTTGAGCGGCCGGCCTGTGGGCGGCGTACTGTCCCTGCTGGCCCTGGACGAGTCCCCGTACCCCGACCATCCCGCGCTGAGCCGTGGGATCGTGGCGACGCTCGGCCTCGTACAGGCCTTCCTCGACGCGGAGATCGGCGGACGGCTCTGGGCCGCGACCAGCGGTGCCGTGTCAGTCGGGACCGTCGATGCGCTGCGCAGTGTGGCGCAGACGCAGGTGTGGGGCTTCGGGCGGGCCGCCGGGCTGGAGCACCCCGAAATCTGGGGTGGCCTGATCGACCTTCCGGAGGCCGTCGACGAGCGGACGTGTGGACGGCTGGCCGACGTGCTCGCGCTCGGCGGAGGCCCCGGCTTCACGGAGGACCAGCTCGCGCTGCGCCCGGCGGGTGTGTTCGCCCGGCGCCTCGTCCGGGCGGACGGCGATCGGCCCTCCACCCCCTGGCGCCCCCACGGCACTGTCCTCGTCACCGGCGGCACCGGCGCGCTCGGCTCCCACGTCGCACGCCGGCTCGCCGAGAATGGCGCCGAGCACCTCGTCCTGACCAGCCGCCGTGGCCCGCAGGCCCCGGGAGCCGCCGAGCTGGAGGCGGAGCTCGCCGCACTCGGCGCCAAGGTCACCGTCGTGGCCTGCGACATCGCAGACCGGTCGGCGGTGGCCGCGCTGCTGGACGCCGTACCGGCCGAGCAGCCGCTGACCGCGGTCGTTCACGCGGCGGGCGTCGGACAGGATCGCCCGCTCCGCGCGACGAGCCCGGCTGACTTCGCCGAGGTCGTCGCGGGCAAGACGGCCGGGGCGGTGCACCTCGACGAACTGCTCGCGGACACACCGCTGGACGCCTTCGTGCTCTTCTCGTCGATCGCCGGAGTGTGGGGCAGCGGGGCGCAGGCGGCGTACGCCGCCGCCAACGCCTTCCTCGACGGCCTCGCCGAGCGGCGCCGGGCCCGCGGGCTGGCGGTGACCTCCGTCGCCTGGGGCCCGTGGGCCGGATCCGGCATGGCCAGCGACGAGGAGGCCGCCGAGCACCTGCGCAGGCGAGGCCTCGAGGTCATGTCGCCGGGCCGGGCGCTCGCGGCCCTGCAGCGGGCGCTCGACCGGCGCGACGCGCTGGTCACCGTCGCCGACGTGGACTGGGAACGCTTCGCGCGCTCCTTCACCGCCCTGCGCCCGAGCCCCCTCCTCGACGACCTGCCCGAGGTACGGCGGGCCGCCGAGGCGTCGGCCGACGGCCGGGGGGCCACCGCCGACGGGGACCCGCACCAGACCGCGGCCGCCCTGCGCGAAAGGCTGGCCGCGGCCAAGCCCGTCGAACGCGAGCGGACCCTGCTCAAGCTGGTGCGGACGGAGGTCGCCGCCGTTCTCGGACACGCGGACACCAGCGAGGTCCAGGCGAACCGCGCGTTCAAGGAGCTGGGTTTCGACTCGCTGACCGCCGTCGAACTCCGTACGCGACTGAACGCGGCAACCGGCCTGAACCTGCCCAGCACCCTGGTCTTCGACCATCCCACCGCCACCGAACTCGCCCACCGGCTTCTCGCCGAACTCCTTCCGGACACCGCGGACGACGACGGTGACGGCACCTACGAGGTCGCGGAGGCCGACGTACGCAGGACGCTGGCGGCCATCCCGCTCGCCCGTCTGCGCCAGGCCGGTCTCATGGACGCCCTCCTGCGGCTGGCGGACGCCGACCCGGGCCGCCACCAGCATGTGACACCGGCCGAGGAAGACGACGCGGCCTCCATCGACGACATGGACGTGGCGAACCTGGTCCAGATGGCCTTGGACAACAGCGAGTCCTGACTCTCCCCCGTTCCCGAACGCCACGACATCACAACCCCGCACACCCCGAACTCCCTGAGTTTCCTGACGCAGCACGGAATGTGGAGCCGAAGAAATGACGAGGCCCTCGGACACGGTCGTCGAAGCGCTGCGCGCGTCTCTGAAGGAGACCGAGCGACTGCGACGGCAGAACCAGCAGCTCACGGCGGCTTCCAAGGAGCCGGTCGCGATCGTCGGCATGAGCTGCCGTTACCCCGGCGGTGTCCGCGGCCCCGAGGACCTGTGGCGCCTCGTCGCCGAGGGACGCGACGCCATCGGCGACCTCCCCGAGGACCGCGGCTGGGACGTCGACGGCCTCTACGATCCCGACCCGGAGCGCTCCGGCACCTTCTACGCCCGCCAGGGCGGTTTCCTGCACGACGCGGGCGAGTTCGACGCCGCCTTCTTCGGTATCTCCCCGCGTGAGGCGCTCGCCATGGACCCGCAGCAGCGGCTGCTGCTGGAGACGTCCTGGGAGGCCGTCGAACGAGCCGGCATCGACGCCACGGCACTGCGCGGCTCCCGCACCGGGGTGTTCGTCGGATCCGGCTACCAGGGCTACGGCGAAGGAGTCCGCCAGGCACCCGAGGGCGTCGAGGGACACCTGCTCACCGGCAACACCACCAGCGTCATGTCCGGCCGCCTCTCGTACGTCCTGGGCCTGCACGGCCCGGCCGTGACGGTGGACACGGCGTGCTCGTCCTCCCTGGTCGCCCTGCATCTGGCCGCGCAGGCGCTGCGGCAGGGCGAGTGCGACCTGGCCCTGGCCGGCGGCGTCACGGTCATGTCCTCCCCGGAGACGTTCGTGGAGTTCAGTCGTCAGCGGGGGCTGGCGGTGGACGGGCGGTGCAAGGCGTTCGCCGCGGCTGCGGACGGCACCGGGTGGGGTGAGGGTGTCGGGCTGCTGCTTTTGGAGCGGTTGTCCGACGCGCGGCGGAACGGGCATCGGGTGCTGGCGGTGGTGCGGGGTTCGGCCGTCAATCAGGACGGGGCGAGCAATGGTCTGACGGCTCCCAACGGGCCGTCGCAGCGCCGGGTGATCCGGGCGGCCTTGGCGAACGCGGGGCTGGCGTCGGGTGATGTGGACGTGGTGGAGGCGCACGGGACTGGTACGACGCTGGGTGACCCGATCGAGGCGCAGGCGTTGCTGGCGACCTACGGGAAGGAGCGGGCTGAGGGGCGTCCGCTGTGGCTGGGGTCGTTGAAGTCGAACATCGGGCACACGCAGGCCGCCGCCGGTGTCGCCGGTGTCATCAAGATGGTGATGGCGATGCGGCAGGGTGTGCTGCCGCGGACCCTGCACGTGGACGAGCCGACGCCGGAAGTCGACTGGTCGGCCGGGGCTGTCGAACTGCTGACCGAGGCCCGCGAGTGGCCGGAGGATGACCGGCCACGCCGGGCCGGCGTGTCGTCGTTCGGCATGAGCGGGACCAACGCCCATGTGGTCCTGGAGCAGGCGCCGGCCGAGGAGCCGGAGGAGGCTGAGGCACCGGCGGGGCCGGTGGTGTCCGGTGTGGTGCCGTTCGTGGTGTCCGGCAAGTCGGTTCAGGCGCTGCGCGGGCAGGCGGCGCGGCTGCGGGAGCATGTACGGTCCGATGCCGGACTTCCTGACATCGCCTGGTCGTTGGGGGCCGGGCGGTCGCGGTTCTCGCACCGGGGCGTGGTGCTCGCCACGGACCACGCCGAGCTGCTGGCGGGGCTGGAGCGGCTGGCCGAGGGTGAGGCGATCGCCGGCTCCGTGGTGCTGGGGCGGGCCGTCGAGGATGCGGTGCGGCCGGTGTTCGTGTTTCCGGGTCAGGGGTCGCAGTGGGCGGGGATGGCGGTCGAACTCCTCGGCTCCAGTCCGGTGTTCGCGGAGCGGATGCGTGAGTGTGCGGGGGCGTTGTCGGGGTTCGTCGAGTGGGATCTGTTCGAGGAGCTGGGGGGTGAGAACTTCGATCGGGTGGATGTGGTCCAGCCGGTGTTGTTCGCGGTGATGGTGTCGCTGGCCGAGGTGTGGCGGGCGGCGGGTGTTGAGCCTGCGGCTGTGGTGGGTCACAGTCAGGGTGAGATCGCCGCGGCGTGTGTGGCGGGCGCGCTCTCCCTGGAGGACGCGGCCCGCGTGGTCGCGCTGCGCAGTCAGGCGATTCGTGCGTTGTCCGGGCGGGGTGGCATGGTGTCGGTGCCGTTGCCGGTCGGGGAGGTTGGGGAGCTGATCGGCGGCTGGGAGGGCCGTATTGATGTCGCCGCGGTGAACGGTCCGGCGCAGGTGGTGGTCTGCGGTGAGCCGGAGGCCCTGCGGGAGCTGGTCGCCCACTGCGAGCGGAATGACATCCGGGCCCGCACCATCCCGGTCGACTACGCCTCCCACTCGGTACAGGTGGAGGCCATCGAGGAGCGGCTGGCCGAGGCTCTGGCGCCGGTGGCACCGGAGACCCCCGACGTCCCGGTGTTCTCCACGTTGACCGGGGCGTGGCTGGACGAGCCGATGGACGCGGGTTACTGGTACCGCAATCTCCGCCACACGGTGCTGTTCGAGGAGGCGACGCGGGGTCTGCTGGCCGAGGGGCACACGCTGTTCCTGGAGATGAGCCCGCACCCGGTGCTGACGGTTCCGGTGCAGGCGACCATCGACGACACCGGCCACCCGGCCGCCACCGCGCTGGGCTCCCTGCGCCGCGACGAGGGCGGCGCCGACCGCCTCATGGCCTCGCTCGCCGAAGCGCACGTGCACGGCGCCGAATTGCACTGGAAGGCCTTCCTCCCCGGCGCGAAGACGATCGACCTGCCCACCTACGCCTTCCAGCACGACCACTACTGGCTCCAGGCAGGCCCCGTGGCAGGCGACGTCACGGCCGCCGGTCTCGACGACGCGGGTCACCCGTTGCTCGGTGCGGCCGTGCCGCTGGCCGAAGGGGACGGGTACCTGCTCACGGGACGCCTGTCGTTGCGCACGCACCCGTGGCTGGCCGACCACGCCGTGGCGGGGCTCGTGCTGCTGCCCGCGACCGCCTTCGTGGAGCTGGCCGTGCGGGCCGGGGACCAGGTCGGCTGTGCGCTGGTCGAGGAACTCACCATGGAGACGCCGCTGCTCGTCCCGGACACGGGCGGCGTCCAGCTGCAGCTGACCGTCGGGCCCGCCGACGAGACGGGCCGCCGTCCCCTCGCCTTCCACTCCCGGCCCGACACCGGCCCGGAGCCGGCGGTGGGCGGCGGCGGCCATGTGTCGTGGACCAGGCACGCCACCGGCGTCCTCGCGACGACGGGCGTCCCCGCGGAGTTCGACCTGACGCAGTGGCCGCCCTCGCGTGCTCAGGCGGTGGACGCCGGTGAACTCGAGGGATTGTACGAGGAGTTCGCGGCGGCGGACGTACGGTACGGACCGGCCTTCCGCGGACTGCGCGGCGCCTGGCGGCGCGGTGACGAGGTGTTCGCCGAGGTCGCCGTACCCGAGACACAGCGCGACGAGGCCGGGTTGTTCGGGCTGCACCCGGTACTGCTCGACGCCGCCCTCCAGACCGCTCACTTCGGGCAGGACGACACCGGTACGCAGACCGCACCGGTGCTGCCCTTCGCGTGGAACGACGTGGCGCTGTACGCCACGGGCGCGAGGACGCTGCGGGTACGGCTGTCCCGGCACCGGAGCGGAGGCGGCGACGCGGTGTCCGTACAGCTCGCCGACGACACCGGCATGCCCGTGGCGCGGATCGGTTCGCTCGTGTCCCGCCCGGTCGACGCCCGCCGCGGCCTCGCCGCACAGCGCCCGAGCATCGACCACCTCTTCCGCGTCGACTGGTCCCGGGCCACGACCCCTGCCGCCGCCGACGCCACCCCGTCCCGGCCGACGGGACCGTGGGCCGTCATCAGCCAGGACCCGTCGCACGGCGACGAGATGTGCCACCGGCTGCGCGCGGACGGCATCGACGCCGTGTCCCGCACGAGCCTGGCCGACCTGGCCCGGGCGGTGGAGGCGGGCGAGACGGCACCGCCGCAGTACGTGGTGGCCGTGATCACGGCGGACGAGTCGGCGGCCGGTGTGCCCGCCGCCGTGCACGCGGTGACCCAGGACGCGCTGGAGCTCACCCAGCAGTGGCTGGCCGAGGAGCGGTTCGCCGACGCGCGACTCGTCGTCCTGACGCGCGGAGCCGTGGCCCTGCCGGGCGGCGAGCCGCTCGTGGGCCTGGCGCAGACCGCCGTACCGGGGCTGCTGCGCTCCGCACAGTCCGAGGAACCGGACCGCTTCCTGCTCGCCGACGTGGACGACAGCCCCGAGTCGCTGCGGGCGCTGCCGTCCGCGTGCGCGCTGGGGGAGCCGGAGTTCGCGATCCGTTCCGGGGCGGTGCACGTACCCCGGCTGGTCCGGGAGACGGTGCCGTCCGCGGACACCGACACGACCGCCGCCACGGCGCTCCCCGCCCGGCTGGACACGGACGGTACCGTCCTGCTCACCGGCGCGCCCGGTGGCCTCGGCGGCGTCGTCGCCAGGCATCTGGTCACCGCGCACGGTATACGGCGGCTGCTGTTCCTCGGCCGCCGCGGCCCCGACGCCCCGGGCGCCTCCGAACTCGCCGACGCGGTCACCGCCTCCGGCGCGCACATCGACTTCACCGCCTGCGACACCGCCGACCGCGAGGCGCTGGAGGCGGCACTGGCCCGGATACCGGACGAGCATCCGCTCACCGCCGTCCTGCACACCGCGGGCGTCTTCGACGACGGCATCACCACCTCGCTCACCGCCGCCCAACTGAACCGCGTCCTGCGACCCAAGGTCGACGCCGCGGTCCACCTCCACGAGCTGACCGCCGACCGGGACCTGGCCGCCTTCGTCCTGTTCTCCTCCGTCGCCGGCGTCCTGGGCGGAGCGGGCCAGGGCAACTACGCGGCCGGCAACACCTTCCTCGACGCCTACGCACAGCACCTGCGCGCCCGGGGCATCCCCGCCACCTCCCTCGCTTGGGGCCTTTGGGCCGAGCGCGGAGGCATGGCCGGGCAGATCACCACCGGCGACCTGGAGCGCATGACCCGCTCCGGCATCGCCCCGCTCTCGACCGAGCAGGGCCTGCGCCTCCTCGACACCGCGCTCGGCCACAGCGCCGCCGCGCTGGTGCCCGTACGCTTCGACATCGCCGCGCTGCGCACCGCCCACGGGCAGCACCTGCAACCCCTGCTCGGCGGCCTCGTCCACGGCCACGCGCAGGTCAGGCGCGCGGTGGCGCACTCCGCGGGCCAGGACGACGGCCCGGCCTTCGTGCGGCGGCTGAACTCGCTCCCGGACAGCGAACGCGACCAGGCGGTCCTGGACCTCGTCCAGAGCCACTCCGCCGCCGTGCTCGGCCACGCCTCCGGCGACGCCATCGTGGCCGACCACGCCTTCCGCGACCTAGGCTTCGACTCGCTCACCGCCGTCGACCTGCGCAACCGCCTCAACGAGGCGACCGGCCTGCGGCTCCCGGCCACCCTCGTCTTCGACTACGCGAACCCGCTCGCCCTCGCCCGGCACCTGAAGACCGAGCTGAGCACCTCGGACGCGGCGGACTCGACGTCATCCCTGACGGCGCCCGGCCGCGCCACGGCCGCCGACGACGACCCGATCGCCATCGTCGCGATGAGCTGCCGTTTCCCCGGCGGCATCGACGACCCCGAAGCCCTGTGGCACCTGGTCAGCGAGGCCGGCGACGCCATCTCCGAACTCCCCGCCGCCCGCGGCTGGGCCACTGACGCCCTTTACGACCCCGACCCCGACCACCAGGGCAGCACCTACTCCCGCGGCGGCGGTTTCCTGCAGGACGCGGGTGAGTTCGACGCGGCCTTCTTCGGCATCTCCCCGCGCGAGGCCCTGGCCATGGACCCGCAGCAGCGGCTTCTGCTCGAGACGTCCTGGGAAGCCTTCGAACACGCCGGCATTCCCCCGGCGGCCCTGCGGGGCAGCGCGGTCGGAGTCTTCGTCGGCGCCTCGTCACAGGGGTACGGCGAGAGCGTCCGCGAGATCCCCGAGGGCCTCGAGGGCCACCTCATGACCGGCAACTCCACCAGCGTGGTCTCCGGCCGTATCTCGTACACGTTCGGCCTGGAGGGTCCGGCGGTGACGGTCGACACGGCCTGCTCGTCCTCCCTGGTCGCTCTGCATCTGGCCGCGCAGGCGCTGCGGCAGGGCGAGTGCGACATGGCCCTCGCCGGCGGCGCCACCGTCATGGCCACCCCGGACACCCTCGTCGCCTTCAGCCGCCAACGCGGCCTCGCGGAGGACGGCCGTTGCAAGCCGTTCGCCGACAGCGCCGACGGGTTCGGGGCCGGTGAGGGTGTGGGGATGCTGGTCCTGGAACGCCTGTCCGACGCGCGGCGGAACGGGCATCGGGTGCTGGCGGTGGTGCGGGGTTCGGCCGTCAATCAGGACGGGGCGAGTAATGGTCTGACGGCTCCCAATGGGCCGTCGCAGCAGCGGGTGATCCGGGCTGCGCTGGCGAACGCGGGGCTGGCGTCGGGTGATGTGGACGTGGTGGAGGCGCACGGGACCGGTACGACGCTGGGTGACCCGATCGAGGCGCAGGCGCTCATCGCGACCTATGGGCGGGGTCGGTCGGAGGAGCGGCCGTTGTGGCTGGGGTCGGTGAAGTCGAACATCGGGCACGCGCAGGCCGCCGCCGGTGTCGCCGGTGTCATCAAGATGGTCCTCGCCATGCGTCACGGCGTACTTCCGCCCACGCTGCACGTGGATGCGCCGAGTTCGCACGTGGACTGGTCGTCGGGGGTTGTGCGGCTGCTGACCGAGACCCGGGAGTGGTCGGAGGGTGACGGGCCACGCCGGGCCGGTGTGTCGTCGTTCGGCATGAGCGGGACCAACGCCCATGTGCTGCTGGAGCAGGCACCCGAGGCGGAACCGGTACGGGAGATCGAGCCCGAGGTGCCGGCGGAGCCGGTGGTGTCGGGTGTGGTGCCGTTGGTGCTGTCGGCCAAGTCCGAGGACGCGCTGCGGGGGCAGGCGGCGCGGCTGCGGGAGCACATGACGTCCGGTTCCGAACTCGCGGACATCGCCTGGTCGCTGACGGCCGCGCGGTCGCGGTTCGAGTATCGGGGTGTGGTGCTGGGCCGGGACCGGGAGGAGCTGCTGGCGGGGCTGGAGCGGTTGGCCGGGACGGACGCCCCCTCTCCGGGTGTGGTCACAGGCTGGGCTGTCCAGGGCACTGTGCGGCCGGTGTTCGTGTTTCCGGGTCAGGGGTCGCAGTGGGCGGGGATGGCGGTCGAACTCCTCGGCTCCAGTCCGGTGTTCGCGGAGCGGATGCGTGAGTGTGCGGGGGCGTTGTCGGGGTTCGTCGAGTGGGATCTGTTCGAGGAGCTGGGGGGTGAGAACTTCGATCGGGTGGATGTGGTCCAGCCGGTGTTGTTCGCGGTGATGGTGTCGCTGGCCGAGGTGTGGCGGGCGGCGGGTGTTGAGCCTGCGGCTGTGGTGGGTCACAGTCAGGGTGAGATCGCCGCGGCGTGTGTGGCGGGTGCGCTCTGCCTGGAGGACGCGGCCCGCGTGGTCGCGCTGCGCAGTCAGGCCATCCGTAAGCTGTCCGGGCGGGGTGGCATGGTGTCGGTGCCGTTGCCGGTCGGGGAGGTTGGGGAGTTGATCGGCGGCTGGGAGGGCCGTATTGATGTCGCCGCGGTGAACGGTCCGGCGCAGGTGGTGGTCTGCGGTGAGCCGGAGGCTCTGCGGGAGCTGGTCGCTCACTGCGAGCGGAATGACGTCCGGGCCCGGACCATCCCGGTGGACTACGCCTCCCACTCGGTACAGGTGGAGGCCATCGAGGACCAGCTCGATCAGTCCCTGGCCCCCGTCGCACCGCGAACCCCCGACGTCCCGGTGTTCTCCACGTTGACCGGGGCGTGGCTGGACGAGCCGATGGACGCGGGTTACTGGTACCGCAATCTCCGCCACACGGTGCTGTTCGAGGAGGCGACGCGGGGTCTGCTGGCCGAGGGGCACACGCTGTTCCTGGAGATGAGCCCGCACCCGGTGCTGACGGTTCCGGTGCAGGCGACCATCGACGACACCGGCCACTCTGCCGTCACGTTGGGATCCTTGCGCCGCGACGAGGGCGGCGCCGACCGCCTCATGGCCTCGCTCGCAGAGGCGCACGTGCACGGTCTGGAGCTGGACTGGAGGGCCCTTCTTCCCGGGGCCAAGTTGGTCGAGCTGCCCACGTATGCGTTCCAGCGTGAGCACTACTGGCTGACGGAGCCGGACTCGGAGTCCGGTGATGGTGCCGGTCTGGCGGTGGATGAGGTGGAGGCTCGTTTCTGGGAGGCGGTGGAGCGGGAGGATCTGGAGGCGCTGGCTTCGACGCTGGTCGACGTCGACGAGGAGTCGTTGGGTGCTGTGCTGCCGGGGTTGTCGTCGTGGCGGCGGCAGCGGCGTGAGCGGTCGGTGGTGGACGGCTGGCGTTATCGGGTGGTGTGGAAGCCGCTGAGCGGTGGGCTGCCTGTGGCTGCTTTGTCGGGTCGCTGGCTGGTGGTTGTTCCGGAGGAGGCGGCCGGCCATCCGTGGGTGGCGGGGGTCACCGATGCCATCGCCCGGGCCGGTGCCGAGGTGGATGAACTGCGGCTGGCAGCAGGGGAGATGACGCGGGAGGGACTGGCCGAGCGACTGTCGGGCGTTGCGGACGTCGCCGGCATCGTCTCCCTGCTGGCGTTCACCGAGGAGCCGCACCCCCTGCGCAGCGCGGTCCCCGCCGGCCTGGCGGGCACGCTCGCGTTGGTGCAGGCGCTCGGTGACGCGGAAGTCGGCGCCCCGCTGTGGGCGGTGTCGTGTGGTGCGGTGTCCACGGGGCGTAGTGACCGGTTGCGTGAGCCGGTGCAGGCGCAGGTGTGGGGGCTGGGCCGGGTGGTGGCGTTGGAGCATCCTCAGCTGTGGGGTGGGCTGATCGATCTGCCGGAGACGGTCGATGAGCGTGCGGGTGCTCGTCTGGCTGGGGTTTTGGCGGGTGTGGGTGATGAGGATCAGCTCGCGGTGCGTGGTTCCGGTGTTTTCGTGCGGCGGTTTGTGCCGGCTGTGCTGGAGGGGGAGGTGGCCTCGCGGTGGTCGGCCCGTGGTACGGCGCTGGTCACGGGTGGTACCGGGGCTGTCGGTGGGCATGTGGCGCGGTGGCTGGCGGGTAGTGGTGTCGAGCATCTGGTGCTGACCAGCCGGCGGGGCCTCGATGCTCCTGGTGCGGTGGAACTGAAGGCGGAGCTGGAGGAGTTGGGGGCTCGGGTCACGGTCGCGGCTTGTGATGTGGCCGACCGGGACGCGCTCGCCGCACTGCTGGAGCGGCTGACCACGGACGGGCATGTCCTGCGCTCCGTCTTCCACGCCGCCGGGATCGGGCAGGAGCAGCCGCTGACGGAGATGTCCGTCGCCGATATCGGCGAGGTGTACGGGGCGAAGACCGCCGGGGCCGTTCATCTGGACGAGCTGCTCGACGGTGCCGAGCTGGACGCGTTCGTGCTGTTCTCCTCCAACGCCGGCGTGTGGGGCAGTGGTGGACAGGGTGCCTACGGCGCCGCCAACGCCTTCCTCGACGGCCTGGCCGAGCGGCGGCGGGCGCGCGGTCTGGTCGCGACGTCCGTGGCCTGGGGGCTGTGGGCCGGCGGCGGCATGGCCGGTGAGGACGGGCAGGAGCAGTTGCGGCGCCGGGGTGTGCGGCCGATGGCGCCGGAGCTGGCCGTGCTGGCGCTGGAGCAGGCGGTGGCGTGCGGTGAGGTGTTCCTGGCGGTGGCGGATGTGGACTGGGAGCGGTTCGCTCCGGCGTTCACGTCGGTGCGGCCCAGCCCGTTCTTCGGGGAACTCCCCGAAGTTCGCAAGGCCTTGGCGGCCGGGGAGAGCGTGGGGGAGGACGACGGTTCGCTCTCTGAGCTGCGGCGCCGGCTGCTGGGGGTGACCGGGTCCGAGCGTGAGGCGATGCTGCTGGACTTGGTGCGTGCTCATGCGGCGGCCGTGCTCGGCTACGACGGACCTGAAGCTGTGGATGCGAGGCGTGCTTTCCGGGAGCTGGGCTTCGACTCGCTGACGGCGGTGGAGGTCCGCAACCGTCTGGCCACGGCGACGGGCTTGAAGCTGCCGACGACGCTGGTCTTCGACTATCCGACCTCGGTCGCGCTGGCGGGGTATCTGCGTGCCGAACTGGTGGGGGAGCGGGACACGTCGGCGGCCGGCGGTGCCGTGCCGGTGGTGGCGGGGAGCGTGGACGACGACCCGATCGCCATCGTGTCGATGAGCTGCCGCTACCCCGGCGGAGTACGTAACCCCGAGGACCTGTGGCGCCTCGTGTTCGACGGCTCGGACGCGATCTCCGTCTTCCCCACGGACCGTGGATGGGACATCGCCGACACGGCGAAGTTCAGGGCAGAGGGCGGATTCGTGTACGACGCGGGCGAGTTCGACGCTGCCTTCTTCGGTATCTCGCCGCGAGAGGCGCTTTCGATCGACCCGCAGCAGCGGCTGCTGCTGGAATCCGCCTGGGAACTCTTCGAGCGGGCCGGCATCGCGCCCTCGTCCGTCCGTGGCCACCAGACCGGGGTCTTCATCGGGTCCGGCTATCAGGGCTACGGAGAAGGCGTCCAGGATGCGCCGGAGGGCGTTGACGGCTACCTGCTCACGGGTAGCTCCGGAGCAGTCGTGTCAGGTCGACTGTCGTATGCGTTCGGGCTTGAAGGCCCGGCGGTGACCGTGGACACGGCGTGCTCGTCGTCGCTGGTCGCCCTGCATCTGGCCGCGCAGGCGCTGCGCCAGGGCGAGTGCGACCTGGCCCTCGCCGGTGGCGTGACGGTGATGTCCACGCCCACCGCTTTCGACGAGTTCAGCAAGCAGCAAGGTCTGGCGGCGGACGGCCGTTGCAAGCCGTTCGCGGAGGCTGCGGACGGCACGGGGTGGGGTGAGGGTGTCGGTCTGCTGCTTTTGGAGCGGCTCTCGGATGCGCGGAAGAAGGGCCACACGGTCCTGGCGGTGGTGCGGGGTTCGGCCGTCAATCAGGACGGGGCGAGCAATGGTCTGACGGCTCCCAATGGGCCGTCGCAGCAGCGGGTGATCCGGGCTGCGCTGGCGAACGCGGGGCTGGCGTCGGGTGATGTGGACGTGGTGGAGGCGCACGGCACCGGGACCACGTTGGGTGACCCGATCGAGGCGCAGGCGCTCATCGCGACCTATGGGCGGGAGCGGTCGGAGGATCGGCCGTTGTGGCTGGGGTCGGTGAAGTCGAACATCGGGCATACGCAGGCTGCCGCGGGTGTGGCCGGTGTGATCAAGATGGTGATGGCGATGCGGCAGGGTGTGTTGCCGCGGACGCTGCATGTGGATGCGCCGAGTTCACATGTGGACTGGTCGGGGGGCGCTGTCGAGCTGCTGGCCGAGGCCCGCGCGTGGCCGGAGAGTGGTCAGCCGCGTCGGGCTGGTGTCTCCTCCTTCGGCGTGAGCGGCACCAACGCGCACGTCATCGTCGAGCAGGGACCCGCTGCGAAGGAGCCTGTCCCTGCCTCCGCGCCGACGGGTGTGGTGTCGTGGCCGGTCTCGGCCAAGACGCCGGGCGCACTGGGCGCGCAAGCCGATCAGCTACGTCGGCACATGATCTCCCAGAGTGACCTGGACGTTGCCGATGTGGGCTGGTCGCTGTTGTCCGGTCGGTCGGCACTGGAGCACCGGGCGGTGATCCTCGGCAGGGGCCGTGACGACTTCCTCCAGGGCCTGGAGGCGCTGGCTTCCGGTGGTCCGGGGGTGGTGTCCGGGTCGGTGGTCGAGGGTCGGCTCGGGGTGTTGTTCACCGGGCAGGGCAGTCAGCGGCCGGGCATGGGCCGGGAGCTGTACCAGACGTTTCCGGTCTTCGCGGACGCTCTCGACGAGGTCTGCGCCCATTTCGATTCGTTGCTGGAGCGGCCGTTGGCCGAGGTGTTGTTCGGCTCTGAGGCTGAGGCGTTGGAGCAGACCGGGTACGCGCAGCCGGCGTTGTTCGCGGTCGAGGTGGCGCTGTTTCGGCTTGCGGAGTCGTTCGGGTTGCGGCCGGAGGTGCTCGGTGGGCACTCGGTCGGTGAGCTGGTGGCGGCTTATGTGGCGGGGTTGTGGTCGCTTCAGGATGCGGTGCGGCTGGTGGCGGCCCGGGGCCGGTTGATGCAGGCGTTGCCTGAGGGTGGCGCCATGCTCGCGGTGCAGGCTGCCGAGGAGGATGTAGCGCCTTTGCTGGAAGGTGCGGTGGGTGTGGCGGCGGTGAACGGGCCGTCGCAGGTGGTCCTGTCCGGTGACCGCACCGCCCTGGAAGCTCTCGCGGAAACCTTCAAGGCTGAGGGCCGTAAGACGCGGTGGCTGCGGGTCTCGCACGCGTTCCACTCGCCGTTGATGGAGCCGATGCTGGATGACTTCCGGCAGGTGGCCGAGGGGCTCGCCTACGAGGCGCCGAGTCTGCCGGTCGTGTCGAACCTGACGGGTCGTATGGCCACGGCGGAGGAGCTTCAGGACCCGGACTACTGGGTGCGGCACGTCCGCGAGGCGGTCCGCTTCCACGACGGTCTGACTACCCTCGCGGCCGACGGTGTCACGACCGTCGTCGAGCTGGGTCCGGACGCGGTGCTGACTGCGATGGCTCACGACACCCTCACCGCCCCCGAAGCCCAGGCGGGTCTGATCGCCTCGCTGCGCAAGGACCGTCCGGAGGCCGACACCTTCCTGGTCGCCCTGGCCCAGGCCCACGTCCGAGGCGCGACCGTCGACTGGACCCCGCTCCTCGCCCCCACCGAGGCCCGCCGCCGCATCGATCTGCCCACCTACCCCTTCCAACGCGACCACTACTGGCTGGAGACCGCACCCTCCTCGACGACGCTCCACAACGGCATGCCGGTCGACGAGGTCGAGGCGCGGTTCTGGGAGGCGGTCGAGCAGGGTGATCTGGAGGCGCTTGCGGAGGAGTTGGACGCGGACGAGAGCGACGCGGCGCTGACCGAGCTGGTGCCGGTGCTGTCCTCATGGCGTCGGCGCCGGCTTCACACGGCCACCCTGGACAGTTGGCGTTACCGCGTCTCCTGGAAGCCGTTGGGGCACACCGCGCCTTCCGCGCGCCTCGACGGGACGTGGCTGATCCTGACCACCGAGCGGGGAGTGGACGAGGAGTGGATCACGGCCCTGGACCGCGTGCTGAGCCAGAGCGGCGCGGAGGTACGGGTGGTCCCGGTCGACGCCGGCGGGATTGACCGCGAGGACCTGGCCGAACGGCTGCGCAAGGAAACCACCGGCCGTGAACTGGCCGGCGTGCTCTCCCTGCTGGCCCTCGACGAGGAACCCCACGCCGTCCAGGGGTCGGTCAGCAGCGGCCTGGCCGGGACGCTGACCCTCGTACAGGCCCTGAACGCGACCGGCACGACGGTCCCGCTCTGGATCACCACCAGGGCCGCTGTGTCCGTCGGTGCCTCAGACCCGGCGCAGCACCACTCGCAGGGGCAGGTGTGGGGCATGGGCCGTGTCGTGGCCCTCGAGTGCCCGCAGCTGTGGGGCGGTCTCGTCGATCTTCCCGCGGTGATCGACGACGGCAGGGCGCTGGACGGCCTCGTCCAGGTCCTGGCTTCCTCCTCGGGTGAGGATCAGGTCGCGGTGCGGGGCGCGGGCGTCTTCGCACGGCGTCTGGTGCGTGCGCCGCTCGGTGCCGTGTCCGGTGATGAGGCGTGGTCGCCGCGGGGCAGTGTGCTGGTGACGGGTGGTACGGGTGCCCTGGGAGCGCATGTCGCGCGGTGGCTTGCGCGTGAGGGTGCCGAGCACGTCGTACTGACGAGTCGTCGTGGTCCGGATGCTCCTGGTGCTGCGGAACTTGTGGCGGAGTTGGAGGAGTTGGGGGCGCGGGTCACCGTGGCGGCCTGTGATGTGGCCGATCGGGAGGCGCTGGCTGAAGTCCTGGCGGTGATTGCTGAGGACGCTCCGCTGACGGGTGTGTTCCACACGGCCGGTGTTCTCGACGACGGTGTGCTGGACGGCATGAGTGCCGAGCGGTTCGCCACCGTCTTCCGGGCCAAGGTGCGGGCGGCGCTGAACCTGCACGAGCTGACGAAGGACGACGAGAACCTGTCGGCGTTCGTGCTGTTCTCGTCGTTCGCCGGTGTCGCCGGTGGTGCCGGGCAGGGCGGGTACGCGGCGGCCAACGCGTATCTGGACGGGTTGGCCGAGCGGCGGCGGGCGCAGGGGCTGCCCGCGCTGTCGGTGGCCTGGGGTGCCTGGGCCGGTGGTGGGATGGCCGCCGAGGGAGTGGCGGCGGAACGGCTGCGGCAAGGGGCGATGCCGCCGATGGACCCGGAGTCGGCCATCCAGGCCCTGACGGGCGTCCTGGGCGGTGAGCGGGCGACGACCGTGATCGCCGACATCGACTGGGAGCAGTATCTGGCGGGCGGCGGGGCAGTCGCGCCCAACCCGCTCTTCGCGGACCTGCCCGAGGCCAGGGCGCTGGCGTCGGCCCGCAGCGGGCAGGGCGAGGACGCGAACGCAGCCGGGCCGGACCTGGCGCGACAACTCGCCGCTCTCACCGGGCCGGAGCAGGACAGGCTGCTGACCGATCTGGTCCGTGCGCAGGCCGCGACCGTCCTCGGGTATCGCGGTGCGGAGCAGGTGGACCCCGCCCGGGCCTTCCGGGAGCTGGGCTTCGACTCCTTGACCGCCGTGGAGTTGAGGAACAGCCTGGGCGCGGCCACAGGTCTGCCCCTGCCGACGACCCTCGTCTTCGACTACCCGACCTCGGTCGCCCTGGCCGGCCATCTGCGGGACGCACTCCTCCCGGACGCCGCCGACCCGGCAACCTCGCTGCTGGCCCAGCTGGACGCCCTCGAGACGGGGCTCACCGAAGCCACACCCTCGGAATCCGACCTGACCACGATCGCCGAACGGCTGCGCGTGCTCCTGGCCCAGTGCACCACGGACCAGCAGCCCGGCGAGGACGGGACGGAACGGGTTGCCGACGAACTGGAAACGGCGACGGACGACGAAGTGTTCGAGTTCATCAGCAAGGAGTTCGGCATCTCATGACCTCCTGAGAAATCACGGCATTCCGTGATGTCCCGTCGTGCTGCATTCCGACTTGTTTTCTAGGAGCTGGGCCAGATGGTGAACGACGACAAAATGCGTCGCCTTCTCAAGCAGGTGACCGCGGATCTGCACACGACGCGTCGGCGGGTGCTCGAACTGGA
Organism: Streptomyces sp. NBC_00076; assembly: GCF_045041235.1. NCBI lineage: Bacteria > Bacillati > Actinomycetota > Actinomycetes > Kitasatosporales > Streptomycetaceae > Streptomyces > Streptomyces sp. NBC_00076. The sequence goes on from NZ_CP108242.1 coordinate 7,779,398, forward strand.
GTCCCGGAAGGCGGAGCCCATTGCGATCGTCGCGATGAGCTGCCGGTTCCCGGGCGGCGCGATGACCCCCGAGGATCTGTGGCGCATCGTGGCCGACGGCGTGGACACGGTCTCCGCCTTTCCCACGAACCGGGGCTGGGACGTGGCCGGGCTCTACCACCCCGACCCCGACCACGTCGGTACGACATACGCCCGGGAAGGCGGGTTCTTCTACCAGGCCGGCGAATTCGATCCCGGATTCTTCGGTATTTCCCCCCGCGAAGCCCGTGCCATGGACCCGCAGCAGCGGCTGCTGCTGGAGACCGCCTGGGAAGCCATCGAGCGGGCCGGCATCGACCCCCTCGGCCTGCGGGGCAGCCGCACCGGCGTGTTCACCGGAACCAACGGGCAGGACTACACGGCTGTTGTCGCCGAGGCGGCCGACGCCACCGAGGGCTACTCCGGCACCGGCAACACGGCGGCCGTCGTCTCGGGCCGGCTGTCGTACACCCTCGGCCTCGAAGGCCCGGCGGTGACCGTGGACACGGCGTGCTCGTCGTCGCTGGTCGCCCTGCATCTGGCGGCGCAGGCGCTGCGCCAGGGCGAGTGCAACCTGGCCCTGGCCGGCGGCGTCTCGCTGATGTCGACGCCCACCGCCTTCGTCGAGTTCAGCCGTCAGCGCGGACTCGCGGCGGACGGCCGCTGCAAGCCGTTCGCTGAAGCCGCCGATGGCACGGGGTGGGGTGAGGGTGTCGGCCTGTTGCTCCTGGAGCGGCTCTCCGACGCCCGGCGCCATGGGCATCCGGTGCTGGCGGTTGTCCGCGGCTCGGCCGTGAACCAGGACGGCGCCAGCAACGGCCTCACAGCGCCCAACGGCCCCTCCCAGCAGCGGGTGATCCGGGCTGCGCTGGCGAACGCGGGGCTGGCGTCGGGTGATGTGGACGTGGTGGAGGCGCACGGGACTGGTACGACGTTGGGTGACCCGATCGAGGCGCAGGCGTTGCTGGCCACGTACGGGCAGGGGCGGTCGGAGGATCGGCCGTTGTGGCTGGGGTCGGTGAAGTCGAACATCGGGCATACGCAGGCTGCCGCGGGTGTGGCCGGTGTGATCAAGATGGTGATGGCGATGCGGCAGGGTGTGTTGCCGCGGACGCTGCATGTGGATGCGCCGAGTTCGCATGTGGACTGGTCGGCGGGTGCGGTTGAGCTGCTGACGGAGGCTCGGGAGTGGTCTGAGCGGGCGGACGTGCCGCGTCGGGCGGGTGTGTCGTCGTTCGGTGTGAGCGGGACGAACGCGCATGTGATCGTCGAGCAGGCGCCGGTCGAGGAGGAGTCTGCCACCGCGGCACCTGCGCCGTTCGGTGTGGTGCCGTGGGTGGTGTCCGCGCGTGATGCGCAGGCGTTGTCGGCTCAGGTGGAGCGGCTGCGGGACTACGTCGGCTCGCGCGGCGACCTGGATGCCGGCGATGTGGGCTGGTCGTTGCTGTCGGGCCGGGCGGTGCTGGAGCACCGGGCGGTGATGCTGGGGAAGAGCAGTGAGGACCTGCTGGGCGGTCCGGTGATCTCCGGGTCGGTGGTCGAGGGCCGGCTCGGGGTGTTGTTCACCGGGCAGGGCAGTCAGCGGCCGGGCATGGGGCGGGAGCTGTACGACGCCTTCCCGGTGTTCGCGGATGCGCTGGATGAGGTCTGCGCCCACTTCGATTCGTTGCTGGAGCGGCCGTTGGCCGAGGTGTTGTTCGGCGAGGACGCCGATGCACTGGAGCAGACCGGGTACGCGCAGCCGGCGTTGTTCGCGGTCGAGGTGGCGCTGTTTCGGCTTGCGGAGTCGTTCGGGTTGCGGCCGGAGGTGCTCGGTGGGCACTCGGTCGGTGAGCTGGTGGCGGCTTATGTGGCGGGGCTGTGGTCGCTTCAGGATGCGGTGCGGCTGGTGGCGGCCCGGGGCCGGTTGATGCAGGCGTTGCCTGAGGGTGGCGCCATGCTCGCGGTGCAGGCTGCCGAGGAGGACGTAACGTCTTTGCTGGAAGGTGCGGTGGGTGTGGCGGCGGTGAACGGGCCGTCGCAGGTGGTCCTGTCCGGTGACCGCACCGCCCTGGAGGCTCTCGCGGAAACCTTCAAGGCTGAGGGCCGTAAGACGCGGTGGCTGCGCGTCTCGCACGCGTTCCACTCCCCGCTGATGGAACCGATGCTCGAGGAGTTCCGGCAGGTCGCCCAGGGCCTGACGTACGGGACGCCGAGTCTGCCGATCGTGTCGAATCTGACGGGTCGTATGGCCACGGCGGACGAACTGCGCGACCCGGGGTACTGGGTGCGGCACGTCCGCGAGGCGGTCCGCTTCCACGACGGCATCGGGGCTTTGACCGAGTACGGCGTCACGACCGTCGTCGAGCTGGGCCCGGACGCGGTCCTGACCGCGATGGCCCACGACACCCTCACCACCCCCGAAGCCCAGGCGGGTCTGATCGCCTCGCTGCGCAAGGACCGCCCGGAACCGGACGCTTTCCTGGCCGCCCTCGCCCAGGCCCACGTCCGAGGCGCGACCGTCGACTGGACCCCGCTCCTCGCCCCCACCGAGACCCGCCGCCGCGTCGACCTGCCCACGTACGCCTTTCAACGGCGCAGCTACTGGCTGGAGACAACGGCCCAGACTCCGGCCCTGGACGCCGCGCCGGCCGACGGTGTCGAGGCCGGTTTCTGGGAAATGGTGGAGCGAGCGGACCTCGCGGAGTTCGTCGCCACCTTGGACATCGGTGAGGAAGCCACCGTCTCCTCGGTGCTGCCCGCCCTGACCGGCTGGCGACGCCGGACGCGCGAGTCGTCCATCCTGGACAGCTGGCGCTACCAGGTCTCCTGGCAGCCACTGGCCGACGGACCCACCGGAAGTCCGGAACTCACCGGCACCTGGGCACTGGTCGTTCCGGCCGAGCGCGCCGACGACCCTTGGTACTCGGCCGCCGAGCAGGCCCTCACCGCACACGGCGCCCGGACCCTGCTGGTCCCCGTACCGGAGGACGCCACCACCGACCGTCTCGCCTTCGCCGAACTCCTGCGCGCACACGCGTCCGAACTGGACGGCGGCGTACTGTCCTTCCTCGCGGCGTGTGACGACGACACGGAGGCCCTGCCCGCCACCCGCACGGTCACCCTTCTGCAGGCGCTGAACGACGCGGGCGTCACCGGCAAGGTCTGGGTGGCGACGCGTGGGGCCGTCGCTGTGGCATCGTCGGAGAGGCCCGGCACGCCCGCGCAGGCGGCTGTGTGGGGTCTGGGCCGGGTGGCGGCTCTGGAGCAGCCCCGGTCGTGGGGTGGCCTGGTCGACATCCCCGAGGCACCGGACAGCAGGGCGGCGGCCCGGCTGGTCCAGGTGTTGACCTCGTCCTCGGGTGAGGATCAGGTGGCGGTGCGTGGGTCGGGGGTGTTCGTGCGGCGTCTGGTGCGTGCGCCGCTCGGTGCCGTGTCGGGTGATGAGGTGTGGTCGCCGCGGGGCAGTGTGCTGGTGACGGGTGGTACGGGTGCTCTGGGAGCGCATGTCGCGCGGTGGCTGGTGCGTGAGGGTGCCGAGCACGTCGTACTGACGAGCCGTCGGGGTCCGGAGGCGCCCGGTGCTGGGGAACTCACCGCGGAGTTGGAGGAGTTGGGTGCCCGCGTCACTGTGGCGGCCTGTGATGTGGCCGATCGGGAGGCACTGGCCGAACTTTTGGCGGCGATCCCCGCGGACGTCCCGCTCACCGGTGTCTTCCACACGGCCGGCATCCTCGACGACGGAGTGCTTGATGGCGTCACGCCCGACTCCCTCCTGGGCGTTTTCCGTGCGAAGGCGCGGTCTGCGCGGCTTCTGGACGAGTTGACGAGGGATGACGAGAACCTGTCGGCGTTCGTGCTGTTCTCGTCGTTCGCGGGTGTGGCCGGTGGTGCCGGGCAGGGTGCGTACGCGGCGGCCAACGCGTATCTGGACGGGTTGGCCGAGGCGCGGCGGGCACGTGGCCTGCCGGCGCTGTCAGTCGCGTGGGGGCCGTGGGCGGGCAGTGGCATGGCGGCCGAGGGAGCGGCGGCCGAGCGGCTACGGCGCGGCGTGATGCCGCCTATGGACCCGGAACCGGCGATCACCGCACTCCACCAGGCGCTCACCCACGATCAGACGGCCACGGTCGTCAACGACATCGACTGGGAGCAGTACCTTCCTGGTTTCACCGCCGTACGGCCGAGTCGGCTTTTCACGGAGATCCCCGAGGCGGGGGCGCTCGTCACGCATGCCGCAACGGCCGCAGCCGACGGCACGAACCCGCTCGTGGACCGGATCGGCCGACTCGCCCCGCAGGAGCGTGAAGCGGCGCTTCTGGACGTCGTACGCGAACACGCGGCCGCCGTCCTCGGCTACCCGAACCCCGACGACATCCAGGCGGGCCGCGCCTTCCGCGAGCTGGGTTTCGACTCCCTTACCGCCGTCGAACTGCGCAACGTCCTCGGCGCCGCCACGGGCCTGCAACTGCCCACCACCCTCGTCTTCGACTACCCCACCGCGTCCCAGCTTGCCGCGCACCTGCACACCGAACTCTTCGCCGACGACTTCGCAGCGCACCTCCCCGTTCCGGCGGCAGGTACCCGGCCGGGGGCGGCAGAGGACGACGAGCCCCTCGCTGTCATCGGCATGAGCTGCCGTTTCCCCGGCGGCGTCACGACGCCGGAGGAACTGTGGAACCTGGTGGCCGGCGGCACCGACGCGATCGCCGCGTTCCCCGCCGACCGCGGCTGGGACCTCGACGCGCTCTACGACTCCGACGCCGCCCACACCGGCACCTCCTACGTCCAGGAAGGCGGATTCCTGTACGACGCGGGCCGGTTCGACGCGAAGTTCTTCGGCATCAACCCGCGTGAGGCTCTGGCCATGGACCCGCAGCAGCGGCTGCTGCTGGAGACGTCCTGGGAGGCCTTCGAACGCGCCGGCATCGACCCGGCGGGCCTGGGCGGCAGCCAGATAGGCGTGTTCGCCGGCACCAACGGCCAGGACTACACCGCCGCCGTCGACCGCGTCCCCGACGAGGTGGAGGGCTATCTGGGCATCGGCAACGCCGCCAGCGTCGCCTCGGGCCGCATCTCGTACACCTTCGGCCTGGAGGGTCCGGCGGTGACGGTCGACACGGCCTGCTCGTCCTCCCTGGTCGCCCTGCACCTGGCCGCGCAGGCGCTGCGCCAGGGCGAGTGCACCATGGCGCTCGCCGGCGGCGTGTCCGTGATGTCCACCCCCGCCACCTTCGTGGAGTTCAGCCGGCAGCGGGGGCTGGCGGCGGACGGCCGCTGCAAGGCGTTCGCGGAGGCCGCGGACGGCACCGGCTGGGGTGAGGGCGTGGGCATGCTCTTGCTGGAGAGGCTGTCCGACGCGCGGCGGAACGGGCATCGGGTGCTGGCGGTGGTGCGGGGTTCGGCCGTCAATCAGGACGGGGCGAGCAACGGGCTGACGGCGCCCAACGGCCCGTCCCAGCAGCGGGTGATCCGGGCAGCCCTGGCCAACGCCGGACTGACGCCGGGTGACGTGGACGCGGTGGAGGCGCACGGTACGGGGACCACCCTGGGTGACCCGATCGAGGCGCAGGCCCTCATGGCGACCTACGGGAAGGACCGGCCGGCGGACCGGCCCCTGTGGCTGGGGTCGGTGAAGTCGAACATCGGGCATACGCAGGCCGCCGCCGGTGTCGCCGGTGTCATCAAGATGGTCATGGCGATGCGGCACGGCACACTGCCCCAGACCCTGCACGTGGACGCGCCCACGCCCCAGGTCGACTGGTCGGCGGGTGCCGTCGAGTTGCTGACCGAGCCGCGTGAGTGGTCGGAGTACGAGAGGCCCCGCCGTGCGGGCATCTCAGCTTTCGGCGTCAGCGGTACGAATGCCCACATCATCGTGGAGCAGGCACCCGAGGCCGAGCCTGTGCGAGAGGCCGGTGTGGAGGCGGCGCCGACGGGTGTGGCGCCGTCGGGTGTGGTGCCGTTGGTGCTGTCGGCGAAGTCCGAGGACGCGCTGCGGGGGCAGGCGGCGCGGCTGCGGGACCGCCTGCGGGCCGGCTCTGATGCTGAACCGGCGGATGTGGCTTGGTCGTTGGCGGCCGCGCGGTCGCGGTTCGAGTATCGGGGTGTGGTGCTGGGCCGGGACCGGGAGGAACTGGTCACCGGGCTGGAGAGGCTGGCGGAGGCGCCCGATGCGGTTGCCTCGGGGCTGGTGATGGGCCAGGCGCTGGGGTCTGTGCGGCCGGTGTTCGTGTTTCCGGGTCAGGGGTCGCAGTGGGCGGGGATGGCGGTCGAGCTCCTCGGCTCCAGTTCGGTGTTCGCGGAGCGGATGCGTGAGTGTGCGGGGGCGTTGTCGGGGTTCGTCGAGTGGGATCTGTTCGAGGAGCTGGGTGGTGAGAACTTCGATCGGGTGGATGTGGTCCAGCCGGTGTTGTTCGCGGTGATGGTGTCGCTGGCCGAGGTGTGGCGGGCGGCGGGTGTTGAGCCTGCGGCTGTGGTGGGTCACAGTCAGGGTGAGATCGCCGCGGCGTGTGTGGCGGGCGCGCTCTGCCTGGAGGACGCGGCCAGGGTCGTGGCTCTGCGCAGTCAGGCGATTCGTGCGTTGTCCGGGCGGGGTGGCATGGTGTCGGTGCCGTTGCCGGTCGGGGAGGTTGGGGAGCTGATCGGCGGCTGGGAGGGCCGTATCGATGTCGCCGCGGTGAACGGTCCGGCGCAGGTGGTGGTCTGCGGTGAGCCGGAGGCCTTGCGGGAGCTGGTCGCCCACTGCGAGCGGAATGACATCCGGGCGCGGACCATCCCGGTCGACTACGCCTCCCACTCGGTACAGGTGGAGGCCATCGGCGAGCAGTTGGCCGAGGCTCTGGCGCCGGTGGCACCGGAAACCCCCGACACCCCGGTGTTCTCCACGCTGACCGGGGCGTGGCTGGACGAGCCGATGGACGCCGGTTACTGGTACCGCAACCTCCGCCACACGGTGCTGTTCGAGGAGGCGACGCGGGGTCTGCTGGCCGAGGGGCACACGCTGTTCCTGGAGATGAGCCCGCACCCGGTGCTGACGGTTCCGGTGCAGGCGACCATCGACGACACCGGCCACTCTGCCGTCACGTTGGGATCTTTGCGCCGCGACGAGGGCGGCGCCGACCGCCTCATGGCCTCGCTCGCAGAGGCGCACGTGCACGGTCTGGAGCTGGACTGGAGGGCCCTTCTTCCCGGGGCCAAGTTGGTCGAGCTGCCCACGTATGCGTTCCAGCGTGAGCACTACTGGCTGACGGAGCCGGACTCGGAGTCCGGTGATGGTGCCGGTCTGGCGGTGGATGAGGTGGAGGCTCGTTTCTGGGAGGCGGTGGAGCGGGAGGATCTGGAGGCGCTGGCTTCGACGCTGGTCGACGTCGACGAGGAGTCGTTGGGTGCTGTGCTGCCGGGGTTGTCGTCGTGGCGGCGGCAGCGGCGTGAGCGGTCGGTGGTGGACGGCTGGCGTTATCGGGTGGTGTGGAAGCCGCTGAGCGGTGGGCTGCCTGTGGCTGCTTTGTCGGGTCGCTGGCTGGTGGTTGTTCCGGAGGAGGAGGCCGGCCATCCGTGGGTGGCGGGGGTCACCGATGCCATCGCCCGGGCCGGTGCCGAGGTGGATGAACTGCGGCTGGCAGCAGGGGAGATGACGCGGGAGGGCCTGGCCGAGCGACTGTCGGGCGTTACGGACGCCGCCGGCATCGTCTCCCTGCTGGCGTTCACCGAGGAGCCGCACCCCCTGCGCAGCGCGGTCCCCGCCGGCCTGGCGGGCACGCTCGCGCTGGTGCAGGCGCTCGGTGACGCGGAAGTCGGCGCCCCGCTGTGGGCGGTGTCGTGCGGCGCTGTGTCCACCGGGCGCAGCGACCGGCCGGTCAGCCCGACGCAGGCCCAGACCTGGGGACTGGGCCGGGTCGTGGCCCTGGAGCACCCCGACCGCTGGGGCGGCCTCATCGACCTCCCCGCGACGCCCGACGCCCGCGCACAGGCCCGCCTGACCGGAACCCTCGCAGCGATACCCACCGGGGACGGCGGCTTCGAGGACCAAGTCGCGGTGCGGGGCTCGGCGGTCTTCGTAAGGCGGCTCGCGCACGCCGTCCCGTCGGAGCCGCGCGGAGACCGGGACGCGACGTGGACGGCGCGCGGGACCGCGCTCATCACGGGCGGTACGGGAGCGATCGGCGGGCACGTGGCACGGTGGCTGGCCCGCAACGGAGCCGAGCACCTCGTCCTGACCAGCCGTCGCGGCCTCGACGCCCCAGGTGCCGCCGAACTTCGAGCGGAACTGGAGGAGCTGGGTACCCAGGTCACGGTCGCCACCTGCGACGTGGCCGACCGGGACGCGTTCGCCTCACTGCTGGAGCGGCTGACCGAGGACGGGCACACCCTCCGTTCCGTCTTCCACACGGCGGGCGCCAGCCCCACCGTCGCGCTCGCCGACTCCTCCTCCGCCGACCTCGCCGAGGCCCTCGATGCCAAGGCCCTCGGTGCCGCGCACCTCGACGAACTGCTGGACGGGGCCGAACTGGACGCGTTCGTGCTGTTCTCGTCCATCGCCGCGGTCTGGGGCAGTGGCGGGCAGGCCGGCTACGCGGCGGCCAACGCCTTCCTGGACGGCCTCGCCGAACGGCGCCGGGCCCGCGGCCTGGCCGCGACCTCGGTGGCGTGGGGTGCCTGGGCCGGCAGCGGCATGGCGGCCTCAGCGAAGGCCGAGGAGCACCTGCGCCGCCGCGGTGTGGCGGCGATGGCACCGGAGCGCGCGGTAGCGGCGCTCGACCAGGCGATGGCGTACGACGAGACGTCGCTGACGGTCACCGACATGGACTGGGAGCGCTTCGCGCCCGCCTTCCAGAGCGTGCGGCCGAGCGCGCTGCTCAGCGACCTGCCGGAGTTGCTGCGCCGCGAACCCGAGCAGGTCGTGACCGGTCCCGACGACGAAGGCGCGTCGGCGTGGGCGCGGCGGCTGACCGGATTGCCGCCGGTCGAGCAGGAGCGACTGGTCCTGGAGCTGGTACGGACCCTGGCCGCCGCGGTGCTGGGCTACCCGGGCGCCGAGTCGATCGAACCCACCCGCGCTTTCCGCGAGCTGGGCTTCGACTCCCTCACGGCCGTGGAGGTCCGCAACCGGCTCACCGCGGCCACGGAGATGCCCCTGCCCTCGGCGGTCGTGTTCGACCACCCCTCGCCCGAGGCTCTCGCCCGCCACCTGCTGACGGAACTGTCCGGCACGACCGAACCGGCGACGGCGGCCCCGGCGATCCCGACGCCTGCCGGAGCATCGGCACCCGCCGACGATCCCATCGCGATCGTGTCGCTGAGCTGCCGCTTCCCCGGCGGTGCGCACACCCCCGAGGACCTCTGGCAGATGCTCCTCGACGGCACCGACGCCGTCTCCGTCTTCCCGACCGACCGCGGCTGGGAGACCGACGGAAACCTGCAGTACAAGCCGGAAGGCGCCTTCCTCTACGACGCCGCCGAGTTCGATGCCGGGCTGTTCGGCATCTCCCCGCGCGAGGCACTGGCGATGGACCCGCAGCAGCGCCTGCTGCTGGAATCCGCCTGGGAACTCTTCGAACGGGCCGGCATCGCCCCGAAGTCCCTGCGTAACAGCTCGACCGGCGTCTTCGTCGGGTCCGGATTCCAGGGGTACGCGACAGGACTCACCAGCGTCCCCGAAGGGGTCGAGGGCCACCTCCTGACCGGCACCTCCGGAAGCGTCATCTCCGGCCGCCTGTCGTATGCGTTCGGGCTGGAGGGGCCGGCGGTGACGGTGGACACGGCGTGCTCGTCGTCGCTGGTCGCCCTGCACCTGGCGGCGCAGGCCCTGCGGCAGGGCGAGTGCGACATGGCCCTCGCCGGCGGCGCGACCGTGATGGCGACCGCGGGCGCCTTCGACGAGTTCAGCCGCCAGGGCGGCTTGGCGGCGGACGGCCGTTGCAAGCCGTTCGCGGAGGCTGCGGACGGCACGGGGTGGGGTGAGGGTGTCGGTCTGCTGCTTTTGGAGCGGCTCTCGGATGCGCGGAAGAAGGGCCACACGGTCCTTGCGGTGGTGCGGGGTTCGGCCGTCAATCAGGACGGGGCGAGCAATGGGCTGACGGCTCCCAATGGGCCGTCGCAGCAGCGGGTGATCCGGGCTGCGCTGGCGAGTGCCGGGCTGGCGCCCGGTGACGTGGATGCCGTGGAGGCTCATGGCACCGGGACCACGTTGGGTGACCCGATCGAGGCGCAGGCGCTCATCGCGACCTATGGGCGGGGTCGGTCGGAGGATCGGCCGTTGTGGCTGGGGTCGGTGAAGTCGAACATCGGGCATACGCAGGCTGCCGCGGGTGTGGCCGGTGTGATCAAGATGGTGATGGCGATGCGGCAGGGTGTGTTGCCGCGGACGCTGCATGTGGATGCGCCGAGTTCGCATGTGGACTGGTCGGCGGGTGCTGTCGAGCTGCTGGCCGAGGCCCGCGCGTGGCCGGAGAGTGGTCAGCCGCGTCGGGCGGGTGTCTCGTCCTTCGGCGTGAGCGGGACGAACGCGCACGTCATCGTCGAGCAGGCGCCGGTTGAGGAAGAGGCGCCCGTGCAGGCTGTCTCGGCCCCGCTGCCGACGGGCGTGGTGCCGTGGCTGGTGTCCGCGCGGAGCGCGGAGGCACTGCGGGCGCAGACTGAACGCCTGCGTGCGTATGCGGGCTCCCGCGGCGACCTGGATGCCGGCGATGTGGGCTGGTCGTTGCTGTCGGGCCGGGCGGTGCTGGAGCACCGGGCGGTGATGCTGGGGAAGAGCAGTGAGGACCTGCTGGGCGGTCCGGTGATCTCCGGGTCGGTGGTCGAGGGTCGGCTCGGGGTGTTGTTCACCGGGCAGGGCAGTCAGCGGCCGGGCATGGGGCGGGAGCTGTACCAGACGTTTCCCGTCTTCGCGGACGCTCTCGACGAGGTCTGCGCCCATTTCGATTCGTTGCTGGAGCGGCCGTTGGCCGAGGTGTTGTTCGGCTCTGAGGCTGAGGCGTTGGAGCAGACGGCTTACGCGCAGCCGGCGTTGTTCGCGGTCGAGGTGGCGCTGTTTCGGCTTGCGGAGTCGTTCGGGTTGCGGCCGGAGGTGCTCGGTGGGCACTCGGTCGGTGAGCTGGTGGCGGCTTATGTGGCGGGGCTGTGGTCGCTTCAGGATGCGGTGCGGCTGGTGGCGGCCCGGGGCCGGTTGATGCAGGCGTTGCCTGAGGGTGGCGCCATGCTCGCGGTGCAGGCCGCCGAGGAGGACGTAACGCCTTTGCTGGAAGGTGCGGTGGGTGTGGCGGCGGTGAACGGGCCGTCGCAGGTGGTCCTGTCCGGTGACCGTGCCGCCCTGGAAGCTCTCGCGGAAACCTTCAAGGCTGAGGGCCGTAAGACGCGGTGGCTGCGCGTCTCGCACGCGTTCCACTCCCCCCTGATGGAACCGATGCTCGACGACTTCCGGCAGGTCGCCGAGGGGCTCGCCTACGAGGCGCCGAGTCTGCCGGTCGTGTCGAACCTGACCGGCCGCATGGCCACGGCGGAGGAGCTTCAGGACCCGGACTACTGGGTCCGCCACGTCCGTGAGGCGGTCCGCTTCCACGACGGCCTGACCACATTGGTGGGAGAGAACGTCACGACCGTCGTCGAGCTGGGCCCGGACGCGGTGCTGACTGCGATGGCTCACGACACCCTCACCACCCCCGAAGCCCAGGCGGGTCTGATCGCCTCGCTGCGCAAGGACCGCCCGGAACCGGACGCTTTCCTGGCCGCCCTGGCCCAGGCCCACGTCCGAGGCGCGACCGTCGACTGGACCCCGCTCCTCGCCCCCACCGAGGCCCGCCGCCGCATCGATCTGCCCACCTACCCCTTCCAACGCGACCACTACTGGCTGACCGCGACCCTCGATGCGCAGGCACACGCCGGAGCCGCATCGGTGGACGAGAGGGACACGGTGGAACGATGGTCGTACCGCGAGTCGTGGAAGCCGTTGGCCGACTCGATGCCGGGTGGGCCGGCCGGCACCTGGCTGGTGGTCGTCCCGGCCGGGGACGCGGAGGCACCGTGGTCCCGGGCGGTCTCCCAGCTGATGGCCGAACGCGGTGCGCAGCTGGTGACCCTGGAAGTACCCGAGGACGGCGCAGACCGGCGCAAGCTCACCGAGCTGCTCCACTCGGCGAAGTCCTCGAACTCCTCGGAGCGCGCGCTGGAGGCCGAGTTCGACGGTGTCCTTTCGCTGATGGCGACAGCCGAACGGCCCGTACCCGCCCCCGGCGACGACACCGTGCCGGGCGAGGTCGTCGCCACCATGACCCTGGTTCAGGCACTCGGTGACGCCGGGATCGGGGCGCCGCTGTGGGTGGCGACGCGTGGGGCTGTCGCTGTGGCATCGTCGGAGAGGCCCGGCACGCCCGCGCAGGCGGCTGTGTGGGGTCTGGGCCGGGTGGCGGCTCTGGAGCAGCCCCGGTCGTGGGGTGGCCTGGTCGACCTCCCCGAGGCACCGGACAGCAGGGCGACGGCCCGGCTGGTCCAGGTGTTGACCTCGTCCTCGGGTGAGGATCAGGTGGCGGTGCGTGGGTCGGGGGTGTTCGTGCGGCGTCTGGTGCGTGCGCCGCTCGGTGCCGTGTCCGGTGATGAGGTGTGGTCGCCGCGGGGCAGTGTGCTGGTGACGGGTGGTACGGGTGCCCTGGGAGCGCATGTCGCGCGGTGGCTGGTGCGTGAGGGTGCCGAGCACGTCGTACTGACGAGCCGTCGGGGTCCGGAGGCGCCCGGTGCTGGGGAACTCACCGCGGAGTTGGAGGAGTTGGGTGCCCGCGTCACTGTGGCGGCCTGTGATGTGGCCGATCGGGAGGCACTGGCCGAACTTTTGGCGGCGATCCCCGCGGACGTCCCGCTCACCGGTGTCTTCCACACGGCCGGCATCCTCGACGACGGAGTGCTTGATGGCGTCACGCCCGACTCCCTCCTGGGCGTTTTCCGTGCGAAGGCGCGGTCTGCGCGGCTTCTGGACGAGTTGACGAGGGATGACGAGAACCTGTCGGCGTTCGTGCTGTTCTCGTCGTTCGCGGGTGTGGCCGGTGGTGCCGGGCAGGGTGCGTACGCGGCGGCCAACGCGTATCTGGACGGGTTGGCCGAGGCGCGGCGGGCACGTGGCCTGCCGGCGCTGTCAGTCGCGTGGGGGCCGTGGGCGGGCAGTGGCATGGCGGCCGAGGGAGCGGCGGCCGAGCGGCTACGGCGCGGCGTGATGCCGCCTATGGACCCGGAACCGGCGATCGAGGCCCTGGCGCGTCTCCTCGGGCACGGCGAGGCGGCGACGAACGTGATCGCCGACGTCGACTGGGAGGAGTACGTTCCCGGTGTCACCGCCGTACGGCAGAACCACCTGTACGCCGAACTCCCGGAAATACGAAGGCTGTCGGCGGACAGCGGCCGGAGCGCAGCCGCGACGCCCGATCTCGCGGCGCGACTCGCCGGGCTGGCGCCGGCGGAACAGGAGCGGATGCTGCTCGATGTGGTGCGCGAGCAGGTGGCGGCCGTACTCGGGTACCGGGACGCGGAGGCCGTCGAACCCGGCCGGCCGTTCCGTGAGCTCGGCTTCGACTCCCTCACGGCGGTCGAACTGCGCAACCGCGTCAACGCCCTCACCGGCCTGACCCTGTCGGCCACGGTGGCCTTCGACCACCCGACGCCGACCGCCCTGGCCGACAGCCTGCGCAAGGAACTCGCTCTCGACGGCGCCGAGCCCACCACCCTCGTCCTCAACGACCTGGAGCGCCTGGAGAACAGCCTGTCCCTGGTCGAGTCGGCGGACGAGATCACCCGTACGAAGGTGGCGGTACGGCTGCAGGCTGCGCTCGACCGCTGGAAGGGCGACACGGCGGGTGGCGGCGCGTCCGGCGACGAGGGTGCCGCTCACGACGTCGGGGCAGGCCTCGCCGAGGCGAGCGACGACGAGATGCTCGCATTCATCAGGAACCAGCTCGGCCGTTCCTGAATTCTCGAAAAATTAGAGTAGCGACACCCCTGTCTTCCCCCAGTATTGTGTGCACCCACCTCGACCTCATTTCCAGGTATTGGGGTAGGGGTGCGTAGGGGGCGGATAGGGGTTGTTGCTGTTTTGGGGCTCTCCTAGTGTCTCCGATGGCGCGTTGGAAGCGGTGTCGGGCCGCGGAGCTTCGGAGCAAGGGCAGTTGAACAGATAACCAAGGGCCTGTTCGTAATCGGGAACCGAATGCGGACAGGTCTGTTGTATGCGGTTCGGCACACGTCCTGAACAGGTGACATTTGATGGCGAATGAAGAAACGCTGCGCGACTACCTCAAGTGGGTTTCGGCGGACCTGCACCAGACGCAGCAACGCCTGAAGGGCATGGAGGACGCCGCCCGGGAACCCTTGGCGATCACCGCCATGAGCTGCCGGTTCCCCGGCGGCGTGGCCGGTCCGGAGGATCTGTGGCGGATGTTGGCCGACGGTCGCGACGCCATTTCCGGACTGCCCGCCGACCGCAACTGGGATCTTGAGTCCCTCTACGATCCCGATGGCACCGGAACCCACGGCAAGAGCACCACAGCGCACGGCGGATTCCTGGACGGAATCGCCGATTTCGACGCGGCATTCTTCGGTATCTCGCCGCGCGAGGCCCTCGCCATGGACCCGCAGCAGCGACTGCTCCTGGAAACCGCCTGGGAAGTGTTCGAGCGCGCCGGAATCGACCCCGCTTCGGTGCGCGGCAGCCGTACCGGAGTTTTTGTCGGCACCAACGGCCAGGACTACGCCCCGCTCCTTTTCGACACCGACGAGGACGTCGAAGGGTATGTGAGTACCGGCAATGCCGCCGCCGTCAGTTCGGGCCGTATCGCCTACACGCTCGGCCTCGAAGGCCCCGCCCTCACCGTCGACACCGCCTGCTCGTCGTCCCTGGTGGCACTTCACCTGGCCGCGCAGGCCCTGCGGCAGGGCGAGTGCGGGATGGCCCTCGTCGCAGGCGTCACCGTCCTGTCCACCCCCGGTGTGTTCGTGGAGTTCAGTCGGCAGCAGGGCCTGGCGGCCGACGGCCGCTGCAAGCCCTTCGCCGCCGCGGCCGACGGCACGGGCTGGGGCGAGGGCGTCGGCATGCTCCTGGTGGAACGCCTGTCCGACGCCCGCCGCAACGGCCACCCCGTACTGGCCGTCGTGCGCGGCTCGGCCGTGAACCAGGACGGCGCCAGCAACGGTCTCACGGCCCCCAACGGCCCCTCCCAGCAGCGCGTCATCATGCAGGCGCTCGCCAACGCCCGTCTCACCGCGGCTGACATCGACGCCGTGGAGGCGCACGGCACGGGCACCACCCTGGGCGACCCCATCGAGGCGCAGGCCCTCATCGCCACCTACGGCCAGGAACGCCCCGAGGGACGTCCGCTGTGGCTGGGTTCCGTGAAGTCCAACATCGGGCACACACAGGCCGCCGCCGGTGTCGCCGGCGTGATGAAGATGGTTCTCGCCATGCGACACGGGGTGCTGCCGCAGACGTTGCACGTGGATGAGCCCACGCCGGAAGTCGACTGGTCGGCCGGGGATGTCGAACTGCTGACCGAGACCCGGGAATGGCTGGAGAGGGAGGGCGCACCCCGGCGTGCGGGCATCTCGTCCTTCGGCGTGAGCGGCACCAACGCACATGTGATCGTCGAGGAGGCGCCGGCCGAGGAGCCGGTCGAGCCCGAGGTGCCGGCGGAGCCGGTGGTGTCGGGTGTGGTGCCGTTGGTGCTGTCGGCGAAGTCCGAGGACGCGCTGCGGGGGCAGGCGGCGCGGCTGCGGGAGCACATGACGTCCGGTTCCGAACTCGCCGACGTGGCCTGGTCGCTGACGGCCGCGCGGTCGCGATTCGAGCATCGGGGTGTGGTGCTGGGCCGGGACCGGGAGGAGCTGCTGGCGGGGCTGGAGCGGTTGGCCGGGACGGACACGCCCGGGCCGGGCGTCGTCGCGGGTCGGGCCGCTCCGGGCACTGCGCGGCCGGTGTTCGTGTTTCCGGGTCAGGGGTCGCAGTGGGCGGGGATGGCGGTCGAGCTCCTCGGCTCCAGTTCGGTGTTCGCGGAGCGGATGCGTGAGTGTGCGGGGGCGTTGTCGGGGTTCGTCGAGTGGGATCTGTTCGAGGAGCTGGGGGGTGAGAACTTCGATCGGGTGGATGTGGTCCAGCCGGTGTTGTTCGCGGTGATGGTGTCGCTGGCCGAGGTGTGGCGGGCGGCCGGTGTTGAGCCTGCGGCTGTGGTGGGTCACAGTCAGGGCGAGATCGCCGCGGCGTGTGTGGCGGGCGCGCTCTCCCTGGAGGACGCCGCCAGGGTCGTGGCCCTGCGCAGCCAGGCCATCCGGGCGCTGTCCGGCAAGGGCGGCATGGTGTCCGTGCCGCTCGCGGAAGAGCTGGTCCGCAAGATGCTGCCGAAGTGGGACGGCCGTATCGACATCGCGGCCGTGAACGGGCCCGCACAGGTCGTGGTCTCCGGTGAACCGCGGGCGCTGGAGGAGCTGGTGGCCCAGTGCACCGGCCGTGACATCCGGGCGCGGACCATCCCCGTCGACTACGCCTCGCACTCGGTACAGGTGGAGGCGATCGGCGAGCAGTTGGCCGAGGCTCTGGCGCCGGTGGCACCGGAGACCCCCGAGATCCCGGTGTTCTCCACGCTGACCGGGGCGTGGCTGGACGAGCCGATGGACGCCGGCTACTGGTACCGCAACCTCCGCCACACGGTCCTGTTCGAGGAGGCGACGCGGGGTCTGCTGGCCGAGGGGCACACGCTGTTCCTGGAGATGAGCCCGCACCCGGTCCTGACGGTTCCGGTGCAGGCGACCATCGACGACACCGGTCACCCTGCCGCCACCGCGCTGGGCTCCCTGCGCCGCGACGAAGGCGGCGCCCACCGCCTCATGACATCGCTCGCAGAGGCGCACACGCATGGCGTCGAACTGGACTGGAAGGCCCTCTTCCCCGGGGCCAGGACGGTCGAGCTGCCCACGTACGCCTTCCAACGCGACCGCTACTGGCCGAAGGCCGGGCAGGCGGGCTCCGGGGACGTGGTCTTCGCGGGGCTGCGAGCCGCCGACCACCCGCTACTCGGGGCGGCCGTCGCCCTCGCGGATGCCGACGGCTACCTGTTCACCGGGCGTCTCACGGCGCAGACCCACCCGTGGCTCGCGGACCACGCGGTCGACGGGGTGATCCTGCTGCCCGGCACGGCCTACGTCGAGCTCGCCCTGCGCGCCGGCGACCAGGTCGGCTGCGGCCTCCTCGAGGAGCTGACCCTCGAAGCCCCGCTGGTCATCCCCGAGCAAGGCGCCGTACAGATACAGATAGCGGTGAGCCGGGCGGACACCGACGGCCGGCGCGAGCTGAGCCTGTTCGCACGGCCGCAGGACGACTCGGACGAGACGCCGTGGACCCGGCACTTCACCGGCAGCCTGCTGCCGGGCACCGGCGAGCCCGCCGAGGCCGATCTGGCCGCCTGGCCGCCCCCGCAGGCCGAACCCCTCGACGTGAGCGACCTGTACGAGCGGCTCATGGCCAACGGACACGGGTACGGCCCGGTGTTCCAGGGCCTGCGCGCCGCCTGGCGCCGCGGGGACGAGGTCTTCGCCGAGATCGCGCTGCCGGAGCAGGCGCACGCCGACACCGAGGCTTTCGGCCTGCACCCGGCGCTCTTCGACGCCGCCCTGCACACGATCGGCCTCGGCGCGTTCACCACCCGCACCGACCGCCCGCATCTGCCGTTCGCCTGGACCGGAGTACGGCTGCACGCCACCGGCGCCACCACGCTGCGGGTCCAGGTCACGCCCGCAGGGCCGGACACCGTGTCCCTGCTCGCCACCGACCTGGCCGGTCAGCCCGTCGTCACCGTCGATGCCCTGGCCCTGCGCGCCCTGGGCGAGGACCAGTTGACCGTGACGCCCCGGCTCGACGCGCTGTTCCAGGTCGAGTGGATGCGCCTCGAAACCCGGCCGGAGAGCCGGAGCCTCACCTCGGCGGCGCTCCTCGGCGACGAGGAGACGCCCGACGGGCTCACCTCGCCGCTGCCCACGTATCCGGACCTGGGGGCCCTGAGCGCAGCCCTGGACGAGGGCGCCGACCTGCCGGAGACCGTTCTCCTTCCCCTCGCGGGGCCGGAGCGGCAGGGCGTGGAACCCGGCGCCGTACGGCCGCTGCTGGCCCGCACCCTGGAGGCCGTACAGGAGTGGCTCGGCGAGGAGCGGTTCGAGTCGTCGCGGCTCGTCCTGCTGACACGGGGCGCCAGCGCCGCCCGCGGTGCGGCCGTGGACCCGGTGGCCGCCGCCGCGTGGGGACTGCTGCGATCGGCGCAGTCGGAGCACCCGGGACGGTTCGTTCTGTTCGACCTGGACCCCGCGGATCCCGCGCAGCACGGCACCGAGGACCTGCTCGCGCGGGCTCTCGGCACCGACGAGTGCGAGCTCGCCGTCCGGGACGGCGCGGTGTGGGTGCCGCGCCTGACCAGGGTCCCGCTGCCGGAACCGGAGGACGACCAGGGCACCTGGGGCGACGGCACGGTCCTCGTCAGCGGCGGCACCGGCACGCTCGGGAGCCTGGTCGCCCGACATCTCGTCGTGCGGCACGGAGTGCGGGACCTGCTGCTGGTGTCGCGGCGCGGTGCGGACGCGCCCGGTGCCGACGATACGCGGGCCGAGCTGGAGCAGCTGGGCGCGCGGGTCGCAGTGGCGGCGTGCGACGTGGCCGACCGGGACGCGCTGGCCGGACTGCTGGACGGCGTCACCGACCTGTCGGCGGTCGTGCACGTGGCCGGTGTCCTGGACGACGGGGTCGTGACCTCTCTGACGCCGGAACGGCTGGAGACCGTACTGCCCCCGAAGGTCGACGCGGCTGTCAACCTGCACGAACTGACCGCCGACCGGGACCTGTCGGCGTTCGTCCTGTTCTCCTCCGCGGCCGGCGTGCTGGGCAGCGCGGGTCAGGCCAACTACGCCGCCGCCAACGCCTTCCTGGACGCGCTGGCCGAGTACCGCCGCGCCCAGGGCCTGCCCGCCACCGCCCTCGCCTGGGGCCTGTGGGCCCAGGCCAGCACGATGACCGCCCACCTTGGCGCACGCGAACTCGACCGCAGGACACGTTCCGGAGCCGCTCCGCTCACCTCGGACGAGGGCCTCGCCCTGTTCGACGCCGCGTGCGCCACGGACCATGCCCTGCTCGTCCCCGTACGCCTCGACTTCCATGGCCTGCGCGCCCAAGCCGCCACCGCGGGCGTCCCCCAGCTGCTGCGCGCCCTGGTCCGCGTGCCGCAGCGGCGCACCGCCGCCGGCGACGACCCGCAGCAGGGCTCCCGGCTCGCCCAGCGCCTCGCCGCACTCCCGGCGGCCGAACGCGAAGAGGAACTGCTCACCCTGGTACGCGGCCACGCCGCTGCCGTCATCGGCTACACCTCACCGGACGCCATCGCGCCCGACCGCGCCTTCCGCGAACTCGGCTTCGACTCGCTCACCGCCGTCGAACTGCGCAACCGCCTCACCGCCGCGACCGGCGTGCGGCTCCCCGCCACCCTCGCCTTCGACTACCCGGCGGCCACCACTCTCGCGCGGCACCTCCTCGACGAAATCCTCGGTACCGCCCCGGCCACCCGGACGGCCCCCTCCACGGCCACCGCGGACGAGCCGATCGCCATCGTCGCGATGAGCTGCCGCTACCCGGGAGGCGCCGACACCCCTGAAGGCCTGTGGCGCATCGCCGCCGAGGGTGTCGACGCGATCGGCGCACTGCCCGAGGACCGCGGCTGGGACGTCGACAGCCTCTACGATCCCGACCCGGAGCGCCCCGGCACCTTCTACGCCCGTGAAGGCGGATTCCTCTACGACGCCGCCGACTTCGACCCCGCGTTCTTCGGCATCTCCCCCCGCGAGGGCCTTTCCATCGACCCGCAGCAGCGACTGCTCCTGGAGACCACGTGGGAGGCCTTCGAACGGGCCGGCATCGACCCGGCGACGGTGCGCGGCACCTCGACCGGTGTCTTCGTCGGCGTCATGTACAACGACTACGCCACCCACCTCATCAACGCCTCCGACGGGCTCGGCGACCTGGAGGGCTACGTCGGAAACGGCAGTGCCGGAAGCGTCGCCTCCGGCCGTATCTCGTACACCTTCGGCCTGGAGGGTCCGGCGGTGACGGTCGACACGGCATGCTCGTCCTCCCTGGTCGCCCTGCATCTGGCCGCGCAGGCGCTGCGCCAGGGCGAGTGCGACATGGCCCTCGCCGGCGGCGTCGCGGTGATGTCGACGCCCGGCACCTTCATCGAGTTCAGTCGTCAGCGGGGGTTGGCGGCGGACGGCCGCTGCAAGTCGTTCGCGGAGGCTGCGGACGGCACGGGGTGGGGTGAGGGTGTCGGTCTGCTGTTGCTGGAGCGGTTGTCGGATGCCCGGCGCAACGGGCATCAGGTTCTGGCGGTGGTGCGGGGTTCGGCCGTCAATCAGGACGGGGCGAGTAATGGTCTGACGGCTCCCAATGGGCCGTCGCAGCAGCGGGTGATCCGGGCTGCGCTGGCGAACGCGGGGCTGGCGTCGGGTGATGTGGACGTGGTGGAGGCGCACGGGACTGGTACGACGCTGGGTGACCCGATCGAGGCGCAGGCGCTCATCGCGACCTACGGGCAGGGGCGGGCGGAAGGGCGTCCGCTGTGGCTGGGGTCGTTGAAGTCGAACATCGGGCACACACAGGCCGCCGCCGGTGTCGCCGGTGTCATCAAGATGGTCATGGCGATGCGGCACGGCGTGCTGCCGCGGACCCTGCACGTGGACGAGCCCACGCCAGAAGTTGACTGGTCGGCCGGGGCCGTTGAGCTGCTGACCGAGGCCCGCGAGTGGTCTGAGCGGGAGGACACGCCGCGTCGGGCGGGTGTGTCGTCCTTCGGTGTGAGCGGCACGAACGCCCATGTGATCGTGGAGCAGGCGCCGGCCGAGCAGCCGGAGGAGGCAGAGGCACCGGCGGGGCCCGTGGCGTCGGGTGTGGTGCCGTTGGTGCTGTCGGCGAAGTCCGAGGACGCGCTGCGGGGGCAGGCGGCGCGGCTGCGGGACCGCCTGCGGGCCGGCTCTGATGCTGAACCGGCGGATGTGGCTTGGTCGTTGGCGGCCGCGCGGTCGCGGTTCGAGTATCGGGGTGTGGTGCTGGGCCGGGACCGGGAGGAACTGGTCACCGGGCTGGAGAGGCTGGCGGAGGCGCCCGACGCGGTTGCCTCGGGGCTGGTGGTGGGCCAGGCGCTGGGGTCTGTGCGGCCGGTGTTCGTGTTTCCGGGTCAGGGGTCGCAGTGGGCGGGGATGGCGGTCGAGCTCCTCGGCTCCAGTCCGGTGTTCGCGGAGCGGATGCGTGAGTGTGCGGGGGCGTTGTCGGGGTTCGTCGAGTGGGATCTGTTCGAGGAGCTGGGGGGTGAGAACTTCGATCGGGTGGATGTGGTCCAGCCGGTGTTGTTCGCGGTGATGGTGTCGCTGGCCGAGGTGTGGCGGGCGGCGGGTGTCGAGCCTGCGGCTGTGGTGGGTCACAGTCAGGGTGAGATCGCCGCGGCGTGTGTGGCGGGCGCGCTCTCCCTGGAGGACGCCGCCCGCGTGGTCGCGCTGCGCAGTCAGGCGATTCGTGCGTTGTCCGGGCGGGGTGGCATGGTGTCGGTGCCGTTGCCGGTCGGGGAGGTTGGGGAGCTGATCGGCGGCTGGGAGGGCCGTATCGATGTCGCCGCGGTGAACGGTCCGGCGCAGGTGGTGGTCTGCGGTGAGCCGGAGGCTCTGCGGGAGCTGGTCGCTCACTGCGAGCGGAATGACATCCGGGCCCGGACCATCCCGGTCGACTACGCCTCGCACTCGGTACAGGTGGAGGCGATCGGCGAGCAGTTGGCCGAGGCTCTGGCGCCGGTGGCACCGGTAGCGCCCGACGTCCCGGTGTTCTCCACGTTGACCGGGGCGTGGCTGGACGAGCCGATGGACGCGGGTTACTGGTACCGCAATCTCCGCCACACGGTGCTGTTCGAGGAGGCGACGCGGGGTCTGCTGGCCGAGGGGCACACGCTGTTCCTGGAGATGAGCCCGCACCCGGTGCTGACGGTTCCGGTGCAGGCGACCATCGACGACACCGGCCACCCTGCCGCCACCGCGCTGGGCTCCCTGCGCCGCGACGAGGGCGGCGCCGACCGCATGGTCACCTCGCTCGCCGAGGCGCACGTGCACGGTCTGGAGCTGGACTGGAAGGCCCTCTTCCCCGGCGCGAAGACGGTCGACCTGCCCACTTATGCCTTCCAACGCGCCCATTACTGGCCCGAGTTCTCCGACTCGACCGACAGCCTGGAATTGGCGGTGGACGAGGTGGAGGCTCGTTTCTGGGAGGCGGTGGAGCGGGAGGATCTGGAGGCGCTGGCTTCGACGCTGGTTGACGTCGACGAGGAGTCGTTGGGTGCTGTGCTGCCGGGGTTGTCGTCGTGGCGGCGGCAGCGGCGTGAGCGGTCGGTGGTGGACGGCTGGCGTTATCGGGTGGTGTGGAAGCCGCTGAGCGGTGGGCTGCCTGTGGCTGCTTTGTCGGGTCGCTGGCTGGTGGTTGTTCCGGAGGAGGAGGCCGGCCATCCGTGGGTGGCGGGGGTTACCGATGCCATCGCCCGGGCCGGTGCCGAGGTGGATGAACTGCGGCTGGCAGCAGGGGAGATGACGCGGGAGGGCCTGGCCGAGCGACTGTCGGGCGTTACGGACGTCGCCGGCATCGTCTCCCTGCTGGCATTCGCCGAGGGGCCCTACGGCGCACAGGCCGCCCTCCCGGCCGGTCTCGCGGCCGGTCTCGCGGCCACGGTGATGCTGGCCCAGGCGCTGGAAGACGCGGACATCGACGCGCGCGTGTGGGCGGTGTCCAGTGGTGCGGTGTCTACAGGGCGCAGCGATGTCGCTGTCAGCCCTGTCCAGGCGCAGGTGTGGGGGCTCGGCCGGGTCGTGGCCTTGGAGTACCCGCAGCGGTGGGGCGGGCTGATCGATCTGCCCGCGACGCCCGACACGCGGTCGGTGGCCCGGTTCGCCGGGATCCTGGCAGGAGTGGGCGACGAGGACCAGCTTGCGTTGCGCGGCTCCGGAACCTTCGTACGTCGTCTGGTCAAGGCCGAACCGTCGGAGCGCTCGGAGTGGTCGGCCCGTGGTACGGCGCTGGTCACGGGTGGTACGGGGGCTGTCGGTGGGCATGTGGCGCGGTGGCTGGCCGGTAGTGGTGTCGAGCATCTGGTGCTGACCAGTCGGCGGGGCCTCGATGCTCCTGGTGCGGTGGAACTGAAGGCGGAGCTGGAGGAGTTGGGGGCTCGGGTCACGGTCGCGGCTTGTGATGTGGCCGACCGGGACGCGCTCGCCGCACTGCTGGAGCGGCTGACCACGGACGGGCATGTCCTGCGCTCCGTCTTCCACGCCGCAGGTGTGGGGCAGGGGCAGCCGCTGGCCGACATGTCGGTGGCGGATGTGGCCGGGGTGCTGGAGGGCAAGGTCGCCGGGGCGGCTCATCTGGACGAGCTGCTCGACGGTGCCGAGCTGGACGCGTTCGTGCTGTTCTCCTCCAACGCCGGCGTGTGGGGCGGTGGCGGCCAGGGTGCCTACGGCGCCGCCAACGCGCATCTCGACGCGCTGGCCGAGTGGCGGCGGGCGCGCGGTCTGGTCGCGACGTCCGTGGCCTGGGGGCTGTGGGCCGGCGGCGGCATGGCCGGTGACGACGGAGAAGAGCATCTGCGGCGCCGGGGTGTGCGGCCGATGGCGCCGGAGCTGGCCGTGCTGGCGCTGGAGCAGGCGGTGGCGTGCGGTGAGGTGTTCCTGGCGGTGGCGGATGTGGACTGGGAGCGGTTCGCTCCGGCGTTCACGTCGGTGCGGCCCAGCGCTCTCATCGGGGAACTTCCTCAGGTGCGCAAGGTCTTGGAGGCGGCGGCCGGGGAGAGCGTGGGGGAGGACGACGGTTCGCTCTCTGAGTTGCGGCGCCGGCTGCTGGGGGTGACCGGGTCCGAGCGTGAGGCGATGCTGCTGGACTTGGTGCGTACTCATGCGGCGGCCGTGCTCGGCTACGACGGACCTGAAGCTGTGGATGCGAGGCGTGCTTTCCGGGAGCTGGGCTTCGACTCGCTGACGGCGGTGGAGGTCCGCAACCGTCTGGCCACGGCGACGGGCTTGAAGCTGCCGACGACGCTGGTCTTCGACTATCCGACCTCGGTCGCGCTGGCGGGGTATCTGCGTGCCGAACTGGTGGGGGAGCGGGACACGTCGGCGGCCGGCGGTGCCGTGCCGGTGGTGGCGGGGAGCGTGGACGACGACCCGATCGCCATCGTGTCGATGAGCTGCCGCTACCCCGGCGGTGCCACCAGCCCCGAGCAACTGTGGAAGCTGCTGCACGAAGGGCGCGAAGCGCTCTCCCAGTTCCCGGGCGGCCGTGGCTGGGACCTGGACGGCCTCTACGACGCCGACCCCGACAACCGGGGTACGAGCTACGCCCGCACCGGTGGGTTCCTTGACGAGGCCGACCAGTTCGACCCCGCCTTCTTCGGTATCTCGCCGCGCGAGGCGCTGGCTATGGACCCGCAGCAGAGGTTGCTGCTGGAGACCTCCTGGGAGCTGTTCGAGCGGGCGGGCATCGCACCGTCGACGCTGCAGGGCAGCCAGTCGGGCGTGTTCATCGGCGCGTCCTCCCAGGGGTACGGCTCGGGTCTGGAGCAGACGCCCGAGGGCGTGGAGGGGTATCTGCTCGCGGGCGGTGCCACGAGTGTCATCTCCGGACGCCTGGCGTACTCGTTCGGACTCGAAGGCCCGGCGGTGACCGTCGACACGGCGTGCTCGTCCTCGCTGGTCGCCCTGCACCTGGCGGCGCAGGCGCTGCGGCAGGGCGAGTGCAGCCTCGCCCTGGCCGGCGGCGTGACGGTGATGGCCAACCCTGGTGCCTTCGTCGAGTTCAGTCGTCAGCGGGGGCTGGCTGCGGACGGCCGTTGCAAGCCGTTCGCGGAGGCCGCGGACGGCACGGGGTGGGGTGAGGGTGTCGGTCTGCTGCTCCTGGAGCGGCTGTCGGATGCCCGGCGCAACGGACATCAGGTCCTGGCGGTGGTGCGGGGTTCGGCCGTCAATCAGGACGGGGCGAGCAATGGTCTGACGGCTCCCAATGGGCCGTCGCAGCAGCGGGTGATCCGGGCTGCGCTGGCGAACGCGGGGCTGGCGTCGGGTGATGTGGACGTGGTGGAGGCGCACGGGACTGGTACGACGTTGGGTGACCCGATCGAGGCGCAGGCGTTGCTGGCCACGTACGGGCAGGGGCGGTCGGAGGATCGGCCGCTGTGGCTGGGGTCGATCAAGTCGAACATCGGGCACACCCAGTCGGCCGCGGGTGTCGCCGGTGTCATCAAGATGATCCTCGCGATGCGGCAGGGTGTGTTGCCGCGGACGCTGCATGTGAATGCGCCGAGTTCGCATGTGGACTGGTCGGCGGGTGCGGTTGAGCTGCTGACGGAGGCTCGGGAGTGGTCTGAGCGGGAGGACGTGCCGCGTCGGGCGGGTGTGTCGTCGTTCGGTGTGAGCGGGACGAACGCGCATGTCATCGTCGAGCAGGCGCCGGCCGAGGAGGAGCCTGCTTCGGCGCCCGCTCCGACGGGCGCGGTGCCGTGGGTGGTGTCGGCGCGCAGTGCGGACGCCCTGCGGGCTCAGGCTGAGCGACTGCGGGAGCATCTGGTGTCCGACTCCGGCAGCGCGCCGGCGGATGTGGGCTGGTCGCTGTTGTCCGGTCGGTCGGCGCTGGAGCACCGGGCGGTGATCCTCGGCAGGGGCCGTGACGACTTCCTTCAGGGCCTGGAGGCGCTGGCTTCCGGCGGTCCGGTGATCTCCGGGTCGGTGGTCGAGGGTCGGCTCGGGGTGTTGTTCACCGGGCAGGGCAGTCAGCGGCCGGGGATGGGGCGGGAGTTGTACGACGCCTTCCCGGTGTTCGCGGATGCGCTGGATGAGGTCTGCGCCCACTTCGATTCGTTGCTGGAGCGGCCGTTGGCCGAGGTGTTGTTCGGCGAGGACGCCGATGCACTGGAGCAGACCGGGTACGCGCAGCCGGCGTTGTTCGCGGTCGAGGTGGCGCTGTTTCGGCTTGCGGAGTCGTTCGGGTTGCGGCCGGAGGTTCTTGGTGGGCACTCGGTCGGTGAGTTGGTGGCGGCTTATGTGGCGGGGTTGTGGTCGCTTCAGGATGCGGTGCGGCTGGTGGCGGCCCGGGGCCGGTTGATGCAGGCGTTGCCTGAGGGTGGCGCCATGCTCGCGGTGCAGGCTGCTGAGGAGGATGTAGCGCCTTTGCTGGAAGGTGCGGTGGGTGTGGCGGCGGTGAACGGGCCGTCGCAGGTGGTCCTGTCCGGTGACCGTGCCGCCCTGGAGGCTCTCGCGGAAACCTTCAAGGCTGAGGGTCGTAAGACGCGGTGGCTGCGCGTCTCGCACGCGTTCCACTCGCCGTTGATGGAACCGATGCTGGATGACTTCCGGCAGGTCGCCGAGGGGCTCGCCTACGAGGCGCCGAGTCTGCCGGTCGTGTCGAATCTGACGGGCCGCATGGCCACGGCGGACGAACTCCAGGACCCGGACTACTGGGTGCGGCACGTCCGTGAGGCGGTCCGCTTCCACGACGGTCTGACCACCCTCGCGGCCGACGGTGTCACGACCATCGTCGAGCTGGGCCCGGACGCGGTGCTGACCGCGATGGCCCACGACACCCTCACCACCCCCGAAGCCCAGGCGGGCCTGATCCCCGCCCTGCGCAAGGACCGTCCCGAGGCCGACACCTTCCTCACCGCGCTGGCCCACGTCCACGTCCGAGGCGCGACCGTCGACTGGACCCCGCTCCTCGCACCCACCGAGACCCGCCGCCGCGTCGATCTGCCCACCTACCCCTTCCAGCACCAGAGCTTCTGGCTGCACCCCACAGCCACCACACCCGCCGACGTGGCTTCCGCCGGTCTGGCTCCCGCCGGGCATCCGCTGCTCGGGGCCGGAGTGCCGCTGGCCGACGTGGACGGGTACGTGTTCACCGGGCGGCTGTCGGTGCGGACGCACCCGTGGCTGGCGGATCACGCGGTCGCCGGCCGGGTGCTGCTGCCGGGGACGGCCTTCGTCGAGCTGGCCGTGCACGCGGGTGGCCAGATCGGCTGCGGCACGCTCGAAGAGCTGACGCTGGGCGCACCGCTCGTCCTGCCGGAACAGGGCAGCGTGCAGGTGCAGCTGCGGATCGGGGCGGCAGACGACTCGGGGCGCCGGTCCACCAGCCTGCACTCGCGTCCCGAACTGCCCGACGGCGACGGGCTGTCGGCACAGGCCTGGACCCGGAACGCCACCGGAGTCCTGACCGAGTCCGCCCCGGGCCCGGCGGGCCCCGGGGAGTTCGACGCGAAGGCCTGGCCGCCCGTTGACGCGCAGCCGGTCCCGGTCGACGGGCTCTACGACGAACTGGCGGCGGCGGGCTTCGACTACGGCCCGGTGTTCCAGGGGCTGCGGTCGGTGTGGCGCCGCGGCGAGGAGATCTTCGCCGAGGTCGCCCTGGACGAGGAGGCGCGGACGGAGGCCGGCGACTTCGGCCTGCACCCGGCGATCCTCGACGCGGCCCTGCACGCCCGGGCGGTGGGCGGCGCGCCCGGTGCCGACAGCGTCGAAGGGCCGGCGGAGGGCGGGCTGCCGTTCGCCTGGACGGAGGTGACGCTGCACGCCGCCGGTGCCGGCGCGGTACGCGTCCGGCTCGTCCCGCGCGGCGCGGACGGCGTGTCACTCGATGTCGCGGATGCCACCGGCGAGCCTGTGGCGACCGTGGGCGCGCTGGTGTTCCGGCCGATGTCGAAGGACCTCATCGAGCAGATGAGCGGCCCGGACACCGACTCCCTCTACCGCGTCGTATGGCACTCCCGGCCCGAGCACACTGCCATTGCCGAGTCGGGCCGTGGAAGCTGGGGACTCATCGGCACGCACGGCCTTTCCGGCGGCCTCGCCACGTCCCGGCTGCGGGACGGTCGTACGCCACCCTCCTGGCCGGAACCCGCCGCGCTGGCCGCCGCCGTCGAGGCGGGCGAGCCGGTGCCGGAGACGGTGGTGCTGATCGTCGGCGATACGGCGGACGGCGTATCGGAGCGGGGCCTGGCACGGCCCGACGAGGTGGCCGCCACGCTGACCGAGGTGCTGGGTACGGTCCAGTCCTGGCTGGACGACGACCGGTTGGCGGCCTCGCGGCTGGCCGTGGTGACGCGGGGTGCCGCCGCTGTCGACGACGGCGTGCCGGAGCCGGTGGCCGCCGCCGTCGCGGGTCTGGTGCGGTCGGCGCAGTCGGAGCATCCGGGACGGTTTGTCCTGGTGGACCTGCCACCGTCGGACGCGG
The DNA here is from genome assembly GCF_045041235.1 of Streptomyces sp. NBC_00076. NCBI lineage: Bacteria > Bacillati > Actinomycetota > Actinomycetes > Kitasatosporales > Streptomycetaceae > Streptomyces > Streptomyces sp. NBC_00076. The sequence continues at coordinate 7,807,695 of NZ_CP108242.1, forward strand.
ATGAGCGCGATGCCGCCCCCGAGGCGATCGCGGCGGCGCTGGACTCCGCGCTGGCGGCCGGTGAGCCGGAGGTCGCGGTGCGGGACGGCGCGGTGCACGTGCCGCGGCTGACCAAGGCCACGGCCGACGAGGCCGGTACCACCCGGACCGACGGTACGCCGGCCGGCGCGTGGGGCGTGGGCCCCGTCCTCGTGACGGGCGCGCTCGGGGGACTCGGCCGGGTCGTGGCGCGGCACCTGGCCGAGCGGCACGGCGTGCGGGACCTGCTGCTGGTGTCGCGGCGGGGCGAGGACGCCCCTGGCGCCGGTGAAGTGCGGGCGGAACTGGAGGGGCTGGGCGCCCGGGTCACCGTCGCCGCCTGTGACGTGGCCGACCGGGACGCACTGGCCGGCCTGTTGGACGGCGTCACCGACTTGTCGGCGGTCGTACACGTGGCCGGCGTCCTGGACGACGGCGTGGTGACCTCACTGACGCCGCAGCGGCTGGCGACGGTGCTGCGGCCGAAGGTCGACGCCGCGACCAACCTGCATGAGCTGACCGCCGACCGGGACCTGACCGCGTTCGTGCTGTTCTCCTCCTCCGCCGGCGTCTTCGGCAGCGCGGGCCAGGCGAACTACGCCGCCGCCAACGCCTACCTGGACGCGCTGGCGGAGCACCGCCGGGCGCAGGGCCTGCCCGCCACCTCCCTCGCCTGGGGCCTGTGGTCGCAGGACAGCGAGATGACGGGTGGGCTCGGCGACGCCGACCGCAGCCGGATGACACGTACCGGAATCCGGGCCCTGCGCACGGACGAGGCGCTCAGCCTCCTCGACCGGGCGACGACGAGTGACCGGGCCGCGCTGGTACCAGTCGGGCTCGACACCGCTGTCCTGCGCACCCAGCCCGCCGACGCGCTGCCCCCACTGCTGCGCGGTCTGGTCCGGCCTTCCCTGCGGCGAGCCCGGGACACGGGCACCGCGGCAGCCGCCCCGGCCAGGTCCCTGGCCCAGCGCCTGGCGGGCCGCTCGGCGGCCGACCGCGAGCACGCGCTCGTAGACCTGGTCCGCACGCATGTGGCCGGCGTACTCGGCTACGCGTCCCCGAACGCCGTCGAACTGGGCCGCGGCTTCCTGGAGCTCGGCTTCGACTCCCTCACCGCCGTGGAACTGCGCAACCGCCTCATCGCGGAGACCGATCTGCGCCTGCCCGCCACGCTGATCTTCGACTACCCGAACCCGGCCGCCCTCGCCGAGTACCTCGCGGAGGAACTGCCCGTCCTCACAGACCCGGACGGGCCCGTGGTCCCGTCGGACCCGGCCGAGCTGCACGCGGAGCTCGACCGGCTGGAGAAGGCCCTGACGGCCGTGGGCGGCACCACCGACGAGACCGAACGCGACCGGGTGGCGGATCGACTGCGCTCGCTGCTGTCCGCTTGGGGCGCCACCCGCGCCCCAAGCCCCGCGGCACGCGAGGGCGCCCCGGACGACGGCGCCCTCCACAACGCCACCGCCGACGAGCTGTTCGACCTGCTCGACAACGAACTCGAAACCCCTTCAGACACCCAGAACCGTCCCGACCGCCTGGGTCCGGACCGCTTCGAGGAGGCGCTGTAAATGGCGGACGAGGAGAAGTACCTCGATTACCTGAAGCGGGCCACGGCCGACCTGCGCGACGCCCGCCGCCGGGTGCGCGAGCTGGAGGAACGCGACCAGGAGCCCATCGCGATCGTCGGCATGAGCTGCCGCTACCCCGGAGGCGTGACCACGCCCGAGGAACTGTGGCGGCTCGTGGCCGACGGCACCGACGGCATCTCCGCGTTCCCCACCGACCGCGGCTGGGACACTGACGCGCTCTTCGACCCCGACCCCGACCAGCGGGGCACCAGCACCACCGCCGAAGGCGGATTCCTCCACGACGCCGCCGAGTTCGACGCCGCATTCTTCGGCATCTCCCCCCGCGAGGCCCTGGCCATGGACCCGCAGCAGCGGCTGCTCCTGGAGACCGCCTGGGAGGCCGTCGAACGCGCCGGCATCGACCCGGCCGCGCTGCGCCGCAGCCGCACCGGTGTCTTCACGGGCGTCATGTACTACGACTACGTGGCCCGCCTGCACGCCCTCCCCGAGGGCGTCGAGGGCTACGTGGGCACCGGCAACGCCGGCTCGGTGGTCTCCGGCCGCGTCGCCTACACCCTCGGCCTCGAAGGCCCGGCCGTCACGGTCGACACTGCCTGCTCGTCATCCCTCGTCGCCCTCCACCTGGCCGCGCAGGCCCTGCGGCAGGACGAGTGCGACATGGCCCTCGCCGGCGGTGTGACGGTCATGCCCACCCCCGGCACCTTCGTCGACTTCAGCCGCCAGCGCGGGCTGTCGACCGACGGCCGTTGCAAGTCGTTCGCCGCGGCGGCGGACGGCACCGGCTGGGGTGAGGGCGTCGGCATGCTCTTGCTGGAGAGGCTGTCCGATGCCCGGCGCAAGGGCCACCGGGTGCTGGCGGTCGTCCGAGGCTCGGCGGTCAACCAGGACGGCGCGAGCAGCGGCCTCACGGCGCCCAACGGCCCGTCCCAGCAGCGGGTGATCCGGGCCGCCCTGGCCGGTGCCGGCCTGGCGCCCGGCGATGTGGATGCGGTCGAGGCGCACGGGACCGGTACAACACTGGGCGACCCGATCGAGGCGCAGGCCCTCATCGCGACCTACGGGAAGGGGCGGGCGGAAGGGCGTCCGCTGTGGCTGGGGTCGTTGAAGTCGAACATCGGGCATACGCAGGCCGCCGCCGGTGTCGCCGGTGTCATCAAGATGGTCATGGCGATGCGGCACGGCACACTGCCCCAGACCCTGCACGTGGACGCGCCCACGCCCCAGGTCGACTGGTCCGACGGAACAGTCGCGCTGCTGACCGAGGCCCGTGACTGGCCCGAGACGGGCCGGCCACGCCGTGCTGGTGTGTCGTCCTTCGGTGTGAGTGGCACGAACGCGCACGTGATCGTGGAGCAGGCGCCGGCCGAGGAGCCGTCCGAGACCGAGGCGCCGGCGGGGCCGGTCGTGTCGGGCGTGCTGCCACTGGCCGTGTCGGCGAAGTCCGAGGATGCGCTGCGGGGGCAGGCGGCGCGGCTGCGGGACCGCCTGCGGGCCGGCTCTGATGCTGAACCGGCGGATGTGGCTTGGTCGTTGGCGGCCGCGCGGTCGCGGTTCGAGTATCGGGGTGTGGTGCTGGGCCGGGACCGGGAGGAACTGGTCACCGGGCTGGAGAGGCTGGCGGAGGCGCCCGACGCGGTTGCCTCGGGGCTGGTGGTGGGCCAGGCGCTGGGGTCTGTGCGGCCGGTGTTCGTGTTTCCGGGTCAGGGGTCGCAGTGGGCGGGGATGGCGGTCGAGCTCCTCGGCTCCAGTCCGGTGTTCGCGGAGCGGATGCGTGAGTGTGCGGGGGCGTTGTCGGGGTTCGTCGAGTGGGATCTGTTCGAGGAGCTGGGGGGTGAGAACTTCGATCGGGTGGATGTGGTCCAGCCGGTGTTGTTCGCGGTGATGGTGTCGCTGGCCGAGGTGTGGCGGGCGGCGGGTGTCGAGCCTGCGGCTGTGGTGGGTCACAGTCAGGGTGAGATCGCTGCGGCGTGTGTGGCGGGTGCGCTCTGCCTGGAGGACGCGGCCAGGGTCGTGGCTCTGCGCAGTCAGGCGATTCGTGCGTTGTCCGGGCGGGGTGGCATGGTGTCGGTGCCGTTGCCGGTCGGGGAGGTTGGGGAGCTGATCGGCGGCTGGGAGGGCCGTATTGATGTCGCCGCGGTGAACGGTCCGGCGCAGGTGGTGGTCTGCGGTGAGCCGGAGGCCTTGCGGGAGCTGGTCGCTCACTGCGAGCGGAATGACGTCCGGGCGCGGACCATCCCGGTGGACTACGCCTCGCACTCGGTACAGGTGGAGGCGATCGAGGACCAGCTCGATCAGTCCCTGGCCCCCGTCGCACCGCGAACCCCCGACGTCCCGGTGTTCTCCACGTTGACCGGGGCGTGGCTGGACGAGCCGATGGACGCCGGCTACTGGTACCGCAACCTCCGCCACACGGTCCTGTTCGAGGAGGCGACGCGGGGTCTGCTGGCCGAGGGACACACGCTGTTCCTGGAGATGAGCCCGCACCCGGTGCTGACGGTTCCGGTGCAGGCGACCATCGACGACACCGGCCACCCGGCCGCCACCGCGCTGGGCTCCCTGCGCCGCGACGAGGGCGGCGCCGACCGCCTCATGGCCTCGCTCGCAGAGGCGCACGTGCACGGTCTGGAGCTGGACTGGAGGGCCCTTCTTCCCGGGGCCAAGTTGGTCGAGCTGCCCACGTATGCGTTCCAGCGTGAGCACTACTGGCTGACGGAGCCGGACTCGGAGTCCGGTGATGGTGCCGGTCTGGCGGTGGATGAGGTGGAGGCTCGTTTCTGGGAGGCGGTGGAGCGGGAGGATCTGGAGGCGCTGGCTTCGACGCTGGTCGATGTCGACGAGGAGTCGTTGGGTGCTGTGCTGCCGGGGTTGTCGTCGTGGCGGCGGCAGCGGCGTGAGCGGTCGGTGGTGGACGGCTGGCGTTATCGGGTGGTGTGGAAGCCGCTGAGCGGTGGGCTGCCTGTGGCTGCTTTGTCGGGTCGCTGGCTGGTGGTTGTTCCGGAGGAGGAGGCCGGCCATCCGTGGGTGGCGGGGGTCACCGATGCCATCGCCCGGGCCGGTGCCGAGGTGCGTGAACTGCGTCTGAGTGTCGACCAGATGACGCGGGAGGGCCTGGCCGAGCGACTGTCGGGCGTTACGGACGTCGCCGGCATCATTTCCCTGCTTGCACTTGATGAGACACCTCGGGCGGATCAGCCCGGAGTGCCGGTGGGGCTGGCGGGCACGCTCGCGTTGGTGCAGGCGCTCGGTGACGCGGAAGTCGGCGCCCCGCTGTGGGCGGTGTCGTGTGGTGCGGTGTCCACGGGGCGTAGTGACCGGTTGCGTGAGCCGGTGCAGGCGCAGGTGTGGGGGCTGGGCCGGGTGGTGGCGTTGGAGCATCCTCAGCTGTGGGGTGGGCTGATCGATCTGCCGGAGACGGTCGATGAGCGTGCGGGTGCTCGTCTGGCTGGGGTTTTGGCGGGTGTGGGTGATGAGGATCAGCTCGCGGTGCGTGGTTCCGGTGTTTTCGTGCGGCGGTTTGTGCCGGCTGTGCTGGAGGGGGAGGTGGCCTCGCGGTGGTCGGCCCGTGGTACGGCGCTGGTCACGGGTGGTACCGGGGCTGTCGGTGGGCATGTGGCGCGGTGGCTGGCGGGTAGTGGTGTCGAGCATCTGGTGCTGACCAGTCGGCGGGGCCTCGATGCTCCTGGTGCGGTGGAACTGAAGGCGGAGCTGGAGGAGTTGGGGGCTCGGGTCACGGTTGCGGCTTGTGATGTGGCCGACCGGGACGCGCTCGCCGCACTGCTGGAGCGGCTGACCACGGACGGGCATGTCCTGCGCTCCGTCTTCCACGCCGCCGGTGTGAGCCCCGCGTACGTCGTGGCCGAGATGTCCGTCGCCGATGTCGGCGAGGTGTACGGGGCGAAGACCGCCGGGGCCGTTCATCTGGACGAGCTGCTCGACGGTGCCGAGCTGGACGCGTTCGTGCTGTTCTCCTCCAACGCCGGCGTGTGGGGCGGTGGCGGCCAGGGCGCCTACGCCGCCGCCAACGCCTTCCTCGACGGCCTGGCCGAGGCCCGGCGTGCCCGGGGCCAGGCGGCGACGTCAGTGGCCTGGGGCGCGTGGGGCGAGAGTGGCATGGCAGCGGCTGCGGCGGCCGAGGAACATCTGCGGCGCCGGGGTGTGCGGCCGATGGCGCCGGAGCTGGCCGTGCTGGCGCTGGAGCAGGCGGTGGCGTGCGGTGAGGTGTTCCTGGCGGTGGCGGATGTGGACTGGGAGCGGTTCGCTCCGGCGTTCACGTCGGTGCGGCCCAGCCCGTTCCTCGGGGAACTCCCCGAAGTTCGCAAGGCCTTGGCGGCCGGGGAGAGCGTGGGGGAGGACGACGGTTCGCTCTCTGAGCTGCGGCGCCGGCTGCTGGGGGTGACCGGGTCCGAGCGTGAGGCGATGCTGCTGGACTTGGTGCGTACTCATGCGGCGGCCGTGCTCGGCTACGACGGACCTGAAGCTGTGGATGCGAGGCGTGCTTTCCGGGAGCTGGGCTTCGACTCGCTGACGGCGGTGGAGGTCCGCAACCGTCTGGCCACGGCGACGGGCTTGAAGCTGCCGACGACGCTGGTCTTCGACTATCCGACCTCGGCCGCGCTGGCGGGGTATCTGCGTGCCGAACTGGTGGGGGAGCGGGACACGTCGGCGGCCGGCGGTGCCGTGCCGGTGGTCGTGGGGAGCGTGGACGACGACCCGATCGCCATCGTGTCGATGAGCTGCCGCTACCCCGGCGGTGCCACCAGCCCGGAACAGCTCTGGAAGCTGCTGTCCGAAGGCTCGGACGCGATTTCCGTCTTCCCCACGGACCGAGGCTGGGACACGGAGGCGCTGTTCGCCTCCGCGGAGAACCACTCCTCTGAGGGCGCCTTCGCCGCACAGGGCGGATTCCTCTACGACGTGGCAGATTTCGACGCGGGCCTCTTCGGTATCTCGCCGCGTGAGGCGCTGGCGATGGACCCGCAGCAGAGGTTGCTGCTGGAGACCTCCTGGGAGCTGTTCGAGCGGGCGGGCATCGCACCGTCGACGCTGCACGGCAGCAGGTCCGGGGTCTTCGTCGGCGCCTGTGCGCAGGGTTGGTCGGCCGGGCTCGCTCATGAGTCGGAGGGTGTCGAGGGGTACCTCATGACCGGCGACGCGACGAGCGTCATCTCCGGTCGCCTGTCGTACGCGTTCGGGCTGGAGGGGCCGGCGGTGACGGTGGACACGGCGTGCTCGTCCTCGCTGGTAGCCCTGCACCTGGCGGCGCAGGCCCTGCGGCAGGGCGAGTGCGACCTGGCCCTCGCCGGTGGCGTGACCGTCATGATCACACCGTCGGCCTTCGTGGAGTTCAGTCGTCAGCGGGGGCTGGCTGCGGACGGCCGTTGCAAGCCGTTCGCGGAGGCCGCGGACGGCACCGGCTGGGGTGAGGGCGTCGGCATGCTGCTCCTGGAGCGGCTGTCGGATGCCCGGCGCAACGGACATCAGGTCCTTGCGATGGTGCGGGGTTCGGCCGTCAATCAGGACGGGGCGAGCAATGGTCTGACGGCTCCCAATGGGCCGTCGCAGCAGCGGGTGATCCGGGCTGCGCTGACCAGCGCCGGTCTCGTGCCGGGTGATGTGGACGTGGTGGAGGCGCACGGCACCGGGACCACGTTGGGTGACCCGATCGAGGCGCAGGCGTTGCTGGCCACGTACGGGAAGGAGCGGGCTGAGGGGCGTCCGCTGTGGCTGGGGTCGATCAAGTCGAACATCGGGCACACCCAGTCGGCCGCGGGTGTCGCCGGTGTCATCAAGATGATCCTCGCGATGCGGCACGGCATGTTGCCGCGGACGCTGCATGTGGATGCGCCGAGTTCGCATGTGGACTGGTCGGCTGGTGCGGTTGAGCTGCTGACGGAGGCTCGGGAGTGGTCTGAGCGGGCGGACGTGCCGCGTCGGGCGGGTGTGTCGTCGTTCGGTGTGAGCGGGACGAACGCGCATGTCATCGTCGAGCAGGCGCCGGCCGTGGAGGAGCCTGCTTCGGCGCCCGCTCCGACGGGCGCGGTGCCGTGGGTGGTGTCGGCGCGCAGTGCGGACGCCCTGCGGGCTCAGGCTGAGCGACTGCGGGAGCATCTGGTGTCCGACTCCGGCAGCGCGCCGGCGGATGTGGGCTGGTCGCTGTTGTCCGGTCGGTCGGCGCTGGAGCACCGGGCGGTGATCCTCGGCAGGGGCCGTGACGACTTCCTCCAGGGCCTGGAGGCGCTGGCTTCCGGCGGTCCGGGGGTGGTGTCCGGGTCGGTGGTCGAGGGCCGGCTCGGGGTGTTGTTCACCGGGCAGGGCAGTCAGCGGCCGGGCATGGGGCGGGAGTTGTACCAGACGTTTCCCGTCTTCGCGGACGCTCTCGACGAGGTGTGTGCGCACTTCGATCCGTTGCTGGAGCGGCCGTTGGCCGAGGTGTTGTTCGGCGAGGACGCCGATGCACTGGAGCAGACCGGGTACGCGCAGCCGGCGTTGTTCGCGGTCGAGGTGGCGCTGTTTCGGCTTGCGGAGTCGTTCGGGTTGCGGCCGGAGGTGCTCGGTGGGCACTCGGTCGGTGAGCTGGTGGCGGCTTATGTGGCGGGGCTGTGGTCGCTTCAGGATGCGGTGCGGCTGGTGGCGGCCCGGGGCCGGTTGATGCAGGCGTTGCCTGAGGGTGGCGCCATGCTCGCGGTGCAGGCCGCCGAGGAGGACGTAACGCCTTTGCTGGAAGGCGCGGTTGGTGTGGCGGCGGTGAACGGGCCGTCGCAGGTGGTCCTGTCCGGTGACCGTGCCGCCCTGGAGGCCCTCGCGGAAACCTTCAAGGCTGAGGGCCGTAAGACGCGGTGGCTGCGCGTCTCCCACGCGTTCCACTCCCCCCTGATGGAACCGATGCTCGACGACTTCCGGCAGGTCGCCGAGAGGCTCACCTACGAGGCGCCGAGTCTGCCGATCGTGTCGAACCTGACCGGCCGCATGGCCACGGCGGAGGAGCTTCAGGACCCGGACTACTGGGTGCGGCACGTCCGTGAGGCGGTCCGCTTCCACGACGGTCTGACCACCCTGGCGGCCGACGGTGTCACGACCATCGTCGAGCTGGGTCCGGACGCGGTGCTGACCGCGATGGCCCACGACACCCTCACCACCCCCGAAGCCCAGGCGGGCCTGATCCCCGCCCTGCGCAAGGACCGCCCCGAGGCCGACACCTTCCTCAGGGCTCTGGCGCAGGCGTTCGTCCGAGGCGCGACCGTCGACTGGACCCCGCTCCTCGCCCCCACCGAGGCCCGCCGCCGCGTCGATCTGCCCACCTACCCCTTCCAGCACCACCGCTTCTGGCCCCGCCCCGCCCTGGCCGTCGCAGGCGACGTGACCGCGACCGGTCTGGAGGCCGCCGGGCACCCGCTGCTGGGGGCCGCTGTCGCGTTGGCCGATGCGGACGGGTTCCTGTTCACGGGGCGGCTGTCGGTGCAGACGCACCCGTGGCTTGCCGGGCATGCCCTGGGCGACACCGTGCTGCTGCCGGGAACGGCGTTCGTCGAGCTCGCGGTGCGGGCCGGGGACGAGGTCGGGTGCGGGCTGGTGGAGGAGCTGACGTTGCAGGCTCCGCTGGTACTGCCGGACCAGGGCGGGGTGCGGGTGCAGGTCACCGTCGGCGCCCGGGACGAGACCGGGCGGCGGAGCCTCGCCGTGCACTCGCGGGCGGACCACTCGGGCGACGGCGGTTGGACCGCGCACGCCACGGGTGTGCTGTCCGAGGACGAAGCGTTGCGGGAGCCTTCCCGGCTCGCCGAGTGGCCGCCGAACGACGCGGCACCCGTGGACACCGAGGGGCTGTACGAGCATCTGTCGGACCTGGGCTTCTCGTACGGGGAGGCGTTCCGGGGGCTGCGGGCGGCATGGCGGCGCGGTGAAGAACTGTTCGCCGAGGTCGTACTGCCCGAGGAGCAGCGGGAGACCGCGGACGCCTTCCGGATGCACCCCGCGCTGCTGGACGCGGCCCTGCACGTGCTCGGGCTCGGCGGCCGGTGGGCCGATGACGGTGACGCCGGAACGGCGAGGCTGCCGTTCAGCTGGCGCGGTGTGTCGCTGCGGGCGACCGGCGCCTCGGCACTGCGGGTACGGCTGGCGCCTGAAGGCGACGACGGCGTGACGCTCGCGGTCGCGGACGGGGTGGGCGATCCGGTCGCCACGGTGGACGCGCTGGTGTTCCGGCCGGTCTCCGCCGCACAACTCGACACGCCCGCCGGGCAGGGACTGGGCGACTCGCTCTTCCAGGTCGAATGGACCGAGACCGGCGAGTACGGCGGCGCGGACGACCAGCGCGGCGAACCCACCTGTGCCCTGATCGGCGCCGACGACGCCGGTCTCGTGGCAGCGTTCGAGGCGGCCGGGGTGCCCCTGGACATCCGGGCCGACCTCGGCTCGGTGGATGGTCCCGACGTACCGGACATCGTCCTGACGACCTGCGCGTCCGGCGGCACGGCGACCGCCGACGACGCCGACCCCGACGGACTCCGGGCCGCCCTCGCCAGGGTCCTCGGTGTCGTACAGGAGTGGCTCGCCGACGAGCGGTTCCAGGCATCGAAGCTGGTCGTGGTGACGACGGGTGCGACGGCGGCCGGCGGGGCCGTACCGGATCCGGTGGGCGCGGCGGTGCGGGGGCTGGTGCGATCGGCACAGAGCGAGCATCCGGACCGGATCACGCTGGTGGACCTGGAGGCGTCGCCCTACGGCCCGGCTACGGCGGTGCGGCCGCTGCTCGCCGCCGTGTCGGCCGGCGACGAACCGGAACTCGCGGTGCGCGGCGGTGCGGTGTGGATGCCACGCCTGACCCGCGTCGCCGTACCGGAGACCACCGCACCACAGGAGTCGACCCCCTGGGGCACCGGCACCGTCCTGGTGACTGGCGCCTTCGGCGGGCTGGGACCGGCCGTCGTCAGGCACCTGGCCGAACGGCACGGCGTGCGGAACCTGCTGCTGGTGTCACGGCGCGGCGCGGACGCGCCCGGGGCCGTCGAACTGGGCGCCGAGCTGGAGGAACTGGGTGCTCGGGTCACCACGGCCGCCTGCGACGTGGCCGACCGGGCGGCGCTGTCCGGCCTGCTCGACGGCGTCGGCGACCTGTCGGCGGTCGTCCATGTCGCCGGCGTCCTCGACGACGGCGTGGTCACCTCGCTCACCCCCGAACGGCTGGACACCGTCCTACGGGCGAAGGCCGACGCGGCGCTCAATCTCCATGAGCTGACGGCCGACCGCGACCTGTCCGCGTTCGTGCTCTTCTCCTCCGCCGCCGGCGTGTTCGGCGGCGCGGGACAGGCGAACTACGCCGCCGCCAACGCGTTCCTGGACGCACTCGCCCGGCAACGCCGCGGCCGGGGACTGCCGGCCGTCTCGCTCGCCTGGGGCCTGTGGGCGCACAGCAGCGAGATGACGGGCAAGCTGGGCTCCGGCGACCTGAGCAGGATGGCCCGCGGCGGCGTGGCGCCACTCGCCACAGCCGAGGGCCTGGCCCTGCTCGACGCGGCGACCGCCCTGCCGGACGCCCCGCCGGCCCTTGTACCCCTGCGGCTGGACACCGCGTCCCTGCGCCCGCAACCGGGCACCACGACCGGCACCAGCCCGACGACCGTCCCGGCGCTGCTGCGCCGCCTCGTCCGCACCCCGTTGCGGCGGACGGCAGCCGGCGCGGCCGACGGCCCGGCCGCGACCGGAAGCGCGCCCTTGCTGGCGCGCCTGGCCGGACGCGACTCCGCCGAGCGCGACAAGATCCTCACCGAGCTGGTCTGCACCCATGTGGCGGCCGTCCTGGGGTACGAGTCCGCGGCATCCGTCGACGCCCACCGGGCCTTCCGCGAACTGGGCTTCGACTCCCTCACCGCCGTCGAACTGCGCAACGCGGTCAACGCGGCCACCGGGCTGCGCCTGCCCGCCACCCTCATCTTCGACTACCCGAACCCGGCCTCCCTCGCGGCCCATCTCGCCACCGCCCTGCCCCTGGACGAGGCGGGCGCGACGGGCGCGTCGACAGTTCTCGACGAGCTCGAGCGGCTGGAGAAGGCCCTGACGACCGTCCAGGCGGACACCATCGCCCAGTCGAAGATCGGCATCCGGCTGCAGAGCCTGCTGTCGCGCTGGAACGACACCCAGCGCGGCGGCCCCACCACCCCAGCCGGCGCCACCGCCACCGCGGTCGGCGACGACCTGGACCTGGACACGGTCTCCGACGAGGAGCTCTTCGAGGCGCTCGATGACGAACTCGGCCATTCCTGACGGCCCGCCCGGGCACCCCGCGGTGCCCGACCCGGCCCGCACCCGCACGACCCCTTTCACACCACGAGGAGCTGACGGAGCAATGTCGAACGAGGACAAGCTGCGCGATTACCTCAAGCGGACGACCTCCGACCTGCGTCAGGCTCGTCGTCTTCTGCGCGAGATGGAGGAGCGCGACCAGGAGCCCATCGCCATCGTCGCGATGAGCTGCCGCTACCCCGGCGGGGTCGGCAACCCGGAGGAGCTGTGGAAGCTCGTCGCCGACGGGACCGACGCTCTGACCCCCTTCCCCACCACCCGCGGCTGGGACCCCGACGCCCTCCACGACCCCGACCCGGACAACCCCGGCACGAGCTACGCCCGCGAAGGCGGCTTCCTGCACGACGCGGACCGCTTCGACGCCAGCTTCTTCGGCATCTCACCGCGCGAGGCCCTGGCCACCGACCCGCAGCAGCGACTGTTGCTGGAGACCTCCTGGGAACTGTTCGAGCGGGCCGGCATCGACCCCACGACGCTGCGCGGCAGCCGCACCGGAGTCTTCGCCGGCGTCATGTACCACGACTACGCCTCCCGGCTGCACACCGTCCCCGAGGAGGTCCAGGGCTACCTGGGCACCGGCGCGTCCAGCAGCATCGTCTCCGGCCGCGTCTCGTACGTGTACGGCCTCGAAGGCCCGGCGGTGACCGTGGACACGGCGTGCTCGTCGTCGCTGGTCGCCCTGCACCTGGCGGCACAGGCGCTGCGGCAGGGCGAGTGCAACCTCGCCCTCGCCGGCGGTGTCACCGTGATGTTCACGCCCGGCACCTTCGTCGACTTCAGCAAGCAGGGCGGCCTCTCCACCGACGGCCGCTGCAAGCCGTACTCCGACGCCGCCGACGGCACCGGCTGGGGCGAGGGCGTCGGCCTGCTCCTCCTGGAGCGGCTCTCCGACGCCCGGCGCAACGGGCACCCGGTGCTCGCGGTCGTCCGCGGCTCGGCCGTGAACCAGGACGGCGCCAGCAACGGCCTCACCGCCCCCAACGGCCCCTCGCAGCAACGAGTGATCCTCCAGGCGCTCGCCAACGCCCGGCTCGCACCCGAGCAGGTCGACGTGGTGGAAGGACACGGGACTGGTACGACGTTGGGTGACCCGATCGAGGCGCAGGCGTTGCTGGCCACGTACGGGCAGGGGCGGTCGGAGGATCGGCCGTTGTGGCTGGGGTCGGTGAAGTCGAACATCGGGCATACGCAGGCTGCCGCGGGTGTGGCCGGTGTGATCAAGATGGTGATGGCGATGCGGCAGGGTGTGTTGCCGCGGACGCTGCATGTGGATGCGCCGAGTTCGCATGTGGACTGGTCGGCTGGTGCGGTTGAGCTGCTGACGGAGGCTCGGGAGTGGCCGGAGCGGGACGACGCGCCGCGTCGGGCGGGTGTGTCGTCGTTCGGTGTGAGCGGCACGAACGCGCATGTCATCGTCGAGCAGGCGCCGGCCGAGGAAAAGCCTGCCACCGCGGCACCTGCGCCGTTCGGTGTGGTGCCGTGGCTGGTGTCCGCAAGCGACGACGACGCCCTGCGTGAGCAGGTGGAACGGCTGCGTGCGTATGCGGGCTCCCGCGGCGACCTGGATGCCGGCGATGTGGGCTGGTCGCTGTTGTCCGCGCGGGCGGTGCTGGAGCACCGGGCGGTGATCCTCGGCAGGGGCCGTGACGACTTCCTCCAGGGCCTGGAGGCGCTGGCTTCCGGTGGTCCGGGGGTGGTGTCCGGGTCGGTGGTCGAGGGTCGGCTCGGGGTGTTGTTCACCGGGCAGGGCAGTCAGCGGCCGGGGATGGGGCGGGAGCTGTACCAGACGTTTCCCGTCTTCGCGGACGCTCTCGACGAGGTGTGTGCCCACTTCGATCCGTTGCTGGAGCGGCCGTTGGCCGAGGTGTTGTTCGGCTCTGAGGCTGAGGCGTTGGAGCAGACCGGGTACGCGCAGCCGGCGTTGTTCGCGGTCGAGGTGGCGCTGTTTCGGCTTGCGGAGTCGTTCGGGTTGCGGCCGGAGGTGCTCGGTGGGCACTCGGTGGGTGAGCTGGTGGCGGCTTATGTGGCGGGGCTGTGGTCGCTTCAGGATGCGGTGCGGCTGGTGGCGGCCCGGGGCCGGTTGATGCAGGCGTTGCCTGAGGGTGGCGCCATGCTCGCGGTGCAGGCCGCTGAGGAGGATGTAGCGCCTTTGCTGGAAGGTGCGGTGGGTGTGGCGGCGGTGAACGGGCCGTCGCAGGTGGTCCTGTCCGGTGACCGTGCCGCCCTGGAGGCTCTCGCGGAAACCTTCAAGGCTGAGGGTCGTAAGACGCGGTGGCTGCGCGTCTCCCACGCGTTCCACTCGCCGTTGATGGAACCGATGCTGGATGACTTCCGGCAGGTCGCCGAGGGGCTCACCTACGAGGCGCCGAGTCTGCCGGTCGTGTCGAATCTGACCGGCCGCATGGCCACGGCGGAGGAGCTTCAGGACCCGGACTACTGGGTCCGCCACGTCCGTGAGGCGGTCCGCTTCCACGACGGTCTGACCACCCTGGCGGCCGACGGTGTCACGACCGTCGTCGAGCTGGGCCCGGACGCGGTCCTGACCGCGATGGCTCACGACACCCTCACCACCCCCGAAGCCCAGGCGGGCCTGATCCCCGCCCTGCGCAAGGACCGCCCGGAACCGGACACCTTCCTGGCCGCCCTGGCCCAGGCCCACGTCCGAGGCGCGACCGTCGACTGGACCCCGCTCCTCGCCCCCACCGAGACCCGCCGCCGCGTCGACCTGCCCACCTACCCCTTCCAGCACGAGAGCTTCTGGCTGCACGCCCCGGCGCTCACGGGTGACGTGACCTCGGCCGGTCTCCTGGCTGCCGATCATCCACTGCTCGGCGCCCGTGTCCAGGTCGCGGGGAGTGACACGCGGCTGTTCACCAGCCTGCTGTCGGTCGACTCGCACCCTTGGCTCGCCGACCACACCGTCGGCGGCGAGGTGCTGCTGCCGGGCACGGCCTTCGTCGAACTCGCCGTGCGCGCCGGGGACGAACTCGGCTGTGACCTGCTCGAGGAACTGATCCTGGAAGCCCCGCTGGTGCTGCCCGAGAACGGCGACGGCCGGCAGCTCCAGCTCTGGGTCGAGGAGCCTGACGAGACCGGGCGGCGCACGTTCACGCTGCACTCGCGCGGCCAGGGCGACCCCGACGGCGTACTCGACGAACCGTGGATCCGGCACGCGACCGGCGTCCTGAGCGCCGCCGAAGGAGCGGAGGCCGGCTTCGAACTGACGCAGTGGCCGCCGTCCGACGCCGTCGCCGTGGAGAGCGATGACCTCTACGCAGGTTTCGCCGCAGCCGGCCTCGGCTACGGTCCCGCGTTCCAGGGAGTACGGTCCGTCTGGCGCCGCGGGGACGAGGTCTTCGCCGAGGTCGCGCTGCCGGACGAGCACCGCACCGATGCCGCCGAGTACGGCCTGCACCCCGCCCTGCTCGACGCGAGCCTGCACGCGATCGCCTTCACCGCCGCCGGTGACGGTCAGGCGCGCCTGCCGTTCTCGTGGAGCGGTGTGTCCCTGTTCGCCACCGGCGCGTCCGTACTGCGCGTACGGCTGACCGCGGCCGAATCCGGTTCGGTGACCCTGGCAGTCGCCGACGACACGGGCCGACCGGTCGCTTCCGTCGACTCCCTCGTCCTGCGCGCCCTCAGCGCGGACGACCTCGACACCCCGGCCGCCGGCGGCGAGCACGACTCGTTGCTGCGGGTGGAGTGGGCTGTCGGGTCGGTTGTGGGTGGTGGGGTGGCTGGTGGTTCCTGTGCGGTGGTCGGGGACGGTTCTGGCGGCTTCGAGGGTGCTGGGGTGTTCGCGGACGTGGGGTCTTTGATCGCTGCGGTGGAGGGGGGTCTGGAGGCGCCGGAGTGTGTGGTGGTGCCGGTCCTGGTGCCCGGTGCCGTGTCCGGTGTCGCGTCTGCTGATGTGGTGCGGTCGGTTGTGGGTGGTGTGCTGGACGAGGTGGGTGCGTGGTTGCGGTTCGGGGGTGCTGGTGAGTCGCGCGTTGTGGTGGTGACTGAGGGCGCGGTGGGTGCTGGTGGTGTGGTGGCGGATCCGGTGGGTGCCGCGGTGTGGGGGCTGGTGCGGTCGGCGGTGTCGGAGCATCCGGGGCGTGTGGTGCTGGTGGATGTGGACGGCCGTGCCGAGTCCTGGGAGCGGGTGCTGGAGGTCGCCGGCGGTGAGGAGTCGGAGGTCGCGCTTCGCGAGGGCGTGGTGTGGTCGCCGCGGCTGGTGAAGGCCGCGGGGGCCGGGCTTGCGGTCCCTGCCTCGGGAGCGTGGCGGTTGGGTTCGCGGGAGCCAGGGACGCTGGAGAACTTGGCGCTCCTTGCCGACGCGGAGGCCGGTGCGGAGCGCGAGCTCGGCGCGGGTGAGGTGCGGGTCGCGGTGCGCGCCGCCGGCGTGAACTTCCGGGATGTGCTGATCGCGCTGGGGATGTATCCCGGTGATGCGGAGATGGGCACCGAGGGCGCGGGTGTCGTGCTCGAAGTGGGTCCCGAGGTGTCTCATGTGGCGGTCGGCGACCGGGTGTTGGGCCTGTTGGACGGTGGCTTCGGCCCGGTGGTGGTGGCCGACGCCCGGTTGGTGGCGCGCATGCCCGACGGCTGGTCCTTCGCCCAGGCGGCCTCGGTGCCGACCGTGTTTCTGACGGCGTGGTTCGCACTACGCGACCTGGCGGGGGTGCGTGCGGGTGAGCGGGTGCTGGTGCACGCGGCCGCGGGTGGTGTGGGAATGGCGGCGGTGCAGCTGGCGCGGCATTGGGGCGCGGAGGTGTTCGCGACGGCGAGCACCGGCAAGTGGGACGTGGTGCGCGGCCTGGGAGTCGACGAATCGCGGATCGCGTCATCACGGTCGGTCGACTTCGCCGATCACCTGCTGCGGGCCACGGACGGGCGTGGTGTGGATGTGGTGCTGAACTCGCTGGCGGGCGAGTTCGTGGATGCCTCGCTGCGGCTGCTGCCGGGCGGTGGCCGGTTCGTGGAGATGGGCAAGACCGACCTGCGTGATCCCGGAACCGTCGCCCAGCACCACCCCGGCGTGGATTACACCAGCTTCGACCTCGCGCAGATATCGCCCGACCGTGTGCGCGAGATGCTCACCGAGGTCATGGAGCTGTTCGGGCGTGGCGTGCTGGAGCCGTTGCCGGTGCGGGCGTGGGATGTGCGTCGGGCGGTCGATGCTTTCCGGTATCTGAGTCAGGCCCGGCATGTGGGCAAGGTGGTGCTGACTCTGCCGTCTTCGTTGGAGGCGTCTTCGTTGGAGGCGTCGGGGACGGTTCTGGTGACGGGTGCGTTGGGTGGTCTGGGTCGGCTGGTGGCCCGGCATCTGGCGGAGCGGCACGGGGTGCGGGAGCTGTTGCTGGTCTCCCGTCGTGGTGAGGCGGCGCCTGGCGCGGGTGAGGTGCGTGCGGAGCTGGAGGCGCTGGGCGCACGGGTGTCGATCGCTGCCTGTGATGTGGCGGACCGGGAGGCGCTGGCCTCGCTGCTGGAGGGTGTCGCTGATCTGTCGGCGGTGGTGCATGTGGCGGGTGTGGTGGACGATGGTGTGTTCACTTCGCTGAGCCGCGAACGTCTGGAGGGGGTGTTGCGGCCGAAGGTGGACGCGGCGCTGAACCTGCACGAGTTGACCGCGGATCGGGATCTGTCGGCGTTCGTGTTGTTCTCCTCGGCGGCTGGTGTGCTGGGCAGTGCGGGGCAGGCGAACTACGCCGCGGCGAACGCGTTCTTGGACGCGTTGGCCGAGTACCGGCGTGCGCGGGGGCTGCCGGCGACGTCGCTGGCGTGGGGGTTGTGGGCCGAGCAGGGTGGTATGGCCGGTTCCCTGGGGTCGGGTGATGTGGAGCGGATGCGGCGGGCGGGGGTCAACGCCCTGGACGCCGGGGAGGGTCTGGCCCTGCTGGATGCGGGAGTGGAGACCTCCGGTGGCGCGCTGGTGGCGATGAAGCTCGACCTGCGAGCCCTGCGGGCGCAGTTCGGCGTACACGTACCGCCACTCTTCCGCACCCTCATCCGCGGCAACCGCACCCGGCGCGTCGTCGAGATCGCCGCGACGACCGGCGGTGGTACGTCCTTCGCCGACCAACTGGCCGCTCTGGTACCGGAGAACCGTGACCAGGCGGTGCTGGATCTGGTCCGCGCGCAGGTCGCCGGCGTACTCGGATACGCCTCGCCGGACGATGTCGTGGCGACGAAGGCGTTCAAGGAGCTGGGCTTCGACTCCCTCACCGCCGTCGAACTCCGCAACCGCCTCACCGCCGCGGCGGGACTCCGCCTGCCCGCCTCGCTGATCTTCGACTACCCGACCCCCAAGGCCCTCGCCGCACACCTGCGCACGGAACTCCTCGGAGCCGACGCCGAGGCGGCCGTACCGTCCACCATCCGCGAGGCGGCGCAGCAGGCCGCGGTGCTCGACGAGCCGATCGCGATCGTCGGCATGAGCTGCCGCTTCCCCGGCGGCGTGCGGACACCGGAGGACCTCTGGCGCCTGCTCACCGACGGGGAGGAGGCGATCACCGAGTTCCCGGACGGCCGTGGCTGGGATCTGGGGGCGCTCTACGACCCCGACCCGGAGAACTCCGGTACGAGCTACGCCCGCGAGGGCGGTTTCCTGCACGACGCGGGCGAGTTCGACGCCGCTTTCTTCGGTATCTCGCCGCGCGAGGCCCTGGCGATGGACCCGCAGCAGCGGCTGCTGCTGGAGACGTCCTGGGAGGCGTTCGAGCGGGCCGGCATCGACCCGGCCGCCCTGCACGGCAGCCGAACGGGCGTGTTCGCCGGCCTGATCTACCACGAGTACGGCTCACACCTCACGAGCGTCCCCGAGGGCGTCGAGGGCTACCTCGGCACCGGAACCTCCGGCGCCATCGCCTCGGGCCGCATCTCCTACACCTTCGGCCTCGAAGGCCCGGCGGTGACGGTCGACACGGCCTGCTCGTCGTCCCTGGTCGCCCTGCACCTGGCCGCGCAGGCACTGCGGCAGGACGAGTGCACCCTGGCCCTCGCGGGTGGCGTCACGGTGATGCCCACCGCCGGTACCTTCATCGACTTCAGCCGCCAGCGGGGCCTCGCCCCCGACGGCCGCTGCAAGCCCTTCGCCGCCGCGGCCGACGGCACCAGCTGGGGCGAGGGCGTCGGCATGCTCGTCCTCGAACGCCTCTCCGACGCCCGCCGCAACGGCCACCGGGTCCTGGCGGTCCTCCGAGGCTCGGCCGTGAACCAGGACGGCGCCAGCAACGGTCTCACGGCCCCCAACGGGCCGTCGCAGCAGCGCGTGATCCGCGCCGCCCTCGCCAACGCCCGCCTGACGCCCGCCGACGTGGACGCGGTCGAGGCCCACGGCACCGGCACGCCCCTCGGCGACCCGATCGAGGCGCAGGCGCTCATCGCCACCTACGGCAAGGACCGGCCCGACGACCGGCCGCTCCTCCTCGGCTCGGTGAAGTCCAACATCGGGCACACGCAGGCCGCCGCCGGTGTCGCCGGGGTCATCAAGATGATCCTCGCGATGCGGCACGGCGTGCTGCCCCCCACGCTCAACTTCGACGAGCCGACCCCCGAGGTCGACTGGTCGGCCGGTGCCGTGGAACTCCTTCCCGAGACCCGTGAATGGCCGCAGAGCGACCACCCGCGTCGGGCCGGCGTGTCGTCCTTCGGTGTGAGCGGCACCAACGCGCACGTCATCGTGGAACAGACGCCGGCTGAGGAACCGGCCGAGGGCGAGACGCCGTCGGAACCGGTGGTGTCGGGTGTGGTGCCGTTGGTGCTGTCGGCCAAGTCCGAGGACGCGCTGCGGGGGCAGGCGGCGCGGCTGCGGGAGCACATGACGTCCGGTTCCGAACTCGCCGACGTGGCCTGGTCGCTGACGGCCGCGCGGTCGCGATTCGAGCATCGGGGTGTGGTGCTGGGCCGGGACCGGGAGGAGCTGCTGGCGGGGCTGGAGCGGTTGGCCGGGACGGACGCCCCCTCTCCGGGTGTGGTCGCGGGTCGGGCCGCTCCGGGCACTGTGCGGCCGGTGTTCGTGTTTCCGGGTCAGGGGTCGCAGTGGGCGGGGATGGCGGTCGAGCTCCTCGGCTCCAGTCCGGTGTTCGCGGAGCGGATGCGTGAGTGTGCGGGGGCGTTGTCGGGGTTCGTCGAGTGGGATCTGTTCGAGGAGCTGGGTGGTGAGAACTTCGATCGGGTGGATGTGGTCCAGCCGGTGTTGTTCGCGGTGATGGTGTCGCTGGCCGAGGTGTGGCGGGCGGCGGGTGTTGAGCCTGCGGCTGTGGTGGGTCACAGTCAGGGTGAGATCGCTGCGGCGTGTGTGGCGGGTGCGCTCTGCCTGGAGGACGCCGCCCGCGTGGTCGCGCTGCGCAGTCAGGCGATCCGGGCGTTGTCCGGGCGGGGTGGCATGGTGTCGGTGCCGTTGCCGATCGGGGAGGTTGGGGAGCTGATCGGCGGCTGGGAGGGCCGTATCGATGTCGCCGCGGTGAACGGTCCGGCGCAGGTGGTGGTCTGCGGTGAGCCGGAGGCCTTGCGGGAGCTGGTCGCTCACTGCGAGCGGAATGACGTCCGGGCGCGGACCATCCCGGTGGACTACGCCTCCCACTCGGTACAGGTGGAGGCCATCGAGGACCAGCTCGATCAGTCCCTGGCCCCCGTCGCACCGCGAACCCCCGACATCCCGGTGTTCTCCACGCTGACCGGCGCGTGGCTGGACGAGCCGATGGACGCCGGCTACTGGTACCGCAATCTCCGCCACACGGTGCTGTTCGAGGAGGCGACGCGGGGTCTGCTGGCCGAGGGGCACACGCTGTTCCTGGAGATGAGCCCGCACCCGGTGCTGACCGTCCCGGTGCAGGCGACCGTCGAGGCCACCGGCCACCCGGCCGCCACCGCGCTGGGCTCCCTGCGCCGCGACGAAGGCGGCGCCGACCGCATGGTCACCTCCCTCGCCGAGGCCCACGTCCACGGCGTGGAACTGGACTGGAAGGCCCTCTTCCCGGGGGCCAGGACGGTCGAGCTGCCCACGTACGCGTTCCAGCGCGACCACTACTGGCTCCTCTCCCCGCAGGACGCCTCCCGCGCTGCCCCCGCGGCCACCGGCGACGAGATCGACGCCCGCTTCTGGGAGGCGGTGGAGCGCGAGGACCTGGAACAGCTGGCTGCCGAGCTGGCCGTCGACGAGGAAGCGGCGTCCGAGCAACTGGGTGCCGCACTGCCGGTGTTGTCCTCCTGGCGGCGGCAGCGGCGTGAGCGGTCGGTGGTGGACGGCTGGCGTTACCGGGTGGAGTGGAAGCCGCTGACCAGCGGACTACCCACCACCCTCACGGGCCGCTGGCTCATGGTCGTCCCGGAGGAAGCGGTCGGCCACCTGTGGGTCGCCGGGGTCGCCGAGGCCCTGACGCGAGCCGGTGCCGAGCCGCACGAACTGCGGCTGACTGCCGACGAGATGACGCGGGAGGTACTGGCCGAGCGACTGTCGGACGCTACGGACGTCGTCGGCGTCGTCTCCCTGCTCGCCCTCGCCGAGCAGCCGCACGGCACGTACGCCGTCCTGCCCGCCGGGCTCGCCGCCACGGTGGAGCTGGTGCAGGCACTGGGCGACGCCGGGACAGGCGCCCCGCTGTGGGCGGTGTCTTGCGGAGCCGTGGCGACCGGTCGCAACGACCGGGTGGACAGCCCCGAGCAGGCCCAGACCTGGGGACTCGGCCGGGTCGTGGCCCTGGAGCACCCCGACCGCTGGGGTGGCCTCATCGACCTCCCCGCTATCCCCGACCCCCGCGCACAGACCCGCCTCACCGGCATCCTCGCCGGAACCGGAACCGGAACCGGAACCGGAACCGGAACCGGGATCGGTGACGAGGACCAGCTCGCCATCCGCGACTCCGGCGTCTACGTACGCCGCCTCGTCCGCGCCGAACCCTCCACCGCACCGGCGAAGAACCCCGACCGCACCCCCTGGAACCCCCGCGGAACCGTCCTGGTCACCGGCGGCACCGGCGCCCTGGGCCCCCATATAGCCCGCTGGCTGGCCCGCAACGGCGCCGAGCACCTCGTCCTGACCAGCCGCCGCGGCCCGGACGCGCCCGGAGCCGAGGGACTGCGGGAGGAGCTGGAGGAGCTGGGTGTCCAGGTCACCATCGCCGCGTGTGACGTGGCCGACCGGGACGCGGTCGCCGCGCTGTTGGACCGGCTGAAGGAGGGCGGCCACACCCTGCGTGCCGTGATCCACGCGGCAGCCCTCATCGAACTCGACTCCGTGGCGAACACCTCGCTGGAGACGTTCGCGGAGATCGTCGCGGCGAAGGTCGCCGGTGCCGTGATTTTGGACGAACTCCTGGCCGCCGACGCCGAGTCCGGCACGGACACGCTGGACGCCTTCGTCCTGTTCTCCTCCATCGCCGGCGTGTGGGGCAGCGGCGACCACGCCGCCTATGCCGCCGGGAACGCCTACCTCGACGCCCTCGCCGAGAACCGCAGGGCGCGCGGTCTGACTGCCACGTCGATCGCCTGGGGCGTCTGGAACGTCGTCAACCCGCATGGCAGCGGCAGCGCACCCCAGGACGTGGACCCGGACCAGCTGCGTCGTCAGGGCCTGCCGTTCCTCGACCCCGACCTGGCGTTCGCGGGCATGCGGCAGGTCCTGGACGACGACGAGACGTTCCTCGCCGTGGCCGACGTGGACTGGGACCGGTTCGTACCGGTGTTCACCTCCCGGCGCGCCCGCCCGCTGCTGAACGACCTGCCCGACGCCCGGCGCGTCCTGGCCGAACAGCAGCAGGACACGGACGGTGACACCGACGACGCCGTCTCCGAGCTGCGCCGCCGCCTGACCGGGCTCCCCGCGCCCGAGCAGGAGCGGATCCTGCTCGACATCGTGCTCTCGCACGCGGCCGCGGTCCTGGGCTACGAGTCCGCCGGAGCCCTGGACCCCGAACGGGCCTTCCGCGAGTTCGGCTTCGACTCGCTCACCGCGGTCGACCTGCGCAACCGCCTGAGCCGGGCCACCGGCCTGCGACTGCCCACGACGGTCGTCTTCGACCACCCCAACGGCCTGAGCCTGGCCGCCCACCTGCGGACCCAGGCCCTCGGCGCCGCGGCCACCGCCGACCCGGCGGCCGGGGCCACCGCGCCGAACACCGTGGCGGTCGACGAACCGGTCGCCATCGTCGCGATGAGCTGCCGCTACCCGGGCGGCATCGCCGGCCCCGAGGACATGTGGGAGGTTCTGCGCTCCGGCGCCGACGTCGTCGGCGGCTATCCCACCAACCGCGGCTGGGACGTCGACCACCTCCACGACCCCGACCCCGAGACCCCCGGCACCACCACGGCACGGGGCGGCGGCTTCCTGCACGACGCGGGCGCCTTCGACCCGGCCTTCTTCGGGATCTCGCCGCGCGAGGCCCTGGCGATGGACCCGCAGCAGCGGCTGCTGCTGGAGACGTCCTGGGAGGCGTTCGAGCGCGCCGGCATCGACCCCCGGGCGATGCGCGGGCGCGCCGCCGGAGTCTTCGTCGGGACGAACTACCAGGACTACGGCACCGGCCCCGGCCAGATCGCCGCGGGCGCCGAGGGCCACGTCCTGACCGGCAGCGCGCCCAGCGTGGTCTCCGGCCGCATCTCCTACACCTTCGGCCTCGAAGGCCCGGCGGTGACGGTCGACACGGCCTGCTCGTCCTCCCTGGTCGCCCTGCATCTGGCCGCGCAGGCGCTGCGGCAGGGCGAGTGCGACATGGCCCTCGCCGGCGGTGTGGCCGTGATGTCGTCACCGGGTTCGCTCATCGCCTTCAGCCAGCAGCGGGGCCTGGCGTCCGACGGCCGCTGCAAGGCCTTCGCGGCGGCTGCCGACGGCATGGGCATGGCCGAGGGCGTCGGCATGATCCTCCTGGAACGTCTCTCCGACGCCCGCCGCAACGGTCACCGGGTCCTGGCGGTCGTCCGAGGCTCGGCGGTCAACCAGGACGGCGCCAGCAACGGTCTCACGGCCCCCAACGGGCCGTCGCAGCAGCGCGTGATCCGCGCCGCCCTCGCCAACGCCCGCCTGACGCCCGCCGACGTGGACGCGGTCGAGGCCCACGGCACCGGCACCACCCTCGGCGACCCCATCGAGGCCCAGGCCCTGCTGGCGACGTACGGCCAGGAGCGGCCCTCGGACCGCGCGCCGCTGTGGCTGGGCTCCGTGAAGTCCAACATCGGCCACTCGCAGGCCGCTTCGGGCGTCGCCGGAATCATCAAGATGGTGATGGCGATGCGGCACGGAACGCTGCCGCAGACACTGCACGTGGACGCGCCGACCCCCGAGGTCGACTGGTCCGAGGGCGCCGTCGAGCTGCTGACCGAGGCCCGCGCGTGGCCGGAGAGTGGTCAGCCGCGTCGGGCGGGCGTCTCGTCGTTCGGCATGAGCGGTACGAACGCCCACGTGATCGTCGAGCAGGCACTGGAGACCGAGACCGATACGACGGACGAGCCGGCCTTTGTCTCGCCCGTGGAGTCGACTGTCCCGCCCGTGGAGTCGACGCTGTTGCCGCTGGTGGTCTCGGCGAAGTCGGAGCAGGCTCTGCGCGCTCAGGCGGCAAGGCTGCGCGAGCATCTGCAGACGCACGCCGATCTACGACTCGCCGACGTGGCCTGGTCGCTGACGGCCGCGCGGTCGCGGTTCGAGTACCGGGGCGCGGTGCTGGCCACGGACCGTGACGAGCTGCTGTCCGCCCTGCGGCACCTCGCCGAAACGGACACGCCTTCGCCGGGCGTCGTCGCGGGTCGGGCCGCTCAAGGCACTGCGCGGCCGGTGTTCGTGTTTCCGGGTCAGGGGTCGCAGTGGGCGGGGATGGCGGTCGAGCTCCTCGGCTCCAGTCCGGTGTTCGCGGAGCGGATGCGTGAGTGTGCCGGAGCGTTGTCGGCGTTCGTCGAGTGGGATCTGTTCGAGGAGCTGGGTGGTGAGAACTTCGATCGGGTGGATGTGGTCCAGCCGGTGTTGTTCGCGGTGATGGTGTCGCTGGCCGAGGTGTGGCGGGCGGCCGGTGTTCGGCCCGCGGCCGTGGTGGGTCACAGTCAGGGTGAGATCGCCGCGGCGTGTGTGGCGGGCGCGCTCTCCCTGGAGGACGCCGCCCGCGTGGTCGCGCTGCGCAGTCAGGCCATCCGTAAGCTGTCCGGCAAGGGCGGCATGGTCTCGCTGATGCTGCCGGAGGACGGCACCCGCGACCTCCTGACGGCATGGGAGGGCCGTATCGGCATCGCCGCCGTCAACGGTCCGGCGCAGGTGGTGGTCTGCGGTGAGCCGGAGGCCCTGCGGGAGCTGGTCGCCCACTGCGACCGGCACGACATCCGGGCCCGCACCATCCCGGTGGACTACGCCTCGCACTCGGCCCACGTCGAGGTGATCGAGGACCACTTGGCCGAGGCCCTGTCCCCGGTGAAGGCCGACGCCCCCGAGATCCCGGTCTTCTCCACGCTGACCGGCGCCTGGCTGGACGAGCCGATGGACGCCGCCTACTGGTACCGCAACCTCCGCCACACGGTCCTCTTCGAGCAGGCGACGCGGGGTCTGCTGGCCGAGGGGCACACCCTGTTCCTGGAGATGAGCCCGCACCCGGTCCTGACCGTCCCGGTGCAGGCGACCATCGACGCCACCGAGCACCCGGCCGCCACCGCGCTGGGCTCCCTGCGCCGCGACGAAGGCGGCGCCGACCGCATGGTCACCTCCCTCGCCGAGGCCCACGTCCACGGCGTGGAACTGGACTGGAAGGCCCTTTTCCCGGGGGCCAGGACAGTCGAGCTGCCCACGTACGCCTTCCAGCGCGACCACTACTGGCTCCTCTCCCCGCAGGAGGAGGCGCCCGGTGACGGTGCCGGGACGGTCGTGGACGAGGTGGAGGCCCGCTTCTGGGAGGCGGTCGAGCGGGAGGACCTTCAGGAGCTGAGCTCCACGCTCGTCGACGTCGACGAGGGATCCCTCGGCGCCGTACTGCCCGTGCTGTCGTCCTGGCGGCGGCAGCGACGCGAGCGGTCGGTCGTGGACGCCTGGCGGTACCGCGTCGCGTGGAAGGCGCTGCGGGACGAACCGTCCGCCACTCTCACCGGCCGCTGGCTGGTCGTCGTCCCGGACGCCGCCGCCGACCATCCGTGGGCGGCGCAAACCGTCGAGGCCCTGTCCCGGGCGGGCGCGGAGACGTTCGGCGTACGCGTGGCTGCGGGGGAGTCGACCCGCGAGGCGCTGGCCGAACAGCTCGGCGTCGCCGATGTCGCCGGCATCACCGGTGTCGTCTCGCTGCTCGCCCTCGACACCACCGCCCGCAAGGACCACCCGGCGGTCACGGCCGGTCTGGCCGCCACCGTCATGCTCGTCCAGGCGCTTGGCGACGCCGGGATCGACGCCCGGCTGTGGGCGGTGTCGAGCGGCGCGGTGTCGACCGGCCCGGCCGACACGGCCGCCTGGCCCGATCAGGCGCAGCTGTGGGGGCTCGGCCGGGTGGCGGCCCTGGAGTACCCGGACCGCTGGGGCGGTCTCGTCGACCTGCCCGCGGCCCCCGACGCCCGCAGCGCGGCCCGGTTCGCCGGGATCCTGGCGGGAGCCGGGGACGAGGACCAGCTTGCGGTGCGCGGCTCCGGCACCCTCGTACGGCGCTTCGTGCGCGCCCCGCTGGACGCGGACACTGCGTCGGAATGGACGCCCCGCGGTACGGCGCTGGTCACGGGTGGTACCGGGGCTGTCGGTGGGCATGTGGCGCGGTGGCTGGCCCGCAGCGGTGCCGAGCATCTCGTCCTCACCAGCCGGCGGGGCCTTGACGCTCCCGGTGCCGACGATCTCAAGGCGGAGCTGGAGGAGTTGGGCGCTCGGGTCACCGTCGCGGCTTGTGACGTGGCCGACCGGGACGCGCTCGCCGCGCTCCTGGAGCAGCTGACCACGGACGGGCACACCCTCCGCTCCGTCTTCCATGCCGCCGGGGTCGGGCAGGGGCAGCCGCTGGCCGACATGTCGGTGGCGGATGTGGCCGGGGTGCTGGAGGGCAAGGTCGCCGGGGCGGTTCACCTCGACGAGCTGCTCGACGGTGCCGAGCTGGACGCGTTCGTGCTGTTCTCCTCCAACGCAGGCGTGTGGGGCAGCGGCAACCAGGGGGCGTACGCCGCCGCCAACGCGCATCTCGACGCGCTGGCCGAGCGGCGGCGGGCGCGCGGCCTGGTCGCGACGTCCGTGGCCTGGGGGCTGTGGGCCGGCGGCGGCATGGCGGGCGACGACGGGGAGGAGCAGTTCCGCCGTCGGGGTCTGCGGCCGATGGCTCCCGAGCTCGCGGTGGCGGCCCTGACGCAGGCCGTGGCCTACGACGAGACGTTCCTGGCGGTGGCCGATCTGGACTGGGAGCGGTTCGGGCCGGCGTTCACCTCGTCGCGGCCCAGCCCGCTTATCGGGGAACTCCCCGAGGTCCGCAAGGCCTTGGAGGTGACGGCTGGGGAGGACCCGGGCGACGACGACACCTCCTCCTCGGAGCTGCGGCGCCGGCTCATCCCGCTCACCGAGCCCGAGCGCGAGGTGATCCTGCTCGACCTGGTCCGCACTCACGCCGCGGCCGTGCTCGGCTACGACGGACCGGAGGCCGTGGACGCCCACCGGGCCTTCCGCGAGCTGGGCTTCGACTCGCTGACCGCGGTAGAGGTCCGCAACCGCGTGGGCCAGGCCACCGGGCTGCGGCTGCCGACCACGCTCGTGTTCGACTACCCGACGTCCGTGGCGCTGGCCCAGTACCTCCGTGCCCAGCTCATCCAGGACGACGCCACGGGCGTGGCGTCCACCCTGCGCGAACTGGACCGGCTGGAGGCCGGCCTGACCACCATCGCGCCCGACGACAGCGCCCGGATGCGCATCACCATGCGGCTCGAAGCGCTGATGGCGAAGTGGAAGGACACCGACGCGGAGGCCCCGGCCGACGGTGAGACGGTCTCCTCCCGGCTCGAAACGGCGTCCGCGGACGAGGTCTTCGACTTCATCGACAAGGAGCTCGGCATCTCCTGAGCACTCGATCTCCTGAGGCGATCGGCATGTTCTGAGCCAACAGCAACGGCGCGGGCGGGAACGCCGACGGGTTCTTGCCCGCGCCCAGATGCGGACCTTGCGGCCCCTGCGGGCCGATGCGGCTTCTGTGACTACACGAACAGGTGAGTTTCCCATGGCGGAACAGCAAAAGCTCCTCGACTACCTCAAGCGCGTGACCGCAGACCTCCATGAAACGCGTCAGCGGCTGCAAGAGGTGGAGTCACAAGAACCGGAGCCCATCGCCATCGTGGGGATGAGCTGCCGCTACCCCGGCGACGTACGCTCGCCCGAGGACCTGTGGCGCCTCGTGGCCGACGGCCGGGACGCGCTCTCGGACTTCCCCGCCGACCGTGGCTGGGACGTCGACGCGCTGAACGGCCGGACCGACGGGGCCGCCGCCGACGGTCCCGAGCGCGTCGGCGGCTTCGTCCACGACGCCGCCGACTTCGACGCGGCCTTCTTCGGCATCTCGCCTCGAGAGGCGATGGCGATGGACCCGCAGCAACGGCTGCTCCTGGAGACAGCCTGGGAGACCTTCGAACGGGCCGGCATCCCCCCGGCCGCGCTGCGCGGCAGCCGCACCGGCGTGTTCGTCGGCGCCACCGCCCAGGGCTACGGCTCCACCCTCATGGCGTCCCCGGACAACGTCGAGGGCTACCTGCTGACCGGAGACGTCACCAGCGTCGTGTCCGGCCGCGTCGCCTACGCCCTGGGCCTGGAGGGTCCGGCGGTCACCGTCGACACGGCCTGCTCGTCGTCCCTGGTCGCCCTGCACCTGGCCGCGCAGGCGCTGCGCCAGGGCGAGTGCGACCTGGCCCTCGCCGGCGGTGTCGCCGTGATGGTGACGCCCGGCGCGTTCGCGGAGTTCGGCCGCCAGGGCGGCCTCGCTCACGACGGCCGCTGCAAGCCGTACGCCGACGCCGCCGACGGGACCGGCTGGGGCGAGGGCGTCGGCGTCCTCGGCCTGGAGCGCCTCTCCGACGCCCGCCGCAACGGCCACGACATCCTCGCGGTGATCCGCGGTTCCGCCGTGAACCAGGACGGCGCGAGCAACGGGCTCACGGCACCCAACGGACCCTCGCAGCAGCGGGTGATCCGTGCCGCCCTCGCCAACGCCCGCCTCACCACCGGTGACATCGACGCCGTCGAGGGTCACGGCACCGGAACCGTGCTCGGCGACCCCATCGAGGCCCAGGCCCTCCTGGCCACCTACGGCCAGGACCGCCCCGCCGGCCGGCCCCTGCTGCTCGGCTCCGTGAAGTCCAACATCGGCCACACCCAGGCCGCCTCGGGCGTCGCCGGCGTCATCAAGATGGTCATGGCCCTGCGCAACGACCTGCTGCCCGAGAACCTCCACACCGACCGGCCCAGCTCGCACGTGGACTGGTCCACGGGCGCGGTGGAACTGCTGACCGAGGCCCGTGAGTGGCCCGAGAGCGGCCGGCCGCGCCGGGCGGGTGTCTCGTCCTTCGGCGTCAGCGGCACCAACGCCCACGTCGTCGTGGAGCAGGCTCCGGCCGAGGACCCGGCGGAGGAACCCGTCGCGGAGGCCGGTCCGGCGCCGCTGCCCTCGGGCGTCGTACCGTGGCTGGTGTCCGCCCGGAGCGCCGAGGCCCTGCGGGCGCAGGCCGAGCGGCTGCGCGAGTACGTGGTGACGGGCGCCGGCGTCGACCCGGTGGACGTGGGCTGGTCACTGCTGTCGGGCCGGTCGGCGCTGGAGCACCGCGCGGTCCTCTTCGGCACGAGCCGCACGGACCTGGTCGCCGGCCTGGACGCGCTGGCCTCCGGCAGCCCGGGCCCGGTCTCCGGAGCGGTGGCCGAGGGCCGGCTGGCGGTGCTGTTCACCGGCCAGGGCGCCCAACGGCTGGGCATGGGCCGGGAGCTGTACGACACCTTCCCGGTCTTCGCGCGGGCGCTGGACGAGATCTGCGCCCACTTCGACCCGCTGCTGGAACGGCCGCTGGCCGACGTGATGTTCGGCGAGGACGCCGACCTCCTGGGACAGACCGGATACGCCCAGCCGGCGCTGTTCGCGATCGAGGTCGCCCTGTACCGCCTCGCGGAGTCCTTCGGGCTGCGTCCGGAGATCCTCGGCGGGCACTCCATCGGCGAACTGGTCGCGGCACATGTGGCCGGCCTGTGGTCGCTTCAGGACGCGGTGCGGCTGGTGGCGGCCCGGGGCCGGCTGATGCAGGCCCTGCCCGAGGGCGGCGGAATGCTTGCCGTCCAGGCAGCCGAGGACGAGGTCACCCATCTGCTGGAAGGGCTGACGGACCGGGTCGGCGTGGCGGCGGTGAACGGCCCGGCGCAGACCGTCCTGTCCGGCGAGTCCGGCGTCCTCGAAGAGCTCGCGGAGACCTTCACCGTCCGTGGCCGCAAGACCCGGTGGCTGTGGGTCTCGCACGCGTTCCACTCCCCGCTGATGGAACCGATGGTGGAGGAGTTCCGGCAGGTCGCCCAGGGCCTCGTCTACGAGACGCCGAGCCTGCCGCTCGTGTCGAACCTGACCGGCCGTATGGCCACGGCGGACGAACTGCGCGACCCGGAGTACTGGGTCCGCCACGTCCGCGAGGCGGTCCGCTTCCATGACGGTCTGACCGCCCTGGCCGGCTTCGGCGCCACGACCATCGTGGAAATGGGCCCGGACGCGGTCCTGACCTCGATGGCCCACGACACCCTCACCACCCCCGAAGCCCAGGCGGGCCTGATCGCATCCCTGCGTAAGGGCCGTGACGAACCGGAGACGTTCCTGACCGCCCTGGCCCTGGCCCACGTCCGTGGCGCCACGGTCGACTGGAGCCCGCTGTTCGCCCCGGCCGGCACCCGGCGCCGGGTCGACCTGCCCACGTACGCCTTCCAGCACCAGCGTTACTGGCCCCGCTTCGGCATCGGCGGATCGGGCGACATCTCCGCGACTGGACTGGCGGCGGCCGCACACCCGCTGCTCGGCGCCGCGATCGCCCTGGCGGACGCGGACGGCTTCCTGTTCACCGGACGGCTGTCCCTGCGGTCGCATCCGTGGCTGGCGGGCCACGCCCTGGGCGGCACCGTGCTGCTGCCGGGCACGGCCTTCGTCGAACTGGCCCTGCACGCCGGCCGGACCATCGGCAGCGCGTTCCTGGAGGAACTGACGCTCCAGGCCCCGCTGGTACTGCCCGCACACGGAGCCGTGCAGATCCAGCTCGCCGTCGGCCCGGCCGACACCGCGGGCCGCCGCACCGTGAACCTCTACTCACGATCCCAGGAGGCCTCGGCCCACGAACTGTGGTCCGACGAACCGTGGCTCCACCACGCCACCGGAACCCTGACCCAGACGCCGCACACCGCATCCGGGACAGCCCTGACGCAGTGGCCGCCGTCCGGCGCCGAGCCGGTCGGCACGGACGCTCTCTACGACAGCCTCGCCGAAGCCGGATTCGCCTACGGTCCCGCGTTCCAGGGACTGCGGTCCGTCTGGCGCCGCGGGGACGAGGTCTTCGCCGAGGTCGCGCTGCCGGACGAGCACCGCACCGATGCCGCCGAGTACGGCCTGCACCCCGCCCTGCTCGACGCGAGCCTGCACCCGCTGGGCCTCGGCACCTTCGTCAGCGACACCGAGCACGGGCGCATGCCGTTCTCGTGGAGCGGTGTGTCCCTGTTCGCCACGGGCGCGTCCGTACTGCGCGTACGGCTGACCGCGGCCGGAACCGACGGCGTCTCCCTCACCGTCGCGGACGCGTCCGGCGAGCCGGTCGCCGAGGTGGAGTCCCTTGCCCTCCGGCCGGTCGCGGCACCGGAGACGCAGGGGAGCCCCCGGCACGACTCGTTGCTGCGGGTGGAGTGGGCTGTCGGGTCGGTTGTGGGTGGTGGGGTGGTGGGTGGTTCCTGTGCGGTGGTCGGGGACGGTTCTGGCGGCTTCGAGGGTGCTGGGGTGTTCGCGGACGTGGGGTCTTTGATCGCTGCGGTGGAGGGGGGTCTGGAGGCGCCGGAGTGTGTGGTGGTGCCGGTCCTGGTGCCCGGTGCCGTGTCCGGTGTCGCGTCTGCTGATGTGGTGCGGTCGGTTGTGGGTGGTGTGCTGGACGAGGTGGGTGCGTGGTTGCGGTTCGGGGGTGCTGGTGAGTCGCGCGTTGTGGTGGTGACTGAGGGCGCGGTGGGTGCTGGTGGTGTGGTGGCGGATCCGGTGGGTGCCGCGGTGTGGGGGCTGGTGCGGTCGGCGGTGTCGGAGCATCCGGGGCGTGTGGTGCTGGTGGATGTGGACGGCCGTGCCGAGTCCTGGGAGCGGGTGCTGGAGGTCGCCGGCGGTGAGGAGTCGGAGATCGCGCTTCGCGAGGGCGTGGTGTGGTCGCCGCGGCTGGTGAAGGCGGCAGGGGCCGGGCTTGCGGTCCCTGCTTCTGAGGCGTCTTCGTTGGAGGCGTCGGGGACGGTGCTGGTGACGGGTGCGTTGGGTGGTCTGGGTCGGCTGGTGGCCCGGCATCTGGCGGAGCGGCACGGGGTGCGGGAGCTGTTGCTGGTCTCCCGTCGTGGTGAGGCGGCGCCTGGCGCGGGTGAGGTGCGTGCGGAGCTGGAGGCGCTGGGCGCCCGGGTGTCGATCGCTGCCTGTGATGTGGCCGACCGGGAGGCGCTGGCCTCGCTGCTGGAGGGTGTCGCTGATCTGTCGGCGGTGGTGCATGTGGCGGGTGTGGTCGACGATGGTGTGTTCACTTCGCTGAGCCGCGAACGTCTGGAGGGGGTGTTGCGGCCGAAGGTGGACGCGGCGCTGAACCTGCACGAGTTGACCGCGGATCGGGATCTGTCGGCGTTCGTGTTGTTCTCCTCGGCGGCTGGTGTGCTGGGCAGTGCGGGTCAGGCGAACTACGCCGCGGCGAACGCGTTCTTGGACGCGTTGGCCGAGTACCGGCGTGCGCGGGGGCTGCCGGCGACGTCGCTGGCGTGGGGGTTGTGGGCCGAGCAGGGTGGTATGGCCGGTTCCCTGGGGTCGGGTGATGTGGAGCGGATGCGGCGGGCGGGGGTCAACGCCCTGGACGCCGGGGAGGGTCTGGCCCTGCTGGATGCGGGAGTGGAGACCTCCGGTGGCGCGCTGGTGGCGATGAAGCTCGACCTGCGAGCCCTGCGGGCGCAGTTCGGCGTACACGTACCGCCACTCTTCCGCACCCTCATCCGCACCACCCACGTCCGCAAGGTGAGGGACGTGGAGTCGGCCTCGTCCGGCACCGAGCGGCCGCTCGCCGAGCGCCTCGCGCCGCTGGGGGAGGAGGAGCGGATCCAGGAGCTGGTCGACCTCGTCCGCGGTCAGGTCGCCGCCGTACTGGGCTATCCGTCGCCCGAGTCGGTCGACGCCACGAAGGCGTTCAAGGAGCTGGGCTTCGACTCCCTCACCGCCGTCGAACTCCGCAACCGCCTCACCGCCGCGGCGGGACTCCGCCTGCCCGCCTCGCTGATCTTCGACTACCCGACCCCCAAGGCCCTCGCCGCACACCTGCGCACAGAACTCCTCGGAGCGCTGCCCGCCGCAGCCGACGCCCCGGTCCGCAACGGCGCCGCCACCGACGACGAGCCGATCGCGATCGTCGCGATGAGCTGCCGCTTCCCCGGCGGCGTCAAGTCACCCGAAGACCTCTGGCAGATGGTGTCCTCGGGCCGCGACGGCATGTCCGGCTTCCCCGGCAACCGCCACTGGAACCCGGCCGCGGCGGGGGGCATGTCCGCCGGCGAGGACGCAACCAGCGGCGCCTTCCTGCACGACGCCGACGAGTTCGACCCGGAGTTCTTCGGGATCTCCCCGCGCGAGGCCCTGGCGATGGACCCGCAGCAGCGACTGCTCCTGGAAACCGCCTGGGAGGCCTTCGAGCGGGCCGGCATCGACCCCCGGGCGATGCGCGGTGGCCCGCTCGGGGTGTTCGTCGGTACGTCCTCCCAGGGGTACTCGGCAGCGATGGCCGCCACCGAGGGCGTCGAGGGCTATGTCATGACCGGTGACGCGCCGAGCGTCGCCTCGGGCCGCCTGTCGTACACCTTCGGCCTGGAAGGCCCCGCGGTCACGGTCGACACGGCCTGCTCGTCCTCGCTCGTGGCGGCCCACCTCGCCGCACAGGCGTTGCGCCGCGGCGAGTGCGACCTCGCCCTCGTCGGCGGTGCGACGATCATGGCGACACCGGCCGCGTTCGCCGAGTTCGGCCACCAGGGCGCGCTGTCCTTCGACGGCCGCTGCAAGCCCTTCGCCGCCGCGGCCGACGGCACGGGATGGGGCGAGGGCGTCGGCATGCTCCTGGTGGAACGTCTCTCCGACGCCCGCCGCAACGGTCACCGGGTCCTGGCGGTCCTCCGAGGCTCGGCGGTCAACCAGGACGGCGCCAGCAACGGTCTCACGGCCCCCAACGGGCCGTCGCAGCAGCGCGTGATCCGCGCCGCCCTCGCCAACGCCCGCCTGACGCCCGCCGACGTGGACGCGGTCGAGGCCCACGGCACCGGCACCACCCTCGGCGACCCCATCGAGGCGCAGGCACTAATCGCCACCTACGGCAAGGACCGGCCCGCCGACCGGCCGCTGTGGCTGGGCTCGCTGAAATCCAACATCGCCCACACCCAGACCGCCGCCGGTGTCGCCGGAATCATCAAGATGGTGATGGCGATGCGGCACGGCACGCTGCCCCAGACCCTGCACGTCGACGCACCGACCCCCGAGGTCGACTGGTCGGCCGGTGCCGTCGCACTCCTCACCGAAGCCCGGCCCTGGCCCCAGCACGAGGGCACACCGCGCCGCGCGGGCATCTCCTCCTTCGGCATCAGCGGTACGAACGCCCACGTGATCGTCGAGCAGGCACCGGCCGAGGAGAGCGTCGACGCCGAGGTACCGCCGGAGCCGGTGGTGTCGGGCGCCGTGCAGCTCGTGCTGTCGGCCCGGACCCCGGAGGCGCTGCGGGGGCAGGCGGCACGGCTGCGCGAGCATCTGCGCAAGCACGCCGATCCGCAACTCGCGGACATTGCCTGGTCGTTGGCTGCCACGCGGTCGCGGTTCGAGTATCGGGGCACGGTGCTGGGCTGGGACCGCGGTGAACTGCTGACGGGGCTCGACCGGCTGGCCGGGACCGACGTCCCTTCGCCGGGTGTGGTCGCGGGTCGGGCCGCTCCGGGCACTGTGCGGCCGGTGTTCGTGTTTCCGGGTCAGGGGTCGCAGTGGGCGGGGATGGCGGTCGAGCTCCTCGGCTCCAGTTCGGTGTTCGCGGAGCGGATGCGTGAGTGTGCGGGGGCGTTGTCGGGGTTCGTCGAGTGGGATCTGTTCGAGGAGCTGGGTGGTGAGAACTTCGATCGGGTGGATGTGGTCCAGCCGGTGTTGTTCGCGGTGATGGTGTCGCTGGCCGAGGTGTGGCGGGCGGCGGGTGTTGAGCCTGCGGCTGTGGTGGGTCACAGTCAGGGTGAGATCGCCGCGGCGTGTGTGGCGGGCGCGCTCTCCCTGGAGGACGCCGCCCGTGTTGTCGCGTCGCGCGGTCAGGCCATCCGTGAGCTGTCGGGCGAGGGCGGCATGGTCTCGCTGATGCTGTCGGAGGACGGCACCCGCGACCTCCTGACGGCCTGGGAGGGCCGTATCGGCATCGCCGCCGTCGACGGCCCGGACCGGGTCGTGGTCTCCGGCGAACCGAACGCCCTGCGGGAACTGATCGCCCACTGCGACCAGCACGACATCCGGGCCCGCACCATCCCGGTGGACCACGCCGCCCAGTCCGCGCAGGTCGAGGCCATCGAGGACCGGCTCGCCCGGGCCCTGGCCCCGGTGACACCGGCGACGCCCGGCATCCCGCTGCTGTCCACGCTGACCGGCGCCTGGCTGGACGAGCCGATGGACGCCGGCTACTGGTACCGCAACCTCCGCCACACGGTCCTCTTCGAACAGGCCACCCGACACCTCCTCGCCGAGGGACACACCCTGTTCCTGGAGATGAGCCCGCACCCGGCCCTGACCGCCCCGCTTCAGGCCACCATCGACACCACCGGGA
Organism: Streptomyces sp. NBC_00076; assembly: GCF_045041235.1. Classification (NCBI taxonomy): domain Bacteria; kingdom Bacillati; phylum Actinomycetota; class Actinomycetes; order Kitasatosporales; family Streptomycetaceae; genus Streptomyces; species Streptomyces sp. NBC_00076. Next base: position 7,843,565 of record NZ_CP108242.1, read on the forward strand.
GCCCCGCGGTCGCCCTGGGCTCCCTGCGCCGCGACGAAGGCGGCGCCGACCGCCTGCTCACCTCCCTCGCCGAGGCCCACGTCCACGGCGTGGAACTGGACTGGAAGGCCCTCTTCCCCGGGGCCAGGACAGTCGATCTGCCCACGTACGCCTTCCAGCGCGACCACTACTGGCCCAAGCCGCTCACCGATGCGCACGGCGGCGACGTGGCCTCGGTGGGCCTGGAGGCGGCGGGGCATCCGCTGCTCGGCGCGTCCGTCGAGCTGGCCGACTCCGGCCAGTACGTCCTCACCGGCCGGCTGTCCCGCCGTACGCACCCGTGGCTGTCGGACCACGCGGTGGGCGAGACGGTGCTCGTGCCCGGGACCGCGCTGGTGGAGATGGCGCTGCGGGCCGGGGACGAGGTCGGTTGCGACACCGTGGAGGAACTGACGCTCCAGGCCCCGCTGATCGTCGGCGCGGACGACTCCGTGACCGTACAGGTCTGGGTGGGCGCGGCGGACGAGTCGGGGCGGCGTCCCGTGACCGTGTCCTCGCGGGGCCACGGCACCGCGCACGGGATCTGGACCCGGCACGCCACCGGCACCCTCGGCGGCTCCCGGCACCTGAGCCCCGACGACACCCTGGCGACCTGGCCGCCCGAGCGGGCCCGCTCCCTGGACCTCGACGGGTTCTACGAAGGGATCGCGGAGGCCGGACTCGACTACGGACCGGCGTTCCGCGGGCTGCGGGCCGCCTGGCGGGAGGAGACGGGTGGCACGACCGGAGTGGTGTACGCCGAGGTCGCGCTGCCCGACGCCGAGCATCCGGACGCGCAGGCGTTCGGCCTGCACCCGGCGCTCTTCGACGCCGCGCTGCACGCCGTGGCCCTGCTGCCCGGCGGCGAGGACGGGGTCCGGCTGCCGTTCGCGTGGAGCGGGGTCTCGCTGCACGCGCAGGGCGCCACGGTCCTGCGGGTGCGGGTCACGCCGTCGGCCGACGGCGGCGTGGACGTGTTGCTCGCGGACGACGCCGGTGAGCCGGTGGCCCGCGTGGACTCCCTCCAACTGCGCCCGGTCGTCGCCGACCAGCTGCGGGCGGCATCCGGCGGCCCGGGGCAGGACGCGCTGTACCGCGTCGAGTGGACGTCCGTCCCGGCCCCGGCCGCCCGCCCGCTGTCCTGGGCGACCATCGGCCCCGACGACCTGGAGACGGCCGCCGCACTGGTGGCGTCCGGCGTACCGCTGGACCGGTACGCCGACGCGCCCACACTGCTCGCCGCACTCGACGCCGGGGCGCAGGCCCCCGACGCGGTCCTCGTGTCCTTCACCCCCGGTCCGGACACGGCGGTGGCCGACAGCGCCCGTACGGCGCTGCACCGCACCCTCGAACTGCTGCAGACCTGGCTGGCGGACGCGCGGCTGGCCGACACCCGCCTGGTCCTGGTCACCCGCGGCGCGGTCGCCGTCGACGGCGGTGACGTGCCGGACGTGGCGCACGCCGCGCTGTGGGGCCTGGTCCGCGCCGCCCAGTCCGAGAACCCGGGAGGGCCGGGCTTCCTCCTGGTGGACGTGGACGATCCGGAGTCCGCCGGTGCCCTGCTGGCCGTCGGACTCGGCCTGGACGAAACCCAGCTGGCGATCCGGAACGAAACCCTCCACACACCGCGCCTGGTCCCCGCGCCCCAGTCCGCCGCACCCTCCGCGAACGACACCACCCCGCACGGCACCGTCCTGATCACCGGCGGCACCGGCGCCCTGGGCTCACTGCTCGCCCGGCATCTCGTCGTCACGCACGGCCGGCGGCACCTCCTGCTGACCAGTCGGCGCGGCCCGGACGCCCCGGCAGCCGCCGAACTCGTCGCCGAACTGGCGGAGCTCGGTGCCACGGCCCGGGTCGTGGCCTGCGACGCGGCGGACCGGGACTCCCTCGCCGCGGCCCTCGAGGCCGTGCCGGAGGAGCACCCGCTGACGGCGGTCGTACACACCGCGGGCGTCCTGGACGACGGCCTGGTGACCTCCTTGACGCCCGAGCGGCTGGACACGGTGCTCCGGCCCAAACTGGACGCCGCCCTCAACCTGGCCGACCTGACGGCCCGGCACCCGCTGTCGGACTTCGTCCTGTTCTCCTCGGCCGCCGCCACCTTCGGCAGTCCCGGACAGGGCAACTACGCCGCGGCGAACGCGTTCCTCGACGCCTTCGCGCACCGGCTGCGGGCCGCCGGGGTGCCGGCCACCGCCATGGCCTGGGGCCTGTGGGCCGAGCGCAGCGAGCTGACCGGCGCCCTGGACGAGGCCGACCTCACCCGGATCTCCCGCGGCGGTGTGCTGCCGCTGGCCTCCGAGGAGGGCCTCGCGCTGTTCGACACGGCCCGCCGCGCGGGCGAGCCCCTGCTGCTGCCGGTACGCCTCGACCTCGCGGTCCTCGGTGCCGGCGGTCGCTCGGGCGTGCCGCCGCTGATGCGGCGGCTGGTGCGCGGACCGGTTCGGCGTACGGCGGTGGGTGCGGACGCCGCGGCCCGGGAGGCGGACGACTTCGCCCGCCGGCTGGCCGCCGCGGATCCGGCCGAGCTCCAGGACCTGCTCATCGGGCTGGTCCGGGACCAGGCGGCGGTCGTGCTCGGCTACGACTCGGCCGACCGCGTCGAGGCCGACCGGGGCTTCTTGGAGCTCGGCTTCGACTCCCTCACCGGGGTCGAGCTGCGCAACCGCCTGGCGACCGCCACCGGGCTGCGCCTGCCGGCCACCCTGGTCTTCCAGAACCGGACGCCGCAGGCCCTGGCCCGCCGCCTGGCCACCGACCTGGCCGACCACCGACCGGCCCTCGCCCCCGCCGCGGCGGCGGATCCCACCCCGCCCCCCGCCTCGGGGCAGGGCGCCAGCGACACGGCCCTGCCCCCGCCCCTCCCCGGCCCCGGCCCGACGTCACACTCCGCCCCCCGAAGCGCCGCCTCCCTCTCCGCCCTGTACGACGAGGCCGCACGCAGGGGCCGGGCCGACGACTTCATCCCGGTGCTGCGGACCATGTCGGATTTCCGGACCTCCTTCACCACGGAGGCCGAACTCGGCGAGCCGCGGCAGCCCTTCCCGCTCGCCCGCGGCACGGAGCCGGTCGGCGTGGTGCTGTTCACCTCGTACATGGGACGGTCCAGCGCGTACGACTACGCCCGCTTCGGCGCCTACTTCCGCGACCGGCGCGACGTCCACGTCATCACCCAGCCCGGCTTCCTGGAGGGCGAGTTGCTGCCCGCGGACAAGCAGGCGCTGGTCCGGCTGCACGCGGACACCGTGCAGCGGTCCTTCGGCGGGCGGCCGTACGTCCTGGGAGGGCACTCCTCCGGCGGGCTCATCGCGCACGCCGTGGCCCGGGAGCTCGAGGACCGGGGCGAGGGCCCGGTGGGCGTGGTGCTCGTCGACACGTACGTGGACGAGGAGGCGCTCGGCGACATGACCGCCGCGATGAGCGAGGGCCTCGCCACCCGGTACGAGGACGTTCCCGGCGAGGAGGGCGACGACTGGGGCGACGCCTGGGCCACGGCGATGGCGCGCTACATGTTTCTGGGCCTGCGCCCGGACCCGATCCAGGCACCGACGCTCCTGGTGCGGGCCGGTGAGCCGCTCGTCGAGTGGACGAAGGAGTACGACTGGCGGCCGCAGTGGAAGCTGGAGCACACCGTCGTCGACGCGCTCGGTGATCACTTCTCGGTGATGGAGGAGCACTCCGCCGGCACCGCCCGCGTCATCGAGGACTGGCTCGACCGACTCTGACCGGCACACGACCGAGGCCCTCGGAGACATCAGGTCTCCGAGGGCCTCGGTCGTGTGCCCGCCGGGGGAGTGCCCCCGAAAGGAGCGGTCCCCGTGACGCGAACCGTCAGGACAGGTGCCGGTACCCGGGCCAGATCCGAGACCACGGCGTGGTCCGGCCGTCGAGGGTCCACACGGGAACGCCGTCGAGATAGCTCTCGCCCGGCCCGCCGGCCACCGTGGCCGCTTTGCTGACCCGCGAGAAGTACGGCCGGAGCCGGTCCACGTCGGAACCGACGTAGACGACCGCACCGGACCTCTCCGGCGGCGCCCCGAAGTAGGCGTAGCCGCGGTGGCCGCTGTAGGCGGACGGCAGGTCGCGGCCGGCGCCGAAGAAGTCCACGGCGCCGGCCTCCTCGTAGTACTGCGTGACGACCACGGCCCGCCCCCGCTCACCGGCGGGCAGCGAGAGGTACGCGTCCTCGACCGCGTCGACGAACTGCGGCCAACGCAGCGTCTCGGCGGCCACCGGGTTGTTCGCCGGCTGCTCGGTGCGGGTCACCTGGGAGACCGGGTACACCGGCAGCGAGACGGCCACGGTCACCAGCGCGGTCACGCCGTAGGCCGGCCAACTGGCCAGCCAGCGCCACCAGCGGGCGCCCCCGCCGCGCTCCAGGGCCACCGCACCCGCCGCCCACAGCGGCGCGAACAGACCCGCCACGTACGCCGGCCGCCCGTCGATGACGATCTGCACCACGGCCAACCCCACGAACGCCCACCCCAGGAACCGGTGGGCGGCGAACTCCGGGGCGCGCAGCAGCTGTACCAGCCCGTACCCGAGGACCACGGCGAACACGAAACCGGACAGGACGACGAGGTACGGCAGGAAGCCCGCGCGTCCGCCGAGGATGTGCTCGTCGGCGAGGACCTGGGACATCTCCAGCTGGGGCCAGCCGTTGCGCGCCTGCCACACCAGACCCGGCACCGAGGTGACCACGGCGATCGCCGCGCCCGCCCACAGGGCCCGGCGGCGTAGCAGTTCACGTGGCCCGACGGCCAGCAGGCACACCGCGACGACGGCCCAGTAGCCGACGATCAGGTACTTGGCCTGCAGGGCCAGCGCTGTGGCCAGGCCCGCCCACAGCAGCAGCCGGTCCTCACGGGTGCGGGTCCAGCGCACCAGCAGCCAGGTGACCGTCGTCCACAGCGGCAGATCGACCACCATGGTGGACAGCGCGTGCCCGCTGATGAGGGTCGCGGGGGCGAAGCCGTACGACAGCGCGGTGAGCACCTGGGCCCGGCGCCGGCCGCCGAACTCCTGGGCGATCAGGGCGGCCACGACCGCGCCCGCGAACGTGAGCAGGGCCGGCAGCAGGCGCAGGGCGAACAGTGAACCGCCGGTCAGAACGTCGATGCCGTGCGCGAGCAGCGGGAGCAGCACCGGCTGGTCGGCGTAACTCCAGCTCAGGTGCTTTCCGGCGCCCAGGAAGTAGAGTTCGTCGCCCTGGTAGCCGTAGCGCGTGCTCACGATGAGCAGCACCAGGAGCGGGGCGCCGGCGGCCAGGGTCACCGCACGGCGGGCGAGCGGGTGCGGGCCGGATTCCTTCTCGGGGGCCGTGGTGGTCCCGTGCAGCTGGGTCGTCGTCATGACCGGCCCCCCGGCCCTGCCGGACGGCGGAAATGCTGGGCAGCGAATATCACCGGAAACCTCCGTGGAAGAAATAGGAATTCGGGATTGGCCAGTCCGGTCCGTCGGTGCGGTAAACATGGACGACAGTAGCGCCTCGCCCCGTCCCCCGACTTATCCCGGAGAATGGGATTGTTCCTGTTCAGGGGGCGTTAGGGGGCAGATAGGGGTTCTGCGGCGCGGCTCTGCCGCATAAGTTCGCCCATGAGTCCATGACGGCCTGTCCGTGCGGTCAAATCTCGTCAGTACTCAGCACCGGGAAAAAGTTCTCACGACCGGGAAAGGGGACGGCGCCGATGACGCCGAACATATTCACGGGTGATTCGGCCCGGACCTTCGCTGAATTCGAGACCGATACGCTCAGGGCCGCGGCGGTCCTACGCGCGGACGGTGTACGCCCCGGAGACCGGGTCCTGCTCAAGGCCGGCAACTCGGCGGCCTGGCTGAACGCCTTCTTCGCGCTGATGCACGTCGGTGCCTCCATCGTCCTGGTCGACCAGCAGGAGCACGCCCGCGAGACGGCGCGGATCATCGAGCGCACCGGCGCCAGGATGTGCCTCTACGACGAGGATGCCCCGATCCCCGTCGATGCGGGCCGGCCCCGGTATCTGTACGGGCTGCTCGTCGACGCGGCCGGACGCACCCCCGCCGACCGGTCCCTGTCCTTCGACACCTGGTGCGCCCTGCCGGACGGCCTGATCATGTGGTCCTCCGGCTCCACCGGCACCCCGAAGGGCATCGTCAAGTCCGGCGCCCGCTTCCTGGAGAACCTGCGCCGCAACGCCGAGCACATGGGCCACGGGCCCGGCGACGTCCTGCTGCCACTGCTGCCCTTCGCACACCAGTACGGGCTGTCCATGGTGCTGATCGCCTGGCTGGCCGAGTGCTCGCTCATCGTCGCCCCCCACCGCCGCCTGGACCGCTCGCTGCTGATGGGCGGGCAGTGCGGGGTCACCGTGCTGGACGCCACCCCGGCCACGTACCGCAGCATCCTCAACCTCGCCCGCCGGCAGACCGAGGTGTGCGGCGCCCTGGCAAAGGTGCGCATGTTCTGCAGCGGCGCCGCCCCCCTCGACCCGGCCCTGTCCGACGAGTACGCCGACTTCTTCGGCCACCCGCTGCTGGACAGCTACGGCAGCACCGAACTCGGCAACATCGCCTTCGCCACCGTCGACAACCCGGTCGCGTGCGGCCGGGTCATGCGGGGCTTGGAGCTGAGGGTCCGCGACGACCTGGACCACGACCTGCCGCCCGGCGAGCTGGGCGAGATCGTCGTCAACACGCCCGACATGATGGCCGGTTACCTCGCCGAAAACGGCACCCTCGCCCCCGTCCAGCAGGGCTGGTACCGCACCGGCGACCTCGGTCACCTGGACGCCGCGGGCAACCTGTTCGTGGCCGGCCGCAAGCTGGCCGTGCACCGCATGGGGTACACCCTCTACCCGGAGATCATCGAGCGGAAGGTCGCCGCGGCCGGCTGCATGGCCAAGGTGATCGCGCTGCCAGACGGAGCGCGCGGCAGCGAACTCGTCTTCTTCGTCGAGGACCCGGCCGGCCGGGACGCCGCCCACTGGCGCCAGGTCATCAAGGACGCCCTGCCCGCCTACGAACACCCCAACCGCGTCACCGTCATCGACGGCTTCCCCCTCAACCGCAACGGCAAGCCGGACCGGCTCTCCCTGGAGCGGCAGGCCGCGGGGGACCGCGACGCGCCGGCCCTGGCCGGGTCCGCCTGACCGGCGGGCCGGATGACATCCGTACGACGAGTGAGACAGAGCGGACACTGATGACTACCGAACAGGCACGCACCGCCGTGGTGTTTCCGGGCATGGGCCCCTCGCGCTTCAGCGAGGTGGGCAAGTTCATGATGATCGACCCCTTCGTCCGCGACCGGCTCGCCGTCGCGGACGAGGCACTGGGCCGTTCGGTCCTCGACGGATTCCGCGGCGAAGGCGACGACTACGGGGAGTTCACCCAGATCGCCTTCCTCGTCAACTCGGTCGCCCTTGCCGACCGGGCACGCGAGACGCTCGGGAAGGACCCCGACGTCTGCGTCGGCTTCAGCTTCGGCCTGAAGTCCGTGACCGCCTTCTCCGGCGCCCTGCCGTTCTCCGAGACCGTTCGCCTGGCCTTCGAACTCGCCCACTGCGAGCGGAAGTTCTTCGAGGAGCAGTACCAGGACCTGGTGACGCTCGTCGTCACCCGGCTGCCCGACGAACGGCTGAACGAAGTCCTCACCGAACTCGCCGACCGCGGCGATTTCCACGAGATCTCCGGTTACCTCAAAGAGGACATGTACATGGTCACCCTGCGGGAGTCGGCCCTGGAGTCCGTCCAGCGGCACGTCAGTGCCCTGGGCGGCTACTCGCTGTACTCCATGAAACCCCCCGCCCACTGCCCGGCCCTCTCCGTGATGCGCGACCGGGTAGAGGAAGAGGTGCTCCGCAAGTTCGACCTCCAGGACCCCCGCATGCCGATCGTCGCGGACCACGACGGCTCCCTGGTGACCACCGCGGACCAACTGGGCACCCTGCTTCTCGACTCCTTCGACCACCCCGTCCGCTGGCCCCCGATCGTCGCCACACTGCGCGCCCAGGGCGTGAAGCGGGTGCACGTCACCGGCCCCGACCGGCTCATCCACCGCCTCGACTCCACCACCAGCGCCTTCGACGTCATAGCCCTCGGGCCGGAGCAGGCGCTCCGGCCAGCCCGCACCTCCTCGCGCAGGGAGCAGTGATGGCCGTACTGACCGACAGCCGGCTCGCCGGATGGAAGTTCAGCGCCAAACTGGGCGCGACCCGCGGGCTGTTGCGGGCCATCGGCGTGTTCGGCGACCCGTTCACCCACCTCCTGATGGGCCAGGAGGACCCCTATCCGCTGTATGCGCGGGTACGGCAGCGGGGACCGCTGCACCGCAGCCACCTGGGCACCTGGGTCACCGGCAGCCACCAGGTCGGCAGCCGCATCCTGCGCGACCGCTCCCTCTTCCTCAACCGCGAGGAGGGCGGCGTCCCGGGCCACGAGATCATGGACGACATCCCGTGGAACAGCTCCATCCTCGGCCTCGACCCGCCCGACCACACCCGGCTGCGCCGCCTCGCCCAGCCCGCGTTCGGGCCGAAGATGATCAGCAAGTACCAGATCGAGGTGGAGAAGCTCTGCCACGGCCTGCTCGACCAGGCGGCCACGGCCGACGAGTTCGACATCATCGAGGACTTCGCGGGCCCGCTGCCGCTGCTGGTGATCGGTGAACTGCTGGGCGTGCCGGAGGAGTACCACGAGCGGTTCATCCGTGCCGGGCGCAAGGTCGGCCCGGTGATCGACGGTGTCACGTCACTCACCATGGCCCGCGACTTCCGCGCCGCCGTCGACGACCTGGACGAGGTCTTCACCGAGCTGATCGCGGTGCGCGCCGCCGACCCGGGCGACGACCTGGTCAGCCGTCTCACCCTGGCCAAGGAGGACGGCAAACTCAGCACCGAGGAACTGCTCGCCTTCTGTACCGTCCTCGCCGTCACCGGCTTCGAGACCACCACCAACCTGATCGGCAACGCCGTTCTCGCCCTGACCCGCGACCGCGAGCAGTGGAACCTGCTGCGCGACGACCCCGGACTCGCCCGCGGCGCGGTCGAGGAGACCCTGCGCTACGACTCGCCCGCCCTCCAGGCCCAGCGCGTCCCGCACGAGGACACCACACTGCACGGCCACCACATCCGCGCGGGCAGCTCCATGGTGGTGCTGATCGGCGCCGCCAACCGCGACCCCGAGGTCTACAGCGACCCCGACCGCTTCGACCTGACCCGCCGGGACCAGGCCGAGCACCTCTCCTTCTCCGGAGGCATCCACTACTGCATCGGCGCCCCACTGGCCCGCATGGAGGGCGAGACAGCCCTGCGCGTCCTGGTCGAGCGGCTGCCCGACCTGCACGTCAGTGGCCCGGTACGGCGCCGCAGCTCGCCGGTGATCAGCGGCTGCACCCGCCTGCCGGTCAGCGGCCGCGCCCGCTGACCGGCACCGGCCCGCGAGCGCGCGCGGCCGCCCTCGCACACCCAGCACCGCGAACGAGGAGAGAGATGAGCGAGACACCCGAATCGGAGAACTGGCGGCGGGAGGTCGACCGTTCGTTCCTCCCGGGGCGCACCCCCGGTCCCATCGACCTGCGCCGCTACTACGTTCAGCCCTCCTACTCGGGCATCCCCACCTTCATGGGCGTCCCCCTGGCCCTGACCCAGGAGGACCTCAGGGCCGGCGAGGTGGACGTGGCGGTCGTGGGCTGCCCCGTGGACGTCTCCAGCGGCCACCGCGGAGCCGCCTACGGCCCCCGCGCCATCCGCTCCGACGAGCGCTACCTGTACAACACGCCCGAGGGGTTCGTGCACTCGGCGACCCGCGTCAACCCGTTCAACATCCTGAAGGTGGTCGACTACGGCGACGCGGCCGTCGACCCCTTCGACATCGTGCGGTCCATGGAACCCATCCGCGGCCTGGTCCGGGAGATCGCCCAGGTGGGCGCCCGGCCGGTGGTCCTCGGCGGCGACCACTCCCTGCTGTGGCCGAGTGTGGGCGCCCTGTCGGAGGTGCACGGCCGCGGCTCCATCGCCGTCATCCACTTCGACGCCCACCCGGACTGCCACGAGGAGCTGTTCGGCCACCGGGCCACCCACACCACGCCGATCCGCCGGCTCATCGACGAGGAGATGGTGCCCGGCCCGAACATCATCCAGGTGGGGATCCGGACCATCTCCGGCCCCGACGACCAGCTGTTCAACTGGATGCGACGGGCCGGCATGCGCTCGCACTTCATGGCCGAGATCGAACGCATCGGCCTGCCCGCAGTCGTGGACAAGGTCATCGAGGAGGCCCGCGCGGTGGCCGACCACGTCTACCTGTCCCTGGACATCGACGTTCTCGACCCGGCCTTCGCCCCCGGCACGGGCACCCCCGAACCGGCTGGCCTCACCACCCGCGAGCTCTTCACCGCGCTGCGCCGGATCGCCCACGAGACCGACCTGATCGGCATGGACGTCGTCGAGGTCGCCCCGCACCTGGACGCCGGGTACTCCACCGCCATGAACGCCCGCAGGGCCGTCTTCGAGGCCCTCACCGGCCTGGCCCTGAACCGCATCAAGATCTCGAGCAAGAACTACGCCAACCCGATCGTCGCCGGCGAGGTGCGCTTCCCCATGGGCTAGGAGTTCCCCTCCTTCCCCGCCCCTCAACCCCGTACCTTCGAAGCCGGTACTTCCCCGAACCCCGGACGACCCGAGGCGGGCCCGTCCCGCCCCCGGTCGTTACCGCCACCAGGATGGACCCACTATGACGACAGCTCCCTCGACCGACTCGTGGGTGCGCCGCTACCACCCCGCACCGGACGTATCCACCCGGCTGGTGTGCTTCCCCCACGCCGGCGGCTCGGCCAGCTTCTACTTCCCCGTCTCCGCGGCCCTGAACGGCGTGACCGAGGTGGCCGCCCTGCAGTACCCCGGGCGCCAGGACCGGCACACCGAGAAGGGCATCGACACCATCGCCGAGTTGGCCGACCGGGCCCACGAGGCGCTACGGCCCTGCTCGGACCGTCCGCTGGTCTTCTTCGGCCACAGCATGGGTGCCGTCCTGGCCTTCGAAGTCGCCCGCCGCTTCGAACAGGACGGGCAGGGACCCGTACACGTCTTCGCCTCCGGACGGCGCGCCCCCTCCACCTACCGCGCGGAGAACGTCCACCTGCGCGACGACGACGGCATCATCGCCGAGATGCGCAAACTCAGCGGCACGGATCCCCGGGTACTGGGCAACGACGAGGTGCTGCGCATGGTCCTGCCGGCGATCCGCAGCGACTACACCGCCATCGAGAACTACCGGGCCGACCCCGGCGCCACGATCGCCGCCCCGATCACCGTCCTCACCGGTGACGCCGACCCGCGGACCACCCTCGACGAGGCACGGGCCTGGGAACAGCACACCACCGGCGACTTCGACCTCAAGGTGTTCCCGGGCGGCCACTTCTACCTCACCGAGCATGTCACCGAGGTGATCGAGGTCATCCGCGAGCGGCTGACGGCCTGAGCCGGGAAAGCCACCGAAAAGACGCGCCCATTGCACCGAAAAGACGCGCCCATTGCTGGGCGCGTCTTTTCATGTGACGGGACAGAAAAAATCCCGGTGGCCGACGACGGGGGATGCATCGGCCACCGGGAGTCTCTGGGGACAACCGATTCAGTTGTGCGCGGCCTTACGGGATCGAGAGGCGGTCATCACGATAATGACGACCCCGAGAAGGCCGATCGCGATACTCACCCACGAGGGTGTGCTGTCCGGCAGCAGTGCCGTGACACCAAATTCCGTGTCCCAGACTTTTTCGGTCAGGAAGGATCCGAATCCCTGGACCGCCAGGACGATGCCGATCCACAGCATGCCGCTCCTCAATATTGTTCCGGTGAGCGTCTCGTGTTTGTCACGCTCGGCCCGGCACCCGACTTCCGGTTGCCGACAAGAACAATTGAACACCTTTCGCAGCTGCCTCCGTAAGTGGGAAACGTTGGCACCTCTACCGACGAAAGTTGCTATTCGGCCGTGTGCCGCGCCCGCCCCGCGCCTGCCGGCCCTCTTCGCCGAGCCGCTCGTGAGGACCGAAGTCGCAGGTCAGCCCGCCAACTACTACTCCGCGTCGATACCTACTAGGCTCGCTCGCGACCAATGTGGCGACAAGCCGATGTGTACGGGGGTGAGTTGGCATGCGGGCGGGCTGGACTGCCGGTGGGTGCCACTCGCATGAGTCTGCCTGGCGTCCATCGGTGCTGGATGTTTTTCTGGTCGTTGGGCTCGTGGTGCTCAATGTGTATGTGGCGGTGTGGAGTGGTTTGCCGGAGGGGGGTCATTCCGGTGCGGGGCGTTGGGCGGGGTTGTGCTTGCAGGTGGTGGTGGCGTTGGCGCTCGTGTGGCGTCGCCGGTGGCCGTTGGTGGTGCTGGGGGTGGTGGTGGTCGCCGGCGTGGTGATGTCGGTGTCGGTGTGGTGGGCCCCGGGGGTGTTGGTGGGGTCGGGTGCGGGGGGTGTGTGGGTGCCGGCGGCGACGCCGTTGGCGGCGTACGCGGCGGTGCTGTACGCGCGGGGGGCGCGGGTGGCGTGGGCGCTGATCGCGGTGGCGTCGGTGGTGGCGATGCGGCCGTGGGCGCTGTCGTACGAGGTGGCGGCGGCCGGGGTGGTACTGACGGCGGTTCCGGGGCTGTTGGGGATGTATGTGGGGGCGCGGCGGAATCTGATCATGGCGTTGAGGGAGCGGGCGGAGCGGGCGGAGCGGGAGCGGTTCTTGCTGGCGGAGCAGGCGCGGGCGGAGGAGCGGGTGCGGTTGGCGGGGGAGATGCACGATGTGGTGACGCATCGGGTGAGTTTGATGGTGTTGCAGGCGGGGGCGTTGCGGGTGTCGTCGTCGGATGAGGGGGTGCGGGCGGAGGCGGAGGTGTTGCGGGCGGCGGGGTGTCAGGCGTTGGAGGAGTTGCGGGATTTGGTGGGGGTGTTGCGGTCGCCGGTGAGTGTGGAGGCGGGGTCGGTGTCGGCGGTGGGTTCGGTGGGTGGGCCTGTTGGTGGTGTGGGGTTGGGTGTGGGGGTGTTGGTGGAGGAGTCGCGGGGTGTGGGGGTTGAGGTGGAGTTGGTGGAGTCGGGGGATGGTTCGGTGGTGTCGCCGGTGGTGGCGCGGACGGGGTTTCGCATCGTGCAGGAGGCGTTGACGAATGTGCGGAAGCACGCGCCGGGCAGTGGGGTGCGGGTGGAGGTGCGTTATGAGGCGGATCGGGTGCGGTTGTCGGTGTGCAACGGACCGGCGCGGGAAGCGGTGGATGAGGCGTTGGCGGCAAGCGGGTCGGGAAGTGGCCTGAAAGGCCTGGGGCAGCGAGTGGAACTCGTGGGCGGCACCTTCGAATGGGGCCCCCTGCCCGACGGCGGCTTCCGCATCGAGTCCGCCCTACCCACTGAACCTTCGGCTGTATAGACTGCCGGGCATGGGGCACAGATTAATTCGGGTGTTGGTCGTGGACGACGAGCCCATGGTCTGTGCACATTTGCGCACCATTCTCGGATCCTCCGAAGATATCGAAGTCGTTGACGAGGCTCATGACGGAGCGGCCGCGGTGGAAGCGGTGATCCGGCACCGCCCGGACATCGTTCTGATGGATCTGCGAATGCCGGGCGTGGACGGCCTGACCGCCATCGAGCGCATTTCCAAACTCGACCAGCCACCGAGGGTCGTGGCCCTCACCACATTCGACGCGGACCAGTACGTCCTGCGGGCGTTGCGCAGCGGGGCCAGTGGGTTCCTGGTGAAATCAACGCCGCCCGAGGACCTGATCGGTCTGGTGCGCGTGGCGGCCGACGGCCACACGATCCTCTCGCCCGTGGCCGCACGCCGCCTGGTGGCCGCCTCTTCCGACGAAGAGGCCGCGCGTGAACGTGCCAAGAGCCTGGTGGGCAGACTCACCGAACGTGAGACGGACGTCCTGACCTGCCTCGGCGAGGGCCTGTCCAACGCCCAGATCGCCTCGAAGCTGTTCCTCAGCGAGGCTACCGTCAAGGGCTATGTCTCGCGCATGCTGGTCAAGTTGGAGTGCACCAACCGCACCCAGGCCGGCCTGCTCGCCTACGACGCCGGACTCGTCACTCGCTGAGGAAGGACTCCGGGAGGTTCCGGTGAAAACCCGGTGGCGGCTGCTGAATCAGAACGCAGCGCATTGTCGTCAAGCCGGTGAACAGGTGCCGGTTCAGCCGCTCGCGGCCAATTCGACGCGGAAGCCGCCGTTTGGGCAGAGGGGCCCCTTCTCCGACGAAGAGGCAGCGCGCGAACGTGCCGAGAGTTTGGTGGGCAGGTTCACCGAACGCGAGACGGCCGTCCTCACCCGCCTCGCCGGGGTCTTCGCTGGGAGAAAGGCTCCGGGAAGTTCCGGTAAAAATCCGGTGGCGGCTGGTGAAACTGTAGGCAACGCCTTGTCGCGAAAACCGGTGAACGGGTGCCGGTTCAGCCGCTCGAGGTCTGTGAAACCGAGGCGCCGGGCTTGCTGGGGCGGATCCACGACATCGTCGTAGGCACATACGTCGGCAGAACCGATTCGATGCGGAAGCCGCCGTCGGGCAGGGGGCCCCATTCGAAGGTGCCGCCCACGAGTTCCACTCGCTGCCCCAGGCCTTTCAGGCCACTTCCCGACCCGCTTGCCGCCAACGCCTCATCCACCGCTTCCCGCGCCGGTCCGTTGCACACCGACAACCGCACCCGATCCGCCTCATAACGCACCTCCACCCGCACCCCACTGCCCGGCGCGTGCTTCCGCACATTCGTCAACGCCTCCTGCACGATGCGAAACCCCGTCCGCGCCACCACCGGCGACACCACCGAACCATCCCCCGACTCCACCAACTCCACCTCAACCCCCACACCCCGCGACTCCTCCACCAACACCCCCACACCCAACCCCACACCACCAACAGGCCCACCCACCGAACCCACCGCCGACACCGACCCCGCCTCCACACTCACCGGCGACCGCAACACCCCCACCAAATCCCGCAACTCCTCCAACGCCTGACACCCCGCCGCCCGCAACACCTCCGCCTCCGCCCGCACCCCCTCATCCGACGACGACACCCGCAACGCCCCCGCCTGCAACACCATCAAACTCACCCGATGCGTCACCACATCGTGCATCTCCCCCGCCAACCGCACCCGCTCCTCCGCCCGCGCCTGCTCCGCCAGCAAGAACCGCTCCCGCTCCGCCCGCTCCGCCCGCTCCCTCAACGCCATGATCAGATTCCGCCGCGCCCCCACATACATCCCCAACAGCCCCGGAACCGCCGTCAGTACCACCCCGGCCGCCGCCACCTCGTACGACAGCGCCCACGGCCGCATCGCCACCACCGACGCCACCGCGATCAGCGCCCACGCCACCCGCGCCCCCCGCGCGTACAGCACCGCCGCGTACGCCGCCAACGGCGTCGCCGCCGGCACCCACACACCCCCCGCACCCGACCCCACCAACACCCCCGGGGCCCACCACACCGACACCGACATCACCACGCCGGCGACCACCACCACCCCCAGCACCACCAACGGCCACCGGCGACGCCACACGAGCGCCAACGCCACCACCACCTGCAAGCACAACCCCGCCCAACGCCCCGCACCGGAATGACCCCCCTCCGGCAAACCACTCCACACCGCCACATACACATTGAGCACCACGAGCCCAACGACCAGAAAAACATCCAGCAGGACTCCGCGGCCCAGGAAGCGAATCGGGCTTTTCACGCCAGCCACCGTACTGGCGGTATGGAGCAGGAGGTGCGGGCGCGTTGCATTGCCGGACGCAGACCGTACGAAAGTTGGTATCGCACGGCCAAGAAAGACACCTTGGTCGCTCCCACTTCCCACGAAGCGCTCTCCCGCACACCCGCTCCGGCTTGCTTGGCTGATGACGAAAACGCCGAAGAGGGGCCCGAGGAGAGGGACGAGCAGTGCGACAAGAGGAGCGGCGGTCACCGCGGGACGCGGTGGCGGGGGACGCCCCGGACACCGGCCGGGGGCACCCGACCGGCCGACTCGTGCCGCGCCACCGCGTGTCCCGGCGTGCCGTGAGCTGGTGGATGACGCAGAACCTGCTGTTCGTCGTCCCGGTCCTGGCCGGTCTCACCACCGCCTACGCGCTGGCCCCCGACGCCCGGGTCTGGTTGGCCGCCGCCCTCGCCGTGGCCTGCCCGCTCGGTGCTCTGTACGTCCTGCTGACTCCGTGGTGGCGGTACCGCGTCCACCGCTGGGAGACCGGCGGCGAGGCCGTCTGCACCACCTCCGGTTGGATCGTCCGCGAGTGGCGGGTCGCGCCCTTCAACCGGATCCAGACCCTGGACACCAAGCGCGGCCCGCTCCAGCAGCTCTTCGGGCTGTCCGCGGTGACCGTGACCACCGCTTCGGCCGCCGGCCCCGTGACCATCGAGGGTCTCGACCACCAGCGCGCCGTCGACATGGTCGAGCGCCTGAGCGAACACGTCCGCGCGCTGCAAGAGGACGGCACGTGAGCAGCCGTACGAAGGCTTACGACGTGTCCGAGGGGCCCTCCGCCCGGGAAGAGGCGGAGCTGGAAGCGGCGTGGCAGCGGCTGCACCCGCGGATGGTCGTCGTCAGCGTCAGCTGGCTGGCCGGGCCGACGGTACCGCTCGTCGGGACGATGACCCTCGCCGCCGGGCGGCTGAACGCGCACGGCTGGATCGCGCTCGGCTCCTACATCGTCGTTGCCGCGGTCCAGGCCGGCCACGAGTGGGTCCGCTACCGCACGACCCGCTTCCGGTTCACCGACCGCAAGGTCGAGTTGCAGTCAGGACTCCTCTTCCGCAAGGAGAAGTCGATCCCGCGGGACCGGGTGCGCAGCGCCGACCTGACGGCCAACCCGGTGCACCGGCTCTTCGGCCTCGCCGCAGTGAAGATCGGCACCGGCGAGCACCAGGGGCGCGACGAGGACGAGCATCTCGTCCTGGACGGGATCTCCCGCGAACAGGCCGTCCAGGTCCGGGCCCTGCTTCTGCGTCAGGCACCGGGCGACGCGGGCACGGCACCCGAGTTGCCCGTGCGGCTGGCCCGGATGCGCTGGACCTGGGCGCGCTACGCACCGCTGACCTTCACCACCCTGGCCGGGGTGATGGCCGTCTTCATCGGCCTGTCCAAACTCCTGGACACCTTCGGGATCGACATCACGAAGCTGGGTACAGCCCGCGCGGTCTGGGACTGGCTGTCGTCCCTGCCGGCGGCCGTGGCGGTCGCCGTGGTCATCGCCGTCCTGCTCGCCATCGGTGTGGCCGGCGCCCTGGTCGCCTTCGCCGAGGCGTGGTTCGGGCACCGTCTGGAGCGCGAGCCCGGCGGCTCGCTGCACATGACGCGCGGGCTGCTCACCTCACGGTCGGTGTCCGTGGAGGAACGCCGCATCCGCGGCGTCGAGATCGTCCAGCCGCTGCCGCTGCGCTGGGCCCGTGCGGCCCGCGTCAACATCCTGGCCACCGGGCTCAGCCGACGCGGCAGCCATCTGACGCACCCGGCGCAGCTGCTGCCGGCCGCCCCCCTGGCGGCTGTGCACGAGGTGACCGCCAAGGTGCTGCACGACGTCGCCTCACCCATCGCCGAGGCGGTGCTGCACGGCCACCCCCGGGCCGCGCTGCGCCGCCGGCTGCTGCGCGGCTGCCTGCTGCTGCCCGCCACGGTCGCGGCCGTGCTCGGCGGTATCGCCGCGACCGGCCTGCTGCCGTGGTGGAGCCTCGGCGGCGCCGCACCGCTGGTGCCGTTGGGCGCGCTGTTCGCCCGTGACGCCTACCGGGGCCTCGGGCACGGGCTGACCGAGGGATACGTCGTGGTGCGGCAGGGCACGTTCGTGCGCCGCACGGTGGCGCTCAGGCGGGACGGGATCATCGGCTGGCGCGGCAGGCAGTCGTACTTCCAGCGCCGCGCCGGACTGCTCACGCTGAGCGCCACCACCGCGGCGGGCCGGGGCGTGGTCCGCATCCCCGACATGGACGCCGTCGAAGCACTCCGGTTCGCCTCGGTGGCGGTTCCCGGCCTGCTCGACCCGTTCATGGAACGCACGCAGGCCGGCGCCCTGCCGCACTGACCGACCCGACCCAGCACCGACAGCGCCACACAAGACAGAAGAGCCCCGCCAAGCCCTGGAAAGACCAAGTGCTCCGGCGCGGCCGGAGTGGAGGAACCATGTTCAAAGCATTGGGCCGTTTCGTAGTAGCCCACCGCTGGCTGGTGATCATCAGCTGGCTCATCGCCGGAGCGGCCGTCATCGGTTTCGCGCCGACCCTGACCACCACGACCGACCAGTCGGAGTTTCTCCCCAGTCACTACGAGTCGATCCAGGCGCAGAAAATCCAGGAGAGGGAGTTCCCGCAGGGATTCAGTCCTTCCGCGATCGTGGTGTTCACGCGCGAGGACGGCAAAGCCCTCGGCGAGGACGATTCCCGGAAGGTGGCCGAGATCGGCCAGACCATGCAACGCAAGAAATACGACAAGGTCGAACAGGTCATCGTCGCGCCACCGTCCCCGCACAAGAAGGTGCAGACGGTGCTGGTGTCCATGGCCGACGTGGCGGCCGGGGACAAGAGCCAGCAGCACACCGTCGTCGACATGCGCGACGACCTGAAGCCACTGGTGAAGAGCACCGGTCTGAAGGTCGGCGTCACCGGTGACGCGGCCACCGCCTACGACGCCGAGGAGGCGGGCAAGAAGGCGGACGGCCTCATCTGGGTGGGCACCCTCGTCCTGATCGTCGTGCTGATGACCATCATCTTCCGCAGCCCGACCATCACGATCGTCACCATCGCCGGGATCGTCCTGGTCTCCCAGGTGGCCAACGGACTCATCGCGACCGCCGCCAAGGTCTTCCACCTCAAGGCGGACAGCTCCGTGTCCTCGCTGCTGATCGTGGTGCTCTTCGGCGTAGGTACGGACTACATCCTGTTCCTGATGTTCCGTTACCGTGAGCGGCTCCGGATCGGAGAAGACCCGAAGACCGCGATGATCTCGGCGATCGGCCGGGTCGGTGAGGCCATCGCCTCCGCGGCCGGCGCCGTCATCGTCTGTTTCATGGCGCTGCTGCTGTCCTCGCTGGGTTTCCTCGCCTCCATGGGCCCCTCGCTGTCCATCGCCATCGCCGTGACCCTGCTCGCCTGCCTGACCCTGATCCCGGCGGTCATCTCGCTGATGGGCACCAAGGTGTTCTGGCCCTCCAAGGCCTGGCGTCACGAGGCGCGCGCGGCCCGCTTCGGCGCCGTGGGCGACGCCGTCGCCCGCCGCCCCGGGCTGTTCGCCGCCGGCTCCGGCCTGCTCATGATCGTCCTGGCGGTCGGGGCGCTCGGCTACAAGCCGACCTTCGCGTCCGAGGCGTCCGCCGACTCCGCCCAGGAGTCCTCCGTCGCCCTGCACGCCATGCGTGAGGACCTGCCCGCCGGCAGCACCAACCCCAGCACCGTGCTGCTGCGGTCCACCAACGGCGAGAAGCTCCGCGGAGCCGACATGACCGCCTACGCCGAGCGGCTGAAGGACGTTCAGGGAATCGGCTCGGTGTCCCGCACCCAGCTGAGCAAGGACGGCCGCACCGCCGAATTCAGCGTGATCCTCTTGGTCGACCCCAATGGCAGCAAAGCCATGGACATCGTCCGGGGCCCACTGCGCACCGCCGCCCACCGAGGCGCCCCGGGGGGCACCGAGGCCAAGGTGGGTGGCGTGACGTCGGTGTACGTAGACATCAACGAGGCCGTCAACCGCGACTTCTCGGTGGTGTTCCCGACCGCGGCCGCACTGATCATGCTGATCCTCGGCCTGCTGCTGCGCAGCCTCGTCGCGCCGATCTACCTGATGATCTCCGTCGCCCTCGGGTTCGGCGCGACCCTCGGCGCGAGCGTGGTGCTCTTCCAGCACATCGAGGGCCAGGCCGGGCTGACCTTCTTCCTGCCGGTCATCATGTACCTGTTCGTCGTGGCCATCGGCACCGACTACAACATCCTGATGGTGGCCCGTCTGCGGGAAGAGGCCAAGGAAGGCCTCACCGCCCGGCAGGCGACGGCGAAGAGTATCCGGCACGCGGGCCCCACGGTGGCCGCCGCCGGCGTGATCCTGGCCGGCAGCTTCGCCGCGATGCTGCTCGCCAGCGAGCCCACGCTGGCCCAGACCGGTTTCGCCGTCGCCTTCGGCATCCTCATCTCCTCCTTCGTCATGGCGATGTTCTTCACCCCCGCGCTCACGGCCCTCCTCGGCCGTACGGCATGGTGGCCCCACCGCATCGCACCGACGGCGACCCCCGCTCCGGACCGGGCGGAAAGCCGCACCCCGTCGACGGCCGACCGGCGCTGAGGCTGGAGAACGCGAAAGGGGGACCGCCACCCGATCGGGTGGCGGTCCCCCTTTCGCACGGGCCCCGGGCATGTCGCCGGACGGCACAGCGCCCCGCCGGGGGTCGGCGGGGCGCTGTGCTGGGGGGTGCGGCTCTCGGCTACTCTGCGATCTTGGTCCGTCCGGTCCACCGGAACTTCGCGGGAGCGGACACGGCGCCCTCGTCCGCCTTCTGCAGGGGTGCGCCGATGGATTCGTAGTGCTCGTATCCATTGAGATAACGGATCTTTATCTTCTGTTCGGAGAAGATCACTTCGTCGAGTTCAGTGAGCCTCACCGTCCCGCACAAGTGACTGGGACCGCCTTCCAGTTCGACCTGGCTCTGCGCGGTGGCGGGGGATTCTTGGGCGACCATACGCATGGGCCTCCTCTCGTCTCTCCGGAATCCTCTCTGCTGCGGTCACCTTTTGACACCCCTGGATTGCCCCTACGGATTGCCGCATATCCAGGGGTACGCGAAAGCCTGAGCCGGCCCCTATCGTCGGAGTCTGCGGCAGAATTCGCCGTCCCGTGTTTAAGGAGCCCGTCGTGCGTGAGTCGGAGTCCGGACTACCCATCGAATCGGTCTACGGGCCGGAGGCTCTGAAGGGCTGGGACCCGGCCGAGAAGCTGGGGGAGCCGGGGAAGTTCCCCTTCACGCGGGGTGTGTATCCGTCGATGTACACGGGCCGGCCGTGGACGATGCGCCAGTACGCCGGTTTCGGCACGGCGACGGAGTCCAACGCCCGGTACAAGCAGCTGATCGCCAACGGCACCATGGGCCTGTCGGTGGCTTTCGACCTGCCGACCCAGATGGGCCACGACTCGGACGCGCCGATCGCGCACGGCGAGGTCGGCAAGGTGGGTGTCGCGATCGACTCGATCGACGACATGCGGGTGCTGTTCGGCGGGATCCCGCTGGACAGGGTCTCCACGTCGATGACGATCAACGCCCCGGCGGCTGTGCTGCTCCTGCTCTACCAACTGGTGGCGGAGGAGCAGGGGGTGCCCGCGGACCGGCTGACGGGCACGATCCAGAACGACGTGCTGAAGGAGTACATCGCGCGGGGTACGTACATCTTCCCGCCGAAGCCGTCGCTGCGGCTGATCGCGGACATCTTCAAGTACTGCAAGGCCGAGATCCCGAAGTGGAACACGATCTCGATCTCCGGCTACCACATGGCGGAGGCGGGTGCGAGCCCCGCGCAGGAGATCGCGTTCACCCTCGCGGACGGTATCGAGTACGTGCGCACGGCGGTCGCGGCGGGCATGGACGTCGACGACTTCGCCCCGCGCCTGTCGTTCTTCTTCGTGGCCCGTACGACGATCCTGGAGGAGGTCGCCAAGTTCCGTGCCGCCCGCCGGATCTGGGCGCGGGTGATGCGTGAGGAGTTCGGCGCGAGGAACCCCAAGTCGCTGATGCTGCGGTTCCACACGCAGACGGCGGGTGTGCAGCTGACGGCGCAGCAGCCGGAGGTGAACCTGGTGCGCGTCGCCGTCCAGGGCCTGGCCGCGGTGCTGGGCGGCACGCAGTCGCTGCACACGAACTCCTTCGACGAGGCGATCGCCCTGCCGACGGACAAGTCCGCGCGCCTCGCGCTGCGCACCCAGCAGGTCCTGGCCCACGAGACGGACGTGACCGCCACGGTGGACCCCTTCGCGGGCTCCTACGTCATCGAGAGGATGACCGACGATGTGGAGGCGGCGGTGCTGGAGTTGATGGCGAAGGTGGAGGAGCTGGGCGGCGCGGTCGGCGCGATCGAGCGCGGCTTCCAGAAGGGCGAGATCGAGCGCAACGCCTACAGCATCGCCCAGGAGACGGACTCCGGCGAACGGGTCGTGGTCGGCGTCAACCGCTTCCAGCTCGACGAGGAAGAGCCCTACGAGCCGCTCCGCGTCGACCCCGCAATCGAGGCCCGGCAGGCCGAGCGCCTGGCCGAGCTGCGCGCCGAGCGCGACCAGGCCGCGGCGGACGAGGCCCTGAACGCGCTGAAGAAGGCCGCCGAGGGGGAGGACAACATCCTCTACCCCATGAAGGACGCTCTGAGCGCCCGCGCCACCGTCGGCGAGGTCTGCAACGCACTGCGCGAGATCTGGGGGACGCACAGCCCCGCCGACGACAGCTAGACAGCTAGGCAGTGCCCCACCCCCGACAACTCCGGCAGGACAAGGAGAACCCCCGTATGCCGACCGCACCTCTCCGCGTCGTCGTGGCGAAGCCCGGTCTGGACGGTCACGACCGAGGCGCGAAGGTCATCGCACGGGCGCTGCGCGACGCGGGCGTCGAGGTCATCTACACCGGACTCCACCAGACGCCCGCCCAGATCGTCGCCACGGCCGTGCAGGAGGACGCCGACGGCATCGGCCTGTCGGTCCTCTCCGGCGCGCACATGACCCTGTTCACCGAGGTCGTCGAGCTGCTGCGAGAGGCGGACGCCTCCGACATCGTCGTGTTCGGCGGCGGCATCATCCCCTACGGCGACATCGTCCAACTCCTGGAGAGCGGAGTCGCCGCCCTGTTCACCCCGGGTGCGTCCATGCAGGAGGTCGTGGAGTGGGTCACGACCCACGTGGGGAAGACGAATCAGCCAGCCCCCCACTGACCGGCGAGAGCGGGGTCCACCGGCGATGGGCCAGGTAGGCCACCGTTGGAACCGCGCTCCTTGCGGTTGGTGATCTGATCGCGCTCCGTCGGACGCGTCTCAGTCAATGCGCCGGGCGATCCCGGTCGCCCGGCCCATCAGCCATTCGAGCGGCCCCCGCTGGAAGAAGCGGGACCATACGGTGGCGAGGACGGTGACGGACGCGATGAAGCCGAGCAGGACGTACAGGGGCGGGACGGTTACTTCCTCGGTGCGCAGGAGCCAGATGGCGACGATGTGGTACACGTACGCCGTCAGCGACATCGAGCCGACCGTGATGACGGGCCCGGCCAGGCGGCGCAGCCGGTGGAAGGCGTCCGTGGCGGCCAGGCACGCGGTGATCACCAGGACCGCCACCCCGGTGTTGCCCACGATGGAAAGGGTCGCCTCGCTGTGCGGGGAGGCGGCCAGCATCCGGGAGGGGGTGTCACCGAAGATGCCGACAGTGCCGGGCGATGCGGACGCGATGGATGCCATGCCCGATCCTCCTTCGGCTTCCCGGACGGCTTCGGCGGCCCCGGGCCGCACCGGGCACGAGGCGCAGCGCCAGCCAGGAGCCGCCGTAGCCGGTGACGGCGAGGGCGGCCCCGGTGAGGGCCAGGCGTATCCGGACAGCCGTGGCGGCCGGGTCGGGGCGGCCAGGTCGAGGCGGGCGACGGCCATGCCGGCGAGGACGAACGGGACCCAGGTCAGGGCCGGGTAACCGCCGGTGAAGAGCAGCGAGACGGAGAAGTAGTGGGGGGCAAGATGTGAGAGCCGGCATCCGGAGCGAGCCGAGGCGGATCCCGCCGGTGAGTTGGTTGTCGCAGCCATAGCCAGGGCCACCAGGTCACCGTCTGCGACGGCCGGCCCCTGTCCCGGACCGCGGGCCCGATCCACCGGCCGTCGAAGCCGACCAGCCACCAGTAGGCCCGCCCCACGGACCCGGCATGTGTACCGTCGCCCCGGAACTGGTTACCTCATCCTCGGTAGGGCGGAAATCTATGCCGGCTGGAGTAGACATTGGGTCGTGGTGTGGTTATGGTTTCTCTCATAGTCGAGGTCGAGGAAGGCCTGGCAGAGACGAACTGCCGGTCAGCAGTACGCAGTAGAGCGCAGTACCCCGTTTGGCAAGCAGTCGATCACCGAGGGAAGAACGGAGGAGCCAGGCGCCATCAGGATCGCCCGGGCGGACGTCTTGAGCCCGGGTACCGCAGGACATCGATAGTGAGGTGGTCTCCGGTCGAGCAACCGCGATCCCAGCACCCCCGACAGCATCCAGGTCGGGTCTGCGGAAACAGAAGGCCGGCGCGGTATCAGGGCCGGCAGATGGTGTAGCAGTTCCTTCGGGGCCCTGGTGCCGTACGGCACCAGGGCCCCTCGACACGTTCCACAGAGAGGTGCAAGTGACAGCAGACGATTCCTTCGGTCGCCTCGACGACGACGATTACCCCGCCTACACCATGGGCCGAGCCGCCGAGATACTCGGCACCACCCCCAACTTCCTCCGCGCCATCGGTCAGGCCCGGCTGATCACCCCGCTCCGGTCCGAGGGCGGCCACCGGCGCTACTCCCGCTACCAGCTGCGCATCGCCGCTCGCGCCCGGGAACTCGTCGACCAGGGCACGCCCATCGAGGCCGCCTGCCGCATCATCATCCTCGAGGACCAGCTCGAAGAAGCCCGGCGCATCAACGCCGAACACCGTCGCGCCGCCGGATCACCCAAGTCCTCAGCCGTCGTATGAGACGAGCGTGGGTGCCGGCATCGACGGGCACCCGCCCGTGCGATTTCGGTACTGGACGTGATCAATTCAGTGGTGACGTGGTGTGCGGGCGTGTAGCGTCTGCATCAGCTGTCGTGGTTCGGATTTCCCCATTGCCCACGCCTTGGCGTGGGCGTTTTGCTGTGCCGTGCCGCAGGAACCAGGGCGATCACCTCTGCCTTCCACATGGTGTGGGAGGCGTTCATCGACTGGAAGGCATGACTATGGCTACGGGAACCGTGAAGTGGTTCAACGCGGAGAAGGGCTTCGGTTTCATCGCCCAGGACGGGGGAGGCCCGGATGTCTTCGCGCACTACTCCGCCATCAACTCCTCGGGCTTTCGTGAGCTCCAGGAGGGTCAGATCGTGACGTTCGACGTGACCCAGGGCCAAAAGGGCCCGCAGGCCGAGAACATCAACCCGGCCTGACCTCACGTCTTCGGCCGAGGGCCGGTGCACTCCACGTCATATGACTGGAAGCGGCGCGAACAGGGCCGCTTCCAGCCGGGCAACCGGACGAGGGGACCCGCTCTCGTGCACAGGATCAGGGCCGCGCAGCCATGGCTGCGCGGCCCTGATCCGTTCCGCCACGGGCCGGGGATCCGCACCGAGGCATCGCGCCACTCGCGAGATTTCCGTCCCTCCGGCCTGTGTCCCGGCATCGCGCCCTCGCGAACCGGCCTGCTGTCCACGACTACGGGCGGCCGGCCGCAGGTACGGGAAGACCGGCACATTCCCCGTGCTCGGACTTCGCCAGCTCCGCGTTGAACTGAGCGCCGACCAGGAGGGACAGGTTGGACAGCCACAGCCAGACCAGGAAGACCACGACGCCCGCCAGCGAACCGTACAGACGGTCGTACGTGCTGACATGGGAGGTGTAGGCGGCGAATCCGAGTGAGACGGTCAGAAGGAGCACCACCGCCAGCGCGCCGCCGGGCGCCATCCTCCCGACAGGGCGGGAGGATGGCGGTCCTGATCGGTACAGGACGAGCACCAGGGTCACGGCGACCGCGGCCACCACCGGCCACCGCAGCGTGTCCCAGGTGACCCGCGGACCGGTACCCAGATTCAGAGCCTGGCCCAGACGCCCGGCCAGGCTGCCGGTGAGCACCAGCGCGAGGGTCGACGTGAGCAGCAGGGAGATCAGGACCAGGGCAGTGGCGACGATGCGGGGAGCGGTGCGCCAGACCGGCCGGTTCGCGCTGATCCGATGCATGGCGTACAACGCCCGGCGGAAGACGCTCAGATAGCTGCATCCCGACCACAGGGCTCCAGCCCCTCCGACGAAGATCAGCGTCCATGCCGCCGACGACTGGGCGGACATCTGACGCAGGGTGCTGAGCAGCAGATCGCGGGACGCGGCCGGGGCGGCCTGCGCCATGCGGTCGATGACCTCCGGCTTGGCCGTGGGCATGGTCAGACCCAGGATCGACAGGAGCACCAGCAGCAACGGGAACAGGGCCAGGACCGCGTAGTAGGTCAGCGCAGCGGCCCAGTCCGTTATGTCGTCGTCCCAGACAGCCACCGGTGTCCGGCGCAACGCCGCCCACCACCGAACCGTGTGACCGTCTGCATCGTCCATGACGGGGATGCTCTCACCCTCCGTCCTCGGACCACCACTCAGCCCGGGATCCTTCTGCCCGGTGTCTTCCGGGTGCATGGCCGGCGTGGAAGGGGGCATTCCACAGTGCGGCGGTATGCCCTCCAACCTGTGAAAGAAACGCGCCTTTTGTGTGTTTGTAGGTGCAAGTTAAGAGCACCTGATGGCCAGGAGGTTGATAACAATGGTTCCCCTGCTTCTCGTTCTTCTTCTGGCTCTGATCCTCTTCGGCGCGGGCTTCGCGCTGAAGGCACTGTGGTGGATCGCCGTCATCGTGCTGGTGGTGTGGCTGCTGGGCTTCGTGGTCCGGCCCGCCGCAGGCGGACGCAAGGGCCGCTGGTACCGGTGGTGACCCGCACCGTCGACTGAGTACGACGGGAGCGGCGCCGTACCAGGCGCGGTGGTGGGTGTGTCTGAGGGGGTGGGCCCGGCCTGGGACGGCCGGGCCCACCCCCTCACAACGCCGTGCGGACGGCGCGGGGTTCACCCCCCTGTTTCAGGGTGCTCGTTGCGGTTACGCGTCCGGTTCCAGTCCTTGACTCGCGGGACCGGGGGCAGAGAGGGCAGTCGGAGCGCGTGGTGGATCGGGTGCGGAGCGGTTGGGTATGGGTGGAGCGCGCGTGGAGTTCGCCCGGGCATGAACGCAACACAGTCCTTCTGGTCGCGAAGAGCGCGCTGGCGGCGACGCTGGCGTGGTGGATCGCGCACGAACTGCTGAACGCGCAGTCGCCGGCGTTCGCACCCTTCTCCTCGGTGCTGGTCATGAACGTGACGATCTACAAGTCCATGTGGCAGACCCTGCGTTACGTCGCCGCGGTCATCGTCGGAGTGGCCGTCCAGGCGGCGATCGGCTTCACCGCCGGCCCCGACCTGTTCGCCTTCGTCGTCGTCGCTCTCATCGCGTTGACACTGGGGCAGTGGTCGGCTCTGGGAGAGCAGCGTTCCCAGGTCGCGACGGCTGCCTTCTTCGCCTTCTCCACCTACGCGGCAGCCACCACGAATGCCGACAGGGCCCTCCAGCTCGGGCAGATCGTTCTTCTCGTCCTCATCGGCTGCGGCCTCGGCCTGATCGTGAACCTGTGCATCGCACCCCCGCTGCGCTATCACAGTGCCGAGCAGGGCCTGCACACCCTGGCCGCCGCGATGGAATCCCTGCTGGACGACATGGCCGACGGCCTGAGCAGCGGCGATATCGATGACGAGCGAGCCGAGCACTGGCGTGCGGCGGGGGAGCGCGGGCAGCGCGCGGTCGGGCAGGCGCGTGCCGGGCTGAGTACGGCGGAGAACAGCCTGCCGTTCAACCCCCGGCGCCTGCTGCCCGCCCACCGCGGGCACATGGGCTTCGGCCGCTACCGTCGGACCCTGGATGCCATGGAGCGCGCCGTCTACCAGCTGGCCTCACTCACCCGCAGCCTCGGCCGATGGCGCGAGTCGGAGAGCACCTACACCTACACTCCCGTCCTCGAGGCATACGCCGACTTCGCCCTGCACCTGCGCGACATCGCCCATGTCATCGCGGAGATCGACAGCGACACCCTCGCCGACCAGGCCGAGGAGATGTGCCAGCTGGCCAGTGTCGCGCAGAAGGCGCTGCAGAAGGTTCTGGACGCCGCGGAGAAGCACGGGCTGCCCCTCGCGGACGTCTCCCGCCCGTACGGGGTCCTCGTCGTCGAGGCCACCCGCTTGATGGAGGAGTTCCAGAACACCTGCGACGTCCTCCAGGACACCGCCGACGACTGACGCCTGGCGTGTTCGCTTCTCCTGACGTCCTTCCGATGACGCGTCATATGGAGTCTTCGGCGGTGCCGGGGCCCCGGCCGCCAGTCGGACTACCTCCTCCGTACCGGGTGGCCTGGCGAGAGATGATCGCGCCTGATACGGAACGGGCTCTATATGTAGCGACGTCGGCCCGGCGTGGAACCGGTCGACGCCGCTCCGTACTGAGCAAGCACGCCGAGCTGCGTTGGTAGAGATTGATGCTCTGGTGGCGGTCTGGAAGCTGACGTCCTAGTGGCCCTGTACAAGGCCCGCTTCCCGATCATGCAGGACTTCGACGCTGTCATTTGGTTCGACGCGAACGAACGCAAGATCGCAGGGGTTCGCCACGCGTATGGCTTCGGGCAGACCAAGGAGCACTACGGGCATCTCCTCGCATACCAGAAGGGAGAAGGCCTCACACCCCCCGACGGCTACACCGCCCCTTCTACAAGGCCGACCGAGAGAAGGAGATGCGCGCCGCGCACGCCTACTTCTCCAAGCGGCTCCAGGAAGCGGTCGACAAGGGGGGCATGGGACCCCAGCGCGTAAGCAGAAGCGCCCCGTTCCGGGTGGGTCCGGAGCGGGGCGCTCGTACGTGCAGGAAGTGCGGGAGGGATCAGGCCTGGGTCGCGTACGAGAGGAAGGTGGTCCAGGCCGCCGAGGTGAGGGCGAGGTGCGGGCCCTGGCGCACCTTGGAGTCACGGACGTGGACGGTGTGCGGGCACGCTGCCACTTCGACGCAGTCGTCGCCTTGGGAGCCGCTGTAACTGCTCTTGAACCAGGCCAGGTCGGACGTGTTCATAGCGCTCCTCGCATTCGCTTCAACAGGCCCAGGGAGTCCTCGGGGGTCAGGGCCTGTGAGCGCATCTTGGCATAGCGCTGGTGGAGTCGGCTGATCTCTTTCGGGGCGGTGATGAGTCGCCCGTTCTCCTGCCCCTCCGAGTACCCGAACCACCGGTTGTCCGGCGTCTCAGCCAAGCGCATAGGCCCGTCCAACCCGGCATGCACCGGCTGGCGCAAGGGCATCAGCTGGAACTCCACGTTCCAGTGCCGTTCGATCAAGCCCAGCAGGTGGTCGTACAGTTCCCGCGTGACCTCGTCGCCGCCCGTGCACCGTTCCAGTACCGCCTGCTCGACGATGAAGCTGAACGCCGTTGGGGGCTTGCGGCTCGTCGACAGCAGTTCGTGCCGGGCCATGCGGGCCGCGATGCGCTCGTTCATCTCCTCCTCGGCAGGGAGGGGCGGCACGCTGTACGACACCGCCCGCGCGTACTCTTCCGTCTGCAACAAGCCAGGCACCACCCG
Organism: Streptomyces sp. NBC_00076; assembly: GCF_045041235.1. Classification (NCBI taxonomy): domain Bacteria; kingdom Bacillati; phylum Actinomycetota; class Actinomycetes; order Kitasatosporales; family Streptomycetaceae; genus Streptomyces; species Streptomyces sp. NBC_00076. The sequence goes on from NZ_CP108242.1 coordinate 7,872,914, forward strand.
GCATTCGTAGCTGTACAGGCTCACCGCATCAGCCTCGAACTGCGCCCACTGCCGGAACCAACTGGCCAGCCCGGGTTGCCGAGACAGATGTCGAGCCGCCCCCCTCAACACCCCGAACGCGTCCAGCACCTCCTCCGCCCGCTCCACGAAGTCCGGAGGCGGGAAGCGCCGGCCCTGCTCAATGCTGGCCACCGTCGGCATCGAGTACCGGACCCTCGGGGCGAACTCCTCCTGGGCCAGGCCCGCTCGTTTGCGGAAGGCCTTGACGACCTCGCCGAACGTCTTGAGGCTGTCCGACACCTCCGGTTCACCGCCGCCACCGCAGCCAAGGGCGCCCGTCCCGCCCGTACCCTCCGCCATGCCAGGCCCTCCGTTCACGCGTGCCTGTCAAACCCCGCCAACTCACCAATGGTCACGGACGGTTACCCCCACTGTCCATCCCGTGAACTCGTACGCTGATCCCGCGTACGAGTCGCTGACCTGGTGAACCGCCCCCGGGCTCCGACGGTTTGGGGCCATGAATCAACCGCTCCTCACGGAGACCCGGCTACCGTACGTATGTTCACGCAGCGGTTCAGAAATGACGACGCGATGAAGGAGTGAGGGCCGGCAATGGATCTGGTACTCGACCCGCCGCGCGGGGTCGCGCCGATCCTGCTGGGTACGACGCTCGACGAGGCGCTCGCCGCGGTGCCCGACTGGGGCGAGCCCCGTGTGCTGCGGCGCCCGAGCCGGAACTCGGCGAAGGCGTCCTGGACCCTCGATCACGTCGACGTACAGGCCCTGGTCGAGGGCGGGACCCAGATCACCGCGATCGAGTTGTGGTGGCCCGGTGAGGGCCGCACCTCCAGCACGCGCGTCCTGCTCATGGGGGACGAGGTGTTCACCACCAGCGCCCAGGACCTCTTCACGCGCGCAGCCGAACGGGGCTGGACGGTCGATACGTCACAGCCCGAGTACCCCGTGATCCCCGGGGTGTCGATGGGCTTCACTCGGCAGACCTCACAGGAGGTCGAGCGGGACGCCGACGGCCTGCCGAGGTACGTCACCTCGGTCATGGTGGCCGACGAGGACTACTACAACTACCGCTGAGAAGGCCGCAGTCGGCATGACCGCATGTGCGGAACTGGACCAGCCGCCCTGCCCTCCTGGCGCCGTGGCTAGTGGCCCGTGGTCGAGAGGCGGAGGGCGGCAACCGGGCCCGGTCGCGGCCCGGGTGCCGAAGATCCGGTAAACCTGCACACCGTTCTACGGCAGTGCGCACGGAACCTGACCCGTAGTCACGACTGGGCCGCATTACGTCGGTCTCGGCGCGGGGGTTATCCGTCCTGGATACCCGTCGGCAACCCGTCGTACGTGCAGCGAAGAGGCGGGCCGCGTGAAGGAGTCGGTGGGTCCGGTCACCGGCCGGTCATACCGGTGACGTCGAGGTCCCGGCTGAGCCTCGTGCCGCTGGCCGTCCCCGTTTGGGCGTGCTTTGATCCAGCCCGTGGCGCAAAGTCGCCGGGAGAGCTGCCCGTTTCGGGAATCGGGTGAGCTCTGCCGTTCCGAGTAGCGCACGAAGAGCCCAGAAGCAGCACATACGAAGGGAACCGCACGTGATGAACCCTGCCTTCCAGGTCGAAGCAGCCGAGATCTCCGACGCCGACCTGGACAACGTCTCCGGTGGTCTCGGCCTCGGTGGCTCCGGTGGTCTCCTCCTCGAGACGCCGCTCGGGGACATCGCCGGCGGCCTCACGGCCGTCGGCTCGCTCGAGGGCCTTTCGGCGGGAGTCCACACCACCGCCCTGTGACGACACGTGTAACCCCTGTGGGCCCCGGATCGGATGATCCGGGGCCCACAGGGGTTTTCAGCGGGGTGGGTCAGCGGTGTCCGCCGCCCTGGTGGTGGCGGCCCCAGGAGCCGTCGCCGCCGCCGCGGTGGTGGCGGCCCCAGGAGAGGTCGTCGATGGCCCGGCCCCGGTCATTGGTCAGGGTGGCGGTGTCGGAGTGGTTGTCCCACGCGTAGTTGCGGCGGTCCTGGAACACGTCGCTGCGGTTGTCGCGGCCCTCGCCCGTGTGGACGCGGACGGTGGCACGTCCCTCCAGGCGGTAGTGGTGGAACGTGTAGGTGCGGCCGTCCTCGGCCGACAGCGTCCAGCCGTCCAGGTTCACGCTGTGACGGGTGTTGTTGGTGATCTCCACCCACTCCTTGTTCAGGGAGCGGTTGGACTTGTCGTCGCGGCCCGGGGAGTCGTACTGGGCCTTGCTGATTTCCACCTTCGACCGGTGCGGGCGGTGGTCGGCCGCTGACGCCGGCAGCGTCACTGCCCCCACCACGGCTCCGGCCGCGAGCGCGGCGGCGACCAGACGGCGGGCGGTGACAGGCTTGGAAACAGACATGAGTTCCCCTGTAGGTGCGGTGTGCTGGTGGCGGCCGGTCGGCCGCACACCCACACTTTGGCCCCGGTGTGCGGGGGATGCGGATGAGACGTGAACCATGTGACAGCCTGTCCACATCTCCGTAACTCTCGCCTGTAACGTCCATCTATGCGCTGAATGCACGATGTTGACGCCCCGACATGTCAGGGACCCTTGCGGCGCGGGGGACCGACCACTCGCCCGCCATGGCGCGCCACCCCACCACAGCGCGGGCCGTCACTCGAAAGTGGGTAACGGGGCAGCGCGGGGCCGCTGTCTCTTCCGGTCCCGCGAACACCTCAGGGCCGACCCGAGTGGGCCGGCCCTGAGATGGGAGACGGACGATCAGACCAGGTCGAACCGGTCCAGGTCCATGACCTTGTTCCACGCGGCGGCGAAGTCCTTCACGAACTTCTCCTTCGCGTCGTCACCCGCGTACACCTCGGCGAGCGCGCGCAGCTCCGAGTTCGAGCCGAAGACGAGGTCGGCACGGGTGCCGGTCCACTTGACCTCGCCGGAGGCGGCGTCGCGGCCCTCGAAGGTGGTCTGGTCCTCGGACGTCGACGTCCACGTCGTGCCCAGGTCGAGCAGGTTGACGAAGAAGTCGTTCGTCAGCGTGCCCGGGGCGTCGGTGAAGACGCCGTGCGAGGACTGGGCGTGGTTCGCGCCCAGGACGCGCAGGCCGCCGACGAGGACCGTCAGCTCGGGGGCGCTGAGGGTCAGCAGGTTCGCCTTGTCGAGCAGCAGGAACTCGGCCGGCAGGCGGTTGCCCTTGCCGAGGTAGTTGCGGAACCCGTCGGCGGTCGGCTCGAGCGCGGCGAACGACTCCGCGTCCGTCTGCTCCTGCGTCGCGTCCACGCGGCCCGGTGTGAAGGGCACCTCGACGTCGAAGCCGGCGTCCTTGGCGGCCTTCTCCACGGCGGCGGTGCCGCCGAGGACGATCAGGTCGGCCAGGGAGACCTTCTTGGCGCCGGAGTTGAACTCCCGCTGGATCCCCTCGAGGGTGCGCAGCACCGAGGCCAGCTCGTCGGGGTCGTTGGCCTCCCAGTCGCGCTGCGGCTCCAGGCGGATGCGGGCGCCGTTGGCACCGCCGCGCTTGTCGCTGCCGCGGAACGTCGAGGCGGACGCCCACGCGGCGGACACCAGCTGCGAGACGGTCAGGCCCGAGTCGAGGAGCTTGGCCTTGAGGCCCGCGATGTCGGCGGTGTCGACGGCCTCGCCCTCGGCCTCCGGCAGCGGGTCCTGCCAGACCAGGGTCTCGGCGGGAACCTCCGGGCCCAGGTACAGCGACTTCGGGCCCATGTCGCGGTGGGTCAGCTTGTACCAGGCGCGGGCGAAGGCGTCCGCGAACTCGGCGGGGTTCTCCAGGAAGCGACGGGAGATCTGCTCGTACACCGGGTCGAAGCGGAGCGACAGGTCGGTCGTCAGCATCTGCGGGGCGTGGGTCTTCGACGCGTCGTGCGCGTCGGGGACGGTGCCCGCTCCGGCGCCGTCCTTCGGCCGCCACTGGTGGGCGCCGGCGGGGCTCTTGGTCAGCTCCCACTCGTAGCCGAAGAGGATCTCGAAGAAGCTGTTGTCCCAGGTGGTCGGGGTGTTCGTCCACGTCACCTCGAGACCGCTGGTGATCGCGTCGCCGCCCTTGCCGGTGCCGAAGGAGCTCTTCCAGCCCAGGCCCTGCTGCTCCAGCGTGGCGGCCTCGGGGTCGTCGCCGACGTTGTCCGCCGGGCCGGCGCCGTGGGTCTTGCCGAAGGTGTGGCCGCCCGCGATCAGGGCGACGGTCTCCTCGTCGTTCATCGCCATCCGGCGGAACGTCTCACGGATGTCACGGGCCGCGGCGATCGGGTCCGGGTTGCCGTTCGGGCCCTCCGGGTTGACGTAGATGAGGCCCATCTGGACCGCGCCGAGCGGGTTCTCCAGCTCACGGTCACCGGTGTAGCGCTGGTCGTCGAGCCAGGTGGTCTCGGGACCCCAGTACACGTCCTCCTCGGGCTCCCAGACGTCCACACGGCCGCCGCCGAAGCCGAAGGTCTCGAAGCCCATCGACTCCAGGGCCACGTTGCCGGCGAGGATCATCAGGTCGGCCCACGACAGGCTCTGGCCGTACTTCTTCTTGACGGGCCACAGCAGACGGCGGGCCTTGTCCAGGTTCGCGTTGTCCGGCCAGCTGTTCAGGGGGGCGAAGCGCTGCTGACCGGCGCCGGCGCCGCCGCGGCCGTCGCTGATGCGGTACGTGCCCGCGCTGTGCCAGGCCATCCGGATGATGAGCGGCCCGTAGTTGCCGAAGTCCGCGGGCCACCAGTCCTGCGAGGTGGTCAGAACCTCGGCGATGTCCTGCTTCACGGCCGGCAGGTCGAGGTTCTTGAACGCCTCGGCGTAGTCGAACTCCTCACCGAGCGGGTTGGCCACGGCCGGGTTCTTGGCAAGGATCTTCACATTGAGCCGCTCCGGCCACCACTGGCGGTTACCGCCGCCCTGGGTCGGGTGCTTGGCACGGCCGTGCACGACCGGGCAGCCACCTGCCTCCTCGGGCTTCTGATCGGTGACGATCGCGTCGTGGTTCTCGGTCATGGGGGAATCCTTCCAACGGGGTGGATCTAAGTACTCAGGAACTGGGGCTTCAGGAACTGGGGGCTGCGGAAGCGAGGGCTGAGGAACCGGGGCTGCTGGAACAGTCGGGGCACAGGCCCCAGTAGATGACCTCGGCCTCGTCGATGGCGAAGCCGTGGCTCTCGGCCGCGGTCAGACAGGGGGCGTCGCCGACCCCGCAGTCGACGTCGGCGACGACACCGCAGGAGCGGCACACGACGTGATGGTGGTTGTCCCCGACGCGGCCCTCGAACCGGGCCGGGCTGCCCGCCGGCTCGATGCGGCGTATGAGCCCGGCCGCCGTGAGGGCGTGGAGCGCCTCGTACACGGCCTGGACGGAGATGTGGCCGACGCGGTCGCGCACACCGGAGGCGATCGCCTCGACACCGAGGTGATCACCGACCCGGACGGTCTCCAGCAGCGCGACGCGGGCGGCCGTCACCCGCAGGCCGGCACCGCGCAGCTCGTCGGCGGTGCTCGAACTCCGGGGTGCAGTCATGCGGCCACCGTACCCCCATAAACACGAACGGTTCAAGAAATGGAATGGGTCCAATTCTCTGGCCGTGTCGTGGACCGCCCGAAGTCCGGAAGTCGTCATGTCCCGTTCACGAAGGCGAGAGGGAGTCCGATGACCTGGGTGTTCGGCGAGAGGGTCGTGGCTCCGCCGGGCCCCGTGCCCGACTCCGGTCACCCGGCCCCTCACTCCTGACAACCGTCCGATCACCCCCGCAGTCGCCGCAGTGCCCCCGCCGTCACCCTCAACGCCGCCGCCCCCGCGAGGCCCGCTCCGGCCAGGGCGAGGTCCTTGGCCGGGTGGCTCGGTGGGGTGGGGCGGGCGCCGGGGGGAGCGCCGCCGCGGGCGCACCCGCGTGGTGCCGGTCGTCAGTACCTCGAAGGCGCCCGGGTACCCCACGGCAGCACCAACCACACGGACCGGCCCTACTCGGCGGCGGAGGGCTCCGTGACGTCGGGCAGCAGCGCCGACATCGCCTCGCACTGGGCGGGTCCCACCACGTGGCCGAACGCCTGGACGACCGTCTCGGAAAGGGAGTCGGAGGCCTCCGTCAGCAGGCGCCGGGCCTTCTCGGTGAGGACGACCTCGACGCCCCGCTTGTCGCCGCAGACCGACTTGCGGGTGACGAGGCCGGCGTGCTGGAGGCAGGCGATCTGGTAGGTGAGCCGGGTCTTGGGGCGGCCCAGGAGCTCCGCGATCCGGGTCATCCGCAGGCCCGCGGGCTGCTCGGCCAGCAGGCACAGCACCAGGAACTCGTCGTGCGAGACGTCGAGCTGCTCCTTGACGGCCGCGCGCAGCCGCTGCTCCACGGCCCCGGTCGCCGCGAGCAGGACCATCCAGGCCCGCAGCTCCGCCGGCAGCAGTCCGCCGCTCTGCGCGGAGGGGCATTCGGGCAGGTCGGCGGGGCGCTCGTCGGGGGCGGTCATGGTCTCGAGTCTACCTGTTGTCCAATTTTGGAGAAGATGGTTGTTCAGATTTGGATAATGGGCTAGCGTGAGGTCATCCAAATTTGAATCACCAGCGTGAACGACCTGAACAGGGGCACACCATGACCGTCGCCGTGGAAACCGGGCTCTGGCAGCTCGACCCGACCGCCACCACCGTCGCGCTGAGGCACAAGACGATGTGGGGCCTGGTCACGGTCAAGGGCACCTTCGCCGGTGTCGCCGGCCGGGGCGAGGTGCGGCCCGACGGGTCGGCCGTCGGCACGCTCACCCTGGACGCCGCCTCCCTGGACACCAAGAACGCCAAGCGGGACACCCATCTGCGCTCCGCCGACTTCTTCGACGTCGAGAACCACCCCGAGATGACCTTCGTGGTCCGCAGCGCCGAGCTCCGCGACGGCGACACGGTCCAGGTCGTCGGTCAGCTGACCGTGCGCGGCATCAGCAGGCCGCTGTCCCTCGGCGCGCGCCTCGTCGGAGCGGACGCCGAGACGCTCACCCTGGAGGCCGAATTCCCCGTGGATCGCGAGCAGTTCGGCCTGGGCTGGAACCAGCTGGGCATGATCCGCGGCCTGACGACGGTCGCCGCCACGCTCCGCTTCACCCGGGCGGCAGCCTGACGTAGCTGCTCGACAGCGTCTGCGGTGAGGCCGTGAAGGCCCGCAGCCGGATCCGCGCGCCCGGCCGGGGCAGACCGTACGTCCCGGTGGGCGGCCGGAGTTCGTACGTCGCCGACGCACGGGCAGGCAGCACGGCCGGCCCCCGTAGGACCGTCCAGTACGGATCCATGCCCTGGCCCCCGGTGAGCGTGAAGTGCGGCCTGAGCGAGCCGTCGTCCGAGTTGGTGACCCGCAGGGTCAGCCGGGAGAGCGCGGTCGCCGAGGCCCGCCGCACCGACGTCACCCGCATCCGCAGCGGCGGCGACCCCGTCACCGCCAGCGCGGCGCTCGTCAGGGCGGGCAGAAGCAGCAGCACGGCCGCCGCGATCCGCGCCGGACGCCGGTGCGGGCCGGACAGCGGGCGCGGGCACGGCTGCCACGCACCGGCGAACTCATCGGCGGGCGCGGTGACCGCCGCGGTCAGCCACAGCGGGGTCATCAACAGGTAGTAGCCGTCCTGCGAACGGGTCGCCAGATAGAAGGCGAGCCATGGCAGCACGGTCGCCGCCGGCCCCAGCCGCCGGACGAACAGTACGAACACCGCCAGCAGACCGCCGAGCAGCAGCACGCTCGCGTGCCCGTACCAGTCGAGCCGGTCGCCGCCGTCGGTCAGGTACAGCGAGACGTCCACCAGGCCCTGCCCGTGCAGCACCGCGCCCTGCGTCAGCGGCAGCGCGACCCCGGTGAACCAGGCACCCGGCTCGCTCACCACGAAGTACGTGTTGATCAGCAGCCATACGGTGACGGCGACCCCGACGACCCGCAGCACCACCAGCGCCGCCGCCCGCGCCCCCAGCTCCCCGCGCCGCACGGCGTAGATCCCGGCCAGCAGGAACGGCGCGAGGAACCACGGCAGTTGCTGCGCCGCGCAGGCCGCCCCCAGACAGGCCGCCCGCGCCAGCCCGGCCGGACCGAGCCGGCCGCCCCGCCCGATCCGCGGCCAGCGCACCACCACCGGCACCAGCAGGGCGAGCGCCAGAACCGCCGGATAGCCGAGCCGGCCGTAGGTGGGGAGCATGCCGAAGCCGAGGCACACCATGGTCGCGCTCGACCGCCACGGCCCGGGCAGCAGCCGCCACAGCAGCACCGCGCCGACGACCAGCGCACCCGTGGCCACCGCCGTCGCCGGAACGCCGCCGGGGCCCAGCCACAGCAGCGGCGCGGTCAGCAGCGGGGCCAGCGGGGGATAGCCGTACGTGTAGTCGTAGCCGCCCGTCACGGTCGGGGTGAGGGCGACCCGGTGGCCGAAGAGCCAGGGCCACGGGTGTCCGTAGACGGCGTGCCCGGCGACCAGCTCCCGGGCGGCCTGCGCGGTGAGGTCCGCCTCGTCGGAGCCGTGGTGGTTCATGACCCAGGTGCACAGGACCAGCGTCACGGCGGTCACCAGCACCACCAGGTCCAGCCGCGCCAGCGCTCGCCGCCGGCGCACCACCAGCACCAGGACCCCGCACACCAGGATCGAGGCGTAGCACACGGAGATCGCCACGGCCACGGGCAGCCGATGGGTCGCCGCCTGTGCCCACACCGACCGGGTCCCGATGAAGAGGCTGATGTCGGCCAGCAGGGTCAGGACGCGATGCCACTGCGCGGGCGGTTCCTCCGGGCCGACGGACACCGCCGACCGCGTCAGTCGGCCGGGCGCCGCCGGCTGCGTATCTGTCAGGAGCACGGCACCGGACGCTAATCGGGCCCGGTGAGCGCGGGGCCGACGGAGGTGAAGATTCCGGTGTGAGGGCGGTAAGAACCATCCATAACGGGCGAAAAGACACCAAGAGGTTCTTCCGGTGAGACCCCGCTCGGTCAGTTGCTCTCAGTAGACGTCCCGCACGTACCGCTTCGCCGCCGCCAGCTGTTTCACCCACGCCGATGCCTCGGCCTCGTCCAGCCCGCCGTGCGCGACCGCGATGTCCCGCAGGGCCCGGTCCACGTCCTTGGCCATACGGGAGGCGTCGCCGCAGACGTAGAAGTGGGCGCCGTCCTGGAGCCAGCGCCACAGCTCGGGGCCGTGTTCGCGCATCCTGTCCTGCACGTACACCTTGTTGCGCTGGTCACGGGAGAACGCCGTGTCGAGGCGGGTCAGAGAGCCCTCGTCGAGCAGTTCGGTGAGCTCCCGCTCGTAGTAGAAGTCGGTGGCGCGGTGCTGTTCCCCGAAGAACAGCCAGTTGGGCGCCCGGTGGCCGAGCGCGCGCCGCTCCTGGAGGAAGCCGACGAACGGCGCGACCCCGGTGCCCGGGCCGACCATCACCATCGGGGTCGAGGCGTCGGCGGGCGGCCGGAAGTGCGGCGAACGCTGCACGAGCACCGGCACCTCGGTGTCCGCCTCGGCGTCGGCGAGGAAGGGCGAGCAGACCCCGCCGCGCGCCCGGCCGTGCAGGTTCTCGTAGCGCACGACGGACACCGTCAGCGAGACCAGCTGGGGGTCGACCAGCGGGCTGGACGATATGGAGTACAGGCGCGGCTGAAGCTTCTTCAGTACGTCCGCCCAGTCCTGCGCGCTCGCCCGCACCGGATGCTCGGCGAGCACGTCCACCGCCTGCCGGCCCCAACTCCACTGCGCCAGACCGTCCTTGTTGTCGGGCCGCAGCAGCCTGCGCAACTCCCGGTCGTCGCGGACGCGTTCGGCGACGAAGCGGAGCAGATCCGGGGTGATCCGGGTGATGTCGAGATGCCGGTGCAGGGCCTCGGTGACGGGGACCTCGCCGACTCCCTCCACCCGCACGGCCGTCGCGCCGTCCAGGCCCGTCACCGCCAGCCACTCCTCCACCAGCGCGGGCGAGTTGACCGGCCGCACACTGAGCGCGTCCCCCGTCTCGTACGTCAGCGGGGACCCGCTCGTGTCGAAGGTGAACCGCCTGACCTCCTTGCCCGCGCCGGCCCGGCTGAGCAGCCGGTTGCCGACCAGGCGGGCGGTGGTGGGCGCGGGCTTCGCGGCACGGGCGGTCTCGGGGGCGGTCCGGGTGGCCGGCTGCGGGTCGGCCTGGGGGGCGGGCTCGGCCGTCTCCGTCCCGGGGTCCAGCGCCGAGAGCACCTGGTCCAGCCAGACGCCGGCGGAGGACTCGTAGTCGGGTTCGCAGTCCGTGCGCGGTGCGAGCCGTACCGCGCCCAGCTCGTCCAGCCGTGCGTCGAGCCGGCGCCCGTGCCCGCAGAAGTCGTCGTACGAGGAGTCGCCGAAGGCCAGGACCGCGTACCGGACGCCGTCCAGGCGCGGGGCCTGCTGCCCGGCCAGCGTCTCCCAGAAGCCGGAGCCGTTGTCGGGCGCGTCGCCGTCGCCGAACGTGCTGGTGATCAGCAGCAGATCGGCGCCGGAGGGCAGGGCGCCGGGGTCGGAGTCGTCCATGCCGACGAGCGTGGCCGTGTGTCCCCCGGCGGACAGCCGGTCGGCGACGGCTCCCGCGAACTCCTCGGCGTTACCGGTCTGCGAGGCCCACAGGATGACGACCTCACGGCCAGGCGCCTCGCCGGACGAGGCCGGTTGGGTCGACGTCCGCGAGTACATGCCGGCCAGCACGCCGTTCACCCACAGCGCGTGCTCGGCGCTGAAGGGCGCGTCCGGCGGAAGCACGGGGACACCGGGGGCGCCGGAGTCGATGCCGCCGAGGAAGCCGGTGAGATAGAGCCGCTCCTGGGCCGTCAGGACGGGCGGCGGAGTCGGGTCGAGTCCGAAGGGGTTCGACCCCGGGGTGACGGCGGTCGGGGTGACGGCGGTCGGAGCGCCGACCGGAGTGTCGACCGCGGGGGCGATCACCCCCGCGGGCCGCACCGGCGAGGCCACCTTCGCCAGCGACACCGCGCACACCTTGAACTCCGGCTGGAACGACACCGGATCCACCGCGTCACTCGTCACCGCGTTGACGCTCAGATACTCCCCGAACAGGTCGTTCCAGTGGAACGGCGCGAAACAGGCCCCCGGCCGCACCCGGTCGGTGACCACCGCGGGCAGTACGGCCCGGCCCCGCCGCGAGGCGACCTCCACCCGGTCGTCGTCCGTGATCCCGAGCGCAGCCGCGTCCTCGGGATGCAGCTCCACGAACGGCCCGCCATTCAGCTTGTTGAGCTTGGCGACCTTCCCGGTCTTCGTCAGCGTGTGCCACTGGTGCTGCACCCGCCCGGTGTTCAGCAGGAAGGGGAAGTCGTCGTCCGGCAGCTCGGCGGGCGGCAGATGCGGGCGCGCGTGGAAGACGGCGCGCCCGTCGGCCGTCGGGAACCGCAGCCCGCCCTCGCCGGACACGTACCGGATCGGATTGCGCTGCGGCCCGTCCTCCGAGGCGGCCGGCCACTGCACGGGCGTCGACCGCAGCCGCTCGTACGTCGCCCCGCGCAGGTCCCAGCCCGTGACGGGGTTGAAGAAGCGCCGGATCTCCTCGAAGACCTGCTCGGCACTGTCGTACGAGAAGCCCTTCTCGTACCCCATCTCCCGCGCGACCGCCGCGATGATCCGCCAGTCCGCCATCGCCTCCCCGGGCGGGTCGGACGCGGCCCGGGTCAGCGTGAGGTTGCGCTCGCTGTTGACGTAGACCCCTTCGGCCTCCGTCCACATCGCGCCCGGCAGGACCACATCTGCGTACGCGTTCGTCTCGGTGTCCCCGAAGACGTCCTGCGTGACGACGAACTCGGCGGCCTCCAGGCCCTCGATGACGGTACGGCGGTTGGCGACCGAGGCGACCGGGTTGGTGCAGATGATCCAGCAGGCCTTGATCTCTCCCTCGGCCATCTTCTGGAACATCTCGACGGTGCCCTTGCCGACCCCGTCCCCCCGCAGGGTGCCCGGCGGCAGCTCCCAGACGTCCTCGGTGAACGTCCGCTCCTCCTCGACCAGCACCGACCGCTGCCCGGGCAGCCCCGGCCCCATGTAGCCCATCTCGCGTCCGCCCATCGCGTTGGGCTGGCCGGTCAGGGAGAACGGCCCGCTGCCCGGACGGCAGATCGCTCCCGTCGCCAGATGCAGGTTGACCAGGGCGTTCGTGTTCCAGGTGCCGTGCGTGGACTGGTTGAGCCCCATGGTCCAGCAGCTCATCCACTCGCCCGCCTCGCCGATCAGCCGGGCGGCCGCACGCAGGTCGTCCTCGGCGACACCGGTGAGCTCCGCGACGGCGGCGGGCGGGTAGTCGGCCAGGAACTCCCCCATCGCCTCCCAGCCCGTGGTGTGCGCGGCGACGAACTCGGGGTCGGTGTGCCCGTTCTCGACCAGCAGGTGCAGCAGCCCGTTCAGAAGGGCGAGGTCGGTCCCCGGCTCGACCTGGAGGAACAGGTCGGCCTTCGCGGCCGTGGCGGTGCGCCGCGGATCGACGACGATGAGCTTCGCCCCCGCCTTGACCCGCTCCATCATCCGCAGGAAGAGGATCGGATGGCAGTCGGCCATGTTCGAACCGATGACGAAGAAGACATCCGCCCGGTCGAAGTCCTCGTACGAACCGGGCGGCCCGTCGGCACCGAGCGACAGCTTGTAACCGGCCCCCGCGCTGGCCATGCACAACCGCGAGTTGGACTCGATCTGGTTGGTCCGCACGAACCCCTTGGCCAGCTTGTTCGCCAGGTACTGCGCCTCCAGGCTCAGCTGCCCGGAGACATAGAACGCGACCGCGTCCGGCCCGTGCTCGTCGATGATCGCGCGCAGTCGCCGCGCCGTGTCGGAGATCGCGTCGGCCGCGGGCACCGGCACCGGCTCCTCGCCCCGGTCGTCCCGCACCAGCGCGCTGGTCAGCCGGCCCGGCGCGGCGAGCATCTCGGCCGTGGTCGCGCCCTTCGTGCACAGCCGGCCCGCGTTCGCCGGGTGCTCCTTGTCCCCGGACGCCTTCAGGACCGTACGCCTGCCGTCCGGCCCCATGCCGACGTCGAGTACCAGGCCGCAGCCCACACCGCAGTACGAGCAGACGGTCCGCACCTGCCGTGTCTGCTTCCTCTGCGGGGGCGTCGTCATGCCGTCGACGGTACGAATTGCCCGTTACGCCTGTGTGACACGGCTTGATCTTGAGGAGTTACGCCCGCTGCACAGCCGTCCCCCGGCCGGTGTGAGGTGCACCGGAGTCGCGGAGCGTGTCGCATTGGGCCGAACGGGTGACCATGCGTAAGAATTGGCCGATGCAGACAGCAGTGCGAGCCAAGGACGGAGCATGCCGGTGAACAGCCACGATGTCACCGACGAACAGTGGGAGGGGCTCGCCCAGGTCGTGCCGCTACGGGGCCGGGACGCCTGGCCGTCCTCGGTCGGCCACCGGTCCATGCCGGAGGCCGAGACGGAGCTGCGGCGCCGCTTCGTCGTGCTGCGCGTCATGGTGTTCGCGGACGCGCGCGAGGTCGCCGAGACGCTGATGGCGGGCATACCCGTGCTGCTCGACCTGACCAACGCCGAGACCGAGGTCGCCAAGCGGGTCCTGGACTTCAGCACCGGCGTCGTCTTCGGACTGGCGAGCAGTATGCACCGCGTCGACCGGAACGTGTTCCTCCTCACGCCGGCCGGCACCGAGGTGACCGGGCTGATGGAGCAGACGGGGGTCCCCGGGGTGTGAGAGGTGCCGGGCGCCCGGCGTCAGGGGCGCGGGTCGTCCGTTCGTAGGAAGGTCCTTCGGGCAAAACGGTTCGCCCGACCGCGGAGCCCTACGGTCCGGACATGACCGTGCCCCCCGCGCTGCTCCCGGACGCCTCGTCGCCCCCGGCCTCACCCGACCACGACGCGGACCTTCCGGAGCGCCCGCGCGTCACCGAACTGCGGCTGTCCGCCTTCGCCGCACACCGTCACGCCCGCCTCCCGCTCGGCCCGCTCACCCTGTTCACCGGACCCAGCGGCTGCGGCAAGACCAGCGCGCTACGGGCTTACGAGGCGCTCGCCGGACTCGGTGGCGGCATCCCCCTCCCCGAGGTCTTCCCGGATCCGCTCGCCTGTGTTCCCGAACGGGCCCGGCCCGACGCCCAGCGCCGCCGCGGCTTCCGCATCGGCTGCACGACCGACGGTCCCGAGGGGCCCATCCGGCTCGACGTCGCCGTCCAGGCCGAGCCCGCGCTGCGCATCGTGGGGGAGCGGCTGAGCGCGGCGGGCGGCCAGGTCCTGCTGGAGACCGCCCTGCGCGACCCGAGCCGCCGCCAGGTGCAGGCGGCCTGGCACACGGCGGGCCAGTCGCCGGTCACCCGCGCCCCGCTGCCCGACGACCGGCTCGGCACCGCCCTGCTCCCGCTGCGCGTGGCCGGCAAGACCGACGGACAGCGCCGGGTGCTCGCCGCCGCCGAACAGACGGTGGTCGCCCTGCGCTCGGTCTTCGCCTGCGAACCCCGTCCCGGCCGGATGCGCGTCCCCGTCCCCCTCGGCTCCGGACGGCTGCTCGGCGGCTGCGAGAACCTCGCCGACGTGCTGTGGCGCACCCGCGCCGAGTGCGCCAAACGGCACGCGCAGTTCGTCACCGCGGTGCGCGCCGGATGCGCCGGCCCCGTCGCCGACGTGCTCGCCGAACCGCTCGCCGACGGGACGGTCCAGGCGCTGCTCGACCGGGGCGACGGCACCCGCACGGACTGCGGGCGGCTGGGCGACGGGGAGTTGCGGTACCTCGCGCTGGCGCTGGTGCTGTTCACCGGGCCTGGCGTACTGGAGGTGGACCCCGTCGGCGAGGTGCCGGTGGCCATGCAGGCGCTGACCGTGCTCGCCGACCACCTCGACCGGGGCCTGGACCCCCGGCAGCGGACCGAACTGCTGCGGCTCGCGGCCCGCATGTGCGACCGAGGGCACATCCGGCTCGTCGGCGCGGTGAGCGACGTGTCGTGGGCGGTCGGGGTGGACGGTGTGACGGTGGTACACCTGAAGCCGTGACAGAACCCCTTGACGTGGCGAAACTGCAGCGCAGGCTGGCCGAGTTCGCGGCGGCGCGCGACTGGCAGCCGTACCACACGCCCAAGAACCTCGTCGCGGCGCTGAGCGTGGAGGCCTCCGAACTGGTCGAGATCTTCCAGTGGTTGACGCCCGAGGAGTCGACGCGCGTCATGGCCGACCCCGACACCGAGCACCGCGTCAAGGACGAGGTCGCCGACGTGCTCGCGTATCTGCTCCAACTGTGCGAGGTGCTCGGCATCGACCCGCTGGCGGCGCTGGACGCGAAGATCGACCGCAACGAGCGGAGGTTTCCGGCGCCGTAGCCGACCGCCCTGCGCCGGAGTCGACCGCCTCGCGTCCTGGCCGACCGCCCTCGCCGGGAGCGATCAACTCCGTTATTACTCTCCGAAGTCAAAAACCCGCCTGAGACCGTTTCGTTGTCCGAAGATTTCCACCTTCCTCTGGTTTTCTGTCTCAAGCGCACTCACTCTGGGTAGTGAACAGGTGAGTTCGGGCGGACGTGCCGACGGCGCGTCGGACAGACGGGGGCAACGCATGGATGCGATGCGGCTCATAGGGATGAGCAGGCGTGCCCTGGCGGGAGGTGGTGACCCGCCTCGGATCATGGCGGAGGTGTGGCAGGCACAGGCCCTGGCGCAGGCGATAGGAAGCCGCCTCGCCGTCACGGGCCCGCCCGAATTACGGGGCGAGGCACTGGGGTTGACCGAACTGGCGGGGAGAGGATGCGGGGTTCTGGACCGCCCGGACATCGACACCGAGGCGATGCTGGCGGCCCGCCTCACCGACCTGGGCGACGCCCGCCAGGCCCTCACCTCCCTGGGCGGCCTCCTCGGCGAGGTGGGCATAGCCCTGGTCGGCCTCGCCTCCGCGGCGGACGACGAGGGCACGTACTGGCAGTGCATGGAGGCGATCGACGCGGCGGACGAGTCGAGGGACAGGGTGCGGGAGATGCTCCGCAGACTGACGGACAGGGATGAGGCGCTACCGGCGTCATGAGCGCCGGTCGGGACCTGTCCTGCCTGTCCTGGCCACGGGCGCCCCGCCGTCCGACTGCGGCAGCCACCGGGAGGAGGCGGCCGGGGGGACCGCCGCGGTCGGTCGTCCCCGCGGCGTGCAGGATGGGGGCATGGATCTCCGCATCTTCACCGAGCCCCAGCAGGGCGCCACCTACGACACCCTCCTCACCGTCGCCAAGGCCACCGAAGACCTCGGTTTCGACGCGTTCTTCAGAACCGGTACCGTATCTACCCATGGAGCTAATCGCCCTGGGGGACAGGGATCAGGACATGATCAGGGCCGTCACGTACGAGCGCCAGAGCCATAAGAGCGAGACCGACAGCCAGGCGTCACCGAAGATGCAGCGTGACAAGAGCGTGGCGTACATCAACAGTCAAGACAACTGGACGCACGTCGATGTCGACTACTCGGACGTCGGCATCTCAGGGTACGACCCTAACGTCTACCGCCCGGGGTTTGAGCGGCTGTTGGAGGACGCTCGGGCGCGAAAGTTCGACGTCGTAGTCATCTACATGCTTTCCCGGCTGACTCGGCAGGGGGCCGCGGAGGCTCTGAAGATCCAACAGGAGTTGGCCAACCACGGCGTCGCGCTCGTGTCGACGCAAGAGCCGTTCATCAACACGTCGGACGACAACCCCTTTGGCGTCGCTTTCTTCGCGCTCATTGCGGGGCTCGCCCACCAGGAATCCAAGAACAAATCCAAGTTCATCCGGGACGCTTTCGCGGAGCTGAAGTCACGAGGCTCGCACTCGTCCGGCCCGGTGCCGTACGGATTCAAGTCTGAGCCCGTACAGGTCGACAACGTCACCATTCGTAAGCTGAGCCCTGGCCCCATTAGCGGCGGTGGAATTGGGCCGAAGTCGACGCCGGCAGACGTCGTTCAGTACGTCATCTCTGAGGCGGAGTCAGGCTCGAAAGCCAACGCCATTGCGTCAGACCTGACGGAGAAAGGCGCCCCTACACCGCTCGGCAGTCTCGACGAGGAAGCCGCACAAGCGCGTCGGGAAGCGTCACAGAGCCGTCGGAAGAGCGGGAAGGGCGACGGCGCCGGTAATGAGTGGTCCTCGACCGTCGTGACGCGCATTCTCCGTGACCCGCGGTTGGCCGGCTTCGCTATCGGCGCCGTGGATCCGAAGTCGAGGCGCCGCACGATCCTCCGCAACGAGGAGGGTCAGCCCGTACAGCCGCATGAAGGCTTCGTCACGCCGACGAGGTGGTACGGCCTTCAGAAGATCCTCGACGGCCGCAAGCGTGAGCGGAACATGGACCGGGCCGGAGCGATGACATTCCTCGGGTCGTGGGGCGTCCTGCGTTGCGGCACGTGCCGGTCCGGGATGACAGTCGCCAACGTCGACGGAACGTACGTTTGCAACCTCCGGCGCAGCGTTGGCGACGCCCCCAAGCACGTTGTCCGTATCGCCATGGGGGAAACGGACAACGTCGTTGCGTCGCTCCTGTGGGCGAAGGTGGCAACGCTGGACCCCGAGGACGACAACGACGTTGCGCTCCTCGCGGCAGCTTCCGAACGCTTCGCAGCCCAAGGTGCGGACCCTGAAGCGGCGGCTGAGCTTGCCGAGCAGGAGGCACAGTTGGAGCACGTCCAGCAGAGCATGAAAGAGCTGTACGAGGACCGGGACGACGGACTGTATGAGGGTCCCACGGGTCGCGCAGCCTTCAGGGACACCATCCGCAAGTACCAGCAGCACGAGGCCCGCTGCACGGAGCGCATCGACGAGCTGCGTGCGTCCGCTACTACGGCCATCCAACTCCCCATGGATGAGTGGTTCGCCGACTCCGACAGTGAAGACCCGCTAGCGCCTGGAGGGCTCTGGAGCCGCTGGGACGTCGCCGACAAACGCTCGTTCCTGTCGCTGTTCGTCGATTCCGTCACCGTCAACCCGTCGACAACGCGGAGGGGAACGTCGTGGGAACGCGCGTTGGGGCGCATTGAGGTCGACTGGGCGACGCCAAGGGAGGCCGATGAGGGTGACGATTCGGTAACGGCGTAGTCGTGGGCGCCCTCCGCGTCGACGTCGAGCCGCGTCCCGCTCGTCCACAGGCGCCTGTGTATAACTCCAGAGGGTGACGGTGTAGCCCATGTTGCGACTCTGCGTAGCCAGTTGAGTCAATCTGAGGTCCAAATGGCCAAACTAACCCCTATTTTCTCTTCTCTACTACGCGCGTTAGAGAGAAAGGAAAAGTAGGGGTTAGTTTGGCGTTTTGGCGCCAGTCTGGCCAGGACGAGGACGCGGACCACTTCGACGGTCCAGCGTCACATCCTGCCCCGATTACGACACTACCTATCCGGGAGGTGGTGCTCGTGAGCGTGTGCCAGACGGAGGGGTGCGGCGGAGTAGCCGTCATAGCCGGGAGATGGTGCCCGGGATGTGCGGTCAGGTCGTACCGACGGGAGACGATCCGGCCGACGAAGCAGAGACGTCCGGTCCCGGTGACATCTCAGCTCTGTGCCGCGGGGCACGGATGCCAGTACCCCGCGGTGGGCGACGACCTGTGCGGGCGTCACAGGAGACAGATGGAGCGACGGGGGAGGACGACGCCGATTGCTCAGCGCCGGCCCCGTGGCGCAGCCCTGGAGCGGGACGAGCAGGGATGTAAGCAGTGCTCTGTATGCCTGACGTGGCAGCAGCTCGACGAGTACGGCGCATCACCCGTCCAGGCAGACGGCTTGCAGCCACGCTGTAAGGGCTGTGTGCGCTTCGCGACGTACCGGGTGACACCTGAGCACTACGCGTCGCTCCTGGAGGCTCAGAGCGGCGTGTGCGCCATCTGTGAGCGTCACTACTCCGCAGGGAAGAGCCTTGCCGTCGACCACGACCACAGTTGCTGCCCCGTGCCCCGGTCATGCGGCAAGTGTGTGCGCGGACTGCTGTGCACCCGGTGCGTTCTGGGCGTCGGACGGCTCGGGGGGAGTGCGGAGCGTGCTGCGACGGCAGCGGAGTACCTGCGTGCGTGGAGTGCCAGGGGCCCGAAGGTCGTCTCACCTCCGCCCCCGGCACCGCGTGACCGTCGGTGGTACGCGTTCAGGCTGACGCCCGACGAGTACGCCGCGAAGCTGGAGACGCAGGGCGGAGGGTGTGCGATATGCGGTCGGCCCCCAGGGGCGCGCGCGTTGACTGTGGACCACGACCACGGGTGCTGCCCACGAACTCCGACGTGCGGCGGCTGCACGCGCGATCTGATCTGCGGCAACTGCAACGTCGGGATGGGGCTGTTCGACGAGGATGCAGTCAGGGTGGATCGCGTGGCGTCGTATTTGAGCGGGGCTCTGACCAGCGCAGACGCGTTTCGATGATCCTGTTTGATTCTCTTACAACATAACAAGGGTGTGGGCAGGATGAGGCGGCCGTAGCGTGTAGCGTGCGGTCCCGCCTGCCCCCTCGACGGCCGGCACCGCTCCCGACGCTCCGTGGCACTCTCCTCCCACGTATAGAGCTCGGTTGAAGCGGTCCGGCCGTCCAAGACTTCCCCCCGCACGGTCTTAGGGCGCGGAGGGCGCGCAACAACCACATAAGCAGGTGCGGCTGATCCCCGCGCCTAGAGCAGCCCCGGTGTCCCTAAGCGCCGGGGCTGCTCGACGTTCTCTTAGGGGTGGACGTGAGTGATTCACGGGAGTGTGCGTTCGACGGGTGCGGTCGCAAGATCAAGGCTCGGGGGTTGTGCGGAACCCACTACGCTCAGCAGCGCAACGGGCTGCCGCTGACTCCGGTTCGGTGGCGGTGGGGTGCGAAGGACGGCGTGGAGTGCTCGTTTGACGGGTGCGGAACATCGGTGCGGTCCGCAGGGCTGTGCAGCGGGCACTACGCGCAGCAGCAGCAAGGTCGGCAGCTGACCTCGTTGAGGGTCGTGCAGCCTCGTGGGTCGGCATGTGAGTTTGGTGCGTGCAGCCGACCATGCGCGACGGCGGGTCTCTGCACGGGGCATTACGCGCAGCGCAGTGCTGGGAAGTCCCTGACCCCACTGAGGGAGATGCGTGACCCTCGTCTTCGCGACGAAGACGGTAACAAGCAGTGCCGGGGCTGTGATTCGTGGCTGCCTGAAGATGCCTTCAGCCGTAACCGCAGGTGTTCCGACGGGTTCGCCGTTTACTGTGGGAGGTGTGTCCGCGACGAGTACCTTCGGCGTCAGTACGGCATCACGGCTGATCAGTACGACACCATGGCGGACGCACAGAGTGGCGTGTGCGCCATCTGTAAGGCTCCTGACCCGGCAGGGAAGGGACTCGCGGTCGACCACGATCACGCTTGCTGTCCCGACCCCGCAAAGTCCTGCGGCGCGTGCGTTCGCGGCCTCCTGTGTTGGCCGTGCAACGTCGGGCTCGGGCACTTGCGCGACGACCCGACGATACTCAGCGCTGCTGCCACCTACCTGACAGCAGCGTAAGTTACTTGCTGCACCCGGACGGACGCTTAGTCAGCGACCCTCGTCCCGGGGCAGAGGGCGCGGCGGGGTGACACCCACGCAAACGCGCGGCGTCCATGACGAGCCGGAGCAACGGGGATGGCGGCATGTCCGTGCGGTCCGCCGGCTCGTCACGTTTCCTCGCTGGTGTAACCGGCAACACGCCCGCCTCTGGAGTGGGTAACTCTGGGTTCGAATCCCGGGCGAGGAGCAAGGGGCGTCAAGCGCCGCGGGCTCTCTCGCGGAGAGCCTCTGACGTCCGAGAGTCCCGGAGCGATCCCTGTAGCCCGCAAGGGCCGATCACATCGCCGGGGCCAAGCCTCCGTAGCTCAGTGGCCAGAGCGCCGCTCTCGTAAAGCGGAAGTCGCGCGTTCAACTCGCGCCGGGGGCTCCACGACGGCTGACCCGCCTTCGGGCCACTCGGCCGATCTTCGGGACGTGGCCAAGTTGGATCAAGGCACCCGCTTTGGGAGCGGGAGATCGTGCGTTCGAGCCGCACCGTCCCGACCACATGACACAGCCCCGCCGCGGAGGACGACTCCCGCGAGCGGGGCTGGCTACGTTCAGGACTTCGGCATCGTCACCGTGAACACGGGCCCTTCGGCCTCAGGGTCGTCCGACGCCACGTAGCTCACCGTCCCGCCCTTGCGCGTAATGTCGAGGATGATCTTCCCGGTGACGGACTGACCCGGTTTGTACGTCGTGTCGAGGTCCGGACCGTCGCCTACGCCTTCGAGCGTCGTCGCATCCTGTGCGGCCGTCTGCTCGTCCTCCCACTGCATCATGCCGTAGGACGAGAACTTCGCCGGCGCCTTGCCGACGTTCTTCACCGTGAGCGTTAGCTCCGCATACTGGCCCTGCTCGGGGTCGCTCGTGTCCAGCTCTGCGGCCGTCAGGTACTTCGCACTGACGACGGTGACTTCCAGCTTGGACGTGACCTTGTAGTTCTCCCCGTACTCATCCGTCTTGCCAACGTCGAACGTCCCCGATTCCCCAACCCCCAACTTCGGGGCCGGGGCGGACGAGGACGGCGTCTCTGACGGTTCCGCGGACGTCTCCTCGACGACGGGCGGAGCTGAAGCGTCTGCCTTCGGCTCAGTCGTAACGGCTGACGAGCAGCCCGTCAGAAGTACCGCGGATATCAGCACTGCCGGCACGCAGGCACGGCGAATGTAGGCGCGCATAGCGCATCCCCCCATGACTCAGTGGCCTCCCCTGGCCACGTGGAGCGACAAGCGTAAGGCACAGACGGAGGGCAGGGAGGCGCAATGTCGTGGCAAGGCAGCACGCGCAGAGCCCGCCTTCCGAAGGACTGGGCTCGTACACGACGCCGCATCCTGAGGCGCGATGGTCATGCATGTCAGACCCGCTTCTCTGACGGTCGCATGTGTGGCGCACCTGCGAATCAGGTGGATCACGTGGTGCCAGGTGATGACCACAGTGACGCCAACCTCCAGGCCCTGTGCCAGTGGTGCCACACCCACAAGAGCAGTAGTGAGGGTGGCACAGCAGCGGCTCTCACACGCGTGCGCACGGACAAGCCCAAGCCAGCCCACCCAGCACTGGAGGACTAGCCCATGAGCGGTGCCCATGTGGTGCTGGAGGAGGCAGACGACACAGGCGCAGACGGAGTCGTCGTGACTCGCGTGTCTGTGAACGGCGTTGATGTCGGCAAGCTCGCGAAGGCACCGAAGATCAGCGTCGGACACGACCGCACGTGCACAACGATCACGCTCACGCTCGTGCCGGCTCGCCTGGAGATCAAGGGCGAGCTGAGCGACGGTGAGCATCGAGAGCCTCGCGCCGGCTTCGCTGCGAAGATCAACTGACCATGATCACCAGGGGGGTAATCCCCTCCGGGTGATCTAGAGAACCGTAAAGGTGCTGGGCGTCGCTGTCTGTACGGGTCTGGGGATCCCAGATGTAACGGCTAGACCCCTGAAGCTGGGAGGCCGCGAGACGGCCGCACAGGGCTTCCTAGGGGCATCTGAGGGCCGCGCGAGGGCCTAGGTGTTACTCGCCGGCTGTGCCTGACGGATGTGAAACTCCCTGGTCAAAAGCCTGTAGCCGTTACACGCCGCAAGCTACAATGGAGCCATGATGAAGACGGAGCGCAAGTGCACGTGGTGCGAAGTCGACATGCCTTTGGCCGCACGAGCCGACGCGCTGACGTGCTCCACCCGGTGCCGAGTCGCTGCACATCGCGCGGCGAAGAAGCGCGTGTTCCCGCTGGAACTGACGACCCGCGGCAGGTGGGTGCGTCGAGCCGGCGACAAGCGTCCACTGACGACGACCGGCAGGGCCGCGTCAAGCACTGACGCCCGAACCTGGAGCACGTACAAGAACGCCGCGGAGTCCGTGGCGGGCGTCGGACTGGGATTCGTCCTCTCCTCCGACGACGACGTGGTCTGCATCGACCTGGACCACTGCTTGAATCCGCTAACCGGGCGACTCGCCCCATGGGCAGCAGCCATCATCCGCGACGCGGGCACCACCTACGTAGAGGTGTCCCCGTCCGGCGACGGCCTGCACATCTGGGGCCGCGCGGACGTCCGACAGGGACGCCGCATCCGACGCCCCGACGGAACGGCCGTAGAGGTTTACGGAACCGGCCGATACATCGCAATGACGGGTCGCCGACATGGCTCTTCCCCGTCCATCCTCGCGGACCTCTCCGCGGTGGTTTCCAAGCTGACGGCGTAGCTCCCGACATGGGCGGCGTCTGCCGTTCCAATATCGGGAGGTACCCGCATGGCTGGACGAGGTCCCGCCCCGAAGGATCCCGCAAAGCGGCGCCGGCGCAACGCCACCGACCCCGAGACCGTCATCGTCAACGACGGCGAACTCCGCGGCCCTGAGCTACCGGAGGGCGTGCTCCCGGGTGACGAAGAGTGGCACGAGATGACCGTTCGCTGGTGGCACACCTGGCGCGTCTCTCCGATGGCCTCGACGTTCCTTGAGACCGACTGGGCGTTCCTCCTCGACGCTGCGTTGATGCACCACACGGCGTGGACGAAGGGTAAGTGGGAGTTCCTCTCCGAAGTGCGCATGCGCTCCGCGAAGTTCGGCGCCACGCCTGAGGACCGAGCGAGGCTGAAGCTCAAGGTCGACGACCCCTCAGCTGCCCCTCAGAGGGCCGTTCAGCGAGCCGACAACGTCTCGGACATCAACTCGCGCAGAGCGCGTCTCACAGGCTAGGAGACCGCGTGCCGCACGTCACTGTGCGCGCCCCCGGTCACGATCGCTCCCGCTCTCTCGGGTGGATGGCGGTCGCATGGATGGAGTACTTCGTTGTTCACGGTCCTGGCGACGTCCAGGGCGAACCGGTACGCCACGGTGACGAGTACACGGGTTTCGTCGTGGACTGCTACGCGGTCGACGACCCCGCCGGGAGGATGCTGTACGACAGCGCCTTTTTCTCCCGCCCGAAGGGCTGTGACAAGAGCGGTTTGGGCGCCCGCATCGGCCTCTTCGAAGCCTTCGGCCCGTGCCGTTTCGCCGGCTGGGCTGAGGGCGGTGAGGTCTACCGCGACCCCTGGGGACTCGGCTTCGAGTACGTCTACGAGCCCGGTGAGCCGATGGGCCGACCGGTCCGCGTCCCTTACCTCCGAATCATGGCGACGGAGGAAGGCCAGACCGGCAACGTCTTCGACACCATCCATTTCAACCTGACCGACGAGGCGTCGCCGCTGAGTCAAGTCCCCAACGTCGACGTTGGGTTGACCCGAATCATCCTCCCCGACGGTGGAGAGATCACCCCGTCAACTGCTTCGTCCTCGTCGAAGGACGGCGGCAAAGAGACGTGGGTCTGTTTCGACGAGACCCACCTCTACAACACGCCTGAGCTGCGGCGCATGTACGCCACGGTGACCCGTAACCTGCGCAAGCGTAAAAAGGGCGCGCAGACGTGGTTCTTGGAGACCACGACCATGTTCGCCCCGGGGCAAGACTCCGTCGCTGAGCGCACGTACGAGGAAGCCGAAGCGATCCGTGAGGGTAAGAAGAAGCGCGGTCGCGCTCGTCTCCTCTACGACCACCGTTACGGCGTCTGCAAGGACCTCAAGAACGAGGAGGCCCTCAGGGCCGCGCTCCTCGACTCCTACGGCGACGCCATGGAGTGGATGGACCTCGAAACGCTCGTAGACGACTTCTACGACCTGCGTAACGACTCCGCGGACGGCAAGCGCTACTTCCTCAACTCCCGTACGAGCAGCTCTGACGCGTGGATGGATACAGACGCGTGGGAGATCTGCCGACGGCCGGAGGAGCTAGCCCCTGGCGACCTGATCACCCTGGGCTTCGACGGCTCTATTCGCGACGACGCAACAGCGCTGACAGCGTGCCGCGTATCTGACGGGCACCTTCAGCTACTAGGCGTCTGGGAGAAGCCTGAGGGCCCCGAAGGTGAGGGTTGGCAAGTCGACCGCGAAGCCGTCGACAACGCCGTTGCGCGGGCCTTCGACAAGTACGAAGTTGCCGGGTTCTACTGCGACCCCCCGCACTGGCAAGACTACGTGGACAAGTGGACGTCGGAACACGGCGAAGACCTTCAGGTGAGCGCTACGCAGGCTCGCCCGCTGGAGTGGTGGACCAACCGCCCGACGGCGATGGAGCACGCGCTAGACCGCTTCGTCGAGGCCGTTGACGACAAGGCGTTGTCCTTCGCCGGCACTGACAAGGCCGACGACGAAGCCACGTTCTCGAAGCTGGGCGCCACGCTCACCCGCCACGTGCTGAACGCCAAGAGACGCCCGATGGGCCGCAACCACATGGGCATCGGCAAGGAACACGCGAAGTCGCCGAAGAAGATCGACGCCGCCATGAGTGCGGTGTTGGCCTACGAGTGCCGGGCCGACGCCGTGGCAGCAGGAATCACCAAGCGTAAGAAGCGCTCCAACCGCCTAGTCGCCTTCTGAGGGAGGTCCGTAAGTGCCTGTCAATGCTGAGAAGGTCGAGTCTCCCGGATGGTGGCTGCAACGGCTCGGTAAGAAGCTCCTCGACGAGCGTGACGACCACACCGACGCCGACGGCGAGACGGAGCCAGGGCTCGACACCCTGAAGTCTTTCGCGGAGAACAAGGCGCCGCTTCCGAAGGTGCCGGGCGTCGACCCGCGCGAGGCTCGCGAGTGGATGCGCGACGCACGAACGAACTGGACAAGCCTCGTCATCGACTCGCCGGTTGAGCGAATGCATGTCGATGGCTTTCGCTTCGGCGAACCGGACGACGACAGTGACAGTGCGAAGACTGGTGACAAGGACGCTAACCGGGTCTGGCAGGAAAACAGCCTCGACGCGGACGCGGACCTGATCCACTACGGCGCCCTCTCGCAGCGACGTGCCTTCGCGCTCGTCGAGCGTGGCGACGATGGCCGTCCGGTCATCACGCACGAGACACCCCGCCAGGTCGCCGTGGAGCACGAGCAGGGCAGCCGGCGGAAGCTTGCCGCTGGTCTGAAAATGTGGCGGGACGACTGGACGGGCAACACCCGCGCGACGCTGTGGACCCCTGACCGGATCTACGACTTCGTCACGAAGACGGACGCCCCGACGTTCTCCGGTCGCGCGGCTCAGCTCCGCGGCTGGGACGCCTTCGCGCTCCCCAACCAGGGCGACGGCGAGCGTACGAACGAGCTGGGCGTAGTCCCACTCGTCCCCTTCATCAACCGCCGTAACCGCAGGTTGACGGGCTTCGCGGAGCATGAAGACGTTCTGACGATCCAGAACCGCATCAACCTGTCGCTCATCAACCTGATCGCAGCGATGAAGTACGGCGCGTTCAGGCAGCGTTGGGCCGCAGGTCTGGAGGTCGATGAGGACCCCCTGACGGGCGAGAAGATCCAGCCGTACAAGCTCGACATCAAGAGCCTGTGGACGTCCGGCGACCCCGACACGAAGTTCGGTGAGTTCGCCGCAACGGATCTGAAGCCGTACGTTTCGGCAGTTCAGTCCGCCGTTCAGGATCTCGCAGCGATCAGCCGAACGCCCCCTCACTACCTGATCGGGGCCGTGGTCAACGTGAGCGGCGACGCCCTCAAGGCCGCGGAGACTGGTCTCGTCTCGAAGGTCCGCGACCGTCAGCGCACCTTCGGTGAGTCGTGGGAGGAAACCATGAGGCTTGCCTTCCGCGTGCTGGGCGACGAGACGCGAGCGACGTCCTACAGCGCTGAGACGATCTGGCGCGACCCGGAGTCACGCTCCATCGCGGAACTTGCCGACGCTGCCGTGAAGAAGAGCACCGCGGGTGTCCCGTGGCGTCAGCGCATGGAGGACATGGGTTACACGCCCGCGGAGATTTCCCGCATGGAGATCGACCGTGCCGCCGACGCCCTGAACGCGCAGGCTGCTGCCGAAGCTGCCGCTCCTCAGCCCACGTCCCTGGACGACGCCCGCACGGCTCGTGAACAGCGGACCGTGGTTGGTCGAGGTGATGATGTCCCTGACGCGGCTTGACCGGCAGTACGGCTCAGCAGTCCGCGGCGTGTGGGGGAGCGTCCTCGGGAGGGTCAGCCGATCCTTCACAGGTCTCGGATCCTGGCGTGAGGCCGACGCTAGTCGGTTCCAGCGCCAGGCGCTTCCCATCATCCTCGCCGGCGAACGGCAGATAGCGACGCTCACGGCGTCCTACCTGGAACAGCTTTACAAGGACGTGGATCCCCGCGGGCGACGGGTCTCCCTGGACCTAGACAACGTAACTGGTAAGGCACTCCGCGGGGTGGACCCTTCGGAGGTCTACAGGCGCCCGTTCAAGGAAGTCTGGACGGCGCTCTCTGACGACGAGTCCCTTGACGCAGCGGTTGACTTGGGGACACACCGTCTGGAGACGATCGTCAAGACGGATCTTCAACTCGCCCGCACACACACGGTGCGAGAAGTCGCGGACGACATGCCGCGCTTCACCTACACCGTGCGCGAGCTACAGGGCGAGTACGACTGTGCGCTCTGCATGATCGCCTCGACGCAGCGCTACCACAAACGCGACTTGGCGCCGATCCATCCCGGTTGCGACTGTCTCGTCAAGGTGGTCACAGCCGATTACGACCCCGGCCAGGTCATCGACGAAGACAAGCTTGATGCCATTCACCGGGCCGTGGATAAGGCGCTCGGAACTCACGACCGCGGAGGCCGCGCAGTCGACTACCGGCAGATTCTCATATCCAACGAGCATGGGGAGATCGGTCCGGTCCTTAGTTTCCGCGGACAGAAGTTCACGGGTCCCGACGATCTCGGAAACCACAGCTCCAGCGATGCCGATCACACGTCCGTACCCGACGTTGCAGCGTCGGAGCCAGCAGCCCCGAAGGCGTCCGTATCCGACGAGCTTCGTGCGCAGCTTGACAGCACGAGAGACGCTTTGCCGACGACTCGAAGTGACTGGACGGAAGACCGGATGTACTGGGACGCCGACGCCGGCAAGTGGGTGATGACCTACCGAGGCACGAACCTTGGCGGACACAAGCTCCCTCCGGAGAAGTATGAGGCGCACCTCGACGCAGTTCTAGACGTTGGCCGATCGCTGTACGGCGAGTTGTCCAGAGCGATGGACGATGACGAGACGCTTCAGCAGCTCCGCCAAGCGTTCGACGCGTTGGGACCTGACAGTTCCGTGGACGAACTCCGCTCGGTACGCCAGGCCATAGCAACCCGGGAGTCTGCGTTCGTCCACGCGTACGTATCCAGCATCCGCGAGATGGGCGGCAACCCGCCTGCGGAGCTTGGAGACGTTGGCGAGTTGGGGATTTCAGGCACTCACGGCGCCCCCCTTGACTGGGAGGCGCAGTTGGAAGAGTCGTTCAGGCACTTCCCGGCGGACTGGCTGAGCGTCATGCAGGGCAAACCGCTGCGTGTCGTTGGGAGTCAGCGCGCGTTCTACCGAACGTCTGACGACGTCATGGCACTGTCCACGTGGGACTACTCGACATACGACGGAGCGTTCAGCTCTGGCGCCGTTGAGGTTGCAGCCCACGAGCTTGGCCACCGTATGGAGCAGTACATCCATGGTCTGAAGCAACTTGAGTACACGTTCGTCAGGCGCCGACACATGATGGGCGACATGCTCCCTTCGCCTCAGAACATGGCGAATCTCCTCCCGCACTACGACCGCGCGGCTAAGGAGATGACCTATGAGGACAAGTGGGCCGACCCCTACACGGGCAAGACTTACGAGATGGCCCATGCGTCTCTGATGGAAGACCCCGCGGGGGGACCGTCGGAAGTCTTCCAAGTAGGACTGCAAGACCTTTACGGTAGGGGCACGAAGAAGTTCGGTGATGACGAGTTGCAAGCATTTGTGCTCGCGCTCCTGGCGCTGCTCTAAGGAGGGTCGGCAATGACCTGGCGAATCGAGTCCCGCACCGACCCTGAGCGGTGGGCGGAGTACACTGTTGACGGGCTGACCTCGGACCGTCAAACAGCGATCGCAGTCAAGCTGTTCGCGTCGGGTGAGATCCCCCTGACGCCGACTGGACCGCTGTACGCACCGACCGGCGACGGTGACGAAGTGGCGCTCTTCCTGGCGTCCGTAAGGGCCATCCCTGCTCCTAGCGTCACCGGGCAGCCGCCACCCGTACCGCGGGTCACGGACACACCTGGCGACCACATTTTCTGACCGAACACAGACCGCCAAAAGTGACCCGCTCTAGCAGTGGGTCACTTTCGCGTGCCCGACATGGGCCCAACTCCCGACAGGGGAACTCCGCATGCCTAAGCGCACTCGCGCTCGCTCCGCGCTGCTCACGTTCGCTGCTCAGCCCTGGACCCTCTTCGAGGATGACCCGGGCGCCGGCGGTGGCGGTGGGGGCGGTGGCGCTCCGACGGTCAACGAGCACGGCTACCCGGAAGCGACTCCGGTCGCCGACATGTCGTCGGAGCATCAGGTCGCGTACTGGAGATACCACTCGAAGAAGTGGGAGACGACCGCCAAGGCAGGACCGGACTCGTCCGAGCTGGAACGTCTGCGCGCGGCTGAGACCGAGCTGAACACCCGCAAAGCCGCGGAGCTGAGCGAGACGGAGCGACTCCAGGCAGAGCGGGACGCAGCTACCGCAGAAGCAGCGACGGCGAAGGCAGAGCGAGACGCAGCGGCTCGTAAGGCGCTCGTCCTGGAAATCGCCGCGGGCAAGGGTCTGACGCCCGCTCAGGCTGCCCGACTCCAGGGCTCCACGAAAGAGGAGCTGGAGGCCGACGCTGACGCCCTGAAGGCGCTGTTCGGCACCTCCAACGACGGCCAGGGCAGCGGCAGCACTCAGCACCGCTCCGGCGGAAACCGCGGGGGCGACGTCGGTAACGCCGCATCGATCACCGCAGGCGAGGAGCGATACCGCGCTCGCCACGGCAAGTAACCACTACACGGAGGGATCCGTATGGACCTCAGCCTGAAGACTGAGAGCTTCGTCCAGGACCGTCGGGATTGGCTGGGGTCCGCCCACGGCACCGACGCTCCAGTGAGCGTGACTCTCGATGTCACCAAGTTCACGGCGAACACGCACTACCCCGCCGGCTTCATCAAGAGCGGCATTCCGCTGGGCAAGGTCACCGCGACCGGCCTCTACGGACCGTACGACAACGCGGCCTCTGACGGCCGTGAAACCGCCGTGGGCTTCCTCTTCACCGCGCAGGACGTCAACGCTCGCGCGGTGACCTCGACGAAGGTCGTCGGCTCGATGCTCCTGCACTGCTTCATCCGTGAGGCGAAGCTTCCCGTTTCCATCGACGCCGCCGGCAAGACCGATCTCGGCTCCCGCGTCGTCTTCGTCTGAGAGGTAGAGCATGCAGCTCATCACTGAGTACGCGACTCCCGCGGAGCTGACGGGTTACGCCCGTGCCGCGCTCCGGGATCGCGAGGAGAACACGTTCAGCCTGAACCGCTGGCTCCCGAACGACACGATCAACGATCTGGTCTACCGGTTCAACAAGGGTGGCGGTGGTCTCGTCGAGGCGGCCGTGTACCGCGCGTTCGACGCTGAGTCGGACATCGGTTCCAGGTCGGGGGCCGCGCGGGTGTCGGGCGAACTGCCTCCCATCTCCCGGAAGTACCCGCTGAGCGAGTACGACCAGATCAAGATGCGGAACGTGGACACCCAGAAGGCGGAGATCCGCGACGCGATGGAGGCCGACTCCATCAAGGGCGTGACCGCCATCGCGGCCCGTACCGAACTCGCGCGCGGTGACGCCATCTTCAACGCTGGTGTCACGATCAACGAGAACCGCGTGTCGGCCGGCGTCGACTACGGCCGCAACCCGGCCCACTCCGTGACGGCCGCAACTGTGTGGTCCAGCACGGAGACGGCGCTCGCGTACGACAACCTCATGGCGTGGCTCGACGTCTACAACGACACGAACGGCGACCTCCCGGCGTTCACGCTGATGTC
Organism: Streptomyces sp. NBC_00076; assembly: GCF_045041235.1. NCBI lineage: Bacteria > Bacillati > Actinomycetota > Actinomycetes > Kitasatosporales > Streptomycetaceae > Streptomyces > Streptomyces sp. NBC_00076. The sequence goes on from NZ_CP108242.1 coordinate 7,903,636, forward strand.
CCGCAAGATCTACAACTTCCTGCGGCGCAACAAGCAGATCCGGGAACTGGCCTACCGTGGCGCCTCGACGTCTCCGACCGTCCTGACGCGCGACGACCTGAACAACATTCTCGGGGACTTCGACATCCCGCCGGTTCAGATCTACGACGCGAAGGTGTCCGTCGACGGCGTGGCCACGCGAGTCACCCCGGAAGACAAGATCTGCTTCATGCCGGCGCAGGGCGACGCTCTGGGCAAGACGCTGTGGGGCGTGCCCGTCGAGGCGAACGACCCGCGTTACGGCCTGGCCGGTGACGCCGCGGGCGTGGCCGTGGGTGCCTACAAGAGCGAAGACCCACAGACCGTGTGGACGCGCGCGACTGCGATCGTCCTCCCCGTCGTCGGGGCTCCCGACCTGACGTTCGTCGCCGACGTCCTCTGACCTGAAACGCGAGGCATTCACGCATGGCAACCCTGGCAACGAACGTCCACGTGACGGACGCCGACGGCGTGAGCCACGTGTTCGGCCCCGCGGACGAGGTCCCCACCTGGGCACAGGCGCTCATCACGAACCCGAAGGCATGGGCGGAGGCTCCGGTGACCGCTTCGCGGACGCAGGAGCCCGCACCTGTGGCGAAGGCTCCGGCGAAGCGCGCAGCCCCTCGACGGAAGGCGGCTGGTGGTGGCGCTGTTCAGCCCGACTGAGCTTCGGGTACTCCTGAAGCGTCCCCTGACGGATGCGGAGTGCGAACTCGCCCACGACCTCACGGAAGACGCGTTCTTCGGTGAGGTCGGGGACCGTCTGACCACTCCTCCTCAGCGCGGAGTCAAGGCCGTCGCTCTGAACGTCGCATGTCGCGTACTGACGAACCCCGGAGGGCTCCGCAGCGAGCAGGCCGGCGGCATGCTCCAGTCCTACGCAGACGACGAAACAGGCGTGATGCTCTCGGACGACGAGCGGCGTCGCCTGCGACGTGCTGTCGGCATGGCGTCGGGAGCTTCCTCGCTGAGCATCGCTCCCGAGGAAGCCTGTTCGCCCGTGACCGTGTGGAGGGCGCAGTGAGTCTGATAGCTCAGCTCATGTCCGAGACGCTCATCATCGAGCGTCCGGGGGCGCCTGTACGGGATTCCACGGGATCTAAGGTTCCGGGGCCTCCCGTACAGATCACCGTCCAGAACTGCACGATCATGAGCCCGTACGGCGTGCTGATCGGCAGTTCTTCGGAGACCCACGACGCATCGACCACCGTCGAGACGCGACGCGTGTTCGCCGCTCCGCTCGGCACCGACGTCCGGCCGGCTGACCGCATCATTCGCGGCACTGAGAAGTGGCAAGTCATCGGTGAGCCGCTGATCTTTCCTCTCACGTCGCTCGCGCGCGTGGAGGCGGCCGTAGAGCGGGTGACGGGCTGATGGCATCCCGAGCCACTTACAGAGGTCGCTACACCGGCATTGGCCGCATGTTTCAGCGGCCGTGGATGCAGCGAGGCGTGAGGCAATCAGCCATCGCGATGAAGGGCATCGCAGAGTCACTCTCGCCCGTCGGTGACCCGGCGGGCGGTGACCAGCACCCGGGGCAGTACAAGGGCAGCTTCGACGTTGTCCCGCTGTGGAAGAACATCCCCTTCCAGGGCAAGCCTAGGATGCGTGCCGGCGCTCGACTGATCAACACATCCCCGCATGCGCGGATCGTCGAGCACGGCAACAGCAAGACGCCCCGGCACGCGACGCTCAGCAAGAGCATCGACGTGATGAAGGCGGCTCACCGTGCCTGACATCGAAGCCGTGTTGGCGCCGTGGGCTGAATCCACGTTCGGAGTGTTCAGCGCGGCTGAGACTCCGGCCGACCTGGAGGAACAGCTCCCCGTCATCCGCGTCGAGCGTGGCGGAGGCCCCGACGAGATGTTCTCTCGGCACCCCAGGGTGTTCGTCGACGTCTTCGGGCGCACTGCTGACGAGGCGCGAACCCTGGCGAACAACGTCCGTGACGCACTCCTCGCCCTCCGCGGCCCGGTGAACGGCGCAGTGATCCGGCACGTCCGGTGCGACTCCGGACCCTCCCGGCAGCCCTGGGCAAACGAAGCCGTCCATCGTCGAGGCGCCACGTACACCGTGAGCCTCCGGGACGCGTAAACCACTGACACTCTGACCCGTCGCCGACTGAGGCGCGCGGGCCTCTCGCATGCCCTGGAGGGCTCATGGCGGACACCCGCAATGCCGATCTGACTTTCGGCGCAACCGACTACCTCGTCTACATGGCGGCCGTGAACACCACGTCGCCGACCGACTTTGCCGACCCTGCGACCCCGTGGCAGATGCTCGGGTGGGTCACCACGGAAGGCGGGCTCTTCAAGGTCGAGGAAGAGTCGAAGGACATCGACGCCGCTGGCTCCCTGGAGCCGATCCGGACACTGATGACCAAGAGCACGAAGAGCCTTCAGGTCACTTTCCTGGAGGGCCTCAACCCCCTCGTCCGGTCGCTCTACGACAACGTCCCGATCCTCTCCCTGAAGCCCGACACGACGTCGGGCGTCGCGTCGTACGCGTTCCCCGACAAGCCCAACGACCTCCGATACGCCTTCTGCTTCGACACGATGGACGGCGACAAGCGGATGCGGCTCTTCATGCCGAACGGCAAGGTGGTCGAGCGCGGAGACGAGCAGCCTCAGACCGAGGACGTCATGCCCGTTCAGCTCACCTTCCGCTTCTACAAGGGAACCGGTGCGGCGGCTGTGACGCGCTCGATCGACTACGGCGCGGTCGACGTGAGCGGCTTCTTCCCTGCCGGCGGCTGACGCCAATGACTAGCGGGGCCCGTATCTGCGCGGGTCCGGGCCCCGCTCCAGCTCCACCACGACCCGCGCAAAACGTTTCACGCACCGACATAGGAGACCCGCGCGCATGACTGAGACCACGACCCCAGCTGAGTCGCAGGAGATCGAGGCCACCGAGGAGTTCCGCACGGCGACGCTGGACGGCGTCGACCTGCGAGTCAAGACGATCAATCAGTGGCGCCCCTCGTACCTGCGAGCGCTCCGGCAGAGCGACTTCGACACGTGGGCCGCTGGTGTGCTGCACGAGGACGATGTTGCGACGTTCATCGACCTGGACCCGACCTTCGACGAGATCAACACTTTCGTCGGCCGCGCGACCGAAGCCGCCGGGGAGGCGCCGGGAAAGTCCAGTGGACGTGCCAAGTCCTCGCGGACCACGCGGAGGCGCTAGAGGCGGACATCCCGCGGTACTACCCGGGCGCGCGAGTGCTCGACGTGTACCGCGGGACGCTGTCCCTCCGCACGCTCCGAATCTGGATCGAGCATCTACCGCCGGAGAGCGCGACGAAGACGGCCCTCCGGAATGCCGTGACGCCGGAGGAGCTGGAGCGCGCGACCGGTGAGGGTCGCCCTGACCAGGCTCCATGGAGCGGCACAGAAACGCTCCTCGCCCAAGTCAAAGACGAGGTACGGCTCCTGCGCTTCACGCTGCTGGCCGTCAACGGGAACAAGGCGCCCGAATTCACACCAACGCCACGTCCCGGAATTCCCCCGAAGTCCGCCATTACGAAGCGGTCGGGGATGTCAGACGAGCAGCGCCGCGCGCTTGACCCGCGGCTGAGAGACCAGCCGAAGGAGGCGTGATGGCCAACGACCTGGACATTGTCGGTGTGGTCGGGGTCGATGTCGTCCCCGTCGCACCGAACTTCCACACGCACCTGAAGGCCATGGTTCTCCCAGCGGCCGTCAAGGTCGGTGAGGAAGCCGGCGAGAAGATGGGCGACGCGATATCACGCAAGATCGTGATATCGATCCCGTCCGCCATCACGCAGGGCGGCAAGGCGGGTGTCAGGGCCGCAGGCCGGCAGGGTGACAACGCGGGTGGGGCGTTCGCTAGCTCCATCCGGCGGAAGCTCGAAGCTGCCTTCAAGGCCATGCCGAAGCTCGACGTCAAGCTCAGCGACACAGGCGTTGACGCCGAACTAGCACGCATCCGCGCGAAGCTGGAGGCGCTCTCCGGCAAGCGGATCGGAATTGACGTCAGCGCGGCGGACGCGGAAGCGGAGATTGTCCGCCTGGAGGCAAAGCTCCGTGAGCTGGGGGCGCAGCACCCGAACGTGGCCGTCCGCGCCGACACTGCGACGGCACGTGCGGCACTGGCGGCGATCCGGGCGGAGATTGCGGCCGTAGGCGGTCGACAGACTGTCGCCATCGAGGTCGACGGCGCTTTCGGCGCGAAGCTGCGTGCGGTGGTGGCGGAGGCTCAGGCGTCCATCCCGGACATAAACGTAGACGCGGACACCGCACCCGCACGCGCTGAGATTCAAGCGCTCCGGGGGCGTCTCGCGGCTCTCGCAGACGCGCGCGTCGGGATCGACATCGACGCAGGCGACGCGCTCGCGGAGATCGAGGCCATACAGACGCGCCTGGAGATCCTGTCGATCCAGCGCCACGACATCGACGTCCGGGTTGACGCGGCTCGCGCTTCGGCGCAGCTTGCCGCACTGCGTGCGGAGGCCGACGGAGTAAAGCTCTTCCGCATCAAGGCTCTGGCCGACACGTCGCAGGCGTCGTCCGCGCTGATGGGTCTGGGAGTTCAGATGGCCGTTCTGACGGCGATCCCTCTTGGTCCCGTCCTGGCCGCTGGCATTGGCGCCGTCACGTCCGCTGCTGTAGCCGCCGGCGCGGGTGTCGGAGCCGTGGCACTCGCCGCTATTCCGGCGATCAAGGGCGTCACGAGTGTCATTCAGGCGAAGACGGCCGCGGACAAGGAAGCCGCGAGCGCGACGGACAACAGCGCAGCCGCCAACGTCCGTGCGGCACAGAGTGCCCTTCAGATGCAGAGCGCTCAGCAGGCTCTGTCGTCCGCCCACCGGAACGCCGCGCGCTCCATCGCGCAGGCCAACCGCCAGGTGGAGGACGCCAACCGCGCCGTCGGTGACGCCGAACGTGCCGTGGCCGTTGCTGCGCAGCGTGCCGCAGAGCAGCGACGCCAGGCAGCCGAGTCCATCGAGCGCGCGGAGCGTTCCCTCTCCGACGCCAAGCGCCAGGCGCAGCAGGCTGAAGAGGATCTGACGCGAGCCCGCGTCGACGCTGCTCAGCAGCTCGCAGCCCTGAACGATCAGTTGGAGCGCGGCAAGCTCGACGAGCGTGACGCGACCCTCCGCGTTCAGGAGGCACAGGAGCAGCTAAACCAGACGCAAGCTGAGTACGACGCCGGCAAGGCGACGGATCTCCAGCTCCAGCGCGCGCAGCTCGCCTATGACCAGTCCGTTCAGGCTGCCAAGCAGCAGAAGAAGGATTACGCGCAGCTCCAGCAGGACGCGAAGGCAGCACAGACCGCGGGCGTCAACGGCAACGAGGACGTCAGGCGCGCGACGGAGCAGGTAGCTGACGCTCAGCGCAACGTTCAGGATCAGACGAAGGCCCTGGCCGACGCCCACCGTGACGCCGCGAAGGCGGAGACTGAGTCAGCCCGCGCGGCCGTCGATGCGGCTCAGAACGTGTCCGACGCTCAGCGTGCTCTCGCGGACGCCGTATCCAGTGCCGCAGACACTCAGGTTCAGGCTGCGGACTCCATCGCGTCTGCTGAGCGTGGCGTCGAGTCGGCGCGACTGTCGTCCCTCGACACCACGGCAAAGGCCGTGACGAAGGCGGACGAGTACCGCAAGGCACTTGCGAAGCTGACGCCCGAACAGCGCGACCTCTACGACGCCCTGGTTGGCCCGAAGGGGCTGACGAAGGCGTTCAAGGCGTGGTCCGCGGAGCTTCAGCCCGACGTTCTCCCACTCTTCACGCGGGGAGTCAACGGGGCGAAGAACACGCTCCCGGGACTGTCGCCGCTCGTCGTGACGGCCGCGGACGCCATTGGGCAACTGATGGACCGTGCGTCGGCAGACCTGAAGCGGCCGTTCTGGCAGGGCTTCAAAAAGGACATCCGCGAGAGCGCTGAGCCCGCCATTGTCGGTCTGGGCGTCGCCTTCGGAAACGTCCTCAAGGGCATGGCCGGCATTGTCGACGCTTTCTTGCCGCACATGGACGGCATTTCCGAGACGATGCAGCGCATAACCGGTCGGTTCGCCAACTGGGGCGCTAACCTGAAGGGCTCTCCGGAGTTCGAGCACTTCCTCAAGTACGTCAAGGACACTTCCCCTGGCCTGGCGGAATTCTTGGGCAAGCTGCTGGGCACGACGCTAGACCTGGCGCAGGCTCTCGCACCGCTTAGCGCCCTCATGTTCAGCGTTATGGGGCCGATCCTCGACGGACTCTCATGGATCGCGAAGAACGCCCCATGGGCTATTCAGATCCTGTGGGGACTGTACTCCGTCCATAAGGCCATCCAACTCGGCATGGCAGCTTTCGCGGTCGCCATGGGTGTATATCAAGTGGCAGTAGCCGGCGCCACGCTGGCCACCTCCGGGTGGGCCGCAGCTATCCAGGCAACCGGGATTGTTCCCGTAATCGAAGCAATCGTCATTGCGGTTGCTGCGCTAGCCTTGGGGATTTACTGGGCGTACAACAATGTCGGGTGGTTCCGCACTGCCGTCGACGCTGCCTGGTCCGGAATCAAGGCGGCAACTACGGTCCTTTGGGGCGGTGTCCTGAAGCCTGCGTTCAGCGGAATTCGAACCGGATTGACGGCCATCGGTACGGCGGCTGTATGGCTATGGAAAACCATCCTTGCCCCAGCCTTCGAAGGCATCTGGCTTGCAGCCCGGATCTTGTTCGCGGTGCTGGTCACAGCCGTGATCACGCCGATAATCCTAGCGTTCAGGCTCTTCGGAGCTATCGCCATGTGGCTGTGGACGGACGGCATAAAGCCATCATTCGAGGGAATTGCACTCCTCGCGACGTGGCTATGGGCAAACGCGCTTCAGCCGGTATTCGGCTGGATCTGGCAGGGCCTGAAATGGGTTGGCGACAAGTTCGTCTGGCTGTACAACAACGCCGTTTCTCCCTCCGCCGGCTGGATAGCCGATAAGGCGAAATGGCTGTGGGACAAGGCGCTAGGCCCGGCGTTCCGGTTCATCTGGGACGGACTGAAGTGGGTAGGCGACAAATTCCGCTGGCTCTACGACCACGGAGTTAAGCCTCCTGTCGACTGGATCGCGGATAAGGCTGGCTGGCTCTACGACAAGGGCCTCAAGCCTGCGTTCGACAAGATAAAGACTGCGGTCGGCCTAGTCGCTGACGCCTTCGAGACGGCGAAGAAGGCAATCGGAATTGCTTGGGATAAGGTCTCCGGTATCGCCAAAAAGCCTGTGAACTTCATTATCGAATGGGTTTACACAAAGGGCATCAAAGCCGTCTGGGATAAGGTGGCAAAGTTCGTCAACCTCGACCCGTTGCCTGCCGCTCCTAAGCTTCTGGAGGCGGGCGGAACAGTCGGAAACGGCTGGGGTCCGGCAGTTCCGATGAAGACGAGCAAGCCGACGGCAATCGTCGGTGAGGGAAACCCTCGATATCCCGAGTACGTCATTCCGACGGATCCCAAGTACAGGAGTCGAGCCCTCTCGCTGCACCGTGCGGCGGGGACGCAGCTCCTCGAATCCGGGGGCATTCTCGGCGGCTTCGAAGCTGCATGGGACTGGACGAAGGACACCGTCTCTGACGTCGTCGGCAAGGGAATCGACTGGGCGAAAACCGGTGCGGATCTCCTCGTCAACCCGTCGAAGATCTGGAACACGCTGACGAAGCCGATCCTGTCGAAGGTCGCGGACGGCGTCGGAACTTCGCCCATGGCGAAGGCCCTGACGAAGTACCCGACCAACATGGTCGGCGGTCTGAAGGACAAGATCGTAGACGCGGTCACGTCCATGTTCTCCGCCGGAGGCGGTGGAGGAGGCGGGCAGTGGATCAAGCCCGTCAACGTTCCGTACGGCACGAAGTTCGGCGTAGCCGGACCCATGTGGTCCTCAGGGCATCACACTGGCCTCGACTTCCCGGCGGCCGTCGGCACTGCGGTGAAGGCCGTTGCTGCGGGTCGCGTCTCGATGGCGACGTCAGGCGGACCGTACGGCAACCACATCATGATCGACCATGGCGGAGGACTCCAGTCCCTCTACGCGCACCTCTCGAAGATCCGCACGACGGTACCGAAGGCGCAGAACGCCGGCGACCGCATCGGCGACGTGGGCGCGACGGGCAACACCACGGGCCCCCACCTCCACCTGGAGGCGCGACTCAATGGCAAGGCCGTTGACCCCATGAAGTACCTGACGGGAGGCGGAGGCGGCTTCAACGCCAACGCCGTCGGAGCGGCACAGCAGTACGCGAAGAGCATCCTCTCCAACTACGGATGGGGACCATCCCAGTTCGGCCCGCTTAAGAAGTTGTGGCAGGGCGAGAGCGGATGGCGCTGGAACGCGGATAACCCCACGTCAGACGCGTACGGCATTCCGCAGGCTCTCCCGGGGTCGAAGATGGCGTCTGCCGGAGCGGACTGGCGGACGAACTACAAGACACAGATCCGTTGGGGTCTCGGCTACATCAAGGGACGTCCCGACTACGGATCTCCGTCCGCGGCCTATTCCAAGTGGATGGCACGTTCTCCGCACTGGTACGACGACGGCGGTTACCTCCAGCCGGGGCTGAACCTCGTCGCCAACGGTACGGGCAAGCCAGAGCCCGTGTTCACGTCCGGCCAGTGGTCCGACATCCGCACCTCGAAGGGCTCCGGCTCGACGCAGGTGCAGGCGGACGTACGCGTCTACGTCGGTGACCGAGAGATAACGGACATCGTCCGAACGGAGATCAACACGTACGACTCCGAAACCGCTACTGACCTCGACAACGGAAGGTGGGGCTAACTAATGCCTGACGAGCCAACTGAGGGCGAAGTAGTCCCGCCAATTGTGGACTACACGCCCGAAGTCGTCGTTCCGGAGCCCGAGCCGGAGCCGACGACGCCCCCGTCTGACGACGGTAGCCCGATCATCTCCGGCCCAACGTACCCCGCTCCGGGGGAGGGTGAGTAGTGGCGATCACGGGCAACCTCCTGCCCGCCAACGCGGAGTCGGCCGAAACGGACGGCTCCGCGTGGTCGGCACTGGTCAACTCGACGAACCCCCTGAGGGGGACGGGCGGAACTCTCGGCTCGTATTGCTTGTCGTTCAAGTCGGTCGCTTCGGGTGATGTCCAGATCGGACTAGCCGCGCGAGTGACTGTCACACCTGGCGCGGAACACTGGGCGTGCGCGTCCGTGTTCCCGCCCGGTGCGGGCGCACAGTCCCGGATCGAGATCCGTTGGTACACATCGGGCGGGTCGCTCATCAGCACCTCACAGGGTCCGCTGACGACGCCCCCGTCCGTCACCTGGCATCAAGTCGGGGTCGTCGCGACGGCTCCGGCAACTGCTGCGACGGCGAACGTCGTGGTCCGTCCGACGGCTACGGCGGCAAACCAATCGTGGTTCGCCGACAGGGTCTTCCTAGGCGCCACGGTGCGTTCAACGGGCAACATCCTCCCATGGAACACGGAGACCATCGAAGCCGACCGCTCCGGCTGGGGCGCGTCGACAAACTGCACGCTCGACGTCTCCACGTCGTCGTACAACTGGTATCAGTCGATGCTACTGACGTCGTCCGCGTCGGGTGACTGCCTTGCACGAAGCCTGATATCGGAAGCGCCGGCGGTGACGCCGGGGGTTGAGTACGTAGCGCAGGCTCAGGTGTCCCCGGGCGTCAGTGGGCTGGCGTTTGCCATGCAAATTCGATGGCGGGACGCGTCCGGGGCGGAGATAGCTATCTCGTCCGCGCCGTATGCGCCGACCACCGGGCAGTGGACGCGCTGTTCAGTCGTCGCGACGGCTCCCGCTGGAGCTGTGACGGCTCGTGTCGGGCTCGCTCCCACGGCGACGGCCACCGGACAGCAGTGGGTGTACGACCGCATAGTCATGGCTCCGACGAGCGCTCTCATGACTGCGGGCAACCTCCTGCCGTACAACACGAGCGACATCGAGCAGGACGCGTCCGGGTGGACGGTGACCGGCGGAACGAAGGCGCAGACGACGGAGCAAGTGCTAGGCGGAGGCTACTCGCTGAAGCTCGTTGCTGACGGTGGCGACTTGGTGGCCACGACCACGGCCCCCGTCGGAGGCGTGCAGGAAGGCTTGGGCTACCAGTTCGCTCCCTGCGTCTACAAGCCGTCCACCCGCGTCTACCAGACCCGCATTGAGTGGCTGAACGCTGACGGCGTCGCAGTCCGCACCCGGTGGCAGTCATGGTCCGGGGCCGCGGGTGGCTGGGCTGTAGCAAGCATGGGGGACCTGGCGCCCGAGGGCGCAGTCTCCGTGCGACTCAGCCTGATCATCCCCGACGCAACAGCCGGCGAGATCTGGTATCTCGACCGCGCGGAGTGGCGCATTGGCGGGCTCACCGTCAAGGCCGAAGCCGCGGGAGGTGGAGGCGCCGCAATCACCGTGCGCGGGCTGACGACTGGAGGGCCCACTTACACGTGGTCGCTCGTGCGGATCGTCACGGGACGAGGCACAGAGCCTGTCCGCGGATGGTCTGGCGACCTGCTCGCTCAGTCTGTGGTCGGAGACATTGCCGTAGCCGCAGACTACGAGGCGCCGCTAGGCGTACCCGTGCAGTGGCGAGCCATCCTTACGGACGCCGGCGGGGTTGTCCGGCTGTCGTACACGTCCGATCCGGTCACCCTCGATGCGGAGATCACGGACGTATGGCTGAAGGATCCGGGACTCCCACAGCGGAGCTGCAAGGTCACCGTGGCCACCCCTCTACCGACGTGGGCAACTCCCGCGCGGCAGAGTGTGAGCCGTGTGCAGGGCCGGAGGCTCCCCGTCGTCATCAGCGACGTGCGTGGAGGCAAGTCCGGAGACCTGACGGTCGTCACAGAAACTACCGCGGACCGGGAGGCCCTCGATTGGGTGCTCTCGTCCGGTAGTTCGCTTCTCCTCCAGTGGCCTCCCGGGTGGGGCGAAGAGGACATGTACGTCTCCATTGGCGACGTACAGGCGGCTCCCGTCGTCGACTACTCCGAATTCCATGACCGCACATGGGTGCTTCCGCTGACGGAGGTTGACCGCCCAATCGGTGGCGTCACCGGCAGCGCTGACCGCACTTGGCAGACCGTCAAGGACGACGGCTCGACGTGGTCTGAAGTCCTGTCCGGAGCCACGACATGGCTCGACGTCTACTCGGGAGCGTGAGGCGTGTACCCCGTCAGCTCGACGTTCCTGAAGACCCTCGCGACGTCACACACGATGCTCGCGAAGGTCGACGTCTACTACAACGGGACCCTCAAGGTCGCCAACCTCCCGTTCGACAGTGGCTCAGTCACCGTCGACCGGGGGAGCAAGACGCGTCGGACGATCTCCCTGACGGTCTCCGACCCGAAGTTCATGCCGTGGCTGGAGACGGACCCTTTGGCTCCCTACGGTCAACAGTTGGTCGTATCGCGCGGGATCCGCTACTCCAATGGTGCGGAGGAGTGGGTCCCGCTCGGGACGTTCCGTCTCAATGAGCCAAGCGGAGACCTCCACTTCGGCCCGGTGAACGTCACGGGCGCCTCCTCGGAATGCTCCGTCATCGACGACAAGTTCACATCTCCGACGACCACCCGGGGATACGGAGGATGCGTCGACGCCATGGAGGCGCTGATCCGTCAGACGCTACCGTCGGCGACGATCGTCAATCTCACGGCCGGAGCCCGCAATCCGTCATGCGCCGTTGCGACATGGGACGCCGGCGCAGACCGTTGGGACGCCGTTCAGCAGATAGCCCGCGCCATGAGTGCCGAGATCTACGTTGACGCCCAGAACCGGTTTGTAATCGTCGATCTCCCTGACGTCATAAACGGCGCCGTTGCGTGGGACATCGCAGAGGGAGAGGGAGGAACGCTCATCTCCTCCACGCGCTCCATGCCAAGAACGGGCGTTTACAACTGCGTTGTGGCGTCAGGCGAGAACGCGTCATCAGGTTCGGCTCCGGTTAGCGGGACTGCGAAGGACTTGGATCCTTCTAGCCCGACGAGATGGGGCGGACCATTCGGCAAGGTTACGAAGTTCATTTCGTCGGCGCTATGGATTAGCTCTGGTGACTGCACTTCGGCAGCCGAGTACGCATTGTTCGACGCCATAGCACCGAACGTGCAGACCTCTCTTGAGTCTCTCCCGAACCCCGCGTTGGAGGGCAACGACATCGTCCGCCTTGTCCACGTGGGCCGGAAGGAGCGCTATCTCGTGCAGTCACTGACCATCCCGCTCACGGCTGATGGCGCCTTCGCAATTGCCCTCCGCGGAGGGAAGGAGGAGACGGAGTGAGGCTCTCCAAGCGGCTCATAGACGCAGTTCAGCGGCTTGCGATCCAGACCGTCGAGCAGCGCGGAGCGTCATGGGGCCTGGCCTCAGTAACGGCCGTCAACGGAGACGGAACGGTCAATATATCGACGGCTCGCGGCCCCGTCGACAGCGTCCGCCGGCTGAAGGCGTATTCGGCTCCAGCGGTCAATGACGTCGTCAAAGTATCCCGCAACGCGGACGGCAATTGGATTGTCGACGGAGCGCTTGCGTAAGTCGGAATTCATGATGCGCAGGAGGCGCCTTAACCATGCCCAGAAGTGACGCGTACAGCCAGGGAGTTCAGTATCCGGTAATGGGAGACGCACCGGATATGGAGGTCGCGACTCAGACCATCGTAAACGGTGTCGTTCCCAAGCTCGTCATGCGTTTCGCTGACGCCAACGCACGCGCTGCGGCGTTGACCGGGACAACGAAGCCCGTTCCCGGAATGCTGACGTACCTGATTGCCGAAGACCGGTGGGAAGGACGTCAGGCTGACGGTACGTGGCTGCTGCTGAGTGACGGACCGTGGCAGCCGTTGACGTTCAAAACGGGCTACAACGCACTGGCCGGATCGCCGGGTTGGCGAAAGAAGGCCGGTGGAGGAATCGAACTCCGCGGGCGCGTCAAGCGCACTTCCGGCGGCAACCTCGACGACGGCCCCGACGCGATCCAGTTCGCGTCCATTCCGTCATCCGTCGCCCCCGCCACGCTCCGGTTCTTCATCGTCCCGACGAACCGCCAAACGATTAGCGGTGTGACCCGCTGGACCGGGCGCCTCGAAATCGCGTCAGACGGAAACCTCGGGATCATGATCGAGTCCAGCGGTGGCCAGGGGACGACGGGTAGCCCGGCGTGGTTCGGCCTCGACGGCGTGATGTTCAGCCCCGCCGGCGACTAATCCCGCGCACCACAAGACATTCACGCCTCGCAGCAGCGGGGCGATTTTTCATGCCCTGGAGGGATCACGCATGGGTGAGATCTGGATCAAGGAAGCGGAGAGACTGGGAGACGGCAGTGTCGGGGGAGCGATGGACACGCCGTCGTCCCCGGGCCGCGTCGTCTGGCACACCACGGAAAGCGGCACGGGCAACGCGTCCTTCAACGCCGTCGGGAAGTACCTGATTGACATCGGCGCGGAGCCGCACATCCTGTACGACCCGAGCACTGACCGGCTCGCGCAGTACGGCCCGCTCAACCAGAGTGCCCGCGCGCTGAAGAACGACGGGCTGACGAGGACGAACCGAACGGGACGCGTCTGCATTCAGATCGAGGTCCTCGGGCGTGCCGGCTCTCCCTTCACGAAGACGTGGAAGCCGGGCAAGAACTTCAAGGCCCTCATGCGCGCCATCCGCTCGTGGGGCGTGCCGGACACCTTCCCCATGGGGGCTCCGGCAGCGTCGTCGGCTGTAACGAAGCGCAACCGCACCACGTGGGCGAACAAGGGCGGTCACTACGGGCACTGCAACGTGCCAGGTAACGACCACTGGGACCCGGGCGCCATCTCGACGAGCGCGCTCTTCGCCGCAGCCCCGAAGACGTCGACGCCCGCCCCGTCCACGCCGGCGAAGCCTTCGACGCCCGTGAAGCCGTCCGTCTCCGTCGCGCACCTGAACGCCGCTCGCGCGAAGGACATCCCAGCCCCGACCGGCCACACGACCTACAAGACTGAGGTCGACATCGTGGAGGAGGCGCTCGTCGCTGAGGGTCTCCTGGAGAAGCGATACGCCGACGGCTCTTGGGGGACGAAGACCGACGAGGCGTACAACGCGTTCCGCCGGAAGGTTGGCTACACCGGGGACGCTGCGAGGGGCTCCGTCGGTCTGGAGTCCCTGAAGAAGCTCGCTGCGCGCCGTGGCTTCACGGCGAAGGCGTGAGTCCCGAACTCCAGGTCGCACTGATCGCAGCCGCGTCAGTCATTGGCGCGGCTGTGGTCGCCGCTATCCCCGCACTGCTCACGCTCCAGCGCCGCACCACAGGCGCCGTAGCGGCGGAGGGGACGGCCACGCGAGAGGCCCTGGACACCATCGCGCGAGCACTCAACACCCGAATCGACGACGTCCGTGACGACGTCGCCCGCGTCAGGGAGTGGCAGGCAGGCCACGACGCGGAGCACGTGCTGATCGGCAGACAGACACCGCGAGGGGATACGTAATGCCTGAGGTGCCCAGCAGTATCGCGAGTGTCCTGCTCTCCGGGCAGTACATCCGCCCTGACGGAACGCCGCTCACTGGAACGCTCACCTTCGAGCCGCCCTCTCACCTGGCGTTCGCAACCGCGGACATCATCAGCGCCGGATCCGCCACGGTGGAATTGGACGCGTCCGGCTCGTTCATGGTCACGCTGATCGCGACTGACGACCCCGGGACACAGCCGACCGACTGGACGTACACCGTCACAGAGCGGCTCCGCCACGCTCCGGGGCGGACGTATCACATCAGCCTTCCGTCGACGTCGCCCACTGCCAACCTGGCAGACATCGCGCCCACCGATCCGGCTATGGGCGACTACGTCCTCGTTGCTGGCCCCGCGGGCAAGGACGGAGCGGCGATCCTGACGGGCACGGGCGCCCCGTCCAACGGTGCGGGCGTCAACGGTGACTTCTACATCGACACCACTCCCGGCGCCGTGAAGCTCTACGGGCCGAAGGCTTCGGGCACCTGGCCAGGCTCGGGCGTCACGCTGAGCGGCACGAGTCTGATCACTGCCGTCAACGGGAAGACGGGGAACGTCTCCCTGAACGCCGCAGACGTCGGCGCCGTTCCCTCGACGGGCGGAACGGTCACTGGGGACCTCGACGTCACGGGACGTCTGTCGGCCGCAGGATTCGCACTTCCCGCCATCCCTCAGGCAGCGTCTCGCCCTGCGTGGCGCACTGCATCGTGGTCCCAGATCTTCCAGACCAGCCACGGGTGGACGGCGACCGGATCCGGCGTCGCATCGTCCAACATGAACGACACGACGACCTATTGCCGCGGGACGCAGTCGGCACAGGTCATCACGACGGGCACCGGGGCCGTAGCGAACGTGCGGAAGTTGGCGAGTGCGCTCCCCGACATGACAGGCAAGGCCCTCCGGCTCGTCTTCCGCGTGAGCGACGTGACGCACCTGAATCAGATCAACGTGCAGGTGGGGTCGGCGTCCCTGGCGAATTACTTCCAATGGCGCCTGCACACCCACGCGACGACGGCTGAGAACCAAGTCCTGAGCGGCGAGTGGACCGTCATGACTTTGTCATGGGCCGACGTCCGGTCCGCGGCAGGCACCTACAGCATCAACGCCAACGGCGTACCGTCGACGACCAGCGGGTTTACGGATCTCCTGATTCAGGTGGTGGACGACAACACGGCGGCCCCTGTGACGGTCAACCTCCAGGCTGTAGAGATCATCAGCGACAGCTCAGAGACTTTCCCGGGCGGGGTGGTGAGCATCACGTTCGATGACTCCTACGCCAGTCAGCACACCTACGCGCGGCCGAAGATGGACACGTTGGGGTACCGAGGAACGCTCTACACCATCTGTGACGTGATCGGCGCGACGCCGTCAACGTACCTGTCGCTGCCGCAGCT
Source organism: Streptomyces sp. NBC_00076 (assembly GCF_045041235.1). Lineage (NCBI taxonomy): Bacteria > Bacillati > Actinomycetota > Actinomycetes > Kitasatosporales > Streptomycetaceae > Streptomyces > Streptomyces sp. NBC_00076. The sequence continues at coordinate 7,919,481 of NZ_CP108242.1, forward strand.
TCAGTCGGTACAGAACATGTCCGGGTGGGAGGTCGCTGGACACGCCTACTCCGTCGCGACCCACAACGCGAAGTACAACACTTTGAGCGCGTCGGTGGTGGAGGACGACATCCGCCGAACGCGGCTGTGGATGATCGCGAACGGCTTCACGTCGGACAGTTTCGCTTACCCGGGCGGATGGTTTTCCCGGACGACGGACAACGTTTCGATCGAGGCCCTGACGTGTCGCTACTTCTCCTCAGGACGAGGCATCTCGTCGGCCGACACCCTGGAGAGCTTCCCTCCGCCGGCCCCGTTCCGCATGCGCTCCATCACGGGCATCGGATCCCTGGCCGGAGGTGCGGCTCGCGGCTTGCCAGCGAACCTGACCGGCACGGGCGGGTCGCTTGACCGGTGCCAGGCGGAGAGCAACTGGACCATCTTGACGTTCCACGAGATCGTCACGGGCACTGCCACCACCACCAACCAGTGCAGTCAGGCTGACTTCAACTCAATCATGGACGCCATCGCAGCGCGAGGCATTCCCGTTCTCCCGGTGGGCTCCGTCCTCCGGCGCTACAGCTAGGGAGGACGAGGGATGACCCTTCAGGACATCGACTTCAAGTACGTCGGTGGCGTGTTGACCACTGGTCGCAACATCCGGACGACCGGCAACCTGACTGTAGACGGCACGGTGACCATTGGCGGAGCGACGAGCACGTCAAGCCCCGCGGTACCAGTCCCGGGCGACCACGGCCTAGCTGCGTGGTCCTACGACCCAACCGTTGCCGTGAGCACGCTGACCCCGACGCTCGGTACCGTCTACCTGTCCGCCGTCTACCTGAGACAGCCCACCACGATCAGTAAGTGCTGGTTCCTGCTCGGCACGGCAGCGGGCACCCCGACGTCAGGGCAGAACTGGGCTGGGCTGGTCAACTCGTCCGGGACCGTGCTTTCTACGGCGAGCCTGGACACTGTCGTCACAGGCAGCAACACGCCCAAATCCGGGACGCTCAGCACCCCTCAGAGCGTGGCAGCGGGGACGTACTGGGTAGCGCTGCTCTTCAATGGAACAACGGCGCCAGTCGTCTACAAGACGGCAATGCCTTTCACTGGCTTCGCCAACGTCAACCAGACGGCAGCCACCTACCGTTACGCGACGGCAGGCACCGCACAGACCACGCTGAGCAACATCACTCCGTCCAGCAACGGAGCGGGACAATCAGTGTGGGTAGGCGTCTCCTGACGGCGCGGAAGAGAAGTAGCCACCCCCGCGTCACATCCCCCTCCGATTACGACACAACCCCGGTGTCGTCAGTCGGAGGGGAGCAGGCATGAACATCGGGATCATCGGCCGCGCGAGGGTCGGCAAGGACACCGCGGGCAAGTGGCTCGTCGACGAGCGGGGCTACCGGCGCGTGGCGTTCGCGGACGCGCTGAAGGCTGCGGCGCTGAAGTCGGACCCGGTCATCGACGACGGAAACGTTGGGTACAGCTTCAGCGCGATGCGACTGTCAGAGGTCGTCGGCGGGTACGGGTGGGAGCGCGCTAAGGAGATCGGAGACACCCGCCGCATCCTCCAGGAACTCGGCTCCGCCATGCGCGCCGTGGACCCTGACATCTGGATCCGCCCCGTTCTCGCGAAGGCTATTGCGGCCAACGACGCCGGCGTCCCGGTCGTCGTCACTGACGTCCGCTACCCCAACGAGGTCGACTCGCTGAAGCGCGCGGGGTTCAGGCTGATCTACATCGAGCGACCTGGAGTTCCGCAGCTCAACCACGAGTCGGAGAACTCCCTCACGGGGTCGGACGCGGATTACCACATCGTCAACGACGGCGCGATCAGCTCCCTGCACACCACCCTCGAAGCCATCTGGGAGGACATCCACGCCCTGGAGTCCGCCCGTCAGGCACTCCGCCACTAACGAAAGGCACTCATGAGTCTGCTCACGTATCTGTCCATCCTCCGCGCAGTCCTCGTCGCCAAGCTTCAGACGTTCGCCGCGATGGAGCCCGTCCGACTGCGCGCGGCCCTGACGTCGCTCGTTCTCGCCGGCGCGTTCCTCGTCCCCGCCCTGGCCAACCAGGACGTCGCTTCGGCCATCGCGGGTGTGGGAGCTGTGTTGCTTCCGGTGCTCGTCGGTGAGGACGCGCGACGGAAGGTCTCGCCTACCGTGTGAGCCTGGACACATCCCAACCGCCTGCCCGGTTTTCAAGCCAGGCTTACCTAACCTCAACAACCCTGCAACGCAGCCTCAGAGCCCCGTTTCCCCCTTGTGGGAGGCGGGGCTTTTTGCGTTTCCATGGGTAACCGGCCAGAACGAAACGGCACACAGTGGCTGACTTGTTAGTAGCTGGGGCGGCCGACATAACCCCTATACTCCGGCCATGCCGACCTCACCCGGCCCGCTATTGACCGTCCTCGACGCTCTATGGGAGCGACTGAGGGCCGACGTACCGGAGCTACCACGGATTCGACCAACCGTGTCCCCCACGACAAGGCGACGAGACCACGGACCGGAGCGATGGACGAGCGACGACGACGGGAGCGTCTCGGGATTCGTCGCAACGGCCGACGTCCTGAGCGACGGGGCCGACGCCGTCCTGACCATGGTCCTGCACGAAGCTGCTCACGTGCTGAACTGGGTTCGCGACATCAAGGACACCACCATGCGTGGCGCCTACCACAATCAGGCGTTCCTGGCTGCCGCGGAGGAGGTGGGACTCCTGTGGCACAACGACGCTCAGCGAACCGCGGGACGCGGGTATGAGGGCGTCGCCCTCAGCAGCGAAGCAAGAGAGCGGCACAGGGAGGACCTGGACGCTTTAGGGGAGACGATCCCCCTCGTCCTCCCGCATCTGGAACTACCGACGTCATCGAGCGCCGGCCGTGTTGACCGGCTGACGCTGCGGTGCTCCTGCGATCCCGCCCGGTCCTTCCGCATCTCTCAGACTGTCGCCGCAAAGGGACCGATCCTGTGCGGCGTCTGTGGGGCACCGTTCACGGAGGAGTGATCACTTGCCGCTGACTTGTTGTAAGGTCTGCCTTCACTAAACGTTTTGCGCTACCTTCAATAGGACAGCGGCATCCCCGAGAGGTCAGGACCGAGATGAGTTCCAGCGAGATCGAGCGTCGTACGGCCGGCAAGGCGGCGCGCGTGGACGTGAATGACCCGCGTCAGCTGGAGCTTGACGACATCCGGGACGACCCGGAGGAGGCGCTCATTGCCCGCGGAGCCGCCTACGCCAAAGAGTGGGCGCGCATCGAGCAGCACCCAACGATCATGCTGCGCAACATCGCGGCCGTGGTCGTCGAGTTGCGACGTCAGCACGACGACTGGCTAGGACGTGACGGCGAGTACCGTAAGAAGGTCGCCGACATGTACCGCCGTGCCGGCGTCGACGAGGACCGGATCAAGGCGTCAGTCCGCTACCACATCAACAACCTCTTGCGCCGCACCCTCACGGCCCGCGAACTGAAGAGGCTCGGGCTCCTTCCTGAATCCGCCCTGGAGCGTCAGCAGGACACCCGAGCGACGAATCAGGCGATCATCAACGCCACGAAGCTCACGGCCGCGATCGAGGCCGGCCCCGTGCGGAAGGTCGCCGCGAAGAAGACCCGCGCGAAGGGCGACGTGAAGGCGGAGGTCGTCGAGAAGCGGTCACCGGGGACGAGGGTGAAGGCAACCGCGGATCAGCTCCGTCTAGCGGAGGTAGCGGGCGGGATCGTGGGTCAGCTACGCCCAGAGGTCATCGACGTCGACATGACCGACGGACAGCGTGCCAAACTTGACGAGCACCTCGCAGCGATGGAGAAGACCATCCGAGAACTGCGCAAGCACCTGAAAACCAGCAGGTCAGGTCGCTGATTGCCCGTCGACGTCGCGCGCCTCCTCGTCCTCCGGCTGGTCGAACTGGCCAAACTAACCCCTATTTTCTCTTCTCTACTACGCGCGTTAGAGAGAAAGGAAAAGTAGGGGTTAGTTTGGCGTTTTGGCATGCAGTCTGGCCGACGGGGACGCGGAGGAAGATCTCTGACGTCGCGCGTCACATCACCCCGGCATTACGACATAACCCATGTGTCAGCAGAGAACGACGACACAGGGAGCCACATGGCCGGCGTATCGACCATCAAGCGCGGCGGAAGCCGCTTCTACATCGACCCCGATGACGGCGCGATCAAAGTCCCGGGCGTGACGTCCGTGGTGGGTCAGCTCCCGAAGGACTTCCTGACGTTCTGGGCGGCGAAGGAGGCCGCGGAGGCGGCCGTCAGCAACTGGGACATCGTCAGCGAGCTGTGCAAGCGTGACCCGAAGGGCGCCGTCGACTACCTGAAGTCGGCGCACCGACGGAAGTCGACAGCCGCGAGTGACTTGGGGACAGCAGCGCACGACCTCTTCGAGCGCCTGGCGCGAGGGGAGACGGTCAACGACCGGCACGTGCACATGGACGTCAAGCCCCACGTCAGGTGGTTCCGGGAGTTCCTCGAAGAGGTGCAGCCGGAGTTCGTGCTGTGCGAGGAGACCGTCTGGTCTGACACACACGCCTTCGCAGGTTCGTTCGACGCGATAGTCAAGATCGACGGAGAGACCGTCATCCTGGACTACAAGACGTCGAAGGCGGTCTACGACTCCGTGGCCCTCCAGCTCAGTGCCTACCGCTACGCGGACCGCATCATTCTGGCGGAGTCGGGGGAGAGCGTCGACGTCCCTGCGATGTCCGGCGGGGCGGTTCTCCACGTTCGCCCTGAGGGCTGGTCGCTCGTCCCCGTGAAGTGCGACGAAACGGTGTTCGAGACGTTCCTCAGCCTTCGCTCCGTATTCGATTGGGAGTCGGAGGGGAAGAAGCGGGTCGTCGGCAAGCCCGTTGCCGCCGGCGGGGAGTTCGTCACGGGCACTCAGCGGAGGGCGGCGTGAGGACGGCTTGGATATCGCACCCGTCCGGGGAGTACAGGCGGGAAGGGCAGACGATCCATGTGCGCCTGCGGAGCACCCCAGGTACGACGGAGGTCTACGACATCCCGGGGCCGGAACTCGTCGAGGGCGTTGACTGCTCGCCGCGGAACGTGCGCTGTCTGCGCAAGTCCCTCGACGACGCTCTGAAGGAGGCACAGCGTCTCTCCGACGACCGCGACCACTGGGAGCAGGAAGCGGAGAATCTGAAGCGGGATGCGGAGCCGATCAGGCTGCGCATTTCGTCGCTGGGCACGATGTTGACGGCGTTCAGCAGCGAGCGCACGAAGCACCGCGATCCCGCGATCCGTGCCAGCGTCGACCGGCTGCAACTGGCGGCCGAAGTTGCCGTCTACAGGGAGAACGAGCAGGGAGGCCACGCCCGTCAGGTCGTCGCCAAAGTCGCCCGCGTTCTGGGCGTCGACATCGACGAGGGTCCCGGACACCGCTGGGACCCGGACCACATGGCACGAGTGGTCGCGGTTGCGGACCAGATACGGGACGAGCGCGACGAGGCGAGGGAACAGGCTGAGCTGTGGAAGTCCCTGGCTCAGCGCCAGGACAACACGGCTCCTGTCCGCCGTGCGCTTCGTGTTGCGGAGCGCGAGCGGGACGAACTGAGGGGGATGGTTAGCCACCTGAAGTATCAGGTAGCGGGCCTCACCTCGTCGGATGATGTCGAGGAGCTGGAGGCCACCATCGTCCGCCAGGCGCGCGAGATCACGCAGTTGAAGGGGGAGAGCGAGTGAGCACGCTGGAAGAAAATCTCAGCGACGTGTCGCGGCACATCGACTACGACGACGCGGCCGACATCCCGAGCGACGTGTACCACCTTCTGAGCGCACTCGTCGAGGAGGTCAAGGCGCTGAAGGAGACGGCCCCGAGTGCGGCAGTGGCGGAGACCGGCGGCATGTCCCGCGTCGACGCCCTGAAGGCTGCGCGAGAGCACGTCGAGGCCATGAGCACGAACGGGCGCGGCTATCAGGACGGCGTGAAGCTGTCCGACAAGGTCCAGGCAGTCGACCGCTTCGCGCGGTTCCTGATGGGGGAGAGCGAGTGACCGACACACGCAAGACGCCGGCACAGCGACGGGACGAGGCGAAGCGGGAGGCGCTCGTCAACAACGCGCTCAAGTTCGCCGCGAACGTGGCGCTCCTCCCGCTGCAAGCGTGGGTCCTCATGCTCGTGCTGGGCGCCGTTCACAGTGTGGCGGCTCCGGTGGCGGCCGTCGGCTACGGGACATCGCTGCTGTTCATCCTGGGGACGGATCTGCTGGCCGTGACAGCGAAGAAGTTCCGCAAGTAACACCAGCCACTCACACACGGGGCGTCCACATAGGGCGCCCCGCTTCGCATGCCCACGGGAGGAGAGAGCGTGCACGAGTTCATCGAATGGCCGAAGACGAAGCGCCTGTTCCGGGACATCGTCGTGACGGAGAAGCTCGACGGGACGAACAGCGCGATCCACATCAGCAAGGGCACGGCCGTCGAGTACCCGAGCACGACGTTCGACGCGTACCCCCTGAAGTCCGGTGAGTTCTACGTCGACGGTCACGTCTGGCGCGTCACCGCGCAGTCCCGACGCCGCATCATCACGCCCGGCAAGACGACCGACAACTACGGCTTCGCTGCGTGGGTGCACGACAACGCCGCGGACCTAATCCACATCCTTGGGGAGGGCGTCCACTTCGGAGAGTGGTGGGGCCGCGGGATCCAGCGCGGCTACGCCCTCGACGGGAAGGTCTTCAGCCTCTTCAACACCGCACGGTGGCGGGAGGTCGACGAGTCCAACACGTCGCCGGAGATGCGCGCGCTGGACTCTGGCATCGGTGCGGAGATCGGCGCCGTGCCTGTGCTGTACGACGGCCCGTTCCGAGAGGTCAGCATCGTCAACGCGCTGGACCGGCTCCGTCTCACGGGGTCCGTCGCCGCTCCCGGCTTCATGACCCCCGAAGGTGTCTGCGTCTTCCACACGCAGACCCGCAACGTCTTCAAGGTCACTCTCGACAACAACGACTCCGGCAAGTGGGAGACAGCAGCATGAAGACTCTGGGCATCGCCATCTTCCTGGCCCTGCTCGTCGGCCTCACGGTCGCCGCGTGCCACGACCCGAACGCTCCGGCGTCCCCGACGCCCGTGGAGATCGACATCGACCACCACAGCGGGACGCACACGAAGCCGAGGACGAAGGCGCCGGCGTACAAGGCTCCGGCCTACCGCGCGCCGTCGACGACCCGGAGACGCTGACCCATGGAGGGCGCAGGGGTTCTCATCCTGATCGTGCTCGTGCTGCTCGTGGCGTCGGGCAAGGACAGCGGGGAGGGGAAGTGATGGAACTGCTCTGCCTCGTCGTCGGACTCATCATCGGTTTCGGCCTCAGCAAGGCTGCCTGACGGAGGGACGCGCATGACCCTGGAAGAGCACGCCCGCGCGATCGCAGACGCCATCGAGGCGGCTGCGGACGAGGGATTTCACCTGGACAACGGGAACGGCAACGGCGTCCGCACGCTGGAGCTGAACCACTGCGACGACTACGGCGACCCGCGGGAGTGGGTGCCTCTCCAGCTCCCGCATAACCCGATGGACTAACACAAGTCACACACGCACTACCTAGCCCCCGGTTGCTTCGGCGCCGGGGGCTTTCGGCGTGTAACCACACGAGAGGAGAGCCACCGTGATCAACGGCGGACGCACCATCCCCACGGCTGACGGCTCGTCGGTCACCATCACGCCCCGCGGTATCGAGTACGACCTCCACCTCCGGGACGCCGCTGGCCGTTCCATCGCGACGGTGGAGATGAACGAGGACGACGTCAAGGCGCTGATCGCGGAGGCGGAAGCGGTGGTCTACGAATGACCCCTGAGCCGCTGAACGACGAGCAGCTGTCGCACCCGCCAGAGGACTGGCCGGAGGAGCTTCGGGGCGCGTTCTGGAGCGCGGTCAACGCCCCGACGTATGCGGAGTCGTCGGCCCTGACGCTGAAGTTCGTGCACGCGTTGGCGGAGTACATCCGCAGCGACCCCGAATGCGAAGTCGGCGGCTACGGTGACGGGCTCCTCGACGCGTCGCTGATGATCGACCCCGAGGAGCTGACGTGAGCGCTCGCGAGACCCTCACGACCACCCTGACGAACCTCCTCGCCCGCACCCGGAACGGCCGGCTCGACGCCCACTGGCGGGAGGCGGAGCGGCTGGTGAGCGAGGCGCTGAAGGAGCACGCGCACGAGTTGGCGGACAGCGTCAGGTCGTTGGACCGGGGCGTAATCCGCATGGCAGGACGGCGGGTGACCGACGTCGACCTGATCGCCGACATGATCGCCTCGGAGGAGAGCCAGTGAGGTACATCGACAGCAGTGGCGACACGTGGGAGGACGCCGGAGACGACTCCGTCCGCGTCGTTGCGATCGAGGGGAACTCCGTGGCTGACAGCGAGCCCTGCTCGCGCGAGGCCGCTGACGAGATGTGGGGTCCGCTGCGTCCCGTGGCGGAGGTCGTGGGCGACGCGGAGGAATGGATCATGCCGCTTCCCACCGTCTCCGAAGTCATGTCCCGCGCGAGTGTCTTCCAGTCTGCTCACGACCTCGTCTCGGGGCTGAAGTGGGGCGAGAGCGAGAGCCCGTCGGTCTACGACGTGCTCCAGGTCGCGAAGTGGCTGGGGGAGGGCGAATGAGCGTGTTCGGACCTGTGACCCCGCCCACTCCGGCGGAGCTGAAGGCACAGATCACAACGGCAATGCTCGACATGGCCGGCGTTCTCGAACCTGTCTACGACGCCGCGGACGGCATGAAGCGCGACCTCGAAGAGCGTGGGTGGTCGCCAACCGTGGCAGAGCAGTGCGCGGGGATGTGGCTCGCGTCGACGCTCTCGACCATGGCCGGAGGCGGACGTTGAAGCGCAAGCCGCTCACTCTCGCTGACCACGTCGAGATTCTTGCCCTGATCACGTCTCTTCGCGCTCTCGGCAAGCCGCTTCACCTAGACACCTACTGCTGCCAGGGAGGGGCGTCGAAGGGCTACGCCGACGCCGGTTTCACGGTTCTGGGCGTCGACATAGACGACCAGACGCACTACCCCTTCGCTTTCGTCCAGGGTGACGCCGTGGAGTTCATCCGGAGGTACGGCTACCTCTTCGACTCCATCAGCGGCTCTCCGCCGTGTCAGCTCTACAGCAAGACGCAGAGGATCCAGAAGAACGATCACCCTGACCTGATCGCACCTACGAGGGCCGCGATGGAGGCGACAGGGAGGCCGTTCGTCATCGAGAACGTCATGGATGCCGCGCCTGAACTCCGCGACCCCGTGACGCTCTGTGGCGCCATGTTCGGGCTGGAGACCTACCGTCACCGGCTCTTCGAGACGGGAGGCGGCTTCACCTTCGTTCCGCCCACACATCCGGAGCACGTCGCGAAGACGACGAAGATGGGGCGCCGTCCGGTGCCCGGGGAGTTCATGCACATCGTCGGCAACTTCACCGACGCTGACAAGGGTCGTGAGGTCATGCGGATGCCGTGGGCAACGCGCGACGGCCTCCGCGAAGCCATTCCGCCGGCGTACTCGCAGTACATCGGTATCCGGCTGGGCTGGCACCTCGGCTATGCCCTGGAGGAGTGGGGCCCAGATCCATGCCTGGAGGCCGCATGACCTACACACTCGCTGACGCCATTCGCGCGCAGTTCGAGCGCACCCACCCGGGCGGGAAGAACACGCTCCTGTGCGACCAGTGCCGGCGTCGGAAGGACCGGAAGGATTTCCGCGAGACCCCGTGGCACGGTCGCGCGGCTGACTGCAAGTCCTGCGAGGGAATGCGGTGGGTCGACGAGTTGCGGCTCCGCCAGACGTGGGAGCTGGAGCAAGAGCGGGCGAAAGTGGTCATGCTCATCCGCCACATTCAGCGGCTCAGGCTTCAGCGGATCATTCCGCGCGACGTACGCACCTTCCAGACGTGGGCTGGCGACGTCATTCGCACCATGCCCGAGCCCGAGCGACGCCGAAAGCGCGCACGGCTCACGCTGAAGATGGAGAGGAAGAGATGAGCCAGGACGCCGACGAGTACAACCGAGACGAGCGCATCGAGACGATCTATCAGGGATGGGGTGCGCGTGAGATGGCGGAGCGCATCGTCGACCTGGAGGACGAGCTAGGGGAGGAGGTCGACGGCATCTGCACGGGGATGCACGCTGACGTGGCGGAGGCGTGGTCGGAAATCGAGCGTCTGAGGCTCTCGCTCGCTGACTGCGACCGTGCGCGCGAATCCGCGGGGAACCTGTATCTGATGTTCCGCGATCTCCGTGATGAGGAAGCGGACCGTGCTGACCGCTACCGCTCCGCCTGGCTCTCCGCCCGTCGACGTGCCGCGGACGAAGCCAACTTCGGCATGGAGGCGCTGGAGCTGAAGGAGCGGGAGGTCGCTCGTTGGCGATCCGGGCACGAAACAGCGGAGGCGCAGCTCGAATGGAGGCGACGGGAGACCGCCCGGCTTCGCGCGGAGCTGGACGACGTCCGCAAAACGTTTGACGCCCCTCGTCTCGAACCCCTCGACGACGGCGAAGGCGGGCAGGTCTGGCGTCTGGTCGGCTCCACGTCGGACGGCGCCGACGTCTACATGGCGCCCGCCGGCACTCCGGCCCCGAAGGTCCGCTGAAGTCCCGCGTCACATCCACCCGGCATTACGACATAACCCATGTGTAAGGCCGAGCAGAACGGCCGCACACGGACACGCACACAGTCAACGAAAGGCATTCACGTATGGCGAATCACCTCAAGGCCATCTGGGACGCCGACCCGGACGCCGCTCCGCGCGAACAGTCCACCTTCGAGAACGACATCGTGGGACGCTTCCGGTCCGGTCGCCTCGTCAAGGTCGGCAAAACCGAGACGCCGGAGAGCCTGAACGAGTGGCGCGTCACGACCGGCGACCCCACGGTTGCCGCGAAGGTTGCGGAGCTGCTCGGGGGCGAGTCGGAGCCGTGGGAGACCGACAACGAGGACAACCTCCAGGTTCTCACCAACTCGAAGACGGTTCAGATCATCATCGAGCCGGACGGCGTGAGCGCGAGCTTCAAGCAGTTCATCCCCGGATCCGGCCTCGTCCACCACTGCGACGGCTTCTCCTTCCTCTCCCCGGACGAGGACAGGGGCGAACCGTGCCGCTGCCCGTCGCTGATCGCTGAGCGCAAGTTGAAGGCGACGCAGGGTCGGGGCCCGAAGCCGTCCGTCGACGTGGAGTTCCGACTCCTCGACGCTCCGGACCTCGGGAAGTTCCGCTTCAACTCCGGCTCGTGGAAGTTGGTCGAGGCCCTCGCCCCGCTGTTCGAAGCGCTCGACAAGTTCGGCAACGAGGGGACGGAGACGGAGCCGGGCAAGCAGGTACGCGCCTCGATCACGATCGAGAACGTCAGCTACGTCCCGAAGAAGGGTCCGCGCGCCGGCCAGACGGTCTCGTACAACAAGCCCGTCATCAAGGTCTTCGGTCCGGTCGAGGCCGCGGAGACGGCCGACCTGGCGAAGGCTGCGTGAGCTACACGCGCTAGCTCAGCAACACACTGCGCCCGCTCCTCCCGAATTGCGGTCGGGAGGGGCGGGCGTCACTCACGATTCTACGCACACAGTAGCGGAGGAGAGCAATGGGCAAGGCCCGACTGACTGACTACACCGGAGCAGAGATCCGACCGGGATCCCTGGTGTCCTACGCGTCGCGTCAAGGCAACGTCGTCCGCCTGTCGGAGGGCGTCGTCCTGGAGCTGGAGAGCAACAAGGCCGCCGGGGTCGTCGTCCCGAAGGTCAAGGTGAAGCCGACGGGACGTGACTCCGGATTCATCGCACGTAAGACGCTCGCGGTGCAGACCGTCGCCGCAGACCGCATGGTCGTCATCGGCGACACGAACACGGGGGAGAGCAAGTGACGAAGTTCGAGATCGGCGAAGAGATCACGCTGACCACCCGGGGATCGCGAGCAACCGTCGAGTACGGCCCGTTCGACGACAGGGACGTCTACGTCGTGAGGCTCGTCGACGCGCCGGCCGACCCGAACGACGTCCGCACGTTCACGGCGCTGTCCTGTGCGATGCGGAGGGTGCCCGCCTTCTCCGTGGGCGACAAGGTGACGTCGACCGTCTCCTTCCGCGGGGAGGTCGGCACCCTCGCCGCTGGCCCGTTCGTCAGCCGCTTCTCTGGCGTGCCGTTCTGGGTGATGGAGTGCGACGGCAAGCACGCCACCCCGCGGGAGTCGACGCTCACGAAGGTCACCGACCTGGAGCCGATCAAGGTCGGTGACCGGGTGCGGGTGACGGACGACGACGGGGGCGGACGAAACCGGTTCAACGGTCGGATCGGCACCGTGAAGGAGCTGCACGGTTCCGACTTTCTTCCCTACCTCGTCGAGTTCGGCGACGGACGAGGACGCCACGGCGACCTGAGCGGCCGTTGGCATTGCAAGGCCGTCGAGCGAGTCGAGGACGAGAACACCTACACCCATGACGGTGTGACGTACGACCTGTCGGCGCTGTACCGCGACCGTGACGGCGACGTGTGGCGGCTGAAGCGGGTCGGCACTGCTGTCCGTGCTCGCACCGACGGCGATACCCCGACGGGGGACAGCCTCTCTCTGCCGCACGTCGCTGACCACTGGGGCCCCCTCACTCGCGTCACCACCTGACCAACCCCGCCCAACGGCCCCCGGACACCGACGATCCGGGGGCCTCCGCACGAGCCACTCACGGAGGAGACAGCATGGCAGCGACGTTCAAGGTTGGCGACAAGGTGGAGCACCGCACGTTCGGCGCGGGGGAAGTAGCCTTCGGCCCCTTCGAGCACCACACGGACGCGGAGAGCTACCTGATGAAGGAGGCCGGAAGCGAGCGTCACGCGCTCGTACTCGGTGAGGCACTCTCGCCGGCCGCGAAGTTCAAGGTTGGCGACAAGGTCACGGGCTCGCACTCCGGCAACGAGTACACCATCGAGGCCGGTCCCTTCTTCAGCCCGAACGAGTGGTACGCGACGAAGAGCACCGCGGGGTACGTCACCAGTAACCGCGCGTCGGTGCTGCACATCGTGGAGGCGGAGGCCGCCGACGAGCCCGTCAAGGTTGGCGACGTCGTCCGCATCCTGGAGGACAAGGCGTTCAGCGCTAACGTCAGGCGTGGCGATCTTTTCGAGGTGAAGCGCCTCGCTGGGTACGCCGGGCGCATCAAGGTCGACGCGGCCCCGGGTGCGCACATGGCGCAGTGGACCTTTCGCCCGGAGGACTTCGAGAAGGTCAGCGCCGACATGGTCCACGTGCACGACGGCAAGGTCTACGACCTGACTGCCTCGTACCGCGACCGTGACGGCGACGTGTGGCACTTCGCACGCTTCGGCAGTGAGGTGCGCGCCAACATCGGCAGCAAGCCAGAGAGCCAGTGGGATGGCGACAGCTTCCGCATCGCTGCCGGCTACGGCCCCCTGACGCGCGTCTGACAGCCCCTTCAGCCCCCGGTGACTTCGGTCCCGGGGGCTTTCGGCGTAGGAGCTACGAGGGGAGAGAGCATGTTCTTCGAGTACAACCAAAACAACAGCGGTGGGGGCTTCGACTTCGACGCGGACCGCGGAATCACGCACTACGTGATCGTGGAGGCGGACGACGCAGAGCACGCGAACTACCGGGCGGAGCGTGTCGGCCTCTACTTCGACGGTGCGGGCGACTGCTCATGCTGCGGCAACCGGTGGTCCGAGCAGTGGGGCTCTGACAAGGGCGACGACGTCCCGAGCATCTACGGCGAGCCGATCCAAGACTTCGACTTCGGGCACAAGTGGATGGCCGCTGACAGCCCGGAGGCGTTCGTTCACTTCGCTGACGGTCGCGTCCAGGGCTATGGCTTCGACACGAAGGTGCTGGCGTGACCGCACTCCACGTCATCGACGACGCCAACGCGCCCGCACTGGGCGATGTCCGCGACGCTGGCCCCAGAGATCTGATCTACATCCGCCCCGTGGCGACGAGCCGCCGCGACTTCCCGAAGTACTGGGAGGCCGCGGGAGTTGCGTTGTCGAGGGGCGCGCAAGTGGTTGTGATGAACCGAGAGGAGAGCTAGTGGCAACCCGAGAGTTCACCCGCGAGCAGCTCGACGAGTGGGACCTCCCCGGAGCGTGGGCGGACGACGCCCCGGAGATCCTGCACCGCGAACAGGTCGACTCGAAGCGATGGGCGTCTGTCCACGAACTCGTGTTCCGCGCCCCGGACGACGGCAAGGCGTGGCGCGTCTACTACGAGCGGGGGCTCACGGAGCACCAGGACGACCACGACCCATGGGACTACGACCGCACCGTGGAGGCCGACGAGGTGGAGCGCGTCGAGGTGACCACGACGGAGTGGCGGAAGGTGGCGGGCTGATGGGCATCTTCGACGGCGGAACCTACTGCGTCAGCGCGTACCGCAAGGGCAGCGAAGACCCCGAGGACGAGTACACGGACAACCCGAGCGCGCTCGTCGAGTCGCTCCGCGCGGACCCTGAGGTGAGGGCCGTGGAGACTCACACGGTCCACTACGTCACGGGGGCCTATCAGCGCGACTTCTCGTTCGGGAACCGCGACGAGGAGGACGAGGACGAGTGATCCGTGAACCGGACACCGTCGTCGTCCGCGCCTTCCCCGACCCGATCCCCGTCGAGTTCGACAAGCCGCGATGCGTGTATGCCTCGTGGCCGTGGCTGACGGAGGAGTTCATGAGGGAGTTGGAGTCAGAGTGACGAGCATGGCAGAGCAGTGCGCCCTGTATTACTCGAAGCTTCGAGTAGAGGTATTCGCGACGATCATCCCGGACCGTCGGCCGGCGGTGAAGTGCCACGCGGGTCTAGGACTGGCGAAGCACGCCGTGGCGTGGCCGGAAGGCTACTCCGGCGTGCGTGGGGGCGAGATCTACAAGCGCACCGAGAACGGGTGGGAGCTGCTGTTCCGCGTCGAGTCGGGGACTCCGACCGACGAACTGCCTTGGAGGGAGAGCCAGTGAGCCGCATCTACGCGCACAAGGTCGAGACGACGGAGGAGTCAGGCGGCCAGGATCAGACGATCATCCCGCCCGTCCACGAGGGCAACCGAGTGTTCAACCGACGAGACGGTGAAGAGCTGAGCGCAGCGGCGGCGATCATTCGTCTCCTCGACGACCTCGACAACGGTGAGGCGCTCGTCATCGTTCGAGACCTCTGGTGACGTCATGCAGCAACTCCTGATCGCAGCAACGCTCATCCCGTCAGTCGTCGCCCTGGCCTCCCTCATGCTCCTTTGGGTCTGGGCGACGGTGCACAGGGACGAGGAGACCGCGCGTCAGACGTCTGACGACCCGTCCACACCCCCCGCACATCTGTGAAAGCCTGGTGAACACGAGTAACCCGTACACCTGTTCGCGCGTTAGTTGACTCAGACCTCGGTACTCGGGTAAGCCGAGTTGCATATATGCGCGGTGGCGGGGGTCGCCGGGCGGGGAGAGGACTGATCGACGATGGCTGACGAGCAGAGCAGAGACGACGTGGGCACTCTGACCTACGGAGACCGGACGTGGAAAGTCGAGTCCGCGCCTGTCGTCGTCGACACACACGACGGCCTTGACCTCGTAGAGGTCTGGGTGGAAAGAGGTGAGGACGTCGGCGAATCCGGCTAAGGCGAAGGGGACCGCATGGGAAACCCTCTGGACCAATTACATACGCGAGAACCACAACCCGGCGGCCCATCGGAACGTTCAGATGGGTCGCCTCGACATCGGTGACGTCGCCGGCTACTACCTCCACGCCGCGGAGCTGAAGGCGGAGAAGACGATCACTCTCTCCGACTACATCGCGCAGGCGAACCGGGAGGCGATCCACGCCGACCAGCCCTTCGGCTGTGCGGTCGTCAAGCGGCGCATGAAGGGCGTCGAGGACGGCTACGTCGTGCGGGATGTCCGCACCGATGTACGGCTCCTCAACCGGCTCCGGGACATGGAGGATGCGCTTCGTGCGGCAGCGCCAACGGCTTACGCACTGATCGACCATCAGCACCGGGAGGCAGCGTGAAACAGGCAGTCATCAAATTCTCAGGCACGCTCACCGTGTACCCGGACGGCGACGAGTACGACGGCGGGGAGATGCCCCTTGAAGACGCGCGCGGATGGGTCGGTCACGCCATGGCTCGCGGCGACAAGCACGCGGGCAACTACCTGACGTCCGCCGGCCCGGACGGTCCCATCACGTACGAGGACTACGACGAGGACGAGTAGCGCAAAACGCTTCACGCACTACAACCGCATAGCACTGACACAAGGGGCGTCCTCCCGGGGGCGCCCCTTCCGCTGTATGACGAGGGGAGAGACCTTGCGACTGACAGAGATCTTGGGGCGACTGGAGGGGGTCGAGCCTGATCACGACGGCTACCTTGCGCTCTGCCCCGCGCATGCAGACAGGAACCACCCGTCGCTGAAGCTGACCCTGAAGTCGAACGGCATGCTCCTGCTCGTCTGCCGCACCGGATGCCCGAAGCCGGAGATCCTGGCGAAGCTCCGCGTGTCGGAGTCGGACCTCTTCGACGTCGACGGCCAGGGCGCGAAAACCATCAGCGCGAAGGCTCCGGAGTCCGTAGGCATCGCGGAGATCGCGGGTCTACGGATGGCCGTCGAGCAGTGGGCGGACGCACTCCAGGATGCGGAGGGTATGGCGCCCCTCTCCACGGAGGCGCTGGACTACGCGGCTCGTCGCTTCGGCGTCACTCCCGAGATGTGCGCGGACCTACGAGTCGGCGTGTCGACGCAGGCGGAACAGTCGCGGCCGTGGCTCTCCCGCTCTTTCACCCGCTACCCGCGCCTCACTGTCCCGCTCGTCGGCTTCGACGGCGTTATCCGCGGGCTACAGGGGCGCGACCTCTCCTGCAAGTGCCCCGCGCGGTGGATGTCCCTAACGAACGTGGA
The DNA here is from genome assembly GCF_045041235.1 of Streptomyces sp. NBC_00076. Classification (NCBI taxonomy): domain Bacteria; kingdom Bacillati; phylum Actinomycetota; class Actinomycetes; order Kitasatosporales; family Streptomycetaceae; genus Streptomyces; species Streptomyces sp. NBC_00076. Next base: position 7,936,318 of record NZ_CP108242.1, read on the forward strand.
TGGGAGGACGTGGTCGAAGTACGGCGTCCTCTCCGCGGGCACGGGATACGACACGATCCTCATCACTGAGGGTCCCGGAGACGGGCTGACGTCGGTTGGCGTCGGATATGACGCGCTCATCATCCGTGGCGCCGCCCTGGCCAACAACGCCGCGCTTCTGGCGGAACTAGTCGAGCATCTGGCCGGCCGTGACGTGGTCATCGCGTTCGACCCCGACGCCGCAGGAGAGCGGGGGACGAAGGCTCTCGCGAAGGCTCTCGTCGAGGCGGGCAACCCTCCGCGTCAGCTGTCCTTCCCCAACCGCGGAGAGGACCTGACGGCGTGGCGGGAGCGGACACCGGAGACGTTCGCCGGAGAGATGCATCTCGCTGTTCGGGCCGCGTCCGTCGTCGAGCTGGAGACGCCGGCCCCGGCTCCCGCCCCCTCGACGGAGACGGAGCCGGACCTCTCCGCTACGGACGCCGCCCTTCAGACGATGGGTGTCTCCGCTCGCGAAGCCTTCGACCAGACGGACGCAGGTATTGCGGTACGGCTCCGCGACTACATGTCTCGCAACGGCGGGGGAGTGCGCTACGCCCCGGGGCTCGGCTTCCTCGTCTGGGACGGCGCCGTGTGGTCGCCCGGTAACGACGAGGTCAGGTCGGCCCTGATCCAGATGGGCGCAGAGCTGATCGCGTCGGGAGACGACGGCTCGCGGAAGTTGGCGCTGAAGGCTCTGACCAACCGTGCGATCGAGGACGTCATCAAGGTCCTGCCGTCCGTCCCCGGAGTGCCGGCACAGGCAGGGGACTTCGACGCCAACCCGGAGCTTCTGTCGGTCCGTAACGGCACGGTGAATCTCCGTACTGGACAGCTGCACCCGCACACTCCCGCGGACATGGTCACGAAGCGTCTCGACGTTGCGTTCAGGCCGGACGCGGAGGCGGTGAGGTGGGAGCAGTTCCTCGCGGAGATCTTCCCCAATCACCCTGAGCTTCCGGGGTACATGCGACGCCTCGTCGGCTACGGAATCACGGGGTCGACGTCTGAGCAGTGCTTCGCCTTCCTCCACGGAGGAGGAGCGAACGGGAAGAGCGCATTCCTGGACGCGATCCTCTACGTCTTCCGCGGGATCACGAAGTCAACGGAGTTCTCGACGTTCGAGCAGCGCGTGAACGTGGGCCAGGCGTCGCCCGAACTCGCGTCGCTCCGTGGGGCGCGGCTGGTGACGGCGAGCGAGACGGAGAAGTACAGCCGTCTCGCGGAGGCCCTCGTCAAACAATTGACGGGTGGCGATCCGGTGACGTGCCGCTTCCTGAACCAAAACCCGTTCACCTACGTCCCGAACTTCCTGCTCATGGTGGCCGGCAACTACAAGCCCGCGATCCTCTCGCAGGACTTGGGCGTCTGGCGACGGGTGAAGTTGGTTCCGTTCGAAGCTACGTTCCGCGGCTCGAAGGCTGACACGTCCCTCCCCGCGAAGCTACGCGACGAGGCGGAGGGCATCCTCGCGTGGGCCGTGCGAGGGGCGTCTGAGTGGTACGAGAGCGGCCTCCAGGAGCCTGCCTCCGTCCAGGCTGCGACGCAGGACTACCGGGAGTCGGAGGACCGCCTACAGGAGTTCCTGACGGCCCGCTGCGTACAAGAGCGTGGCGCCCGCGTCGCCCCCATGGCTGTCCGTCGCGCCTACGCGGAGTGGGCGGAGGACGCGGGACTGAGCCGCAAGGAAGTGCTGAGCGGCTGGGCTCTGGGCGTCGAGCTGGAGAGCCGCAACTTCCAGAAGGACAAGCGCGGCGGTCGATGGGGCTTCGACGGACTTCGACTCGCAACCGACGAGGAGCGGGAGATCGCGAGCCGCGCAGAGGAAGAGCCCGATGCATCGACTGACGGGCCGACAAACATCTTCGGAGAGCCTAAGGAGGCTGCATGATCACGCACAGCTTCCCCGTACTGGGGCAGCGGATACCCGTCTACGTGCCTCAGAACGACGACGACCTCCGGCTCTTCCGCCAGTACGTCACCGACGCCGCTAGCCGCGGAGAGCGCGTAGCCCTGGACACAGAGACGACCGGACTCGGGACGTTCACCAAAGGGTTCCGCATCCGCACGGTTCAGTACGGCACGCCGGATCAGGCATGGGTGCTCCAGGTCGAGAAAGGCAAGGCACTCACGGAGCACGCCGCGTGGGCCGCGAACACGCTCCCTGCTCTGTCGATGCAGAACCAGAACTTCGACCAACTCGCGATGGACCGTCACATCCCGGGCGTCACGCTGGAGGACCTGGCCCCGAAGACCCTGGACACGTACATCCACCTCCACCTGTCGGACCCGCGCCGGAAGGACCAGGGAGGCCCCGGCAACAAGCTGAAGGAGGCAGCGGAGCACTACGTCGATCCGTCCGCGCCGGACACCCAGAACGGGCTGATCGAGGAGTTCCACAAGATCGGCCGGACGAAGGATGACGGCTGGGCGTACATCGACATCGACAACCCGTTGTACCTGAGCTACGCCGGCGGGGACGTGATCCTCACGTCACGACTCCTGCCGAAGGTTCAGCAGCGCGTCAGAGAGCTGGGCATCAACCCCGCGCTCATCCCGTTCGAGCACCAAGTTGCTTTCGTCTGCGCCCTCGTGGAGCGGCGGGGGATGCGCATCAACCGTGAGTACACGACGCGCCTGTCTCAGGAGCTGCTGGAGGAGTCCGCGCGGTGGGCCGCGGAGGCGAAGAAGTACGGCGTCGAGAACATCAACAGCACGCGCCAGGTGTCTGAGGCGCTGCTCGGTATGGGGGAGGTGATCCCGGAGCGCACGGACGGCGGAGCCGTCCAGGTCGACGGTAAGGTCCTGAAGCGTCTGGCCGACGTCGACAAGGACTGGGAGCCGATCCAGTCGCGCACTCCCAACCCGCTCGCGATGGCGATCCTCCGCAGTAAGCGCGCGTCGAAGTGGCGCACGAGCTACGCGGAGGCCATGCTCCGGACGGCCGACGAGAACGACCGAGTCCACCCGAAGATCGGGGCACTCGCGGCCCGGACGGCTCGCATGTCCATCTCTGACCCGCCCTTCCAGCAGCTCCCGTCGGGCAAGTGGGAGGTCCGGCACTCAGTCATCGCGGACGAGGGACACCGCATGATGTCCATCGACTACTCGTCGGTGGAGCCGCGCGTCATGGCGGCTCTGTCCGGTGACGAGAAGATGACGGCCGCGATCCTCCGCGGAGCGGACCTCCACAACCTGACGGCGTCGTCCGTCTACGGCCCTGACTTCACCACCGGTCAGCGCAAGGTGGCGAAGGTCGTACAGCTCGGGGTGGCCTACGGCGGAGGGGCAGCGACGATTGCCGCTCAGACGGGTCTCAGTCTCTCTGCCGCACAGGACGCCGTCCGCGGGTACAAGCGCACCTATCCCCGACTCGCGCGCTACATCAAGCAGCTTCAGGGGAAGGTGATCCGGAACGGCTACACCCTGCGGACTCCGTCCGGACGCCGGCTCGTCTTCGACCGGGATGCGGCGTATGCCAGCTTCAACGGAGAGATCCAGTCCACGGCCCGGGACATCTTCGCTCAGGGCATGTTGGAGATCTACGACCGCGGACTCATCAATCGCGTCTTGCTTCCCGTCCACGACGAGATTGTGGCGGACGCCCCCGAGCGTGAAGCGGAGACCGTCGCAAAGGAGATCGGGGAGGCCATGGCGACGACGATCCGCGGGATTCCGATCGACACCGACCCCGACGTGGGCGGGCAGAGCTGGGGATCCCTCTACATGAAGAAGGCGAACACCATGATGCAGAACGATCCTTGGTACGCGGCGCACCCTGACGAGGCGCGTGCGGCGGAGGAGCAGCGCAAGTGACACCCGCGCGTCTCGTGCCCCCGAGTGCGGGACGCGCGACCACAGTTGCCCGTGCGGTGGCGGGATATCGCCCCACTGCCGCGCGGTCGGTCCCGCGTCCCATGCACATCACGCCCTCTCTGCGACCCCCTGAGCCGCCGCTCTATCCGTCCCGACGTGACTGTCTGCGACGGTGGGCGGAGCTGGAGGTGTGGTCATGTGTCTACTGTGACGCGGACTTCGGGCAAATGGTTGTACCGGAGGTGGACCACATTCGTCCGCTTGCACATGGTGGTCTTCACGAGTGGTTCAACTTGGCCCCTGCCTGCGCCCTCTGTAACCGCCTGAAGGCTGACCGGGACGTAGTTGAGTGGCTCTCAGAAAGCACAGGTGAGAGCTTCACAGCCGGAGTTGACATGGCTACGTAGCGGAGTTCGGTGACGTGTGAGTGACCTACACAAGTCCTTCACATGGTCACGAGTTAATAACGCCGAAACATGCCCCCTGAAGTTGTGTCGGCCGACATAACTCCAGGTGAGATTGGGTGGCCGACATAAACAGGTCGATCACCCCGTACGTGATAGTCGGACAAGCAGGGACATAGGGGTGCGGATAGCGGAGCTGATCCCGCCACTTGGTCATTGCCCGTGGAGGATGTGTGACTTACAGTCCTGATCAGGTCGCAGACGGATTGCGAATGATCGAACTACTCGATGCACTTGAGCACGCGGTGTCCGAAGTTCGTCAGTTCGTGAACGTATACGACGACGCAGTAACCATGCCTGGCCGCCGACGGTCAGGAGTGGATGCGGACGGGGGCCGGCAGGCAGCGACCGGCATATCCCGCCCGACGGAGGCGACGGCACTCGATGACCGTCGCCAGGCTCTTCGAGAAGAACTGAAGAATGGCGTCCGATGGCTGCCCTACGCGGTAGCGGCAGTTCAGGGCGTCTCCGCATCCATGGATCGCGCCCTCACTCGTTGGGAGGGCGAAGAAACGATCCCGCTCTCAGGGGGAACAACAGTTGATCATCATAACGGGGCCGCAGAGCACTAGCGACGAGCTGGAAGCTCTCGACGACGTGGCGAGCATCCTGAACGCCGTCCCCGCGTTCAGCGCTGCGCTTCAGTGGGCCGTAGCAACTGCCCTGTACTGCATGGCGGGCTGGGAGTCCTGCCCGCTGGCCGTGGCTGACGTGACGATTGCTGAGGCATTCGGCCTGGCAGTGCATTACCTCTCTGTCTGAGCACCGCAAAACGTTTGTCGGACTGAGCCCCCGTTCCTTCGAGGGACGGGGGCTTTTGTCTCCCTGAATCACTGTGTGACCCACGTCACTTAATCTCCAGCGTCACATCACCCCTGGATTACGACACAACACAAGCACAAGCCACACACGGAGGAGTCCACATGAGCCGCGAGACGATCACCGCAGAGCAGATCCGTGCAGCACAGGCCGGCGACACTGACGCCATGTGGGCGATCGTCCAGGGATGCGACGCCATGCTCCGCGGGATCGTCCGCAGCGTGGCGCCCCGAGCCAGCGCGGAGGACGCGGAGGACTACCTCCAGGAAGCGCGAGCAGTGCTGATCCAGCACGTTCGTGACTACCGGTCGGAAGCGTCGTCGGCTCAGCTGACCTCGTACGTCTACCGGGCGGCTCGACGGGCCGTCGCGGAAGCTCACATCAGCAGCTCGTGCGCCGTGGCCATCCCCGCAACGGCCGCAATCGTCGTCCGTCACCTCCTGTGGCGCCACGGTGGCGACGTCGAAAAGGTGTGGAAGGAGCTGGAGGGCGAGAAGAGCGCCACGCACCGGATCTCCCGGGAGATGTTCGTCTCGATCCTCGAAGCACTCGCGGGCACCACGAGCCTGGACGCGCAGGCAGGCAGCCACGACGCCGACGGATCCAACCTCACTCTCGCCGACGTGATCGAAGACCCCTCCTCCGACGTCACCGACTCTGTGGAGCGTTGCGACCTGGCCCGGTGGCTCATGACGCAGATACCGCAGCGCCAGTCCCTCGCGCTCCGTGCCTTCTACGGCGTCGGAATGACCAAGCAGGACGACCAGCAGACGTGCGCCGACATGGCCATCAGCGGCGTAGCCCTCCGCCGGCTCCGCGTCCGCGGGGTCGCAAGTGCCCGCGCCGTGGCCGACGCCAACGGCCTTGCAGCGTAAGTAACTCACTCTTAAACGAACTGGAGCACCGACCATGAACCGACTTCCCTCCCTCGACGAGTACGACGTTCAGGGCGTTCGCCACGACGAGGCCGCCTTCTGGGGCGACGAAGTGATGTACGCCGTGGAGGCCCGGAGTGACGCCACATGGCCCGAGGGTTTCGCCGTCGAGTCCCTCTGACTGACGAGCGCTAAACGTTTTGCGCTCCACCAATCACACACGAGGAGAGACATGACCGAGTACACGCTCAAGTGCGAGTCCGCCACGTTCGATGGTGTCGACGACATCACAGCAAGCCGCGACGGCTCGTCGGTAGGGTTCGTGGCGCGCAAGCGGAGTGAGTTCGCCATGGACGCGTACGTGAGCCCCAACGCCGCCCGCGCCTTCGCCCGCGGCATCCTGGCCCTGGCCGACGAGATCGACGGGGGAGAGGTGGAGGCGGAGGAGACGACGAAGTCCGCTCCCATCAAGGTTGGCGACAAGGTTCAGATCGTCCGAGCGGAGGCGTGCAGCAGCCACATGGCGGGCCGCACGGGCACCGTCGGCGTGGTGGACAGCGACGATCCGCACCTTCCCTATCGCGTCGTTGACGAGCGCGGCGACTACATCGCGTGGGCGAGGGAGGTCCGCAAGGTCGACGAGCCGGCCACCCTCCCGGGGCGCGTCCCCGTCGTCAGCATGCGCGGCGACATCGTGACGCAGGCGAAGGCACTCCTCGAAGGTATGGAGCACACGGCCGCGGACATCATCCGCCTGGCGGAGTTCCTCGACGCCGGCAAGTAGCGACAAACGTTTTGCGCTACTGGGTTGTGGTGGCCGACATAGCCGTGCCATAGTCATCACAACGCAAGGCACACACGCGGGGCGCCTCACACGGGGCGCCCCAGGGGAGGGGACGAGATGGCTGCTATCGACATCATCGAGTCGGGGGACGTTGTCACCGCGACGGACGACTTCGGCCACACGTACACGGGCGGCATCGTCGCGTGCGGCCCCTGGCGTGATGGCGAAATCCGCCCCCGTGGCGTCGAGAGCGCCGGTCCGCTGACCTACATGCTCGAATTCTCGTTCGTCCAGGGGAGCCGGCGCTTCTACAGCTCCGTGAACGTGCGTGAGGAGCAGATCACCACGGTTGTTCGCGACGGCCGACGTATCTACTGGCGCGGCCACCGGCTCCGTTGGTCGTAGCCGAAACGCCCTCAGGGGCGTCGTCCGGGATTGGTCTACCGGGCCTGAGGAGGCAGACCACAGGGGAGGAAGCCATGGGCTACAACGTGTTCGTAGACGACAGCATCAACGGTCGGAACCTGGCCACGTTCAGCATGCCGTGTGCTTACGACGCGTCGGCCGTGGCCAACCACTTCGTCGATGCCGGCTTCCGCGTCGATACGGACCTGTGGGGCGACGTCATCCCCGACGCCATGATGTCGCCGGAGGTCGCGGCCCTGGCGGAGGCGACGCTCCCCGTCCCCGCGCTGTAGCCGAAACGCCCTCCGGGGCGTCCGCGGGACATGGCCTACCCGCGCTGAGGAGGCAGGCCGTAGGAGGAGAGACCATGCCGCACGAGTGTCCCAACGGAAACATCGTCTGCTTCTACGACTCCCCGTGCCCGGAGTGCATCGACGACGAGGAGCGGCAGGAAGAGCAGATCTCGCGACACGTGAAGAACTGCACCGCTGACGGGTTTTGCTACATCTGCCAGTGCCTTTAGCACCACGCCCCGTCTAGGCATCGCCCGAGATGACGACCCGGCACCCCCAGTGCCGGCGGGCGCGCGGTTCGAATCCGCGGCGGGGCTCCCAATCGAGCAGGCACGAGGCTTAGGAGGAAGCTGTGATCGAGATTCAGAGGCAGATCGAGGCGGAGCGGCTCGCCGCCCGACGCCGCTACTACGTCGAGCGCTCGGAAACGGCCCCGGTCCTGGACGACTACGACGACGGATTCGACTACAGCACGGACGACGAGACGGAGTAGGGAACGTGCGACGAGCCCCCAACGACTCCGCCGTCCGCGCAGCTTTCGACCGCTTCCACACCACGGCCCCGACGAACCGCAAGTCGGCCGTCGAGCAGCTTCACAAGGACATGAAGCGTGCCGGCGGACCGGTGCCGCAGGACGAAATCGAGGAGCGCTAAACGTTTTGCGGTCATGGGTTGTGGTGGTCGACATAACTGTGCGATAGTCATTCACGTGAGGGACACACGGTTCCTCGAAGCCCTAGGAGGGGTCATGGCGATCAGCGCCGAAGTTGAGGTCACGCCGCTGGCGGAGGTTGTCGAGACTCCCGAAGCGGAGAGCGAGCGACTCGAACTCGTCATGTCGCGCCTCCGCCGCATCCACCCTTCCGAGCGCACGGAAGAGCAGCGGCAGGAGCTGCGTGACGCCAACGCACGTCTCGTCGCGCTGTACTCCGTACCGCCGGAGGGGTACTCCACGCCGAAGGCTGTGACCGACCTCCTGTCCTTCGCGGAGTCGCACGGGTGGGCGACGTCCGCCACGTGGACCGCATTGGGGTACGCGGGGGAGCCGTTCCTTAACGTCAAGGTCGGTCACCTCGTCCCCGAGGAGGAGCGCGAGAACTACCGGGGTGACCGTTGGGTCTACTCCCTGACGTGGCACTCGCGGGACTGTGCCCCCGGGAAGACGCGTCGCTTCGGGCAGGGCACGGCCGTGACGCCGGACAACCCGGCGACGCACGGAGCCCCGTCCGTCAAGGCCATCCGCGACGTGATCGCGAAGAACCCCGCGGCCGTGAGCGTCGCAGCCTAACCACCCTTGGAGCCCCTGCGAATTGCGGTCGCGGGGGCTCCTCCGTTTCGCGAGTCACACACGGAGGAGCCATGACCTTTCAGATCGAAGAGCACATCACCGCCCGTCAGATCAGACGAGGGGACGTCTTCGTCCTCCACGGCCACGTGCGGACGGCTGACAGCCCCGCCTGGCCTTCGTTCGACGGGCACGTCCACATCGGCTTCGTGGGCGGGGGAGACGCCACCGTGCCGGCTGACAAGCCCATCACGGTCACGCGCACCGTGGCGGATGCCGCGTGATGTACCGACTGACCTTCGAGTGCGGAAGGTCCTCCGTCATCGACGACGTGGCGCATCGTCATTTCCTCCGCCAGGCCCTCCGGCGCCGGCACGAGACGACGAGGGTCCGGGGCGGGTACGTGGTGACACTGCCGAGTGGGCGACTCGTGGCGCTGCTTGCGGAAGGAGCGCAAAACGTTTGTCGCTAGGTGTTGTGGTGGCCGACATAACTGTGTCATAGTCGGAGCAACGCAAGGCACTGACGGAGGAGCAGACATGAACAAGGTCTACGAGCGCACTGAGAACGGCGTCACCACCATCGTCAGCCGGGGGGAGGGACTCGCGGAGATCAACGAGGCGATGATGGGGCGGGTGGTCCGGGAGCGTTCCACCCGGACCATGTCGTCGATCAACCGGACGGACTACAGCATCGTCTACCGGGACGGCCGCGCGGTCACGCTGAAGCTGGTCGACGAGCCGGCCAAGGTGGAGACGGACAGCAGGGGCCGCCGGATCGTCACCGTCAAGGGCAAGCGCTACATCGTCGGCACCATTACGCCCGCCGAACCCCGTACCCCGGGCGCGAAGTCCTGGATCCCCGAGGCATTCGTCTGCTACTGGTCTGAGCGGAACGGCGAGACCTTCGGCGCCACGCGGTCCGCCTGCGGGAGCCAGAAGCCGGGCACCGTCGGACGCGCCATCTGGGACGCCGTGAACCGCTGAACCACCCGTGGAGCCCCTGCCAATTGCGGTGGCGGGGGCTCCGCTCGTAACTCACGCACACCACAAGCACACTGAAGGAGCCATGAGAGAGAAGCTTCGGGACCCGATCCTGATCCAGGCCGTCATCGCTGCCGCCCTCTCCTTCGCCCACATTCACGACATCGCGGAAGCCGCAGGGCAGGGCGGATGGAAGGCTTGGGCGTACCCGGTCAGCGTCGACTTGCTGATGGTCATGGCCTGGAAGCAGATCCGCACCGACGACGGCTCGTCGAAGGCGGCCCCGTGGGTGTGGTTCCTCGTCTCCCTCGCGGCCTCCCTCGGGGCGAACATCGCGACGGCCGGCGTCCTGAACCTGGCCAACCTCCCCGTCGGTCTGCGCGTCCTCGTCGCAGGTTGGCCGGCGATCGCGTTCCTTGGCGGCTCGCTACTCGTGCACTCGCGCAAGACACACGCGGAGGAGCCGCAGGAGCCCGCTGGAGAGCCTGAGGCGGACGAGGTGGAGGAAGTGGACCCGGAGCCCGTGAACGAGGCTCCTGCGCGCGTACTCGTGTCGTACGCGGAGGCTGCGGGAATCATCGGCGTCGCGCCGGAGACGGTCCGAGGTGCCGCGAACGGCGACAACCCGCGGATCCGTAAGTTCTACCTTGAGCCGGGCAACCCGCGGTCCGTCCGCGTCGACCTGAACGAGGCCCGCAAGGTCATCAACAACCGTCGCCCTGTGGGGGCGTGAGGGGAAGTCATGGAAGCCAGGTTTACCGACGAGTACGGCGAAGATCTGTACGTGCTCGACAGTGAGAGCAGTGTCCAGACGTCCGTGTTCGGTCGTGGGACGCGGCACACCCCCGCGCAGGCCCGGGAGATCGCGGCGGCTTTCCTTCGCGCGGCGGACGAGGCGGATTGGGCGGCAGGCGTGAACACCTACCCGGACGTGCCTGCGGAGGAGTTGCGCGTCGGTGACGTCCTCCGCCCGTCTGTCGACTACCGCGGAGACGACAACGACCAGACGGCGACGTGCACGGCGGTGATGAAGCGCACCGACGCCCCGTACCTGCGTGTGACGTGGCGGATGCTGGAGTCAGGCGAGACATGGACGTCGACGATGCACGAGAGGGAGTCCGTGTGCCTCATGCGTCGAGGACCGGTGAACGGACGATGACGCAGCCCACGGAAAACACCGACGACGCCCCGCCGGTCGTCGATGCGGAAGACTTGCGGGTCGGCGACGTCATGTTCGACACAGCCATGCATGACATCGAGGTTGCGGACGTCTTGAATCTGTTCGGCCGCAGCGTGGTCGTTACCTGGCGTCGCGGAGGCGTCAACTGGGTGCACACCTACGGCCTTCATGACCGGGTCCAGCTCCTCCGCCGCGGACAAGAGGCGGAGGGACGGTAATGGCCACGGAGACGGGTTACGAGCCCGGACAGTGCGGCCGGCGGTGCCACCCCGTTCGATACCGCGTCGTCCCTGTCTGGCGTGGCATCGTCCGCCGATGGGGTGTTCACGACGAACACCTTGACGTCAAGCTCCGAAAGACGGAACCGTCGCGATGGCGGGCGGACGCGTGGTGTGGCGTGCTGCTGCGGATGGAGATGGCCGAACGTCGAGCGTGGGACCTGGCTCCCTAACTCGCGGCATAGTCCCCTAGATGCGGCAATGCTGAAGAGGCCAGCGTGTAACCGCCCCTGCACAGGGCACCCGAGCATCACCCCCCATGAGAGAGCCCCCGTCGCATCACGCGGCGGGGGCTCTTTGCGTTGTACTAGGCGACGTCGCCACGCTTCAGGGCGTCGACGAAGACACCCCACGTGGTGTCACCGAAGACGACCGCCGGCCCGGCGGGACGCTTGCTGTCACGCACGGGCAGAGCCGCGGGAACGGCGCCGTGAGCGACCTCGATGCAGTTGTTGTTGCCTCCGCTGTAAGACGACTTCGTCCACTCGAAGCCTGGCGCGGACGAGTCGGTGATCCTGGTCATTTGATGTTGTCCTTAGATCGTTCAATGAGGTCGGCCGATTCGTCGAACGGCAGCGCTGCCGCGCGAAGATGCTCGAACGCGGTGCCGTATCGACTCACTTCCGCAGCGTCCTCGACATACAGAGCGGACGTCAGATGCTCCAGGAGAGCGACGTCAAGATCAGACGTCTCTGGGAACCCGACGACCGTGAAGCTACCGCTCATGCCCACGTGGGGTGGCGCGTCGAGCGGCAGGACCTGTATCGAGACGTGCGGAAGCCTTGCAATGTCTAGCAGCTTCTGAAGCTGCTCTCTCATCACCTGCGGGGCGCTCTTCACCCTCGGGCGGAGCGCAGCCTCGTGGATGACGGCCCACAGCTGGAGAGGCTGCGGGCGAGTGAGGACGGACTGACGCGCCATGCGGACTTCGACGAGGGCGTCAACCTCACCGTCGGTCGACGTCATGTTGATCGCCCTGATGGTCGCACGTGCGTACGCCGACGTCTGAAGGAGTCCCGGGATGAGCGTCGACTCGTACGACCGCATGTCGGCCGCGTCAGCCTCCAGGCTGATCAGATCGGCGTAGGCGGGTGAGATGACGTCGCGGTAGGGCTGCCACCATCCGCGGGTACGGCCGTGGCGGGCGAACGACTGGAGCGCATCCCGCTTCTCCAGGTCGTCTACGCCGTAGACGTCGAGCAGGCGGCTCAGGTCGTCCGGCTTGATACCGAGAAATGCCTTCTCGACACGACTGATCTTCGACGGCGGGAGGTTGACGCGCTCTGACACGTCGTCCAGCTTCAACCCTGACGCCACCCTGAGCCGGCGCAATTCCGAGCCCAGCCTTCGCGTTCGAACTGTCGGTTCAGCCATCGTCACCCCCTCGGATGCCCATTCTCGACGCCCGGCGCGTCTCGTGGCTACAGCTTTCCACAGCCATCGAGCCATCGAAGCACTCCGACTGCAATTTTGCAGATCTGCGCGCTTCGCTTGCAATTCCGGCTGAACAGTCGCCACACTGGCAGTGCCATTCCGCGCACAGCAAGTGACGATACGCGTCGGGACGGCGCTGTACTGCTATGTGCCTGTATCCAGTGAGGGAGGTGCAGAGGTGGCATTAAGGCGAAGGACGAGGGTCGTGCATCCCCCGAATCCGACGTGTGCCACTCCAGAGCCGACGCCCGGGTGTGACGATTGCGCCGCCCGTGCTGCGGAGTGGAAAAGGGCTACGAACCCCAAGAGCCCCGAGTATGACCTTTCGAGAGCGTCGGATGTGGTCGTCATGCTGAAGCGCCATCAGAGGAGGCAGCATGGCGGGGGCTGACTCGGAGGGGCTGCCTGCCGTCGGAACCCCCATCGTCGACACCACCAAGAGCGTTATCGGAAAATTCCAATACGAATACGCAGGGCGGTACTACCTGCGCCCCCAGGGTGGCGGACGAGAGTGGGACGTGCACTCCAAGTGGTGCCGCGTGGCGACGGACGAAGATCTGAGCAGCGAGGTACTGACGTCAAGGCGGATCCGGTGGCGTGACGAGGACAGGAAGCCCTCATGACGATCCTGCCCATGGCGCCGACCATGACGCTCAAGCCCTCCGGGATTCCTGTCAATCAGTTCATCGAATGCGCCCGCTGCCTGGCCCACAGTGCGGACGACAGCAGCGCTCAGGAGTGGGCGGAGGGGCACCACACCGAGCGTCCCGGTCACGACACGTTCCGCACTGTCAGTACGTCGAGTTGGCGACTTACGCCGAAGAGAAGTACCCCCTGAGCCCGCGCCCTGACGCCCTGTGGCGTTGGCGCGCGGTGGGCGCGGCAGGGGCCGGTGAGTCGAGTGAGGTCGGCCTCTCCCGGTTCCTGCTCGCGTCCGAAACGCAAGGTCTGCAAGTCCGCTGACCGACTTTGACCGAAGTCGGCAGACGAGTAGAGGAGGTAACCAATGCTCAGCAAGCTTGGAACCGTCTGGACGTGGCCGCCCGTGCCGAAGCCGGACGATGACCCGCCCACTCCGTCCGAGAACGACTAGGAGACGAACCATGGCCTCTAGCAGTCGCAACCGCGTTCCCACCACACGTGATCTTGCGGAGGAGGATCTCCTGATGGACACGTTCCGGGGTCGCCGGCACTGTCCTGCGCATCCGACGCAACAGATGATCCCGCTGGGTGTGTCGGACGTCTGCCCGCTGGAACACGGCGCCGCAGACAGCCAAGCGGACGACCGCTAGAGGTGAACTTCTCGTCCCCATGCTCCTCGTTGCTAGGGGACGAGGCGCCGCCCGTCGGTGGAGTCCGTAACGTCACGGACTGCCCGGGGCGGTAGCGGTGCCCCGTCCGTCCTCTACCCCCGTGGAGGATGGGCGGGGTCTCTGCTCTGATGACCCTCCTCGCAAGTGGCCGTGGCTCCTTCGGCCTGGCGAGGAGTCCCGCCCGAGGTGCCGATCCCCAACCGCAAGGGGCTCGGGCGGATGAAGCCCCGTTCACTGCTTTCACCGTGGCAGTGGGCGGGGCTTCTTCGTTTCCGCAGGTCAGAGCATGCGATACACTGAGGTAGCAATCAGACCAGATCTTCCGTTCCGACCACTATCTGAGGATGGGTGACGGGGACGGCCTGCCCGGCCCCACCGACGCCTGGATCACCCTCGCCGGCCTGGCCCGCGAGACCAAGCGCATCCGCCTCGGCACGCTGATGACCGCGGGCACCTTCCGGCTGCCCGGCGTGCTCGCCATCCAGGTCGCGCAGGTCGACCAGATGTCGGGCGGTCGCGTCGAACTGGGCCTGGGCGCCGGCTGGTTCGAGGAGGAGCACGCGGCGTACGGCATACCGTTCCCGAAGGAGAAGATCGCCCGTCTGGAGGAGCAGCTGGCGATCGTCACCGGCCTGTGGGCGACGGAGCCCGGCTCCACCTTCGACTTCCACGGCACGTACTACGACCTCAAGGACTCGCCCGCGCTGCCGAAGCCCGCGCAGCGCAAGGTGCCCGTCCTCATCGGCGGCCAGGGCGCCACCCGTACCCCGCGACTGGCCGCCCGCTACGCCGACGAGTTCAACATGCCGTTCGGCTCGGTCGAGGACAGCAGGCGCCAGTTCGACCGGGTCCGTGCCGCCGCCGAGGAGGCCGGCCGCGGCGCCGACGAGATCACCTACTCCAACGCCCTCGTCGCCTGCGTCGGCAAGGACGACGCCGAGGTCGCCCGCCGTGCCGCCGCGATCGGCCGCGAGGTCGACGAGCTCAAGGCCAACGGCCTGGCGGGCACCCCGGCCGAGGTCGTCGAGCGGATCGGCCGCCACGCCGAGGCCGGCTCCGAGCGGATCTACCTCCAGATCCTCGACCTCTCCGACCTGGACCACCTGGAGCTGATCTCGTCCCAGGTGCAGTCGCAGCTGTCGTAGGCCGTAGAGGTCACCGTGACAGGCCTGTGACCGGAACTATGGCCTCCGCCACGGCGGGGCGATCCAGGTGCTGATGAGGTGGACAGATGCGAAGAGCCACCTCACTTCTGCCCGCCCTCGCCGCCGTCGCCCTGCTGGTGACCGGCTGCGGATCGGAACGCGCCGGTTCCCAGGGCGGCGGAAACGGTATGTCGTCCCCGGTCCCCGTCACCGATCCGGGAACGGACGGCGTCCGGATCACAGGTCTGACCCTCCCGTCTCCCACCGGCGCGGCCGGGGTCTCCGCCGCCTACGAGGTCACCAACGACAGCACCGAGACGCTGACGTACACCGTCCTGTTCGACTTCACCACCGCCACCGGCGAGGTGATGACCAACCTGCACCAGACCGTGCGGGACGTCGGCCCCGGCCGCACCGTGCGGGGGACGGTCGACATGCCGCCCCCGGCTCCGGGGACGGCTGACGTCACCCGGGTGCGCGTCGCCGAGGTCACCAGCGTCCCCGCCGCCGAGGCACCGGCCGAACCCGGTGACTGCCCGCGGTCCGGGATCCGGGTCACGGCCGACCGGGGCGACGCGGCCATGGGGCTGCGGGTGGTGGGGCTGTGGCTGGAGAACTGCGGAACCAGCGCCTACCAGGTCGACGGCTACCCGCGGCTGACCCTCCTCGACGACGACCGCGAGCCGGTCGACGGCGTGCGGATCCTCCGGGGCAGCGGCGGCATCACCACCGCGGTGACCGGGATCGACGAGCCGCCCCGGCCCGTGACCCTGAAACCGGGCGACCGGGCGCGGGCCAGTCTGGTGTGGCGCAACACAGTCGAGGCCGGCACCGCCGTGGATGTTCCCCATGTCAGGGTCCGGGCGCGGACCGGCGCACCGCCCGTCACGGTGTCACCCCACCTCGACCTCGGGACCACCGGGAAGCTGGGAGTCGGCCCCTGGCGGGCGGAGGAGGACCGACCCGAATAAACGAACGCGCCGGTCGGCAGGGGTGTGGGATCGTATGACGGTCGTCGTGCCGAGCCCTCGGGAGCACCGTCCCTGGGGGCTTTCGCACGTAAGGCACCACCACGTCCACCGGCCGGAGAGGCCCTCCGCATGTTCCTGACGATCAGTACCACCGGCACTCCCGAACGCCCCGCCACCGACCTCGGCTACCTGCTGCACAAGCATCCCGAGAAGGCGCAGGCGTTCTCCACGTCCTACGGCAGGGCGCACGTCCTCTATCCCGAGGCGGACGCCGAGCGCTGCACGGCGGCGCTGCTGCTGGAGGTCGACGCGGTGGCACTGGTCCGGCGCGGCAAGGGCAAGGGGCGCGGCGGCGCCCCCGACGCGGCGCTCGCGCAGTACGTCAACGACCGCCCCTACGCCGCCTCCTCGCTGCTCGCCGTGGCGCTGAGCGCCGTGTTCTCCAGCGCGATGCGAGGCGTGTGCAACGCCCGGCCCGAGCGTGCCGCGCAGCCGTTGCCGCTGCGCATCGAGGTACCCGCGCTGCCCGCCCGAGGCGGCCCGGAGCTGGTACGACGTCTCTTCGAGCCGCTCGGCTGGACGGCGACCGTCGAACCGGTGGCCCTGGACAGCGCGTTCCCGGAGTGGGGCGACTCGCGGTACGTGCGTCTCGAACTGGAGTCCCGGACGCTGACCCTCGCCGAGGGGCTGCGACACCTGTACGTCCTGCTGCCCGTGCTCGACGACGCCAAGCACTACTGGGTGGCGCCCGACGAGGTCGACAAACTGCTGCGGGCCGGCGAGGGCTGGCTGCCCGAGCACCCGGAGCAGAAGCTGATCACCAGCCGATACCTGTCCCGCCGCTGGTCGCTGACCCGGGAAGCGATGGAGCGACTGGAACTGGTGCGGCTGGCCGAGGCCGACGACAGCGAGGTCGAGGAGATCGACAACGCCGTCGAGGCGGAGACCGAGGC
The DNA here is from genome assembly GCF_045041235.1 of Streptomyces sp. NBC_00076. Taxonomy (NCBI): domain Bacteria; kingdom Bacillati; phylum Actinomycetota; class Actinomycetes; order Kitasatosporales; family Streptomycetaceae; genus Streptomyces; species Streptomyces sp. NBC_00076. The sequence continues at coordinate 7,953,334 of NZ_CP108242.1, forward strand.
CGAGGAGAAGCCGACCCCGCTCGCGGTGCAGCGCCGGGACGCCATCGTCGCAGCGCTCAAGGAGTCGGGTGCCGCCCGAGTCCTCGACCTCGGATGCGGGCAGGGCCAGTTGGTGCAGACGCTGCTCAAGGACCCGCGGTTCACCGAGATCGTCGGCGTCGACGTGTCGATGCGGGCCCTCACCATCGCCTCCCGGCGACTGAAGCTGGACCGCATGGGGGAGCGTCAGGCCTCGCGCGTGCAGCTCCTCCAGGGCTCGCTGGCCTACACCGACAACCGGCTCAAGGGATACGACGCCGCCGTGCTCAGCGAGGTCGTCGAGCACCTCGACCTGCCCCGGCTGCCCGCCCTGGAGTACGCCGTGTTCGGCGCGGCCCGTCCGCGCACGGTCCTGGTGACCACCCCGAACGTCGAGTACAACGTCCGTTGGGAGAGCCTCCCGGCGGGCCACGTCCGGCACGGCGACCACCGCTTCGAGTGGACCCGCGCCGAGTTCCGGTCCTGGGCGGACACGGTGGCCGAACGGCACGGCTACGACGTGGGGTTCGTGCCGATCGGACCGGACGACCCCGAGGTGGGACCACCGACCCAGATGGCCGTGTTCAGTATCAGGAACGTGAACGAGAAGGAGGCGAAGGCGGCATGACCGACACCCAGGTTTCGCGGAACCAGGGGCGGGTCCTCCCCGTCACCGACCTCTCCCTCGTCGTCCTGATCGGTGCCTCCGGCTCCGGCAAGTCGACCTTCGCCCGGCGGCACTTCAAGCCGACCGAGGTGATCTCCTCGGACTTCTGCCGCGGTCTGGTCTCCGACGACGAGAACGACCAGAGCGCGACCCGGGACGCCTTCGACGTCCTGCACTACATCGCGGGCAAGCGCCTGGCGGCAGGCCGCCGGACCGTCGTGGACGCCACCAGCGTGCAGCAGGACGCCCGGCGCCAGCTGATCGACCTGGCCAAGCAGTACGACGTGCTGCCCATCGCCATCGTGCTCGACGTCCCTGAGGAGGTGTGCGCCGAGCGCAACGCGACCCGCGACGACCGTGCCGACATGCCTCGGCGGGTCATCCAGCGGCACACCCGTGAACTGCGGCGCTCGCTCAGGCACTTGGAGCGTGAGGGCTTCCGCAAGGTGCACGTCCTGCGCGGCGTCGAGGACGTCGAGACCGCCACCGTCGTCACCGAGAAGCGCTTCAACGACCTGACCCACCTCACCGGCCCCTTCGACATCGTCGGCGACATCCACGGCTGCGCGTCCGAACTGGAGTTGCTGCTGGGCAAGCTGGGCTACGTCGACGGCGTCCACCCGCAGGGCCGTACCGCGGTCTTCGTCGGCGACCTCGTCGACCGCGGCCCGGACAGCCCGGGCGTGCTGCGCCGGGTGATGTCGATGGTCGCCTCGGGCAACGCCCTGTGCGTGCCGGGCAACCACGAGAACAAGTACGGGCGTCACCTCAGGGGCCGCAAGGTCCAGCACACCCACGGGCTCGCCGAGACCATCGAGCAGATGGAGGGACAGACCGAGGAGTTCCGCGGGCAGGTACGGGAGTTCATCGACGGCCTCGTCAGCCACTACGTCCTCGACGGCGGCAAGCTGGTCGTCTGCCACGCCGGACTGCCGGAGAAGTACCACGGCCGCACCTCGGGCCGGGTCCGCTCGCACGCCCTGTACGGCGACACGACCAGGGAGACCGACGAGTTCGGGCTGCCGGTGCGCTACCCGTGGGCGGAGGACTACCGGGGCCGGGCGGCGGTCGTCTACGGGCACACCCCGGTTCCGGAAGCCAGTTGGCTCAACAACACCATCTGCCTGGACACCGGCGCCGTCTTCGGCGGCAAGCTGACCGCGCTGCGCTGGCCGGAGCGAGAGCTGGTCGACGTACCGGCGGAGCGGGTCTGGTACGAGCCGGCCAGGCCGCTGCGGGCCGAGGCGCCCGGCGGGCAGGACGGACGTCCGCTCGACCTCGCGGACGTGCACGGCCGCCGGGTCGTCGAGACCCGGCACCAGGGCCGCGTCGCCATCCGCGAGGAGAACGCGGCGGCCGCCCTGGAGGTCATGAGCCGCTTCGCGGTCGACCCGCGCCTGCTGCCGTACCTGCCGCCGACCATGGCCCCGACGGCCACCTCCCGCGTCGAGGGCTACCTGGAGCACCCGGTCGAGGCCTTCGCGCAGTACCAGGAGGACGGCGTCGCGCGGGTCGTGTGCGAGGAGAAGCACATGGGCTCGCGGGCCGTGGTGCTGGTGTGCCGGGACGCCGCGACCGCCCAGAAGCGGTTCGGCGTCGGGACAGGGACCACCGGGGCGCTGTACACCCGCACCGGTCGTCCCTTCTTCGACGACGAGTCGGCCACGGAGGAGATCCTGGGCCGGGTCCGCACGGCGATCGACGAGGCCGGCCTGTGGGCCGAACTCGACACGGACTGGCTCCTGTTGGACGCCGAGCTGATGCCGTGGTCGCTGAAGGCCATGGGGTTGCTGCGCGGTCAGTACGCGGCTGTCGGCGCCGCCGCCGGAGCGGTCTTCCCCGGCGCGCTGGCCGCCCTCGAGGGCGCGGCGGCGCGAGGCGTGGACGTCTCGGACCTGCTGACCCGCCAGCGCGAACGAGCAGACGCGGCCTCGGCGTTCACGGACGCCTACCGCCGCTACTGCTGGACCACGGACGGCCTGGACGGCGTACGCCTGGCCCCGTTCCAGCTCCTCGCCGTCCAGGGCCGCAGCCTCGCCGCCCTGCCGCACGACGAGCAACTCGCCCTCCTCGACCGACTGGTGAAGCACGACGCGAGCGGCCTGCTGCAGACGACCCGTCGCCTGTACGTCGACACCGGTGACCCGGAGTCGGTACAGGCCGGTGTCGACTGGTGGCTGGAGATGACCGGACGCGGCGGCGAGGGCATGGTCGTCAAACCGGTGGGTGCCGTCGTGCGCGGCGCGGAGGGCCGCCTGGTGCAGCCCGGCGTCAAGTGCCGCGGCCGCGAGTACCTCAGGATCATCTACGGTCCGGAGTACACCCGCCCGGACAACCTCGCCCGGCTCCGCGGCCGCTTCCTGAATCACAAGCGCTCGCTCGCGATCCGTGAGTACGCGCTCGGTCTGGAGGCGCTCGACCGGCTGGCCGAGGGCGAGCCGCTGTGGCGGGTGCACGAGGCGGTGTTCGGTGTGCTGGCGCTGGAGTCGGAGCCGGTCGACCCGCGGCTGTAGCCCACCGCCGGGCCCCGCGCGGGGGCCCGAGGATCGATTTCCGGCCGAGTTGCCCCGCCGGGGGCGCACGGCCGGACTTCGCGCCCCGCGATCTCACTTGTCCCTGGTGAACCGCCGGTCGCCGTGCTAACTTCGCAGGTCGGTCAGGCAGGCATACCGGCTCATGGGGGACAGTCGGTGGAGACAGGCACGGGGTTGGACAAGCTCGTCGACGATGCCGTGCGCCCGCGGGGACTCCAGGTCATGGTCGAGCTGACCGACGGCCTGTGCGAACTGAGCTGCACGGAGGACGCCCAGGCGCGCATCCAGTTCGCCGCCATCCTCGCGGAACAGCTCGGCCGGCCGGTCGACCTGCGCGGTGTCCGCCAGCGCGAGGACGTGGCCGCCCTGGTGCGCGCCGCGCTGAACGTGGCGGGCGGCGAACACGTACTCGTCGACGTGGTCCGCATCCTCGAAGGCACCCCGGCGGGCGACGAACTCGACCGGCTGATCGCCCCGGAAGCGCCCGTCGTGCCCGACCTGCCGTGGGACCCGCCCGGACCGCTCAGCCGTGACGACGAGAACAGCGCCCGCGCCGTCCTGGCCAAGGGCGAGCTGCCCGCGAGCCGGGTCAGGGACGACCTCGTCGAGGAGTTGAACGGCCTCGACCTGCCCCTCGGCCTGGCCCCCGACCAGCTGTTATCGCACCTCCTGGAGTGGAACACCCAGCCCGACGGCCTGCCGCCCGCGGTCCTCCTGATGGACCGCGCGGCCCGCCTGGCCGCCACCCCCGCGCACCGCGCCGCCCTGGCCGGCTGGGTCGACGACTGGGCCGCCCGCGCCGCCCTGACCGAGGAACTGGACCGGCGCCGGGGCGCGCGCGCCGAGGCGGTGAGCGACCCCGACATTCCGCGCTGTCTGATCATCGCCGTCGAACCCGCCCGGGACGGCAGCGGCGAGGTCGTCGTGCGCCCCTGGCTGAACACCGTGCCCGGCCACTGGAACCCCCAGCCCGGCGCACCGTCCACCACCACCCTCGACGACCTCGAAGCGGCCGTCGACCAGGCACTGCGACAGGGCGCCCGGCTCTGGGTCGCCCCGCGTGAGCCGGAGCCGGGCGGACGCGTCCAGCCGCCGCCGTACATCGAGTTCGTCCTGCCGTACGAGCTGCTGAACCACGACGTGGCCGGTCTGACGCACCGGATCGGCGACGGACTGCCGATGCCGCTCGGCCTGAAGTACGGGGTGCACCTGCGGAGCCTGGAGCGCATGCGCAGCGACGACGCGCAGGTGCGGGAGCAGTGGCGGGAGCGTTGGCGCACGCTGCGGCAGCACGGGGTCACGGTGCACGGCTGGAGTGAACCGGACGGTCCGCGCCTGAACGCATGGCAGGCGGTGCTCGCTGGGGAGAACAGACATACGGCCGTGGTGCTGGACGCCCCGGCCGACCGTCTGGCCATGGAGGCGCTCAAGGCCGCCATCGCCGAGGGGATCGGGTTGGCGGTCTGGGACCGCAGAGGGGTTTTCGACGAGGAACGCCGAGAGGTGGTGACCGCCGTGTTCGCCGCTGTGCCGACGCCCGCGCAGATCCCGATCGCCATTCACCGGCTGCGACAGAACGCCGAATTGCACACGCAGGGACCTGCACGGTTCCTCGGCCGCAACATCGGCTTCCTCTGGGACGACCCCACCCGACTCGTTGACATCGACCCCGGCGACCTCGCCGGCGAGGAGGCACCGGCATGAGCGCGCAGGAGCAGACGTCCCCGAACGGCTGGCGCGTCTTCCACGCCACCGGCAACGCCCCCGCCGTCCCGCCCCGGCTGCCGGAGCCCCCGCCCTGGCGCCGGTTCCGCGGCGCCCCCGCCCAGCCCGCCCCGCCGGACGACCCCGAGGCCGCCCAGCGCCGCCTGGGCCCGCACGACATCACCCTCCAGCTCGGCCAGGACGAGATCGACACCGTCAACGCCGCCCTGCTGCTGCGCCGGCCACTGCTGATCACCGGCCCGCCCGGCGTCGGAAAGTCGACCCTGGCCTACCTGATATCCCGGGAACTGGGCCTGGGCCGGGTCCTGGAGTGGAACATCGTCAGCCGTACGACGCTGCGGGACGGCCTGTACGTGCACGACGCGATGGGGCGTGCCCAGGCCATAGCCGCCTGGCAGGCCGGCCTGCGGAACGCGCCGGAGGCGGACGTCAACTCCGCTCCCGAGTCAAGTGATCGTCAACTTCCCCCGGTCCTCGGCGACTTCATCACCCTGGGGCCCCTCGGGACCGCGCTGCTGCCCTACGATCGTCCCCGTGTGCTTCTCGTCGACGAGCTCGACAAGAGCGACATCGACCTGCCGAACGACCTGCTGCACGTCCTGGAGAACGGAAGCTATGACGTCCCGGAACTGGTGCGTGACGCCGCGGACACCGCGCGCGTCCACAACAGCGACCCCTCCGGCCGCGCCACGGTGGACGGCGGACGGGTCGAGTGCCGGGAGTTCCCCGTCGTGGTGATCACCAGCAACGGAGAACGCGAGTTTCCGGCCGCCTTCCGTCGGCGCTGCCTGCCACTGGAGATGCGCACACCCACCCGCGAACAGCTTCTGGCCATGGTGGAGGGACACCTGGGCACCCGCCCGGAGAGCACGGAGGACCTGGTTGAGCTGTTCGTACAGCAGGTCCAGGCCGGCGGTACACACTCACTGGACCAGCTACTCAACGCTGTCCAGATGACTACCGCGGGTGGTTTCCAGGTCCATGGTGACGGGCGTAAGCTCGTGGAAATGCTGCTCCGCGACCTCGCGAAGGGCCGCTGAATGACCGGCTTTCCCAGGGAGCGTGCGTCCAGGCTCGGCGACGGAGGTCCCGTATCGGGGTCGTCGCCTCCTTCGGCGTTCCACGAGTCCGTCGAGTACGGGCGTGAGCACGGAGCGCGGCTCCCCGCCGACCTGGAGCAGACCGCACCGGCCCGCAATGGCCCGCACGCCGAGGAACAAGCGGCACCACGCTGGCAGGAGGTCGCCGACGCGGTGTGGCTCGCCGCGTACTGGTCCCGCCACGGCCGCCCGGTACCCGGTCGGCACCCGGGCCCGGCCCCCGAACCAACCAGGGACCCCGAGGACGCACGACCCCCGGGCCAGCCCCCGCCCCCGACCCCGGCCGACGGGGAGCCCCCCGCGGCCCCACCCGTCCCCGACACCGATGCCGTACGTCTGACGCGGCCACCCCGCGCCGACCCCACGGACGACCGGACACCCGGTGCGCGGATCCCGGCCCCGGACAGCACACGCCGGCCCGGCCCGGCGCCGAGCGACGCCCCTGGCGGACCGGCGGCACCGGCCCAGTTGTTACCTCACCCCGAAGGTCCCTACGCGCTGCACGTCGGACGCCCGCTGCTGCCCGCCGACGACCGGCCCCAGCACGGGCCGGGCCGGGCCACCGCCCTGCTCGCGCGCGCCCTGCACCGGCTGGCCCGGCGGATCCCCTCCCGCGACACCCTCGAACTCGACGAGGACACCACCGCCGAGCAGGGAGTCGTCGACGGCATGTGGCTGCCCTTCCTCCGCCCGGCCCGCACGTCCGCCTTCGACCTGGTGCTGCTCATCGACGACGCGCCCACCATGCGGATCTGGGAGGACGCCGCGGCCCGGCTCGCCGAGGCCGCCGAACACAGCGGCGCCTTCAGGGGGGTGCGCACGGTCCGCGTCAACGTGCCCCGCACCGGCGCCGCCACCCTGCGCTGGACCACCGGCCGCGCCGCCGCGGACCCCGCCGAACTCCTCGACGGACGCGGCGGTCGCGTCTTCCTCGTCGTCACCGACGGACTCGCCCACGGCTGGGCCGCATCCGCCGCCGACGACCTGCTCGGCCGGCTCGCCCACGCCGGCCCCACCGCCCTCGTCCACCTGCTGCCGCCGCATCTGCGTCACCGCTCCTCCCTCTACCCGTACCAGGCGGTCCTGGAGGCCGGTGGTTTCGGCGCCCCCAACGACGGCCTGGCGCACTGGGCCCCGCCCGCCGGCCCGGACCCGCTGCGGCCGCTGCCCGCCACCGGCGACGGCTCCGTTCCGGTACCGGTCCTGTCCCTGAAGGCCGGCTCCATCGCGGCCTGGGCCGACCTCGTCACCGGGGAGCGCGGAGTACGCCGCTCGCTGCCCGTCGTGCTGGCCGGCACCCTCACCAAAGGCGCCCCGGCGCCCGGACTGCGCGCCCCGCGCTTCCCGCGCGCCGCAACCGCCGCAGTCCGCCGCTTCTTCACCCTCGCCACCCCGGCCGCGCGCCGACTCGCCACCCAACTTGCCGCCGTTCCCTTCGAGTTCGACCTCATGGAACAGCTGCGCCGACGCACCATGCCGGAGACCGGCCCCGACCATCTCGCCGAGATCCTGATGGGCGGCCTGATCGACTGGGACAGCGGCGGCCAGGGGCGTCCGGAGTTCGCCGACGGAGTTCGCGAGGCGCTGCTCGCGACCACCACCCGCAGCCAACTCGCCCGCACCGTCAGCGTGGTGGGCGAGCTGCCCGCGGCCGGGGCGCGGGGGGTCGCGCTGCGCGCCGCCCTGCAGGACCCGCTCGGCGCCCGGCTGCCCGACCCGGCGGAACACGGCTGGGCACGCAGTGAACTCGCGGTGATGCGCGCGTTGTCGGGGCCGTACTCCGAACGCGCGAAGCGCATAGAGCCCAACCTTCCCCGGCTCGGCACCGGCACGACCGAACGGGTGGCCGTCGGTCCCCCGGCCGGTACACCCACAGAGGTGAACCAGCCGGAGGGCGGGGGATCGCCCGAGGGAAAGGGCAGTGATCCAGCGTCGGACAATTACGACGAAACTGGAGAATCCGTGCCGAGCCAGGTAATCGACGAGACCCGACCCAATGCCTCGGAGGACGAGCAGCTCATGACGAGCACCACGACCAGGACGCCCGCCATCATGGTGAACGTTCCGCTCCGGAACACCTCGTTCGTCGGCCGGCAGGCGCTGCTGAGGGCCGTGGAGGAGCAGCTCGGCGCCCAGGACACCGCGGCCGTGCTGCCGCACGCGCTGCACGGACTGGGCGGCGTCGGGAAGTCGCAGCTGGCGCTCGAGTACATCTACACCCACCAGCAGGACTACAAGGTGATCTGCTGGATCCCCGCCGAGCGCGAGAGCCTCATCCTCGCCGCGCTCAGTACCCTCGCCGCCCAGCTGGGCGTGGCCCCCATGAGCCAGGAGAGTGTGGGCACCCCGACGGCCAACACCGCCGTGCCCGCCGTCCTGGAGGCGCTGCGCACCGGGGCGCCGTACGACAACTGGCTGCTTGTCTTCGACAATGCCGAGGACATCGATGTGGCGCGCAAGTACTTCCCGCCCAACGGCCCGGGGAAGGTCATCGTCACCTCCCGCAACCGGGCCTGGGAGCGGGTGGCCACCCCGCTGCCGGTGAACGTCTTCGAGCGCGAGGAGTCCGTCGAGCTGCTCCAGAGGCGCTCCCCCGACCTGGAGCCCGAGGACGCCGACCGGCTCGCCGAGGCGCTGGGGGACCTGCCGCTGGCGGTGGAGCAGGCGGGCGCGTGGCGTGCCGTCACCGGCATGCTGGTCGAGGAGTACCTCGACCTGCTGCGGCAGCGCAGCCTGGAGATCCTCGAACTCGACACCACCCCGGACTACCCGACGTCGGTGGCGGCCGCGTGGGACATCTCGCTGACCCGGATCGCGGAGAGCAACCCCGGTGCCCGGCAACTCCTCGACATCTGCGCGAGTATGGCTCCCGAGCCCATCCCGCGGTCCGTGCTGCGCGGCAGCCGGGGCGTCAGCATCACGCCCGACGTCGACCCACTGCTGCGCGAGTCGATCAAACTGAACCGTGCCATCCGTGACCTCAGCCAGTTCTCCCTGGTGAAGGTGGACCCGCGCTCCGACACCCTGCAGATGCACCGCCTGCTGCAGACGGTGCTCCTGGCCAAGCTGGGGCAGCAGGAGCGGGAGAGCATGCGGGGCGCCGCCCACCAGCTGCTGTCGGCCGCCAAACCCGGCATCTACGCCTCGTCCCTGGAATGGCGCGCCTACCAGGAGCTGCTGCCGCACGTCCTCGCCTCGCAGGCGGTGACCAGCACCGACGACTGGGTGCGCGAACTGGTCTACGACACGGTGCTGTTCCTCTACTACTGGGGTGACCACACCGGTGCCGCGAACCTCGGCCGGCAGGCCTGGAACGCCTGGCTCGCGGCCTCCGGCGAGGACGACCTCTACGTCATCCGCATGTCGAAGAGGTTCTCCTTCCTGCTGCGCCAGATCGGGCAGGTCGCCGAGTCCATCCCGCTCACCGAGAAGGCGCTGGAGGTCTCCCGTCGTATCGACGTCGAGGCCGAGGAGATGATCGACTCCCTGTGCGAGATGGCGGACGCCCGCCGCTACCAGGGAAGGTTCCAGGAGGCCCGGGATCTGGGGCGGGAGGCCACGGAGCTGGCGCGTCCCCAGTTCGGGCTGGAGGACCCCACGACACTGCGTGCCGCCCACAGCCTCGGCGTCGATCTGCGTCTGTGCGGCCAGTTCGGTGACGCGCTGGCGATGGACCAGGAGAACGCCCGGCTGCGCGACCAGATGTTCGGCTCCGCGAGCTTCTTCACCCTCAACTCCCTCAACGCCCTCTCCATCGACATGCGGGAGAACGGCGACTATCCCGGCGCGCGCGACTTCCAGGAGGACGCCTACCGGCGGGCCCGGACCGCGCTCGGTGAGGAACACCCGCTGACCTTGCGCATCGGCCGCAACCTAGCCGTCTGCCGACGCCGTGACGGGGCCCTCGCCGAGGCCGCGAAGCTCTCCGAGGAGACGCTGCGGCGCTTCGTCGCACGGTACGGGGCCGACCACTTCGACTCCGTGTCCACGGCGCTCAACTACTCCGTCGACCTGCGCCTCGCCGGCGACCTCGACAACGCCCGCACGCAGGGTGAGGACGCCGCGGCGCGCTACGCCGCACGCCTCGGCGACGAGCACGCCTACACGCTGCTGGCCAAGGCCAATCTCGCCGCGACGCTGCGGGCGCTGGGCTCGCTCGAGGCCGCCGGGGATCTGGAGGACGAGGCGGCCGAGCGACTGAAGGAGACGGTCGGGCCGCGGCACATCACCACGCTGACTGTCGCCATCGGCCAGGCCAACACGGCCTATGCCCGCCTGGACTTCGAGCGGGCGCACCGGATCGACGACGCCAACGTGCCGCTGCTGAAGGAGGTCGCGGGTGAGGACCACCCGCTGACCCTGTCGTGCACCGCGAACCTCGCGCTCGACCTGCGCGGCTTGGGCCGCGGGCCCGAGGCCGAAGATGTGCAGCGCAAGGCCGTGGAGGGGCTCACCCGGGTGGTCCGCGTGGACCACCCGTGGCTGCTCGCGGCCCGGCACCGCCGCCGCATCGAGTGCGACATGGCCCCGATGCCGCTGTAGTCACGCCGACGGGCGGGTCGCCCGAAGGGCGCGGTCCGGCTGGGCTGGGGCGGGGCGTTTCGTGGGCTCCCGCGTCCTGCGTCCTGGTCCGGCTGTGTCGAGGGTGTCCCGCTCGGGCCGTTCGGGTCTGGGCCATGTCGCGGGCCGGTCGGCCCGGTCGGCGAGGCGGACCGGGCTCCACCGCCGCGTGCCCCGGCCGGGGCGGGTGGCCGACGGTTCGGGCTCGTCAGCCGGTCGTATCGGGGTTCGGGGGACCGCCCGCTCGTTTCGGACGGCTGCTCTACGACGCGTTCGGCGCCGTCACCGCGGCGGTTCGGTGAGCCGCGCGGAGCCGGGCCCGGTGAGCCGGGTCCGTGTCCGCGGACCGTGCCCTGAACCCCGTGGGCCGGTTCAGCCCAGGTCCGCCACCGGTGTCGTCGTGGTTCCGTCCTGGGGGTGTTGGAGGGCCGGGGTCTCGGCTGCCCGGTCCGCCATCTGCTGCCGTTCGGTGCCCCGCCCCTCGCGTGCGGCGAGCCGGTCGACCAGGAGCAGCAGTGGCTGGGTGAGCAGGGTCGTGAGCAGGGCCATGAAGACCAGGACCGTGTAGAGGGGTTCGCTCAGCAGACCCGCCTGGAGACCCGCGTTGAGGGCGATCAGCTCGGTCAGGCCCCGGGCGCTCACCAGTACCCCCACGGTCCGCGCGTCGTCACGGTCCAGTCCGCTCAGGCGTCCTGCCACCGTCCCGCTGCCGATCTTCGTGGTGACCGCCAGGAACGTCACCACGGTCAGGGCGACCCACCCCGTGGAGTTCATGCTGTTCAGCGCGACGGACTGTCCCGAGACGACGAAGAAGAACGGCAGCAACAGCGAACTGACGTCGTGCAGTGGCCGCAACAGGTCCGGGTCCAGCGTCCCGCCCTGCTCGCGCGGCACCACGACCCCCGCGAGCAGCGCGCCGAAGATGACGTGCAGTCCCAGGGAGTGGGTCACCCACGCCGACCCGAGGGCGAAACCGATGAGTAGCGCCAGCCGCAGCGAGGGCTCCATCCGCGTCCGTGTCCCCCACAGCAGCCTGCGCAGCAGCGGGCGGGCCCCCACCAGCATCAGCGCGATGAAGCCGGCAGCGAGCAGCGCCCGCCACGGCCAGCCCAGCGCGGGCCCGGAGTGATTTCCGTTCAGCATGGTCCCGGCCAGGACCGTCCATCCGATCACGTCGAGCAGGCCGGCCGCGGACACCGCCACCACGCCGGGCACCGTCCGGGACAGACCGTTCTCCCGCACTATCGCCGTCAGCACGGGCACCGCCGTTATCGACAGGGCGATCCCGGCGAACACCACCATGCTGGGGCTCAGGTCCCGTGGCATACCCAGGTCGGCCAGCTGCTCCCGGAACAGCAGTGCGCAGCCGCTGCCCACCGCCATCGGCACGACGAAGGCCGCCAGCGCCACGCTCACCGCCGTGCTCGCCCGGTCACCCAGGACCTTGAGGTCGAGCTCGTACCCCACCGCGAACAGGAACACCACGAGGGAGAACTGGGCGAACCCGGTCAGCGCCGGAGACAGGCCCGCCGGGAACAAGGTCTCGTACGCGCCCGGCGCCACACTGCCGAGCAAGGACGGACCGAGAGCTATGCCCGCCGTCAACTGCCCCACGATGTACGGCTGCTTCAGTCGCCGGGCCAGCCACCCGGCGCCGTGCGCGGCCACCAGAATCAGGGCCGAGGCACCCACGAAGTGCATGACCATCGAGTCAGGGCTCACGGAGTCCCCCTGTGTCCACTGGTGAGGCCGGGGCTCGGCCAACGACGGAGGGTCCTCGCACAGGCGCTCGACCCCAACCTCCTTATGATACTGGTAACTTGACGTCGTAACGGAAGTCGTACACAAGGCAGCACGGGTGTCACGGGGGGCACATGACGGCGCTCGTCTTCATTCATGGCACAGGGGTACGCGAACCGGACTTCTCGAAGCTTGCGGGGAGGGTGGCGGCAGGCCTGACCGCACTGCGCGACGGACTTCGCATCGTGCCCTACTACTGGGCGGACGCGCACGGCGCCACGCTCGCCGCAGGTGGGGCCAGCCTTCCGGCGCACCCCGGCGGCACCGCCCGCGGCCTCGCCGAGACCCCGGCAGCATCCGAGGCCGCCCTCTACGCCGACGCCGATGGCGACGACACCGCCGCCTGGGCCGCCCTCTACGCCGACCCGTACGCCGAACTCGCCCTGGCCGCGGCCGGCACGGCACCCGTCGTCGAGCGCCCGCCCGGCTCCGTACCGCCGCAGCAGCGGCTCCAGGCGCGGCTGGCCGCGCTCGCCGCCCAAGGAGACGCGCCCGCCGCGGAGCTGGGACCCGGCCTGGCCCGTGCCGCCACCGGCCTGGCCGCCGACCCGCTGCTCGGGCCCGCCGCCGACGCCCTCGACCCCGACGACCTCGCGGTGCTGGCCGCCCGCAGCCTGACGGCCCGGATCGTCGCGGACGTCCTTGACGCCGACACGCCGCTCGTCCCGGTGGGGGACACCCGTGACGCCGTCGCCGGCCGGCTCGCCGAAGCCCTCGGCGCACCGCCCCGGGGCACCGAACGCGGGCTGCGCTCCCTGCTGCTGCGGACGGCCGGATCGGCCGCCTCCCGTGCTCTCGTACGCCGTCGCCGCGCCCTCACCGAGGCCGCCCATCCCGCCGCCGCGGACATCCTGCGCTACCTCAGTCGAGGCGAGGCGGTCCGCGCCGACCTGCGGAACCTTGTCGCGGGGCTCGCGCCGCCCGTCGTCCTCGTCTGCCACAGCCTCGGCGGCATCATCGCCCTGGACACGCTGATCGCCGCACCCCTGCCCCAGGTCCGCCTCCTGGTGACGGCCGGCTCCCAGGGGCCCTTCCTGTACGAGTCCGGCTCCCTGCCCACTCTGGAACACCCCGCCCCGCTGCCGGCGCACGTCCCCGCGTGGCTCAACCTGTACGACCCGCGCGACCTGCTCTCCTACGTCGGGGCGGGCCTCTTCCCGGGCCGGGTCACCGACGTCGCCGTCGACAGCCGCCAGCCGTTCCCCGCCGCGCACAGCGCCTACTGGACCAACCCCGAGGTGTACCGCCACATCGTGGACAGACTGCCGTGACCGGCGCCGGCCCCCTGGCGGGCGCCCTTCCGCCGCGGGTGGATCCCGCCCGGGTGCACGCGTTGATCGTCGGCGTCGAGACGTACGACGCCGGTTCCGGCTGGGAGCTGCCGGGGCCCGCCCGGGACGCCGTCGCGTTCCACCGGCTGCTGCGGGCGGCCGGGGTGCCGGACGCCCAACTCCGGCTCCATCTCGCTCCGTTGCCGCCGTACGTACCCGACGTCCCGTACCTGCCCGCCGACCACGCCACCCTGCGCCGGGTCCTCGTCCGTGAACTGCCCGCCGTCCAGGGCGACATCCTGTGGGTCTGGTGGGGCGGCCACGGCGTCCTCGACCGGGCCGGTCGGTTGCGGCTGTTCTGCGCGGACGCCCACGCCGCCGACAAGCTGGGCATCGACCTGGACTCCGCGCTCACCCGGTACACCGGGGACGCGGTGCCCGGCTTCGCCGAGCAGCTGTGGATCGTGGACGCCTGCGAGACCTTCGAGGAGGACCTCGCCTTCCAGGAGCAGTTGCCACCGGACGCGCTGCCCGTGGGGCGGCCGGACCTCGTCCACCGCCAGACCGTGCTGCGGGCCGCCGGGCGGGGCCGGGCCGCCGCCAACGACCCGGTGCGCGCCACCGGGCTGTTCTCCGACGTCCTGCTCGCCCTGCTGGCCGACCGGGCCGCCCTCCTGCCCGCCCCGCCCGATCCGGAGGAACTGTTTCCGGCCGTAAGGACACGCATCGCGGCCCTCAGGGAAGCGGGACGTACTCTGCAGCATCCCGAGATCCAGCTGCGCAGCCCCGAGCGCACGGAGTACCTGGCCCCGGTCGGTCCGGCCGCCGGGACGCGTCCGGTCTCGCCGTTGCAGCGGGCCGTGGAGGCCCTGCTGGCCTACCCGTTGATGTTCGATCCCGTCGAACGGCAGACGGTGGTCGCCACGCTTGACCCGCGGGTCACCGCGATGTTGCCCCGTAACACCAAGGCCCGCACGGATGCCGCCGGCATACTCAACTGGCTGGCCCGGTACCACCCTGACGCGTTGTGGGAGCTGTTCGACGCGGTGGTCGCCGTCGATGACGACCCCGGACGCAAGGACGAACTGGGCGTCGCGCTACGTGAGTTCGCGGCCTCGGTGAGGCGGCCGCGCGATCGGAAATGATCGAGTGGCGTGATCGTACGGTTTTCGACCCGGGCTGGAATGGCCATGATGGAAATGGGACACGGCCACGGGGCATCGCGTGCCACCGTGCGAGAAGGGGGACCATCTTGTTGGACCAGCCGCCCGCGCTGCGTCACGCCGAGGCAGCGGTACATCAGTCGGCCGCCGTTGCCGGGACCGACGTATGGGAGTCGGACCTGGCGGACGTCGCGGCACTGCCCTTGACCGCCGTGGACGGGCTCGCCCCGCTCGGCCCCACCGCGCGCCTTCTCGAGGAGGTCCTGCGCCCCCGGAGCAGTACCAAGGGGGGAGGTGAGCCCGGAGGCCGCGCCGAGTAGCCGATCGTCCGCTTCGACGGCAGGGCCCGGCCGGGTCCCCGTATGTCCGCCCACACACGGAGGTTCCCGGGAATGTCCAGCGAGCCGCGCCCTGCCCCGTTCCGGATACCCGAGGGGATCTTCGCGGAACTGGCCGCCGGCGGCGGCTCCGCGGCGGCCGTCGGGTTCCTCGTACGGGCGGAGCGGGCGCGCCGACTGCTGCTCCTGCGCACGCTGCTGGACCGGCTCGGGCCGCTGTCCACGCCGCTGACCCCGGCCGCCGAGGCCTGGCAGGCCCTGAAGGAGGCGGCCGCGCGGGCACCCGAGCCGGTCGACCGGCTGCTGCTCGCCCCCGCGACCGGCGGCTGGATCGCTCACCTGCTGCGGCGGACCCACGGCACGGCGACGGGCCCGCCGCTGTGGGCGGAGGCCGGTCACCTGTGCGCCCTGGCCGCGGCGGCGTCCCTGCGGGCCGGCACCCGCACCGACCTCGAAGTCCCCCTCTCCGACGGCTGCCTGGCCCTCCCCGGTCTTGGCCTGGCCCGACTCCCCGACGCCGAACCCGGGTTGACGGTGGGCCACGCCCGCACCGACGATGGACGACTGACCCTCACGGGACCGGCCCGCGACGGCGGCACCAGGACGCTGACGGTGCGTCCGGCCACGGAGCCACTGGAGGGCGAGACAGTCCCGGGCCGGGGATTCGCGCCGTCGGTCGGGGAGGACCTCGCTGACCACGGGCAGCCGTACGCCGCCTGGCTGCCCCTGCGCACGCTCACCCACTCCACCCCCACCGGATCCGTCGCCATTCCCCTCGACGACCTCGGCCCCTACCGCGACCTCGACGACCCGCTGCCGCCGGCCCGGCTGGACCCGGACGAGGCCGAGGCATGGCAGCGGCTGTTCGAGGAGGCCGCCGTGTTGCTCGCCGAGCCGGGCGGCAGCGGGCCCGGCCGGTTCGACCCGGCCGCGATCGGCGCCGTGGTGCCCTGGGGCAGCACCAGCACCGTGCCGCCCGCCCCGCCGACCGTGCAGGTCTCCGCGTCCAGTGGTGACTCCTTCGGCGCCATGGTGATCGCCCGGCCCTCCTCGGCGCTCGCCCTCGCCGAGACGCTCGTCCACGAGTTCCAGCACAGCAAGCTGGCTGCCCTCCTGCACCTCTTCCCGTTGCTCGACGACGACCGGCGGGAGCGCTACTACGCCCCGTGGCGCGCCGACCCGCGCCACCTCACCGGCCTGCTGCACGGCGCCTACGCCTTCACCGGCGTCGCGGGCTTCTGGCGGGACCGCCTGGCGGCCGCGCGGGACGACCGGACGGGAACCCGGGACGACGGCGCGGCCGAGCCGGCCGGCTACCACTTCGCCCTGCGACGTCTGCAGGCCCGGCTCGTGGTCCGCACCCTGCTCGCCGAGGGCCGTCTCACCCCGCAGGGCCGCGCCCTGGTGTCCGGCCTCGCGGGCACCCTGGACGGCTGGCTGCGCGAGCGGGTCCCTCCGGCATCCCTCGCCCGAGCCCGTACGGCCGCCGCGCTGCACCGCACCGAGTGGCGGCTGCGCAACGTGGTCCCGGCCACCGACCCCGACCACCCGCCGGACAGTCCCCGCTTCCGCCCCGACCGCACCCCCTGGCCGGACGTGCGCACCCACGCCTTCGCCACCCGCCCCACCGCCCCGTGCACCGGCGACGAGCACCTCGCCGCCGGGAACCCGGCGGCCGCCCTCGCCCGATACGCCGACGAGTTGACCGCCGACCCGGCCGAACCGCACACCCTGGCGGGCTGGATCGTCGCCCGAGCCGCCCTGGACCCGGGCCGCGCCGCCCGCCGCATGCTGGCCCGTCCGGAACTGCTCGCCCCCCTGCCGAGCGGCTGACCGGGCCCGACACCCGCATCGCTTGTCGTCATGCCGACGAAAACAAGACGTCCCCGAAACGCGCGACAAACGGGTGAACGCGACCGCGGATGGTCAGGATGGAGGCATGGGATTCCATGTCGACTCCGAAGCCGGGCGGCTGCGCCGCGTCATCCTGCACCGGCCGGATCTGGAGCTCAAAAGGCTCACCCCCAGCAACAAGGACGCTCTGCTCTTCGACGACGTGCTGTGGGTGCGCCGGGCGCGCGCGGAGCACGACGGGTTCGCCGACGTGCTGCGCGACCGCGGGGTCGCCGTGCACCTCTTCGGCGACCTGCTCACCGAGTCCCTGGAGATCCCGGCGGCCCGCGGGCTCGTCCTGGACCGGGTCTTCGACGAGAAGGAGTACGGCGTCCTCGCCACCGACCACCTCCGGGCGGCGTTCGAGACACTGCCCGCCGCCGAACTGGCCGAGGCGCTCGTCGGCGGCATGACCAAGCGGGAGTTCCTGGAAGCGCACGAGGAGCCGACCTCCGTGCGCTTCCACGTCATGGAGCTCGACGACTTCCTGCTGGACCCGCTGCCCAACCACCTCTTCACCCGGGACACCTCGGCCTGGATCTACGACGGCGTCTCCATCAACGCGATGCGCTGGCCGGCCCGGCAACGGGAGACCGTGCACTTCGAGGCGATCTACCGGCATCACCCGCTGTTCCGGGAAGAGACGTTCCGGCTCTGGTCCGAGGGGCAGGCCGACTACCCGTCCACCATCGAGGGCGGGGACGTCCTCGTGATCGGCAACGGCGCCGTCCTCATCGGCATGAGTGAGCGCACGACCCCGCAGGCCGTCGAGATGCTCGCCCACAAGCTGTTCGACGCCGGGTCCGCGCAGTCGATCGTGGCGCTCGACATGCCCAAGCGCCGTGCCTTCATGCACCTCGACACGGTGATGACGATGGTCGACGGCGACACCTTCACCCAGTACGCGGGCCTCGGCATGCTCCGCTCGTACACCATCGAACCGGGCGTCGGCGAGAAGGAACTCAAGGTCACCGACCATCCGCCGGAGCACATGCACCGAGCGATCGCCGCTGCTCTCGGGCTGAACGCGATCCGGGTACTGACCGCCACCCAGGACGTGCACGCCGCCGAGCGCGAGCAGTGGGACGACGGCTGCAACGTCCTCGCCGTCGAGCCGGGCGTCGTCGTGGCCTATGAACGCAACGCCACGACCAACACCCACCTGCGCAAGCAGGGCATCGAGGTGATCGAGATCCCGGGCAGCGAGCTGGGACGCGGGAGAGGCGGCCCGCGCTGCATGAGCTGCCCGGTCGAACGGAGTGCCGTATAGGCGGACGGGCGTCTGTATAAAAATGCTGAACGTCGTATAGACTTCCGAGGGTTCCTGTCACTGCACCTCTGGAGACGCCCTCATGGCGACAGTTCCGACCGCCCTCGCCGGCCGCCACTTCCTCAAGGAGCTGGACTTCACCGGGGAGGAGTTCCGCGGTCTGATCGAGCTGGCCGCCGAGCTGAAGGCCGCCAAGAAGGCCGGAGCCGAGACGCGGTACCTGCGCGGCCGGAACATCGCGCTGATCTTCGAGAAGACCTCGACGCGCACCCGCTGCGCGTTCGAGGTCGCCGCCGCCGACCAGGGCGCGTCGACGACCTACCTCGACCCGTCCGGCTCGCAGATCGGGCACAAGGAGTCCGTGAAGGACACCGCGCGCGTACTGGGACGCATGTACGACGGCATCGAGTACCGCGGGGACAGTCAGCAGAAGGTGGAGGAGCTGGCCGCCTACGCGGGCGTGCCCGTCTACAACGGTCTGACCGACGACTGGCACCCCACGCAGATGCTCGCTGACGTGCTCACGATGACCGAGCACACCGCCAAGCCGCTCACCGACATCGTCTTCGCCTACCTCGGCGACGCCCGCTTCAACATGGGCAACTCCTACCTGATCACCGGTGCCCTGCTCGGCATGGACGTCCGCATCGTCGCACCCCAGGCGTACTGGCCCGCCGACGAGATCATCGGCCGCGCCCGCAAGCTCGCCGAGGCCAGCGGCGCCCGCATCACCCTCACCGAGAAGGTCGACGAAGGGGTCCAGGGCGCCGACTTCGTCGCCACCGACGTCTGGGTCTCCATGGGTGAGCCCGCCGAGGTCTGGGACAAGCGGATCGCCGCCCTCTCCCCGTACGCCGTGACCATGGACGTCCTGCGCGCCACCGGTAACCCGGACGTGAAGTTCCTGCACTGCCTGCCGGCCTTCCACGACCTGGGCACCAAGGTCGGGCAGGAGATCTTCCGGACCCACGGACTGGAGTCCCTGGAAGTGACCGACGAGGTCTTCGAGTCGGCCCACTCGGTCGTCTTCGACGAGGCGGAGAACCGGCTGCACACCATCAAGGCGGTCCTGGTCGCCACGCTGGCCTGAGCGGAGTTCGCGCCTGAGTGGAGCTCGCGTCTGACTGAAACTTGAGCGGCGTCGGCTCCTAGACGGGACGCCGCTGGGGCGGCACCGTCGGCAGCCTGAACCACACCGCCTTGCCGGACTCGGTCGGGCGGTGACCGCAGGACGAGCTGAGCGTGCGGATCAGCAGCAGGCCTCGCCCGTGCTCCTGCCAGGGGTCGGGCTCGATGTCCACCGGAAGCGTGAGATTGCCGGGAGGCACCGGGTCCGCATCGTGCACCTCGACCTGGCAGCCGGTCGGCAGCAGCTCCACCACGAGCTCGATCGGCGCGTCCCCGGTGGTGTGCTCCACGGCGTTCGCCACCAGCTCCGCCGTCAGCAGCTCAGCGGTGTCGCGGTCGGCCCCGTGGCTCAGCTCCGCCAGCGCGGTGCGCACCAGGGCACGGGCCACCGGCACCGCAGCGGCTGAGTGCGGCAGTGCGATGCGCCAGGAGGCGGAGGCCGAGGGGGAGGGGCGTTCGTGCAAGGCGGGTCCGTTCATGAGCAGGCTGTCCTGCTTTCAACCTTATGAATGGTAACGGCGCGCCCGGCGGAGGCGTCCGACGGGCACCGTGCGGGACCTTCGGCCCCCTGCCGGGCGGCTTACCCGGGTGAACGCCCCGCCTCGCACGTCTGCTCCCGCCGTTACCGGTATGTGGACGAGTCGTGACGGCTGTGACGCGGCCGGGTCACATCCGGAAGGTCCGCCTCGAGGGCCAAAGGCCAAAGGCCAAAGGTGTAAGGCGTAGGGCGTAGGGCGTACGGCATATCGCGCACTCGTGACGACAGTCACGGATGAGTGATAGCTTCGAAGGGTAGAGCCCTAGAGCCGCCCACTGAGGCAGTGCCCGCCGCTCCAACGAGGAGGCCGCACCTCGTGAGTCCCTTCATCGGCTCCGCCGCCCGCACCCCGCGCTGGGAGCATCTCCGCGTCGACCTCGCCGACGGGGTCGCCACCGTCACCCTGGCCCGCCCAGACAAACTCAACGCGCTCACCTTCGGCGCCTACGCCGACCTGCGCGACCTGCTCGCCGAGCTGTCCCGGGAACGGTCCGTGCGGGCCCTGGTGCTGGCGGGGGAGGGGCGCGGCTTCTGCTCCGGCGGCGACGTCGACGAGATCATCGGGGCCACCCTGGCCATGGACACCGCCCAGCTCCTCGACTTCAACCGGATGACAGGACAGGTGGTGCGGGCGGTACGGGAGTGCCCCTTCCCGGTGATCGCGGCCGTGCACGGCGTGGCGGCGGGCGCGGGCGCGGTGCTGGCCCTGGCTGCGGACTTCCGGGTCGCCGACCCCACGGCGCGCTTCGCCTTCCTCTTCACCCGGGTCGGACTCTCCGGCGGCGACATGGGCGCCGCCTATCTGCTGCCCCGGGTCGTCGGCCTCGGCCACGCGACCCGGCTGCTGATGCTCGGCGAGCCGGTGCGGGCGCCCGAGGCCGAGCGGATCGGCCTGATCAGCGAGCTGACGGACGAGGGGCAGGCGGACGAGGCCGCCCAGGAGCTGGCTCACCGCCTGGCCGAGGGCCCGGCCCTCGCATACGCCCAGACGAAGGCCCTGCTCACGGCCGAGCTGGACATGCCGCTCGCCGCAGCGGTGGAGCTGGACGCCTCGACCCAGGCACTGTTGATGAACGGCGAGGACTACGCCGAGTTCCACAAGGCCTTCCAGGAGAAGCGCTCTCCCAAATGGAGCGGACGGTGACCGCACTCACCCCAGGGGCGCGGGTCAGTGCCGACATGCGGCTCCGCCGCGGGGAGCGACCAGCCGCGGACTCGCACCAGCCGATGACGACCAGCCGTCCCCTACGAGTCGCGATCATCGGCGGCGGCCCGGGGGGCCTGTACGCGGCGGCGTTGCTCAAACGCCTCGACCCCGACCGCGAGATCACCCTCTGGGAGCGCAACGCCCCCACCGACACCTTCGGCTTCGGAGTGGTCCTCTCCGACGAAACCCTGGGCGGCATAGAACACGCCGACCCGGTCGTCTACGGGGCCCTGCAGCAACACTTCGTCCGCTGGGACGACATCGACATCGTTCACCGAGGCACTCGCCACACCTCCGGCGGACACGGCTTCGCCGCCCTGGGCAGACGCCGGCTCCTGGAGATCCTGCACGAACGCTGCCGCTCGCTCGGCGTGCAGCTGCGGTTCCGTTCCGAGGCGCCGTACCCGGCCTGGCTCACGGAGACCCACGACCTCGTCATCGCCGCCGACGGTGTGCACAGCACCACCCGCGAGGCCTACGCCCCTGTGTTCCGGCCCCATGTGGCCGCCCACCAGTGCCGCTATGTCTGGCTGGCCGCCGACTTCGCCTTCGACGCCTTCCGCTTCGAGATCGCCGAGACCGAGCACGGCGTGATGCAACTGCACGCCTATCCGTACGCGGCCGACGCCTCCACCGTGATCGTCGAGATGCGGGAGGAGGTGTGGCGGGCGGCCGGGTTCGCGGAACTCGACGAGCACGAGTCTGTGGAACGCTGCGCCAAGATCTTCGCGGACGCGCTCGGTGGCAGGCCGCTCAGGTCCAACAGGCCGGCCTGGACCACGTTCCGTACGGTGGTCAACGAGCGGTGGTCGCACGGCAACCTGGTGCTCCTCGGCGACGCCGCCCACACCGCCCACTTCTCCATCGGCTCCGGCACCAAACTCGCCGTCGAGGACGCGCTGTCCCTGGCCGCCTGCCTGGAGGAACAGCCGTCACTGGAGCGGGCGTTGGCGGCCTACCAAGCGGAACGGCGTCCCGTCGTCGCCTCCACCCAGCGCGCTGCCCGCGCCAGCCTGGAGTGGTTCGAGAACCTCGGCCTCCATCTCGGCCAGCCGCCCCGCCAGTTCGCCTTCAACCTGCTCACCCGCAGCCGCCGCGTCACCCATGACAACCTGCGGCTGCGTGACCCCCACTTCACCGAGGCCGTGGAGCGGGAGTTCGGCTGCCCGCCCGGGACGCCTCCGATGTTCACCCCGTTCCGGCTGCGCGGTCTGACCCTGCGCAACCGGGTCGTCGTCTCGCCCATGGACATGTACTCCGCCACCGACGGCCTCCCCGGCGACTTCCACCTCGTCCACCTGGGTGCACGTGCACTCGGCGGGGCCGGCCTGGTGATGACCGAGATGGTGTGCGTGTCCCCCGAGGGCCGGATCACGCCCGGCTGCACCGGCCTCTACACCGGCAGGCAGGCCGAGGCCTGGAAACGGATCACCGACTTCGTGCACGCGCAGGCGCCCGGCAGCGCGATCGGCGTACAACTCGGCCACAGTGGGCGCAAGGGCTCGACCAGGCTGATGTGGGAGGGTACGGACGAGCCCCTTCAGGACGGCAACTGGCCGCTCGTGGCCGCCTCCCCGATCCCGTACAAGCCCTCCGGTCAGACGCCGCGTGCACTCACTCGCGCCCAACTCACCGATATCCGTGAACAGTTCGCCTCGGCCGCCCGGCGGGCCGCCCGCGCGGGCTTCGACCTGCTCGAACTGCACTGCGCCCACGGCTATCTGCTCTCCGGATTCCTCTCTCCGCTGACCAACCTCCGCACCGACGCCTACGGCGGCTCACTGGCGCGGCGGCTGCGTTTCCCGCTGGAGGTCTTCGACGCCGTACGCGGAGCGTGGCCGCAGGAGAAACCCCTGACCGTCCGGATCTCCGCCACCGACTGGGCCGAGGGCGGCACCACGGCCCAGGACGCCGTCGAGATCGCCCGGGCCTTCGCCGCGCACGGCGCCGACGCGATCGACGTCTCGACCGGTCAGGTGGTGGCCGACGAACGGCCGGAGTTCGGGCGGTCGTACCAGACGCCGTTCGCCGACCGGATCCGCCACGAGGCGGGCGTCCCGGTGATCGCGGTCGGCGCGATCTCCTCCTGGGACGACGTCAACTCGCTGATCCTGGCCGGGCGTACGGACCTGTGCGCGCTGGCCCGCCCGCACCTCTACGACCCGCACTGGACGCTGCACGCGGCGGCCGAGCAGGGATACGACGGGCCGGGTACCGGCTGGCCCGCGCAATACGGGGCGGGCAGCCGACCGCCCCGGACGGGGCGCACGGACGTACCCAAGTCCCGGCTGACACTGGGGACTTGAGGCGGGTTTCGCCGCTACGGATGCACGAGCGACGCGGAGACCGGCCGACGCCCCGCACGTCGGTGTCGAGGCCCGCGCCCAAGGACCCGAGGCGCGCGGAGAGGAAGACGCGGATCTCGTCCGGGAACTCACGCACCCTCGGCGCGCACGCCGACGAACGCCGCCCCCGCGTCGCGCAGCCGCTCGTGCAGTCCCCGGAACACCGCCGCCGACCTGCCACCCGGCCAGCCCTCCGGCAGCAACGAGGCCGGCAGGCCGGGGTCGGCGTAAGGGAGGTGGCGCCAGGAGTCCAGGGCGAGGAGGTAGTCGCGGTACGCCTCCTCGGGCGGGGTGTCCGTGCGCCGCTCCCATTCGCGCAGCACACGCGCGTGATCGTCGAGGAACACCTCGTGCTCCTTGGCGATCGCGGCCAGGTCCCACCAGCGGGCGACCGCCTCCAGGGTCGGCGCGAAGCCGAGGTGCTCGCCGCGGAAGAAGTCGACGTACGGATCGAGCCGCAGCCGCTCCAGGGTGTGCCGGGCCTCCTCGTACAGCCATGCGGGGGCGAGCCACACCCCGGGTGCCGCCGTGCCGAAGCCGAGACCGGCCAGACGCGAACGAAGCACATGCCGTTTCTGCCGCTCCGACTCCGGCACGGAGAACACGGCGACCACCCAGCCCTCGTCCTCCTCGGACGGTGTGCCGTAGATACGCCGGTCACCGTCGTCGAGCAACTGGCGGGCGTCCGGCGACAGTTCGTATCCGGCCGCGCCCTGCGCCGTGCGCGCCGGCAGGAGCAGCCCGCGCCGTTTGAGCCGGGACACCGACGAGCGTACGGAGGGGGCGTCCACTCCGACCGCGGCGAGCAGTCGGATCAGCTCGGCGACGGGCACCGGGCCGGGCGCGAAGCGGCCGTAGGCGCCGTAGAGCGTGACGATGAGAGACCGGGGTGCATGGTGGTCGGACACGTTGATCATCTTAGGTCGTCGGTATCATGGCTGGTCACTGTGGGTGCCACCTTCGTCGCCGGATGCGGTGCGCAGCCTGAACCGCTGGAGCTTGCCGGTAGCCGTGCGCGGCAGCGCGTCCAGCAGGACGATCTCGCGAGGGCACTTGTAGGGCGCCAGTTCGGACCTGACGAAGGCGCGCAAGGACTCGGTGTCCCGTGCGGCGCCCTCCTCGAGGACGACGTAGGCCACCACGATCTGCCCGCGTGTCTCGTCGGACCGGCCCACGACGGCCGCCTCCGCCACGTCCGGGTGCCGCAGCAGGGCGTCCTCGACCTCCGGTCCGGCGACGTTGTACCCGGCCGAGATGATCATGTCGTCGGCGCGGGCGACGTACCGGAAGTAGCCGTCGGGCTCGCGGACGTAGGTGTCGCCGGTGAGGTTCCAGCCGTCGCGCACGTACTCCCGTTGCCGCGAGTCGGCGAGATACCGGCAGCCGACCGGCCCGCGCACGGCCAGCAGACCGGGTTCGCCGTCGGGCACCGGCTCGCCGCTCTCGTCCTGCACGCGCGCCTGCCATCCCGGAACGGGGACTCCGGTCGTCCCGGGCCTGATCCGTTCGTCGGCGGCGGAGACGAAGATGTGCAGCAGTTCGGTGGCGCCGATGCCGTTGATGATGCCGATACCGGTCCGCTCGTGCCAGGCCCGCCAGGTGGCGGCGGGCAGGTTCTCGCCGGCGGAGACGCAACGCCGCAAGGACGAGGTGTCGTGCCCGGCGAGTTCGCCGAGCATCGCGCGGTAGGCCGTGGGCGCGGTGAACAGGACCGAGACCCGGTGCTCGGCGATCGCGGGCAACAACTGCCTGGGCCCCGCCTGTTCGAGGAGGAGGGCGCTCGCGCCGGCCCGCATCGGGAAGACCACCAGGCCGCCCAGCCCGAAGGTGAAACCGAGCGGGGGACTGCCGGTGAAGACATCGTCGGGGTGTGGCCGGAGCACATGGCGCGAGAAGGTGTCCGCGATCGCCAGCACATCCCGGTGGAAGTGCATACAACCCTTCGGGCGACCCGTGGTGCCGGAGGTGAAGGCGATCAGCGCGACGTCGTCGGCGGCGGTCCGCACGGCGGGGTACGGCTGTTCGGGTGTCCTGCGGCGCAGCAGGTCGTCGGGGGCGTCACCGCCGTAGGCCGTGATCCTGAGCCCCGGGATCTCGGCCTTGGCGAGGTCGTCGAGGGCACGGATGTCGCACAGGGCGTGCCGCACCTGGGCGATCTCGCACATCGTGCTCAGCTCGTGCGGGCGCTGCTGGGCCAGCACGGTGACGGCGACCCCGCCCGCCTTCAGCACCGCCAGCCAGCAGGCGGCCAGCCAGGGGGTGGTGGGGCCGCGCAGCAGGACACGGTTGCCGGGGACGATCCCGAGGTCGCGGGTGAGGGTGTGCGCGATGCGGTCGACGCGGGCGCGAAGGTCGCCGTACGTCCAGGTCCCGCCGGAGGGCGTGTGGAACACCGGTCGGTCCGCGGCCGGCCCGGCGAGAAGGTCGGCGGCACAGTTCAGACGAGCGGGGTAGTCCAGCTCCGGCAGGTCGAAGCGGAGCTCCGGCCACTGGTCGGGGGGCGGGAGGTGGTCGCGCGCGAAGGTGTCGACGTGGGCCGAGGGGTTCATGGCGGTTCGCCCCCTTGCCTTGTGGGCATCGGTGGTGGGCATCCCGGGCGGGTTCGCGCAACGAGCGTATCGTGTTGGTGACGGCAGTCAACGGTACGCGATACCGTCGGGGGAGTGACCGCCCAGCCGCGGGGAGAGAGGACCGGCGATGCCCGCATTCTCGCTCGAACCAGCACAGGCCGCCCGGGGTGCGGAGCTGCGTGCCCTGGCCGCGGACCGGCTGCGCCCCCTGGCGGAGAAGGGCGAGCCGGGTCACGTCAACCGTCCGCTCGTCGCCGAACTCGGCCGACTCGGCCTGCTGGCCCGTCTGTTCACCTCCGGCGCCCTCGACCTCTGTCTGATGCGCGAGTCCCTCGCACACGGCTGCACCGAGGCCGAGACCGCCCTCGCCCTCCAGGGCCTGGGCGCCCATCCCGTCCACGCCCACGGCACCGGGGCCCAGCGTGAACGCTGGCTGCCCAAGGTGGCCGACGGCACCGCGGTGGCGGCGTTCGCCCTGAGCGAGCCGGGGGCGGGATCGGACGCGGCGGCGCTGTCACTGCGGGCGGAACCGGGACCCACCGACAGCGCTAGGCCCGCCACCGGCACGGGGCCCGCCGACAGTGCGAGGCCCGCCACCGACGCAGGGCCCGTCGCATCCCTCGACGCCGAGCCGGACGGCCCCGCCCGCTGGCGGCTCACCGGGGAGAAGTGCTGGATCTCCAACGCCCCCGAGGCCGACTTCTACACCGTCTTCGCCCGCACCACCCCCGGTGCCGGAGCGCGCGGTGTCACCGCCTTCCTGATCCCCGCCGACCGACCGGGACTGACCGGCACCGCCCTCGACATGCTCTCCCCGCACCCCATCGGCAGCCTCGACTTCGACGCCGTCCCGGTGACGGCCGACGACGTCCTCGGCGAGCCCGACCGCGGCTTCAGGGTCGCGATGAGCACCCTCAACCTCTTCCGCCCCAGCGTCGGCGCCTTCGCGGTCGGCATGGCACAGGCCGCCCTGGACGCGACACTCACCCATACCGCCCGACGGGACGCGTTCGGCGGCAAGTTGAGGGACCTCCAGACGGTCGCCCACCAGGTCGCGGAGATGGCACTGCGCACCGAGGCGGCCCGCCTGATGGTGTACGCGGCGGCGACGGCGTACGACGAGGGCGCACCGGACGTCCCCCGGCGCGCGGCGATGGCGAAGCTGCTCGCCACCGAGACCGCACAGTACGTCGTCGACGCGGCCGTCCAACTGCACGGCGCCCGCGCCCTGCGCCGTGGCCACCTCCTCGAACACCTCTACCGCGAGGTGCGTGCCCCACGCATCTACGAGGGCGCGAGCGAAGTCCAACGCGGCATCATCGCCAAGGAGTTGTACGCGAGCCTGGAGGACCGGTGACCACCGAGCGCATCAACCCGCCCGAACTCTCCCCGCCCACCGGCTTCTCCCACGCGGTCGTCGCCACCGGCTCCCGGACGGTGTTCCTGGCGGGCCAGACCGCCCTCGACGTCAACGGCAAGGTCGTCGGCGACAGCCTGCCCGAGCAGTTCGAGCGGGCGCTCACGAATCTGTTGACCGCGCTGCGAGCGGCGGGCGGCACACCCTCCGACCTCGCCCGCGTCACCGTCTACGCCACGGACATCGCCGCCTATCGCATCCACGCACCCGAACTGGGCCGCATCTGGCGGGAGTTGGCGGGCCGCGACTATCCGGCCATGGCGGTCGTGGAGGTCGTACGGCTGTGGGACGAGCAGGCGACGGTGGAGCTCGACGGCTTGGCTGTGCTGGCGTAGCTGCGCCTGCGCCTGTGAACCTGCCGGGCCATGGTCAGGCGGCGATCGTCAGCCGCTCCACGGGCACCCGGTGCGGGGCCACGATCCGGCCGTCCGGCAGCAGCTCGCCGGTGTCGTCGAAGACGATCGCGCCGTCGCAGAGCAGGTTCCAGCCCTGCTCGGGGTGGGCGGCGACGACGTGCGGGGCCGGGCTGTCGGCTGCGTGTGTCGAGGACTGGTGGGAACACATGGCGCACCTCCACGTCGGTAGGACCATCAGATCGGGTCCGTATGAACAGACCATCCTCTCGTCGTGAACTGATCGGAACGGCCCGCCGCGAAGCGTGACAACACGCGGACAACACCCGGACGGTTCCACGACCGTCGGTGCGGACTCGCCACCGAAGGGGTGACGATCACGGCTGTGGACGCTTATGCCCGGTACCAGTGGGGGCCCCACTTCAGGAGGTCTTCTCATGACTCTGCGCCATGTCCTCGGTGCCGCCGCCGGCGCCGCACTGCTCCTGTCGGCCGCGCCCGCGGCCTTCGCCGCCCCGCCGGCTCCCGACGCCCCGTCGGAGACCGTGACGGTCGACCCGACCGGACGTATCGCGTCCGACGGCAAGGTCACCGTCTCCGGCACCTACCGCTGCACCGCCGGCACCGGCCCGGTGCTCGTGAGCTCGTCCGTCGACCAGCCCTCCTCGCCCGTCCGCCACAGCATCGGAGGCAGCCGTGCGGTGTGCGACGGCCAGGAGCACACCTGGCAGAACAGCGGTAGGCCGTTTCGTGCGCTGCGCCCCGGGGCGGCGCACGTCGAGGTGACCCTGATGGAGCTGCACCCGCAGGGCGGCCTGCCGCTGCCCCTGTTCCACGCGGCCCAGCGGCAGGACATCACGCTGATCGAGGGCTGATGGAAGCCTGAAGGCTGATGAAGGCTGACCGCTGCGTCAGCCTTCAGCCGGTCAGCCGGTCAGCCGGTCAGCCGGTCAGCCGGTCAGCCCCGCGGCGACCGTGGCGCCCAGTTCCCAGCACGCCTCCACGTCCGCCTTGCCGGGCTCGCCCGTCACGGTCACGGCCTCGGCGGCCCGCCGCCAGCCGAGGCCCGTCGTGATCGCCTCGATGCCGCGGACCGCTCCGGTGACGTCGTTGCCGCCGTGCACGTAGTAGCCGAACGGGCGGCCCCGCGTCGTATCGAGGCACGGGTAGTAGACCTGGTCGAAGAAGTGCTTCAGCGCGCCGGACATGTAGCCGAGGTTCGCCGGCGTGCCGAGCAGCAGTCCGTCGGCGGCGAGCACGTCGGACGCCGTGGCGGCCAGCGCGGCCCGCCGCACGACGCGGACGCCCTCGATCTCCGGGGCCGTCGCACCGGCCACGACGGCCTCGAACAGTGCCTGGCAGTTCGGGGAGGGCGTGTGATGCACGATCAGCAAGGTAGCCACCCTCCTACCCTGTCACGACCCGTCACGGGCGGACGCGAATCCGCAGCGGGCGGTCGGCGGGGCGGTCGAGGGCCACGCCGGGCACGGCCTCCAGCCGGGGCCGGCCGCGGCGGAACGCGTCGGCCGTATGAGTTCCGTCAAGGGCGTACGGGCTGCCGTAAGGGACCCGTCAACGACGGCTGAATCCGGCCGGAGAGGGGTTTTGATCGAACTGTCCGTTCGATCCGCCCCTCATCTAGGAGCTCGCGATGGCCGACCTGGCCTTCGTCGTCACCACGATCGCGGTGTTCGCGCTGGTGGCCCTCGTCGCCAAGGGGGTGACGAAGCTGTGACCGCCGAGAACATCGCCGGCCTCGTCGTGGCCGTCGCCCTGCTGGGCTATCTCGTCCTCGCCCTGATCTTCCCGGAGAGGTTCTGACGATGACATCAGCTGCCACCGCAGCGGGTGGTATGGGTCCCGTACTCGCCGGTGTGCTCCAGCTGCTCGCGCTCATGGCGGCGCTGGCGCTCGCCTACGTCCCCCTTGGCACCTACATGGCCAAGGTCTACTCCTCCGACAGGCACTGGCGCGTCGAGAAGTGGATCTACAAGGGCATCGGCGCCGACCCGGACACCGAGATGCGCTGGCCCGCGTACCTGCGCGGTGTCCTGGCCTTCTCGGCCGTGAGCGTGCTCTTCCTCTACCTGCTCCAGCGGCTCCAGGGCCACCTGCCCGGCTCGCTCGGCTTCAAGGCGATCGACCCGGACCAGGCGTTCAACACGGCCGCGTCCTTCGTCACCAACACCAACTGGCAGTCGTACTACGGCGAGCAGGCCATGGGCCACGTCGTGCAGACCGCCGGTCTGGCCGTGCAGAACTTCGTCTCGGCGGCCGTAGGTATAGCCGTGGCGGTGGCGCTGGTACGAGGCTTCGCCCTCACGCACTCTCGGCTTCGCTCGAGCGGGGGGACCCCCATCCGCACCGGCGAACTGGGCAACTTCTGGACGGACATGGTGCGCGGTGTGACCCGCATCCTGCTGCCGCTCTCCGTCCTCGCCGCGATCGTGCTGGTCGCCTGCGGCGCCATCCAGAACTTCTCCGGCATCCACGAGATCGGGCAGTTCATGGGCGGGCACCAGCAGTGGAACGGTGGCGCGGTCGCCTCACAGGAGGCCATCAAGGAGATCGGCACCAACGGCGGCGGTTACTTCAACGCCAACTCCGCCCACCCCTTCGAGAATCCGACCCCGTTCACGAACCTCTTCGAGATCTTCCTGCTGCTGGTCATCCCCTTCGCGCTGACCCGCACCTTCGGCATCATGGTCGGTTCCGTCAAGCAGGGTTACGCGATCCTCGCCACCATGGCCACCATCTGGGTCGGCTTCGTCGCGCTCATGATGTGGACCGAGTTCGCGCACCACGGCCCGGCGTTCGACATCGCGGGCGGTGCGATGGAGGGCAAGGAGACCCGTTTCGGGCTCGGCGCCTCGTCGATCTTCGCGGTGTCGACGACGCTGACCTCGACCGGAGCGGTGGACTCCTTCCACTCGTCCTTCACCGGTCTGGGCGGCGGCATCACCATGCTGGGCATGCAACTGGGGGAGATCGCGCCCGGCGGTACCGGCTCCGGTCTCTACGGCATGCTGGTCATGGCGATCATCGCGGTGTTCATCGCCGGCCTGATGGTCGGCCGAACCCCCGAGTATCTGGGCAAGAAGATCGGCACCCGCGAGATCAAGTTCGCGGCCTGCTACATCCTCATCACTCCGGCGCTGGTGCTCGTCCTCACCGCCGCGGCGATGGCGCTGCCCACCCCGGGCCACTCGATGACCAACAGCGGCGCGCACGGATTCTCCGAGATCCTGTACGCCTACAGCTCGGCCGCGAACAACAACGGTTCGGCTTTCGCCGGGCTGAACGCGGACACGCAGTGGTTCAACAGCACCCTGGGACTGGCCATGCTGCTCGGACGCTTCCTGCCGATGGTGTTCGTGCTGGCGTTGGCCGGGTCGCTCGCCGAGCAGAAGCCGGTACCGGCCACCGCGGGCACCCTGCGCACCGAGAAGCCGCTGTTCACGGGCCTGCTGGTGGGCGCGATCCTGATCATCACCGGTCTGACCTACTTCCCGGCGCTGGCGCTGGGTCCGCTCGCCGAGGGGCTGGCGTCATGAGCACCGACGTAACGAATCAAGAGGACTCGATGTCCACAGCCACCCCGACCCGGGTGCCGCACAGTGACCTGCCGACCGGCCACAAGCCCTCAGAAGCGCGCGTCGGCGCCGGACTGTTCGATCCCAGGCAGCTGCTCAGGTCGCTGCCCGACGCGGTCCGCAAGCTGGATCCGCGGGTGATGGTCAAGTCGCCCGTGATGTTCGTGGTGCTCGTCGGCTCGGTGCTGACGACGGTGTTCTCCTTCAAGGACCCCGGTGACTGGTTCGGGTGGGCGATCAGTGCCTGGCTGTGGCTGACCGTGGTCTTCGCCAACCTGGCGGAGGCGGTCGCCGAGGGCCGCGGCAAGGCGCAGGCGGACACCCTGCGCAAGGCCAAGACCGACACCGTGGCCAGGCGTCTCGAGGGCTCCGACGGCTCCGCGGAGGAACAGGTCGCCGGAACCGAACTGCGCGTCGGTGACCTGGTCGTCTGCGAGGCGGGTGACATCATCCCCGGCGACGGTGACGTCGTCGAGGGCGTCGCCTCGGTCGACGAGTCGGCGATCACGGGGGAGTCGGCGCCGGTGATCCGGGAGTCGGGCGGCGACCGGTCGGCCGTCACCGGCGGGACGAAGGTCCTCTCCGACCGCGTCGTCATCAAGATCACGACGAAGCCCGGCGAGACCTTCATCGACCGCATGATCGCCCTGGTCGAGGGCGCGGCCCGGCAGAAGACGCCGAACGAGATCGCGCTGAACATCCTGCTGGCCTCGCTGACGATCGTCTTCCTGCTGGCGGTGGCGACCCTGCCGCCGTTCGCGGACTACGCGGGTACCCATCTGACGATGGTCGTGCTGGTGGCGCTGCTGGTCTGCCTCATCCCGACCACGATCGGCGCGCTGCTCTCCGCGATCGGTATCGCGGGCATGGACCGGCTCGTGCAGCGCAATGTGCTCGCCATGTCCGGCCGGGCCGTCGAGGCCGCCGGTGACGTGTCGACCCTGCTGCTCGACAAGACCGGCACCATCACGCTCGGCAACCGGCAGGCGGCGGAGTTCGTGCCTGTGCGCGGCACCACGGAGGCCGAACTCGCCGACGCCGCCCAGCTCTCCTCACTGGCCGACGAGACGCCCGAGGGCCGCTCCATCGTCGTCCTGGCGAAGGAGAAGTACGGCCTGCGCGAGCGCCACCAGGGAGAACTCACCGGCGCCGAGTGGATCGCCTTCACCGCGCGGACCCGGATGTCGGGCGTGGACGTCGACGGGCGCGAGATCCGCAAGGGAGCGGCCGGTTCGGTCGTCGCCTGGGTCCGGGAGCGGGGCGGCGAGGTGTCCGAGGACACCGGAAGACTCACCGACCGGATCTCGGAGGCGGGCGGGACGCCGCTGCTCGTGGCCGTCGAAGACACCGAGGGCGCACGGGTGTTGGGTGTCATCCACCTCAAGGACGTCGTCAAGGCGGGCATGCGGGAGCGGTTCGACGAGCTGCGCCGGATGGGCATCAGGACCGTCATGATCACGGGCGACAACCCGCTGACGGCCAAGGCGATCGCCCAGGAGGCCGGAGTCGACGACTTCCTCGCGGAGGCCACCCCCGAGGACAAGATGGCCCTCATCAGACGGGAGCAGGCGGGCGGCAAACTGGTCGCGATGACCGGTGACGGTACGAACGACGCGCCGGCGCTGGCCCAGGCCGACGTGGGGGTGGCCATGAACACCGGTACCTCGGCCGCCAAGGAGGCCGGGAACATGGTGGACCTGGACTCCAACCCGACCAAGCTCATCGAGATCGTCGAGATCGGCAAGCAACTCCTCATCACCCGGGGCGCGTTGACGACGTTCTCCATCGCCAACGACGTGGCGAAGTACTTCGCGATCATCCCGGCGCTGTTCGCGGCGGTCTACCCGGGCCTGGACAAGCTCAACATCATGCACCTGGCCTCGCCCGACTCCGCGATCCTCTCCGCGGTCGTCTTCAACGCGCTGATCATCATCGTGCTGGTGCCGCTGGCCCTGCGGGGCGTGCGATACCGCCCGATGAGCGCCGACCGGATGCTCCGCCGCAACCTCGGGATCTACGGCATCGGCGGACTGATCGCCCCGTTCATCGGCATCAAGATGATCGACCTGCTCATCTCCCTCATCCCCGGGCTGTAATTCCTCGAAAGCGTTGATCACCATGAACAACTCGGTCATGAACACCGCCCGGTTGCTCTGGGCCGGCCTGCGAGCCCTCCTCGTGCTCACCGTGGTCACGGGCATCCTCTACCCGCTCGCCGTCACCGGCGTCGCCCAGGCGATCTTCCCCGGCAAGGCGAACGGCTCGGAGATCAAGGCGGACGGCAAGGTCGTCGGCTCCTCCCTGATCGGACAGTCCTACGACCTCCCGCTGAAGAAGGGGCAGGAGACCCCGGAGCCCGACCTGAAGTGGTTCCAGGGGCGCCCGCAGAACGGCCTCGGCACCAACAGCGTCAACACCCGGTACAAACTGATCCTGTCCGGCGCCACCAACCGTTCCGGTGACGACAAGGACCTGATCGCCTGGGTGACCGCCGCCAAGAAGGCCGTCATCAAGGACAACTCGGTGAACGGCTACACGGTCGGGCCCTCCGACGTACCCGCCGACGCGGTGACCTCCTCAGGCTCCGGCCTGGACCCGGACATCTCCCCGACGTACGCCGACCTCCAGGTCCACCGGATCGCCGAGAGGAACGGCCTGTCCGTCGCCCAGGTGCGGAAGCTGGTCGACGAGCACACCGACGGCCGTACCCTCGGCTTCATCGGCGAACCACGCGTCGACGTCCTCGAACTCAACATCGCGCTCAAGGCCCTCGTGGCGAAGAGCTGAGGGCTTGCATGGGCCATGCGGGAGCCGAGCCACCGTCATTGGTCGCCCGGCGGCCGACGGCTCCCTGGACGGGAGGACACCGGCTCTCATCAATGCCCCTGCCCCCCGGCGAGTCGGTAGTCGCGGATGACAGGAGAACGTAGGGCGGTCATGGTGGCCCCTTTCGAAGACGGCTACCGCTACGACGCCGGTCGGCCCGACAACGTTCGGACCGACCGGCGTCGCTGCCGCCTTCGGGTGGTCAGCTCTGTGACGCCGCGCCGCGCCGCCGCACCAGCCACCAGGCACCGCCACCGAGAACGGCCAGCACCACGAGGACCCCGCCGATGATCACGCCGGTCGAGGTGCCGTCGTCCGTGTCCGCGGCGTCGGCGTCGGAGCCCGCGGCCGCGACGTCCGACTCGGTGGCCGACGGGGCCGAGCTGGGAGCCGCGCTCTTTGTCGCGCTGGGGCTGGGGCTGGGGCTCACCGGCTTGGCACCCGGGGCCGCCGCCTTCAACTTGAGTACCGGCGCGGGCTGTTCGGGCTCCGCACCGCCGCTGGGCAGCTCGATCCAGCGGGAGACCTCGCCGTCGCTGTAGGTCTCGACCGTCTTGAAGGCGATCTCCTTCGCGTCCGGCAGCTGCCGGACCTTGATCTTGTGCTCGGCGTCGACGCCGGTTTTCAGAGCCGGCCCGGCGAGGCTGTAGCCGTCGCCGGTGGCCTTCAGCTTCCAGCCCTTGGGGGCCTCGTCGAGGGTCACGTCACCGGGAGCGATGCCTTCGGGCAGTACGACGCGCAACTCGGTGAAGCCCGCCGAGTCGGACTCGGCCTCGGACACGAAGCTGAGGGTGACGTTCTCGGCCAGGGCCTGCGAGGTGTCGGCCTCGACCTCCGCGTGCGCGGCGGCCGGTGCGGCCAGGGCGAGGGTGGCCGTCAGCGCGGCGGCACCGACGAGAGCTGTGCGACGGGCGACGCGGGCCGCCGGGCGGATGGACATGGACACAGGGGAACTCCTTGCTGGTACGGGAAGAACCGGTCCCGTAGCCGCCGGGACCGGGTGACGGACTGGAGGTGCGCCCGTCGCGGTGGGCCCCTGCGCACCACCGAGTGCTCCAGTACGTCGTCCCATGCTGGTGCCGCTGTCTCGAACGAGGAGTCCGGCCCTCTGTCGGGCAGCGCGGACACCGGCCTGCCCGGGGCGCGGATCGGCCGCCGCAGCGTCT
This sequence comes from Streptomyces sp. NBC_00076, assembly GCF_045041235.1. Classification (NCBI taxonomy): domain Bacteria; kingdom Bacillati; phylum Actinomycetota; class Actinomycetes; order Kitasatosporales; family Streptomycetaceae; genus Streptomyces; species Streptomyces sp. NBC_00076. Next base: position 7,988,816 of record NZ_CP108242.1, read on the forward strand.
GGGCCAGGGCCTCCACGGCCGCCCTGGCCAGGGTGCCGAGCACGCCGAGCGCGGCCGTCATCCGGGCGTCCGCCCGCTGCAGCAGCCAGGCCACGACCAGCGCGGCCACCACATGGACGAGCGTCATCGCCGCCCCGGCGTGATGCCAGGCGTGGCCGTCGCCCGCCCCCTTGGTGCCGTGCCCGGCGTGCGGCGCGTGCCCCAGCCCGCCCGCCCCCATGTCGCCGTCCGTGAACGACAGCACGACATGCAGCAGGCCCTGCGTCGCCAGCGTGCAGGCGACGGTGGCGGCCGGCGTGTAGCGACGGCGCGCCAGCGGCCAGACGGCCGCGAACTGGGCGACGACCATCACACCCGCCAGTCGCCAGGGCACCGTGCCCTCGGCGATCGCGTGATGACCGAAGGTCGCGAGCACGGTGCCGAGCACGGCGAACAGGCCGGCCCGCGCGCACGTTCCCGCGCGGCTGGCCCGGCCTGTTGCCGGCATCTGGTGTCCGGTCACGTGGTCACGCGGCACGGTCGTCCATCATTCCCTACCGAGTGCCTTGGCCAGCCCCTCCGACGTCCGGTTGGCGAGGTCGTATACGTCAGGTCGGGCGGGGCTGTTCAAAGGGGCTGTTCAAAGAGGCAGGACTGGTCGTTCAGATACTGCAGCCCCGCTGCCCCGCTGCCTTCCACTTCGTCAGTCGGACAGCCGGTCCTCGATGAGCGCCTTGAACGCCCCGTAGGAGCCGGGGGTTTGGATCCTGGTGCCGTCGACGACGAACGTCGGTGTGCCCCGCACGTCCAGGGCGAGGCCGTCGCGCTGGTCGTCCTGGACGCGTCCGGCCACCTCCGGGTCGGCGAGGTCGGCGTCGAACTTAGCTATGTCCAGGCCGAGTTGCCTGGCGTATCCCCGGAATACGGACTGCTTCCACTCCTGCGACTCGCCCCACTCCTTCTGGGTGCTGAAGAGCTTGGTGTACATCTCCTCGAACCTGCCCTGGCGGGCGGCGGCTTCGGCGGTGCGGGCGGCGAGTTCGCCGTTGCGGTGGCCGGGCATGGGGAAGTAGGGGGCGACGAAGGTGACCCGGTCGCCGTACTCCTCGCGCAGCTTCTCCACGACCGGGTACATCGCCCCGCACGCCTCGCACTCGAAGTCCAGGAACTCGACGACGGTGAGCTCGCTCTTCCTCGGCTCCGTCAGGCGGTGGCTGGACGCCCGCACCGGCAGTGCCTCGGCGGCCGGCCGCACGTCCAGGCCGCCGCTGCCCCGGTCGTCCGGGGCGAGCAGCAGGTAGGAGCCGATGGCGGCGGCGAAACCGGCCACGAGGACGGCAGCGACGATCAGGTGCTTCTTCACCCTGTTCAACTCGCCCAGCTTGTTCGAGTTATTCGAATTATTCAGCTTGTTCCGCTTGTTCGGATTGTTCATGATTCCTCGGTGGTACGGGAGTCGGCGGGGCGCCGGTCGCGGGCGTGCAGGCTCGCCAGGTAGGCGTTGTAGGCGGCGAGCGGGTCTTTGCCATCGGCGCGGTCGATCTGCCGGTCGACGCGGCGGGCCTCGCGCTGGTCCGAGCGGACCCACTGGACGGCCAGGATGATAGTGGTGATCAGGACGGGGATGTCGCCGGTGGCCCAGGCGATGGCCCCGGCGTCGTACTGGTCGTCCATCGCGAACTCGACCCCCGGCCGCTCCAGCAGCGACCACCAGCCCTCGCCGATCAGCGCGGTCGAGCTCATCAGCGAGATGCTGAACCAGGAGTGGAACGGCATCGTCAGGATCAGCACGAACAGCCGGCCCAGGTGCGGCGGGCGGCGCGGGCCGGGATCGATGCCGATGACGACCCAGAAGAACAGCAGTCCGACGGCCAGGAAGTGCACCAGCATGACCATGTGGCCGAGGTGGCTGCGCATCAGCGTCTCGAACAGTGAGGTGTAGTAGACGACGAAGGCGCTGCCGATGAACAGCAGCCCCGCGACCACCGGATGCGAGACGACCTTCACGTACCGGCTGTGCAGCAGCTTCATCAGCATCTCGCGCGGCCCGTCCGGTTCCCCCTTCGGAGCGGCGGGCAGGGCGCGCAGGGCGAGCGTGGCCGGGCCGCCCAGGACGAGCAGGATCGGCACCGTCATGGCGAGGATCATGTGCTGGCCCATGTGCACGCTGAACAGCACCTTGCCGTACACGGCCAGCCCGCTCATCGTCGCGAGCACGGTCACCGCAAGGCCCAGCAGCCAGGAAACCGTCCGCCCGACAGGCCATTTGTCGCCCCGCGCGCGCAACTTCCGTACCCCGGCCAGGTACAGGAGCGCGGCGGCCGCCGTGCCGAACGCGAACAGCGGGTCGAAGTGCCACCGCGTGAACAGCGGCGTCCACGGGAAGTCGCCGAGCGGCGGCGGCATGGCGAAGCCCAGCAGCTCCTCGGTGGGCGAGAGCGGAGCGCCATCGGCGTCCGGGGCGGGGGTCCGAGACAGGCCGACCGCGAGGCCGACAGCCGTGGCCATGAGGAGGAGTTCACCCGCGGCGAGCCGTACGAATCCCCGCCACCGGCCATCCTTCAGGAGGGGCAGGGTCCGGCGCCGATGCCACCAGCCGATGCCGCCCAGAACGGCGAGTGCCACCGCCTTGGCGAGCACCAGCAGCCCGTACCGGCTGTCGAACACGTCACCCGGGGACGGGAACCGGACCGCGGCGTTGACGATGCCGCCGGCCGCGACCGCGAGCAGTGCCCACGCGGCGAGCGGGCTGAAGCGCCGTACGGCGTCCGCCGCCCGCTCCTCTCGCCGCGCGGCCACGATCAGGACGAAGACCAGCCCACCGACCCACACCGCCACTCCGACCAGGTGCAGCGCGAGGCCGGTGACGGCGGCGTCGTGGTTGCCCGCCGCCGAGGAGTGCCCGGTGAAGGCGGGCGGCAGTAGCCCGGCGACCGCGAGGACGAGCGCCGAACGGGCCCAGCGTGCAGTCCCGATGCCCACGCACACAGTGGCGATCACGCCCGCGGCGGCCGCCATCAGCGCGTACGAGCGTCCCTGGGCGTCCGTGGCGACGAAGTCCGCCACTACGGCGGGTGACGCCACCTCTCCGACCGGCTGGGCGAACAGGTCCGACAGCGTGAACACCAGCGCGGCGGCCGACGCCACGGCCCACAACGCGGCAGCCGCGGCAGCCCAGTTGAGATAGCGCAGCTGGGTCCGGCCGAGCTTCTTGCCGCCCGGCAGCAGCACCACGACCAGCAGCAGCGCGCCGACGGTGGCCACAGCGGCCGCGTCCACGACGGTACGGGTCACCGGCAGGCCCCATGCGGTCAACGCACCGGCGTCCGGGATCCCGGGGATCTCGACCGCGGTGCCGCCCCCGGCCCACACCGCGAGGGCCGTGACGACGACGGCGAGGCCGACCGCCCCGGCCAGCAGGAACGGCAGCCGCGGCAGGCGCCCGGCCCCGGAGGTGGTCTCAGTGGCCATGGCCGGCTCGCCTCCGCCGGGCGGCGTACGCGCCCACGGCTGCCACGGCCAGCACCCCGGCACCGACGAGGACGGGGGCGCTGGCACCGGACGATCCCGCATCACCCGTGTCCGGTTCGGACGTCTGGCCGGCGCGGGGAGTCACGGCAGCGGCCGACTCGGAATCACGCGGCGACGGACCGGGACGGCCGGGGTCGGCGAGAGTGAAGGTGTACGAGCCCGAGACGGGATGGCCGTCCGCGGAGACGACCCGATACCCCACCGTGTACCGCCCGGGACGCGAGGTGGCGTCGAGCGCGAGCCCGACCTCCTTGCCGGAGGCCTGCGGCTCGCCCGTGGCGGCCGACTTCCCGTCCGGGCCGGTGACGGCGACCTTGGCGTACTTCTGGGCCATCGCGTCGCTGAAGGTCAGCGTGACGCTTGGGGGCAGCCCGGCGAGCGTGGAGTTCGCGCCCGGGCTGCGGGTGTCGAGCTCGGTGTGGGCCGCGGCCTGCGGGGCGGCGACGGCCAGGGCCGCCAGGGCGGCTGGCAGAACGAGGGTGCGTGCCGTCGTGCGGACGGCACGCCGTTCGGTGACGTGCATGAGGCGGAGCTCTCTGTGACGTCCGGCAGTCGCGCCGCCGGGACGGGAGGGCCGGCCCGCCGCTCGGCCCTCGCACCACCCCGTCAGGGCAGGCGGAGAGCGCCGATCGGCATGGGCCGGAGAAGGGCGAACAGATCGCGCCGAGCGCGCGGTGGTGCCCTGCCCTCGTGGAACCGCACCAACAGCGCCGACCTCAGCGGCACGGCGCTCTTCGGAACCGCGGTCCGCGGTCCGGTACCGGGAATGCCACCCAGCAGCGGCCACAGGAACAGCAGCAGCCGCCGTACGACCACCAGGAGCGAGGTGCTCTGCCACAACAGCCGCTCGGTGACACCCAGCAGACGGGCGGCGAGCAGCAGGGTGACCAGGTGCCCGCCGAGCAGCACCGACGGCGGCGGCCCGGGGACCGCGCCGTGTTCGACCAGCCGGGCGAGCCCGCCCGACGAGCTGCCCTGCCCGGTTACCGCGGCGCAGGCCCCGGGCAGCGAGTAGGCGGCGTGGTAAGCGAGTTGCGCGAAGGCGAGCACGCCCAGCAGTTGAGTGTCCGTCATCCGACGCCGCGTGAGTACGGCCGCGCCAGGCAGCGCGATGGCCGCCATCGCGGCCAGACTGACCCACCGGGGCGCGTGACCCTGCGACAGCATGTGTCCGGCCAGCGGCAGCAGCACGCACAGCGCCGCGAGCACCCCGGCCCGAAGCCCGCGCAGCCCACCGGACGCCGGCGAGCCGGGTCCTCGCAACCAGTGCGTACGCATCAGATCGGGGCCTTCAGACGGACGGTCCATGGCGGAGTGGGCGGGGCAGGCGGAGCGGATGACGGAGGGCGCGACCGCAGCCCCCGCACCCTGGCAGCGTACCGACCGACCCGCTCACGGCTGCACGACAGGGTGGGTTTCGCGGCACAGCCGATCGCTCCCGGCCCGAGGCCCCGGAGAAGTCGAAGGGGTGCCGCCGCACCCTGAAGACCCGGTTTCACGCAGGCTGAACGGAGCGCGGCGGCATCTGCCGATCAGTCGTCCCGGAAGAGACCAGGCGACCCTGTGAACTGCCACGATGGGCGGCCGAGGGGCGTGTAGAGGGCACGGGCCTCGAGGAGGTGGGCGGACGCCCCCTCGCCCAGGAGGCCTGACCGGGACACCCGGCAATCACCCTCAGCCGGCGGGGACCGTCTCGCGCAGGAAGCCGGTCAGCAGGTCCGTCACTGCGGCAGGCCGCTCCAAACTGGGGAGATGGCCGGCCCAGGGCAGTTCGAGGTGCCGGGTGTCGGCGAGCAGACCCGGCAGCTGGGCCGCGATCTGCCGAAAATCCGCCAGATCCTGGCCGCCCGAGATAGCGAGACAGGGCGCCTTGATCGCTGACAGGTCGATCTCCACCTTGATCCGCCCGGCCCCCTCGGGGGCGGCCAGTTGCACCTCGAAGGCATGCCGCTGCATCCCGCGCACCTCCTCCCGGACCGCCTCCTGGGCGTCCGGCCCCAGCCAGGTGTCCACGTTCAGTTCCACGGCCCCCTCGATATCGCCCGCCTCGAGAAGCGCGTCCTCCCGCTCACCGAACGCGCGCAGCACATCGGTGGGTTCATGCCCTGGCAGCCCGGCGCACAACAACGCCATGGCGGATACCCGGTCCGGACGGCGTGCGGCGATCTCCACAGCGACCTGTCCGCCGTACGAGGAGGCGATCAGCGCCGCTTGCTCGATGCCGAGGGCGTCCAGCAGGTCCAGTACATCCTCTGCATCGTTGTGGCGCCGGTCCGGCAAGGGAGTCCGGCCGAAGCCCCGGAAGTCACAACGCACCACCCGGTATCCGGCATCGACCAGGGCCGGCCACTGCGGATCCCACATCCTTCGGTCGCATACCGCGGAGTGCAGCAGTACCAGCGCGGGACCGTCGCCGGCTGCATCGTAGTCGAGAGTCATGCGGCAGACCCTAGGCGGTGAGTGATCGAACCACCCATGAATTTCACCGCCGCCCGCCTCGCTCACAGGGCGGGCCCCTCAACCCGGCGAACCTTCGCGGTCAGAGCACTAGCACCGCCCACACGGTCTTCCCGGGTGCGTTCACGCGCGGCATGGTGCCCCACTCCACGCGCAGTACCCGCCCGGTGCCGGTGAGTCGAACCTCGAAGTCCCGTCCGGGCACATGGCCGTGGCGTACGGCGTTGGCGGTCAGTTCTGCCGTGATGAGGGTCAGCGTCTCGTTGGCGGTGGAGGTGTGGGGATGGCCCCAGGCGTCGAGCCGCTCCACGACCAGGCGGCGGGCGAGGCGGGCGCCACGCGGTGTCGGCCTGAAGCGCATGGTGAACTCGTCCTGAGCAGTGCCCACTTCTGCCGCGCCGCGCATTGAGACCGCTGCCGTGGAGGCGGATGAAAGTTCCGTGCCGCGGCCTTGATGATCTCCTTGTTCGCCGCGATCCAGTCGGCTCGCTCCTGTGCGTTGGACGGTTGGCTCCAGTAACTGTCCGTCGCACCAGGAAGGTTGGCGACCTGGAGGCGGATGTCCCGCAGGGGCGGGGAGACGATGTCGTCGCCGGCGATGGGGAGTAGTCCTGCTTGGGGCCGCTGCCGGGCAGCCGCGTCAGCGGGTTCGTGCTCGCCTCGGCTGCCTCTCGCCGCAACTCCGAGATCGCCGAGACGACGTCGACACGTCGGATGAAACCCATTCCGAAGTCCGGCAGCAGGTCATAGGCCTGCTTGAGTTGGTGCACACAGATCTCCCGCGCCTCGTGCTCCGTGATCTTCGCCAGGTGGAAGTCCCCACCGGCGGCGTCGTGCAGCCGGTTCGCGTCGTCGCGGATGTCGTCGACATCCATCGTCACCTCGGCGAAGAAGTCCATGACTGGGCTTGATCCGCTTTGACGGACATTCGAGATCAGGGGTTCTGCCCCGGGAGGATGTCCATCATGGAGAGCATGGGGAAGAAGGAGCCTCGGCCTCGCCGTTCGTTTACGCCGGAGTTCAAGGGCGAGATCGTCGAGCTGTGCCGTCGTGGTGACCGTTCGGTCGGTCAGGTCGCCAAGGACTTCGACCTGACCGAGACCGCGGTGAGGCTGTGGATCAGCCAGGCCGAGGTCGATGCGGGCGAGCGTGACGGGCTGAGCAGCAGCGAACGCGAGGAATTGGCCGCGCTGCGGCGGGAGAACCGCCGTCTGCGCGAGGACGTGGACATCCTCAAGCGGGCCACGGCTTTCTTCGCGAAGGAGACCCGGTGACGGTGCACCCGTTCATCGAGGCGGAGAAGCGACACGGTCACAACGTCAAGCGCGTGTGTGAACTGCTGAAGGTCTCCCGAGCTGCCTTCTACGCCCGCCGCACTGACACACCCGGTCCGCGGGCGGTCCGCGATGCCGAGCTGACTGAGAAGATCACCGAGGTTCATCAGCGGTCCCGCGGGACCTACGGCGTCCCACGAGTCCACGCCGTCCTGCAACGACAGGGCGAGGAGTGCGGACGGCGCCGCATCGCGCGGCTGATGCGCAAGGCCGGGTTGCAGGGCCGGCACCGCAGACGACGGCAACTGACGACGATCCCCGACCCGCGGGCCGCGTCCCGGCCCGACCTTCTCGTCCGCGACTTCGCTCCCGCACCGGACGCCCTCGACACCCGCTGGTGCGGCGACATCACCTACATCCCGACCGAGGAGGGCTGGCTCTATCTGGCCACCGTCATCGACATCGCCTCCCGCCGTGTGGTCGGCTGGTCCACCGCCGACCACCTGCGGACCGAACTGGTCGCCGACGCTCTCAGGTCCCATTGCCGCGAGCGTCGGCCCGCCCGGCCGGTGATCTTTCACTCGGATCGCGGCTGTCAGTACACCAGTCAGCAATTCGCCTCTCTGGCAATGGAGTTGGACGTCCGCCTGTCCGTCGGTCGCACCGGGCAGTGCTGGGACAACGCGCTCGCCGAGTCGTTCTTCGCCACGATCAAACGGGAGTTGCTCGGCACGAGCTCCTGGCCCAGCCGGGCCGCCGCCCACACCGCGATCTTCGAATTTATCGAGGGCTGGTACAACATGCACCGGCTGCACAGCAGCCTCGGCTACCGCAGTCCCGCCGAATACGAGACCGCACTCGCAGCCTGACCACCACACCGATGGTGTCCGTCAAAGCGGAACAAGCTCATCCGGATCGTGATGCAGATCCCGAGGCACGCCGAGATCGCCGCCACCCGCTTTAAGGCTGACATCACCAGCCGAACTATCGGTAGAACCCAGGGGGTCGTGGCTCACCACGATCACCGGTGGAGCGGGGCTTCGGCGGCGGTGCGTCGCGGTCGCCCCGGACGTGGGGGAGGGAGATGGTACCGGGGGAGTCGGGTGGAGAGGGCTGCCGACCGTCCGACCTTCTCCGCCACCTGTCGCGGGCACCAGAGGCGGGCGAGGCCCGATCCGCTCGGGGCGTGGTACCGGCGCGGGATTCGGGTGGAGAGGGCTGGGGGTCGTCCGGTCCTCCCCGCAGCCTGGCCCGGGCACCATAGGCGGGCGGGACCCGATCCGCGCTTGATCGCAGGGCCTCGTACTGGGGCCTTCTGTGCGCCGGTGCCGCACGCAGGAGTAGGGGTCCGAGGTTCGGCCGGTAGGCGCTGGCATGGTCGTCCTGTGCCTGCCGTACTGCTTCTGGCATACGGCTGCGGTGCGCTCCGTCGGTCGGTGGATACAGCTCCGCCAAGGCTTCGGCGATCGAGTGGAGGAACATCGCGTCGAGGAAGGTGGGGTTCGACAGGTCGAACCCCCGGACGGCGGCCAAGTGGTGTTCCAGCGTGATGCGGACGTCGTCGACTGTCTCGGCCGGCGCGGATGCATCGAAGTAGGCACACGCGGTCAGCAGGGCTTGGCACAAGTCATCGTCGAGCCAGGGCAGGCCAGCGCGCAGCGCTTGCGCGGCGTAGCGGTGCTCGTGTGCCAGGAGCACGCGGTAGGGCTCGCCAGGGTCGGACCAAGCGCTGCTCCGCCGGAGCAGCGCGGACAACGCCCAAGCTTGAGCGATGGCGATCTTCTGCGGTCGGTTCCCTTGGCCGGAGACGGTGGCATCAATGTCCTCCGTGTCGGCGAACCGCACCCCTGCCGGGCCTTCGGTGATCTGGCGGAGCGGCTCCTTGAGAAGGTGCGTCAGCTGGGAGGGGGTCGCCGTCGCGTCGGATGTCTGTACCTGCGTTGTGGTGGTCCCGTCCTCCTGGCGGGGACTGCGTGCGATGCCCAGGAGGCTCACGTGCCCCGACCGGTCGTCGGTGACCCACTTGCGCAGGGCCTTCCATTGCGCTGGCCGCGTTTCCAGTTCGTCGACCACCAGGAGGGTGGACCTGTCCAGACGCGGCAGTACATCGTGCCAGTCGTGGTCCGGGCGGGGAGTGCGTGCCAGAAATCCCGCGTTCCAGCCCTTGCTCCGCATCATGGCGATGAGTTCGTGAGCCATGCGTGTCTTGCCGGAATGGGCGGCGCCGTGCAACAGCGCGACGCGGCCCTCCTGTAGCAGCAGGTGGTCAGCGAGGTCTTTCACCCCGCCCACGGCCGACTCCGACAGCGGGAGGAGCCGACGTGCGGGATCAAGGAGGGCGGCCGGGGTACGGGCCGGAGCCGGGGGTTGGACCAGGAGACCATCGAGCTTGACAGGGGCCACGTGTGGGTCGCCGGCGTCACTGGCAATCCACGCGCTCAGCTTACGATTCTCCAGCAGACGCGGGGCAGGCATGACAGCTAGTCGGCTGTCCTGACGGTCGTGCTGGAAGACCACCCCGATCACCAGGGAGCGGTCCTCGCTGTGCAGAACGGTGCCCGACAGGCCGTCCGCTCGCCAGAGGCCAGTGGTCAGGCGCGCGTCTCCGTCGTCTCGCTCTAGCATGAAGACGCGCTGCCACGGCTCCCGGACGACGTCGATCACGCCCGTGACGGTCCGTGGCGCGGTGGTACGACGGCGCACCTCGAAGCCAGGAAAGCCCACGCCGGTCACCCGGTGACGCCCGGGCAGGGTGTACTCGCCCCAACGCACAGGAGGCAGCGAGGAGAGACCCTCGGCATCAGGTTTCACCAGACGGAGCACCGCGGCGTCGAGACCTCGGTCCTGGCCTGCATCCGCAGGCCGGCGTGAGTTCCAGACGACCTCCGCCTCATAGTCCTGCCCCGGTTGGTCTGCGAGGAAGATCCGAGCCCGACGAGCCGTTTGCCGCCCCACGGTCAGTACATGAGCCACCGTCAGAATCAGGGTGCTGCTGATGCGGAGCCCCGAGGCATGAATTCCCGCCCCCTCTGGCAGGCACGGGCTCACCGCAACCACACGGTGCAGGTGTCCCTCCCTCCGTCCCCCCGGCACGTCAAATCCCCCGGTGGTGGTCCCCTGCCGAGGGATCGGGGCCAAAGGCTCCTGCCGTTCCGCGCGACGAGATCGGGACATCGTTCGCCCTGAGGCACACCGTGATCCGCTGACTGCTGGTTGCCCCCCGTTCACTTCGCCCGTCCGCCGACACGACCCAGGCCTTCACCCCGCCGCCCGCAGAGCCGCTCCGGCGCAGCTCCAGTGCGAACTCGAGCTGCACACTCTCCGCGGTGAAACGGAGCACGTGACCGTCCCCCTGCGCAGCGGCCCACTCGAGACCCCGCCGCACCGCCTCGATGGCCTCACCCAATTCCAATGCGTCCTGACCGTCATCAGTCAACAGAACCCCCGTCAGTTGTCACCCCGGTCACCATCGAGATGCAGGTGTGGTCTGCACACCACCCGTCTGCAGCACCTCCGTGACGACAAGGTGACAGGAAGTCACCAAGACCACAAGTGGGCATGGATTATGGGACTTTAGGGTCTTGCGCCTTCCGAAGAGATCGATGAGATCGGTTGCCTGGTCGTTAAGAGCTCGTTACAGAATGAGCCGTTCGTGGCCGGCCGGGTTTCCGGCTCCGTCCCTCCTTCCCGGGTGCGGCAACCTACCCATCGTCGGCCGTTAGCCGCTTGGATAGGCTCCGCGGGAACCCTTCAGGAGGTGTCATGGCGAAGGTCACCATCAGCCTGGACAGCGATTTGGCCATCGAGGTCATGCTGCTGGCCGGCACCAGGAGCCCGCAGGACGCTGTCGAGTTGATCGTCCGGGACTACCTGGCACGGGGTCACCGCACCGAGGCTCGTGCCGGTAACGCCGCCGACCAGGAGCGCCTCACCGACCGGCGGTCAGCGCCGGAAGAGGGCCGATGAGCAGTTCAGGTGAGATCGGCGTGTCGGCTGGTGGGTGAAGGTCCTTCTGGGCAGGGTCCGGCTGGTGTCTATCGGTCTTGTCTCCGACGACCTGTGGGAGCGAATAGCTCCACTGCGGCCAGAGCGGCCGCCCCGGCGTCACCGTCATCCCGGACGGCTGCCGGTGCCGGACCCTGGCTCCATCAGTTCAAACGATTCCGTGTCCGCTATGAGCAACGAGCCGACCTCCACCAGGGACTACTCGAACTCGCCTGCAGCATCATCTGCCTTCGACGGCTCCGCACGTCATTCTGAAATGATCAGTTAGCACCAGTAGCTCGTTAAATCCAGCGGTGGCGTGGGTTGACGGCAGGGCGGGTTGGTCGTAGGCCGGTGGTAGGAGTCAACCGACGTGGTGCGGGCCGGAGATGACCCTTACCGTCCGTGTCCGCCCGCGCCGGGACCGCTGGAGAACTACGCGGCCCGGCTCGACGACCTTTTCTTCAGCCTGGCCCAGCGGCGGGAGTTTCGCTAGTACCTGACCGGGCTGCTGGCGCCGCGGGCGCGGTACAAGACGATCACCTACCTGGCCGGGGCGGAGCCAGTGGCCGGTGCGGGGATGCCGAGGGTGCAGCGGCCACCTGCTGGCGCGCCCAGGCCGGGAGCGGCCCGGTCGTGAAAGGGACTGTTTGATCGGTGTCAGCATCACCAGGCTGACCGTGAGCTGGACGGCGACCAGGTCGTGTTGCCCGTCAGCCGTTTCGGCGGCCAGGCGAGCAGCTCCCCCTCCGTAAGCGCTTCCCCTTAGGACTCCTTGCAGAATGATCTTCTTGTGGCACGGTGGAGGTGGAAGTGATCTCGTCCTTGTGGGGGTGACCCATGGCACGGCGGAAGCCGTGGGAGATCAGTGATGAGCTGTGGGCGGTGATCGAGCCGCTGTTGCCGAAGCATGAGCGGCGGTTCCGGCACCCGGGGCGCAAGCGGATCGATGACCGCAAGACGCTGCAGGGGGTGCTGTTCGTCCTCTACACCGGCATCCAGTGGGAGTACCTGCCGCAGGAGTTGGGGTTCGGTTCCGGGCTTACATGCTGGCGTCGGCTGGCCGAGTGGCAGGAGGCGGGGGTGTGGGGCGAACTCCAGCGGGTGCTGCTGGACCGGTTGCGGGCAGCCGACCGCCTCGACTTCTCCCGCGCCACCATCGATGCGTCCCACGTGCAGGCCAAGCGGGGGCGAAGCAGCCCAAAAGTCGGTCCGAGCCCGGTTGACCGCGCACGGCCGGGCTCGAAGCACCACGTGCTGACCGACGCGCACGGCACCCCGCTGCGGGTGTCGTTGACGGGCGGTCACCGCAACGACGTCACGCAGCTCCTGCCGCTGGTCGACGGCCTGCCGCCGGCGCGGGGCAAGCGGGGCCGGCCCCGGCGCAAGCCCCGCACCTTGTACGCCGACCGTGGCTACGACCACGACATCTACCGCCGCCGTCTGCGTGAGCGTGCCATCGTCCCGAAGATCGCCCGGCGCGGTCAGCCGCATGGATCGGGCCTGGGCCGTGTGCGATGGGTTGCCGAGTCCGCCATCGCCTGGCTCCACGGCCCTCGCCGCTTACGCACTCGCTGGGAAGCCCGAGACGACATGCACGACGCATTCCTCCAGCTCGCTCACTGCATGACCCTCGCCCGCAAGCACCCCGCATTCTGAAAGGACCCCTTATGGATGGGCGGCGGGTGCTCCGGCGCCCCCGCAGGGTGCAGCGCTGGGCTGGTGCCCCCAGTCATGACGTCATCGAGGCAGCGGGAGAACCAGAAACCGGAATCTTTTTTGTCGTAGATGGGCCATCGGAAGCCCACGCCGAAGGCCGCCACCGCAATCGCCCGAGCGTGCGGTGGTGCTCTGTGTCGACGAGAAGTCCCAGGTGCAGGCCCTGGACCGGTCGCAGCCCGTGCTGCCGGGGATGCCCGAGCGCCGCACCCACGACTACCTGCCGCACGGCGTTTCCAGCCTGTTCGCCGCATTCGACGTGGGTGCCGATGGTCGACCAGACGCGGTCGGCGTGACACGACCGACATCGGACATTGCGAGGCCACTTCGGCGACAACCCTCCGTGAAGGCTGACGGATACTCAGGAAGCTCTGACGTATCGTCAACCCTTCAAGATCATCTTGCATGTGCGCTGCACAAGGTGCTGAAAAACAACGGTGATCAGTGGAGGGCTGTGAAGGTGGATATCCGCAGGTCAGCTGACATATTGACGTGTCGTGCCCCTTGCTTCCAAGGGGCACGACACCGCGCCGATCAGATGTCCCGGAAGATCTCGATCTGCGCCCCGATCGAGTTCAGCCGCTCCGCCAGATCCTCGTACCCCCGGTTGATGACGTACACGTTCCGCAGCACGGACGTGCCCTCCGCCGCCATCATCGCGAGCAGCACGACCACGGCGGGTCGCAGGGCCGGCGGGCACATCATCTCGGCGGCCCGCCAGCGGGTCGGTCCCTCCACCAACACCCGGTGCGGGTCGAGGAGTTGGAGGCGTCCGCCGAGGCGGTTGAGGTCGGTGAGATAGATGGCGCGGTTGTCGTAGACCCAGTCGTGGATCAGCGTCTTGCCCGAGGCCATGGCCGCGATCGCGGCGAAGAAAGGCACGTTGTCGATGTTCAGGCCGGGGAACGGCATCGGGTGGATCTTGTCGATCGGCGCCTCCAGCTTGGAGGGCCGGACGGTGAGGTCCACCAGCCGGGTGCGGCCGTTGTCGGCGGGGTACTCCGGTGTGCGGTCGTGGTCGAGGCCCATCTCCTCCAGGACCGCGAGCTCGATCTCCAGGAACTCGATCGGTACCCGGCGGACCGTCAGCTCCGACGCCGTGACGACGGCGGCGGCCAGCAGGCTCATCGCCTCGACCGGGTCCTCGGAGGGGCAGTAGTCGACGTCCACGTCGATGGTGGGAACGCCGTGCACGGTGAGCGTGGTGGTGCCGATGCCCTCGACCTTGACGCCGAGCGCCTCCAGGAAGAAGCACAGGTCCTGGACCATGTAGTTGGAGGACGCGTTGCGGATGACGGTGACGCCGTCGTGCCGCGCGGCGGCCAGCAGTGCGTTCTCGGTGACCGTGTCCCCGCGCTCGGTCAGCACGATCGGCCGGTCCGGACGCACGGTACGGTCCACGACCGCGTGGTACTGCCCTTCCGTCGCCGCGATGTCCAGCCCGAACCGCCTCAGCGCGATCATGTGCGGCTCGATGGTCCGCGTACCGAGGTCGCAGCCGCCGGCGTACGGCAGCTTGAAGCGGTCCATGCGGTGCAGCAGCGGACCGAGGAACATGATGATGGACCGCGTCCGTACGGCGGCCTCCGCGTCGATCGCCGCGACGTCCAGCTCGGCCGGCGGCACCAGCTCCAGGTCGACGCCGTCGTTGATCCAGCGGGTGCGTACGCCGATGGAGTTGAGCACCTCCAGCAGGCGGTACACCTCCTCGATGCGGGCCACGCGGCGCAGCACCGTGCGCCCCCGGTTGAGCAGGGAGGCGCACAGCAGTGCCACACACGCGTTCTTGCTCGTCTTCACGTCGATGGCGCCGGACAGCCGACGACCGCCGACCACACGCAGATGCATCGGGCCCGCGTAGCCCAGAGAGACGATTTCGCTGTCCAGTGCTTCACCGATTCGAGCGATCATCTCAAGGCTGATGTTTTGATTGCCGCGCTCGATGCGATTGACGGCGCTCTGACTGGTGCCGAGCGCCTCGGCAAGCTGTGCCTGCGTCCAGCCTCTGTGCTGCCGGGCGTCACGGATGAGCTTGCCGATACGTACGAGGTAGTCGTCTGCCATGAGGTTGAGGTTATCTCAGATATGAGATGGCGCCTCTTGGGGTGGTCCGTTCGGGTGATGCGGCATCAACGCCGTTTGGCGTTATGGGTGCGACGCCACCCGAAAGGTCCGGGCAAATCCATTGATGTCGTACGACGTCCGGTGCTGCTGTGTGTGTGCCGCGGACCGTTGCGGCCGCCGGTCGTGATGGACCAGGAGCGCTTGTTGATGTTCAGGCGCACTCCGGGAAGGATCCGGAAACTCTTGCGGAACGTAAGCGGCATTCCCGCCCCCTTTCGTTCCGTACCGGATACCCGGAAGGCGCCGGGACATGACGCCCACCGCTCACGTCGCGTGCGGCTTGCGCCAGGTCATGATCTCGGTCGACAGAGGATGCTCGGCGAAGAGGTCGTCGGGTGACGCCTGCCGAAGTGCCTCCCGCAGGTCCCGCTCGAAGTCCGGGAGCCCGGCGCCGAACAGGTGAGGGGCGGAGTCGGATCGGGAGAACGCCCACGCCACGATGTCGTCGGCGGTGCGCTCCGCCACCTCCCCGGCCGGTACGACATGTCGCTCGAAGTGCACGAACCCGGCCCGTGCCGGCACGAGGTCCTCCCTGTTGGGCGTGCCGTTGACGAGCGTGCCCTGCCCCGCGCGGCGTACCGGGCCGAGGTATCGACGCACCAGGTCACTGATCCGCGCGTACGGGGGAGCGGGCCGCGGCAGCGGCGTCGGTTCGGCGGGTGGGTCCGTCAGGTCGCTCACGTGGACGAACGCGCCGTCAGGCTCCAGCATCTCCAGCGCGGTGGCGGCGACCCGGTCGCGATCCGTCCAGTGGAAGGACTGGGCGAACGCCACCACCCGGAACTCGCCCAGGCCGGCCGGCAGGTCTTCGGCGCGGCCGGCCACCCAACGCGCGTTGGTCACCTGGCGACGGGCGGCCTGTCGTTCGGCCTCGGCCAGCATGTCCTCGTCAGGGTCGAGTCCGATCACCTCGGCGAAGAAGCGCGCCAGCGGCAGCGTCACGATCCCCGGCCCGCAGCCGACATCGAGGAGCCGGCCGCGACCGTCCAGGCCGAGGGCCGTGGCCAGCGTCTCGGCGAAGCCCGGAGCGTACGGCAGCCGGCCGCGCTCGTAGTGGGCCGCACTTCCCTGGAACAGGGTGCTGTCCCACTCCCATCCATCGGGCATGTCGATTCCATCCGTGAGTCGGTGAAGTCGCGGCCGGTCGAGCCCGTCGGCTGTGCCGTGGTCGGCGGTATCGGCAGCCCTTGCCCGTCAGGTCGGCTCGCGTGCGCGGGAGCTGTGTCGCCTCAAGGTGGTGCTCTTCGGCGGCGCGCCGGAGCTCCCGGTGGGCGGGGTCGGGCCGAGGGCTTCGGCGAGCGTGGTCTTCCCGACTCTGTCGATCTCCCCCCCCGGACTGTCGATCGCGATCAGAGACAGAAGCCGGGGCCCGGGCATGACCATTCCGCGCCCATGTACTAGAGTTATCTCGACATCGAGATATCTGCCGAGGCGTACCGCAGTCGCCAGTCCAGTAAGGCATACCTAACTTAGCCTTACCTCAGCGGATGAGCCAAGAGGGCGTGGCGGCAGGATGCGGTGGTAAGCGCACAGAAATGAAGGAGACTGTCGTGTCGGCGAACAGCTTCGACTCCCGCAGCACGCTGCAGGTGGGCGACGAGTCGTACGAGATCTTCCGGCTGGACAAGGTGGAGGGCTCGGCCCGCCTCCCCTACAGCCTCAAGGTCCTGCTCGAGAACCTGCTCCGCACGGAGGACGGCGCGAACATCACCGCCGACCACATCCGCGCCCTCGGCGGCTGGGACTCGCAGGCCCAGCCCTCTCAGGAGATCCAGTTCACGCCGGCCCGCGTGATCATGCAGGATTTCACGGGTGTGCCCTGTGTCGTGGACCTCGCCACCATGCGTGAGGCCGTCAAGGAGCTCGGCGGCGACCCGGCGAAGGTCAACCCGCTCTCCCCGGCCGAGCTGGTCATCGACCACTCCGTCATCGCCGACAAGTTCGGCACCAACGAGGCCTTCGCGCAGAACGTCGAGCTGGAGTACGGCCGCAACCGCGAGCGCTACCAGTTCCTGCGCTGGGGCCAGACCGCGTTCGACGACTTCAAGGTCGTCCCGCCGGGCACCGGCATCGTCCACCAGGTGAACATCGAGCACCTCGCGCGCACGGTCATGGTCCGTAACGGCCAGGCCTACCCCGACACCCTGGTCGGCACCGACTCGCACACCACCATGGTCAACGGCCTCGGCGTCCTCGGCTGGGGCGTCGGCGGCATCGAGGCCGAGGCCGCGATGCTCGGCCAGCCGGTCTCCATGCTCATCCCGCGCGTCGTCGGCTTCAAGCTGACCGGTGAGCTCAAGCCCGGCACCACCGCCACCGACCTCGTGCTGACCATCACCGAGATGCTCCGCAAGCACGGCGTGGTCGGCAAGTTCGTCGAGTTCTACGGTGAGGGCGTCGCCGCCACCTCCCTCGCGAACCGCGCCACCATCGGCAACATGTCGCCGGAGTTCGGTTCCACCGCCGCGATCTTCCCCATCGACGGCGAGACCCTGAAGTACCTCAAGCTCACCGGCCGCTCCGAGCAGCAGGTCGCGCTCGTCGAGGCGTACGCCAAGGAGCAGGGCCTCTGGCTGGACCCGAAGGCCGAGCCGGACTTCTCCGAGAAGCTGGAGCTCGACCTGTCGACGGTCGTCCCGTCGATCGCCGGCCCGAAGCGCCCGCAGGACCGCATCGTCCTCGCGAACGCCGCCGAGCAGTTCAAGGTCGACGTCCGCAACTACGTCGACTCCGTGGACGAGGCCGGCCAGGAGTCCTTCCCGGCCTCCGACGCCCCGGCCGTCGCCCCGAACGGCGCCCCGTCCAACCCGGTCACCGTGACCGCCCCCGACGGCTCGACGTACGAGGTCGACCACGGTGCGGTGACGGTCGCGGCCATCACCTCCTGCACCAACACCTCCAACCCGTACGTCATGGTCGCCGCCGCGCTGGTCGCGAAGAAGGCCGTGGAGAAGGGCCTGACCCGCAAGCCGTGGGTCAAGACCACCCTCGCCCCGGGTTCGAAGGTCGTCACCGACTACTTCGACAAGGCGGGCCTGACGCCGTACCTGGACAAGGTCGGCTTCAACCTCGTCGGCTACGGCTGCACCACCTGCATCGGCAACTCCGGCCCGCTGCCGGAGGAGGTCTCCAAGGCCGTCAACGACCACGACCTCGCGGTCACCTCGGTTCTCTCCGGCAACCGGAACTTCGAGGGCCGGATCAACCCCGACGTCAAGATGAACTACCTGGCGTCCCCGCCGCTGGTCGTCGCGTACGCCCTCGCCGGCTCCATGAAGGTGGACATCACCAAGGACGCCCTCGGCATCGACCAGGACGGCAACCCGGTCTACCTCAAGGACATCTGGCCCTCCGAGGCCGAGGTCAACGACGTCGTGGCGAACGCCATCGGCGAGGACATGTTCAACAAGTCCTACCAGGACGTCTTCGCGGGCGACGCCCAGTGGCAGGCGCTGCCGATCCCGACCGGCAACACCTTCGAGTGGGACGCCGAGTCGACCTACGTCCGCAAGCCCCCGTACTTCGAGGGCATGACGATGGAGACCACCCCGGTCTCCGACATCGCCGGCGCGCGCGTGCTGGCCAAGCTGGGCGACTCGGTCACCACCGACCACATCTCCCCGGCCGGCGCGATCAAGGCCGACACCCCGGCCGGCAAGTACCTCACCGAGCACGGTGTGGAACGTCGTGACTTCAACAGCTACGGCTCGCGCCGCGGCAACCACGAGGTCATGATCCGCGGCACGTTCGCCAACATCCGCCTGCGCAACCAGATCGCGCCGGGGACGGAAGGCGGCTACACCCGCGACTTCACCCAGCCCGACGCGCCCGTGTCGTTCATCTACGACGCCTCGCGCAACTACATCGAGCAGGGCATCCCGCTGGCCATCCTGGCCGGCAAGGAGTACGGCTCCGGCTCGTCCCGCGACTGGGCCGCCAAGGGCACCGCCCTCCTGGGCGTCAAGGCCGTCATCGCCGAGTCCTACGAGCGCATCCACCGCTCGAACCTCATCGGCATGGGCGTCCTGCCGCTCCAGTTCCCGGAGGGCGCCTCGGCCGCCTCCCTCGGCCTGACCGGCGAGGAGACCTTCTCCTTCACCGGCGTCGAGGAGCTCAACAACGGCACCACCCCGCGCACGGTCAAGGTCACCACCGACACCGGCGTCGAGTTCGACGCGGTCGTCCGCATCGACACCCCCGGCGAGGCGGACTACTACCGCAACGGCGGCATCATGCAGTACGTGCTGCGCAGCCTGATCCGCAAGTAAGCGGTACGGCACGGCAGTTGAGGGCCGCATCCCCGGAGACCGGGGGTGCGGCCCTTTCACGTCATCCCGTCAGGGTGTTCACCATGGCGGCGCTCCTACTTCAGGCCATACGCCCGCAGTACGGTCTGATCGATCTGGTTTCCGGCATTGTCGGAGGCCTGGACGCGCAGCGACACGAACGTCGCGCCCTTCGGGTGCTTGATCTCGGCCTTGCCGTGCCGGACCTTCGCCTCCTTCCAGGACGTACCGTCGTCGTACGAGACCCATGCCCTCAGGCTCCTGGCCTTGACGCTTCCCTCCTGATCCCGGACGGAGAGTCCGAGCTCCACCTTCCCCCTGGAATCGGCGCGGTTCAGGAGGTCGAGCCCGTCGACGTCATAGCCGACGGAGAGCACGGGCAGCGCCGTCTGCTGGTCGGTGTGCGCCGAGGCGAAGGACCATTCGGTGTGGGTGCTCGTGGAGTACGGCGCCCAGTCGGCCTTGCGCTGCGCGTCGAGCACGAAGCGGTACGAGGCCTTCGCCGCCGGGACGTCGAAGACGCCGTACCCGCCGACCGTCGAGTCCCCGACCAACTGCCCGTCCGCGTAGAGCCTGCCCTGCGCGGTGTCGTCGGCGTCTCTGACGTACCCGTAGTGACCGGGCGTCGAGTCGCTCAACTCCGGTATGACGAGGGTGAGTTTGTCGCCAGTGCGTTCCGAGAGGCCGTACTCGGTGCTCGTCGCCGGGCGTACCACCTGGCGCAGCCAGTCCTCGCTGGGCTGGTTGCCCGCCTTGCCGTAGGTCCGCAGGGTGTTCCACTGGCCCCCGGATGCCTCCCAGGACGGGTAGACGGTGTGCCAGACGCGGGTGTCGGGGCTCACGTTGAAGTACTCCGTGCGCTTTTGACCGACGCGCATGTAGTCACTGGACTCGATCGCGTACAGCTGCCAGGGGCGGAACGTGTAGACGGAGTCGGCCCCCATCTCGCCCGCCCTGGATGCGTGGTAACGGCTCTTCACCTTCGCCGTGGTGGAGCGGTCCAGGGTGTACGTCTGGTCCGGCGAGATCGCTCCGGACTGCGGGAGGGTCACGTTGTAGACGTACGGGCTGACCGCTGTGCCGCCCAGCTTGAGCGTGACCTTCTTGCCGCGCTTCAGCAGGGTGGTGAGCTTCTCGCCGTCCTCGCCGGTGGCAATCATCACCGGCATCGTCGCCCTGTCCACGGCCGGGAGCCAGTGGCCGGCCTTCTTGCGGTACGCGATCAGATAACTCGCGCCCGCCTCGGCCGCGTTGGCCATCGCCTCGTCCGGCCCCCACGTCTCGGCGTCGACCCCGACGACCGCCGCCTTGCCCTTGACGTCGAGCCCCTCGAAGTCGGCCGCCGTGCCGGCGCCCGCGTACACCGCCTGTACCTTCCGGTCACCGGTGATCTTCACCGGGAAGTCGTTGTACGTGTTCGCGTAGTCGAGGGGCAGCGCGTACTTCTCGGGGCTGGTGACGCTCGCCGTCAACTCCTTCGCGTACAAACGGAACTTGGCGTAGAACTCAAGAGATCCCTCGGTGACCTGCTCGGTCGGCGCCACATAGACGTGGTCGGTCCAGGGGCCCTGGCTGTACGTCAACCCCCAGGAGCTGCCCGGCCCCTCGCGGTGCCAGGAGGTGGTGAAGCCCTGGAACTCGGAGTCCTCCTTGGTCTTCGGCTCGATCTCGACCGCCTTGCGGGCGTCGAGCGTGACCTCGGTGTCCCCGTCGACCTTGATCTCGGGGTTGCCGACGACCGACGTGCCGACGGCCACGCCGCCCGCGTCCTCGTCGTAGATCCAGGTGGCGATGGAGTACGTACCGGCCGGGACCTCCCAGGTCTCGGTGGCTTTCATGGAGCCGTACTCGTTGGCGTAGGCGCCGTTCAGCTCCTGCAATGTGTAGAGCGACCCTTCGGTGGTCGGCTTGCCGTCGCGGCCCACGAGGGAGACCTTCAGGTCATGCGTCTTCGGCGCCTTCTCGAAGCCGATGCCCGTCGTGACCAGGATGCCGTCGGCCGTGGCGGTGATGTGGCCCGCGTACCGGCCCTGGGTCGCCTTGGCCGGGTCGACGCTGACGGGGACCGTGGCGGTGCCCTTCGCGGGCACGGTCACGGTGCCGGCCCCCAGTGTGATGTCGGCGAGCGTCGACGAGAGCTTCAACTCCACTGGCAACTCGGTGGTGTTGGTGTAGGTGATGTTCTTGCCGGCGACCTCCGTGTCGCCGTCCTCGAATTTGCCGAAGCTCAGCGTCGAGGTTGCGAAGAGCTTCTGCGTGACCGCCCGCACGGCGTCGACGCGGCCGTCTCCCTGTGCGAACACGGAGTCGTCGGCGTTCGTCTTCGCGGTACTGGCCAGGGCCTGCTTGATCTGCTCGCCCGTCCAGTCCGGATGGGCCTGCGCGACCAGCGCCGCGGCGCCCGCCACGTGCGGGGTGGCCATCGACGTGCCGTTCGCGGTCGTGTAGTTGTCGTCGAGCGGCGTGCCCATGGTGGTGCCGGCCGCGCGGGCCGCCGTGATGCTCACGCCGGGCGCGGTGATCTCCGGTTTGACCGCGTAGTCGCCGCGGCGCGGGCCACGGCTGGAGAACGAGGCCAGCTTGTCGGACTTGTCGACCGCGCCGACCGTGAGCGCCGAGTCGGCGATGCCCGGCGTGCCGACGGTCTGCTCCCGCGGGCCCGTGTTGCCCGAGGCGATCACGAAGAGGGTGCCCGTCGACGCGGACAGCTCGTCCACCGTCTCGCTGAGCGGGTCCGAGGGGCCGGTGGCCGTACCGCCGAGGGACATGGAGACGATGTCCGCGCCGGAGTCCGCCGCCCACTGCATGCCGGCGATGATCCACGACGACTGGCCGGAGCCCGCGTTGTTCAACACCTTGCCGACCAGCAGCTCCGCGCCCGGCGCCACGCCCTTGCGCTTGCCCTCGGAGGCCGCGCCCGAGCCGACGATCGTGGACGCGACATGGGTGCCATGGCCGTGGCCGTCCCGCACCTCCTGATCCGGCACGAAGCTCTGCGATTGCGTGATCTTGCCCGCGAGGTCAGGGTGTCCGGCGTCCACGCCCGTGTCCAGGACAGCGACCTTGACGCCCTTGCCGTCGTAGCCCGCCCGCCACACCTCGGGTGCGCCGATCTGCGGGACGCTGACGTCGAGGGACGCCTTGACCTTGGCGTCCAACCAGAGCTTGTCGAGGCCGCCGGCGAGTTGCCCGGCCGCCTTGCCCGTGGGCCCGGCGGCCGTGTTCTCGGCGGCCGTGTTCTCGGTGTCGGGGGCGATGGCCGCCCAGAACTTCTCGGCGGTGGACTTCTTCGCGGTGAGCGCGGCACCGTCGATGCCGGGCAGGGACAGGGTCCTGCGGGCGCCCTCGGGGGTCGCGTTCCCCTGGCGATAGGTGGCGATCAGCGGGATGGCGCCGGTCCTCGTGTCCGCGTACCCCTGCTTGACGAGCTGCGTGATGTTGAACAGGGCCGGGTCGAGACGGCCCGCCTGAAGCAGCGGGATCGCGTCGTCCGGTACGACGCTGACCTCGCCGTTCTGCTCGCTCGACAGGAAGGTGGCGGACTCGCGGCCCTTGCCGCGTCGCACGTCGACGGCGGACCTGCCGTCGGCGCCGGTGGTGAGGGTGACCGTGTCGCCGGTGATGAGGGTGACGGTCTGCGTGCTCGTGGTGCCGGGCTTGGTGCCGGGCTTGGTGAGTGGCTTGGTGACCGGGGACGCGGGATCGGCCATGGAGGGCGTGATCGCCCCCGTGAGCAGACCGGCCGCGGCTGCCACGGCCCAGAGGGCGTGGAGTCTTCGCATGTGTGGACTTCCTCCCCTGAACGCTGAACGCTGAACGCTGAACGCTGAAC
This sequence comes from Streptomyces sp. NBC_00076, assembly GCF_045041235.1. Taxonomy (NCBI): domain Bacteria; kingdom Bacillati; phylum Actinomycetota; class Actinomycetes; order Kitasatosporales; family Streptomycetaceae; genus Streptomyces; species Streptomyces sp. NBC_00076. The sequence goes on from NZ_CP108242.1 coordinate 8,012,002, forward strand.
GGTCCCGCCCATGTGAGCGGGAGCCAGTGATCAGAGTGAGCGCCGCGGGGAATGCGACTCAAGGAATTCCTGTGGCCGGGGGGTGCCAATGCCCCCTTCGGTCACGGCAGTTGACGCTCTACGCATGGGCGCCGAGCACGAGCGAGAGCCCGCTCCGGGGAGGAGGCGATCAGGTACCGCCTCCGGTACGGCGGTCGGGTCGCGCTCCTCACCAGGGCCGCGACCCTTCGCCGTCCGAGTCCGGCGCGGCTACACCCAGCCTCGCTGAGCAGCCCGTACCCCCAGCTGGAAGCGGCTCGCCGCCCCCAGCCGCTCCTGCAGCTCACTCACCCGCCGCCGCAGGGTCCGCAGGCTCACGCCCAGATGGCGGGCCACCGCCTCGTCCTTCATCCCCGCCGCCAGCAGCCTGATCAACGTCCGTTCGCTCTCAGGGAGTTCACCGTCGCCGGCCAGCTGGCCGAGCGGTGTCGCCTGCTGCCAGGCCATCTCGAAAAGCTTCTGCAGGGCTTCGGTCACCGCCGAGTGCCACACCACGACGGCGCAGTAGCCCCCCGCCGCGGACGAGGTCAGCGGGAGTATCGCGCGACACCCGTCGACCACCAGCAACTTGACCGGCACGGACGGCAACACCCGGGCCTGCTCTCCGAGTTCGACCATTCTCCAGGTGCGGGAGAGGACGTTCGGGTCTTCGAGGGCGGTCACCGAATAGATCCCGCGAGAGACGATCCCCCGGCTGAGCAGATCGGCCTGGAGATCCACCTGCGGTGCCGGCGGTGCGAGATACGGAGGCGTGTCGAACAGGCACACCTCGTGCTCGGCGCGGGCGTACATCTCCTCCAGGCGGGCGGCGATGGCGCCCTCGCCGGAAGCGACCTCGATCAGCCGGGTCGGCTCCTCACGCAACAGCCCGGCCTCGTACGCGGTTGCCATCTCCTCGGCCGTGGCGGCGAGCAGCTCGGACACCGTCTCGCGCCGTCTGATCAGGCCGCGAACCGCCACTCTCGGGTCGATCGCGCGTAATCCCCCCATGGAATCCGGCGGTTGGAGCAACCCGACCGCGAGCAGCACGTTGCAGGATTCGCGCACCCGAGCCGGGGAGGCACCGGTCAGGAGCGCCCAGCCGGCCGCACCGGCATCGGGCTGGTGCAGGATCGCCCGATAGAGCAACTCGTCGAACGAGGAGAGCCCCACCGCGGCCCAGGGGCTCGCGGCAGGGGTCTGGTCTGCCGTGTCGTATGCCGTGTTCACCATGGCTCGGCACGGTAGGCGATCATTGTTAAGGCTGTTTGTACCGGCCCGGGGCGCCGTTGCCTTCAGGCCGGTACAACACGTCACCTGCTTCGCGCCGGCTACTTCAGGCCGAACGCCCGCAGCACGGTCTGGTCGACCGCGTTGCCGTTCCGGTCGGCGGCCCGCACGCGCAGCGACACGAATCCGGCGCCCTTCGGGTGCTTGAGTCGCGCCTCGCCGCGCTTCACCTTCACCTCCTTCCAGGAGGTGCCGTCGTCGTAGGAGACCCACGCCTTCAGGTCGCCGGCCGTGACGCTGCCCGACTGATTCCGTACGGAGAGTCCGAGCTCCGACTTGTGCTTGCGGTCGACACGGCCCAGGAGGTCGAGCCCGTCCACGTCATGGTCGACCGAGAGCAGCGGCAGCGCCGTCCGCTGGTCCGTGTGCGCCGAGGCGAAGGACCATTCGGTGTGGGTGCTGGTGGAGTACGCGGCCCAGTCGGCCGTGCGCCGAGCGTCGAGTACGAGGCGGTACGAGGCCTTCGCCGCCTGGACGTCGAAGGTGCCGAGCCCGCCGAGCGCGGTGTCGCCGACCAACTGTCCGTCCGCGTACAGCGTGCCCTTCGCGGTGTCCTGGGCGTTGTCCACCGACCCGTAGTGACCAGGCGTGGCGTCGCTCAACTCCGGCACGGAGAAGGTGAGTTTGTCGCCGGTGCGCTGAGAGAGGCCGTACTGCTCACTGGTCGCCGGGCGGACGACCGGGCGCAGCCAGTCCTCGGTGGGCAGCTTGCCCGCCTTGTCGAAGGTCTGCAGGGAACCCCACTGAGGCCTGTTCGCCTTCGTGTCGGGATAGACGGCGTGCCAGATCCGGGTGTCGGAGACGTTGTAGTACTCGGTGCGCTCCGTGCCCAGCCGCACATTGTTGGTGGTCGCGATGTCGGTGTTCTGCCTGGGACGGAACCTGTACACGGCGTCCTTGCCGACCTGCCCGGCCTTGGCCCCGTGGTAGCGAACCTTCTGCTTTACCGTGTTGGAGCTGTTCAGGTGGTACGTCTGCTGGTCCGAGACGGCGCCCGTCTGCGGGAACATCACGCTGTACACATACGGGCTGACCGCGGTGCCGTCCAGCTCCAGCCTGACCTTCTTCCCGCTCTTGAGCTGGGCCCCGAGCTGCGCGCCGTCCTCGCCGGTGGCGATCATCAGCGGGATGGTCGCGCTCCTCACGGAGGCGATCCAGTACCCGGGCGTCTCGCGGTAGGCGAGGACGTAACCGGCCCCTGCCGCGGTCGCGTTGGTCAGTGCCTCGTCCGGCGTTCCCCCGGCGGCCACCCGGACGACCGCCACCTTGCCCTTGACGTCCAGCCCCGCGAAGTCGGCTTCGGTGCCGCTGCCCGCGTCCACCGCGCGCACCGTGCGGTCACCGCTGAACTTCACCGGGAACCCGCTGGACGTCTGCGCGTAGTCGAGGGGCAACGCGTACTTCTCGGGGCTGGTGACGCTCGCCGTCAGCTCCTTGGCGTACAGACGGAACTTCGAGGAGAACTCGAACGTGCCCTCGGTGACCTTCTCGGTGGGCGCCACGTAGACGTGGTCGGTCCACCAGCCCTGGCTGTAGGTCAGGCCCCAGCCGCTGCCCGGCCCTTCCCGCTTCCAGGTGGTGGTGAATCCCGGGAACTCGGAGTCCTCCTTGGTCCTCGGCTTGATCTCGACCGCCTTGCGGGCGTCGAGAACGACCTCGGTGTCCTTGTCGACCTTGATCTGCGGATCGCCGACGACCGAGGTGCCGACCTCCAGTCCGGCCGCGTCCCGCTGCGAGATCCAGGACGCCGTGGAGTACGTACCGGCCGGCACCTTGAAGGTGTAGCCGCTGCCGAGGAACCCGTACGAGTCGTACGCGCCGCTCAGTTCCTGCAACATGAAGAGCGACGCCCCGGTGGACGGCTTGCCGTCCCGGCCCACCAGCGACAGCTTCAGGTCGTAGGTCTTCGCCAGCTTCTCGAAGCCGATGGCGGTGGTGACCTGGACGCCGTCGGCGCTCGCGGTGACGTGGCCCGTGTACCGGCCCGTCGCCTCCTGGGCCGGGTCGACGGTGACGCCGACGGTGGCGGTGCCCTTCGCCGGGACGGCCAGGGTGTCCGCGTTCAGGGCGGCGTCGGGGAGCGACGAGGAGATCTTCAACTCCACCGCTTTGTCAGTGGTGTTGGTGTAGGTGATGTCCTTGCTGTCGGTCTGGGTGTCGCTCTCCTCGAACGCGCCGAAACTCAGCGTCGGCGTCGCGAAGACGCCCTGCTGGACAGCCCGTACGGCGTCGACCCGGCCGTCGCCCTGCTCGAACACGGAGTTGACGGTGTTCGTCTTCGCGGTCGTCGCGAGCGCCTGCTTGATCTGCTGTCCCGTCCAGTCCGGATGGGCCTGCGCGACCAGCGCCGCGGCGCCCGCGACATGCGGGGTGGCCATCGACGTACCGCTCGACGTCGTGTAATGGTCGTCGACCGGCGTGCCCATGGTGGTGCCGGCGGCGCGGGCCGCGGTGATGGCCGCGCCCGGCGCGGTGATCTCCGGCTTGACCGCCCAGTCGCCGATGCGCGGGCCCCGGCTCGAGAACGAGGCCAGCTTGTCGGACTTGTCCACGGCGCCCACCGTCAGCGCCGAGTCGGCGATGCCCGGGGTACCGATGGTCTGCTCGGCCGGGCCGGAGTTGCCCGCCGCGATCACGAAGAGGGTGCCGGTGGACGCGGACAGCTCGTCGACCGTCTCACTCAGCACGTCCGAGGGGCCCGACGCGTCACCGCCCAACGACATCGACACGATCTTCGCGCCGGAGCGCGCCGCCCACTCCATGCCCGCGATGATCCAGGAGTCCTGGCCCTTGCCCGCGTTGTTCAGCACCTTGCCGACCAGCAGCTCCGCGCCCGGCGCCACGCCCTTGCGCTTGCCGTCGGAGGCCGCGCCCGAGCCGACGATCGTGGACGCCACATGGGTGCCGTGGCCGTGGCCGTCGCGCACCGGCTCGTCCGGCACGAAGCTCTGCGTCTGCCCGATCCTCCCCGCGAGGTCCGGGTGTCCGGCGTCCACGCCCGTGTCCAGGACGGCGACCTTGACTCCCTTGCCGTCGTAGCCCGACCGCCACACCTCGGGTGCGCCGATCTGCGGCACGCTCACGTCGAGGGAGGCCTCGACCTTGCCGTCGAGCCAGATCTTGTCGATGCCCTCGCCGAGCTGTCGTGCGGCCTTCGTCGTGGGTCCGGTGCCGAGCGCGGGGGCTATGTCCGCCCAGAAGGCGCTCGACTTCCTCGCGCTGAGCGCGGCGCCGTCGATCGTGGGCAGCGCGAGCGTCCGGCGCGCGCCGTCGGGGGTCGCGCTGCCCTTGGTGTACGTCGCGATCACCGGGGTGGCGCCGGTCTTCGCGTCCGTGTACCCCTGCTTCACCAACTGGGTGACGTTGAACAGGGCCGGGTCGAGGCGGCCCGCCTTCAGCAGCGGGATCGCGTCCGCCGGAAGGACGCTGACCTCGCCGTCCTTCTCGCTCGACACGAACGTCGCGGCCTCCCGGCCCTCGCCGCGCTGGACGTCGACGGCGTTCCTGCCGTCCGGTCCGACGCTCAGCGACACGGTGTCGCCGGTAATGAGGGTGACGGTCTGCGTGGTCGTGGCACCGGTCTCGGCGCCGCTCCGCACGACCGTGGAGTCCGGTGCGGTGACCGGCGACCCGGAACCGGCCGCGGCGGGCGTGATCGTGCCCGTGAGCAGTCCTGCCGCTCCGGCTACGGCCCAGAGGGCGTGGTGTCTTCGCATGGGTGGCGTCCTCCCCTGAACGCTGACGACACTTCCGGCCTGGTGAGCGGAAGCCAGTGATCAGAGTGAGCGCTGCGCCGAAAACGGCTCAAGGGAATCCTGTGGCCGAGGAGTGCCAATGCCCCCTTCGGCCACGGGAATTGGCGGTTTCCGTAGGTCTTGTCGTCAAACGCCCGCGGGCCGGCCCACGACCGGCCCGTCACCGACCACGAACTGACCGCGCCGACAGCCGCGTTGCTCCGTGCGTCAGGCTCGCGGTTCGCTGAGCACGGTGGTCACCAGGTCGAGGAAGCGGTCGAAGTCGAGTGCGGACACCGTCCGGATGACGGGCAGGTCCTCCCGTCCGTGGTGTGCGCGCCGTTCGACGACCGTCATGCCACGCGTCAGTTCGCCGCGGCGTTCGACGTCACCTGTTTCTTGCGAGGAGGCCCCGGCGTTCACGCCGGGGAGGAATCGCATCCGGGTGTCGCAACGCGGGGCGTCGCCGCACACGGTTCAGGGCGTGGAGGGCCGGTACCCCTGTCGGCATCGCCGAGGTGATGCGAACACGTGTGCCTGTGATCGCTGGTCGGGGTGGTGGCCATGGGATCGGGGTGCGTGTGTGCGGCGGTCGTACATACGGTCCTTCGGAGGGTTCGGGACGGCACAGTGTCCTGGCCGGGAACCGTGAGGGGGCGAGATGGCGCAGGTGGGGGTGGCTGTGGAGAGCGGGCATGCCCGGTACAACTTCCGGCTGCGCCTGTCGTCTCCCGCCCGCACGGCATTGGCGGCGGAGTGGGACCGGTGCCGCTGGCTGTGGAACGAGTGTGTCGCCAAGTCCAAGGCTGTACACCTGCACAACAAGGCGACCGGTCAGAAGGCCACGTGTGGTCCGGCGCAGCTCGACAGGATGCTGACCGAAGCCCGCGCCCGTATGCCGTGGCTGCGTGAGGGGTCATCAGTTCCCCAGCAGCAGACCATCCGCGACTTCGGACGCTCCCGCGCCAAGGCGCACAAGGACATCGCAGAGCGTCTGCCCATGGCGCGCCGGGCCGGGATGCCGAAGTGGAAATCCAAGCGCGAGGCACTGCCGACCCTCAACTACACCAAGCGCGGATTCAGGTTGAAGGACGGCCGGCTGCACCTGGCGGGCGGCATCGTCGTGATGGTGGTGTGGTCGCGGGAACTTCCGTCCGAGCCGTCCTCGGTGCGTGTGTACCAGGACAGCCTCGGGCACTGGTACGCCTCGTTCGTCGTCCCCGCCCAACTCTAGCCCCTGCCGGAGACCGGTCGCGTGCTCGGTGTCGACTGGGGTGTGAAGGAGACGGCGACCACCACGTCCGACGCGTACGACCTGCCGCACGCCGGGCACGGCAGGAAGGCCCGGGCGAAGCTGACCCGGTATGACCGGATGATGGCCCGCCGCAGGCCGAAGAAGGGACAGCCGGCGTCGAAGGGCTACCGCGAGGCGAAGAGACTGCGGGCGAAGGCGTACAAGAAGGTTGCCAGGCAGCGTGCGGACACAGGCCGTAAGTGGGCCAAGAAGGTGGTCCGCGACCACGACGCCATCGCGGTCGAGGACTTCCGTCCGAAGTTCCTGGCCAAGTCCACCATGGCCCGCAAGGCCGCTGACGCCGCCATCGGCGCCACCAAGGCCGCCCTGCTCGAGATGGGCCGCAAGCATGGGCGGGACATCCGCCTGGTCCACGCCGCGCACACCACGATGGACTGCGGGCACTGCGATGCGAGAGCCAAGCATCGCCTGCCGCTGGGTGAGCGCACCTACACCTGCGCCGCGTGCGGGACTGTGTCCCCACGGGGCAAGAACTCCGCACGCGTCATGCTCGTCCGGGCTGGTCTCAACCCGGCTGGTGCCGATGGCGGAAGACCTCCTGGAGCGCAGCTCCAAGAGGCGGCCTGAGCCAGGAATCCCCTTCCCTTCAGGGAGGGGAGGACTCAAAGCGGACCTCGACGCACTCGATGAGCGTGGGATCGATGAGGGCGGCCACGGCGACGCTGTCGATGAGGGAGCGGCAGGGTCGGCACCACCGGCGAGGCACCATCACCGCGAACCGCCCGTGTGTGCCAGGCGTTTACAAGTCGGCCGGTCGGCGATAACTTCCCAAGGAGGTGGGTGGGAGCGCTCCCACGTGGTGGACCGGAACCCGCCCCGAGGCCGCTCCCGCCCCCGCCATCCGCACACGCTCATTCGCGCACACGCATCCACGGCCCGTACCTCAAGGAACGGACTGATCTGTCATGATCATGACAAGAATAGGAGTGGAGCCCCCGGACTCCCCACGCCGATTACTGTCCGGCCCCCGCTTCCCGCTCCCCACCCGCGCCCGCGCCCTCTTCCTCGTACTGGTCTCCCTGCTCGCCACGATCCCGGCACTCAGCCTGGTCGTCACGGCCGGCGGCAAGGCGGAGGCGCACGGCACCCCCATGAAGCCCGCCAGCCGCACCTTCCTGTGCTGGCAGGACGGGCTGACCGACACCGGTGAGATCAAACCGATCAACCCGGCCTGCAAGAACGCGCAACAGGTCAGCGGCACCACGCCGTTCTACAACTGGTTCTCGGTGCTGCGCTCGGACGGCGCCGGCCGCACCCGCGGCTTCGTGCCGGACGGCGAACTGTGCAGCGGTGGCAACACCAACTTCACGGGCTTCAACGCGGCCCGCGACGACTGGCCGCTCACCCATCTCACCTCGGGCAAGACGGTCGACTTCTCCTACAACGCCTGGGCCGCGCACCCGGGTTGGTTCTACGTCTACGTCACCAAGGACGGCTTCGACCCCAAGAAGACCCTCACCTGGAACGACATGGAGTCCCAGCCCTTCCTGAGTGCCGACCACCCGCCGCTCAACGGCAGTCCGGGCACGGTCGAGGCCAACTACTCCTGGACCGGCCAGCTCCCGGCGAACAAGTCGGGGCGGCACATCATCTACATGGTGTGGCAGCGTTCGGACAGCGCGGAGACCTTCTACTCCTGCTCCGACGTCGTCTTCGACGGCGGCAACGGCGAGGTCACCGGCATCCATGAGCCGGGCAACCCGACCGATCCGGTGCCGGGCACCTGTACGGCCACCCGTAAGACGACGGGCAGTTGGAACGGCGGATACCAGTCCGAGGTGACCGTCACCAACTCCGGCGATGTCCCGATGCTGGGCTGGATGGTCGACTGGACGCTGGCGGGCGGCCAGAAGGTCGAGAGCCTGTGGAGCGGCAACGCCACCTACACCGGACAGAACGTGATGGTGCACAACGCCAACTGGAACGGCTCACTGGATCCGGGGAAGAGTACGACGTTCGGCTACGTCGTCTCCGGGTCCGGCGGTGACGCGACGGCGACGCTTCCCTGCCGGGTCGGCTGAAGCGCCGTCGGCTGATCCGTCGTTCGTAACCGCCGTTCAGGGCGGAACCACCGCTCAGGGCGGACCCGGTGGGTGATGTGTGCCACCGGGTCCGCGCGCCGGCCGGCGAAGCCGACAACCTTGCCGCAGGTCGAGGTCCGCGCCGCCCCATTCCGGTGGCAGGCCCGGGCGACGGCAAGCGGATCGCGAGCGCGAGGCCGGAGTCGGCGTGAACACGGACCCGCCCGCGTTCACGCCGACTCCGGACCGACGCCAGGTTCTCCCAACAAATCAGCCAGCCAGTCGAGTTGGCGGCGGACCTGCACGGCGTCGCCGCCTTCGTGGCCGTTGTACGGATAGGCGTGGATCTCCTTGCGGACGGGCTCCTTGCGGACGGTCTCATCGCCGCGTTCCACGCCGGTCAGTTCGGCGTAGCGGTTGAACGCGGCGTACGCCCCGCTCGGCGGGCACACCGTGTCGCGCAGGCCCACCCCGAAGTGGGCCGGGGCCTGCGCGCGCCGGGCGAAGGAGATGCCCTCCAGGTAGGAGAGCGTGCGGTACGCGGCTCGCTCGGCGCCCCGGTGGACGGACAGATACGCGGTGACTTCGCCGTAGGGGGCCGCGTCGGTGAGGTCCAGTGCCCGCCGGATCCCGCACAGGAAGGGCGCGGTGACCAGGACCGCCGCGAGATCCGGGACCAGTCCGGCGACGGCCAGGGCGAGCCCGCCGCCCTGGCTGTTGCCGACGGCGACGGTCCGGGACGCGTCCACCGCGGGGAGCGCTCGGACCGCGGCCACCGCGCGGACCGCGTCCGTGATCAGACGGCGGTAGTGGCTGTCCTGCGGGGCGAGCAGACCGCGTACCGCCGGACCCGGACCGCCGGGCACGGTCGCGTGCGGGTCCGGGGTGTCGCCCCCGCAGCCGTACTGGTCGCCCTGGCCCCGGTTGTCCATCAGCAGATGCGCGTACCCGGCGTTCACCCAGGTCAGCCGCTCGTGGGGCAGACCTCGCCCACGGCCGTAGCCGGCGTACTCGACAATGGCCGGCAGCGGTTCGGGCACTTTGGCCGGCCGGCTGAACCAGGCCCGCACCGGATCGCCGGCGAAGCCGCGGAAGGTCACGTCCCAGGTCTCCGTGAGCCGCAGACCGGTCGCCACCGGTCGCGCCGAGACCACCGGGTCCCTCTGCCCGGCCTCCTTGAGCGTGCTCAGCCAGAACTCGTCGAAGTCGGCGGGCTCCTCGGGTTCCGGTCGGTAATGTTCGAGCTCCTTCAGCGGCATGTCGAACGCTGGCACGGCGGCACCTCACAGGCGTCAACGGGGCGGCTCGGTCCGATCGTTGCGGTCGTAAGCCAGAAAGTTCCGACGTAACCACGCCGATACCTCCATCCCTTCCACCCTCGCCCCGTGGTGAATCCAGGGCGGCACAACCGTCTCACCGCCCAACCTTCCCTTACGCGGCCCCCATTGACAGCACTTTCTGCTGCCCCTAAGTTGCCGCGAAGTTACCGGTAAGAGCTCGAAAGTTTCGGTTCCGCGTCCCATGCCACGGGAGGCCCGAGCATGAGCACGTCCACAACATCGGCCCCACCGCCGGGCACCCAGGACCCGCCACCGGCAAGAGCCGCCCCCTGTCGCAGCGCGCGGACACCGGCCCGCACCGGCTGGCGGCGGGCGCTGCGCAGGGACTGGCAGCTGTACTCGCTCGCCGTACTGCCCCTGCTGTTCTTCCTCGTCTTCCGCTATCTGCCGATGATCGGCAACGTGATCGCCTTCCGGCGCTTCGAACCGGGCGGTTCGATCTTCGGCGAACAGTGGGTGGGACTGCGCTATGTCCAGATGTTCCTCAGCGACCCCACCTTCTGGCAGGTCTTCCGCAACACCCTGTGGCTCGGCGGCCTGACGCTCGTCTTCTGCTTCCCGATCCCGATCGTGCTGGCGCTGCTGCTCAACGAGGTACGCAGGCGCTCGCTCAAGCGGTTCGTGCAGTCGGTGTCGTACCTGCCGCACTTCCTGTCGATCGTGATCGTCGCGGGCATCACCCTGCAGATGCTCGCCACGGACGGGCCGGTCAACCACGTCCTGGGCCGGCTCGGCCACGATCCGATCCGGTTCATCCAGGAACCGGAGTGGTTCCGCACGATCTATGTCGGCTCGGAGATCTGGCAGACCGCCGGGTGGGGCACGATCCTCTACCTCGCCGCGCTCACCACCATCGACGACGATCTGTACGAGGCCGCGCGCATCGACGGCGCCAACCGCTGGCAGCAGATCTGGCACGTCACGCTGCCCGGCATCCGCCCCACCATGATCACGCTGCTGATCCTCAACGTCGGCACGTTCCTGGCGGTCGGCTTCGAGAAGGTCCTGCTGCTGTACAACCCGTTGACCTACCCGACCGGCGACGTGATCTCGACGTACGTCTACCGTTCCGGAGTCGAGTCCAACAGCTTCAGCTATGCCGCGGCCATCGGTCTGTTCGAGGCGATCATCGGCCTGGTCCTGATCACGTCCGCGAACCAGCTCTCGCGCCGCACAGTGGGGACGAGCCTGTGGTGAGTCTGCTGTCCGGGCGCCCCGCCCGCCCGCGTACGTCCGTCAACCAGCCGACCCGCGGCTATCGCGTCTTCCAGGGCGTCAACGGGGTGATCCTCACTCTCGTCGTCGTGGTGACCCTGTACCCCTTCGTCAACATCGTCGCGAGGTCCTTCAGCGGGGAGCGCCAGATCCGCGCGGGTGACGTCACCTTGTGGCCCAAGGGGTTCAACCTCACCACGTACAAGATCGTGTTCCAGGACTCGATGTTCTGGCGGAACTACGGCAACACCGTGCTGTACACGGTGGTCGCCACCACCGTCGCCATGGTCCTGACGACCTGTTACGCCTACGTCCTGTCGAAGAAGAACCTCAAGGGCCGCACCGCGCTCGTCGGTATCGCCGTGTTCACCATGTTCTTCACCGGCGGCCTGATCCCCAACTACCTCCTGATCACCAACCTCGGCCTGAAGAACAGCGTCTGGGCGATCGCGCTGCCCAACGCGATCAGCGTCTTCAACCTCCTGGTGATGAAGGCATTCTTCGAGAGCCTGCCGACCGAACTGGAGGAGGCCGCCCAGATCGACGGCCTGAGCACGTACGGCGTCCTGCTCAGAATCGTGCTGCCGCTGTCCAAGGCGGTCGTCGCGACGATGGTGCTGTTCTACTCGGTGTCCTTCTGGAACTCCTGGTTCAGCGCGTTCCTCTACATGGACCAGACGGACCTGATGCCGGTCACCGTCTATCTGCGCAACCTGATCTCCGGCGCCACCACGGGCGGCAACGCCGGCGCCGCCGACGCGCAGCTCAGCCAGGTCGGGGCGAATATCCAGGCCGTCACGATCGTGCTGACCTCACTGCCCATCCTCTGCGTGTACCCGCTCGTGCAGCGCTACTTCGTCTCGGGCGTGATGCTCGGCGCGGTCAAGGGCTGACCGCCTCGGTACGTACCGCACCTCTCCTCAACCGGCGTACGGAACAAAGGAGTTCCCGTGAAGAACGCAGGACAACTGTCGCGACGCCAGATCCTGGCCGCCGCGGGTTTCGTCGGCCTCGCCACCCTCACCGGCTGCGGCAGCGGTGACGACGGTGGTGACTCCAAGGACCTGTCGAAGAAGCAGAACGGCGCGATGAAGGAGTACCGCGTCGGCCAGCAGTTCAAGGCGGCGAAGCCGCTGTCCTTCTCGGTCCTGCACAACGAGAACCCGGTCTACCCGATGAAGGACAGCTGGCTGTTCTGGAAGGAGCTGACCAAGCGCACCGGCGTCACCCTGAAGCCCGTCTCCGTCCCCCTCATGGACTACGAGAAGAAGCGCAGCGTCCTCATCGGCTCCGGTGACGCCCCGTTCCTGATCCCCAAGACGTACCACCCCTCCGAGGTCGCGTTCGTGTCCTCGGGCGCGATCCTCCCGGTGAGCGACTACGTGCACCTGATGCCCAACTTCCGCGACAAGGTGAAGAAGTGGAAGCTGGAGCCGGAGATCGACTCCATTCGCCAGTCCGACGGCAAGTTCTACCTGCTGCCCGGCCTGCACGAGAAGGTCAGGTCCGGCTACTCGCTGTCGCTGCGCATGGACGTCCTCGACCGGCTCGGCCTGACCGCGCCCACCACCTGGGACGAGGTGTACGACGTCTTCACGGCGATCAGACGGGAGTACCCGGACCGCTACCCCTTCTCCGACCGCTGGAGCAAGAACACGCCCTATCCGGCCGCCGCGCTCTTCAGCTATCTCGGCCAGGCGTACGGGGTGCGGGCGGGCTGGACGTACGACAACATCAGTTGGGACGCGGACGCGAACACGTTCGTCTTCACCGGCGCGACCGACGCCTTCCGGCAGATGATCGCGTTCGTGCGGAAGCTGGTCGCCGAGAAACTGGTCGACCCGGAGAGCTTCACCCAGACCGACGACGACGCGACGCAGAAGCTGCTCGCTCAGAAGTCGTTCGCGATCAGCGCCAACCCCCAGGCGCTGGTGCAGGAGTACCGCTTCAACCTGGATAAACAGGTCGAGGGCGCGAGAATCGAGATGGTGCCGGTGCCGCTCGGTCCGGCGGGAGCGGTGGTGCTGGGTGGTGCCCGGCTGGAGAACGGCGTCATGATCTCCAGCAAGGCCCTCAAGAGCGACTCCTTCGTCGCGATGATGCAGTTCGTCGACTGGCTCTGGTACTCGGACGAGGGCCAGCGGTTCGCCCGGTGGGGAGTCGAGGGAGTCACCTACACCCGCTCCGGCGGCCGGTACCGGCCGAAGGACGGCATCAGCCTCATGGGCTCCGACCCGGACGCCCCGAAGGACATGCAGAAGAACTACGGCTTCTACAACGGCGTGTTCGCCTACGGAGGCAGTTGGGATCTCGTCTCCTCCATGTTCAGCCCCGACGAGCAGAAGTTCCAGGACGCCATGGCCCAGCGCAAGCAGCTGCCCGTCGCCCCGGCACACCCGCTGCAGTCCGTCGAGCAGGAGCAGGCGTCGCTGTGGGACACCCCGCTGCGGGACCACGTCACGCAGAACACCCTCAAGTTCGTCCTCGGCAAGCGCCCCCTGTCCGAATGGGGCGCGTACGTCAGCGAGTTGAAGGCCAAGAACATGCAGCGGCTCGTCGACATGCACAACAAGGCGTACGACCGCTTCCAGAAGGAGAACGGGTGAACCGCGTCGAGGCCCCGTCGTGGTGGGACGAGCGCCGGCCGCCCGGAAGGGACCCGGCACGGTGAGCACACCTCAGGCCACCGCCTTCGGCGACGGTCCCCTCTCCCGCGCCGCCGCGCTGATCCACACCCTGGTCACCGTCGAGGTCCTGCTGCTCGGCGCGGCCGCACCGGGCCTGGCCGGGCTGCTGGTCGTGGGCACGGACCCGGCCAACCTGCCGCTGGCCGCCGTATGCCTCCTGCCCCTCGGCCCGGCCCTGTCCGCCGCCCTGTACGCGCTCCACCACCGCGACCGCGACCTCACCGACCTCCACCCGGCCCGCACCTACTGGCGCGGCTGGCGCCTCAACGCGCTGCCGGCCCTGAAGCTGTGGACGCCGCTGCTCGCCTGGCTCACCGTGATCGCCTTCACCCTGACCCACTTCTCCGCCACCGGACTGCCCGGCTGGTGGGCCGTCCTGCTCGTGGTCATCGGCGTCGGCTCGCTCCTGTGGGGCGCGCACGCGCTCGTGCTCACCTCGCTGTTCGCGTTCCGCGCCCGGGACACCGCCCGCCTCGCCGGGTACTTCCTGATCCGCCGAGGCGGTGCCACCCTCGGCGCCGCCTCGCTGCTCGTCCTCACGGGCGCCATGACCGTCCTGCTGACCGAGGCCCTGCCCGCCCTGCTGGCCGCCCCGCTGCTGCTGTCCCTGCTGCACAGCAGCCGGCCGGTGATCGCCGAGACCCAGGAGGACTTCACGGTATGACCCCGCCCCGCACCCCGAAGGTCCCCTACGGCGGCGACTACAACCCCGAGCAGTGGCCACACGAGGTGTGGGACGAGGACCACCGCCTGTTCACCCGGGCCGGCATCGACACCCTCACCGTCGGCGTCTTCTCCTGGTCGCTCACCCAACCGGCCGAGGACACCTACGACTTCACGATCCTCGACCGTGTCCTCGACCGGGCCGCCGCCGAGGGACGGCAGGTCTGCCTGGCCACCGGCACGGCCGCCCTGCCGCCCTGGCTCGCCAAGAAGTACCCCGAGGTCAACCGCACCGACTTCGAGGGCCGCCGGCACCGCTACGGCCAGCGCCACACCTTCTGCCCCAGCTCACCCGCGTACCGCCGCCTGTCCACCGCAGTGGCCGCACGGCTGGCCGAACGGTACGCGGACCACCCGGCGTTGCTCGCCTGGCACATCAACAACGAGTACGGCGGCACCTGTTACTGCGAGCTGTGCGCCGACGCCTTCAGGCGATGGCTCCGCGACAGGTACGCGACCCTCGACGCCCTCAACGATGCCTGGTGCACGGCCTTCTGGTCGCACCGCTACACCGACTGGGACGAGATCGAGCCCCCGAACGCCCTCACCGAACACTGGCGCGGCCCCGACCACACCGCCTTCCAGGGCAACACCCTCGACTACTTCCGCTTCACCACCGACGCGCTCCTCGGCTGCTTTCTCGCCGAGAAGGAGGTGATCCGCGCCCATGACCAGGACACCCCCGTCACCACCAACTTCATGGGCATGTTTCGGCCCCTCGACTACCACCGCTGGGCACCCCACCTCGACTTCGCGTCCTGGGACAGTTACCCGCCCCTCGACGCCCCGCCCACCTGGCCCGCCCTCGCCCACGACCTGATGCGCGGCCTCAAGGACGGCGCCCCCTTCTGGCTGATGGAACAGACCCCGTCCACCACCGCCTGCCGTGACGTCAACCCGCTGCGGAGACCGGGCGAACTCCGTCTGGCCACCTTCCAGGCGGTCGCCCACGGCGCCGACGCCGCCCTCTACTTCCAGATGCGCGCCTCGCGAGGCGCCTGCGAGAAGTACCACGGGGCCGTCATCGGCCACGCGGGCCGCGACGACACCCGTGTCTTTCGCGAAGTGGCGGACCTGGGCCGCGAGTTGGAGCTGCTCGGCGGCGCGACCCTGGGCGCCCGCACCCCCGCCCGCACCGCCCTGGTCTTCGACTGGGACAGCTGGTGGGCCCTGGAGATCTCCGACGGCCCGTCCCGCCTGGTCCGCTACCAGGACACCGTCCACGCCTACTACCGGGCCGCCCGCGAGGCCGGCGCCGACGTGGACGTGATCCCGCAGACCGCCGACCTCACCCCGTACGACGTGGTGCTCGCGCCCGTCCTGCACATGGTCAAGGGCGACCTGGCCGACCGCCTCGAAGCGGTCGCCGCACGCGGCGGCACGGTCCTGTCCACCTTCCTCTCCGGCCGCGTCGACGCACACGACCGGGCCTTCCTCGCCGATGTCCCCGGCCCGCTCGCCCCTCTCCTGGGCATCCGCGTCGACGAATGGGACTCCCGCCCCCAGGACGTCGTACAGCCCGTCGACCTGGGGGAGTCGAGCTGCGCGGCGCGGCTGGTCTTCGAGATCGTGCAGCCGCGCGGTGCCGAGCCGGTCGGCACCTACGGCGCCGACTTCTACGCCGGCACCCCCGCCGTGACCCGGAACCGGTTTGGGGAGGGCGAGGGCTGGTACGTCGCCACCGCCCTCGACCAGCCGGGCGTCGATCAGGTCGTCCGACGGATCCTCGCCCGCCACGACCTGCTCGGCCCGTACGCCGACCACCCGAGCGTCGAGTCCGCGACCCGCGTCGCCCCCGACGGGACCCGTCTCCTCTTCCTCCTCAACCACGCACCCGAACCGGCCCGCCTGACCGCCCACGCCACCGCCACCGACCTGCTCACCGGCAAACGGGTCGACCAGGGCGAGCCGCTCACCCTCGACCCGCTCGGCACCGTGATCCTGCGGACTCAGTAGATGCGGCGCCCATGTGCGTCGGGCACACCCGACTTGCGGAAGAAGTAGCTGTTGATCTGATCGCGCCACTCGCGGGCACCGCGGAGCTGCTCCTCGTACCGCTCCGCGACCCGCGCATGGCGCGCAGGACTGACGAGGTCCACGAGAGAGGCCCAGGTCTGCTGCGCCCTGGCCACCTCCTCCACGCCCTCGAAGTGGGTGTCGTAGATGTGCTGGATCACCGGCGTCCCGTTGTGCAGCAGGTGCCCGTACGCCATGTGGTGGAAGAACAGCAGCAGTTCGTCGGGGCAGGTGTCCGGCGACTCGTACACCTCGGCCCAGGGCTTGGCGTACTGCCCCGCGTAGCCCGTCCCGGTCGCCACACTCCGGTCGACACCGATGCCGTCCCGATCGGCGAAGTGGTAGGTCCCCCAGGGGCTGTACTCGTAGCCGTCGACGCTCGGGCCGTAGTGATGGCCCGGCTGCACCATGAAGCCCACCCCGAGCGGCGCGGTGTACTTCTCGTACGTCCGCCACGAACCGTCGAGCACGGCGTGCAGCCCCGCCTCCAGACGAGCGGCGTCCGAGGTCGCGCCGGGCGTGAAGGTGAGCCGGATCCACTCGTCGAGGACGTCACCGGGATCCGCGTCCGGCCACCAGGCCAGCCGTCCGAAGGTGTACAGGTTCGCCTGGGCGAGGGGATGCCCGGTCCAGAACGGGTCGTCGCCGGCGTTGGACACCGCCACCAGCCCGCCCCGCGCCAGCGCCCCGACCGAGTCCCCGCCGTCCGGCCGGAACCGCAGCACCTCGCTCCACATCGGGCCGAGCCAGCACACGTGCCGCTGCTGCCCGGTGTACTCCTGGGTGGCCTGCACCTCCACCGCCAGCCGGGTCCGCGGCATCGCCCCGATCAGCGGTGACACCGGTTCGCGTACCTGGAAGTCCAGCGGCCCGTGCTTCACCTGGAGGACCGCGTTGTCGGCGAACTCCCCGTCCAGCGGCGTGAAGTGGTCGTACGCGGCCCGCGCCCGGTCCGTCGTCCGGTCCCGCCAGTCCTGCCGGTGGTCGTAGACGAAGGCCCGCCAGTGCACGGTCCCGCGGTACCCCGCGACGGAGCCGCTGCCGGCTGCGGCGAGCGCGGCGGCCAGCATGTTCGCGCCGTCCGCGTGGCTGCGCCCGTACGCGAAGGGACCCGGCTGGCCCTCCGAGTCGGCCTTCACCACGTATCCGCCGAAGTCCGGTATCGCCTCGTACACCCGCGTGGTCGCCTCGGCCCACCATGCGCGCACCGCCTCGTCCAGCGGGTCGGCCGTCGGGAGCCCGCCGAGCACCATGGGCGCGGCGAAGCCGACCGAGAGATGCGTCCTGATCCCGTACGGCCGCAACGCGTCCGCGATGTCGGCGACCTCACCGATCCGGTCCGTGAGCAGGTGTGCCTCGGTCTCGTGCACGTTGACGTTGTTCACCGCCACGGCGTTGATCCCGCAGGCCGCCAGCAGCCGGCCGTAGGCCCGCACCCGGGCCCACTCCTCGCGCGCCCGGCCGTCCGCCCAGAACAGCGACCCACCCGCGTAGCCGCGCTCCACCTGGCCCATGACCGGGTGCACGGCCACGTTGTCCCAGTGGTCCACCATCCGCAGCGCCACCGCCGGATGGTGGGTCCGGCGGGTCGGCTCCCCCGCGAAGGCGTCCTCGCCGAGCCGGACGACGTGGAACAGGCCGTACAGCAACCCGGCCTGCCCTGAAGCGGTCACGGTCGTCCGGCCGCCCTCGCGCACGAACGTGAAGGACTCGGAGTCCTCGGTGCCGGTCAGCTCCAGCACCAGGTCGTACCCGGGAGCGCCCGGCTCGGGGTCGCGTACGACACGACCACCGAACCGGGCGCAGGCCTCGGCCACCTCCCCGTGCACCGTCTCCACCAACGGCCCCGATCCGCGGATCAGGGTGAGCCGGACACCGAGCGGCCGAAAGGCCTCAGGCGGCAGCCAGGCCGGGTCGACACCCTCGGGCAGGACGGGCACGGTAAACGGCATGTGACCCCCAACTCGACTGCTCAGACGAGCAGTTCCACCTCCGACACCACCGCCTCGCCATCGACGACCAGACGGTACTTGTCGTAGGTACCCGGGGCCCTCACCGAGAACGCACGGGTCTGCCTGTCCCATGCGAAGGACTGTCCGGAGCGCTCGTCCAGCGTCTTCCACGTGGTCCCGTCCGCCGAGCCCTGGAGGGTCCAGCCGGTCGGCGCCTTGGCGCGGTCCGCCGACGAGGTCAGCGTGTACTGGAGCGCCCTGACCCGCCCGGAGACCGGCAGATCCAGCGGGGACGCCACACGCGCGTCCGTCGCCGACGTGTTGTCGAACAGGGCGCCCTCGCCCTTCAGCGCGTCCGCACGCGGGGCGGGCACCTTGTCGTCCTGGGTGATCGACACGGGTGCCGCGTTCTTCCCTGTGCCCCACTTCGACGGCTTCGGCCCCATGGCGAAGTCCAGGACCCCGCCCTTCGCCAGCAGCGAGTGCGGGAGTGAAGTCGACGTCCACGCACGGCCGTTGACCTTCAGCCCCTGCACGTACACGTTCTTCGCGCTGTTCTTCGGCGCCCTGACGACCAGGTCCCGGCCGTTCTCCAGATGGACCGTCGCCTTGGTGAACAGCGGGGAGCCGACGGCGTATTCGCCGCTGCCCATCACCAGCGGATAGAAGCCGAGCGCGGAGAACAGGAACCAGGCCGACTGCTCGCCGTTGTCCTCGTCGCCGTGATACCCCTGCCCGATCTCACTGCCGGTGTACAGCCGCGACAGCACCTCACGCACGTTCTTCTGGGTCTTCCAGGGCTGCCCGGCCGCGTCGTACATGTAGTTCACGTGGTGCGCGACCTGGTTGGAGTGCCCGTACATGCCCATCCGGACGTCCCGCGCCTCCGTCATCTCGTGGATGACACCGCCGTAGGAGCCGACGAAGTCCGGCGAGGCGGTCTCCGGGGTGGCGAAGTACTCGTCCAGTTTCTCCCCGAGGCCGCCGCGGCCGCCGTAGAGGTTGGCGAGGCCCCGGCTGTCCTGCGGGGCGGTGAAGGCGTAGCCCCAGCCGTTGGTCTCGGTGTAGTCGTAGCCCCACACGCGCGGGTCGTACGCCGAGGACTCGACGCGCCAGTCGCCCTTCGCGTCCCGGCCCTGGAAGAAGCCGGCCTTCCGGTCGAACAGATTCACGTAGTCCTGGGCCCGGTTGAGGAAGTACTCCGACTCCTCCTTGTAGCGCTTCTCACCGGTCTTCTTGTAGAGGGCCCGGCCCATCCTCGCGATGCCGTAGTCGTTGAGGTAGCCCTCCAGCGCCCACGACAGGCCCTCGTGCGTGTCGGTGTTCGTGTAGCCGAGGAAGGGCGAGGTCGCCATGCCCTTGCGGCCCACGCCGGACGACGGGGGCACGACGGTCGCGTTCTTCAGGGCCGCGTCGTACGCCGACTTCGCGTCGAAGTCGACGCCCTTGACGTACGCGTCCGCGAAGGCCACGTCCGACGAGGTGCCGGTCATCAGGTCCGCGTACCCGGGCGAGGACCAGCGTGATGTCCAGCCGCCGTCCTTGTACTGCTGGACGAACCCGTCGACCATCTCGCCCGCCTGAGAGGGCGTCAGGAGTGAGTACGCCGGCCAGGTGGTCCGATAGGTGTCCCAGAAACCGTTGTTGACGTACACCTTGCCGTCCACGATCTTCGCGCCGGTGTGCGTCGGAGTGTCCGGGCCGGGCATCGGCGAGAACGGCGAGGCGTACTGGTACTTCGAACCGACCTTCTCGAAGCCGGAGTTGGGATACAGGTACAGCCGGTACAGGCTGGAGTACAGCGTGGTCAGCTGGTCCGGCGTCGCGCCCTCCACCTCGACCTTGCCGAGGATCCGGTCCCACTGCTGCTGGGCGCGCGACTTCACCTTCTCGAAGGAGGTGCCGTCCGGGATCTCCTGGCGCAGGTTGTCCTTCGCCTGGTCGAGGCTGATCAGCGAGGTCGCCAGGCGCAGGGTGACGGTCCGGTCGGCACCGGCGTCGAAGCGCAGGTAGCCCTTGACCCCGCCGGCTGCCCCGTCGCTCACGGGCTTGTCGAACACGCCGTACACGAAGAGTCGGGTGGCACCGGTCGACAGCCCGGACTTCACGTCCGAGTACCCGGTGACGACCCCGTTCTCCTTGTCGAGCGTCAGGCCCGCCTGGTCGGTCACGTTGTCGAAGAGCACGCTCGCGTCGTCGCCCGGGTAGGTGAACCGGAGTGCCGCCGCATGATCGGTCGGCGTCATCTCCGCCTTCAGCCCGTTCTCGAACCGCACCCCGTAGTAGTACGGCCGCGCGGTCTCGTTCTCGTGCCGGAAGGCCAGCTCCCGCGCCTCACGCCCGGTGTCCGGGATGCCGGACGCGGCCGACGGCATCACCTGGAAGGTCTGCCGGTCGCCCATCCAGGGGCTCGGCTCGTGGCTCGCGCTGAACGCCTGGACGGTCGGCAGGTTGTCCGCGTTGTTGCCCCGCGCGTAGTCGTACAGCCAGCTCAGCGAGGACGCGTTGGTCACCGGCGTCCAGAAGTTGAAGCCATGCGGCACCGCCGTCGCCGGGAAGTTGTTGCCCCGCGAGAAACCGCCGCTGGAGTTGGTGCCCCGGGAGGTCAGCGCGTAGTCCGACAGATGGGCCTTCGGCTTCTCGGGCGCGGCCCGCTCGATCCTCACGTCGTCCAGCCAGCCCCGGAACTTCGCCGGACCCTTCGGGGAGTCGTACGCCACCAGGATCCGGTCGACGGTCTTCCCGGCCGCGACCGACCCGATCCGTGCGACGACGTTGTTCCACTGGTTGACGTAGAGCACCTTGGCGGCGCCCTGTCCCTGCGGTGAGAGGGCGAAGCCGTGCTGGTCGGTGGCTTTGAGGCGGCTCAGCTGGGTGCCGTCGGTGAAGGCCAGGTCCACGGACACGTTCGTGGCGTCGTAGTCCCGGTCGCCGTCCGCCATCGACGGGAAGATCCGGTAGGAGAGCCGGGTGTCCCGGCCGACCGCCACGTTCACGTCGAAGACCTTGTTGTACGAGTAGGCCCGCCCGTCCGTCGTGTGTCGTCCGGCGTAACGCAGGGCCCTCTTTCCGGTGAAGCCGGCGCCCGCCTTCGCGGTGGGCGATCCGCTCGGGCCGCGGTCGACCAGCGAGAGCATGTCCCGCGGCACCGGGCCGTCGTCGCCGCCGGTGGAGAACTGCACGTCAGCGAGTTGCAGGATGCCGTCGGCGCCGTTGTTGCGGGTGATGTCCAGCCGGAAGTGCCGGTACTCCGCGGCGGCCGACACCGGGATGTCGTACGTCTTCGTCTGTAACCGCTCGGAGAAGGATTCGTCCGAGCGGGTGTCGAGTGTCTTCCAGTCCTTGCCGTCGCTGGAGCCCTTGAGCGTCCAGTCCTTCGGGTCGCGCTCCTCGACGTCGTTCGCCGAGGTCAGCGCGTATCTGACCACCTTCACCGGCTTGTCCAGGTCGAACTCGGCCCAGCCGGTGGACTCGAAGGCCAGCCACTTGGTGCCCGGTTCGCCGTCGACGAGGTTGTCCTTCACCTCGCCGCCGCCGGTGTTCTCGGCGCTGGCCCGGACATCGGTGACGTGGTCGGTCACATTGCCCGGGATGCCGGTGCCGAAGCCGCCGTCGACCCCGGCGGCGCGCTTGGTGCCGTCCGGTGCCGTGTCGACGGTGTTGAGCCAGTCGGGTGCCGGATCGTCCGCCTCGAAGGAGGACGCGAACCCCCGGTCGGCGGTCGCGGGCGCCTGTGGAAGGGCGACCGCCGCCCCCTGGGACCCCACCGCCAACGCGAAGGCGGCCGTCAACACGACCGCCGAACCCCGCGCACCGGTGGAACCTCGTCTGTGCCGAACCCTGTGCTGCTGCATACGCGAGCACCCCTCCTGCGCTGCGGACAACGTTGTCAACTACTCTGCGCAAGGACCAGTAGGTGCTCAAGTGGACAGTGGTGTCAAGGGTGTTGGCTGCGGCATTCGGGGCCTATGTCTGGGATTTTTCCGGCAAGCGGCGCACAGGGCGCTCATATTTCCGCGAGGTCTCAACTCGGAAAAGACCGATGGCCAACCTTGCGTTCGATCTTGCTCCCTCGGCAAGAAGTGGACTATACCTGTCGGCAATTCACACGATCCGCACGGCATGATCGAATTTCACGATCCGCACGTCCTGCACAACCCTGCGTGACCCGACCGCGGTGCCCGGGAGGATCCGGTTCACCGCCTGAGTCCTGGAGAAGGCGAGGACTTGAGCATGGGATCCACTTCCGCCGAGAACAACGGCACCGGTGGTGTCGGCCGCCGCGATCTGATCAAGCGGTCCGCCGCGCTGGGCCTGATCTCCGTCCCCACGATGAGCTTCCTGTCGGCGTGCGCGAGCAGTGGCGGCGGCGACAGCGGCGACAAGGCCAAGGCCGGCAAGAAGACCGCGAAGAACCCGCTGGCCGTGAACGAGACCGCGGGAATGGAATTCGTCCTGTTCGACGGCGGCTTCGGCAAGGAGTACGCCGAGGATGCCGTGAAGATCTACGAGAAGAACTTCCCCAAGGCCAAGGTGAAGTTCTCCGCCACCCAGAAGATCCAGTCCACCCTCCAGCCCCGCTTCAACCAGGGCACCCCGCCGGACCTGATCGACAACTCCGGCGCCGAGCAGATGGACATGGGCGTCCTGGCGGGAAAGAGCCAGCTCACCGACCTCACGCCGCTGCTGGACGCCCCCTCCTACGACGACCCGAACAAGAAGGTCCGTGACACGCTGCGCCCCGGCATCGTGGAGATGGGCCAGCTCGACGGCGACCCGGTCTGGATCATGTACTACGCCTACACGGTGTACGGCGTCTGGTACTCGCAGAAGGCCCTGGACTCCCTCGACGCCACCTATCCCGAGACCTGGGACCAGATGCTCGCGGTGTGCGAGAAGGCCAAGAAGAAGGGCATGGCGGGCTGGACGTACGCGGGCAAGTACCCGTACTACCTCCCCTTCTCGCTCTACCCGATGATCGGCAAGGTGGGCGGCGTCGAGGTGCTCGACGCCATCGACAACCTGGAGCCGAACGCCTGGAAGAACCCCGCGGTCAAGGCGTGTTTCGAGGCCTACTACGAGCTCTACAAGAAGGGCTACATCCTCAAGGGCACCCCCGGCCTGGACCACATCCAGTCGCAGACCGCGTGGGCCAAGGGCAAGGCGCTGTTCATCCCGAACGGCTCCTGGGTGGAGAACGAGTCCGCGAACGTCATCCCGAAGGACTTCGACCTGGCCGTCTCCGCGCCCACCGGTATCGACTCCTCCGACAAGATGCCCTTCGGCACCATCTGGGCCTCCGGCGGCGAGCCCTTCATCGTCCCGGCCAAGGCGAAGAACGGCGAGGGCGGCATGGAGCAGCTGCGCATCATGCTCAGCGAGGCGTCCTCGAAGAACTTCACCAGCAAGGTCAAGTCGCTGACCGCGTACAACGGCGGCACCGACGGCATCACCCTCACCCCGGGCCTCAAGTCCGGCGTCGCGGCGCTGGAGAAGGCCGGCACCAACGTGGTGAATCCGCGGATGCAGGACTGGTACGTGCAGTTGCAGAAGGAGAAGATCGGCGTGTCCGGCCTGGGCGAGATGATGGCCGGCCGCCTCACTCCGGCCGAGGCCATCAAGAAGATCCAGGCCTACGCCGACGAGACCGCCAAGGACAGCTCGATCAAGCACTACAAGCACCAGTAGACGGACCGGAGAATCGATGCAGCACGGCAAGTACCGGTTCATCGTGGGGTTTCTGGCGCTGCCCCTCGGACTGTACGCGCTCTTCGTGGTCTGGCCGTTCATCCAGTCCATCTACTACTCGTTCACGGACTGGACCGGCCTGAGTCCTGAATTCAAGATGGTCGGCCTGGACAATTACCGGAGGATGCTGGACGACGAGATCTTCTGGAAGTCCTTGCAGCACAGCTTGATGTTCGCGGTCGTGCTGCCGCTCGTGACAATCAGCCTGGCGCTGTTCTTCGCCTTCATGATCAATGTCGGTGGGCGCAGGCGGAGGGGCGGCCCGGTCATTTCCGGTGTCCGGGGCTCCTCCTTCTACAAGATCGTCTACTTCTTCCCGCAGGTGCTCTCGATCGCGATCGTCGCCCTGCTGTTCGCTTTCGCGTACAACCCGGACAGCGGCGCCATCAACTCGCTGCTGCGCGGGATCGGCCTCGACAGCGTCCAGCCGCTCTGGCTGGGCGACCCGAGCCTGGCCCTGTGGTGCGTGATGGCGGTGCTCGTGTGGTCCACGGTCGGCTTCTTCGTGGTCCTCTTCTCCGCCGGCATGGCCTCCATCCCGGCGGACCTCTACGAGGCCGCGCTGCTGGACGGGGCCGGTCGCGCCGCCACGTTCTTCCGGATCACCCTGCCGCTGCTGTGGGACACCGTGCAGTCCGGCTGGGTCTACATGGGCATCCTCGCCCTGGGGGCGGAGTCGTTCGCGGTCGTGCAGATCATGACGACCGGGCCGGGCGGTCCCGACTACTCGACCACCGTCATGGTCCTGTACGTGTACCAGAAGGCGTTCCGTGACGGGCAGGCCGCCTATGCCACCACCATCGGCGTCGCCCTGCTCGTCGTCACGCTGGCCTTCGCCGCCCTCGTGATGCGGCTCGGACGCCGCGAGCGGCTGGAGTACTGACAGATGAAGACGACCGAGCCCCCCGCCCACCTGCCGGCCGAGTCCGGTGTGCCCGTCGCCAAGGTCGACGTCCCGACCGGCCCCGCCCCGAAGGGGAAGAAGGAGGGCGGCGTCCTCAACGCCTTCTCGCACGGGATCCTGGTCCTCTGGGCGATCATGGTCGTGCTGCCGCTGGTCTGGGCGGTCATGACGTCCTTCAAGAGCGACAGCGCCATTTTCGGCTCGCCCTGGTCGCTGCCGGACACGCTGCACTTCGACAACTGGTCGCGGGCCTGGACCGAGGCCAACATGAGCGA
Organism: Streptomyces sp. NBC_00076; assembly: GCF_045041235.1. Taxonomy (NCBI): domain Bacteria; kingdom Bacillati; phylum Actinomycetota; class Actinomycetes; order Kitasatosporales; family Streptomycetaceae; genus Streptomyces; species Streptomyces sp. NBC_00076. Next base: position 8,037,240 of record NZ_CP108242.1, read on the forward strand.
CTACTTCCTCAACACCATCCTGGTGGTGGGAGGATCACTCATCGGCACCCTGGTGCTCGGCTCGATGGCGGCCTACGTGCTGGCCCGCTTCGACTTCCCGGGCAACCGGTTCATCTACTACCTGTTCATCGGCGGCATGAGCTTCCCGATCATGCTGGCGCTGGTCCCGCTGTTCTACGTCGTGAACAACATGGGCCTGCTGAACACGATCCACGGGCTGATCCTGGTCTACATCGCCTACTCGCTGCCGTTCACGGTGTTCTTCCTGACCGCGTTCTTCCGCACCCTGCCGACCTCGGTCGCGGAGGCGGCGTTCGTGGACGGGGCCTCGCACTCCCGGACGTTCTTCCAGATCATGCTGCCGATGGCCAAGCCCGGCCTGATCAGCGTGGGGATCTTCAACTTCCTGGGTCAGTGGAACCAGTACATGCTGCCGACCGTGCTGAACACCGACCCGGACAAGCGTGTCCTCACCCAGGGCCTGGTGCAGCTCGCGGTCAGCCAGGGATACAAGGGCGACTGGTCCGGCCTGTTCGCGGGCCTGGTCATGGCGATGCTGCCGGTGCTCGCGGCGTACATCGTCTTCCAGCGTCAGGTGGTGCAGGGGCTGACCGCCGGTGCCCTGAAGTAGCCGCTCGACCACGGTGTGCGGCGCCGCTCCCGGCTCCTCGGGGGCGGCGTTCGCGTGTGTGTTCAGGAACCCGGATGCGGTTCAACCTCTTGACGGGAGGCGACCCGAACAGCTCAGCTTAGAGTTCACTAGTTGGACATAGACGGGGTCTCGTTGAAGCGGCCCCGCGCGCAGGAGGTCGTCGTGGAGACTCCGGGGTCGCAGTCGTCGCTGCACCGAGCCAACCTGGAACGGGTGGTACGAGCCGTGCGGCTGGCCGGGTCGCTCACGCAGGCGGAGATCGCGCGGACGACGGGCCTGTCCGCAGCGACCGTCTCCAACATCGTGCGCGAGCTCAAGGACGGCGGAACCGTCGAGGTCACGCCCACGTCGGCGGGTGGCCGAAGGGCCCGCAGCGTCTCCCTGAGCGGGGACGCCGGCATCGTCATAGGGGTCGACTTCGGGCACACCCATCTGCGGGTGGCGGTCGGAAACCTGGCCCATCAGGTGTTGGCCGAGGAGTCCGAGCCGCTTGATGTGGACGCGTCCTCGGCGCAGGGCTTCGACCGGGCGGAACAGCTGGTCACCCGTTTGATCGAGGCCACCGGAGTGGATCGCTCCAAGGTCGCCGGCGTGGGCCTCGGCGTCCCCGGCCCGATCGACGTGGAGTCCGGCACCCTCGGCTCGACCGCCATCCTGCCCGGCTGGAGCGGCACCCGGCCCGCGGAGGAGATGCGCGGCCGGCTCGGCGTGCCTGTTCACGTGGACAACGACGCCAACCTCGGCGCCCTGGGCGAGCTGGTCTGGGGGAGTGGCCGGGGGGTGCGTGACCTGGCCTACATCAAGGTCGCGAGCGGTGTGGGCGCGGGGCTGGTGATCAGCGGGAAGATCTATCGCGGCCCGGGTGGCACTGCGGGAGAAATCGGACATATTACACTTGACGAGTCCGGCCCGGTCTGCCGTTGTGGGAACCGGGGCTGCCTGGAGACCTTCGCGGCCGCGCGGTATGTGCTTCCGCTGCTCCAGTCCAGCCACGGCACCGATCTGACGATGGAAGGCGTGGTGCGCTTGGCGCGGGACGGAGACCCTGGTTGTCGTCGGGTGATCGCCGACGTCGGCCGCCATATCGGCAGTGGAGTCGCCAATCTCTGCAATCTGCTGAACCCGAGCCGGGTGGTTCTGGGCGGTGATCTCGCCGAGGCCGGTGAGCTGGTGCTTGGGCCGATCAGGGAGTCAGTGGGCCGCTATGCGATCCCCAGTGCGGCACGCCAGCTCTCCGTTCTCCCGGGGGCCCTCGGTGGCCGTGCGGAGGTGCTCGGAGCACTCGCTCTCGCGCTCAGCGAGATGGGTGATTCAACCCTTTTGGACGGCACGCTGCATGCGGCGACACCTGCCTTCACTTAGAGAACGGATGGCACCGTTGCCAACCCGTTAAGGATTTACTTCTTGACGTCGCACGTGTGGCCGAGTTGACTTCCAGCCACCTCGGCCGCAATGACGCGGCCTCGTCAGGGAGGTTTCTGAAGTGAACACGCGTATGCGTCGTGCCGCTGTTGCCGTCGCCGCCGGTGCCATGGCGGTTTCGCTGGCCGCCTGTGGCAGCGCCAAGGAGTCCGGAGACAAGGCCGAGTCCTCCGGCTCCGCCTCGAAGGGCAACGACATCAAGGTCGGTCTGCTCCTTCCGGAGAACAAGACCGCACGGTACGAGAAGTTCGACAAGCCCCTGATCGAGAAGAAGATCAAGGAGCTCACGGACAACAAGGCCGAAATCCTGTACAACAACGCGCGGCAGGACGCGAGCCTTCAGTCCCAGCAGGTCGACACGATGATCACCAACAAGGTGGACGTGCTCATCGTGGACGCGGTGGACGCGAAGGCCATCAAGAACTCCGTTCAGAAGGCCGTGGACCAGGGCATCAAGGTCGTCGCCTACGACCGTCTCGCCGAAGGCCCGATCAGCGCCTACACCTCGTTCGACAACGAGGAGGTCGGCAGGACCCAGGGCAACGCCCTGCTGAAGGCCCTGGGCGCCAAGGCCACCAAGTCCTCCAAGATCGTCATGATCAACGGTTCGGTCACCGACCCGAACGCCGCCCAGTTCAAGGCGGGTGCGCACTCCGCTCTGGACGGCAAGGTCACCGTCGCCAAGGAGTACGACACCAAGGAGTGGTCGCCGGACAACGCCAACTCCGAGATGGAGGCGGCGATCTCCGCGGTCGGCGGCAAGAACATCGTGGGCGTCTACTCCGCGAACGACGGCATGGCCGGCGGTATCATCACCGCCCTCAAGGCCGCCGGTCTCAAGGTTCCCGTCACCGGCCAGGACGCCGAACTCTCCGCCGTCCAGCGGGTCATCGTCGGCGACCAGTACATGAGCGTGTTCAAGTCCTACCCGTCGGAGGCGAGCGTCGCCGGCGAGATGGCCGTCGCGCTGGCCAAGGGCGAGAGCCTGAGCTCCATCGCCAAGGACAAGGTCTCCAGCGGCAGCGCGAACGACGTCCCGTCGGTCCTGGTCCCGGTCGTCTCGCTGACCAAGGACAACATCAACGACACGGTGATCAAGGAAGGCTATTACACGCCCGCCGAGATCTGCACCGGCAAGTACAAGGCCGCCTGCGACGAGCTCGGCATCAAGTAGGCAGCCTCAAGTCCCCTTCTGGGTACGGGAGTTCGACTGTGAAGCCGAATCCCCGTACCCGGAATCTCCGTGGGGACATGGCTGCTCCCCATGCTCCGCCGGCGCCCCGCACATCAGACAGCCCCGCAAGCTCGTCGCGGGGCGCCGGACGGAACATCCCCAGAGTCCTTTCTGCACAACCTCCCGCCGGGTCAGGCGGCGAAGGAGATGGTTCACGTGTCCGCTACGCCCGTGCTGGCGTTGCGCGGGGTCTCCAAGCGGTTCGGTGCCGTTCAGGCGCTCACCGACGTAGAGCTTGAGGTCCACGCCGGTGAGGTGGTCGCCCTCGTGGGCGACAACGGCGCCGGAAAGTCCACGCTGGTCAAGACGATCGCCGGCGTGCACCCCATCGATGAGGGCGTCATCGAGTGGGACGGCAGGTCCGTCCAGATCAACCGGCCGCACGACGCCCAGGCCCTGGGCATCGCGACGGTCTACCAGGACCTCGCGCTGTGCGACAACATCGACGTCGTCGGCAACCTCTTCCTCGGCCGCGAGGTGAGGAAGTGGGGCGTGCTCGACGAGGTCGAGATGGAGCGACGCTCCCAGGAACTGCTGCGGACGCTGTCCATCCGCATCCCCAGCGTCCGGATCCCGATCGCCTCGCTCTCCGGCGGTCAGCGTCAGACGGTGGCCATCGCCCGTTCCATGCTCGGCGAGCCCAAGCTGGTCATCCTGGACGAGCCCACCGCCGCCCTCGGCGTCGAGCAGACCGCGCAGGTCCTCGACCTCGTCGAGCGGCTGCGCGAGCGCGGCCACGCGGTGATCCTCATCAGCCACAACATGGCCGACGTCAAGGCGGTGGCCGACAAGGTCGCCGTGCTGCGCCTGGGCCGCAACAACGGTGTCTTCGAGGTCAAGACGACCTCGCAGGAGGAGATCATCTCCGCCATCACCGGTGCCACCGAAAATGCCGTGACCCGTCGTGCGGCGCGCACGACCAGCACGAGCGGGGAGGTTTCCAAGTGAGTATCGACAAGACCTCCGCGACAACGCAGGGCGACGTCGCCGTCGACAACCCCGATGCCGCCGCTGCCGCGGTGACCGCGGTCGACCCCCGGCTGCTCGTCCGCGAGCAGGGCCTGACGGGCTACATCGGTGAGTTCAAGCGCAAGATGAAGACCGGCGAGCTCGGCTCGATCCCGGTCGTCATCGGCCTGATCGTCATCTGCGTCGTCTTCCAGAGCCTGAACTCCAACTTCCTGTCCGCGCAGAACCTGAGCGACATCACCGTCACCATGGTCGGCACGGGCATGATCTCCGTCGGCATCGTCTTCGTGCTGCTGCTCGGCGAGATCGACCTGTCGGTCGGCTCGGTCAGCGGCGCGGCCAGTGCCATCGCGGCCGTCCTGGCGGTCAACCAGGGTTGGCCCGAGTGGTTGGCGGTGCTCGTCGCCGTCGCCGCGGGCGCGGCCATCGGCGCGGCGCACGGTTTCTTCTTCGCGGTGCTCGGCGCTCCCGCCTTCGCCGTGACCCTGGCCGGCCTGCTGTTCTGGCTGGGCTTCATGCTCAAGATCCTGGGCGAGAACGGCACGATCAACCTCGACAGTGAGGGGCTGATCGGCAAGCTGACCACGTACTTCTTCGCGGACGTGGCCGCCGCGTACGTGCTGGCCGCCGTGGTCGTCGCGGTGTTCTTCCTCACCTCGTTCCTGGGCAACCGGCGCCGGGAGGCCGTGGGTATCCCGTCCCGGCCGCTCAGCGACACGCTCGCGCGGACGGTCCTGCTGGCCGTGGTCGCCTTCGCGGCGGCGTACATGTACAACCAGTACAAGGGCCTGCCGCTGGCCACAGTGGTCTTCCTGGTGTTCCTGATCGCGACCGACTTCCTGCTGCGTCGCACCGCCTACGGTCGCAAGATCTTCGCGCTCGGCGGCAGCGTCGAGGCGTCCCGGCGTGCGGGCATCAACGTCACCGCGGTCCGGGTCTCGGTCTTCGCGATCTCCGGCGGCTTCGCGGCGATCGGCGGTCTGTTCCTGGCGTCGAAGATCGCGTCGGCCAACCAGAGCGCCGGCACCGGTGACCTGCTGATGAACGCGATCGCCGCGGCCGTCATCGGCGGCACCTCGCTGTTCGGTGGCCGTGGCCGGACCTGGAACGCGCTCCTCGGTGTGCTGGTGATCGTCTCGATCCAGTACGGCCTCCAGCTGGAGTCCATCGCCGAGCCGGTCAAGTACATGATCACCGCGGCGGTCCTGCTGACCACGGTCGTCATCGACTCGGTCACCCGCAAGACACAGAAGACCGCGGGTCGCGCGTAACCGGCGGACGACCGCGGGTCGTGCGTCACCGCACGAACTCCTGTGCCCGGCACCCATGGTGGTGCCGGGCACAGTCATGTCGTAGGAACGGCACATCTTGGGTACAGCTACAGCCGATCGCGTGACCTATCACGCACCGCCCGGGCGTCGGCCGCACAGCCGGAACATTAGACTCGACGAGCCCGGCAACAGCTCGATCAGCTCTACTTGCAAGGAGGTACGGGTGCCGCTGCTGACCCGCATCAGGGGACCGCGCGATCTGGACCGGCTCAGCCTGGAGCAGCTGAACCAGCTGGCCGGGGAGATCCGGAACTTCCTCGTCGACGCCGTGTCCAAGACCGGCGGCCACCTCGGCCCCAACCTCGGTGTGGTCGAGCTCACCATCGCCCTGCACCGGGTGTTCGAATCGCCCAAGGACAAGGTGCTCTGGGACACCGGCCACCAGTCCTACGTGCACAAGCTGCTCACCGGCCGTCAGGACTTCTCCAGGCTGAAGATGAAGGGCGGTCTGTCGGGCTACCCCTCGCAGGCCGAGTCCGAGCACGACGTCATCGAGAACAGCCACGCCTCCACGGTTCTCGGCTGGGCCGACGGCATCGCCAAGGCCAACCAGATCCTCGACCGCGAGGACCACGTGGTCGCCGTGATCGGCGACGGCGCCCTCACCGGAGGGATGGCCTGGGAGGCGCTCAACAACATCGCCGACGCCAAGGACCGCCCACTGGTCATCGTCGTCAACGACAACGAGCGGTCGTACGCGCCGACCATCGGCGGCCTCGCCAACCACCTCGCGACCCTGCGGACCACCGACGGGTACGAGCGCTTCCTGGCCCGCGGCAAGGACCTCCTGGAGCGCACCCCGGTCGTCGGCAGGCCCCTCTACGAGACCCTCCACGGCGCCAAGAAGGGCCTCAAGGACTTCATCGCGCCCCAGGGCATGTTCGAGGACCTCGGCCTGAAGTACGTCGGCCCGATCGACGGCCACGACATCGAGGCCCTGGAGTCGGCGCTGGCCCGTGCCAAGCGCTTCGGCGGACCAGTCATCGTGCACTGCCTCACCGAGAAGGGCCGCGGCTATCAGCCCGCCCTCCAGGACGAGGCCGACCGCTTCCACGGCATCGGCCCCATCCACCCGGACACGGGCCTGCCGGTCAAGGCCTCGGGCGCCGACTGGACCTCCGTCTTCGGAGACGAGATGGTCCGGCTCGGCAAGGAGCGCGAGGACATCGTCGCGATCACCGCGGCGATGCTGCAGCCCGTCGGCCTGAAGAAGTTCGCGGACGCCTTCCCGGACCGCATCTACGACGTCGGCATCGCGGAACAGCACGCCGCCGTCTCCGCCGCGGGCCTGGCCAAGGGCGGGGTGCATCCGGTCTTCGCGGTGTACGCCACATTCCTCAATCGTGCCTTCGACCAGGTCCTGATGGACGTCGCCCTCCACAAGTGCGGTGTGACGTTCGTACTGGACCGGGCCGGCGTCACCGGCACCGACGGCGCCTCCCACAACGGCATGTGGGACATGTCGATCCTCCAGGTGGTGCCGGGCCTCAGGCTGTCCGCCCCGCGCGACGCCGACCAGGTCCGCGCCCAGCTCCGCGAGGCCGTGGCCGTCGACGACGCGCCGACCGTGGTCCGCTTCTCCAAGGGCGCCGTCGGCCCCGCCGTACCGGCCGTGGGACGCGTCGGCGGCATGGACGTGCTGCGCGAGCCGGGCACCGACACCCCCGACGTCCTCCTCGTCTCGGTGGGCGCCCTCGCGCCGATGTGCCTGGAGATCGCGAACCTGCTCGACAAGCAGGGGATCTCCACCACCGTCGTCGACCCGCGCTGGGTCAAACCCGTCGACGAGGCCATGGCCCCGCTCGCCGAGCGGCACCGCGTGGTCGTCACCGTCGAGGACAACTCCCGCGTCGGCGGCGTCGGCTCGACGATCGCGCAGGCCCTGCGGGACGCGGGCGTCGACGTGCCGCTGCGCGACTTCGGCATCCCGCCCCGCTTCCTCGACCACGCCTCCCGGGCCGAGGTGATGACGGAGATCGGGCTGACCGCACCCGACATCGCCCGCCAGGTCACCGGCCTGGTCTCGAAGCTGGACGGCATCCCCCACTCCCGGCTTCGCCCGAACGAGGGGACCCCCGTCGGGAGCACGACCGAGGTCGAATCGGTGGAGCCCGCCCGCGACTGACCCGCCCGAACGGGCCTGTCATCTCACTCCTGCCAGTGGGATGACCGGCCCGTTCGCGTGAATGCGCCCGCGCTGGGCATACGCACTACGCCCCCTCTCATCGAGGACGACCCAGCGTGGGAGGTACCCGTGAGCAGCACCCTCTTCCGGACGAAGAAGGTCGAGCAGTCCATCCTCGATACCGAGGAACCCGAGCACGCGCTGAAGAAATCCCTCTCCGCGCTGGATCTGACCGTCTTCGGCGTCGGTGTCGTCATCGGCACCGGCATCTTCGTCCTGACCGGCACGGTGGCCAAGGACAACGCCGGTCCCGCCACCGCACTGGCCTTCGTCGTGGCCGGTGTCGTCTGCGCGCTCGCCGCGCTCTGCTACGCCGAGTTCGCCTCCGCCGTCCCGGTGGCCGGCTCCGCGTACACCTTCTCGTACGCCTCGCTCGGTGAACTGCCCGCCTGGATCATCGGCTGGGACCTGGTCCTGGAGTTCGCGCTCGGCACCGCGGTGGTCGCCGTCGGCTGGTCCGGCTACATCGCCTCGCTGCTGGACAACGCGGGCTGGCACCTGCCGGCGGCGCTCAGCGGAAGAGAGGGAGCCGACGGCTTCGGCTTCGACATCCTCGCCGCCGCCCTCGTCCTGGTGCTCACGGCCGTCCTCGTCGTCGGCACGAAGCTCTCCGCGCGGGTCACCGCCGTCGTGGTCGCCATCAAGGTGGCCGTCGTCCTGACCGTGATCGTCGCGGGCGCCTTCCTCATCGACGGCGACAACTACGACCCGTTCATCCCCAAGGCGCAGACCGTGGAGGCGGGCGGTGGTCTCGACTCCCCGCTCATCCAGCTGATGTTCGGCTGGGCTCCCTCCAACTTCGGTGTGATGGGCATCTTCACCGCCGCCTCGGTCGTCTTCTTCGCGTTCATCGGCTTCGACGTGGTGGCCACCGCCGCGGAGGAGACCCGTCACCCGCAGCGCGACATGCCCCGCGGCATCCTCGGCTCGCTCCTCATCTGCACCACCCTGTACGTCCTCGTGTCGATCGTGGTGACCGGCATGCAGCACTACACCAAGCTGTCCGTGGACGCCCCGCTGGCGGACGCGTTCAAGGCCACCGGGCATCCCTGGTTCGCGGGCTTCATCAGCTTCGGCGCCGCGGTCGGTCTGACGACGGTCTGCATGATCCTGCTGCTCGGTCAGACCCGGGTCTTCTTCGCGATGAGCCGCGACGGGCTGCTGCCCCGTCTGTTCTCCCACGTCCACCCGCGGTTCAAGACCCCGCACCGCCCGACCATCCTGCTCGGCGTGATCATCGCGATCCTCGCCGGCTTCACCAGCCTGAGCGAGCTCGCCGCGCTGGTGAACATCGGCACGCTGTTCGCGTTCATCGTCGTCGCCATCGGGGTGATCATCCTCCGCAGGACCCGCCCCGATCTGCCCCGCACCTTCCGCACCCCGTTGGTGCCCGTCCTGCCGATCGTGTCGGTGGTCGCCTCCCTGTGGCTGATGCTGAACCTGCCGGCCGAGACCTGGCTGCGCTTCGGCATCTGGATGGCCGTCGGCTTCGCCGTGTACTTCCTCTACGGCCGCGGCCACAGCCGTCTCGGACTGCAACAGCGGGCCACCGCCGACCAGGCGGCGAAGCCGCCGCACGGCACCGCGGAGTAGCCGACGCGGAGTGGCCGACGCGGAGTAACCAACCGGCTCCGGCGAAGTGGCGGGCCGGGCCGAGGGCGGTGGTGCCGACGTGCACGGTCAGGACGGCCTGACCGTGCGCGGCCCCGCCACCTCCGCCCCCAACTCGCCCACCCTGCGCCTGAGTTCACGATCCGCCGTGACGACCAGCACGGTGCGCCCGTCGGCCCGCGCCACCAGCTCGACCATGTGGTCGTCCCCGCTGCCGGGCGCCGCCTCGACCCGTACCCCCGGCACCGGCTCCACACCACGCGCCGCGCCCTCGACCACGAGAACGATCTCCACGGGGCCGGAACGCCCCGGTACGCCGTCCGCCGCCAGGCGGTCCCGCAGCCGTTCCGCGGCCCCTCGCCGGTCCCGCCACCAACCGTCGGGCACCGACCCGACGACGTTCGCGGCGTCCACGATCACCAGCAGCGGGGCGTTGTCGTCCATGCGGCCAGGGTGCCACGCGCCGCGCCCCGGGTCCTACGCCCCGGCCAGCGCGGGGCCGCCCCGTCGGCCCCCTCAGGTCTCAGGCTTCCTTCTCGTCGAAACTGGCGAAGTAGGCGGCGACCATGTCCTCGTCGGCGTGCCCCTGCGCGGCGGCCCGCTCCAGCCGCTCCGCGCTCGCGGCGGCCACGTCGAGCCGTACGCCGCTCAGCTCGCCGGCCCGGACGATGAGCCGGGCGTCCTTGGCGGCCGTGGAGACCGCGAACTGGGCGGGCGTGAGCCGGTCGTCGAGCACGAGCTGAGACTTGGCCCGCAGATAGCCCATGTCGAGCGGGCCGCCGGCGATGGCCTCGAAGAAGCTCTGCGGGTCCACGCCGAGTGCCTGGGACAGGGCCAGCACCTCACCGGCGGCCGCGGTGGCGGCGATGACCCAACTGTTGGCCACCAGCTTCAGCCGGGTCGCGCTGCCCTGGGCGCCGTCCTCGCCGGTCCACACAGTGCGGGCGCCGACCGCGTCCAGGACGGGAGCCACCGCGTCGCGGCCTCCGACGGGCCCGGCGGCCAGCACGAGCAGTTGTCCGGCCTCGGCGGGCTCGCGGGTGCCCAGCACCGGCGCGTCGAAGAAGACCAGCCGGTGCGCGCGGGCGAAGTCGGCCAGTTCGCCGATCATCTCGATGCCGGCGGTCGTCGACTGGAGCCAGGCGGCCCCCGGACGCAGGGCGGACGCCGCCTGGCCCATGACGTCGAGGGCGGCGGGACCGTCGTACAGCATGGTGAGGACGACATCGGCGTCCCGGACGGCCTCGGCCGGGGTGTCGGTGACCGTGATGCCGTCGGCGCCGAGCGGCTCGGCCTTGTCGCGGGTGCGGTTCCAGGCCCGGACGGTGTGCCCCGCGCGGGCCAGGTTGCGGGCCATCGCGGCTCCCATGATCCCGGTGCCCAGGACGCTTACGGTGACGCTGTCGGTCATGACGTCGACTTCCTGTTCTCGTACGGCGGTTCTCGTACGGCGGTTCTCGCTGAGGACCAGCCTGCCCGTTCACGGCGACGACAGCCCGCGGGGGCGACGCCTGTCAGGGGGTGGAACGCGCCGGGTCCCCACCTCCGCTTAGAGTGAACCGGTGAACGGCGACTGGCTCATACGCGGCCGTGACGGCCGGCTCAGCGTGTATCTGCCCGCGGATGACGCCGTCCTGTGCCGGGCCGAGCGCGGCCCGGACGGCCCGTGGGACGCTCCCCGCCGGGTGGGCGGCGACCAGCGGCTGCAGCCCGTGCTCGCGGTCGGGCAGGGCGGCGACGGCTACGCCCATCTGGCCGCCTGGCGGACCGTCAAGCCCGGTCAGTCGGCCCTGGTGCACTCGACGCACTTCCGGCCCCGCCTCGCGGCCCTCGACTGGAGTCCGATCGGGCACCCCGACAAGGCGGGCGAGCGCACCGGCGTACCCGCCGTCGCGGTCGACGCCCAGGGCCGCGCCCATGTCTTCGTCCGCAACAAGGGCGGCGGGGTGAGCATGGTCGCGCAGAAGGAGAAGGGCGGCTGGAACCCCTGGCGCGACCTCAAGGGGCGTGACACGCAGGACGAGTTGGCGGCGGTGACGGGGGAGTCCGGACGCGTCGAGCTGTACGCGGCCACGTCCGGCGGGATGTCGCACTGGCGTCAGGAGGAGGCGGGCGCCCAGCCGGTCCTGGGGGAGACGATCGAGACCCCGGTCCGTCCCGGCACCCTGCGCGCCCTGGCCACCTCCCCGGACAGCAGCACGCTCTTCTTCACGGACGTCTCCGGTGACCTGTGCGCCTGGCGTCCGGGCGCCAAGCCCGTCACCCTGCTGGCCTCCGCCGGTCCCGGCCCGGTCGCCGCCGTACGCTGCGAACTCGACGGCCACGACTGCACGTTGCTCGCCCAGCGCTCCGCGAGCGGCCGGATCGCCTTCGCCGCGTACCCCACCGAGCAGGAGTCGGCCGGCGCCTGGTGGACCGAGTCGGGGCCCCAACTCCCCCTGGACTCAGAGGTGTCGCTGGCCGTGGACGAGGACGACCGGGTGGTCGCGGCCACCCTCTCCCCGTCCACCGGACACCTGTTGCTGACCCGGCGCAAGGACGAGCCGGGGCTGGCCCTGGAGGCCTGGCGGCCGGTGTGACGTCCCGGGACAGGGGATTGCACGCCACGAGAGAGGGGGGTGGGACGCATGGATGGTCACCATGCGTCCCACCCCCCTCAGGGGTATCGCGTTACGCCGGGACGCTCGCCACGCCCGGGGCCAGGAAGGCCTTGCCGTTCACGCGCTCGGAGACACCCTCGCGGTCCAGGTACGGCGTGATGCCGCCCAGGTGGAAGGGCCAGCCGGCACCCGTGATCAGGCAGAGGTCGATGTCCTGGGCCTCGGCGACGACGCCCTCGTCGAGCATGAGCCCGATCTCCTGCGCCACGGCGTCGAGGACGCGCTCGCGGACCTGCTCCTCGGTGAGGACACTGTCGCCCTGCTTCAGCAGCGCGGCGACCTCCGGGTCCAACTCCGGCTTGCCGCTGTCGTAGACGTAGAAGCCACGCTTGCCCGCCTTGACGACGGCCGCGAGGTTCTCGGAGACCGTGAAGCGGTCGGGGAAGGCCCGGTTGAGCGTCTCGGAGACGTGCAGGCCGATCGCCGGGCCGACCAACTCCAGGAGCACCAGCGGGGACATCGGCAGTCCGAGCGGCTCGACGGCCTTCTCGGCGACCTCGACCGGGGTGCCCTCGTCGATGACGTTCTGGATCTCGCCCATGAAGCGGGTCAGGATGCGGTTGACCACGAACGCCGGGGCGTCCTTCACCAGAACCGCCGTCTTCTTCAGCTTCTTGGCGACACCGAACGCGGTGGCCAGCGAGGCGTCGTCGGTCTGCTCGCCGCGGACGATCTCGAGCAGCGGGAGGATCGCCACCGGGTTGAAGAAGTGGAAGCCCACGACCCGCTCGGGGTTCTTCAGCTTCGAGGCCATCTCGGTGACCGACAGCGAGGAGGTGTTGGTGGCGAGGATCGCGTGCGCCGGGGCGACCGCCTCGACCTCAGCGAACACCTGCTGCTTGACACCGATCTCCTCGAACACGGCCTCGATGATGAAGTCCGCGTCCGCGAAGCCCTCGGCCTTGTCCAGCACACCGGAGACCAGGGCCTTGAGGCGGTTGGCCTTGTCCTGGTTGATGCGGGCCTTGCCGAGCAGCTTGTCGATCTCGGCGTGGACGTAGCCCACACCCTTGTCGACGCGCTCCTGGTCGATGTCGGTCAGGACGACCGGCACCTCGAGGCGGCGCAGGAACAGCAGCGCGAGCTGCGAGGCCATCAGACCGGCGCCGACGACACCCACCTTGGTGACCGGGCGGGCCAGCGACTTGTCCGGCGCACCGGCCGGGCGCTTGGCGCGCTTCTGCACCAGGTTGAACGCGTAGATGCCGGACCGCAGTTCGCCACCCATGATCAGGTCGGCGAGCGCCTTGTCCTCGGCGTCGTACCCCTGCTGGAGGTCGCCGTTCTTGGCGGCGGCGATGATGTCGAGGGCGCGGTAGGCGGCCGGAGCGGCCCCGTGCACCTTGCTGTCCGCGATGAAGCGGCCCTTGGCGACGGCCTGGTCCCAGGCCTCGCCGCGGTCGATCACCGGGCGCTCGACCTCGACGTCGCCCTTGAGGACCTGGGCGGTCCAGATCAGCGACTGCTCCAGGAAGTCGGCGCCCTCGAAGATCGCGTCGGCGATCCCGAGGTCGAAGACCTGCTGACCCTTGAGCTGCTTGTTCTGGTTGAGCGAGTTCTCGATGATCACCGAGACGGCCTTGTCGGCGCCGATCAGGTTCGGCAGCAGGGTGCAGCCGCCCCAGCCGGGGACCAGACCGAGGAAGACCTCGGGGAGGGAGAACGCCGGAAGCGCCTTGGAGACGGTCCGGTACTCGCAGTGCAGGCCGACCTCGACGCCGCCGCCCATCGCCGCGCCGTTGTAGTACGCGAAGGTCGGCACCGCGATGCCGGCCAGCCGCTTGAAGACCTCGTGGCCGCCCTTGCCGATGGCCAGCGCGTCCTTGTGCTCCTTCAGCAGCTCGACGCCCTTGAGGTCGGCGCCGACGGCGAAGATGAACGGCTTGCCGGTGATGCCGACACCGACGATCTCGCCGGCCGCGGCCTCCTTCTCGACCTGGTCGATGGCGGTGTCGAGGTTCGCCAGCGACGCCGGACCGAAGGTGGTCGGCTTGGTGTGGTCGAAGCCGTTGTCCAGCGTGATGAGCGCGAACCGGCCCGCACCGAACGGCAGGTCGAGGTGGCGTACGTGCGCCGACGTCACGACCTCGTCGGGGAACAGCTCGGCCGCGCCCTTCAGGAGTTCAGTGGTGCTCACTTGTCGCCTCCGGCGTCCTTGTGGTGCGGGTTCTCCCAGATGACCGTCGCGCCCATGCCGAAGCCGACGCACATGGTGGTGAGGCCGTAACGGACCTCCGGCTGCTCCTCGAACTGGCGGGCCAGCTGCGTCATCAGACGGACGCCGGAGGAGGCCAGCGGGTGGCCGTACGCGATGGCTCCGCCGTACTGGTTGACGCGGGCGTCGTCGTCCGCGATGCCGTAGTGCTCCAGGAAGGCCAGGACCTGGACCGCGAAGGCCTCGTTGATCTCGAAGAGGTTGATGTCCTCGATCGACAGACCGGCCTGGGCGAGGGCCTTCTCGGTGGCCGGGATCGGGCCGTAGCCCATGACCTCCGGCTCGACACCCGCGAAGGCGTAGGAGACCAGGCGCATCTTCACCGGCAGGTTGTGCTCGCGGGCGAAGTCCTCGCTGGCGATGATCGACGCGGTGGCGCCGTCGTTCAGACCGGCCGCGTTGCCGGCGGTGACCCGGCCGTGCACGCGGAACGGGGTCTTGAGGCCGGAGAGGTTCTCCAGCGTGGTGCCCGGTCGCATCGGCTCGTCGGCGGTGACCAGACCCCAGCCCGTCTCACCGGCCTCGGCGTTGGTGCGGCGCACCGAGATCGGGACCAGGTCGGCCTGGATCTTGCCGTTGGCGTACGCCTTCGCGGCCTTCTCCTGCGAGCGCACCGCGTACTCGTCGGCGCGCTCCTTGGTGATGGTCGGGTAGCGGTCGTGCAGGTTCTCGGCGGTCATGCCCATGAACAGGGCGGACTCGTCGACCAGCTTCTCGCTGACGAAGCGGGGGTTCGGGTCCACGCCCTCGCCCATCGGGTGGCGGCCCATGTGCTCGACACCACCGGCGATGACGGCGTCGTAGGCGCCGAACGCGATGGAGCCCGCGGTGCTGGTGACGGCCGTGAGCGCACCGGCGCACATGCGGTCGATCGAGTAGCCGGGGACCGACTGGGGGAGACCGGCGAGGATGCCGGCCGTGCGGCCCAGCGTCAGGCCCTGGTCGCCGATCTGCGTGGTCGCGGCGATGGCGACCTCGTCGATCTTCTTCGGGTCGAGGCCGGGGTTGCGGCGCAGCAGCTCCCGGATCGCCTTCACGACGAGGTCGTCGGCCCGGGTCTCGTGGTAGATGCCCTTCGGGCCCGCCTTGCCGAACGGGGTGCGGACGCCGTCGACGAAGACGACGTCCTTGACGGTACGAGGCACGATGGCTCTCCTCCAGGGTGCGGGATCGGCACTGCTGCGATGCGCTGAGCGCGCGCTCAGTACCCATGCTACTTATGAGTAACGTAGCTGCACAGCCCCCCCGCCCCAAGCGGCGAACGTCACACTTTCGGCGGCGCCGTCGAGCCCCGCGGAGTCAGTACCGGAGTGGGCACGGGATGGGACCCCGGGCCCTCTCCCATGATCACCCCGAACAGCGTCCGGGCCGCCTCCGCCCCGAAACCGTGCACGTCATGGCTCATCGCGGAGAGCGTCGGATGCGTGAGCCGGCACAACTGGGAGTCGTCCCAGGCGAGCAGGGAGACGTCGTCCGGCACGCTCAGCCCCATCTCGGCGGCCACCGAGAGCCCCGCCACGGCCATGATGTCGTTGTCGTACACGATGGCGGTCGGCCGGTCCGGGGGCGCCGCCGTCAGCAGCGCCCGCGTCGCCCGCGCCCCCGCCTCCCCGGAGTAGTCCGTGGCCACCTGCCGCGCCCCGGCCAGCTTCAGCGCGCGGGCCGCCTCGTCGAAGGCGGCGGTACGCATGGAGGTGTGCCCGAGGGCCGCCGCGCCCCCGACCCGGGCGATCCGCCGGTGCCCGAGCGCGGCGAGATAGCGCACCGCCTCCGTCACGGCGTCGGCGTCCTCGGTCCACACGGAGGTGAGGCCACCGGTCAGCGAGGGGTGCCCGACGGCGACCGCCGGCATCCCGAGCCGCTCGACCCCGGCCACCCGGGGATCGTCCGCGCGGAAGTCGACGAGGATGGATCCGCCGATCTGCCGCCCCCGCCACCAGGTCTCCTGGAGCCCGACCTCCTCCTCCACGCTCCGCACCAGCCGCAGCAGCAACGAGCAGGAACGCTCGATCAGGACGCTCTCCACCCCCGAGACGAAGTCCATGTAGAAGGGTTCCAGGCCGAGCAGCCGGGCGGGCCGGCAGATCGCCAGCCCCACCACGTCCACCCGCGACCCGGCCAGCGTCCGGGCGGTCGGGCTCGGCGCCCACCCCAGTTCCCGCGCCGCCTCGAAGATCCGGTCCCGGGTCGCCTCCGACAGGCCCGGCTTGTGGTTGAAGGCGAGGGACACGGCCCCCTTGGACACGCCGGCGCGCGCGGCGACGTCCTTGATGGTGACGCGGGAGGCCGACTGGGCTGTCATCGATGGGGCTCCATGCAGTACAAGGCTTCGCGGGCGGCGGCTGCGTCCCGACCGTCCCGAGCCTTCCACCCCCGCACACCGATGGTCACCCGTTCACCGGGCAACAGCGTGAGGCGCCCCCGGTCGGCCCACGCCGCCGGATCCAGCCGGTCGGCCTGGAGCAGCAGATCCCGTACCAGGGTGCGCGCCGTCACCTCGATCCCGCCCGGCACCAGCGCGACGTCGAACTGCGGCCGGGGATAAGGGATCTCGCGGTCCACGGCCGGGAAGTGCAGGGCTCGCAGCGCTTCCCCGGTCTCGGCGTCGCTCGAGCGGGGGGACCCCCATGCGTCCGCGACCAGGAACTCCTTGGGGCCCACGGGCTCCAGCTCCCGCGGCACCCCGAAGTCCGCCACCGACCGCGCCCCGGCCGTGAAGCTCACGCTCGCCGTGCCGATCACCAGCCCCTCGACGGACATCCGCCGCAGGGTCAGGGTGCCGGACCACGCCTGCGCCGACTGGTTGACGGCGGCCGACACCAGGCCCCGCTCCCGCGCCTGAAGGGTGAGCAGCCGGTCCGCGTACAGCCGCCGCAGCTCGTGGTACAGCGGCTTCTCACGGCCGTCCCCGTCGATCGCCGCCCATGACGTCACCGGCCAGCAGTCGTTGAGCTGCCAGACCACCGTTCCCGCGCACACCGGCCAGTGCGACCGCCAGTGCTCGATCCCGGCGGCGACCGCGCGGGCCTGGTTGATCTGCGTGAGGTAGTGCCAGCGGTCGAAGTCCCCCTCGGGCAGGGCGAAATGACGGGCCAGCCCGCGCTCCAGCTTGCCGTTGCCGTCGTCGGCCTTCTGGTGGTGCAGCATCCCGGGGGAGTCGGGGGCGAGCTCCTCACCCGGAAGCGCGCGCCGCAGGGTGGCGTACGCGGGCGGCGCCTGCCATCCGAACTCGGCGACGAAACGCGGCACGTTCGCGCGGTAGTCCGCGTAGTCCTCCCGGTTCCACACCTCCCACGAGTGGTGCGTACCGTGCGCCGGATCGTTCGGATGGTGCTCCCACGACCCGGACCAGGGACTGCCCGCCGCGTACGGCCGTGTCGGATCCAACTCGGCCACCACCCGCGGCAGTACGCCCAGGTAGTACCCCTCGCCCCAGGAGTCCCCGGCCAGCCGCTCCTCCCACCCCCAGTCCCTGAAGCCCCACAGGTTCTCGTTGTTGCCGTTCCACAGGACCAGCGAGGGATGCGGCATCAGCCGTACGACGTTCTCGCGGGCCTCCGCCTCCACCTCGCCGCGCAGCGGCTGCTCCTCCGGGTAGGCCGCACACGCGAACGGGAAGTCCTGCCAGACCAGCAGCCCGAGTTCGTCGCAGGCGTCGTAGAAGTCCTCGCTCTCGTAGATCCCGCCGCCCCACACGCGCACCAGGTCCACACCGGCGTCGGCCGCCTGCCGCAGCCGCTCCCGGTAGCGGTCCCGGCCGATCCGGGACGGGAAGACGTCGTCCGGGATCCAGTTCACGCCCCGCGCGAACAGCCGCTCCCCGTTGACGACGAGGGTGAAACCGGTGCCGTGCGGGTCGGGCCGGCGGTCCAGCTCGACGGTCCTGAAACCGATCCGGCGCCGCCACACGTCCAGCGGGCGGTCCTCGTGAAGGAGCGTCAACTCGACGTCGTACAGCGGCTGTTCACCGTAACCACGCGGCCACCACAGTCGTACGTCAGGCACCTCGATCCGCACGGTCCCGGTCGTCCCGTCGATCTCCGCACGCGCCCGCACCCCGCCGACCGTCGCCTCCAGCGCGAGTTCCGCCTCGACCCGGGAGCGCTCGACGTCCACGCGCACCTCGACCCGCCCCAGACCGTCCTCGACGGTCACCAGCGGGCGCACCCGCGCGATCCTGGCCGTCGACCACCGCTCCAGCCGCACCGGCCGCCAGATCCCGGCCGTCACCAGGGTCGGCCCCCAGTCCCAGCCGAAGGAGCAGGCCATCTTGCGGATGTACTGGTACGGCTCGGCATAGGCGGCGGGCCGCTCGCCCAACTGCCCGCGCACGGCCTCCGTCTCGGCGTACGCGGAGGCGAACCGCACCGACAGCCGCCCGCCGAGGCCGGTCACGTCGAAGCGGTACGAGCGGTGCATGTTCCGGGTCCGGCCGAGGGGCCGGCCGTCGAGCAGAACCTCCGCGACGGTGTCGAGGCCGTCGAAGACAAGGTCGGTCTGCTCGTGCCCGTTCGTCGCCGCCAGGTCCCTCTCGTACGTCCACTCCCGTCGTCCCACCCAAGCGACCTCGGTCTCGCCCTGTCCGAGGAACGGGTCCGGGATCACCCCCGCCGCCAGCAGATCGGTGTGCACGCAACCCGGCACGGTCGCCGGGAGCCGGTCCCCCTCATGCTTCAGGATCCAGTCCTCGGTGAGCGGTGTGGCCTCCAGCATGCGCACTCCCTAAACCGGTCTACCCCAGCATTGAGCGCCACTTCTTCATCGTTGGCGGGAATGGGACTTTACCGGTTGAGAAAGCGCTGTCAGAGTGCCGAATCAGCCATCTCGTACGTGCTCGTCCGTCCCGTGAACGGAGCTGATGCACATGAACCGCCGCCACATCCTCGCCATGGTCGTCGGGGCCGCCCTGCTGATACCCGGCTGCACCGGCACCGGAGGAACGTCGAAGGGCGCCGACGCCAAGGCGCCCGACGATCCGTCGAAGGTCACCGGAACCATCAAGGTCCTCACCGTGCGGACCGACCTCGTGCAGGACGGCACGATGAAGAAGTACGCCGCCGAGTTCAACAAGACCTATCCGAAGGTCAAGGTCGAGTTCGAGGCCCTCACGAACTACGAGTCCGAAGTCAAGATCCGTATGAACACGGAGAACTACGGCGATGTGCTGCTGATCCCCGCGGTGATCAAGAAGAGCGACTACCCGAAGTTCTTCGCCTCGCTGGGGACCCAGCAGGAGCGCGGCAAGAAGTACCGCTTCACCGACTTCACCACCGTCGACGGCAAGGTCTACGGACAGACCCCGGTCGGCGTGAGCCCCGGATTCGTCTACAACAAGCGGGTCTGGAAGGAGGCCGGTGTCACCGACTGGCCCACCACCCCGGCCGAGTTCCTGGACGACCTCAAGGCGATCAAGTCCAAGACCGACGCGATCCCGTACTACACCAACTTCGCGGCCGGCTGGACGCTGACCTCGTGGACGTCCGTCAACGGCTCCGTCCACTGCGACGCCAAGGCGACCGACAAGCTGGCCGAGGGCGACCCGTGGGCGAAGGACGCCGACCTGCGCGTGGGCGACACCCTGCTGTACGACACCGTGAAGTCGGGCCTGATCGAAAAGGACCCGACGACCAGCAACTGGGAGGAGTCCAAGCCCCGGACGGCGAAGGGCGAGATCGCCACCCAGTGGCTCGGCACCTGGGCGCTCGTCCAGTTCCAGGATGCCGCCAAGAAGGCCGGCGTGAACCCCGACGACATCGGCTTCATGCCCTTCCCGTCCCAGGTGGACGGCAAGTTCTGCGCGGTGATCGGCCCCGACTACAACCAGGCCGTCAACGTCCACTCGAAGCACAAGGACGCGGCCCGCGCCTGGATCGACTGGTTCACCGACAAGTCGACCTACGCCCAGGACAACCTGGCCATCTCCCCGCTCAGGGACGCACCGCTGCCCGCCGTGCTGAAGCCGTACGAGGACGCGGGCGTGAAGTTCATCGAGGTGGACGACGGCAAGGGCGCCCAGGTCAAGAGCATCGACAACCAGTCGGAGACCGGCATCTACGCACCCGAGTACCGGCAGAAGCTCGTCGATCTCGCCCGCGGCGCCCGCAAGGGCAGCCTCGACGGCTTCTTCGCCGACCTCAGCGAGCGCTGGACCGAGGCGCAGAAGAACTCGGGCTCCTGATGGCGGACGTCACCGAGAAGGCGGCCTTCCGGGCCGGGGCGGGTGCGGCGCCCGCCGCCTCCGCCCCGGCCCCCGCCCCACGCCGGAGGCGGCTGCGGCGGGGCATCACCCCCTGGCTCTTCCTGATCGCCCCGCTCGCCCTGCTGATCACCTTCACCTACGTGCCGATCGCCAACATGGCCGCGTACAGCCTCACCGACTGGGACGGTGTGAGCCCGGAACTGCACTACACGGGCGTCGGGAACTACACCGAGATCTTCACCCGGGAAGACCTCTTCCGGGTCTTCTTCGTCAGCGGCTACTACCTCGCCGCCTCCGTCGTGCAGATCGTCGCCGCGCTCTACTTCGCGACGATCCTGAGCTTCAACATCCGTTTCCGGAACTTCTTCAAGGGCGTGCTCTTCTTCCCGTACCTGATCAACGGGGTCGCGATCGGCTTCGTGTTCCTCTACTTCTTCCAGGACGGCGGCACCCTCGACTCGGTGCTCGGCCTGTTCGGCTACCACTCCGACCACGCCTGGCTCGGGACCCCGGTCTCCGCGAACACCTCGCTGGCCGGCGTCTCGGTCTGGCGCTACATGGGCGTGAACTTCGTGCTGTTCCTCGGCGCGATCCAGTCCATCCCGGGGGAGTTGTACGAGGCCGCGGAACTGGACGGCGCGAACCGCTGGCACCAGTTCCGCTACATCATCGCGCCCGGCATCAAACCCGTGGTCACCCTCACGGTGATCCTGTCGATCTCCGGCTCGCTGTCCGCCTTCGAGATCCCGTACATCATGACCGGCGGGGCGACGGGGACCGCGACCTTCGTGATCCAGACGCTGAACCTGGCCTTCCGCTTCAACAAGACGGGGCTCGCCTCGGCGGCCGCGATCGTGCTGCTGCTGATCATCCTGCTGGTGACCTGGGTACAGCGGCGCCTCGTCCCCGACGACAGGGTGGACCTCGTATGACACGTCGTGCCGTGGCCCGGACGCTGGTGTATCTCTCGCTGATCTCCGCCACGCTGGTGGTCCTGCTCCCGCTCGGCGTCGTCCTGCTGACCTCCCTCAAGTCCGAGAAGGAGATGGCGGACGGCGGCGGGGCCCTGTCGCTCCCGGACGACCCGCTCAACTTCCACAACTACGTGTCGGCGTTCGAGGGCGGCGAGATGCTGTCGGCGTTCGGCAACACCGCCGTCATCCTGCTGTTCTCCATCGGCGGCACCGTCCTCATCGGCTCGATGACGGCGTACGCCATCGACCGCTTCACGTTCCGCTTCAGGAAACTGGTGGTCGCGCTCTTCCTGGTCGCCGCACTGGTCCCGGGCGTCACCACCCAGGTCGCGACCTTCCAGATCGTGAACAGCTTCGGGATGTTCGACTCGCTGTGGGCGCCGATCGTGCTCTACATGGGCACGGACATCGTCTCGATCTACATCTTCCTGCAGTTCGTACGGTCCATCCCGATCTCCCTGGACGAGGCGGCCCGGCTGGACGGCGCAGGCGCCTTCACGATCTACCGCAAGGTCATCTTCCCCCTGCTCAGGCCGGCGATCGCGACGGTCGTGATCGTGAAGGGGATCACCGTCTACAACGACTTCTACATCCCCTTCCTCTACATGCCCTCGGAGGATCTTGGCGTGATCTCGACGTCGTTGTTCCGCTTCAAGGGCCCCTACGCCGCCCACTGGGAGACGATCTCGGCAGGAGCGGTCCTGGTGATCCTGCCGACCCTGATCGTCTTCCTGAGCCTGCAACGCTTCATCTACAACGGCTTCATGCGAGGAGCGACGAGGTGAGAGCGCCCGCGGCGGCTACGCGGACATCGCGGCCACCAGAACCGGCGTCACCTGCTCCACCTGCCACGGCCGAGCCCCGAACCCCGCCAGCGCGGCGGCCACGGACTCAGCGTCGACGACGGCGGGCGGCTCCCAGCAGACCCGTCGCACGGTGTCGGGCGTGATCAGGTTCTCCTGCGGCATGGTGAGCTGCTCGGCCAGCGCCGAGACGGCCGCCCGGGCCGCCGACAACCGGGCCGCGGCCTCGGGATCCTTGTCGGCCCAGGCCCTCGGCGGAGGCGGCCCCGTCACCGGCTGCCCCGGCTGCGGCAGTTGCGCGTCGGCCAACTCCTTGGCCCGGTCGACGGCCGCCTGCCACTGCTCCAGCTGCCGCCGGCCCATCCGATGCCCGAACCCGTTCAACGCGGCGAGCGCGTGCACATTGGCCGGAACGGCGAGCGCCGCCTCGACGATGGCCGCGTCGGACAGCACCTTGCCCGGCGACACGTCCCGCCGCTGTGCGTTGCGGTCCCGCGTCTGCCACAGCTCGCGCACCACCGCGAGCTGCCGACGCCGCCGCACCTTGTGCATCCCGGAGGTCCGCCGCCAGGGGTCCTTGCGCGGCTCCGGCGGCGGCGCCGACGCGATGGCGTCGAACTCCTGCTGCGCCCACTCCAGCTTGCCCTGCCGGTCCAGCTCCTTCTCCAGCGCGTCCCGCAGGTCGACGAGCAGCTCCACATCCAGTGCCGCGTAGCGCAGCCACGGCTCGGGCAGCGGCCGGGTCGACCAGTCGACGGCGGAGTGGCCCTTCTCCAGTACGAAGCCCAGCACGCCCTCGACCATCGCGCCGAGGCCCACCCGGGGGAACCCGGCGAGCCGGCCGGCCAGCTCGGTGTCGAACAGCCGAGTGGGGACCATGCCTATCTCCCGCAGGCACGGCAGATCCTGGGTGGCGGCATGCAGTACCCACTCCACACCGGAGAGCGCCTCGCCCAGGCCCGAGAGGTCGGGGCAGGCCACGGGGTCGATCAGCGCGGTCCCCGCGCCCTCACGGCGCAGCTGCACCAGATAGGCGCGCTGGCCGTAGCGGTAGCCGGACGCGCGCTCGGCGTCGACGGCGACGGGGCCGGAGCCGGCGGCGAAGGCGGCGATCACCTCCGCGAGCGACTCGTCGTCGGCGATCACCGGCGGAATCCCCTCGCGTGGTTCCAGCAAGGGGATCGCTTCAGGGCCGGGCTCGGAGTTCGGCGCCCCCGTAACAGAAGATCCGCCGTCGTCCGGAGGGGCGCCTCCGGTGGTTCGCAGTGAAACGTCTGCTGCGGTCTCTTGGGCGTCGGTCACCTGTCAAGGGTATCCATGTATGGACAGCGCCCGCCGACGGAACGTTCCGTCGGCGGGCGCCTGGGGGTCGTAAACCAGTCAGCTCGGTGAAAGATCCGGCTCACTGGGGGTGGATACGCGGACGAAGATCGACGGTCGATCGGGTTCACGTCCGTGAAGGGCGGGCGTCAGTGGATGATCCCGGTGCGCAGGGCCACCGCGACCATCCCGGCACGGTCACCCGTACCGAGCTTGCGGGCGATGCGGGCGAGGTGGCTCTTGACGGTCAGGGCGGACAGGCCCATCGAGACGCCGATCGCCTTGTTCGACTGGCCCTCCGCGACCAGTCGCAGCACCTCGACCTCCCGGCCGGACAGTTCGCGGTAGCCGCCCGGGTGACTCGGGGCACCCGGGGGGCGGCGGTGCATACGGGCGGCGGCGGCGCCGATGGGGGCGGCGCCGGGTCGGGTGGGGAGCCCGAGGTTGGTACGGGTGCCGGTGACGACGTAGCCCTTGACTCCGCCGGCGAGCGCGTTGCGTACGGCGCCGATGTCGTCGGCGGCGGACAGGGCGAGCCCGTTGGGCCAGCCCGCGGCGCGGGTCTCGGACAGGAGGGTGAGGCCGGAGCCGTCGGGCAGGTGGACGTCGGCGACGCAGATGTCGCGGGGGTTGCCGATGCGGGGACGAGCCTCCGCGACGGACGAGGCCTCGATGACGTCGCGCACACCGAGCGCCCACAGGTGGCGGGTGACGGTGGAGCGGACGCGCGGGTCGGCCACGACCACCATGGCGGTCGGCTTGTTCGGGCGGTAGGCGACCAGGCTTGCGGGCTGCTCGAGGAGAACGGACACCAGGCCTCCTGGGTGGGGGACGGGGCCGGCTTGTGGGGAGGAAGCCGGGACGAATCGTGCTTTCAAGGTCACAGTCGTCTTCGGCACCAAACCCGTCCGCCTTTAGAGAATGATCACGATCTAGTGAGTAACAATCCGTGCAATTCGGACACGCGATCGATCACCCGAAGATCGAACGGTTTCGCTCTGCGTCCAATACCTGGCCGAAAGTGGCCGTATCGACAAAGAGATCGGAAAAAGAGGTCGACGAGGGTCGACCGTTGGTTCATTGGTTGGTTCAGCGCAGGGCAGAGGGAGTTCAGCGCGACTGCGGGTCCCGGCGCTGCGGCAGTGTGACCACCGACGCGTCACCGGGACCGGCCGGCGGCAGTCCCGCGACCTGGGCCAGCAGATCGCACCAGGCCGCCAGGTGCGCCGCCGCGTCCGGCACCCCGCCCAGGCCCTCCCGGGGTGTCCAGGACGCGCGGATCTCGATCTGCGAGGCGGCCGGACGTTCGGACAGACCACCGAAGTAGTGCGAGCTCGCACGGGTGACCGTGCCGCTCGGCTCGCCGCACGTCAGACCGCGCGCGGTGAGCGCTCCGGTCAGCCACGACCAGCAGACGTCGGGCAGCAGCGGATCGGCGGCCATCTCGGGCTCCAGCTCCGCGCGCACCAGCGTCACCAGCCGGAAGGTGCCCTGCCAGGCCTCGTGCCCGTCCGGGTCGTGCAGCAGCACCAGCCGGCCGTCCGCCAGGTCCTGGTCGCCCTCGACGACCGCCGCTTCCAGCGCGTACGCGTGCGGAGCGAGCCGCTTCGGTGCCGGTGTCGGCTCCACCTCGATCTGCGGCCGCAACCGCGCCGCTCTCAGCGCGTCCACGGCCGCCCGGAAGGGCGGCGGAACCGACCTGCTCGTATGCCCCTCGCCCTCCTCGGTGTCCTTCGCCTCGTCCATCCCGCCAGTGCCGTCCGACAGTCGTCCCTGAGCCGCAGCCATGCGGGGAAGATTAAGGGGAACGGGGGCCTCGCGCAGGGAGGGACACCCAGTTGCCGGGCGTCGGGGTTGCCGTCGGGGCCGGGTCCGGTGGCGTGCGAGACTTGCCCCGTGAGTGCCAACGAGAGCCAGGCGAGCCCGCGCCCGGCGCAGCCGACAGCCACGTCCGACGCCGTCAAGGATTCCGCCTTCCTCAGGGCCTGCAGGCGTGAGCCGGTGCCGCACACGCCCGTGTGGTTCATGCGGCAGGCCGGGCGCTCGCTGCCGGAGTACCGCAAGGTCCGCGAGGGCATCCCGATGCTCGAGTCCTGCATGCGGCCCGAGTTGGTCACCGAGATCACTCTCCAGCCGGTGCGCCGGCACGGCGTCGACGCGGCGATCTACTTCAGCGACATCGTCGTCCCGCTCAAGGCGATCGGCATCGACCTCGACATCAAGCCCGGCGTCGGCCCGGTCGTCGAGCGCCCGATCCGCACCCGCGCGGACCTCGCCCAGCTCCGCGACCTCACCCCCGAGGACGTCTCCTACGTCACCGAGGCCATCGGCCTGCTGACCGCCGAGCTCGGCTCCACCCCTCTGATCGGATTCGCGGGCGCGCCTTTCACCCTCGCGAGCTACCTCGTCGAGGGCGGTCCGTCGCGCACGTACGAGAACGCCAAGGCGATCATGTACGGCGACCCCGAGCTCTGGTCGGACCTGCTCGACCGGCTCGCGGACATCACGGCCGCCTTCCTGAAGGTCCAGATCGAGGCGGGCGCGAGCGCGGTCCAGCTGTTCGACTCCTGGGCCGGCGCGCTGGCTCCGGCGGACTACCGCAGGTCGGTGCTGCCCGCCTCCGCCAAGGTCTTCGAGGCCGTCGCCGGCTACGGCGTACCCCGCATCCACTTCGGCGTCGGCACCGGTGAGCTGCTGAAGCCGATGAGCGAGGCCGGCGCGGACGTCGTCGGCGTCGACTGGCGCGTCCCGCTCGACGAGGCCGTCCGCCGCGTCGGCCCCGGAAAGGCGCTCCAGGGCAACCTCGACCCGACCGTCCTGTTCGCCGGCACCGAGGCCGTCGAGACCAAGACCCGCGAGGTCCTCGACGCGGCCGCCGGCCTCGAGGGCCACATCTTCAACCTGGGCCACGGCGTCATGCCGTCCACCAACCCGGACGCGCTGACCCGGCTCGTCGAGTACGTCCACACCCAGACCGTCCGCTGACGCGCGCGCTCACCAGGTGTGCCGGGGCCTCGCCCGCCTGCCGAACAGCAGGCCGCGTGGCTCCGGCGGCGGGGGCGTCCCCGGCTTCAGCGGCCAGGCGAGCAGCATGCCCGCGAGGAAACCGACGATGTGCGCCGCGTACGCCACGGTGCCCACGCCGGAGACGCCCTCGCCGGACGAGTACACCGCCTGCAGCACGAACCAGAAGCCCAGCACCAGCCAGGCCGGCAGCCGCAGCGGCAGGAAGACCAGGAACGGCACCAGCACCCACACCCTGGCCTTCGGATACAGCACCAGATAGGCGCCCAACACCCCGGCGATGGCTCCCGACGCGCCGATCAGCGGGTCGGCGGAGTCGGCGTTGAACAGCGCGAAGCCGTACGACGCCGCATAGCCGCAGGCGACGTAGAAGAGCGCGTACCGCACATGGCCCATGCGGTCCTCGACGTTGTTGCCGAAGATCAGCAGGAACAGCATGTTGCCCAGCAGATGCAGCCAGCCGCCGTGCAGGAACATCGCCGTGAGGACGCTGAGGGGCGGCGACTTGTCGTACGTCGGAGGGCCCACCACACAGCCCGCGCCCCGCGCCCCCACCCCGACGTCGCCGGTGGGCACGAGCCGCGGCAGCTGATGGTGGATCAGCTCCTGCGGCACGGCAGCGTAGTGGTCCAGGAACGCCTGGAGGTGGCACAGCTGGGCCAGGTTGCTGTCGCCCGCCACGGAACCGGAGAGGCCGGGCATGAGAAGGAAGACGAGGACGTTCGCGGCGATCAGCGCATGCGTCACCCAGGGAGTGCGGCTCACGGGGTTCACGTCATGGACGGGGATGACCACAAGGAAGTAGTGCCCCCGATGCGGGCGGCGAATCGGTGAACGCCACCGTCCGCCTGTGCGTATGTCTCCTCAACCGCCCGCGGCACGGGGAAGGCGGGTCGCGGGGACGACGTGAGGAACAGGCGATGAACGACCGAGTTACTCCTCCGATGCACGCAACGCCCGACGGCGAGGCGGAGCTCTCGCTGGTGGTGCGACTGCCCTGGGAGGACGTGGCACGGCTGGGCCAGGAGGCGGGACGGATGGCCGCGCAGATGCAGCGGCCAGTGACCCTCGACGAGGCGGTGAGCAACCGGCTCCGGTCGGCCCGGTCGGCGGCCCACGCGAAGCCCGCGGGGGAGCAGCCGGCCCCCATGACCAGCAGCGCCTCCGTCTCGTCGCTGCCGCCGAGGCCTCCGGCCGACCAGGCGAGGCAGGCGATAGAGAGGATCAACGGCACCGCGTAGGAGTCCGTTCCCGCGGAAGGGTCCCTTGCCGCGGGAGCGTCCCGTACCCCGGATCTGTCGGTTCAGGAGGTCCGCACTTTCAGAGCTGCCTTGCGGGCCGCCACCAGGACCGGGTCCCAGACCGGGGAGAACGGAGGGGCGTAGCCCAGGTCCAGGGCTGTCATCTGTTCCACCGTCATGCCGGCCGTCAGGGCCACCGCGGCGATGTCGACTCGCTTGCCCGCGCCCTCCCGGCCGACGATCTGCACGCCGAGCAGCCGTCCCGTGCGGCGCTCGGCGAGCATCTTCACCGTCATGGGGGCGGCGTCCGGGTAGTAGCCCGCGCGGCTGGTCGACTCGATGGTGACCGACTCGAAGCGCAGGCCCACCCTGCGGGCGTCCTTCTCCCGCAGGCCCGTACGCGCGATCTCCAGGTCGCACACCTTGCTGACCGCCGTGCCGACCACGCCCGGGAACGTGGCGTACCCGCCGCCCGCGTTCGTGCCGATGACCTGTCCGTGCTTGTTGGCGTGCGTGCCCAGCGCGATGTGCCGCAGCTGGCCCGAGACCAGGTCGAGGACCTCCACGCAGTCGCCGCCGGCCCAGATGTTCTCGTGCCCGCGCACCCGCATCGCCAGGTCGGTCAACAGGCCGCCGTGGGCGCCGAGCGGCAGCCCCGCCGCCGCGGCGAGCCCCGTCTCGGGACGCACGCCGATACCGAGCACGACCACGTCCGCCGGGTACTCGGCGTCCTGCGTGGCCACCGCCCGCACCCGGCCGTCGTCGGTCGTGAGCACCTTGGTGACCTCGGCGTCGTCGACCATGGTGATGCCCAGGCCCGTCATCGCCTCGTGCACCAGCCGGCCCATGTCCGGGTCGAGCGTGGACATCGGCTCCCTGCCCCGGTTGACGACCGTCACCTGGTAGCCGCGGTTGATGAGCGCCTCGGCCATCTCGACGCCGATGTAGCCCGCGCCGACCACGACCGCCCGACGGCCACGTGTGCCTGCCAGTGTGTCGATGAGCGCCTGGCCGTCGTCGAGCGTCTGCACGCCGTGCACGCCGGGCGCGTCCACGCCCGGAAGATCCGGCCGGACGGGGCGGGCACCGGTCGCTATCACGAGTTTGTCGTACGACGTCCAGGACTCGGCACCGGAATCGACGTCACGCGCAAGTACCCGCCCGCCGGCCACGTCGATCTCCGTGACCTCGGTGCGTATCCGCAGGTCGATGTCGCGCGCCCGGTGCTCCTCGGGCGTCCGGGCGATCAGCTGGTCCCGATCGGAGACGTCACCGCCCACCCAGTACGGGATCCCGCACGCCGAGTAGGACGTGAAGTGGCCGCGCTCGAACGCCACGATCTCCAGCTCGTCCGGGCCCTTCAGCCGTCGGGCCTGCGACGCCGCGGACATCCCCGCAGCGTCGCCGCCGATCACGACCAGACGCTCCGGCCCACGCTTCGTACGGCTCATGCTCATACGAACACGCTACGTGCGCAGGGCATTTCAGTCCCACTCATTGCACCGGCAGCGGCTCAGTGCTCCTCGCCGCCCTCCCGCGGACGGGTGGGCTCGGGCGCCTGCCGGGCCGTCGGAAGCGGGCCGAGCGCGGTCGACGCGGGCGCGGCGGCGGGGCGGCGCGGCAGCCGGGGGCGGACGATCCGCAGCCACACCAGGACGATCAGCGCGGCCACCGCCACGAACGGCAGCACCGCCCCGATCGCCACGGCCAGCCAGCGCAGCATCGTCACGAACGCGTCCCAGCCGCCCGCCAGCGCGTCCGTGAACCCGGGGTCGTCGTCCTCCTGGACCGCCTTTTTCACCGGCGTCTCGGACAGGGACAGGGTGATGGTGGCCAGGCTGGTGCGGTCCTTCAGGGACGACTGCTGGGCCAGCAGCGCCTCCAGGTCGGATTCCCGCCTGCTCAGCTCGCCCTCCAGCGTCACCACGTCGCTGAGATCGGTCGCCTGGTCCATCAGTTCGCGCACCCGCGCCACGCTGGCGCGCTGCGACCTGATGCGGCTGTCCACGTCGACGACCTGATCGGTGACGTCCTGCGCCTTCGCCGTGCGTTCGAGGAGCTTGCCGGCGCCCTGGAGCTCGTCGAGGACCGTGTCGTACCGGTCGACGGGCACTCGCAGCACCACCCGGGTGCGCTCGCGGCCGTCCCCGTCCCGGCTGGTGGACTCGTTGCCGACGTAGCCGCCCGCGTTCTCGACGGTGCCGCGCGCCTCGTCGAGGGCCTTCGGTACGTCCTTGACCTGCACGGTCAGGGACGCGGTGCGGATGATGTGGCTGGTGACCTTGGGCGGCGCGGTCGCCTTGACGGCGCCCGCCCCGCCGGCGCCGTCGGCCGCGCCACCGGGTGCGGCCTCCTTCGCGTCGCTCTGCGCGTCGGCCTTGTCGGCCGTCGTGCCGGCGGAATCAGCGCCGTCGGCGCTGCAGCCGGTCAGCGCGAGGGCCGCGGCCAGCAGGAGACCGGCCAGGGCCTGAACGGGTCGTACGGAACGTCGTGCGCGCATGCGGGCTACCCCCGAGGGTTGTGACGACTGACGCTCCTACGACGCCGGAGCGGGCCCGGACGTTGGAGAAAAACGGTCCCGATGCGGTCACGGTCGGGACTCGTGAAGGACACCGGGCCGCCGCGGGGGTGTCAGTGGGGTCTGAGAAAGTGGGGGGATGAGCGCAACGGGTACGGACACCGGGCATGTCGTCGTCGTCGGAGCCGGGATCGCGGGGCTGGCCGCCGCGCACCGGCTGCTGCGGCGGGGGGCCCGGGTGACCGTGCTGGAGGCCTCGGAGCGCGTCGGCGGCAAGCTGCTGCCCGGCGAGATCGCGGGCGCCCGCGTCGACTTCGGCGCCGAGTCGATGCTCGCCCGCCGCCCCGAGGCCGTCACCCTCGCCCGCGAGGTGGGCCTGACCGACCTCCTCCAGCCGCCCGCCACCGCGACCGCCTCGCTGTGGACCCGCGGCGCCCTGCGCCCGATGCCCAAGGGCCATGTGATGGGCGTCCCCGGCACCGCCGACGCCCTCACCGGCGTGCTGTCCGACGAGGGTCTCGCCCGCATCGGACAGGACGCCGACCTGCCACGCACGGAGGTCGGCGACGACGTGGCGGTCGGGGAGTACGTGGCGGCGCGGCTGGGCCGCGAGGTCGTCGACCGCCTCGTGGAGCCGCTCCTCGGCGGGGTCTACGCGGGCGACGCGTACCGCATCTCGATGCGCTCGGCGGTCCCGCAGCTCTTCCAGGCCGCGCGGACACACGACTCTCTGACCGAGGCGGTCCGCGAGATCCAGGCGAAGGCCGCGGCGGGCCAGCAGACCGGCCCGGTGTTCATGGGCATCGCGGGCGGGGTCGGCTCGCTGCCGCTCGCGGTGGCCGAGTCGGTGCGGGAGCGCGGCGGCGAGATCGTGACCGGGGCGCCCGTGACGGAGCTGCGCCGCGAGGCGTCCGGCGGCTGGCGGGTCGTCGCGGGGGACCGGGTCCGGCACGCCGACGCGGTGATCGTCGCCGCCCCCGCTCCCGTCGCCGCCGGTCTGCTGCGCACCGAGTCACCCGCGGCCGCCACCGAGCTCACCGCCGTCGAGTACGCCTCCATGGCCCTGGTCACCCTCGCCTACCACCGCGCTGACGTCACGCTCCCCGAGGGCAGCGGCTTCCTCGTCCCGCCCGTCGAGGGACGCACCATCAAGGCGTCTACGTTCGCCTCCCAGAAGTGGGGCTGGATCGGCGACGAGAACCCGGACCTCCTCGTCCTGCGCACCTCCGTCGGACGGTACGGCGAGACGGAGATCCTCCAGCGCGAGGACGCCGACCTGGTAGCGGTCTCCCGCCACGACCTGCGTGCGGCCACCGGCCTGGACGCCACCCCCGTCGAGACCCGCGTCACCCGCTGGACCGACGGCCTGCCGCAGTACCCCGTCGGCCACCACGCGCGCGTGGCCCGCATCCGCGACCACGTCGGCAAGCTGCCGGGGCTCGCGGTGTGCGGCGCGCAGTACGACGGCGTCGGCATCCCGGCCTGCATCGCGAGCGCGTACGCGGCCGTGGACCAGATCCGGGGCGACCTGGGATCAAAGGTGTAGCGCGAAGCGCTTCGGTTGAGGGTGTGGTGGGCGACGGGCGGGCCTGGAGGAGCTCACCGCCAACCCGGTGCAGAGCCTCCACGGCGGAGCGGGAGAATGAGGTCATGAGTGACGACGCCCCCACCACCGAGTCCGGCAGGGTCCCGAACAAGGGCAAGCTGGCCAAGGACCTCAACGAGACCATCCGCTACACCCTCTGGTCCGTCTTCCAGCTGAAGGACGTGCTCCCCGAGGACCGCGCGGGTTACGCCGACGAGGTCCAGGAGCTGTTCGACCAGCTCGCCGCCAAGGACGTGACGATCCGCGGCACCTACGACGTGTCCGGTCTGCGCGCCGACGCCGACCTCATGATCTGGTGGCACGCGGAGACCAGCGACCAGCTCCAGGAGGCGTACAACCTCTTCCGCCGCACCAGGCTGGGCCGCGCCCTCACGCCGGTGTGGTCGAACATGGCGCTGCACCGCCCCGCCGAGTTCAACCGCGCGCACATCCCGGCGTTCCTCGCCGACGAGACGCCCCGCGACTACGTCAGCGTCTACCCCTTCGTGCGCTCCTACGACTGGTACCTGCTGCCCGACGAGGACCGCCGCCGCATGCTCGCCGACCACGGCAAGATGGCCCGCGGCTACCCGGACGTGCGCGCCAACACCGTCGCCTCGTTCTCCCTCGGCGACTACGAGTGGATCCTCGCCTTCGAGGCCGACGAGCTGTACCGCATCGTCGACCTCATGCGCCATCTGCGTGCCTCCGAGGCCCGGATGCACGTCCGTGAAGAGGTCCCGTTCTACACGGGCCGCCGCAAGTCGGTCGCCGACTTGGTCGCCGGGCTCGCCTGACGCGGTTCCGGTTCCGGGTGCGGCGCACACGCGGCGCGCCGCACCGGAAGCCGCCCTTCCAACAGGTACGCGTCCAGGTACCCGTTGACGCACGGGTTCGGCCCACCCGCGATCCCGTGCGTACCCGCGTCCCGCTCCGTCACCAGCACCGCCCCCGACAACCGCCGACGCAACTCCAGCGCCCCCTCGTAGGGCGCGGCCGCGTCCCGCTCGGCCGCCAGGATCAGCGTCGCCGGCACCTCACCAGGACCGGTACGCACGTCGAGGGGCCGCTGACGCGGCGCGGGCCAGTACGCGCAGGACAGGTTCGTCCACACGTTGTCCCAGGTCTCGAAGGGTGCCACGCGCGCGAGCCGGGTGTTGTCCCGGTCCCACACCTGCCAATCCGTGGGCCAGGGCGCGTCGTTGCACTCGACGGCCGTGTAGACCGCGTGCGCGTTCTCCGCCTCGGCCGCCGTCTCCGGATGCGGCCCGGCCTGCTCGACCAGCGGCTCCGGGTCGCCCTTCAGATACGCCGACAGCGCCTGCGCGCGGTGCGGCCAGTAGTCGTCGTAGTAACCGACCGACAGGAAGGCCTCCTGCAACTGGCCGGGGCCGACCGTCCCGCCCGCCGGCTTCGCGGCCAGCCGTGCCGCGGCCTTCTCGTAACTGCGCAGAACCTCGCCGGCCGTGTCACCCAGTGAGTACACGTCGTCGTGCCGGGCGGCCCACTCCCGGAAGTCCTGCCAGCGTCCCTCGAACGCGGCCGACTGGGCGAGGTTGCTGCGGTACCAGACCTGGTCGGGGTGCGGGTTCACCGCGGCGTCGAACACCATCCGCCGTACGTGCGACGGGAAGAGGGTCGCGTACAGCGCCCCCAGGTAGGTGCCGTACGACGCGCCCACGAACGTCAGCCTCGACTCGCCGAGCGCGGCGCGCAGGACGTCCAGGTCACGGGCGTTGTTGAGGGAGGTGTAGTGCCGCAGGTCGTCGCCGGCGCGCTGCGCGCAGCCGCGCGCGTACGCCTTCGCCTGAGCGATGCGTTCCTTCTTGTACGCCTCCGAGGGGTGCGTCGGCGCCTGTGTCGGAGCCTTGAGGAACGTCTTGGGGTCCTCGCAGGACAGGTGCGCGGACCGGCCCACGCCGCGCGGGGCGTAGCCCACGAGGTCGTACGCCGCCGCGAGCCGTTTCCACTCCGGGAGGGCGCCGATCAGCGGGAAGTACATGCCGGAGCCGCCCGGCCCGCCCGGGTTGAAGACCAGGGAGCCCTGCCCGGGCACCCGGCGCTTGCTGTTGTTCGGGTCCTTGTGGGTGGCCGGCACCCGGCTCACGGTCAGTTCGATCTGCCGGCCGTCGGGCCGGGCGTAGTCGAGCGGCACGGACACGGTGCCGCACCGCACGGTGCCCGGCAGGTCCTCGGTGGCGGGGCAGGCACCGAAGTCGATGCCCCTCGCCCCGGCGCGCGCGGCGGCCACCGCGGTGCCGCGCAGCTCGGCCACGCCCGGCACCCCGGGGGCGCTGCCGGCCGGGGCCGCGGTGAGCGTGGTCAGGAGCAGGGTCCCGGCGGCCGAGTAGAGGGCGGGGGCTCTCATCGCGTATCCCTTCGGTGCATGACAGCAACAAAAGGGATGTTTCGTTCGGCCGTTGTCGAAGGCAAGCACCGCCCGGCCGGTGTCGGCCCCAATGCCCCCGTGCGCCCCCGGGACCGGCCGGACAGCTCCTAGGCGCGCCAGTCCTGCTGCTCCCGGTGGGCGAAGGCCGCACGCAGGTCCGGTTCGCCGATCGCGCGGACGCCGTGGACGGCCACCGAGGTGAGATCCGTACGGTCGTCCCGGCCGCGGCGCCTGGGCAGGGCGCCGAGCAGCCGCTGACCGGCCGGGGACGCCCAGCGCGAGTAGGGGTGGACCTCGATCCGGGCGATGGCGAGACAGCTCAGGATGAGCGCCAAGGGCAGCCCGAACCAGAGGGCGACCAGGCCGCGCGGCACGTCCGACTGGGCCGGCGTCAGCAGCGCGGTCGCGCCCAGCGCCAGCACGGCAAGCGCGGCGAACTGCACCTGGCGGATCCCGGCGGCGACTCCCTCCCGGGCGCCGTCGGACACGGCGAGCCCCGCGCTGACCAGCCGGTCGGAGATGCCGTTCACGGCGTCCGCGGTGGCCGCGGCAGCCCGTACCGGGGCGATGCGCGACTGCCCCTCCGGCCCGATGGCACCTATCACCGACCGCTCCATGTCGTCCCGCCCGCGCGGATCGACGACGGTCGCCCAGCCGGTGCGCGCGAGCAGCAGCCGTCTCTGGCGCGCCATGGAGACGAGGGTCAGATCGGCGACCCGTCGGGGACCGCCGGACAGGAAGGCCGCCTCGTACAGCGTCAGATCGTGTGCCCGGCCCGCGTCCGCGTCTTCCGCGTCCACGGCACCCGCGTGGACGGCGGCCAGGCACAGCCGCGTACACGCCGTGCCGGCGGCGGCCCAGGCCAGCAGCAGGAGAAGGACCCAGAACATAGGCAATTTTCTATGCGACGGGGCCCTGTGACGCCATGCCTTGTTCACAGTCCGGACGGAGTGTTGTCGGTATGTGACGTTCCGGTGAGTGTCCGGGTCAGGAGGTCTCGGGTGCCGGCGGAGGCGGGTTGGAGGCGGCCGGCGGGAGTGGATAGGTCGGGGACGGCGACGGCGTCGTCGGGAGCGGGATCACCGGGCCCGGGTCGGTGATCGTGCCCGGCGGGGCAGGGGAGTTGGCGATCGGGGGAGTGCTGTCGGCCGCCAGGTCCCGGGCCAGGGCGTCGAAGTCGACGTACCCCGTGGCCTCCAGGACCTTGATGTGGTCCAGCACGGTCGTGTTGGCGTCGTCGGCGAGGGCGCGGACGAGCGAGTTGCGGGTGCCGGCCCGTACCTGGGCGACGACCGAGAAGACCTTGCCGTGCGCCAGCCGCAGGATGTTGGCGAACTGGCGGTCGTAGTCGACGCCTTGGGCGGTGTTCAGGGTCGCGAGCCACCCCTGCTGCTGCTCGGTCGGCTCGTTGGGCAGTTCCAGGCCGAGCTGGGCGGCCACGTCCCGGACCCGCTCGTCCAGGAACGTGTGGCCCTCGACCAGGTGCGTGCCCGCCGTTCGTACGGCCTCGGTCGTGCCCTTCTGCTGCGCCTGCTGACCGGCGGGCAGCTCCCACAGGCCGGCCAGCCGGACCTTGGTGACGAAGTCCCGGTCGAGGGCGGACAGCGGCCCGTACTGCGTCGACACGGTCTCGGCGTTCAGCACGTCCAGGCCGGTACCGGACCGGTCGTCGTACGACCAGATCGGGAAGATCAGCGCCACGAGGGTCGCGATCAGGCCGACGATGATGACGCCTGTGCCGGTGAAGATGCCTCTGCCGTTCACGGGGGGACGGGGTCGCATGGTGCCTCCTGTTGCGGCACCGCACGCTAGTGCGTTTGGTGTGCGGGGTTGGCATGTTACTGCGGGGTCTACGCCAACTGCCGTACGGGGGAGGAAGGTTGCATCAGGGGCGAGGTGGGATGAATGGGGGAAGAAGGGCGAGGGGCATATAGGAGCAAACCCGATGGAAGTGGGTGATCGGGCCTGACTCGGTGTCAGGAGTGTTAACCCTGGCACACCTGGGGGCGGACGGCGGGGGGCGCGCGCCTAGTGGGGGAGTCCGGGCCGGCGTAGGTGGCCCGGGCCACGTGGCTGGACGCCCCGGGCCGACGGGCTGCGGATGGCGGTGTCCGGCGGCCCGGCCGGCCGCGGAAGGATGGCGTCGGTCGGCCACCGGCCGGCGGCGCGGGTGGTCAGCGGCGCAGCAGGACCCGGCGTGTGGCGCGAGCCAGCCGTGCCGTGGGGCGCTGCGAGCGCGGTTCCGGTCCCGACCGCTCCAGCCACCATTCCCGTAGGTGACGCCGTGCCGTGGGGTCCTCCAACTGCCCGGCGAGCAGCACCTGCTCGGCGAAGTCCAGGGCGTCGCGGCGGTAGCCGTCCGTCATCGGGTGGCCGTGGGCGTAGGCGAGGAAGGCCGGGCGGTAGGCGGAGCCGAGGATGGCCGGGAGGTCGGGGGCGACCTTCGCCACGACGTCCGCCCGCTTCCCGCCGAGCGCGCGGGCCTGGACGCCCAGACGCACCCGGTCGAACCCCTCCGGGACGGGCGTACCTGCGACCAGCGCGGACAGCAGCGCCGTCTGCGCGAGGGCCAGCCGCTGGCGGGCGAGGGCGTCGGCCCGTGCGGCTGGGGCCGGAACCTGAGCCGGTGTCGGAGCCGAGTCCGGACTCGGAACCGGGGCGGCAGCCGGAGTCGTGACCGGGGCGGGGTCCGCAGCGGGATCCGTGACCGGGGCCGGAGCCGTCAGCGGAGTCGAATCGAGAACCCGCGCAGAGTCTGGGCTCGGAACCGGGTTCGGACTCGGGAGCGTGACTGGAGCCGCAGTCGAAGCCGAAGCCGAAGCCGAAGCCGAAGCCGGAGCCGGAGCCGGAGCCGTCAGCGGAGCCGGAGCCGGATCCGGTGTGGTCGTCACGTCCGCAGGGTGGGTGGTGTCGGACCGGGGCCCGGAGGGCACCGTGACCCTCGCGCCGCCCTTCTCCAGCGCCTCCCGGATCGCCCCCAACTCCCCCTCCAGCTCGGCCGGCTCGGGGAAGTTCTCGTCGCGTTCCAGCAGGACGCCCGGCGGGGAGACCCGGGACGCGAGGTCGGTGAGGATGTCGAGGACCGGGCGGGGGACCGGGTGGGCGTGGCTGTCGTGCCAGACACCGTCGCGTTCGAAGCCGCCCGCGACATGGACGTAGGCGATGGCCTCCAAGGGAAGGTCGGTCAGCGCCTCGGCCGGGTCCTCGCCACGGTTGACGTGGTTGGTGTGCAGGTTCGCCACGTCGATGAGCAGGCGCACTCCGGTGCGGTCGGCCAGCTCGTACAGGAACTGTCCCTCGGTCAGCTCCTCGCCGGGCCAGGAGATCAGCGCGGCGATGTTCTCGACGGCGAGTGGTACCGGCAGCGCGTCCTGCGCGACGCGGACGTTCTCGCACAGCACGTCGAGGGCGTCGCGGGTGCGCGGCACCGGCAGCAGATGGCCCGCCTCCAGACGGGGGGAGGCCGTCAGCGGGCCGCCCGCCCGGACGAACGCGATGTGCTCGGTGACCAGCGGTGAGCCCAACGCCTCCGCCCGCTCGGCGAGGGCGGTCAGCCGTCCCGCCTCGGGGCGGTCGGCGCCGCCGAGACCGAGCGAGACGCCGTGCGGGACAACGGTGATCCCGCGCTCCCGCAGCCGCAGCAGGGACTGCGGGAGGTGTCCGGGGCAGGTGTTCTCCGCCACGACCTCGACCCAGTCGATGCCCGGCATGCGTTCCACGGCGTCCGCGATCTCCGGCCGCCACCCGATGCCCGTCCCCAGTCGCTCCATGGTCTCCTCCTCCGCACGGCCACACGCCTTGAACCCGCTGAGTCGTCTCCCTCGAGTCGTCCCCTTCGACGCTCCTTCGATGTGACGTGGGTATGGCCCGGGCAAGTGGACTCGAACCGCTGGGCGTCCGCGTTCAGAGCAACATTTGAGGTTCGGGTCGGACGGTGCCGAGCCGGCCGTGCCGGGTGCGGCCGGCGTCAGAAGGTACGCGCGGGACGGCCAGGGTGTTCAAACGACCGTCGGCCACCGCTCCGGCGCCCGCCCCAGCAGCCGAAGCGTCTCCGTGGGCGGTGCCGCCCCCTCGGGCACGTCCAGCGCGGTGGCGAACGCGCACCCCGGCCCGCGTACCGCCGGGTCCGTGGGGACCCGCCGGGCCGGCTCCTGCCGGGAGCCGAACAGCGCGCCCCCCGGTCTTGCTCAGCCCCGGGGCACCGGCGAGCCGCCTCAAGCGGGCACGCCTCATGCTCCTCGGCGGAGCCCAGGTCGACCGCTTCGCAGTACCGACTGACGGGTCCGGTTGCCCCGTTCGACCCTGCCGTCCAGGCGGGTCACCGCAACGCCGGGTGGTCCGCGACGACCGTGCAGGACCCGGGCGCGATCTCGGTGAACCCGGCGTCCCGCACCAACGGCAGCCCGCTCGTGGTCAGTTCACCCCAGCGGACGGGGCCGGCGGTACGTACGGCGAGGGGGAAACCCGCGTCGCGCCAGCCGGACCGTTCCTCCTGGGACAGTTCCCACCAGGCGAGTTGAGCGCCGTGACCGGCCTGCGCCATCGCCTTCCCGGCCGACATGTCCAGGTCCGGATTCAGCCAGAGCACGGGCGCCGACGGGTCCGCGGCCACCGGCGGCTCCGGATCGTCGAGGTCGGTGCCCGACACCTGGAGCCGGGCCAGGTCCTTGGGCCACCCGTCCAACGGCACCGGCGGGAAGACGCGCACCTCCGCCGACTTCCCGGCCACGGTGATCCCGGGCAACGCCACGGCCCGCCGCCACTCCGCGCCCCGGGCCCGCCGCACGACCTTGCGTATCCGCGCGTCCTGCCAGTCCCGCATCGCCCGCGCCCACTCGCCCTCGCCGGCGGACCGCTCGTCGCCCAGCATGAGGAGCACGGCTCGGGCGGCCGTCTCCAGGGCGTCGGTGCGGGCCGGGGGAGCGTCCCGCTCGATGCGGACGACCAGGGGCAGCACGAACTGCGGCGCGTGGTCCCGTGCGCTGGGGTCGGATCGGAAGGGGCTGTCGTCGCTCGACGTCGAATCTTCGCTCACAGGGTCAGTCTGCCAATCCCGGGGACGCGACATGATGTCCCCCATGCAGAACGCTCTACGGCTGGAGAACGTGGGCCGCCGCTACGGCCTGAGCGGCTCCTGGGTCCTGCGTGGCGTCGACCTGACCGTCGACCCCGGCGACCTCGTCCGGGTCGAGGGAACCAACGGCACCGGAAAGTCCACCCTCCTCCGCCTCCTGGCGAGGATCGACGCCCCCACCACGGGCCGCATCAGCGGCCGTCCCCGCACGGCCTACGTTCCCGAACGCTTCCCGTCGGCCCTGCCCTTCACCCCGTCCGGCTACCTCGCCCACCTCGGCGCCGTGCACGGTCTGAGCCGCGCCGCCGCCGCACGGGCCGCCGACGAGTGGCTCGACCGTTTCGGCGCGACGGCCCACGCCCGCACCCCGATGGCCCGACTGTCGAAAGGCAGCAGCCAGAAGGTCGCCGTAGCCCAGGCCCTGCTCGCCGAGCCCGAACTGCTCGTCCTCGACGAGGCGTGGACGGGACTGGACACCGACGCTCGGGCCGAACTGGAGCGAGCCGTGGCCGAACGCACCGCCGCCGGCGGGGCCGTGGTGTTCGTCGACCATGACCCGCGCCGACTGGCGGGCGTGCCCGACGCCACCTACCGCGTCCACGACGGCACTCTCGAACGCCGTACGGAACAGGCGACTTCGCCGTCCGGCCCGCAGGTCGTCGTCGAAGCGCAGGGCCCGCCCGGCGGACAGCTCCCCTCCGTCACCGTCACCGTCACCGTCACGGCCGCCGAGGAGACCGTCCCGGGTACGTACCGCCTCAGCGTCCCCGCGTCCCACTCGGACGTCCTCCTCCGGGAACTGCTGACGGCCCGCCCGCCGTGGCACGTACGCAGCGTGACCCGCACCGACACCCCCACCGACGCACCCCACGGCCAGGAAGACCCCAGGTGACTGCCCTCCTCCGCTACCAGGCCGCTCTCCTCGTCCGCTCCCAGCGGTGGCTGCCGCCCGTCATCCTGTACGCGGTGTTCCTGGGCGTCGGGGTGCAGGGCGGCCAGCCGGTGCTCGACTCGCTCGGGTACACGGCCGCCGCGCTGCTGCCCGTCGCCGCCTGGCTGGTACGGATCTGCGTCACGGGTGAGCCGGCGGCGGCCGGCCACTGCGTGGCCGCGGCGACCGGGCCCGGGCGGGCGCACCTGGGCCGGCTGCTGGTGGCGCTGGGCGCGTCGGCGCTGCTCGGCGCGCTCGCGACGGTGATCGTGACGTGGATCAGTGATCCGGCGAGCTCCGACCACCAGACCCGGGTGCCCCTGCTCCCCGCGGGCGCGGCCGGGCTGCTCGCCGTGCTGGCCTGTGCCCTGCTCGGCACGGCCGTCGGCGCGCTCACCAGCTGGCCCTTGCTGCGGTCACCCGGCCGGGCGGTCCCCGCGCTGCTGCTCGCGGCGCTGCTGGCGCTGGTGGTGTCCGGCTCTCCGGCCCGGGCGGCGGTCAGCGGCCTGGTCACCGGCTCCCGCTCCGGCACGGTCGAGCCGCCCCTGCTGCCGCTCGCCGGGGCCGCCCTGCTCGCGGCCGCCGCCACCGCGACGGCCTGCGCGCTCACCTCCCGCAGGTCACCCTGAGGGCGCCGGAGCCCACGGGGTCACCCCGAACAGGCCGTGCGTTGCGCTTCCTGCCATTCGCATACGGGACACAGCGTGATCCCCTTGTACGACTCCGGGTACTCCGTCGGCTTCCGGCACAGCACGCACTCCGCGTACGGCTGCCCGTCCGCCTGCGGCGGCTTCCCGCTCCCGCTGATCGTGCGGTGGTCCTCGCTCATGTCTCCAGCGTAGGACGGCCCGCCCCGGCCAGTTCCGGCCGGACGCGGCTACCGCCCGCTCAGATCTCCCGCTGCTCCAGCGGCCGGACCGCCGGTCCCTCGACCACCTTGCCGTCCGTGTCGAAGCGGGAGCCGTGGCAGGGGCACTCCCAGGCGCGCTCGGCGGCGTTGAACGCGACCAGGCAGCCCAGATGGGTACAGCGCGCGGAGAGGGCGTGCAGATGGCCGCCCTCGTCCCGGTAGACCGCGAGCCGGCCGCCGTCGGTGCGGACGACGGCGCCCTCGCCGGGCGGCAGGGACTCGACCGGCGGCGAGGGCCGCAGCCGGTCACCGACGAAGTGGCGGGCGACCTCCGCCTGCGTCTTGAGGAACGACGGCGCCTCGCGCACCGTCGAGCGCAGTCGGCGCGGGTCGTACAGCTCGCTCCACGCGGACCCCTCGCCGGTGATCAGCGAGGTGAGCAGCCGGCCCGCCATCATCCCGCCGCTCAGTCCCCAGCCGCCGAAGCCGGTGGCCACGTAGGTGTGGTGCGCGCCGGGGTGCATCGGGCCGACCAGCGGGACGGTGTCCGTGGGGTCGTTGTCCTGGGTGGCCCAGGCGTGCGTGAGGGTGACGCCGGCGAAGTGCTCGGCCGCCCAGTCGGCCAGGTGCTGGAAGCGCGCGCGGGTGTTGCCGGTGCCGGGCGTGAAGTGCTCCCCGGTGACCACCAGGAGGCGCTCCCCGGCCCCGCCGGACGGTGCCGTACGGACCGAACGCGTGCCCTCGTCCGGCGTGATGTACATGCCTTCCGGGTCGCGGTCCGCGGCCATCGTCCCGGCGACGACCAGCTCACGACGCGGGGAGAGCCGGGTGAACAGCAGGGACCGGTCGAAGACCGGGTAGTGCGTGGCGACCACCACGTGCCGCGCGGTCACCGTCGCCCCCGCGTCGGTGGTCAGCCGGCACGGCCGGCCCTCGTCCAGCCCGACGACGGTGGTGTGCTCGTAGACGTGCGCCCCCCGCGCCACCAGGTCCTCGGCGAGGGCCAGCAGGAATTTACGCGGATGGAACTGGGCCTGCCCGGTGACCTTCACGGCGCCCGCCACCGGGAACGGCAGCCCGGTCTCCGTCACGAACGACGCCGGTAGCCCGGCCTCGTGCGCCGCCTTCGCCTCGGCCAGCAGCTCCTGCACACGGTCCGGGTCACGGGAGTACGTGAAGGCGCTCCGGCGCTCCCAGTCGCAGTCCACGCCGAGCTCGTCCGCGATCTCCGCGGCCCGCTCGATCGCCTCGGTCTGCGAGCGGGCGTACAGCCGGGCTCCCTCGGGGCCGCGGGTGCGCCGCAGCTTGTCGTAGATCAGGGTGTGCAGGGCGGTGAGCTTGGCGGTGGTGTGCCCGGTGACGCCGGCCGCGACCCGGTCGGCCTCCAGCACCGCCACCTGCCGGCCGGCCCGCGCGAGCTCCCACGCCGTGCTCAGTCCGGCGACCCCGGCGCCGATGACGGCCACGTCCACCGTGAGGTCGTCGGCCAGTGCGGGGCGCTGTGGGCCAGGCGCGGTCTGGAGCCAGTACGAGCCGCTGACGTGCGGGTTCTCGGTCATGCGGGCCGAGTACCCCGTCCAGACCGGTTCACCTCCCGAGCAGTCGCCGACGGTCCGCCCCGACGTCGAGGCGGACCGTCGGACAGGGCTACCTACGCCAGGGTCCCGTCACCGCGAACGTCGTTCCGGGTGTGTAGCAGTTGACGTACATCGTCTCGCCGTCGGGGGAGAAGGTCACTCCGGCGAACTCGCCCCACTCCGGTTTCTCGGGGGTCCCGATGTTCTGGCGGCCCCGTGCCATCGGGTACACCTCGCCGCGCCGGGTGACGCCGAAGACGTGCTGGGCGCCGTTGCCGTCCTCGCAGACCATCAGGCCGCCGCTGGGGGCGAGACAGATGTTGTCCGGGGACTCGCCCGGCAGCTGGACGTCGGTGTCCGGTCCGAAGACGATCACCAGGGTCAGCCGGCGCGCCGACGGGTCGTAACGCCAGATCTGACCGAAGTGGTCGGCCGCCGAACCCTCCGCGCTGTGCGCGAACGACGACACGAAGTAGACGCTCTTCCCGCCCCAGTAGCAGCCCTCCAGCTTCTGCGCGTGCGTGATGCCCTTCGGGCCGAAGTCCTGGAGGCGGACCGGGGTTTCGGCGGCGAGCGGGTCCGGTACGTCGACCCACTCGATGCCCTCGAACGTGGCGCCCGTCTCCTGGATCGAGGACAGGTCGGGTACGCCGGGCACCCGCATCGCCTGGAGCCGGCCGCCCGCGCGCAGCGAACCAGTGCCGCCCAGCGGCTTCTCGGGCAGGAAGCGGTAGAAGAGGCCGAAGGGCTTGAGGAAGGCGTCCTCGGTCTCGTAGACGACGCCCCGTTTCGGGTCGACGGCGATCGCCTCGTGCTGAAAGCGGCCCATCGCGGTCAGCGGGACCGCGCCCGAGCGGTGCGGGTCGACCGGGTCGACCTCGAAGATGAAGCCGTGGTCCTTGGTGTAGCCGTTGGTGCCGGCCTTGTCCTCGGTCTCCTCGCAGGTCAGCCACGTGCCCCAAGGGGTGGGCCCGCCCGCGCAGTTGACGGCCGTACCGGCGATCGCGACCCGCTCCGACAGCACGTCGCCCCGGGAGTCCAGCGTGAGGGCCGTACAGCCGCCCTTGCCCGCCGGGTCGTAGGTGAGGCCCTTGACGGTCGGGACGGGGAGGGCGGCCGTGTTGCGGTTCTCGTGGTTGCGGACCAGGTGGACGCGACCGTGTCTGCCGGGGAAGGCCGACATGCCGTCGTGGTTCGAGGGGACCTTGCCCTCGCCGGAGCGGAGCGGGTCGCCCTCGCGGGAGAGGACCTTGTAGCGGAAACCCTTCGGCAGATCCAGCAGGCCCTTCGGGTCGGGGACCAG
This sequence comes from Streptomyces sp. NBC_00076, assembly GCF_045041235.1. NCBI lineage: Bacteria > Bacillati > Actinomycetota > Actinomycetes > Kitasatosporales > Streptomycetaceae > Streptomyces > Streptomyces sp. NBC_00076. Next base: position 8,081,307 of record NZ_CP108242.1, read on the forward strand.
GGGACCGTAGCCGGTGTGGCCGAGGGACTGCGCGGCGGCGGTGCCCGCGAAGAGTTCGGGGAGGGCTCCCGTGAAGGCGATGCCCAATCCCAGGGCGCCGGACCGGGCAAGGACGTGACGTCGTGTTGCGGACATGGCGGTGCGACCTTCCTGCTGGCGGACAGGAACTGTGACGCCGCTGTGTCTATCACCTGGGTCGGGCTCGGGGAACCACGCGCGTAGCGTGTCACCGGTCCGCCGGGTGTTCCTGCGCCCTTTCCAGGAAGCGCAACAGTTCCACCGGGAAGGGCAGGACCAGCGTGGAGTTCTTCTCGGCGGCGACCGCCACGATCGTCTGCAGCAGCCGCAACTGGAGGGCCGAGGGGGTGTCCTCCATCTGCTGGGCGGCCTCGGCGAGCTTCTTGGAGGCCTGGAGTTCGGCGTCCGCGTTGATGATCCGGGCCCGCCGCTCGCGGTCCGCCTCGGCCTGCCGGGCCATGGAACGCTTCATCGTGTCCGGCAGCGAGACGTCCTTGATCTCCACACGGTCGATCTGGACGCCCCAGCCGACGGCTGGACTGTCGATCATCAGCTCCAGCCCCTGGTTGAGCTTCTCGCGGTCGGACAGCAGGTCGTCCAGATCGCTCTTGCCGATGATCGAACGCAGCGAGGTCTGCGCCATCTGCGAGACCGCGAACCGGTAGTCCTCGACCTGGACGAGGGCGTTGGCCGCGTCGACCACCTTGAAGTACACGACGGCGTCCACCCGCACGGTCACGTTGTCGCGGGTGATGCCCTCCTGGCCCGGCACCGGCATCGTGACGATCTGCATGTTCACCTTGTACAGCCGCTCGACGAACGGCACCACCGTCGTGAATCCCGGCGACCGTACGTCACCGGCGAGCCGTCCGAGCCGGAAGACCACGCCGCGTTCGTACTGCTTGACGACCCGTGCCGCCGCGGAGATGTACACGATCCCGGCGGCACCGGCGGCCACGGCCGCCGTCACAAGCTCCTGGAGCATCCCGACCTCCTCGGGAAGAGGTCCGCTGTGTCTGCTCCTGCAACGATATGCCCGGTGCCTGGTCCGGGGCCATGACAGGCCCCGGACCAGGCACCGGTGCGACTACGGAGCGGTGGTCCTCACCGGCTCCTCCATCGACTCCTCGACGGACTTCTTGAGGGACTCCTTGAGGAACTACGCCGTGGTGACTTTCACCGGCTCGGGCTCCGGCTCGGTGACCCGGACCGGTTCCGTACCGACCGCGCTGTGCCGTTCGGCCCAGTTCTCCAGTGCCGTACGGCAGGCGTGGTCCAGGTGGTGCAGCCCGGACAGGTCGAGCTCGACCGGGCGGTCCTGGGGCAGCGCCTCCAGGCTGTCGAGGATCTTCGGCAGCCTCAGGAAGGTCGCGTTGCCCGACAGATGCGCCTGGACGGGGCCGGCGCCCTTGTCGACGACCTCCATCTTGAGGTGCGAGGCCTCCCAGGCGGTCTTGACGACGGACAGCGCCAGACCGATCAGCACGCCCTCGAACATGTTCACCGCGACGATGGACACGGCCGTGACCATCAGGATCAGTGCCTCGCCACGGTGGCCCCGCCACAGCGAGACGATCTCGCGGAAGGGGATCAGCTTCCAGCCCGCGTGGACCAGGATGCCGGCGAGCGCGGGCAGCGGGATCAGTGCCAGGGTCGACGGCAGCAGCACCGCGAACAGCACCAGCCACACACCGTGCATCACCCGGGACGCCTTGGTCTTGGCGCCCGCCTGGACGTTGGCGGAGCTGCGCACGATGACCGCGGTCATCGGCAGCGCGCCGAGCGCGCCGCACACCGCGTTGCCCGCGCCCTGGGCCATGAGCTCCTTGTCGTACTGGGTGCGCGGACCGTCGTGCAGGCGGTCCACCGCGGCCGCGCTGAACAGACTCTCGGCGGAGGCGATCAGGGTGAAGGCGATGATCGTGCCGAAGATGGCCGGGTTGGCCAGCTCGCCGAAGGCGTCCATGCCGGGCGGCTGGATGGAGTCCAGCAGGCCGTTCACCTCGACGGTGGCGATCGGCAGACCGAACACCTGCGTGACCGCCGTGGCCAGGACGACCGAGGCGAGCGCGCCGGGGACCGTCCGTACCTGCTTCGGGAGCCGCTTCCACAGCACCATCACCGCGATCGCGCCGGCACCGACCGCGAGCGAGGCGAGCGCCTCGGTGCTGCCGAGCGCGTCGGCCGCGGCCCCGGGCAGCCCCAGGATCTTGTCGAGGCCGGAGGTGGGCGCCTTCAGGCCCGCCGCCGAGTACAGCTGGCCGGCGATGAGCACGAGGCCGATGCCGGCCAGCATGCCCTCGACGACCGAGACGGATATCGCCCGGAACCAGCGCCCCAGCTTCAGGGCGCCCATGATGAGCTGGAGCAGGCCGGCGGCCAGCACGATCACACCGAGCGCGGGTAGTCCGAACTCGTTCACCGCCTCGAAGACGAGGACGGTCAGACCCGCCGCGGGCCCTGAGACCTGGAGGCTGCTGCCCCGCATGAGGCCGGTGACGAGGCCGCCGACGATGCCGGTGACGAGCCCGAGCTCGGCCGGCACCCCGGAGGCGACGGCCACGCCGACGCACAGCGGCAGCGCGACCAGGAAGACGACGAGGGAGGCGGCGAAGTCCTGCCTCAGATAAGGGAACTTGCTTCGGTTCTCCACGGCGGCCCTCACAGTGCGCGGTAGGTGTCGGAGGAAACGTCATGGGTCAGGACCGACCCGGTGTGCACCTCGTAGTACCAGGCGTGCAAGGTCAGTTGATCCTCCGCCAGCTTCTTCTCGATGAACGGGTAGGAGCGCAGCCGCAGTACCTGGGCCAGGACGTGGCTCTGCACTCCCTCGGCCACACACGGGTCCTCGACCGCGCCCGTCGGGCGCGGGGTGGCGTGTGTGAGCCAGTCGCGCACGGCCGGTACGGAGGTCAGGTCGTCGCCGCGGACCAGGGCGCCGACGGCACCGCAGTGCGAGTGGCCGCAGACCACGATGTCGCGGACGCCCAGCACCTCCACGGCGTATTCGATGGTGGCAGCCTCGCTGGTGGGGTGCTCGGAGGCGTACGGGGGGACGATGTTGCCCGCGGTGCGCAGTTCGAAGAGCTCGCCGGGACGGGCGCCCGTGATCAGCGCCGGGACGACCCGGGAATCGGAGCAGGTGATGAACAGGACCTGCGGGGACTGGCCTTGGGCCAGCTGGGCGAACTCCTCAGGGCGCTGTCCGAACGTGCGGGCGTTGTCGATGAGGGGCTGCATATGTGGTGACTCCTCCTGGCGCGCCGAAGGCGCGTCGGGCTTACATGACAGAGGTGGGGGGAATTACTGCTCTGCTGTCAGCAGCGGAAGACCTGGAGTGCGGCCGGAGAGTGCGCTGTCGAGGGTCTCGACAGGTGGAACGCGCCGGCCGGCACTTGTTCGCGCGCGTCCGCCCGGGACTGAGCCGGCGCCGGGCGCGCGGACCCCTCAGGGACCAGGTCGACGGCGCGATGCCGGTCGCGGGTGTGCAGGGGACCGGTCGGGTCTCCCTCGGTACCGCAGTGTCGGTGCGTGGCGATCTCGTCACGCAGCGCCTTCCCCGGGTGTTTGATTCCGGGCTGAGCTTTGGCCACCGCTTGACGGGGCGTATGCGCGGTTGCGAAGGACGCGGCGGGTGCGAAGAACTGGAGGGCGAGGAGGACGGCGGTGAGCAGAGCCAACGCGGTGCGTACCGGTGTACCTCGGAACATGTGCCCCCCTCCAGGCAAGTTGCGTCTCCGGCCCATCTCTAGTCCGGACCAACGGTTGGTCAATTGCAGGTCAAGAAACACATTAACCCGGCAAAGACATTTGCTGGGTTAACTTAACGTTTCGAGCTGAAGAGAGGCTGAAGCGTGCGCGGTGGGTGGCGTGAACCGGCTCTTGATCTTGGGGAGTCGGTGGGGTAAGCGCTGAGGGGACCGATCGGTGAGATCGGTCCCCTCAGTCACGTCTGTCAGGTTTGTCGGGCCGTCAGATCTGTCAGATCTGTCAGGTCTGTCAGGCTGTCAGAAGTTGATCGGCGGGATCAGCTCGACTCGACGAGCCCCTTGGCGTCCCGGGCCAGAGCGGTCAGGCGCGAGATCGCACGGAAGTACTTCTTGCGGTAGCCGCCGTTCAACATCTCCTCGCTGAACAGCCGGTCGAAGGGCGAGCCCGAGGCCAGGACCGGGACTTCACGGTCGTAGAGCCGGTCCGCGAGGACGACGAGCCTGAGGGCCGTCGACTGGTCGGGCACGGCCTGGACGCCGGTGAGGCAGACCGCCCGCAGGTCGTCGGTCAGGGCGCCGTAGCGGCTCGGGTGGACGCGGGCGAGGTGCTCCAGCAACTGCGGGAAGGCGTCCAGTGAGGCGCCCGGCGTGGCCAGCGCGGCCTGGGTGACCTGCTCGTCGCTGTAGGGCGCCGGGGCTTCGGGCAGGCCGCGGTGGCGGTAGTCCTCGCCGTCGATGCGCAGCGCGCGGAAGTGCGCGGACAGGCCCTGGATCTCACGCAGGAAGTCGGCGGACGCGAAGCGGCCCTCGCCGAGCTTGCCCGGCAGGGTGTTGGAGGTGGCGGCGAGGGCGACACCCGCGTCGACCAGCTTGCCGAGCAGGGTCGAGACGAGAACCGTGTCGCCGGGGTCGTCCAGCTCGAACTCGTCGATGCACAGCAGACGGTGACCGGAGAGGGTCTGGACGGTCTTCTGGAAGCCGAGGGCGCCGACGAGGTTGGTGAGCTCGACGAAGGTGCCGAACGCCTTGAGCGCGGGCTCGGCCGGGGTGGCGTGCCAGAGGGAGGCCAGCAAGTGGGTCTTGCCGACGCCGTATCCGCCGTCGAGGTAGACACCGCGGGGGCCGGCGGGGGTCCGGGGCGCCTTGGGCCTGCCGAAGCCGAGGAAGCCGCCGCGCCGGCCGGCGCCGGTGGCGTGCGCGCCGCCGAGTCCGGCGGCGAAGGACTCGAGGACCCCGACCGCTTCCGTCTGGCTCGGCTGGTTCGGGTCCGGGATGTACGTACTGAAACGCACCGAGTCGAACCGCGGCGGCGGCACCATCTCGGCGACCAGCCGATCCGCGGGGACATGCGGCTCACGGGCGCACAGGGACAGCGGGGCGGCGTCGGCTATGGAGCCGAATCCGGACGCGGCGGGGGTGGTAGACACGGTCACCCATGCTAGGCCCTGTGGGAGCGGGCCGGATGGCCGCTTCGGTGGGGCCGGAGGCGCCCGCGGGGCGGCGCCGCACCGGTGGTCCGGCCCCTGGGCCCGCCAGGGTGGCCCGAACGTCCGGGCTTTCGGGACGTGAGGATTCCCCTCCGCGTGGAACACTCCACGGCATGCGACGCCTGTTCCCTGTGACCGACGAGACAGCCGAGACGGCGGCCCGGACCCGCGGTGAGGGTGAGTGGAGCCTTGCCGAGCTGGCCGAGGCCTATGCCTACCCCGAGCCGGAACCCGAGGCCGGCGCCGGCGGGCCGGGGGTCTGGTTGCGGGCCAACATGGTGTCCACCCTCGACGGGGCCGGCCAGCACGACGGACGTTCGCAGCCCATCTCCAGCGCGGCCGACATGCGGATCTTCGGCACCCTGCGGGCCCTCGCGGACGTGGTCGTCGTCGGTGCGGAAACGGTACGTCTGGAGGGGTACCGTCCGGCACGCGCGCGGGACGAGTTCACCGAGGCCCGACAGTCCGCCGGGCAGGGTCCCGCACCGGCGATCGCGGTGGTCAGCGCGAGCCTGGAGCTGGACTTCTCGCTCCCGCTGTTCACCTCGCCCCTGGTGCCCACCCTGATCCTCACGGGCGCCGCTGCCGCCCCGGACCGGATCGCCACCGCCGAGAAGGCGGGCGCCCGGGTGGTGACCGCCGGGGACGGCGTCGGCGTGGAGCCCGCCCGTGCCGTCCGGGCGCTGGCCGAGCTCGGTCACACCCGGCTGCTCACCGAGGGCGGTCCACGGCTGCTCGGTCAGCTGGTGACCGCCGGGGTGCTCGACGAGCTGTGTCTGACCGTGTCCCCGATGCTCACCGCGGGAGACGCGCAGCGCATCGCCGGGGGGCCCTCGGTCGGGGTGCCGCAGCGGTTCGCCCTGGTGTCACTGCTGGAGGAGGAGGGTTTCCTGTTCAGCCGGTACCGGCGGACCTGAGCCCGGTCGGGCGAACAGTGTCGTTTGTTCTGAAATGGGACGACCAATGCTGCTGGGCCCCGACATCGCCGGAATGTTTTCGTTCGGTTCGGTTTCCGGCGGGCACACTGAATCCGGCAGTACCCGTGCGATCACGGGGCAGGATGGTTTCCGCAGGGTCTGGCAGGCCGACGCGGAAGAGAAGACCCGCCCGGGTCTTCGAAGGAGAAGGGGCGTTTGGTGTTCACAAGCGTTTTGATGATCGAGAAGGCCCTGACGTCCGCCGATGTGGAGTTCGTCACCACCTTGCACGGTGACGAGCAGGTCGGGTTCCATGTGCTGCTGCAGCCGCGCGGCGACCAGGCGGACCGGCTGCTGCGGGCCATCGACGACGTCGCGCTCGGCGAGCTCGACGATGCGGCGCGGGAGCGGGAGACACCGGAGGGCCAGGAGGCGAGGGGGCCCGCGGAGCAGGCGCTCGACGTGTCCCTGAGGGCCCTGCGGGCGGCCGGCAGCGAGGCGGACGGACGGCTGATCGAGGACCACCCGCTGGACGCACTGAAGTCCCTCGTGGAGGAGATCGGCGCGGACGAGGTCATCGTGCTGACCGACCCCCACTACGTCGAGGAGTTCTTCCACCGGGACTGGGCGTCGCGGGCGCGTCACAAGGTGGGGGTGCCTGTGCTGAAGCTGTTCTCCCACAGCAAGACGTAGCCGTCACGGCAAGACGTAGTCGTCCACAGCAAGACGTAGTCGTCAGCAAGGCGTAGCCGTGCGGGTGCGGGTCCGTCGTGGCTGGTCGTGCGGTTTCCCCGCGCCCCTGAGTCTGCCGCGACCGCCCCGCGCAATAAGGTGGGGCCTCACCGTCGTATCGCACCCCTGGGAGAAACACACATGGCACCCGGCCTCCCCACCGCCATGGACCGACCGCACTTCATCGGCATCGGCGGCGCCGGGATGTCGGGCATCGCGAAGATCCTCGCGCAGCGCGGGGCCCGGGTGGCGGGAAGTGACGCCAAGGAGACCGAAACCGCCCAGGCGCTGCGGGCACTGGGCGCGACCGTGCACATCGGGCACGCGGCGGAGCATCTGGCCGACGACGCCACCTGTGTTGTCGTCTCGTCGGCGATCCGGGCCGACAACCCGGAGCTGGCGCGGGCGGCCGAGCTGGGCATCCCGGTGGTCCACCGTGCGGACGCCCTCGCCAGGCTGATGGACGGCCTGCGTCCGATCGCGGTCGCCGGCACCCACGGCAAGACCACGACCACGTCGATGCTCGCCGTGTCGCTGAGCGAGCTGGGCCTTCAGCCGTCGTACGCGATCGGCGGGGACCTCGACGTCCCGGGCTCCAACGCCCGGCACGGCGACGGCGAGATCTTCGTCGCAGAGGCGGACGAATCGGACCGCAGCTTCCACAAGTACGCCCCCGAGGTCGCGATCGTCCTCAACGTCGAGCTCGACCACCACGCGAACTACGCGTCGATGGACGAGATCTACGAGTCCTTCGAGACGTTCGCCGGTCGGGTCACCCCGGGGGGCACGCTGGTGATCGCGGCGGACCAGGACGGCGCGCGCGAGCTGACGCGTCGGGTGGCGGCCGGTGACCTGCGCGTGGTGACGTACGGCGAGTCCGAGGACGCGGACGTACGGATCCTGTCCGTGACGGCCCAGGGGCTGAAGAGCGAGGTCACCGTCCTCCTGGACGACGAGGAGCGCACCTTCGCGGTCTCCGTGCCCGGCCGGCACTACGCGCACAACGCGGTGGCCGCGCTGGCCGCCGGTGTGGCGCTGGGCGTCCCGGCCGCCGAACTGGCGCCGGCGCTGGCCGCGTACACGGGCGTCAAGCGGCGCCTCCAGCTGAAGGGCGAGGAGGCGGGTGTGCAGGTCATCGACTCCTACGCCCACCACCCGACCGAGATGACGGCGGACCTGGAGGCCATGCGCGCGGCGGCCGGGGACGCGCGCATCCTGGTCGTCTACCAGCCGCACCTGTTCTCCCGCACCCAGGAGCTGGGCAAGGAGATGGGCGAGGCCCTGGCCCTGGCCGACGCCTCGGTCGTCCTGGACATCTACCCGGCCCGCGAGGACCCGATCCCCGGGGTGACGAGCGAGCTGATCATGGCGGCGGCCAGGGCGGCGGGCGCGGACGTGACCGCGGTCCACGACAAGGGCGAGGTGCCGGAGCTCGTCGCGGGAATGGCGAAGCCCGGTGATCTCGTTCTCACCATGGGCGCGGGAGATGTGACGGACCTCGGCCCGCGCATCCTGGACCGTCTCGCACAGAAGTGACTCGCACAGAAGTAAAGGGGTTGGCCAACATGTCGTACGACGTCGAGAAGCCGGACGAGCAGTGGCGCGCGGAGCTGACCCCGTCCGAGTACGCCGTGCTGCGTCAGGCGGGGACCGAGCCCGCCTTCACGGGTGAGTACACCGACACCAAGACCCAGGGCGTCTACTCCTGCCGTGCCTGCGGTGCCGAACTGTTCACCTCCACGACGAAGTTCGAGTCGCACTGTGGCTGGCCGAGCTTCTTCGATCCACGCGATTCGGACGCCGTGGAACTTGTGGCCGACGGTTCGCACGGGATGGTGCGTACCGAAGTGCGGTGTGCGCGGTGCGGTTCGCATCTCGGGCATGTTTTCGAGGGTGAGGGTTATCCCACTCCGACCGATCAGCGGTACTGCATCAACTCGATTTCGCTGCGTTTGGTGCCGGGCGAGGTCTGAGGGCGGGGGCGTTACCGCCCCTGTGAATGCGTCGACTCGCGAAGTCGTCGGGTTCCGCCAGGTCACAACGGGGTCGACCCCGATTCGGGTCGACCCCGTTCGCGTTCCCAGGGCTTCGGTGGAGAACGGCACTCCAGTGACCTCCGATACCGCGAGTTCCCGCGCTGTATGAGGGGCGGATGCTCGAGTGGCACATCCGCCCACCGCATAAGGTCAACTGAATTCTCGGACCTCGCCGAAATCGCGGGACTGTCCGGTGACGCTTTACCGGCTGGAGATTTCAGGTATTTCCGGTGGGCGTCGATGGGCCCACGTTGATTTTTGAAATGCTTTCCATTCTTCTCCGGCCTTTTCCGGTAGGGTGACGCCACCATTCAAAGGGGTCGACGATGCAGCGATATGCGGCGCGGGCGGCGGCGGTGCTCGGCCTGGTGGCGGTCTTCTGCACGGGGTGCGGCGGTTCCGGAGGCGAGGCGCGTTCGGCCCGGCCGTCGGGCAGTTCCGTGCCGCCGTCGAGCGAGCCGCCCGCACCGACCAAGGCGGAGATCGCCGAGAAGGTGAAGAACGCTCTGGAGGAGCGCATCTCGGCGGACGAGGAGAAGCTCGGGTCAGGTGTGGATTCCTCGTGTTCGCCGTCGTCACCCCAGCTCTTCACCGCCAAGTGCCAGGCGGCGGCCGATGTCACATCCGACGCTGCCGCTCTGGCTTTGCGTGAAATCGACGGGCGTACGGGATTCGCGACGCTGGACGCCAGTGCGCGGAAAGTCCAGGCGGCCGTACGCAGGTACGAATCCATGGGGTGCGCGACCGAGCCCGCAGCAGCGGACATCCGCCGGGCCTGCCTTGATCCGGCGGCCGTGATAGCGCAGGGATTCTCGGACCTGCGCGACGGGGCCAACCTGGGCCTGGCGGGCAAGTAGGCAGGAGGAACGGTCAGCTCCCGTTCGCCGCGCCCTGACCTCGTCGGGGACTGAGCCGCCCGCGCAGCCGGTCGAAGCGGAACGGGGCCAGTTCCTCGGGGCGGCGGCCGGTGCGGACGAACTCGGCCAGCCGGTGGCCGGTGGCCGGGCCCAGGGTGACGCCCAGCATGCCGTGACCGGTCGCCGCATAGACGTTGTCGTGGCCCGGTACGCGGTCGATGACCGGAAGCCCGTCCGGGAGGAAGGGCCGGCCGCCCACCCAGGGATCGCGGATCAGGCCGACCAGGTCGTCCGGGTCGTCGAACCAGGGGCCCAGGTAGTGCCGGCTGGCGAGAGCCACGGCGACCACCCGACGCCAGTCGAGGCGGTTGTTGTTGCCGCTGAGTTCCATCGTCCCGCCGATCCGCGTGGTCGCGCCGATCGGTGAGGCGACGGCCCGGCGTTCCCCGAAGTACAGGGTGTGCCGGGGTGCCGGGGTCAGGTCGACCGAGAAGCTGTAGCCCTTGCCCGCCTGCAGCGGCAGCGGGGCGCCGAGGTCGCTCAGCAGCCGCGCGGAGCGCATCCCGGCCGCGACGACGACGGCGGCACAGGGGATCTCACCCTGGGTGGTCCGCACGGCGGCGACGCGTCCGGCCGAGGAGCGGAACCCGGTCACGTCCGCCTGCTCGTGGATCTTCACCCCGGCCGCGGCGAGGGACTCTCCTAGTCCTCGGGCGAACGCCTCCGGGTCCACCACGCCCTCGCCCTCGACGAGGTACGCCGCGCGCACCCCGCTCGACAGGGCGTCGTCCAGCAGCCGGGCCCGGTCGCCGGTGACGACGTCGTCGGGGATCGGGTAGCGGCCCTCGGCCATCTCCCGCTGGACGGCGAGATGATGGCGGGCCTCGGCCGGGGACAGGAAGGCGTGCACCATCCCGGGACGCGTCAGGGTCGTCTCGACGCCGGCCTCGCGCAGGCCGTCGAAGAGGTCGAACGTGGTGCGGTTCAGCTCGGCGATCGCCGCGTAGCCCCGCCGGAAGGTGTCCGGTGTGCTGCTGCGCCAGAACCGCCACAGCCAGCCTACGAAGGCCGGGTCGGGGAGCGGACGCAGATACAGCGGCGAGTCCGGGCGCCCCAGTGAGCGCAGCGCGTAGCGGACGACACCCGGGGCGGGGACGGGAGTCGAGTGGCTGAGGCAGATCCAGCCCGCGTTGCCCCGGGACACCCCGGAGCCCAGTCCACGCCGCTCGACGATCTCGACCGGCAGCCCGGCCGCCGCCAGGTAGTACGCCGTGCACAGGCCGACGACACCGCCCCCCACGACCACGACGGGTCCGGCGCCGGCCGGGCCGGGTGCCGCGTTCATGACGTGGATCCGAACGCGGCGAGGAACTCCCGGGTGCGGGCCTGGGCGGGGTTGTCGATGACGTCCTGCGGCCTGCCCTCCTCCACGATCCGGCCGCCGTCGACGAAGACGACGTGGTCGGACACCTCCCGGGCGAAGGGGAGTTCGTGGGTGACCAGCAGCATCGTCATTCCGTCGGCGGCCAGTTCGCGCATCACGCTCAGCACCTCCCGGGTGGCCTCCGGGTCCAGGGAGGAGGTGGGTTCGTCGAAGAGCAGCACCTCGGGCCTCAGCGCCAGCGCCCTGGCGATGGCGACGCGCTGCTGTTCTCCGCCGGAGAGCTGCTCGGGCTGGGCGAGGCCGCGGTGGGCCACGCCGACCCGGCGCAGCAGCGCCACGGCGCGCTCCAGCGCCTCCTGCTCCGGGATGCCCGCCCTGCGCTGGGCGAGGACGACGTTCTCCACCGCCGTGAGGTGCGGGAACAGATGGAAGCGCTGGAACACCATGCCGACGGTGCGGCGCAGCCGCGGCAGGTCACGGCAGACCGTCCGGCCGCCCTGGTGCACCACTTCGCCGGCCACCTCGACCGTGCCCTGGTCCGGGCGTTCCAGCAGGTTGACGCAGCGCATCAGGGTCGTCTTGCCGCCGCCGCTCTGTCCGATGACGCTCACGATGCGGCCCCGGCCGACCTCCAGGTCCACGTCGTCGAGGACCACCCGGCCGTCGAAGGACTTGCGCAGGCCCTCGATGCGGACGACCGCGTCGGTGCGGGCCGGTGGAACGGCTTCCGCCGTGGTGAGGGGCTCGGTCATGCCGCCGCCTCCTTCCGTGCGATGTCCGTGCCGAGGTCGGCCGCGAGCAGCACGCGGGCCGCGCGCACCCTGCGTCGTCGCCACGGGGACAGGGGGACGCCCGCCCGCACCTTCCGCTCCAGGAGCAGCAGGAGCTGGGAGAGCGGATAGCACAGGGCGAAGTAGAGGCCGGAGATGACCAGATACACCTCCAGGGCCCGGAACGTGGCCGAGGTGATCAGCCGTCCCTCGGACATCAGCTCGGCCGCCGAGACGGTGACCAGCAGGGAGGTGGACTTCAGCAGGTCGACCAGCATGGTGTTGGTGCCGGGCAGCGCCTGGCGGACGGCCTGCGGCAGCACCACATGGCCGAAGATGCCCGCCCTGCCGAGCCCCAGTGCCTCGCCCGCCTCGGTCTGTCCGGCGTGCACCCCGCCGATCGCGGAGCGGAAGATCTCGGAGAGGTAGGCGGCGTAGAAGACGACGAGGCTGACGCAGCCGGCCGTGAACACGTCCAGCCGGACGCCGGCCGACGCCAGGCCGAAGTACGTCAGGAAGATGATGGCCAGCAGCGGGATGTTCTTGAACACCTCGGTGTACACGGCGGCCAGAGCCCGCGCGGGCCAGGCGCGGCTCAGGCGGAGCAGGGCCACCGCGAGGCCGAGCAGTACCGCGCCGACGAAGCTGACCACCGTGTACGAGACGGTACGGCCGAGGGCGTCGAGCAGGTCGGGCCGGTAGTCGGACCACGGGACCTGGAAGAGACCGGACATGTCATCCCCTCACTGACCGGCGGGTGCGACGGACGGCGGTGTCCAGTCGGCGGGCCGGTCCACTCCGCGGCGCACGGTGGCGACATCGGCGGCCGGCTTCAGGAACTGCTCGGGATCACCGCCGTACTTCTTGACGAGCTTCGCCAGCTCACCGTTGGTGTACATGGCGTCGATCTGCGCGGAGATCGCCTTCTCCAGCCGCGTGGCCTTCTTGGGGAGGTAGAAGCCGGTCTGGTACGGCTGGAAGTACTCGTAGGCGGGCTGGGCCTTGACCTGCGCCGCGGTCGGCGGTGTCAGGTACTCCGTGGCGATCTTCAGGTCCGGGCGCTGTTTCTGCGCCGCGATGATGATCAGCGGGTCGAGGAAGCCGACGTCGACACGGCCCGCGCCGAGGTCGTCGAAGACCCCGTTGGCGTCCGGGTAGGCGTGCAGCTTCGCACCGGGTACGGCCTGGATCGACTTGACCCAGACATAGCCCTCGACGGTGCCCAGGTTCCGGCCCTTCAGGTCGTCGACGGTCTTGTACGTCTTTCCGTCGCGCACCGCCATCGCCGGGGGAGAGTAGTAGGGCGGGTCGGTGAACAGGCCCTGTTTCTGCCGGTCGGCGGTCCAGGCGACACCGCCGATGGTGATGTCCACCCGGCGGGACTGGACCCCGGCGAGCATGCCGGCGAAGTCCGTGACCTGGGGTTCGACCTGCAGACCCAGCTTTTTGGCCACATAGCCGAGGATGTCGCCGTCCAGGCCGACGATCTTGTCGTGCTGGACGCTGGTGTAGGGCGCGTACGGCTGCACGGCGACCTTGATGACGCCGGGGGTGAGCGTGCCCAGCGCGGCGGTCTTCGCCGAGACTTCCTTCGGGGCGTCGCTGTCCGAACCGCACGCGGCGACCGTGGACAGCGACAGCAGGGTGGACAGGGCGAGAGCGAGCGAGCGCACACGGATCATCGGCACGGGCCTTCCGTATCGGCACTGAAGGAACCCGCCGTTCACTGCGCTGTGCCCCCGGCGGGGAGGTGGTGGGGCCATACGTTATGGAGCGGCCCCGTCGCGAGTCACCGTTCACTCCGTACGAAGTTGTGGCCGGAATCGATCGTTCCCCTGTACGTTGCGACCAGTCCGGCCGGCCCGGCTCGCCCCAGGACGGGAGGAACGCTCGTGCTGAGCCCGTCACTCGCGCAGGAGATCGCCGGGGACACCTCCGCCGTCATCGGTTTCAACGTGCTGATCACCGACGCGGAGGGCATGGTCATCGGCAGCGGTGACAGCAGCCGGGTCGGCAGCTTCCACGAGGCGTCCGTCGAGGTCATCCGCACCAAGGAGCCCGCCACGCACAACGCCTCGCAGGCCCAGCTACTGCGCGGCGTGCGCCCCGGCGTCACCCTGCCGCTGGTCACCGACGGGCAGGCGGTGGGGACCGTCGGCATCACCGGTACGCCCGCCCAGGTCCGGCGCTTCGGACTGCTGGTGAAGCGCCAGACGGAGATCCTGCTGCGGGAGTCGGTCATGCTGCGCTCCCGGCTGCTGGCGGAACGGGCGACCGAGAAACTGCTCGCCGACATCGCCTCCTACGACCCCCAGGTCGTCGAGGGGGACTTCCTGGTGTACCGGGCCGCCGAACTCGGCGTCGACCTGCGGCTGCGACGGGTCGCGGTGGCGTTCGAGGTGGCCGTGCCCGCGACGGCCCTCCGTCGGCCGGGCGCGCCCGGCCGGGACATGGCGCTGGTCCGCTCGGAACTGCTGCGCACCGTCCGCGACGTCTTCGCCGACCCCCAGGACATCGTGGCCGGCACCGCTCCCGGCTGGATCGGCGTCCTGCACCGGCTCCCCGCCCGGCGTTCCACGGCCGCCCTGGTCGCCGACTGCCGCCGGGTCGTCGACGTCATCGCGGCGCAGGACGGTCTGACCGCCCGGGCAGGCATCGGCGAGCCGGCCACCTCCGTGGGCGGACTGCACGACTCCTACCAGGACGCGTGCGACGCGCTGCGCCTCGGCGCCCGGCTGACCGGCGGCTCCCCCGTCCAGCTCGTCAGCGACCTGCGGGTCCACCAGGTCCTGGCGGGAGTGAACCAGTCCGCCCGCAACCGCCTGATCGAGCTCACCACGGCCGGACTGCGGACCCAGCCGGACTGGCCGGCGCTCCGCGACACCATCACCGCCTGGTGCGAGAGCGGCTTCAACCTGGTCCGGGCCTCAGCGGCCCTGCACATCCACCGCAACACCGTGGTCTACCGCATGCACAAGATCGAGCAGCTCACCGGCCGCCCGCTGCGCGAACACCGGACCACCATGGCCCTCTACCTCGCCTGCCTGGCGGATCAACTGGGCGGTGGCGGCCCGGCTCACCCGGCGGGAGACGCGCACAGGTCCTCCGGCGGGCGGAACGAGCGGTCGGCGGGCGACTCCTCGGCCACCTGAGCCCGTACCGTCTCCAACTGCCGTAGCAGCAAGTCGAGTTGCTCCTTGGCAGGGGTCCCGAAGAACTCCAGGACCGCGCGGTGGAAGGCGTCCCGCAGCTCGGGCGGCATGACGTCGGAGGCGTCGAAGCACAGGGTCCGGGCGCCCGAGGTGAGCAGGGTGTCGATCTTCCGCTCGGTCGGGTTCGCGGGCGGCGGCCCGGGGGCGTCCGGGAACAGCGGGCGCGCCTCCGGGGCCGCCGCCGCCCGCCAGCGGGCCCGCCCGGTCGCGCTCGACAGCCGTTCCACCAGCTGCTGGGCCGCCGGGTCGGCACTGAAGACCGCGGCCATGTCGCCGGACACCTCGTAGGTGTCGCGGTACGCGGCCCGGCCGTCCAGGAAGCCGGCCGACGGCTCCATACGGAGGTCGTCGCCCGCGTACACGTATCGGATGAAGGCGCTCTGGTGCTCGTGCGTGCAGTCGAAATCGGGGGAGTTCAGCAGGCCGAGGGGCGCTCCCGGGCCGTCCGGGCCGTCCGGTCCGGAAGCGCCCTCGTACGAGGTGATGAGGGAGTTTTTGATCGACGCGTTGGTGCGCTTGCCGAGCAGCCGGGCCCAGGTCGTCCAAGCCCGCCGGACGGCCGGGTCCTGCCAGCTGAGCCTGCCGGCGGCCCATTTCGTGTAGAGCGTCGGGCCCGCCTGGTGGAGCAGGATGTCCTCGACCCAGTCCGTGCCGGGCCAGCCCGAGGTGGCCTGCGAGGCCAGGCCCACGCACCAGGTCGGGGCCGCGTCCGAGGCGCCTTGCTTGCTCCACACCAGGCTCTTCAGGTCGACCTTGAGCGGCACCCAGTACGTACCGCGCTTGCCGTCCACGAGCAGTGTCGGCGCCCACGGCGGGTACGCGCGCCCGGCCATCGTTTCGGGCAGGGGATTCAGCAGGCCGCGACGGGCGTACTCGGTGAGTTCGCCGATGCTGTTGAGGATCGCCACGTCCGGAGGGTCGTCGGCCTCCAGCTGTGAGACCAGCGTCTCGCGCAGCGATCGGGTGCCCTCGTAGGTGTACGTCCGTCCCGTCCCGTCGTCGAGCCGCTTCAGGGCCGCCTCGAAGGCGTCGCCCTCCACGCCCGTCCACGGGCCCAGGACCACGAGGGGGACGGGGGTCTTCGAGGCGCAGCCGGGCACGAGGGCCACGGTGAGCAGACAGAGCGCGGCGAGCAGGGTGCGCAGGACGCGGTTCGGGACGGCTCTCATACGGCGCCTCCCGGGCGGGCCACCACGAGGTACTCGCGGCGGTACGTGTGCAGGGCGCCGCCGACGAGGCAGGCCGTGGCCAGGCCCGCCGGGATCACGAACGGGCCCACCCCGTCCAGGAAGGCGAGCCGTCCGTCGGCGAGACCGTCGTCGATCCGGTCGGCCAGGACCTCGACGGCCTGCGGGTCGGGGGCGGCGAAGGGGTGCTCCTCGGCGACCGCCTCCGTGTCGGGCGAGGTCCGCTCGGCGAGCGTGTCCGCCACGGGGAGGGCGTCGTTCTGCGCTCGCTGGGCGAGCAGCGCGTCGACGGTCAGCAGGGGTAACGCGAGCAGGGGCAGGGCGGCGGCCGCCAGCGGGACGCTCAGCCGGATCCGGAAGCGGTGGTGCAGGAAGTCCAGCGTCCGCCAGAGCCCGACGGCGAACAGGGCGAGGGCGAGTGCGGAGACCACGGCGGCGGCGAGCACGCGCCCGCCCCAGACCGCCCTGTCCGCGAGCCGCTCGCGCAGTGTCCGCTCCAGAGCGGACACCCGGTCCACGATCGCGGTCGCGCTCGAACCGGTCGTGGCCTCGCACGACCGGTAGTGCCCGCCGCCGGCCGTGGGGGCGAGCCGGGTCGAGCAGAGCATGCTGCGCGCGTAGGCCAGCACGGCCTCCCGCAGCATCTCGTCCCCGATCTCGTCCCCGATCTTGTCCCCAACGGGCTCCTGGGCCTGGCCGATATAGCCCGTGTAGCCCACCAGCAGCGCGGACACCACGCGCAGCTCCTGCTCCTCGGCCACGGTCAGGGCTCCGCTGCTGATGACCTGGTTCAGGCTCTGCGTGGCCCGCGTCACCCGGGTCCGGTACCGGTCGCCGAGCCCGCCGATCCCCGCGGCCCGGCCCTCGCCGATGTTCTTCTCCGCGGCACCCTGCGCGATGAACAGCGAGGTCCTGGCGTCGGCGAGGCCGACCAGCGCGGGCGTCAGCCGGTCCCGCACGAACGCCGAGTCGTCGCGTACTTCCGCGTGCGCCCAGCCGAACGCGGAGAAGCCCACGACGGCGAGCAGCGGCAGCGCGACCAGCCGGTCCCGCAGGAACGCGCGGTTACGGACACCGTCCGCCGTCGGCCACAGATACCGCCGCACGAGGCGGCCGATCTGCACGGCCACCGCCCAGACGGCCCGGGCTCCGCGGGGGAGGCGTGCGGGCAGCGGGACGCGGGAGCCCGCGTGAGGCAGGCTCACTCGCCGTCCTCCCGGGTGCTCTTCGTGGTCCGTGCGGACGACGGCGGGCGGGCGACCGTCCGCAGCCAGTCGCCGGCCCGCTTTCCGAGCCATGGGCTGTCCCTGTGGTGCCGGAAGGCGAGCGGGCGTACCTCGTAGGCGCGGTCCAGCAGGGTCTCCGCGACGGCCGCGTCCTCGGGGACGGCGGACCGGGCCGCCTGCCGGGCGAGGGCGAGGTAGAGACGGGACAGGTCCCTGCGCAGTCCGGCGTCGTCGGACGGCAGCCCGAGCCGTACGTCGGCGCCCGCCGCCAGCGCGACCAGGCCCGGCGCGTCGAGGACACCCCGGGTGAGCGCGTCCCGTACGGCCTCCCACACCTCCGCCGTCATCCGGACCCGGGCCTCCTCGTCCGTCAGCCCGTGCGCGTGGAAGAGCCGGGCCAGCCGCGCCAGCACCTCCTGGAGCCGCTCGGTCACCTCGCCGGGGTGTTCGGAGGTCCGCACGTGTTCCACTCCGACGCGTACGGCGGCGGTGCGCGCGGCGGTCCGGTGCCGCGAGTGCTGCGGCACCGCGTCCAGCGCCTGGACGGCGTCGTCCCGGGCCCGCTCGCCGCCGAGCGCGAGGCGGGCCCGCACCGCGCCGAACGTCGCGCTGCCCAGGGACGGGTTGCGCAGCCGCACCGCCTCGTAGAAGGTCAGCGCCTCGTGCCGTTGGCCGAGGCGTTCGGCGCAGTGCCCGAGCGCGAGCTTGGGCGCGTACTCGCCCGGGATCGCCGCGTAGACCCGGTCGAAGTGCCACCAGGCCGCGTCCACCTGGTCCCGGCCGAGGGCGAGCAGCCCGCGGTGCCAGTCGAGCCGCCAGTCGTACGGGGCGCGCTCGGGCCCGATCAGTGCCTCGGCGGCCCTCAGTTCGAGCTCGGCGTCCTCGGTCGCGGCGCCGGGAACCCGCAGCTGTACGCGGCAGCGCAGCAGATGGACCTCCGGGGACTCCCGCCAGTCCACGGTGTGCTGGAGCAGCGCCTCGGGTGCCGCGTCGGCGAGTCTGCTCAACTCCGCGTGGTGGGCGTCGTCCGGATCGGGCCGCGGGACGGGCAGCCGCTGCGCGACCACGGCGGGCGTCGGCGGCGCGTACGCGTCGGGGCCGTCCGGTACGGGGGTGTCCGGCGCTGCCCAGCGGGCCAAGGGCGGTGCGGACCCGAGTTCACCGTCGAGGGCGTACGGCGACTGGAGGAACAGCGGTGACGGCTCGAAGGTCTCCGTCCCGGTGCGCAGCGAGCGTAACTCCCGGAACACGCCCCGCAGTTGCTGTTCCATCTCGTGCGCGGTGGCGA
Source organism: Streptomyces sp. NBC_00076 (assembly GCF_045041235.1). Lineage (NCBI taxonomy): Bacteria > Bacillati > Actinomycetota > Actinomycetes > Kitasatosporales > Streptomycetaceae > Streptomyces > Streptomyces sp. NBC_00076. The sequence goes on from NZ_CP108242.1 coordinate 8,100,131, forward strand.
ACCGCTCGGCGCCCTCGCCGCGGGTCGCGCGGTGCAGGACCCGGGCGAGCGAGAGGAGGCCGAGTCCCCGGGGCGCGGGTGCCGTCATTCCGTACGTCTGAGGGACCGTGCCCGACGCGTCCAGCTCCCTGAGCATGTCCAGGGCGCCCAGCTCCGCCAGGTGCTGCGGCGACTGGCCGAGTCCGCTGAGCCGTCGCAGCGTCTCGCCCAGGCTGAACAGGTCGTCCTGACCGGTGGATTCACCGTCCGGGCCGACCGTCGGGGCGCGAAAGCCCTCCGTGGTGAGGCCGCGCATACCGGCCGCGCGGACGCTCCCCACGTCGACGATCTTCGTCGTGGTGCCGTCGTGCATGACGTTGTCCGGCTTCAGGTCGCCGTAGACCTTGCCCACCCGGTCGCTGTGCAGATAGCCCAGCGCGGCGAGGATGCGCACTCCGTAGGCGAGCACGAACTCGTGGAAGCGGCTGCCGCCGAACTCGGCCGGGTTCGCCTGGGCCCGGGCGCGCACCTCCTCCAGCGTGAGCCCGTCCACGTACTGCAGCACGAGGAAGTCGCCGATCTCGGGATGATGCCCGTAGTTGAAGACCCGGATGATGTCGTCGTGGCTGAGATCGACCAGCGCCCGCCGCTCCCGGACCAGGGCGACTGCCGCCCGCTCGGGGTGCAGGATCTTGATGGCGACCTCGCGGTGGTCGACCTTGGTGTCGAGGGCGAGGTGGACCTCGCCCATCCCGCCGTAGCCGAGCTTGCGGATCAGCTTGTACTGCCCGGCCAGCAGCTCGCCCGCCGGCAGCGGCAGGCCGTCCGGGTCGGCACCCCGGGACGCCGCGCGCTCCCGCAGCGTGATCGTGGGCAGCAGGCTCGGGTCGGGACTCTCCTCGGGCAGTTCCACCTGCGCGTCCCGTGGAGAGGGTGGCGGCGCGACGATCAGCGGCCCGAACGATCCGTCGGAGGACGGTGGTTCACTGAACGCGCCCGTGCCCGAAGCCCCCTCCATGCGTCCTCAGAATAGCCGCGCGGGCCCGGAATGGCTCCGGTGTCGCATGAGGAGGTGGTGTGTCCAAGTCGCACACGGTGCGGTGCCGGCCGCTGCCTCGACGACGCGGGCGCCTCGGAATCGTCCTCCTCGCCCCGCTCTTTGTGAATCAATGAATCACCGATCTGTTGACTTTCGGCTGGTCGAGCCAGAGTATGTGCGGGATGACCCATGTCGAGCACCTGTCCCTGAGTGCCGCTCTCCCCGTCGACCTCGACGAGGCCGCCCACCGCTGTCTCGTCGCCGGGTTCGAGGGGACCACGGTGGTTCCCGACACGCTGAAGCGGCTCGTCGACCGCGGTCTCGGCGGGGTCATCCTGTTCACCCGGAACGTGCGGGACGCCGAGCAGGTGCGACGCCTCACCGACACCCTGCGGGCCATGCGTCCCGACCTGCTGGTGGGAATCGACAACGAGGGTGGCGGCATCGGCCACCTGGTCGGCGCCGGCGCCCCCGACGTCCCCGGCAACTTCGCCCTCGGCGTCGTCGACGATCCCCGGCTCACCGCCCGCTGCGCCGACGCGCTCGCCGGGCATCTGGCCGTGCTCGGTATCACCGCCTCCTACGCACCCGTCGCCGACGTCCAGCGACAGCCGGACAACCCGATCGTGCGCACCCGCGCCTTCGGCACCGACCCCGAGCTGGTCTCCCGCCATCTGCGGGCCTGGATCGAGGCCACCGAGGCACGCGGCATCGCCTCCTGCGCCAAGCACTTCCCCGGGCACGGCGGCACCCTCACCGACAGCCACCACGACGTCGCCCTCGACCCGCGCCCGTACGACGACCTCGACCTCGCTCCCTTCCGGGCCGCCATCACCGCGGGCGTGCCGATGCTGATGAGCGCCCACGTGGTGTTCCCGCAGCTGGACGCCAACCGGCCTGCCACCCTCAGCCGCCGCATCCTGAACGATCTGCTTCGAATCGACCTCGGCTTCGAGGGCGTGCTGGTCAGCGACGCCCTGGAGATGAAGGCGATCGCGGACCTCTACGGCGAGGCGGCCGGGGCCCGGATCGCGCTCGCCGCGGGAGCGGACCAGGTGATCGTGGCCGTCCCGGATCTGGAGGTCACCCTGTCCTGCCGGGACGCGCTGCTGGGCGCGCTGAACTCCGGACTGCTGTCCGAGGAGCGCGTGCTGGAGGCCGCCGGGCGGGTGCGGCGGCTCGCCGAGCGGTACGCGACGCCGGTGACCGCTGTCGCCGCGTGGGCCCCGGAGGCCGGGATGGAGGCCGCGCGCCGTGCCGTTCACGGACAGGATGGATTCGGGCCGGTGCGAGGCGCCCACGTGGTCGACCTGTTCCCGCCGCCGCATCCGGCGCTCAACTGGGGCGGCGAGGACCTGTTGAGCGAGCTGCGGGCCGTCGACCCCACCGCCACGGGCACCACCGTCACCGGCGAGGCCGCGGATCCGGTCTCCCTCGCCGACGGGACAGCCCGCGTCTCCGAGGGCGCGCCCCTGATCGTCGCCACCTGCGACGCCGACCTGCACCCCTGGCAGCGGCACCTGCAAGGCGCCCTGCTGGCCCGACGGCCGGACGCGATACGGGTGGCCACCGGGCTGCCGGACGGCGACGCGCTGTGCTCGTACGGCCGGGGGCGGGCGAACCTGCGGGCGGTGGCGGAGGTCCTGACGGGCGTCGGCGCGGTCGGTCGGCTGAGTCCGCAGGGCCGCTGAGCCGGGCAGCTGAGCAGGGCGTCCGAGCCCGCGGAATCAGACGGAGAGAGCGGATGCGCGATCGCTCGCGCACCCGCGTGGCCGGGCCTCGTGGCCGGCGCTCAAGAAAGGCGTACGACCTCCTTGATCCCGCGCGCGGCCAGGTGTTCCGGGTCGTCGGCCCGGGTCGCCAGGACCACCGCCGGGCGGGTGCCCTCCGTGCGCAGACGCATCCACGCCTCGAAGTACGCGCCGCCCGGACCGGACACCGAACGGGTGGCCGGGGTGCAGTCCAGGACCAGGGCGGTCTCGCGCGGTTGGGGTGCGGGCGGCTCGGCGCGCAGGTCGGCGACGGCGGCGGCGAGGGCCCGGGCGATCGGCTTGGCGCGGCCCGCCGAGTCGAACAGGCCCAGGGTGTACTCGAGTTCCGGGTAGTCGGCCAGGGCGCGGTCCACGTCGTGGGAGCACCACCAGGTCACGCCCCACAGACCCGTGCACCCGGCCGCGTTCCGCACCGTCGCCTCCGCGAACCCGGGCGCGTCGGCGGCCGGGATGTGCGGCTCGGGCGCGCCCGTCTCCTGGACCCAGACGGGCCGGGCCGGATCGTCGGCGTACGCCTTCGCCAGTTCCGTGCCGTACTCGGCGAGGTGCAGCACCTGCGGGGAGCCAGGGCCGTAGCGGCGGGCGCAGTCGCCGGAGAACACCCACGGGTGCACGGTGGTCAGGTCGCCCTTGCGGGCCGAGGCCTCGGGGGTGAAGGGGTGGTCGTCGCCGTACCAGGCGGCGTCGTACGCGGAGTGCGTGGCCAACTGGCCGGGGCGCAGGCCCTCACGGGCGGCGGCCAGCAGGGTGTCGAGGTAGTGGTCGACCTCCTGGGCCGTCGCCGGGTTGTGCTCGACCATGTTGTTGAGCTCGTTGCCGAGCTGGAGTCCGAGGAGGTTGGGGCGGTCGGCCAGGGCGTGCCCGAGGGTGCGCAGCAGCTCGGCCTGTGCCGCGATGGCCTCCGGGTTCGTGAACACGTTGCGGTGGTGCCAGGCGCGGGTCCACTCCGGGTAGAAGTCGAAGCTCGACAGATGGCCCTGCACGCCGTCCACGAGGACGTCCAGACCGGCCTCGGCGGCCAGATCGACGAGCCGCGCCAGCTGGTCCACGGCGGCGGTACGCACGAGCGTGCGGTTGGGCTGGAGGAGCGGCCAGAGGTGGAAGACCCGGACGTGGTCGAGGCCGAGCCCGGCTATCTGCTCCAGGTCCTCGCGCGCGTGCGCGGGGTCGAAGTCGTGCCAGGAGTGGAACCAACCGCGGCGGGGCGTGTAGTTGACGCCGAAGCGGAGCGTGTCGATGGGATCCTCCTCGGGTCCGGGCTTGTCCTGCACGAATGTATCAACCACCATAGTCATCGATGGGCAATGATTTGAACCAGACGTTGGGCGAGGAACTCGTCGTGGGCCTCGACGCGGGCGGCACCCGCACGCGTGCCGTGCTGGCCGGCGCCGATGCCTCCGGGCCCCTGCTGGGCGAGGGCGCGGCCGGGCCGGGCAACGCGCTGACCGTGCCGGTGCCGCAGCTCACCGACCACCTCGCCGAAGCCGTCGCCGACGCGGTCCCGGAGCGGCTGCGGGGCAGCGTCGTCTCCGTGGTCGGCGGTTTCGCGGGCGCCACGGCGGCGTCCCCGGACGACCCGGGGCACGTCAACGCCCGGTCCGCCCTCACCGCGGCGCTCCGACGGCTGGGCGTCCCGGCCGGGCCGGTCGGCATCTGCAGCGACATCGAGGCCGCCTTCGCCGCCGCGCCCGGCACCCCGGCCGACGGACTGGCGCTGGTGGCCGGCACCGGCGCGGTCGCCATGCGCATCACCGACCGGCACGCCACGGCCACCGTGGACGGCGACGGCTGGCTGCTCGGCGACGACGGCAGCGGCTTCTGGATCGGACGGGCGGCGGTACGGGCCGCGTTGCGGACGGCGGACGGACGGGGGCCGGCCACCGTGCTGGCGGAGAGCGTCGGGCGGGCTCTGGGACTTCCGGACGAGGTGGTGCCGAGCGGCCGGTGGACCCGCGCCGCACGCGAGGCCTACCGCATGCACCTGCTTCCCGCCGTGATGGCCGAGCCCCCGATCCGGCTCGCGCGGTTCGCCCCCCTGGTGGCTGAGGCGGCCGCCGCGAAGGACACCGTGGCGCAGGCCGTTCTGGACGAGGCGGCCGGCCTGCTGACCGAGACCGTACGGGCGCTGGAACCGAACCCCGGTGAGCGGATCGTCGCCACCGGCGGTCTCCTCGGCCCCGACGGCCCGCTCACACCCCGTCTGACCACACGCCTGGACGCACTCGGCCTGACCCTCGACTGGGTCGCCGACGGCTCCCGGGGCGCCGTGGCCCTCGCTTGCGTCGCCCACCTCGCCCACAGAGGTGCCGGTTGAACGCTCCGAAGCCGTCCGACGAAACCACCCCGCTCTACCGCGACCCCGCCGCCCCTCTCGACGCCCGCGTGAGCGACCTGCTCTCCCGGATGACCCTGCGCGAGAAGGTCGGTCAGCTCAACCAGCGGATGTACGGCTGGGACGCCTACCGCCGGACCCCCGACGGCCGCTTCGAACTCACCGAGGCCCTGTACGCCGAGACCGAGCGCTTCGCCGGCCTGGGCGCCCTGTACGGACTCCAGCGCGCCGACGCCTGGTCCGGCGTCGACCACACCAACGGTCCGGGCACGGCGGACGGCGCCGCGCTCGCCGACCTGGTGCAGCGGCATGTCGTCGAGCACAGCCGGCTGGGCATCCCCGCCCTGTTCGTGGAGGAGGTGCCGCACGGCCACATGGCCCTCGACGGCACCGTCCTGCCCGTCAACCTGGCCGTGGGCGCCGGCTGGGACCCCGCCCTGTACGAGCGTGCCGCCGCCCACGCCGCCGCCGAACTCCGCGCCCGCGGCGGCCACGTGGCCCTGGTGTCCGCCCTCGACATCGCCCGCGACCCGCGCTGGGGCCGCACCGAGGAGTGCTTCGGCGAGGACCCGTACCTCGCCGCCCGGCTCACCGAGGCGCTGGTGCGGGGCATGCAGGGAGAATCCGCCGAGCGGTTCGCCGCCGACAAGGCCCCCGTGGTCCTCAAGCACTTCGCGGCGCAGGGGGCCACCGTCGGCGGTCGCAACTCCGCCGAGTCCGAGGTCGGCCCCCGTGAACTCCACGAGATCCACCTGCCCGCCGCCCGCGCCGGCGTCCGCGCCGGAGCCGCCGCCGTGATGGCCGCCTACAACGAGGTCGACGGGATGCCCTGCTCCGGCAACCGGGCCCTGCTCACCGGGCTGTTGCGGGACAGCTGGGGCTTCGACGGACTCGTCATGGCCGACGGCCTCGCCGTGGACCGGCTGGCCCGCGTCACCGGCGACAGGGTGTCCGCGGGCGCCCTCGCTCTCAACGCCGGTGTCGATCTGAGCCTTTGGGACGAGGGCTTCACCCACCTGGAGGAGGCGGTCGAGCGCGGACTGGTGGACGTGGACACCCTGGACGCGGCCGTCTCCCGGGTACTGAGCCTCAAGTTCCGTCTGGGCCTGTTCGAACAGACCGGCGCCACAGCGTCCTTCCCGGCCGGGGGGAGGGACCTGAGCACGGCCCTCGCCCGGGCCGCGATCACCCTCCTCCACAACGACGGCGGCGCCCTGCCCGTCGCGCCGAGCGTCTCCCGTATCGCCGTCCTGGGACCACAATCCGCGGGCTTCGCCCACCAGTTGGGCGACTACACCGCCCCGCAACGCCCCGGCGCGGGCGCCGGTGTGCTCGACGGGCTACGGCGACTCGCCCCGCCCGGCGTCGACATCCGGCACGCCCACGGCTGCGCGCTCACCGGCGGCGACCTCTCCGGCATCCCCGAGGCGGTCGCCGCGGCCGCCGCCTCCGACCTGGCCGTGCTCGTGCTGGGCGGCAGCAGCGCCCGCACCCCGGACACCGAGTTCGCCGCCAACGGGGCGGCACGGGAAGCCGTGTCCGAGATGACCTGCGGCGAGGGCGTGGACCTCGCCGGGCTGCGGCTCGGTGCCGCCCAGTACGCGCTCATGGACGCGGTCGTCGCGACCGGCACACCGACGGCGGTCGTACTGATCCAGGGACGCCCGCACGTCGTACCCGACACCGCGGCGGCGCTGCTCACCGCCTGGTACCCCGGTCCGTGGGGCGGCGAGGCACTCGCCGAGGTGCTGCTGGGCATCGCGGAGCCGACCGGCCGGCTCCCCGTCTCCGTCCCGCGCTCGGCGGCCCAACTCCCCGTCTACTACAACCACAAGGACATCGAGTACGGCTCCTACGTCGACGAGAGCGCCGAGCCGCGCTACTCCTTCGGCCACGGACTGTCGTACACCAGCTTCGCGTACGGCCCGCCGCGCCTGTCGGGCCACACGGTCGAGGTCGATGTCACCAACACCGGGGAGCGGTACGGGCGTACGGTCGTGCAGGTCTATCTGAGGCGCCTGATCACGTCCGTCTGGCCGCGCACCCTCGAACTGTGCGCGTTCGAGGGCGTCGGCCTCGCGCCGGGCGAGCGCCGTACGGTCACCATGACCCTCGAAGCAGACCGACCGGAGCGGGCCGACACCGTCGAGATCCGCGTCGCGGAGTCGGCCCGGGCCGCGCTGAGTGCCGTGCCCGTCGTGCTGGACCTCAGAGCTTGACGGCCCCCGACGAGACACCCTTGTAGAACCACCGCTGTGTGATCACGAACAGCACCAGCACCGGGATCACGGAGATCACCGACCCGGCCATGACCATCCGCTGGTCGTAGCCGAACGACGAGCTCTGCAACCGGGACAGGCCCAGCGTGAGCGTCATGTGGTTCTCCGAGCGCAGCACGATCAGCGGCCAGAGGAAGTCGTCCCAGGCGCTGATGAAGGTGTTGATGACGACCACCAGGATCGCGCCCCACGCGGACGGCAGGTACAGGTGCCGGAAGCGCTGCCACTCGTTCGCGCCGTCGAGCATGCCCGAGTCCTCGATCTCGCGCGGCACCGCCAGGAACGCGCCGCGCATCAGCAGGACGTTGATGGCACCGACGAACCCGGGCAGCCACACGCCCGCCAGGCTGTCGATCAGCCCCAGGTCGCGGATGCTCAGGAACAGCGACACCATGATCGACTCGAAGGGGAACATCATCGAGGCGACCAGCACGACCCAGACCGCCTTGCGGCCCTTCCAGCCGGGCTTGGAGAGCATGTAGCCGGCCGTGGTGGAGAACACCAGCTGGCTGGTGACCGACAGGGCGACCACGATCAGGCTGTTCCTGATGTACGTGGCCACCGGCACCTGCTCGAAGACCGTCCGGTAGGCCCGCAGGGTCGGGTGCTGCGGCAGCAGGGAGGCGTTCGCCCCGAAGACGTCCTCGCCGGTGCTCTTCAGCGAGGCCAGCAACTGCCAGACCAGTGGGCCGACGGTGATGCCGAGCACCAGGATCAACAGCAGGTAACGGACGATCAGTTCGCGCGGGCGGCCGTAGTCCCGCCAACGGGGCATCAGGCGGCGGCGCTTGGCCACAGCGGCGGTCGTCATGCGTCGTCCTCCTTCGTCAGGCGCTGCGCCACCAGGGTCAGCCCGAGCGTCAGCAGGAACAGGGCCACGCTGACCGCCGAGCCGTAACCGGCGTTGCCGGTGAGGGGGTCCAGGCCGACGTCCCGGATGTAGAAGGGCAGGGTGCGGTCGGCGCCGCCGGGGCCGCCGGTGGAGCTGCCGAGCATGTAGATCTCCGTGAACACCCGCAGCGAGCCGATGCCGGTGAGCGTGCCGACGAGCATCATGGCCTGCCTGACGCCCGGCACGGTGATGTGCCAGAAGCGGCGGGCCGCGCCGGCGCCGTCCATGGACGCCGCCTCGTGCAGTTCCCTGGGCACGTTCCCGAGCGCGGCCAGGTAGAAGATCATGTACCAGCCGAGGCCCTTCCACAGCGTCAGGCCCATCGCGGACAGCAGGATCAGCCAGGAGTCGGACAGGAACGGGATGGCGTCCCTGATCAGATGGGCCTTCTCCAGCCAGGTGTTGACCAGCCCGTCGTCGGCCAGCAGCCACTGCCAGCTCAGACCCACGACCACGCTCGAGGCGAGCACCGGCGTGTAGAAGGCCGACCGGAAGAACCCGATGCCGGGCAGGTTCTTCTCCACCAGGACGGCCAGCAGCAGCGGCAGCAGCACCATCAGCGGTACGACGATCAGCGCGTACAGGATGCTGTTGCGGGTCGCCAGCCAGAAGTCGGAGTCGTCCAGCATCCGCGTGTAGTTGTCCAGCCCGACGAAGCTCGCGGCGCCGCCGAGCGGCTTGGCGTTGGTGAACGACAGCAGGAGCGTGTTGAGGAACGGGAACACCCCGAAGATGACCGCGCACCCGATCGCGGGAGCGGTCCACAGCCAGGGCAGCCACCAACGGCGGTACATCGCCGCGCCGTTGGCACCGGGAGCGGGGCCGGGCAGCACCGCCCGGGAGATGCGTCGTATGCGGGACGGGGCCGGGCCCGGCACGGAGGCCGTGGCCTCCGCACCGGGCACGGACACCGGGTTCGTGATCTGTGCCGTCACCGTCAGCCTGCCTGCTTCAGCAGCTCGTTGGCCTTCTCCTGGGCGTCCTTCACGGCCTGTTCGGGGCTCTTCTTGCCCTGCATCGCCAGCTGCACCTGGGAGACGATGGCGTTCTGCACGGCCGGGGAGAGGTTGGTCTGGTAGGCCGTGGTCGTCTTCAGCTGCTCGGCGACGAGCTTGCGGGCCTCGGAGAACGGGTCGCTGCCGGTCACGTTCTGGAAGAACGGGTCGTTGAGAGAGGTCGTGGTCGTCGGGAAGATCACCACGTTCGGGTCCTTGCACCAGGCCGTCTGGTTCTCGGCGTTGGTGAGGAACTCGCCGAACGCGAGGGCGGCGGCGGCGTGCTTGCTGGTCGAGGCGACCCCGATGTACTGCGGGGCGGCGGTGACGTGGCCGAGCTGGTCGTAGGGCTGCTGACCGACGCCGGTCTTGTCGTAGACCGACGGGCTGTTCTGCTTCACGAAGCGCACGAAGCTCGGGTTCGTAGAGCCGTAGGCGACCTTGCCCTGGCTGTACAGGGTGGAGGGGTCGTTGCTGGAGGACAGCGAGTCCTTCGGCATGGCGCCCTCCTTGTAGAGCTTCGCCATCCAGGCGACCCACTGGGTGGTCCGCGGATCGTTCGCGAACACCGCGGACTTGCCGTCGGCGGAGAGCGTCTTGATGTTCATCTGGTCGAAGTCGGCCGGTATCCGCCAGATCGGGTTGGCCATCGTCGCGTAGTACTCGCCCTTGGCCGACTTGGCGACCTTCTCGTAGTCGGCGAACAGCCCGAACAGGGTCGTCGGCGGCTTCGCGGGATCGACACCGGCCTTCTTCAGCAGATCGGTGTTGTACGTCAGCAGGATGCCGCCGGTGTACCAGGGGAGGACGGTGTGCGCCGAGGTGCCCGAGGCGTCCTTGAAGGTGCTGGACTTCCAGAACGCCGGGACGAACGGCTTGGCCGAGTCGGGGTCCTTGACGCCCAGGTTGAGCAGGTAGCCCGCCTTGGTGAGGCTGGTCGCCGTCTCGGCGTTGAGGTTGAGGACGTCCGGCAGGGTGCAGGCCTGGGCGTCGGCGACGGTGCGCTGGGTGAACGTGTTGTCGCCGGGATCGTCGATCCACTTGACCTTGGCGTCGGGGTGGGCCTTCTCGAAGTCCTTGATCACTCCGTTGAAGAAGTCCCCGAAGTCTTTCTTCAGGTTGGTCGTCTGGAAGGTGATCTGGCCCTTGACGTCGCCGGTGAGCTTCCCCGACCCGACGTTGCCCTTGTCGACCTTGCAGCCGCCGGCGGTGGAGTCGCCGCTGTCCGAACCGCCGGACAGGCCGCAGCCGGCGGCGGCCAGGGACAGGGCGGCGATACAGGTCAGGGTGCGGGTCAGTCTTCTTGCGCGCATGTGGTGGGCCCTCCTGCGACCGGGCGAGTCAGGATGTGGCTGGCTCAATGAACCAACTTCGACTCTGGTTGATGAAAAGGTGGACCAGAATTCATCGGAGGTCAATGGTTTCCGTGTTGCTTTTCGGTTCCGTACGAGATCAGTGCCGGTGCTCGTGGTCCGGATGCGACGGATCGCCCGGGTGCTCGTGCCCGTGCGCGTACACCACACCCGCGCGCGCCCGGTCCAGCCAGTCGAAGAAGGCCCGTCGGCCCGCCGCCCGCCGCAGCTCGCCCACGACCCCCTCGCGGACCTCCTGGTACGGCAGCAAGTCCTCCTCGGACGCCCCGCCGAAGGGGTCCACCCCGCGCCTGAGCGCCTCCGGGGTGAGGAAGCGGTCCCGGTTGCGGTCGTAGTAGTCCCGTACCGCCGCTTCGGGCACGTCCTGCCCGGCCTCCAGCTCGGCCAGCAGCAGCCGCGCCGCCGGGGAGTGGGCGAGCGCCGCCGCGACGATGCTGCCAAGGTCGGCCACGTCGTCCTCGGCCACGGCGAGCACCTCCGGCGACACCTCCGCCGGGGGTGCGAGCCCCCGGTCCGCGCAGGCCCGGCGGGCGAGTTCGTCGGTGACCACGACCTGGGTGGCCCAGCGCCGCCGCTGCCGTTCGGCACGGGCGATGGCCTCGGGACGGGTCTCGCGGTCGCGGGGCGGGACCGCCCGCAGGAGGGCGTCCACACGGTCCCTGCTGATCGCGGCGCCGTCCACCACGGCGGCGTGCCCGGTCGGAGGGCTCATGGCGTCACCTCCAGCGTGACCGCCTCCGTGTAGGCGACGGACCCGTGCCAGGCGACCTTCGCCAGCAGCCAGTACGCCCCCGGCGGCACCGCCGACCCGTCCACCTCGATCACGCACTCCAGCTCCTGCCCGCCGTCCACCGTGAACCCCTGGCAGCCGGGCCCAACCCCCGCCCAGGTGCCCCACGACGACAGCGCCCACAACTGCCCGCTCACCGGGCCCCGGGTGGGGTTCCGCACGGTCACCGGCACCCGGGCGCGCTCGCCCCGGCGCACGGTGACCCGCTCCACGCCCAGCCGGGACACCAGCGTCGGTCCGGTGTGCCCGTCGGGCACGTCCAGCGCCACGACGTCCTCGTACGTCTGCCCGCCGTACGACAGCCGGGCCGCCAGCCAGTGCCGGCCCGGCTCGGCGCCCGGCGGCGGGGTCACCGTGACCTCGCCGAGGCTGAACCCGCCCGGGCCCAGCGCGTACGGCAGTTCGGCGGGCTCGGCGGACCAGCCGGGCGGCACCTCGAAGGTCACCGTGCCCCGCGCCGGCGCGTCGGTCAGCTCCGAGCCGACCCGGACGGTCGCGGTGACGGGACCGGAGGCGGTCAGCGCGGCGGGGGAGAGGTAGACGGCCACGGGCAGGTTGCCGCGGGGCGCGGGCCCGGAGTTGTGCAGCCAGTAACGGGTGTGGACGGGCTGGGCGGGCTCGTGGGCCGCGACCGAGGGGCCCGGGGACGGTTCGGTGTCCACCGCGGGCGTGCCGAGGACCGTCGCCACCTCGAAGCCGGTCAGCGGGACGTCCAGCACGCCTTCCCCGTCCGGCGCCAGCGGCTCCCCGGGCCTCTCCAGGACGTCCGCCCGGGCGCCGTCCAGCCATCGCGCCGGACCCCGCAGCCGTGCCCGAACCGGCCGCCCGTTCACCTCGTGCATCCGGACGACGACTCCGCCCTGCGGTTCGACGGGGACCACGCTGCCTCGGGCGAGCGGGGAGCCGGCCGGTTTGAGCGCGTCGAGGAGGACCTCGCGGGCCGGCTCCAGCGTGAGCAGGGAGACGGTCCTGGGCAGCACGGAGGCCGTCTCCGCGTCCCGCCGCCGGGCGGTCAGCGGATGGTTGAACTCGTGTCCCCGCGCGGGCAGTCGCAGCTCCCGCCAGTCGCCCTCGCCGGCCACGACGGCGTACTCGAAGGTGTGGGACCAGCGTTGGAGCTGGAAGGCGGAGCCGTCGGGGGCCGTGCGGCGCGGCGGGTCGATCCAGATGCCGGACGGCCAGCCGGTGCAGGACCGCATCAGGGACAGGTAGAGGTCGCCCGACGCGGTGACCACGCAGCCGGGCGTGCCCCGGTTCAGGACGGCGAAGCCGCGTCCGTCCCAGGCGTCGCCCGGAGGCAGCGCCTCACCGCCGCCCGCCGCGGTGGCCGTGACGCTGAAGTCGTCCAGGTCGGCGATCAGCGTGTCGACCGCCTTGGCGTCGTCCTCGTGCCGGGCCCCCGCCACCACGAGCAGCGGCAGCCGCTCCAGGTCGCGCAGGTCGGCCCCGGGCACCCACTCCTCGCGCAGCGAGGCGCGCGGCGCGACCCACACGGCCGCCACCCCCCGCTCGGCCAGCTGCCGTGCGAGTTCGCGTCCGGCGGCCGGATCCCAGCCGAGGGCCTCCTCGACCACCGGGTTGCGGTCGGGGCCGCCGACGGCGATCCGGATGTCGGGGAGGTTGGAGTCGATCTCCAGGTCGCCGTAACGGGGGCCGCCCGCGATGGTCGACGTCGCGGTGACACCCGCGCGCACCAGGGCCGCCGCGAGCGGAGTACCGAGGTCACCGGCGGCGCCCCAGTCCGCGTACACCAGCTCCGCGACACCGATCGAACGGTGACCGAGGAACGTACCGGAGTCGTCGTGGACCGCGACCCGGGCGGTGGAGCCCAGCCCGAACCAGGTGTTGGCCGGGTTGTCCAGCGTCCACGGGAACTGCTCGCTGTCCACCTCGACGAACCCGAACCCGCGCCCGATGACGGCGTCCGCCACCTCGTGCACCGGCAGTCCGCCGCGTACGTCGGAGGGCCAGCGCACCCTGATCAGCCGGTCGGCGCCGTCGTAGCCGTCGACGGTCGTGGTGACGTCGAGGCGGTCGACGCCCGCCCACAGCGTCAGCCGCTGGGTGTACCGGAAGAGCCCGAGGTCGGCGCGGACGGTGATCCGCGATCCGGCGGGGGAGTGCTCGACCTCGACCTCGGCGCTCACGTCCCGGCTGCGGGCGGCGGTCGTGCCGGTGGGCGTGAGGTGCCAGGGGCCCTCGCCGAAGTGCGGGTGGCGCGGGTACTCCTCCTGGACGACGAGCTCGTTGCCGATGTCGCCGGGGCGCAGCAGTTCCCGGCCGCCCTCCTCGGTGAGCGCGCGCAGGCCGCTGACGGCGCCGCCGCGTCCGGGGTCGACCGTCACCTCGTAGAACTCGTTGCGGATGGTCGTTCCCTCGCCGGGCGTCCACCCGGGCACCGACCCCTCGGCCAGGGGGAGCGCCTTGAGTCCCATGCCCGGCACCTCCGGTACGACGACCCTGAGCCGGCCGTCGCCCTCCCGGACGGCGGGCAGCGGACGCAGGGCGTCGTCCACGGGGACCAGGCCCGGGTCCTCGACCGTGAGGACGTCCCGGCGCTGCCAGGTCGCGGAGTTGAAGACCACCAGGTCGGGGCCGCTGCCCGGGGCCACCCGGCCGGCGAGGGCCCGGGTCGCGTCGGCGTGCACGGTCTCGGCGAGGTCGTACAGCTCCCGCCAGCCGGTGAGCAGGTCGATGTAGACCTGGTCGGACTCGGAGCCGGTGACGGCGTCGTGGTGGGCGCCGTAGACGAGTTGCCGCCACGCCTTGTCGAGGGCCGCGTCGGGATAGGGGTGGCCGGTGACCAGCGAGGCGAGCGTCGCCCAGGCCTCGGCGTCGGCGAGCAGGGCCTCGCCGTACCGCTGGGCCTGCTTGGTGTCGATGTAGGAGACGTCCTTGCCGGTGTAGATCGGGTTCATGTCCCGCGTCTGCGGGGAGGCCCTGCGGCCTTCCTCGTCGAGCTGTGCACGGACGGCGGCGAAGAAGTCCCGGGGGACGGCGCTGACGAACCGCGGCCACACGTACCGGTCGTTCCAGTCGTGGTGGATGTCCATCACCCACCGGCACGGCGGCGCGTAGTCCCCGCCGACCGGCAGCAGCACGTTCCGGGTGAGCGCGACCTTCTTCAGCCCCTTGAACAGCTTGAGGGCCGCGGCCTCCGCCTCGGGCAGGGCGGGCGCGCTGTCGATCACCCAGCCGGCGGCGTAGTGGTTGACCATGTACGCGGTCAGCAGTCCGCGTCCCGAGGGCGCGATCCACTCGAACTCGGCGGGGAACTGCATCCGGCCGGGGTCGCGCGGCGCCTCGCCGAACACGGACATCGTCGGTCCCCACTGGTGGTACGGCCCGCGCGCCCACGAACTGGAGGTGACCCCCGCGTCCGCCATCAGCCCCGGGAACTGCGGATCGTGCCCGAACGCGTCCAGTTGCCAGGCGGTCTCGGGGGACGCCCCCATGATCCCGCGCTGGAACCCGTCGCCGTACAGCGCGTTGCGTACGGTCGCCTCGGCGCCGGTGAGGTTGGTGTTCGGCTCGTTGTAGGTGCCGCCCATGACCTCGACGCGTCCGGTGCGGATCAGCTCACGCAGGAAGGCGCGCTCCTCGGGGAAGGCGTCCCAGTAGGGCTTGAGGTAGTCGACCTCGGCGAGCACGAAGGTGTACGCCGGGTCGCGCCGGGCCAGGTCGGAGTGGGCCCGCACCAGGCTCATGCCGGAGTCGCCGCGGTAGCCGAAGGGGCGGGCGGGCAGGCCCGTGGAGGCGGGGTCGTCGCGGACGTCCCAGGTCTCGGTGTAGGCGGCCTGGGTGTTCCACCAGACGGGGTCGTAGTGGAAGTGGCTGACCATGAACATCGTCCAGCCGGGCTCCGCGGCGACGAACTCGCCTGCGTGGCGGGCGAGTTGGTCCCCGTCGGCGGCGGTGACGGTGATCGCGCGGCGCTCGCCGACGGCCAGATCGGCGGTCACCGGTATCTCGGCGCGCAGGGTGCCGTCCTCGGTCACCGTGGCGTCCACGGTGCCGTGCACGCCGGGGCCCTCGATGGTGAGCCGGACCGTCCGGCCGGGGGTGTGGCTCAGCTCGACGGCCACCACCTGGCGCGGCTGCTCGGTGGTTCCGACGAAGAGCTCGGTCGACTCGACACAGGACACGCGCATGGGGCTCCTACGAGGATGCTCGGCGAAACCCCATCGTGGCACCGGAACGATGATTCAAACAACCATCGTTGTGTAATTCCGGTGGTTCATCCATACACATTCGGCCGCGCGAGCCGCGACCCTCAGCGCGCGCGCCGGTTCTTCACCGTGTGTCGCCCCGCGATGTGGTCGGTCAGCGCGAGCGTGGAGCTCGCGCGCTGGTAGGTGAGCTGGGCTACCCGGACGTAGAGGCAGTCGATGAGGACCAGGACGGAGTGCCGGGCGCCGATGATGCCGGTGGGGAAGCTGCTCTCGGAGGTGGAGGAGATGAGCCGGATGTCGGCGGCGCGGGCGAGCGGCGAGCGGGGGTCGGCGGTGATCGCGACAGTCGTGGCGCCGCGCTCGTTGGCGAGCTCGAACGGCTCGATGGTCTCGCGGGTCGCCCCGGAGTGCGAGATGGCGATGGCGACGTCCGCCGGGGTGAGCAGGGCGGCGGAGGTGCTGGCCGCGTGCACCTCGGTCCAGCCGCGGACCGTGCAGCCGATGCGGAACAGCCGGGTCTCGGTCTCCTGCGCCACCGCGCCGCTGCCGCCCACGCCGTACACGTCGATCCGGCGGGCGCGGGCCATGGCCTGGGCGGCGCGCTCGATCGCGTCGAGGTCGATCCGGTCGATGGTCTGCTGGACCGCGCGCAGATCGGCGCTGCCCACGACCTGGACGACCCGCTCGAGGTCGTCGTCGGGGGAGATGTCCGGGCCGATCTCGGCGGTGCCCCAGTCGGAGGCCTGGCCGCGGCCGCGCTCCTGGGCGAGCTCGATCAACAGGTGCTGGTAGGAGTCGAGACCGATCGCGCGGCAGAACCGGGTCACCGTGGCCTGGGAGGTGCCGGTGCGGCGGCCCAGCTCCGCGGCCGAGCAGTGGGTGACGGCGGCCGGATCCTCCAGGATCAGCTCGCCGACCTTCCGCAGGGAGCCGGCCAGCCGGGGCAGCTCGGTGCGGATGAGAGTGGTGACGTCCGTCGGAGGCATGGGAAGAATGTATCAGCCACCGTTCATGGGGCGGATTGAATACCAGGACCGTACGTGATTTATTGATTCACCTCTTGAGATGTATAGGGTGGTTCAATCCATCAGCAGGGGAGTGTCGCGTGTCCGTCGAGTCCGTCAGCGCCCAGGGGTTCGCGCGCGCGAGCCTGGCCGTCCTCCAGCACATCACCGAGTCCGCCCGCGAGGACGTGGCCCGTGCCGCCGGACTGATCGCCGACACCATCCGCGCAAACGGCGTCATACAGGCCTTCGGCACCGGCCATTCGCAGGCGATCGTCCTCGAACTCGCGGGCCGTGCCGGGGGGTTGGTGCCCACGAACCGGCTGAGCATCGCCGACCTCGTCCTGTACGGCGGCGACGACCCCACCGTCCTCGACGACCCGCTGCTGGAACGTCAGGCCGGTGTGGCCGCGCGGCTCTACGACCTCGCCGCCCCGCATCCCCGGGACCTCTTCGTCGTCATCTCCAACTCCGGCGTCAACAACGTGATCGTCGAGATGGCCCTGCGCGCCAAGGAGCAGGGCCACCGGATCCTGGCCATCACCTCCCTCACCCACACCCGGGCGGTCCCCGCCGGCCACCCGAGCGGCAAGAAGCTCGCCGACCTCGCCGACGTCGTCCTCGACAACGCGGCCCCCCGCGGTGACGCCCTCCTGGAACTCCCGAACGGCGGCGCGGTGTCCGCCCTGTCCACGCTCACCGGCGTGATGCTGGTCCAGATGGCGGTCGCGGAGGCCTCCGCCCTGCTCCTCGCCGCCGGGGAGAATCCTCCGGTGTACGTCTCGGCCAACGTGCCCGGCGGCTTCGAGGGCAACCTGGAGCTGGAGAAGCGGTACGCGGGCCGGATCCGGCGTACCGCCAGCTGAGCCGTCGTACGGAATGGTGGCCGGGGTCGGCAATGGGCCCCGGCCACCGTCCTGTTACTGCTTCACCGGTACGGGTGTCAGCGCGACGGCGAGCGGATACGCCCCGGTCGTCAGAGGCGCGCCCGTGGTGCCCTTCGCGGTGTCGACCGGTACCAGGGCGTTGCCGTCGGCGGTGGTCACGTACGCCGTGGCGCCGTTCCAGTCGAGACCGACGTCGAAGGCGGACCTGCCGACCTCGATGCTCGGGCCGGGGGCGCCGGTGACCGTGTCGACCGGGGTGACCGAGTCGCCGTTGCTGGGGCTGATCCAGAGGGTGCGGCCGTCGGGTGAGAGGGCGAGGCCGTAGGCCTGGCCCGAGACCAGGAGCGTCGGCTCGGTGTCGTTGGTGGCGGTGTCGATGGGGGTGACCGTCGAGCCGCCGGAGTTGGACACGTAGACCGTCTTCCCGTCGGGCGCCGCCACCACGTTGAAGGGGCTGGGACCCACCGGGACCGGGTCCTTCGCCGTGCCGGTGGTGAGGTCGACCGGGGTCACGGTGTTGTCGTGGATGTTCGCCACGTAGAGGGTCGTGCCGTCGGGCGTGATCGTCATGTTCTCCGGTCCGGAGCCGACCGTGACGGGAGTGCCCGCCTTCAGGGTGCCGGTGTCCACGGGCTGGACCGTGCCGTCCGTGTAGTTGGCGACCCAGAGGATGTCGCCGTCGGGGGTGAGGGTGAGGCCGGCCGGGACGTGGCCCACGGCGACCGTGGCGGTGACCGTGCCGCTCGCCACGTCGATCACGCTGACCGTGTTCGAGCCCTGGTTGGCGGCGTAGGCGGTGCGTCCGTCCGAACTCACCACCACCTCGCCCGGGTTGTTGCCGACGGTGATGTTCGTGCTCGTGCCGGAGGCCAGGTCGACCGAACTGACGGACGCCCCGCTGAAGTTGGCGGTCAGCGCGCGGGACGAGCCCGCGCCGTCGGTGACCTGGACCGGGATCGCGCGGTCGAGGAGCCCCGTGCCCGACACCGCGACGGAGTGGACCCCTTCCGTGACGGCGGTCAGAGTGACGGCGACCGAGGTGCTCCCCCCGGCCGGGACGGTCGCGGTGCCCTCGGTCGGCGAGGCGGTGACGCCGGCGGGTACGTCGAGCTTCCAGGAGACGGTCTTCGCGGATGTGGATCGCTTGTCGGACAGGGCGAGGGTCACCGTCTCGGAGGCCCCGGGCTTCAAGGAGAGGGAGGCGGGGGCGAAGGAGGCGTCGACGCCGGGGTCGGGCGCGTTCTCCAGCATCGTCGTGTAGAGGAACTGGTCCATGACGCCCGGGGAGACCTGCTGCGGAATCGCGTCGAGCTCCTTGCGCTCGGTCCTGAGCTCGTTCCAGTACGTGGTGACGGCGTCCGTGTCGCCCCGCTTGTTGGCGAGGAGCAGGTCCACCGCCGTGCGCCCCGCGGTGCCGTAGCGGCCGAGTTTGTCGAGCCAGGCGGAGGTCTCGTCGAGGAAGCCGGGGTTGTCGAGGTGGGCGCGCAGTTCGGCCGGTGTCGCGGCCATGTCGGTGAAGTACGACGTCAGCCGGGCGGCGGCGCCATCCAGGCCCTTGTCCTGCTCGTAGGCCTTACGGAAGTCGGCGATGAGCCGGGTGAGCGTGGGGGACTCCGTCGTGTCGAGCTGGGAGGAGTAGTTGCTCTCGGCGAAGACGCGCAGCCATCGAGCCGCTTCGGGACCGGCGAGGTCGCGGACGGAGGCGAGGAAGGCGGCCCGGGGGTCGTAGGCGTGCGGGTTCCACAGGTAGGCGGCGGAGGTGAACAGGGCGATCCGGCTCGCCTCGCCCTGGACCATCGGGTTGGCGGTCACCCCGGTCGCGGCGCTCGCGACTCCCGGCTCCCGGCCCGTGTAGGGGCCGAGCAGCAGCCGGCTGGTGACGTAGTCGTTCACGGGGTAGTTGTCCCAGACCAGGATCGGATGGCCGTACACCTGGCGGGCCTGCGTGACCTGGTCCGCGGTGATGGTCGGCGCGATGACGCCGACGCCGGTCCACTCCACGACCACGGACGGGTCGAGCTTGTCCCGCAGTGCCTTCTTGTACGGGGAGTCGGCGAGGTCGGAGTATTCGGTGGGGACCATCTCCAGCGGTTCCAGGTCCGGGTGTTCCCCTGAGAACTCCTGCCAGACCCGGTTGAGGAGATGCGCCTGCGCGGCACCCGCCGCCCCGCCCCCGGTGCCGAACTCCTTCTCGTCGGCGTCGCAGTCCCACTTGGTGTAGCTGATGTCGTCCAGCGGGATCGCGAAGGAGCGGACGCCGATGGCGTAGAGCGAGTCGAACTTGTCCGTCAGGGCCTTGACGTCGGCGTCGGCGGAGTAGCAGACGGACAGACCGGGGGAGAGGGCGTAGGTGAAGCGGACGTGGTTGGCGGCGGCCCGGTCGACGAGTTCCTTCAACCGGCCCAGTTCGGCGGCCGGATAGGCGTTGCGCCAGCGGGCGCGCAGGTACTCGTCGTCCTTGGGGGAGTAGACGTAGACGTTCTGTTTTGTACGGCCGTAGAAGTCCAGCTGGCTCAGGCGCTCGGCCTGGGTCCACGGAGTGCCGTAGAAACCCTCGATCACTCCGCGGAGCGCGGCGGTGGGCCAGTCGCGAATGGTCACCTCGGGCAACACCCGTGCGGATCCGAGGAGTTGGCGCAGGGTCTGGGCCGCGTAGAAGGTGCCCGTGGTGTCCACGCCGGAGAGGGCGAGGAGCGCCCGCCCGTTGCTCCGTCCGGAGGACAGGACGTAGCCGCCGGAGGCCAGGCCGGTCGGCGGGGTGGCGCCCAGCCGTTTCAGTGCCGTGCCCGTCGCGGTGTTCTCGTCGGGGCCGCCGAGATAGACGGTGAGTCCGGCCGCGGGCGGCCGGTCACCGGCGTCGACGGTGGTGATCCGGTCGGCTCCGGCGGCGCGCAGGGCGGTCTCGACGACCCGCCGGGCCGAGGGGTCGGTGCCGTGGCCGACGACCTCCACCACCCGGTCGGGGACGGTGATCCGACCCGGTCCCGTGCGCATGCTCTGGGGTGTCGGCCACACCTGCGGCACGCTCTGCCGGGGTTCCGCCGAGGCGTGTCCCACGGGGACCGCGAGACCGACGGCCAGCAGCAGGGCGACGACGGTACGTCTGACGCGTGAGGGTGGAAGCACGGGTTCTCCTCCGGAGGCCGCGGGTGAATTCATCCACCAAGTGATGTTAGAGATGTTGAATAGAGCATTCAATGGGGGTGGGTCGACAGAGGTGGGTCAATGGGATGGAGGGGGAGCCGGGTTCAGTCCCGGCGGGCGACCAGTCGATAGGCGTTGGAGAGTCCGAGCCGATGGGAGAGGCGCTTGACGACCAGGCGGTCCAGGGCCGTGCCGAGGAGGAAGGCCGGGATGCCGGCGATCAGGACGGCGGCGCGCAGGACGCGGCGCAGGGCGGTCGGCGGGCCGGGGAGCCACGGGAGGTCGTCACGGGGCGCCGCCGTGTCCAGGGCCAGCCAGACCGCGGCCAGGAGGTCGACCGGGTCGTGGGGTTCGGCGTGCTGTTCCGCGACCACGGTGAAGCCGAGGTCCGTGAGGCGGGCGCGCAGGTTCCCGACGGGGACGAAGTGCAGGTGCTGCGGCTGGAGCCAGGGCAGCCACCAGCGGCCGAGGAGGCGGGCGTAGCGGCTGTCGGGGTCGGGGACCTCGATCAGCAGGTGACCGCCGGGACGGATCGCCCGGTGCGCGGCCCGCAGTTCGAGGTCGGGCCGGGTGCTGTGTTCCAGGTAGTGGAACATGCTGACGACGTCGTAGTGGCCCGAGAGGTCCGGGACGAGTTCGGGGAAGCTGCCTCGGTAACCGCGCTCCACACGGCCCGCGCGCTCGGCGAGTTCGGCGCCGTCGGTGAAGTCGAGTCCGTCGAACGTGGTGTCCGCGTAGACCGTGCGGGCCGCCTCGCAGAAGTGGCCGTGTCCGGTACCGACGTCCAGCCAGTTCTTCGGGGCCGGGGCGAAGGGGAGCAGGGACTCGGCGCGCTCCTCGTACATACGAGTGCGGCCCGCGAAGGTGTTGCCGAGCTGCTTCTCGCCCAGACCGTCGTAGAAGTCCCGGTAGTAGAACTCCAGCCCCGCCTCGCTCAGTCGGGGGTTCTGGAAGGTGTGCCGGCAGTCCTGGCAGCGGTCCAGGACGAAGCGGCCCGGCTTGTGCTGGAGGAGGTCGGTGGTGCGCAGCCTGGTCTCGAGACGCGCCGAGCCGCACCAGGGACAGGTGGTGCGCGGGGGCTCGAAGAAGCGGTCCAGGCCCTCGGCCAGATCGGCCGCGTACCCGGGCCGCAGGGCGGAGACCTGGTCGGCGCGGCTCGGCGGAGCGGGTTCCGGCATGGCGCCGGTGCCGGCCTCGGACCCGGACTCGGGCTGTTGCGCGCTGCTCACGTCGCTCACGGGGTCTCCTTCGGGGCTGCGCCGGTGGCCAGTCGTTCCAGGTGAGTCGCTGCCGCCCCGGTGCCGCCGGCCGCGCGGAACGCCGTACGGACACGGTCGGCCGCAACCCGGTACCCGGGCTCGTGGAGCACCGCGTCGATCGCCGCTCCCAGCTTGGCCGCGGTGACCCGGCCGAACCGGACCCGGACGCCCGCCCCCGCGTCGGTCACCTGCGCGGCGACCACCGGCTGGTCGTCGCGGATGGGCGCCACGACGAGCGGGACGCCGTGCCACAGGGCCTCGCAGACGGTGTTGTGCCCGGCGTGGCAGACGACCGCGTCGACCCGTTCGAGAAGCGGGAGTTGAGGGACCGAGGCACGGACCAGTACGTCCTTGTCGTCGTCGTCCGCCTGCGCCGCGAGGACCCCTCCCGGGTCGGCGACGACCGCCTGCACGCGGTCCGCCCGGGCGCGCAGAGCGGTCAGGCACTCGGTGAGGAAACGCACGCCCACATCGGTGTTGGCGGTGCCGAGGGTGACCAGGACCGTGGCGCGCGCGGGGTCCAGCCGGTCCCAGGGGAAGTCGGACCCGGCCGGGCGGCGGGCGATCGACGGGCCGACCCAGTGGACGGGGCCGTTCGTCATGGCGTGGGCACCGACCAGCTCCGGAGTGCTGAACGCGAGTACCAGATGCGGGGAGAAGCGGGGGTCGGCGGTCACCGACGGGCTCCCGCCGACGCGGGCCCGCAGACCCTCCAGGCACGTCTCCATCCAGGTGGTGATCCCGGGCAACCCGGCCAGCGCGCCGCCGAGTTCGGCCGTCGTGGTCGCCGACGTGGCCCACCGCACGCCCGCCGACTCGGCGACCAGCCCGCCGGCGAAGGCCTGCTGGTCGGCGACCACCACGTCCGGGCGGAACTCCTCGACGGCCGCCCGCACGCCCGGCGCCATCGCCTCGGCGAGCGGCACCAGGTACCACTCCCAGAGGAACTTCAGCGCCTGCGGCCCGCGCAGTTCAGGGGGGCGCCTCGCGCCGTCCGCGCCCAGGACCGGTCCGGCGCACGGGAACACCTCGGCGCCCGCTCCCGCGAGCCGCAGCACCAGTGCGGGATCGGCGCACGCCCAGGCCACCCGGTGCCCGTGCCCCGCGAGTTCGGCCGCGACACCCACCGCCGGGTTGATGTGACCGACCAACGGCGGTACGACGAACAGGAATCCGCTCACCTGGTGACCGCCTCGGCCTCGGTCTGGGGCGTGGTCTCGGTTCTGGTCACGCCATCGGTCCCGGCTGTCGCCGCAGCCGCTGCCGCTGCCGCTGCCGCTGCCGCAACTGAGGCTGCAGCCGTCTGCTGGATGAGGGTCAGGATGTGACCGCCGACCGCTCCCGCCGCCTCGACCAGGACGGAGTGCTCGTGACCCGGCAGCACCACGGTCCGGCAGTCCGGCAGCAGCGCCTGGAGCCACGGCACCAGCTGCGCGAGTTCCGAGTCGCCGCCGTACAGCCCGAGCACCGGGCAGCGCACCGCCCGGATCTGGTCCTCCGTCAGCACCCTGCTGGCCGGGATGTCCTGGGCGAGGGTCGTCTCGCGGGCCAGGCGGGCCGCGCCCCTCGCCAGGCGGGCCGTGTTACGGCTGCGGTTGGTGCTGATCCAGGCGAGCGCCTCGCTCTCGTTGTGGGCCAGCTCGTGCAGCACCTGGCGCAGCACACCGCCCATGGTCCGCGCCCAGGCCGCGGTCGCCGGCTGCGACTCGACCAGGGAGACGCTGGCCGCCCGCTGAGGACGACGGGCCGCGTACCCGAAGGCGATCGTGCCGCCGTAGGAGTTGCCGACCAGATGGACCGGGCCGGTCACCGCCAGCCGGTCCAGCAGGGCCTCTAGGTCGTCGACGCCGTCGTCGAGGGTGTAGCCGCTCGCCGGACGCCCACTGCGGCCGTGACCGCGCAGGTCGTACATGACGACGTCGAGGCCGGCCGCCGCGAACGACGGGGCGACGGTGAAGTAGTAGCTGGCCAGGCTGTCGGTGAGCAGACCGTGCACCAGCACCACCGTGGCGGTCGCCGGACGGTCGTCGCGCGGGCCCATCCTCTGTACATGCAGCCGGAGTTGACCGGTGTCGACCATCGCCATCGGACTCAGCCCGCCGGCTCGGTGGCCCGGAGACTGCGCACGACGTACTCGACGAGCCGGCCGACCGTGAGCTCGATGATCTCGTCGAAATCCATGCCCGCCAGGAACTCGGCGAAGTTGACCCGCCTGCCGTACCGCTCCTCCAGCAGACCGGCCAGCGTCACCAGGTCGATGCTCTCCAGTTCCAGGTCGCGGTTGAAGGTCGTCGTCATGCCGATCTCGACGTCGTCGAGGCCGTACTCGTCCTCCAGGAGGCGCGCGAGCATGCCCGCGATGTCGGAGAGGACCGCCTCCTCGTCCGGGGCGGTGGTGGGGCGGGGGGCGGTGTTCATCGCTCGTAGCTCTCCTCTTCGTGCGTGGGGCCCGTCGTCCAGGCCACGACGTAGGTGCGGTTCGGCAGGGCGGCGGGATTGGCGGCGGGCGCGCAGTGCACGGCGTAGGCGCGTTCCAGGCGGCCCGAGACCAGCAGCAGGTCCTCGGCCGCTTCGAGGACCCGGAAGTCACGTGGCCGTCCTCCGAACCCGCTGCCCTCCGCCTTGGCGACGGCCTCCTTGGCGGCCCAGAAGCGGGTGAACCACAGGGACTCGGACTCGCCGGAACGCGTGCACCGGGTGCGCAGGAGGCTCAGTTCGTCGGCTCCGAGGGCGGTGGCGACAGTGGCCGCGTCCCGCGCGACGACCTCCTCGATGTCGATACCGGGGCCGGGACCCGGCGTGTGCGGTCGTACGATCGCGACCGCCGCCTCGGCCCGGTGGGCCAGCGAGACGTCCAGCGGGGGCAGGGTCCGGCCGTGCAGCCCGGTGACGTAGGGGCGGCCCGACTCCTCGTTGTGCACCCGGATCTCCGCCGGGAACACCGGGCCCTCGCCGTGGTCCCACAGCCACTGCCGTACGGCGTCCTTGGCGGCGATCCGGCCGAGCAGCCACTGCCGACGGCCTCGCGGGGCGCGCTCCGCGTACTGCGAACGCTCCGTGCCGCTCAGCGAGTTGCGCATGATCAGCTCGCGTGAGGCGAGGTCCGGCCACCGCTCGTGCAGCAGGGACCAGCCGCCGGGGCGGGTCTCGGACAGGGTGTTGCGTTCGGGGAAACGCTCGACGGGGCGGGTCTTCGGGTCGTTGTCGAAGCGACGGTCCTGCCAGCCGGTGAGCTCCGCCCACACCGAGCCGTCGACGGCCAGTTGGACGTCCGCTTCCAGCACGGTGTCGGTGAGTGAGGTGATCCGGACCAGGCACTCCACCTCGGTGCCGGGGCGCGGGTGCGGTCCGAAGAACCGCAGCCGACGCATCTGGACGGGGAAGACGACGGTCCGTTCGGTACGGGTCGCCATGATCCAGTAGCCGAGGATCTGGCCCACGTTGTCCAGCAGGGCGCCGGGCGCGGGAGGTGTGGTGATGGTGCCGCGTACGTGGTGGTCGCCGAGGGCGGTGAGAGCGGTGACGCCCTGGAACGCCGGGCCGTGGAACATCCAGCGCTCGGCGTAGAGCTGGGCCGCGGTGTGGTCGGGGGTGCGTTCGGGGCCGGTGTGCCGGCGGAGCGGGGGTGCGGCCGGGTAGTGCGGGGCGAGTTCCACGGTGCCGCGAGCGCCGGAGCCGACGGTGACCGCGAGGTGGCCGGCGTCGTCGGGGGTCACGGTGACCGGCGTGTCGCTGGGCGGGGTCGCGGTCAGCCACTGGTCGAAGCGGGCGTGGTGGACGGCGACCGCGCGCATGCCGGGGGCCGTCTGCTCGGCCGCGTCCATCATGTGCCGCACGATCGTGGTCGCCGGGACCACCGGCCACCGGTCGGCGACGTCCGGCCAGCCCGGGCGCTGCGGGAAGAAGCAGTGGTCGAGGAGGTACGGCATGGTGTCGGGGGAGACGCGGAGGGTGCTGCGGTGTTCCCGCCGGGGGGTGCCAGGTGTCGCGGGGGCCGGTGTGGGGGTCCGGGGGAGGGGGGCTTGGGGAACGGGGGGCGACACGCTGGTGGGAGCCGGACGTCGGGGAGCGGTGGGAAGCGGCCGTGGAGGGGACGGGGGGAGCGGGGGTCCGGCTGGGGCGGGCGCGGTGGCAGGGGCCGTTCGGTGGGTGCCGGCGGTGATCAGGGCGGCAGCCGTGTCGGCGGTGTCGCGCAGGAGGGCGGACAGCTCGGCGGCCATGGGGGAGCGGGCGGCGAGGGCCTCCAGTGACGTGGTGACGCTCGGCGAGGCGGTCCCGGCTGTCGTCGGATCCGCGGCCGGGGCATGGACGCCCGGGCTGTCGGAGCCCGGCACGTGGATCTGAGGCCTGGCGGCCGGTGGGACCGGAGTCGGAGAGGGAGGGGAGGCCGGAGAGGGGACTGGAGAGGGGGCTGGGTGCGGGGTGCGCCCCGCCGCACTCACGGTCGTCCCCAGCTCGGCACGTAGTTCCGCGAGTGTGCGGCTCTCCAGTGACACCAGCGCACCGCTCAGGTCGAGCCGGACCGGCGGCAGGCTTCCGCGCCCGGACCGTGGGGAGCGTGCGGGACGGACCGATGGTGGCAGCGTCGGGGCCACCGTCCTGCCCGCCGTCCACAGGGCCGTGGCCACTCGCAGGAGTTGGGCGAGGCCGGTGCGGTGGGGGGAGTTGGCGGGCACGACCAGGTGGTCGCGGCCGCTCAGCGTGTCACCGATCAGGGAGCCGAGCCGGCCGGTGCCCACCTGCACGAAGACGCGGTGGCCGGCCGCGTACAGGGCCTCGACGAGCTGCCGGAAGCGCACCGGCTCCAGCAGATGGCGGACGAACAGGTCATGTACCGCGCGCTCGTCCGACGGGAACGGCGACGCGGTCGTCCCGGACCACAATGGGATGCTCGGGGGCCGCAGCCGGAGCGTCCGCGCCGCCTCCTCGATGGGCGCGAGGTAGGGCTTCAGCATCGGCGTGTGGAATCCGGACCGGAACGGCAGTACCTGACTGAGCACGCCCTGCGCCCGGAAGGACCGGACGAGCTCTTCCACGGCCTCGTCCGGCCCGCACACCATGGACTGCTTGGGCGCGTTGTCGTGGGAGAGCACGACCCCGGCCGCGGCCCATCCGTCGTCCAGCGCGGCCAGCACCCGTGTCGCGGGTGCGCCGATCGCAGCGAACGCCAGGCCCGGGACGGTCAGTGTGTCGGGGTCGAACGAGTCCATGAACGCGCTGACTTCGTCGTCCGCGTACATCCCGGCCGCCGCCATCGCCGTCCACTCGCCGACGCTGTGCCCGGCGACCGCGTCCGGGACGACACCCATACGGCGCATCGCGGTGTCGAGGAGCCGCCCGACGGCGACGACGCCGAATCCGTGCCGGCCCACGTCCCCGACATGCTCGCCGGCACCGGAGGAGACCAGCGACAGACCGAAGTGCGCGGCCACGTCGTCGACCTGGGGCGCGAAGTCCCCTTCGAGACCGGGGAAGACGAAGGCCAGCTTCCCGGAACCGGGGTCAGTCAGGGGGCCGGTTCCGGATCCGGCGCCGGTCAGGGGACCGGGTGTGAACCACACGTCACCGCGCCCCTGCCAGGCACCCCCCTTCGCGACCGCCCGGCGGGCCAGCGCGAGCCGCTTCGCGGTCGGGTCGACGATCCCGAGCCGGGCCCGCCCCGCCGACGGGTGCGGGTGGCCGGTGTCGAGGCCCGCGGCCAGGACGGCGGAGTCGTCGGCGTCCAGCAACGCGGCGAGATCCCCGGGACCGTCCGCGGCCAACACGAGCACCCGCTCCGGCTCGGTGACGGTCATCGACCTGGGCACGCGTTCCGGCTCGGTGCCCGGCACCGACGCCCGCGGGTGGGCGGACGCCGGACCCGCCGGCCTCTGCGCCGGTAGCGAGTCGGGTGCGGAAGCCGGACCTGCGGGCCGTAGGCGTGTGTCGGGCGTGGAAGCTGAGGTCATGGGCCTCGGTCGCGTGTCGGGTGCGGAGGTCGCGGGTTCCGGTCGCGAGTCGGGTGCCGAGACAGGGCCCGCGGGCCCCGGTCGCCATACGGGCACGGAAGCCGAACCCGCGGGCCCCGGCCGTGAGCTGGGAGCCTCCTCCAGCACCACATGCGCGTTGATCCCGCCGAACCCGAACGCGTTCACTGCCGCCCGCCGCACCGGCTGTCCGGCCGAGGTCTCCCACGTTGTCGCCTTCCCCAGCGGGCGGAAACGCGTGGCTGTCAGCGCGGGGTGCGGGTCGTCGCAGTGGAGGGTCGGCAGGAGCATGCCGTGGTGGACGGCGAGCGCGGCCTTGACCAGGCCCGCCACCCCGGCGGCCGGCATCGTGTGGCCGATCATCGACTTCACGGAGCCGATCACCGCACGGCCGTCGGCAGCTGTCCCGCCCGGCCCGAACACCGCCGCCAGCGTGGCCAGTTCGGCGGCGTCACCGGCGGGCGTCGCGGTGCCGTGCGCCTCCAGGAGCCCGAGCGAACCGGACGCGGCCGGATCCAGCCCCGCGACACGCCAGGCCTGGCGTACGGCGTGGGTCTGGCCGGCCGAGTCGGGGTTCACGAGGCTCGCGGTGCGCCCGTCGCTGGCCACGCCGGTGCCCCGGATGACGGCGTAGACACGGTCACCGTCGCGTTCGGCGTCGGCGAGCCGCTTCAGGACGACCACGCCCGTGCCCTCGCCGATCAGGATGCCGTCGGCACCCCGGTGGAAGGGGCGGATGCGCTGGCTCGGGGACAGCGCGCGCAGCTGGGAGAAGACGCTCCACAGGGTGATGTCGTGGCAGTGGTGCACGCCGCCGGCGAGCATCAGGTCACAGCGGCCGGCGGTGAGTTCGGACACCGCCTGGTCGACGGCGACCAGCGAGGACGCGCAGGCCGCGTCCACGGTGTACGCGGGTCCGCGCAGGTCGAGGCGGTTGGCGACCCGGGACGCCGCGAGGTTCGGCACCAGTCCGATGGCCGAGTCGGGGCTCTCGGGGCCGAGCCGGTCGGTGAACGCGGCCCGTACGCGGTCGAGTTGACCGCTGGTGAGGTCGGGCAGCAACTCGCCCAGCGTGCGGACGAGTTGTCCCGCCGTACGGACGCGCTGGTCGAGCCGGACCAGGCCGGGGGTGAGGTAGCCGCCCCGGCCGAGGACGACTCCGACGCGATGCCGGTCGGGCAGGCGGTCCTCGCCGCCCGCGTCGGCGATGGCCTGGGCGGCCACCTTCAGGGCGATGAGCTGGTCGGGCTCGGTGCCGGCCACCGAGGTCGGCATGATGCCGAACCGGGTGACCTCGACCTCCGCCAGCGTGTCCACGAACCCGCCGCGCCGGCAGTACACCTGGTCGGCGGCGGCCGGGCCGGCCGCGGACCCCGGCCGGTAGTAGTCCGCGTCCCACCGCCCTTCGGGTACGTCGGTGATGGCGTCCGTGCCGTCCAGCAGATTGCGCCAGTAGGAGTCGAGGTCGGCGGCGCCGGGCAACAGCACCGCCATCCCCACGATCGCCGCGGCGTGCGGGGGCTGGGTCATGTCACCAGCCCGACGCGGTGTAGACGACGGCGCGGTCCGACTCGTCGCCCCAGGCGAGCTCGCCCAGCAGGGCCGCGGCCCCCTCCTCCGGGTCGATCAGGGTGATCCCGCGCCGGGCGTACTCGCGGCCGAGTTCGGGGGTCACCATGCCGCCCGCGGCGGGCGCCCACGGCCCCCAGTGCACGGTCAGCGCACGCCGGCCGGTGCGGGCGCTCCAGGCGGTGCCGAGGCTCTCCAGGGCGTCGTTGGCGGCGGCGTAGTCCACCTGGCCGCGATTGCCGAGGACGGCGGAGACGCTGCCGAACAGGACGGCGAACGACGGCCCGCCCGGAAGTTCCTCCAGCGCCCCCAGCAGCGTCTCGGCGCCCTCGGTCTTCGTGCCGTAGACCCGTTCGAAGGACTCCGCGGTCTTCTCGGCGATCAGCCGGTCCTCGATCACCCCGGCCGCGTAGACCACCCCGTCGAGGCGGCCGTGCTCGGCGTGGATCTCCTTCACGGCCTGGAGCACGGCGTCGGGTTCGCGGAAGTCGACGGAGCGGTAGCGGGCCGGGCTGCCGAGCGCGGCGAGTTCCGCCAGGGTGGCGGTGATCTCCCGCTGGGCCAGCAGGAGTTCGGCGGCGCGGTTCACCTCGGCGGGTGTTTGGCCGCCCGGTGCGGCGAGGGCCGCGCGCAGTTCGGCCGCCGTGCGGGCGGCGGCGGTCGTCGGGTCCTCGGGGCCGGTCGGCGCGGGCGTCCGCCCGAGCAGTTCGACCCGGCACCGGGATGCCGACGCCAGCGCGCGAGCGAACCTCGCGGTGATGCCCCGGGCACCGCCGACCAGCAGCACCACCGAGTCCCGGTCCAGCCCGACGGCGGCGGCCTCGGCGGCTCCGTCGCCGGCCGGTCCGGCACCGCTGGTGGCGAGGGCCCCGAGCGGCGCCTCGGTCATCCCGAAGCCGTGGCGGCCGGACGCCGTACGAAGCACCACCGGGGCGGACTCGGACTCGGAGTCGGGGACGGTCAGTTCGGCGATCAGCGCGTCGGCGACGGCGGCCGGAGCGGTGTCGTCGAGGTCGACGATCCTGGCGACCGTCTCCGGGTACTCGCGGGCGACCGTCCGGAACAGTCCGTGCAGTCCCGCCGAGCGCGGGTGCGTGGTGCCGTGGCGGGCAGGGCGGACGGCGAGCAGCCGGCGCGGGCCGCACTCCAGGGCCGCCCGGACGACCGAGAACGCCCCGGGCAGCACCGGCGGCCGGGCGGCGGCGAGGGGGTCGAGCCAGAGCACGCCGTCCACCGGGCCGTCCGCCTCGGTCACCAGATGATCGGCGGCACGGGTGACCGCCTCGGCGCCGTACGAGACGAGCCGGGTCGCGACCTCCTGGGCCGCAGCCCCGCCGTCGTCGTCACCGAGCAGGACGAACCGCCTGCCGGTCAGGACGGCGGACGGGTCCGTCGACCCGTCACCGTCCTGGTGCGCCAGGAGCACGGGCCGCAACTGGAAGCGCTTCGGCGCCTCGGCGGTCGGCAGGGGGCCATGCGTGACGTCCGAGGGCGGCTCCGGCCTCACCGGCTCGGAGGCGGGAACGGGAACGGACGAGGGGGCGACAGCGGTCGCGGGCGCCCCCAGCCGCGCCGTCAGCCAGCCGGTCACCGCCGCCGCCGTACGGGCCTTCGCCAGATCCTCCAGCTCCGCGTCGCCCAGCGAGGCGATGTCCACACCGCCGCCGGCACCCAGCCGGCGGGCCAGTTCGCCCGCGATCTCGGCCCGCTTGATGGAGTCGACGCTGAGGTCCGCCTCCAGGTCGAGGTCGGGCTCGATCATGTCGACGGGGTAGCCGGTGCGTTCGCTGATGATCTCCAGGACGACCTGGAGGACGTCCGCCTCCGTGACCGTGCCGACCGGGGCCTCCGGCACCGGCGGGGGGACCTCCGCGGGAGCCTCGACGGCGGCGGCGAGCGCCGGCACCCGCGGGACGGCGGCCACCGGCGCGGGCGGCGCCCACTGCTGTCCGGGTGCCGCGCCGAGGTACGTCAGCAACACGTCCCGCTGCGCGGCGACCATCTCCCGACTGGTGCGCAGGAAGTCGGCGATCAGCTGGTCCCGGTCGGCCGGGGCACCGCCCGGCTGGTTCGTGGTCACAGTCGTCTCCACAACGCGTCGGGCCGGTGCGAGCGCACCGGGGAGGAGTTCGCCGGCGGCGGTCCGCACGAGCTGGCCGTCGACCGTCCAGCCGGGCCGCCGGGGTGCGGGGGTGCGGACCGCGTCGACGGCGTCGCGCCCCTGGAACAGCCATCCGGTACGGACCGGCAGCCCCGCGACCGCCAGTTGGGCCAGGGCGTCCAGCCAGCCGCCGAGGCCGCTGTCGGGGCGCGGGTCACAGGCAACGGTCCGGTGCGGGCGGTCCCCGAGGATCTTCGCGACCAGCCGGGTCAGGACGGTCCCCGGGCCCGCCTCGACGAAGATCCTCGCGCCGGCCTCGTACATCGCCTCGATCTGTGCGACGAAGCGGACGGGCGCGCCGATCTGGGCGGCGAGTTCCGCGCGGACCGCGTCGGCGTCGTCGCCGTAGGGCGCGGCGGTGCGGTTGGCGAACACCGGGAACTCCGGCGGCCGCACGGGCCTGGCCCGGAGCGCCCCGGCGAACCGCTCGCCCGCGCCCGCGACCAGCGGGCTGTGGAACGCGCAGGCCACGGGGATCCGCTTGGCGCCGAACCCGGCGGCGCGCAGCAGTCGTACGGCGGTGTCGACGTCCTCGGTCGGACCGGAGATCACGGTCTGCTCGGGCGCGTTGTGGTTGGCGAGGACCACTGACCCGGGTGCGCCGCTCGCACGCAGGGCCCGTTCGACGTCCGCGCCGCCGGCCGACACCGCGGCCATGGTGCCGGGGTCGTCGTCGCCGGTGGCCGTGAGGATCGCCAGGGCCCGTTCGGTGCTCAGCTCCAGCAGTGTCCGAGGTCCGATCGCGCCCGCCGCGCACAGGGCCGCCAGCTCGCCGTAACTGTGTCCGGCCGCCATGTCCGGCCGTACGCCGGCCGCGGTGAGCAGGGCGTGCGCGGCCAGCGAGGTGATGCCGAGCGCCGGCTGGGCGACCCGGGTGTCGGTGAGGCCGGCCCGCTGCCGCTCCCGCGTGGCCTCGTCGAACGCGGTCGGCGGGTACAGCGCGGCGGCGTGCTCGCGGCCGAGGTGCAGATAGTGCTGGAGCTCGGGGAACGCGACGAACACCTCTGCGAGCATCCCGGGTCGCTGACTGCCCTGGCCGGGGAAGAGGAAGGCCACCTTGTCCTCTTCAGGGGGCGTTGCCGGGTGGGCCCCGGTCGTTGCGCGGTGCGCCCCGGCCGTCGCCAGGTGGATCCCGGCGGCCGGATCGTGCTCCCCCTCCAGCGCCCGCCGCAGCTGCCCGGTCAGTCCCGCCACGCTCGTGGCGACGACCGCGATCTGTACGGGCTCCGGCCGGGCGTCCGACCGGCGGGACGCGCTCAGCGCGAGGTCGCGCAGCCGCCACGGCAGCGGGCCGTCCGGTCCGGCGGACTCGGCGGCCGTGAGCACGTCCTCGACGGCACGCCGGGCCGCCGCCCGGTCCGCTCCCCGGAACGTGAACAGCTCGGCGGGCCAGGCGTCCAGGGCGTGGGCGGGCGGTACGGCGTCGCCGTGAGCGCTGAGCACCGCGTGGAAGTTGGTGCCGCCGAACCCGAACGCGCTCAGTCCCGCGATCCGTTCGCCCGCCGGAGCCACCCAGGGCCGGGCCCGGGTGTGGAAGACGAACGGGCTGCTGTCCTCCTGCCAGGCGGAGTTGGGCCGCTCCATGTGCAGGGTGGGCGGCTTGACCCCGGTGTACAGGGACAGCACGGTCTTGATCAGTCCGGCCAGCCCGGCCGCGCACTTGGTGTGCCCGATCTGCGACTTGACCGAACCGAGCGCGCAACTGCCCGACGGTGCCCCGGACTCGGTGAACACCTGGCTGAGAACGGACAGTTCGGTCCGGTCGCCGACGACGGTCCCGGTGCCGTGCGCCTCGACCAGACCGACCTCGGCCGGTGAGACACCCGCGTTGCGGTAGGCCCGCGACAGCGCGGCCCGCTGTCCCTCGGGCCGGGGCGCGGTCAGGCCCAGTGAGCGGCCGTCGCTCGAACTGCCGACGCCCTTGATGACGCCGTAGATCCGGTCGCCGTCGCGCTCGGCGTCCACGAGCCGCTTGAGGACGACGCAGGCGACGCCCTCGCCCAGCGCGATGCCGTCGGCGGAGCTGTCGAAGGCCCGGGAGCGACCGGTGGGGGAGAGGGCGTGCACGGAGGAGAACAGGGCGTAGTCGTTGATGCCGTTGTGCAGGTCGGCGCCGCCGCACAGGACGATGTCGCTGGTGCCGCCGACGAGTTCCTTGCAGGCCACGTCGACGGCGGCGAGCGAGGACGCGCAGGCCGCGTCGACGGTGTAGTTGGCGCCGCCCAGGTCGAGACGGTTGGCGATCCGGCCGGAGATGACGTTGGCCAGCATGCCGGGGAAGGAGTCCTCGGTGAGCCGCGGCAGCTGCTCGTCGAGCGAGTCGGGGACCCGGCCGTAGTACGACGGCAGTACCGCCCGCAGGGTGGCGGCGTTGGACAGGTCGCTGCCCGCCTCGGCGCCGAAGACCACGGAGGTGCGCGAGCGGTCGAACGTACGCCCCCGGTCGCCGTATCCGGCGTCCTCCAGCGCCCGCCGGGCGGCTTCGAGGGCGAGCAGTTGCACCGGCTCGACGCTGCCGAGGGAGTTCGGCGGGATGCCGTAGCGCAGCGGGTCGAAGGGGATGCGCGGGAGGAAGCCGCCCCACTTCGACGGGGTGACGCCGGTGCCGTCCTCGGACCAGTGCACGGCGGGGTCCCAGCGGTCGGCGGGGACCTCACCGACCGCGTCGTGCCCGCCGAGGACGTTCGCCCAGAAGGTGGCGAGGTCGGGAGCCTCGGGGAACATACAGGCCATACCGACGACCGCGACATCGAGCGGCGCGGGTGCGGTGTCCGGCGCCAAGTCCTCGTGCAGACAGGTGAGTTCACGCGTGCGATCGGTGAAGAAGTCGGCGGCCCCGTCCGTCACCGAGCGGTGCAGCTCGCCGACGGTGGTGGTCGCCGACCGCAGGACGGCCACCTCCCCGGCCATGAACATTCCCTCGGCGAGCTGGCGTTCCTCGTCGACCGGGGTCAGGGTTCCTTCGGCGTCCCGCTGGACGCCCTTGCTGGCGATCCGCAGCCGGCCGACGTTGAGCCGCTCCAACCGCTCCCAGATCTGCCGGTCGGGGACGCCCTTCGCGCGCAGACCGGCCTCGAAGTCCCGGTAGCCGTCGCTGAACGGGCTGGGCACGCAGCGGGTGGCGTGGCCGGGGGCGGTCTCCAGCAGTGTGGTGCCGGTGGCGTTCACGACCTGCCGCTGGAACAGCGGCCGGACCGCCCCGCGGGACACCGCCTCCTCGGTGAACAGATAGGCGGTGCCCATCAGGACGCCGACGGCCGCACCGCGTGCGGTGAGCGGCGCGGCGAGCGCGGCGACCATCGCCGCCGACCGCTCGTCGTGGACGCCGCCCGCGAAGAACACCTCGACGGACTCCGCCGCAGCGGGATCCTCGCCGTCCAAGTAGTCTTCGAGTACGGCGAGTTGAGCTTCCCAGAGCGGAAAACTGGCCCGTGGTCCGACATGGCCGCCGCACTCGGAGCCCTCGAACACGAACCGGCGCACCCCCGACTCCAGGAACTGCCGCAGCAGTCCCGGCGAGGGCGCGTGCAGGAAGGCGTTGATCCCGGCCCGCTCCAGCGCCTCGGCCTGGGAGGGCCGCCCGCCCGCGATGATCGCGTGCGTGGGCCGCAGCTCCCGGACGGCGTCGAGCTGGGCGTTCCTGGTCTCCTCGGGGGCGAAGCCCAGCACGCCGACACCCCACGGACGGTCGGGCACGGCGGCCCGGGTCTCCTCCAGCACCGCACGTGTCTGCTCCCCGGTCGCGAGGGCCAGCGCGACGAACGGCAGTCCCCCTTCGGCGGCGACGGCGGCGGCGAATCGTGCCTGGTCGCTGACCCGGGTCATCGGCCCCTGGGCGACGGGGAGTCGGGTGCCGAGCGCCCGGCTCATCGGGGAGCCTGGGCGCAGCGCACCGGCGGGCCCGTCGTCCCGTACGGCGTTCCTGATGGCGGCGGTCAGGGCGCGTACCACCGCGCTCGTGTCGCCGTGCCGCTCGGCGAAGCGGGCGGCGAGGAAGCCGTCCTGGCCCACCGGCAGCAGCTGGGTGCGGGGATCCCGGGCACCGAGCAGACCGGCCATCAGCAAGGGGTCGTCGGAGGTCACCGGGGGTGCGTCCGGGCCCCGGCGGCGCAGCACCCGGTGACCGGCCACCAGCGTGGTCTCGGACCCGTCCATGGAACGCAGTGCCGCGGCCGTCGCCTCCGGCAGCCCCGACTCCTTCAGCAGCGCCAACTGGCTGTCCAGGACGACACCGGCCGCCCCGCCCACCACCGCGGCCGCCGCCGTGCGCGGGCCGATGCCGCCGCGGGCCCACACCGGCACGTCCACGCCCGGCTCGGCGAGCAGCCGTTGCAGCAGGACGAAGGTGCCGAGCTCACCGACCCGATCACCGCCCTCACAGCCGCGGGCGATCAGCCCCCGCGCGCCGGCCCGGACCGCGTCCAGGGCCTGATCGAGATCGGTGACCTCCGCCAACACGCGGTATTCCGGGGGGACTTCACCGATCCGCCAGGGGGAGTCGGAGCCGAGGACTACGGTGTGGAGGTGCGAAGACGACGACTCCTCGGCCGTGGCCCCGGCTCCCGTGAGGTCCTCGGGATCGATACGGCAGTGCGCCGCGACCCGTACTCCGAACGGGCCCGGCGCCCAGCGACGCAGGCGTTCCAGGGAATCTCTCGCTCTGCGGTCACCTGCTCCGAGGTCGAGCACCCCGAGTCCGCCGGCCCGGCTGACGGCGGCGGCGAGCCTGGCGTCCGGTTCGCGGAACGGGGTGATTCCAATGATCAAATCTTCGGCGCGCACGGCAGACGTCATGATTCTCCGAATAAACGGTGAAACAGCACGGTGGGGGATGGCACGGCCTACGGGGCGGCGAATTGGTTCACTAAAGCATACCCGTATTCCGGGGTGCGTCTCGAATAACTCGCGTGGATAGCGGGTTGAAAGCTAGCCCGATGGTTACCCGTCGGTCAATATCGCCTCCCGGTCGAGATGGGGCATGGGTCCGTTTCGGCCAGCCCGATCCGGTCGGTCCAAACAGCCGAAAACCCCGCCAATTTCCTTCAGAGGTACCGGCATTCGGACCACAGTGGTCCAGGCCCACCAAAGCGCCCGGTGAATTCACTCGGTGATCACGCCTGCGAAACACGACCGACTGCGCGGCGAGACTTCGTAAACGACGCGTGTCGATGCCGGCGTGGACGGCGGGAGCGTAATTCGTCGGCGGGCGGCGGGTCGGCGTCAGCCAAATATCAGATACCGGCGCACCGCAGGCCGGTCACCTCGATGCGCGGACCGCTCGGGTGGTGCCGGACAAGGCAACCCGACGACGGCCGCCCGCCGCCTGACCGGATCCCCGGCGCGGTCGCCGACTCGTCGTCACCACCCCGCCGCAGTCACCGCCCTGCCCTCGTGGCGCCCCCTGTCACCACCCCGTCAGCAGCAGATGGTTGAGCAGCAGCGCCAGCACCGCCTGCGCCACCAGCCACCCCCGCGCCCCCGTCAGCCACGCGCACGCCGGCAGCAGCCACACCGCGAACGGCAGCCAGATGCGTTCCGTCTCCGCCTTGCTCATGCCGGACAGGTCGGCGACGAGCAGGGCGATCAGCGCGGACAGCACGAGCACGCCGAGGCGAACGTCGGGGAGGGTGAGGCGCTTGAGGGTGAGCGCCGCTCGCGTGCGGCGCAGGCCCGCCACCGTCGCCGGGCCCACGATCAGCGCCGTGCAGGCCAGGTTCGCCCACACCCAGTAGGCGTAGGGCCGGACCCCGCCCGCACCCTGGTGGTAACGGCGCACCAGCAGCCGGTACGCCTCCCACCAGTCGAACCCGGCGACGGTGAACACCACCGGCACGACCAGCAGTCCGAGCAGCAGGAACGGGAGGGGGCGGACGCGGTGGCGGCCCAGCAGGAGCACGGCGCCCGCGATGACGGCGTACAGCGTCAGTCCGTACGACAGATACAGGGTCAGCCCGAACAGCAGTCCCGAGGCGAGGCCCGTCCACGCCGGTCGGTGTCCCGTCACCGCCAGTGCCAGGAAGGCGACCGCCCAGGCCGCCACCGCCGCGAAGTAGCCGTCGGCGGACGTGCCCACCCACACCGCCGCCGGGGCCAGCACCAGGAAGGGCGCGGCACGGCGGGCGAGTGACTCGTCGGTGAGGGTCCGCACGGCCACCAGGACCGCGAGCGCCGCTGTCGTGCCGACGGTGATGCAGAAGGCGCCGGCCCAGCCCCCGCCGCCCAGTCCGATCCGGTCGAGGAGCACGAACGTGACGGTGGCCGCCGGGGGATGGCCGGCCACATGGGCGGGCCAGTTGTCGGGGGAGTCGATCAGGATGTGCCGGGTGAAGTCGGTCAGCGTGGCCGGGATGTCGTCGAAGCGGCCGATGACCCGGAGGTACTCGCTCCCGGTCGTCAACTGCTCGGCGACGCCCCGATGCCAGCCGTCCACCAGGGCGAGGGACCACGTCCACGCCAGGCCCGCCGCCCAGGTGACGAGCAGCAGCGCCCGCCAGGGCAACCGGGCGGCCAGGGCGGGGCCGTACGCCACCACGGCGGCCGCCACGGCGAGCGCGGCCGGCGTGCCGGGGCCCAGGTGCGGGTCCCAGGTCGCCAGCAGGGGCGGCCAACCGACGCGGAGGGTGCCGTCGCGATGCTGGATCGCGGTGCCGACGACGGCGGCGGCCGCCACGAGAAGGGCGGCGGCCAGGGCCGCGTACAGGTCACGTCTCAGATCGCGGTGCACGCGCAAACGCTAGGTCGCCGGGCCTGCTCCGGACGGCTGACAGGCGTGGACGTCAGAGTTTCGTCATGGTTCGCGAGCCGGTCGCGGGGGTGGAGCGGGCCTACGTTCGGGGCATGCCACGCACTCCTTTCTCGCCCGCGTTCTGGCGCAGCCCGTTGCGCGGTCCCTGGTTCACGTCGGTGCTCGGCGTCGTCCTGCTCGGCGGGATCACCGTGCTGTTCCTGACCGGGCTGCTGTCGTACGCCGCCTACAACCCGGACCTGTCGCCGGTGAACGACAAGACTCCGGACAAGGGGATCCTCGGCTTCTACCTCTTCTCGTGGCCGACCGATCCGCACTGGCTGTACCGGCTCAACCAGGGCGTCCACGTCACCCTCGGCGTCACCCTGATCCCGGTCCTGCTGGCCAAGCTGTGGTCGGTGGTGCCGAAGCTGTTCACGCTGCCGCCCGCGCGCTCCCTCGCGCACGCCCTGGAACGCGTCTCGCTGCTGCTCCTGGTCGGCGGCGCGCTGTTCGAGTTCGTGACCGGGGTGCTCAACGTCCAGCTGGACTACGTCTTCCCGGGCTCCTTCTACCCCCTGCACTTCTACGGCGCCTGGGTGTTCTTCTCCGCGTTCGTCGTGCACGCGGTGCTGAAGACACCGGCGGCCCTGCGCAATCTGCGCCGACTGCCAGAAGAACAGGCCGAGTCGACGTCCCCGGGCGAGTTGGTCTCCCCGGACCCCGCCGAGCCCACCGTGTCCCGGCGCGGCGCCCTCGGGCTGGTCGGCGGCGGGTCGCTGCTGCTCCTCGCCACCACCGCCGGGCAGAACGTCGACGGGCCGTTGCGCAGGACCGCCCTGCTCGCCCCGCACGGCGGTGCCGAGCCGGGCACCGGACCCGGCGGCTTCCAGATCAACAAGACGGCCGCGTACGCCGGGATCGACGCGGCCGAGACCGGCGAGGAGGCGTGGCGGCTGGTGGTCGCCGGACGCACCGGAACCGTCCGGCTCAGCCGCTCCGAACTGGCCGGGCTCCCGCTGTACAGCGCCGCCCTGCCGATCGCCTGCGTGGAGGGCTGGTCGACCTCCGACCAGTGGTGGCGCGGGGTGCGGCTGCGGGACCTCGCCGCCCTCGTCGGGTACGAGGATCCGCCCGACGTCCTCGTGGAGTCGCTGCAACGGCACGGCGCGTTCCGGCGGGCCGCCCTGCGCGCGAACCAGGTCGCCGACCCGCGCTCGTTGCTCGCCCTGTTCGTCAACGGCGAGGACCTGACCCCCGACCACGGTCATCCGGCGCGGGTCATCGTGCCGGCGGCGCCCGGCGTGCTCAACACCAAGTGGGTGGCCCGGATGACGTTCGGAGGAGAGCTGTGAGGCGACCGCGGATCAACGTCGGCAGCCCCCTGCAACTCCTGTTGCTCGGCTGCTCGTTCGCCCTCGCGGGATACGCGGGTGTACGGCTCCTCGACGGGGACTGGTTCGGGGTCGCGCTGTGGTTCGTGGGCGCGGCCCTCCTCCACGACCTGGTGCTGCTTCCGCTGTACGGCGGGCTCGACCGGGCCCTGGTGAAGGCCGCGGGCAGGCGAAGGGGACGGATCGGATACGTCCGCGTACCCGCCGCCCTCTCCGCGCTGCTCCTGCTGGTCTGGTTCCCGCTCATCAGCGGGCGGGTGGCGGGCCGTTACGCGTCCGCCACCGGCCTGTCCCCGGACGGGTTCCTGGCCCGCTGGCTGCTGCTGACGGCCGCGCTGTTCGGCGGCTCGGCGCTGCTGTTCGTCCTGCGGCTGCGCAGGGCGACGAAGGAGCGCCCGCCGAGCGCCCACTGACCCGTGGCGCACCAGCCCGCGCGGTCCGCGTGCCGCAGCAGGGCCGGTGTGCCGAGGCGCGCCCAGGGGAACGGGATGCCGGTCGTGCCCCGGGCGTCGGTGACATGGACCAGCACCCGTTCGTCGAGGTCCAGCTCCGGCACGGTCTCGACGATCAACAGGCCGCCGGGGAGCAGGAGTTCGGACATCCGGGCGAGGAGTTCGAGTGGCTCGCCGCCGATGCCCACATTTCCGTCGATCAGGAGCGCGGTGCCCCAGCCGCCCTCGCCGGGCAGCGGCTCGAAGACCGAGCGCCGCAGCGCCGGTCCGCCGAGCTCACCCGTCCTCGCCACGGCCGCCTCGCTGACGTCGATGCCGAGCACCCGCCGTCCCCGCGCGCCCAGCGCCGCGACCAGCCGCCCGGGCCCGCAGCCGACGTCGAGCACCGCGCCCTCGCAACGCCGCAGCACCTCCAGGTCGGCCGCGTCCGCGTCCGCGCACCAGCGCTCCACGTCCAGCGGCAGCAGCCAGCCGTCGGAGCGGCGCAGGAAGAGGGGACCGCGACCGGAGCGCAGGGCGTCGGCGTAGGGGTCGGCCGCCCAGGGGTCCCCGTCCGGGACGAGCGGGTACTCGTCGGCGACGGGCGTCCGCTGCCGCCCGATCCGTACCGTGCTCATCGGGCCCCGGCCGCGCTGAGCCGGGCCAGCGCCGCGGCGAACCGCCCTCCGGGCGCGGCCCGGGCGACCGACTCCGCGTCGGACGCCGTGTCCACGTCCCGCAGTCGCGGCAGCTCCCGAACCCGCAGTCCGGTGAGCCGCGCCCGCTGCACGGCACCCGTCGAGGGCGTCGACATCGGCACGCCCCGCAGCAGCGCCGGGTCCGGCGCGGCCAGGCCGAGTGCCCAGAAACCGCCGTCCTCGGCGGGCCCGAAGTACGCGTCGCAGTCCGCGAAGTCCACGGTGAGCAACTGAGGGGTGACCTGGGGGGTGTCCATGCCGATGAGGAGGGCCGGGCCGTCGCAGCCCGCGAACGCGGCGGCCAGCCGTTCGTCGAGGCCGCCCGCGCACTGCCGTACGACCTCGAAGCCGGCCGGCAGCCACGGACCGGGCTCGCCGTCCAGGACCAGGACCCGGCGACGCGCGGGCGTCCGCGCCACCGTGTCCAGGGTGTCCGCCAGGGACGCCTCCGCGAGCGCGGCGGCCTCCTGGGGAGTGAAGGGCGGGGTCAGCCGGGTCTTGACCCGGCCGGGGCGGGGCTCCTTGGCGATGACGAGGAGCGTGGTCGAGAGGGTCACGCGCGCGCCCCCTTCTCGGCGACGGTCCCGGGTTCGGCCAGCACCCGGCTCATGTCCCGCACCGCCTGCCAGGTGCCGCGCCAGGTGCCCGTCACCTTGGAGACGCCGGCGCGCGGACGGTACGGCACGTCGTGCTCGGCGATCCGCCAGCCCGCGTCGGCGGCGCGCACCACCATCTGCAGCGGATAGCCGCTGCGCCGGTCGGTCAGGTCGAGCGCGAGCAGCGGTTCACGGCGGGCGGCGCGCAGCGGGCCGAGGTCGCGCAGCCGCAGCCCGGTGCGGCGGCGCAGCAGCCGGGAGAGGGCGAGGTTGCCGGTGCGGGCGTGCAGCGGCCAGGACCCGCGGGTCTGCGGGCGGCGTCGGCCGAGAACGAGGTCCGCCTCGCCGGCCAGGATCTCGCGCACGAACGGCACCAGGTCGGCCGGGTCGAGCGAGGCGTCGCAGTCGCAGAAGCAGACGATGTCGGCGGTGGCGGCGGTCAGGCCCGCGTGGCAGGCGGCGCCGAATCCGCGCCGCTCCTCGCGTACGACGGTCGCGCCGAGCGAGCGGGCGATATCGGCGGAACCGTCCGTGGAGCCGTTGTCCACGACCAACGCGCGCCAGCCGGGCGGGATGCGTTCCAGCACCCGGGGCAGCGCCTCGGCCTCGTCGAGACAGGGAAGTACGACGTCCACGGACACCGGGTCCGGGACACGTTCGGAAGAGGTTGTCACGGCACTCACCCTACGAGCGCGAAACCGGCAAATCGGACTCCGGCTCCTTACGGAATGCGGACGTCAGGAGCCGGGGGCCGCATTTCGGCGGGGACGGTGCGAGGCTGGCGGCATGGAGCAGCAGCAGTCGCACGCACAGGCCGGGGCGCGGGTCCTCGTCGTCGACGACGACCCCACGGTCGCCGAGGTCGTCACCGGGTACCTCGACCGGGCCGGATACGTCGTGGACCGCGCGGGCGACGGGCCGGACGCGCTCGCCCGGGCCACCGCGCACTGGCCGGACCTCGTCGTCCTCGACCTGATGCTGCCCGGCATGGACGGCCTGGAGGTGTGCCGCCGGATGCGCGGGCGCGGGCCCGTCCCGGTCATCATGCTCACCGCCCGGGGCGACGAGGACGACCGCATCCTCGGTCTGGAGGTCGGCGCCGACGACTACGTCACCAAGCCCTTCAGCCCCCGCGAACTCGTCCTGCGCGTCGAGTCCGTCCTGCGCCGCACCCGCCCCGCCGAGCCCTCGCCCACCCTCCGCGCGGGCGGACTCACCCTGGATCCGCAAGCCCGTCGCGCCACCAAGCACGGCACCGAACTCGCCCTGACCATCCGGGAGTTCGACCTTCTCGCCTTCCTGCTGCGAAACCCCGGCCGGGTCTTCGGCCGTGAGGACCTGATGCGCGAGGTGTGGGGCTGGGACTTCGGCGACCTGTCGACCGTGACCGTCCACGTCCGGAGGCTGCGTGGGAAGGTCGAGGACGATCCGGCCCGGCCCCGGCTGATCCAGACCGTGTGGGGCGTCGGATACCGCTTCGACACCGCAGATCAGGAGGGATGACGGTCATGCGTGACACCCTCCTCATCGCCCTCTTCGCCTTCCTCGGCGCCGCCGCGGCGGGCGTGCTCGGCGCGGGCGTCGTCCTGCTCATCCGGCGCCGCTCGGTCGTCACGCATCTCGCCGTGGTCGCCGCCGTCGCCGTCACCGCGATGTTCGCGGGCACCCTCGCCGTGGCGCAGGCGATGTTCCTGTCCGCGCACGACCTGAAGGTCGTCACCACCGTCGTCGCCATGGCCGCGGGGGTGTCCCTGATCACCGCCCTGGTGCTCGGACGCTGGGTCGTCGGCCGCAGTCAGGCCTTCGCGCTCGCCGCCCGTTCCTTCGGCGACGGCGGCGACTTCACCTCGCCCGACGGCCCCGTCACCGCCGAACTGGCGGCACTCGGGCGCGAGTTGGAGGCCACCAGCGCCCGGCTGGCCGAGTCCCGGGACCGCGAGCGCGCCCTGGAGACCTCCCGGCGTGAACTCGTCGCCTGGATCTCGCACGATCTGCGCACCCCCCTCGCCGGGCTGCGCGCGATGTCCGAGGCGCTGGAGGACGGCGTTGCCACCGACCCCGCCCGCTACCTCAGGCAGATCCGCACCGAGGTGGAGCGCCTCAACGGCATGGTCGGCGACCTCTTCGAACTCTCCCGCATCCACGCGGGAGCGCTGGCGCTGAGCCCGAGCCGCATCTCCCTGTACGACCTGGTCGGCGACGCGCTGGCGGGCGCCGATCCGCTGGCCCGCGAGTACGGCGTACGGCTGGTCGGCCATCGGGTCGAGCCGGTGCCGGTCGAGGTGGACGGCAAGGAGATGAGCCGGGTGCTGGGCAACCTGCTCGTGAACGCCATCCGCCGGACCCCCGCCGACGGCACCGTCGCGGTCGCCGCCGAGCGCGGACCGGGCGGGGTCGTCCTGTCCGTCACCGACAGCTGCGGCGGGATTCCCGAGGAGGATCTCCCGCGGGTCTTCGACACCGGCTGGCGCGGCACGCACGCCCGGACCCCGCCCGCCGGCGCGGGCCTCGGCCTCGCCATCGTGCGCGGGATCGTGGAGGCCCACCAGGGGCGGGCCTCCGTGCGCAATGTGACCGGCGGATGCCGGTTCGAGGTGACGCTGCCGACCGTCGAGGTCTGAGGGGGGGCGGGGGCTCCTCGTCGCGGCGCTTGCGTACCGCGAGTCCTGAGAGGCGGCTCCCCGACCTCCGAAACCCGAGAGATCACTCCCCGCCCAGCGAGGCCCGCGCGAACTCCCGCATCCCCTCGTCGAAGCCCACCCCCGCCTTCCACCCCAACTCCGCCCGGAGCCGCGCCGAGTCCGCCGTGATGTGCCGGACGTCGCCCAGCCGGTACTCCCCGGTGACCACCGGCTCGGGACCGCCGTACGCGGCCGCCAGTGCCCGGGCCATCTCGCCGACCGTGTGCGGCTCACCGCTGCCGGTGTTGTACGAGGTGAGCGCGCCCGCGGGCGAACTCGCCTCCAGCGCCGCCACGTTGGCCGCGGCCACGTCCCGCACGTGCACGAAGTCCCGACGCTGGCAGCCGTCCTCGTAGACCCGGGGCGCCTCGCCGCGGGCGAGCGCCGAGCGGAAGAAGGAGGCGACGCCCGCGTACGGGGTGTCCCGCGGCATGCCCGGCCCGTACACGTTGTGGTAGCGCAGCGACACCGCCGACCCGCCGGTGGCCCGGGCCCACGCCGCCGCCAGGTGCTCCTGGGCCAGCTTGGTGGTCGCGTAGACGTTGCGCGGATCCACCGGGGCGTCCTCGGCGACCAGCCCGGGCGCCAACTCGGCCTCGCACTGCGGGCAGACGGGTTCGAAGCGTCCCGCGTCCAGGTCGGCGACGGCACGCGGTCCCGGCCGGACCGCACCGTGCCCTTCGCAGACGTACCGGCCCTCGCCGTACACGACCATCGACCCGGCCAGCACGAGACGTCGTACGCCCGCCTCGGCCATCGCGGTGAGCAGCACGGCGGTGCCCAGGTCGT
Source organism: Streptomyces sp. NBC_00076 (assembly GCF_045041235.1). Classification (NCBI taxonomy): domain Bacteria; kingdom Bacillati; phylum Actinomycetota; class Actinomycetes; order Kitasatosporales; family Streptomycetaceae; genus Streptomyces; species Streptomyces sp. NBC_00076. Next base: position 8,145,057 of record NZ_CP108242.1, read on the forward strand.
TGCGGGAGACGTACTCCGCCGCGTCCGAGAACCCGACGCCGAGACCCACCATCGCCGCCTGGTGGCACACGGCGTCGACGCCCGCCAGGGCCCGGCCCACCGCGTAGGGGTCCCGGACGTCCGACGCCGGGTCGGTGCGGACGTCGTAGGGGACGGGCTCGTGCCCGTGGGCCGCGAGCGCCTTGACGACATGGGACCCGATGAACCCGGCACCGCCGGTGACCAGTACGCGCATGCGGCCACGCTAGGGCCGCACGCGGCCCGGACGGGCGGGCCGCGCCCGGCACGTCACGGCTTCGTAAGACTCACCGGGCTCGCGGGCAGCGCCACCGTGAACACCGTCGAGCCGGGCTCGCCGCTCAGCTCGATCGTGCCGCCGTGCGCCCGCACCAGGGAGCTGGCCACCGCGAGCCCCAGACCGCTGCCGCCGCGGTCGCGGCTGCGGGCCTTGTCGACGCGGTAGAAGCGGTCGAAGACCCGCTCGCGGTCGGCGGACGGGATGCCGGGGCCCGCGTCCGCGACCCGCACCACCGCCCGGCCGGACTCGACGCGGACCGACACGGTCACCTCGGTGCCCGCCGGGGTGTGCACGGCCGCGTTGGTGAGCAGGTTGTCCAGGACCTGGCGGATGCGCTGCGGGTCCAGGCGCAGCGTCAGTTCCGCGGGGCCGGGGGGCACGGTCAGCGGATGGTCCGGGTGACTGGCGCGGAACGCGTCGGCCGCGTGGTCGACCAGCTCCACCAAGTCCGCCTCCACCGGGCGCAGCGGTGTCTCCACCTCGGCCGCGTCCAGCCGGGCGAGCAGCAGCAGGTCGTCCAGGAGTACGCCCATCCGGGCCGCCTCGGCGCGCAGCCGGGCCAGGTGCCGGTCGCGTTCCCCGGGGGCGTTGGCGGCGGCGTACTGGAAGAGGTCCGCGTACCCCCGTACGGACATCAGGGGGGTACGCAGCTCGTGGGAGGCGTCCGCGACGAAGCGACGCAGCCGCTGCTCGGCCTGGGCGCGGACGGCGAGGGAGTCGTCGATGTGCTCCAGCATGGTGTTGAACGCCGTGCGCAGCTCGTGCACCTCCGGGCCGCCGTCCCGGCCGTCCGCGCGCAGCGGCAGCCGGGACGCCGACTCGCTCAGGTCGTGCGAGGCGATGCCGTGCGCCGTGTGCGCCATGTCGCTGAGAGGTTGCAGGCCGCGCCGCAGCATCTTCCGGCCGAACACCACCAGCGCCAGCACCGCGAGGGCGAACGCGATCACCTGCACGGTGACCAGCCGGTCCACGGTGTCCTCGATGTCCTCCATGGGCGCGGCGCTGACCAGCACCACCCCGGGCTCGACCTCGCAGGCCCGCAGCCGGTACAGGCCCTCCCCGTCGAGCCGCACGGTACGCATCAGCTCGGTGTCGGAGTGCGCCATGTTCTCGGCGAGCGTGGTCAGCGGGCGGATGTCGTGCGGGATGTCGGCGGGCCGGCGCAGCGAGGCCGAGTCGTCCGACACGTCGTACACCGCGGTGAACCAGCCCCAGTACGGCTTCTGCGTCACCGTTCCGTTGGCCTCGGCGTCCTTGGACTGCACGGTCTGCACGACCTTCAGCTGGTAACCCAGCTGGTGCTCCAGGTAGTCACGCATGTACATCGTCAGCGCCGACCCCACGCCGGCGAACACCAGCAGGGACAGCGCGCCCAGGCCCAGCGCCAGCCGGGTGCCCAGGCGCAGCCTGCGGTACGTCTGGCGGAAGCGCCGGAAAGCGCCCCTCACCCCGTGGCCTGCCGGACCACGTAGCCGAAGCCCCGGACGGTGTGGATCAGCGGCGCCCGGCCGTCGACCGGCCCGTCCAGCTTGCGGCGCAGCCGGCTGACCACCAGCTCCACCACATTGGACCGGCCGCCGAAGCCGTACTCCCACACGTGGTCCAGGATCTGCGCCTTGGTCAGCACGGTCGGCGACTTGCGCATCAGGTAGCGCAGCACCTCGTACTCGGTCGGGGTGAGCGTGAGCAGCCGTTCGCCGCGCCGCACCTCGCGGGTGTCCTCGTCCATCGTCAGGTCCGCCACCTGGAGTACGGACCGCTGGAACCCCGGCCCGGCACTGCGCCGCAGCACGGTCCGCAGCCGGGCCATCAGCTCTTCCACCGCGAACGGCTTGACCAGGTAGTCGTCCCCGCCGCGGGTCAGCCCCGCCACCCGGTCCGCGACGGCGTCGCGCGCGGTGAGGAACACCACGGGCACCATGGTGCCCGTGCGGCGCAGCCGGTCCAGCACGCCGAAACCGTCGATGTCGGGCAGCATGAGATCGAGCACCACGATGTCGGGACGGAACTCGGCGGCGCGGCTCAGCGCTTCCTCACCCGAGTTCGCGGTGACCGCGTCCCAACCCTCGTAACGGGCGACCGTCGCGACGAGGTCGGCTATCGGCGGGTCGTCGTCCACGACCAGGAGGCGTACTTTTTCCACCTGCTCATAGTGCTTCACCCGGCGGCCGAAGCCAGAGCGGGCCCCGTGCCGTGGCCACATCGATAACCTCTTGAAAGTTGTACGACAGTGTTTCGACAGGTCCCGCCGGAGAAGCTCGGTATCCCGGACCCGGATCAAGGAGCTCTGTCCGTGACGACCGTCCAATCACCCCCCGCGCCCCCCACGGCGATACGCCCGAGGGTGGTGGCCCGCACGGGCCTGTACGCCGTCCTGGTCGCGAACCTGGCCACGGTGACCTTCTTCTTCACCCAGGCGGGCTTCGCCTCCAACACCCTCATCGTGCTGGGCCGGCTGGCCGGTCTGTACGGCGCGCTCCTGATGGCCTTCCAACTGCTGCTGGTGGCCCGGCTGCCCTGGCTCGACCGCCGCATCGGCATGGACCGGCTGACCTCCTGGCACCGCTGGACCGGCTTCGGCATCCTGTGGACGCTGCTCACGCACGCCGTCTTCATCACCTTCGGCTACGCCGAGTCGTCCTCCCTGGACCCCGTCAACCAGATCGTCGACCTCGCCGAGACCGTCGAGGGCGTGCTGCGCGCGGTCGTCGCGTTCGGCATCATCCTCGTCGTGGGCGCCGTCTCGGCCCGCTACGCCCGACGCCGGCTGGCCTACGAGACGTGGCACTTCATCCACCTCTACACCTACGTGGCCGTGGTGCTCGCCTTCACCCACCAGGTCGCCGTCGGGACGACCTTCACCGCGTCGGACGCCGCCACCGCGTACTGGTACGGCGTGTGGAGTGTCGCCCTCGGCTCGGTGGCGCTGGGCCGGCTGGTCCTGCCGCTGTGGCGGAACTGGCGCCACCAGCTGCGGGTCACGGCCGTCGTCCCCGAGGCCGACAACGTCGTCTCGGTCTACATGACCGGCCGCGACCTCGACCGGATGCCCGCCCGGGCCGGCCAGTTCTTCCTGTGGCGCTTCATGACCCGCGACCGCTGGTGGCAGGCCAACCCGTTCTCCCTGTCGGCCGCGCCCGACGGCCGCACCCTGCGGCTGACCGCCAAGGCGGCCGGCGACGGCAGCGCCGGCCTGCGGCACGTCAAGGTCGGCACCCGCGTCTTCGCCGAGGGCCCCTACGGCGCCTTCACCGCGATGCACCGCACCCGGCCTGAGGCCCTGCTCATCGCCGGCGGCGTCGGCGTCACCCCCATCCGGGCCCTGCTGGAGGAACTGGAGGGCCACGCGGTGGTCATCTACCGGGTCGCCACCGACCGGGACGCGGTCCTCTACGACGAGCTGCGCGACCTCGCGCTCGCCAAGGGCGCCGAACTCCACCTGGTGACCGGGCCGCCGGTCCCCGACCGGCTGGCGCCGGGCGAGCTGGCGCGACTGGTGCCGGACCTCGCCGACCGGGACGTCTTCCTGTGCGGACCGCCGCCCATGATGAACGCGGTGCTGGGCAGCCTGCGCGAGCTGGACGTGCCCAAGCCGCAGATCCACTTCGAACGCTTCAGCCTGGCGGGATGAGGAAAAGTCAGTGAAACGAGCGATACCCATCGTGGTCCTGAGCGTCGCCGGCCTGATCCCGGTCTGGCGCTACGAACCGTCGACCGCCACGTCGGCCGGCACCCAGGTCTCCACGCCGGCTCCCTCTACGTCCTCCTCCGGCGGCTCCTCCTCGCGCGTCGTCACGGGCACGACGGTCGACACGGAGAAGGGTCCCGTCGAGGTCCAGGTGACCTTCGACGGCGAGAAGATCACCGCCGTGAAGCTGCTCCAGCAGCCGAACCACCCGCAGACCACGGCCGCCGTGCCGAAGCTGGTCGCGGAGACGCTTCAGGCCCAGAGCGCGGACATCGACACGGTCTCCGGGGCGACGATCACCACCGAGGGCTACAAGGAGTCCCTCCAGGCCGCGATCGACAAGAACACGGCCGAGGAGTCCGCCGCGCCCTCGGCGTCGGCCTCCGCCCCGGCTGCCTCCGCGAACGAGGTCGTCCCTGGTACGACGGTCGTCACGGAGAAGGGTCCCGTACAGGTCGAGGTGACCTTCGCGGGCGACCGGATCGGCTCGGTGCGCATGCTCCAGCAGCCGAACCACCCGCAGACCACGGCCGCCGTGCCGAAGCTGGTCGCGGCGACGCTTCAGGCCCAGAGCGCGGACATCGACACGGTCTCCGGCGCCACCATCACCAGCGACGGCTACAAGGAGTCCCTCCAGGCCGCGATCGACGCGAAGGGCGCCTGACCGTGCACCGCGTCGAGCACGTCATGGGCTTCCCGGTCTCGCTGCGGATCGACGACGAGGACGTCCCCGAGTCGGCGGCGCACGCGGTCTTCGCGTGGCTGAACGAGGTCGACGTCCGGTTCAGCCCGTTCCGGCCCGACAGCGAGGTGTCCCGGCTGGACCGGGGCGAGCTGTCGGCCCCCGGCGCGGACCTCACCGAGATCCTCGACCTGTGCGAGCACTACCGTCTCGCCACCGGCGGCGCCTTCGACGTACGGCTGCCCGGCCGCGGCCTCGACCCCTGCGCGGTGGTCAAGGGCTGGTCGGTGCAGCGGGCGGCGGAGCTTCTCAGGGCGGCCGGCGCGCGGCGCTTCTGCCTCAACGCCGGCGGTGACGTGGTCGCCGCCGGCGGCCCCTGGCGGGTCGGCGTACGGCACCCCGAACACGCCGACCGGCTGTGCACCGTCCTGGAGCTCACCGACGGCGCGGTCGCCACCTCCGCCCGCTACGAGCGGGGCGACCACATCATCGACGGCCGCACCGGCCGCCCCGCCACCGGGCTGCTCAGCCTCACGGTCCTCGCCCCGACGCTCACCGAGGCCGACTCGGTCGCCACGGCGGCCTTCGCGATGGGCGCCGAGGGCGTCGAGTGGGCGGCCGGGCTCCCCGGTTGCGAGGTGTTCGCGGTGAACGCGGAACGCGGGGTGCTGCGGACACCGGGGTTCCCGACGGTGGCGGAGCAGCTGTCCCACGACGACGGGCGGTGCGGCTCGAGGCCGTGAACGGCCCTGCGAAGCCGTTCGAATGTCTGCAACACAAGACGTCTAGACTCTCCCCCCAACGGACCGCACCTGGCCAAAAGTGGGCAACTTCTGCCAGATCCGAAGGGTATTCGGCGTTTTGATACGGATAGATTCAGTCACCAAGCGGTACCCGGACGGCACGGTGGCGGTCGACCGGCTCTCGTTGGACATACCCGACCGCTCGATCACCGTCCTCGTCGGGCCGTCCGGTTGTGGGAAGACGACCACCCTGCGCATGATCAACCGGATGGTCGAGCCGAGCGAGGGCACCATCCTCCTCGACGGCAAGGACATCACGCAGCAGCCCGTGAACACGCTGCGGCGGTCCATGGGGTACGTCATCCAGAACGCCGGCCTCTTCCAGCACCGCACGATCGTCGACAACATCGCCACCGTGCCCCGCATGCTCGGCTGGGGCAAGGAGAAGGCGCGGTCGCGGGCCCGGGAGCTGATGGAGCGCGTGGGGCTCGACGCCGCGCTCGCCCAGCGGTACCCGTACCAACTGTCGGGCGGACAGCAGCAGCGCGTCGGTGTGGCCCGGGCGCTGGCCGCCGATCCGCCGGTGCTGCTCATGGACGAGCCGTTCTCCGCCGTCGACCCGGTGGTCCGCAAGGGACTGCAGGAGGAACTGCTGCGTATCCAGGGCGAGTTGGGCAAGACCATCGTCTTCGTCACCCATGACATCGACGAGGCCGTCAAGCTCGGCACCATGGTCGCCGTGATGCGCACCGGCGGCAAGCTCGCCCAGTTCGCACCGCCCGCCGAGCTGCTGTCCCACCCCGCGGACGACTTCGTGGAGGACTTCCTCGGCGCGGACCGCGGCATCCGGCGGCTGTCCTTCTTCTCGTCCGCCGGACTGGAGCTGCTGACCGCGCCGATCGTCGCGATCGACTCCACCGCCGAGCAGATCGCCGCCCGCGACACCGCCGGCGCCCCCTACCTCCTCGTGACGGACCTGGAGGGCAAGCCCCTCGGCTGGGGCGAGCCGGACGGGCTGCGGGCCGGGGACATCACACCGGAGCAACTCCTGCCGTACGGACGGCCGTTCGCCGCCGGGACCGAATCGCTGCGGGCCGCGCTCGACTGCGCGGTGCTCTCGCCCACCGGCTGGGCGGTCGCCGTGGACGCCGAGGGCCGGGCCACCGGGGTGGTCTCCCAGCAGACCATCGGCGAGGCGATCCGCGGTGCCCATGCCGAGGGCCGTGAGACCGACAAGGACACCCCGGCCGCCCCGGTCACCAAGGTCGCCCCATGAGCGGCTTCTTCGACATCCCCAGCGACCTCCAGCACAGCTGGCTCGGCCTCATCGGCCTGCATCTGCGCGAGGCCCTGCTGCCGGTCCTGTTCGGCCTGGTGCTGGCGCTGCCGCTGGCCCAGCTGTGCATACGGTTCCGCTGGCTGTACCCGCCGGTGCTGTGGGTGACGACCGTGCTGTACGCCATCCCCTCGCTGGCCTTCTTCGTCGTCCTCATCGACTACACCGGCCAGACCGAACTCACCGTGATGATCCCGCTGGGCGTCTACAGCCTGGTGGTGCTGGTCCCGGCGATCGTGGACGGTGTGCGGTCGGTGCCGCAGGAGACTCTGGCCGCCGCGACCGCCATGGGCTTCGGGCCGGTACGCCGGTACGTGCAGGTGCAGTTGCCGATCGCGGTGCCCGCCATCATCGCGGGGCTGCGGATCGCGGTCGTGTCGAGCGTCTCCCTGGTGAGCGTCGGCACTCTGATCGGCAACCAGGGCGCGCTCGGCAACCTGCTCGCCGACGCGATGTTCTACCACCGCTCCGAACTGGCCGTGAACTCCGTGGTCACCACGGCCGCCCTGGCGATCGTCCTGGACGCCCTGCTGGTGGGGCTGAGGGTGCTGCTCACGCCCTGGATGCCGAGAGCCGCCCGCAGGAAACCGAAGGCGGCCGCGGCCCGGCCCGAACCGGCCACGCTCGCTCTTGAGGACGCGGTCAAATGAACGTACTGAACTTCATCAACGCGTTCTTCAGCGACAGCGCCCGCTGGCACGGCTACGACGGCATCCCCACCAGGCTGGGCGAGCACGTCGGGTACTCGCTCCTGGCGCTCGCCATCGCCGCCGCGATCGGCCTCCCCGTCGGCCTGCTGACCGGGCACACCGGCCGGGGCGGCAACGCGCTCGCGTTCATCGCCACCGCCGCCCGCGCCCTGCCCAGCTTCGGTCTGCTGGTGCTGATGTTCGTCGTCCTCGGCCTGGGACTGCTGCCGGTGATGATCCCGCTGGTCGTCCTCGCCATCCCGCCGATCCTGGTCACCACCTACGAGGCGGTGCGCTCCGTCGACCCGTCCCCGGTGGACGCGGCCCGCGGGATGGGCATGGAGGAGTCCCGCATCCTGTTCCAGGTGGAGCTGCCGGTGGCGCTCCCGCTGATCCTCAGCGGCCTGCGTTCGGCGGCCATCCAGATCGTCTCCACGGCCACCATCGCCGCGTACGTCTCGCTCGGAGGCCTCGGCCGGTACATCGTCGACGGTCTCTACCAGCGCAACTACGAGAAGGTCGTGGGCGGCGCCACCCTGGTCGCCGTGATGGCGCTGGTGACGCTCGGGCTGTTCTGGGCGGTGCACCGGCTCGCGGTGTCGCCGGGCGTGCGGCGCAGCGCCTAGCCGTACGACAGCGGGCCCGGGTGACGCGATCGTCGCCCGGGCCCGTCGCCGTACCGCCGGGTCAGCCCTCGGTGCGGGCCAGTGCCTGTTCCAGGACGACGAGCAGGGCGTCGCGCACCGAACCGCGCTCACGGGCGTCGAACACCACCAGCGGGACACGGTCGTTGACGTCGAGCGCCCAGCGGACCTCCTCCAGGGTGTGCTGGACCTGCCCGTCGAAGGCGTTGACGGCCACCGCGAACGGGATCTGCTGGTGCTCGAAGTAGTCGACGGCCGCGTAGCAGTCGTCGAGACGGCGGGTGTCCACGATGACGAGTCCGCCGACCGCGCCCTCGACGATGTCGTCCCACATGAACCCGAACCGCTCCTGACCGGGAGTGCCGAACAGGTACAGCTTCAGGGTCGGGTCGATGGTGATGCAGCCGAAATCCATCGCGACCGTGGTCGTCGTCTTGCGCGGGGTGTGGCTGAGATCGTCCACGCCGGCCGCCACCTCGGTGATCGCGGCCTCGGTGGTCAGCGGCTCGATCTCGGAGATCGAGCCGACGGCGGTGGTCTTGCCCACGCCGAAACCGCCCGCGATCACCATCTTGACCGGCAGCGGCGGTCTTACGGCCGCCTGCGCGGACGCGGGGAGGGTGGCGGGTTCAGTCGGTGTCACGGAGAACCCCTCGGGAGTCGGGGATGGCACGGAGGCCATCGATAACCCTTCGCAGGACGGATGCGTCGTGGATGACGCCGGAGTCGGGCACGTGCACCGTCAGCTGCCCCGCCGCGCGCAGGTCCTCGGCGAGGACGCGGACCACGTTGAGGTGCAGCCGCAGCCGGGCCGCGATCTCCGCGATGGACTGCGGCCGACGGCAGGCGGCGATGATGTCGTGCTGTTCGAAGGAGAGCTGGTCGAGGATGTCGAGTCCCTCGGCGGTGGCCACCACCTGGGTCTCGACGGGCATCGTCCGGCCGTTGGCGCTGGGAGCCACCCGGCCGGCGGTGACGAGGAACGGCCGTACGGCGGGAACGGGGCCGACCGCCCCCGGACCAGGGGGCGCGGTGCCGTCCTCGTCGGCACTTCTGTGAGTGCGGCCGTCCGCCATGGGTGGTGTCTTTCTCCTCGGCCGGGCGGCGCCCGGTCAGCGCTTCGACGCGGTGCCGACGCTGTTCTTCAGTTCGAGTACGAGCTGGGGGCTGAGCGCGGCACCGGCGCGGTTGGCGAACAGCGTCATCTCGTACGCGATGTTGCCGAGCTTGGCCTCCTTGTCGGTGACCACGCCGAGGACGGCGCCGCTGCCGATCGCGGAGACCAGGACATGACCGCCCTCCAGGTCGATGATGACCTTGTTCAGGCCGCCCAGACCGTAGTTGCCGGAGGCCCCGGCGGCCAGGCTGGTGATGCCGGAGACGATCGCGGCGAGACGCTCGGAGTCGGCGTGCTCACGCAACTCGGACACGGCGATGAGCAGGCCGTCGGAGGAGACGGCGATGGCGTCGACGACGCCTGCCGTCTCGGTGGCGAAGCGATTCAACAGCCAGGTGAAATCGGCTGCGGCGGCCTGCAGTTCGGCGGGCGTGGTGCCTCCCGTCGGAGTGTCACCTGTCGGCGTGCTCACTGCTCCGCTCCTTCCGGGGAGTGGTGGTGCTGGTGCGGGGGGTTGGGTGCGGGGACGCCGGCGCGGGGCGCGGGGGTCGTGGTGGTCGCGGTGTCGTCGGCGGTCGGGTGGCGCGGGATCGCGCCTACGGGTCGTCGGTCGTCGCCGCCCTCGTCCTGGCTGTCGCGGTGGGCGCGCTCCACGGCCGCCTCGAACTCGTCGAGCGCGTCCCGGACGGCCTCCGCGTCGGCGGGGCGCGGTGCGGACCGGCGGGTGGCGTGCTGGTCGGGGTCGGCGCCGAAGGTCGTACGAAGCGTGGCTCCGCGGACGCGTCGGCGCAGCGGACGGGCACCGTCACCGGAGTCAGCCGCGGGCTCGGCCCCGTCGACGCGGGCCGGTACGGACGACACCGGCTCACGGTCCCGTGCCCGGGAGGTGCTGGGCGCGGGGGCGTCGTGGGAGGTGGGGTCGGCCGGAGGGGCAGGGGCGCCGGGGGCGGCCGAGGGGGTGTCGTCAGCGCCGGGGCCGGCCGTCGTGGCGGGTGTATCGGGCGGGGCAGAGTCGGTGTGCTGGGCGTCGGCCCAAGCGGCGGGGCCGTCGGGGGCGGTGGGTGTGCCGGGAGCGGCCGAGGGGGTGTCGTCAGGCGCGAGCCCGGCCGCGGTGGCGGGCGTATCGGTCGGGGCCGAGCCGGTGTGCCGGGCGTCGGCCGACGCGGCGGGGGCGCCGGGAGCGGCCGAGGCGGTGTCGTCAGGGGCGGGGCCGGTCGTCGTGGCGGGCGTGCCGGTCGGGGCCGCGCCGGTGTGCGGGGCTTCGGCCGACGTGGTCTCCGCGGTGGAGGAGGCAGCCGTGCCGTTCGGGGACGTGGCGCGCTGGGGCACCCTGCGGGGGAGCGGGGCGGGCTCGTCGTCGGTCGGGGCGGTTCTTCGGGAGGGGACGGCTGCCGTGCCCGCCGGGGACACCGGCCGCGCGTCGGAGGCGGTGGCCCGCGACTCGGCGACGCCCGGGCGGCCGGCCGAGGTCGGACCGGACCCCGAACCCGAGCCGGAGCCGGACCCCGAGCCGGACCCCGAACCCGAACTCGAACCGCCGGCGGTCTCAGGGGCCACACCCGAACCCGCGCCCACGCTCCTCGCCGAACCGCCGGAGGCAGTCGCCGCCACCATCGGGCTCATCGTCAGCAGCAGGGACGAGGGAATGGTCACCTCCGCGGTGACGCCGCCTCCCGGGGTACGGGACAGGGCCACGTCCACGTCCCAGCGGCGGGCCAGCGCACCCACCACGAACAGGCCGAGCACCTTCGTCGGGACCACGTCGAGGCGTTCGCGGCGGATCAGGCGGGCGTTCTCCTCGGCGATCCGCTCCGCGCTCATGCCGAGACCGTGGTCCGCGATCACCACCAGCGCCCCCTCGGCGCTGTTGCGGACCGTCACCTCCACGGGGCTGCCCGCGGGCGAGAACGACACGGCGTTCTCCACCAGTTCGGCCACCATCAGCGTGAGGTCGCCGATGATGTCGGGCTCCACCATGGCCTCGGACCCGGCGAGCAGCTGGACCCGCTGGAAGCCCTCGATCTGGCCGAGGGCGGCCCGGACGACGTTGGTGAGCGCGAGCGGCCCCGAGTCCAGGACCGTCTCGCGGATGCCGGCGAGCAGCATCAGGCTGTCCGCGTTGCGGCGCAGCCGGACCGCGATGTGGTCGATGCTGTAGAGCCGCTCCAGCAGCGCGGGGTCCGTCTCGCCGCGCTCCACCGCGTCGATCAGGGCCAGCTGCCGCGTGGTCAGGTTGCTGACGCGGCGGCCGACGTTGCCGAACATCTCGGCGACGTTGCGGCGGCTGAGCACCTGGCGCTCCAGCAGCGCGGACGCGGTGGTCTGCACATGGTTGAAGGCGTCGGCGAGGTCGCCGATCTCGTCCTTCGCGGTGACGGGGACCTCGCGCAGCCGGGGCGGCGCGTCGTCCTCGGCGTCGTCGTCGGCCACCCGTGCCAGCTCGCGTCCGGCGACGTCGGCGACCTGCCGTGCGGCATCGGTGAGCGCCTGCACGGGGCGCACCACGGAGCGCCGTACGAGGACCGCGAAGGTGATCCACGCGGCGAAGCCGAACACGGCGAGGCCCAGCAGCAGGCCCGCACGCCAGGCGGCCTCGCTCGAGGCCTCGTCGGCCCGGTCGGCGATCTGGCCGATGAGGGACGCGGTGATCTTCAGGCGGGTCTCGGACTGCAAACGGTAGGCGGGGTAGGAGCCGAGGGTCTCGGTGAAGGCCTCGCGGATCTCCGTGGGTGTTCCCGCCTGCAGGTTGCCGGGGTCGATCTGCAGCTCGGCGTAGTGCCGGCCGATGGTCGCCTGCGAGCTGTTGTGCTCGATCCCGCCCAGCTCGTCCGCCTGGGCCTCGCTCGCGAACCGGGCGAAGCGGTCGCTCTGGTGGGTGTACTCGTTCTCGAAGCCGACCGCGCCGATGAACTCGATCAGGGCGTTGCTGTCACCGGTGCGTGCGGAGAAGACGGCCGTCTCGAAGGCGCTGTGGGCGGCGTCGGCGCGCAGCAGGGAGTCCAGCAGGTTGCCGGTGAAGGTGCCGGCGAGAGCCTCGTTGTGGTCCAGGCCGAGACCGTCGATCAGGCCCTTGGAGGCGTTGGTGTAGGCCGGGTCGACGTTGTCGGCGGGCAGATAGCCCCGCTCGATGGTGTCGCGCAGACTGCTGAGGCCGTTGATCTCCCGAAGGGCCTGCGCTTCGGTGTCCGGCAGTCGGCCCCCGAAGGTGTCGCGCACCTTCTCGACCTGGGCGTCGACCGCGGCCTGCGCCTTGCGGTAGTCGGAGGCGGAGGGACGGGCACCCGCGGGCGCGGCCTCGTGCCGCACGGACAGCAGGATGGCCTGCTGGTGCTCGGTCTCCACCTGGTCCACCAGCTCCGCGACCTCGGAACTGTCCCGCACCAGCTGAGCGGCGGAGTCCGCGTCCCAGGCCTGGCTCACCTGTTCGGCGATGAGATAGGAGAGCAGTACGGCGACCACGGCCAGCGGGACACCGACGAGGACGTTGAGCTTGCGGCGGAACGGCCAGCGGTCGGCGAAACCCCGTAGCCGCCGGGCACCCCGTACGCCGGACGTGTCACCTGGGACCGACGGTGTTGCCGGCTGGGCAGCCGAGCCCACCTCGCTCGTGGACACCAGGCCTCCTTCGTGGGTGTCTTACGGCGCGCGAAGAACTGCACGTGACCGCTTCTGATCAATGCGGGACGGTGTGACAGCACAACACCGATGCGGCCCCCGCACGCCACTGTGACCGGCGACAACTTCCGCGAGACTACAGCCTCTTCGGGGGCCGGATCGCGCGCCCCTACGTCAAGAATCCATCACGACTCCTCCATGGGCTGGCGGGTTCGGTGGTGGTTGTGTTCAAGCTGCATCTGTTGTCGGTCGGCCAATGAAGCCAATTGTTAATAAGGCTGCTCTTGACTGATCAAGAACCGGCTGGATTGGATCAGCGCAAGAGCTTCCGAGCAATCCCCAGAGTCCGGAACGGAAATCGTGACTTCTACCGCCGCACACAGCAGGCCCCTCCGCAGCCGTCCCGGCCTGGCCGCCCTCGCACTCGCCGCCGCCACCGCCCTGCTGGCGGGATGTTCCTCCTCGGACGACACCTCCGACCCGTTGGCCGAGAAGGCGGACGGCGACACGGTCGTCGTCGGTTCCAACAACTTCGCCGAGAGCATCCTGATCGCCGACATCTACGGCGAGGCCCTGAAGGCCAAGGGCATCAAGGTCTCCTACAAGCCGAACATAGGCAGCCGGGAGACCACCTACGGCCTGCTGAAGAACGGCTCCGTCACGGTTCTGCCGGAGTACAACGGCTCGCTGCTCGCCTACCTGGACCCGAAGGCGGAGCAGAAGACGGCCGAGGCCGTGAACGCCACCACGAAGACCAAGCTCGACTCGAAGCTGACGCTGCTCAACTCGGCGCCCGCCGAGGACAAGGACTCCGTCAGCATCAACGCGGCCACCGCGAAGAAGTACAGCCTGACCTCGCAGTCCACGCTCGCGGACCTCAAGGACGTCGCGCCCGAGCTGGCCATCGGCGGTTCGCCGGAGTTCCAGACCCGGCAGCAGGGCCTGCTGGGCCTGCAGTCCGTGTACGGCCTGAAGTTCAAGTCCTTCAAGGCGCTGGACGCGGGTGGTCCGCTGACCCAGGCGGCGCTGACGAAGAACACGGTGCAGGCCGCGGACATCTTCACCACGGACCCGACCATCATCAAGGAGAAGTTCGTCGTCCTCCAGGACCCGAAGAACCTCTTCGGCTTCGCGAACGTGACCCCGCTGGTCTACAAGTCCGGGCTCTCCCAGGAGGGCGTGGCCGCGCTCAACGAGGTCTCGGCCAAGCTGGACACGAAGTCGCTGCTGGACATGGACTCCCAGGTGCAGCTGGAGAGCAAGGACCCGCTCGACGTCGCCAAGGCCTGGCTGAAGTCGGTCGGCCTGAACTGACCTCCGCTTCTGGTAGATGACGGCTGACGGACCGGCGCGGGGCCCTGCGGTACGGGGCACCCGCGCCGTTCCCCGTTCCGAGCCGCTCAGTATCCGACGTGGAACGTGGCGTCCTGCCGTTCCGTACTCGTCGAGATCGGGTCGATCCGCAGGACGTAGTTCGCGTGCCTGATGTAGCGGGTCGGGTTGTTGTACGAGCGGAAGGACGACCAGGAGCCGTCGGCCAGCCCCGCGGTCCGCTGGAAGGTCGCGTCGCCGGCGAAGGTCGACGTGCCGTCGTTCACGTCCAGCCGCAGTTGGTAGTCGTAGTGCCGCAGATAGCGGGTCGGCATGCTGACCGACTGGAAGGACACCCCGGACGAGTCGGCGAGGCCCGGGACGAGCTTCCACTGGGAGTCGGTGTACGGGTCGAAGGGGTACGCGTCGATCCGGCCCACGTAGTTGCTGTGCCGGACGTAACGGTCGGGGAAGTTGTAGGACTTGAGCCGGTTCCAGGCCGGGGCGCCCCACTTCGCGACGAGGTTGTCGTACACGGTCGAGGTGATCGGCTGGATGCCGCAGTGCTTGGAGTTCAGCGGCTGCGTGTAGAGGCGCTGGTCGACCGCCGTCCAGGTGCCGGCCGCGAGGTTGCCGCTCTGCCAGGCGTAGAAGACGCCGTTGGGGGTGTAGGTGTCTCCCCAGAGGTACCAGGTGCCGGACGACAGCGACTTGACCAGGGTCGGGGCCTCGGTGCCGCCGTGTGAGACCGCGGTGCTGAACGGCGTGAAGCTGCCGGGGTTCAGGGTGGTGGACCTGGCGCCGACGAGGGTGCCGTTCCTCTTGAAGTACAGGTAGTTGACGCCGTTCACGCCGACGGCCATGTCGCCGTCGATCACGTCGTAGCCGGGGTCGAAGAAGACCTGCGGGGCCGAGGCCGTGACGAAGTCGGTCGTGTAATTGACCATGATGACGTTGTGGCCGCTGCTGTTGACCGCGGAGTAGATGAGCGCGTACTGGCCGCGGCTCGCGTCCCAGAACGCCTCCGGCGCCCAGCTGTGGGTGTTCATGTCGTGCAGCCTCAGCCGGTGGTAGCCGGTGAAGGTGCGCAGGTCGGTGGAGTTCCAGACATGGACGTACTGACTGACGTAGTTCCAGTCGGTGCCCTTGAGGTCCGTGGCCAGCACGACGAAGGTGCCGTCCTGCTTGCGCAGGACGAACGGGTCGCGCAGCCCGAGCGCCCCTTCGGTGGGTGTGGCCACGGGGTTGTTCTGGTTCAGCGGCATCCACTCCAGACCGTCCCGGCTCACGGCCAGGTGCAGACCGTAGTTGGCCTCCAGCATGGTCGTGGACTCGGTGAAGTACGCCATGACGTACGCCGAGTCGGCCGCGTGGGCGGTGCCCGCGCCGAGGGTGAGGGCACCGGTCGCGGCGAGCGGGATGCTCGCGGCCAGGCCGAGGACGTGTCTGCGGGAGGGGTGGGTCATCGACTCTCCAGGGGGGGCGGGCCTTACGGGCCTTATGGGGGGTAGGCCTTCTGGTCGATATTTCGAATGAGGTTCGGTGAAGCGACCAGAAGCTAGGAGAGTGCGGAGAACACGTCAATCTTTCGGACGACCTTGGCGGAATTCCGTCACTCCGCCGTCCACACCTCCTGCTTCGGCCCCTGGCCCGGCCCCGAGTTCGGCCCGCGCCCGCGCCGCCGCCCCGACCGCCACCGCGTCCCCGTCCAGCAGCGCGGGCAGGACCCGCACCGGGCGCCCGCTGACCGGGGGTTCCGCGGCCAGGGCCCGCCCGATCGACGGCTCGACGAGCGCCCAGGACCGGCTGACGCCCCCGCCGACCACGACGGTCGTGACGTCCAGCAGGCCCGCGGTGACCAGCAGGGCCCGGGCCACGGCCGCACCCGCCGTCTCGTACACGGCGAGCGCGTCCGGATCGCCGCGGCCCGCAGCCTCGGCCACCTCCCGCGCACCGCCCGCCCGCCCGGTGCGCTCCCCGTAGCGCGCGGCGATCGCCCGTCCCGACGCCAGCGTCTCCAGATGCCCCCGGCCGCCGCAGGTGCACGGCAGGTCCCCGAAGCCCGGCACATGCCCGATCTCGCCCGCCGCGCCGTGCGGTCCCTCGTACAGCGCGCCGTCCAGCCACAGCGCCCCGCCCACGCCCGTGCCCAGCGTCAGCCCGAGCACATCCGGCTCGCCCGCGACCGCGCCGGCCGCGGTCTCGCCGCGCAGGAACGCGTTGACGTCGTTGTCGAGGAACGCGGGCACGCCCAACGCCTCCTCGACCGCCACCGTCACCTCGAACCCGGCCCAGCCCCGGAAGGAGTCGCTGGCCACGAGGATCCGGCCGGCCCGCGCGTCCACCACCCCGGCCGCGCCCACGCCGACCCCGAGCAGCCGCGCGCCCGTCCGGCCGAGCAGCAGCCGTACGGCGTCCAGCGCGGCCCCGACCATCGCCGCCCCGCCCACGGACGCCGGGGTCGGTACCTCCACCCGGTCCAGGACGCCCAGGTCCTCCCCGCACAGCGCCACCTGGGTCGTCGTACCGCCGATGTCCACCCCGGCGATCGTGTCCGTCACGCGGTGGCCCCCGTCCGTCCCGCCGCCCGCCGGCCCCGCTGGACGACCGGATCCGGCACCGGCACCGCGGCGATGAGCCGACGCGTGTACTCGGTCTCCGGGCGCGACAGGGTGGTCAGGGTCGGCCCCTCCTCCTCCACGCGGCCCGCCCGCATGACGACGACCCGCCGGGCGAACTCCTGCACCACGGCCAGGTCGTGCGACACGAACAGACAGGCGAACCCGAGCTCGCGCTGCAACTCGGCGATCACCTCCAGGACGGTCCGCTGCACACTCACGTCGAGCGCGCTCGTCGGCTCGTCCGCGACCAGCAGCCGCGGCCGCAGCACCAGCGCCCGCGCGAGACTCACCCGCTGCCGCTGACCGCCCGACAGTTCGCGCGGACCTCGGCCCGCCAACTCCCGGGACAGTCGCACGAGTTCGAGCGCCTCCGCGACCCGCTCCCGCCGCTCGGCCGCCGGCATGCCCCGCCGGTGGGTCCGCAACGGCTCGGCCACGCACTCGGCCACGCTCATCCGCGCGTCCAGCGAGGCCACCGGATCCTGGAGCACCACACCCACGCCGGCCAGCAGGGCCCGGCGCGCCCGTCCCCGGGCCCGGCCCAGGTCGCCGCCGAACAGCGACACCGAACCGGCGGAGGGCGCCACCAGCCCGAGCGCCACCCGCGCCGCTGTCGACTTGCCCGAACCGGACTCGCCCACCAGACCCACGGTCTCGCCGGGCCGGACCGCCAGCGACACCCCGTCGAGAGCCCGCACGGCACCGCGGCCCCGGCCGAAGTCCACGCTCACGTCCCGCAGTTCGACCACCGCGGGCACCGCGGGGGCCTGCTCGGCGGACTCCGCCACAGGCGTGCCCGCACCGCTCACCCTCAGCCGCGGCACCGCGGCCAGCAGTCGCTGGGTGTACTCGTGCGTGGGCCGCAACAGCACCTCCTCCACGGAACCGGTCTCCACCACCTCGCCCCGCAGCATCACGGCCACCCGGTCGGCGAAGTCGGCGACCACGCCCATGTTGTGCGTGACCAGCAGCACGCCGGTGTCCGAGTCGGCCGCCAGTCCCCTGAGCAGATCGAGGATCTCGGCCTGCACGGTGACGTCGAGCGCGGTGGTCGGCTCGTCCGCGACCAGCAGTCCGGGCGAGTTGGCGATCGCCATGGCGATGACGACCCGCTGCCGCTGACCGCCCGACAACTGGAACGGGAACGCCGACGCCCGCCGCTCGGGATCGGGAATGCCGACCCTGCGCAGGAGGTCCACCGCCGCACGGGCGGCCTCCGCGCGCGACACGGGCCGGTGGTTGCGGACGACCTCCGCTATCTGCCGGCCGATCCGGGTCAGCGGGTCCAGCGCGGTGGCCGGCTCCTGGAAGACCATCGACGCGGTACGGCCGCGCAGCCGGGCCAGTTCGGCCTCTCCGGCGCCGACGATCTCCGTACCGTCGACGGTCACCCGCCCCGACGCCCGGGCGTTGCCCGGCAGCAGCCCCATCGCGGCGAGCGCCACCGTCGACTTGCCGGACCCGGACTCGCCGACCAGCGCCAACGTCTCACCCGGCCGGACGTGCAGCGACACACCGCGTACGGCGGGCACGTCGCCCGATTCCGTCGCGAACGTGACCCCGAGGTCCTCGATCCGCAGGATGTTCGTCCTCAAGGTGTTCATGCCCGTCCCCTCACGTCGAAGGCGTCGCGCAGCCCGTCGCCGATCGCGTTGAACGCGCACACGACGAGGATGATCGCGAGGCCCGGTGGAACGATCAGCCACCAGCGCCCGGAGTACGCCGCCGTCAGACCGGCCGACAGCATGCCGCCCCAGTCGGTCGACGGCGGCTGGACGCCGAGGCCCAGATACGACACGTACGCGACCAGCAGGATCGCGTCGGCGACCTGGAAGGTGGCCGCGACGACGATGGTCGACACCGAGTTCGGCAGGATGTGCCGCAGGATCGCCCGGCCGTGGGTGCCGCCGGTCGCGCGCAGCGTCAGCACGTAGTCACGGTTCTTCAGCGTCAGCGTCTCCGCCCGCACCAGCCGGGACGGGACCAGCCAGGACACCAGGCCGAGGATCACGATCAGGCCCGGCACGCCCGGCGTGGTGATCGCGGAGACGACCAGCAGGATGAACAGCGCCGGGATCGCGATCCCGGCGTCCACCACCCGCATCATCACCGCGTCCACCCAGCCGCCCGCGTACCCCGCCACCGCGCCCCACAGGGTGCCGATAACGGTGGCCAGCAGTCCGGCGGCGAGCCCGACCAGCAGCGACACCCTCCCGCCGTACATGAGCCGCCCGAGCTCGTCGTGCCCGACGGCGTCCGTCCCCAGCCAGTGCGCCCCGCCCGGCGCCAGATTGACCTGGGTGAGGTCGGTGTGGGTCTGGTCGGTGGAGTACAGCAGCGGACCGACGAAGCAGAACAACAGGAACAGGACGACCACCGCGAGTCCGGCGACGGCCAGCCTGTTGCGGGCGAACCGGCGCAGGGACAGGCGATGGCCGGCGACCGGTTCGACGGTCGCGGTCTGGAGCACGGCAGTCATGAACGGCCCGCCTTCACTCGGGGATCGACGATCCGCTGGACGACGTCCGCGAGCAGCGTGCCCACCACCGTCGCGACGGAGATGACGAGGACGCAGCCCAGCAGCACCGGATAGTCGGAGGACTGCGCGGCGGACCAGAACAGCAGCCCCATCCCCGGGTAGTTGAAGAGCTGCTCGACCACGAGCGCGCCGCCGAAGAGTACGGGCACGTAGTAGCCGAGCATCGCCACGACCGGGGTGAGGG
This sequence comes from Streptomyces sp. NBC_00076, assembly GCF_045041235.1. Taxonomy (NCBI): domain Bacteria; kingdom Bacillati; phylum Actinomycetota; class Actinomycetes; order Kitasatosporales; family Streptomycetaceae; genus Streptomyces; species Streptomyces sp. NBC_00076. The sequence continues at coordinate 8,164,524 of NZ_CP108242.1, forward strand.
AGTTGCGCAGGACGTGCCTGAAGAGGATCGCGCGCTGCCGTGAACCTCCGGCCCGCGCGGTGCGGACGTAGTCCTCGGAGAGGTTCTCCAGGGTCGCCGCCCGCATGTACCGGCTGAACACGGCGATCATGGACGCGGCCCCCGTGACCACCGGCAGCACCATCGCCGCCGGGTCCGCGAACACCTGGGCCAGGGTGTCCCCCTGAGGTGCCTGGGAGGGGAACCAGCGCAGGGTCTGGGTGAACAGCAGCACCAGGATCAGGCCCAGGAAGTACACGGGCGTCGAGTACGCGACGAAGCTCAGCGTGGTGATGACGTAGTCGGCCGGCTTGTTGCGGCGCACCGCCTGCCACATGCCGAGCGGGATCGCCAGCAGCAGTCCGACCAGCGCGGACAGCACGGTCAACACCAGGGTTTTCGGAAGCCGTTGCTCGATGAGCCGGGAGACGGCCTCGTTGAGCGTGTACGAGGTGCCGAGGTCACCGTGCACGAGCGTGTTCAGGTAGTAGCCGTACTGGACGGGCAGCGGACGGTCCAGGCCCTGCTCGTGGTTGAACGCGGTGAGCTGCTCGGGCGTCGCCTGCGGGCCGAGGATCCCGCGCGCGGGACCCCCGGGCAGCGCGTGCAGCAGGCAGAAGACCACGATCGTGACGATCAGGATGACCGCCAGCGCCTGGAGGACCCGCCGGGTGAGGTACGCGAGGGTGTCCATGCCTCAGCTGGTCCACTTCCACTGCGCGGGATGGAAGTTGGCGAGCGAGTCCTGGGAGAAACCGCCGAGGCCGTTGCGTACGACCGAGACCTGGTACACGGGCTCCGGCAGCCAGATCACCGGCAGGTCCTTGGCGAGGGCCGCGCTGTACTCCTGGATCGCCTGGTTCGAACTCGACGTCGTGGACGTGGAGATGAGCTTGTCCACCGCCGGGTTGGAGTAGTTGCCGAAGTTCGCGCCGCCCTTGGACTGGAACAGCGAGTCACCGGTCGGGAAGGCGCTGAAGTACCAGCTGCCCGCCGTACCGAAGAACGACAGCTGCCACTTGCAGATCGACTGGCCGGACGTGCACTGCGGGGTCTGTGAGAGCACCGAGTTCACGGGCGCGGTCTTGATGGAGAACTTGATCCCGGTCTTCGCGAACGAGGACTGGATGGCGCTCATCATGTTGTCCGTGACGGTCGACCCGGACTGCGACAGCACCTGCATCGCGAACTTCGTTCCCTTGGCGACCCCGTCACCGCACTGTGCCGCGCCGCTGCCGGGACTCGTGCAGGTCATCACCCCGCCCTGCTCGCTCCAGCCGTGGTCGGTCAGCAGCGTGCGGGCGTCGGCCGTGGAGAACGGGTACGGGTTGCTCTTCTGCACGGGCGACAGGAAGTCCGAGGCCTGGCCCTGCGGAATCGGTCCGTACCCGGGAACCGCCGTCCCGTTGAGGACGACTTTCGCCAGACCGGTCTGGTCGATCGACCGCTGGACCGCCTGCCGGGCGTACAGCTGCTTGAACACCGCGCCCATCGACGGGTTGTTGAAGTTGTACGGCATGTAGGTGATCGCCCAGCCCGACCACGGCTTCACGGTGTAGCCCTGCGCGGTGAAGCTGTCCTTCTGGTCGAGGTCGGTGGCCTCGATGTAGCCGTAGTCGACGCTGCCGGAGCGCAGCGCGTTCTTCTCGGCGTCCGCCGTGGTGAAGGGGAGCAGGTTCACGGTCGGGATGCCCGGCTTCTCGCCGCCGTCGTACTTCTTGTTCGCGGTGAGGACGACCTTGCCGGCGGTCGAGAAGGACTTGACGGCGTAGGGGCCGCTGATGGTCTTCCACAGCGGGTCCGAGGCGTAGCCGGAGATGTTCTTCGCCGCCGAGTTCAGGTACGTCCACACCTGCTTGGCGCCCGCCGCGGTGCGGTCGGCGTCGGACACCTTCGCCGAGGCGTCCGTCCTGTCCCAGGCGTGCTGGGGGAGCGGGTTGATGCTGCTGAGCTCGTTGGCGAGCATCCACTGGGAGTTGTAGGCGCGGTCGAAGGTGATCGTGAAGTGGCGGGCGTCGACGGTCTTGAAGGACGTCCAGTTGTCGGGCGCCTTGCCGGGGTTGTAGCCCGCCCACTGGGCCTTGTTCGCCTTGATGAGGTTGAACCAGAACTCGACGTCCCGTGCGGTGACGGGCTTCCCGTCGCTCCAGTGGCGGTCGCCCAGGGTGATCGTCACGCTTTTTGCGTCGGACGCGAACTCGGCGGCCGTGGCCACCGAACCGGCCTTGTTCCAGGCGATCTTCCCGGTCGAGCCGTCGTAGGCGATGAGCGGCTCCCACAGGGTGTTCGCGATGGAGATGTTGTTGGTGTTCAGGTGGGCCGCGGTGCCGATCGGCAGGATCCAGTTCGGCGTGAAGTTGGCGGGCAGCGCGTAGTCGATGGTGTCGTGCGACGCCGACGACGTGCCGCTGGACCCGGAACACGCGGCCAGCAGCAGCGTGCCCGCGCCGAGGGCGGCGCCGGCGAGGTGTCTCGTGCGGGCAGGGGACATGGCTCTCCTCAGGCAACAGAAGCGGGGGGTGGAGTCAGTGAACGCCCCGTGGGGGCGAAGAAACAGACGCGCCGCTGTAAAAAGCCTGTTACTGCTGTTCTGGAAAAAGCCGGAGAGGCGTCCTACTGGCCTACGCTCAGGGCCTCGACCGCCGAAGACGGAAGTTACTTCGTCCATGCCTGAAAAAAGTCCCCAGCCGAAGATTCCGCAGCCGCAGAGCCCGGAGGCGAAGAGCCCGCAACCGAACAGTCCGGAGCTCAAGAGTCCCTCGCGCCGGAAGAACGGGTCCGGGTTCTCCTCGCTGACCGAGGGCGTCCTGGAACTCCTCGCCTCCGGGCAGGCGACGACCCGCACGGAACTGGCCGTGCTGCTCGGCGCAGCCCCGTCGACCGTCTCGTTCGCGGTGTCCCAACTGCTGGCGCACGGTCTGGTCGCCGAGGAGGGCACGCTGTCCTCCACCGGCGGGCGCCCGCGCAAGGTGCTGCGGCTCGGCGGCAGCGACGGCTACGCCGTGGCGGCCGACCTCGGCGGCAAGCACGCGCACGTGGGAGTCGTGCACCCCGGCGGCGGACTCACCGACCTGTCCACCGTGCCGTTCCCGACCGCCGACGGGCCCGAGGCCGCGCTGCCCGGGCTGGCCGAGACCCTCGAAGGACTCGCCGACCGGCACGGACGCGACCTGCTCCGCGGCGTCGGCCTCTGCCTGCCCGGCCCGGTCGATGTCGAGTCGGGCCTGGTGACCCTGCCCGCCCGGATGCCCGGCTGGAACAGGTTCCCGGTGCGGGACTGGCTGGAGGAGCGGTTCCAGGTACCGGTGGCCATCGAGAACGACGCCAACTGCATGGCGGTCGGCGAACACAGCGTGCGGCCCGTGGAACACCGTCAGTCGATCATGGTGAAGGCGGGCTCCGGCATCGGCGCGGGTGTGATCGCGAACGGGCGGCTCTACCGGGGCGGCACCGGTGCCGCCGGCGAGATCACCCACGCCCGTGTCGAGGCCGCCCAGGACACGCCCTGCTCCTGCGGCAACACCGGCTGCCTGGAGACCGTCGCCTCCGGGGCGGCCCTGGTCCGCATCCTGCGGGAGCGCGGCCGTGACGTGGCGTCCACCGAGGACGTCGTACGGCTCGCCACCGACGCCGACCCCGAGGCGACCCGCGCGGTCCGTGAGGCCGGCCGCTACCTCGGCCGGGTGCTCGCCGCGAACGTCAACTTCTTCAACCCCGACGCGGTGTACCTCGGCGGCATCCTCTCCACGCTGGAGCCGTTCGTCGCCGCCGTCCGCAGCCAGTTGTACGAGGGCTGCCATCCGCTGGTCACCGAGCACCTGGTCATCGAACGGGCCGGCCTCGGCGCCGACGCGGGCCTGGTCGGCGCGGGCCAGTTCGCGCTGCAGCGAGCACTGGCGCAGGCGCTGCACGCGGTCACCGGCCACCAGTCCTGAGAGCCCGCGTCCGATGCCCGGACCGTACCTAGACCCGGACGGTCCTGAGCCCCGGACCGTTCATGCCCCGGAGGAACCATGCCCCTGCCCGTCATCGCGATCGCCGGACTCGGCATCGAGTCCTCGACCTTCTCCCCGGCCCGCACCGAGGCCCCCGCCTTCCACCCGCAGCGTGGCGGGGACGTCCTCACGCGTTACCCCTTCCTCGCCCCCGGGCAGCCCCTGCGCGAGGCCGCCGACTGGCGCGGTGCCCTCGTCGGCAAGGCCCTGCCCGGCGGCACGGTGACGGGACCCGCGTACGCCGAACTGGCCGCCGATCTCCTCAACCGGCTCGCCGAGTTGGGCCCGATCGACGGCCTCTGGTACGACATCCACGGCGCGATGACCGTCGAGGACCTGGACGACGCCGAGGCCGAACTCCTGCACCGCATCCGCGAAGTGGTCGGCCCGGACGTCCTGGTGTCGACCTCCATGGACCTGCACGGCAACGTCTCCCGCGAACTCGTCCACCAGAGCGACCTGATCACCTGTTACCGCATGGCCCCGCACGAGGACGCCATGGAGACCAAGGAGCGGGCCGCCCGCAACCTGGTGGAGCTGCTGGCGAGCGGGGCGCCCCGCCCGGCCAAGGCGTGGGTCCCGGTGCCGGTGCTGCTGGCCGGCGAGCAGACCTCCACCCGGATCGAGCCCGCGAAGAGCGTGTACGTGGCCGTCGAGGAGGTGGAAGCGGCCGACGGCGTGACGGACGCGGCGATCTGGGTCGGGTACGCCTGGGCGGACGAACCGCGCAACCGGGCGGCGGTCGTCGTCACCGGCCCCGACGTGGACGCCGTATCCGCCGGCGCCGAGCGGCTGGCGCACGGCTTCTGGGCGGCGCGGCACGACTTCGTGTTCGTCGCCCCCACCGGCACCCTGGACGAGTGCCTCGACGCGGCTCTGGCTTCCCCCGCCCGCCCGTACTTCATCAGCGACACCGGCGACAACCCGACCGCGGGCGGCGCCGGTGACGTCACCTGGGGCCTTCGACAGGTCCTGGACCGCCCGGAGTTCAAGGACCCGTCCGGCCCCGTCGTCATCTACGCCTCGCTGCCCGGACCGGCGGCCGTCGAGACCGCCGCGCGAGCCGGAGTCGGCGCGAGCGTCACCGTCACCGCGGGCGCCGAGGTCGACGACCGGCACGCGGGCCCGCTCACCCTGACCGGCTTGGTCCACGCGGTCCGCCACGGCGACCGGGACGCGGAGACCGAGGTCGTGCTGCGGGTGGGGAGCGTGTACGTGGTCCTCACCCGGCTGCGCAAGCCGTACCACCACGAACACGACTTCACCGACCTGGAGTTGGACCCCCGGGCGGCCGACGTCGTGCTCGTCAAGATCGGCTACCTGGAGCCGGAGCTGTTCGCCATGGCCGCCGACTGGAAGATGGCGCTCACCCCGGGCGGCGTCGACCAGGAGCTGACCCGCCTCGGCCACCACCGCGTCCGCCGGCCCCTGTTCCCCTTCGACCCGCAGATGCCCGAACCGGACCTCGGCGCCCGGCTGATCGCGCCCTGCGACGAGCCGCTCAGCGGACCGGACGAGTGACCCGCCCGGAACCGTCCTCCTCGTCCGCCTCGGCGATCACCCGGTCCATCAGGGCGATCAGCACATCCCGGGCGGAGGCTCGCTCACGCGCGTCGCACAGCAGTACCGGGACGTGCTCGGGCAGTGCCAGCGCCTCCCGGATCTCCTCGGCCGGGTACGGATGCCGGCCGTGGAAGCCGTTGACGCCGACGACGAACGGGATGCGCCGACGCTCGAAGAAGTCGACCGCGGCGAAACTCGACTCCGGTCTGCGCACGTCGATGAGCACCACCGCGCCCAGCGCGCCCACGGCCAGGTCGTTCCACATGAACCAGAACCGCTGCTGGCCGGGCGTACCGAAGAGATAGAGCACCAGCTCGTCGCTGATGGTGATCCGGCCGAAGTCCAGGGCCACGGTGGTGTGGCGTTTCTCCTCGATGCCGTGGAGGTCGTCGATGCCCAGGCCGGCGGAGGTCAGCGACTCCTCGGTGCGCAGCGGCGCGATCTCGCTGACCGACCCCACCATGGTGGTCTTGCCGACGCCGAAGCCCCCGGCGATCAGGATCTTGACGGTGTCGGGTGCCGCGGGGGTGGCGGCGTCAGAGCCGGTCAAGGCCGTCCCTCACTTTCTGCAGCAGGTCCAGGTGCGGGGCGCGGGGCGAGACGGGATGCGGCGGGCGGGCGGTGATGAGGCCGGCCTCCAGCAGATCGCAGAGCATGATGACGACCACGCTCACCGGCAGGTCCAGCAGGGCCGCCAGCTCCGCCACGGCCACCGGCCGCACGCACCGGCGCAGGATCCGCGTCTGCTCGGGCTGCGGCCGGGGCGCGCGGTCCGGCGGCGGGTCCACCGCCGTCACCGTCGTGATGAGGGTGAAGTCGGCGCGGCTGGGCCGGGTCCGGCCGCCGGTCAGGGCGAAGGGCCGCACCAGCCTGCCCGCCGCGTCGCTGCCGCTCACCTCACTCGTCACTCGTCACCCGTCACTCGCCGGAGGCGGCCGTGGGCCCCACATGGGCCCGCGGCGCCGCGCTGAGGTGCTCGCCGATCTTCTTCACCAGCATGTTCATCTGGTACGCCACCACGCCGACGTCCGCGCCCGGCCCGGTCAGCACGACCAGGTGCGCGCCGGGTCCGGCGGCGGTCAGGATCAGGAAGCTGTTGGCCATCTCGATGAGGGCCTGGCGCACCGGGCCGCCGCGGAAGTCCAGGCTGACCCCCTTGCTGAGGCTCATCAGACCGGAGGCGGTCGCGGCCAGCCGCTCGGCGTCGTCGCGCACGAACCCGGTGGACCTGCTGACGACCAGTCCGTCCTCGGAGAGCACCACGGCGTGGTTCACGTCGGCGACCCGGTCCACGAGACCGGTGAGCAACTGGTCCAGCTGGGTGTCCGTGGCGGGGGTGGGGCGTGTCATGACGGTGTCCTTCATCAGCGGTCGGTCGGGGAGGTCGGGATGACGGCGGTGTCAGCGGAGGGAACGTGCGCGTCGAGGGTGCTCGTCGGGGGCGGGGCCTTCCGGTCGTCCGGTGCGGGTGCGTCCTGGTGCGGCCCGCGACCGTTCTGGTCCGGTGCCGGTGCGTGCTCGTCCTGGGCCGAGCCCTCCTTGTTCTCGTCGTCCTGGGCCGAGCCGTCCTTGTCCTCGTCGTTCTCGCCCGAGCCGACCTTGTCCTCGTCCGACTCGTGCTCGTCCCGGGCCCGGAGTGTTCCCGCCTGGAAGCAGCCGAGCGAGGAGGCGGCGTGCTCCGCGGTGAACTCACCGGCGTCGGCCGCGTCCGCCGCGTCGACCGGGGTGGCATCGTCCCGGAGTTCGTCGACCAGGCTGGTCTGCGGTACGCGGCGCGGCAGCGGGGCGAGCCCGTCGGAGCGGGGGGCGGGAGTGGCGGCGGTGGCGGGAGCGGGGGCGGTCCGCGCGGCGAGCAGGGGCCGGGCGGCACCACGGGGCGCCGCCGGCTCCCGGTCGGTCCCCGCGGCGCTCGCGGGCCCGGAGCCGAGCGCGGCCTCGCGGCCCGTCCCGGCGGGCGCGTCCGCCGTACCCGGCACGTCCGCCGCCTCCGTCGTACCGCTTGCCCGCACGGTGTCCCGTACGTCGGGAGCGTCGGCGTCGGCGGCCTCCGGCACCACGATGTCGTGCGGGATCAGCACGATCGCCGTGGTGCCGCCGTACGGCGAGGGGCGCAGGGTGGCGGAGATGCCGTGCCGCCTGGCGAGCCGGGAGATCACGAACATGCCGAGCCGCAGGTCGTCGGCGAGCGCCACCACGTCGAACTGCGGCGGATCGGCCAACTGGGCGTTGAGTGAGGCGTAGTCCTCCTCCGACATGCCGAGGCCCCTGTCCTCCACCTCGACGGCCAGCCCCTTGGCCACCATCGCGGCTCGCACCCCGACCGGGCTGGGCGCGGGGGAGTACGCGGTCGCGTTGTCGATGAGTTCGGCCAGCAGATGGATCACGTCGGCCACCGCGGGCGGGGCCAGGCACACCTCCTCGTCGGTGTCCACCTCCACCCGCTGGTACTCGGCGACCTCGCCGACCGCGCTGCGCAGGATGTCGATCAGCGCGACCGGTTCGGTCCAGCTGCGTCGCGGCTGCTCGCCGCTGATGATGACGAGGTTCTCCTCGTAGCGGCGCAACTGGCTCGCCGTGGAGTCCAGTTCGTACAGGCCCCTGAGCACGTCGGGGTCCTGGTGCTCGCGCTCCAGCGCGTCGAGTTGGCTGAGCTGGAGGTTGACCAGGTTCTGGCTCTGCCGGGCGATGCCGAGGATCACCTTCTGGAAACCGCGCCGGGTGTCGGCGAGTTCCACGGTGGTCACCACGGCGGTGCGCTGGGCGGAGTTGAACGCCTGTGCCACCTGGCCGAGTTCGTCGGAGCCGTAGTCCAGCGGGGGCGCCGCCAGGTCCACGTCGACCTTCTCGCCCCGCTCCAACCGCCGCACCACGTCGGGCAGTCGCTCCTCGGCCAGACCGAGGGTGGCCTCCCTGAGGCCCCGCAGCCGCAGGGACAGGGAGCGGGTGATCCGCCAGGACATGCCCGCGCACAGCAGCAGCGCGACGAGCCCGCCCGTGCTCAGCGAGGCGGCGGTCAGCAGCAACCCGTCGGCCTTGTCGGCGCTGTGGGTGAGCAGCGCGGCGGTCTGCTGCCGGATCAGGTCGCCGTACTGGTCGGAGACCTTCCTCAGTGCCGCGGTCCACTGCTCGCGCAGGTCGGGCAGGGCGACCCGGCGGGCGCCGTCGGACGCACGGGCCTCCAACACCTGGTCCTCGATGGACTGCAGCGTCTGCCACTGGGGGCTCTGCAGGATGTGCTCGGTCTGCGTCTTGGCGGTGCCGCGCAGCGAGGGCACGATCTGGTCCTGGACGATCCAGCGGCGGGTGCTGACCAACTGGCCGAAGGTGGTCCACGCCTTCTCGTCGAGGTACCCGGACGGCCAGGCGAGGGTGAGCTGTGCGTCCTCCTGGGAGACCAGCTCCGCCCCGTGCTCCAGCGCGACCAGCGGGCCGGCCTGCGAGGTGAGGTCGCCGTCGTCGACCTGGGAGAGCTCCTCGAAGGCGTGGATCTGGTCGTCGATGATCGAGGTGTACTGGCCCAGCGCCTGTTCGGCGGTGATGTCGGTGGGATGGTCCACCTGGCCCCGGTAGTACTCCAGGCTGCCCACGGATCCGACGACCGAGTAGAGGCGGTCCGCTATCCGGGCGGGGGCCTTCTGGATGGCGTCGGACGGGCCGCCGAGTTTCGCGACCGCCTTGTCCGTCTCCTTGCGCGCCTGGTCCAGAGCGGCCCGGGAGCCGGGCTGCCGGGCCAGCCAGGCGGCGGACACTCCGCGTTCCCGCTGCAGCGCCAGCGTGGCCTCGGTTCCCATGGCGCCGGTGGAGCGGCTCAGTTCCGTCTGCGAGCGCAACCGCAGCCCCTCCGAGAACATCTGTGTCGTCGTCACACCCCACAGGGCGGCGAGGGTGACGCTCGGAACCAGTGCCAGGAGGATGAGGGAAAGACGTATGGAGCCGAGGCGGCGACGCGAACCTGTCCGTCCAGACATGGTCTTCCTTGGGCGATCAGCGGGGAGGTGAGCGGGGAGGAGGTCGGGAGGGGCGGAGGGTCCGGAGGCCGGGGGCGCCGGTCAGCGGGTCCCGGCGGTGGCGAAGCGGGCGACCGAGGCGACGTTCTTCCTGGTGACGAAGGCGGGCCCGGTGAGGACGGGAGCCACCCCGCCGCCGCTGACGTTGCCGTTGGTCCGGTACAGCCACAGCGCGTCCACGGCGAGATAGCCCTGCAGATACGGCTGTTGGTCCACCGCGAACTGTACGTTCCCGTCGCGCACGGCCTTGACCAGATTCTTGTCGAGGTCGAAGGTGGCGACCTTGGCCCTGCTGCCCGTCGCCTTCACCGACTCCACCGCGGTGAGCGCGAACTGGGCGCCCAGCGTGACGACTTCGTCGATGGACGGGTCCTGGCGCAGCTGGGCCGTGACGGCGGCGTTCACCGCGTCCAGGTCGGTGCCCTCGACGTAGAGCATCTCGGTCTGGCCGGTGAACGTCTTCTTAACGCCCGCGCAGCGCGCCTCCAGGGCGACGTTGCCCCGCTCGTGGATGACACACAGGGCGTGCTTGGCCTTGACGGCGTTCAGTCTCTCGCCGATGGCCCGGCCCGCGAGGCTCTCGTCCTGGCCGAAGTACTCCAGCAGCCCCTGCGCACGCCAGGCGTCGATACCGGAGTTCAGGCCGACCACGGGGATGCCGGCCGCCTTCGCGTCGGCGACCGGGCTCTTCATCGCCTGCGGCTTGGCGAGAGTCACCGCGATGCCGTCGACTCTGTCGTCGACCGCCTCCCGCACCAACTGCGCCTGCTTGGCCGGATCGGAGTCGCTCGCATACGTCAGGTCGATGCCGTCCTTGGCGGCCGCCGCCCGGGCGCCCTTCTGCACCAGATCCCAGAAGGAGTCCCCTTGGCCGCCGTGGGTGATCAGAACGACCTGTGTGCGGCCGCTTTCCGCACCATCCGCCGCGTCCGCGCCGGTGTCGAGCCCGGAGCCGCCGGATCCGGAGCAGCCGGCCAGGAGCAGGCAGAGCGCGGCGGCCAGGACGGCGGTGCGGACGGATCCGGGGGAGGCCTGAGGTGGGAGAGGAGTGTTCATGGAGCGGGCACCTCGCTGTGCGGCCGAGCAAGAGGAACACAAACGTACGGTCGAAGCACGCAAGGTGCGCTGACCGGTTGAAACTTCATTGGCTTGGAGCCAACCGTGTGTGACCGCCGGTAGTCAAGTGATCGGCCGCTCGCGCTGAGTTGTCGGTGCCGCATCGTGATGATCTTTGCGCAGGCCGGAAGGCCGACGGTGGAGACGGAGGTGAGGCGTGAACCGGAACGAGTCGTTCGGCCCGGCCGCGTCGGCCATCACCCCCTTTGCCGCCCGCCCCAAGGCTTGCCACGACCCCGTACCTCGCGATGTCCTCGTCCCGGAACGCCTCGGCGCCGGTGTCGTCCGGACACCAGGAGGGTGCCGCGCCCGGGCGGCAGGGCAGCGGTTTCCGGCGACCTAGACTGGTAAGGCCCCCACACTTCGTCCGTCGGGTCTTCCCTCGGACGGGACGGACGCAACGGACACGACGGACACGGCAGTTACGACGGGACCACGGGACCACGGGCGACGGACAGGAGGACGAGGAGATGACGGCGGACGGCCACGGCTTCGACGACCCCTCCGCCGACGTGCTCGCGCAGGCCGCCGCGGCCTTCGGACTGCTCGCCTCACCGGCCAGGTTGCACATCGTGTGGGCGCTGGCCCACGGCGAGAGCGACGTCACCGGGCTCGCGGAGCGGGTCGGCGGCGCGCTGCCCGCCGTCAGCCAGCACCTGACCAAGCTGAAGCTGGCCGGTCTGGTCCGCTCCCGCCGTGAGGGACGCCGCCAGGTGTACTTCGTCGACGCCGACGAACAGGCGGCCCTCGTGGACGTGGTGCGGCTGATGGTCGGCCGGCTGTCCGACGGTGCCGCCCCGGCCCGCCACCTCCGTGGCCTCTGACCCCGCGGTCTCCGAGTCCTCCGAGTCCGCCGAGGACACCTCCCTCCAGGCGCTGCGGCGACTGGACACCGGCCCGCGCGGACTGACCGAGGCAGAGGCCCAGACCCGGCTCGCGCGGACCGGCGAGAACACGCTCCCCGAACTCCGTACGCTCTCCTGGCCCCGTCGGTTCGTGCGCGGCCCGCGGGACCCCTTCACCGCCGTACTGCTCTGTCTGGGCCTGGTCTCGGCGGCCGTCGCCTCCTGGGGCACCGCCGCGGTGATCCTCGCCCTGGTCGCGGTCAGCTGCGTACTGCGGGCGAGCGGCGAGCACCGTGCCGACCGTTCCATGGCCGCGCTGCGCGCCCTGGTCGCCGGCACGGCCACCGTGCTGCGGCGCGAGGAGGGCGGCCCCTCGGGCCCGTCGGTACGGGAGATCCCGGTGGCCGAGCTGGTCCCGGGGGACGTGATCCGTCTCGGTCCCGGTGATCTGGTCCCCGCGGACGTACGACTCCTGCGGACCCGCGGGCTGACCGTGCACCAGGCGGCACTGACCGGGGAGTCGGCGCCGGTGGCGAAGACGGCGGAGGACGGGCCAGGCACCGGCCACCGCGGCGGAGGTGGAGTGGACGGGCCCGGCGCCGGCCACCTCGGGGACTGCGGAGAAGACGGGTCCTTCGCGGCGCCGTACCTGTGCTTCCAGGGCAGCGGTGTCGTCACCGGCAGTGCCACCGCCGTCGTCCTCGCCACGGGCCCGCGGACCCGGCTGGCCGCCGCGCACCGCCCGGCGCCGGGCCGGCGGACGCAGAGCGCCTTCGACCGGTCCGTGTTCGGCATCTCCTGGGTACTGATCCGGTTCATGCTGCTCACCCCGCCCTTCGTCCTGATGGCCAACGCGGCCCTGCGCGGCCGGGGTTCGGAGACGCTGCCGTTCGCCGTCGCGGTGGCCGTCGGACTCACCCCCGAGATGCTCCCCGTGATCGTCACGACCTGTCTGGCCCGCGGCGCCGCGCTGCTCGCCCGCACCCACGGCGTGATCGTCAAGCGGCTGCCCGCCCTGCACGATCTGGGCGCGGTGGACGTGCTGTGCGTCGACAAGACCGGCACCCTCACCCAGGACCGGCCGGTCGTCGAGCGGTCCCTCGACCCGGCCGGGCGGGACGACCCCGACGTACTGCGCTGGGCCGCCGTCAACGCCTGGTGGACCCTCCAACTCGCCGACCTGCCCGCCCCGGACGCCCTCGACGAGGCTCTCCTGGAGGCCGCCGGACCGGTCGGCGAGGAGGAGGACGGCGTGGACGCCGTGCCCTTCGATCCGGTTCGCAGGCTGGCCGCCGCGGTGGTCCACGGCCGCCTCGGCACACACACCCTGGTCGTCAAGGGTGCCGTGGAGGACGTACTGGAACGGTGCGTCCTCGAAGGGGCGGAGCGCCGGCGGCTGAGCGCGTTCGCCGTACGCGAGGCGGCGGCCGGGCTGCGGCTGCTGGCCGTGGCCACGGCCGACCGACCGGCCCGCACCCGCGCGTACACGCCGGCCGACGAACGCGGCCTGACCTTCCGGGGCTTCGTCACCTTCCGGGACGCCCTCGTCCCGACCGCGGCCGAGGCGCTGCGCCGGCTCACCGCTCTCGGAGTCACGGTCCAGGTCCTCACCGGCGACCACCCGGACACGGCCGCGCGGGCCTGCCGCGACCTGGGACTGGACCCGGGGGAGGTACGCGTGGCGAACGGACCGGCCGAGGCGCACGGCACCGGTGGGTCCGACACCGGCCCCGGCCGAACCACCGTCGTGGCCCGCTGCACCCCCGCCGACAAGGCCCGTGTCGTCGCCGGTCTGCGGGCCGCCGGGCACACCGTCGGCTTCCTCGGCGACGGGGTCAACGACGTGCCCGCCCTGCGCGCCGCCGACGTCGGCATCGCGCCCCGGGGCGCCGTCGACGCGGCCCGGGAGGCCGCCGACGTGGTGCTGGCCGACAAGGGCCTCGCGGCGATCGGACACGCGGTCACCGCCGGACGGCAGGCCGGCGGCAACATCGCCTCGTATCTGCGCGTCACCCTCTCCTCGAATGTCGGCAACGTCCTCGCGATGCTCTCCGCCGGCCTGCTGCTGCCCTTCCTGCCGATGCTCCCGGTCCAGGTCCTCGTGCAGAACCTGTGCTTCGACGCGGCCCAGCTCGCCTTCGCCCACGACCGTCCCGGGGCGGCGGCGCTGAGCCGGCCTGCTGTGCTGCGGCCGCGCGCCTTCCTCCGGTTCATCACCGGCTTCGGCGCGCTGAACGCGGTCGCCGACCTCGCCACCTTCGCCGTCCTCGCGCTCGCGCTGCGCGGACCCGACGGGCTCGACGACCGTACGGTGTTCCACTCCGCCTGGTTCACCGAGAACCTGGTCACCCAGGCCCTGGTGATGCTGCTCCTGCGCACCGGCCGAGGCCCTGCCGAGGGCCGTGGCCGGGGCCCCGTCGGCAGGGCGGCGGCCCTGCTCGCCGTCGCCGGACTGCTGCTGCCGCCGAGCCCGCTGGGCACGTCGCTCGGTATGACCGCCCTGCCCGCCGCCTCCTACCTGCTGCTCGCCGCGGTCCTCGGCCTGTACGCCCTCGCGCTGACCGCGGCCCGGGCGTGGCACGAGGGACGTCAGCCGTAGGTCAGGTTCGAGCAGGGGTCGTCGTCCGCGGACCGGGCACCGTCCGCGACCTCCGAGGGCACGGCTGTCGGGGTCGGCGAGGCGCTCACGTCGGTGGTGCCGACGTACGACTGGCCGAGTACGACACTGATCCCGGAGCCGGTGACGGGCTCGATCCCGGCGCCCGGGAAGGCCCTGGCGACGGTCTGGGCCCGGGTCCTCAGTCCCGGGCCGTACTCGACGAGGGTGACCGGGTGGTCCTGGGCGGACGCCGTCGCCGTACCGGTGACCGTGAAGCCGTCCGCGGTGAGCGCGGCGGCGGCGCGGGCGGCCAGGCCGGTCACGGTGGTGCCGTTGTAGACGGCGACCTCGATGCCGTCGCCGGAGACGGAGACGGAGACGGAGGCGGCGCCGGCGGCCGGCGTGGGGGAGGGGGAGGACGCGGACGTGTCCATGCCCTGCTTCGCGCCCGCGTTCTTGCCGTCGATGGTGCGGTCCGCCTTGAGCGCCGCCCACAGCGCGTCGGCGTCGGGCTGCACGATCGCGACCCGTGAACCCTCGTACCGCCAGGGCAGCGTGACGAACTTGGTGTTGTGCAGGTCGATGTCCTTCAGGGACATCGCGAACGAGAGGAGTTTGTCGGCGGAGCCCAGGCCGGGGTCGACGGTCAGCGACTCGGTGGCCGCGTCGGCGAGCGGCAGCAGCTTGGCCGGGGACATGCCCTTGCTCTTCACCTCCTTCAACAGGCTTGCCACGAAAGCCTGTTGGCGCTTGATGCGGCCGATGTCGGACCCGTCACCGATGCCGTGCCGGATGCGGACGTAGTCCAGCGCCCGCTGTCCCGAGACGGTCTGCGCGCCCTTCTTGAACAGCAGCTTGCCGGGGGTCGTGCGGTGCGGGTCGAGGTCGTTCTCGTAGACGTCCTGCGGGAGGCAGACCCGTACGCCGCCCACCACCTCGGTGAGGCGGGCGAAGCCCTTGAAGTCGACGACGACGGTGTGGTCGACGCGCAGGCCGGTGAGCTGCTCGACCGTGTTCTGGGTGCAGGCGGGGTTGCCCCGGGCGGTCTGGCCGACGGAGTAGGCCGCGTTGAACATGGTGTCGGTCTGCGTCCTCGTCCAGCCACCGTCGGACAGTTTGCACGGCGGGACAGTGACCAGGGTGTCGCGGGGGATGGAGACGGCCAGGGCGTGCCGGTGGTCGGCGTATATGTGCAGCAGGAACGTCGTGTCCGAGCGGCCTATGTCGTTCTTGTCGCCGCCGCCGAGCGCGGCGTTGCCGCCGGTGCGCGCGTCGGAGCCGATGACCAGCACGTTCTCGCCCTTCGACGCGCCGGCTTCGGGCCGGTTGTCGGACAGCCCGCCCGCGTCGAACGTGGTGATGTTGCCGTCCAGTCGCAGATAGAGCCAGCCGGCTCCAGCTCCCGTGAGCACCAGCAGGGTGAGACAGACCACGAGCACGACACGGGCCCGGCCGCCGCGCCGGCGTCTGCGCTCCCGGCGTGTGGCGGGCCGGTGGCGCTGCGGAGCTGTCCTGCGGTGGCTGCTCACGGTCATCGGCGCCCTCCTGTGCCTCACCTTGGGTTGTACAGTTGCGCAATGTAGCAACTGTTGAGCGAAGGAAAACGAGAGGGCTGTCATGCTGCGCAACGGACTGGAACCCTGGCACCTGCTGGTCCTGGCGATCGTGATCATCGTGCTCTTCGGCTCGAAGAAACTGCCGGACACGGCGCGGGCCTTCGGCAAGTCGATGCGCATCCTCAAGAGCGAGGCGAAGGCGCTGAAGGACGCGAGCGCGACGCCGGGGGCGCAGGCTGACGCGAAGGCGGAAGCGGAGGCAGGCCCGACGGTGACGGCGAACGTGACCGGTGCGAACGGGACTGACGCGAAGGGGGCCGACGCGCACGTGACCGATGCGAACGTGACCGGTGCGAACGGGGCGGCGGTGACAGTGAACGTGCCGGTGTCGGAGCCGCCCGCTGCCACGCGGTGAGCGCCTCGGGCGGGGCCGTCGGAGCCGGGTGGCTCTGGGCCGCTTGATGGCGGATGGCTCGGCGGGGCCGTCCGATTGCCGGGTGGCCGGAGGGTTGTTGGACGCCGAATGGCTCCGGGGCACCCGATGTTGAATGGTTGCGGGCCTGCCCGATGCGGGATGGCTGAAGGGCTGTCGGACGCCGAATGGCTCCGGGCTGCCCGATGCCGGATTTCTCGGGGCCGCCCGATGCCGCCTGGCTGAGGGGCGGCCCGATGTCTACGGCTCCGGGCGGCCTGTCCTCGGGCCACTCCGGGCGGCCTGACTTCGGACGGCTCAGGGCGGCCTGACCTCGGGCCACTCCGGGCCGGGGAGTCGTCCGACGCCAGGCCACCCGACCCCGGACCACCCGACCCGGGCCACCCGAACCCATGCCATCCGAACCCCGGGCCGCCCGACGCCGGGCAACCCCGGGCCGCAGGCCGCCCGACCCCGGACCACCCGAACCCATGCCATCCGACCCCCAGGCCGCCCGGCGCCGGGCAACTCCGGGCCGCAGGCCGCCCGAACCCCGGACCACCCGACCCCGGGCCGCAGGCCGCCCGGTGAGCTCACCGGGTGACCGGGCGGGCCTCAGACGGATTCGACGGTCTGTCGTTGACCGGCCTGACGCTGAGCCGTCTCGTCGTGAACCGGCCCGTCCTGAACCGGCCCGTCGTGAGCGGTCGGTCCGGCGGAGGCCGCCCCGTGGAGTTCCTTCGCCTCGCGCGCCCTCTTCCGGCGTTGCCGTCGGCTCACGCGCGGCGCCTGGTCGGGCAGCCAGCCGAAGGCGAGGCAGCTTCCCACCGCCCCCAGCAGGAGGCCGATGAAGAAGCCGCCCAGGTTCGAGGTGAGCCAGGTTCCCAGGGACAGCAGGATGCCGGTGATCGAGTAGAAGAGGCGCTGCGCGGGATTGAAGAGGATCAGCAACCCCAGCAGCACCATCAGGCCCGGCAGGAGGTAACCGGCCAGGCCCTGCATGCCGATGTGCATGACGACCTTGAGCGACGCCTTCTCGGTGAGCAGGATCTCCGCTCCGCCCAGGGCGAGCAGCAGCCCGCCCCAGAACGGACGGCGGGCCCGCCAGTTCCGGAAGCCGGAGCGCGTGTCCTGACCTGGCCGGCCCGACATCAGCAGCCCTTGTCGCTGAAGCTCAGCTTCAGACCCGGCAGCTTGAACACGCCGGCGGTGGTGGCGTAGTTGGTCTGCCGCAGGTTGGCGATACGCACGGTGTCGGCCTGCTGGCTGAAGACGCCGAGCGGTCCCTTCACGCCGGCCTTGGTGAGGGTGCTGGCGTCGTTGCCGATCTCGATGTTGGTGAAGGCGGCGTTACCCGACAGCTCGGTCGAGTCGGTGGTCAGGTCGCTCGCCTTGACCTTCTGCGACCCGCTGCCGGCCTTGATGAGCAGGTTGGTGCCGCCCAGGTCGACGCTCTGGCACAGCGAGTCGAGCGTGGCGTTCTTGATGGCCGAGGTGACGACCAGCACCTGGCCGCCGGTGTCGCCCGCGTTCGGGTTCTTCTCGCCCTCGGCCATGCCGTCGAGGCCGCCGAACTGCTCGAAACCGGTGCCTTTGAGCTCGGTCGCGGTGACCGTGAAGGGCATGCCGGAGATGGCGAACTGGACGCCAAGCGCTCCCTCGGCGGTCAGGATCGCGAGCCCCGCGGCGACGGCTGCGGCCGGCACCGCCATGATCGCGGCCCGGCGCGCCCGCACCCGCCCGCGTCTGACGGAACCGTCGGGGGCTTCGGGCACTTCGGTTGCGGAACCGCTTTCCGGGTTCTCTGGGGTGTTACCGGCGGACGAGGTGACGTCCGAGGACGAGGCCATGTGCTGCTCCTGTGGGCATAGTCAATGCAGTTGGGCTTCAGGTTCAGTTGGCACGTTGTCCTGGCGCGGACAGCGAACCGGTGCGCACGCCTCCCCACAACTCCCGGTGGATGCAAGGGCTTTCTCGTTACGCATCAGTAGCCAAGCAGGAAGTTACCGGTGGTTACATTCGAGGGTCAAGCAAGTTGTGAGAAAAGGGTGTCGATTATGTGCCGCCTGTGATCCAACTGCTGCCCGGATGACAAAAAGGCCGCCCAGAACCGTTAACTGGCTTGTAAGACCTTGACGTTGACTGACACTCAGGTCTACAACTCTCCCTGGCTTCCCCCGGATCCGTGGCGCCGGATCCAGCCGCTTCCCGGACGTTCTGTCCAGTACGGGCATGTCATTGCCCGAGTCAGCCCCTTCACGGCACCCACACGGTCGCTTCCCCCCTGAGGCCGTGCCGGGCCGCCCTCCCACCCGGCCCGGCCGGGAGGCCCACCTCCATTGGGTCTCCGGCCGGTCACCGGTCGGCTGCCGTTGCCGGTACGTCACGTACGGAGAAGGCGTCACGGGCCGGCAACGGCGTACCGAACCGCGTCCCCTTCACGGGAAGCCAACCCTCACCGCGGAAGAATCCGCCCCCAGAAAAGAGGCACCCGCATGCGTACCCGTTCCCTCCTCGCCCTCACCGGAGCCGTCGCCGCCCTGACCCTGGCGGCCGTCCCCGCGTCCGCGGCCGACACCCCGGTCCTCACCACCGGCGGGCTCGGCGGTACGCCCGTCGCCGTCGGCGACGTCCTCACCGCGCCGCTGGCCACCGGCACCACCGCGACCCTCTACTCCAGCGCGACCGGCACGAGCGGCGTCTCCTGCACGAAGTCGCAGTTCACCGCCACCGTCACCGACAACCCGGCCGCGCCCGGCACGGCCACCGAGTCGCTCAGCGGCCACACCTTCGACAGCAGCACCTGCAGCACCAACGTCGTCGGCGTGCTCGGCGTCACCGGCATCACGGTCAACAACCTGCCGTACACGACCGCCGTGAGCTCCGACGGCACCGTCACGGTCACCGCGCCGAGCGGCTCCGCCGTCCAGACCACGGTCGTGCTGCGCACCCTGCTCGGCAGCATCAACTGCGTCTACCAGACGCCCAGTCTGACCGGCAAGGCCGACAACGCCGACAACAGCATCTCCTTCACCAAGCAGCAGTTCACCAAGACGTCCGGCTCCTCGCTGTGCTTCGCCAACGGCTACTTCACCGCGAAGTACGCCCCGGTGACGGACGGCAGCGCGCTGGTGTACGTGAACTGACGCTGTTCCGCCCGGCGTTCAGCGTCGGCGCAACCGCAGCGCCAGGGCGGCGCCCCCGCTGAGCAACAGCACCGCGGCGGCGCCGCCCGCCACCGCCGGCGTGGACGGGCCGGAGTCCGAGTCGGCCGTGGAGGCCACCGGAGTGCTGTCCGGGGCGGCGCCGGCCTCGGCGCGGCTTCCGCCGGAAGGGGCGGTGCCCGGTGTCGGCCCGGTCGCCGCCGGGCTCCGCGGCGCGGACTTCGTGGGTTTCGCGGACTTCGCGGGCGACTCGGCGGCGCTCTCCCTGTCGTCCGTGGCCGAGCCCGATCCCCCGCCGGCCTGCGCGCCCGAGCTCTTCGCCGCCGGGAACATCACGTCCGAGCACGAGTAGTACGTGTCCGGCGTACTGCTGTTCTGCCAGATCGTGTACAGCACATGCCGTCCCGTCCGGTCGGACGGCAGTGTCGCGTCGAGCCGGTACGCCCCGTTCGTCAGCGTCGGGTCCGTCACCTGCGCGAACGGCTTCTCCGGAAGGTCCGACCAGGTCAGCGGCTTCGTCGGGTCGTAGCCGGGCTTGGTGAGATAGAGCTTGAACGTGCCGGTGTGCGGGATCGTCGAGGCGTACCGCATGGTCAGCGAGGCGCCGGGCGTCATACGGGTGGACGGCCAGTCGGCGCGGGCGAGGTCGAGGCCCCGATAGGCGGGCAGCCCGCCGCTGCACAGCTTTCCGTCGGGGACGGTCTGCCGGTCCCGGCCGTTCACGTTCGCGATGCGCAGGTTGTCCCAGGCGGTGAAGGGCGACCCGTTCGCGGCGACGGCGGCCCGGCAGGCGGCGGTGCCCGACTTCCCGCCGTCGGGGGAGCAGCCGTAGACCCGGCTGACCGGGTCCGTGGGGGCGCCGTGCGCCACGGCGGGCGCCGCCGCCCACACGCCCAGCAGCAGTGGACTCGCGGCGGTCATCGCCAGAACGGCGGTGCGGTGTGCGGTCGTCCGGGGCATCCGGATCGTCTCCTCGGGCGGAACGGTAACGGCGCGCCTCGGGACGGGAACGGTCTGCTCCCGGCCGGTGCGGTCTGCTCCCCTGCAGTACGGAGAACCACCCTCGCCCGTTCACCTCGCCGTGCCTCGCCGTGCCTCGCCGTGCCTCGCAGTGCGTCGACAGAGCGGACACTGTCGTTTCAGCCGTGCGAGCGGCGGGCGTCGCTCGTGCGTTGCTCAGGCACGGAACGTCGCGAGGTGCTCGGTGGCCCAGTCCCGATAGGAGCGTGCGGGCCGGCCCAGTAGTTCGCTGATGATCGGATCCACTCGCCCCTTCGCCCCGGCCCGCCCCCGCGAGGCACTCTCCATCAGGGCCCGCGCCACCGGGGCGGGATAGCGTCGCAGCAGCCCTGCCAGCACCTGATCATCCGTCAACTCAAGGAATCGCAGGGGGCGTCGGAGCAGTTCCGAGAGGATCTCCGTCTGCCGCACCGGACTCACCTCATCGGGCCCGGTGAGAGCGTGCCCCCGCCCGGCATGCTCCGCCACGTCGGTCAGTGCCCGCACCGCCACCTCCGCGATGTCCCGAGGATCGACCGCCGCGGTCGCCGCGTCGCCGTGCGGGGCGCGCACCACGCCGTCCTCACGGATCGAGCGTGCCCAGCCCAGGGTGTTCGACATGAAGGCCCGCGGCCGCAACACGGTCCAGGTGAGGCCGGAGGCCCGCAGCAGCCGTTCGTTCTCCCGGTGCCACTCGGTGACCAGATCGGTGGCCTCGGGCTCGACCACTGACAGGGTCGTCACCTTCACCACATGACGGACTCCCGCCGAGCGGGCCGCCGTCAGGAAGTTCTCGTCATGGGCGTGCGTGAGCGGATCGACGGTGACCAGCAGCGCCGACCGCACCCCGGCCAGTGCCCGCCGCAGACCGGCGGGATCCTCGAAGTCCCCGCCCACCACCTCGGTGTGCGGTCCCGCCAGGTCCGCGGCGCGCCGGGGATCCCGGGTCAGCAGGCGTACCGGCTCGGTGCCGCCCAGCCGCCGGGCGGTGAGTCCGCCGACGGTACCGGTCGCCCCGGTCAGCAGGATCACGACGCCGCGGCCTCGAGCGAGGCGAGGACCCGGGCGCCGCGGTCGGCCTTGCTGTCCAGGGCGAGCAGCAGTCCCGGCACCGCGATGCTCGGCAGGACGTGCGCCCACAGCACGGACAACCGGTGTCCGAGATCGTCCCGGTCGGCCAGTGCCCGCGACATCAGCTGAATGCCGGTGAACGACCCCACCAGCAGCTCCACCGTCTCCCGCGGATCCACCGTGGGCAGCAACTCGCCCTGCGTCCGCGCCCGTTCCAGCAGCGAGGTCAGCCGGTCCGCCCACTGCCGGAACGGCTCGCCGTGATCGACCCCGGACGGCGTCGCCTGGTCCACCGCCAGCCGTACGCTGCCTCGCAACAGGGCGTTGTTCAACAGCCGCTGACCGACCACGAAGGTCATGTCGATGGCCTCCTGCAACTTGCAGGGCTGCGGCGGCACGGCCCCGAACGGCACCTGCTCGTCGAGTACCGCCTGGGCGAGGGACTCCT
The DNA here is from genome assembly GCF_045041235.1 of Streptomyces sp. NBC_00076. NCBI lineage: Bacteria > Bacillati > Actinomycetota > Actinomycetes > Kitasatosporales > Streptomycetaceae > Streptomyces > Streptomyces sp. NBC_00076. The sequence goes on from NZ_CP108242.1 coordinate 8,186,317, forward strand.
TGGACGGGAAGTGGAAATACAGGGCGCCCTTGGTGACGTCGGCCCGTTCCAGCACCATGGCGATGGTGGTGGTGGTGTAGCCGTGCTCGTCGAAGACCGCGCCCGCCGCTTCCAGAATCACCCTGCGCGTCCTGATGGCGCGCTCCTGTTGTGCCATAAGAGCCCCTCCGCTGCGCCGAGTTGTCCGGTGCCCGCATTCGTGTGCCGCAGTGGCCCCGATCATAAGGTGCCGGCGTCCGATCTCATTGAAAACAAACCGGTCGCCTCGTACTCTGACGCTCACCGGAGTGGACGTTTCACCGTCTGCACATGGCCTTTCGGGGGACCGTAGGGAGAGACATGCCTCAACCACGGCAACTTGCCGAAACCCCGTCCATGACGGCGACCGTGCCCCGCCAACTCGTTCACCGCGCGGCGGTCGCGGAGACCTTTCTCACCGGCTGGCACCGGATCGCGGAGCACCGCTTCTCCGTCTCGGCGCAGTGGCCGCGCGCACACGGTTTACACGTGTCCGCAGACCGGTCCGCGTACGACCCGTTGCTCGTCGTGGAGACGGTGCGGCAGAGCGGAACACTGATCGCGCACGCCGAGTACGACGTGCCGCTGGACCACCACTTCGTGCTCCACGAGTTTGATGTGGACACGTTTCCGCAGTACTTGGCCGTGGGGGCGGTCCCCGCCGAGCTGACCGTGGACGTCGACTTCGTCGACGTCCAGTACCGGGGGCGCCGTCCGGTGGGCGCCCGTTACACGGCTCAGGTGCTGCGGGGCGGGGAACGGGTCGCGACCGCGACGCGGGTGGTGTTCACCTGCATAAGCGAGCCCGTCTACCGTCGGCTGCGGGGCGGCCGTACCGCAGCCACCGTGGCTCCCTTTCCACTGCCGCCCGCGCTGCCGCCCGCCGGCGTGGGCAGGGCGCTGCCCGCGGACGTGGTCCTCGCCCCGTCCGGGCACCCTGGTCGGTGGCAGCTGCGAGTAGATACCGCACACCCCGTTTTTTTCGACCACCCCCTCGACCATGTCCCCGGCATGCTGCTGCTGGAAGCCGCCCGTCAGGCCGTCAGGGCGCACACCAGCGGCGCCCGTTCGCCGGTGTCGTTCAGGATCACCTTCGATCGATACGCCGAACTGGACGAACCTGCCTGGATCGAGACGGCGGACGGGGCCGGGGGCGTCGTACAAGTCGTGGGGAGGCAGGGCGATTCGACGGTCTTCGCGTGCACGGTCGACACCGCTGCCCGGTGAGTTATCGTGTACGAGGAACCAGAAACAAACGGCATGCCCCGTTCTTTCCCGCAGGAGTTGTTCCGTCGATGCCGAGGCAGTTACGCGCCGAGCAGACCCGCTCGACGATCATCACGGCCGCCGCCGACCTGTTCGACCGGCACGGCTATGAGTCGACCAGCCTGAGCGACATCGTCGAGCATGCCCAAGTCACCAAAGGCGCCCTCTACTTCCACTTCGCGGCCAAGGAGGACCTGGCCCACGCGATCATGGAGTTGCAGTCCCGCGCCTCACGACGGTTGGCGAGCGACGCGGACGGGCGGGGCTACACCTCGCTCGAGTCGCTGATGCGCATCACCTTCGGCATAGCGCGGCTGTCCGTCGAGGACCCGATTCCCCGGGCCGGCCTCCGCCTGGCCACCGGGGGAGTGCCGGTGCGCCCACCCCTGCGGCACCCCTTCACCGAGTGGCTGGAGCTCTCCTCCCGCAAACTCCTCGGCGCGGTCAAGGAGTCCGACCTTCATCCGGAGACGGACGTCGACATCGTCGCCCACTCCCTGGTCTGCTTCTTCGTCGGCACCCGCGTGGTGGGCAGTTCCCTCGAACCCGTGACCCGCCAGCCCCGAAGACTGGCCGAGATGTGGCACATGATGATCCGCGGCATGGTCCCGGTGCCTCGACGGGCGCGGTATCTGACCCTGGTCGCGCAGTTGGAGCGGGAGATCAGGACGATGTGACGGGGACGGTGACGGGGACGGTGACGGGGACGGGGACGAGGGGAAGGCGGAGCCCAGGGCTGGGGCGAGGGCGGCGTGAGGTTCCGTCGGCGGCCGAACGCCCCGCGATACGGTGAGGCGCATGCCCGACACCCCGCCGCCCGTGCCGTCCGCGCCCGTGATCCTCGCCGACGAACCCGGGTCGTTCCCGCACAGCGTGCTTGCCGAACGGCATCCCGCGATCATCCGGCAGGTACGCGAGGCCTTCCCGTACGGCCCCGAACAGCACGACGCCCTCGACGCGCTGCTCGCGAGTTGCGTCGAAGGCGTGATCGAACCACTCCCGGCCGACACGCACGACCGGGAACGATGGTCGGCCTGGGGCATGGACGAGTACACCGGCCGCTCCTGGTACGACGTGCCGTGGCTGTGGTCGGAGAGCCACTTCTATCGCCGACTCCTGGACGCCGTCGGCTACTTCGGTCCCGGACCCTGGCAGGGCATCGACCCCTTCCGCCCCTTCAAGCTCGCCGAACTCGACTCCCGGGAGACGGACGAGGAACTGGCCGCCCTCGACGACCTCGCCGGCCGCCCGGCGGACGAACAGGCCACCGCCCTGCTGCACGGCTCCCTCTGGGGCAACCGCGCCGACCTCGGTTTCCGCCTCTCGGACGCCTCAGCCGAGGACAAGGCCGCCGTCCCCAGCCTGGTCGCCGACGACAGTGACACCCTCTGGACCCTGCTCGGAGCCGCGGGAGCCGCAGTAGGCACCGGCGGGACCGGCGGCACGGGAGGTCCACGAGGATCAGGAGGCGCAGGCACTCTCTGTCTGATCGCAGACAACGCCGGCCGTGAGCTGATCCCCGACCTGCTGCTCATCGCCCACCTGCTCGCGCACGGGCGGATCCGGCGGGCCGTCCTGCAGGTCAAGCCGTATCCGTACTACGTCTCCGACGCCACCACTGCCGACGTGGTCGACGCGCTGCGCCGGCTGACCCGGGACCCGGGCGAGGCCGCGGCTCACGGGCACCAGCTCTGGTCCGCCATGGCCGACGGCCGCCTCACGGTCCGCGCGCACCCCTTCTCCTGCGCCCCGCTGCCGTACGCGGACCTGCCCGACGACCTCCGCGAGGAACTCGCCGAGGCGGACCTGACGGTCGTCAAGGGCGACCTCAACTACCGCCGCCTGGTGGGTGACCGCCGCCACCCCGCGACCACGCCCTTCGCCGAGGTCACCGCTTATTTCCCGGGCCCGGTGGCCGCCCTGCGCACCCTGAAGTCCGACGTGATCACCGGCCTGGACGCGGACACGGAGACCGCACTGGTCGCCGCGGAGGGGCAGCGCTGGCGCACCAGCGGTACCCATGCCCTGATCCAGGTCAGGCCCTGAGGAGATCCGGGGCGTCCCTGGGGGGCGGGCCGCGCGGGGGCGGGCGGTGCGTACGCCGGATGGCAGGCCGTAGAGCTGACGGCGGGTGAATTCACCCTGATTCACGCGATGGTGTGATCATGTCCCGGCGGGTGGATGCCTTAGGAGGGCCCTGGGTAGGGCCCGGCCATGACGCAGCAGCCCTTCGAACTCCCGCACTTCTACATGCCGTATCCCGCGCGGCTGAACCCGCATGTCGACGAGGCTCGCGCCCACTCGACCGTGTGGGCGCGCGAGATGGGCATGCTGGAGGGCTCCGGGATCTGGGAGCAGGCCGACCTCGACGCGCACGACTACGGCCTGCTCTGCGCCTACACACACCCCGACTGCGACGGCCCGGCCCTCTCGCTCATCACCGACTGGTATGTGTGGGTGTTCTTCTTCGACGACCACTTCCTGGAGATCTTCAAGCGCACCCAGGACCGGGCCGGCGGCAAGGCCTATCTGGACCGGCTCCCGATGTTCATGCCGATGGACCTGTCCACACCGATGCCCGAGCCGCAGAACCCGGTCGAGGCGGGCCTCGCCGACCTGTGGCGGCGCACCGTGCCGTCGATGTCCGCCGACTGGCGCCGCCGCTTCTCCGTCGCCACCGAGCACCTGCTCAACGAGTCCCTGTGGGAGCTGTCCAACATCAACGAGGGGCGGATCGCCAACCCGGTCGAGTACATCGAGATGCGCCGCAAGGTCGGCGGCGCCCCCTGGTCGGCCGGTCTGGTGGAGTACGCGACGGCCGAAGTCCCCGTGTCCGTCGCCGGTTCGAGGCCGCTGAGGGTCCTGATGGAGACCTTCTCCGACGGTGTCCACCTGCGCAACGACCTGTTCTCCTACCAGCGGGAGGTCGAGGACGAGGGCGAGCTCAGCAACGGTGTGCTCGTCCTGGAGACCTTCTTCGGCTGCACCACCCAGGAAGCCGCCGACACCGTCAACGACATCCTGACCTCGCGCCTCCACCAGTTCGAGCACACCGCGTTCACCGAGGTCCCCGCCGTGGCCCTGGAACAGGGCCTGACCCCGCCGGAGCTGGCCGCGGTCGCCCAGTACACGCGGGGACTGCAGGACTGGCAGTCCGGCGGCCACGAATGGCACATGCGCTCCAGCCGGTACATGAACGCGCGGGCCCGGTCCAGCAAGCCCTGGCACGGCCTCACCGGGCCCGGCACCTCGGCCGCCGACGTGGGCGCACTGCTCGCGTCGGCCGGCGTCGAGCGGCTGCGCGCCCACACCCATGTGCCGTACCAGAAGGTCGGCCCGTCCCGGTTGCCCGACTTCTACATGCCCTTCCAGGTCGAGCTCAGCCCGCATCTGGACGGGGCCCGTTCCCGGCTCACCGAGTGGGCGCACCGCATGGGCATCCTGCAGGAGGGCGTCTGGGACGAGGACAAGCTCGCAGCCTCCGACCTCCCGCTGTGTGCGGCCGGCCTCGACCCGGACGCCACCCCCGAGGCCCTCGACCTCAGCTCCCACTGGCTGGCCTGGGGCACGTACGGCGACGACTACTACCCACTCGTCTACGGCCACCGACGAGACCTGGCCGCGGCCCGCCTGACCACTCAGCGCCTGTCGGACTGCATGCCCGTCGACGGCGAGGAGACCGTCGTCCCGGCCAACGCCATGGAGCACGGACTGGTCGACCTGTGGGCGCGTACGACGGCGGCGATGACCCCCGACGAACGGCGCACCCTGAAGCGCGCGGTGAACGTGATGACGGAGAGCTGGGTCTGGGAGCTCTCGAACCAGCTCCAGAACCGCATCCCCGACCCGGTCGACTACCTGGAGATGCGGCGCTCCACCTTCGGCTCCGACCTCACTCTGAGCCTGTGCCGGATGGGTCACGGCCCCGCCGTCCCGCCGGAGGTCTACCGCAGCGGCCCCGTCCGCTCGCTGGAGAACGCCGCCATCGACTACGCGTGCCTGGTCAACGACGTGTTCTCGTACCAGAAGGAGATCGAGTACGAGGGCGAGATCCACAACGCGATCCTCGTGGTGCAGAACTTCTTCGGCATCGACTACCCGACCGCCCTCGGCGTCGTCCACGACCTGATGACGCAGCGCATGGAGCAGTTCGAGCATGTCGCCCGGCACGAACTACCCATCGTGTACGACGACTTCGACCTCTCCGAGGAGGCCCGCGAGGTCATGGGGAACTATGTGGCCGACCTGCGGAACTGGCTGGCGGGCATCCTGAACTGGCACCGCGAGGTGGACCGCTACAAGGCCGACTACCTGGCCCGCCGCGCCCACGGTTTCCTCCCGGACACCCCGCCGGCGCTGCCCGTCGGCTGACCCCGACCCCGGCGAGCCCCACGTCCTCGGCGATGTTCCGCGTGAGCTCGCGGGACGTCTCGTCGGCGGCGGCCCCCACCGCGGAGGCGGCGGGGGCTGGCCGCCGATCAGCTCGTCACGGAACGTAACATCCACCACTGACAACCGGTCCGTGGGTGAGTTCGCGAACCGCCATGGCTTCCCGCCCTTGGCCGCCAGTCAGTCTCACTCGTTCGTGGCTCGTGGTGCGCCGACGCCCTGGGTAGAGCATCACCCGGAGGCGATCCATGGAACAGACTGCGTTGCGTCCCAAGCCGATGCCCGGCCGGGAACCCGGCGGTGGCAGGTCCGCTCCCGCCCGGCGTCCGCACGCCGCACGACGGCGGGGCCGGCGGCTGCGTGCCCTCCTGTTCGCCCTGTTCGTCGGGACGGTCCTGGTTCTGTCCGGGGTCGGTCTGGGCACGGTCGGCGCCCCGGTGATCGGCATGAGCGGACTCGCCGAGCTGCAGCGGCAGGCGGGGCAGGCCGTGGCGGGGGATCACGGGAGCCGGTCCGCCTCGGCGCACCCGAGCCCTTCCTCGCACGCGGGCCCCGCTCCGGCGCCCGGCGGCGCGATGCTCGGTCTGGAGGCCGTGGACGCCGAGAAGGCGGGGGCCCTGGTGGTGGGCGTCCATGTCCCGGGCCCTGGCTACTCCGGCGGCCTGGTGAGGGGGGACGTACTCCTCGCGTTCGGCCGGAACCGCGTCGACTCGGCCGCCGACCTCGCACAGGTCGTCACCCGGGCCCGCCCCGGCAAGGAGGTCGTCGTGACCATCCGCCACAAGAGCGGGGGCTACCAGCAGCTCACGGTCGTCCCCGGCATCGTCACATGAGCACGGCGACTCCCTTCCACGGACAGCCCCCTGGCGGGTCCCCCGCGTTCCGGACGCCGTGTGGTGATCCTGAGGCATGAGGAAGGCGCGAAAGACGTGACAACCGGCTCGCGCGGCCCCCGCTGTGCGGGCAGGATGCTGCCCGTAGTCCTTTCACCCGCCCAGGGAGGCCCGGATGACCGGCAGCACGCCCGCGCCCTTCACCGCCGACGACTACGGGGCTCGTATGCGGCGAGCCGCGCGGGCGGCCGGCGACGAGGGACTCGCCGGGCTCCTGGTGGCGCCGGGGCCGGACCTGGTGTGGCTCACCGGCTACGCGCCCACCGCGGTCACCGAACGGCTCACCTTGCTGGTCCTCGCCCCAGGGCAGGACCCCGTCCTCGTCGTCCCCACCCTGGAGGCCCCGGACGCGGCGAAGGCCACCGGCGCGCCCGCGCTGACCCTGCGTGACTGGACCGACGGCAAGGACCCCTACGCCGTCACCGCGGCGCTCCTCGACGCGAGCGGCCGTTTCGGCATCAGCGACAACGCCTGGGCCATGCATCTGCTGGGACTGCGGAAGACGCTCCCGGGATCCTCGTACGCCTCCCTCACCGAGGCCCTGCCGATGCTGCGTGCCGTCAAGGACGCGGCGGAGCTGGAGCTGTTGGCGGCCGCGGGAGCCGCCGCGGACGCCACGTTCGAGGAGATCCGGAACGTTCCCTTCGCCGGCCGCGAGGAGTCCGAGATCGCCGCGGACCTCGCCCGGCTGCTGCGCGAACACGGGCACGAGCAGGTCGACTTCACCATCGTCGCCTCCGGCCCGAACGGCGCGAACCCGCACCACGAGGTCGGCGACCGGGTCGTCGAGCGCGGCGACATGGTCGTCCTCGACTTCGGCGGACTCAGGGCCGGCTACGGCTCCGACACCTCCCGCACGGTCCACGTCGGTGAGCCCACCGCCGAGGAGCGCCGGGTGCACGACCTCGTCCGTGAGGCCCAGGAGGCGGGCTTTCGCGCGGTACGGCCCGGTGTCCCCTGCCAGGAGGTCGACCGGGCCGCCCGCGCGGTCATCGCCGACGCCGGGTACGGCGACCACTTCATCCACCGCACCGGACACGGCATCGGCGTCACCACGCACGAGCCGCCGTACATGATCGAGGGGGAGGAGCAGCCCCTGGTGCCGGGCATGTGCTTCTCCGTGGAACCCGGCGTCTACCTGCCCGGCCGTTTCGGGGTACGCATTGAGGACATCGTCACCGTGACCGAGGACGGCGGACGCCGCCTCAACGTCACGAGCCGGGAGATGGCCATAGTGGACTGACGAGCAGCACAAGCCCCCACGTCCCCGACCCGACAGCGGCCCGACCATGACCCAGGCACCGACACCCACCGCGGACACCGTCCGCCAACTGGTCCGTTCCCTGCTCAAGGACGGCGGGGCCGACGCGGGCGACGCCGCAGCGCTCGAGGTCCGGCCCGTCGTCGCGGGCGGCGGGCACGCCGCCTGGTGGGTCGGCGCCCGCCATGTGCTGCGCCTCGACGAGGACCGGGAGGCCGCCGTCCGCCGGCGCCGCGAACTGCGCCTGCGGGACCTGGTGCGCCCCTATCTGCCGGTCGCGGTGCCGACGAGTGTGGCGCGCGGAGAGTGGGCACCCGGGCTCACCTACACGCTGGACACCAGGGTGCCCGGCGGCTCGGGGGAGGAGCACGACGTGTCCGCCGTCGGCGAGGCCGATCTGGCCGGGCTGCTCACCGGCCTGCGCGAAGTGCCGGTCCGCCAGGCCGAGACCCTGGGCGTGCCGCGCACCGCCCCACGCTCCCTGGAGGCCCTGCGCCGGGCGGCCGCGAAGGCCGCCGAACGTCTCGCCGCGGCGGACGAGTTCGACCCCGCACGCCTGCACCAGTTCGCGCCGACGGCCGCGGTCCAGCTCGCCGCGCAGTCCGGCAGCGCCGTCCTCGTCCACCACGACCTCAGGGGCGAGCACCTCGTGGTCAGCGCGGACGGCCGGGTGCGCGGTGTCCTCGACTGGACCGGCGCCGTCGTCGGCGACCCCGCCGAGGACATCGCCGGCCTCGCGCTCGCCGTCGGCTCCCCGGCCGCCGTCCGCGCGGCCACCCTCGCCGGCTACGGCGCCCGCCCCTGCCTGCGCGGCCTGTGGCTCGCCCGCTGCGACACCGTCGTGAGCCTCGCCGCCCGCCTGGACGGCCGCTCCCTGCCGCTGCTCAGAACCCAGCTGCGGCGCGCCTGGGAGGCGATCCTGCTGGAACGAGTCACCGAACTGCGGGACGACGAGGAGGCGGACGGCGCCCTCTAACATCCCGCCCGGACTTCTAGCCGGTCGATGGAGTCCTGCTCCCTCGGCTGGCGGGCGGCACCCGCACCACCTACGCCTCGGTCGCCCCCGGGGACGCCGTCGAGGCGGGCGACGAGTCCCTCGCCCACCAGGCCGTGACGACGGACCCGGGCGCGGCCCGCGCGATCCGCGCCACCGTCGTCCGCGAGGGCGACGTCATCGCGGTCTACCGGACGACCGGCGACGCGGCCCTTCCGACGGCCGTGCTCAGCGCGCCGAACGCCAAGCTCGGCTGACGGTGTCACGTCTGCAACAGCACCACACACGACTCTCCGGGCACATGCAGCATCCCGGCCGAGCCCGGCGCCTGTACGGGCTCCCATGCGGCGAGCACGCGTGCGGGGCGTGGCCCCAGGGGGATCGTGGCCGCTTCCTTGGCCAGGTTCACGGCCACGCGGACGTCCCCGCGCCGGAAGGCCAGCCAGCGTTCCTGCTCGTCGTACGCCACCTTGGTGTCGGAGAGGTCGGGGTCGGTGAGGTCCGGCTGCTCGTGCCGCAGCGCGAGGAGGCTCCGGTACCAGGCCAGCACGCGCGCGTGGGGCTCACGTTCGGGTTCGGACCAGTCCAGGCAGGAGCGGTCGCGGGTCGCCGGGTCCTGCGGGTCCGGGACGTCCTCCTCGGCCCAGCCGTGCGCGGCGAACTCCCGGCGCCTGCCCCGCCGTACGGCCTCGGCGAGCTCGGGATCGGTGTGGTCGGTGAAGAACTGCCACGGTGTGCCCGCCGCCCACTCCTCGCCCATGAACAGCATCGGCGTGAACGGCGCGGTGAGGACCAGCGCGGCCGCGCAGGCCAGCAGGCCGGGGGAGAGGGTGGCCGACAGCCGGTCGCCCTGGGCGCGGTTGCCGACCTGGTCGTGGGTCTGGCTGTAGCCGAGGAGCCGGTGCGCCGCCACCCGTGAGCGGTCCAGGGGCCGCCCGTGGTGCCGGCCCCGGAAGCTGGAGAACGTGCCGTCGTGGAAGTAACCGCCACTGAGCGTCTTGGCGAGCGCTTTGAGCGGGGCGCGGCCGAAGTCGGCGTAGTAGCCCTGGGTCTCGCCGGTCAGCGCGGTGTGCAGGGCGTGGTGGAAGTCGTCGTTCCACTGGGCGTGCAGTCCGAGGCCGCCCGCCGCGCGCGGGGTGACCAGCCGTGGGTCGTTCAGATCCGACTCGGCGATCAGGAACAAGGGGCGGCCCACCTCGGCGGCGAGGGAGTCCACCTCCGTCGACAGCTCCTCCAGGAAGTGGTGGGCGCGGGTGTCCGCCAGCGCGTGCACCGCGTCCAGCCGCAGCCCGTCGAGCCGGTAGTCCCGCAGCCACGACAGCGCGCTGTCGAGCAGATACGCGCGCACCTCGTCCGAGCCGGGCGCGTCAAGGTTCACCGCGGAACCCCAGGGCGTGTGATGGGTGTCCGTGAAGTACGGACCGAACTGCGGAAGGTAGTTGCCCGAGGGGCCGAGGTGGTTGTGCACCACGTCCAGGACCACGCCCAGGCCGAGCTCATGGGCCCGGTCGACGAAACGCTTCAGCGCCTCGGGACCGCCGTACGGCTCGTGCACCGCCCACAACGAGACGCCCTCGTACCCCCAGCCGTGCTGCCCCGGGAAGGGGCACAGCGGCATCAACTCGACGTGGGTGACGCCCAGTTCGACGAGATGCCGCAGGCGTTCCGCGGCCGCTTCCAGGGTGCCCTCGCGCGTGTACGTGCCCACGTGCAGCTCGTACACAACCGCGCCGGGCAGCGCGCGTCCGGCCCACTCGGCGCGCCACGCGTACCGCTCGTGATCGACGACCGCGCTCAGCCCGTCCGGGCCGTCCGGCTGCCGGCGCGACCGCGGGTCGGGCAGCACCGGACCGTCGTCCAGGGCGAACCCGTACCGCGTGCCGTCCTGAGCCCGCGCCTGCCCCCACCACCAACCAGGGCGTTCCGGATCGCGCTCCAACGCGCTCGTGGCGCCGTCGCAATGAAGCGTCACACGAGCGGCCTGCGGTGCCCACACCTCGAACTGCACGGACCGTCCCCCTTCGTCTGCTCACCGTGATCTAGCCCGTCCATGGTGCTTCAAACGCGATCAACACGCCGCTGAATCCTCCCCTTTGCGACACGTGTCGCGGCAGATGTCGCCGGGCACACGCGCGGGGCGGCCGTTCTCGCGTTTTCTGGACACCCGGCTCCGGCTGCCCGACAATCACGAACGTGACGTCGTCCTTCGAGTTCAACACGTACCCCGCGCGGCTGTCCGACGCGGAGCGCGACAAGGCGTTGAAGGTGCTCCGGGACGGCGTCGCCATGGGTCGTCTCTCACACGACACGTTCATCCACCGCATGGAGCTCGCGCTCGCCGCCCGCCGCTCCGACGAGCTCGCCGTCCTCACCGCTGATCTGCCCCGGGAGAGCCGTGCCTCCCGCCTGGTGTTCGGCACCGTCGAGGCGGTCTCCGGCTTCACGGTACGGCTGCGCAGGGCCTGGCAGGCCGAGCGGCTCCCCAAGCTGCTGCTTCCGCACCCCGGCGCCGGGCATCCGTTGCGCATCGGCCGCGACCCCGCCAACGGCCTCAGGCTGACCCACGAGACGGTCTCCCGGGTGCACGCCGAACTCAGCAGGCAGGGCGGCATGTGGGTGCTGCGGGACCTCGGCTCCACCAACGGCACGACGGTGAACGGACGACGGGTCATCGGCGCGGCCGTCGTCCGCGAGGGCGACCAGGTCGGGTTCGGCCGGATGGCGTTCCGGCTCTCGGTCGACTGAGCCGGACCTTAGCTCTGGCCCGTGCTTTACCTGATGTGTTGGCTCAAGTCCCTTTGCCCTTCGCGGTGTTGACGTACCCGTCAACTCGTGACTGACTGTGTGTCCACCTTGCACACCAGGTGAACCGTCGGCACCACATTGTGGAGGTGTGCCCTGCCGCCCCTCCTCCGCTACCCGACCGTCGACGAACTCGGCGTCCGGGCGGCAGCACTGGTCGCCCGCCACCCCGAAGAGGCCCGACTGCGCCGGGTGGGCACCTCCCGCGCGGGCACCCCCCTGTGGCTGCTCTCCGTCGGCCACGGCAGCCGTCAGGCACTCGTCGTCGCCGGTCCGCACGCCAACGAACCCGTGGGCGGCGCCACCGTCCTGCGGCTGGCCGAGCGGGCCCTGGCCGATCCGACCCTCACCTCGGGCGCCGACGCCACCTGGAACCTGCTGCTCTGCCTCGACCCCGACGGCCTGCGCCGCAACGAGGGCTGGCTGCACGGTCCCTACACCCTCGGGCGCTACTTCCGGAACTTCTTCCGGCCCGGCTTCCTGGAACAGCCCGAATGGCTGCCCGACGGCGCGGCCGCCGCCGCCCTGCCGGAGACCCGCGCCCTGCTCGACCTCCAGGACGAACTGCGCCCCTTCTTCCAGTGCTCCCTGCACGGTGTCGACGTGGGCGGCGGCTTCGTCGAGCTGACCCGTGACCTGCCCGGCCTCGCCCAGCGCGTCGCGCACACCGCGGCCCGTCTCGCCATACCGCGCGAACTCGGCCCCTACGACACCCTGTACTGGCCGTGCCTGGGGCCGGCCGTCTACCGGATACCGCCGCCGAGCCCGGGCGACCTGGCCGCGGCGATCACCGAGGCCGCCGTCGAGTCGACCTGGTACCACCCGCACCGGCACGGCACGGTGACCGCCGTCGTCGAGGCGCCCATGTGGGGCGTGACGGCCGTCGAGGACGCCGGACCGCCCCCGGACCGGGCCGGTGTGCTGCGGACCGTCAGCCACGCCCTGCGACACGACGTGCGGCTCCTGGAGCTGCTCCTCGCCCGCGTCCGCCCCCAGGTCTTGGCCGCCCCGGACGCGGCCCGGCTGCTCGCCCCGGTCGAGGACTACCTGCTGGTCTGCCCCGGCCTCGCCGACGCGTGGGATCCCGACGTCCCCGACGGCGTCCGCCCGCTGCCGCCCCTGAGCGCCGCCCATCTGGCCGCCCTGCGCATCGCCGGGCGACGCCTCGCCCTGCGTACGGCGGGGCTGCTGCACCAGCTCGTGACCCGGGCCGGCGTCGGCCCGGCCTGGGTGCTGCCCGGCCTGGACCGGCTGATCGACGAGTGGTGCGCCGACTACCGCGACGGCTGCGGGGCACGCTGGGTCCCGGTCGCCCGCCAGGTGGAGTACCAGTCCAGGGTGGTGCTGGACGCCTTCGAACTCGCCGGGCGGTACGCGCCCGCCTCCCGTTCGGGTGAGCCGGGGTGGGGTTCGCAGGCCGCCGTGCCGATGCATCGGGAATGACATACACCACCACAGCGAAAGCGCTCCGGGGCGGCCTGCCCGCCGCGGCCGTCCTTCTGCTCTCCCTCGTGACCCCGGCGCAGGCCACCCCCCAGGAGACCGCCCCGGGCAACTGGCTCTTCGTCTCCGTCGCCTCGGGCGACGCCCGCTCCAGCGAGACACGCAGCACCCTGCTGATGTGCGACCCGCCGCAGGGCCACCGGCGGGCCGCCCAGGCCTGCGCCCAACTGGAGACGACCGCCGGCGACATCCGCGCCCTGCCGGCCGCCGACTCCTACTGCACGATGGTCCACGCACCGGTGACCGCACACGCGCGCGGGCAGTGGAACGGGCGTCCGGTCGCCTACGCGGAGACCTTCCCGAACGCGTGCGTGATGACGGCGCGGACCGGAGCGGTCTTCGCGCTGGACGGCTGACGTCCCTGCCGTAACCAGGGCGCACGCGCGCGTGGGCCGGCCGCTCGGCGACCGCACGCGCGCGTGGGCCGGGCGGTTCGGTGACGGCCGCTCACGCCGCCCTCTCGCGCGCGTGCAACGCCACCGCCACCACCGTGCGGGACTGGTGCTCCACCTGGTGCGCCAAGGGCACCCAGCGGGCCAGGAAGCGCTCCGTGAAGGCGTCGCTCCAAGTCGCCACGAGCTGTTCCAGGCGGGGTGCCACCGGGTCGTCGGTCTCCCGCAGGACCCGCAGCAGCATGGCCGCCGCCCGCAGCGGCAGCCGGCGCGCGAACGCGTCCACACTGCCGACGTACGCCCGCGTGCCGTCGGCGGGCGGCGTGTGCGTCCAGTCCGCGGCCAGTCCCGGCACCAGGTCCAGCCCCCAGTCCGCCGCCCGCAGCAGCGGCCCGTCCAGAGCCGCCAGCCGGGGCCGTGCGTCGGCGAGCACCCCCTCCAGCTCCGAGGTGTCCCGCAGCAGCCGGCCCGCCAGCCGACGCATCGCCACCGCCGGGGCCGGGTGCGGGACCGGGTCGTCCACCAGGTCACTCGCCCACATCGGCACCTCGACCACCGCGGTCAGACCGCCGTACCGGTGCACGTGGTACCAGGTGCACCGGCGTGCGTCGTCCGGCATGCTCGGGTACGCGGCGCCCGCCCCCGGCGCCGGCATCACATGCACGCCCCGTCCGGAGGCCGGCCAGCCCGCCGCGTCCGAGGCGCCGGTCTCCACCGGGATGTTCAACCGGGCCGCGGACTTCGCGAACGGCTCGGCGAGACCCGGTACCTCCTTCGTCAACTGCACCCAGCTGCCGCCCACATCGGTGCCGTGGAGGGTCACCTGGAGGTAGGGCCGCAGCTCGTCGATGACGGCCATCAGTGCGCGCGTCTCCGGCGGCAGCCGGTCCGGCGGCAGCAGGGACGGCGACCACTCCGGCTGCTCCGGTCCCGCGGGCCGGTAGAAGCCGAGGTGGTACTCGAACAGGCTGCGCGGTGCCGGAGTGACGTGCAGGCTCGCTCCGTCGGGATCCGCGCACAGCAGGAAGTGCCAGGACGTGTCGGATCTCAACTCCCGCTCACACAGCACCCGTTCGGCGACCGTCAGAAGCGTGGAGCCGCCGGTCGGCTCGTTGGAGTGGGCGCCCGCGACCACCAGGACGGCACGTCGGGCGTGGCCCACGGACAGCAGGTGCAGGGGCCTGCCCGCCCGCGAGACGCCGACCTGCCTCAGGACGCACACGCCGGGTCGATGGGCGGCCAACGCCTTTGCGGACGCGACCAGTTCGACAACGGTGGGGTAGCGCAACTCCGGCAGGAGACTCACCCCCGTCCCATCCCCCGGCTTCCCAGTCCGCAGTAGCCCACGGCCCCGTTGACGTGTCAAGGGAGCGAGGGGGAGGCTCCGGGGGCGCCCGGATGCATTGACGGGTGGCAGGTACCTCAGGGGGTACGGCAGGGAGTACGGCCGTGGGTGCCGGCGGGGTTGCCTGCCCCCGCCCCTGCCCCCGCCCCCGCCCTGCGAGGCGTGGCCGGTCCTGCCGTACGAGCCTTGCCCTGTCCCGGAGACGGCGCCATCACCCCGGCTCCCCCTCCGTCTCCCGCGCCCCGTCCCCGACCCGCTCCAGCAGCGCCACCGGAAGCCGGTCGAAGAGCTCCGCCACGCGTGTGTTCCCCGTGAACTCCCGCTCCGGCGCCAGCACGTCGGCCCACCGCCCCGGCGGCAGCGGCAACCGCGTGTCCCGCCAGCCGCCCGCCTCCGCCAGCCGCAGCGACAGCCGGGTCACCGCCGTCAGCGCCTCTCCAGAACGCACGAACGCCACGCAGTGACCCGCCGCCGGACCCTCGGCGGTCAGCGGCGAGTACGTCGCCGCGTCCCCGAAGACATCCGGCCGCCGGGCGCGCAGCCGCAGCGCCGCACGGGTCACCGCACCCTTGTCGCCCGGGTCCCGCGGAGGGAACCGAACGGGCCGCCGGTTGTCCGGATCGACCAGCGCCCGGTACTCGCCCTCCGTGCCCTGGTACACGTCCGGCACGCCCGGCATCGTCAGCTGGACCAGGGCCGTGCCCAGCACGTTCGCCCGGATGGAGGACTCCAGCGCGCTCCGGAAGGCGGCCACGTGCTCGCCCGGCACCCCGCACGGCCCGGCCGCGACGAACGCCGCCACCGCCTCCTCGTACGCGGGCTCCTGCTCGGTCCAGCTGGTGTACAACCCTGCCTCACGCACATGCTTCAGCAGGGCTTCCCGGACGCGCTCCGGCTCGGCCGGCCCGAGTCCGAACACCGTCTGCCAGGCCGCCCACGCCAGCTGCGCGTCCGGCACGCCCTCCCCGGTGCGGGTCACCTCCGCGAGCACGTCCGCCCACCGCTGCGGGCACTCGGTGAGCACCGCGAGGGCCGCCCGGACGTCCGCGCTGCGCTTGGTGTCGTGCGTCGACGCGACGGTCCCGCCGACCGGCCAGTCGCGCTGCACGCGCGCGCAGTAGGCGTGGAAGTCCTCCGGGGACACGGTGGGGCTGCCCGGGTCGCCGCCCACCTCGGTCGCCGACAGCAGCGGCACGTAGCGGTAGAACGCCGTGTCCTCGACGGACTTGGCGCGCAGCGCCGACGAGGTCTGCGCGAACCGGGTCCGGAACTCGAGATGCCCGGGCTCGTCGCCGTGGCGCCCGAGCACCAGGTCCCGTACGGCGTCGACCGCGCCGCCCTCCTCGGGGACCAGGAAGGCCGACCGGGCCTCAGCCGCGGCCTCCTCGGTGACGACCCGGGCGGCGTCCCCGGTGGAGTACGGCCGGTAGACCTCCAGACGGACCAGAAGTTCCCTCAGGGCGGTCCGCAGCGCCCAGGGAGCGCGGTCGCGCAGCGCGGGATCGGGCGAGGCGGCGCACAGGCGGCTCGCCACCCGCGTCAGCCGGTCCACCTCGGTCGCCAGCTCGTGTGTGAGCACCTTGTACGCCGCCCGCCGCACCGTCGCCGCCCAGTCCCCGCCCCGGTCCGTCTGCGGGGCCGCGAAACGCCGGTACTGACCCAGCAGCTCCCCGGCCCCGGCCGGATCCGCGAAGAGACCGTCGACGTGCCGCAGCGCGTCGTAGCCCGTGGTGCCCGCGACCGGCCAGGAGGCCGGCAGGTGCTCCCCGTCCGCCAGGATCTTCTCCACGACCGTCCAGCGACCGCCGGTCGCCTCGTGGAGCCGCCGGAGATAGCCGCCGGGGTCGGCGAGGCCGTCGGGGTGGTCGACACGCAGGCCGTCGAGCACGCCCTCGTGCAGCAGCTGGAGGATCTTGGCGTGCGTCGCCTCGAAGACCTCCGGGTCCTCCACCCGCACCCCGATGAGTTCGGAGATGCTGAAGAACCGCCGGTAGTTGAGCTCGGTCCGGGCCAGCCGCCACCACACCGGGCGGTACCACTGAGCGTCCAGCAGCTGCGGAAGCGGCAGGTCACCGGTGCCCTCGCGCAGCGGGAACACATGGTCGTAGTAGCGAAGGAGCTTCCCGTCGACGTCCAGGTGCTCGATCTCCGTGCCGAGCGGATGCCCGAGCACCGGCAGCAGCACCTGGCCGCCCTGCGCCTCCCAGTCGATGTCGAACCATCGCGCGTACGCGGACTCCGGCCCCTCGCGCAGCACCTCCCACAGGGCGTGGTTGTGACGCGGGGCCATCGCCATGTGGTTCGGCACGATGTCCACCACCAGACCGAGCCCGTGCTCCCGCGCGGTGCGTGCCAGCGCCCGCAGCCCCTCCTCGCCGCCCAGCTCCTCGCGCACGCGCGCGGGGTCGACCACGTCGTAGCCGTGCGTGGAGCCGGGAACCGCCTCCAGGACGGGGGACAGGTGCAGGTGCGAGACGCCGAGCGAGGCCAGGTACGGCACGGCCGCGGCCGCCGCCGCGAACGGGAACTCGCGCTGCAACTGGAGCCGGTAGGTGGCCGTCGGCGCGGCAGGGACGGATCGCTCAGGTGTCATGCAGAGCTACGTACCCGCCCCGCCGCCTTTCGTGTCATCTCATCACCGTCACCTGCCCCCCGTACGCGCCCCGCCCGCCGCCCCACGGGGGCACGGACGGGGCGCGCGCCCCGGTGGCCTGGCCGGACAGTGCGCCTAGACCGGCCGCTGCAACACGACCATGCTCCGGTCCACCAGGGTCAGCCGTTCCCCGGCCCGCACCTTCGTGCCCGCGTCGGGCGGGACGCCGTCCGTGTGGGCGGTGTCGACCACCACCTCCCACTGCGGGCCGTGGTTGACGGGCACCACGAAGTCCAGCGTCCCGGGCGTGGCGTTGAACATCAGCAGGAACGAGTCGTCGGTGATGCGCTCCCCCCGCGGACCGGGCTCGGAGATCGCGTTGCCGTTGAGGAACACCGCCAGCGCCGGCGCCTGAGCCGAGTCCCAGTCCCCCTGGGTCATCTCCTCGCCCTCCGGAGTGAACCAGGCGATGTCCGACAGCTCGTCGTGGGTGCCCTCCACGAGCCGCCCGTGGAAGAAGCGCCGACGCCGGAACACCGGATGCTCCTTGCGCAGGCCCACCATCGCGCGAGTGAAGTCCAGCAGCTCGCGGCCGAGCCCCTCGTCGCCGGGCCACTCCACCCAGGCCAGCTCGCTGTCCTGGCAGTACGCGTTGTTGTTGCCGCGCTGGGTGCGCCCGACCTCGTCACCGTGACTGAGCATGGGCACGCCCTGGGACAGCATCAGCGTGGCCATGAAGTTGCGCATCTGGCGGGCCCGCAGCTCCCGCACGGCCGGATCGTCACTCTCGCCCTCGACCCCGCAGTTCCAGGACCGGTTGTGGCTCTCCCCGTCCCGGTTGTCCTCGCCGTTGGCATCGTTGTGCTTGTCGTTGTACGACACCATGTCGCGGAGGGTGAACCCGTCGTGGCAGGTCACGAAGTTGATGGAGGCCAGGGGCCGCCGTCCGTCGTCCTGGTACAGGTCGGACGAACCGGTCAGCCGGGACGCGAACTCCGCCAGCGAGCTCGTCTCACCCCGCCACAGGTCCCGCACGGTGTCGCGGTACTTGCCGTTCCACTCCGTCCACAGCGGCGGGAAGTTACCCACCTGGTAGCCACCCTCGCCCACGTCCCACGGTTCCGCGATCAGCTTCACCTGGGAGACGACCGGGTCCTGCTGCACCAGGTCGAAGAACGACGACAGCCGGTCCACCTCGTGGAACTGCCGGGCCAGGGTCGCCGCGAGATCGAAGCGGAACCCGTCGACATGCATCTCGGTGACCCAGTAGCGCAGCGAGTCCATGATCAGCTGGAGCACGTGCGGGGACCGCATGAGCAGCGAGTTCCCGGTGCCCGTGGTGTCCATGTAGTAGCGGGGATCGTCCGTCAGTCGGTAGTACTGCGGATTGTCCAGGCCCTTGAAGGACAGCGTCGGGCCCATGTGGTTGCCCTCGGCGGTGTGGTTGTAGACGACGTCCAGGATGACCTCGATGCCGGCCTCGTGCAGCGCCCGCACCGCCGACTTGAACTCCAGGACCTGCTGGCCGCGGTCGCCCCAGGAGGCGTACGCGTTGTGCGGGGCGAAGAAGCCGATGGTGTTGTAGCCCCAGTAGTTGTTCAGTCCCATGTCGACCAGACGGTGGTCGTTCACGAACTGGTGGACCGGCATCAGCTCCAGTGCCGTGACGCCCAGCTCGGTGAGGTGCTCGATGATCGCCGGATGGGCGAGGGCGGCGTACGTCCCGCGCAGTTCCTCCGGCAGGCCCGGGTGCCGCATCGTGAGGCCCTTCACATGGGCCTCGTAGATCACGGTGTGGTGGTAGTCGGTGCGCGGGCGCCTGTCGTCGCCCCAGTCGAAGTACGGGTTGACCACGACCGACGTCATCATGTGCGGCGCCGAGTCCAGGTCGTTGCGCTTGTCGGGCGCGCCGAAGTGGTAGCCGTACACCTCCTCGCCCCAGCGGATCGAACCGCTGATCGCCTTCGCGTACGGGTCGAGCAGCAGCTTCGCCGAGTTGCAGCGCAGACCGCGCTCGGGGGCGGACGGGCCGTGCACGCGGAAGCCGTAGCGCTGTCCCGGCATGATGCCGGGCACGTACGCGTGCCGGACGAACGCGTCGCTCTCCCGCAGTTCCACCGCCGTCTCCGAGCCGTCGTCGTCCAACAGACACAGCTCTACTCGGTCCGCGGCCTCGGTGAAGACCGCGAAGTTGGTGCCGGCGCCGTCGTACGTGGCTCCGAGTGGATACGCCTCTCCAGGCCAGACCTGCATGGATACGACTCTTTCAGGTGAGGGGGGCCGCCGGGTGCGCCTTGGTTCTGAGTCTCCCCAAAAGTGAGGGAACCACCTATGACTTACGTCCCTCTTACCGGACGACCAGTGCCCGCGGCGATCAATGACCACGCCGTGGGCCGAGAACAGTGGGGCAAAAACGTACTCCCGGGGATGTTGGGGGAGTAGGGGGAAGACGTGCGCAACATAGTGCACCGCCATCTGGGCAAGGTGGTGGCCGGAGCGGCCATCGCGGTGGCGGGGACCGCCGTGATGGTCGGAATCACCCTGCCGGGGACGGCGGGGGCCGACGAGACGGGAGGCACCGGGGGGACCACCCAGGCCGGGCAGCAGACCGGCCAGGAGCAGGGCCAGGGCCAAGGGCAGGGACAGGGTCAGGGTGCGGCGGTCGCGCCCGGCGTGGTGGAGCAGCCCCCCGCCGAGGGCGACAAGGGCAAGGGCCGCGACCCGCTGACCGACGACGAGATCACGCGCGTGTCACAGATCGCCCTGAACCGGCAGCTGCGCGACACCAGCGAGGACGTCGAGGGCGATCGCGGTCCGCAGCGGCTCACCGTCGACCTCGCCGAACCGGAGGCCGCCGAGGTCGACGACCCGGACGCGCCCAGGCGGGCCGATGTGACGTTCTACGACTACCGGGACGACACCCTCGTGTCCCGGACCGTCGACCTCGACAGCGGGAAGGTCGTGCGGACCGACACCCAGCGCGGCGTCCAGCCGCCGCTGAGCCGGGAGGAGAACGTCGAGGCGACGAACCTCCTGATCGCCGACCCGCTGGGCGCGGGCCTCAAGGCGGACTACAAGGACTCCACCGGCAAGGAGCTCACCTCCGCGGACCAGCTGCTGGTCACCGGCGGGGTCTACCGGGCCACCGAGGGCGCCCAGCCCGCCGTACTCGACAAGTGCGGCGAACACCGCTGCGTGCGGCTGTTCCCGAAGATCAAGAACGGGTCGTGGATCGACGCCCGGACCCTGGTCATCGACCTGAGCGCCCGCAAGGTCGCCAAGCTCACGAACTGAGCCACCCTCCGTCCACTGTTCGAACCCGCACCTCCTGCGAGGGAGTCATTTCTTCATGCACGTAAAGCGCTCCATCAGCGACCCCCGGCCGCGGAGAACCAGCCGGGCCCGCACCCGGGCGGCCGTCGGCCTGTCCGTGGCCGCGCTGGCCGCCGGTGCGACCACCGGCGCCGGCCCGGCCGTCGCCCAGCCGAAGACCGCCGCCGCGGCGGCCGCCGACTGCAGTGCCGCCTACCGCATCGAGCAGAAGCTCGACAGCGGTACGACCTGGCGGATGTGCTGGCGCTACGACAACAAGGCCGGACTGGTCCTGGAGAACGTCTCCTACCAGCCCAAGGGCGAGACGGCGCCGATCAAGGTGCTCAACAGCGCCCGGCTCGGCCAGATCCACGTCCCGTACGACGACGGGAAGAACGAGTACGACGACCTGACGGGCTTCAACTTCGCTCAGGGCCTGATGAACCTGGCGCCCGGCGAATGCCCCGGCGGCACCATCAAGACGGTCAAGGTCCCCGACCTCTGGACCTCGGGCAACCCGAACGTCAAGGGCCTGTGCACCACCACCCGCTCCCGCGGCCACGCCTACCGCATGCAGGGCGACGCCGAGAACAAGGTCTATCAGGCCCAGGGCAAGGACCTTCTCGTCTACACGGTCAACCAGGTCGGCTGGTACGAGTACATGACCGAGTGGCGCTTCCAGGATGACGGCACGGTCACCATGAACGTGGGCGCGACCGGCAGCCTCTCCTTCGAGGACTACGACGCCGGCGACGGCCGCGGCTGGCCGATAGGCAAGGGCGCCGCCAAGGCCTCGGCCACCAGCCACAGCCACAACGTCTTCTGGCGGCTCGACTTCGGCCTCGACGGCTCCTCCAAGAACCGCGTCGAGCAGTACGACTCGGCCGTGACCGCGCCCGCCTCGGGTCAGCAGGCCCCGACCACCAAGACCACCCGCACCAAGATCACCAAGGAACAGGCGGCCGACACCAAGGCCTACCGCTGGTGGCGGATGGTCAGCGAGAGCGGCAAGAACAAGGACGGGCACGCGCGGTCGTACGAGATCGTCCCCGGCACCAGCACCAAGTACCCGGGCCGCAGCTTCACCAAGCACGACCTCTACTTCACCCAGTACAACAACTGCGAGCTGTTCGCCAGCAACAACCCGGGCAGTTGCGGGGGCAAGGCCGTGGACAAGTGGGTCAACGGCCAGAACCTCACGCACCCCGTCGTCTGGATGAACGTCGGCTTCCACCACATCGCCCGCGACGAGGACCAGCAGCCCATGCCGATCCACTGGCAGGGGTTCTCCATCGCCCCGCGGGACGTCACCGCTATGAATCCGCTCACTCCCGACGACCTTGCCTGGCAGAACGGGTACTGGCAGCCGCGTAGTTGAGAAACGACCTGTCCATCCGGCTGCACCGCCGACCGGTACCGGAGTACCCTTCCTTGATCGTTGAGTGGGGGCCTGGCCCTCCGGAGAGCTCGGGGGAGCGGAAGGCGGTGCACGGGTGGGCTCGGGAGGGCTGGAGCTGCCCCCTGGTGACGAGAGTCACGAGGGGAACTCCGCAGACGCCCCGCCCGGCACGGTGTCCCTGGCCCGGCCGATGGACGCGGGTGCCATCGGGCCGGAGCTGGACTGGGACGCCGACGCCTGGCGTGAGGTGCGCACCCGCGCCCAGCGGGCGGGACGCGCCTACATCTGGCTGAATCTCGTCGAGCAGCGGCTGCGCTCCGTGGTGGCCGCCGTGCTGCGCCCCATCTACGAACCCGTCCACAGCGACGAATGGGTCGTCGCCGCGGCCGGGCCGGCCGGCCAGGAGTGGGTCCAGCGCGCGGTCGCCGTACGCGAAGTGAGCCGCCGCAAGGGCTATCTGCTCGACCCGGCCGACGACAACGTCCTCAGCTTTCTCACCCTTCCGCAGTTGCGGGAGCTGATGGTGCAGCACTGGCCCTGCTTCGAGCCGTACCTCGACGACCGCCGGGACGTCGAACTGGCGCTGGACGAGCTGGAGGTCACCCGGAACGTCGTCTCGCGCAACCGGGCCCTGTCGGAGGCCGTCCTGAACCAGGCCGAGCGGGCCTCCGCCCGGTTGCTGGAGATGCTCGGCACGGGCGGTGACGTGCCCTCCGCGCGCCGGCTGCCGGTGGACGCGGTCGAGGACCTCGTCGGCGAGCGGTACGCGGACGTGGTCGCGGTGCACTCCGACCGCGTGCGGCTCATGCGGCAGTTCCCCGCCGAGGACCTCTTCGGCGACGCCCGCCGCCTGGACGCGGTGGGCATCGGCCTCAACCTGCTCGTGCAGAACTTCTCCGGCCGCCGCCTGGTGCGACTTGCCGAGAGCGGCTGCCGGGTGCGGCTGCTGTTCCTGAACCCGGCCTCCAGCGCGGTCAAGCGGCGTGAGCGTGAACTCGGCATCAAGCGGGGTGAGTTGAGCCGGGCCGTCGAGATGAACATCCTGCACATGCGCCGGGTCCGCTCCAAGCTGCGCGACCCCGGGGCCTTCGAGATCCAGGTCTACGACGACACGCCCCGCTTCACGGCGTACCTCGTCGACGGTGACGGCTCGGACGGTATCGCCGTGGTGCAGTCCTATCTGCGGCGCTCGCGCGGGATGGAGGCACCGGTGCTGGTGCTGCGCAGCGGAAGCAAGCTGGTCAAGCCGGGCGAAGTCGACGAGTCCGGTCTCTTTCCGACGTACCGCGAGGAGTTCGAGACGGCCTGGGCCGATTCGCGGCCGGTGTCCTGAACGGAGGGCGGGACCGGTGACCGTCACCGTCCAGGTGTGAGCCCCACTTGGGGCAGTTCGCTCCCCGGTGTCCCGAACTGTCCGCCGGTCAAGCGGAATGCGGTCCTCGGATTGTCAGTGGTGCATGGGATCGTGGAGACCACTGGGGGAAAGCACCACCGAGGAGGGGGACCACCCATGGGCTGGCACCGTGAGCTGCTGATCGGCTTCGACCTGGAGACGACCGGGACCGATCCGCGCGAGGCGCGTATCGTCACGGGCGCCGTGATAGAGGTCAGGGCCGGACAGCCCCTGGGGTGCCGGGAGTGGCTGGCGGATCCCGGCGTGGAGATCCCGGCGGACGCCGTCGCGGTGCACGGCATCAGCAACGAGCGCGCGGCCACCGAGGGCAGGCCGGCCGACCAGGTCGCGGAGGCCATCGCGGACGTCCTGGTGACGTACTGGAAGACGGGCGTGCCGGTCGTCGCCTACAACGCGGCCTTCGACCTGACCCTGCTCTCCGCCGAACTGCGACGCCACGGCCTGCCGTCCCTGCGTGAGCGCCTGGGCGGCCTCGACCCCGCCCCGGTCATCGACCCGTACACGATCGACCGCTGGGCCGACCGCTACCGCCGGGGCAAGCGCAACCTCGAAGCGGTCTGCGAGGAGTACGGCGTCGTCCTCGAGTCCGCCCACGACGCCTCGGCCGACGCCCTCGCCGCCGCCCGGCTGGCCGGCGCGATAGCCGAGCGCCACGCCAAGATCGCGGCGCTCGGCCCGGCGGAACTGCACCGCCGCCAGATCGAGTGGTACGCCGAGTGGGCGGCCGACTTCCAGAGCTTCCTGCGCCGCAAGGGCGACGCGGACGCGGTGGTGGACGCCCTGTGGCCGCTGCGGGAGTTGGCCGACGAGCCGGTGTGAGCCGGCGGGCGGATGCCCAGTGCGCGCCGACGGGCCGACGTGGCCCGTCGGGACGGCGCATCGACGCCCCGCACCTTCCGGAACGCGCGGCGCGGAAAGCGGTCCGCACCGTCCTCACCGAACTGGGCCGCGCGGCACGAACCATCCAGGACAGGGACTCCGACGGCCAGATGACCCCCTGAGAGGCGCGGGGACGTGACGACACGTGGCCGACCCTCGGGTCCGGTCGGCCACGACGGACACCCGCGGCCGCCCGGCAACGACAGGCCTCAGGCGCTCAGAACGGATACCACCGCACCGTCGCGTCCCCGTCCCGCAGCGACCCCACCCGCCGTTCGAACTCCGCCCGCGCCTTCGGATTGCTCGGCGCGTGCTGAGCCACCCACGCACAACTCGCCGTCTCCCGGGCCCCTCTCAGCACCGAACAGCCCGACCACTCGCGCACGTCCCTGCCGTACGCCTCGGTGAACGAGTCGTAGGCCGCGGCGGGCACCCCGTAGCGGTCGTGGGAGAGGGCCATGACGACCAGGTCGTGTTCGCGCAGGTCGGCGGAGACGGTCTCCAGGTCGACGAGGACCGGGCCGGCCGGTCCGACGTGGACGTTGCGGGGGAGGGCGTCGCCATGGATCGGGCCCGGGGACAGCCGCGGGGTCAGCGCGGCGGCGGCCGCGGCGAAGCCGTCGCGGCGCTCGCGGAGGTACGCCGCGTCGGCCGGATCGATCGCGTCGCCCGCGAGCCGCAGCCAACGCTCCACCCCGTCCAGCAGATCGCGGGGCGGCAGGTCGAAGGAGGGGGCGGACAGGGCGTGCACCCTGCGGAGGAGTTCGGCCAGATCGCGCGGCTCCGCGGGACGTACGGGCTCGGGCAGCCGGTGCCACACGGTCACCGGATGGCCCTCGACCGACAGCGCCTCGGGATCCGCCGCCCGCACCGCCGGCACGTCCTGCTCGGCGAGCCACATCGCGACGGCCAGTTCCCGGCGCGCCCGGTCGAGGAGTTCGGCGTCGCGGCCCACCTTGACGACCAGGTCACCGGCGGCGAACACCGCGTTCTCGCCCAGGGCGAGCAGCCGCGCGTCCGGTGCCCGGCCGGGCAGTACCCCCGACGCGGCCAGTACGTCCCGCGCCCGTGCCTCGTCCATCGTCCGCCTCCGTGTCGTCGTCCGTGCCGAGCCGCCCCACGACCGGCCGGCCGGTGTCGAGTTCCCGCCATCCGCCGGCCAGTGTCGCATTCGCACAGGTCGGGCCGGTGTGCGCGGTGTCTTGACGGGGCGGGGCGGCTTCACGACCATGTCGGAGGCCCGCCGGGCCCGGATGCGTCCCGAGCCGTGCGAAGGAGCCGATCAGGTGACAGTGGTGACCGCGACGAAGCGGTCGGCGCAGGGCGCTCCGCGCGCCGACGGGGCCTTACGGCCGCCCGACCGCGGGGCCTGGTTCCTGGTGCTGCCCGCGCTGATCCCGATCCTGGTGCTGAGCGTGGGCCCGTTGCTCTACGGGATCACGCTGGCCTTCACCGACGCCCAGTCGGGGCGGACCGAGCCCACGGAGTGGATCGGCGGGCTCAACTTCCAGGACTTGCTGCACGACACGCTGTTCTGGGAGTCGTTCCGGATCGGACTGGTCTGGGCGGTCGGGGTGACCGTCCCGCAGTTCCTGCTCGCGCTCGGCCTCGCCCTCCTCCTCGACCAGGACCTGAGACTGCGCTGGCTGGCCCGCGCCCTGGCGATCATCCCGTGGGCCATGCCCGAGGTCGTCGTGGGTGTGATGTGGCGGCTCGTCTACAACCCGGACGCGGGCGTCCTCAACGAGACCCTGCGCGACCTCGGTCTCGGTGACGGCCGCGACTGGCTCAGCGGCCTCGGGACCGCCCTGCCCGCGGTGATCGTGGTCGGCGTCTGGGCGGGCATGCCGCAGACCACGGTCGCCCTCCTCGCCGGCCTGCAGAACACCCCGCGCGAACTCCACGAGGCGGCCGCGATGGACGGGGCCGGCGCGTGGCGGCGCTTCTGGACGGTCACCTGGCCGGCGCTGAGACCGGTCGCACTCGCGATCACCGCCCTCAACTTCATCTGGAACTTCAATTCCTTCGCCCTGGTCTACGTCCTGACCAGCGGAGGACCCGGCGGACGTACCCGCCTGCCCATGCTCTTCGCCTACGAAGAGGCCTTCCGCTACGGGCAGTTCGGCTACGCGGCGGCGATGGGCTGCGTGATGGTCGCCGTGATCTCGGTGCTGCTGGCCCTGTTCCTGGTGGGCCGGCTCAGGGGAGGTGACGACGCGTGAGGACCAGCACAGGCGGCCGGGTCGGCCAGTACGCGGCCCTGCTCGGGTATCTCGTCTTCCTCGCCTTCCCCTTCCTCTGGCTGGTCTCCACCGCCTTCAAGTCGCCACGGGAACTGGGCAGTCTGCACCCCACCTGGATCCCGAGGGATCCCACCCTCGACAACTTCCGGCAGGCCTTCGACGAACAGCCACTGCTGCGCGCCGCGGGCAACTCGCTGCTCGCCGCGCTCGGCGCCGCGCTGATCGCCGTACTGATCGCGACCCCGCTGGCGTACGTGATGGCCCGCCATCGCAGCCGGCTCTCCAGGGCCGCGACGGGCTGGGTGGTCGTCAGCCAGGCGTTCCCGCTCGTGCTGGTGATCATCCCGCTGTTCCTGGTGCTGAAGAACCTGCGACTGATCAACTCGTCGGCGGGGCTGGTGATGGTGTACGTCGTGTGGGCGTTGCCGTTCGCGCTGTGGATGCTCGTCGGGTACGTGCGTGCCGTGCCCGCCGAACTGGAGGAGGCGGCGGCGGTGGACGGGGCCGGGCGGCTGCGGACCCTGGTGTCGGTGACCGCGCCGCTGCTCACGCCGGGGATCGTGGCGACGGGCCTGTTCGCGTTCATCACGGCGTGGAACGAGTTCTTCTTCGCGCTGGTGCTGCTGAAGACGCCCGAGAAGCAGACCCTGCCGGTCGTCCTTACGCACTTCATCGGCGCGGAGGGCGTCGCCGACCTGGGCCCGCTGGCCGCGGCGTCCTTCCTCGCCACCCTGCCCTCACTGGTCGTCTTCGCGATCATCCAACGACGGATCACGGGAGGCATGATGGCCGGGGCGGTGAAGAGCTGATGCGCGTCAAGGTCGCCGGCCTCCTGGCGCTGGCCCTGCTGCTCTCCGGCTGCACGGGCGAGGACAGCGGTGCGCGGGACGGCCGTGTCACCCTCCGCTTCCAGTCCCTCGCCTGGCAGCAGGAGTCCGTCGAGGCCAACCAGGACCTGGTCAAGGAGTGGAACGCCGCTCACCCGGACGTCAAGGTCGAGTACGTCCAGGGGAGTTGGGACAGCGTCCACGACCAGCTCCTCACCTCCTTCGAGGGCGGTGAGGCGCCCGACATCATCCACGACGCCTCGGACGACCTCGCCGACTTCGCGTACGGCGGCTATCTCGCGGATCTCACCGACCTGCTGCCCGAGCGGCTCAGGTCGGACATCCCGCAGCGCAGTTGGGACACGGCGACCTTCGGGGACGGGATCTACGGCGTCCCGTTCCTGCAGGAGCCGCGGGTGCTCATCGCCGACTCGGCCCGGCTGAAGGAGGTGGGGGTACGCATCCCCACCCCCGAACACCCGTGGAGCTGGCCGGAGTTCCGGAAGATCACCGAGCAGCTCAGCGGCGACGGCCGGTACGGCGTGGCCTGGCCGCTCAAGGAACCCGTCTCCGCCACCCTCAACCTGTCCCTGTCGGCGGGCGGACAGCTCTTCCACCGGGGCGCGGACGGCAGGGTGACCGTCCGCTTCGGGGCCGCCGACGCGGTGGTGCCGCGCACCATCCACGACCAGGCCCAAACCGACGGCAGCGCCTCGCCGACCACCCTCGGCAGCGGCGGCTCGGACACCCTGCCCGGCTTCTTCGGCGGCAGG
This sequence comes from Streptomyces sp. NBC_00076, assembly GCF_045041235.1. Taxonomy (NCBI): domain Bacteria; kingdom Bacillati; phylum Actinomycetota; class Actinomycetes; order Kitasatosporales; family Streptomycetaceae; genus Streptomyces; species Streptomyces sp. NBC_00076. The sequence continues at coordinate 8,214,620 of NZ_CP108242.1, forward strand.
TACGCGATGGTCCCGCTCGGGTTCTCGTACCGCCAGCAGATCGCCCAGCAGGCGCCGAAGGGCTTCGCCTGGCAGGTGCTGCCAGCCCCGGCAGGCGCGGACGGACTGACCCAGGGCGTCAGCCCGCAGACCCTGTCGGTGGCCGAGGACAGCCCGCACAAGAAGGAGGCCGCCGAGTTCATCGATTTCCTGCTCCGGCCCGAGAACATGGTCCGGCTCGCCCTGGGCGACTGGATGCTGCCCACCGGCACCCAGGCCCTCAAGGACCCCGCCCTGCACACCGCGAAGGACGGCTGGGACACCGGAACGGCCCTCGCCACCCACCTGCGCCCGGCGCCGGCGCAGTCCGTTCGCGGCTACCCGGAGTGGAAGGACAAGGTGGCCACGCCCGCGTTCCAGGAGTACTACAGCGGCTCGATCGACCTCGCTGAGCTGCGTGAACGGCTGGAGAAGGACGGCAACCTGGTGTTGGCCCGCTACCAGCGCTGAGGGCCGCGAGCCCGGGTCAGACGGCGGGTCCGGTGAGATAGCGGCCCTTCTCGTCGTACGGCCAGACGTTGGGCACACAGCCGTTCATGCCCTTGATCTGCTGCATCATCGCGGGCGCCGGCTGTCCCTTGCCGGGGCAGCCGACGTGGCCGTGGCTGAGGAAGTGGCCGACCTCGTGGTTGATGATCAGTGCGCGGTAGGCCGTGACGTCCTTGGCGTAGACGGGAGTTGCCAGCAGCCAGCGCTTGAGGTTGACCATCACGTTCTGGCCCACGCTGCAGTTGACCTCGCCGCCGGTGTTCAGCCCGTACTGTCCGCAGATCTTGTCCACCGTTCCGGGCGTCGCGACCCGGACCACGAAGTCGGTGGTGCCGCCCGGGACCCGCCGGAACGCCGAGTGGCCGTCGGCCGTCCAGCCGCGCCGGTCGCCCAGGATGTCCTCCACCTGCTCGGCGACGTCCGCGGCGGACAGGTCGAGGCCGTTCTCGACGTCGACCCGGTAGCGCAGGGCATTGCCCTTCCCCACCGTGTCGCTGCCGCCGGACGCGCTGGCGAACGTGCCCGGCCCCGTCGACGGGATGTCGGGCTGCGAAGGCCGGTCGGACGAGCCGACGGACGAACTGGCTGAGGAACTGGCGGACGAACGGGGCGGCGTGGTCCTGACGCCGGCTGTCGGCCGGGCGGAGCCGGGGTCGGACTCGGCGCCGGCCTCGGCGCGCTTCGTGGGTTCGGACCGGGCGCCGGTGTGTGTGCCGCCCGCATCCGCGGACGTCCAGCCCACGGCCGCGAAACCGGCGGCGCCCAGGACGGTCAGTGCGGCCAGACCTGCCCACAAGGGCCGCTTCCGCCCGCGCAGGGAGGCATGTGACGGGCCACTCCGGCGACGACGGCTGTTGGAAGGAGTTGCTTTGTGCGCGGTCATGGTTGTTCAGATTGTGATCGCGATGTGATGGGTTCTGGCTCGAATGATAACAAAAGGGTAACGTCCTGTCGGATCCGGGTCCATGTGATCATCCGGTAACAGAGTCCCGAACGGGCTGACGGCGTACGGATACTGAGCGCATGCCACGCGTTCTGCTGATCGAAGACGACCGTGCCGTGCGGGAGGGTGTCGCCCTCGCCCTGCGCCGCCAGGGTCACGAGGTCGCCGCCGCCGAGACCGGCGAGGCCGGCCTTGAGCGGCTGCGGTCCTTCCGACCGGACGTCGTGGTGCTGGACCTCATGCTGCCCGGCATGTCCGGCCTGGACGTGTGCCGGGGGATGCGCGCCCTCGACCAGACCCTGCCGATCCTCATGGCGACCGCCCGGGGCGACGACGAGGACATCGTCGTAGGACTGGAGGCCGGAGCCGACGACTACGTGGTGAAACCCGTGCAGGCCAGGGTGCTGGAGGCGCGGATCCGCGCCGTGCTGCGCCGGGCGGGCGGGTCGCCCGGCGAGGGCGGCATACCGAAGATCGACACCTATGGAGACCTGTCCATCGACCGGGCCGGGCTCGCGGTCTCCCGAAAGGGCGCACCGGTCGCCCTCGCGCCCTCCGAACTGAGGCTGCTGCTCACCCTGTCCGCCTCGCCCGGCCAGGTGTTCAGCCGGCAGCAGCTCCTGGAGGCGGTGTGGGAGCACAGCTACCACGGGGACGCGCGTCTGGTGGACGCCTGCGTCAAACGGCTGCGGGCCAAGATGGGCGACCCGCCGCGCGAGCCCCGCTACATCCAGACCGTGCGCGGCTTCGGCTACCGGTTCGCGTCCCGGTGAGGGGCTCCGAGCGGCGCTCGTCGGAGGGCTCGTCGGGAGGCTCGCTGAGGGCCCGCGTCCGAGTACCCCAACTGCGCGGTCTGCGCGTGCGGTTGGTCGTGGCGTTCGCGCTGGTCACCGCCCTCACCGCCGCCTCCACCGGTGCCCTGACCTTCCGCGAGGCACGCACCGGGGTGCTCCAGCAGAGCCAGGATGCCGTCATCAAGCTGCTGCGCACCCAGGTCGGCCGGCTCGCCCCGGCCCTGGCCTTCCCGCCGGGCGAGAGTGAACTGCGGCGGTTCGCGGTCGACGTGGCCGGCGCCGAACCCTCCGGGGTCTGGCGCGTCATGGTCGACTACGGCGATGTGAGCGCCACGTCCGTCCCCGACGACCCGTTCGAGGAGCTGACGTCCGCCCTGCGTTCGGCCGTGGACAGCAGCTCGGCCACCGTCTTCCAGCGGGTGAACAGCGGCGACCACACCGCACTCGTCGTCGGCATGTCGGTCGCCTACGCGGACTCCGCCGCGGGGGCCACGGTCGCCTCCGGGATCCAGGTCTTCCTGACCGTGCCGCAGACCACGGAACTGGCGTACGTCGACGCCCTGGTCGCCGCCGTGGAACGGGCCACCGTGGCCGCCCTGGCGCTGGCGGTGCTGCTCGCGCTGCTCGCCGCGCGCGGGGTGCTCCGTCCGGTACGGGCGCTGCGCCGGGCGACCCGCAGCATCGCCGAGGGGCGGCTGGACACCCGGCTCGCCGTCGAGGGGTCCGACGAACTCGCCGATCTGTCACACACGTTCAACGAGACGGCCGCCGCGCTGGAGGAGTCGGTGGCGGAACTGCGCGGCATGGAGGCCCGCGCCCGCCGTTTCGCCGCGGACGTCTCGCACGAACTGCGCACCCCGCTGGCCGCCATGTCGGCGGTCACCGACGTACTCGACGAGGACGCCGACCGCCTCGACCCGGACACCGCCACCGCGGTCCGGCTGATCAGCGAGGAGACCGTGAAACTGGCCCGTCTGGTGGACGACCTGATGGAGATCTCCCGATTCGACGCGGGCGCGGCGGTCCTGCACCTGGACGAGATCGACCTCGCCGAGTCGCTGCGGCGCACCCTCGCCGCCCGCGCCTGGACCGACCTGGTCGACACCGATCTGCCACCGCCCGACGCCCTGCGCGGACGCGTCGACCCCCGGCGCCTCGACGTCGTCGTCGCCAACCTGGTCGGCAATGCCCTGCGGCACGGTGCGCAACCCGTCCGGCTTCGGCTGTCCGAAGGTACCGGGCGGCTCGCGGTGATCGAGGTGCTGGACAGCGGGCCCGGCATCCCCGACAGCGTGCTTCCCCACGTCTTCGAGCGGTTCTACAAGTCGGACGCCGCCCGCACCCGCACCGAGGGCAGCGGTCTGGGCCTCGCGATCACCGCCGAGAACGTCCGTGTGCACGGCGGCACCGTCCGCGCGGCGAACCGACCGGAGGGCGGCGCCGTCTTCACCGTGGAACTCCCGCTGTACAGGGACGAGTTGCCCGGGGAGGGCGGATCATGAGGGCCGTACGCCGAACCGCGCTGCTGCTGTCATCCCTGGGGTTGCTCACGTCCTGCGGCATCCCGGCCACCGGAGTGGTGGAGGCGGGCGGTCCGGCCAGCGGAGTCGTGCCGACGATACGGGTCTACTTCGTGACGGACGGCACCCTGGTGGCCGTCCCCCGCCAGACTGTGGCGCCGGTCGACGTCGAGTCGGCCGTGCGGGTGCTGCTCCAGGGGCCGAGTGCCGACGAGGAGGTCAAGCGCATGACCACGCTGTTGCCGCTGCCGGGCGCGTTGCCGGCGTTCACCTCGACGCCGACGCCGACGCCGACGCCGACGCCGACGCCGACGCCGACGCCGACCCCCTCGACCCTCTTCCCCGACGGTGCCGCGCGGGCTCCGCAGGAGGCGGACCTGTCGGACCTCGTGAAGGTGACCGCCCGGGAGAACCGCGTCTCCATCGACGTGTCCGCCCTGGCGGGGAAGGTGAGCGATCTCGCGGCGGCCCAGCTCATCTGCACGGCCGTAGGGGCGCAGCGCGTGGCCGACCTCCGGGCCGAACCGGCACCGGTGACCGTCACGGATCGGACCGGCCGGCGCGTGGAGGGGACCGGCGCGCAGTGCCCCGACCTCTAGAAGGCCCTCGAAATACGTTGCACGATACGTATCGTCTCGCCTAAATTCTCCGTCATGACCAGTCGACCCGCCCACATCGCCATGTTCTCCATCGCCGCCCCCGGCCACGTGAACCCGAGCCTCGAAGTGATCCGCGAACTCGTGGCGCGGGGGCACCGGGTCACGTACGCGATTCCGCCCGTGTTCGCCGAGAAGGCCGCCGAGACCGGTGCCGAGGTGAAGCTCTGGAACTCGACGCTGCCCGGCCCCGACGACGACCCCGAGGCCTGGGGCACCACCCTGCTGGACCACGTGGAACCCTTCCTGGCGGACGCGATCCAGGCGCTGCCGCAGCTCATCGACGCGTACGAGGGTGACGAGCCCGACCTCGTGCTGCACGACATCACCGCGTACCCGGCCCGGGTCCTCGCCCGCCGCTGGGGCGTGCCCGCGGTCTCCCTGTCGCCGAACCTCGTCGCCTGGGAGGGCTACGAGGCGGAGGTCGCCGAACCGATGTGGGCCGAGCCGAAGAAGACCGAGCGCGGACAGGCCTACTACGCCCGCTTCCACGCCTGGCTGGAGGAGAACGGGATCACCGAGCACCCGGACCCGTTCGTGGGGCGCCCCGCTCGCTCCCTCGTGCTGATCCCGAGGGCGTTGCAGCCGAACGCCGACCGGGTCGACGAGAGCGTGTACTCCTTCGTCGGCGCCTGCCAGGGCGACCGCACGGCCGAGGGCGACTGGCACCGGCCCGCCGACGCCGAGAAGGTGGTCCTCGTCTCGCTGGGGTCGACCTTCACCCGGCAGCCGGACTTCTACCGGGAGTGCGTCAGGGCCTTCGGCGACCTGTCCGGCTGGCACCTCGTTCTCCAGATCGGCAGGCACGTCGACCCCGCCGAACTCGGAGACCTGCCGAGGAACGTCGAAGTACGGTCCTGGGTACCGCAGTTGACGATCCTGAGGCAGGCCGACCTGTTCGTCACGCACGCCGGTGCGGGCGGCAGCCAGGAGGGTCTGGCCACGGCCACTGCGATGATCGCCGTACCCCAGGCCGTGGACCAGTTCGGCAACGCGGACGTGCTCCAGTCGCTCGGTGTGGCCCGTCACCTCCCCACGGAGGAGGCGACCGACGAGGCGCTGCGGGCAGCCGCCCTCGCGCTGGTGGACGATCCCGAGGTCGCCCGACGGCTGAAGTCGATCCAGGCGGAAATGGCCGAGGAGGGCGGCACCCGGCGCGCGGCCGACCTCATCGAGGCCGAACTGCCGTAGCGCCACCCACGGCAGAGGGCCCGTTGGCTCCCCACGTGACCAACGGGCCCTCAGTCTTGCCAGGTTCGGCGGGGGAGGTATCAGACCCCCAGCCGCTCACCCTCGTCGTCGCGCACCGTCGGCCGGACCACGTCCTGAGGGGCCTCGTCATGGGTGAGGTCCGGCAACCCGTGCAGCCACTTCGGCAGGTACCAGTTGCGCTCGCCGAGCAGCGCCATCACGGCCGGCAGCAGCACGCCCCGGATGATCGTCGCGTCGATGAGCACCGCGGCCGCGAGGCCGACGCCCATCTGCTTCATGGACTGCATGGACAGCGTCCCGAAGATCGCGAAGACGGCGACCATGATGATCGCGGCACTGGTCACGACACCGGCGGTGGTGACCACTCCGTGCTGGATGGCCTGGTTCGTCGTACGGCCGCGCAGCCGCGCCTCGCGGATCCGCGAGACCACGAACACGTGGTAGTCCATCGACAGACCGAACAGGATCACGAAGAGGAACAGCGGCAGCCAGGTGATGATGGCCCCGACACCCTCCGCGCCCACCAGGGACGCGCCCCAGCCGTGCTGGAAGACAGCCACGAGGATGCCGTAGGCCGCGCCCACCGACAGTAGGTTCAGCACGATCGACGTGATCGCGACGGTCAGCGAGCGGAAGGACAACAGCATCAGCGCGAAGGCGAAGACCACGACGAACGCGAAGACCGGGATGACGGCTCCGGCCAGCTGGTCGTTGAAGTCCTTCGACCCGGCGACCTGTCCGGTGATCGGCGCCTCGAGGCCGTCGACCTTGCCGAGCGTGGCGGGCCGCACCTCGTCGCGCAGCTTGTCCAGGCTCGCGCCCGCCTTGTCCAGGTCGGAGCCGCCCACCAGCGGGACGTACACATAGGCGACGTTCTGCGCGTCGTGCAGCTTGATCTCGACCGGGCCGCGCGAGGCGCCGGACGAGACGGCCTCCTCCTTGAACGCGGCGAGCGCGTTCTTCACCTCGGGGGCGTTGATGTCGTCCGCCTCGACGACCACCTCGGCCGGGTCGGACCCGCCCGGGAAGGCGTCGTTGAGCCGGTTGTACGTCTGGACGATCGGCAGCGAGTCACCGAACTCCTGGTCCAGGGTGAGCTGCTGAGTCTTCATGCCGACCGCCGGCGCCGCGATCGCCAGCAGCGCGCCGGCCGCCACCACCACGGAGACGACGGGCTTGGCGAGAACGCCCTTCAGGACTGCCGTCCAGAACCGGCTCTCGCCGCCGGCCCCGTCACGGCGGCGACGACGCAGGAAGGGGATACGGCCCTTCTCGACCCGCTCGCCCAGCAGGGACAACAGCGCCGGCAGTACGGTCACCGAGCCGACCATGGCGACCGCCACGACCATCAGCGAGGCCAGGCCCATCGCCTCGAACTCGGCGAGACCGGTGAACAGCATGCCCGCCATGGCCACACACACCGTGACACCGGAGACGATGATCGCGCGGCCGCTGGTCGCGGCGGCGACCCTCAGGGCCGTCTGGGCGTCCCGGCCGGCCTCGCGCTCCTCGCGCTCGCGGCGCAGGTAGAACAGGCAGTAGTCGACGCCGACGGCCAGACCGACCAGCAGCATCACGGAGTTGGCCTGGTCGCTCATCGGCATCACATGGCTGACGATGCCCATCAGACCCATCGTCGCCATGATCGCGGTGACCGCCAGCAGCACCGGCAGCAGCGCGGCCACGAGCGCGCCGAACGCGATCAGCAGGATGCCGAGCGCCACCGGCACGGCGGAGTACTCGGCCTTCTTGAAGTCGTCCCCGAACGCGTCGGCGAACGTCTTCATCATGCTGGCGCCGCCGATCTCCTCGATCCGCAGCGACCCGTGCTCCTTCTGCACCCCCTCGACGGCCTTCAATACCGGCTCGACCCGCTCGCCCGCGGTGTCCGACTCGCCGCGCATGTCGAACTGCACCAGCGCGCTGCGGCCGTCCTTCGAGATGGTGTTCGTGTCGTAGGGCGAGGCGACCCCCGTGACCTCGCCCGTCCCCTCGACGGCGTCGACGACCGCGGTGACGGCGGCCCGGAACTGCGCGTCCGTGGCCTTGACGCCGCCGTCCCTGGCCTGGATCAGCACCGTCTCACTGGCCGGCTCGTCGATCCCGGCGTCCTCGATGATCTTGGCGGCGGTGCGTGTCTCGCCCTTCAGCTGGTCGCTGTCCTTGACGTCGACCCGGCCGGCCGCCGAACCGAGCCCCATCGCCAGGACGACGAACAGCACCCAGATACCGACGGCAGCCCATCGGTGCCGGGCACTCCAGCCGCCGGCTCGCGCGGCCAGGCCCCGCACCCGTGTATCTCCGTTCCCCATGACGGGCTTGCCCCCTCGTGTGCGGTGACAGCCCCCTGCCGCCACCTTTCACTTCGAAGGTATGGGGCGGATAAACCCCTCACCTCCTGCTGCTCGGTGAGGTCCCGCGGCCCGGCGTCATCCTCCCGGTACCCGCGTCTCCCCACTGGGTAGGACGGCGGCCCCCTACATCTACCGGGTGTCCGGTCCGTCGGCAGAGCCCCGCTTTGTCATTACGAAAACTTGTTGAATAAGTCACAGGTTCGTGAAGTGGTTGAACCGAGCCCTCCGGATCCGCCAGAGTTTCGGCCAGTCCGCATCACCGGACCCGGCCGTCGTGCCCACCCCCACGGGGCACGACGGCCCGTCCCGGCGCGACATCCACCGCCGGTTCGCGTGTGTGGCGTACGTCACCGGAACTCACCGTCCTGGACGAGCAGTTGAAGACGTGACCACAGATATGCGAACCCGGATACGGGCCGGGGATCCGGACGCCTTCGCGGAACTCTTCGACGACTGCGCCCGCGCGGTGTACAACCACGCCTTCCGGCTGACCGCCGACTGGTCCGCGGCCGAGGACGTCATGGCGACGACGTTCATGGAGGCGTGGCGGCGCCGGGCGTCGGTCGAGGCCGAAGGGGGTTCGCTGCGGCCCTGGCTGCTGGGCGTCGCCACCAACGTCGCCCGCTCCCAGTACCGCAGCAACCGGCGCTACCGCAACGCGGCCAGGGCCGCGGCAGCCGCGAACGCCGCGGAGGAGTACGTCGAGGACCACGCCGAGGAGACCGCCGGACGCGTGGACGACCGGCGCCGCATCAGCGCCACGCTGACCGCCCTCAGCGCGCTCAAGCCCCCCGAGCGCGAGGTTTTGACGCTGTGTCTGTGCGAGGGCATGGAGTACGCCGAAGCGGCCGGCGCCCTCGGCATCCCTGTCGGCACCGTCCGCTCCCGGCTGTCTCGTGCCCGCGGCAAGCTGCGCAAACTCGCCGACGCCGAACTGCTCCGAAAAAAAAGGGAACTCACCGCCCCAGACCGGCAGATAACAGGTGATCGCGGATACGTGATCCGGTCCGCACAGGAAGGAAACCGATGAACGCCACCCCCTCCCAGCCGCACCCGGCTGAGTGGACGGAGACCCAGCAACTCCTGCCCTCCGTCGAGCGTGATCTGCCGGCGGGCCGCCACCAGTTCCACAAGGAGCAGATGATGGCCCAGATCCACGAAGACCTCCGCGCCGCCGCCCGCCCGGCCGCCCCGGCCGTCACCCCGCAGCGCCGCAACCCCTTCCTGCGGCGCGCGATCCTGCTGCCCGCCGGGGTCTTCGCCCTGGCCGGCGCGGTCGTCGCCGGTGTCGCCCTGTCCGGCGGCAACGGCGACGGCGGCACGGCCGACCTGGCCACCGGCCCCGCGCTGACCACCCAGATCGGCGCCGCCGATCCCAAGGGCGCCCCCCAGCTGCTCGACCGCATCTCACTCGCCGCCGCCGACACCTCCGGCCCCACGGTGCACGACGGCCAGTTCACCTACATCGCCTCGAAGGTGGCGAGCACCTACCCCAAGACCGTCGACGACAAGACCACGATCGTCAGCCAGGAGCTGCACGACCGTCGGGTCTGGCTGTCCCCCGAGGGGAAGGACGGCTGGCTGATCGAAGCGGGCGAGACGAGCGACGAGGGCATGACCCTGGCCGGGCCGAACCCGTTCGCCGGGGCGTACAACGCCCTGGTCAAGCTGCCCACCGACCCCGACGCGCTGCTGCGGCACATCTACAAGGAGTCGGACGCCGACCGGGACCCCGAAGTCCCCCGCGACCAGGCGGCCTTCGTCGCCATCGGCGAGCTGCTGAACGAGAGCTACCCGCCTGCCGACCTCAGCGTCGCCCTGTACAAGGCCGCGGCCAAGATTCCGGGGGTCGTCGCGGTGGACGACTCGGTCGACGCCATGGGCCGTCACGGGATCGCGGTGGCGAGGCAGAACGACACCGACGGGCAGCGCACCGAGTGGATCTTCGACAAGAAGACCCTGGCGTTGCTCGGCGAGCGCACCGTCCAGGTCAAGGCCGACAAGGACGGGGAGCTCAAGGTCGGCACCGTCGCGTTCACCAGCGCGATCACCCAGCGCGCGGTCGTCGACGGCAACAAGCAGATGCCCGGGAAGGCGAGCTGACGTGCCCTTCGGTTCCTCATCGGCGGCGCCGGCCGCCCTCCTGGTCGCCGACACGGACGGGAACACGTACACGGTGACCGTCCTGAAGGCGAATCTCCTCACCTAGCCGATCCTGTCCGTCCGACGACACCACCCCCCGCCGGGTCGACCCGGCGGGGGGCAGGACTGCTTATGGTGTGCGGATGACGACGACGTATGCGGCGCTGCTGCGCGGGATCAACGTGGGCGGCAGCAGAAAGGTCCCGATGGCCGACCTCCGCGCCCTGCTGGAGAGCCTCGGCCACCACGACGTGAGCACCTATCTGCAGAGCGGCCAGGCCGTGTTCGCCAGTGACCACGGGGACGAGGAGTCGCTGGCCGACGAGCTCACGGCGGCGATCGAGAAGCGGTTCGGCTTCGCGGTCGACGTCATCGTGCGCGACCACGCCTACCTCAGGGCGATCGCCGAGGCCTGCCCCTTCCCCGCCGCCGACCTGGAGGCCAGGCAACTCCACGTCACCTACTTCTCCGCCCCCGTCGACGAGGAACGCTTCGCCGAGATCGACCGGGCCGCCTACCTCCCGGAGGACTTCCGGCTCGGCGACCGCGCCCTGTACCTCTACGCCCCGAACGGCCTCGGCCGTTCCAAGCTCGCCGAGCAGCTCTCCAAGCCCAGGCTGAACAAGGGCGTGATCGCCACCAGCCGCAACTGGAACACCGTCCTCAAGCTCGTGGAGATGACCGGCTCAGCCTGACGTTCCGTACGCCGCCGTCAGCGCGTCCAGCCTGGTCAGGTCGGACGCGGACAGCCGTACGGCACCGGCGTCCAGGTTCTCCTCCAGATGCGCGAGGGAGCCGGTGCCCGGCGTTGGGCACAGTGCCGGGGAGCGGTGCAGCAGCCACGCCAGGGCGATCTGACCGGGGCTCGCACCGTGCGTGGCGGCGATGTAGGCGCACACCGGGTCCGAGGTCAGCGATCCGTTGCCCAGGGGGAACCACGGCAGGAAGGCGACCCCGCGCGCCTCGCACACCTTCAGCAGCGGCTCGGAGGCACGGTCGAGCAGGTTGTAGCGGTTCTGGACGGACGCCACGGACGTCAACTCCATGGCGGCTTCCAGCTGTTCGACGGTGACCGAGTCGAGGCCGACGTGCCGTACCTTGCCCTCGGCGCGCAACTCGTCGAGCGCGCCCAGCTGTTCGGCCATCGGGACGTCCGGGTCGAGCCGGTGCAACTGGTACAGGTCGACGGTCTCCAGCCGTAACCTGCGCAGACTCGCCTCGCACATCTCCCGCAGCCGCTCGGGCCGCCCGTCGATGTGCCAGGCGTCGTCGCCGGTGCGCACGACACCGCCCTTGGTGGCGATCACCAGCCCCTCCGGGTACGGGTGCAGGGCCTCGGCCACGAGTTCCTCGGCGATCGACGGGCCGTAGTTGTCCGCCGTGTCGATCAGTGTGACCCCGCGCTCCACCGCCCGCCGCAGCACCGCCACCGCGTCCGCCGGGTCGCCGCGTGGGCCCCAGTAGCCGGGGCCGGTGAGCTGTGCGGTGCCGTAGCCGAGCCGTCGTACCGGCAGTTCCCCGCCCAGCGGGAAGGAGTCCTGGATCATGCGGCGAGCCTACGCAGGAGCGCTCCGGCCGGACAGGGGGAGGCTGTCGCGTTTGTTCAAGAGCCCCGGGCGCGTTCTCCGTAGCGTAGGAGGCATGAACAAGGACGACCTCTACCCGTACATGAAGGAATGCGCCGCCGAGGCGGCCCGTGTCGCCCGTGGTGTCCCGGCGGCACGGTTCGACGAGCCCACCCACTGCCCGGACTGGGACGTCCGCGCACTGGTCAACCACTGGGTCCTGTACACCTCGCACGGTCTGGAGCACCGCGCCCTGCGCAAGCAGCTGCCCGAGGAGCTGGTCGCACGCGACTTCACCGCCGAGCCGGACTGGGCCGAGGCCTACGCCGCCCAGCTGGACCGGGCGGTCGCGGCCTGGGCGGACCCGGCGGTGTGGGAGGGCGAGCTGGACCTCGGCATGGCGGTCATGTCCGCCGTCGAGATCGCCTCGATGATCATCAAGGAGATGGCGGTGCACGGCTGGGACGTCGCCACGGCCACCGGCCAGGAGTTCCACGTCTCCGAGGACGCGGCCCGCTTCGTCCTCGACGTGGTTCTCACACACGGCGACATCTACCGGCAGTACGACGGCTTCGCCGACCCGGTGCCGGTACCCGGCGACGCGCCGGCGTTCGAGCAGGCCCTCGCCGCGAGCGGACGCGATCCGCGACAGCACGCCCTGGGAGCCACGACGGGCGTCTGACACCGCGTCGGTGGCGTCGGTGCGTCCCGCTCCCGCGTCGTCACGCCCCCACGCCGGACGTCGGACGACGTCAGGCCCCCACGGCCGCCAGCAGCGGCATGTGGGCCGCGTCGTACCGCTTGAGCAGCACCCGCGCCACCTCCGGCGAAGGGCCCAGCACCTCGGCCAGGACGTCCGCCTCGGCCGCGCCCAGGGCGATCCGGTCGGGGAGGAAACCGGGCGCCAGGACGTACGGCGCGACGGCGACCCGCTCGCAGCCGAGGGCGCGCAGTTCCCGTACCGCGTCCTCGGTACGGGGGAGAGCAGCGGAGGCGAACGCAGGTCGCACGGCGCACCAACCGGTGTGCCGCCACTCCCGCGCGATTTCAGCGATCACTGCGATCGCCTCCGGGTCGGTGGACCCCGCCGAGGCCAGCACGACCCCGGTCGAGGACTTGTCGGCGGGCGTCAACCCCGCCTCGTACAACCGCCGTTCGAGGGCGGTGAGCAGCAGCGGGGAGGGGCCGAGCACCTCGGCCTGCCGGATCCGCAGCCGCGGCGGCGCGTCCCGCAGGACCGCCGGGATGTCCGCCTTCGCGTGGAACGCGCGGGTCAGCAGGAGGGGGAGCGCCACGATCTCCTCTACGCCCTCCGCCGCCAGCGACTCCAACACCCCTTGCACGGAAGGGATGTTGAAGTCCAGGAAACCGGTCTCCACCCGCACGTCGGGGCGCAGGGAGCGCACCCGACGGACGAGGGCGTGCACCGTCGCGGCGTGCCGCGGGTCGCGGCTGCCGTGGGCGATGACCAGCAGAACCGGCTTCTTGGACGTGGTGTACATGGGGCTCAGCTCTTCACCAGCAGGCCTCGGCTGCGCAGCACCCACCGCTCCAGCGGACTGAAGATCAGCAGGTCGATGGCGATACCGACGAACAGGATGAGCAGGATGGCGAGGAAGACCGTGGCCATGCTGCTGTTCGTACGGCCCACCTCCAGCAGTTGGCCGAGGCCCACGCCGAGGTCCGGCGCCGTCGCGATGATCTCGGCGGCCATCAGCGACCGCCAGGAGAACGCCCACCCCTGCTTCAGCCCCGCCACATAGCCGGGCAGCGCCGCGGGCATCACGATGTGCCAGGTGCCGCGCAGACCCGTCGCCCCCAGCGTCCGTCCCGCGCGCAGGAACAGCGGCGGTACCTGGTCGACACCGGACACCAGACCGTTGGCGATCGACGGCACCGCGCCGAGCAGGATCACCGCGTACATCATCTCCGGCTTCAGGCCCAGCCAGATCACGGCGGCCGGCACCCAGGCCACCGACGGCAGCGACTGCAGACCGGACAGGATCGGACCGATCGCCGCGCGCACGAACTTCACCCGCGCCACGACCAGGCCGAGCGGCGTGCCGATGATCAGGGCGAGCAAGAAGCCGAACAGGCCGCGCGAGACGCTGGTCCAGATGTAGTCGAGCAGGGTGCCCCTGAGCCACGCGTCCTCGACCTCGGCCCAGACGGCGCCGGGGGAGGGCAGCCTCGACGGGTCGTCGACGATCTTCAGGGAGATCAGGCCCTGCCAGATCGCGAGCACCACGACGGTGGCGACGATCGGCGGGAAGATCTTCTCGCGGAAGGTCTGCCGGAAGGGCGGACGGCCGGTGACCGAGGTCTCCAGCGCGTCGAGGCCCGCCTCGATGCCGCCCAGCGCGGAGCCGTCCTTGGCGCTCCCGTCGGTCGTCTTCGTGTCAGTGCTGGCCATGGCGGCGGATCTCCCCACGCAGTACTTCGGTGATCTCGACGGACAGTTCCGCCACCGGCGCGTCCTCGATACGGCGCGGCTGCGGGATGTCGACCGTCCACTCGCGCGCGATCCGCCCCGGACGGGAGGACAGCAGGATCACGCGCTGTGCGAGCCGCACCGCCTCGCGCACGTTGTGCGTCACGAAGAGGACGGACACGCCGGTCTCCGCCCAGATACGCGTCAGTTCGTCGTGCAGCACGTCCCGGGTGATGGCGTCGAGGGCCGCGAACGGCTCGTCCATCAGCAGCAGGTTGCTCTCCTGGGCGAGCGCGCGGGCCAGCGCCACACGCTGGCGCATACCGCCCGACAGTTCGTGCACCCGCTTGCCGTACGCGCCCTTCAGCCGGACCAGGCCGAGCAGTTCCTCGGTCCTGTCCCGACGTTCGTTCTTCGGAACTCCCCGCAGGCGCAGGGCGAGTTCGATGTTCTTGCCCGCGGTCAGCCACGGGAAGAGGGCGTGCTCCTGGAACATCAGGGCCGGGCGGCCCTCCGTCGTGATGGACCCGACGGTGGGCTTGTCCAGCCCCGCCACCAGGTTCAGCAGCGTGGACTTTCCGCAGCCCGAGGCCCCCAGGAGGGTGACGAACTCGCCGGGTGCGACATCGATGCTGATGTCGTCCAGCACGAGCTGTTGCCCGGCGGGGCCCGCGAAGGACTTCGAGACATGCTCAATGCGCGCCGCGTGCTCCACCGTCTCGGCGGCCTTGGCGAAGGTCGTGGCCATGGTCGTCACCTCCTGGGAACTCATCGGGACCTGACTCAGCCGACGCCGAGACCGGCGTCGCTGACGGTGCTCTCGCCCTCGGCCTTGAGGACCTTGTTCAGCGGCGTGAGGTCGTAGATGCCCTTCAGGTCGGGCTTCTCCAGCAGACCCGCCTTGACCGCGTGCGCCGCCTCGGTGTTGAGGGTGGCGGCCAGCGGGTCGTCGGTGAACTGGATCGACTTCCACGCCGGGTCGATGACCGCGGCCGGCAGCGCCTTGCCCGAGTCGGACTCCAGCTGCTTGTTCGCCGCCGCCTTCGCCGCGTCCGGGTTCGCGTTGATCCACTTGTTGGCGTCGACGGAGGCCTTCAGCACGGCCTCGACGGCCTTCGGGTGCTCCTTGAGGAAGGCCTGCCGCACGATGATGTTCGTGATCACGAACTTCTTGTCCGGCCACAGGTCGGCCTCGTCGAGCAGCACCTTGCCGCCCTCGGCGACCAGCTTGGACGCGGTCGGCTCGGGCACCCACGCGCCGTCGATGGAACCGGACTTGTAGGCGTCCGGGGTGACCTTGTTGTCGGTGCGGACGACCGAGACGTCGCCCTTGCCGCTCTCCGCGTCGACCTTCCAGCCCTGCTCCGCGATCCAGTTGAGGAACGCCACGTCCTGCGTGTTGCCCAGCTGGGGAGTCGCGATCGACTTGCCCTTGACGTCCTTCAGGGACTTGATCTTCTTCGGGTTGACGACGAGCTTCACACCGCCGGACGCCGCACCGCCGATGATGCGCAGGTTCTTGCCGCCCGACTTGATGTAGCCGTTGATCGCCGGGGACGGGCCGATGAAACCGATGTCGATCGACGAGGAGTTGAGGGCCTCGATCTCCGACGGGCCGGCGTTGAAGATCTGGTAGCCGGCCTTGGTGGCGCCGAGCTGCTTCTGGAAGTAGCCCTTCTGCACGCCCACCAGCGCGGTCGCGTGGGTCAGGTTGCCGAAGTAGCCGATCTTGACGGAGTCGAGGCCGTCGATCTTCTTCGCCCCGGCGGCGACCTTGGCGGTCCCGTCGTCCTTGGCGTCGGAGCCGTAGCCGCAGGCGGCGAGGGTGAGCAGCGGAAGAGCGGTCACTGCGGCTATGCCGCGGCGAAGAAGGGCTGAGCGCTTGACAGGCACGGGAGGTGTTCCCCTCGTTGGCCCGGCGGTCACGGTCTTTCAGGTCGTGGCCGGGAGGTCGGCAGGTTTTCGTCTACGGCGGTGGGGGGTGAGGGCGCGCGAGCAGTGCGCGTACGTCAACGCACACATCGCGCAACCCCGCCCTGCCCGCTGCCGAGGGCACCGCTGCCGACGCGGCCGCCCTCCTTCGCGAACGAGGAGTAGAAATCGGTGGAGTTCATGGTCAGAAGTCCCACCCGTCGTCCTCGGCCGCGTCCTTGACGGGCTCCGGGGACGCGAACGACTCGCCGACCATGCCTGCGGTCAGGGTGGTGCCGTCGTTCGGGTCGATCAGGATGAACGAGCCGGTGCGCCGCGAGTCCGCGTAGGAGTCGACCGGCAGCGGCTCGGCGGCACGGATCTTCACCCGGCCGATGTCGTTGGCGACGAGCTGTCCCGGGTGCGGGTGCAGGGACAGGTCGTCGAGCGTGAGCCGGGACGGGATGTCCTTGACGATCGCCTTCACCGTGCGGGTGCCGTGCTTGAGCAGCACCCGGTGGCCGACGGTCAGGGGCGCGTCGGCGACATGGCAGACGGTCGCCTCGATGTCCTGGGTGGTCGGCGGCGCGTCCTTGCTGGGCACGATCAGGTCGCCGCGCGAGATGTCGATGTCGTCCTCCAGCAGGAGGGTCACCGACTGGGTGGTCCAGGCGATGTCGACCGGCGTGCCGAGCAGGTCGATGCCGGAGATCTTCGTCGAGCTGCCGGACGGCAGCACCGTGACCTGCTCGCCGACACGGAAGGAACCGGCGGCGATCTGGCCCGCGTACCCCCGGTAGTCGGGGTGTTCGGAGGTCTGCGGCCGGATCACGTACTGCACGGGCAGCCGGGCGTGGCAGTGGCTGAGGTCGTGGGCGACCGGCACGGACTCCAGGTGCTCCAGGAACGTCGGCCCGCCGTACCAGTCCATGTTCGCCGACGGTTCCACCACGTTGTCACCGGCGAGCGCCGAGATCGGGATGGCGGTGACCTCGGGGACGCCCAGCTCGGTGGCGTACGCCGTGAACTCCTCGGCGATACCCGCGAACACGGTCTCCTGGTAGTCGACCAGGTCCATCTTGTTGACGGCGAGGACCACGTGCGGGACGCGCAGCAGGGCGGCGATCGCGGCGTGCCGGCGGGTCTGTTCGACGACGCCGTTGCGGGCGTCGACGAGGATCACCGTCAGTTCGGCGGTGGACGCGCCGGTGACCATGTTGCGGGTGTACTGCACATGCCCGGGGGTGTCGGCGAGGATGAACCGGCGGCGGGGCGTGGCGAAGTAGCGGTAGGCCACGTCGATGGTGATGCCCTGCTCCCGCTCGGCCCGCAGGCCGTCGGTCAGCAGCGCGAGGTCCGGGGCCTCCTGGCCACGGCTCGCCGAGGCGCGCTCGACGGCCTCCAGCTGGTCGGTGAGGATCGACTTGGAGTCGTGCAGGAGGCGGCCGACGAGGGTGGACTTGCCGTCGTCGACGGAGCCGGCGGTGGCGAACCGCAGCAGCGTGGTTTCCGAGAGTTCCTCGGTCGTGAGCGTGCTCATGATTAGAAGTACCCCTCGCGCTTGCGGTCTTCCATCGCGGCCTCGGACATCTTGTCGTCGGCGCGGGTGGCGCCGCGTTCGGTGAGCCGGGAGGCGGCGATCTCGGTGATCACGGCGTCCAGCGTGGTGGCGTCGGAGTCGACGGCGCCGGTGCAGGACATGTCGCCGACCGTGCGGTAGCGGACCTGCCGCTTCTCGACGGTCTCGGTGTCCTTCGGGCCGCCCCACTCGCCGGCCGTGAGCCACATGCCGGCCCGCCGGAACACCTCGCGCTCGTGGGCGAAGTAGATCTGCGGCAGCTCGATGCCCTCGCGGGCGATGTACTGCCACACGTCGAGTTCGGTCCAGTTGGACAGCGGGAACACCCGGACGTGCTCGCCGGGAGCGTGCCGTCCGTTGTACAGGTTCCACAGTTCGGGCCGCTGGCGGCGCGGGTCCCACTGCGAGAACTCGTCCCGCAGCGAGAAGACCCGCTCCTTGGCGCGGGCCTTCTCCTCGTCGCGGCGACCGCCGCCGAACACCGCGTCGAACTTCTCCGCCTGGATCTTCTCCGTCAGCGGAAGCGTCTGCAGCGGGTTACGGGTGCCGTCCGGGCGCTCCTTGAGGACGCCCCGGTCGATGTAGTCCTGCACGGACGCGACATGCAGCCGCAGACCGTGCTTGTCGACCGTGCGGTCCCGGTACTCCAGCACCTCGGGGAAGTTGTGCCCGGTGTCCACGTGCAACAGCGAGAAGGGGACCGCCGCGGGAGCGAACGCCTTCAGCGCGAGGTGCAGCATGACGATGGAGTCCTTGCCGCCGGAGAACAGGATCACCGGCCGCTCGAACTCGCCCGCCACCTCGCGGAAGATGTGCACCGCCTCGGACTCCAGCGCGTCCAGGTGCGACAGGTCGTACGGGGTGTCCGTACCCTCCTCGACCTCGGCTGCGGTCGTCGTCATGCCAGTCCCCTCTCGGTGAGCAGCGCGTGGAGCGCGGCCGCGGACTCCTGGACGGTCTGGTGCTGCGACTCGATGCGCAGATCGGGCGAGACGGGCTCCTCGTACGGGTCGTCGACCCCGGTGAGCCCGGTCAGCTCGCCCGCCGCCTGCTTGGCGTACAGGCCCTTGACGTCCCGCTCGCTGCACACGTCGACCGGGGTCGCCACATGCACCTCGACGTACGCGGCCCCGCCGTCCTGGTGGCGCCCCCGCACCGCCTCGCGGCTTTCGGCGTACGGCGCGATCACCGGGACCAGCACCTTGACACCGTTGCGGGCCAGCAGTTCGGCGACGAAGCCGATGCGCTGCACGTTGGTGTGCCGGTCCTCGCGGGAGAAGCCGAGGCCCGCCGAGATGAACTCGCGGATCTCGTCGCCGTCGAGCACCTCGACGAGGTGGCCTGCCGCGCGGAGCCGGCCTGCCAGCTCGTACGCGATGGTGGTCTTGCCGGCACTCGGCAGACCCGTGAGCCAGACGGTGGCTCCGGTCGTCACTTGGTTCTCCTGATTCGTCGACAGCACAGTGGTCATCCGTGCAGCCCGCACTCGGTCTTGTTGCGGCCCGCCCAGCGGCCGGCGCGGGCGTCCTCGCCCTCCAGGACGCGGCGGGTGCAGGGTGCGCAGCCGACGGAGGCGTAGCCGTCCATCAGCAGCGGGTTGGTGAGGACACCGTGCTCGGTGACGTACGCGTCCACGTCGTCCTGGGTCCAGCGGGCGATCGGGGAGATCTTGACCTTCTGGCGCTTCTCGTCCCAGCCGACGACCGGGGTGTTCGCCCGGGTGGGGGACTCGTCGCGGCGCAGCCCGGTCGCCCAGGCCGCGTACTCCTTGAGGCCTTCCTCGAGCGGCTGGACCTTGCGCATCTTGCAGCACAGGTCGGGGTCGCGGTCGTGCAGCCTGGGGCCGAACTCGGCGTCCTGCTCGGCGACCGTCTGCCGCGGCGTCAGCGTGATGACGTTGACGTCCATCACGGCCTCCACCGCGTCCCGGGTGCCGATGGTCTCCGGGAAGTGGTAGCCGGTGTCGAGGAAGACGACGTCCACGCCCTTCCTCACCCGGGACGCGAGGTGGGCGACCACCGCGTCCTCTATCGAGGAGGTCACGCAGAAGCGCGCTCCGAAGGTGTCGACCGCCCACTGGAGGATCTCCAGCGCGTCGGCGTCCTCCAGGTCGCGGCCCGCCTGCTCGGCGAGTGCCTTCAACTCCTCGGTCGTACGGGCTTCCTGAGCCGTCGTCATATCTGGTCCCGTCCGTTGTCGGCCCGCTGAACACCCCGGGCCAGCAGCCCGAGGAACTTCAGCTGGAATGCGCGATTGCATGCCGCGCATTCCCAGGCACCGTGACCTTCGTCGTTCGGACGCAGGTCCTCGTCGCCGCAGTAGGGGCAGTAGAAGGGGGCGGCCCGTTCGCTCATGAGAGGGCCTCCTCGGATGCGCGGGTGGCCCAGGTGGCGAAGCGCTCGCCGTCCTCGCGCTCCTCCTGGAAGCGCTTGAGGACGCGCTCGACGTAGTCGGGCAGCTCGTCGGAGGTGACCTTCAGGCCGCGCACCTTGCGGCCGAAGGCGGCCTCCAGACCCAGCGCGCCGCCCAGGTGCACCTGGTAGCCCTCGACCTGGTTGCCGTCCTTGTCGAGGACCAGCTGGCCCTTGAGACCGATGTCCGCCACCTGGATACGGGCGCAGGCGTTCGGGCAGCCGTTGATGTTGATGGTGATCGGCTCGTCGAACTCCGGGATGCGGCGTTCCAGTTCGTCGATCAGCGCGGAGCCCCGCTGCTTGGTCTCGACGATGGCGAGCTTGCAGTACTCGATGCCGGTGCAGGCCATGGTGCCGCGCCGGAACGCGGAGGGCTTGGCGGTCAGGTCGAGGGCCTGGAGGGCCTCGACCAGCGACTCGACCTGCGCCTCCTCGACATCGAGCACGATCATCTTCTGCTCGACGGTGGTACGGACCCGGCCCGAGCCGTGGGCCTCGGCGAGCTCCGCGATCTTCGTGAGCGTCGCGCCGTCCACGCGGCCCACCCGCGGGGCGAAGCCGACGTAGAAACGGCCGTCCTGCTGCCGGTGCACGCCGACGTGGTCGCGCCAGCGCTCCACGGGCGCGGCGGGCGCGGGGCCGTCGACGAGCGTGCGCTTGAGGTACTCGTCCTGAAGGACCTGGCGGAACTTCTCCGGGCCCCAGTCGGCGACCAGGAACTTCAGCCGGGCGCGGGTGCGCAGGCGCCGGTAGCCGTAGTCGCGGAAGATGCCGATCACGCCCGCCCAGACGTCCGGGACCTCGTCCAGCGGAACCCAGGCGCCGAGCCGGACGCCGATCTTCGGGTTGGTGGACAGGCCGCCGCCGACCCACAGGTCGAAGCCGGGGCCGTGCTCGGGGTGCTCGACTCCGACGAACGCCACGTCGTTGATCTCGTGGGCGACGTCCAGGAGCGGGGAGCCGGAGATCGCGGTCTTGAACTTGCGGGGCAGGTTGGAGAATTCGGTGCTGCCGATGAACCGGTTGTGGATCTCGTCGATGGCCCAGGTGCCGTCGATGATCTCGTCCTCGGCGATACCGGCGACGGGCGAGCCGAGGATCACGCGGGGGGTGTCACCGCAGGCCTCGGTGGTGGACAGGCCGACCGCCTCCAGGCGGTTCCAGATCTCGGGCACGTCCTCGATGCGGATCCAGTGCAGCTGGATGTTCTGCCGGTCGGTGATGTCGGCGGTGCCGCGCGCGAACTCCTGCGAGATCTCGCCGATGACCTGCAGCTGGCGGGTGGTCAGCCGGCCGCCGTCGATACGGACGCGCAGCATGAAGTACTTGTCGTCCAGCTCCTCCGGCTCCAGGATCGCGGTCTTGCCGCCGTCGATCCCGGGCTTGCGCTGGGTGTACAGACCCCACCAGCGCATCCGGCCGCGCAGGTCGTTGGGGTCGATCGAGTCGAATCCGCGCTTGGAGTAGATCGTCTCAATGCGTGTCCGCACATTGAGACCGTCGTCGTCCTTCTTGAACTGCTCGTTGCCGTTGAGCGGGGTGTGGTGCCCCGCGGCCCACTGACCCTCACCGCGGTGACGGCTCACCTTGCGGCGGGGAGTCGCGGCAGCAGGATTCTGCGGGGTGGCGGCCATGGTTGATACGTCCTTCGGGACAGGCGGGAAAGCGGCTCTGACCTGCGTATGTGCGCGCACGGGAGTGCGTGCGCGGCGCTGCGCGGGAATGAGACGGAAGGGGAATGTCGGACTTGCCGGGGCTGTCAGCTCGCTGGACAGATGGCGCTGGACATGCGGCCGAGGTCGACGTGCCGCCGACTCACCAAGGCAATTCCAGTTCCAGACATGACGGAAGCGTGTCATGGCGATCTGGACACAGTCCAGCTTTGTCCGCCATGCGGACATCCTTGTCCCGAATGGCGAGACGAAGGTGTTGTCGGTCACATGATGCGCAGGCGGTCTTGTCCGCGCAGGTCAGGCAGGGTAGGCGCCAGGCCAGGGGCCGGGTGCGGTCACCTGGGGCTGCTCCTCGACCTTGGTGTCGAAGAGCTTGAAGCCGCGCCGGAGATAGTTGTCCATCGCGTGCTCGCCGTCCAGGGTGCAGGTGTGCAGCCACACCCGCTTGGTCGGCGGTACCCCGGGCTGACGGTCCGCGAGGTCCCAGGCGCGGGCGATCCCGTACGACAGCAGGTGCCCGCCGATCCGCCGGCCGCGGAAGGCCGGGATCAGGCCGAAGTAGGCGATCTCCACGACCCCGTCGTCCTGCGCGTCCAGCTCCACGTACCCGGCGGGCGTCCCCCGGTCGTAGGCCACCCACGTCTCCACGCCCGACCGGTCCAGGTACTCCTGCCACCGGGCGTACGTCCAGCCCAGCCGGTCGATCCACCGGATGTCCCCGCCGACGGACGCGTACAGGAAGCGGCTGAACTCGGGGGAGGGGACCTCGGAGCGCACGATCCGCACGTCCCCCTCCGGCGCGGCGGCCGGCAGGAGGTCGGTCGGGGAGGTCTGCTCCAGGGACCAGGTGGTCACGGGGATGTTGGTCATGACGGTCAGGGAATCACGACCGCGATCGGTCTGTCGATCGCCTGCCCGGCCGCCTCACGTGCGCTGCCGGGCCGACGCGTCGCTACTTCAGGGCCTTGTCGATCGACGCCAGCGGCAGGGCGAACAGCATCCGCTCCGACTGGGTCCACACCTCACCGCTCTCCTCCCAGTAGGAGAGGGACGGGGTGTCCGGGATCCAGCAGTTGCGCCGCTCCTCGGGCCCGCACCGGGTGGCCTGCGCGCCGTCCCGGTTCTGCCGCCACAGCGTGCCGTGCCCGTCGCCGGAGCCGACGCGCGCCACGTACCAGTTGTCGCGGTACGACAGGACGCCGCCGATGTCTGAGCCCTCGGTCTTGTACGCCTCGGAGGGGCCGGCGCGGCCGGTGGTGTCGGTGGCCAGCAGTCCGGCCCGGGCGGTGTGCGTCGGGGCCGTGGAGGCCGGGGCCGTGGAGAAGGAGTAGCGCCACAGGCGGGCGGGCCGGTCCTCGTCGGCGGCGGGCTGCGAGCTCGCGACCAGGCTGTCCGGCCTCGTGGTGCGGTCGAGGGAGATGTTCTCGGGTCGGACGGCGCCGTCCGCGCCGGTCAGCCGGTACGACCCGACGGCGGGCAGCACGTACCGGTAGCCGTGCGCCGACCAGCCGTCGCCCACCCGGCCCACCGCGTCCGCGTCCACCGTCGTGCGCTGGACCCGGTTCATGTCGTACACGTACAGGGCGTCGCGCCCCTTGTCGCCGGCGGTGACCAGCAGTTTGTCCTGGTACCAGACCATGCCGGACAGCCGCGAGGCGAGCGCCCGGTAGTCACGGCCGCCGTCGACCGGGACGACCAGCAGGACCCAGGTGTAGCGGAGGCGGCCCAGGTCGTTGGCGTCGACGAAGGCGACCCGGGCGAGAGCGCGGCCGGGCGTGTCGGCGGCCTGGGACCAGCCGGAGAGGATCACCCGGTTCTGGCGCCAGACGCCGTCGTCGTCGGCGTCCCCGGAGGTGGTGACCGCGCCGGCCCGCCAGGAGCGGGTGTCGGCGGCGCTCCAGCAGTAGGCACGGGTCGCGGCGGGCTCGACGGGCAGCGCCGTGCGTTCCTCGCCCGCGCAGGAGCCCGGGGCGCGCAGGCTGTCGTCGGCGTCGTCGAGGACCGCACTGACGCCCACCGGCCGGCCCATCGCCGAGGCGAGCCGGTCGAGGGAGCGCTGCGGCACCTGCTTCGCCTGGAGCTCCAGCGCGGCGGTGTCGGTGGCCGAGGAGAGCGGCTTCAGGGCCCCGGGGTTGCCGTCGACCGTGGCCTGCGAGGCGCTGATCAGGGTGGCCGCGCCCGTCAGCGCGAGAGCGGTCCCGGCGAGGAAGGCACGCAGTGCTCTGCCCCGCTTGCGCCGACGGTGTCTGCCGCGCTGTTTCATGCATCCTCCCGAGGCGGGCAACTGCGCCTGGTGATCCGTACGTTGACCGAGGAGCAGGTGGGGTGGCCCGTAGACGGATGCTACGGCAGTCGGAGGCCGTGGGGGACGAAGACCCTGCAATTATGCGGAAGATGTACTCCTGGGGCGCTCAGGTTGTCGCGACGGCGTGCGGCGGCTCGACGTCCCGTTCGGGTCCGCTCGACGTTCCGTTCGGGTCTGCCCGGGGTCTCGTGCGGACCGGCTCCGTGGCGCGCGCGGTCACCACCGCCGGAGCCGTCGAGTGCGGCAACAGGTCGCGTGGGTCGGCGGGCAGGAGCACCTCGACCTCCGCGTCCTCGCCGAATCGGTACGGCCGGTGCTCCAGCAGCCCCCCGAGATAGCGCCGTACCCGGGACATCTCGGCGCGCACGGTCACCGTACGGGCCGGGTCGCCGAACATGTCCTCCGCCAGGCCCGCCGCACTGCGGCCGGTCCGGTGCCGGGCCAGCAGGTACAGCAACTCGGCGTGCCGGGGTGTCAGTTCGTGGCTCCACGAGCCCGCGCAGCCCGACACGGTCACCGAACAGCGCCGGGGCAGCGCCAGGTCCAGCACGATCCGGGTGATGCCGCCGGGCACCGGCTCCTCGGCGACCCGGACCAGCCAGCCGCCCGCCAACGGCTCCAGCGCGCACAGTCCGAGCGACGGCAGCCACCGGCGGCCCGGAGACAGCGACTTGGGCAGCGGCACCCGGTTCGTGTACGGCATCCCGGTCACCGTCGCGGTCCAGCCGTCCCGGTCCACCACCACGGCCCGCCCGTCGAGCCCCGCCAGCACCGGGGCGCCCACCGCGCGCAGCCGCTCCAGCGAGGCCAGATGCAGCTCCCGCAGTCTCGACTCGGCGAGCTTGGCCACCGAGTCCACCCAGGCGAGCGTGGCCGGGTGCATGGTCTCGAGCGGTCCGCTGACGTCCACCACGCCTATCAGCCGCCCGTCCCGCGGATCGGTGATCGGGGCGCCCGCGCAGGTCCAGGCGGCGTGCGAGCGCACGAAGTGCTCGGAGGCGAAGACCTGGACGGGACGCCGTACGACGGCCGGAGTACCCACGCCGTTGGTGCCGACGACGTCCTCCCGCCAGTCGGCGCCGAGAGCGAAGCCGAGCCCGTCGGCCTTGTGCAGCACGGGCGAACTGCCCTCGCGCCACAGCACCCGGCCCTCGTCGTCGGCGATCACCATGATGTGGTGGGCGACGTCCGCGACCGACAGCAACCCCTCCCGCAGCACCGGCAGCACATGCCGCAGGGCCGTCGTCTCCCGGCGCCGCCGCACCTCCTCGTGGGACAGCAGCCCCGCTCTGAAGTCGTGGTCGGGATCGACCCCGCCGCGCAGCATCCGTCCCCAGGACTGCTCGATCACCGGGCGCGGCGCGACGGGCGCGCGTTGCCCGGACAGCCTGGCGGAGCGGACCTCGCTGAGTACCCGGGCCGCCCGCGCCGAGTCCACGACGGCGAGCCGCGTCACGTCGGTCGGCGAGAGCGCCACTGGTCTCCCCCTAAGCAGGCTCGGGACAACCGGTGGGTGCCGTCTTTCGGCCACGGCCGACCGGTCCGTCTTGACTGTCCGTCTCATAGTGCCGTCTGCCCCGGGACGGAAGGGCACAGTCCGCACACAGTCACCAACAAGTTGCAACCCCTTGCAACCCTGGTGGGTCGGCCGCACTGTGCTTGACACTTGAGCGACGCTGCCCCGAGCGGTGTCACCGGCCCGGAACGGGCCCAGGGCGGGGGTGGTGCCGTGTCGGCGCAGCATCACCCCCGCGTCCCGTGCGCGGATGCGGGCACCGCGTGTCCGGGGCGCTCAGATCGGGCCGCAGGCGGATCAGGCCGTCGGGGGCCGCCGACGGCTCAGGACTCCGGCCGTGCCCGTTCCACCACGGACGCCAGGTCCAGGGTGCTGGGCAGGGTGCCGAAGGCCGCGCCGCCGTCGCCGCCCAGGCGGCCCGCGCAGAACGCGTCGGCGACCTCCGGCGGCGCGTACCGCACGAGCAGCGAGCCCTGGAGCACCAGCGCCAGCCTTTCGGCCAGTCGCCGCGCCCGTCCCTCGACGCCCTCCAGATCGCCGAGTTCGGTCAGCAGGTCCTTGACCGCCGCGTCCAGACGGTGATCGGCGCCGCGTGCCTTGCCGACCTCCATGAGGTAGGCGTTCAGGGCCTGCGGCTCCCGCTGCAGCGCCCGCACCACGTCCAGCGCCTGGACGTTCCCGGCGCCCTCCCAGATCGAGTTGAGCGGCGACTCGCGCACCAGCCGGGGCAGACCGGACTCCTCGACGTACCCGCTGCCGCCCAGGCACTCGGCGGCCTCGACCGCCACCGGCGGGCACCGCTTGGTCACCCAGTACTTGGCGGCCGGCACCGCGATCCTGAGCAGCGCCCGCTCCTGCTCGCCACCGTCGTCGTAGGCCGCCGCGAGCCGCAGTGCGAGGGTGGTCGCCGCCTCGGACTCCAGGGCGAGGTCGGCCAGCACGTTGCGCATCAGCGGCTGGTCGGCGAGCGGGTCGCCGAACGCCTCGCGGTACGTGCAGTGGTGGACGGCCTGCGCCACGGCCTGCCGCATCAGGCCCGCCGACCCCAGCACACAGTCGAGGCGGGTCGCGGCCACCATGTCGATGATGGTGCGTACCCCCCGCCCCTCCTCGCCGACCCGGCGCGCCCAGGTCCCGTCGAACTCGACCTCCCCGGAGGCGTTGGACCGGTTGCCCAGCTTGTCCTTGAGGCGCTGGATCATGAACACGTTGCGGTCGCCGTCCGCCAGCACACGCGGCACCAGGAAGCAGGTGAGCCCCTCCGGTGCCTGCGCCAGCACCAGGAACCCGTCCGACATCGGCGCCGAGCAGAACCACTTGTGGCCGGTCAGCTCGTAGGTACCGTCCTCCGCGAGGGGGGTGGCGGCCGTCGTGTTGGCGCGTACGTCGCTGCCGCCCTGCTTCTCCGTCATGCCCATTCCGAACAGCGCCCCGGCCTTGAGCGGGGCCGGTCGCAGCTCGCGGTCGTAGACCATGGACGTCAGCCGCGGCTCCCACTCCGCGGCGAGCGCGGGGTCGGTGCGCAGGGCGGGCACCGCGGCGTGGGTCATGGACAGGGGACAGAGATTGCCGGCGTCGACCTGCGTCCACACCAGGAACGCTGCGGCACGCCGGACATGCCCGCCGGGCCGTGTCCAGGCCGCGGTCAGGCCCGCCGAGACGCCCTTGCCGAGCAGCCGGTGCCAGGCGGGATGGAAGTCGACCTCGTCGAGACGGTGGCCGTAGCGGTCGTGGGTGCGCAGCCGCGGCGGGTTCTCGTTCGCCTGCGTCCCCCACTCCTGCGCCTGTGCCGAACCGGAGGCCCGGCCGAGCGCCGCCAGCTCGCCGTGCACCTCGTCGAGCAGATCGGGGTCGGTGTGCCGCTCCACCGCGGCCGTCAGGGCGCGGTCGGCGGTGAAGACGTTGTATCCGACCAGCGGCGGAGGCTGATTGGTCACGGTGTGGGTGCTGCCTGCCATGTCACGCAACCTACCCGTCATGCCGGAGGTCACCACCATGACATGGCGCGCGGAACGGGCATGACATGGTGCGGGGCGGCACGGGTGGGTGAGGTGGGCAGTGCGGTCCACGGTCGCACCGCCCACCTCACCCCCCGCGCGGCCCACCCGCCCGGCCTTCCGGCAAGCCCCTCAGACGAGCCCCGCCAAGGCCGCCGGCACCTCCGCTTCCGTGACGTCCGCCGGCCAGCCCTCGCGGTAGACCGTGTCGAGGTAGCGCTCGCCGAGGTCCGGTGCGATGGCCACGGCCGTCAGCTCGCGGCCCCCGTGCCGGGCGAGCCACTGGCCCGCCCCGCTGACCACGGTCCCGGTGGAACCCCCGAAGAGGAAACCCCGACCGGCCAGCAACCGGCACACCCGCACGGTGTCCGTCTCCTCGACGTGGACCACGTCGTCGACGTACGACTCGTCCAGCAGCGGCGGCGGCACGCTGGTGCCCAGCCCGGGGATCATCCGTCGGCCCGGGGTGGCGCCGAAGGTCACCGAGCCGACACTGTCGACGGCGACCACCCGTACCCGGCGCCTCCACTGCCAGAACCAGCGGGCGCACCCCATCAGGGTCCCGGTGGTGCCGGCCCCGACGAACAGGACGTCCAGGTCCGGGAAGCTGCGGGCGATGGCTGGCGCGGTGGTGCGGAAGTGCGCCCGCCAGTTCCCCTGGTTGGTGTACTGGTTGAGCCACACGTATCTCTCGTCGGCGGCGCACAGGGCCCGCACGTACGCGATCCGGGCGCCCAGGAACCCCCCGTGCAGGTCCGGCTCGTCGATCACATGGACATGGCTGCCGAGCGCCTCCATCAGGCGGACGCTCGCCCGGTTGCAGCGCGCGTCGGTCACGCACAGGAACCGGTGACCCCGGCTCGCCGCGATCATGCCGAGCGCCACGCCCAGGTTCCCGGACGACGACTCGACCAGCACCGAGCCGGGTCGCAGCCGGCCCTCACGTTCGGCCGCGTCGACCATCTCGGCCGCGGCCTTCAGTTTGACCGACCCGGCGAAGTTGAACCCCTCGCACTTCAGATACAGGGGAAGCCCCAACGCGGCCCGCAGGTCGACGTAGAGGTCCTCCTCGTTGAACTGCGCGGGATCGGAAATGACGGGCATGCCGCCCCCCTCCTCGTGCACCACGTGCCCGCGGTCAGCCGTACCGGCGCAGCTCGTGGAAGAACCCCTCGACGACGCGCAGTTCGCCCTGCCGGGCCACCTCGTCGTGGACGAACCTGCCGACCGCGAGATCGAGCACCCCCAGCCCGAAGGGCGAGAACACCACCGTGCGGTCCGTCGGGACGGCGACCCGCCCGGTCAGTACGTCGTCCAGCGTGCCGTCCACGAACTCCCGGCTCCCGGTGACCTGTTCGGCCAGGTGCGGGGAGGTCTCCGCCTTCAGACAGTGCTCGACGTCGTCGACGAAGTTGGCGGACCCGAGCAGGATCTGCGGTGCGAGATCCCTGAGCGAGACGTGTAGCACGAGCGGATGGTGCTCGAACCACAGCGGGTCGTGGACGTGCGGCGTGGACGCGACCGTCGCGAACACCAGCAGGTCGCTCGACCGGACGAGGGATTCGGTTCCCTCGTGCACGGTGATCCGTCCCTGCGCGCCCGACCGCTCCAGGTACCCCCGGAAGCCCGCCGCGCTGTCGGCGGACAGGTCGTACACGCCCGTCTCCTCGAACTCCA
The DNA here is from genome assembly GCF_045041235.1 of Streptomyces sp. NBC_00076. NCBI lineage: Bacteria > Bacillati > Actinomycetota > Actinomycetes > Kitasatosporales > Streptomycetaceae > Streptomyces > Streptomyces sp. NBC_00076. The sequence goes on from NZ_CP108242.1 coordinate 8,243,837, forward strand.
TGCCCGTGGCGGTGAGATGGGTGTGGATGTAGCGGGCGATCAGCCCGGTGCCGACGAAGCCGACCCGCCGCGGCCGCTCCCGCCCGGCGCCGAGCGTGTGGGCCGCGAGCGCCGCCGAGGACGCCGTGCGGGTGGCGCTGATGACCGAACTCTCCAGACAGGCGTACGGATAGCCGGTGTCGGGGTCGTTGAGGATCAGCACCGCCGACGCCCGCGGCAGCCCAGACCTGGTGTTCTCCGGGAAGCTGGAGATCCACTTCACGCCGTCCACCCGAAGCGGCCCGCCCAGCGAGGCGGGCAGCGCGATGATCCGCGAGGAAGGCCGGTCCGGGAAGCGCAGGAAGTACGACGGCGGGTTCACCGAGTCACCGGCACCATGCAGCCGGTAGACGGCCTCGACGAGGTCGCCGATCTCCGACTCCCGTCCGCGCAGCGCCTGTTGGACCTGCTCGCCGGAGATCACCGAGAACGGCGGCACGCTCGCCACGGTGCTCATACGGTCCTCACCTCACAGTCGGAGCGCCGCACCGGGTCGCCCAGCGCGGCCAGCACCTCGCGCGGGCCGTCGAAGGGCTCCCGGCTGTGCGCGGTGCGGATGTTGTCGACGAGCAGCAGGTCTCCGGCGCGCCACGGCTCGCGCACGGTGTGGGCCTCGTACACCTCGTTGACGGTGCGGACGAGGTCCTCGTCGATCGGGTCGCCGCCCCCGAAACGGGTGGTGAACGGCAGCCCGTCGGGCCCGTACACGTCCACCAGGTACTCGCGGACCTCGGGATCCATCGTCCACTCGCTGAGGAAGGCGATCTGGTTGAACCAGCAGCGGCGGCCGGTGACCGGGTGGCGGACCACGGCGCTGCGGTGCTGGCTGGTGCGCAGGGAGCCGTCCGGCCGCCATTCCCAGGCGATGCCGTGGCCGCGGCAGTAGCGTTCGACGGCGCCGCGGTCGTCGGTGCCGAAGGCCTCGGCCACCGACGCGCCTATCTCGTCGTTGTACGTGCGGTTCAGCAGCCAGCCCTCCCGTTCGAACCGCTCGGTCAGGTCGGCGGGCAGCGCGTCGAGCACGGCCGAGCCGTCGGCCACACAGGTCGCGCCGCCCGTTCCGGGTGCCTCCAGGCAGGCGAACAGCAGCAGGCCCGGGAACTCCAGCGCGTAGCTCGCCTCGTGGTGCATGCACATCTGCTGGTTCGCCGGCCACTTGGTGGAGGAGTACACGCCGTCCGCGTACCGGCGCCTGGGCGCGAAGGGCTCCCGGTCGGCCATCAGTGAGCCGGCCAGCCGACGGAAGACGGCTTCCGTTGCGGCGGCGTCGGTCAGGCCCAGCCCGCGGACCAGGACCGAGCCGTGCCCGGCGACCGCGGCCCGCAGCGCGTCGCGGTGCGCGGCGGCCCAGCGCGCCGGATCGCCGGCGGCCTCGGCGTACACAAGGGGCGGACGACCGGGTGCGAGCTCGACGTCGGGGAGCAGCGTCGGAGACGAGGGCGACATCTGGATGTTCCTTTCGGGCGGTGCGCTTGAGCGGTCGACCGGGGACGGGCGCCCGCGGTTCACCGTGTTCCTCCGAAGGTGCCTCGGCCTTCAGGTCGGGGAGGACTCGGACTCCTGCGGGGCAGGGCAGGAAGCGGGATATCGCCCTCAGGGCGAAACACCGTCCACCTGATCGGGTAAGCTGCACGCCGTCCGTTGCGAGAACCAAGCGCGTACACCGTGTTGATCGAGAGCCAAGACAGCACATGCACCACCAAGCTTTGCCGTATCAAACCGGGCTGGTTTCAACCCGGCTGGTGTTGATCGTGGAAGACCTGTTGGGTCGCTGACCCGCAGGCTGCGTGAGCCAGGAATCCCCAGGCTTCAGCTGGGGGAGGATTCAAGAGGCCGGTCGTTCGAGGAGCCCGGCCAGGTCCGCGAGGACCGGACGGCGGATGACGTCCTTGAGGGTGATCGCCCGGTTCAGGGCGATCGCCAGTTTCACGGCGGCCAGCGAGGTGCCGCCGCGGTCGAAGAAGTGGTCGAGGCGGCCGATCCGGTCCTCGGGGACACCGAGCACCTCGGCCCAGGCGGCCGCCATCCGACGCTCGTCAGGCGTCCCCGGCCGGTCCGGTGTCCCGGTAGCCTCGTCGATCCCCGCGTCGAGGTCCTCGGCGAGGGCGGTGAGCGTGAGGCGGTCGGTCTTGCCGTTGGCGGTCAGCGGCAGCCGCTCCCGCCAGTGGACGACCGCCGGGACCATGTACGCGGGCAGCGAGGCGGCCAGCCGCTCCCGTACCGTGTCCGCGCCGACGGGCTCGGGACCGGTGCAGAACGCCGCCAGCCGGGTGCCGCGGACCACGACCACCGCGCCGTCCCGGACGCCGGGCACCCGCAGCAGCGCGTTCTCGATCTCGCCGATCTCGATCCGGAAGCCCCGGATCTTCACCTGGCTGTCCCGGCGGCCGAGGAACTCCAGCTTCCCCCCGGGCAGCCAGCGCCCGTGGTCGCCGCTGCGGTACAGCCGCTCACCGGGCCGGTACGGGTCATCGGTGAACGCGGCCTTCGTGCGCTCGGGATCGTTGACGTACCCGCGGCCGACACAGACCCCGGAGAACACGATCTCGCCCGGCGCCCCCAGCGGCACGGGCGTCAGGTCCTCGTCGACGACGTACACCCGCACGTTGGCGATCGGCCGCCCGAGCGGCACCCGGTCCTCGTCGGGCACCCGGCGCATGACCTCGTGGTTGGTGTCGTCCGAGGTCTCCGTCAGCCCGTACGCGTTGACCAGGGGTGTCCCGGGCCGGGCCGCGAACCAGCGCTCGACCAGCTCCTTCTTCACCGCCTCGCCGGTGACCGACACACAGCGCAGGTCCGGCAGTTCACGCGGCCGCTGCTCCAGTTCGGCGAGCACGGCCTCGAGATACGACGGCACGAGCTGGAGCACATTGGCCCGGCCCCGGACGACCGTGTCCACGAAACGGGGCACGTCCAGGATCGTCTCCTGGCCGACCAGCAGGGTCCGCCCGCCGGCCACCGGCGCGGCCAGCAGCTGCCACAGGGAGATGTCGAAGCACTGGGGCGCGGTCTGTGCGACCACGTCCCCGGCGCCGATACCGAGGTCGTCGAGCTTGGCGAGCACATGGTTGAGGAACCCGGCGTGCTCGCACATCGCGCCCTTGGGCTCGCCGGTGGAGCCGGACGTGAAGTAGATGTAGGCGAGTTGACCGGCCGAGACGGGCACCCCGAGATCGCCGTCCGGGTGGGCCTCGGCGTACGCGTCGGCCACGAACAGGGTCCGGGCCGTCCCCTCGACGGCGGCGTCGCTGCCGTGCTCGGTGAGGACGAGGGCGCAGCCCGCGCGGTCGAGTGTGGCCGTGACCCGCGCGGCCGGGAAGTGCGGCTCGACCGGCAGGTACACCCCGCCTGCCTTGAGCACGGCCAGCACGGCCGCCATCCAGTCCAGGTTCCGCTCCATCACGACGGCGACGACGCCCTCACGCTCCAGGCCCCGTGCCAGCAGGGCCCGGCCCAACGTGTTGGCCCGCGAGTTGAGTTCGGCGTAGGTCCAGCACCGGTCGCCGTGGACGGCGGCCACCGCGTCCGGGTGGGCGGCGGCGCGTTCCTCGAACAGTTCGTGGACCCGTCGGTCGGGCAGCTCCCGGCTCGGTCCCGCCAACTGCTCCAGCTGGTACCGGAGTTCGTCCTGTGACAGCAGGCTTCGTCGCCCGGGTTCGGCGAGGGCGGTGAGGTGGTAGCCCGCGATCCGGGCGGCAGCCTGGGCGTCCAGGAGATCGGTGCGGTACCGCAGCCGCAGTGTGCGGTACCTGACGCTCACCCACAGCCCGGAGTCGTCGGTGGTGTCGGTGGTGGTCTCGCTCTCGCCGGACAGCGCCGCCAGGACCCGGTGGTGGGCGGCGAGCACCTCGGCGGGCCCGGCGGCCACCCCCGCCGGAAGCGGCACGTCGTACTCGGCCGTACCCGGCACCGGATCGAGCGCCCAGCGCGGAACTGTTGCCATGACGGTTTCCCCCATTGCCCTTGCATTGCCCCTGCTGTCGCGCGCCGCGCGCGTGTGCAGCGTCTTGTGCCTGATGTGCCTGCTGTGTCTGTTGCGCCTGTTGTTGTCAGGCGGGCCGCCGTGCGACCGCCGGATTGCCGCCCCACCGCGCCCCCGGTGGCATCTCCTCGCCCTTCATCAGGAAGGAGTCGGGAGCGAGTACGGCGCCGTCCCCCATCGAGACGCCGTAGTGCACGAGCGAGCCGGTCCCGAGCGTGCAGCCGGCGCCGATCGTGATGTGGTCGGACTTGTAGGTGCCGTCCTCCTGCGAGTGGGCCTGCACCTTGGTGTGCGCGGCGAGTGTGCAGTCGTCGCCGATCGCGGTGAGCGTGCGCTCGGTGATGGAGCAGCCGTCGTCGAAGACCCGGCGGCCGAGCCGGACGCCCAGCAGTCGCCAGACGAGGTTCTTGAACGGGGTCCCGTTGAACACCACGAGGTGGTGGGCGGGCACCTTCCACAGCCGTTCCTGATGCCAGAAGCGCGGGTCGTAGATCGAGCACAGCAGGGGCCGCAGTGGCCGGAAGTGCCCGATCAGCCGTTCCACCAGGACGTAGTAGAAGACGGTGAACACCAGCGCGGCCATCAGGGACGCGCCGATCAGCGGGCCGCCGGCGGCGCCGTGGACGCCGTACAGGTCGACCGCGGTGAAGCCGAGCACGGTGAGGCCGAACCAGTGCAGCCAGCGGATGAACAGGAACAGGCCCATCGAGCGCAGGTTGTACCGGTTCTTCGCGCCTAGCCGGCGGCGCAGTTCGTCACCCTCCCGGAGATGGTCGAAACGGGTGTCGCGCTCCACCGAGCGGGGGATCTCGAAGCAGGGCGAGCCGAGCAGGCCCACGCCCTCGCGGATCTCCCCGTCGAGCGGGACCATCACCTTCGTCGCCAGCAGGACGTTCTCGCCGGTGCGGCCGCCCGCCGGATAGGCGATGTGGTTGCCGAGGAAGTTGTGCGGACCGATCGTGGTGCGCGAGACGCGGAAGGACGTGGCGGAGAAGTCGGCGTTCACGATCGACAGCCCGTCGGCGACCATGGTGCCGCTGCCGACCGTGGCCAGGTACGGCGTCTCGTGCTGCACCTCGGTACCGAAGTTGGAGCCGGTCTGCTCCACCGCGCGGAGGTCGTAACCGAGGGCTCGCAGATAGGGGACGATGTACGAGCTGTCGCCGCACAGCCACGTGAAGAACTTGATGTTGGTCAGCCGGGCGATCGCCCGGTGCACCGAGTAGTGGAAGCCGTAGAGCGGGTAGACCCGGTCCGGGCGCAGGAACGGCCGCAGCAGCCGGGGCACCAGGGTCACGATCGCCAGGCCGATGACCAGGAAGGCCGTGAACAACGCGAGGGACAGCGCGAGCGCCTCGACGTAGAAGCGGGCCGAGGCCAGGTCCTGGGAGTCCGGGGCGAACAGCACCTCCAGCTCGGGGGCCGCTGTGAGCAGCAGATGCGCGCCGCCGAGGCCGAGCGGGACGTACAGCAGCAGCGTCTGGAGCAGGCCCGCCAGCCCGTATCCGAACCGGCGTGCGGTGGAGCAGTGCGCCGGCGGGATCCGGACGTGGTCGATGTCGGTGCGCTGGGCCGGTGAGCCGTGCCAACGCTGTCCCGCCGGGACCGCGAGGCCGTCGTACAGGGCGGAGGAGTGGCCGAGCTGGGAGTCGTCGCCCATCGTCGTGCCGATGTCGAGGACGGTCTTCTCGCCGACGTACACCCCGCTGCCCAGGGTGACGCGACCGGTGCGGATCCGTCCGGCGCGCGCCTCGTAGCACAGGAAGTGGCAGTCCTTGCGGATCACCGTGCCGGCGCCGATGGTCAGCAGGTCGGTGCAGACCGGCACCGAGCGGGACAGGATCGTCACGCCGGGGCCGATGCGCGCGCCCAACGCCCGCAGGTACAGCACGTACAGGGGGCTGCCGACGAACAGGACCATCGGGTTGGCCCGCAACAACGCCTTCACCGTCCACCAGCGCAGGTGGGCGAGGCTCCAGACCGGGAACGCGGTCTCCTTCCAGCGGCCGACCAGCAGCCACTTCGCCAGCACCGGAAGAGCGCAGGCGCCGGCGAACAGGGCGCTGCCGAAGACCACCGAGCGGCCGTAGACCGCGGCCACGCCGTCGGCGCCGGCCACCCAGTCGTATCCGCGGGCGGTGGCCGTCCCGGCGAGCAGGCAGTACCCGGCGAAGACGAGGAACTGCAGGGTCCCGCACAGTGCGTACCGTGCCGTGCTGCCCGGCTCGTGCGGCTCGGCCGGGACGGCCACGGGTGCCTCGGCCGGTGTCTCGGCGAGGGCCGCCGCCAGCCGGCGGATCGTCGGATGGCCGTAGACGTCCCGCATGGAGACCGCCGGCAGGTCCGGGCGTTTCCTGACCCGGGCGCAGAAGTGGGCCATGACCAGCGAGTTGGCGCCCAGATCGTCGAAGAAATGGCTGTCGACCGGTATGTGTTCCTTGCGTACTACACCGGCCAGCACCTCGGCGAGAACGCTTTCGGTGCCGGCGCCGGAATTTCCCCCCACGGGCGCTCCTTGATGCAGTTTCTGAGGCGTCGTACATGAAATGCGACAAGACGAAAAGAAGAGGAATGTGATGCCCGCGTGAAAGGGGTGATGTGATGACGGGATGCGATGGCGCCCTGGTCAGGGGCGTTTCAATGCAGACGAATTCTTGCGAGGAATTCATGAACGGTTCAAGGGCGTTTCAGTCATTGGCGCTTTTTCGGTGGCGCTCGTCGAATCGATCGGACAGGCTTTCGACCCTTTTCCGCCTCCGACCAGGGAACTCGCCGAACGGCTGGTGTGATTCGCCTCGCGGGTTCGGTCGTCCATGTGCGACATTTAGGCCAACGCGGACATGACAGGAAAATGGTTCGATTTACTCATGAACGATTATCGATCGCCACGCCCTCACGGTTGGGACACCGCGGGATGAGCGCAGCCTCGCGCGACGGATACCGTTGGGATCGTGCAGGCAGCAAGTGACTCCCCCCAACCACCCGCCTCCGGGCGTCTCCACCGGGCGCGTGCCCTCTACCGGAACGTCTCGAAGCGCAGGACCGCCTGGCTGTTGCTCAAGGACACCGTCAACTCGTGCATGGAGTACCGGATCCTGGGCCTGGCCGCCGAGGCCGCGTTCTTCACGCTGCTGTCCGTCCCGCCGTTGCTGCTCAGCATGATCGGGCTGCTCGGCTACGTCGACGACTGGACCGGCGCCGACACCATCGCGAGCCTGGAGACCAACCTCCTGGAGGCTTCGCGCACTGTCCTGTCCGACAAGGGCGTCACACAGATCGCCCAGCCGATCCTGCACGACGTGATGAAGGGCGGCAGGCCCGACGTCATCTCCATCGGCTTCCTGTTCGCCCTGTGGTCGGGGTCCCGTGCGGTGAACGTCTTCATAGACACCATCACCGTGATGTACGGCCTCGACGGCGTCCGGGGCATCGTGAAGACCCGCCTGATGGCGTTCCTGCTGTTCATCGTGGCGCTGCTGATCGGCTCGATCGCGCTGCCGCTGATGGTGGCCGGGCCGGACGCGGTGGTGAACATCGTGTCGTGGTCCACGACGGTCGTGCAGGTGCTCTACTGGCCCGTCGTCATCGTGCTGTCCATCGTCTTCCTGACCACGCTCTACCACGTGTCGGTGCCCGTGCGCTCCCCGTGGATCGAGGACGTGCCCGGCGCCCTGGTCGCCCTGGGCATGTGGGTGCTCGGCAGTTTCCTGCTGCGCATCTACCTCACCAACACCGTCGAGGGCCCCACCATCTACGGCTCGCTCGCCGCGCCCGTCGCCGTGCTGCTGTGGATCGGTGTGTCCGCGTTCGCCGTCCTGGTCGGCGCCGCGGTCAACGCGGCCATCGACCGGGTCTGGCCGGCCGCCGCGACGGCCGCGGCCCGCGCCGCCAACGAACGCCTGCGCGAGGCCCAGGTCGCCGAGTACGTCGCCCGCGCCACCGCGGCCCGCGAAACCGACCCCAACGCCCCCTACGACCCCGACGACCCCGACATGCCCTCCGAGTTCCCGGAACGCTGGTCCCGCTTCCTGCCCCCGGAGGACCTGACCTCCCGCCTGCGCACGCACGTGAAGAACCCCCACCCGCCGCACAAGCCGGAGGGTTCCTAGCGCCTGCCGCGGCACTGGCAACCAGTCGAAGCCCCGGGGCGTGGGGTTCTGGGCGCGGGGCGCGGCCCGCGACGTCGGTGGTGGCGCGGTAAACGGGGGGCCGGGTGACCGGTCTGCCGACGGCGTAGCCTGGCTCACGTGTACACGGAGCGGGCGTCCCGGCAGGCCGGGGCGGTGGTGTGGACGAACACCCCGTCCGGCTCCGGACCGGCGTCCGTCCTGCCCGACGGGTGCATGGACCTGCTGTGGAACGAGGGCCGGCTCCTGGTCGCCGGACCCGACACGCGCGCGTACGTCCCCACGGGCGGGCCGAGCGGCTGGGCGGGAGTCCGCTTCTACCCCGGCACCGCGCCCGCCCTCCTGGGAGTCCCCGCGCACGAGCTGCGCGACCGGCGCGTGCCGTTGTCCGACCTGCGCCCGGCCGCCGAGGTGCGGCGGCTCACCGCGCAGGTGAACGCGGCCGCCGACCCGGCGAGCGGCCTGGAGGAGGTGGCCCTGCGCTGGGCCGCCGCCGCCGAACCCCCGGACCCGCTCCTACGACGGCTCGTCACCGCCCTCGACAGGGGCCGCCCGGTCGCCGCCACCGCCGACGAACTCGGCTTCGGCGCCCGCCAGTTGCACCGCCGTTCCCTGACGGCCTTCGGCTACGGCCCGAAGACACTCGCCCGGGTGCTCCGACTGCAACGCGCCCTCGCGCTGGCCCGCGCCGGGGTCCCGTTCGCGGAGACGGCGGCCCGGTCCGGGTTCGCGGACCAGGCCCATCTGGCACGGGAGGTACGGGAGTTGGCGGGAATGCCGCTCAGTCGTCTACTGGCCCGCTCCGGGTAGCGGCGCGAACAGGTCGACGCCGTTGCCGTCCGGGTCGAGCACCACGGCGTACCGCTGCCCCCAGAAGGCGTCCCACGGCTTCAGCTCACCGTGGTGACCGGCGTCGACCAGGGTCTCGTACACGGAGTCGACCTCGGACGGACTGTCGCACCGCAGCGCGAGCGAGGCGCGCCCGCCCCCGGCCGGCGGCTGCCACCCGGGAAGGAAGGAGCGCACGGTCTCCTCCGTGTCGAGCAACAGCCGCAGTCCGCCCGGCAGCTCGGCCTCGGCATGTGGCGCGTCCTCGGCGCCCTCGGGGAAGGCGAAGCCGAGTCGGCGGTAGAAGGTGACGGAGGCGGCCATGTCGGAGGCCACCAGGCCGATGGCATCGAATCGTGGACTCATACGGCCACCGTAGGCGGCGCTCGAACGGGGAGTCTTGAACGAATCGGACGTCACCGGAAGGCCACGCGGCCCTCGCCGGGCCGGACGTCCCCGTCGGCCGGCTGCGGGAAGGGCGCACCCTGCCCGGGCGGGAGCGGTTCCCTGAAAGCTCCGCGCTCAACGATATTCGGCGACGATATCGTCCGGCTTGACAGGATTCCTACGGCGCCGAACATATCGTGAGAACTCCACCGCACCGGTCACCGCGAACGCGAGCCCGACGCCGACGGCAATAGCAAGAAGCGTATTCTCCTGGAAGAAGACGCCACCGAGGTATCCCGACAGTGCGGTATAGGAACTCCATGTGGAGGTCGAAATCGCAACGTACAGCATGAACCTGCGCAGTGGGTATCTCACCACTCCCGCAGTTCCCGTGGCGAGATAGCGTCCGACCGGAATGAATCGCGTGGAGACGAGTACAAAACCGCCGCGTAATTCAAGTTCGCGCTTGAACCAGTTGTACGCCTTCCGGCGTTTGGTGCCGACTGGCAGGCGCTTCAATACGCGTTCCCCCATCAACCGGCCGATGGCGTAGGGAACGAGGTCGCCGAGAAAGGCGCCGACTGTCGTGGCGGCGATGACAAGCATGATGTTCGTCTGTCCGGTTGCGCCCGCGATACCGGCGAGGATCACGACGGGTTCACTCGGGATCAACGGGAGGAAAGAGTCGAGTAAGGACACCGCGATGAGTACGGCGTAGAGTGCGGGCGACGCTATCAACGACTCCGTGAGATTTATCCAGTCCGGCATCTGCTACTCGCCCCTCGGTGTACGGTACGGAAATTCACGGGTGATTCCCTGATTCTTGCGTCGGCCGGTGTGTCAGGTGGCGGGTGCCGTGGTGAGCATCCAGCGGCTGAAGGCGGCGTAGCGTTGCGCGAATTCGACAGCGTCGCCGGCATGTTCGACGGCGGCGGAATGCTCGCGGACCGTGTCGAAGCGGGCGCTGCGGGCGCGCTCGTAGGTCGTGAGGGCCTTTTCCAGTTCGGCCTCGGCTGTCAGGTTGCTGCGCAGGACGCCGACGTCTTCGATGCCGAGAGTGCCGCCGGAAGCGATGTGGGGGGACAGTCCGTGCGCGGCGTCGCCGATCAGAGCGACGCGCGTGCTGGTCCAACGGGGCAGTTCCGGGACCAGCGTGACCTGGTTCTCCAGGATGGATTCCTCCGGTGTTTCGGCGATCAGGGACAAAAGTTCGTCGTTCCATCCCGCCTCGGCCAGATTCCGTGCGCGTTCCAGTGCCCGTTCGCGCTTGCTTCCGGTGAGTGGTCCGGCATCGAACTGGTTGACCATCCACATGGTCCGATCACGAGCGATACTCGCGTACCCGCCGCGGGTTCGGCGGTGGCCGACGGTGAGCACGGTGGCCTCTGAGGCTTGTTTGCCGGTCGGCACGATCGCTCGCCAGGCGTAGTGGCCAAAGTGCGTTACGACGTCGCTCCCCGGCACCAATTGCTTGCGCACGTTCGAGTGGACGCCGTCCGAGCCGATCAGGAGATCGGTGCGAAGTGTCTCGCCGTTGGCGAGGTGCACGACGACATCCGATCCGGTCTCGGTGTATCCGGTCACGTGGGCGTCGAGGCGGATTCGGTCGCGGCCGATGGTGTCGGCCAAGAGGTTGTTCAACTCGGGGCGCGGGACGAGGAGGAACCGATGATCGCTGTCGGTGTAACCAGGAGCGCGGACCGGATCGCCGGCAGGGCTGAAGAACCACGTGTTCTGTTCGATGCCCATGTCGCGGATTGCCGGGCCGATGCCGAGGTGGTCGAACTCTCGCAGCGCGTTGGCCCACAGGCCGATGCCGGCGCCGACGGCTCGAATGCGCGGCGCCTGTTCCAGCACGATGACCTCGTGGCCGATGAGTTTGAGGGAGGCCGCGGCTGTGAGCCCTACCAGGCCGCCGCCGACGATCACCGTGAATTTCGTGGACAACTTCTTTACTCCTTCGCGTCGCGGACGGGGGTGCCTGAGTCGCCGCCGAGACGGGCAGCGCGTCTGAAGGCTCATGAAGCGGGAGTTGAATTGCCTGGTTCGGCAGTGAGTGCCGATGCGGTGTGAGGGGCTTTCCTTCTCAGCGAGGTACGGCCCAGAGGCACGTCTCGACACTAGGAGCAGCTGCCGCTTGCCTCAAATGCAATTTAGTCAATGAGAGATTTACTCATATGCATTCAGCCAGGCAGGCGGCGCATCGCGTTCCGCACGTGTCCGCCGCCATGTCCGCTGCCGCTCTACTGCCCGCCGAGCTGATTGCGTTTGGGTAACTCATCAAGTCAGTTATTTGCACTTGATGTTAAGTGATGGTCTCCCTAGCGTTCTCGGCATGAACCTCACCGTCCTCGCGGCCTCCGGGCAGACCGGAATGGCCCTCACCCGACAGGCGCTGCGACGTGGCCACACCGTGACCGCCATCGCGCGTGATCCCGAGCGGATCGTCCTGCCCGACTCCCCGAACCTGCGCAAAGTGGCGGGCGACGTGAACGACGCGGCCAGTATCGCCGCCGTCGTGGACGCGGATTCCGTGGTCCTTTCCGCGCTCGGCACGGACCGGGCCGGGACTCTCCTGGCCGGTGCCCGGGCCGTCGTCGCCGCCGGCCCGCGGCGCGTCATCTGGCTCGGCGCCTACGGCACGGGCCCGTCGGCCGACGTGGCGGGGGAGGGCGCGGGTGTGCTCGCCACGGTGCTGGGCGCCCGGCTCGCGGACAAGGTCGAAGCCGACCACACGGTTCTTGCGGCCGGGGGCACCGTCTTCCACGCCGGGATGCTCGCCGACGGGCCGGAAAGCCCCCGTCGGCGCACGGTCGGCCTGGAGGCCGGGCCCGCCTTCGACCTCGGTGCGAAGGTCAGCCGGGAAACCGTCGCCGCGGCGATGCTCGACGAAGCCGAGACCCCTGGCTTTCCCGGTGTCGTGGCCCTGCCGTTGGCGCAGTAGACGGTGCGGTCAGCAGGCGGTGATCTCGTCGGTGTCGACGGGGCTCTCCGTCGGCACCCGCAGCAACAGATGCAGCCGCTCGGCCGCGCCCATCACGCTGCCCTCTTCGAGCAGGGCGTCCAGCACGGTCAGCAGATTCAAGTCCAATTGCATAAAAGTAAATCTTAACCAGATATAGATCCACTTCGATCAACTCACTTCAGGAGCATCCCATGAGCCAGGAACTGCTTGCCGCCACCGTCGCCGCCGTCCGTCACGCCGGCGCCCGGATGATGACGCGCTATTCCACCGAGTCCCGTCAGCCCGGTCTCCCCGAACTGCTCGCGAGCCTTCAGGCCAATGACGCGGCCGTTGTCGACACGTTGCGCCCAGCGTTGACCGAGGCCCTGCCGAGCGCGGGCTGGCTCAACGACGAACACGGATCGGGTCCGCTGGCCACGGGTGAGTGGTGGCTCATCGACCCGGTCGGTGGCAACGTCAACGCCGTGCACGGCATGCCCGACTGGAACATCGGCGTGAGCCTCGTCCGTGACGGCCGCCCGGTGCTGGCGGTGGTCTACTTCCCGGTCCTCGACGAGATGTTCACCGCGACCGAGGGCGGCGGGGCGTTCCTCAACGGTGTACGGCTGCGGGTTTCGGCCAAGACGTCGTTGGACGGCGCACTGGCCGGGACGGGCCAGGCCCAGCCGGGGCACGACCCCGAGCTCGCGCAGCGGATGGGCTCCGCCTTCGCCGCGATGACGAACTCCGCCCTGTACGTGCGGGTCTCCGTACCGGTGACCCATCAGCTCGCCCAGGTCGCCGCGGGCCGGATGGACCTGCACTGGCAGTTCGACAACGTCCGGTCCCACGCGGCCGGCGTACTGCTGGTCCAGGAGGCCGGAGGCGTCGTGACCGACTTCGAGGGCAAGCCGTGGGAACTGGCCGGCGGGAGCTACCTCGCCGCCGCGCCCGGTGTGCACGCCGCCGCGCTGGAAGTCCTCACCTCCTGAGGGAAGTTGGGACCCGTCTTCCTCATCACCGCCAAGCTCGGGAGGACCACGAATGACGACCACCGTGCCGCCCGGCCTCGCCGAGCTGACCGAGATCATGGCTTACGCCGACTTCGCGACCAGCGCGCCGACGTCCGTGCGGGAGGCCTTGGGCCTCGGCTCGTTGCACGTCGGCTCGACGCGGGCCTTGGCCATCCGGGAGGACCCGAGCCACTTCTTCAACCGGGCGGGCGGGTTCGGCGTCGACGGTCCGATCACCGTCGACGACCTGGTCCGGGTGTGTGACTTCTATCGGGGGCGGGGTGTGTCGCAGGGCTCGCTCGTGATCGCTCCCCCGTTGCTGCCGCGGGACTGGGCCGCCACCGCCGCGAGCCTCGGCCTCGCCGAGGGCAGTCGATTCACCAAGCTGGGCTGCGACATCGACACGTTGCGCACCGCCGTCGACAGTGCCGCGCTGGATCCGGGTTGGCGCGTCGGCGTCGTCGAAGCCCACCAGGCCCGGGAGTGTGCCACGGTCATGATGACCACCTTCGGATTCACCACCCCGGACATGATCGAGATGGCCGCGTCATGCGTGGGCAAGGCGAACTGGCGGCAGTACGCGGTCTGGGCGGGGGAGCGGATCGTCGCGGTCGGGAGTGTCTTCCTGAACGGGGAGTGCGCCGACATGTTCGGCGGGGCGACGCTCCCCGAAGCGCGCGGCCGTGGCGCCCAGTCGGCACTGCTCACCGCTCGCGTCCGGGCGGCCACGGCTGAGGGCTGTCGATGGCTCGTCGCCGAGACTGGCGTGGAAGGTCCCGGTGAACACAACTCGTCGCTGCGCAACATGGTGCGCGTCGGCTTCGAGCCGCTGTATGAGCGGGCCACCTGGCTGTGGCGTGCGTAGCCCGTTGACATCGCGGCCGGTACCCGGCCGGGCGAGCCATGTCGGCGTCGCATTCGGTCCAGAGACCCTTGACGGTGCGGGATGCGTGGGGTCGCAACCGTCCGCCATACCCCAGCCATCAAAGATCTCAAGCGGTCTCCCGCGCTTGATCGACCGGACCTGACCCGTACCTCACTCACTCCGCAGACAAGGACGACCACGGTGCTGCTGAGTTTCGCGATGGTGCTCTCGGTCTTCAAGCCGTGGGGCCGAGTCCGTAAGTAGTTCTCGCTCGGCCGGCACTGGTCAGGGGCGCGGAACAGGAAGACCTGAGAACCACTCGCGCGCGCCGATGTACGGCAGCCTTCTCCACCAGGGCAGAGCGGCGGGCTGGTAGGTTATAGGTCGACCACTAATGAAGGAGTGGGCATGCCAGTCAAGGAAGACGACGCAAACCGCCGCGCCGCCGCCCAGCACACCGTGGCCGAGCATCTGCGCCTTACCGCCGCAGGACGCGTCGACGAATGGGTGACGCTGTTCGCCCCGGACGCGGTGCTCGAGTTCCCGTTCGCGCCGACCGGTGTACCTCGGCGGGTGTCGGGGCGAGACGCACTGGTCGCGCACATGAGTAACTTTCCCGAGACCTTTGACGTCGAGTTCGTCGACCTGGTGTTCCACGAGACGGTCGATCCGAGTCTCGTGATCGCCGAATTCCGCTCGACAGGCACCGCACGGCCGACCGGCAAGCCGTACGAGCAGACGTGCATCTCCGTCGTCCGCACCGATGACGACGCGCTCATCACCCACTACCTGGACTACTGGAACCCGCTGGTGGCGATCGAGGCGCTCACACCGCACGACGTACCGTCCGCCCCCGACCGCAGCGTGACTTTTGGAAGCTGAGGGGAGCCGTGTTTGACTGACGCCCATGCCCGCCGCCGGTACCAGCACGAAGAGCGACGAACGACGTCGGGCCATCATGGCCGCCGCGATCGACTGCTTCGCGCAAAAGGGTTTCTACGGGACGACGACACACGAGATCGCCGAGTGGGTCGGCATTTCTCAGCCGTATCTCTATCGCCTGTACCCGAACAAGCAAGCGTTGTTCGCGGCGGCGGTCGACCACGTGTCCGTCGTGATGACCGAAACCCTGGTCGCGCACTCGCTGGCGTCGGGTGGGGCAGAGCCGACGTCCGAGGCGGCGTTGGATGCGGCGCGCGGCGCCTACGCCGCGCTCGTCGCGGACCGGAACATCCTGCGTTTCCTCATGCACGCGAACTGTGCCGCCGGCGAGCCGCTCGTAGCTCAGGCCGTGCGCCGGTGCTACGCCAAGCAAGTGGACACCGTTCGGCAGCTGCTGGGCGACGACGACGCCGTGCGGCAATGGTTCGGCGCCGGAATGCTCGACAACGTGGTCGCCGTACTGGGGCTGGCCGACATCGACGAGCCGTGGGCGCACGTTCTCACCGCTGGATGACCCGACACCGGGGGATACGCCCGCGCCCATCGGCCCGGCGGTCCCGCCGCACACACCGTCGTGGCCCGGATGACTCACGCGGCTCGTGCGCGCCGCCCGTCGGCACGCTCACCGCCCTGCCCGGTGCGGCGTACGACGGGGTGGCGTCCCGCTGGAGCAGCCCGATCAACCGGCGGTCGATGTCATCCACTGCTTACATGTGAGTCCACCCTTCGGAGAGGACGTCATGCCCGCCAACGGCCCGTACGAGATCCTGGACGACCACTTCAGCGCCGGACGCTGGGCGAACGGCGACAGCAGGCTGGAGGTGCTGTACGACGGCTGCCGTTGGGCCGAGGGGCCGGTGTACCTCCCGGCCTGGCGCCAGTTGGTCTGGAGCGACATCCCGAACGACCGCATCCTGCGCTGGGACGAGGCCACCGGCACCGTCGGCGTCTTCCGCACCCCGGCCGGCCACAGCAACGGCAACACCGTCGACCGGCGGGGCCGCCTGGTCACCTGCGAGCAGGGCAACCGCCGCGTGACCCGCACCGAGCCCGACGGGACCGTGACCGTCCTCGCCGACCGGTACGCCGGCAAGCGGCTCAACAGCCCGAACGACTCCGTCGTACGCTCCGACGGCACGATCTGGTTCTCCGACCCGGACTTCGGCATCATCAGCGACTACGAGGGTCATCGCGCCGAGTCCGAGATCGGCGCGTGCAACGTGTACCGGATCGACCCCGCGACGGGCGAGGTGCACCTCGCCGCCGACGGCTTCGAGGGACCCAACGGCGTCATCCTGTCGCCCGACGAGAAGAAGCTGTACGTCTCCGACTCGCGGAGCGCCCGGATCGACGTGTTCGACATCCGCGAGGACGACACGCTCGCCGACCGGAAGGTCTTCGCCGAAGCACGCGGCGACGTCCACTTCGACAACATCCGCCTCGACGACGAGGGCCGCCTGTGGGCCGCCGCCCTGGACGACGGCGTCCACTGCTACGCCCCCGACGGAACCCTCATCGGCAGGCTGCGCGTGCCCGGGCGCGTCTCCAACATCACCTTCGGCGGCCCGAGGAACAACCGCCTGTTCATCACCGCCACCACGTCCCTGTACTCGCTGGTGATGTCGGCGACGGGGGCGCCGCGTCTCTAGGCACGCCCCGAGATGTGCGTGCCTGCCGCCACCGCGCCCCCTCAGCACCAGAGGCGCGCGGTCGGAGCCGGAAGGCCGGGCACCAGAGCACACCGCGGACCTCACCCACGGTCACGTCGCGTTCCAGGACACCGTTCGACGACGTCTTGGCAGTGACAAGCGCGGGAGGCTACCGCCCGAGCGCCGCCCCGCCCACCCCGATTTCCTGCCGTCCACCCGCCGTACCGATCGAGGCTGTTCCGACCCCCGCCGCACCGACGCCCGCCGTGCTCGCCCGCTCCACCAACCGCGTCGACAGTTCCGTACGGGTGCTTTCCGGGCGGTCGCCTTCCATCATCCGGACCAGCAGTCGTAGCGCCGTCGCCGCCATCTCCGACAGCGGCTGCCGGACCGTCGTGAGGGCCGGAGTGAGCCAGCCGGCCTCGGGGAGGTCGTCGAAGCCGACGACGCTCATGTCCTGCGGAACCCGCAACCCCCGCTCGAACAGGGCCGCGTAGACGCCGAGCGCCATGCGGTCCGAGCAGACGAAGACGGCGGTGGGCGGCTCGGGCAGGTCGAGGAGTTCCAGCATGCGGCGGCGGGCGACGCTCTCGTCGAAGCCGGCGTGACGAACGTACTCGGGGCGGTGCCGGACCCCGGCGGACGCGAGCGCCGAGCGGTAGCCCGCGACCCGGGCGCTGCTGCACATCTTGCGCTGATGGCCCGCGATCACGGCGATCCGCTCATGGCCCAGCGCCAGCAGATGCTCGGTCGCGGTCACCCCGCCCTGCCAGTTCGCCGCCCCGACCGACACCACGCCCGCCGGAGGTTCCAGCACCGGGTCGATCAGTACGTACGGAATGCTGTGCTGGTCGAGCCAGGCGTACTGCGACTCGGTGAGCTCGGCCAGGTTGAACAGCACGCCGGAGGAGCCGCGGGCGATGAGCTTGTCGAGCCAGCCGCGCTCGGGGCGGCTGGCCCGGGTCCGGGTCAGGCCCGCCGACACGACCACCTCCAGCCCCGCGTCGTGGGCCGCCGCCTCCACGCCGTGCAACACCGCCCCCGACCAGGAACTGTCCAGCGAGTGCACGACCAGATCGACCAGCCCCGACGATTTCGCCGCGTCGAACCTGGGTCTGCGCACGTAGCCGAGCCGGTCCAAAGCCTCCGTGACCCGGCGACGGGTCTCGGGAGCCACGTCCTCGCGGCCGTTGACCACCTTGGAGGCGGTCGGCACGGACACCCCGGCCTCGCGGGCCACGACCGCAAGGGTCGGCCCGGCCGCCACACTCGCACTCCCCGTACGGACCATCGGGAACCACCTCTCCGGCCCGCCCGAGGGCCATGAAAAGTTTCGACCAGAGCGGAAACAGTAAGCGCTTCCTACCCTAGGTTCACCGCGCGAAGTCGGGAAGGGGCCGGACTTCGCAGGTCTTCACGGCCCAGAACTTTCGAAACCTCGAACGGCCGAGGGTTGGTACGGCGGGCCACTACCGGCAGGTGAGCCGAAACCCGGCGAAGTCGGCCGAGAACGCCGCGTCGACGAGGTCCACGGCATGGATGCCGGCCATCGAGCCGGTGAAGCGCAGCTTGGACCCGTAGTCGTCGGAGAGTGTGGTGAAGTCCAGCGGCGGCCCCACCGATGTCCGCACGCCGCCCCGGACGTACCAGAACCGGGCCTGCGCACCGTCGACCGTCACCCCGAGGGTCAGCGGCCCCGCCGGGTCGACGTCGACCACGGCCATCTGCCGGGTCCCGAACTCCTCCCGCGCGACCAGACTGAGGACCGTACGGCCCTCCCCGCGCCACTGCTGCCCCCGCTGCCCCTCACTCTCGGGCTCCGCCCAGGTCAGGTCGAGGGCGAGATAGGCCTCGGTGTTGTACCAGAGCACCAGCCCGGCGGCCTGCGTGAAGGTGCGTGGACTCGCCTCGACGGTGACCTCCGCCTCGGCCCGGTGCTCGGTGACGCGCTGGGCGAGCAGGCTGTGCGCCCAGCGCGACTCGGGTCCGTGCTGGCCGCGCAACCGGATCCAGCCGGGCCGGGTCGTGGCGTCCGCCCAGGAGGGGTCGGACGCGGTGCGCAGTGAGCTCCAGGGCCAGCCCAACGGGTCGGTGTGGTCCGGTAGTTGGGGCCGAGACCGAGGGGCGGCCGAATTCGTCGGTGCCTCGCCTTCCTCGCGTACGTCGCGTGCCTCGCTTACGTCGGCATCGGCATCCGCATCGACATCGACCTCGACCGCCGGATGCCACCCCCCGTGCCGCATCCGGGGCCAGCCCTCCGCGTCCCAGGTCACCGCCTGGATCGCCGTCTCGCGGCCGAGCGGGCAGCGCGGACCGTCGGGCGTGCCGACCGGGCGGGCCGTGAGATGGCTCAACACCCAGTCACCGCCCGGCGTTCGCACCAGCTCACCGTGGCCCGCCTTCTGCAGCGGCAGCGACGGGTCGTCCCGGGACGTCAGCAGAGGACGGTCGTCGAGCTCGTACGGGCCGGTGAGCTCACGAGCCCGTGCCACCCGTACCCCGTGCTCGAACCCGGTGCCGCCTTCCGCCAGGACCAGGTAGTACCAGTCCTCGCGCCGGACCAACTTCGGCCCCTCGATGAGCCGTTCCTGCTGAAGCAGCAGGTGTGTGCCGCCGACCGGACTCAGTGTGTCCCGGTCCAGCTCGGTCAGGACGATCCCGGCGAAGCGCCTGCCGTCCGGGCGGTGGTCGTTCTGGAGGTTCAACAGCCACAGTCTGCCCCCCTCGTGGAAGAGCGCGGGGTCGAAACCGTGGCTCGCCACCCGGCGCGGCGCGGTCCACTCGCCGTCCGGCCCCGAGGGGGGCGCCCCCGCGTCGGCGAGGCCGAGCGTGGGAGACGTACACACATACGTGTCCGTGTCGAAGTACGGCGTGCCGACCGAGCGGACGATCGAGTACGTCACCCAGAACCGCTCCCCGTCCCAGCTCAGCGACGGCGCCCAGATGCCGCCCGAGTCGGGGACCCCGGCCAGTGAGCCGCCGGGGGCAGCCGCTCGCACATGCCCCGCGTACTCCCAGTGCGCCAGGTCCCGGGAGCGGTGGATCGGGATCGTGGGGAACCACTCGAAGGAACTCGTCGCCACGTAGTACCACTCGCCCACCCGCACCATGGACGGGTCCGGGGCGAAGCCGCGGATGACGGGGTTGATCAGACGGGTCACGTCAAGGCTCCCTGGAACACGGTCACTTGAGGGCTCCCAGCGTCACGCCCGTCCGCCAGTAGCGGCGCATCGCGACCATCATGATCGCCATCGGCACGATGGACAGCAGCGCGCCCGTCAGGACGAGACTCGTCAGGTCGACACCGGACTCCAGGCGTTTGCCGGACCAGTTGTACAGGCCCAGGTTCAGGGTCCAGTTCTCCTCGCCGCGCAGCACGGTCAACGGCAGGAAGAAGGCGTTCCAGGTGTTCACGAACGCGAGCAGGAAAACCGTCGCGCCGCCGGTCGTCATCATCCGCAGCACGATGCTGAAGAAGATCCGCAGCTCTCCGGCGCCGTCGATACGGGCCGCCTCGAGGAGCTCGAAGGGGATGGTGGCCTCCGTGTACACCTTCGCGAGGTACACACTGAACGGGTTGATCAGGCAGGGGATCAGCATCGCCCAGACCGTGTCGACCAGGCCGATCTCCGAGAAGAGCAGGTACAGCGGGAGCGTGAGCAGGGCGATCGGGATCAGGAACGAGCCCACCACGCACGCGAACACCAGGTTGCGGCCGGGAAAGTCGAAGCGGGCCAGACCGTAGCCGGTGGCGAGGGCGAGCAGAGTGCCGCCCAGGGAGCCGACGCCCGCGTACAGGAACGAGTTGGCCGTCCAGCGCAGGAAGATGCCGTTCTCGTAAGTGAACAGCTGATGCAGGTTGTCCCAGAGGTGCCAGCCGGAGAACCACAGCCCGTTCGACTGGTAGAGCCCCGTGCGGTCCTTGGTGGAGGCGACGACCAGCCACCACACCGGGAACAGGCTGTAGACGCTGGCCAGGATCAGCCCGACCAGGAGGAAGCGCTGCCCGCCGCGACCGCGCGCGGCGGGATCCGGGCCGGTCAGCCGCCGCAGCGAACGCGGTTGCTGCTTGGTGCCGTTGTCGGTCATCAGCATCAGTCCACCTCCTTCGAGGTCAGCCGGTAGAACAGGAAGGAGGCGACGCCGAGGATCAGGGCGAGCAGCACCGACAGGGCGGCGGCGTAGTGGTAGTTGCCGGCGTTGAACGCCTGGTTGTAGATGATCATGATCGGGGTGAAGCTGTCGCTGACGGTCTGCGGGGTGACGTTGCGGAACAGTGCGGGCTCGTTGAAGATCTGCAGCATCTGGATGACCGACAGCATCCCGGTCAGCACCAACGCGCCCCGCACATACGGGATCTTGATGCTCAGTGCGATCCGCTGCTCGGAGGCACCGTCCAGACGCGCGGCTTCGAACAGCTCACGGGGCACGCCCTGGAGCGCCGAGTAGATGATCACCATGTTGTAGCCGATGCCGTGCCAGGTCAGGAGGTTGCCGATGGACGGCCACACCATCGACGGGGTGAAGAAGTTCCAGTCGAACCCGAACACCTCGCCCAGCGGCGTCAGCGGACCGACGTCGGGGCTGTAGAGGTTGATCCACACGAGTGCGGCGACCACCCCGGGGATCATGTACGGCACCAGCAGCAGGATCCGGAACCGGCTCGCGAGCCGCGCGTGGACGGCGTCCAGGAACAGCGCCAGGACCAGGCTGACCAGCAGCATCACCGGGATCTGCACGACGGCGAACAGCACCACCCGCCCGACCGAACCCATGAACGCCGAGTCGGTGAGGCCCTGTTGGTAGTTGTCGAGGCCGGAGAACTCCTCCGTGGAACCGCCGAGACCGAGTCCGGACTGCTGCACCCTGAACAGCGACTGGTAGACGGCGTAGCCGATCGGAATCAGGTACAGGAAGACGAAGCCGAGCTGGAAGGGCACCGTGAAGGCGGCGCCCTTCCAGCGCAGGGAGCGAATCATCGTCGGATGCCTCAGCCCTTGACGTTGATGCCGCGGGACCTCAGGTCCTTGACCGTCCACTCCTGCATGTGTGCCAGGAGGTCGGTGACCTTCTCCTCCTTGTTGACGACCTTCGCCCAGCCGCTCTGCATCTCGGTGAACATCGCGGTCCAGTCGGGGCCGTAGACCCAGTCGGTGGTCACCGTGCCCAGGCTGTCGGTGACGACCTTCTTGGCCGGCGCGTAGTTCTTGCCGAGCAGCTTCTCGGAGATCGCGTCACTCACGTACGTGTCGCTGTCCTTCAGCGCCGGCATCACGCCGTTGCCGGTCTCCGGGCTCGCCATCGTCTTGACCGCGCCGGTGTCGGTGGACATCCACAGCGCGGCCTCGGCGGCCTGCTCCTGGTGCGCGCAGCCCTTGGTCACCAGGGTCACGCTGCCGGTGAGGTTGGTGCCGGCCGGGGTCTTGGCCGCCTCGCCGGTGAACGCCGGCCAGGGCGCGAGAGCCCACTTGCCGAAGGACTTGGTGAAGTTCTGCACCATGCCGGCCATCTGCCAGGTCGATATCTGCCGGGTCGCCGTGCCGCCGTTGTCGTAGTTGCGCTGCACGGCCGCGTAGTCCGCGAAGGACAGTTTGGAGTTGAGGTCGTTGTCGATGATGTCCTGGATCACCTTCGCGGCCTTCAGGGTGCCCTCGTCCTGGAAGTTCACCTTCCAGGAGTTGCCGTCGATCGCGTACCAGTGCGCCCCGGCCTGCATCGCGAGCACCTCCAGGGTGCTCGGGTCCTCACCCGCGAAGTTGGTGATCTTCACGCCGTGCTTCTTCAGCTCCTTGCCCGCGGCGACGAACTCGTCCCAGGTCGTCGGGGCCTTGATGCCGTACTTCTGGAAGACGTCGGTGCGGTAGATCGTGAAGTTCGGCGCGGAGCTGGTCGGCACGCCGTACGTCTTGCCCTGCACCTGCGTGCTCGTCCAGGAACCGGGGTTGAACCTGTCCTTGCTGGAGTCGACGTACTGGGTGATGTCGGCGAGCGCGCCCTGCGAGACCCAGCTCGTGACGTACTCGGCCGTGTTCTGCACCAGACAGGGGGCGTTGCCGGCCTTCACCGCGTTGGTCAGCTGCTTCTGCATGGTCAGCTGGTCGGTGACCTTCGTGTACGTCAGCCGGACGTCCTTGTGGGAGGCGTTGAACGCCTTGACGACGGCCTCCTGACCGTTGGCCCAGCCCCAGAAGGGGAGGGTGACCGGGCCGGAGGAGTCGGAGCCCCCCGAGTCCGATCCTCCGCCGCACGCGGAGAGCAGACCTGTCAGCGCGAGTCCCGCTACGGCGGTGCGGGCGAACCTTCTCCGGCGGCTGGTGAAGTTCATCTGACCGTGTTCCTTCGGAAAGTAGGGCTCAGGGAGGGGGAGAGGGGTGACGGCTCGGGGTCGGCCGGGAACGGCGGCCGGAAATCCATCGGCTCGCGGTTGCGGGGGTTCGGCCAAGCGGAAGCTGTAGTAAGCGGTTGCTGGGACGGTAGGCCGAGGGGCCTGCCCATAGCAAGAGGTGCGCGGCAACTTTGTTACGCCGGTCTGTCCGCCGGGTTAGCGGCGCACGCCAGTCGGCAGTGATCGTGCCGGGGAAAAACTTCCCAGTTCAGAGGGGACGCACCAGAGTCGGCGATGTCGCGACGGACGGCGCCGGGAGTCTCTGCGGTCGCCGTCAAAAACCTCGGGAAAACGGTTACGAAACGTTCTGCATGGCTGCGGCCGTGTCACGCACGCGGGGCGGGCGGCCGCACGGAGTTCCGTACGACGACATGGGTGCCCAGCACCAGGTGGTCCCCGTCGATGCCCTTGCGGCGCCCCCCGCGGCCCTCGCGCCGGTCGGCGACGGCACGCAGGGCGACCCGGCCCATCTCCTCGTACGGCACGTGCACGGTGGTGAGTTGAGGGGTCAGCTGGGAGGCCAGGGGAATGTCGTCGTAGCCCACGATCGAGACATCCTCGGGCACCCGGAGTCCGGCCGCGCGCAGCGCCTGTGTCGCGCCCGCGGCGACCACGTCGGTGCCGGCCAGCACCGCGGTGAAGTCCAGGCCCTCGCGCAGGCTCTCCTCGACCGCCTGGTATCCGTGGTCGTCGTCGTAGGGGCCGTGCCGCACCATGCCCGGCTCGAAGGGCACGCCGTATGCCTCGAAGGCACGCCTGGCGCCCTTCAAACGGCCCTGGGCGGTGGTGAGTTCGGCATGGCCCGGCAGGACCAGGATCCTGCGGTGGCCGGCCGACAGGAGGTGGCTGGCCATCGCGTAGGCGCCGCCCTCGTTGTCGTAGTCGACCGTCGTCGCCGGCACGTCGCCCTCCAGGGGCGGCCGGCCGACCAGCACCAGGTGTGAGTCGGCCGCGTCCAGGGAGCGCGCGAAGCGGGCCATGCGCAGCTGGTACTCGTCGTAGTCGTAGGCACCGCCGAGCAGGACCACCGCGGCCACGCCCTGCTGGCGCATCAGATTCACCAGCGCCAGTTCCCGTTCGGGGTCGTCGCCGGTGGTGCCCACCAGGGAGAGCCAGCCGCGCAGGGTGGCGGCGCTCTCGACTCCCTTGGCGACATGGGCGAAAGCGGCGCCGGTGATGTTGTTGATGAGGATGGCGACCGTCGGCGTACCGCCGCCGGCGAGGGAGCGGGCGTGCGCGTTGGTGACGTAGTCCAGGTCGCCGACCACCTTCATCACCCGGCGGCGCAGGTCCTCCGAGACGGGGTAGTTGCCGGACAGGACGCGCGACACGCTCGCGACCGAGACACCCGCCTGTTCCGCGACATCGCGGATGGTGGCCCGTCCGGCGTCGCCCGACGCCTTGCGCTGACTCACCGTTGCGGCTCCTTCACCGTTGCGACCGACTCGCCCGAGGGCCGGGAGGACCAGCAGGACGGGGCGCACCTCATGGACCCTGCCTCAGTCCGTGGAACGTCTGCTGTGCCACGCCGGTGGTGAAACCGTATCCCATTGTTTCCGGTTGTTTCCTCCGGGTGCCCGGGCTGGTTCGCACCGCTCTCACGCGACCCGTGCCAGGTCCGAGAGGCGTACCTCGTGGGCCGGTGGCAGGCCCCCGACCAGGCGTTCCAGTTCCTCGACGACGATGCGGCCGAGGCGCTCCAGTTCGTTGCCGAGGGAGCCGGCGATGTGCGGGGTGAGGAAGACGTTGGGCAGTCGGTAGAGCGGGGAACCCGCGGGCAGCGGCTCGGGTTCGGTGACGTCGAGGATGGCGTGCAGCCGGCCGGAGACCAGCTCGCCGGTGAGGGCGTCGGGGTCGATGAGGGCGCCCCGGGAGGTGTTCACGAGGACGCCGCCGTCCCGGATGAGGGCAAGCCGCCCGGCGTCGAGCATGCGGTAGGTCTCGGGGATGTCCGGGGCGTGCAGGGTCACGATGTCGCTGTGTCTGAGCAGGTCCTCCAGCGGCAGGAGTTCGGCGCCCAGGGCGGCGGCCTCGGCGGGGCTGACGTAGGGGTCGTGCAGCAGGACCGAGAAGTCGAACGGCTCCAGCAGCTCCAGGAGTCGGCGGCCCACCCGGGAGGCGCCGATGACGCCGATCCGACGGCCGACGTTGCCCGTGGCCGCCGTCTCGGCGGGCGACGGGTAGGTGTGGTCGGCGCGGAAGCGCTCGCGGTGGGTGAAGGTGTCCTTCCCGGCGAGCAGGATCATCGCGAGGGTGTACTCCGCGACCGGCAGGGCGTTGCCGGTGACCGCGCTGGAGACCGTGATGCCGCGTGCCCACAGGGCCTCGCCGACCAGGGAGCGGACCGAGCCGGCGGCGTGCAGGACGGTGCGCAGCCGGGGTGCCGTGGCGAGGACGCCGGTGTCGAGGCGGGGGCAGCCCCAGCCGGTGATCAGCACCTCCGCCCGCGCCAGGGCGTCCGCCGCGGCGGGATCGGCGAAGTCCCGTACGACGAGTGCGGGATCGAGTTCGGCCGCCCGGGTCAACCGGGTCATGAGCGGCGGCGGGAACAGCAGGGGGAGGTGCACGGGATCCATCGCGAACACGGCCCTGGGGGGCTGAGGGCTGGGCATGTCTCTCCTGACACACTGGGTGGAAACATTTTCAGAAAGCGTCTTCTACCGTAGATCTGGCGGAGACGGGCGGTCAATCGGCAGGATGGGCGGGGGAGTCGGTCCGGCGCGGTCCGGCGGGGTGCCGTGCGGGCCCGGATGTCGTGAAATCGCTTACCGGGGCGCCCGGATGGCGCCCGGTGGCGCCCTCGGAGCGCTGATCTGCCCTGACCGGCGCGGACCGGCCCGGATCGGCAATCATCTCGACAAGCTCTCGACAACCGGTTCCCACGATGGTGCGCCGGAAACGCTGTCACGTCCCCCGTTGCCTTCGCAGATCAGAGCGCGTGTCGCCGGTCCCGTTCGACCAGGCGGCTCGTGACCCCGAGGTTACACAGTCTTTTCGAAAGTTCGTCAAGGCTCTTGACGCGGTTTCCGGACAGGAAGAAGCTCTGCCCCACTGCCTGACAACCGGTTGTCCAGGACGCTGGGGAACCGGCTCGATCTCGGGTCGGAATATCGAACAAGGAAGTGGGAGGTGGTGCGTTCATGCGCCCTCGTGTCGGTGCTTCGATGGGCCGCCGCCGATTCCTCGCCCTGTCGGCGGGAGGCGCGGCGGTCGGCGCCTCAGCGCTGAGCGGCTGTGCCCTGCGGGTGGCGGGCGCCGCGACCGGCGGCGGGGAGAGCATCACGATGATGGCCAAGCTCGACGACATCGCCCCGGAGCTGATCCAGCAGGCTCAGAAGGAACTCGGCATCAGGATCACCGTGGTGCAGGACGACATCACCCGGCTGATCGCGATGCTCACCAGCGGCAACCCGCCGGACCTGGTGCGCGGCGTCGGCGCCCTGGACGCGCCGTTCTACGCGGCCCGGGGCGTCGCCGAGGACCTGGACCCGTACTTCGCCAAGTCCACCGTTCTCAGGGTCGAGGACCTCGATCCGGTCAACGACCTGTGGCGGTACGACGGCGCCGCCCAGGGCAAGGGACCCCGCTACGGCATGGCCAAGGACTTCTCCCAGGACTCCATGTACTGGTACAACACCGCCCAGTTCGACCGGGCGGGCGTGGACTACCCCGCCGAGACCGAGCCGATCACCTACGAGGAATGGCTGGAGAAGGCCAAGAAACTGGTCGAGCGGAAGAACGGCCAGACCACCGTCTATGGCGGCAGCTACAACGGCGTGAACATCGTCATCCTCCTGACGAACCTGGTCGCCGCAGCCGGCGGAAACATCTTCTCCGAGGACTTCACCCGGGTCGACTTCACCACCCCCGAGGCCCGCAGGGCCCTGACCTGGTACGTGGACTACGCCAAGGCCAGAGTCGGGCCGAGCCTCATCCAGCCCAACCCGGACGCCTGGGACGGGCCCACCTATGTCGCGAACCGGATGGCCATGTCGGGCAGCGGCTACTGGCTGGGCGGCATGATCAACGCCGAGCCGAAGATCGCGGAGGTGTCCCGCCTCGCCCCCGCCCCCGTCTTCGAAGGGGGCCCGCGGCTCAGCTCCTGCCAGGCGGGCACGGGCATGTGGATGCCGAAGAAGGCGCGGAACAAGGACGCCGCCTGGCGGGTCTTCGAGTGGTTCTTCGGCGAGGGCCCGGCCAAGGCGCGCGCGGCGGGCGGCTGGGGGATCCCGACGCTGAAGTCGCTGCGCCCGCTGATGCCGCAGAAGGAGGAGTACCAAAAACGCGTCTTCAGGGTGCAGGAGGCCGAGTTGAAGCACTTCTCGGTGACACCGTTCACTCCCTACGCCAAGTGGGACGCGCTCGAAGCCCTCCTCAACCAGGTCATGCCGGCCGCGATGAACGGCCGCATCTCCGTCGACACCCTCGCGGGACGACTCAACTCGTCGGTCAACGAACAGCTGAAGCGCGGTAAGGAGCAGGTGGGATGACAGTCAGTCAGATCCCGGAAGCCGTGCGGCGGCCCCGGTCCGGCACCCCCACCAGTGCCCTCCGCTCCAAAGGCGTCCCCCGGACCTCCATCACCGCCCGCCGGCACCGGGCGTTCTACCTGTTCACCTCGCCCTGGATCATCGGTTTCCTGCTGCTGACCGTCGGACCGATGGCGTACGCGCTGTGGCTGAGCTTCACCACCTTCGACGGGATCTCCCCGCACTGGAGCTTCGTCGGCTTCGACAACTACCGTGAACTGCTGTCCGACCCGGTGACCTGGGACTCGCTGAGCCGGGCCGGCGTGTTCGCCCTCACCTCGGTGCCGCTGTCGATCGTCGCGGGGCTCGGGCTCGCGGTCCTGGTCAACCGCCCGATCAGGGCCCGCGGACTGTGGCGCACCCTGCTCTATCTGCCGGCCGTGGTACCGCCGGTCGGCGCGGGCCTCGTCTTCAAGACGCTCTTCAACCGTGACTCCGGTGCCGCCAACGGCGTCCTCAACCTCGCCGGCATCGACGCCGTCGCCTGGCTGGACGATCCGTACGCCCGCTACGTGATCCTGATGGCGGTGCTGTGGGGCGCCGGAAACGTCATGATCATCTCTCTGGCCGGGCTCCAGGACGTGCCCCGCGAGCTGCACGAGGCGGCCCGGATCGACGGCGCGAGCGCCTGGCGGACCTTCCGCAGCATCACCGTGCCGCTGCTGTCGCCGGTGCTGCTGTTCCAGGCCGTGACCGGGATGATCGCCTCGGTGCAGACGATCATGCCGCTGTTGATCGCGCCCAACCCCACCCCCGCAGGCGTCACCGCGATCCCGCAGACCAACTACATGTACATGATGCACGTGTTCGCGGAGTACTTCGCGCTCGGCCGCTACGGCTACGCCTCCGCGCTCCTGTGGGTGCTCTTCGTCCTGATCCTCATCGCGACCGGACTGATCTTCAAGCTCACCTCCGGTGTGGTGTTCTACAACGTCGACCCGGAGGCGAAGAAGTGACCGCCACCACCGTGACCCCCGAGAACCTCGACCCCGCGGTCCGGGTCCGGGTGCGCGCGTCCCGCCTCGTCCTCTACACCGTCCTCGTCATGGTCACCGGCCTGATGATCGGCCCCTTCGGCTGGCTGATCATCACGGGTCTGAAGACGACGCCCGAACTCGCCGCCTCCCCGGTGCACTGGCTGCCCGACAGGATCCAGTGGCACAACTTCGCCGAAGCCTTCACCAGCATCGACTTCCTGGGATACGCCCGCAACTCCCTCATCATCGCCCTGATCTACGCCACCCTCGTCACCCTCAGCTCCGCCTGGGTCGGCTTCGGCTTCGCCCGTCTGGACGCCCCCGGCAAGAAGGTGCTGTTCGGCGTCCTGCTCGGCTCGATGATGCTGCCGCAGATGATCACCCTCTTCCCGACGTACCTCATCTTCGCCAAGGTCGGCATGGTCGACACCTACTGGCCATGGGTGCTGTGGGGGTTGTCGGCGGCCCCCTATCTGGTCTTCCTGTTCCGGCAGTTCTTCGCCGGGATGCCGCGGGAGCTGGAGGAGGCCGCGATCGTCGACGGCTGCGGCTACACCGGGATCTTCT
Organism: Streptomyces sp. NBC_00076; assembly: GCF_045041235.1. NCBI lineage: Bacteria > Bacillati > Actinomycetota > Actinomycetes > Kitasatosporales > Streptomycetaceae > Streptomyces > Streptomyces sp. NBC_00076. The sequence continues at coordinate 8,273,071 of NZ_CP108242.1, forward strand.
GGCGGATCTTCCTGCCGCAGTCCTGGCCGGTGCTGGCCGCGAGTTTCGTGATCGCCTTCACCTGGACCTGGGGCGACTTCATCGCCCCCATGCTGCTGCTGTCCAGCGACCGTACGACGCTCTCGGTCGCCATCATGACCTCCTACGTGACGGACGGCGGGCTGCCCGTCAACAACCTGGCGGCCGCCGGGTCCGTGATGTACGTGGTCCCGATCCTGCTGATCTTCCTGATCGCCCAGCGCGGTTTCGTCGCCGGGATGTCCACGACCGGACTCAAGTAGTCACCCCTGCCTGCCTGTTGCCCTACCTGTTGCAAGGAGTCACGTATGTACAAGCCCCTCTCCCGCCGTACCGCCCTCCAGGCGGCGGGCGCCACCGTGCTCGCCGCCGGCCTCACCGACCTGACGGCCTCCGCGGCCCGGGCCGACGACGCGGGCGCCCTCTCCGCGCCGAAGCTGGTGACGTACCCCCGGCCGGCGGACATGCCCACGAACACCAGCTTCAAGGTGAGGGTCCGCACCGTCCCCGACGGCGAGTGGCAGACCCTGGACCTCTGGCGGCCCCAGCTGGAGGAGATCAACCCCACGACCGGGTCAGGCAAGGTCCTCAACTCCTCGATGGTGTACTTCGACTTCCAGGGCTCCGTCGAGATCGAGGTGACCTACGTCAAGGGCGGCACCACCAAGGCCCGGGTCCGGCCGGACGCCCTGGGCATCAAGCCCGAACTCCTCGGCGACACACTGCGCTTCACCCTCGACGAGCCGCGTGACGTGGTCGTCCAGATCAACGACGAGATCTTCGACTGTCTGCACGTCATCACCAACCACATCGAGCCGAACCCGCCGTCCGCCGACGACCCGGACGTCCTCTACTTCGGCCCCGGCACGCACACCGTCCCCGGAAACGTCCTCACCGTCCCCAGCGGCAAGACCGTGTACCTGGCGGGCGGCGCGGTCCTGAAGGCGCAGGTGTTCTTCAAGAACGTGGAGAAGGCCGCCCTCACCGGACACGGCATGCTCACCGCCGGCCCCGCGGGTGTGCTGTGCGAGGGCAGCAAGAACATCCGCGTCGAGGACGTCATCATCATGAACCCGAACGGATACGCGGGCACCTTCGGCATGAGCGAGAACGTCCACGTCAAGAAGGCGCGGTCGTTCAGCTCCAAGGGCAACGGCGACGGCTTCGACGTCTTCTCCTCGACCGGGATCGTCTTCGACGGCTGCTTCATGCGCAACTCCGACGACTGCTTCGCCATCTACTGCCACCGCTGGGACTACTACGGCGACACCCGCGACATCACCATCCAGAACTGCACCCTGTGGGCCGACGTCGCCCACCCGATCAACGTCGGCACCCACGGCAACACCGACGCCCCCGAGATGATCGAGAACCTGGTCATCAAGAACGTCGACGTCCTCGACCACCGTGAGCCGCAGATGGGTTACCAGGGCTGCATCGCCCTCAACCCCGGCGACTCCAACCTGATCAAGAACGTGCGGATCGAGGACGTACGGATCGAGGACTTCCGCTGGGGCCAGGTCATCCACATGCGGATCATGTACAACACGAAGTACAACACCTCGGTCGGCCGCGGCATCGAGGACGTCTACGTCAAGAACCTCAGCTACACGGGCACCCACGCCAACCCGTCGCTCTTCCTCGGCTACGACGCCGACCACGCCATCAAGGACGTCACCTTCGAGAACCTGGTGGTCAACGGCGTGACCATCGCGGACTCGATGAAGAAGCCGACCTGGTACTACACCACCGACGCCATCCAGTGGTTCTACAACGAGCACGTGACGAACCTGAAGTTCCTCACCACCGCCGAGGCCGAGGCGGCTGCCGCGTCATGATCACCCCAGCTCCGAGCCGCCGGGGCTTCCTCGGCGGCACGGCGGCCCTGCTGCTGGCGGCGGGCGCGAGCGGACTGCTCGCCCCCGGCACCGCCCGGGCCGCCGAACAGCCCACCGGCTCCCGCACCTTCACCCACCCCGGCCTGCTGCACGGTGCCGCCGACCTGGCACGGATGAAGGCGGCGGTCGCCGCGAAGGAATCCCCGGTGTACGACGGCTACCTGGCACTCGCGGCCCACGCGCGCTCCCAGCCGACGTACGCGATCCAGAACACCGGCCAGATCACCTCCTGGGGCCGTGGTCCCAGCAACTTCCAGAACCAGGCGGTCGCCGACTCGGCCGCCGCCTACCAGAACGCCCTGATGTGGTGCGCCACCGGCAACCGCGCCCACGCCGACAAGGCCCGCGACATCCTCAACGCCTGGTCCGCCTCGCTGACCAAGGTCACCGGCGCGGACGGCCCGCTCGGCGCCGGACTCCAGGCGTTCAAGTTCGTCAACGCGGCCGAACTGCTGCGGCACAGCGACTACGACGGTTGGACGGACGAGGACATCGCCCGCTGCGAGGCGTCCTTCCTGGACGTCTGGTATCCGGCGGTGTCCGGCTACATGCTGTACGCCAACGGCAACTGGGACCTGACGGCCCTTCAGGCCATCCTCGCCATCGGCGTGTTCTGCGAGGAACGCACCCTCTTCGAGGACGCCCTGCGATTCGCCGCCGCCGGAGCCGGCAACGGCAGCGTCGCCCACCGCATCGTCACCGACGCGGGCCAGGGACAGGAGAGCGGCCGCGACCAGGGCCACGAACAGCTCGCGGTCGGCCTGACCGCCGACATCGCCCAGGTCGCCTGGAACCAGGGCGTCGACCTGTGGGGGTACGACAGCGAGCGGATCCTCGCGAACGTCGAGTACGCCGCCCGCTACAACCTCGGCGGCGACGTCCCCTTCGTCCCGGACCTCGACCGCACCGGCAAGTACATCAAGACGGCCGTCTCGGCCACTGGCCGCGGCAGCATGCCCCCGATCTACGAGATGGCCTACGCCCACTACGCCGGCGTACGCGGCCTCGACACCCCGTACACGAAGGCGGCCGTCTTCCGCGGCACCGGCGGGGCCCGCCTCGTCGAGGGCAGCAACGACGACCTGCCCAGCTGGGGCACCTTCGCCTACGCCGGCACGAAGGCCCCCACGCCGACCGTGCCCACGGCGCCCACCGGCGGCACGGCGGCCGGCGGCGGCACGTCCGTCACCGTGGCCTGGCTGCCGTCCGCGGGGGCGAGCACGTACACCGTCAGCCGGGCCACCCGCCCCGAGGGACCGTACGAACAGCTCGCGGCCGGCCTCGACAAGCCCACGTACACGGACCGCCGGGTGAGCGCCGGCCGGACCTACCACTACGCGCTGAGCGCCGTGAACTCCCTGGGAAGCAGCGGCGATTCAAGCCCGGCCCCCGCCACCGCCGGACTCCCGGAGCCCTGGTCCACTCGGGATCTCGGGGAGGTACGGATCCCCGGATCCGCGGTCTTCGACGGTGAGCGGTTCGTGCTGGAGGCGTCCGGCACCGCCGACACCTACCGCATCGCCCAGCTGCCGCTGCGGGGCGACGGCACGGTCACGGCGCGGATCGTGTGGCCGCTCAGCTCGCAGTACTCCAAGGTCGGCGTCACCGTCCGCGCCTCCCTCGACGCCGACGCGGCGCACGCCGCCATGCTCGTGCAGGGGCTGCCGCTGCACACCTGGAGCGGTGTGTGGTCGGTACGGCCCGCCGCGGGAGCGCAGGTCTCCGGCACCGGCAGCACCCCCGTGCCGCCCACCCAGCAGCAGACCATCACCACCTCCGCCGCCTTCCCGATCTCCAGCCTGGGCGCCCTGCCCGAGTCGGCGACCCCCATCGAGGCGCCGTACGTGGAGGGTGCGGGCGACGGCTACCGGCTGCGCGCGCCCTACTGGGTACGGGTGACCCGCAAGGGCCGGCGCTGCACCGGCGCCATCTCCCCGGACGGCATCCGCTGGACCGAAGTCGGCACCACCGAGGTCGCGTTGGGGCACACCGCGTACGCCGGTCTGATCCTCACCTCCTGTCTCGGCGTCGACCAGGAGTACGCGGACACCGGCACCGGCGCCTTCGACAACGTCAGCGTGACCTCGACGTCCGGCGAGGTCTGGTCCGTGTCGAAACCCGCCCGCACGACCGGCGACCTGAAGGCGACCGGCGGGGCCGACGCCGTCGAGCTGGCCTGGACCGACCCGGACCTCTCCGCCCGCTACCAGGTGCTGCGCGCCACCGACGCCGACGGCCCGTACCTGACCCTCGCGACCGGCGTCGGCCCGGTCGGGTCCGGCACCCGCATCCGGTACGCGGACGCCACCGGCACCCCCGGGACGACGTACCACTACGCCGTCGCGAAGACCAACACCGCCGGACGCGGCCCGCTGTCGGAACCCGCGACGGCCGTCATGCCCTCGCCGTCGAAGCCCCAACTCACTTCCGCCACCGCTGCGTTCGCCAACCAGGGCGTCGCGTTCCGGTATCTGCTGCGCGCCTCCCGCCAGCCGATCCGGTTCACTGCGAGCGGCCTGCCCGACGGCCTGCGCGTCGACGGACGCACCGGCCTGATCTCCGGAACCCCGACCAGGAGAGGCGAGTTCACCGTCACGACCGGCGCGGGCAACGCGGCCGGCGACACCACCGGCACGCTCACCCTCACGGTCGGCACACCGCCGCCCGCCCCCTGGACGTACGGAGACCTCGGTGACGTCGTCCTCGACGACCGGGACGTCGGGACGCTCGGCGTGGTCGCCATCCGCACCCCGGGCAGCACCGCCCACCAGGACGGAACCTTCGTGGTCCGGGGCGCCGGAACCGACCTCACCGTCAACAGCCAGGGAATGACCGGGCAGTTCCTCCGGCGGCCCGTCACCGGTGACTGCACGGTCACCGCCCGGCTGGTCTCCCGCACCGGGGCCACCGCCGACCGGGTCGGGCTGCTGATGGCCAAGTCCCTGTCACCCTTCGACCAGGCGGCCGGAGTGATCGTCACCGGCGGGACGAGCGCGCAGCTCATGCTGCGGCCCACCGTGGCCGGCGCCTCCGCCTTCTCCGGCACCGCCACCGTGGCACTGCCCCTGCTGCTGCGGCTGAAGCGCACCGGGACCACCTTCGCCGCGACCGTCTCCACCGACGACGGCGCCACCTGGACCCCCCTCGCCTCCGGGCAGATCCCCGGGTTCGGTGACGCCGCCTACCACGTGGGCCTCGTGGTCTGCTCCCGCGACCCCCTGGCCCTCGCCACCACCGAGTTCGACGAGGTGAGCGTCAACCCCGACTGATCCCCCCACGGATTGGAGTCGCACCACATGAGCCGCACATCCCCCCACCGACACGTCCAGGAAACCGAGTTGAGCCGCCGCGGTCTGTTCAGGACCGCCGGCGGTCTCACCGCCGCACTCGCGCTGGGCGGCACGTTCGCCGCCACCGCCGCGGACGCGGCGCCCGCCGCCTACACCCACCCCGGCATGCTGCACAACGCCGGCGACATCAACCGCGCCAAGGTCAGGGTCGCCGCGGGCGACGACCCCTGGCTGTCCGGCTGGAACAAGCTGACCGCCAACTCCCACTCCCAGTCCACCTGGACACCCCGGGCGACGGCGACCATCATCCGCGGAGGCGACGGGCAGAACTACGGCCTCCTCTACAACGACATCGCCGCCGCCTACCAGAACGCCCTGCGCTGGCGGGTCGGCGGCACCGAGGCCAACGCCCAGTGCGCCGCCAGGATCCTCAACGCCTGGGCCACCACCCTCACCACGGTCACCGGCAACGCCGACCGCTTCCTCGCCGCCGGGATCTACGGCTGGCAGTTCGCCAACGCCGCCGAACTCATGCGGGACTACCCCGCGTTCGACCTCGGCGCCTTCCAGGAGATGATGACCAAGGTCTTCTACCCCCTCAACAACCAGTTCCTGACCGGCCACAACGACGCCTGCATCACCAACTACTGGGCGAACTGGGACCTGTGCAACATGGCCTCGGTCCTGGCCATCGGGATCCTCAACGAGGACTCCGCCAAGTACGACCAGGCCGTCACCTACTTCAAGTCCGGTGCGGGCAACGGCTCCATCGCCCACGCCGTGCCCTACCTGTACACCGACGCGGACGGCTACGCGCTCGGCCAGTGGCAGGAGTCCGGCCGCGACCAGGGGCACACCATGATGGGCATGGGCCAGATGGGCGCGATCTGCGAGATGGCCTGGAACCAGGGCGACGACCTCTACTCGTACGACAGCCGCCGCTTCATGAAGGCCGCCCAGTACGTCGCCAAGTACAACCTGAACATGGACGTGCCCTTCACCACCTACACCTGGGGCACCGGACAGAGCTGCGCCCAGTCGTCCCAGACGGTCGTCTCCTCCGCCTCACGCGGCCAGGTCCGCCCGGTGTGGGCGATGCTCCACTACCACTACAACCGGCGAGTGGGCCTGGACGACAAGTACATCTCCCAGATGTGCTTCTCGGTCGCCCCCGAGGGCGGGGGAGGTGACTACGGCACCGACAGCGGCGGCTACGACCAGCTCGGATTCGGCACACTGATGTTCGCGAAGTAGTGATGCTACGGAGGGTACGCGATCGTGCACATCGCGTACCCTCCGTAGTCATGTCCCCGGCCATGTCCCCCGGACAGCCGTAGAACCGCCCTCGCGGGCCGGAATACCTGGCACACCTGTGGTGCTCTGATGTTCACGGTGCACAAGCGCGGCACGGGAGGCTGGTGGGCAGATGCCGGCAGCGGACCAGACGGACCCAGTGGTCAGGACGCCGTACGGAGCCGTGCGCGGCCGATACGAACGCGGCGTCGCGGTGTTCCGGGGCCTCCCGTACGCGGCCCCGCCCTTCGGACCCCGGCGGTTCAGGCCGCCGGTGGAGCCCGAGCCCTGGGACGGCGTGCGCGACGCGGGCTGCTTCGGGCCGACGGCACCGAAACCGCCGTACTCGGACGCCTTCGCGCAGTACCTGTCCGACCCGTTCGTGCCGGGCGACGACTGCCTCAACCTGAACGTGTGGACACCCGAGCCGGCCCCAGGGGCCCGGCTCCCGGTGGTGGTGTGGCTGCACGGCGGCGCCCTGACCCGGGGATCGTCGGCCGTCCCCGTGTACGACGGGCACTCCTTCGCCCGCGACGGCGTCGTCCTCGTGTCGGTCAACTACCGGCTCGGAGTGGAGGGCTACGGCCTCTTCCCGGACGTCCCCGCCAACCCCGGCCTGCGCGACCAGCTCGCCGCGCTGCGGTGGGTGCGCGAATCGATCGCGGCCTTCGGCGGCGACCCCGACCGGGTCACCCTGGCCGGTCAGTCCGCCGGGGCGATCAGCGCCGGCGCCCTGGTGGCGGCCCCGCAGGCCAGGGGTCTGTTCCGGCGGGCCGTCCTGCAGAGCGGGCCACCCGAGGTGAGCGACCGGGACAAGGTACGGCGGATGGTGCGCCGCATGGCGACCCGGCTGAGGATCCCAGCCACCGCCGCCGCCTTCGCCGAGGTGGACCGCGAGCTGTTGCTGCGCACCCAGGCCGAGGTGGGCAGGCGAAGCAGCCCGGTGGTCGGCGGACCCGCCTTCGGGATCGTCGTCGACGGCGACCTCGTGCCGCGCGACCCCTTCGCCGCCCTCGTCGAGGGGGACGTGGCGCAGGACGTCGACCTGATGGTGGGCTGGACCCGCGACGAGTACCGGCTGTGGCTGGTCCCGGGCGGGCTCCTGGAGCGCGTCGACAGGCTCGGCGCGGTCGCGCTGGCCGGCGCCATGGCCCGCTGTCACTGCGGCCCCGAGGTTCCCCGCGGCTACCGCTCCCTGTACCCCGAGGCCCGCCCCGCCGAGATAGTCGGCCAGATGGTCACCGACCACCTGCTGCGCCTCCCGCTGCACCGCCTGGCCGACGCCCGCCCCGACCACACGTACGTCTACGAGTTCGCCTGGCCCTCCCTGCTGCCCGACCTCGGCTCCTGCCACGCCCTTGAGCTGGGTTTCGTCTTCGACACCGGGGAGGCCCCCGAATCGGCCAGGCTCGCCGGCTGGGGTGCTCCGCCAGACCTGGCCGACGCCATGCACGGGGCGTGGGTGCGCTTCGCCACCGACGGGGACCCGGGCTGGCAGCACTGGGACGACTCCCACCCGGTTCATGTCTTCGGCGACGGTGAGCCGCATGTCGCATACGGTCCACGAGATCCGGCGCTGGCGGTGTGGACGGCGGACGCGGCCGCCCGGGAGGCCGCGGCCGAGGCCGTGGCGGAGCCGGATCCGGTCGCTTCCGGCTGGGCGGCGCGCCGTGCGGAGCCGCAGTCGGTCGTGCGGCGTCTGCGCCTCCCCGGTCGGGTCCGCCGGCCGTGACCACGCACAACCAGGCCTGATGGAGCCCACCCCGCACATGGCCCGGCATCGCCCCCTGAGGAGGATGCCGGGCCGCTTGTCGACCGGTGGCGGCCCTCCGCGACCAGTGGAAAGATCGTAAAGATCCCCATTGGGAAGCGTTCTGAGGAGCGGCATGGACGACGAGGGCACCGAGGATGTGACGGAAACCGACTACGACGCCGAAGACAACGACGCCGATGACTACGCCGACGAGGAACTCGTCGGTGCGGACTCCGCGGAGCCGGACGTTCTTCTGGACGTCCCGCTGCTGAAGGTGGACGAGATCGTCCTGGACGTCGAGGACCTGCGCGCGAGGGTGTCCCTCCAGGCGGAGGTGCTCGATCTGCTCCGGCTGAACGTGGGGGCCGACGTGGCGTTGGGCTCCGTCCACCTCGACATCAAGGGTGTGGAGGCGCAGGCCTTGCTGAAGGTGCGTCTGGACAATGTCGCGGAGGTCATCGGAAGGGTCCTGACGACCATCGACCGCAACCCGGACATCCTCAGGGACGTGACCTCGGGCGTCGGGTCCGCCGTACGTGAGGTGGGGACGGGGGCGGGTCGCACGCTCGACGAGGTCGGGCGTGGTGCCGGGGCCGCGGTGGAGGACGTGGGGCGTGGTGCCGGGGGCGCGGTGGAGGACGTGGGGCGTGGTGCCGGGGGCGCGGTGGAGGACGTGGGGCGTGGTGCCGGGGGCGCGGTGGAGGACGTGGGGCGTGGTGCCGGGGGCGCGGTGGAGGATGTCGGGCGTGGTGCCGGGGGCGCGGTGGAGGATGTCGGGCGTGGTGCCGGGGGCGCGGTGGAGGACGTGGGGCGTGGTGCCGGGGGCGCGGTGGAGGACGTGGGGCGTGGTGCCGGGGGCGCGGTGGAGGGTGTCGGACGCGAGGCCGGGGGTGCGGTCGGGCGACTGGGTGACGACGCGGGCAGGGCGGCCGAGGGGCTCGCGGACCGGACCGGGGACACGGTGGAGGGAGCCGCAGCGCAGGCCGGCGAGACGCTGCCGGACACCGGAGAGATCGTGTCCGACGTCTCGGAGACCGCCCATGGTGAAGCATCGCGAGCCGAGAAAGCCGGGGGAGCGACGCGTCGCGCGGCGCGTAAGTCCGCGCGCGAAGCCTCCGCGCGCACGCGGCGGGCCGACGAAGGTGGCGAGACAGCGGCGCGACGGGGTGCGAAGGCGCCTCGTCGCAAGATGACGCGTGTGCGGGAGCAGGAGGCGGCTGACGAGGGCCGGCCTCCGTGAAGGCCTGAACACCGGCACGCGGACATCGAGTTCACCTCCGCCGTCGCGGCCGACATGCTCCGTTTCCGCAGGCGGCCGAGGACGGACGTCCGTTTCAGCGGGAGTCCGGGCACGCGCTCGGCCACGGTGAGCACGAGGACGAACCTGCCCGACCCGGTCGACCTCGGTGTGGAGCACCGGAGTGTGCAGGTGCGTTACGGGCTGTCGAACACACTCGGTACGGAGGACCCACTCGCGGAACCGGCGGGATAGGCGTCACCCGGAGCCGTCCGGCGGGAACCCTCTCAGGAACCGGTTGCCGCCACCGAGTCCCGTACCACCACGTGCGTGCCCAGGAGCAGATGCTCGTCCGGTGTCTCGGCGGTGCGGCCCAGCGCGGTGCGGACGGCGAGGCGGCCCAGTTCCTCGTAGGGGACATGGACCGTCGTCAGCGCCGGGTGCAGGTCCCGGGCGAACGGGATGTCGTCGTAGCCGGCCAGCGAGACGTCGCCCGGCACGGTCAGGCCCGCCTCGTGCAGCGCGGTCAGCGCGCCGGCCGCGACCATGTCGGTGGCGGCCACCACGGCCGTGAAGTCCGGCCCGTCCTTCAGTGCCCGGCGCATCAGTCGGTGTCCCGCGTCGCGGGTGAAGTCGCCGTGCAGGAGCAGCGCCGGGTCGGGTTCCAGGCCGCGGGCGCGGTGGGCGGCCAGATAGCCGCGCTCGCGCCCCTGCGCGGTGGTGTGGTCGGGCTTGCCGCCGAGGAACAGCACACGCCGGTGTCCCTGGGCGAGGACATGCGCGACCAGGGCGAAGGCGCCGCCCTCGTTGTCGTACTCGATGACCGTGACCGGCGCCCCGGAGCCCAGCGGCCCCCGGCCGCACAGCACCAGGCGCGAGCCCGCCGAGGCCAGCGAGTCGGCCATCCGGCGGGTGCGCTCCCGGTACTCGGCGGTGTCGGCCACGCCGCCGACCAGGATCACGGCGGCGGCCCGCTGGGCGCGCATCATCTCGACGAACTCCAGCTCGTGCCGGACGTCCCCCTCTGTGCTGCACACCAGGCACAGGTGCCCGAGCCGGGTCGCCTCGCGTTCCACACCGTGCGCCATGAGCGCGAACGACGGGCCGGTGATGTCCTCCAGCACGAACGCCAGCGTGGGTGTGCCGACGCCCGCCACCGCCTTGGCGCGCGCGTCCGCCACGTAGTCCAGGTCCCGGACCGCCCGCATCACGCGGGTGCGGGTCGCCGAGCTCACCGGGTACACCCCACCGAGCACCCGCGACACGGTGGACGCGGAGACCCCCGCGCGGGCCGCCACGTCCCGGATGGTGCTCCGCCCCGCGTCCTCGCTCTTCCTCGTCATCCTGCCTCGCCCCTCTCCCCGGGCCGTGTGCGCCCACCCCTCGGGAACAGCGGCAACATGGATGGAAACCGGTTCCCGGACGGAGGCTAGCAGCGGGGGCGGCGAAGGGGCAGGGCGTTGGGAACGTCAGGCGAACGCTTGGGCGTTCACGCGGGCCGCAGCGCCTCCGCGATCGACGCGATCGCTCCCGGTCCCACGCGGCAGCAGCCGCCGATCAGCCGGGCGCCCGACTCCCGCCAGCCCCTGACCTCCTCCGGGGTGAAGGTGGAGTCGCCCGTCCAGCCGCGCGCCTCGGCGTCCCAGGTCTCGCCGCTGTTGGGGTAGACCACGACAGGCTTGCCGGTGACCCGGGCGGCGGTCTCGATCGCCCCGTCCACGTCCTGCGGGACAGAGCAGTTCACACCGACGGCGATCACCTCGTCCGCGTCGGCGGCCAGGGCGAACGCCTCCTCCAGCGGCTGTCCGGCGCGGGTGCGGTCGCCGGAGACCGAGTACGACAGCCAGGCCGGCACACCGAGTCCGCGCACCGCCCGCAGCAGCGCCTCGCCCTCCTCGGCGTCCGGAACCGTCTCCAGCGCGAGGACATCGGGGCCGGCGGCGGCCAGCACCTCGACCCGGGGCCGGTGGAAGGCCTCCAGCTCGGCGACGCTCAGCCCGTACCGGCCCCGGTACTCGGAGCCGTCGGCGAGCATCGCGCCGTACGGGCCGACCGAGGCGGCCACCCACAGCGGACGGGTCACGCCCTTCGCCTTCGCCCGCACCGCCGCCTCGCGCGCCGACGCCACGCTCAGACCCATGAGTTCGGCCGCCCGCCCGCGCTCGATCCCGCGCTTGGCGAAGCCCTCGAAGGTGGCCTGGTAGCTGGCGGTGATCGCCACATCCGCGCCCGCCAGGAAGTACCCGAGGTGCGCCTCGGTGATCGCGTCGGGCCGCTCGGCGAGCAGCCGTGCCGACCACAACTCGTCGCTCAGATCGTGCCCGGCGGACTCCAGTTGGTTGGACATGCCGCCGTCGAGGACGACCGTCCCGGAGGCGAGGGCCGCGGAGAGGGAGGAAGAGGCGTCGCTGGTCATGTCACGACGCTAATGGAAGAGGCCGCGGTCCGGCCCTTTGTGTCCAGTAAATGAACAGGTCGCCCAGCATGTGGAATGGCAGGTACGATCACGCCCTCCCCTCTCCCCGCACCGTCCCCGGGAACCGCCATGACCGCGCCCAAGCCCACCGACACCCCCCACACCCCCGATGCCACGGATGCCACCCAGCCGGAACCGGGCGGAAAGGCCGCCGCCCCACGCCGCCGCACCTTCGGACTGGGCGCCGCCACCGCCCTCGTGATGGGCAACATCATCGGCGGCGGCATCTTCGCGCTGCCCGCCACCGTCGCCCCCTACGGCGGAGTCAGCCTGCTGGCCTTCGTGGTCCTGTCCGTCGGCGCGGTGCTGCTCGCGCTGCTGTTCGGCAAGCTGGCCCGGCGCAGCCCGGTCACCGGCGGCCTGTACGTGTACCCACGCGACGCCTTCGGCCCCTTCGCGGGCTTCCTGTCGGCATGGTCGTACTGGACGATGTGCTGGGTCAGCATCGCCGCCCTCGCGGTCGCGGTCGTCGGGTACGTCGACGTCCTGATCCCGCTGCACGGCAACCACACCCTGGAGGCGCTGGTCGCGCTCGCCGCGCTGTGGCTGCCCGCCGCCGCGAACTTCGCCGGCACCCGCTGGGTCGGCACGGTCCAGGTGGTCTCCACGATCCTGAAGTTCGTGCCGCTGCTGCTGGTCGCCACCGTCGGCCTGTTCTTCGTCGACGCCGACAACTTCGGTCCGTTCAACGCCTCCGGCGACAGTGTCCCGGGCGCGCTCGCCGCCTCCGCCGCGCTGCTGCTCTACAGCTTCCTCGGCGTCGAGTCGGCCGCCGTCAGCGCGGGCGAGGTGCGCGACCCCGAGCGCAACGTCGGCCGCGCCAGCGTCCTCGGCACGCTGGGCTCCGCCCTCGTCTACATCCTCGGCATCGTCGCCGTCTTCGGCCTCGTCCCGCACGACAAGCTGATCGACTCCGGCGCCCCCTTCGCCGACGCCGTGAACGCCATCACCGGCGGCAGTTGGGGCGGCACCGCCATCTCCCTGGTCGCCGTCGCCTCGATCACCGGCTGCCTCAACGGCTGGATCCTGATGGCCGCGCAGATGCCGTACGCCGCCGCCCGCGACGGTCTCTTCCCGGCGCCGTTCGCGAAGGTCGGCAAGGGCGGGGTGCCCGGATTCGGTGTGTGGGCCTGCGTGGTCCTCGGCACGCTGCTCATCGCCCTCAACTACACGGCGGGCCCGGACACGACGTTCCGCGTCCTCGTCCTGATCACCACGTTCACGGGTTGCGTGCCGTACCTCCTGTCGGCCGCCGCCCAGCTGTACTGGCTGGCCCGGGGCACTCGCGAACAGGTCCACCCGGCCGGCCTGGCCCGCGACCTGACCGTCGCCGCCCTCTCCTTCGCCTTCTCCTTCTGGCTGATCGCGGGCGCCGGGTACGCGGCCGTGTACCAGGGAGTGCTGTTCCTCTTCGCGGGGATCCCGGTGTACGTATGGATGCGCGGACGCCAGGTGACCGAGGAGGCCCCGGCCTAGGCTCGGGGCGTGTCTGATACGGAGGACGTGGACGTCCGGGCCGCTGGGACAGTGTGGCGTCCGCTTCTCCACCGGCCCACACCTCAATCGTGCGCCGCATGCCGTCCGCCCTCGCGCCGGCCGCCCCTCCTGCGCAGGGTCGTGGGCAGTACGAGGCCGAGGAGCAGACCGAGCGCCAGCACGTACGGCCACCAACCGAGCCCGCCTTGCGCGGTGTTCGCGGTGCGCGGCTCGGCGGCCGGGATCCCGCCGGAGGCGACGGCTACCCGGCCGCTCGGCGTCGCGGTCGCGGCAACGGCGCTGAGCACCACGTCGTTCCCGTCACCTCCCCGGTAGCTGATCCGGTACGTCGTGTCGGCGAGCCTGACCTTCGTCCCCTCGCTCAGTCCACGGAACGCCCCCGCGATCTTCGAGCGTCCCTCGTGGTCGAGCACCGTGATCTCACGCGCGGGATCCGAAGTGCCACGCGCGGGACCAGATGTCTCACGCGCGGGTTCCGAGACCACACGCGCCGCATCCGTCCCCGCCGCCGACAGATCCAGCTCCCCGCCCAGCCGTACCGCGCCCGCCACCGTCAACGGTTCGTCCCGCAGGACCAGTTCGCCCTCGGCCCGCTGTGTGTAGCCGCCCGAGACCGTGATCCCGCCCGCGACGACGCCCTCGTTGGTGACGGCCCCCTGCACGGTGCCCTTGCCCGTCAGCGTGGTCGTCACCCGCAGCCCCGCCGTCCCGGTGTCCAGGCGCGCCCCGGAGGAGGTGAGCCGAATCGCCTCGCTGTGCGCGAGAGTCGCCCCCTTCCGCAGGGCGAGTGTGCCCTTCGTGACCGTCGTCCGCCCGGTGTACGTCACCGCGGTCCCGGTCAGCGTGGTGGTGGCCGCCCCCGACTGGACCAACGCCCCGCTGCCGCCGACGTGGGAGAGGGAGACCGCCGTCCTGGTGTTGTGCACGACGAGCGTCCCGTTGTTGACCACCCGGCGCCGTGCGGTGCCCGTCAGCAGCGACCCGTCACCCTGCGCCGACCCGAGCCGCAGGACCGCCCCTTTCTCCACGGTCGTCGAGCCGTCGTAGTACTGCTCTGCCGCGAAGGTGACGTCGTTCCCGCGGGTCCCCGCGATCGCGATGTCCCCGGCGCCGGGCGCGGACAGTGTGTCGTGGAACCTGCCGCCGCCGATGGGGGCGCCCAGCGTCACCGGCCCGTTGTAGTCGAAGGTGAGCTTCGAGCGGGAGCGTGCCGCCAGCAGGTTGATGTAGACGGTCTCGGCGGTGCCAGGCATGAAGATCCGGTGTGTGGTGCCGTCGCCCCACTGGACGTTCGCGCCCTTGATGTTGGTGCCGCGCTTGTTGACGTTCTTCCGCGCGGGCGTCCAGTTCAGGGCGGGGTCGCTCAGTGACGGGTCGGTGTCGCCGCCCTGGTCGGACCAGCTGTACTGGCCGGTGAGAACGACCTTGCTGCCCGGCCGGGACTGGACGTTGATGTCGCTGCCGTACTCGCGCTGGTAGAAGTCCATGCCCATGGTGACGGTCCGGCCGAGCGGCGTGTCCACGGTCCAGGTGCCCTGGTTGAGGACCTTGCGCACGTTCGGCAGCGATGTCGCGAACTCGGGCCGTCCGGCGTTCACCTGGGTGCCGTTGTCGATCACCCCGGAGAAGGCGTGGGTGCCCGACAGGTCCCAGGTGCCCCAGAGGAACCGCGGCTGGGTGATCAGCCCGGAGCCGGTGATGGTGCCCAGGTTGTAGGCGCTGCGCAGGGACAGCCGCAGGGTGCCGTCGACCCTGATGTTGTCCTGGTTGAGCCGGAACGCGGGGGTGTCGTACGGGAAGTGGCCGATCAGCCCGGTGGTCCCACCGTTGCCGTACTGCAGGGTCGCGCCGCGTTCGACCGTGATCGCCGGCGGGTCCGGGTCGGCCAAGGTGACGTAGGGGTGATTGCCGCCCGGCGTCGCCACCCGCTGCCGCTGCCGGGACTTCGGCAGTGTGAAATCGCTGTCCCGGGTGAGGACGAGGGTCCCGCCGCCGCGCACGGTGAGCGTGCCCTCGCCGCGGAACACACCGTCGTACGTCGTCGTCCCCGACGGCACGGTGACGACCGTGTCGCCGGTGAGTGTCACGTCCCGGTCCGCGAGCACCTCGGCGGTGACGTCGCGGGCGCCGGCCGCTGCCGCCGGGGGAGCGGTGACGATCACGGCCACCGCCGCGAGGGCGCCGACGGCCGCTGCTGTCCTGTGGATATGGCTGCGCACGTACGGGAGACGCATCGGACCCCCGGCCGATAACAGAAAACAGAAGACGCGGTTCCGGGGACCGGGCGCGCGACAGAAAGCGATTTCCCCTATCGCGTCCAACCCGTTGACCTCCCCCTTCCACACCCTTACCTTTTCGGCGTTCGTCATAACAACTGATGTTCGAAGTGTCGAACTTCGCCCTCAGGCACCCCACCCCCCGAGAGGCAGTCCGTATGAGCCGCACCAGCGACCTGCCCGGTACACCTGATACCGCCGACACCCCTGATGCCCCTGTGGCCTCCGGCGTCCCCAGCCGCAGACTGCTGCTGAAGGGAGCCCTGGCCGCGGGCGCTCTGACGGCGGCCGCCCCCGGTATCGCCCACGCCACCCCGGCCCCGAAGGCGGCCCCCTACGTGAACCCGCTCGCGCGCAACCGCGCCGACCCGCACATCCACCGTCACGCCGACGGCTTCTACTACTTCACGGCCACCGTCCCCGAGTACGACCGGATCATCCTGCGCCGCTCCCGCACCCTGAACGGCCTGGCGACCGCGGCCGAGTCCGTCATCTGGACCAAGCACGCCACCGGCCCCATGGGCGCCCACATCTGGGCGCCGGAGATCCACCGCATCGGCGGCAAGTGGTACATCTACTTCGCCTCCGCGCCCGCCGAGAGCGTGTGGGACATCCGCATCTGGGTCCTGGAGAACGCGAGCCGCGACCCCTTCAAGGGGACCTGGGTGGAGCGGGGTCAGATCAAGACGGCCTGGGAGACCTTCTCCCTCGACGCCACCACCTTCACCCACCGCGGCACCCGCTACCTCGCCTGGGCCCAGCACGAGCCCGACATGGGAAACAACACCGCCCTGTGGCTGTCGGAGATGGCGAACCCATGGACCCTGACGGGTCCTCAAATACGCCTGTCCACACCGGAGTACGACTGGGAGACCATCGGCTACAAGGTCAACGAGGGCCCCTCGGTCATCGCCCGCAACGGCCGCCTGTTCATGTCGTACTCCGCCAGCGCCACCGACTGGCACTACTGCATGGGCCTGCTGACCGCCGACGCCGACAGCGACCTGATGAACCCGGCGAGCTGGTCCAAGTCACCCACGCCGGTCTTCACCAGCAACGACACCACCAAGCAGTACGGCCCCGGCCACAACTGCTTCACGGTCGCCGAGGACGGGCGCAGTGACGTCCTCGTCTACCACGCCCGCCAGTACAAGGAGATCGTCGGCGACCCGCTGAACGACCCCAACCGCCACACCCGCGTCCAGAAGCTGGGCTGGAAGCGCGACGGCACCCCGGACTTCGGGATCCCCGTGGCGGACACGGCGACGGCCGCCTCCGCCCAACCAGTCAAGGGAAGTGCGTGAGATGAGACGTGCGTACGCGGCCCTGCTCGCCCTCTGTCTGGCGTTGCTCGGCGCCCTCGCCACCGCGGGACCGGCCCAGGCCGCGCCCCAGACGGTCACCAACGGCACGCAGTTCACGGACACTTCCGGCAACCCCGTGCACGCCCATGGCGGCGGGGTCATCAAGGTCGGGAACTACTACTACTGGTTCGGCGAGAACCGCAACGCCGACAACACCTTCCGATACGTGGACGCCTACCGCTCCACCGACCTGAAGAACTGGGAGTTCAGGAATCACGTCCTGACCCAGTCGAGCTCCTCCGAGCTGGCCACCGCCAACATAGAGCGGCCGAAGGTCATGTACAACGCGTCCACCGGCAAGTTCGTGATGTGGATGCACAAGGAGAACGGCGCCGACTACAGCGAGGCCCGCGCCGCCGTCGCCGTGTCGAGCACCGTCGACGGCAACTACACCTGGCAGGGCAGCTTCCGCCCGCTCGGCCAGCACATGTCCCGCGACATCACGGTCTTCGTCGACACCGACGGCACCGGCTACATGGCCTCCGCCGCCAACGAGAACTACGACCTGCAGATCTACCGGCTCACCGCCGACTACACCGGCATCGCGAGCCTGGTCGCCAACCCCTGGCCGGGCGGCCACCGAGAGGCACCGGCGCTGTTCAAGCGGGGCAACGTCTACTTCATGCTCACGTCGGGAGCGACCGGCTGGAGCCCGAACCAGCAGCAGTACGCGACGGCGACCTCACTGTCGGGCCCCTGGTCGGCGATGACCAACGTCGGCGACTCGACAGCCTACGGCTCACAGACCGCGTACGTCCTCCCCGTGCAGGGCAGTTCGGGCACCTCCTACCTGTACATGGGCGACCGCTGGGGCAACTCCTTCGGCGGGATCGTCAACGACTCCCGGTACGTGTGGCTGCCGCTGACCTTCCCGAGCGCCACCTCGATGTCCATGTCCTGGTCGCCGGAGGTCACCATCGACACGGCCGCGGGCACGGTCGGCGGCACGAGCGCCACGTACAACACACTGATCGCCCGGCACTCCGCCAAGTGCGCCGACGTGACCAGCCAGTCGCTGTGGCCGGGCGCCCAGATCAAGCAGTACGACTGCAACGGCGGCGGCAACCAGAAGTACTGGTTCAAGTCCGTGAGCAGTGGCTACTACCAGCTGATGGTCCGGGGCAGCTCCCTGTGCGTGCAGGAGAACGCGAGCACGGTCACCCAGGAGAACTGCAACGCCTCTTCGACCGGCCAGCAGTGGTCGGTGACCACCACCGGCTCGTACGTGAACCTCAAGTCCCGCGCGAGCGGGGAGTGTCTGGACGTGAACGGCGCGTCCACCGCCAACTCCGCCGCGATCATCACGTACACGTGCAACGGAGCGACCAACCAGCAATGGACGCGCGGAACATGAGTGCCCCTCGGATCAGGATCAGGGCAGCAGATCGATCGCGTCGATCGCCGTCCCCGCGCTGAGGAAGCCGGTCGTCCCCGAACCGCTCACCACGTTGATCTTCAGCACGTTGTACTGGCCGGTGTCGGTGAGCCAGGCACTCGCCGGAACGCTGTAGGTGAACGTGTTGTTGTTCCCCCGGTAGGACCCGTTGGTCAGCGACCGGGTGTTCGGCTGGGTGGGCGGCGAGGGGATGGCCGACGTCCAGGTGTCGTTGACGGCGACCTGCGGACGGCCGTTGGCGTAGGCCGTCGTCACGCCGATCCGCAGGGTGTGCGCGGCGGCGGCCTGGGCGGCGGTCAGCTTGAAGTAGACGAGCAGACCGCTGTTGACGTCCTTCCAGAGGTAACAGGGGAAGGCCGAGGTCTCGCTGCCGCTGCCGATCACCACGTTGCCGGTCCAGGCGGCGGCCCGGACGTCGGAGGGGTGCGCGTACGTCATCAGGTCGGCGTTCTTGAAGCCGCTCGGGGTGCCGTTCCAGTCGTTGATCCGCCAGATCGCGCTCGCCTTGGACGGGTCGTTCGAGGACGGGATCGCGATCGAGTTGAGCGTCGTCGTGCCGCCCGCCGTGACCGCCACCGACGTGGTGTACACGGCGAGTTCGCCCTTGAAGACGGTGAGCGTGTACGTCCCCGGCAGAACGCCCGGCACCGAGAAGTAACCGTCCGAGGCGCGGGCCGAACCCCAGTACTGCGCCGCCGAGTTGGCGAGAGAGACCGTGTACGGGTACGCCGTGTCGCGTCCGGTGATCCCGACGCCCGCGACCCGGCCCCGGCCGCTCGCTCCGACGTACCCGGAGATGCCGAGCGAATCCGCCCACGAGGTGGTCAGGGTGCCCGGATACAGCGAGGAGGAGGGAGCACCGCCGTCCGTGAAGGCGATGACGTACGGACCCTGCAGGCCGAAGCGCTGGTCCTCGGTCTGGTTCTGGCCGTAGTACAGGATCTCGTACAGCCCGCCGCCGTCCGCGCTCTGGTGACGCAGCAGCGAGCGGTAGAACGGGCCGCCGGAGGCCTTCTCGTGGTTGCTGCGCACGATCCACAGGCCGACGCCGCCGGCGGACCAGCCGATGTAGTCGTAGTCCATCACCCGCCGCTTCGAGTAGTGCTTGGAGCGGGTCTGGCCGTCGGACTTCGCGAACACGTCCGAGGCCTCGATGGTGCTGTTCGTGTACGTGTAGGAGTCGGGCTCGTCGTTGAGGAACAGACCCTTCTTCACGCGGACGATGTAGCGGGTCGCGGAGACGGAGGTGTCCGCCTTGTTGGTCCACAGATAGACGTTGTTCTCGCCGCTGCGGGCCGCGTAGTAGTGCTTCAGCGTGCCGTACGCGACCGAGATCAGGATCGTCGAACCGGACTGCTTGACGCTGACGGTGGAGGCGCCGAGGCCGGACTCGATGTGCGAGTTCATGCCGCCGTAGCCCTGGTACTCCACGCCCCGGTAGACCAGCGAGGTCAGGTCGCCGTTGGTCTTGCTGACCTTGAAGACGAGGCCGGCGCCGGTGTCGACGACGTAGTTCGAGCCGTCGTCGGTGTAGCCGAAGGTCGCGGCGGACGCGCTCGCGGCGAGCGGTCCGGCGAGGGCGGCCGATCCGGCGGCGACGGTACTGCTGAGGGTGCCGAGTACGAAGGCGCGGCGTCGGACCGGTCTGTTCGCGGATCCGGACATGTGGGGGTGCCTCCTTCGGGAGGTGGGGGGTGCGGATGATGGGTCAGAGTGACAGTTGAATCGATTTCGCGAAAGGGCTTTCGCTCGCGGGAGGTTGGCAATCTTGTGAAATCCGTTCAAGGTCTAGAAAGCGCTTGCCAGTAGCGGTACGGTCCAGCCGCCAGGCTTTGTCGCCCCGTCGCGGGACTGCCGAAGGAGCCGTATGAGACGTTTCAACCTCGCCGTACTGGCGGCGCTGACACTGAGCGCCGGCCTGACCGCCGCACCGGCCCAGGCACATGCCGGTCAGCGCCCCCCGGGCATCGAGAACTGCACCGCCACCGCCTGCCACTTCGACGTCGCACCCGGCACCTACGACGTCACGGTCCTCCTCGGCGGCACCGCCGGGTCGAGCACGAGCGTCAGCGGTGAGACCCGGCGCGCGCTGCTCCCCGAGACCCCGGTGCCCGCCGGCGAGCGGGCCGCCCGCAGCTTCACCGTGAACGTCCGCACCCCCGAGGGCGAGCCGACCGGCCCCGCGGGCACAGCCGGCCTCGACCTCACGCTCGGCGGTTCGGCGCCCGCCCTCGTCGGCATCCGTGTCACCCCGGCCCGGCACGCCCGCCAGATCTTCCTGGTCGGCGACTCCACGGTCTGCGACCAGCCCGCCGACCCCTACACCGGCTGGGGCCAGCAGCTGCCGCAGTACCTCGGCAAGGGCCTGTCCGTCGCCAACTACGCGGACTCCGGCGAGAGTACGGTGTCGTATCTGGGGAACCCCCTGCTGTGGGCCACCGTCCAACCGCAGATCCGGCGCGGTGACCTGGTCCTCGTCCAGCTCGCCCACAACGACAAGACCACCGACGAGGCGACCTACCGGGCGAACCTGGAGACGCTGGTGGCGGGCGTACGGGAGAAGGGCGGCACGCCCGTCCTCGTCACCCCGATCGTGCGCCGCTGGTTCAACGCCGACGGCACGCTGAACAACGACACCGCCCTCCTGGTCAACGGCCTCGGCGTGAACCATCCTGAGGTGGTCCGCTCGGTCGCCGCCGCCGAGGACGTGCCGCTGATCGACCTGACGGCGAGGACGAAGGCGGTCGTGGAGTCCTTGGGCGTCGAGGGCTCCAAGGCGCTGTACCTCTACAACGAGAAACGGGACAACACCCACACCTCCACCCATGGCGCCACGGTCTACGCGGGCCTGGTCCGCGACGCACTCGTCGCGCAGCACCTGGTGCCGAAGCGCCTGATACGGGTGGGATGAGCGCCTGGGGCGCCCCGACCGGAACCGGGGCGCCCCAGGTTCACCCTCTGAGACGTACGCGTTCTGAGAAGCTCGCCTGCTGACAAGCTCGCCTGCTGAGAAAGAGACACCATGCAGCTCCCTCCCGACGACCGCTCCGTCAGCCCCCGCACCGGCTACACGCGCGCCCACTGGGAGTCCGCCGCCGACGCCCTGCTGGCCGCCGTGGAGTCGTACGCCACCGAGGACCGCGCCCTCTACCACTTCCCCGGGGACCGCGAGAGCTGGTCCGGCAGCCTCTCCGACGGCCTGGAGGGCTATGCGCGGACCCTGCTGCTGGCCGCCTTCCGCCGGGACGAGACCGCGCTCCAGCGCTATGCCGACGGGCTCGCAGCCGGGGTGTCCGGGGTCTGGCCCCGCATCGAGGACCGCAGCCAGCCCCTGGTCGAGGCCGCGTCGATCGCCCTCGCGCTCAGGCTCACCCGGCAGTCGCTGTGGGACCGGCTCGACGACGGCGTACGGCAGCGGGCCGCGGCTTGGCTCGGAGACGCGCTGACCGCCGAACCCTGGCCCTGCAACTGGGAGTTGTTCCCGGTCACGGTCGGCGGCTTCCTCGCGGAGATCGGCCACGAGCCCGAATCCGCCCGGAAGGCGATCGACCGGGGCCTGGAGCACATCGAGCAGTGGTACGTCGACGACGGCTGGTACACGGACGGCGACGGCCGCAAGTTCGACTACTACAACGGCTGGGCGATGCACCTGTACCCGGTGCTGCACGCCTGGCTCGCGAACGACACCGCACTGCTCGACCTCTACGGCGGCCGTCTGGAACGCCATCTCTCCGACTACGCCCGCCTGTTCGGCGCCGACGGCGCCCCGATGCACCAGGGCCGCTCCCTGACGTACCGCTTCGCGACGACGGCCCCGCTGTGGCTCGGCGCGCTGACCGGCCGTACGCCACTGACGCCCGGTCAGACCCGCGGGCTGGCCTCCGGAGCACTCAAGTACTTCCTGGAGCGCGGGGCGGTCGACGAGCGCGGGCTGCTGACCCTCGGCTGGCACGGCCCCGACCCGGCCGTCCTCCAGGGCTACTCGGGCCCCGCCTCCCCGTACTGGGCCAGCAAGGGCTTCCTCGGTCTGCTCCTGCCGCCGGACCACCCGGTGTGGACGGCCCCGGAGGAGCCCGGCCCGGTCGAGCGGGCGGACGCGGTGACGTCCCTCACCGCACCCAACTGGCTGCTCCAGTCCACGCGTTCGGACGGAGTCGTCCGCCTGCACAACCACGGCAGCGAGGACGTCCGCTACGACCCGTACTACACCCGCCTCGCGTACTCGACGGTGACGACGCCCGCACCGTCGTACGACAACAGCGTGTTCGTCGGAGACGATCCGAGCCGGACCGGGATCGAGCCGCTGGGGGTCGGGGACGGGTGGGTGGCGTCTCGGCACACCGCGGGCGGGGGAGCGCGGGTGACGAGCGTCGTGCTGGCGCGCGGGGCCGTGGAAGTGCGCGTTCATCTGGTGGCGGGAGCGGCGCCGGGGACGCCGGTGCGGCTCACGGGGTGGGCGGTCGGCGAGGGGGCGCGCGCGGACTTGGTGCCCGTCGTCGGCCTCGACGAGGGACTCGCGGGCGTCACGGGGGACGGCGACACGCTCTTCGTCGCGCTGGCGCGTCTGACCGCCGAACCGGACCCCGGGCCCCTGGCGGAGACGGTGGCCGTGCGCGCGGACGGGGCGGGGGAGTTGACGGTCCGGTGGAGCGACGGGGACGAGGTGCGGGTGCGGTTGGACGCCGCCGGGGCGCACGTCGAGGGTGGGGGAGCCCCGTAGGGAGGGATGAGCCCGGCGGGGCGTGGGCCGGACTGCCGGGATCTGTCAGAACAGGGTCTTCAGGAGCCGTTCGGCGAAGGCGACGGCATGTGAGGCGGCGCCGATGTGGCCGCCGGGAAACTCGACGAAGGGGCTCCCGGTCCGCTCGGCGACGAGCCCGGCGGTGCGGTGCGGGAGCTGACCGCGTGAGTCGGCTCCGGCGGCGAGGGTGAGGCGCGGTGGGCGGGGCGCCGGGAGGGTCGTGGGCGCGGACGTGGGCGCGGACCTGGGCAGCGACGTCAGGTCGGGCACGTACGAGGTGAACGGCACCAGGACATGGGCGAGGAAGAGGGCCATGGGGCTGGCCAACTCCTCGACGCGGGTGCAGGGTTGACCGGCCGGAAGCTCTCCGGCCTCCTGCTCCGCAAGCCCGGCGGCGAGTCGCGCCGCGGCGGCCCGGAGCCCGGACGCGCGATACGTGTCGTACACCTCCCGGAACATGGCCCGCTGTCGGTCCCCGTCCGGCAGCACCGCCACACACGGCGGCTCGTGCGCGACGACGTGCCGCAGTCGCTGCGGGTGCCGGGCGAGCAGGTCGAGGGCGGCGATGCCACCCGAACTCGTCCCGAGGACGTACGCGGACTCACCCTCGGGCAGCGTCTCCTGGAGCACCTGGTGCGCCCCGTCGCTCCAGTCCTGGACCCGCTGGTCGGGAACGGGCAGGCCCAGTCGGCCGTGGGCGAGGCCGAGCGGGTCGTAGGTGACGACGGTGAAGTGCTCGGCGAGTACGTCCGTCATGGCGTCCAGCCCCATGGGGTGCCCGGCCCCGCCGGGGACGACCAGCAGGACGGGCCCGCTGCCGCGGAGGTCGAAGTGCGGCCGGTCGGTCATCGTTGTGCTCCTCGTCCTTCTTCGTCCTTCCGGCCCGTCCGCCCCGGCCGGTCGCGCGGCCAGTGCTCGAGCGTGATGTGCAGTGCGTCGATCGCCCTGTCCCAGGAGGCCCGTACGTCCCGGGGCGCGCCGAAGCCGCCCGTGGACTCCAGGGCGCAGTAGCCGTGGAAGGCGGCCCGCAACAGGCGTACGGCGTCGGTGAGATCGGGCTCGGCGAGGTCGTAGGCGCGCAGCATGCCGTACGTGATCTCGGCGGTGCGGCGCAGGGCGGGCGAGTCGGCGATGAGGGACTGGTCGATGCGGATCTGGGTGGCCGCGTAGCGTCCGGGGTGCTCAAGCGCGTACGCGCGGTACGCCCCGGCGAAGGCGACGAGCGCTTCCTTCCCGGACCGCCCCGCGACGGCCAGGGCGATCCGCTCGATCATCTCGCCGCCGGCCAGCAGGGCGAGCCGGGTGCGCAGGTCCTGGAGGTTCCTGACGTGCGAGTACAGGCTCGCGTCCTTCACCCCGAAGTGCCGGGCGAGGGCGGAGAGACTGACGTGGTCGAAGCCGACCTCGTCGGCGAGATCGGCGGCGGCCGCGGTGATGCGGTCGGGGGTGAGACCGGCTCGGGGCATGGGTACCTCGGGTCTGGCAGGTTTCCTAGGGGCTCTAGGTTATGCCCTGGAGGTCCTTTTGGGGGCGCATTTTCCCGAGGGGGTTTCTCCGTGACCGGCCTGGTCAGGGCCCGCGACCGGCTGTGGGAGGAGTGCCGGATCGCGGTCGAAGCGGCCGCGGCCGTCCCGTTCGCCGCGTGGCTGGCCGGGCGGGTGCCCGGGGACCTGCCCTGCCTGATCGTTTGCGGCGCGAACGCCGACTGGGCTCCCGAGTGACGGCACGGATGCCGCGCCTGCCGAGGTCGAACCCTGTCGGCAGGCGTCCTTCCTCCGGCTCCGCGTCCGGGCGACGGTAAGGGCCCCACCAGCTTCTCGCATCGTCATGTGCCCGATCCTTGCGAGGAGCCGGTGGGTGGTCCGTGGCCCGGTGCGGAATAGGGCCGTCAGCCGATGGGCGCGTACACGACCCCCAGCTTGTCGATCTCGTCGCCCGCCCGGCCGGTGAAACCGACGATCTGCCGGCCCGGCGGAGCCGTGAACGTCCTCGTGTCCGTGGTCGGCGTACCGGAGGCCAACGAGCGGCCCTTGTCCGTGGTGAAGGCCGCCGAGAAGATCCGGGTCCGGCTGTCCTTCTGGCCCTGGGTCACCTTCACCGAGGTGAGGTGCTCGCCGGAGGCGAGGGTCAGGGACGTCGCGGTGCCGCCCGTGCCGCCGTGCGAGAGGACCGTACCGCCGTCGAGGGTGAGGGAGAGCGAGTCGAGGCGGGAAGCGCCGCGCAGGGTCAGGGTGCGGGGGGAGGGGGCCGCGGGCAGGTCGTCGGAGTCGTTGAACGCCGTGCCGTGCGGGCCGCCGATGAAGTCGCTCGCCTTCAGTGACGAGTTGAGGGTGTAGGAGAAGTCGACCGTGTGCGGGAAGTGGTCCGAGAGGTTGCCGCCGGCCGAGTCGAGGAACGACGCCCACTCGTTGTTGTAGCGCGTGGCCGAGAGGGAGAACAGCTTGCTGCCGCGGTAGAGGACCTTGTCCACGACCTCGCAGCCATTGGTCGGTGCCGTGGTCGGGCACAGCAGCGCGTCCGCGCCCTGTGCCGGCCGGGTGCCGCCCTTCGCCAGCTGCACCCACGCGTCGGTCAGGCCGTTCTCGTCGGCCAGCGTGCGGATGTTGTCACCGGCCCGGGTGTACCGGGTGTTCGTGTCGCCCATGACGATCACCGCGTTGCCGGCGGAGTTGGCCTGGATGAAGTCGGACAGCTGCTCCACGTTGGCCCGGCGGGCGGCCAGCGCGTCCTCCGTGTCGTCCGCGTTGGTGTGGACGTTGTAGAGGTCCACGAAGACGCCTTCGGCCAGCCGCACCCGCGCCAGCGAAAAGCCCTTCGGGGTCAGGCAGTTGGTGCCGGTGCACTTGTCCCACTTCACCCGCTCGAAGTCCTCGAAGGCGTGGTCCGAGAGGGTGTTGAGGCCGTCGCCGAACGGCACGCCGCCGCTGGTCGCGGTGCGGTAGGGGTGGTTGTCCCCCGCGTAGAGCGCCGCGTGGTAGTTGAAGTCCTCCTGGACGTTCACGATGTCGTACGCCGCCAGGCGCGGGGAGATCAGCGGGGTGTTCGTCTCCGGGTGGCCGGAGCTCAGGCCCTCCGGGAGGCCCGCGACGTTGTACGTCAGGACGTTGAACGTGCCGGTGGTGGCGGCTGCCGCGGGTGTCGCGCCGGTGGCGGCGAGGCCGGTTACGGCCAGCGCGGCGGCCGCGAGGGCGCCAAGGAGTCTTCTCATGGGGGGGTGTCTCTCCGATGGGAGGAAGCGGGGACGGAAGGTGAACGCTGCTCAGGTTCTCCGTCAAGCAGTGTGACGGGAAAGGGCAGTTGGGGAAACAGTGAGAGACGAGGTAACCGAAGAGAGGTCGAGTGCGGTGGCGCCGCCGACCACCTCGCGGTCCTCGGCTGAGCACCTCGACGACTGAGCACCTCGACGTCGCCTGAGTCCGCACCGGACAGCGCCGCCCACCCGGACGACGCCCCCGCCGGGCCACCCCCCTCAAACAGGCACAACGTGTTCGCCACCCGCCCGACCGGTCCCCGATGTCACAGATGGCAGGGCTGTCTCGTCTCAGGTCTCGACGACGCGATTCGGGAACCGGCGCGAAGGGCCGCGGGCAGCCGGCCGCACACCAGGAGATGGGCCGAGCGGATCGGCTCGTGCGACGCCTTCATCGTCGTCACGCCCGAATACAACACCGCCCCGCCCGCCGCCCTGACCAATGCCCTCGACTACCTCTTCGAGGAGTGGGGCGGCAAGCCGGTCGGTTACGTCGGCTACGGCGTCTTCGGTGCGGTCATGGCGGTGCAGAGGCTCCGTGCGCAGGCGGGCCCGCTGCGGATGGCGGACATCGGGCCGCAGGTGGCACTGTCGCTGCGCGAGGACTTCGTGACCTTCACCGACTTCCGGCCGCGGGAGCTGCACCTGGCGCAGGTGCACGGGCTGGTCGACGAGCTGCTGGCGTGGGCACAGGCACTCGGCCCGCTGCGCGCCGCCTCCCACGCGGCCGCCTGAACCGCCGGCCACCACACGGGCCGCAGGGCCCGATCCCCACCGTCGGCCGTCGTCGTAGCGGGAGGCCCGGCCCGACGACGCCGGCCCCCACGACCACGATCACGTCGTGAGGGCCGACGTCACGCCGGATCCCGACCTGCCCCACGGCGCCCGGTGCACCGGGCGGGGCGCGACGGCCGGGGGCCGCTGCGCGGGAGCGGACTCAGAACGTCAGCTTCCAGCTGTCGATGGTGCCGATGTCGGCCGCGTACACGTCCTGGACGCGGAGCTTCCACGTGCCGTCGGCCGGTTCGGCGGACGCGTCCACGGTGTACGTGGTGTGGATGTCGTTGCCCGAGTCGCCGCTGAAGTTCTTCAGCCGGTATGCCGTGCCGTCCGGTGCGATCAGGTCGATCACCAGGTCACCGCGGTAGGTGTGGAGGATGTCCACGGTGACTTCCAGGTCGCTCGGCGCGTTGCCGGTGCGGCCGGTCACGACGAGCGGGGACTCCGCCGGATCGCCCGCGTCCGGGATGTCGACGTTGCCGGGGTTGACGAAGAAGTCGCCGCCGGACGGGATGACGGTCCAGGGGAACGTCGTGGACCGCTTGTCCGTCTGGCCCTCGACGCCGACCGTGACCGTGGGCGTGAAGTCGCCCGCCGCGGTCGGGGTGCCGGAGACGACCCCGGTGGCGGCGTCGACGGACAGCCCGTCGGGCAGCCCGGTGGCCGAGTAGACCAGGGCTCCGGCCCGGCTGGTGCTGGCGGAGATCCGCAGCGAGGCCGGCTGGCCGACAGCGGCCTCCTGGTCGGCTGGGGCCGTCAACGCGATGTGGTCGACGAAGCGGGAGCCCACGTTCACGGCAGCCCAGGCGTTGCCCACGGCCTCGTACGCCTCGCTGGACCGGCCGAACAGGTCGGCGGCGGCCTGGAGGGTCGCCTGGCGGGCGTCCGCGTAGTCCGTGCTGGACGTCATGTACGTGGTCAGCGCCCGGAACCAGACGTTGGTGGCGTTGTGCAGGCCGATGCCGGCGGCGGGGAGACCGTCGTAGGTCGGGCTGTCGTAGGCGACCCCGTTGACGGTCCGGCTGCCGCTGCCCTCGGAGAGCAGGTAGAAGAAGTGGTTCGCCACGCCGGAGGAGAAGTGCACGTCGAGCGAGGCGGTCTCGGGCGACCACCAGTCCTGGGAGGCGGCGTCCCTGGACGGCTTGTCCATGTAACGCAGCGGCGTACCGTCGCCGTTGATGTCGATCAGCTCGCCGACCTCGTAGTCGGGAGTGTCGCTGGGGTTGTTGGCGAAGAACTCCACGGCGGCGGCCATGATGTCGCTGGTGGCCTCGTTGAGCCCGCCGGACTCGCCGCCGTAGATGAGGCCCGCGGTGCTCTCGGTGACGCCGTGGGACATCTCGTGGGCGGCGACGTCGAGGGCGGTCAGCGGGTTGGCGTTGCCCGCCCCGTCACCGTAGGTCATGCAGAAGCAGCCCTGGTAACCCCACATCGCGTTGATGTAGTTGTTGCCGTAGTGGACGCGGGAGTAGGCCTGGCGGCCGTCGTTGGCTATGCCGTTGCGGCCGAACCGGTCGTGGTAGAAGTTCCAGGTCTCCTGGGCCCCGTAGGCGGCGTCCACGGCCGCGGTCTGGCGGTCACCCACCGTTCCGTCGCCCCAGGTGTCGTCGGGGTCGGTCAGGAGCGTGCCGGTCCCGGCTGTTGCCTGCTTCAGGTCGTACGTCCTGTGGTTGCGCTGCGCGTCGAACAGCTCGAAACCGTTCGTTCCGCGGGTGCTGGCGATGTCGACCTTGCCGCTGAACTGCCCGTGTCCGGTGCCGGTCTGGACGCCTTCGAACTCACGCAGCGTCTTGCCACTCTTCGCGTCGGTGACGACGTGCAACTCGCTGGGCGTGCCGTCCTTCTGGACGCCGGTGACGACGGACTCCCAGGCGAGCGTCGGCGTTCCGTCGGCAGCCCAGACGACGAGCCGCGGGGCCGCGTCCGCCTCGGCCTTCCGGGTGCCCTCGGCGCCGGCGACCTTCAGGGCCGACTTCCTGGCCGTCGACGCGGGAACGGCGGCCTTGGTGGTGGGCACGGTGAGCGGGGCGTCGGTCGCCTTGGTGACGGTCCGGCTCGCAGCGCGCTGATGGATGATCAGGTCGCCGCCCAGGACCGGGAGTTCGGCGAAGGTGCGGTCGTAGCGGGTGTGCACGGTGCCGTCGGCGTCCTTGACGACGTCCTTCGGTATCAGCTCCTCCTTGGCACCCAGGCCCAAGGTGTCGGCGGTGGAATCACCGGTGTCCTTCGCGGACTTCAGCAGTCTGGCGCGCTGCGCCGGAGTCAGCGTGACGGGCGCCGCGCCCGGCTTCGGCTTGGCGGCGATCTTCGCGGGGTTCGCCGAGCCGGGGATCGCCGTTGCTCCGGGCCCCGGTTCGGCGTTCGCGCCGGAGGCGGGGAGTGCCGCGAGGAACAGGGCGGCGGTGAGGACCAGTGCGCCCGTCGCGGTACGACGGCGCACAGGGGCGGGTACGGAGGTGTGTGAAGTGGTGTCAGTTAAGGGTGAGTTGGAGTTGGGGCTTATGCGAGGACGTCTGTCGCTCGTCACTCAGGCTCCTTTGACCGCGTTGTGGGGTTCCTGTGAAAAGGTGGCCGTGCGGCGTGAAGATGCTGGCATTGAAACGTATGACTTGTCAGCAGTGGATCAGACCATTGTCCGGAAACCGGGCCCTGTCTTTCACCGTCCCGGTCCCAACGTTCGTGATCACGTGCGCCTTTACACGGCTGGAACAAACGGGCCGTATGGGCAACTTCAGCCACTCGCTCGTCAAGTCGAGCTGCGAAAAGAGGAGTTCGGCGAGTCCGGCCCCACGGGATCGTAGGGTGGCCTGGTCGGCAGGACGGACCGGGGAGGGGTATGGCGCACGAGGCGCGGAGCGCGGAGGAACCCGGAGGACGCACATCCGACGGCCCCCGCACCGGCCCTCCCGACGGCCGGCAACCCCTGTGGCGGCAACGGGACTTCGGCATCTTCTGGGCCGCGCAGACCCTTTCCGTCCTCGGCGACTCCTTCGCCCTGATCGCACTGCCCCTGCTGGTACTCCAGGCCACCGGCTCACTCGCCCGGATGGGCCTGCTCACGGCGGTCGGCGGGGCGGCCTCCGTGCTGGCGGCCGTGTTCGCCGGCACCGTGGTGGACCGCGTCGACCGCCGTCGGCTGCTCATCGTCTGCGACCTGGTGCGCCTGGTGCTGTACGGCGTGATCCCGCTGGTGTGGCTGTTCGGGCCGCAGGTCTGGCTGCTCTACGTGGTCCTGCCGCTGTGCGAGGCCGTCGGCATGCTGTTCGCCGTCGGCTATGTCACCGTCGTCCGCGGTTTGGTCGGCACCGGACAGCTCACGGAGGCCAACGGCCGGCTCAACGCGACCGCAGCGGCGGCCGGCGTCCTCGGACCGGTGGGCGCGGGAGTGGTGGCCTCCTGGACCGGTCCGGCCGCCGCCGTGGGAGTGGACGCGGCCAGCTTCGGCGTCTCGGCGGCCTGCATGCTCTTCGTACGGTTCGCCGCGCGCTCCGGCGACGACGGCACTCCGACGCGGCGGGCGACCCTGTGGCAGGACCTGCGCGTCGGGATCGCCTTCCTCCGCGGCCATCCGGTGCTGCGCTCGCTCACCGCCCTGCTGTTCGTCTTCAGCTTCCTCACCCTCGGCCTGAACGACCTGGTCATCTACCACCTCAAGCACGACCTCGGCCACGACGACGGCACGGTCGGCACCGTCATGGCCGTCGGCGCCCTCGGCACCATCACCGGCGCCCTGCTGGTCGCCCGGATCCGCCGCCGGCTCGGTTTCGGTCCGACGTGGACCGGTGCGGTCGCGGTGTGCGGGCTCGCCTTCGCCGGCCTGGGCTGGGCCGGGGAGGTGCCCGTCGTCGCCGCCCTCAGCGCGGCCTTCCTCGCCTGCGTCGGCATCGCGGGCACCTGCTCGATGTCCCTGCGCCAGGAAGTGACCCCGGAACCACTCCTGGGCCGCGTCACCTCCGCCTTCTGGACCCTCCAGTACGCCGCGGCCCCGATCGGCGCGGCCGTCCTGACCTGGGCGGCGGACCGGCAGGGCACGACCCCGGTCGGCCTGGTCGCGGGCGGCTGCTGCGTACTGATCGCGGTGGCCGCCCTGTTCACGCCGATCCGGCGGTCGGACCCGAGCTGAGGCGCGCTCGTCAGCCGTTCACGCCCGCGTAGTGCGCGAGGCTCCGCCGCCACAGCAGCCGGGCTGCCAGGTACGCCAGCACGCCCAGCAGCGGGGAGGCCGCCGCCAGCCAGTACGGGACGCCGGTGTCGTGGCCGGTGAGGACGGCGGCCGGGAAGTACGCGACGAACGCCAGCGGAAGACCGAACGTCAAAAAGCCGCCGACCGCCTTCGGCAGCACGTTCAGGGGATAGCTGCCGAAGGTGCCGAGGAGTTCCTCCAGCCAGCGGCCCCAGTAGTCGGCCGCCGGGAACCGGAGGGAGGCGCAGGCCACCGCCGTGAACAGGGCCGCCTCCAGGAGCATGCCGCCGAGGACCGCGGCGATCAGGTACGAGGTCCGGCCGGCCGTCCAGTCCAGGTCGCTGCGGCTGAGCGCGCCAGCCATCAGGCCGGCCGCGACGGTCAGGTCACCGATCGCGTTGGTGGGGAAGTACGAGAGCTGGACCTGGCGGTGCACCGGCATGGGACGCGTGAGATAGATGTCGATGCGGCCCTCCTGGATCTGCCGGCCGATGCCGTGCAACCGGCCCAGCACCAGCACGAACAACCCGTGCGCGAGCATCCGCGTCGCCGGGATCAACAGCACCTCGGAGCTGTTCCAGCCGCCCATGCCGGTGAACCGGGTCAGCAGCACCGTCGCGAAGACGATCACGGAAACCTGCCAGATCGCGCCGATCGCGATCATCAGCAGGAACTCGGTGCGGTACTCCAGCTGGGCACGGAAGTTGAGACGCGTCACGCGCCACGCGATCCGGACGGCGTTCATACGCCTCAGCCTCCCTGGGACATGACACGGCGGGCGGCGCGGTGCCACAGGAACCGGGTGAACAGCGCGAGCAGCACGACCCAGGCGGCCTGGATCGCCAGCTGGCCCGCCGCGTCCGACAACGGGATACGGCCGATGTACAGCGACAGCGGGACGCTCAGCGTCGCCTGGAAGGGCATGAACGCGCTCATGGTCACGAACCAGTCCGGGAAGAACCACAGTGGCGCGTACACCCCGGACAGCAGGTTCTGCGCGAAGATCAGGATGAGCATCGCGGCGCTGTTGCGCACCGTCCAGAAACACAGCTGGTCCAGGACGAGCATCACGTAATAGAGCACCAACTGGCCGAGCAGCAGGCTGAGCGCGAACACCCCCGCCACCGCGGCCGACCCGGGCGGCTCGACCACGTCGGCCGCCAGGCACACCGCGTATCCGCCCAGGGCCCACGCGAACCCGTACACCTGCTCCCCGAGGGCGCGCAGGGCGTAGTAGCGCTGCGGCGGCAGCGGGCGCAGATACCAGTAGATGATCGTGCCGAAGTGCATGTGCTGGAGTACGGTGTCCCGGCCCGCGTACTGGTCCAACTCCCTGAGCCGGGAGGCGAGTACGGCCAGTACGGCGTACGTGACCGCCTGGTCGCGGTCGAGTCCTGCGGTGGTGCCGGTGTGCGCGTACAGGCCGTGCCACAGGGATGCCACCAGCACCACCTGCACGGTCAGCCGGAGCAGCACGGCGGTCATCCGGGGCGGGGTGTGCAGCTCGCCGAGCGGGGTGACGCGGGCGGTGCGCCAGGCGTGGAGTACGGCCATCACACCGCCCCCGCCTGGGCGTAGGCGGTCCGCATCACGTCCTCGAGGTCCGCCTCGTCGATGGCTATGCCGGTCACCTCGTACCGCTCGATGACCGCTTTCAGCGCCTGGTGCACGGAGGGGGCGTCGGGACCGTCGGGACCGAACACGACCTGCGGCCCCTCGTGTCGCAGCACCGCTATCCCCGGCAGCGGTACGACCTCGGTGTGCGCGTCGGCGAGGGTCGCCCGCACCTGCCAGGTGGAGCCGAACTTGCGGCGGATCTCGTCGAGGCTGCCGTCCAGCACGAGCCGGCCGTGGTTGATCAGGACGACCCGTTCGGCGAGCCGCTCGACCTCGGTCATGTCGTGCGTGGTCAACAGGACGGTACGGCCGCGTTCCTCGACCTGGTGCCGCAGGAACTCCCGTACCTGCTCCTTGACCACCACGTCCATGCCGATGGTCGGTTCGTCGAGGAAGACGACCTGCGGGTCGTGCAGCAGGGCGGCGGCGAGGTCACTGCGGACCCGCTGGCCGAGGGAGAGGTGACGTACCCGGGTGTCCCAGAACGACGACAGGTCGAGCAGGTCGTCGAACTCCTTGAGACGGGCCGCGTGTTCGGCCTTCGGCACCTCGTAGATGTCCCTGAGGATCGCGAACGACTCACGCACCGGAAGGTCCCACCACAGCTGCGTGCGCTGCCCGAACACCGCGCCGATGTTGCGGGCGTTGCGCTCGCGCTCCCGGTAGGGCACCAGGCCAGCCACCTTCGCCTCGCCGGAGCTGGGCGTGAGGATGCCGGTGAGCATCTTGATGGTGGTCGACTTGCCGGCGCCGTTCGGGCCGAGCAGGGCGAGCAGTTCGCCGGGGGAGACGTCGAAGGTGATGTCGGAGACGGCGTGCTTGGCGACCCGCTCCGGGTTGACCAGGGACCGCAGTGTGCCCGTGAAGCCGGGGCGGCGGACGCTGGTGTGGAAGACGCGGGACAGGCCACGGACCTCGATGCTTCCGCTCACGCTGTGGCTCCTCTGCTGTGAGCATGAGTTGCGGCCGGTCGGCTTGGAGGGCCGACCGGCCGCGGGGCACATCATGACCGTTGCAGAATGTCGATCAATCGGTCAATGGATTTATGGATCAACGAGTTGGACTCAGCCGATCACCGAGAACACGAACGAGAACTCCGTGGGTTCGGCGCGCAGGTGGTACTGCGGCAGCGGGCCCGGCCCGCAGGACTGGGAACCCACCCCGTGCAGACCGTGGTCGAGGTTCACCCACACCGTGTCGCCGGCCTCGAGGTCGGTGAGGTGCGAGGCCGCGTCCAGCTGCTCGGTGGTCCACCGCCGGGCGCTGAACCAGAACTCCGGGTCACCCTCGACCCTGAGGCCACCGAGCTCCACCCAGCGGACGTCGGCCCGGGCGCCGTTCTCCTGCGGGCGCACGTACGGCGTCTGCAGCTCGTCGACCGAGGACTCCCAACGGCCCGTCATCGAGGCCGACCTGGTGTCCGGGTAGGCCTCGCCGGGGCCGCCGCCGAACCAGCGCACCCGGTCCGTCGAACCCGGCAGCCCGAGGCGGACGCCGAGCCGGGGCAGGGGCAGCGTCCATTCGCCCTCCGGGGTCACGGACACGGTCAGCCGCAGCCGCTCGCCGTCCGAGGTCCAGCGGTAGACGGTGCTCAGACCGACCTCGGCGGCGGCGGGCGCCACCCGGGTCCGTACCGTCAGGGCGTCCTCGCCCGGCTCCACGGACACCAGCCGGTGCCGCATGCGGTGCAGGCCCAGCTTCCGCCACAGGGCGCTGTACTGAATGCCGGTCCGCCACTCCGTGCCGTCGTCGTTGTCGGTGGTCGCCCGCCACACGTCCAGCTCGAGGCCCTCCACCGTGACCCCGCCGATCGCGCGTGGCGCACCGGTCCGGGCGTCGAAGGAGGCCGGGCCGAGCGTGATCAACCGCTCGCCGGGCACTGGCCCGGCGGTGGGCGTGACGGAAGGAACGGCGCGGTCGGCCGCCGGGACCTGGCCCCAGGCGACCACATGGCCCTTCGCCGCCCACGCGGTGTCGCCCGCCAGCAGCGCCCGTACCGTCCACCCGGACTCCGCGCCGCGCGTCTCGGCGGGCGGCTCCGGCAGCTTCACGTCGGTCGACTCGCCCGCCGCCAGCGCGGGCACGTTCAGCGTCCCGGCCTCGATCGTCTCGCCGTCCACCTGGTACGACCACTCGAAGACCAGCGCGGACAGGTCGGCGAAGTCGTGCCGGTTGGTCACGCGTACGGTGCCGTCCGTGCCGTCGCCCTCGATGCGGACGGGCTCGATGACCTTCTTGTACTCGACCAGGCCGGGGGAGGGCCGCCGGTCCGGGAAGAGCAGGCCGTCGCAGACGAAGTTGCCGTCGTGCAGCTCCTCGCCGAAGTCGCCGCCGTAGGCGTAACCGAGTTCCGGGTGCTGGACGCCGTGGTCGATCCACTCCCAGATGAAACCGCCCTGCAGACGGTCGTACTTCTCGAACAGCCGCTGGTAGTCCAGGAGTCCGCCGGGCCCGTTGCCCATGGCGTGGCCGTACTCGCACTGGATGAAGGGAAGGTCGCGTCGCTTCTTGGTGCCGCCGTCCGTGCGCCGGCCGATCTTCTCGACCTCGTCGTGGAACGCGTACATCCGCGAGTACACGTCGGTGTCTCGGCAGCTCCAGTCGCCCTCGTAGTGCACGAGTCGCGAGGAGTCCCGGCCGTGGATCCACTCGGCCATCGCGGTCAGGCCGCGGCCGGTGCCGGCCTCGTTGCCGAGGGACCAGAAGACGATGGACGGGTGGTTCTTGTCCCGCTCGACCATGCGGGCCGCGCGGTCCAGCAGGGCCGGGGTCCAGCGGTCGTCGTCGACGGGATTGTCGCGCCAGTCCTGCTCGACGAACCCGTGGGTCTCCAGGTCGCACTCGTCGATGACCCACAGGCCGTACTCGTCGCACAGGTCGAGGAAGGCCGGGTGCGGCGGGTAGTGCGAGGTGCGGACGGCGTTGATGTTGTGCCGCTTCATCAGCAGCACGTCCTCGCGCATGGTCTCCAGGTCGAGCGCGCGGCCCCTCTGAGGGTGCCACTCGTGCCGGTTGACGCCCTTGAAGAGCACGGGCGTGCCGTTGACCTTGATCAGACCGTCCTCGAGCACGACGGTCCGGAAACCGATGCGCAGGGGCACCCGCTCGCCCTCCGTCACCAGCTCGCCGTCGTACAGCTTCGGGGTCTCCGCCGTCCACGGCAGCACTCCGACGGTGACCGGCTCGCCGGTCGCGACATCGATGTCCAGGGCGGGCACCAGCACCCGGCCGTCGACGTCGGAGTCGACCCGCAGGGTGCCCTCGCCGCTGGTGTGGTCGTAGGAGGCGTGCACGAAGTGGTCGAGCACACCGCCCGCCGGACGGTGCAGCAGTGTCACGTCACGGAAGATGCCCGGCAGCCACCACTGGTCCTGGTCCTCCAGATACGACCCCGCCGACCACTGGTGGACACGGACCGCGAGCACGTTCCCGCCCGGCTTGAGGAGGTGGCCGACCGCGAACTCGTGCGCCAGCCGCGAGCCCTTGAACTCGCCGATGTCCGTGCCGTTCAGCCAGACCCTGGCGCAGGACTCCACACCGTCGAAACGGAGCACCACCCCGCCGTCCGCCGGCCAGTCGGACGGCAGGTCGAAGACCCGCAGATGGTCGCCGGTCGGGTTCTCGGTCGGGACGTGCGGCGGGTCCACCGGGAAGGGATAGAGGACGTTGGTGTAGATCGGTGCCCCGAAGGCACCGTCGCCCTGCAGGACCCAGTGGCCGGGGACCGTGACCTCCGCCCAGCCCCCGGCGTCGTACCCCTCCTCGGCGAAGGAGTCGTCCTCGGCGTCGGCCGTCGCCGACAGCCGCAGCCGCCAGCTGCCGTTGAGCGACAGCGACGCGGCGTTGGAGGACGCGTACCAGGCGCGGGGCGGGAGGGCCCCGCTGCCCGGCGAGACGTCCTCGACGTAGTCGACAGCGGGGGTGGTGCGGAAAGACATCGGTCTCCTTGCTCAGCCCTTGATGCCGGTCTGTGCGATCCCCTGCACCAGCCAGCGCTGGAGGAAGAGGAAGACGAGCAGCAGGGGCAGGATGGAAATGGCTGTGGCCATGAAGATCGTGTGGAAGACGACCGTCTGGTTGGTCATGTAGTTGGAGAGCGCGACCTGGACGGTCCACGCGTCCGGGCTCTGGCCGATGACCAGCGGCCAGAGGAAGGAGTTCCAGCCGTTGATGAAGGTGATGGTGGCGATCGCCGCGAAGAAGTTCAACGAGTTGGGCACCACGACGCGCCAGTACGCGCCCCAGTAACCGAGCCCGTCCACACGCGCCGCCTCCTCCAGTTCCTTCGGGAACCCCAGGAAGTACTGCCGGAACAGAAAGCAGGTGAAACCACTGAACAGCGCCGGAATGATGAGACCACGATAAGTGTCCACCCAGCCGAGAGAGGAGACCAGGACGAAGCTGGGGACGAACGTCACAGCGGTCGGGACCATCAGGGTGCCCAGGACGGCGTAGAAGACCTTGTTGGCGTGCTTGTACGGGATACGGGCCAGGCCGTATCCGGCGAGCGAGCACACGAACAGGACGCCGACGGTGTGCAGGGTGGCCACGACCGTGGAGTTCCACAGCGACCGCCCGAAGGGGACCGTCGGGTCGTTGAACAGTTCGGTGAAGTTGCCCCACTGAAGGTTCGTGGGGAAGAACTTCCAGTTCTCTCCGGTGATCTCGGGATCGGTGGAGAGGGCGTTGCGGATCAGCAGGTAGAACGGGACCAGGAAGAGAAGGGCGGCGACACCGGTGGCGATGTAGAGGCCGGTGGAGCCCATCACGCCGCCACCGCGCCTGGTGCGCCGGGGCTTGGCCGACGGCTGGGTGGTCTTGTGTATGTCGGGCATGGTGGTCACTTGGACTCGTCCCCCCTTCCGAAGCCCATGAGCTTGCCCTGGAACAGGGTCACCAGGCAGATGAGTACGGTCAGGATGACCGCGCCCGCGCTGCCCGCGCCGTAGTCCTGGTTCTCGCCGAGGGCCTTGTAGTACAGCTCCACCAGTGGCGGACGGCCCCACGTGGTCTTCTGCAGCAGGTTGAAGAACTCGTCGAAGGCCTGGTAGGCGGCGATGAGCAGCAGCAGGACCACCGCCGTCGACGTGGCTCGCAGCTGGGGCAGGGTGATGTACCGGAAGGTCTGCCAGCCGGGCTTGGCGCCGTCGAGGGCGGCGGCCTCGTACAGCTCGCCCGGGATGTTCTGCAGCGCGGCCAGGAACAGGATCATGTAGAAGCCGGACTGCAGCCACAGGCGTGCGGAGACGATGACCAGCCAGTACCACGGCGGATTGGGGTCGGCGAGCCAGGCGATGTTCTCGACCCCGAACCAGCCGAGGACCGTGTTCATCAGACCGAAGCGGACCCCGCTGAAGATGGACATCTTCCAGATCAGCGCCGCGGCGACATAGCTGCACGCGGTCGGCAGGAAGAACACCGACCGGAAGAACGCCCGCATGAACCTGAGCCGGTTCACCGCCAGGGCG
Source organism: Streptomyces sp. NBC_00076 (assembly GCF_045041235.1). Taxonomy (NCBI): domain Bacteria; kingdom Bacillati; phylum Actinomycetota; class Actinomycetes; order Kitasatosporales; family Streptomycetaceae; genus Streptomyces; species Streptomyces sp. NBC_00076. The sequence goes on from NZ_CP108242.1 coordinate 8,311,608, forward strand.
AGGCCGAGGGACATCGCCCAGGTGGTGGGCACGATGAACGCGGCGAAGACGGTGAAGGTGCCGAGCGAGCCGACGAAGTCGTCGTTCGTCAGCATGTACACGTAGTTGTCGAAGCCGATGAACTTCTCCGGGGTGACCGTGAAACGGGCCTCGAAGAAGCTGAGCCAGATGCTCCAGAGGATCGGTACGTAGACGAAGATCGCCAGACCGATGAGGAACGGCCCCGTGAAGAGCCAGAAGTTGAAGGTGGGGCTGCCTCGCAGCCCCCGCCGCGGCTTGGCCGGGGTGGCCTTGGCCGGGGCGGGGCTCGCGAGGTCGAGTTTGGTGGTCGTCGACATGTCGCTGTCCGTCCGTCGGTCTATCCGAAGAGCTTCTTGAGCTCGCGGTTGACCGCCTTGTCGGCCTTGTCGAGGGAGGCCTCCGGGTCACCGTCCTTGCGGACGGAGTTGGCGAAGACGTCCTCCAGTGCGGTGATCATGGCCTGGGTCCAGCCGATGTTGTCGAAGTGGCCGAACTCGTTGAAGAGCTTGACGCCCTCGGCCGGCAGCCCGGACTTCAGCTTGGTGGCGGTCTGGGCGATCGAGGTGCGTGGCGGGATGTGGAAGCCGAAGGAGGTGGCCCACTCCTCCTGGTACTTCTTCTGGTCGATCCACAGCCACTTCACGAACTCCTTGGCCGCGTCGACGTTCTTGCTCTTGGCGTTGACGAACATCGACCAGCCGCCGTTGTAGACCGACTGCTTGCCGGAGTCGATCGTCTTCGGGAAGGGGAAGACGCCGATGTCGTCGCCGAGGGTCTGCTGGAACTGCGGCATCGCCCACATACCGCAGAACTGCATGGCGCACAGGCCCTGGTTCAGTGCGGAGGGGTCCCAGTAGTCGGTCGGGGCGTCGAGGAGGAGGTCGCCGCTCTTGAACAGCCGGCGCATCTTCTTCAGACCCTCGATGACACCGGGGGTGTGGTAGGCGATCTGGTTCTTGTCGTCGAGTGTGTCGGCGCCCGCGGACCAGATCATCGGGTTGACGACGGCGTGCAGGTCGTTGCCGAGGTAGAGGCCCTTGACCTTGCTCGTGGTGAGCTTGGCGGCGGCCTCGATCAGCTCGTCGAGAGTCTGCGGTACCTCGACGCCGGCCTTCTCGAAGAGCGACGGCCGGTAGAAGAAGAACTGCGGGTCGTCGATCATGCGGACGCCGTATATCTTCCCGTCGACCGTGTGCGACTCGATGTCGGCCGGGTTGAAGTCGTCCTTGACCGGGCTGATGATGTCGGTCAGGTCCGCCACCTGGCCGCTCTTGACCATCTGTATCTGCGGGTGGAACTCGAAGAGGTCGGGCGCGCTCTTGGTGAGCAGGGTGGCGAAGAGCTTGCTCTCGAAGTCGGAGCTGGTGATCCACTGCGTGGTCACGTTGGCCTTGTCGTAGGCCTTCGCGTACTTCTTGATGGCCTGCTCGGTGCCCGCCTCGCCGTACGCGTGGAAGAACTGCGTCAGATTGACGCCCGAACCGGATCCGCCGCCGCGGCCGTTGTTGCCGCCGCACGCGGCCAGCCCGCCCGCGGCGGTCAGACCCAGGGCGGCCCGCAGAACGGTTCGGCGGTCCCAGCTGTTGTTGCTCAATGCCGACATGGTGACGTCCTTGTCTCGAGTTCGGCTGCGGCTCTGTCGCTCAGCGTGAAATGGCTCAAAGAGTGGTGCGGTGGCGGGACGCTAGCCTTCGGCTAAGGCTTCGGCAAGGGGTTGGACGAAGCCTGTTCGAAGCGTTGCGTGATGTTCGGCATACCGGACGTCACGGGTGGCGGGCCGCCGTGGGGAGTTCAGGTCAAGAAGGCCGTGCGGTGCGGCTCCTCGCGGCCGCAGGGCGTTTCGGGGAGCGCTGGCTCACCGACTGGAGCGCACCTTCGAGCGCGAAGGTCGCGGCGCCCAGGCAGGCCGGGTCGGAGGGGATGGGGGAGAGGACGATCTCGGTGGCGGCCATCGGCCGCGGCAGCGCGTGCCGGGCCACGGCCTCGCGCACCTCGGCGACCAGGGGTTCGCCGAGTGCGGCCGCGACCCAGCTGCTGAGCACGACCACCTCCGGGTTGAACACGTTGACCAGGTCGGCGATGCCGGCGCCGAGGTAGCGGGCGGTGTCGCGGACCACCTCGACCGCCACCGGGTCGTGCTCGGCCATCCCCCGGGCCAGCGCGGCGACGGTGGCCGTCTGGTCCTCCGGGTGCAGCAGCGCGCTGTCCGGGCTGCGCTCTTGCAGGTTCAGCATGATGCCGGGCGCGCCGACGTACGTCTCCACGCACCCGTGGTTGCCGCAGCGGCAGGGGCGTCCGTCCAGGACGATCGTGGTGTGGCCCCACTCGCCGGCGCTGTTGCTCACGCCCCGGTGGAGCCCGCCGCCCAGCACCAGTCCGGCGCCCACCCCGGTCCCGAGGTTCACCACCACGGCGTTCCCGCGCCCGCGCGCGGCCCCGAACCACAGCTCGGCCACCGCGCAGGCACGCAGCGGATTGTCCAGGTAGAGGGGGTAGGCGATGTACTCGGTGAGCAGGTCGAGCAGCGGCACGTCGTGCCAGTCCCAGTTGGGCGCGTACTCCGAGATGCCGGTGGCCCGGTCCACCTGACCCGGCACGCTCACCCCGACGCCGAGCACCCGGGCGCCCTCGATCCCGGCCTGCGCGACCACCGAGCCGACGGCGGCGACGACATGGCCGACCACCTGCTCGGGGCGGCTCTCGCCGGGGCGCACGTCCTCGTCGGCGCGGGCCAGGATGTTCAGCCCGAGGTCGAACAGCTCGACATGGACATACGTCTCCGCGATGTCGACGCCGATCAGCGCGCCGCCCGACGCGTTGACGGCGACCAGGCCGCGGGGCCGGCCGCCCGCCGAGTCCTCGAACCCGACCTCCGTGATCATCCGGAGGTCGAGCAGCTCGCCGACGAGTGTGGCGACCGTCGCGAGGCTCAGGCCGGTGGCGGCCGCCAGTTCCTGCCGGGAGGTGGGCGACGCGGCGATGATCTGGCGCAGCACCTCGTAGCGGTTCGCCGTGCGGATGTCACGTGATGTGCGCTTCACCGGTGTTGCCCCCATCCGCTCCAGGCCAGGCCGGGACGGCATCTGCACCGGCGCGGCGCAAGGCTATGGGCTGCTGTGCCTTTCGACAAGGGGTTAGGAAAGGGGCTTTATAAAGTCAGTCGGCGAGAATGTCCCGGACGAAGGTGTTGGCGAATTTACCCTCCGGGTCAAGAGTCCGCGCCAGCTCACGGAAGTCGCCGAGCCGCGGATACCGCGACCGCAGCACGTCCGCCGGCACGGTGAAGACCTTCCCCCAGTGCGGCCGCGCGTCGAAGGCGTCCAGCGCCTCCTCCAGCCGCCGCACCACCGGCAGCACCTCGGCGGTGTCCTCGATCCAGGTGAAGTGCAGGGCCACGGTGTCCCGTCCGTACGAGGGGCTCAGCCACTGTTCGTCGGCGGCGACGGTACGCACCTCGCAGGTCTGCAGCACCGGGGCGACCACGTCCCGGACACTGTCCAGCGCATCCAGCGCGTCGACGGCGTACCGGCGCGGCAGCAGGTACTCCGACTGCAGCTCGGCACCGCTGCTCGGTGTGAACTCGGCCCGGAAGTGCGGCAGCCGCTCGTGCCACGGCCCGGCCACCCCGAACTGCTCGGTGCAGTTGACGGCCGGCATCCCCGGCACCGGGTGCATCTTCTCGACGGCCGGCGCGGCCCACGGGAAGTCGGGCAGCGGCTGATCCGTGCGCCGCTTGAGCCACACCTGCCGGAAGCCGGGTGCTCGCCAGTCGGTGAACAGGCTCACGCTGTACGCCGTGGCCGCCACCGTCTCGAAGTCCAGCCCCGCGAGGGGGAGTTCGGTGAACACGTGCTGCTCGACCTCGAAGGCGGGCTCCAGGTCGAGGGTGAGCGCGGTGACGACACCGAGGGCGCCCAGGGACGTGACCGCACCGCCGAAGCGCTGGTCCGCCCGCCCGATGACGACAGTGGATCCGTCCGCCGTGACGATCTCCACCTCACGCACGGCGGAGGCGAGCGAACCGTTGCCGACGCCCGAGCCGTGGGTGCCGGTCGCCACCGACCCGGCCACCGAGATGTGCGGCAGGGACGCCATGTTCGGCAGCGCGAACCCGTGCCCGTCCACCCGCCGTGCCAGTTCCGCGTACCGGACGCCGCCGCCGACCCGTACCGTACGGGCCGACGAGTCGACGTCGACCTCGGCCGGCAGCGCGGCCAGCGACAGCAGGACGCCGTCGGCGCCCGGCTCGGCGATCGCGTTGAAGGAGTGTCCGCTGCCCAGCACCCGCACCTTCGCGCTGTCGGCCACCAGGGCGGCCAGCGCGGTGAGCGAGTGCGGTCGCTGCAGTGCCCTGGCCGTGTAGGTGATGTTGCCGGCCCAGTTGGTCACGGTCTCGGTCATCCCGCGGCCCCTCCCTGGAGTATCGAGAATCCGGCCTGACGAGAAGCAGGCACGCAGGTGGAAGGTACCTCGGGCGCCCTTCCCTTGCCCTCAGGGGTGGCGCCCCCGCGGTCCGGGGGCGCCATGAAGGGGAGATGGCCCGGCACGAGGGGCCCCGGCACCGGCGATGTCCGAGCGAGGGCATACCGTGAGGAGTCGTACGTCCGATCCGGGAGGAGACACAGGATGGACAGCCGTACCGCGCTGGTCGAGGATCTGATGGAGAGGTTCCCGCACGTGCCACGGGAGGCCGTCTTCAAGGAGGATCTGCTCCGGGGCGGGTTGGCCTTCGATTCCTCGGCCCTCAGCGACAACGAGGACGGCGAGGTCAAGCCGAAGTCGTACTTCATCTTCTCCTTCGACCACGGCACCCTGCCCGAACTCGGCGAGGCCGCGCTGCGGCGCCCGCCGGAGGAGATCATCCTGACCGGCGGGCCGTACGACCTGCGGCGGACCGTCGTCTCCGTGCGCGTGAACCCGGCATCGCCCTACCGGGTCGCGGCCGACGAGGACGGCGTGCTCGGGCTCTACCTGGACGGGAAGCGCATCTCCGACGTCGGGGTGCCGCCGATGCCGGAGTACTACCGGCACACCCTCGCGAACGGGAAGTCGGTCATGGAGGTGGCCCCCACCATTCAGTGGGGCTACCTGATCTACCTGACCGCGTTCCGCGTCTGCCAGTACTTCGGTGCCAAGGAGGAGTGCCAGTACTGCGACATCAACCACAATTGGCGCCAGCACAAGGCGGCGGGTCGCCCGTACACGGGCGTGAAGGACGTCGACGAAGTCCTCGAGGCCCTCGAGATCATCGACAAGTACGACACCGCGAAGGTGTCCACCGCGTACACGCTCACCGGTGGCGCGATCACGTCGAAGGTCCAGGGTCTGGACGAGGCGGACTTCTACGGGCGGTACGCCAAGGCCATCGAGGAGCACTTCCCGGGCCGCTGGATCGGCAAGGTCGTCGCGCAGGCGCTGCCCAAGGACGACGTGCAGCGGTTCAAGGACTACGGCGTGCAGATCTACCACCCCAACTACGAGGTGTGGGACGAGTACCTGTTCAAGATGTACTGCCCGGGCAAGGAGCGCTACGTCGGCCGCGACGAGTGGCACAAGCGCATCCTCGACTCCGCCGACATCTTCGGCGCCCGCAACGTGATCCCCAACTTCGTGGCCGGCGTGGAGATGGCCGAGCCCTTCGGCTTCACCACCGTCGACGAGGCCATCGCGTCCACCACCGAGGGCCTGCGCTTCTTCATGTCGCACGGCATCACACCCCGCTTCACCACCTGGTGCCCCGAGCCGACCACCCCGCTCGGCAAGGCCAACCCGCAGGGCGCGCCGCTGGAGTACCACATCCGGCTGCTGGAGGCCTACCGCGCCACCATGGACGACTTCGGCCTGGCCTCGCCCCCCGGTTACGGCCCGCCCGGTCCCGGCCGTGCGGTCTTCTCCGTCAGTTCCTTCATGGACAGCCTCTCGGCGGACGCGCCGGTCGAGGTCTGACCAACCCGTCCCGCGCCGCGTCGAGCGGGTTCCCGCGGCGCGGGACGGGCGCTTCCGGGTGGCCGTGCGGTCGGGTGTCCGTGTTCTTGCCCGTGCTGCCATTGCTGCTCGTGTTGCTCGTGCGGGCGAAGTCGAAGAACGCGTACGTCACTTGTCGGGGCCGCGGAATCCGTTGCCCCGGCATCGATACTTCTGGGCCTTCCTTGCGTATAACTCAGGGAGGCACCGGTCCGCGGGAATTTGAATAGCCAGCTTGTCAGTTGTGTAGCAGACGTGAAAAGCTCGTCCCCTGCCGTGAGGCTCCTCCAACTCCTTTGCCAGTATGGCGAGTTGCCCTCGCTTGTGAACGCAGGAGACCCATGTCCGACCTGCCGACTCCCCAGGACGCCGCCGAGGCCGCGCTTTTCTCAGAGTGCTGGGATGCCGTGCTCTCCTACGCCGACCTGTGCACGTCCGGCTCCACCGCGGCCACCCAACTGGCCACAGAGGCTTTCTCTCTCGGCATGCGCGAAGCCCGCGAGGCGCAGTCCGCTCCCGCCCGCAGCGCCGGCCGCCGCCCGGCCCGCCTGCCCAGGATCCCGCTGCTGCTGACCGCCGTACGCAACACGGCGGCCGCCTGGGAGATCCAGGGGCAGGGCCACATGCTGGACCCCGAACTGCGGCTGTGGCTCAACTCCGACAAGGCCGCCCGCTACACCGGCCCCCCGCTGAGCCGCCCGCTCGCCCTGCGAGGCCTGCGCGACCTGCAGGAACCGGACGCGGCCCTGTTGTGGCTGGCCGAGGTGGAGGCGTTGCCGCTGCCCGTCGTGGCCCGTCGGCTCGGCCTGGACCCGGCTGTCGTCGACGAGGAACTCGCCCAGGTACGAGGCCTGTTCCGGGACCGCTGCCACCGCGCCCACCTCGACACCCCGATGGAAGCGCAGTGCCGCAGCTACGCCCGGCTGCTCGACGCGGTGACCCGGTCGTCCGCCGCCGACACCCCGAAGGACCTCTCCCGGCACCTCGCCCGGTGCGTGGAGTGCGCGGAGGCCGCCGCCTGTCTGCGGCTGCACGGCGGCGGACTGCCCGGAGCGCTGGCCGGCGGAGTGATCGGCTGGGGCGGCCTCGCCTATCTCGAGCGTCGCCGACGGGCCGCCGAGGTGCGCCTCGGCGCCGGTCGCCCGGGCCCGGCCGACAGCGACGCCGCGCCCCCGAACCCCGGCGCCCACAAGGCCCGCGTCGTGCGCAACGGCCTTCTCGTCGCGGCCGTCCTGGTGTCCCTGCTGGCGCTCGCCGTGTCGATGATGCCGGGCGGCACCGACAACGGCGCCGCACCGTCCGACGACGCCGACCGTCAGCCGGTGGCCGACCCCGGCCCGTCCGTTCCGTCCACCGACGCGCGCTCCACCAGCTCCCCGAAACCGTCGGCCCCCGCCACGACGCCCACGCCCAAGAAGTCCTCCGAGGAGAAGAACCCCGGCGCCACGGCCCAGGGCACGGCCTCGTCAGCCGCCCCCGGGAGCGACCCCACCCCGAGCGAAGCCGTGACCTGTGACGTCACGTACGACCTGGTCAACCAGTGGCCCGACGGTTTCCAGGTGACCGTCACCGTCACCTCCGAGAAGGCCCTCGACTCCTGGCAGGTCGGCTGGTCCTTCCGCGACGGCCAGAAGGTCGGCCAGATGTGGGACGCGAGCTTCGCCCAGAACGACTCGCGCGTCACCGCCACCGCCGCCGACTACAACAAGTCGATCCCCGCGAACGGCTCCCTCTCCTTCGGCTTCCTCGCGTCCTGGCAGGGCAAGAACTCACCGGCGTACGACTTCGCCCTGAACGGGCGCAGCTGCACGAAGAAGTAGCGCTCGGGGGCGCCGGGTCAGGGCGGCGTCCCGGAGAAAATGCGTGGCGTGCTCTCCTGCGGGGTGGCTACAGTGGGGGCGTTCCCATGGTGGCCGTTCGGCCGCCGTGGTCGAGTGCGAGCGTGCGAGGAGGTGTCGATTGATGACTGTCACTGTGATGGGCGCTGCCCGCATCCAGGAGTTCATCAAGTCCACCTCCGTGGCCACCGGCTGACGATTCCTCAACTCCGCGCCAGTACAGGCGTGTGCCGGGGCCGCCCCCTGTGAAGGGTCACCCTTGTCTTCCACTTCAGTTTTCTCGGCTTTCTCCGCGCTCGCTCCCTACGGCTGGGACGAGGCATGGGCGGACGCGTTCGCCCCCCACGAGCTCGAAGGGCTGCTGCCCGGCCGGGTGGTCCGCGTCGACCGCGGGCAGTGCGACGTGATCACCGCCGACGGGATCGTCCGGGCGGACACCGCGTTCGTCACCCCGCACGACCCCCTGCGGGTCGTGTGCACCGGCGACTGGGTCGCCGTCGAGCCCGGAGGCAACCCGCGCTACGTACGGACGTATCTGCCGCGCCGTACCGCCTTCGTGCGCTCCACCTCCTCCAAGCGGTCCGAGGGGCAGATCCTCGCGGCCAACGTCGACCACGCGATCGTCGCCGTGTCGCTGGCCGTCGAGGTCGACCTCGGCCGTATCGAACGGTTCCTCGCGCTGGCCTGGGAGTCCGGGGCGCAGCCGGTGGTCGTGCTGACCAAGGCCGACCTCGTACCGGACGCGGCGACCCTCGGGCACCTCGTCGAGGACGTGGAGACTGCCGCGCCCGGTGTGCCCGTGCTGGCGGTCAGCGCCATGGGCGGGGACGGACTCGACGTCCTCGTCGCCGTCGTCGGCGGCGGTACGTCCGTGCTGCTCGGGCAGTCCGGCGCGGGCAAGTCGACGCTCGCGAACGCGTTGCTGGGCGAGGACGTGATGGACGTCCGAGCCACCCGGGACGCGGACGGCAAGGGCCGTCACACGACGACCACCCGCAACCTGCTCGCCCTGCCCACCGGGGGTGTCCTGATCGACACGCCGGGGCTGAGGGGCGTCGGGCTGTGGGACGCCGAGACCGGCGTCGGACAGGTGTTCTCCGAGATCGAGGAGCTGGCCACGCGGTGCCGGTTCCATGACTGCGCGCACGAGGGCGAGCCGGGGTGCGCCGTACTGGCCGCGATCGCCTCCGGCGAGCTGGGCGAGCGGCGACTGGACAGCTACCGGAAGCTCATCCGGGAGAACCAGCGGATCGTGGCCAAGACCGATGCGAGGCTCCGGTCCGAGATCAGGAAGGAATGGAAGCGGAAGGGGGCCCAGGGGAAGGCGGCGATGGAGGCGAAGAGGGGGCGCTGGATGTAGGGCACCCGGAGTGGGACGTGGTGGTTGCCCGGGCCGGCCGGACGGCAGACGCTGTCCGGCTTCCGGGGCCCTGACGGCAGACGTCGGCCGGTTGCGGGCGCCTGACGCCGGACGGCTGACAAGTCCACGTCCGATTTCCGCTAGCCCGGTCCGCTCGCGTCGTCGACACTGGATGGCGTGATGGACGAAGACACCAGGTACGAAGCGGTGCGCAGCAGGGACGGGCGGTTCGACGGGGAGTTCTTCTTCGCCGTCGTGACGACCGGGATCTACTGCCGGCCCAGCTGCCCGGCGGTGACGCCGAAGCGGCACAACGTCCGGTTCTTCACGACGGCCGCCGCCGCGCAGGGCTCGGGCTTCCGGGCCTGCCGGCGGTGCCGGCCGGACGCGGTCCCCGGCTCCGCCGACTGGAACGTGCGGGCGGACGTGGTCGGCCGGGCCATGCGGCTGATCGGCGACGGTGTCGTCGACCGGGAGGGCGTGGCCGGACTCGCCGCGCGGCTGGGCTACAGCGCTCGGCAGGTACAACGACAGCTCACCACCGAGGTCGGCGCCGGACCGGTCGCCCTCGCCCGCGCCCAGCGGGCGCACACCGCCCGCGTGCTGGTGCAGACCACCGACCTGCCGATCACCCAGATCGCCTTCGCGTCCGGGTTCGCCAGTGTGCGGCAGTTCAACGACACCATGCGGGAGGTGTACGCCACCACCCCCAGCGAGCTGCGGACCACCGCGCCCCGAGCGGGCCGGACGGTCCGGCGCACGGCCACGCCGACCGCCGGAATACCCCTGCGGCTCGCCCACCGGGGCCCGTACCAGGCCGGGGCCGTGTTCGACCTGCTGGAGGCCGAGGCCGTGGCGGGTGTCGAGGACGTGAGCGGGTCGCGCGGGCGGCGGACGTACCGGCGTACCCTGCGGCTCCCGCACGGCACCGGCATCGTCGCCGTCGACGAGCGGACGGGCGCGGCGCGATCCGCTTCCGGCGCGCACCCGGGCGGCTGGCTGGACGCCCGCCTCCATCTCACCGACCACCGTGATCTGACGACCGCCGTCCAGCGGCTGCGACGACTGTTCGACCTCGACGCCGATCCGTACGCCGTGGACGAGCGGCTCGGTGCCGACGAACGGCTCGCCCCGCTGGTCGCCGCCCGGCCGGGGCTGCGTTCGCCGGGAGTCGCCGATCCGGAGGAGTTCGCGGTGCGGGCGGTGGTGGGGCGGGCCGAGGCCGCGGAGCTGGTCCGCCGGTACGGGAAGGCGCTCGACGCTCCCTGCGGCTCGCTCACCCATGTGTTTCCCGAACCGGCCGTCCTCGCCGAGGCCGAGCCGACCGGACCGTCGGGCGCGCTGGCCACGGCCCTCGCGGACGGAGTCGTACGACTGGACCCGGGCGTCGACCGGGACGACGCACAGGCCGCACTGCTCGCCCTGCCCGGTCTGGACGCCTGTGCCGTCGCCGCGATCCGCACCCGTGCCCTCGGCGATCCCGACGTCGCGCCGCCAGGGCCCGACGTCCCCGACAGCTGGCGCCCCTGGCGCTCATACGCCCTGCAACACCTGCGCGCAGCAGGGGAGTTGGAGTACCGATGACCATCGAGACGCGCTACACGACCCTGGACAGCCCGGTCGGGACGCTCCTTCTGACCGCCGATCCGACCGGAGCGCTGTCCTCGCTGTCCGTGCCCGGACAGAAGAACGGCCGTACGGTGCAGGACGGTTGGCGGCACGACCCCGGCCACTTCCGGGCCGCCGAGGAACAGCTCGCCGCCTACTTCGCCGGGGAGCTCAAGGAGTTCGACCTGGAGGTGAGTTCGCCGGGCAGCGAGTTCCGGGAGCGGGTCTGGGCCGCCGTCGACACCGTGCCGTACGGGGCCACCACCACGTACGGCGAGATCGCGGCGCGGATCGGTGCGCCCCGGGCCGCCGTACGGGCCGTCGGCGGCGCGATCGGCGCCAACCCGCTGCTGATCCTGCGGCCCTGCCATCGGGTGATCGGGGCCGGCGGTTCCCTCACGGGGTACGCGGGCGGCCTGGAGCGCAAGACGAGCCTGCTCACCCTCGAGGGCGTCCTCTGAGGGCCTCGGTCTGAAGGTCCTGGGGAGGCGTTTTGGGGAGGCGTCCTGGGAGGGGCCCCGGGAAGGCGTTCTGAGAAGGCGTCCCGAGATGGTTCCTTTCAAGGGGCGCCGCTCAGCCCCAGAACACCGCTCCCAGCCACGCTCCCATGATCAACAGGCAGGTGAACAGCTCCGCGAGGACGCTGGAGCCGCCCGAGCGCATCGCCGTGCGCAGGGCGGCCCTCGCCTCGCGGTGCCGGCCGAGCCGGAGCCGTTCACTGAGGTAGATGCCGCCCATGAAGCCGGGGATCGCACCGAGCACGGGGACCAGGAAGAAGCCGACGAACGCCCCGACGCCGGCGTACACGGCCATGCGCGGGGTGGCGCCGCTCGCGCGCAGCTGTCGTGGCGGCAGTGACCAGCGCACCACCTGGGACAGGAACAGGGCGACCGTGGCACCCACGAGGACAGCCCAGGCGAGCGGCTGCGGATCCTTCAGGGCCCACCACATGATCGCGGCCCACACCAGCCACGACCCCGGCACCCCGGGCACCAGCACGCAGCCCACGCCGAGGAGGATGACCAGACCGACCAGCAGGAGGTCCACCACTCCCATCTGTCCAGGGTGCCGGAGGACGGGCGAAGGCGCAGATCACCGGGGTGCGGCGAGGCGCCTCACCACGACCTCTCATCGGCCGACGGGACGGGATCCGGGCGGTTCTCCCGGGTCGGGTGGGACCGCTCGGCGGCCTGTGTCGTACGACCACTCGACGGGTTGCTCGATTCGCCGTTCGAGGTGGGTTGCCGCGCCGGAATTTCCGGATGCCCCGTTTTCATACGGCCGGTGCGGTGGACAATTGGCGGCATGAGCCAGCAGGGGGGACAGCCCACCGGTCACGAGGACGACTGGTGGGGTCAGCTGTACGACGACTCCACCGACGACACGGGCCCCGCGCCCACACCGGACTCCCTCGACGAACGCTTCGCCTCGGCGGCGGACGCGGTGGAAGGACGGTCCGGAGCCCGCGGGGAGACGGAAGGCGTGATCCCGGCGCCGCGGTCCAGTGGGGGAGGGTCGCCGGAAGGCGGAGGGCCGGGGGCTGCGCCGGATGTCGTGGACACCGTGCCTGCCGCGCATGCGGGGCAGGACCCGCGTTCCACGCCGTTCGCGTCGCAGCGTGCCTCCTGGGAGCCGCCGCCCGACCGGCCCCGAGGGCCCGCGACCTTCCCGCCCGGCCCCAAGCCACCGGGCTTCACGGAACGGGAACCCGGGGCGACGAGTGACCCGGCGACGGGCCCACGAACCTCCCCGGAGCCCCCGACCACGACCGCCCCGCCCTCGCGAGTCCCCGTGGACGCAGCCCCGGGCACACGGGTTCCTCCGGACGGAGACCCGGGCACACGGGTTCCTCCGGACGGAGACCCGATCTCGCGGATCCCCGGGAGCACACCGCCGGGCTCGCGGACCCCTGACGTCGCACCTCCGCCCTCGCGGATCCCCCCTGACGTCGCGCCTCCGCCCTCGCGGATCCCTCCGGACTCACCCCCGCTTCCCACGGGACCCCCTCCGCCCCCGCCCCCCTTCGCACCCCCGCTCCCGACGGCCCCGCCCACCCGGGGAGCCACCGGCCCCGCTCCAGCCGAAGCGACCGACACCGACAGGGGCACCGGCCTCGACACCGGCCCCGACCAGGACCTTCCCGCGACCGACATCCCGAAGGCTCCACCCCCCGCCGGCCCTGCGCCGCAGCCTCGGCCCCGGGAGTCCCCGGGCGTCGCCGCCCGCGCCGGTGAGGCCCCCGTCCGTGCCACCCCTCCTCCCGCCGACGCTCCGTCCCGTGGTCTTCCCTGGGGACCGCCGGGCGCCCCGGCCGCCGCGGATGTCCGGTCCGCCACTGCGGCCCCCGTTGATGCCCGGTCCGCTGCCCCGGCGGGTCCGGAGCGAGATGTCGCGGAGGTCTCATCCGGCGCCGACGCTCCGTCCCGTGGTCTTCCCTGGGGACCGCCGGGCGCCCCGGCGCCCACCGATGCCCGGTCCGCCACTCCGGCCTCCGCCGATGCCCGGTACGCCACTCCGGCCGGCCCGGAGCCAGATGCCGCGGACGTCACTCTCGCCGCCGACGCCCCGCCCTTCGCCGCCGGTGGCCCTCCGGCCGCCGCGACGAACACCGGAGTCGGTTCGCTGCAGGACGACATGCGAGCGCCCAGCCGGGGGGAGCCCGGTCAGGCACCGGGCCCGGACGATGCTTCCGCCCCGCAGGGAAGCCGCCTCGACGTCCCCCTCGTCCCGCCCGAGCCCGTCGGGCACGTCGGCTCCGGGCCGCCCACCTACGAGGCCGAGCCCACCGCGCTGCCCCCGGCCGACCCGGACGATCTCGACGACCTCGTCGCGGACACCGTGCTGGACGGAGCCCGGTACGGGGCCTGCACACTGCGTGCTGCCTCGGTGCGCGGTGACTCCGCGCGGTTCCGTGGCGAGCCACGACGCGACTCCCTCCTCACCGCCCGTTTCGGTACGGGCGACCACGCACTGGTCCTCGTCGCGATGGCGACCGGCGCCCGCGCCACCCCCGGTGCCCACCGCGCGGCCGCCGAGGCCTGCCACTGGATCGGCCGGGCCGTGGGCCGCAGTCACGCCAGGCTCGCCGAGGACATCAGGGCGGGCCGGCGTGGCGACCTGAAGTCCGGCTTGCACCGCCTCACCGACCGCAGCCTCGGCAAACTCCGCGCCGACGCCGCCGAACAGGGCATCGACCCCGAGGAGTACGCCGCCACCCTGCGCTGCCTCCTCCTCCCCGCCGACCCCGACTGCCGCACCCGTGTCTTCTTCGGCGTCGGAGACGGCGGACTGTTCCGGCTGCGCGACGGCGATTGGCAGGACATCGAGCCGCGTGTCCTCGACGTCACCGGCGAACCGGTCGTCGGCTTCGGCTCACTGCCCGCCGAGACTCCCGAGGGCGACCGCCTCACCATGGACCTGGGCATCCCGACACCCCCGAGCCCCTACGAGCCGGCCCTGGAACCGCCCCGCGAGCCCTTCCGTTTCCGCGCCTCGATCGCCCGCCCGGGTGACACGCTGCTGATGTGCACCGGGGGCCTGGCCGAGCCGTTGCGCGGCGAGCCGGAGCTGGGCCGGTACCTCACCGGCCGATGGTCCGATCCCACCCCGCCCGGCCTCGCCGCGTTCCTGGCCGACGCCCAGGTCCGGGTCAAGGGCTACGCGGACGACCGCACGGCTGCCGCTGTCTGGGAGGCGTGACGGTCCGGGTCACGCCCCCCAGGTGAGACGTCGTCAGGCATAGGGCGTCCAACGACGTCCGGAGGTGTCGTACATGTACCGCGACAGGCCCTTGATGCCGCTGGTGCGGAACTGGCGGCCGTGGTCGTCGATGCGGATCGTGCCGGAGCGGCCCTGGGAGGACCAGTCGAGCTCCAGGTACCACTGGCAGTCGCAGGTATCCGTCTGCGCGCTGACCAGCAGCACCTCCGGGTCCTCGGCGGAGACCCGGTAGGGGAACTGCACCGCGGGGATGGTGTGTTCGCTGTCGGCGCCGGGGAGCGAGCGGACGACGGGCCGGTCGGCGTCCAGGTTCACCGCGAAGGTCCTGGGCGTGAGCTCGCCGCCGCAGCCCTGGTCCATGGCGAAGGCGTTGCCGGAGGCGGGCGCGGCACGGCCGACGACGCGGACCCGCAGCGCGTCCAGGACCACGGCCGTGGACGACCGGCCCTGCACCGAGATCCGCACGATCGTCTCGTGGCCGTGCACCGCGTCCTGGGTCGCCGCCCAGGTGCCCGCGTCCTGCTGAACCGGGGGCGGCGGGACCTGCTGGGGCGTCTTGTCGATCACGTAGTCGTGGCCGCAGCCCAGGTTCCAGACCTGGGAGTCGGCCGTCCAGACGGGAGGCTGGACGGCGGACGCGGGGGCGTCGCCCTGTGCGGCCGCCGACGGGCCGTCCTTCTTCCCGGGGGCCGTGGAAGCCCGCGCCTCGGCTGAGGGCGAGCGAGAGGGCGACGACGTCGAGGAGCCGCCCGGCGAGGCGCTGGGGGAGGGGCCGCGGGTGGGGTGCGTGGGGCGGTGGGACTTGTCCGTGTCCGTCGTAGGGGCCCGGTCGGGGGCGGTGCCGACGGTGTCGGCCGGAGGGCGGTCCGTCGACAGGGCCGCCAGGCTGCCGAGCGTCGCCAGGAGCACGGTCGCCACGGCCGCACCGAGCAGGGCCTGACGCCGGCGGAACCAGGGACGATGGGCCGACGGTCCTTGCGTGGCCGCACCAGGCCGGGAGCCCGCGCCGGGAACGACGACGCCGGATCCCGCACCGGGCGCGGCCACGGACCCCCCGGCGACCTCGATCAGTTCCGGCATGTCGTCGCCCGAGCCAGGTGTGTATGCGCCCGAGCCAGGCGTGTCGTCCCCCGGATCTGGCATGACGTCACTCGGGCCAGGTAAGCCGTCGCCTGAGCCCGGCGGGCCCTCGACCGGATCCGACATGTCGTCACCCGGGCCCGAGATGCCCGACCTGGAAACCTGCGTCAGCTCCTCCGTCTTCGGCGTCCCCTCGTGCCGCGCCGGATCAGTGGCGCCGTCCGCCGTGCCGTCCGGGGCACCGTCGGCGGTTCGTGGGCGCTGCCGGGCCGCCACGGCGAGGAGCCACCGGCGGTGCAGTTCGAGCCGTTCCTCGGGTGTCGCCGCGCAGAACGCCGCGAGCCGTTCCACGGGAGCGAAGTCCAGGGGTACCGCGTCACCCGAGCAGTAGCGGTGCAGCGTAGAGGTGTTCATGTTCAGGCGCCGCGCCAGCGAGCCGTAACTGCGGTCCGTGCGGTCCTTCAGTTCTCTCAGTAATGCCGCGAACTCTGCTACGTCGTCCCCGCCAGACACCGTTCCCCCGCGTTCGTCGGGCCCAGGAAGGTATCCCAGGCACTCCATATACCTGCACGTCAGATGGCCTGGGATGGTTCCACCGTGGCCGATCGGGCGGGGACGGTTGCGGCCGGCCCCGGAGACGGCTGATGCTCTTGGTGTCGCACCGACCAGAGCCGGACCGACCATCCGCCGCCGGTGCGCCATCCCACACCATGCACTCATTCACGGGGGACACCCATGCCACAGCGCACCCGAGCAGGAGCGCTCACCGTACTCGCCGTCACGGGCCTCACGCTCGGCGCCGTGCTCGCCGAACCGGCGGCCGCCGCCACGAGCAGGCCCGGCTTCCTCTCCGCCGCGGACCTGCCGCCCCACCCCACCTCGTCCTGGACGGCCGGCAAGGTCACCGGAGGTGAGCCGGAGGACCTCGAGTGGGACACCTGTCTGCGGGCACTGCCGGGCCACGAGAACGTGTGGTACCGCGACTTCCGGACCGACCTCGAGACGAACGCCCGGCAGATCACCGTCGTCCTGCCGGACACCGGTTCGGCGAAGTCCCTGGTCTCGGCGCTGAACAAGGACATCACGTCCTGCCCGGTGCGGATCGAGGGGGCCGACCCCGAGGTCGAGGCCACCAGCAGGGACTACGGCACGCTGTCCGTCGAGGAGGGCGCCCACGTCCACGGCCTGCACACCGAGACCTCCTGGGGCGCGACCGACATCAGCCTCATCTCCGTGGGCCGTGACGGCCGGACCGTGACGGTCGTGGACTGGGGCCAGATGGGCGACTTCGACGACGCGCCGGTCAAGGCCTTCAAGAAGACGACGACGGCCGCCGTCAACAAGCTCCGCTGACCGCGGCCGGCAACCAGCTCCACTGACCGCGTCGCGCGACCACCCACGCTCGCGCGACCACCGAAAAAGACCAGGGCCGCCCTCTCGCCACGGGGGTCGGGAGGGCGGCCCGTACCGCACCGTCATCGACCACAGCACGTACGAAACCGGGGAACACACATGAACCGCGACACGACCACCCGCCGCACCGCCACCCGCCGCACGGCCGTGGCCGCAGCCCTCGCCCTGGCCCTCGGCCTCGGTGCCACGGCCCAGGCCTCCGCCGGCCCACCGCGTTCCGTCAGCGGCAAGCCCTCCGACAACATCACCCGTATCGCCGACTTCTACGGTGCCTACATCGACGCGGTGACCGACGCGGACGACGGCGGCAGGCTGGCGGACGCACTGCGCAGGAACTACCTCAGCGTCGGCTTCCAGAAGGAACTGGCGGCCTGG
Source organism: Streptomyces sp. NBC_00076 (assembly GCF_045041235.1). Lineage (NCBI taxonomy): Bacteria > Bacillati > Actinomycetota > Actinomycetes > Kitasatosporales > Streptomycetaceae > Streptomyces > Streptomyces sp. NBC_00076. Next base: position 8,328,987 of record NZ_CP108242.1, read on the forward strand.
GAGGCGAAGGAGCACGCCAACGGCGTCCTGCGTGCCCAGAACGTCCCGCTCGCGTGGAAGGTGACCGACAACGGCACCGCGGACTACACCGAGGCCGTGGTCACCCTCACCTGGGGCGGCGGCGAGACGAGCAGGCTCGTCGTCGACATGGACGGCGGCCACAAGATCTTCCACATCGGTACGAAGGGTGTTGCGGGCAAGTAGCAGTCTCTGAGCCGACCGCGGCCGTATCACCCCACCGCCGCTGCGAGCCCCCCGAGTGCGCGGGTGAGCGACCACTGGATTCCGGCCAGTTTCGCAAGCCGCGCGCACGCGGATCTCCCCGCACCCGACGTCCGTGACCGACCGTCACACCCCTTCGTCGGGTAGACGAGGCCGACAAACCGAAGACGGTGGACGGGCCCGTCGGCTGCGGTCACCGTCCCTCGGGCGCGTGGAGTCGGGACGGTCGGTGCGGCCGCAGCCCTCGGGAGCGGCCGCACTGGTCCGCCTCCGTTCGCTCCGAACGCCGGGGCGACGATCGGCAGGTGACGGTTGCGCAGGCTGATGCTTCAGTGGCGTTCCGGCGGCGCCGTACGGCAGGCGTTTCGGCCCGGAGACCGGGAGCGGTTTCGCCGGGTGTCCCGAGTCGATCACCGCCTCGAACGGGAGGCGCGCGCCCGCGCCTTGGCGGCGCTCGGACGGCGCTGTCCGGGGGGCCGTACGCCCTGCCGACAGCGACGCAACCGTGGCTGAACACCTGGCCGTTGAGGATTCGACATGACTGGCCCGTGGGCCAATGGGCAAGGATCCCCGTGAACGTGTTCGAGCAGGAGGGGAACCGACATCGGCACGCGGGCGGGGGTCATGAAGAGGCAGGCACGAGGAGGCGGTCCCATCGCGATAGGGGCCTTCTCGGCGGAGACAGTGGAGGAAGAAGCCGACAGCGTCCGGGACGAGGCGCAGGCGCAGCAGCTCAACCGCAGACTCGGACGGGCGGACCTGGGGGCGGTGCCCGAGACGCGCAGGGCGTTGCGCGCGTTGTTGCGGCACTGGGGGCGGCCCGGGCGAGCGGAGGTGGCGGAGCTGCTGACCAGTGAGCTCGTCACCAACGCGCTCGTCCACACCGACCACGACGCGGTCCTGACGGCGACCGTCGGACCCCGTGGTCTCAGGGTCGAGGTACGGGACTTCGTGGCCCGCAGGCCCCGGCTGTGCGCACCGAAAGCCGACGACGGTACGCACGGCCGGGGTCTCGTCCTGGTGCAGTCCCTCGCTGACGCGTGGGGCGTGCGGGTGCACGGGGTGGGAAAGGCGGTGTGGTTCGAACTGGACGCGGGCATCGCGTGAAACCACCCCGCACCGCACCACCCCGCACCGCACCACCCCGCACCACACCGACCACACAGCACCGACCACACAGCACCACACCGCAGACACGACACCGCGGACACGACACGGGACGGGGCGCGGCTCGCATGAGCCGCGCCCCGTCCCGGTGGTGCCGTGTGTCTCGTCCGGTGTCTCTAGCCGAACTGCTGCTCCAGGTCCTTGAGCTTGCGCTCCAGGGAGTCGAGACGCGGCAGGGCCATGGTGTCGTCCTCCGCGGTGAGGTCGACGGAGGAGGTGGTGGTGGATTCAGATCCGCTGCGGACGGGTTCCAGGGACGGACGCGAGCGCACGGGCAGTTGCTCCGGCGTCGATATGGCAGGCTCCGCGGTGGCTCGCTCCGAGGTCCGCTCCAGGGTGGCCTGCGCCTCCAGTTGCCGGCCGCGGCCGACGAAGCCGCGGTGGCCCCGGCTGATCGCCTTGAGCTGCGCCCGCTCGACCCGCTCCTTGTCGCGGCGGCGCAGTCGGGCCGCCTCCTTCTGACGCTTGTCCTCGCGGACCTCGTCGACTGCCTCGTCGAGGCTGCGCACGCCTTCCAGGAGCATCAGCGACCACGCGCTGTACGTCTCGCGGGGCGCCCGCATCCAGCGGACGACGCGGATCTGGGGCAGCGGACGCGGCACCAGACCCTGTTCGCGCAGGGCCGCCCGGCGGGTCTGCTTCAGCGCGCGGTCGAAGAGGACGGCCGCCGACAGGGACATGCCGGAGAAGAACTGCGGCGCACCGTCGTGGCCGAGGCCCCTGGGCGCGTGCACCCAGTTGAACCAGGCCGCGGCGCCCGCGAACGTCCATACCAGTATCCGGGAGCCGAGGGCGGCGTCACCGTGGCTGGCCTCGCGGACCGCGAGGACCGAGCAGAACATCGCCGCACCGTCCAGGCCGAACGGGACCAGGTACTCCCAGCCGCCGGACAGGTTGAGGTTCTGCTGGCCGAAGCCGACCAGGCCGTGGAAGGAGAGCGCGGCGGCCACCGCCGCGCAGCAGAACAGCAGGACGTAGGAGGCGGTGCCGTATATGGCTTCCTTGCGCCTGCGGCGTTCCTCGCTGCGCTCCCACGAGTCGTCCGCGCTCGCTTTCGCCCCCGAGGAGCGCTTGCCGCGCGCCAGCACCGCTACCGCCGCCAGCATGCCCAGGAGGAGCACGGCGCCCGGAAGCAGCCAGTTCAGCGATATGTCGGTAAGTCTCATCTGGGGTCCCTTGCATTGGGATAGGGCGTAACGCCCGCCATAGTGGCCCAATCCGATCGGCCCTCAGGGGCTTTCGGGGCAAGAGGCCGCCAAGGAAGTGCAAGGGATTGTTCAGGGCGGCGTTTTGCTCGAACTGCCGCTTGAGGGGCGGGAGTTGAGTTCGAATAAGACTACCCGTACGAGTGGTTCCCCGGACAGTTCCCGCGGCCGGTGAGGAAGTTGTGAAGTGGCTGTAACCGTGCGGGTGGCCCGGTCGAGGGGGATCCTACGGGACGTCGTCCGGCGGCCCGCCCTGAGGGTCCCTCAACTGACGGCGGACGCGGTGAGCTTTGCCACCCGGTCCGCGTCACAGGTGCGTGGACACGTGACGCAGGTGTCCTCGGGGTCCAGCGTGTAGTACATGCAGCAGCTCGCCCGGTCCCGGGTGGGCAGCGGCCGGCCGGCCGGTCCGGTCAGCCGACGGAAGGCGGCCGAGCCGACGTAGGGCTTGGTCGCTCCCGGTAGCAGCAGCTCCAGCTCGCGCTCGGCCCGCCGCTGCTCCTGCTCGCCGAGGAGTTCGGCGACGAACCAGAGGCTCTCCACGATCTCGTCGGTCACCATGCCCCACAGGGCCCGCCCGCGGCGGCGCATCCGGGGGCCGAAGCCGGCGAGGACGGGTTCGAGGTGCTCGGCGACGGCGACCCGGACCTCGGCGCGCAGCGCCTCCTCGTCCGGGACCACGCGGGCGTCGGGGTGCTGGGCCGCCGGGTCGCCGGGAAGGCAGGCGAAGGGGCCGGGGTGCACGGCGAAGGCCATGGGGCCCGCGGTGCGGTCGTACGAGACGTGGGCCACGGGGTAGCGGGGGACGCGGCGCCGCAGGAACCAGGGGGCGGTGATCAGCAGGCAGGCGGGCCAGGCGTAGCGGTGCAGGCCGAAGCCGGCGGTGACGTCCGGGCGGGCGGGGCGGCCGTGGTCCCGTCGCACCTGTGCGTCGTCCCAGGACAGGAAGGCGTCGAGGCCCGCGCCGCCCTCGGCGAGGGCGGCGGTGGTGATCCAGCCGTGGCTGTCGGGGAGCCGGTCCGTGGGGTCCAGTTCGGTGACGGTGAGCACCGGGAGGGCCTCGGTCAGACGGGAGTACGCGTCCGTGAGGGCCGTGGGTGTCGCAGGCATGCCGGAACCACCGATCCATGACGGGCTGACGCAGCGACCTAAAGGTAAGCCTTACCTTACCCATAGTCGGTGAGATTTGAACTGGTGGCTTCTGCGCCTAAGGTGCTTGACGGGCGAGTAACAACCCGCCGTAATGACCCGAAGTACCGACACGTCCCCAGGAGGACCCGTGGAGCAGGGCGCGCAGGGCTCCGCCGAGACGGGGACCGAGGAACTCCCCGTCGACGCGGTGCGGGTGCCGCCGCAGCTCAGGGCCGCCGACGTGGACCGGGAGAGGGGTGCTGCGCCCGGGGCCGTGCGCGGTGAGCACACCCACAGCGAGCCGGCGGTTGCCCGGCCCCGGCCGGCCGTCCAGCGGTCCTCGGTGCGCGGGCAGATCCTCGACGCGTTGCGCACCGCGCTGGTGGCGGGTGAGCTGCGGCCCGGCGAGGTGTACTCGGCGCCCGCGCTCGGGGAGCGGTTCGGGGTCTCGGCCACGCCCGTGCGGGAGGCGATGCAGCAGCTCGCGTTGGAGGGCGCGGTCGAGGTCGTGCCGAACCGCGGGTTCCGGGTGGTGGAGCGCGGGGCGCGGGAGCTGGCGGAACTGGCGGAGGTGCGGGCCCTGATCGAGGTGCCCGTCATGCTGCGACTGGCCCGCACGGTGCCGGCCGAGCGCTGGAGCCAGCTGCGCCCGCTCGCCGAGGCCACGGTCCGGGCGGCGTCCCTGGGGTGCCGGGCGACGTACGCCGAGTCCGACCGGGCCTTCCACCGGGCACTGCTGGCCCTCGCGGGCAACGAGCAGCTGGTGCAGATCGCCGAGGACCTGCACCGCCGCGCCCAGTGGCCGCTGGTCGGCGGCCCCGGGTCACGGGGCCGGGCCGAACTGGTCGCGGACGCGGCGGAACACGTGGCACTGCTGGAGGCACTGGCCGCGCGTGACCTGGACGTGGTGCGGTCGCTGGTGGGGGAGCACTTCGCCGGCGTGGCATGACCCCCGTCCCGCCGTACCCCCGCCCAGCGTGACCCCGGCCCGCCGCGGCTCACCCCACCGCGCCCCCGCCGTACCCCGGACGCTCCCCGAGCCTCCGCCCCCAGCCAAGGTCTAAGCCGTCGCCGCCCCCGCCGCCGGTGGGGTCAACTGGTGGGCCAGCCAGGTCGGTACGCCGCCGAGCAGTCGGTACAGCCGGCGGGCCTCCTCGCGGAGTCGGGAGGCCTCCGGGTCCACCTCCGCGTCCGCCAGGGAAACCAACGCGGGGGCCGTGCCCACCAGATAGCCCAACTCCTCGCGGATCCGGAGGGATTCGCCGAAGCCGTGCCGTGCCTCCGCCAACTCACCCTCACGCAGGGCGAGTCCGGCGAGGTGGCGCCAGGTGAAGGAGAGCAGCAGCAGGTCGGAGTGGGCGGTGGCACCCGCGTGGGCCCGGCGGTACGCGGCACGCGCCGCCTGCGGAGAGCGCGTGAGGTTCTCCGCCAGCAGGCCCCGGCGGAAGTCGAGCAGCGCCCGCCGCGGAGCCCCCGGAGGGATCAGCGCCGCCGCCCGCCCCAGCGCGGCCCGCGCCTCGTCGGCCCGGTCGCGCACGCCGTGCAACGTGGCCGCGTACGCAAGTTGCCCGCGTTCACAAGCGGCCGCCCCCCGCTCGTCGTCCCCATGGGCCAGCGCCTCGGCCGTACGCAGCGCGTCCTCGGCCTCTTCCCAGCCCAGCTCGGTGTACAGACACCGCTCCACCAGCAACGACGCCCGTTGCAGCGCGGCCGGCGCGGTGACCGGCTGGAGCAGTGCCGCCGCGTCGCCCCAGCAGGCGCGTGAGCGCAGCCGCCATACCGCGGTCTGGAGTGGATCGTCACCGGCGGTCGTTCCGTAACCAGACATGGCGGTATGCGCCACGTTGCCCTCCCCAAGGTCCTGTCCTTCGGAGCAGCTCGGGGTCGCGGGGCTCGGCACGCGCATCCGCGGCGATGTCGGTCGCCGAAGCTCTGCCTCGACTCCCTGTTCCGCCTTGCAGCCGCACGCACCAAGCCCCGCTCGCCGGCGTCGCCAAGCACGGCCTCTCCACATCGGCCTGATCCGAAGGGCAGGCCCAGCGCGCCATCGAGCTTTGAGTGGTGGCCGCATCTCAGCACGAATTGATGGGCCGGGCCAAGGGGGTGGGTGAAGGATTTCACAAAGTCGTGGGACTCTGCGGGCCTCGGGCTTTCAGCTCATGCGCAGTGCCAGGAAGAAGTCGAGCTTGTCCTCGAGGCGGGACAGGTCGCGGCTCGTCAACTGCTCGATCCGCCCGACCCGGTAGCGCAGCGTGTTGACGTGCAGGTGCAGACGGGTCGCGCAGCGCGTCCAGGAGCCGTCGCAGTCGAGGAAGGCCTCCAGGGTGGGGATCAGCTCGGCGCGGTGGCGGCGGTCGTAGTCGCGCAGCGGGTCCAGGAGGCGGGCGGTGAAGGCGCGGCGGACGTCGTCGGGGACGAAGGGCAGCAGCAGGACGTGGGAGGCCAGCTCCTGGTGGCCGGCCGCGCAGACCCGGCCCGAGCGGGCGGCGGCCACCCGGCGCGCGTGCCGGGCCTCCTCCAGGGCGCCGCGCAGCCCCTCCGCCGAGTGGACGGACGCGCTGACCCCGAGGGTGACCCGGCCGTCCTCGTCGAGGCCGGCCGACAGCGGGTCCCGTACGGACTCCAGCAGGGCGTCGGCGAGGATGCCGGTCTCCGAGCCGTCGTGCTCCGAGGAGACCGCCGGAAGGGGGACCAGGGCGATCGCCTCGTCACCCGTGTGGGCCACGGCGATACGGTCGGAGGGCTCGGGGCCGGTGGCGTGCGGGTCGACCAGGATCTCCTCCAGCAGGGACTGGGCCACCGGGCCGCCTTCCAGGTCGCCGCCCTGCCATTCGACGCGCGCCACGACCACCTGCCAGTGCGGCGCCGTGCCCAGGCCGGGCAGCAGCACGGGGGCGGCCACCCGCAGGCGGGCCGCGATCTCGGGGGGCGCCGCGCCCGTCTGCACCAGCTCCAGGATCTCCTGGGCCAGCCGGCGGCGGACCGTGCGGGCCGCGTCCCGGCGGTCCCGTTCCACCGCGATCAGCTGCGTGACGCCGTACACCAGGTCCAGGCGTTCCTCCGGCCAGTCCCCGGTGTCCGCCTCCACGGCCAGCAGCCACTCCGACAGCATCGTCTCGCGGACGTCCCGGGGACCTTGCGGGGAGCGACCGCTGCTGCGGACCGCGAACAGGGAGTAGGTGGCGGAGCCGAGGGTGACGCGGTGCGGGCCGCGTCGGCCCGTACGGGCGGCCGCCAGGTGCTCGGCCGCGAGCCGCGCGCACGTGTCGGCGGGCAGGGCGGGGCCGCCGACCTTGGGGCCGGCGATCAGGCGGCCGGCCGGGGACAGCACCCAGGCCCGCAGATCCAGGTCCGAACCGAGCAGGTCCAGGACCACGTCCGGGCCGCCGCCCGCCGGGCCGGCGGTCATCATCCGGCGGTGCCGGTCGACCACGGCCGCGAGGTCACCGGCCCGCTCGCCGGAGACCTGCCGCACGACGTGCTCGGTGATCGTCGCGAAGGCCACCGACTCGTGCACGGCGAAGAGCGGGAGGCGGTGGCGGGCGCACGCGAGGACCAGGTCGTCCGGGACGTTCCCCAGCTCGGCCTCCCCGGCGGCCACGGCGGTCACCCCGGCCTGCACCAGGATCCGTACGAACGGCTCGGAGTCCGACGCGTCCCGGCGCCAGGCCAGGCCCGTGAGCACCAGTTCCCCGCCCGAGAGATAGCGGCTGGGGTCCCGGAGGTCGGTGGTCATCACACCCCGCACGGTGCGATCCAGCTCGTCCTCGCCGCCGAGCAGCCGCAGGCCCAGCGCGTCGGTGTCCAGCAGTGCGCGCAGCCGCATTCTCGTCGCCGCCGTTCTTTGTCTCGAAATCTACGATGGAGTGTGAGGTGTCGTGGTGCGGGTGACGCTCCCGTGGCGCGGGGGACGGTCCCGTGGGGTGGTGAGTGCCGCTCCCCGTCTCCGAGGCTGTGTTCCAGGTCACGCGGGTCGTGTCGCGCGTTTCCACAGGAGAACGACGAGGTTACTGCTGCCTTTCGTTCATACGAATCTACAAGATGACCGTCCTGGCCAGCTAACTCCTTCATGGTTTCCGTGACTGACCCGGTCGGCGTACGGAGCTGTGTACTGGTCTCACTCCGCGTAAACAGGAAGGAACGAGCCGGGCCCGCCGCACACGGATTGGCTCGATCCGTACGACTCACGAGACGAATCCGTACGACTCACGAGACGAAGAAGAGAGCCGGTCATGGACTTCCTTCGCCCCGCCAGCTGGGAGGAGGCGCTCGCCGCGAAGGCCGAGCACCCCACCGCTGTGCCGATCGCGGGCGGCACCGACGTGATGGTCGAGATCAACTTCGACCACCGCCGGCCCGAGTACCTGCTCGACCTGAACCGTGTCGGCGACCTCTACGAGTGGGAGGTCGGCGAGGAGAGTGTGCGGCTCGGCGCCTCCGTCCCGTACTCGGCGATCATGGACCGGCTGCGCGCCGAGCTGCCGGGCCTGGCCCTCGCCTCGCACACCGTCGCCTCCCCGCAGATCCGCAACCGCGGGGGTGTCGGCGGCAACCTCGGCACCGCCTCCCCGGCCGGTGACGCCCACCCCGCGCTGCTGGCGGCCGGCGCCGAGGTCGAGGTGGAGTCCGTACGGGGATCGCGGCTGATCCCGATCGACGCCTTCTACACCGGAGTGAAGCGCAACGCGCTCGCCGCCGACGAGCTGATCCGGGCCGTCCACATCAGGAAGGCGGACGGCCCGCAGCAGTTCTCCAAGGTCGGTACGCGCAACGCCATGGTCATCGCGGTGTGCGCCTTCGGGATCGCGCTGCACCCGTCCTCGCGCACGGTCCGTACCGGCATCGGCTCGGCCGCCCCGACCCCCGTCCGGGCGAAGGCCGCGGAGGAGTTCCTGAACGCGGCGCTCGAAGAGGGCGGCTTCTGGGACAACGGAAAGATCATCACCCCGTCCGTCGCCAAGCAGTTCGCGGACCTGTGCGCGGGCGCCTGCAACCCGATCGACGACGTCCGGGGCACCGCGAGCTACCGCCGCCACGCGGTCGGCATCATGGCCCGCCGCACCCTGACCTGGACCTGGGAGTCGTACCGCGGCACCGCCGCCACCACGGAGGGAGTCGCGTAATGCGCGTCAGTTTCACGGTCAACGGGCGTCCGCAGGAAGCCGACGACGTGTGGGAGGGCGAGTCCCTGCTGTACGTGCTGCGCGAGCGGCTCGGGCTGCCCGGTTCGAAGAACGCCTGCGAGCAGGGCGAGTGCGGGTCCTGCACGGTCCGGCTGGACGGCGTACCCGTGTGTTCCTGCCTGGTCGCCGCGGGCCAGGTGGAGGGCCGCGAGATCGTCACCGTCGAAGGGCTCGCGGACCACGCCAGGCAGCGCGCCGAGCACGACGGCGGTGCCTCGGGTGACTGTGCCTCGGGTGACTGTGCCTCCGGTGGAGGCGGCACCTCGCTCGACGAGGCCAGGGGGTGGGCCGCCGAGGGGCATGACTCCCACACCGGTGAGGGCACCGAACTCGCCCCGATCCAGCAGGCGTTCATCGACGCCGGAGCCGTCCAGTGCGGTTTCTGCACCCCGGGCCTGCTGGTCGCCGCCGACGAGATGCTGGAGCGCAACCCGAACCCGACCGACGCGGACATCCGCGAGGCGCTCTCGGGCAACCTGTGCCGCTGCACCGGCTACGAGAAGATCATGGACGCGGTCCGCCTGGCGGCCGCCCGGCAGGGAGAGGCGGTCTGACCATGTCGAGCAACGGCGCTCCCCTCGGTACCCCCACCAAGATCACCCAGGGCTCCCCGACCCGGGGCGGCATCGGCGAGTCCACGCTCCGCCCGGACGGCACCCTCAAGGTCACCGGTGAGTTCGCGTACTCGTCCGACATGTGGCACGAGGACATGCTGTGGGGCCAGATCCTGCGCTCCACGGTCGCCCACGCCGAGATCGTCTCCATCGACACGAGCGAGGCCGTCGCCCTGCCGGGTGTCCACGCCGTGATGACGTACGACGACCTGCCGACCGAGGTGAGGAAGTACGGCCTGGAGATCCGGGACACCCCGGTCCTCGCGCACGGCAGGGTCCGCCACCACGGCGAGCCCGTCGCCATCGTCGCGGCCGACCACCCGGAGACCGCGCGCCGTGCCGCCGCCAAGATCAGGGTCGAGTACCGCGAACTCCCGGTCATCACCGACGAGGCCTCCGCGACCGCGCCTGACGCGATCCTGATCCACGAGCACCGCGACGACGGCCACTTCGGGCACGTCCCCCACCCGAACATCGTGCACCGCCAGCCGATCATCCGCGGAGACGTCTCGGCGGCAAGGGAACGCGCCGACGTCGTCGTCCGCGGCGAGTACACCTTCGGCATGCAGGACCAGGCCTTCCTCGGCCCCGAGTCGGGTCTCGCGGTGCCGGACGAGGACGGCGGCGTCCACCTCTACATCGCCACCCAGTGGCTGCACGCCGACCTGCGCCAGATGGCCCCCGTGCTCGGCCTGCCCGAGAACAAGGTACGGATGACGCTGTCCGGCGTCGGCGGCGCGTTCGGCGGCCGCGAGGACCTGTCCATGCAGATCCACGCCTGTCTGCTGGCGCTGCGCACCGGCAAGCCCGTGAAGATCGTCTACAACCGGTTCGAGTCCTTCTTCGGGCACGTCCACCGCCACCCGGCCAAGCTGTCCTACGAGCACGGAGCCACCAGGGACGGCAGGCTGACGCACGTCCGGTGCCGGATCGTGCTGGACGGCGGCGCCTACGCCTCCACCTCCGCCGCCGTCGTCGGCAACGCGGCCTCGCTCTCCGTCGGCCCGTACGTCGTCGACGACGTCGACATCGAGGCCATCGGGCTCTACACCAACAACCCGCCCTGCGGCGCCATGCGCGGCTTCGGCGCGGTCCAGGCGTGCTTCGCCTACGAGGCACAGATGGACAAGGTCGCCAAGGAACTCGGCATGGACCCGGTGGAGTTCCGGCAGCTCAACGCGATGGAGCAGGGGACCATCATGCCGACGGGCCAGCCCGTCGACTCCCCGGCCCCCGTCGCCGAACTCCTGCGCCGCGTCAAGGCGATGCCGATGCCGCCGGAGCGCCAGTGGGAGAGCAGCGAGGGCGCGGACGTACGACAGCTGCCGGGCGGGCTGTCCAACACCACGCACGGCGAAGGCGTCGTCCGCGGGGTCGGCTACGCGGTCGGCATCAAGAACGTCGGCTTCTCCGAGGGCTTCGACGACTACTCGACCGCCAGGGTGCGCATGGAGGTCATCGGCGGAGAGCCGGTCGCCACCGTGCACACCGCGATGGCCGAGGTCGGCCAGGGCGGCGTCACCGTCCACGCGCAGATCGCCCGCACCGAGCTCGGCGTCGCCCAGGTGACCATCCACCCGGCGAACACACAGGTGGGCAGCGCCGGTTCGACGTCCGCGTCTCGTCAGACGTACGTCACCGGAGGCGCCGTCAGGAACTCCTGCGAGCTCGTCCGGGACAAGGTCCTGGAGGTCGGCCGCCGCAGGTTCGGCTCGTACCACCCCGCCTGGGCCACCGCCGAACTGCTGCTGGAGGGCGGCAAGGTCGTGACCGACGGCGGTGAGGTCCTCGCCGACCTGGTGGACGTACTGGAGGACGAGGCCGTCGAGGTCGAGGCCGAGTGGCGGCACCGCCCCACCGAGCCCTTCGACCTGCGCACCGGTCAGGGCTTCGGACACGTCCAGTACTCCTTCGCCGCCCACCGTGCCGTCGTCGAGGTCGACACCGAACTCGGCCTGGTCAAGGTCATCGAGCTGGCCTGCGCCCAGGACGTCGGCAAGGCGCTCAACCCGCTGTCCGTCATCGGCCAGATCCAGGGCGGCACGACCCAGGGCCTCGGTGTGGCGGTCATGGAGGAGATCGTCGTCGACCCGAAGACCGCGAAGGTGAAGAACCCCTCCTTCACGGACTACCTCATCCCCACCATCCTCGACACGCCGACCATCCCGGTCGACGTGCTCGAACTCGCCGACGACCACGCCCCGTACGGGCTCCGGGGCGTCGGCGAGGCACCGACCCTGTCGTCGACTCCGGCCGTGCTCGCGGCGATCCGCGACGCGACCGGCCTGGAGCTGAACAGGACTCCGGTCCGGCCGGAACACCTGACGGGAACCGCGTAACGTCCCCGCGCCGCGGGAGCCAAGGAGACCGAGACAGATGCTGGACATCGCCGAAGAACTGCACCGGTGGGTCGAGCTGGGACGCGACTTCGCCGTGGCCACCGTGGTGGCCGTGGACGGCAGCGCGCCCCACCTGCCCGGCGCCGCCCTCGCGGTGGACACCGACGGCACGGCGATCGGCTCGGTCTCCGGCGGCTGTGTGGAGGGCGCGGTCTACGACCTGTGCCAACAGGCCCTGACCGACGGGCAGTCGGTCCTGGAACGGTTCGGCTACAGCGACGAGGACGCCTTCGCCGTCGGGCTGACCTGCGGCGGTGTCATCGACATCCTGGTCACTCCGGTCCGGGCGGGCGACCCCGTCCGCCCGGTGCTCACGGCCGCCCTTGCCGCAGCCGCGGGCCGACGGGCGGCGGCGCTGGCCCGGATCGTGTCCGGTCCCGCGGATCTGGTGGGCCGCGCGATGCTGGTCCACCCCGAGGGAGCACACGACGGAGGACACGAGGGAGGACACGAGGGCGGTTTCGGTGGCCATCCCGAACTCGACCGCACGATCGCCGCGGAGGCCGGCGCCTTCCTGGACGCGGGCCGCACCGGCACCCTGCACATCGGCGAACAGGGCTCCCGCTGCGGCGCCCCGCTCACGGTGCTCGTCGAGTCGTCCGTCCCCCCGCCCCGGATGATCGTCTTCGGCGCGATCGACTTCGCGTCGGCGCTGGTCAGGGTCGGCAGGTTCCTGAACTACCACGTCACGGTGTGCGACGCTCGCCCGGTGTTCGCCACCCGCGCCCGCTTCCCCGAGGCCGACGAGATCGTCGTCGAGTGGCCCCACACGTACCTGGAGCGCACGGAGGTCGACGCCCGCACCGTTCTGTGCGTCCTGACCCACGACGCCAAGTTCGACGTACCCCTGCTGAAGCTCGCCCTGCGGCTCCCGGTGGCGTACGTCGGCGCGATGGGCTCCCGCCGCACCCACCTGGACCGCAACGCCCGCCTGCGCGAGGTCGGCGTGAGCGAACCGGAGCTGACGCGGCTGCACTCCCCGATCGGGCTGGACCTCGGCGCCCGCACACCTGAGGAGACGGCCCTGTCGATCGCCGCGGAGATCGTCGCCGACCGGCGCGGCGGCAGAGGCGTCTCCCTGACCGGCGCGCACACACCGATCCACCACGACGTGACGCCGGGGCCGGCGGGGCGGATCGGGTCGGTGGCTTGACCCGGCTGGGACTTTCCTGAGCGGGCCTGAACCGGCATAGGCCTGCCGGGCTTTCCTGAACCTGCCTGAACCGGCATAGGCCTGCCGGGACTTCCTGAACCTGCCTGACCAGGATGAAGCGACCCGGACTGCCCTGAACCAGCCACCCCTGAACCAGCCACCCCTCAACCAGCCCTCCGAGAGGCCGTCAGGGGCGTCTGAGCAGCTGGTTGACGGCCCGTCCGAAGACCGACCGGGCCGCCGCCCCCAGCACGGGATCCGCGAACGCGGGCAGCGGACGCACCCGGAGTTCCTCGCGCCACAGCACCCGCGTGCGGCCACCCGGGCCGGGAAGCACCTCGATCTCGGCCCAGCCGCGCACGAGCCGGCCGCGCTTCTCCAGGCGGCACAGGCCCGGCAGGGTCTCGGTGGGCGGGCGCCACAGAGTGACCTCCATCCGGTCGTCGAAGGCGAGCGGGCCGATCCCCGAACGGGCCACGAAGACCGTGCCCGCCCGTGTCGGCGGGGGCGTGACCATGATGACGCGGGTCATCGGGACCACCATGGCGTGGCGGGGCCACTGAGTGAGGCGGCGCCATGCCTCGTCGAGGGGAAGGGGCGCCGTGCGTTCGAGCAGGAAGGTGACCACAGGAGGATCGTAGGGAATCCGGCCTGTTCAGCGGCGTGTTCGTATACGGCTCACGCAGTTGGCCCAATCGGGTGTGGCCGCGGGGGCGTACTCCGGGCGAACGCGCCGCGCGTCGCGGGCCGATGGACCGGCCGACGCATACGCGTCCGCTGAGGGGTACTCGGGTCGACGCCAGTGAACGCGAGCTAGGAGGTGGCGTCGTGAGCCGCGTCAGGGCCGTGCTCTTCGAACGGGACGGGACTCTCGTCGAGGACGTCCCGCACAACACCGATCCCGATCGTGTGCGTCCCGTCGCCGGAGCCCGCGAGGCGGTCGGTCTGCTGCGTCTGCACGGCATCAGCACCGGGGTCCTCACCGAGCAGCCCGGTGTGGCACGCGGTCTGCTCACCGACGCCGACGTGCGCCGGGTCGACCGGCGGGTCGACGACCTTCTCGGCCCGTTCGACGTGTGGGGCGTGTGTCCGCACGCTCCGGACGACGGCTGTCACTGCCGTGCACCCGAACCGGGGTTGCTCCTGTGGGCGGTCGGACGGGTGTGCACCGCTCCGTCGGGCTGTGTCGTCGTCGGCGACCGCGGCGCGCATGTCGAGGCCGCACGGCGGGCGGGCGGCCACGGCATCCTCGTCCCCTCCGACCGGACCCGGCCGGAGGAGACGGCACGCGCCGACCATGTGGCGCCGGACGTCCTGACCGCCGTACGCGCGATCCTCACCGGCCCGCCGCGGGGCGGGGTGCTGGCCGACGAGCGGCCGATCGAGGCCGCGTTCGACACCGGAGAGGAACCGGGGTGACCGCTCGCCGGTGCCGGTGCCGGTGCCGATGTGGGTGCCGCCCCCGCCCCGCTCGCGGTCGGCTCAGGCGGCCGGCGGCTGCGCGGGCAGTATGTGGTCGCCGACCTTGTCAACGCTCAGGCACAGCGAGCACACCACCGCGTCGTGCGTCTCACAGGCCGCCAGGTCGGGCCGCTCGTACGCCTGGTGGCACACATGGCAGTCGTAGGTCGTCCCGCTCGGGTTGCCCTCCGGGTCGAGCAGCGGCTCGTCGATGCCGTCGTCGGTGCGGCGCAGGTAGTACTTGCCCTTGGTGACGACGGCCATCAGCGGGGTGAGGACGAAGGCGAGGACGGCCGCGGCGACGGGGGAGTACGGCTGCAGGGTGTCGCCGAGCGCGTGGAAGTACATCGCGATGGACAGACCGGACGCGGCGAGGAAGGCCACCACGCCCACCGGGTTGACGGCGTACAGCATGCCCCGGCGGAACTCGGGCGCTTGCGGGGACAGTTTCAGCAGGTACTTGTTGATGCCGATGTCGGTGGCCACGGTCACCACCCAGGCGATCGCGCAGTTCGAGTAGAACCCGAGGATGTCGTTGAGGAAGCTGAACATGTCGGCCTCCATCAGCACCAGCGCGAAGGCCAGGTTGACCAGGACGAAGACCATACGGCCCGGATAGTGCCGGGTGACGCGGGTGAAGGAGTTGGTCCATGCCAGCGAACCCGAGTACGCGTTGGTCACGTTGATCTTGATCTGGCTGATCACGACCAGCGCCACCGCCAGCGGGATCACCAGCCAGGACGGCATCATCGCGTCGAAGGCACCGCGGAACTGCTGGATGGGCTCGGGCGCCGCCGTCGGGCCGACCTTGGCGAGGATGTACACGGCGAGGAAGACACCGATGGCCTGCTTCAGCGCGCCGAGCACCACCCAGCCGGGACCGGCCATGATCACGGCCGTCCACCAACCGCGCTTGTTCTCCGCGGTCTTGGGAGGCATGAAGCGCAGGTAGTCGATCTGTTCGCCGATCTGCGCGATCAGCGACAGGCACACCCCCGCGCCCAGCAGTACGGACGCGGTGTTGACGCCGCCCTCGCCGTCGGTGCCCGCGTAGGAGAGGAAGCGGTCCACGGTGCCCGGGTCCGTGGCGATCAGATAGACCAGCGGGGCGACCATCAGCACCAGCCAGACCGGTGTGGTCCACACCTGGAGCTTGCTGAGCGCCTTCATGCCGTAGATCACCAACGGGATCACCATCAGGGTGGAGACCAAGTAGCCCAGCCAGAGCGGCAGTCCGAGGCCGAGCTTGAGGCCCTGCGCCATGATCGAGCCCTCGAGGGCGAAGAAGATGAAGGTGAAGCTGGCGAAGATGACGCTGGTGAGGACCGAGCCGTAGTAGCCGAAGCCGGATCCGCGGGTGATCAGATCCAGGTCGATGTTGTAGCGGGCGCCGTAGTACGCCAGCGGGAACCCGGTGACGAAGATGACGACGGCGGCGACGGCGATCGCCACGAGCGCGTTGCCGGTGCCGTGCGCCAGCCCGATGCCGGCGCCTATGGAGAAGTCGGCCATGTAGGCGATGCCGCCGAGAGCGGTCGTGGCCACGACCATCGGGGTCCAGCGGCGGTAACTCCGGGGCGCGAAGCGGAGGGTGTAGTCCTCCAGGGTCTCCTTGGTCGCCTGGCTGGTCGGGGAGTTGGGCTCGGTGGCTGTCTGAGGGGACTCGGTGGTACTCATGTCAGCCCTTCGGGGGTGCGGTGATGCCGGAGCGGGCGGGGGGAGTGCACCCCCGGTTGACGTCGTCGGCAGCCGGGGAGTCGAGGGGCCGGGGCGGGGTCCCCGGGGCTTCAGCAACGGTCGGTGTGCGGGGCAACCATGGGCTGACACGCTAGGAACGGGTTGTTTCCTGAACCGTCCCGGCGGATGAACGGGGGGTTTCCACGCCCGGCTCCGGTGAAGGGCAGGGGCGAACGGGGCGGCGGTGAACGGAAAGTTCGGCCAACGGGGCTTAGGGCAAGGGGACTTCGGCCTACCGGGCTTCGGGCAACGGCACTTCCGCCAACGGCACTTCCGTCAACGGGACTTCGGACAATGGGACTGCGGTGAACGGGTTGCGGTGTGGGTTCCGGTCGAGATGCGACAGGTATGGCCAGAACTCCACTGTCCGTGATGGCGATCTTTCCTGAACTCCCCTTCGCGCAAGGCAGTTGACCTACGTTGGGCTGTGATCGCCAACCCCCGAGCCACAGGAGAACCCGCAGTGTCCGACGCCACCCCCAAGGCGACCACCGGTGCCCAGTCTGCAGCCCGGATCGACACCTCCAAACCGCACTCCGCCCGCTTCTGGAACTACTTCGTCGGTGGCAAGGACCACTACGAGGTCGACCAGCAGATCGGGGACGAGATCAAGGAGATCTTCCCCGGTCTCGTCGACGTGGCGGTCACCAGCCGGCACTTCCTGGGGCGTGCCGTCCGCCACCTGGCCGGAACCCAGGGCATACGTCAGTTCCTGGACATCGGCACCGGCCTGCCGACCGCCGACAACACCCACGAGGTGGCCCAGCGCGTCGCTCCGGACGCGCGGATCGTGTACGTCGACAACGACCCCGTCGTGCTGGCCCACGCCAACGCCCTGCTGACCAGCACCCGGGAAGGCAGGACCGCCTACCTGGACGCCGACCTGTACGAGCCCGAGACCGTCCTTGAGGCAGCCGCCCACACCCTCGACCTCTCCCGGCCGACCGCTCTGATGATCCTCAACACGCTGGGCCACGTCGCCGACCACGCCCAGGCACGCGACCTCGTGCGCCGGCTCATGGCAGGGCTTCCCTCCGGCAGTTACCTGGTGATCAGCGACAGCACCTCCACCAGCCCGGGCATGATCGCCGCGTCCGAGGCCTACAACGCGAGTGGCGCGGTGCCGTACCACGTACGCCCCGTTGAGGAGATCGCCGCGTTCTTCGACGGCCTCGACCTGGTGGAGCCCGGCGTCGTCCAGGTGACCGAGTGGCGCCCCGACTCCGACGACACGGCCGGCCGTGTCGCGGTCGACGCCTACTGCGGGATGGGCCGCAAGCGCTGATCCGCCGGGGGCCGGGGACGCTCCGCCGGGTCGGGGCGGACGTTGTGCGCTGATCCTCGGGTGCCGTGCCGTGCCGTGCCGTGCCCTGCCGTGCCGTGTGGTCTCGACGCTGTCGGGGATCCAGAGGTAATTTCAACGGAGTCCGCATCCTTGGACAAAGGGGGAGTCCATGGTCATGCCTGCTCCGATGCCGCTTCCCGAGCCCTCTTGGACCCGGCGCTCCGAGGTCCACGGAACGGCCGTGTGGGAGCAGACCGTACAGGCGCAGCCGCCCGCCCCACCGCCGCCGCCCGGGGGCGGTGGGGGTGGCCGGGGCGGCGGAGGTGGCGGGCGTGGTCCGAATCCGGCCGGGGATCCGGCCGGGCTCATGGACCAACTGCTCGGAGCCCAGCCCGTCGCCGAGTTGAGGTCGATCGGTGCGGCGACCCGAGGTCTGGCCTCGGAGATCTCCGTCCGTGGCGAGAACCCGGAGCCCCTGCTGGCGGGCATCTACTGGTGGGCTGTCATGCACGGCAGGCAACTGCGCCGCCGCCTGACCGACTTGGGCGTCGGGACGGAGGGTCTCCAGTTCAGGTTGGTGGCCCACGCCGAAGCCACTCGATTCGACCTCTTGGTTCTCTCACCCGAGTACGACGGCGATCCGGTGAGACTACGACTGGACACCACCCCGCCCATGCTGGCCCGAACCTTCGAGGACCTGGCCGTCTCGTCCGCCGGGACCGTCGCCGACCGACTGCGGCAGCGGTATCCCCGGGTGACCGACCGACTGGTGCGGAACGCCATCGCGGAAGTGGCGCGTACCGACTGGTTCGGTGCGGTACTGGCTCCGGAACAGGAGATGATCCCCACCGGTGTGCCCGACCCCGGGGCCAGGGTCGTCAATCTCGCCGACCCCGACCGCCCGGCGTCCGTGGGGCTCGTCCTGCGCAGCGGGGAGGAGACGTTCGCAACCACCGTGCGTCACGTGTTCGTCGGTGGCCGTGGGGAGGCCCGGATCGGTGCCGCTCAGGGCAAGGTGTGCCGTGAGGACCTCATCACCGACTCCTGCCTGATCGCACTCGAAAGGGATCCGTGCCTAGCGGCTCTGGCCGGCTACTCAGGCGTCCTGCGCAGCATCCTTCCGCCGGTGGGGGAGCGAGCGTGGTTCTCGCGTCCCGAGGAAGGACGGGTGGAGACCGTCGTCATGGACGCCGACATGAGCATCCTCGAACCCCAGCAGGACTTCGCCTCGAAGGTGTACACGCGCGCCGACACCATCGTCGGCGACTCGGGCGTCGCACTCGTCGACTCCGCGAACAGGGTCGTGTGCTTCGCCGTGAGCCGTACGAGCATGCGCGCCGCCCTGGCCAGTTCGCAATGGATCTACGCCGAGCAGGCACTGACCGCGCTGGGCGTTCTGGAGGAGTTGTCATGAGTTGGTGGAACAAGATCCTGCGTGACCGGGCGGCGAGCTGGCACTTCGCACCACTGGACCCGGCACGGACACCGGCCGGTACAGGGCGTCGGCCGATCCCGGCCGACGCCGCCTACATCAACGCCTTCCTCACCTCCATGCACATCGCCGATGTGCGCGTCGCGACCAGGAAGTTCTACGGAGCGGTCACCAGTTCCTTCTCGGTCGCCACACGGTCCGGCGGTACGACCGAGTTCGTCGTGGTGACCACGCCCGCCGTCCTGAAGAACATCGACGCCCAAAACCTCGACCGGGTCGTCACCGTCGACAAGCGGCTGCTCGGTCCGGTGCCCTACCGCGGCGGGGACGTCGACGTCGAGATCGGGCTCTTTTCCATGCCGGCCGCCGATCTGCTGGAGCCGTACCTGGACGTGGTGGAGAACATCAGCAAGCTGGCCGGCGTCAGTCTCGTGACGGGCGGTGTTCCCCTGGTGCCCACGGTGAAGGCCGCCATGGACGCCCTGTTCGGCTCGCAGGACGCCCCCCGGCTCGAACTGGGCGTGGCCGCCACCTTCGCGCAGCCGCACACCGGCTACTACTGCGCGGTGCGCGCCGATCGGGACGAGGCGGGCCTTGCGGATCTCGCGCTGGGCCGTGACGGGCGGCTCGTGCACTCCACGGACGGCCGAGAGGTGGCCGAGCCCTATCTGGTCTTCCAGCTGACCTGTTCGGAGAAGCGGGACGACTGGGCGGGTATCCCGGCTCTCCTGGCGGCGTACGAGGAGATCCGGCGCGCCGCGAACCGGGGAGACCTGCAGGGCGCCCAGCAGACACTCGCCTTGTTCGGGCGTACCGCGGTGTTCTGCCCCGACCTCCTGGCATCGGATGGGCAACGGTTGCGGGACGTCGTCAGGCAGGAGGTCGAAAAGGCGTTCCCGGCGACAGCGACGGCGGGACGACCCGGATCGGACATGCCGGAACTCGCACAACTACCTTTGTTCGCCCAGTAGTCCGCGTCGGCGGCGCAATGTCATCGCCGGCCGGCTGGTGAAGCGCTGCGGGCCGGACGGCTGACCCGTGCGACCGGCGGACTGGCGGGCCGGACCTCAGGCGTCCCCGCGGGCCGGGATCCGCAGGCTCACCGGGTAGCCGCCGCCCGGGGCGGGCCCGGACTCGAAGGCCGCCGAGGAGTTCGGCGCGTTCCTTCAGGCCGACGAGGCCTTGGCGGGAACCGGGCAGGGTGAGGGACGGGCGGGGGGCGGTGTGTTCGTGACGGTCACGCCGAAGCCGCCACCGTCGTCGGTGCTCCACAGCCGTACGGTCGCTCTCGCGCCAGGCGCGTGTTTGCGGATGTCGGTGAGGGCTTCCTGCACCGTGCGGTAGACCGCCCTGTGCCGGGGGTGTTGATGTCCGGGGGGAGTTCGCCGGACAGTTCGTCCGTCGCACGTGCGCTCGGGACCGCCCGAACCCATGGCTGTAATTGCACTTTCAAGTGACCTTTCGACGATGTCAGGATCGCCTCGCCCGAGCGCGCCCCATCGTCCTCGAAAGGCACCCGCATGCGCAGCAGACCACTCGCCCTGCTCGTCGGCGCCGTCACCGTACTCTGCGCCACGGCGGCACCCGCCCACGCCGGTGTTCAGCCTGGCACCACCTACTCCGGGGAGGGCACGTTCTACGGTGCGACCGGCGTCGGGAACTGCCTCTACGACGCCATCGGCGACATCGCCGTCGCGGCCCTCAACCACGCGGACTTCGACACCTCCCGGATGTGCGGGGCGTACCTCCAGGTCAAGGGCCCTCGCGGCGAGATCACGGTGAAGGTCGTCGACCGCTGTCCGGAGTGCCGGCCCGGGGACATCGACCTCAGTGAAGGCGCCTTCGCCCGCATCGCCGACCCCGTGGCGGGCCGGGTCCCGATCACCTGGAAGCTGGTGAGCCCGGACATCAGCGGCCCCGTCGCCTACCGCTACAAGGAGGGCTCCTCGGCGTGGTGGTGCGGCATCCAGGTCCGCAACCACCGCAACCCCGTCACCACCCTGGAGATCCGCGCCGGCTCCACCTGGCGTCAACTGCCGCGCTACGCGTACAACTACTTCGTCTCGGACAACGGCACCGGCTGCGGTTCCGACATCCGCGTCACTGACGTGTACGGCCAGGTCCTCACCGACACCGGCATCACCGTCACACCGGGTGTCGACCAGTCGGGCCGTGCCCAGTTCGGCAAGCGCTGAGAGCTCGGTTGTCGCCGCCGCGAGGTGGCCGAACAGGCACTGACCGCGAGGCCGGACCTGGCCGCCGCGAATTCAAGCCCGGGGCTGACACCGGACGTGGACGGAAACCGGACCCGGCCTTTACCGCTCTCAGGTTGTACTTGCGAACTCTTCGCACAAACCTGGGGCGTGCGGCTGGAACCGGCCGCTCGTCAGTAAGTGAGGTCCACGTCCCCATGACCACCGCTCCGGATCCCGCCCGGCGGACACCGACCGGCGGACGCGGTGTCTCGTGGCACCGCATCCGTACGTCGATGACCCGCGAGGAATGGGCGAGCCTCGGCGGGATGGCCGCGTTCGTCGTGGCGCTGCACGTCATCGGCTGGTTCACGCTCGTGGCGGTGGTCGCCCCCGAGCACCACAGCCTGGGTACGAAGACCTTCGGTGTCGGCATCGGTGTCACCGCGTACACGCTGGGCATGCGGCACGCCTTCGACGCCGACCACATCGCGGCCATCGACAACACGACCCGCAAGCTGATGAACGAAGGGCAACGCCCGCTGTCCGTCGGCTTCTGGTTCTCGCTTGGCCACTCCAGCATCGTCTTCGTGCTTGCCTTCCTGCTGTCCCTCGGCGTCAAGGCGCTGGCCGGGCCGGTGGCGAACGACGGCTCCTCCCTGCACAGCGTCACCGGCTGGGTCGGCACGACCGTCTCGGGGACCTTCCTGTACGTCATCGCCGTCATCAACCTGGTGATCATGGCGGGGATCTGGAAGGTCTTCCGGCAGATGCGCTCCGGCCACTTCGACGAGGCGGCCCTGGAGGAGCAGCTCGACAAACGGGGCTTCATGAACCGCGTCCTCGGCCGCCTGATGAAGTCGATCACCAAGCCGTGGCAGATGTACCCGCTGGGGCTCCTGTTCGGCCTCGGCTTCGACACCGCGACCGAGATCGCGCTCCTCGTCCTGGCCGGCTCGGGCGCGGCCTCCGGGCTGCCCTGGTACGCGATCCTGTGCCTACCCGTCCTCTTCGCGGCCGGCATGTCGCTGCTCGACACGATCGACGGGTCGTTCATGAACTTCGCCTACGGCTGGGCGTTCTCCAAGCCGGTCCGCAAGGTCTACTACAACCTCACCATCACCGGGCTGTCGGTCGCCGTCGCCCTCATCATCGGCACCGTCGAACTGCTGGGCCTGATCGCGGAGCGGGCCGGCCTGCACGGCGCCTTCTGGGACTGGGTCTCCGGACTGGACCTCAACATCATCGGGTACGTCATCGTCGGCCTGTTCTTCGTCACCTGGGCCGTCGCCCTGCTGGTGTGGAAGTACGGCCGCATCGAGGAGAAGTGGACGGCGGGCCTGGCCCAGCCCGCCGAACAGGCGGCCGAGTAGCCTTCGACCGGCCGGCAGGCCCGAGGTGCAGGCGAAGGACGTCAGCGACGCCGCGCAGCGGGACCTGGAGCCGGTCGCGTCGTGGCCAGTCCGGTCTCCACAGCGGTGAGCAGGGTGAGAGCGGCGTCGAGGTGCGCGGTGTCGTGGTCGGTGGCCCCGGAGACGGCCGTGGCCCACTCCCGCCGGACCAGGGCGTAGTTGGCGCGTCCGTGTTCGGTGGTGTGGACGGTGACGCCGCGGCCGTCTCCCGGGTCGGCGCGTCGCTCCACGAGGCCTTTGCGCTCCAGTCCGCCCAGGACGGTGGAGAGGTTGGTGCGCTGCAGTCCGGTCGCGGTGGCGATGCGGCTGGGAGGAGCGGCGGGCTCGCGCTGCAGGTAGCGCATCACCATGCCCTCGGACGGTGAGAGCGGAACGGCCCGCTCGTCGGTGTAGCCGCGGAACTGGATCTCCCTGCTGATGATCAGCACGAGGTCGGCCAGTTCCGCCCACCGCTGCTCGTTGTCCGGTTCGACCGTCGGGCCCGTCTGGTGCGCTTGATCCTCCGTCACGGTTCCAGGGTACGGGGTTGTCGGCCCATAGTTATGAGGGCATACTTGTTATGACTTCATAGTTATGAAGTCATAATTCGTTCCCTGGGAGCTGTCATGACGACAACCACTTCCGCCCGGCATGCCCGGGCAGGCGCACTCTCGCCCCACGCCGCGGCCAGAGTCGGCCACCTGCCCCCGGCCGGGGTGTTCATCCTCCTGGCGGGCGCGTTTCTGCCGATCATGGACTTCTTCATCACCAACGTGGCCCTGCCCAGCATTGACGCCTCGCTGCACGCCTCCGCGTCCGCCCTGGAACTGGTCATCGCCGGATACGGCGTCGCGTACGCGACCCTGCTCGTCCTCGGCGGACGGCTGGGCGACCGCTACGGCCGCCGCCGTGTCTTCCTCGGCGCCCTCGTGGGCTTCGTGCTGGCGTCGCTGGCCTGCGGTGTAGCCCCGAGCGTGGGCGCGCTGATCGCGGCCCGCATCGTCCAGGGCGCCACCGCCGCCCTGCTCATCCCCCAGGTACTGGCGACCTTCCACCACGCCCTGGAAGGAGAGCGCAAGGCTCGTGCCGTGGCCCTGTACGGCGCGACCTCCGGCATCGCCGCCGTGGTCGGGCAGTTGGTGGGCGGCCTGCTGGTCAGCGCGGACATCGCCGGCACGTCCTGGCGGCCGATCTTCCTGGTCAACGTGCCCATCGGCGTGGTCGTACTGCTGATGGCGGCGCGGATGATGCCGGACACTCGCTCGCACCACCCGGTCGGCATCGACCTGCCCGGCACCGTGCTGTTCGCCGCCACCCTCACGGCCCTGCTGGTGCCGTTGACCGAGGGGCACTCCCTGGGCTGGCCCTGGTGGACCTGGCTGCTGCTCGCCGTCGCGGCGGTCCTGGGCGCCGTCACCTACGTCGTGGAGCAGCGGACCGAGCGGCGCGGCGAGGTCCCGCTGCTGCCGCCGTCCCTGCTGCGCCTGCCGTCGATGGCCCGCGGACTGGCGATGGTGTTCGCGTTCAGCGTCGGCTTCGGCGCGTTCATGTTCGTGTTCGCCCTCACCGTCCAGAACGGACTGCACGCCGACGCGCTGCACAGCGGGCTGGCGATCCTGCCGATGGCCCTGCTCTTCTTCGCCGGTTCACTGATCGCACCCCGAGTGATCACACGGTTCGGCCGGGCGGCGCTGTCAGCCGGCGCCGTCGTCCAACTCGCGGGTCTGGTAGCCCTGGTGACGGTTTTGCTCGGCAACTGGCCGCACGTCAGCCTGTGGTCGATGGCAGTACCACTCGCCCTGATCGGCGCCGGCCAGTCGATGCTGTTCGCCGGCCTGTTCCGCAGCGTGCTCGCCGACGTCCCCACACACCTGGCCGGTATCGGCAGCGGAGTACTGATCACCCTGCAGCAGAGCGGCCTCGCCCTAGGTGTGGCGACCCTCGGCACGCTCTACCTGGCCCTGGCGCCGCACAACGTGGCCCAAGCCTTCGCCGGAGTCGAGTACGTGCAGATGGGCGTCGTCGCCCTGCTCGCGTTCGGCGCCGCCGCTCTGCCGTGCTTCACCAAGGCCACGTCGCCCGCCACACCGGTCGTCGACGCCTGAAGCCGGCCGCGTGCGCTGGTGACCGCGCCCAGCGACAGTAACCCTCGGAAACCTGCTCTGACCTCAGCGAACGGAGCGCATTCCGCGCACAAAGATGCGTCAGTACGTCGTTGACCGGCGATCCGCGGCGGGGCCAGGGTGAGGGAGCCACATCGGATCCAGACAGCGGTTTCCGGTTGCGGAACTGCGTGCGGGAGGCCGTGATGCTCCAGACAGACACCCGTGAACACACCCGTGAAGAAACCGAGGTGGAAGACGGCCACGAGGCCGCCACCGCGGCCACGGCCGCACCCGCCGCGCCGGCGGTCTGCGGCGAGCTCCTCTTCCAGCGCTGCCTCTGGTGCGGCACCGCGGACTACCGCCGTTCGTACTGCCGTTGCTGCGGGTCCATGGCCTTCACCCGGGAACGCAGCGAGGGCGCCGGGGCGGTCGTGCGCCGCAACGGCCACGTCCCGCACAACACGTGGTTCGTCGCGATGGACGAGGGCTTCAACCTGCTCTGCCAGGTCACCGGGTCGGCGCCGGCCGCGGTCTCGGTGGGGGCACGGGTGAGTGTCGTACGGCCCGTCGCCCCCCTCGGCCAGGGCCTGCCCCGCGTCGAACTCACCGACCCGGCACCGTCTCCGGAGCCCTGGTGGTGACGCGAAACGGCCGGGACGCAGCCCGCTCGCACACGCGGGACGATCAGAGAGGAAGGTGCATGGGCACCCAGCACAACGCACCGGACGGACTGGCCCGCGCTCTCGACGGAGCGGGGCGCGGCGCGCTGGACGGGGTGCGCGTCGCCGACTTCTCCCGGGTTCTCGCGGGCCCCTACGCCACGATGCTCCTCGCCGACCTCGGCGCGGACGTGGTGAAGGTCGAGCGGCCGGACATCGGGGACGACACCCGGTCCTGGCACCCCCCGGCCGACCACGACGGCACGTCGACCTATTTCCTGAGCGTCAATCGGAACAAGCGGTCCGTCGTCCTGGACCTCACGACCGACGCCGGCCTCGAACAGGCCCGCGCCCTGGTCGCCCGGTCCGACGTGCTCGTGGAGAACTTCCGCCCCGGCACGATGGAACGGCTGGGGCTCGGCCATCGCGAACTCCGTGCCCGGCACCCGGGGTTGGTCTACTGCTCGATCAGCGGCTTCGGCAGCGGCGCGGGCGCGGCGATCCCCGGGTACGACCTGCTCGTACAGGCCGTCGGCGGTCTGATGAGCGTGACGGGCGACGCCGCGGGGGAGCCGGTGAAGGCGGGCGTCGCCCTGGTCGACGTGATCACCGGCCTGCACGCCTCGCTCGGCATCCTCGCCGCCCTCCGGCACCGGGACGCCACCGGGGAGGGGCAGCACGTGGAGGTGAACCTGCTCGGCTCGCTGCTGTCGGCCATGGTCAACCAGGCGTCCGCGTTCGCCGTCGCCGGTGTGGTCCCGGGCCGCATGGGAAACGCGCACCCGAGCATCGCCCCTTACGAGACCTTCCCGACCGCCGATCGCCCGATCGCCATCGCGGTGGGCAACGACCGCCAGTTCGCGGCGCTCGCCCAAGCCGTCGGGGATCCCGCTCTCGCCGCCGAGGACCGCTTCCGCACCAACACCGACCGGGTCGCCCACCGCGCCGCCCTACGGGACATCCTGACCGAACGCCTGGGCGCCGCCGGCGCGGACCACTGGGCGGCGGTCCTGCTGGCCGCGGGGGTACCGGCCGGGCCGGTCAACACCCTCGACGAGGCATTCGCCTTCGCCCACGAACTCGGCCTCCCCGGCATCGTCGACATCCCCGCCGCAGCCGCCGACGGAGGAGCCGCCGACCCCTCGCGCCAGGTCGCGAACCCCATCGCGCTGAGCGGCACGCCGGCGCGGTACCGCACGCCACCGCCGCGCCTGGGCCAGCACACCGCGGAGATTTTCCACCCCGCCTCCGACCACGGCTGAGCGCCGGGCAGACCGGTCGTCCGACCGTCCCCCGCGCAGCCGCAACGGCCGAACCCACCACGACCGAACCCACCACGACCGAACCCACCACCGCAACCCTCAGGAGCGCATCATGAGCCGCCAGCCGATGAAGGACCCCCTCGACCTGCTCGACCTCGCCTCCACCCTCACCGACGAGGAACGCGAGATCCAGGCCACCGTCGCCAAGTTCCTCGCCGACCGGGTGCGCCCGCACATCGGCGAGTGGTTCGAGAACGCCCACTTCGCCCGCGAACTCGCCCCGGAACTAGGCAAGTTGGGCGTGCTCGGCATGCACCTCGAAGGGTACGGCTGCGCCGGGACGAACGCGGTCAGCTACGGGCTCGCCTGCATGGAGCTGGAGGCGGCGGACTCGGGTTTCCGCAGCTTCGTCTCGGTGCAGGGCTCGCTGTCGATGTTCTCCATCTGGAAGTGGGGTTCACAGGAGCAGAAGCAGGAGTGGCTGCCCCGGCTCGCCGCCGGTGAGTCGATCGGCTGCTTCGGCCTGACCGAGCCCGACTTCGGCAGCAACCCCGCCGGGATGCGCACCAGGGCTGCCCGTGACAGTGGGGGAGACTGGATCCTCAACGGCTCCAAGATGTGGATCACCAACGGCGGCATCGCCGACGTGGCCACCGTCTGGGCACAGACCGAGGACGGCGTCCGCGGCTTCCTCGTGCCACGCGGGACGCCCGGCTTCACCACGCAGGACATCAAGCAGAAGATGTCGCTGCGCGCGTCCGTCACCTCGGAGCTGTACTTCGACAACGTACGGCTGCCCGACTCGGCGCGGCTGCCCCTCGCGGAGGGCCTGCGCGGACCGCTGTCCTGTCTGAACGAGGCCCGCTTCGGCATCCTGTTCGGCGCGGTCGGCGCGGCCCGCGACTCCCTTCAGGCGGCCATCGAGTACGCCGACTCCCGCGTGCAGTTCGACAAGCCGATCAGCGCCTTCCAGCTGACCCAGAAGAAGCTCGCCGACATGAGCGTGTCCGTGGGCAATGCCGCACTGCTCGCCGTGCACCTGGGCCGGCTCAAGGACCAGCACCGCATCCGGCCCGAGCAGATCAGCGTCGGCAAGCTCAACAACGTGCGGGAGGCGATCGCCATCGCGCGGGAGTGCCGCACCATCCTGGGTGCGGGCGGCATCTCCCTGGAGTACTCGCCGCTGCGCCACGCCAACAACCTGGAGTCCGTCCTCACCTACGAAGGCACCAGTGAGATGCACACGCTCGTAGTGGGCCAGGCGATCACCGGCCTGCCGGCGTTCCGCTGATCGTCGGAGGCCGAGGGGACACCTGTGAACAAGTGACCGCACGGCGAAACGCGACCCCTGTTCGTGATCAAAGGCTTTGCCAGCCTTGATCACCAGGAGTCGCGTTTCGCTGTTTCCGGTGGGGTCGCTGTATCCGGTGGGGCCAGTGGGGCAGTGGGGCCTGGGGCCGGCCAGCGGGCCGGTGGGACGCTCATCACGCCACCCGACCCCACGCCACCTGGCCCCACGCCACCCGGCCCCACGTCATCACGCGGCCCGGTAGCTGAAGAACCCCTGTCCCGACTTACGGCCCAGCAGACCCGACTCGACCATGCGGCGCAGCAACGGGGGAGGGGCGTACAGCGGTTCCCGGTGCTCCTCGTACAGCGCCTCGCCTATCGCCGCCACGGTGTCCAGGCCGATCAGGTCGGCGAGGCGCAGCGGCCCCATCGGGTGGGCGCAGCCCGCTGTCATCCCCGTGTCGATGTCCTCGGCCGTCGCCGTGCCGGAGCCGACCAGCCGCACGGCCGCCAACAGGTAGGGAACCAGCAGGGAGTTGACGACGAAGCCCGCGCGGTCCTGCGCCACGACCGTCTTCTTGCCCAGGATCTCGCCCGCGAAGGCGCGTACGCGCAGTTCGGTGGCCTTCGACGTTTGCAGCGAGGGGATCACCTCGACCAGCGGCATGACGGGGACGGGGTTGAAGAAGTGCAACCCGACCACCGCCTCCGGCCGCCTGGTCGAGGCCGCGAGTCGGGCGATGGGGATCGAGGAGGTGTTGCTGGCCAGTACGGCCTCCGGGCCGGTGACCACTTCGTCCAGTTGCCTGAAGAGCGCGGTCTTGGCCTGTTCGTCCTCGACGGCGGCCTCGATGACCAGGTCCGCACCGGCCAGGCGGGAGAGATCGGCGGTGGCCGAGACGCAGGTCAGGGCGTGGGCGCGGGTGTCCGGTCCGATGGCGCCGCGCTGCTCCGCCTTGAGCAGGGAGTCGGCCACGCCCGCCAGTCCGGCACGGGCCCTGTCCTCGGTCACGTCGCACAACGTGACGTGCAGGCCGGCCCGGGCGCACACCTCGGTGATGCCCCGGCCCATCTGCCCGGCGCCGACGACTCCCACGTGCTTGATCGATGTCATGTGTTCCTCCGAGTGTCCCTGGGGTCCGTGGCGGTCGATCGCCCCCCGGCGGGCTGTGGTGTGTGTTGAGCCTAGGTCGGGCACAACCCCTCTGACCTGCTAGGACAGTGCGTCTTCCGCGCACAAACATGCGCCGGTTCGACATCGGCCGACGTACCGCACGCGGCCACGCCGACATCGGCCGACGTACCGCACGCGGCCATGCCGATGACGGCCGGCGGGGGCCCGCCGGCCGTCATCGGGGCAACGTGGCATCAGCTGACGGCGGTCGCGGCGGCAGCCGCCTCCCGCAGACGGCGGATCACGCCGCGTACCGCGGGCGAGGTCTCGCCCCTGCGGTACGCGCCCACCAGCCGGGTGGTCAGCGCCACGTCCGCCAGCGGGCGGTAGGCGACCCCCGGTATCCGAACGCGGCGCAGCGAGGCCGGCACCAGGGCCACCGCGAGACCACCGCCCACCAGGGTGAGAGCGGCGATGAAGTCCCGTACCGGAGGCGCGCACCGCGGACTGAAGCCGCCCTGCTCGGCCACCTCCAGGATCTGGTCGCGACAGCCGTACTCCTCGTCGAAGTGCGGGGCCACGAACTGCTCGTGGCGCAACTGCGCCGCGGGTACCGCCTCGTGGGCCGCCAGCGGTGCGCCGTCCGGCAGCGCCAGGACGACGTCCTCGGTCAGCAGACAGGTGGCCGTGACCCCGTCCGGGTACTCCGGCCGCCAGCGCAGGAAACCGACGTCGATGTCGCCGCAGGACAGCGCCTCCAGCTGGGCCGGTGTCTCCAACTCGCGTACCTGCACGGTGAGATGGGTGTCGAGGGACGCGCACCGGGTGAGGACGTCGGTCAGTACGCCGGAGAAGGCGGCGGAGGCCACGTAGGCGATCTCGGCGTGCCCCAGCTCCCCGCGACCGGCACGTCGGCCCACCGCCTCCGCCCGGGCGGCCTGCGCGAGGGTCAGCCGTGCCTCCTCGAGGAACAGCTTCCCGGCGCTGGTGAGCGCCGGGCGGGTGCGGCGTCCGCGGTCGATCAGACGAACCCCCAGGTGCGACTCCAGCGCCCTGACCTGGGCGCTGAGCGCCGAAGGAGCCAGATGCAGCCGATCCGCCGCGCGCGCGAAGTGCAGTTCCTCCGCGACGATGACGAACGATTCCAGCCAGCGCAGTTCCATCGGCTCCTCCGTCCTGCCGGACGCACCGGCCGTGTACCCGCCGGCCGTGCACACGGCCGGGCGGGATGGGCACCCCGCGGCGCCGTCAGGGCAGGACAGGACACCGCGGGGTGAGCTGGGGATGTCGGACGTCAGGGGATGACGACGTAGTTGCTGAATCCGCCGTCGCGGTCCGTGAGGCCCGAGATCGCCTCGTTGACCCTGTCCAGCGGGAACGGCTTCGCCTGCAGATAGGACAGATCCAGGGTGCCCGTCGCCACCATGTCGGCGAGCTCCTGCCCCTGTGCCGTGCTGAACCAGTTGGAGCCGATCAGCTGGACCTGCTCGTCCATGAGCCACTTCACGTCCACGGGCAGCCGGTCGGCCACACCGCCGACGTTGACCACCCTGCCGCCCCGCCGGACGCCCTGCATGGAGTCGAGCATGGTCTCCACCGGAGCCTTGGCACCGAGGGCGCTGATCACGTAGTCCGCGCCCTCGCCGCCGGTGCGGGCCTTCGCCCACTCACCGGTGGAGCCCTCACCCAGCCGGAAGACCTCGACCCGCTCCGGGTCAAGTTCCTTGACCCGCTTGAGGAGTTCGTCGCTGCGGCCGGTCCCGAGGACCCGGGAGGCGCCGGAGGCGAGCGCGAGCACGGTCGACGCGACACCGAGGGTTCCGGTGATCCCGTCGATGAGCGCGACCTGGCCGGGGCCGGCCGCCGCGTTCTTGAGCGCCCCATAGGACGTGCCGATGTAGCCCAGCTTGCCGGCCTGCTCGAACGTCATGGTGTCCGGGATGTTGACGATCGAGTACTGCGGAGCCGTCATGTACTGCGCGAAACCGCCGTAGGGGTAGAGGTCGAAGATCCGCTGCCCGTCACGGGAGGTGCTGAAATAGCCGTTCAGGGTGAAGTAGCGGCACCGGCTCAGTTCACCGCCCCGGCACACCTGACAACTGCCGCAGGAACGCAGGGGGTTGACGTAGACCCGGTCACCCGGCTTGGTGTGCAGCACCGCCTCGCCCACCTGCTCGACCACGCCGGCGGCGTCCAGGCCGAAGATGGCGGGGAACTTCGGCAGCGGCTGGTGCGGGAACCAGGTCGGCCAGTTGTTGATCACATTGGCCATGTTCGGCACGATCCCGCACGCTTTGACCCGTACCAGCACGTCGGTCGGCCGGGGGGTGGGCACGTCGATCGTGTCCACGGACATCGGCTCACCGAGTGCGTGCAGTCGTGCAGCGAGCATTTTCGCCATTGCAATACTCCTTGAAACCGCTCCGTCCCAGCGGCCGGGCGGGGATGTTGAAATTCCCTGCGAACTTCTCTAAGGACTTCTCTGCGATTTTCCCTACGCGCGTTTCCCTACGAACTGCGGAAAGGGTTCGGGTAATTGTCCTCGAGGTCGATGTCCAGCAGCCCCATGATGCGAACGCCGGAGTTGTACCAGGCGATGGACAACGACAGTTCGACCATCTGTGTGTCCGTCAGATGGTCGGCGGCGGCACGCCATGTCTCTTCCGAGACGTCCACCAGCAGCGTGGACTCCTTGGCGAGGCGCATCACCGCCTTCTGGGCCCCGTCGAACAGGCCGGACGACTCGAAGTCGGCGACCGCCGCGAGCTGCTCCTCGGTGAGCCCGGCCTTGAGGCCGTGCGACTGGTGGTGCGCGACCTCGTACGCCGACCGGGTCGCGTACCCGACGGTCAGGATCGCCAGTTCCCGCAGCTGGGGACTGAGGTCCGCGGCCCGCAGCGAGTTGGCGTAGGTCAGGAAGCCGTCCAGCTGGGTCGGCGCGTTGGCCAGCGCGAGGAAGATGTTCGCCGTCGGCACCTTGCGCTCGGCTTCCAGCCGGTCGTACAGGGGCTTCTGCGACGCGTCCGCGTCCTCGCGGTGCAGGTAGGGGACTCGTGCCATGGTGACTCCTGGAACTCTGGAAGTACGGAAGGTCAGCGCGCGGACTGCTCGAGCAGGAACCGCTCCAACGACATCGGCTTCGGCGGTTCGGCCGGCGGGATCTGCTTCACGCCGACGAAGGGCGACGCCTCGAAGTACCACTTCTCCAGGGCCGGCAGCCCCCAGCGGGCGTTGGTGCTCAGCGATCCCGCGTCCCAGCGCACCGGCTCGATCTCGGTGTCGATGGTCTGGTAGTGGCTGTTGAAGACCTCCACCCGGTGCCCGTCGGGGTCGCGCAGGTAGGCGAAGAGCATCCCGCCCGGACCGTGACGTCCGGGGCCCCGCTCCACGCCGTCGCCGTAGCCCTGGATGCCCGCCCAGTCGCAGGCGGTGAAGATGTCGTGGCTCTCGGAGACGGTGTAGGCGAAGTGGTGCAGCGCCGGCCCGGTGTTCTCGACGATCGCCAGGTCCAGGCAGGTGCCCTTGCGGTACATGAACGCGCCCAGCAGTTTGTCGCCGTGCTCCAGGTACTCCGAGTTGCGGAAGCCGAGCTCGCCGTAGAACGCGCACAGCTCGTAGGTGTCGGGCGCGAAGGTCTGGTAGTGGTCCAGCCGTTGAGCGTGGGCCCCCTTGTAGAGCTCGAAGTCGATGTGCAGCCGGGGCCGGGTCTCCATGTGCGCGCACAGTTCGAGCGGTGTGCCGATCGGGTCGGTGACGTGCAGGGTGCGGCCCTGGTACGGCATGTCGACCCACTCGGCGGGCAGGCCTCGCTCACGGAACCAGGTGTACGCGACGTCGAGGTCCTCGTCGAAGAAGACGCGGAAGCCG
Source organism: Streptomyces sp. NBC_00076 (assembly GCF_045041235.1). Classification (NCBI taxonomy): domain Bacteria; kingdom Bacillati; phylum Actinomycetota; class Actinomycetes; order Kitasatosporales; family Streptomycetaceae; genus Streptomyces; species Streptomyces sp. NBC_00076. The sequence goes on from NZ_CP108242.1 coordinate 8,361,856, forward strand.
ATCCTTCGGCACTTGCCCGCGCCCTCCTCGTCCAGCTCCAGGACGAGGCTGTGGTGGCAGGCTTCGGCGAGGCCGCGGAGATGGCAGGTGCGCTCGTCCTCGTCGCTGACGACCAGCCCCAGCACGTTCACGTAGAAGTTCCGGCTCTCGGCCAGATCCGCGACCGTGAGACGCACGTGACTGGAGCGGGTGATGTTGAAACTCGGGCGCAGATTGACGGGTGGCAGCATGCTGGTCTCCGGGCTGGGATCGGCTCTGGAATTCGATGACGGCGATACGGCGATACGTGGATACGGAGTTACGTGGATACGCGGATGCGTGGATACGCGTAGTATCTCGTGCCTTTTTACGGCTTGGTCGCGGAGGACCCGTCGCCGGCCTCGGTGAAGGTGAATGCGGACCATCCGCTGAATTCCGCGGACTCACCGAGGGACTCCTCGATGCGCAGAACCTCATTCCACTTCGCCATTCTCTCGGAGCGCGTGAAAGAGCCCACTTTCAGCTGGCCCGCGTCCCAGCCGACGCTCAGATGGGCGATGGTGACGTCCTCGGTCTCCCCGGAACGCGCCGAGACGATCGTGCCGAAGCCGGCGTCCTTTCCGGCGCGCAGGGCCTGGAACGTCTCGGTGACCGTACCGGCCTGGTTCGGCTTGATCAGGACGGCGTTCGCGGCTCCGCCGGTCGCCGCGGCCTCGACCCGCTTGGCGTTCGTGACCAGGTAGTCGTCGCCGATCACCTGGCAACGGTGGCCGTGGCGCCGGGTGAACTCCAGCATGCCCTCGTGGTCGTCCTCGCCCACCGGGTCCTCGACGGACAGGATCGGATACTGCTCGATCCAGTCACCCAGCATGTCGACCAGGGCGGCGGTGTCGAGCGTGCGGTCGTCCAGGGCGAGCGTGTACCGCCCGCCGCGGCCGAACTGCGAGGCCGCCACGTCCAGCGAGATGCCGACCTGGGTCGAGGGTGCGAAGCCCGCGGTCTCGATCGCCCGGGTCAGGGTCTCCAGCGCCTCCTCGTTGGAGTCGAACGCGGGCCAGAAACCGCCTTCGTCGGCGACCCCCTGTGCCTTGCCGGCCTTCCGCATCAGACCGCCGGCGGCCCGGTAGATCTCCGCCGTCCAGTCCAGGGCCTCGGAGAAGCTCCGCGCCGCGGGGCACATCACCATGAAGTCCTGGACGTCGACGCGGCGGTCGGCGTGGGCGCCGCCGCCGAAGATCTGGATCTCGGGGAGGGGGATGCGGACCGGGCGTCCGCCCGCCAGGTGCTGCCACAAGGGCACACCCGCCGACGCGGCGGCGGCGTGCAGCACGGCCATGGACGTGGCCACGATCGCGTTGCCGCCGAGACGGCCGCGATCGGGGGTGCCGTCGAGATCCACCAGCAGTCGGTCGACGGCCTCCTGATCGGTCGCGTCGCGGTCCAGGAGAGCGGGGGCGATCTCGTGGTTCACCGAGCCCACCGCGCGCCGGACGTCCAGCCCGCCGAAGCGGCTGCCGCCGTCGCGCAGGTCGAGTGCCTCGCCCTGACCCGTCGACGCCCCCGCCGGTGCGATGGCCCGCCCGACCGCGCCGTCGGCGAGGTGGACCTCGACCTCGACGGTCGGTCGACCGCGTGAGTCCCACACCCTGCGGCCATGGAGCTTGGCGATCCGCGCGTCTGTCATTGCGGTGCGACCTTTCAAAGTTCGGACGGCCTTCGGACGATCGGGGCGATGAGCGGTGCCCGCCCCTGTCGTCGGAGGGCGTCCCCGCAGCCAGAGGCGGCGGAAGGCGTACAGAAGAGGTCCGCGCCGAGGAACGAGCGCGGACGGGCACCGCGGGGCGGCACTTGAATCGGCTGCTGCGCTGCTGCGCTGCTGCGCTGCTGAGCGCGAGCGAGAAGGACGAGAAGGACGAGAAGGACGAGAAGGAGGGTTGCTCGTGCGCCGCGGCTCTTGCTGGGCGTTGTGCTAACGATAGCGCAATCGTGCAAAGCGGCGGCCGCTCTGTCAAGGGTCCTGTCGTATACGGATCCCGTGGTCCCGTCGATCGTTTTCGTTCCGTTGGTGCGCTCGGGCGGCAATGCTATCGTTCGCACAACGGTGATGCTTCGCCGAGAACTCCGGCGGACCCTCGCTCTCCTGGACGGACGGACAGCACAGGGGGCGTGGGTCCGCCGGGCCGGATCCCGGACCACAGGAAAGCGAGTCAGACATGACAGCCCAGCCCTCCGTGGCGCCCATGACACTCACCACCGTTGTGGCCAGCACGCGCCCCGGACGCGTCGGCAGATCCGTCGCGGACTGGTTCGCCCTCCGGGCCGCGGAGCACGACCAGTTCGAGTCGCACACCGTCGACCTGTACGAACTCGCGCTCCCCTTCCTCGACGAGCCGCATCCGCCGGCTCTGCGGCAGTACACGAAGGACCACACGCGGGAATGGAGCCGGATCGTCGACGCGTCGGACGCGTTCGTCTTCGTCACCCCGGAGTACAACGGCGGCTTCCCCGCCCCGCTGAAGAACGCGTGGGACTACCTCGTCACGGAGTGGCAGCACAAGCCGGCCGGGTTCGTCAGCTACGGAGGCGTCTCGGCGGGCACCCGGGCGGTGCAGATGGGCAAGCAGGTCGTGGCGAACCTCAGGATGCTGCCCATCGGTCCGACCGTGAGCATCCCGTTCGTCGGCGAACTCGTCGAGGACGGCGATTTCCGGCCCGGCAAGATACACGAGGTCGCTGCCGAGCAGGTGCTCGACGAACTCGCGCGCACCGCCCGCGTCATGCGGCGGCTGTGCGGCGGAACGTACTGACCCACGCTCGTACGCGAAGGCGCCCGGAGCTCATCGCTCCGGGCGCCTTCGCGGGTGAGGTGCGCTGGGCTTCTCCTGGTCCGCCCCTGGCTCAGACGGGCCCGGACGGCGTCTTTCCGTCAGGGGCCGCCGTGCTGCCGCGCAGGACCAGCGGGCCCGGACGGCGTCTTTCCGTCAGGGGCCGCCGTGCTGCCGCGCAGGACCAGTGATCCGGGGGAGACCGACGTGTACGGGCCGTCGTTGCCCGGCTTGGTCTTGAGCCGCCGCATCAGCCACAGCGCGCAGCCGGTGGCCATCTCCTGGATCGGCAGCCCGATCGTGGTCAGTCCGGGACCCCACCAGGAGAACCCCGGCTCGTCGCCGAACCCGACCACGGACAGCTCCTCGGGCACCTTCACGCCCTGCTCGGACAGTTCCTCCAGGACCCCGATGGTGAGTTGAACCGATCCCAGCACGAGCGCGGTGGGCGCGCCGGGGCCCTTCAGGAGCCGGCGCACCGCCTGACGGCCGTGGTCCACGGACGCCGGCGGACCCAGCTCCGTGCGCCCGGCGTCGTCCGGCAGGCCGCCTTCACTCAGGGCGCTGCGGAAGCCGCGCAGGCGCTCCGCGCCCGTGGGCAGTTCCTCGGGTCCGCCCAGATAGCCGATGCGCGTGTGCCCCATCGTCACCAGGTGGGCCGTGGCCAGGCGCAGCGCCTCGTGGTCGTCCACACCGAACCACTGGGAACCGAGCGACGGGTGGCGGCGCAGCAACTGAAGGTGCGGCAGGCCGCGAAGGAGCTTGACGGAGTCGCCGTGCGGGCGTGCGGTGGGCACGATGATGACGCCGGCCACCCGGTTGGCGGACAGCTCGCGCAGATGGCGCAGCTCCACCGCACGGTCGTCGTCGGTCTCCGCGAGCATCAGCTGGAAGCCCTCGGCCTCCATGTTCTTGGACAGCTCGTGCGCGATGGTCGAGTAGAAGCTGTTGCGGATGTCCGGGATCACCAGCGCGACCACGTTGCTGGAGGCGCCGCGCATCATCCGCGCCGCCCGGTTGCCGACGTATCCCATCTCGGAAGCGGCCTGGCGGACCCGGAACTTGGTCTCCTCGCTGATGCGGGGATCGTCGGAGAGTGCCCGGCCGACCGTCGACACGGAGATTCCGAGGCGCTCGGCGATGTCCTTGGTCGTGATCACGTAGTGGGCCCCCTTGAGCCGGCTGATCCAGGCGTCGTCACGTTCCGTGTGCCAACGATAGCATTCTCGTCGCGCTCCGTGGCTGGAGAGGTGAGGGTGCCAGGCTGACCGCCGCCCTTATGCTAACGTTAGCACTGCTGGATGGGCCGTGCAGCCGCCCGCGGCTGCCTAGTTGCGGAGGTTTCCGTGCGGATCGTCAGGTATGCCGTTGGCGGCGTGCGTCACTACGGAGAACTGGAAACCGGTGATACCAGGATCGCGAGATTCGAGGGTGATCCCTTCACCGGACTGTCTCCTACGGGGAGCGTCGACGAAATCGGCGACGTGGTAATTCTCGCGCCGCTGGAGCGACCCCGGATCTTCGGGTTCGCCTACAACTACGCCTCGCACATCGGCGAGACCGACCGCGAGGTTCCGGAAGTTCCCGTGTGCTTCATGAAGCCGAGCACCGCGGCGATCGGTCCGGATGACGCCATTGTCTATCCGTCCGATGGTGAACTGATCCATTTCGAAGGCGAGTTGGTCGTCGTCATCGGAAAGGAAGCGCGCCATGTGAAGCCCTCGGAAGCCTTTGAGTACATCCTTGGCTATACGTGCGGCAATGACGTCAGCGATCGCATCATCCAGCGCAGGGAAAGCGCGTTCGGAACGTTGCTGATCGGCAAGGGGCAGGACACCTTCGCTCCCCTCGGGCCGGTCATCGCGACCGAACTCGACCCCTCGGCAGTGTCGCTGACGACCCGTGTGAACGGCGCCGACGCGCAGTCGGCGAGCACCTCCGACCTGCTGCTCGCCGTTCCCGACCTCGTCAGCTACCTGAGCCGCTACCTGACACTGCTGCCCGGGGACGCGATCATGACCGGCACGCCGGCCGGCGTCGGGCCGATCCGCCCCGGGGACGTGATCGAGGTGGAGATCGAGGGCATCGGCGTCCTGCGCAATCCGGTAGTGGCCGAAAGCCTCTGACCTCGGACGTCCATGGTGCGGCCGCGCAACGGGGCCTGCCCACCGCTCGGCGGTGGGCAGGCCCCGTTGGCGTGTCGGTCCTGGGTCAGGACGGTTCGCCCTGGCGGACCGCGTTGTTGAACCGCGAGGGGCGGACGAACGCCAGCGCCACGGCACCCACCAGCGGCAGGACCGTGACCTGGAGCAGCCCTGCCCGGCTCCAGCCGAAGGAGTCCACCAGGGCGGCGAAGAGCAGGCCGGAGAACGCCGCCGTCCCGTAGTAGCTGGTGACGAAGAGCCCGGAGGCACGTCCGATCTGTTCGGGACGCACGGCCCGCTGGATCGCGCTGTTGGTGTTGGGGTAGATGAAGCCCAGGCCGAAGGCGCCCATGAGGAAGGCGAGTGCGTACTGCATGCCGACTCCGGGATGCGTCTCGTAGACACACACGCTGACGGCGGAGACGGCGGCCATGCTCAGGATCAGCAGGTTGCGCTGGTTCACGCGGTCGCCGAGCCAGCCGCCGAGGATGCCCAGCATGCCGCCGAAGCCGAGGCAGCTCATGGCCAGTGCGGCCTGTTCGGAGGTGTAGTGCAGCGAGGTGATGAGGTACGTCGGGTAGAGGCCGAGGAACCCGTAGATCGCCACACCGCTGACGACGGAGTGAACGGCCAGGGCGATGGTGTTGCGGTTGTAGGCGGAGGCCGGCATGTACTCGTAGGTCCTGGTCGAGACGACCTTCTCGGCGGAGTGCTCGGTCAGACCGGTCTTCACGAGGAACAGGGAGGCGGTGGCGATCAGCAGCCCGGCCGCACCGAACAGGTAGAAGGGCGAGTGCCAGGTGCCGTGCAGGCTCATGAGGCGGACGCCGATGAGCGGGGCGATGAACACGCCGACGGAGTAGCCCATGCCGATGACGCCGAAGGCGAGGCCGCGGCGGTGGGCGAAGAAGGCGCCGATCGCCGCGAAGATGGCGGCGGACTGCATGCCCTCTCCGAAGCCGGAGATCACCCGGTACAGGGTCATGTCGGCGAAACCGGTGGCCAGGGGCGTGGCCATGGTGCCGAGGGAGTAGATCACGATGCTGACCAGCAGCACGGTCTTGCGGCGGAAGCGGTCCAGGAGATAGCCCGCGGGCAGGCCGGCCAGGGCCATGCCGAGGGTGAAGTTCGTCGCCAGCAACCCGCCCTGCTCCAGGGAGAAGCCGTACTCCGCGCGGATGTTCGGCAGCAGGGGCGGGAAGACCTGCCGGTCCATCGCGTTGACCATGTAGGAGAGGACGACCAGCAGAAAGCCCAGCCCGATCATGACGCGGGAAATGGGGGCGCGGCTGCTTTCCCGCGGTTCGGCGGCGGGCGCCACACTGGTGTCGACTTGCGCTGCGTGAGTCATAGCGGCTCCTGAGAGGGAATGGGCCGCGGCAGGCCGCGGCGGACCCATCGCCGTACGGGGCCGCACGGCGATGCGAGAAGGGGCGAGCGGAACACGGACTCGAGGCGGCGACGGCGATGCCGTCGTCGGCTGATGGAATGGGGGCGACGTGCTGCCGCGCGGTCGGACACCGCATGCGGAATTCAGCCGTATATCGCCCGTCGGGACATCCGTGGCTATGGCGTCTTCGACAGCCGGACCCCGTGCGGACACTTGTCGGTCACACGGTCGGCGCTGGCAGAACCATGAGGGGGAAATCTCCGGCGCGTCAAGATGTGAACACCGGATTTCTTCCGCGTTCCCCGATTTTCCGTGGTGACCGGCTTCCCGACTCCGAACGGACCCAGTGGCGAGCGGGTCGGCGACCGGTCGTCCCCTCGCGCTCTTGACGTGTCGAAGGCACTCAATGCTATCGTTAGCATCACGTGGCTGTGACAAAGTGATTCGACGTGCCCCGATAGCTCGTGATCCGTTCCAGGGGCGTACCGCGGCGCCCGCACCGACCACAAGTCGGAGAGCACCCACCACACCCCGCCCGAGCCCAGTGACCCCCTCCACCCCGCCCAGGCGGCCGACGGTCCGAACGGACAACCGGCGACCGTCCTTCCGGCTGACGATCAGACCCGCTCATCGGACGCGACCGGGCGTGCCGCCCGACCGCCCGCCGCGGCCGCACGATTCTGCGAGGACCCCCTGCCATGAAACCACCGAGCCGCCCCGGCACCGTGCTGCTCACCGACTACGCCTGGCCCGACGACTCCGTCGAGCGATCGGTCATCGAGGAGGCGGGTCACATCCTGGTGGCCGGACCCGCCGACCCCGCCCCCGCCGAGGCGATCGAGGAACTGGTCGCCGAGCACCGGCCCGCCGGGATCCTGACCTGCTGGGCCCCCGTCTCCGCCGCCGCGATCGGCGCCTCGCCGGATCTGCGGATCGTCGCCAGGCTCGGGGTGGGGCTCGACAACATCGCCGTGTCCGCCGCCACCGAGCGCGGTGTGTGGGTCACCAACGTGCCGGACTACTGCGTCGAGGAAGTCTCCGACCACGCCGTCGGCATGGTGCTGGCCTGGACCCGGGGTCTGGCGGTGTCCGACCGGGAGGTCCGCGCCGGCCGTTGGAACCCCGCGGGCGCCCGGTTGCGCCGACTGTCCACGCTGACCTGCGGCGTTGTCGGATACGGGCGCATCGGACGCGCCACCGCGCGCAAGCTCGGCGCGTTCGGCTGCCGGATCCTGGCCCACGACCCGTACCCGCCGAAGGACGCCCCGGGAGTGGAGATGGTGGGCCTGGAGGAGCTGCTGCGCCGCAGCGACGTGGTCGTCCTCCATGTGCCGCTCACACCCGGCACGCACCACATCATCGGCGCCGAGCAGCTGGCGCTGATGCCACCGGACGGCCTGCTGGTCAACGTCAGCCGGGGCGGCCTGGTGGACACCGACGCGGTCGTCAAGGCGCTGGACAGCGGCCACCTGGCCGGAGCCGCCTTCGACGTCCTGGAGAGCGAACCGCACGTCCCCGCCGGGCTGTTGGAGCAGCCGGGCGCGCTCCTCACTCCCCACATCGCCTTCTCCTCCGACGCCTCGGTCACGGAACTGCGCCGCCGCGCCGCCGAGGAGGTCGTACGGATCCTGGCGGACGAGGCACCCGCCCACGCCTGCAACACTCCCCGTGGTCTGCCCACCGGGCCGGGGGACCCGCGATGAGCCGGACCTCCGCGCAGGCGGCGCCGGAATCCGCGCTGAGTGACTTCCTGACCGCCCACAAGCTGGCCGTACCCGACGAAGCCGCACGCTGGACGCCGCTGGCCGGTGGCGTCTCGTCCGACCTGTGGCGAGTGGACCTGCCGGGTCGTTCCCTCTGCGTCAAACGCGCCCTGGCCACGTTGAAGGTCGCCGCCGACTGGCAGGCACCGGTGTCGCGCAACGCCTACGAATGGGCGTGGATGCGGTTCGCGTCCCGGCACCGCCCGGACAGTGTGCCCGAACCGCTGGCCCACGACCCCGAGGCCGGCCTCTTCGCGATGGCGTTCCTGCCGCCCGAGCACTACCCCATGTGGAAGACGCAGCTGCTGCGCGGCGAGGTGCGGGTGGCGACCGCGGCGGCCGTCGGAGAACTGCTCGGCACCCTGCACGCGGCGAGCGCCGGAGACGCCGCCCTCGCCGCGGAGTTCGCCACCGACGACAACTTCCACGCGCTGCGCATCGAGCCGTACCTGCTGGCCACCGCCGCCGCACACCCCGGCCTGAGTGACATCCTCGGGGGCCTCGCCGACCGCACGACCACGACACATCTGGTTCTGGTGCACGGAGACGTCAGTCCCAAGAACATCCTCGTCGGACCCTCCGGGCCCGTGCTGCTGGACGCCGAGTGCGCCTGGTACGGAGACCCGGCCTTCGACCTCGCGTTCTGCGTCAACCATCTGCTGCTCAAGAGCCTGGTGGTGCCCGACTGCCGCGCCGATCTCCTGCGGTCCGCCCGGGCGCTGACCGAGGAGTACGTCCGGTGCGTCGACTGGGAGCCCCGGCCGGCCCTCGAGGCGCGGGCCGCGTCACTGTTGCCGTCACTGCTGCTCGCACGGGTGGACGGCAAGTCCCCGGTGGAGTACCTCACGGACGACCGGGACCTGCTGTTCGTACGCACGATGGCAGCGGCCCTGCTCCGGGCGCCCGCCCCCACCGTGGCGGACGTCCTGGACGCCTGGGCGACCGAGCTCGGGCCCCCGACCGAGCCGGGCAGCGACTGACCCGATTGACACCTTACGGAGAGACGCATGCGCAGAGTCGTCACCGGCCATGACGAGAACGGCAGGTCGGTCGTCGTCAGCGACGGTCCCGTCCCGCGCAGTCGGGAGTTCACCAGCCTGCCGGGCTGGGTGTCCCGCCTGCCGTGGGCCACCGAACCCGGCGAACCGGCCGGCCGGACCGGGCAGGACCCCACGCCGAAGGTCACCAGCCTGCTCCCGGCGCCCGGCGGCACCCGGTTCATCGTGCTGACCTTCCCCCCGGACACCGCGATGGCCGACCCGGCGTTCGACCCCGTCGCCTTCGACCAGGAGCAACGGGCCGACTCGCCCGGCATCGCGGATCTCATGGAGCCCGACGGCATGCACACCACGCCGACCGTGGACTACGGCATCGTGCTGGACGGCGAGATCGTCCTCGAACTCGACGACGGCGAGCTCACCCGGCTCTCGGCCGGGGACATCGTGATCCAGAACGGCACCCGCCACGGCTGGCGCAACCGCAGCGACCGACCGGTCACGATGGCCTTCGTCCTCGTCGGCGCCGAACGCGCCGGCTGACGCGTCGGCGATGTCCTGAACTCAGTCCTGGTGCGTGACGCTCACCTTCACCGTCAGCGCGCCCCTGTTGTCCTCGGAGCAGGCTCCGGCGGTGTCGTTCATGCCCAGTTGCAGGGTGCCGTTCCCGGCGGCCCGGAAGGCCAGCTCCTGTCCGACGGTGTGGACAGGGAAGTCCTTCTCGCCCGCGAGGACTGCCAAGAGGGTGCCGAAACGTGCCGCGGGCTTGACCTTGCAGTCCTTGGCTCCGGCCATGGACGCTTCGGTGGCCGCGTCGTAGCCGGCCGGTCCGGTCATGGGCTTGTTCCGGTGGTCCGCCGTCCATTGTCCCGAGACGAACCGCACGGTGACCTTGTCTCCCCGCCGGACGTCCGCTCCGGTCACCGGCTGCCAGCCGGTCGCCGACTGGACGACTTGACTGACGGTCGTCGTCTTCGGGCCCTCCTTGAGCGGCAGTACCCCGGTGAGGAACAGCCCGCCTGCGACACCCGCCGCCAGCACCGCCGTACCGGCCAGCGCCCACCACAGCCGCTTCGGCCCCGACGAGCCGGACGTCTGATGACCTGCGGGCCCGGCCGACGAGGTGTGCCGCGCCGCCGGCACGGTCGCCCCGGCCGCGACGAGCCGCTGCCGGCCGCTGGTCACGGTGTCCGCGTCGGCCAACGGGGTCGACGGCCGCCGCGTGCGCACGGTCGCCGAGGGCAGCGGCCCGGCTTCCACCTCTCCCGCCGTGACGCGCCGCAGCGCGGCACGCGCACTGGCCGCCGAGGGGCGCTCGTCGGGCGACTTGCGCAGCAGCGCCTCGACGACCGGCCGCAGTGGGCCGAGCCGCTCCGACAGAACGGGTTCCTCGTACGCCACCGCGTGCAGTGTCGCGGGCGCTCCTGGCCTGCGGAAGGGGGACTGACCGCCACAGACCGTGGCGAGGGTCGCGCCCAGGGACCACAGGTCGGAGGCCGGGCCGGTCTCCGATCCCGTCACCCGCTCGGGTGCCATGAACTCGAGAGAACCGACCAGTTCGCCGGTGGTGGTCAGGAACTCACCGTCGTCCAGGGCCGCGATACCGAAGTCGGTGAGCACGGCGTCTCCGTCCTGGCGCAGCAGGACGTTGGCGGGTTTGACGTCGCGGTGCAGCGTGCCTGCCGCGTGCACGGCCACCAGCGCGTCGAGCATGTGCAGACCGAGCGCGGCCGTGTGCTGCGGGGTGAGCGGTCCGGTCTCAGCGACACGGTGGGCCAGTGAGGGGCCCTCGACGAGCTCCATCACGATCCACAGCCGGTCCTCCGACTCGACCAGGTCGTGGACGCCGACCACGTGCGGGTGCGGTACCCGGGCGACCGCGCGCGCCTCACGCATGGCACGGCGCATCCGGATGCGGTGCTCGTCGTCGCCGTGGGCGAGGATGTGCAGTTCCTTTGCGGCGACCGGGCGGTCAAGGAGCTGGTCGTGTGCGCGCCAGACCGTGCCCATGCCGCCTCTGCCGAGCACGTCGTGGAGCAGGTACCGACCGGCGATCAGTCGCTCCGAGCGGCGTTGGGAACGCGTCGCCGCCTGGTCATCGCCATTTTCCGATATCACGTGCTCTCTCACGTTTCCTTCCCGGGGGACTGGGTGTCCGCCGGTCATCGCCGCTCGGCCATCGTTCGTTCTGCCGTCGTTCGATCGATCGTCGTTCGTTCGGTCAGTCGCTTTTCGGTCGGTCGCTTTTCGTTCGAACGGGGCTGAGCATAGCGGAGCGCATCGTGGTCACATGTCGTCAACTACGGTGCGACAGAGGGCCTTTCAATGCGGGGCGGGACGGGGGAGGCGTGTGGCGCACACATCCTTCAGGGGTCAGGACCGCGGTCGGGCGCCGGCGTGGGAGTCGGTGAAGTCCCAGACCACCGGGAGGAGTTGCTCGGGCGTCTCGGACTGGGGCATGTGGCCGGTGCCCTCCAGCAGGCGAAACTCCGCGTCGGGGACGGCCTGCGCGTACGCGCGTCCGTAGTCGGCGTCCACGATCCGGTCGCTCGCGCCCCAGGCGACCAGGGTCGGGCGGGTGACCTTGGAGAGTCGCTCGGCAAGGGTGGGGTCGGCCATCGCGTGGGGGCCCGAATAGACCTGTAGGGCTGCACGGTTGGTGGCCATGACCGCTCGCTGTGCCTCGGTCAGCGAGCTGGGGTCGAAGCGGAACTTCGACGGGTCGTGGAAGGAGAGGCGGGACAGCTCGACGGGTGTGAGGGAGAAGGTGTCGGCTATCGGGTGGCCGGGGACGTCGATGCCGACCGCGTTGACAAGGGTGACGCTGCTGATCCGGTCGCTGCCCAGGGCTGCCAGTTCGGCGGCGATCCAGCCACCGATCGAGTTGCCGACGACGGCGACGTCCCGCAGGTCGAGCGCGTCCAGCAGGTGTGCGTAGACCTGGGCCAGGGTCGTGACGTCGGTCAGCCAGTCGGGGTGAGCCGTGCCGCCGAAGCCGGGGTGGACGGGGGTGAACACCCGGGCCGGCCGCTGTTCGGCCAGGAGACCGGCGAACGGGGTGACGGTCTGCGGGCCTCCGCCGCCGTGCAGGAGCAGGAAGGGGCGCCCCTGCTGTCCATGGAGGTCGACGGTGACGTCGAGAGTGCCCTGGTCGAGCGTGAGGGTGTGGGTGGACTGGGTGGTCTGGGTGGACTGGGTCATGGGGGCCGCTCCTTCTCCTTCGTGAGAGCTGACTCTCATGAGATTAGAGGGGTCGAGTCTCGTCATGCAAGTGCACTCTCATAACGAAGGCTGACTGCTATCGTGTGGATGCGTCAACAGGAGGAGGTCCCCCATGACGGCGCAGGCGGGTACCGGCCGCACCAACCAGAAGCAGCGCACGCGTACGGCGATCGTGGCGGCCGCGCGAGAGCTCATCGGGACGGGCGCCGAGGTGACCATGCCCACGGTCGCCCACGCGGCCCTGGTCTCCGAGGCCACGGCCTACCGGTACTTCCCCGACCTCCCCTCACTGATCAGCGAGGCACTCGCAGGAGTCTGGCCGCCCCCCGCCGAAGCGCTCGCGCCGGTCGCGGACTCCACCGACCCCGTCGAACGCATCGCTTTCGCCTGCGAGTTCCTGCTCCGCGGCATCCTCGCCCGCCAGGGCTCGGTGCGCGCGATGATCGCCGCCACGATCACCCGGCCCGAGACGGTGACGAACCGGCCCGGAATCCGCTTCGGTCTGATCGAGCACGCACTCCTCCCCCTTCAGGACACGCTCGGCGCGACGGACCCGGAGGCGTTCACCCAGCTCGAACGGGACCTCGCGGTCGTCGTGAGCGCCGAGGCGCTCTTCACCCTCACCGATCTGTGCGGGCTCGATCCCGAGGAGGCCGTCTCCAGTGCCGTACGCACCGCGGAGACCCTGACCCGGGCCGCGGTGCGCTCGACCGCGTAGCGGCCGGGGCGCCGGTGGCTGCCGTCGCCCCGTCTCCGACCTGGCGACCCGATACCCCGGTGCCCCGATACCCCGGTGACCCGGACGACCAGGGCGGCCCGTCCGGTCGTCAGGACCCGGACTCGGCACGTGCCGCTGCCAGGCGCGGGCGCGCAGGTCCGCGTCGCCCAGCGGTGTTCTCACTCCGGTGAGAGTTCGACCGTCGTCGTGACCCGGGTGAGCGCGGGTTTCCGCGGCACCGAACCGAACCCGAACCGCACGGGCGGGTCGACCGATGCCGTCGTACCGAGGTCGTGACCCTCGAAGAACGCCGACGCCGCGCGGATCGGCCGCAGATCACGGGCCCCGTACCACTCCCTGCGACCCTCGCCGGCGCTGCCACGAGTGCGCACGCCGCGGAGCAGGGCACGGGCGGGCAGGCCCGTCACCGCGCTCCACGCCGGACACCGGGCGAGCACGCCGGGCACGGCACACAGCATCAGTCCCAGGAGTCCTCGTCGACCGGTGGCGAAGCGCAGGACCAGTGAGCCCGCGTTGACGGTCCAGGTGTCGCCGTCGACGCTCACCTCGACCGGGACGACGCGCACGGTGTCGAAGTCGTAGGTGCCGCCGACGAAGTCCGCCGTCTCACGCGTCGGGGCCATCAGCAGCCGTTCCCCGTCGGCCCGCTCCAGCATCACATCGCTGAAGGGTCCGAACGGCGAACCCGGCCAGTGCCCCAGCACGACACGCGTCCCGGATGACGTGCCCAGGCCCGCGATCCAGCCGTCGAAGCGCAGCCGCGTGTGCTGCCTTGTTCCGCTGGCAATCCGGCTCATCGGCTCCGAGGTTCCGAGCTCATGCGCCACCACAGGCGCCGAGCCCCCCTCCGGAGACCACAGAAACGCGCAGGCCACGAGTGTGCGTCCACCACCTCCGCGAACCCGGGCTCCGGCCATGGGGTCCTCCTCGTCGGTGGCTCATCGGTCGGTGGGCTTGAAGCCGCGCAGGCGAAGGCTGTTGCCGACCACGAACACCGAGGAGAACGCCATCGCCGCTCCGGCGATCATCGGGTTGAGGAGCCCGGAGGCGGCGAGGGGGAGAGCGGCGACGTTGTAGGCGAAGGCCCAGAACAGGTTGGACCTGATGGTGCCGAGCGTCCTGCGGGACAACCGGATGGCGTCCGCGGCCGCCCTGAGGTCGCCCCGTACGAGGGTCAGGTCGCCGGCCTCGATGGCGGCGTCGGTGCCGGTGCCCATCGCCAGACCGAGGTCGGCCTGGGCGAGCGCGGCGGCGTCGTTGACGCCGTCGCCGACCATGGCGACCGAACGGCCCTCGCCCTGGAGGCGCTTGACGACGTCCACCTTGTCCTGAGGCATGACCTCGGCGATCACATGCTCGCGGGCGATGCCGACCTCGGCCGCGACGGACTCCGCGACCGTCTTGTTGTCGCCGGTCAGCAGCATGGGCGTGAGGCCGAGGGCGCGCAGCCGCCGGATCGCTTCCGGGCTGGTCTCCTTGACGGCGTCGGCGACTTCGAGGACCGCGCGGGCCTCGCCGTCCCACGCGACCGCGATGGCGGTGCGCCCGGCGGCCTCGGCCTCGGCCTTGGCGCGCTCCAACCGCACGGGCAGGCCGATGGCCCATTCGTCCAGCAGCTTCTGCCGGCCGACGAGGACGGCGTGGCCCTCCACGATGCCCTGGACACCCAGTCCCGCCAGGTTGGCGAAGTCCTCGGGGGCGGGCAGGGTGCCCACGCGGGCGGTGGCGCCGGCGGCGACCGCCTGGGCGATGGGGTGTTCCGAAGAGTGCTCCAGGGCGCCCGCGAGGCGCAGCGCGACGTCCTCGTCCGTCCCGTCCGCGGTGTGCACGGCGAGCAGGGTCATCCGGCCGGTGGTGACGGTGCCGGTCTTGTCGAGGACGATGGTGTCGACCCTGCGGGTGGACTCCAGGACCTCCGGGCCCTTGATGAGGATGCCGAGCTGGGCGCCGCGCCCCGTGCCGACCATGAGCGCGGTCGGGGTGGCCAGGCCCAGCGCGCACGGGCAGGCGATGATCAGCACCGCCACGGCCGCGGTGAAGGCGGCGGTCAGGCCCGAGCCGTTGCCGAGCCAGAAGCCCAGGGTGCCGAGTGCCAGGGCGATCACGACCGGTACGAAGACCGCTGAGATCCGGTCCGCGAGCCGCTGGGCCGCCGCCTTGCCGTTCTGCGCGTCCTCCACCAGCTTGGCCATACGGGCGAGCTGTGTGTCGGAGCCGACCCGCGTGGCCTCCACGACCAGCCGGCCGCCGGCGTTGAGGGTGGCGCCGGTGACACCGTCGCCGGCCGCGACCTCCACCGGGACGGACTCACCGGTGAGCATGGAGGCGTCGACCGCGGAGGAGCCCTCGACGACCGTGCCGTCGGTGGCGATCTTCTCACCGGGGCGGACCAGGAAGCGGTCGCCCACCTTCAACTCCCCGACCGGGACGCGCTCTTCCCGGCCGCCTCGCAGGACGGTGACCTCCTTCGCGCCGAGTTCCATGAGCGCCTTCAGCGCCGCGCCCGCCTTCCGCTTCGAGCGGGCCTCGAAGTACCGGCCGGCGAGGATGAACGCGGTGACGCCGGCGGCGGCCTCCAGGTAGATGTTCCCGGCGCCGTCGGTGCGGGCGATGGTGAACTCGAAGGGGTGCGTCATGCCGGGCGTGCCCGCAGTGCCGAAGAACAGCGCCCACAGCGACCACAGGAACGCCGCCGACGTACCGACGGAGATCAGGGTGTCCATGGTCGCCGCGCCGTGCCGGGCGTTGGTCCAGGCCGCCTTGTGGAAGGGCCAGGCGGCGTATGTCACCACGGGCGCCGCCAGCGTCAGCGACAGCCACTGCCAGTACTCGAACTGCAGGGCGGGAGCCATCGCCATCGCGATCACCGGGACCGCGAGGGCGACCGCCGTGATCAACCGCTCGCGCAGCGGCCGCAGTTCATCGGACTCCTGTCCTTCAGCGGAGGACCCGGGCCCGGATCCGCCGCGCGCGGGGTCGCGCTCGGGTTCCCGGGCGGTGTAGCCGGTGGCCTCCACCGTGGCGATCAGATCGGTGACGGCGATGTCCTCGCTGAAGGTGACTTTCGCCTTCTCGGTGGCGTAGTTGACGGTGGCCTCGACCCCGTCCATGCGGTTGAGCTTCTTCTCGATCCGGGCGGCGCACGAGGCGCAGGTCATGCCGCCGATGGCGAGTTCGACCTTGGCGGCGCCGGGCGTGGTGGTGGTCATGTCTGCTCCTCGCAGCTCACGGACGCGACACGGAAAAACGAGGGTGGGGCCTGGCTGCGGCCCCACCCCGGGCGGGGCGGCTCAGACGGCCGCGCGGCCGGCGAAGTCGTAGCCGGCCTCGTCGACGGTGTCGGCGATCAGTTTGTCGAGCTCCTCGCCGGGCTCGGCGGCGGTCGTCACGGTGACCAGGCCGGTGCCGATCTCGACCTCGACCGTCCTGACCTCGTCCAGGGCTCCCACCGCCTTGGCGACGATGCCCTGGCAGTGGGCGCTGCCGACGCCGTGGACCTTGTAGACGGTCTTGGTCTCCGTCTGGGTGTGGCAGCTTCCATCCGGGGTGCAGCAGTCCGACACGGTTCCTCCATCGTGGGCGAGTGGATACCCCGCTGGGGTATCCGTTCGGTTGAGTTCCCTGTATACCCCCCACCCGTATCAAGCGCAAGCGTGGATCCGACTTGACTTGGTACCCCCTAGGGGTATGTTGAAGTGTGTGAAGGCCGCCAGACAGGGTGGCCGGGAGATCGAGGAGTGCGAGACATGAACACCGGACTGCGGATCACGGTCTTCGGCGCCGCCCTCGCCGCGACCTTCGGCACCGCCTACGGCGTCGGCAGCGGCGTCGGCGAGATCTCGCCCGAGCCGACGAGCGCCGCTCACGGGAAGCACGCCGGGGGCGCCGGCGCCGAACAGGACGCCGGCACCGAACAGGGCGGCGGCCATGAACAGGGCCACGAAGCGGGCGGTCAGCAGCAGGAGGGTGGCAGCGCGGCGTCCCCGCCCGGGGGTCTTCAGATCTCGGACGGCGGCTACACGCTCGACCTGAAGACCCCGCGCCTTCAGGCCGACAAGAAGACACAACTGCGCTTCGCCGTCGTGCAGGACTCGACGGGACGACAGGTTTCGGCGTACGAGAGGGAGCACGACAAGGAACTGCATCTGATCCTCGCCTCACGAGACCTGACGACCTACCGCCATCTGCACCCCACCCGGGCGGCCGACGGCACCTGGTCCACTCCTGTGGACCTCCCCGAGGCGGGTGGCTACCGGGTCTTCGCCGACTTCAAGCCCAAGGGCGGAGAAGGGCTCACGCTCGGTGCCGACCTCGCCGTCTCCGGAGCCTACGAGCCCAACGCGCTACCCGGGCACAACAGCACGGCCACGGTGGACGGCTACGACGTCGAGCTGGGCGGCGCCCTGACCCCCGGCAAGGCCGACGAACTCAAGCTGACCGTCACCAAGGACGGCAAGCCGGTGCGTGACCTCCAGCCCTACCTCGGCGCGTACGGCCACCTTGTCGCCCTGCGCTCCGGAGACCTCGCCTACCTGCACGTCCACCCCAACGGTGAGCCCGGCGACGGCAAGACCAGGCCCGGCCCCGACGTCTCCTTCACGGCGACCGCGCCCAGCGAGGGTGCCTACCGGCTGTTCCTGGACTTCAAGCACGAGGGCAAGGTCCGCACGGCCGCGTTCACCTGTTTCTTGCGAGGAGGCCCTGGCGTTCACGCCGGGGTGGACTCGCATCCGGGTGTCGTGACGCGGGGCGTCGCCGCGTCCGGTTCAGGGCGCGGAGCGCCCGTACCACTGCCGGTGTCGCCGAGGTGATACGAACGCGTGTTCCGGTGATCGCTGGTCGGGGTGGTGGTTGTGGGATCGGGGTGCGTTTGTGCGGCTGTCGTACGTACGGTCTTTCGGAGGGTTCGGGACGGCACGTGTTCCGGTCGGAGACTGGGGGGGCGAGGTGGCGGCGGTTGCGGAGGGCGGGCATGCGCGGTACAACTTCCGGCTGCGCCTGTCGTCTCCCGCCCGCACGGCATTGGCGGCGGAGTGGGACCGGTGCCGCTGGCTGTGGAACGAGTGTGTCGCCAAGTCCAAGGCTGTACACCTGCACAACAAGGCGACCGGTCAGAAGGCCGCGTGTGGTCCGGCGCAGCTCGACAGGATGCTGACCGAGGCCCGCGCCCGTATGCCGTGGCTGCGTGAGGGCTCATCGGTTGTCCAGCAGCAGGTCATCCGCGACTTCGGACGCTCCCGCGCCAAGGCGCACAAGGACATCGCAGAGCGTCTGCCCATGGCGCGCCGGGCCGGGATGCCGAAGTGGAAATCCAAGCGCGAGGCGCTGCCGACCTTCAACTACACCAAGCGCGGGTTCCGGTTGAAGGACGGCCGGCTGCACCTGGCGGGCGGCATCGTCGTGGTGGTGGTGTGGTCGCGGGATCTGGCGGGGGAGCCGTCCTCGGTGCGTGTGTACCAGGACAGCCTCGGGCACTGGTACGCCTCGTTCGTGGTCCCCGCCCAGGTCCAGCCCCTGCCTCAGACCGGTCGGGTGCTCGGTGTCGACTGGGGTGTGAAGGAGACCGCGACCACCACGTCCGACGCGCACGACCTGCCGCACGCCGGGCGCGGTAGGAAGGCCCGGGCCAAGCTGACCCGGTACGACCGGATGATGGCCCGCCGCAGGCCGAAGAAGGGACAGCCGGCGTCGAAGGGCTACCGCGAGGCGAAGAGACTGCGGGCGAAGGCGTACAAGAAGGTCGCCAGGCGGCGTGAGGACACCGGCCGTAAGTGGGCCAAGAAGGTGGTCCGTGACCACGACGCCATCGCGGTCGAGGACTTCCGCCCGAAGTTCCTGGCCAGGACCACCATGGCCCGCAAGGCCGCCGACGCCGCCATCGGCGCCACCAAGGCCGCTCTGATCGAGATGGGCCGTAAGTACGGGCGGGACATCCGCTTGGTCCACCCCGCGCACACCACGATGGACTGCGGGCACTGCGATGCGAGAGCCAAGCATCGCCTGCCGCTGGGTGAGCGCACCTACACCTGCACCGTGTGCGGAGCGGTGTCCCCACGGGACAAGAACTCCGCACGCGTGATGCTCGTCCGGGCTGGTCTCAACCCGGCTGGTGCCGAGGGCGGAAGACCTCCTGGAGCGCTGCTCCAGGAGGCGGCCTGAGCCAGGAATCCCCTCCCTTCAGGGAGGGGAGGATTCAACGCACGCGCACTGACTACTGCGGCAGTCCTTCAGTGACTTCCGGTCGGGTGCCGTGGTCCCGCTGCGGCGCGTGCTCACGCCGCAGCCCGGCCGCATCGTATGACGCGGCCGGGCCGGCCGACGGCCACCGGTCCGGCGCGCGCCGCTTCCGCATTCGGAGTCGGATCACCTCTGTGGGTGCGTGGCGTGTCGGCGGGGATGCCCCTCTCCCGTTCGCCGAGAGTTGCGGACCGAAGCTGTCCGCGATCACCGCTAGCGTGCCCGGTATGACGAAGACGACGAAGCGGAACACCCCGCGCTCGGCGGCCACGGCACCCGTTCTCGACACCCGCGCCCTCAACCGGGCCACCCTCGACCGGCAACTGCTGTTGCGCCGCGCGCCGCTGTCCGCCAAGGCCGCCGTCGAGCACCTGCTGGGCCTCCAGGCGCAGAACGTGAAGCCCCCGTACTACGCCCTCGCCGCCCGACTCGACGGCTTCACCCCCGGCGAGCTGTCCGAGCTGATGGCGGACCGCGAGGTGGTGCGCATCGTCACCATGCGCTCGACCATCCACACCCACACCGCCGCCGACTGCCTCACCCTGCGGCCCCTGGTCCAGCCCGCCCGGGACCGTGAACTCACCATCTTCCGCAGGGGACTTGAGGGTGTCGACCTCGACCGGCTGGCCGCGCTCGCCCGGGACCTCGTCGAGGCCGAGCCGCGCACCATGAAACAGCTGCGCGAGGCGCTACTGGCCGCCTGGCCGGACGCCGATCCGCAGGCCCTCGCGATCGCCGCCCGCTGCAGGCTGCCGCTGGTCCAGGTGACCCCGCGCGGACTGTGGGAACGCAGCGGCCAGGTCGCACTCACCACGGCCGAGCACTGGCTGGGCCGCCCCGCGGAACCGGCGCCCACCCCCGACGCCACCGTCCTGCGCTACCTCGCCGCGTTCGGCCCGGCGTCCGTCAAGGACATGCAGACCTGGGCCGGCCTGACCCGTCTGCGTGACGCCTTCGAACGCCTCCGTCCGGACCTGGTCACCTTCCGAGACGAACAGGGCGTCGAACTCTTCGACCTCCCGGACGCGCCCCGACCCGACCCCAACACCCCTGCCCCGCCCCGCTTCCTCCCCGAGTTCGACAACCTGCTCCTCTCCCACGCCGACCGCACCCGTGTCGTCCCTCCGGAGTACTGGGGTCGCGCCTGGCAGGGCAACCAGGCCCACCGCACCCTCCTGGTCGACGGATTCCTGGCGGGCGTGTGGAAACTCGAGGACGACCACCTCGTCATCGAGCCCTTCGGCCGCCTCACCAGGGACCAGCGCCGCGCGGTGACCGAGGAGGGGGAGCACCTGTTGAGCGTGATGCACCCGGGGTCGTCGTACGACATCCACTTCGGCACCGTCATCAGGTGAGGAAAGGGCCGGTGACCCGGCCATCAGCGGCCGAGCCCCAGCCGTCAGCGGTCGGCCACCCAGCCCCCAGCCGTCAGCGGTCGGCCGGCCCCCCGCCATAAGCGGTCGAACCGCCGGCCCTCAGCGGCCGGTCACCCAGCCCCCGGCCCCCAGCGTCTCGCCTACGACAGGTACCGCGTCACCTCGGTCACCTTGCACTCGATCTCGCCCTTGATCGTGTCCAGCCCCTGTGCCGTCTCCTCCGACTTCTGGCCCGGGGCCAGGCTGTTGACCGCGGCCAGGGCCTCGCCGAGGCGCTTGCCGGAGCTGTTCACGAACTCGACGTTGATGATGTAGTCGGCCTTCTTGGACGTCCGGTTGGTGATCAGTACCTCGGCCGACGCCCAGGTCGTCAGCGAGTCCACCTCGCAGCCGGTGATCTTCACCTCCCCCTCGGCGCCGGACTCCTCGGCCGGTTCCCCCGTCGCCGACCCCTCGGCCGACGCCTCCGCCGGGTTCCCCTCCTCGGCGGTGCTCTGTTCCGAGGCAGTGGACCGGGCGGCCGAACCGCCGTCCTTGGAGGAGTCGTCACTGACCGCCATGACACCGATCACGCCGAGCCCGACCAGGACGATGACCGCGCCGCCGATGGTCAGGCCCACGATCAGGCCCGTGTTGCTCTTGCGTGGCGGCGGCGGCCCTCCCCAGCCCGGTCCGGACTGCTGCCATCCCGGCGGCGGAGGCGGCTGCCGCCACCCCGGCCCGGGTTGCTGCCACTGCTGTCCCGGCTGCTGCCACTGTTGCCCCGGCGGCTGCTGCGGCGGCGGTTGCCGCTCGTCCCCCGGCCCCGGATACCCGTACGACATGAACCCCCCACGGTCCGTGTGATGAACGTCCTCTGTGATCAGAGAGGGACACGGTAAGCCCTCGGCGGGACAGCGGCACATGGACAGGGGGCGTTGCGGGCCGCTCGTGGAGGCCCGCAACGCCCCCTGGTATCTCACCTGAGGGGTGCTCAGGAAGACCTTCTGGGTTACGAGTTGACCTGAGTGGTCACCAGGCTGGAGAAGGTGGTCAGCCGGGTGTAGACACCCGGGTAACCGGCCTCGGCACAGCCCTCGCCCCAAGAAGTGATCCCTGCCAGGACGCCTCCGATGAGGAAGGGGCCGCCGCTGTCGCCCTGGCAGGTGTCGACGCCGCCGGAGGTGTATCCGGCGCAGACCATGTCGCTCGCGATGAAGTCGGAGCCGTAGGAACTCGCACAGCTGGTGTCGGAGACCGTCGGAACGGTCGCGGTGCGCAGCTGGTTGGAGGAGCTGCCGTTCGCGGAGGTGGTGCCCCAGCCCACGATGCGGGCGGTGGTGCCGGCCGCGTAGATGCTGGTCTGGGAGGAGGAGACGTACGACGCCGTGGTGTAGGGCATCGACGTCGACAGCGTCAGCACGGCCACGTCGTCGCCGTTGGTGGCGTCCGTGTAACTGGGGTGGACCCAGATCTTGCTGACTCTGCTGACCGTGCCGTTGGTGCCGTTGAGGTAGGTGCGGCCACCCACCACGCGGACGCTGCTGGTGGTTTCGCCGACCATGCAGTGCGCCGCGGTGACGACCTTGGTGGGCGAGACCAGGGTGCCGCCGCAGAACTGGTTCTGCGAGGCGTCCGTGATCTGCATCATGAACGGGTAGGCGGTCGTGGTGGTCGTCGTACCGCCCACGATGGGCTGGGGAGCGGCGACGGCGGCGGGGGAGCCGATCAGCGCGGTCGTGGCGGCGGCAGCGGTGGCCGCCAGGACAGCGGCGGTCTTCTTGGCGCGGTCGAGCCCGAACATGAGTCTCCTCATTGGGGGTTGCCGGTGGGGGGTCGCGCGGGTGGGGGTGGTGCACGGGGGTCTCGGGACCGACCCCCGTATGACCGGGCGAGCGGCACGTCCCTCACGCTAGAACCCGGAAGTTCCCCTTCCCAATGAGGGAACCCCCTAAGGGAGTTGGGCAGGGAAAACCCTCGGTCGGCCCTGTCCGAACCCCCGCGTGGGACGCCGAAACATCCCGGAAACCCGCTGGGCTCACGTGTTCATGTGCTCACGTCGAACGGCGGCCCGCCGCCAGTCTGACGATGTCCACCCGCGACCGGATCCCGAGCTTGCGGTAGACCCGGGTCAACGTCGCCTCCACCGTCTTGACGCTGATGAACAGCCGCCCGGCTATCTCCCGGTTGGTGGCGCCCTCCATGACCAGCGCGGCGACCTGACGCTCCATCGCGGCCAGTCCGTCCAGCGCGTCGAGCGCGGGCGCCGGGACCACGGTCGGTTCGGCCGGCGGCGGCACCGTGGCGGCCTCCACCTGCCGCAGCCAGGGCAGCGCCCGGCAGCGCCGGAACAGTCGCGCCGCCTCGTCGTACGACGTCGGTCCCGGCCGCCGGGTGCGCAGCGCGGCCAGTGCGAACGCGGCCCGCGCCTCCTCCAGGCCGTAGCCCAGTTTGGCGAGCCGGTCCTGCGCCGAGGTCAACTGCCCGAGGGCGGCCTCGTGTTGGCCGCGGGCCGCCCGCACCAGTGCCTCCGCGCGGTCCAGTACGGCGAGCACGCACTCGCGGCGCAGCCGCAACGCGTGCTCGCGGGTCACCGTGATGAGGTCCTGCGCCTCGGCGAGTTCACCAGTGCGGACGAGGGCTTCGGCGAGGTCGCCGTGCCAGCGTCCCCGCGCCGGGTCGGTGATGCCGAGCCCGAGCTCCAACTCCCGTACCCGGCGCAGCGACCGGACCGCCCCCGGGGCGTCCCCGGCCACCAGCTGGGCATGACCGAGGGCGGCCAGGGCCCGCGAGACGTACATCTGGTCGCCGTCCACCTCGGCGTGGTCCGCGGCCTCCCGGGCCAGCGTCAGCGCCCGGTCGACGTCCCCGCCGGCCGCCTCCGCGAACGAGGTGAGCAGCGCGGAGGCCACCTCGCCGATGCCGGAGTCACGGGCCAGCCGCAGGCTCTCCCGGGCCAGGTCGAGGGCCCGGCCGCAGTGCCCCGAGCGCAGTTCGGTCTCCGCGACCAGCCGCAGGAAGTGCACCTCGCTCTCGACCATGCCGCGCCGCCGCACCTCGCGCAGCAGCGCGGTCACGGTGGTGCGTGCCTCGGCCAGCTGGTCGCTCATCAGCAGCCACCGGAACCGGGTCAGCCCCGGCCCGTTGTGATGACACGCCACCTGAGGGTCCTGGGGCTCCCTGAGCGCCCGGTTGATGGTCGTGGGGGCGTCGGGATGGCCCATCAGGGTCTCCGTCTGGGCCTGGAAGGCGAGGGCCAGCAGTTCGGTGCGCCGGTCACCGGCTCGCGCGGCCAGCTCGGCCGCGTGCGCGGCCTGCTCCCGGCCCTCCGCGAAGTCGCCCTGGACGACCAGGCCCCGCCAGGCCAGCTGGTAGTGGACCAGGGCGAGCAGCCGGGGGTTGTCGCCCGCGTCGGCCAGCGCCTGCGGGAAGACGGCGTCGACGTCCCCGAGGGCCTGCCCGGCGGACTCGATGACCACCATCCAGGCCCGAACCCGGTCCGCGGGCACGGTCGCCCGGGTCAGCACCTCCCCGGCGATGTCCCGCGCCAGGTCCACCTCACCGGCGGTGATCGCGTCCTCCGCGGCCTGCAACCGCCGCTCGTCCGGCCCCGGCACGGTGTCGGCCGGGGTGTGCCGGGCCGCAAGCAGCCCCAGCGACGCGGCCACCGAGGGGGCGCCGCGGTCCCGGGCCTGGGTGGCGGCCTCGGCGAGCCTGGCCGCCACCTCCGGGTCGGTTCCGGTGGTCGCCAGCGCCAGATGCCGGGCCCGCTCGATGGGATCGGAGGCCGCCGTGGACAGCGCGCCGTGCGCGGCCCGCCGCTCCTGCGCGGGGGCCTCCGCGTACAGCGCCGCCGAGATCAGCGGATGCGCGAACCGTACGGCGGGCCCCTCCGGCTCCGTCGCCAGCAGCCCGAGGGCCGCCGCCTGCGCGGTCTCCGCCTCGGCGTTGTCCCGGCCGGCCGCGTGCAACAGCGCCAGCGTGGGGCGGGCGCCCGCGCTGGCCACCAGCAGGGTGCGACGGGCCTCGTCGGAGAGCATCTCCAGCCGGTTGAGCACCAGGGCCCGCAGCGAGGTGGGTACGTGCAGAGGCTCGCCGGGCCGGGGCGGGGTCGGGTTCTCGGCCAGCGCCCGGCCCAGTTCCAGTGCGAACAGCGGGTTGCCGCCGCTGGTGCGGTGGATGTCCCGGGCGGTGGAGCGCGGCAGACCGGTGTAGCCGCGGTGGTCCAGCAGCTCGGACACCTGGGTGCGGGAGAGCGGGTTGAGCCGGATCGCCAGGCTGTCCGGGGGCAACGCGCGTAGATGCCTGTCGTACTCCTGTCCCTCCGTCCGCACCGCGCACAGCAGCTGGACGGGGGTGTCGCCGAGGCGGCGGGCGGCGAAGCCGAGGAGTTCCGCGCTGGCCGGATCCAGCCACTGGAGGTCGTCCGCGACGACCAGGACGGGGCCCTCGGCGGCGAGTGCGCGCAGCACGGACAGTACGGCCAGACGCAGGGCCAGCCCGTCACGCTGGAGGGTGGACTCGCCGCGGCCGGTGAGCGCCGACTCCAGGGCGGTGCGCTGGGCGGCGGGCAGCCGGCCGGACACCTTGTCGACGACCAGGCCGAGGAGGTCGGCCAGGGCCAGGAAGGGGAGATGGGATTCGGACTCCGTGGCGGAGCAGCGCAGGACGGCACCGGCCGTGCCGGTGTATTCGGCCGCCAAACTCCGCAGGACCGTCGACTTTCCTATTCCGGCCGGGCCGTGGAGCAGCACGCTGCCGCCGCGGACGAGCTGCTCACGCGCGGTGGTGAACAGCTCCTCCCTGCCGATCAGCAGGTCGGGGCGGCATCGGGCAGGCTCCTTGAAGTCCCGTCGCACGGTCACCGCTCCCCTCCGTGTGTCGTGTCCGGGCCAATGTTAGGCAACGGACAATGGAATTCGGCCGAAACGCGGTGGTGAGGGAAATAACAACGTGATGGCTGAGAGAAATGCGGAGCTGTCACACATGAACAACCCGCCGACGAATCCGGGGCGCCGTCTCCCGCCCGCCTACGGCAACCACCCGGCCCGACGTGCGGCGACGACCGCCTCGCCGCGGGTCCGCGCCCCGAGCTTCCGCATGGCCGAGCGGAGATACGCCTTGACCGTCTCGGCGGTCACCCCCAGCCGTTCGGCGGCCATGGCGTTCGTCGCCCCGGCCGCGACGCACGCCAGCACATCCACCTCACGAGGTGCGGGCCCCGCCCCTTCGGCCGGTCGGGTCCCCGCGATCAGCAGCCCACAGGCGTCCAGCAGCTCCGTCCGCAACGCGGGGTCCGTGATCCGCGGGGCAAGGGCCCGCAGCGCCGCGTGCGCATCCCGGACCCGCTCCCAGGCGGCCCCCTCCCGAGCGGCCGGGGCCGGTTCGGCGCGCGCCGCGATCACCAGGTCCCGCGCCTCGTCCGCGACGACCAGCGCCTGCTCCACGTCCCGCGCGGCGTCCACGGCCGCGCCGAGCGTACGGTCACCGAGCGGCCGGGCGTCGCGCAGGGCACCGTAGAGCACACCGCGCACCCGGCGTCGTACCACGACGGGCACCGCCAGCACCGAGCGCAGGCCCTCGGCGGCGACGGCGGTGTCGTACTCGTGGCTGATCTGCTCCGAGCAGGAGTAGTCCGTCACCGCGCACGGACGGCCCAGTGCCACCGCCCGGCCGCCCAGACCGTTGCCCGAGGTCACCGCGAGCGCGCTGAGGGCGGGGGTGGCCGTGCCGTTCAGTTCGCTGATGCGCATCTGGCGGCGGCCGGACTCCACCAGGCCGCCGAAGGCCACCGGGAGGCCGGTCGTACGCCGCAGCCGCACCAGCGCACCACGGATCTCCGCCGACTGCGACGCCTCTGCTGTCACCTGCTCGCCCCTTCGCTGCGGCACACACCCCCGTTCGGGGGTAGTGAGACCTGCACCACGGATTACACGATGGCAGAGAGCCGCCCGGCAATGGTCCGGCACCCAGGAGGACAGATGACATCGGCCACGGAGCTGTTCCGCAGCGCGCGGGACTTCCTGCTGGAACACCGCGAGGACTACGCCACGGCGTACGAGGGCTTCGCCTGGCCCCGCCCCCGGCACTTCAACTGGGCGCTCGACTGGTTCGACGAGATCGCGGACGGAAACGACCGGACCGCGCTGCACATCGTCGAGGAGGACGGCTCCGAGATCCGCCTCTCCTTCGCCGAACTGTCCGAGCGGTCCAACCAGGTCGCGAACCTGCTGCGTGAGCGCGGGGTCGGTGCCGAGGACCGGATCCTGGTCATGCTGGGCAACCAGGTCGAGCTGTGGGAGACGGCGCTCGCCGCCATGAAGCTGCGGGCCGTCGTCATCCCGGCGACCCCGCTGCTCGGCCCCGCCGACCTGTGCGACCGGGTCGAGCGCGGGAACGTGCGGCACGTCCTCGTACGGGCCGAGGACGCCGGCAAGTTCGACGACGTGCCCGGCGACTACACGCGCACCGCCGTCGGCGGCGTGCCGGAGGGCTGGCAGCCGTACGAGGACGCCTACGCCTCCTCCGCCGAGTTCCTGCCCGACGGGCCGACCCTCGCCGACGACCCCCTGATGCTCTACTTCACCTCCGGTACGACGGCCCGCCCCAAGCTCGTCGAGCACACCCACACCTCGTACCCGATCGGGCACCTGGCGACCATGTACTGGATCGGCCTGAAGCCCGGCGACGTGCACCTGAACATCTCCTCGCCCGGCTGGGCCAAGCACGCCTGGTCGAACCTGTTCGCGCCGTGGAACGCGGAGGCGACCGTGTTCATCCACAACTACACACGCTTCGACCCGGCCCGGCTGATGGCGGAGATGGACCGCGCCGGCGTGACCACGTTCTGCGCCCCGCCGACCGTGTGGCGCATGCTCATCCAGGCCGACCTGACCCAGCTGCGCACCCCACCCCGCGAG
Source organism: Streptomyces sp. NBC_00076 (assembly GCF_045041235.1). Taxonomy (NCBI): domain Bacteria; kingdom Bacillati; phylum Actinomycetota; class Actinomycetes; order Kitasatosporales; family Streptomycetaceae; genus Streptomyces; species Streptomyces sp. NBC_00076. Next base: position 8,389,425 of record NZ_CP108242.1, read on the forward strand.
ATCGTCGCGGCCGGCGAGCCCCTCAACCCCGAGGTCATCGAGCGGGTCCGCCGGACCTGGGACGTGACCGTCCGGGACGGCTTCGGGCAGACGGAGACGGCGGTCCAGGTCTCCAACAGCCCCGGCCAGCCCCTCAAGACCGGCTCCATGGGCCGGCCCAGCCCCGGCTATCGCGTCGAGATCCTCGACCCGGTCTCGGGAGCCCCCGGCGCGACGGAGGGCGAGATCGCGCTCGACCTGTCCGCGCGGCCGGTCGGCCTGATGACCGGCTACCACGGCGACGCCGACCTCACGACGGAGGCGATGGCCGGCGGCTTCTACCGCACCGGGGACATCGGCGCGCGGGACGCCGAGGGCTACATCACCTACGTGGGCCGCGCCGACGACGTCTTCAAGGCATCCGACTACAAGATCAGCCCCTTCGAGCTGGAGAGCGTGCTCCTCGAGCACGAGGCGGTGGCGGAGGCGGCCGTCGTGCCCGCGCCGGACGAGCTGCGGCTCGCCGTCCCGAAGGCCTACGTGGTGCTGGCGGAGGGCTGGGAGCCCGGCCCCGACACCGCGAAAGTGCTGTTCGAGCACTCCCGACAGGCGTTGGCGCCCTACAAGCGTGTGCGCCGCCTGGAGTTCGCGCCCCTGCCCAAGACCGTCTCCGGCAAGATCCGCCGCATCGAACTGCGCGAGGCCACGGCCGCGGGTTCGGACGCCGAGTACCGCGAGGAGGACTTCCGGTGAGCGGAAACGAAACGCACTCGCGCTCGCAGGGAACGAGCGGACCGCCGCACGAGGGCGCGGCCGGCGGAGTGTCGTACCCCCACAAGCCCGACGGACGGTCGTACACCCACGGGACCGGTGACACCGCGCTGCTCGGTGACACCATCGGCGCCAACCTGGACCGGGCGGTCGCGGCCTGGCCGGAGCGCGAGGCCCTGGTCGACGTGCCGTCCGGGCGGCGCTGGACGTACGCCCGGTTCGCCGCGGACGTCGACCGGTTGGCGTCCGCGCTGCTGGCGAGCGGGGTCGTCAAGGGCGACCGGGTGGGAATCTGGGCGGTCAACTGCCCCGAGTGGGTGCTCGTCCAGTACGCCACCGCCCGCATCGGCGCGATCATGGTGAACATCAACCCGGCCTACCGCACCCACGAGGTCGAGTACGTCCTCCAGCAGGCCGGCATTTCCCTGCTCTTCGCCTCCCTCAGCCACAAGAGCAGCGACTACCGGGCGATGGTCGACCAAGTCCGGGGCAGATGCCCGCAGTTGCGGGAGGTGGCGTACTTCGGCGACCCCAGCTGGGAGGCGCTGATCGGCCGCGCGACCCCCGAGGCCCAGTACGAGGGCCTGTCCTGCGACGACCCGATCAACATCCAGTACACCTCGGGCACCACCGGCTTCCCCAAGGGCGCCACCCTCTCCCACCACAACATCCTCAACAACGGTTATTTCGTCGGCGAGTTGGTCGGCTACTCCGAACAGGACCGGATCTGCGTCCCGGTGCCGTTCTACCACTGCTTCGGCATGGTGATGGGCAACCTGGCCGCGACCTCGCACGGCGCCTGCATGGTCATCCCCGCCCCCTCCTTCGACCCCGCGGCCACCCTGCGCGCGGTCCAGCAGGAGAGCTGCACCTCCCTGTACGGCGTCCCCACCATGTTCATCGCGGAGTTGAACCTCCCCGACTTCGCCACGTACGACCTCTCCTCGCTGCGCACCGGCATCATGGCCGGCTCGCCCTGTCCGGTGGAGGTGATGAAACGGGTGGTCGCCGAGATGCACATGGCGGAGGTCTCCATCTGCTACGGCATGACGGAGACGTCCCCGGTGTCCCTGCAGACGCGGCGGGACGACGACCTGGAGCACCGCACGGCCACGGTCGGCCGCGTCCTGCCGCACGTCGAGGTCAAGGTCGTCGACCCGGCCGGAGTCACCCAACCACGCGGCACCGCCGGGGAGTTGTGCACCCGCGGCTACAGCGTGATGCTCGGCTACTGGAACGAGCCAGAGAAGACCGCCGAGGCCGTCGACCCGGGCGGCTGGATGCACACCGGTGACCTCGCGATGATGCGCGAGGACGGGTACGTCGAGATCGTCGGCCGGATCAAGGACATGATCATCCGGGGCGGCGAGAACATCTACCCGCGCGAGATCGAGGAGTTCCTCTACGCCCATCCGAGGATCGCGGACGTCCAGGTCGTCGGCGTACCGCACGAACGCTACGGCGAGGAGGTCCTCGCCTGCGTCATCCCGCGCGATCCGGCCGGCCCCCTCACCCTGGAGGAGCTGCGGGCCTTCTGCGAGGGGAAGTTGGCGCACTACAAGATTCCCAGTCGGCTCCAGATCCTCGACTCCTTCCCCATGACGGTGTCCGGGAAGGTGCGGAAGGTGGAGTTGCGGGAGAAGTGGGCCGGGGAGACGTACGGCGGCGGGGGGCACGCCGGCTAGTCGCGGCGCATGCAGACCCTCGGCCACCGGTCGAGGCCGATGCTCGCCTCGTGGGTGCGGATCTCCCGTAGTCCAGGGGTGAGTTGGTCCTCGTCCAGGACGCGGAAGCCGAGGCGCCTGTAGTAGGGCGCGTTCCACGGCACCGTCGTGAAGGTGGTGAGGGTGAGACCGGTCAGACCTTCCTCGCGTGCGCGGTCGGCGACGTGTGCGAGAAGGGTCCGGCCCACACCCCGGCGGGCGGCACCGGGGTGCACCGACACCTGCTCCACATGGAAGGCACCGTCCACCGGTTCGCCCATCAGATAGGCGACGGGACGGTCCGCTTCGTCGGCGGCCACCCACAGGTGTCCCGCCCTCCGGTACCGCTCCAGCACCTCCGGGGCGGGCGGTTCGTCGTTCGCGATCTCCGCCATGCCCAGTTCGCGGAAGGGGGCGCCGGCGGCGCGCTCGATGTCCTGGAGCGGGGGGAGCTCTCCGGCGGTGGCGGAACGGATGCGCATCCGTCGAGTCTCGGGTACGTCGAGGCGCCGCGCGAGCGATATGTCAGGGCTCAGGTCCCCGTGGTGTCGAGCTCGTCGGCGGGACTGTTGACCGGCTGCGGAATCCCGGTGGGGTCCAGCACGAACAGGGGGACGCCCAGACCGTCGGCGCGTGCACGGGCGTCGTCCGTGTACCCGGCGAGGGAGAAGTAGACGCCATGCGAGGACTCCGTCATGGCCGTCAGCCACAGGCATTCCACGTCCCGCACGGAGGCCGGCCGCACGGCCGGGTCGACCTGGACCAGCAGGCCGCGCGCGGCGATGCCGATACCGGAGGGCGGCCGCTGGTCGGCGCGGCGGATGTCCCGGTAGCCGAGCCGGCGCAGATAGAGGGCGGTCGCCGTGACCGCGTCCCGGGCGGAACGGATCGTCACGGACTGGAAGGGCCGCCGCGGTGCCGGAGTGGCTTCGGGGGGCGAGTCCGGGGGCGCCTCGGCGGGCGCCCCGGTCACCGTGACCCGCAGCACCGTCCCGCACGGACAGCCCAGCTCCGGACACGGCCACTGGTCGCTGCGCCCGCAGGATGCGCAGCGCACGGTGATCCACTCCTCCTCCCAGGCGCGGTGGGTGACGGCGGTGGCCGTCCCGCGCCGGTCGAGGCGGGGGCTGACGGGCGCGCCGCACGGGCACGGATACGACGGTGCCGCGTAGAGATGCTCGCGCCGACAGGCCGGGCAGCGCACCGGAACGCTCTCGGACATGGCCCACATCGTCCTCCAGGAAGCCCCCGCTTGTCCGTCTCTTGACTGCCTTCACCCACCCACTTACATTAATTCCAGATCGTAGAATTTTATTTCCATCATACGGAAGTGCTCTCCGCGGGGCGCGACGGGAGTGCGGATCCGGCAGCCGAAGCAGGAGTACTGATGGCTCGAATGACCGCTGCCCGCGCGGCAGTTGAGATTCTCAAGCGTGAGGGCGTCACCGACGCTTTCGGTGTCCCGGGTGCGGCGATCAACCCCTTCTACGCGGCTCTCAAGGCCTCCGGAGGCATCCACCACACCCTCGCCCGCCACGTCGAAGGCGCCTCGCACATGGCCGAGGGCTACACGCGCACCCACCCGGGCAACATCGGCGTCTGCATCGGGACCTCGGGCCCCGCCGGCACCGACATGATCACCGGCCTGTACTCGGCGACCGGCGACTCCATCCCGATCCTGTGCATCACGGGGCAGGCCCCGACCGCGGTGATCCACAAGGAGGACTTCCAGGCCGTCGACATCGCCTCGATCGCCAGGCCGGTGACCAAGATGGCGATCACCGTCCTGGAGGCCGCACAGGTCCCCGGCGTCTTCCAGCAGGCCTTCCACCTCATGCGCTCCGGCCGCCCCGGTCCGGTCCTCGTCGACCTGCCGATCGACGTCCAGCTCACCGAGATCGAGTTCGACCCGGGGACCTACGCGCCGCTGCCGGCCTACAAGCCCGCCGCGACCCGCGCCCAGATCGAGAAGGCGATCGGGATGCTGAACGCGTCCGAGCGGCCGCTGATCGTGGCCGGCGGCGGGGTCATCAACGCAGACGCGGCCGAACTCCTCGTCGAGTTCGCCGAGTTGACCGGCATCCCGGTCGTCCCGACCCTGATGGGCTGGGGCGTCCTGCCCGACGACCACGAACTCAACGCCGGCATGGTGGGCCTGCAGACCTCGCACCGCTACGGCAACGCGACCTTCCTGGAGTCCGACTTCGTCCTCGGTATCGGCAACCGCTGGGCCAACCGCCACACCGGCAGGCTGGACGTCTACACGGCCGGACGGACGTTCGTCCACGTCGACATCGAGCCCACCCAGATCGGCAGGATCTTCGCCCCGGACTACGGCATCACCTCCGACGCCAAGGCCGCCCTGGAGCTGTTCGTGGCAGTGGCGAGGGAGTCGAGGGACGCGGGCAGGCTGCCCGACCGCTCCGGCTGGGCAGCCGCCGCGCAGCGGAAGAAGGCCACACTCCAGCGCCGTACGCACTTCGACGACATCCCGATCAAGCCGCAGCGCGTCTACGAGGAGATGAACAAGGCCTTCGGCCCTCAGACCCGGTACGTCTCCGCGATCGGCCTCTCGCAGATCGCCGGCGCCCAGCTGCTGAACGTCCACCGGCCGCGGCACTGGATCAACTGCGGCCAGGCGGGCCCGCTCGGCTGGACCGTCCCGGCCGCGCTGGGCGTGGCCAAGGCGGACCCGGAGGCGTCCGTCGTCGCCCTCTCCGGCGACTACGACTTCCAGTTCATGATCGAGGAGCTGGCGGTCGGGGCGCAGCACCGGATCCCGTACGTCCATGTCCTGGTGAACAACGCCTACCTGGGCCTGATCCGCCAGGCGCAGCTGGCGTTCGACATCGACTTCCAGGTCAACCTGGAGTTCGAGAACACCAACTCGCCCGAGCTGGGCGTCTACGGCGTCGACCACGTCAAGGTCGCCGAGGGCCTCGGCTGCAAGGCGATCCGGGTGACCGACCCGAACGAGCTGGGCGCGGCCTTCGAGCAGGCGAAGAAACTCGCCGCCGAGTACCAGGTCCCGGTGGTGGTCGAGGTCATCCTGGAGCGGGTCACCGACATCGCGATGTCGAGGACGAACGACATCAGCGAGGTCGTCGAGTCCGAGGAGCTCGCGACCGAGCCGGCGCATGCCCCGACCTCGATCAGGCCGCTGAAGGTCTGACAGCCGACAGCCGACAGTCACCTCACGAGGGCGGCCCACCGGGGGAGGGCCGCCCCTGCGGTGTGCCCTCAGTCCGAGACGCCGCCGCAGGAGTACGGCGAACGCTCGGAGTGCTTCAGAAGCCCCTTGTCCGCCACCTCCGCGCGGGCGGTCAGGCCGGCCCGCAGGGCGAAGCGTGCCGCGAGGACGGTCAGGGCGGGATCGCCGTGCAGGGCCACCGCCATCAGGATGCCGTCCGCGGACAGGCCACGTCGGCCGGTGGGGAGCGGGTGGTCGGCGTACAGGGCGTCGAGCGCGCGCCGGGCCGCGCGGGTCCGGCGCGGCGGAAGGGTACGCAGCAGGCCTGCGGACAGGAGGCCGGCGCGGAGGTCGTCCAGTGCCCGACGTACGCTCGTCCGGTCGACCAACTCGGCTACTCCGGCGGGCTGTTGAAGGGCCGTGAGTACCGCCTCGTACAGCGGGGGCAGGGCCTGCCCCGCGCCCCCGGGCTCCCCCGAGACCCGTACCGTGCCCGGTCGGCCGGCATCGGCGGCCCCCAGCAGATGCAGGGCCAGCACGGCGACCGTGACGGCGGCGCGGGGACCGCCCCGCAGCAGCGCGACCTCATACGGCTTCAGCCGGACCGTCGTACCGCTGTCCATGGCTCCCCCTGGCACGGGGTCCGCCGCCCCCGTGCCGGCGGGCCCCGTGCCACCAGAATGTGCCCGCGCCCGGGGGCAGTTGAAGCCTCCGGGCGCGGGTTCAGAGGTTGATTTGAGGGTTCCGTAGTCGGCGTACGACCGCTGCCGTACCCGCGCTCAGCGCTCGTGGTGCTCGGACAGTCCCGGCCACTCGTCGGGGCCGCCGCCCTGCCACTCGACGATGTCGCTCTCCTCGACCTCGACCTGGTCCAGATCGGCGAGCCGCAGGAGTTCGACGACGTCGTCCAGGTGCGAGGCGACGCCGAGGTTCTCGGCGTCCGCGGTGACCCGCCGGGAGCCGTCCAGGGCCGGGGCGTGGACCACGATGTGCGGGTGCTGTGCCGGGTGCGCTGGTGCCATGCCTTCAGACTCCTGCGGAAGGGGCGTTCCCGCACCCCGACGTACCGGGACGCACCCGGGAGCCGCCGATCAACTGTGTGCCGCGGTGGATTCCGGGCGGCGTCGACGCCTGGGCGCGACAGGACAGATGTCAGCGCCGATGCCGCCCGGAGTTCGGGAGGGCGGGGTCAGATGCGGGCGCCGGACAGGCGCTCCACGGCCCGCAGGAGCGCCGAGTGGTCGAGGCCGCCGTCGCCCTGCGTCCGCAGGCTCGCGACCAGCTGGGCGACCACGGCGCCGACGGGCAGGGCCGCGCCGACGGTGCGGGCGGCGTCGGTGACGATGCCCATGTCCTTGTGGTGCAGGTCGATACGGAAGCCCGGCGTGAAGTCGCGGTTCAGGAAGTTGTCCTTCTTGCGCGTCAGAACCATGGAACCGGCCAGCCCGCCGTTCAGGACGTCCAGGGCCGCCTTCAGGTCCACGCCCGACTTCTCCAGGAACACCACGGCCTCGGCGCACGCCTGGATGTTGACGGCGACGATCAGCTGGTTGGCGGCCTTCACGGTCTGGCCCGAGCCGTGCGGACCGCACAACACGACGGTCCTGCCGAGCGCCTCGAAGATCGGCTCGGCCGCGTCGAAGTCGGCCTGCTCGCCGCCGACCATGATGGACAGCACGGCCTCGATCGCACCGGCCTCACCGCCGGACACGGGGGCGTCCAGGACGCGGATGCCCTTCGCCCGTGCCGCTTTCGCCAGGTCGACGGAGGTCTGCGGGGTGATCGACGACATGTCGATCAGCAGCGCGCCGGAGCGCGCGTGCTCCAGGATGCCGTCGGGTCCGTACGCGATGGCCTCGACCTGCGGGGAGGCGGGCACCATCGTGATCACCACGTCGGCGTCGCGCACGGCGTCGGCGATGGAGCCGGCCGGGGTGCCGCCGGCGGCGGCCAGTCGGTCGAGCTTGTCCTGTTCCAGGGTGAAGCCGGTGACGTCGTAACCCGCCTTGATCAGGTTCTCGGACATGGGGGAGCCCATGATGCCGAGGCCTATCCAGGCGATCTTGGGAAGGTTCGCGGTCATGTGGAGACCTCTCTGCCTGCTTCGCAATGTCTGTGGCGTGGTGCTCAGCGGGCGGCTCGGGCCTCGGCGGGCAGCCAGTCGAACGCCGCCGCGCTCGGTCGGTCACCCGGCTTGTACTCCAGGCCGACCCGGCCCGGGTAACCGGCCTTCCCGAGGCGGCCGAGGAGGTCTTCGAGGGGGAGTGAGCCGGTGCCCGGCGCTCCGCGCCCGGGGTTGTCGGCGATCTGCACATGGCCGGTCTTCGCCGCGTACCGCTCGATCACCGACGGCAGGTCCTCGCCGTTCATCGACAGGTGGTACAGGTCCATCAGGAAGCGCGCGTTGCCGAGCCCCGTAGCCTCGTTGACCTTGTCGACGATCTCCACGGCCGCGGGTGCGCTCACCAGCGGGTACAGCGGCGACTCGGGTTTGTTGAGGGCCTCGATCAGCAGGATCGCGCCGATGGCGCTCGCCGCCCGGGCCGCGAGCACCAGGTTCTCCAGCGCGAGCGCGTCCTGCTGGTCCGGGTCCACGCCGTCGACGCGGTTGCCGTACAGGGCGTTGAGCGCCTCGCAGCCCAGCGACTGGGCGAACTCGGCGGCCACGTCGATGTTGGCCCGGAACCGCTCCGACTCCGCCCCGGGGATCGACAGGGCGCCCCGGTCCGGCCCGGGCAGCTGCCCGGCGTAGAAGTTCAGGCCCGTGAGCCGCACGCCCGCGTCCTCGATCGCCCTCTTCAGGGCGTCCAGCTCGGACCGCTCGGGGACGGGGGAGTCGCCCCAGGGCCACCACAGCTCGACCGCGGTGAAGCCGGCCGCCGCGGCGGCCGCGGGACGCTCCAGGAGCGGGAGTTCCGTGAAGAGGATCGACAGGTTGACGTTGAAGCGCTGCGCTGCGGCTGTGCTCGATTCGAAGCCTGGCATCGGCTCGGCGCTCCCCTCCTGAGTAATTCCGTATTACGAAAGTTAGTTTCTGCTCAATGGAAGATTGCCGCTCTGCGTAAGAGCTTGTCAAGAGGGCTCGGGCGGAAAGCGCTACCGCGCGTTAGGTTGAGCGCGTGCGATTGCGAGTGGAGTTCACGACGGAGCCCTTCGACCTCGATGAGGCGCCCGCGCATGCGGTGGTGGCCCGCCAGGTCGTCGAGACGGCCGGGCTGGACGCGGTGGACGTCGGCCCGTTCGGCAACACGGCCGAGGGGGGCGCCGACGCCGTGCTCACCGCCGTGGACGCCCTGCTGCGCAGGACCCTGGAATCCGGCGCCACCCGTATCTCGCTCCAGCTCAACGTGATCGGAGAGGGTGCGGAGTGACCGGCGCCGGAGGCGAGTCCTTCATCGGGGCCGTCAAGCCGCTGGTGGACGCCATGGGCGGCGAGATACTCGCGCCCGACGAGGCGGGCCCCGACGACGTGGTGCTCTCCTGGGAGGGGGCGGAGGTCGTTGCCGTGCGGCTGCCGCAGCTCGCGGACTCCCTCGACCACATCCTGGCCGCCCTGGAGCGCAAGAAGGGCAAGCCCCTGGCGGACCTGGACCGCAAGGCCAAGCAGGAGGTCGTCCGCATGCTCGAGGTGCGTGGCGCCTTCTCCGTACGGCACGGCGTGGAAACCGTCGCGGGCGCGCTCGGGGTGAGCCGCTTCACGGTCTACAACTACCTGAATCGCGACAAAGAGGGCTGAGTGAAGGGCTGAGTGAAGCCCGAGGGTTTCGTTACCCCGAATTTTCAACAAAGTGTTGACGTGGTGTCGCGGAGGGGCGTTAGCTGGCCCCAGTCCGTTCAGCACGAAGGCCCTTCGTGGCCACGGAGGCTCCCGTGACGTCGACTCCCACGCCCCCGGGCCTGGCCCGGTTCAACGCCCTGGGCGAGCACGCGGCCTTCGCCGCACTCCATGAGGCGTGCGCGTCCGCGGCCTGGGTGAAGCGACTGCTAGCCGCCCGCCCGTACGCCGACACCGGCAGTCTCTACGCCGCCAGTGACGCGGCGATGGCCGAGCTGACCTCCGACGACCTCGCGGAGGCGATGGCCGGGCACCCGCCAATCGGCCGACCCGAGCCGGGCGATCCCACGTCGACGCGCGAACAGCGTGGCATGGTCGGCGCCTCCGAGGAACTCAGGGCGGAGATGCTCGAACTGAACCTGGCCTACCAGGACAGGTTCGGCCATGTCTTCCTGATCTGCGCCACCGGACGGACCGGCGAGCAGATGCGGGACGCGGTCAAGGAGCGGATCGGGAACTCGCCGGAGCAGGAGCGGGAGATCGTCCGCACCGAGCTGGGCAAGATCAACCGTATCCGCCTGGCCCGACTGGTCGACGAAGACTGAAGTCGACGGACCTGAAGTCGACGAGACCTGAGTCGACGAAGACTGAAGTCGACGACTGATGAGGACGCCTGACCATGAGCACCAGCACCAGCACCAGCACCAGCACGAGCACCACCGCCTCGGTGTCGACCCACATCCTCGACACCAGCGTCGGCCGCCCCGCCGTGGGCGTCGCCGTCCAGCTCGCCGCCCGCTCCGGGCGCGACGCGCACTGGCAGGCGCTCGGCGGCTCCGCGACGGACGCGGACGGGCGGTGCAGGGACCTGCCGGCGCTGCCGGAGGGCACCACACACGTACGGCTCGACTTCGCCGTGGAGCCGTACTTCGAGAAGAAGCAAGCCGATGCGCAGCAGGACGCCCCCGCGAATCGGGACAGCGGTGCCGTGTTCTTCCCCGAGGTGGCCATCACCTTCGCGGTGAGGCCCGGCGAGCACTACCACGTACCGCTGCTGCTCAACCCGTTCGGCTACTCCGTATACCGAGGGAGCTAGCTAAATGACAGACACTTCCCGCCCTTCCCGCCCTGTGATCCTGGGACAGAACCAGTACGGCAAGGCCGAGAACCGAGTCGTCAAGATCACGCGGGACGGCTCCACCCACCACATCAAGGACCTGAACGTCTCGGTGTCGCTGAGCGGCGACATGGACGAGGTCCACTACTCCGGCTCCAACGCCAACGTCCTGCCGACCGACACCACCAAGAACACGGTGTACGCGTTCGCCAAGGAGTACGGCATCGAGTCGGCCGAACAGTTCGGCATCCACCTCGCCCGCCACTTCGTGACGAGCCAGGAGCCGATCCACCGAGCCCGCATCCGCATCGAGGAGTACGCCTGGGAACGGATAGAGCACCCTGGGCCGGGCGAGCACTCGTTCGTCCGCAAAGGCCAGGAGACCCGTCTCGCTCAGATCACGTACGACGGTTCGTCGTGGGAGGTCGTCTCCGGTCTCAAGGATCTGACCGTCATGAACTCGACCGACTCCGAGTTCTGGGGTTACGTCAAGGACAAGTACACCACTCTTCCCGAGGCCCGCGACCGCATCCTGGCCACCGAGGTCTCAAGCCGCTGGCGCTTCAACTGGACCGAGGACGCGCAGCGGATGCCGGCCTGGGACGAGTCGTACGCACAGGTCAAGGGGCACCTTCTGCGAGCCTTCGCGGAGACGTACTCCCTGTCGCTCCAGCAAAGCCTGTACGCCATGGGCGCGCGCATCATCGACCACCGCGGCGAGATCGACGAGGTCCGGTTCTCGCTGCCGAACAAGCACCACTTCCTCGTGGACCTGGAGCCGTTCGGGCTCAAGAACGCGACCGGAGACGGTGCGGTGTACGTCGCCGCCGACCGTCCCTACGGCCTGATCGAGGCCACCGTCCTGCGGGACGGCTGCGAGGCGAAGATCCCGGTGGACCTCACCAACCTCTGAGCCGACTTGTGAACCAACCGCGGACTTCAGGGTCATGCCGTGCCCTTCCCCGAGTCCACGAGCGAAAAGGACGCATCATGGCAGCAGACCGGCGCCTCGTCATCGAGAACTGTTCGATCGCGACCGTCGACGCCCACGACACCGAGTACGAGAGCGGGCATGTCGTCGTCGCCGGTAACCGCATCGAGGCGGTCGGCGCGGGCAGGGCGCCGGAGGGCCTGGCGAACGTCGAACGCAGGATCGATGCCGACGGCCACCTCGTGACCCCCGGCCTGGTCAACACCCACCACCACTACTACCAGTGGATCACCCGGGGGCTGGCCACCGACCACAACCTGTTCGACTGGCTCGTCGCGCTGTACCCGACCTGGGCGCGCATCGACGAGCAGATGGTCCGCGCGGCCGCCCAGGGTTCGCTCGCGATGATGGCCCGCGGCGGTGTCACCACCGCCATGGACCACCACTACGTCTTCCCGCGGGGCTCCGGCGACCTGTCCGGCGCGATCATCGGCGTCGCCCGTGAGATGGGTGTCCGTTTCACTCTCGCCCGCGGTTCCATGGACCGCAGTGAGAAGGACGGCGGGCTGCCGCCCGACTTCGCCGTGGAGACCCTGGACGGTGCCCTCGCCGCCACCGAGGAAACCGTCGGGCAGCACCATGACGCCTCCTTCGACGCGATGACCCAGGTCGCCGTCGCGCCCTGCTCGCCATTCTCCGTGTCCACCGAACTGATGAGGCAGGGCGCCGAGTTGGCCCGACGCCTCGGCGTGCGGCTGCACACCCACGGCTCGGAGACCGTGGAGGAGGAGCAGTTCTGCAAGGAACTGTTCGGCATGGGCCCCACCGACTACTTCGAATCCACCGGCTGGCTCGGCGAGGACGTGTGGATGGCGCACTGCGTCCACATGAACGACTCCGACATCGACGCCTTCGCCCGGACGAGGACCGGCGTCGCCCACTGCCCCTCGTCCAACGCCCGCCTGGCCGCCGGAATCGCCCGCGTCCCCGACATGCTCGCCGCCGGGATTCCGGTCGGCCTGGGGGTGGACGGCACCGCGTCGAACGAGTCCGGCGAACTCCACACCGAGTTGCGCAACGCGCTCCTGATCAACCGCCTGGGCGCCCACCGAGAAGCCGCCCTGAACGCCCGTCAGGCACTGCGCCTGGGCACCTACGGTGGCGCCCAAGTCCTGGGCCGTGCAAGAGAGATCGGGTCCCTGGAGCCCGGCAAGCTCGCCGACCTGGTGCTCTGGAAGCTCGACACCCTCGCCCACGCCTCGATCGCCGACCCGGTGACCGCGCTGGTCTTCGGCGCGGCGGCCCCGGTCACCGCGTCCTTCGTGAACGGCCGCCAGATCGTCGAGGGCAACCGGCTGCTCACCGCAGACGAGGACGCGATCGCCCGCTCCACGCGCGCCGAGGCGCGACGGTTGGCGGAGATCGCCGGAAGCTGACCCCGTACCCACGTACGGCAGGTGGTCTCCGGTCGGGAGGGACGGCTCCCGGCCGGTGGCCGTGGACCCGAGCTGGGGCCATGGCCACTGGGTCCGGGCCGGCCTGGACCAGGTAGGACATGACCCGTCCGGCGGAGGCGGGCGAGGGGATCGCGGGCGTCACACCCGCGTGACCGCCTGGCAGGGCCGGGGGGCCGGCAGTCGGCCGGTGAAGAACGACCCGGGCGGCACACCCATCACGGTGCGGAAGTCGGACGTCATGTGTGACTGGTCGTAGTAGCCGGTGGCGGCGGCCAGCTCCGCCCAGGGAGCGTCGGTCGCGTGCGTGAGCAGATGGCGTACGCGGCTGATGCGGGCGTAGTGCTTCGGCGACAGGCCGACGCCCTCGGCGAAGAGGTTGCGTAACTGACGCTCGCTGACGGCGAGTTGGCGGGCCACGTCGCGCACGGTGGCGGGGGCGCGGCCCGGCCGGGTCGACAGGGCGTCGACGGCGGCCCGCAGCAGCCGGGTGCGTGTGCCGTCGGCGACCGGGGCGAGCCGGTCGAGCAGTGCCTCCGCCAGACGCGCGGTCATCTCCTCCGGCCCCAGGTCGACCAGCTCGCGCGCGAGTCGCCGGGCCGTCCTCGTCGGCAGGGCACCCAACGGCACGACGTGACCGACGAGTTCGACCGCCGGTGCGCCGAGCAGGGGGCGCACGGTGCCCGGGCCCAGCCGCACCTGGACGCAGGACACCACCCGCTTGTCCGCGTCCGCGTGGTAGGAGGCACGGGTGCGCGGACCGATCACCAGGGTGTCGCGCCGTCCCGTGTCCTCGACCCGGACGACCAACTTGGTCGCGGTGTCCGGCACATGGGTGAACGACTCGGGCAGCGGGCCCGCCACGGCCGTCGCCGCGATGTCGGCGATCCATGGCCGCAGGGCGTCGGGGACAGGCAGGAGGCGTTCGGTCAGGGCGGTCGTCACCCGACCACGGTAAGCGCGCCGGCTGCCCGCGCGGGCGCCCCAACCGTGCCGGAATCTCCTAGAGTCCGGCGCCGGCCGCCCGCCACCGTGGTCAGCATGATTCTTGTGACGGGTGCCACGGGCACCATCGGCAGTGAAGTCGTACGACAACTCGCGGCGCGTGGCGAGAAGGTGCGCGCCCTGACCCGCGACCCGGCGAAGGCTGTGGTGCCGCCGGGCGTGGAGGTGCTGCGCGGGGACTACCGGGACCCGGGCTCCCTGGAGGTGGCGATGTCCGGGGTGACGGCCGCGTTCCTGGTGGGCGTACCCGCCCCGGGGACGTGGCACGACCAGGCGCTGGTGGCGGCGGCGCGGGCGGCCGGCGTGTCCCGCCTGGTGAAGCTCTCCGCCATCGGCACCGGTGATCCCGAGCTGGGTCCGTCCGGCTCCTGGCACCTCGACGGCGAACGCGCCGTCCGGGACAGCGGCGCGCGGTGGACGATCCTGCGGCCCTCCGCGTTCGCGTCCAACACACTGAGCTGGGCGGACCCCATCAAGGCGGGCGAGCCGGTGCCGAACCTGACCGGAGACGGGCTGCAGGGCGTGGTCGACCCGCGGGATGTCTCCGAAGTGGCGACCCGGGCCCTGGTCGACCCCGGGCACGAGGGACGGACGTACACGCTGACCGGACCGGAGACGATCGGCGTGCCCGGCCAGGCCGCCGTACTCGCGGACATCCTCGGCCGCCGCGTCACCGCGCGCGACCTCTCGGCGTCGGAGGTCCGGCAGTACGTGCTCGGTTGGGGCCTCGACGAGAAGGCCGCGGACGGTGTCCTGGCGGGCACCGCCTACGTCCGCCGGGGCGGGAACGCCGTCGTCACCGGGGATGTGCCCGAGGTGCTGGGGCGCACGGCGCGTACCTACCGGGAGTGGGCCGAGGACCACAAGGGGGTGTTCGGGGCGGGGTGACCGGTTGCGAGCCGCAGCCGAGCGATCTGAGGGGGCGGCCGATCGGGACACTGCGGGGCACAAAGGGCATGAGGGGTTGCGGAGGAACAGGGGAGGGGCGCCGACGGGCCGCCCGGGGCCGTTTCCGAGTGTCGGCCCCCCTCGCGCCCCCCGTCGAGCCCTCAGTCCTACAGCCCGAACAGGCCCGGATCCGCCGCCAGTTCTCTGAAGTACTCCCGTGGATCCGCCACCAGCCTGCGCTCCTTGAGGTCCATCAGGCCTCCGACGGCCGTGATCTCGGCGGCCACCGTGCCGTCCGCCTTGCGGATCGTCTGCTCGATCCGGAAGGTCTTGCCCTCGCCCCAGGCGAAGCCGCACGTCACCTCGGCCTCGTCGCCGGCCACTAACTCGCGGCGGTAGCGGATGGTGGTCTCCAGGGTCACCGGGCCCACACCGCTTCCGATGAGACCGGACTGGCTGATCCCCGCCGCCTTCAGCAGCGACCAGCGGGCGTGTTCCGCGTAGTTGAGGTAGACGCTCTGGTTGAGATGGCCCTGCACGTCCGTCTCGTACCCGCGGACGGTCACCGGGACGGAAAACGCTTCGGTCACGGCTTCCCCTTCTCGTCATGGATGCTCTGATCGACCGATCTTGGCATGCCCATCACGCCCGACGCGGGGACGCCAGCAGATAGCGCGCTCTCGTCCGTGGTTGCGTGTGCTCGCCGGCCTGCCAGCCCGCCTTCTCCAGCGTGGCCGCACAGACACGCAGCTCCTCGGTGTCCGGCGCGTGCACGGCGACGGCCTCCGGCTGCGGGGTCGCGCGCACCCGGTAGCCCCCGGTGCCGTCCCGCCCGGCGGGGCGCAGTCCGGCCGCCTCCAGGGCCAGGGCGGCGGCCTGGACCAGGTGGGCGCGCTCCCAGGCGCAGGGCCGTTCCGTGGCGCCGTGCGGGTTGGTCATCCGGCGCAGCTCCAGGAGCCCCTCCCAGGCGCTGTGCACCTCACGGGCCCGGGCCGGACCGGCCACCTGGGCGCCGTCGGGCGCGTCCTCCTCGCCGCCGATGCGGGCAGTGAAGACGCCCGGCGCCGGGGCTGGTGCGACGGCGGGGGCGGGAGCCTCCGGGGCCGCCTCGCGTATCCGGTGTCCGGCCGGGGTCAGGAAGTGGTCGTGCGGCGGCCGTGGGTGCCGGAAGGCGAGGCCTCGCGCGACCAGCGCCGTGAGTTGCGCGTCCGTCCCCCTGAGTCGCCCGGTGACGGGATCGGCGGCGTCGATGACACGCCGCTGCGCGGCGGTCGGCGGTCGGGTCACGGCCTGCTCCTCCCCGTCGGATCCTTCTCGAAGGCGTCACATCACTGCGACCTGCCAGGCACCTCACTGCGGTCACCCTTCGAAGACTACGACGGGGCTCTGACATTCCACCGTTCCTCATCAGTGAGCAGGAGTGAGTCTTGGACCCGTACCTGGTCGCTGCGGACATCCCGAACGGTGTTGGATGTCCTGGTCGCCCGCTTTCGCTCCGTGTCCGGTGACACGGATCGCGTCCGTGGTCCGGGGATACGGGGGCGGGTTTCCTCACGCCTGCGGGTGTCCGGTCGGGCCTGGACGGTCCGATGCCCCGCACCATCACTCTGGTGATGCGGGGGCGGTGCCGTCCGTCGCCGGATCGGATACCCGTAGGCGCGTCGCCCGACGGCGATGCTTGCCGCATCGTGCCGGGACATTGTGCGTCGTGGGGTGGTCAGTGGTTTCTGCCAGTGCTGGGCGCCCCACCGGCTGGTGTAGGCGGGGTCGACCGCGACGATCGCGATGTCCTGCTCGGCGGCCATCGACATCAGCCGGGCTTTGAGTCTGGCGGTGGGGAAGCGGGAGAGCAGGCGGCGGAAGCGCTTGTTGCGGCCGTGCCGCTCGCGGCTTGTGCCGTCGCTGAAGTCGAGGTCCTCGATGGCGATCGCGCTCGCCCCGCAACGCCGGGCATGGTGCAGCAGCCGGGTCAGTGCGTGCCGGATCTGCGCGTCCCGGTGCTGAGCGGTGCCGGTCAGGTCGTAGAAGTAGCGCTGCGGTTCGCCGACCGGGTTGCCGTGCACATCCAGGTGCCAGCAGGCGAGGTGGTCGTCGTTCATGTCCACTCCCACCACACCCCGCACCAACGCCGCCTCAAGCGGCAGCACCGGGGCGGCGGCGCGCTGCCACGAAGCGGTCACATACCAGCGTCCGCGCACCGGGTCGTGGTGGATGCGGTAAGCGACCGCCCGGTTCGCAGTGATCCGGTCCAGCCACTCCTGCCCTCGATGCTGGAACCGTACGGTCGCGTCCAGCAGATACCGGCCGTGGGGTGCGTTGGCCAGGTGGGCCAGCGGGGCCGGGAGCTTGACCGAGACCTGCCCGGTGTCGGTGACACGGATGGTCTCGTTGCCGAAGCGTTTGCCGGACTCCCCGTCGGCCGACAGGAACATCCGCTCCGCCCGCCACCGCTGTCGCCACTCCTGCTCGTTCAGCCCGGCCGCCGCCAGGTGGTGACGGGCGTGGGCGAGGCGTTTGCCGCCGCGCACCACCCGGACCCGGCCCGCCGCCCAATCCGCCTCCACCCCCGCGAGGCGGTCCTTCAACGTCTGCAGGCGGCGGGACTTGGCATGCCACTCACCCCGCGAACCGTAACCGCGTACCAGGCCGTCCCTCTTGTCGGCCTTGGCACCGAGCGGCCGGGCAAGCCGCGCCTCGACCGAGTCGATCTGCCTGCGCAGCCAGGCCATGTGGGCCGCCTGTCCACGCCTCGCCAGCGCCCACTGGTCATGCGTGGCCTTGGTGATACTGCCCGCCCAGCGCGCCGAGGACCTCCCCGTCAGCTCGCGCTTGCGCACCGCCCACCCGGCCGCATCATGCGCCCGCCCCTGGCGACAGCGTTCCGCGAGATCCCCGGCCGCCAGCGACCCCAGGAACGCCCCCACCTCGGTCAGCACCGCCGCGTCCGCCTCGCTCACCCGCAGCCGGTCCCGCACCGCCACACCGGCCGGACCGGGCACGACGAACGCCGCCACCAACTCCCGCAGCCCACCCACCCGTACACCCCCGACCGCAATGCGAAGACCCCGTCACCGCAGTCAACGACCACCACCCGCAAAGGTCACCCATTCGATGAGGGAACTCCCGTTCCCTACGCCCCACCACACCCCAGACACTCACTCATGCACGCCAGAACACACTCGTGCGCTGTTCCGCGGCAACAGTTCACAACCCCCTCGTAGCCGCCGTAGTCCCACTCGTAGAGGTCGGTGTCGACCCGCGCGTCGGGCAACCCGATCAGCTCCGCGGTCTCCCTGGCGCGCTGCAGCGGGCTGACGAAGGCGGCCCCGATCCGGTGCGACCGGATCAGCGGGACCAGCCGCCGCGCCTCGGCACGGCCGTGCTCGGTCAGCGGGACGTCCGTCCGGCCGGTGTGCCGACCTGACCGCGACCACTCGGTCTCACCGTGCCGCACCAGGAAGAGATCACTCATACGACCCAGGCTAGGAGGCCCCTACTGCCGGTACCCGCCGAGGAACCGCCCGATCCGCCCGATCGCCGCCTCCAGGTCGTCCGCGTGGGGCAGGGTGAGGATGCGGAAGTGATCGGGGGTCGGCCAGTTGAAGCCGGTGCCCTGGACCACCTGGATCTTCTCCCGCAGCAGCAGGTCCAGGACGAACTTCTCGTCGTCGTGGATCTTGTGGACCTTGGGGTCGAGGCGCGGGAACGCGTACAGCGAGCCCTTCGGCTTCACGCAGGACACGCCGGGGATCTCGTTGAGCTTCTCCCAGGCCACGGTGCGCTGTTCGTGCAGACGGCCGCCCGGCGCGGTCAGCTCGTGAATGGACTGGCGACCGCCGAGCGCGGCCTGGATGGCGTACTGCGCGGGCGCGTTGGCGCACAGCCGCATGGAGGCCAGCATGGTCAGGCCCTCCAGATAGTTTTTGGCGTGCTGCTTCGGACCGGTGACCACCAGCCAGCCCGAACGGAAGCCGGCCACCCGGTACGTCTTCGACAGGCCGCAGAAGGTCAGGACCACCAGGTCGGGGGCGAGCGCGGCGACCGAGTGGTGCACGGCGTCGTCGTACAGGATCTGGTCGTAGATCTCGTCGGCGAAGACCATCAGGCCGTGCCGGCGGGCGAGGTCGAGGATGCCCTCGATGACCTCCTTCGGGTAGACCGCGCCGGTGGGGTTGTTCGGGTTGATGATGACGACGGCCTTGGTGCGGGCCGTGATCTTCGACGCCATGTCGTCCAGGTCCGGGTACCAGTCGGCCTGTTCGTCGCAGAGGTAGTGCACCGCCTTGCCGCCGGCGAGGGTGGTGACGGCCGTCCAGAGGGGGAAGTCGGGGGCCGGGATGAGGATCTCGTCGCCGTCCTCGACCAGTGCCTGTACGGACATGGAGATCAGCTCGGAGATGCCGTTGCCGAGGAAGACGTCGTCGACGCCGACCTCCAGGCCCAGCGTCTGGTACCGCCCCGCCACCGCGCGGCGGGCGGAGAGGACGCCGCGCGAGTCGGTGTAGCCGTGCGCCTGGGGCAGCATGCGGATCATGTCCTGGAGGATCTCCTCCGGCGCCTCGAAGCCGAACAGCGCGGGGTTGCCGGTGTTCAGGCGCAGCACGCTGTGGCCCGCCGCCTCCAGTGCGTCGGCGTGTTCGATCACCGGGCCGCGGATCTCGTAGCAGACCTCGCTCAGCTTGTTCGACTGCCGGAACTCCATGCGCTTACGCCCCTCCGGTTCGTGGTGTTGCTTGGTTTTACCAAGTATGAGCTTGGAAAGTCCAACAACGTGTTTAGACTGCGTCGCATGTCACCTCGCCGAAGCTACGACCAGTACTGTTCCGCGGCCCGGGCGCTCGACGTCGTCGGCGACCGCTGGACCCTGCTGATCGTCCGCGAACTCCTGGCCGGCCCGCGCCGCTACACGGACCTGCACGCCGACCTGCCGGGCGTGAGCACGGACGTCCTCGCCTCACGGCTGAAGGACATGGAGCGGGAGGGGGTGACGACCCGACGCAGGCTGCCACCGCCGGGGGCCGCGTACGTCTACGAACTCACCGGTCGGGGGCGCGAGTTGCTGCCCGTACTCCAGGCGCTGGGGCAGTGGGGGCAGACCGAGTTGGGTGAGCGGCGGCCCACCGACGCCGTACGGGCGCACTGGTTCGCGCTGCCGCTGCTGCGTTCGCTGGAGGTCGAGGGGCTCGTCGAAGTCCGTCTGGAAGAGGGGGACTTCCATCTGTATGTCGGCGCCGAGCAAGGGCCCGTGTACGGCGATGGGCCCGCCCCGCGGGAGCCGGACGCCCGGCTGGCGATGGATACCGACACGTGCCTGCTCGTCGGGCGGGGGGAGTTGAGTGTGCCGGACGCGGTGCGAGCGGGGCGTATCGAGGTGACCGGTGACGGGGCGCCGGCGAAGGCCTTGCGGGAGGCCTGACGGCGGGGGAGGCCTGGGAGTCCTGGGGGACGGGAAGGCGAGGAGGGGCCCCGCCGCACAGGTGCGGCGGGGCCCCCTTGACGAACCGTCAGGCGCTCGGCGGCACCCGCGACGGACGCCCCGACCCGCGCGTCAGCGCGTACCCGCCGATACCCGCGAGTGCGGCCAGCACTCCGCCGATCGCGGTCCACACCCACCGGTCGGACCACCAGCCGGAGGACCAGCCGTCGTCCGGCTCGATGCTGGAAAGTACGGCGGAGTCCGACGAACTTCCTTCCTCCGCCTCGGACTTGACCGCGATGCCCGGCACCAGGGGCTGGGACAGCGAGCCGTCCACCGCGGCCGAACCGCCGATGTCCTTCGAGTCGACCCGCACGTCCGTGTCGACGGGGAGACCCAGGTCGGCCGTGGTGAGGTCGACGACCGTCAGCCGGACGTAGTACGTGCCGGGCAGCGGATCGTTCGCCCACTGCTCCGACCAGGCGTGGACCGTGCGGAGGACACAGGTCAGCCGCACGGAGGCGGTGCCCGCCGCGGCGGTGCGCGTCTGCGCGCCGTACTGGCAGGACTGGCGCCGGCGCAGACCGTCGTACACGTCGATCTGCCAGGTCTCGGCGGCGTGCGCCGCGGGCAGCTTCACCGTCGCCCCGACGGTGGGGCGCTGACCGGCGTCCGCCGGGAACGACCAGTACATGTAGTCGCCCGCGGACCCGTTCGCGGTGGCCGTCCGGCCCTGCTCGATCTCGGTCGCGGTACGGAACGAGGTGCCCGCGGCGGCGGGCGCCGAACTGTCGTCGGACGCGCTCGGGGACGGCGAGGAGTCGGCGACAGCCGGGGACACCGCCAGCCCGAGCATCAGCAGCGAAGCGCTCAACACGCGTGTGATCCGCATCAGTTGGTCCTCCAGACCGCGAGCCGCCAGCGCGACAGCCAGCCCCAGACGAGACCGGCGAGGAAGCCGGTGAGGATCAGTGCGCCGAGCAGCCACCAGCCGCGTCCGAGGCCGAAGGAGGCCACGTCGCTCGCCTGGCTCGGCCCGTCCACCACGTCCACGGTCAGCTCCAGCGGCAGACCCGGCGTGGTCTTGACCCCGGAGGCCGCCGAGAAGGAGTTGGTGACCTGGAGGCAGACGGTCTCGGCGGCCGGCTTGTCGCTGTCGTCGTCGTCCCGCTCGGGCTTCGGGTAGCGCAGCCCGGTGGAGATGACGTCCGTACGCCCGATTCCGGCGGCCTCGCCGCGCACGATCTCGCGGCCGTGCACGGTGACGGCCCGCAGCAGTGTCCCGTAGTCCGGGTTCACCGTCCGGTCGGCCGCCACGCTCACCGAGGCGCGCAGCTCCTGGCCCGCCTGGACGTCCACCCGGTACCAGCGCTGCTGCCCGAACTCCTCCCGGTCGGTGTACAGACCGGACTTGAGAGTCGGCGCCTTCGCGCACTCCGTCGCGCCCTGAGTGGCCACCGGCGTCACCACCGGATCGGCCGCCCGGTCCACCAACTGGTTGACCCGGTCGGTGAGTTCGTCGGTGTGCTCCACCGAGGTGTACGTCCCGCCGGTCGCCTCCGCGATACAGCTGAGCTGCTGCCGCATCTTGGCGTTCGGGACCAGACCGAGGGTGTCGATGGTCAGGCCGATGCCCTTGGCGGCGATCTCGCGGGCCACCTCGCACGGGTCGAGCGGGGCGCAGGTGTCCTCGCCGTCGCTGATCAGCACGATCCGCTTGGAGCCGTCGCCGCCGTCCAGGTCGCCGGCCGCCTTCAGCAGCGCCGGGCCGATCGGCGTCCAGCCGGTGGGGGAGAGGGTCGCGACCGCCGTCTTGGCCTCGGTGCGGTCCAGCGGGCCGACCGGGTAGAGCTGCGCGGTGTCCCTGCAGCCCGTCTTCTGGTTGTCGCCGGGGTAGTCGGCGCCGAGGGTGCGGATGCCGAGTTCGACCTCCTCGGGCGTCGCGTCCAGCACCTCGTTGAACGCCTGCTTCGCCGCTGCCATCCGGGTGCCGCCGTCGATGTCCCGGGTCCGCATGGAACCGCTGACGTCGAGGACGAGGTCGACCTTGGGCGCGGTCCCGCCCGTGGGTTCACCGGCGACCGCCGCGGCCGGGAAGGCGATCCCGGCCGTCAGGGCGGCGAGCAGGGCGCACACTCCCGCCGCCAGCTGTTTACTTGTGATCATCGGCGGATCTTATTGATCAGGAGGGCCGGGCTCCAAAACGGCCGATCAGATCGGTGGCACCGACGTCTCGGCACAGGGCATCGGGCAGCGGGCTGTTCAGTGAAGGGGATGGGGCAGCCCGGTCCACTGGTCTCCCGGCGTCCCCGGCGACAGCCGCATCAGCGTCAACGCCTTGGCGGGCACCGGCTCTTCGAGGAGCGCGACGAGGTCCGGCGTGCGCGGCAGATCCCGTACGGCGCTCTCCAGCGCCCCCCGCAACACCGCCGCCGACCCCGCCGTACCGGCGAGCGCTCCGGCCACCAGCGAACCGAACAGCTTGCGGCGCAGGGCCGTCACGTCGTCGGTGACGATGCGTCCGGTCAGCTCCGGGACCGGGATGCCGTGCCGGGCCAGACGGGCCGGGCTCACCCGGATGTCGGCGAGGTCCCGGTAGACCAGCCGCACGGGCGCGCCCGTCGGGGACAGCACCACCAGGAGGTTCTGACCATGCGCCTCCAGCGCCACCCCCAGATCCAGCAGCCGCAGGCCCACCGTGAGCGCGAGACGGGTGAAGTCGGCGAGCCAGGCCGGGGATTCGGGCAGCCCGGTGGTGGCGAGCGCGGCCACCGGCACCACACACTCACCACTGCCCGGGGCCGCATACGCCCGCGGTGACTCCCGCAACACCGCCGCCACATCGGGGGAGTTGGCGGTGACCGCGCCCAGCGTGCGGGTGATGTGCAGCAGACCGTCCAGCCGGGCGGCCAACGTCTCCGCGAACGCCGACAGGGTCGCGGACAGCGCGATCGAGTACCCGGAGATGTCCCGCACCGACGACGTCAGCCGGGCGCTCAGCGCGGTCTTCACATGCGGTCCGCAGGGCTGGTGGAACCCGCCGGGCAGCTCCAGCGTGCGCAGGGACATCAGCGGACGTGCGTCGATCCCGGTGTCGCACGCCCGCTTGAGCACATGCTCCGCCTGCCAGGGATGCGTCGGCACCAACAGCCGCTCCCCGTCCCGCAGTTCGTCCGGCCAGTCACCCGTCACCAGGCACTCGCCCGCCGGTACCGGCAGCAGCCCCAGCCGCACCAGCGGACCGTGCTCGGGCCCGTAGGCGAGCTGTTCGGCCACCGAGAAGCCGGGCCGGGAGCGGCAACCGGGGTGGTACGGATGCCCGTCGACCACCCGCCGCTCCCACTCCCAGTCGTACACCGGCCGTTCCTCCGCAGCGGGCCGCTCCTGCCCGGCCCGGGACAGCGCCAACGAGGCGACGCTGTGGCCGAGTTCGACCGCGAAGTCCGTACCGTGCGCTACGGCGAGGCCGGTCATCAGCCGCGCCGGATCGTCGTACGCCACCTCGTCGAGTCGTACGACGGAGACGTACGCGGCGGTGGCGTACGGGTCCGGACGCGGGCCGTGCAGCCGGCGGCCGTCCGACAGACGCAGCGTGCACCCGGCGGGGCCGTCCGCGCGGTCCGCGAGCCAGGGGAGCGGCTCATGGGTGAGACCGCGCCACAACCGGGTCAGGACGGCCGCGCGGGCACCGGGCAGTTCGGCCGTGTACCGCGGCACGAGGCCGGGACGTACGGCGGCCAGCTCCTCGGCGACCTCGGCCTCGGCGGTGGGGGGACGGTGCACGGGCGGGCTCCTCGGGTAACCATGGGATGTCACGACAGGTGGTGACGACAGACATACTGATCATCGCCGCCCGAACGGACCGTAGAGAACGAGTGGAACGCGTGGATCCCTTTCCCCCGCCCGACGCAGCCGACGCCGCCCCGCGCGCCGGCGCCCCGCACGACATCGGTGACCGCGCCGACGCCTACGCGGCGGCGCCCCTGCTGAACTGCCTGCTGCGGGAGGTGGCCGAGCCCCTTGAGCCGTCCGCCGCACAGGGCGCCCACCGCGTGTACCGGCTGCCCGGAGGCAGACCGCTGCGCGTGCGCGGGCAGCGGCGGCCCGCCGAACCCGAGGTCCACACGGAAGACGGCTGGCGGCGCGTCGGCCATCCCGAACTCGTGAAACTCGTCGCCGAGGAACTGGTCCGGCACACCGGGCTGTCCAACCCCGACCTGCCCACCGAGATGATCGACAGCCGGGACGCGGTGGCGGCGCTGCTCACCGCCCGCGCCCGCGTGGCACCGCCGGACGACGCCTACCTGCGCTCCGAGCAGTCCCTCATCACCGGCCACCCCCACCATCCCGCTCCCAAGGCGCGCGGCTGCGGCCCCGTCGCCGACTGGCTGCCCTACGCCCCCGAGGCGCACGCCCGCTTCCCGCTGACCCTGCTGGGACTCCGGGAGGACGCGGTCGTCGACGAGGGCGACACCTCGGCCCTGGACGCGCTGGGCGAGGCCCCGCCCGGCTACCGACTGCTGCCCGCGCACCCCTGGCAGCTCGACCTGGTCGCCCCCGCCCTCGCACCGGCCTTCGCGGACGGCCGCCTGATCCGGCTCGGCGACACCGCGTTCGAGACCTGGCCGACCGCCGCGATCCGCACGGTCTACGCCCCGGGCCGCGACCTCTTCCTGAAGTTCAGCCTGGACGTCCGCATCACCAACGACATCCGCCGGCTGTGGCGGCACGACCTGCTGAAGCTCCGCCGGACGGACACGGCGGCACACGAGGCCCTCGCCTCGTTCGGCGGCCCGGCGGCCTGGCTGAGCGACAGGGGGTACCGGACCGCGGACTTCGCCTTCGAGGAACTCGCCGTCCTCGTCCGCGACGGACTGCGCGGCCACCTCGTGCCCGGCGCGACCCCGCTGCTGGCGGCGGGGCTGGTGGAGGGCTTCGGGGGCAGCCCGCTCGACGGGGCGAGGGACCCGGCGGCATGGTGGGAGGCGTATCTGGCGCAGGTGGTGCCCCCGGCCCTGGCGGCCTTCGCCGACCACGGCGTCGTACTCGAAGCACATCTGCAGAACACGCTGGTCGCCGTCGACGCCGACGGCACACCCGTGCAGGCCCTGTTCCGGGACGCCGAGGGTGTGAAGCTGCTGCCGGAGGTGTCCCGGGCGGCCGGCTGGGAGCGACTCGTGTACTGCCTGGTCGTCAACCACCTCGTCGAGATCGCCGCGGCTCTGGCCGAACGCACGCCCGGCCTCGATCCCTGGCCAGCCGTCCGCCGCGAGCTGTCCCGGCACGACCTCCCGGAGATCGCCGCCCTGCTCACCTCGCCCACCCTGCCCGGCAAGACGAACCTGCTGCTGCGCTGGACCGGCGCGGACGGCGCCGACGCCCGCTACCGACCGCTGCCCAACCCCCTCGCCGGTCTGACCGACTGAGCGCCGTAGTTCACGTTCCGCCCCTTGTCCGACATCCCCCACGGTGCCATGCTCACGACACATGTTTGCGTAAACATGCCGAAGGCGTGATGACGTCCGGGCACCGACCGATCCGGCCCGCGGCAGACGACACTCCGCACGGCAGACGACAGCCCGCACCGCACACGACAGAGGGGACCTGACTCAGACATGCCCAGACCTGGAAGGGCGACGGCAGTGGTGGTGACCGCCGCCGCCTTGCTGACCGGCCTGCTTCCCGCCGTCGCGGGGGCCTCCGCCTCCGGGGGCGTCGCCTCGCGTCCCCAGTACGACGCCATCCCGAACGGCCAGACGTACTACGACACGAACGGCGACCCCATCGAGGCCCACGGAGGCGGCTTCCTCAAGAGAGGAGACACCTACTACTGGGTGGGGGAGGACAAGTCCCAGGGCAACGCCCGGTTCAACGGACTGAATCTGTACAGGTCCAAGGACCTGGAGAACTGGCAGAAGGTCAGGCAGATCCTCACGGTGGACTCCGAGGACACCCGGGGCAACAAGATCCTCACCCACGCGAAGGTGGAGCGCCCGAAGCTGCTCTACAACGAGAAGACGAAGAAGTACGTCCTGTGGGGTCACTGGGAGATGGCCGCGGACTACTCCGCCTCGGAAGTCCTCGTGGCGACCTCCAACACCATCGACGGCCCCTACACGATCACCTCGAAGGGCCACTTCCGCCCCGGTGCGGGGAACGCCGAAGCGGAGGCGATGGGCGACCGCGTCGGGCAGCCGACCGAGGACTTCGACACCTCGGCCAAGGACGCCGCGAACAAGAAGCACGCCTACAAGCCCGTGCAGGCCGACTATCCGGCGAAGATCCTCCAGTACAAGGCCCCGGACGCCCGCGCCCCCGAGAAGCTGTCGTACGTCGGTGACGACGACTACGGCACGAGCCAGGCCGGGAACTCGTGGACGTACCAGCTGAACGACATCACGCACGACACGACGGTGAAGGCGAAGGCGGTCCGGATGACCGGCTTCGACACGTCGGCGTACGACCGGTACGCGAAGGACTACAACGTCTCCACCAGCGGCTACATCGTGCGGTATCCGACGGAGAACGCGTCCGGCACGATGACGGCCCGGTACACGATCGGCGATCCGGGGACCTCCCACGATCAGCTGGTGGCGCCGGTGGTGTCTCCCACGCTGAAGGAGTCGTCCGATCCGTCGGTGGTGCTGGTCAACAGCCAGGACGTCGCGTTCGTCACCGGTGCGACCGCCGACGCGACCTCGTACTTCACGACGGACGGCTCCGACCCGGCCGCCCCGGACAACGCCCAGCGCCGGCGATACACGGACGGGACGCGGATATCCCTGGCGGGGGCCCCGGGCAAGCGGACCGTCGTCAAGGCGGTCACCGAGAAGGACGGCAAGGCCAGTGAGGTCACGTCGGTGACGTACCAGGTGGCCGAGGCCGCGTCGGACGTGCCCGTGTTCACCCCGGTCATCAACCGCGTCCCCGGCACGTACGGCACCTTCGGCTACAAGGAGTTGCGGATCCTCTCCCCCTCCTACGGTGCGGAGACGTACTACACCATGGACGGTCAGGACCCGGCCCCCGCGCGCAAGGGCGACAACATCGGGTACGGCTCACGTGACTTCACCGTCCACCAGGACGAGAAGACCGGCGAGGCCTACCTCGTCACCGCGCAGGACCACATCTACATGCGGGTGTGGAAGCTGAACGACTCCTTCACGGACGTGGTGCCCGACAAGGAGTACGACATGTATGTCGGCGAGCACCGCGAGGCTCCCGCCCTCGTCCGCAACGGTGGCAAGAACGGCAGATTCGTCTACCTCATGACGTCCTACCAGTCCGGCTGGTACCCCAACCAGGCCCAGTACGGGCGCACCGAGGACCTGGACGCGGGCTTTGGTGAGCCGCGGGACGCGTACGGCTACCGCAACGGCCAGAAGGCGTGGAGTTCCCTGCAGCTCGTCGGTGACAACACCACCTACGGTTCCCAGCCCACCAAGATCCTCAACATCGGTACCGACAGCAAGCCGAGTTACGTGTACATCGGCGACCGCTGGCGCCCGGACCTCCTGCTGAAGTCGACGTATGTGGCCATGCCCCTGACCATCAGCGACAGCGGCAACGGCGGCAAGGGTCTGATGAGGCTCCAGCCCACCCCGCGACTCGACCTCGACGCCAAGAACGGCAAGGTCAAGCAGCCGGACTGGAAGCTGCTCTCCCTGAACAAGCCGGTGACCGCCTCTCCCAAGGTCCGTGCCGCCGTCGGCGCGCCCACCGAGAGCCTGAGCGACTGGGAGACCACCCCCGAACAGGAGGCGACCGGGATCTACCGGCACTACGACGCCACCGAGGCCAATGACGGCAAGGACGGGGACGTCAGCGTCTATGACGACACGGAGCAGTACTACAAGAGCGCAGGGCTCCCCTTCTCCTGGCAGGTCGACCTCGGCGGGCGCCACAAGCTGGCCTGGATCGGGCTCTCGTTCAAGACGGTCGGCGGTTCGGACAACGTCCACCGCTACACCGTCTCCGGCAGTACCGACGGACAACGCTGGACGGAACTCGTCGACAACACCCAGAACAACCGGGTCGGCCACCAGAGCCACGAGCTGACCGGTTCGTACCGGTACGTCAAGCTCGACGTGTACAAATCGTTCGACCTCGCGCACGGCAAGGACGCCGACTGGTCCCGCGGGCTCTACGAGGTCTCCGTCTACGGAAAGTGAGAACCGACGCGCCACCCCGCGCACGCGCGCTGGCATACCCTGACCGGTGTGCTGCGTGAAGTGACTGCTGTTCGATACGTGACTCCGCTACGGTCCGGTGGCTCCGTGCCCGGTGTCGTCGAGGCCGACGACCTGGGCACGTACGTCGTCAAGTTCACCGGCTCCGCGCAGGGCAGGAAGGCGCTGGTCGCCGAGGTGATCGTGGGCGAGCTGGCGCGCGCCCTGGGGCTGCGGTTCCCCGAGCTGGTCCTCGTGCACTTCGATCCGGCCGTCGCCGACAGCGAGCCCCACCAGGAGGTGCGGGAACTGCACGGCGCGAGCGCGGGAGTCAACCTGGGCATGGACTACCTGCCGGGCGCCGCGGACTTCACCCCGGAGATCGCCGAGACCTTCCGCGTCGACCCGCTGGAGGCGGGCCGGATCGTCTGGCTGGACGCGCTGACCGTCAACGTCGACCGTACGGTCCACAGCTCCAACCTGATGGTCTGGCCGACCCTCGGCGTCGCACCCCCGCGGCTGTGGCTGATCGACCACGGTGCCGCGCTCGTCTTCCACCACCGCTGGGACGGCTCGGACCCCGAGAAGGCGTACGACTTCCGCCACCACGCGCTCGGTCACAGCGCGCCCGACGTGCGGGCCGCCGACGCGGAGCTGGCGCCCCAGGTCACACGGGAGCTGCTGCGGGGGATCGCCGACGAGGTCCCGGACGCCTGGCTGGCCGTCGAGGGGGTTTTCCGGACCCCGGACGATGTCCGTGCGGCGTACGTCGACTATCTGCACGCGCGCGTGCGGGCCTCCGCCGCCTGGCTGCCCACCGACTTCCCCACCAGGGAGGAACGCGCCGCCGAGGAGGCCCAACGGGCGGCGAGGACGGAAGGAGGACGGCCGAACTGGCTCAAGCGGGTCCCCGACCTGCACGGCGAACCGGCCGCGGAACAGGATTGGTCGGTGCACCTGGGATGACAGTTCAGCCGGATGCCCAGCGGGTCGAGATCGAGTACTGCACGCAGTGCCGCTGGCTGCCGCGTGCCGCCTTGCTGGCCCAGGAACTCCTGACGACCTTCGAGACCGAGCTCACCGAGCTGTCCCTGAAGCCCGGCAAGGGCGGTGTCTTCGTCGTCCGGGTGAACGACGAGGTGGTGTGGGACCGCCGGGAGCAGGGCTTCCCGGAGCCGACCGCGGTGAAGCAGGCGGTACGCGACCGAGTGGCCCCGGAGAAGTCCCTGGGCCACTCGGACAAGCCGGAGTGAGCGTCAGCCCCTGAGCTGCTCGTACGCCGGCAGGGTCAGGAAGTCCGCGTAGTCCTCGTCGAGGGCGACCTCCAGGAGCAGGTCGTGGGCCTGCTGCCAGTGACCGGCCGCGAAGGCCTCCTCGCCGAGTTCCGCGCGGATGTTCCGCAGCTCCTCGGCGGCGACCTCACGGGCCAGCTCCGGCGTGGCCTTCACCGTGTTCCCGGCGTGCTCGAACTCGACGCCCGCGTTGATCCACTGCCAGATCTGCGAGCGGGAGATCTCGGCGGTCGCCGCGTCCTCCATGAGGTTGAAGATGGCGACCGCGCCGAGCCCGCGCAGCCAGGCCTCGATGTAACGGATGCCGACCTGGACGGCGTTGACGAGTCCGTCGTACGTCGGCCTGGCGTCCAGCGAGTCGACGGCGATCAGGTCGGCCGCCTCGACGTGCACGTCCTCCCGGAGGCGGTCCTTCTGGTTCGGCTTGTCGCCGAGGACCTTGTCGAAGGACTCCATGGCGATCGGGACCAGGTCGGGGTGGGCGACCCAGGAGCCGTCGAAACCGTCGCCCGCCTCACGGTCCTTGTCGGCGCGGACCTTCTCGAAGGCGACCTTGTTGACCTCGGCGTCCCGGCGGGACGGGATGAACGCCGCCATGCCGCCGATCGCGTGCGCGCCGCGCTTGTGGCAGGTACGGACGAGGAGTTCGGTGTACGCCCGCATGAACGGGGCGGTCATCGTCACGGCGTTGCGGTCCGGGAGGACGAACCTGGCGCCGCCGTCACGGAAGTTCTTGACGATGGAGAACAGGTAGTCCCAGCGGCCCGCGTTCAACCCGGAGGCGTGGTCGCGCAGTTCGTAGAGGATCTCCTCCATCTCGTACGCGGCCGTGATCGTCTCGATCAGGACGGTCGCGCGGACGGTGCCCTGGGGGACGCCCACGTAGTCCTGCGCGAAGACGAAGACGTCGTTCCAGAGGCGGGCCTCCAGGTGCGACTCCGTCTTGGGGAGGTAGAAGTACGGGCCCTTGCCGAGGTCGAGCAGCCGCTGGGCGTTGTGGAAGAAGTAGAGCCCGAAGTCGACGAGGGCGCCGGGAACCTGAGTGCCGTCGGCGTCGACGAGATGCCGCTCGTTCAGATGCCAGCCGCGCGGACGCATGACGACGGTGGCGAGCTCGCTGTCGTCCTTCAGGGCGTACGACTTGCCCGACCCGGCGTCGGTGAAGTCGATGTTCCGGGTGTACGCGTCGATCAGGTTGCGCTGTCCGAGGACGACGTTCTCCCAGGTCGGCGCCGAGGCGTCCTCGAAGTCCGCCAGCCAGACCCGGGCGCCCGAGTTGAGGGCGTTGATGGTCATCTTGCGGTCGGTGGGGCCGGTGATCTCGACCCGCCGGTCGTCGAGCGCGGCCGGGGAGGGGGCCACCTTCCAGGAGTCGTCCGCACGGATCGCGGCCGTCTCAGGGAGGAAGTCGAGTGTGGAGGTGCGGGCGATCTCGGCGCGGCGCTCGGCGCGGCGGGCGAGGAGCTCGTCACGCCGGGGCGTGAACCGGCGGTGCAGTTCGGCCACGAAGGCGAGGGCCGCCTCGGTGAGGACCTCCTCCTGCCGGGGCAGGGGCTCGGCGTCGACGATGGCCAGCGGGGACGGCGCTGGTGCGGACATGAGCTGTCACTTCCTTCAGCGAGCTTGGCGCCGGGCGCCGGGCGACCCGGGTGGGGGCGAGGAACACCCGGGGAGGGGCCGGGCGCTTCTGAAAAGTGGATACTAGTTTCCTCATCGTGGAACTTCAATGGTTTGTTGATATCAAGACTCTCCGCGCCGAGGCAAGCCGGCGCTCGCTGTCGTCCCGTTCACCCAAGTCACCCAAGGTGCTTCAGGTCGGCGACGGTGTCGATGTCGTACGGCTTTGCCACATCTCCGCACTCGACGAGCGTGATCGCCTCCTCACGCGCCTTCAGATAGGCGCGTGCCCCCCGGTCGCCGGTCGCAGTCGCGGTGACGCCCGTCCAGTGGGCGGCGCCGAGCAGGACGGGATGCCCCCGCACACCCTCATAGGCGGCCGCGGCCAACGACGGCGCATCCCGCCCGGCGGCGAGCACCCGGGCCATCGCCGCCGCCCCGATGCCGGGCTGGTCGACGAGCGAGACCAGCGCGGCCCGCGCCCCCGTCCCGGCGAGCGAGCCGAGCCCGGCCCGCAGCGACGAGCCCATGCCGTCGGCCCAGTCGGGGTTCTCCACGAGCACGCAGTCACCGAGCTCCGCCTGTTCCCGTACGGCGGCGGCAGCGGCCCCGAGGACCACATGCACGCGGGCGCAGCCGGCCGCGCGCAGTTCTCCGACGACGTACTCGACGAGGGGGCGTCCCCGGTACGGCAGCAGAGCCTTGGGCCGTCCGCCGAGTCGCCGTCCGCCGCCGGCCGCGAGAAGCAGTCCGGCCGGCCGCTGTTCGTTCTCCGTCATGCGTCCTGCATACCTGACTCCCAGGAGGACGCCCGGTTCCGTAGGGCTGAATTTCGGTCCTGACAGTGGCGCATCCGTCATCGCGTGGCGTTTACTGACCCGCGTCCCCCGGCGCTCGACCAGCGCCCAGGGGTAGCGCTCGGTGGGACGGGAATGTGCGGGCGCACAACGGTGTGCGAGGGGGGACGGCTGTGTTGCGGAGCTTGGGACAGAGACCGGTGACCGGCGCCGACGAGGATCTCAAAGTGGCGGAATTGCGGACCGCGGTGTCCCGGTTGCGCCGCGAACTCGCCGCGTATCCGGCCGAGTTCCCCGACCGCGCGATCGCGGAGGACGAACTCGCCACCCTGGCGGCGATGACCGTCGACGGGTCGCATGAGATCCCGCGGCTGCGCCGGTCGCTGCTGTTGATCGCCGCGGCGATCGGGTCCGTCAGCGCGCTCGCGCGGGGCCTGTCGGAGGTGCGCAAAGCGGTGGACCTGTTCAGCGAGCCGCCGCGCTCGCCGGTCCAGGAACCGCCGCGCGGGCAGGGCTGAGCCCTACGTCGCCGGTCCTCGGTAGGGGAGCGCGCCCGTGCCGCCCTCGAAGCGGACGTCCCGTGGTACGGATCAGCTCCCGACGTCCGGCTCGAAGACGACCTCTTCCGAGCCGTGCCCGTCGGTGAACCGGCCGCCACGGCATCGCGCGGCGCTCACGCCGGGTTCTGGCTCGCCAGCGCCTGGGAAAGCTCCACCGCGACCTGCTGGAGCACCGGCACGATCTTCTCCGTCGCCGCCTCCGT
Organism: Streptomyces sp. NBC_00076; assembly: GCF_045041235.1. Classification (NCBI taxonomy): domain Bacteria; kingdom Bacillati; phylum Actinomycetota; class Actinomycetes; order Kitasatosporales; family Streptomycetaceae; genus Streptomyces; species Streptomyces sp. NBC_00076. The sequence goes on from NZ_CP108242.1 coordinate 8,422,291, forward strand.
GACCCGGCCCGCCGGGCCGGAGATGGAGATCGCGGCGGCGGTGGGGGAGTCGGGGACGGACACCGCGAGGCAGCGGACGCCGATCTCCTGCTCGTTGTCGTCGACCGCGTAGCCGGCTTGGCGCACGACCTCCAGCGCCGCGAGGAAGCCGTCCGGCGTGGTGATCGTCTTCTCCGTGGCGGCGGGCATGCCGGTGCGGGCCAGCAGGGCGCGCACCTCGCCGTCCGGGGTGTTGGCGAGCAGCGCCTTGCCGACGCCGGTCGAGTGCGGCAGCACCCGGCGGCCCACCTCGGTGAACATGCGCATCGAGTGCTTGGACGGCACCTGTGCCACGTAGACGATCTCGTCCCCGTCCAGCAGTGCCATGTTCGCCGTCTCGCCGGTCTCCTCGACCAGGCGGGCGAGATAGGGGCGCGCCCAGGTGCCGAGCAGGCGGGAGGCGGACTCGCCGAGCCGGATCAGGCGCGGGCCGAGCGCGTAGCGGCGGTTGGCCTGCTGACGGACGTACCCGCACACCACGAGGGTGCGCATCAGTCGGTGGATGGTCGGCAGCGGCAGCCCGCTGCTCGCGGAGAGCTCGCTCAGCCCCACCTCGCCCCCCGCATCCGCCATCCGCTCGAGCAGATCGAAGGCGCGCTCGAGGGACTGGACTCCGCCGCTGGCGGACTTCGCGGAGTCGGTGGTGCTGGCGCTGGACGTCGGCACGGCGCGTTCCTTTCGGCGCAGGCGGGAAGAGCAGAATCCTACCCGCCAGTCGGTTGACTCCCTGCTTGGACGTGGTTACGTTCTGCGTGCCGGAACCCTATTTCCACTTTGTGGAAACGTCCAGAGTGGGCGCTATGTTTTCCTTCAGGGGGCGCGCCCTTGGCGGCACCCTTGACGGCATGGAGCCGGAAGTGAAGACTCCTTCAACAGAACGTTGAATTCCGTTACGTGGAAGTAAACAGCGGAGCGAAAGAGGCCCGGGTGTCCGACGTAGAACTGGTGCTGCGCTCGACGCGCGTCATCACCCCGGAGGGGACGCGCGCCGCCTCGGTCGCGGTCACCGCCGGGACGATCACCGCCGTCCTGCCGTACGACGCTCCCGTACCCGAGAGGGCCCGCCTGGAGGACGTCGGCGACGACGTCCTGCTACCTGGCCTGGTCGACACCCACGTGCATGTGAACGACCCCGGCCGCACCGACTGGGAGGGCTTCTGGACCGCCACCCGCGCCGCGGCCGCCGGCGGCATCACCACCCTCGTCGACATGCCGCTCAACTCCCTCCCGCCTACGACCACCGTCGACCATCTCCGCACGAAGCGGGAAGTGGCCGCCGACAAGGCGCACATCGACGTCGGCTTCTGGGGCGGAGCCCTGCCCGACAACGTCAAGGACCTGCGCCCGCTGCACGAGGCCGGTGTCTTCGGCTTCAAGGCGTTCCTGTCGCCGTCCGGCGTGGACGAGTTCCCGCACCTCGGCCAGGACCAACTCGCCCGCTCCCTCGCGGAGATCGCGTCCTTCGGCGGCCTGCTGATCGTGCACGCCGAGGACCCGCACCACCTGGACGCGGCCCCACAGCACGGCGGCCCCAGGTACGCCGACTTCCTGGCCTCCCGCCCGCGCGACGCCGAGGACACCGCGATCGCCCAGCTCATCGCCCAGGCGAAGCGCCTCGACGCGCGCGTGCACATCCTCCATCTGTCCTCGTCGAACGCGCTGCCGCTGATCGCCGCCGCCAAGGCCGAGGGGGTCCGCGTCACGGTCGAGACCTGCCCGCACTACCTCACCCTCACCGCGGAGGAAGTCCCGGACGGCGCCAGCGAGTTCAAGTGCTGCCCGCCTATCCGTGAGTCCGCGAACCAGGACCTGCTGTGGCAGGCGCTGGCGGACGGCACCATCGACTGCGTGGTCACGGACCACTCCCCGTCCACGGCCGACCTGAAGACCGACGACTTCGCCACCGCCTGGGGCGGCATCTCCGGTCTCCAGCTGAGCCTGGCCGCGGTGTGGACCGAGGCGCGCAGGCGCGGGCACGGCCTGGAGGACGTGGTCCGCTGGATGTCCACGCGGACGGCCGATCTGGTGGGCCTGCGGCAGAAGGGCGCCATCGAGGCCGGCCGCGACGCCGACTTCGCGGTCCTCGCGCCCGACGACACCTTCACCGTGGACCCGACCGCTCTCCAGCACCGTAACCGCGTGACGGCGTACGCGGGCAGGACACTGCACGGCGTGGTGAGGTCCACCTGGCTGAGGGGCGAACGCGTCGTCGCGGGCGGCGAGTTCACCGAACCGAAGGGGCACCTGCTCACGCGGACCCCGACTCCCTGAACCGCGGGGCCACCTGCCCAGCGGTGGCCCCCGGGACCCACCCCGTTGTCTCCGCACCCGCACCCGTATCCGCACCCGCACCCGTATCCGCACCCGCGGCGGCCGACTCCGAAAGGCAGACCTGATCACCGTGACGGCGATTGAAAGTTTCACCGGCGACGCGACCCCCTACGGAGGCGGTGACCCGTACGCGGACTACCGAACCGCCGCGTTTCCCTTCACCCAGTACGCCAACCTCGCCGACCGGCAGCTGGGCGCCGGAGTCATCGCCGCCAACGACGAGTTCTTCGCCCAGCGCGAGAACCTGCTGCTTCCCGGCCCCGCCGAGTTCGACCCCGAACACTTCGGGCACAAGGGCAAGATCATGGACGGCTGGGAGACCAGGCGCCGCCGGGGTGCCTCCGCCGACCACCCGTGGCCTACGGCCGAGGACCACGACTGGGCGCTGGTCCGCCTCGGCGCGCCGGGCGTGATCCGCGGCATCGTCGTCGACACCGCCCACTTCCGGGGCAACTACCCGCAGGCGGTGTCGATCGAGGGCACGTCGGTGCGGGGGTGCCCGTCCCCGGCGGAACTCCTCGGGGACGACGTGAAGTGGACGACGCTCGTCCCGCGCACACCGGTCGGCGGCCACGCGGCGAACGGCTTCGCCGTATCGGTCGAACAGCGCTTCACCCACCTGCGCGTCAACCAGCACCCCGACGGCGGCATCGCGCGACTGCGGGTGTACGGCGAGGTCGTACCCGACCCCAAGTGGCTGGAGGTCCTGGGCACCTTCGACGTGGTCGCCCTGGAGAACGGCGGCCGGGCCGAGGACGCCTCCAACCTCTTCTACGCACCGGCCTCCAACACCATCCAGCCGGGCCGCTCCCGCAAGATGGACGACGGCTGGGAGACCCGCCGCCGCCGCGACCAGGGCAACGACTGGATCCGCTACCGGCTGGTGGCCCGGTCCCAGATCCGCGCGCTCGAGATCGACACGGCGTACCTGAAGGGCAACAGCGCGGGCTGGGCGTCCGTCTCGGTCCGGGACGGTGAGGAAGGCGAGTGGACGGAGATCCTCCCGCGCACCCGCCTCCAGCCCGACACCAACCACCGCTTCGTCCTCCCGACCCCGGCCGTCGGCACGCACGCGCGCGTGGACATCTATCCCGACGGCGGCATCTCCCGCCTACGCCTGTTCGGCTCCCTGACGGAAGAGGGCACGGCGACCCTGACGGCCCGCCACCAGGAGCTGGGCGACTGAGAGGGCGGAGCCGGCGTGCGGGGTCTTGGGGCTGAGCCCGGACCCGGGTCCGGGACAGAGGCCCCGCGCAAGCTTCGATGCCGTGCTTGTCGAAGATGTCCTGCCGGTACAGCATGCCCATCGGGCCGGTGTGAGGGGGACCGCACCTCACGCCCGGGTCAAGGCCCGCGTCCGGAGTCCGGGGCGCAGCCCGCGCTCGGAGTCCCGGGCTGAGCCCGCGCCCGGGGCCCGGGGCGGAGCCCTGCAAAGACGCCCGGGCGCGTAGCCCGCCCCGGGTTCAGAGGCCGCCCCCTCAAGGGCCAAGGACGCACCCGCCGCCGGGGCCAGGGGCCGGCCGACCCCTCAAATGGCCCGGGGGACGCGGTGCGCCCCGGGGTCCAGAGGCGGAGCCCCGGCCGGGTGGAAGGGGCAGTGCCCCTGGGGATGGGACGGGCAGGGGCGGCGGGGGCGAAAAGGCCCCCGCTCGTCACGCCGCATGCCCCCCGTCCACGGAGAACTCGCCCCCCGTCACATACTCCGCCCCCGCCAGATAGGCCACCGTCCCCGCCACTTCCGACGCCGTCCCGTACCGCCCCAGCGCCGTCATCGACGCCTGCCCCTCCGCATATGGCCCGTCCGCCGGATTCATGTCCGTGTCGATCGGCCCGGGATGCACGATGTTCGCCGTGATCCCCCGCGCCCCCAGCTCCCTGGCCAGCGCCTTCGTGAGCCCGATCAACGCCGACTTGCTCATCGCGTAGAGCGTCCCGCCCGGCCCCGGAACCCGCTGCGACATGCACGAACCGATGGTGATGATCCGGCCCCCCGCGCCCATCCGGGAGGCGGCCGCCTGGGACGCCAGAAAGACCCCGCGCACATTCACGGCCAGCACCCGGTCCACCTCACCGACCGACAGGCTCTCCATGGGCCCCAACAGCCCCACTCCCACGTTGTTCACCAGCACGTCCAGCCGTCCGTCGAGCGCCTCCGCCGCCCGCTCCACCGCTCCCGCCGCCTCGTCCGCGTCCGCGGAGTCCGCCCGCAGCGCCACCGCCCGCCGCCCCAGCGCCCGCACGGCCCGTGCGACGTCCTCGGCCGCCTCCTTGCCGCTCACGTAGGTGACGGCCACGTCCGCGCCCTCCTGGGCGAGCCGCAGGGCCGTCGCCGCGCCGATACCCCGGCTGCCGCCGGTCACCAGAGCCACCTTGCCGTTCAGAGATCCGTTCTTCGTCGTCATGCGTCCATCTCAGCGGCCCCCGCCCCTGAACACCGGCGGCGAACGGACATCGACATCAGCCGCCCGCAGCGATCCGGAAACCCGATGAATGCCGTCACGGCAGCGGGCGTCTCCATCCAGTCGTACGAACCGGCGCGCCGCCCGGAGCGCGGGTCGTACGGAGCGTGGCTCAGTCGTGCCAGGTGGTTTCAGGTCCCGTCGCAGGATGCGGAACCCCGCGGGAGAGGCCAACGCCGCCGGACGCGGCGTACTCACAGTGGCATCGGATCGACGTCACAGTTCGCCGGCAGGCCGGCCTGTGCTGTCCCGATGGCCGGGTGATCGGAACCGAGCACCCGTTCGTAGCGTGCGAGCGTGTCCTCGTGCAGTGCGTCCGCGTCGTCCCCGCGCCCCAGCAGTCGCAGCCCGAGCACCAGGTTGACTGCGATGGCGAGAGCGGCGGGATGGTCCTCGCCGAGGTTGCGGCGGCCCTGCTCCAGAGCGCTGGTGCTCAGCTCGACACAGGCCCGGATCTCTCCCGACTCGTACAGATCGGCGGCGAGGTTGTTGGCACAGGCGAGGGCGTTCGGGTGCGCCGGGCCCAGTTTCTCCGCGAGGGCCCTGAGAATCTGCTCGTTCAACCGGCGCGACTCGCCGACGCGTCCGAGGAGTCTGAGGCAGACGGCGTGGTTGATCCGTGCGCCGAGGGTGTGTGGGTGATCGGGTCCGTACAACCGCGCGTAGCCCTCACTCCCGCGTTCGCTCAGCTCGAGCGCTTCCCAGAGCTCCCCGTTGTAGCGCAGGTCTATGGAGTGTGTGAGCAGCGCGGCGAGCGTCTCGGGATAGTTGTCGCCATATCGGTTGCGGTACAACTGCAGTGCCCTGCGGGAGAGTTCCAGGGCTCGTGCATGCCGGCCCATGCGGCGCTCGGCCTGCGCCAGGCCCTGCTGGCTGCCGATCGTGCTGGGGTTGTTCGCGCCGAAGTGGTACTCGTAGCGGCGGGAGACATCCTGTTGTTGTCTGTATGCCTCGATGTACTCGCCGGCCTGCCGCAGATCCATGGCGATGCCGGCCAGCGTGTGGAGGGTCGACAACGCGTTCTCGCCGAGTTCCTCGACCTTGCGGCGATGGGTGTCCTGGTCCAGCTCCAGCGCCGCCCGGAAATCCCCGGTGAGCCGCAGGTTCAGTGCCACGCGATGCGCGAAGATCAGTGTGGACACGTCACTGGGGCCGAAGAGCCGTCGACTCGCCTCGAAGGCCTGACGGTCCAACTCCGAAGCGCCGGCGAAGTCGCCCCGCATGCGCAGGTCCCAGGCGAGCATCGAGGTGATGTCCAACGTCGTCTCGTGCTCGGTGCCCATGGTCTCGGTCATGGCCTCCCGGGTGCGCTGATCCAGTTCATACGCCAGGTGGTGGTGCCCCAACGCTCGCAGGGTGTCCCCGTAGAGTTTGGCTGCTCGCAGTCCGTGCTCGTCGTTCTCGCCGGCGGCGTCCCGCCACGTCTCGTAGGCGTCCCGCGCCAGATCCCGGGAACCCTCGTAGTCGCCCCAATAGAACATGTACTCGATCTCGTTCAGGACCAACTGGCGGACCCATCGATCGTGAGACAGCACGGCTTTGCTGCTGAGCACATGGGGGAGCAACTCGCCGTACTGCTGCCACTGCCCCGGCGAGGAAGGTTCCACCGGATCGCCGTGGGCCAGGAGCCGGTGCGCGGCGCCGCGCATCTGGTCCTTGAGCTCGTCGGGCATCTGGTTGACGAGTACTCGCTGGACCAGTCGGTGCAACTGGATCGTGTTGGTGATGTAGTTGATCCGCGCGAGCGCATAGCGGTTGACATCGCGGATCGCGCGCCCCAGCCGGATCGGATCACTTAGCGCGAGGGCGAGTTCGGGCGGCACCGGAGCGTCGCGGATCCCGGTGATGAGCCGTCGGGAGATCGGCTCCGGGGCGAAGAAGGCGCATACCTGCAGCAGTTGGAGAGCGGCGGGATGGTCTCGCTGAAGGCGCTCCAGCGACAGGTTCCAGGCCGCGGCGACGGACAGGGGATAGTCCGGAGGCGGGTCGCTGGCCATCAGCTCGAAGGCGTGCTGCTCGAACAGCCGCAGGTATTCGTCCGCGGGCATACCTGTCTCGGCGAGCCATACGGCCGCCTGCTCGACGCCGAGCGGTAGGTCTCCGAGAGTCTCGGCGAGCCGGTCCGCGGTCGCGTCGTCGAGATTCGGTGCGCGGAGTTGAAGCAGCTGACGGCTCTCCGCGCGGGTGAACACGTCGACTTCCAACGGCCGCGCCGCGGTGGCCCATTGGGCATTGCGGGACGTCACCAGAATGCGACCGGGCCCGTTGGTCGGGAAGAAGTCCCGGACCGTGTCGGGTGTTTCCGCGTTGTCGAAGACAAGGAGCCAATTCTTGTCCGGTTCACCGATTCGCAACGCCTCGATGACGGCGGGCACCGCGGTGCCCGCCTCACCGCTGCCGATGTCGAGGCCGAGGCGGCCGGCCAATTCCACCAGGGACTGGCGGATCTGCTGCGGCTGCTCGGACGGAATCCACCAGACGACCTGGTACTCGTGCATATGGCGGTATACGTACTCCACCGCCAGCTGAGACTTTCCCACCCCTCCCATGCCCTGCAACGCCTCGGGAATGACAGCCGTGGTGCCCTCCTGCAGGCGCTGGTGCAACTCCTCGAGAAGTTGCACCCGGCCGGTGAAGGCTCGGTTCCGTGGAGGTACGTCTCCCCAGACCGGCGGTGGCTTGCGTGCTTTCTCGCCCTGCTGCGCGGCGGACACCGCCTGAGGTTCGCCCACGGACACGTTCCCTCCGATCCCGGGTGCTGCCGCGACATGCTCACCCCTGCGAACGCGGGTGGAGCCCGAGTGGTCAGGTTGTTCCCGCACCGCGGGTGAGTGAACATCTGGAGCGGTGGCGCCCTGGAACAGCCGTGTCCTGAGCGTGGCCGCCGCGGGGCCGTAGCGCCCGCCGAGGGCGACGAGGGCGGGCAGGACGGGCACGAGCCACGCCCGGATCCGCTCCACGGGCAGATGCGCGGCGAGGCTCGGGTCCCGCGCGACGGCGCCCGCCTGCCGCAGTTCGGCCTCCAACGGCCCCTGCGTCGCCTCAGCTAGGAACTCGAAGACCGTCTCTATGACGAGTGCCGTCTCGTCACGTGTCCCTTCGGACAGCAGCTCTTGACGCAGGCCGTCCACGAACTCCAGATCGACCCGCGTGGAACCCGGTGGATCGGCCTCTGCCGCGGTGCGCCGCAGCAGCCCGCTCAGCAGCAACTCCGCCAGATGCCAGGTGCGGGCCTCGGGGAGCAGCTTCCGCCGCAGGACATCGAGGATCGCCAGGTTCAGCGGGGCGGCGGCACACAACCGCGCCAGGTGATAGGCGGTCGGACTGAGCTGCGCCCGGACGCGACGGACCAACTCCGTCGCGGGGACGGGCTGGGCCCGGGCAGGACGCTGCCACCGGGGTACGGCCCCCGGCGCCACGGATGCGGCGAAGGCCCTCACCTCGTACGCCGTCGCTTCTTTGTGACTGACGAAGCGCGCCCACCGGTTGAGGGCCTGGGGGGTCAGTTCCAGCACCGGGATCGGCATGGCTCGCTGGTCGGCGGCGTCCGCGTCCTCCTGCCAGGCGGGAGCGAAGTCGTCCGGCCGCCAGGACCACAGGCGGTTCGCGGTGATCGGCCCGGGACTGGTCAGCAGTGCCCGGTAAGGCGGACTGGGACCGCGCGACCACAGGTGTTCCGGAAGCACGTTCACCACGGCGACCGGTGTGGTGCTCGCCCAGCGGGCAAGCCGGCGCTGGGCGCTTCCGTCGGCCCACCGGTCCGCGTGCATGTCGGTGAGCACGAGGACGGCGTGCCGGCCGGGCGCATCGATCAGGTGGGGAGCCCTGTCCGGTCCGCTGCCACTGCCGGCCGCCGTCGGCCAGAGGCACACCCGAACGTCACGGAAGGCCCCGGAACCTGCCAGCACCCTCGCGAACCGCTTCGCTGTGGGAGACCACAGCGCCATGGAGTGGCCGCCCTCCACGACGAGCGACACGATCAATCGCCGATCTCCTGTGGGCCGGGACCGGGGGCGTGGCGTGTTGCCGCCGCATACCGCTTCCGCGGTGCCCCTCCTGGGCGACGACCTTGCGGACCGGCCGGCCGACGGATGCCTGAGCGGGCGGAATGTCACCGACCAGGAACGGAACCCGTCTGACGGGAAGGAGCCCTGGGAGTCGACCGGCGTCCGGCCGGACGCCGTCCGGCCCAGGTCCGCCTCCGACGAGGCCGCTCCGTGCCCGGCCGCGTCCAACTCGCCCGCAGCGTCACGGGCCGCGGCGACACGCTGCTCGCGATGGGCGGCCAGCCACAACGCCTCACCGACCGCCGACGAGACGGAATCAGGGCGTGCCGGGTCGACAGAGGCGCTGCACGACCTCGTGCCGTCGTGCCGCCAACCGGGCGGAAAGGGCGGACTGGTCATCCAGGACCTGTTTCGTCGAGACGCTGCCACAGGGCATGGAGCAGCCGGTCCAACGAGGTCTTGTCCGGTCCTGAGGAAGTCGTCCGCAGATACTCGGAATCGAGCAGCTGGTCTGAGGCGAGGGTTCCGCCCGCGATGGACCGGGCGAGGAAGTCCCGGATCATCGTCAGCCGCTCCGCACCGTCGCCCGTCGCGAACTGGGCTGCCAGTACGTCGGCGAGCCGTTCGGCGTTCGGCGGGGGCAGCTCGAGAGAAAGGCAGTGGCGGAGCAGGTCGGGGGGCAGGAGCCGCTCCCCGGTGCGGGTGATCACGACGAAGGGGAAGGCACGGCAGCGGATCGTCCCGTGGCGGATCGTGACAGCGCCCACCGGGTCGTCGGTGTGCACGACCACGTCCGGCGTCCGCGAGCGCACGCGGGACAGCTCGGGTATGCGGAACTCGCCGTCGGCGAGGATGCCCGTGAGGCCGTCGACGAGGTCCAGGTCCGCTTTGTCTAGGTCGTCGATCAGCAGGACGCGCGGTGCCTCGCGGGGGATCAACGCCGTTCCGAGCGGACCCAGTTGGAAGAAGTCACCGATGCTCCCGGCAGTTGTCCGCCCGTCCTGGTCGGGGTGGCCCTCGCCGACGCGGTCATGGGGCGCCCCACGTACGGCGGCGTCCTGTAATCGCCCGATGGCGTCGTAGCCGTACAGGCCCTCGGAAAGCGTGGAACTGTTGGTGATCCGCCAGTGCAGTACCCGACCGAGTCCCAGTTCACGGCTGACGCGGTAGGCCAAGCTCGACTTCCCGCTGCCCAGGGGGCCGGTCACGATGAGCGGACGCCTCAGGAGCAACGCGGCGTTCACCATGTCGACCTCTTGGTCGGACACCGCCTGGGACGACGTGTCACCCGCGCCCAACAACCGGAGTGTCGTGGCCGCGTCGTCCGGAGGGGGGCCGGGCACCACCGGGCCGCCGTCGAAGTCGCGCCAGGGAGGCGGTGGGGGCAGCCGCTCGGTGAGGGGCACCGCCGGGACCGGTCCCGCCGAACCGCGGTAGACCCGCCACTCCCGGCTCCCGCTCACCGGCGCGGGTGCCGAACCGCCTCGAGCCTCGCGTGCTTCCTCCCCACCGTGTCCCCTCACCATCGCCTCCTCCGTCACCCGGCCCCCTGCGCAACCGGCCCATGGACCACCAGGAATGTGCCGATCACATTTCGAATTCAGGTTTCACAAGCGTCTCGGTCGTACCTGAGAGGATCGGTTCCGGAAATTCCGGCAGCCGACTGGGATCATCCCACAGAACAGCTATACCGGCGCCTGTGTCGTCCTGTGCGAACGCGTCGTCCCGTTCTGCCAGTTCCGATCGTAGGCGCACCATCTGTTTCAGTAATTCACCCAACGGGTATGCCAGCGCGGCCTCCACGGCATGGTGGATCTTGTCCGTCAATCGTCCGGCATGGCTCCACACGAGTACCGGGAGACCGGCGTGGAGGCCGGTGAGTAATTCGTTCCGTCCCTGAAGCTGGTCAGGCGGAGCGCCGAGGGCCATCAGGACGACACCCGGATCCCGCTTGAGGCACAGGTAGAGATGGCGGTTCTCCGTGGTGTCCCGGCCGCCGCACCGGTGTGCGCGGGCCTGCCCCGCACGCGCGGTCAGTACATCCCAGCGCTCGTTCCAGACCCTGTGCGTCTGCAGGGCCTCGATCCGCTCCAGACTGCGCACGACCACGGTGTAGTCCTGCCAGAACGGCGGGCCGCCGTGCTCGCTCGTCCACACTTGTTGGTCCCCCAACGCTCCGATCCGGGACCACTCCTCCACCGGTTCGTTCAGCAGGGACACCGGCAGGATGAACTCCAGCACGATGCCGCCTCGATGGGTGTGCAGCCGGGCCTCCTCCCGATCCACGAGAGCGGCGACGTAACGGCGCACCTGGGCGCGAGGCACCGACGTGTCGTCGCGGCGGCGAGGCTCCCAGGACCTGTCGGTGTTGGTCCAGCAGGTGACGTCGACTCGCTCCGGTGAACTGATCGAAGGGGACAACCGGATCATCAGGTAGGCGGGGTGCGCGCCGTTCGCCGCCTGCGGTCCCATGTCGGCGCGAGGCCGTTCCAGCATCCGCCGGGCCGCCGCCGGGTCCTCGGCGCTGCCTCCCACCTGTCGGCCGACCCAGGTACGAATCGGGTCGCCCCGCTCCGATGGCAGGACCGCGGCCAACGCCTCAAGGAAGCGCGCCGACCGTGGCACTCCGTCCATGGGCCGGTTGATGTGCGCCAGTAGTTGACAGGCGTCCCAGGCCGTGTTGCACCCCCCGGGCAGGGGGCCGAAGTGGGGGCCTGCGGCGTCGCGATAGAGGTCGGCGAGCGCAGGCACGGAGGTCCGGTCCAGTCCGGCGAGGAGGGCACGCAATTCGAGCTCGGCGGAGTCGTCGAATACGGGCAGGACGACCGAGTGGGCCAGTGACGCGGCATGCCGCGACGGCAGATCATAATCGGCCAGATATTGCACGGCATCGGTCAGGGATTGCCACCCTTTGGAAACGGATCCGAATGCCCGAACCATCGTGATGACGTGGATCTTCTTCTCACTGGACTCCTTTACGGAAACCCGAACCTGGAGCCGCTCCATGGCTTCCAGGATGCACAGTCTGCGGTTGTCCAGGTCGTTGAGTACGGACACCTTCATCAACGCGTCCACGAGACGTACGGCGGATTCCGGATCCGGAACCGCGCGCGTCGCGCCGTCAGCCATCGTCACTCAGCCGGTGTGACCAGATCCGCCCGGCCAGTCGTGTGAAGCGCTCCATGGCGATGGTCTCCCCCTCCATGCCCCGGACTGCCGCGATCAGAGCAGCCGGTCCTTCCTCGAACTCGTCGCATCGGCGGACGACGTAGAGGAGCTGGAGCCTCGGCCGGTTCTGCCGCGGGACTCCCCACGCGATCTTGCCGGGCAGCACGGACAGCAGTGACGTCCCCCCGTCCGACGCGACCGATTCGATGGCCAGCAAGCATTCCACGAGCGGCCACAGATCCCCGTGGAGTGCGAGCTCATCGCTTCGCCCTTGTCCCATAAGGGAATTCCCGGCCAGGAGATTGCCAAAACGGGTTCCGTTCAAGACGTCCAGCGGGATCATCCAGGCCACTCTGGTCGAATCGATCTCCGGTGTGTCGAGCACGGAAGTGACGATCCCGACCACGAGACCGCGGTCGAGGTCCCACACACCCGCACCGCTGAAGCCCGGTCCGATGCGCGCTCCGGTGACGCTCGAACCGTCTAGTTGACGCCACTCGGCATGCGTTCCGCCGGTCCCGATGACCCGCGCGTGTGCCCACAGACCGTGGGCGACCCTGCCGGGGTGGCCGAGTACCGACACGGTGAATCCGGTACGGGTGCCGCACCTGCCGACCGGCGCCGGGTCGGGGCCGGCGTCAATCGGAATCTCCAGCCGCAACAGGGCCAGGTCGCCCGCGGGACGGGAGCGCAGCCAGCCGCCCTCGATGACCCGGGCGCGCACCGGCCCTTCCCTCCCTCTGCCCGCGGCAGGAAAGTCCACCAGGACCTCATCCTGAGGGGCCTGCTGTGTCCGGGGTATCCGTAGAGCGGCTTCCACGACATGAGCACATGTCAGTAGAGTCCGCTCGCTCAACACCACCCCGGCACCGAAAACCTGCCTGCCCGGAGGGTCGAGTACACGGGCCCGCCAGGAGTCGGCGTGCTGCGGCCCGGAGGCTGTGGCGTCCCCTGGTCCCACGGGTCTCCCTCCTGCCGGCCGAGAGGTGCGCGGAACCGCGTGCGCGGGGCAAAAGGGTAGACCGAAGACCAGTCGTTTGGGTACGGGGCGCGATCCGTCACGCTCAGCCCCCTGACTCGCCAACCGCCCCTTCACTGGTGCGAGTTACGGCTCCCGGTGCGATGTCCGGCCACCGCGTAGGGTCGGCATTCGCCCGATCCAGTCGCTCACCGCGAGTGCGTCGGGCGCCTCGTCGCCGTCCTGCCCCAGCAGCGTGAGGTACACCGCGCGGACCACTTCCGGACGCTGCAACAAGGCGTGACCGGCGGTGGGTTCGTCACTCGCCGCGAAGGCGAACCCGAGCCCGACCCAGGCCGACGGCGACTCGGGATTCTCGGTGAGGACGCCGCGATAGCCGTCCGCGGCACGCACCGAGTCACCGCTGATCAACGCGAGATCGGCAGCGGCCAGTGCGGGACGGCGCGAGGCGGCGTAACTCTCGCCGCGTGCGTGGGCGACGACGGCGTCAGCCCCATCGAGCAGCGCACGACGCAGTTCACCCCGCGGATCGGGTGCGCTGAAACGGGGATCGGGGCGCAGGGCGGACCGGATGCCGGGAAGCGTTTCCGGATCGGTTCGGCGCAGCCACTCGCGGGCCAACCCCCGAACGCGGTCGGCGTCCGGTCGGGTGTGCCTGGCCCTCCAGACAGCTCTCAGATCGGACGCCTCCTCCCGCGCGAGGACGTCCGGTCCCGTGGGGACGGACTCCGACGCCCACGCGTCCACGTCCGTGGCCATCGCCGCCACGAAGCGCCGCCCCGGGGCGGTCAGTTCCGGGCACGAGCGCAGCGACTCCAGAGCCTCGGTGAGAGCCGCGCGCCACAGAGCGAACTCGAAGTGGGCGAGGTCGGCGGCGGCGCCGGTCAGCGCGTGGCGTTCGACCCGCCAGAAGTCCGCGACGCCGGCGAAGGCGTACGCTCCGTGCAGAAGTCCGGCCGGTGGCCGAGGGTCACCTCGCCACGGCGCGTACAGCAGCCGCGGTTCACCGCTGGTCAAGGGGTCCTCGCACAGCGGCAGTTGGTGCATCAACCCGTTGAGTGCGGAATGCCGGGCCTCGTGCACGAGGGTCGCCGCGAGATCGGGTGCCTGCTCGTGCAGGGACATCAACGCGCTTCCGAAGGCCTCGTTGTACGAGGCGCTCATCGGGCGGTACCTGGGCGCGATCGGCAGGGGCACGAGTACGCGCAGCGCGGTGGCCCGTAACTCCGCCGCGCGGGGGTGGCGGCGCACCAGCGACTCGTCGGCCTCACGCAACATCAGTTCCCAGCGGTCCGCCTCCCCCTGAGCGAGGGGCGCGGGCGAGGGCTGCGGATGGGTACGGAAGTCCCGATATGGATCGCTGTCGTCGAGGATCAGGGCGCGGTCCGGCGCGTCCGTGTCCCCCGCGACCCGGCGCAACGGCTGCCACACGCCACTCTTGGCGCTCAGGTCCGCGGGCAGGGCGAACTGGAGGCCGGCCACCGTCAGAAGTGGTGGGCCGTCGTCGATGGAAGGGATCAGCAGGACGGCGACATCGTGGTGCGTGGGACCGGCGGTGTGGCCCATGGGACCGGGGAGCGTGACCCGCCCCAGTGTGGGCAGTGGCACTCCGTCGGCAAGCACCGGCAGATCGATCGTGCTCGGCACAGCCGCGCGCAGGGCCGCTGAAGCAGCGAGCGCGTGCAGGTAGCCAAGCTCCCTCCACAGCGGGGGACCGTCTTCGCGCGCGTCGCCGCCAGGCTGGTCCTTGGGGCTGAGCCGTTCCAGAGTCCGGACGGCCCACACGCCCAGGCCGGGGTGATCGAGGAGGTCGGCCACCACGTCGGGCCTGATCCGTTCGCAGCGCATGAGGAGGTCCAGCGCGGTCTCCAGGGGAGACAAGGGTGATGCGGTGTCCGCCTGTGTTTCCCGGGCCGCTTCCACCACGGCGCGCACCATCAGCATGCGACGCCCGCGTTCCACAGCTCGAATGCGCCGCGCGGTGGCGGGCGGCATGTGCCCCTTGGCCAGCTCGTCGAGATCCGATGCCGGTGTGTGGTGCCTGACCAGCATGACGTCGGCGTCGGACGGGGAGGGGGGCACCGATCAATCCTGGTGCTGACCGGCGTTGCAGTCGACGGCGAGGTGCGGGCTTCCGGCACCCCCACTGGCACTCTGCGCCGCGGTTTTCTCCCCAAGGTGGCGCACCAGGGTGGACAACGCCTCATCGACCGCGGGGCCACGAAGGGTCATCACCTCCTGAAGTCCGCAGCGGCTGAGATCGACGAGGTCGGTCTCGAACTCGGTCGCAGACGTCGTCACGTTGTGTTTCTCCCTAATCGCTGTGCTGAGGCCGGTCCGCCCCCGTCTTCGCGGACACCGACGCAGGGCGGAGGTCAGGAGGGCGCGCCGAGTAGTCCTGGTTGCAGGCTTTACCGCGGATTGCCGGGCCAATGAAGGATTTCCAGACATCCTGCTCCGCGACGGTACCGCATCAGCTACGTTGCCGAGCGCTACCCAAGGGCCCCGCCGCGCGGGAAGACAGAGGGGGAAGTGTGGGCGCACTGTTTCGCTTTGAGCTGGAGGAAGGCGGGTCGGTCGTAGCGGTGATGGACGACGGGCGAGGTGGCGTCGTCGACGCCTCCAGGACGTCCGAGATGGTCGCCCGTGCCACCGCTTCCTTCGAAGCCGCCTTGGAGGGGGTGCGCGGGGCCGCCGCAGCGGCGCTGTCCAGGATGCGCGATCTGCCACAGCCCCCGGACGAGGTGTCGATCGAGTTCGGGGTGCAACTCGACGCCGAGGTGGGTGCGGTGATCGCCCGCACCGGGGCTCAGGGGCATCTGCAGGTTCATCTGACCTGGCGTCGTGACGGTGGGGCGGAGAGTTGACCCGGGGTCAAGGTCAACTCGGTGAACCACCACGAACGTTCGACCTTGTCCATAGCGGCTGTCGACCCGGGTGGTCCCGGCCCGCAGGCCGGCCCGGATTCAGCCGGGCCTCCGGCTCTCCGCCACGGCGAACAGCGCGAACGCCAGCACGATCAGGGCGACGCTCGCGTAGATCTCGTAGCCGTCGAGGAGACCGATCCGCTGTACGAGACCGACATGCCAGTCGGTGAACTCGTGCAGCAGACCCATCGCACCCTGCACCAGGGCCAGGAACCCGAGTAGTTCCAGCATCTGTTTCATGGGTGAGACCCTCGCCCCGCGGGCCCCTCACGGACATCGGCCGCGGGGCGAGACACGTCCGACGTGAGCCTCGCTCCCGCCGATGCGGACGCGTCGAAAGTCTCCGACGCCGCGACTTTGGTCGACGATGCCGTGCGCGCCGGGGTACCCCGCCCCCGTACTGCGTAGATTTGTCGGCCGTGAGTGGTGACGAGAACGTGACCGTGCCGCAGCCCCTCTCGGGGCGGCGATGGCTCCTGCCGTCGGCCCTGCTGGCGGAGTTCGACCCGGACGACGACCGGCCCGGGCGGCGGCCCCGGCGCACCGGGCGGGACTGGATCGTCGACTTCTCCTGCTTCTTCCTTGCCGTCTTCGTCGGGCTGCTGGGCGCCGACGCGGTGAGCGGCAATCCGCACGTCTCCCACGACCTCGCCGTCATGGACCAGTGGATCGGCGTCCTGGCCTGCGCCGCGGTGTGGCTGCGCCGCCGCTGGCCGGTCGGACTGGCCGTGGCGACGATTCCCATCGAGACCTTCTCGGACACCGCGGGCGGCGCGTGCATGATCACCCTGTTCACGCTCGCCGTGCACCGCCCCTTCCGGTACGTGGCCTGGGTGGGCGGCATCAGCATGGCGCTGATCCCGGTCTACTTCTGGCTGCGCCCCGACCCCGACCTGCCGTATGTCGTGGCGGTCGCCATCCTCGTGCTGCTGACCGCCGCGGTGGTCGGCTGGGGCATGCTGGTGCGCGCCAAGCGGCAGCTGATGCTGAGCCTGCGCGACCGCGCCCGGCGCGCCGAGACGGAGGCGCGACTGCGTGCGGAGCAGGCGCAGCGACTCGCCCGCGAGGCCATCGCCCGGGAGATGCACGACGTGCTCGCGCACCGGCTGACGCTGCTGAGCGTGCACGCGGGCGCCCTGGAGTTCCGGCCGGACGCGCCCCGCGAGGAGGTCGTCCGAGCGGCCGGTGTCATCCGGGAGAGCGCGCACGAGGCCCTCCAGGACCTACGGGAGATCATCGGCGTGCTGCGGACGGGCGACTCCGACGACGCGGGCCGCCCGCAGCCGACGCTGGTCGCGCTGGACGTGCTGGTCGCCGAGTCCCGCGAGGCCGGCATGAAGGTCACCCTCGACAGCCATGTCACCGACCCCGGTGCGGTCCCCGCCTCGGTCGGCCGCACCGCCTACCGCATCGCCCAGGAGGGCCTGACCAACGCCCGCAAGCACGCCCCCGGCGCCGAGGTCACGGTGTCCGTCACCGGCACCTCGGGGGAGGGTCTCACCGTGTCCGTACGCAACCCCGCTCCCGAGGGCGAGGTCCCGCACGTCCCCGGCTCCGGTCAGGGACTGATCGGCCTGACCGAACGCGCGACGCTCACCGGCGGCCGGCTGGAACACGGGCCGCAGGCGGACGGGGGGTTCGGGCTGCGGGCGTGGTTGCCGTGGGCCTGAGCGCCGACGCCCGTCAACTCCCGCGGCACCACCGCGACTCCGCGTCGTGCAACCCTGATCAGGCACGCCACTACCGTGGTTACGTAGGCTCATGACTGCGATCAGACTGCTCCTCGTCGACGACGACCCACTGGTCAGAGCCGGCCTGTCCCTGATGTTGGGCGGCGCCGACGACATCGAGATCGTCGGAGAGGCGGCCGACGGCAGCGAGGTCGAGGCGCTCGTCGACCGCACCCGCCCCGATGTCGTCCTGATGGACATCCGGATGCCCGCGATGGACGGCCTGACCGCCACGGAGCGGCTGCGCCGCCGGGCCGAGGCCCCGCAGGTCGTGGTCCTGACCACCTTCCACGCCGACGAGCAGGTGCTGCGGGCCCTGCGCGCGGGCGCCGCCGGCTTCGTCCTCAAGGACACCCCGCCGGCCGAGATCCTCGACGCCGTACGCCGGGTCGCGGCCGGCGACCCCGTGCTGTCGCCCACCGTGACCCGCCGGCTGATGGACCAGGCGGCCGGCACCACCGCCGACACGCGCCGCACGCGCGCGCGGGAGCGCATCGCAGCCCTCAACGAGCGTGAACGCGAGGTCGCCGTCGCGGTCGGCCGGGGCCTGACCAACGCCGAGATCGCCACCGAGCTCTTCATGAGCGTCGCCACCGTCAAGACCCATGTCTCCCGCATCCTGGCCAAGCTCGACCTCAACAACCGTGTCCAGGTCGCCCTGTTGGCGTACGACGCGGGGCTTGTGGAGGAACCGGAGGGGAACGGGCACTAACCGCGACGGCCGGGCGTTGACACAGAGGCGGAAGGGGGAGCCATGACAGAAGTGATCGACCTGGGGGAGCACGGCGACGCGTTCCGCACGGACCCGCATCCCGTGTACGGGCGCCTGCGCGCCCGCGGCCCGGTCCACCGGGTGCGACCGCCCGGATCCCGCGCCGACTACTGGACCTGGCTCGTCGTCGGGCACGAGGAGGCGCGCGCGGCGCTCGCCGACTCCCGGCTGTCCAAGGACAGCCGCGGACTGGGAGCGCTGTTCCTCGACGAGGAGTTGATCGGCAGGTATCTGCTGGGCGCCGACCCGCCCGAGCACACCCGGCTGCGCGGGCTCGTCACGCGAGCCTTCACCATGCGCCGGGTGGAGGAACTGCGGCCGAGGATCCAGCAGATCACCGACGACCTGCTCGACGCGATGCTGCCGCACGGCCGCGCCGACCTCGTGGAGGCGCTCTCCTATCCGCTGCCGATCACCGTGATCTGCGAGCTCCTCGGAGTGCCCGAGAGGGACCGCACCGAGTTCCGGAAGATGTCGACCGAAGTGGTCGCACCCACCGACGGCGACACCGAGTACGAGTCCGTGCTGCGGCTCTCCGAGTACCTCACCGATCTGATCGAGGACAAACGACGGGCCGGACCGAGCGGCGACCTCCTCGGCGACCTGATACGCACCACCGCCGAGGACGGCGACCGCCTCTCCCCGCAGGAACTGCGGGGCATGGCCTTCATCCTGCTGATCGCCGGCCACGAGACGACGGTCAACCTCATCACCAGCGGAGTCCACGCGCTGCTCACCCACCCCGATCAACTCGCCGCCCTGCGAGCCGACATGAGCCTGATGGACGGCGCCGTCGAGGAGATTCTGCGCTACGAGGGCCCGGTGGAGAACGCCACGTTCCGGTATGCCGCCGAGCCCCTGGAGATCGGTGACACGCCCGTGGAGCGGGGCGACACAGTGATGATCAGCCTCGCCTCGGCCGACCGGGACGCCTCCCGCTACCCTGCCCCGGACCGCTTCGACATCCGCCGGGAGACCCGCGGCCACGTCGCCTTCGGCCACGGCATCCACTTCTGCGTCGGCGCCCCGCTGGCCCGCCTGGAAGCGCGCACGGCGATCCGCTCCCTCTTGGAGCGCGCCCCCGCCCTCGCCCTCGACGGTCACCCCGGCGACTGGCTTCCCGGCATGCTGATCCGCGGGCTGCGCAGCCTGCCGGTGCGCTGGTAGCGCCCGGTGAGCGGCTACGCGTCAGGCGTTCGCTCAGCCCGCCATCGGCCAGTCCCCGCCCAGGATCTCCGTCAGCCCCACGGCCCGTCTCTCCCGCCGCGACACCTCACACGCCTCGGCGATCCGCAACGCCTGCAGGGCCTCCCGGCCGTCGCACGGGTTGGGTCGCCCGCCCCGCACCACATCGACGAACGCGCGCAGCTCGGCCTCGTAGGCGGGCCCGAACCGCTCCAGGAACCCGGTCCACGGCTTGTCCGCGGCCGGCGGCCCGGTCGGCTCGGTGGACGCGATCGGCGTACGGTCGTCCAGGCCCACCACGATCTGGTCCAGCTCCCCGGCGAGCTCCATCCGCACGTCGTACCCGGCCCCGTTCAACCGCGTCGCGGTGGCCGTCGCGATCGTGCCGTCGTCCAGGGTGAGCAGCGCCGCCCCCGTGTCGACGTCGCCCGCCTCCCGGAACATCGCCCCACCGGCGTCGGACCCGGCGGCGTACACGTCGACGACCTCGCGCCCCGTCACCCAGCGCAGGATGTCGAAGTCGTGGATCAGGGTGTCCCGGTACAGCCCGCCGGACACCGGCAGATACGCGGCCGGCGGCGGCGCCTGGTCGGACGTCAGCGCCCGCACGGTGTGCAGCCGCCCGAGCCGCCCCGAGCCGACCGCCTCGCGCGCCCCGGAGTAGCCCGCGTCGAAGCGGCGCTGGAACCCCATCTGCAGGACGGTGCCCGCCGTCTCGACCTCGCCGATCGCCTGTAAGGTGCCGGCGAGGTCGAGGGCGATCGGCTTCTCGCAGAACACGGGAAGCCCCGAGCGTGCTGCCCGACCGATCAGTTCGGCGTGCGCCGACGTCGATGTCGTGATCACCACGGCGTCCACGCCCCACCGGAAGATCTCGTCCACCCCCGGCGCCGCCGTCTCGCCCAGCCGGTGTGCCAGCTCCTGGGCCCGTGCCGGGTCCGCGTCCGTGAGGATCAGGGAGCCGACCTCCCGGTGTTGGCTGAGGGTGTTCGCATGAATGGTGCCGATGCGACCCGTACCGATGACTCCGATGCGCATGTGAACAAAGTGCGTGCGGACGTGCCGTGATGTCAATGCGTATGTCCGGACAATCAAACTTCACAACTTCCCGTCAACCACGCACGGAGCTACGCTCGGCCCGTGCCGAAACCAGGAGTGGACCCGACCGTGACGCTCGATCTCCGCGTGGACCGCAGCAGTCCCGTGCCGTTGTACTTCCAGCTGTCCCAGCAGCTGGAGGCCGCGATCGAGCACGGAGCGCTCACCCCCGGCAGCCTGCTGGGCAACGAGATCGAGCTCGCGGCACGGCTCGGTCTGTCACGTCCCACCGTGCGCCAGGCCATCCAGTCGCTCGTCGACAAGGGTCTGCTGGTGCGCCGCAGGGGTGTCGGCACCCAGGTCGTGCACAGCCAGGTCAAGCGCCCGCTGGAGCTCAGCAGCCTCTTCGACGACCTGGAGGCGGCCGGCCAGCGCCCCGCGACGAAAGTCCTCGTCAACACGGTCGTCCCGGCGCCCGCGGAGATCGCGGCCGCCCTCGGTGTGGCCGAGGAAAGCGACGTACACCAGGTGGAACGGCTGCGTCTCGCGCACGGCGAGCCGATGGCGTACCTGTGCAACTACCTGCCGCCCGGTCTGATGGACCTGGACACCGCACAGCTGGAGAGTACCGGCCTCTACCGGATGATGCGCTCCGTGGGGATCACCCTGCACAGCGCCCGCCAGTCCATCGGAGCCCGCGCGGCCACCGCCACCGAGGCCGAGCGGCTCGCGGAGGAGGCGGGCGCCCCGCTGCTCACCATGCAGCGCACCACGTTCGACGACACCGGCCGGGCGGTCGAGTTCGGCGATCACACCTACCGGCCGACCCGTTACTCCTTCGAGTTCCAGTTGCTCGTACGCCCCTGAGGTGTCCACAGACGCCCCGGGTTCGTCGCAATGTCCGGACAAGGCGACCGGTGTCTGCGTGTCCGTCGCCGGCCGGCGCCCGGCCCGCTCACCCGCACTCCGACATCCACAGGAACCGGTCCATTGCGCCCCCATGCCGCACACAGCGTGAGCGTGCGGCAGAATCGGGCGCGATGAGCACCTACGGCAACTTCAGCGCCCCCATCGGCTCCCGCCGCGCGACAGCGCTCCGCACGGTCGGCACGAGGGAGCGCCGCTCGCACCTCACCGCCCCCCGAGTGCCCACGGTCGGCATCGACATCGGCGGCACCAAGGTGATGGCGGGCGTCGTCGACGCCGACGGCAACATCCTGGAGATGCTCCGCACGGAGACCCCGGACAAGTCCAAGAGCCCCAAGGTGGTCGAGGACACCATCTGCGAGCTGGTCCTGGACCTGTCCGACCGGCACGACGTGCACGCGGTCGGCATCGGCGCGGCCGGCTGGGTCGACGCCGACCGCAACCGTGTGCTCTTCGCACCCCACCTGTCCTGGCGCAACGAACCCCTGCGTGACCGCATCGCCGGCCGTCTCGCGGTCCCCGTCCTCGTCGACAACGACGCCAACACCGCCGCCTGGGCCGAGTGGCGCTTCGGCGCCGGCCGCGGCGAGGACCACCTCGTCATGATCACGCTCGGCACCGGCATCGGCGGCGCGATCCTGGAGGACGGCCAGGTCAAACGCGGCAAGTACGGCGTCGCGGGGGAGTTCGGCCATATGCAGGTCGTCCCCGGCGGGCACCGCTGCCCGTGCGGCAACCGCGGCTGCTGGGAGCAGTACAGCTCCGGGAACGCGCTGGTCAGGGAGGCCCGCGAACTGGCCGCGGCCGACTCCCCGGTGGCGTACGGGATCATCGAGCACGTCAAGGGCAGCATCGCCGACATCACCGGCCCGATGATCACCGAGCTGGCCCGCGACGGCGACGCCATGTGCATCGAACTGCTCCAGGACATCGGACAGTGGCTAGGCGTCGGCATCGCCAACCTGGCCGCCGCCCTCGACCCGTCCTGCTTCGTGATCGGCGGCGGCGTCTCGGCCGCCGACGACCTGCTGATCGGCCCCGCGCGGGACGCCTTCAAGCGGCAGCTCACGGGGCGCGGCTACCGCCCCGAGGCCCGCATCGCCCGCGCCCAGCTCGGCCCCGAGGCCGGCATGGTCGGTGCCGCCGACCTCGCCCGCCTCGTCGCCCGCCGCTTCCGGCGCGCCAACCGCCGCCGGGTGGAGCGCCACGAGCGGTACGAGCGGTACGTGGAGGCTCGCCGCCCGTCGCAGGGGTCCGCGTGACCCCTGCGCTCCCCCATCAGGTCTCGTCGGCCTCGGACGAGCCGCCGGCCGAGGGCCGTCGGCACATGATCCGCCGCAGGGCGCTGACACTGAGCATCATCGTGCTCCTGATCGGCGTCCCGGCCGGCTATCTGGTGATCTCCGCCAACCAGAGCCGCGACAGCGGCAAGGACAAGGAGGCGAAGTACTCGGCGACCGGCCTCACCGCCGGCTGGCCCTCCAAGGTCCAGCGCCGGCTGTACCAGGTGCCGATCCCGCACCCCGCGGACCAGATCGCGTACTACGAGACCAACAACTGGAAGACCAGCCGTCTGTACGCCCAGTTCCGCACCTCGAGCGCGGGCCTGGACGCCTTCCTCACCGGCGTGGGTGTGAACCGGGGCGACCTCAAGCAGGGCAAGATCACCGTCAGCGCCCGGGACCAGCACATCACCGGCTGGTCCTTCAAGACCCCCGGCCCCTGGTCGGGCCTCGTCCACAGGCAGAAGAACCCGGCCCCCACTCAGGACATCGTCGTCAACCTGTCCAACCCGGCGTCCCCCATGGTGTACGTCGTCTCGCGCACGGTCCCGTGACAAGGGGGCTCCGACCGGTCGCCGGAGCCGAGTGTCAGACCCCGCCCGTAGAGTCGAAGACGACTGATCCGACACACGGGCGGGAGGTGGCAGGACGTATGAGCGACACGGCTTCGGTGGCCGAGCGGGCGGCGGACACCGTCCCCCTCCGGCTCGCCGCCGTCTTCCTGCCCGCACCCCTGCCCCGCGACGGCCGCGTCGCGTTCTGGGACCCGGAGGACGGCGAGCTGCCCGTCGCCCGCACCGAGATCACCGTCGTACGACGGCATGGTGCCGGAGTCCGCCGCAGGACCGCCCCCGCACTGTCGCTGCCCCTCGGCGAGGCCCTGCCCCTGCTCGTGCGCGCACGCCGGGACCGAGCCGCCCATCCCGCCACCGCCTGCTGGGGCGCCGCCGCGCTGCACGCGCTGCGGCTCACCGCCCGCGGCCGTCTGCTCCCGGGCCTGACGGCCACCGGACACGACGCCTGGCGGGCCGGCCCCCTCGACCCGGACGACATCGCCCACCTGCGCGCGGTCGCCGCCGCCCTGCCGTACGAGGGCCACGCGGTCCCGCTGTCCGGCCCGGGCCCGATCCGGCTGCCCGAACCGGAAGCGCTGATGCGTTCCTTCCTGGACGCGGTGGCGGACACCCTGCCCCGCACCCCAGCCGCGCCCTACGCCTCAGGAAGGCCGTTCGCGGCGCGCGAGCCCCAGCGTCTGCCCGACGCGCAGGACTGGGCCGCGGAAGTCGCCGCCGGCATGGACGCGGGCGTGCGGATCTCGCTGCGCCTCGACCTGTCGGCGTACGACCTGTTCGACGACTCGGGCGACGGTGTACGCAGCGCGGGCGCCGCGATCGTCCAGGTGCACAGCCTCGCCGACCCCACCCTCATGACGGACGCGGCGGATCTGTGGGCGGGCCGGGCGGACGCGGCCTTCGGCCCCCGCGCGCGCGTGGACGCCGCCCTCGCAGTGCGGCGTGCGGCCCGCGTCTGGCCGCCGCTCGACCGGCTCGCCGAACAGGACGTGCCCGACGTACTGGCCCTGTCCGACGAGGAGTTGGGCGATCTGCTCGGCGTGGCCGCGACCCGGCTCGCGGCGGCCGGGGTCGCCGTGCACTGGCCCCGGGACCTCGCACAGGACCTCAGCGCGGCCGCGGTCGTCCGACCCGCGCCGGGCTCGGCGACCGACGGGACCGGCTTCTTCGAGAGCGAGGAACTGCTCCGGTTCCGCTGGCAGTTGGCGCTCGGCGGCGACCCGCTCGACGAAGCGGAGATGGACGCGCTCGCCGAGGCACACCGCCCCGTCGTCCGCCTCCGGGACCAGTGGGTACTGGTCGACCCGGCACTCGTCCGCAAGGCCCGCAAGCGCGAACTGGGCCTGCTCGACCCGGTCGACGCGCTCTCCGTCGCCCTCACCGGCAGCGCGGAGGTCGACGGCGAGACGGTGGAGGCGGTACCGGTCGGTGCCCTGGCCACCCTGCGTGACCGCCTCACGGCCGGACTGCGCCCGGCCGAACCGCCCGCCGGTCTGCGCGCCACCCTGCGTGACTACCAACTCCGCGGACTGGCCTGGCTCGACCTCATGACCTCCCTGGGCCTGGGCGGCTGCCTGGCCGACGACATGGGACTGGGCAAGACGATCACCGTCATCGCCCTGCATCTGCGCCGGGCCCGGCAGGAGCCCACCCTCGTCGTCTGCCCGGCCTCCCTGCTCGGCAACTGGCAGCGGGAGATCACCCGGTTCGCGCCCGGCGTCCCCGTCCGCCGCTTCCACGGCCCGGACCGCAGCCTGGACGACCTCGATGCCGGCGGCTTCGTCCTCACCACATACGGCACCATGAGGTCCACGGCGCCACGACTGGTCGAGCAGCGCTGGGGCATGGTCGTCGCCGACGAGGCACAACACGTCAAGAACCCGTACTCGGCCACGGCGAAGGCCCTGCGCACGATCCCGTCCCCCGCACGCGTGGCCCTGACCGGCACACCGGTCGAGAACAACCTCTCCGAACTGTGGGCGCTGCTGGACTGGACGACACCCGGACTCCTCGGCCCCCTGAAGTCCTTCCGTGCCCGGCACGCCCGCGCGGTGGAGAACGGCGAGGACGAGGAGGCGGTCGCCCGGCTTGCCCGCCTGGTGCGCCCCTTCCTCCTGCGCCGCAAGAAGTCCGACCCCGGCATCGTCCCCGAGCTGCCCCCCAAGACCGAGACCGACCACCCCGTCCCGCTCACCCGCGAACAGGCCGCGCTGTACGAGGCGGTGGTCCGCGAGTCCCTGCTGGCCATCGAGACGGCGCAGGGCATCGCCCGCCGGGGCATGGTGCTGAAGCTGCTGGGCGCGCTGAAGCAGATCTGCGACCACCCCGCGCTGTACCTGAAGGAGGACGTCCCGCCGACGGCCGGTGATCGGCTCGCCGCCCGCTCCGGCAAGCTGGCCCTGCTGGACGAACTGCTGGACACGTTGCTGGCCGAGGACGGCTCGGCGCTCGTCTTCACGCAGTACGTGGGGATGGCCCGGCTGATCAGCTCCCACCTGGCCGCCCGAGCGGTCCCCGTCGACCTCCTGCACGGCGGCACACCGGTGCCGGAGCGCGAACGCATGGTGGACCGCTTCCAGAGCGGGGCGACTCCGGTCCTGGTGCTGTCGCTGAAGGCGGCCGGCACGGGTCTGAACCTCACCCGCGCGGGACATGTCGTCCACTTCGACCGCTGGTGGAACCCCGCCGTCGAGGAACAGGCCACCGACCGCGCCTACCGCATCGGCCAGACCCAGCCGGTTCAGGTCCACCGTCTCATCACCGAGGGCACGGTCGAGGACCGCATCGCGGAGATGCTGGAGGCCAAGCGAGCCCTCGCCGACGCGATCCTCGGCTCCGGCGAGTCGGCCCTCACGGAACTGACCGACCGCGAGCTCACCGACCTGGTCTCGCTCCGGAGAACGTCATGATGTCCGGCCCCGCCGACGCGGCGCGCCGGGCCCTGCGGGAGGCGCGGGAGAACGCCGACCGGGAGACGGCGGCGCACACCGACGGGTCGTCGACACCGTTCGCAGGGGACGAGGAACCGGCGGTGCACGAGGGGGCGACGGCTCTGGGGGTGCCGGGGGTGCGGGGAGTGCCTGGGGCTCCGGGGGTGCCGGGGGTGCCGGGGATGTCTGGGCCGTCCGGACGGTGTTCGGCGTCGGGGGAGCCTGCGGCGCCCGAAGCCGCGGAGGCGTCCGACGGGGCCGAGGTGACCGAGGCGGCTGAACTGACCGAGGTGGCGACCCCGACCGACGAATCCGGTGCGGGCAACAACATCACGGCGTCCGAGACGCCAGTCGAAGCCGCGAAGCCCGAAGGGCCCGCCGGTCCTGTCGGTCCTGTCGGTCCTGCCGGACCCGGCGGTCCTGCCGGACCCGGCGGTCCTGCCGGACCCGGCGGTCCCGGGAAGCCCTCATCGTCCCGAGCCCGTCCCGCAGACGCCGCGCGCGCGGCCCTCCGACAGGCCGTTGCCGCTCGACGCGATGCGGGTCCGGCCGCAGAGGAACATCCAGTGGCGAAGGACGCCGTCGGCGGGGCGACGGACGGCACCGGGGGTACAGCACAGCCCCGCCCCGAGGCATCAGAGGCGTCAGAGACATCCGAGGTGCCAGAGGTGGAGGCCGAGGCCGAAGGGTCCCGGCCACGGGACGCGCGCCCCGCGGATGTCGTGCGCGAGGCATTGCGCGCCGCGCGCAGTGAGGCTCGGCAGGCTCATGGCGATGCGATGCCTTCCGAGCGCAAGGCCGCACGCTTCCGGGGCGATACCGCGCGCCGACCGGGGCGAACCTCGGCCACCGGCCGGGCACGTACAGGCGCGGCCGAGGCCGAACAGGTCGCCGAGCAGCGAGCGCGCGACATACGGGCGCTGCTGGCAGACGCTTTCCGGATGCCCGACACCGCGGACCCGGGGGAGGAGGACTCCGGTGTTGACTCCGGTGGCGACTCCGGCTCGGGGTCGGCGGGTTCGCCCGCCGGAGCGCAGGGACCGGACGCCGACGGCGACTGCGGTGACGGCTCTCGTTCGCCGTGGGCGGGTTCGCATCGTGGGATGCAGGCGTCCGAGGGCTTCCGGCTGTCCGACACCGCGGCCTCACCGAAGCCGGACCGCGACGGTGACCCCGGTACGAGGCAGGCAGGTCCGCCCGCCGGAACGCCGACGCCTGACCCGATCACCGGAAACACCGACGCCGCCCGCACCAGTCCGACCCCAGGCCCGCCTCCGTCGCCCGCAAGCACGGCTTCCTCGCCCCCGCCTCCGTCGCCCGCAAGCACGGCTTCCTCGCCCCCGCCCGCCCCACCCCGCCATCCCCGCTCCATGGCGGCCCCCGCCCGTGACAACGAACTGCGGCGTACGTTCCCCGCGTTCCCGCCCCGGCCCTCGGACGGCGCCGGGTTCGCCGAGACCTGGTGGGGCAACGCCTGGGTAGCCGCGCTGGAAGAGGGCGCGCTGGACGCCAAACGGCTGGCGCGGGGTCGTGCGTACGCCGAGCAGGGGCACGTGGACGCCATCACGGTCACGCCGGGGCTCGTGCTCGCCTACGTGCAGGGCAGCCGCCCCAGGCCGTACCGCGTCCAGGTACGGCTGCGCACGCTCGACGACGCCGACTGGGACAGTTTCCTGCACCGAGCCGCCGCACGCTCCGCGGACATCGCCGCGCTCCTCGACAAGGAGATGCCCCACACCCTGGCCGACGCCGACGTGCCGCTGCTCCCGGGCCCGGGCGACCTGGACCCCCGTTGCAGCTGCCCCGACTCCGGTCACCCCTGCAAACACGCCGCCGCCCTCTGCTATCAGACCGCCCGTCTGCTGGACGCAGATCCCTTCGTCCTGCTTCTGCTGCGCGGACGCGGCGAACGCGGACTGCTCGACGCCCTGTCCCGTCTCAGCGCCGCCAGCGCGGCCCGCGCCGCCCAGGAACAGGGACCGGCACCCGTGCCCGGCGTGCGGGCCACGGAAGCCCTCGCGCCCCGTCGCCTCCCGCCGCTTCCGATGCCGCCGCCGGTGCCCCCGCACCCGGGCCAGCCGCCGGTGTACCCCGCGACCTCCGGCGGCCCGGACCCCTTCGCCCTGGACCAACTGGCGACCGACGCGGCGGCCAGAGCCCACGCGATGCTCGCCACCGGCCGTGACCCGGTCGGCGACCTGACCCTGTGGCAGGACGCCGTACGACTCGCCGCGGCCCGCCCCGGTTCCGGGCTCACCGCGGGCACCCGCACCCTCTACTCCTCGCTGGCCACCGCCGCCGGCCGCGCTCCCGCCGACCTGGCACGCGCGGTCGCCGCCTGGCGTCAGGGCGGCCTGGAAGGACTCAGCGTCCTCGAAGAGCCCTGGGACCCGCCGGCCGGCCGCTTCGACCGGGCCCGCCCGCTCCTCCTCGCCGCCGATCTCCCGGCCTTCCGGCCCTGGCACAACCACCTCACCCACCCCCGCGGCCACGTCCAGCTCCGCCTGGGCCGCGACGGACTCTGGTACGCCTACGAATCGGAACCGGGTCACGACGACTGGTGGCCCCGTGGCACCCCCGACCTGGACCCGGTCGGCGCCTTGACGGGCCTGGGAGCACCGGGCGAACTCGGCGAACTCTGAGACGGATGCCGCCGTCACCTCGACCCCTTTGTCCGGCATTCGGTGAAGGCGGTGTGAGAGTTTCCCGGCGATGTCCGGGGGGCGGGTGTGAGGACTGGGGGCCCAGGGGCCGGAAGGCAAGAAGCGGCGGTTAGCGTGGAGCGGTGAGCGAGACGAAGACCCCTGCCCTCCAGTACCGGTTCGACGGCCCGGACGACGCCCCGGTGCTCATCCTCGGCCCGTCGCTCGGCACGACGTGGCACAGGTAGTCGGAACCGTCTTCTGACGTCCACGTGGTCCGAAACGATGCCGGTTGCGTAGGCGGGGTCCTTGCGGTCCGGGTGCGTCGATGGTGTTCGTGACACGCGTGTGACAGGACAGGCGATGCAGAACCCCGGTTGGCGCGCGTCAGCCGGGGCTCTGGGGGACACGGCGGTGGGCGCGTTCGCGGTTGTGCGCTCCGTTCGGTTGCAAGCCCTCGCGAGGGCGGAACAGGGAGCGACGGACGCTGGCGGGTGACGGGCCCGCCTGGCCAGCGGTGACTTGAGCGGATCATGGGGGGTAGAGATCCGTTGGGGGGCGAGTACCGGGGCACCACGCTGACGGCCGCGCCGGGCGGGATCAGGCGGCAGTGTGGTGAGTGAGGATGTCCCTGATGTCGATGAGCCACTGGCGCAGCGGAACTCCCTTTGGAGGCGCGATGCGCAGACCGAGTACACGGGCGGCTTCGGTCAGGTCGTCGTCGTTCGGGTTGGCTGCGATGAACGCGTCGATGTCCGTGGCCGCGGCTCGGTGGTCCTCCGGGGACTCCAGGGCCAGGTAGTCGTCGACGGCCTCAGCGTGCGACTGGTATTCGGCGGAGAAGTCCTGGTGGAAGTAGGACCCCAGAAGGTGGGCGAGTGCGGGGAACCGCTCACGCCACTCCCAGACAGTCTGCGGGCGGTGGGTGGAACCGTCGGCCGGCGGCTTCGCGAGGAAGTGGCTGAGGTGATGGCGGATGACCCGCAGGCAGTCCTCGACGCTCACGCCTGACGGCGGTTCGATGTGCGGAAGGAGGTCGACGTCGTCGGCTACCTCGTCGCTGAACAGGCCGACGGCAAGCAGATCGTCGAGCTCGCGTACTGCGGCTTCCGCACGCTGGGGTTTGGCCGCGACGACACGCAGGTACGAGGTGAGCGCTGCGCCGGGTGCTTCCATCGTGTCGTCGAATGTGTTGCCGCTCCATTCGTACGCCTGCAGGAGGTTGTGCAGTTCCGTGAAGCGGTCGTGGATGGGCGCCATGGGCTGTGGACCTGTCTGGTTGCGGTCTTACGAGGTGGCTTCGGGGTAGGAGGTCAGGACGCGGTAGCCCAGAGGGACGGTCGGGTCCTTCTTGAGGACGACTTTCGCCCCCGTCACCCATTCTGGGGGCAGTCCGTTCTTGAAGTGGGTGCGGGACAAGCTCATTCCGGTGGGCTCTCCCAGCTCGGCCGAGAAGTCCTTCTTCCCCGCCGGCTTTCCGTTGTTCAACCAGTCCTCGATCTGCTTCTGCCGCTTGAGGACTACCGCCTGGGTGTGCTTCTGGGCCGAGGCGTGGTCGATGTACCGGGAGGCGGCGTCCAGTTCGGGGTCCCCGCGCAGGCGGGCCCGGAGGTCCCGGGTGGTGACCTCGACGTGACGGGCGCCGGTATGCGCGCCGTTCTTGCCTTCGTCCGCTGCGAGGTCTGTCGTGTACTTCGGCTTCTGCGCACCCTTGCGTTTGTTGCGTGGCCAGGCGTTGGGTTCGCCGTCGCCCTTCATGAGCAGGCCGAGGTCGTCGGCACTTGCCGTCAGTCCGCCGGGCAGTGCGACCTGGGGTTCGAGCCCGGGGACGCGGACGCCACCCAGCAGTTCTGTCCATCCGCCGGCGCCCCGCACGGCCCTCACGGTGGCGCCCGCGCCACCGAAAGCGCCGCCGGTGAGGGCTCCGTAGAGCGTGGCTTGGCGTGCCTCGTCAAGGCTGAGGCCGTTGCTCTCGCCCAGGGCGATGGACATCGGCTGGGTGAGGGCCAGGTCGACGGTGACAGACTCGATGCCCGCGAAGGCGGCGGTGGCGAGGGTCGTAGCGGCGATGGTGGCGATCTCGGTGGAGACGGTGACGCCGAGGGTCGCGGCGAGTTCCACGATGGTGGCGGTGGCCGCCGCCGCGGCGGCCTCGGAGATGCCGAAGGTGGAGACGGCCAGTGCCGTGCCGGCGATGATCGTCGCGCCGACGATCTCCAGCTCGTGCTCCAGGCGCTTGACGGCGGCATGGACGACGTCGGCGTACTTGTCCAGCGCTTTGGCCATGTCACGGGCGCCGTCGATCACGTCCTGGAGCCAGCCGTGGCCGTCGTAGTAGTAGCGACGCCAATACGGGTCGTCGAAGGCGGAGATCGCCTCGCCCTTGTTGTGCTCGATGATGCCGCGGGCGGACTTGTTCGCCGCGGCCGTCACCTCTTCGATGTCGTCGGCGAAGTCTCGCCACGCCTTGGCCGCGTCGCGCAGCCCACCCTCGTCGGCATCCGGCCACCACATGCCGGTGACGTCCTGGACGATCTCCTTGGCCTTGTCGGCGGCACCACTCACTGCTGGGCGCCGTTTCCGTCGTGCGGGGTGGCCTTGATCTTGCTGAACATCGAGCGGACGAGTTCTTCGTTGTCGATGTGGCCGTCCGCCATGTCCGTCATCGCCTTGTGGATGCTGGCCAGGCCCTGGGCGAGGATGTCGGAGGCGTTCTCGATCTTCTTCACGTTCGGGCCGTACGCCTTGTGGAAGGCGTGGCCCTGATCGTCGTCGCCCCACGGCGAACCGGCCGCCGACAGTGCCAGTTTGAGCTTGGTCAGGGCCTTGGCGAGATCGGTGCTGTGCGTGTGGAAATGCGGGGCCGTCTTCTTCAGCTCGGCGATCTTGATGTCGAGTATCTCGCCGTCGCCGCCACTGCCCTTGTCGCCCATGGTGTTGCCCCCCGTCCCCTCAGTTGGCTCACCAGCCCAAAAACCCTAAGTGGAGGGCAGGTTCCGCAGCTGAGAGCAGCGTCAAGCGGCAGTAAAGATCCGTTCAAGATTCCGCAGGGCAGGGCGGAGGGCGGGGCCGAGAGAGCAAACAGGCTCCGCCGGTGACGAGCCCCGTTCCCCTGAACCCGCACCCGAGCGCCCACCCGGATGACTCGGCCTTCCGTGATCCGGTGGCGCTGGCCGCGTCGTTGGCGGGGCAGGCGCCGCTGGCTGGTCCATGACCGGCTTGAAGCCCGGCGCGAGGAGATGATCTGCGTCCGGTGGCACGGCACCTTGGTGGCGACTGGCAGGCGAATGCGGGGTCGTCGGGGCCTGTCGCTCCGGGCTTGATCGGACCATCGCGGCGCCGCCATAGCAGGCCGCGCTCTCACCTTGGCGTCGTGAACCTGGTTTTGAACGCGCCGCTTGTCTGCTTGCGCTGTTGTGGCCGGTTGGGATCAGGTTCCGGGGTGTTGCGTGAGGGGGATTGAGCATCTTCTGCGGCCCCTGGGCGCGGGGGAGATGGCAGCGGGAGGATGGGCGGGTGCTGTCCCGGGCCCAGGGCCTGACTCATGATATTTCTGACCGAAGTGTCCCGCTGTCACAGTGTCGGCCGTTGGCCGGGGATGGTGCGTTGTCGGTACCGGACTGGCGGGGCGTGTCCCGATAGGGGCCTGCCGATCGCTGTGGCGTCCTCACGATTCTGACCGCCCGACGCGGTCCGGTACCGGCAACGCACCATGTCATAAGACCGGGAAGGGATCGAGTATGGCGAATTCGACCACGTCCAGTACGTCGCCTGCTCCGAAGTCTCGCCGTCGCCGCCCTGCGGGGGAAGTGGTGTTGGGAGTGGATGCACATCGTGATGCCCATGTGGCTTCGGTGCTTTCCTTGACGGGGGCAGTCCTGGCCACCGACGAGTTCCGTGCCACCGCTGCCGGATATCGGGATCTGCTGAAGTGGGCCAGGAGGTCGGGAGCCGTGAGGCGGGCCGGGGTGGAGGGGACCGGCTCCTACGGGGCATCCCTGTCGCGCTATCTGCTGGCCCAGGGCGTGGACGTGTTTGATGTGAACTGGATGGACCGGGCGGATCGCCGTCGGCGCGGCAAATCGGATCCGCTCGATGCCCAGAACGCGGCGCGAGCCGTATTGAGCGGGCGGGCCTGCGCGCGGGCCAAATCGGGCGACGGGCCGGTGCAGATCGCCAGGATGTACAAACTCACGAAGGCGTCGGCTGTCAAAGCCCGAACCCAGACCATCAACCAGCTCAAGGCCGTTCTCGTCATCGCCGATCCCGCCTTTGGAGAAGAGCTGGTCGGCCTGGGCAATGCCGAACTCTTCCGTACCTGTGCACGGTTCACCGACGTGAGCGGTCGCGAGGATGTCGGCGAAGAGTCGGTGCTGCAGGCCACTCGGATCACGCTGGGTCTGCTGGCTCACCGGATCGGGCAGCTCTCCGAGCAGATCCGGGATGTGGACGCTCGTCTGGCTCGCCTCGTGAAATGTCATGCCCCGCAGCTGCTCGATGTGGTGGGGATCGGTCCGGACACGGCCGTCGCCTTGCTGATCACGGTGGGGGACAATCCGGAACGCCTGGACAGTGAGGCGTCCTTCGCCGCTTTGTGCGGGGTCAGTCCTGTCGAGCGTTCCTCGGGACGCCGGCAGTTCCGCGCCGTCAGGCAAATGCCGCGCTCCATCGCATCGTGTTCACCCGGCTGCGGGTTGATCCGCGCACTCAGGTCTACT
Source organism: Streptomyces sp. NBC_00076 (assembly GCF_045041235.1). Taxonomy (NCBI): domain Bacteria; kingdom Bacillati; phylum Actinomycetota; class Actinomycetes; order Kitasatosporales; family Streptomycetaceae; genus Streptomyces; species Streptomyces sp. NBC_00076. The sequence goes on from NZ_CP108242.1 coordinate 8,455,998, forward strand.
ACGAGCGTCGGATCAAGGAGGGCAAGACCCGGCGTGAAATCGTCCGTTGCCTCAAGCGCTATGCGGCCCGGGAGGTCTTCCACCTGGTCAAACAGCTGCAACCAGCACCCCGCCATAGGGGCTGTGACACCTGAGGACCCCGTCGGCTTGCTCCGGCGCGGGTCCGGCGTAGACGGGGCCGCGTCCGTACGCTGATGGCAGGCGAGCCACGGGCATGCGCTGTCCCCCCGTCATAGGGGCGTCTGGGAGGTCGTCTCAGCTACCGCTTCACGGGTTCCGGGGACGCGTCTCGTCGATCATGTCGGGGTCGGTGGGCCCTGAGCTGGCTCCGTCAGGATGCTGAGACGCTGGCCTCCAGCGTTCTCAGTGAAGGTGGCAGTTTCCTTGTTGGCTCGGGAGGACGGTCCTGACCGGGCTTGGCAGCCGTTGAGGAATTCGTTCGCTGTCCCAGGTGATCGGCTCTAGCCTGCGTCGCGTGATGACGGCTGAAGACGTGTTGTCTGTCCTGGCCCTGCTGCGACGGGCAGAGGTAGAGGTCTGGATCGGTGGAGGATGGGGGATCGATGCTCTGATCGGCGAACAGACCCGAGACCATCGCGACTTGGACCTGATGCACCGGCAGGACCAGGAGGCTGCTGTGGTGGCAGCTCTCTTTGAGGCGGGTTTCGTGGAGAGCCTGAGCTGGAGGCCCATTCGATTCGTCGTCACGGCTCCGGATGGCCGTGAGATCGACCTTCATCCTCTCGTCTTTGGAGGTGACGGCTCGGCGGTGCAGGCGTCACCCGAACCGGAACGTCCTTTCGCCTATCCCCCCTCGTGCTTCGTGACGGGGACCATTGAGGGGATGGATGTCCCGTGTCTGTCTGCCGAGCAGCAGGTCTACTTCCATCAGGGATACGAGCCCACGGACCGCGATCGACATGACATGGCTCAACTACGCCGAGTCTTCGGGGTCGCCACCCACTTCTGAGGAGCCAGATGTATTGCCCTGTGAGTTTGGGGACGCGGCCGGCGGGTGGTTTGCTGCGAGGGCGTCCGCTCGGGTCGAGGACGTGTGTCCGGTGCGGGAGTTCCCCTCGTACCGCGGGCAGCTGAATTATCCGGCCTGTACTGGTCGGCGACGGTGGGCACTCACGACGGCTACGAATTCAACCCGCTTCCTTTTGATGCGTCCCGCTGACCTGCGTGAACTGGATTTGGTGAGGTGCGTGGGCTCGGTTGAGACAGACCACAGCTGTCCGTCTCAGTTGCTCCGGCTCGGGGAGGGGCGTCGATAGAGTGTCGTCATGCCGTATTCGCCGATGACGCTTCAACTCGATACCGCTCGGCTGACGTTGCGTCCGTGGACCGAGGCTGATGTCGACGCCCATCGTGTGCTCGTAGCCGAACGGGGTGGTGGCATGCCGTCGATCGAGGACAACCGGCGGATGATAGAGGATCAGCGCGCTGCGTCGGCACTGACAGGGATTGCTCTGCTGCCCGTCATCCGCCGCGATGTGGGCGACTTCATCGGGTATTGCGGGCTCACTGTCGGTCGAGCTTCGGTTGACGAGCCGGAGATCGCCTATGAGCTGTTCCGGCGCGTGCACGGACAGGGCTATGCCACCGAGGCGGCGTCCGCGGTGCTCGACGCGGCGATCGCGACTGGGCGGAAACGGCTCTGGTCGACGGTGCGTCCCTGGAACGCGCCATCGTTTCGCGTCCTCGAAAAGCTTGGGTTCCAGCGCGACCACGTCTCGACCGAAGACAGTGGCGAACTGGTGTGGCTCACCCGTTCCCTGCCGTAGGAGACGCGCTGCGGTAAGTTCGAAGTGGCTCCGCCTGTCCGACGGCGCGGACGTGACGGTTCTTTGCTGCGGAACGCGAGGGCTTCGAGGACGCGCTCAGCGACTACGAGTACGACCTGGTGGCCCTGGCTCCCTCCACCGGCGTACGCGTGATGCGCCACGGCGAATACCCTCCGCCCCGCGGCACCTGCGTCAGCCTTGGCGACCATCGTTACCTCTACACGACCGGATACGTGCCGTCACTCGGCCGCTACCCGCACGGGCACGTGGCGGCACCGGTTCAGATCACCGACCATGTTCGCGACTCCAGCGCCCGGGACCTGCTCCGCGAGGTCCTGCTGCTGACGAAAATGAACTGGAACTCCGCGCGCTTCGCCGAACGGCTACCTGTCACGGTGCGATTTCGCCGGCGAAGTCGGAGCCACCCTGCGCGACCTTCCGGACACGTACGAACCCGAAGCGCGGTACGCGTTCTACATGTAGGTGCGGATCCGGGTGACCCACTGTTGCCGCTCATTCCGCGAGATTCTTGTGGCGAGGGTGTGCCCACGACAGAGTGCTGAGGCCCTCTGGACTGCAGGTCGGCGACGACATTGGGGAGCGGTCGCGAGAGTGCCGCTGAGAATGGCGAAGTCGGACGATGCTCTACGCGAGTCGAGACTCGGTGGGGAGGAAGTCGGGCCGGTGTTCATCGTCTCTTCGGCCGCGTGGGAGGGCAGTGCGATGCGTCCGGCCTGGCGGGCGGGGGAGACGACGAGGGTGCTGGAGGGTGTCACGTCCAGGTGGCTGCTCTTGAGACGCGGCGGCGGATCTCGGCGGTGCGCAAGACGGGACTCGGTGATGTCTACAGGGGCAGGGCGGCCAGGGAACGGGCCGGGTGGCCGGGGCCGAGGAAGACGGCGATGCCCTTGCCGTCGGGGGAGGGGTGGGTGGCCTGGGTCCAGCCCTGGTTGCGGTAGAAGGACATGGCTCGCGGTGACTGGATCGAGGTGAGTAGCCAGGAGCGGCCGTCGGGAGCGTCCTCGGCTACGGTCCTTAGGAGGTCGGCGGCGAGACCGGTGCCCCGGGCGTCGGCATGGACGGCCAGCTCGTCTATCTCGCGGGCCCCGCACAGCCAGTCGACGGTGCGTTCGGGGCCGAGACCCGCGCCGGCCTGGGGGTAACAGCGGTCGGTGGGGAAGGGGGCGAGGGTGGTCCAGGCGGTGGCGAAGCCGATGACCTGCGGACCAGTGGTCTCCATCGCGGCGAAGGCGAGCGCGGCGGTGAAGCCCGGCCGCTGTACGTTGGGCACCAAGCGCTCCATGAACTCGGCCGCCTTCGCCTCGTCCTCGTTCCAGGGCGGGGCGCAGAAGGCGTCGACGTAGACGGCGTACAGGGCGTCGGAGTGAGCGAGGAGATCAGCGCCCTTGAAGAGCCGGATGGTCATCACACCGCCACCGCCCTCGTGATGGTCGCGACGGGATGCAGGGCCGCGTACTCCAGGGGCGCCGACGTGTTGATGGACACGTCCAGCGGCGCGGGCTCGGCTCCGGCGTGTACGAGGAGGTCGCCGACGGCGGCGATCATCGCGCCGTTGTCCGTGCACAGCCTGAGGGGCGGCACGCGCAGCGTGATGCCGGCGGCGCGGCAGCGTTCCTCGGCCAGCGACTGCACCCGCGAGTTCGCGGCGACTGCGCCGACCACGACCAGCGTGCCGGCCCCGTGTTCGACGCAGGCGGCGACCGCCTTGCGGGTCAGTACGTCGGCGATGGCCTCCTGGAGTGAGGCGGCCCCGCCGGCGACCGGCAGTTCCCGGCCGACATGTCCTTCGGCCCAGCGGGCGGCGGCCGTCTTCAGTCCGGAGAAGGAGAAGTCGTACGAGCCGGGTAGCGGGCGAGGAAGGGGGACGGCCCTCGTATCTCCCGTGCGCGCTGCCCGGTCGATGGCCGGACCGCCCGGGTACGACAGTCCGAAGACCCGCGCGACCTTGTCGAAGCACTCTCCGGCGGCGTCGTCGAGGGTGTCGCCGAGGTGGGTGATCGGGTCGCGGGCCAGGTCGCGGACGAGGATGAGGGAGGTGTGGCCGCCGGAGACGATCAGGACCATGGAGGGGTCGGGCAGCGGACCGTGCTCCAAGGTGTCGGCGGCGACGTGCCCGGCGAGGTGGTGCACACCGTACAGCGGGACCCCGAGCGCGTACGCGATGCCCTTGGCCCCGGCGAGCCCGAACTGGAGCGCGCCCGGCAGGCCCGGTCCGGTGGTGACTGCGACCGCGCCGATGTCGGACAGCGCGAGTCCCGCCTGGTTCACCCGCTGGATGACAGGGCGTACGGAGTGGACGTGGGCGCGGGCGGCGATCTCGGGGACGACGCCGCTGTAGCGGGCGTGTTCGTCCATGCTCGACGCGATCGCGTGGCCGAGCAGCCGGCCGTCCCGGACGAGACCCGCGCCGGTCTCGTCACAGGACGACTCGATGCCCAGCACGATCGGGGATGCCGTGCGTCCCATGCCCACCTCTTCTCCCTCTCTTCCTGCACTGGAAAAGTTGTTGCAAGTAGTGTGCAATAAGGCGCGGGTGATGTGTACCCGAGCGCGCGAAGGCGGCTGGTCGAATCCCAACGCCGCTGCCGACGCGTCACGGGTGCGGGGCGTCGTCCCGCCTGACAGCGTCCGTTCCAGGGCGGCGCCCCGCACCCCTTCAGGCGGTCATCCATAGCAGCTGGCGCATCGGCCGTAGACCAGCAGTGATCTCGAGGAGTCGGGCCGCAGCCCGGTCAGCTCCTCGATGCTTCTCGTCGCCTCCGCCAGGTGCTCGCTCGCGAGCGCCGCGACGTGCCCGCACTGCTGACACGCCGTGTGATGGTGAGGATCCCCGGTGCTGCCGTATCGCGTCGGGCCGGGGCCGTGCACCGCGTGCGTCAGGCCGGCCACCGTGAGGGTCTCCAGGGTTCGGTACACCGTGGTCGGGTGCACGGCACCCCCGGGGCACGTCAGTTGCTCGCAGACCTCCGTGACGGGCAGATGGAGATCCGACGCGGAAAGCAGGGTCGGTACGCGCAACCGGCTCGGCGTGCACCTCGGTCCGTGTCGGCGCAGCAGCGCCCGAGGCCCCTGCGGAGTCGTCGTGTCGTGGTGCGTTGCCTGCGGGGACCTGCTCACACCGTCGTCCTTCTCGCGGCCGGCGATGGGTCTTCGGGTGTGAACGGGCCCGCCCGCCCGCCGGCCGCCGCTCCGCGATACCGCAGAGGTCCTAGGTCCAATGCCTGATCGAAAAGATATCGCTACTACTGCTAGCGTGCAGCTGCACACTATTCGCAATAACGTCGGAGGACGTTGGACATGGCGGTTTACACGCTCCCGGAGCTTCCGTACGACTACACGGCGTTGGCGCCGGTGATCAGCCCCGAGATCATCGAGCTGCACCACGACAAGCACCACGCGGCGTACGTCAAGGGGGCGAACGACACGCTGGAGCAGCTCGCGGAGGCGCGGGACAAGGAGACGTGGGGGTCGATCAACGGCCTGGAGAAGAACCTGGCCTTCCACCTCTCCGGCCACATCCTGCACTCCATCTACTGGCAGAACATGACCGGCGACGGCGGTGGCGAGCCCCTGGAGAAGGACGGTGTGGGCGAGTTGGCCGACGCGATCGCCGAGTCCTTCGGCTCCTTCGCCGGCTTCAAGGCGCAGCTGACCAAGGCGTCGGCGACGACGCAGGGCTCCGGCTGGGGCGTGCTGGCGTACGAGCCGCTCAGCGGGCGCCTCATCGTCGAGCAGGTCTACGACCACCAGGGCAACGTCGGCCAGGGCTCGACCCCGATCCTCGTCTTCGACGCCTGGGAGCACGCCTTCTACCTCCAGTACAAGAACCAGAAGGTCGACTTCATCGACGCCATGTGGGCCGTCGTCAACTGGCAGGACGTGGCTCGGCGTTACGCCGCCGCCAAGGAGCGCGGCGACAGCCTGCTGCTCGCGCCGTGACGCCGTAGTCGCGTCCGCACAGACGTCCTGCTCGTGATCGTCTTCTCAACCTTCACTCGCAGGCGGCACAACGAAGGGCTCCCGCAAGGACGTGACTTGTGGGAGCCCTTCCGTCGTCGGTGGGGTCCGGCCGGTGACGTCGTTCCAGTGGAGCGTGCGGTCGCACCAGCGGTCCAGGAGGATCTGGTCGTGGCCCACGGCCAGCAGGGCGGCGCCGGTGGTGGCGCGGTAGTCCTCGACGGCCGTCACCAGCGCGGCGGTGGTGGACGCGTCCAGCATCGCGGTCATCTCGTCGCAGATCAGCCAGCGCGGGCGCAGGGCCATGGCCCGGGCGAGGCAGGCGCGTTGGAGCTGGCCGTCGCTGACCTCGTGGGGTCGGCGGCCGAGGAGATCCGGCGTCAGGCCGACGGTCGTGGCCAGTTCGGCCACCCGGTCCGGTATCTCCTCGCGGCGGCCGGTGGCGCGCAGGGGTTCGGTGATCAGTTCGGTGAGCCGCAGCCGGGGGTCGGCGGAGAGCCTGGGCTGCTGGAAGACGACGCCGAAGGCGGTGCGGTGGGTGCGCGGGGCGCGGTGGCGCCAGCGTCGTACGGGTTCACCGTCGAGGATGAGGTCGCCGGAGTCGGGGCGGTGCAGCAGGGCTGCGACCCGGGCGAGCGTGGACTTGCCGCAGCCGCTGGGGCCGAGGAGACCGACCGCCTCACCGGGGGCGACGGCCAGGGAGGCGCCTCGTACCACCGGGGACTTCCTGTCGTATCCGGCGGTGATGGCGCGCAGTTCAAGCGCGGATGTCCCCTGGCCAAGCTCAGATGTCCATTGGTCAAGCACGGATGTCCTCCTCCGGTCTGGCACGGATGCCCTCCGGCACGTGCGGATGGTGGCAGGCGACCGTGCCGGTGATCGGTGGCAGGGCGGCGCAGGCGTTGGTGACCCGCTCGCAGCGCGGGGCGAAGGCGCAGCCGTCGGGGAGGTCGCCGAGTTCGGGCGGCATGCCCGGGATGGGGACGAAGTCGCGGTCGGGGAGGGCGCGCAGGAGACCGCGGCTGTAGGGGTGGCGGGGGCCGGTGGCGCCGAAGAAGGCGTCCGCGTCGGCGAGTTCGACGATGCGGCCCGCGTACATCACGGCTACGCGGTCGGCGACGCGTTCGGCGGCGGCCAGGTCGTGGGTGATCATCAGCAGGGCGCGTCCGCTCCCGCCGTCGACGTGACGTCGTAGCTCGTCCACGGTGTGCTCCACCAGGTCGCGGTCGAGCCCGGTGGTGGGCTCGTCGGCGAGCAGCAGGGGCGTGTCACCGACGAGGGCGAGTGCGGTGGCGGCTCGCTGGGCGAGTCCGCCGGAGAGCTGGTGCGGGTGGCGGTCGAGATGGCCGAGGGGAAACGCGGCGCGTACGGCGGCCGACTCGGTCGCGGCCCGTACGGCGGCACGCCCGCGAACGCCGGTCAACGCGCTGATGGTCTCCGCCAGTTGGGCCCTGACAGTCCGTACCGGCGTGAGATGCGCGGCGGGGCTCTGCGGGATGAGCCCGATCAGGCGGCCCCGCACGGTCCGGGCGAGGGTCCGCTCGTCGGCGGAGACCAGATCCAGGTCACCGAGGCTCGCCCGGCCCGTGGCCTGGGCGTTGGCGGGAAGGAGGCCGAGGAGGGCGGAGGCGAGGACGGACTTGCCGCAGCCGCTCTCACCCACCAGGGCCAGGCACTCGCCCGCCGTCACGTCGAAGTGCGCGTCGGTGACGGCGGCGATCCGGCGCCCGCCCGGCATCAGGAAACGCACCGACAGCCCGCGTACAGAGAGGACGGGAGGTCGCTCAGCGGGAGTCACAGCATCAGCTCCGATCGGCGACGGGGGTTGATCCGCTCCCGCCAGGCGCCGGCGAGACCGGCGATGGCGAGCGTGGGCACGATGATGAACAGCCCGGGGAAGAGGGTCGGCCACCACTGACCGGCGAGCAGGGAGCCCCGGGCGCTCTGGATGAGGGTGCCGAGGCTGGGCGTATGGGTGGGCAGGCCGAGTCCGAGGAAGGACAGGGCGGACTCGTGCCACATGGCGTGCGGCACCATCAGTACGGCGGCCAGCGCCGCCTGGGGCAGCACGGCGGGCAGCAGATGCCGTACCACCACCCGCCACCTCGACGCACCCCCGGAGACGGCGGCGTCGATGTACGGTCGCGAGCGCAGGGAGAGCACCTCGGCGCGCACGATCCGGGCGGTCGACAGCCAGTGGGTGAGTGCGACCGAGACCACCACCGGCCAGACACCGGGCCGGAACATCGCCACGATGAAGATGCCCATCAGCAGATGGGGCACGGACGAGAACGTGTCGACCAGCCGCATGACGAGGCGGTCGACCCAGCCGCCCAGTGCCCCGGCGGTGGCCCCGACGGCCGTACCGATCACGGTCGCCGTGAGAGCCGCCGCGACCCCGACCAGCAGGGAGACCCGCAGGCCGTAGACGCAGCGCAGGAGCAGGTCGCGCCCGAGGTCGTCGGTGCCGAAGGGGTGCGACCAGCTCGGTGGCAGCAGTTTCGCGGCCAGGTCGACGGCTTGCTGGTCGAGCCGCACCAGTGGCGGTACGAGGAGCACGGCGAGGACGGTCACAGCCACCAGCACCGCCGAGACGCGCACGCGCGCCGCCCGGGTGGAACGGCGGTTGGTGCCGTACGACCGCCAGGCTGTCTTGGCAGGGGAGGAGGTACGGGAGTCGGCCGGGGAATCACATGTCACTGAACTTCACCCTCGGGTCGAAGAGGCCGTAGAGCAGGTCCGCGAGCAGGTTCCCGACGAGTACGGCGGCGGTGGCCAGGGTGGTCAGGGCGGCGAGCAGCGGGAAGTCGACGGCGGTGGCCGCCTCCACCGTGGCCGCCGCGATGCCCGGCCAGCTGAAGACGCTCTCCACCAGCAGGGCACCGGTGATGAGTTCGGGCACGCGGGAGCCGACCAGGGTGAGGACCGGCAGCAGTCCGGAGCGCAGGGCGTGGCCGAGCAGGACGGTCTGCTCGCTCAACCCCCTTGCCCGGGCCCCGCGTACGGGGTCCTCGGCTAGCGCGTCGCCGACGCCCTGGCGTACGTAGAGGGCGAACCAGGGGAGTTGGGAGAGCGCGAGCACCCCGGCGGGCAGCACGAGATGGCTCGCCACCTGGCCCGCGGTGACCTGCTCGCTGGCGGTGTCGGTGAGACCGCCGGCCGGGAGTACACCCCACTGGAGGGCGAACAGCCAGATCACGAGCAGGGCGACCCAGAAGACGGGGGCGGCTTCCAGGGAGTAGGAGAGCGAGGTGACGGCCCGGTCCACCAGGGACCCGGGGCGGCGGGCGGCGAGCACTCCGAGGACCGTGCCGGTCAGCACGGCCGCCACGAAGGCGACCGCGCACAACAGGCTGGACCAGACGAGGCGTTCGCCGATGACCTCGGCGACCGGCTGCCGCATTACGCTCGACTGCCCGAGGTCACCGCCGAGCGCGGAGGTCAGCCAGTCCCACCACCGAGAGGTGAACGGCCGGTCCACGCCGAGGTTCTCACGCAGCCGCTCCAGGGTCTGCTCGTCGGCGCCGAGGGCGGCCGTGCCCGCGTACGCCTTGACCGGGTCGAAGGGGGAGGCGGCGGCGACCGCGAAGACGCCGAAGGTGACGACGAGGAGGACGGGGACGGCGAACAGGGCCCGCCGTCCCGCCAGTCGTGCCATCGCTCCCCAGGGGAGTCGGGTCACTTCTTCGGCTGCCAGGTTTCGAGGTTCCACCACGGGCCGCTGGCGAAGCCGTGCTCGTGCGGTTCGACCTGCGTGGTCAGACCGTTCCAGCGGTCGGCGAGTACGTAGACGTGGTCGATGTGGGTGAGGAAGGTGTAGCCGGGGTCCTTCACCAGCTCACGCTGGAGCGTGTCGTAGGCGGCCTCGCGTGCGGCCCGGTCCTGGCTGCGGCGGCCGGTGTCGAGCGCCTTGTCCACGGCCGTGTTGTCGTAACGGCCCATGTTGTTGAAGCCGTCCCCGGCGAGGGAGGAGTGCAGCAGGGTGTAGAGACCGAAGTCGGGGTCGCCGTTGCTGCCGAAGCCCGCGAGGACCGCGTCGTCCTTCATCCGCGGCTCGATGACCTCCCAGGTGGCGCTCTCCACCTTCACCTCGATACCGGCCTTCTTGGCGTCGGAGGCGTAGGCGAGGGCGTGGTCCTGGCGGACCTTGTCGCCCGAGGGATAGAGGAGGGTGAAGGAGGCTCGTCGGCCGTCCTTGGCACGGATGCCGCCGTCACCGGCCCTCCAGCCCGCCCGGTCCAGGATCCGCTCGGCCTTGGCGAGGTCCTGCTCGCGCTCGATTCCCTGGGCGAACCAGGGGTCGTCGACCGGCAGCGGCCCGTACGCCGGCCGCCCGGCCCCGTCGAGGATCTTGTCGACCATGGCCTGCCGGTCCACGGCGGCGTCGAGAGCCTGCCGGACGGCTCGGTCGCCGGTGACCTTGTTCTCCTGGGGAAGGGTGACGGTACGGAAGTCGTACGTCTTCGCGTCGTACGTCTTCCTCGCCTTGTCGTCCTTGAAGGTGGAGGCCAGGTTGGGCGGCAGTACTGCCCCGTCGAGGTCGCCCGAGCGCATCCGGGTGGCACGCACGTCGTCGTCCTCGATGACCGCCATCGTCACCTTCTTCACCTTCGGCGCGCCGCCCCAGTAGTTGGGGTTGGCCTTGAAGGTGAGCTTCTCGCCCTTGCTCCAGGAGGCGAGGAGGTACGGGCCGGTGCCGATGGGCTCGGTGTTGAAGGAGCCGGTGTTGGGGTCCTGTTTGCCGGCGATGTGCTCGGGGACGACGGGCAGGACCGTGCGGCCCGCGAACGGCGCGTACGGGTACTTGAGGGTGAAGACGACCTTGTCGTCGCCGTCCGCACGCACCTCCTTGATGGTGTCCAGTTCGCTGCGGGCGGTGTTGTTCGTCTTCTCGTCGAGGATCGTCTCGTACGTGAAGACCACATCGGCGGCGGTCAGCGGCTCACCGTCACTGAACTCCACGCCGTCGCGCAGGGTGTAGGTGTACGTGAGGCCGTCGCCGGCGACCTCGGGCAGCGCCTTCGCCAGGGCCGGTCTGAGCTTCAGGTCGGCGTCCAGGGCGAGCAGCCCGTCGAAGATCTTCGAGTTGCCGTCCTTGCCGTAGCCGAGCAGCGGACTGAGGGTGTCCGGCTCGGACGCCACCCCGATCACGACGGAGTCGGCCGAGGCGCTGTCGCCACCGGTGTCGCCGGGGGCCGAGCAGGCGGCGACACCGGTGAGTATCGCCGCAGCGGTTGCGGCTGTCCGTATCCGTCGGACCGTCATGGACCTCACACCCTTATTGCTGATGAAACGCTGTTGCATATTAATTGCAGATAAGGGTTACCCGGGTCGTCCCGAGGTCAGTCCGGCACGGCCAACGGGACTACGGAGGGCGCGCGCAGTGGAACCGTGACTGCCGCGTCGGCGAGGCCGAAGTCTCCGACAGCTCCGAGGAGACCGTGGCCTGGCCCACAGTGATTCCACGGCCCGCGGGCTCGGCGCCGCAGGGTTGGCCGCGGGCGTGCTGGGCCTGGTGGCGGCGGTGTTCGCCCTCGCACGGAGTCGCTCCGCCGGATCACGGGCCGGGTGAGTCGACTGGTGGCCCTGCCGATGACGACCGTCGACAGGGGCGCCAGTCGTCCGTCGGCGTGGCCTGCGGGGCGGTCGCCTCTCATGTGACGTGAGACACATGGGCGCTTCGGAACTCGGCCACCGGCTGCTCCGACTACTCCATCGGTACGGCGCGATCCGAACGACGCCCTACGACGTGACCTGGAGACGCGGTTGATGGACGAGTCCCGGCAGGCCTCCTTACCCGGTGTGGCCGCGCTCCTGCGGAAAACGACCCCGCCGCCCGCCCTCTGCGGCTTTCTCCTGCTGTTGGCCTTGATCTTCACGGCGTCCTACGCCGTCGGAGCCGCCGCCGGGCCCGTCGCGCCCGGCATGCACGGCACGGGCACAGGCACGAGCGGCGGCGCCGGCGAAGGGGCGGAAGACATGGGCGACATGGGGAGCATGGGCGGTATGGACGGCACGCACGAGGGAGGCCGGTGATGAGCGCGGAGCCGGTGACCGCCCTGGTGACCACCGATCTGACCGTCGGCGGTATGACCTGCGCGGCCTGTGTGAACCGGGTCGAGAAGAAGCTCGGCAAGCTGGAGGGGGTCACGGCGACCGTCAATCTGGCCACCGGGCGGGCCCGGGTGAGTCATCCGGCGGACATCAGTCCCGACGAACTCGTCGCGAACGTGGAGAGGGCCGGCTACACGGCGGCCCTGCCCGAGCCGCCCAAGAGCAAGAGTGAGGGGCAGGAGCCTGCGGACGGTGACGAGTCCCAGGACATGAGGCTGGAGCGTGACCGGCTGGTTGTCACGGCCCTGCTCGCGGTGCCCGTGCTCGTGCTGTCGATGGTGCCCGATCTTCAGTTCCGCAACTGGCAGTGGCTGTGCTTCGCCCTCACCGCGCCCGTCGCCGTGTGGGGTTCCTGGCCCTTCCATGTGCGGGCGGTACGAGGGCTGCGCCACTCCGCGGCGACCATGGACACCCTGGTGTCGCTGGGCGTGATGGCCTCCTTCTCCTGGTCGGCGTACGCGCTCTTCCTCGGGGGAGCGGGCGATCCCGGGATGCGGATGCCGTTCACACTTGTGCCCTCCGCCTCGGACGGGGTCGCGCACATCTATCTCGAAGCGGCCGTCGGTGTACCGCTGTTCGTGCTGGCGGGGCGGTTCCTGGAGGCGCGGGCCCGGCGCGGGACCGGGGCGGCGCTGAGGTCGCTGGCCCGGCTGGCCGCCAAGGAGGTGTCGATCCACGACACGGACGGCACCGAACGGCTCGTCCCCATCGAGGAGTTGACGGCGGGGCAGGTCTTCGTCGTGCGGCCGGGGGAGCGGGTGGCCACCGACGGTGAGGTGATGGAGGGCAGTTCCGCCGTGGATCTGTCCCTGGTAACGGGAGAGAGCGAGCCGGTCGAGGTCGGGCCGGGGTCGGCCGTCGTCGGCGGCGCCGTCAACGCCGGTGGGCTGCTGCTCGTACGGGCCATCGCTGTGGGCGCCGACACGCAACTCGCGCGCATCACCCGCCTGGTCACCGAGGCGCAGGCCGGCAAGGCGCGCGCCCAGCGGCTGGCCGACACCGTGGCCGGGGTCTTCGTGCCCGTCGTGCTGGCGCTGGCCGCCACCACGTTCGGGTTCTGGCTGGGTGCCGGGGCCGACCCGCAGGCGGCCATCACCGCGTGTGTGGCCGTTCTGGTCGTGGCCTGTCCGTGTGCGCTGGGTCTCGCGACGCCGACCGCGCTGATGGCGGCGACCGGGCGGGGTGCCCAGTTGGGTGTGCTCGTCACCGGGCCGCAGTCGTTGGAGGGGCTGCAGCACATTGACACTGTCGTCCTGGACAAGACCGGCACCCTCACCACCGGGCACATGAGTGTCGCGAAGGTCACCGCCGTACCGGACGGGCTCGGGCGCGATGCCATTCTGCGGCTGGCGGGGGCTGTCGAGCAGGGCTCGGAGCATCCGCTCGGCCGGGCCGTGGCCACCTATGCCCGGCGGGGGTCGGACGAGCGGCGGCTGCCGGAGGTGAGCGGGTTCGTCGCTCTGCCCGGGCGCGGAGTGAGCGGCCGGGTCGAGGGACGGCTCGTCGAAGTGCTCGCCCCGGACGACGAGTTGCCCACCGCGCTCGCGGACGCGCTGGCGACGGCCGAGGTCGCAGCCCGTACCCCCGTGGTGGTACGGGTGGACGGCACGGTCGAGGCCCTGATCGAGATCGGCGACGTCGTCCGGCCCGGCAGCTATCGGGCCGTCGAGCGACTGCGCAAGCTCGGAGTGCGGCCGGTCCTCGCCACCGGTGACCGCGAGGCGCCCGCCCAGGCCGTCGCGTCCGCGCTGGGCATCGAGGAGGTGCACGCCCGCCGTACCCCCGAGGACAAGGCCGATCTCGTACTGGACCTCCAGGAGCAGGGGTATCGCGTCGCGGTCGTCGGTGACGGGGTGAACGATGCCGCCGCGCTGGCCGGCGGCGACCTCGGGATCGCCATGGGCACCGGTACGGACGTGGCCATCGGAGCGGCCGACGTCACGCTCGTGCGCGGTGACATCGAGGCCCTCGCAGACGCGATCCTGCTCGCCCGGCGCACGCTGGGCACCATTCGCGTCAACCTCGTCTGGGCGTTCGGCTACAACGTCGTCACCGTGCCGCTCGCCATGGTCGGCCTGCTCAATCCGATGGTCGCCGCCGCTGCCATGTCGGCCAGCTCCGTGCTGGTCGTCGCCAACAGCCTGCGGCTGCGCACCTGGCAGCCCTCGCCCGCGGCCCCGACCCGGAGACGTACCCGATGACCAGCAGCTTCTCGGCCGCCCCCGCCCACCCGGAAGCACCCCCGATGACCGACCAGACCCTCTGGCGGCCCACGCGCAGGCGGCTCACCGACTCGCTGCTCACCGCCCTGGCCCCCGTCGTCGCCTGCGTCCTCGCCCTCGGCGGCCTGAGCCTGTGGGCCGTGTACGGCAACGCCGGAACCCCGGCCCGTATCGCCGTCACCGACGGCCGGGTGTTCCTGCCCACCGGCGACATCCCGGAGACGGCGGCCTTCTTCCGGATCACCAACAGCGGGGGCTCGGACGACCGGCTGCTGAAGGTGATCGCCGCCGAGGTCGACGGTGCCACCAGGCTCAGCCGCCACCGTATGGTCACCGCCAACACGGCATCCGACCAGACGGTGGCCTCGGTCGCCGTCCCGGCCGGTGGCACCCTCGCCATGTCTCCGACCGGCATCGTCGTGATCCTTCCGGCGAACGCGGACTGGAAGGCCGGCGACCTCGTCGACTTCACGCTGCACTTCGAGCACAGCGGGGCCGTGCGGGCCCTCGCGGTCGTGGACCGTCCGGGCGGGGCCTGACCTCCCCATCCTTGTGACGTCGGCCGGTACGTTCGTCGAGTTCCGGCACGATGGTGTGGTCCATATCACTGGCTCGGAGTTGAGTCATGGGGCCGGGTGTTGTGCGTACCCATCTGTGACGGGCGGAGCCCGGATGCGAGGATGAGGCCCTCATGACTGCTGGGTGGTGTGCGCGCACGGTACGGGCCGCGGTGTTCGCGGCCGTCTGTGTGCTGCTCGCCGCCCTCGGTCACGTACTGATGTCGGGCTCCACCGTGCCCTGGTGGACCCTGGCCGCCGGTCTCGTCGGCACGTGCGCCGTCGGCTGGTGTCTGGCGGGCCGCGAACGCGGGGTCCCGCTGGTGGTGTCCGTCGTCGTGCTCGCCCAGGGCGCGCTCCACTCGGCCTTCTCGCTGGTCCAGTCGGCGGGTTCGGCGGACTCCATGCCCTCCATGGGCTCTGTGTCCACGGATGCGATGGACATGGGCCCGATGGGTGCCATGGGGACGGGCCACTCGGCGGACGCCGGGCACCTCGGTCATGTGGCGCATGACATGGGCGGCGGCTCGTCGTCGTTCGGCATGCTTGCCGCCCACGCTCTGGCCGCTCTGCTGACCGGCTTGTGGCTGGGCCACGGCGAACGGGCCGCGTTTCGTGTGCTGCGGGCCGTCGCGGGATGGCTGGCCGCTCCGCTGCGACTGCCACTCGCCCTGAACACCCCGCCGCCGCACTGGCCGCGCCCGCGGCCGATGAGCGAGCGGGCGGAGCGGGTGCCGCGGCTGACGCTCGCCCACACGATCATCTCTCGGGGTCCTCCGGCCGGGACCGCTGTCGTCTGAGACAGCCGGTTCCCCGAGGCAGCCCCTTCCCCTCCGCACGAGCGCCGCGACGTCGGTGCCCCGGGGTGGGGACAGGGACAGGTCTTCGGATCAGGGTCGTTCACGTCGCAAGGCGTACGGCCCCATCCCACTTCCACCCCGTTCCGGGAAGTTTCCGCGATGGCGCACCACGCGCTCTGCGCGGCAGGTGTGCCGGCGTGCGGTCGAGTCCACCGCCGTGCCCCTGCCCGGCCGCGTATGCCGCTGTGTCAGTGTGCGGTCGCGTGCGTCACCGTGCCGGGTCCCGGACAACCCGAGAAGGACACACAGGTGATCACTCCTGTCCTGCCCGCCCCGCGCGCGATACGCGATGAGAGGCATCAGCGAGCATCGCGCGACGAGTCTTCCACCGCCTGGGCACTGGCCGCCCGTGGCGGTGACCCCGAAGCCGTCGACCGGTTCGTGCGAGCACTGCGTCCCGATGTCGTCCGCTACATCACCCACCTCTCCGCCGACCGTCAGCTCGCCGACGACCTCGCGCAGGACACGTTCCTGCGGGCGCTCGGCAGCCTGCACCGGTTCGAGGGCCGCTCCTCGGCACGCACCTGGCTTCTGTCCATCGCCCGCCGCACGGTGGCCGACAACCTGCGGTACGCCGCCGCGCGGCCTCGCCTGGTCGACGCGGACGACTGGACGATCTCGGCCGAGCGGGCACGGCCGACCGGGCTGCCCGGCTTCGACGAGGGCGTGGCCCTGCTCGACCTGCTGGACGCGCTGCCCGCAGAGCGCCGTCAGGCGTTCGTCCTCACCCAGCTGGCGGGGCTGCCCTACGAGGAGGCCGCCGAGATCAGTGGCTGTCCTGTCGGGACGATCCGCTCGCGGGTGGCTCGGGCCCGGGCGACCCTGATCGAGCTTCTCGCCCAGGCGGATGCCGGCGGGGACGCCGGTACCGGGGGTGGTGGCGGCGGTGGTGGCGGTCCCGAGGAACCGCGCGTTCCCGTCGCCGTGGCCGCATGACCGCGTGAGGGAAGGGTGCCGGTGCTCGCCCCTCGCGGGGGACGTCGGCACCCCTGCCGGTCCTCCGGCTGCCCCTGGTCTCCGGGGCTCACCCCACACTCTCGGTCACCGTCGCCCGGACGACTACCCTTCCGCTCTGCCGGAACCACAAGGTCTACGGCACCCACTGCCCGGCCTTCAGTACGGGCGGATCCAGGATCACGACCCCGAGTCCGCCCGGCGCCATGCGCACGGTGCCGCCCGCCGGGACGTCGACGGCCCAGGCCGGCTCCGTACGACCCGTCCCGGTCCGGCGGACGGTCCGGCGGACGACGCTGACGCCCAGTTCCGTCGACTCGGCGTACAGCAGGGTGTCCTTCGACGAACCGGTGTTGCGGATCTCGAAGTACGCGGCGGTCGAGTCGGAGCGTGCGGGTGCCGCGACGATGCGCGCGTAGCCGACCGTGACCATGGGCGGCGCGTCCCCGGCCGCACCGGTCGCGGTATAGGCCACCAGCAGTGCCAGCGCGCCGAAGGAGGCGCCCAACGGCGCCGCCACGGCCCGCAGTACGTTCGCTGATCGGGCCGCGCGGGACGGCGGGACGATTCCGGATGGTGTGCTCCGCGACCGGCGCGTCATGCGTGTCATGTGCATCGGGCTTCTCGGCTTCATGTGTCAGTGGTCGGGGCGTGGGACAAGGTGGTTCCCGGTCCGTGCGGAGGTGGCCGGTTCCTTGCCGTGGCGGCGGGGAAGAAACTCCCCCGAAGCCCGGATCGAACGTGTTTGCGGAACTGCGTGGCCGCGGCCGGCAAGGGGTGGTCACGTGCTGGGGCCTGTGCGAGAGCCGAGGGAAGAACCGTCGCGGGGATGGCCGTGGGAAGAAGAGACTGCAGCCCGGTCCGCACACCGTTGGACAGGCGTCGGTGGGGCCTGGCCCCTGACATCCGCCACCCTGGCCGTGGTGGCGGGCGGTTACGCCTGGCTGGGCTCCGTGTTCGGCGGCCTTCTGGGTGCCCTGGTGGGCTGCGCGGTTGGCCTGGTGCTGAGCGGGTTGCTCTCTCTGTTCGTGGAGTCGGTCGTCTCGGGGCCGCGGCCCGCGCATCGCAGGGTCCGTGCCACGGCGGAAGCCGGGACGCCGCTCGAACGAGAGAGCACGTGAACGACGCGCTGTGCGAGCACGGGAACTCCATGGCCCGACGGCACGACTACCTGTACATGCGGCCGGCCGGGGCAGAGGTCACTTTCGCAGGCTGCCCTGCCCCAACACGTCCGCGCCCGTCTGACATCACGGTCCGGGGCTCCCAACTGCTGCTGTCTCAAAGGAAATTGACCCGAAGTCACGGGAACTCAAGCCCTGCCGCGGCCGACTACTAGTCCGACAGTGCAGCTCAACACCCGCTGGGCCACCCGCGCCGCCAGGTCGTCGGTGGGGCGGGGTGCGGAACTTCGGGCGAAGGTGGTTCAGTGCGGGTGATACGAAGACGTCAGCCTCGTGATCGCGGATCTCTGGCCTTGGGTGCGGGGCCCCGGAGTGCCGCGTGACGCCGGAAATAGAGAGCGCCTTCGCCGCGATCAGAGCCGAGTACGGTGCGGAGTCGGTCACGCGGGTCGAGCAGATGCTGGAGCCGGGCGGGAGCGCACGGCATCCGCTGCAGAAGGCAGCCAAGTGGATCATGCCGGGACTCTCTCCGACTCCCTGGCACGATCCCTACGCCTACGCCGAACTCGCCCCCGTCGTCCACGCACTGGAGGGCGGTCATCAGGCGATCAAGAAGGAGCTGAACGCCGCGTGGGAAGCGCGTCGGGAGGCGTTCTCGGACTACGAGCACTATCTGACACGGCAGGAGAACTGGCAGGCCCTCTATCTGTTCCGCAAAGGCGGTCTCGTAACGGAGTCGGCCGCCACGGCGCCCACCGCCTATCAGGTGCTGAAGGACGTCGTCGTCGACACGGAGAAGATTTGCCCTCTCCTTGAATCCCATTTCTCCACCCTGTTGCCGGGCGCCGTCGTCGAACCCCACTGCGACCTGTGGAACTTCAGCATCAATCTGCATCTCGCCGTCGACATTCCGGACGGGTGCAGCATCACGGTCGCCGGGGAGACGCGGTACTGGGAAGAGGGCAAGTGCCTGCTCTTCGACTACTCCTTCGAGCACGAGGCGCGCAACGAGGGCGTCCGCCCACGAACATGCCTGCTCATCGACCTCTGGCACCCGGAGACCACCACTCCCGAACGCCGGGCGCTGGTCGCCCTCATCACCGAGATCCGGCGGCTCATGGGGGAAGACTGACGGCGATAGGAAATTCCCTGAGACCCGGAATACCTCTACTTCCAGGCCCGGCGGTCTGCGGCTGCCGGAAAACGGTGCTGCCCTGATATCCAATGGAAAGGCAATGCCTGTCGAGAATTTGGCCGTTCCCAAGCCCGGTGCATGCTGCTACGGTGGCTGACTGAAAACGATCAGATGCTTGAATTTCCTTCGCGCAAATTGCGGAAATTCCTGATGCTCTGATTCAGAGGGGGTGATCGAGAATGTCTGTGAAAGAGTCGACAGGGCCGGAAGAGCCCGTGGAGGCGGTGGCGAATCCGCTCCGAAAGTCGCTGGGGCTTCCGCTGTTCGTTCTGGCGCTGGGGCAGCTCGTCATCTCGCTCGACTACAACATCGTGTACGTCGCGCTGCCCGACATCGGCGCGGGGCTGGGATTCTCCGACCACGACCTGCAGTGGGTGGTGAGCGCCTACGTCGTGGCCACTGCTGGCTTCCTGCTGCTGGGGGGCCGAGCCGCCGACCTGCTCGGCCGGCGCCGGATGTTCGTCCTCGCGGCGCTGCTGTACGCGGGGTCGTCCCTCGTGGGCGGCCTGTCCGAGTCGCCCGGTGTGCTGGTAGCCGTCAGGGGGATCCAGGGCATCGGCGGCTCCTTGCTGTTCCCGGCGATGCTGTCCCTGATCAACACCCTGTACGACGAGGGGCCGGACCGGAACCGGGCCCTGGCGGTGTGGGGTGCCGCGGGCGCCGGCGGGCTCTGCTTCGGGTCCCTGCTCGGCGGGGTCCTGGTGGAGGCGTTCGGCTGGTCCTCGGTGTTCTTCGTCAACGTGCCCGTCGCGGGTGCCCTCGCGGTGGCCGGGTGGCTGCTTTTCCCTGCGGACGGGCCTTGGGACCGTTCGCGGCACTTCGACATGGCGGGTGCGCTGACCGCGACGGGCGGGATCACGCTTCTGGTGTTCCTGCTGGTGCAGGCCCCGGCGCAGGGCTGGGGCACGCCCACCGTCCTCACCAGCGCGACGCTGGCCGTCGTACTGCTGACGCTCTTCGCCCTCGTGGAGCGGCGATCGCGCGAACCGCTCGTACCGGCAAGGCTCTTCGCCCACCGTCGCCTGCTCGCGGCCATGGGGGTGACCGCCCTGTTCAGCGCCACGTTCAGTTCGGTGCCGTACTTCCTCACCCTGTACTTCCAGACCGTCCACGGTTACAGCGCGGTCGCGACCGGGCTCGCGTTCCTCGTGCCCGCCGTGGTGGTCGCGGTCGGTACCCAGGCCGGTGAACGGGCCGTGTCCGCCTTCGGGGTGCGCCGGATGCTGGTGGGTGGCATGGTGCTGGGCGCCGCCGGAGCCGGGGCGCTCGGCCTGGCGATCACCGCGGACGGCTCGTATCCGGCACTGCTGCCGGGGATCCTGCTGCTGGGCCTCGGCCAGGGGGCGGCGTGGACGGGGATGTGGATCGCCGCGTCCGCCGGGGTCGCCCCCGGTGACCAGGGCATCGCCTCCGGAATGGCGTCCACCAGCCTGCAGGTGGGCGGCGCCGTGGGCCTCGCCGTACTCGTCGCCCTCGCCGGCGGCGTCGGACAGAACGCGTCCGGCCCCGGGCTCCTCGACGGCATCCGCACCGCCGTCTTCGTCATCGCGGGCGGCATCGGCTGCGGGGCACTCGCGCTGTTCGTCCTGCGCGGGGCGGCCGGGAGCACCGGGGCCACCGGGGCTGTTGAGGCCGAGGGGGCCAGCGGCGCCTAGGTCCCCCTGCTCCTCCTGCCCCTCTCCTCCATACCCGCCCCCTCCCTGCTCCCTCTCTTTTCTCGCGACCTCTCTTCCGTCCCGTGTCCGGGCTGCCCGGCCGTCCTCCGTCATGCCAGGAGAACCTCCATGTCCACTGCCGTCGCCGGTCCTTGTGTTCCTCCGGCCGCCGTCCTGTGCGGGCTGGCCGGATGGGTGCCGTCCCGTGTGGTGACCAACGAGCACCTCGCGCGGCGGCTCGACACCGACGACGGGTGGATCCGTACCCGGACCGGAATCCGCCGACGGCACGTCGTCGACGCCGGGCAGGCGACCTCCGACCTGGCCGTCGAAGCAGGCCGCAGGGCACTCGCCTCGGCCTCGGTGAGCAGGGTCGACGCGGTCGTCGTCGCCACGACGACCCCGGACCACACCTGCCCGGCCACCGCGCCCGCGGTCGCCGCGCGGCTCGGGCTGACGGGAGCGGCCGCCTTCGACATCGGGGCGGTGTGCACGGGGTTCGTCTACGGACTCGCCTCGGCCGCCGGCCTCATCGCGGCCGGTGTCGCCGAACGGGTCCTGCTCATCGGCGCCGACACCTACTCCACGATCGTGGACCCGCTGGACCGGGCCAACGCGATCATCTTCGGAGACGGCGCCGGAGCGGTCGTCCTGCGTGCCGGGCATCCCGACGAGCCCGGCGCGGTCGGCCACTTCGACCTCGGCAGCGACGGCGCCCACGAGGACCTGGTCGCGGCCGGCGGTTCCCGACAGCGTTCCCTGCCGGGCGAACCCAGCCGCGAGGAACGGCACTTCGCGATGCGCGGCAAGGAGGTCTACCGCCACGCGGTGACCCGCATGGCGGAGTCGGCGCGCGCCACGCTGTCCCGGGCCGGCTGGAAGATCGACGACGTCGACCACTTCGTCCCGCATCAGGCCAACCTGCGGATCCTGCACTCGGTGGCCGACGACCTCGGTCTCCCGCGCGAGCGCTGCGTGACCCATGTCGACTCGGTCGGCAACACGGGTGCCGCGTCCATCCCGCTCGCCTTGGCCGACGCGGCGGCCGGACAGCAGATCCGGCCCGGCGACCGGCTGCTTCTCACCGCCTTCGGAGGTGGCCTCACCTGGGGCGCCTGCCTCCTGACCTGGCCCGCGCTGCCCGCGCCGGCCCCTGCGTACATCCCGGACGACCAAGGAGAACGGACGACGTCATGAGCACCACGTACGAGCAACTGGTCGAGATCCTCGCGAGGTTGCACGACGCCCCCGCCGACCGGATCCGCCCCGAGGCGACCCTCGGCGAACTGGACGTCGACTCGCTGACGACGGTCGAGATCAGTATCCGCATCGAACGCGATCTCGGTGTGGCGGTCGGCGACGACGAACTTCAACCCGAGCTCACCCTCGACGACCTCGCTGGACTCGTGGACGCGCGCCGGACGACCGTCTGAGGCCGCCTGAAGCGACCTGATTCCACCTGATTCCACCTGAACTCGCGGAAGGAACCACAGGAATGCAGATCAAGGAACAGCCCTGCGACGCGATGGGCGCGACGGTCGAGGGCTTCGACCACGTCACCGCGACCGACGCCGACATCACGGCACTCAAGAGCACTGTCTACACCAAGAAGATCGCTGTCCTGAAGGGCCAGCACCTCACTCCCCAGGAGTTCCTCGCGCTCGGCAAACGCCTGGGCCGACCGGAGACCTATTACGAGCCGATGTACAAGCACCCGGAGGTCCCGGAGATATTCGTCTCCTCCAACGTGCCGAAGGACGGGAAGCAGATCGGTGTACCGAAGACGGGAAAGTTTTGGCACGCCGACTACCAGTTCATGCCGGACCCCTTCGGTATCACGCTGATCCACCCCCAGGTCATTCCGGAGAAGAACCGAGGTACTTACTTCATCGACATGGGCCGGGCGTACGACCGGCTGCCCGATGACCTCAAGAAGGACATCGCGGGGACGTACTGCAGGCACTCGGTGCGCAAGTACTTCAAGATCCGGCCGCACGACGTCTACCGCCCCCTCTCGGAGATAATCCAGGAGGTCGAGCGGAAAACCCCGGCGGTCCGTCAGCCGACCACCTTCACCCACCCGATGACCGGCGAGACGGTCCTCTACATCAGCGAGGGCTTCACCGTCGGCATCGAGGACGAGGACGGCACCCCGCTCGACGAGGAGCTGCTCAAGCGGCTGTTCGACGCCACCGGCCAGCTCGACGAGACCTTCGAGGACGACGGCATCCACCTCCAGGGCTTCGAACAGGGCGACCTGCTGGTCTGGGACAACCGCAGCCTCATCCACCGCGCCCGGCACACGACCACGCCCGAGCCGACCGTTTCCTTCCGCGTCACCGTGCACGACGAGCGCAAGCTGCATGACGGGATCAGAGCTGTATGACCGACGAGCCGCTGCTCGACCGCGTGCTGCAGCCCTACAAATGGCACTGCAGGTACCTGCGTTCGGTGGAAGTGACCGACCAGGACGGACGGTCCGTCGCCCGCTGTGAATTCGCGATACCCGAGTCGTGCTACATCGACGACACCGGTCATCTGAATTCCGTGGAGGTGAACATCTGCTACAACCAGATGATGTACTACCTAGTCGCGAAGTCCGTGAAGGAAGGATGGGGGTCGGGGTTCGAATCCTGGACGCTGGACGACTTCTGGAAACACCAGCTCCCGGACATCCTGATCGCTCGCTTCACCTCCAACTTCCGGAGACCGGTCAACCCCCGCGCATTCTCCGGGGAGATGGAATTCCGTTCCGTCACCCGTCGTGCCCCGGCCGGCGGCAGCCCGTTCCTGCACGCCGACACCGCTTTCCGCTACTGGGACGCCGACTCGGGCCGGTGCGACGGCGAGGCGACCCTGGCGTTCGTCAACGTCCCCTGAGCGTCCCCTGAACGTCCCTGACCCGAGGCGAGAGATCCATGACCATGGACAGGCTCCACCACCCACAGCTCCAGACCCTCGTCCAGACCGCGAGCTTCCACGCGGAGCACCAGCCCACCACCCGCGCGGTTCTCTGCGAGGGCCGCACGCTGACGTACGGGCAACTGCACCGCGAGAGCAACCGCGTCGCCCACGCCATCCAGGCAGCTGGACTCACCCCCGGCGACCGGGTCGCGTACCTGGGCAAGGAGTCCGAGCACTACTACGAGATCCTCTTCGGCTGCGCCAAGAGCGGCACCGTCCTCGTCCCCGTCAACTGGCGGCTCACCGCGCCCGAGGTCAGCCACATCCTCCAGGACTCCGGCACCCGACTGCTGTTCCTGGAGGACGAGTTCGCGCCGATCGTCGAGAAGATGCCGACCGCGCCACCGGAGACGATCGTGGCGCTCGGCGAGCGTTTCACCGCCTGGAAGGCGGCCCGCCCCGACACCGACCCGACGACACCGGACGACGCCACCCCCGACACCCCGGTCGCCCAGCTCTACACCAGCGGTACCACCGGACCGCCCAAGGGCGTCGTGCTGGCCCACCGCAGCTTCTTCGCGATCCGTGACGCCCTGGCGAGCGAGGGCCTGGACTGGATCGACTGGCGTGCCGGGGACGTCGCGCTGATCGGCATCCCCGGATTCCACATCGGCGGCCTGTGGTGGGCGACGCAGAACTTCAACGCCGGTACGACCGTAGTCGCGATGCGTGCCTTCGCCGCCCGCCAGGCCGTCGACCTCATCCGCGACCTCGGTATCACCACCGCCTGTGTGGTCCCGGCGATGCTCCGCATGATGCTGACCGAACCCGGGGTCGGCGCGAAGGACTTCACCACCCTGCGCAAGACGGTCTACGGCGGCTCCCCGATCTCCGAGGCGCTGCTGGAGGAGAGCCTCGCCGTCCTGGAGTGCGAGTTCGCCCAGATCTACGGCCTCACCGAGACCGGCAACACCGCCGTATGCCTGCCGCCCGCCGCCCACGTTCCGGGTGGCACCCTCATGCAGGCCGCCGGCCGCCCGTATCCGGGGGTGCGGGGCAAGGTGATCGACGGGGAAGGGCGTGAACTGCCGCCGGGCGCGGTCGGGGAGGTGTGTCTGGCCACGCCCGCGCACATGGTCGAGTACTGGGGGCTGCACGAGAAGACCGCCGAGACCCTCGTCGACGGCTGGATCCACACCGGGGACGCCGGCTACATCGACGAGGACGGCTACATCTTCATCCGCGACCGGATCAAGGACGCCATCCTCGTCGCCGGGGAGAACGTGTACCCGGCCGAGATCGAGAACGTCCTGGAAGGTCACCCGAGCGTGGCCGAGGCAGTCGTCGTCGGCGCCCCCGACGAACGCTGGGGCGAGTACGTGCACGCCTTCGTCGTCCCTGTTCCCGGGCAGGAGCCCAGCCGCCGCGACCTGCACACCTTCCTCGTCCCGCAGTTGGCGAGCTTCAAGCTGCCCGCCCGCTACGAGTTCATCGACAGCGTCC
The DNA here is from genome assembly GCF_045041235.1 of Streptomyces sp. NBC_00076. Taxonomy (NCBI): domain Bacteria; kingdom Bacillati; phylum Actinomycetota; class Actinomycetes; order Kitasatosporales; family Streptomycetaceae; genus Streptomyces; species Streptomyces sp. NBC_00076. The sequence goes on from NZ_CP108242.1 coordinate 8,480,848, forward strand.
CGCGCAACCCCAGCGGCAAGATCCTGCGCCGCGAACTGCGCGACCGCTTCTGGGGCGACTCCGCACGCAAGGTCAACTGACCGCTTTCGAAGCCCGGTTGAGAGCGCTACTGAGAGAGAACGACATGCCTGCTCCCCTCACGCTGGAGGACTTCCGCGCGGACCTGGCGGAGTTCCTGTACCTGCGGCCCGACGAGGTCGACCTTGAAGAGAACCCCCTCTACGCCGGACTGGACTCCCTTCGCATCGTCACCCTCATCGAGCGATGGCGGGAGACCGGAGTGGACGTGACCTTCATCGAACTCGCCGAGTGCACCTCGTTCGCCCAGTGGTGGCAGCTGCTCTCCGCACGTCACAAGGGAGCGGACCACCATGCCGGCGCGTGACGACGAGACCGAGATACGCCGTCCGCTGCTGGCCGCCCAGGAAGGCATCTGGACCGGCCAGCAGCTCGACGCGGACAGCCCCGCGTACAACACGGCCGAGTACGTGCACATCCACGGACCGGTGGAACCGGCCGTCTTCGACGCGGCCCTGCGGCACGTGGTCGCGGAGACGGAGGCCCTGAACGTCGCTTTCGTCGTCGACGACCAGGGGCACCCCTGGCAGGTGGACGCCCCGGCCGGCGACTGGCGCCCGCACTCGGCGGACCTCACCGCCGAGCCCGACCCGCACGCGGCGGCCCTGGCCTGGATGGACGAGGACATGGCCTGTCCCGTCGACCTCACGCGCGGCCCCGTCTTCGGCCACGCCCTGCTGCGGATCGCACCGGAGCAGTACCTCTGGTACCACCGCGTGCACCACATCGCCCTCGACGGCTTCGGCCTGTCGCTGGTCGCCCGCCGGGTCGCCGAGGTCTACACGGCCCTGACTGCGGGCGAGCCGGTGGGGGAGGGCGGATTCGGCACCCTGGCCTCGGTGCGGGACGAGGAGCGTGCCTACCGGGAGTCGCCCCGCTTCGCCAAGGACCGTGCCTACTGGGCGGACCGGTACGCGGACCGGCCGCCGGTGGCGACCCCGGCAGGCCGTACGGCCCTGCCCACGCGCACCTTCCACCGGCGGGTGGCCGACCTCGACGCGGCACGGACGGAGACCCTGCGCGCCGCCGCCCGTGACCTCAAGGTCACCTGGTCCGAGATTCTGCTGGCCGTCACCGCGGCCCAGCTGCACCACGTCACCGGGGCCCCGGAGATCGTCCTCAGCCTGCCGGCGATGGGACGCCTCGGCTCCGTATCGCTGCGCGTCCCCTGCATGGTCCGCAACATCCTGCCCCTGCGCATCCCCGTCACCGCCTCGGACAGCCTGCGCGACCTCGCACCCCGGATCTCCCGCGAACTCCGCGCCGGACTCCCGCACCAGCGCTACCGCTACGAACAACTGCGGCGCGACCTCAGACTCCTCGGCGGACAGCGCCGCCTGTCCGGGCCGGGCGTCAACATCATGCCCTTCGAGTACGACCTGCGGTTCGCCGGGCACCGCAGCACGGTCCACAACGTCTCCGCCGGCCCCGTCGACGACCTCTCCGTCAACGTCTACGACCGCTCCGAGGGCGCGGGACTGCGTATCGCCGTGGACGCCAATCCCGACCTCTACACCGAGGCGGAGGTCGCCGCGCTCCAGGAAGGGCTGCTCTCCCTGCTGGAGGAGGCCGTCGCCGCCCCCGACCGGGCGCTCGGTGACCTGCGTGCCCGCGAGGCCGTACCCGTTCCCGTGCTGGACGGGGGGCCGCTGCCGGGCCCGGCGCGGCCGGTGCTCGGCCTGATCGCCGACCACGCCGCCCGGCGCGGTGGTGCCGTCGCCGTCGAGCACGACGGACGCGGCATCACGTACGCGCAGCTCTACGGCTCGGCACGTGAGGTGGCCCGCCGCCTGGCCGCCCGACAGGTGGGCCGTGGTGACCTGGTGGCCGTCGCCCTGCCGCGCGGCATCGAGGCCGTGACCGCCATCCTCGGTGTGCTGCTGTCCGGTGCTGCCTACAGTCCGCTCGACCCGACGGCACCTCCGGCGCGCAGGGCGGAACTGCTGGACGACGCCCGGCCCGCGCTCGTCCTGACGACCGGCGCCCGCGCCGACGACTTCGGGGACCGAGCCGCACTCGTACTGGAGGAGCAGGGCCCCGAGCAGGGGATCCCGCAGCCAGGGGCACCCGGGCCGCCGATTACGCGGCAGCTGACGGCACCCGAGCAGGTCCCCCTACATTTGACGGCACCCGATGCCGTCCCTCGACAACCGACGGCACCCGGGCCGGAGGACCTCGCCTACGTCCTGCACACCTCCGGTTCCACCGGCCGCCCCAAGGGCGTCGAGATCGGCCACCGCGCCCTCGCCCATTTCGTCGCCGGCGCGACCCACCGCTACGGCCTCCACCACGCGGACCGTGTCCTTCAGTTCGCGCCCCTGCACTTCGACACCAGCGTCGAGGAAATCTTCCTCACCCTGTGCGCGGGCGCCACCCTCGTCGTCCGCACCGACGACATGACCGACTCGCTCCCCGGCTTCCTGAACGCCTGCGCCCGGCTGCGGATCAGCTTCCTCGATCTGCCCACGGCCTACTGGCACGAACTCGCCTACGCCGTCTCCACCGGCTCCGCCGCACTGCCCGCCGGGGTACACACCGTCGTCATCGGCGGCGAGGCGGCCCTCCCCGAGCGCGTCGACCGCTGGCGCAAGGCAGTCGGTACGTCGGTGCGGCTGCTGAACACCTACGGTCCGACCGAGGCCACCGTGGTCGCCACCGTCGCCGACCTGCACGACCCCTCCCTCGCGCCGGGAGACGTCCCCATCGGGCTGCCGCTTCCCGGCACCCGTGCCGCGGTCGTCGACGGCGAACTCCATCTCCTGGGTGACAACCTGGCCTCCGGCTACCGGGGAGACCGCGCCCCGGACGCCACCCGCTTCGCTCCCCTCGACCGCCTCTCCGGCGCACCGCGCGCCTACCGCACCGGAGACCTCGTACGCATCGGCGACGACGGGCAGCTGCGTCACCTGGGCCGGTCGGACACCGAGTTCAAGATCAGCGGACATCGGGTCCACCCCGTCGAGGTCGAGAGCGCCCTCCTGACGCACCCGGGAGTCCGCGATGCCGTCGTCGTGGGCCAGGTGCTGGACGACGGGACGCGGCGCCTGGTCGCGTACGTCGTCCCGGACGGACCCGCTCCGGACGCGGCCCTGATGCGGGACCACTTGAGAGCGACACTCCCCGCCGCGATGATCCCGTCGGCCTTGGAGTTCCTGGACCGCCTGCCCCGGACCAGCTCGGGGAAGACCGACAGGAAGACGCTGGCCACCCCTGGCAAGCAGCGAGTGACGATCCACAGCACCCTGGAGGGCACCATCTCGGCCGCCTGGCAACAGGTGCTCGGCGTGGCCACCGTCTCCGCACGGGACGACGTCTTCGACCTGGGCGCCCAGTCGCTCCAGGCCATCCAGGTCGCCAACCGCCTGGGCGTCGAACTACGCCGTGACATCAAGGTCGCCTGGCTCTTCCAACACCCCACCCCCGCCGAGCTAGCGGGATTCCTGGAACAGCAGGCGCGGCCCACCGCACCTGGTGGCCTCCCGGAGTCGCTCCTCGCCGACACCGTCCTCGCTCCGGACATCCGCCCCGGCGACGGCCCTCGAACGGCGCCCGGCGCACCCGACCGGATTCTGCTCACCGGCGCCACCGGCTTCGTCGGCGTACACCTGCTCGCGGAGCTCCTGGCCACCACCGGCCCGGAGATCGTCTGCCTCGTCCGCGCCCCGGGCCCCGCCGAGGCCACCGCCGGCCTCCACCAGGCCCTGGAGACCCACCTGATCCACCTCCCGGACGGGGCGCACACACGCATCACGGCGGTCCCAGCCGACCTTGCGCGCCCCCGCCTCGGCCTGGACGAGGAGACGTTCGCCGAACTCGCCCGCACCTGCGGCGCGATTCTCCACAACGCCGCGACCGTCAGCATCATGCGCGACTACGCCACCCTCCGCGCCGCCAACACAGAGTCCACCAGGGACCTGCTGCGCCTGGCGGCCGTACGGTCGACACCCCTGCACTTCGTGTCGACCCTCTCCGTCGCCCCGCCCCTCGCCCTCAGCCCGGAAGTCCCGGAGACGTTCCTCCCGCCCCATTCCGGACTGCGGTACGGCTACCAGCAGTCGAAGTGGGCCGCCGAGCGCCTGCTGGAACAGGCCGCCGAGCGGGGCCTGCCGGTGACCGTGCACCGGCTCGGCCGGATCGTCGGCCCGCGCACCACCGGTTACGTGAACGAGCGGGACTTCCTGTGGAGCGTGCTGCGCGCCGGGGTCCCCGCGGGCATCGTTCCCGAGCTGTTCGAGGAGGAGACCTGGACGCCGGTCGACCAGGTCGCCCAGGCTCTCGTCCACCTCTGCCTCGGACAGCGCCCGCCGAGCGCGACCGTCTTCAACCACGCCACCACGGCCCCGGTGCGGCTGAGCGACCTCTACGACTGGCTGGAGGAATACGGCTACCGGCTGCGGCGCCTACCACTGCCCCAGTGGCGAGCCGAATTGCCAGGCTCCTCCGTCGATTCGGATGCGGCGGCGACCACGCTCGCCTTCTTCGACTCCTGGGACACGGACGCCGACGGCACGAGCGGACCCGACCTGCGCCTGGGACGCGTCCGATCCGACAACGTCGTGAACGGTCTCCACAGCAGCGGCATGACCTGCCCGCCTGTCGACCGGGACCTCGTCTTCCGCTACCTCGACCACTGCGTCACCACCGGAAAACTGCCCGCCCCGGTCAGGGGAAAGGTTCATCTCGCCCTGCCTGCAAAGTAGTTGGGCACCTACGGGAACTCACGCGCACATTCCCCCGACTACTGCAACAGAACCTGTACTCACTGCATGAGCACCTCGCAGCAAGGAGCCCCGCATGTCGAAGACACGGCCGGTCGCCGTCGCCCTGGCCGGCGCCCTCTGTCTGGTCACCACGGCCTGCGCCGAGTCGACCGAGCAGACCGGCGCCACCGGCGACAAGGCGTCCGCCGCCGCGGCGACGTCGGGCTACCCGGTGACCCTCGACAACTGCGGAGTGTCCGAGAAGTTCACCAAGGCGCCCAGCCGGGTCGTCGTCATGAACGGCGCCTCGGTCGCCGAGGTCTCCACCCTGCTCTCACTCGGCCTCGAAGACACCATCGTCGCCAACCAGCAGACCTACGGGATGTCCGAGGTCGAGGGCCGCGCCGAAGCCATCAAGAAGCTGCCCACCGGCGACGTCAAGCTCAACGACGCCTATGACATCCCGCGCGAGGCGATGATCGGACTGCGCCCCGACCTGGTGCTGTCCACGACGTCGTACGGCTTCGACGAGAAGAACGGCTTCGCCACCCGCGAGCAACTCAAGGACGTGGGGGCCAACACCTACGTCTCCCCGCAGGGCTGCGACCAGGACACCTCGAAGATGACCATCGCGGACAGCTACACGCTGCTGCGCGACATGGGCAGGATCTTCGACAAGAGCGACGAGGCCGAGAAGCTGATCGCCGCGTCGGAGAAGAGCATCGCCGACGTCTCCACCAAGGTGAAGAGTGAGAAGCAGCCCAAAGTCATGGTCCTGTTCTCCAACATGGCCATGGGCGGCAACGACTTCAGCTCGGTCGTCGCCAAGGGCATCTACAACGACATCCTCGCCAAGGCCGGCGGCACCAACGCCTTCGAGAACGCGTCCAAGACCTCCTTCGCCGACCTGAGCAAGGAGAAGGTGGCCGCCACCGACGTCGACGCCCTCGTCGTCATCGGCTACAACGACCCGAACCCGGCGGCCTACGCCAAGAAACTGCTGAAGGAGTTCCCCCAGTGGCCGGCCGCGAAGAACAAGAAGTACGTGGCGCTGTCGGACTCGATGTACCTCGGCCCGAGCAACGACCTGGCGGTCGAGAAGATCGCCGAGATGCTGCACCCCGACAAGGTCTGAACGGGCTGAACGGTCTGAGGCTGTCCCTCGCCGTCGGTGCCCTGTCCGTCGTGCTCGTCGCCGTCATGGTGGTGGCGGTCAGCATCGGCGCGGTCAACATCCCGGTCGGCGACGTGTGGCGAGTCCTCCTGCACCACGTCACCGGACAGGGGGCTACCGGCGACCCGGCGCTGGACCAGATCGTATGGACGTTCCGGGCACCCCGCGTGGCCCTTGCCGCCCTGGTCGGCGCGGGCCTGGCCGTCACCGGAGCGGTCCTGCAGACCCTGGTCTCCAACCCGCTCGCCGACCCTGTCGTCCTCGGCTTCTCCTACGGCGCCTCCCTGGGCGCCGTGCTGGTCATCACCCTCGGCGGGGCCACGCTCGCGGGCCTCGGCGGTCTCGGTGTGTCGGGCGCGGCCTTCGTCGGCGCGCTGACGGCCGGGCTCCTCGCCTTCGCCCTGGGACAGCGTGGGGGCCGACTGGCCCCCACCCGGCTGGTCCTGGCTGGGGTCATCGTCGGCTACGTCTTCCTCTCACTGACCAGCTTCGTCCAGCTGATGGCGACGCCCACCGAACTGCGCACCGTGATGTTCTGGATGCTCGGTAGCGTGGCCGGCGCCCAGTGGGACCAACTGCCTGCCGTCACCGTGGTGGTCCTGACCAGCACTGTCGTCCTGACCCTGTTCGGACGGCGCCTCAACGCGCTGCTGGCCGGGGACGAGTCCGCCACCGCGCTCGGCGTGGACGTCAGCCGGCTGCGCGGCATTCTGCTGATCATCAGCGCGCTGCTCACCGGCACCGTCATCGCCGTTGCCGGCGGCATCGGCTTCGTCGGCCTGATGATCCCCCACCTGGTCCGCCTCACCGTCGGCGCCGACCACCGCAGACTGCTGCCCCTGACGGCGCTGCTAGGCGCCGTCTACCTGGTCCTCGTGGACCTGCTCTCCCGCACCCTCAACCGCCCCAACGAACTGCCGCTGGGCATCCTCACCGTCCTGCTCGGCGCCCCCTTCTTCCTTTGGCTACTGCGCCGTAACAAGGGCATGGACACCGTATGAAACTGACCGTCGACCAGCTCCACATCACCCTGGACCGCAAGCCGATCCTCCGGGCGGTCGACCTGGAGGCCGGCAAGGGAGACATCGTCGGGCTCGTGGGCCCCAACGGCAGCGGCAAGTCCACCCTGCTCCGCACGGTCTACCGCTCACTGCGCCCGACCGAAGGAGTGGTCAGGGTGGGCGGCGACGACGTGTGGGAGTTGTCCACGCGCACCGCCGCCCGCCGCACAGCGGCCGTCCTCCAGGACGCCGGCACCACCAGCGGCCTGACGGTCACCGAGATCGTCGCCCTCGGCCGCACACCCCACCACGGCCTCATGGGCCGGGACGGTACCGAGGACCGCGAGGCGGTGGCGGAGGCGGTGGCCCGCTGCGGAGTCGGCCCCTTCGCGGAACGCGACTACGCGACCCTCTCCGGCGGCGAACGCCAGCGCGTCCTCCTGGCCCGCGCCCTCGCCCAGCGTCCGCAACTCCTCGTCCTGGACGAGCTCACCAACCACCTGGACATCCGCGCCCGCTTCGAGCTCCTGGACCTGATCCGCTCCACCGGGATCACCACTCTGGCCGTCCTGCACGACCTCGATCTCGCCGCCCGGCTCTGCGATCACCTCGTGGTACTCCACGAGGGCGCGGTGGCCGCGGCGGGACCCGTGCTGGAGGTCCTGACCCCGGACCTCCTCCGCGACGTCTTCGGCGTACGGGGCACCACGGAACGGCACGCCGACGGCGTCGTCCGCATCACCTACGCCGCTCGACCGCTCGCCCTCGACAGGGAGCCCGAGCCGGAGCCTGCGGCCGCCGAGCGGTAACTACTCTCATCCGCCGTGCGGACCAGGCCCGTTCAGGAGGCTTCGTGCTGGATGCCGTGCCGGGTCTGCTCCCGCTCCTCGTCCGAGCCGAACCGGCCGACCAGGTGCAGCGCCATGTCGATGCCGGCCGACACACCGGCGGACGTGACGATGTCACCGTCGTCGACGTACCGGACGTCCGCGTGCACGTCGATCGAGCCGTCGACCTTCGCGAGCTTGTCGAGGTAGTCCCGGTGAGTTGTCGCAGCCCGGTCGGCCAGCAGTCCAGCGGCCGCGAGAACCAGAGAACCTGTGCAGACGCTCGCCAGGACGGTTCCCCGCTGGTGAAGTTCCCGCAGCCAGGACAGGTGCGGTTCGTCCTTCACCAGCGCGCGGGTGCCGCTGCCTCCGGGATGGACCAGCAGATCGAGCGGCGGTGCGGTGGACAGGCCGTGTTCCGCGACGACGCGGAGTCCTTTGGCGCACCGCACCACACCAGGCTCGGCCGAGGGCCTGAGGGTCAGGAGCCGGACCGGCCGGGTCGCGATGTGATCCGCCCAGAACCCCAGTACCTCCCAGGGACCGGCGACGTCGAGTTCCTCGACGTCCTCGAAGAGGAGGACGCCGACGGTCAGGGTGTCTTCCACGGGCATACCGGCGTCAGACCGTGACGGCGGTCGTGGTCAGCCGGTCCAGGGCGCCTGCCTTGGCCTGGGCCACGAGGTCGGCGAACTGCTCCTCGCTCATCTGCACCTGCTGCCCGAAGTCGTCGGTGATGCGTACCCGCTTCTCCACGGGCGCCTCCGGGTCCACGAAGAGCTGGGGACATCCGCAGTCGCAGTCCCCGCAGAAGGTCGCGATCGGTTCAGGGGTCGCATCAGCCATCTGTGTCACCTCGTCGCTGCCACCGCGCCGGACGGTCCGGCACGTCAACGATGCCCGGTGGTGGACTGCCGTGAAACGGAGCCAACACATGAGAAATGCACGCGAGTTGGCGGGAACTGGCCAAGTGTTCTCAACGACTCCTTGAGTGCGCGATGCGTACGGGAGCATCCGCTCGGACGGATGCGGTGCTCCGGCCCGGCTAGAGCCGCTCATGTGATGCAGGCGAGGCCCTCTTCCTTCGACGGCTGGACAGCGGGCGTACGGGCTCCGGCTCGCACGGATTCGGAGAGATCAGCGAGCGCAGCTGTTCCAGGCAGGCCCGTGGGCCGAGCTGTGCCAGTGCCAGCCGGCCGAACTCTGCTCGGTCTGCCTGCATTGTGATCAGGCAATGCCGGACGTCCCGGTCCGTGGCGTGGGCAGCGGTGGTCACGTAGCCATTCAGCACGATGGACTGGATCACGCCTTCGGTGTCGGAGCTGAAGACCTCGTGGACGGTCCGAAGAGCGGTTTGCGCCACAACCGACGTGTACAGCTCCTCGCGTTCATCTGCCGGACTTGGGACGGGCTCGATCTCGTCGCGCGTCTTCACGTACCGGTAGGCCCGAGCCGCGGGATCACGTCCGCCGGCGGCAGGTCGATCTCGACCAGCAAGTCCCCGGTGTCCGCCCGGAACAAGGCTCCATACGCTTTCGGGAAGCCGTGCGGATACACAGAGGCGGCCAAGACCTGGGTGACGAACCACTCGACAGCCTCGACGTCTCGGTCTCGGTAGGCACTTTCACGCTTGGCAAGAGCGGCGTTCGACTGCGCACTCTGCTCGGTACGCGTCTTTTCGGTGTCTGCGCCGTACAGAACCGCTGCTCTGTCGAACCGTTTGCGGGTGGCCTCAGCCTGCGCCCTGAGCCGATCGAAGGTCAGTGGCTGCCATTCCAGTACGGATGAGCGCAGAAGCCCTGCCAGTTGCTCGATCTCGTACTCGGCCAAGCTGGTACGAGTATTCGCCTCTTGGGCCCGTGCCACTTCATACGCGAGCTTCTCCTCGCGAGTCCTCCGCTTGGTCATCTCCCGTTCCCCTGCCTGTCGCCCGGGTTGCTGTGCGTATGGATCGCTCCCGCTCACCATTGTTCCCCCGGCTCAGCACGTGACCGTCGAGTCGAACAGCAGTATCCCGTACAGGCTGATGGCATCAGCCTGTACGGGCGTTCGTCCGAGGGAGACGGAGGGCGGAGGTGCGGTACGCGGCCGAGTAGCGCCGGCCACCGGCTGAACGACGGCTGTGAACATGGCGGAGTCTCGGGCCGTATCTCGTGCCACACCCCAGCGTGCGCAAGCCCCAGGAACACACGCGCTGGGAACCGAGGACAGGAGCATCCGCCATGGCTGAGAAGATCTTCACTGTGTCCGGAATGAGCTGCGGTCACTGCGCGGCGAGCGTCACCGAAGAGGTAACGCAGGTACTCGGTGTCACGGGCGTTGACGTCGACGTCCGGTCGGGCCTGGTGACCGTACGCGGAGAGTCGGTCGACGACCAGGCCGTACGGGCGTCGATCGTCGAGGCGGGCTACGAGGTCGCGGAGGTCGTACGGCAGCAGGCTGCGGCCTGAGCCGGACGGCCGGGCCCGTTTGTTGCAGATCCCGGTCGCGCAGTACACCTCACCGGCCTGGCCACAGGCTGTTCCCCACGCTTGAACGCAACCTCCACCCCATCGGCATCATGGAGCCCTCAGTGCACCGCCCGACCTTCGCACGCAGCCTGCGCCGTACCGGCGTCCTCACGGCAGCCGCGTTCGCGGTCGCCGTCGTCACCGCCGGCCCGGCCGCGGCCCACGCGGAGGTCGAGGCGGACGGGGCCCGGGCCCTGGACCAGAACGTCGAGCTGACCTTCCACGCGGAGTCGGAGTCCGGTGACGCCGGCATCAGCAAGCTGGAGGTGATCCTGCCCAAGGGCATCACTCCCGCCGACATCACCTTCGAAGAGGGCCCGGACGGCTGGAAGTTCGCCGCCACCAGCCGGGGCTACACCGTCTCGGGGCCGAAGCTCGCCGTGGGGGAGGACGCCGAGTACGTCGTCACCGTACGGCAGTTGCCCGATGCGAAGTCGCTGGTCTTCAAGACGCTGCAGTCCTACAGCGACGGCCAGGTGGACCGCTGGATCGAACTGGACGACGAGGAGAGCGCGGACGGCCACGGCCATCCCGCACCCCGCCTTGACTTGAAGGCCGCCGCCCCCGGCGCGAAGCTCGTGAGCCCCAGCCCCAGCCCCAGCTCTTCGGAAGAGCCCACTACGGGCGCTTCCTCGCCCGAGCCGAGCAACGAGACGCCTTCGGCGGAGCCCGCCGCGGACAGCGGGGAAGGGGACGACGGCATGCCCATCGCCGTTCCCCTCGGTATCGGCGCGGGCATTCTCGCGCTGGGCGGCGGGGTGTGGTGGTTCCGGAGCCGGCGAAGCGAATCTGCCTGAGCGCCGACTGCGACTGTGGCACGTCCATTGGGCGGTACTGCCCCTGACGACAGGCCGAGGCAGGCGCGGCCAGCCACGGGACACGCGCCGAGGTGGCCGCGATGACCGGGCCGATTTCGAGGCCACGAGGCCGGGGTCGGCGGCGATTTCCCGAGAATCGTCTCTCTGGCGGCTTGTGGACGACCAGCCCACGCCGCGGTGCGGCGATCTTGGCGGCCATCAAGGGGAGGTTGTCGAGCGCGGTCTTGAGCCAGAGGGCCGAACGCTCGATGGACTCGTCACCGGCAACCGTGACGCCCGACCACGCCTCGACGCGGGGCATGCCCAGGGCGCCGCGCAGGGCCTCGGCGTCGCGCTCGGGATGGGCCGTCCATGCGGAGGGCGATCTCGTCTCCCTTGAGCACACCGGTGGCGCCTACGGTGAGATCGCCCCGCTGGTCATCCTGCAGGGCGGCTACGAGGACCTGGCGACGGACCTCGCTTGCCGCCGGGCACGAGAAGGTGCGCACCGCGGTGCGCAGCCGACCCATGGTGGCCGCGGCGTGCAGCCCGTGGCCGACCACGTCGCCAACCACCAGCGCGACCCGGGCCCCGGGCAGCGGGATGATGTCGAACCAGTCGCCCACGCCGGCCCGGGCAGGAAGATAGCGATGGGCGACCTCTACGGCGGACCGGTCGGGCACGGAGCGAGGCAACAGACTGCGCTGCAGGGTTACGGCGAGGGCATGCTCACGGGTGTAGCGGCGGGCGTTGTCGATGGCCACCGCGGCCCGGGCGGCGAGCTCCTCGGCGAAGGCCGACGGCGCTCTCGTTCCTCATGCTCTCGGTCCGGATCAGAATGCCGGCGCAGTTTGCTCCTGCCGCGGTCCCTGACTGCGTGCCTTGAGCATCGCGTCCCGTAGGCGGTTGTGGGCCATGGCCAGGCAGGCGTGCGTCGCGCCGCGTGCTACCGAGAGTCCCAGAACCTGGGAGACGGTCGTGATCCGTGGGAGGGCTGGCAAGGTCTGTTCGAGTCGCTTGCGTACCTCGGGGAGCACCTCGTCCACCAAGGGGTACAACCGGCCGACGAAGTAGACGGATTCGGGATCGAGTGTCACGGCGACGATGCTCACGGCGGTCGTGACCGCCGTCGTGAACGCCTTGAGTATCTCCGTACGGGCTCGATGGTCCTGTGACGGCAGCCACAGGTCCTCGACGCGTTCGATGTCCAGCCCGTGTTCACGAGCGAGCTTCACAAGCCCTGCAGTGCTCAGCAGCTCGTTGAGTGTGCGGTCGTTGATGCCCGAGGAGAGGGAACCGATGTCGCCGAACGCAGGAGTACGTCCCCGAGCCAGTTCTCGGTCCCTGCAGGTGGCGAAATTCAAGGTGCTGCTGACGCTGAGCAGGGCAGCGTCATGGATGCTCGCGTCGTCCGTGAGCACCTGGAGCAAGGACGCGTTGGCGTCACTGTCGAAGGTCACTGGAGCACCGAGGAGCTGTTCGACGGTTCGGCGGAGGTCTCTGCCGGAGAATATTTTCATCGGATCGGCGGGCCGAAAGACCTCGGCGCCGTCGCGGACATGGGCGGGCAATGCCGCGACGACCTGGCGCAGTGGCCCTCGTGCGGAGGCGCTGGTCTGTGCGATCAGGTCGACCAGCCACCGGCCGGCGGCGGGGACGTCGTGGTGCTCGACCGTCGGAACGATCACATGTCCGATCTCACGGCCGCGTAGGTCGGTCACCAGCACGCCGGTGGTCACGGCGCCGAAGCCGACCCCCACGACGTGTCCGGCCGTCTCGGGCACATCGAGGTACGTCGACGGACGGCCACGCCCGACGATGGCGTCGACGCCCCCGTCCACGACGAACCCGTCAGAGCGCAGTTCCTCGACGGCCCGCGACACCGTCGCCTTGCTCAACCCGGTGAGCTCGATGAGCTTGTTCCGGGTCAACGGCGCATGGGAGAGAACCACGTCAAGGACATGTGCCTTGTTGTAGTCGCGTGGTGTGGGGTAGATGCTGCTCACCTCATGACCCTAGCGAGACCATACGCAGCTCGAACCTGCGGTCTCTACCGGACTTGCCGACTCCCCGTGGGCGTCAGCGAAGACGCTGATCCTTTACTCGCCTCTGCTGCTGTTGAAATCCGCCTGCTCCTCTCAGGGGAGAACCTCGCGGCCGTTTATTGCTGGAGGCGGGTTCGCAGCGCTCCGCTCTGTGTTTCTCTGTCCTGTGTCGCCGGTGTGCCGTTGGTCAGCAGCCGAGGAGCTTCGGCGGGCCCGACAGGTCGGGCAGCTCGTCGTAGGGCTGGTAGTCGGCGCTGCCCTTGCGGCCGTACTGGAAGTCGATCAGGGTGCCGTAGGCGTCGAAGGTGACGATCTCTCGCATGGGGTTCAGCCTCGATCTCGCGAGTTTACGGATCTTCCCCGGAGAGCGAGGGTTTCAGACGACCCGTTCGCCGGGGTGACGATCACGTCGAGCACGGCAACGTCGGCCGCGTCGGAAGCCGACGAGTGTCGCCTCAGGGGCGCCGCTCAAGGCGTGTCATGGCGGGTGCCGAGCAAGCGGGTCACGACCTCCTCCAGGGCGACGGCCATGGCCCGCTCCACGTTGACCCAGTCGTCTCTGGCGTGCTCGAGCAGGTAGTCGCGACGCTCTGGCACTCGCTCCGCGCGCCAATGGGTGACCAGCGCGCGAAGTGTGAGGCGTGCCAACGCGGCGACAGGCAGGAGCGGGAGTTCGGTGTCCTTGATCGGCCGGGCCCGCTCGTATCCCGCGACGAAGCTGCATGCCTCACGCCAGGGGTCCCGCGGTGTCCGGCCGAGAAGGTTCGCGAGGGACACAGCAGGGTCGAAGATCAAAGCACTGCGCATGCTGTCACCGAAGTCGATTACTCCGGTGACGAAGCTGTCTGTCCGCGGATCCACCAGGACGTTGTAGGGGCTGTAGTCACCATGGATCACTTGGGTCTCGAGATCACCCAGCCTCGGAACGATGGCCTCGTGGAAAAGGCGGAACACTTCTTGTGCCAGCCGACGGTGCGCGGCGCTGGGCGTGTACTCGATGAGCTCCCGCAGCTGGTCGAAGTACCGCAGGTCCCACACAAGGCGCCGATCGTCCGCTGGATGCCTGAATGACCGCAGAGCCAGATCCACTCGCCCGAGCATCTGCCCGACCTGGACAAGCTGGCGGGGATCGGGGTTCGTCCGCGCCAGGACGGCACCTTCGACGAAGTCGAAGACGCGCAGGACTCGAACCCCGCCGCCCTTCACCTCGATCGGTACGTTGTCGCTGCCTTCGGTGGTCTTCGTGACCCGCTGGACGGGGAGATGAGGAGCCTCGGCTTCGAGGTGACGCATCACAGCCGTCTGCAGAGCTACGACAGCCACCGCCTCGTCGGGCGGGGAAACCTTGACGAGATGGTCTGCCGTGCCGGTCCGCAGCCGGAACGTGTCGTCCTTCTCGGTTGCCAGCCGCTCGAGATGTCCGCTCAGCCGGTAGTGCCGGGCGAGGAGGGCGTCCACCACGTTCGTCTCGATGTGCTCGTGGGACGCCGCCAGACCGCTCTCCTCGAACAACTGCTGGGTGATACGCGCGCGGGGCGAGGTGTTCACCGTTCGGTCCCTTCGGCTTTCGGCCTGCTACAGGCGTATCTTCGCGATCTGAGCGAAGGTCTCGAGGAATCGCGTCACGTCGGCCGAGTCGAAGGCCAGCGGCGGTCGGATCTTGAGCACGTTGACTGCTTGCCCGGTGCCGCTGATGAGGACGCGACGCTCGCGCATGTCGTTGATGACCTGGTCGGCGCGGACACGATCGGGCTCCAGCGACTCCCGGTCCTTCACGAGTTCGACGCCCACGTACAGACCACTGCCGCGGACCTCCGCGACGTGGGGAGATTCGCGAGTGATCTCCTCAAGGCCGGCTCGAAGCGCCCTGCCGTTGTCGAGAACTCGCTGCTGCACGTTCTCCGCTTCGAAGACGTCCAGAACCGCGGCACCGGCGGCAACCGCGATCGAACTGCCGGCAAAGGTGTTGAAGTAACGGACATTCTGTCCGAACTCTTCGCACACCTCGGGCCTGAACACCACGCCGGAGATCGGCATGCCGTTGCCCATGGGCTTACCCATCGTGACGATGTCCGGAAGCACCCCATGGCGGCTGAACCCCCACATCGACTCTCCGAGCCGGGCGAAACCCGACTGGACCTCGTCGGCGATGTACACGCCGCCTGCGGCGTGCACCTCCTCGACCATGTCACGCAGGTAACCAACGGGATCGGTGAAGATGCCGTCGCTGGAGTGTGCGCAGTCGGTGATCAGCGCCGCAAGCCGGTAGCCGTGGCGCTCCAGGTCGTTGATCGCGCCGCGCACCTGGCTTTGCATGTAGTCGGGAAGCGATGAACCCGGCGGGACGAGTCGCGGATCAGGAGCATCGATGAGCCGCACGTTCGGCCCGAGCGGTGACCCCGCGCCGAGCGTCGGCGAGAAGCTCGCAACCTCTCGAGTGAGACCGTGGTAAGCCCAGCGAGTCACTACGATTCCCTCGCCGCCCGTGTGGAAGCGAGCCACGCGCACGGCCAGGTCGTTCGCCTCCGACCCGCTGCACGCGAAGCTGACCCTTGAGAGCGCTTCGGGCATGGTCGCGAGAAGGCGCTCGGCGTAGTCGACGAGTGATTCCTGCACATAGCGCGTGTTGGTGTTGACCGCCGCCATCTGGCGGGACACGGCCTCGACAACGCGCGGGTGCGCGTGACCGACGCACGGCACATTGTTGTAGGCGTCAAGATAGTCGTTGCCACCCCCGTCGAACAGGTGAGCGCCTCGACCGGAGACGAACTCGACCGGCTCCCGGTAGTTCAGCGCATAACCAGGACCCAGCACATTGTTTCGCCGCTTGACCGTCGACCGCAATCGCTCCGGCAGGCCACCGAGCGCTGCGGGGTCGAACCTGTTGGGGTAGTTGGCCAGCGCTCGACTCGGCGTGGAAGTCATCAGTGGACCCCCTCCTTCGTGGCGTGCATCTCGTCCCG
The DNA here is from genome assembly GCF_045041235.1 of Streptomyces sp. NBC_00076. Classification (NCBI taxonomy): domain Bacteria; kingdom Bacillati; phylum Actinomycetota; class Actinomycetes; order Kitasatosporales; family Streptomycetaceae; genus Streptomyces; species Streptomyces sp. NBC_00076. The sequence continues at coordinate 8,496,943 of NZ_CP108242.1, forward strand.
GCCGCTTCCGTCGTAGATGCTAGTTTGTTTCAGTTCCAGCCTGAAACTTATCCCTCTCGCGTGGGAGCGGCAACCCTTGTGACGGCGGAGACTGCCCGATGCGGGCGGCCAGGAGAACACGACTGACTCCGTGCACCGCGCGTTGTTGCTGAGGGCGAGCTGTCGTATGGCCTCTTCGTGCACCGTCAGGGTGCGACGCACGGTGGCGGTCTCCTGCCGAAATCGGCTGAGCTTCGCCCCTTCCTTCCCGGGTGGTCCGTGTGCGTCGCGCGCCATGTTCGGCATCGCCTGCCTGCACAGCCTCACCCACCACCGCAGCGCGGCTGTGGACCGTACTGGCAAGTCCGCGGACAGGGATACGCGTTCTGCCCGGTATGCGTGCACCATGACGTCCTCGCCGTTGCGCGACGTACGCGGTGAGGTGGCTGCAGCGCTGGCGGTGGCGGTGGCGGTACCCAACGAGCCCGGGGCGACATCCGTCGTGTCCGGCCCACAGTCTTCGTCGCCGCATTCGTGCCCTGGCCGGCGGTCGGGACGCCGGTGGAGGTTTCACGCTCTGAGCGTCGATCACGTACCGGGCAGCTCCCCTCCCATGCCCTCCTTCTGCCGGAACAGCCTGCGCAGCACACGGGTGAGCTGGGTGAACACGCCATCCTTCTGCCACGTGGCGAAGTAGTGGTACACGGTCTCGGTCTCCCTAGGGGAGAGCCGTTGGACAGCGCGGTAGTGCTGGAGACAATTGGTCGGTCCTGGGCCGACACGAGCGGGCGGCCGAGTGGCTGCGGATGTGGACGGATCGGGGGGTGGGTTCCGCGGACGATTGACGCGTAGGCGCGGGGACTTGCTGAGTACCTGGTGGTCTGCGAGCGAGAGGGGATAGACCCGGTCACCGCGAATCGGCTGCGCGTCGCCGCGTTCGTGAAGCAGCTGACCGCGCGGCCGAGCCGCCGAGGAGGCAACGTCGTCGTGCTCGACTCGGGGGCCGGGCTGGCGATCTCGACACTGCAGCAGCGGCTGGTGCAGGTGTGGCTGTTCTGCGACTACCTGAACGAGGAGGGGCTGCGGGAGTCCAACCCGGTCGGTCGGCGCCGCTACACTCCCAGCCGCCGCTTCGGCGGGAACCAGCGCGGTCTGGTGCCGCGCGTGGTGAAGCTGCCCTGGATCCCCAGCGAACGGCATTGGCTTGACCTGCTGGACGTCGTGCGCGACGAACCCGCACGCAACCGCGTGATGCTCGCCCTCGCTCACGATGCGGCCCTGCGGCGCGAGGGGTTGTGCTCGCTGCGGACCGACGACCTCGCCCCGGCGCACCGCACGCTGCGGGTCCGGGCGGAGACGACCAAGACCCGGCGGCCGCGCCACCATCAGCCGGGCACGTGGGCCGCTGTTCCTGTCGGAGTCCGGCCGCAACTACGGTGAGCCGCTGAGCCTGTGGACCTGCCGTGCCGCCAGTCGCCAAGCTGCCTGGCTGCCCATCGTGCCGGTACCGACGACGAGAACACATCTCCTACTGGCCATGTGGTTCTCCTTGTTGAATGTCCTCATGCACCGGCGGATGCCGCTTCATCCCGGACAGCGAAGCGGTGACCGCTTTCGCACGCACGGGGCGCTTCGCGCCGTCCTTCTGCTGGGTTCCCGGAGGCGGCTCTTGCTACAGACCTATTACGGGGGTCAGTTGGGATCTGAGGGTGCCGGCGTGGGGTTGCAGGGAGCCGTCGAAAGCGGCGGATCCGATGGTGAAGGCGTCGGCTCCGGCTGATGCGAGCGCCTGTATCTGGTCGGTGCTGGTGATGGAGCCGGCGACGACCAGGCGGCCGGTTGTGGCGGCGCGGGCGGCGCGGACCAGGTCGAGAGGGTCGGCATCGGTGGCGCGGTAGGCGAGGAGGTCGACACCGGCGCAGCCGGCGGCCTCCGCTCGTCGGCAGTCATCGGCGATGCGGTCCGGGTTGCCGGCGAGGCGAGTGGGGTGCCCCAGGGGTTCTCCCGCGAAGGGCAGGTAGCCGATGGACGTGCCCTGCAGGACGCTGAGGGTCTCCTCGACCCATGTGCCGCCCATCAGCCAGTCGACGCCGAGTTCAGTGGCCGTCCGTACTGAGGCAAGAGCCTGCTCCCGGTGGGTGCTGACGACTTCGAGGTAGGTGGTGGCGCCCATGTTCTTGATGCGGGTGTGGAGCTTGGAGAGGGTCTCGGGGTCCACACCGATGTCCTTGAAGCCGATGTGGGTGATGCCGAGGTCCTCGATGGTGTCGAGGACCTCGAGGCAGTCGGTGACGGTGCGGTCGTCACGGGTGAGCATGAAGATGAAGTCCATGGTGTCCTTCGGCTTTCTGTTCCGGGGCTGACGGAGGTCGGTGTGTCAGTGGCTGTCCGGTGCCCCTGAGGACAGGCGGTCGGCATGGGCCAGGGCGGCGAGCAGGCTGGTGTGGTCGGCGGTGCCGAGACCGGCGATGTCGAAGGCGGTGCCGTGGTCCACGCTGGTGCGGACGAAGGGCAGGCCGATGGTGATATTGACGCCGTGTTCGATCCCGAGGTACTTGACGGGGATGAGGCCCTGGTCGTGGTACTGGGCGACCACGGCGTCGAAGGTTCCGGCGCGGGCTCGCATGAAGACGGTGTCGGCGGGCCAGGGTCCGCTGGCCTGGATGCCTTCGCTCTGCGCGATCTCGATGGCGGGGGTGATGATGTCCAGGTCCTCGCGGCCGAAAAGTCCGTTCTCCCCTGCGTGGGGGTTGAGGCCGGCGACGGCGATGCGGGGAGCGGGCAGGCCGCTGCGCTCGAGTGTCCGGTGGCTGAGACGGATGATGTCGAGCACGCGGCCTGTGGTGATCGCGTCGATCGCGGTGCGCAGTGACTGGTGCACGGTGACCAGGACGATCCGCAGTTCCTCGGTGGCCATCATCATCGCGTAGTCCGTGGTGCCGGACAGGTCGGCGAGGATCTCGGTATGCCCGGGATAGGGCACGCCGGACAGGCGCAGCGCTTCCTTGTTGATCGGCGCGGTCACCAGAGCCCGTACCTCCTGGGCCATCGCGAGCTCGATACCGCGGCGCACGTACTCGAAGGACGCCGCTCCGGCCCGGGCGTCGAGTGTGCCCCAGGGCAGGTCGACCGGAAGGCCGTTCTCCGCAAGGACGTCCACGGTGCCGGGTGCGAACTTCGCCTCGTCGACCGATGAGATGGGGCGGAGCGCGAGGTCAGTGTCGGCGACCTTGTTGGCACGGGCGAGGACGTCCATGTCGCCGATGACGACGACGGGCACGGTGCGCCGGGCATCGGCGCACGCTTTGAGGGTGATCTCGGGGCCGATGCCGCAAGGGTCGCCCATGGTGATGGCGATCGGTGTCATGCGTGCTCTCCTGGGTCGAGGGGATGTCGGATGAGGTGGCACAGGCGAAGGAGCAGGGCGTCGTCGCCGAAACCGCCTGCCTTGATCAGCACGGGAAGAGGGAGGGGGCCGGTCAGGGCTCCGCGGACGACGCCGGGTTCGGGTTCGTCGAGCAGGTCGATGCCGGTGGCGCCGAGGGGCTGGAGCACGGTGGTGGCCGTTTCTCCCCCAGTGATGACGAGTGCGTCGACCGTGTGGTCTTCGATGAGCGCCTTGACGACCGCTGCCTGAGAGCGGGCGAGTGCTTGCGCGTTCTGTGGCGTGTGGCGTTCATCGGGTGTCTGCAGGGTGAGGATGGGGGCCGTCAGGCCTCGCAGCGTCTGAACGGCCGGGGCCGGATCGATGCCGACGGTGACGCCCTGGACGTCCGCCCTGGTGTGGAGCTGGGCCAACTGCCGTCGGGTCGCCGGGTTGGTGCTGCCGACCACGATCAGTGGACGTCGGGCCCGGGCGGGCCGTGATGCGGTGCTGCCCGTAGCGCGTGCACACCTTCGGGCCAGGGCGGCCGCCAGACCCGGGGAGCCGACCCACAGCACGTCGTCAAGCCGCGGCACCGCTGCCACCAGACGGTCGAGGTCGCCGTCTTCGGCGGCGGAGCAGACGATCAGGCCACCGTTTTCGATCAGTTCGGGCAGCTCGGCTGCCCGGTCCGGCTGCGCGAGAACGGCCTCCGGGAACAGCGTGGCGAGGTCCGAGCACCGCACGGGGTGGACCGGGTCGCGGGCATAGTCGCTCTCGTGGACCGGTACGCCCCGCACGTACTGGATCCCCTCCACCGTCACTCTGCCCTCCGCGGGGAAGGCCGGAGCGATGACGACGGTCCGCCTCCGCGATCCCGCCCATGCCGCCCGGACCTCTGCCACGACATGACCGCGCAGGGTGGAATCCACCGTTTTGAAGAGCAACTCGGAGCCGGCGAACAGGCGGGCCGCCCGCCAAGTACGCGAAGCGGCGGCCTCCTCGTCCAGCACCCGGCTCCCCAGGTCGACCGAGCTCACGCCCACGGCATGCCGCGGGACGCTTGCCGGGGTAGTGAGCAGGATCCGGGCGTCGTGACCCGCCTGGCGAAACGGCCCGGCACCATCCCCAGCGCTGGTGAGGTCATCCGCCAGGATGGCGATCCCCTGCCGCACGCCGTCGCGGAATGTCATGGCCCCACCTCTCCGTCAGCCATCCCTCTCTGTGACCAGATCAATAGTCGTTCAGGTGAAAGAGCAGGACAAACGATTCATTCTCACAAAGCCTGTGAGTAGAGTTCACGCATGCGATGGTCGGCCCTTCCGCCTCTGAATACGCTGCTGCCCTTCGAAGCGACCGTCCGGCACGCGAGCATGACCGCCGCGGCGCAGGAACTGCATGTCACGCACGGCGCGGTGAGCCGACAGGTCCAGAACCTGGAACGGTCCCTTGGAACATCGCTGTTCGAGCGGCAGACACGCGCCCTGCGCCCGACCTCGCAGGCTCGCCAGCTGGCGGCCGTCGTGCGGGACGCGCTCGACCAGATCGATGCGGCAGCCCGGCAGATCTCACACCGCACAGCCGCAGGACCGCTCACCCTCTCGTGTGAGCCCACACTCCTGATGCGATGGCTCATTCCCCGGCTGCCCGAGTTGGCCGCGAACGTGCCGGACATCGCCGTCCACCTGTCCGCAGGCGGCGGCCCCGTCTTCTTCGAGCGGGACGACATCGACCTCGCGATCCGCCGAGACGACTTCCCGTTCCCCGAAGAGGCAAGCAGGACCCGCTTGTTCGCAGAGCGGATCGGCCCCGTCTGCCGGCCCGATCTCGCGACGCGCCTGACCGGCGCCGCCGGCGTATGGCAGGTAGCCCTTCTGCACACCGACACACGACCCCAGGCGTGGGACGACTGGCGACGTATCACCGGGATGAAAGCAGAGCCCGCCTCCCAGCAGACCCTGGAGCACTTCTACCTGACCCTCCAGGCTGCCGCGGCCGGCGTCGGGGTCGCAATCGCCCCGTACGCCGTCGTCCGCGACGATCTGGAGCGAGGGCAACTCGTCGCACCCTTCGGTTTCGTCCCCGACGGCACCAGCTACCACCTCCTCAGCCGTCAATCACCCGAGCAAGACGGACGCGTCCGCCAGCTGACGGCATGGCTACGGGCCAGGACGAGCCAGCTCGACAACGATTCCGAACCAGGGTGAGCGCTGGACTGTCGGACCTTCGTTGCTCAGCCACCCGTCGGGTGGTGCCCGCAGCAAACACCGGATCTCCTGCGGCAGAGCCTCTACGGTCATCATCGCTACCGGCGGCGGAGGATTCCGGCCGCCTGGGTGACGTATACGCATTCCCTGCGCCGGCAGCACCACATGGTGCTGCCGATCGACAGGTGCGGCGTAGGGACCGAGACCCCCTTCCCGCGCGGCTCTCGTACCGGCAGCCTGGAACAAACACAGGGTCGCGTGCACGCTCTGCGCATATCGGGTGCCGGTCGTTCCCGGACAGCCAGGCAGCAGGGCCACGAGCAGCGCGGCCCCGGCGAAGCGGCCGAGGCCTGCGCGCCACCGGGACGGGCGAGCTTCGGTACCGACCGACGTCACGCTCACCTACTTCAGGTGAGTGTCGACGTCGATCACGGAGCGCTCGCGGGGGTCGAGGAGCATGCCCTCGACGTCGGTGCGCAGGATCTGCGCCTCGGCGGCGGACCTGATGGCCTGGTCCGCCTTGGGGTCCTTCAGACGGGCGATGTTGTGCACGCAGTCGCTGCGCTGTTGTAGTCGCTCGCCAATGAGGCGACCGCGTCGCCGGTGTCGAGAAATGTCAGCCGGAGAAGACGAGAGCGTCGTACCCGCCGGCGAGGAGGTCGGCCTCCGTGTGTACTCGCGTACGTCCTGCTTCACGGTGAACCCGGCCTTCCCCAGCTGCTGTTGGAGGACGGTGGCGGCCTCGGGCAGTTCCGCGCGGATGGCGCAGGTGGCCAGACGCAGAGCCCTGCCCTTCGTCCTGGACCTGGCGGGACTTGTCGTCCAGCAGCTTCGCCTGGGCGGTCGGGATCCACTCGGCGATGTCGACGCCGCGTAGGGCGTCGGCGCGGGCGGTGCCGTCGCCGGTCCAGGTGACGTGCATGCCGGACGCCTTGGCCCTGCCGCCCCAGTAGCCGTTGTAACAGTCGAGCGCGGCCTTGGACTTGCCGGTGAGCTTCGTGATCCTGAAGGGACCGTTCCGGTGCCGACCGGGCCGGCGGTGAGTTCCACCCGCCGGTCGACCTGCGCGACGAGGGGAACGTGGCACTGCTACCGACCCGCCAAGCCGTCCGGTCGGTGCCCTCGGTGGCCGTCCTGACCTCCCACATCGTCTGTGCGACGACTGCTGCCTGAACCGAGACAGAGGCGGCCCTGGCCACCCGGGCGGACGCGGTGGACCTGATGGCCCAGCGCGGGCTGCCGGACGGGGAGAGGGCCATGGCGCTCACCTTGGTGCCGTTGAACTCCGCCCTCCTCGCGAGCGGTTGACGACGCTGGACAGGGTGAGTGCGGTGACCGTGTCCCGTACGCCGGGCATCTGGGCGATGTCCTCCCAGATGCCCCGTACGCGTTCCAGCGAGGCCGCCTCCAGTCGCACCATGATGTCGAAGTCGCCGCTGAGGATCTCGCAGATGACGACCTCGGGGATGCGTTTGAGCGCGGCCAGGACATCGCCGCCGCGCATGCGGTCCTGGCGGTGGACGAGGACCAGCGCCGAGACGACATTGCCGGTGTCGTCGCCGGCTCGGACGATGGTGTAGCCGGCGATGTGGCCCTGGCGCTCCAGCCGTTCGATGCGCTGGCGCACCGCGTTGCGGGACAGCAGCACCTTGCCGGCCAGCTCCGAGTGCGAGATGCGACCGTTGCGGGTCAGCTCGGCGATGATCTTCTCGTCGGTGGCGTCCACGGTCGACCGTCTCCTTCATAAAGTCGGTGGAGATGGCAGCCCCACGGCACGCGGATCACGGGTGCCGTGGGCTCCTAATCAGGCACAGGATGTGCCCGGTCCGCGATCAGAGGCAGCGCAACACCTGTGCCGAGCTCCTGGACGCCGGGCGTGGCTGTGCACGTTCATGTGTACGCCGACAAGGGGTCAGCCCGATGGGGAAGAACCGAGGCTCCCCACCGGGCTGCCGTGGCTGCATCACACCGGAGACGTTGCCCAGCTTCTGCAGGATCCTCTTGCCCGCGCCGCTCGTGGCCGTGCCGAACGGATCGTCACCCCGGCCGCGCTGCCCGGCCAGGACGCGGGCGAGCTCTGCGCTCGGGTCCGGCTCGCTCAGGTGTGGAAGCCGGGCATGGACAGGTACTTGAGCTGCTGGTACTCGTGGAGGCCTTCGGGCCCGCCTTCGCGGCCCAGGCCGGACTGCTTGATCCCGCCGAAGGGCGCCGCGACGTCGGAGACCAGGCCGCGGTTGATACCGACCATTCCGGCCTGCAGACGGGCGGCGACCCGGCGGGCGCGATCGATGTGGGAGGTCATCAGGTACGACGCGAGGCCGTGCTCGGTGTTGTTGGCCGCCGCTATGGCCTCGGCCTCGGTGGAGAACCGGTGGATGGCGGCGACGGGTCCGAAGACTTCCTCGTGCATGATCGCGGCGTCGGCGGGGACGTGGTCCAGCACGGTCGGGGCGGCGTAGCAGCCCGGCCCGTCAGGGATGTCCGCCTCGGCGATGACAACGGCACCACGGGCCACGGCGTCCTCGACGAGGCGGCGGACCTTGTCCACCGCCCGGCGGTCGGCCAGTGGACCAAGCCCGGTGTCCTCCCGGTCCGGGGGGCCCACTCGGACAGCGGCCATCCCTTCGGCCATCGCCGCGGCGAACGCGTCGGCGATTCCCTCCTGGACCAGGAACCGGTTGGCGCCCACACAGGACTGGCCGCCCAGCCGCATCTTCGCGATCATCGCTTCGCGAACCGCGAGGTCGAGGTCGGCGTCGTCGAAGACCAGGAACGGCGCGTTGCCGCCCAGCTCCATCGAGGTGCGCAGCACCCGCGCACCGCTCTGCTGAAGCAGCAGCCTGCCGACCGGGGTGGAACCGGTGAATGACAGCTTGCGCAGCCGGGGGTCCGCCAGCAGCGCGGTGGTGACCCCTGCCGCGTCGCTGCTGGTGATCACGGCCAGGACGCCTTCAGGCGCGCCGGCCTCACGCGCCAGCTCGCCCAGCACAAGGGACGACAACGGGGTGAGCGCGGCCGGTTTGAGCACGGCGGTGCAGCCTGCGGCCAGGGCGGCGGCGACCTTGCGGGCGGCCATGGCCAGCGGCACGTTCCACGGAGTGATCAACAGGCAGGGCCCGACCGGTTCGGCGACGGTGACGATGTGACTCCTGCCGTCAGGGGAGGGAGTGCTGCGCGCGTGCGGGCGGACCGCCTCCTCGGCGTACCAGCGGAAATATGCTGCGGCGTAGTCGACCTCGCCCCGGGCTTCTGTGATCGTCTTGCCGATCTCCAGGGTGATGATCCGGGCCAGACGCTCACGGTGCTCGGTCAGGGCGTCGGTGAGCCGGTGCAGGAGGGTCGCGCGGTCCCGCGGGCTGGTGAGGGCCCACTGGTCGGCGGCCGCGGCCGCCGCGTCCAGTGCACTCAACGCGTCCTGTGTGCCGCAGTCGGCGGCGGTGGCTATGACTTCTTCGGTAGCGGGGTTGCGCACCTCGAAGGTGCGGCCCCCGGTGGCGAGTTGCCAGTCGTGGGCGAGGAAGCCGCTGGGGACGGACTCCAGGACTGACGACTGCCATGAAGGAGCGGTGAGCGTGTCCGTCATGCGCGGGACCCTTTCGCTGATGGCCGGGTGGTGTGCCACGGGAGAACTGGGTGTCGGGTGGTCAGATGGCGTCGCCTCCGGCGGCGACACCGACGGTTTTTTCGACGGTGAGCAGGGAGCCTTGGCGTCCGGTGCCGAGCGGGGTCGGGAGCTTGACCAGCGTCTTGTTCTCGCCGATCCGCTTCGTTCGAGGCTGCCCGGCCGCTGGCGGGTGAGCCTGACGTACTTGAGCCGGCCGGCCATCGGGGTCGTCGGCAGCGATGCCTTGGAAGGCGACGGCCCTGGCCTGAGCAAAAGCTGGGCCGGGCATGTTGCCGGTTCCGTTGCCGTAGGTGTGTGCCGCTGCTAGAGCACTCTTTCGAGGAATGCCTGGGTTCGTTTCTCGCGTGGGTTGGCCAGTAGTTCGCGGGCGTCGCCGCGTTCCACCGCGATGCCGTCGTCCATGAACAGCACTTCGTCGGCGACCTCGCGGGCGAAGCCCATCTCGTGGGTGACGACCAGCATGGTCATGCCGTTGCCGGCGAGGTCGCGCATGACTGCGAGTACTTCGCCCACACGCTCCGGGTCCAGGGCACTGGTGGGTTCGTCGAACAGCATGATGGTGGGTTCCATCGCGAGGGCGCGGGCGATGGCCACGCGTTGCTGCTGGCCGCCGGAGAGCTGGGCGGGGTACTTGTGGCCGCACCCGTCGAGGCCGACGCTGGCCAGCAGTTCTCGCGCCCGCTTGCGGCTGGCTGCGCGGTCCTTCTTCTTCACCAGTACCGGTCCCGACATGACGTTGCTTTCGGCGGTCATGTTCGGGAACAGGTTGAACTGCTGGAACACCATGCCGATGCGGGCGCGCTGCTCGGCCAGCCGCTTGGGGCGGATGGCGTGGTAGGCGTCGTCCTTCTCGACGTAGCCGAAGTCCTCTCCGTTGACCTTCAGGACGCCGCGGTCGGCGGTCTCCAGCCCGTTGATACAGCGCAGCAGTGTCGATTTGCCGGATCCGCTGGGCCCGATGATGCAGGAGATCTCTCCGGCCGCGACGGTCAGGTCGATGTCACGCAGGACCTGGTGACGTCCGAAGCTCTTGCACAGCTTGCGTGCGACGATCGTTCCGTCGGCGTTCACAGCAGGGACTCCCTCGTGGTGGGGACTGGCTGGCCGGCCCCGGGCTCGATCGCGGTGGCGGCCGGGGTCAGCCGTGCCCGGGTCGAGCGGGAGAAACGGCGCTCGATCATGGACTGCGGCACGCTCAGCACCAGCGTCATGATCAGGTACCAGAGGCTGGCCACGATCAGCAGTGGGATGGTCTGGTAGGTGCGGGCGTAGATCGCCTGTGCGCTCTGCAGCAGGTCGGCGACGCCGAGCACGCTCACCAGCGAGGTCTCCTTGAGCATGCCGATCACCTGGTTGCCGGTGGCCGGGATGACCGCCGGCATGGTCTGCGGGATGATCACGTGCCGGAGTTTGGTGAACCCCGACATACCCAAGGACTCCGCGGCCTCGTGCTGTCCGCGGCTGACCGAGGCGAATCCGCCGCGGATGATCTCGGACATGTACGCGGCCTGGTTCAGCGTCAGGCCCACGATGGCCGCGGTCATGGGGGTCATGATCGCGTTCACGTTCACCGGCGTGGAGATGTCGGTGAACGGGATGCCGACCGAGAGGTGCGGGTAGAGCGCCGCGATGTTGAACCAGAAGATCAACTGCACGAGCACCGGGGTGCCGCGAAAGAAGGTGATGTAGAGCTGGGCGAGCCCGGAGATCGGGCGCTGGTGTGACATGCGCATCACGGCCAGCAGCAGCCCGAGCAAGGTGGCCAGCGCCATGCTGACCACGGTGAGGAGGAGCGTGACCAGCAGGCCATTGAGGATCGTTTGAGTGGTGAGGTAGCTGAACACCACCGGCCAGCGATAGTTCTCGTTCGTCACCGCGGTCCACACCAGACCGGTGACGATGACGATGGCGACGGCCCAGGCGACGTAGTCACGCGGACGTTTCGGCGTGATCCGCTTCTTGTCTTCGGCCAGCAGTGGTGACACCGGTCGGCTCCTGGTCTTCGTATCGATCATTTCCGTCGACATGTCAGTCCTGCGGGACGGCCATGGCCGCGGTCTTGATCCCGAGGCCCTTGAAACCCCAGCGGCCCAGCGCCTGGGCGTACTGGGGGCTGTCGATGATGGACTGGATGGCGGCCTTCACCGCGGGGGTCAGCGCAGAGTTCTTCTTCAGCGCGACGGTCACGGTCTTGGTCGCCACCAGGGGCTTCAGTACCTCGAACGTCTTGGGCTGCTGCGTGGCCGCCCACTGCAGCCCGGTGAAGTCGTACATCACCGCGTCGATCCGCTTGGACACCAGCTGGGTCAGCGCGTCGTTCACGTTGGGCAGGGTCACCGCCTTGATGGCCGGCTTGCCCTTGCCCGTACAGTCCTGCTTGGACAGCAGGGGCAGCCACTGCAGCTCCGCGGTGCTGCCGGACTGGACAGCGACACGGTGCCCGCACAGCGTGTGGGTGCTCAGGTTCTGCGGATTTCCGTAGGGGACGGACACTCCGGTGCCGGCCTTGAAGTAGTCGACCATGTCGAGCACCTGCAGCCGCTCTTTGGTGGCACCCATCGTGGAGGCGGTGAAGTCGTACCGGTCGGCCTGCAGGCCGGTGATGATGGTGTCGAACTTGATGTTGTTGATCTGCAGCTTCAGGCCGAGCTTGGCCGCGATCAGCCGGGAGAAGTCCGGGTTGAACCCGATCGCGGTCTTGTTGTCCGACGCCATGAACGTGGTGGGCGGGCTGGTCAGGTCCATGGCCACCGATATCGTGCCCTTGGCCTTCACCGCCGCGGGCAGCAGCTTCACCGCCGCCGCGTCCGGCTTCACACCGACCGAGATGTCATCGGTGTGCTCACCCGACGAACCCGAACCCCCGCCCTGCGCCGTGCCCTTCGACCCCACGCTCTGCGCGGTGCCACCCGCCCCGCACGCGGTGAGCGCGAGAGCCAAGGCAGTCGTGACGATCGGAACGCTCAAATATCTGTTGACTCGCATGGTTGTGCTCCTTATCGAGAGGGAAAGCGCGCTGACGGATATTCGGGGACACGTGGGACCGACTGTGCGGGGGCTTTGCCTCGCAGGTGCCGGAGGCGGGATCGTGCAGGGCGGCGGACCGAAGTCCCCGACGCCGTTGTTATCGGGGGACGCGACTGGAAGGTCAGGTGAGCGGCTGGGGAAGCTGGAGCCGTCGCAGGCGGTGACCAGCAGGGTGGCGACGGTCCTCAGCACGACGCGTCGCGGTGGCGTCCATGGCCGGGGCGGCGAGGATGCGGTCCTCGGCACGGACGCAGTGTGGGTGGTGCAGTTCGAGTGCGGCGATCGGGGCATCCGCTCGACTCGTGGTCGTTCGGTCATGCCACAATTGGCGGTCGCCGGGGGTGGAGGGCGGGACGGAGAACAGGCCGTTCAGTCCAATGCTGGTGGTGATGCCCAGCAGGGTGTTCAGAAAGCGGTGTACCCGCCGTCGACGGTCAGGACTGATCCGGTCACGTACGACGACTGCGATGATGCGAAGAAAAGCACGGCGTCGGCGATCTCTTCGGGGGTGGCGAGGCGTTGGAGCGGGATCGAGCTCTCGCGCTCGCGTCGATAGGCCTCGGGGTCGGGCCTGCGCTGGAACGCCGCTTCGATGATCGGTGTGGCGGTCAGACCCGGAGCGACGACGTTGACACGGATGTTGCGCGGGGCCCATTCGATCGCCGCTCCCTTGGCCAGCATGATGAGGCCACCCTTGGCAGCGGAATACAAGACCTGCCCTGCCATGCCGACCATGCCCAGCCGTGAACTGACGCAGACGAACGCTCCCCCTGTCTCGGGCATCAGCGGCGCGAAGTGCTTCATCACCAGGAACGCACTGAGAAGGTTGCTCTCGAGCACGTTCTTCGCGTCGTCGCAGGCCATCTCGGTGAGCGGACTGACAGCCTGCAAACCGTGGTTGAGGACAACGACGTCGACGGTGCCGAAGGACTCCGCGGCCTGCTTGGCCAGGCTCTCGACGAACGCCTCGTCGTTGAGGTCTCCGGGAATGTACAGGTCGTCGGGCTCAGCGCTGTTGAGCCGCTCCTTGCGGCCGGTGAGCAACAGCCGCGCGCCCTCGCGGCGGAAGTGGGAACTCACCGCCTGTCCGATGCCACTGCTGGCGCCTGTCACCAGAGCCGTGACGTTGTTGAGTCTCATGTCAGGCATTCCTTTACTGCGGGGGAGGTCGGTCGGCGGGCTCGGCCACGAGGTCTTGTCCTGGGTCCGGTCAGTTGAGGAATCCGCGGGCGTCGACCGGCCAGCGCTGCAGCGACGTGCCCGTGCTGTCGGTGACGATCAGTTCCTCGAAGCCGAGGACGACCGGGCACACGTGGTTCGGCACGACCGGTACGACGGTGCCGACGCTGGGGCGGAACTCGCCGTCCGGCAGCGGGAGGAACCCGTGGTACTCGTTGACCTTGGATAGCACCGCCTTCGTGCCGGCGATGCCGCCGTAGCCGATCTCGGGGCTGCCTTCGCGGCTGAGGGCCTTGTTGCCCACATCGACGATGACCTGGTCCGGGACCCAGTCGCTGACCACGGTGCCGGCGACGAACAGCGCGATCTGGTCCTCCGTGCAGGAGCCCAGCCGGGCGTTGTTCAGATCGCCGAAGACGTATTCGCCGGGACGGATCTCGGTGATCACGCCGCTCGTGGAGAACTCGAGGGTAGGGGTGGAGCCGGCGCTGACCACCTCTGCGGTGACCCCGACACCTTCGAGGCTGCGTACCGCGGTGGTGAGTGCGGCTTCCTGGTCCTGCGCGGCGCGCTTGCGAGCGTCCCGGCCGGCGCCGCCGTGACCGGGATAGGTGAAGACGCCCGCCGGCATCAGGCCGCGCTTGCGGGCGGCGAGCGCGAGATCGCCCGCGACCTCGGGCGGTGCCCCGGAACGACGGGCGCCGCAGTCGACCTCGATCACGACCTGCAGCCGGTCCGGTTCGTCTCCCATCGCGTCGGCGAGGGCCTCGATCGCCGCGACGTTGTCGACGCCGACCCGCAGCCGGGCGGACTCGGCGAGCCTGCGGATCCGGGGCTTCTTCGATCCCGCGGCCCAGATCGGGTAGGCGAGGAAGATGTCGTCGAACCCGGCCGCGGCGAAGACCTCGGCCTCACCGACGTTTCCCGCGGTGATCCCGACCGCCCCGGCCTCGATCTGGCGTCGCCCGATCTCCACGCACTTGTGCGTCTTGACGTGTGGCCTGACCTTGAGGTTGCGCTGGTCGGCGAAACTCTGAATGCGGTTGATGTTGCCCTGCATGACGTCGACCAGCACGATCGGCGCGGGGGTGTCGATCCGCTCGACCAGAGCGTCGAGTGCTCGTTGCAGCCGGTTCACACTGCTCTCCTTGTGGTTCTGCCTGGAATGAACGAGGGGCGCGGGTGCTGACTCCCCCTGGATGCCGAACGCGTGCGGCCGTGGTATTGCGCGCACTTGGGTATGCCGCCGTCGCGCCCGCCCTACACAGCTGTACAGACCATCTGGAGCTCGACCGGACTGTTGAGCGGAAGCCCGGCGACACCGATCGCGGTGCGGGCGTGCCGTCCGTTCTCGCCCAGTACCTCGATGAGCAGTTCACTGGCCGCGTTGGCGACGTTCGACTGCTGACCGAAGTCCGGCGTGCTGGCCACGAAGACCAGCATCTGCACGATCCGCACCCGGTCCAGATCGCCCACCGCCTGCACAGCGGCGGCGAGCGCGTTGAGCGCGGCGTGACGCACGAGCTCCTGGGCGGTCTCCAGCTCGACATCCCGGCCGACAACGCCCTGGCCCAGCAGCCAACCGTCCTTATAAGGCAGTTGGCCCGAAATGTAGATGCTGGAGCCCTCCTTCCGGTGGTGCACGTAGTACGGATTGTCACGGAGCTCGGGGAGGGCCAGACCCAGGGCCTGGAGCCGATCGGAAGCCGAGTCGGTGTTCGCCGCCGAAGCCATGGACCGGCTCATCGAGCCACCTCCTCGGACGGAGCAGGGCTCGCGCCAACGCGGTTGGTCACGAGAACCTGCATCGCATGAATCCTGATCATCTGCACTCGGCTCTCCTCGCGAGTAACAGCGGCGACATAACGCCGTATGGTGGCTTAAAACCGCCACTCTATTGTCGTTTGTCGACCATATGGCTGCCCGTCGAGGACTGTCAATACGAAACTTCAACCTCGAATGCGGCCTCGGAACGCCACGTGCGGCTGGACCCGACGCCGCGGGAAGCGGCGACCCGGCTCACCGCTCTCATCCGGTTCGGCGTGGACGCGCATATGCAGCACGCCGGTCCGCATCACGATCGCTCGGCGGCGGGATTCTCGAGCGGTTGACACGGATGGTCGACCTCACGCCCGACGAGATGCCCATGCCACAAGCGCGGCTTGACCTGCTGCGCGGCTGCTCCGGCAAGGCCTACGGCGACTGGCTGCAAGCCCATGGTGATGAGTTCGACGACGGCATCGAGGGGTGGCCCTGGACCCGTTCCACGGCAGGAAGAACGCCGTCGGCGTCTGGGGCTGCGTGATGTCCGGATCAATCTTGCCGATCCGGATCCGACTGGAAGGCGGATCCGGCAGAACGGCGGCCGTGGCGGGGAGCCAACTCACCAACGAACAGCCGAAGTTGATCGCGCCCTTCCTGCCGATCGGCGAGTACTGCCCCTACCCTGAGCGGCTGCTGCCCGAACGTCTGCGGGTGCTTGCGGGTCTGGACGAACGCCCATCCCTTCACCGCGCCGCTGGAAGGCCTGATCGCCGAAGTCACCCGCCGTGGACACCACGAATTATCCCTGGACAGGTGGGCTCCACGACCTTCCCTGCTCACCACGACGCGGCGAGGTGATCGTCGGTAAGGGCGTTATGGAGGCTCTTGAGGAAGCTGCCGCGAGCAGGAACAAGCCAGGCAAAGAGGGGTGACGAGGCAGAAGCTCGTTGAGCGGTGCAAGGAAGTTCTGTATTCCGCCGAGGGAGGTGACGCGTCCTCAGCGCGGTGGCCGACGATGGGCCGGTTAGCGCGAGATGGGAGCGGGCCACTTCGTGGCCTCGCCTGGCTGCACATGGCGGACGGTTGCCTCCAGTGCTCGGGCCGGCCTGGCCGACCGCATACCGGCGCTTCGCCGAGGAGCCGTAGACAGGGGCGTCCACCCCGCTGGAATGAGGTTGCCTTCGCCGCACGGGAGAAGGCGGTCCGGTGGGCGCGCAAGTGGAAGATTGAATCGACGGAGAGGCCCGTGCGCGACGCGGTCACCAGCCAGCGCTGCGCGGAGCGGTTCCTGCACTCGTGCGGCCCGCGCGGATGGAGCCGGAGATCCACGCCTGCCGACGACACTCAGCTGCTGAGGGTTTCCGGGGGAAGGCCACGGCCGAGCACGATCTCGAACCCCGGCGTGCCCTTGACCGCAGCCGTGCCCGCGGTCGCACACCTCGATCATCGAGCGCACCGGAGTCGCCGCCGACTGTGCCGCGGGAGAAGCCGCGCGCATGACACAAGGCCCGCGCGACCCGCTGTCTCCTGGAAGAACGGACCCGCCCGTGCAGCTTCCCCGCCAGCCGTGAACACCCCGTTACGTCCTATCCGTCCCACCGTGCAGGCGGCCGGCAACCCTCACTCAAGATCCACTACAAGAATACGCTGACACTGCGGGCTTGATCCTTGACTTCTCGGCATCGGTCTACAACGTCACCGTGGCGAGCGGGCTTGGACACTTCACGCAGGCGGCATGGCCTCATACATGCCGGGGCTTGCCTTCCCCTGGATCTCCCGTGTGGGCTCGCAGCCCCATGGGGAAATGGGCAGCCAGTTCCTGGCGGAACGCGTCGGTGTCGCCTTCCAGGGCGACCGCCGCCAACCTCTCGTGCTCGACGACCAATTGATGCGGGTTGTCGCTGTAGGTGCGGTGATCGACGCTGAGGTGGAGGCGCAGCTTGGTCTCCCAGCCGTTCCAAAGACTCTGCAGGACGCCGTGCTCCGACAGGTCGTAGAAGAGCCGGTGGAAGCGAAGGTGCGCGTCGATGCTGGCCGGGATGTCGTCCTTCTCCATCGCCTGGCGGAGATCCTCGACGGTTTGCAGCAATTGCGGCCGCTCAGGACCGCGCAGTGCTTCGGCCGAGAGCTCGGCGGCGTACGGTTCGACACGTAGCCGGACCGAGTCGATCTCGGCGACCTCTCGAGCGCTCACCTCTACGACGAATGCCCCGCGGTAGGGGATCTTTACGACGAGTCCTTCCTCCTCCAGCTTGGTCAGCGCCTCGCGGAGCGGGGACCGGCTGATCCCGAGATCTTTGGCGATGTGCGCCTCGCGCAGCTGTCCACCAGGAGGTACGGTCCCATCGAGGATGGCGGCACGCAGTGTGCGGTAGACGCCGTCCGGCGTCGTCGTCCGCTGCTCCTGCCACTCGAACTTGTGGTCCACCCCGTGGCCCTCCCTTGCTCATTGTCGACCACTTGGTCGTTTGTCGACTATACCTCCGCTGGTTTTGCATTTACACGTCAAGTTGGCTATCTGCGCACGGACCTCCCTGGGTTCACAGCCGTGCCCCTGCCGGCTCGGGGTCGCGGTGAACGGTTGGTGTCTTGGGTGGTGCCCTTTGGTTGTCGTCAGGTCGATGCCAGTCCGGCGGCGCGGGTGCTTGGGGACGGACCTGCAGCAGGATGCAGCCGGCCATGCAGGCGCCGCACTGGGGGCGGAACCGGGCCAGGCGGTCTGCTGTGGACGTGTCCGGCAGAGCCGACGTGGTTGACCGGGCCGCGGTTCGGTGACCTGCCCGGTCTGCGCGGCGATGAGAGAGGGAAGCGCGGCGGTCCGTGGCTCGGCGGTGCAAAGGATGTGCGACGCAGCGCCTCGGCGCCTCCGGACGCCGCCTGTTCGGCCTTCTTCATCCGGTCCGACCAGGTCTCACGTGAGACTCCGAGCACCTGGTCGATCGCTGATGTTTCCGATCCTCGCCGCCTGCTCGACAGCGCCTATTCGAAGGCGCGCAGCCGGGGCTTGCAGACGCCCATCTCCTCAGCGGTGATCACGACCTCGAACGGGGCCTGGAGGCTCTCCATGAGGGGTTTTGCATGGGCTCGTCGGAGTTCGTCACGATCACCAGCGAGTCTCCTCGGGCCTCATGGCGCCGACGAGAGGAGCGCCGAGGAGCAGAGGCAGGGAGCTGTCCGAGGGAGCGCCGGCCGGCCATGAAGTTGGTTGACAGTCGATACCCGCCTGGTCGACAATCGACCTCAGATGGTCGACAATCGACCAGAGCGCCTCAGGCTGCTCCGCTGAAGAACTAGGAGGACTCGTGGGATTCGATGTCAAGCCCAAGTTCGTGACGTTCGACATGAACGGAACGCTGATCAAGTTCAGTATCAATGACGCGATCCGTGAGGTCCTGGGCGACCGGCTGCCGGCCGAGATCGCCGATGATTACCTGCAGATCTGCAAGGCGTACCGGATCGACGAGTGCACGGGCGCGTACCAGCCGTTCCATCAGGTCGTCGCGCGTTCCATGGAACGCGCCTCACGCAAGGTCGGTCTGGAGTACCGCGAGGGCGAGGCGCGGGCGGTGTACGAGCGCATCCCCACCTGGGGCCCGTACCCCGGTGTCACCGAGGCCTTGAACCGCCTGGCCGAGGCGGTCCCGCTGGTCATCATCACGAACAGCGACACCGCGCACGCCGTGCGTCTCGCGGAGAACCTCAAGGCCCCGTTCGAGGTCGTCATCAGCGCCGAGGAGATGGGCGCCTACAAGCCGCGGCTCCGCGCATTCGAGTATACGTTCGACAAGCTCGGTGTGACACCCGCCGAGCTCGTGCACGTCTCCGCAAGCCCGATGTATGACCTGCGCTCCGCGGCCAACCTGGGCATCAAGAACAAGGTGTACATGGACCGCGGCTTCGAGCACGACGAGCACTGGCTCGGCTACGAGCGGATCACCGACATCGCCGACCTTCCGGTCCTCTTCGGGCTGCCGCGCCCCTGACGACCGAGCGGAGAACTGAGAATGTGATCCGCAGCAAGGCGGTAGCGGCATGAGTCTGCCCCTGCCTCGAATCGTCGAGGGCGACTCGGCTTCAGAAAGGCTCCGACCCCTCGGACTGAAGCTACCCGTCCTCGCCGGCAACGCGTACTTCGGGCACCACCGGACGGTGGGCTCCAGCATCCACATCTCGGGCCAACTTCCTTTCAAAGAGGGCGAGCTGCTGGGTCAGGGCACTGTCGGCCGGGATGTCGAGCTGGAGACCGCCCAGGAGCTCGTGCGTCACGCCGCGCTCAACGCGCTCGCCGCCGCTGTGCAGGCGGTGGGCGATCTGGACCGGGTGCGGATCGTGCAGATGCTGGTCTTCGTGGCCAGCACGCCGGACTTCGGTCAGCAGTCGAACGTCGCCAACGCGGCCAGTGAACTGCTCATCGAGGTACTGGGCGAGAACGGACGGCACGCCCGCACCGCGATCGGTGTCGCCGGGCTTCCGCTCAACAGTCCGGTCGAGCTCCAGATGATCTGCACCGCTGTGTAGCGGCGAAACAATCATGAGCAGCATGGTCGGCAAGCCCGAGGAAGTCCTGTGCTGCGCCGCGAAGGGCGGCCTCATCACGCTCGCGGCGATCGAATGGGCTCCCCGGAACATCCGGGTCCACGTCGTCGCCCCGGGCATCACCGCGACTCCGCTCATCTAAGCCTCCTTCCAGCGCAGGTCCGACCCCGAGGCCACCCGCCGCCAGCGTGAGGGGCAGATCCCGCTCGAACGCCTCGCCACCCCCGAGGAGATCGCCGACGCCGTCCTCTTCCTCGGATCGTCTGAGTCCTCGTACATCACCGGGGCAACTCTCCCCGTCGACGGCGCCTACACCGTCTTCCAGCACCGGCGCACACGGTTCCCAGGCACAGAAGAAGGACACACATGAACGCCCTTGCGGCACCAACCCGAAACGGAGAGCTCGGCTTCTGGATGGCCCAACTGGCCGACGAGAGACCGTTGTTCCCCCGCTTCACCGGCCAGGACTCCGTCGACGTGGCCATTGTCGGCGGCGGCTACACCGGCCTCTGGGCGGCGTATTTCGCCAAGAAGCTCGAACCGTCGCTCTCGGTCGCCGTATTCGACGCCGAACAGGTGGGATACGGCGCATCAGGACGCAACGGGGGCTGGCTCTCGGCAATGCCCCCGGGAAACCGTGCCACCTTCGCCCGCGCCGGGGGAGGACTGGAAGCGAGCCGGGCACTGCAGCAGGAATTCGTCGCCGGCGTCGACTCCGTCCTGGACATCCTCCAGGCCGAAGGCATCAACGCCGATCAGCACAAGGGCGGCGCGCTCGTCGCGGCCCACACGGAGGCGGGGCTGGGCCGACTTGCCACCAGGCGTAATGCCGACCTGAAGTACGGGCTGACCGAAGACGAGATCCAGATGCTCGACCGGGACGAGTTCCGGAGCCGGATCAACATTTCCACCGTCCACGGCGGGCTCTTCTACAAGCACTGCGCGCGATTCCACCCCGCGAAACTCGTCTACGGCCTCGCCGACACCCTGACATCCATGGGGGTCAGGATCTACGAGGGCAGCCGAGTGGACAGTGTCGAGGGCAAGACCCTCACTCTGACCAACGGACGCGTCACCGCGGCCAAGTCGTTCATCTGTACCGAAGGCTATTCGGGACAGCTGCTCGGCAGCCGGACCCTGATCCCTGTCAATTCCTCGTTGATCGTGACTCAGCCCCTGTCGGAGGAGGCATGGCAGCAGATCGGCTGGGACGGGCTCCAGTGCCTCAGCGACTCCGCGCACACCTTCATCTACGCCCAACGGACTTCGGACGGCCGTATCGCCATGGGGGGCCGCGGTGTCCCCTACCGCTTCGGGTCCGGCACCGGGGGAGCCGGTGCAACCGCCCAGTCCACCATTGACCTGATCTCGCAGAAGCTCAGTACCTTCTTCCCCGGCATCCCCTTCGAGGTGGACCACGCCTGGTCGGGAGTCCTGGGCGTCACGCGTGACTGGAACGGCGGCGTGCACTGGGACCCGGCATCCGGGATCGGATCGTCCACCGGCTACGCAGGACACGGCGTCACGTCCGCCTACGTCGGCGGCAGAACTCTCGTGGAACTCGCCTTCGAGAAGGAAACCGAACGGACCAGCCTTCCCTGGGTCGGCTACCGGGCACGGAAGTGGGAACCGGAGCCGATCCGTTGGCTGGGCGTGCACGCCATGTACCGACTCTTCGGTATCGCCGACCAGTGGGAGGAGCGGAGGAATTCCAGTAGGACCTCACTCCTGGCCAAATTCGGCAGCAGACTCGCCGGACTTCACGAGTAAACGAAGGAAACTGCTTTCATGGACGCAAAACTCGCAGTCATCGGCTTGGGCAGCATCGGAAGCATGGCCCTGTGGCAGGCCTCCCGGCTGTCCGACTCGGTAGTGGGCTTCGAGGCCGCCACTCCCGCTCACGGCCGCAGTGCCGTGGGCGGGGACACCCGACTGTTCCGCATGGTCTACTTCGGGAAGCCCGACTACTACCCCATCATGGAACGCTCCCGCGGCCTCTGGGCCGAGCTCGAAGCGGAAACCGGGCAGGAGATCCTCATACCTACCGGGGGGCTGTCCATCGGGACGGCGAACGGCAGCTTCATCAACAGCCTCCTCGAGACAACGCGCATCAACGGAGCCGAGCACTGCGTCCTCAGCCGGGAGGAGTTGGCGGAACGCTACCCCCAGCACAACCTCCGCGCCGACGACTGCGCCGTCTACGACCCCCGCGCCGGCGTTCTGCGCACCGACCGTGCCGTCAGCGCCGCCGTCGCGGCGGCCCAGGCCAACGGCGCCACAGTCCTTCAGAACACACCCGTGGACAGCATCACCGAAACCGAAGACGGCGTGGTCGTCACCTCGGGCGAGAGAACATGGACGTTCGAGAAGGTCATCGTCGCCTCGGGCGGCTGGTCGCGAAGGCTTATGCCCGACCACCTCAGGGCTGTCACGGAAACCCATCGGATCGTCCTGACCTGGTTCATCGCCCAGGACGGCACGCAGTTCTCGCCGGAGAAATTCCCCGTCTTCAGCCGGCTGTACGACGATCGCTCCCTGTACGGCGCACCCGCCGTCGATGGCGTGACGGTCAAGGCATCGGTGGACGCACCGATGGGCGGGCGCGCAAGGACGACCCCCGACCCGGACTCCGTGCCCAGAGAACTCACCCCTCAAGAAATCGAAAAGGTCACCGAGACCGTCACCGAATTCTTTCCCGGCCTGACCCCCACCATCGTGCGTTCCGACGCCTTCCCCGACCTTTTCACCGAGGACAGGCACCCCCTCCTCGGCTGGCTGGATCAAAACAGCAGGGTCTACTGCGCCACCGGATTCTCCGGAAAAGGGTTCAAAATGGCCACCGGCTATGGCCACATCGCCGCACACGAGGCGCTCGGCAAACAGACCATCGAAGGCCTGGACTTCGTGCGTCCGGACCGGTTCAAGTCCAGGTAGCCCATCCACTTCCGCCGCCTCGGCGCAGTAACCTCGGCATGACCATTCGGCTGACGGTCTTGCGGGGCTCATCCCTTGACGTCCCGCAGCGACCGTCTGTCATCTGCTGAACTGCCCGGCAGTGAAGACACTCCGCTTTACGGAGGACCGGAAACGGGAATCACTGAGTGTTGGGTTCGTGGGTGGGTGTTTGGTCCCGTTTCAGGTTCCGCGCCAGTTCGGGCGGCTTCGGCGGCGACTCCGGCCAGGGTGGAGGCGATCCGGGGACCGGGCCCACGACGGGGCTGCTGCACCGGGACCTGGACGCGTGGGATGTGCGGAGCCGTGTCGGTTCCTTCGCGTGCAGACGCAGGCTCTCCGACAACGGGTTCATGGCCCTTACGTACGGCTGCACTGCGCCGCCCGGCCGCTTGCCTCCCGGCGCGGCAGGTTGTCGTACGCCCAGTGCGTCACCGCCTCGCGTTCGAATCCGACGTCGCCGAACCGGCCCAGCCACGTCAGCATCCTCCGGACCACGCCGCGTGTGGAGCTTCCGCGCACGAGCGTCTCGGAGGCCGCCGGATCGTGCAGCACCTCCAAAGTCGGCGCCTGCATCTGCCTCAGCCGGTCGCACAACGGCCGTAGGAAGTGGTCCCACGTCTTGATGCCCGAGGCAGTGTGGGCCCGCAGACCCTACAGAATCTTTGCGACGGCGCTCTCCAGCAGGCCCCGCAGCCCCAGCTCCTGGTCAGCATGGACAGCGGGCGCCGTGCGCCGCCACACCTCCTCGTCCGTAAATCCACCCGGAACGCGTGGTGGTGGGATCGGTCCTCGATGGACGGCCGGCGCCAGGGCGGTGTGGATGCCCCAGTAGGTGTCGGCCGGTGCCGTCAGCGCCCAGGGTTTCGGGCTCGGCACGGAAGGCGGTCATTGGACCACGTCACTGATGTGGTTGACGCAGACGACCTTGGGCTGGGTCATCTCCTCGAAGGCGAAGCGCACGCCCTCGCGGCCCATGCTGCCGTACTTGAATCCGCCGAACGGCATGGCGTCGAAGCGGTAGTCGGACGAGTCGTTGATCATGACTCCGCCTGCTTCCAGCAGCCGGGCCGCGGACAGGGCGCGATCCAGGCGCGAGGTGAAGATGCCCGCGTGGAGGCTGTAGTCGATGGCGTTGGCCTGCTCGATGGCGTCCTCGAAGGACGTGAACGGCTGCAGCACGGCCACCGGGGCGAACACCTCTTCCTGCCACAGCGAGCAGTTCGCCGGGACCTCTTCCAGGACGGTCGGCGTGTACAGGGCGCCGGTGGCGGCGTTGCCGCACAGCAGCACCGCGCCCTCGGCCACCGCCGTGTCGACCTTGGCCCGGGCGGCGGCCGCGGCTTCCGGGGTGATCATGGGGCCGACGTCGGTGCGCTCGTCGAGCGGGTCGCCGACGCGCAGCAGCTCGGTGCGGGCGACGAAGGCGTCGCGGAAGCGCTCGTAGACCTCGCGGGCGATCAGGATCCGCTGGGTGCCGATGCAGTTCTGGCCGGCGGCCCAGAACGCGCCGGAAACACATGAGGCCACGGCCTCGTCCAGGTCGGCGTCGTCCATGACGATGACCGGGGCGTTGCCGCCCAGGTCCATGGCGAGCTTCTTCAGGCCGGCGGTGCGGGAGATGGCGTCGCCGGTGGCGAATCCGCCGGTGAAGGACACCATGCGCACGTCGGGGGCGGCCACGATCACGGCGGCGATGTCGGCATTGCCGTTGACGACGGTGACGATCTCCTCGGGCAGGCCGGCCTCGATGAGGGTGTCGACCAGGCGCAGCGCGGACAGCGGCGTCAGCGCGGACGGTTTGAGGATGACCGCGTTGCCGCCGGCGATGGCCGGGCCGAGCTTGTGGGCGACCAGGTTGAGGGGGTCATTGAACGGGGTGATGGCGGCGATGATGCCCAGCGGTTCGCGGGTGAACCAGCCCTGCCGTTTCTCCGAGCCCTCATGGGAGTCGAAGGGGATGACCTCGCCGGCGTTGCGCCGTGCCTCGGCCGCGGACAGGGACAGGGTGTTGACCGCGCGGCCCACTTCCTTGCGGGCCTGGGTGATGGTCTTGCCGGCCTCGCTGACGATCAGCTGAGCGAAGGACTCGGCGCGCCGCTCGATCAGACGGGCGGTGCGTTCCAGGACTGCGGCCTTTGATGCGCGGGACAGCGCGGCCGCGGTGCGGCGACCGCACCTGGCCTGCTGCAGGATGCCGCCGACGGCGTCTGCGTCGACGGTGGGCACCGAGGCGATGACCTCGCCGGTGTAGGGGTTGTGCACGGGCGCCGTGTCGGTGCCGAGTTCGAGTCTGGGTGGCACGACGGTGTCAGACACGCTGAGTCTCCTGGAGAACGGGGCGCGTGGGGGCGGTGTCGTCGTCCGCGTGGCGCTGGTGGATGGCGATGATGTCCGACAGCAGGGCGTAGGCGGTCTCGATGCGGCCGGCGCCCGGCCCGCAGACCGTGACGGTGCCGAGGAGGTCGGTGTGGAAGGCGACCGCGTTGGCGGGGCCGGAGATCCCGGCGAGCGGGTGCCGGGCGGGCAGGGCGAGCGGGGCGACGCGGGCATCGACGCTGCCGTCCTCGTGGCGTGTGGCGGAGCCGACCAGCTTCCAGCGCAGCCCCTTCGAGGCGGCGTCCCGCACCTCGTCGGGAGTGATCGCGGAGATGCCCTCGCAGAAGACGTCCTCGCGGCGCAGGTCGGCGCCGAGGACCTCGTTGGCCAAAATCATGACCTTGAGCTGGACGTCGTGGCCCTCGATGTCCGCGGTGGGATCGGCTTCGGCGTATCCGAGGTCCTGTGCTTCCGTGATGGCCGCCGAAAGCTCGATGCCCTCTTCGAGGCGGCCCAGGATGTAGTTCGAGGTGCCGTTCATGATGCCCTGGACGCCGGTGATCTGAAGTCCGCCGAACATGCGCTCGGCGGTGCGCAGGATGGGGGTGCCGCTGAGTACCGAGCCCTCGAATTCGAAGCCGACACCGCGCGCGGCAGCGAGCTGCTTCAGTGCGCGGCCGGCGAGTGCGACCGGTCCCTTGTTGGTGGTGCACACGTGCTTGCCCGATTCCAGGGCCCAGCGCACATGGGAGAGGGCGGGCTCGCCGTCGGTGGGGTTGGTGAACGTCGCCTCCACGACGATGTCGGCCGGCACCTCGCTGATCACCCACTCGTTGCGCGGATCCGCGCTGCCGCCCGACAGGCCCGCGAAGCTCAGCTCCCCTGGCTCGGTGGCCAGCAGCGGCGTCAGATCGATGCCGTCGGTGTCCACCAGGGAACCGGCCCGCAGATCGGTGACTGCCACCACCCGCAGGGCGAAGCCCAGCTCTTTGGTCAGGCGCTGCCCGCTCTGGGATATGAGCTCGGCGAGCGCGCGGTTGACGCCGCCGAATCCGATGAGGGCGAGATCGTATCGGCCCATGAGATCGCTCCTTCGCAGTCCGCCGCCTTGACGGTGCGGCTGCTCAGAGCCTCGCCGCCCGGCCTGTCACCTGCTCCATGTCACAACGGCCACGATGCATGCCGATCTGCTGTGTCCCATGTCGAATCGCCCACCTCACCGCCGCCAACCCCATCGGGGGCCTCAGGGCGAAGCAGGACCGCGGCGTGGCAGCAGACCCACCGCAAGTGCCGGTACGGCGGCGAGGAGAAGCCACGGCACGGCGGCCGGGAGGCCCAGGTCGAGCAGGGAGCCGGTGGCCGAGCTGCCGATGAGGACGATCAGGCCGGACACGGAGGACAACGCGCCGGTGTAGAGGCCGATGCGGCCGTCCTCGGCGAGGTCGGGCACCCAGGCGCGGGCGGCGGGGACGACCAGCATCTGGCCGAGGGTGAGCAGGACGACGTACCCGGCGGCGGGCAACAACCCTGCCACACCCGTCCAGCCGGCGGGCCGCGAGGCGGCCACGACCCCGAAACCGGCCGCGATGAGCAGCAGCCCGGCGATCATTGAGCGGCGTAGGCCGAGCCGGTCACCTGCCCAGCGCGTGATGGGCAGTTGGGCGCAGACGACCAGCAGGGAGGACAGGGCGAACAACCACGACAGGGCTGCCTGGGAGCCGGTCGCGCGCTGGACCTCCTCCGGCAGGGCGAGGTAGAGCTGGTTGTAGGCGAGCAGGTAGGTGCCGTACGCGCAGCACAGGGCGAGGAAGCGGCGGTTGCGCAGCAGTGCGCGCGTGCCGCCCCGCTGCCGGGTGCGCACTCTGCCGGGGATGTGCTGCGGCATCAGCCGGAGATGTCCGGCCAGGACGAGGACGAATACGGCGGCCCCGGCGAGGCAGGCGGTGCGGAAGTCCACGGCGAGCAGCAGGCCGCCGAGCAGCGGGCCGACGAAGGCACCGGCCTGTCCGGCCGCGCTCAGCAGGGCCAGCACCCGAGTACGTGAACCGTGGCCCTCCTCCTCCCAGATCACTGCCTGCCGGGCCACTTCGGACTCCACCGCCGGGGAGAACAGCGCGGCGGCGAAGCCGATGAGGAGCACCGCGCCGATCACCGTCAAGGTCTGCTCCGCGTACCCCAGCCAGGCGAACCCTGCAACCCGCAGCACGCAGCCGGTCAGCACGATCGGGCGGACGCCGTAGCGGTCGACAAGTGCGCCGCCGAACACGAAGAGGCCCTGCTGGCTGAAGGTCCGCAGGCCCAGGACGAGGCCGACCATCCACCCCGCCATGCCGAGCGCGGTGCCGAGGTGCTCGGCCAGGAACGGCAGGACGGCGTAGAAGCCGATGTTGAAGGTGAGTTGGGTCAGGATCAGCAGCCGCAGGAGCGGAGACAGGTGCTTCCAGATCCGCTCGCGGCAAGGCTTCGCGGACCGGACGGTTCGGCGGGTCAGGAAGACGCGGGAGATGAGATCGGTCATGGACGTGTCCATCACTTGATGGGTGGTGTGAGTACGGGCGTACGAGGTGGCTCCGGCACCGTCTGCGCCGTCCCGCAGGGACGGTCCGTGCTGGCTGCCGTGTGGGAAGATGCGCGCCGCCTCAGCCAGGGGATACGTACTCCACCGGCCGCGGTGACCGCGAGCGCTCCGAGCAGGGCCAGGACGGCGGCCGGGGCGAGGATGGCCAAGGGGGCGCGTTCGGCATACGGCTGGTTCTCGGCGAGCAGCAGGCCCCATTCGGGTTCGCCGACGGGTTCGCGATGCGGAAGCGTTTCCCTGCAGGACGGTTCGGTCTCCGTCCTGCGCGGGCGCGGGCGTCAACCGTCGTTGTGCGCAGCCAGGATGCGCTGCACTCGCTCGGCGTTCGTCTCGATGTGTTGGCTCGCCTCGCGCTGTGCGCGCCGGGCGTCGCCTGCCCGGATCGCTTCCATGAGCGGCTCGTGCTCGCTGACCACCTTGCGCGGGTTCTCGTACTCCCGCTCGTGGGCGGACAAGGCCATGAGGTAGAAGCGTAGTTCCCGGGTCAGTCCCGCATGGAACGCGTCGATGCGGCTACTGCCGAGGGCTGCCACGATCGCCGCGTGAAAGGCCAGGTCCGCGGCCACGATGTCGGCACGCTCGTGTGAAGTGGTCACCGTCTCGAGGCGGGAGTAGGCCTCCTCCACGACCGCGAGTTGCTCAGCGGAGAGAGGCGCCGCCAGTGCGGCCGTCTCCAAGTGCCGACGGGCGGTGTAGAGCTCTGCGACCGTCTCGTGTGTCGGAGAGATGATCACGGCCCCGCGGTTCACCTCGAACCGGACCAGACCGCCGTGCTCGAGCAGACGGACCGCCTCGCGGACCGTATTGCGCGCGATGCCGAGTTCGGCGGCGATCGCACTCTCGCGCAGGCGCTCACCGGGGCGGAAGGCCCCCGCGAGAATCCGCTGCGAAAGGCCGTCCGCGATCTGCTGTGCGGTCGTCGTCCTGCGGGCCACCAACCCGTCGAGTGCCGTCATGGCGTCATCGTACCGAGTCGGGGCCCCTAGCGCTCAACAGTAGAACTGTTCTACAGTTTCACATCGATCGGCGGTCGCACAGCTCGACTTTCCCCTGGGGCAGCGTCTCCGCTCCGTCGTCCGACGCCGCAGGTCCTGTCCCCCGCCCAACCACCGCGATGCCAGGCGTCCACGTCTCTTCCGACCCGCAGACCGCCTGACGCGCACACGGCCCCCGTTGCCGCATGCGCGACCCCGGCAATGACGCCGCAGAAAGGCTCAGAACAGTGCAGACAACCCCCGAAGTCACCGCAGAGCGCCTCCAGACGGACGCGCCAGGACCGCTCAGACAAAGGCACGTCCGAATGATCGCGCTCGGCGGCATCGTCGGCGCGAGCCTCTTCGTCGGCAGTGGAGCGGTCATCCACACCGCGGGTCCGGCGAGCATCCTCTCCTACGCCCTCGGCGGCCTCCTGGTCATCCTCGTCATGCGGATGCTGGGGGAGATGGCCACTGCCTCTCCCACTCTCGGGTCGTTCATGGAGTACGCCCGTTCCTCGCTCGGCGGCTGGGCCGGCTACACCATCGGCTGGCTGTACTGGTACTTCTGGGTGGGCGTCGTGGCGTTCGAGGCGGTGGCCGGCGCGAAACTGCTCATGCTGTGGATCCCAGGCGTACCCCAGTGGGTCTTCTCCCTGGTCCTGATGACCCTTCTCACCGCCTCGAACCTCGTGTCCACCCGCTCGTTCGGCGAGACCGAGTTCTGGTTGGCGTCGGTCAAGATCGTCACGATCGTCGTCTTCCTCCTCGCCGGCACCCTCTTCGCCCTGGGAGTCTGGCCGGGGTCGACACTGTCGGTCGGCAACGTCACCCACGGCGGCTTCGCACCGCACGGCCTGTCGGCGATCCTGCACGGCATCGTGATGGTGATCTTCGCCTACGTCGGAACTGAGATCGTGACCATCGCCGCGGCGGAGTCCGCTGACCCGGTGAAGTCGGTGGTCAAGGCGACCTCCTCGACGGTCTGGCGGGTGATCATCTTCTACGTCGGCTCGGTGACCCTGCTGGTGATGATCACCCCGTGGCAGCAGATCCCGACCCAGACCAGCCCGTATGCGGCCGCCTTCGGCAAGATGGGCATTCCCGCAGCGAGCACCATCATCAGCGTCGTCGTCCTCACCTCCGTGCTGTCGGTCCTCAACTCCGGCCTGTACACCGCCTCGAGGATGTTGTTCGCACTCCAGCGCCACAACTGGGCGCCGAGATGGGTCGCCGACCGCAACCGGAAGGGAACGCCCTGGAAGGCCATTCTGGCCTGCACGTCCGCCGGTTATGTCACCGTCGTCATGAGCTACGTCGCCCCCGACACCGTCTTCGACTTCATCATCAACTCCGCCGGGGCCGTGGGGCTGTTCGTCTACGCGATCATCGCCGGATCACAGCTGCGCATGCGGCGCCGGCTGGAGCGCGAGGCCCCCGAGCGGCTCAAGCTCCGCATGTGGGGCTATCCGTACCTGAGCTGGATCACCCTGGCGGGCATCCTGGTCGTGGTGGGCTCCATGCTGCTGGTTCCGGACGCCCGCTCGCAGCTCTACCTCAGCGTCCTCAGCCTGGCCGTCATCCTCGCCACGTACGTGGTCGTGCGGTACGTGCAGAAGGCCGCCGCGCGTCGATGACGAGCCAGGTACAGACGCCGTCCCGGGTCGCTCTCGTCACGGGAGCCACCTCCGGGATAGGCACCGAAGCCGCCCGGCGACTCCGCCATGACGGACACGCCGTGCTCCTCAGCGGCCGTTGCGGAGAACGAGGTGAGGCCCTGGCGTGTGAACCGGCCGGGACAACGCCTGCTTCGTCCCGACCGATCTCACCCGGGACGGCGAACCCGACCGCCTCCTGGAAGGCGCCGTCGACCGGTTCGGCAGGGTGGACGTGGTGGTGAACAACGTGGCAGCCGATCACACCGGAGAACTGCTGCACGTCCCGGCCGCCGAGATCCGCGACACCCTCGAGATCAACACCTTCGCCGCGATTGCCGTCCTCCAGGCGGCAGGGCGCGCCATGCGGCAGTCGGGCGGCAGCATCATCACGTCACCTCCCGGCTGGCCACGGTCGGCGTCCCCACGATGGGCGTCTACAGCGCCAGCAAGGGCGCGATGAGGGCCCTGACGGCAGCGGCCGCGGTGGAACTCGCGCCGTACGACATCCGCGTCAACGCCGTAGCGCCCGGCATGACCCGCACCCCGCTCTACTAGGCCTGGCTCAGCTCCCACAAGAACCCGGAAGCCGCCGCCCGCCAAGTGGGCGGACAGTATTCCGCTCGGCCGGCCGGCCACCCCGCAGGACATCGCACACGCCATCGCGTTCCTGGCCTCGCCCAACGCCGGCTACATCACCGGCATCACCCTTCCCGTCGACGGCGGCTGCACCGCCCAATAACCCGCACACCCCAGGGGAAAGTCATGTCCCACGAGAACCCGCCCGTCCTGACCGGTCCTGCTCTCTGGAGCGCCCAGGCCCACCTCCCGTCCGTCCTGGGACGCCAGTTGACCGTCGACCGCGCCGAAGGAAGCTACGTGTTCACCACGGACGGCCGCCGTCTGTTCGACGGCACCGCCGGTCTGTGGCACGCGAACGTCGGCCACGCCCGCCCCGAACTCGCCCAGGCCGCCTACGAGCAGATGCGGCGCCTGGAGACGTACCACATCTTCGGCCGCTACCTGAACGACCGAGCCGTCGAACTCGCCGAGCGCCTGGCCCGGCTCTCGCCCATCGACGACCCCAAGGTCATCCTCAACAGCGGCGGCTCCGATGCCATCGACGTCGCCTGCAAGCTCGCCCGCCGCCACTGGCAGCGCGAGGGACGCACCGGCAAGTCGGTGATACTCAGCCGCGAGTTCGCCTACCACGGCCTGCATGCCTACGGAACAAGCATCGCCGGCCTCGACTTCAACCGCGTCGGCTATGGCACCGAGTCCCTGGTGCCCGAGACCGCGCGCGTCTCGCCCCACGACATCCAGGCGGTCGAGCGCACGGTGCGTGACATCGGCCCGGAGAACATCGCGGCGATCGTGACCGAGCCCATCCAGGGCACCGGCGGCGTCAACCCGCCCGCCCCCGGCTACCTGGAGGGGGTGCAGCGCATCTGCCGGGAGAACGACATCCTCCTGATCGTCGACGAGGTCATCACCGGGTTCGGACGTACGGGCCACATGTTCGCCTCCCAGCGGTACGACCTGCGGCCCGACCTGATCACCTTCGCCAAGGGCGTCACCTCCGGATACGCCCCGCTGGGCGGCGTGCTCGTCGCACCCCACATCTGGCGGCCGTTCTACCGCGACTCCTCCGACACCCCCGTCTTCCGCCACGGCGCCACCTACGCCGGGCACGCCACCGCCTGCGCCGTCGCCCTGCGCAACCTCGACCTCCTCGAAGAGGACAAGCTGCTGCCCCGAGTGACCGAACTGGAGCAACTGCTCGCCCGCGAACTGCACGGCCTCACGGCCAGGGCAGCCGTGGTGGAGACACGTGTGGCAGGTTTCCTGGGCGGCATCACGCTCACAGACGACATCAGCGCCGAAGCGGTCACCGACGAACTGGTCGAGCACGGTTTCATCACCCGACCGCTGCGCGGCAACACCGTGCAGATCAGCCCGCCGTTCATCACCACCGACGACGAGATCCGGCAGCTTGTGGCCGCCATCGACACCGTCCTCTCCGCCCAGGAAGCCAAGTGACCACCATGCGCACCCTGCCCGACGCCGACCCGACCGCCCTGGCCGACTCCGACAAGGTCCTGGCCAACCTCCACCTCGCCGTACCGGGCGTGAACCGCACCTTCGACGTCCACGATCCGGCCACCGGCCACACGATCGCCCAGGCCCCCGACTTCGACGTCCAGCAGGCCCTCGACGCCGTCGCCCGCGCCGACGACGCCGGCCGCTCCTGGGCCGCCACCACCACCCGGCACCGCGCCGACATCCTGCGCACCTGGTACGACCTGATTCTCAGCAACGCCGAGATGATCGCCCTGCTCATCACCCGCGAGATGGGCAAGCCGCTCGCCGAGGCCCGCGGCGAAGTCACCTACGGCGCGGACTTCGTGCGCTGGTACGCCGAGGAAGCAGTACGTCCGGCCGGAAACCTCCGCGATGCTCCCACCGGCGGGGCCCGTCTGTTCACCCGGCGCGCACCGGTGGGGCTGTCGGTCCTCATCACCCCGTGGAACTTCCCCCTCGCCATGGCCACCCGCAAGATAGCCCCGGCGCTCGCCGCCGGCTGCCCCGTCGTCATCAAACCCGCGCCCAACACCCCCCTGACCACGATCTTCGCGGTCCAACTCGCCATCGCAGCCGGCGTCCCCGAAGACCTGGTGCAGGTCGTCACCACCACGGACGCCCCTGCTTTCAGCGCCGCGGTGCTGGCCGATGCACGGGTGCGCAAGGTGTCCTTCACCGGTTCCACCGGGGTCGGCAAGGTGCTCCTGCGCGTCGCGGCCGACAACGTACTGAAGAGCTCGATGGAACTGGGCGGCAACGCCCCGCTGCTGGTCTTCGACGACGCCGACCTGGAACGGGCAGTCGACGGGGCGTTCGCCGCCAAGATGCGCAACGGCGGCCAGTCGTGCATCGCCGCCAACCGCATCTTCGTCCAGGACGGCATCGCCGACGCCTTCGTCGACGCCCTGACCGGGCGACTGGCCGCCGTCGAGGTCGGCAACGGGCTCGCCGCAGGCGTCGGCCTCGGCCCCGTCATCGACCACAGAGCCGTGGCCAGACTCACCGGCCTGGTCGAGGACGCGACCCGCCGCGGCGCGGGCCTGCTCACCGGCGGCTCCGCTCCCAGCCACCCCGGCACGTTCTTCGAGCCGACACTCCTGGACCACGTACCGGCTGACGCCGACCTCGCCATCACCGAGATCTTCGGGCCCGTCGCAGCCATCCAGCGTTTCTCCCATCAGGACGAGGCCATCGCCCGCGCCAATGACACCGAACACGGCCTGGCGGGCTACGTCTTCACCGAGAACCTCGACCGCGCCTTCAACGTGGCCGACCAACTGGCCACCGGCCTGGTCGGCATCAACCAGGGCGTCCCCTCGAACGCGGCCGCACCGTTCGGCGGGGTCAAGCAGTCCGGACTCGGACGCGAGGGCAGCAGCGAGGGACTCGAGGAGTACGAGGAGATTCGCTACTACAACCTCTCTTTGCGTCCGACCAGTTGACAGGCCATCGTCGGCCCGCCGCAACGCCCCGACGAGGCCGCCCGACAACGCATGCCGACCGACCGGCCCGTCGGGTAGCCACTCCCGCCGATCCCGCACGGTCGGCCACTCGCCGGATTGCCGACTCCTTGGTGACGTGCCCGGCCCGGCTCGCCGAGGCCGGGCACGCCCAGCGCCGTATCGCGGCGGCCGCCGGCGCGGTTCGAGGGCGTCAGGCGGGCCAGACGGTATTGGGTCAGTAACGTGGGAGTGCGTCAGCGGTCCCTCCCGACATGCGCGTCCGCAGGAGGCGGAGCGGGGCCGGAGAACTTCACGACCGGACGCACTCGTGGTCCGGCGCCCGGCACGATCACCAGTTCCTTGGGCTGCCCCCTGCTCGTCGCCATGCAGGACTGGGGTGACAGGTGGTCAGCTTGGCGAACGGGATGAGGTTGACACGATCGTAGAGATCTACGGCCACCGGCGGCGCACCAGCAGGTCCACACCGGTCACCTGCCGGTGCTCACCCTCGAATACCGCGACCGTTCCTGTCGTTCTCTGCGCCTTGCACCCCACGAGGCCGACCAGCTCACCCTCCGCCAGCTGGTCGATAGCTATGCGCCCGTCACCGAAGCCCTGACCCGGCCAGGCTCTTTCCGGCCACCGCGGCTGCGCGGATGGCCAGCGCCGTGGGGTCTTCGACGGAGACGCTGAAGCCCTCTCGACTGGCTGTTTCGGCGGTGTGGTTCTTGAGCGCCTTGTGCAGCTCGCTCTCGCCCGCTGTTTCGGACACCGTTCCCCCGGTCACGTGCCGGGCGTGGTAGCGGCCGTTCTTCTCGACGATGGTCATGAACCCGGGGCAGACGGTGCCGTATTCGTGGGCCCCGAGGCAGTAGAGAAGGTCGGGCTTGTAGTTGCGGTGAATCTCCTGCAGGAGCCCCGGTCGGTCGGGGTTACCCAGGTCTGATGCACTCAAGTCGATAGTGATCCCGTAACCGCGATGCAGCACGTTGTGGGTCATGTCTTGAGAGTAAGTCCTGCCTCTGACAACAGAGTTGAGTGCCGCGGCGGGGCTGGTCGGTGGCGGTGCCTCTGCCGACGAGCAACCCCGCTCCCTGAACGCGCCGCTTGCCTTCGTGCGCTGTTGTGGTCGGCTGGGATCCAGTTCTGGGTGTTGCGTGAGGGGGATTGAGCATGTTCTGCGGCCCCTGAGCGGAGATGGGATGAGGGCGGGAGGATGGGCGGGTGCTGTCCCGGGCCTGGGGTCTGACTCATGACATGTTTGACCGAGGTGTCCTGATCTCACGGTGTCGGCTGTTGGCCGGGGATGGTGCGTTGTCGGTGCCGGGCAGGCGGGGCGTGTCCCGACAGGGGCCTGCCGATTGTTGTGGCGTCCTCACGATTCTGACCGTCCGACGCGGCCCGGTACCGGCAACGCGACGCGCCGTCGGACTGGAAAGGGGAACGGGCATGTCCAGATCGACCATGTCCAGTACGCCGCCTGCTCCGCAGACCCGCCGTTGTCGCCCTGCGGGTGAGGTGGTGTTGGGAGTGGACACGCACCGGGACGCTGATGTGGCTGCGGTGCTTTCCGTGATGGGGACAGTGCTTGCCACTGACGAGTTCCCGGCCACCGCGGCCGGGTACTGCGATCTGCTGAAGTGGGCCAGGAAGTCGGGAGCCGTGAGGCGGGCCGGGGTGGAGGGGACCGGCTCCTACGGGGCGTCCTTGTCGCGCTATCTGCTGGCCCAGGCATAGACGTGTTTGACGTGAATCGGATGGATCGGGTAGACCGCCGTCGGCGCGGGAAATCGGATCCGCTTGATGCTCAGAACGCGGCGCGAGCCGTGTTGAGCGGGCGGGCCCGCGCTCGGGCGAAAGCGGGCGACGGGCCGGTGCAGATCGCGAGAATGTACAAACTCACGAAGGCGTCGGCCGTCAAAGCCCGTACCCAGGCCATCAATCAGCTCAAGGCCGTCCTCATCACTGCCTAGCCAGCCCTACGGACAGAACTGGCCCATCTGGGCAATGCCGAACTCTTCCGGACCTGTGCGCGGTTCGCCGACGCGAGCAGTCACGAGGTGGCGGGCGAGGAGTCCGTGTCGCAGGCCACTCGGATCACGCTGGGTCTGCTGGCTCACCGGATCGGCCAGCTCTCCGCGCAGCCGCAATGTGGACGCGCGTCTGACCCGGCTCGTGAAATGTCATGCCCCGCAGCTGCTCGACGTGGTGGGGGTCGGTCCGGACACGGCCGTCGCCCTGCTGATCACGGTCGGGGACAACCCGGAACGCCTGGACAGTGAGGCGTCCTTCGCCGCCCTGTGCGGGGTCAGCCCCGTCGAGCGTTCCTCGGGACGCCGGCAGTACCGTCGCCTCAACCGTGGTGGCGACCGTCAGGCCAACGCCGCGCTCCATCGCATCGTGTTCACCCGGCTGCGGGTCGACCCGCGCACTCAGGACTATTACGAGCGCCGGATCAAGGAGGGCAAGACCCGACGCGAAATCGTCCGTTGCCTCAAACGCTACGCGGCTCGGGAGGTCTTCCACCTGGTCAAACAGCTACAGCCAGGACCCCGCTCATAGGGGCTGTCGTGACAGATGAGAGGCTCAGGCGGGTGAGTGAGACACCACCGAACACCCTGCAATACCGCTTTGACGGGCCAGAAGACGCTCCCGTCCTGATCCTGGGTCCCTCACTGGGTACCACATGGCACATGTGGGACCGGCAGGTTCCGGAGCTGACGAAGCAGTGGCGCGTCTTCCGGTTCGACCTGCCGGGGCACGGCGGCGCGCCCGCGTACCCGGCGGGCGCCGTGAGCGACCTCACCGCGCGGCTGCTCGCCACCCTCGACGGCCTCGGTGTGCACCGCTTCGGCTACGCGGGCTGCGCGCTCGGCGGCGCGGTCGGTATCGAGCTGGCCCTGCGCCATCCCGAGCGCCTCGCCTCGCTCGCGCTGATCGCGGCCTCGCCCCGCTTCGGCACGGCCGACGAGTTCCGCCAGCGCGGGGTGATCGTACGGACGAACGGGCTCGACCCGATCGCCCGGATGTCCCCCGACCGCTGGTTCACCGGAGGGTTCGCCGCGGCGCAGCCCGCGATCACCGAGTGGGCCGTGCAGATGGTGCGTACCACCGACCCCGGCTGCTACATAGCCGCATGCGAGGCGCTCGCCTCGTTCGACGTGCGGAGCGAGCTCGCGCACGTGGGGGTGCCCACCCTGGTCCTCGTCGGTTCGGACGACCAGGTCACCGGCCCCGCCGAGGCCCGCACCCTGGTCGCGGGCATCCCGGACGCCCGGCTCGCCGTCGTCCCCGGCGCCTCCCACCTGGTGCCGGTCGAGCAGCCCGTCGCCGTCACCGACCTCCTGGTCAGACACTTCTCCACCGCCTGGCAGCCCGCCTTCGACACCACCACCGGTATGACGGCGATCCAGGCGTCCCCGGTCAAGCCGGTCCTGGCCGCCGCGCCGCCGCAGCCCGCACCGGTCGCGGAGATCGCCGCGGCCGTCGTGGACCCGCAGGGCATGGGCCGCCCCGACCCGTACGACGCCG
The DNA here is from genome assembly GCF_045041235.1 of Streptomyces sp. NBC_00076. Taxonomy (NCBI): domain Bacteria; kingdom Bacillati; phylum Actinomycetota; class Actinomycetes; order Kitasatosporales; family Streptomycetaceae; genus Streptomyces; species Streptomyces sp. NBC_00076. The sequence goes on from NZ_CP108242.1 coordinate 8,534,157, forward strand.
GTCTGAAGGTGCGCCGCGAGGTGCTCGGCGACGCGCACGTGGACCGGGCCCTGGCACAGGCCGACGAGTTCTCCGGGGACTTCCAGGAGTTCATCACCCGCTACGCCTGGGGCGAGATCTGGGACCGGCCCGGCCTGGACCGGCGCTCACGCAGCTGTGTCACTCTCACCGCCCTGGTCGCGGGCGGTCACCTCGACGAACTCGCCTTCCACACCCGCGCCGCCCTGCGAAACGGCCTCACCCCGGCCGAGATCAAGGAGGTGTTGATGCAGGCGGCCGTCTACTGCGGCGTGCCCGCGGCGAACAGCGCCTTCAAGGTGGCCCAGCAGGTCATCCGCGAGGAGACCACCCCCAGCGAGTGAGCCCTGCCCCGAGTCCGGGACGGGTGGGGGCAGGATGGAACGCATGAAGCTCACGAAGAAGTCGCATGCCTGCGTCCGCCTCGAGAAGGACGGCCGGACACTCGTTCTCGACCCCGGCGGATTCAGCGAGCGGGACGCCGCGGTCGGCGCCGACGCCATCCTCATCACGCACGAGCACCCGGACCACTTCGACGAGGAACGGCTGAGGGCGGCTCTGGAGGCCGACCCGGCCGCCGAGATCTGGACCCTGCGGTCGGTCGCGGAGAAGATCTCCGCCGCCTTCCCCGGCCGCGTGCACACCGTCGGCCACGGCGACACCTTCACCGCGGCAGGCTTCGACGTCCAGGTCCACGGCGAGCTGCATGCGGTCATCCACCCGGACATCCCGCGCATCACCAACGTCGGCTACCTCGTCGACGGCGGCAAGGTCTTCCACCCCGGCGACGCGTTCACCGTCCCCGATCACGCCGTTGAGACGCTGATGCTCCCGGTCATGGCCCCGTGGAGCAAGATCTCCGAGGTCATCGACTACGTCCGCGAGGTCCAGCCGCAGCGTGCCTACGACATCCACGACGCCCTGCTCACCGACCTCGCCCGCCCGATCTACGACAACCAGATCGGCTCCCTCGGCGGCACCGAACACCTGCGGCTGACCCCGGGCGCCTCGACGGACGTCTGACGACCTCGGACGGCTCGGACAGCCCGGACAGCCTTCACCGCCCGGTCGGCTGGGGCGGGCCGCGTTGTCAGACCCGCCCGGTAGGTTGTGAGACATGCGCATCGCGACCTGGAACGTGAACTCGATCACCGCCCGCCTGCCGAGGCTGCTGGCCTGGCTGGAGAGCAGCGGCACCGACGTGCTGTGCCTCCAGGAGGCCAAGGTCGCCGAGGCGCAGTTCCCGCTCGACCAGCTGCGCGAGCTGGGTTACGAGGCGGCGGTGCACGCCACCGGTCGGTGGAACGGCGTGGCGGTGATCTCCCGCGTCGGCATCGAGGACGTGGTCAAGGGCCTGCCCGGCGACCCGGGCTACGACGGCGCGTCCGAGCCCCGGGCCATCTCCGCGACCTGCGGCCCGGTCCGCGTCTGGTCGGTGTACGTGCCCAACGGCCGCGAGGTGGACCACCCGCACTACGCCTACAAGCTCCAGTGGTTCGAGGCCCTGAAGGCGGCCGTCGCGGGCGACGCGACCGGCAGTCGTCCGTTCGCCGTCATGGGCGACTACAACGTGGCCCCGACGGACGACGACGTCCATGACGTGGCCGCCTTCGAAGGCCTCACCCACGTCACCCCGGCCGAGCGCGCCGCCCTGGCCTCCCTGCGCGAGGCGGGCCTGTCCGACGTGGTCCCGCGCCCCCTGAAGTACGACCACCCCTTCACGTACTGGGACTACCGCCAGCTCTGCTTCCCCAAGAATCGAGGGATGCGCATCGACCTGGTGTACGGCAACGAGCCGTTCGCCAAGGCCGTGAAGGACGCCTACGTCGACCGTGAGGAGCGCAAGGGCAAGGGTGCCTCGGACCACGCTCCGGTCGTGGTGGACCTCGACGTGTAGTCCGACAGCAGCCGCAGGTCCACCGACTCCGCGAGCACGGCCAGCCCGGCGTCTCCCGGGTGCAGATGATCCCCGCTGTCATACGCGGGCAGTATCCGTGCGGGCGAGGCCGGGTCGCGGAGCACACAGTCGAAGTCCAGCACGCCGTCGAACACCCCGGCGTCCCGGATCCAGGCGTTGACCGCGACCCGCTCGGCGTCCACCGCGGCCGTGCAACGCGACCGGCCCCCGCACGGCAGGAGCGTGGCCGCCAGCATCCGCACACCACGGGCGTGGCCCCGGCCCGCGAGCTCCCGCAGACCCGCGATCACCTGCTGGGCCGAGGCGCCGCCCAGCACGTCGTTCACGCCCTCGAACAGCACCGCCGTACGAGCCGACGTCTGTGCGAGGACATCACGGTCGAACCGGTTCAGGGCGCTCACCCCGGCCGAGTCCGTGGAGACCCCGTCTCCGGGATAGCGGTCGGTCACCACACGGTTTCCCGAGATCCCCTCGTTCAGCACCCCGTAGCGGGGGACCGCACTCTGCCGTAACAGCCGGGTGGACAGCGCATTCGGCCACCGCCGGTTCGCGTCCACCGTGGACCTGTCCCCATCGGTGATCGAGTCTCCGACCAGCACCACCGACCCCGGCCCGTCGCCCACGTCCACCCCGGTCAGCAGGGGCCAGCTCGTCAGCGTCGGGGCGTACGCGGTGTCGGAACCGTCCGCCGTATGGTCGCCCGCGCCGCTCACGTACGACCGCTGCCCCGCGAGCCGGTGCACGGGCACCGCCGCCACCGTCCCGGGCAGATGGAAGCTCACCAGCAGGTTGGCGTCCGCCGGTACCGCGAAGACCAGCGGATCGCTGAACGACTGTGCCCCGGCCGGGATCTCGACGCCCGCCGCGCCCCCGAAGGCCAGAGGCTCCGGCGTACCTCGCGCCGTCGCGCCCGAGGCCTGCACCGCCACCGTGGCGCCACCGATCCGCACCGGCGTCGCCGCGAAGGTGTTGTCGAACCGCAGCCGCACCCGCGGCCCGCCTGCCGAGGTGTGCACGACCAACCTCAGCGTCAGGTCCGTCCACGGGCCGACCGCCGCATAACCGGAGGTCCCGGTCGCCCAACTCCCGGTCCACTCCCGTGTGGTGGCCCGTACCGACATCGCGAACACATGCAGGTCGGTGGCGTACGGCAGCTGCACCGAGGCCACCTCGCGCCCGGCGACCAGCGGCACCGTCACGACGTACAGCCTTGCCTTCTCGGCGAGTTGGCCGCCGGGGCTGTTGACGTGCGGCAGCGCCACCGCCTTGGTGCCCAGTGGCCCCCGGCGCCAGTCGAAGGCGGTCAGCCGGTACAGGGATAGGGTGCCGTCCGCGTACTCGACCGTGCCCGTGCCGCCGGCCTCGGTGCCACCGGTGCCCGCCACCAGGAAGGCGAGCGCGTCGCCGTGGCCGTCGAGGCGGACGTCCTGCCCGGCGGCCCGCACGTTGTCCGGTGCGCCCGGCCGCCACCGCGGCCAGGTCAGCCGCGCGCCGAGCACGGTGATGGCCCGGCCCGGCGTCCAGCCCGCGGCCGTGAGGTCCTGGGCCGACAGGGAGGCCCCGAGGCCGTCGAAGTCCGCCTCGCAGGGGCGCGCGTCGTCACTGACCGCCGTGGTGTCGAACAGCTCCTCCAGCGGGAGGGGCCCCACCGCGCCCGCGGGAGCGGCCGGCATCGAGCTCGTCGGCACGAGGGCCGCGCACAGGGCGAGAACGGCCACCCACCACCGGATGCTTCGGCGCACAGCCGCCTCCTTGGCTTCACGAGCGAGCACAGCAAACAGAGGGGATAGAGGGGGTAAAGGTGACATAGGGGGTGTTGAGGGCATGAGGGAGTAAAGCCGGTAGAGGTGCCTGATAGAACAAAATACGCATTACGAAGCTAAAGAGACACCGGGTACACGTCAACGAGCCATGCGCGAAGCCATGGTGAAGTCGACCGGAATCGACGGCCCGCGCGCCTGTGGTGCGCGCGGCAGGGTGAATGACACGCTGGGCATATGAAGATCCCTTTTCTGGGCAACCGGCACGTGAAACCCGGCGCCCGCGACCCCGAGGGCATCGCCGAACTCCTCTCCGAATGTGAGCTGCTGCGCTCCCAGGCGTCCCGGGAGGGCGTCCAACTCGACGACACCGCAGCCTCGTTGGAGGCGCTGGACCAGCTGGTGCCGCGCTGGCGGGACGACGCGGAGGTCCTGCCCTGGCTCGGCAACGACGCCGGGCTCTATCTCGGCACGGTCATCGTGCGGACCGTTCCGGGGGCCGCCTGGGACCTGCGGCCGGACGGTCAGCCCGTGATCCGGCTCGCTTCCGGGCGCGAGTTCGATGTCGTCGACTCCGGTCACGAGTGGGCGTCGAGCGGGGCACCCGAGCTCTCCCAGCTGTACGCCGAAGTCGCGGAAGCGTGAAACTCTGGCCATGGAGCGACGTAAATACGGCTAATGCCCGAAAAGTGCGTGTCGTGTATTACAGGCGATCTTGCCCCGATAAGTTGCGGGACCTACGACACAGCTGAGAGTGAGTAGGGCTGGGCATGGCCGTCGATCCTTTGATCGAACTGCGTGACGTCAACAAGTACTACGGGGAGCTGCATGTCCTGCAGGACATCAACCTCACCGTCGGCAAGGGGGAGGTGGTCGTTGTCATCGGCCCTTCGGGCTCGGGGAAGTCGACGCTGTGCAGGACGGTCAATCGGCTGGAGACCATCCACTCCGGAACCATCACGCTCGACGGACAGCCGCTGCCGGAGGAGGGCAAGGCCCTCGCCCGGCTCCGTGCCGAGGTCGGCATGGTGTTCCAGTCCTTCAACCTGTTCGCCCACAAGACGGTCCGCCAGAACGTCTCACTCGGCCAGGTCAAGGTCCGCAGACGCAGGCGGGAGCAGGCCGACCTCCGCTCTCGGGAACTGCTCGACCGCGTCGGCCTCGCCGACCAGGCGGACAAGTACCCGGCGCAGCTCTCCGGCGGCCAGCAGCAGCGAGTGGCCATCGCCCGTGCCCTCGCCATGGAGCCCAAGGCGCTGCTGTTCGACGAGCCGACCTCGGCGCTCGACCCGGAGATGATCAACGAGGTCCTGGAGGTCATGCAGCAGCTCGCCCGGGACGGCATGACCATGATCGTCGTCACCCACGAGATGGGCTTCGCCCGCGGAGCCGCGGATCGCGTCGCGTTCATGGCCGACGGCCGCATCGTCGAGCAGCGCACCCCCGAGGAGTTCTTCACCGACCCGCGCAGCGAGCGCGCCAAGGACTTCCTCTCCAAGATCCTCGAGCACTGAGCGGGGGAGTGCGAACCGTGTTCCGGACCACCCGTGCGCGCCGCGCGCCGAGGCCGCCCGCGATCGACCGACACCGGGCCGGCTGATGAAGGTACTGACAGGCGACTCCGCCCCCCACTCCGCCGCGGATACCGCCACCCGCGGTGCCGGCTTCCCCGGCGCCGTGGAACCGACCGCCCATGCCTCGCTGCCGGTGCGCCTGCCGGACTTCCAGACCGTGTCCTTCCGCCCGGCACCCCTCGGCGCCTTCGCCCACGGGGAGTTCCCGGACGCCGGTCCGTGCGGCGTGTCGAACCTCGACTACGATGTGCCGTTCATCCCCGTGGCGTCGGTGATCTCGCCGATCGGCGTCGGGATGTGCGCGTTGCTCTCCCGGTTCGTCGTCCGGGTGCCCCGGAGGGAGCGGCGCGGTCCCAAGACCGAGGCCGCGGACGCCACCGCGGCCGGACCAGGGACGCTGCTGCCGGGTGGGGGTCCCCCCACGGCCCCGAAACCGTAGGGGGGTGGCAGCTCACAGAGCCCATACCCGCCCGGCGGCAGCCGGAGATCACTGCTCGCGCAGCGGGATCGACACGTATGACGGGTCGTTCGCCGGCGAGGAGAAGGTCAGCTGTGCGCCGGACGGGTTGTGCTCGATGTAGAGCGGGTCCACCGTGTCGACCACCAGGGCCAGCCGATGCCCTGCCGGGACGTCGTAGGCCGTGGAGAACAGCTCCAGGTCGACGTCGAACGGCTTCCCGGGCGTTCGCCCGTGGAAGGTGTACGGCGCGTTGCGGACCAGCTTGCCGAGGCCGAGCGGCCCCACGTCGTAGAGGTACGCGACGAGGGTGCCGCTCTCCTTGGTGGGAGTGAGAGTGGTGTGCAACTCGGCTGTTCCGCGTACGCGTTGGGCGCTCGCGTACTTCTCCGACTGCCACACGGCGGCCCACCGGCGGGGGAGCAGGGGGATCGAGGCGATTGGGGGGATCCGGGCCACCTGGTCGAGGATGCTGGACAGGAAGACGACCCCGCCGTCCGCGCCCGAGTCGACGTTCGTGTGAATCGTGCTCGTGCCCGCGAGGGCGATCTTCTTCCGCGTCTCGCCGACCGACTTCCAGTCCGGGTAGCCCTCGTAGACGTCCGTGGAACGGGACTTGAGCCGCACGGGCTGCTCGCGGTCGACGCCGTTGTCCGCGCCCTTGAGATAGTGGTCGAACCAGCGACCGGTGTCGGTCCAGACGTCGTTGGGCAGCCCGAACAGTCCGGTGATCTCGGCGGTGGCGTGGTCGCCGGGGCGCAGCTCCAGTCTCTTCGGGCCGGTCAGCTTCTCGTAGAAGTCCGCGTACTGGTTGGGCGAGAAGATCGTGTCGCCCCAGGCGTTGGCCATCATGACCGCGGTGTCGTTCTTGTTCAGCTGATCGACGTAGGTCACCGCGGAACGTTTCTTCCCCCAGGCGACGAGCTCGGGTTCCTTGTCCAGGTTCGAGGCGTAGAAGTCGTCGAAGATCTGCCGGAGTTCGGCGCTCTGGCGGCCGGTGACCAGGCTCGCGCCGTCCAGGAGGGCGGACGCCTGGACGTGCTGGGTGCGCTCCGAGTAGATGGAGCCGACCAGGTCGGCCCAGCCGCTGAGGGCCGCCACCGCCTTGACGCGTTTGTCGTGCGCGGCGGCCAGCAGACTGATGCCGGCGCCGTACGAGACGCCCGCCATGCCGACCTTCCGTGCGTCGGCCGGGGTGTTGGCGAGCGCCCAGTCGATGACCTTGGACGCGTCCGCCACGTCGGGCGGACCCGCCACTTCTATCTCGCCGCCCGACTGCCAGAAGCCGCGCACGTTGTAACTGAGCACGACATAACCGGAGTTCGCGAGTTTCTGGGCCTGGGCGAGATACTGGACCTGGGGCAGGCCCCAGCTCGTGGGCAGCACGAGCAGCGGGTAGCGGCGGGTGCCGTCGGCGTCGGCGGGTGTGATGACGTTCGCCTTGAGGACCGTGCCGCCGTCCCCGACGATGTCGACGAATCGGATGCCGGTCGCCGCCTGGGCGCCGGGGGCGAGCCCGAGGGTGCTGCCGGCGATCAGCGTCGCCGAGACGACACCCACGGCGCTCGTGCGCAGGGCCTTGCGATGGTGTCCCACGGGTCACTCCCTCATCCGGTCACTCGTGTCAGCAAAGTGACCCGACGGTAACCTTGGCCCCTTACCGGAAGTAACCCGTCGGTAAGTTACGTGGGAGTAACGATCGTTGGAATGTGGTGAAACCTAGGAGGCCCGGTGGGAGTTGCGCGGAACCGCCGGGGTCGGCAGGGGGGTCTGTGCCGCCCGTGTCACGTCCGCGACGAGCTCGACCACATCGGGGCCGTACGCCTGTGAGTTGACGACCTTCAGAAGCACCACGAACGGGTTGTGGCCGTGCTTGCGGGCCAGCCGCTCGTGATTGCGGGCGAGATAGCGGGTCGCGGCCTGATTGGTGATCGCGCGCTGGCCGCAGAACAGGAAGACGGGCCGGGCCAGGCCCGGTTCTCCGGCCGTGAGCCGGGCCAGCAACACGTACTCGGTCAGGCCGGCCTCCATGCGGTAGCGCTCGCTGCCGATCTGGAAGGCCAGCCGGTCCGGGCCCGGGTCGGGGTCGGTGTTCACGCGCACCCCGGGCAGCATGGCGTGCATATGGGCCGCCATGCGTCGGTTCGACCCTGGCCCGCCCACACAGAACTCCGTCCGCTCACCGAAGCCCTGCCGGGCCGCGTCCTGGGTTATCACCTCGGCGTGGGCGCCGCAGTCCTTGATGAGCGCGGAGAGTTCCAGGAGCGCGAACACGTCGAAGCGGTGCACCGCGAGGTCGGGGCTGCCCGCGTCGCGGTTCACGACCAGCAGGGACTCGGAGTTGTCGGGCAGCCCGAAGAAGGCCTGCTTACGGCGGAGTTTCCGCTTCCACAGGTAGGTCCGGGCCAGCCAGCCGAGCGTGGCACTGATACCGGCGGCCACCACGCCCAGGACGATGTTGCGCACGTCATCATTCATGGGCGCGCATGCTAGCGGGCGAACGCGAAGCCGCGTTCGAGAGCGGTCGACGCGCCTTCCTGACGAGGTCATGGCGATCGCATAGGCTGCGCGAACGGTCTCTTGCTGGAGGTTCGGATGCGTCGCCCTGTCGCACGGAAACTGTCGGTGCTGGCGGTCTCGGCCGCTGTGGTGTCGGTGGGGGCGGCCGCTCCGCCCGCCGCGCCCGGTGCCCCCGTCACAAAGGCCCCCGTGGCCGTCGGCTACGGAGGTGCCGTCTCGAGTGTCGACGCGGACGCCTCCGCCGCCGGCATCGAGGTCCTGAGAAAGGGCGGCAACGCCGTCGACGCGGCCGTCGCCACCGCCGCCGCCCTCGGCGTCACCGAGCCCTACTCCGCCGGTGTCGGCGGAGGGGGCTACTTCGTCTACTACGACGCCAAGTCCCGTACGGTGCGCACGATCGACGGACGTGAGACGGCACCCCTCACCGCCGACTCCGACCTCTTCCTGGAGAACGGGAAGCCGCTCCCCTTCGCGGACGCCGTCACCAGCGGCCTGAGCGTCGGCACGCCGGGCACGCCCGCCACCTGGCAGACGGCGCTCGACAAGTGGGGCAGCAGAAAGCTCGGAACGGTGCTCAAGCCCGCCGAGCGGATCGCCCGTGACGGATTCGTCGTGGACGACACCTTCCGCTCGCAGACGGCCTCCAACGAGACCCGGTTCCGCTACTTCCCGGACACCGCGAAGCTGTTCCTGCCCGGCGGACAGCTCCCGGTCGTGGGCTCGACCTTCAAGAACCCCGATCTCGGCCGCACCTACGCCGAGTTGGGCAGGAAGGGCGTGGGTTCGATCTACCACGGCGACCTCGGCGACGAGATCGTCGACACCGTGAACGACCCGCCGGTGGACCCGGGTTCGGGCTGGAACGCCCGCCCCGGCGACCTCTCGGAGAAGGACCTCGCGGCCTACCGCGCCAAGCTCCAGGCGCCCACGAAGACCTCGTACCGCGGTCTCGGCGTCTACTCCATCGCGCCCTCCTCCTCGGGCGGCACCACGGTCGGCGAGGCCCTCAACATTCTGGAGAACACCGACCTTTCGAAGGCGAGCGAGGTGCAGTACCTGCACCACTTCATCGAGGCGAGCCGGATCTCGTTCGCGGACCGGGGGCGCTGGGTCGGCGACCCGGCCTTCGAGGACGTGCCGACGAAGGAGCTGCTGTCGCAGCGGTACGCCGACTCGCGGGCGTGCCTGATCGAGGACGACGCCGTGCTCACCAGCCCGGTCGCACCCGGCGACCCGCGCCACCCGAAACCCTGCGGCTACGGCGGAAAGGCCGCCCCCACGACGTACGAGGGCGAGAACACCACCCATCTGACGGTGGCCGACAAGTGGGGGAACGTCGTCTCCTACACCCTCACCATCGAGCAGACCGGCGGCAGCGCGATCACCGTCCCGGGACGCGGGTTCATCCTGAACAACGAGCTGACGGACTTCTCCTTCGCCCCGGCCAACCCGGCCGTCCACGACCCGAACCTGCCGGGCCCGGGCAAGCGGCCGCGGTCGTCGATCTCACCGACCATCGTGCTGGACAAGCACAACAAGCCCGTGGTGGCGCTGGGTTCGCCCGGCGGCGCGACCATCATCACCACCGTGCTGCAGACGCTGACCGAGTTCCTCGACCGAGGGCTCCCGCTCGTGGACGCGATCGCCGCACCGCGCGCCAGCCAGCGCAACGCGGCCCAGACCGAGCTCGAACCGGCGCTCTACAACAGCGAGTTGCGCAGCCAGCTCGAAGCCATCGGGCACTCCTTCAAGCTCAACCCCGAGATCGGCGCCGCCACCGGCGTGCAGCGGCTGCCGAACGGCAAGTGGCTGGCCGCCGCCGAGACGGTACGACGGGGCGGCGGCTCGGCGATGGTGGTGCGCCCGGCGAAGTAGCCGGGGCGGGGCCGTCCGGCGGGGCGACGGTCACAACTCGGGGGCGGGCGGCAGGTCTTCCGTACGGAACGCGAGCCGCCCGTCCGCCACGTCCACCGTCACCGTGCCGCCCTCGGCGACCCGGCCGTCGAGCAGCAACCGGGAGAGCTGGTTGTCCACCTCCCGCTGGATGGTGCGGCGCAGCGGGCGGGCGCCGTACTCGGGCTGGTAGCCGCGCTCGGCGAGCCAGTCGACGGCCGGGTCGGTGAAGTCCACCGTGACGCCCTGCGCGCGCAGCAGCCGACGCGTCTTCTCCAGCAACAGGTCGGTGATCTCCCGCAGTTGGCCGGCGGTGAGCTGACGGAAGACGACGATCTCGTCGACGCGGTTGAGGAACTCGGGCCGGAAGTGTTCCCGCAGCGGGCGCAGGATCTGCTCGCGCCGCGCCTCCTCGTCCGCCTCCGCGCCGCCGGGCCCGAACCCGATGCCCGCGCCGCGCCGGGTGATCGCCTCGGAGCCGAGGTTGCTGGTCATCACGATGACCGTGTTGGTGAAGTCGACCGTGCGGCCCTGGGAGTCGGTCAGCCGTCCGTCGTCGAGGACCTGGAGCAGGATGTTGAAGACGTCCGGGTGCGCCTTCTCCACCTCGTCGAGGAGAAGCAGCGAGTACGGGTGCCTGCGCACCACCTCGGTGAGCTGGCCGGCCTCCTCGTGGCCGACGTACCCGGGCGGGGCGCCGATCAGGCGGCTGACGGTGTGCCGCTCCTGGTACTCGCTCATGTCCAGGCGGACCATCCGTTCCTCGCTGCCGAACAGGGCCTCGGAGAGCGTCCGCGCCAGCTCGGTCTTGCCGACACCGGTCGGGCCGAGGAAGAGGAAGCTGCCGATCGGACGGTCGGGACTGGCGAGCCCGGCGCGGGAACGCAGGACCGCGTCGGCGACCACGCGGACCGCCTCGTCCTGGCCGACGACCCGCTCGTGCAGGTGCTGCTCCAGGCCGAGCAGGCGGTCCTTCTCCTCCGCGGTGAGGCTGCTGACCGGGATGCCCGTCTGCCGCGACACGACCTCCGCGATCGCCTCGGCCGTGACCTTCAGGTCCATCCCCTCGTCGGCCTCGGCACCACCGCTGGCCTCGCCGATCCGCTGCTTCAACTCGCCGATCCGGTCGCGCAGTTGCATGGCCTGCTCGTACTGTTCGTCCGCGACCGCCTGGTCCTTGTCGCGGGTGAGCTGTTCGACCTCGCGCTCCATGGCCCGTACGTCCGTGCCCTTGGTCCGTGCCCGCAGCCGTACCCGGGCACCGGCCTGGTCGATCAGGTCGATCGCCTTGTCGGGCAGGCGGCGTTCGGTGAGATACCGGTCGGACAGCTCGACGGCGGCCACGAGGGCCTCGTCGGTGTAGCGGACCTGGTGATGGGCCTCGTAGCGGTCGCGCAGGCCGCGCAGGATCTCGACGGCGTCCGCGGCGGTGGGCTCCGGCACCAGGATCGGCTGGAAGCGGCGGGCCAGTGCCGCGTCCTTCTCGATCCGGCGGAACTCCTCCAGCGTGGTCGCGCCCACGATGTGCAACTCACCGCGGGCCAGGGCGGGCTTGAGGATGTTTCCGGCGTCCATGGAGCCGCTCTCGCCGCCGCCTCCGGCACCGACGACGGTGTGCAGTTCGTCGATGAAGACGATCAACTCTTCGGAGCGGGCGCGGATCTCGCTCACGATGGTGGTCATCCGCTCCTCGAAGTCCCCGCGATAGCGGGTGCCCGCGACCACACCCGTCAGGTCCAGGGCGAACACCCGCCGTCCGACGAGCACATCGGGCACGTCGCCGTCGGTGATCCGCTGGGCGAGCCCCTCCACGATCGCGGTCTTGCCGACACCGGCGTCACCGATGAGCACCGGGTTGTTCTTGCCGCGCCGGGACAGCACCTCGATGGTCTGCTCGATCTCCTCCTCCCGGCCGATCACCGGGTCGATGCCGCCCTGCCGGGCCAGGTCGGTGAGGTCGCGGCCGTACTTGTCCAGCGTGGGGGTGCCGGTGGAGCGCGGCCGTTCGCCGCTGGCCCGGCCCCCGTCCTGGGCCGACTCGGGCGGCAGCCCGGAGGGCGCGAAGTGGGCCGAGTTGAGGATGTGCCCGGCGGCCGAGTCCGGGTTCGAGGCCAGGGCACTCAGTACGTGCTCGGGGCCGATGTAACCGGCGCCGCGCGCCCGGGCCAGGTCGTGCGCGTCCAGCAGGGCGCGCTTGGCTGCCGGGGTCAGGGACAACGAGGTCGGCGGCGGGACCTCGCCCGGCGGGTGCTGGGCCGGGCCGGAGCGCTCGTCGATCTCCGTGGCGAGCGAGTCGGGATCCGCGCCGGCCCGGCTCAGCAGCGTCCGGGTCGGCTCGGCGGACAGCGCGGCCCGCAACAGGTGCTGGGTGTCCAGGTCCCGGCTGCCGTGCTCGGCGGCGTACTGGGCGGCGCCCTTCACCAGCTCCCGGGCGGGCTGACTGAGCAGCCGCCCGATGTCGATCTGGCGTGGACCGGGGCGCGGCCCGCCGAAGAAGCGGGCGAGGAATTCTCCGAAGGGGTCGTAGCCTTCTGAGCCGGTGAAGCCGCTGGTCATAGCGTTCCCATCCGGCGTCCCGACGGGGGGTGCCTCCCGGTTCGGGCGAAGCCCTGGAACTGGGGCAGGGCCCGGGACGCCCTCGCTGATCGACGTGCCGGAGTCGGGTAACCCGAGTGGCAGCCGGTTACACCCCTGGGCGCGCGTTCGTAGAACACCTTCGCACGAACGAGGGGAGGGGGCACCTCCGGAGGGTCTCGGGGTGGGCGTCGCGGTGCTTCCAGCCACAGGGAGCTTCCCGCCGCCGGGGACAGGACGCCACGCTCCGTGACGTACGGCGACCGGCCCGACGACGGCCGAGCTCGGCTTGCCCTGAGGATCCGTGGCCCGGCGTCCGTGATCGCCGCGGTGTGCCGGTGGCCGCGCCGTCGCGGGGCGGGTTTCGGGCCGCCTCCGCCCCACGGTCCGGACCCCGCGATGAGGCTCCTGCACGGTCCCGGAAAACTTCCCGTAGCGCGCCCGTAACACGGCTGGTGTTGCCTACGAACCGAGTGCTCCGGTCGGTCGGGAGTTGGGCGATGACTGTGGATCAACTCCCTGGGCAAGTGCGGGAGTTCGCGAACCATCTGGACGGTCTGCTGGCGCGGCTCGACCAGGGCGGCGGCTGGTGCGGGGTGTTCTGGCAGCGCGACCCCGACGGTATGCAGGCCTGCCTCGACGGACGTGAGATGCCGCCGTGGGACGTCATGGAGGCCCTGCTGCAGGACCTCGCCGGGGCGTACGGCTCCCAGGTCGCCGCGGCCGAGACGGCACGGGCCCGTGCCCTGCACGCGGCGGCGCTCGTCGCGTACGACGCACGTCTCGGTGGCCGTGACGCCCTCGGTGACCGTTTCGACGTCATGCTCCGCGAGCAGCGGTACGCCGCCGATCGACAGACGGAACTGGGCCGGTCACTGGCCTCCGCCACCACCCAGGAAGAGGCCGACGCCCTCCGCGTCGACCTCGCCTGGGCCCACGACGATCACGAACGCGCCACCCGCCGTTGCGCCGAACTCCGTTCCCGCATGGCGCAATTGGACCGGCGCGTGGCCGGCGAGCAGGCCCAGGCGATCCGACGCGGGGGTGCCGTGGGCGACGGCGCCACGTTCGGTGCGCGGGCCGACTTGCGCACGGACGGCGGGGCGGGGTCGGACGGGCGCGCTACGTATGGCGGATGGTCGGACGGTTACGGCTCGGACGGTTACGGCTCGGACGGGCAGCGGTCGGACGGGCGCGGCGCGGGCGCGTTCGGCGCGGGCGCGCGTGACGTGGACGCGTATGGCTCGGGCAGCCGTGGTCCGGGCGGCGACGGCTCGGCGGGGCATGGCTCGGACCGGCATGGCGCGAGCGACATGAGCGGCCCGGGCGGTCGTGGCGTGGTCGGGCATGGCTCGGAGGGGCACGCCACGCAGCGACGAGGCGTAAGCGGGCATGGCGCGAGCGACGGGCGCGGCGTGGGCGGGTACGGCTCGATCGGGCGTGGCGCGGACGTGGGCGGCGCGGTCGGGCATGGTTCGGACGGGCACGACGCGGAGCGGCACACGCAGCGCCACGACGACAGGGGCCGGCACGGCACGAACCCGCCACGCTCGGGCCCGCACGGCCCCGGCGTCGGGGCGCAGTGGGAGGAGCGCGACTCGTACGGTGGGCGTCCCTCGTACGGCGAGCCGTCCGGCGCGCGAGGCTCGCACGGTGGCGGTTTCCCGAGCATGCCGCGGCAGCGCGATCACGACGCCCATTCTGAGGACGGCGCCGGACACGAGGGCCGGTCGGAGACCGGCGGCGCCTTCCGCCCCGTCTCCGGAGCCCTGGGTGCCGAGCAGGCCCCGAGCCCCACGTACGACCCTCGTTTCCGTGCCCCACGACAGTCGGCGCCCGCCGATTCCTCGGCGGCCCCGCGAGACCAGGCCTACGAGCAGCAGCGCCCGACGCCCACCGAAGGCCCCGCCCGCCGGCAGCCGGCGCCCGACGATCCCTCCGCCGCCCCGCGCGACCAGGCCCACGACCAGCCGCGTCCGACGCCCGCGGTACCCCCCGCCGGCCAGCAGCCCGCCACCAAGCAGCGCAAGCGTCGTCGGGGCGGTGCCCGGTTCGCCGGGATGGCCGAGGAGGAGGCCGCCCCCGTCGTCGTACCGCCGACCGCCGTACCGGATCTGCCCGCCGCGCCCGTCGCGAGCGGCCGTACCCCGCGAGGGGCCCGGTTCGCCGGGGCCGCGCGGGCGGACGCCCGACGACCGGAGCCGCAGGTCGAGCCGCTGGACGCGGCCGGCGGGCGGGAGACCGCACAGGCCGTGGAGCGGCTGGTGCGGCTGCGCGGTGAGGGGCGCAGCGGCGAGGCGCACGCCCTGCTCGCCGAGATCGCCGGCTGGCCGGCCGCCCGCTACCCGCTGCTCGCCGTCGAGATGGAGCGGGCCGGTCTCGGCGCCGACTGGGCGACCCTGCTGTGGGAGGCGGCCTCGCTGCCCGCTCAGCGGCTGGTCGCAGCCGCGGACGCCCTCGTCGCGGCAGGCCGCGGCACCGACGGGGAACAGGTTCTGCGGCAGGGCGTGGCCCGGCCCGCTGACGAGATCGGGCACGCGGTACGCGCGCTGGCCGCCGAGGGGCGTCACCGGGAGGTCCGCGCACTGCTCGACGCCTACGTCCGCGTCCGCACCCCGGAGGAAGCCGCCCGCAGCGCCGAACCGGACCCGCACACCCTGGTGCCGCTGCTGCTGGAGGCCGCCCAGGGCGTCTCGGACCAGTGCCACTGGGACCTGGTCCACGCACTCAGGGTGGCGGGATTCTCCGCCTGACCAGCAGGTACCGACCGGTCGGGTCAGGTCGGGGACGTGGAATCAGCACGGTTACATCGACGTAAAGAAGACCATGCACGCTGGTGCTCCCAGCACATCGAACCCAATTCACCCGATCGAGTGGGTGGGCATCCTTCCCGGCGGGGACTTTGCCCTCTACGGTCGGCGTACACGCGCGTAGACGCTCTGACGTCCCGTCGAAGGAGCAGCTCATGGCCAACGTCGTACGTGCCGCTCTGGTCCAGGCCACCTGGACCGGCGACACCGAGTCCATGGTGGCGAAACACGAGGAGCACGCCCGCGAGGCGGCCCGCCGGGGTGCCAAGGTCATCGGCTTCCAGGAGGTCTTCAACGCCCCCTACTTCTGTCAGGTCCAGGACCCGGAGCACTACCGCTGGGCCGAGGCGGTGCCCGACGGGCCGACCACGCGTCGTATGCAGGAGCTCGCCCGCGAGACCGGCATGGTGATCGTCGTCCCCGTCTTCGAGGTCGAGCAGTCGGGCTTCTACTACAACACCGCGGCCGTGATCGACGCCGACGGCACCTTCCTCGGCAAGTACCGCAAGCACCACATCCCACAGGTCCACGGCTTCTGGGAGAAGTTCTACTTCAAGCCGGGCAACATCGGCTGGCCGGTCTTCGACACCGCCGTCGGCAAGGTCGGCGTCTACATCTGCTACGACCGCCACTTCCCGGAGGGCTGGCGTCAACTCGGCCTGAACGGCGCGCAGTTGGTCTACAATCCGTCGGCCACCCACCGCGGGCTCTCCTCCCACCTGTGGCGACTGGAGCAGCCCGCCGCCGCGGTCGCCAACGAGTACTTCATCGCCGCGATCAACCGGGTGGGCGTCGAGGAGTACGGGGACAACGACTTCTACGGGACGTCGTACTTCGTCGACCCGCGAGGACAGTTCGTGGGGGAGACCGCCAGCGACAAGGACGAGGAACTCGTCGTCCGCGACCTCGACTTCGACCTCATCGAAGAGGTGCGCCGGCAGTGGGCGTTCTACCGCGACCGCCGGCCCGACGCGTACGACGGGCTGGTGCAGCCGTGACCGGGGAGCTGCTGGGCCGCCATCGGAACGTCCTGCCCGACTGGCTGGCCCTCTACTACGAGGACCCGCTGGAGATCACCCATGGCGAGGGCCGCCATGTCTGGGACGCCGAGGGCAACAAATACCTCGACTTCTTCGGCGGCATCCTCACGACGATGACCGCGCACGCCCTGCCCGAGATCACCAAGGCGGTGGCCGAGCAGGCCGGGCGGATCATCCACTCCTCCACGCTCTACCTCAACCGGCCGATGGTCGAACTGGCCGAGCGTGTCGCCAAGTTGAGCGGCATCCCGGACGCGCGCGTCTTCTTCACCACCTCCGGCACCGAGGCCAATGACACGGCCCTGATGCTGGCGACGACGTACCGCCGCAGCAACACGATCCTGGCGATGCGCAACAGCTACCACGGCCGCTCCTTCAGCGCGGTCGGCATCACCGGCAACCGCGGCTGGTCCCCCACCTCGCTCTCCCCCCTCCAGACGCTGTACGTCCACGGCGGCGTCCGCACCCGCGGCCCGTACGCGCATCTCGGCGACGACGACTTCATCGCGGCCTGCGTGGACGACCTCAGGGACCTGCTCGGTCACACCCGTCCGCCCGCCGCCCTGATCGCCGAGCCCGTCCAGGGCGTCGGCGGCTTCACCTCACCCCCGGACGGCCTGTACGCGGCCTTCCGCGAGGTGCTGCACGAGCACGGCATCCTGTGGATCACCGACGAGGTGCAGACCGGCTGGGGCCGCACCGGCGACCACTTCTGGGGCTGGCAGGCGCACGCCCAAAGCGGTCCGCCGGACATCCTCACCTTCGCCAAGGGCATCGGCAACGGCATGTCCATCGGCGGTGTGGTGGCCCGCGCCGAGATCATGAACTGCCTGGACGCCAACAGCATCTCCACGTTCGGCGGCACCCAGATCACCATGGCGGCCGGTCTCGCCAACCTCACCCACCTGCTGGAACACGACCTCCAGGGCAACGCCCGGAGGGTCGGCGGACTGCTCCTCGAGCGGTTGCGGGCGGTCGCGGCGCAGACTCCCGGCGTCCGGGAGGTACGGGGCCGCGGGCTGATGCTCGGCATCGAACTGGTGAAACCCGGCACCGACGAGGCCGACCCCGACGCGGCGGCCGCCGTGCTCGAAGCCGCCCGCGCGGGCGGGCTGCTCATCGGCAAGGGCGGAGGGCACAACACCAGCGCGCTGCGGGTGGCACCGCCGCTGTCCCTGACCGTGGCGGAGGCCGAGGAAGGCGCCGCGATCCTCGAAGACGCTCTGAGGAGCATCCACCAGCAGCACTCGGGCAGGGCCTGAACAAGGGAAACACCGCCATGACCACCACCTGGGAGCCCTCGGAGTCCTTGGAGCCGACCCTGTCGGTCCGGCAGGTCCTCACGCTGGAACGGGTCCTCGCCGGGGAGCCCGAGGTGGTGGCCGGCGCGAGCCAGCTCGACCGGGCGGTGCGCTGGGTGCACGTCGCCGAGGCCGCCGACGTCGGGGTGATGCTCAGCGGCGGCGAGATGGTGCTCACGACCGGGGTACTGCTCGCCGGCGACGAGGGTGCGCAGGCCGAGTACGTCCAGTCCCTCCACCGAGCGGAGGCCTCCGCCGTCGTGCTGGGCCTGGGACGGGCGTTTCCGGCCGCGCCGGACGTGATGCGGCGGGCGGCCGAGCGGTGCGGACTGCCCATGGTGGTCCTGCACCGCCCCTTCCCCTTCGCCGAGTTGACCGAGGAGGTCCAGGCGCGCCTGGTGCGGCGGAAGTTCGCGGCCGTCAGCATGTCCGAGGCCGTACGGACCGCGCTCACCGGACTCATCACCGCGGGCGCGCCCCTGCAACGCCTGCTGGACGAGGTGGCCCAGCACAGCGGCTGCCCCCTCGTCGTCACCAACCTCGCCCACCGTGTCCTCGCGACGGCGGGGGAGCGGCCGGCGGTGGCCGACGTGCTGCGCGACTGGGAGCGCATCGCCCGGCAGGCCGGCGGCAACGAGGGCGACGGCTGGATCCGCGCCGAGCTCGGCGGGCGCGGGGAGCGCTGGGGCCGGATCGTGCTGTGCGGGTACCGCGGCGACAACGGCACCGGACGGCTGCTCGCCGACCGTGCCGCCGAGGCCCTCGTCCTGCACCGCATGCTCGCCGGCACCTCCGCACACACCTGGGAGGAGCAGTCCGCGCAGAGCCTGCTGACCGACCTGGTCAGCGGGGTCGTACCGGCACGGCAGCTGTTGCCCCGAGCCCGCGCGGCCGGGCTGCCGGTCAACCGGCGCGCCTTCGTCCCGCTGGTCGTCCGGGACGGTGATCCGGCGCGACTGGACCGGGTGCTACGGCTGCTGGGGCTGCCCGGGATCGTCGCCGAACTCGCCGACGGCGCCACCGCCGTGCTGCTGAGCCTGGCCCGGGACCAGGACGCCTCGGTGCTCACGGCGAACCTCGCGGCCCGGGTGCGTTCGGAGTCGGGCGGGACGGTGATCGCCGCCGCCGACGCGCGCACCGACTGGGACGACGTCCCCGCCGGCCTGCGTGAGGCCCAGCACGTCGCCGACGCCGTGGCGGACTCCTCGGCGGTCCTGGACCTTCCCCCGGTGGTACGCCTCAAGGACGTCCACCTGCGGGGCCTGATCCGGCTGCTGCGCGACGACCCGCATGTGCAGTCGTTCGCGGAGCGGGAGCTGGACGGGCTGCTGTGCGCGGCGGGGGAGGACCTGCTCGCCGTCCTGCGCACGTACCTCGCCACCGGCCGCAACAAGTCCCGCACCGCGCAGCTCCACCACGTCTCCCGCCCGGCCCTGTACCGCCGGCTGGAGGCGATACAGACCCGGCTCGGTGTCGACCTCGACGACTTCGAGCAGGCCGCGTCGGTGCACATAGCGCTCCTCGCGCACGACGCGCAACAGGGCTGACGGCAGAGTCGGCAGGTCGCTCGGAAACAGCGGAGAAACACTGGACCACCTGGGAGAACGGCGGTGAAACATGGGCTCGCGACAGGGTGACACCGTGGCACGCCGCACACCCGCAGACGTGACACCGTGCAACTCAATCCGGCCTTGCGGACTTCCTAGGCTCCTCGCACACCGAGTGACCGGAGGTCCCGATGAGCACAGTGATCCGTGCCGCCCTCTTCCAGACCGCCTGGACCGGCGACAAGGAGTCGATGATCCAGGTGCACGAGCAGGCGGCCCGCGACGCCGCCGCGCAGGGTGCCCAAGTCCTGTGCTTCCAGGAGCTGTTCTACGGACCGTACTTCTGCCAGGTCCAGGACAAGGCGTTCTACGAGTACGCCGAGCAGATCCCGGACGGCCCGATCGTCAAGCGCTTCCAGGCGCTGGCCAAGGAGCTGGGCCTCGTCCTGGTCCTGCCGATGTACGAGGAGGAGCAGCCGGGCGTCCTCTACAACACGGCCGCCGTGATCGACGCGGACGGCTCGTACCTCGGCAAGTACCGCAAGCACCACATCCCGCAGGTGCCGGGCTTCTGGGAGAAGTTCTACTTCCGGCCGGGCAACCTCGGCTGGCCGGTCTTCGACACCAAGGTCGGCAGGATCGGCGTGTACATCTGCTACGACCGTCACTTCCCCGAGGGCTGGCGGGCGCTCGGGCTCGCGGGTGCCGAGATCGTCTTCAACCCGTCGGCGACCTCGCGCGGCCTGTCCGCCTACCTGTGGCAGCTGGAGCAGCCGGCCGCGGCCGTCGCCAACGAGTACTTCGTCGGCGCGATCAACCGGGTGGGTGTCGAGGAACTGGGCGACAACGACTTCTACGGAACGACGTACTTCGTCGACCCGGAGGCCCAGTTCGTCGGCGAGGTGGCGAGCGACAAGGAGACCGAACTCGTCGTCCGCGACCTGGACCTGGCCAAGCTGCGCGAGGTGCGCGACCGCTGGCAGTTCTACCGCGACCGCCGTCCGGACGCCTACGAGCCGCTCACCGCTCCGTAGCCAAACAGCCCCGCGCCGCTTGCGCGCCCCCGTAAGGGGCGCGGGGCTGTATCGAATTCGGCTCCGCCGCGTGGGCGCGACCAGCCCCCACGCACCCGCACACTTCCGACCGCTCTCAGCGGAGCGCCAACGACAGGAGAGGGAGCATGAGCAGCAGCCGTACCATCATCCGGGGCGGCCTCGTCATCACCGCATCCGACGAACTCCACGCGGACATCCTGATCGAGGACGGCCGTATCACCGCCCTCGCTGCCGCGGGCACTTCCGCCGCCGAGGCCTGGGCGGCCGAGCGCACCATCGACGCCACCGGGAAGTACGTCATCCCGGGCGGTGTCGACGCCCACACCCACATGGAGCTGCCGTTCGGGGGCACCTTCGCCTCCGACACCTTCGAGACCGGCACCCGGGCCGCCGCCTGGGGCGGTACGACGACGATCGTCGACTTCGCCGTGCAGAGCGTCGGCCACACCCTGCGCGAGGGCCTGGACGCATGGCACGCCAAGGCCGAGGGCAACTGCGCGATCGACTACGGCTTCCACATGATCGTCTCCGATGTGAACCAGGAGACGCTCAAGGAGATGGATCTGCTGGTCGAGGAGGGCGTCACCTCCTTCAAGCAGTTCATGGCCTACCCGGGCGTCTTCTACAGCGACGACGGCCAGATCCTGCGCGCCATGCAGCGCTCCGCCGACAACGGCGGCCTGATCATGATGCACGCCGAGAACGGCATCGCCATCGACGTGCTGGTGGAGCAGGCACTGGCCCGCGGCGAGACCGATCCCCGCTACCACGGGGAGGTCCGGAAGGCGTTGCTGGAGGCGGAGGCCACCCACCGCGCCATCAAGCTCGCCCAGGTCGCCGGGGCCCCGCTCTACGTGGTGCACGTCTCGGCGACGGAGGCGGTCGCCGAGCTGGCCCGGGCGCGCGACGAGGGGCTGAACGTCTTCGGGGAGACCTGCCCGCAGTATCTGTTCCTGTCCACGGACAACCTCGCGGAACCCGACTTCGAGGGCTCGAAGTACGTGTGCAGCACGCCTCTTCGTCCCAAGGAGCACCAGGCCGCACTGTGGAGGGGCCTGCGCACGAACGACCTCCAGGTGGTCTCCACCGACCACTGCCCCTTCTGCTTCGTGGGCCAGAAGGAGCTCGGCCGGGGCGACTTCTCCAAGATCCCCAACGGCCTGCCGGGCGTCGAGAACCGCATGGACCTGCTCCATCAGGCCGTCGTCGACGGGCACATCTCGCGCCGCCGCTGGATCGAGATCGCCTGCGCGAGTCCGGCCCGGATGTTCGGGATGTACCCGAAGAAGGGCACCATCGCGCCGGGCGCGGACGCCGACATCGTCATCTACGACCCGAACGCCGAGCAGGTCATGTCCGTCGACACGCACCACATGAACGTCGACTACTCGGCGTACGAGGGCAAGCGCGTCACCGGCCGGGTGGAGACGGTCCTCTCGCGCGGCGAACTCGTCATCACCGAGCGGGAGTACACCGGGCACGCCGGACACGGCAGGTACACCCCCCGCTCCACCTGTCAGTACCTCAACTAGGAGTGGAGCAGATGGACTTCGGACTCGTCCTGCAGACCGACCCGCCGGCCTCGAAGGTCATCAGGCTGATGCAGAAGGCCGAGCACAACGGCTTCACGTACGGCTGGACCTTCGACTCCGCCGTGCTGTGGCAGGAGCCGTTCGTGATCTACAGCCAGATCCTGTCGAACACCACCACGCTGCGGGTCGGCCCGATGGTCACCAACCCGGGCACCCGCACCTGGGAGGTCACCGCCTCCACCTTCGCCACCCTCAACGACATGTTCGGCAACCGCACGGTCTGCGGCATCGGTCGCGGTGACTCCGCGATGCGCGTCGCCGGCCGCGCCCCGAACACCCTCGCCCGGATCAGCGAGGCCATGAAGGTCATCAGGGCCCTCGGATCCGGGAAGGAGGCGGACCTCGGCGGCACGGTCGTCAGGTTCCCCTGGATCAAGGAAGGCGCCGAACTCCCCGTCTGGATGGCCGCGTACGGCCCCAAGGCGCTGAAGATGACCGGCGAGGAGGCGGACGGTTTCATCCTCCAGCTCTCCGACCTCTACCTGACCGAGTACATGGTGAAGGCGGTCAAGGACGCGGCGGTCGCCGCCGGCCGTGACCCGTCCGAGGTGAAGATCTGCGTCGCCGCCCCGGCGTACGTCACCGAGGACGACTCGCCCGAGGCGCTCGCCCACGCCCGCGAGCAGTGCCGCTGGTTCGGCGGGATGGTCGGCAACCACGTAGCCGACCTGGTGTCCAAGTACGGCGCACACTCCGCCGCCGTACCGGACGAACTCACCGAGTACATCAAGGCGCGAGAAGGGTACGACTACTCCCACCACGGGCGCGCCGACAACCCCGACACCGCGTTCGTGCCGGACGAGATCATCGACCGGTTCTGCGTCATCGGCCCGGTCGAGAAGCACATCGAGAAGCTGAACGCCCTGCGTGAGCTGGGTGTCGACCAGTTCGCCGTCTACGACATGCACGACGCGCAGGAAGCCACCATCGACGCGTACGGCACGAGCGTGATCCCGGCCGTCAACGGCTGACCCCGCCTCCAGGATCAGAGCCTCAGAGCAACTCCCCATCCCCCCACTCCAGTTCTCCCCTCCCCGCCCGCGGGGAGGGGGCCGGAGACCCCGCACGGCCTTTCCGGATCCGCCCCTCGTTTGATTGGCCTGCCCATGACCGACACCGCTCCCACGGCCATACCGCCGTCCTCCCAAGTCACCCTCGCCGACGGCCGGGTGGAGATCGCCCCGGGCGCCCACGCCCCGAGCGGCCCGTACGCCAACGAGGACCTGCTGCCGGTTCCGGTGGAGAAGCGCACCTGGACCACGTACAACTTCTCAGCGCTGTGGGTCGGCATGGCTCACAACACGGCCTCCTGGACCCTGGCCTCCGGTCTGATCGCCGTCGGCATGGACTGGAAGCAGGCGGTGTTCACCATCGCCCTGGCCAATGTGATCGTGCTGGTCCCGATGTTGCTCACCGGGCACGCGGGACCGAAGTACGGCATCCCCTTCCCGGTCTTCGCCCGCGCCTCCTTCGGTATCCGCGGCGCCAACCTCCCCGCCGTCGTACGGGCGTTGGTGGCGTGCGGCTGGTTCGGCATCCAGACCTGGATCGGCGGCGAGGCGATCTACTTCCTCGCCGGGAAGCTGATCGGGAACGGCTGGAGCGACGCCGGAAAGATCGGCGGTTACGCCTGGACGATGTGGCTGTCGTTCGCGATCTTCTGGGCGATCCAGGTCGCGATCATCTACCGGGGCATGGAGACGATCCGCCGCTTCGAGAACTGGGCGGCGCCGTTCGTGCTGGTCGGCGCGGTGGTGATGCTGATCTGGATGAGCAACAAGGCCGGCGGCTTCGGTCCGCTGCTCGACCAGCCCTCCAAGCTCGGCTGGGGCGGCGACTTCTGGAAGCTGTTCTGGCCTTCCCTCATGGGCATGATCGGTTTCTGGTCGACGCTGTCCCTGAACATCCCGGACTTCACGCGGTACGGGAAGTCGCAGAAGGCGCAGACATGGGGACAGGCCCTCGGCCTTCCCACGACCATGACGCTGTTCGCGCTGCTGTCGGTGATGGTCACCTCCGGTTCGCAGGCGGTGTACGGCGAGACGATCTGGGACCCGGTACAGCTCGCCGCCAAGACCGACAGCGTGGTGGGCCTGCTGTTCGCCCTGGTCACCGTGCTGGTGGCGACCCTGTCCGTGAACATCGCGGCCAACCTGGTCTCGCCGGCCTTCGACTTCTCCAACATCGCGCCCCGGAAGATCAGTTTCCGGGCTGGTGCGCTCGTCACCTGTGTCCTCGGCGTGCTGATCTTCCCCTGGAAGCTCTACTCCGACCCGCAGGGCTACATCTTCACCTGGCTCGGCCTGGTCGGCGGTCTGCTCGGCACGGTCGCCGGCATCCTCATCGCCGACTACTGGATCCTGCGCCGCGGCAAGCTCGACCTGACCGACCTGTACCGCACCGGCGGCCGTTACTGGTACGAGGGCGGCTGGAACTGGCGGGCCGTCGTCGCGTTCCTGGTCGGCGGTGTCCTCGCCGTCGGCGGCGCCAGCTTCAAGCCGCTGATCGACGGACGGCCCGTTCCCGCGCTGGAGCCGCTCGCCGACTACGGCTGGGCGGTGGGCCTGGGCACCTCGATGGTGCTGTACGTGGTGCTGATGCTGGCGCGCGGCCGGGAGCGTCTGGAGGCCTGAGTCACTGCCGCCGGCACCCGTCGTCGGAGGGCGGTCAGTTCTTCTGGCCGCCCTCCAGGGCCGCGACCGCCTCCTTGGCGGCCTTGATGGCGCCCTTGTTGATCTCGTCCGTGCTGGGCGCCTTCTTGGTCTCGAAGTCGCTGCCGTTGTAGGTGATGGTCACCAGCGCGTTGGACGCGCGGATCACCACCACGCCCTCGCGGGTCTGCTGCTTGTCCTGGGTGTTGAGGTTCACGACGGAGTACCCCGAGTCGCCTACACCGGGCACCTCTCCGCCGCCGCTCTTCTTGGTGACCGTCTCCTTGTAGGACTTCTCCGCCGCGTCCTCCGACTCCATGAGCTCGTAGGAGACGTCCAGCCAGCGGTAGTCGTAGCCCTTGAGCGCGTTCCACGAGCAGGTGCGGCGCAGCTTGGAGTTCGTCGACGGGATCTCCCGGCCGGCCGTCTTCGCGCCCGGCACCAGCGACGTGATCGTCTTCTTGGCCACGCTGGTGCACGGCGCGGGCGCGGCCCCGTACGCCTTCGACGCCGCCGATGTCGCGGGGGCGGAGGCGGACTGGGTCCCGGTCCTCTGGTCGTCCTTGTGCTCCGTGGCCGGCGTCGTGGCGAACGGGCCCGACGACAGGGCCCAACCCGCCGCGGCGAGCACGACGACGGGGGACAGGCGGGCGGTCAGGGCGACCGGCAAGGGAAGAGAGGAACGCACGGCGCACTTTTCGTGGGGGACGGTGCGGAGCGGGTCCGCACTGCGGACGGGACGTCAGTCTCACACGACTCCCTGTGGGACGAAAGTGCCAACTCGCTCCGTGCCTGTGCGGTCACTGTGCCCCGCCAAGGATGCGCCATGTGTCCCTTTATGTCCGGGTGGTGGGGTGGTAGAGCGCCGATTCGAGGCGGTCCACTGCCACGAACGCCCCGTACGCCACCAGGCGCACCAGAGCGTCGTCGGTGTGCTCCGGCCGACGCCAGGCCGCCACGTCCTCGTCCGTGATCCGGTACGGCGCCAGGGCGGCCAGCAGCGCGAGGCGCGCGCCGGGACGTTCCCGTCGGTCCGGGAACCCGCTCAGCGCGAGCGGCGGATGCGTTCCGTCCCAGTCCCGCAGGGTGTGTTCCACGAGGTCGTGGTCATCGGCGTCGAGGAGCCCGGCGCCCGTCATGGACGCCCTGAGCAGCGCCGCGTACGCGAGGCCGACGGCAGTGCCGCCCGCCCAGGTGGGAGCTTCGCCGGGGTCGACGCCGTCGAGCAGCACGAGGGCCTCCCCGGGCCGGGCGGGGCGGCGAACGGTCCGGGCGAGCGTGCGGCCCACGAGGCTGCGCACCGCCCGGAACCGCTGGGCGTTCCCCGGCAGCAGGTTCTCGGTCAGCAGGGCGGACGCGATCCGGTTGATGAAGTGGAAGGCGAGGGCGGTGCCGAGATAACCGGGGGCGTGCTCGCGCGGGAAGGGATACCGCTCCGGACCGAGGCCGCCCGGTACGCGGGTCCGCCTGCCCCACTCCAGCACGCGCGCGTGCTCCTCGTTCTCCGGTCGCTCCCCGCGGGCGAGGCGTTCGGCGAGCGCGTGGTCGCCGGTGGCGTGCAGCAACATGGTGTGCGCGTCCACGCAGAACGGGCACCGGTTGGCGAGCGACACCCCGAGCGCCGCCAGTTCCTTGCCGGTACGGCTGCCGGGGCCCGCGATCAGCGACTCGCGCATCAACGCCCAGGTGGACGCGAGGATCTCGGGGGCGGGGGACAGGACGACGAAGGTGACGGGCTTGTCGATGCCGAAGTCGCGGGCGAGCTGCTCGTAGACCTCTGCGACGCGGCCGGTGGCCGACCTGGGCGGCAGGGGCTCGGTGTAGCGGAAAGGTGTGGGCATGGGCAGCAGCGTGCGCCACGGGAGCGGGCGCGGTCGTCGTACCGCCGAAGACACCCGGCGCTGCGCCGACGGGGCGGCCCGATGCCCCTGACTACTCCGCCGGGAGTAGTCGGGGAGTTGTCCACAGGGCTGATTCCAGCGTCCGTGCCCGGCGCTACTGTGCGTGCATGAGCGGGCACTTGGTCACACGCAGGGATCTCGCCGACGCCGCCCTTGCGGTCGTGGTCGGCGCGCTGGTCCTGACCACGGCCGCGTACGACGCGGACACGACGGCCGTCGACTACGCGCTGATCGCGCTGGGTTCGGCGGCTCTGGCGTTCTACCGACCCGCCCCCCTGGCGGTGCTGGCCGTGGCCACCGCGACCGGCGTGGCCTACGTCCTGCACGCCCACCCCGGGCTGCTCGCCGCAGTGCCCGTCCTCGCCGCCGTGCACACGGCGTCCCGGGTGGGACACCGGGGCTGGGCCGCCGCCGCGAGCGGGATCTATCTGGCGGCCCATGTGGCGACGGGCCCCACGACGGGGGAGGTCGTGGAGAAGGCCGCGCTGTTCACGGGCTGGTTCCTGTGCGCGGTCGTCACGGGCCTCGCCGACCGGAACTGGCAGGCCTACCTGCGCCAGACGGAACAACGCGCCCTGGAGGCCGAACGCACCAGGGAGGAGGCGGCCCTGCGCCGCGCCGGAGAGGAACGCCTGCGGATCGCCCGGGAGTTGCACGACTCCCTCACCCACAGCATCTCGATCGTCAAGCTCCAGGCCGGTGTCGCCGTGCACCTGGCCCGCAAGCGGGGCGAGGAGGTGCCGCCCGCGCTGCTCGCCATCCAGGAGGCCGGCGGCGAGGCCATGCGTGAGCTGCGGGCCACGCTGGGGGTGCTGCGCACCGATGAACCGACCGGCACACCGGCCCAGCTCGTGGACCGCGCCCGGGCGGCGGGCCTCGCCGTCGAGCTGACGGTGAACGGGGACGAACGCCCCCTGCAGGCCACCCTCGAGAGGGCCGCGTACCGCATCGTCCAGGAGGCCCTCACGAACGCGGCCCGGCACGCGGGACCGGCCAAGGTGCAGGTCCAACTGGATTACGGGGAGCACGAGTTGACGATTCAGGTGGACGATGAGGGGGCGGCCGACCCGGCCTGCCCGCCGAAGCCGGGCACCGGCCTCACCGGCATGCGAGAACGCGTCACGGCCCTCGGCGGCACGTTGCACACCGGCCCGCGCGCAGAGGGCGGCTTCTCGGTGCGGGCCGAACTGCCGCTGGAGGCGGCCGGATGATCCGGGTGGCACTCGTCGACGACCAGGCGCTGATGCGCGCCGGGTTCCGTGCCCTGCTGGACGCCGAGGACGGCATCGAGGTGGTCGGTGAGGCGGCGGACGGTGCACAGGGAGTGGCCCTGGTGCGTGCCCACGCACCCGACATCGCCCTGATCGACGTCCAGATGCCGGTCATGACGGGCATCGAGGCGACCCGCCGTATCGCCACCGACCCCGCCCTCCGCGCTGTCCGCGTCGTGATCCTCACCAACTACGGCCTCGACGAGTATGTCTTCGAGGCCCTGCGGGCGGGGGCGAGCGGCTTCCTGCTGAAGGACACCGAACCCGCGGACCTGCTCCAGGCCATCGACGTGGTGGCCCGGGGCGAGGCACTGCTCTCCCCGTCGGTCACCCGGGCCCTGATCGGGGAGTTCGTCTCCCGCCCCCCGGACCGGACCACCGCCCCCGGCCTGGAACACCTCACCCGCCGCGAACGCGAGGTCACCGCGCTGGCCGCCCGCGGCCTCACCAACGAGGAGATCGCCGCGCACATGGTCATCAGCCCGTTCACGGCCAAGACCCACATCAGCCGCGCGATGACCAAGCTGGGGGCCCGCGACCGGGCCCAACTGGTCGTCTTCGCGTACGAGTCGGGGCTGGTGACGGCGCGCGGCACCTGACGCGGGGCAAAATCCGTTGCGTGCCGTGCACGGCGCTCAGCAATCTGAGGTGATGACGACCGACACGACAGGCGAGCAACAGCCCTCCGTGCACGAGGAGATCCTCGCCTACTACGCCCAGGGCAACGAGGACGCCCGCCTGCGGGAGGGCTCCGGACGGCTGGAGTTCTGGCGCACCCAGGACATCCTGCGGCGTCTGATGCCCGAGGCTCCCGCGCGGGTCCTCGACGTCGGCGGAGGCAGCGGCGTCCACGCCGAGTGGCTCGCCCGGGACGGGTACGAGGTCGATCTCGTCGACCCGGTGCCGCTCCACCTGGAACAGGCCGCCCGGCTGCCCGGCGTCACCGCCCGACCCGGCGACGCCCGGGCCCTGCCCGCCGAGGACGCCTCGTACGACGTGGTGCTGCTCCTCGGCCCGCTGTACCACCTGACCGAACGCGCGGACCGCGTACGGGCGTTGGCCGAAGCGCACCGGGTGGTCCGGCCGGGCGGGCCGGTGGTTGCGGCCACCATCAACCGGTTCGCCGGTCTGCACGACCTGCTGCGCCAGGAGCGCTACTTCACCCCTTGGCAGCGCGAACGCACCGACGCCGTCACGGTGGACGGCCGGAACCGTCACCACGGCGAGAACGACCTGTTCACCGTCGCCTACTTCGCCCGCCCCGAGGAGCCTTCGGCCGAGTTCACCGACGCGGGACTCACCGTGGAGGGCCAGTACGGCGTCGAGGGCCTCGCCTGGCTCATGGGCGGCGTCGAGGACTGGCTGGACGACCCGCAACGCCGCGAGGCCGTCCTCGCGGCGACCCGGCGCATCGAGTCCGAGCCGACACTTCTGGGAGTCAGTGGGCATCTGCTCACCGCGGGGAGGCGGGGGAGCGCCGGGCACCCCCGGTCATGAGGCCGGCCTCTTCGCGTACGCGCTGATCGCGGGCTCCAGCAACGCGGGTCTCGCCTGTGGGTCTCGTCTGCGGGAGCAACGAGAAACCCAGCGGCCGGACGCCCGAACTCCCGCGGGCAGGCCGGGGGTTCGGGATCCCGTCCGCCGAGCTACGCGCCCTGCCGCTTGACGGGGCGGCGGCCAGGCCGCATACGTGTCGGGGCTGCACCAGCAGCTGTCAGACATCGTCAACGGCTTCCCGCCCGTACTCCCGGCTCGGGGTTGGCACCACCTCTGCCCTCTGGGACTTCCACCCTCAAGCAATCACCCATGCTTGGCGCGTGTGCGCGCGGGCGGTCGGTAATTCCGGTCGCGCGGTGGCGTCGATGGGATAACCTGTCCGGAGATTTCGCGCGGCAGGTTCTCTGCCGCCCCGCTCGGCGCGCTCGGCGTCGACACGCACCGCGTGCCCTGCCCGGAAGGAGGCGAGAGACATGGACCGTGCTGAATGCGTTGCGGCCATAGTTGCCTCCGGCCGTGTGTCCTCCCTCCTCTGCGGCGCGCGGTAACTCTTCCCCCTTCTTGTTTCTTGTCTTCGGCATCTTCCTGAGATGCCGCGTCACGAGATGTCCTGGCCTGCGTGGTTCGTCGCCGCGCGGCCTGCGGGGGCGCGTGCCCGAAGACGGGCCCTTCTTTTGCTGGTCACCGTGATCTAGGCACTCTCCGCCTCACGACCAGCAAGAGCGCCGGCGTGAGTGACACGCAGCTGGTGAGGCAGGCCCCGGGTGCTGTCCGCGGTTCCCGCTGCCCCATCGCCATGCCGTGTCCCCGTGCTGCGTACACCGGCCCGTCGTCACCACTGCGACCGTCCCTGGCCGGCTGTCTCGACAGCACTTCGACACGAAACGTGCGTGATCGCCATGAGCAAGAAACGTCCCGGAGGGGAATCCACCCCTTCCACCCCTTCCACGGCCACCGACCGTTCCCCGGACCGCGAGGTTCCCGCCGCGACTCCCGCACCGGATCCGGAACCGGCACCGGATCCGAAGCGCTGGTGGGCGCTGGCCGTCATCGCCCTCGCCCAGCTGATGGTGATCCTTGACGGCACCATCGTGAACATCGCGCTGCCCTCCGCCCAGCACGCTCTCGGCATGTCGGACGCCGACCGGCAGTGGGTGATCACCGCCTACACGCTGGCCTTCGGCGGGCTGCTGCTGCTCGGCGGCCGGATCGCCGATCTGGTGGGCCGCAAGCGCACCTTCGTCATCGGCCTGGCCGGGTTCGCCGCGGCCTCCGCGCTGGGCGGCGCGGCGGCCGGTCCCGGGATGCTGTTCGCGGCGCGGGCCCTGCAAGGTGCGTTCGCGGCGGTCCTGGCGCCCTCGGCCCTGTCCCTTCTGACGACGACGTTCACCGACCCCAAGGAGCGGGCCAGGGCGTTCGGGGTCTACGGTGCGCTGGCCGGCGGCGGCAGCGCGGTCGGGCTGATCGTGGGCGGTCTGCTGACCGAGTACCTGAACTGGCGCTGGTCCCTGTACGTCAACGTGCCCATCGCGCTGGCCGCCCTGCTCGGCGCACCGGCCTTCCTGCGCGACCGCTCCGGCCGCCGGGGCGGGCACCTGGACGTGCCGGGCGCGCTGCTGGGCTGCGGCGGGCTCGTCGCCCTCGTGTACGGCTTCAGCGAGGCCGAACCCCGCGGCTGGACCAGCCCGTCGGTACTCACGCTGCTCGCGGCCGGCGTGATCCTGCTCGCCGCCTTCGTGTGGTGGCAGAGCCGCGCGGCGAGCCCGCTGCTGCCGCTGCGCATCGTCAAGGACCGTGTCCGGGCCGGATCGCTCGCGACGATGGGCTTGGCCACCATCGGCATGTTCGGCGTCTTCCTGTTCCTGACGTACTACCTGCAGGTCGTCCTCGGCTACCCGCCGGTGCGGACGGGCCTGGCCTTCGTGCCGATTTCGGCCGGCATCGTCATCGGCGCGACCCAGATCGCGGCCCGCCTGCTGCCACGCACGGCGCCGCGCACCTTGATGTCGTCCGGCATGGTGCTGGCCGCCGCCGGCATGGTGCTGCTCAGCAGCCTGACCGTGCATGCGCAGTACCTCTCGCACGTGCTGCCCGCCCTGCTGCTGCTCGGTCTGGGCATGGGCCTGACCTTCATGCCGGTCTACGCGACGGCCACCGCCGGCGTGCCCGCGCAGGACGCCGGTGTGGCCTCGGCAGTCCTCAACACCGTTCAGCAGATGGGCGCTTCGCTGGGCACCGTACTGCTCAACACCATCGCCACCGGCGCCACCAGCCGCTACGTCCACTCCCACGTGCACCATCCGGCCCACGGCGGCGCGACCCTCAACGAAGGCATGGTGCACGGCTTCTCCGTCGCCTACCGGTGCTCGGCGGGCGTCCTGCTGCTCGCCGCCCTGGTAGCGGGCCTCACCGTACGGCACAAGACGCCGAAGCACGCCGGAAACGACGCACCGGCCTAGCGAGCCGGGGTCGTGTCCCGCCACCGTCCACCTCACCCCTCGAAGGATCCTCCATGAAACCCCTGACCGAGCACGACATCCGCACCTCGTTCGTCAACTGCTCGAAGGGCGAGGCCAAACGCCTCCCCCTGCCCAAGAACCTGGCGGACCTCGACCACTGGGACGACCTGGACTTCCTGGGCTGGTTCGATCTGTCCGCGCCCGATCGCAGGTATCTCGTCGTCGAACGCGCCGATGAACTCGTCGGCCTGTCCCTGCGCTCCCCTTCCAACAACCGCGGCTTCCTGCGCCGCAGCCTGTGCTCGCTGTGCCTGACCACCCATCCCGGCAGCGGCGTCTCCCTCATGACCGCCCCCAAGGCAGGCCCGGCCGGCCGCGCAGGCAACTCGGTGGGCCTCTACCTCTGCGCCGACCTGGACTGCTCGTTGTACGTACGGGGCAGGAAGAAGGCGGCACCGGGCGGGCGCATGGAGGAGTCCCTCACTGTCGAGCAGCAGATCGAGCGCCTGCGCGACAACCTCGACGCGTTCGTGGAGCGGGTCTTCCACTGAGACCGACAGGGGCTCGACGGCCATCGTCGCCGAGCCCCCGTCCACTCCTTGTACGTGAAGATCGACGACGAGTTGGAGGCGTAGTGATGGATGGGCTGCCCACCGCAGTCGAGCGATGCCGAGCTGGTCACGCGCGCAGTCGCGCAGGCGCTGCTCGGCTTCCGCTCCGAGGCCCGGTGGCTGCGGTTCGCCCGCAAGAACCTCGCCGCGATGTTCCCGTACCCGCCGCAGCAGTCCGGGTACAACAAGCGGCTCAGGGCCGGGTTGCCGCTGTTCAAGAAGGCGATACGGCTGCTCGCAACGGACACGGACTTCTGGTTCGACAACCACTGGATCGTGGACTCCACACCGGTGGAGTGCGGCCGCTCCCGGCCGACGGTGAGACGCTCGGAGATGGTCGGCCGGGCCGGATACGGGTACTGCGCCTCCCGCACCCGCTTCTTCTGAGGGCTGCGCCTGTAGCGATCGATAACCTGCTGGGGGAGCGGGCGGAGGAGCGCTCCGGCCTGAACTCCCCAGATTCTTCACAGAATCGATCCTGAGCGCAGACCAGACCTGCCGACGCCGGTAAACAGCGAGGTGAGAGCCCACATGTTCACCACCCGACCCACCCTCCAGGGCACCTTCGGCATGGTGTCCTCCACCCACTGGCTCGCCTCGCAGTCGGCGATGGCCGTGCTGGAGGACGGCGGCAACGCCTACGACGCCGCCGTGGCGGGGGCGTTCGTGCTGCACGTCGTCGAGCCGCACCTCAACGGCCCCGCCGGCGAGGTACCGATCCTGCTGGCGCCGGCCGGAGGCGAGGTGCGAGTGCTGTGCGGACAGGGCGTCGCGCCGGCCGGGGCGAGCGTCGCGCACTACCGGGGACTCGGTCTGGATCTGGTCCCCGGGACCGGGCCGCTCGCCGCCGCCGTCCCCGGTGCCTTCGACGCCTGGATGCTGCTCCTTCGGGACCACGGCACGAAACCCCTTGCCGACGTCCTCAAGTACGCCATCGGGTACGCCGAAGACGGTCACGCGCCCGTGGAGAACGTCGGCGCGACCGTCGAGACGGTACGGGAGCTGTTCGAGACGGAGTGGACCACCTCGGCCGACGTGTACCTGCCCGGCGGCAAGGCACCCCGGCCCGGGGAGCTCTTCCGCAACCCCGCCCTCGCCGCCACCTGGAAGCGGCTGCTCGCCGAGGTCGCCGAGGCGGGAGGCCGGGAGGCGCAGATCGAGGCCGCGCGGGAGGTGTGGCGCACCGGCTTCATCGCGGAGGCGCTCGTACGGCAGACCTGGCGGCCCACCATGGACACCAGCGGCGAGCGGCACACCGGCACGCTCACGGCCACCGACCTCGCCGGCTGGTCCGCGACATACGAGGCACCGGCGACGTACGACTGGAACGGCTGGACCGTCTGCAAGGCGGGCCCCTGGAGCCAGGGGCCCGTTCTCCTCCAGCAACTCGCGCTGCTGCCGCCCGAACTGCCCCGGTACGGGTCCGCGGACTACGTCCACCTGCTGATCGAGGGCTGCAAGCTGGCCATGGCGGACCGGGAGGCCTGGTACGGGGACGCGGCCGAGGTGCCGCTCGACGCACTGCTGTCGGACGCGTACAACGCGGGGCGGCGGGAGCTCGTCGGAGAGAAGGCGTCGTACGAGGTGCGGCCCGGCAGCCCCGGAGGCCGCACCCCGCGGACGAGTGCCCTCGCGGGCCTGGTGATCGGCGACGAGACCGGGTCCGGTCCGCTGGGCGCGGGGGAGCCGACGGTCGCGGTCCATGACGTGCCCGGCATCGGTGAGCCCACCGTCGCCAAGCACCCCACGTCCCCGGTGCCGGGCGAACCCGAGTCAGAGCCCGAGCACGAGGTCGCCGCCGATGGGCGTACCCGTGGCGACACCTGCCACCTCGACGTCGTCGACCGCTGGGGCAACATGGTCGCCGCCACCCCCAGCGGCGGCTGGCTCCAGGCCAACCCCGTTGTGCCCGAGCTGGGCTTTCCACTGGGCACCCGGTTGCAGATGACCTGGCTGGAGGAGGGCCTGCCGAACTCCCTCGCCCCGGGCCGCCGCCCCCGCACCACCCTCACTCCCTCGATCGCCCTGCGCGACGGCATACCGGTGATGGCGTTCGGGACGCCCGGCGGGGATCAGCAGGACCAGTGGCAGCTGCACTTCTTCCTCGGGGTCGCGCTGCGCGCCCGGGTCCGCGGCGGACTCGATCTCCAGGGGGCGATCGACGCCCCGAACTGGCACAACGACAGCTTCCCCGGCTCCTTCTATCCGCGCGGCATGCGGCCGGGGAGCGTCACCGTGGAGGCCCGCACGGCCCCGGACGTCGTGGCGGAACTCCGCGGGCGCGGGCACGACGTGACCGTGGGCGCCCCCTGGTCGGAAGGACGCCTGTGCGCGGTCGCCAGGGACCCCGAGACCGGCATCCTGTCGGCGGCCGCGAACCCGCGCGGGATGCAGGGGTACGCGGTCGGCCGCTGAACCGGCCGCTGTACCCACCGCTGAATCGGCCGCCGTACCTGCCGCCGTGCCGGCCGCCGATCTCGTCGGCAGTGCCCGCACCTCGCTATTCATGGTGATTCCATCCGTTGTGCACCGGACGGGTGAGGATTGTCAGTGGCGCGTGCTCTCATGGAGCCATGATCGAAGAGACGGAAACCATCGACGAGTTTCTCGCCCGGCACTCCGCAGACGTGGAGGAGACCCTCCGCAAGGCGGCCGCGGCCGAGATCATGCCGCGCTTTTGCCGGCTCGCCGCGCACGAGGTCGACCAGAAGAGCGGCCCGCACGATCTGGTGACGGACGCCGACCGCAATGCGGAGCTGTATCTCGCCGAGGCGCTGGGCGGGCTGCTGCCCGGCTCGGTCGTGGTCGGCGAGGAGGCGGCGCACGCCGACCCCGCGTCCTACGAGGCGATACAGGGCGACACGCCGGTCTGGATCGTCGATCCGGTAGACGGCACACGACAGTTCGTGCACGGAGACCCCGGGTTCTGCACCCTGGTCGCCCTCGCCAGGCGCGGGGTCCTGCTCGCCTCGTGGACCTACGCCCCGGCCCGCGACCAGATGGCCACCGCCGTGCGCGGACAGGGCGCGTTCCTCGACGGCGAGAGGCTGACCTCCGGGGCCCCGGAGCCGGACCGTGACCTGCGCGTGGCCACCTCCCACCCGGACTACACGACCGACGAGGAGAAGCACGCCCTGCTGGGCCTGTGGACCGAGGGCGTGGCACCGCGCGCCTGCGGCTCGGCCGGCCTCGAGTACCTGGCGATCGCCCGGGGCGAGCTGGACGCCACCGCGTTCTCCTGGGAACTGGCCTGGGACCACGCGGCCGGCCTGCTCCTGGTGGAGGAGGCCGGCGGCGCCCACCTGACCCGAGCGGGCGAGCCGTTCCGCATCACCGGCCACAACACCCTCCCCTTCACCGCGGCCCGCGACGCGGCCACGGCCCGCCGGGTGGTGGAGCTGCTGAGGGCGCGGTAGCCGGCGGTCGCCGAAGGAGCGACCGGGGGAGGCGGCGGTGGCCGTCGGTCGCCGGACGAGCGGCAGCGCACGGTCACCGAAGACCCGGTCGCCCCGAGTGGTGCCCCGCGGCCCGGTGCTGTCGGGTCTCCGTCATATCCTGATCCTCACAGGCCACCGGCTGACGAAGGAGTCCGAAGGTGCCGTCGATGCTCGATGCGGTCGTGGTGGGTGCGGGACCGAACGGACTGACCGCTGCCGTGGAACTGGCCCGCCGAGGCTTCTCCGTGGCCGTCTTCGAGGCCCGGGACACCGTCGGCGGGGGAGCCCGCACCGAGGAGCTCACCCTCCCCGGCTTCCGGCACGACCCGTGCTCGGCGGCCCATCCGCTCGGCATCAACTCCCCGGCGTTCCGCGCGATGCCCCTTCAGCGGTACGGCCTGGAGTGGCTGCACGCCGACCTGCCCATGGCGCACCCCTTCACCG
Source organism: Streptomyces sp. NBC_00076 (assembly GCF_045041235.1). NCBI lineage: Bacteria > Bacillati > Actinomycetota > Actinomycetes > Kitasatosporales > Streptomycetaceae > Streptomyces > Streptomyces sp. NBC_00076. The sequence continues at coordinate 8,570,487 of NZ_CP108242.1, forward strand.
ACGGCACCGCCGCCGTCCTGGCGCGGTCGGTCGGCGAGACGGCGGCCTCGTTCGGCCCACGCGACGCGGGCACGTACCGCAGGCTGGTCGAGCCCTTCCTGCCCAAGTGGGACACCCTGGCCCGGGACTTCATGTCCCTGCCGCTCACCGCGCTGCCCCGCGACCCGGTCACCCTCGCCCGCTTCGGCCTCGTCGGCCTGCCCCCGTCCACCTGGCTGACCCGCCGCTTCCGCGACGAGCGGGCCAAGACCCTGTTCGCCGGTCTCGTGGCCCACGTCATGGCCCCGCTGGGCGGCTTCGCCACCGGCGCGATCGGCCTGGTCTTCGCCCTCGCCGCGCACGCCCGCGGCTGGCCCGTGGCCCGTGGAGGCTCCCAGTCCATCTCGGACGCGCTCGCCGCCTACCTCGAGGACCTCGGCGGCGCCGTCCACACCGACTACGAGGTCAAGCGGCTCGACGATCTGCCGCCCGCGCGCGCGTACGTCTTCGACACCTCACCCACCGCCCTGGCCCGCATCGCCGGCTTCGGCACGTACTACGCGGGCTATCGGTACGGCCCCGGCGTCTTCAAGGTCGACTACGCGCTGGACGGCCCCGTCCCGTGGACCGCGCCGGAAGCGCGCAGGGCCACCACCGTGCAGATCGGCGCCGACTGTGCCGAGATCGGCAGCGCCCTGCGTGCGGCGTCCCGGGAGGGCCGCGCACCCGACAAGCCGTTCATGATCACCGTGCAGCCCAGTGTCGTCGACCCCGGCCGGGCGCCGGCCGGCAAGCACGTGTTCTGGGCCTACGGTCATGTCCCCAACGGCTGGACCGGAGACCTCACCGACGCCATCGAGCGCCAACTGGAGCGGTTCGCCCCGGGCTTCCGCGATCGCGTCCTCGCCCGCGCGACCGCCGGACCGCCCGAACTCGCCGCCCGCAACGCCAACTACGTCGGCGGCGACATCGCCTCCGGAGCGGTCTCCGGACTCCAGGTCCTGCTGCGGCCCAAGCTCTCCCTGTTCCCGTACGGCACCCCGCACCCGGCCGTCTTCATCTGCTCCTCGGCCACTCCACCCGGACCCGGCGTGCACGGCATGTCGGGCCACAACGCGGCGAAGGCCGTCTGGAGGAGGCTGCGCCAGACATGACCGCCATCACCCTCGTCCAGGGCGACATCACCCGGCAGCACGCCGACGCCATCGTCAACGCGGCGAACTCCTCGCTGCTCGGCGGAGGCGGCGTCGACGGCGCCATCCACCGCCGGGGCGGCCCCGCGGTCCTGGCGGACTGCCGCAAGCTACGCGCCTCGCACTATGGGAGAGGCCTCGCCACCGGCCGGGCGGTCGCGACGACGGCGGGTGAGCTGGACGCGCACTGGGTGATCCACACCGTCGGCCCGCGGTTCAGTCAGGAGGAGGACCGGTCAAAGCTGCTGGCCTCCTGTTACCGCGAATCGCTGCGGGTGGCCGACGAGTTGGGCGCCCGCACGGTCGCCTTCCCGGCTGTCTCCGCCGGCATCTACGGCTGGCCGATGGACGACGCCGCCCGGATCGCCGTCGAGACGGTGCGGACCACTCGGACGGACGTCGAAGAGGTGAGGTTCGTGCTCTTTGACGACCTGGCCTACGAGGCGTTCGCCCGGCAGGCCCAGGTCTGACGCTCGTCCGTATGGGATGCGGGGCACACTCCTCGACATTGACCGGACCGACGCCTGACGGCCCGGCTGCGGCCCACCGGCGCGGACCGGCGCCTCCAGGGCCCCCGCCGACGTGCGCCGTCCACGAAACAGCAGTCCACGAAGCAGCCGTCCACGAAGCCGCCCTCCAAGAAGCGGGCGTTCAGGCGGCGACGGACAGAGGCGGGGCCGCCATCCGCAGGGGCGTCACGGTGGGCTGTACCAGGCCGTTCTCGTAGGCGAAGGGCACCAGTTGGACCCGGGCGCGGGCGCCGATCTTGGTGAGGATGTTGCTGACATGGGACTTCACGGTCGTCGGGGCGATGTGCAGCCGCTCCGCGATCTCGGCGTTCGACCAGCCGGCGGCGACCGCGGTGACGACGTCGCGCTCCCGCCCGGTGAGCGTGCCCAGCCCGTGCGCCTGCTCGGCTGTCCCGACGGGGCGTCGGCTGCGGACGGCGTCGATGAGTTCGCGGGTCAGACCGGGGGAGATGACCACGTCACCGGTGGCCACAGTGTGCACCGCCGAGGCCAGTTCGTCGGGCGTGACGTCCGGGAGGACGAATCCGCCGGCCCCGGCGCGCAGCGCGGCGTAGGCGTCCGCATCGTCGCCGGAGGAGCTCAGGAGGAGCACGCGGGACGCGTGGGAGATACGGCGAACGGTCTCGATCCCGCCGGTGCCGAGACCGGAGCCGTCCATGACGACGACATCCGGGCGGAGCCGGTCGCTCATCCGGACCGCCTCGGCCTCGTCGGCCGTTTCCCCGACGACGGTCAGACCGGGCTGGGCCGACAGGAGCATGCGCAGACCGAGTCGCTGCAGGGACTGCTGATGCAAGACGAAGACGGTGACCATGCTCGCCCCTTCTGAACGAAACGGTTTCGTTCACTCGAGAGAAGAATAACGCTCGGGGTTATCGAAACGGCACCGTTTCTTGTGTGGCCTGCATCACAGTCGAATAGGTGCCGGGCATCGTCAGCCAAACAGGACCGCACAAAGTCCGACAGGATCATTGCTTCGGTTGTGTGCGAGTTCTAGGGTTTCCTGGCTGACGCACCCTCAGTCCGCGCACCCCCACCGTCGCACCGAGGAAGGCCCCGCCATGCCGCACCCGCACGTGCCCCACGCCGACCGACCGCTCGTCAGCCGTCGCCGTCTCCTGGAGGGAGGTGCCGCCGTGTTCGGTGCGCTCGCCCTCTCCGCGTCACCCGGCCTCGCGCACGCGGCCGGCCGACGCGCGGCTGTGGACGGCACCCCGGAGTGGAACGGCAACATCGCCGTCTTCCGGCTGGGCGCCGAGCCGCCGCACAGCACCCTCATGCCGTACCAGGACGTCAGACAGGCGCTGGCCGCCGACCGCACCCGCTCGCCCTACCGTCTCAGCCTCGACGGCAACTGGAAGTTCGCCTACGCCGACCGCCCCGACGACCGCGACGTCGACTTCCACCGCACGGACCTGGACGACGGGGACTGGGACACCATCCCCGTCCCCTCCGCCTGGCAGTTGCACGGCTACGACCGCCCGATCTACGTCAACATCACCTACCCGTGGTGGGGCCCCAACGGCCAGGGCGAGGAGGCGCAGCCACCGGCCGCCCCCACCCGCCACAACCCCGTCGGCCAGTACCGGCGCACCTTCACCGTCCCGCGCGACTGGGACGGGCGGCGGACGTTTCTGCACTTCGAGGGCGTCAAGTCCGCCCACTACGTATGGATCAACGGGCAGTTGGTCGGTTACCACGAGGACTCCTACGACCCCGCCGAGTACGACATCACCAAGCACCTCAAGCCGGGCACCAACCAGATCGCGGTCGAGGTCTACCGCTACTCCGACGGCGACTGGCTCGAGGACCAGGACATGATTCGGCTGAGCGGCATCTTCCGCTCGGTCCACCTCTACTCCACGCCCGCCGTGCACCTGCGCGACTTCAAGCTGGACACCCCGCTGAGCGACGACTACAAGGCGGCCGAGCTGTCGGTCACCGCGAGCGTGCGCGACTACGGCGGCAAGGGTGCCGGTCAGTACTCCGTCGAGACCCAGCTGTACGACGCCGGCGGGCACCCGGTCTGGTCCCGCCCGTTGCAGCAGACCGTCGCACTGGACGCCGGCGACGAGACGACCGTACAGGCCGCGAAGGCCGTGCCCGCGCCGCGCCTGTGGTCCGCCGAGCACCCCAACCTCTACACCGCCGTCCTGCGCCTGCGCGACCCGTCCGGCAAGGTGATCGAGACCCTCTCCCACCGTGTCGGTCTGCGTGAGTTCGCGCTCAAGGACGGGCTGATGCGCATCAACGGCAAGCCGGTGTCCTTCCGGGGTACCAACCGGCACGAGATGCATCCGGAGCACGGCTCGGCGCTCACCCGCGCGGACCTCCTCGAGGACATCGGCATCATCAAACGGCTGAACATCAACAGCGTCCGCACCTCGCACTACCCCAACAATCCGCTGTGGCTGGAACTCGCCGACGAGTACGGCCTGTACCTCGTCGACGAGACCAACCTCGAGACCCACGGCATCCGCGACGAGTACCCCGGCAACCACGCCGACTGGACCGAGGCGTGCGTGGCCCGCGCCCAGAGCATGGTCCACCGCGACAAGAACCACGCCTCGGTGGTCATCTGGTCGCTCGGCAACGAGGCGGGCGGCGGCAGCACCTTCAACGCCATGCACGACTGGATCCGCTCCTACGACACCACCCGCGTCATCCAGTACGAGGGCGACGACCGCCCGGGCATCAGCGACATCCGCTCCGAGATGTACGACAGCCCCTCCCGCGTCGAGGCACGGGCGAAGGACACGAGCGACACCCGGCCGTACGTGATGATCGAGTACTCCCACGCGATGGGGAACTCCAGCGGCAACTTCAAGAAGTACTGGGACCTCGTCCGCCGCCACGACGTGCTCCAGGGCGGCTGGATCTGGGACTTCGTCGACCAGGCCCTGAGCTGGCCCACCCCGACCCGCAAGCTGCTCACCGAGTCCGGCCCAGGCGCCCTGAGAGGCGAGGTCATCGCCCCCAGCGGCACCTTCACCCGCGACAAGGGCGTCTTCGGCGGTACCGTCTTCGCCCGTGACGCGAGCCTCGATCTCACCGGCTCGCTGACCCTGGAGGCCTGGGTCACCCCCCACGTCACCGGCTACCACCAGCCCGTCCTCGCCAAGGGCGACACCCACTACGCCCTCAAACAGACCGACAGGAACCTGGAGTTCTTCATCTACGGCGACGGCCAGTGGGTGACCGCGAGTTGGGCGCTGCCGGACGACTGGACCGGCCGCGAGCACCACATCGCCGGAGTCTTCGACGCGCAGGCCGGCACGCTGACCCTCCACGTCGACGGCTCGGTCCGCGCCACCCGAACCACCACCCGGCGTCCGAGCACCAACACCGCGCCGCTGGCCCTGGCCACCGACGTCGACAACCCGACCCGCGAGTTCAGCGGCACCATCCGGCGGGCGCACGTGTACGCGCGGGCTCTGAGCGCGAGTGAGCTGGCCTCCGGCAGCCGTGGCCCCGGTGACGACGGCGTGCGGTTCTGGTTCGACGCCGCCACCGTCGGCCTCACCGAGAAGCGGCCCCGCGAGAGGACGTTCCTCGCCTACGGCGGCGACTGGGGCGACAACCCCAACGACGGAGCCTTCGCCGGCGACGGCATCATCACCGCCGACCGCGGCCACACCGGCAAGGCCGCCGAGGTCAAGCAGATCTACCAGGAGATCAACGCCGCGCCCACGTCCGGTGAGGCGGTCACCGCGGGACGCGTCACCCTCACCAACGAGTACCTGTTCACCAACCTCCGTGAGTTCGACGGCCGTTGGCGACTCCTGGCCGACGGCAAGGTCGTCCAGCGCGGCAGACTGAGCCGCGATCAGCTGGACGTCCCGCCGCTGTCCAGCAAGGACATCACGGTCCCGGTGCGGGTGCCGGCGCATCCGGCGCCCGGCACGGAGTACTTCCTGCACCTGTCCTTCACCACCAAGGAGCCCACCAAGTGGGCGAAGGCCGGCTTCGAGACGGCGAAGCAGCAACTCCCCGTCACCGCGACCAGCCCCGCCGTGACACCCGTACCGCTGGAACGCGTGCCGACGCTGCGCCACGAGGACGGCGACAAGGCCGTCACCGTCCGGGGCGAGGGATTCTCCGTCACCGTCGACAAGAGCAGCGGAACCATCACGTCGTACGAGGCCCGCGGCGTTCGCCTGATCACCTCGGGACCGGTGCCGAACTTCTGGCGGGCGCCCACCGACAACGACCGGGGCAACGGGCAGCACACCCGCAACCAGACCTGGCGCGACGCGGGCGCTCGGCGCAAGGTCACGGACGTCGGTGTGCGCGCCCTGCGCGACAAGGCCGTCGAGATCAAGGTCAGCGGCACCCTCCCGACGACCGTCGAGTCGACGTACACCACCACCTACACCGTCTTCGGCAACGGCGAGATCAAGGTGGACAACACCCTGCACCCCGGGGCTACTTCACTGCCGTACATACCCGAGGTCGGCACCCTGCTGTTCCTGCCGTCGCGCCTGGACCGCCTGCACTACTACGGCCGCGGTCCCGAGGAGAACATGTGGGACCGCAACAACGGCACCGACGTGGGCCTGTACTCCGGCACCGTCGCCGACCAGCGGACCTCCTACCTGCGCCCGCAGGAGAACGGCAACAAGACCGACGTCCGCTGGGCCGCCCTGACCGGCCGGGACGGCGTCGGACTGCTGGTCAGCGGGGAGCCGCTGATCGAGGTCAGCGCCTCGCACCTGACCCCGGAGGACCTGTCGGTGGGGGCCCGCCACGACTACCAGCTCACACCTCGTGACGAGGTCGTACTCCGCCTGAATTACCGTCAGATGGGCGTCGGCGGCGACAACAGTTGGGGGGCGCACACCCACGACGAGTACAAGCTCTTCGCCAACCGTGACTACGCCTACACCTACCGGCTGCGCCCGACACGGGACGTCGACGGGGCGACGGCGGCCTCGCGGCGGCCGACGGCGACGGAGTGACCACGCGGCGGTCCGGGACACCGACGAGACGGTGTCCCGGAGCGCCGTACGCCCTCCCGGGCCCGGCGGCTGTTCGTGCGGAACACCGCTCGAACCGGCCGGGTCCAGGACAGCCGAGGACCATGTCGGATTCTCGCCAGCGCGCCTCCTTCGTATGTCCGATGCTGGAGGCATGCAGAGGGGAATGCACACCGACACCGAGCGCTGCGTGCGCGCCGTGCAGTCGAAGGACGCACGGTTCGACGGCTGGTTCTTCACCGCCGTCCTGACCACCCGCATCTACTGCCGGCCCAGCTGCCCGGTCGTGCCGCCCAAGCCCGAGAACATGACCTTCCACCCGAGCGCGGCGGCCTGCCAGCAGGCCGGCTTCCGGGCCTGCAAGCGCTGCCGCCCCGACACCAGCCCGGGCTCCCCGGAGTGGAACCAGCGCGCCGACCTGGTGGCCCGGGCGATGCGGCTGGTCGCCGACGGGGTCGTGGACCGCGAGGGCGTGCCCGGACTCGCCGCCCGGCTCGGCTACAGCAGCCGGCAGGTCGAACGTCAGCTGCTCGCCGAACTGGGCGCCGGCCCGCTCGCCCTTGCCCGCGCCCAGCGCGCCCAGACCGCGCGCCTGCTCATCGAGACGACCCCGCTGCCGATGGCTCAGATCGCCTTCGCCGCCGGGTTCTCCTCCATCCGCACCTACAACGACACCGTTCGTGAGGTCTTCGCCCTCTCCCCGACCGAACTGCGCGCCCGGGTTCCGAGGAAGAACGCCCCGGCCGCCCCCGGCGCACTCGCCCTCCGGCTCCCCTTCCGCGCCCCCCTGAACCCCGACAACCTCTTCGGTCACCTCGCGGCGACCGCGGTCCCGGGCGTGGAGGAGTGGCGGGACGGCGCCTACCGGCGCACGCTGCGACTGCCGTACGGCCACGGCATCGTGGCGCTCACCCCACGGCCGGACCACATCGCCTGCCGCCTCACCCTCAGCGACCTGCGGGACCTGACCGTCGCCATCAGCCGCTGCCGCCGAATGCTCGACCTGGACGCCGACCCGGTCGCGGTCGACGACCAGCTGCGCACGGACCCGGTCCTCGCGCCGCTCGTCGACAAGGCCCCCGGCCGACGGGTCCCGCGCACGGTCGACGAGGCGGAGTTCGCCGTTCGCGCGGTGCTCGGCCAGCAGGTCTCGACGGCTGCGGCCCGCACCCACGCGGCCCGCCTGGTCACGGCGTACGGCGAACCGGTGGACGATCCCGAGGGGGGCCTCACCCACCTCTTCCCGTCCCCCGAGGCGCTCGCCGCCCTCGACCCCGAGTCACTCGCGATGCCGCGCACCCGCCGCACCACGTTCACCACCCTGGTGGGCCAACTCTCCGACGGCACCCTCAACCTGGGAGTGGAGAGCGACTGGACCCGGACCCGTGCCCAACTCCTCGCGCTCCCCGGCTTCGGCCCCTGGACGGCCGACGTCATCGCGATGCGCGCCCTCGGCGACCCGGACGCCTTCCTCCCGACCGACCTCGGAATCCGCCGCGCCGCACAGGAGGTGGGCCTGCCCTCGACCCCGGCGGCACTCACGGCCCGCGCGGCGGCCTGGCGGCCCTGGCGGGCGTACGCGGTCCAGTACCTGTGGGCGACCGACAGCCACCCGATCAACTTCCTTCCCGGACAAGGACGTTCGCGATGAGTACGACGAAGCAGCACACCGTGATCGACAGCCCCTACGGCCCATTGACACTCGTCGCCGACGACGGTGTCCTGTGCGGCCTCTACATGACCGACCAGCGCCACCGCCCCGCCGAGGAGACCTTCGGCACCCGCGCCCAGACCCCCTTCGCGGCGGCCGAGGAAGAACTGGAGGCCTATTTCGCGGGCGAGTTGAAGGAGTTCACCCTCGAACTCGGCCTGCACGGCACCCCGTTCCAACGCAGCGTCTGGAACCACCTCAGGAAGATCCCGTACGGCGAGACCCGCACGTACGGTGAACTGGCCGACGCCCTCGGCAACCCCACGGCCTCCCGAGCGGTGGGGCTCGCCAACGGCAGGAACCCGGTCGGCATCATCGTGCCCTGCCACCGCGTCGTCGGCGCGAACGGCGGTCTCACCGGATACGGCGGCGGCCTGGACCGCAAGCAGCGCCTGCTGGACTTCGAGAGCGGGGCGGCGCTGTTCTAGACCGGGTGGGGCGGGCGGGCCCGGCCGTGGGCCGAGGCCCGCCCGTCGTGCGGCTGTCCCGGTCAGCTCACCCGGTGTCCGTTCTCCAGCTCCGCCGTCCCCGAGCCCTCCGTCAGGACGTCCAGCGCGGTCACGACACGGCGGCCCAGGGAGCCCGGCAGGTACTCGGCGAGCTCCTCGCGCGGGACGAGCCGCCAGGACAGCAGTTCCTCCTCCTGGAGCCGGATCGCCTTGAACTCGTCCTCGTCGAGCACTCCGCCGTCGTACAGGTACGCCACCAGCGGTGGCCGGCCCGCCCCGTGCACCCAGTCCACCGCGAGCAGCCGCCCGAGCTCGCGGTCCAGGCCGATCTCCTCCACGGTCTCCCGGCGCGCCCCCTGGCGCGGGGTCTCGCCGTCGTCGGACTCGATCGTGCCGCCCGGCAGCGCCCACCCCTCACGGTAGTTGGGCTCGACGAGCAGCACCCGCCCCTCCGCGTCGCGGAAGAGGGCGGCGGCCCCGGCGAGCACCCGGGGGAGTCCCGCGATGTAGGCGGCGAAGTCTTGAGTGGTGGTCATTGAGGAAGGGTATCCAGCTTCCCCGGCCGCTCCGGTCAGCCGCGGCCCCGTCCTCGGCGCCCGTCATGGCTCCGTCTCCGCCAACTGCACCGTCCGCCGCGCCAGTTCACTGATCCGTACCCCGTCGAAGCCGAACACCGCGCTGCGTACCGTGTCCTCCAGCGGATCCTTCCACTGCTCCGGGATGGCCTGAGCCCCGGCCAGCACCCCGGCCACCGAGCCCGCGGTCGCGCCGTTGGAGTCGGTGTCCAGGCCGCCGCGCACGGTGAGCGTGATGGTGCGGGTGAAATCGCCGTCGCCGTACAGGAGTCCTGCGGTCAGGACGGCGGCGTTCGGGACGGTGTGGATCCAGCCGAGCCCGGCGGTCTCCTCGGCGGCCGTGCTGAGCGTGTCCTCCCAGGTCATCCGGGTGGCGTGGAGCGAGAGGACACGGCGCACGGTACGGGCCAGGCGGCTGCTCGCCGGGACCACGGCGAGTGCCTGATCGACGGCGTGGCGCACCGTGCCGGACGTGAACGCCGCCGCGATCAGCGCCGCCGCCCACATGGCGCCGTACACACCGTTGCCGGTGTGGGACAGCACCGCGTCCCGGCGGGCGAGCGAGGCGGCTCGGCGCGGCGCGCCCGGGCAGGTCCAGCCGTAGATGTCGGCCCGGATGAGGGCCCCGATCCACTCCTGGTACGGATTGTCGTACGTCGCCGTCAGCGGCGGTTTCAGCCCGTTGGCGAGGTTGCGGTACGCCGCCCTTTCGGCGGTGAAGGTCTGCCGGTACGGCAGCCGCAGCAGCCACAGGTCGCCGACCTGCTCGGTGCTGAAGCCGAAGCCGTGGGTCTCCAGCAGGTCCAGGCCGAGGATGGCGTAGTCGATGTCGTCGTCACGGCAGCTGCCGTGGATACGGCCGCGGACGCACTCGCGCCACTCCGGACGCAGCTCGAAGCCGTCGCTCTCGCCGACGGGCTCGGGCAGGTAGTCGGTGAGCGGCAGGGCCGCGGCCTGTCGCAGATAGTGGTCGATCCGGTCCCGCGTCCACAGGTCGCCCTGCTCGACCGGCTTGCCGAGCATGTTGCCCGCGATCCGGCCGAGCCAGCCCCCGAGGACGCGGTCGGGGAGCTGCGGCTCAATGCCCACAGGGGTCATATCTACCGTCTACCCGATTCCGGGGCGCCCGCGCGCGGTTCCGGTGCCGCGCACTGCGTGCCACCCGGCCGGCACAGCGCGCCCCCAGGCCTGTTTCAGGGGCCGGTCGGTGCATGACGCCGGGGTCGTCCTGCGGTTAAGGTCGCAGCGGCGCGACTGGCCTTGACGTGCGTGGGGCCTGAAGAGCAAGGGGAAGACAAGGTGGCGGACGCTGCAGGGAACAAGGCCCGGGCGACAGCGCGGGTACTCATCGCCGCGGACAAGTTCAAGGGCTCGCTGACGGCCGTACAGGTCGCCGAGCGGATCACGGCCGGACTGCGCGGGGTCCTGCCGGACCTCGCGGTGGAGGCGCTGCCCGTCGCCGACGGCGGCGACGGAACGGTGGACGCGGCGGTCGCCGCCGGGTTCGATCGACGCGAGGTCCGGGTCGCGGGGCCGCTGGGCCAGGAGGTGACGGCCGCTTTCGCGCTGCGCGGGGACACGGCCGTCGTGGAGATGGCGGAGGCGAGCGGGCTGCAGCGGCTGCCCGCGGGCGTCTTCGCACCGCTGACGGCGTCCACGTACGGCTCCGGCGAACTGCTGCGGGCCGCGCTGGACGCGGGCGCGCGGACGATCGTCTTCGGGGTCGGCGGCAGTGCCACCACGGACGGCGGCGCCGGCATGCTGTCCGCGCTCGGCGCGCGGTTCGTGGACGCGGACGGGGAGCCGGTGGCGCCGGGCGGCGGCGGTCTCGCCGACCTGGCCTCGGCCGATCTGTCCGACCTGGACCCACGGCTCGCGGCCGTGGAGTTCGTGCTCGCGAGCGACGTCGACAACCCGCTGACCGGTCCGAAGGGCGCGCCGGCCGTCTACGGCCCGCAGAAGGGCGCCTCGCCGGACGACGTGAAGGCGCTGGACGAGGCGCTCGCGCACTACGCGAAGGTACTGGAGCGCGCGGTCGGCGCGAAGGCCGCCGAGTATGCGGGCTCGCCGGGCGCCGGCGCGGCGGGCGGCATCGGCTACGGCGCACTGCTCCTCGGCGCCCGCTTCCGCCCCGGTATCGAGATCATGCTCGACGTCCTGGGCTTCGCGCCCGCGCTGGAGTACGCGACGCTGGTCATCACCGGCGAGGGGTCCCTGGACGAGCAGACGCTCCACGGCAAGGCTCCGGCGGGCGTCGCGGCGGCGGCACGCGCGCAGGGCAAGGAGGTCGTCGCGGTGTGCGGCCGGCTCGCCCTGCAACCGGAGGCGCTCGGCCGGGCCGGTATCCGGCGGGCGTACCCGTTGACCGACGTCGAGCCGGACGTCGCGAAGTGCATCGCGGACGCGGGGCCGATCCTGCAACGGGTCGCGGAACAGATCGCCCGCGACTTCCTGACCTGACCCCGCACCTGCGAAGGGCCCCGAACCGAATGGTCCGGGGCCCTTCGCGAGCGTGAGCGTCTACGACTGGGCCGCCCGCGCCTCACGTCGGTTGCCACGGAAGTTGTTCACCCGGCGAGCCGTGGCGAACAGCGGGATGACCGCCCCCATGACCAGCTGCAGCGCACAGCCCGTCTGCAGCAGCAGCTGTCCGCCCGGCGCGTCGAACGCCCAGGCCGCCAGCAGCCCCATGGACAGCACGATCCACGAGAGCATCGCCACCGCGAGGCGACCCCGCGGCTTCGGGTACTCCACCCGGCTCACCATCAGCCACGCGGTCCCCAGGATCGCGAGGAGCGTCGCCACGAAGGGCAGCTCCAGCAGCACGATCGAGACCACCGTCAGCGCCCCGAACGGCGACGGCATGCCCTGGAACGTGCCGTCCTTCACGGTGACGCACGAGAAGCGGGCAAGCCGCAGCACCACCGCCAACAGCACAACGACCGCGCCCACCGCCGCGACCCGCTCATGCGCGTCCCTCGCGACCATGCCGTACACGAGCACGAAGTACGCGGGCGCCAGACCGAAACTGATCAGATCGGAGAGATTGTCCAGCTCCGCGCCCATCGGCGACGACCGCAGCTTGCGGGCGACGAGACCGTCGAACAGGTCGAAGACAGCCGCGCACAGCATCAGTATGACGGCCGTGGCAGCGCTGTTGCGGGCCATGCCCGAATCGTCACCCGTGAGGTGCGGGATCAGGATGCCGGTGGTGGTGAAGTACACCGCCATGAAGCCGCACGTGGCGTTGCCGAGGGTGAGGGTGTCCGCTATTGAGAGGCGGAGAGAGAGGGGCATCTCCTCTTCGTCGTCCACCTCGTCGGCCTCGGGCACCCAGCCCGCTTGGGTCTCGGGATCAACCACGGTCAATGCGAGTCACCCCAGCCACGGTCTTCTGGCCCACCTCTACCGCGACCTCCACGCCCTCGGGCAGGTAGATGTCGACACGAGAGCCGAAGCGGATCAGCCCGACCCGGTCGCCCTGCTCGACCTTGGTGCCCTGAGGCACGTACGGAACGATACGACGGGCCACCGCGCCGGCGATCTGGATCATCTCGATGTCACCGAGTTCGGTGTCGAAGTGCCAGACGACGCGCTCGTTGTTCTCGCTCTCCTTGTTGAACGCCGGAACGAACCCACCCGGGATGTGCTCGACCGACGTCACCGTGCCGGAGAGCGGCGCCCGGTTGACGTGGACGTTGAGCGGGCTCATGAAGATCGCGACGCGGGTGCGGCCGTCCTTCCACGGCATGATGCTCTGCACCACACCGTCGGCGGGCGAGATGACCCGGCCCTGGGTGATCTCGCGCTCGGGGTCGCGGAAGAACCACAGCATGCCCGCCGCGAGCGCGGTGGCGGGCACGGCCACGGCCTTGGCCGCGCCGGAGCGGCGGGACCTGGCCAGGCTGAGGGCTGCGGTGGCGACGGTCGGGAGAAGCCACGGCGAGGCTCCGCGCGCCAGGCGTACGCCTGCCAGGCTGTCGCGAGGTGCAGAGGTTTGGCTGTGGGGCATGGATGACCTTCGTAGCGGATGATGCCGCACTGCAACGGGGGACGGCGGCTTTCCCGGGATGGTACCGGTCGCGGGCCACAACTGGGCAAGCCAGGAAGCTGAGTCGGCGGCTGAACAGCGTTCACGGGGTGTGATCTTCTTCTCGAAGAAAACACCCCCAACCAGGATATCTAGCCCTGCAGCCGATACTCTTCGAGCAGCCTGCGACCGATGATCATTTTTTGGATCTCGGCGGTACCTTCACCGATCAGCAGCATCGGAGCCTCACGGTAGAGGCGCTCGATCTCGTACTCCTTGGAGAAGCCGTAGCCGCCGTGGATCCGGAATGCGTCCTCGACGACCTCCTTGCAGTACTCGGAGGCGAGGTACTTCGCCATCCCTGCCTCAAGGTCGTTACGTTCGCCGGAGTCCTTTTTGCGAGCCGCGTTCACCATCATCGCATGGGCTGCCTCGACCTTGGTAGCCATCTCGGCCAGTTTGAACTGGATGGCCTGGTGCTGGGCGATCGCCTTGCCGAAGGTGTGTCGCTGCTGGGCGTACGAGACACCCAGCTCGAAGGCACGCTGGGCGACGCCGCAGCCACGTGCCGCCACGTTGACGCGGCCGACCTCCACGCCGTCCATCATTTGGTAAAAACCTCGGCCGGTGGTGCCGCCGAGCACCCGATCGGCCGGAATGCGCAGGCCGTCCATGATGAGCTCGGTGGTGTCGACACCCTTGTAGCCCATCTTGTCGATCTTCCCGGGGATGGTGAGGCCGGGGCGGACCTCTCCGAAGCCGGGCTCCTTCTCGACCAGGAAGGTCGTCATCGACTTGTGGGGCGCGGTCCCCTCCGGGTGTCCTTCGTCACTTCGGACGAGAACGGCGACCAGATTCGACGTACCGCCGTTGGTGAGCCACATCTTCTGACCGTTCAGGACGTACTCGTCGCCGTCCTTGACCGCCTTGGACGTGATCGCCGAGACGTCCGAACCCAGGGCCGGCTCCGACATCGAGAAGGCGCCGCGGATGTCACCGGCCGCCATCCTCGGCAGGAAGTGCTCCTTCTGCTCCTGCGTTCCGTGCTGCTTGAGCATGTACGCCACGATGAAGTGGGTGTTGATGATGCCGGACACCGACATCCAGCCGCGGGCGATCTCCTCCACGCACAGCGCGTACGTCAGGAGCGACTCGCCGAGACCGCCGTACTCCTCGGGGATCATCAGCCCGAACAGGCCCAACTCCTTGAGCCCGTCCACGATCTGCTGCGGGTACTCGTCGCGGTGCTCCAGCTCGGTCGCGACCGGGATGATCTCCTTGTCCACGAAGCCGCGGACGGTGGACAGGATCTCCTGCTGGATGTCGGTCAGACCGGCGGTCTGGGCGAGTCGCGCCATGGCTACTTCTCCTGCTCGCTGAGCTCAGAACCGGGGGTGTCGCCCCGCAGGGGCGTCGTTTGAGGGTGGTGGTGGGAGACGGGCGGGCGGCCGGGCTGCTCGCCGCCGCGCTCCTTGATGTAGGTCTCGGTCGGCACCATCACCTTGCGGCGGAACACGCAGACCAGCGTGCCGTCCTGCTTGTAGCCCTTGGTCTCGACATGGACGATGCCGCGGTCGTTCTTCGACTTCGACGGCCACTTGTCGAGCACGGTCGTCTGGCCGTAGATCGTGTCGCCGTGGAAGGTGGGCGCCACGTGCTTGAGCGACTCGATCTCCAGGTTGGCGATCGCCTTGCCGGAGACGTCCGGCACGGACATGCCGAGCAGCAGCGAGTAGATGTAGTTCCCGACGACGACGTTCTTGCCGAAGTCCGTCGTCTTCTCCGCGTAGTTGGTGTCCATGTGGAGCGGGTGGTGGTTCATGGTGAGGAGACAGAAGAGGTGGTCGTCGTACTCCGTGACCGTCTTTCCCGGCCAGTGCTTGTACGTCGCCCCGACCTCGAACTCCTCGTAGGTGCGCCCGAACTGCATCGCGCTCAGCGCCTTTCTAGTCGGTGGGGATCTCGAACTTGCTGGTGCGCTGCATTCCGGCGGCGCGTCCCTTGCCGGAGATGACCAGGGCCATCTTGCGGCTGGCCTCGTCGATCATCTCGTCGCCGAGCATCGCCGAGCCCTTCTTGCCGCCCGCCTCGGAGGTGTAGTAGTCGTACGCGTCCAGGATCAGCTCGGCGTGGTCGTAGTCCTCCTGCGAGGGCGAGAAGATCTCGTTGGACGCCTCGACCTGGCCCGGGTGCAGCACCCACTTGCCGTCGAAGCCGAGCGCGGCGGCGCGGCCCGCGACCTCGCGGTAGCCGTCGATGTTGCGGATCTGCAGGTAGGGGCCGTCGATCGCCTGGAGGTTGTTGGCGCGGGCGGCCATCAGGATCTTCATCAGGATGTAGTGGTAGGCGTCCGCCGGGTAGCCGGGCGGCTGCTCGCCCACGACGAGGGACTTCATGTTGATCGATGCCATGAAGTCGGCCGGACCGAAGATGATCGTCTCGACGCGCGGCGACGCCTGCGCGATCTCGTTGACGTTGTTGAGGCCCTGCGCGTTCTCGATCTGCGCCTCGATGCCGATCTTCCCGACCTCGAAGCCCATGGTCTTCTCGATCTGGGTCAGCAGGAGGTCGAGGGCCACGACCTGCTGGGCGTCCTGCACCTTCGGCAGCATGATGCAGTCGAGGTTGGGGCCGGCTCCCTCGACGACCGTGACGACATCCCGGTACGTCCACTCGGTCGTCCAGTCGTTGACGCGTACGACCCGCGTCTTGCCCGTCCAGTCGCCCTCGTTGAGGAACTTGACGATGGTGTGCCGCGCCTCGGGCTTGGCGAGCGGCGCGCACGCGTCCTCCAGGTCCAGGAAGACCTGGTCGGCGGGGAGGCCCTGTGCCTTCTCCAGGAAGCGGGGGTTGCTGCCCGGCACGGCGAGGCAGGAGCGCCGTGGACGAAGACGGTTGACTGTCATGCGGGGACCTCCAGGGGGTCGAGCTTGTTCGCTTTCCGGATCTCGTCGACGATGCGGCCGATGATTCCGGTGATGTCGAAGTCCTTCGGGGTGAACACCGCGGCCACTCCGGCTGCCCGCAGTTGTTCGGCGTCACCATTCGGGATGATGCCACCGGCGATCACCGGAATGTCTGTGGCACCGGCCACACGCAGCCGTTCGAGCACGTCCGGGACCAGCTGGGCGTGCGAGCCGGAGAGGATCGACAGGCCCACCGCGTGCACGTCCTCGGCGAGGGCCGCGTCCACGATCTGCTCCGGCGTGAGGCGGATGCCCTGGTAGACCACCTCGAAGCCGGCGTCGCGGGCCCGCACGGCGATCTGCTCGGCCCCGTTGGAGTGCCCGTCCAGGCCGGGCTTGCCGACCAGGAAGCGCAGCTTGCCGACGCCCAGGTCCTTGGCCGTCACGTCCACCTTTCGGCGCACCTCGGACAGGGCCGAGCCCTCTTCGGCGGGAACCGCGACCGGCGCCGACGAGACACCGGTCGGTGCCCGGAACTCGCCGAACACCTCCCGCAGCGCCCCGGTCCACTCACCGGTCGTGACGCCCGCGCGGGCGCACTCCAGGGTGGCCTCCATGAGGTTGTCGGTGCCCTTGGCGGCCTCCTTCAGCTTCTCCAGCGCCTTGCAGGGGCGCGGGTGGTTGAAGGGCGGCTGATAGCGGGTGTCGCGCCAGTTCTGGAGCGAGGCGATGACCCGGGCCTCGACGGCCGGATCGACCGTCTGGATGGCCGTGTCGAGGTCGGCGGTCAGCGGATTGGGTTCGGTCGTCTCGAAGATGTTGACACCGATGATCTTCTCCTGGCCCGACTCGATACGGCCCCGGCGCTCGGCGTGCGAGGAGACCAGCTGCGACTTGAGGTAGCCGGACTCCACGGCGGCCATCGCGCCGCCCATCTCCTGGATCCGCTCGATCTCCGTGAGCGACTCCTCGACCAGCTCGCCCACCTTGGCCTCGATGACCTTCGAGCCCTCGAAGATGTCGTCGTACTCCAGCAGATCGCTTTCGTGGGCGAGTACCTGCTGGATGCGCAGCGACCACTGCTGGTCCCAGGGCCGGGGCAGACCCAGCGCCTCGTTCCAGGCGGGGAGCTGGACGGCACGCGCGCGGGCGTCCTTCGACAGGGTCACCGCGAGCATCTCCAGCACGATCCGCTGGACGTTGTTCTCCGGCTGCGCCTCGGTCAGGCCGAGCGAGTTGACCTGGACGCCGTAACGGAAGCGCCGGTGCTTGGGGTCCTCGATGCCGTACCGCTCACGGGTGATCTTGTCCCAGATGCGGCCGAAGGCGCGCATCTTGCACATCTCCTCGACGAAGCGGACTCCCGCGTTCACGAAGAAGGAGATACGGCCGACCACGTCGCCCATGCGCTCCTGCGGCACCTGGCCGCCGTCCCGGACGGCGTCGAGCACCGCGATCGCCGTGGACATCGCGTACGCGATCTCCTGGACCGGAGTGGCGCCCGCCTCCTGCAGGTGGTAGCTGCAGATGTTGATCGGGTTCCACTTCGGGAGGTGGGAGACCGTGTACGCGATCATGTCCGTCGTCAGCCGGAGCGAGGGCCCCGGCGGGAACACGTGCGTGCCCCGGGACAGGTACTCCTTGACGATGTCGTTCTGGGTCGTGCCCTGGAGCTTGGTGACGTCCGCGCCGTGCTCCTCGGCGACGACCTGGTAGAGCGCCAGCAGCCACATGGCGGTGGCGTTGATCGTCATCGAGGTGTTCATCTGCTCCAGGGGGATGTCCTGGAACAGCCGGCGCATGTCACCGACGTGCGCGATCGGCACGCCGACCCGGCCCACCTCCCCGCGGGCGAGGATGTGGTCGGAGTCGTAACCGGTCTGCGTCGGCAGGTCGAACGCGACCGACAGGCCGGTCTGGCCCTTGGCGAGATTGCGCCGGTACAGCTCGTTGGACGCCTCGGCCGTGGAGTGACCGGCATAGGTCCGCATGAGCCACGGCCGGTCCTTCTGGCGCTCAGTCATCTGTGAACCTCCGCTTTCCTCAGATGTTCCGGAAGCGGTTGATGGCGTCGACGTGCTGGGCACGCTTCTCCGCGTCGCGCACGCCCAGGCCCTCCTCGGGCGCCAGGCACAGGACGCCGACCTTGCCCTGGTGGAGGTTGCGGTGCACGTCGTAGGCGGCCTGGCCGGTGTCCTCCAGGGAGTACACCTTCGACAGGGTGGGATGGATCTTGCCCTTCGCGATCAGCCGGTTGGCCTCCCAGGCCTCGCGGTAGTTGGCGAAGTGCGAGCCGATGATCCGCTTCAGGGACATCCACAGGTAGCGGTTGTCGTACTCGTGCATGTACCCCGAGGTCGAGGCGCAGGTGGTGATGGTGCCGCCCTTGCGGGTGACGTAGACGGAGGCGCCGAAGGTCTCGCGGCCGGGGTGCTCGAAGACGATGTCGATGTCCTCGCCGCCGGTGAATTCGCGGATGCGCTTCCCGAAGCGCTTCCACTCCTTCGGGTCCTGGGTGTGCTCGTCCTTCCAGAACCTGTAGTCCTCGGCGTTGCGGTCGATGATCGCCTCGGCGCCCATCCTGCGGCAGATGTCGGCCTTCTGCTCGCTGGAGACGACACAGATCGGGTTGGCGCCGCCGGCCAGCGCGAACTGGGTGGCGTAGGAGCCGAGTCCGCCGCTGGCGCCCCAGATGAGGACGTTGTCGCCCTGCTTCATGCCGGCGCCGTTGCGGGAGACCAGCTGCCGGTAGGCGGTGGAGTTGACCAGGCCCGGGGCGGCGGCCTCCTCCCACGACAGGTGGTCGGGCTTGGGCATCAGCTGGTTGGACTTGACGAGCGCGACCTCGGCGAGGCCGCCGAAGTTGGTCTCGAAGCCCCAGATGCGCTGCTCGGGGTCGAGCATGGTGTCGTTGTGGCCGTCGCTGGATTCCAGCTCGACGGAGAGACAGTGCGCGACGACCTCGTCACCGGGCTGCCAGGCGTTGACGCCGGGGCCGGTGCGCAGGACGACGCCCGCGAGGTCGGAGCCGATGATGTGGTACGGCAGGTCGTGGCGCTTGGTGAGCTCGGAGACCTTGCCGTAGCGCTCCAGGAACCCGAAGGTCGACAGCGGCTCGAAGATCGAGGTCCACACGGAGTTGTAGTTGACCGAGGAGGCCATCACGGCCACCAGGGCCTCACCCGGGCCCAGCTCGGGCAGCGGCACCTCGTCCAGGTGCAGCGACTTGCGCGGGTCCTTCTCGCGGGTCTGCATGCCCGCGAACATCTCCGTCTCGTCCTTGTGCACGGTGATCGCGCGGTACGACTCGGGGAGCGGCAGAGCGGCGAAGTCGTCCGGCGTCGAGTCCGGCGACTGGATCGCGTCCAGGATGTCCTTAACGGTCACGGTGTTGCCTCCGGCGAATGGCGTCCTGAGGGAAGACGCTGAGGGTTACGTCGGTGCTGCTGAGGGTTGGTTGAGAGGTGCCGTCGGTTCGGCGGATGGTGCAGTTCGGCAGCGCGTTGTGGCGCGGGAGGTTGCCTGTGACGCAGGCGTCCGGGCGGGCAGACCAAGGTTTGCTGGGACAGCCGACGTACGAATGGTCTCTGCACGCCGGCCGCCCGGACAACTTCAAGGTATGACACCGCGTGTCACCTCGCAAGGCACTGAGTGCCAGAACTTACTCTCACATGAAATCTTTACGTAACAAATGAGCGATGATCGATCGAACGGCCCGTGAAAGGTGCCTGAAAAGCGCCCCTGACATGGCAAAACGGCCACCCCGGAGGGTGGCCGTGATCACAGCGGTACAGCGTCTCTCGGCGGTGCAGCGGGACTCAGCGGTCCCTGAGTGCCTCCTCGATGGTCCGCATCACCTGGTCGAGCGGGGCGTCCGTGCGGGCGACCGTCACCAGCACCTCGCCGTGGGTGGAGACCGTCGCCGCGGTGGGCTTGGCGGGCGTGCTGCGCCCGGCCCCGATGCCGGACCCGAACGTCTTCCGTACGATCGCGAAGGCGTGGTCCAGCTGTGCCTCGACGTCCCCCTGTCCGCCGGCCCGCAGCCAGCGCCGCAGCACATGGTTGTGGGCGGTGACCACGGCGGACGCGGCGACCTCCGCCAGGAGCGGGTCGTCGTTGGCGTCGTCGTCGTGCGCGTGCTCGTCGAAGTGGCCGAGGAGGTAACGGGTGAAGAGCCGCTCGTAGCGGGCCACCGACGCGATCTCCGCCTCGCGCAGGGTGGGCACCTCGCGCGTGAGTGTGTACCGGGCGACCGAGATCTCCGGCCGGGCCGCGTACATCCGCATGACCTCCTTGATGCCGCGGCACACCGTGTCGAGCGGGTGCTCGTGCGCGGGGGCGGCGTTGAGGACGGCCTCGGCCCGGATCAACGTGTCGTCGTGGTCCGGGAAGATCGCCTCTTCCTTGGAGCGGAAGTGACGGAAGAACGTGCGGCGGGCCACCCCGGCCGCGGCCGCGATCTCGTCGACGGTGGTCGCCTCGTACCCCTTGGTCGCGAACAACTCCATCGCTGCGGCCGCCAGCTCTCGGCGCATCTTGAGCCGCTGGGCGGCGGCGCGGCTGCCGGCGGCGCTCTCCGGTGCGTCGGGCGTGGCTGGGGTACGTGCGGACTTGGCGGGCTGGGACATGACCCGAACGTACTGCATGTGCGCAGCCTGCTGCGCCTGTCCGGGGGTCCCCCCGCCCCGGGCGGGCGGGGGAGTGCCGGGCCACGCGGGCGGGGCAGGGCTGCCGGGGTCCAGCAGCCCGCCCCAGTCCGTGTCCGTGTCCGAGTCCGTATCCGTTCCGAACCGGTCGCCCGGCCGGTCAGCGGCGGGCATATTCGCGGAAGCCCCGGCCCGTCTTGCGGCCGAGGCAGCCCGCGGCCACCAGGTGCTCCAGGAGCGGCGCCGGGGCCAGGCCCGGGTCGCGGAACTCGCGGTGCAGGACCTTCTCGATGGCCAGGGAGACGTCGAGCCCGACGACGTCCAGGAGCTCGAAGGGGCCCATGGGGTAGCCGCCGCCCAGCTTCATCGCCGCGTCGATGTCGTCGAGGGACGCGTAGTGTTCCTGCACCATCTTGATCGCGTTGTTGAGGTACGGGAACAGCAGGGCGTTCACGATGAAGCCCGCACGGTCCCCACAGTCGACCGCGTGCTTCTTGATCCTGACGCAGACCTCGCGAACCGTCGAGTGGACGTCGTCGGCCGTCAGCACCGTACGGACCACCTCGACCAGCTTCATCGCCGGTGCCGGGTTGAAGAAGTGCATGCCGATCACGTCCTGCGGACGCGAGGTCGCGCGGGCGCAGGCGACGACCGGCAGCGAGGATGTCGTCGTGGCCAGCACCGCGCCCGGCTTGCAGACCTTGTCCAGGGTCGCGAACAACTGCCGCTTGATCTCCAGGTCCTCGGCGACGGCCTCCACGGCCAGATCGACATCGGCGAACGCGTCGTACGAACCGGCCGCGGTGATCCGGTCCAGGGTCTGCGCGGCGGCCTCCGCGGTCAGCCGGCCCTTGTCGACGGAGCGTGCGAGCGACTTGCCGATCCGGGCCTTGGCGGTCTGCGCCTTCTGCTCGCTGCGGGCCGCGAGCACGACCTCGTAACCCGCCTTGGCGAACACCTCGGCGATACCGGACGCCATCGTGCCGGAGCCCGCGACGCCGACGGAGCGGACGGTTCGGCTGGGAGCGTCGAGGCTGCCGGACAGCGGTGTCAGGGCGTCCGGCACGACCGTCTCGCTGCCGGGAGCCTCGTACGTGTAGAAACCGCGGCCCGACTTGCGGCCGGTCAGTCCCGCCTCGCTGAGCTGCTTGAGGATCGGGGCGGGGGCGTGCAGGCGGTCGTGGGACTCGGCGTACATGGCCTCCAGGACCGTGCGTGCGGTGTCGACGCCGATCAGGTCGAGCAGGGCGAGCGGGCCCATGGGCAGCCCGCAGCCGAGCCGCATCGCGGCGTCGATGTCCTCCCGGGAGGCGTACTTCGCCTCGTACATCGCGGCGGCCTGGTTGAGATAGCCGAACAGCAGCCCGTCGGCGACGAACCCGGGCCGGTCGCCGACCGCGACCGGTTCCTTGCCGAGTTCCAGCGCCAGGTCGGTGACCGCGGCGACGGCCTGGGGCGCGGTGAGCACCGACGAGACGACCTCGACCAGTTTCATCGCCGGCGCCGGGTTGAAGAAGTGCAGGCCCAGCACGCGCTCCGGGCGGGCCGAGTCGGCGGCGAGCCGGGTGACGGACAGGGCGTTGGTGCCGGTTGCGAGAATCGTCTCGGGCCGCACGATCTGGTCGAGCTCACGGAAGACCTGGTGCTTGATCTCGTACGACTCCGGGACCACCTCGATGACCAGGTCGGCGTCGGCCGCCGCACGCAGATCGGTGGACGTACGGACCCGGCCGAGCGCGTCGGCGCGCTCCTGCTCGGTCAGCCGGCCGCGCTCCACAGCACGGGCGGTCGCGCTCTCCAGGCCGGCGAGGGCCTTGGCGGTCGCCGCCTCGCTGAGGTCGATGCCGATGACGTCGCGGCCGGCCTTGGCCAGGACCTCGGCGATGCCGGTGCCCATGGTGCCGAGACCGATCACGGCGACGGTCTTCAACGGGGACAGAGGGGTGTCGGACAGGGGAGTGGCCATCGCGGACTCCAGGAATGAGGGTGACGACTGGAAGCGAGCCCGGTGCGCCGGAGGAACGCGGCCGAAGCCGAAAACCACGGGCGCACCGGGTGCGGAGAAGGAGTGCGGGTGTTGCCGGGCTGCGAGCGCACACGCCCGGTGCCGTGCAGAGGGGCGTGCACACGCCCCACAACGGCGGAACCGACCGGCCCTGTCCCGGGGCCGAGTCGTACTCGGGTACGCGATGTACCGAACCGACTGCTCTCGGAGTGGCTGCGTCACCAGGCCACCACGAACAGATCTACGAGTGGGTAACTCGCTCGTATGAGCTTAACTCGTGGGTAACGAGCGCGCCAGCCCCCGAGTTTGTGATGTGCGTCCCGGCCGCAGGGCGACGCCCCTAATCTCGGATCCCATGGACGAAGAGTTGCGATCACTCACGGAACGCTTACGGCAGGAGGCAGGGGCCTCGGCCGGGTTCGACCGACTGGCGGCGACCGAGGGCCTCGACGACCTGGCAGACGTGCTCACCGCGCCCGGACAGCCACTGTGGGCCAGGGAGCTGGCCGCGTTCCGGCTCGGGTCGGCGGGCGACCGGCGGGCCTTCGAATCCCTCGTCCTGTTCCTCAACCACCGCGACCCGCCGCGCTGCGCCGCCGCCGCCCACGCCCTGGCCCGCCTCGGCGATCCCCGCACCGCCCGCGCGGCCGCCGCCCTGGCCACCAACGAACTACGCGTCGCCTACGCCCTGCACCCGGTGCGCCTCCTGGTGGACCTGCGCGCCCCCGAGGCCGTGCCCGCGCTCATCACCACCCTGGAACGGCGGCTGCGCCCCCACGACCCGTACCGGCGGGTGGCACTCGCCTGCGTGGAGGGGCTCGGCACGCTCGGCGACACCCGGGCCAGGCCGGTCCTCAACGAGGCACTGGCCCACCCGGTGCTCGCCGAGGCGGCCGTGCATGCGCTGGCCCGGATCCCCCGGCAGCGGCGCTGAGGCGTTGGTGCGCCGGCAGCTTCGGGTATCGCAGTCGAGGCCGCCGAGGTACGACTGGGCCATCAGCCCGCGGTACGCGCTGCGCCAGCCACCGACGCGGATCTCCGCCACGCGTGCGCAGTCGGGGAGTGTCATGTCTCGTACCCGGACGACCGTCACCGGCGGATCGCCGCCCCCGCGAACAGGTCGGCGGGGGCGACTTGGGCCGGGGCGGACATCCTCGTCAGCTCACTCATGCGTCCATGGTGGACCACGGGTCTGACGCCGCCCCGGCAGGTCGCCCCCGCCGGACCTTCAGGAGGTGCTCAGCCGCGGAAGCCGAGCATGCCGTGCAGGATCGAGCCGTGTGCCGACGGCGACGCCGACGTGGCCGCGGTCAGCGGCTTGGGGTCGGGCAGCTTCTGGCAGACCGCGTCGGCCTCACCGTGACCGCGCGGCACCGTGCCGTCGGTCAGGTACGCGGACAGGTACGCGTCCAGGCAGCTGTTCCCGCTGAGCGTGATGCCGTGGTTCCCGCCGCCTTCTTCGACCACCAGGCTGGAGTGGGCCAGCTTCCGGTGGACCGTGACGCCGCCCTCGTACGGGGTGGCCGCGTCGTTCGTCGCCTGGAAGAGCAGTACCGGCGGCAGTTTGCTGTTGGCGATGTTCACCGGCTTTTGCGACGTGGTCGGCCAGAACGCGCACGGTGCGTTGTACCAGGCGTTGTTCCAGGTCATGAACGGGGCCTTCTCGTACACCGCCCAGTTGTCCTTGCGCCACTGGTTCCAGTCGCGTGGCCAGGCGGCGTCACGGCACTGCACCGCGGTGTAGATGCTGTAGCCGTTGTCCCCGGACGCGTCGACGGTGGCGAAGTTCTCGTACGCCTCGACCAGCGGGTCGGCGTTCCTGTCGTTCACGTACGCCGCGAACGCCTCGGCCAGGTAGGGCCAGTAGCCGTTGTAGTAGCCGCCCGGAATGAAGGTGTCCTCCAGTTCGGAGGCGCCCACCTTCCCGTCGGCCGGCTTCTTCGCCAGGGCCGCGCGCATCGCGTACCACTTGGCCTCGATCTTCTCCGGATCGGTGCCGAGCTTGTACGTGGCGTCGTACTTGGCGATCCAGGACATCAGGGCCCGGTGGCGGTCGTTGAAGGCGTGGTCCTGGTCGAGGTTGTCGTCGTACCAGACGCCGGTCGGGTCGACGATCGAGTCCAGGACCAGGCGCCGCACCCGCTCCGGATAGAGCTTCGCGTAGACCGCGCCGAGGTAGGTGCCGTAGGAGTAACCGAAGTAGTTGATCTTCTTCGCGCCGAGGGCCGCGCGGATCGAGTCCATGTCCCGCACGGTCTGGACCGTGTTGATGTACGGCAGGACGTCCGCGTACTTCTTGCCACAGGCGGCGGCGAAGGACTTGGCGCGCTTGAGGTTGGCCTTCTCGATCGCGGGCGTGCTCGGCACCGAGTCGGGCCGCACCGGGTTGAAGTAGCCGGGCTTGCAGTCCAGAGCGGGCTTGCTCGCGCCCACTCCGCGCGGGTCGAAGCCGATGACGTCGTACTGTGCCGCGACCGACTTGGGCAGCGCGGACGCGACGAAACCGGCGAGCGTCAGACCGCTGCCGCCGGGACCGCCGGGGTTGACCAGCAGTGGGCCCTGGTACCTCTTCGCGGTGTGCGGGACCCGCGACAGGGCGAGGGTGATCTGCTTCCCGTGCGGCTTCGCGTGGTCGAGCGGCACCTTGAGGGACGCGCACTGGAGCGTCGGATAGTCGGAGGTGCCGCACTTCTTCCAGGTGGGCTTGGCGGCTTGAGCGGTTTCCGCACTGTGCGGGGCGCTCGCGTCGGCCGGGACGGCCGTGAAGGTCCCGGCCACGACGACGGCGACACCGCACAGCACGGCTGCGCGTTTTCTCATTCAGTCCTCACAGGACGGAGGGACACGGAGGGGCTTCGAACCGAAAGGGTCGCGGTCCCCGCCGCATCGTCCCGGAAAGCCGAACTGGAAGAACGCGTTCTGCCCATACTTGACCCGATTGGGTCGCGGTAAGCGCTCGGATGCTCTCAGATCAATGAGAGTTGCGTCGGTTCGGACGGGTCGGGCTGTTCCGGCTCGGGCTCCGGCAGCCGACGTGGCATCCCCGCGCGCGTGGGGCCGATGCCGTACTCCTCGGCCAGCTCGTGGACCTGACGGGTGATCCGGCGCTGGTACCACTTCGGGGCATAGGAGCCGTCCGCGTACAGCCGCTCGTAACGACGCACCAGATACGGGTGCTCGCGGGCCAGCCAGGCCATGAACCACTCGCGGGCACCGGGACGCAGATGGAGCACCAGCGGGTTCACCGACGTCGCCCCGGAAGCCGCGATCGCGCGTACGGCGTCCCGCAGTTGGGCCGGTGAGTCGCTCAGGAACGGGATCACCGGCGCCATCAGGACCCCGCACGGGATGCCGTGTTCACTCAGCGTCCGTACGACCTCCAGGCGCCGCTCCGGTGCCGGGGTGCCCGGTTCGACGGTGCGCCACAGCTCGGGGTCGGTGAAGCCGACCGAGACCGAGATGCCGACGTCGGTCACCTCGGAGGCCCGGGTCAGCAGGTCCAGGTCGCGCAGGATCAGCGTGCCCTTGGTCAGGATGGAGAAGGGGTTGGCGTGGTCGCGCAGGGCGCCGATGATGCCCGGCATCAGGCGGTAGCGGCCCTCGGCGCGCTGGTAGCAGTCGACGTTCGTGCCCATCGCGATGTGCTCGCCCTGCCAGTGGCGGGAGCCGAGCTGGCGGCGCAGCAGGTCCGGCGCGTTCGTCTTGACCACGATCTGGGAGTCGAAGCCGAGACCCGTGTCGAGGTCCAGATAGCTGTGGGTCTTGCGGGCAAAGCAGTACACGCACGCGTGTGAGCAGCCGCGATACGGGTTGACCGTCCACTGGAAGGACATCCGCGAGACCGCCGGAACGCGGTTGATGATCGACCGGGCGCGGACCTCGTGGAAGGTGATCCCGCGGAACTCGGGCGTGTCGAAGGTGCGGGTGGTCACCGCGTCGGCGCCGAACAGCGCGGCGTCCGCCCGGCTGTGTTCGCCGGAGTCTGTGAGGTTCTCCCAGCGCATGAGGCCTCCTCGGTAGCACTGCTGCGAGAATAGAACACCTGTTCGCGTGATCGTGCAAGGGCCGTTTCCGATCGCTTCCGGGACCCCGATTTGGGTGCCCGAGGGCCGGGGTGGTTGGCTTGCCCCAACCCCGAGCACTCAGGTCCTGGAGGAAGTCAATGGCGCAGGTCGAGGCCACTACGGAGCGGGTCGTCGCGGCGGACGCGGAGAAGGTGTTCGACGCCCTCGCCG
This sequence comes from Streptomyces sp. NBC_00076, assembly GCF_045041235.1. Classification (NCBI taxonomy): domain Bacteria; kingdom Bacillati; phylum Actinomycetota; class Actinomycetes; order Kitasatosporales; family Streptomycetaceae; genus Streptomyces; species Streptomyces sp. NBC_00076. Next base: position 8,597,722 of record NZ_CP108242.1, read on the forward strand.
ACTACACCGGCACACGCGCGAAGCTGCTGCCCGAGCACTTCAGTGAGTACGAGGTGCGCGAGGGCGGCGACGGGGAGGGCACCCTCGTCCACTGGAAGCTCCAGGCCACCAGCAAGCGCGTGCGCGACTGCCTCCTGGAGGTCACCGAGCCCACCGACGGCGAGCTCGTCGAGAAGGACCGCAACTCCTCCATGGTCACCACCTGGCGGGTCACCCCGGCGGGGGAGGGGAAGTCGAGGGTGGTCGTCACCACCACCTGGCAGGGCGCCGGCGGCATCGGCGGCTTCTTCGAGAAGGCCTTCGCGCCCAAGGGGCTCGGCCGGATCTACGACGCCATGCTCGACAAGCTGGCCACCGAGGTCGCGAAGTAGGTCCAACCGGCCACTCGCGACAGGGAATTGGCTCCTCACCGGTTCGAGTGGAACTCCGTTCGGACCGGCATGACGCCGTAACTCGTCGTGCTTGTTCGTAGTTGTCGCTTATTGCGGGAATTACTGACAGGTGCGACGAGGGGAGCGGTTCGTGGGCGGAACGACTCTGGTGCAGGACCAACCGGTCACGGCACCCCTCCCGGACGATCCGCCCCCGACAACCGCCACCGCGACGGAACTCAGCCCACGACGCGTGCGGTTGGTGTTCTGCGGCCTGATGCTCGCGCTGCTGCTCGCCGCGCTGGAGCAGATGATCGTCGCCACCGCGCTGCCGAGGATCGTCGGCGAACTGCACGGCCTGGACCGGATGTCCTGGGCGGTCACCGCGTATCTCCTCACCGCCACCATCGGACTGCCGATCTACGGCAAGCTCGGCGACCTGTACGGCCGCAAGGGCGTCTTCCAGTTCGCGATCGTCGTCTTCGTCGTCGGCTCCGCGCTCGCGGGCCGGGCGCAGACCATGGACCAGTTCATCGCCTTCCGCGCGGTCCAGGGTGCCGGCGCCGGCGGCCTCATGATCGGCGTGCAGGCGATCATCGCGGACATCGTTCCGTCCCGGCGGCGCGGGCGCTACCTGGGCGCGATCGGCGCCGCCTTCGGGGTCGCCTCCGTCGCCGGCCCGCTCCTGGGCGGCTACTTCACCGACCGGCACGACTGGCGGTGGTGCCTCTACTTCAACGTGCCCTTCGGTCTCATCACCCTGGCCGTCGTCACCGTCGTACTGAAGCTCCCGAAGCCCGAGAGGACGGCGCGCTTCGACGTCCTCGGCGCGCTGTTGCTCGCCGTGGCCTCCACCTGCCTGGTGCTGCTGACCAGTTGGGGCGGCACCGAGCACGCCTGGGGCTCGCGCGTCATTCTGGGCCTCGGGGCGGGAGCGGTGGCCGCCACCCTCCTGTTCCTCCTCGTCGAGCACGTCGCGGCCGAACCCCTCATCCCGCTCAGGCTGTTCAGGGACTCCGTCTTCGTCGTCACCGGCCTGATGGGCCTCGTGGTCGGGGTCGCCCTGTTCGGCGCCGCCACCTATCTGCCGACCTTCCTGCAGATGGTCGACGGGGCCTCCGCCACCGAGTCCGGTCTGCTGATGCTCCCGATGATGGGCGGCATCGTCTGCGCCTCCATCATCTCGGGACAGCTCATCAGCCACACCGGGCGCTACAAGTTCCATCCGGTCCTCGGCGCCGCGCTCACCGCGACCGGCATGTGGCTGCTGTCCCGCCTGGACGTCGACACACCCCGGCTGCACTACAGCATCTGGATGGCCGTCCTCGGCGCCGGCATCGGCATGGTGATGCCGGTGCTCGTCCTCGCCGTGCAGAACTCCGTACGCCCCGCCGACCTCGGCACCGCCACCAGCGCCACCAACTACTTCCGCCAGATCGGCGGCAGCGTCGGCGCCGCGGTCTTCGGCACCCTCTTCGCCGACCGGCTCACCCACGCCCTGCGCGAACGGCTCCCCGCGCACGCGGGTGCCGGGCTGCCCGACCCCCAGTCCGTCACCCCGCAGCTCGTGCACACGCTTCCCCCGGCGCTGCGCGACGGCTACATCCGGGCCTACGCCGACGCCATGCCGAGGATCTTCCTCTACCTGGTACCCGTGCTCCTCCTAGGTCTGCTCCTCGCCTTCTTCCTCAAGGAGAAACCGCTGGTGTCGCTCGACGCCCCGGTCGCCGAGCCGGAGACCGCGCGGCCGAACGCCACCGTCCCGCAGGCCCGCCCCCACCCTCCCGGCGAGGGAACCCCCCACTCGCGGAGTTCGCCGTATGCCGCCCCAGCCCCCGTGCGCGGCACGGTGCGGCGCACCGACGGCACCGCCGTGCCCCGCGCGGCGCTCACCCTGATCGACGTCGCCGGGCAGCAGACGGGGCGGGGCGCGAGCGGCGAGGACGGCCGGTACGCACTGTCCACAGCGGGCTTCGGCTCGTACGTCCTGATCGCCGCGGTCGGCGGGCACCAGCCGCAGGCGGTCTCCGTGACCGTCGGCGAGCGCCCCGTCGAACTGGACATCGTCCTCGGCGGCGCCGGACGCCTCGCCGGGTATGTGCTGACCGCGGAAGGCATCCCCGTGCCCGGGGCCGCCGTCACCCTCACGGACGCGTGCGGCGAGGTCGTCGCCACCACCCGCAGCGGCGGCGAGGGCGGCTATGTCATCACCGAGCTGGTGGCCGGCGAGTACACCCTCGCCGTCGGCGCTCCCGCCTTCCACCCGGTCGCGCTGCCCGTCACCGTCCAGACCTCCCGGGAGACCCGCCAGGACGTCGAACTCGCGGGCGGCGCCGTGCTGCGCGGCACCGTGCGGGCGACCGGCGGGCGGCCCGTCGAGGACGCGCGGGTGACCCTGCTGGAAGTGGGCGGCAACGTCGTGGACAGTCTCACCACCGGCCCGGACGGAACCTTCCGGTTCGTCGACCTGTCCTTCGGCGAGTACACCGTCATCGCCGCGGGTTACCCGCCGGTCGCCACCGTGCTCCAGGTCGCCGGCGCGGGACGCACGGAGCGCGATCTCCAGCTGGGGCACGAGGGCTGAAGACCGCTTGGCACTTTCCCCTCCGCGATGAGTCGTCCCAGCTCAGGGTGGGGGCGCGGGGGCGTGCGCCGGTGTGTTTCGGTGCCACCAATTCCCGTATTGCCGCACATCGTGACGGGACGACGCCGTACGGTGGTGACGGCAGCACAGATCTTGCGGAGCCGTGGGGGAAAGAGGGCCTGGGCCATGGACCGTGGCACCGACAGGGACACTCCTCCCAGCCCCGGAGCTGGGAACGGGAGGGCGGACACCACCGAGGCCGGGCGCATCCCGTTGGCCGTGGTCGTGGTGGACCGCGACGGCCTGGTGTCCCACTGGAGCACCGGCGCCCGACGCCTGTTCGTCGTGGCCAAGGAAGAGGCGATCGGCCGGCCGGCCGTCGACCTGCTGCCCGTCTCCGGAGCGCTGCCCGAGAGGCCCGAGGAGGACGAGGGCGCGCCCTTCGGGCCGTACGCGGTCGATGACAACCTCGGCCCCGACCTCGAGTCGTCCCTGGACGGGGCGCTGTCCTATCCGGCCGCCGGGCGCGCCCGGCTCACCGTGCCCGGGAGCGAGCGCGGCGAGAAGGGGGACGCCTCGCCCGAAGGGTGGCGGCGGGTCGATGTCCTGTGGTGGGCCTACCCGTTGGTCGGGCCCGGGCGGGAGCGGTTGCTCGTCCTCGCCGCGGACGCCCGTGGGTTCCCTCGGGGTGACGCCCACGAGGGCACGGTCGTCGAGCGGATCGCGCCCGCCTTCGCGCTGCACACCGACTTCCCCGGCGCCGACGAACTCGCCCGCCGGCTCCCCGAGATCCTGCCCAGCATGAGCGTCGAGGAGAGCGCCCGCATCGCCGCGCAGGTCCTCGAACTGGGCTACCCGATCCTGGAGTTCAGCCAGAACGACCGGGTGCCCGTGACCCCCGACTGGGGTGTGGCCCGGCGCGCCGAGCGCAAGGCCCGCCAGGAGCGGGCGGCGCGCGCCGTCGCGGCCGGAGAACCCCTGTCGCGGGAGCTCGCCGACGAGGTCGAGGACCTGGAGTACACCGCCGTAAGGGAACGACTGGAGTTCCTCAACGAGGTGAGCGGACGCATCGGCACCTCGCTCGACCTGTCCCGCACCATCGTCGAGGTCAGCAAGGCCGTCGTGCCCCGCTTCACCGACGTCGCCGGCACCTATCTGCGGGAACAGGTCGTCGCCGGCGAGGGGTTCCCGGACGGCGTTCCGGACACCACCACCATGTGGCACCGGGTCGCCCTGGAGCACACCGACGAACCCGGCCGCTGGGACGACGTCGTGCCGGTCGGCGAGGCCATGCCGTTCCCGGCGCACACGCCGTTCTTCCAGTGCATGACCAGCGGCGAACCCGTCCTGGTGCCCCGAATCAGCGAGGAGATGGGCCACGCCATCGCCTCGCAGTTCGAGAAGCGGGACATCCGGCCCCTCATCACGGGCCGCTCCATGCTGATCGTGCCCCTCAAGGCACGCCATGTGGTGCTCGGCTTCATGATCCTGCTGCGGCACCCCGAGCGCGTCGAGTTCAACGACATGGACCGGGTGACCGGAGCCGAACTCGCCGCCCGCGCGGGCCTCGTGCTCGACAACGCGCGCATGTACACCTACCAGGAGTCCGTCGCCGAGACCCTCCAGGACAGCATGCTGCCGCACATCCCGCCGCACATGGCGGGCTGCGACATCGCCACCCGCTATCTGCCCGGCACACTCCTCGGCCGGGTCGGCGGCGACTGGTTCGACTCCGTGAAACTGCCCGGCGCCCGTACCGCCCTCGTTGTCGGCGACGTCATGGGGCACGGCCTCAACTCCGCCGCCATGATGGGCCAGTTGCGGACGGCCGTACAGACCATGGCCGCTCTCGACCTGCCGCCCGCCCAGCTGCTGCGCAACCTCGACGACCTCGCCCAGCGCCTCGGCGACACCTACCTCGCGACCTGCCTCTACGCCGTCTACGACCCGATCGCGAGCGAACTGCACATCGCCAACGCCGGGCACATCCCGCCCGTTCTGGTGCGGGCCGGGAACGGCGCCAGTGAGTTGCTGGACCTGCCCACGGGTGCGCCCATCGGTGTCGGCGGGGTGCCCTTCGAGGCGGTGCGGGTGCGGGTGGCGCCCGGCGACCGGCTTGTGATGTGCACCGACGGGCTCGTCGAGGTGCGCGGCGAGGACATCGGCGTAGGACTGGCGACGCTGTGCGAGTCCGCCGCGCATCCGGCCGCGTCCATGGACGATGCCTGCGACACCATCATCCGCGCCCTCGCCGCGACGTTCTCCGAAGCGGGCCGCGGTGGCCGCAAGGACGACGTGGCCCTGCTGATGACCCGCCTCAACGGCATCGAACCCGACGATGTCGCCGAGTGGCGACTGCCCCTGGACCCGGCCGGGGCCGGCCGGGCCCGCGCGGCGGTCCGCGAGCAGCTCCACGAGTGGGGGCTCGCCGGGCTGGCCGATCCCGCCGAGCTGATGGTCAGCGAGATCGTCACCAACGCCCTACGGCACTCCCACAGCCGGCCCGTCGACCTGCGTCTGGTGCGTGGCGACACCCTGCTGTGCGAAGTGGACGACGACGACCATGATCTGCCGACCCTGCTGAACGCCGACCCCGGGGGCGAGTCGGGGCGCGGTCTGCGCGTGGTCAGCACCCTCGCACGTGAGTGGGGGGCCAGCCGGACCAAGGCCGGCAAGACCGTCTGGTTCGAGCTGACACTGCCGCGGCGCTGACCCGCTCCGTGGCACCCGCGGCGCCCGGAGCGCGACGGGCGCGTGGGGTGCGCCAGGCCCCTCGGGGCGCACGCCGGCGCATCCGTGTCGAAGGAGCCGTGAAGGAACGCGCCGAGCGCTTGTGGCTGCGAACGGCGCGCGATACACCGGACTGGCCCGTCATCTGAGGCGGGCGGCCGGCGCACTCCGGGGAGGGGTCATGAGCGTGACGAGTCGGTACCGGGAGGCCTGGGAGGGCTTCTGGAGTGAGGCTCCCGGGGAGCAGGGGGCGGTGTTCTGGGACGCGGAGCCGGTCCTGACCGCCGGTGTCCATCTCGCCCTCTTCGAACCCCACCTGGCCGACCACGGCCTGCCGATGCTCGACCTCGGCTGCGGCAACGGGACCCAGACCCGCTTCCTGGCCGACCGTTTCCCCCACGTGATCGGCGCCGACATCTCCGCCGCCGCGCTCGACCACGCACGGCGCGCGGACCCGGCGGGGCAGGCGCGGTACCGGTTGCTGGACGCCGCCGAGAAGGGCGCGGTGCAGACGATGCACGCGGAACTCGGCGACACCAACGTCTACATGCGAGGTGTGCTGCACCAGGCCGACCCGGAGGACCGACAGACACTGGTGGACGGCATCGCCGCACTCGTCGGGGAACGGGGCCGGACTTTCCTCGTCGAGCTGTCCGAGGCCGCCAAGCCCGTCCTGCTCGGCCTCGCGCGGAACGCCGAGGGTCCGCCGCCCAAGCTGGCGCCGGTCTTCCGGCACGGCATAGCCCCCGGCGAGGTCGCCGACGACGCGATCCCCGGGTACCTGAACGCGGCCGGGCTGACCGTCCTGGCGAGCGGTGAACTGCCGCTCACCACCACGGAGTACCGGCCCGACGGCACCCGGATCGAACTGCCGTCGAGGTGGCTGGTGGCGGGACGCCCGACCTGACCCGTCCCGACCCGAACCGTGCGTGCACCGGACCGGGATGTCGACCGCGGAGTTGCCCCCACGGGATCTGCGCGGACACCCGCGCTTCCTGGCCGCTGCCCCTCGCGGCGCGTAACGTGACGAGGCATGAAGATCCTTATCAGCGCCGACATGGAGGGCGCCACCGGGGTGACCTGGCCGGCCGACGTGCTGCCGGGGACCCCGCAGTGGGAGCGGTGCCGCTCGATGTTCACCTCGGACGTCGACGCCGCCGTGCGGGGATTCTTCGACGGCGGCGCCGACGAGGTCCTCGTCAACGAGGCCCACTGGACCATGCGCAACCTGCTCCTCGAACAGCTCGACGAGCGGGCCGAGATGCTCACCGGCCGCCACAAGTCGCTGTCCATGGTGGAAGGCGTGCAGCACGGCGACGTGGACGGCATCGCCTTCGTCGGCTACCACGCGGGCGCCGGCATGGAGGGCGTCCTGGCGCACACCTACCTCGCCAACTCCATCACCGGCGTCTGGCTGAACGACGTACGGGCGAGCGAGGGCCTGCTCAACGCGCGGGTCGTCGCCGAGTACGGCGTACCCGTCGTCCTGGTCACCGGCGACGACGTGGCCTGCGAGGACGCGCTCGGCTACGCCCCCGAGGCGCTGAAGGTCGCCGTCAAGGACCATGTGTCGCGGTACGCGGCCGTGTGCCGTACGCCCGCCAGGACCGCCGCCGACATCCGGGCGGCGGCGAAGGCGGCCGCGTCCCTGGCGATCCGTCAGGAACCGGTGCGCGGGGGGCCGTTCACCGTCGCGCTGGAATTCGACGCGGCGCACCTCGCGATGGCCGCCACCGTCGTGCCGGGCGTGATCGGCGTCGGCGAGCGGAAAGTGTCGTACACCAGTGCCACCATGTACGAGGGAATCCGCACCTTCAAGGCGGTGACCACGATCGTCTCGGCCGCCGTGGAGGAGCAGTATGGCTGACCAGCAGGCCCTGGACGAGGTCGTCGAGTTCACCTCGGACCTCATCCGCCTCGACACCACCAACCGGGGCGGCGGCGACTGCCAGGAGCGGCCCGCCGCCGAGTACGCCGCAGCCCGGCTCGCCGAGGCCGGCCTCGAGCCCACCCTTCTGGAGCGCGCCAAGGGGCGTACGAACGTGGTCGCGCGGATCGAGGGCACCGACCCGTCGGCCGACGCGCTGCTCCTGCACGGTCATCTGGACGTGGTGCCCGCCGAGGCCGTCGACTGGAGCGTCCACCCCTTCTCCGGGGAGATCCGCGACGGGGCCGTCTGGGGGCGGGGCGCGGTCGACATGAAGAACATGGACGCGATGATCCTCGCCGTGGTGCGGGACTGGGCGCGGCACGGCGTACGGCCCCGGCGGGACATCGTCATCGCGTTCACCGCCGACGAGGAGGCCAGCGCCGAGGACGGCTCCGGATTCCTCGCCGACGAGCACCCCTACCTGTTCGAGGGCTGCACGGAGGGCGTCAGCGAGTCGGGGGCGTTCACCTTCCACGACGGGAGCGGGCAGGAGCTGTACCCGATCGCGGCCGGTGAGCGCGGCACCGGCTGGCTGAAGCTGACCGCCCGCGGACGCGCCGGACACGGCTCCAAGGTGAACCGTGAGAACGCCGTCACCCGGCTCGCCGCCGCCATCACCCGGATCGGCGAGCACGAGTGGCCGCTGCGGCTCACCCCGACGGTGCGCGCCGCGCTCACCGAACTCGCCGCGCTCTACGGCATCGAGGCGGACCTGACGGACGTGGACGGGCTGCTGGAGAAGCTCGGCCCGGCGGCGAGGCTCGTCGAGTCCACGGTACGCAACAGCGCCAACCCGACCATGCTGGACGCCGGTTACAAGCTCAACGTGATCCCGGGCGAGGCCGTGGGCCACGTGGACGGGCGCTTCCTGTTCGGCGCCGAGGACGAGTTCCGCGCGACCCTCGACCGGCTCACCGGCCCCGACGTGGAGTGGGAGTTCCAGCATCGGTCGGTCGCCCTCCAGGCGCCGGTGGACTCGGTGACGTACGCGAGGATGCGGGCCGCCGTCGAGGAGTTCGCGCCGGAGGGGCACGTGGTGCCGTACTGCATGTCCGGAGGGACGGACGGCAAGCAGTTCTCGCGGCTCGGGATCACCGGATACGGATTCACACCGCTGAAGCTCCCGGAAGGCTACGACTACCAGGCCCTCTTCCACGGAGTCGACGAGCGCGTGCCCGTCGAGGCGCTCCACTTCGGCGTCCGTGTCCTCGACCGCTTCCTGCGCACCGCCTAGACACCCGGGGGAATAAGTGCGGACGTCGGCCTACGGTTCCTGGCCCTCACCCATCGACGCGGCACTCGCCGCCGCGCACGACGGGCGCCCCGAGTACGTGGGGTTCGTCGGCGACGAGGTGTGGTGGACCGAGCCCCGGCCCACCGAGGGCGGGCGGCGCACCCTGGTCCGGCGGCGCGCCGACGGTACCCAGGAGCCCGTACTGCCCGCCCCGTGGAACGTGCGCAGCCGGGTCATCGAGTACGGCGGACACCCCTGGGCGGGTGCGGTGGTGGACGGCGAACCGCTCGTGGTGTTCGTGCACTTCGCCGACCAGCGCCTGTACCGGTACCGTCCGGGCGGCGAACCGCTCCCGCTCACCCCCGTCTCCCCGGTCGGCGGCGGACTGCGCTGGGCGCAGCCGCAGATGCGTCCGGAACGCGGTGAAGTGTGGTGTGTGCTGGAGGAGTTCACCGGCGAGGGCCCCGGCGACGTACGACGCGTCCTGGCCGCCGTACCGCTGGACGGCTCGGCCGCCCAGGACCGGACCGGGGTACGCGAACTCACCGACGACCGGCACCGGTTCGTCGCCGGACCCCGACTGTCGCCCGACGGGCGGCGGGCGGCCTGGCTGGCCTGGGACCACCCGCGGATGCCGTGGGACGGCACGGAACTCGTCGTCGCCGAGATCGGCGCGGACGGCACCTTCGGTCCGGCGCGGACGGTGGCGGGCGGGCCGACGGAGGCCATCGCCCAGGTGGAGTGGTCGGCGGAAGGCCGTCTGCTGTACGCGAGCGACCGCAGCGGCTGGTGGAACCTGTACTGCGACGACGAGCCCCTCTGCCCGCGGGAGGAGGAGTTCGGCGGACCGCTGTGGAAGCTCGGGTCCCGCTGGTTCGCCCCGCTGGACAGCGGTCTCATCGCCGTCGTGCACGGCTGCGGTGCCACCACCCTCGGGATCCTCGACCCGGAGACCGGCGAACTCGTCGACACGGCCGGGCCCTGGACCGAGTTCGCGCCGGACCTCGCCGCACGCGGACAGTCGGTCGTCGCGGTCGGGGCCAGCCCCCGCAGCGCGTACGAGGTGGTCGAGCTGGACGCCCGGGCCGGCCGGGCCCGGGTGATCGGCGCCCCGCACGACGACGCCGTGGACCCCGCGTTCTACCCCGAGCCGCAGATCCGTACGTTCACCGGCCCGGCCGGACGCGAGATCCACGCCCACATCTACCCCCCGCACCACCCCGGCCGCACCGCGCCCGACGAGGAACTGCCGCCGTACGTGGTGTGGGCGCACGGCGGCCCCACCGGACGCGCGCCGCTCGTCCTCGACCTGGAGATCGCCTACTTCACCTCCCGCGGCATCGGGGTCGCCGAGGTGAACTACGGCGGTTCCGCCGGGTACGGCCGGGACTACCGCGACCTGCTGCGGGAGCAGTGGGGTGTGGTGGACGTCGAGGACTGCGCGGCCGTCGCGCTGGCCCTGGCCGACGAGGGCACCGCGGACCGTGACCGGCTGGCGATCCGCGGCGGCAGCGCGGGCGGCTGGACCGCGGCCGCCTCGCTCGCCACGACCGACGTCTACGCCTGCGGCACGATCCTCTACCCGATCCTCGACCTGGTCGGCTGGGGCACGGGGGAGACCCACGACTTCGAGTCGCGGTACCTGGAGACCCTCATCGGGCCGTACGCCGAGGTCCCCGGCCGGTACACGGAGCGATCGCCCACCGAGCACGCCGACCGGATCACCGCCCCGTTCCTGCTGCTGCAGGGCCTGGACGACGTGATCTGCCCGCCCGCCCAGTGCGAGCGGTTCCTCGCCCGGATGGCGGGCCGGAGGGTGCCGCACGCGTACCTCACCTTCGAGGGGGAGGGCCACGGCTTCCGCCGGGCGGAGACCACGATCCGGGCCCTGGAATCCGAACTCTCCCTGTACGCCCAGGTCTTCGGGCTGAACGTGCCCGGCATCCCGACATTGGAGCTCACCTGGTGAAGGAACTCCACCGGCCGTCACGGCTCGCCCCCGGCGCCCGCGTGGCCGTCGTCGCGCCCAGCGGGCCGGTGCCCGAGGAGCGGCTGCAGTCCGGGCTCGACGTGCTGCGCGGCTGGGACCTCGACCCGGTGGTGGCACCCCATGTACTGGACCGGCACCGGGAGTTCCGCTACCTGGCGGGCACCGACGCCGACCGCGCCGCCGATCTGCAGAGCGCGTGGTGCGACCCCGCCGTGGACGCCGTGCTGTGCGCGCGGGGCGGGTACGGGGTGCAGCGGATGGTCGATCTGCTCGACTGGGAGGCGATGCGGGCCGCCGGACCGAAGGTGTTCGTCGGGTTCAGCGACATCACCGCACTGCACGAGGCCTTCGCCCGCCGCCTCGGCCTGGTCACGCTGCACGGCCCGATGGCGGCCGGCATCGACTTCGTCAAGAACGCCCACGCCCAGGAACACCTCAGAGCCACCCTGTTCGCCCCGGAGACGGTCCGCACGATCACCTCCGGCGGCACGGCCCTGGTGCCCGGCCGGGCGGCGGGCGTCACCCTCGGCGGCTGCCTGAGCCTGCTCGCCGCCGAACTCGGCACCCCGCACGCCAGGGCCGGCGCGCACGGCGGACTGCTCTGCCTGGAGGACGTGGGCGAGGAGACCTACCGCCTGGACCGCTACCTCACCCAACTCCTGCGCGCGGGCTGGCTCGACGGGGTCCGCGGGGTGCTGCTCGGCTCGTGGGAACGGTGCGAGGCGTACGACGGCGTGCGCGCGCTGCTCACCGACCGGCTGGGGAGCCTGGGCGTGCCCGTCGTGGAGGAGTTCGGGTTCGGACACTGCGAAGGGGCGTCGACGATCCCCTTCGGTGTCGCGGCCGAACTCGACGCCGACGCGGGCACGTTGACGCTGCGGGAGCCGGCGCTGAGCTGATCCCGCCGCACCGTGGTGAGCGCGCCGGGGGACGCCGGTTCCGCCAGTGGCGGGCCACTGAGCCGTAGGGTGGCGGGGTGCCTCATCATGCTTCCCGCTATCTCGCCGAGGGCCCCCGAGTGGGCATACGCCACTTCACCCATGAGGACCGCGCCGAGTTCACCGCCCGGGCGCGGGAGAGCAAGGAACTGCATCACCCGTGGCTCTTCCCGCCGGACAGTTCCGCCGCGTACACCGCGTACACGGGGCGACTGATCGATGACCCGACCAAGGCCGGGTTCCTGGTGTGCGAGAAGGCTCCCGAGTCGGGCGACGCCGGGGCCATCGCCGGGTTCGTCAACATCAACAACATCGTCGAGGGCGGTTTCCAGTGCGGGGCGCTGGGTTACGGGGCCTTCGCGCACGCCGCCGGGCGCGGACTGATGCGGGAGGGGCTCGACCTGGTGGTCGGGTACGCGTTCGGACGGATGCGGCTGCACCGGCTGGAGATCAACGTGCAGCCCCAGAACGCCGCCTCCATCGCGCTCGCCCGCGCCTGCGGGTTCCGGCTGGAGGGCTTCTCCCCGGCCATGATCTTCATCGACGGGGCCTGGCGGGACCACGAGCGGTGGGCGCTCACGGTGGAGATGCGCGATTCCGGCTGATCCCGGAGCGGAGCGCCCGGCCGGGATCGGTGAGGAGTTCCCCGCCGACGCGGACCGCGGTGCGGAGCGTTTCGCGAGGCCCGGAGTATGGAGGGCCCCGCGAGGCCGGCACCGCTATGCGCCGCCGCGGTCCGCGTACTCGTACACCACTCCGTCCGGATGCATCGCGATCAGGTTGCGGCCCCCCGGTGTCGCCAACGGGCCCGCGATGATGCGGGCGCCCAGTTCCGACAGCACCCGGTGGGTTTCGTCGACGTCCTTGACGGCGATCGTCGCGGCGACCTTGCGCAGCACCTCCAGCTGGGCCTCGGGCCCGCTCATCAGCAGGAAGCAGCCGACCGCGGCGACCTGGACGCCGCCGCGTTCGAAGCGGAGGGCAGTGCCGCCCGCGAGGCGCTCGTAGAAGGGGACCGCGGTCTCCAGGTCGTCGACGCAGATGCGCAGCGTGGCTCCCAGAATGTCCATGCGATGAGCCTAGTTGGGACGGCCCGGGGAGTGAGATCCGTTCACCTGATCTCCTCGCCACGGCCGCCCCGGCCGCACTGAGCCGACGGCGTTACGCGGCCGCGGCCCGGGGTACCCGGCGGCAATGGACCGCTTGGATCACCTGGAGCATCTGGACAAGCATCTGGTCGACGAGCTGGCGCAGGTCGCGCGGGAGACCGTGCGGGACGAACTGCGCGAGCAGACCCGCAGGCAGCGCCGTAGGGCCGTGCTGTACGCCGCGTCCGGCACCGTCGCCCTGTACGCGGGCGCGGCCCTCGCGCTCGCGGTGGGACTGGCGCTCGCCGTGGCGCTGCCGGGCTGGGCCGCTGCCCTGATCACCGCGGCGATCCTGGCCGTCGTGGCCTATGCGCTGCGCGGGGCCGCCCGGCCGACGGCGTCCTCCGCGTCCCCGTCGGCCCCTGCACACGACGCCGGGTTCGCCACGGGCGGTGGGCAGCACGCAGCCGCCGGCGGGATGCCACCCATGCCGCCGGGTGCCGCGGACATGCCGTACCCGCCGATGCCGCCCGTCGCGCCCCGGGCGGGCGCACCCGCCCCCGGTCCGGCCGAGACGGGGACCGCGCCGCCGCGCCCCGATGACAGTGACCCCGGGCAGCCGCACCACCGGGCGTGATGTGTGGTGCGCGACATGCGTAAGGGACCGCTCTTGAAGGGCGGGTTCTCGAAGGACGGGTTGTCCAAGGGCGCGTTGGGCGCTTTGTCCAGGGGTGCTCTCTCGCAGCGTGGCAGGACCGTCGTGGTGACCGGCGCCAGCGGTGGGGTGGGCCGGGCCACGGCCGTCGCCTTCGCCGCCCGGGGCGCCAGGGTCGCCCTGCTGGCCCGGGGGCGCGAGGGCCTCGCCGGCGCGGCGGACTAGGTGCGGCGGGCCGGCGGTGAGGCGCTCGTCGTCACCGTGGACACGGCCGACGCCAAGGCCGTCGAGGACGCCGCCCAGCAGGTCGCCGACGCGTTCGGACACATCGACGTCTGGGTCAACAACGCCTTCAGCGGGGTCTTCGCCCCGTTCACGGAGATCACCCCGGACGAGTTCCGGCGGGTGACCGAATTGAATCCTCCCCCGGCTGATGCAGGGGGATTCCTGGCTCACGCAGCCTGCGGGTCAGCGACCCGACAGGTCTTCCACGATCAACACCAGCCGGGTTGAAACCAGCCCGGTTTGGTACGGCGAAGCTTGGAGGTGCATGTGCTGTCTTGGCTCTCGATCAACACGGTGTACGCGCTTGGTTCTCGCAACGCACGGCGTGCAGTTTACCCGACCACGTGGATTCCTCCCCGGCCTGAAGGCCGAGGCATCCTCGGAGGAACCCGGTGACCTACCTGGGTCGGCGGGTCGACGGTGGCCACCCTGCTCGCCAACGCGGTGGACCGGGTTCGCCGCGCAACAGGACGAGGCGCAGCAACAGGGTGAGCGCCAGAACGAAGGCCAGGACGAGCGCCAGGAACTCGAGGGCGGGAAGTACGGCGGCCCCGGCAACCTGTGGGCTCCGGCCGACGGACCGCACGGACGGGACTTCGGGGCGCACGGCCGTTTCGACGACGAGGCGGTGTCGGACAGCCCCCAGGACTGGGTGTCGCGGAACCGGGCACGGATGGGCGCGGGGGCGCTGGCCGCGGCGGGCCTGGGCGCCCTGGTGACGGCCGGGCTGCGCCGTGGTCGTGGCCGTGACCACGTGGCTTCTTCTTGAGGACCGACGTCACCCGGCCTGCGCGACTCACCCCACCCGGTACTCCTCCACGTCCTCCGTGCGCAGTGCCAGCCCATGGCCCACTCCCCGTACCGGCCGCACCACGCCCCCCGTCGGATCCAGCGCCCCGTCGAAGAACATGTCCTCGATGCGGACGTGGTCGTGGAACCACTCCAGATGGCGGATGTTGGGGAGGGACGCGGCCGCGGCGGCGTGGACGTGCGGGGCACAGTGGGCCGAGACCTCCAGGCCGTGGGCGTGCGCGAGGGCCGCCGCCCGCAGGAACTCGGTCAGGCCGCCGCAGCGCGTCGCGTCGATCTGGAGGCAGTCGACCGCGCCGGCCCCGATCATGCGGGCGAAGTACGGGAGGTCGTAGCCGTACTCGCCTGCCGTCACGTCGCACACCACCGCGTCCCGGACCAGCCGCAGACCGGTGAGGTCGTCCGAGGACACCGGTTCCTCGAACCAGCCGACACCGTGCTCGGCGAGCGCGTGCCCCACGCGGATCGCCTGCTTGCGGTTGTAGGCACCGTTGGCGTCGACGTACAACTCCGCCTCGTCGCCGACGACATGGCGTGCCGCACGGACCCGAGCCAGGTCGCGGGTGACCGAGCGGCCCCAGTCCTCCCCGATCTTGATCTTGACGCGGGGGATCCGCTGTCCGTGCACCCAGCCGTTGAGCTGCGCGACCAGATGGGTGTCGTGGTACGTCGTGAAGCCGCCGCTGCCGTACACCGGAACCGTCTCGCGGGCGACGCCCAGGAGCCGGGCCAGCGGAAGTTCGAGCAGACGGGCCTTGAGGTCCCACAGGGCGATGTCGAGGGCCGAGATGGCGCAGGCCGCGATGCCGGGCCGGCCCGCGTTGCGCACCGAACGGCACATCGTGTCGTGCAGCGCGGGAATGTCCCAGGCACTGCGGCCCTCGACGAGTGGACCGAGGTGCCCGTGCAGGAGGTCGCCGACCGCCGGGGGACCGTACGTCCAGCCCGTGCCCGTCGCACCGCCCGCGCTCACCTCGGCGATCACCACGGTCGTGGCGTCCCAGGCCAGCGTGCCGTCCGCCTCGGGACCGTCGGTCGGCACGGTGTACACGGACACGACGGGTCGCTTCAGTCGCATCGCCTTGCCCGGGCTCTCAGGAGACCTGCTGGAGCTGGGGCAGCACCTTCGTACGGTAGAAGTCGAAGAATCCGCGCACGTCGGGGCCGATCTGGTTGACGTAGACCCGGTCGAAGCCCGCGTCGGCGAACTGCTTCAACTCCGCGACGTGCTCCTCCACGTCGTCTCCGCACACCCGGTTCTCCCGGACCATGTCCTCGGTGACCAGCGTCTGTGCCTGCTCGAAGTGCTTGGGGGAGGGCAGCACCTGGTTCAGCTCCCCGGGCAGCTGCTCGTTGGCCCACAGCCGGTGGACGGTCCGTACCGCCTCGTCCTTGTCGGTGTCGTAGCAGACCTTGGTGCCGCCGCTGACGAGCTTGCCGCCGCCTCCGCCCTTGCGGTACTGCTCCACCATCGACGCTTCCGGCATCATCGTGATGTAGCCGTCGCCGACCCGGGCCGCCAGCTTGGTCGCCGCGGGGCCGAAGCCGGAGATGTCGATCGGGACAGGCTCGTCGGGGACGGTGTACAGGCGGGCGTTCTCCACCGTGTAGTGCGGGCCGTTGTGGTTGACCTCCTCGCCGGTGAACAGCCGGCGCATGACCTGGATGGCCTCCTCCAGCATCTCCAGACGGACGTGGGCGGGCGGCCAGGCGTCGCCGAGGATGTGCTCGTTGAGCGCCTCACCCGAGCCGACGCCGAGCCGGAAGCGGCCGTTCGTCATCACCGCGCTGGTCGCCGCGGCCTGCGCCACCACCGCCGGGTGGGTGCGCACCGTCGGACAGGTCACCGCCGTCTCGACCGGCAGGGACACCGCCTCGGTCAGGGCGCCGATCACCGACCACACGAAGGGGCTCTGGCCCTGCGCGTCGTTCCACGGGTGGAAGTGGTCGGAGATCCACAGCGAGTGGAACCCGGCCTGCTCGGCCATCCGCGCCTGCTCGATGAGCTCCGCGGGACCGTACTGCTCGCACGAGAGGAAATAGCCGTACTCGGGCATGGGGGATGTGCCTCCACGGGGTGGACGGGTGGTTCGCCGACCCGAGTACCCGGCGGTCCGGACGGAAACCGGGTGCGAGGGGCGGCGGACCGGCGGGCGGACGTTTGGGTGCCCCGGCCAGGGGGACGCGGAAGTCTCCCGAGGTACGCGACAGCCCCGGAGGCGAACCGTGAGTCGACCCCGCATCGTGATCGTCGGTGCCGGCTTCGCCGGGTACCGGACGGCCCGAGAGTTGTCCCGGATGTCCCGCGGCAAGGCCGACATCACTCTGCTGAACCCGACCGACTACTTCCTGTATCTGCCCCTGCTGCCCCAGGTCGCGGCCGGGATCCTGGAACCGCGCCGGGTCACCGTCTCCCTCTCCGGCACCCTGCGGCACGTCCGCCTGGTGCTCGGCGAGGCCGACGGCATCGACCTGGACGCACGGACCGTTCATTACGCCGACCCCGAGGGCGGCGAGGGCACGCTGTCGTACGACCGGCTGGTGCTGGCCGTCGGCAGTGTCAACAAGCTGCTTCCGATACCCGGGGTGGCCGAGCACGCGCACGGCTTCCGCGGCCTGCCCGAGGCGCTGTACCTGCGCGACCACGTGACCCGCCAGATGGAGCTGGCCGCGGCGGACGACGACCCGAAGAGTTCTGCCGCGCGCACCACCTTCGTGGTGGTCGGCGCCGGCTACACCGGCACCGAGGTCGCCGCGCAGGGGCAGCTGTACACCGACGCACAGGTGCGCAAGCACCCGCTGAGGGAGGGCATGCGGCCGCGCTGGATCCTCCTCGACGTGGCGCCGCGGGTGCTGCCCGAGCTGGACGAGCATCTGTCCCGCACCGCCGACCGCACGCTGCGGGAGCGGGGCGTGGAGGTGCGCATGGGGACCTCCGTGAAGGAGGCCACCTCCGACGGAGTCCTGCTCACCGACGGCGAGTTCGTGGCGACGCGATCCCTCGTGTGGTGTGTCGGCGTACGGCCCGATCCGCTCGTCGAGGGCACCGGGCAGCCGCTGGAGCGCGGGCGTCTGATCGTCGATCCCTACCTGCGGCTCCCGGGGCGTCCCGAGGTGTTCGCGTGCGGGGACGCGGCCGCCGTACCGGATCTGAACACCCCCGGGGAGTACACGCCGATGACCGCGCAGCACGCGTGGCGGCACGGCAAGGTCGCGGCGCGCAATGTCGCCGCCTCGCTCGGCGTCGGCGAACGCCGTCCCTACCGCCACAAGGACCTGGGGTTCGTCGTGGACCTGGGCGGCGCGAAGGCCGCCGCCAACCCGCTCGGCATCCCCCTGTCGGGGCCCGCGGCCGGGGCGGTCACCCGCGGTTACCACCTCGCGGCGATGCCCGGCAACCGCGTCCGGGTCGCCGCGGACTGGCTGCTGGACTCCGTACTCCCGCGCCAGGCCGTCCAGTTGGGCCTCGTACGGTCCTGGTCGGTGCCGCTGGACACCGCGTCGCCGGAGCTGGCCCGGGTGCCGCACGACCAGAAGCGGGAAACGGTCTCCGGGCCCGGCGCGGCCGTGCCCGAGGACGTGTCCGACGGGCCTGAGGGCGGCGCCGACCACCAGACGATCGACGCGCCGACGCCTGAGGTGGCGCGGGAGGGGTCCGACGCCGAGGGGACCGAGGTGCCCTCGGACAGCGAGTCCGACGCTGAGCCCGGTGAACCCGGTGGGGGCGTCGACTACCAGACGATCACCTCGCCGACGCCTGACGTGGCGAAGGAGGGCCCTGACGCCGAGGAAACGGGAAGCCGATCCGACGCCGAGCCTGCCCAGAACCAGCCGGGCTCCGAGCCCGCCAAGAACCAACCCGGCGGCGAACCCGTCGGCAACCAACCCGGCGGTGAGCCCCACGAGGCTCCCGGCCCCGTCAAGCGGACCGACGGCACCCCCGAAGGCACTCCCGCGGAAGGAAACTCATGAACACCGGTGAACTCGTCGAACTCGCCCAGCAGTTGCGCGTGGACAGTGTGCGCGCCTCGGCCGCCGCGGGCTCCGGGCACCCCACGTCCTCGATGTCCGCCGCCGACCTGATGGCCGTACTCCTCGCGAACCACTTCCGCTACGACTTCGACCGCCCCGCCCACCCCGGCAACGACCGCTTCGTGCTGTCCAAGGGCCACGCCTCACCCCTGCTCTACTCCGCCTACAAGGCGGCCGGGGCCGTCGACGACGAGGAACTGCTCACCTTCCGCGAGCTCGGCAGCCGGCTCGAAGGACATCCGACGCCCCGGCGACTGCCCTGGGTCGAGACGGCCACCGGTTCGCTCGGGCAGGGACTGCCCGTCGGCGTCGGCATCGCGCTGTCCGGGAAGCGGCTGGACCGCACCGGCTACCGCGTCTGGGTGCTGTGTGGCGACAGCGAGATGGCCGAGGGATCCGTCTGGGAGGCCGCCGAGCACGCGGGCCACGAGCACCTCGACAACCTCACCGTGATCGTCGACGTGAACCGGCTCGGCCAACGCGGCCCGACCCGGCACGGCCACGACCTCGACGCGTACGCCCGCCGCTTCCAGGCCTTCGGCTGGCACACCGTCGAGGTGGACGGCCACGACGTCGACGCGATCGACCGGGCGTACGGCGAGGCGGAGTCCACCAAGGGGCAGCCGACCGCGATCCTCGCCCGCACCCTCAAGGGCAAGGGCGTCGAGTCCGTCCAGGACCGCGAGGGGCTGCACGGCAAGCCGCTGCCGGAGGCCGACGAGGCGATCGCCGAACTCGGCGGCCCCCGCAGCATCCGCGTCGAGGTGCACGAGCCGCAGGCCACCCGCATGCTGCACGCCGTACCGGCCGGACACCTCGAACTGCCCCGCTGGGACAAGGGCGGCGACGACGTGGCCACCCGCAACGCCTTCGGGCAGGCGCTCGCCGCGCTCGGCTCCGGACGCGGTGACGTCGTCGCCCTCGACGGCGAGGTCGGTGACTCCACCCGCGCGGAGTTCTTCGCCAAGGAACACCCCGACCGCTACTTCGAGTGCTACATCGCCGAGCAGCAGATGGTCGCCGCCGCCGTCGGCCTCGCCGCGCGCGGCTGGGTGCCGTACGCCTCCACGTTCGCGGCGTTCTTCACGCGCGCCTACGACTTCATCCGCATGGCGTCGATCAGCGGCTCCGGCATCAACCTCGTCGGCTCCCACGCGGGAGTGGCGATCGGGCAGGACGGGCCCAGCCAGATGGGTCTGGAGGACCTGGCGATGATGCGGGCGATCCACGGCTCGACGGTGCTGTACCCGTGCGACGCCAACCAGACCGCGCGCCTCGTCGTCGAGATGGCCGGCCTGGAGGGCGTCCGGTATCTGCGCACCTCGCGCGGCGAGAGCCCGGTGATCTACGGCCCCGACGAGGAGTTCCCGATCGGCGGCAGCAAGGTGCTGCGCTCCTCCGACCGGGACCGGATGACGATCGTCGCCGCGGGCGTGACGGTGCCCGAAGCGCTGGCCGCCGCCGAGGCACTGGACGGCCAGGGCATCCAGGTCCGGGTCATCGACCTGTACTCGGTCAAGCCCGTCGACCGGCTCACCCTGCGCCAGGCCGCCGAGGAGACCGGCTGCCTGCTGACCGTGGAGGACCACCACGAGGAGGGCGGCATCGGCGACGCCGTCCTCGACGCGTTCACCGACGGCCGGCCGGTGCCGCGCCTGGTGCGCCTCGCCGTCCGTACGATGCCGGGCTCGGGCTCCCCGGAGGAACAGCTGCACGCCGCGGGCATCGACGCCGAGTCGATCGCGGCGGCCGGGAAACTGCTGGCGGAGGAGGCGGTCGTGCGGTGAGCGCCGATCGTCCACGCACGGTCCGGGCGGGTCGGCACACGGTGGAGGTGCACCGCCCGGACAAGGTGCTCTTTCCCGGGGGCGACGGCGCGAAGGAGTACACCAAGGCCGACCTGGTCGACTACCACCGGTCCGTCGCCCCCTTCATGCTGCCGCATCTGCGCGGTCGCCCGCTGATGGTGGAGCGCCACCCGGACGGCATCGACGGCGCGCGCTTCATGCAGAAGAACACCCCGGAGAACTACCCGGAGTGGATCACCCGCGTGGAGGTCGCCAAGGAGGGCGGCACCGTCTGCCACACCGTGTGTGACGACACCGCCACCCTGCTGTACCTCGTCGATCAGGCCGGCCTCACCCTGCACCGCTGGCTGTCCCGGGTCGACAGTGTCGAGCGGCCCGACCGGATGGTCTTCGACCTCGACCCCTCGAAGGACGACTTCGAGGCGGTGCGGGAGGCGGCCCGGCTGCTGGGCGAGCTGCTGAACGAACTGAGGCTGCCGTCGGCGCTGATGACCACGGGCTCGCGCGGCCTGCACGTGGTGGTGCCGGTCGACGGCCGTCACGACTTCGACGAGATCCGCGGGTTCGCCCGGGACATCGCCGACACCCTCGTCGCCGGCCACCCCGACCGGCTCACCACCGCCGCCCGTAAGAAGGACCGCGGCGACCGCCTCTACCTGGACATCCAGCGCAACGCCTACGCCCAGACCGCGGTCGCCCCCTACACGGTCCGCGCAAAGCCGGGCGCCCCCGTCGCGACTCCGCTGACCTGGGAGCAGCTGGACGATCCCGGCCTCGACGCCCGCCGCTGGACCGTTGCCGACGCCGTCGAGCAGGCCCGCACCGATCCGTGGGCCGACATCATGCGCAAAGGCCGCGCACTGGGACCGGCCCGCCGGCGCCTCGACGCGTTGATGTCCTCCTGAAGGTTTGGCCAAGGGACGAGCGGCCACCCGGAGTGAGAGGTGGCCATGTCGAACACAAGAAACACATCACAGTCACAGCGTTCACAGGACGCTCCCGTACGCAAAGCGTCCTCACGGCGCTCGTCCGAAGACCAGCACTCGTCCGAAGACACGGAACGCGACACCGAGCAGCAGGACACCGGACGGCGCGCCGAGCCCCGCGAGGCGCGCCCCCGGAGGCCGAGCACCATGGACGTGCTGCGCGACGCGCGCGCCCAGCTCGGGGAGCTGACCGGTATGCCCGCCGAGAACGTGTCGTCCTTCGAGCGCACCGAGGACGGCTGGGCGCTGGAGGTGGAGGTCCTGGAACTCTCCCGGGTGCCCGACACGATGAGCCTGATGGCGAGCTACCAGGTCGAACTCGACCCGGACGGACAGCTCACCGGCTACCGGCGCGTTCGCCGTTACGAGCGCGGACGGGCCGACGCACATCGGCAGGGCGGCCGCTAGGCCGTCCGCCCGTACATCCAATCGCCCATCAACCCACAGACAAGGAGGCGCGGTCGACATGACCGTTGTCCCGGCCCAGCAGAGCGGTGGCGGAGGCGGCAGCAGTGGCCTCTACGACGTTCTGGAACTCGTCCTCGACAGGGGTCTCGTCATTGACGCGTTCATACGGGTCTCCCTGGTCGGCATCGAAATCCTGAAGATCGACATCCGGGTCGTCGTGGCCAGTGTCGACACCTATCTGCGCTTCGCCGAGGCGTGCAACCGGCTCGACCTGGAGGCCGGACCGCGCAAGGACCCGGGCCTGCCCGACCTGGTCGGCGAGATCACCGAGTCCGGTGCCCGCGGCAAGTCCAAGGGAGCGCTGTCCGGCGCCGCCGAGACCATCTCCGGTGCCTTCAAGCAGGCGCGCGAGGAGGGGCAGGCCGAACGGTCCGAGTCCCGGCCGCGTGCCCGTAAGGCGACGGCATCGCGCAGGAAGGAGGAAGAGGAGTGAGCACGTACGTCTACGGCATCACCGCCGTGTCCCATCCTGCGCTGCCGGACGGCCTGGGAGGTGTCGGCGACCCACCGCGGTCCGTGCGCATCCTGGAGGAGGGCGAGCTGGCGGCCGTCGTCAGTGACGCCCCCGAGGGACTGCGCCCCAAGCGCAGGGACCTGCTCGCTCACCAGAACGTCCTGAGCGAGTCGGGCGCGGACGGCTGCATCCTGCCGATGCGGTTCGGCAGTGTCGCCCCGGACGACGGCACCGTCACCGCGGTCCTCGCCGAGCGGGCCGACCACTACAAGGAGCGGCTGCGGACTCTCGACGGCAAGGTCGAGTACAACGTCAAGGCGACCCACGACGAAGAGGCCGTCCTGCATCGCGTGATGTCCGAGAACCCGGAGATCCGCACTTTGACCGAGGCCAACCGGCAGGCGGGCGGCGGCAGTTACGACCAGAAGCTGCATCTCGGCGAGATGGTCGTCGCCGCCGTGAAGGCCCGTGAGGCCGAGGACGCCGTCTCGCTGCAGCAGGCCCTGGAACCGCTCGCCGACGCGACCAGTGTGGGCCCGGAGTCCACCGGCTGGCTGGCCAACGTGTCGTTCCTGGTGGATCGCGACTCGGCCGCCCATTTCCTGAACGAGGTGGAGCAGATCCGCAAGGACCATCCTCACCTGGACCTGCGCGTCAACGGCCCGCTGCCGCCGTACAGCTTCGTCGACCCCGGACCCGCGGAGCCCGCGGGCACCACGGTCGGCCAGGACAGCGCGAGGGAGTGAGGAAGCCGTGGGGCTGATCGGAGAGGTGCTGCTGCTGCCGTTCGCGCCAGTACGCGGCACCGGATGGGTGCTCAGACAGGTGGTCGACGAAGCCGAACGCCTCTACTACGACCCGGCTGCGGTCAGGGCCGAACTCGCCCAGCTGGAGGAGCGGTTGGAGGCGGGCGAGATCGACGACCAGGAGTTCGACCGACAGGAGGACGAACTTCTCGACCGACTGGAGATCGGCCTGCGCGGTGGCGCGGGGACTGGCGACGGGACGGCACGATGAACCGAACGGGATTGGGCCTCGCGATAGGGGCCGGATACGTCCTCGGACGTACGAAGAAGATGAAGCTGGCGTTCGCGGTGGGTTCCCTCGTGGCCGGCAAGAAGATGAACCTGACCCCGAAGGGGATCGCGGAGCTCGTCTCCCAGCAGCTGCAGAACAACCCGCAGTTCAAGGAGATCGGCGACCAGTTGCGCCAGGATCTGCGCGGGGTCGGCAAGGCGGCCTCGGGCGCCATGGTCGAACGCCAGATGAACGCGCTCGCCGACCGGCTGCACGGCCGTACCGACCAGGTCCGCGACCAGCTGGAGGGCGTGGTGCCGGGCGAGTCGGAGTCCGAGGACGACGAGGAGCCGGAAGAGGCGACGGCCGAGGACGAGAACGCCGAGGAAGACCTTCCCGAAGAGGACGAGGAACCGCGGGCGGAGGAGGACGAGGAGGACGAGGAGGACGACGAGGACGAGGAGGAGCCGGAGCCGCCGCGCAAGGAGGCGGCGAGGAAGACCGCCAGGAAGGCACCCGCCCAGAAGGCGCCTGCGAAGAAGGCGCCCTCGAAGAAGACCGCGGCGAGCAAGGCACCGGCCAAGAAGACGGCGGCCAAGAAGTCCGCCGCGAAGAAGACGGCCGGAAGGAAGACGGCATCGGCCGGCGGAGCCCGCCGGGCCGGTGGACGACTGCCGAAGGGCGGCGGTGACCGATGACCGAAACTCTCGGAAACGCACGAGACGGAGCCGGCAAGGCGGCCGGCAAGGCGACGAACAACCCGCTCACCGGCCTCGCCCAGAGCGAGGCCGCCGACCGGCTCAAGGCGGAGGTGCAGGAATACCTCGCGGCCCAGGCCCAGCGCGCGCTGGTCGGCGCCGGCCGCAAACTCGGCGAGACCACGGGCAAGTTGAACGACATAGCCGAGGGCAACAGCCCCGGGTTCGCCAAGCTCGCCCTCGACGGCGGCCGCAAACTCGCCGAGGGCAAGGGGCCCGTGCGGAGCGCGCTGGAAGTCGGCGCCTCCCGCGCCAAGGACAGCGTGAAGGGCGCGTTCAAGAACCTCGGCGGCGGTGGCAAGGGCAAGAAGAAAGGGGCGGGCGGGAAGCCCACCGTCATCATCGAGTACGTCGACGTCGGCGTTCCGCTGCGCACGGCCTACGACCAGTGGACCCAGTACCAGGACTTCAGCACCTTCGCGAAGGGTGTCAAGAGCGCGAGCAAGGCCGACGACACAAACTCCGACTGGCAGCTGAAGGTCTTCTGGTCCAGCCGCAGCTGGAAGGCCACGACCACCGAGCAGGTGCCGGACGACCGGATCTCGTGGACGACCGAGGGCGCCAAGGGCAACACGAAGGGCGTCGTCTCGTTCCACCGGCTCGCCGACAACCTCACCCGCGTCCTGCTGGTCATCGAGTACTACCCCTCGGGCTTCTTCGAGAAGACCGGCAACATCTGGCGCGCCCAGGGCCGCCGGGCCCGGCTCGACCTCAAGCACTATGTCCGCTTCATCACGCTCAAGGGTGAGGCGGAGGACGGCTGGCGCGGTGAGATCCGCGACGGCGAGGTCGTCCAGGAGCACGAGGACGCCGTGGCCGAGGAAGAGGAAGCCGCCCAGGCGGACGAGGACTCCGCCGAGGGCTCGGCCGAAGAGGACGACGAGGCGTACGAAACCGACGCCGAGGACGAGGAGGAGGGCCCGTACGCCGAGGACGAGCCCGCCGAGGCGGACGAAGCCGAGGACGCTGAGGACGAGTACGCCGAGGACGAGGACGCGGAAGACGCGGAGGAGCCCGAGGCCGAGGCCGCGGAGGACGAGCAGGAGTACGAGTACGCCGACTCCGATCGTAGGAGCCGATAATGAGCACCCCCAGCCGCCTGCCCGAGCCCTACGGCCAGGGCGGCGGCTCCAACCTCGCCGACATCCTGGAACGGGTGCTCGACAAGGGCATCGTGATCGCCGGTGACATCCGGATCAACCTGCTCGACATCGAACTCCTCACGATCAAGCTGCGGCTGATCGTCGCCTCGGTGGACAAGGCGAAGGAGATGGGCATCGACTGGTGGGAGGACGACCCGGCGTTGTCCACCCGGGCCCGGCGTGACGAACTCACCCGGGAGAACGCCGAGTTGCGGGAACGACTCGCACGCCTTGAGCAACTCGAGCCCACCCGGGCCGAGGAGGAGCCCTCATGACCGGACTGCGGTATGTGTACGCCGTCTGCCGCCCCTTCGACACCCCTCTGCAGGCCCAGTTGACGGGGGTGGCCGGCGATCCGCCCAGACTGCTGCGTCACCACGGTCTGATCGCCGTGCTCAGCCGTGTGCCGGAGCGGGACTTCGCCGAAGAACCGCTCCACAGGCATCTGGAGGACCTGGACTGGCTGACCGCGACCGCTCGCGCCCACCAGGGCGTCATCGACGCGCTCACCGTCGTCACCACCCCGCTGCCGTTGCGGCTCGGCACCGTCTTCCGCGACGACAGCGGGGTGCGCGTGATGATGGAGGAGCGCGAGGACGCCTTCCGACGCACCCTCGACCGGCTGCACGGCAGGGTCGAATGGGGCGTCAAGGTGTACGCCGAGACGGAAGCCGCGGGCAGCGCGGACCAGGCCGCCGACGCCGACGGAGAGGCGCGGGCGGACAAAGCCATGTCGGGCCGCGACTATCTGCGTCGGCGGCGCATGCGTGTGCGCTCGCGCGAGGAAATGTGGCAGCAGGCGGAGGCCTTCGCGAGCGGACTCCACGAGAAGCTCTCCGGATACGCCGAGGATTCCCGGCTGCACGCCCCGCAGAATCCCGCTCTTTCCGGCGCCTCGGGACAGAACGTGCTCAACGCCGCCTATCTCGTGCCGCGCTCGGGTTCCGAGGAATTCGTGGAAATGGTCGACCGGACGAAGGACGAGACCCCGGGAATGCGCGTGGAGCTCACCGGCCCCTGGGCCGCCTATTCCTTCGCGGGCGAGGAGGAGATCCGGTGACGGTGATCGAGCGCCGCGAGGTCGCCCTGGTGGACCTTCTCGACCGGCTGCTGGCCGGCGGTGTCGTCATCACCGGGGACATCACCCTGCGCATCGCCGACGTCGACCTCGTCCGTATCGACCTGAACGCGCTGATCAGTTCGGTGAACGCGCAGGTCCCGTCACCGTGGGGGGAGTCGTCGTGACCGAGCGCCGGAACCGGCTGGACCTCGAACCCGACACCGTCGAGCGGGACCTGGTCAAACTCGTGCTGACCGTGGTGGAACTGCTGCGTCAGCTCATGGAACGCCAAGCGCTGCGCCGCTTCGACGAGGGCGACCTCGACGAGGAGCAGGAGGAGCGCATCGGGCTCACCCTGATGCTGCTCGACGACCGCATGGCCGAACTGCGTGATCGCTACGGACTGCGGCCCGAGGACCTCAATCTGGATCTCGGGCCGCTCGGACCGTTGCTTCCCCGGGAATGAATCCCGGTCCCTTCCAAAAATCCGAAAAAAAATCCAAAAATGGATCCCGGTCGCCGACTGTCGGCAACCGGGATCCATTTCGTTTCCGGGATTTCCGGGATTCGGGTTAATTCACCACCTGTACCAGCGACCCCTGCCTCCACCCGAGGTGGTACCCCGCATCAGGAAGCCCAGAAGCCATAGCACGAGAACAACCAGTGCAATCCACCACAGCAGTTTTACCGCGAAGCCGGCACCGAAAAGAATCAGCACCAGCAGCAGGACCAGCAGAATCGGAACCATAGTGTGAACCTCCTGCATTCCTAGTTTCCCGGAAACGGGGATTCAGACTTGCTTTCGGCACAGAATCTCTCCGTGCAGCACACTGAACCACCCGTCCTCCCGCGCGCCCCATTCCCGCCAGGCCTCCGACACGGCCCGCAGCCGCTCGCCGGTGGCGTGACCGCCCTCCGTGGCCCGCTCCGCGTAGTCGGAGGCCACGGTGCGCTCCGCCCACAGCCCGCTCCACCAGGCCCGTTCCTCGGCGGTGGCGAAGGTCCAGGTGCTGGAGGTGGCCGTGACGTCCGTCAGACCCGCCTCCAGCGCCCAGGACTTCAGCCGGCGCCCGGCGTCCGGCTCACCGCCGTTGGCTCGGGCCACCCGGCGGTACAGGTCGAGCCAGTCGTCCATGCCCGTGGACGCGGGATACCAGGTCATCGCCGCGTAGTCGGAGTCGCGGACCGCGATGAACCCGTTCGGCCTCGTCACCCGCCGCATCTCGCGCAGCGCCCGCACCGGGTCGCCGACGTGCTGGAGCACCTGATGGGCGTGGACCACGCAGAAGGTGTCGTCCGGGAAGTCCAGCGCGTGCACGTCCGCGACCGCGAAGGTGACGTTGGTCAGGCCGCGCTCGGCGGCCGTGGCCCGGGCCCGGTCCAGGATGCCCGGCGCGTGGTCGACGCCGGTGACCTGCCCGTCGGGGACCAGTTCCGCCAGGTCGGCGGTGATGGTGCCAGGACCGCAGCCGATGTCCAGGATCCTCATGTGGGGCTTCAGCGAACCGAGCAGGTAGGCCGCCGAGTTGGCGGCGGTGCGCCAGGTGTGCGACCGCAGCACCGACTCGTGGTGCCCGTGTGTGTAGACGGCGGTCTCCCGTGCCTCGGACATGACTGATCCCCTCTCGGCGCACCGGCGCTCACCGGGGCCCCACGACCCCTCCGGCGGTACGCGTCACCGTACGCCCGCATGTCGCATGTTGAGACCCTGCGTCTTACTATACGGACTGACAGGTGATCAGGATGGCGACACGGGGCGGTAGACGGTGAGGGCCTGGGGCAGCTTCTCCAGCGTCACCTCGCCGTCCGCCTCGATGACTTCGCCGTCGTAGGCCAGCAGCGTGCCCGGCTCGACGCCCGCCAGATGCAGACGGCCGACCTGGACCGCCGCGGGTGCGGGACGGGGGTACCTGCCGCTCGAGCGAAGCCGGGAGTGGGGGAGGGGCAGCGGACCCGCGAGGGCGGCGGCGAGCAGCCGTGCGGCGGGCCGGCGCCCGCCGTGCACGATCCGCACGTCGAACTGCCCGTCGGCGAGGTCGAGACGGCGGCCGGGGGTGAGGCCCATCCGGTGGTAGGTGCCGTTGCCGACGAACAGCAACCACAGCGGGCCTGCCTCGCCCCGGAACTCGGCCTCCAGAGGATGCCGGTCGGCCCGCACCACGCGCAGCGCGGCGAGCACCCCGGCAGGCCAGCCGCCGATCCGCGACGACCAGCGCTCCCGCTCGCGCACCAGCTCGGGATACACACCCAGACTGAAGGTGTTGAGGAAGACGCCTTCCTGCCCGCCGCCGGTGAACCGGCCCACGTCCACCCGTACGCCCTCGCCCTCCTGGACGGCCCGGCTCAGATCGCGGACGCCCTCCACGCCGAGGTCGTAGGCGAAGTGGTTGAGCGTGCCTCCGGGCAGCACCGCGAGGGGCAGGTCGTGGCGCAGCGCGATCTCGGCGGCGGTGTTGACCGTGCCGTCGCCGCCGCACACCCCGAGCACCCGGGCGCGGGCCGCCGCCTTCTCCAGCTCGGTCCGGATGTCGGCCGGGTCGCACTCGACGACCTCCGCTCCGGGCAGGCTGTCCCGCAGCCCGCGAACCCGGTCGGCGCTGCCCGAGCCGGTGTTCGCGACCATGACCAGCCCCTCGCCGTCGGGCAGCGCGGGCACCCCGGCGCGCGGCCGCGCCGGCGGCACGACCTGGGCCCGGGTCGGCACCAGTGCCCGTACGGCGAACGCCGCACCCACACCAAGCGCCGCGCCGGCCAGCACGTCGCTCGGGAAGTGGGCGCCGGTGTACACGCGGGACGCGGCCACCGAGAAGGCCACCGGCGCCACCACCGCGCCCCAGGACGGCGATTCCAGGGCGACCCCGGCGGCGAACGCGGCCGCCGACGCGGAGTGGCCGGACGGGAACGACGTGGTGATCGGCTGCCGCTTCAGCCGACGGCTCAGCGGCACCGGATCCAGCACCGGCCGCGCCCGGCGCACCGAGCGCTTGCCGAGGGTGTTGATGGTCAAGGAGGCCAGGCTCAGCGAGGCCAGGCCGCGCCCGGCCGCCCGGCGGGCCCGCGGGGTGCGGCTCGCGGCCATCGCGGCCGCCGTGGCGAACCACAGCACCCCGTGGTTCGCGCTGCGGCTCAGCCGCGGCAGGACGCGCTCGGCGCCGGGCCACCTGCGCCCGGCGGCGAACTCGAACACCCGGTAGTCGAGGACGGGCAGCCGGCCGAGCAGGTGACGGGGGCCGGGCTTCGGGACAGTGAGGTCGACATCTGGACTCATGCACCTGCGGGTACCCCGGCCCGCTCGGACCCTGTACGGCCCCATTCGACCAGGCCCGGCGCGCTCCCACCCGGCCCGTGCGGACGGCCCCGTGCGCCGGGCCGGAGGGAAACCGGTTTGTCGGGGCGGGTCCCGGCACCGCAGACTGGCTCCTCATGGGACATCTGGAAGCCGCGCACCTCGAGTACTACCTCCCCGACGGGAGGGCGCTGCTCGGCGATGTGTCCTTCCGGGTGGGCGAAGGGGCCGTCGTGGCCCTTGTCGGACCCAATGGCGCCGGCAAGACCACGCTGCTGCGGCTGATCTCCGGCGAGCTGAAACCGCACGGCGGGACCGTCACCGTCACCGGCGGCCTCGGCGTGATGCGGCAGTTCGTGGGCTCCGTACGGGACGAGACGACCGTACGGGACCTGCTCGTGTCGGTGGCGCCGCCCCGCGTCCGCGAGGCCGCGCGCGCCGTCGACCAGGCCGAACACGGCATCATGACCGTCGACGACGAGGCCGCTCAGATGAGGTACGCGCAGGCCCTCTCCGACTGGGCCGAGGCGCGCGGCTACGAGTCCGAGACGCTGTGGGACATGTGCACCACGGCCGCGCTCGGGATGCCGTACGACAAGGCGCAGTGGCGTCAGGTGCGCACGCTGTCCGGCGGTGAGCAGAAGCGGCTGGTCCTGGAGGCCCTGCTGCGCGGCACCGACGAGGTGCTGCTGCTCGACGAGCCCGACAACTATCTGGACGTGCCCGGCAAGCGCTGGCTGGAGGAGCGGCTGAAGGAGACCCGCAAGACGGTCCTGTTCGTCTCCCACGACCGCGAGCTCCTCGCCCGCGCCGCCGAGAAGATCGTCTCCGTCGAGCCGAGCCCCGCGGGCGCCGACGCCTGGGTGCACGGCGGCGGCTTCGCCACCTACCACGAGGCCCGCCGCGAACGCTTCGCCCGCTTCGAGGAGCTGCGCCGCCGCTGGGACGAGAAGCACGCCCAGTTGAAGAAGCTGGTGCTCAGCCTTCGCCAGGCGGCCTCCATCAGCCATGAGCTGGCCTCCCGCTACCAGGCCGCCCAGACCCGCCTGCGCAAGTTCGAGGAGGCGGGACCGCCGCCGGAGCCGCCGCGCGAGCAGGACATCACGATGCGCCTGAAGGGCGGCCGGACCGGAGTGCGGGCCGTCACCTGCGAGGAACTCGAACTCACCGGCCTGATGACCCCCTTCGACCTGGAGGTCTTCTACGGCGAGCGGGTCGCCGTCCTAGGCTCCAACGGCTCCGGCAAGTCGCACTTCCTGCGGCTGCTGGCCGGCGACACCGTGGCGCACACGGGCCGGTGGAAGCTGGGCGCCCGCGTGGTGCCCGGACACTTCGCCCAGACGCACGCGCACCCGGAGCTGGAGGGTCGTACGCTCCTCGACATCCTGTGGAAGGAGCACGCCCAGGACCGGGGCGCGGCGATGTCCAGGCTGCGCCGCTACGAGCTGACCAACCAGGCCGAGCAGGCCTTCGAGCGGCTCTCCGGAGGCCAGCAGGCCCGCTTCCAGATCCTGCTCCTCGAGCTCCAGGGCGTCACCGCCCTGCTGCTCGACGAGCCGACCGACAACCTCGACCTGGAGTCCGCCGAAGCCCTTCAGGAGGGTCTGGAGGCCTTCGACGGCACGGTCCTCGCCGTCACCCACGACCGCTGGTTCGCCCGTTCCTTCGACCGCTTCCTGGTGTTCGGCAGCGACGGCCGGGTCCGCGAGACGGCGGAGCCCGTGTGGGACGAACGACGCGTCGAAAGGGCCCGGTAACCCGCAGGTCACCGGGCCCGGCCCGACACATGGCGGGCCTGTCACGAGCACGCCGGGCTTACGTCCCGCGCGCGTCGTGGACCTACTTCCAGCGCAGCAGGGCGCCCATTCCGCCCACCGGCGTCTCCGTCTCCTCGGCCGCCGGGGCCGGGGTCACCGAGAGCACCGGGGCGCCCGTCGCGACCGCCGACCGGATCAGCGCGTCGTCCGCACGGGCCGACCAGGAGTGCTGCTCGCCGAGGATCTTCAGATCCGTCCGGCGCATCGCCAACTGGTCCGGTTCCTCGCCGATCCACACCTCCCGGTGCGCGTCGGGGCCGTCCGGGCGCATCAGCAGCTCCTCGATACGGTGCTCACGCGCCGCCTCGACCAGCGCGGGCACGCCCTCCACCGCTCCGGCGCGGCCGTCCTCGCCGGGCTCGCGGGAGGCCAGGAACCGCTCCAGCTCACGCTCGGCCCGCTGCCGTACGTGCGCGACGAGGGCCTGTTCCACGTCCTCGTCCAGCAGCCTGCTGCCGGCACCGTGCGGAGCCTCCACGACCAGGTCGCGCAGCCGCTTGGGCAGCCGGTCGTGCACGGCACGCTGCTCCCGGTCGTCACCCACCAGGACCACGAGGTCGGCGCGGGTCTCCTCCTGACAGACGGCGAGCGCGTCCGCGATCTCGGCCGCGTTGTGCTCCCAGGTGTTCTCCACCCGGAGCTGGAAGTGCCGCTCCGACCAGTCCGCCGAGCTCGTACGGTGTATGGGGTACTGGCGGCCGGTGACCGTGCCCGCGTCCTGTCGGCCGAGGCCGGCCCGCAGCTCGAAGTCGGCGCCCTTGCGGTCGACGTACGCCACCACGCAGACCGGGTCCTCGCCGGCCAGCTCCAGCAGTGGAGCGGTGTGCGGCAGCGGCGCCCACAGCGCACGGTCGCCGTCCGGGGCCCGGGTCAGCGGCGGATCCAGGACCACCTCTCCGGCCCGTGCGAACAGGGCCCGACCATGCGGTTCGGAGGAGTGCTTCAGGTCCTCCAGTGCCTCCCGCACGGCCCGGCACGTCTCCTCGTCGGCGCCCTGCCGGGACAGCTCCCGGGACAGCGCCACGGCCGTCAGATGTCGTTCATGGGCCGTGTCCTCCGTATGCCGGGAGGTGCTGACGTAGACGGAGGCCCAGGGGCCCGGATGTTCGTAGAGTGGATGTAGAAAGGCGAGATCCATCGTTCTCTCCCGGATTCCGCTCGGGGGTAGTGCGTGCCGGGCGGGTACCCGAACCGTATGAACGAACACGACGAGCGGGGCCCCACAATGACCGGAGTCGAACCCAGTCAGCTGGACGACCAACAGCTCATGAAGGAGCTGGAGACCATCCACCGCACGCGGCACGACACACTGCTGTACGCCTCGAACGACGCGCTGCGGGCGCACAACGACCGCATGGCGCAGCTCGAGGGCGAGTTCCTGCGCCGCAACCCGAACCGCCCGGTGGCCGCGGGCCGCACCCGCGAAGGCGCACGGGAACGGGGAAGCGGAGAGTCGGCGACTCCCCGCTCCTGAACCTTCGGAAATCCCTCGGCCTGATCGTTTGCCCAGACCTACGGCCCGGTCGGCCCGTCGGTCAGCGACGTACCGGCGGCCGGTTCCAGTGCCGGTGCGCGGCCACGGCCGTCACGAACTCCCGGGTGAACTCCTCGCTCGCGGCACCCGGCGAGGTGTCCGACACCACGCCCTGGTCGGCGACCACCCGGTGGAACTCGGTGGACAGGTGCAGCCCCTCCGGTTCCAGCGCCGACAGGATCCCGACGCCCGAGCCGAGCGCGCCGACCGGCTTGCCGTGCCGATAGGCGTCCCGGACGAAGCGCATCGCGTCCGGATCGGCGGTCGTCCCGGGTGTGCCCACCGGCCCGCCCGGCAGCAGGACGGCGTCGTACAGCACCGAGGCCACGGTGGGCAGCGCACGGTCGACCGTGTACCGCTCGCCGTCGGCGCCCGCCACCGTGCCGTCCGTGGCCGCCAGCGCCTCCACGATCGCCCCTTCGGCCGCCAGCACCTCCCGGACGGACGCCACCTGTTCGGGGTCGACGCCGTCGGTGACCAGAACCGCGATCTGCCGGGTGCGGATCGATCCGTCGCCCCGCACCTGCTCCAGGCTGAGGGCGGGAGACGACCCCTTGGACGCGCTGACCTTCTCGGTCGGCTCCGGCACCCCGATGCCGGCCGCCACCTTGGCCGCCAACTCGCCGTCGACCTTGGCAAGTTGCTCGACCGTGCGGGTGCGGACCGTCATCGCGTCGACCTTGCCGAGCTCGAACCGGAAGGCGTCCACGATGTGTTGCTTCTCCCAGTCCGCCATGCTGTTCCAGAACAGCGCGGGCTGACTGTAGTGGTCCTGGAAGCTCGGGCTGCGCCGCCGGATCTTGTGTCCGTCGACGCGTTCCGCGTAGTGCGTGTACGCCGACCCGTCCGCACCGGCGTGGGCCGGGCAGCCGCCGCCGAGCGAGTTCGGGAAGTAGTTCGTGCCCCGGTGGATCGCGCTCTGGTGGTAGCCGTCGCGCTGGTTGGTCCGCACCGGCGCCACCGGACGGTTGACCGGCAGCTGGGCGAAGTTGGGGCCGC
Source organism: Streptomyces sp. NBC_00076 (assembly GCF_045041235.1). Lineage (NCBI taxonomy): Bacteria > Bacillati > Actinomycetota > Actinomycetes > Kitasatosporales > Streptomycetaceae > Streptomyces > Streptomyces sp. NBC_00076. The sequence continues at coordinate 8,631,698 of NZ_CP108242.1, forward strand.
CCAGCCGGATCAACTGGGTGTCCAGGTAGGAGAAGTTGCGGGCCTGTAGCAGCGGGTCGTTGGTGAAGTCGATCCCGGGGACGACGTTGGCGGTGTGGAAGGCGACCTGCTCGGTCTCCGCGAAGAAGTTCTCCGGGTTGCGGTCCAGCACCATCCGGCCGATCGGCCGGATGGGCACCTGCTCCTCCGGGATGAGCTTCGTGGCGTCGAGCAGATCGAAGTCGAAGGCGAACTCGTCCTCCTCCGGCACGAGTTGGACACCCAGCTCCCACTCCGGGTACTCGCCCGCCTCGATCGCGTCCCACAGGTCGCCCCGGTTGAAGTCCGGATTACGGCCCTGGCACTCCTGCGCCTCGTCCCACACCAGCGAGTGCACACCGAGGCGCGGCTTCCAGTGGAACTTCACGAACGTGCCGCGGCCCTCGGCGTTCACGAACCGGAAGGTGTGCACGCCGAAGCCCTGCATCATGCGGTAGCTGCGGGGGATCGCCCGGTCCGACATCAGCCACATGATCGCGTGCAGCGTCTCCGGCTGGAGCGACACGAAGTCCCACAGGGTGTCGTGCGCGGAGGCGCCGGTCGGGATGTCGTTGTGCGGTTCGGGCTTCACCGCGTGCACGAAGTCGGGGAACTTGATGCCGTCCTGGATGAAGAAGACCGGGAAGTTGTTCCCGACCAGGTCGTAATTCCCCTCCGACGTGTAGAACTTGGTCGCGAAGCCGCGCACGTCCCGCACGGTGTCCGCCGAGCCCTTCGGCCCCTGCACCGTCGAGAACCGCACGAACACCGGGGTCCGCACCGCCGGATCCTGGAGGAACGCGGCACGGGTGAACTCCGCGCACGACTCGTACGGTTCGAAGTAGCCGTAGGCGCCCGCGCCCCGGGCGTGCACCACCCGCTCCGGGATCCGCTCGTGGTCGAAGTGGGTGAGCTTCTCCCGGAAGTGGAAGTCCTCCATCAGCGTCGGCCCGCGTTCACCGGCGCTCAGCGAGTCGTCGGTGTGGTCGACCTCCACACCCTGGTCGGTGGTGAGCGGTCCGGCGGCCGGGTCGTCCGCGTGAAACCTCTCGCTCTGGCGCTGCTTGTGGTCTGCGGGGTCCATCAGGCGGCCTCCTCGGCGAACACGTCAAGGAACGCCTCGCAGAACGCCTTGAGGTCGTCCGGCCTACGGCTGGTGACCAGCTTGTTGGAGCCGTGGTCGCAGATCTTCACCTGCTCGTCCACCCAGGTGCCGCCCGCGTTGCGGATGTCCGTCCGCAGGCTCGGCCAGGAGGTCAGTACCCGGCCCCGGACGACGTCCGCCTCGACCAGCGTCCAGGGGGCGTGACAGATCGCTGCCACCGGCAGGCCCCGCTCGAAGAAGTCCCGGACGAACGCCACGGCCTTCTCGTCCATCCGCAGGAGGTCCGGATTGGCCACGCCGCCCGGCAGGACCAGCCCGCCGAAGGAGTCGGCCGACGTCTCGCCCACCACCTCGTCCACGGGGAACGTGTCCGCCTTGTCGAGGTGCTCGAAGGCCTGGATCCGGCCCGCCTTCGTCGAGACGAGCACCGGTTCATGGCCCGCGTCCTTCGCCGCCTGCCACGGATCGGTGAGCTCGATCTGCTCGACACCTTCGGGTGCCGTCAGGAACGCAATGCGCATGATGGTTCAACGACCTTTCCTGAAAAGCTTCTTGGGGCGCGGCGCCCGCCAGCGGGCCTCGTCGCTCGCGCCCTTCTTCCTTGCCCTGGCCGCACGCCGACAGCGCAGCAGCTCCTCGCCGTACGGCAGCAGCACACAGACACCGATCGCGGCGCCGATGCCGGCGAGATAGCCGGGCGACAGCGGCCGCCGACGCGGTACCAGCCGCCAGGCTTCCGGGTCGTCCCGGCCGCCTCGCAGGAGCGACTTCACCTGGTCGGCGTGCAGGCACATCAGCGAGGCCAGCGCACCGAAGGGCAGCGACTCCAGAAAGCTGTGGATGTGCTGCTCGACGGGCTTGACCTCGCGGTCGCTGTCGACGGCCGTGCGTACGTCCCACAGCGCGGTGGCCTCGTGCACGGCGGCCCCGCCCAGCTGCACGCTCAGCAGCAGCGGATTCACCTCGTAGCGCAGGGTCAGCGCGATGGGGAGGCCGACCTCGGCCATCATGAGTGAGTGGATCAGGGACTCCTTGGTCCCCGCGGTGTCCTCGATACGGGTGCGCCGGTGCATCGCCCAGTCGGCGAGACCGGGCACGAACCAGCTGGGCAGCAGCCCGTACAGCAGGTAACGGGTGGTCGCGTCGCCGACGTCCACGGTGGTGCCGGTGGCGGCGATGTCGGCGGCCTGGTCGCGGAGCCGGCTCACAGCACCTCCCGTCCGTCCCCGCCGCGCTCCTCGCCCGGCTCGGCCCGGCTGATGTCGGCGAGCGTCGAGTCCGGGTCCTGCGCCTCGGCGAGGTCACCGAGGCTCACCACCCCGACCGGCAGCCCGTCCTCGACCACCGGCAGCCGTCGCACGGCGTGCGCCCGCATCAGCGCGACCGCCGCCGACACCGGGTCGTCGGGAGCCACCAGTACCGGGTCGGGAGTGCACACGGCCTGGGCGCTCACGGTCAGCGGGTCCGCGCCGTCGGCGACGGCGCGGACCGCGATGTCCCGGTCCGTGAGCACGCCGACGACGTGCTGCCCGTCGGCCACCAGGACGTCGCCGATGTTCTGGGCGCGCATCAGCTGCGCCGCCTCGACCAGCGAGGCGTCCGGGCGGACGGCGACCACGCCGGCCGTCATCACGTCCTTCACGAACTCGGCCGTCATTGCCGGTCTCCCTCCGGGGCGGTGCCCGGCCCACGGGTCAGTGCCCGCGCGAGTTCCTCGAGATTGGCGTGGCGCTCCTTGCGCGGCATCCGACCCATGGCCTCGATGAGGGCGTCGGGCGCGTTCTCCTGGCGCAGGACGTGCGCCAGGTCGCCGGTGCTCGCGGGGAACGAGTGGCGGCCCAGGTGGCGGGCCAGCTCCAGCCGGACCGCTTCCAGCGACGCCCCGGCGCGCGGTGACACCGGGCCGCCCGCGATCTCCGGATCGTCGTCGGCGGTCGGTTCGGGGTCGTTCCACTCCTCGGCCCGGGTGGGGTGCCCGGACCGCAGCAGACCCTGCAGTTCGTGCTTCATCTCGTCGTCACGGTGGCGGCTCAGCCGGTCGCTGCCTCGCTGCATGTCTCCCTCCACATCTTCGGGGTCCGCACCGCGTACCCGAGGACCGCGGGCCGACACGGGGTTTGCGCCCCCGATGCCGGGAGACCCGGCTCGCACCCTCCGCGCACATTTCCTGCAGAAGGACAGGCCATGGCGTTGCTCGCTGTGATGATTCCGCTCCTCATGCTCGGCGTGATGCTGGCTCTGGGCCGCTACGAGGAGGTGCTGCTGCCCGGGGACGAGGCCGACCAGTACGAACCGGCCGCCGCCCCGCCCGCGGTGCCTTCTGTCGGACGAGGGAAAAGAGTTCAGTCGGCGGGGCGGTGACCTGGGGACTGAACTCTTTTCCGCGTAGCCGTGATCGCTGATCTGCGCACCGATCAGTTCAGTGCGCAGACGTGTGCCAGGCCAGGCTGTCGCGTAGCAGCCCTCGCTCACCGAGGGCTCTGAAGAGAGTAGGAGGCATCATGTCGCTTTGCGCCAGTGACACTTTCGGCGGATCGAAAGCCCACGAGCGTGGGAGGTCCCTAATCCTTTGCTGCGCGAGTTCGGCGAACCTTTCAGCTTTGGCGCGGTAGTCGCCTCCGGTGACGAGCTGGAGCCCTAGATGGATCGCACCTGCGATCAACAGCGGGTTAGCGGAGCCGCTGTCAACCGAGGTTCCTAGACCGTAGAGGTCATAGGGGGCGATGTTTTCTGCGGCTGCGCTGGCGATGGCGGGGTCCGCGCCGTGAGCCAGGAAGCGAGGGCGGTTGCGGCTGGGGCGGGCAGACGTGTGTGGAAGCGCCACCAGCCCGCGCGCATCGACTCTGCTGTGGTGGTGCCCCAATCCTCGGTATAGGCGGGCGCCTCGAGCGGATCGCCAGCGGTAAGGCGCTGCCAGACCCAGGCCGCGGCATGGCGCCGTCGCTGAGGAGTGACAGCCATCCCAAGGGGCCGGAAGACGGGAGTGAGAGCGCCGTTGGGGAGTACGCACAAGTCGGCGAGGGTGGCTCTGCGCGCGGCGTAGTCGACCAGCCCGCGCCCCTGAAGTCGCTCGGCGACCACTCTCACCGTCTTCCAGAACGAGTCCGGGTCTGAGATTCGCTGGACAACTCGGGTGGCGGCACGCGCGGCCTTGTCACTGTCCATGCCCAGCACTGCGGCCGCCTGCGGCCAACTGGAGGCACCTGCCAGCCGGGCAAGAGCCAGGGCGGTGAAGCGTCTTCCCCACAGCGGACTGGTGCCGGGCAGATGGGCGGCCACCAGGTCACCGTAATCGGCAGCGTCAACGAGATGAGGAACGTGACAGGGGCTGATGCCCACGGGCGTGACCGCTACGAGGGCGCCGACGACACGCGAAGGACGCGGGGCGACAACAGCCGTCATCTGGTCCAGGACAGCGGGGCGGCGCATCCTGCGAAGCCGGTCCCCGACACCAGCGGCCCGCTGAAGATCCGCCATGCGCCGGGCCCAGGGAGCTAGCAAACGTGCACCTCTGTCAGGGTCGGGAACGTCGAGGACCGTAGAAGCGAGCGTCAGGTAGGCCAGGGCGTGGGCGGAGGTTGGAGGCATTGCTCCGAGGTGACTCGCGCTTCCGCTGCGAGTGCTTTCACGCCGCTGACGGTCATCCGCGACCGCTTGGGCCATGAAGCCGGTAAACATTAAGACGAGCCCGAGCCCGGAGGCGCTCGCACCGCCCGAGCGGATGGTCATTGCGAGGCGGTCGGCCTCCTCCGCAGTGCCGTCCGCGTCGGTTACGAGTTCCGGGAGGACCTGGTGCAGCGCGTGCTGCGCGCTGAGCGGGCGTCCGGCCGTCTCGTGCTCGATCGCCAGGCCGATGTACTTCCGGGCGATGCAGAGTCGCTTGTGCACGTCGGCGGGCCCACGAGCCCCGGCCCGGACGACCACCTCTTGAACCTCGAAACGGTGGAGGCACGCAAGAGTCCTGTGGGCCTGCCACGTCGGATCCAACCAGCGGTGGGCCCTCGATGTTTGTGCCGAGCGGCCAGACGGCGGCTCATCAGCGTTCTCATCGACCACAGGATGCCGGTTCCGCCGGCTTCGGTGCGCCGCTCGTAGTCACGGCCCAGACGCCGGCTGGGCAGGAGCCAGGCAAAGATTCTTTCCACGACCCAGCAGCGGGGCAAGACCGGAAAACCGGCGACGTCGTCACTGCGGCGGACGACGTCGAGGACGAGGCTGAGATGCCCGGCGGTCCAATCCTCGAGGTGGCCGGTGTAACCGCCGTCGGCCCAGACCCGCGACAGCCGCCGCAAGCGGGTCTTCGCCGTTGCCAGCAAGATCCGGGCGGCGTCCAGGTCGGTCGTGGAGGCCGACCGAGCGCGTCGAGACTCCCTGCACGTATGCCTCCATCACCACGGCGAACAACGCCTGGTCGATCCGCCGCCGGCGTTCCAGCAGCGACGGGAAGAACGGCCCGCTCCGCACCTTCGGGATCTTCAGGTGCAGGTCACCGGCCTGCGTGGTCAGCGCCCTCTCCCGGTGGCCGTTGCGCCACGTCGTGCGCGTCTCGGACTGCTCACGAGGCCCGGCACCGATCACATCGGTGGGCCTCGACCTCGATCAGCTCCCGCAGGATGCGCTCGGACACCACTCTAATTGCTTCAACTCCATCGGCCCGACGGAGTGACTCCCGCAGCCGCATCGACTCAGACCGGGGCAAGGCCATCGCGTGCTCCTCCGGTTGAACCGCCCGTTCACCAGGGAGAACTTGCGCGATGGCCTGCCCTTGTTCAGGGAACATGCACCGCCAGCGGATGCACGCCCCGGGCAGACACACCCGGCCTTCTGGGCCCCTGCCCGGCTTCATGGGACCCGATCCGCCGCCGAAGTCGAGCCCGGTTGCCTGCGGGATGCCGCCGCCCTGCTGAACGCATAGGGTCCTCGCCCCCGAGTTGCCCACCCGCGTGGTGGGTGCCGCCCGTCGGTGGCGGGATTCGTGCGTGAATTTCATTCGGGACACTTTGTTGGTACGTCCTGACATACCCGTTGACATCCGTGCGGGGCGGCTCCATAGTCTCTCCAACTAGAGCGCGCTACTAAAGCGCTCCAGTCTCTGAACAGGTGGTCCACACCTACGACCGCCGCAGAAGTGCCGTCACGCACGACACATACATGCCATCCGCGCGCCGCCTCGTTTCTCGGTGATCAGGGATCGACCACCGACGTCGGACGCGCTTCCGCTCATCACCGACTCCACCCCGACGAGCACAGCGAGGTGCAAGGGACATGCACAGAAACCACCGAGCCGCGGTCCTCACCGCTACCGTCCTGGCCGGAACCCTGCTGGCCGCCGGCTGTTCCAGCAGCTCGGGCGGAAAGAAGTCCGAGGAAGGCAACGCGGCCGCCTCGGCGGGCAAGGCCACTACCCCGCGTATGACGGTGGCCATGGTCACCCACGCCTCCCCCGGCGACACGTTCTGGGACCTGGTCCGCAAGGGCGCCCAGGCCGCGGCCGCCAAGGACAACATCAAGCTTGTCTACTCCAGCGACCCAAACGCGGGCAACCAGGCCAACCTGGTCCAGAACGCCATCGACCAGAAGGTCGACGGCATCGCCCTGACCGCCGCCAAGCCCACCGCCATGAAGGACGTCGTGGCCAAGGCCGCCGCGGCCGGCATCCCCGTCGTCGGCTTCAACTCCGGCGTCGGCGACTGGAAGAAGCTCGGCATGCTCGAGTACTTCGGCCAGGACGAGAACATCGCGGGCCAGGCCTTCGGCCAGCGCCTGAACCAGCTCGGCGCCAAGCACGCCCTGTGTGTAATCCAGGAGCAGGGGCAGGTCGCCCTGGAGGCCCGCTGCGCCGGCTTGAAGAAGGGCTTCAGCGGCAAGACGGACATCCTTTACGTCAACGGCACGGACATGCCGTCGGTGAAGTCGACGATCACCGCCAAACTCAAGCAGGACTCGTCCATCGACCAGCTGGTCACCCTCGGCGCCCCGATCGCCCTGACGGCGGTCCAGTCGTTGTCCGATGCTGGCAGCAAGGCCAAGCTCGCCACCTTCGACCTCAACAGGGACCTGGTGAAGGCCGTCCAGGACGGCAAGGTCGAGTTCGCCGTGGACCAGCAGCCGTATCTGCAGGGTTACCTCGCCGTCGACGCCATCTGGTTGTACAAGACGAACGGCAACTTCAGCGGCGGCAGTACCGCGCCCGTCCTCACCGGCCCGGCCTTCATCGACAAGACCAACGTCGACACGGTCGCCAAGTTCGCCGCGAACGGGACCCGGTGATGAGCATGGCCCAGCACGCCGAGCCGGCGGTGAACACACCGCCGGCCCCCGGCCCGAAGGAAACCGACGGCAGGACCATGCAACGTACCCTCACGCTGAGGGCGCTGGCCAGGCCCGATGTTGGCGTCTTTCTCGGCGCCGCCGCCGTGTACGTGTTCTTCCTGATCTCGGCGCCGCCCGTGCGCGACGCCGGCTCGATGGCGAACATCCTCTACCAGTCGTCGACCCTCGGCATCATGACTGTCCCGGTGGCGCTGCTGATGATCGGCGGCGAGTTCGACCTGTCGGCCGGCGTCGCTGTGATCACCTCCGCCATCACCGCGAGCATGCTCAGCTACCAACTGACCATGAACGTCTGGGTCGGCGTGATCGCCGCCCTCCTCGTCTCCCTGGGCATCGGCTTCCTCAACGGTTGGCTCGTGGTCAAGACCGGCCTGCCCAGCTTCCTGGTCACCCTGGGGTCCTTCCTGATCCTGCAGGGCGTGAACCTCGCGGTGACCAAGCTCGTCACCGGCAACGTCGCCACCGACGACATCAGCGACATGGACGGCTTCAACAGCGCCAAGAAGGTCTTCGCCTCCAGCTTCGACATCGGCGGCGTCCAGGTGAAGATCACCATCTTCTGGTGGCTGCTGTTCGCCGCGATCGCGACCTGGGTGCTCTTGCGCACCAGGTACGGCAACTGGACCTTCGCCGTCGGCGGCAACAAGGACAGCTCGCGAGCCGTCGGCGTGCCGGTGGCCTTCACCAAGATCTCGCTGTTCATGCTGGTCGGCTTCGGCGCCTGGTTCATCGGGATGCACAACCTCTTTTCCTTCAACACCGTGCAGTCCGGCGAGGGCGTGGGCCAGGAACTGATCTACATCTCCGCGGCGGTGATCGGCGGGTGCCTGCTGACCGGCGGCGCCGGCAGCGCGATCGGACCGGTCTTCGGGGCGTTCATGTTCGGCATGGTCCAGCAGGGCATCGTCTACGCCAACTGGAACCCGGACTGGTTCAAGGCCTTCCTCGGCGTGATGCTGCTCGGCGCCGTCCTGATCAATCAGTGGGTCCAGCGCACAGCGGCCCGGAGGTGACCCCTATGACGAACCACGCAAGCGGCACCCACGGTGCCGTCCTCGCCCCCAATGTCCCCGACGACGCCGACCGCCTGATCGTCCAACTGCGTAACGCAGGCAAGGCCTACGGCAACATCCGAGCCCTGCACGGCGTCGACCTCGCCGTGCGCCCCAGCCAGGTCACCTGCGTCCTGGGCGACAACGGCGCCGGCAAGTCCACCCTGATCAAGATCATCTCTGGGCTGCACCAGCACACAGAGGGTGAGTTCCTCGTCGACGGCGAACCGGTGCACTTCACCACCCCGCGCGAGGCCCTCGACAAGGGCATCGCCACCGTCTACCAGGACCTGGCCGTGGTCCCGCTGATGCCGGTGTGGCGCAACTTCTTCCTCGGCTCCGAGATCACCAAGGGCCCCTGGCCGATCCGCCGCCTCGACATCGAGCAGATGAAGCAGACGGCCGACCACGAGCTGCGCGAGATGGGTATCGTCCTGGACGACCTCGAACAGCCCATCGGCACGCTCTCCGGCGGCCAGCGCCAGTGCGTCGCGATCGCCCGCGCCGTCTACTTCGGCGCCCGCGTCCTGATCCTGGACGAGCCCACCGCAGCCCTGGGTGTCAAGCAGTCCGGCGTGGTGCTCAAGTACGTGGCCGCCGCCCGCGACCGCGGCCTGGGCGTCATCTTCATCACCCACAACCCGCACCACGCCTACATGGTCGGCGACCACTTCAGCGTCCTGCGCCTGGGCACCATGGAACTGTCCGCCGCCCGCGACCAGATCACCCTCGAAGAACTCACCAACCACATGGCCGGCGGCGCCGAACTCGCCGCGCTCAAGCACGAGCTCTCCCAGGTCCGCGGCGTCGACACCGAAGCCCTCCCCGAAGAGGCAGACCTCACCGCACCCGTGGCCGCCAACGGCGAGGCGACCGCGCCCTGACAACGGCGCACGCGTCAACTGTCCACACATGCCAGGTGGGCGTCCACGGTCCGGCCACGAGACGTCGCTCCCAGGCCACCTGGCCGAAGGCGCCCACCGACATCCAAGGGAACAGGGGAAAAGCCTCGCATGAGCACCGTACGCGTCGGAGTGATCGGCGCCGGCAACATGGGCGCCGATCACGTGAACACCCTGCACCGTCATGTCTCCGGGGCCGCGGTCACCATGGTCGCCGACACCGACCAGGAACGGGCCGCCACCGTCACGGACCCCGTACCCGGAGCGCGTGCGACCGATGACCCCTATGGCCTGATAGCCGACCCGGCGGTCGACGCCGTCGTCATCGCCTCGCACGACACCACCCACGCCGATCTGACCGTCGCGGCTGTACGGGCCGGGAAACCCGTGCTGTGCGAGAAGCCCCTCGCCCCCACGCCGGCCGAGTGCGTCCGTGTCGTACGAGAGGAGCGGCACATGGGCGGGCGGCTGATCTCGCTGGGTTTCATGCGCCGCTTCGACCCCGCGTACACGGAGCTCAGGGATGCGATCGCGGATGGTGTCTGCGGGTCGCCTCTGCTGTTGCACTGTGTCAGCCGCGGGGTCTTCTCAGCTCCCGGTGCCACGGACGAGCTCAGCATCACCGGGTCGGCCGTCCACGAGTTCGACACTGTGCCCTGGCTGCTCGACTCTGCAATCGAGGAGGTGAGTTGGCACGCCGGCCGCTCCACGAGCACGGCCACTGGCCTGCGCGACCCGCAACTGATGCTGCTGCGCACCGCCGGCGGCGCGCTGACCACCGTCGAGGTGTTCCTCAACGCCGGTTACGGCTATGACATCCGCTGCGAAGTGGTGGGCGAGCGCGGCACTTTGGCCCTGGCTCACCCCGCGCGCGTCGTCACCGACGTCGCCCGTGCTCGGTCCCGCGGCTACCCGGCCGACTGGCGCCCCCGGTTCGCCGACGCCTACCGCCTCGAACTCCAGACCTGGATCGACGCGGTCGCCTCCGGCACGCCCTCTCCCCTCGCGACCGCGGACGACGGCCTGGTGGCGAGCGCGGTGGCAGAGGCCGTCATCACGTCCATGAAGAACGGGGGCCGCAGCGTCGCCGTCCGGGTCCCGGAGGTCTGAGCATGCCCGCCTTTCCCACCGCCCTTCCCGCTCCGCGCACTCCGGCGTCGATGGAAGCGCCCGTGCTGCGCTGGGGTGTTCTGGGCACCGGCTGGATCGCCGAACGCTTCATCGCCTCCGTCCAGCGCCACACCCGCCAGATTTTTACGGCCGTCGCGTCGCGTGACGGCGCCCGCGCAAAGGAGTTCGCGGGCCGCCACGGCATCCCGCACGCCTATGGCTCCTACGAGGAGCTGGCAGCCGCGGCGGACGTCGACGTCGTCTACGTTGCCACGGAGCACACCGCCCACCTCGACTGCGCCCGGATCTCCCTCATGGCCGGCAAGCACACGCTCGTAGAGAAGCCGCTCGCGCTCAACGCCTACCAGGCCGCGGAGATCGCCCGACTGGCCACGGAGCGCGGCCTGTTCTGCGCCGAGGCGTTGTGGACCTTCTTCCTGCCCAGATTCGACGTCGTACGGCAGATCCTCGGCGCCGGTGTCCTCGGTGGCATCCGCACCGTGCTGGCCGACCACGGCGAGCACTTCGCGGGCGGCCACCGCATTCTCCGCCCTGATCTGGCCGGCGGGCCCCTCCTCGACCTGGGCACGTACCCGGTCTCCTTCGCCGTGTCGGTCCTCGGCGAGCCGGTGGAAGTGCAGGCTTTCGCCCAGCCCCACCCGGCGGGCGTCAACGGCCAGACCGCCGCCCTCCTCCGCGACGCGGACGGCGGCCAGGGCATCGTCCACACCACGCTGTTCAGCGACACGCCCACCACGGCCACGGTCGCCGGAACCCATGCCACCCTGAGCCTGTCGGGCCCCTTCTACCAACCAGGCGAGGTGCTCCTCACCCCGGCCGGCGGCGGGACACCGCTGTCGTACGGCGAAGCGCGCACCGCACACGACGCCCTGCACTTCGAGGCGGCGGAGGTGGCCCGATGCATCGGCGCCGGACGGCTCCAGACGCCGCTCCGGCCGCTGGACGACTCCGTGTCCACACTTCGGGTGATGGACGAGATCCGCCGAAGGTGCGGTATCTCCTTGCCCGACGAGGACTCAGGAGCGGTCCGGGGAGAGGCGGCACCCCAGCCCCCACCGGCGGCCTGACCGCCGCACGGCATCAGCGCTTCGTCGGCGGCCCGCTGGTCCCCCGTACCACCAGCTTCGGCTCCACCACGGCCTCCCGCGGCTCGCGTTGAGGATCCTCCAGGCGTTCCACCGCGAAGCGGACGGCGTGCTCGGCCATGAGTCCCGCGTCCTGGCGCACGGTGGTCAGCCCGATCGGCATCAGGTGGGAGAGATGGCTGTCGTCGTAGCCGACCACGGACATGTCGCGCGGAACCTCGACGCCCGCGCGGGTCAGGGACATCAACAGGCCCATCGCGCTGCGGTCGTTGCCCGCCAGGACCGCCGACGGCAGCGGGCGCCCCTCCTCGCGCTCCGTCAGCAGCAGACGCCCGGTCTCGATGCCGGACTGCTCGGTGTGCTCGCCGGGGATGACACGTTCCTCGGCCTCCAGGCCATGGCGGCGCATCGCCGCCCGGTAGGCGCGCCGCCGTTCGGCCGAGCCGGGGCCGCGCCCGCCGTCGACGTGCACGATCCTGCGGTGTCCCAGCTCCACGAGGTGGTCCATCGCCTGGCGCACCCCCTTGGCCTCGGCGGAGTGCACGAAATCCACCTGCGCATGCGCGACCCTGCGGCTGACGGAGACCGCGACCGTGCGGCGCCCCAGTTCGGCCAGGAAGTCGGGTTCGGCGAAGGAGCCGAGCAGGATCACCGCCTCGCAGCGGTGACTGAGCAGCGCTTCCACGGCCTTCTCCTCGCTGCGGCCCGAAGTGGCGCCGGAGAGCAGGACCTCGTAGCCGAGCCGCTCGGCCTCGGGGTAGATCCCCTCGATCAGGTTGGTGTGGAAGGTCTGCTGGACGGTGAACATCACGCCGAGCGTGCGGCTGCGGCCACGCGCCAGCAGCCGGGCCGCGCTGTCGGGCCGGTAGCCGATCTCGTCGGCGACCCGCAGCACCCGCTGCCTGGTCTCCTCGCTCGCGCCCGGCTGGTTGCGGAACACGATCGAGACGAGCGCCCGCGATACGCCGGCCTTCGCGGCGACGTCCGCCATCGTGGGCCGCTGCTTGCCCGATGCATCCACCGTGAATCCACCCTCCGACGCCGCCCACCCTGGCGGTGATCAAGAAATCTTCTGGCAACAACCTATTGACATGACATTTGAACTGGGGTCATCGTACTTGCACTAGAGCGCGCTAGTAGAGCGCGGCAGGAACTCACCCGCAACAGCTCACCGGCGTCTCCGGAACGAAGGGAAACCAACGTTATGCCGTTCGAAGTGCTGACCATGGGCCGCGTGGGAGTGGATGTGTACCCGCTCCAGACAGGCGTGGGGCTGGCCGAGGTCACCTCGTTCGGCAAGTACCTGGGCGGCAGCCCGACCAATGTCGCGGTGGCCGCGGCGCGCTACGGGCGTACGGCCGCGGTGATCACGAAGACCGGCCGGGACCCGTTCGGCGGCTTCGTGCGCACCGCGCTGGCCGGCTACGGCGTCGACAGCCGCTTCGTCGGTACGTCGGACATCGCGCCGACCCCGGTGACGTTCTGCGAGATCTTCCCGCCGGATGATTTCCCGCTGTACTTCTACCGCCTGCCCAAGGCGCCCGACCTGGACATCGCCGCCGGTGAGCTGGACCTGGGCGCGGTCCGGGACGCGGTGGTCTTCTGGATGACGGGCACCGGGCTGAGCGAGGAGCCCAGCCGCTCGGCCACGCTGGCCGCGCTGGAGCGCCGGGCGAAGGCGGGCACGACGGTGTTCGACCTGGACTGGCGGCCGATGTTCTGGGCCGACCCCGCCCGGGCGCGGACGTACTACGCCGAGGCGCTGCGGCACAGCACGGTGGCGGTCGGCAATCTCGACGAGTGCGAGGTCGCCACCGGCGAGCGCGAACCCTACGCCGCCGCGAACGCCCTGCTGGCCGCGGGCGTGGAGCTGGCGGTGGTCAAGCAGGGCCCGAAGGGCGTACTGGCCATGGACCGCAGCGGAGCGGTCGCCGAGATCCCCCCGATGCCGGTCGACGTGGTCAACGGCCTCGGTGCCGGTGACGCCTTCGGCGGTGCCCTGTGCCACGGTCTGCTCTCCGGCTGGGACATGAGCCGCACGGTGTCCTTCGCCAACGCCGCCGGTGCCCTCGTCGCCGGCCGTCTGTCCTGCTCGGACGCCATGCCGACCGAGGCTGAAGTCATTACCAAGCTCGATGAGGTGACCCGTGCAGTCTGAGAAGCTGAGCCGGATCGTGTCCGCCCGCGTGGGCGACCCCGGCGCCATCGCGGCCGCCGCGGCCCGCCGTATCAGGGCCCCGTCGCTGCTGGGCGAGCACGGCAAGGCGATGATCATCGCGGCCGACCATCCGGCACGGGGCGCGAACGGTGTCGGCTCCGACCCGACCGCCATGGCCGACCGCTTCGAACTCCTCGACCGGTTGTGCACCGCCCTGGAACGCCCTGGGGTGACTGGGGTGTTGGCCACCGCCGACATTCTCGAGGACCTCCTGCTGCTCGGCGTCCTCGACGGCAAGAGCGTCTTCGGTTCCATGAACCGGGCCGGGCTCGCGGGTTCGGTGTTCGAGATCGACGACAGGTTCACCGGCTACGACGCCGAGACCATCGCCGCGATGGGCTTCGACGGCGGCAAGATGCTCACTCGCGTCGCCCTCGACGACCCGGCCACCCCGGGCGCCCTGTCCGAGACCGCGCGCGCCGTCAATGAACTCAATGACCGTCGACTCATCGCCATGGTCGAGCCGTTCATGTCGGCATGGAAGGACGGCGGGATCCGCAACGACCTGTCGACGGACGCCGTCGTCAAGTCCGTCACGATCGCGTCCGGGCTGGGCCGGCGTACCGCCTACACCTGGCTCAAGCTGCCGGTCGTCGCCGGCATGGAGCGCGTCCTGGCCTCCTCGACCCTCCCGGCGCTGCTGCTGGGTGGTGAGGTGACCGACCCGGAGGCGGCGTTCGCCTCCTGGGGCAAGGCGCTCAAGCAGCCCACCGCGCAGGGCCTGGTCGTAGGCCGTTCCCTGCTCTATCCGGCGGGCGGCGACGTGGCCGGAGCCGTCGACAAGGCGGTGAGCCTGCTGTGAGCGACACCAGCAAGTACCACCTGCCCAGGGGCACTTCCGCCGACGGGCCCTACGACCTCCTGGTCACGCCCGAGTCGGCGGGCTGGGGATACTCCGGCCTCAGGATCCTGACCCTGAGGCCGGGCCAGGCACACGCCCTGTCCACCGGGGACTCCGAGTTCCTGGTCCTGCCACTGACCGGCTCCTGCACCGTCACCACGGACGCCAGGATCTTCGAACTCGAAGGAAGGACCGGTGTGTTCGCCTCGGTCACCGACTTCGCCTATCTGCCTCCCGAGACGGAGGCCCTGATCAGCAGCGCACAGGGAGGTCTGTTCGCGCTGCCCTCCGCCCGTACCGAGCGGAGCTCACTCTCCGCTCGGTACGGGCCCAAGGAGGACGTGCCCGTAGAGCTCCGCGGCTCGGGGGCGTGTTCGAGGCAGGTCAACAACTACTGCCTGCCCGCCACCTTCGACGCCGAGCAGCTACTGGTCTGCGAGGTGCTCACACCCGGCGGCAACTGGTCGTCGTATCCGCCGCACAAGCACGACGAGGCGCGGCAGGACGTGGAGTCGGAGCTGGAGGAGATCTACTACTTCCAGGTCGCGGGAGACGGGAACGGCTTCGGCTACCTGGGGGTGCCCCCGCGCGAGCGAAGCCGAGCGTGGGGGAGGGTCTACGGCACCGCCGAGCGGCCCATCGACGTGCTCGCCGAGGTCCGCTCCGGTGACACCGTCCTCATCCCGCACGGCTGGCACGGACCGTCCATCGCCGCGCCCGGCTACGACCTCTACTACCTCAACGTCATGGCCGGCCCCGGCCAGGACCGCGCCTGGCTGATCTGCGACGACCCCGCCCACGGCTGGGTCCGCACCACCTGGGAGTCCCAGGACATGGACGACCGGCTTCCCTTCGAAGGACTCACGCAGCGATGAACACCGTCCGGCTGACCACCGCGCAGGCTCTGGTGCGCTTCCTCGCGAACCAGTACAGCGAGCGCGACGGGCAGGAACAGCGGCTCATCCCCGGGGTGTGGGGCATCTTCGGCCACGGCAACGTGGCCGGGATCGGGCAGGCCCTCCTGCAGGCCGCCACCACCGGCGAGGCGGATCTGCCCTACTACCTGGCCCGTAACGAGCAGGGCATGGTCCATGCCTCCGTCGCCTACGCGAAAATGCGCGACCGGCTGGCCACCTTCGCCTGCACCGCCTCCACCGGCCCCGGCTCCACCAACATGATCACCGGTGCGGCACTGGCCACCACCAACCGGATCCCCGTGCTGCTGCTGCCGTCCGACATGTTCGCCACCCGCGCCGCCGACCCGGTGCTGCAGCAGCTGGAGGACACCCGCGGCGGCGACGTCACCGTCAACGACACCTTCCGCGCAGTCTCCAAGTACTTCGACCGCATCTCGCGCCCCGAGCAGCTGATCCCGGCCGCCCTGGCCGCGATGCGGGTGCTGACCGACCCGGTGGAGACCGGGGCCGTCACGCTCGCGCTGCCGCAGGACGTGCAGGCCGAGGCCCACGACTGGCCCCTGCCCCTCTTCCGGCGGCGGGTGTGGCACGTGGGCCGCCCGGTCCCGGAGCCGGCCGCCGTCGAGCGGGCCGCCCGCCTGCTGCGCGGCGCCCGCAAGCCGCTCATCGTGGCCGGTGGGGGTGCCGTGTACTCCGGTGCGGAGACCGCGCTGCAGGCGTTCGCGGAAACCACCGGCGTCCCGGTCGCCGACACCCACGCCGGCAAGGGCGCCGTCCCCTGGGACCACCCGTGCGCGGTCGGGGGCATCGGCTCGACGGGGTCGTACGCGGCGAACGAGCTCGCGAAGGAAGCCGACGTCGTCCTCGGCATCGGCACCCGCTACTCCGATTTCACCACCGCCAGCCATACCGTCTTCGCCCACCCGGACGTCACCTTCGTCAACCTCAACGT
Organism: Streptomyces sp. NBC_00076; assembly: GCF_045041235.1. NCBI lineage: Bacteria > Bacillati > Actinomycetota > Actinomycetes > Kitasatosporales > Streptomycetaceae > Streptomyces > Streptomyces sp. NBC_00076. The sequence goes on from NZ_CP108242.1 coordinate 8,648,252, forward strand.
GGCCCGCCTGGACGCCGTCAAGCACTCTGCCGAGCCGTTGGTCGCCGACGCCCGCCTCGGCATCCAGGCCCTCGCCGGTGCGCTCACGGACTGGGAGGTCGACCCGACATACCGCGAGCGCACCCGCCACCTCATCGCCCGCACCAGGGAGATCGAGGACCGGTGCTTCACCATCGGCCACGGACCGCTGCCCGCCCAGACCGAGATTCTCGGCGCGCTCAACTCCGTGCTCGACGAGCGCGCTGTGGTCATCAACGCGGCCGGCTCCATGCCCGGCGACCTCCAGCAGCTGTGGCGTGCGAGCGACCCCAAGGCGTACCACGTCGAGTACGCCTACTCCTGCATGGGCTACGAGGTCGCGGCCGGTGTCGGCGCCAAGATGGCCGATCACTCCCGCGAGGTCGTCGTGCTGGTCGGTGACGGCTCCTATCTGATGATGGCGCAGGAGATCGTGACCATGGTCTCCGAAGGCCTGAAGGTCATCATCGTCCTGGTCCAGAACCACGGCTTCGCCTCCATCGGCGCCCTGTCCGAGTCGCTCGGCTCGCAGCGGTTCGGCACCAAGTACCGCTACCGCAACGGCGATTCAGGACAGCTCGACGGCGACGTGCTGCCGGTCGACCTGGCCTCGAATGCCTCCTCCCTGGGCGCGGACGTCCTGCACGCCACCTCGGTCGAGGAGTTCCGCTCCGCGATGGAGAAGGCCAAGGCCGCCACCCGCACCACCGTCGTGCACGTCGAGACCGACCTCTACGGGCCCAACCCGCCCGGCCACGGCTGGTGGGACGTCCCGGTCAGCCAGACCTCCGCCCTGGAGTCCACTCGCAGCGCGTACGACACCTACGCCGCCCACAAGACGACCCAGCGCCACTACCTGTAAGACCCGTCCCCGCAAAGGAAACCCGCACCGTGAAGACCATCGAGCACTGGATCAACGGCTCCCCCAACCCGGGCTCCGCTTCCGACACCCAGCCGGTGTTCAACCCGGCCACCGGACAGGAGCAGGCCCAGGTCGTCCTCGGCGGCGCCACCGACGTCGACACGGCGGTCCAGGCGGCCTCCCGCGCCTTCGAGACCTGGTCGGAGTCGTCCCTCACCCAGCGCACCCAGGTCATGTTCGCCTTCCGCCAGTTGCTGGTGGAGCACGAAGAGGAGCTGGGCCGGATCATCTCCGCCGAGCACGGCAAGACGGTCGACGACGCCCGCGGCGAGATCACCCGCGGCCGTGAGGTCGTGGAGTTCGCCTGCGGCCTCGGTGACGTCCTCAAGGGCAGCTTCTCCGACCAGGTCTCGCGTGGCGTGGACGTGCACAACTTCCGCCAGCCGCTCGGCGTGGTGGCGGGCATCACCCCCTTCAACTTCCCCGCGATGGTGCCGCTGTGGATGCACCCCATCGCCATCGCCACCGGCAACACCTTCATCCTCAAGCCCTCCGAACGCGACCCCTCGGCGGCGAACTTCGTCGCCGAGCTGTACAGGAGGGCAGGTCTTCCGGACGGCGTCTTCAACGTCGTGCACGGCGGCAAGGAAGCGGTCGACGCCATCCTCACCCACCCCGGCATCGAGGCCGTCTCCTTCGTCGGATCGACGCCGATCGCCAAGTACGTGCACGAGCAGGCCACTTCGCACGGCAAGCGGGTCCAGGCCCTCGGCGGCGCCAAGAACCACGCCGTCGTTCTCCCGGACGCGGACCTGGAATTCGCCGCGAACCACATCACCGCCGGCGCCTACGGCTCCGCCGGTGAGCGCTGCATGGCCGTCTCCGTGGCCGTCGCGGTCGGCGACGCCGCGGACGGGCTGGTCGAGGTCCTGGAGCGCAAGGCCCGCGAGGTGAAGGTCGGTCCCGGCGACGTGCCCGGCACGGAGATGGGCCCCCTGGTCACCAAGGCCGCCCAGGAGCGTGTCGAGAACGCAGTCGGCACCGCGGCCACCCAGGGCGCCACCTTGGTCGTCGACGGGCGTGGGCTGAAGGTCGACGGCCACGAGGAGGGCTTCTTCACCGGCCCGTCCCTGCTCGACCACGTCACCGCTGAGATGGACGCCTACAAGGAGGAACTGTTCGGGCCGGTCCTTGCCGTCGTGCGCGTCCAGTCACTCGACGAAGCGATCGCGTTGATCAACGCCAACCCCTACGGCAACGGCACCGCCCTGTTCACCGCCTCAGGCGAGGCCGCCCGCCGATTCCAGCGCAACATCCACGTCGGCATGATCGGCATCAACGTCCCCGTGCCCGTCCCGATGTCGTACTACTCCTTCGGCGGCTGGAAGGACTCCCTCATCGGCGACAACCCCATCCACGGCTCCGAGGGCATCCGCTTCTACACCCGCCCCAAGGTCGTCACGACCCGCTGGCCCCAGCAGAGCCACAGCGTCGCCGCGGGCTTCAACTTCCCCACCTCCAACTGACCCCCGCTCCCTCCACCGAAGGACACGCCATGGCAACGGCGCCATCCCCGCTCCGCACGACCGCCGGCAACCTGTGCCTGGGCTCCGCCCCCGACTCCTGGGGCATCTGGTTCCCCGAGGACGAGCACCAGGTGCCGTACACCCGCTTCCTCGACGAGCTGGCCGCGGCCGGGTACCAGTGGCTGGAGCTCGGACCCTACGGCTATCTCCCCACCGACCCACAGCGGCTGAAGGCGGAGCTGGACGCCCGCGGGCTCCGGGTCTCCGGCGGCACCGCCTTCGGCGCACTGCACCGGCCGGAAGCCTGGGACGACATGCTCACCCACGTCCGCCAGGTCGCCACGCTGACGGCTGCCGCGGGCGCCCACCACCTGGTCCTGATCCCACCGATGTACCGGGACGAGAAGACCGGCGCGTTCACCGAGTCGCCCGAGCTGACCGCCGAGCAGTGGGCGGGCTTCGGCAAGGCCGCCGACCGGCTGGGCAAGGTACTGCTCGACGAGTACGACATACGCCTCGTCATCCACCCTCACGCCGACAGCCACATCCAGACCCAGCCGGAGATCGAACGGCTGCTGAACGAGTCGGACTCGCGCTACACCAACCTCTGCCTGGACACCGGGCACGTGGCCTACGGCGGCGGGGACAACCTCGACCTGATCCGCCGCTTCGGCGAGCGCGTCGGCTACGTCCACATCAAGCAGATGGACCCGGCCGTGCTCGCCCAAGTGGCCGCCGAGGACCTGTCGTTCGGCGAGGCCGTCAGGCGCGGAGTCTGTGTGTCACCCCCGGCCGGTGTGCCGAACCCCTCCGACGTGGTGACCGAACTGGCGAAGCTGGCCGCCGAGTTGTTCGTGATCGTCGAGCAGGACCTGTACCCGTGCGCTCCCGAGGTGCCGCTGCCCATCGCGGTCAGCACGCGTGAGCATCTGGCGGGCTGCGGGCTGACGGGCTCCCGACGCCCGAACCTCGACCGATAGGAGGTGGCCATGGACGTCAGGGACGACGCAACTCAAGCCCCCACCCGCACGAACGACGCCCCGCCCGCCGTCTCCCGGCGGCTGCGCGTCATCACCGTCATCGCCACCTTCGGCGGCCTGCTCTTCGGCTACGACACCGGCGTCATCAACGGCGCCCTGCCGTACATGACCGACGACCTCGATCTGACCGCGGTCACCGAAGGCATGGTCACCAGCTCACTGCTCCTCGGCGCGGCTCTGGGCGCGATCACCGGCGGCCGCCTGTCGGACGCGCGCGGACGACGCCGTACGATCCTCACCCTCGCCGTGATCTTCTTCGTCGGCGCGCTGGGCTGCACGCTCGCGCCGAACGTCGCGGTCATGGTGGTGGCCCGGTTCGTACTCGGCCTCGCGGTCGGTGGGGCCTCGGTGACCGTGCCCGTCTACCTCGCCGAGGTCTCCCCCGCCGAACGGCGCGGCGCACTGGTCACCCGCAACGAACTGATGATCGTCAGCGGGCAGTTGCTGGCCTTCACCTCGAACGCGGTCATCGCCCAGGTCGGAGGTGAGTCCGGCGGAGTGTGGCGCTGGATGCTCGTGCTCGCCACCATCCCGGCCGTCGTGCTCTGGTTCGGCATGCTGGTGATGCCGGAGAGCCCACGCTGGCTCGCCTCCAAGACCCGCTTCAGCGAGGCTCTCGACGTGCTCAAGCAGGTGCGCTCCCAGCAGCGGGCCGAGGCCGAGCTCGCCGAGGTGTCCGCGCTCGCCGTGAAGGAGGAGCAGGAGAAGCTGGGTGGCTGGCAGGACATGCGGTCCACACCATGGCTGCGCAAGCTGATGTTCGTCGGCTTCGGCATCGCGATCGTGCAGCAGATCACCGGCGTCAACACGATCATGTACTACGGCACCCAGATCCTCACCGACGCCGGCTTCGCCGCCGACAGCGCGCTGACCGCGAACATCGCCAACGGCGTCATCTCGGTACTGGCCACCTTCGTCGGCATCTGGCTGCTGGGCCGGGTACCTCGTCGGCCGATGCTGATGACCGGTCAGATCGGTACCACCTCAGCCCTGTTGCTCATCGGGGTGTTCTCGCTGATGCTTCCGTCCGGCGACGGCCGGGCGTACGCCGTGCTCGCGATGACGGTGACCTTCCTCGCCTTCCAGCAGGGCGCGATCTCCCCGGTGACCTGGCTGATGCTCTCGGAGATCTTCCCGATGCGCATGCGCGGGTTCGGGATGGGGATCGCGGCCGTGGTGCTGTGGCTGACCAACTTCGCGATCGGCCTGGTCTTCCCGTCCCTCGTCTCCGGGATCGGAGTCTCCAACACCTTCTTCCTCTTCGTTGTGGCAGGCGTCTTCTCGTTCACCTTCGTCAAGCTCTACGTCCCCGAGACCAGGGGCCGCACCCTCGAAACCCTCGAAGCCGAACTCCGGGCGCGCTTCTCCTAGTCGGACCCAGTTAGGAAACGATCATGACTGTACGTGTAGGTGTCATCGGCGCCGGCTGGATTGGCAAGGAGCACATCCGGCGTCTCACCGACACCGTCACCGGCGCCCGCGTCACCGCGGTCACCGACATCGACGCCGCCCGCGCCGCGGAGGCAGCGGCGCCGGTCGGCGCCCGAGTGATGCCCGACGGCGCTGCCCTGATCGCCGCGGACGACGTCGACGCCGTGCTCGTGACGTCCTGGGGCCCGACCCACGCCGAGCACGTGCTGAACGCGATAGCCGCCGGGAAACCGGTGTTCTGCGAGAAGCCCCTCGCGACGACCGCCGAGGACTGCCTCAAGATCGTCGAGGCCGAGGTCGCGCACGGCCGCCGCCTGGTCCAGGTCGGCTTCATGCGCCGCTACGACGCCGGATACCGGAAGATGAAGCAGGTCATCGACTCCGGCCGGATCGGCGAGCCGCTGATCGTGCACTGCGCCCACCGCAACCCGACCGTCCCCGAGTCGTACGTCTCCTCGATGGCCGCACTCGACACGGCCGTGCACGAGGTGGACGTGCTGCGCTGGCTGCTGGACGACGAGATCGTCTCCACCCAGGTGCTCACCCCGCGCGCCACGAGCAAGCGGTTCGCGCACCTCAAGGACCCCCAGATCATGCTCTTCGAGACCGCCAAGGGCGTCCGGATCGACCTGGAGGTCTTTGTCAACTGCCAGTACGGCTACGACATCCAGTGCGAGGCCGTCGGCGAGGAGGGGCTGGTCCGGCTGCCGGATCCGGCAGCCGTCGGTGTCCGCGTCGCCGCCCAGCACAGCACAGAGGTACTCACGGACTGGGTGGGCCGCTTCGCGGACGCCTTCGACACCGAGTTCCGCGAGTGGATCACGAACGTGACGGCCGGCAACGAGCCCACGGGCCCGTCGGCCTGGGACGGCTACGCCGCGACCGTCATCACCAGCGCGACCGCCGAGGCCCTGGAGTCGAGCCGCGTCGTCGCCACGGACCTCAAGCCCCGTCCCGCCTTCTACGGATGTGCCGCGTGAAGATCGCCCTCGACCCGTACATGCTCCGTGCCTTGTCCATCGACGACATGGTGCGCACGGTGGCCGAACTCGGCTACGAATACATCGAGTTGTCGCCGCGTGACGACTTCATGCCGTTCTTCCTCCACCCGCGGGCGGACGACGAGCGCATCGCCGAGCTGAAGAACGCCCTGCATACGCACGGCGTGAAGCTGTCCTCCGTGCTGCCGCTGTACAAGTGGTCCTCGCCCGACGAGACCGAGCGGCAGGCCGCCGTCCGGTACTGGAAGCGGATGATCGAGATCACCGCGGACCTGGAATGTCCGCTGATGAACTCGGAGTTCAACGGGCGCCCGGAGCGCGCCGCCGAGAGCGAAGCCGCGTTCTGGCGCTCCCTGGAGGAACTGCTGCCGCTGTTCGAGCGCGAAGGCATCGCTCTGAACCTGGAAGCCCACCCCGACGATTTCTGCGAGGAGAACACCCCCGCCGTCGACCTGGTCCGCGCCATCAACAAGCCCTGGGTGAACTACCTCTACTGCGCACCGCACTCCTTCCATCTCTCCGGGGCGGACCCGACGGCGGACATCGCCGCGATGATGCGCTACGCGGGCGACAAGCTCCAGCACGTCCACATCGCCGACTCTTTCAATCACAAGGGTTCCAGCGGCCTGCGCTACATCCTCAACCCGCCCGGCACCCCTGCCCGCATCCACCAGCACCTCGACATCGGCCAGGGCGAGGTCGACTGGGACGCCTTTTTCGGCACCCTGCGCGAGCTGCACTTCGACGGCGTCGCGGCGGCCTGCGTCTTCGCCTGGGAGGAACGGGCGCGCGAGTCCTCGGCGTTCATGCTCGACCGGATCACCAAGGAACTCGCGGCGTAGTCCCTCGCGCGGAGTCCGACAGCGCCTGAGGTCCGCCTCCGCACGCAGGGCACTCCCTCAGTGGCGTGTCCGGGCGGCTACGGCGTTGCGGCGGTCGCCGCCCTCCCGGACGGCCGGTCCGTCGCCGTGAAGATCGCCGACGGCGCCGACCGGGCCCGCGTCCCGGTCACCGCGGCCGCCCTCGCCCGAGCCGGCGTCGACCCGGCGGCGCTCACCGAGTTCGCGGGCCAGCCGCTGCTCGGCGGCGGCCGTCCCGTCGGCCGGGTCCGCCCGGTCCGTGCACTCGACCCGGTCATCCCCTCCGTCACGCACAGCCCCGTCTGACTCCGCGTACAGCCTCGTCCGAGAGAAGGGCCCGCTCAGCCATGACCGCCGCAGCCACCCGCAACGAACACGACTTGCTCGGCGACCGTCACGTCCCCGCCGAGGCGTACTGGGGCATCCACACCCTGCGCGCCACCGAGAACTTCCCCATCACCGGCACCCCGATCTCCGCCTACCCGCACCTGATCGACGCCCTCGCCGCCGTCAAGGAGGCCGCCGCCCTGGCCAACCTGGAGCTGGGGCTTCTGGACGCGAGGAAGGCCGCCGCCATCGTGGAGGCATGCCGCGAGATCCGCGACGGCAAGCTGCACGACCAGTTCGTCGTCGACGTCGTCCAGGGCGGCGCCGGCACCTCGACCAACATGAACGCCAACGAGGTCGTCGCCAACCGGGCGTTGGAGCTGCTCGGCCACGCCAAGGGCGAGTACGGGCACCTGCACCCCAACGAGGACGTCAACCTCGGCCAGTCGACCAATGACGTCTACCCGACCGCCGTCAAGATCGCGACGGTCTTCGCGGTACGTGGCCTGCTCGAGGCGATGTCCGTACTGCAGGACGCGTTCGCCCGTAAGGCCGTCGAGTTCCACGACGTGCTCAAGATGGGCCGCACACAGCTGCAGGACGCGGTGCCGATGACGCTCGGTCAGGAGTTCTCCGCGTACGCCGTCATGACCGACGAGGACCGCAGCCGTCTCGCCGAGGCCGTCGAGCTGATCCATGAGATCAACCTGGGCGCCACGGCGATCGGGACGGGGCTCAACGCCCCCGCCGGATACGCCGAGTCGGCCCGCCGCCACCTCTCCGCGATCACCGGACTCCAGCTGGTCACCGCGGCCAACCTGGTCGAAGCCACCCAGGACTGCGGCGCGTTCGTCCAGATGTCCGGCGTGCTCAAGCGGATCGCCGTCAAGCTCTCCAAGAGCTGCAACGACCTGCGCCTGCTGTCGTCAGGACCCCGCGCGGGACTCGGAGAGATCAACCTGCCGCCCGTGCAGGCCGGTTCGTCCATCATGCCCGGCAAGGTCAACCCGGTGATCCCCGAGGTCGTCAACCAGGTCGCCTTCGAGGTGATCGGCAACGACGTCACCATCACGATGGCCGCCGAGGCCGGACAGCTCCAGCTCAACGCCTTCGAGCCGATCATCCTGCACTCCCTGTCGGAGTCCATCACCCACCTGCGCGCCGCCTGCCTCACCCTCGCCGAACGCTGCGTGGACGGCATCACCGCCAACACCGAGGCGCTGCGGGCGAGCGTGGAGAACTCCATCGGCCTGGTGACCGCCCTCAACCCGCACATCGGTTACACCGCTGCCACCGACATCGCCAAGGAGGCGCTGAACAGCGGTCGCGGAGTCGCCGAACTCGTCCTGGAGAAGGGGCTGTTGCCGTCCGCGACCCCGGCCCTGGACTTCGACCAGGAGGTCGCCGCCTCCGAGTCCGCGCACGGTGACCGCAACGCGGCCCTGGCCCACTTCATGGCGGCCTACGGCAACATCGACAACCCGATCCCGGTCCTGCTCGACCAGCACTTCCGGTAGTGCCCGCGTCCGACAGGGGCAGGGCGCCCGCCAACTCCGAGCGGACATGGCTCTTTCATCTCCTGGTGGTGTGCGGGTGGTCAGGCGCGGAAGCTGGGCGGTGGCTCGAAGCCGGGCACGTGCTCGGCGAGGTGGCCTGCGAGCTCGATCACGGTGCGGTCCTCGAGGTACGGGCCGATGATCTGCAGGCCGACGGGCAGCCCGTCGCCGCGCGTGCGGCCGATCGGCACTGACGCGGCGGGTAGGCCGAGTAGATTGGCGATGCCGACCCAGCTCACGAGGTCCCAGTACGGTCGCGTCAACCCGTTGACCTCGATCACACGCGCGTCCATGTCTGGCGACTGGTCGTGCGGGATCGCCGGCAGCGACAGGACCGGGCACACGAGCACGTCGTAGTCTCGGAAGAAGCTGGCCCATCGGCGGCGCATCTGCCAGCGCTCCTCGTCGGCACGCAGCCAGTCGCGATGACGCTGGACGAAGCCGCGCAGGTGGCGTGCGCTGACGTCGTCGGCAGCAGGTGGAAGCTGCGCCAGCCCTGCGTCGATCCCTGCCACCTCCTCGTCGGCCAGTCCGGGCGAGAGCGCCCCCATCAGCAGCTGCCGGTAGAGGCGGTCCGACGCCTCCAGTGCGACCGGGCCGGGGCGCCGTTCCACGCGAGCGCCCGCGCGCTCGAGCGCGCCGACTGCGTCCTGGAGCAGCTCCAGGACCGTGGCGTCAACCGGAGCCCACGGGTCGTCCAGCCACGCGGCGACACGGAAACCCGCGAGTTCTCGCCTGCGTGGAGGCGGCAGCTCGAGCCGCCAGGCCGGGCGGTCCTCCTCGGTCGGTCCTGCGAGCACGTCGAGCGCCAGTTCGAGGTCGTCGGCGCTGCGCGCGAGCGGGCCGGCGGCCACCAGGTCCCTCGGCGCGAACACCCCCGGATGTGACGAGTGACCGCGCTGCGAGACGACGCCCCGGGACGGCTTGAGGCCGTAGACGCCGCACGCGTGGGCGGGGTTGCGGATCGAGCCTGCGATGTCGCTGCCGAGTTCGAGCCCGGCCAGGCCCGCCGCCACCGAGGCGGCCGAACCACCCGACGAGCCGCCTGGCCCGCGCGACAGGTCCCAGGGGTTGCTTGTCGTGCCGTAGACCTCGTTGAACGCTTGGCCCTCGCGGCACCAGATCGGCAGGTTCGTCTTGCCGAACACGACGGCGCCCGCTGCGCGCAGCCGTGCGACCGCAGCAGCATCGTGACTCGACACGTTGTCGGCGAGCGCGGGAGCGCCGCAGGTCGTGCGCATGCCGACCGCCTCGAAGCACTCCTTGACAGTCATCGGGAGCCCGTGCAGCGGGCCGAGCGAGCGGCCGGCAGCGATCGCCTCGTCGGCGGCGCGGGCTGCCTCGCGCGCTCGCTCTTCGTCCAGCACCACGACTGCGTTGATCGTGGGGTTCAGGCGCGCGACGCGCTCCAGGTAGTAGTCGAGCAGTTCGCTGCTCGACAGCTCCTTGCGGGCCAGCGCCGCGACGAGGCGCGTCGCCGACGCGAACGCGAGGTCGCTCATGTTGCTCTCCTCATGTTGGTGGTGTTCGGGGTGGGATGCCCGGATGCCCAGGGCGATGGGGTGTGGCTGATGAGGCCTGTAGTCGACTCCTGCAGGCCGACACGGGAGCAACCTGGACTTCCTGATCGTCTTCAGGGGCTCGCAGGTGAGCCGCGAATCCCACTGACCTGGCGTCAGCGGTGGAGTCCAGGGCACCCGGCTTACGACGCCAGGCCAGTGGGGCACCGCTGTTGTTCGCTGCGGCCGGGTTGGCGGCCGTCGGCCGGGTTCTGGACCTCCTGTCCGGATCTTCGGGCCCCTGGTCAGCGACACCCCCGCAGGGCCGTGCGGAGGGTGTCGGCTCGTTCGTCGGGGAAGCCGCCGGGACGGGCGGTCTCGTAGGCGAAGACGACTTGTGATTCGAGGTGTGCGAAGGCCATGCCTCCGCCGAGGCCGTAGGTGCCCGTGCCGGCCATCACCCTGCCGGGAGCGCTGACCATGAACCCGGTGCCCCAGCGATTGTCTTCATCGGGGCCGAGACAAAGGTGGCCCTTCGGAGCGAACCAGCCGCGCGTCGTCGAGTTCCGTCGCCGTCATGCGCCCAGTGAACACCGTCGGCCGCGCATGTGCCTGGTACTCGTAGTCCCAGGAAGAAGGGGCTTCTGGCTGATCGTGCCGCGGCGCCGGAGGCTGGACGCATGACGACAACACTGATCACCGGAGCCAACAAGGGCCTCGGCCACGAGACCGCCCGCCAGCTCATCGCCGCAGGTCACACGGTTTACGTGGGTGCCCGCGACGCCGAGCGCGGACGCCGGGCCGCCGAGCAGTTGGGCGCACGGTTCGTCCTCCTCGACGTCACCGACGACGCCACGGTCGAGACCGCGGCCAAGACCATCGCGGCCGACGGCGGCCTCGACGTACTGATCAACAACGCCGGAATCGCGAGCAGGGCCGACGCCCACAGTGTGCCCACCGCCGAGACCGTGACCGCCGACCAGATGCGGAACACCTTCGAGACGAACGTCTTCGGCGTCGTCCGCGTCACCCACGCCTTCCTGCCCCTGCTGCAGCGCTCGGCCGCACCGGTCGTGGTCAACGTCACCGGCGGCCTCGCCTCGCTGACCAACCTCTCCGACCCCGAGCATCCCACGCACTTCTACCCGGGCGTCGCCTACCCGGCGTCCAAAACCGCGGTCAACATGCTCACCGTGCAGTACGCGAAGGCGTTCCCGGACATGCGGATCAACTCCGTCGAGTCCGGCTTCATCAAGACGGACCTCAACGACAACACCGGCACGCAGACCGTCGAGCAGGGCGCCGAGGTCATCGTCCGCCTGGCGCAGATCGGTCCCGACGGCCCGACCGGGGGCTACTTCGACGCCGACGGTCCGCTGCCCTGGTAAGTCACAGTCGTAGCAGCCGGGGCGCCATGCCCTCCGCGCGCAGCAGCGCCCCGGCACAGCGGGTGTTCAGTGGAACCCGATCCCGCCCAGCACCTGCCGGCAATACCGGGCCGCGGCCAGCGCGGCCAGACCGGCCGCCGCCTCGGCCGGCAAGGAACCCAGCCCGTCCTCCGCGACGGCGAGTCCAGTACCCGGCCACCACAAGGCACCTGGACCTTGAACGCTCGCACTACCTGCTCCTTCTTGATCAGCAGCAGGAAGCCACAGAGCTACACCCAAAGAACCGTCGAACCGGCTGCTTCGTACCACGACTCGCAGCCTGAGAGGGAGCCTCATGACAACGTCGTCTGCCCGCAGGGACCCGGCAGCTTCACCGGATCTACTCCTCGTGCACGGTGCATGGCATGGCCCGTGGGCCTGGGACCTACTGCTCCCGAAACTCCCCGGTACCGTGCGCACGGTGGCTCTACCGTCCTGCGGAAGCGACGTCAGTGCGCTGGGCGGCTTCGCCGAGGACGTCGAAGCGATCAGAACCGAATTGGCGAAGAGCGCCGACAGGCCCACCGTCGCCGTGGCCCACTCGGGCAGTGGCCTCTCAACGACGCAGGCGGTGTGCGGGCAGCGGCACGTCGTCGGCGTCGTGTACGTGGCCGCACTCGTGGCCGATGTCGGCCAGCGCGTGTCCGACCTGTTCACCGGCCCGCCGCCGACCTGGTGGGATCTGCATCCGGAGGAAGCGTACGTCGACGCGCTCACTCCACTGCCCGTCTTCTACAACGACGTGCCCACGGACATCGCGGAGTCCTGTGCCGCTCGGCTGGAACACCAGTCCCTCGCCGGAGATCAGGTGATGCTGACCGACGCCGCGTGGCGTCACATGCCGACCACCTACATCGTCTGTGACAAGGACCGCGCCGTCCTACCGTCCGTTCAGGAGCAGATGGCGAAACACGCAGTCCGGGTCCACCACCTGCCAAGCGGGCACTCGCCGTTCCTGTCGATGCCCGACGAACTCGCCGCGGTGATCAGCCGCGAGAGTGAGGAGTTCATGCGCGCCGGCACAGATCAGGAAGCTTATTGATCCGAAACGGTAAGCGTTCTGGGTCGTTGAATGCTGTGTGAGTGAACTGGTGCTTGATGCACGGCAGTTGTCGCCGTCGGCGCAGGAAGCGTTGCGGCTGCGGGCGGTGGCCGCGCTGGTGGAGGGCCGGGACGGCGAGGACGTCGCGGCGGTGTTCAAGGTCTCGCTCAAGGCGGTGGACGGCTGGTGGATGAAGTGGCAGGCCGGTGGGCGTGAGGCGCTGACCGCGCGTCCGCGTGGGCGGCGCGTGGGTGAGCATCAGGTGCTGTCCGGGGCCGAGCAGGCGGCGGTGCGGCAGGCGATTTTGGATCACTTGCCGTGTGACCTGGGTCTTCGTGGTCAGTTGTGGACGCGTGGCCAGGTGGGTGAGCTGATCGCGAAGCTGTATCGGGTGCGGATGACCGAGCCCGGGGTGGGCAATTATCTGCGGCGCTGGGGACTGTCGTTCCAGCGGCCCGACAAGCGCGCGGTCGAGCAGAACCCGGAGGCGGTGCGGACCTGGCTGGAGGTGACATGGCCGGCGATCCGGGCGACGGCGAGGGCCGAGAACGGTGAGGTGCTGTTCGCCGACCAGGTCGGCATCCGTTCCGATCAGGCCACCGGTCGCACCTGGGGCGAGAAGGGCCCGCGCCGCACCGGCAACCGGTTCTCCGTGAATGCGATGTCCGCGATCAGCACGAAGGGCCGGATGCACTTCATGGTGTTCACCGAGACCTTCGACGCGAAGGTCATGTACCGCTTCCTCGACCGGCTCATCGGCCACTTCGACCGCAAGATCCACCTCGTGGTGGACGGTCACTCCGCACACCGCTCCCGCGTGGTCCGCACATGGCTGGCCAACCACGCCGACAGGATCGAGCTGCACTTCCTGCCCTCGTACTCGCCCGAACTGAACCCCGACGAACTCGTCAACGCCGACCTCAAACGAAGCCTGCCCATGAGCAGCAGGGCCCGCAACCAGGCCCAACTCGCAGCCGAGACCCGCAGGTTCTTCCATCGCCGCCAGCGCCAGCCCCACATCGTCCGCGGTTAATTCGGCGGCCCCCACGTCCGCTACACCCTCGAAGAGAACCCTTTGAGTTTCTGATCAATAGGGCGTGCAGATCTTTAACTCGTCTTTTTGACCTTGGTTTGGGTGGGGTTGGAAACGAGGAACATTGCGACGTCATTCGGTGTGCGGAAACGGGCGGTGGGCGTTGATGCGGTGTCCGTGGGCTTCCAGGAGCGGGTGAACTTCCTGTTTCGCGCGGCTGATGGTCGGGGCGGTGACGCCGAAGAGTTGGCCGAGGAGATCCATGGTGGCGAGTTTGCGCAGGTGGAGCACGGTGGCCAGGATCCGCTCGGCTGGGGTGAGTTTGGCCTTGGCGCCTGTGCCAGGAGCTGCCAGGCGTTCGTGACCGCGACGTGTGCGGAGCGTCTGCTCTCGCTGTAGCTCCAGCGCGGGAGTCAGTGTGGCGATGAGTTCGTTGAGTTGTTGGCGGGTCATACCGGTCAGTGCCGGGTCCTGCAGTGAACGCGGCGTCGGGCGATGCGGCTCGTCCGCCGTGCTGTTCATTGGCGTCGCGTCCAGCGGATGCTGGGGGTGGAGCGTGTAGTTCCAGTCGCCGTGGAAGCGGTGCCGGGTGATCGGCAGGGCGGCGATCTCGTCGTCGCTGACCTGGATGCCGGTGGGGTACGCGTTGGTGTCGAGTTCGGCGTGCACGGTCAGGCCGGTTTTGGTGGTGGTCGCCGCGATGCTCTCGACGATGACTTCGTGGCTGGTCAGGGGCCTTCCACGCCAGTTCATGGTGATGTGGGAGAACAGCCGGTGCTCGATCCGGTTCCACTTCGAAGTCCCGGACAATGCCGTTGCTTGAAGGGCGAAGCAATTCGATGCGGTGACCGCCGGGGTGCTGGTTCGTTGACCGGACATGCATCCATGGATCGGGTTATCCGATGAGGTCCGGCTCGGGTTGCTCACCTAAGCGTTGTCCCGTAACTGCTGGTCATCTCGACGGGGGACGCCGCCCGGTCAGCCGAAGATGAGCTCGACGTCCTTGTCCCGACAGAGCCTCATGACGGTGACCAGCTGGCTGGCGTCACCGATGCGCCGTTGGAGAACCGGATCACTGTCATCGTGTTGTCGCTGGTCGATGATTGCTTCCAGTCGGGGCAGCATGGCCGCGCATTGAGCGGGCGTGAGGTCGGGGCCGTCGTCTGGATGATCGAGTAGCGGTTCCAGCGTGGTGGAGACACTGCTCCACGGACGGCCTCCGCCGAAGCCATACATCTCGTCGAGGGTGAATCCCTCCGCCTGGGCCAACCACTTCCTGAACATGCTGAAGCCGCTGTAGGACCAGGAGATGTCCGGGCTGGTCACGTTGCCATCTCCGGGAAAGAGCACGAGCCCCATCAGTCCTCCTTGCTTGCCCAGTGCCCCAGGATCAGTTGCAGGGAGGAGTGTCGGCAACTGAAATGATCTGCAGCATGGCTGGTGTGATCACGGCGTCGGAGCCGTCCTGGATAGCACCGTTCACTGGGCTGAGTCCGCGTCAGTTCGGCAAGCTGATCACAGCGTTGCGGCGCGAGGGCGCCGACCCGGTGCGCAAGGGCCGACCCTGGAGCCTGCCACTGGAGGACCGCGTGCTGTTGGTCGCCGCGTCTGGCGGACGAACCTGACGCTGCGCCAACTGGCGCCGCTGTTCGGGATATCCAAGTCCGCGGCGACCGCATCATCGACCACCTCGGACCTGCGCTCGCCCTCCAGCCTCGCAAACGGTTCCGCAAGGACACCGTGCTGATCGTGGACGGCACCCTGGTGCCCACCCGCGACCATCGGGTCGCCGAGCAGTCGAAGAACTACCGCTACTCCACCAACCACCAGGTCGTCATCGACGCCGACACCCGGCTCGTCGTGGCCGTCGGCCGGCCACTGCCCGGCAACCGCAACGACTGCAAGGCGTGGGAGCTGTCCGGCGCGAAAGATGCCGTCGGCCGCACCACGGTCATCGCGGACGGCGGCTACCGCGGCACCGGCCTGGTCATCCCGCACCGACGCGAGCGCGGCCAGGCCGAACTCCCGGCATGGAAAGACGAACACAACGCCTCCCACCGCAAGGTCCGCGCCCGCGTCGAGCACGCCTTCGCCCGCATGAAGACCTGGAAGATCCTCCGCGACTGCCGTCTCAAGGGCGACGGCGTCCATCACGCCATGCTTGGCGTCGCCCGGCTGCACAACCTCACCCTTGGCGGGTGACCTAGGAACGACAGGCCATCCAACATGCCAGAGATCATTTACGGGACAACGCTTAGTAGGACTCCGTTAGGTCTGTCTCGCGATCCTGATTGGAGGCATGTTGGGGGTGTGGACGTACATGAGGTGAACCGTGCCCGAGCGCAGTTGGCGTTATTCGTAGCCGACGTGTTCGCGTCGGTGCCGCGCAAGGATCAGCGGGCGAAGGGCGACTGCTATCTGCGGGGCTGATGCTGGACGGACGGCGGAAGTCGATCCAGCCGATGGCGGAGCGGCTGCCGGACGGCAACGAGCAGAACCTGCAGCAGTTCGTGAACCAGTCGACCTGGGATCCGGTGCCGGTGCGACGGCGGATCGCGGAGCGGATGGTGCTGAGAATCGGCCCGGATGCCTGGGCGGTCGATGACGTGTCGTTCCCCAAGGACGGCCGGATGTCGGTGGCGGTCGCGCACCAGTACTGCGGGGCGCTGGGCAAGCAGGCCAACTGCCAGGTCGCGGTGAGCGTGCATGCGGTCTCCGATACTGCCTAGTGTCCGCTGCAGTGGCGGTTGTTCGTGCCCAAGGAGTGGGCGGACGATGTCGTGCGGCGGCAGAAGACCGGGATGCCGCGGGAGGTCGGGCACCGGGAGAAGTGGCGCCTGGCCCTGGACATCTTCGACGAGTTGGCCGGGTGGGGTCTGGTGCCGCCGGTGGTGGTGGCCGACGCCGGCTACGGGCGGAACGCCGACTTCCGCGACGGCCTGCACGGCCGGGGCATCGGATATGTCGTCGCGGTCCGTTCGGACGTGAGGGTCCACCCGCACGGGGTGCGGCCCATCGCCCCGGCTTGGTCTACCAGATCCTCGACGCCATCCAGGACCTGCTGAACTGCTGGACCGGCACCCCGCCTTGGTCGCCGTGGCGTGTCCGCCCCCGGGAGGAGCCTTCGAGGGATGTGGGAAGCTGATCGACGACCCCGAGCACGGGGTGCCGATCGGGAAGCATCGGGAGGGGCGCGGCGGCCGTCTCGTTCACCGAGTAGCAAATGAATCGGCGGACGGACCGGAGAATCCGGTCCGTCCGCCGATCGGGAACGAACGGCGTCGTCAACCCCTCAGTTGAGAGTCCACTTCTGGTTGGTCCCGCCGTTGCACGTCCACAGGTCGATCTTCGTCCCGTTGGCGGTGCCGCCGTTGACGGCGTCGAGGCAGAGGCCGGACAGGTTGTTGGTGATGGTGCCGTTGGTGTTGACGGTCCACTTCTGGTTGGTGCCGCCGGTGCAGTCCCAGATGATGACCTTCGTGCCGTTGGCGGTGCCGCTGTTGTCGGCGTCGAGGCACTTGTTGCCGTAGACCACGAGCTCGCCGCGTGACGTGGACGTGAAGGTCTGGTTGTGTCCGCCGACGCAGTCCCAGAAGGCGGGCTGGGTTCCGTTGGTGATGGTGTTCTTGGCGAGGTCGAGGCAGCGGTTGGAGCCGACCCCGATGATCTCGTTGCCGTTGGTGCCCGCGATGTCCTGAAGGAGGACGGCGTCGAGGTTGGGCGCCCAGCCGGAGCTGTTGGAGAACTTCAGGGTGCTGGTGGAGCCCTTGGCCATGCCGACCAGCACGGAAACGGTGCCGGGGGTGGTCCAGGAGCCGGTCGGCGGGAACGAGACCACCGTGGGCTGCTGGCCGTTGACCTGGAGCGTCGCCTTACGGGCGGTGCTGTCACCGTTGACGTAGCCGATGGTGGCGAGCTTCACGCCGGAGGCTGAGGCGTTGACGTTGTTGAACGTCAGGGTGTTGGCGGAGCCGTTGCCGATCCAGTCGACCAGCGAGCCGTTGGAGCAGGAGGCGCAGGTGGTGTTGGCTGCGGTACCGGCAAGGGTGTTGGAGGAGGACTCCGCCTCGTAGGTGGTGCCTGCGGCCTCGGTGCCGGAGACGGTGAGCAGCACCGCTTCGCCGGCCGGGACGCTGGTGGTGTAGCTCGTCGCAGAGTTGCCCGCGTCGGTCGCCGTCCATACGTTGCGCACGGACGCGGAGGCCGTGGTCAGTCCCATGTCGGCCCAGCGGGCGGTGATGGAGGCGGCGGAGGAGGTGCGGTTGAGCAGCAGCACGGCACGCTTGCCGGTGCCGGACAGGACCTTGCTGTAGACCTGCAGGCCCTTGGTGTCCTCGGCGACCTTGACGCCCTGGAGGCCGCGGGCGTCCTGGTCGATGGCGATGAGCTCGGGGTTGTTGAGGATCGACGCGGTGGTGGAGCTCATGGTGGTGAGGTCGTTGCCTGCTATCAGCGGGGCGCCGGAGATCGCCCACAGGCTCATGTGGGTGCGGTTCTGGGCGGCGGTGAAGCCGTTCAGGCCGACCATCAGCATGTCGGGGTCGTTGTAGTACCCCGTGTGCTGGGAGGAGGGGTGCAGCGCCTTGTCGAAGTTGGCCAGCATGTTGGCCGTGGAGGGGCTGGCGCCATGGAGGATGATGTCGGTGCTGGTGCGCCACATCGGGGCCGTGCCCGCGCCCCAGTTCCAGGGGTTGCCGGTGCCCCATTCGCAGAGCGACAGGACCAGCTTGTGGCCGGTGATCGCGGCCGCGGCGTCGTTCGCGGCGCTGATCGCCTTGTACGTGGTCTCCTGGTCGAGGCCTTCCGCGTTGCCGCCGCACCAGTCGATCTTGACGAAGTCGAAGCCCCACTCCTGGAAGGTCTGCATGTCCTGCTGGTAGTGGCCCTCACTGCCGGTGTTGGGCGCCGCGGGCCTGGTCGTGGGGAAGTAGTAGCCGCAGCCCTGCTTGCCCGCGTCGGTGTAGATCCCTGCCTTCAGGCCCTTGCTGTGGATGTAGTCGGCCATGGCTTTCATGCCGCCGGGAAACAGGCTCTCGTCGGTGACGATCTTGCCGTTGCTGTCGCGGGCGCCCTGCCACCAGCCGTCGTCGAGGTTGACGTACTTGTAGCCGGCGGCGGCCATGCCGGACGAGACAAGCGCATCGGCCTGAGCCTTGATGGTGTTGGAGTCGATGCTGCTGGCGAAGGTGTTCCAGGAGGCCCAGCCCATCGGTGCCGGCGGAACCGCGACCTGGTTGGTGGTCACCGCGACCGGCCCGGTCCGGCCGAGGTCCGCCGACGGTGTCCGGCCACCGCCCATGGCCACAAGCCCGGCGAGAGCCAGGCTGAGGATCAACGCCTGGACGACGACAGGCCTTATCCAGTGGGTCAGGGAGGTTCTCCCGAATGACATGGAATCAACCCTTTCTCAATGCGAATGAACGACATCAGAAGCGGATGTACGGGCAGCACCTGTTTCAGGTGTGCGCCAAGAGGTTGGACAGTTGGGTGTGTGAAGTTCGCCCGATCCGGGTCGACGGGCGCCCGACCGCCGTACGGGCGGTGGATGCCGCCGTCACGTGCCGCCGCAGTGCACGCGCCTCCGCGCCCGGAACCGGCTCCTCGCGTTCAGTTGTTCGGCCGTCGGGCTGGACGGAACGGGCAGAGGTATCGGTCGGTGAGCCCGGGGAGCCCGCTACGGGGCGGAAATGTTACCGTTCACATTTTTGGACTCCGCGAGACTCGGCGACAGACGGGTCTGGCAGGGGAAGGGGCGGGAAACCTTGTGCCACGGTCAAGCAGAGGTGGAGTTTCTGCAGGTGGACCCCTACGCGCTTCCGGCGTCGGACGTTAACGCGCCGGTGACGCAGGAGTAGTGTGAACGGTAACATTTGGCTCCCGCAATACTCCGCTTGGAACTTTCTCCTGGCGTCCCGTCAGGAGAGGCGGTCGGGAAGCTTCCAGGCCGCGCCGACGGTGGCCTCGAGCCCGTGGGTAACGGTCTCAGCAGTGCGCCGAACGGCGGGAGCAAGCGCCCGCGGCGACATGGTGGTTGGTCAGGTGGCTCGGCTCGGAGCGGTCGAAGAAGATCATCACCGCTGCGGGTACGGTATGGCCGTCGATCCCGACTTTGATCGGTGACTTCGTGGCCTGGTGGATGAAGAGGGGAGTGGACGTCAGCACTTCCTCCGAGGGCACCACGATCGGATACTCGCTGATCACCTCCCCGCCCACGTGCAGCGTGAAGGTGCTCTCCCCCTTCGACCCTGTCCGGTTCGGCCGGCAGACCTCGGAGGAAGCCGCCGACAACGAGAACACCTGGTCCAACGACGCCGTCACCGCCCCCAGTTCCGACGAGGAGCCGTCCACCATGCAGGAAGCGACCCCCGCCCCCCGCTCCGGCGAGGGACCACAGGCTCCTAGGACCGTGAGCATCCGGGACATCGCCAAGGAGGCGGGTGTCTCCCATCAGACCGTCTCCCGGGTCGTCAACGGCCACCCCCGGGTCAAGGAGTCGACCCGGGCCCGGGTCCTGGACGTCATCGCCGAGATGGGCTATACGCCCAACCGGATGGCCCGGGCACTGGCCGGCGGTGCGGTGCGCTCGGTGACCGTGCTGACCTCCGATACCTCCTTGTACGGCGCCGCGGCGACCCTGAAGGGCATCGAGGAGGCGGCGAGGGCGGCTGACTTCGCGGTCGGGATCAGCGTGCTCGACACCGGCTCGGCCCAGCAGCCCGCGGATGTCGCGCGCCGGGTCAGTCGGCCGGGGGAGGCGGTGCTGGTGATCGCCTTCGACGCAGCGGGCGTAGGGGCGTGGCAGGCACTTCCGGCCGGGTTCCCGGCAGCGGCAGCGGTGGAACGGCCCGAGGACGGCCGCCCCGGCGACCGGCCCCAGCTCTGGCTGGACGACCGGGCGGCCGCCGCCCAGGCCACCCGCTACCTCCTCGGCCTCGGGCACGAGACCGTGCACTACCTGGCGATCCCGTCCTCCACCACCCGCGTCGGCCAGCGCACCGAGGGCTGGCGCGACGCCCTGCGGGCGGCCGGCAAGCCCCTCCCGGAACCGATCGAGGCCGGCTGGAGCCCTCGCTCCGGCTACCTCGTCGCCCGCTCACTGCTGGCCGACGCGTCGGTCACGGCCGTGCTCTGCGGCAACGACGACCTGGCACTCGGCGTACTCCGCGCGGCCAGGGAGGCGGGCCGTGAGGTGCCGGGCGACCTGAGCGTGGTGGGCTTCGACGACGCCCCCCATTCCGCCTACGCACACCCCGCCCTGACCACCGTCCGCCTCGACTTCGAAGGTCTCGGCCGGGGCTGCTTCGGCCTGCTCCACCGGCTCCTCGAGCCCGATAACGCCTCGGCCCTGCCCCTCTGGGCCGAGCCGGAGCTGATCGTGCGGGAGAGCAGTGGCCCGGCCCCGTCACGGCGGGATCGGCCCAAGGGCTGAACTCTTCGACCGACCACCAGAGACGCCGTGCCTGGAGCCCTCGCCGATCGGCGACTCCTACTCGATCGAGTCGCTGGACTCCAAGGGCAACCTCGTGGTCAACAGCGCCGCCGGAGTCGTGCTGCTGCGCTGGGGTTAGGGCTTCGGCAGGACCCCGCCGGTCCACGACCTGCTACCCGCGTCTCCCGGCGAGGTCCTGCGCGGAGTGGGCTCGGGCCGCTTCGTCGACGTGCTCGGCTTCAGCACGGCCAACGGCACCCGTCTCGACCATTGGACTGCAACGCCGGCGGTAACCAGTCCTGGAACTGGGACACGGACAAGCAACTCACCGTCTACGGCAACAAGTGCATGACGGTGGGAGGCACCGGAGCCACGGCGGGGGACCCCGGGTCATCACCGACTGCACCGGCGCGTCGGCACAGCAGTGGAACGTGAACGCGGACCTCTCCATGACCAGCGTCGCAAACTGCGGCGCTCTGCCTGGACGCGGCCGGAGCGGGCACCGGCAACGGCACGTCGGTCGACGTCTGGTACTGCAACGGCGGCAGCAACCAGCAGTGGACCAGGAACTGACGCCGGCACCTGTTGCCTCGGCCATTGACTCGGAGCACTGACTCGACACTGATCGGAACCGTCAGCGCCGTCGCGCTTCGCCCTAGGGCGAGGCCGGCGGCGCTCCGGTGCTCGCGCGGATCACCAGCCGGGCCGGGACCGAGGCCCTGTCGATCCGGGTTGCCCGGTGCCAATGAGGAGGCCTTGCACTTGTGCGGCCGCCGCGGAGATGTCGGTAGATCAGGTGACCGGGACGGCGTCGAACACGCTGTGGTACCTGCGGACGTGAGCCGATCCTGCGAGGCGTTCGATCAACGCCCGGTAGCGGTCCAGGACGTACGCCTGGCGGACCTCTTCGTGTGCAGAGGCGAACGACTGGTGCGGGAAGTCGCCGCGGTGGGCTGTGAAGTAGGACCTGAGGGCGCTGTCCGGCGTGGTGATGGCCCGCGTGTCGGTGAGCCTGTCCCGGAGGGCGGCGGCGAGGTTGTTCAGGACGTAGGTGAAGTAGTTCGACTCGGTGTACTGCACTGGGCCGTAGATGACCTGGTGAGCGGCTACGGCATTTCGGCGACGGGCGTTCTCCCTCTCCCAGTTGTGCAGGAAGGAGCCGTACCCGGAATCCGCCACCAGACCGTCCTGGTGGGCCAGGTTCAGCTCGACGGTGGCCCGGGTGACGTCGGCGAGTGCCCGCTCGCGGAGGTATGAGGCGGGTGTCTGGCCATCGTGGGGAGTGGTCCAGAAGTGAGGGCCGTCCGCGGTGCCGAACTTCTGCCGGAAGTGGGTGAAGGTCGCGGCTCTCTCCTGGCCGAGGTAGAGGGCGAACTCCCGCACCGGAATGTGCTGGCCGTCGATCGTGGCCACGACGGCCGTGGCCGGTGGAGCCGGTTGAGTCGGTGGCCGGCCGTGCCGCATGGCGGGCAGCAGGACCGCTGCGGTGATGGCGGCCGCAGCCACCAGCGCGGCAACGGTGATCAGCCAGAGCGGCACGCTACGGCGTGCCGTGACCGCCCGGGCTGCCGGGCGGGCGGAGGCGGCTGTGCGGCGTCGGCCGCTGCGGCTGCCGCGCGGACGGTCTTGCGCCGGGTTCCGGGGCCGGTGCCGGTGCGTCGATGTGCTCATCGCCGACTCCTCTCTCGTGGGGCCGTCCGAAGGGGGACGGGCGCCCGACCCGGAACACCTGCCTTTGTGCCCCGGGCGGGCACCCGTCCTGTCCCGCCGCTGGTTCAGCCGGCGGCGAGGGTCTGGATCTCAGCGGTGCTGAGAACCCTGTTGTAGAAGTGGACGTCGTCGATCTGGCCGTTGGTGAAGTCCACCGGTCCCTGGTTGTAGGTGCCTGCGCCGATGAGGGTCGCGCCGTTCGCCTTCCAGGGGGAGGTGAACGACGTGCTGCCCTGGAGGGTGCCGTTGACATACAGCGAGATCGTCTGTGCGCTGCTGTCGTACACGCCGAGGACGTGGTACCAGGTGCCCGTCGTTGCCGCGGAGCCGGCCATCACTGATGTGGCCGTGGACGCGTTCGCGTCGGAGGCCCGGGTGACGAAGGTGAACTTGCCTCCTGACAGTTGCAGGTAGAAGGGGCTGACCTTGCCGCCGACGAGGCTGGCGAAGGTCTGGTTGTTGCCGCTGACGGAGTTGAGTTTCACCCAGGCACCGACCGTGTAGCTCTGGCTGGTGTCGATGACCGAGGAAGGGATGACCGCCATGGTTACGGCGGTGCCGTCGAAGCTGAGTGAGTCGCTGCCGATCTTGCCGCTGCCCGCCCAGGTGGCGTTGCCCTCGGTGTAGCCGTCGTCGGTGTTGCCGAGCACGTTGGTGAGGGTCTGGCCGCTGCCCTCGTCGAGCTGGTAGTAGCCCGCGGCGCCGGTCCCGAGGGCGTACGCCTCACGGACGGTGATCGCTCGGGGGATCATGCGCACGTCGTCGATGGCCCCGTTGGCGAAGTCGACGTTCGCGCCGTTCCACTTGGCCCGCCCGATCGTGGTGTGGCCGGTGGCCTTCCACGGTGAGGAGAACGTCGTGGTGCCCTGGAGTTGGCCGTTGACGTACAGCGCGATGGTGTGGGCGCTGTTGTCGTACACGCCGGTCAGGTGGTACCAGGTGCCGATGGCGGGTGTACCGCCGGTGACCTGCTTATACGTGGCGCTGGTCGAGTCGGAGCTGCGAACGGTGAAGGCGAACGTGCCGCCCGACAGCTGGAGGTAGAACGGGCTGATGGTCGTGCCGTCGATGCTCGCGTAGGTCTGGTTGCCGGTGAGGCTGTTCGGCTTCACCCAGGCGGAGACCGTGTAGCTGCCGCTGGTGTCGAGGGCTGTGGTGGGGACGTCCAGCCAGGAGTTGCTCGCGCCGGTCAGGCTGACGGCGCCCGCGCCCACCTTGCCGGTCGTCCACGAAGCCCCTGCCTGCAGCGTGCCGTTGTTGGCGCCGCCGGTCAGGTCGGCGGTGGCGGTACCGGAGCCCTCTTCCAGCGGCCAGTACGCGCCCGCGTGGGCCGTGGGGCCGGAGACGGCCGGGCCGTTGTACGCGCCGATGTTGGGCGCTGCGGTGGCGGAGACGGTGTTGCCGAAGTAGTCCTTGCCGCCGTTGCCGGAGACGACCGCGCCCGCGCCGAGGGCGGGCGAGCCGCTGCGCAGTTTGTAGACCGCCGCGGAGGACCGGCCCGTTCCACCGGCGCCCGGGTTCACGAACAGCGGGTCTGCGGTGATCTTCGCCGAGTCGGCCGGTTCGCCGGCGGGATGGTTGCCGTAGAACAGGTTGTGGGTCCAGCTCGTTCTGGTGGTGGAGTAGCCGCCGGTTCCCAGCTTGTAGATGATGTTGTTCGAGAAGGTGACCGTGCTGTTCGGGGTGCCGCCGGTCACACCGCCGTTGTCGCCCTCGCCCATGTAGATCGTGTTGTTGTACACCTGGGCGGTGGTGTTGCTGTCGACGCCGCCCATGCCGGGGAAGACCGCGTTGGACGCCCCGTCGTTCTGGCTGATGTTGTAGCGGATCACCGAGCTCTTCGCGCCGAAGCCGCTGCGGCAGCACCACTCCGTGAAGCCGAACGGGTTGTCGTGGCTCCAGTTGTACTGGATGACGGTGCCGGTGTTGTTGTTGTCGATGTCGAAGGCCTGGCCGTCGACGAAGTTGCGGTACTGGCGGGAGACCTCGTTGTTCTGGAACACCGCGTTGGTGGTCCACCCGTTCCACAGGCCGGCGCCGGAGTAGCGGTAGCCGTTGTCCGTGGCGACGTTGTTCTGGATGACCGGTGAGGCGCAGAAGACGCAGACGATGTCGTTGCCGCCCATGTCGGTGAGCGTGTTGCCGTCGATGACGACGTTGGTGGTGTTGATGTTGTGGTTCAGGCCCACGAGTGAGCCGATGTAGATGCCGCCGGCGTCGTCGCGCGTCAGCGTGTTGTTGCTGATCTGGACGTCGTCCCAGCCGCTGGTGGTGTTGTTGTCGGTGACGTCGAAGGCGATGCCGGAGGACTGGCTCGGCTGGACGGGGTTCTGGACGTTCGCCCAGTATCCCTTCACGTCGTGGATGTTGTTGTTCAGGATGTGGATTCCGGCGAGGATCCCGGTGGTGTCGTTCTCCAGCTGGATGCCGCTGCGCAGCGCCGCGCTGGCGGCCGGATTGGTGATCTCCAGGTTCTGGATGGTCCAGTACTGCTGGTCCTTGAGGTAGATGGTGGCCGCGGCACCCCCTCCGTTGAGGATGGGAGCGGCACCGGATCCGTAACTGGCGATCACGATCTGATTCCCGGAGGCGCCGGATCCCTGGGGCTGGAGTTCGCCGGTCCAGGAACCGCCGGCCTGGAACAGGATCTGGTTCCCGGCCGTGAACGTCGTCGAGTTGACGTTCGCGAGCGTCTTCCAGGGGGTGCTGGTGCCGCATCCGTCGTTGCTGTCGCTGCCGGACGACGACGAGATGTAGTACGTGGTGCAGGTCGCCGCATGGGCGGTCGTGCTGGGAACGAGCACCAGTCCCAGCGTGGCAGCCGCGCTGCCCAGGGCCGCCATGAGGCGGCGTGGCCATCTTCGCATTGCGTTCCTCTTCGAACGGAGCGGATGAGTGAGGTGGAGCAGACCGGTGCGTACGCCGTGCCGGACGCTGCAGGGAGGAGGGTGCGCCGAACGCGCCGGTCGATCAGGGAGGCGGCGGCCAACTGGCCGGAGGCAGGAAGCGGTTGCCGCCCTCAGCCCTTGACGGCGCCGCTGAGCAGGCCGGACATGATGTGCCGCTGGACCGCGACGAAGAAGACCACCATGGGGACCAGGGCCATGACGCTGAGGGTCAGGAAGGCCGGCCAGTCGACCTGGAACTGCCCGACCGAGGTGTAGACCTCCAGCACGATCGTGCTCTTGCCGGGGTCGCTGAGGTACACGTTGGGGGTGAAGAAGTCGTTCCAGATCCACATCGTCTGGAACACCGCGACGGTGGCCAGGATGGGCCGGATCAGCGGCAGCACGATTCGCCAGAAGATCTGCCCCGGACCGCAGCCGTCCAGCCGGGCGGCTTCGATGACCTCGAACGGCAGGGTTGCCATGTAGCCCTGGATGACGAACCAGCAGAAGATCGATCCGGCGCTGTAGACCAGGACGAGACCGTTCAGACTGTTGACCAGGCCCAGTTTGACGAAGATCTGGTAGACGGGGATGAGCGTGGACTGGGTGGGTACGACGAACGCGAGCAGCAGGAGCTTGCCGAAGCGCCGGTTGAACCTGGTGGGGCGGATCGTCAGGGCGTAGGCGGCCATGGCGCCGATCAGCACCATCAGGGCGACCGAGAACACCGTGACGTAGAGGGTGTTCGCGAAGGCCGCCGCGACGGGGACCTGGTTCAGGACCCGGCGGTAGGTGGAGAAGTCCGGTGCGGTCGGCAGTGCCAGCGGTGAACCGGTGGTCTGTGCCTGCGTCTTGAGGGTGTTGACGAGGACGTAGTAGAAGGGCAGCGCCATCACCGCGGAGAGGGGCAGCATGTAGGCGCTGGTGAGCCAGCCCCGAGTGCGCAGCCGGGAGAGGATCGCCGTCACCGGAACCTCCTTTCCAGCCTGCGGGTCGCCGAGAGCTGGAGGGACAGCACGGCGGCGACCGCGATCAGGAAGATCACGCCCAGCGCCGCGCCGAGCCCGTAGTCGCCCTCGGCGATTCCGCGTTGTACGAGTACCTGGGTGATGGTGTACGTGTCGTAGCCGGGCCCGCCGCCGGTGAGGGTGAACGGCAGGTCGTACACCCTGAGGCCGTTGATGAGCAGCAGGAACTGGCTGACCGTCATGGCCGGCGCGAGCAGCGGCAGGGTGATGCGGAAGAACTGCTGGCGCGGTGTGGCCCCGTCGATGGTGGCGGCCTCGTAGTAGTCCCGGGGGACGGACTGCAGGTAGGCGAGGTAGAGGACGGCGTGCCAGCCGGTCTGCGCCCAGACCCCGACCACGATCACCGAGACCTTGGCCAGGGTGTTGTCCGACAGCCACGGCACCGGGCCGACTCCGAAGAGGCTGCCCAGTACGGAGTTGATCACCCCGGAGGACAGTGGCGACAGGACGAACGTCCACACCAGGCCGAGGATCGCCATGCTGGGCACGGCCGGGAAGGAGAACGCCGCACGGACCAGACTGCGGCCGGGGAAGCGGCGGTTGAGGATCACGGCGAGCGGGATGGCCAGGACGGTCACGATCAGGGTGGTCGCCACCGCGTACAGCAGAGTGAAGCCCAGGCCGGTCAGCACCGAGGGGTCGCTGAAGATCTGCCGGTAGTTCCGCAGCCCGACCAGGTGCCGGGTCGGTGAGGAGCCGCTGTAGTCGGTGAAGCTGTAGTACACCGACTCGGCGAGCGGCACCAGGAACAGCACCACCAGCACGAGGGCGATCGGCACCAGGAACGCCTGCGTGGTCAGCTGTTCGCGCAGCCGGCGGCGGGTGGGGCGGGCCCCGCTGGGCGCGCTGCCGGCGCGTGCCCGGGTGGGGAGGGCGGAGGTCTGTATGGCCATGAGGGCTGTCGCTTCCCGCTTACTTCGCGTCCAGCTGCTTGAGCTTCTTGTCCAGCGCGGCCGGAATGTCCTGGGGGTTGACCGACCCCTGGACCATCTGCTGCATCTGGGTGTTGAACTCCTGGATGAGCTCGTTGGAGTGGCGCGGCCAGGCGACGACGGGGAGGTAGATCTTGCCGGAGCGGGCGCCGAGGGCCTGGTTGGTGATGCTTTCGGCGAAGCTCGGCGTGTAGTTGTTGGTGGTGGTGATCGCCCCGCTGGACTTGCCGTACGCCTTGACGGCGTCGGGGGTCGCCAGGAACTCGAGGAACTTCAGGGCGGCCTCGGGGTTCTTGGCCTTGGGGTTGATCGCGTAGCCCGGGCTGGCGGCACCGGTCCAGTAGCTGGTGCCCGGGACTATGCCGGGGATGGCCTCGGTCTGGAAGGACAGGTGGGGGGCGCTCTTCTGGACCGTGGGCACGTTCCAGGTGCCGGCGCCGAACATGGCCACCCGTCCGTTGGCGAACTCGCTGACCACCTGGTCGCTGGTCAGACCCAGCACCGCCTTGGGCGTCAGCTTCTCGGTGTACAGCTTGCAGTAGGCGACCAGCGGTTCGGTCCAGGTGTCGGCGAAGGTGGTCTTGCCCGCGAAGATGTCCGCGTCCGGGAACACGCCCTTGCTGTCGAAGTACCCGCCGAGCAGGCCCCAGAGTGCCATGAAGTTGCCGTCGTGGGCGGCGTCGTAGTAGGGGGTGATCCCCTTGTCCTTCAGCTTGCGGCACAGCTTCAGGAACCCGTCCCAGCTGTCCGGCAGCTTGTCCGCTCCGACCTTGGAGAGCAGCTCCTTGTTGTACATGATCCCGCCGGCCCAGGAGGAGATCGACAGTCCGTACACCTTGCCGTCGACCGTCATGAAGTCCTTGTTGGCGGAGTTCATGGGCTCCAGGGACTTCTGGCCGGTCAGGTCCTTCACGAAGCCGCCGCCGACCAGCTGCTTGTCCTCGGCCGTGAGGATGAAGACGTCGGCGCCGGTGTGGGCCTGGAGGCGGGTCTGCAGGGTGGAGACGTACTGCGGGACCGGCGGGGCGTAGGAGAAGGAGACACCGGTGCCGGTCTGCTTGGTGAACAGGTCCAGCACCGGCTTCATGACCGTCTGCGTGTCCCAGGAGAAGAAGGACACGGAGCCCTTGCCGCCGACGCCGCTCGCCGCGGTGCTGGTGGAGCAGGCGGAGGTGCCCAGCGCGGTGCCGCCGAGGACGGCGGCCATGAGGCTGCCCTGCACGAAGCGTCGTCTGCTGAGCTGGGGGGTGCTGTTGTCGTTGTGGTTGATGGACATGGTGGTTCCTCTCGGGGAGCGCGCGGGGGGCGGGGTGACGGTGTGGTGCGCGCGGGTGTGGCGGTACGGGTGTCAGGGCCAGGCGGGAGGCCAGGGACGGGGGCCATAGGCGTCAGGGCCGGGGCAGGGCGTGGAACGGAACGGTGTCGCGGTCGAGCAGCAGCTGGTCGCCCTGGGCGGTGAGCCGGGCCAGCTGCACCACGGAGCGGCGCTGCGCCGGTCCGCCGCCGTCCGGAGATTCCGGGTCCCGGTCGGGGTGGGTGAAGTAGAAGATCCAGGCCGCGTCGGGTCCGGCGACGACGTCGGCGTGGTGTCCGACGCCCTGGTCGTCCGCACGGGTGCCGGATCCGCCGAGGATGCGGCCGGCCCGGGTCCAGTCCTCCAGGTCAGTGGAGCGGAACACGTCCTGGCCGTCCCAGCAGTCCACGATCATCCAGTAGCGTCCGTCCAGCGCAAAGACGTTGGGTCCCTCGTGCGGCCGGTGCTCCAGCACCGGGCCCCGTACCCGCCAGTCGTACAGGTCGGGTGAGTCCGCGGCCCAGGTGTGCGAGCCGTGGGCCTCGTCCTTGTACCACATGCGCCAGCCCGAGCCGTCGGGCAGCGGGTGGACGCAGGCGTCGATGACCTGGCGTGAGCTGAGTGGCACTGGTCCGGCGCGGACCCAGTGCCACAGGTCGCCGCTGGTGTAGTGCAGGATTCGCCGGTCGTGACCTTCCCAGCGGTCCGGCACGCCTCGGATGTAGCTGACGTACATGTGGAACACCCCGTCGGGCGCCCGCACGATCTCCGGGGCCCAGAAGGTGTTGGTGCCGGGCTCGAACGGGAGGCTGTCCAGCACGCCGCGGTAGAGCCAGTCGCGGCCGTCCGTGCTGGTCGCGACGCCGATCGCGGTGCCGTGCACCCAGGCGACGCCTGGCGCGGACACGTCGGAGCGGCGCTGTGTGTAGAACATCCACCACTGCCGGCCGTCGTACTGCACGACGGGATCGGTCGGGCCCGCGTGGACGGGGTCCTCGTACAGGGGCGCCGGGGCGGGGGCAAGGGAGGCCATGACGACCTTCTTCTGCCGGCGACAGCCGGCTTCGTCGGGAGGATAGGCCGAACGAACCGGATGAACCGGGTGTTACGGCTGGGTGAAGCGGGATCAGGATGTCCGTCAGGTACATCGTCGTCAACCCTCTCCGGTCGGTCCTTTTTCAGACCGACATCAAATTGCCCCCTGAACATCTCTGGCGCGTTCGTGATCTCCGCAGGTCACAGCCGCACATTTCGTCACATCCTCCAGTCCTGGGCCGTGCTGCAATGAGGTCTGCCGTGCGTCACCGGAATACCCACCCTTTGACAACGATGAATCTGCGGTGCGAAGCTCGCCTCACCCCACCCCTGCAGACGAGGAGACAGGCCCCGTGCCTCAGAGCGTCCACCGCGATCACGAAGCCACAGGTACGGCACAGCCGGCCCTCGGTGCGGGGCCCGAACGGCCCGCCGGCTACCTCTTCGCCTACTTCGCCGGCGAGCACCGCCCCGATGGCGAGCGGATCCGCTTCGCGCTCTGCGACACCCCCCGCATGGACCGCTGGACGGAACTCACCGGTATTCCTCCGCTCGCTCCCGCGCGCGGAGGCGCGCGGGATCCGTTCCTGGTGCGGGCCGCGGACGGCAGCGGGTTCCATCTGCTCGCCACCGACCTGCGCATCCACGGCAGCGCGGGCTGGGAACAGGCGATCGCCCACGGCAGCCGCGACCTGCTGGTGTGGAGCTCGGCGGACCTGCGCGGCTGGGACGGGCCGCACCGGGTCGAGGTCATGCCGGAGCAGGCCGGGTGCGTCTGGGCGCCCGAGGCCGTCCACGACCCGGGCCGGGAGGAGTACCTGGTGTTCTGGGCCTCCACCGTCTACCCGGACGACGACCCGGGGCACGAGGGCCCGTCGTACCAGCGCATGTATTGCGCGGCCACCAAGGATTTCCGCACATTCGGCGCACCACGAGTGTGGGTCGACAAGGGGTATCCCGTCATCGACTCCACGGTCGTGGAGCACGATGGCTGGTTCTACCGGTTCACGAAGGACGAGAGGCTGCCCGGCACGGCGGATGCCCCGGATGCCAAGTTCGTCTTCGTGGAGCGTTCCCGGGATCTCACCGCCCCGGACTACGAGCCCGTCGCGCAGGGCGTGGGCCGCGGCGCCGAAGGGCTGCCGGGGCTGGCGCACGCCGAGGGGCCGATCGTGCTTCCGGCACCCGACGGGCGGGGCTGGCTGCTCCTGCTGGACGAGTTCCTCGGCCGCGGCTACGTGCCCTTCCGGACCGACCGCCTGGACAGTTCCGTGTGGCTTCCCGCGGCCGACCCGGGGTTCTGCGTGCTGCCTCCAGGGCTCCGCCACGGGTCGCTGCTGCCGCTCACCGAGGCCGAGTGCGGCGGGCTGCGCAGTCTCGCCTCGGCCGGAGTCTAAGGTTCGGTCATGTCCACGATGCATGACGTGGCCAAGCGGGCCGGGGTGTCACTGAAGACGGTCTCGCGTGTGGTCAACGGCGAGCCCAACGTCAGCGAACAGACCCGGTTGAAGGTCGGCGCCGCCATAGCGGAGCTGGACTTCCGGCCCAACTCGGTCGCCCGCAACCTGCGCACCGGCCGGATCGACCTCGTGGGACTCGCCCTGCCCCACCTGTCCCAGCCCTACTTCTCCTCGCTCGCCGAAGAGATCATGCGGGAGGCGGAACGCCATGGGCTCACGGTGCTGATCGAACTCACCGAAGGAGACGCCGAGGCCGAACTCGCACTGGTTCGGGAGCACGGTCCGCACCTGGGCGGGCTGCTGATGTACCCGGTGGGTTTGTCGGACGCACAGGCCCTGACCGTGGCACGTACCGTGCCGACGGTGTTCGTCTCCGAACGTGCCTACGACGCGCCCGTCGACCGGGTCGCGATGGCCAACCAAGAAGGCGTCCGGGCCCTCGTTGGGCACATGGTGTCGCTGGGATACACCCGGATCGCGGCTCTGGGTGCCGACCACACCGGCCAGCCCGAGCGGGCTGCCGCCCACCTGCGTCTGGAAGGCTACCGGGACGGGCTGCGCGACGCCGGCCTGCCCTACGTCCCCGACCTGGTCCTCGAAGTGGGAACCCCTCACTGGAACCGCCAGGAGGGAGCCACGGGCATGCGTCGGCTGATCGAAAGTGGCATCCCCTTCGACGCCGTGGTCGCCTTCGCGGACGCCCTGGCGCTCGGTGCCCTGCACGCCCTGCAGGAAGCGGGGGTGAGGGTCCCGGCAGAGGTGGCCGTCGCCGGGTTCGACGACACGGACGACGCCCGGTACGCCCACCCGTCGCTCACCTCCATCGCCCCCGGCAGGGCCCAGATCGCACGAGAAGCCCTGGCCCTGCTGAACGACCGCATGAACGGTACGGTCGAGCGGGATTCCGGACGGCTGGTCGTCGCCGACCACCAATTGACCGTCCGTGAATCCACTCTGGGAGGGATGGCGGCATGGGGCGGAGCGTGACCATGCGTACCGTGGCCGAAAGGGCGGGCGTGTCGACGAAGACGGTCTCCAACGTCATCAACGGCACCGGCTCCTTCAGCCCGGAGACGGAACACCGCGTCCGCGCGGCCGTCGAGGAACTCGGCTACCAGATAAATCCCTTCGCCCGCGGTCTGCGTTCGCAGCGCACCGGGACCATCGCGCTGGTCCTCCCGAACGTCTACCAGCCGTTCAACGCGGAGCTGGCCGAACAGGTCATCCGGGCTCCGGAGACCCAGGGACTGAAAGTGGTGGTCGAGACCACCCGCGGAGACGCCGAGCGTGAACGAGCCGTCCTGTCCACATCCCACAAGGAACTCGTGGACGGGGTCATTTACGTGCCGCAGGCCCTCACTCCCGAGGAGTACCTGCCCCTGCCCCTCACCCAGCCCACCGTCGTCCTCGGCGAGCGCCCCGCCCAGGCGGCCGGGATGCATCTGGACTACGTCGAGATCGCCGACGAGCAAGGCGCGCACGTGGCCGTCGCCCACCTGCTCGCCCAGGGCCGGCGTCGTATCGCTGCCCTGTGCGAACAGGCGGCGCCGCGCGCCGGGGATCGACGTCTGCACGGCTACCGCAAAGCTCTCGACGACGCCGGGGTCGCCTACGACGACTCGCTGGTGATCGGCGTGGACAACGCCGATCTGTGGTCCTCCGGCGCCGGTGCGGTGGCCCGTCTGCTGCGCACCCGCGTTCGCTTCGACGCCCTGTTCTGCTACAACGACGTGGTCGCCATCGGCGCGCTGTCGGTCCTGTGCCGAAGCGGCGTCCGCGTCCCGGACGACGTGGCCCTGGCGGGTTTCGACGACATCGAGGCGGCCCGCTTCGCCTCACCGCCCCTGACCACCGTCGACCCGCTGCGCGAGTCGATCGCCCGCAAGGCCGTGTCGCTCCTGCGCTCCCGCATGGACACGGAGGACTTCCGGGATCTCCCCGGCCGCTGTGAGGGCGCCGGGTTCGTCCTGCGCGTGCGCCGGTCGTCCTCGGCCTCCTCGGACTGCTCCGGTGCAGACTGAGCGGACAGGTGCCGTTTCGCCGGCGCGGTCGCCGACGTCCAGTGCCCCTTTGGGCGCGGCCGACGTATGTCGACGACTGGTCTCGAGGCGAGTCTCTGAGCGTTGGAAGGCGGCAGGGGGGTCCGCTGAGCCCGCCTCGGGGCGCCTATGCTCATCGGTGTGCTCGCAGCGGAACCGGCTGGGCCCGTCCATCCGGGACGCGTTCGGGACGCAGGTTGGACACAAGGATCGGAAAAGGCCGACAAGGGTCGAGAAGGGCTGAGGCGCCAAACCTCGTCTGACCTGGGAAAACGACCAAGATGGGCACTGATCGACAAGGGTCGCCAAGATCCTCGAAGGATTCATAATCCGTCGGCCGTGGGTTCGAGTCTCACCCGCCCCACCTGTGCAGGTCTCTGACCGGCGGGAACGTTCATTTTTGGGTGTCGGATCGTCAACTTTGCGTGAACGGACTGAATCCGCTGCTCGTGGGTTTGGAGCCGGGCGGTGCTCGGGGGAGCTCCAACCCCTCTGACCTGCGGCTGAGTAGATGATCGAGGGTGTCGCTCGCGGTCACGGCGACTGCCTTGAGGGCCGATGCCCAGACCGAGGGGCCGTACAGGGGCCGGGACGGCGCAGACGTGTCCAGGCCGACGGTGTCTCGGGGTCGATTCGTTGTCCCATTTGACGGTGGTGCAGTCTGGGGGCAGCCATCCACGGGGCGGCCGGTTGAGCATCGGGCCGGTGGCGGAGGCAGTGCTGATACCGGCGCGGCGGGTGCGCGGACGTGGGTAGGGCGACGTCGGCTGGTGTCTGCGCTGTGGAGAGCCTGTCGCTGCTGAGGAAGTGTCCCGGCGACGGCCGAGGGGCAAGGAAACGGCCCGAAGAGGAAACGGCCCCGGTGGGGTTACTCGACCCTCTCTCGTATGGCCCCCTCGCCCGGGCGGCGGGACCGGCATGCGGGCCCGTCACCGGTGCGCCATGCCCAGCTCGCCGGTGTACCGGCCGAGGCCGTCATCGGCGGTGGGGCGGGGGCGAACAGCTGCTCCTGGCGGCGAGGGTGCTGGGCCTGGCGCCCGTCACTGCACCGGTGCTCGGCGGTGCCGTCCTGTCGGTCGGGAGCTGGCGGGCCGTCTTCGTCGTGCTCGCGATCATCGGGGTCCTGCTCTTCCTGGCCGCGCTGTTCGGTGTCAGTGAGTCCCTGCCTCTGGAGCGGCGCCAGCAGGGCGGGGTGGTCACCGGGTTCCGGGCCATGGGCCGACTGCTCGGCCACCGCGCGTTCGTCGGCTGCATGCTGGCTCAGGCGTTCAGCGCCGCGGCGCTCTTCTCGTACATCGCCGGCTCCAGCTTCGTCTTCGAGAACCTGTACGGCGTGTCCGCCACGCGGTGCAGCCTGATCTTCGCGACCAACGCGGCTGGCATGGTGCTCGCAGGCCGGACCTTCGGGGCCCTCTCCAAACGCCTGCCGGTGGGCGGCCTGCTGGCGGCCGGGGCCGCTGTGGCGCTCGCAGGCACGAGCGCCATGCTCTGTGCCGTACTCGCGCTGGCGTTCCTGAGTCGCCCCTTGCGGACCCACGGCGCACTGCCATGGGAGCGAGGCGCCACCGACTCCTGAGGCGGCACCCGGCAAGGGCAGGCAGGACAGGGCGATCCACTCATGGCAGTCGGCCAGCCGCAGGTCCCCCTCCACACGGAATCTGCCGGTACGGCAGCGACGAGAACAACCGCCAGGCAGTACTGGACAACAACTGCCTGTGTGCCCGCTGTCGGCCCAGATGAGGGCCAACAGGTAGTGTGCGCCTGCCACTTGCTCAAGCAGCACCGGGCGGCCGTGCGGTCACAGACGGGCGTGACATCACTCCCAGCAGCAGGCCGAGGGTGCCGGCCACGGCATGCCCTTTACGGCGCGGTGCCGTCCCTGTCCGTGAGATGTCCGGGCAAGCCCTCCGGCTCTGGGTGTCGGCGGCTGAAGACCCCGCTGACCAGGGATGCCGTCGTCCAGCGGAACCTCAGGGTGCCCATGCCCGACGGGACGGTGCTGCTGGCCGACCGGTGGGCGCCGCGAAAGGTCTGCGACGGCCTGTCGGCAGCCCTGATCCGCACACCGTACGGCCGTCGAGGTCCCATGGTGGCGATGTCGGCTCCGCCCCTGGTCGAACGCGGCTTCCAACGGCACCGGCCGCATCATGGCGCCGTACGTGCGCCGTCAGTGGAGCTCGTGGCGTTCTTGTCCTCGGACACGGTCAGCTTTCCACCGGCGCGGTCTACGACCTCAGCGGCGGACGGGCGGCCTGTTGAGACCGCTCGTGCGGGTCCTCCGGGCCGCGCTCGACCAGATCTGCGTCGCACAGATCCTCGCCCCGCAGCCCCCGGGCGGCACTGCTCATGTGCTGTCCGGCGTGGTGTCTTGGGTCGGTTCGGCCCTATTCGTTGAAGGCCTGACCTGCGGCAGCATCCGTAGGGGTCCTGCCGAGCCGCCTCAGGCAGGCCACATGGAGGGGATCGCCGACCGGGTAGGGGAGCCGTCTGCCAGAGGTCGTGGGCGGCGTAACGCCCCTCTGGTAGCGGGTCACGGCGGTGAGATGCCCCCCCGGCGGCGCATACCGCTTCATCGGGAGGCCAGGCTCCGGAGGACTGCTGAGGAGACCGAGGTGGGCAGGGCGCTCAGGGTACGGACCAGTGCGGTGGTCGCCCAGGGGAAGTACGCCTGTGCCGGTTCCTTCTCCAGAGCGCGTACGACATGGCGTGCCGCGCGCTCCGTGCTGACCTGGAAGGGTTTGGGCAGGCTGTCGGCGTTGACCCGGTCGGTCGCCACGAAGCCGGGGTGGATGCTGGTGAACCGGATCCCCTTGGGCGTCAGTTCGACGCGCGCGGCGTCGATGAGCGTGCGGGCGGCCGCCTTCGCGGCGGAGTAGGGGCCTTGGCGGGGGATGCCCATGAGCCCTGCCAGCGAGTTGGTGTGGGCGATCAGGCCGCCGTGCGTCTGGTTTCCCAGCTGTGCGATCAGCGGGATCAGGTAGTTGACGACGACGTCGTAGTTCAGCGCCCTGATCCGTGCCACGTCTGCCACGGTGACGTCGTCCATCGACATGTCCGGTCCCTGGCCGGCGTTGAGCAGGGCGATGTCGATCGAGCCGTACTCGGCGACGGCGGCCGCCACCACGTCGGCGGACGCCTGCGGGTCCAGGGCGTCGGCGGGAATGTCCAGGCAGGTGCTCCCGGCCGCTCGTACGTTCTTCGCCAGGGCTGCCAGTTCGGGGGCGCGTCGTGCCGTGACGACCAGACGGTTGCCACCGTGGCCGAGCCGGCGCGCGACCTCCGCGCCGATCCCTGATGAGGCGCCGACGATCAGAACCGTCCTGCCCGTGATGCTTGCCATGGTGTTCCTTCACATGCTGCCGTGGTGGTTCCGCACGGAGGGGGCAGCCAGACCGTCGTCGGCCCTGCCGGGAATTGCAGTCGGTTCGAGGTCGTCCCCTTTTTTCGCGCCGGAGCGACTGTGAGGAACTGACCTTGGCACGCCCCTATGACGTCATCATGATCGGTCTCGGCGGTATGGGCAGCGCCGCCTACCATCGCAGGCGGGTTCGGGAAGGTCCTCGGGCTGGAGCGCTTCCATCCCCTCTCTCGGCTCCAGCCACGGCGGCTCGCGCATCTACCGCCAGAGTTGCGCCGTGGCCTCAGGCTACGGACCGTTGCTCCTGCGCTTCCGCTAGTTGTGGGACGCACTGGCCTCGGACTCCGGCTGGACGTGTTCTCGACCACCGGAGGATTGGTTGTCAGTGCGCCTGACAGCCCCATGGTCGCAGGAAGTGTGCGCAGCGCCCGCGATTGCGGACTGTCTCACGAGATGCTCGACAGTGCCGAGATCCGTCGCCGATGGCGGATAGGACGACCGGGCGAGGTGCTGGAGGCGCTGCGCCGCCAGCGCGACGAGGTGCCCAGCCCGGGTTATGCGACCGCTGGCTGCGAACTGAGGGAAGGCATTGCTTGGGGCATCCGCCTGACTCGGCGAAGGGGCCGCCCTTGGTGCTGGTTCGGGTGTCGGGGCTGGGGTGCGGTGGGGGACGGTCGCGCCACAGGACCGGCTGGCCGCTGGGGAACCGAGAGGGCTCAGCAGGGGTGCCGGTGTCGGCTCGTGGGTGCCCGGAGCCTGCTGGGACCAGCAGGAGTAGGGCAGCGGACGCCTCGTCCGGTGGTGGGCCGCGGCGCCGGAGACCGTGACGCCCGCCAGGAGGGTGAACGTGCCGACACAGATCGCGAGTGGTCGCAGCCACCTGTGCGGGGGAGGCATGTCCCTCTCGCGGTCTGCGCCGAGCTGGTACGTCCCACGTCGTGGAAGAGAGCTTCCTTCCGTATCGGTTTCCGCATCAAAGGCGGGCGGCATGGTCCACGATCCCTGTGTCGCTGAGGTGCAACGCGTTCGCGGTCACTGTTCGGCGGCCTCTCGTGCGATCTGCTCGAACTGGGCGCCCATGGCCTCGGCCAGCGCCTGGGCGGCGGAGAGCGGGCGCACCATCACCGTGAAGTCGTCGATCCTGCCGTTCTCGTCGAAGTGGAGGAGATCGCAGCCCTGGAGCTTCTTGCCGGCGACGGTCGTGGTGAAGACGAAGACATAGTCGCGGCCGTCGGGCCCCGCGATCTCACGGATGTACGTGAAGTCCTCGAAGACGCGGAACACACCACGCAGGAACGCGGCGGTGATCGCCTTGCCCGAGTACGGCTTGAAGGCGATCGGGCTGGTGAAGACGACGTCGTCGGCCAGCAGGCCGACCACGGCGTCCATGTCACCGCTCTCGACGGCCTTGCGGAACGGATGCATAGACACCTCTCATACTCAACAATTTGAATAGTCTGCTTTGGGAGAGTAGGACGGGTGACCTCTCACTGTCCATAGATTTAGGTAAGGTCATTAGTCAACTAGTTGACTAGTGTCAGTAGTGCTAGCGTGTGCCCATGGCATTGCGGAACGCGGTGATGGCCGCGCTGCTCGAGGGCGAGGCGTCCGGCTACGACCTTGCAAAGGGATTCGACGCGACGGTCGCCAACTTCTGGATGTCGACGCCCCAGCAGCTCTACCGGGAGCTGGAACGCATGGAGGCCGAAGGGCTGGTCACGGCCCGCCTCGTCGAGCAGGAGCGACGCCCCAACAAGCGACTGTTCTCCTTGACGGAGACCGGGCGTGAGGCCGTACACGCCTACACGACCGGGCCTTTGGGCAAGCCGGCGGTGATCCGGGACGAGTTGATGGTCAAGGTGCAGTGCCTGGACGCGGGCGACATTCACGCGGTCCGTAAGGCCATCACCGAGCGCGTGGAGTGGGCGACCGTCAAGCTGGCCCGGTATGAGCGGCTCCGGCAGCGCCTGCTCGACGGGCGCTCCGAGGAGGCCTACTTTGCCGAGGCCGAACGTATCGGCCCCTACCTCACCCTGCTACGCGGCATGTCGTTCGAACGGGAGAATCTTCATTGGGGGGGAATCGCGGTGCGCAGGCTGGACCAGCGTGCGGCCGCTCTCCAGGCGAACCCGGCCGGCCCGGCGACAGACGCGCGTGACGACTAAGGGTCCGGCAGGGCTGCAAGGGCCAGCCGAGTCCTGCGCGTGTTGAAAAAGGGCGGTGGAATCCCAACAGGACAGCCGCAGCACGGGTGCCGCTTTCCTTGGTCGCCTTCACTCGGCGATCAGTCCCGATGAAGGCTCGTTGGGAGCGCCCGACGCGCTCCACGCTGACAACCCCACCGTGCCCCTGAGCGCCCCACCGATGCACGGAACGCGCCTGCCCCGAGTGTGTGCCCGGTGCCCCCGTGCAGCACCCGATCCCGGTTTGCCGGACCGGGGTACGCGACGCTGGCCTTGCCAACCCTTCGTATGCTTCAATCCGAATGTTCAGATGTCCAACATTTGGAGTTGTGATGGAAGGATTGCGGCAGCCACGCCGGGCGTCGACTCTGGCCGCACAGGTTGCGGACCAGCTGCGGGAGCAACTGGCTTCCGGGCGGTGGCCGGTGGACACCCGTATCCCGGGTGAGCAGGAACTGGCCGAGATGCTCCAGGTGAGCCGGAACACCATTCGCGAAGCATTGCGGGCGCTGGTGCACCTCGGTCTGCTGGAGGCCCGGGTCGGCGATGGCACCTACGTCCGGGTGACCAGCGAGTTGGAGGCGGTCCTGCTGCGGCGCACGGCCACCACGCCTCCGGCGGACGTATTGGAACTGCGGGCGGTGCTGGAGGAGCATGCCGCCGGCTTGGCCGCCGAACGGCGGTCGGAAGCGGATACCGCCCGGCTGCGGGAATTGCTGGCGGCGGCCCGCGAGAGCAACCACTCGGGGGAGATGGCGCAGATAGCGGCCGCCGATGGAGCTTTTCACCTGGCCGTCGTGCAGGCCAGCGGCAATGAGTTGCTCGCGGAGGTCTACGAACATCTAGGCGGTGCTCTGACTGCCGTGCTGACAGCGCTCCCGTGGGACGGCGACGTCGCCGCCGAACATGACCACTGGCATGGTGCACTGGTCGACGCGATCGGTGCCGGCGACGCGGTCGCTGCCCGCTACGCGGCTTCCATGCTGGTGCGAGTCACAGGCCGGCTGAGCGCGGAGGCCGCCGCTGAAAAGGGCGGTGCGGTGGGAAGCGGTCGTCATGCGGGTGCATGACCCGCG
Source organism: Streptomyces sp. NBC_00076 (assembly GCF_045041235.1). Taxonomy (NCBI): domain Bacteria; kingdom Bacillati; phylum Actinomycetota; class Actinomycetes; order Kitasatosporales; family Streptomycetaceae; genus Streptomyces; species Streptomyces sp. NBC_00076. The sequence goes on from NZ_CP108242.1 coordinate 8,688,306, forward strand.
CGACGTGTCGGGTAGGACGGGCAGCGCTGTGTCGAGGGGCGCCCTGCCAGGTGTGTGGCTGCTGGTGGGCGTTGTGCTTGTCGCGGCGAACCTGCGTGCCGCACTGACCGGGGTGGGTCCACTGCTTCCCGGCATCGAGACGTCGACCGGCCTGTCCGGCACCTGGACCGGACTTCTCAGCACCCTGCCGCTGCTCACCTTCGCCGCCACCTCACCGCTGGTCGGACGGACCGCCCACCGGCACGGTGCGCCTCGCGCCCTGGTCGTCTCGCTGGCCGTGCTGGCGGCCGGGCTGCTCCTGCGCTCCCTGCCAGGGGTGTTCTTCCTGTTTGCGGGCACGGTCGTTGTCGCGGCAGCGATCGCCTACGGCAACGTGCTGTTGCCCTCCGTCATCAAAAGCACCGTGCCGGAAGACCGGATCGGGCAGGTGACCGGCCTCTATGTCACCGCGATGGGCCTGCTTGCCGCCATCTCTTCCGGAATCTCGGTCCCGCTGGCAAATCACCTGCCCGGGGGATGGCGTACCGCGCTGGCGTGCTGGGCCGTACTCGCCGTGCTGGCCTTCGGAGTCTGGATCCCGCTGTACCGGCGCACCGGCCCCGCGGCGGCAACGCCTGTCTCGCGGGCGCGCATCCCCTGGCGTTCCCCCTTGGCCTGGCAGGTCACCCTGTTCATGGGGCTGCAGTCCCTCGGCTTCTACACCACGATCGCCTGGCTGCCCAGCATTGTGCATGATCACGGAGTGGGAGAGACCGCCGCCGGGTGGCAGTTGTTCCTCTTTCAGATCGTCGGTCTCGTCTCCAGCAGTGCACTTCCCGTCCTTGCCCGCAAATGGACGGACCAACGACTCTTGGCGGCGGCTGCCTCGGTGATCGTCGCGGCGGGCTTCGCGCTGCTGGCCGTGGCCCCGCAGTTGGCCGTCGTGTCCTGTGTGCTCACGGGCCTGGGTGGCGGAGCGTGCCTGGTCCTGGCCCTGACTTTCCAGGGCCAGCGGGCGGCGGACGCCTCGCAGGCAGCGGCGCTGGCCTCGATGGCCCAGTCCGTCGGCTACCTGGTGGCAGCCATCGGACCACTCCTCCTCGGCGCACTGCACGACCTCACCGGCGGATGGACGCTCCCCCTTCTGCTCCTGGTCGCGCTCACGCTCGCCCAGGCCGCCGTCGGAGCAGGCGCCGGCCGCGACCTGCGCCTGGACACACCTTCCCAAGTTCCCACCCCTGTACGGATCGGAGACTGACTGTCATGACCATGACTGCGCCCTTCAGTTACCTGGACACGCCGACGGCAGCCCCGCTGTCGATCACCGAGCTGATGCCCGGCGCCTACAACCTCCTGGAATACGCTGCCGTCACAGCGGGAGAGCAGGTGCTGGTCCTGGCCGAGCACGGCACCGATCCGGTGGTCATCCAGGCCATCGCAGCGGCGGCCGCCTACCGCAACGCCGAGGTGCACGTGCTGTCCGTACCGCCCTTCAGCGCCGGCGGATGGGATCGCTCGACGCCCTCACCGGTGCCCTCCTCCGCCCATGCCGCCGCCGACGTGGTGATCTCACTGACCTGGTGGGGGGAGGTGCACACCGCCCGACTGTTCTTCAACGAGATCGCCAAACAGCAGGCCCGGTTCGTCTCTCTGCACCAGACGGCCACGGCCTCGGCCCTGGCCACCGGGGCGCGGTTCCCGCTTGAGCTGTACTTCGCACTGGAGACCAAGGCATACGCCCAGATCTCCGCGGCGCAGGAGATCAGGGTCACCACCGCACTGGGCACCGACGTGACCTTCCGCGACTTCACCACGGGGACGCCGGTGAGCGGCCACTCCAGCGCCCCCCTCACCAACGGCATGTGGCGGCCCTTCCCCTACGGAGGCGCCAACTTCTCCCCCGACCAGACCGCCGGCGTGGTCGTCATCGAGGAATCCACCGTCACCGGCGTCCCCGCCGAACAGACCACACTGGAGCTGGAAAACAACCGCGTCACCGCCATCCACGGCAGCACGGCGGCCGCCGAACTGCGGCGCTACGCACCGGACGGCTACTACATGCGCCACGCGCTCATCGGACTCAACCCCAAGGTCCGCGTGGCAGGTGGTACCCAGTTCGAACGTGAGAAGCACGCCGGCGCCTTCTACTTCGGCATCGACGGCCTGACCCCGCAGGGCGAAGTCGACCGCGCGAACCCCGGCCACGCCCACTGCGACTGCCAGTTCGACCAGCCCACCATCACCCTCGACGGTCGGCCCTTCGTCGACAACGGCTACCTCCTGCTCCTCGACGACCCCGAAATCCGCGAGCTGGCTGGGAAGTTCGGCCCCGCCGACATCCTTCTCGATCCCAACCCGCGCCTCGTCCTGCCGCCCCGCTACAGCCGCTGACCACAACGGGGGGGGTGACCCCGGCCAACTCGCTTGCAGACCGTTTGCCAGGCGGCAAGTCGCTCGGATGTGTTGTGGCGACCCTGTGGCCTGCGGTCCTCTGCGGTCCTCTGCGGTCATGCCCCGTGGCGAGGGTCGTCAGCTCCCTGATCACAGCGTGGCGCGCAGGTGGCTGACCGTGACGAAGTGGTAGCCCTCGGCGGTGAGGGTGCGCAGGATCTGCGGGACGGCGGCGACGGACGTCGGGTGGATGTCGTGCATCAGGACGACGCTGTTGCGCCGAGCCTTGGCGATGACCTTCTGAGCGACCTTGGCGCTGTCCTGGTACTTACCCCTGATCGCGTCATGCGGATGCCCCCACTGGAGCTCTCCCGTTCCCCCCGTCATGTCGTGACCGACTGCCTCAGCCGGCTCCGTACGTGTGGCCGCATAGCGACGGCCAGGGTGAGGTGCATCACAGAGAGCTGGCATGACCGACCGTTCGCATGCTTCAATCTAGATGTTCAAATGTCCAACATTTGGAGGTGTGATGGAGGGGATGCGGCAGCCGCGTCGGGCGTCGACTCTGGCCGCGAGGTTGTTGCCGACCGGTGCGTTCGCGACCGACGAAGACCAACATTCCAGCCGCCTCTGATTCACCCGAGCTGCCTCTCCTGCGGTTCGGGCAGCGGCCACAAAGCACAGATCTCGCGCGTCGGCATGCGGAACGCCGCGTCACCCGGTGGGTACGCCGATCACGACGTACCGAACCCCTTGCCCTGCCACCGCCGAGCCCAGCTCACGTCAGCGATGGGCCGGTTCAGGACGGCTCGACGGTTTCGCGGTCACACCGCGACCACTGGCCCGGTCCCTTTGGGACTGGCTCGGAACACACTGAACTCACTCCGGAAGGATGCCATGCGCAACACCACTCATCGCGTGAAGCTCGCGCTAGCTGCAGGGCTAGCGACCGCGGCTCTCAGCGTCGGCCTCGTCCTCATTGCCGGATCCGGCACAACCGCTGGGGCGGCCCCGGTGCCCCCACCGCTGCCGACCGGCTCGGTGGTACCCGCACCGCCCCGGTGAACGCCGGAGGTCCTGCACATCTCCTCGGAACGCGCCGGCCTAGGAGGAGGCGCGAGGGGAAGCCGAAGTGCCAGCCGGGCCCGGCACTTCGGCTGGGAATCGTTCCGGCACTCGGTTCGGCCTGTGATTGATCGAGGGCCCACCGCTGGTTGGATCCGCCGTGGCAGGTCCACAGGACTGCTTGCGTGCCGTTGGCGGTTCCGATGTCGTATGCGTCCAGGCAAAGCCCCCAACCGGGCGCTGTGATGGTGCCATTCGCGTCTTCTTCTCAGCGGTAGCCTTCGATCGTCATGAGTCCCCGTCAGCTTGCTGACGGGGACTCTGTGTGGTGGGGGGTCTTTTCTGGGGCCTTGAACCCACGGCCGGGTAGTCAGCGTGATGCCCAACTCGTCATCGCGGGCTGCACCCGTACTCCAGAAGACATGGCTGAGCGTCGTCACTATCCCAGCGATCTGTCCGACGCCCGCTGGGAGTTGGTCGAGCCGATCCTGACCGCCTGGCGGGCCGAACGCCGCGGCTGGGAACTGGACATCGGCCGCCCCCAAACCATGACCTGCGCAGTCTCCTGGACGCGATCCTCTACGTGAACTGCACCGGGATCCCCTGGCGGTTCCGCCCGCCCGAAGGCCGGGAGGACGAACCCAGCGCATGCGTCATCGACTCGCAGAGCATCAAGACCTCTGCCAACGTCCCCGCGGCCGGCCAGGGCATCGACGTCGGCAGGAACTCCGTGGGCCGCAAGCGGGCATTGTCATCGACACTCGGCCCGCTGTTGGCGGTGCTGGTCACGGCCGCGAGCGTGCAGGACTCCGTCGCAGGCCAGGCGCTCATCGAGAAGGTGGCCGCAGAGCAGAGGATTCATGGTCCTGCCCCGCCACTGGACCGTCGAGCGCACTGGGCTGGCTCATGAGGAAAACGCCCCAATACCCCTCTGTCTGCGCTGTACCGCGCAGACAGAGGTTAAAAGAGAAGCCAAGAGCCTGTTCTCATGCGACGGAGAGGAAAGGCCTCTTCCGTCGTTGCGAGGGTCAGGAGGTGGCGGCCCTCCGGGCCGGACCCGTGGTCACGGCCCGTTCGGTGTCGGTCAGCAGTGATCGGTCAGACGCGGGTCCACTTCTGGTTGGCCGCACCGCCGCAGTCCCAGATCTGGACCTTGGTGCCGTTGGCGGTGGCGCCGCCATTGACGTCGAGGCACTTACCGGAGTGGACGGCCGTGATGGTGCCGTCGGTATTGAGGCGGAACTGCTGGTTGGACTGGCCGTTGCAGTCCCAGATGTTCACGGCGGTGCCGTTGGCGGTGGCGGCGCCGACGACGTCCAGGCACTTGGCGCCGCCGTAGACCCGCAGCTCGCCCGCGCTGGTGCTGGTGAACCGCTGGTTGGCGGCGCCGTTGCAGTCCCAGATCCCAGCGAGGGTTCCGTTGGCCTGGGAGCCGCCGGTGATGTCCAGACAGCGGCCGGAGCCCTGGCCCTTCAGCGAGTAGGTGCTGCTGGGCGGCGTCCCGCCGCCGGAGACCACGTACATCGCGGCGCCGTGGGCGGGGACGGAGGCGCTGATGGCGCCGCTGGTCGTGCTGGTGGTGTGCGCCCACAGGTCGCGTACCGAGTAACTGGACGCCGAGCCGAGGCCGATCTGCGTAGCGGAAGTGGAGACGGTGGCCGTGCCGTTGCCGCGGTTGAGGAGGACCACTGCGACCGAGCCGTTGGCCATCGGCTTGGTCCACACCTCGGTGTTGCCGTTGTCGACGATGCGGTTGCCCTGTCGGCCGCCCCAGTCCTGGTTGACCCCGATGACCTCGGTGTTGGTCAGGATCGACTTGGTGGCGGCGCTCATGGTGCGCAGGTCGTTGCCCGCGATCAGAGGCGCGTTGAGCAGCGCCCAGAGGCTGAAGTGGGCTCGGGACTCGGTGTCGGACAGGCCGTTCCCGACCTCCAGCATGTCCGGGTCGTTCCAGGCGCCGGGGCGGGAGAAGCCCGCCCAGCCGGGCTGGGCGTCCAGGATGCCCATCACGGAGTTCCAGTTGGCCTGGATGTCGCCGGTGTTGCGCCAGGAGTTGCCGGTGGCGGGGCCCCAGGTGCCTACCTGGTCCTGGCCCCAGTTGCAGAGGGCGAAGAGGATGGGGCGGCCTGTCCTGGCGAGAGCGTCGCGCATGGCGGTGTAGCGTTCCTGGCCGCTGCGGCCTTGGTGGTCACCGCAGTTGTCGTACTTGAGATAGTCGATGCCCCAGGACGCCCACAGGTTGGCGTCCCGCTGCTCGTTGCCGAGGCTGGCGGGGTAACCGGCGCAGGTGGTCAGGCCGGCCGACGAGTAGATGCCGAGCTTCAGCCCCTTGCCGTGCACGTAGTCGGCGACTGCCTTCATGCCGTTGGGGAACTTGACGGGGTCCGGGACCAGGTTGCCGCGGGCGTCACGGTTCCGTGTCGACCAGCAGTCGTCGATGTTGACGTACTCATAGCCCGCTGCGGCCATGCCGCTGGAGACCATCGCGTCGGCGGTCTGCCGGATCAGACGGTCACTCACCTCGCAGCCGAAGCTGTTCCAGTCGTTCCAGCCCAACTGCGGGGTACGGGCAAGGCCGTTGTCGAGTGCCAGAGCCTGGGGGGCGGATAAGAGTGCGATAGGTATCGCGGCGGCGACCAGGGCCGCCGACAGCACCGCGCGGATGAGTCTGAGCATAGGTTTCTCCTCGATCGGTCGTGCGTATTCGAGGGCGTCGAGCGTGGGCTCGAGCCCGTTGTGCGCCGATGGCAGATGTCGTCCCCGATGATGCTGTTGTATGCGGTGACCGGCAGGTTGAACTGGGCGGTTGGTGCCTCAATGAAGCTGCCGCGTCAGTTCGGCACGGCAGGTCTGTCGGTGGCCCAGCGTCAGGCCGTTGAGGCAGACGGCGCGGGATGAGCCGGAGGAGTCAGTCCGAGCTGTTATGAGGGCCGGTGCCCCGTGCCGTTTGCGACGCGTGCTGGAATGTGACCGAGTCGGCCGTCGCCGCTGCGGACGCTGCCGGTCACTGGTCGCCGAGACGCGGCTGAGGCTGATCGGCAGAGCGGCGCGGTACCGAGCGTCACGCGTCGGACAGGCATACGACGATGCAAGCGGCGAACGACCATGCCCAACCTCCAGTACGCAGATCTGAGGGTTGCAGAGTTACGGGCCCACTCCTTCCGCCTCCGGTCGGGTTCAGTTCCTCGCTATCGGACGGTCCAGTGCTGGTTGGATCCTCCGTTGCAGTTCCCAAGGACGGTCTGGGTGCCGTTCCCGGTGCCGCCGTTGCTCGTGTCCAGGCACAGGCCGGATGGGACGCTGGTGATGGTGCCGTTGGCGTTGACGTTCCAGCGCTGGTTCTGCCCGCCGTGACAGTCCCAGATGATGACCCGGGTGCCGGCGGACGTTCCCGAACCCTCGGCGTCCAGGCACTTGTTGCTGTACACGCGCAGTTCACCGGCGCCGGTGCGCGCCCACTTCTGACTGGGCCGGTCCGTGCAGTTCCACAGTTGGGCCTGGGCGCCGTTGGTCTGCGACGAGTTCGCCACGTCCAGACAGCGACCGGAGCCGGCGCCGACGATCTGCCCGCCGCTCGGCGGGGTGGTCGATCCGCCGGGCGGCACGTACGGGCACTTGGTCTGGGACCGGGAGACCCCACTGCTGTCCGCCAGCGACGGGCACAGGAACTGGGTATAGCGGGTGTCGTTGTCGACGAAGATCTTGAGCCAGGGGATCGTACGGCGCGTCACGTTCGAGTTCCCCCAGGTGGGGAAGCCGTGGCCGCCGCTGGTGAGCTCGATGTAGGCGCTCTGCGTGGCGGCCGGCATGCCGCCGTACAGCCCGTTGAGGTAGGACGGGGTGACCGTGCCGTCGTCCCGTGCGCCCATGATCATCGTGGGCACCCGCAGGCTGGACAGGTTCTGTGAGGGGGAGAAGGGCGCGAGCGGCAGGGCCGCCTTCAGCGACGGCCGGCGTTCGGCCGCGCTGATGGCGCCGCCACCACCCATTGAATGGCCTATTACGCCCAGCCGGTTGGGATCGACCCGGTCGCGCACCGGGCTCTTCTGAGTGAGGTAGTCCAGCGCGGCGAGCAGCTGGGTGCCGCGAGCGGTGTCGAAGTCGTTGGGGCTGTTGGTGTCGATGCCGATGACGACGAACCCGAAGGACGCCAGCCACGGCCCCATCCACGCGCCTTCGGCAGACCACCGGGCGGTGTAACCGGGCACGGCCGCGACCGCACCCCACGTGCCCAGAGAGGTGTCCGTCGGGTAGTAGATCTTCCCGCCGTTGAAGCCGTTGCCGGGCGGCACGGTCACCTCCGCGGTCGCGAACGTGCCCCGCTGGGCCGCGACGCTGCTCACCGTGGGAGCCGGGCCTCGCTCGTACGGGTTCGCCGCGGTCGACGGCGATTGCGCCGACGCCGGTTGGATCGCCACCAGTGCGGTGATCAGGCCGGTTACGGCCGCGACCACGGCTGCCTTCCACGTGACCGTCCTGCTGTCGGATCTCGTAGGGCGGGTGGGGGTGTCGCCGGACACCGGGACGTCGGTGATGCTTGAGTGCATCGTCCTGTTCCTCCATACCTTTGTCGTGGCTACGGGAGTCGCGCCGAACGGGCGACGGCTCGCGTATGGCGTGCGCATGACATACATAGGTCGAGTTGCGTCACTGGTAGAGCCGGGGAACGGCCGGGGGAGTGGTGCCCGTGGCGCCGGTGGAGAAGACCGCGGCCTCCTTGGCGGTGGTGACGATGCCGTTCGATCCGTTGAACAGGCGTCGGCCCCAACTGGTGAGCTGGTTGGGGTCGAAGTCGGTGACCAGGTCCAGGTACTGCACATCGCTGCTGTTGCCGCTCCACGACCAGCCCAGATAGCCGAGGTGGAGCCGCTCGGCGGCGGCCAGGATGGCGTCCTCGTCGGGGTTGCCGTCGGAGTGGTTGTGGCCGAACTCTCCGACCACGATGGGGAGTTTCGCGGCCACGAAACGGTTGAGGTAGTCGTTGACCTTCGCGGCTGTGTTGAAGACGCCGTACATGTGGACCGAGAACACCGTGTTGCGGTCCGGGTCGGCGGCGAACACCGACCCGGCGTTGTCGCGCATCGTGAACGCCCAGTCCTGGCCCCAGTTGGGTGCGTCCACCATCAGCGTGTGGTTGAAGCCGGCGCTCCGCAGCTTCTGGACGGCTGCCTTGGTGTCGGCCGTCCACCGCGTGTAGTTGCTGTTTCCGAACGGCTCGTTGCCGATGTTGACGATGACGTACTTCTCCTGGCCGGTCAGGACACTCTTCAGGCTGATCCAGTAGTCGGCGGCGCGGGACAGGGTGGTCGCGCCGCTCTGGTCGCCGTAGCCCGTGGTGTCGTGGACTTCGAGGACGCAGATGAGCCGGTTCTGCTTGCACTGGGAGACGACGTTGGCCACGTCGGCGGCGCTGTTGCGAGTCCAGCGGTCACCGCTGGCGAGGACGACGCGGACGGTGTTGGCGCCCTTGGTCTTGATGTGGGAGAGGGAGTTGATCCGGTTCGGGTACCAGGTGTGGGCGTGGTTGACGCCCCGCATCACGAAGTCGTTGCCCGACGCTTCCAGGAGTCGGCCGTTCTGGACGCGGAAGCCGGTGGGCGCGGCCTGGGCCGGGGTGGCGAGACCGAGCAGGGGGACGAGGAGACCCAGGAGAGCTGCCAGGACGGCGGCCGTTCGTGGGGCGGTTCGCGTGCGGAATCTCATGGCGGCTCCAAGAGGGGAAGGACCGTGTGCTCAGGAGGCGGTGGCTCGTGCCGTGCAGCTGACGGCGGCGGTGCGGGTGCCGGTCGTGACGTGGGACGCGGACGTGCTGCTCATCGTCCTCGCGCCCTGGTGGTCGCCCTTTCAGGAGGAGACGGCCCCGAGGGCGGCCGGGCAGGCGGGACCACCGTTGTCCGGGCCGCTCGGCAACGCCTTCAGAGGAGAGCGGCGAGGGCGGGATACCAGCGGGCGGCGATCTTCGTGTTGCCGGAGGTGGACGGGTGTACCCCGTCGTAGGTGTCGCCTGAGGTGTTGAAGCCCGTCCACTGGTCGACCGCGGTCACCGTGGAGCGGCTGGTGCTCGTCGCCCGGGCCCAGCCGGGGATCCGCGCATTCAGGTCGACCACTCGCCGGGCACAGCCGGTGCAGTTGGTGGGGTTCATCGGAATGATCTGTGCGACGAGAATCTTCATGTTCGGGTTCGACGCCCGCATCTGTGTCACCAGCTTGGTGTAGGCGGTGAGGATGCGGTCGGGCGCGATGCTGCTCCAGACGTCGTTCGTACCGAAATGCATGACAACGATGTCGGGACGGGTGGCCGAGAGGCGGGCGGGAAGCAGGTTCTGGTTCGCCACGTTGGTCACGAGCTCACCGCCGTGGCCCTCGTTGTCGCTGTCGAACGCCTGGGGGCAGCCCTGCTGGCTGAGAGTGCCGACGAAATCGATGTTCGAGTGACCGGCACTGCGCAGACGGTTCCACAGCACCGAGCGCCAGCAGCCGGGGGAGCCGGTGATCGAGTCACCCAGCGGCATGATGCGTACCGGGGCAGCTGCGGGGGCGGCAGAGGCCGCGGGCGCGAGGGTCACGCCAAGGGCGAGCAGAAGCAGAGTCAGAAGAATTTGGAAGAACGGTAAGTGCGGGGTGATGCGCATGCCAGTCCCTTCCTGTGTGAGCGCTCTGAGAGATCTGGTCCGGTGGCTGCCCGCCTCGCCGCTGACATACCTGCGCGCGACGTCAGCGCGCCTGGTTCGTGCCTACCACTGGTCAGATGTGCGGGGTACAGGCAGTGCAGACGCTGGGGCGAGGCGGGTGGGCACGGTGTTCCCGAAGAAGCGCCCAGGGTGCGGGTCTGGTTGTCGGCGGTGTTCTGGCAGGCCGGCGCGGTGCGGTACTGGGTGTCAGGGGGCGGCGTGGTGGGGCGCGTGCCGGTCAGTGCGACATTGGTGACGCCGCCGACCAGTCGGCCTCGGGGAAACGGATCGTTGCTCTTCGCGGTGGTGGCGTGATGCCGAGGGGTGCGCCGGTCACGATGGCCTCCGATGCGTGGGGGTGCCGAGTGAACCGGTGCCCCTGAGGGCCGGACGGTGATCATTCACTCAGATGAGCATGGGAACGCTCCCATGGAGCCTAGAAAGGCGCCGAGGCGCCGTCAAGGAGTCTGTCGAAACTTGGCGTTCGACCATGCTCGAATTCGTGACTTCGGTCGTATGCGCTGATTGCCGGGCCGTCGCATGCTCTGGAAACTGCGTGAGGCGCCGACTATTGAACGATCCCAGTGAGCGAGTCGTCAGAGTTGCTGATTCACGTGTACTCGTAACGCCGTCCTGTTTCAACCCGTTCAGTCTGTGAACATACGTAACACCCGTGATCAACTGAGGCGGATCTGCCGACGGACCGGGCCGTCAGTCGGACATGGAGCGGCTTCACCGCCGCTGGCCCACTGCATCGCCCACGCCGATGGCCGATTGCGCACCGCCCGGTATGTCTCTTGTGCGGCCGGCGCGCGCAAGGAACCGCGTACAGCGCCAGTTCCCCGCCGCCTGGGTCACCGGGGACGATTGTCCGCCGGCAACGGACAGGCGGCGGGTCATGACTCCTGCCAGCGGGCAGGTTCTATGCTGTGGTCCGCGGCCATCAGCTGTTCTTCTGTCTTCACGCACCGATGATCACTGGTGGCCGTACGCATGCCCGGGCGACCCAGCCAAAATGGTGTGTCGGCAGGCATGGTCTTCCAGCGGATCACAGAGCCTCGAGAAATCCATGATCTTGGAAGTTCGCGCCTGTCAGGGACACACATGCGGCGTTAAGGCAAATTGAGTAAGCCGAGCCAAGCGCACACCCCTATTTACCCAGGTCATCCATATTTCCCTCCTGTGGGGGATGATCAATCCAAGTAAGTCAAGCCTTACTTTTGAATGGTTTCGACCGCATAGTGGTGGCTCGAACCGAGAGGAGCCCCCTGTTGTCGCAGGTGAACGACCCCGCTGTGCGCCAGGTCGAATTGGAACGAGCTCATGTGACTGCCTCGTACGAACTGCTCACCGAGCGGCTCTCCGAGGCGCGGGCGCACCGGGCGGATGCACTCAGGGCTCCGGCCGAGAGCGCCGGTGAGGTACACGAGCGAGAGGTCGCCGCTGAACGTCTGGCCAAGGAGATCGGTCGGCTTGAGGGCGCCGAGAACGGGCTGGTTTTTGGCCGCATGGACTGGTCGGACGGCACCGCTCTGCGTATCGGACGGATCGGACGGCAGACGGAGGCCGACGAGCTGCCCCTGCTCGTGGACTGGCGTGCGAGCGCGGCGCGGCCTTTCTACGAAGCGACGCCGGTTCACCCGATGAACCTGCGGCGGCGTCGGCATCTGCGCCTGGCGGATCACACAGTGGTCGCGGTGAGCGACGAACTGCTGGACGGCTCCGCCCCGACTGCCGAAGACATAGTGGGCGACGGCCCGTTGACCGAGGCCCTTTCGGCACGGCGTACGGGCCGGATGCAAGCGGCCGTCGCAACACTGCAGGCCGAGCAGGACGGGATCGTTCGCTCCGCGCACCGCGGGGTGACGGTGGTGCAAGGCGGGCCCGGCACGGGGAAGACCGTCGTCGCCCTGCACCGGGCGGCGTATGTCCTGTACGCGTTCCCGCGCGCCGCGGAGCAGGGTGTCCTGGTGGTCGGGCCGAACGCACGGTTTCTCGACTACATCTCCCAGGTCCTGCCCTCGCTCGGCGAGAACGACGTCGTCCTGGCGACCTGCCAGGAACTGGCCGGAGTGTTCCCGGACGCGGTGGAGCCGTTCGATGCGGCGCGTCTCAAGGGCAGCTCCGTCCTCGCTGACGCTCTGGACAGTCTGCTGCGCGTCCACCAGGCTCCGGACGGTGACTTCACTCTGCGGGTCGGACAGGATGTGGCTCACCTCTCGGGCGAGAGAGTCGCCGCGGCACGCGACGTCGCCGTGGCGACCGGGCTGGGGCACAACCCGGCGCGCCAGGTGTTCAAGGAGCTCCTGGTCGACGCCGTCACCGATGCGCTGAAACGCAATATGGGCGACCTCCTGGAGCAGATCGATGCCGAGGTCACCCAGCTGACGGGCAGGAACCTCGACCGGTTCACGGCGGCCGACCTGCGCCACGGCCACGACGGCGCAGCCGTCTCGGGACCGGCCGACGAGTTCGACGCGGACGCTGTCCGGGCCGATCTCCTCGACGACGCCCAGGTCGACCGAGCAGTGGAGGTGCTGTGGCCGCGGCTGGTACCCGTTGACCTCGTGAGGGCTCTGCTGATGGACCCCGTCTCTCTCGCCGAGCATGTGCCGCGACTGACCGCGCACGAGCGGTCAGGTTTGCTGCGGAGTCCGGACGACCCGTGGACGGATGCCGATGTGCCGCTGCTGGACGAGGCGGCGAGCCTGATCGACGGCCCGCCGGAGCGGACGTACGGGCATGTCGTCGTCGACGAGGCACAGGAGTTGACCGCCATGCAGTGGCGAATGATCGTCCGCCGCTGCCCGGCAAGGGCGATGACGCTGGTGGGCGATTTCGCCCAGGCCGGTCCGGTCGCGACAGCACGCGACTGGAAGGAGGCATTGAGTCCGCATGTCGGCCCGCGGTACAAACTCCACAGCCTGACCGTCAGTTACCGAACCACGCAGGAAATCCTGGAGAGTGTGCGAGACCTGCTCGCGCGGATCGCTCCGGACCAAACTCCGACACGCTCACTGCGACATGGTGAAACTCCTCGCACCGTGACCACATCTCCGGACGGGCTGGTCGCCACCCTCGCCCAGGAGATTCGTGCCCAGAACACCGCCCACCAAGGGGAGCTGCTCGGGGTGATCTGCGCGGATACGAGGGTGGGCGAGCTGATGGCCGCGGGCATCGCGCAACTCGCACGTATCGTGCCGGCATCCAAAGCGCGCGGTCTGGAGTTCGACGGGGTCGTCGTCATGAGCCCCGCGGAGATCGTCGCAGCCCGCCCCGGCGGGGAGAGGGACTTGTACGGGCCCTGACCCGGGCCACCAAGAGGCTCTGCACGATTGCCGTCCAGCTCGCCTGACGGATCACCGTCCGCTTCCTAGCGCGCATGCGCCACGGACATGCGCAAGCACCGCAAGCACCAAGACAGAGAAGGTGGCATGGCAAAGGACTTCGACGCCCCACGCAACGACGGCGTCATCGACAACCTCGAGGAGCTCAAAACCCGCAGCACGTCCACATCCGCTTCCGCCATTGACGTCGACGAGTTCGAGGCCGCCGAGGGCCTCGAACTGCCCGGCGCTGACCTCTCGAGTGAGCAGCTGACCGTCCAGGTACTTCCGCCGCTGGACGATGAATTCGTCTGTACGGCCTGCTTCCTCGTGTACCACCGTAGCCAACTTGCCGGCGGAGGCAGCGCTTTCCGTATCTGCCGTGACTGCGACCAGCCCTGACATCACAACGACTAGTAGCGCTTCGTTACGTTGAGTGATCTCGGCTGAGCGTGGGCAGCATTCCGGAGTGAGGCGCTGAAGCGAAGGACCGGTCGAGCTGTGCCAGCAGTATGCGGTGGCCACCTGTGACCGGCCCCCGTCGCACATGTCCATGGTTGCCGGGCGGGCGATGACGAGCAGGCTTCACCAACCCTGGGCGGCGCCCAGGTGCCGGCGGACCGGTCGTCAGGCCGGGTTCGACGTGCCGGTGACGACGTCCACCGCATGGCGGCGGTGGGCGGCGAAGAGCGGGAGGGCGGCCCGGGCGTCGCGGGCGCGCAGAGCAGCGGCCAGCGCAAGGTGCTCCTGGGGAATGCAGCCGAGGTAGCCCTCGGTGCTGAGGCCGATGCGGGTCAGCAGGAACAGGTGGACCTGGCAGCGGATGGTCTCCCAGGCCGCGACGAGACGCTGGTGGCCGGTGGCGGCGAACACGGCGTCGTGGAAGGCGATGTCCAGGCGGACCATGGCGTGCGGGTCCGCCGTGCGGTCCATCACGCCGGCCGCCTTCTCGATGGCCGCGAGGCCCTCGTCCGAGGCGTGCGCGATGACCTGCTGGACGGCGAGATCCTCCAGTGCGCCGCGCAGGCTGTCGAGCTCGGCGACATCCTCTGCGGACAGCGTCGTGACCACGGTGCCCCGGTGCCAGGCGCAGTGCACGAGCCCCTCGCGCTCCAAAACGCGCAGAGCCTCACGCACCGGACCCCTGCTGACCTGCAGCACGCCGGAGAGTTCGACCTCTCGCAGCGGTGCCCCGGGGGCGTATGCACCGCTGAAGATCGCCTCCCGGATCCGGTCGGCGACCTCGTCGGCCAGTCCGCGACGGCGGGCGGGGGCCACCGCACGATCTCCTGTGGCTTGCGTCTTCTCCATGTCGTGATGTTAACATTCCATCGTTGTCGCAATGTCAACATTGCGACAACAGGAGGCCGGTCGTTCGTCCAATCAGGAGAGAGGCGTTTCCCGTGAAGGTGTTCCAGATCGGTGCCGCCGGAGGTGTCGGCAGGAGGCTCGCCGGCCTGCTGTCCGAGCGCGGCGACGAGGTGAGCGGCATGCACCGCAGCCCGGCCCAGGCCGACACGATCCGCGCGACCGGTGCGACGCCGGTGACCGGCGACCTGATCGCCGACTCTGTGGACGAGCTCGCAGGCAAGCTCGCCGGGCACGACGCAGTGGTGTTCTCGGCCGGCGCCCACGGAACCGGCATGGACAAGACCACGCTCATCGACGGCAAAGGCCTGGAGAAGGCAGCCGCCGCGGCCGAGACCGCCGGAGTCCCGCGCTTCGTCCTCGTCTCCGTGTTCCCCGACGCCCTGCGCGGCGAGGGAGCGTCCGAGGGCTTCGAGCACTACGTCAAGGTCAAGAAGAGGGCCGACGTCCATCTCACCCGCACCGGCCTCAACTGGGTGATCGTCCGCCCCGGCACGCTGCTGGACGGACCGGGTACCGGGCGGGTCACCGCCGGGCCCGCCGTCGAGTACGGCGACGTACACCGCGACGATGTCGCCGCGTTCATCGACGTCGCCCTGCACGAGCCCGCCCTCAGTCGCGTCATCGTCGAGCTGACCTCCGGCGACACCCCCGTCGCAGACGCGGTCGAACGCCTCGCCTGAGCCCGGCGCTCCTGCCCACCCCGCATCCCCACCAGAGAAGGGCAACCACCTTGACTGTGATCGATTCCTACAGCCACGGCGTCTCGGGCGAGCGCGAGTTCGGCTTCGCCCAGGCCATCAAGGTCGACCACACGATCTATGTCTCGGGCCAGCTCTCTCACGACGACGAGGGCCACTTCCTCTACCCGGACGACTTCGAGGCCCAGACCGCGCAGGTCTTCGCCAACTTCGAGAAGGTCCTCGCCCACTACGGCGCCACCCGCAACCAGGTCGTCTCCGAGACCCAGTACATCGTGGACCTGCCGAAGTACAACAACGCGATGGCGGCCGCCAACCTGGCCTACTTCGGCGACCACCGCCCCACCAGCAGCACCATCGGCGTCGCCTCGCTGTTCTTCCCCGGCCAGCTCATCGAGACCAACTTCGTCATCGACACCCGTCTGCCCGCCTGATGGCACGGCGTACTGGAGCTCGGTCTTCACCAGCTCCGCAGACGCGATATGGGCCGTCGTCCGGCGCTTCAACGGCCTGCCCGACTGGCACCCGGCCATCCGGGCGAGCGAGATCGTCGGGGGCGGCAACGGGCTCACCCCCGGTGCGGTCCGGGTCCTCACCGGGGTGGACGGCAGCATCTACCGGGAACAGCTCGTGGCGCTGGACGACGCCGACCGGAAGCTGAGTTACGAGATCGTCGAGGCGCCGCTGCCGGTCCGCGGCTACCGCTCGACGCTGCACGTCCAGCCCGTCGCCGACACCGGTGGCGCCTTCTTCAGCTGGCACGCCACCTTCGATCCGGCCGAGGGCACCACCGCTCACCAAGCCGTCACGGTCCTCGAAGCGGCCTACGCCCCGGCCATCGCAGGCCTCCACACGATCATCGCCTGACACCGGACGGCAGCCGCCCCGTCCGATGACATCGAACACCGATCACGAAAGAAGCACCCCCCGTGAGTTCCCTGTTCACCCCCCTCACCCTGCGTTCCCTTCAGATACCCAACCGGGTGTGGATGTCCCCGATGTGCATGTACTCCGCCGCCCCCGAAGGCCCGGACACCGGTGCGCCGACCGACTTCCACCTCACCCACCTGACCTCCCGCGCCGCCGGCGGCGCGGGCCTGGTCATGGCCGAGGCCACCGGTGTGCGCCCCGACGGGCGCATCAGCCCCTGGGACCTGGGCCTGTGGAACGACCGCCAGCAGGAGGCGTTCACCCGCATCACCGCGGCCATCAAGGCCCACGGCGCCGTCCCGGCCATCCAACTCGCCCACGCCGGCCGCAAGGCGTCGGTGGACAAGCCCTGGCTCTCCGACCGATACGTGCCCGAGGCCGAGGGCGGCTGGCAGCCCGTCGCCCCCAGCGCCATCGCGTTCGGCGGACTGGCTGTCCCGCACGAGCTGACCGTGGAGGAGATCCAGCAGCTTGTCCGGGACTTCGCGGACTCCGCGCGGCGCGCGTTGGCCGCCGGATTCCAGGTGGCCGAGGTGCACGGCGCCCACGGCTACCTGATCAACTCCTTCCTCTCCCCGGCGTCCAACCACCGCACCGACGCTTACGGCGGCAGCTTCGAGAACCGCATCCGCTTCGCCCTGGAGGTCGTCGACGCCGTCCGCGCGGTGTGGCCCGAGGACCTGCCGGTCTTCTTCCGCACCTCGGCCACCGACTGGCTGACCGAGAATCCCGAGGACGAGCGCGTGGGCTGGACCGGGGACGACACCGTCCGCCTCGCCAAGGAACTCCAGGCCCACGGCGTCGACCTGCTCGACGTGTCCACCGGCGGCATGGTCTCCGACGCCAAGATCGTCGCCGGACCCAACTACCAGGTGCCCTTCGCCACCCAGGCACGCCAGGCCACCGGCATCCCCACCGGCGCCGTCGGCATCATCACCGAGCCGCAGCAGGCCGAGGACATCCTCACCAGCGGGCAGGCCGACGCGGTCCTCCTCGGCCGTGAACTCCTGCGCAACCCCTACTGGCCACAGCACGCCGCGCTCGCGCTCGACGCCGAGCCGACCTGGCCGGACCAGTACGCCTATGTCGTCAAGCGCCGCAAGCGCTGACCCCCCGCAATCTCATCGCTGCCGCCGTGCTGTCCCGACAAGACAGCGGCGTGCCGATCTATCTCACCGGGAGATTCCCGTGAACCACCTTCAGGGCAAGGTCGTCGTCATCACTGGCGCCTCCTCCGGTATCGGCGCCGTCAGCGCCAAGGCCCTCGCCGCCCGCGGCGCCAAGATCGTCGCCGCCGCCCGCGGCCAGGAGGACCTCGACCAGCTGGTCGCCGACATCAACAAGGCCGGCGGCACCGCCGTCGCCAGGCTCACCGATGTCGCCGACGCTGCCGACATGGAGGCGCTCGCCGACTTCGCTGTCGAGCAGTTCGGCCGGATCGACGTCCTGGTCAACAACGCCGGCCTGATGCTGTTCTCCTTCTGGAAGGACGGCGCGATCGACGACTGGAACCGGATGATCGACGTGAACATCCGCGGCTACCTCAACGGCGTCCACGCCGTCCTTCCGGTCATGCTCCGCCAGAAGTCCGGCCACATCCTCAACATGGACTCGGTCGCCGGCCACCAGGTCGGAGACGGCGCCGGTATCTACAGCTCCACCAAGTTCTTCGTCCAGGCCATGACCGAATCCATGCGTCGGGAACTCGGCGTCCGCGAAGGCATCAGGGCCTCCACCATCAGCCCCGGCGTCATCAACACCGGCTGGGCCGACAAGGTCACCGACCCCGCCGGCCGAAAGGCGGCCCAGGAACTGAACGAGGTCGCCATCAGTCCGCAAAGTGTCGCCGACGCCGTCGTCTACGCCCTCGACCAGCCCGCCGACGTCACCGTCAACGACCTGATCATCTCCCCCACCCGCCAGAACTGGTAAGCGCCAGGCACTCCACGCCGCACGGAAGGAACCCCAGACCCATGTCCGCTCTCGCCTCCCCTATCCCCCGCTTCCACCTCGCGGTCCCGGTCGACGACCTGGACGCCGCCCGCCGCTTCTATGGCGAGACGCTCGGCCTGGAGCAGGGCCGCAGCGCCGACACCTGGGTGGACTGGAACCTGCACGGCCACCAGTTCGTCACCCACCTCGCTCCGGCCCGCACCGAACAGGTACACAACCCGGTCGACGGCCACGACGTGCCCGTACCGCACTTCGGGCTGATCCTGACCATCGACGCTTTCCACCGGCTCGCCGACCGGCTGCGCGCCGCGGACACCGCCTTCGTCATCGAGCCCTACGTGCGCTTCGCAGGCGAAACCGGCGAGCAGTGGACGATGTTCCTGCTCGACCCGGCCGGCAACGCCCTGGAGTTCAAGGCGTTCGCCGACGACTCCCAAGTGTTCGCCACGCCATGACGCCGGGACCCTGCGGCGCGCCCCGGTCGTGAACTGGCAGGTATCCCAGCTCTTAACGGGCTGGTGGCTCAACGACCGGGACAGGCGTAGCACGGATCCTCGGCCAAGAGGCCGCCGCTTGCCCCTGATCCACGTCTCAACCAACCCGGCGCAAGCGCGCCGCAACCTCAGACTGGAGACACAACATGTCGAAACCGACCTATGTCGCTGACCACATCGCAATCACCGAAGTGCTGGAAAAGTACAACCAGGGCGTAGCCAAGGCCGACAGCTCGATCATGAAGCCCGCGTTCGCCGAAGAGGCGACGATCTTCGGCGTGGAGAATGGCAAGCTCTCCGGCGGTGCGATCACGGCCCTCTACCAGGGGATCGACAGGGATTTCCGCCCCTCGCCGGAAGGCCGCGCCGTGATCGCCTACATCAACGTGACCGGCACTGCAGCCAACGCGCGTGTTGATACCAACGATGTCTCCGGCCTGTGCTTCACCGACTACTTCAACCTGCTGAAAGTCGATGGCACGTGGACCATTGTCAGCAAGATCTACCACGTCAACGACGCGCCGAAATCGTAGCCGCGCACACGGCCGGGCGTGCATGAGCTTCCCCCCCCTCGCGGTGGACGTGTGGCGTGAGTTGACCTTGAGGTTGCCGGGAAGGAACCGTCCAGGCCGGCAGCACACCCGCCGCAGTTCCGTCAGAGCGTGAGCGAAGCCGGCGAGCAGTGGACGATGCTCCTGCTAGACCCGGCGGCAACGCGCTGGAGTTCAAGGCGTTCGCCGACGACTCCCAAGTGTTCGCCGCCTGACATCTTCTGTGGTCGGTGGAGGGCTTTCGGAGGGGCTGCCCGCCTATCCCATTGGGCAGCCCCTGTTTCATAGGTGGCCGCTCATGAAACACCCACCCGCCCGGCGCTCCACCTGCGGCGAGCGTGTTTCATGAGTTGTTACAAGCGGTTAGACGCCTGAAACACCCTCACAAAACAGTTTGGGGTCGTGAGTGACGACTTCAAGCGCGTGGAATCGCACGACTGCCCGATGTCCACCTGCGCCGCCCCAGCGGGCTCCCCATGCCGGACCGGGAAGGGCAAAGTGACCATCCAGTACCACACCGCGCGCTTCCGACTCGTGTCCCAACTCGCCAAGAAGCTCAGCGTCCCGCGCGAAGAAGGGTCAGCACCCGTCACCGGCGACCGTCATGCGGATGCTCCGCGAACGTGGCGAGCAGGCCGTGGTCTCGACAAGCGCATGGCCCTGGTCGGACGGCCGCAGGAGGCGCTGATGGCGCGACTCATCCGTGCCCGACCAGCACACTTCCCTTTTTGTCTATATGAGACTTTAAAGTGCATACTGTTGTATTCGGCATGTTTCTTCTACGGTCGGAAGCGACAAGAACCCCACTGAACGACAGGGATGATCTTTCGTGTCCGCACATCTTTTTGACCCGCTCACGATCCGCGACGTCACCTTCCGGAACCGGATCGCCATGTCCCCGATGTGCATGCACTCCGCGGACGCCCAAGGGCGCGCCACCGACTTCCACACGGTGCACTACGGCGCGCGTGCACTGGGCGGTGCCGGCCTCGTGATGCTGGAGACGGCGGCGGTACTGCCCAACGGGCTGATCGGGCCGGGTGACCTCGGCATCTGGAGCGACGACCACGTCGCGGGCCTGTCGGGCATCGTCGAGGTGATCCATCGTTTCGGCGCCAGGGCCGGCGCCCAGATCGGCCACGCGGGGCGGCAGCTCGGCGTGGAGTCCGAAACCGCGGTGGCCCCCTCTCCCATTCCCTTCAGCGACGGTTCACGCGTTCCCCAGGAGCTTGGCGTCGGGGACATCAAGGAGGTCATCGAGGCGTTCCGGACTGCGGCGGCACGGGCGAAGGCTGCCGGATTCGACGTGCTCGAGGTGCACACGGCGCACGGCTTCCTGCTCAACGAGTTCCTCTCACCTCTGGCCAACCACCGCACGGACGAGTACGGAGGAAGCCGGGAGAACCGCTACAGGATCGTGCGGGAGACCATCGACGCGGTGCGCGGCGAGTGGGACGGCCCGCTATTCGTCCGCGTGTCCTCGACCGACTATGCGGAGGGCGGGAACGTTCCGGAGGACTTCGTCACCTACGGCAGGTGGATGAAGGAGCAGGGCGTCGACCTGATCGACGCCTCATCCGGCGGCATCGCCCCGGTGAAGGTGCAGTCCTACCCGAACTACCAGGTGCCCGCCGCGGATCTGATTCGCAGGGAGGTGGGAATCAAGACCGGTGCTGTCGGCCTGATCGAGAGCGGTCGCCAGGCCGAGGAGATCCTGCAAAACGGCCGCGCCGACATCGTGCTGGTCGGCCGGGAGATGTTGAAGGACCCCTTCTGGGCCCGGACCGCCGCGGACGAGCTGCGCGCCGCCATCGAGGTCCCGTTGCAGTACACCCGCTACGGGTCGGCCTGGCAGCGTTCGCAGCCCCCGCTGCCCGCCGCGCCGATGGACGCCACGGTCTCCTAGCCGGTTCTGCCCTGGCCCACAACCACCCCGGGGCAAGGGCACCGAACTCGTCGCGGCCGCCCGGGGCCGGGGCGGCTGAAGCGCTCCCGGCGCCGGGCGGCGGACCGGCCCTGGGCCCGGAGGGGATGCCCCGCCGGGCACGAGATACTCGACAAGGCAGCACGACTCGGAGGTGCCCCATGCCGCGGACGCGACCGTTTGACGACCTGCCAGGCTGCGCGATGGAAGCAACAGTCAAGATCATCGGCGGGAAGTGGAAAGGTGTGATCCTTTTCCATCTGCTCGAGGGGACCATGCGGTTCAACGAGCTGCATCGCCAGGTGCCCGGCATCGCTCCGCGCCTGCTGACCAAGCAACTGCGTGAGCTGGAGGAGGACGGTCTGGTGCAGCGAACTGTCTACCCGGTCGTCCCGCCCAAGGTGGAGTACGCCTTGACCGAGGAGGCACGCTCGATGGAGCCGCTGCTGATCGGACTCAGCAACTGGGGTGAGCAGTGGTTGGCCCGACGTGGCATCGTCCTGCCGGATCCCAAGGACGCGCAGGAGGAACCCTCCTCCGCCACGCCGTCGGCACCGCCCGAGGCTTAGCTTGACTCCGTCGGGAATCCTGAGGTCTTCCGGTGCGGGTGCATGATCAGCAGGCAGGCTCACTGCCGTGGTGCAGTTCGACCCAGCTGGTGAGGCGCACGTTGTCCGTCCGTTCCCGTCCCGGTGAGCAGATCCCTCCTGACTGTGCGGGTTGCTCGGGCGAGCAACCCGAAGGGAACGACGGCGATGCGGGTGAGAAACCGCCTCGACGGGTGTGGCACGACGAGGACTTCGCCGACTGGTACCCGCGTGACGGCCGACCCGGTCTCTCGCCTGCTCAGCTGGCCACCGCCTGCTTCTGCAATTCCTGCTCGGCCTGTCGGACCGACAGGCTGCCGAGGCGGTGCGCTGCCGCAGCGACTTCAAGTACGCCCTGGCCATCGAACTGGACGATCCCAGCTTCCACCACAGCGTGCTCGCCGACTTCACCGGCGGCAAGGGTGTGCGCCTGGCCTTCGACCCGATCGCAGGCCCCGGCGTCGAAACCCTCGCCCAGGGCGTCGTCCCCAGCGGATACCTGGTTGTCTACGGCGCTCTCGACCCGCGCACCACCCCGCTTCGCAGGCAAGACCAGCCTCGCGCTCGCCGACGAGAGAATGCGGCCCCGGTGGTGCAGATCGTCGGTGTCGAGGTGTTCGCCAGCAGGGTGGCGCCCGCAGTTCTCCGGTGAGGACGGCCTGGGGCTCCCTGCCGGCCAAAGCGGCGGCCGGTCAGGCGGCGTTGACGCGGCCCGGCACTGCCAGCAGGCGCTGGGCGGGATCGGGTTCACCGCTGAACACCCGCGGCACCGGCACCTGCGCCGGGCCGTCGTCATGGACGGACTACTGGGCAGTGCACGGGAGCTGCCCCGGCTGGTGCAGCCGTGACTCACCAGGGCAGCGGACCGTCGGCGTCGAAGTAGCCCCCGGTCGGGCCGTCGGGACCGATCTGCGCCAGGCGGACGATGATCTCGGCGCCCTGCTCGACGGTCTGCGTGCCGGTGTTGTCGTTGAGGTCCGTCTTGATGAAGCCGGGCTCGACGGAGTTGATCCGCATGTCCGGGAATGCCTTCGCGTACTGCACGGTGAGCATGTTGACCGCGGTTTTGGACGCCGGGTAGGCGATGCCCGGGTAGAAGTGCGTGGGATGCTCGGGGTCGGAGAGGTTGGTCAGCGAGGCGAGGCCGCCGGTGACGTTGACCACGACCGGTGCGGCCGAGCGCTGCAGCAGGGGCAGGAAGGCGTGGGTGACGCGGACGACGCCGAAGACGTTCGTCTCGAAGGTGTTCCGCATCTGGTCGGCGGTCACGGTCTCGGCGGTGGGCACACTGTGGGCGTCGGCCCTGCTCGCGATTCCGGCGTTGTTGATCAGTACGTCGAGGCCGCCGTCGCCCGCGATGGTCTTGGCGGCGGTCTCGACCGTGGCGTCGTCGGTGACGTCGAGGAGGACGAACCGTGCGCCCAGCTGCTCGGCGGCCCGGCGTCCGCGCTCGGCGTCGCGGGCACCCACGTAAACCGTGTGACCTGCGGCGATGAGCTGGCGGGCGGTCTCGTGGCCGAGGCCCTTGTTGGCTCCGGTGATCAGTGTTGTCGTCATGCGTCCAGCCTCCGGCGCCGCGGCACGATCAGCCAGAAGCCCCTTCTTCCTGGGACTACGAGTACCAGGCACATGCGCGGCCGACGGTGTTCACTGGGCGCATGACCGCGACGGAACTCGGACAGGCACTGCGGCGCTGGCGCGACCGGGCAGCCCCGCACGCGGCGGGCCTGCCCTCCGGCGGACACCGGCGCGCGGCCGGTCTGCGGCGCGAGGAGCTGGCCCTGCTGGCGGGGATCTCGGCCGACTACATCACGCGCCTCGAACAGGGCCGCGCGGCCAACCCTTCCGGGCAGGTCGTCGAGGCGCTGGCCCGTGCGCTGCGGCTATCGGGGGACGAGCGGGCATACCTGTTCGGGCTGGCGGGGCTGATTCCGCCCGGTCCCGACATGGTGCCCGGGCACATCACGCCCAGCGTCCAGCGGCTGCTGGACCGGCTCGTCGACGCACCCGTCGCGGTCTCCGACGCGGCCATGACGCTGCTGCTGGCCAACCCGATGTACGCGGCGCTGATGGGCGACCCGTCCGGCCTGCGCGGCGTGGAACGCAACGACGCGTGGCGCACCTTCATGGATGTGCCGACCCGGGTGCGGCATACGCCCGAGGAACGCAGCGCCTGCGAGGCCGGCATGGTCTCCCAGCTACGGAGGACCGCCACCCGCTATCCGGCGGACCGCCAACTGCGGCACCTGATCGCGGAGTTGCGTACAGACAGCGAGCGGTTCGCCGAGCTGTGGGACGCGGGCGCTGTGGGACGGCTCGAAGCCTGGCACAAGACGATCGAGCATCCGCAGGTGGGCCTGCTGACGCTGGACTGCGACCTGCTCCAGCTGGAGGAGAGCGGCCTCTACATCCTCGTCTACTCGGCCGAGCCGGGCACCGGGGCCGCCGAGAAGCTGGAGCTGATCTCGGTGGTCGGCACCCAGAACCTGGTCGAGTAGTGCCTGCTTGAGCATCTTCTTCATCTCGTCAGCTTCGCGAGGATCGGGTATCCGCTGAGTGCGTTGCCGCGCCCGGTCTGGTGGATCAGCAACCTGCACCACTCCATAGCCAAGGGCCCGCATACCTCCCCCTCCACCACGTCTCCTTCGAGCTGCGCGGCATCGGCGAGTACATACGCGGCTCCGGCCGCGTGATCCGGGCCGGCTTCCAAATGATCTGGGACACCACATGGCGGGCGACAACACCTTCACCTACTACCTCGACCCGCAAGGCAACACGGTCAAGTACACGACGGAGTTGGAGCCTGGCACCCGCCCGTCTGTGATTTCTCGCAGCCCGAAGTCACTGACCAGTAGGGCACCCTCTCCCGCGTCGTCGAGGAGACGCGACGGCGGGCGAAGCACGCGCGGGTGCTCCTGGTCGACTACCTCACGGTGATCGGCCCCGACACCCGATCCAGCCGCGAAACTCCCTTCGACGAAGCCACCTTGGAGGAGTTCCGCCGACTGGGCGACCAGGTCGCCGAAGTCTTCGCCCGCACGGCGACCCGCACTGGTGCGGAGCTCGTCACCGTGGGAAAGCGCAGCCGCGAGCACGCTCTCGGATCGGCCGAACCATGGGTGACCGGACTGTCGGAACGCCTGCGCGGCTCCGCCCTTACGGGCGCGTTCCACCCCACCGGCGCCGGAATGCGCGCCGTGGCGGACGCGATTGCCGAGCACCTGAAAGGACCAGGGCTCGCTTGACGGTCGCGGGAGATTGTTGACGGCCCGATCACATCTACGACGGGTGTCGGTCGTTGTACGGGCCTGGGTGGAAACCGGAACCCCTAGGTGGCGCATCCGGCAATTGCGCACCTGCACGCCCTCCTCACCGGCCACGGCCAGGAGATCGCCCCTAACCGGTGCTCCACCGTCCAGTCTTCGTCGGCGGCGTGCTCGGCTGTGATGGTTGAGGGGCCGGGTGTGGTCACGACCTGGTAGATCTCGCGGGCGAGGTACCGCTTGAGCCAGCGGATGACTCCTTCTTGGAGAGGCACTGCGTGGTGCGGTGCTGCTGCTTGGTGCGCTCGTCCCAGCGCAGTCGGCACAGGACGATGCGGTAGATGGCCGAGTTGGCTCCTTGGTCGCCGCCCTGGTTGAGGCGGTGGCGCTGGATGCGGCCGGAGGAGGCTGGCAGTGGCTCGACGCCGCAGAGCATGGCGAAGGCGGCCTCTGAGCGCAGTCGCCCGGGGGTCTCACCGGCCATGACCAGCAGTTCCTGGCGACGTCCGTACCAACGCCGTTCGGGGCGAGCAGGGCCGAAGCGATCTCGGTGACCAGCGGGGTGATGAGCTCATCGAGCTCCTCGCCGAGTCGCTGATGGCGGGGCAAGGGTCCGCAGTGCGAGCCTGGCCGCGGCGACCGGCTCGCCGACCCGCTTCGCGTCCGGCCATGAGGCGGCGCACGGAGGGATCAGCTGCCGGTCGCTCAGGGCCCGCAGAACGCCGCGTAGTTCCTCCGGCGCCGTGATGATGAGTGTTTGCATCTGTACTGACATGTCAGCGCGTTGGCGGATCGCACTGCGGCGGGTGATGCGCAGGCTCCGCAGGGCATCACCCGGCCGTCGCGCTGCTTGAGTATGCCGGTGCGGCACTGGGCGAGGGCGGCGCGAGCCGCCGCCTCGGCGTCGACCGGGTCGGACTTGCCCTGCCAGCGGCGGGCGTTGCGGTCCGGGCGGTCGATCTCGACCACCGCGACGTACTGCTCGCGCAGGTGGCCGGCGAGTCCGGCCTCGTAGGCGCCGGTGCCCTCCACTCCGACCAGCACCAGGGCGCCGAACGAGCGGAGCCACGCCAGGGGTTTGCGATAGCCGGCGGGGCGGGGCCGACAGATCCCGTTGAGGACCCAGGGTCAGTCAGGCGGTGGGTCAGACCCCGCCGGGAGACGCTCATGAACATACTCACTGTCAGGCGGGGTCGGGTATCCAGCTGCCGTGGAAGCCGAGCGGTACGCGCGTCGGCAGGTGCACGGTGGCGATCGGGGCGCCGGTGAAGTCCTGTCCGGAGAGGATCACCAGGTCGGTGGCACCCCGCTCGGGGTCGAAGACGTAGGCGAGGACGTAGCCGTCGTCCTCCGTCCGTGCGTTCTGCGCGGGCACGAAGTACGCCTCACTGGTGTAGTGACCGGTGCCGAAGGTGCGGACCGTGGTGGTCTGCCGGTCTAGGTCGTGCTTGATCAGTGAGTCGCTGAACGCGTCGACGGGCAGGCCGTCCAGGGTGCCGGCCGGACCCATGTAGCGGATCAGGTCCAGGGTGACCGCGGAGTATCCATAGCGGTAGGCGCCGGTGACGACGGCCGGACTGACCACGGGGAACTCCTGCGGGTGGTCGTCGAGGCGCGTCTCGGTGACCTTCCCGGTGACCGTGTCGATGACCCAGCGGTCGAGCGTGGGAAAACTGTTGCCCATCAGCTCGGCCCCCGCGAACATCCGCGGGTAGCGCACGACGTCGACCACGACCGTGTCGCCCTGGTCGTAGGCGTTGAGGGTGTGGAAGACCCAGCACGGATTGACATCGAACCAGCGCACCTCGGTGCCGCTGCGGGGCAGCAGGCCGATGCGGCCGCCGCGGGCCTCGTTCCAGTTCATCGGGAACGCGTTGCCGGAATCTGCGGCAGCCTGGCTGAAGGTGACCGGGAGGTCGTACAGCACGGCGTACCTCTGGGTCAGAGCGAAGTCGTGCATCAAGGGCGCGTGCGGAGCGGGGATGGCCACGCGGCGCACAACCTTGCCGAGGGGGGAAACGACCAGGTAGGTCAGCGTGTCGCCGCCGATGACGTAGGTAACGGCGTGCAGTTCTCCGGTGGCGGGGTCCAGCTTGGGGTGGGCGACAAAGCCGTCGCGCAGGGTCCCGTCGAAGTCGCAGGCTCCCACGGTGTCCAGGTCGTAGGTGAGTTCGTAGGGCCGGGAGCCGCCTTCGACCAGGGCGAAGGTGCGGTTGGCGTGGCCGATGACGTGGGTGTTGGGTCCGGCGTCCACGCGGCGCATGGAGGCGCCGGGGCGGGGCTGTTCGCCGAGTGCCTCGGCGACGCGCGCCGAGCGCACCCAGCGGTTGCGGTACCACTCGGCCTTGCCCTCGCGCAGTCGTACGCCGTGCACCATGCCGGTTCCGGTGAACAGGTGGAGCCGGGGCTCGTCGAGGTTCAGGGGGTTGGGGCCGTTGCGCAGGTAGCGGCCGTTGAGCTCGGGGGGGATGGTGCCGGTGACCGGGAGGTCGAAGGAGGTGACCTCCTCGGCGACAGGCGTATAGGCGCCCTGGAAGCCGTTCTTGGGGTTCATTGCAGTCCTCTCACGATGGCGTGTCGTCCGGCGCTGGCGAGCCGGGCTCCGTACAACAATCACAATACTCAAGAATATGAGTAGTAGCGAAGCAGAGTAGAGTGTGAGCGTCGACACCTCGCCGACGCCCCACAGGGGCCCCGCGGCGCGACACGGACAGGAGGCCGACGACCATGGCTCTGCGACACGCGGTACTGGCCGCGCTACTGGACGGCGAGTCCAGCGGCTACGAACTGGCCAAGACGTTCGACGCGGGGATGGCCAACTTCTGGCACGCGCTGCCCCAGCAGCTGTATCTGGAGCTGGCCAAACTGGAGAAGGACGGCCTGATCCAGGGGCGCGCCGTGGTCCAGGAGACCCGTCCGACCAAGCGGCTCTTCTCGGTCACCGACGCCGGCCTCGCTGAGCTGGAGCGCTTTGCCGAATCCAGCGCCAAGCCGGCCTTCATCCGCGACGACCTTCTGGTCAAGGTACGGGCCGTGGACAGCACGTCCGCGACGGTCGTGATCGAACAGCTCGAAGAGCGGGCACTCATCGCCGCAGCCAAGATCGACATCTTCGACAGGTATATGGAACGCCAGCGCGGCGACGCCGATGAACACGCATTCCTCGAATCCGGCGACCGGATCGGACCATACCTGACCTGTCTGCGCGGCCTCCGCTACGAACAGGAGACGGCCGACTGGTGCCGACAGACCGCTCAAATCCTCCGCGAACGATGCCGGGTCAACGCCGACACGTGACCATGGTGCTGGCGCCCCCAGCGATAGCGCGCCGTCGACCTCATTGAGACACCCTTCATTCCTTTCTTCGCCCGCCCGTGCGGCATGTCAAAAAAGGTATTAGACATATACTTGAGTATCTGGAGGAGGTCATGGAGGCGGCCGCACGCTTCCGCGCCGCCGTCGAGACGGGCGAACGCAACGCACTGGAAGATCTGTTCACCCAGGACATCCGCTTCTGAAGCGCGGTGAAGTTCACCCCTTTCAAGGGCAAGCCCATGGTGCTGGGTCTGTTCAACGTACTGCTGCGCACGCCTGGTTTGCTGGGCTGCCCTCGGCAGACCTTCCGCGAGCAGGTCCCCGGACTGTTGGAGCGGTACCAGCGCCGCGTATTCCGCCTGGCCGGCCAACTCGGCTTCATGGCCAAGGAGTGAGCAGAACGGATGCCCGCCTGTCGCGACGCCCTGCCGTCGCGATCTCCCGCTCGTCCGACTGCGCGTCGCGGCTGCCCCTGGCGCCGCGGCGCGTGCCAAGAAGCGGTCGTCATGCGGGGGAATGACCCGCGCGACGTGTCGGGTCGGCCGAGGAGCGCTGCGTCGGGCGCCCGGTCCGGGGTGTGACTGCTGGTGGGTGTCGTGCTCGTCGCGGCGAGCTGCGGGCCGCACCGACCGGGGCGGGTCCGCTGCCCCCGGCATCGGGACATCGACCGGCCTGTCCGGCACGTCGACTGGACTGCTCAGCACCCTGCCGCTGCTCACTTCGCCGTCACCTCACGCACATCACCACGGTCCACCCCGCGCCCTGGTCGTCTCGCTGGCCGTGCTGGCGGCGGGGCTGCTCATGCGCTCCCTGCCAGGTCTGTTCTTCCTGTTTGCGGGCACGGTGGTGGTCGCGGCCGCGATCGCCTACGTGCTGCTGCCCTCCGTCATCAAAAGCACCGTGTCGGAAGAGGTGGAGGGGACCGGCACGCTGGTGACGCAGCGGATGTTGTCGCTGATCAGCCCGGTCATCACCGCGACCTGAGTGTGCTCGAGGCCGCGCCGTCCATCGGGCAGGGCGCAGTGAAGTCGTGCGAGGAGGGCCTCCAGGACGAGGTCTGCGGACTCGCAGGCTGCCAAGGCCACGCGCTGGAACTGCACGAGCCGCCGGACCGGCTGGACCGCACCGGCGACCTCCTGCCGCACGTACAACTGGACTACCGTCTCGCCGTGGACGGAGCCGGTGTCGGAGACTCTGACAGGAGTGCGCAGCAGGCCGTCCCGCACCTCCGCCTCACCGATGTACGCGATGTCGAACGACGTGTACGACAGGCCGTGACCGAAGGCGAGCAGCGGACTCTGGTCGGTCAGGTCCGCGTACCCGTAGGTGTTTCGCCGCTGGGGAGGTCGTACCCGCTGCCATGTCGGTGGCAATGGTAGGCGGGGATCTGGCTGAGGTGACGGGGGAGGTGCCGGGCAGCTTTCCACTGGGATTGGTCTCGCCGAACAGAACCGACGTGATGGCCCCTCCGGCCGTCTCGCCGAGCAGCGGCGCAACTAGGACCGCGTTGGACGCCCGGGTCACGTGGTCCAGGAGCAGCGGACGTCCGGAAACCACCACGGACACCACCGGCCGCTCCGTGCTGCG
Source organism: Streptomyces sp. NBC_00076 (assembly GCF_045041235.1). Taxonomy (NCBI): domain Bacteria; kingdom Bacillati; phylum Actinomycetota; class Actinomycetes; order Kitasatosporales; family Streptomycetaceae; genus Streptomyces; species Streptomyces sp. NBC_00076. The sequence goes on from NZ_CP108242.1 coordinate 8,718,411, forward strand.
GCGCCAGACAGGTGACCACCTGGACGATACGTTGGGGCTGGTGCGCGCGCCCGGCGCCAGAGCCACCGCGGCCGTCGCCCTCTCGTAGTAGGTCGGTTCGGGCTGCCGATGTGTCGAGGTCCCCGCGGTCCCGGGCGCGAATTCACCGACCCCATCCGCCAGGCGGACCGGATAGCCGACTGGGGGAAGTCAGTCCCCGCACACCGAAGGGAGCGCCCGGAGTAGCCCCTTCACATGCAGCCGGTCCAGCTTATGGCCGTAGGCGGCTCGAACCGCCGCGACCTCCAGCCGCGGCTCGCACGACGGTGAGGTCCGCGGTCGTGCGGTGTCCTTCAGGGCGGCGAGCAACTCGGCGGTGATGCGGTCCAGTTGGGGCCGGACCTCCTTCACCAAGTCCGGCCGCTCGGTCGGGCGCAGCTCCGGGTGGGCGGCCCAGCGGGCGTACAGCCCGCGCTGCACCAGCTTGTTCGCCTCGATCTGGTCCCGGAAGACGGCCTGCGCGGCCTGCGGATCGAGGCCGAGCCCGACCGCCCGCGCAGCGACGTCGTCCAGGATCTGCTCCTCGCGCACCGGGTCGTCGATCGGCTTGTCGGTGCCGTACTTGGCGGCGGCGACCTTGTCGGCCAGCAGCAGCCGCTCAGCGAACAGATTGGTCAGGGGCATGAGGTCGCCCGTGACGGCGGGCGCGGGTATGGACGCCGGGCTCTGCGCGACGGCCGGCACGACACCGGTACCGGAGAGCAGCACCACGGCGGTGGTGGCGACCAACACGGATCGCATACGTCCGATTCGCACGGGACGTGTCCTTTCGGTGGGGGGTGTCGGCACCGTACCGCGGTGCTCATGCTCCCAACGTCCCGGTCCCAGGACGTTTGCCAAGTCTTTGATCATGGATCGGTGCTGGTCAGATGAGGGTGCATCGGGCCGACGGCCACTCGTGCGGGGGACCGTTTACAAGGCACGGCAGGGCGCTGCGCCGTGCCGGAAGAGCCCGCTCCTACCGCCCGCGAGATGCCGGGCATTGCGCCCGGCCGGGCGGTAGTCGGACCTCTCATCAGCGTCTCCAACGGAGCCTCCCGGCCTCGGTGACACCACCCCCAGGTCATCCCTGCGACAGGGGGGAACAGTCATGCCGGGCCCGGAGGCCAGCGGCCCTCTTGCAGGACCGCGAAAGAAGATAACTGTGAGAGTTGTTCTGCGGCCCGGGATGGGTTGCTGCCAGGCTCGGCGTTCGTGACCGGCATGACTCGCAAAATAACTGGCGTCCCGTCAGGGGCTGCCGTGCCCCCGAGATGTCTGTCGGACGCGGGCGTCGGCCTGGCCCACCCGTTGGCTTGATCAGCAGCTTGTCCGCCGCCTCACGGCGTGACTCATCACAGTTCCGCCACGTGGTGACTCCACCCAGGCCGACGCCGACCACGGCCATCCGCCCGGAGGAGAACAACAAACGCGTGACCATGCTTGCAGAACACGTCGACGGCGTCATCGGAGTCGATACTCACCGCGACACCCTCGCCGCAGCAGCCATCAGCCCCATCGGCGCCCTCCTGGAGACCACCGACGCCCCCGTCCACGACCGCGGCTACCAGCGCCTTCTCGACTTCGCCCGCTCGCATGTGCCCGGCCGCCGCTGCTGGGTACTCGAAGGCACCGGCAGCTTCGGCGCCGGCCTCGCCGCCTTCCTCGAGGATGCCGGCGAACGCGTCATCGAGGTCTGCCGCCCCAAGCGTCCGCCGGTCCGCGGCGGACGCAAGATGGACATGCTCGGCGCCATCCGCACAGCCCGCGAGGCTCTGGCCACCGAGCACGTCATCCAGCCCCGCAAACGCGGAGAACGCGAGGCCATGCGCGTGCTGCTGGCCACCGGTAAGGCGCCGTGCACGCCTCCACCGCGGCCATCAGGGCCAGGGCTCCGGGCGCTGCCTGGACATCACTGGCGGCTCCCAGGCCAACGGAGCCCTCGCCGCGATCTGGGACTGCAACGGCGCCGCCAACCAGCGGTTCACCAGCACCAGCTCGGGCGAGCTGCGGGTCTACGGCGGCGCCAAGTGCCTGGACGTCGTCGGCGCCGCTTCCGCCAACGGCACCGCCGTGAACATCTGGGACTGCAACGGACAGTCGAACCAGCAGTTCCGCCTCAATACCGACGGCACCATCACGGCCGTCCACTCCGGTAAGTGCCTCGACGTCAATGGCGGCGCCACCGCCAACGGCACGAAGGTCCAGATCTGGGACTGCGGCGGCACAGCCAACCAGACGTGGACCCGCGTCTGACCGATCGCCGCTGACCGACACCGTCCGGGCCGAGACCTACGGGTCCGGCCCGGACGGTCCCCTCCTGATCCTGGAAATGGCGGAAGGGTTTCGTACTCCACCGCATGAGAAGGCACCATCACGGCGCCGGTTGAGGCCTTTGCCTGGACACGTTGAACTCCGGCCCTCGATAAGCGCGTTGAGCTGGGTGACCTCCTCGTCGAGAGCCATCACCTCCCTGGCCAGGGCGTGGACCATCTTCGCGGCGTTCTTTTCCCCGGGAACGGCGGTGGACTGGGCTTCGGCGGCGGTGACAGCAGCTTCTGCGGCGGTCCTGGCGTGGTTGGTGACGCGGACGCCGTGGTTCTTCAGCCAGGTGGCCAGCCGGGCCCGGCCGATCCGGCGCAGGGCGGCAGGCGTCTCGTAGCCGGTCAGCAGGATGAGGGCGGTCTTGGACTCGCTGTAGTCGAAGGCCCGTTCCAGGGCAGGGAAGTACTCCAGCATCTGCGAGCGGAGCCGGTTGATCGCCCTGGTGAGGTCGGCCGACAGGTCCATCCGGCGGGCGGTGAGGATTTTCAGGTCGACCGCGATCTCGCTGGTCTCCTGGATCCTGGGTGACAACTCCGGGTGCTGGTCGCGCAGCAGCACGATGACACGCTGCGCAGCTCCGGGGGCGGTGCTCACGGTGCCGGAACTTGCGGTGCTGTCCAGGGATGATACGGGTATCCGTTCAATTCAGTCTTGCAGCGTTCGAGTACCTCGAACATGCCCGCCTTGACCTTGTGCGTCTCACGGTCGTAGTGGTGGCGGAACCAGTCGCGGCGGTCCACGTCGGCAGTCTCCCTCTGGGCTTGCTCAACTCGGCGCGGAATCCCAACATAGACCTCGGGACGCATCGCCCTACTGGTGAAGCCGAGCTTCGGGTAGCGGTGGCGCAGATCCATGTCACGGACCCAGTTGCGCGCTGTGCGCCCGTTCTTCCATCGATTGCAGTCATCGCACGCTGGCCGCGAAGTTCCACCAGATGTCTGCTCCCCGCTCTGCCACCGGCCTCTCATGATCGAGCGTGGTAGCGCGCGACCGTCCGCAATAGACACAGATCCCACGGTGTGCGGTCAGGGCCATGAGCCATACCCACGTCGGCTGAACTCCACGACTACCACGCGGTGTTGCCGTTTGCACCGTAGCAACGCCCCCCATTGTGCTGTCAGGAACCGGGGAGCGATCTTACTGATCGTTTCAGAATGAGTTGAGCTGCGGGTCTTGTGCTGGACGATCTTGGTCGGCAGGGTGTCCGAGTGCGCGCTGATCTTGTTCCGGACGACCTGTGGGAGCGGGTGGCTCCGTTGCTGCCGCCCGCTCCCGAACGACGCCACCGGCATCCCGGGCGGTTGCGTGTTCCTGACCGAACCGCACTCGCCGGCGTCCTGTTCGTGCTGCGGACCGGTGTCGCCTGGCGGGACGTCCCGGCGGAGACCGTGGGCTGTTCCGGCGTGACGGCCTGGCGCCGGCTGCGGGACTGGACCGAGGCCGGCGTCTGGCCACGCCTGCACGCCGCCCTGCTGACCGAGCTTCGCCGCGCCGACCTGCTGGACCTGGACCCATGGTGGCGTGCGAAGCGTGGTGTTGTTCACTGCCCGAGCATGGCGCGCCGGGTGTGGGCCAGGATGCAGGCCCCCGCGGAGGACAGGGCGAGGGCGGACCGTGGATGGTTGGCGAGGGCCAGCAGCGCCCCGGGCAGCGCAAGCCGTTCGTACAGGTGGAGTTCGGTGGCCACCCGGAGCCGGGAACGGTGGTGGGTGCGCGCCAGGATGAGGCAGCCGAGAGCAAGGAGGGCCCCGCTGCCGGTCAGCCCGAGGAATACGGGAGCGGGCGCACGGTCCAGGGTTGTCGGCGCCACCACTGTCAGGACGTAGCAGGCGAGAGCACAAATCTCCCTGCCTGGTCCTCCGCAGTCTCTCCCAACTCCGCCCGGACCTCCGCCGGTGCCGCATGCACTTCACGCCACGGCACCACCCACCCGGCCAACGGTGGCCGCAACAGCAGACCCAGTGCGACTCGCATCACATCAAGTGCCCCCATGGCAACAATGTCTGATGCGTCAGATACTGTCTTGTCAGATGAATGGCTCGCGTCAGCGGACCCCATCCTCGACCGGACAGCGAAGAGTCCTGATGAGCACACTCGAATTCACCGGCCTCGATCTGGACTTTCCGGTCGTCAGCAAGAACAGGACCGCCACTCTCGTCAACAGCGAGCAGGAGGCACTGCCGACCGACGCCGGGCTCACCCCCGCCGACGGCCACCGGCTCGCCTCCGACCTCCTCGACTCCGGCAAGCCTCACCGCCGGTCTGAGGCGCAGACCGTACGAGACCACCGGCTTCGCTGCTCCCGTTCCCACCCTCCCGGCCGAGGCGGTCCGTCGCCCGTGCACCAGGAACACCCCTGCCCCCACGCAGAAAGGGTTACCCCAGTGACCAGCCTTCCCAGTCGACGACGACTCCTAGCTACCGGAGCGGGCGCCGCGCTCGGCCTCGGCACGCTCGGCACTACCGCGTCCCCCGCCTCGGCCACAGCCGCACACGGCGCCGGCGCCGAGGAGACCAAGACCCTCGACGAGCTGTACCAGGCCGCCATCGCCGAAGGCGGCAAGCTCGTGATCTACGCAGGCGGCGACCTCGCCAACTCGGGCAGCGGTGCCGCCGCCCGGACCGCCTTCCGCCAGCGATTCCCGCAGATCGACCTCAACCTCATCGTGGACTACAGCAAGTACCACGACGTTCGCGTGGACAACCAGTTCGCGACCGACACCCTGGTACCCGACGTGGTGCAGTTGCAGACGCTGCACGACTTCACCCGCTGGAAGCGCCAGGGGCGGCTGCTGCACTACAAGCCCGCCGGCTTCAGCAAGCTCCACAAGAAGTTCAAGGACCCGGACGGCGCCTGGGTGGCCGGCATGGTCATCGCCTTCAGCTACCTGTACGACGTAGCGGCGGCCGGGGCCGACGCGCCGCAGACGCCCCTGGACCTGGTCGACCCGCGCTGGAAGGGCGCCATCGCCTCCTCCTACCCGCACGACGACGACGCGGTGCTCTACCTCTTCGCCCTCTACGCCGAGACCTACGGCTGGGACTGGGTGGCCGACTTCGCCGCCCAGCAGCCGCAGTTCGCCCGCGGCACCTTCTCCCCCGGCACCGCAGTCGCCAGCAAGGAGAAGATCATCGGCGTCGGCGCGGGTGGCAACCCGCTCGCCACCAGCCCGAACCGCTGGATGATGACCGACGGGCACCCGTTCATGGCGTGGGGACAGCGAATCGCGATCCTGAAACAGGCCGCCAACCCCACGGCGGCCAAGCTCTACCTCAACTGGCAGCTGTCCACCGAGCGTCAGACCTCCAACAGCTGGTCCGTGCGCACGGACATCGCGCCGCCCACCGGCCTCAAGCCGATCTGGGAGTATCCGAACGCCAACGTGGACGGGTTCCCTCGCTTCATGGAGGACCGGGCCCAGGTCGAGCGGCTGAAGCAGACCTTCGCCCTCTACTTCGGCGAGGTCAAGGGCGACCCGACACCGGGCTGGCCCGGCCTGCACCCGGGCGCCTGACCCTCCATCAGGCCCCGTACGTGGCGGATTCGACGGCCTGTCACACGGCGTGGTCGGATCGCAGCCAGCAGCGACGCGGGCGCGCCGTACGCTGGCCATAGCTCGCGCTCACCAGGTACGGGGTCCTGGTTCCAGCGACCCCCGCTGGCCATCGTCGAGTTACTGATCGTTTCAGAATGAAGTTCATTGTGGGGCTTGGCAGTTGGGTGTTGTGTCGGCAGGATTTGTTGGGTGTCTGCTGATCTTGTGCCTGATGACCTGTGGGAACGTGTGGCCCCGTTATTGCCTGCTCGTCCGCCCAGGCGGCGCCGGTATCCCGGGCGGTTGCCTGCAGATGACCGGGCTGCCCTGCGGGGCATCGTCTACGTGTTGTGCAAGGGCGTGAGCTGGCGGGACGTTCCGGCGGAACAGGTCGGCTGCAGCGGGGTGACGGCCTGGCGGCGTCTGCGGGACTGGACCGAGGCCGGCGTCTGGCCGCAGCTGCATGAGGTGCTGCTGGCCGCGGGTCTGCTGGACATGGACGACGCTGCGATCGACGGCTCGCACGTCCGGGCGCTCAAAGGGGGGATCACACCGGACCTTCGCCGGTCGACCGGGCCCGGCCCGGCAGCAAGCACCATTTGATCGTCGACCGGCACGGCACTCCGCTGGTCGTCGCGCTGACCAGCGGGAATCGTCACGATGTCACTCAGCTGATGCCCCTGCTGGACGCGATACCCCGCATCCGCGGTGTTCGAGGTCGGCCACGTCACCGACCAAGCCGACTGTTCGCCGACCGCGGCTACGACTACGACAAGTACCGTCGTCTTGTCCGGGCCCGCGGCATCACCCCGAAGTTCGCCCGGAAAGGCACCCCGCACGGCTCCGGGCTGGGGAAGACCCGCTGGGTCGTCGAGCGGACCTTTGCCTGGCTCCACCAGTTCAAGCGACTCCGCATCCGCTACGAGATACGCGCCGACCTCCACCTCGGACTCCTCCAACTCGCCTGCAGCATCATCTGCTTGAGACGACTCCGAATCGCATTCTGAAACGATCAGTTAGCGCCGACAGCTGACAGTCCAGTGATTGAGGAGAGTCTCCGCCTGCTCGCGAGGCGGGGTGTAGCTTCCGTGTGCGGGCAGATCCTCTACTTCCAGTACCCATCAAAGTCCGGGTACCTCAACCGGTCCACACGCATGTTCGGATACGCCCCCCAAGCCGGCCGAGTGGAGCTCACCGCCGAACAGCTGAATTTGGCGTGCTGGGAGTCTTCTGGTCGTGCTTGCCGGAGCCGCCGAGCGTGGGTGGAGCCGCCAAATGCTGCCGGTGGTCAGTTTCGGGTTGGTCATATCCCCGTGATGGCGATCACTACTGACAGGCGGGGAGTGAGATCGCTCCACCTTTTCGTATGGGCACGACCATCTCACGCAGCGGAAGCTGGTGGGGGCGTGATGTTGAGTTTGTGCGCCCCACCAGGGGTGATGTCCGCTGACGATCCTGCTGGCTAATTCCGTGCCCAGCGGGGCTGACGGCTCGTTGGTCAGGACAGCAGCGGCCGATTTGGCGTTCCCGGTCGCGGGTGGGGTGTGGAATGTCAATGCAGCCGAGGCCGTGGCCGAAGGTGCCTGAGCTGACCGCGCAGGTGGCGCGGGCGGTGGCGGTACGGGGCCCGTACCCGTTGGCGATGCGGGTCCGTGACGAGCTGGGCGAGTTGTTCGGGACGCCGAGTTTGCCGAGGCGTTCGAAGCCAGAGGACGGCCAGGCTGGTCACCAGGCCAGCTCGCGCTGGTGACGGTGTTGCAGTTCGCCGAGAACCTCACCGACCGGGCGGCAGCGCATCGGGTGCGGTACGGCATGGACCTGAAATGCGCGCTCGGCCTTGAGCTGGATGATCCCGGGTTCGACGCATCGGTGCTGTCCGAGTTCCGCACGCGGTTGGTCGAGCACGGGATGGAGGAGAAGGTGCTCGACCTGCTGCTGACCGCGCTCAAGGACCGGGGCCTGGTGAAGGCGGGAGGCAGGCAGCGCACTGACTCCACCCGCGTGCTGGCGGCAGTACGCGATCTGAACAGGCTGGAGCTGGCCGGGGAGACGCTGCGGGCCGCGCTGGAGACGCTTGCCTGCGCGGCCCCGGACTGGCTGACCCAGGCGGTGCCCGTTCGGGAATGGGCCGAACGCTATGGCCCACGGATTCACTCCTGGCATCCGCCGGCTTCCACGAGCAAGCGCGAGGAGATTGCCCTGGTCTACGGCCGGGACGGGTTCGCGCTGCTGGAGGTGGTGCACGCCCCAAACGCGCCGGCCTGGCTGCGTGAGCTCCCGGCGGTGCAGGTCCTGCGCACGATATGGGTGCAGAACTACCACCGAGCCGTGACCGAGGCCGGGACGGAGGTGAAGCGGCGGGAGAGCAAAGACCTCCCGCCCGGCAGACTGCGGCTGGCCTCTCCATACGACACGGACGCGCGCTACGGCCTCAAACAGGGCTCCTGGTGGACCGGCTACAAGATCCACATCAGTGAGTCCTGCGACGAAACTGATGACCAGGACTCGGCTTCCGGCGGCCAGGCGACGATCCCCGGAGCCGACGGACCGCCGCCGCGCTTGATCACTGGCATCGCGACCACCGACGCCACAGTGACCGACGCGGAAATGACCGAACCGGTCCATCACATGCTCGCCGCACGCGATCTCCTGCCCGCCGAGCACTTCCTCGACTCCGGTTACGCCTCCGCCGAGTTGATCGTGGGCATCAAGAAGAACTTCGGGATCACGCTGGTCACCCCGGTCCTGATGAACAGCTCACCCCAGGCGCGTGCCGGCGCCGGATTCGACCGCACCGCGTTCACCATCAACTGGGACAAGCGGCAGGCCACCTGCCCACGCGGGGACACCAGCACCTGGTGGAGCCCCGCCCCCCTGCGCGACCAAGGCCATCGTCATCAAATTCGACAAGGAGACATGCCGCCCCTGCCCGGTGCGCGACCAGTGCACCCGCTCGAAGACCGGCGGCTGGACCCTTTCCCTGCAACCCCGCGAGGTGCAAGAAGTCCTCGACCATGCCCGCCTCCAGCAGGGCGACGAGCAGCGGCGAGCCAAGTACGCAACCCGCGCGGGCATCGAGGGAACCATCCACCAGGCCGTCGCGGTCACCGGGATGAGACGTGCCCGCTACCTCGGCCTCCAGAAGACCCACCTGGAGCACGTCCTCTCCGCCGTTGCGCTCAACCTCATCCGCCTCGATGCCTGGTGGAACGGCCACCCGCTCGACCGCACCCGCGTCAGCCACCTTGCCCGCCTCGACAAAGGCGCACACCGAGGCGCGGGCGTCGACACGGGTTCACCGCAAGAGGTTGGTCTGCTTCTTCGAGTGGCTGGCGGCGGTGCCCACGGAGACGGCGTTGGCGGTGACAATCACGGTGATGGCCAGGCACGATGCCACACCGAGGTGCTGGTCGAGGACGAGCATGCCGATCAGAGCGGCGAACACCGGGTTGACGCTCATGAAGATCCCGAAGAAGCGGGCGGGGACCCGGCGCAGCGCGAGCAGGTCGGCGAGAAACGGCACTGCGGAGGACAGCACACCGGCAGCCAGCGCGCACAGCAGGGCGCCGACGGTGGGCTGGTGGAGCCACAGGACCGCAGCGCCGAGGGGCAGGTAGAGCAGGCCGGAGACGGCCGCGGCGGCGGCCGATCCCTGCAGCCCGGGCAGGCGCTCGCCCACGGTGCGGTTGAGCAAGATGTAACAGCCCCAGCAGACGGCGGCGATCAGGGCCAGGCCGATGCCGAGATAGTCCGTGCTGGGCCGGGGGCGGGTGAGGACCACCACGCCCACCGCGGCGGCGAGAGCACAGGCCAGATCGATACGCCGGCGAGAGCTTGCCAGCGCCACAGCGAGCGGGCCGAGGAACTCCAGAGTGACCGCCAAGCCGAGCCCGATCCGGTCGATCGCCGCATACAGCGTGAGGTTCATGGTCGCGAACACCGCGGCAAGGCCAAGGACCGGACGCCACTGCGCGGCGGTGAATGAACGCAGGTTCGGCCGGCCGGCGCTCAGCAGCACCACGGCGGCCACCCACTGGCGCACCGCCACCACTCCCGCCGGCCCCAGCACCGGGAAGGCGAGCGCGGCTATTGATGCTCCGACCTGGTTGGACAGGCCGCTGCCCATCATCAGCGCCGCCCCGGACCACCGGGGCGACGACGACTGCGCCGCGGCGGCCGAAGTCTCTGCGCGAGCTTCGAGCGTCATGGCACGACCATCCGCCAGACCGACGCATACGCAAAATGCATCCGAACCCCCAGCTATACGCTGGACGTATGGATGGTCGTACGGAACTGGAGCTGCGGCACCTGCGTTGCCTGGTCGAGATCGTCGACACCGGCAGCTTCACCGACGCCGCGATCGAGCTGGGCGTCTCCCAGGCCGCGATCTCCCGCACACTGCTCGCACTGGAGCGCATCCTCGGCGTGCGACTGCTGCACCGCACCAGCCGCACTGTCACCCCCACCACCGCAGGCGTGCAGGTTCTCGCCCGCGCCCGGAATCTCCTGGCCGACGCCGACGAACTGGTCCACCAGGCCACCACCGGCCACACCCGGCTGCACATCGGCCACGCCTGGTCCGCGATGGGCCGCCACACTGCCGAGTTCCAGCGCCGCTGGCACGACCGCTACCCCAACATCGAACTCCACCTGATCCGCCACAACACCCCCACCGGCGGCCTCGCCGAGGGACTGTGCGACCTGGCCGTCCTCCGCACCCCCGTCGACACCCGCCGCTACGCCCACGCCCTCGTGGGCCACGAACGCCGCTACGTCGCCCTCGCCTCCGACGACCCATGGACCAGACGTCGCAGCATCCGCCTGGCGGAGATCCGCGAGCGCACCCTAGTGGTGGACCGCCGAACCGGCACCACCACCTTGGAACTGTGGCCCGAAGACGCCCGCCCCGCCGTGGAGTACACCCGCGACGTCGACGACTGGCTCGCCACCATTGCCGCCGGCCGCTCTGTCGGCGTCACCCCGCAGGCCACCGTCGCCCAGTACCGCCGCGACGGCATCACTTATCGCCCCCTGCGCGACGCTGTCCCTGTCCCCGTCCACCTCATCTGGGGCCGACAGGACCCCCACCCGGCCACCCACGCCGCCGTCGCCCTGCTCACTGACCTCTACCGCGAAGACGCCTGAACGCAAGCTCGGTGCACAGATCGGTGCGGCAGGCCACGGTTCGATGCGACGGGACAGAATCGACGGCCAGCACTGAACAGTTCAGTGCGCTACTGAACTACCCACTGAACTGTTTCGTGCGCAACTGAACTACTCGCTGCGGTTCAACACACCTTCCGTCACTTCTTCTCCCGCCCCGGCAGGAACTCCTGCACCTTCGCCTTGAGTCCCTGCTTGACCATGGACCCGCGGTCAGCGTCGCCCTTGAGGACGGAGGCGGCCGTGGCCTCCATCTGGTCCCAGGTGGCGTGCGGCGGGATCGGCGGCACGGCCGGGTCGGTGAGGAACTCGATCACCGCGGGACCGTCCGCCTCCAGACCGGCCCGCCAGCCCGCCTCGACGTCCTCCGGCTTCTCGACCCGGATCCCGGTCAGACCCAGCGAACGGGCGAAGGCCGCGTACTGCACGTCCGGCAGCTGCTGCGAGGGCAGGAAGGACGGAGCGCCCTCCATGGCCCGCATCTCCCACGTCACCTGGTTGAGGTCCTGGTTGTTCCAGACCGCGACGATCAGCCGCGGGTCCTCCCACAGGTCGCGGTACTTGGCCGCCGTGATCAGCTCCGCCATCCCGTTCATCTGCATCGCGCCGTCGCCGACCAGCGCGATCGCCGGCCGGTCGGGGTGCGCGAACTTCGCTCCGATGGCGTACGGCACAGCGCAGCCCATCGTCGCCAGCGTCCCGGACAGCGAGCCGCGCATCCCGGGCCGCATCGTCAGGTGCCGCGCGTACCAGTTCGCCGTCGACCCCGAGTCGGAGCTGACGATCGCGTCGGACGGCAGCAGCGCATCCAGGACGTGCGCCACGTACTCCGGGTTGATCGGGTCCGCCGACTGCTGGGCCCGGCCCTCCATCACGCCGCGCCAGCGCGTCACGTTGTCGCACACCGTCTCGTACCAGTCGCGTTCGCCCCGCTCGGCGTCCAGCATCGGGATCAGCCGCTGAAGGGTCGCCTGCGCGTCGCCGACGAGATTCACCTCGTAGGGGTACCGCATCCCGACCATGTGCGGGTCGATGTCGATCTGCACGCCCCGCGCCTTGCCGAACTCCGGCAGGAACTGGGTGTACGGGAAGGAGGACCCGATGGTCAGCAGGGTGTCGCAGTCCCGCATCAGCTCGTACGACGGGCGGGTGCCGAGCAGGCCGATCGATCCGGTGACGTACGGGAGTTCGTCGCTCACGGCGTCCTTGCCGAGCAGCGCCTTCGCCACGCCCGCGCCGAGCATCTCCGCGACGCGTTCCACCTCGGCCCGCGCGCCGGCCGCGCCCTGGCCGACCAGGATCGCGACCTTGTCGCCGGCGTTCAGGATCTCGGCGGCCCGGCGCAGGGAGTCCTCGGCCGGAACCGCCGTCCAGGAACTGCGGTCCAGGCTGGAGGGCACCATCTTGAACTCGTGGGTGGGCGCCGAGTAGTCGAGCTCCTGCACGTCGCCGGGGATGATGACCGCCGTCGGGCACCGGCGCGCGTACGCGGTGCGGATCGCCCGGTCCAGCACGTTCGGCAGCTGCTCGGGCACCGTCACCGTCTCCACGAAGTCGGAGGCGACGTCCTTGTACAGCGTGTGCAGGTCCACCTCCTGCTGGTACGAGCCGCCCATCGCGGTGCGGTGCGTCTGTCCGACGATCGCCAGCACCGGCACGTGGTCCAGCTTGGCGTCGTACAGCCCGTTGAGCAGATGGATCGCACCCGGCCCCGAGGTCGCCGCGCACACGCCGAGACGACCGCTGAACTTGGCGTACCCGACCGCCTGGAACGCGGACATCTCCTCATGCCGGGACTGGACGAAACGGGGCTGGTTGTCGGCGCGCCCCCAGGCGGCGAGCAGGCCGTTGATGCCGTCGCCGGGATAGCCGAAGACTTGCTCCACACCCCACTCGCGCAGCCGCTGGAGGACATGGTCGGAGACCTTGATGCTCATGTACGGACCTCCCGGACATAGAGATGGGCGACACACGCAGCAGCCTTACGAGTCACCCTGCCCGCCCGCGGAAAACCTGCCCGGTGTTTGCCGCCGGGGGCCGGGGGCAGGCGCAGCCCCAGTGCTTCGGACCGGAGGCACGTCCGTGGGAGTGGCCGCTCGTCAGCCCCGGACGCGCCTGCCCGAACCCCGGACGCGCTCCCACGGTGACCGTTCCACCACCGGCAACCCAGGGAGTTGCGACGCGTATGCCCACTCATGTGAGCGCGAAGCACCACCCGCACCACCCGCACCACGACGCACCCGACACGACGACCGCCTTCCGTGAGCTCGCCGAGCTTCCTCCCGGGCCGCGGCGCGACACCCTCCGTGACGAGATCGTCGAGGCGTGGCTGCCCATGGCCAACCGCATCGCCGGCCGCTTCCGCAACCGCGGCGAGAACCTCGACGACCTCCGTCAGGTCGCGGCCCTCGGCCTGGTCAAGGCCGTCGACCGCTACGCCCCCGAGCGTGGCAACGCCTTCGAGAGCTACGCCGTCCCCACCATCACGGGCGAGATCAAGCGGCACTTCCGCGACCACATGTGGACCCTGCACGTGCCGCGCCGGGTTCAGGACCTGCGCAACCGGGTCCGCGTGGCCGGCCAGGACCTGGCCCAGACCGTCTCCGGGCGTCGGCCCACCGTCGCGGAGATCGCCGAGCACGCGGACATGAGCGAGGAGGACGTCCGTGTCGGCATGGAAGCCCTGGAGAGCTTCACCGCGCTGTCCCTGGACGCGGAGCTACCCGGCAGCGAGGACGGGTACTCGCTCGGCGACGCGCTGGGCTCGCCCGACCCGGCCCTGGACATGGTGGTCGACCGGGAGGCCGTGAAGCACCGGCTCGCCGTGTTGCCCGAGCGTGAGCGGGCGATCCTGTACATGCGTTTCTTCGACGACATGACCCAGAGCCGGATCGCCGAGCAGCTGGGCATCTCGCAGATGCACGTGTCCCGGCTGATCAGCCGGTGCTGCGGGCGGGTGCGCCAACAGGTGATGAAGGACGCCGACCGGTAGCGCTTCGCCTGCTTCGATGATCTCGGCCCTGCACGGTCCCGCCGAGTAGCCCGAGGCGTCTGCTCGGCCGGTGGCGCTGGTCGTCCGAGGGCGCTCCTCGTGTCACCCGCTCGGCGGTCCGCGTCCCGCGAATGGTGGCCGGCCGCGCGCGGCCCGGCGGTGGGCGGGCTGTGATGGCTGCGGGGGCACGACCGCCGTGTCCCCGCAGTCGGCCGAAGGAGTACACCCCATGCGCCGCAGCGCACGTGCCCTGTCCGCCGCCGTCCTGGCCGGTGCCGTCATCGGCCTCGCCGTGCCGGTCGCCTTTGCCGAACCGACAGCGGGACCGGCCGCGGAGCAGCCGGTCGCTGAGCAGCCGGCCGAGGAACCGGTCGCTGAGCAGCCGGCCGAGGAACCGGTCGAGGAGCAGCCGACCGAGGAACTGGCCGCGGAGCAGCCGGTCGCGGAGTCGGGCGAGGAGCAGCCGGCCGAAGAGCCGGTCGAGGGACCGGTCGCCGAGTCGTTCGCCGGGACGGCCGCGGAGGTCAGCCCGAGCAGCGTGTCCCCGGGCGGCAACGTCACCGTGTCCGTCTCCTGCGATCCGACCGGCGGCTCCCCGCCCGAGTCGATCACCGCCACCTCGCAGGCCGTCGACTCGGGCAGCGTCCAACTGGGACTGGTCTCCGGCAACGACGAGGCGGCCGGGCCCGCCTACAAAGGCACCGCCCGTATCGCCCCCGACGCGAGCGTCGAGGACGGCGCGGACGCCGCCGGCAAGGAATCCCCGTGGACCGTGGACGGCACCTGTCCGACGGCGCCCGGCGGACACGGCAAGAAATGGAGCGCCCCGTTCACCGTGAACCGGGGGAGCGGCACGCCGTGCACCGAGTCGTACGGCAGCTCCTGCGGCGGCGCCCGCCCCTGCACCGAGGCACAGTCGCAGACCGACCCCTGTCACGGCGCCGTCCAGCACGGGGTGCGGGCGGGTGAGGGCGGCGCCTTCACCGACTCCCCGCCCGCGCTGGTCGCCGGCGGTCTGCTGATCGCGGGCGCGCTCGGCGCCGCCGTCCACCGCCTGCGCCGCAAGGAGCCCGCCACCGACGACTGACCCTTTCCGCCGCCACCGACGACTGACCTTCTACGCCGACGCCGAGCTGACGCCCCCAACGCCCCCGACGCCGAGCCGAAACCCCCGACGGCTGACCCTCCCTCGTGTGATCCGCGCAACCCGCATCGGCGCCCATTGCACCGCGCCACCCTGGGTACTCACAGCCCGAGGGCACGACCCGCCCCACACGACCCACCCCACGAGCCGGCGGCCACGCCGGCCACGACCCACGGACGAGACGAGCAGCCCCACCGGCCCGGCAGACCCCATCGGGCCCCATACGGAGGTACGGATGCCGCGGACGGAACCGGAAGGCCACGGACCCGTCCGTTTCGGCCCGCCGATTCCCGAGGACGGGCTGCCCGTGCTGCCCGAACTGTCCGCCGTGCTCGCCGCCGCGGCCGACCACCCGGGCAGCGAGCCCGTCGGCGGCGGGCCCGCCCTGCTGGCCGCCGCCCGCGGCTACTGGGACCGGCGCGGCCTGTCCACCGGCCCCGACCGGGTGGTCGCCGCTCCCGGCGCCCCCGCCCTGCTGCTCGCGCTGACCGCCGCGCTCGGCGGCGACGTCCTGGTGCCGCGACCGTGCGCCGCCTGGTGGGCGCCGTACGCCCGTCTGCTGGGACGCCCCGTCTTCCATGTGCCGACCCCGGCCGAGTGCGGCGGTGTCCCGGACCCGTACGCCCTCCTGGAGACCGTGCGCCGGGTCCGGGCGGAGGGCGGCGACCCGCGGCTGCTCGTGCTGTCCGTCGCCGACGACCCCACCGCCACCGTCGCCCCGCCCGAACTGCTGCACGAGACCCTGGAGGCCGCCGTCGGCGAGGGCCTGCATCTGGTCAGTGACGAGACCTGGCGGGACACCCTGCACGACCCGCACGCAACCGTGCTGCTCAGCCCGGCCGAGATGCTGCCCGAGCAGGTCACCCTCGTCACCGATCTGGCCGGCGCGCTGCTCCCGACCGGCTGGCCGGCCGCCGTCGCGCGTTTCCCCGCGGGCGAGGCGAACGGCGACGGCCTCCACGCGCGCGTGCGCGACATCCTCACCGCGCTCGGCGCCCGCGTCGCCACACCCGTGGCCGCCGCGGCCGCGTACGCCCTCGAAGAACCCGAACCGGTCACCGCACGCCTGAAAGCCGCCGTACGGCTGCACGCGCGCGTGGCCGCCGCCGCGCACACCGTCGTCGTCACCGCGGGAGCCGTCGCCCGGCCCCCGCAGGCCGGCCGTCACCTCTACGTCGACCTCGACCCGCTGCGGCCGGCGCTCGGCGCGCACGGCGTGGGCGACGCCCAGGAACTGGAGGACTTCCTCACCGCCCGGCTCGGCATGCCCGCGCCCGGCGGCCACCGCTTCGGCGACGACCTCGGGGCGCTGCGCGTGCGACTGTCCACCGGTCCGCTGCTGGGCGGAGGTACGCACCAGGAGCGCGCGGAATGCCTCGATGCCCACTCGCCGTTGGAACTGCCACACGTGCACCGCGGGTTGACCCTTCTGGAATCGGTCTTCGACGATCTCCGCGACGACGCTCAGCGATGGGAGTCTCCTCGATGACGCAGCAGTCCGAGTCGAGCGCGAGCATGCCCACCAGGGAAGCCGACGCTCCGGCGGCCTCGCCTCCGTCGCCGTCTTCCCCGCCGTCGTCTCCTTCGCCTCCTTTCGCGCCGCTCGCCGCGCCCAGACCGCTGGGCGAACGCCGGGTGTGGCCGCGGACCTTCCACGACCGGCTGACCGCCCCGCTGCCCGGCCTCAAGTCGATGGCCCGCTTCGCCCGCGAGGGCTCAATCCGTCCCGGCCGCGAAGGCCTCGCCGACATCCCCAGGCTGCCCTTCGAACCGGGGCCGCCGCCCCGGGTGGACGCCCGTACGGTCGCCGTCTCCTGGGCGGGGCACGCCAGTTGGGTCGTCCAGATCGGCGGGCTGACCGTCCTCACCGACCCGGTCTGGTCCCGCCGCATCCTCGGAACCCCGGCCCGCATCACCCCGGTCGGCGTCGCCTGGAGCGAACTGCCGCCCGTCGACGCGGTCGTCATCAGCCACAACCACTACGACCACCTGGACGCGCCCACGCTGCGCCGACTCCCGCGCGAGACCCCGGTGTTCGTCCCCGCCGGACTCGGCCGCTGGTTCCACCGGCGCCGGTTCACCAACGTCACCGAGCTGGACTGGTGGGAGGCGGCCCAACTGGACGGCGTCCGCTTCGACTTCGTCCCCGCGCACCACTGGTCCAAGCGCAGCCTCACCGACACCTGCCGCACGCTGTGGGGCGGCTGGGTCCTCACCGCCACGGACGGACACCGTGTCTACTTCGCGGGCGACACCGGATACGGCCACTGGTTCGCCCGTATCGGACAGCGCTATCCCGGCATCGACCTCGCCCTGCTGCCGATCGGCGCCTACGACCCCCGCTGGTGGCTCAGTGACGTCCACTGCGATCCGGAAGAGGCGGTCCGCGCCGCACAGGACCTCGGGGCCCGGCGGATGGCGCCCATGCACTGGGCGACGTTCGTGCTGTCGGCGGAACCGGTACTGGAGCCGCTCGCCCGGGTCCGGGCGGCCTGGCAGAAGGCGGGCCTGGCCCGGGAGAACCTGTGGGACCTGCCGGTGGGCGGGTCAAGGATCCTCTAGGCCTTCGCGGGTCGGCGGATCCTCTTCCACACGCTCGGCGCCGCGCTGATCACCACGGTCAGCGCGACCGCCGCGACGACGCCCTCCCACGGCTCGCGGAACAGCGAGCCCCCCAGTATCCCGATCACCTGATACGTCACCGCCCAGGCCAGGCACGCCGGCAGATTTCCCCGGGCGAACCTCCGCATCGGCCACTCGGCCATCAGGCAGGCCAGCATCACCGGGATCCGGCCGGCCGGCACCAGCCGGGACAGCACCAGTACCGCCACCCCGTGGTCGGCGAGCTTGCCCTGAGCCTGCGTGAGCCGTTCCTCCGGCGCGCGCGAACGGATCGCCTCCAGCCAGCGCGAGCCGTTCTTCGACTTCATGCCGCGCCGCCCCAGCCAGTACAGAGCCATGTCACCGAGGAACGCGGCCGTCGACGCCGTCACGAACACCAGCGCCAGCGTGAGCGGAGCGGTCTGATGGAAGGCCACCACGGCCGCCGAACTCACCAGCGCCCCCGTCGGCACCACCGGCACCAGCGCCCCGATCAGCACCAGCAGGAACAGCGACGGATAGCCGAGCGCCTGCTGTGCGGACGCGGTCGGCACGGCCGCCGGGACCGCGGCGAGCCAGCTCACCGGGCGCCCCCCAGCCGGACGCTCTCCCCGTGCCCGAGCCGGTGCACCGCCACCCGCGGCGCGTGCGCGGCCGCGAGCCGGACGAACTCGTCGCCCGGCGTGTGGAACTCGTGCGGGCGCACGGCGTCCATCCCGATCGGCCAGTACGTGCCGTAGTGCACCGGCACCGCGCAGCGCGGCGCGATGCGGGCCAGTGCCTCCGCGGCCCGACCCGCGTCCAGATGCCCCTCGCCGAGGTACGGCCCCCAGCCGCCCACCGGCAGCAGCGCCACGTCGACCGGCCCGACCTCCTTCGCCATCTCGTCGAAGAGACCGGTGTCCCCGGCGAAGTACGTGCGGGCCTCGCCCTCGACGACATAGCCGAGCGCGGGGGAGCGGTGCGGCCCGAGCGGCAGCCGCCGCCCGTCGTGCCGGGCCGGCACGACCCGCACCACCAGGTCCCCGACCCGGATCTGGTCCCCGGGCGCCACCTCACTCAGCCGGAGATGGGTGAGCCGGCGCAGCCCCGGTACCGCACGTGGTGCGCCCCGGGGTACGAGCAGGCGCGTGCCCGGTGCGAGCCGCGTCAGCGACGGGACGTGCAGATGGTCGGCGTGCAGATGGGAGACCAGCGCCACGTCGGCCCGCCAGGCGCCGGGCGGGGGCAGCGCGCCGCGACGGCGTCGCAGATGCGCCAGCCGCCTGGTGAACAAAGGGTCGGTGAGCACGCGGATGTTCGAGTCCGTGACCGTGCAGGTGGCGTGACCCCACCAGGTGATCTCCACCGGCACCTCTTTGCCTCCTTCGCGCGACTCCCCCGAAGGGTACGGGCAGGAGTAGGGTCGGCGGCGAAACCCGGAGGTGAGGGGGGACTCCATGGGACAGGTAAGAGGTGCCGTCGGCACGCCTTTACCGCTGCGCGTCACCGCCATCGCGAGCCTGACGCCCCTGGAGGAGCTCGACGACGACCCCTTCCTGGTGGACTCCCGCAGCCAGCACGCGATGTGCGCCCGCTGGGCCGCCGAGCGAGGCCACGTCGTCACCCGCGAACTCCTCGTGTGCGCACTGCGCCCCGACCACGGCGTCCTGTGGGAGGGCGTGCGGCCCGGCCGTGACCTGTTCGTCGCACCGAGCATGCGGGTGCTGCGCTGCGCGCTGGCGTCGGTGGACGAGTTCACCGCCGAGTGCGCCCGACGCGGGGTGCGGGTGGAGATCGTCGGTCACGCGGAACCCTCGTACGACGCCCAGATGAAGGCGCGGGTGCACCGGCGGCTGTCGATGCCGACGGCCGGGTACGACGGGCGATAGCACGGCCGGAGGCGCCCGCTCCGCGAAAACCGTATGACAGTCTTGGCTCAGGGCCCGCACCGACGACGGGCCAGGGACGTGAGGTGTGCGGGGCGTGCGATCAGGGCGTTGGCGGCGGGTTGCCAGTCAGATCGGGCGAAGCATCGCGGTGTGGATGGTCTCCACCCTCACGATGCTCGTACTGGCGGGCATCCTGCCGGACTTCAGGCTCCAGTCCGCAGACGGCGACAGCGCCACCCGTATCGCCGTCACCGCCGCGTTCGGCGCCGGCGCCTTCGGTCTCCTGTCCGCTCTCGTCTGGCCCCTTCTCGTACGGCTGCTGCTGATGGTGCCCGCCCTCGTGCTGGGACTGCTCGTGTTCTTCCTCAACGGCGCGCTGCTCCTGCTCGCGCTGCGGCTGAACCCCACCGAGCAGGGCGACGCCGCACCGGAGACCGCGGTCGTGGTGGCCGCCGTGATGTCCGCCGTCGCCTCCGCGACCGGCGCCGCGCTGGCCGTCCGCGACGACGACGCCTACCGCCGCCGCCTGTACCGCCTCGCAGACCGCCGCCGATCCGGCCCGGCCTGCCCCGCGGCTCCCGGCACCGTCTTCGTCCAGCTCGACGGGGTCGGCCATGACGTGCTGCTCGACGCCGTCGACAAGGGACTGATGCCCACCGTCGCCCGCTGGCTCGCCACCGGCATCGGTGTCGGCGTCGGTACCGGACGCGGACCCACCCATCGGCTCACCCCGTGGCGCACCGACTGGTCCAGCCAGACCGGCGCCAGCCAACTCGGCATACTGCACGGCAGCAACCACGACATCCCCGCCTTCCGCTGGTACGAGAAGGACCGCGGGGAGGTGATGGTCTGCAACCGCCCGACCAGCGCCGCCGAACTCCAGCGCCGCGCCGTCGAGGCCACCGGCGACGCCGGACTGCTCACCCTCGACGGGGCCAGCCGCGGCAACCTGTTCTCCGGCGGCGCCGACGAGCAGGCCCTCGTGCTGTCGATAGCGGCCCGCCGCAGCCGCGAGACCCGTTCCAGGGCGGGTTACTTCGCCTACTTCTCCGACCCGGCCAACGCGGTGCGCACGGCCATGTCCTTCGTCGCCGAGGTCGGGCGTGAGATCGGCCAGTCCAGCCGGGCCCGCGCGCGCAAGGTGCGGCCCCGGGTGGGGCGCGGCGGCCTCTACCCGTTCGTCCGCGCCTTCGCGACCGTCGTCGAACGCGATGTCGTCGTGGCCGCCGTGACGGGCGACATGCTCGTCGGACGCACCGCCGTCTACGCCGACCTCGTCGCGTACGACGAGGTCGCCCACCACTCCGGGCCGGTCAGCCGGGACGCCGAGAAGGTCCTCGAACGCCTCGACCGCTCCCTCGCCCTGATCCAGAACGTCGCCGAGCACGCCCCTCGCCCGTACCGGATCGTGGTGCTGTCCGACCACGGGCAGAGCCCCGGCGAGACCTTCCGCACCCGCTACGGCCTTACCCTCGGCGACCTGGTGCGGGCCGGCTGCGGACTGCCCGTGCCGCGCCGGGCGCGGCGCACCCACAGCGGCACCGAGGCCCGCGCGGCCGTGCGCGCGGCACTGCGCCGGCCGGTCGAGGAGGGCGCCGAGCAGTACCGGCCGTCGAGCAGCCGCCGCTCGGAGCCCATCGTGCTGGCCTCCGGCAACCTGGGCCTGGTCTCCTTCCCGGACGTGCCGCACCGGATGAGCAAGGAGGAGATCGACGCCCGCCACCCCGCCCTGCTGACGACCCTCGCCAACCACCCCGGCATCGGCTTCCTGCTGGTGCGCAGCGAGGAGCACGGCGGGGTCGTCCTCGGTCCGTTCGGCGCGCAGATCCCGCTCGACGCACTCGACGAGAACCCCGGCCCGCTCGCCGACTTCGGGCCCGGCGCCGCCGACGCCGTCCGCCGTACCCACTCCTTCCCGCACACCGCCGACATCATGGTCAACTCCTGGTACGACCCGTCCGAAGGCGAGGTCCTCGCCTTCGAGGAGCAGATCGGCTCCCACGGTGGTCTCGGCGGCGCCCAGGCCAAGGCCTTCCTGCTGTCGCCGCTGGCCCTGTCGGAGCCCGTCGAGGACGGCGCGGACCTCGCCGGAGCCGAACACATCCACCATGTGCTGCGCCGCTGGCTCGAGGAGACGAACGGCCCCCAGGTCCCGCTGACCGAGCTCGAGGAACGACGGGCCGCCTGACCGCACGCCAGCGCGCGTGGGCCGGTCCTTCGCGTGAGCTGAGCGGGAGTGTGATCGGATGGTGCCGTAATCCCGTAACCGGGACCATACGAAAGGAATGACCGTGGCCACCACGCGCTCCGCACACACCGTCTGGGAAGGCAACCTGCTCGAGGGCAACGGCGTTGTCACCTTCGACTCCTCCGGCGCCATCGACGAACAGCCGGTGACGTGGGCTGCCCGCACCCAGGAAGCGAACGGCAAGACCAGCCCCGAGGAGCTGATCGCGGCCGCCCACTCCAGCTGCTTCTCCATGGCGTTCTCGCACGCCCTCGCCGGGGCCGGCACCCCGCCCACCAAGCTCGTCACGTCCGCCGACGTCACCTTCCAGCCCGGCGAGGGGATCACCGGCATCCACCTCACCGTCGAGGGCACGGTGCCGGGCCTCGACGAGGACGGCTTCCTCGCCGCCGCCGAGCAGGCCAAGGTCAACTGCCCGGTCAGTCAGGCCCTGAAGGCCGTACCGATCACGCTGTCGGCGAAGCTCGCCTGACCGGCACCCCGGACGGGACATCCGCCGGACGCCCCACGCCGGGGTCGTCCGGCGGATGCGCCGACTGGTGGGTGCTTCGGATGGTCGGTGCTTCGACCGGTGGACGTGCCCGGCCGGTTCACGGACACCGGCCCGGGTAAGTAGCTGACGGCGGTGGACGGACGGGGCGTTGGAAGGACTGAGCGGTGGCGGGAACCTCCAGCGGGACGACGGTGCTCGACTCCGCGACCCGTGAACTCACCCGCGCGGTCCTGCTGTTCAGCCTCGACGGCCGGGCCCGCCCGCGCGGCACCGCGTCCGGCGTGCTGGTCGACCGGCTGGACTTCGGCCGTTTCGAACCCCATCTGAGGTCCAGCGAAGCGGTCCTGCCCGTGCCGATCCTCACCGTGCACCTGGCCCCCGACGAGCTGCGGCCGCCGGACGGCGACCACGGCCTCGCCCTCGCCGCCGCCGAACTCCTGGTCCTCGCCACCCCGCGCGGCGATGTGACCCTCGTCGTGGACTGCGGCTTCGCCGCGGACACCGCGCCCGACGCCCTCGCCGCCTGGCTGGCGGACACCTGCTTCGACCGCCGGCGCATCCGGCTCGGCGACCGGTCGCTGCTGGACGTGGTCAACGAACGGCTCGCCCTGCCGACCCCCCTCACCTACGGCCAGAACGTCCACCAACTCGTCTTTCCCGGCGGGCGGTTGCTGCGTGACCTGCTGAGCGCGGACCTCGCCGACGCCACCCGCAGGCCCGCCCTGCTGAACGACATCGTCTACCGCGGCCGGCTGCCCGCGCATCGCACGTCCGACGCCGAGGACACCCTGCCGCCCAACCTCAGGAACCAGGGCGTCACGCTCTCCGCGCACGGCCGCGGCGTCTCCGTCCAGGCCGGCTGGGCCCCGCACGTCGAGAACGGCCTGATCCTGGTCGCCGTGGGCATGGTCTCCGCCCTCGCGGTGCTCCAGCGCACCCGGCTCGCCGCCTTCGAGACCATGCGCGCCAACGAGCGGGCCCCCATGACGGACTCACCGTACGAGGTCCGCTCCCTCATCTCCCGGCTGTCGGCCGGGGTGAACGAACTCCAGCTGGACCTGGCCTTCGGCGTCGAGGCGTACGTGGACAGCCTGCTGATCCCGGAGATGCTGATGGAGGCCTTCCAGTCCTCCCTGCGCGACACCCTCGGCATCCGCGACAGCCTGGAGAACTCCGCGCGCATGGTCGAGCGGCTGACCTCCGTCATCAGCGCCCGCTCCGCCGCCCTCGACGCGGAACTCGCCGAGCGCGACGACCGCCGTGACCGGACCGTCTCCGGCCTGGTCGCCGCGGCCACCCTGATCGCGCTGCCGCCGACCCTGCTGCTGACGTACTTCGGGGTCAACGGCACGAACGTGCACGCCGACCGCTCCATCCTCGACCTCGACACCTACGGCACCGCGTACGCGCTGGCCTGGCTTCCCTTCGTGGTCCTCGGCGTGATCGGATACGTCCTGCTCCGGAGGGTCAGCAGACGTTCCGGCTCCCTCCTGTCCCCGTCCGACGGCCGGCCCGCCCCGGTGCCCGCGCCCCGATCCCCGTCCGGGAGCTGACCCGCCGATGTCGCGACGACCCGCCGTGTCCGCACACCGAGGCGGATCCGAACACGCCGGCGCCGCCACCCGGGAGGCGTACGAGGACGCGATCCGCTCCGGCGCCGAGTACGTGGAGTTCGACATCCGCCGTACCGCGGACGGTGTTCTCGTCGTCTACCACGACGCCCGGGTCGGGCCCGTCGGCCCGCCCCTGTCGACGATCACGCACGCCGAGCTCTGCGAGCGGGCCGGATACGCCGTGCCGGTCGTGGAGGACATCATGTCCTTGATCGCCGGGAAACTGGCCGGGCACCTGGACCTCAAGGAGGTCGGGTACGAGCGCACCGTGATCGACCGCGCGATCGCCCTGCTCGGTACCGACGGCTTCGTCGCCACCACTCTGGAGGATCGTTCCGTCGCCGCCATCGCGCGCGGCTTCCCCCAGGTGCGCACGGCCCTGTCGCTGGGCCGCGACCGGAGGGAGATCGCTCCGGCCCGCCTCGCGGCCACCCGGCTGAGCGAGCTGCTGCCCATGCGGCGGGTCCGTGCCTGCGGAGCCGCCGGGGTCGCCGTGCACCACCGGCTGGCCCGCGCGGGTGTCCTGCGCGAGGCGGCCCGGCACGGCCTGTTCAGCATGGTGTGGACGATCAACGAGGACTTGCCGATGCGGGCGTTTCTGGCCGACCCGCGGGTCGACGTCCTGGTCACCGACCGCCCTCGGCGCGCCCTCGCCCTGCGCGGCGGACGGCACGACGAGCGCCCGGCTGGGTACCCGTCCTCCTGATCCGGGGTATCTGTCCCTTGACAGAAGCCACCCATTGACAAGGGCGCACTCAGGTTTTCTGCTGGAGTGCGGAGGCTCCCTGGTGCGGCGGAAGGGAACAGCGATGGGACGTGCGGTCGGAATCGATCTCGGGACCACGAACTCGGTGGTGGCCGTGCTGGAAGGCGGCGAACCCATGGTCGTCGCCAACGCGGAGGGCGCCAGGACCACACCGTCTGTGGTGGCCTTCGCCAAGAACGGTGAGGTGCTCGTCGGGGAGGTCGCCAAACGGCAGGCCGTGACGAACGTGGAACGCACCGCCCGCTCGGTCAAGCGGTACATGGGCGACTCGAACTGGCGGTTTCCGCAGGAGGGCTCGATCGACGGCACCCGCTACCGGGCGCAGGAACTGTCCGCGCGGGTGCTGCAGAAGCTGAAGCGGGACGCCGAGTCCTACCTCGGCGAGGACGTCACCGACGCCGTGGTCACCGTGCCGGCGTACTTCGACGACAGCCAGCGGCAGGCCACCAAGGAGGCCGGGGAGATCGCCGGCCTGAAGGTCCTCAGGATCATCAACGAGCCGACCGCCGCCGCCCTCGCCTACGGCCTCGACCGGGGCGAGGAGCAGACGGTCCTCGTCTTCGACCTCGGCGGCGGCACCTTCGACGTGTCGCTGCTGGAGATCGGCGACGGGGTCATCGAGGTGAAGGCGACGAACGGCGACACGCACCTCGGCGGGGACGACTGGGACCAGCGGGTCGTCGAGCACCTCGTCAAACGCTTCAAGGGGCAGACCGGCGTCGATCTGGGCAACGACAAGATGGCCCTGCAGCGACTGCGCGAGGGCGCCGAGAAGGCCAAGATCGAATTGTCCAGCTCCTCCGAGACGACGATCAACCTGCCCTACATCACCGCCTCCGCCGAGGGCCCGCTGCACCTCGACGAGAAGCTGACCCGCGCCCAGTTCCAGGAGCTCACCGCCGACCTCCTCGACCGCTGCAAGACCCCCTTCCACCAGGCGGTCAAGGACGCCGGCATCAAGCTCGCCGCGATCCACCACGTCATCCTCGTCGGCGGCTCGACCCGGATGCCCGCCGTCACCGACCTGGTCAGGGAGCTCACCGGCAAGGACCCGCACAAGGGCGTCAACCCCGACGAGGTCGTCGCCGTCGGCGCGGTCCTCCAGGCCGGTGTCATCCGCGGCGACGTGAAGGACGTCCTGCTTCTCGACGTCACCCCGCTGTCCCTGGGCATCGAGACCAAGGGCGGCATCATGACGAAGCTCATCGAACGCAACACCACGATCCCCACCCGCCGCTCGGAGATCTTCACCACCGCCGCCGACAACCAGCCCTCGGTGGGCATCCAGGTCTACCAGGGCGAACGCGAGATCGCCGCGTACAACAAGAAGCTCGGCGTCTTCGACCTCACCGGCCTGCCTCCCGCCCCGCGCGGCGTCCCGCAGGTCGAGGTCGCCTTCGACATCGACGCGAACGGGATCATGCACGTCTCCGCGAAGGACCTCGCCACCGGCCGCGAACAGAAGATGACCGTCACCGGCGGCTCCGCCCTCCCCAAGGACGACATCGACCGCATGATGCGCGAGGCGGAGCAGTACGCCGAGGAGGACCGCGGCCGCCGGGAGGCGGCGGAGACCCGCAACCAGGCCGAACAACTCGTCTACCAGACCGAGAAGTTCGTCCGTGAGAACGAGGACAAGGTCCCCGCCGACACCCGGACCGAGGTCGAGTCGGCGGTCGCCGACGTCAGGCAGCTCCTGGACGGCGACGCCGACACCGACGCGCTGCGCACGGGCGTCGAGAAACTCGCCTCCGTCAGTCAGAAGATGGGCCAGGCCATGTACGCCCAGGCCCAGCAGACCCCGACGGAGGGCACCGCAGACGGCCCGCACACCTCATCGCAGGACGACGAGGGCGTGGTCGACGCGGAGATCGTCGACGACGAGAGGGACCAGGGCCGCAAGGGCGGCGGCGAGGCCTGAGACCTGTCCGACGGGGTGCGGACGGCGACCTCGCGTCAGGGGGGCGTCGTCCCGGTGGGCGTGGTCGGCAACGCGGCGCACACGGCGTTCAGGACGGCCGCGTACGGCGTGCCGAAGGCGGTGAGCCGGGCGCGCAGTCGCTCCAGGCCGCCTCGGTGCTCGGTGAGCAGGCCGGTGTCGCCGGTGCGGGCCGTGAACTCCAGTACCGAGGGCAGGAAGTCGGGCAGTTCCTCGCCGGCGAACTCCAGGCCGTGTTCCCGGAAGACCTCCCTGAAACGGTCCAGCGCCATGCCGCGCCGCCAGGTGCCCTCGTCCCGCCACCAGGTCAGGTACAGGCTGTGCGGGTTCCTCATGTCGAGGCCGCCGAGGACGCCGAAGACGCGGCCGTAGTGCGCGGCCAGTTCCGGCGCCGGAGTCACCGCCGCGTGGTCGGTGAACTCCCGCAGCTGCGGGGCCGCTTCGCGCAACAGCGGCAGCCGGGCCCGGAGGTCGTCGTCCGGATAGGTCAGGCACAGTGCCGCCGCCTGATACAGCACAGCGTCCGAGGGCATCAGGCCTCCTTGACGTCGTCCGCGGTCCGCCGCCGGCGCGGCAGGTGGACGAGCGGCGTAGGCGGCGTGGGCGGTGTCCTGGAGTCGGTCCCGCGCTCCCTTGCTGGATCGGGCTGCTTCGAACATAGGGCGGGGCGGGGGAGCGCACCTGCTGACGGCACCCGTACGGGTCAGGGCGTGCGGGCGTGCGGGCGCGTGGGCGGGCCGCTCGCGCGGCGTCAGAAGTCCTCGCGGCGTTCCCTGAGAAGCTGCTTCGTGCGCTCCGCCGACGCCGCCCGCGTCGACATGTGGTCCAGGACCTCCAGATGCGTGGCGACCTCTTTGCGGGAGTCCAGGTAGAGGGCGCCGGTGAGGTACTCGGTGAAGACCATGTCGGGCAGTTCCGGCTCGGCGAAGCGGAAGAGGGTGAACGGCGCGTACGTGCCCGGGTGCGGGCCCTCCTCGAACTCCGCGACCTGAAGGGTGACCCGGTCGCTGTCGGCGAGCCGCACGAGCTTGTCCAGCTGGTCGCGCATGACCTCGCCATGGATGCTCACCGGCCGGCGCAGCACCGTCTCGTCCATGATCACCCACAGGTGCGGCGGGTTCGGCCGCTCCAGCAGCCCCTGCCGGGCCATCCGCAGCGACACATGCCGGTCGATCGTCCCCGGCCCCGTCTGCCCGATCGTCCCGGCCTCCAGCACGGCGCGCGCGTAGTCCTCGGTCTGCAGCAGACCCGGCACGAAGTGCGGCTCGTAGGAGCGGATGATCCCGGCGGCGCCCTCCAGGCTCACGTACATGCTGAACCACTCCGGCAGCACGTCATGGAACCGCTGCCACCAGCCGGGCTGGTTGGCCTCCTCGGTCAGCGCCACGAACGCGGCCGCCTCGTCCTCGGCGACGCCGTACGTCTCCAACAGGACCTGCACGTACGGGATCTTCAGCGCGACGTCGGCCATCTCCATCCGCCGTACGGTCGCGGGGGCCACCCGCAGCACCTGCGCGGCCTCCTCGCGTTTGAGGCCGGCCGCTTCCCGCAGTTCCCGCAGGCGTCTGCCGAGCACCACCTGGCCCACGGTGGGAGCAGGACGCCGCTCACTCACGCAACGCCTCCCCTGCGCGTCGAAGTCCGGATGCAGTGTGTCATGTTCCGCTTCCTGTCTCATCAGTCTCTCCGGACGGGAACCGAGGCACACGCACCACGGGTGCCGATTTGCGGCGGCGGGCCCCTTACCTCCGGGGTAATCGACGCTCTCCGCGGAGCACGGGATCGTGGTGACACCGGGTTCCGGGCCGGCGCACTCCGGTCCGGGATCCGAGTTCCAGCCACCGCCCTACTCCGGCATACCGACCTGAGGTGTCGTCAGGGAAGCAGCGAGTGAAGGTACTTGACCGTCGCCGGGTCGGCCGGGAGGAACGTCTCGATGGCCAACTCGGCGACGGTCACGTCCATCGGGGTGTTGAAGGTGGAGATGGAGGAGACGAACGACAGCGTCCGTCCCTCGTGCTCGATCCGCATCGGCAACGCGAAACAGAGGCCGGGCTCGGCCGGTTGACCGGCCTCGTCGTCCTCCTCCGGCACCGGGTACGCGGACACCTCGTCGTACAGCGCCCGCAGCCGCTCGGAACGGCGCAGGGCGATGTGCCGCCCCATCTGCGCGAGCAGATGCCCGCGCCACTCACGCAGGTTGCGGATGCGCGGTGCCAGGCCCTCCGGGTGGAGGGTCAGCCGCATCGCGTTCAGCGGCGGGGCGAGCAGGGACTCCGGGACGCCGTCCAGCAGCATGAGGATGCCCCGGTTGGCCGCGACGACGTTGTACAGCGCGTCGACCACCAGCGCCGGGTAGGGCTCGTAGCCCTGGATGAGACGCTCCATGCCCTCGCGCAGGGCCTCCAGCGCAGGGTCGTCCAGCGGGGTCTCGGGGTAGCGGGGCGCGTATCCGGCCGCAAGGAGCAGCGCGTTGCGCTCCCGGACGGGCACCTCCAAGTGCTCGGCCAGCCTGAGCACCATCTCCTCGCTCGGCCGGGAACGGCCCGTCTCGATGAAGCTGACGTGCCGGGCCGAGGAGTCCGCCCGTAATGCCAACTCCAGTTGACTCAACCGCCGTTCCTCCCGCCAGGCCCGCAGTAACGGGCCGACGCCCCGGTCCGTGGGGGCGGTGCCGGGCGCGGGGTCACCGGACGCGACAATGGTCATACGGACGACCGTAGCCGAGGAACGGTCGCCAGGAGCCGAGTCGCCGGCAGTCGAGGAGTGAATGCGTGAACGGGCCATGGACCTTGGAGACCGCTGCGGTCCACCGCGCCAGGGTGCGCGGTTGTCTGCTGGGAGGGGCGATCGGAGACGCCCTCGGCTACCCGATCGAGTTCTCCTCCCTGGACCGGATCCGCGCGTCCCACGGTGAGCGCGGAGCGACCGGGTTCGTGCCCGGCGCGCACGGAGTGCGGGGCCTGATCAGCGACGACACGCAGATGACCCTGTTCACCGTCGAAGCCCTCGTCCAGGCCCAGGAACGCGAACGGGAGAAGGGTATCGGCGGCGGCTGGCCCCTGCTGCTGCGCCGGGCGTACGAGCGGTGGCTCGAGACCCAGACCAAGCCCGGCCCGGAACAGACCGCACCGCACCCGGGCGACGCCCACGCCGGCGGTCTGGTCACCGAGGCCTGGCTGTACTCCCGCCGCGCCCCCGGCAACGCCTGTCTGTCCGGGGTCGCCCAGATGTACGCCCCCGACCCGTGGCTCGCACTCGACGGCAGGCCGGGCCAGGTCAACCCCGACTCGAAGGGCTGCGGCACGGTGATGCGCTCGGCCCCCTTCGGCCTGGTCAACTCCGCCGAAGCGGCCTTCGCCATGGCCGCCCGCGGTGCCCAGATCACCCACGGCCACCCCACCGGCTACTACGCGGCGGGCGCGTTCGCCGCGGTCGTGGCGCACATCGTCGCCGGGGACTCCCTGGAGGGCTCGGTCCTGCGCGCCCTGCGTGAGCTGGAGCGCCACCCCGGGCACGAGGAGGCCTCGGCCGCGCTGCACAGGGCCGTCGACCTGGCCGCCCTGGGAGCTCCGACGGCCGAGAAGGTCGAGTCGCTCGGCGCCGGCTGGGTCGCCGAGGAGGCCCTCGCCATCGGCGTGTACTGCGCCCTCGTCGAGCCCCATGTCGAGCAGGCCCTGCTGCTGTCCGTCAACCACTCCGGCGACAGCGACTCCACCGGCTCCGTCTGCGGCAACCTGCTGGGCGCCCGGCACGGCGACGTAGGGCTGCCGCACGCATGGGTGGCACAGGTCGAGGGACGTGACCGGATCGCCGCGCTGGCGGACGACCTCGCGGCTGCGGGGTCCCACCTCTGAGGGGGTACCCCTGCTGCGGGGGTGTCCGCGCCTGAGCTTCGGGAACCCGTCTGACCAGGGCCGAAGCGGCCTGGCTGTGGCACGCTGGACAAGCACCCGGAACCCAGGAAGGAGCGAGGCCATGCCCGTGGAACCGCTGTCGCAGAAGGAGATCGAGGACCGGCTCGCGGAACTGCCCGGCTGGTCGGTCGACAGCGACCGCCTCACCCGGTCCTACCGGCTCGGCACGCACGTCGCCGCGGCCGCGATGGTCGTCCACATCGCCCAGGTCCAGGACGAGCTCGACCACCACTCCGATCTCACCCTCGGCTACAACACGGTGTCCCTGAGCGTGAACACGCACAGCGCGGGCGGCACCGTGACCGAGCTGGACTTCGCGCTCGCCCACAAGGTGCAGGAGCTCGCCCCCGCCCACGGAGCCCAGTGACGGCGGTGCTGGACTACGACAAGGAGGCCGACGTCTACGACGTCACCCGCGGCGGCGAGCCCAGAGCCGCCGCGGCCGCCGACGCGGTGCTCGGCTTGATCCCCGACCACGCCCGGCGGCTTCTCGACGTCGCCTGCGGCACCGGGATCGTGACCCGACGGCTCGCCGCGGCCCGCCCCGGCCTACGGGTGACGGGCGTGGACCTGACGTACGGAATGGCCCGGACGGCCGCCGAACGCCTGCCCGGCGCGGTCGTCCTCGCCGACGGCAGGCGGCTGCCGTTCCCGGACGGAGCCTTCGACGCCGTCACCGGTGTCTGGCTGCTGCATCTGCTGGACGGTCCCGGCGACGTCCGCACGGTCGTCGCCGAGTGCGCCCGCGTGCTGCGGCCGGGTGGCGCGTACGTCACCACCGTCGACAAGGCCGCCGCACACGACGTGGGCAGCGACATCGACGCGGTCCTCGCGCCGCGCCCGCGCCGGCCGGCCCAGGACGCCACCGAAGCCGTCGCGTCGTATGCGGTCGCCTGTGGACTGGACCCGGTCGGCCGGGCCCGCTTCCCGGGCGTCGGTCAGGGTCGCAGCCCGCGCAGTACGGTCGCGGACCTGCGACGCGGCTGGTTCACCCGGCTCCCGCCCGGCGCCCCGCTGACCGAACGGTTCGCCGCGCGGCTGGCGACGCTCCCCGACCAGGACCGGCGGCGCGCCGATCCGGAGTTCAGGGTGCTGGGCTTCCGCAAGCCCGACCGAAGTCCATGAACCGTGCTGAGGCTGCTGGTCGACCGGCCTGATCCGCGGAGCCGTTCGGCCGCCTAGGCCTCCGTCGCGAGGGTCAGGAGACGGCGCAGCTGTACCACCCAGACGACGACTGCGGCCAGGGCGATGGAGACGACAGCCGTGGCCATGCCGGCCCGGATGCCGACGGACACGGTGATGCTGCCGGCAACCAGGGCGCCGAGCGGAACTCCCAGCCCCGAGGAGAGCATGCGGCGGGTGGTGTTGACCCGGCCCTGCAGCTCGGAGGGCGTGACCTCCTGGGAGTAGGTCATCGTGTTCACCAGCACGACCAGGTAGGCCGTCCCCCACACCGCCAGCGCCACCAGCGAGACCCGCCAGTCGGTGGTGAGCACGACGACGAGTCCGAGGAGCGCGCCGATCGGCAGCACCCCGAGGAGCAGCGGGAAGGCATCGAAGCGCCGTCGCAGCCGGGGAAGCAGCAGGGATCCGCCGATGCCGCCGGCGCTCCACGCCATGTAGAGCAAACCGATGCGACCGTCGTCGGATCCGTGGATACCGAGGACACGGTCGGCGAAGACGACGAGCTGACCGACGATGGCGCCGCCGGAGAACGACTGGAGCGTGCCGACCACGGTCATGGTCCGCAGCGTCGGATGACCGGCCAGGAAGCGGAGGCCCTCGGCCATCGATTCCCGGAAGCCCGGTCGCTTGCCTCCCGAACCGGCGGGCTGGGAGGCGACGTTGGTGACCGCCCTGATGAACAGGGCGGAGCAGGCGAAGCTCAGGGCATCAAGGGTGAGCGTGCCCACGGGGTTCATCAGCCCGATGAGCGCGCCCGCGACGGCGTTGCCGGCGATGCGGACTACGGTCTCCGCGCCGTAGATCGAGCTGTTGGCCTGGGCGAGTTGGTCCTTGCCGACGATGTCGGGGACGAGACCGTACACACCGGCGTCGAAGAAGAGCGAGAGGCTGGAGGAGAGGAACGCGACCACGACGATGTGGGTGACCGTCAGGAGGTCCAGCGCCCAGGCGGCCGGTATGGAGGCGAGGCTCAAGGCACTCAAGCAGTCGGTCACGATCATCAGGGTGCGCCGGTCCGTGCGATCCGCGACCGCACCGGCGATCAGGCCGAAGGCGAGGTAGGGCAGTGTTCCGGCAGCCGCGACCAGGGAGACCAGGACGGGTGACCGGCTCTCCTGGAAGACCAGGACGGGCAGTGCGACGGTGGTGATGGCAGATCCGAGGCCGGACACGGCGCGGGAGAGCCAGAAGTTCCGGAATCCGGTGATCCGCCGGAGCGGACGGGGTGGGGTGGTCGACATGGCGTTGTCTGTTGATCTCTCTGCGTGGGACAGGGGAGGGCGGGCGGGAAGATCAGTCCGGGGAACGGGGGGAGTGGTTCAGACGAGTTCCTGTGCCAGGTGGGACAGGAACTTCGGCAGCGGGCCGGGGTGGAGCACCTGCAAGAACCGGCTGGCCCTGGTGAGCACCACGCAAAGGTCGCTGAGGCCCCTGGCGGAGCCGTCCAACATGCCTTGGGCTTCGGCCACGATCACCGAGTCGAACTCCAGCCCCTTGGCCTGCTCGCGGGCGAGTTCGGTCGGCAGAGGCGGTTTTTCACGCGAGGAAGAGGTCATAGTGGACTCCATGGCGAAGGGCCGGCGGGTGACGTGGGCCCGTCGGTGGGCATGCCGCGGGGCCGCGGCGGGTGAAGTGGCAGGACGGCCACCGGATGGGCCTGGTGCCGGACGTGGAACAACAAAAATGGTCGACACCCGCCCGGCCGGGGCCGGGGATGTCGACCGGAAAAGACGCGCTCCCGTGCGGGAGATGGCGGATGATGCTGGGACCCGAGGGTGCTGGACGTTGACGTCCGCTGTGTGAGTCGCCCTGGGAGAGGATCCTGAGATCCAGGACCGGAAGGATCATAGCAGGGGGTGCGAGGAACTCGTCGAGGTCGACGTGGCGGACCCGCTCCACGCCTCGGGGCCTTCGCCGAGAAGTCGAGCCGCGGCGGCCGCTGTTCGTCGGCCTCGGCGGCGCCCGGCTGGTACCCGCGGGCCGACGAACCGCGCCGTTCCTGCCGGCGGTCGCCGACGCCGTGTGGAACAACCGGGTCCCGCGTGTCGTGTACCGGCGTTGGCGCGAACCCGCCGATGTGGAGCGCCGATTGGAGTCGTACGGGCTCGTGCTGAAAGCGGGCCGCTGGTACGTGGTCGCCGGCCCGGGTCCTCGCACGTTCCGCGTCGATCAGATCCTGCGACTCGTCGCTTCCCAGGACGAGTTCACGCGCCCCGACGACTTCGATCTGGCGGCCTACCGGACCGCCTACCAGCGTGACTTCCATGACCGGCTGTATCAAGGCAAGACGGTGGTACGTCTGGCGCCCGGCGTGCCACTCCCGACGGCCGTAAGGGCGAACGGCCGTACCGAGCCGAACGGTTGGACCGTGGTCACCGTCCCCATCGAGTCCGTCGACCACGCGCACGCCGAGTTCCTGCGTCCGGGCACCGGCGTCGAGGTCCTCGATCTGCCGCCCGAGCTGCGTGATCGGATCGCCGGGACGGTCGCCGAATTGGCCGGAAGACACGGCAACCCGGGCCAGCACGGCGACGACTGACAGGGAACGGAATCCGTCCGTCCCCCCAGTCCAGGAGGACCGCCCCGTGCAGCACCCGCAGCCGCACCGGCACTCGCAGCCGCATCCGCACTCGCACCCCCAGCCACCCCCGCACCCCGAGCCGCGTGCGCTCGGGCACCGCAGACGCCGCGTGCTCCTCGGCGCGTTGACCGCAGCCACGGCCCTCGTCGGTGCCGGACT
Organism: Streptomyces sp. NBC_00076; assembly: GCF_045041235.1. Taxonomy (NCBI): domain Bacteria; kingdom Bacillati; phylum Actinomycetota; class Actinomycetes; order Kitasatosporales; family Streptomycetaceae; genus Streptomyces; species Streptomyces sp. NBC_00076. Next base: position 8,752,962 of record NZ_CP108242.1, read on the forward strand.
CACCACGCTCACCACCCCCGACACCGCCGAGGCGGCCACCGCCCGCCAGGTCGAGAAGCTCGACCGCGGTGTGGTCAGCGTGCACACCGACGCCGGCAACCTGGTCAGCTGGCGCTGGCTCGGCACCGACCCCGGCGACGTCTCCTTCAACGTCTACCGGGCGGGCACGAAGGTCAACTCCACGCTGATCACCGGCTCGACGAACTACTTCCACTCCGGCGCGCCCGCCCAGGCCGACTACACGGTCCGCGCCGTCGTCGGTGGTGTTGAGCAGGCCGACTCCGTACACGCCGTCCAACTCCGCACCGGCTACAAGGACGTTCCGATCTCCCCGCCGGCCGGTGGCACCACCCCGGACGGCGTCGCCTACACCTACGCGGCCAACGACGCCTCCGTCGCCGACCTCGACGGCGACGGCGCCCTCGACTTCGTCCTCAAGTGGCAGCCCACCAACGCCAAGGACAACTCGCAGTCCGGCTACACCGGCAACACGATCGTCGACGGCGTCAAGCTCGACGGCACCCGCCTGTGGCGCGTCGACCTGGGCCGCAACATCCGCTCCGGCGCCCACTACACACAGTTCCAGGCGTACGACTACGACGGCGACGGCAAGGCAGAGGTCGCCATGAAGACAGCCGACGGCACGGTCGACGGCACCGGCGCGGTCATCGGCAGCTCATCCGCCGACCACCGCAACTCCAGCGGCTATGTGCTCTCCGGCCCCGAGTACCTGACCATGTTCAACGGCCAGACGGGCAAGGCGATGCAGAGCGTCGACTACGTCCCGGCCCGCGGCACGGTCTCCTCCTGGGGCGACTCGTACGGCAACCGCGTGGACCGCTTCCTCGCCGGCACCGCCTATCTGGACGGGGCCCGCCCGTCCCTGATCATGGCCCGCGGGTACTACACCCGGACGGTCATCGCCGCCTGGGACTGGCGGGGCGGCGCCTTCACCCGCCGCTGGACCTTCGACACCAACTCCTCCAGCAACAGTGGCAAGGGCTACGACGGTCAGGGCTCGCACAGCCTCTCCGTCGGGGACGTCGACGGCGACGGCAAGGACGAGATCGTCTACGGCGCGATGGCGGTCGACGACAACGGGAACGGCCTGTGGACGACGAAGACCGGGCACGGCGACGCCCAGCACCTAGGCGACCTCGACCCGTCGCACGCCGGGCTGGAGTACTTCAAGGTCTCGGAGTCGACCAGTCAGCCCGCCGAGCTGTACATCAACCCGGCGAACGGCACGGTCAACTGGAAGCTGGCCGCCTGCTGCGACAACGGCCGTGGGGTCGCCGGTGACATCTGGGCGGGCAACGACGGAGCCGAGGTCTGGTCGGCCTCCGACACCTCGATCCGCGACGAGGCGGGCGCGACGAAGGGCCGCGAACCGTCCTCGGCCAACTTCCTCTCCTGGTGGGACGGCGATCCCGTCCGTGAACTCCTCGACAACACCCACATCGACAAGTACGGCACCTCGGGCGACACCCGCCTGCTGACCGGGTCCGACGTCCACTCCAACAACAGCACCAAGGCGACCCCGTCCCTGTCGGGGGACATCCTCGGCGACTGGCGCGAGGAGGTCGTCTGGCCGACGTCGAACAACACGGCCCTGCGGGTGTACTCCACGCCCATCGAGACCGGCACCAAAATCACGACCCTGCTGCACGACCCGATGTACCGCACGGCACTCGCCTGGCAGAACACCGCGTACAACCAGCCCCCGCACCCGAGCTTCTTCATCGGCAACGGCATGGCGACCGCACCCCGGCCGTCGGTCTACACCCCGTGAGCTGCGGAAACACTCACAAACGAGCTTAAGGCGAGGCGGCCTTCCGATAAGTCCGGAGGGGTCAGTTCGGAGGGTCGCCTCAGCGTTGATCGTCGATCTCCTGGGAGGAGAAGGGGAGATCCATTTCTGCGGCCCCCTCTTCGGCGTTGTCCGCCTCCGGCAGCCGGCCGGCCATGAACCGACCGATCGCGGCACGGGGTCTTGTCGCTAAGCGCCGGTGGCTTCGCCCACACCCGGCGGTTCCGGCAACCGTGGCGGGTTGAACAACCGCTGGGCCTTACGGGCGTTCTCCTCCCGCATCGCCGTCAGCCACCGCCACAGATCCAGCGGCTCCAGACCCGGACATGCCAAGCGGTGCGCTATCCGGCACGCCATGCCCGGCGCCGGCTCGGCATCCCCCGCGTTCCAGGCAACGCCATTCTCGTCGACCATCCACCGCTGCCCCGGCGGCACGAAGTGCGACGGCAGCACCTCCACGGGATCCAACGGCTCAAGCAGCACCCACGCATCCGTATACGTGGGGAACCGATCGGCGTTCAGCCCGCACTCCGGACAGATCGGCGGCGCCGGCGGAGCAGGAGCATTCGCCCCCACACGCACAGCCTCCGCCCGGTCCTCGATCACCTCGCGCTGATCCCAGTACGCCTTGTCCAACCCAACGACCGCGTCGCCCAAATGCCCCATACTGACAGAGTCCGCAGGACAACGGCCGGTCCAACAGAGCGCCAACCGGACGGGACCCGTGCGTCCACGCGGGCACGGAGCGGCAGCCGAGACACCTCGGGACCACCCGCGGCACGCCGGTCCCAACCGCGGAGGCCGGACAGGCGGTGTAGACACGTCGACGCCCCGGCCCACAGCGGGGTTCGCATCGCCGGCCCAAGTGAAAACGGTCCGTTCGCGGTCCGTCAATCGCAGGTCGGCCCGGCGATCAGCCGTGAATGGTGTTGAGGACCGAGGCAAGCTTTTCGGGCGCACTGATCATGGCCATGTGACCGGTGTCGAGATCGACGACGTCGGGCCGAAGCAGCGCGATGGATCGCTGTTGGAGTTCCTCGACGTAGCACTGGTCCCGTGTGAGGTGCACGTACGTCCGGGGGATCTCGCGTCCGTAGCCGCTCAGGTCCACGGGCTCGCTCAGCAGGGCGGCCGAATCGTCGGCGAGCAGGTTCAGGGTGGACTCGGTGGTCGCCTCGTCCATGTCGTTGCACAGCATGGCGGCGGCGCCCTCGCGGGTCTGGTGGTAGACGCCGCCGGCGATGGACTGCTCCACCAGACCCCGCACTTCGGGATCGATCTGGTCAAGCACCCGGGATCTGTCCGTCGGCACCACGGCCGACACGAGGACGACATGGCGGATCCGGTCGGGTATGAGGTCCAGGACGCGCGGGATCGTGACTCCCGCGAAGGAGTGACCGACCAGTACGACGTCCCGCAGGTCCTTCGCCTCGACGTCCTCCCGGACCGCGTCGGCGCAGTCCGCGAGCGTGACCGTGGCCAGGTCGACTTCGGCCCTGCTCCCGCGCCCCGGAAGATCGACTGCCAACGCCTCCGCACCGAGATGGGGCATCAGCTCGTCCCAGCAGTTCGCGCCGAAACTCGCACCGTGGATGAGAACGAACGCCATGGTCGACCTCCTCGTCAACGACTGTGACCGAACCTTAAGTGAATTCAGTTTTGTTGGCGAGGTGTGCGGCAGAGCGAATGAGAACGCCGAGTCGATTCGTCATGAACACGTTTTCGTTACGAGATCTCCATATGTGCGCCTTCTCGGGGATGATTCACCCTGCGACAGCACCATCCCTGGGGGGACCATGAGTCAGCACGTCACGCCGCCACCGATGCCGGGCTTCCCGCCGCCACCGCAGCAGCCGCAGCCGCCGCAGAAGAGGGGACCCGCCAACGCGATCGTCCTCGGATCCGCCGCGGCAGTGATCGTCGCCATCGTCGCCACCGGCGTCGCGGTGGGATCCGGCCTCGACGACGAGGCGAAACCCGCCCCCACGGTCACCGTCACCAAGACCGTGTCCGCCGACGAGGCCGCTGCCGCGGCCGAGGACGCCTCCGAGGAGCCGGCCGCCGAGGAACCCGCCGCGGAGGCATCCGACGACGGCGTCCACGCGCTGGACGACACGGTCACCTACGAGAGTGACGTGGAGGTCAGTCTCTCGAAGTTCTCGCGCGGAGTCTCGGGCGAGTACGCGTCACCGGAGAAGACGTCGTACGTGAAGTTCACCGTGAAGGTCGTCAACGGCGGCGACAAGACCCTCGATGCCACCATGCTGACGGTGAACTGCTCCTACGGCCAGGACGGGAGCAGCAGCGAGTCCATCTTCGACAGCGAGGCGGGCCTCGACGGCGGCCCCGACACGAAGGTGCTGGCCGGCCGGTCCCTCAACGTGCCGTGGGGCTGCGAACTCCCCAAGGGCGAGAAGCTGTTGCAGGTCGAGGTCGCTCCCGACTTCGACTCCGAGACGGCGATCTTCACCGGCAGTGTGAAGTAGGGCCCCCGGATCAGGCCCGATTCGCCGCGGAGCCCCCGTCCGGTCCCGTGCCCGGACGGGGGCGCCCACGGCCTCAGTTCACCGCGCAGTTGCGGTCGCCCAGCTTGAACGCGGTCGGTTTCGGGTTCGTCCCCGACCAGCTTCCGGTGAAGCCGAAGCCCACCGACGAACCCGCCGCCACGGTCCCGTTCCAGCCGACGTTCTTCGCCGTCACCGCCGTACCGGACTGCGCGGTCTCGGCGTTCCACGCCTGGGTGACCTTCTGGCCGTCCGTGAAGGCCCAGCCCAGTGACCAGCCGTTCCAGGCACTCGAACCGGTGTTGGCGAGCTGCACGTCCGCCTGGAAGCCGCCGGACCACTGATTGGTGACCTTGTACGTCACCGAGCAGGCACCGGTGGGAGTGGGGTCGGGGCCCGGCCCCGGATCCGTTCCGCCGCCGGTGTCCGAGCTGTCGCCGTAGATCACCCCGCGGCCGTTCGTCGACACGTACACCCGGCCGTACACCCGCGGGTCACCGGTGATCGCCGCACCCGTCCAACCCCACTGGTGGGCGTCGTCGTTGATACGGGTCCAGGTCGCGCCCTTGTCGGTGGAACGGAAGATGCCGCGGACCCCGCCGATCTTCGCGCTGGTGTACAGCGTCTGGTACGACGCTCCCGTGGCCGCCTTGCCGAAGCCGATGGTGTCGGCCTGCTCGACACCGGAGAGCTTGGTGAAGGAGGCGCCGCCGTCGGTCGAGTGCCACAGTCCGTACGCGCCGTCGCTCGCCCCGCCGGCCAGCCACACATCGCCCTTCGTGCCGGGCAGCGCCTTGAAGCGCACGCTGTCCCCGCCGGGCAGACCGGTCGCGGAGGAGGCCGTGAAGGTGGCGCCGCCGTCCGTACTGACGTAGAACTTCCCGGACTTGAAGCCGTAGAAGGTCTTCGCGTCGACCCGGTCGGACTCGACGAGCGCGCCCGCCGGGATACCACTGGATGCCGCCCACGAGGTGCCGAAGCCGGTCGCGTACTGCACGCCGGCGCCCTCCGGACTCCACACGAACCGGCTGCCGTCGGCCGCCGCGGCGACCGTGCCGCCGCCGCTCACGCCCGAAGGGTCGGTCCCCGCGAACCAGTTCGCCCCGTTGTCCGTCGAGAACGCGACGTGCGGACCGGAGTCGAGGTTGCCGACCCGCACGACGGTGTTCGGGGTGGCCTCGGCGAAGTCCAGGCTGGTGGTCGTGGTGAAGTTCGGCGAGGTGAACATCATCGACGGGACCTTGGTCAGATCCGTGTGCCGGAAGCCGCCCACGTCACCGAGCGCGCTGAGCAGCGGGGCGCCCGACGAGGGAGAGGCCAGGTCGTTGACAGCCGTCTCCTCCAGCCCCTGCACCATCGGCCTGATGGTGAACTTGCTTCCGGCGTCCCAGTTGGTGAGGTTCTCGGTGCCGTACACCGTCGCGCCCGTCCCGTACATCATCCGGGCCGAGTTGAACGGGTCGATCTCCAACGCCTCGGTCATCCAGCCGAGTTTGGGCGCCTCCTCGGGCGGCGAGGGGTTCGCGCCCCAGGTCAGCCACGGCGAGGACGACACGTCCATGGTGTAACGGTTCGCGCGGGTGGGGTACGACGTGTAGTCCCACGCCTTCGTCCAGGTGCCGCCGCTGTCCGTGGAGCGGAAGATCTGGGTGTCCGGCCACCAGGAGCTGTACGCGGTGGCCATGACCGTGCCCGGCTTCTGCCGGTCCACCGTCAGCCCGCTGAACCCGTAGTAGGTGTCGGCCTCGGCCACCGGGCTGATGTTCGTCCAGGTGCCGGTCGCGGTCGCGTACCGCCACAGCTGCCCCTTGCCGCCGTCGTACGGCCCGCCCTTGTCGCTGTACGCCAGGTAGAGGTAGCCGTTCTTGGCGTCCAGGACGCCCTTGTGCGCGAGGTAGCCCGTCGGCTGTCCCGCGAGCCGCGTCCACGTCGCGCCCGCGTCCGTCGACCGGTAGACCGCGTTGTCCTTGTCGGCGACCCCGACGTAGATCGTCTTCGTCGCCGCGCCCGAGGTGCCCGTCGACTCGTCGAAGGTGACCCACACGATGCCCTGGTTGTCGCTGGCGTAGCCGCTCGTGTCGCTCGGATCCTGCTGGTAGTTGCCGACGTTGGGGAAGTTCGTCACCTGCGACCAGGTGACACCGGAGTCCGTCGACCGCCACAAGCCCTTGCCGCTCGGCGCGCCCAGGTACAGCACGCTGTTCCTGTTCGGGTCGATCGCGAGGCGCTCGCCCATGCCCCGGCCGGGCATGTTTCCGCCCAGCTTGAACGGCAGGTCCGTCTTCTGCCAGCTCGCACCCCGGTTGGAGGAGCGCACGACCGCCCCGTTCCCCGGGTCCCAGCTGTTGGTGTACGTGCCGACCGCCGCGTACACCTTGTTCGGGTCGACGGAGTCGGAGGCCAGGCTCACCACGCCCGTGTGCCCCCAGTTGTCCCAGCCCACCGAGTCCAGCAGCGGGGTCCAGGTCTTCGTCGACTCCTGCCAGCGGTAGGCGCCGCCGATGTCGGTACGGGCGTACGCCAGGTTCTTCTCGGCCCGGTTGAAGACGATGCCGGGGACGAAGCCGCCGCCGTCGACGCGGGCGTTCTTCCAGGTGTAGGTGTCGGCGGCGATGGCCGCTCGCTCGGGGCCGGCGGCGAGCGCGGGCGGCGTGCCCGCCAGCAGACCGGCTGCCAGTGCCAGCACGGCCGTGAGAATACGGGTTCTTCGCACGGTGGGGGACCTTCCTTTCGGGAGGGCCGTTCAGGAGGGGAGCGTGCGAGGACCGGGCGGCCCCCAGTGCGGGAGGGGGCCGCCCGGCCAGGTGGCCCCGTCGTCAGGTGACGAGACCGCGTACGCGAAGCTTTCAAGCGCCCCGTAGGGGCGCGGGGCTGCGTCCATATGCGGCTCCGCCGCGCGGGCGCGACAAGCCACAACGGACCCGGACGCAGAACCACCGCCCAACCCGCGGAGCGCCCGGCGGGGCTATTCGAGAAGCTCCGCGTACGAGCCCATGGCCAGGGCGATGTCCGCCTGGGCCCAGAACCGGTGGTACGTGAAGGAGGGCGCGGCTCCGCCCGCCAGGTAGGCCTCGATCTTCGACCAGGCCGGGTCGTCCTCGTAGAAGGAACGGATGGACTCGAAGGTCGACGACGAGTTGATCGCGTCGCCGTTGGGCATGGTGCCGGTCCAGCCGCTCGGGACGACCACGGGGTCGTCGAAGCGGTTGTAGTCGGCGCGGGTCTCCGGGACGGCGATGCCCAGGCTGTCCTGGTGGTTCTTCCACATGCCGTCGAGGAGCGCCTTGGCGGTCGTCGCCGCCTGGGTGTCACCGGAGCGGTCCGCGTAGTACGTCAGGGTCTTGGCGTACGCGGCGGCCACACCGACGTCGTTGGTGTAGTCGGCGACGGTGACGTGCAGGCCGCTGTTGGCGCCCGGGCCGGCGGCGTTCCAGGTGTCGGGCTGGCCCGACCACTGGAGCGTCGACGGGATCAGATAGGTGCCGTCCGGGTTGACCGTGGTCTTGGACAGCGCCCAGTCGACCCACTTGTCGAGGACGACCTTGGCCTTCGCGTCACCCGTCTGCTGGTAGTACTCCGCCACCCGCTCCATCGACCACGCCTGGAAGCCGAACCACTGGTTGGACGGCGGGTCGTGGTAGACGGGCTGCTGGTCGTAGTACATGCCGTAGAACGTCGACTTACCGGTCGGCGGGGTCGCGTACCGGCCCGCCCAGCTGTTGGTCGCACCGCCCGCGATGGCGCCCTCGTTCGACTGCAGCCAGCGGTAGAACTCCAGTTGCCGGTCGAGTGACTTGGCCCAGTCCGCCTGTCCCGTCGCCGACTTGGGCTTCAGGTCGGCGTAGGAGCTCAGCGCGTAGGCGGCGAGGGGGTTCTGGTAGCCGCCGTGGGTGTGGCTGGAACCGATGCGCCAGGCCCAGCCCGCCGAGGTGTCGGTGGCGCCGCCCCACGCGTAGTACCAGGACATCAGGTACATGGAGGCGTCCTTGCCGGTGCCGGCCGGGCAGGTCGACGGTCCGACGCAGTTGCCGACCTTCTTGAAGTACTTGTCGTACATCGAGTAGCGCAGGTAGTCGCCCATCTTCGCGGCCTTGCCGACGGTCGCGGAGACGGCACTGCCCTTGCCCTGCTGCTTGGCCCAGATGTCGGCCCAGTAAGCGGCCTGCACGGCACGCGCGTCGGCGTCCGGGGCGTTGGTGAACTTCCACTGCTTGGAGTAGGAGGCGTCACCGGTGAACAGGTCCAAATACCCGTTCTTGCCGCCGTACTTGAAGGCGTCGCAGGTCGGCTGCGGCACCGTCTCCCACACCGACTCCTGCGCACCGCGCTGGAAGGTGTTGATGTACGACGGTCCGGTGTCCGTCGGGCCCGCCTCGCACTTGCCCGGCGAGTTGCCGTAGCCGTAGACATTGTCGACGTCCTGCAGCCAGTGCATGCCGTAGACGTCGTCCGTGCCGTAGGCGCTCTTCAGCTCACCGGCGATCGGGTCCGAACCGACCGAGACCGACCCGTCGAGCTTCGCCGGGTACTCGTTCGGGGTGTCCAGCTCGGGCGCGTAGGTGGCCGGCTTCGAGGCGTTGTAGAAGGAGTTCGTCGGCTGGTCGGCGTGGGTGGGAATCATGTACTTCTCCATGATGTCCCAGGCGCCGTTGAACTTCGTCCAGTCGCCGGTGACCTTTCCGTACATGGCCTGGAGCCACAGGAGGTAGCTGTACGCCTCCGAAGTGGTCTGGTGGCCGTTGTCCGGCGCCTCCACGATCAGCGTCTCCACCGAGTGGTAGGGAATGCCCTCGGGGGAGAAGTAGCCGCTGGCCGGGTTGGTGATCTTGCCGTACAGCTCCAGGAACCGGGCGTCGTACTCCTTCGACGCCGCGATCTGGGTGACCGTCACCGAGGCCTTGCCGTGACCGGTGGCCGTCGACTCGAAGGTCGCCGCGCCGGTCCCGGACGAGTCCGCCGTGATCGTCACCTTCTGCGCGGTGCTCCAGTTCGACGGCGTGAAGGTCAGTGACGCCCCGCCGGTCACCGTGAGGCCCGAGTTGCCGGTGGTGCGGGCGGTGGTCACGCTCACGTTGGCGGACGGCTGCGTCGACAGCTTCACGTCGTACGTGGCCGTCTTGCCCTGCTGGACGGCCAGTTGATTGGTCGAGGCCACCACGGTGGGACCCGAGGCGACCGTGATGCCGACCGGCGTGGACTCCGCGGACGCGCCCAGGCTGTCGTACGCCTTGGCCAGCAGCGAGTGACTGCCCACGGCCAAGCCGGAAGCGGAGAACGAGTAGGGCGCGCTCGTGTCCGTGCCGAGGAGCGTGGTGTTGTCGTAGAACTCGACCTTGCTGATCGTCGCGCCGTCCGCGGCTGCGGCGGTCGCCGCGAGCGGGACCGCGCCGCCCTGTGTGTAGACCGCGCCCGCGGTGGGGCTGGTCAGCACGGTGATCGGCGGCTGGTGCGCGCCCGTGCAACTGGTGCCGTTGACCGCGAAGTTGGTCGGGGCGGCGTTGGTGCCGCTGTACGTGAACTGCGCGCCGGTGGACACGGCGGCACCGGCCGCGATCTTGGCGTTGTAGCCGGCGTTCTTCGCCGTGATCGTCTGGCCGGACTGGGACCAGGTGCCGTTCCATCCGTTCGTCAGCTTCTGGTTGCCGGTGTAACCGTAGGTCAGGGTCCAGCCGTCGATGGCGTCCGTGCCGCGGTTGGTGATCGTCAGTTCCGCGGTGAAGCCGGCGCCCCAGTCGTTGGTCTTGTAGTCGACGCTGCACTGAAGTGCCGCCGCCTGAGCAGGAGTTGAACCCGCACTCAGCATCGTGAACGGAAGCGCGAGGGCCGCCATGACAGCGGTCCACATACGCCGAGCGGCCCGGCGTCTCTTTGTGGGGGGCATGTGCTGGTTCCTCCTTGCGGCTCGGAGAAGTCAAGGCTTGAACCAGTGGGAGCGCTCCCATAGTGAGGACGGGTGTGGTAGGGGTCAAGACGCTTGAAGAGTCGAAAAGATTCGACAATAAGTGTTGAGGGAAAGTCAGTGACTCCTCTGTTCTTTGCCGTCACTTGGCGCTACCTTCCTTGACACCAGTGGGAGCGGTTCCATCAGTCGACGCGTCCGTCACGATGCGCCTGATCTGCAAGGAGTCGCTCATGCGACACCCCCCGCGTTCAGTACTTTTAGCCGTCACCGGTGCGGCCGCCCTCCTCGGGTCCGTGACGGTGCCGGCGGTCACGGCGTCCGGAGCCGTCCCTGCCTGCACGGTGGAGTACTCCGTCACCAGTCAGTGGGACACCGGCTTCCAGGGCGCCGTGAAGATAACCAACAACACGGCTGCCATGAGCGGTTGGAACCTCACCTTCGACCTCGCGGGCGGCCAGAAGGTCAGCCAGGGCTGGAACGCCAAGTGGTCCCAGTCCGGCACGACGGTCACCGCCGCCAACGAGACCTACAACGGGCAGTTGGGCAGCGGCGCGAGCGTCAGCGCCGGGTTCATCGCGTCCCGGTCGGGCGGCAACGCCGTACCGACGACCTTCAAGCTCAACGGCACCATCTGCAACACCGACTCCGGACCGACCGACCCGACGGATCCGACCGATCCGCCGGACCCCGGTGACGGCACGGCCCCTGTCCTGCGCGTCTTTGGCAACAAGCTGGTGGACGCCGCGGGCACGACCCGCCGCATGCTCGGCGTGAACCGCTCGGGCGGCGAGTTCATGTGCGTGCAGGGGCGGGGCATCTGGGACGGCCCGGTCGACGACGCCTCGGTCAGGGCGATCGCCGACTGGAAGGCCAACACCGTCCGTATCCCGCTGAACGAGGAGTGCTGGCTGGGCCTTTCCAACATCCAACCGCAGTACGCCGGCGCCAACTACGTCAACGCGGTCAAGGACCTGGTGGCGAAGGTCAGGGCGAACGGCATGACGCCGATGCTCGAACTGCACTGGACGTACGGCCAGTACACCGGCAACTCGTCCGGCTGCTCCGACGTGCACGCCAGCTGCCAGAAGCCGATGCCCGACATGCAGTACACACCCTCCTTCTGGACGTCGGTGGCGAACACCTTCAAGGATGACCCGACCGTCGTCTTCGACCTGTTCAACGAGCCCTACCCGGACCGCGCGACCTCCACGACCACCCAGGCGTGGCAGTGCTGGCGGGACGGCGGCACCTGCCCCGGCATCGGGTACCAGGTGGCCGGCATGCAGGATCTCGTCGACGCGATCCGGGCCACCGGCGCCAGGAACCTGATCCTGGCCGGCGGACTCGCCTACTCGAACGACCTGAGCCAGTGGCTCGCGTACAAGCCGACCGACCCGGCGGGCAATCTCGCCGCCGCCTGGCACGTGTACAACTTCAACACCTGCTCGAACGAGAGCTGCTGGAACTCCACACTCGCCCCGGTCGCAGCCCAAGTGCCGCTCGTGGCCGGGGAGATCGGCGAGAACACCTGCTCACACGGTTTCGTCGACCAGGTCATGAAGTGGTTCGACGACCGTGGCCTGTCCTACCTGGGCTGGACCTGGAACACCTGGAACTGCGCCACCGGCCCGTCCCTGATCTCCAGTTACGACGGTACCCCCACCGCGTACGGAATCGGGCTGCGTGATCATCTGCGCGCCCTGCACGGCTGACACCCGCAACCGAGAGGGAACCCGCACTCATGAGTCGTACCAGAACCGCGTTGCTCGCCGCCCTGGCGCTGGTCGCCGGGGCCTCCGGGACGGCGTTCGCCGTCGCCGGTGACGTCGATGTCGCCGCCGTCCCCTGCACCGTCGACTACAAGGTGCAGAACCAGTGGGACACCGGCTTCACCGCCAACGTCACCGTCACCAACAACAGCACGGCCAAGTCGAGTTGGTCGGTGAAGTGGGCGTACGCCGGCAACCAGAAGGTCACCAGCGGCTGGAGCGCCAAGATCAGCCAGAGCGGCACGGGCGTCACCGCGGCCAACGAGAGCTACAACGGCTCGCTGGCCACCGGCGGCTCGGTCAGCTTCGGCTTCCAGGGCACCTACAGCGGCACCAACGCGATCCCCGCCACCTTCACCCTCGACGGTGTGACCTGCAACGTCGACGGAGGCGGTCCCACCGACCCGGGCCCGACCGACCCGGGCACCCCCTCCAGCAAGGTCGACAACCCCTACAGCGGCGCCAAGGTGTACGTGAACCCGGAGTGGTCCGCGAAGGCCGCGGCCGAGCCGGGCGGCAGCCGTATCTCCAACCAGCCGACCGGTGTCTGGCTGGACCGGATCGCCGCGATCAACGGTGCCAACGGAGGTATGGGCCTTCGTGCCCACCTCGACGAGGCACTGAAGCAGAAGGGCTCCGGCGAACTCGTCGTCCAGCTGGTGATCTACAACCTGCCCGGACGTGACTGCGCCGCCCTCGCCTCCAACGGCGAACTCGGCCCGACGGAGATCGACAAGTACAAGACGCAGTACATCGACCCGATCAAGACGATCCTCGCCGACTCCAAGTACGCCGGGTTGCGGATCGTCACCACCATCGAGATCGACTCGCTGCCCAACCTCGTCACCAACACCGGTAGCCGGGTCACCGCCACCCCGCAGTGCGACGTGATGAAGGCCAACGGCAACTACCAGAAGGGCGTCGGCTACGCCCTGAACAAGCTCGGTGACGTGCCCAACGTCTACAACTACATCGACGCCGGGCACCACGGCTGGATCGGCTGGGACGACAACTTCGCCCCCAGCGCGGCGATCATGAAGGAGGCGGCCACCTCCGAGGGCGCCACCGTCAACGACGTCCACGGCTTCATCACCAACACGGCCAACTACAGCGCCCTGAAGGAGACCAACTTCACCATCAACGACAACGCGGGCGGCAAGTCGGTCCGCGAGTCGAAGTGGGTGGACTGGAACCGGTACGTCGACGAGCTGTCGTTCGCGCAGGCCTTCCGCAACCAGCTGGTCACCACCGGCTTCAACTCCGGCATCGGCATGCTGATCGACACCTCCCGCAACGGCTGGGGCGGCACCGCTCGGCCCGCAGGACCGGGCCCGACGACGGACGTCGACGCGTACGTCGACGGCGGCCGCTACGACCGCCGCCTCAACACCGGCAACTGGTGCAACCAGTCCGGTGCGGGTCTCGGTGAGCGCCCGAAGGCCAGCCCGGCCGCCGGGATCGACGCGTACGTCTGGATGAAGCCCCCGGGCGAGTCCGACGGCTCCAGCAGCGCCATCCCGAACAACGAGGGCAAGGGCTTCGACCGCATGTGCGACCCGACGTACACGGGCAACCCGCGCAACAACAACCACATGTCCGGCGCCCTGCCGAACGCCCCGATCTCCGGGCAATGGTTCTCGGCCCAGTTCCAGGAGCTGATGAAGAACGCCTACCCGGCGCTGTAGCGCCCTGAGGCGATGCGCCGGGGCCGGCTCTCGCGGGCCGCACCCCGGCGCATCGCGAACCCCGGTCCATGGTCCCGGTCCGGCTGCCTGGTGCGGCCGGGCGCGGGCACCTCTTTCTTGCCGTGTCGGCAACAGCGGTGGCCCTCGCGCGGTGCGTCGGCGCACCCTGGCCGTAGCGCGACGAGAGGCTGACCACCATGGCACACGCACACCACGCCCACGCCACAGGCCACGATCAGGACCACCAGGCCGGCCACGATCATGGCCACGTTCACGGCGGCACCGACATCGACTGGAGCGAACACGCTCCGATGCTGGAGTCGCAGGCGGAGCTGTTCACCCCCCTGTACGAGCGGGCTCTGGCATGGCTCGGGCACAAGCAGACCGAGCCCGGGCTCATCGTGGACGCGGGCAGCGGACCCGGGGTCGTGTCCTGCCTGCTCGCGGATGCCTTCCCCGGCGCCCGGGTCGTCGCCGTGGACGGCGCCGAGCCGCTGCTGGAACGGGCCGGTGCCCGGGCCGCCCGGCTCGGCGTCGCCGACCGCTTCGGCACCCTCGCCGGTGAACTGCCCGGCGTGCTGGACGAGTTGGACTACCCGGCCGACCTGCTGTGGGCCAGCCGTAGTCTGCACCACCTCGGCGACCAGCGGGCCGCGCTCGCCGCCTTCGCCGCGAGGCTCGCGCCCGGCGGCACGCTCGCGCTGCTGGAGGGCGGCCTGCCCGCCCGCTTCCTGCCCCGTGACATCGGCATCGGCCGACCGGGACTGCAGGCACGGCTGGACTCGCTGGAGGAGGAGTGGTTCGCGCGGATGCGCGCGGACCTGCCCGGCGCCGTCGCCGAGACCGAGGACTGGCCGGCGCTGATGGCCGCCGTGGGTCTGCGGCACACCGGCACCCGCAGCTTCCTGCTCGACCTGCCCGCCCCCACCACCGACCGGGCCCGCGCCTACGCGGCCGCCGTCCTCTCCCGCCTGCGCGACGGCTTCGGCGACCGTCTCGAGGCCACCGACCGCGCCACCCTCGACCGACTGCTCGACCCCGAGGACCCGGCGAGCGTGCACCGGCGGCGGGACGTCTTCGTGCTGGCGGCGCACACGGTGCATACGGCGGAGCGTACGGGCTGAGGCTCATCGCCGGCATCCGGCACCTCCGTCGGCCACCCGGTGACCTCCGTCGCCCTTGACTTCGAGAGCGCTCCAACTGATGGACTCCCGGCATCCGTTGAGCACGTCGAGGCACCACGGGGGACCCATGGCCGACACCCACGACACTCCGGTCGCGCTCATCACCGGCGGCGGCAGCGGCATCGGCGCCGCGGTCGCCCGGCGACTGCTCGACGCCGGCCACCGAGTGGCCGTCACCGGCCGCGGCGAGGCACGGCTGCGCGGCTTCGCCGCGGAACTCGGCCACCCGGACGGCCTGTTGACGTTCGCCGGCAACGCGGCCGACTACGACGACGTACGCTCGGCGGTCGACCGTACGCTCAAGGAGTTCGGCCGGCTGGACACGGTCGTCGCCAACGCCGGGTTCGCCACCCATGACTCGGTCGCCACGGGTGACCCCTCCGGCTGGACCGAGATGGTGCTGACCAACGTAGCTCGGCCCCGCGCTGCTCATCCGCGCCTCGATCGACGCGCTGAAGGAGACCCGGGGCCGGATCGTGCTGGTCGGCAGTGTCGCCGGATTCGTGCACACGCCGGGCAACCTCTACGGGGCGACGAAGTGGGCGGTGACCGGTCTGGCCGAGAACACCCGCCGTGAGGTGACCGAGTTCGGGGTGGGCGTGACGCTGATCGCACCGGGCCGGGTGGAGACCCCGTTCTGGGACAGCTACGGCAGTCTGCCGCCCGGCCATCTGCTCACCGCCGACCAGCTCGCCGACTCGATCGTGTGGGCCGTCGGGCAGCCCGCCGGCGTCGACGTCAACACGGTCGTCGTACGACCGATCGGGCAGCCCAACTAATCGATTCCGGCGGTCAGTTGTCCCGCAGGAACTGCTGCGCGAGGCGGTCGCCGAGGGTGACCGCCGCGCTGTGGTTCTCGATGGGGGACACCTGGGAGTTCTTGAACAGGATGTAGGTCACCCCGGAGTCGGTTCCGCCGGTCTCCGGGTCCGGGTCGATACCGAGGGCCTTCGCGGTGGCGTACGAGGCCTCGCCGATGATCTTCGTGGGGCCGGTGTCGCCGACGACGGCGTACTCGACCTTGTTGTTGTAGATCACGGCGACCACGCCGCCGCCTTTTATGCCGGCTCCGGCGTAGTTCCAGATGCTGCTGGAGCTGGGCACGACGACGTACGGCAGCGCATCGGCCTTGAGCGGCTTGCCGTTGGACTGGTGGAACGCCGTGTCGTCCTGGTACCAGGGGTCGGTGTTCTCGTTGCAGTTCGAGGTGCGCTGACCGTCGCAGTCGATGTCCATGTCGGCCTTCCAGAACACCGCGCCGTTCTTGCCGCACACGGGGACCGTGGCCGAAGCCTCGTCGTCGGTCCGGTACTTGCCGCTGGAGATCTGCGAGCAACCCGTCACCTTGGCGAGCAGGTCGGCCGCGCCGACCGTGCCCTCCTGGACGGATGCCGGTGAAGGGGTGCCGGTGGCGGTGGCGGTGGCGGGGAGCGTTCCGGCGGTGAGCAGGGCGGCCGAGCAGGCCACGGAGAGGGTCAGTGGTCGCATACGCACTGTGGGGGACCCTTCTGTTAGGAAAGTTTCCTTACCTGGCGCAACCAAGGTGCCCGCTCAACATGACCGCGTCAAGCCTGGGGTGGGGGATGCGTAAGTGTGGGGGGTGATTGCGCCAGCCGCACGGAAGGGAGCGGCTCTGCTGTCGCGTCCACCCTTCGACGCCCTGGCGCCGGGGGAGCGGTCGACGCTCGCGCGGCAGGCGGGCTGTGCGTTGATCCTGGTGAGAGCCTACGGCACCACAACGAACGGCGCGCCCCGGACGCCGCGGGAGAGCGGGTCGGGGCGCGCCGGCGCCGATAAGGGCGAGGAGACGGTCAGGCCATGTTGAACGTCGACGGGTCCGGGCCCAGGCGCCGGTCCTCGTTCAGGGCACTGATCGCCGCGAGGTCCTCGGTGTCCAGGCTGAAGTCGAAGACCTCGATGTTCTCCTTGATCCGGGACGGCGTCACGGACTTGGGGATCACCACGTTGCCGAGCTGGAGGTGCCAGCGCAGCACGACCTGGGCCGGAGTGCGGTCGTGCTTCCGCGCGATGGCCACGATCGCCGGGACCTCCAGGAGGCCCTTGCCCTGGCCCAGTGGCGACCAGGCCTCGGTGGCGATGCCCTGCTCGGCGTGGTACTCGCGGGCCGCGGCCTGCTGCAGATGCGGGTGCAGCTCGATCTGGTCGACGGCCGGGACGACGGACGTCTCGGCGATCAGCCGCTCCAGGTGCTCGGGTTCGAAGTTGGAGACACCGATCGCCCGGATCCGGCCGTCGGTGTGCAGCTTCTCGAACGCCTTGTAGGTGTCGACGTACAGGTCCCGGGACGGAGTGGGCCAGTGGATCAGGTACAGGTCCACGTAGTCCAGGCCGAGCTTCTCCAGCGAGGTGTCGAAGGCGCGGAGCGTGGAGTCGTACCCCTGGTCACTGTTCCAGAGCTTGGTGGTGACGAAGAGGTCCTCACGCGGGACGCCGGAGGCGGCGATGGCCTTGCCGGTGCCCTCTTCGTTGCCGTAGATCGCCGCTGTGTCGATGCTGCGGTACCCGGCCTCCAGCGCGGTGGTGACCGCCTGCTGCGCCTCGTCGTCCGGCACCTGCCAGACGCCGAAGCCCAGCTGGGGCATCTCGACGCCGTTGTTCAGGGTGATCGGGGGGACGTTGCTGCTCACGAGCTCTTGATCCTTACGGTTGTCGTCAGATGGCACTCCCATCGTCAACGATCACGGGCCGTGATGCATTCCTGACCGCGGAATCCATCTGAATCCATCTGGGATCCAGCGGAGCTGACTGATGAGTCAGTTTCAGGAGTACGGGACTGTCCGGAGATTGGCCGGAAACGCATCCGACGTCTTCGGTCCGGACCATTGACCATGCCGCCTTGTGCCGCAACTCTGTATGGCGCCGTCGAACGAGTCGCTGAACTCAGTGCACCCATGTGAACGCCGCGCTGTCCTGGACTTTCCACGCCCCCATCTTCCGGAAAGCGGGTACGCACCCGTGAACAAGACCATGACGCCGACCGCGTAGACGGAGGCTCCCGTTCACCAGACATCGGATGAAAGGGCCCCGGCAGGCCGGGTCCTAGTCCCAGGGCCCCAGGCCCAGGGTTCCCCTCGCAAGGCCTTTGTTCGAAAGGGAGGAACATGAGACGCCGACGCATGCCCGCGGCGCTGACGGCCGTCGCCCTGGCCGCCGTCACCCTGTCCGCTCTGCCGGCGGCCGTCCCGTCCCCGGCCGCGGCCGTGAGCGCGCGGCCCGCGGACCGCCCGGTGACGGCCCCCGACTGGTCCGTGGCCCTCGTCGACTCCACCACGGCCCGCTACACCCCGAGCACCATCGGCGGCTGGTCCTACCCGGTCGGCCTCTACCTCTACGGCCAGTACCTCACCTACCGGCGCACGCACGAGGCCCGCTACCTCACCTACATCAAGGACTACGTCGACCGCTTCGTGAAGAGCGACGGCACCATCGACCAGCCCTTCAACAGCCTGGACAGCATGCAGGCCGGCCGACTGCTGGTGATCCTGCACCGCGAGACCGGCCAGGACCGCTACCGCGAGGCGGCGAAGAAGATCCGCGACCGCCTGAACACCTATCCGCGCACCGCCGACGGCGGTTTCTGGCACGCCGACACCGCCAGTCGCGCCAACCAACTCTGGGCGGACGGCGTCTACATGGTGAACCCGTTCCTCGTCGAGTACGGCAAGGAGTTCGGCGACAGGGCGTACGCCGACGACGAGGCGGCCAAGCAACTCTCCCTCTACGGCAGCCACCTGCAGGTCGCGAACGGGCTGCTGAGGCACGCCTACGACGAGTCGAAGACCGTGAGCTGGGCCGACCCGCAGACCGGGCTCGCCCCCGAGCACTGGTGCCGGGCCGTCGGCTGGTACTCCATGGCGATCACCAACGTGCTCGACGCGATCCCCGCCGACCACCCCCGCCGGCCCCAACTCCTCAAGATCTTCCGGAGACTGGCGGCGGGTCTGGAGAGGTACCAGGACCCGGCGACCGGACGCTGGTTCCAGGTGATCGACAAGGGCGGCCGCGACGACAACTGGACCGAGACGTCCTGCTCCAGCATGTTCACCTACGCCCTCTCGCGCGGGGCCCAACGGGGCTATCTGGACCCGCACTACAGGGCCGTCGCCCGGCGCGGCTACCAGGGGGTTCTGGCAAAGCTCTCGATCGGCGCGGACGGCCTCACGAACCTCGCCGACATCTCCGTCGGCACGAACGTCGGCGACTACGCGTACTACATCGCCCGCACCCGGGCCGCCAACGACTTCCACGGGCTGGGTGCCTTCCTGATCATGAACGAACAACTGCGAGGTGATTAGTGTCATGAGCACATCCAGAAGGAGACTGCTGGGTGCCGCGCTCGGCGGCGCTGCGGGAGCCGCGGTCGGTCTGCCGGCCGCGACCTCGGCGCACGCGGCCTCCTGGCAGCAGAAGTGGGCGCCGTCCGCGAGCGGTGACGGGATGGGTGCCTTCGAGACGATCGAGGACGACCGCGCGGACTCGCACACCGCCGGACAGCCGCACATCTACACCACCGGCAACAACTGGCGCTTCAACATGCACACGGTCGACCGCGACACGTCGACCGACCGGCAGCGACAGGAGGTCACCGGTCTGCGCACCGGCAGCAGCAGCTACCTCAAGTGGACCCAGGGCCAGACCTGGCGGGTCACCTACTCCATGTACATCCCGAGCTCGCTGAAGGCGACCACCACCTTCACGCACATCATGCAGATGAAGCAGCCGGGCGCCGGCAGCTCGCCGATCGTCGTGCAGTCACTGCGCCGGGTCAACGGCAAGCAGACCATCGAGCTCAAGCTCGCCATCGACGACATCCTCATCGGCCGCACCGATCTGGACCCCCTGCACGACAAGTGGACCGACGTCGACTTCCAGATCAAGGTCGGCAACGGCTCGGCGGGCTCGGTCCGCTGGATCCTCAAGAGCGGCGGCTCGACCGTCATCGACGCGTCGAAGTCCGGCGTCGACACCTTCCTCGCCGACCGCGTGCGCCCGAAGTGGGGCATCTACCGCTCCCTCGGCGACACCTCCGGATCCCTGCAGAACACCTACCTCCTGCTCACCAATCTCCGCGGCTACCAGCTCGCGTGAGGAGCGCCCCGATGAAACCCCCCACCGTTCCCCGGCGCCGCGCCGCGGGGATCGTCCTGTTCGCCCTCGCCGTGGTCCTCGGGCTCACCCATCCCGGCGCCCTCGCGGCCCCGCGGACCGCCCCCCGCGCCGCCGCCGTCCACGACGTACGCGAGCACGGCGCCGAGGCGAACGGCTCCATCGGCGACACGCCCGTCAAGCCCCTCGACCTGGAGAGCCCCCGCCAGCAATTCCTCCGCAACTCCGTCGGCGGCCTCTTCCTGCACTGGGGCCTGCGCACCGCGCCCGCCCACACCAGCTGCACCGACTGGGAGAACGACGTCACGAACGGCGGCTGGAGCCCCGACTACTGGGTGAAGGAGGCCCAGAAGCTGCACACGCAGTACCTCGTTCTCGCCTCGTTCCACAGCCGCCTCGGCTATGCCCGCGCCTGGCCGTCGAAGATCCCCGGCTCCTGCTCCACCAAGCGGGACTTCCTCGGCGAACTCGTCACCGCCGCGAAGGCCAAGGGGATGAAGGTCATCCTCTACATGACCGACGACCCTCAGTGGCACGCAGAGGGCGGCCACGAGTGGCTCGACTCGGCCGCGTACTCCTCGTACAAGGGCAAGGACGTCGACCTGACCACCCGGGACGGCTTCGGGCAGTTCAGCTACGACAACTTCTTCGAGGTCATGGACCGCTACCCCGACCTCGGCGGCTTCTGGATCGACAACGACAACGCGTACTGGGAGAGCAACAACCTCTACGCGCAGATCTACCAGAAGCGCCCGAACTACACGATCAGCAACAACAACGAAGACACGCCGATCATGGACATGATCAGCAATGAGCAGAAGACGGGGATGACGCCGGCGTACGACTACCCCCAGGCGGTCTACACGGCCCAACCCCGCCTCACGGAGGCCGACTTCAAGCTGCCCTCCACCGGCGCCTGGTGGTACGGCGGCACCGACCCGACGGTCGACAAGATGCTCACCCTCGGCCGCCTCGTCACCAACGCCGGCTCGTCCGTGAAGGCGCTGATGGCCGAGACCGCGCAGGTCGACGGCAAGTTCCCGGCCAACCAGGCCGCCTTCAACACCTTCGCCGACTCCTACCTCGACCCCATCTGGGAGTCCCTGCACGGCACCGAGGGCGGCGGCTACATGTACGGCGGCCTCAAGCCCGGCTTCTGGAACGACGGCGCGCACGGCGTGACCACGATCAGCAAGACCGACCCCGACCGCCAGTACATCCACGTCCTGACCCCGCCGAGCACCAGCACCCTGCGCATCCGCGACAACGGCTACCGCATCGCCTCGGTCACCAACCTCCGTACGGGAGCGGCGGTCTCGTGGTCGCAGTCGGGCGGCGTACTCACCCTCACGGGCCTCGGGAACTGGGACCCGTACGACACGGTCTTCAAGGTCACCACGGCCGGCCGGCAGGGCATCCTCTCCGGCGTCAAGGTGAGCGCGAGCGCCTCGGCGAGCGGTCACACGGGCTCGGCCGCCGGCGACGGCGACCACCGCACCTACTGGGACAACAACAAGACCCTCCCGGCGAACCTCACCTTCGACCTCGGCAGCTCGAAGAAGGTCCAGTACCTCGGGCTCAACCAGCGCGAGGACTCCGTCGCCTACGCCCGCTCGGACACCGAGCAGTCGGCGCGGATCAAGGACTACAAGGTGTACCTGAGCACCGACGGCTCGACCTGGGGCAGCCCGGTGAAGACCGGCCAGCTGCCGAGTCGCCGCGGCATCCAGGGCATCGACCTCACCGCCGCCAAAGCCCGCTACGTCCGTCTCCAGGTCGACTCCACCTGGGCCGCGTCCACCGACACGACCCGCTACCAGCGGCTGCGGATCGACGAGGCGTGGATCGGCACCTCGTACGCGACTCCCGCGAAGAGGGGACACTCATGACAGGCATCACCCGCATCACCCGCGTCAGATCACTGGTCGTGGCCCTGATCGGGCTGCTGATCGCCTCGGCCGTCCCGTTACTGGCCGCCGCCCGACCGGCCGCCGCCTCCGACAACGGCCAGTCCGTGCGGCCCGCGATGGGCTGGAGCAGCTGGAGTTTCGTCCGCCGCTCGCCGACCGAGGCGAAGATCAAGGCCCAGGCCGACGCACTCGTGTCGAGCGGCCTCAAGAACCACGGCTTCGTCCACATCAACCTCGACGACTTCTGGCAGAAGTGCGACGACAACGGCTTCGTCGTCGACTCCTACGGCCGCTGGGCCGTCGACACCGCCAAGTTCCCGTCCGGCATCAAGGCGCTGGCCGACTACATCCACTCCAAGGGCCTGAAGTTCGGCTTCTACGTGACCCCCGGCATCGCCAAGAACGCCGTCACCAAGAACACGCCGATCGAGGGGACCTCGTACCACGCGAAGGACATCGCGGACACGTCGAAGACGGAGAAGAACTACAACTGCAAGAACATGTACTACATCGACTACGCGAAGCCGGGCGCGCAGGAGTTCGTGAACTCCTGGGCGCGCCAGTTCGCCTCCTGGGGGGTCGACTACCTCAAGATCGACGGAGTGGGCAGCCAGGACATCCCCGACGTCCAGGCCTGGGACAAGGCGCTGCGCGCCACCGGACGGCCCATCACCTACGCGCTGTCCAACAACCTTCCGATCGCCAACGCCACCACCTGGAAGAAGCTGGCGAACAGTTGGCGCACGCAGGGCGACGTGGAGTGCTACTGCGGCCCCGGCTCCAACGGCAGCGGCTATCCGCTCACCGACTGGTCGCACGTCTCCTCCCGCTTCAACTCGGCGGCCTCCTGGCAGCCGTACGCGGGTCCCGGCGGCTGGAACGACCTCGACTCCCTGGAGATCGGCAACGGCGACCGGGTGGGCCTCACCGCCGACCAGCGCCGGTCCCACTTCACCCTCTGGGCGATGGCCGCCTCGCCGCTGCTGCTCGGCACCGATCTGACCGACCTCGACCCGGTCGACAAGGCGATGCTGACCAACGACCGGCTCATCGGAGTCAACCAGGACGGGGTCGCCGCCAAGCGGATCGTGAACAGCGGGGTCAAGCAGGTCTGGAGCAAGAAGGAGAGCGACGGCCAGTACGTGGTGGCCCTGTTCAACACCGGTACGTCCGGCAACGCGACGGTCGCCGTGGACTGGTCGCAGGTGGGCTTCACCGGCTCCGGTGACGTCACCGACCTGTGGTCCGGCTCCCACAAGGGCGTGATCGCCGACTCCTACAGCGCGACCCTGCGGCCCGGCGAGACCCGGCTGATCCGCGTGAAACCCGTCAACTCCCTGAAGAACGCGGCCGCTTCACCGGGCATGGCGGTCGCACCCTACGAGTACCTCGGCTGGGGCAACCCGCCGAACCCCACCTCGGTGATGTCGGCGACCGGCGTCAGGTGGTTCACGCTCGCGTTCATCCTCTCCGACGGCGGCTGCAACCCGAAGTGGGACGGCACGCGCCCGCTGACCGGCGGCACCGACCAGTCGAGGATCGACGCGATCAGATCCGCCGGCGGGGATGTCATGGTCTCCGTCGGCGGCTGGAGCGGGACCAAGCTCGGCGAGAAGTGCTCCAGCGCCTCGGCGCTCGCGGGCGCGTACCAGAAGGTGATCGACGCGTACCGGCTGAAGGTCCTCGACATCGACATCGAGAGCACCGAGTGGTCGAACGCCACCGTGCGGCAGCGTGTGGTCGACGCGCTGAAGACCGTGAAGGCGAACAACCCCGGCCTGAAGACCGTCATCACCTTCGGCACCACCACCAGCGGCCCCGACTCCACCGGCGTCGACATGATCAAGCGGGCCGCGAACTCCGGCCTGGCGAACGACGTCTGGTGCATCATGCCGTTCGACTTCGGCGGCGGCACCACGAACATGGGCACCCTGACCACGCAGGCCATGGAGGGGCTCAAGGCACGGGTCAAGTCGGCGTACGGCTACAGCGACACCACCGCCTACGCCCACATCGGGCTGTCCTCGATGAACGGCAGGACCGACGACTCGGGTGAGCGCGTCCGCGTCGCCGACTTCGAGACCATGCTCGCCTACGCCCAGCAGCATCACATCGGGCGCCTCACCTACTGGTCCGTCAACCGTGACCGCGCCTGCGGCTCGGGCACCGACGGCGACGCGTGCAGCGGCGTCTCGCAGCAGCCGTACGACTTCCTCAAGGTCTTCACCCGGTACACGGGCTGAGGGGACACCATCATGAAGCGACCCACCAGAACACTGGCGTGGGGCCTCCCGCTGGCCCTCGCCGTGCCGCTCGTCGGCCTCACCGGGGGCAACGCCCTGGCGGCCACCGACTACCAGGCCGAGGACGCCACCATCTCCCAGGGCGCCGTGGCCACCAACCACACCGGCTACACGGGCACCGGTTTCGTCGACTACACCAACGTCAAGGGCTCCTTCGTGGAGTTCACGGTGAGCGCGACCGCCACCGGGACCTCGTCGTTCGCCCTCCGGTACGCCAACGGGACCGCCACCGACCGGCCATTGGACATCTCCGTGGGCGGCGCCGCGGTCGCCTCGGGCGTGTCCTTCCCGGCCACCGCCGACTGGGACACCTGGGCGACAAAGACCGTGAACGTGCCGCTGAAGGCCGGGTCCAACAAGATCCGCGCGACCGCCACCACCGACTCAGGGGGCCCCAACCTGGACCGCGTCAGCGTCGCGGCGGCGGCCGACAGCCAGGCGCCCACCCGCCCCGGTCAGCCCAGTTGTTCGGACATCGGCGAGAACGGCCTGACCCTCACCTGGGGCGCCGCCACGGACAACGTGGGCGTGACGGCATACGACATCTACGAGCACGGCAACAAAATCAGTGAGGCACCCGGGAGTTCGGTCTCCAAGGCGTTGACCGGCCTCACGCCAGGCACGACGTACAACCTCACCGTCATCGCCCGGGACGCGGCCGGCAACACGTCCTTGGCCGGCCCGGTCGTCGACTGCACGACCAGGCCGAGCTCCGACACCACACCGCCGACCAGACCCGGGACGCTGTCCGCGGCCGGCATCACGTCGAACAGCGTCGACCTGACCTGGGGCGCCTCGACGGACGGCCGGGCGGTCGTCGCGTACGACGTGCGCAGCGACACCACGGTCTACAAGACGGTCACCAGCGGTACGTCGACCACCCTCACCGGGCTCGCCTGCGACAGCCCGTACGCCCTGAACGTCGTCGCACGCGACGCGGCGGGCAACGTGTCCCCGCAGAGCAACACCGTGAGCTTCACGACCAAGGCGTGCGCCACCGACGGCGGCGTCCCGTCGTCCGTCGCCACCCTGTCCACGGGCTGGACGATCCCATGGGGCACCTCCTGGTTGCCCGACGGACAGTCTGCCCTGGTCACCGAGCGGGACGACTTCCGCGTCTGGAAGGTCACGAAGGCCGGCGCGAAAACCCAGGTGGGGACCGTACCCGAAGCCGTCACCACCAACGGCGAGGGCGGCCTCCTCGGCGTCGCCGTCGACCCCAAGTGGGCGACCAACCACCACGTCTACTTCATGCACACCGCGTCCGAGGGCAACCGCGTGGTCCGCATGACGTACGACGGCACGAAGCTCGGCGACTACACGGTGCTGCTCCAGGGCATCAAGAAGAACCGCTATCACAACGGCGGCCGCCTCGCCTTCGGCCCCGACGGCTACCTCTACGTCTCCACCGGCGAGGCCCAGACACCCGACCTCGCGCAGGACAAGAACTCCCTGAACGGCAAGATCCTGCGCATGACGGCGGACGGGAAAGCCGCCCCCGGCAACCCGTTCGGGAACTACGTCTACAGCTACGGCCACCGCAACCCGCAGGGCCTCGCCTTCGACCGCAACGGCCGGTTGTGGGAGGCGGAGTTCGGCAACAGCTCCAAGGACGAACTGAACCTGATCAAGCCGGGCGCCAACTACGGCTGGCCGACCTGCGAGGGCAACTGCAGCGTCTCGGGGATGACCAACCCCAAGGCCACCTGGAACGTCTCCGAGGCCTCGCCCAGCGGTATCGCCATCGTCCGCAACGTCGTCTACATGGCGTCCCTGCGCGGCGAACGCCTGTGGCGGATCCCGATCAACGGCGACAACGAGAGCGTCGGCACCCCGACGGCGTACTACGTCGGCACCTACGGACGCCTGCGCACGGTCACCAAGGTGCCGGGCGCCGATCAGCTGTGGCTGTCGACCACCAACAGCGACAACAACGGAGGTGAGGCGGACGGCGCGGACAAGATCTTCCGGGTCGGCATCAACTAGGCCCGGTACAGCGCCTCGACCTCGCCCGCGTACGCGTTCTCGATGGCCTTGCGCTTCAGCTTGAGGGACGGGGTCAGCAGACCGTGCTCCTCGGTGAAGGGCTGGGCCAGGATACGGAAGGTGCGGATCGACTCGGCCTGCGAGACCAGGGTGTTGGCGGCCACCACCGCCCGCCTGACCTCGGTCTCCAGGTCGGAGTCGCGCACCAGTTGGGCCGCCGACATCTGCGGCTTGTTGCGCATCGTCAGCCAGTGCTCTACGGCTTCCTGGTCCAGGGTGATCAGGGCGGCGACGTACGGGCGGTCATTGCCGACGACGATGCACTGGGCGACCAGCGGATGGTCACGGACGCGCTCCTCCAGCGCGCCGGGCGACACGCTCTTGCCGCCCGAGGTCACCAGGATCTCCTTCTTGCGGCCGGTGATCGTGAGGTAGCCGTCCTCGTCGAGGGAGCCCAGGTCGCCGGTGGCCAGCCAGCCGTCGTGCAGCGCCTCGTCGGTGGCCTTGGGGTTGTTGAGATAGCCCTGGAAGACGTTGTCGCCGCGCAGCCAGATCTCGCTGTCGTCCGCGATGTGCACGGTCATGCCGGGGATGGGCTGCCCGACGGTGCCGAAGCGGGTGCGCTCCGGCGGGTTGGCGGTGGCGGCGGCGGTGGTCTCGGTGAGCCCGTAGCCCTCGTAGATGTGCACGCCGGCGCCCGCGAAGAACAGGCCGAGCCGCCGGTCCATGCCCGAGCCGCCGGTCATCGCGTGCCGGATGCGGCCGCCCATCGCCGCTCGCATCTTGGTGTAGACGAGTTTGTCGAAGAGTTGGTGCTGCACCCGCAGACCCGCCGAAGGACCGGGCCCGATGCCCCACGCCTTCGCCTCCGTGGCCTCCGCGTACTTCACGGCGACCTCGACGGCCTTCCCGAACGGCCCGGCCTTGCCCTCCTTCTCCGCTTTACGGCGGGAGGCGTTGAAGACCTTCTCGAAGATGTACGGCACACCCAGGAAGAACGTCGGCTTGAACGCGGCCAGGTCGGGCAGCAGGGCGGCCGCGCTCATCTGCGGCTGGTGGCCGAACTTCACCTTGCCGCGGATGGTGGCGACCTCCACCATCCGTCCGAAGACGTGCGCGAGCGGCAGGAACAGCAGGGTCGCCGCCTCGTCGCCCTTCTTCGAGTGGAACACCGGCTCCCAGCGCTTGATCATCGTGTCCGCCTCGTACATGAAATTCCCGTGCGAGACGACACAGCCCTTGGGGCGGCCGGTGGTGCCCGAGGTGTAGATGATCGTGGCGACCGAGTCGGGGGTGACCGCCTGCCGGTGCCGGTGCGCCACCTCGTCGTCGATGTGCGCGCCGGCTTCGTACAGCTGCTGCAGGGCGCCCGAGTCGAGCTGCCACAGCTGACGCAGCTGCGGCAGCCGGTCGATGACCGTGGCGATCGTCATCGCGTGGTCCTCGTTCTCCACGATCGCCGCCGTGCACTCGGCGTCGTACAGCATCCAGAAGCACTGCTCCGCCGAGGAGGTGGGGTAGACCGGCACCACCTGGGCGCCGATCGTCCACAGCGCGAAGTCGAAGAGCGTCCACTCGTAGCGGGTGCGCGACATGATCGCGACCCGGTCGCCGAAGCGGATGCCCTGGGCGAGCAGGCCCTTGGCGAGGGCCAGGACCTCGTCGCGGAACTCCGCGGCGGTCACGTCGCGCCACTGGCCGTCCTCGTTCTTTCGGCCGAGCGCGATATACAGAGGGTCTTCCTGGGCATGTTGGAAGACGACATCGGCCAGACCGCCCACCGGCGGTGCCAACGCCAACGGAGGGTTGGTGAACTCGCGCAAACCCCGCTCCCGGCTTCTCGTGGCGCTCCCCGCAGCGCGGTGAAAGCTACCCCACCCGGACACAGGGCGGGAGGGGGGTCGAACACGAGCAGTGCTCACACAGGCAGCTGTCAGTGACGCGAAATGCGCTCACATGGGGAAGGGTCGGACAGAAAGCTGACGGTTCAGTAAGTTTCGGTCCCGCAATCTCCACCGAATCTGTACGACCCGATTACGCCCCTCTGTCCTGTTGGCAGGCCCTCTCGGAGGGTGCGCGGCGGCCCCCGCGTCAGCGCGTGTCCCCTCTTCCTTCAGCGCCCGGACGGCCGCATCCGTCACCGGGCCCAGGCCGCCACGGTCGGCCTGACGGGGGCCGCACCAGTGCCTCGGCGGTCACGGCCGTGGGACCGGTCACCACCGCTGCCCCGACAGCACATCTAGACCCCCCGTCGCTGCAGGCGTTCCCCGCCCGCCAGGATCGCCGCCGCCAGGGCGTCCGCCGCGCCCTGGGCCGAGGTGCGGCGGCGGCCGTGGACCAGGACGAAGTCGACGCTGCCGAGTTCCGGCAGCTCTGCTCGCTCCGGTGCCCGCACCAGGCCCGGCGGGATCAGTCCCCGGGAGTGAGCCATCACGCCGAGGCCCGCGCGGGCCGCCGCGATCAGGCCGTTGAGACTGCCGCTGGTGCAGGCGATGCGATAGGCCCGGCCCTGCCGTTCCAGGGCCTCCAGGGCGAGCGCACGGGTGATGCCGGGCGGTGGGTACACGATCAGCGGCACCGGACGGTCCGCGTCCAGCCGCAGCCGTTCCGCGCCGATCCACGACAGCTCGTCGCGCCACACCAGGCGGCCGTGCGGGTCCTCGGGGCGCCGCTTGGCCAGCACCAGGTCCAGTTTTCCCGCTGCCAGTTGCTCGTGCAGCGTGCCCGACAGTTCGACCGTCAGCTCCAGGTCGACCTCGGGATGGTCGTAGCGGAAGCCCTCCAGGATCTCCGGCAGCCGGGTCAGCACGAAGTCCTCCGACGCGCCGAAACGCAGTCTGCCGCGCACCCTGGTGCCCGTGAAGAACGCCGTCGCCTGCTCGTGCACCGCGAGGATCCGGCGGGCGAAGCCGAGCATCGCCTCGCCGTCCTCCGTCAGCTCCACCGAGTGCGTGTCCCGGCTGAACAGCTGCCGCCCAGTGGCGTCCTCCAGACGGCGCACGTGCTGGCTGACGGTGGACTGGCGCAGGCCGAGGCGCCTGGCGGCCTGCGTGAAGCTGAGCGTCTGGGCCACCGCGAGGAACGTACGCAGCTGGGAGGGGTCGTACACCACCTCAGGCTATCGCGGAACATGATGACAGTCAGAGTGGTATGCCGGATTCCCGATCAAGGGTCGAGAGAGGACGATGGAAGGGGCCCTTCCGGGCACAAGCAACGGGCACAGGCAAGTGGGCCCTTGTGGGCACGAGTACAGGACAATCAGCAAGTGGAGCACCGTGAAACGCCTGCGATGGCCGAGTTGGATGCCGATCGACCCCTACATCCTGCTGCTGCTCGGGACGGTGGGCCTCGCGGCCCTGGTCCCCGCGCGCGGGACGGGTGCCGACGTGGCCTCCGGCGCGTCCACGGCCGCCATCGCCTTCCTCTTCTTCCTCTACGGCGCCCGGCTGTCGACCCGTGAGGCCCTGGACGGGCTCAAGCACTGGCGGCTCCATGCCACGGTGCTGGCGTGCACGTTCGTCGTCTTCCCGCTGCTCGGACTGGCCGCCCGCGGACTCGTGCCGGTGTTCCTGACCCACCCGCTCTACCAGGGCCTGCTCTTCCTCACCCTGGTCCCGTCGACCGTCCAGTCGTCGATCGCCTTCACCTCCATGGCCCGCGGCAACGTGCCGGCCGCGATCTGCGCGGGCTCCTTCTCCTCCCTGGTCGGCATCGTCGTCACCCCGCTGCTCGCCGCCGCGCTGCTCGGCAGCGGCACCGGAGGGTTCTCGGCCGACTCGCTCCTGGAGATCGTGCTCCAGCTGCTGGTGCCGTTCCTCGCGGGGCAGCTGCTGCGCCGCTGGATCGGAGGGTTCGTCACGCGGCACAAGAAGGTCCTCGGCCTGGTCGACCGCGGATCGATCCTCCTCGTCGTCTACACCGCCTTCAGCGAGGGCATGGTCCAGGGCATCTGGCACCAGGTGAGCCCCGTCCGGCTGGCCGGTCTGCTGGCCGTCGAGGCCGTCCTGCTCGCCGTGATGCTCGCCCTGACCTGGTACGGCGGCAAGGCGCTGGGCTTCGGCCGGGAGGACCGGATCACGATCCAGTTCGCGGGCTCGAAGAAGTCCCTCGCCTCCGGGCTGCCGATGGCGAGCGTCCTGTTCGGCGCGCAGGCCTCGCTGGCCGTGCTGCCGCTGATGCTCTTCCACCAGATGCAGCTGATGGTGTGCGCGGTCATCGCCAAGCGCCGCTCGCGCGACGTGCCCGAGGAGGTCACACCTTCGGCGCCGGGCGCAGCGTCACGAACCGCGGTCGGTACAGGGACACGTTCCGATTGAGCTGCGCCGCGGCGCCGGTGGGCTCCAGCCAGTTCACGTCGTAACTGAGCACCAGCCGCCCGCCGTCGCTCAGTTCGGGGTGCGCCTGCGGGTTGTACGCGGCGACCTGGCCGGGCGGCAGCGCGGGGGTGAAGCCCTTCGCCGGGCCGTGCCAGGGACCGGTGGGGGAGCAGGCCCAGTACGAGGTCACCGTGGTCAGCCCCCGCGTTCCCGCGGCCATCGTGAACAGGAGATACGTACCGCCCCGGCGCACCACCGAGAACGCGCTGCCCACACCAGTGCGCCGTCCGTCCCCGAGCACGGCACCCGGACGGGCGCGCGCCGCCCAGGCGGAGCCGTCCCAGTACTCCCAGGCGGCGGGATCGCCGAGCCCGCCCGCGGGCACCCGCGCCACGTACGCGTGCGAGGTGGGCCGGGACGCGGCCTGACCGTCGTCGCCGCCGAAGACGTAGGTCCAGCCGCCCCGTTCGACCAGCGTGGTACCGAAGAGCACCCGCCGGGACGGATCCTGGACGAGCCGCTGGTCGAGCACCTCGACGACGGACTCCACCCGCAGGCCGGGCAGCGAGAGCGTGGCGACCTCGGTGGCGGTGGGCACCCCGAACACCCACGGCGCCGCTCCCGCCGTCCGCACCCACAGCAGCACCCGCAGAACCCGCTCCGAGGAGCCGGGGGAGCGGGGCTCGACCCGCGCCGCGACCGGCCAGCGCCACTGGTGGGGGCCCGGATCGGGGAAGAGAGGGGCGGGGAGCGTGCTCTCCAGCCGGCCGTCGCGCATCACGACGGCCGAGTTGCGTACCAGGGGCGCGGTGCCGTCCCGCCAGGCGTAGGACTCGCCGACCGGGTTGGGCGGGCCGTGCACCTGGCCCAGGTAGGTGTCCGAGAACAGCCACAGCAGCCGGCCGTCAGGCAGTCGCACCGAGTGGGTGCCGTCGCCGCCGGTCCAGTCGTCGGCCCGGGTGGCGTCGTCGCCGTAGCGGGCGAACTCGGTGGTGAGACGGTCGTCCGCGGACGACGCGCCGACGGTGTGCGGAGCGCAGTCGTCGGCCTTGCGCCGATCGTCGTCGGGGAAGGCGCGGAGCAGCACGGCCGCGAGAGCCAGGGCCAGCAGTATGCCGAGCCCGGCTCCCGTCCGCTGTCGCGCTCGTGTGTCCTCGGGCACCCTCCGGGACGTTAGTGGCTGTCCTCCATCTGGTCCATGGGCAGCCACCGGACGGTGTTCGACACGGGCGCCCTGTCGGCGCCGCGTTGCGCGTCGGTGCTCGCCCCGCTGTCACCGGCCGAACGGGACCAGTTCACGGGCCTGTTGATCCGGATGTCCGGTACGGAGGGCTGACGGCGACTAACGTTCCGTCATGACCGCACCCCGCACCGCCGATTCCGGCCTCGCGCTCGATCCCGCGCGCACCGCCCTCGTACTCGTCGACCTGATGGAACGCATCGTCGCGCTGCCGCTCGAACCCCGCAAGGGAACCGAAGTCCTCGCCGTGGGCGCGGAGTTGGCCGCGACCTTCCGGGCGAGAGGTGCGCACGTGGTCGTGGTGCGTGTCGAGCGTCCCGGCGTCCCCGAGCAGCCGCCCGGCAGCGGACTGGTGCCCGGTCTGGCACAGAAGGGCGACGTCGAGATGGTGAAGCGGACCATCGGGGCCTTCCACGGCACCGGCCTGGACGAGCGCCTGCGCGAACTCGGCGTCAGCACACTCGTGTTCGGCGGCATCGCCACCAACCTCGGTGTCGAGTCCACCGCCCGCGCCGCCTCGGACCTCGGCTACGACCTCGTCTTCGTCGAGGACGCCATGGCGGCACTCACCGCCGCCGAGCACGAGGCGTCGGTACGGCTCGACTTCCCGCGCCTGGGCACGGTGGTGACGGCGGCCGAGGTGCGCTTCGTCCGAAGCGCCTGACCCGGGCCCGACACCCGGGTTGAGGCGGGGCCCCCGCGGCGCAGGGGGCGCTCCCCGCCGTTCGGGGCCCCGCCGCCGTGTCGCGGGGGGAACCGGTCAGCCCTGGGCGGCCGCGGCCCGCAGGGCGATACGGTCCTCGCCCGCGTACACGTTCATGGAACTGCCCCGCAGGAATCCGACCAGGGTCAGGCCCGTCTCGGCGGCCAGGTCCACGGCCAGGGAGGAGGGCGCGGACACCGCCGCGAGCACCGGGATGCCCGCCATCACGGCCTTCTGCGCCAGCTCGAAGGACGCCCGGCCCGACACCAGCAGGATCGTGCGGGACAGCGGCAGGTCCCCGTTCTGCAGGGCGCGGCCGACCAGCTTGTCGACCGCGTTGTGCCGGCCCACGTCCTCCCGGACGTCGACCAGCTCCCCCTCCTCGGTGAACAGGGCCGCCGCGTGCAGACCCCCGGTCCGGTCGAAGACCCGCTGGGCCGCGCGCAACCGGTCGGGGAGGCTCGCGAGCAGTTCCGGGTCGACACGGACCCGGGGAGTGTCGGAGATGGGCCAGCGGGCCGTCGTACGGACGGCGTCGAGGCTCGCCTTGCCGCACAGTCCGCAGGACGAGGTGGTGTAGACGTTCCGCTCCAGCGTGATGTCGGGTATCTGGACGTCCGGCGCCGTCCGCACGTCCACCACGTTGTACGAGTTCGCCCCTCCCCCACTCTCGGCTCCGCTCGAGCGGGAGGGGCCCCCACCCGTCGCGCCCGCGCAGTACACGATGTTCAGCAGGTCGGACGCGGCGGCCAGCACCCCCTCGCTCACCAGGAAACCGGCGGCGAGCGCGAAGTCGTCGCCCGGTGTGCGCATCGTGATCGCCAGCGGTTTGCCGTTCAGCCGGATCTCCAGCGGCTCCTCCGCGACGAGCGTGTCCGGGCGGCTGGAGACCACGCCGTCCCGGATCCGGATCACCTTGCGTCGTTCCGTGACTCGTCCCATGTCCTGATCAGCCCCGGTTCTGTACGTGCTGGTAGCCGAAACGGCCCTTGATGCAGAGATTGCCGTGGGTCACCGGGTTGTCGTGCGGTGAGGTGACCTTCACGATCTCATTGTCCTGCACGTGCAGCGTCAGGTTGCAGCCCACTCCGCAGTACGCGCACACCGTGGTCGTCTCGGTCTGTGCCGACTCGTCCCAGGTACCCGCCGCCCGCATGTCGAACTCCGACTTGAAGGACAGCGCCCCCGTGGGACACACCTCGATGCAGTTGCCGCAGTAGACGCACGCCGAGTCGGTGAGCGGAGCATCGTGCTCGACGGCGATCCGGGCGTCGAAACCACGTCCCGTGACGGAGATCGCGAAGGTGTTCTGCCACTGGTCGCCGCAGGCGTCCACACACTTGTAGCAGAGGATGCACTTGTCGTAGTCGCGCACGTAGAGGTCGTTGTCGATCTTCGGTTCCTCGTTCAGGCGGGCCGCGTCCGGGCCGAAACGGTCCGGCTTCGCCTCGTACTCCTTGATCCACTCGGCCACCCGCGGGGTCGTCGACAGGTCGACCGAGGAGGCGAGCAGCTCCAGGACGATCTTGCGGCTGTGCCGGGCGCGTTCGGTGTCTGTGCGCACCTCCATACCGGGCTCCGCCGTGCGGGAGCAGGCCGGGACGAGGGTCCTGGACCCCTCGACCTCGACGACACAGACACGGCAGGCGTTCTTCGGGGTGAGGGTGTCGCCCTGGCAGAGGGTCGGGATGTCCTTCCCGGCCGCCCGGCAGGCGTCGAGGATCGTCGAACCCTCGGGCACCCTGGCCTCCTCCCCGTCGATCGTGAACTCCAGCAGACGGCGGGGGATCCCCAGCGGTGTCACGGTCATACGGCGGCTCCTGCGTGACGATGAGCGGTCATTCGAACGCCCCCAGACGGTCGATGGCGGATTCCACGGCGTTCCACGCGGTCTGCCCGAGACCGCAGATGGAGGCGTCGCGCATCGCGCGGCCCACCTCTCTGAGCAGGGCGATGTCATCGGCCGCGGCGGCGCCCGTGCGGTCCGCGATCCGGTGCAGCGCCTCCTCCTGCCGCACGGTCCCGACCCGGCACGGTACGCACTGCCCGCACGACTCGTCCCGGAAGAACTCGGCGATGCGGAGCAGCAGACGGGGCAGGGGGACCGTGTCGTCGAAGGCCATCACCACCCCCGAACCGAGGGTGGCGCCCGCCTCCCGGGTGCCTTCGAAGGTGAGCGGTATATCCAGTTCGTCCGGCCGTACGAAGCCACCGGCCGCCCCGCCGAGCAGCACCGCCCGCAGCCCCGCGCGCACCCCGGCCAGCTCCAGCAGCTCGCCCAGCGTCGCACCGAACGGCAGCTCGTAGATCCCGGGCCGCTCCACAGTGCCCGACACGCAGAACAGCTTGGGCCCGGTGGAACGCCGCGTGCCGATCGCCGCGTACGCCGGGGCGCCCATCGTGAGGACCGGCAGCACGTTGACCAGCGTCTCGACGTTGTTCTCGACCGTGGGTTTGCCGAACAGGCCCTTCTCGACGGGGAAGGGCGGCTTCGAGCGCGGTTCGCCACGGTGGCCCTCGATCGAGTTGAACAGGGCGGTCTCCTCGCCGCAGATGTACGCGCCCGCGCCGCGCCGGATCTCGATGTCGAAGGCGTAGCCCTGACCGAGGACGTCGTCGCCGAGCAGACCGCGGGCGCGCGCCTGGTCGAGGGCGTGCCGCATCCGGCGGATCGCCCGCGGATACTCACCACGGAGGTAGAGGTAGCCCTGGTGCGCGCCGGTCGCGTACCCCGCGATCGTCATCGCCTCCACCAGGGCGTACGGATCGCCCTCCATGAGCACCCGGTCCTTGAAGGTGCCCGGCTCGGACTCGTCGGCGTTGCACACCAGGTAGTGCGGGTGGTCGGGCTGGGACGCCGTCGCCTGCCATTTGCGGCCCGTGGGGAAGGCGGCGCCACCACGCCCGACCAGGCCGGAGTCGGTCACCTCGCGGATCACGCCGGCGGGACCCAGCTCGAAGGCCCGGCGCAGCGCGGTGTAGCCGCCGTGGGCGCGGTAGTCGTCGAGCGACGACGGATCCACGACGCCGACGCGCCGCAGCAGCGTCAGCGCCGGGTCGCCCGCCTGCGGCACCGCCATCGCCGCCGCCGGCTCCTCGGGTGCCGAGTCGGGTGCGCTCGCGGCGAGGACGGCCTGCTCCACGGTCGCCGGCGCCGAGACCGCCGTACGCACCGGATCGCCGGCCCTGATCGCGAGCGCCGCCGGAGCCCGTTCGCACAGCCCCAGGCACGGGCCGCGCTCCACGGAGACACCGCTGCCGAGACCCAGCCGGGACTCGATCCCGGCGCACAGCTCGGACGCCCCGGCCGCCGCGCACGCCAGGTCCGTGCACACGTGCAGCACGGTCGCGGGCCTGGGTCCGACGGAGAACATCGCGTAGAACGTGGCCACCCCGTATGCCTCTGCCGGCGGCACCGTCAGTCGTCGGCACAGATAGTCCAGGGCGCCCTCGCTGATCCAGCCGATCCGGTCGTTGATCGCGTGCAGCCCCGGCAACAGCTGGTCGCGGCGGTCCCGGGCCGCGCGGCCGCCACGGGCCCACCTCAGGTCGGCGGCCCTCATCTCGTCGCGGTCGGCACCCTCCCAGGAGGAGTCGGGCGGGCCCAGCAGCGCGTCGACCGCCGCCCTCTCCTCGTCCGTCGGTTTGCTGTCACCGAAGTGCAGGTCCACTGCCTCACCTCACGTAGGTCACGACCGGAAGCTTCTCGATGCGGATCGCCGACGCCTTGAACTCCGCCGTCCCCGCGATCGGGCAATTGGCCTCGATCGTCAGCTGGTTGGTGTCCACCTCGTCGGGAAAGTGCATGGTCATGAAGGCCAGCCCGGGACGCAGGGCGGTGTCGATCCACACCGGCGCGACGACCGCGCCGCGCCGCGAGCTGACCCGCACCTCCTCCCCGACGACGACTCCGTAGCGTTCGGCGTCCTCCGGGCACAGCTCGACGAACTCGCCGCGCCTGAGCGGGGAAGCGAAACTCCCGCTCTGGACACCGGTGTTGTACGAGTCGAGCCGTCGGCCGGTGGTCAGCCGGATCGGGTACTCCTCGTCGGTGAGGTCGACCGGCGGATCGTGCTGGACGAGCCCGAAGGGGGCGGGCCGGCCGCGTTTCGCCGGGTCGGACTCCCACAACCGGCCGTGCAGATACGTCGGTTCGATCCTGTCGGTGTCGGGGCAGGGCCACTGGATGCCCTGGTGCTCCGCCAGACGGTCGTACGTCATCCCGTAGTGGTCCGGGGAGACCGAGCGCAGCTCGTTCCAGACGGCCTCGGAGTCGGCGTACTTCCACTCGTGGCCGAGCCGTGCGGCCAGCTCGCAGATGATGTCGATGTCCTCGCGCGCCTCGCCGGGCGGGGTGACCGCCCGGCGGACCCGCTGAACGCGCCGCTCGCTGTTGGTGGTGGTGCCGTCGGTCTCGGCCCATCCCGCGGTGGCGGGCAGGACGACGTCCGCCAACTCGGCCGTCCTGGTGAGGAAGATGTCCTGCACGACGAGGAAGTCCAGCTGCCTCATGCGCCGTACGGCCTGCTCGCTGTCGGCCTCCGACTGTGCCGGGTTCTCGCCGATGCAGTAGACCGCCCTGAGCGTGCCCTCCTCCATCGCCTCGAACATCTCGGTCAGGTTCATGCCGTAGTGGGGCTGGATGACGGTGTCCCACGCGGACTCGAACTTCAGCCGGGTGCCGGGGTCGAGGATGTCCTGGAAGCCGGGGAGACGGTTGGGGATGGCGCCCATGTCGCCGCCGCCCTGCACGTTGTTCTGCCCGCGCAGGGGCTGCAACCCCGAGCCGTACCGGCCGACGTGCCCGGTCAGCAGGCAGAGGTTGATCAGGGCACGGACGTTGTCGGTGCCGTTGTGGTGCTCGGTGATGCCGAGGGTCCAGCACAGCTGGGCGCGTTCGGCGCGGGCGTAGGCGTGCGCCAACTCGCGGATGGCACGCGCCGGTACGCCGGTCACCTTCTCGGCGAGCGACAGCGTCCACGGCTCGACCAACGCCTCGTACTCCTCGAAGCCGGCGGTCGCCCGCTCGATGAACGCCTCGTTCGCCAGGCCCGCGTGGATGATCTCGCGGCCGATCGCGTGCGCCATCGGGATGTCCGTGCCGACATTCAGGCCGAGCCAGCTCTCCGCCCACTCGGCGGTGGACGTCCGGCGTGGGTCGACCGCGTACATGCGGGCGCCGTTGTGGACGCCCTTCAGAACGTGCTGGAAGAAGATCGGATGCGCGAAGCGGGCGTTGGAGCCCCACATCACGATGACGTCGGTGTGCTCGATCTCCTCGTACGAGGACGTTCCGCCGCCCGATCCGAAGGCGGCGGACAGACCGGCGACGCTCGGGGCGTGACAGGTCCGGTTGCAGGAGTCGACGTTGTTGGTGCCCATCACGACGCGGGCGAACTTCTGCGCCACGTAGTTCATCTCGTTGGTGGCGCGGGCGCAGGAGAACATCCCGAACGCGCCGCGCGCCGCCTCGATGCCCCGAGCCGCCCGGTCCAGGGCCTCCTCCCAACTCGCCTGCCGGAACGGCTCGTCGCGCGAGTCCCGGACCAGGGGGTGGGTGAGCCGGGTGTAGGTCTTCGGGGTTCGGTCGCGTTTCCTCATACGACGCTCCTCATGCGGCGCTCCTCAGCGCGAGCAGGTCCGAGATGGCGTGCACGGTGCGCAGGGTGGGCACCTGGACGCCGGTGATCTCCGCCAGTTCGACGACGGCCGCGAGCAGCACGTCGAGTTCCAGCGGCTTGCCGCGCTCCAGGTCCTGGAGCGTGGAGGTGCGGTGGTCGCCGACCCGTTCGGCGCCCGCGAGACGGCGCTCGATGGAGACACCGACCTCACAGCCGAGGGCCTCGGCGACCGAGAGCGTCTCGGCCATCATGATCTCGATGACCTTTCGGGTGCCGCCGTGCAGGCACATCTGCCGCATGGTGGCGCGGGCCAGCGCGCTGATCGGGTTGAAGGAGATGTTGCCGAGCAGCTTGAGCCAGATGTCGTTGCGCACCTCTGGCTCGACCGGGCACTTCAGACCGCCGGCCCGCATGGCCTCGCTGAAGGCCAGACAGCGTGCCGAGATGCTCCGGTCGGGCTCGCCGACCGAGAACCGGGTCCCTTCCAAGTGCCGTACGACACCAGGCCCTTCGAGCTCGGTCGCCGCGTAGACCACGCAGCCGATGGCCCGTTCGGGCGCGAGCACCGCACTGACCGCGCCGTTCGGGTCCACGCTCCCGACGCGGTGGCCGTCGTGGGGGCCGCCGTGCCGGTGGAAGTACCACCAGGGGATGCCGTTCTGAGCGGCGACCACCGCGGTGGAGTCGTCGAGGAGAGGCTCGATCAGCGGCCCGCACGCCGCGTACGAGTTGGCCTTCAGGCCGAGGAAGACGAAGTCGACGGGCCCGATCTCGGCCGGGTCGTCGGTGGCGTGGGCGCGGGCGGTGAAGTCGCCACGCGGGCTGAGCACTTGTACTCCGTGCTGCCTCATGGCCGCCAGATGCGGTCCACGGGCGACGAGATGCACGTCGGCGCCCGCGCGGTGGAGCGCGGCACCGACATAGGCGCCGATGGCTCCGGCGCCGAGCACTGCGACTTTCATGCGAGGAAGCTCCGTTCGGTCGAGGGTACCGAGGAACTGTCGAATCATGTCGACGAAATATTGTCTACAGTATGGAAGTTGGGGCAGCAAGGGTTCGCGCAGGACCGGGTCCGTCAAAAAAAGCGGTGAGATGCGAGCGTTGACCGACTCGATCGCATTCGTCGTGCGGACGAGGCGGCGGATTTCGGTGTCGAACCGCGGGAACGGAGTGATCGCCGGATACCTCCGGCCCACGCGACGGCGAACTCGGCCAGCCGGTCCAGGGAGGCCTCGCCGGTCGGCGCGGTGTGAACGGGCTTGAGGAGCCCCGCGATCCTGTCCCGGTCCTGGCGGCCGCACAGCGGAAGGCGATCGCAGCAGGTGGTGCCCCACACACTTCTGCACGATCGGCTTCGGCCGGACCGTCTCCGCCGCTTCGGGCAGGCCGACGGGCCGGGCCCAGGGCAAGGGCCTGCGCTCGACCGGCGAGGGCGGACTGCCGCGGCAGCTGACCAAGCGGCTGCCGGAGTCCGCTCTCGAGGGCGTCGACCTCCGATCACCTCGGCTGTGGCAAGCGCGATCCGGCCGACGGGGACATCGGCAACTCCCCTAACGGCAAACGCTCCAAGACCATCCCGGCCCCTATGGGGCGGTGGGGATTACCGTGCGGCGGGGACTGTCTTCAGTCGTGATCAAACCTGGGCTCGGGCCCCGGGTGGAATGCCGGTCCGGTAGGACGTCGGTGTGACGCGTGCGTCGTCTTCGTCGCGGCCATGCCGTCGAGGAGAAGGTGCAGGATCTGCTGCAGCTCTTCCGTCAGTGACCCGGTCGTGTCCGACGGCCGGCTGGCCCATCGGTAGAGGGCTCCGAGGTAGACGTCACGCAGAACGTTGCCGACGCCGATGGGTGACATGCCAGGGTTCAGCTCTCCCTGGTCCATCCCACTGACGACGATCTTGGCGAACACCTCCGCGACATACGGCTCCTCGAGGATCGGCCGGCCCGCCTTCACCCAGGCGGTGAGCATGGCGGTGGTGAGTCGCGGTTCCTCCTGGTTGATGCGAATGAGGACCGCCATGCACTGCTGAAGCCGGGCGATCGAGCTGGGCGTGAAGGTGCTGCTGTCTTCCAGGCCCGTCACGAGCGCGGCGCGCCTCCTTTCTCCCCATGCGCCGATGATGTCTTCCTTGCGCTGGAAGTAGTTGAAGAAGGTGCCACGTGCCACATCGGCCCGCTCCGCGATCTCGTCGATGGATGTCTGGTCGTATCCCTTCTCTACGATGAGCTCGACTGCGGCCAGGTAGAGACGTTCTCTGACCCGTTGCTTGTTGCGTTCCCTACGGCCGACCGGCGGCGGCGTCGTTGTCGCGTCCGAGTCCATTCCGTCCCTCCTGTTCGTGATGAGTTCGCCATATGGACGGTGGATTTTTTATACCACGGTGCAAGTTTGAATGCTGCCCCAGCTATGGCCCCGTGTCTGCCCGTGCGTCGTGCTGTGCGAGGCCCTCGCACAGGACGGCGATGCTCTCCGCACCCAAGAGCCGGCCGGCGGTGATCTCTGTGCCGTGGCTGCGGTGCAGGCGCTGCCGGAGCTTGGAGGCCATGAGCGAGTCGAGACCGAGTTCGCGCAACGACCGCCGCTCGTCGATGTCCGACGCCGGCATGCCCAGCAGCGCCGCGGAGTACTCGAGGAGGGCCTCCGCGGCACCGCCGGAGCGGGGGTGGGACGGGGCCCCGGAATCGTCGGGGGCAGCCCGCTGAAGTGTGGTCCGCGCAGCAGGAGGCGATGCGGCGGGGCGCAGGAGGCCGGTGAGGAAGCCGATGCCGAAGGGCTCCGCCACCTTTCTGACCAGGCCGGTGAGCGGCGCCGCGCACTGCTCGGAGACCGCCGAGACGAGCGCGGAGACGTGTGCCAGCGGCGTGTTCGCCGGGGACGTCCGCGCGAGGCGCCGCAGGTGGATTCCGGAGAAGCGCGCCAGGACGCGACGGTCCGGTGAGATCAGGAGAACATCGGTCACCAGTGAGGCCCCACCGTTCCCGGGTCGTACGGTGCTCACACTCCAGAACTCAGGCTCCAGCTCCGCGTAGAACCGGACCGAGTCGAAGGACACGGGAACGCAGCCT
The DNA here is from genome assembly GCF_045041235.1 of Streptomyces sp. NBC_00076. NCBI lineage: Bacteria > Bacillati > Actinomycetota > Actinomycetes > Kitasatosporales > Streptomycetaceae > Streptomyces > Streptomyces sp. NBC_00076. Next base: position 8,794,087 of record NZ_CP108242.1, read on the forward strand.
GCGTCCTCGCCGCCGGACGTGGCTCCTGTTCGGGCCGCCAGAAGTGGCAGCAGGCCCGTCTCCCAGCCGACGCGTGGCAGGGTCCTCGTCGGCCGTACGAGGGCCACGGCCTCGCCGTCGCGTCGCCACAGGTGCTCCACGGCCCGGAACGGCTCGGCGATGTCGTACCCCTGACGCCGCGCGAAGGATGTGAAGTCCTGTCCGCCCAGATAGTCCCGGCACCGTGCGAGAGCGGTGTCGAGGGCGTCCGAGGCCACGGGGGCGGCATCGTCGGTGTCCGCGACGACGACCCGGCCGGAAGCACAGAGGACGGGGTCGGGGACACCTGGGACGGAGGCTCGCACCGTCACCTCGCGGGCGTGGTCCGGGGACCCTTCCAGGGCCACCCGGAGGGTCGTGCCCCCCGCCGCGTCGACGGGTACGTGGGCGTCGCCCAGCCGCACGTCCCGTAGTTCGAACGATGTGCCGCGACCGGTCTCCCGCGCCGTGTCCAGCATCGCCTCGAGATACACGACGGGCGGCACGGGCGCGACCCCGTGGAGCGCCACGCCGTCACCCCAGTCGGCGGTCGCGGCCCAGGACGAGAGGTCGATCCGCCGGAACCGGGAAGCGCCGGACCGGCGTGCGGTCACCGGGTCGGCCGTCTCGCGTCGGTACGGCACCGCGTCCCAGGCGTACGTGGGTAGCGACGGCAGGTGCCGTGGGCCGCCGCCGTACCATCGCCGCCAGTCCACCCGCCCGCCCTGGGCGAACAGCCGGCCGGCCGCCCGGGCCAGTGCGGCGGGCTCGTCGCACGCGCGGTGCAGCGAGGCCACCGAGGAGGCGTCGATGTGATCGCCGCCCAGCGTGTCCTCCATGGCGGCGACGAGGACCGGATGGGGGCTGACCTCGAGAAAGACGCTCTGCGTCTCGTGGCCCACCTTCCGAACGGTGTCGGCGAACCGTACGGGGCGGCGCAGGTTGTCGATCCAGTACTCAGCCGTCAGCTCGGCGCCCTCGACCTCGCAGCCGTACACGGTGGAGACCATGTCCGCCGCGCCGGACACGGGGGAGAGGCCGTGCAGTTCCTTCACCAGGTCGTCGCGCAGGGAGTCCATCTGCGGCGAGTGCGAGGCCACGTTCACCTTCACCGGGCGGCACAGGACGCCGCTCTCCTCCAGTTCGGCCCGGAGGGCGGCAAGGGGCGCGGGGTCGCCCGCGAGGACGGTCGTCGTCGGGGCGTTCTCGACCGCCACGCACACCGCTTCCCCGTAGGCCTCGGTGTACTGCCGCGCCCGGGCGGCCGACAGCTCGACGGCGAGCATGGCGCCCTGTCCCGCCGTACGCTGCATCAGCCGGCTGCGCCGGCAGATCACGGCGGCCGCGTCGTCGAGCGAAAGAGCGCCGCAGACATGGGCGGCGGCGACCTCCCCCATGCTGTGGCCCATGCACCGACTGGGCTCCACGCCACGGTCGCGCCAGGCGGCGGCGAGCGCCACCTGTACGGCCCACAGGGCGGGTTGGACGACGCTCACGTCAGTGGGGAACTCGTCGCCGGACGTCAGCCGTTCCACGATCGACCAGCCGAGTTCCCTGCGCACGGCCCGGTCACAGGCGTCCAGTGCGGTCCGGAAGGCGGGCGAGGAGCGGTACAGGCCCCGGCTCATGCCGGCCCACTGCGAGCCCTGCCCCGAGAAGACGAACACAAGGTCCTTGTCACCCGACAGACCTGCCTCCCCCGTCCCTCCGTCGGGGAGGGTCTCGCCGGCGGCGAGGGCGCGCAACCGCCGCGACAGGGAGTCGTGGTCGTCGCCCACGACCCACAGCCGGTGCGGATGGGCGTCGCGCCCGGTGGCCACGGCGGAGCAGAGGTCGCCGAGCCGGTGATGGCGCCCGGCCCCGGACGGGCCGAGGTGGTCCGCGTAACGCTCGGCCAGGCGACGGAGGGAGCCGGGTGTGCGCGCGCTGAGCACCAGCAGATGGGGCCCGGTGTCCGTGGCGCGGCCCGGGGTGTCGGGCGTGGACTCGGGGACGTGGGCACCGACGACGGCATGGGCGTTGGTCCCGGACAGGCCGAAGGAGCTCACGCCGAGCAGGGCGCGGGAACCGGCCGCGTCCAAGGGCCGGTTGCGGGTGACCACACGAACCGGGAAGTCGTCCTGCGTGAGCAAGGTGTGCGGCTCGTCGAGATGCAGCGACGCGGGAATGACGCCGTGCCGCAGGATCAGCGCCGTCTTGATCAGTCCGGCGACGCCGGCCGAGGCCTCGGCGTGACCGAGGTTGGTCTTGACCGATCCGGTCAGCAACGGCCGGCCCGCCGGCCGGCCCGGCCCGGCCGCCTCGGCGAGTGCCTGGAGCTCCACGCCGTCCCCGACGTTCGTTCCGGTGCCGTGCGCCTCGACGTAATCGAGTTCCGAGGGATCGACGCCGGCACTGTTGCATGCCTCGCGCACCATGTCGGCCTGGCCCTGAGCGGAGGGACGGATCAACAACCCGCTGGCCGCACCGTCGTTGGTGACCGCGCTGCCGAGCAGGACCGCACAGACGGGGTCGCCGTCCCGGAGCGCGTCATCCAGGCGTTTGAGCACCACCACGCCCACGCCCTCGCTGCGCACGAACCCGTCGGCGCGGGCGTCGCCGAACCGGCAGCGGCCGCCGGGGGAGAGCATGTCTCCCTGGGAATAGGCGATGGCGTCGTGCGGGGACAGGATGACGTTGACGCCCGCGGCGATGCACAGGTCGCTCTCGCCGGTGAGCAGACTCTGCCGTGCGGCGTGCACGGCGACCAGCGACGAGGAGCACGCGGTGTCCAGAACCACGCTCGGCCCGCGTAAGTCGAAGGCGTAGGAGATGCGGCCGGCTGTGACGGCGCGCAGACGGCCGCCCACCATGCCGCGCACATCCGGCTCGTCGGCCCGGGGGTCGGTCTCCGCGTGTTCGGCTGTCGCCTGCCCGACAAACACACCGCCCCGGCTGCCCGCGATCCGGGAGGGGGGTATCCCGGCCGACTCCAGGGCTTCCCATACGACGTGCAGCAGGAGCCGCTGCTGCGGATCCATGGCGAGTGCCTCCACGGGCGAGACGCCGAAGAAGGCCGCGTCGAAACCGAAGGGGTCGGTGAGGAAGCCGCCGTGCCGGGACACGGTTCGGCCGGGGGTCATAGGAGTGACGTCGTGGCATTCGCCGACGTCGAAGCGCTCCCGTGGGACCGGGGTCACGGTGTCGGTGTTGGTCACGAGAGCGTCCCACAGCTCGTCGACACTCTCGGTCCCCGGGAAGCGGCACCCCATGCCGACGATCGCGAGGGGTGTCGGGCTCGACAGGTCGGTACTCATGGGCGTCTCCAGGCTCAGTCAAGGTCGATTCAGATGATCGATCGGTCGCGATACAAAAATACACTCGCGACCATTATTCGCCTGGAGTGTTCGCATGCTCTCCACGAGGACTGGGAGTGACGCAGTCATAGGCGCCCGTTTTATTCATATTTGAGGAGCTATGCTCCTCGAAAAAAACTTAGACTTGCGTTCATAAGTACGCTCGTGTTTATTCTTGACCCCCAGTTTCCGAAGTGGGTAAGGGGAAGGCTGTGGATATCGCCCAGATCGTTCAGCTGATGGGCGACGAGGAACTGGCGGCCTATCAGTTCCTCGTCGCGTCCGGCGGAGCCAAGCTCGAGAGACTAGCGAGCAGTCTTGGGTGGGGCGCGGGCCGGGCGGAGCGTGTGCTGTCCAGTCTGGGGAAGATGAAGCTGGCGCGATCCGAGGCGGAGGGCCGTAGCGACTGGGTCGCGGTCCACCCGGAAACGGCCAAGCTCCAGTACGCCAAGCCCCTCTCGGGCGCCATCGACGCGTGGCAGGCTCAACTGGACGGGATCCGCGAGCAGCTCAACGCGCTGTCCAACCTCTGCGCCGACGACACGGAGGCCGGAGGGCTCAGCCCTGTGGTCACCATCGAGGGTGTCTCCGACCTCCGCGAGGTGCTCGAGGGCTGCGCGGCACGGTGTGCCGAGGAGGTGTTCGCCGTACAGCCCTTGGGGCGGGGAGCACCGGCCCTCGCCCGCGATGTGGTCTGCGAGGACTCCGGAGTACTGACGTCGGCGGTCGAGGTGCGGGTGTTGCTCCCGCATCTGTCCCGCTACGACGCGGACGTGCGCGAGTGTGCCGAACGCATCTCGACGTCGGGAGGTGAGGTCCGGACAACCGCCGCGTCCTTGCCGCCGCTGATCGTCTTCGACCGCTCCGTGGCGTTCCTGCTGGACGGCGAGGACACGGACAAGGCGCACATGGTGAGGCATGGAGCCCTGGTGGAGTTCATCGTGCACATGGTGGTGAGCGCCTGGGCGACGAGTGTGGTCTTCCAGAGGACGGGCGGCAGCAACCGGCTCCCGGAGTCGCTGACCCAGGAGACGAAGACTGCGATCGTTCAACTGCTCGCCGCCGGCTACAAGGACGAAGTGGTGGCCAGGCGCTTGGGCATCGGTGTGCGGACGTGCCGGAAGTACATCGCCGAGATGTTCGGTGACCTGGGCGCGCAGAGCCGGTTCCAGGCCGGGTGGATGGTTCGTGACCACATGCTCGCGCCAGGCCGCGAGAAGGCGGCGGATCACAACGTGGCCTGAGGGAACGGCGGATCCTTCCGCGCCGCCGGTGCCGTGGCGGCGACTCGATGGAGTCGCCGCCCACTTGCCTCTCCTCCGTACGCTCGGATCAGCGTGCGAGGACCGCGCTCAGGGCTGCCGTCAGTTCACCCTCAGGATCGTCGACGGCCTTCTTGGCGCGCCAGGCCACGACGGCGTCGGGGCGTATCAGTGTGGCGCCGGTCGGTTCGACGCCGTAACGGTCGCACCAGGTGTGGGCGCTGTCGACGAAGCGGTCCCCCAGCCGGTACGCGGCCAGGGTGACTCCGAGATCTCGGGCGACCTTTTCGGCGGCGGCGACCCACTCGGTGGCCTCGTGCCCCGCCAGGAACACGAAACCGCGACCGAGCAGGTCATGCGTGGAGAACTCACGCAGGCCGTCGGAGAGGACGACGTGCGGGGCCCGTCCCCCCGGGCGGCCGGTGGGGTTCCACGGATCCTCCTGGAGGCTGCCGTCGTCGTCGGCCTCGATGCGGACCGCGGGGGAGTGGTACCGGGAGCCCAGGAATTCCTTGGGCATGGGGATGGGGGCGTCGGGATCGGCGGGGTTGTAGCTGGCGGGGACCCGGCCTTCGGAGATCTTCGCCAACTCGAGTTCGCGCTCGAGAGTGATGTTGACGATGGGGCGGCGCTCCATCTCGTACGTGTCCAGCAGGTCGGGGCCGGCCTGCCCGGTGAGAACCAGGGACAGCCGCCAGGACAGGTCGTAGGCGTCTTGGATGGCGAGGTTGCCGCCCTGACCTCCGTTGGGTGGGCAGGCATGCGCGGAGTCTCCGGCCAGGAAGGCGCGGCCCTCGCGGAACCGCTCCGACAGTTTGTGGTTGATGGGGAAGAAGCGGGCGTTGACGAAGGTGACGTCGATCTCGGGGTCGCCAACGGCGCGGCGGATCCGCTCCAGGCAACGCTCCTCGGTGAAGTCCTCCGGCGTCTCACCCCGCTCGGGGAAGTAGTCGACCCACAGGGTGTGCCGCTCCGAGCCGTCCAGGATGAAGCTGGATCCGCTGCCCGGCATTCCGATGACCTCGACCGACCCCTTCTTCACGTACCGGGTCAGGTCGGCCTCGAAGGTGATGATGTACATGTGGCCGATGGTTCCGCCGCCTTCGACGGGGATGCCGAGCATGTCGCGGATCTGGCTCGTGTTTCCGTCGGCGGCGACCAAGTAGTCCGCCTCGACCACGTACTCGCGGCCCGTGGCCGCCTCACGAAGGGTCGCGGTGACCTTCTCCTCGTCCTGGGTGAGGGAGACCAGTTCGGTGCCGGGGCGCAGGTCCGCGCCGGCCTCCTCGGCGCTGACCCGGAGGATCTCCTCGACCTGGGCCTGCGACACCCAGGCCAGCGGCGGCACCGACGACAGCTCCTGCGGGTCGGGCTGCCCGGCCTCCGGGTCGAGGAAGCGTCGCTCCGGGTCGGTGAGGGAGGTGCCGTGGCTCATGCGGGGCCACTGTGCCTCCCCCATGGCGCTGCGCAGTCGCCGGGCCACGCCGGGCAGTGTGTTGAGCAGTTCCTGAGAACGGGCGTTCAACCCCCATGCCTTCGGCAGCGTGCCGGGGCTCGGTCGCCGCTCCACCAGAAGCGGGCGCACGCCGCGTGCGGCAAGGCCCAACGCGGTGGTTAGTCCCGTGTAGGCGCCACCGACGACGAGTACGGGAACTCGCTGGACTGACATGGAATGTGCCTCCGTTACTGCTGTTTTCAGAGCCGGGTCGGAAGAGCGTCGGATATGGAGCCTTTTCTCGCCGCGGTTGTGCAGCAAGTTGTCAGGCATGTTCTTGCACGACTGTGCCCAGCGTGCTGCGGAAATCCGTCAATGCCAGACTGCCGTTCCGGATGGGCAGTCGGCCACCACGTCGGAGTGCAGAAAGCTGTGGTGCAGCTTGTTGCACAGTCGAAACCCGGGGCAGTGCGCGTTAGTATCGCAGCGCTACGTCCCGAGGATTATCCCGGCGTAAGTCGTCTCCCATTTGTCTGATTCCGCGGCGTCTCCGGCCAGGAATCCGGGCGCCACATTCACATCTGCCGTGGGAAGGAATACACGCGTGCTCTCGTATGCCTCGCACACCCCCGATTCGATCGCCCGGATACCGGGCTCGAAAAGCCTGACCAACAGAGCTCTTCTGCTGGCCACCGCCGCCACCGGTGTCAGCCGCCTGGGGGCCCCGTTGGCCAGTGACGACACCGTCGCGTTCCGGGCGGCAGTGGAGGGACTGGGCGCTCAGGTGGACAGCGGACCGCTGGACGCCTACTGGGACGTGTCCGGAGTCGGCCGGGGGCCTGTCGGCCCGGCCCGGCTGTGGTGTGCGGATGCGGGCACCGCGGGGCGGTTCCTTCCTCCCTTCGCCGCCACCGGGCAGGGCACCTTTCTCCTCGACGGCTCCGCGCAGTTGCGAGCACGCCCGCAAGGGCCGTTGCTCGACGCGCTGTCGCGGATCGGGGCCAAGGCGAGCGCCGGTCCGGGCGGCGGTCTGCCCTTGGTGATCGAGGCCGGTGGTCTGGACGGTGGCGAGGTCGCGGTGGACTCGTCGATGAGCAGCCAGTACCTCAGCGGGCTGCTGATGGCGGCGCCCCTGATGCGACGCGGACTGGTGGTACGGGCAGCGCAGTTGGTCAGCCAGCCCTACATCGACATGACGTTGACCCTCATGAGCCGCTTCGGCGCACGGGTCCATGCGCGGGGTGACGGTGGCTTCATGGTCGAACCGGGTTCGTACGCCGCCATCGACGTGGCGATCGAACCGGACGCGTCGACCGCCTCGTACTTCTTCGCCGCCGCCGCTGTGACCGGGCAGTCCGTGACGGTGCCGGGCCTGAACACCGACAGCCTGCAGGGCGACCTGCGATTCGTCGACGTTCTGGAGCGGGCCGGTGCCCACGTGAACGTGGGCCGGGCCGCGACCACGGTGACCGGGAGCGGTGGCCTTCGCGGCGGATTCACCGTCGACATGGGCGAGATCTCGGACACGTTCATGACCCTCGCCGCCATCGCCCCGCTGGCGGACGCCCCCATCACCATCCGTGGAATCGGCCACGCGCGGCTCAAGGAATCCGACCGGATCGCGGCCGTCGTGGCCAACCTCACGGCATGCGGAGTTCGGACGCAGGAAGGTGCCGACCGGGTCACCATCCACCCAGGTCCTCTCCGCCCCGTACGCGTCTCCTGCCGACGGGACCACCGGATCGCCATGGCGTTCTCAGTCCTTGGACTCGCCGTTCCCGGGGTGATCACCCTGGACGATCCGCACTGTGTCGCCAAGACGTTCCCGGGATTCCACAACGAGATGCGGCGGCTGTTCGCCCATTACGAAGTCCCCGTCGGCGCGGCCGACATGACGAAGGAGCACCTCTGACATGAGCAGGTTGCGCTGGCTGACCGCGGGGGAGTCCCATGGCCCCGCACTCGTGGCGACGCTGGAGGGTCTTCCCGCCGGCGTGCCGATCACCACGGAGATGGTGGCGGACCACCTGGCCCGGCGTCGGCTCGGTTATGGCCGTGGTGCGCGGATGAAGTTCGAGCGTGACGAGGTCACGTTCATCGGCGGTGTGCGGCACGGCCTCACCCTGGGTTCCCCGGTCGCGGTGATGGTGGGCAACACCGAGTGGCCGAAGTGGGAGCAGGTGATGGCGGCCGACCCCGTCGACCCCGAGATCCTGGCGGGCCTGGCCCGCAACGCCCCGCTGACCCGCCCTCGGCCCGGCCATGCCGACCTGGCCGGTATGCAGAAGTACGGCTTCGACGAGGCCCGGCCGATCCTGGAGCGCGCTTCCGCGCGGGAGACGGCGGCCCGGGTGGCGCTGGGCGCGGTGGCCCGGTCGTATCTGAAGGAGACGGCCGGGATCGAGATCGTCTCGCACGTCGTGGAGCTGGCTGCGGCGAAGGCGCCCTACGGTGTCTACCCCGAGCCGTCCGATGTGGAGAGGCTGGACGCCGATCCGGTGCGGTGCCTGGACGCGGATGCGTCGAAGGCGATGGTCGCGGAGATCGACCAGGCCCACAAGGACGGCGACACCCTCGGCGGCGTGGTCGAGGTGCTCGCCCACGACGTCCCTGTCGGCCTCGGTTCGCATGTGCACGGGGACCGCAAGCTGGACGCCCGGCTCGCGGGTGCCCTGATGGGCATTCAGGCGATCAAGGGGGTGGAGATCGGTGACGGCTTCGAACTGGCGCGGGTGCCGGGCTCCAAGGCACACGACGAGATCGTCAACACTGACGAGGGGATCCGGCGTACCTCTGGCCGTTCCGGCGGCACCGAGGGCGGGCTGTCCACCGGTGAGCTGCTGCGGGTGCGGGCCGCGATGAAGCCGATCGCGACCGTGCCGCATGCCCTGAAGACCGTGGACGTGACCACCGGTGAGGCGGCGGCCGCACACCATCAGCGCTCGGATGTGTCCGCGGTTCCGGCGGCCGGCATCGTCGCCGAGGCGATGGTGGCGCTCGTCCTGGCGGACGCGGTGGCGGAGAAGTTCGGCGGCGACTCGGTGCCCGAGACGCGTCGCAACGTGCGGTCCTACCTCGACAACCCCGTGATCCGATGAGCGGGCACGGCCGTCGGGCAGCCGTGCTGGGCTCGCCCGTCGCTCACTCGCTGTCGCCGGTGCTGCACCGTGCCGCCTACGCGGAGCTGGGGCTCACCCACTGGTCGTACGACCGGTTCGACGTGGACGAGACAGATCTCCCCGGCTTCTTCGACACGCTCGGGCCGCAGTGGGCGGGACTGTCGCTGACCATGCCCCTGAAGCGCGCGGTGATCCCGCTGCTCGACGGGCTCAGCGCGACGGCGCGTTCCGTCGAGGCGGTCAACACCGTGGTGTTCACCGAGGACGGTGAGCGCCTGGGCGACAACACGGACATCCCCGGGATGGTCGCCGCACTGCGGGAACGCGGTGTCGAACGGGTCGGCTCGGCCACGATCCTCGGCGGCGGAGCCACCGCTTCGTCCGCGCTGGCCGCCCTGGCCGGGATCTGCGCCGGCGAGGTCGTGGCGTATGTGCGCAGTGCGCGTCGTGCGGACGAGATGCGGGAGTGGGGTGAGCGGCTCGGTGTCGACGTCCGTACGGCGGACTGGGCGGACGCGGCGCGGGGACTGTGCGCGCCACTGGTGGTGTCGACCACGCCGGCGGGGGTGACGGACGCCCTCGCCTCAGCGGTGCCGCAGGCGCCCGGCACGCTTTTCGACGTGCTCTACGACCCCTGGCCGACCGCGCTCGGGGCGCGTTGGTCCGCGCTCGGCGGGGCCGTGGTCAGCGGACTCGACCTGCTGGTCCACCAGGCGGTGCTGCAGGTGGAGCGGATGACCGGCCGTGTCCGGGCTCCGCTGGACGCGATGCGGAGGGCCGGTCGGGCCACGCTCGGTCTCGGAGCGATGCGTCCGAAGGCCGTCCTGGTCGGGCCCATGGGCGTGGGCAAGTCCACGGTCGGGCAGCTGCTGGCGGAGCGACTCGGGGTCGGCTACCGGGACACCGACGACGACATCGTGCGTGAACAGGGGCGGACCATCGCGGAGATCTTCGCCGACGAGGGCGAGCCGGGCTTCCGCGCGATCGAGAAGCGGGCGGTGCGGCGGGCACTGGCCGAGCACAACGGTGTCCTGGCGCTGGGCGGCGGCGCGATCCTGGACGCTGACACGCGCGCCGCGCTGGCCGGCCTCAGCGTCGTACAGCTCTCGATGGACGCCGACGAGGCGGTTCGGCGGGCAGGGTTGAACACGGCGCGGCCCCTGCTGGCCGTCAACGCGCGTGAGCGGTGGGAGGAATTGATGGAGGCGCGGCGGCATCTCTACGCCGAGGTCGCCCGAGTGGTCGTGGCCACGGACGGCCGCAGCACCGAGGAGGTCACCCAAGCCGTCCTCGACTCACTGGAGTAGCCGAAGACCGCAACAGCCGAAGAACCCCGCGCACGCGTCGGGCGTGCCAGGCCGGTGCCTGGCACGCCCGACGCCGTCCTCAGCGTCGCGGCAGCAGGGTCGCCGCGCCCAGCGCGTTGGCCACCAGCAGGCCGGCGCCGAGCAGCAGGCTCTCCCGCATCCCCGGCGCGAAGTCGCCCGCGAGGAGCGCCCCGAAGACGGCGATGCTGAGCGCTCCGCCCGTCTGGCGGCTGGTGTTGAGCAGAGCGGCCGCCGTGCCGGCGCGTTCGGCGGCGACACTGTCGAGCATCAGGGAGGTCAGCGCCGGCATGGCGAGGGCGCCGCCGATGCCCAGCGGAATCATCAGCAGGGCAGTCACCCACGGGGGTGTGCCGGTATCTACGGCGGCCAGCCCGCCACTGCCCGCCGCGGTGATCAGCAGCCCTGTGACGACCACCTTCCGCGGGCCGTAGTGGGAGACCGCCCGCGGCGAGAAGTAGTTGAAGAAGGCGGTGACCACCGCCATCGGCACGAACATCAGCCCGGCGGAGAACGCCGACTGCCCCCGCTGCTCCTGGAAGAAGAGGCTCAGCACGAACACACCGCCGTAGAAGCCGGCGTTGCAGGCGAAACCCGCGACGACCGGCACGCTGACCCCGCGCTGCCGGAACAGCTCCAGCGGCAGCATCGGCGCGCGCCGCCGCGCCTCGACGGCCACGAAACCGGCCCCGGCCACCACCGCGGCCCCGGACGCGGCCAGCACCGTCGGGGTGAGCCCGTGGTGCCCGCCCTCGATCACGGCGAAGGTCAGCGCGGCCAGCGCCACGACCGCCGTCACCTGTCCCGGCAGGTCGAACTTGACCTGGAGGCGCGGGGAGCGTGCCGCTCGCATCAGGGTCAGCAAACCGGCAAGCCCGGCAGGCACGTTGAGCCAGAACACGGCACGCCAGCTCCACTCCGTGGTGAGCAGCCCACCCAGGACAGGCCCCGCGGCGATGGCCACCGCGCCACCGACCGTCCACAGGGCGATGCCGCGGGCCCGCGCGTCCGGATCGGGGAACGCCTGCCGGATCAGCGCCAGCGAGGTGGGCACCATCATCGCTGCCGCGCTCCCCTGCACCACTCGCGCCGCCGTCAGCGCGCCGAGCGTCGGCGCCACCGCGCAGGCCAGCGAGGCGAGGGTGAAGACAACGATCCCCCAGCCGTACGCGCGCCGCGCGCCGACCGCGTCCGAGAACGCGCCGGCGGAGAGCATCAGCGCCGCGAACATCAGGGTGTAGCTGTCAGCGACCCACTGGAGCCCGGACAACGAGCCGCCGATGTCGTGCCCCACGGCGGGCAGCGCCACATTGACACCGGAGACGTCGAGTGTGATCACGAAGAAGCCGAGGACGGCGGCGACCAGAGCCGCGGTGGCCGAGCCCGACTGCCCCGGCTCCCCCCGTATACTCGCGCCCTCCTTGGTTTCCGCGCCTGTCCCGGACTGCTTCACGCTCATCGGGAAATGCTCCTTACTGGTCATGCCTGTCGGGACCTGGAATCGGACCTGAAATCGGTCGCACGGATCGGTCGTGGAATCAGTTGTGGGTGCGGTCATGGATCGGCTCTGGGCGACACACATGGACTTCGGATACGGAAAACGGGGATGGAGCCAGCGTGCCCGGCGCGCGCGGCCTCAAGCAGACCGAGCCGTCGAAGGGGTCTAGGGCCTGTCCAGAGTGATGCGGTAGGTCTCGTGCGGGGTCTGGATGTCGTTGCACGTCAGTTCGCCGGTGGCGCCGCGGTAGGCGCCGGTGCCACCGGTGACGGCCATCCGCACCGTGTCGGCGCCCTTGGTCCACAGGGACTGCGCGGTGATCTGCCCGTCCGGCAGTTGCACCGACAGGACACAGTTGGTGGTGATCTTCTCGCCGTCCAGCTTGGTCACCTGGCAGGAACTGCCGTCCTGACCGACCTGCTTGCCGTCCTGGAAGAGCTTGTCGGCGTAGACGAACTCGTCTCCGACGCTCAACCCGTGCTTGCCGACATCGGTCTTCACCACCCCGTCGTTGCTCACGGCCAGGTCGATGACCTCCTCGGACCTGGCCTGCGCCGGAACGGTGAGCACGGCGGACACTCCCAGTGCCAGCACCGTGGTCCCCACAGCACTGAACAGGGCGAACTTCTTCTGCGACATGAGAGGAACTCCTCGGTCACGCACCACGCCCATCGCGGTGCTTCGGTTTCTTCAGGTGTTGTCGGCGAACCCGGCGGCGCGTCGCAGCGCCCCGGTCTCGATGAGGCCGATCACCGCCTCGATGTCCTGATCCAGCCGTCGATCGTGAGTCACGAAGGCGCTGTGCTCCCGGATGAGCCCGTGCACCGCCTGGATGGCCGGTGACGCCTTCTCGACGCCTCGCAGATCGATCGCCTGGGCAAGGGCGAGCAGATGGATGGCCGCCACTTCACGGACCAGGCCGCCCACGGTGCGCGCGTCACGCGCCGAGATGGTGCCCATGCTGACGACGTCCTGGTTGTGCGCCTCCGTGGAGCGCGAGAACACCGACACCGGCCCTGTCTGTTTGAGGGCTTCGGCGGTGACGGCCGAGGCCGCTATCTGCATCCCCTTGAACCCGTGGTGCAGCCCCGCCTGGGGATCGTCCGCGTGGCGTGCGACGACCAGGTTGGGCGGCAGCCCCTCGTTGAACTTCTCGTCCACAACGAGCGCGAGTTGACGGTCCATCAGGTTGGCCAGGCCGGCCACCGCGGTCTTCAGGCTGTCCATGGCCTGTCCGACATGGCCCGCGTAGAAGTTTCCGCCGAGGTGGAGTCCGGACTCGTCGACGTCGAACAGGGGGTTGTCGGTGGCGGAGTTGATCTCGGTGTCGAGCCAGCTCTCCGCCCATTCGAGAGTGTCCCGGGCGATGCCGATGATCTGCGGGGCGCAGCGCACCGAGTACTTGTCCTGGATCCTCTCCTTCAGCTGGAGGTAGCTCCGCCCGGCCGGCTTCTCGCGGCGTACCAGGATGTCGTCGAAGGACGTGGCGAGCCGCGACCCCGCCAGCAGGGTCCGGATGACCTCGGCGGAGCGGACCTGGCCGTCGTGCGGCTTGACGGCGTGGACGAAAGGATGCAGCGCGGAGGCGTTGCCGTGCAGAGCCTCCAGCGTCATGGCCGTCGCGAGTTCGGCGACGAAGGCCAACTCCCGCGCGTCCCAGGCGGCGAGGACCGCGTACGCGGCGGCGAAGGAGGTTCCGTTGATCAGCGCGATGCCCTCCTTGGGCGCGAGCCGCACTGGCGCGATGCCCTCGTCGCGCAGGGCGTCGATCGCCGGACGCACGGTGCCGTGGTGCAGGACCTCCCCTTCGCCGATCAGCGCCGCGGCCAGGTAGCACAGCGGTACGAGATCACCGCTGGCGCCCAGCGAACCGCGTTCGGGGATCAGCGGCAGAACGTCCCGGCTCAGGCACTCCAGCAGGGTCGACACCGTCTCCGGCCGGATCGCCGAGACACCCTTCGCCAGCGCGTTGGCCCTGATGATCATGGTGGCCCGGGCCACCGTCGGTACGGCCGCCGGTCCCACGCCGTTCAGGTGGTAGAGCACGAGGTTGCGCTGGAGTTCGTGCGCCTTGTCCGGCGAGATCTGCCGGACGCAGCTGTCTCCGAAGCCCGTGGTCACGCCGTAGATGGGGATCTCCTGGGCCAGCAGCGTCTTCTTGAGGCCGACGGAGGCCCTCATCCGCTCGACGGCCTCGGCACCGAGCGTCACCCCGGTGTCGCCGGCCCCACCCCGCGCGGCCGCGGCGACCGCGCGGGGTGACAGGCCGGTTCCGTCGAGTTCGAGAGGCCGGGCCGTGGACATGTGCGGCATGCGTACTGCTCCTCCCCACACCGAGGGAAGCGTCCCTAGTAGACGCCCTCGATCAGCTTCTTGCCGTCCACCTCGGCGACCGGACGAACGTTGCGCAGGGAGTCCCCGACCGCGGTGGGGCTGGGGACCCGTGTGGCCAGGTCGCGTTCGAGGCTGTTGGGCACGAGGCCGTACCTGGTGAGGTAGTTCATGACCACGGCCCCTTCCGATCCGAACTCGACCGGTCGGCCGGAGGAGGGGTCGACCACGCGGTAGAAGACGTAGGGGGCGTACGAGTCGAAGACCATGTCGCCCGTGCCCTCCGGGTCGGGGCGTTGGACCGTGCCACTGAGGACGGAGGTGCTGCCGTACGACCCGCGGAACCGCGTCTTGGGGAAGAGCTCCGTGGACAGGTAGTCCAGGGTGTCGGGGTCCATGTGCGCTCCGGTCCAGATCACCAGGCGCACCTTCTCCTCAATCAGCGCGCGGAGCGAGGCCCGTTCGGCCAACTGGGCGAGCAACGGAGGCGTCGTGATCAGGAACGCGATGTCCTGCGACCGCAGGACCAGTTCGGCCTGGTCGACGAGGTGGCTGACGTAGGCGCCCGCGCCGGCGGTGTCACCGGCGGCGATGAGGCGCTTGACCCAGCGGGGGTCCAGGTCGATGGAGAACCGGATCCCGCCCCTGGCCTGCGCGATCCTCCGGGAGTACTCGCCGAGCATGTGGGGGCCGCTGGGGGCCACGGCCAGCGTGTGCCCCTGGCCGTCGTCGGTGTAGTGGGAGTTCTCCCACGCCATGTACTGGTCGAACCAGTTCTCGAACATCAGGAAGCGCTTGGGAGCCCCGGTGGTGCCTCCGCTCTCGTAGACGGCGGACACCTTCTCGGTCGAGTCCAGGCCGCGGGGGATCAGGTCCTCGACCGGGACGTCCCGGAGCTCGTCCACCAGGTTGGGAAACCTCAGCAGGTCGTCGACGCACCGCACGTCCTCGACCGGATCGAAACCCAGCCGGTCGCGGCGCTCCAGCCAGTACCGGGAGCCCGTGGCCGGTTCGAAGTGCCAGCGCATCATGGCTCGGACGTGCGCGTCGGCTTGTTCGCGGGCGTTCATGGCAGTTCACCGTGCTTTCTCGTTCTCGAGTGGACGGGAGGAAGGAGGCGGGTCGTCAGACGCCGTGGTGCGAACCGCCGTTGAGCTGGAGAATCTGCGAGGTGACATAGCCACCGGGCTGTGAGCACAGGTAGAAGCCGAGCTCCGCGACGTCCACCGGATCTCCCGCGCGTCCCAGCGCGGTCTGCCGGACGAGCATGGTCTCCCGCGCGGCCGGGAGGCGGCCGCCGAAGAGGTCGGTGTCCGCGACGTATCCCGGCGCGATCGCGTTGGCGCTGATGCCGCGCGACCCCAGGCGCGTAGCGAGGGTGTGGACGTACGAGTGGAGGGCCGCCTTCGCGGCGCCGTAGCCACCCGTCCCGCCGGAGCCCCGGTAGGCGGCGATGGAGCTGTAGAGCACGATGCTGCCGCCGTCGGCCATGAGGGGCAGCAGGCCCTCCACGGCGACGACCGAGGTCGTGACGTTCGCCTGGTACGCGTCCTGCCATTCCGTCAGGACCGACTTCACGTCCTGCGCGTCAGTGCCTTCGGACTGCGGGACCGCGCCCGCGCAGCACAGCAGCCCGCTGACGGGAAGTCCCGTCGCCCTGACATGGCTCTGGAGGACCTCTGCCGACCCCGCGGCGGACATGTCGAGGGCGAGCGGCTCGACGTCCGCTCCCGGCACGCTCGACTCGATCTCCTCCACCGCCTGTGAGAGGCGCTTCTCCTGACGTGCGATCAGGAGCACCTTGTCGTTGTTCTCGGCGAACCGCTTCGCTGTGGCCTTGCCGATGCCGGCGCTCGCGCCGGTCACCACGATCAACCTGGACAGAGTCGAACACTCCAATGATGTGTTGTTTCGAATGATGTCTGCTTCAGAGGTGCGGAGCGGATTTCACCCGGAGTCGGGCGAGAGCTCCGCGAAAAGCGCGTTCCGGTCCGGCTTTCCGGTGGAAGTCCTCGGGATGTCCGCCAGTTCCACGATCTGCGACGGACTCGGGAAATCCCGGAGAGCTGCCCTGATGTCGGCGACGCCCACCGCGTTGCCCCGGTCGGACCAGAAGACCACGTATCCCTCGCCGGCGAGCGAGTCGTCGGGCAGGGGCAGCACGACGCATTCCGCCTGCGGCAGACGGGCGTTCAACTGCTCGTCGACCCTGGTGAGATGGACCTTGACCCCGTTCACCTTGATCAGGGAGCTGCTGCGCCCGACGAGCCGGAAAGCACGCGGTCCGGTGAATTCCACCAGGTCACCGGTGGCCCACTGGGTGAGCGGTCGCGTCCCGCGCTCCGGGCGGGCCAGGCGCGGGCCACGGATCACCAGGTCCTCCGGCCCTCGCGCCGGTGCGTCGGCGTCCCGTACGAAGGACACGTCGGGGAAGGCCTGCCAGGGACCCGCGTCGCTCCCCTCGGGGTGCAGAGGCCGGTGGGCGAGGCCTCCGGTCTCGGTCGACCCAAGGATCTCGTGCGCCCGGAGCAGCGGAGCGGATCGGCGGACGAGTTCGTGAGCCGCGGGCGGCGGGGCCGCCGAGCTGTGCAGGGCGACGACGGAGCTCGCGCGTTCCAGCACCGGCCGGCTACGGCGCAGCAGGTCCCAGGCCATCGGGATACAGACGGCCAGGACCCGCTCGCCGGGGGAGACCGGCAGGGGCGCGAACGGGTCGGCCCACGCATGGTGGACGGGGACGCCCGCCATGCGGGGCAGCCACTGACCGAACAGCGCGCCGAACAGGTGCTGGGTCGGGGCGTAGTTGACGACGCGATCGACCGGGCCGACCAGCTGCGTGCCGATCAGCTCCACCTCGCGCTCCATCTGGCGGGGGAGCCGGAACCAGCGTCGCGAGACTCCCGTGCTGCCGGAGGTTTCGAAGCGGATCTCGTCGTGGCGGCCCTCGTCCCGGGACGCGTGCGTACGAGCCACGGTCGCCGTCATGCCGCCATGTCCTCGACGCGCTCGCGCACGTAGTCCGTGGTCCGGCCGAGCGTGCTGAACCAGTAGCGCACGTCGTCGCCGACGAAGTCGACCTCGATGCCGAACTCGCCCTCGACGGCGTTGACGTACTCGAGGGCCGCCAGGCTGTCGAAGCCCGGCAGCGCGTCCGACAGATCCGCGTCCGCGGCCAGCGCGCGGGCGGCGTCGCCGAAGCGCTTCTCGAGGACCGCCCGGACGCGGTTGCTGATCTCGGTCTGGTCGATGGTGTGCATGGGGGGAACCTTTCTTTGTCAGCGGCCGGCCGGTAGCGGGTCGCCGCTCGTCATCGACCCCGACTCCAGGTAGAACACCTGGTCGGGCTGGGTGGGTTGGAACCGGACCGTCAGGTGGGCGCTGTCCGTGTCGAGACCGAGCGCCTGCCCGATCTCCTCGGCCATCGAGGCCCGGTACGCGTGGTCGCGGTCGGGATGGATGTGGCACACGACGGACGCCCACCGGGCGTGCTTGTCCTGGCCCGTGTCGTTCTCGTAGGTCGTGAGCGGCATCCCGCCGGCGAAGTACTCCATGGGTTCCGCGGTCCGGAAGGAGACCACGACGTGCGCTGCGGCGGAACCGTGCGCGGCCATCCACCGGGTGAGGCGCAGCGCGGCCTTCAATCGCGCGGAGGGGGTCATCGGGGTGCTGGTCACATCGACGGTCGGCAAGATCGCGTGCCTTTCACGAGAGGGTCAGCGGCGGCAGGGCGTGCCGTTCCGGCGACAGCCGCAGGTCCAGACGCCGTCCCAGGCAGTCGGCGAGCGGGCCCCCGCTCGTGGCCATCAGGGGGGTCCAGGCGAACCCGGCGTCCGCCGTGCGCACGCTGTCCAGGAACTTCGCCAGGTGGTCGGCGTCCCACTCGAGGCCGAACGTGTCCGCCGCGAGCACGGCTTCGTAGGTGCTCAGCAGGTCGGGGACCCGGTTGCCCTCGTTCGCGTATCCGCCGCCGCGGACCCGGTGCCGGGCGAGGGCCTCACCGACGAGGGCGCCGTCCGCCCCGACCGCCCGGTGCTGCGCCCGCAGCGCCTGCAGGGTGGCCCGCAGTGTGGACCCGCCGCCGGGCACGTTGGCGTACTGGCCGGGTGCCGTCTCGCAGGAAGCGACGTACTCGGCGATGTCCCGCAGGTGGCCGGTGACGGAGTCCCCGCCGATCCGGTGGAGGATCTCGGCGGCGGCGGCCGTCGACACCATGTCGGACGCGCGGCCCTCCCAGTAGCCGAAGCCGCCGTCGGGGTTCTGGATGGTACCGGTGAGCCAACCCGCGATTCGGGCACGGGCCGGGGCGTCCTCGTCGAACGCCCCCGCAGAAAGGGCCCAGAGCGTGCACCGCACCTCACTCCCTCGACCCGGCATGTACATGATGCCGTCCTCGTTGGGCAGCATGCAGCTCTCCGTCCACCGCAGGGCCTCGCGCTCCCCGGTTTCCGAGAAGTGGCCGGCCATCAGGTGGGCAGAGGTGGTGAGGACGTCCGAGGCGAGGTCGGGGGTGCGATAGGTGAAGCCGCCCTGTGCGGTCCGGAAGGACAGCACGGTTTCGACCACCCCATCGGCGATGTCGTCGAGCTCGGCGCCGAGTTCCCTGAGTGCTCCCACCCCGCAGAACGCGGCCCACACGTCCGGCACGGGATAGCCGTGCCACCGGGTGAACGACTCCTCCGGCCCCAGCCTGGACAGGATCCAGGCGACGCAGCCCGCGGGGTCCCGCGGGGTCTCGTCGAGGCGGCTCAGGGCACTGGTGGCCCGGAACGTCGCCCACAGACAGTCCGACTCGTCGCCCTCCTGGAAGGTGAACCCGCCGGCCGCGCTCTGCCGGCCCCTGAGCCAGCTCGTGAGCCGCTCGCGGTCCCACGGCAACGGACCCTCTCCGCCGGTGGCCGTGCGCCAGGCGGTGATGGCGTAGTAACAGGCCCGCACGTCGGACGCGCCGCCCTTCGCGTGGGCCGGACTCCAGGCCAGTCCACCGTCCTCCGCCTGAAGCGCCGCCAGCCAGTCGAACAGCGCCTGAGGCGGCTGCTCGCCGTAGATCTCCACCAGAGTGCGTACGGCGTAGTAGGTGGCCCACACGTCCGACGCCTGACCGGGAGTCATCGCGAACCCGCCGTCCGGGTGGGCGGAGCTCCACACCCACGCGGAGCTCGACCTGCGGACCGTGCCACGGCTGTCGGCCGGCAGATCGGCCAGGGCCTGGGTGCAGTAGTAGGTGGCCCAGGCGTCGGAACTCATGCCGGCCGACCACGCGAATCCGCCGTCGGAGTTCTGCCGGGAGGCGAGGAAGCCGGCGACGGTCTCGGGGGACGGCAGGTCGCCGACACGGCCGAGCCAGCGGAGGGTCCGTACGGCTGCGTACGTGCACCACAGATCGGACTCCCCGGAGACCACTCCGGACGACCTCAGCAGAGTGTCGTACGTCATGCCGGAACCACCTCGTCCACGACCCGGAAGTTGGACCGCTTCCAGCTCTTCTGGGAACCACCGCTCTTCGTCGTCACCGGCAGCCGGTTGACGAACCGGACCTCGTCCCACCGGAAGCCGAGGCGTTCGTCCGTACGCTGCTGGATGAGGTCGTTCTTCGCGGACTCGGCGTCCCGGTCGGTGCCCGGGTCCCGCTCCAGCAGCAGCCGGGCCCAGGCGCCGCGCTCGTCGACCTCGATCAGGTAGCCCATGACGTCGCGGCCCGCGTAGACGACGCCTTCGAGGTCGCGGGTGCGGACCCGGCTGCCCTTGATCTCGGTCCCGTCGCTGCCCCGGCCGTGGACTGTGACCACCGGGGTGTCCTCACCGCAACGGCAGCCGTCCGTCAGGGACACCTCGTCGCCCATGTCGAGGCGGAGCAAGGGGCGGGCGTCGTTGTTGAGCGGGGTGACGACGAGCCGGCCCTCGCGTCCGGCCTCGGCGGGCGTGATGCCGTCCTCGTCCGCGATCTCGAAGTAGTTGGCACCGCGCAGCAGGTGCAGCCGGTCGTGCGCACAGCACGCGGCCAGCGTGCCGCTCTCGGTGCTGCCGTAACTCGCGTCGTACGCAAGCGCGTTCCACCAGTGCCCCGCCATCGTGCGCAGTTCGGGGGTACTCACCTCGCCGAGCAGCATGAGGAGTTCGACGGACTCGCTCAGCCGGTCCAGCAGGCCGCGCCTCTTGACGATCTGGGAGAACTCCAGGAGCACACCGGGCGCCACGAACAGCACGGTCGGCCGGAAGACCTCCCACAGTCCGACGATGCGGTCCCAGTCGGAGATCCCGGTGGTGTACGGGTAGGCCTTGACGTGGGGAATCCCCAGGAACTCGCAGACGCCGACCATCAGGTCGGCCACCGGCACGATGTCCGAGGGCAGCAGGATCAGGGCGCGGTGACCGCTGTCCGCCAGCATGCCGCGCCAGGCCTCGGCGACGGACACGGTGTTGGCGATCATGTCCTGGGCGGTGCGTGGCGTGGGCGTGGGGGTCCCGGTCGTCCCCGTGGTCTGGTAGTACTTCAGACCCGCGTCGACCGGTACCCGCAGGAAGTCGAGGGGCCGGGACTTGAGGTCGTCCTTGGACGTCGCGGGCAGGTCGAGGAACGCCCGCGACGAGAACGCGTCGAGCGAGGCGTAGGCGGACGTCTGCTGCGCACGCTGCCAGGTCTCGGTCAGCTTCGACGTGTAGTAGGCGTCCTCGGAAGGGGATGCGCGGCGGTGAGCGGTGACCTCCTGCTGTATCCGCTCCATGAAGTCGAGGTCGCTCCTGGTGTTGATCTTCACTTGGCACTCCTTTTCTCGTTCGCGTCGGTCTGGGCCAGCCCCCTGGCGCGCATCAGGAACTCGCCGAGGAATCCGTCGTGCGGGACGTCCGGATGGGTCCACGAGGTCGGCAAGCTCCGGTACACGTTGGAGACCGAGGTGAGATCCGAGGCCGCGGCGACCAGTTCCAGGTCCTCGGTGTGCAGCGACAGCACCAGTGAGTCGTCGAGTACGTCCGTCGCACCGCGCTCGAACGGGGCGATCCACACGCACGGGAAGGGCATCTCGTACGACAGCAGCGGGTCCTTCGGGGACGCCAGTTCCACGACCGCCGGCGTCACGGTCGACAGGGAGCCCTCGCCACCGAGCCGCTCGACCCTCGGTGCCAGATGCACGATCGCGTCCTGCGCCCGGTTCATGACCGCTGACGCCAGCCGCTCGGCGTCGGCCTCCGGCATACACGGCAGAAGCGCCTCGTCGTCCAGGGGGCGGGCCGGTGCCACCTTGCCCAGCGCGGTGGCCAGTTCGGCGGCGAATCCCGACGGATCGTCTTCGACCAGCACGCCGGTGGTCGCGGTGCACGCGGTCCCCGCGTGATGGAGCGCGCCCGTGCGGGCGAGTTCGAGCCCGGTGTGCCGGTCCGCGTCGGCAGTCACGACCAGTTTCGAGCGGCCCGGGCCCTGCGGCCGGATGTCGGCGCGGCCCCGGTACGTGTCCACGACGTCCTGGCCGCCATACACCATGGCGAGATCAGAGCGCTCGATGATCAGATCCGCCGTCGCGTGGTCGCAGGGCGCCACGACCAGCTGCGTCGCCGGCACCCCGGCCTCCCGCAGCGCGGTGACGAGGCGGAGCGGGGTGAGCGGGTCCCGGTTGGAGGGGCGGACGACGACCCGGTAGCCGAGTGCCAGTGCCTCCGGCCACATGGCGTGGACCCCCGGGCTGTTGCCGGCCGCGTGCACGGCGAAGACGTCACCGGTGCGGCGCCACGCGGCGCCCGCCGGCGGCGCGTCGGACACGGCGGTGCCGACCGGGGCGCAGCCCGTGGGCCGGGCCGCGGACGGCATCCTTCCCACGTCGCGCAGGGTCGCCGTGATGAGCCTGTCGCACTCGCGCACGATGGGAACGGGTGTGCCCGTCAGCTCCGCCACTCGTTGCTCATGTGCTTCCAGATCGTCTCCCAGGATCACCTGGCTCTCGAAGACGTCGGCCGCCTTCCTGAGAACCTCCGCCGTCTGAGCGAGGGGCAGAGGCCCGCTCACGCGCAGCTGATCGATCCAGTGGGAGACGACCAGACCCGGGACCGACGCCAGTTCAAGTGCCGGGTTGCCCGAGG
Organism: Streptomyces sp. NBC_00076; assembly: GCF_045041235.1. Classification (NCBI taxonomy): domain Bacteria; kingdom Bacillati; phylum Actinomycetota; class Actinomycetes; order Kitasatosporales; family Streptomycetaceae; genus Streptomyces; species Streptomyces sp. NBC_00076. Next base: position 8,816,480 of record NZ_CP108242.1, read on the forward strand.
CGTCCGTCACGGTGGTGCGGTTCCGCGTCCGATAGGGCCCGGTCGGGCCCAGCGCGGGGATGTCCGGCATGGTTCGCTCTCCTGTTCCTTCCGGCGAGTCACGGGGCCTGGGGTGATGAGTCGCTCAGCGGGTGGCGGTCGGCGCGGCGCGTCGCCTGCGGGTCGCGGCCGCGAGGTCCCGCAGCACGTCGACGGTGGCCTCCCAGCCCATGCAGGGGTCGGTGACGCTCTGGCCGAACTCGGGCTCGTCGAGGCCGAGTTCCTGGCGCCCGGGGAGCAGGAAACCCTCCAGCATGACGCCGCGGACGTCCGTGCCGCCGGTCGCGACCTGGGCCCCGATCTCCCGGGCGACCAGGGCCTGCCGGACGTGGTTCTTGCCGCTGTTGCCGTGGCTGGCGTCGATGACCAGGCCGGTCGGCAGCGCGGCCGCCTTCAACCGGCGCGCCGTCTCGCGCACGTCCTCGGCACGGTAGTTGGGCCGGTCCGACGCGCCCCGGAGCACCACATGGCAGTCGGGGTTCCCGCTCGTGCGCTGGGTGACCGTCCCGCCGTCCGGGGCGATGCCGAGGTAGGCGTGGGAGGCGGCCGCGGACCGGATGGCGTCGACGGCAACGCCCACCGAGCCGTTGCTGCCGTTCTTCATGCCCACGGGCATGGGCAGACCGCTCGCCAACTGCCGGTGCACCTGGCTCTCCACGGTCCGTGCGCCGATGGCACCCCACGAGACCAGGTCGGCCAGGTACGCCGGAGCCGCCGGGCTCAGCCACTCCGTCGCGATGGGCAGCCCCAGTTCGGCGACCTCCAGCATCAGCGTCCGGGCCGTGCGCAGCCCCAGATTGAGATCCAGGCTGCCGTCCAGTCCCGGGTCGGTGAGCAGCCCGGTCCATCCGACCGTCGTGCGGGGCTTCTCGACGTACACCCGCATGACCACCGCCAGGTCGTCGGCGAGGTCGTCGGCCAGTTCAGCCAGGGACTTCGCGTACTCCAGACCGGCGTTCACGTCGTGGATCGAGCACGGGCCGACCACGACGAGCAGACGGTCGTCGTCACCGCTCAGCACACGGCGGGTCATCCGACGGCCGGCGCTCACCGAACGCGCCGCGTCCGCGGTCAGCGGAAGCGCGCTCAGGAGCTCCGCAGGGGTGCTCGCGAGGTGCGTACGGCATTGTCCACCGATGCGCTCCGGCGTCACTTGTTCGGTCAGGGAATCGGGTTGTGCTTCGGTCGGCATGTGAAGACTCTGCATCGTTCCTCAATTCGTTCTGCTCAGCGCAGAAATCGTGCGTCGGCAACGAATCATCCGGGTCTACCCGGATCCCTCGAGTGCCCATTCCGAAAGGCCGATCGGACTGGCACGGAGATGGTGATTTCGCGGTACAACCATCCGGCTGGCACATGAATTACCGTGCCGCATCCGCAAGTCGGGCCGCCACCTGTGCCGCGTGCAGCATGTTGTTGTGCACCTAGCTGCATCGGGGTGCGTGACGCTCGCCACCCGCGGTCTCGGGCGAGGTGACGTCTTGGCGCAAGGCACATTCCTGCCCTCGTCGTCCTCGGCCGGACGGCGCCCCCTCCATCCGCTGTCGGCCGTGTAAGGAGCGAGGGAAACCGGTCGGTCTGACCGTTCGGCGCGTCCCGGGTACCGTTCATCGCATACGGTCGACGCGCCGACTTTTCAACTCTCCACCGACTTCCTAACGTTGGGGATCATGAGTCCCCCAGTCGCACCCCCCGGGTGGAGCCGGTGGCTGGTTCCGCCTGCCGCCCTCTCGGTCCACCTCTCCATCGGCCAGGCCTACGCCTGGAGTGTGTTCAAACCGCCCCTCGAATCCGCCCTCGGCCTCAGCGGCACGCAGAGCGCGCTGCCCTTCCAGCTCGGCATCGTCATGCTGGGCCTGTCCGCCGCGTTCGGCGGCACGCTCGTGGAGCGCAACGGTCCGCGCTGGGCGATGACCGTGGCGCTGATCTGTTTCTCGTCCGGCTTCCTGCTCTCCGCCCTCGGCGCGGCCACCGAGCAGTACTGGCTGATCGTCCTCGGCTACGGGTTCGTCGGCGGCATCGGCCTCGGCATCGGCTACATATCGCCGGTCTCCACGCTGATCAAGTGGTTCCCGGACCGGCCCGGCATGGCCACCGGCATCGCCATCATGGGATTCGGCGGCGGGGCGCTCATCGCCTCGCCGTGGTCGGCCCAGATGCTGGAGTCCTTCGGCAGCGACAGCTCGGGCATCGCGCTCGCGTTCCTCGTCCACGGGCTCACGTACGCCGTGTTCATGACCCTGGGCGTGCTGCTGGTGCGGGTGCCGCGCTCCGAGAAGCCGGTCGAGGGGGCGCCGAGCGCCCTCGCGGGCCCGCAGGTCTCGGCCCGCAACGCCGTGCGCACCCCGCAGTTCTGGTGCCTGTGGGTCGTGCTCTGCATGAACGTCACCGCCGGCATCGGCATCCTGGAGAAGGCCGCGCCGATGATCACGGACTTCTTCGCGGACACCTCGACCCCCGTCACGGTGTCGGCCGCGGCCGGCTTCGTCGCCCTGCTGTCGGCGGCCAACATGGCCGGCCGGATCGGCTGGTCGTCCACCTCCGACCTGATCGGCCGCAAGAACATCTACCGCGTCTACCTGGGCGTGGGCGCCGCGATGTACGCGCTGATCGCGCTGTTCGGCGACTCGTCCAAACCGCTGTTCATCCTGTGCGCGCTGGTGATCCTTTCCTTCTACGGCGGTGGGTTCGCCACCGTCCCCGCCTATCTGAAGGACCTCTTCGGGGCCTACCAGGTCGGCGCGATCCATGGCCGGCTGCTCACCGCCTGGTCCACGGCCGGAGTCCTCGGGCCGCTGATCGTGAACTGGATCGCCGACCGGCAGGAGGAGGCGGGCAAACACGGCTCGTCGCTGTACGGTCTGTCCTTCGTCATCATGATCGGCCTGCTCGTCGTCGGTTTCGTGGCCAACGAACTCGTCCGGCCCGTCCATGTCCGTCACCACATCCCCGCGCCGAGGCAGGAGGCCGCCGATGTCCAGCGACAGCAGTCAGAGTCCGCCTGACCGGCGGGGGCTGATCGCCCTCGCCTGGCTGTGGGTGGGGGCACCGCTCGCCTACGGCGTCTACGAGCTCGTACAGAAGGCGACCCAGCTGTTCACCGGGTAACCGTTCGGGAAGTGTTCGGGCGTCCGAGGGGATGACGGAAGCTGACAACCCCGGCGCCCGTTTCCTGTTGCATCACCTGCCGTCATACCCGCGAGTCACTGACCAGACTGGTGAATCCCGCTACCTGAGGCAACGAGGGGGATCCACCCATGAACGGCTCGCGCATCACTGCCGTCGGCCACTACCAGCCCGCCAAGGTGCTCACCAACGAGGACCTGGCGGGCATGGTCGACACCAGTGACGAGTGGATCAGGAGCCGGGTCGGCATCCGCACGCGCCGCATCGCAGGCCCCGACGAACCCGTCGACGAGCTGGCCGCCCACGCCGCCGCCAAGGCGCTCGCGACGGCAGGCATCACCCCCGGCGACATCGACCTGATCCTCGTCGCCACCTCCACCGCCATCGACCGCTCCCCGAACATGGCCGCCCGTGTCGCCGCCCGGCTCGGCATCCCCTCGCCCGCCGCGATGGACATCAACGTCGTCTGCGCCGGTTTCACGCACGCGCTGGCAACCGCCGACCACACCGTCCGCGCGGGGGCGGCGACCCGCGCGCTCGTCATCGGCGCCGACAAGATGTCCGACGTGGCCGACTGGACCGACCGCACCACCTGCGTGCTCGTCGGCGACGGTGCGGGGGCCGCCGTCGTGGAGGCGGCGGCACCGGGGACGGAGCCCGGGATCGGTCCCGTGCTGTGGGGGTCCGTACCCGAGATGGGGAACGCGGTGCGGATCGAGGGGCAGCCCGCGCGGTTCGCGCAGGAGGGACAGAGCGTCTACCGGTGGGCCACCACCCGGCTGCCCCCCATCGCCCGCCAGGCCTGCGAGCGGGCCGGACTCGTCCCCGCCGACCTCGCCGCGGTCGTCCTCCACCAGGCGAACCTGCGCATCATCGAACCCCTCGCCGAGAAGATCGGCGCCGTGAACGCCGTGGTCGCCCGCGATGTCACCGAATCAGGCAACACGTCGGCCGCCAGCATCCCGCTCGCGTTCTCCAAGCTGGTGGAGCAGGGCACGATCTCCGCGGGGGACCCGGTGCTGCTCTTCGGCTTCGGCGGGAACCTGTCGTACGCCGGGCAGGTCGTGCGCTGCCCCTGAGCGCCATGTGAGTACCACGGCACGTCGAGGTGTGACGAGAACGACTCCCCGATTCCCTGGCCCCTGTGAGCCGTAGACTGTAGACGAAAGACAATCGATACTGGGTGTCCGATGACACCGGCTTCACAGCTGTGGTGCACGGCCCGCCGAGGAGGGGGACCGCGATGCTGTCGACAGGACTGCCGCAGGGTGCAGTGCCCAAGCTCGAACGACCCGGCCCGCTGCGCGACCGTGTCTACGAGGCGCTGCTCGAACTCATCACCACCCGTGCGCTGCAGCCCGGCCAGCATCTCGTCGAGAGCGAACTCGCCGGCCACCTCGGGGTCTCCCGGCAACCGGTGCGGGAGGCGCTGCAGCGGCTGAACACCGAGGGCTGGGTCGATCTGCGGCCCGCCCAGGGCGCCTTCGTGCACGAGCCCACCGAGGACGAGGCCGACCAACTCCTCACCGTACGCACGCTGTTGGAGGCCGAGGCGGCCCGGCTCGCGGCGGCGAACGCGGACAGCGCCGGCGTCTCCGCCCTGGAGGAACTGTGCGCCGAGGGCGAGCGGGCGGTCGCCGCGGACGACGTGGACGGCGCGGTCGCCATGAACGCCCGCTTCCACGCCACGATCATGGAGCTCGCCGGCAACGCGGTCCTCGCCGAACTCGCCGCGCAGGTCGACCGCCGGGTGCGCTGGTACTACACGCCGGTCGCGCGGCAGCGCGGCAGGGAGTCCTGGATCGAACACCGGAACCTGATCGCCGCGATCGCCGAGCGTGACGGGCAGCGCGCCACCGAGCTGATGCGGGAGCACACGGAGCACACGCGCCGCTCTTACCACGCGCGTCAACGGGCGTAGGTTCCATGGGCGTTGGCCTAAGTGTGGTTGCCCCCGTGAGGGCATGCCTACGGGTGTGTGACCGCGCCGTTGCGCCCAGGGGGGTGTAGGAAGCCACCCCAGCTCCGGCCGGCGCAGCCGTGCTACGCGACCTTGGGGCCGCAGCGCATCCCGATGTACACGCACCCGGTGCCGTCCTGCAGCGTGGAGAAGACCACGGGCATGTAGTCCTCGCTGAACGCCGCCCCCACCCCCGTACCGGCGAAGACCGTCTCCGTCACCGGCACCAGATCGATCTCCAGTGGTTCGGAGAAGTCCTTCATGCCGTCGACGAACTCATACACCATGTGCCCCGCACCGTCCCGCTCGGTCACGGTGATGACCACGCCCTCGCGCCGGTACGTGCCGACGAGCGGCGCGAAGTCGACCACGGGAGGCTTGGCCGGCGGGGTGAAGGCGTCCGGCATCGTCACCCCGACCAGTTCGGCGAGGAGTTCCCGGTAGAGCGCCGCGTACAGCTCACGCGCACCGCCGCCGTTGGTGAGCAACGCGACCGCGACACCCGCCGACGGGACGACGCGCAGATAGCCGTACTGCCCGATGGAGGCGCCGTCGTGGCCGTAGCCCTGGACGCCGTTCCAGTCGTAGAGGGTCCAGCCCAGGCCCCAACCGTCCGCGCTGACCGACCACTTGTCGGGGGAGTCCACGACCCGGCGCTGCATCAGCGCGACGGTCTCCTCGGAGAGCACCCGGGTACCGTCCTCCGCCACTCCGCCCGCGAGGTGCATCCGCGCGAGCCGTGCGAGGTCCCCGGCCGTGGCGATGACCCGGCCGTACGGGCCCGCCGAGCGCGGCATCAGGTCCCAGGACGGCGCCGGGTCCGGCTCCTGGCCCGGCTCACCCAGGTGGCTCATCGCCGCGCGGAACCGCAGCGCCTCCTCGGGCAGCGTCATCGTGTGGTCAAGGCCGAGCGGGGTGAAGAGCAGGTCCTTCAGCGCCTCGTCCCAGACCTTGCCGGTCACCACCTCGATGATGCGGCCGAGCACGTTGTACCCGATGCTGCTGTACGAGAGCGCCTCGCCGGGCGGGCAGTCGAGCGCCACGCCCTTCGCGGCCTCGACGTACTTGGCGAGGCAGTCGTCACCGCGCCCGCTGTCATGGGTGAAGTCGCAGGTGAGGCCGCTCGTGTGGCTGAGCAGCCGGCGCGTGGTGATCGCCCTGGCCACCTCGGGGTCGGCGACCGAGAACTCCGGCAGTACGTCCACGACTGGTGCGTCCAGGTCCAGTTGGCCCGAATCGGCGAGCTGCATGATCAGGGTGGCGGTGTAGACCTTGGCGATCGAGCCCATTTGGAAAACCGAGTCGGTCGTCGCCTCCACGCCCGTTCCGCGGTGGAGCACGCCGCTGGCCAGCTCGTGGACGGCCCCGTCGACGAGGACCGCCAGCGACGCAGCCGGTACGTGGTGCTTGGCGCGCAGCTCGTCGAGCCGGGACTGCCAGTGGGCGAGGTCCAGTTTCCGGCCCGCCGAGTCCCGGGTTCCCCACTCGCCCTTGGCGTCCCAGTTGCCCTGCTCGTCCCAGCTCACGTTCTTCGACATGTCTGCTCCCACCTGATGCGTACATCGTTCTCTCGATGCGAACACTGTACGCATGTTGGAACGACGTACGCAAGGTGCGTACGGCGTGCGCTACCGGGGGAATCCCTGAGTTACGTCAGTAGGCGGCCAAGGTCCCGACACAGGAAGAACCCCCTGACCACAGGAACAAGAGCTCAGTAGAGGTTCGGAGAACTCACGGGATGTCGCACAGACCACAGGGGTCCTCCAACTCCGCCTACGGCGTCTGGGGTTTCCCCCTCCAGCGCGGACGCGCGGCCGCGATCCGCCAGCTTGTCCTCCAGGCCCTGTGGTCGCCTGCATGCTCGGCTATCACGACGACACCACCGCTCTACTCGCTGCCGAGGCTGGAGGAACCTGGCGCCACTATGCCCCCGGCGACCACTCACGGTGAGCACGGCCTCCACATGCTGCTGAATAGGCGACTCACGATTACGCGAGGTTGCCAGTTTCATGCCCCCGTAGGTCCAGCGGTGTGTGCCCACTCCCGTAGGCCCACGGCTGTGCGCCCAACCCGGTAGGCCCACGAGTGCCGGCCGCCTGCCCCGGCGTCTCGCCGTTCAGGAAGTCCGTGTGCGGTAGCCGGCGACCGCGTTGCCCGTGTCGGCGGTTTCCGCCGGCCGGCCGGAGAGCAGGACGAACCGATTCCCCGCCCGCACCAAGGCGCGTGGTCCTCCGCAGAGCCTTTGTCCTGTGAGTGGAGAAAGTTGGCACCAATCTGTGCACAGCTTCTTCCCAGGTTCGGCAGCCGCTGCTACGTTCCCCTCGAAAGCACAACAGCAGGCGGCCGATTGAGGCGGGGAGGGGTCAGTGAGACGCATGACGGCACGACCCGCGAACGCCCACCAGGCCCGGCTGCTGAAGCTGCTGCGTGACGCCGGCCCCAACTCCCGGGCACAGCTGGGAGATCAGGTCGACCTCTCGCGCTCCAAGCTGGCCGTGGAGGTGGACCGGCTCCTGGAGACCGGCCTGGTCGTGGCCGACGGACTCGCCGCCTCGCGCGGCGGCCGCCGCTCCCACAACATCCGGCTGGCTCCGGGCCTGCGATTCCTCGGCGTGGACATCGGCGCGACCTCGGTCGACGTCGCCGTCACCAACGCCGAGCTGGAGATCCTCGGTCATCTCAACCAGCCCATGGACGTCCGTGAGGGCCCGGTCGCGGTCTTCGAGCAAGTCCTGTCCATGGCCGCGAAGTTGAGGGCGTCGGGGCTCGCGGAGGGTTTCGACGGCGCCGGAATCGGCGTCCCGGGACCGGTTCGCTTCCCCGAGGGCGTACCGGTGGCTCCGCCGATCATGCCTGGCTGGGACGGCTTCCCCGTGCGGGAGGCGCTCAGCCAGGAACTCGGCTGCCCGGTCATGGTCGACAACGACGTGAACCTGATGGCGATGGGGGAGATGCACGCGGGCGTCGCACGCTCCGTGGGTGACTTCCTCTGCGTCAAGATCGGCACCGGCATCGGCTGCGGCATCGTCGCCGCCGGTGACGTCCACCGCGGGACGACAGGCAGCGCCGGCGACATCGGGCACATCCAGGCCGTGCCCGACGGACGCCCCTGCGCCTGCGGCAACCGGGGATGCCTGGAGGCCTACTTCAGTGGGGCCGCCCTGGCCCGGGACGCCACGGAGGCGGCCCAGCAGGGGCGTTCGGCGGAACTCGCGACGCGACTGGAGGCGAACGGCGGCCTCACCGCCGTCGACGTCGCCGCCGCGGCCGCCGCGGGTGACGCCACCTCGCTCGACCTGATCCGTGAGGGCGGCGACCGCGTCGGTCAGGTCATCGCCGGCCTGGTCTCCTTCTTCAACCCCGGCCTGGTGGTGATCGGCGGTGGGGTGACCGGCCTCGGCCACACCCTGCTCGCCGCGATCCGCACCCAGGTCTACCGCCAGTCACTGCCACTCGCCACCGGCAACCTGCCCATCGTGCTGGGGGAGTTGGGTCCCACCGCCGGAGTGATCGGCGCGGCCCGCCTCATCAGCGACCACCTGTTCTCACCCGCCTAGCCGCAGGCGACGCGCGGCCGCACCAGCGCGTCCCGTACGGCACACCAGTACGGCGCCCTGCTTTGCCCTGCCTGAAAACGCCTGTCCCGCAGGCACCCTGAACCGGCCCGCACGCCCGCCGAGGGGAACCACATGGCACCAGAACCATCGCTGCTCAGCATGTCCGGCATCACCAAGTCGTTCCCCGGAGTCCGGGCCCTCGACGGCGTCGACCTCGACGTCCAGGCCGGCGAGGTGCACTGTCTGCTCGGCCAGAACGGGGCCGGGAAATCCACGCTCATCAAGGTCCTGGCCGGCGCCCACCAACCGGACACCGGCACCATCCGCTGGCGCGGCGAGGACGTCACGCTCCGCTCGCCGATCGCCGCCATGCGTCTCGGCATCGCCACGATCTACCAGGAACTCGACCTGGTGGAGCACCTCTCCGTGGCCGAGAACGTCCACCTCGGCCATGAACCCACGGCCGCCGGGTTCGTCGTACGGGGCAAGGCCGCCCGATCGTCGACGGCGGCTCTGCTCAAGCGACTCGGGCACCCGGAGATCGATCCCACCCGGCTGGTGGGGCGGTTGTCGGCGGCGCAGCAGCAGATCGTGTCCATGGCCCGGGCGCTCTCGCACGACGTACGGCTCATCGTGATGGACGAACCGTCCGCCGCACTCGACCCGGACGAGGTGGACAACCTGTTCAGGATCGTCGGCGACCTCACCGCCGACGGTGTCGCCGTCGTCTACATCTCCCACCGGCTGGAGGAGATCCGGCGGATCGGCGACCGGGTGACCGTGCTCAAGGACGGGCGGGCCGTCGCCGGCGGGCTGCCCGCCAGGTCGACGCCGACCCGCGAGGTGGTCGCGCTGATGACCGGCCGCAACGTCGAGTACGTCTTCCCCGACCGGCCCGTGTCCGCCCCGGAGGCCGCCGCGGTCCTGGAAGTCGAAGGGCTGGCCCGGGAAGGCGAGTTCGAGCCCCTCGACCTGCGGGTACGGCCAGGGGAGATCGTCGGTCTCGCCGGACTCGTCGGCTCGGGCCGCTCGGAGATCCTGGAGACGATCTACGGCGCCCGCAAACCCACCGCCGGTCGCGTCCTCGTCGACGGGCGAGCCCTGCGGCCCGGCAGCGTGCGCGCCGCCGTCCGCGCCGGACTCGGACTCGCTCCGGAGGAACGCAAGGCGCAGGCGCTGCTGATGCTGGAGTCCGTCACCCGCAATGTCTCCGTCTCGTCCATGTCCCGCTTCTCGCGCGGCGGTTGGATCGACCGGGGCGCCGAACACGGGGCGGCCCGGGCCGCGACCCGCGAACTGTCGCTGCGGCCCGACAACCCGGACGTGCCGGTGCGCACGCTGTCCGGCGGCAATCAGCAGAAGGCCGTCCTTGCCCGCTGGCTGCTGCGCGGCTGCCGGGTGCTGCTGCTCGACGAACCCACCCGTGGCGTCGACATCGGCGCCCGCGCCGAGCTGTACGCCGTCGTGCGCCGACTGGCGGACGAGGGACTCGCCGTGCTGCTGGTCTCCAGCGAGGTCCCCGAGGTCCTCGGCCTCGCCGACCGTGTCCTGGTGCTGCGCGAGGGCCGCGTCGTCCACGCGGCGCGCGCACGCGACCTCGACGAACACCGAGTACTCGACCTGGTCATGGAAGGAAGCCCGGCGACATGACGCAGCCCGTCTCCCCGCCCAGGGACAGCGCCGACAAGGTGCCGTCGACGACCGAACCCCCGGCGTGGCGTTCCCTCGCGTTCCGCGCCGACGTGCGCACCCTCTCCCTCCTCGGCGTGCTCGCCGCGCTGATCGCCATCGGCGGCATCACCAAGCCCGACGCGTTCCTCGACACCCGCAACCTTCAACTCGTCCTCACCCAGGCCTCGGTGATCGGTGTCGTCACCGTAGGAATGACCTTCGTCATCACCTCCGGGGGCATCGACCTGTCCGTCGGCGCGATCGTCGCCCTCTCCTCGGTGTGGGCGACCACGGTCGCCACCCAGGAGTACGGCTTCGCGGGCATCCTCTTCACCGCGGTGCTCGTCGGCGTCGGGTGCGGACTGGTCAACGGCCTGCTGATCGCGTACGGCGGGCTGGTCCCGTTCATCGCCACCCTCGCCATGCTGGCCTCGGCCCGCGGACTGGCCCTCCAGATCACCGACGGCCGCACCCAGATCGTCACCATCGACGGCGTCCTCGACCTCGGCGAGCGCGAGTCCTATGTGCTCGGCGTGCCGCCGCTGGTGATGGTGTTCGCGGTCGTGACGATCATCGGCTGGCTCGTGCTGAACCGGACCACCTTCGGGCGCCGCACCGTCGCCGTCGGCGGGAACGCGGAGGCGGCCCGGCTCGCCGGCATCGACGTCCGCCGCCAGCGGCTGTACCTCTACCTGCTGTCCGGGCTGTGCTGCGGCATCGCCGCCTTCCTGCTGATCATCCTGTCCGGCTCCGGCCAGAACACCAACGGCAACCTGTACGAACTCGACGCCATCGCGGCCGCGATCATCGGCGGCACGCTGCTCACCGGGGGACGCGGCACCATCACCGGATCGGTTCTCGGCGTCCTGATCTTCATGACGATCACCAACATCTTCGCCCTGAACAACCTGCAGAGCGACGTCCAGCAGATCGCCAAGGGCGCGATCATCGTCGTCGCCGTGCTGGTCCAGCGCCGTACCGCGAGCACGACCTGAGGAAAGGGTTCATCGCCATGCCAGAGCCGCTCACGAACCGCTTCACCAGTCGCAGAGGACTGCTCTTCGGGACCGCCGCCGTCTCGGCCGGTGCCCTCCTCACCGGTTGCACCAGCAACGAGTCGAAGGACGACGAGCCCGCCGCGAACGACCGGCCGGCCGCCGACGACAAGCCCGGGAAGGCGGTCACGATCGGCTTCGCCGGCCCGCAGGCCGACCACGGCTGGCTCAACGCCATCAACGACAACGCCAAGAAGCGGGCCGAGAAGTACTCCGACGTCACCCTGGAGATCACCGAGGGCTCGAACGACACCGCCCAGCAGATCGGGCAGATCGAGACCCTCATCAACAAGAAGGTCGACATCCTGGTCATCCTGCCCGCCGACGGCAAGGCACTCACCCAGGTCGGCCTCAAGGCGATGCGCGCGGGCATCCCCGTCGTCAACCTCGACCGGGTCTTCAACACCCCGCAGGCGTACCGCTGCTGGATCGGCGGCGACAACTACGGCATGGGCCTCAGCGCCGGCAACTACATCGGCGAGAAGCTCAAGGGGAAGTCGAACGCCCGGGTCATCGAACTGGCCGGCCTGGACAACCTGGAGCTGACCAAGCAGCGCACCCAGGGCTTCGACGACGCGTTGAAGAACTACCCCAACATCAAGAAGGTGGCCCGCCAGGCCGCCGACTTCACCGTCGAGTCCGGACAGGCCAAGATGGCCCAACTCCTGCAGGCTCAGTCGAAGTTCGACGCGCTGTGGAACCACGACGACGACCAGGGCGTGGGCGCGCTGCGCGCCATCGAGCAGGCCGGACGCGACGACTTCCTGATGGTCGGCGGGGCGGGCGCGCTGTCCGCCTTCCAGGCCATCAAGCAGGACAACGGCGTCCTGAAGGCGACCGTCCTCTACCCGCCGACCATGTCCGCCTCCGCGATCGACCTCGCCCGGGCCCTCGGCCAGTCCAAGGGTGCGAGCGGCCTCGCCGAGTTCGAGATCCCCTCGTCGATCACGCTCTACTCGGCGGTCGTCGACAAGAGCAACGTCGACCAGTACATGTCCACCGGCTTCAAGTGAGGCGTCCCGCCGAAGGAGCCCGGTTCATCGACGGACCGGGCTGCACCCCCCACCGCGCCACGACGACGAGGAGGACATCGCGTATGGCAGAGCCGCAGCAGTCAGAAGGGGCGGGGGCGACGCGCCCGGAGACGGCCCAGGCACAGCGTCCCCAGAGGCCTGCGGCCGAGAAGCCGTCACTCCGTGTCGGCATGATCGGCTACTCCTTCATGGGCGCCGCCCACTCCCAGGGCTGGCGCACCGCGGGCCGGGTCTTCGACCTTCCCCGGCGCCCGGTCCTGTCCGTGATCTGCGGGCGGAACGAGACCGCGGTCCGGGCGGCGGCCGACCAGCACGGCTGGGCGGCGGCCGAGACCGACTGGCGGGCCCTGCTGGAACGGGACGACGTCGATCTCGTCGACATCTGCACCCCCGGCGACAGCCACGCGGAGATCGCCCTCGCCGCGCTGGCCGCCGGCAAGCACGTGCTGTGCGAGAAGCCCCTCGCGAACACCGTCGAGGAGGCCGAGACGATGACCGCCGCGGCCGAAGCGGCGTACCGGCGAGGTCAGTTGGCGATGGTCGGCTTCAACTACCGGCGCGTGCCCGCCACCGCGCTGGCCCGCTCCATGGTCGCCGAAGGCCGTCTCGGTGCGCTGCGACATGTACGTGTGACGTACCTTCAGGACTGGTTGGTGGACCCGCAGTTCCCCCTCACCTGGCGGCTGCGCAAGGAACTCGCGGGCTCAGGTTCGCTCGGTGACCTCGGGGCGCACATCGTCGACCTCGCCCAGTACCTGACGGGTGAACACCTCGCCGGAGTCTCCGCGCTCACCGAGACCTTCGTCCGGGAACGCCCGCTGCCCGGCGGACCGACCAGCGGCCTGGCCGCCGTCTCGGCCACCGGCACCGGGCAGGTCACCGTGGACGACGCCGCCGTGTTCACCGGCCGCTTCACCTCCGGCGCCCTCGCCTCCTTCGAGGCTACCCGCTACGCCACCGGCCGCAAGAACGCCCTGCGGATCGAACTCAACGGCGAACGCGGCTCGTTGGCCTTCGACCTGGAACGCCTCAACGAACTCTCCTACCACGACGGCACGGAACCCGGAGCGCACGCCGGCTTCCGCCGCATCCTGGTCACCGAACCCGAGCACCCCTACCTGGAGGCCTGGTGGCCACCGGGCCACGGCCTCGGCTACGAGCACACCTTCGTCCACCAGGCCCGCGACCTGGTGCACGCGATCGACGAGGGCCGCCGCCCCGAACCCTCCTTCGCCGACGGGCTGCAGGTGCAGCGCGTGCTGGCGGCCGTGGAGGAGAGCGCGGAGAAGAACTCCGTCTACACACCCGTCGCGAGCTGAGGAGGCGTACGCACATGCCACGCAGATTCACCCTGTTCACCGGTCAGTGGGCGGACCTCCCGCTCGAAGAGGTCTGCCGCCTGGCCCGCGACTTCGGCTACGACGGGCTCGAACTCGCCTGCTGGGGCGACCACTTCGAGGTCGACAAGGCGCTCGCGGACCCCTCGTACCTCGACTCGCGCCATCAACTGCTCGACAAGTACGGACTCAAGTGCTGGGCGATCTCCAACCACCTGGTCGGCCAGGCGGTGTGCGACGCCATCATCGACGAACGTCATCAGGCGATCCTGCCCGCCCGGATCTGGGGCGACGGCGAGGCGGAGGGCGTCAGGCAGCGGGCCGCCGCCGAGATCGCCGACACCGCCCGGGCCGCGGCCGCCTTCGGCGTCGACACCGTGATCGGCTTCACCGGCTCCGCGATCTGGCACCTGGTCGCCATGTTCCCGCCCGCCCCCGAGTCGATGATCGACCGCGGCTACGAGGACTTCGCCGAGCGCTGGAACCCCATCCTCGACGTCTTCGACGCCCAGGGCGTTCGCTTCGCGCACGAGGTCCACCCGAGCGAGATCGCGTACGACTACTGGACAACGCACCGTGCCCTGGAGGCTGTTGGTCACCGGCCCGCCTTCGGCCTCAACTTCGACCCCTCCCACTTCGTGTGGCAGGACCTCGACCCGGTCGGCTTCCTGTGGGACTTCCGCGACCGGATCTACCACGTCGACTGCAAGGAGGCGCGCAAGCGGCTCGACGGCCGCAACGGCCGCCTCGGCTCCCATCTGCCGTGGGGCGACCCACGCCGCGGCTGGGACTTCGTCTCCGCGGGCCACGGAGACGTCCCCTGGGAGGACGTCTTCCGGATGCTGCGCTCCATCGACTACCAGGGCCCGGTCTCCGTGGAGTGGGAGGACGCCGGCATGGACCGGCTCCAGGGCGCCCCCGAGGCACTGAAGCACCTCAAGGCATTCGACTTCGAGCCGCCGTCGGCTTCCTTCGACGCGGCGTTCGGCGGCAACGACTAGACCAACACCTCGTTTCCTTATGTGAGTTCCGGGGTGACGGCGCACCCCGGCGCAAGGCACCCGCATGGAAAACCGGCCCCTTCTGGAGGCACCCGTGCACACGAACGAAGGCAGCACCAGCACCGACAGGAACAAGACCCACAGACGACGACTGTCCTTCCGTAAGACGGCCGCCCTGCTCAGCGGGGCCCTGCTGGCGGGCGCGTCCCTCACCCTCACGGCACCGCAGGCCGGCGCAGCCGTCACCGGCCCGGCCGAGGCGCCCGCCGATCCGGCCGCGGCGGCCGAGAACTTCCAGCAGGTCACCCTCGCCAAGGGCGAACCGGAGGTCGGCGAGGCCATGTCGCTCGCCGTCCTCCCGGACCGCTCCGTCCTGCACACCTCGCGCGACGGCGAGCTCCGCCTCACCGACGCGGCCGGCACCACCCGTCTGGTCGGCAAACTCGACGTCCACTCCCACGACGAGGAGGGCCTCCAAGGCGTCGGCGTCGACCCGAACTTCACAGAGAACCGTTTCATCTACCTCTACTACGCGCCCCCGCTGGACACCCCGGCCGGTGACGCGCCCGAGACCGGCACCGCGGCCGACTTCGCCCCCTTCGACGGCGTCAACCGGCTCTCCCGGTTCGTGCTCAAGGCCGACGGCACCCTCGACAACGCCAGCGAGAAGAAGGTCCTCGACATCCCGGCCTCCCGCGGCCTGTGCTGCCATGTCGGCGGCGACATCGACTTCGACGCGGCGGGCAACCTGTACCTGTCGACGGGCGACGACACCAACCCCTTCCAGTCGGACGGCTTCACGCCCATCGACGAGCGGGACGGCCGCAACCCCGCCTTCGACGCCCAGCGTTCGGCCGGCAACACCAACGACCTGCGCGGCAAGATCCTGCGCATCAAGGTGAACGCCGACGGCTCGTACGCGATCCCCGACGGCAACCTCTTCGCGCCCGGCACGGACAAGACGCGGCCCGAGATCTACGCGATGGGCTTCCGCAACCCGTTCCGCTTCAGCGTCGACAAGAAGACCGGCATCCTCTACGTCGGTGACTACGGCCCCGACGCTGGCGCGGCCGACCCGGCCCGCGGACCGGCCGGCCAGGTCGAGTTTGCCCGTGTCACCGACCCGGGCAACTTCGGCTGGCCGTACTGCACCGGCGACAACGACGCCTACGTCGACTACGACTTCGCCACCAAAGCCTCCGGCGCCGCCTTCGACTGTGCCGCCCCGAAGAACACCTCCCCGCACAACACCGGCCTGACCGACCTCCCGCCGGCCCAGCCTGCCTGGATCCCGTACGACGACGGATCCCTGCCCGAGTTCGGCACCGGCTCCGAGTCCCCGATGGGCGGCCCGGTCTACCACTACGACCCCGCGCTCGACTCGCCCGTGAAGTTCCCCGAGGCCTACGACGGCGACTTCTTCGCCGGGGAGTTCGGCCGCCGCTGGATCAAGCGGATCAGCAGCGACGACAACGGCACCGTGCAGTCGATCAACGACGTTCCGTGGACGGGCACCCAGATCATGGACATGGCCTTCGGGCCGGACGGTGCGCTGTACGTGCTCGACTACGGCCTCGCCTGGTTCGGCGGCGACGAGAACTCGGCCCTGTACCGCATCGAGAACGCCACCGACGGCTACTCCCCGGTCGCGCAGGCCGCGGCGAGCCGCACCTCGGGCCAGGCACCGCTGAGGGTGAGCCTCTCCTCCGCGGGCACATCCGACCAGGACGGCGATGCCCTCACCTACAGCTGGGACTTCGGCGACGGCGGCAAGTCGACGGCGGCGAACCCGACGCACACGTACCGGAAGAACGGCACCTACACGGCGACCCTGACCGCCAAGGACCCGTCCGGCCGCACCGGCAGCGCGAGCGTGCAGATCGTGGTGGGCAACACCGCGCCCAAGGTCACTCTCGAACTCCCCAAGGACGGCGCGCTGTTCAGCTTCGGTGACGCGATCCCCTTCAAGGTGAAGGTCACCGACCCGGAGGACGGCACCATCGACTGCTCCAAGGTCAAGGTCAACTTCGTCCTCGGCCACGACAGCCACGGACACCCGATCACCTCGGCCGAGGGCTGCACCGGCACTCTCCAGACCAGCGCCGACGGCGGCCACGACGACGACGCCAACATCTTCGGTGTCGTCGACGCCGAGTACACCGACGGCGGGGGCGGTGGCCAGGCCTCGCTCACCACGCACGACCAGAGCGTCGCCCAGCCCCGGCACCGTCAGGCCGAGCACTTCGGCGACTCCTCCGGCGTCTCGGTCATCGCCAAGGACACCGCGCACGGCGGCAACACCGTCGGCGACATCAACAACGGCGACTGGATCTCCTTCACGCCGTACGTGCTGAGCAATGCCAAGAAGATCACCGCACGCGTCTCCTCGGGCGGCGCGGGCGGCACCCTGGAGATCCGCGCCGGTTCCGCGCGCGGCACCCTGCTCGGCAAGGCGACCGTCCCGGCGACCGGCGGCTGGGACACCTTCCAGGACGTCACCGCCAATCTTTCCCGCGCCCCCAGGAGCACGACCACGCTGTTCCTGGTCTTCAAGGGAAGGGGCACCGGAGCCCTCTACGACGTGGACGACTTCGTCTTCACCACGAGCTGAGAGGAGGTGATCCTCATGCGCTCAACCGGGCGCTTCAGTACGGCGGTTGTGGGCGCGGCCCTGCTCCTGGGCTGCGTCTCGCAAACCGCGTCATCACAACCCGCCGGCGCACAGCCTGCCTCCTCGGAGGTCGCGTCCTCGGGGGCCGCCTCCTCGGAGGTCGCGGACAGCGCGAGGGTGCTGGTCTTCTCCAAGACGGCCGGCTTCCGGCACGACTCGATCCCCGAAGGCGTCGCGGCGGTCAGGCAACTGGGCGAGACGGGCGGCTTCAAGGTCGACGCCACCGAGGACGCGGGCGCGTTCACGGCGCGCAACCTGCGGCGGTACGACGCGGTCGTCTTCCTCTCCACCACGGGAGACGTCCTCGGTCCCGCCCAGCAGCGTGCCTTCGAGGGGTACATCCACCAGGGCGGCGGCTACGTCGGCGTCCACGCGGCCGCCGACACCGAGTACGACTGGGAGTTCTACGGCGGCCTCGCCGGCGCCTACTTCCAGTCGCACCCGGCGATCCAGTCCGCGACGGTGACCGTCGAGGACGGCGCGCACCCGGCGACCTCGGGGCTCCCGCGGGCCTGGGAACGCACCGACGAGTGGTACAACTACCGCTCCAACCCCCGGGAACGGGCCCACGTCCTCGCCTCCCTCGACGAGTCGTCGTACACCGGCGGCACGATGAACGGGGATCATCCGATCGCCTGGTGCCAGACCTACCAGGGCGGCCGCGCCTTCTACACCGGCCTCGGTCACACGAAGGAGTCCTACGCCGAACCGGCGTTCCGTCGGCACCTGTTGGGCGGAATCCGGTACGCGGTCGGCGAGGCCCAGGCGGACTGCCGGCCGGAGACCGGATACCGTCCGCTCTTCGACGGCAGCCAGGGCTCCCTCTCCGCCTGGAAGCAGGCAGGCCCGGGCTCCTTCACCCTTGACGCCGACGGCACGCTCACGTCGTCCGGCGGGATGGGCATGCTCTGGTACGCCGACCGCGGCTTCGGGGCGTACTCCCTGAAGCTCGACTGGAAGACGGCCGGCGCGGCGGGCGACGACAACTCCGGGGTCTTCGTGGGCTTCCCGCCCTCCGACGACCCGTGGTCCGCCGTGAACAACGGCTACGAGATCCAGATCGACGCCACCGACGTCCCGGAGAAGACCACCGGGTCCGTCTACGGCTTCCAGTCCGCGGACCTGGGCAGGCGCGACCGGGCGCTCAACCCGCCGGGGGAGTGGAACACGTACGAGATCCGGGTGGAGGGCGAACGCCTCCGCGTCTGGCTCAACGGCGTGAAGATCAACGATTTCACCAGCACCGATCCGGCCCGCAGCCTGGCTGACGGACACATCGGCATCCAGAACCACGGAGCCGACGACCAGGTCGCGTTCCGCGACATCCGGATCAAGGAACTGCCCGCGAAGTCCCCGGCACGCACGGCTTCGCAGGGCGAGTGAGCGACGGCGGGCGGGGGACGCCGGACCTCCGCCCGCCGTCATCTTCCCCACCTCGGAGTGCCCACGTCGTGGGTCGTGCGTCGTGGGTCATGCGTCGTGTGTCGTACGTCGTGTTCGAGAAGGAGGCTGCCCATGTCCGCGTCCGTTTCCGCACCACGCGTCGGTGTCTGGCTGATCGGCGCCCGCGGCTCCGTCGCCACCACCGTCGTGGCGGGCTGCGCCGCAGTGACGGCGGGCCTGCACCCGCCGACGGGCCTGGCCACCGAGACTCCCGCGTTCGCCGACAGCGGCCTGCCGCCGCTGGACTCGCTGGTCTTCGGCGGCCATGACACGGTGGATTGCCCGCTGCCCAAACGCGCGGAAACGCTCGCAGCGGGCGGTGTTCTGCCGCCCGGCCTCGTGGAGGCGGTTCAGGCCGAACTCGCCGCCGCCGACCGGGAGATCGCACCGGGCGGCCCGCTCCCCGGCGACACGCGGAGCGAGGAGGAACTCATCGCCGCCTTCGCCGCGGACCTACAAGACTTCGTACGACGACACGGACTGGCGCGGACGGTGGTGGTGAACGTCGCCTCCACCGAGCCTGTGGCCACCGGCCAGTCCCTGCCCCCGAGTTCGCTGTACGCCGCGGCCGCTTTGCGCGCGGGCTGCCCCTACGTCAACTTCACCCCCTCCACCGGACTGCACCACCCCACGCTCGCGGCCCGGGCGGCGACCAGCGGGCTGCCCTACGCGGGGCGCGACGGCAAGACCGGCCAGACGCTGCTGCGCTCGGTACTGGGCCCCATGTTCGCGCAGCGGGCCCTCGCCGTCCGCGCCTGGTCCGGCACCAATTTGCTGGGCGGCGGCGACGGAGCCGCCCTCGCCGACCCGGCCGCCGCCGCGGCGAAGAACGCGGGCAAGGAGAGGGTGCTGGCCGACACCCTCGGCACCGTCCCCGAGGGCGACGTCCACATCGACGACGTCCCCGTGCTCGGCGACTGGAAGACCGCCTGGGACCACATCGCCTTCGACGGGTTCCTCGGCGCACGCATGATCCTCCAGACCATCTGGCAGGGCTGCGACTCGGCCCTGGCCGCCCCCCTGGTCCTCGACCTGGCCCGGCTGACCGCCCGCGCCCACGAACAGGGCCTGACCGGACCACTGAGCGAACTGGGCTTCTACTTCAAGGACCCGGTGGGCAAGGGTCCGGCGGCGCTGGGCGAACAGTACGCGGCACTTCTGGGATTCGCGGAGCGGTTGCGGGGCGGAGGCTCCGGTCCGCGTCCTCGGGAGCGGGCCGGAGAGATCCCGGGCCCGGCGGCGGACGAGCGGGGGGAAGCCTGATGGGCGGCCGGACCGAACCGGAGCCCGGACACATGAACGGCGCCGTCCGGCCGATCGACTCCGCCGGCCCCAACGGCCCGCCCGACCCGCCACCTGCCGAGAGCCTGAACGACGACGGGTCGGACGCGCCGGGCGCACCCTCGGACGGTGGCGCTGGGACCGGTGTCCCGGACGCACTCCCGGCTGGTGCGGATGGGGTGGAGGTGCCGGTCGCACCGGCAGGTGTAGCGGGGGCGGGTGTCCCGGTCGTACCCCCGGCCGGTGATGCCGGGTCGGACGCGCCGGTCGCGTCGGCCGGTGTCGCCGGGTCGGACGCTCCGGTCACGTCGGCCGGTGTCACTGGATCCGGTGGTCCGGTCACACCGACCCGCGGCACCCGATCGCACGCCTCGGTCTCCCCGGGCGCCCCCGCCGGGCGGGGCGGCGCCGGGCCCTCACAGAGGGCCGGCCGGGCCGACGCCTGGGCTGCACTGCTGCGCCTCCCGGCCTTGTTCACCGTCCCCGGGGACGCCCTGGCGGGTGCTGCCGCGGCAGGCGCACGAGCCGATTCCCGTACCCTGCTCGCCATCTGCTCCTCCCTGTGCCTGTACGAGGCGGGCATGGCCCTCAACGACTGGGCCGACCGGGCCGAGGACGCCGCCGAGCGTCCGCACCGTCCCCTCCCCTCCGGCCGGATCCGTCCGACCGCGGCCCTCACGGCAGCCTGCGCCCTCACCGGCGCGGGCCTGTCCCTGGCAGCCTGCGCCGGCCGGCCCGCCCTCGCCGTGGCGGCTCCGCTGGCCGCGACCGTCTGGGCGTACGACCTCGCTCTGAAGCACACGCCGGCAGGCCCCTTCGCCATGGCGACAGCGCGTGGCCTCGACCTGCTGCTCGGCGCCGCGGCGACCACGGGAACGAGGGGGAAGGGCAAGGCAAGGGGCACGACTCGTCGTACCGGCACCGGCAGGAAGCCCGCTGCGACCGTCGGCACCAGGGGCACGGCCGGAGCCGGAAGGAACACCGCGCCCTCCGCCGTACCGTCGGCTGCCGCGAGCCGCGTGCGCCGCGCCCTGCCGTCCGCCGCCCTGCTGAGCACGCACACCCTCGCCGTCACCACCGTCTCGCGCAGGGAAACCCAGGGCGGCTCACCTCTGGCTCCCCTCGGCGCCCTGGCCACGACCGCGTTACTCACGCGACTCCTGGTACCCCCGACCACCGGGCCGAGCGACAGGCCCGACGGCAGGGAGGGCACCAGGTCCGGCACCCTCGAGCCCGCTGCCGTCGGCACCCTGCGCACCGCTCTGGCGACCACTCTCGCCACCTCGTACGCCACCACCGCTGCCCGCCCCTACTTCCACGCCACCCTCAATCCGTCACCCCCGCTCACCCAACGAGCCGTCGTCGGCGGCATCCGCGCCATGATCCCCCTCCAGTCCGCCCTCGCCGCCCGCTCCGGCGCGACCGTCACCGCGCTGCTCACCGCGGCCCTCGCCCCACTCGCGGCGCGATTCGCGAGGAAGGTGAGCGTCACATGAACTCCGAGCCCCTCCACCCGACGAACGGCGCGGGTCCCGACACCACCGCCCTCCGCTTCGGCTACGGCACCAACGGCCTCGCAGACCTCCGACTCGACGACGCCCTGCCCCTGCTCGCCGACCTCGGCTACGACGGCGTCGGTCTGACCCTCGACCACATGCACCTCGACCCGCTCGCCCCGGACCTCCCGGCCCGCACCCGTCGCCTCGCGCACCGGCTGGACCAGCTCGGCCTGACGGCTACCGTCGAGACGGGCGCCCGCTATGTCCTCGACCCGCGCCGCAAACACGGGCCCTCCCTGCTGGACCCCGACCCCGACGACCGCGCCCGGCGCGTCGACCTGCTGATCCGCGCGGTCCGTGTCGCCGCCGACCTGGGCGCCCACGCCGTCCACTGCTTCAGCGGGACCACCCCGACCGGCACGGACGAGGACACGGCATGGAAGCGCCTGGCCGAGGCGCTCGCCCCGGTCCTGGACGCGGCCACCAAGGTCGGCGTCCCCCTCGCCGTGGAACCCGAACCAGGTCACCTCCTCGCCACCCTCGCGGACTTCCACCGGCTCCGCCGTACCCTCGGCGACCCCGAGCCTCTCGGCCTGACCCTCGACATCGGCCACTGCCAGTGCCTCGAACCGCTGCCGCCCGCCGACTGCGTACGCGCCGCCGCTCCGTGGCTGCGTCACGTCCAGATCGAGGACATGCGCCGCGGCGTCCATGAACACCTCCCCTTCGGGGACGGGGAGATCGACTTCCCGCCGGTGCTCTCCGCCCTCGCCGCCACCGGCTACCAGGGCCTGACCGTCGTCGAACTGCCCCGCCACTCCCACGCGGGCCCTCACTTCGCCGAACTCTCCCTTCCGTATCTCCGTCACGCAGCCGCGCCCTCACAAGGGAGCACCCCATGACCCGAGCGCACGCCCACCCGGCGTCCGAGGCGGTCGGCATCCAGGGCACCACCCTCGCCCGCACCCTGCCGTCCGACCTGCACGACCAGGTCGTCGCCGGCCTCGACGAGGCCGCTCATGCCTGGTTGGAGCAGGCACTCGGTGAGGCCGCCGCCCGCCCCCGCACCAACGGGCCCATCTCCGTGTGGGAGCTCCGGCTCGCCGAAGCCGGACGCCGCTGTGGCCCGGAGTACGCCGACGCCGTCCGTGTCCTGATCCTCGACGCGGCCCGCGCCGACCCGGACGCCCTCTCCCGCGTCTACGCCCAGGGCACCGCCGCCGAACGCCGTGCCGTCCTGTACGCACTGCCCCACCTGGTGCCCGGACCCGAGGCGCTCCCGCTTGTCGAGGACGCCCTGCGCACCAACGACACCCGGCTCCTGGCCGCCGCCGTCGGCCCCTACGCCGCCCGGCGCCTGCCTGCCCACGCCTGGCGGCACGCCGTCCTGAAATGCCTGTTCACGGGCGTGCCCCTGGTGGAGGTGGCCGGCCTGGACCACCGCGCCCGCGCCGACACGGAACTCGCCCGCATGCTCCACGACTACGCCGCGGAACGCACCGCCGCCGGCCGCCCCGTCCCCGAAGACCTGCGCCGCGTCCTGGCCCTGACCGGCCCCACGCCCACGCCGCCCGCCGACCCCGGCACCCGCGGCCTCGACGGCAAGGAGTCCTGATGCGCCTCTTCGACCCCCACATCCACATGACGTCCCGCACCACCGACGACTACGAGGCCATGCGAGCCGCGGGCGTCCGCGCCGTCGTCGAGCCGTCCTTCTGGCTCGGCCAGCCCCGCACCTCGCCCTCCTCCTTCTTCGACTACTTCGACTCGCTGCTGGGCTGGGAGCCCTTCCGGGCCGCCCAGTACGGCATCGCCCACCACTGCACGATCGCCCTCAACCCCAAGGAGGCGAACGACCCGCGCTGCGTCCCCGTCCTCGACGAACTGCCCCGGTATCTCGTCAAGGACCAGGTGGTGGCCGTCGGCGAGATCGGCTACGACTCGATGACCCCGGCCGAGGACACCGCCCTCGCCGCGCAGCTCCAGCTCGCCGCCGACCACCAACTGCCGGCCCTGGTCCACACCCCGCACCGCGACAAACTCGCGGGCCTGCGCCGCACCCTCGACGTGATCCGGGAATCCGCCCTGCCGCCCGAACGGGTGCTGGTCGACCACCTCAACGAGACCACCGTCAAAGAGGCCAGGGACAGCGGCTGCTGGCTGGGTTTCTCCGTCTATCCCGACACCAAGATGGACGAGGAGCGGATGGTGGTGATCCTCAAGGAGTACGGCCCCGAGAAGGTGCTCGTGAACTCCGCCGCCGACTGGGGGAGAAGCGATCCCCTCAAGACCCGCGGCGTCGCCGACGCCATGCTGGCGAGCGGCTTCGGCGAGGACGACGTCGACCAGGTGCTGTGGCGCAACCCCGTCGCCTTCTACGGCCTCAGTGGCCGCCTGATCCTCGACGTGCCGGACACGTCCGGCACCCACGAGGGCAACTCCGTCCTGCGCGGAGGGGAGTGAGCGATGCGCTTCCGGCACCCCGACGGCAGCATCGTCCACCTCGCCTACTGCACCAACGTCCACCCCGCCGAGACCCTCGACGGCGTCCTCGCGCAACTGCGCGACCACTGCGAACCCGTGCGCCGCCGCCTCGGCCGCGACCGGCTCGGCATCGGTCTGTGGCTCGCCCGGGACGCGGCGCACGCCCTCGTCAGCGACCCGTCCGCGCTGCGGCGACTGCGCACCGAACTCGACCGACGCGGCCTCGAAGTCGTCACCCTCAACGGCTTCCCGTACCAGGGATTCGGCGCCGAGGAGGTCAAGTACCGCGTCTACAAACCCGACTGGGCCGACCCGGAACGCCTCGACCACACCACCGCCCTGGCCCGCGTCCTCGCCAAACTTCTCCCCGACGACGTCACCGAGGGCAGCATCTCCACCCTCCCGCTCGCCTGGCGCACCGCCCACGACCAGCGCACCGCACAGGCGGCCCGCACCGCCCTGCTCACCCTCGCCGAACGCCTCGACGCCCTGGAGGAGCTGACCGGACGCTCCATCCGCCTCGGTCTGGAGCCTGAACCCGGCTGCGTCGTCGAGACCACCCACGACGCCATCACCCCGCTGACCGCGATCGCGCACGACCGGATCGGCATCTGCGTCGACACCTGCCATCTCGCCACCTCCTTCGAAGACCCGGACACCGCCATCGACGCACTCGTCGAAGCAGGCATCCCCGTCGTCAAGTCCCAGCTCTCGGCCGCCCTGCACGCCGAGCACCCGCACCTGCCCGAGGTCCGTGCGGCCCTCGCCGCGTTCGACGAACCCCGCTTCCTGCACCAGACCCGCACCGCCACCGCCGCCGGCCTGCGCGGCACCGACGACCTCGGTGAGGCCCTCGCCGGCGACACCCTCCCCGAAGGGGCTCCCTGGCGCGCCCACTTCCACGTCCCCCTGCACGCGGCCCCCGCCGCGCCCCTCACCTCCACGCTCCCCGTCCTGAAGACCGCCCTGACCCGGCTCGTCGGCGGCCCGAACCCCCTCACCCGCCATCTGGAGGTCGAGACCTACACCTGGCAGACGCTCCCGCCCGAGCTCAGGCCACGCGGCCGGGCGCAGCTCGCCGACGGTATCGCCGCCGAACTCGCCCTGGCCCGCGACCTCTTGACCGACCTCGGCCTGAAGGAACTCCCATGAGCAGCCCCGCCTCTCCCGGTGCCGAAGGCGACACGTCCGCCCGGGCCCACCCCGACGCCGACACCGAGGGCGGCGCCAAGCACCCCGTGCCCCTCCTCGTCCTCGACATCGTCGGCCTCACCCCGCGTCTCCTCGACCACATGCCCCACCTCAAGACGCTCGGCCAGTCCGGCTCCCGCGCGCCCCTCGGCACCGTCCTGCCCGCCGTGACCTGCGCGGCCCAGTCCACCTTCCTCACCGGCACCCACCCGTCGGAGCACGGCATCGTCGGCAACGGCTGGTACTTCCGCGAACTCGGCGACGTACTCCTGTGGCGGCAGCACAACGGTCTGGTCGCCGGGGACAAACTCTGGGACGCCGCCCGTCGCGCGCACCCCGGCTACACCGTCGCCAACATCTGCTGGTGGTACGCGATGGGCGCCGACACCGACATCACCGTCACTCCCCGTCCGATCTACTACTCCGACGGCCGCAAGGAACCGGACTGCTACACCCGGCCCGCGGCCCTGCACGACGAACTCACCGACACACTCGGCACCTTCCCCCTCTTCCACTTCTGGGGACCCGGCGCGGACCTGGTCTCCAGCCGCTGGATCATCGACGCGACCCGGCACATCCTGCGCACCCGCCACCCCGACCTGGCACTGTGCTACCTCCCGCATCTCGACTACGACCTGCAGCGCTTCGGCCCCGACGACCCGCGCTCCCTCAAGGCGGCCGCCGACCTGGACGCGGCCCTCGCCCCGCTGTTGGACGACGCCCGAACCGAGGGCCGTACCGTCGTCGCGCTGTCCGAGTACGGCATCACCCGCGCGGACCGCCCCGTCGACATCAACCGCGCCCTGCGCCGCGCCGGCCTGCTCGAGGTGCACACGCAGGACGGCATGGAATACCTCGACCCGATGGCATCCCGCGCCTTCGCGGTCGCCGACCACCAGATCGCCCATGTCTACGTCCGCAGGCCGGAAGACCTGGACGCGACCAGGGACGCCCTCGACGGACTGCCCGGCATCGAGCAACTGCTGGACGACGAGGGCAAGAAGGCCCACCACCTCGACCATCCGCGCGCGGGCGAACTCGTCGCCGTCGCGGAACCGGACGCCTGGTTCACGTACTACTACTGGCTCGACGACGACCGCGCGCCCGACTTCGCGCGACTGGTCGAGATCCACCGCAAACCCGGCTACGACCCGGTCGAACTCTTCATGGACCCGCTCGACCCCTATGTGAAGGTCAAGGCGGCGACGGCGCTGGCCCGCAAGAAACTCGGGCTGCGTTACCGCATGGCGGTCGTGCCGCTGGATCCCTCACCTATTCGCGGCAGCCACGGCCGCCTCCCGGCGAGCGACGACGACGGTCCGCTCCTCATCTGCTCCACCCCCCACGCTGTCGACGGCCGAGTCGCGGCCACCGACGTGAAAGCACTGCTGCTCCACCTGGCCGGTCTGTCCTGACCGGTCCGACCCGTCTGTCCCGACTGGTCACAAGTGAAGCACTCACCACTGACAACGCCCTCCGACACCGAGGAGTTCCACGCATGAGCCGCACCTCCCAGACGGATCCCGAACTCACCCACCGCCTCACCCGACGCGGCATGCTCGGCGTGGCCGCGGGCGCCACCGCCGCCGCACTGCTCGGTGCCGCAGCCTCACCTGCCACGGCAGCCACCGCCGCCGACACCTCCGCCGCCGGCCGTGGTCGTCCCGTCCTGCCGCCCGGCAGACTCGGCATCCAGCTCTACAGCCTGCGCGACAAGGTCTCCACGCTGGGCTTCGCGCCCGTCTTCGCCGAACTGGCGAAGTACGGCTACGACGAGGTCGAGTTCGCCGGGTACACCCAGGGCTCGGCGGGCCCGATCACGCTCGCCCAGCTCAAGCGGCTGGCACGGAACCACGGTCTCAATCCGATCGGCAGCCACGTCGGCTACTACGCCGACGACCCGAACGCCTACACCTTCGCCCAGAACCTCACCAAGGTCCTCGACGACGCCCAGGCGCTGGGTCTCAAGCACATAGGCACCGCCTCCGGCCCGTTCCGCTACGGCTCCACGGTCGACGCGTGGAAGCGGGCGGCCGAGGAGTTCAACACCTACGGCGCGGCGGCGCGGGCGCGCGGCATGAAGTTCTACCAGCACAACCACTCGGAGGAGTTCTCCTTCGCCACCGACAACCCCAAGGTCCGCCTCTACGACGTGCTGCTCGCGGAGACCGACCCCGACCTCGTCTTCCTGGAGATGGACATCTTCTGGGCGTATTCGGGCCAGTTCCGCTTCTCGAAGCGGCCCGACGGCACCCCCGCCCCCTTCGAGCCGCTCGACTACGTCCTCGAGCAGCCGGACCGCTACCCGCTCTTCCACGTCAAGGACGGCGTGAGCGACCCGGCGAACCAGTACGGCTACCGGATGACCGACGTCGGTGACGGCGACATCGACTACCAGCGGTTCATCTCCGCCGTGACCCGGCTGCGCGGCGAACGCCTGGCCCACCACTGGCAGGCCGAGCACGACAACCCGACCGAGTCCCTCACCTTCGCACGCCGTTCGAGCGCCCACCTGCACTCGTTGCGGGAGAAGTGCTGACGGGAGGGTGAGCACGACGTGAGGAGGCCCTCCCCGCATCGGGGAGGGCCTCCTCACGTGGGCGACGGATCAGCCGGTCGGCTGAGGTTCCGCGGAACTGGCGACCCCGGATGTCCTCCCCGGCTGCCGCAGCAGCAGCGCGAGCGCCGCCGCCACCATCGACACACCGCCGGCCAGCGCGTACGCGCCGTTGTAGCCCCAGGCCGTGACCACCATGGAGCCCAGACCGCCGCCGAACAGACCACTGATCAGCTTGCCGCTGTACACCAGCCCGTAGTTGGTGGCGTTGTAGTTCTCCCCGAAGTAGTCCGGCGTCAGGGCCGCGAACAGCGGATAGAAGGCGCCGCCGCCGAAACCGGAGAGGAACGCG
This sequence comes from Streptomyces sp. NBC_00076, assembly GCF_045041235.1. NCBI lineage: Bacteria > Bacillati > Actinomycetota > Actinomycetes > Kitasatosporales > Streptomycetaceae > Streptomyces > Streptomyces sp. NBC_00076. The sequence continues at coordinate 8,844,738 of NZ_CP108242.1, forward strand.
AAGAACAGGAACAGCCCTTCACTGCGGACGTCACCGGCCCAGATCACGCCGAACTGCGCCAGCCCGAGGACCACGATGACGAACACCAGGGTGGGCTTGCGGCCCCATCTGTCGGACAGCCAGCCCACCACGCCGCGCCCGACGCCGTTGATGACCGCCATGACACCCATCGACGACGCGGCGACCAGCGGTCCGAACCCGACCTCCTTGGCGAAGTCGACCTGGAAGGAGATTCCGAAGATCGACACACCGGCGGTCAGCACGATGGACAGCCACATGAGCGGCAGCATTCCCGTCCGGATGGCCTCCTTGGGCGTGTACTGCCGTACTGCCGGAGGGTTCTTTGCCAGGCTCGTGGCGTTCTTCCGGTCGCCGGAGAACGTCAGGGGGTCGACCTCCGCGGGCCACCAGTTCTTCGGCGGGTCCTTGAAGAAGAAGGCGCACGCGAAGACCACGATCACGATGTAGCAGCCGATGAGGTCCAGCACCCGGTGGTAGTTCGCCGTGTCGAAGCCGTAGTTGAAGATGAAGATGAACGGCAGCGACCCGTACGCGAACCCGCCGTTGACGAAGCCGGTCCTGGCGCCCCGCCGCTCCGGGAACCACTTGCCGACCATGTTGATGCAGGTCGCGTAGACCAGCCCGGCGCCGACACCGCCCACGACGCCGAACCCGAGGATCGCCAGCCACACGTTGTCCATGTGCGACAGGGCGAGGAACCCGACGACACACATGAAAGAGCCGGCGTACATCGCCTTGCGGGCCGTCAGGATGCCCTTCTCGCGCAGCCAGCCCGCGGGGAAGGCGATGCCGGCCTGGAAGAACACCCAGACGCTGAGGATCCAGAAGGTGTTGCTCTGCGTCCAGCCGTGGGCGTGGGACAGGGTGTCCTCCGCCGAGCCGTACGCGTATTCGAAGACGCTGATGGCCATCATGGCGATCCACGGCAGGTACACCATGAGTGTGCGGGAGTGACCGAGGATGTCCCGATCGGTCTCGCCGATGCGGTAGACGCGGCCGTGCGCGTCGGTCACCTCACGGTAGGGACGGTTCGCGGCGCCGTACTGTGCCGAGCTGTTCGGTGCGACGGGGTCAGCCGTCATGTCACGCCATCTCCTCGCCGAGCGGTTGCGGGTTGGGTACGACTCGCCGGGCCTTCGGCCTGCCCGGTGCTTTCAGGAAGAGCGCCAGAACCGCGGAGGCCAGCCCGACGGAGCCCGCTATGACGAACGCGCCCTCGTAGTCCCACGCGTCGACCACGACCGCGCCCACCCCGGATCCCACCAGGCCCGAGATCAACTTCGAGCTGTAGACCATTCCGTAGTTGGAGGCGTTGTTGTTCTCGCCGAAGTAGTCCGCCGTCATGGCGGCGAACAGCGGGAAGATCGCCCCGCCGCCGAAGCCGGAGACCATCGAGCAGAACAGGAAGAACGGCATGCTGCCCATCTGGCCGGAGACGAGCACTCCGAACTGCGCGGTCCCCAGTACCAGGCACACGATGATCAGTGTCCTGCGGCGGCCGACCCTGTCGGAGATCCAGCCGATCACACCGCGTCCCGTGCCGTTGACGATGGCCTTCAGGGACATCGCCGTGGCCACGATCCCGCCCGCGAAGCCCATGTCCTTGCCGAACGGCACCTGGAAGGCGATGCCGAAGATGTTGATGCCGGCGGTGCACAGCAGACAGAACCACATCATCCACAGGACGGGTGTGCGGGAAGCCTCCTTCGGTGTGTACTGCTTGACCGCCGGCGGGTTCTTCTCCAGTGCCCGGCGGATCTTCGGGTCGTCGGTCAGCCTGAGCGGGTCGACGTGCGCGGGCCACCAGTTCTTCGGCGGGTCCTTGAAGAACCACCCGGCGAACGCCACGACGGCGCAGCAGATCAGGCCCACCGTCACGAGGACACCCTCGTAGTTGCCCAGGTCCATGTACGAGGTGAACAGGAACACGAAGGGCACCGAGCCGTAGGCGAAGCCGCCGTTGACCATGCCGGTCTTGCCGCCCTTGCGCTCCGGATACCACTTGCCGACCATGTTCACGCAGGTCGCGTAGACGAGACCGGCGCCGATGCCGCTGAACATGCCGAAGCCGAGGTAGGCGACGATCACGTGCGGCGCGAACGCCAGCGAGAGGTAGCCGCAGATCGTGCCCAGCGCGCCGAGCATCATCGCGTACCGCGCCGGAAGCCTCCCGCTCTCCCGCAGCTGTCCGGCGGGAAAGGCGACGGCGGCCTGGAAGAACACCCAGACGCCCATCAGCCAGAAGATGTGCCCACTGTTCCAGAGGTGGGCCGCGTGCAGCGTGTCCTCGGCCGACGTGAACGCGTACTCCGAGGAGCTGATGCCCAGCATGCCCATCCACGGGAAGAGCACCATGGTCCATCGCGGCCGGCCCATGATGTCCCGGTCGGTCTCGCCGATCCGGTACACCCGGCCGTTGCGGTCCGTCACCTCCCTGTAGGGGACGGACGTCGAGAAGTCGGTGGTTGTCATGTGTTGCACCCCTTGCGTCGAAAGTGCCGGCCAGCGCCCCCTGTCCCATGCCTTTCGTGTGCGCTCGGGTCCCGGGGCGGGCCGACGCGCACCGTCGGCCCGCCCCGCGTTCACCTACGTCATGAACCGCCCCCCAACAAGCCGGCCGCTCGCGCCCACCTGTACTTCGCGCCGAGGACGGCCACCGGCTTCTCCGTCGTGTACGGGTATGCCACGACGCCTCGTTCGTAGAGGTACTGGCAGGCCTCCTCGACCTCGACGTCGCCCGCGAGCGAGGCCACCACGGGCTTCTCGATGCCGCGCTCCCGGAACTCGGCCACCACGCGCGCGGTGAGCTCCGCGAAGACCATCGGGGGAGTGACGATGGTGTGCCAGTAGCCGAGCACCAGCGCGTGGATGCGCGGGTCCTCCAGTCCCAGCCGGATCGTCGCCTCGTATGTCGACGGCGGCTCGCCCCCGGTGATGTCCACCGGGTTGCCCGCGGCCCCGAACGGCGGAATGAACTTGCGGAACGCCTCGTCCAGATCCCGCGGGATCTCCATCAGCGACAGCCCGTTGTCGGTGACCGCGTCCGAGAGCAGTACGCCACTGCCGCCGGCGCCCGTGATGATGACGATGTTGTCGCCCTTGGGTGCGGGAAGAACCGGCAGCCCGCGCGCGTACTCCAGCATGTCGTTGAGACCGGGCGCCCGGATGACACCGGCCTGCTTCAGGATGTCCTCGTACACGGCGTCGTCGCCCGCCAGCGCTCCGGTGTGCGACCCGGCGGCCTTCGCCCCCGCCGCCGTACGCCCCGCCTTGAGGACGACGACCGGCTTCTTCGGCACGGTCGCCCGGGCGGCCTCCACGAAGGCGCGCCCGTCCTTGAGGTCCTCCAGGTGCATCGCGATGCACTCGGTGTGCGGGTCCTCGCCGAACCAGGTCAGCAGGTCGTCCTCGTCCAGGTCCGACTTGTTGCCCAGACCCACGATCGCCGACACACCCGTCTTCGTGGTGCGCGCGAAGCCCAGGATGGCCATGCCGATGCCGCCGGACTGCGAGGTCAGCGCGACCCCGCCCTTGACGTCGTACGGGGTGCAGAACGTGGCGCACAGGTCCTGCCACGTCGAGTAGTAGCCGTAGATGTTCGGACCGAGCAGCCGTACGCCGTGCCGTTCGGCGATCGCCACGATCTCCGCCTGGAGTTCGTGCTCGCCGGTCTCCGCGAAACCGGAGGGAATCAGTACGGCGTTCGGGATCCCCTTGCGTCCCACCTCCTCCAGGGCCGCGGCCACGAACTTGGCGGGGATCGCGAAGACCGCCACATCCACCTCACCGGGAACGTCCGTGACACTCTTGTACGCCTTGCGGCCCAGAATGTCATCGGCCTTGGGGTTCACCGGATGGATCTCGCCGGCGAAGCCACCGTCGACGAGGTTGCGCATCACCGAGTTGCCGATCTTGCCCTGCTCGTTGGAGGCACCGATCACGGCGACCGCGCTCGGCTGCATCAGGCGGCGCATGGACGTGAGGATCTCGTCGCGGGTGTACTTGCGGCGGGCCGGCGGCTGCGACTCGGCGAGGATGACCCGGATGTCGGCGGCGACGGCACCCTCCGGCGTCGCGATCACCGGGTTGAGGTCCACCTCCGCGATCTCCGGGAAGTCCGCGACGAGTTGGGACACCCGCCGGATCTGCTCGGCGATCGCCCACCGGTCCACGGCGGGTGCGCCGCGCACCCCGCGCAGCATCTCCGCCGACCGGATCGAGTCCAGCATGGACAGCGCCTCGTCGGCGTCGACGGGCGCGAGCCGGAACGTGATGTCCTTGAGGACCTCGACCAGCACCCCGCCGAGCCCGAACGCCACGACCTTCCCGAACGTCGGATCCGTCACCGCACCGACGATGACCTCCTGCCCCTTCGGCAGCAGCTCCTGGACCTGTACACCCTCGATGCGGGCGTCCGCGTCGTACGCGCGCGCGTTGTCGACGATCCGGTGGAAAGCGGCCCGTACGTCCGCCGCCCCCTCGACACCGACGATCACGCCACCGGCGTCGGTCTTGTGCAGGATGTCCGGGGAGACGATCTTCATCACGACCGGTCCCCCGAAGCGCGCCGCGTACGCCACCGCCTCGTCGACGTCGGTCGCCAACTCCTCGCCGGGTACGGCGATCCCGTACGCGTCGGCGATCACCTTGCCCTCGGGCGCGGTCAGCGCGGTCCGTCCCTCGACCAGTACGGAGTCGAGGAGCGTGCGCACCCTCAGGGCGCGGTCTTCGGCCATCACGTCAGATCACTCCGTTCGACTTGAGCAGGCGCAGCTCCTCGTCGCCGAGACCGAGCTCGCCGACGTAGACCTCTTCGTTGTGCTCGCCCAGCAGCGGTGAACTGGTCACGTCCACGGGGGAGTCGGAGAGCTTGAGCGGGCTGCCCACCGTCCGGAACTCGCCCCGCTCGGGGTGCGGCACGGTGACGACCATCTCGTTGGCGACCAGCGACCGGTCCTCGATGATCTCCTTTGTGGACAGGATCGGCCCGCACGGGATGTTGTGCGCGTTGAGCTTCTCCAGCACCTCCCACTTCGGGAGCGTGGCGGACCACTCCTCGATCAGCTGGAACATCTTGCCCAGCTTGGGCAGCCGCGCCTCCGGGGTCGCCCACTCGGGGTCGTCGGCCAGCTCGGGCCGGCCGATGAGCTCGCTGAGCGGCCGCCAGCCGACGGGCTGCACGATGACGTACACGTAGTCGTTGGGGCCGCCCGGCGCGCACTTGACCGCCCAGCCGGGCTGACCGCCGCCGGACGCGTTTCCGGACCTGGGAACCTCGTCGCCGAAGTCGTCGTTGGGATATTCAGCGAGCGGGCCGTGTGCCAGGCGCTGCTGGTCGCGCAACTTCACCCGGCAGAGGTTGAGCACAGCGTGCTGCATGGCCACATTGACCCGCTGACCGCGCCCGGTGTTCTCCCGCTGGTACAGCGCCGCGAGAATCCCCGCCACGGCGTGGACGCCCGTGCCCGAGTCCCCGATCTGGGCCCCCGTCGCCAGCGGCGGCCCGTCCTCGAAACCGGTCGTCGCCATCGACCCGCCCATCGCCTGCGCGACCACCTCGTACGCCTTGAAGTTGGTGTACGGGCCGTCCCCGAACCCCTTGATGGAGGCATAGACGATCCGCGGATTGATCTCCTGGATGCGGTCCCAGGTGAAGCCCATGCGGTCGACCGCGCCCGGTCCGAAGTTCTCGACCATGACGTCGGAACGCCGGATCAGTTCGGTGAGGATCTCCTTGCCGCGCTCGGTCTTGGTGTTGAGGGTGATGCTCCGCTTGTTGCAGTTGAGCATCGTGAAGTAGAGGGAGTCGACGTCCGGGAGGTCGCGCAGCTGCTTGCGCGTGATGTCACCGGTCGGCGCCTCCAGCTTGACGACGTCCGCGCCGAGCCAGGCGAGCAACTGGGTCGCGGAGGGCCCGGACTGGACGTGGGTCATGTCCAGGACGCGGATGCCTTCGAGAGCCTTGGGCGGTGTTCCCGTCGTGCCGGTCATGGCGGCCACCTCACTTGTACATGGTCTGGTTCATGGTTCCGGGGGCGTACGCGTCCGGGTCGACCCAGACGTTGATCAGCGACGGCTTGCCCGACTCACGGGCGCGCCGCAGTGCCGGTCCGATGTCGGCGGGGTCGCGGACCTCCTCGCCGTAACCGCCCAGCATCTGGGCGAACTTGTCGTAGTGGACGTCGCCGAGGGTGTTGCCGACCCGCTGGCGCTCCTGGCCGTACTTCTGGGCCTGGCCGTAACGGATCTGGTTCATGGAGGAGTTGTTGCCGACGATGCCGACGAAGGGGAGGTCGTAGCGGACGAGGGTCTCGAAGTCCCAGCCGGTGAGGGAGAAGGCGCCGTCACCGAAGAGGGCCACCACCTCCTTGTCGGGCCGCGCCTGCTTGGCCGCGAGCACGAAGGGGACGCCGACGCCGAGCGTGCCGAGCGGGCCCGGGTCCATCCAGTGGCCCGGCGACTTGGGCTGCACGACCTGACCGGAGAAGGTGACGATGTCGCCGCCGTCGCCGATGTAGACGGAGTCCTCGGTGAGGAAGTCGTTGATCTCGCTGACCAGGCGGTAGGGGTGGATCGGCGAGGCGTCGGACTTCAGGCTGGGCAGCCGCTTCTCGATCGCGGTCTGCTCGGCGGCCCGCAGCTCGTCGAGCCACTCCTTGCGCCTGGACGCCCCACCGTTGATGCGCCCGGAGGCCGCCTCGGCCACCGACTTCAGCACCAGGCCCGCGTCGCCGACGATCCCGAGGTCGATGTCGCGGTTCTTGCCGACGGTCCGGTAGTCGAGGTCGATCTGTACGACGGTCGCGTCCGGAGACAGCCGCTTGCCGTAGCCCATACGGAAGTCGAAGGGCGTACCGACGATCACGATGACGTCGGCGTTGGAGAAGGCGTACCGGCGCGACAGCTGGAAGTGGTGCGGGTCGCCCGGCGGCAGGGTGCCGCGGCCCGCGCCGTTCATGTACGCGGGGATGTTGAGGGTGCGTACGAGGTCGATGGCCGCCTCGGTGCCCCGGGTCGTCCACACCTGGCTGCCCAGCAGGATCGCCGGCTTCTCCGCGTGCACCAGCAGGTCGGCGAGTTTCTCGATCGCCTCGGGGTCGCCTGCCGAGCGGGTCGAGGCGCGGTAGGCGCCCGTCTTCGGCACGCGCGCCTTGGCCACCGGCACCCTGGCGTCGAGGACGTCACGAGGGATCTCCAGGAAGGAGGGGCCGGGCGCGCCGTGGTAGCACTCACGGAACGCCATCGACACCATGTCCGCCGCCCGGGCCGTGTCCGGCACGGCCGCCGCGAACTTGGTGATCGGGGTCATCATGTCGACGTGCGGCAGGTCCTGCAGGGACCCCATCTTGTGCTGGGTGAGCGCCCCCTGACCGCCGATCAGCAGCATCGGCGACTCCGCGCGGAAGGCGTTGGCGACGCCGGTGACGGCGTCGGTCGTACCGGGACCCGCGGTGACGACCGCGCAGCCGGGCTTGCCGGTGAGGCGCGCGTAGCCGTCGGCGGCGTGGGCGGCGACCTGTTCGTGACGGACGTCGACTACTTCTATGCCCTCGTCCACGCAGCCGTCGTAGATGTCGATGATGTGGCCGCCGCACAGTGTGTAGATGCGATCGACCCCCTCTGCCTTCAGGGCTTTGGCAACGAGATGACCACCGGAAATCAGGTCCTGGGTGTCGTCGGGCATGGCGAAGTCCTGTCCCTTCGTAGGGGGTTGGAGCACTCTCGCGGTACATTGCATACAGTCGACGAATACTGTATGAAGCTTGTTATCCCGCATCCGGTGGGTGGTGTCCAGGGGGCGTGCGGCACTTTCAGTCATCGGAGTTCGGCCTCGCGATGACTTTCCAGACGGGAGCCGAGATGGACCTGTACGAACATCAGGCAAGGCAACTCTTCGAAGAACACGGCATCCTGGTGCCGCGGGCGGAGGTCACCGACTCGCCCAAGGAGGCGCGCGAGATCGCCCGCAGGCTGGGCGGGCGCGTCGTGGTGAAGGCCCAGGTGAAGACCGGTGGTCGGGGCAAGGCGGGCGGTGTCCGACTCGCCGCCGACCCGGCCGCCGCCGAGCTCACGGCACGTCAGATCCTCGGCATGGACATCAAGGGCCACACGGTCCGCACCGTCATGCTCGCCCAACCCGTGGACATCGAGACAGAGTTCTACGTCTCCTACGTCCTCGACCGCGCGGTCGGCCGCTTCCTCGCGATCGCCTCCGCGGAGGGCGGCATGGACATCGAGGAGGTCGCCGCCGGCCGGCCGGACGCCGTCGCCCGTGTCCACATCGACCCGGCCGAGGGAGTCACCTCGGCGAAGGCCGCAGAGATCGCCCAGGCGGCCGGACTGCCGCCGCGGACCGTCGACGTCCTCGTACGCCTGTGGGAGGTACTGGTCCGCGAGGACGCCGTCCTGGTCGAGGTCAACCCGCTCGTCCGGACCCGGCAGGGACAGATCCTCGCCCTCGACGGCAAGGTCACCCTGGACGACAACGCACGCTTCCGGCAGGCGCGTTGGGGCGACGACGGCACGGCGCACGACGACCCGCTGGAGGCGGCCGCCGCCGCCAAGGGCCTCACCTACGTCAAGCTCGACGGCGAGGTCGGCATCATCGGAAACGGCGCCGGCCTGGTCATGTCGACCCTCGACGTGGTCGCGGGCTGCGGCGCCCGCCCCGCCAACTTCCTCGACATCGGCGGCGGCGCCTCCGCCCGGATCATGGCCGACGGGCTGTCCGTCATCATCTCGGACCCCGCCGTGAAATCCGTCCTCGTCAACGTCTTCGGCGGGATCACCGCCTGCGACGCCGTCGCCGACGGCATCGTCCAGGCACTTCAGAGCGTGCGGTTGACCAAACCGCTCGTCGTCCGCCTGGACGGCAACAACGCGGCGCGCGGCCGCGCCATCCTCGACGAGCGCGCCCACCCGCTGGTCCAGCAGGTCACCACCATGGACGGCGCCGCCCGCCGTGCCGCCCAACTCGCCATCACAGCCTGAGGAGACGGGACATGGCGATCTACCTGACCAAGGAGAGCAAGGTCCTCGTCCAGGGCATGACCGGCGGCGAGGGCATGAAGCACACCCGCCGCATGCTCGCGGCCGGCACGAACGTCGTCGGCGGCGTCAACCCGCGCAAGGCGGGGCGCACCGTCGACTTCGACGACCGTGCGGTGCCGGTCTTCGGGTCCGTCGCCGACGGCATGCGGGCGACCGGAGCGGACGTCACCGTCGTCTTCGTGCCGCCCGCCTTCGCCAAGGCCGCCGTCGTGGAGGCAGCCGACGCGGGCATCGGGCTCGCCGTCGTCATCACCGAGGGCATCCCGGTCCACGACTCCGTCGCATTCACGGCGTACGCGAAGCGCAACGGCACCCGCGTCATCGGCCCCAACTGCCCGGGCCTGATCACCCCCGGCCAGTCCAACGCGGGCATCATCCCCGCCGACATCACCAAGCCGGGCCGTATCGGACTGGTGTCCAAGTCCGGCACGCTCACCTACCAACTCATGTACGAACTCCGCGACATCGGCTTTTCGACGTGCGTGGGCATCGGCGGCGACCCGGTCGTCGGCACCAGCCACATCGACTGCCTCGCCGCCTTCCAGGACGACCCCGACACAGAACTGATCGTCCTCATCGGGGAGATCGGCGGCGACGCGGAGGAACGAGCCGCCGCGTACGTCCGCGCACACGTCACCAAGCCCGTGGTCGGCTACATCGCCGGCTTCACCGCGCCCGAGGGCAAGACCATGGGACACGCGGGCGCGATCGTGTCCGGCTCGTCCGGCACCGCGCGGGCCAAGCAGGAGGCGCTGGAAGCGGCCGGCGTCCAGGTGGGCGGCACACCTACGGACACGGCCCGACTGGTGCTCGACCGACTGAACACCGAGCGTGACACCACCAGGAGTTGACGTGGGGTGACTGTCCCGCACCAGCCGACATCACTACCTTCCTCCCTACGATCGTCAGCGCCCGCCCGAGCGCCCCGTCGTCCACGCTCGTCGAGCGACCCGTGCGCACGACGAGCCATGCACCCCCGCCCCCGACCGTGCACCGTGAGCGGAGCTAAACGATGGCACCCACTCCCGCCCCGAACACCCACGCCGAAGCCCAAGTCCCCACCCTCACCCTCAAGTCCGGCACCTCCTGGGCCGACGCCTGGCACCGCTGCCTCGCCGTCGCCCCCGAGGCCTTCCGGGACGACCGTGTCCTCAACCTCTGGGGCTCCGTCTGGCGGGCCGAGGGACGCACCCTGCCCTCCACCAGTCCGGTCGACGGCAGTCCGATTGCCGGCCCGCCGCGACTGGACGAGGCCACCGCCCGACAGGCCGTCCGCGCCTCCCTCGACCAGCACCGCGCCTGGCGCCACATCCCCCTCGACGAGCGCCGCGCCCGCGTCGCCGCCACCCTCGACGCCCTCACCGAACACCGCGAACTGCTCGCCCTGCTGCTCGTCTGGGAGATCGGCAAGCCCTGGCGGCTCGCGCAGGCGGACGTCGACCGGGCCATCGACGGTGTGCGCTGGTACGTCGACGGCATCGAGCCCATGCTGGCGGGCCGGGTTCCGCTGGACGGCCCGGTGTCCAACATCGCCAGCTGGAACTACCCGATGAGCGTGCTCGTTCACGCAGTGCTGGTACAGGCATTGGCAGGCAACGCGGTCATCGCCAAGACCCCGACCGACGGCGGTGTCGCCTGTCTGACGCTGGCCTGCGCGCTCGCCGCCCGCGAGGGGATTCCCGTCACCCTGGTCAGCGGCAGCGGGGGCGAGCTGTCCAAGGCGCTGGTGCGCGCACCGGAGATCGGCTGCGTCTCCTTCGTCGGCGGTCGCGACACCGGCGCCGCGGTGGCCACGGCCGTCGCCGACCTGGGCAAGCGACACGTACTCGAACAGGAGGGACTCAACACCTGGGGCATCTGGAACCACACGGACTGGGACGCGCTCACCGCGGTCGTTCCCAAGCTCTTCGACTACGGCAAGCAACGGTGCACGGCGTACCCGCGCTTCGTCGTCCAGCGGCAACTGTTCGACGAGTTCCTGGCCGCCTACCTCCCGGCGGTCCGCACCCTGCGCGTCGGTCACCCGCTGGCCGTCGAGAAGCCTGACGACCCGTACCCGGAGCTGGACTTCGGACCGGTGATCAACGCGGCCAAGGCCAAGGAACTGCACGACCAGGTCGCCGAGGCCGTCGAGCGCGGTGCCGTCCCCCTGCACCGGGGCCGACAGCGCGACGCCCGGTTCCTGCCCGGACAGGACACCTCGGCGTACGTCCAGCCGGTCACGCTCCTGAACCCGCCGCCGTCCTCCCCGCTGCACCACGCGGAACCGTTCGGCCCGGTCGACACCATCGTCCTGGTCGACACGGAGGCGGAGCTGCTGGCCGCGATGAACGCCTCCAACGGCGCGCTGGTCGCCACCCTGTGCACGGACGACCGGGCGACCTTCGAACGGCTGGCCCCGCAGATCCGCGCGTTCAAGGTCGGCCACGGCACACCGCGCTCGCGGGGCGACCGCGACGAACTGTTCGGCGGGTTCGGCGCGTCCTGGCGCGGCGCGTTCGTCGGCGGCGAGTTGCTGGTGCGTGCCGTGACACGGGGCCCGGCGGGGGAGCGGCTGCCCGGGAACTTCCCGGACTACCACCTCATGCCGTGAGAAACCCGATCGTCAGCCGTGCCGCATACCTCTGTCGGTGGGTCGGCATGGCTGACGATCAGTGCCGGAGCACTGGTGGGATCCCCCACGACGAACCGCCGACGCGTCGCCTCAACCGATGCCCTGCCGGTCCGGCCGGAGGGCGAAGGCACGGTCCGCGGGCGCCGGAGTGTGGCGCTCGACGGCCTGCGCGAGCAGCGCCCGATGCCGCAGCAACGGTGCCCGCCGTTCCTCGGGGGCGAGAAGGGCCAGATCGTCGAGCCCGGCCAGCAGACGCCGTGTGACCTGCGGGCTCCCCACGGCGCAGCCCCGGATCTCGGTGAACCCCAGATCCACCAGATCGGTCCAGCCCGGCACCGGCTGCACCAGCCGCACCTTGCCCCGCCGGTCCCGGTGCAGCGACGCGTCCAGCGGGCGCCGGGACACCGCGGCGAGGAACTGCACGATCCGGTCCAGGGCCTGTACGGCGGTCGTCGGGTCGTTGACCGCGGGGGAGAGGGCCCGCAGCGCGATGTCGGACAGTTGGCGCAGCCCGAAGCCGAGGTCCTGGTGGAAGGTCCGCTCCACCCCCACGGACACCGTGTAGCGCAGGGCACGCCGGGGCGGCGTCCGGCCGCCGTGGACCGCCAGGACGGGCGTCCCCGGGACGACGAAGTCCCCGATCCGGGGGATCAGCCGCAGCACGACCTCGTGCTGCCGGGCCGTGCGCACCAGCCGCGCGATGTTCACGTCCCGCAGCACCCCGGCCCGCCCGTCGTGCGCGATCCATCCGGTCACCGGCCCCAGCGCCCCCTCGTCCGCGGACGTACCCACCGGCATCGTCGCGGCGACCCGGAAGGACTCGCCGACGATCCGGTCGATCACGTGACTGATCCTCATCAGCCCCAGCGTCGAGTTCACGTACATCACGAACAGCAGCAGGCTCAGCCCCACCATCGCGACGGTGACGCCCGACTGCACCAGCGGGACCGAGGTGACGCGCCGGGGGTCATCTTCGCTGCCGTACGCCGTCAGGACGAGCAGCGTCAGCACGAAGGTCGCCAGGAACACGGCGAACGTGGCCTTGGTGATCCGGCTCCGTACGAAGATCCGTACCACTCGGGGACTGAACTGGCCGCTCGCCATCTGCACGGCGACCAGCGAGATGCTGAAGACCACGCCGATGAAGGTCATCATCGCGGAGCTCACCGTGGTCACCACGGTTCTCGCGTCGTTGGCGAACTTCAGCAGCTCCTCGATCGTGTCGTACTCGTGCTCGTCCTGAAGGGCCCTGACGAGTGCGGCGTCGATCTCCGACGCCACCGCCCACACGACGACGACGCACAGCATGGCCGCGGCGGGCGCGAACCAGAACGTGTCCCGCAGATGTTCCCTGAGCGGAGACAGCGCCCGTGGTCGGCGTCCCGCTGCCGGGCCGTGCGTAACCATCCAGTCGCTCATGGTGAGACCTTAGGGTCACCGCCGCCGCCCGTCCGGGAGCGCCGCTCGCGCGACGGAAACGCAGGTGAAAGGCACTCCGAAAGCTTGGTATTGTTGTCCATGTCGCCGCGGGGAACACCCCCGTCCAGGCGACGGACACCTGGTCCGGGTGGCGGAATGGCAGACGCGCTAGCTTGAGGTGCTAGTGCCCTTTATCGGGCGTGGGGGTTCAAGTCCCCCCTCGGACACAAGCAACAGTCACTGACGTTACGCAGACGAGGACCCCGGCCTTACGGTCGGGGTCCTCGTCGCATGTCGCATGGATCAGTGATCATTCTTCGGATTGCTGCGCCTCGACGACCCCCACCGTCGTCGCATCCGAGCCGTCCGGCGCCGAGGCCACGACCGTCGCGCCCGCCCCATTTGTTGCCATCCGGCCCGGTCGGACATCGAACGCGCAGGCCTCCCCCGCGACCAACGTGCCGCACCGCACCGGCTCACCGTCTCCCCGGGACGGACGGGCCGTCAGGAACCCGTCGCGGAACGGCACGAACACCCCGGCCAGCCGCCCGCCCTCCAGCCGGGGGAGTCGTGACCAGAAGCCCCAGGGGGTCGCCGCCTCGACCGGGCCTGCGGTCGCGCCCACCCCGATCTCCATGGTCAGCCGCGTCGACTGCCCGGGAGTAAGGTCCTGAAGGGGGCCCAACGTCTCGCACTCCACGACCCGGTCCAGGGGACGCAAGCCCCCCAAGTGCTCCAGAGGTGCGTCCAGCGGATGCTCCAGCCACACCTCGACCCGCGAGTCGGCGTCGGGGTAACGGGCCGCGGGGGACACCTCGAACCGCTGGGTCAGCGTGCCCTGCGGAGCGACGTGCGCCAGCCACCCGGCGGCGTCGGGGAAGCCCACCTTGCCGACCACGTCCTGGTGCGGGACGTGCAGCGTGCCACGGCCGGTGCGGTGCACGTGCGGGCGGCCGGTGCCCGCGATCAGATCGACCGTCTCCGGACGCCCCGAACCGGCGGTTCCCACGTAGACACCGCCCGCGGGGTAGGACCCCGGAGCCGTGCCGGCCAGCTGGGTCACGTTCCACACCGCCCACCGGCGGGGCCGGTCCGACTCGTTGGTCAAGGTGTTCTCGAGCGTGAAGACCGTCCGCCCCGCGGTGACCTCGACGCGGCGCTCGACGCACAGCCCCGTCCGTGGCTCGACTCCGCTGGTCATGACCGCCTGGGCGGTTCGCCCCCGGACCGTGAGCCGCAGCTCGTACGGACCTGAGTCCAGGACCGGGTCCGGCGGGCCCGCCCACTGGTCGGGCCCGTCCCAGCCCTGCGGTGCGGGCCAGGTCTTGTCGCCGCCCCAGTTCAGCCAGGCCGACATCGGACCGTCGTGCGGGACCGGCCGGACACCGGGGCGCGGGCGCAGACCGGCGTCCAGCAACCGTCCGTTGCGGTACAGGAATTCGCGGCCGTGCAGCGTCAACGACAGGAGCCGGCCGCCGAGCGCCGGCACGACGGTGACCTGTATCGCTCCGGCGTCGAGGCGGACCAGTTCATAGGGGCCGACCGTGCTGCGGACCGCCTCCACCCCGTCTCCGCGCAGCGCCTGGTCGTTCGTCCGCTCAGTCATCGAGATCCGGCACCAGGACGACCTTGCCGCGACCGGCACCGGCCGCGAGCCGGAACGCCGTGTCCGCGTCGGAGAGGGCGAACCGGTCGCTGACCACGCTCTCCGGTCGCATCCCCCAACGCACCAGGCTGCGCGCCAGCTCCGACATGGCGGGCAGAGAGGTCACCCAGGACGCGTAGATCGTCACCTGCTTGTGCAGCAACGGATCCGACACTTCGGTCTCCAGCATGCCGCCTTCTCCCACCAGCGACAGCCGGCCCCACTCGGCGATGTGCTCGATGGCCGTGGAACGCCCCGGGCGGCTTCCCGAGCAGTCGATCGCGGTACTCGCGCCCCGGCCGCCGGTCAGCTCCGCGACGACCGGGCCGGCCTCCTCGGGCGCCACGGTGGCGTCGAACACGCCGAGGCCGTCCGCCCACGCACGCCGTTCCTCGGACAGCTCGACCCCGATGACGCGCCGGGCGCCGCGGCCGCGGCCGATCATGCCGGCGGCCAGCCCGACCGGTCCCAGGCCCACCACCAGCAGGTCGTCGTCGCCGCTGACGTCGATCCGGCGGATCCCCTCGTAGGCGGTGCCGAAGCCGCAGGCGATCAGCGCGCCGTCGACGAAGCTCAGCTCATCCGGGAGCGGGATCAGCGTCGACTCGTCGGCGACGAGGTAGTCGGCGGCGGCGCCGTCGCGCTGCCAGCCGTAGGCGGCCCGCTCCGGGGAGCCGCAGTTGATGAAGTAACCGCGGCGGCAGGCGTCGCACCGGCCGCAGCCGGCGATGTGGTACACCACCACCCGGTCACCGACACCGAACGCGCGCACTCCGGGTCCGATGGCCACCACGGTCCCCGACGGTTCATGACTGGCGATCACACCGCGGTAGGCGGGACCCTCGACGCCCCGGTGCGTCTTGTGCTCCCGGTAGATGTAGCCGATGTCGCTGCCGCAGATGCCGGCCGCGCCGACCCGTAGCAGGACCTGCCCCGGGCCGGGCTCCGGCACCCCGACGGAGCGCACCGCGGCGGTGCTGTCCCCGGGGAGATAGACGCCGCGCATCTCGGCGGGCAGAGAGGGTGAGGTGGGGGTGCTCATGACGATCCCTGAAGGTGTGGCGGACGTACGGAAGTACGGGAGAACGGACGGCTGTTCATGACACGCGCATGGTGTTCCCCCGCCTGCTGATGATCACGTTGGCGAGGACCGCGGCGACGATGATGGCGCCGCGTACGACGTTCTGCAGGAAGGGGTTGACGCCCAGCAGCACCAGGCCGTTGGCGATCACGCTGATGAAGATGACGCCGAGCATCGTCCCGATCAGACTCCCGCGCCCACCGGCCAGGGCCGTGCCGCCGATGACCACGGCGGCGATCACGTCGAACTCCAGCCCGGCGGCGGCGCCGCCGTTGCCCGAACCCAGCCGGGCGGCCAGGAGAATGCCGGTCAGCGCGGCCAGCACGCCGGTCGTGGCGAACAGCAGGACCCTGATGCGCCGGATCGGGATGCCGGCCAGTTGAGCGGCCGCGGCATTGCCGCCCGTCGCGTAGACGGAACGACCGTAGGCGGTGCGGCGGGCTATGAACCAGAAGACGAAGAAGAGCACGATGAAGACGACCGCCGGAGTGGGCACTCCCAACACCTTGCCGCCGAGGCTGTCGACGAAGGAGGAGGCGGGCAGCGGGACGGGCAGCGCGTCCGTCGCATACAGGGCGAGGCCGCCGAGCGCGCTCCACAACCCGAGCGTGGCGATGAAGGAGGGCACCGCGAACCGGGCCCGCAACCACCCGGCGAAGGCCCCCCACAAGATGCCCGCCACCAGGGTGAGAACCAGGGCCCCGGCGATGCCCAGATCCCAGTCCGAGGCTCCCTTGGCGAAGATGACCGACGCGAAGGCCACGGCCGGGCCGACACTGATGTCGATCTCCCCGGCGATGATCACCAAGGTCACTCCGAGCGCGGGAATGCCCACGCTCGCGGCGTCGCGGAGGATGCCCAACTGGTTCTCGGTGTCGAGGAACCCCCCGGCACTGGCGCTCAACGCGACGTACAGCACGACGATGGCGGCGAGCAGCCCCAGCTCGTTGAGGTGGAGCAGGTGCCGGGAGGCCGCGGCGCCCTTGGCGGAGGACCCGTCGGGCTTGTGGGTCACAACGGTCGAAGTAGACATGGGTTCCTCACACTTCCACTGCCATGGTGGCGGCCATGATGTTGTCCAGGGTGATGTGGGGGGCGGTGAACTCGCGGTTGATCCGCCCCCCTTGCAGCGTCACGACGCGGTCGCACACCAGGGGCAGCTCCTCCAGCTCGCCGGAGACGAAGACCACGGCTGCTCCGTTGCCGGCCAGTTCGCGGACCAACCGGTAGATCTGCTGCTTCGCCTCGACGTCGACGCCGCGGGTCGGCTCGTCGAGCAGGAGGATGCGGCTGCGGGCGTGCAGCCACCGTCCGATCACGACTTTCTGCTGGTTGCCACCGCTGAGGTTGACGATCGGCGTGGAGAGCCGGGGCGTCTTCACCGACAGTCGCTCCACCAGGTCGTGTCCGGCGCGCTCGGCCAGGGCGGGCGAGATGCTGCCGCGCCGGCTGACACCTCCGAACCACGACATCGTCATGTTCTCCCCCACGCCAAGCATCGGGACGATGCCCGCCCCCTTGCGGTCCTCCGGGGTCATGCCCAGGCCGTGTCTCTTCATCGCCGCGGCCGTGGGCCGGGCGACTCGGGTCCCGTCCACCTCGATCACCCGCTGCGCCCGGGGCTCGAATCCGGCGATGGCGCGCAGCAGTTCGCTGCGCCCGGAGCCGAGCAGGCCGCCGATGCCGAGCACTTCGCCGGCGTAGAGGTCGAAGTCGACCCCGTGCAGTTTCGGCGGCAGTTCCAGGCCGCGCACGGACAGCAGCGGGGTGCGGGCCCGGTCCACCGTCCGGGGTTCCAGCGCTGCGGCCTCCTTGACGGTGGTGCCCAGCATCAGGGCGACGATCTGCGCCGTCGTCGCGTCCCGCACGTCGACGGTGTCGATGACCCGCCCGTCCCGCACGACGGTGACGCTCCCGGCGACCTGGCGGATCTCGTCCAGCCGGTGGCTGACGTAGATGACCGCCACACCCGAGTCGGCGATCCTGCGCACGGCCGACAGCACCGTGTGGGCCTCTTCGGCCGCCAGCGCACTGGTGGGTTCGTCCAGGATGAGCAGCCGGGGGCGGCGGCGCACCGCCCGGGCGATCTCGATCAGTTGTTGCTCCGCCAGCGGCAGCGTGCCCACCAGCGCATCGGGATCGACGGGGACCGCCAGCTCGCCGAGGACCTCGGCGGCCTCGCGTCGCATGCGCCGATAGTCGATCCCGGCGGAGCCGCGCCTGGGCCATGCGTTGAGGAAGAGGTTCTCGGCGACGGTCATCTCGGGCACCAGGCTGAGTTCCTGATACACCGTGGCCACACCGAGTTCGGCCGCGCGGCGTACGCCGCCGTCGCCCAGCGGCTCTTCGCCGATGACCACCCCACCGGCGTCGGGCGTCTCGACCCCGGACAGCAGGCGGATGAGGGTGGACTTGCCGGCGCCGTTGCGGCCGAGCAGGGCCCGTACCTCGCCACGGTGGATGGTGAAGTCGACGGAGTCGAGGGCGCGGACGCCGGGGTATTCCTTGCACAGCCCGGTCGCGGTCGCCACCGGGGGGCCGGCCGGGCGGCCCGGCGCGGGGTCAGCTGAGGTCATCGGGTCTCCACGTGTGCGGTGGGGAAAGCGGATTCGGTCCTGGCCCCGGCGCGCGGCCGGCCACGGCCCGAGTGCCGGTCACGGCAGGCCGCCGGCAGCCGTGATGGTTACGGCAGGCCGTCAGCGTGCGTGGCGAGCCACTTCCGTGCCTGGCCGGGGGTGGAGTACAGCTCGACCGGTGCCGCGACGATCTGAGAGCTGAGCTTCTCGCCGCTGATCACCTGTGCCGTCGTGTCGGCGGCCATCTTTCCCACGACCCGCCCGGAGATGTCGACATCGGCCTTCAGGATCCGGTTGTCGACCAGCTCGCGGGCCAGGTCGGTGGTCATGTCGCTGCCGAAGACCACGGTCTTGCCGGTGAGGCCGTGCTGGCGGACGGCTCGGACGGCCCCCATCGTCGCGCCGCCGGACTCGCCGTAGAAGGCGTCGAGTCCGTGATGCGCGGTCAGTACCCGCTCGGCGACCTGGACCGCGGAGTCGATGGTCGTGCCCTGCTGGTTGGCGACGATGCGGGCCTGGGGAAGCTGGGCGGACAGTGCCTTCTGGAAGCCGGCCCGGCGCTGTCGGCAGACCTCTACCGTTTCGCAGTTGATGACGCCGATCCGAGGGGCGGTGATGTGGCGGGAGACGAAGTACTCCGCGGCCTTCGCCCCGGCCAGCTCCCCGAACTTGACCGGGTCTCCCAGGATCCAGGCGCTGACGTACTTGCGGGTTGCCTCGTCGGTGAGGCAGGTGTTGTAACAGATCACCTTGACGCCGCTGTTGTGGGCGAGCTTGACCGCGGGGATCGAGGCGGTGGTCGAAACCGGTGACATGACCAGTGCCTTCACACCCGCCGAGCTCACCGTGTCGACGAACCTGCTCTCCTTCGAGGCATCGCCCTGAGCATTGATCTCGAGGATCTGCACGTCCTCGCCCAGTTCCCGCGAGGAGTCCAACATGCCTTTGCGTACGCCCGCGTAGTAACCCTGGGCATCCATGTAGACCAGCCCGACGCGTCCGCCCTCACCCACGCGGCCGCCGCATCCGGTCGCAGCGATCCCTGTCAGGACCAGTGCGAAGACCCCGATGGCGTTGCGTGCCCGATGCCTGGCCAACTTCATAGCAACACTCCAGACCGAAGGGGGTGACCACCGCAAAGAGTGCAGATCGGGGCACTGCGGCGGGTGCTCCGAGTATGAGCAGCGAGTTTCAGCCACGTCAAGAATAAATACTAATTAATGTTTTTACGTCGGGGTCGTTGGCTCCGCAGATGCCGAAGCGCCGAGGTAGACGCGTGACGCCACCGCTAATTCGGTTGACCGGAGCGGCGCGGTGCGGGCTGAATACCGGACATGGCCGACATCGAGGGCGCGTACGACGATCTGTTCACGGCAGTGCCGAACGCGCTGTCCGACCTGCTGGACGCCGGAGACGTGGGGGGTTCGGTCGCCGTCTTCGTGGACGGCGAGCCGGTGGTGGACGTGTGGGGCGGGTTCGCGGACGCGGACCGTACGGTCCCCTGGCAGCGGGACACGATCGTCAACGTCTATTCCGTGACCAAGACGATGACGGCCCTGTGTGCCCTGATCCTGATCGACCGCGGCGAACTCGACCCGGACGCGCCGGTCGCACGGTACTGGCCGGAGTTCGCCGCGGCGGGCAAGGACAAGGTGCTCGTGAGGCATGTGCTCTCGCACACCGCGGGCCTGCCCGAGCTGGACGGACCACTGATCGCGGCGGACCTCTACGACTGGCCGTCCGTCACGGCGCGCCTCGCCGCCCAGGCACTCCGGTGGGAGCCCGGCACGGCGGCCGGATACCACTCGCTCACCCAGGGATTCCTGGTCGGCGAGGTCGTTCGCCGGATCACCGGCCGGGGAGTCGGTGCGTTCCTCGCCGACGAGGTCACCGGGCCGTTGAGCGCGGACTTCCACATCGGGCTGGCCGCCGAGCACGACCACCGGGTCGCCCTCACGGTCCCGCCTCCGTCGCGGGACGAGGACTACACTGCGAGCGCGCCGGGCGGCGGGCCGGCTCCCAAGGCAGGACAGGGGCTCCGGGTCCGTGACGGCAACAGCGTGGCCTGGCGCCGCGCGGAGATCCCCGCGGCGAGCGGCTTCGGCAACGCCCGCTCCGTCGCGCTCGTACAGTCGGTGATGGCGTGCGGGGGAACCCTGCGTGGTGTTTCGCTGCTGTCGGCGTCGGGCTGCGAACGCGCGTGGCAGGAACAGTTCGCGGGGGAGGACCGCTCTCTGGGTATGCCGGTGCGCTGGGGTCTGGGGTACGGCCTGTTCGGCACCACCTACGGCTGGGGCGGCTGGGGCGGCTCGCTCGTCATGATCGAACCCGAGTCCAGGATGACGGTGGCGTACGTGACGAACCAGATGCGCGAACCGGAGGACGACACCCGGGGTCTGGACATGCTGATGGCCGCCTATGACGGACTCCAGGGCCTGCGCGCCTGACGTGTGCTTTCCAGTCCACGACACCCTTCGCGATCGGACGATCGGTGACGATCAGTAGGCTCGTGGGTGTGGACGACATCCGGGTGGTGCTGATCGGCGGGACGTCGAACGTCGGCAAGTCGACCGTCGCCCAGGCAGTGGCGGGACGGCTCGGGTTCGCGTACAGGTCCACGGACCTGCTGGCCCGGCATCCCGGCCGCCCCTGGCGGACGCCGGAGCGGGAGGTGCCGCCGCACGTGGCCGAGCACTACCGGTCCCTCGACGTCGATGAACTGATCGTGTCGGTCCTCGATCATTACGAGCGGCTGTGGCCCCGCATCGAGGACCTGATCACGCTCCACGCGGCCGGAACGGGTTCAGGAACGGGCCTGGTTCTGGAGGGTTCGGCGCTGTGGCCCTCCCGTGTCGCCGAGGTGACGGTCCCACGGGCGGCAGCCGTCTGGCTCACCGCCGACTCCGCCGTCGTACGCGAGCGTGTGCACAGGTCCGGCCACTACGCGACCGCGACGGCGGAGGAACGGCATCTGATGGACAAGTTCCTTGCCCGCACGGAGCGTTACCAGACCCTCATGACCCAGTCCGTGGACCGCCTGGGCCTGCACCGCGTCGACGCGGGCCTCGGACGGTCGGTCGCGGAGCTGACGGACGCGGTGCTGGCGGCCGTAGGGGGCGGTTGACGCCAGGAATGCGGGGGAGGCCGGAGCGCGGAGAAAATACCGCGCTTCATCCCTCCCCGGTTCCCTACACTCGTCACGGATCACGCACCGCCCACCACATCGGGCCCGCGTGCGCAGACGAGGCAGACCAGCGAGGGGAGACCGGCCGTGTGCTACCGCACCGCTGTTGTCGTTCCCCTCTCCCTCCACGAGGTGATCCTCGTGTCTTCGTCCGTCCGGTGCCCGCTGCGCGGCCGGCATCGGATGCCCGTGACGACCATCTGACCGACACCATCAACGCCTGTGAAAGCAGCTTGTGTTGACGGTCGGTCACGGCACGCCTCGACGTGCCGTCACAGACACGCCGTACGGGAATCGCGCCGCCCTGTCACATCTCGTCCGAAAGGCCCCGGGCCGTGCGCACCAACCTCAACGCCCTCACCGTCGTCCGCAACCTCGGCATCCTCGCCCACGTCGACGCCGGCAAGACCACCGTCACCGAGCGGATCCTGTACGCCACCGGCACCACCCACCGGCGCGGCGAGGTCCACGACGGCACGACCGTCACCGACTTCGACCCGCAGGAGCGCGATCGGGGCATCACGATCTTCGCCGCGGCCGTGAGCTGTGCCTGGGACGGTCACCGGATCAACCTGATCGACACCCCGGGCCACGTCGACTTCGCCGACGAGGTGGAGCGTTCGCTGCGGGTCCTGGACGGCGCGGTCGCGGTGTTCGACGCCGTCGCGGGCGTGGAGCCGCAGAGCGAGTCGGTGTGGCGGCAGGCCGACCGGTACGGCGTACCGAGGATCGCCTTCGTCAACAAGCTGGACCGGGCGGGCGCCGACCTCGACACGGCCGTCGCCTCGATCCGGGAGCGGCTGCACCCGGCCCCGCTCGTCGTGCAGGTGCCCATCGGCGCGGAGGACGGGTTCACCGGTGTCGTCGACCTGCTCCGGATGCGCGCGCTGACCTGGGACGGAGATGGTGACACGGCCACCGATGGGCCGGTTCCGGACGCCCTGCACGAGGAGGCGCTACGGCGACGCCGGCTCCTGGAGGAGGCTGTCGCCGAACGCCATCCGGCCGCGCTGGAGGAGTTCTGCGACCGGGAGACGCTCTCCGCCGCGACTCTCACCGCAGCCCTGCGGGACCTCACCCGCAGCGGCGACGGCGTTGTCGTGTTGTGCGGCTCGGCCTACCGCAACCGGGGGATCGAACCGCTGCTCGACGCCGTGGTGGCGTATCTGCCGTCCCCGCTTGACGTGCCCGCCGTGCGCGGCACGCTCGACGGAACGGAGCAGGAGCGGGCCGCGGATCCGCACGCGCCGTTCGCTGCACTGGCGTTCAAGGTGCACGCCACCGCGACGGGACGGCTGACCTACCTACGCGTGTACTCGGGAACGATCGGAAAGGGGGACACGGTGCTGGACGCGAGCGCGGGGCGGACCGAGCGGATCGGGCGGATCCTGCGGGTGCGTGCCGACCGGCACGCCCAGGTGGACCGGGCGATCGCCGGGGACATCGTCGCCGTGGTCGGGCTGAAGTCGGCCCGGGCCGGCTCGACCCTGTGCGCGCCGGGTGCTCCGCTGGTCCTGGAACCGCCGACCGTGGCCGATCCGGTCGTCTCGGTGGCGGTCGAGGCCCGGGGGCCCGCCGACACGGACCGGCTGGCGTCGGCGCTGGCGCGGCTGGTCGAGGAGGACCCGTCGCTGGTGGTCCGCACCGACCCGGAGACCGGCCAGACGGTGCTGTCCGGCATGGGTGAACTGCATCTGGAGGTCGCGGTGGAGAAGGTGCGGCGCGACCACGGGCTCGCGGTCGCGCTGGGCCGTCCGGGGGTGTCCTACCGGGAGACGGTCGCCCGAGGGGTGTCCGGTCTGGTCCACCGGCACGTCAAACAGGACGGCGGTGCGGGGCAGTTCGCGCAGGTCGTCATCGATGTGGAGCCGCTGGAGGAGATCATGGGCTTCGAGTTCCGTTCGACGGTCGTCGGCGGGCGGGTGCCGCAGGAGTACGTCCGCGCGGTCGAGGCCGGCTGCCGGGACGCCCTCGCCGAGGGGCCGCTCGGCGGGCATCCGGTGACCGGGCTGCGGGTCACCCTCACCGACGGGGCGACCCATGTGAAGGACTCCTCGGACATGGCGTTCCGTACCGCGGGCCGCTTCGCCCTGAGGGAAGCACTGAGCGCCTCGACGATGACCCTGCTGGAACCGGTCGTCGAGGTCACGGTCACCGTCCCCGAGGATGCCGTCGGCACCGTCCTCGGCGACCTGGCCGCACGCCGTGGCCGCGTCTCGGGCTCGGTCACGCGGGCGGGCGCCGCGGTGGTCACCGCCACCGTGCCGCTGGCCGAACTCTTCGGCTACGCGACCCGGTTGCGCAGCCGAACCCAGGGCCGCGGCACCTTCACGACCCGCCCGACCGGTTACGCCCCGGCGCCGGCCGCGACGCCGACGCGATAACGGCGTCGGGCGGGACCAGCGGTAGGGCCTCATCCGGGCGGGGCGGCCCCACCCCATCCGGGCGGGGCCGCCACCTCGGGCGCTGTCACGGAAACGAGACCACCTCGGACGGCACCGTCGATGCCCTCGAAGTCGGCGCAAAAAGGTTCTCCGGCACACCGAACCTCTCCCGGGCATCGCGCATCTTCAGGTGCGTAGGCGCGCACTGACCTCGCGCGCCGATTCGTATTCGAGGGGAACCTGAAACTTCATGAAGAGCAAGCTCACCGCCGTGGCTCTTGCGGCCGTTGTCGTCGCGGGCACTGCCGCTGCCGCCGTCCCGGCCTCGGCCGCTTCCGCCAAGGCCGAGCCGACCCGCTGCCACACCGCCGATCTGAAGGCCGGCTTCGCCACGGGGGGTGACGCGAAGCCGGAGATGGGGCAGACCGAGAGGCAGACCCAGGCGTACATCTGGTTCACCAACCAGAGCGAACGCACCTGCACCCTGACCGGGTTCGCCGGTGTCGACATGGTCGGCGCTCAGGCGACCGACGGTACCTGGTCGCTGGTGCGCTCCTCCAAGGCGCCCGTAAGGATGATCCTGGAGCGTGGGGACACGGTGGACTTCAGCATCAACCTGCTCCCGGTGGCCAATACCACGCCGCAGAAGGAGAAGTTCGTGCCGGCGAAGTTCCTGGTCACCCCGCCGAACGAGACGGAGCACTTCACCCTGAAGTGGCCGTTCGGCGGCCAGATCCTCAAGCAGGACGGCGCCACCCACCCGGCCACCTACCTCAACCCGATCGGGATGTAACCAACTGGACAGCCCCTGAGCGTCCCCCAGCATCGCTGGGAACTGGATGCCGTCGATCAGCTGCCGCCGGTTCCGAACCGGCGGCAGCCCGGGCTTCCCGCCCATCGGTATCCGCAGCTCGGGCGCGGCCCATGGGTCGTCCGTCAGATCTTCACGCACCACGAACCAAGACCATCCCGCAGCCTTGCGCCAAGCGCGCCCCGACAAAGGTGTGCAACCTTCGGGCCGGCTCGGCTGTCTTCCGTGAAGCCGGACATTCATGGACTTGGGGGAACAGGATGAAAAGAAGCAAAGTATGGGTGGCCGCGGCCCTGGTGACCGCCACGCTGGGCGCCGTTGCGGTGCCGAGCGTGGCCGTAGCGGCCCCCGCCCCGCGTGCGGCGGCCGCCTGTCCGACCGGCTGGGGCAGCCTCGACAAGGTGGACTGGTCCAGCACGTCGGGCGAGTACATCACGAATGCCAGGACCGGACGTCAGGACTGCTATGACCGGTTTGTCGTCGACGTTCCGGGTGCGTCCGCCGACCAGCTCGGTTACACCGTGCACTACGTCGACGAACTGGTCCAGGACCCGGCCGGCACCCGCATCCCGGTCAGCGGCGGCGCCATCCTGGAGGTAATCGTCAGGGCGCCCGCCTACGACTCCGGCGCCCCCACCTACCCCGGCCAGGCGGGACAGCCCCTGCCGGGCGTGAACCTCACCGGGTACCGCACCTTCCGCGACGCGAAGTTCGCCGGCTCTTTCGAGGGCCAGTCGCAGTTCGGACTCGGGCTCCGCGCTCGTCTGCCCTTCAGGGTGTTGCAGTTGGACGGGCATCTCGTGGTGGACGTGGCCCACACCTGGTGAGCCAACCACCGCTGACCGGCGCCGCCACATCTGACTGCCAGGCCTGACCGGCCGCCTGGCATACGTGGCGGCGTCACCCGCAGCCCGGCCCTGATGTCAGCAGTCCCTGAACTCAGGCGACTGATTCAGCACCTGCGACCGCACCGACGTGAATCGCCCGTACGTCTCGACGTCCCGTGACTGAGGTCGGAAGGCCGCCACCCGGTGGCAGTTCTGGAAGGCGAGGGCGATGCCGAAGTGGCGTTCCAGGCTGCCGCGGATCGCGTCGCTGGCCAGGGCGCGCAGCAGTTGTCCGCGTTCCCGCTCGGACGGGGGCGGGGTCTGGTTGTCGGTGAACTCCGCGTTTCCGTCGCGGAGTTCGGTGGCGAGGGAGGCGACCAGGTCGTAGGCGTAGGGGAGGGAGGTGCGGACGGTGTCCACGAAGTCCTCCTCGCGGATGTCGCCTTGCTCGGCTTCGGCGAGGAGCTTGGGGGAGACGTCGAGAGACATGGGTGGGCTTCCTGTTCTGTGGGCCTGAGGTCTGGGGTGCCGTGCGGTGAGGGGTCAGGCGAGCGCGGCGGGGCCCGGAACGAAGTCCGGGTCCACCTGGGTGGCGAGGTCGAGGCCGGTGGTCGCGTCCGCCCAGGCCCGCGCGTTGCGCAGGTGGAACTCGACGGCGTGTCCGTGCAGGGCCGCCCAGTCCCGGGGGTGGGAGTCCACGGTCTCCCGGAGGACGTTCAGGGCGTGCCGGTTGGTCGGCTCCAGGGTGTCCAGGCCTGCCTCGGCCCGGCCCTGTTCGGCCGAGCGGACCCAGGGGGAGTGGACGAGGTGGGTGAGGAGGTCGTCGCCGACCTGTTCCTTCAGGAAGAGCAGGTCGTCCTCCCCGGTGACCTTGTTGCCGACCACGGCGATCCGGATGCCGAACTCCTGGGCGTGGTCCCGGTACTGGCGGTAGACCGAGACTCCCTTGCGGGTCGGCTCCGCGACCAGGAAGGTCAGGTCGAAGCGGGTGAACAGGCCGGAGGCGAACGCGTCGGCGCCCGCCGTCATGTCGACGACGACGTACTCGCCGGGACCGTCCACCAGGTGGCTGAGGTAGAGCTCCACCCCACCGAGCTTGGAGTGGTAGCAGGCCACCCCGAGGTCGCTCTCGTCGAACTCGCCCGTCACCATCAGCGGCACCTCGCCCGCGCGCCGGACGTGCCGCGTGTGCACCTCGTCGTCGCCGAGCAACCTCAGCAGACGCGAGCCACGTCCGGGCGGCGTGGTCTTGATCATCGCCTCGCGGGAGGCGATGCGCGGGTTGCCGCCCCGCAGGTAGTCCTTGATCCGGTCCAGGTGGGTGCCCAGGGGCGGGGCGTCCAAGGGGCCGTCGTCGTGGCCGAGTGCCTCGGCCAGGTGCTGGTTGATGTCGCCGTCGATGGCGAGGACCGGTGCGCCGGAGCGCGCCAGGTGCCGGGAGAAGAGCGCGGACAGGGTGGTCTTGCCGCTGCCGCCCTTGCCCACGAACGCGATCCGCACTACCGCACCGTCTTTCGCACCGTCTTTTTGAAAATGGATGTCATGTCGGTAGGTTGTAGGGGTCTCGGGTGACGGGTGTCAAATCGCCTGGGAGTTGCCCGCCGACCATCGACCCCGTGATCACTCCGAAGGCTTAATGCATATGATTGGCAAGTGCGTAACTACTGCATCAGGGCGGCAGGCCCGGACGACCTCGACGGTGCGCGAGCCGTGATGCTCGACACCGTCTACCGCGACTTCGGTACCGGCTACGTGCCCCGCTGGCATCGCGACATCATCGATCCGGCCGCCGCCTACCTCGCCCCGGCCCGCCACACCCTCCTCGTCGCCCTCGACCCGGACGAACACACCGTCGTGGCCACCGCCGCTCTCGACTCCCGCGGCCCCGTCCATCCGCCCAACCCGCGCCACATCGCCGAGCGTTATCCCTCCGGCGCGACCGCGCAGCTTCGCCGGGTGTACGTCCGCCCCGAGCACCGCCGGCGCGGCCTGGCCCGACGCCTGGTCGACGAACTGCTCGTCTTCGCCGCCGCGGACGGCGACTACCGCGCCGTCTATCTGCACACCGACCCGGCGGTCCCGGGTGCCGAACCCTTCTGGCGTTCGCTCGGAAAGGCCGTGCATGACGAGCGTGACGACCCTCGCGGCAGCGGGGTCCTCCACTTCGAGATCCCGATAGGACGGTGAACGGCGTGCGACGCCGCCACATACTCGGTTCCCTGCTGTTCGCCCCGCTCCTCACCGCCTGCTTCGCCTCCTCCGGCGGTGACTCCTCGGGCGACTCCTCGGGCGGCGCGAAGGACGGCTCCCGGCTGCGGGCCGCGCTCGCGTTCCCGCCGACCGAGAACCTCTCGCCGTACGGCGCCGACGCCACCATCCTCAGCCGCCTCGGCGTCACCGAGGGTCTGACCGCGCTGGACGCCAACGGCGTCGCCGCCCCGGCGCTCGCCGCCTCCTGGCGCCGCGAGGGCGACCGCACCTGGCTGTTCACCCTGCGCGAGGCCACCTTCCAGGACGGCTCGGACGTCACCCCGGCCGCGGTCGCCGACGCGCTGACCCACGCCACCGACGCCAAGCCCGCGCCCGCCGCCCTGTCCGGCGTCACCCTCACCGCCAAGGCCCACGGCGGCACAGGGGTCCGGATCACCACCGGCGCCCCCGACCCCGTACTGCCCCTGCGTCTGTCCAGCCCGAGCCTCGCCGTCCTCTCCTCGAAGGCCTACGACGGCAAGGGCCGCGTCGACCCGGTCGGCACCGCCACCGGCCCCTTCGAACTCACGAAGGTCAGCGGATCCACGTCCGCCACCCTCGACCGCTACGACGACTACTGGGGCGGTCGCGCCCAGGCCTCCGGCGTCGACGTCCGCTTCATCGCCGACGGCACCGCCCGCGCGAGCGCCCTGCGCACCGGCGAGATCGACCTCGCCGAGGCGATCCCCGTCGCGCAGGCCGCCACCCTCGACAAGGCCACCCGCAAGGAGACGGCCACCACCCGCACCACCAGCCTGCTGCTCAACGCGAGGTCGGGCCCCTTCGAGGACCCCGAGGTGCGCGCCGCCGCCCGCCGGGCCGTCGACACCTCCGCCCTCGCGAAGGGCGTCTACGAGGGACACGCCGACCCCGGCGCCGGCATCTACGGACCCGCCGTGACCTGGGCCGAGGGCAAGCGGCAGCAGCCGGTCGGCAGGGCGAGGGCCGCGACCCCCGACGGCACGAGGATCACCCTCGCCACCTACGACAACCGGCCCGAACTCCCCGAGGTCGCGCAGGTGTTGAAGCAGCAGCTGGAGAAGGCCGGGTTCCGGGTCACGCTGGAGGTGCGCGAGTACTCGCGGCTGGAGAGCGACGCCCTGGACGGGAAGTTCGACGCCGTCGTCCTCGCCCGCAACACCCTCGTCGACACCGGCGACCCGCTCGCCGTCCTCGCCAGTGACTACACCTGTGAGGGTGGCTTCGACATCGCCCAGCTCTGCGACCGGGACGTCGACCGGGCCGTGGCGAAAGCCGAGGGCATCGCCGACACCGCCGAACGGCAGGACGCGGCCATGACCGCCGAGGCCGCGATCCTCGGCACCGACGCCGTGGTCCCGCTGGTCCACCAGCGCGTCATCACCGGCGTCGGCACCTCGGTCAGCGGCGTGCTCCTCGACCCGTACGAGCGCACCCTCCTCGGCACCGGAACGCGGCGCTGATCCATGCGACGGCACCTGGCCACGCCCGTGTGGCGGGCACTGCTCGCGGCCGCCCTGGTGTGCGGCATCGGCCTGCTGCCCTGGCTGACCCGTACCGACCCGGCGCTCACCGTCCTCAAGGCACGCTCGGCCGACCGCGACCCCACCCCCGAGGTCCTGGCCGACATCCGCGCCCAACTCGACCTGGACCGGGGCCCGTTCTCCCTGCTCGGACAGTGGCTCGGCGGACTGTGGCACGGGGACGCCGGCCGGTCGTGGCTGTCCGGCGACGAGGTCGCCCCCGCCGTCCTCCAGGCCCTCGGGGTGTCCCTGCTGCTGATGACGGTGGCCTTCGCGGTCGCCGCCGTCACCGCCGCGCTGATCTGCGCCCGCACCCTGTGGCTCGGTGCGCACCGGCGCCTCGACGGGCGGCGCGCGGGAGGCAGCGGCTCGGCGGTCCTCGCCGCGCTGCCCGAGTTCCTCACCGCGTCCGTCCTCGCCACCATCGTCGGCGTCCAACTGGGCTGGCTGCCCGCCCTCGGCTGGTACGGCCCCCAGTGGACTGTGCTGCCCGCCCTCGCGCTCGGCCTGCCCGCAGGCGCCGTCATCGGACGGCTCCTCGACGACCTGCTGCCCGGCGCCCTCGCCGAACCCTGGGCGCTGGCCGCCACCGCACGCGGACTGCCCGGGCGGCGCGTCGCCCGCCAGGCGGTACGCCGCTGTCTGCCCGGACTGCTGCCGAACCTGGGCCTGTTCGTGGTCGGCCTGACCGGCGGGGCGGTCGCGGTGGAGCAGATCTTCGACATCCCCGGACTCGGCCGCACCACCCTCCAGGCCGCCCTTGCCCAGGACCTGCCCGTCCTCCAGGCCGGCACGCTGGTCATGGTCCTGCTGGCGGCCGTGACGGCAGGGCTGGCCTCACTCGCCACCCGGCTCCTGGCCGGCCCCGCGCTGCGCGACGGCGCGCTGCCCTCGCTCCACCGGCCCGCACCACCGGCCCGCCGGGTCCTGCCGTACGTCCACGGCGGGCTCCTCGTCGCCGTCGTCGCGCTCGGTCTGCCCCGCGATCCCCTCGCCCTCGACACCGGCGAACGCCTCCGACCCCCGTCCGGGGCCCACCCGTTCGGCACCGACGCGCTCGGCCGGGACATGCTCGCGCGAGTCGCGCACGGCGCCCTCGACACCCTTCTGCTCGCCCTGGCGATCGGCGCCGCCACCCTGCTCGGGGGTGTCCTGCTCGGGCTGCTGCCCAGGCTGTCCGGACCCCTCGTCGACACCGTCAACGCGGTACCGCCCGTCCTCCTCGCCCTGCTGGTCACCGCCGTCGTCGGCAGCGGACCCGGCACCCCCGCGCTCGCCGTGGGCGCCGTCGCCTGGGCGCCCCTCGCGGCGCACGCCTCCGCGCTGCTGCGGCAGGAACGCGCCGCCCTCCATGTGACCGCCACCCGGGGCCTCGGCGCGGGCCGGTGGCACCTCCTGCGTCGCGACCTGCTGCCCGCCGTCCTCCCGCCGGTCACCCGCCACGCCCTGCTCCGGCTGCCCGGCATCGCGCTGGCCCTGGCCTCGCTCGCCTTCCTCGGACTCGGCGCGCAGCCGCCCTCCCCGGAATGGGGTCTGCTCCTCGCCGAGAACCAGCCCTACGCCGAACGCGCCCCCTGGGCGGTCCTCGCCCCCGCCGCCTTCCTCGCCCTGCTCGGGGCGTTCGCGGTGAGCGCGGCGGGCGGCGTACGGGTGCCACGCCGGCGGACGGGATCTCGTGCACCCGCGATCGCACCCGAACAACCGTCCCCCGCAAGGGAGTTGGTGGGAACACGATGACGTCGACATCGGTCGTTCCGGGCAAGGCGTCCAGGGAACGCACCCGGCTCTCGCCCCTGCTGCGGCTGCTGATCCTCACCCAACTCGCCTTCAACGTCGGCTTCTTCGCCGTCCTGCCGTTCCTGTCCGAACACCTGGGACAGGCGGTGGGGATGGCGGGCTGGCTGGTCGGGCTGGTGCTCGGGCTGCGGACCTTCAGCCAGCAGGGACTGTTCGTGGTGGGCGGGGCACTGGCGGACCGGTACGGCATCCGGCCGGTGGTCCTCGCCGGGTGCGCGCTCAGGATCGCCGGGTTCGCCTGGCTCGGCTTCGCCGAACGGACATGGACGGTCATCGGTGCCGTCCTGCTGATCGGGTTCGCCGCAGCGCTGTTCTCGCCGGCTGTGGAGTCCGAGGTCGCCCGGCAGGCGGTGGCGTGGGAGGACGCGGGCGGCGGCCCCCGTACCCGGGTACTGGCGCTGTTCACCGTCGCCGGACAGGCCGGGGCGTTCGTCGGCCCGCTGCTCGGCGCGCTGCTGCTGTCGGTGGATTTCCGGACCGTGTGCCTGGCCGGAGCCGGGATCTTCGTGCTCGTCCTCGCCGGGCACGCGTGGCTGCTGCCGCAGCGGATTCCGGGGCGGGCCCGCGTCGAGGTCCGGGGCGGCACGCGGCTGTTGCTGCGCAACCGGCGCTTCCTGGCGCTGTGCTGCGGATACGGCGCCTACCTGCTCGCCTACAACCAGCTCTACCTCGCCCTGCCCGCCGAGGTGGAACGCGCGGCGGGTTCGCAGGCGCCGCTGGCCTGGCTGTTCGCCCTGTCCTCGCTGCTGGTGGTGACCGCCCAACTGCCCGTCACCCGCTGGGCGGGAAGCCGCCTGACGCTCCGCCGGTCCATGGCGGCCGGCCTGCTGCTGGTCGCGGCCGGGTTCGTCGTCGTGGGCGCCGCCCGGCCCGCCGGATGGACAGGCACCGCGGGGCTGCTGCCCGCGGCGGGCTTCGTCGTCCTGCTCACGCTCGGCCAGATGCTGGTCGCCCCGGTCGCCCGTGCCTGGGTTCCCGACCTCGCCGAGGAGGGCCGTCTCGGCCTGTACACGGGGGCGCTGTCCTCGGTCTCAGGTCTGATCGTCCTGGTCGGCAGCGCGGCGACGGGCACCTTGCTCGACAGCGGGCTGCCGGGTGCGGTGCCGTGGCTGGTGCTGGCGGCCGTGCCGGCCGCGGCGATCGCGCTGCTGCCGGGCCGACGGACGGACCGGCCCGGCCGATAGGGTCCGCGGCATGGATACCCAGGACGTCCGGGTGGAGATCGCCCGGGAGGCGGACCAGGAACTCGTCGACGCCTTCGGCCGGATGCTGCCGCAGCTGTCCTCGACCGCGACGCGCCTCGACCTCGCGGCGGTCGGCACCATCCTGAAGTGCGACACGAACACCGTGCTGGTCGCCCGCACCGCCGACACGATCGTCGGCACCCTGACACTGGTGATGTTCCCGGTGCCGAGCGGACTGCGGGCCCGGGTGGAGGACGTGGTCGTCGACCACGCGGCACGCGGCCACGGAGTCGCCGGGCTGCTGACCCTGGAGGCCCTGCGGCTGGCCCGGGAGGCGGGGGCACGGACCGTCGACCTCACCTCGCGACCCGACCGGGCCGCGGCGAACCGGCTGTACGAGCGGCTGGGATTCCGGGCCAGGCAGTCCACCGTGTACCGGGTGCCGCTGCGGGGCTGACGGTTCAGGAGCCGACCGGGTGCTTGCCGTAGGGCAGCCGGTTCAGGAGCCGACCGGGGCCCGCCGTACGCCAGTCGGTTCGGAGTCCACCCGGTGCCCGCCGTGCGACCGAGGGTTCAGGAACCGACCGGATGCCCGTCGTGGGCCCGTGGGTTCAGGACGCCACCGGCTCCCGCTCCGTCACCAGCTCCAGCATCTGTGCCACCGCGACCTCCTGTGACCGGTACGTCCGCCGCAGCCACAGGATGTCCCGGCCGAACGACCAGACCAGCAGGGCCAGGGCGACGGCGACGACCCCGAACGTCGCCGGGTACGGCAGGAGGTTCGAGGCGGCCAGGAGGAGCAGGACGCCCTGGAGGGCGGCCACCGTCTTGCGGGCCATGCTCGGGGGAAGGGGCGCGTTGAGCCAGGGAAGGGCGCGGGCCGCGGCGACGAAGGCGTACCGCATGGTGCCTATGAGGAGGACCCAGGGGCCCAGGGACATCGAGAGGTAGACGCTGAGCACCAGGATCAGGAACGCGTCGACCTCCATGTCGAACCGCGCGCCCAGCGGGGTCGACGTGCCCGTGCGGCGGGCGACCTTGCCGTCGACCCCGTCGAGTATCAGGGCCACCGCCGTCAGACCGACGAACAGCGTGACCGGCGGTGAGCTCTCGACGGAGTCCGCGACCAGCGCCGTGACACCGCCGACCAGCGTCGCCCTGCCGAGGGTCACCCGGTTCGCCGGGCCGAAGGAACGCGGCCGGGAGCGGTGCAGAGCCCGGGAGAGCACCGCCCAGGTGGCGACGGCGAAGGCGAGACCGGTCAGCCAGCCCGCCGGCCCCATGCCGATCGCCGTACCGAGCAGGGCCAGCAAAAGGATCTGCAGGCCCGCTCCCACCGCGGTCTCCTGCTGGACCAGCCTTGCTTCGTAAGTGTTGTTCAGGGCCACCGCACATTCCTCCGGCCAGATGACAGAGTCGATCAAGGACGCGTACTGTGCGCGACCTGTGCACACCTCGGTACGTGAACCGCTTCCCGATCGTTCAGGAGGATGCCGATGAAGCGCACCGCGCGTGCTTTCTGGCTCAGCTCACCCGGCCACGGCGAGATACGTGACCTGACCCTGCCCGACCCCGCCGCGGGCGAGGTGGTCGTCCGCTCGCTGTACTCCGGGGTCAGCCGGGGCACGGAGACCCTGGTGTTCCGCGGCGGGGTGCCGGAGAGTCAGTACGCGGCCATGCGGGCACCGTTCCAGGAAGGCGACTTCCCGGCACCGGTGAAGTACGGCTACCTCAGCGTCGGACTGGTGGAGGAGGGCCCCGAGGCACTGGTCGGCCGGACCGTCTTCTGCCTTTACCCGCACCAGACGCGGTACGTCGTCCCGGCGGAGGCGGTGACCGTCGTACCGGCGAACGTGCCCGCCCGACGGGCCGTCCTCGCCGGGACCGTCGAGACCGCCGTGAACGCCCTGTGGGACGCGGCCCCCCTGGTCGGCGACCGGATCGCGGTCGTCGGCGGCGGCATGATCGGCAGCTCGGTGGCCGCCCTGCTGGCCCGCTTCCCCGGCGTGCGAGTCCAGTTGGTGGACGCCGACCCCGCCCGGGCCAAGACCGCCGAGGCCCTCGGCGTCGACTTCGCCACCCCCGCCGAGGCGCTCGGCGACTGCGACCTCGTCGTCCACGCAAGCGCCACCGAACAGGGCCTGACCCGCGCCCTCGAACTGCTGACCGCCGAAGGCACCGTCCTCGAACTGAGCTGGTACGGCGACCGGCAGGTCAGCCTCCCGCTCGGTGAGGCCTTCCACTCCAGGCGCCTGGTCATCCGCAGCAGCCAGGTCGGCTCCGTCTCCCCGGCCCGCCGCTCCAGCCGCAGTTACGCCGACCGGCTCGCCCTCGCGCTCGACCTGCTCGGCGACCCGGCCCTGGACGCCCTCGTCACCGGCGAATGCGGGTTCGAGCAACTGCCGGACGTGCTGCCCCGGCTGGCCTCCGGCGAGATCCCCGCGCTCTGCCACCGGGTCCGTTACGACGAGCACACGTGACACACAGGTTCAATCCCGTTACGACAGGGGTGCCTGACCTGAGAAAAGAGTGAGAGTCGACTGAACAAGGGGAAGCGAAGAGCCGTACTACACGGCATCCCCCGGCAGGGATCAGCGGGGGGACCAGACGCGCCGCACCTGGAGGGTCGTCCGTTGTTCAGCATCACCGTCCGCGATCACATCATGATCGCCCACAGCTTCCGCGGCGAGGTCTTCGGCCCCGCGCAGCGCCTGCACGGAGCGACGTTCCTTGTGGACGCCACGTTCCGGCGCGAGCAGCTGGACGACGACAACATCGTCGTCGACATCGGACTGGCCACACAGGAACTCGGGGCCGTAGTCAGCGAGCTGAACTACCGCAACCTCGACAACGAGCCCGACTTCGCCGGAATCAACACCTCCACGGAGTACCTGGCGAAGGTCATCGCCGACCGGATCGCCGAACGCGTCCACAAGGGCGCGCTCGGCGAGGGCGCCAAGGGCCTGGCGGGCCTCACCGTCACGCTGCACGAGTCGCACGTCGCCTGGGCGAGTTACGAGCGTGCCCTGTGACCGACACGACGATGGAGCGGACCACCGGGCTCGGCTACGTGCCCGTGCAGCACTCCGCCCTCAAGAACGCGGAGATCATCCCGATGTCCCTGCGCTCCGTGCACTTCGTCCTGCCCGGCGGCGTGGACGACCCGGCCGCCCCCAGCGGCGGCAACGCCTACGACCGGCGCGTCAGCCTCGACCTGCCCGGCTTCGGATGGCAGGTCCACAAGCACGCCGTGGACGGCAGCTGGCCCAGACCGGGAGGTGCCGCCCGCGCGGAACTCGCCCGGGTGCTGCGGGAGCTGCCGGACGGCGCGGTCGTGCTGCTGGACGGGCTGGTCGCCTGCGGGGTGCCCGAGATCGTCGTCCCCGAGGCGGAACGGCTGCGCCTGGCCGTCCTGGTCCATCTCCCGCTCGGCGACGAGACGGGACTCGACCGGGCGGTGGCGGCGGACCTCGACGCCAGGGAACGCGCGGTGCTGCGGGCCGTCCCGGCCGTCATCGCCACCAGCGACTGGGCCGTACGCAGACTCGTCTCGCACCACGGTCTCGCCCCCGAGCGGGTCCATGCCGCCGCCCCCGGCGCCGACATCGCCCCCCTCGCCTCCGGCACCGACGGCGTCTCCCGACTGCTGTGCGTGGCCGCGGTGACCCCGCGCAAGGGACAGCACCGGCTGGTGGAGGCGCTGGCCACGGTGACCGACCTGCCGTGGAGCTGCGTCTTCGTCGGCGGACTCGGGCACGACCCGGAGTACGTCGCCGGACTGCGAACCCTGATCAGCGAGTACGGCCTCCAGGACCGCCTGCACCTCGCGGGCCCCCAGTCCGGTGCCGCACTCGACGCCAGCTACGCCTCCGCCGACCTCATGGTCCTCGCCTCCTACGCCGAGACCTACGGCATGGCGGTGACCGAGTCGCTCGCCCGCGGCATCCCGGTGCTGGCAACGGACGTCGGCGGGCTCGCGGAGGCCGTCGGGCGGGCGCCCGACGGAGGTGTGCCCGGCATCCTCGTCCCGCCGGAGGACCCCGCCGCCCTCGCCGCCGAACTGCGCGGCTGGTTCGGCGAGGCGGACGTACGACGTCGCCTGAAGGCCGCTGCCCGCGGCCGACGGGCCGCCCTCGGCGGTTGGGCGACCACGGCACGCAGCCTGGCCGGAGTACTGGGCCGACTGCCGAACGAACCCAGGAGGGCGGCATGACGGAGACGGCGATGACCAAGCAGGCGGGGACGATTCCGACACAGCCCGGCCCCCGCGAGGCGGCCGGGGGTGCCGGAGCCGGAGGAGCGGCCGAGGTGGCGAACACCGTGATCGCCGGTGCGGGCCCCACCCTCGGCCCCGGCGAGCGGCCCACCGTGCGGCTGCGGGACGCTGGCCCCGACGATCCGCCGCGGTACGCCCCCGAGTGGCTGGAGTTGCGGGAGGGGGCCGACGCCGCCGGGCGGTCGCCCGACCTGCTCGACCCGCTGCGGATCCGGCTCGCGAACCTGCCCGGGAAGGCCGGTCTGGTCATCCACGACCTGGGCTGCGGCACCGGCTCGATGGGCCGCTGGCTGGCCCCCCGCCTG
Source organism: Streptomyces sp. NBC_00076 (assembly GCF_045041235.1). NCBI lineage: Bacteria > Bacillati > Actinomycetota > Actinomycetes > Kitasatosporales > Streptomycetaceae > Streptomyces > Streptomyces sp. NBC_00076. The sequence continues at coordinate 8,881,665 of NZ_CP108242.1, forward strand.
GACGGCGCCCAGCACTGGATCCTGCACGACCGCGACCCCTACCTCCTGCACTTCGCCGCCGTCGCCTCCCCGCGGTCCGCCGCCGACGGCAGCCGGGTCACCGTGGAGACACGGCGCGGTGACGTCGCCCGACTGACCACGGACGTCCTCGCCGGCGCCTCGCTGGTGACGGCCTCCGCGCTGCTCGACGTCCTCACCCGCGAGGAGATCGACGCCCTCGCCGCCGCCTGCACCAGCGCCGGCTGCCCGGCCCTGCTGACCCTGTCGGTGGCCGGCCGGGTCGACCTCACCCCCTCCGACCCGCTGGACGCGGAGATCGCCGAGGCGTTCAACGCCCACCAGCGCCGCGACGGGCTGCTCGGGCCGGACGCGATCACCGCGGCGTGCGAGGCGTTCTCCGAACGCGGCGCCACGGTACGGCTGCACCCGAGCCCCTGGCGGCTCGGCCCCGCCGAGTCCGCGCTGACCGCGCAGTGGCTGCGCGGCTGGGTCGGCGCGGCCGTCGAGGAACGGCCCGAGCTGGCACCGCGCGCGGAACGGTATCTGCGCGAGCGTCTCGCGGCCTGTGAGGCGGGGGAGTTGCGGGTCGTCGTGCACCACAGCGACCTGCTGGCGCTGTCCCGGCCGACGACCGGCGGGGAGTCATGAGCGTGGAGACGGTGGGCGTGTGGGCGGCCCGGCTCACTGTCGGCCCGCGTGCGAAGAGCGCCGAGCCGCGCGAAGAGGCCGCCGAACCGCGTGCGGGGAACATCTCCTCGCGCGAGCGGGACACCACATCGGGCGAGTCGAACGCCGAACCTGCCGATCGGCAGGGGCAGTCGGTCCGGCGGTACGGCGGCCCGGTCGAGGTCTTCGCGCTCCCCGCCGGGGCGCGTGTGCTCCCGCCGGAGGACCTCGCGGCCCGCAGGAAGGTGCTCGCCGCCCGCACCGACGCCCTCGCCGCCCGCGACGAGTTGCTCGCGGCCCGGGCGGAGGGGCCCACCGCCGCCGGCGGGGCGCCGGCCGCGCGGACAGGTGCGGCCGTCTCCGAGACCCGGATCGGCGTGATCGTGGCCACGGCCAGGCCCGAGGCAGCGACTCCGGGCACGCCCCGGTGGCGGAGCGCCCTGCGCGGCGTCCTGGACCGCGTCAACTCCCGTGCCGTCCGTACCCACTTCGGCACCGTCGCCGGCGTCGTCATCCTCGCCGTCCTGCTGTGGCGCATGGGCACCGGCGTCTTCCTGGACGGACTGCGGCGCATCGACGCGCCGACCCTGCTGGTGGCCGTAGGCATCGGGCTGCTCACCACCGTGTTCAGCGCCTGGCGCTGGGCCCTGGTGGCCCGTGGCCTCGGAATCAGGCTGCCCCTGGCACCGGCCGTCGCCGACTACTACCGGGCGCTGTTCCTGAACGCCGCCCTGCCCGGCGGTGTCCTCGGGGACGTCCACCGGGCGGTCCGGCACGGGCGGAGCACCGGTGACCTCGGCCGCGGGGTCCGCTCCGTCGTCCTCGAACGGGCCGCCGGACAGGTCGTGCTGGCCGTCGCGGGCGCCGCCGTCCTGCTGACCATGCCCTCGCCCGTACTGGCCGACGCCCGGCACCTCGCCCCGCTGATCGGCCTCGCCGCGCTCGGCACCCTGGCGGTCGTCCTGGCCCTGCGCATGAACCGCGCCCCCTCCCGGCGCGGACGCGCCCTGCGGGCCGGCCTGGCCGAGGCGCGCGAGGGACTGCTGTCCCGCCGTAACTGGCCCGGCGTCGCACTGTCCTCGGCCGTGGTCCTCGCGGGCCACCTCGCGATGTTCGTCGTCGCCGCCCGCGTCGCCGGGACCGGCGCCTCCGTCGCCGTACTGCTGCCCCTCGCGATCCTCGCCCTGCTCGCGATGGGGCTGCCGCTGAACGTCGGCGGCTTCGGCCCCCGCGAGGGCGTCACCGCCTGGGCGTTCGGCGCCGCCGGCCTCGGCGCGAGCAGCGGGCTGGCGGTCGCGGTGGTGTACGGAGTGCTCAGCTTCGTGGCCGCCCTGCCGGGCGCCCTCGTGCTGGTCGCCCGGTGGTACACCGGCCTGCGCGGCACGGACGCCGGGACGGAAGACGTCGCCCGGGAACCGGCCGCGACGGTCGTGGCGGTTCCGGAACCCCGCCGCGCGCCGGACGACGACTACCCGCGCTCGTCCACCGCGGTCCTCGCGGTGCCGTCCGCGGACGTGAGCAGCGAGAAATACGTCGCGAAGGAATCGGCGAAGCCCGCCAGCAGTTCCTTCCCCTTTTCCGCGGAACCCAGGGAAGGACGGCCAATGACGCCCGAATCGGTATAGGCGGACATTCCGACGGTGAGCAGATGACGGCGGTCGTCCGCGACGAAATCGGCGGACTCGTAACCGGGTCGGACCATTTCGGGATGGGCGTGCAGCAGGATGGAGGTTTCGATTTCCCCCGCATGCATGTCGGTGAGCAGCGAAGTCGCCACCCCGGCCCGCTCCCTGGCCGCCTCCCAGTCCTCCGGGGCCGGGAAGAGCGCCATCCGCTCACCGCGTGCGGAGGACTCCTGAACCACATTGCCCAGGACGTAGTTCCCGCCGTGCCCGTTGACCAGAACCAGGGCCTCGACGCCCGAGCGGCGCAGCGACGCCGCGATGTCCCGTACCACCGCGTGAAGGGTCACGGAGGAGATGCTGACGGTTCCCGGCCAGGCCGCGTGCTCGTGCGAGCAGGCGATGGTCACCGGCGGAAGGAGGTGCACCGGGTACGCGGAGGCGATCTCCCGGGCTATGGCGCAGGCGACGAGCGTGTCGGTCGCCAACGGCAGGTACGCACCGTGCTGTTCGAAGCTCCCGACGGGAAGGACGGCCACCTGGGTTGAGACGCCCGCGCCTCGCGTCCGTACGTCTTCGGTAGTGTCCGCCGGCACCAGACCGTACGCCGCCGACCGTATTCCCGAACCACTCATCTTTTCACGGCCTTTCGTCTCTGCTTAGGAACCAGATCATGACAGATAAAATTGGCGTGCTCGGCAAGAAGTCGCCGCAGCGCACGGGTGTGGAACGCGTCGTGAATGCCCCGCTGCCCACCGTCTACGGGAAATTCCAGGCGGTCGGCTACCTCGATCACGATCGTGGCGAGGAACAAGTGGCCCTGGTCTACGGCGAGATCGGCACGGACGATGTCCTCACCCGTCTGCATTCCGAGTGCCTGACCGGTGACGCCTTCGGTTCCCAGCACTGCGAGTGCGGCGACCAGTTGGCCTCCGCGCTGCGCGCGGTCGCCGCGGAGGGCCGCGGCATCGTCGTCTACCTCAGGGGACATGAGGGCCGGGGCATCGGCCTGCTCGCCAAGCTGCGGGCGATGGCGCTTCAGGCGGAGGGCCTGGACACCGTGGAGGCGAACCTGGCGCTCGGTCTGCCGGTGGACGCCCGCGACTACGGCGTCGCCGCCGAGATCCTGCACGACCTGGGCGTGAACTCGGTCCGCCTGATGTCCAACAACCCGCGCAAGCGCGAGGCGCTGGTGCGGCACGGCATCCAGGTCGCTGAGACGGTGCCGCTACTGATACCGCCGTGCGAGAACAACATCACCTATCTGCGGACGAAGCGGGAGCGCCTGGACCACCACCTGCCCCATCTGGACGCGGTGGTCAGCTCCTCCTGAGCCCGGGCCCGGTGGCGGTCGGCCGGTGTCGCTCCGGTGCCGACCGCCGCGCCCGCAGGGAGCGTCGCACCCGAGCCGGGTCGCCGAGCGGGTGCGGGCGGCGGTCCTTGCGGGAAGCATGGGGGAGCGGAGCACACGCGGCGGCGACGAAGGGAACACGCAGTGAGCGACGACATCCACTTCCTCGCCGCCGAGCGGGTCGCCGAACTGCTGGATCCCGACACGGCGATCCGGTCCCAGCGGGCCGCGTTCACCGCCCTCGGCGACGGCGCCGCCGACCTGCCCGGCAAGATCATGCACCCGAGCCGCTTCGACGACAGCGTGGTCTTCTCGTACGTCTCCCGGCTGTCCGCGGACTCCGGGGCCGTCGCCAAGTTCGGCAGCGTCAACCCGGGCAACGCGGCGAGCGGACTGCCGACCGTGCACGCCGTCGTCACCGTGCTCGACCCGGCGACGGGCCGACTCGCCGCCGTCATGGACGGCACCACGGTGACCACCCTGCGCACGGCCGCGGCGAGCGCCGTAGCCCTCGACGTCCTGGCCGGTCCCGACGCGGCCGACCTGGCTGTTCTCGGTTCGGGCACCCAGGCCCTCGCGCACACCCGGGCGATCGCCCGGGTGCGGGACCTGAAGTCGGTGCGTCTGTGGAGCCCGACCCCACGACACCGAGCCCGCGCCGCCGACACGCTCGCCGCCGAACTGGGCCTGCCCGTCGAGCCGGTCGCCACCGCCGAGACGGCCGTGACCGGGGCGTCGCTGGTCGCGGCCTGCACGCTCAGCACCACGCCCGTGGTGCGTGGCGAATGGCTGGCACCCGGGTGCACGGTGGTCAGCGTGGGGTCCTTCGAACCCACCCGGCGCGAGGTGGACGCGGAGGTCGTACGACGGGCCCTGGCGGACGGGGCCGTCGTCGTCGACGACCCGGCGACCGCGGCCGAGCACGCGGGACCGGTCGTGGACGCCCTGCGGGAGGGCCTGCTGACCCCCGAGAGCCTGGTCCCCCTGGGTGCGGTCCTCACCGGGCGGCGCACGGCCCGCGACGGTCCCGGGGACATCGTCTACTACAACAGCGTCGGCCTCGGCGTCCAGGACGCGGCCGCCGCCTGGGCCGTCGTCGAGGCGGCGCGGCGGGAGCGCCGGTGACCGCGCGCGCCGGGGTCGTCGTGATCGGCGGCGGGGTGATGGGCACGAGCATCGCCTGCCACCTGGCCCGTGCGGGCGTACCGGACGTGGTGCTGGTCGAGCGGGACGAACTGGCGTCCGGGTCCACCTCGAAGGCCGCGGGCGGGGTGCGGGCGCAGTTCTCCGACGAGCTCAACATCCGGCTCGGGGCACGCAGCCTGGAGGCCTTCGCCCGCTTCGAGCAGGACACGGGGCACGACATCGGGCTGCACCGGGTCGGTTACCTGTTCCTGCTGTCCACGCCCGAGGAGGTCGCCGCGTTCGAGGCGGGCGTACGTCTCCAGAACTCCCTCGGCGTGCCCAGCCGCATGATCGACCCTGCCGAGGCCCGCGGACTCTCCCCGCTGATCAGCACCGACGGGCTGCTCGCCGCCGCGTTCTCACCCGACGACGGGCACTGCACTCCCGAGTCCGTCGTCCACGGCTACGCGGCCACCGCCCGCCGGCACGGCGCCCGGATCCTGCGGCACACCGAGGTCACCGGCATCGAGACGCGGGGCGACACCATCACGGCGGTGCTGACGGCCCGGGGCCGGATCGCCACCGACACGGTGGTCTGCGCGGCCGGCGCCTGGTCGAAGGCGGTCGGCGCGATGGCCGGGGTGGACCTGCCGGTGGAGCCGCTGAGGAGGCAGATCGCGGTCACCGAGCCGGTCGGGGGACTGCCGCCGGACCTGCCCATGACCATCGACTTCCACAGCGGCCTCTACTTCCACGCCGAGGGACCCGGCCTCCTCGTGGGCATGTCCGACCCGGACGAGCGTTGCGGCTTCGCCACCGACACCCACGACCGCTGGATCCCCGGCCTGTGCGCGGCCATGGAACACCGGGCCCCCGCCCTGCTCGACCTGCGTCGCACCGGCGGCTGGGCCGGCCTGTACGAGATCACCCCGGACCACAACGCGCTGATCGGCGAAGCGACTTCGGTCTCCCGTTTCCTGTACGCCACCGGGTTCTCCGGCCACGGCTTCCTGCAGGGGCCGGCCGTCGGCGAAGTCGTCCGCGACCTGTACCTGGGCCGCGAACCCTTCGTGGACGTCAGCCCGCTCGGCGCCGGCCGGTTCGCGGCCGACGCTCCGCGTCCCGAGGCCAACCTGGTGTGACCGGGGAGCGCCGGTTCCTGGTGCCGCGGCAGGCACTAGCCGGTGACCGCCTCGTGGACCAGCCGTTTGAGGTCCGGGAAGAGCGCGAGGGACCGCTTCGGCCGTAGCTGCGTCATGAACTGCACGGTCAGGTCCCGGGTCGGGTCCACCCAGAACGTCGTCGTCGCCACGCCGCTCCAGCCGAACGTGCCCAGGCCGGCGGGCGCCAGGGTGCGGGACGGGTCGGTGACCACGGAGACACCGAGGCCGAAGCCGACGCCGTCGTTGCCGGCTTCGTCGTGCGCGGGTTTGCTGCCGACCGCGCGCAGGTCGGCGCCGCCCGGAAGGTGGTTGGAGGTCATCAGGTCCACCGTCTCGGGGGCCAGAAGGCGGACGCCGTCGAGTTCGCCGCGGCGGCGCAGCAGTTCCATGAAGCGGTGCACGTCGTGCGCGGAGGCCGCCAGGCCGCCGCTGCCGGACAGGAGGCGGGGCCGGCCGCGCAGCGGAAGGCCGGGGATCGGCTCGATACCGCCGCCGTCGGCGTCCCCGTACAACTCGGCCAGTCGGCCCACCTGTTCGGGGGCGACGTGGAAGCCGGCGTCGGTCATCCCGAGCGGGCCCAGGAGCCGCTCGGCGAAGAACGTGTCGAGCGGCTGTCCGGACACCACCTCGATGATCCTGCCCAGCACGTTGGAGGCGACGGAGTAGTTCCACTGGGTGCCCGGCTCGTACTGCAGCGGCAGACTCGCGTACACGTCGACCGTCTCCGCCAGGTTCGAGCCCGGTATCACCGACGACTCCAGGCCTGCCTGGCGGTAGAGGGCGTCGACGGGGTGGCTGTGGTAGAAGGCGAAGGTCAGGCCCGCGGTGTGGGTCATGAGATGCCGTACCCGTATCGGTCCGTCGGCCGGGCGGGTCACCATGTCGGCGCCGGAGCCGCTCACGTGCACCCGCGGCTCGGCGAAGGCCGGCAGATGACGCTCGACCGGGTCGTCCAGCGACAGCCGGCCCTCCTCGACCAGGAGCAGCGCGGCGACGGCGGTGACCGGCTTGGTCATGGAGTAGATCCGCCAGATCGTGTCCGGCTCGACCGGCAGACCGGCCGCGATGTCCCGGCGGCCGTGGGTCGTGAGGTGGGCGACACGTCCGCCGCGGGCGACGGCCACGAGGAAGCCGGGCAGGCGGCCCTCGTCCACGTAGTGGGCGACATGCTGGTCGAGGCGGTCCAGTGCCTTCGCGTCCAGCCCGACCTCGCGGGGCTCCACCTCTTGCCGCAGCTGTGCCATCGTTCTCCTTCGTCACCGTTCGTCGAGGTGCGGTCCGGCATACCCAGCCGGGACGACCTCAGACATCATCGTCGCGCAGGAACAGACGAACGGGGCCCCGCATCCCCAAGATCGTCGGCAGTGTCACAGAGATCATCGACCGCCCCGGCGGCACGTCCCGGCAGCAGGCCACCGACAGCCGCACCGGCCACGGCCACCGAGGCCAGGACCACGAGCGGCAGCGCGCGCCCACCGCCGGCCCCCATGAGCACGGTCGCGGCGGCCACCCCGAGCGTCGGCCCCACGTTCATCGCCGTCTGCTTGGCCCCGCCCGCCACGCCGGCCGACTCGACGGCACTGTGCCGTACGACGACGTGGGTCGCGGCCACCATCACCGTGCCGAATCCGGCCCCCAGCAGCCCGAAGCCGGCACACAGCGCCAGGGTGCCCGAGGCCCGGATCAGCAGCAGGATCCCGAGGGCGAGTACGGCCATCGCCGTCACGGTCGTACGACGGGCGCCGGCGCGCGGCAGAAGGACGGCGCCGGCGGGCGCGGCGGCCACCATCATGACCGCCAACGGCAGGCTGCGCAGGGCACTTTGGAAGGCGTCGAGGCCGAGGGTGTACTGCAGGACGTACGCGCCGACGAACAGCGTGCCGTGCAGGGCCGCCGAGGCCGCGACGAGAATACCGAGCGCCGAGCCCACGGTCGCCGAACCGACCACGTCCGGCGGGAGCAGCGGGCTCGCGGTGCGCCGCTCGTGCCGGACGAACGCGGCGGCCGCGACCAGCACCGCACCGGCCTCGCCCGCCGTCGTCCAGCCGGCGTCCGGGAGCGCGACGAGGGTGTGGACGAGGCCCGCCAGAGTCAGCGCGAGCAGCAGCGCGCCGGGCACGTCGAGACGAGCGGCAAGGGTCTGCTTCGGCGCCTGCCTGGACGGGAGTTGACGCGGCCCCTGCCCCGCCATGGCCCAGCGGTGCCCCGGCCCGCACAGGGCGAGCCCGCCGAGGACGACGGCGGGCGCCACATTGAGGAAGAACACCGACCGCCAGCCCGGCCCGGCCACCAGAGCACCGCCGACCACCGGACCGACGGCGGCCGCCACCCCGATGGCGGCGGTCCGTACGGCAATCGGCTTCCGCAACCGGTCGGGCGGGTACGCGGCACGCAGCATCCCGAGCGTCGCGGGCTGCAACAACGCCCCGAACACGCCCTGTACGACCCGCAGTCCGATCATCCAGCCGATCCCGGACGCCAGGCCGATACCGGCCGACGCGGCCCCGAAGCCGAGCATCCCCACCGCGAAGAGCCGCTGGTGCCCATACCGGTCGCCGAGCCGCCCCGAGAACACCAACAGGCTGGCCACCGCGATCAGATAGCCGGTGCTCGTCCACTGCACCTGGGCGAACGACGCCCCCAGAGCGCGCTGCAGAGCGGGCTGCGCGACAGTGAGGGCCGTACCGTCCAGAGCGACGATGACCGCCCCGACCACGCTGGCCGTCAGCGCGAGACGACGGTGAACGGTCATCCGGTTACCTCCGGACCCAGATGGGCGTTCAGGACGGTGTGCAGCAGCGGGCCGAAGTCGTCGGCATCGGTGGCGAGTTGGAGGCTGCCCCAGCCCCACAGCTGGGCGGCGCCGTGCAGGTTCGCCCACAGCGCGCCCGCGACCAGCCGGGCGTCGGCGTCCGGACGGGCCCGGCCGACCAGCTCCACCAGGCGCGCGAACAGCGGAAGGCTGGTGTCCCGCAGCCCCAGATGACCGCTCTCCAGCAGATCATGACGGAACATCAGCTCGTACATGCCCTGGTTGTCCAGCGCGAACTCCAGATAGCAGCGCCCCAGCGCCGTCAGCTGGACGCGCGGGGCGGCGGTACCGTCACCGGTCGCCTCGGTCGCCTCGGTCGCCTCGGTCGCCTCGGTCGCCTCGGTCGCCTCGGTCGCCTCGGTCGCCTCGGTCGCCTCGGTCGCCTCGGTCGCCTCGGTCGCCCGCGCCGCCAGCGCGTCGAATCCGCGCCGGGCGATGGCCGACAGCAGCTCCAGGTGCGTCGGGAAGTAGCGACGCGGCGCCCCGTGCGAGACACCCGCCCGGCGCGCGATCTCCCGCAGTGTGAGCGCCTGGGCGCCCTCCCGCGCGACGAGTTCCACCCCGACATCGACCAGACGGGCACGCAGCCCGGGTTCGGACTCATCCCTTTCAGCCATAGACAGTGTCTACCAGGTGGTCGTAGACACTGTCTACCGGGAATGTGCGGGGCGTCCGGGCAGGTTGAGAGACGTATGACTCAGGACGCGAAGGACGCCCAGGACCCGGCACCGGACGCACTGCTCCGGTTGCTCTCCGACGGCCACGGCGGGGTGCTGGTGACCCTCAAGCGTGACGGCCGGCCCCAGCTGTCGAACGTCAGCCACGCCTACTACCCGGACGAGCGGATCATCCGGATCTCGATCACCGACGACCGCGCCAAGACCCGCAACCTGCGCCGCGATCCGCGCGCCTCCTACCACGTGACCAGCGCCGACCGGTGGGCGTACACCGTCGCCGAGGGCACGGCCGAGCTCTCGCCCGTGGCCAAGGACCCGCACGACGAAACCGTTACCGAGCTCGTCCGCCTCTACCGCGACGTCCAGGGTGACCACCCGGACTGGGACGACTACCGGGCCGCCATGGTCCGCGACCGTCGCCTGGTGGTGCGGTTGAAGGTGGAGCGGGCGTACGGGATCCCGGCGCGCGCCGACCAGGGCTGAAACTCTCCCGCCGGTCACTGCGGGCGGCGGGATCCGCTGACCCCGCGTCCAGCGAACGCCGGAACGGAGACCTAGGTCCCGGGGCGCAGGACGGACGGCCGATGGTCCCGCGATCAACGGCTGCCTAGGCTGCGAACACGTCACCACCCGTGAGGCGCCACGAGGAGAGGTCACCATGCCCGTCAACGGCCGCAGTCACATCCGTATCGCCCGTCCGTCGCGGGACCTGGCCGCGGCCGAGCGGTTCTGGACCGAGGGGCTCGGGCTGGACGTCGTCTGGCGGGCCGAGGGCGGGGCCGAACCCGGCGAGCACGACCTGCTGATGCTCGGTCTGCCCGACGCCGGCTGGCACCTGGAACTCGTGCACGAGTCCGCCCGCCCCGTCGAGCCCCGGCCCACCGAGGAGGACCTCCTGGTGATCTACGTCGACGGGCCCGTGCCGGATGACCTGGTCGCCCGGCTGGAACGGCACGGCGGGAAGCGGGTCGCGTCGCCCAATCCGTACTGGAACGAGTGGGGCGTCACCGTCGAGGACCCGGACGGCTATCGGCTGGTGCTGTGCCGACGGTCCTGGTCGAACTCCTAGCGCCCGGCTCTCCCGCCCACTGCGAGGGGCCGCCCCGGCCGTCCCGGCTCGACCGTCAGTGGTGCGCAGTACGGTCCTGTCATGGCAGCCACTTTCGATCTCACGCTCGACTGCGCGGACGCGGTCCTCGTCGCCGCGTTCTGGAAGACGGCCCTGGGGTATGTCGACGAGCCGCCACCGGCCCCCTTCAGCACACGCGAGGAATGGCTCGCGCAGTTCGACCTGGCGGAGGACGACTCGGCGGACGACGGTGCCTGGCTCTGCGACCCGGACGGTGTCGGCCCCCGCCTGTCCATCCTGAAGGTGCCGGAGCCGAAAACCGCCAAGAACCGCCTCCACTTGGACATCCGGGTACCGGGCCACGGCAGCCCCGAGGAGCGATGGGCGCGGGTCAGGGCGGAGTCCGAGCGTCTGGTGGAGGCGGGCGGCACAGTCCTCGCCGAGGCCGACGAACACCACGTCGTCATGGCCGACCCGGAGGGCAACGAGTTCTGCGTGGCGGCGGCCTCCGCCTGACTCGTCCTGGGGCACACCGCCACGCCTGGACCGACCTGGGGCCCACCGGCACCCTGCACCAAGGGGCCAACGGGCCGAACAGGTCAGGCCGACACCTTCTCGGGCCGCGTCTCCTCGCGACCACCGTGCTCACCCAGCCGCTCCGTCGGCACCGTGTGGGTCTCGCGCGCCGTGAGGACGGCGATCACCGGCGGGACGCACAGCGCAGCCGTGAACAGCGCGACCGCCGACCAGTCGTCGCCGTCCGGACCCGCGATCTGGGCGGCGAAGGTGACCGCGAACCCGGCCACGGCGAAGCCGATCTGCGTGCCGATCGCCATGCCGGACAGCCGGACCCGGGTGGAGAACATCTCGCCGTAGAAGGACGGCCACACACCGTTCGCGGCGCTGTAGACGACACCGAAGGCGACGATGCCCAACACGAGGATCAACGGGTAGTTGCCCGTGGAGATCGCCCAGAGGTAGGCGAACATCGCCACCGCACTGCCGGCCGCGCCGATCAGGTACACCGGGCGGCGGCCGACGCGGTCCGACAGCGTGGCCCACAGCGGGATCGCGCCGAGCGCGACCAGGTTGGCGAGCGCGCCCACCCACAGCATCGAGGAGCGGGACATGCCGACCGAGTCGCTGGTGGCGTACGACAGCGCCCACACCGTGAAGATCGTGCTGACCGAGGCGATGAGAGCACCCGCGATCACCCGCAACACGTCCGCCCAGTGCTCGCGCATCAGGATCACCAGCGGCATCCTGACGACGCCCTCCGAGGCGGTCTGCTGGGCGAAGACCGGCGTCTCCTCCAGACGGCGGCGGATGACGAAGCCGACGACGGCGACCGCGACGCTCAGCCAGAACGGCACGCGCCAGCCCCAGGACAGCAGTTGGTCGTCGGGCAGCGCGGCGACGGGAATGAAGACCAGGGTGGCGAGCAGTTGCCCGCCCTGCGTACCGCTCAGGGTGAAGCTGGTGAAGAAGCCACGCCGGTCCGGCGGCGCGTGTTCCAGGGTCATGGAGTTGGCGCTGGCCTGCTCACCGGCCGCCGAGATGCCCTGCAGCACCCGGCACAGGACCAGCAGGACCGGGGCGAGCGTGCCGACCTGGTCGCGGGTGGGCAGACAGCCGATGAGGAAGGTCGACAGGCCCATCAGGATCAGCGTGAAGACCATGATCTTCTTGCGGCCGAGCCGGTCCCCGTAGTGACCCAGGAAGAACGCGCCGACCGGACGGGCGGCGTACGCGACGCCGAACGTGGCCAGCGACAGCAGGGTCGCGGTGGCCGGGTCGGACTCGTCGAAGAACACGTCGGGGAAGATCAGCGCGGCGGCGCTGCCGTAGATGAAGAAGTCGTAGTACTCCAGAGCGCTGCCGATCCAGGCCGCCAGGGCGGCTTTCTTCGGCTGGCCGGGTGGTGCTGCGGGGACGGGCACGGCGTGCTCCTTCGGGGCTCCGGCTGAGGGGGAGTGAGCGGCGGGGAGAGGGCCGGATCGCGGCTAATTAACCCACTGGGTAGTTAGTGGCGGTGGGTGGGATGTTGCGCTCACGTTTCCCGGGTGTCAAGGGGCCCTGTCGAAGGATCTTCCTCCCCGCGGCGGGGGATCAGTCCGTCGCGCGGTCGGCCGTCAGGTACGCGATCACCATGTCGCCGAGCATCGCGCGGTAGTGCTCACGCTGGGCGGGATCGACCAGGTCACGTCCGAACAGGGCGCCGAAAGTGTGCCGGTTGGCGACCCGGAAGAAGCAGAACGAGCTGATCATCGCGTGCAGGTCCACGGCGTCCACGTCCGCCGTGAACAGACCGGACTCCTGCCCCGACGCCAGGATCCGGCGGATCACGTCGAGCGCGGGCGAGCCGATCCTGCCTAGCTTCTCCGAGGCCGCGATGTGCTCCGCCCCGTGGATGTTCTCGATGCTCACCAGGCGGATGAAGTCCGGGTGCCGCTCATGGTGGTCGAAGGTGACCTCGGCCAGCCGGCGGATGGCCGCGACCGGGTCCAGATGCTCGACGTCGAGCTGCTGCTCGGCCGCGCGGATCACCGCGTACGCCCGCTCCAGGACGGCCGTGAACAGCTGCTCCTTGCCGCCGAAGTAGTAGTAGATCATCCGCTTGGTGGTGCGGGTGCGGGCGGCGATCTCGTCCACCCGGGCCCCGTCGAAGCCGGCCCGGGCGAACTCCTGGGTCGCCACGTCGAGGATCTCGGCCTGGGTGCGGGCGGCGTCACGGATGCGCCCGTTCGGTCGTGCCGGTTCTTCGACGCTGGTCATCGGGTTCCTTCGCGCGAGGTGCCAGTGCCGAGATTCTAGAAGGCGGGGCGTCGCGCCGGTTCCGCGTTTCCCGGCCGAGGGCTTCCCGTGGTTCCGCGACCCTGATATAGCTAACGTACTAGTTCGTACATTACTGAGCCGCTCAGGAGGTCGCCGGTGCCGTCCCAGCACAAGGACTCGTATCTCGTCGGACTGATCGGCTCCGGCATCGGCCAGTCGCTCAGCCCCGCGCTGCACGAGCGCGAGGCGGATCGTCAGGGCCTGCGCCACCTGTACCGGATCATCGACATCGACACCCTGGGCGTCGGCCCCGAGGCGGTGGGCGATCTGCTGCGGGCAGCCCGTGACCTGGGCTTCGACGGGCTCAACATCACACATCCGTGCAAGCAGCACGTCATCCGGCACCTGGACGCGCTCGCCCCGCAGGCCGAGTCCCTCGGCGCGGTCAACACCGTCGTCTTCGAGGAGGGCGGCCGGGCCGTCGGCCACAACACGGACGTCACCGGCTTCGCGGCGTCCTTCGCGCGCGGTCTGCCCGACGTGGCACTGGAGCGGGTCGTGCAGCTGGGCGCCGGCGGCGCCGGTGCCGCGGTCGCGCACGCCATGCTCACCCTCGGCGCCGAACGGGTCACCGTCGTCGACGCGCTGCCCGAGCGGGCCGCCGCTCTCGCCGACTCGCTGAACCAGCGTTTCGGAGCGGACCGGGCCACCTCCGCCACCCCGGACCGGCTCGCGGACCTGCTCGCCCGGGCCGACGGGCTCGTGCACGCCACCCCCACCGGCATGGCCGCCCACCCCGGGCTGCCCCTCCCCGCCCAGCTCCTGCACCCCGGGCTGTGGATCGCCGAGGTTGTCTACCGCCCGCTGGAGACCGAACTGCTGCGCACCGCCCGCGCGATCGGCTGCGCGACCCTCGACGGCGGCGGGATGGCCGTCTTCCAGGCCGTCGACGCGTTCCGGCTGTTCACCGGCCGGGAACCCGACAGCACCGCGATGCTGGCGGACTTCGCCGACCTCACCGGGGCCGTGAAAGCCCACCCGTAGCGGACCTGCGGAGAGCCACAGGGACCTTCAGAGAAACAGAGGTACCGACGTGCGTACGTCCATCGCCACCGTCTCCCTCAGCGGATCCCTCACCGAGAAGCTCACGGCCGCCGCCCGGGCCGGCTTCGACGGCGTCGAGATCTTCGAGAACGACCTGCTCGCCAGCCCCCTCACCCCCGAGGAGATCCGCGCCCGCTGCGCCGACCTCGGTCTCACCGTCGACCTCTACCAGCCGATGCGCGACATCGAGGCCGTGCCCCGGGACGAGTTCGGACGCAACCTGCGGCGCGCCCGGCACAAGTTCGAGCTGATGGGCCGCCTCGGCGCCGACACCGTCCTGGTCTGTTCCAGCGTCTCCCCGCTCGCCCTGGACGACGACGCGCTCGCAGCCGGGCAGCTGAGCGAACTGGCCGACCTGGCACAGGACTTCGGCATCCGGGTCGCCTACGAGGCGCTGGCCTGGGGACGGCACGTCAGCACCTACGACCATGCCTGGCGCATCGTCAGGACGGCCGGTCACCCCGCCCTCGGCACCTGCCTGGACAGCTTCCACATCCTGTCCCGGAGCTCCGACCCCAAGGACCTCGAAGGCATCGCGGACATCCCCGGGGAGAAGATCTTCTTCCTCCAGCTCGCGGACGCCCCGCTGCTCGCGATGGACGTCCTCCAGTGGAGCCGCCACTACCGCTGTTTCCCCGGCCAGGGCGGCTTCGACATCGCCGGGCTCCTGCGCCACGTCCTGAGCACCGGCTACGCCGGCCCGCTCTCCCTGGAGATCTTCAACGACGTCTTCCGGCAGGCCGAGGCGGGTCCCACGGCCGTGGACGCCCGGCGTTCGCTGCTGGTCCTCCAGGAGACGGTGGGCATCGCCGCACCGCCCGCCCCGGTCGTGCCCACGGGAGTGGCCTTCGCCGAACTGGTCACCCCGGACGCCGAACCTGTCTCCGCCCTGCTGGGCGCGCTCGGCTTCGCCCGCACGGCACGGCATCGCAGCAAGCCCGTCGACCTGTGGCAGCAGGGCGAGGCCCGCGTCCTGGTCAACACCGGCACGCCCGTACGCCGTGACGGCACCCACCTCGCCGCGATCGGACTGGAGTCACCGGACCCCGCGGCCGCCGCCCGCCGCGCCGAGGCACTGCTCGCCCCCGTGCTGCCCCGCCGTCGCGGCCCCGCGGACGCCCCGCTCGACGCGGTGGCCGCGCCCGACGGCACGGAACTGTTCTTCTGCGCCACCGGCCATCCCGAACTCCCGGACTGGCGGGCCGACTTCGAAGGCGTCGAACACCCCGAAGCCGCCCACGACGTGTCCGGCGTCGACCATCTCGCCCTCACCCAGCCCTGGCACCACTTCGACGAGGCGGCCCTCTTCCACCGCAGCGTGCTCGGGCTCCGGGCCCAGGAGAGCGTCGACGTCGCCGACCCCTACGGACTGCTGCGCAGCCGCGCCGTCACCACCCCCGACGGCAGCGTGCGCATCGCCCTGTCGGTCGGCGCGGCCCCCACCGACGACCCCGTCCACGCCCAGCACATCGCGCTCGCCACCGACGACGTGATCGCCGCGGCCCGCCGCTTCGTCGACGCCGGTGGCCGACTGCTGCCGATCCCCGCGAACTACTACGAGGACCTGGCGGCCCGGTACGAGTTCGCCGACGGGGAGCTGGAGACGTACCGCGAACTCGGCATCCTCTACGACCGGGACGCGTACGGCACCTTCCGCCACTGCTACACCCGCACCGTCGGCCGGGTCTTCTTCGAACTCGTCCAGCGTGACGGCGGCCACCGGGGCTACGGCGCCCAGAACGCGCCCGTGCGGCTGGCCGCCCAGCACGCGGTCAGGCGGCTCACTGGCGGCTGACGGTGCGGGTCACGCCGGCGAAGACCGTCGTGGCCAGGATCCAGCCGGCGATGACGAGGGCGTACGACAGCGTCTGGTACCAGCCCTCCGGGGCGAACGCGCCCTCCTGCCCGAAGGAGATCACCGGCAGCAGCAGGTCGAGGGTGTAGAACACCGCGTCGAAGTCCGGTGCCTCGGACGGTTTGAGCGGACGCGGGTGGTGCAGGGCGTAGGCGAGCGAGCCGACCGCGAGCAGCGACAGCAGCCAGCCGCAGGCGCGCAGCGGGCGGAAGCCGTAGCCGACGGTGGCGTCCTGGACATGGCCCCACAGCCGGCCGTACCAGGGCAGCGTCCTGCGATGGCGGCGCTGCTTCGCGAGCTGGACCAGTCGGGCCGCGCGGTCGTCACCGATGCGCACGTAAGAGGCGGTCAACTGCTCGTAGGAGTGCGGGACATAGCCGTCGCCGTCCCGCTCCAGCATCGGCAGGCGACGTTCGGCGGGCTCGTGAGGGGTGAGCGTCGTGTAGACGAGGTCGTTGAGCAGCACCTCGTGCGGCACGACCTCCGGTTCCAGGAAGAGGACGTCCGTCTGGGTGCGGCGCAGGTTGAGGGTGCCCTCCATGGGGGTGCCTCTGCGCAGCCACAGCTCCCCTATCGTGCAGCTGCTCGCCCGCAGCGCCGCGTCGCCGGGGTTCACCAGATGCGCGTACGACAGGTCGAGGCGACCTGCGACCCGGGCGCCCCGCAAACCGATCCAGCCCCGCACGCGCGCGTTCCGCATGAGGACGTCGCCCTCCACGGTGAGGGTCTCGGCGTCGAGGACGGGGTGCCCGGGGCGGCTGAGCCGCGCCTCGTTCAGGTTGACCGATCCGGCGACATGGGCACCGTTGAGCCGCATCTCGCCGTCGATCCGCAGCCCGGGAGCCCACACGTCGTCGCCGGTGGTCATCTGGTTCAGCTGGAGCACCGGCTCCGTGGCCTCCCCGACCACGAGGTGGGCGCGTTCCATGAACAGGGCGTTCGCGATCTGGGCGCCGCCGAGCCGCACCGGTCCGCGCACCACACAGTCCGACATCCGCAGGACGCCCTCCACCCGCAGCGCGCCGGCCGTCAGGCCGGGCAGGACGGAGGAGCTCAGGTTCAGCTGCCGCAGCCGGGCACCGTACAGCTGGGGGACTCCGGCGAAGTGACAGTGGCTCAGCCGTACGGCGTGGTCACAGGTCCCGTACCGCAGGTCGAGAGTGCCGGTGATCCGGGCGCCCGACAGTTTCAGGGCGGGTATCTCCCCGTCCACCCGCGGCCCGTTGAGCAGCAGAGCCCGCAACACGGCCGCCCGGACGGTCCGTTCGGGACCCCACTCGCGGCCCTGGGCCATGTCCTCGTCGTCCGCCTCGCGGAAGTTCACGGACTCGCCGCGCGGAAAGGCACGCCACACCCGCAGTTCGGCCGGGGTCAGGTTGTCGATCTCCATCAGCGGGGACTCTGACGCGCCCACGGCGGGCTGTCAACCACGGGAAAGCCGGCCCGAGTAGGCACTCGGGCCGGCTTCTGTCACTGCCGCTGTGCTACGGCCGGGTGTTCCACTCCGCGATGACCGGCCGGTCATGCTCCGTCGACAACCGGCTGACGGTGCCCGTGGCGAGCTGGAACAGCCGCCCCTCGGCCGGGGCCAGACCCAGCCGACGGGCCGTCACGACCCGCAGGAAGTGGCCGTGAGCCACCAGGATCACATCGCCGTCGGGGAGCGCTTCGTCCACCCGGGCGAGCACCCGGTCGGCGCGCCGGCCCACCTCCTCGGGCGACTCGCCGGGGCGGCCCTCAGGGCCGGGCGGGACTCCGTCGGTCCACAGGTACCAGTCGGGACGGGTGCGGTGGATGTCGACGGTGGTGACACCCTCGTAGCCGCCGTAGTCCCATTCATGCAGGTCGGGGTCGGGTACGGCCCCGGTGACGCCCGCCAGTTCGGCGGTGCGTATCGCGCGGTCCAGCGGGCTGGTCAGCGCGCGGGCGAAGGTCCGCGACGAGAGGAGCGGAGCGAGGGACTTGGCCTGTTCCTCGCCGCGCCGGGTGAGGGGCAGGTCGGTCCAGCTGGTGTGCTGTCCCGATCTGCTCCACTCCGTCTCACCGTGGCGGACCAGCAGAAGGTCCCCCACGGCGCGCCTACTTCTTCGCCGACTCGACGGCGTGGCCGCCGAACTGGTTGCGCAGCGCCGCGATCATCTTCATCTGCGGCGAGTCCTCCTGACGGGACGCGAACCGCGCGAAGAGGGAGGCCGTGATCGCCGGGAGCGGCACCGCGTTGTCGATGGCGGCCTCGACGGTCCAGCGGCCCTCGCCGGAGTCCTGCGCGAAGCCCTTCAGCTTCTCCAGGTGCTCGTCCTCGTCGAGGGCGTCGACGGCCAGGTCGAGCAGCCAGGAACGGATGACCGTGCCCTCCTGCCAGGAGCGGAAGACCTCGCGCACGTCGGTGACCGAGTCCACCGACTCCAGCAGCTCCCAGCCCTCGGCGTACGCCTGCATCATGGCGTACTCGATGCCGTTGTGGACCATCTTGGAGAAGTGCCCGGCGCCGACCTTGCCCGCGTGGACATAGCCGTACGGGCCCTCCGGCTTCAGCGCCTCGAAGATCGGCTGGAGCCGGTCGACGTGCTCCTTGTCGCCGCCGACCATCAGGGCGTAGCCGTTCTTGAGGCCCCACACGCCGCCGGAGACGCCGGCGTCGACGAAGCCGATGCCCTTGGCGCCGAGCTCCTCGGCGTGCTTCTCGTCGTCGGTCCAGCGGGAGTTGCCGCCGTCGACCACGGTGTCGCCCGCGGACAGCAGGTCGCCGAGTTCGTCGACCACGGACTGGGTGGCCGCGCCGGCCGGCACCATGACCCAGATGGTGCGCGGGGCTTCGAGCTTGTCGACCAGTTCGGCCAGGCTGCTCACGTCGGAGACTTCGGGGTTGCGGTCGTAGCCGATGACGGTGTGACCGGCGCGGCGGACCCGCTCGCGCATGTTCCCGCCCATCTTGCCGAGGCCGATGAGGCCGAGTTGCATCGCTGTCATGTCACTTCACTTCCTTGAGGCCGCGGTAGGCGGC
Organism: Streptomyces sp. NBC_00076; assembly: GCF_045041235.1. Lineage (NCBI taxonomy): Bacteria > Bacillati > Actinomycetota > Actinomycetes > Kitasatosporales > Streptomycetaceae > Streptomyces > Streptomyces sp. NBC_00076. Next base: position 8,900,888 of record NZ_CP108242.1, read on the forward strand.
CACGAGAGCGGCGGTGGAGGAGTCGAGGCCGGGTACGTCGGTGCCTTGGGTGAGGGCGGGTTCGACGCGCTTGGCGAGGACCTTGCCGAGTTCGACGCCCCACTGGTCGAAGGAGTCGATGTTCCAGACGGCGCCCTGCACGAACACCTTGTGCTCGTAGAGCGCGATGAGCTGGCCCAGCACCGACGGGGTGAGTTCCCTGGCCAGGATCGTGGTGGTGGGATGGTTGCCCTGGAACGTCTTGTGCGCCACCAGCTCCTCGGCCACACCCTCCGCGCGTACCTCGTCGGGGGTCTTGCCGAACGCCAGCGCCTGCGTCTGCGCGAAGAAGTTCGCCATCAGCAGGTCGTGCTGCGCCCGCAGCCCCTCGCTCAGCCCGTCGACCGGGCGGGCGAAACCGATGAAGTCCGCCGGGATCAGCTTGGTGCCCTGGTGGATCAGCTGGTAGTAGGCGTGCTGCCCGTTGGTGCCGGGCGTGCCCCACACCACCGGCCCGGTCTGCCACTGGACCGGGTGCCCGTCCCGGTCCACCGACTTGCCGTTGGACTCCATGTCCAGCTGCTGCAGATACGCCGTGAACTTCGACAGGTAGTGGCTGTAGGGCAGCACCGCGTGCGACTGCGCGTCGTGGAAGTTGCCGTACCAGATGCCCAGCAGGCCCAGCAGCAGCGGCACGTTGGACTCGGCGGGCGTGTTGAGGAAGTGCTCGTCGACGATCCGGAAACCGTCCAGCATCTCCCGGAAACGGTCCGCCCCGATCGCGATCATCAGGGACAGACCGATCGCCGAGTCGTAGGAGTAACGACCCCCCACCCAGTCCCAGAACTCGAACATGTTCGCCGTGTCGATGCCGAACTGGGACACCTTCCCCGCGTTCGTCGACAACGCCACGAAATGCTTCGCGACAGCCTTGTCCTCACCGAGGCCGCCGGGGCCGTTGAGCAGCCAGTCGCGGGCCGAGGTCGCGTTGGTGATCGTCTCGATCGTGGTGAACGTCTTCGACGCGACGATGAACAACGTCTCCGCCGGGTCCAGGTCGTGGATGGCCTCGTGCAGGTCGGCCCCGTCCACGTTCGACACGAACCGGAAGGTCAGCGACCGGTCGGTGTACGCGCGCAGCGCCTCGTACGCCATCGCCGGACCCAGGTCCGAGCCACCGATACCGATGTTGACGACATTGCGGATCCGCCTGCCGGTGTGCCCCGTCCACTCACCCGAACGCACCCGCCCGGCGAAGTCACTCATCCGGTCCAGCACGGCGTGGACCTGCGGCACCACGTTCTCACCGTCGACCTCGACCACCGCACTCGCCGGAGCACGCAACGCCGTGTGCAGCACGGCCCGGTCCTCGGTGATGTTGATCCGGTCACCGCGGAACATGGCGTCCCGCAGCCCGAACACGTCGGTGGCGACGGCCAGTTCCTGCAGCAGGGCCAGCGTCTCGTCGGTGACGAGGTTCTTGGAGAAGTCGACGCGCAGGTCCCCCACGCGCGCGACGTACCGCTCCGCGCGCCCGGGGTCCGCCGCGAACAGGTCACGCAGATGCGCGTCCCATTCGGCGCGGTGGTCCGCCAGGGCGGTCCACTCCGGCCGCCGGGTGAGGACCGGGGCGTCGGAGGGGGCGGAAGGGTCGGAAGGGGCGTCAGACATGAGAAGGAATCTCCTTGGTGCCCTCGCCGCGCAGGGCGACGGCGTACATCTCGTCCGCGTCGAGGCGCCGAAGCTCCTCGGCGATGAGTTCGGAAGTGGTGCGGACCTTCAGCGCGAGGGTGCGCGAGGGCTGGCCGGGCAGGGTCAGCGTGGCCAGCGGGCCCTCGGGGCGGTCGATGACGATCTCGCCGTTCTCGGTGCCGAGGCGCACGGCCGTCACCACCGGTCCCGCGGTCACGACCCGGTCGACGGTGACGCCGAGGCGGGCCTCCAGCCAGCGGGCCAGCAGTTCCGCCGCCGGGTTCTCCTCCTCGGCCTCCACGGCCGCCGAGTTCACCTTGACCCGGGCCTGGTCCAGGGCCGCGGCCAGCATCGAGCGCCACGGGGTCAGCCGGGTCCAGGCGAGGTCGGTGTCGCCCGGCGCGTAGGAGCGCACCCGGGTCCTGAGCACCTCCAGCGCGTTCTCCACCGCGTACAGGTCGGTGATCCGGCGCTGGGCCAGCGCGCCCAGCGGGTCCTTCGCCGGGTTGTCGGGCGCCGCCACCGGCCACCACACCACGACCGGGGCGTCCGGCAGCAGCAGCGGCAGGACGACGGAGTCGGCGTGGTCGGACACCTCGCCGTAGGTCCGCAGGATCACCGTCTCGCCGGTGCCGGCGTCGGCGCCCACCCGTACCTCGGCGTCGAGGCGGGAGCTGGTGCGGTCGCGCGGGGTGCGGGCGTGCCGCTTGATGACGACCAGGGTGCGCGAGGGGTGCTCGTGCGAGGCCTCCTCGGCCGCCTTGATCGCGTCGTAGGCGTTCTCCTCGTCCGTGACGATCACCATCGTCAGGACCATGCCCACGGCCGGTGTGCCGATGGCGCGGCGACCCCGCACCAGCGCCTTGTTGATCTTGCTTGCCGTGGTGTCGGTCAGGTCGATCTTCATGGCCTGCGCCAGCTCCGTCCGTCTCGTGCGAGCATCTCGTCGGCTTCCTCGGGTCCCCAGCTGCCGGACGCGTACTGCGCCGGACTGCCGTGGTTCGCCCAGTACTCCTCGATCGGGTCGAGGATCTTCCAGGACTCTTCCACTTCCTGGTGGCGGGGGAACAGGTTGGCGTCGCCGAGGAGGACGTCCAGGATGAGGCGCTCGTACGCCTCCGGGCTGGACTCCGTGAACGACTCGCCGTAGGCGAAGTCCATCGACACGTCCCGGATCTCCATCGAGGTGCCCGGCACCTTGGAGCCGAAGCGGACCGTCATGCCCTCGTCGGGCTGGACGCGGAAGACGATCGCGTTCTGCCCGAGCTCCTCGGTGGCGGAGGAGTCGAAGGGGGAGTGCGGGGCCCGCTTGAAGACGACCGCGATCTCGGTGACCCGGCGGCCCAGCCGCTTGCCGGTGCGCAGGTAGAAGGGGATGCCCGCCCAGCGGCGGTTGTCCACCTCCAGCTTGATGGCCGCGTAGGTGTCGGTCTTCGACTGCGGGTCGATGCCCTCCTCCTGGAGGTACCCGGCCACCTTCGCGCCGCCCTGCCAGCCCTCCGCGTACTGCGCCAGCACGGTGTGCTCGCCGATGTCCTCCGGAAGCCGCACCGACTTGAGCACCTTGAGCTTCTCGGTGAGCAGCGAATCGGCGTCGAAGGCGATGGGCTCCTCCATGGCGGTCAGGGCCATGAGCTGGAGGAGGTGGTTCTGGATGACGTCACGGGCGGCGCCGATGCCGTCGTAGTACCCGGCCCGGCCGCCGATGCCGATGTCCTCGGCCATCGTGATCTGCACGTGGTCGACGTACGACCGGTTCCAGAGCGGCTCGTACATCTGGTTGGCGAAGCGCAGTGCCAGGATGTTCTGGACGGTCTCCTTGCCGAGGTAGTGGTCGATGCGGAACACCTGGTCCGGCTCGAACACGTCGTGCACGAGCGCGTTCAGCTCACGGGCGCTCTTCAGGTCGTGCCCGAAGGGCTTCTCGATGACCGCCCGCCGCCAGGAGCCCTCCGGCGCGTCGGCCAGCCCGTGCTTCTTCAGCTGCCGGACCACCTTCGGGAAGAACTTCGGCGGGACGGAGAGATAGAAGGCGTAGTTGCCGCTCGTACCGCGCGAGGCGTCCAACTCATCGACGGCGGAACGCAGTTGCTTGAACGCGGTGTCGTCGTCGAAGTCGCCGGGGATGAACCGCATGCCCTCGGCGAGCTGCTGCCAGACCTCCTCGCGGAACTCGGTGCGCGCGTGCTCGCGGACCGCGTCGTGCACGACCTGCGCGAAGTCCTGGTCCTCCCAGTCCCGGCGGGCGAACCCGAGGAGTGAGAAGCCGGGCGGCAGCAGACCGCGGTTGGCGAGGTCGTAGACGGCCGGCATCAGCTTCTTGCGGGACAGGTCACCCGTGACGCCGAAGATGACGAGCCCGGACGGGCCGGCGATCCGCGGCAGTCGGCGGTCCTGGGTGTGCCGGAGCGGGTTGGACCAGTCGGCGGGCGGTGCGGCCGGGAGGGTGGTCACGGCCTCGGCCGCCTCGGACAGTTCGTTGCTCATTCCTCGTCAACCCCCTTGCTGTTAAGGGACTTCGTCACGGCGTCCAGCAGCTCCTGCCAGGCCACCTCGAACTTCGCGACACCCTCGTCCTCCAGCTGCCGCACGACCTCGTCGTACGAGATCCCGAGCCGCTCCACCGCCGCGAGGTCGGCGCGGGCCTGGGCGTAGCCGCCGGTGATGGTGTCGCCGGTGATGTCGCCGTGGTCGGCGGCGGCGTTCAGCGTGGCCTCCGGCATGGTGTTGACCGTGCCGGGGGCGACCAGGTCGTCGACGTACAGCGTGTCCTTGTACGCCGGGTCCTTCACCCCGGTCGAGGCCCACAGCGGACGCTGCTTGTTGGCCCGGGCGCCGCCGAGGGCCGTCCAGCGCTCACCGCCGAAGACATCCTCGTACGCCGCGTAGGCGAGCCGCGCGTTGGCGAGGGCGGCACGGCCCTTCAGCGCCAGGGCCTCGTCGGTGCCGAGCAGGGTCAGCCGCTTGTCGATCTCGGAGTCGACACGGGAGACGAAGAAGGAGGCCACGGAGTGGATCCCGGAGAGGTCCAGGCCCTTCGCCCGGGCCTTCTCCAGGCCGGCGAGGTAGGCGTCCATGACCTCGAGGTAGCGCTCCAGGGAGAAGATCAGCGTGACGTTGACACTGATGCCGAGACCGATGACCTCGGTGATCGCCGGGAGACCGGCCTTCGTCGCCGGAATCTTGATCATGACGTTCGGGCGGTCCACCAGCCAGGCCAGCTGCCTGGCCTCGGCGACGGTGGCCCGGGTGTCGTGGGCCAGCCGCGGGTCGACCTCGATGGAGACCCGGCCGTCCCGGCCGCCGGTCGCGTCGTACACCGGCCGCAGGACGTCGGCGGCGGCACGCACGTCGGCGGTCGTCATCATGCGCACGGCCTCGTCGACCGTGACGCCCCGCACGGCGAGGTCGGTGAGCTGCTCCTCGTAGCCTTCGCCGGAGCCGATGGCGGACTGGAAGATGGACGGGTTCGTGGTGACGCCCACCACGTGCCGTGTCCGGACGAGTTCGGCGAGGTTGCCGGACTCGATCCGCCCGCGGGAGAGGTCGTCAAGCCAGATGGATACGCCCTCGTCGGACAGGCGCTTGAGTGCTCCCGCGGTCGCGGTCGCTTCGGTCACTGTGATCATCTTCTTTCTGGCGATCTGATCAGCCGCGGGCGGCGGCCGGGCCGGTGGTCGAATCGAGCACGGCCCGGGCGGTCGCGGCGACGTTCTCGGCGGTGAAGCCGTACTCGGCGAACAGGGTCTTGGCGTCGGCGGAGGCGCCGAAGTGTTCGAGGGAGACGATGCGACCGGAGTCCCCCACGAACCGGTACCACGTCAGACCGATCCCCGCCTCGACCGCGACGCGGGCCTTCACCGACGGCGGCAGGACACGGTCGCGGTACTCCCGCGACTGCTGCTCGAACCACTCGACCGACGGCATCGACACCACCCGCGTGCCGACCCCCTCGGCCTCCAGCCGCTCCCGCGCGCCGACGGCGAGTTGCACCTCGGAGCCGGTGGCGATCAGGACGACGTCGGGGGTCTCGGTGGAGGACTCCGCCAGCACGTAACCGCCGCGCGCCGCATCCGGGTTCGGTGCGTACGTCGGTACGCCCTGGCGGGTGAGCGCGAGGCCGTGCGGGGCCGGGTCGGTGGCGTGCCGCTTGAGGATCTCGGCCCAGGCGATCACGGTCTCGTTGGCGTCGGCCGGGCGGACGATGTTCAGGCCCGGGATGGCGCGCAGGGACGCGAGGTGCTCGACCGGCTGGTGCGTGGGCCCGTCCTCGCCGAGACCGACGGAGTCGTGCGTCCAGACGTAGGTGACGGGCAGCTGCATCAGCGCGGACAGCCGGACCGCGTTGCGCATGTAGTCGGAGAAGACGAGGAAGGTGCCGCCGTAGATACGGGTGTTGCCGTGCAGGGCGATGCCGTTCATCTCCGCGGCCATGGAGTGCTCGCGGATGCCGAAGTGGATGGTGCGGCCGTACGGGTCGGCCTCCGGCAGCGGGTTGCCCTCCGGCAGGAAGGAGCTCGTCTTGTCGATCGTGGTGTTGTTCGAGCCGGCCAGGTCGGCGGAGCCGCCCCACAGTTCGGGGATGACCGCGCCGAGCGCCTGGAGCACCTTGCCGGAGGCGGCGCGGGTGGCGACGGCCTTGCCCTGCTCGAAGACCGGCAGGGCGTCCTCCCAGCCCTCGGGGAGCTGACCGGCGACCACGCGGTCGAAGAGCTTCGCGCGCTCCGGCTGGGCGCCGCGCCACTTGTCGAGCTGCTTGTCCCAGGCCGCGTGCGCCTCGGCGCCCCGGTCCAGGGCCTGACGGGTGTGGGCGAGGACGTCGTCGGCGACCTCGAAGGTCCGCTCCGGGTCGAAGCCGAGGAGGCGCTTGGTGGCGGCGACCTCGTCCTCGCCGAGCGCGGAGCCGTGCGCGGCCTCGGTGTTGCGGGCGTTGGGGGCGGGCCAGGCGATGACGGTGCGCATCGCGATGATCGAGGGCCGCCCGGTCTCGGCCTGCGCGGCCCGCAGCGCCGCGTGCAGCGCCTGGACGTCGATGTCGCCGTCCTCGCCGGGCTCGACACGCTGCACGTGCCAGCCGTAGGCCTCGTACCGCTTCAGCACGTCCTCGGAGAAGGCGGTCGCGGTGTCGCCCTCGATGGAGATGTGGTTGTCGTCGTAGAGGAAGACCAGGTTGCCGAGCTTCTGATGGCCGGCCAGCGAGGACGCCTCGGCGGAGATGCCCTCCTCCAGGTCGCCGTCGGAGACGATCCCCCAGATGGTGTGGTCGAAGGGCGAGGTGCCCTCGGGGGCCTCGGGGTCGAACAGGCCGCGCTCGTAGCGGGCCGCCATCGCCATGCCGACGGCGTTGGCGACGCCCTGCCCGAGCGGCCCGGTGGTCGTCTCGACGCCGGCGGTGTGCCCGTACTCGGGGTGACCGGGCGTCTTCGACCCGTGCGTCCGGAAGGCCTTGAGGTCCTCGAGCTCCAGCTCGTACCCGGCGAGGAAGAGCTCGGTGTAGAGGGTGAGCGAGGTGTGTCCGGGGGACAGCACGAAGCGGTCACGGCCCGTCCACTCCGGGTCGGCCGGATCGTGACGCATCACCTTCTGAAAGATCGTGTACGCGGCCGGGGCCAGGCTCATCGCGGTGCCGGGGTGGCCGTTGCCCACCCGCTGTACGGCATCCGCCGCCAAAAGGCGGGCGGTGTCGACGGCACGCCGGTCGAGTTCGGTCCATTCGAAGCTGTCCGGTGTCTGCGTGCTCATCTTCAAGAAGTCCTCGATCGGAGCGGGGTAGCCGGTCTGACGCGTTCAAACTTAAAAGTCTGACTTTTACGAGGGAAGGTCGAGGTGTGTCAGCCTGTGGTGAAAGTGGGACACCGGGCGCGTGATCGAGGCGGCACGAGAAGGACATGGTGGACAGAACCATCCAAGCCGGAGACGGTGACGGCGACATTGACGCGATCAGAACGTTCCCCTTCCCGGTCGAGTTGAGTGTCGGAGGTGTCGGCGTGCAGGTCGGCCCCATGGGAACCGGCCGTACCTGGCACGCCGACGCGCCCCTGCACCGCGTCCACCGCATCGACTTCCACGTGGTGATGTTCTTCGACGGCGGCCCGGTGCACCACATGATCGACTTCGCCCAGTACGAGGTGACCGCCGGCGACCTGCTGTGGATCCGCCCGGGGCAGGTCCACCGCTTCTCGCCCACCAGCGAGTACCGCGGAACCGTCCTGACCATGCAACCCGGCTTCCTGCCCCGGGCCACGGTCGAGGCCACCGGGCTCTACCGCTACGACCTGCCGCCCCTGCTGCACCTCGACGAGCCCCGGTCGGTCGGCCTGCGCGCCGCCCTCGCCCAACTCCAGCGCGAGTACGAGGACACGACCCTTCCGCTGAGCGTGCACACGTCGGTCCTGCGCCACACCCTGACGGCGTTCCTGCTGCGCCTGGCCCATCTCGCGTCGAGCTCCGCGGAGGCCACCCGGCAGTGGTCGGACACCACGTTCACCCTCTTCCGCGAGGCGGTCGAGAAGGACTTCGCCACCAACCACAGCGTCAGCGCGTACGCCGACGCCCTCGGTTACTCCCGCCGCACCCTCGTCCGCGCCGTCCGCGCCGCCACCGGCGAGACCCCCAAGGGCTTCATCGACAAACGCGTCGTCCTGGAGGCCAAACGCCTCCTCGCCCACACCGACATGCCCATCGGCCGGGTAGGCGCCGCCGTCGGCTTCCCGGACGCGGCCAACTTCTCCAAGTTCTTCCAGCAGCACACGGACATGACACCGGCGGTGTTCCGGTCGGAGCTGCGCTGAGCGGTGCCGGCACGCGTCGGCACGGACCTGTCGGCACGGAGAAGGGGCCCCACGCGCGCGTGGAGCCCCGGTGCGGAAGTCGCCGATCAGTGACCGAAGTTGAACCAGTTCACGTTCACGAAGTCGGACGGCTGGCCGCTCGTGAAGGTGAGATACACGTCGTGCGTCCCCGTCACGGAGCTGATGTTGGCCGGGACCGTTCTCCAGGACTGCCAGCCGCCCGTGCTGGCGAGGGCGAAGCTGCCGACGGGGGTGGCGGTACGGCTGTCCAGGCGGACCTCGACCAGGCCGCTGGCGCCGCCCGACACTCCGCTCGCGACCCGGGCCACGAACTGCCTGGCCGCCGTGGAGCCGAAGTTGACGCCCTTGTAGAGGGCCCAGTCGCCGTTGGCGAGAGCCCCGAGGTTCTGGCCGCCCCCCGTGTCGGACGTGGTCTCGGTGGTCGTACCGGACTGGGTGTCGTACGACTCGGCCTGGATGGTGCCGTAGGCGTCACGGTTGCCGGCGGGCGGGGGAGTGGTGCCGCCCCCGCCGGACGACAGCACCTGGACGTAGTCGACGACCGTCGGGGCGCCGGAGCGGGTGTCACCGTCCAGACCGCCGCCGAAGGCATCCGGGAAGGCGCCGCCCATCGCCACGTTCAGGATGACGAAGAAGCCGTGGTTGGTGGCGTTGGTCCAGGTCGTCGCGTCCACTTGGTTCGCGGTGACGGTGTGGTAGTTGACGCCGTCGACGGAGAAGCGGATCGCCTCCGGGCTCGCCGAACGGTCCCACTCCATCGTGTAGGTGTGGAAGCCGGACTGACAGGTCGTGTTCGGGCAGGCGGTGGAGTTGCCGAGGCCCGTGGTCTCGTTGCAGGGGCCGCCCGGGTTGCTGCCGCAGTGCATCGTGGCCCACACGGTGTTGCGGCCCTGGACGTTCTCCATGATGTCCAGCTCGCCGACGCTCGGCCAGTTCTGGTAGTTGCCGCGGTAGGGCGCGCCCAGCATCCAGAACGCGGGCCAGTACCCCTCGGCGGCGGTGCCGGTGACGTTCGGCATCTGGACGCGGGCCTCGACGCGCAGCTTGCCGCCCGAAGGGGGCTGGAAGTCGGTGCGGTTGGTCTCGATGCGGCCCGAGGTCCACTTGCCGGCCGCGTCGCGCAGGGGGGTGATGCGCAGGTTGCCGTTGCCGTCGAGTGAGACGTTGCTGGTGCTGTTCGTCATCGTCTCGACCTCGCCGGTGCCCCAGTTGGCGGGGCCGCCCGGATACGAAGTCCCGGTCGCATACTGCCAGTTGGAGGTGTTCACGCCGGTGCCGGCACTGCCGGTGAAGTCGTCGAGGAAGACCTGCGTCCAGCCCGCCGGGGGCGTGGGCGCGGCGGCGTCGGCGGACGGCGAGGCGACCGCGGCGGCCGCCGCGGCGAGCCCCAGCGTGCTGACGACGGCGACGAGTGCCCGTCGAAGCGGGCGGCGCCGTCTGCGGGGTGTGCCGGAGCTGTCATTCATGGGGGGCCTCTCGGGTGCGAGGGGAATGCGCGGGTGCCTACGAGAGCCCTGCCCCACTGTCTTGAGAGCGCTCTCACGGCGCGGCCAATGTGCTCCTCGTCACCCCGGGCGTCAAGACTTGAAACAGGTAAAGTCCTTGCGTCGCAGGTGACTTCAACGAAAAAAGACGGCGAGCGGTTCTCACCGGTGCGAGGGGTGCCCTCCGGCCCCCCTCGACCCGCTCCGGGGCCGGCTTTCGTCGGGCTGCCATCCCAGCGCCCTGGAGATCCCGCGCGCCGCGAGCCGCACCGCCGGGACGAGTGCCGGCACCTGGGCGTCCGCCTGGGGCACCACGACCGACACCGCCGCGACGAGCGTGCCGCCCGGTCCGCGCACCGGCGCCGCCACCGACAGGGCGTCCTCGGTGACCTGACGGTCGCTCACCGCCACGCCCGAGCGCCGCACCTCGGCCAGCGTCCGGCGCAGTAGTCCGGCGTCGGTGAGGGTGTACGGGGTGAGGGAGGTGAGCGGGCCCGCGCAGTACTCCTTCTGGAGTTCCGGATCGCCGTACGCGAGCAGGACGAGTCCCACGCCGGTGACGTGCAGCGGCCAGCGGGCGCCGACGCGGATGTGCACGCCGACCGACGAACGGCCCGCGATCCACTCGGTGTAGACGACCTCCGCGCCGTCGCGCACCGCCAACTGCACGTTCTCGTGCGTGGCTTCGTACAGGTCCTCCAGGTAGGGCAGCGCGGCCTGGCGCAGCGCGAGCCCGCGGGGCGCCAGGGCGGCGACCTCCCACAGGCGCAGTCCGACGTGATACACGCCCGACTCGTCCCGCTCCAGGGCGCCCCACTCGGTGAGGGCGCCGACGAGCCGGTGGGTGGTGGTCAGGGACAGTCCGGCCCGGCGGCTGATGTCCGTCAGGCACAACGCCGGGTGGTCGTGGTCGAACGCGGCGAGGACCGACAGCAGCCTGTCGGGCGCGGAACGCCCCGCCTGCGACAGGGCGGCGTCGGCGGTCGTCGGCACGGTGTCACCCCAGCCCGGTCTCGGCGATTCTCTGCAGCAGCGAGTGGAGCACGTCGCGCTCGGCGGGGTCGAGGGGCTGGAGCAGCTCGTTCGTGACCCGCAGTCCGGCCTCGTCCGTGTCGCGCAGGAAGGCGCGGCCGTCCGCGGTGAGGACGACGATGCGGCTGCGCCGGTCGTCGGGGGAGGGGCGGCGCTCGGCGAAGCCCAGCTTCTCCAGGTCGTCGACCAGTCCGACGATCGCGCTCGGGTCGTAGCCGAGGGAGGTGCTCAGTTCGCGTTGCAGCACGCCCTCCGACGTGGCGAGGAAGCGCAGCAGCGCGTAGTGGCGCAGGCGCAGACCGGACTCCTGGAGGGAGGAGTTGAACAGCTGCCCCGAGCGCAGTCCGAGCCGGTAGAGGAGGTAGCCGGTGTCCGCGTGCAGCCCACGCATCCACGGCTCGTAGGCGTCGATCGGAGCGGGGCCCGCGGCGGGCGGCGTCGGGTGCGGCTGGCGGGCGATGGCGATCTCCCTGGTCGGGGCCCCGGGCGGGGCGTGGTGCGTGGTGCGTCGGTGTGCCGATCGGGTGTGCCGTTTTCGGCCTCGTGTTTCGGCGTCGGCGTCGTGCGCCGGTCTGCTGTCGCGTGCGTCGTGGGTGGTGCGTCGTGCCTGGTGCTTCCAGTCTGGCGCACAAGCCGGGTCGACAACAACTATTGACGTCAACAATTATTGCTCTTAGCTTCGATCTCGTGGCCGCGTCACGCTGCCATCAAGCGCACCAAGCCGCATCACTCGCGTCAGTTTGTGAAGGGACCCGCCCGTGCCCAGCATCGATCTCACCGGCAAGGCCGCCGTCGTCACCGGCAGTGGCCGGGGCCTCGGCCTCGCCTACGCGCACGCCCTGGCCGCCCACGGCGCCTCCGTGGTCGTGAACGACATCGACGAGGCCGTGGCCGAGCAGGCCGTGAAGTCCATCACCGCGGCCGGCGGCACCGCCGTCGCCGAGGTGGTCCCGGTCGGAACCACCGAGGCCGCCGACCGGCTGGTGGGCCGCGCCGTCGAGGAGTTCGGGCGCCTCGACGTCCTGGTCACCAACGCCGGCATCCTGCGGGACAAGGTGCTGTGGAAGATGACCGACGAGGACTTCGACGCGGTGATCACCACCCACCTCAAGGGCACCTTCACCTGCGCCCGTGCCGCCGCCGTCCGGATGCGCGAGCAGGGCGAGGGCGGAAGCCTGATCCTGGTCGGCTCCCCGGCCGGGCAGCGCGGCAACTTCGGTCAGACGAACTACTCCGCGGCCAAGGCGGGCATCGCCGCGATGGCCCGCACCTGGTCCATGGAACTGGGCCGCGCGGGCGTCACCGTCAACGCGATCGTGCCGGTCGCCGCGACCGCGATGACCGAGACCATCCCCGCCTTCGCCCCGTACATCGAGGCCATGAGGAACGGCGAGCCGCTGCCCGCCTTCCTCCGCAAGGGCGAGGGCTTCGGCACCCCCGAGGACTGCGCCGCGATCGTCCCCTTCCTCGCCTCCGAGGCCGCCCGTGGCATCACCGGCCAGGCCATCGGCATCGGCGGCGACAAAGTGGCACTCTGGTCGCATCCGCAGGAGATCAGCGCGGCCTACGCAGACGGCGGCTGGACCCCTGAGACGCTGGCGGACGCCTTCCCCACGTCGGTCGGCGCCGAACTCCAGACGGTCGGCATCCCGGCCCCCAAGTTCCCGGAGGCCTGACCATGACGACCCTCAATGTCGAGGATCTCGTCGCGATCGACGTCCACACCCACGCGGAGGTGTCCTCGAAGGGCCACTCCTCGCTGGACGACGACCTGCACGAAGCCTCCTCCGCCTACTTCAAGGTCGAGGGGAAGCGGAAGCCCACCCTGGAGGAGACGGCCGCCTACTACCGCGAGCGGAGGATGGCCGCCGTGATCTTCACGGTGGACGCGGAGTCCGCGACCGGCACGGCGCCCGTCCCCAACGAGGAGGTCGCCGAGGCGGCCGCCGCCAACGCGGACGTGCTCATCCCGTTCGCCTCCATCGACCCCTTCCGGGGAAAGGCAGGGGTCAAGCAGGCCCGCCGCCTGGTCGAGGAGTACGGGGTGAAGGGCTTCAAGTTCCACCCCAGCATCCAGGGCTTCTTCCCCAACGACCGGTCCGTGGCGTACGAGCTCTACGAGGTGATCGAGGAGACCGGCACGATCGCGTTGTTCCACACGGGCCAGACCGGCATCGGCGCCGGAGTGCCCGGCGGGGGCGGGATCCGGCTGAAGTACTCCAACCCCCTCCACGTGGACGACGTGGCCGCCGACTTCCCGCATCTGAAGATCATCCTGGCGCACCCGTCCTTCCCCTGGCAGGACGAGGCCCTCGCCGTCGCCACACACAAGCCGGGCGTGCACATCGACCTGTCCGGCTGGTCGCCGAAGTACTTCCCGCCGCAGCTGGTGCAGTACGCCAACACGCTGCTCAAGGACAAGGTCCTCTTCGGCTCCGACTTCCCCGTCCTCACCCCCGACCGCTGGCTCGCGGACTTCGAGAAGCTGTCGATCAAGGACGAGGTCAAGCCGAAGATCCTCAAGGAGAACGCCGCCCGCCTGCTCGGGCTGACGAAACCGTAAGGGGCGTCACGATGCGCAACGAGGGACTGGGGTCGTGGCCCGCACGCCGGGCCCGCAAGACCCCGCACCGCACCGCCCTGGTCCACGGTGAGCAGTCGACGGACTACCGCACGCTGCACACCCGCACCACCCGCCTCGCGCACGCCCTGCGCGCCCGGGGGGTCCGGCGCGGCGACCGCATCGCCTACCTCGGCCCCAACCACCCCTCCTACCTGGAGACACTGTTCGCGGCGGGCACCCTCGGCGCGGTCTTCGTCCCCCTCAACACTCGCCTCGCCGGCCCGGAGATCGCCTACCAGCTGGCCGACTCCGGCGCCAGGGCCCTCGTCTACGGACCCGCGTTCCAGGGGCTGGTCGCCGGACTGCCGGGCAACAGCGACGTCCGGACCTACGTCGAAGTCGGCGCCGAGTACGAGCAGGTGCTCGCCGAGGCGCCGGCCGAGCCGATCGACGAGCCGGTCGCGCCCGACGACACCTGCATCATCATGTACACCTCGGGCACGACCGGCCGCCCCAAGGGCGCGATGCTCACCCACGGCAACCTGACGTGGAACGCGATCAACGTCCTCGTCGACACGGACCTGATCGCCGACGAACGCGCCCTGGTCTCCGCCCCGTTGTTCCACACGGCCGGCCTCAACATGCTCACCCTGCCGGTGCTGCTGAAGGGCGGCACCTGTGTCCTGGTCGAGGCCTTCGACCCGGAGGCCACCTTCGACCTGATCGAACGGCACCGGATCACCTTCATGTTCGGGGTGCCGACGATGTTCGACCAGGTGGCCCGGCATCCGCGCTGGAAGGACGCCGACCTGTCGTCGCTACGGATCCTCACCTGCGGCGGCTCCCCGGTGTCGAGCCCGCTGATCGCCGCCTACCAGGAGCGCGGGCTGACCTTCCTCCAGGGCTACGGCATGACGGAGGCGGCACCCGGCACGTTGTTCCTGGACGCCGAACACGCCGTGAGCAAGGCGGGCTCGGCCGGGGTGCCGCACTTCTTCAGCGACGTGCGGGTCGTCGGGCCGGACCTCGCTCCGGCGGACGTCGGCGAGACCGGCGAGGTCGTGGTGCGAGGGCCGCACGTCATGCCCGGCTACTGGGGACTGCCCGAGGAGACGGCCGCGGCTTTCGCCGACGGCTGGTTCCGCAGCGGGGACGCGGCCCGGACCGACGAGGACGGCTATGTCTTCATCGTCGACCGCATCAAAGACATGATCATCTCTGGCGGGGAGAACATCTACCCCGCCGAGATCGAGGACCTGCTCCTCTCCCACCCCGACATCGTCGAGTGCGCGGTCATCGGCGTGCCCGACGACAAGTGGGGCGAGGTGCCGCGCGCGGTGGTCGTGCCGCGCGCGGACTCCTCGCTGGACCCCGACGAGGTGCTGGCCGCGCTGGCCGGACGCCTCGCCAAGTACAAGATCCCGAAGTCGGTCGTCCTCGCGGACGAACTCCCGCGCACCGCCTCCGGCAAGCTCCTCAAGTCCCGGGTGCGCAAACGCTTCGGCACCGACTCCCAGTGAAGGAAAGCCATATGAGCATCACCGTGAACGGCATCGACGAGCTCAAGAAGCTCGCGGGCACCGACCTCGGCGCGAGCGAGTGGATCGAGGTCACGCAGGAACGGATCAACACGTTCGCCGATGCCACGGGGGACCACCAGTGGATCCACGTGGACCCCGAGCGCGCGAAGGAGGGCCCGTTCGGCGCGCCCATCGCCCATGGATACCTGACGCTTTCCTTGTTCATCCCGCTGTTCACCGAGCTGCTGGATGTCGAGGGCGTCTCGACGAAGGTCAACTACGGGCTGAACAAGGTGCGTTTCCCGTCCCCGGTGAAGGTTGGGTCGAAGATCCGGCTGGTGGGGAAGCTGGCCTCGGTCGAGGATGTGCCGGGCGGTGTGCAGATCACCGTGGACGGCACCATCGAGATCGAGGGTGGCGCGAAGCCCGCGGCCGTGCTGCAGAGTCTGTCGCGCTTCTACGCGTAGCGCTCCGCGGATGGCGCCATGAGCGCTGTAGGGGTGCGTGACGGTGGGGACCTGCGGGCCGCTTGTGGCTGCTCGCGCCCACGCGGCGGGGCCGCATGTCGATGCGGCCCCGCGCCCCTTACGGAGCCCTCCTCAGTGGCCCACCACGTCCACGAAGATCGGGTTCGAGTAGAACCACGTGTCGGCCCACGGGTCGCCGTCTCCGGGCACGTGGGGGATCGGGCCGTGCGGGTCGATGGAGGCGCCCAGGTAGCCGGCGCCGTTGCGCTTGCCGTCGCTGCCGCGGAGGCGGACGTAGAAGGACTCGTCCCCGGCGGTGACCGGGATGCGCAGGGTGTACGTCCCCTTCCGGCCCGAGACGTCCTTCGTCTGGACGACCTTCGTGTCGGGAGCCTTCCAGGTGTCGCGGTCGGCCACTGGGCCGCGCACCGCGCCCCGGATCAGGTCCACGTGGGCCAACTCGGGCAGGATTCCCTGGGTGTTGGGCCGCGAGGTGGTCGTGACGGTGACGTTCAGGGTGAGCTTCTCGCCCTTGCGGACCCGCACCCGGCCGCCCAGGGTGACGCCCCTTCCGTGGTCGCGGTCCCGCGTCAGCCGCACGTCGAGTCCGTCGAGCAGATGCCCGTGGTCGAGCCAGACCCGGCCCGCGCGCAGGCCCGCCATCACCGACCGGTAGCCGTAGCGGGTCACGCCCACATGGGTGCGGCTGAACTGGCCGGGCCAGAAGTCGCCGCCGGGCTGAGGGGAGTCCGTGTTCACCGGGTCGGGGATGTGGCCGGTGTTGTCGAAGTTCTGGCCCGGCAGCCAGTCGCCGTTCTTCCAGGTGTCGAAGACGACGCGGTGCACGTCCGAGTTGGTGGTGATGGTGAACAGCTTGCCCTCGGCGAGCATCGAGTCCCACATGCCGCCGACGGTCGCCGTCATCCAGTCGAAGCCCCCGTACAGGACGTACGCGTCCTCCGCATAACCGGGCCAGGAGTTCACCGACGGCTTGTTGGTGTACTCGCCTCGCTGCGAGTCGGGTCCCTCCCAGCCGGGGATGCCCCCGCCCTGGGCGCCGGGCGCCCCCTCCATCCCGATCATGATCTCGGGCGCCGCGTCCCGCCAGTTGCGCATCTCGTGCGGTGAGTCGATGCCCAGCCGCAGTGGGTGGTTGGCGAGGACCAGGACGTCATCCACGTAGCCCGAACGCCGTTGGTCGGCCAGCCACTTGATGGCCTTCACGGCGTGTGCCTCGTTGCGGGCCGTGTTCGGGTTGTCGGCGGCGCCGTCGGTGTAGTTGAGCAGCTTGCCGTCGTACGCGAGCTCGAACTGCGTGAGCAGGTCCACCTCGTGCGGGCCGGGCGGCGAGAAGATCGTGCAGTGCTCGGCGGCCGGGATGTACCACTCCAGGCCCTGGAAGATCAGCTGACGGGGGTTCTCCGCCCGTGCCTTGAGGATCTCCTGGTGCTCCAGCGCGGCGCCGTAGTAGGCGTGCCCGAAGTTGGAGTGCTCGTTGAAGACCATCCAGTCGAGGCCGTACTTGGCCGCCGCGGTGGCCAGTTGGGAGAACGTGTACTTCGCGTCGTGGCTGTAGACGGAGTGCACGTGGTGGTCGCCGACGAGGTAGGCGAGGCCGGGGTCTGCGCCACCGAGCGCTCTGTCGTCCGCCGTTGCCGCCACCGCGGGCGTGGCCGCCGAGCCGAGAGCGAACGCCGCGCCGAACAGGCCCGCGCTGCGCAGGAGCCCGCGCCGGGAGACGCCCTGCGCGTCGAGGTCGGAAGGGGGGACGGACGGGTCGGCCCAGGAGGGAAGCTGCTGATCGGTCATCGTGCCTGTCCTCTGCTGATGCTGCTGATGCTGCTGATTCAGTGGTTCATGAACGAGGTGACGGGCAGTGCCCGTTCGACGATCCGGACGTCGCCGAGCCGTCCGTGCAGGATTTGGTCGATCTTTCCGGCGTACTCGTAGCCCCCGAGCAGCCACGGCAGCCCGACAGAGGTGATTCCGACGGCGGTGGCGTGCGGATTGCGGGCGACGGGGCAGCCCTGGACGTACATCGTGGTGTGGGAGCCGTCGTTGACGACGGCGACGTGCCACCACACCTCCCGGGCTGTCTCGTCGCCCCAGTTCGTGGCGATGCCCTGCTGGTTGAGTGGGCGGACGGCCCACTGCGGGCCGGGCCCGTCGGACAGGGAGAGCGTGGCGAGCGGCTCGTCGGGGTCGTCGGCGGTCTTGCCGGCGGCGCCGCCCGTGCCCGTCCGGCTGACCAGTCCCGACCAGGCGTTGTGGTCGGGGTCCCAGTCGGCCGGGACGCGGTAGAAGGCCTCGATGGTGTAACCGGCCTTGAATGTGGCGGAGTTGAGGGGAGCGCCGTCGACCGTGCGCAGGTAGGCGCCCTTCAGCGGCGACTTGTAGCCCTGGAACTCCAGGCTGCCGTGGCCGGGCTGGTCGGGGTGGTGGTCCGAGGACCAGCCGAGCGTGCCCCCGCCCACCGACACCAGGGTGAGGTCGTTGCCGCGGCCGGACAGGTCACGGACCGTGCCGGACGCGGGTGACTCGAAGCGCCAGTACGCGACCGTGCCCGGGAGCAGCATCTTCGAGACGGGGCGGGCCGGGCGCGGGGTCACCGGGGCGAAGCCGGAGAAGCGGTCGGCGAAGTCGATGTCGACGGAGAACCGGTCGGCGTCGCCGCTCAGCTCGATCTCCTGTCGCTCCAGCTCGTTGAGCCCCTTCGCGGCGCGGCCCAGGATCCACGGGGAGACCGTCTCGACGTCGATGACGTCACGGTCCAGGTCGAAGTGGTAGAGGCGGATCATCGCCGCGCCGCCGAAGTACCGGTTCTGGTAGTTCGTCAGGTGCAGGTGGACGTCGTTGCCCGCCGCGTTCTTGCGCGTGGCCCGGCCGGCCGGCCAGTAGTGCCCGTTGAGGGTGAGGAAGATCTGGTCGTGGTCCGCGATCAGCTGGTCCCACAGCTGCTGTCCGTAGTCCGACAGGGTGTCGTCCTCGACGACCAGTTCGTGCGTGGTGAGGACGACGGGTGTCTTCGGGTGCTGGGCCAGGACACCCTTGGCCCAGTCGTAGCCCTTCGCCGACAGGCGCCAGTCCAGCGCGAGCACCATCCACTCCCGGCCGGCCGCCTTGAAGAGGTGGAAGGTGTTGTAGCCGTCCGGGGAGGCGCCGCCGAACGTCGGCTTGTCCTGGAACCGCTGCGGCCCGAAGGTGTTCAGGTACGGCGTCGGGCCCCGCTGGTCGTCGGTCGACGACTTCACGTCGTGGTTGCCGGCCAGGACGCTGTAGCCGACGCCGCGCCGGTCCAGCAGGCCGAACGCCTCGCTGATCGCGGTGACTTCCGCCTGGGCGCCGTTCTCGGTGAGGTCGCCGAGGTGGGACAGGAAGACGATGTTCTCGTCCTTCCCGTGCTCCAGGAGGTAGCGCAGGGACGCCTCGATGGGTGCCTTGTCGATGCTCGGCCCGTCGAAGAGGTACTGCGTGTCGGGCATGACGGCGAGCGTGAATCGGCGGCTGTCGGGATCGGGCCGCCAGCTCGCCTCGGAAGCCGGCGCCGCCTCGGCGGCCGTCGGCAGCGCGAGGCCGGCCGTGGCCGCAGCGCCCAGCAGCGCGGTCGCCCGCAGGAAACCGCGTCTGCCGGCACCGGCCTGCGAGGCCTCGCCCTGGTCGTGATCATGCGAAACGCACACGTGTGCTCCGTAACACTGCGTAAAGGTGACAGAGGAGGCGTGGGGGGCTAGAGGGCGCGCAGGGTCCAGCTCCAGCGATGGGTGCCCGGTGCGACGAGGAAGGAGGGTGAGGTGTCCGGGCCGCACGAGGCGGTGCCCAGGCCCCGGTGGGCGGCGTCGAGGTGGACGACGCAGCCGGACCGTGGAACGAGTTCGTCGTGGTGGGCCACGGAGGTGAGGTCCTCGGCGCGGTAGCGGGTCACCGAGACCTGGCGCGGCTCGTCGAGCGCCACCGTCAGGCCGGTGGCGTCCGGTGCCGTAAGGGTGAAGCGCCGTACGCCGTGCCGCCCACCGCTCTCCTGCGGACGCAGGTAGGGGGTGAACAGCTCGTCCACGGGTACGGAGTGATGGCCGACCGGTGCCCCGAAGGCGCGGTCCGGATACGACTCCCAGGGGCCCTGCCCGTACCACTCCATCAGGTCGAGCCCCGGGACCGTCTCGAACACGGAGCCGACCCGCGCCACATCGGTGAGCGCGTCCGGCAGTTCGGCGGCCTCCTCGACCTGGATGCCGCCCTCGACCGGGGTGAACACCTGCGTGTGCCGGATGACACCGGCGGCAGCGGCGTACTCCGCGGACACCGTGACGCGGCCGTCCGCCCGGCGCACGTCGACGACCTTGCGTACCAGCGTGTCGAGCCCCCAGGACCGCCAGCGAGGTGCCATCCCGCCGAGTTCGTCGTTGTCGGTGGGCGCCCGCCACAGCGAGAGCGTCGGGGCCGAGGTGAGCAGCGGGTGGAGGAGCAGGCCGTCGCCGTCGACCTCGACGAAACGATCCTGCACCGCCGGGGCGGACCTTGCCGGAGCGGCCGCCCGCAGCCGTACCTGCGGAACACACATCACCGTCCCGCGCGGCGCCCACGGCTCGTCCCCGGCGGTGGTCACGCGCAGGGTCAGCCACGCCTCCCCGCCGTCCTCGGGCAGGTCGAAGGGCAGCGGCACCGCCGCGGTCTCGCCGGGCCGCAGATCGGGCAGCTCGGCCGGCGCGGTCAGGGTGCCACCGTCGGCCAGGGACAACCGCCACTCGGCGGACAGCCAGTCCAGGCCGCGGAAGTGCTGGTGGTTGCCGACGACGATGCCCTCGTGCCGGAAGCACTCCAGCCGTACCGGCGCCGCGAGCTCCCGGTGCTCGTACATCACGGGCTTGGGAGTGCGGTCCGGGAAGACCACCCCGTCGGCGATGAACGCGCCGTCGTGGATCGCCTCGCCGAAGTCGCCGCCGTACGCCCAGCGGTGTCCGGGCGCCGCGACACCGTTGTCATAGAGCCCGGCGCCCCCTCGCCCGACCGGTCTGCCGTCGTTCACACGCTGAAGGATTCCGTGGTCCCAGAACTCCCAGATGAAGCCGCCCTGAAGACCTGGGGTGGACTCGATGGCCGCCCAGTGATCGGCCAGCGTGCCGTTGCTGTTGCCCATCGCGTGGGAGTACTCGCACTGGATCAGCGGCTTGGTCTGCTCCCCGGACAGCGCGTGCGCGACGCAGTCCTCCAGCGGCGCGTACATGGGACAGGCGATGTCGGAGGCGAGCTCCGGGTCGGCCCAGCCGAGCTTGGCGGCGCCCTCGTACTGGATCGGCCGGGTCGGGTCGTGGCGGCGCACCCAGCCCGCCGCCGCGTCGTGGTTGGCGCCGTAGTCGGACTCGTTGCCCAGCGACCACACGGTGATCGAGGGGTGGTTCTTGTCCCGCAGCACCATCCGGGAGACCCGGTCGACGAAGGCGTTCAGATAGCGCGGGTCGTCGGCGATCTCGTGGGCGTGGTCGTGGGACTCGATGTCGGCCTCGTCCACCACGTAGAGACCGAGCTCGTCGGCCAGGTCGTACAGCGCCGGGTCGTTGGGGTAGTGGGAGGTGCGGACCGCGTTGAAACCGAAGCGCTTCAGCAGCGCCAGGTCCGCGCGCATGTCGTCGTACGTCACCGTCCGCCCGGTCAGCGGATGGAAGTCGTGCCGGTTGACACCCCGGATGTACACCCGCTCCCCGTTGACCAGCAGGTCCCGGCCGACGATCTCGACGTCGCGGAACCCGATCCGGTGGCGCGAGGTGTCGGCGACCGTGCCGTCGGCGCGGTGCAGCCGCACGGTCAGGTCGTACAGCTCGGGCTCCTCCGCGTTCCAGGTGCGTACGTCCGCCACGGTGGTCAGCAGCCGCGCCTCGCCGAGGAAGTCGGACACCCGCTCGTCCTCGGCGTTGGCCCGGTCGAACTCGCCGTCCTGGGCGAGGAGATGACCGTCCAGCTCGCCGCTGACGTACCACCCCCGCGGCAGCGCCCCGCCCGCGTCCCGCACCTGGCAGTCCACCCGCAGGTCGCCGTACCGTCCCGCGCGCACGGTCACGTCCGCGAGCCGCAGCGGGTCGGTCGCGTACAGCAGCACCGACCGCGTGACACCGCCGTGCCACCACTGGTCCTGGTCCTCGATGTGCGAGGCGTCCGACCACTTCACCACGGTCAGCCGTACGGTGGCCCGCTCGCCGGGGCGCACCGCCTCGGTCAGGTCGAACTCGGCGGCCAGACGGGAGTCCTTGGAGATGCCCACCGGGCGCCCGTCGACATGCACCAGCAGCACGCTCTCGGCGGCCCCGACCTGGAGCACGATCCGCCGCCCGGCCCACTGGGCGGGCACGTCCACCGCACGCTCGTAGACGCCCGTCGGATTGGCGGCGGGCGTGAGCGGAGGGAACTGCGCGAACGGCATGCGGACGTTGGTGTACTGCGGAAGGTCGTCCGTGCCCTGCGTCGTCCAGACACCGGGGACGTACGAGGACGACCAGTTCTCCCCCAGTGGCGCGTCCGGCGCCGGCAGCAACTGGAAGCGCCAGTCGCCGTCCAGCTTCAGCGCGCCGACGCGACGGTCGACGGCGTTCATCGGCAGTCGGCGCCAGGAGGTCACCTCGGGGGTCTCCCAGGGGCGGAGCGCGAACAGTGGGTCCGTCACTTGATGGCCCCCTTGCCGAGGTCACCGATGATCTGCTTGGCGCCGACCGCGAACACGATCAGCAGCGGGATCAGGGCGAGCAGCGCACCGGTCATCACCATGCCGTAGTCGGTGGTGCCGTGGACGCCGTTGAGCTGCGACAGCGCGACCTGGAGGGTGACGTTGTCCGGGTTGGTCAGGGCGATCAGGGGCCACGCGTAGTCGTTCCACTGGGCCATGAAGGTGAAGATGCCGAGGAAGGCGAGGCCCGGGCGGACCACGGGAAGCGCCACATGCCAGTACTGGCGCAGGAAGTGCGCGCCGTCGATCCGTGAGGCGTCCAGCAGTTCGTCGTGGATCGCGCTCTTCATGTACTGCCGCATCCAGAAGATGCCGAACGCGTTGGCCGCCGCCGGCACGATCAGCGCCGTCATCGAGCCGATCCAGCCGACCTTCGCCATGATCACGAACTGCGGGATGATCGCCATCTGCGTCGGCACCATGAAGATCGCCATCAGCAGGACGAACAGCGCCCTGCGGCCCGGGAACTCGAACTTGGCGAAGACGAACGCGGCCAGCGAGTCGAAGAACAGGACCAGGAAGGTCACCGCGCACGCCACCAGCAGCGAGTTGAACATCGAGCCGAAGAAGTCGATGTTGTCGAAGAGGCTGCGGATGTTCTGCAGGAAGTGCGAGCCGGGCAGCAGCTTCGGAGGGTAGGAGAAGATCTCGGTCGACGTGTGCGTCGACATGACGATGGCCCAGTAGAACGGGAAGGCCGACAGCAGCAGTCCGATGACGAGGACCGCGTGCAGCGCGATGCCCCGGCGCCGGGAACCCCGGATACCCCTGGAGTCTTTGGTGTCCTGGACGGATGCCATGGTGTTCCGGCCTCCCTAGTCTTCGTCCCGGCGCTGCACCAGGCGCCAGTTGATGATCGAGAAGATGACGACGACGAGGAAGATGCCCCACGCCACGGCGGCGCCGTAGCCGAAGTCGTTGTTGTCGAAGGTCTGCTGGAAGAAGTAGAGGACCATCGTCCGGCCCGCGTGGTCCGGACCGCCGGAGAACGTCGAGTCGTTCGAGGTGTTCTGCAGCAGCACCTGTGCCTCGGTGAAGCTCTGCAGGCCGGTGACCGTGGAGACGACGAGCACGAACAGCAGGGTCGGCCGCAGCATGGGCAGCGTGATCCGGAAGTACGTCTGCACGGGCCCGGCGCCGTCCACGCGCGCCGCCTCGTACAGCTCGCTCGGGATGGTCTGCAGACCCGCGAGGAAGATGATCGCGTTGTAGCCGACCCACTGCCAGGTCATCAGCGTCGCGATGGCGACCTTGATACCCCACGGAGTGTTCAGCCAGGCCACCTGATCCAGCCCGACAGCCCGCAACAGGGCGTTCACCAGGCCGAAGTTGGTGGAGAACACCGAGCCGAAGACGATCGCGATCGCCACCACCGAGGTGACGTTCGGCAGGAAGTAGGCGAAGCGGTAGACGTTCTTGAAGCGGACCGCCGAGTTGAGCAGCACGGCCGTGATCATCGCCAGGAAGATCATGGGGAAGGTGGCGAGCGCCCAGATGATGATCGTGTTGCCGATCGAGCTCCAGAAGTCGCTGTCGCTGACCAGGTACCGGTACTGCGACAGGCCCGCCCACTCCATCGAGCCGAGGCCGTCCCAGCGGTGGAAGGAGAGGTAGAGGGAGAAGCCGACGGGGACCAGACCGAAGGCGAGGAACAGCAGATAGAACGGGGAGATCGCGGCATACAGGTGCCAGTACTTGCGCCACCCCTTCTTCGGCCGCGTGACGGGCGGTTCCGCCAGGACCACGGGGGGCCTGTCCAGCGCGGGAACGGTGGCCATCAGTAGCTCACCCCCAGGTGCTTCGCGATC
This sequence comes from Streptomyces sp. NBC_00076, assembly GCF_045041235.1. Taxonomy (NCBI): domain Bacteria; kingdom Bacillati; phylum Actinomycetota; class Actinomycetes; order Kitasatosporales; family Streptomycetaceae; genus Streptomyces; species Streptomyces sp. NBC_00076. The sequence continues at coordinate 8,924,957 of NZ_CP108242.1, forward strand.
CGCCGGCACTTGCTCATGGCGTCACTCCAGGCCTTCTTCGGGTCCTTGCCGAGGACGCCGACGTTCTTGATCTCGTCCTTGATGGGCTGCCCGAGCGCCACGTCGAACGGGCTGTTGTAGGCGACCACGATCTTCTGCGCGGCAGGACCGAAGACATCCGTCGTCACCTGGCCGCCGAAGAAGGGGTCGGCCTGGCGCAGTTGCTTCAGGCCGTACGAGGCGGGAGTGGACGGGAAGAGTCCCGCGTCGACGTAACCCTGGGCCTGGTTGGCCGCGTCGAGCATCCAGGCGATGATCTCGAAGGCCCGCTCGGGCTCCCGGCATGCCTTGGTGATCGACAGGAACGAGCCGCCGTTGTTGGAGGGCCGCACGGGCATGTCGGCGATCCGCCACCTGCCCTTGGTCTTCGGCACGCCGTTCTTGAGGTCGTAGGTCGCCCAGGAGGCGCCCAGCTGGCTGGGCAGCTTGCCGGACTCCACCGCCGAGAGCTGGTCCGGGGTGCCGGTGACCAGGTTGGAGACGAGCCCCCGCCGCTTGGCCTGAACGGCCAGCGCCCACGCCGCCCGCACATGCTCCTGGTCGCCGATGAAGGCGCGGTCCTTGTCGACGTACCGCTTGCTGCCCTGCTGCACCACGTTCTCGAAGACGCTGCTGACGTCGGTGAGCAGGGAGGTCCCCGGAACGCGCTGCTTGAGCTGCTCGCCCGCCGCGAAGAACTTCTCCCAGGTGTTCAGCTCCCGGGACACGTCGGCGGGCTCGTACGGCAGTCCCGCCTTGCGGAAGACCTCGTACTGGTAGAGGTGCGCGACCGGACCGCAGTCGATCGGGAAGCCGATCATGGTGCCGTCGTCGGCGATGCCCTGTTGCCACTTCCAGGGCAGATACTGGCTCTTGTACCTGTCCGCGCCGAGCGTCCGCAGGTCCACGAACTGGTCCGCGTTGGGCAGGTAGGACGCCATGTCCTCGCCCTTGAGGCCCGCGATGTCGGGGACGTGGGCGCGCCCGGCCATCGTGGTGATCAGTTTGGACCGGTAGTAGCCGCCGATCTTGACGGCCTTGAGGTCGACCGCGCTGTCGTAACGGGCCTTGGCCCCGCCGATGACCGTGTCGCCGAGGCCGCCGTCCCAGTACCACAGGACCATGTTGCGGCCGGTCGAGCCGGTCGGAACGGCACAGCCGGACGCCAGGCCGCCGAGCGCCGTGGCGGCCGTCCCGGCCAGTCCCGCGCGCAGCAGGCCTCTACGTGAGAGCCGCACAGCTCCCACCCCTTTCGGATCTGTTCAGTACGTCGCGTGTGGGGGGTCAGTGCTACCGGGCCGGCGGGGTGACGGGGGCGTACCGCAGGGGAGGACCGGGGTCCTCCGGCAGCCGCTCCGCCAGGAAGCCGTACGCCCGCTTCAGTTCGGGGTCGGTCAGGGCGCGCCACCAGCGGTCGACGCCGTACCAGCCGGGTGCCGCGAGGGCGCCCCCGTGGTGCCCCACGGACAGTCCGGCCGCCAGTACCGCGAAGCGCAGCCGTTCCTCCAGCGGCCAGCCTCCGAGCGAGGCGGTGACGAAGCTCGCACCGAAGACGTCCCCGGCGCCCGTCGCGTCGAGGACGTCCACGGCGAGAGCCGGCACGTCCGCGTACTCGCCGGTCGTCTGGTCGACCGCGACCGCGCCGTCCCCGCCTCGTGTGACCACGGCCACCGGGACCAGTTCGGAGAGGGTGCCGAGGGCCGCGACTGCGCTGTCGGTCCGGGTGTAGGCCATCGCCTCGGTCTCGTTGGGGAGGAAGGCGTGGCACAGGGCGAGCTGGTCCAGGAGGGCGGTGGACCACTCCTGGGTGGGGTCCCAGCCGACGTCGGCGTAGATCTGCGTGCCGTTCGCGGCGGCCTTGGCGAGCCAGGCGCGCGGTTCGGCCTCCAGATGCACGAGGGCCGTGCGGGCCTCCGGCGGGTCGCCCATCAGGGCGTCCTGCGAGTACGGCGGCTCCTGGCCGTGCGTGACGAGGGCCCGGTCGTGACCGTGCGCCAGCGCGACCGTGACCGGAGTGTTCCAGCCGTCCGCGACACGGGAGAGCGTGAGGTCGACGCCCTCCTGGCCGGCGAGGACCTCCTGGCAGTACGCGCCGTAGTAGTCGTCGCCGAAGACCGTGGCCAGGGAGGTCCTGAGGCCGAAGCGGGAGGCGGCGACGGCCAGGTTGGCGATGCCGCCCGGCCCGCAGCCCATGCCGGCCGTCCAGATCTCCTCGCCCGGTGTCGGCGGCTTGCCCAGACCGGTGAGGACGAGGTCGTAGAAGAGCAGCCCGGTCAGCAGCACCTCGGGCCGGTCGTCGTGCACGTGAACGTCCTCTCATCCGGAGAGCTCGTCAAAACTCGTCAATTCGGTGACCGGAATCGTCCGCTGATCCGAGAGATTGGTCAATACCCGAGCAGAACTGAGCATGGAAATGATTGAAGATGACGAGTAGTGTTCACGTCGTGCTGGCAGAACGACGACATCAACTCATCCTGCGGGCCCTGCGCTCCGGGGGCCCCGCGGCCGTGACCGATCTCTCCGAGCAACTGGGGGTGAGCCCCGCGACGGTCAGGCGTGACCTGGTCAAACTCGAGGACGACGGCCTGCTGACGCGGGTGCACGGCGGCGCCGTGGCCGACGAGGGCGACCAGCCGTTCGCCGAGGTCGCCGAGGTGCGCGTGGCTCAGAAGGACGCCATAGCCGCGCGGGCCGCCGCCATGGTCGCGGACGGTCAGTCGGTGCTGCTCGACATCGGCACCACCGCCTACCGACTGGCCCGGCAGCTGCACGGCCGCCGGCTCACCGTGATCACCAGCAACCTGGTGGTCTACGAGGAGCTGGCGGACGACGAGGGCATCGAACTGGTGCTGCTCGGCGGCATGGTCCGGCGCGAGTACCGCTCCCTGGTCGGCTTCCTCACCGAGGACAACCTGCGCCAGTTGCACGCCGACTGGCTCTTCCTCGGCACCAGTGGAGTGCGCCCCGGTGGGCAGGTGATGGACACGACGGTCGTCGAGGTCCCGGTGAAACGGGCCATGATCAAGGCCAGTGAGAAGGTCGTCCTGCTCGCCGACTCGGCGAAGTTCCCGGGCACGGGCATGGCGAAGGTCTGCGGTCCCGAGGACCTGGACGCGGTGGTGACGAACGCGCCGGTGAACCCGGCGACGCTGGCCTCACTGGAGGAGGCCGACGTGGACGTGGTGACGGCAGGGGAACCAGGGGACAACGGAGAGGCGGGCGCGGCGTGAAGCTGACGATTCTGGGCGGTGGCGGGTTCCGGGTGCCGCTCGTGTACGGGGCGCTCCTCGGGGACCGCGCCGAGGGCCGCGTCACCCATGTCGTGCTGCATGACCTGGATTCCCGGAGGCTGTCCGCGGTGACCCGGGTGCTCGCCGAGCAGGCCGCAGGGGTACCCGACGCGCCCGAGGTGAGCGCCACGACCGACCTCGACGAGGCGCTTCGCGGCGCCGACTTCGTCTTCTCCGCGATCCGCGTCGGCGGCCTGGAGGGCAGGGCGAACGACGAGCGGGTGGCGCTGGCGGAGGGCGTCCTCGGCCAGGAGACGGTCGGCGCGGGCGGCATCGCGTACGGACTGCGGACCGTCCCCGTCGCCGTGGACATCGCCCGCCGGGTGGCCCGCCTCGCCCCCGACGCCTGGGTCATCAACTTCACCAACCCGGCAGGACTCGTCACCGAGGCCATGTCCCGCCACCTCGGCGACCGGGTCATCGGCATCTGCGACTCGCCGGTCGGCCTCGGCCGCCGTATCGCCCGCGTCCTCGGCGCGAATCCGGCCGAGGCCTGGATCGACTACGTCGGCCTCAACCACCTCGGCTGGGTCCGCGGCCTGCGCGTGGCCGGCCGGGACGAGCTCCCGCGTCTGCTCGCCGACCCCGACCTGCTGGGCTCCTTCGAGGAGGGCAAGCTCTTCGGTGTCGACTGGCTGCGCTCGCTGGGCGCGATCCCGAACGAGTACCTGCACTACTACTACTTCAACCGGGAAGCCGTCCGCTCCTACCAGCAGGCCGACAAGACCCGCGGCGCCTTCCTGGCCGACCAGCAGGCCCGCTTCTACGAGGAGATGAAGCGCCCCGACGCGGCCGCCCTGACCGCCTGGGACCGCACCCGCGCCGAGCGCGAGGCCACCTACATGTCCGAGAACCGGGAGACGGCCGGCGCCGGCGAGCGCGACGCCGACGACCTCTCCGGCGGCTACGAGAAGGTGGCCCTCGCCCTGATGCGGGCCATCGCCCGCGACGAGCGCACCACCCTGATCCTCAACGTCCGCAACCAGGGCACCCTCTCGGTGCTCGACGAGGACGCCGTCATCGAGGTCCCCTGCCTGGTCGACGCCAACGGGGCCCACCCGGTCGCCGTCGCCCCGCTGCCCGACCACGCCACCGGCCTGGTCTGCTCGGTCAAGGGGGTCGAGCGCGAGGTGCTGGCCGCGGCCGAGTCGGGCTCCCGCGCGACGGCTGTGAAGGCGTTCGCGCTGCATCCGCTGGTCGATTCGGTCAATGTGGCCCGCAGACTGGTGGAGGGCTACACGGACGTCCACCCTGGCCTGGCGTACCTTGTGTAAGCGCGCCTGGTAAGCGCTTTCTGGCCTTCGGGCTCTCCCCCCTCCCTGGCTTCCCGTTTTCTGGAGATCTGCATGCACGACGAACGCCGCCGGATCGAGGAGCGCGTCGAGCGCGTCCACACCCAGCGCATCAAGCCCGCGATCTACGCGGCCACCGTCCCCTTCGCGGTCGAGGCCTGGCAGGCGCCGGGAGAGCCGGTCCCCTTCGAGGAGGCCGCCGCCGCGCCCTACGAGCCCTTCGCGATGGACACCCCCTGGGGTCCGCCGTGGGGCACGACCTGGTTCCGGATGCGCGGGCAGGTGCCCGCCGAGTGGGCGGGAAGGCGCGTCGAGGCCGTCATCGACCTCGGCTTCGTGGGCGACTGGCCGGGCAACCAGGCCGAGGCGCTGGTCCACCTCACGGACGGGACACCGCTCAAGGCGGTCAACCCGCTCAACCAGTACGTGCCGATCGCCAACCCGGCGACGGGCGGCGAGACGATCGACTACCTGGTCGAGGCCGCCTCCAACCCGGACATCCTCGCCGACAACTTCTCGAAGACCACCCAGCTCGGTGACGTCCTGACCGCCGGCGACAAGCCGCTGTACACCTTCCGGTGCGCCGACATCGCCGTCCTGGACGAGGAGGTCTGGCACCTCGACCTGGACCTTCAGGTACTGCGCGAACTCATGGTCCACCTCCCCGAGCACGAGCCGCGCCGCCACGAGATCATGCACGCCCTGGACCGGGCCATGGACACCCTCGACCTGGACGACGTCCCCGGCAGCGCCGCCGCCGTCCGCGAGGTGCTCGCCCCCGTCCTCGCCAAGCCCGCCCACGCCAGCGCCCACACCGTCTCCGGTGTCGGCCACGCGCACATCGACTCCGCCTGGCTGTGGCCGATCCGCGAGACCAAGCGCAAGACGTCCCGCACCTTCTCCAACGTGACGTCCCTGGCCGACGAGTACGAGGACTTCATCTTCGCCTGCTCGCAGGCCCAGCAGTACGAGTGGGTGCGCGACAACTACCCGAAGGTGTGGGCCCGCATCCAGGACTCGGTCAAGAAGGGCCAGTGGGCGCCGGTCGGCGGCATGTGGGTCGAGGCCGACGGCAACCTGCCCGGCGGCGAGGCCATGGCCCGCCAGCTCATCCACGGCAAGCGGTTCTTCATCGAGCACTTCGGCGTCGAGACCAAGGGCGTCTGGCTGCCCGACTCCTTCGGCTACACCGCCGCCTACCCGCAGCTCGCCAAGCTCGCCGGCAACGACTGGTTCCTCACGCAGAAGATCTCCTGGAACCAGACCAACAAGTTCCCCCACCACACCTTCTGGTGGGAGGGCATCGACGGCACCCGCATCTTCACGCACTTCCCGCCCGTCGACACCTACAACGCCCGCTTCAGCGGCGAGGAGATGGACCGCGCCGTCCGCAACTACTCGGAGAAGGGCGGCGGTTCACGCTCGCTGGCCCCCTTCGGCTGGGGCGACGGCGGTGGCGGCCCCACCCGCGAGATCATGGAACGGGCGCGCAGGCTCGCGGACCTGGAGGGTTCACCGAAGGTCGTCGTGGAACACCCCGACGACTTCTTCAAGGCCGCCAGGGACGAGTACCCGGACGCCCCCGTCTGGAACGGCGAGCTCTACCTGGAGCTGCACCGCGCCACCTACACCTCCCAGGCCCGCACCAAGCAGGGCAACCGGCGCTCCGAACACAAGCTCCGCGAGGCCGAGTTGTGGGCGACGACGGCCGCGCTGCACGCGCCCGCCTACGCGTACCCGTACGAGAAGCTCGACCGGCTGTGGAAGACCGTCCTGCTGCACCAGTTCCACGACATCCTGCCCGGGTCGTCGATCGCCTGGGTGCACCGCGAGGCGGAGGCCGAATACGCCCGGGTGGCCGAGGAGTTGGAGGCACTGACCGCCGAGGCGGTCGCCGCGCTGGGCGCCGGAGGCCCCCGCGTGCTCAACACCAGCCCGTACGACCGCTCCGACGTGGTCCGCACGGCCGACGGCGCACCGGCGTACGTGGAGGTGCCCGCGAGCGGCAGCGCGCCGCTCACCGACGCCCAGCCCCCGCAGCCGGTGAAGGCCGCGGGGCGGATCCTCGACAACGGTCTGGTCCGGGTCGAGGTCGCGGCGGACGGCACCCTGTCGTCCGTACGCGATCTGCGGGCCGGCCGCGAAGTCCTCGCCGACCGGGGCAACCTGCTCCGCCTGCACACCGACCTCCCGAACTACTGGGACGCCTGGGACATCGACAAGCACTACAAGAACCGCTACACCGACCTGCTGGAGACGGACTCGGTGGCCGTCGTCGAGGAGGACCCCCTGCTCGGCGCGATCCGCGTGACGCGCTCCTTCGGCAAGGGCTCGACGATCACCCAGACCATCACGGTCCGCGCCGGCAGTCCCCGGATCGACTTCGACACCGAGATCGACTGGCACGAGGCCGAGAAGATCCTCAAGGCCGGCTTCCCGGTGGACGTCCGGGCGGCGCACTCCTCCGCGGAGATCCAGTTCGGCCACATCCAGCGACCCACCCACACCAACACCACCTGGGAGGCGGCCCGCTTCGAGGTCTCCGGCCACCGCTGGGTGCACATCGGCGAGCCCGGCTACGGCGTCGCGGTCATCAACGACTCGACGTACGGCCACGACGTCACCCGCACGGTCCGCGAGGACGGCGGTACGACCACCACGGTCGCCCTCAGCCTGGTGCGCGCCCCGCGCATCCCGGACCCCGAGGCCGACCAGGGGCTGCACCGGTTCAGGTACTCCCTGCTCCCCGGCGCGAGCATCGAGGACGCGGTCGCCGAGGGCTACGCCCTGAACCTGCCGCTGCGGGTGGCGGACACGGCGGGCGCCGCCGAGCCGGTCGTCTCCGTGGACGGGGAGGGCGTGACCGTCGAGGCGGTCAAGCTCGCCGACGACGAGTCCGGCGACGTGGTCGTCCGCCTCTACGAGTCCCGCGGCGGACGCGGCCGGGGCGTGCTGCGCACCGGGTTCCCGCTGGCCGGCGCCCAGGTCACCGACCTGCTGGAACGCCCGCTGGAGACCGCTGACGTCGCCGCCGACGGCACGGTCGCGGTGACGCTGCGCCCCTTCCAGGTGCTGACGCTCCGTCTGGCACGCGGCACCACCAGCCGGTAGCACCACCAGCCGGCAGCACCGGCATCCGGGGCGGGCGCGCCCACCGCGCCCGCCCCCTCGGTCCCCCGACTTTTCCCCGAGTGGCTTGTCCTGTAGAGGAGTTCAGCCGTGCCCATGCAGCAGTGGTTCACCGACGCCAAGTTGGGGATCTTCGTCCACTGGGGGATCTACGCCGTCGACGGCGTCCAGGAATCCTGGTCGTTCTACGACGACATCGTCCCGCACGACCAGTACATGTCCCAGCTCGACCGCTTCACCGGCGCCCAGTACGACCCCAAGGCCTGGGCCGACCTGTTCGCCCGGGCCGGCGCCCGGTACGCCGTCCTCACCAGCCGCCACCACGACGGCGTCGCCCTGTGGGACACCGCGTACGGCGACCTCAACCTGGGCCGCGACTACATCGGCCCCTACGCCGACGCCCTGCGCGAGAAGGACCTCAAGGTCGGCCTGTACTACTCGCACTCCGACTGGAACCACCCCGACTACGCCTCCACCCGCAAGCCGGGCCGCCCGCCGGAGCAGGAGGACAACCGCTACTCCGAGGTCGCGGCCGAGTTCGAGGACCTGGCTGCCTGGGAGCGCTTCATCGCCTATCGCGACGGCCAGATCCGCGAACTGGCCTCCCGCTACCGGCCCGACCTGATGTGGTTCGACGGCGAGTGGGACCGCAGCGAGGAGCAGTGGCGCATCCCCGAACTCGCCGCGCTCATCCGCTCCCACTCGCCCGACGTCGTCTTCAACGCCCGCATGCTCAGCGAGGGCGACTACGCCACCCCCGAACAGGGCGCTCCCATCGAACCCCCGGACGGGCCCTGGGAGTTGTGCCTGACGATCAACGACTCGTGGGGCTACCAGCACCACGACCACAACCACAAGTCGCTCAGCCAGCTGATCCGCTACTTCACCGAGACCATCGGCGGAGGCGGCAACCTGCTCCTCGACGTCGGCCCGACGGAGGACGGCACCATCCCCGAGCCACAGGTCGAGCGCCTCGAAGGCCTGGGGGAGTGGATCCGCAGGCACTCCGCGGCCGTGTACGGGACGGTGCGCGGGCTGCCGGCCGGCCACCACTACGGCCCCAGCACCCTCTCCGCCGACCGCCGCACCCTCTACCTCACCCTGTACGACATCCCGCGCGCCGAGATCGGCGTACGCGGCCTCGTCACGCCGGTCCGCAGGGTCACCGTCCTCGGCACCGGCACCGAACTCGCCCACCGTGTCGTCGGCGGACTCCACGAGGCCGTCGGTGTGCTGTGGATCGACCCGCCGACCGCGGCCGACCTCGACCCGCACGCCACGGTGCTCGCGGTCGAACTGGACGGAGAGCTGGAGCTGTACCGGGGGTCGGGCCGCTTCTGAACCGAGAGCCACCCGGCCTCGGCGAATTGGCCCATGATGTACGACAGCCCGGTGTGGCGGGAGGCGCTCGACGCCCGCGGCTGACCTGCCGCGGGCCCCGGCGCCTCGACGGTGCCGGGGCCACGCGCCACGGCCTAGAGAGGCAGGGCGCTCGCCGCCGTCGGCCTGACCGACGAGTCGACGTGAGCCGGTTCCATCGGCGCCCGCTCCACCGTCGGAGACAACGACTGCTGCGGAATCGACACCCCGCGCAACGGCCGAGGCCCCGACACCACCGTGTAGTCCTGCCCCAGGAACGGCGGAGCCATCTCCCCCGGATCCTCGCCGAGCGCCAACTGCACTGCGGCCCATGGGACGTTGACGCCACAGAGGGACAGCTGGTGCAACCCGCCCGCCGGGCGGGTGTTGACGTCCATCAGGACCGGCGTGTCGCCGAACATCCGGAACTGGATGTTGGACAGGTAGTGCAGCCCGAAGCCCTCCGCGATCCGTCGCGCCGGCTCGAGCCACTGCTCGGCGAGCGTGAATCCGCGACGACGGCCGTTCTTGGTGCGGCCGATGGACAACCGGATCCGGTTGTCGGGTCCGGTGAGGCAGTCGACCGACACCTCCGGCTGCTCCAGGCGCGGCATGACCAGCCAGTCCACCGGCTCGTCGGACTGCTTCAGCGCTTCCAGCACCAGGTCGAGCGGGACGTACGGGCTCGGGAAGCCGTTGAGCTGCGTGAGGGAGAAGGGGGTGCGCGTGATGACCCGGAAGCCCACCCCGCCCGCGCCGGACGCGGGCTTGAAGCACGCCTTGTGCCCGCCGGCCTCCAACTCCTCGACGGCCGCGACGAGTTCGTCCGCCGACCGGGCTCGCCACCACGGCGGCACCGGGACCCCGATCGCCTCGACGGCTTCGTAGGCGATCACCTTGTCGTGGAAGACGGCCACGGCCTCCGGCGGCGGGGCGAGCAGCGCCGTCCCGGCCGCCTCGAAGTCGGCGCGGTGCGCCACGATCGCCGACTGGTGCAGCCGGGGCACGAACACGTCGATGCCGCGTCGCACGCACTGGTCCAGGGCGTACTCCACGTACCCGGCCGGGGACAGACCGTCCGGCTCCAGGTCGGCGGTGTCGGCGGCGGCCAGGACGGGGGAGTCGGCGTCACCGTGGGTCGCATGGATCTCGACGGCCCGGTCGCTGGGATTTCTCCGCAGCTGATCCATGAAGAACACGTTCTCCGCGTACGTGCGGTTGAGCCAGACGCGTACGCGAGAGACCATGCAGGCCGCCTTTCAAGGTTCGCGGGCAGGGCGGAGCACGCCCGTGCCCGGGCAGGGTGATCGGAGGTACACCAAACCGCCCCCGTGCGAAGGGACGTTGTGGCGGTGGTGTTGGGGCGATCATACGGCTTCCGAAGGGGCACGCGTGCAACGTGCGTGTTACGGATTGGCCGATCATGTGGACACTGATCATGCCGGGCGGGTAACACCGCTGGTCCAAGGCGTGCGGAAGGCCGCGGCACGAGACGCGGCCTTCGGACACGAGGACCGCGGCCGCGCGGGTGGACCACGGACCGGCGCGCCGCCGGACGGCCGACCGGACCCGCCGACCGGCCGACCGGAGCCGCCCTTGTCGTCGGACCCGCGGATATGTTCTCGTGGTCACATTCGCGAGCCCCAAGGAGGCGAGAGGTGACGTCGACGGTCGGCGGTACCGGACAGCTGCTGGCCATCAGTGACCTGCACATCGGCTACCAGGAGAACCGCGAACTGGTCGAACGGATGCGGCCGGAGACCGACGACGACTGGCTGCTGGTGGCCGGCGACGTCGCGGAGACCGTGGCCGACATCCGCTGGGCGCTGAAGACGCTCGCGGGCCGCTTCCGCAAGGTCGTCTGGGCGCCGGGCAACCACGAACTGTGGACCCACCCCAAGGACACCGTCACGCTGCGTGGTGTCGCTCGCTACGACCACCTCGTCGACGTCTGCCGGGAACTCGACGTGACGACACCCGAGGACCCCTACCCCATCTGGAACGGCCCCGGTGGCCCGGTCGCGGTGGCCCCGCTCTTCCTGCTGTACGACTACAGCTTCCTGCCGGCCGGCTGCTCGACCAAGGACGAGGGACTCGAGTACGCGCACGGCACCGGGATCGTCTGCACCGACGAGGCCCTCCTGCACCCCGACCCCTACCCGAGCCGCGAGGCCTGGTGCCGGGCCCGGGTCGACGAGACCGAACGCAGGCTCGCCGCGCTGCCCGACCACCTGCCCACCATCCTCGTCAACCACTACCCGCTGGACCGGCACCCCACGGACGTCCTGTGGTACCCCGAGTTCGCCATGTGGTGCGGCACCCGGCTCACCGCCGACTGGCACCGCAGGTTCCGCGTCGAGACCATGGTCTACGGTCATCTGCACATCCCCCGCACCACCTGGCACGAGGGCGTCCGCTTCGAGGAGGTCTCGGTGGGCTACCCCCGCGAGTGGCGCAAGCGCACCGAACCACCGGGGCGGCTGCGGCGCATCGCTCCGAGGAAGGTCGGGGCGCTGTGATCGAGGAACTGCTGCCGGGCTCGGTGGTGACCGTGGAGGCGTACGGCCACGACGAGCCCGAGAACACGATGCTGTACCCCGAGGAAGAGGCCGTCGTGGCCCAGGCGGTCCGCAAGCGGCGCCGCGAGTTCGCCGTCGTGCGCTCCTGCGCCCGCCGAGCCATGGAGAAGCTCGGCGTGCCGCCCCATCCCGTCCTGCCCGGGGAGCGCGGCGCCCCGCAGTGGCCTGCCGGACTGACCGGCAGCATGACCCACTGCGACGGATACGGCGCCGCCGCCCTGGTCCGCGCCACCGACCTGGCCTCCCTCGGCATCGACGCCGAACCCGACGGGCCGCTCCCGGACGGCGTCCTGGACGCCGTCGCCCTGCCCGCCGAACGGACGCGCCTGCTCCGGCTCACCCACGACCACCCCGCCGCCCACTGGGACCGGCTCCTCTTCAGCGCCAAGGAGTCCGTCTACAAGGCGTGGTTCCCCCTCACCCAGCAGTGGCTCGACTTCTCCGAGGCCGACATCGAGATCGGCGTCGACCCGGGCGAGCCGCTGCGTGGCTCCTTCCGCGCCGAACTCCTCGTCCCCGGGCCGCTGGTGGGCGGCCGACGGCTCAGGTTCTTCGACGGCCGCTGGGCCGTCGGGGGCGGACTGGTGGCGACGGCCGTCACCGTGCCGCACGACTGACGGGCGGCACGACTGACGTGCGGCACGACGGGCTTCTTCGTGCGTTCCGGACCCGCGGCACCTACGGCTCCGGCGGGCACCAGGTGTGCAGCAGCCGGAAGAACGCCTCCTCGTTACCCGTCAGCCCCGCCTGAGCCAGGGCCTGTTCCGCCTCGGCGAGCACGGCCGGCGGAACGACGGGTGGTCGGCCGGCGTCCGGCGGGCCGGGCGCCACGTCGAAGGCCGCCCGCACCGTGTGCAGCAGCCGAAGATAGGCCTGGACGGCCGTGCGCTCGCGGTCGGTCAGTACGGCGGTGTGCATCGGGCGGCTCTCCCCAGGTCGACTGCATCGGTCACGCCGGACACGGCGGCGCACTTCCAGCTTGCCGCCCGCCACTGACAATCCGACCCCGCCGCACGCCGGTTCGCCCGCTTAGCGGAGGCGAAACCTCACCGAAATCCCCGGCGGGAATGCGCCTCTACGCTGAAGCGAAGGGCTTTCGGCCGCTCCCCGGCGGCCCGCGGAACAGGAGGCGAGTACGTGGTCGACGCCCCGCGACCGCGCCCGGCGCGCACCGTACGGCTGCGTCCCGTGGACGACGCGGAACTCCAGCTCCGGCACCGCGTCGTGCACGGCTACCGGCGCGCCTTCCGGATGGCCGGCGAAGGCCCGGTGCTGGTGCTCATCCACGGCATCGGGGACTCCTCCGCGACCTGGACCGAACTGATCCCCGATCTCGCCCGCACCCATACCGTCATCGCCCCCGACCTGCTCGGCCACGGCGCCTCCGACAAACCGCGCGCCGACTACTCGGTGGCCGCCTACGCCAACGGGGTGCGCGACCTGCTCACCGCCCTCGGCATCGAGTCCGCGACCCTGGTCGGACACTCGCTGGGCGGGGGAGTGGCCATGCAGTTCGCCTACCAGTTCCCCGAGCGCACCGAACGGCTCATCCTGGTCAGCGCGGGCGGAGTGGGCCGCGAGGTCAACCCCGTGCTGCGGCTGGTCTCGCTGCCCGGCGCCCATCTGATGCTGTCCACGCTGCGGCTGCCCGGGATGCGGCTCCAGGTCGGCCTCGCCGCCCGGCTGATGAGGCTTCTCGACACCGACCTCGGCCAGGACGCACCGGAGTTGCTCACCCTGGTGGACGCGCTGCCGGACGAGACCTCCCGCAACGCCTTCATCCGCACCCTGCGCGCGGTCGTCGACTGGCGCGGACAGGTCGTGACCATGCTGGACCGCTGCTACCTCACCGAGGGGATGCCGACCATGCTGCTCTGGGGCGACCGGGACAGCGTGGTGCCGGTGCGGCACGCGTTCGGGGCGCACGAGGCGATGCCGGGCAGCCGGCTGGAGATCTTCGAGGGCGCGGGCCACTTCCCGTTCCACAGCGACCCGGCCCGTTTCGTCGCCCTCGTCGAGGAGTTCACCACCGGTACGGATCCCGCCGACTGGAGCCGTGAGCACTGGCGCGACCTCCTGTGCGAGGGCCGCCCCACCGCCGCGGGCCACCCGGACGACACCCGTGATCGGTCGAGGGAACGCGACCTGCGGGAAGTGAGCGAACGCAGCGCGACCTGACCCGCACCGTTGGTGCGTCTCCCTGCCGATGCGCGCGGTTCTCCGCGGATCAGGACTCGGGCCGCTTGACGCTCTCCAAGAGCATGTCCAGCCACTCCGCGACCTTGTCGCGGTGCTGGTCGGTGGGCAGCTGGGCGGCCCGCCAGGCGATCCCGCGGACGCCGTGGTCCTGCAGCAGCCGCTCCAGCGGGTCGTCGAGCGCCGCGGCCGCCTCCCGTTCGGCGAGCTTCTGCAGCAGCTCCTGCTCGGTGCGCTGGAGGGCGCCCGCGAGCGCCTCGGGGTCCTCGGCCGTGAGGAAACCCGCGTGCACCCGGAAGAAGCGCTGGATGGCGTCGCAGTGCTCCATCGTGGGGCGCCGGTCACCGTTGATGAGCGCGCCGGCCTGCTGCCGGGACATCGCCGCGCCGTCGGCGATCTCCTGCTGGGTGTACTTGCGGCCGTTGGGCTTGAGCCGGGTGCGCCGCAGCAGGTCCAGGCGTTGCAGGAACCGGGCCTGCACATCGGGCTCACCGGCGGGCCGGCCGCCCAGCAGGGCCTTGACCACGGGTTCCGGAACACCGGAGGCGACGGACAGCCCGCGGGTGTCGAAGACCTCCGCATGCGGTACGCCGAGCCGGTCGGCCAGTGCGGCGACTCGGCCGACGACAGCCGACAGCACAGCCGACGCCACGTCGCCGGGACCCTCGAAGCCGACCGACACCGACAGATCTCCTAGGTCTCTCACAGGCTTCTCACAAGCGGATGCCGTGAACTTCCCGGAGAGTAGCCGGTTGTTCGAACTCACATCCAGGTCTCGCCACAACTGTGTCCAATTTCAGCCGTCAACAGGCATGAAATGCCACGATAGTTGACACCGCTCGCGTCGGGGAAGCAGGATCAAGGGCGCCGCGTGAAGGCCGCAGAGGCAAGAGGGGTGACCTCCCGATGGCATATCAGGCAGGTGGGCAGCGGTCCGTACCGCGACCCGTCCCCGAAGGGCCTGAGGCCCGGACGTATCTCCAGGACTACGCCACCCTCCTGGAAGCCGTCACATTCCCGTCCGTCGTCCTCGACCACCGCTGGGACGTCGTTCTCGCCAACACCGCTTTCGCGTCACTCTTCGGTGGCGTGGGTCCGCACCCGACGGCCATGCCGGGCGACAACTTCCTCAGATTCGTCCTCTTCCACCCCGACGCGAGCACCGTCCTCGCCGAGCACGAGTCGCGCTGGTGCCTGCCGACGCTGGCGCACTTCGCCGCCGCCGTGGAGCGGCACGGCCACGACCACGCCCTGCAGTCCATCCGCCGGGAGATTGCCCAGGACCCGATCATGGACGCCGCCTACCGGCACGGACTGCCGCACTGGATCCGCGCGGTCGGCGAGCAGGCCGTCGAGCACGACGGCGCGGTCCGCCCGCTGGTCCATCCGGACCCGCGCTGGGGCGCCACCGACTGCCGGATCGTCGACGAGACTCCGAAGGCCCTGAGGGACATGGGCTACACCCGGCTGACGCTGGTGCTGCGCCCCGCGCGCCGTCCGGCATCCGCGACGCGGCGGGCGGTGCGTCCGCGCCGTGCGGCGGGCCACCTCAGCGTGGTGCCCGCCCCCGAGGTCTGACAGGCACCGCCGGCGTTCAGGTCGCCGACGGTGCCTCGTCAGCAGGCCCCGGGCCCACCGGCCGCCAGCTCGTCCGTCGCCGTCGCGTGTCGTGTGAGGACGTTCCCTGAGAGGGAGACATGTGACATAGTACTGGCGTGAGCAAGCGACTGACCTGCGATGTCGTGGTCGTCGGCGCCGGAATGGTGGGCGCGGCCTGCGCCCTGTACGCGGCTCGTGCGGGCCTCGACGTCGTCCTGGTGGACCGCGGTCCGGTCGCCGGCGGTACGACCGGCGCGGGGGAGGGCAACCTCCTGGTCTCCGACAAGGAGCCCGGCCCCGAGCTGGACCTCGCCCTGCTGTCCGGCCGACTGTGGCACGAACTCGCCCAGGAACTGGGCAAGTTGGTCGAGTACGAGGCCAAGGGCGGAGTCGTGGTGGCCTCCTCGCCCGGTGGGCTGGCCGCGCTGGAACTGTTCGCCGCCGGGCAGCGCGCCGCCGGAGTCGTCGCCGAACCGGTCGCCGGCGACGCGCTGTACGCCCTCGAACCCCACCTGGCGCCCGGCCTGCCGGGCGCCGTCCACTACCCCCAGGACCGCCAGGTGATGCCCGCCCTGGCCGCCGCCCACCTGGCACGCGCGTCCGGCGCCCGCCTGTTCACCGGTCGGACCGTGACCCAGGTGCTGCGCACACCCGACGGAGCGGTACGCGGAGTGCGCACCGACGGAGGTGACATCCACGCCCCCGCGGTCGTCAACGCGGCCGGCACCTGGGGCGCCGAACTGGCCGCCCTCGCCGGGACCCACCTCCCCGTCCTCCCGCGCCGCGGCTTCGTCCTGGTCACCGAACCCCTGCCGCGCCTGGTCCGCCACAAGGTGTACGCCGCCGACTACGTGGCCGACGTGGCCAGCGACTCGGCGGCGCTGCAGACCTCCACGGTCGTCGAGGGCACCGCGGCCGGGCCCGTCCTGATCGGCGCGAGCCGCGAACGGGTCGGCTTCGACCGGACGTTCTCGCTGCCGGCCGTCCGGGCGCTGGCGGCGGGAGCCACCCGGCTGTTCCCTTTCCTCGCCGACGTCCGCGCGACGCGCGCCTACCTCGGCTTCCGCCCGTACATGCCCGACCACCTTCCCGCCGTCGGCCCCGACCCGCGCGTCCCCGGGCTCCACCACGCCTGCGGACACGAGGGCGCGGGCATCGGCCTGGCCACCGGTACCGGGCACCTCGTCGCCCAGGCACTGACCGGACGGCCTCCCGAGCTGGACCTGGCCCCCTTCCGTCCGGACCGTTTCACCGAGGAGGCCGCGTGAGCTCCCCCCTGGACCTGGCCCGCGCCCGGCCGGGCCCCGCCTTCACCGTCACCCTGGACGGCCGTGAGATCCAGGCGCTGCCCGGCCAGACCGTCGCCGCCGCGCTCTGGGCCGCGGGCGTCACCTCCTGGCGTACCACCCGGGGCGGGGCCCGCCCGCGAGGGATCTTCTGCGGCATCGGCGTCTGCTTCGACTGCCTGGTGACGGTCAACGACCGCCCGAACAGGCGCGCCTGTCTGGTGCCATTGCACCCGGGTGACGCGATCCGCACCCAGGAAGGGACCGGGCACGATGACTGAGCGACCGTCTCTCGCGGTGATCGGCGCCGGCCCCGCGGGACTCGCCGCCACCGTCGCCGCGGCGGCCCTGGGAGTCCGGGTCACGCTTCTCGACTCCGCGGCGGAGGCGGGCGGGCAGTTCTACCGGCAGCCCGCCTCCGCACTGCGGGCCGGCCGTCCGCAGGCCCTGCACCATCAGTGGCGGACGTGGGAAGGGCTGCGGGGCGGGCTGGACGCACAGGTGGCAGCGGGCACCGTCCGGCACCTGGCGGACCATCATGTCTGGCTGGTCGAGCGGCGGACCTCCCCGGGCGCCGAGGGGTTCACCGCGCACGCCCTCCTCGGACCCGGGCAGGAGGAGCCCGTGGAGGTACGCGCCGACGCCGTCCTCCTGGCGACCGGCGGCTACGAGAAGGTGCTGCCCTTTCCCGGCTGGACCCTCCCCGGTGTCGTCGCCGCGGGCGGCGCCCAGGCCATGCTCAAGGGCGCCCTCGCGGTGTCCGGACGCACCGCCGTCGTCGCCGGGACCGGACCGCTGCTGCTGCCCGTGGCGACCGTGCTCGCCGCGGCCGGGGTCCGGGTGGCCGCGCTCGTCGAGTCCGCCGACCCGAAGGCGTTCGTACGGCACTCCCGCGCCCTCGCGGCGCAGCCCGGCAAGGCCGCCGAAGGCGCCCGGTACGCGGCCGGGCTGCTCCGGCACCGGGTGCGCTCCCTCGTCCACCACACCGTCGTGGAGGCGCACGGCACCGAGCGGCTGGAGGCGGTCACGGTCGCCGCGCTCGACTCCACGGGACGGGTGCGGCCCGGCACCGGACGCCGCATCCCCTGCGACACCCTCGCGGTGGGCCACGGCATGCTCCCGCACACCGACCTCGCCGAGACCCTCGGCTGCCGTCTCGACGGGCTGAAGGTGCTGGTCGACGAGGAGCAGCGCACCGACGTTCCCGGCGTGTGGGCGGCGGGCGAGACCACCGGCATCGGCGGCGCGGCTCTCTCCCTCGCCGAGGGACACATC
The DNA here is from genome assembly GCF_045041235.1 of Streptomyces sp. NBC_00076. NCBI lineage: Bacteria > Bacillati > Actinomycetota > Actinomycetes > Kitasatosporales > Streptomycetaceae > Streptomyces > Streptomyces sp. NBC_00076. The sequence continues at coordinate 8,942,980 of NZ_CP108242.1, forward strand.
GCCGGCCGCTCCGCCGCCGCCCGCCTGCACGGCACCGCACCCGACCCGCGCGCGTGGACCGCGGCCGCGAAGTCCCGTGCCCGGCTACGGGAGTTCGCCGCCGCCCTGGACGACGTGTACGCGCCGCCCGCCCACTGGGCCGACCAGGTCACCGACGACACCGTCGTCTGCCGCTGCGAGGAGGTCACCGGCGGCGCGGTCCGCGAGGCCGTGACCGAACTGGGCGCCGGCGACCTGCGGACCGTGAAGCTGCTGACGCGGGCCGGGATGGGCTGGTGCCAGGGCCGGGTGTGCGGGCCCGCGGTCGCGGGACTCGCGGGATGCGCGCTCACCCCGTCCCGGCGGCCGTTCGCCCTCCCGGTGCCCCTGGGTGTGCTGGCCCACGCCGGGGAGTCCGAGAACGACGATCAGTAAAATGTCACACTCTACGGAGAGGGAACCCCAGATGACCGCCACCGACCTCCGCCCCTGGCGCGGCGTCCTCGTCGCCACCGCACTCCCGCTGCGCGACGACCTCTCCGTCGACCACGACGCGTACGCCGAGCACTGCGCGTGGCTGATCGAGAGCGGCTGCGACGGGGTCGTACCGAACGGCTCGCTCGGTGAGTACCAGGTACTCACCCCCGAGGAGCGGGCCAGGGTCGTCGAGACGGCGGTGGCGGCCGTCGGCGGCGCACGTGTGATGCCCGGCGTCGCCGCCTACGGCTCCGCCGAGGCCCGTCGCTGGGCCGAACAGGCCCGCGACGCGGGCTGCCGGTCCGTGATGCTGCTGCCACCCAACGCCTACCGTGCCGACGAGCGGTCGGTGCTGGCGCACTACGCGGCGGTCGCCGAGGCCGGCGTGCCGATCGTGGCGTACAACAACCCCATCGACACCAAGGTGGACCTCGTGCCGGAACTGCTCGCCCGCCTGCACGGCGAGGGGTACATCCACGCGGTCAAGGAGTTCTCGGGGGACGTCCGCCGCGCCTACCGGCTGGCTGAACTCGCCCCGGAACTGGACCTGTTGATCGGCGCCGACGACGTCCTGCTGGAGCTCGCCATCGCGGGCGCCAAGGGCTGGGTGGCCGGCTACCCGAACGCGCTGCCCGCGGCGAGCGTGGAGTTGTACCGCGCGGCCACCGAGGGCGACCTGGGCACGGCCAAGAAGCTGTACGAGCAGCTGCATCCCCTTCTCCGCTGGGACTCCCAGGTCGAGTTCGTGCAGGCCATCAAGTTGTCCATGGACATCGTGGGCCGATACGGCGGCCCTGTGCGCCCGCCCCGCGTCCCGCTGTCGCCGGACCAGGAGGGCGTCGTCCGCGCCGCCACCGAGAAGGCCGTCGCCGCCGGACTGACCTGAGCCCGCCCGCGCCGGACCGACCTGAGCCGGCAGCTTGCCGCCGGACCGACCTGAGCCGGCAGCTTGCCGCCGGACCGACCTGGAGCCCTCGCCCGCGTCATCCCGGACCACCAGGAGCGTCATGCGCAGCAAACTCGTCCTGCACGCCGTCGACTCGCACACCGAGGGCATGCCCACCCGGGTCGTCACCGGCGGCATCGGCACGATCCCCGGCGCGACCATGAACGAGCGGCGGCTCCACTTCCGTAAGCATCGCGACGACATCAAGCAACTCCTGATGAACGAGCCGCGCGGGCACTCGGCGATGAGCGGCGCCATCCTCCAGCCGTCCACCCGCCCCGACTGCGACTGGGGCGTCGTCTACATCGAGGTCTCCGGCTATCTGCCGATGTGCGGGCACGGCACCATCGGGGTGGCGACCGTGCTGGTGGAGTCCGGGATGGTCGAGGTCGTCGAGCCGGTCACCACGATCCGGCTGGACACCCCGGCCGGGCTGGTCGTCGCCGAGGTCGCGGTGGAGGACGGCGCCGCCACGGCGGTCACCCTCACCAACGTCCCCTCCTTCTCCGTCGCCCTCGACCGCAGGATCGCACTGCCCGACGGACGCACAGTGACATACGACATGGCATATGGCGGCAACTTCTACGCCATCCTGCCGCTCGACCAGTTCCACCTGCCCTTCGACCGGGCCCGCAAGGACGACATCCTCCAGGCCGGCCTGTCCCTCATGGCGGCGATCAACACCGAGGAGGAGCCCGTCCACCCGGAGGACCCCACCATCCGCGGCTGCCACCACGTCCACCTGATCGCCCCAGGCGCCACCGCCCGCCACTCGCGGCACGCGATGGCGATCCACCCGGGCTGGTTCGACCGCTCGCCCTGCGGCACGGGCACCAGCGCACGCATGGCGCAGCTGCACGCGCGCGGGGAACTGCCCCTGCACACCGAGTTCGTGAACGAGTCGTTCATCGGCACGCGGTTCACCGGCCGGCTCCTCGGCACCACCGAGGTGGCCGGCCGCCCCGCGGTCCTGCCCAGCTTCACGGGCCGCGCCTGGATCACCGGCACCGCCCAGTACCTGCTCGACCCGACCGACCCGTTCCCGGCGGGGTTCGTCCTGTAGACCTCGGCGACAATGACGAGTACCGCATGACATTGCACAGCAAGGAGACCTCCCATGGCCGCTGAGCGCACCAGCGCCCCCACCGCGGCTGCCCCGGCCCTGCCTTCCCTGGGCGGCAAGAAGCACAGCTACCGGGAGCGGGTCGCCGACGCCCTGCGGGCCGCGCTGATCGCCGGCGAACTGCGGCCGGGTGAGGTGTACTCCGCGCCGACGCTCGCCGCCCGCTTCGGTGTCTCGGCGACGCCGGTGCGCGAGGCCATGCTGGACCTGGCCAAGGAGGGGCTGGTCGACACCGTCCCCAACAAGGGGTTCCGGGTCACCGCGGTCTCCGAGAAGCAGCTCGACGAGTACACCCACATCCGCGCGCTCGTCGAGATCCCCACCGTGGTGGCCCTGGCCATGACGGCCGAGCCGGTCTCGCTGGAGGCGCTGCGCCCCGCGGCCCGGGAGATCGTGCAGGCCGCCGTGGCCGGCGACCTCATCGCGTACGTCGAGGCCGACACCCGTTTCCACCTCGGTCTGCTCGCCCTCGCCGGCAACGCGCACCTCGTCGAGGTCGTCGGCGACCTCCGCAAGCGGTCCCGGCTCTACGGCCTCACCGCCCTCCTGGAAGCGGGGCGACTGCTGGCATCCGCCGAGGAGCATCTGGAACTCCTCGACGCGCTGACGGCCCGGGACCAGAACGCGGTGCGTGAGGTGATGACCCGTCACCTCGGCCATGTACGCGGTCTGTGGGCGGCCGGGCGACCCGCTGCTCAGTGAGGTGGAGGCAGGTCCTTCCCCGCGGTCTCGGCCGCCACGGGCGCCCCGCGCTTCGCCGCCTGGATCTGCTCGTACACATGGGTCCGCAGTTCGGCGAAGCGTGGATCCACCCGGGTGTGCAACTGGTCGCGCTCGTCCGGCAGATCGACCTTGAGCTGTTCCCGCACGACCGTGGGCGAGGCGGACAGCACGACCACCCGCTCGCCCAGGTAGACGGCCTCGTCGATGTCGTGGGTGACGAACAGGATCGTGATGCCGCGCTCCCGCCACAGCCGCCGTACCAGGTCCTCCAGATCGGCGCGGGTCTGGGCGTCCACCGCCGCGAACGGCTCGTCCATCAGCAGCACCCGAGGCTCGTACGCCAGCGCCCGGGCAATGGCGACCCGTTGCTGCATGCCGCCCGAAAGCTGCCAGGGGTATGCCCCGGCGGCGTCCGCGAGACCCACCGAGTGCAGTGCGTCCGCCACCAGCTCCCGGCGTTGCGCCTTGCTCAAGTCCTTCTGTTTCAGCGGTAGTTCGACGTTCTGGCCGACCCGCATCCAGGGGAACAGACTGCGGCCGTACTCCTGGAAGACGAAGGCCATCCCGGGTGGCGGCCCGGTCACCTCGCGCCCCTCCAGGAGAACCTGGCCCGCCGTCGGCGCGAGCAGGCCGCCCATGCACTTCAGCAGGGTCGTCTTGCCGCAGCCCGACGGGCCGACGAGACAGACGAGTTCGCCCGCGTCGACGGTGAAGGTGAGATCGCGCACCGCCTCCACCCGCCGCCCGGATCCCTCGTAGACCTTCTTCAGGCCGCGTACGTCGAGCATGCCCTGCCCTTTCCAAGAGGTCACCGGGACCGCCGGGTGGAGTCACGCAGACCGTGGTACCAGCCGAGCGCCCGCCGCTCGACCAGTTGGAACAGCACCGACAGGAGAAAGCCCAGCAGGCCCAGCACCAGGATCCCGGTCCACATGTCGGGGATCGCGAAACCGCGCTGGAACTGGACGACGGTGAAGCCGAGCCCGCTGCTGGCCGCGAACATCTCGCTGATGACCATGAGGATGATGCCGATGGACAGTGCCTGGCGCAGACCCGCGAAGATCTGCGGGCTCGCCGAGCGCAGCACCACGTGCCTGAGGCGCGCCGCGCCCGTGATGCCGTACGAGCGGGCCGTCTCCGCCATCACGGAGTCCACCGCCCGTACCCCCTCGACGGTGTTGAGCAGGACCGGCCACACACAGCCGCTCGCGATCACCACGACCTTCATCGTGTCGCCGATGCCCGCGAACAGCATGATCACCGGGATCAGCACCGGCGGCGGCACCGCCCGCAGGAACTCCAGGACCGGTTCGCACACCGCCCGCACCCGCCGGTAGGAGCCGATGACCGTGCCGAGCGCGACACCGGCCACGGCCGCCGTCGCGTAACCCCCCGCCAGCCTGAGCACGCTGGGCAGCGCGTCCGTGCGCAGTCGCTCGGCCGTCCAGACGTGCGGGAAGGTCTTCAGGATCGTGCGCAGCGGCGGCCAGTACACGTCGGTGCTGCTGTCGGACGCCGCCCACCACACGGCGAGCAGGACGGCGGGCAGGGCGACCGTGAACGCCAGGCGCAGCAGGAAACGCCTCACACCGCCACCTCCCCGCGCACCGACTGGTGCCAGGCCAGGGCCCGCCGCTCCACGGACCTCGCACCCACGTTGATCATCAGCCCCAGCAGTCCGGTCACCACGATCAACGCGTACATGTCGGGCACCGCCTGGGAGTTCTGTGCGATCGCGATCCGGGCACCCAACCCCGGTGACCCGATGACGAGTTCGGCGGTGATGGTCAGGATCAGGGCGACCGCCGCCGCCAGCCTGAGGCCCGTCATGACGTAGGGGAGTGCCGTCGGCCAGAGCACGTACCGGATCCGCGCCCAGGGGCCCAGACCGTACGACCGTGCCGTCTCGTCGGCGACCGGGTCGACGTCCTGGACGCCGTACAGGGTCTGGATCAACACCTGCCAGAACGAGGCGTACACCACCAGCAGGAGCACCGAGCGCAGTTCGTTCCCGTACAGCAGGACCGCCAGCGGGATCAGCGCGACCGACGGAATCGGGCGCAGGAACTCGATCGTCGAGGCGGACGCCTCCCGCAGATACGGCACGACGGAGATCACGACGCCCGCGACGATCCCCGCGCAGGCCGCGATGGCCAGGCCCACCGCCCAGCCGGTGAGTGTGTCGCCGAGCGCCGTCCAGAAGGCCGCGTCGGAGAGTTCGTCGCCGAGGGCGCCGGCGATACGGCTGGTGGGCGGGAAGTAGGCCTCTTTGACCAGGCCGATCCGCGGTGCCGCCTCGCCCAGTGCGAGGAAGGCCGCGAGTCCGGCCGTACCGAGTGCGCTGTTCGCACCCTTCACGGCAGCAGCTTGTCCAGGTCCGGCGCCGACTTGAGGAGGCCGTCCTCCTGGCCCAGCTTCGCCAGCGCCTCGATGGACGCGCGGTTGGGCTCGGCCGGCCACTTCGGCAGCGTCACCTGCTCCAGTACCGCGGCCGGGATCTTCGTGTACGTCGTGACGATCGCGCGGACCTCGTCCGGATGCGCGTCGGCGTAGGCGAGGGACTCCGCGGTGGCCTCCTGGAACTTCTTCACGACGTCCGGGTTCTTCTGAAGGTACTGCTGCGAGGTGAAGTACAGGGCGACCGTGAGGTCCGGGGCGACGTCGATCAGGGGCGAGGCGATCTCCACGCCGCCCTGGCTGCGGACGGTGGCGGCCGCCGGTTCGACCACACTCACGGCGTCCACCTGCCCTTGGTCGAGGGCCGCCGGCATCTGGTCGAAGGCGAGCTCGACGAACTTCACCTTGTCGGGATCGCCGCCCGCGGTGCGCACCGCCGCGCGCACCGCGGTCTCGTTGATGTTCTTGAGGGTGTTGATGGCGACCTTCTTGCCCTCGAGCTCCTTCGGCGACTTGATGGCGCTGCCCTTCTTCACCATGAGGGCGTTGAAGTCCTTGCCCCGTAAGCCGGTTGACGCGATGCCGTTGGCGACCGCCTTGACGGGCACGTTGTTGGACCGGGCGACCATCAGGGACGTCACGTTGCTGAAGCCGAACTGGAACTGGCCGCTGACGACACCGGGGACGATCGCCGCGCCGCCCTGCGCGGTCGAGATGGCCAGCTTCAGGCCGTGTTTCTCGTAGAAGCCCTTCTTCTGGCCGAGATAGACGGGAGCCACATCCACGATGGGGATGAGTCCCAGCTCGACCGTGGTGGTCCCGCCGGACGAGGCGGCCTTGCCCGACGGATCGGAGTCGTCGGACGAACCACAGGCCGCCGTGGAGAGAAGGAAGGTCCCGACCGCGAGACCGGCGAACAGACGACGCATGGCTCCTCCTGTACAGACAACGGTGTTCCGACAGGTTGTGCGCACACCGCACAGTAGTGCTCACAGGGTGTGCAGGGAACCTAGAGCCGGCTGTCCGGCACGGTCAATGGGCATGGCTGACAGGGTTGTTGACAGTCGGTCGGCGGCTCGACCGCCTCGGCGGACGACCCGCGGGTCACAGGTCCAGCTGTCACAGGTCGAGCACGAGCCGCTTCCCCCGGCAGCGGGACACGCAGATGAGCATGGTCTCGCCGGCTTCCCGTTCCTCGTCGCTGAGCACCGAGTCCCGGTGGTCCGGGGTGCCTTCGAGGACGTCCGTCTCGCAGGTTCCGCACGTTCCCTCGGTGCAGGAGAACAGCACCTCGACGCCGGCCGAGCGCACGGCGTCCAGTACCGACACGTCCGCCGGGACGCTGAGCGTACGGCCGCTGCGGGCCAGCTCGACCTCGAACTCGGTGTTCCCGCCGAGTACTTGGGCCTTCTGCTGGAAGCGTTCGACGTGCAGCGCCGAGGCCGGGCACCGCTCCTCCACCGCGGCCAACAGCGCCTCGGGGCCACAGCAGTAGACGAGGGTGCCCTCGGGCAGGTCGTCGAGCACCGAGGCGAGGTCGAGCAGTCCCGACTCGTCCTGAGGGGCGATCGTGACGCGGTCGCCGTACCGGCCCAACTCCTCGGTGAACGCCATGGACCGGCTCGTCCGGCCGCCGTAGAGCAGGCTCCACTCGGCGCCCGCCGCCTCGGCCACGGCCAGCATCGGCAGGATGGGGGTGATGCCGATGCCGCCCGCGACGAAGCGGTAGGACGGCGCGGGCCGCAGTGCGAAGTGGTTGCGCGGACCGCGCACCCGGACCTTGTCGCCGAGCACCAACTGCTCGTGGACGTACGAGGATCCACCGCGGCCGTTCGGCTCGCGCAGCACCGCGACCCGCCAGGCCGCCCGGTCCGCGGGATCACCGCAGAGCGAGTACTGCCGCTCCAGGTCCGGGCCGAGGACCACGTCGACATGGGCGCCCGGCTCCCAGTTCGGAAGTTCCTCGCCCAGCGGGTGCCGCAGGGTCAGGGCGAGCACGCCGTCGGCGGCGAACTCCCTGCTCTCGACGACGAGTTCGGCTTCGTACACGCTCATGAGTCGTTTCCTCGTACCTGGTGGCCTTCCGGGTGGCCGAGCATCCACTCCCACATCTCGACCGGGTCCTGGGCGGTGTGCTCGGCCCCGCAGTGGCAGGTGCCGTGCAGAACGTCGGTGCCCGGAAGCCAGTCGATGCGGTAGACCTCGCGCGGCCCTGTCGACGACAGCCTGCTCACAGGACCTTCTCCACGGGCTTGTCGCCCTCCTCGACCAGCCGGGCGAGGATGCGGCGGGCGGCCAGGCCACCGGTGTCGATGTTGATGCTCAGCTCCTGGTAGCCGGTGCGTTCCGAACCGAGCGTGCGCTGAAGGAGGTTGAGCGCGTCGACGTCCTGCATGACCACCGTGTGGTTGTTGCCCCGCAGGAACTCGGTGACCTCCTCGTCGTCGGTCGCCCAGTCCCGCGAGACCATCCAGAAGTCGTACACCTTGCCGTCGGCGGACGGCGTGATGGCGTACGTGATCTCGGTGTGGAAGCCGTTCGGGTCGCTGCCGTCCGCCTCCGGGACCACACCGACCGGCGCGATCCGGCTGTGCAGCAGATACAGGCAGGGCGCGTGGTACTCGATGTCCTGCCACCGGGTGATCCGGCCCTCGATCCCCGTCGAGCGGGCGTAGAACGGCGGGCACTCGGCGTCGTCCATGTGCCGGCTCACCCGCACGATCCCCGCGCCCTCGTCCACCTCGGTGGTGATCGGCGTCTCCGCGACCTCGGGGGTGCCGATGTAACCACCGTGCAGATAGGTCTCGTGGGACAGGTCGAGGAGGTTGTCGACGAGGAGCCCGTAGTCGGCGTCGATGGGCTCCATGCCCCGGACGGTCGTCCAGCCGGGGGAGTCGAGGTGGCGGGCCCGCGGAATGGTCTGCGGGTCGGCGAGCGCCGGGTCGCCGATCCACACCCACACCAGGGAGTCCTGCTCGACGACCGGGTAGGAGGTGACCCGGGCGGTGCGCGGGATCCGCTTCTGCCCCGGCACGTACACGCACGCGCCGGTGGTGTCGTACGTGAAGCCGTGGTAGCCGCACACGATCCGGTCGCCGTCCAGCCGGCTCTCGGACAGCGGGTAGCGGCGGTGCACACAGCGGTCGTGCAGGACGACGGGAGTCCCGTCCTCCTCGGTCCGGTAGAACACCAGCGGCTCACCCAGAATCGTCCGACCGAGCAGTTCCTCGCGCCCGACCTCGTGACTGTAGGCGGCTACGTACCACTGGTTCCTGGCGAAGGCGGTGGTGTGCGGCATGGGTGCGGCTCCCGTCTCTGGTGGTGCTGGCATCGTCGAGGAGGGCGTCACAGGGCCGCAATGCCTCTTCCGTCTCGCGGAAGGGGTTCGGAGGACCCGCTGGTCGGCAGGCCGTGTCCGGGTTCTGGTGGGGGTGCGTTCACTGAGAGGCCGTCAGGGACTCCCGCATCGCGTGCGCCGTGGTGGTCGCGTCGTAGCCCTCGGGGACGCCGGGGACCAGGATGATGTCGCCGACGATGTGGCGCGAGCGCAGCGGTGCGATCTCCTGGTAGGCGGGCGAGTCCCACCAGGAGCGCGCCTCGGCGATCGAGGGGAAGCCGATAATGACGACGTGCCCGGGCCAGCTGCCCTCCTTCGCCTCGTGCTGGGCGCCGTGCACGAGGAAGCGGCCGCCGTAGGGGGTGAGGGTCACGGTGATGCGCTCGATGTACTCGGCGATCTCCGGATGCGGAGCGGCCTCCTGGAGATGGGCGATCGCGTAGGCGGACATGGTGTCCTTCCTTCGGGGCGGGGTCTGTACGCCGACGATCGTGACACCCGGACCACCACGGGTCGATGACCTCACAGGTAAGCGGCCCCGCCGCCGCGTGCTACTTCTGCGCGGCGGCTGCCGTACGGGTCGGCTTGCCCAGGGCCCAGAAGAGGACGCCGAGGAGCATGAAGGCGGCGAGCGGGACGGCCTCGGTCAGCAGGTACTCCCAGCGCTCGCCGTGACTCCAGCCGTCCGGCGCGTAGTCGGAGCCGAACCAGTGGTCGCCGAGCCCGGGAGCGACCAGCTGCACGCTGGCGAACAGGACGAGCACGGTGAGCACCGTGCTGATGGTGCGGGGGAAGGGCGCCCGGTAGGGCCGGGGGACGTCCGGGGCCTTGCGGCGCAGTACCGCGAGCGCCGGGAAGATGCCCAGGTAGCTGACGAGGGTGGTGGAGACGGCGAGCCCGAGGACCGCGCCGAAGAGCTTGGCGGCGCTGCCGTCGGTCAGTTCGTGGGCCAGGACCAGGACGAGGGTGGAGACCACCCCGCTGAGGATGTTGACCCGTACCGGGGTGCCGAACCGGCTGGAGATGACGCCCAGGAAGCGGGGCGCGGCACCGTCGTAGCCGGAGACGGCGAGGGCGCGGTCGGAACCCATGACCCAGGTGACGCCGGAGGACAGCACCGTGAGGATGAACAGGATCGCGGCGAGGTCGCCGAGCAGGCTGCCGGCGCCGCCGAGCGTGGCGGTGCCGTCGGCGGCGACATGGCCGCCGTACACGGTGAAGACCTGTCGGATCGCGTCGATGAAGCCGCCGAGGCCGGTGATGGCCTTGACCGGCAGGACGAGCAGGATGCCGAGGATCGGCAGGGCGTAGAGCAGTACGGCGAGGGCCGCGCTGCGGAAGATGGCGAAGGGCACGTCCTTCTGGGCGTCGGTCATCTCGTCGCCGGCGGTGTTGGGCAGCTCGAAACCGACGTAGTTGAACATCAGGACGGGCACCAGGCCGACGAATCCCACATAGGTGGGGGAGAAGTCGCCGAGCCCGAATCCGTGCAGGCCGTGCCGGATGCCGTAGATCACGACGGTGAGGGTGAACAGGCCGAGAAGGAGGAAGCGGCTCCAGGCGCCGATGGTGGGGATCCACTTGCCGACGTCGAAGGAGAGGATCGCGGCGAGCACGCCCACCCAGACGAAGACGAGGGTGAAGACGTAGAAGGCCGGAGTGCTCAGGTCCTTCCCGCCGTTGAAGAAGGTGGTGTAGGCGGTGACGGCGGAGACCGAGAGGGTGCCGCCGAGCCACACCGGATTGGTGATCCAGTACAGGAAGTTGTTGACGGCGCCGGCGAGCCGTCCGAAGGCCCGGCTGGTCCAGATGTAGGGGCCGCCCTCGTCGGGGAACGCGGCCCCGAGTTCGGCGGTCAGCAGCGCGGAGGGCACGAAGAAGACGACGGCCAGCACGATGAGCCAGGTGAACGCCTCGGCACCGGACGAGGCCACGGTGCCGATGGTGTCCACGCCGACGATGGTGCAGAGGAGGAAGAACAGGATGTCGAAGCGGCCGAAGTGCTTGCGCAGTTTCTGCCGCTCCGCCTGTGCTGCTGCCGGCGTGCCGGCCGACTCGAACGCTATCTGGCCAGCGGTCACCGAGTTGCTCCTGGTGCTCGTGGTACGGGCGGGATCCGGCCCATAATCCGCTGATGCCGTAAAAGCGCACAAGTGTTCATGTACAAGTCTTGACCATCACTTCTCCGCCTGATCGGGCGGCTGACGAGGCTCTGAAGCCCCGTCCTCGATTTCGCTACATCTTCCGAAATTATTCGGGACGGCTCCGTGCACATGGCCGAAATGCATCCCTCGTAGCTTCGCTCGCAGGTCCCCAGGACCGAAAAAGCAACTTCCCCCGAAATCCCCCACCGTCCTCAGCGCCTCCATGAGACAGGAGCCCAAGGTGCCCAATCTCTCCCGACGCGGTGCCCTGAAGGTGACCGCCGGACTGGCCGTTCTCGGCACCCTCGGCCTGACGGGCTGTGGGCGCGAGGACGCCACCACCGCCGCCAAAGCCTCCGCCCGGCCGGTCGACGCCTCCCCGGCCACCGGCACCGTCGACGTCTGGGCCGCCCAGGGCGACGCCGATGTGCTGGAGAAGGTGATCAAGCCCTTCAAGGCCGCGAACCCCGACCTCACCGTGAAGGTCACGCTGATCCCGAACGCCGACTACTACACCAAGCTGCAGTCGGCGATCGCGGCGGGCAAGGGGCCCGATGTCGCCCAGTTCTTCCCCGAGTCGCAGGCACAGTTCCTCGACCCGTCGATCCTGCGGGCCGTACCCGACGGGCTCGTCGACCCGGACGGCTTCTTCGAGAGCCTGTGGGCCGCCGGCGTGGTCGACGACGTGGCCTACACGGTCCCCTGGTACGCCTACACCTACGCGCTCGTCTACCGCTCCGACCTGGCGAAGAAGGCGGGCGTCGAGGCGCCGGCCACCTGGGACGAGATGGTGCCGTTCTTCAAGGCCCTCCAGGGCGCCGGTGCCAAGCACGGTCTCGGTGCCGACAACGGCTGGGACATCTTCAACGGCCAGGACGTCGCGATGTACGCCTGGCAGGCCGGCGGCTCGCTCCTCACCGGGGGTAAATGGACACTCGACACCCCGGCGATGGTCGACGCGCTGAAGTACAACGCGTCGTTCTTCACCTCGGGCATAGCCGACACCGCCACCCCCACCTTCCTCGACGCGCAGCCGTACTTCGTCAGCGGGAAGACCGCCACGATGATTACCGGCCCGTGGGTCGTCGGCCAGCTCGACACCGCCGCGAAGAAGGACGGCTGGACGGAGTCCCATGTCGCCACCGCCCCGCTGCCGGCCGGGTCGGCGGGCGGCGTCTCCTTCTCCGCCGGGGGCACCTGGGGCGTGCTCGCGGGCGCCGGCAACGCCGACGCCTCCTGGAAGCTCGTCCGGTACATGGCGCAACCGAGCACCCAGGTCGCGCAGTTCAAGGCGTACAGCTCACTGCCGGCGGTGATCCCCGCCTGGGACGACCCCACGATCAAGAACCAGCCGCTCTTGGCCGCCTTCCTCACCCAGCTCAAGAAGACCAAGGCGTTCCCGCAGGTCAGCACCTGGCAGCAGGTCGCGACCCGGATCGGCAAGGAGATGGAGGCCGTCGCCAAGGGCACGGCGACCGCCGAGAAGGCCGCCGCGAACATCCAGTCCTACGCCGACAGCCTCGGCACGGGCACGAAGTGAGCTGCCGATGACCACCACCCTCGTCCCCGGACCCCCGCGCGGCGCACCGCGCTCCCGGGGGGCCCGCCGCACCGCGGTCGCCTGGCTGTTCCTGGCCCCGTTCGCCGTCGTGTTCCTGCTCTACACGGCGATCCCCACCGTCGCCGCGCTCGGGTTCAGCCTCACCGACCTGCGGGGCACGGACCTCAGGCATCCGCTCGCGGTCGACTTCACCGGCCTCACGAACTTCGTCCGGCTGTTCCAGGACACGACGTTCCTGCGCGACATCCTGAACACCGCCCTGTTCGTGGCCGTCGGCGTGCCGCTGACCATGGCCATCGGCTTCGTGCTGGCCCTCGTACTGAACTCCGGCATCCGCCGGCTGCGCGGCACCTTCCGCACCCTGTTCTTCGCGCCGGTCGTCACCAACGTCGTGGCGGTCGCCCTGATCTGGCAGTACGCCTTCCAGGCCGACGGCACCGTCAACAAGGCGCTCGGTGCCGTCGGCCTCGCCGGACCGAACTGGCTGGACGACCCGAACCTCGCCATGCCGGTGGTCATCCTGCTCGGGGTGTGGCGCAACTTCGGCACCGCGATGGTGCTGTTCCTCGCCGGTCTGCAAGCCGTACCGGAGGACGTGTACGAGGCCGCCTCCCTCGACGGGGCGGGCCGGTGGCGGCAGTTGAGGCACATCACCGTGCCGCTGCTGCTGCCCACCACCCTGATGGTGTCGGTGCTGCTGACCGTCTTCTACCTCCAGGTCTTCGACGAGCCGTACCTGCTCACCAACGGCGGCCCGCTCGGCTCCACCGAGTCCGTGGCGCTGTATACCTACCACCAGTTCGGGGCCGGTGAGTTCGGGATGTCCTCGGCGGCGTCCTTCGTGATGCTCCTGATGGTGGCCCTGGTGAGTCTTGTCCAGTTCCGGATGCTGAGGCCCCGCTCATGACCACCGTCGCCGCACTGCGGAACGCCGAAACCGCCACCGACCGGACCGCCCGGCCCCGCCGCTCCGTCGCCCGGCCGCTCCTGTACGGCGCGCTGGCGCTGTGCGCGCTGCTCACCCTGCTGCCCTTCCTCTGGGTGATCAGCGGCTCGCTGCGCAGCCTCGCCGAGATCCGCTCCGACCCCGGCGCCTGGCTCCCGCATCACGTCACCCTCGACAACTTCGTGCGGCTGTTCAGGACCGAGGGGTTCGGGCAGTTCATGGTGAACAGCGTCGTCGTGGCGGTCATCGTGGTGGCCGGCAACATCGTCGCGGCGTCGGCCGCCGGCTACGCCCTCGCCAAACTCGACTTCGCCGGCAAGCGGATCGCGTTCGGCGCGGTCATGGCGGCCATGATGGTGCCGTTCACCGCGGTGTTCGTCACCCAGTTCGTGATCACCGTCGACCTGGGTCTCGCGGACACCCTCACCGGTATCGCGCTGCCCGGCGTGGCCACGCCGATGTCCGTGTTCATCATGCGGCAGTACGCCGCGTCGATCCCCGACGAACTGCTGGAGGCGGCCCGGATCGACGGCGCGGGCGAGTTCCGGATCTTCTTCCGGATCTTCCTCCCGCTGGCCGGCCCCGCTGTCGCGACGATCACGATCATGTCGTTCCTCACCTCGTGGAACAACTTCATCTGGCCGCTCATCGTCGCTCAGAGCATGTCCAGCTACACCCTGCCGGTGGGCCTCGCCGCCACCAGCCAGGCCGCCGCCCACGTCACGGACTACGGCCTGACGCTCGCCGGCGCGCTCGTCGTGATGCTGCCGGTCCTGCTGCTCTTCCTGTTCCTGCAGCGCTACTTCGTGCAGGGCGTCTCCGGAACGGGAATGCGGTGAGCGTGGTGAACGTGGTGAACTCCCTCGACGCACCGGGCGATCCGGTCACAGTGCGCGCCCCCGCCGGGCAGATCATCGGCCGCCGCAGCCGTCGGACACGGCGTTTCCTCGGCATCCCCTTCGCCGAACCCCCCGTGGGCGCACGGCGGTTCGCCGCGCCCGTGCCGCGCGGCCGGTTCCGGGAGCCGTACGACGCGTCCCGGCACGGGCCCACCGCCCAGCGGGTGCCGCTGTTCGCCACGACCACCGTGCCGGAACCGTCGGTCCCGGGCGACGACATCCTGAACCTCGCCGTCGTCGCCCCGGACCGGGACGACGACCGCGGGCCCTTCCCGGTCCTGGTGTGGATCCACGGCGGCGGGTTCCTGGCGGGCAGCCCCGCCAGCCCCTGGTACGACGGCCGCGCCTTCGCCCGCGACGGCGTCGTCTGCGTCACCGTCGGCTACCGGCTCGGAGTGGACGGGTTCGCCGTCCTGGACGACGTCCCCACCAACCTCGGGCTGCGCGACCTGCTGCTCGCCCTCGACTGGGTGCGGGAGAACATCGCCGCGTTCGGCGGTGATCCGGACCGGGTCACCGTGGCCGGGCAGTCCGCCGGGGGCGCGGCCGTGCTCGCGCTGCTCTCCTCACCGGCCGGCCGCGGCCGATTCCAGCGGGCGGTCAGCCTGTCCGGCGGGTTCTTCGAAGGGGGCGCAACGCCCGGCTTCCTCGGACGGCTCGGGGAACGGCTCGGCGTTCCGGCGACACGGGCCGGGTTCGCGGGCCGTGACGTGACGGAGATCCAGCGGGCCGTCCTCGACCTGCGGGACGAGGGGGGCGTCGGCGACGAACTCATACTCGGCCCGTTCGTCGGGGACGACCTCCTGCCGGTGCCCGTCGCCGACGGACTGGCCGTGCACGGGCACGATGTCCCCCTGCTGATCGGCGCCACCGGGGACGAGTTCGACGCCGGACCCTCCGATCCCGCGAACGACACCGCACGCGAGAGCGGCGCTCGCGAGGCAGGCAGCCGCGAGGCGGGCACCCGCCTGACCGACACCCTGTTCCGCGCGGCCTGCCCGCGCACCGCGGCCGCCCGCCGCACCGCCCGCGCCGGCACCTGGCTGTACTCCTTCGAGTGGCCCTCACCCGTGCTGGGCGGCGCCGCGCACTGTGCCGACCTCCCGTACTTCTTCGACGTGCTCGACGCCCCGGGCACGGCCGAGGCGCTCGGCCCCAACCCGCCCCAGGAACTGGCCACTTCGATGCACGCCGACCTGGTCGCGTTCCTCCACGGCGAGGAACCGGCCCGGGCACGGGCGACCGGCGCGCTCGGCGATCCGGCGCGTGAGTACGGCCGTCCCGGCGCGCCCCTCGTCGCCGACACCACGGGCGTGTACGACCCCGTCGTCCGCACGGCGTCCGGGGCGGTGAAG
Source organism: Streptomyces sp. NBC_00076 (assembly GCF_045041235.1). Taxonomy (NCBI): domain Bacteria; kingdom Bacillati; phylum Actinomycetota; class Actinomycetes; order Kitasatosporales; family Streptomycetaceae; genus Streptomyces; species Streptomyces sp. NBC_00076. Next base: position 8,958,867 of record NZ_CP108242.1, read on the forward strand.
GCATGCTGATGGCAGGGATGAACCAGAGCGCCGTCCGACGCGTCAACACCTCGGTCGTCCTGCGCGCCCTCGCGGTGTCGGCCGGACCGACGACCCTCACCGCGCTCGCCGAACAGGCCGGCCTCTCCCGGCGCACCATCGAACTCATCCTGGACTCGCTCGTCGAGGCCGGCTGGGTGGCGGAACTGGACCGGGTGCCGATCAGCGGCTCCGCCGGGCGCCCCGCCCGACGCTACGAACTGCGCGCCGAACACGCCCTGTTGGCGGCCGTGTACATCACCACCTCGGACGCGTCCGCGGTCGTCGCCGACGTACGCGGACGTATCCTCGGCCGGGCCCGGGGCCCGCTGCGCGCCTACCAGGACCCGCAGGTCACGCTCGACGACGCGGCGGCCCTCGTCCGGGAGGCGCTCGCCGACGCGGGCGGCTCCGCGGACCGACTGCGCGCCGGCGCGGTCGCGGGCGGCGGCGCGATCGACGACGAGGGCGTCGTACGACGCCTGGTGCACACCACGCACTGGGAAGGCGTGCACCTGCCCGAGGAACTCAACCGGCGCATCCCGATGCCCTGGTTCGCCGACAACGACTCCAACCTCGGTGCCCTCGCGGAGCGTTGGCGCGGCGTGGCAGGCGACCACGACAACATGGTGTGGGCGATCCTCGGCAACCGCACCGGCCTCGGCATCCTCATCCGGGGCGCCGTGCATCGCGGCCTCGACGGCGCCGCGGGCGAGATCGTCGAGGCCCGCTCGATCCCGACCGTCTCGGTCGAGAACCACCCCGTGGCCTGGCTGAGCTCACCGGACCCGGCCAGGCGGAGCGTCGCCCTCGACCGGTTCGCGGCCGCCCGGGAAGGCGACGCCCAGGCACTCGCCGAGGTCGACGAGTTCGTGGAGAACATCGCGTCGATCCTCACCCTCCTGTCGTGGACGGTCGCACCGTCGCTCATCGTGCTCGGGGGAGGCCTGGAGGACGCGGCCGACGTGCTGCTGCCCCGGGTGCGGGAGGCGATGCGCGACGCCCGGACCCCCGCGATCGAGCTGCGCGCCACCTGTCTGGGCCGCGACGCCGCCCTGGTCGGCGCCGTCAAGCTGGCCCTCGACCGTATGGACACGGAGCTGTTCGGCCCCCTCGTCCCGCGCGCGTGAACACCTACGCCGAAGTCCCCGCCGCGCCCCCGTGCGTCCCCCCGCGGCCCGACCCCTGGAGTCCCACCGTGACCCACACCCCCCACACCGACGTCCTCATCGTGGGCAGCGGCATCATGGGATCCCTCGTGGCCCGGAGGCTGCGCGACGGCGATCCCGCGCTGCGCATCACCATGGTCGACGGCGGCAGCGCGATCGGCGAGGCCCCCGGACTGCACCTGCACGACCTGGACGACCCGGCCCTGTGGGCGCGCTACAACGAACGGGTCGCCACCGGCGTCCAGGGCATGTACACGGGCGCCGAGGTGGTCCGGGAGGTCGCGGACCGCCTCACCGACCTGACACCCGGCATGTTCCACGCCCTGGCCTTCGGCGAGGACGCCGAGGCGATGCCCGCGACGGCGCTCGCGTGGAACGCGGGCGGCATGGGCGTCCACTGGACGGCCGCGACACCGTGGCCCGCCGGGGACGAGGTCTTCGACTTCGGCGACCCGGCCGGCTGGGCGGCGGACCTCGACACCGCGCGCCGCCTGCTCGCCGTCAATCCCTCCGCGATCGGCCCGACCGAGGTCGGGAACCTGGTCCTCGACGTCCTGCGCCGGCGCTACGGCGGCCTCGGGCCGGACGACCGGCGGCCCCAGCCGATGCCCATGGCCGTCACCCCGACACCGGCCGGCCCGATGCCCCGCACCGCCCCGGCGACGATCTTCCCCACCCTCGCGACCGGCGGCGACCCGGCGTTCACTCTGCTGACCGGCACCCTCGCGACGTCCCTGCTCGTCTCGGACGGCCGGGTCACCGGCGCCCGGCTGCGCCGCGTCGCCGACGGCGCCGAGTCGGAACTGCGCGCGGACACCGTCGTCGTGTGCGCCGACGCCCTGCGCACGCCCCAACTGCTCTTCGCCTCCGGCATCCGGCCGCCCGCGCTGGGCCGGCACCTCAACGAGCACGCGTTCATCACCGCCCGGGTCCTGCTCGACCTCGACCGGTTCGGCATCGGCCTGGACGCCCTGCCCCTGCCGCGCCCCGGCGAGTTCAGCACGGACTCGCTCTGGCTGCCGCAGAACGGGGCGGCGCAGCCCTTCCACGGCCAGATCATGAACCGCACCTACATCGACGAGGAGGGCCGGCCCCTCGCCCACTCCGTGGGCCTGTCGCTGTACGCCCCCGTGGTCTCGCGCCCCGACAACCGGCTGGTGTTCTCCGAGACCGAGACCGACCTCGCCGGGATGCCCCGGATCACCGTCGAGTTCGGCTACGGCGACGCCGACCGCGCCCTGATCGACCGGGCCCTCGACGAAGTCCGGTCGCTGGCAGCGGAGTTCGGCCCGTTCGATCCCGCGACCGAGAGCGCCCTGCTGCCGCCCGGCTCGTCCCTGCACCAGACTGGCACCGTCCGCTGCGGCCCCGCCGACGACGGCACCAGCGTGTGCGACCCGGACGGAAGGGTGTGGGGCCACGACAACCTGTACCTCGCCGGCAACGGCGTGATCCCCACCGCGATGGCCGCCAACGTCACCCTGACCGGCGCGGTGACCGCACTCCGGGCCGCCCGGGCCGTGTCCGCCCGCACCACAGCACTCGCCGCGAACTGACCAGGAGACCCATCGATGATCGACATCGCGAAGGAATACCGCGTCGCCCTGCCGGCGTGGATCGACGACGAGCTGGCCGACGTGCCCGCTGCCCTCCCCGGCCGCGAGGACCGCATGCGTCTCGTGCACCGGCTCGCCGACCGCAACTGGCGCGAGGGCAACGGCGGTCCGTTCGCGGCCCTCGTCGCCGAGCGGGACACCGGCCGGATCGTCTCGGTCGGCGTGAACGTCGTCCTCGCCTCCGGCGTCTCCAGCGCCCATGCCGAGGTCGTCGCACTGGGCCTGGCCCAGACGGCGACCGGCGGCTGGGACCTGGGCGGCGCCGGACTGCCCGTGCACGAACTCGTCGTCAACTGGCGTCCGTGCGTGCAGTGTTACGGCGCGACCCTGTGGTCCGGCGTCCGGAGCCTGGTGGTGGCGGGTCAGGGACCGGAGCTGGAGGAGATCACCACGTTCGACGAGGGCCCGCTCGGCGCGGACTGGGCCGAGCAGTTCGAGGCACGTGGCATCGAGGTCGTGGGGGACGTGCTCCGCGACGAGGCCCTCGCGGTGTTCCGCGACTACCGCGAGGCCGTCGACACCGCCGCCGGCATCGTCGTCTACAACGCCCGCGGAGGTGCCGCATGACGACGCCCCGTTTCGCGACCGACATCATCACCTTCTACCACCCCGAGTTCTGGGGGCTCGAGTCCGCGGACGCCGTACGGGACTGGGCTCTCGCCCACCCCGGCCGCTTCTGGGAGCGGGTGATGGCCGTCTTGGCCGACACCGGGTTCACCGGTGTGGAGTTGACCTTCGCCCCGGGCGACCTCGACTCCGCGCTGCGCGCCTTCGGCAGCGCACCCGCCTTCCGCCGCGAACTCGCCGCCCGGGGCCTCTCGGTCGTCAGCGCCTTCGTCGCCGGCAGCGACGCCCCCGACTGGCGGCACGGTGACAACCTGCCCGCGATCGTCGCCGACGCCGAACGCCGCGCAGGCTTCCTCGCCGACGTCGGGGCGGACCTCCTCGTCGCCGGCCTGCCCATGCGCACGACGTACGGTCAGCGGCCGCCCTTCTTCGTCGACGCCGCCTACATGGCCCGCATGGCCGACATCGCCCATGTCGTAGGCGAGGCGGTCGCCCGGCAGGGCGTGAAGCTCGCCTTCCACACCGAGTCCCACAGCACCCTCTGGTACGAGCGGGACATCGACCTCTTCATGGCGCTCACCGACCCGCGCTACGTGTGGCTGTGCCCGGACTCCTGCCACATCGCCCTCGGGGGCGGGGACCCGGTGGCCGTCGCGCGCCGCCACACCCCGCGCATCGCCCTGGCGCACTGGAAGGACGCGGTCAAGCCCATCGACGTCGCCCTCACCATCGACGAGACGATCTACGCCCGGCAGCAGCCGTACATGACCGCACTGGGCACGGGCATCGTCGACTGGCGGGGCTGGGCCGAAGCGATGGCGCGCACGCCCGGCGCGGGCACCGTCCTCATCGAACTGGACGAGGCGGCCGACCCCGTGGCCGCGCTGCGGGCGGGGAAGGCCGTCGCCAAGGAGTGGACGATGCCCTCAACGGCGTAGCTCCGTGTGCGCCGTCTCCGGCAGCCGCAGATACACCAGCGAGGACACCAGGCAGAGGACGGCGACGTACCAGGGGAACAGGCCCGCGTGGCCGGTCTCCTTGAAGAGGGTCCCGACGTACGGTGCCGTGCCGCCGAAGAGGGCGACCGTCAAGGAGTAGGGGAAGCCGATGCCGGCCGCCCGCACCCGGGGCGGGAAGATCTCGGCGTTGACCGCCGCGCTGATCGAGGTGAAGCCGGTCAGCAGGATCATGCCCGCGCACTGCACGAGCAGCAGGACCACGAAGGAGTCGCGCAGGGAGTGCAGCAGCGGGACGCTCAGGAGGGCGAAGCCGAGGCCGAAGAAGAGGAGCAGGGGGCGGCGGCCGAAGCGGTCGGAGAGCAGTCCGCCGAGCGGCTGGAGCAGGCCGAAGAAGGCGAGCGAGATCGTGCCCGCGAGCAGGGCGTCCGACTTGTCGACGCCCGCGTTGAGTTCGGCGTACGTCGGCAGGTACGAGGTCCACGTGTAGTAGGCGATGGTGCCGCCCGCCGTGATGCCGCAGATCAGGAGGGACTCGCGGGGGTGGCGGCGCAGCGCCTCCAACAGGCCGGGGCGCGGCGCCTGTTGCTGCTCGGCGCTGCGGGTCTCCTGCGCGCCCTGCCGGATCCAGAAGCCGACCAGGCTGAGTACGGCCCCGAGGACGAAGGGGATCCGCCAGCCCCAGCCGTTCATCTGCCCGTCGCTCAAGGTGTCCACGAGCAGGGTGGCGATCCCGGACGCGACGAGCTGACCGGCCGTGGTCGACACGTACTGGAAACTGGAGAACAGCCCGCGCCGGCCGGGCCCCGCCGACTCGACCAGGAAGGTCGTCGAGGCCGCGAACTCGCCGCCCACGGACAGGCCCTGGAGCAGCCGCGCGAGCACCAGGATCACCGGGGCGAGGACGCCCACCGCCGCGTACGTCGGCGTCAGCCCGACCAGCAGACTGCTGCCGCCCATCAGCAGAATGGTGACGGTGAGCGCGGCGCGCCGGCCGTGCCGGTCCGCGACGGTGCCCATCAGCAGTCCGCCGACCGGCCGCATGAAGAAGCCCACCGCGAACACCGCGAACGTCGACAGCAGCGGCACCAAGGAGTTGTCCGCGCTCTTCGGGAAGACCTCGGCGGCGATGTAGGTGGCCAGGAAGGTGTAGGCGTACCAGTCGTACCACTCCACGGCATTGCCCACGGAGGCCGCGAGGAGCTGGCGTACGGGCCGTTTCGTCGGGGTGGACGGCGACGTGTGTGTCTCTGTCATGATCGCGACCATCCCCCGCTCCGGCGTCGGCACACCTCTCGTACCGACGACTTTCACATCAGCGACACCAGACCCTTCCCTGACGTTTGGTGGGCTTGGGAAGCTCGCACCGCGCGCATGCGCTCACGTTCCGGCCATCCGCACCCCAGGATGAGAGGCACCCACCATGCCCGAAGTCAATCGGCGCAGATTCCTCCAGCTCGGGGGCGCCACCACGGCCTTCACCGCGCTGTCGAACAGCATTCAGCGCGCGGCCGCCCTTCCGGCGAACCATCGCACGGGGAGCATCGAGGATGTGGAGCACATCGTCGTCCTGATGCAGGAGAACCGTTCCTTCGACCACTACTTCGGTTCGCTGCGGGGCGTCCGGGGCTTCGGCGATCCGCGGCCGGTGATCCGGCCCGACGGCAGGACGGTGTGGCACCAGTCGGACGGCACCAAGGACGTCCTGCCCTTCCACCCCGACGCCGACGATCTGGGCCTGGCCTTCATCCAGGACCTACCGCACGGCTGGAACGACGGCCATGCCGCGTTCGACGGGGGCGCGTACGACAGGTGGGTGCCCAGCAAGGGGTCCACGACCATGGCGTACCTGAACCGCAAGGACATCCCGTTCCACTACGCGCTCGCCGACTCCTTCACCATCTGCGACGCGTACCACTGCTCCTTCATCGGCTCCACCGACCCGAACCGCTACTACATGTGGACGGGCTACACGGGCAACGACGGCACGGGCGGCGGTCCGGTCCTCGGCAACGACGAGGTCGGCTACGGCTGGACGACGTACCCCGAGCGCCTGGAGAAGGCCGGGGTCTCCTGGAAGATCTACCAGGACGTCGGTGACGGCCTTGACGCGGACGGCAGTTGGGGCTGGATCAACGACGCCTACCGCGGCAACTACGGCGACAACTCGCTGCTCTACTTCAACCAGTACCGGAACGCCAAGCCCGGCGACCCGCTGTACGACAAGGCCCGCACCGGCACCGACTACACCAAGGGCGAGGGCTACTTCGACCAGCTCAAGGCCGACGTCAAGGGCGGCAGGCTGCCGCAGATCTCCTGGATAGCGGCCCCCGAGGCCTTCACAGAGCACCCCAACTGGCCCGCGAACTACGGCGCCTGGTACATCGCCCAGGTCCTGGACGCGCTGACCGCCGACCCCAAGGTGTGGGCGAAGACCGCCCTGTTCATCACGTACGACGAGAACGACGGTTTCTTCGACCACCTGGTCCCGCCGTTCCCGCCCGCCTCCGCCGACCAGGGCAAGTCCACGGTCGACGTGGGCCCGGACCTGTTCAAGGGCGACTCCAGCCATGTCGCCGGGCCGTACGGTCTCGGTCAGCGGGTGCCGATGCTCGTGGTCTCGCCCTGGAGCAAGGGCGGTTACGTCTGCTCCGAGACGCTCGACCACACCTCGATCATCCGGTTCATGGAGCGCCGCTTCGGTGTGCACGAGCCGAACATCTCGCCCTGGCGGCGGGCCGTCTGCGGCGACCTGAGCGCCGCGTTCGACTTCTCCCGCTCGGACACCCGTCCGGTCGCGCTCCCGGACACCGACGGCTACGAGCCGCCGGACCGTGACCGCCACCCCGACTACGTGCCGACTCCGCCCGCCCACCCGGCGCTGCCCCGGCAGGAGCGCGGTCTGCGCCCCGCCCGCCCGCTCGCGTACGCGCCGCGTGTGGACGGTTCGGCGGACACGGCGAACGGGAAGTTCACCCTCGCCTTCGCCTCCGGAGCGAAGGCGGGTGCCGCGTTCCTGGTCACCTCCGGCAACCGGACCGACGGACCGTGGAGTTACACCACCGAGGCCGGCAAGAGCGTTTCGGACACCTGGAACTCGGCGTACTCGAAGGGTTCGTACGACCTGACCGTGCACGGTCCGAACGGCTTCCTGCGCGCCTTCAAGGGGTCGAACAAGGCGGCGGGACCCGAGGTCACCGCGCGCCACACCGGTGACGACGTCGAGCTGACCTTCACCAACAAGGGCTCCGGCACGGCCCGGTTGAAGGTCACCGACGGCTACGGCGGCCGCGCCAGGACCTTCACGGTGCGGGCCGGCACCGCCGTGACGCACACCTTCGACCTCGTGGCGAGCAGGCGCTGGTACGACCTGACCGTCAGCTCCGAGGCCGACCCGGCCTTTGTGTGGCGGTTTGCCGGACATGTCGAGAACGGGCGTCCCGGGGTCAGTGACCCGGCCGTCACAACGGAGTAAAGCCTGTGTGGAGCGGCCTGCTGGGGCTGGCCGGAAACCGATGGCCCCGGGGTAGTGTGCCCCGGTGACCACGCAATCGAACACTCCTGCAGGCTGGTACCCCGATCCGCACGGGGCGGCCCAGACGCTCCGTTACTGGGACGGCGCGCAGTGGACCCAGCACACCAATCCGGACCAGCAGCAGGCGGCGCAGGGCCGGCCGGTGCAGCAGGCGGCGCCGCAGATGCCGCAGCAGCAAGCCGGTCCGGACCCGCGTGTGCAGCGCCAGGTGCAGCAGCAGGCCGGGGTCGCGGCGAGCGGCCCCGGCGGCGGCACCCTGTTCAGCGAGCCGGTGCTCGTGGTGAACCAGAAGGCCAAGCTGATCGAGCTGACCAACGAGTACACGGTCATGGATCAGAACGGCAACCAGCTCGGCTCGGTCGTCCAGGTCGGGCAGAGCGCGCTCAAGAAGATCCTGCGCTTCGTCGCCAGCATCGACCAGTTCATGACGCACAAGTTGGAGATCCGCGACACCTACGGGCAGCCGGTGCTGCTGCTGACGCGGCCGCGGAAGTTCCTCAAGTCGCGGGTCGTCGTGCAGCGTCCGGACGGCTCGCCGGTGGGTGAGATCGTCCAGCAGAACATGATCGGCAAGATCAACTTCGCGCTGAACGTGAACGGCCAGCAGGTCGGCGCTATCAAGGCGGAGAACTGGCGGGCCTGGAACTTCGCGATCGTCGACCACACCGAGAACGAGGTCGCCCGGATCACCAAGACCTGGGAAGGCCTCGCCAAGACGATGTTCACGACCGCGGACAACTACGTCCTGCAGATCCACTACCAGCTGCCCGAGCCGCTGCTGAGCCTGGTCGTGGCGACGGCGTTGACCGTCGACACCGCGCTCAAGCAGGACTCGCGCGGATTCGGCTGAGCCTGTCGCTCCGGCCGGGCACGCGCCCGGCCGGAGCCATGTTCGCAGTGGGAGCGATGTTCAGAGCGGTGTGAGGTGTCCTGGCGTCGCCTGCCGGGGAACCAGCGCCGGTTCGACCGTCGCCGTCGTCGGCTCCAGCGCCAGCACCGCCGCCACGGGGTGGTCGTCGTCCACAGGTTCCACCGGGCGGCCGTCCTCCGCGACGTGCGGTGTCGCCCGGGTGAGCAGCAGCACGCCCCACGACGCCAGTCCCGCGCCCGCCAGCGCCAGGAGCACGCCCGCGGCGCCGCCCTGCAGTCGCTCGCCGAGCAGGGCCAGCCCGATCGCCGCGGCGGCCGTCGGATTGGCCAGGGTCACCACCGCGAGCGGGGCACCGAGGCCGTCCCGGTAGGCGGTCTGGGACAGCAGCAGTCCGCATGTCGCGAAGGCGGCGACGAGCAGTGCGACCCCGATCACCTGCACGCCCAACAGCGACTCCGTGTGGTCCGTCACGGCCACCGTCACCGTCTGGGTGAGCGCCGAGGCGACTCCGGACGCGAAGCCGGACGCACTCGCGTGCCTGAGGCCGGGCCGGGCTCCCGGCCGCGCCAGCACACCGATCAGGGTCGCCGTCACGCCCGCGACCGCCAGCGCCTCGCGCACGCTCAGCACTCCCTCCGGGGCCGGCCCGGACGCGGTGACCAGGATCGCGGACAGGCCGACCAGGGTGAGCGCGGTACCCCGCCACTCCGCCGCGGCGACCCGCCGTCCCGCGATGCGCGCGCCCAGGGGCACCGCCGCGACCAGGGTGAGTGCGCCGAGCGGCTGGACCACGGTCAGCGGACCGTACTTGAGGGCTACGACGTGCAGCAGCGCGGCCGACGCGTTGAGCCCGACCGACCACCACCAGGCGCCCGACCCCAGCAGCCGCAGCAGGCCCGAGCCCGGGTTGCGGGAGGCGAGTCGTTCCTGGGCGACGGCCGCGCCGGCGTAGGCGACGGCGGAGAACAAGGACAGGGTGACGGCGAGCAGGGTGGCGTTCATCGGCCCGCTCCGACCAGGGCGTTCTCGTCGACCGGTACGAGTCTCTCGGGCACGCGTCCTGCGGTCGTGGCCGTCCGGTGCGGCAGGTGGATCACCGCGAGCGCGAGAGCGAGCAGGACACCGGCCGCGAGCGCGTCGAGCCAGTAGTGGTTCGCCGTGCCGACGATCACCAGCAGGGTCACGAGCGGGTGCAGCAGCCACAGCCACCGCCAATGCGACCGGGTTGCCACGATCAGGCCGATCGCCACCATCAGCGCCCAGCCGAAGTGCAGCGACGGCATCGCCGCGAACTGGTTCGACAGGTGGTCGGTCCGCGGCGGACCGTACACCGAGGGGCCGTACACCCGGGCGGTGTCCACCAGGCCGGCCTCGGCCAGCATGCGCGGCGGGGCGAGCGGGAACATCAGGTGCGTGACCAGGGCGGCGGCGGTGAGCGCGGCCAGGACGCGGCGGGCCCACACGTAGTGGGCCGGGCGGCGCAGATACAGCCAGACCAGGAACGCGACGGTGGCCGGGAAGTGGACGGTCGCGTAGTAGGTGTTCGCGACGCGCGCGAGCGTGTCGCCGTGCAGCAGCAGGGACTGTACCGAGCCCTCGCCGGGCAGGTGGGCGGCCCGCTCCAGGTCCCACACGCGGTGGGCGTCGCGGAAGGCCTCGGCGGTGTGGCCCGTGGCCAGTTGTCGGCCGAACTTGTAGACGAGGAAGAGACCTGCGACGAGCAGGAGCTCACGGACGAGCGGCGGCCGGGCTACAGCGTCCGGATTCGCTTCTGCAGGCTCGGTGCGGGCATTCATCCCCCGGCCCCTTCGCTGACGGTGGTGCGAGTGCCGTGCCGTACGAACTGATTGCTCGTCGAGCACGCGGAACTCATCGGTACGGGTGCGTACCGAAACGCCAGTGTACCGATACGATGGCGTATCGGTACACTGGCGTATCGATTGACGTACGACACACTGGAACGCGAGCGTTGAGGTCGCCGGACCGAGCGAGGAGACGAGCAGATGACGTCGCAGGCCGCGGAAGGACCGGAGACGGCTGCCGCATCGCGCCGCTCCAAGATCACGCCCGAGCGTGAGAAAGAGTTCTTCGACGCCGTCCTCGAACAGATCCGTGAGTGCGGGTACGACTCCCTGAGCATGGAGGGCGTCGCCGCCAGCACACGCTGCAGCAAGTCGACGCTGTACCGGCAGTGGCGGACCAAGCCCCAGTTCGTGGCGGCGGCCCTGCGCGCCAACCGGCGGGTGCGCTTCACCGGCATCGACACCGGATCGCTCGCCGAGGATCTGCGCGAGGCGGCCCGGGCGGCGGGCGCCTGGTCGCTGAACGACACCAAGCTGGTGCACGCCCTGGGTCACGCCGTCACCCAGGACGACGAGCTGGCTCAGGCGTTGCGCGAGGCCATCGTGGAGCCGGAGATCGCCGCGCTGCGGGAGATCCTCCGGCGGGCCGTCGAGCGGGGCGAGGTCGCCGCGGATCACCGGGCGCTCGAGTACGTCCCGGCGCAGATGTTCGGCGTCCTGCGCGCCCGGCCCGTCCTGGAGGGAACGTACGCGGACCCGGACTACATGGTCCGCTTCGTCGAGGCCGCGGTGCTGCCCGCGCTGGGCCTGCCCGGCGGATCAGGCGGCGGTGAGGCACCGTCGACCGAGCAGTCCGCGTCCGGGGCCTGATCCACCGGACAGGCCCCAGGCGTGACCTGAAGCCCAGGCGTACCTGAGACCCAGGCCGCCGTCCACGGGATGACTGGACGGTGACCTGCTCGCGCCGCCGTGGGGACGGGGGCGGCGCGCAACCCCGGCCGGGTGGGGTGCCTCTTGAGCGGAGGGGCGCTCCACCCGGCCGTTTCGTGTCCCGGGAACGATCAGACGTCCTGGCCGTTGCCGCCGCCCTTCGACACCTTGATGCCCTTGGTGACGTCGTCGAGGACGGACTGCTTCTGGTCGACGTCCACGCCGAAGCGGACGACGACGATCTGCTGGGCGTCGGCGGGGGAGGGGAAGGCCAGCGACTGGACGTACCCGTCGGAGCCCTTGCTCGTGACCGCCTTCCAGCGGACCAGGTAGCCCTTCTGCCCGGCCACGGTCACCGCCTTGGACGCCAGCACGTCGTGCGAGGTGATCTCGCCGTAGCCCGAGCCGTAGGACTCCTTGGCATTGGCCGAGATGTCGGCCTTCGCCACCTCCTCGGCCGTGGCCCCCTTGGTACGGAGCGCCAGCGCGGGCGCGGAGTACGCGCCGCCCTTCGTGCACTTCTGGGAGGTGTCGCCGGGGCAGTTGTAGGAGTCCTTCGACGTGAGCTGCGCGCCGACCGAGAGCTCCTGGCCGTACCAGCCGTCCGGGATCGGCAGGCTGATCCCGTCGACCGCGTCGGTCACCGAGCCGCTCTCGATCTTCGGTGCCTCGGACTGGTCGGGCGCGGGAGACCCGTCGGGCCGGGGCGACTGGCCGCCGGAGCCGCCCGAGCCGCCGGACCCTCCCGAGCCGCCGAAGGGGCCGCCCGGGCCCGGCCGCGAGTCGGCGGTGTCACTGGCCCCGCTGTCGCCGCTGGACAGGGCGTACACGCCCACGCCTATGCAGGCCAGGACCACGACCGCCGCACCCACGGCGATGCCGGCGCGCAGCCCGCGCCGTGAGCCGCTCGGTGGCTGGGCCGGGTACGCCGGGTAGCCGGGGTACCCGGGATGCTCCGGGTACGGCCCCACGGCCGGCGCCTGCGGCGGGGGACCCCATGCGGCGGCCGATCCCGTCGGACGGGTCTGGTCCGTCCATGCCTTACCGTCCCACCAGCGTTCGGTGGCGGGAGCGTCATCTGTCTGCCCCGGGTCGGGATACCAGCCGGGAGGAGTCGCCTGCGTCATGCCCCCACCGTATGAGCACTCGGTGAAAGAGGGATGAGAGGGACCCCGGTCGGCCCGTTTCCGGCCGAGATCAGTCCGGTACGAGCCGCACCGGACACTTGCTCCTGGGCAGGGGGCCTCTCCTCCGGCAGTGAAGGCCTTCTCCCTCCCGTGAACGGGCATTCCTGACTGCTGGTCAGGTTTCATGGCCGCTGGTCACGGGCAAGGCGCGTCGACCGCCGTACCCGACGTCACCCGTCACGGCAACAGGTGCCCGGACCGGGCTCCGCTTCGGCGGCGGTACGGCTACGCTCGAGTTCTGTACGCCGTTCGGGCGACGTTGGGGAGGTTGGGGGATGACGGAGGTACAGCCCACGACGGCCGTCTCGGCCGCCCTGTGGGAGCGCGACGCGGAAGTCGACTCCGTCGTACGGGCGGTTCGGGACCTGCGCGCGGACAGCGCCTCCTCGGGCAGGCTGCTGGTGATCCGGGGCGAGGCCGGCTTCGGCAAGACGGCCCTGCTCGCCGAGACCCGCCGCATCGCCGAACGGCTCGGCTGCACGGTGTGGTCGGCGCGCGGCGGCGAGACCCTCAGGTCCGTCCCCTTCAACGTCGTACGTCAGCTGTTGCAGCCCGCCCTGGTGTCGCTGATGCCGGAGGAGATACGCGAGTACCTCGGCGACTGGTACGAGATCGCCGGCCCCGCCCTCGGCCTCACCGAGCCCGGCGAACGCCAGGCCGACCCGCAGAACGTGACCGACGGACTGGTCGCCGCGGTGCGCCGGCTGGCCCGGCGCGACTGGCCACTGGTGCTGCTGATCGACGACGCGCACTGGGCCGACCAGGAGACCCTGCGCTGGCTCGCCGCCTTCGCCGAGCGCCTCGACGACCTGTCCGCGCTGGTCGTGGTGGCCCGCCGCCCAGGCGAGGTCAGCGGCGAGAGCGCCCGGCTCCTCGACGCGATCGCGGACACCGCGGGCGCCCCCGCCACCACCCTGAGCGCCCTCACCCCGCAGGCGACCGCCGGCCTCACCCGCGCCACCCTCGGCGACCACGCCGACGCCCCGTTCTGCCGGGAGGTGTGGGCCGTCACCGACGGCAACCCGTACGAGACCGTCGAACTCCTCGCCAAGGTGCGCGACAGCGGGCTGCAACCCTCCGAGGGCGCGGCGGGCGAACTGCGCGCCCTGAACCGCGCGGCCCGCGGCGGCGGTCTCGTCGCCCGCCTGGAGGAACTCGGCATCGACGCCACCCGGTTCGCCTGGGCTGCGGCGATCCTCGGCACCGACATCTCCGTCGACCTGGTGGCCAAGCTCGCCACCCTGAGCCGCGCCGAGGCGGTGCGCTGTGCCGAACTGCTGTGCAGCGCCCGCATCCTGACCACGTCCGACCCGGCGAACGCCCAAGTGGACGACGGTGACCTGGAGTTCGTCCACCCGCTGATCGCCACCGCCGTCTATGCCTCCATCCCGCCCGCCCTGTGCACCGCGATGCACGGCATCGCCGCCCAGGTCGTCACCGACTCCGGGCGCGGCGCGGCCGCCGCCGCCCGTCACCTCCTCCAGGTCCACCCGGACGACGACAACGAACTCGTCGAGCAGCTGCGTGAGGCCGCCCGCGACCACCTCGCCGTCGGCGCCCCCGACGCGGCCCGCCGCTGCCTCGAACGTGCCCTGCTGGAACCCCCGTCGCCGGACGTGCACGCGCGGGTGCTCTACGAACTCGGCTGCGCCACCCTGCTGACCGCGCCCGCCCGGACCATCGACCACCTCCAGACCGCGCTCGCCATGCCGGGCCTGGACGACGCGGAACGCGTCGACGCCGTCTTCCGCCTCTCCCAGGCGCTCTTGCACAACGACCAGCTGGAGGAGGCCGTCCGTACGGTCGAGACGGAGGCCGCCCGGCAGGTGTCCGGGCCTGCCCGGATGCGGCTGCAGGCCGTGCAGTACATGTGGGAGGGCATCCACGCGGGCGAGACGGCCTCCCCGGGACGCTCGCAGCGTCTCGCCGAACTCGCCAGGACCTGCGCCGGCCGGGACAATGCCGAGCGCGCCCTGCTCATCCTGCGCGGCTTCGACGCCATGACCCACGGAGAGAACGCCGAGGAAGTCGTCGAACTGTCCGACCGCGCCCTGGTCAACGGCCTGCTCGCACCCGGCCTCGGCTGGACGGACACCGAGTGGGGCGTCGAACTCCCCATGATGCTGGCCTCCTCGTACGCCTACACCGACCGACTCGACCGCGCCGAGAGCCTGTTCACCCAGGCCCTGCGCGCCTACGAGTCGTCCGGCTGGAGCGGCGGCCACCTCGCCCTGGCGCACGCCTACGTCGGTCTCGGACACCGCAGGCGCGGCCGGCTCAGGGAGGCGGAGGCGTCCCTGCGCGAGTCGCTGCGCATCGCCGAACGCGTCGGCCGCGGGCTGCCGCTGTACTGGTCGGCGACCTGCAACCTCGTCGACACCCTGCTCGCCCGCGGCCATGTCGACGAGGCCTGGTCGATCGCCGAGCAGTACGGCTTCGCCCCGCCGTACCCGTCCACGATCGTGCTGCCCGACCCCCGCTCGGTACGCGGCCGTCTCCTGCTCGCGGTCGGCCGCACAAAGGACGGTGTCAACGAACTGGAGGCCGCCGAGAAGGCAGCGGCCGCGCGCGGCCACCACAACCCGGTACTGGTCCCGTGGGCCGTCGACCTCGCCCGCGCCCTCGCCGTGGAGGACCCGGGCCGCGCTGCCCGGCTCGCCACCGAGGCCCGCCGGCACGCCGAGCGCTTCGGCACGGACACCGCCATAGGCGAGGCCCTGCGCTGCGCGGCCGCCCTGGAGACCGGTCAGCGCGCGGTCCGGCTCGCCGGGCAGGCGGTCACCTATCTGGAGGCCTCGCCCTGCCAGTACGAACACGCGGCGGCCCGCGTCGAGTACGGCATCCTGTCCCGGTCGGTCACCGAACTCGACCGGGGCCTGGCACTGGCGCATTCCTGCGGGGCGGACGGGCTGGCGGACCGGGCGAGCGCGGCGCTGGGGGCCGTGCGCGGGCTGCGATAGGTAACTGGGCAGAGGGACGGGCGTGTTGACGAGGTGCTCCTGACACCATGACCGCCAGAGGCACACCGCGGCCCGCCGTCCGGGTCCGGCACCGTCGAGGTCACCCCGCGGTGCCGTCCTCCTCCGCCAGCACCCGTTGGGCCGTCGCGAAGGCC
Source organism: Streptomyces sp. NBC_00076 (assembly GCF_045041235.1). Lineage (NCBI taxonomy): Bacteria > Bacillati > Actinomycetota > Actinomycetes > Kitasatosporales > Streptomycetaceae > Streptomyces > Streptomyces sp. NBC_00076. The sequence goes on from NZ_CP108242.1 coordinate 8,974,633, forward strand.
GAGTTCGCCGCCGGGACCCCGCAGTACACGGCCGTCTGGAGCAGCACCGCGCCGATCTCGTCCGGTGTGAGCCCGTTGCGCCGGGCCGCCCGCACATGCATGGCCAGCTCGTCGTAGTGGCCGTGCGCGACCAGCGCCGTCAGTGTGATCATGCTGCGCTCACGGCGGGTGAGGGTCTCGTCGGTCCAGATCTCGCCCCACGCGTAGCGCGAGATGAAGTCCTGGAACCGTGCGGTGAAGGGCGTCTGCCGGGCCTGCGCCCGGTCCACGTGGGTGTCGCCGAGCACCTCACGCCGCACCTTCATGCCCCGCGGGGCGGGCCCTCGGAGGTGGGCCCGCAGCGCTGTCAGCACTGCCTCCGGGCACTGCGCGGGCGCCAGGTGCGAGGCGTCCGGAAGCTCGACGAGCGTGGCGCCCTCGACCGCGTCCGCGATCTCCCGCAGATGCGCCGGCGGGGTCGCCGGGTCCTGTCGGCCCGCGACCAGCAGGGTCGGTGCGGCGATGTGGTCCAGCCGGTCCCGCAGGTCGAACGCGGCCAGCGCGTCGCAGCAGGCGGCGTACGCCTCCGGGTCGGCGTTCCGGTGGTCGCGGACGAGGTCCGGCACGGTGAACCCGGGCGTGAACCAGCGGGCGTCGGCGCCCTCCGCGAGCCACTCCACGCCCTCGCGCCGGACCCGCTCGGCCCGCTCCTGCCACGGCTTCGCGCCGTTGAAGTGGGCCGAGGAGCAGATCACCGCCAGCGACGCCACCCGCTCCGGATGGTGCACGGCCAGATGCAGTCCGACCGCGCCGCCCAGGGAGACGCCCGCGTACGCGAACCGGTCGACACCGAGGGAGTCGGCGAGCGCCAGCACCAGGTCGGCGAGGTCACCGACGCTCGCGCCCGGCCCGATCAGGTCGGCCGCGGAGCCCCCGTGCCCGGGCAGGTCCCAGCGGACCACCCGGTGGGTGACGGACAGCTCGGGGGCGACCTTGTCCCACAGGGCGTACGACGTACCCAGTGAGGGCCCGAGCAGCAGTGGGGGAGCGGTGGCGGGCCCCTCCGTACGGTGGTTGAGAAGTTCGGCGGTCAACGTCGCTCCAGAGCACGGTCGGTGAGGGCTGCGGCGGCACCCGTGTAGCGGGCGGGGTCGGTGAGCCGGTCGAGGTCGAGGTCCTTCAACTCCGGTTCCTCGGCAAGGAGTTCACGCAGAGTCCGGTGTTCGCCGTAGGTCCGCCGGGCGAGGTCGGTGAGCAGCTCCTTGGCGCGGGCCCGGCCGAGCAGCGGCGCCAGCTCGGCGGACAGGCGCTCGGAGACGACCAACCCGTGGGTGAGGCCCAGGTGTTCGCGCATGGCGTCGGCGTGGACGCGTAGCCCTTCGGTCAGTTCGGCGGTGTCGCGGGCCGCGCCGCCGACCAGCCGGAGCAGGTCCCGCAGCGGCTCCCACTCGGCGTGCCAGGCGCCGGCCGGCCGCTCGTCCAGAGCCGCCAGCGACCCGTACAGCGTGGCGGCGAGCTGTGGAGCGCGCCGGGCCGCGGCGGCGACCAGCGTGGACCGCACCGGGTTCGCCTTGTGCGGCATGGCCGACGAACCGCCGCCGCTGCCCTCCGTCACCTCGGCGATCTCGGTGCGGGAGAGGGTGAGCACATCCTCGGCGATCTTGCCCAGGGCTCCGGCCGCGAAGGCGAGACAGCCGGCGAGGTCGGCGATCGGAGTGCGCAGGGTGTGCCAGGGGAGCCCGGGCTCCCGGAGACCGAGTTCACGGGCATAGGCCCGCGGCAGCGCGGCCGGGTCCGCCGCGCCGTACGCCTGGAACGCGGCCAACGTACCGGCGGCACCGCCGAGTTGGGCGGGCAGGGCGTCCCGTACGGCCGTCACCCGGTCCCGTGCGTCCAGCGCCAGGGACCGCCAGCCGGCCGCCTTCAGCCCGAACGTGGTGGGGACGGCGTGCTGGGTCAGCGTCCGGCCCGGCATCGCCGTGTCCCGGTGTTCGGCGGCGAGGCGGGCCAGTGCCCGCTCGGTGCGGCCGAGTTCGTCGAGGACGAGGGCCAGCGTGCGCCCCGCCACCAGCATGGTCGCCGTGTCCATGATGTCCTGGCTGGTGGCGCCCCGGTGGACGAACGGGCCGTACTCCTCGCCGACCGCCTTCGTCAGATCGGCGACCAGTGGGATGACGGGGTTCCCGCCGGCCCGTGCGCGTTCCGCGAGCGACCGTACGTCGAAGCGGCCGGCGTCGGCCGCCTCGGTCACCGCCGTCGCGGCCTCGGCCGGCGCGAGCCCCCGCGCGGCCAGAGTGCGGGTCAGCGCGGCCTCCGCGTCGAGCAGCGCCTGGAGGAACGCGTGGTCGCCGGTCGTGGCCGCGGCGGGGGAGCCCGCCCACCCGGGGGCGAGCAGGCCGGCGTCCGGTGGGGCAGATGTCACTGGAACTCCAGGAAGACCGTCTCGCCTTCGCCTTGAAGGCGGATGTCGAAACGGTACGTGCCGTCGCCCTGCGCGGCGGCGATCAGCGTGTCGCGCCGCTGAGCGTCCAGTCGCGTGAGCAGCGGGTCCCCGGCGAGCGCCGCGTCGTCGCCCGGCAGGTAGATCCGGGTGTACAGATGCACCAGCAGCCCGCGCGCGAACACGCACACGCTGAGGTACGGGGCGCTCTGCCCGCGGGCGCCGGGCCAGAGGGTGCGCGCGGACCAGTGGCCGTTGGCGTCGGTCTGGACGCGGCCCCAGCCGGTGAACTCCACGCCGTTGCGGCCGAGGAAGCCGCCGCTCGCCGGGTCGCGCCGCATCGAGCCGTCCACCGTCGGCAGGTTGCCGTCCGGGTCCGGGCCCCACAGCTCCACGAACGCGTCCGGCAGCGGGTTGCCCTCGCCGTCGTACACGTACCCCTGTACGGCGATGGTGTCCGGGTGGCCGAGCGGGGCGATGTCGCCGCCGCCGGGAAACGGCAGGGCATGACCGTAGAACGGGCCGACCGTGTGCGACGGGGTGGGCAGCACGGTCTCCGGACGGCTTGTGTCGATCCGTGTCATGGCAGGTCAGCGTCCTTCTTCGATCCAGGTGGCGTTCGGGCCGTCGAGCACGATGTCCCAGTGGTAGCCCATCGAGAACTCCGGCACCGACAGGCTGTGGTCGTACGTCGCGACCAGCCGCTGCCGGGCGGTGTCGTCCGTCACCGACTGGATGATCGGGTCGTACGGGAACAGCGGGTCGCTCGGGAAGTACATCTGCGTCACGAGCCGCTGGGTGAACGCCGAACCGAACAGTGAGAAGTGGATGTGGGCCGGCCGCCAGGCGTTGACGTGCTGGCGCCACGGGTACGGGCCCGGCTGCACGGTGGTGAACCGGTAGAAGCCGCTGTCGTCGGTGAGCGTGCGGCCGACGCCGGTGAAGTTGGGGTCCAGCGGGGCGTCGTGCTGCTCGCGCTGGTGTGCGTAACGGCCGGCCGAGTTCGCCTGCCAGATCTCGACCAGTTGGCCCCGGATCGGGCGCCCGCCGCGGTCCAGCAGCCGGCCGGAGACGGTGATGCGCTCGCCGATCGGCTCGCCGTTGTGCTGCCGGGTGAGGTCGTTGTCGATCTCGGTGACGTCCCGCTCCCCGAAGGCGGGGGAGGACAGCTCCACCAGCTCCGGGTCCTTGCTGACGTCGATTGCGATCGGCGGCTGCTTCGGGTGCCGCAGCACCGAGGAGCGGTAGGGGGCGTAGTCGCGCCGCGGCTGGTGCTCGACGGGGGCGCCCTCGGCGATCCGCTTCTCGTACGCGGCGTGCTCGGCCGCGATCTCCAGGTCGATGTCGTGTTGGGTCAGAGGCATGGGGCTTCCTGGGGGTCGGGCGGTCTCGTCGAGCATTTAGTCAGGGCACTGATTATTTACTTCACGCTGCCACCGGAGGGACGCGACGTCAATACCCAGCAGAAGTACCAGCTCTGCTCATGTGTAGTAGCCGCCGAGCATTGCAGACAGCAGAGTCGCTGCCCGGTATTGTTCAGTACACCAACGAATTGGTCACCAACGAATACGACCTCGGGAGCGCACATGGGCGCGGTGGACCTCTCCACCCACCCCGGGCACCTGGCCCGGCGGCTTCAGCAGGCGCACTACCTGTTGTGGAACACGATGGTCTCCGAGGAGATCACCTCTCCGCAGTTCGCGGTCCTGAACGCGCTGGTGGCAGAGCCCGGCCTCGACCAGCGCACGGTGGGGGAGCGGGTCGGCCTCGACCGCTCCACCATCGCCGAGGTGATCAGCCGCCTGGGCCGGCGCGGACTGCTCGACAAGGCACGTGACGCGCGGGACGGCCGGCGCTTCCTGCTGCGCCCGACCGACGACGGGCTGCGCACCCACAGCAAGCTCACCCTGCGCACGGCCCGCATGAACCAGGTGTTCCTGGCCCCGCTCTCGGCCGAGGAGCAGACCGTCTTCTTCGACCTCATCCGGCGGGTCTCGGACGCGGCTGAGGGGCTCCGCAACCCCACGGAACCCCTCGCCGCCCGGCCCTGAGGTCTCGCGGGCGGCTCAGGCCTTGGTGAACACCACCCACACCTGACCCTGGGCGAAGTTCACCGGCTTGCCGTCCGCCGTCGTGAAGTCCGTTCCGTCAGCGGCCGAGGCGCGCTTCCAGTTCACGTCGTAGGCCTGTCCGTCGCGCAGCACCTCCGCCTTCCCCGAGCCGACGGTCTCGGTGTACGGCGTGTTGTTGCCGAGGAAGTCGTGGAAGGCGGACCCGCGTACCTTCACGTGCTGCACGACGACCGTGGCCGGCGCCATGCGCTTCCCGTCGGTCGTCCTGGCCGGTTTGCCGTCCATCGAGACCAGCCAGCGGGCCTGGTCTGCGGACCAGGTGAAGGTGAAGCGGGCCGCGGGGTAGCGCACGGTCCGCGACTTCTCGGGCTGTCCGCCCCCGGGTGCGGCGCCGTAGTGGAAGCCGGTCGTCAGCGCGTCGGCGCCCGGTGCGGAGGAGAGCAGCTTGTTCGGACGAAGGTAGAGGTTGTGCGGGGCCGGCTTGTCGGTGCCGCGGTAGTAGGCGCCGACCACCTTCCCGGGCGTCTGACCGTCCAGCGGGGCCTTGTTGATCAGCGGCATCAGCCTGCTCTGCGCCCCGGAGAAGGCGAGCGTCGGTCGCTCGAACTGGCGCAGCAGCTCCAGGTCCGACTCGCGTGCGCTGCGCACGGGTCCTGTGGCCTTCGGCAGCTTCGTCGCGTACACCGCCATCAGCCGGCTCAGGCCGCCCTCGACCTGCTCGGCGTACACGATGTCAGCGGAGTTCAGGCCGGTCTGCGGTCTGGCCGCCGCCGCGTTGTCGATCTTCACGGCCAGGGGGGAGTCGCCGCCTCGCCCGCTCTCGGCCGGGCTGGGGCTCTGGCTCTGCCGGGGCGGCGGCTTGCCGCGGTTGTCGTCGACGGAGTCGCGCCCCCCTGTGCAGCCCGCCGCCAGCGAGGCCGTCACCGTGGCGGCCAGCAGCGCCGCTGCCATGGCGGTGCGGCGCGTGTGTGCCTTCTGCCCCATACTCACCGTGGCCACCCGTCTCGTGTCATTTCTTGTGCGCTTATACGTTCATTGTGCCCATACCCGCCCGATTCTGATGGCGCGCGTCCAATGGGCCGATCGGCCCAGGCCTGACGGTTCGTGGTGAGGGACTCGGGTACCCGGGCCGCACCGCAGACCGAGGACCCGGACACGTCCACGTGACTCAGGGAGTGGTGATGAAGGCAGTGACCTGGCAGGGCAAACGGGACGTACGGGTGGAGAACGTGCCCGATCCGAAGATCGAGGAGCCGACGGACGCCGTCATCCGCGTCACCACCAGCGGGCTGTGCGGCTCCGACCTGCACCTCTACGAGGTGCTTACCCCCTTCATGACACCCGGCGACATCCTTGGTCACGAGCCCATCGGCATCGTCGAGGCGGTCGGCGCCGGGGTTCCGGACCTCGCGGCCGGCGACCGGGTGGTCGTCCCGTTCCAGATAGCGTGCGGCAACTGCTGGATGTGCATCACCGGCCTGCCCACCCAGTGCGAGACCACCCAGGTCGCCAGCGAGGGCATGGGGGCCGCCCTGTTCGGCTACACCCGCCTGTACGGCGCCGTGCCGGGTGCGCAGGCTGAGTACCTGCGGGTGCCGCAGGCGCAGTTCGGCCCGATCAAGGTGCCGGAGGGTCCGGCCGACGACCGGTTCGTCTATCTCTCCGACGTACTGCCCACCGCCTGGCAGGCGGTCGCCTATGCCGACGTACCGCAGGGCGGCAGCGTCGCCGTACTCGGTCTCGGGCCGATCGGCGACATGGCCTGCCGCGTCGCCCAGGTGCGCGGCGCCGGACGGGTGTTCGGTGTGGACCTGGTGGACGAGCGGCTGCGCCGGGCACGGGAGCGGGGCGTGGAGACGTACGACATCAGGAGCTTCGACAGTGAGAAGGAACTGGTCCAGGCGATCCGCGACGAGACGGACGGACGCGGACCGGACGCGGTGATCGACGCCGTCGGCACCGAGGCGCACGGCAACGCGGCGGCCAAGCTCGCCCAGCAGGCCGCGGCCCTGCTGCCGCGCAGGATCAGCGGGCCGTTCGCGGAACGCTTCAGCATCGACCGGCTCGGCGCCCTGCACACCGCCATCGAGCTGGTGCGCCGGGGCGGCACGATCTCGCTGTCCGGCGTCTACGGCGGCATGGCCGACCCGCTGCCGCTGCTCACCGTGTTCGACAAGCAGATCCAGCTCCGGATGGGCCAGGCCAACGTCCGCCGCTGGAGCGACGAGATCATCCCGTACCTCACCGACGAGGACCCGCTCGGCGTCGACGACTTCGCCACCCACAGGCTGCCGTTGACTCAGGCCCCGCACGCGTACGAGATGTTCCAGCGCAAGGAGGACGGCGCGGTCAAGGTGCTGATGACGCCCTGAGCTTCTCAGGGACCGCCGAGGATCTCGGTCAGGTCATAGCGCACCGGCTCCTCCAACTGCGCGTACGTGCAGCTCTCAGGCGTCCGGTCGGGGCGCCAGCGGCGGAAACGGGCCGTGTGCCGGAAGCGCGCGCCGTTCTCCATGTGGTCGTACGCCACCTCGGCGACCCGGTCCGGCCGCAGCGCCACCCAGGACAGGTCCTTCTTCCCGGACCAGCGGCTGGGCGCGCCGGGCAGCCGCGCGCTCTCGTGCGCCGCCTCCTCGGACCAGGCCGCCCAGGGGTGCCCCGCCGCATCGTCCAGGCGCAGGGGCTCCAGTTCCTCGATCAGCTCGGCGCGCCGCTTCATCGTGAAGGCGGCGGACACGCCCACGTGCTGGAGGGCGCCCCGCTCGTCGTACAGACCGAGCAGCAGCGAACCGACGACCGGGCCGCTCTTGTGTAGGCGGTAGCCGGCGACGACCACGTCCGCCGTCCGTTCGTGCTTGACCTTGAACATGGCGCGCGCGTCCTGGAGGTAGCGCACGGACAGCGGCTTGGCGATGACCCCGTCCAGACCGGCGCCCTCGTACTCCTCGAACCACTGCCGGGCCACCTCGATGTCGGTCGTCGACGGCGCCACGTGCACGGGCGGCGCAACCCCGGAAAGGGCTGAGACCAGCAGTCCCCGGCGGTCGCTCAGGGGTACGTCCAGCAGCGACTCGTCCGCCAGCGCCAGCAGGTCGAAGGCGACGAACGACGACGGTGTCCGCTCCGCCAGCATCCGCACCCGGGAGTCCGCCGGGTGGATCCGCTCGGTCAGCGCGTCGAAGTCCAGATGCCCCTCCCGCGCGATGACGATCTCCCCGTCCAGGACGCAGCGCTCGGGCAACCGCTCCTTGAGCGCCTCCACCAGCTCGGGAAAGTACCTGGTCAGCGGCTTTCCGGTACGGCTGCCCAGTTCGACCTCGGTCCCGTCGCGGAACACGATCGCCCGGAACCCGTCCCACTTCGCCTCGTACTGCATGCCCGGCGGGATACTCGCCACCGACTTGGCGAGCATTGGCTTCACGGGTGGCATCACCGGCAGGTCCATGCTCCGAGCATAAGCGGCGTATACGGCGCTTTCGACTCGTCTACGTAGTCCATGAAATCCCCGGTCAGTCGCCGTCCGTCTCTCTCGCGGCATCACGTCTGTGAGACGTGTGTGAGACGGAATGGCCCCGGCTCGGTGACGCAAACACCGGCCACGGCCTGAGTCCGCACACCTGAACTGACCAGGAGTCAGACCTGTGACGAACCGTACCGTCACCCTGCCCACTCTCGACCGTGGATTGCGGTCAGGACTGTGACGGTGCCTTCTAGGCCAAGGCCCTATCGGGACACGCTCCGCCGGCCCGGTGGCCGTACGCGTCGCTCCGGCCGGGCCGACAGCTCAAACACAAGGCACAAGCAACCAGCCGGAGTACGAGTCAGGCCACGGCCGAAACGACACGCCATCATCCTCGCAGCCCGAGTAGTTCTTCCGGTTCTGTGTCCCGGTGCGCCGCCGGGTGCGGATCAGCGTGCCGTCCAGCAAGACCACCCCGCCACCCTTCCGGGCGATCTTCTTCAGGGCCCGCTCCAGGCGCGGGCGGCTAACAGGCCCACGACCTCTCTGACCCACCGGGTCACGGTGGTGCGGTGTATCCCGTTGCCGCCGGCCAGGTCGCCCGGCCGCTGGTCACAGCGCAGCAGCGCCAGCACGATGGCGGCGATCTTCCCTGCGGGCAGGGCCCGCCACCGCGAGCCGATCTTCTTGCGGTGGCCGCGTATCAGGTCGGCGAGCCGGGCCGGGCCGACGGCGGCCCGCACGATCGCCAGGATCTTGCGGTAGTCAGCGGGCATGGGCCGAACGCCGACTCCCTCCGCCGTGCCGGGCTTGGGCAGCAGCAAGCGGTCAGGGTCAGGATTCCTGGACGACCTCGTTCCTGCCTCGGGCCGCATCCTCTCAGTGGGCGTCGGTCTCCGGCTCGGGTCGGGGGAGCTCGTCGAGGTCGAGGGTGAAGGTGCGGCCGTCGGCGAGGGGGATGGGGAGTTTGCCGGTGCCGTATGCGTGGGTGTGTGCCGCGATGTAGCCGGATCCGGTGGGCTGGGTGTGCAGGACGACTTCCTGTGCGTAGGGGTCCACGATCAGGTAGATCGGGATCCCGTAGCGGCCGTACTTGGCGGTGCAGTCGTCGTAGTCCTTGCGTGCGGAGGGGGTCGAAACGACCTCGGAGATCAGCAGGACGTCCTCGAAGCTGTAGCGCTTGCCCTCCTTGCGCGCGTCCTCGCGCAGGATGGCGAGGTCGGGAGCGGAGTTCTCGTCGGCGGGGAAGTCGATGTAGACGTCGGAGGTGACCTTCGCGTGACGGCCGAGAGCGAGAGAGTCGATCTGCATCGACCTGATGGTGCTGGAGTGCTCTTCGCTCTGCGGGGTCATGATCACCTTTCCGTCGGCCCCGAACAGGACCGTGTACCCCTTGGGGAACTCGGTGTGCATGATCGAGTCCACGCTCATGGAGGGCTCCTTCCCGTGTGTCGTCATGATACCGGGGACAGAGCCGCCCCACGGGTGGACTTCCGTGGCGTGCGACGCACCACAGGGGCGCCCGTAAGTGTTCGGACCCAGCAGGTGGCGTTGGGTGACGTCAGGGACGACGAGCGCCATCCGGGGTGGCCACGGCGTGGCCGGACGCCTTTCGACGGTGCAGTGCGAGATACCGGCGTCTGGTACGACGCATACGGTCTGATCAGGAACAACGGCATCTGGCGGCATGAGTCGTCACCAAGGCTGGCCGAACTGGATGAGCACCAGGTCCGCCGCTACCCCGCGTGGGTCCGCGCGATGCCGGCCCACGCCTTCCTCGCCGTCGTCCGCGCCGACGAACACGCACACCGACCCACGCCGGACGACCTGATCCCGTTGTCCTGCAACGAGAAGCTGCCGCCTGTTCACCGCGCTCGTCGTCCGACCCTGTCCTTGCCGAGGATCTCGTCCGTGCAGGTCAGGCCGCATGCTGGTACCCGTGGAGGGTGCCGCCGAGGCGGTCGCGTCGTCGTATGTCGAGGTGGGCGATAGCGTCCGGGGCGCTGATCGGCGGAGGCAGGGGGTGCAGTGATCGGGCGTTGGCGATGCCCTGGTGGGGCCGGTGGGAGTTGTAGTGCTGCTCGAACTCGCGCAGGGCGTGGAGCAGATGGTGCTGGTTCCAGATCAGGGTGCGGTCCAGCAGTTCGCGTCGGCAGGTCTGTACCCAGCGTTCCGTGAGCGCGTTCATGCGCGGTATCCGGACGCCGGTCAGCACGACGTCGATCCCCGCGTCCTTGAGGACGGTGTCGAACAGGGCGGGGTACTTGCCGTCGCGGTCCCGGATGAGGAACCGTGCCCGGCAGCCGGTGTCCTCGAGGTCCATGACGAGGTTCTTCGCGGCCTGTGTCACCCAGGAGGCGGTCGGGTAGGCGGTGGCGCCCAGGATGCGGATGCGCCGGCTGGCGCGCTCGAGCACGGCGAACACGTACAGCCGCGTCCCGGACAGGGTGATGGTCTCGAGGAAGTCGCAGGCCGGCAGGGCATCGGCCTGGGAGCGCAGGAAGCCGGCCCAGGTCGTTACGGCGCGTTCGGGTGCCGGGCCGGTCCCGGCATCCTTCAGGATCTCCCACACGGTGGAGGCGGCCACCTGCACGCCCCGGGCGAGCAACTCGCCGTGGATGCGCCGATGTCCCCATCCGGGATTCTCCCTCGCCAGGCGAGCGCAGCACCGTATCGGGGCGCACCAGCAGCCGCACCTGGCGCAGCACCTCCGTCGGCAACCGGCGCAGCAATGCTGCCAGGAACGCGCGATCGCCCGGGGTGAACCGCACTCTCCGGCCGTCGAGTTGGCGCTCCAGTCCCCCGATCTGATGGCGAAGAGCGAGGATCTCGGCGTCCTTGCCATGGTCGCTCATCGGCAGTAGGCGCAGCAGGGCGAAAACGTTCGTCACACCCAGATAGGCCAGTCGCAGCAGCACGGTCGTTCATGTTCCCGCAGTTCCCGGCACGCCTCCACACCGCCTCCCACCAGGGCGGATGAGGTTCTCGGCAGGGGCAGAGTTGCAGGACTACGCGGAGCACGATCCCGCCAGCCGAGACCTCCAGCCGTCCGTTGAACTCGTCGACACTCATGGTCCCGAAGCTGTCATCGCCGCCGTCGACGCGCTGACCGACGAGAACAAGGCCGAGGTGACGGTCTCCACAGCGCACAAGGCAAAGGGCCGGGAGTGGCCCGAAGTCAGAATCGCCGACGACTTTCCCCCGCCGCCCGACAGTGACCAGCAGGACGCAAGCGGCCGCCCGATCCCAGAAGCGGTGAGCGATTCGGACGCACGCCTCGCCTACGTCGCCGTCACTCGTGCCCAGCATTAACTGGACCTCGGGGGCTCGCATGGATCGAGAGTCATCCATCTGCTGTCGACGGCCCGGAGGAGCCGAACCACACAGCTGCTCCGCACAAGCTGCTGGTCCAGATGCTGGCGGCCGTGCCCGACGTCGATCGGCACCGCGCGCGGGACACCGCCCGCGTGATCGCGCGCGCGATCGTCGAACGCGCCGAAGGACAGTATGTGCGCACTCTCGGGCAGCTGGGCTTCATTGAGGAGGAGGTCACCAGCCTTGACGACCGGGTGCTCGACGCTCTGGTCGTCCACGGTGACGACACCGTGATCGCCAAGCGCGTCAGCGAGTATCTCGACGCCGGCGCCGACCACGTCGTGATCTCGGCACCGGCCGCCTACCTGGGGGCCGTGACGGACCATTACGAACGCCTGGCTCCGGCCGTGCTGGCATCCTGACCGACATCGGACATCGGACATCGGACATCGGACATCGGACATCGCAGCGCATCCTCTGGGTCCGGCGGCCCTTGCGGACCCCACCAGACCGACACGGTGGAGGCCAGACACATGCGCAGAGTCCCCACAGGCCGCTCTCCGTTGGAGAGCGACGGGCCCGTCGACCACCGTGGCGTGTTCCTGTCCCGACGGCAAAGGGCTTAGGTCAGGCAGATGCGCGGCTGCTTGGCTTGGATCGCCGGGTCCGACGTCATCATCGACTGCTGCGTCCCCGAGTCGCGGCACCGGGAGCTCCGCTGTCCGCGCCTGTTGTCCTGCTCGGGGCAGGCGGAGCAGGACGGAGGGCTATATTCAGAAGGTGATCGACAAGGACGAGCACACCCCTGACTCCGAAGGGCAGCGGAAGCGCCATCGGCGCTCGGCTGATCCTCGCCGACGGCACGATCCGGAACGCACCCGCCAGAGCATCATGGACGCGGCGAACGAGGAGTTCGGCAAACACGGCTTCAAGGGGGCACGTGTCGAGCGGATCGCCGCCGCGGCCGGAGTGAACCATTCGCTGATCACCTATCACTTCGGCAGCAAGAAGGGCCTCTACGATGCCCTCACCGAGCGCTGGATCACCAAGGGCGCGACCATGATGGGCGGCGCGGAGCCGTTCGCCGAGATCGTCCGGGACTACGTGCGCTGGGAACACGACGACAAGGTGCCGATCATCCGCACGCTGGTCCGCGCTGAACTCGACGGCAAACCCCCTCCTCCCGAGGCATGGGCGAACCGTCTGCTCGACGTCGTCGCCGAAACCCGGAAAAGGCAGGACAGGGGCGAGATCCGCGCCGATCTCGATGTCGGCGCGTTGACACTCGCGTTCTTCGCCGCGGCGATAGCGCCGGAAGTGTTGCCGCAGCTCGCCGCCACCGTCACCGGCACCGATCCGGCCTCCCCCGAGTTCCTCGACCGCTACGCCGAGCAGCTGGCGCGGGTGATCTACGCGCTCGCCGAAGCCCCGGGAAGCGGGACCGGGTCGGATGATCCCCCTCGGGGCATCGATGAGGCGCAGGACAGGGATCGGCCCGGCAGCTGACGGAGCCCCGGCTGTACATGGGTCGGCTGGGCTTCCACCTGTCCATGTGCCCCACCCCTGCGTGCACGACGGCGTGTTTCGGGTGCAGCAGGCGGCCCACAGCATCCGGTCCGGCGGCTGTATCTGCTGGGCGGTAACGCGGGGACCCCGTTCACAGGGTGGCGAACGTGCCGTGTTCGGACTTCGATGTGCGCACCCGTGGTGCAGGCCGGGAACTCGGCCGGCCTGCCCAGTGCGAGGCCGACCAGCCGATGTCCAGGGCCGCGGCAGGCGACCACCGCCTCCGTCCACGCCACGCCGGCTGAACGGGGCGTGCCGGAACGCTTTTCGTTGAACGGAATGTGCCGTATCACCGCGAGTGGGAGACATGCACTATGGCCGGTCAAGGGACTGCGCCGCGACCCGGCCGCGGGGGCAGCTGCGCCGTTCGCCATGTGGGCGGCGCTCGGTCTCTCCCGAAACTGAAGCCGGGGCCCGGCGCAGGAGCACCGGTCGAAGGGTCGGGGATGCTGAGCGGGCAACGCTCACGGGCATCTCCGGCCCGCGGAAAAGGAGTTGTGTCATGGCGGGACGTCTGGTGGGAAGAACTGCCGTGGTGAGCGGTGGTAGTGCCGGGATCGGTCAGGAGATCGCCCGGACGCTGTCGTCCGAGGGTGCCGACATAGCGGTCGCCGATGTGGATGCAGCGAACGATACTCAGGGGCTTGTAGAGGGCAACGGCCGCCGGTTCTTCAGCACGAAGGTCGACGTCTCCGACGAGGCGCAGGTGAATGCCTTCGCCGCGGAGGTCCGGTATGCGCTGGGCCGGGTCGACATCGTCGTGAACAACGCGGGCATCGTGCCCTTCGGCGACATCGACGACGTGACGTTCGAGCAGTGGAGCCAGACCTTCGCGGTCAACGTGAACGGAGCCTTCCTGATGGTCAAGGCTTTCCTCGGGGACCTCAGGCAGTCCCACGCCGGCCGGGTGATCAACATAACGTCCGGGAGTTACTGGGTGAGCCCGCCGCCGTTCGTCGCGTACGTCTCTTCGAAGGGCGCCCTCAACGGGCTCACCTACGTGCTGGCGGCGAACCTGGCGAAACACGATGTCACGGTCAACGCGGTCGCCCCCAGTCTGGTCCCGACCGCCAAGGCACTGCAGAGCGCCGGCGAGGACTTCTTCGACATGACCGTACAGATGCAGAACCTGAAGCGGCGACAGACCCCTGCGGACGTCGCCAACACGGTGGCCTTCCTCGCCACCGACGAAGCCGCGTTCATCACCGGCCAGATCCTGGCCGTCGACGGAGGACTCACGCGCCGTTGACGGCACGCTCTCGGATGGTGCCCGTCTGCAAGCCAAGTTCTGGGACCACCGTCTGCCGCGACGTCGCGGACGGTCGGTCCGCCAACTGCTCGCCGCCAAGCCCTCGCGGACGGGTCCAGGTGGCGGATGATCCGTCCTGAGGGCGGCGGCCGGGCGCCGGACGACAGCCATCCGGGCGGCTGACGGCGCGTCGGCTGCATGTGGGCAGTCAGCCGGCCGTCTCCGTCCGGCATCCAACCCGCGTGATCGCCGCCTGAACGACGAACGGCGTGACGTCGGGGACGCAGACGATGTGCATCTCCCGCAGACAGCCGACGACCGTCATTGCGTCGCATCGCCGCACAGTGACGTCGAATGCCTCGCTCCCGGTGATCCGTCCCACGCGGGCCGTGTGCTGGCGGAAGGCATCCACACCGTCGATGCGTCCTACTGGGGAACGCACGACGATGCGATCGCGGGTGCAGCAGACGGCGCACGGCATCCGGTCCGGCGGCCGTGGCTTCGAGCCGTCCGGCTTCCGCTGGCTCGACGGTGGAGGCACCTCGGCCGGCTGGAAGGCGAGGATCTCGCTTCGTCGGTGACGGAGTACTGACCGAGCAGGGATCGCAAGGGCGTTGGTGGGTCTGTGTGTGGCCTTCGTCGAGGAGGTCAACGGCCTCGTGGCAGCCCCACTCAGGTGAAGGAATCGGCCCGCCCCGCAAGGTGGTGAGGGCGGGCCTGGTGGACCCGCTCTCACCACCTTCTGCCGGGGGGCTTCGACAGCCGCCCCTCCCGGGGCCGTTCTCTGGCTGACGCCTGCGGATCAGTGCCCTGTCGGGGCCGGTACCTCAGCCCTTTCCGGTCCGGTGTCACCGGGCTGGGCGGCCGGCGTCCCGCCAGGGTCCTTGTCGTCGGTGAGCTTCTTCTCCGGGAGGATGAAGGCGAGCACCAGGCCGAGGGCGAACACTGGGACCAGGTAGCGGAATACCGGTGTCAGGGCGTGCTGGTAGGCCAGGACGACCGCGTCCTCGATCTTGCCCGGGAGCGAGTGGACCAGGGCCGGGGTGAGCGAGTGGGTGTCGCCCACGGTCGCGGTGGCGTCGGTGGGGAGGCGGTCGCCGAGCTGGTTGGTGAGGCGGTGGGCGAACAGTGAGCCGACGGACGCGGTGCCGAGGGTGGAGCCGATCTCACGGAAGAAGTTGTTGGCGGAGGTCGCGGTGCCCACGGCGGAGGCGGGGAAGTCGTTCTGCACGGCCAGAGTCAGGGGCTGCATGGTCAGGCCGAGGCCGGCGCCCAGCAGGAACACGTACAGGCAGACCATGACGAGTGCAGTCCCGGTGTCCAGGGTCGACATCAGCAGCGCGGCGACGCACACAAGAACCGTGCCGACGATCGGGAAGACCTTGTAGCGCCCCGTACTGCTCATCAGCCGTCCGGACGGGACCGCGGCGGCCAGCATGCCGACGACCATCGGGATGAGCAGCAGCCCGGACTCGGTCGCGCTGACGCCGTAGACCATCTGCAGGTATGTGGGCAGGTAGCCGAGGATGGCGAACATGCCGATGCCGACGACCAGGAGCCCGATGAGGGTGGCGATGTTGAAGATCCGGCTGCCGAACAGCCAGAGCGGGATGATCGGCTCCGCGGCACGGCGCTGGGAGAGGAAGAACAGGACCCAGGTCAGCAGGCCGCCGATGGCCATGCCGATGATGAGCGGGTCGGACCAGGCGTACTCCGTCCCGCCCCAGGTGGTCACGAGTACCGTGCAGGTCACTGCGGCGGCCATGAGGGCGAAGCCGATGTAGTCGAAGGCGACCTCGACGGCCCGGCGTGGCAGGCGCAGGGCGAACGCGCCGACGGCGAGGGCCACGGCGCCGACCGGCAGGTTGATCCAGAAGCACCACCGCCAGCCGACGCCGTCGGTGAACCAGCCTCCGAGCAGCGGTCCGACGACGGAGGAGAGGCCGAAGACGGCACCGATCGGGGCCATGTATTTCGCGCGCTGCCGCGGTGGTACGAGGTCGGCGATGACCGCCTGCGAGGTGATCATCAGTCCGCCGCCGCCCAGACCCTGTACGGCGCGGCCGATGATCAGCATGGTCATGTCCTGCGCCGCGCCCGCGACCAGGGAGCCGGCGAGGAAGAGGGAGATACCGCTGAGGAACAGCGCCTTGTGGCCGAGCAGGTCGCCGAGTCGGCCGTAGACGGGCATGGCGACGGTGGCCGCCAGGATGTACGCGGTGGTCACCCACGCCATGTGGTTCACGCCGTGCAGCTCGCCGACGATGGTCGGCAGCGCGGTGCTGACGATCGTCTGGTCCAGGGACCCGAGCAGCATCGCGGCCATGAGGGCGGAGAATATGAGGCCGAAGCGTTCAGGCGTGCCGGAGGAGTTGTCCGCCTCCACGGCCGGGGTCGAGTCACTCACGAAGGGCTCCAGAGGTGAATGAGTGAGGGGGAGGGAGCGCGTGACGGCCATGGCCTCGTGACGGCCGGAACGACACACGCATGATCGGGTGAGGGGCAAGGCGGCGAACAGGGTCGGCACGTCGTCCTCCGGCCGCTGCTGCCCGAGCCGCGGTTCGGCTGTCCCGGCCTGCAGACCGGGACAGCCGGCCTGAGCGCGACCTCACCCTTCGGTGCAAGTACCACCCCGGAGCTGCCCGGCCCCTCGGCCGCGACATGCCGGCAGTTGCTGCGAACGACTCGTCCTGCTCACCGAACAGCAATCGCTTTTGTACGTCAGTGGGTTGAAGCTACGAACTCACGGCGAAGCAGGTGTCGGTGAGTTCTTCGGACAGGGTCCAGAGGCGCTTCGCCGCCGCCGGGTCACTCGCGGCCGCGGTCGGGCTGACCAGGGTCGGGCCGCCGCGCATCCCAGAGATGCCGTCCGGCCCGACGTAACTCGCGCCGGGAAGATCCTGGGTCGCGGCGAAGAGCGTCGGCAGGGCACCGGCCTCGGCATCCTGCGCCACCATCCGTATGAATATGCGCAGCACCGGTTTCGGGGCGCGTAGCAGTTCTGTCGCCGCGAGTCCGGGATGCGCGGAGAGAGCACGCACAGGTGAGTCGATCTCGCTGAGCCGTCGCTGCAACTCCAGTGTGAAGAGCAGGTTCGCCAGTTTGGACTGGGCGTATGCCCGCCGGGGGTTGTACGCGCCGCTGAGGTACAGGTTGTCGAAGTTGATTCCGCTCACCCACCGGTGCGCAGCGGCGGAGACCGTCACGACGCGGTCGGTGATGTGGGGGAGCAACAGATTGGTGAGCGCGAAGTGGCCGAGGTGGTTGGTGCCGAAATGCGTCTCGAAGCCGTCCTTGGTGCGCCCCTCGGGCGCCATCATCACGCCCGCGTTGTTGATCAGCAGGTCCAGATCGCCGTCCCAGGACGCGGCGAACTGACGCACCGACGAAAGGTCGGCGAGGTCGAGGTGGCGGACCTCAGGGCTGCCAGGAACCGTGGCCGCGGCCTGCCTGCCCTTGTCGAGGTCGCGCACGGCGAGTACCACGTGCGCGCCCGCCTTGCCCAGCACCTGGGCTGTGGCGACGCCCAGACCGCTGTTCGCACCGGTGACGACTGCGGTGCGGCCGGTCAGGTCGGGCATCTGGCTGATGGTCCAGGTACTTTTCATAGGGCCAATGCCGGGGCGATGGGCACATTCCTTGTCACTCGGCCATTTTTGACAGGGCTCGCCGAATGCCGCCAGCGAATCTTTCGGTCATCGAAATCCCAGAGGGCGAGAAAGGTCAGGCGTTGGCGGGAAGGCGCCGCGAGATGGCCTCTGCGGCCCTGTGCACCTCGGGTGCCAGCCGGTCCACTTGTTCCGCTTCCGGTGCCAGTAGGCCGAGCGCCGCGACGAACCGGCCCTCGCAGTCAAAGACAGGCGCGGCCACCGATGTCGTTCCGACCGTCAGCTCACCCCGCGAGTATCCGACCTGCGCGGCCCGCACCCCGGCCACCTCGGCCGCCAGCCGACCGGGACCGGCGATCGTCCGGGCGGTGTACCGGCGAAGCGACGCGGCCTCCAGGACGGCGCGTACGCCCGGATCTTCGCAGTAGGCCAGGATCACCTTACCCACGCCGGTGGCATGAAGGGGGAGGCCGCCGGCCACCTCCGCCACATTCACGACCGCCCGCGAACCGATGATCTTCTCGACGCACACGGCCTCGTGATGGCCGGCGACGGCCAGCTGGACCACCGCGCGGGTATGGCCCGCGAGCGACTGCATGACCGGGCGGGCCGCGTAGCGCAGGCCACGCTGTCGCGGTGCGGCGCAGCCGAGTTCCCACAGCCCGATCCCGATTTGGAGGCTACCGTCGTCGTTGCGCTCCAGGGCGCCCTCGGCTATCAGCTCGCGTGTCAGCCGGAAGGCGGTCGCCGCCGGGATCCCCGACCGGCGCGCGAGTTCCGTGAGGGTCAGGGGGGTAGGGCTGCGCCGGCAGGCGTGCAGAATCGCGAAGACGCGGCTCGTGCTACTGCGGCCCGGTTCGTTTGCGATTGGCATGATTCTGCTGACGCCCTCTCAGATTGTCGATCCAAGCCCCCGGCGCCGGTGATCGGCCTTGGAAAACACGGGCGCGACGATGGCGCGGATACGTTCCCGGGATCACCGAGGTTGCCCCAGCCGTCGGTGACCTCGGTGTCGGGCTCGGCGTACTGGACGTCGATCGGCACCGCGCGGGCATCCGTCGGAAGTAGGAGCCGGCCTAGTCCGTCAGGAGCAGATCCGAGGCGCGATCACCGAAGTGCCGCGGTGAGTCTCAGAGCAGTACCTAGTCGTAGCGGGTGAGAAAGTGCACGCCGGGACGCGGCTGGGACACCGGGCAGCGGTCGCGGGCGTCGGCGAGCCGGGCCGCGGGATCGGCGTGGTGGGCGGGGTCGAGCGGATCATAGGGGCGAGGTGCGGGAGAGCCATGGTCACGTCCTCACTTATGGGTTGTCGTCCGGGCAGGGGCAGGGGCAGGGGCAGGGGCAGGGGCAGGGGCAGGGGCTCCAGCTCCGAGGCGCTTGAGTTTGATGACGGGGAGTCGATGATTGACGGCCACGGCGGTTGCCGTACCCCCGTCATGGCGCCATCTCAGCAGCGCACTGCGGTCGTCCACCGATCCGGCGAGGACTTCGGGGGTTCCGGTGAGGGGGAGTTCGCCGTTGATCTTGATATCGAGTCCGGACTGCTCGG
Source organism: Streptomyces sp. NBC_00076 (assembly GCF_045041235.1). Taxonomy (NCBI): domain Bacteria; kingdom Bacillati; phylum Actinomycetota; class Actinomycetes; order Kitasatosporales; family Streptomycetaceae; genus Streptomyces; species Streptomyces sp. NBC_00076. Next base: position 8,993,871 of record NZ_CP108242.1, read on the forward strand.
TCCAGAAGTAGGGGTCCGGCCGGTACGGACGCGCCGACTCGCCGTGCAGCAGGCTTGTCGCGGCCATACGGCCTTGCTCAACGGCGTTGGTCCAGTGGGGAGTCCGGCGTCCCTGGCGAGATACGACGTCTCCGGCGGCGACGATACTGGGGGCGACGCGGCAGCACGCGTCGGCGACGAGGCCGCCGCCGGCGTCCAGGGCCAGGCCGGAGTCGTCCAGCCAGTCGGTGTTGGGCACATCACCGGCAGCGCAGACGATCACGTCGGCCGTCAGGACCGACTCTCCGCAGCGCACACGGTGTTCGTCGAGCACTTCGACGCCGTCCGGTGCGACCCGGATCCGTATGCCGTGGTCACGGGCGGCCGCGACGGCGAGATCGGCCAACCACCGCCCGAGCAGCCTGAACAGCGGCGGTACGAAGTCGACGACGGTGACTTCCAGGCCGAGGGCACGGCAGGTCCCGGCGACCTCCATGCCGAGGAAGCCACCGCCCAGCACGATCACGCTGTGGGCCGAGGCCAGCCGGGCGGCCAGGGTCGAGGCGTCGTCCAGGGTGCGCACCACCAGGTCGCTGTCGCCGGTGAGTCGGCGTGCCCGGGCACCGGTGGCGATCACCAGCCCGTCGTACGGTAGGTCGGTGCCGTCGGCCGTTGTCACCAGACGGCGGTGCGTATCGAGCCGCACGGCCCGTGCTCCGGTACGGAACTCGATGCTCTCGCTCGGGAGCGGCAGCATCGCCGAATCCACGGGCTGACGGCCTGCCAGCACGCCTTTTGAGAGGGGAACGCGCGAGTAGGGCGGATGAGGCTCCTCGGAGAGCACGGTCACCTGGCCGTCGTAGCCCTCGGTACGCAGGCTCTGCGCCGCAGTGACCGCGGCGATGGACCCACCGACCACGACGATCCGTTTCACGGCTGCACCTTCAGTGCTGCGACGGGACACACCCGAACGGCAGCCGCGACGGCACTCTCGTGCTCCGCGTCCACCTCGTCACGCGTCAGGTGCAACTCACCCTCGTCGTCGAGCCGGAACACCTCGGGCGCGGTCTGTTCGCACAGTCCGTGGCCCTCGCAGCGCTCGAAGTCGACCACGATCCGGGTCATCTCACGGTCCTTCCATGCCTACGGTGACGGGAAGCGAGGCGGTGGCGGTCGCACCGCCGGGCTGGTTCGAGGCCTGCCGGCCTCATGGGGGGCGACGCCGCCCGCAGTGCGAGCTGCCGACGTGGTCCGGTGGATGTCGGACACGCAAGGGCCCGCCGCGTGGGAGTGGGGCGAAGGACCGCTCGATCGGACTGGGGATGAGGGCGGCGTCCCTAATTCAGGGAAGCCCGCATGACGTTGCCTTTCGTCGGGCGACATCGTGGATTTCCGCCTGTGAGGCCCCCCGACCTCTGCTGAAACCGCAACGTAGCACCCAGATGTCGCTCTGATTAATACCTTCGACAAAAGTTTGTCAGAGTGATTTCACGCATCGGCGGTGCGCAGGCACCAAGCCCAACTGGCTGTCCGCCTCGGTTCGGTCCGCCCACGTGTTCCGCTGCGGATCGAGAGGCATGGCTGCCGCGCCCGGAGCCGCCTTGGCCGCGTGAACTCGGCCCATGCGCCGACGGCGAGGTCGTCACGGCCCTGTCGGTCGTCAGCCGCGGGGCGCGCCCGCTGGGCCGAGATGACGGTTGGTGACTGACGGCGCCGCCCTTCGGCCGGCGCTCGCGGGCCACCGGCAGTAACCGTAGCGTTCTGACAAAATTTTGTCAGAGCTGCTCAACGAGGCGAGTCGCGGTGTTACGTTGTTTGCGACGCGGAAGCAGGGCGGGCGATCGGGCCCCGCCCGACGGCGCCGATCTTTCGGTGTCCCGTCCTCTGTCAGAGCGGGACGACCGCGGAACCTCACCATGAGGGAACACAACTGCGTACTGGTCGGTGCTGAAGCGGCTCGGCATGTGCTGCCACTCGGGTACCGGCCGGGCTGCGGCAGCCCGAAGGCAACCCCACCATCACCGTCGGTGCCGAGATATGTGCCGCCTGACGACTCTTCAGTGAACGAACCGGACGTGAATCCGGTGACCCGCCTGGAAAGGGAACGATATGAGGGAACCGTTGAGCTACGAGATCGCACGCCGGGCCGCGGATGCGGTCCTTGCCGCGGCGCGTGCCGAGTCAGCGCGAGTCAGCGTCTCTGTGACCAACCGGAGCGGTATCACGAAGGTCATACTCGCTGACGACGGCGCCGGACCGATCGCGGTCGAGACCTCTCGGCTCAAGGCATACACGGCCGCGGTGATGGGCGTATCGACTGCCGACTTCGCCAAGTTCGCCGCGGAGCCGATACTGCAGGCGTGCCCGCCCCATCTGGTGGACAGCCAGCTGCACCCGGTGCCGGGGGGATACCCGATCGTCACGGACGACGGCGAAGTCATCGGCGGCATCGGGGTGGGCGGAGCCCATGGGGAAGTCGACGCCCGCATCGTGAGTGAGGGGCTGAAGAGCATTGCTGACCTGCTGGCTTGAGGGATGAGCGACTGCGGAGCAGAGGGTAATCGAGGACGTCGTCGTGGGCCGGGGCATCGCACGTGATGTGCCCTGGACCTGGTGACGGAAGGGATGAATCGCGTTGACCGCCAAGGTGCACCGTCGGCTGCCACGCCCAGCCGAGCTTCGTGAGCTGTTGCGCCCCGCTCCGATCCGGCTCAACGGCACGGAGCGGGGGTTGGCGCGAGCGGCGTCCGTCGCCGACCTCCGTGCTCTCGCGCGACGACGGGCGCCCAGGGCGGTCTTCGATTTCGCCGACGGAGGGGCCGGCGTGGGCGAACTCGCGCTGCGTCGGGCACGTGAGACGTTCCGGCGCCTGGAGTTCCATCCTTCGGCGCTCCGGGACGTCTCCCACGTAAGCGCGGAGACGATGATCCTCGGCAAGTCGTCTGCTCAGCCGTTCGTGTTCGCTCCCACCGGCCTGACGCGCATGATGCACACCGGAGGGGAACGAGCCGTCGTCGCCGTCGCCGAGCGGGCCGGGATTCCCTACGCCCTCTCCATGATGGGCAGCACCTCGATCGAGGACACCGCGGCGGCCGGCCCTCAGGCGCGGAAGTGGTTCCAGCTGTTTCTGTGGCGTGATCGGAGCCGGGTCAAGGAACTGGTCGACCGTGCGGCCGCGGCTGGGTTCGACACGTTGATCCTCACCGTGGACACCCCGGTCGCCGGGACTCGGCTGCGTGACGTGCACAACGGGCTCACCGTGCCGCAGCAGCTCACGTTGCGCACCTTCGTCAACGGAGCCCTTCATCCCCGCTACTGGTTCGACCTGCTGACCACCGAGCCACTCACCTTCGCCAACGTGGCTGCCTCCGAGGGCACGGTCGCCGACCAGATCGACCGTGTCTTCGATCCCGCCATCACGGTGGCCGACCTCGAATGGCTCCGCGGCCACTGGCAGGGTAGCCTCGTGGTCAAGGGCATCCAGTCGGTGTCCGATGCCCAGCGGGTGGTGGACGCCGGCGCGGACGGCGTCGTGCTCTCCAGCCATGGCGGGCGGCAGCTGGACCGCGCTCCTGTACCCGTCGAGTTGGTCCCGGCAGTGCGCGAGCGGTTGGGCGGGCGGGCCGAAATCCTGGTCGACAGCGGTATGACGACCGGTGCTGACATCGTGGCCGCCCTGGCGCTGGGCGCCGACGCCGCGCTGGTGGGTCGGGCCTTCCTCTACGGCCTGATGGCCGGCGGTCAGCGCGGGGTCGCTCGGGCCGTGGAGATCCTGTCGAGTGAGGTCGTCCAGACCATGGCATTGCTCGGGGTCAACAGCGTCACCGAACTACGGCCGGAACACGTCTCGATCCGCTTCCCCTGAACACGCGCGCGAGCGCGCCAGGCCCTTGGAGGCGCCGACCGAGCCGCTTTTGCGGCCTCTCCGACGGGTACGGCCCACGTTGCGACCGCGCGCCCCCTCGTCCGGTCCGACAGGCCACCCCTGCGCCGGCCGGCGCGACCGAGTGGTTCATCCGCCCGGTCGGTCCGCCGCGTCGCCGCCCGGCCCTGACGCCCTCGTGGACCGGGCGACCGTCTGCGGAGGCCGGGCCGGCCGCCTGCGCGGCAGACAGGACGGCCTCATTCGAGTCCTGAGTGCGACCCACTGACTGAACATTTTTCGTCAAGCTCGGTAGAGAGTAGTGAGAGTATGGCCAACGAGATCAGTGCCCCCAGCGCCGACGGCGTCCCGTCTGACGGTGAGAACGTCACCGTGGCCGGGATGAACGCGTATCTGTCCCGCCCGCCGGAGGCATCCACAGGCGGTATGTTGCTGCTGCCGTCGATCACCGGGATCTCGCCGCAGCTGCGCGAGTTCGCCGACGGCCTGGCCGCCGCCGGCGTCACCGCGTTGTCCTGGGACATCTGGCGCGGTCGGCCCGGCAGCGATGACCCGGCACAGATGGAGACCCAGTTTCAGTGGGCGTCGGAGCTGGATGACGAGTCCAGCCTGACCGAAATGGGCAAGCTGCTCGACCACATGTTTGACGAGCTGGGTTGCCGACAGGTCGGTGTGATCGGCTGGTGTATCGGCGGCCGGTTCGCGCTGCTGTTCGGTGGAAGGGACAGCCGGCTGGCGAATGTCGTCGCCTATCACCCCACCGTGCCGGGCTCCCCGGCACCGAACCACACCCTGGATGCCACCGAGTTCACCGCCCGGATCGCCGGGCCTGCCATGATGCTCTATCCAGGCGCGGACGAGGTGGTGCCGGTGGAGAGCTTTCACCGGCTGCAGGACGCCCTGAACTCGCGGACCACCGGGCCGAGCATCGCCCATGTATACCCCGGGGCCGGGCACGGCTTCACCGCCCGCGCACTGCACGGCAACCCGGTCAACAAGGCGGCCACCGACCTGTCCTGGCCCCAGGTCATCGCGTTCATCCGCGCCACCACCCTGGTCTGAGCGGTCCCCTTCCCGCGCCGATGACCGAGCCCCCTTCCGCGGATCTGCGGAAGGGGGCTCGGTCCTGCGGTCATGTGGATCAGCCGGAGCACGGCCTGGCGAACGCCCCGCACACCTCGTGGCCGTACAGCGCGCGGTCGGCCACGACGTCCTCTACCGGAGTGCTCCCGACGTCACGGTGACGGGGAGGCTTTCCAGACCCCGGATGACGTTGTTGAGGTGCCGCCGTGGCGGGCCGTCCAGTTGGATCACCTCCACGTGATCCAGTAGCGCGGACAGGATCGCGCCGCCCTCCACCCGTGCCAGTCCCTGGCCGGCACAGGCGTGCACGCCGGAGCCGAACCCGACGTGGTCCATCGGCGCTCTGTTGATGTCGAACGTGTCCGGCTCCGGCCACTTGCGCGGATCCCGATTCGCCGAACCGAACAACATCGCCACCTGAGCCCGCGGCGGGATCGTGACACCGTCGATCTCGACCGCCCGCGTCGTGCGGCGGAAGAACGTCTGCACCGGTGACTCGACACGCACGACCTCGTCGAAAGCGGAACGGAGCAACGTCCGGTCGGCGCGCAGGGTCGTCCAGGCGGTCTGGTGCTCGGCGAACAACCACAGGGCGCTGCTGATCGCGTTGATCGTCGTGTCCATGCTCGCCACCAGGTACGCGCGCAACAGCCGTCCCACCTGGTGCTCCTCGATCACGCCCCGGTCGGCCGCCTGATACAGCGCCTCGCCCCAGCCACCTGGGGCCAGGTCGTCGCGGTTCATCATCGAGATGAGCTCGTCGAGCAGCCGTTCGGAGACCTGCACCGACGCCGTCGTCCGTTCGTTGAGGGGGCCGAAGGTGTTGAAGAACGCGTCGGCGAAAACGAGCACCTCGTCCCGGGCGCGCAGGGGCATCCCGATCAGATCCGCCACCACCGTCAGCGGGAACACGCGCGCCAGATCACTCACTACGTCGAATGAACCGCGGGCCACCACGGACTCGACCAGTTCCGTCGCGCGTCGGCCGATGTCGTCCTTCAGGCTCGCCAGCGCACGCGGGGCCAGGCTCTCCGACAGCACCGAGCGCAGCATGTCGTGTTCCGGTGGGTCCGTCGCCAGCACACCGCCCCGGCGTGCTTCGTTCAGCGACGGCTCGTAGCCCACGCTGTCCACGGAGGAGAACCGTTCGTGGTCGCGCAGCGCGGCCCGTACGTGTTCGTACCGGGGCAGGGCCCAGCAGTCGTAGCGCTCCAGATACACGGCGGCGCCCGTCTCCCGCAACACCGCGTAGGCGGGGTAGGGATCGGTCAGGACATCGTCGGCGAAGATGTCCATGTCGGACACCGGAGTAGCGGCCGTAGTCATCGTTGACTCCCCATCATTCATCGCGGTGAACCGCATTCACTCGTGTGTGCAGCTTCGTTTCGACCCGCCTGCCCACAGGCCGGTGGCGCGCCGGGCGTGGCAGGCCTGGATGGGCAGAGGGTGTGCAGAGCCCGGGTACGGCTCGACTGCGCTGTGACGCTCCTGTCGACAGGGAAGCGGCGTGCCTGCCTCAGGCGCCGATCATGTTGAAGCCGCCGTCGGCGTTGAGGTAGACACCGGTCATGTGGGAGGCGTCGTCGGTGGCGAGGAAGAGGGCGGTGCCCGCGAGTTCGGCCGGGCCGGGGATGCGGCCCATCGGGGTCTTGGCGGTCATGTCCTCGCGGCGGCCGGACTTCCAGTCCGCCCGCCCCAGCAGCGTCTCGGTCTCGATGAAGCCGGGTGCGAAGGTGTTGACCCGTACGAAGGGCGCGAAGGCCTGGGCGTAGGACTTGGTGATGCCGAGGATGCCGTACTTCGCGGCGGCGTACTGCGGCGCCCGCGCGCTGCCGCGCACGATCACGGTGGACCCGATGTTGACGATCGAGCCGTGGCCCTGGTCCAGCATCCGGGAGCCGATCTCGTGTGTGCAGAGCATGGTTCCCTTGATGTCCACGGCGAGTACGTGGTCGATGGACTCCTCGGTGAGGTCCCGCCAGGACATCTGGTCGCCCGCCACGTCACCGACGTTGTTGACCAGCACGTCGAGGCCGCCGAACTGGAGGAAGACCTCCTCGGCCATGCGGATGACGTCGGCGTGGACGGCGATGTCGGCCTGCACGGTGAACGCCTTGCCGCCCGCCTCCTTGATGCGGGCGACGGTCTTCTCGGCACCGGCGGCGGAGCTGCGGTAGTGGACGGCGACGCGGGCGCCCTCCTGGGCGGCGCGGACGGCGATCTCGGCGCCATAACCGGTGCCGGCGCCGGTGACCAGGACCGTGCGGCCTTCGAAACGGCGGGGGATGGGCATGGGGGGCGGGGTGTGGTCGGACATGCGGGTCCTTGTCTGCGGTGGTCGGACGCGGGTTTCCGGGGGAGGAGTCGCAGAGGCAGCCGACGGGCTGCGCGGCTCTCAACTCCCCGACGGCCGCTGGGCGGGGCCGGTGAAATGCTGGCGGATCTCGCCGATGCCCTCGATGCGGCTGACGAGTTCGTCGCCTTCGGTGAGGTAACGCGGCGGGTTCATGCGGTTGCCGACGCCGGCCGGGGTGCCGGTGAAGACCAGGTCACCGGGGAAGAGTGGCAGCACGGCCGAGAGCCGGGCGATGAGCTCCGGCACCGGGAAGATCATGGACTTGGTGCGGTCCTGCTGGACGACCTCGCCGTTCAGCAGTCCGGTGATCTCAAGGTCGTCGGGGTCGTCGAGTTCGTCCGGGGTGACCAGGACGGGGCCGATGGGGCCGAAGCCGGGGAAGGACTTGCCCAAGCTGAACTGGGCCGGCTTTCCCTGGAGTTGGGTGACACGTTCGGAGAGGTCCTGACCCACGGTCAGGGCGGCCACCGACTCCCAGGAGTGGTCCTCGCTCACCCGGTACGTCTCTCGGCCGACCACGGCGACGAGTTCGACTTCCCAGTCGACCTTGCCCGGGGGGAGGGCGACGCTGGTGTGCGGACCGGTGACGCAGGCCGGGAACTTGGTGAAGACGAGCGGTTCCTCGGGTGGAGTGAAGCCCGCTTCCGCGGCGTGCGGTGGGTAGTTGAGGGCGACGGCGAACACCTGGCGGGGGCGAGGCACCGGCGCGCCTAGCGCGGTCGGGTCGACCGGGATGTCGTACGCCTCCTCGGGCAGCCCGGCCGCCCAGTCGCGTAGGCGTGGCCAGTCCTCAAGCAGTGCCATCGGGTCGGTGGGTAGTTTGCCCTGTGATGACCAGCGGACGTTCGCGGCCCGGTCGCCGCTGACCACGACGGTGTGGCCGTCCAGGACGCCGAGCCTCACCAGTCCACCTTCTCCGGTACGGGGGTCCCGTGCCCCTCCTGCCAGCTGACGATGGGGGTACGCAGAACGCCGAGGTGCTCGACTTCGGCCTCGACGACGTCGCCGGGCTTGAGGTACATGTCCGGGTCGCCGCTGAAGCCCGCCACGCCCTGGACGGTTCCGGTCGTGATGAGGTCGCCGGCGCTGTAGCTCTGAGGGGAGTGGTAGGCGACCAGGTGCGGGATGGAGACCGACATGCGGCTGGTGCTGGACTTCTGCCGGACCACGCCGTTGACCCGCAGTTCCATGTCGAGGTTCTGCGGGTCGGGGATCTCGTCGGCCGTGACGATGTACGGTCCGACCGGGCAGAAGGTGTCGATGGCCTTGCAGAAGGAGAAGACGCCGGACTCCATCTCGCGGCGCTGGATGTCGCGGGCGGTGATGTCGTTGAAGACGACGTAGCCGGCGATGTGGTCGGGCGCGTCGTCGACGCCGAAGAACTTGCCCGGCCTGCCGATGACGACGGCGATCTCCAACTCGTAGTCCAGCTCGCTGGTCAGGTGCTCCGGGTAGATGACCGGCTCCTCCGGGCCGACGATCGCGTCGACGTTCTGGAAGAAGACGATGCCCTTGTGCATGGGGTGCGACCAGTCGACGTTCTTCGACTCGTCCTCGTGCTCACGGAAGTTGCCGGAGGTGTGGAAGAACTTCTTCGGCACGATCGGAGCGCGCAGCGTCACGTCGTCCAGCCGCAGCCGGTCACCGGTCTCCGAGACCTTGCCGTCGCGCTCGAAGTACTCCCGGGTGCTGCGGACTTCGAGGGGCAGCACGAGGCGTTCCTCCAGTTCCAGCCTGCCGACCCGTCCGTCGTCGAAGGTGATCAGCTTCACGGTTCTCTGCCTACTTTCGTAGAATGAAAGCTATATTCACTGTATGAACGTAAATTGAGTATTGAAGGGTCACCGCGGACTGTCAAGGCGCTGCCGGCGGCTGAAGCCCGCGGTCAACGGGCCCGGGAGTGCTTCCCTCACCCAGGAAAACCCGCAGCTGGAGAGCGAGCATGGAGTAGTAGCCGACCAGTGTCGTCAGCTCGAACACGCCTCGCTCTCCGGTCGCGGCCACGGCGTCGGCGTACTCGTCGTCGTTCAATGTGCCGCGCCGCAGCAGTGCCCTCGTCGCCCGCAGGGCAGCGCGCTCGGTCGGCTCGGTGAGTTCCGGCATCCCGCCGGCCCGCAGTGCGGCCATCTCCGATTCGGCCAGGCCGGCGCTGGTGCGGCCGACGGCTTCGTGGGCTTCCCGCTCGAAGGCGCTAGCGAAGTGGGCGGCCACGGCGAGGATCGCCATTTCCCGCACGCGATCGCTCAGCGAGGAGCTGTAGCGCACGGCCGCGCCGAGGGCCTGCGTCGCGAGACCCACCGGGGGGCTCAGCAACATGGCGTTGAAGGGGCCGCGCAACCACCCCTCCCGGTCGGTCAGGGGGAACGCCTGCGGCCCCGAGGCGCGGGCGCCGCCGGTGATGGCCCGATAGACCTCGGCCTGCTCCTCGTCCAGTTCACCGGGCAGCAGCCCGCCCAGTCGCACTCCCATGTCCGTCCTCCTGGTTGCCCCATGGCGGGTGAATCTGATGCTGACTTCCATACAATGAAAGTGGACCGGGTTCCTCTTGGCGCCCACTGTGCCCAGCAGACAGAAAGCGAGACCTTTCGTGCCGCCGCGTGAAAAGCCGACCGACTCCCTGCCCGCCGACGGCCCCGCGGCGTCCAGACGCAGCTACCACGTCGAGGCACTGGCCAAGGGGTTGCGGCTGCTCGGGCAGTTCTCCGAACAGCGGTCGTCGATGAAGCTGACGGACATGGCCGCCGAGGCCGGTGTGCCGTTGCCGACGGCCTTCCGGATGGCCGCCACCCTGGTGACCGAGGGCTTCCTGGAGCAGCTGCCGGACGGCGCCTATCGTCCGGCCCCCAAAGTCCTCACGCTGGGCTTCGCGGCGTTGCGCGGCATGGACGTGGTGGAACTCGCGGACGGGCCGCTGCGCCGGCTCGCCGCGGCGACGGGTCAGACGGTCAACCTGGGCACCCTGTCCGGCGACCAGGTGCTGTACCTGATCCGACTGCGCAACAACGACCTGGTGACCGCGAACATCCAGGTGGGCTCGCGGCTTCCTGCCGTCAACACCTCCATCGGAAAGGTCCTGTTGAGCGGTCTGGACGACGCCGAGCTGCAGGAGCGCCTCACCGAGGAGTCCTTCACCGGGGCGAACGGCCCCAACGCGATCCGGTCGTCGGCGGAGCTGCGGCCGGTCCTGGCGCACATTCGTGAGCGGGGCTGGGCGGTGCAGGACGAGGAACTCGCCTACGGGCTGCGCTCGGTGGCCGCGCCCCTGCGTGACGCCTCCGGTTCGGTGGTGGCAGCGGCCAATGTGGCGGTCCCCGCGATGGGGTTTCCCGTCACGCGACTGCTCGACGAACTGCGCCCGCGCCTGCTGAACACCTGTCAGGAGATCACGCGGCTGCTCGGCGGAAGGTGAGGGACGAGGCAGCCCGCTGTGCCGTCCGGTCCGGTCGGCTCCTGGCTCAGACGAGTGTGCGGCCACCGTCCACATAAAGCACCTGCCCCGTGACGAATGACGCCCGCGCCGAGGCGAGGAACAGCACGGCGCCGACCACGTCCTGCGGGGTGCCCAGACGCCCGGCCGGGACCAGACTGAGCATCTCCTCGCGCATCCCCGGCCTGGCCAGGTACTCGCGAGTCAGTTCCGTCTCCGTGTAGCCAGGGGCGACCGTGTTGACGGTCACGCCGTCGGCGGCCCACTCCCGGGCCATCACCTTCGCCAGCTGGTCCAGTCCGCCCTTGGTCGCGGCGTAGGGGGCATGGTGCGGGTGGGCGAGCCGGGAGGAGACCGAGGAGAAGAACACCATGCTCCCGCGCCCGGCCCGGCGCATCAGACGTCCCGCCGCCCGCCCGGTATAGAAGGCGCTGGACAGGTTCAGTGCGAGGATCCGCTCCCATGTCTCGTCCGGTGTGTCGACCACCGCCCGGCGGTCGTTGGTTCCCACCGCGTGCACCAGCACGTCCAGCCCGCCGAGCGCGTCGGCCGCCGCCCGGACGGCTTCATCACAGCCCGTCGAGGTCGTGACATCGGCCGGAATCACGTGCACATCGATGTCCGCGAGCGCCGGATCGTCCCGCAGGGCCTTGAGCTTGGCCTCGTCCACGTCCACGACGGCCAGGTGCGCCTCGGCCTCCGCAAGTCCTCGGGCGCAGGCGGCGCCCAGGCCACCGGCCCCTATGACGAGCGCCCGACTGCCTTCCAAGCCCAACCACGTCACGGCAACTCCCCTTCCTTTTGTAGAATGAAAGTAACTTTCATAGCGACGGTGGCGCTTCCGTGATGCGATGTCCATTGCGGGAGTACGACCCACCGCCGACCAGGCGTAATGCTGCGTGATCCCGGCGTGGAGAGGAACACCCCCTTTCGTTGATTGAAAGCGGTGTCCGGCACGGAACGGGACAGCCGGGCCGGCGCCATGGAGGCGAGCCGCCGCTTGGGCCGGTCGACACCCGAAGCTTGCAGGGCCGCACGAAGGACGCGCGGCGGCTTCGTGCTCGTGAGAGGTCGGTATGCCGGTCGGCGGCGGTGCGAATCCGGAGGCATCGGACTGGGCGTGGTCGTCATGGGTGGGGCGAAAGGTGGGTGGCCGTCCTCACCGGCAACCTCTCACGCCTCGGCTCAAGTTGCTCGAAGGCTGAGCTGTCTGCCGGATCCGCGACGGCGGCGGAGTGGTGCGGTGGCCCGATGACGTGCGGTGTCCGGCTCCCGCCGCCGAGCGAGGCACCTCCCTGCCGACCGGGCGGCCCCGCGCCGAGGGCGTCAGTGCGGCGGAATCAGCCGTCGCTGTGGTTGGGCGAGCGGCTGGGGCTGGTGCCGGGAGACCTTGGCGAGCAGACGCGCGAGGGTGAGCTCCTCGTCGGGAGTCAGGTGCTCCAGCCAGCTCTTCTGGCGATGCGTGGTCCACCAGTGCAGGAACTCGTCGATGGCGGTCTCGCCCTGCTCGGTGAGGGCGATGACGAGCATGCGTCCGTCGTCGGGCTGGGGCGTGCGGGTGAGGAGGCCGGCCCGTTCCAGGGTGTGCAGTGCCGAGGTGACGCTCGCGGTGGAGATGCTCAGCAGGTCGGCGAGTCTGCGCGGGGACATCGGACCGTCGTACTTGAGCGTGGTCATCAGCCGGAAGCCGGCGAAGGTCAGCCCGGCCGGGCGGGCGAAGTTGGTCTCGATGTCGCGTTCGATCCTCTTGGCGACCCGGACCAGGTTGAAGCCCACCGACGCGGACGCCAGGTGCGGGTCGACGTCGGGCAGGTCGAAGCCGGAGGCGGCGGCCAGACGTTCGCCGTGGCGCTGCGCGGCCGGATCTTGTGTCACGGGCACCACTCTGCCTTCGTCACCAGCACCCTCACAAGGGACTCACACTTCATTTCCTGCCCGCCAGTGTCTTGACATATCGGTTTTGGTGGCCTTCTACTGCACCCAAGTCGCTAGAAGTCTAGCAATCTTTTCGGAGGTCATCCATGACAGCGCCGTCCACGCCCTCCCCCGGCCGCACGGGCATGCGGTTCCCCGACCAGCCGATTTACTCAGGCTGGTCGACCCCCTCGCGCATCGAGGCCGACATCTTCGAGATCGAGGCCGACGGGGAGATCCCCCGCGACCTGCGCGGCCGCTACTACCAGATCGCTCCCGACCCGGCCTTCCCCAACCGCACCGGCGACGACCTTCCCTTCAACGGTGACGGCATGCTGCGCATGTTCACCTTCGCCGACGGCCACGTCGACTACCGCAGCCGCTACGTGCAGACCGAGAAGCTGAAGCTGGAACGCGCCGCCCGCCGTTCGCTGTTCGGCGCCTACCGCAACCCCTACACCGACCACGTCACCGTGGCGGGCAAGAACCGGGGGGCGGCGAACACGAGCGTCGCCTTCCACGCCGGGAAGCTCCTGGTCCTGAAGGAGGACGCCCGCCCCACGCGGATCGACACCGACTCCCTGGAGACTTACGGGGATTGGGACTTCGACGGTGGGGTCAGCAGCCCGACCTTCACCGCCCATCCCCGCGTCGACCCCGTGACGGGTGAGATGTTCGCCTTCGGGTTCGAGGCGAAGGGCCTGGCCAGCCGGGACATCGCGTACTACGTCCTCGACGCCCACGGCAAGGTCCTGCACGAGGTGTGGTTGGAGGCCCCGTACACCAGCATGATCCACGACTTCGTCGTCACCCAGGACTATGCGATCTTCCCGGTGATGCCCAACGCCGCCGACCTCGACCGGATCAAGGCGGGTGGGCCCCACTGGCAGTGGGACCCGTCCAAGGAAACCTGCCTCGGAGTGATGCCGCGCTACGGCACCGCAGACCAGATCCGCTGGTACCGCGGCCCGGCCCGGTTCACCTACCACTTCTTCAACGCCTACAACGAGGGCACCACGATCCACATCGACGGCTGTGTCGCAGAGGCTCAGCCAGCCCCGTTCCTGTACCCCGACACGGTCCCATATGACGTCACCAAGGGCGTGTCCAGGATCACCCGCTGGACGGCCGACTACGCGGCCGACGACGGCAAGGGCTTCGAAGAGCAGGTACTTCAGCCGGAGTTCGCCGAATTCCCGCTCATCGACGACCGGGTGGAAACGGGTCGGCACCGCATCGGGTTCACGGGGGCGCGTGTCATCGGTGACGAGCACAAGAGCGCTGACGGCATACAGTCCCTCAACACGATCATCCGCTATGACTTCGACAAGCAGCAGGCCACCGGACAGTACGTCCTGCCCGAACACTTCACCTTCCAGGAGCCGGTGTTCGTGCCCCGCGGTGACGACGCCCCCGAGGGCGACGGTTATCTCCTGGCCCTGGCCAACAACTGGACCACGATGCTGAACGACCTGCTCATCCTCGACACCGCCGATCTGGCCGCCGGTCCTGTGGCCACTCTCCACCTCCCCCTCCGCCTGCGCGCCGGCATCCACGGGACCTGGGTCCCCGAGTACCTCATCCAGGCCGGCTGATCCGGCGGAACGGCGAAGACCGTCTCTACGCGGTCCAGGACCCGGCCGCACCTGAGCATTACCTGCGGGGCAGCTTCCGCACCTGTGAGGAACCGGTTACGCGTTCTTGGCCGTAGCCCCATCCCGCGTGACGAGCCGGTCGACAGGATGCCGGGCGCCATTTTGTGGCGGCCCACCCTGATCCACTCGAAGGTGAACCGCCCCGGATACCGGTCGCTGACCACGCACATCCACGACGAGGACGGCGACCACCTCGACTCGGACACCGCGTTCGCGGTCAAGCCGTCCGCGGTCCGCACCTTCATCTCCCGCACGGCCGACGATCCGGGCCGTCCCACCGGCGTCTGCGGCCCGTGGTCCTCGGTCGAGTACGGCCTCGTTCTGACACTGTCGCAGCCCTCGCACCCACCACCATCAAGGAGCAGTAGCGCCGATGGACACCATCAGCACCCCCCAACCCCAAGCCGCCACCCCGGCCGCGATCGCGTCGGAGCCGGACGACGGCACCCAACGGCTGCTGATCGGCGGCCAGTGGAGGACGGCCGAGGGCAGCCGCACGACCTTCACCCTCAGCCCCATCACTGAGGAGCCCTTGCAACCCGTCGCGGCGGCGTCGCGGGCCGACGCCGCAGCAGCGGTGGAGGCGGCCCACGCGGCGTTCGACGACTGGTCGCACACCTCTCCCGCCGAACGGCGAGCGATCCTGTCGCGCGCGGCGGACCTGCTGGAGGAACGCGCTCCCTCGATCGCCGCCGGCATGACCGAGGAGAACGGTGCCGCGGCCTCCTGGGGCCACTTCAACGTCCATGTCGCCGTTGGCATCATGCGTGAGGCAGCCGTGCAGGCCTACGGCCTGATCGGCGAGGTGCTGCCCTCCGACGTCCCGGGGCTGCGGGCCACGGCCGTGCGCCGGCCCGTGGGGGTGGTCGTGGGCATCGCGCCGTGGAACGCCCCGCTCATCCTCGGTGTCCGCGCCATCGCATGGGCCCTGGCCTACGGCAACACCGTCGTCCTCAAGGGATCCGAGGAGTCGCCCCGCACACACGGCGCGATCGTCGCCGTCCTGCACGACGCCGGCATGCCCGACGGCGTGGTGAACCTGATCACCAACGCCCCCGAGGACGCCGCCGAGATCGTCGAAGAGCTCGTCGTCCACCCGAGCGTCGGCGCCGTAAACTTCACCGGCTCCACCCGGGTCGGCCGGATCATCGCCCAGAAGGCGGCCACCCACTTCAAGCGGACACTGCTGGAACTGGGCGGCAAGGCACCGCTGATCGTCCTCGACGACGCCGATCTCGACGCCGCCGCGGCCGCGGCATCCTTCGGCGCCTTCATGTACCAGGGCCAGATCTGCATGTCGACCGAGCGGATCGTCGTCGACCGGTCCGTGGCCGATGCCTTCACCGAGCGACTGGCCGCCCGCGCCAAAGCCCTGGTCACCGGCGACCCAAGGAACCCGGACACCCAGGTCGGCCCCGTCATCAACCGCCGCTCCCTCGCCCACCTGCGCGCACTCCTGGACGACGCGGCCGAGCTCGGTGCGCTGATCGCGGCCGGCGGCGGCTTCGACGGCCTGGTCCACCAGCCCACCGTCGTCACCGGCGTCACCCCCGAGATGCGCCTGTACCACGAGGAGTCGTTCGGCCCCGCGGTGAGCGTGGTCGTCGCGGACGGCGTGGACGACGCCCTCCGCATCGCGAACGACACCCCCTATGGCCTGTCCGGCGCGGTGTTCGGCAAGGACGAATCCCGTGCCATGTCCGTGGCCGAAAGGCTGCACACCGGCGTCGTCCACGTCAACGGCGCCACCGTCCACGACGAGGTGCTGATGCCCTTCGGCGGCGTCGGCGACAGCGGCTGGGGCCGCTTCGGCGCCCGCGCGGCATTGCACGAGTTCACCGATCTGCGCTGGGTCACCCTCTCCCAGCAGCCGCGCCACTACCCGATCTAGCAAGGAGATTTCCGCACGTGACGAACCTGATCAGTCCTGACATGACGGAACGCCTGGCGATCCGCGAACTGCTCGAGAACTGGGTGCTGTGGCGGGACGCTGCGGACTGGGACCGCTTCCGTGAGGTGTGGCACCCCGAGGGCCAGATGATGGCCACCTGGTTCCAGGGCACCGGCGAGGAGTTCATCCAGGTCAGCCGCGAGGGCTTCGACCGAGGCGTACGCATCCTGCACTTCCTCGGCGGCACCACCGTCGAGATCGGCGGCAGCCGCGCGGTGGCACAGACCAAGATGACCATCTCCCAGCGTGGCGAGGTCGAGGGTGTCGTGTGCGACGTGGTGTGCACCGGCCGCTTCTACGACTTCCTCGCCAAGCACGACGGACGCTGGACCATCGTGCTGCGCCAGCCCATCTACGAGAAGGACCGGCTGGACCCCGTCAGCATGTCCACCGGCCCCGATCTCGACCCCGAGCTGCTCGCCGCGTTCCCTGAGGGCTACCGGCACCTCGCCTACCTCCAGAGCAGGATCGGCTACCCGGTCAAGCCCGACATGCCCGGACTGACCGGCCCCGAAGTCGAGGCCCTGTACGCCCGAGGGGCGGCCTGGCTCGACGGCTCCGCGTCCGCGCTCCTGTAGTACCGCCGGGTCACCGCGACACCGGTGCCGGACTGACACGGCACGTCCACGACGGACGTCCGTGGCGCGCCCTCGTAAGGCCAGAAGGCCTCCCGCACACGTCGCCTCCGGCACCGGACCGGCGGAACCGCAGGCGACGCCGGGCGGCCGGACAGAGGCCGCCCCGTGTGCGACGCGCACGCGGGCCGCGTGCGAGCTCGACTCCCACCCCGCACTGTGCGGCGCAGACGCCACATCGAACCATTTCGCCGGTGTGCCATCACCGGCCTCATCGAGGACTGATGTAGTTGATACCCAACGTCGCGTCGTCACCTTCCCGTTCCTCAACAACCAAGCCGCCGGCACTGAGCACCGGCACACTCGTCGCCGCTTGCGCCGCGGTCTTCATCGCAACAGTCGGCATGGGCCTGCCTGCCGCGATCACCGGCGTCATGCAACAGACACTGCACGCGTCCGGCCCCCAGCTGTCCTGGATCAGTGAAGCCTTCCTGGTGCCGACCGCGACGCTGGGCCTGACGTTCGGCGTACTCGGCGACCTCTACGGGCGCAAGAGAATTCTCGTCGGCGGTGCGGCCCTGATGGCGATCGGCTATACGGTCTGCGCGATCGGCGTCTCGGTGCACGCCCTGTATGTGGGGCAGGCGCTCTCCGGTATCGGCGCCGCGGCCCTGTTCGCCTCGTCACTCGCGTCGATCACCGCCGCGACCCCGGAGGCGGCCGAGCGGGCGCGCGGGCTGGCGGCCTGGACGACCGCGCTGTCCGCCGGCGTGCTGGTCGCTCCTGTGCTGTCCGGCGCCGTCGTCGAGTTCACAGCGTTCCGCTGGGCCTTCGTGGCGGCGGGCCTGTTCGCCGCCATCAGCCTCGCACTCAGCCTCGTGTTCGCCGCTGACTCCCGCGCGCCGCAGGGCAGATCGCTGGACCTGCCCGGGCAGGCGACCATCACGGTGGCCATCCCGGCCCTGCTCTTCGGAGTCATCCAGGGTCCGACGTCGGGCTGGGGATCACCTGCTGTGGTGACCGCCTTCGTGCTCGGCGTCGTGTTCCTGGCCGCGTTCCTGGTCATCGAGGCCAGGTCGACGTCCGCGATGCTGAAGCTGGACGTGTTCCGGATCCCCGCGTTCTCCGCCGCGGCTGGCGTCGCGGTGATCGGGATGTTCGGCTCTCTCGGCGGGGCGTACGGGCTGAGCGTCCGGCTGGGGGTGATCCAGCACCGGAGCCCCTTGGAGTCGGCATGGCCGTTCGTGGTGATGCAGGGCATCACACCGCTCATGGGGCCGCTGCTGGTGCGCCTGCTCGGCAAGGTCGCTCCGCGGGTGATGCTCGCCGCCGGTCTGGTCCTGACCGCGGCGGGGCAGCTGTGGCTGGCGTCGCTGCCCGTGAGCGACACCAGTCTGCTGACCATGACCCCGGCGCTCATCCTCAGCGGCATGGGCTTCGGCCTCCTGATCGGGGCGCTGACCGCCGCCGCGGTGAACACCGTGCCGATCGAACTCAGCGGGATGGCAAGCGCAGTCACGACACTGCTGCGCGGCTTCGGCCAGGCGCTCGGCCCGGCCATCATCGGCACCGTGGCGCTGACCTCGGCCGGGACCGCGCTGGCCCAGGCCCTGCCCCACGCCGGTCTGGCCGCCGCGCAGCAGCACGCGGTGCAGGCCGTCGCCGCCGAGGGAGGCCCGCTCGCCCTGGCCTCGGCGCCCATGGGACCGCGGGTCGGCGCGCTGGTGACGGAGGCGCTGGCACATGGCTACAACCTCGGGTTCCTGGTGAGCGCCCTCGCCTGCCTGGTGGCCGCCGCGATCAGCGTGCTGTTCCTGCGCGGCGGCCGTAGCTTGGACCTGGCCGTCCCCCTGCCCTGAGCAGTGCCGCGCGCACCCCGCCGCTGTGCTCGGCGGCCGTGGCCCTTCCGAAGAGGGCGACGGGCGGGCGGCGTGGGCCCGCCGGATCCCCCTCGGAGACCGCCAACGGTTAGCGGCGGCGGCCGAGCAGCAGCCCGCCGGCGACCAGGGCCGAGGCGAGACCGAGGAGGCCGACCGCGTAGGCCATGCTGCCGGCGGCCGATTCCAGGCCGATCAGGACGAGCGGGCAGATGAACTCGCCCGCGAAGAAGGCGGCCGTCCACAGGCCGGTGCCGCGTCCCCGGTCGGCGTAGCTGAGCCTGGACATCGCGATGGTCAGCAGTGAGGGCAACAGCATGCCGGTGCCGAGGCAGTTGAGCACCGCGCCGACGACCACGATCACCGGGCTGTTCGCCAGGGCGATCACCACGAAACCGGCCCCGCACAGGGCGAAGACCAGGGGCAGCCTGCCGGCCGCGCCGCCGGACAGTCTGGTGAAGGCGATGGAACCGACCACGGTGGCGGCGCTGGCGAGCGCGGTGGCCAGGCCGATGACGCCGGTGGACTTCACGCCCAGGTCGTCGAGCAGGTAGGACATCTCGACGGGCACGGTGTAGAAGACCATCGCGCCGAACACGGTCAGTGCGCAGATGCCCGCCATCCGGCGAACGGGGAACGGCCGCTTCTCGCCCGTGGGTTCTTCGGCTTCCTCGACGCCGGCCGGCCTGGGCTTGGACAGGGTGATCGCCATGACGGGGGCCAGCAGCAGGCCCACGGCGTAGATCCAGAAGGGAGCGCGCCAGCTCGCCGAGCCGAGGGCGCCGCCGAGGACGAAGAACGCGGTGGCGGAGACGGAGGCGCACATGGTCTGCAGAGCCAGGTAGCGGTCGCGCGTCCGACCGCTGTAGTAGTCGCCGATCAACGTGGTGCAGCAGGTCATGATGGCCGCCTCGGTGATGCCGACCAGCACCCGGCTGATCACGATGGCGCCGAGTGAATTCAGCCACAGCGGGGCGGTACCGAGCAGCGCGTACACAATCGTCGCCACGACCAGCAGCCGTACCCGGCCGAGGCGGTCCACGATGACGCCGGCGAAGGGGGCCAGCAGCGCGAGCGCGAGCGCGGGGATGGTCAGGACGACCGGGACGAGGGTCTTGACTCCCGGCACGGCAGCGAAGTGTTCCTGCATCTTCGGCAGCACCGGCGCGAGAAGGACGGCGCCCAGCACCGGCAGACAGCTGCCCGCCATCAGGAGCACGGCGCGCAGCGGCCCCGTGTTCTCGGTACTCGGGCGGAGGCTGTCGGCGGGCGCGGGCGGGGAAACGGGTCTGGACATGCCGGACTCCACGGGTGGTGGCAGGGGTGCGGCGCAGAACCGCTGCGGTTTGGCCACGCAGCGGGGCACCGGCGCACCAGAGGGGACGCGCCCGGAACAGTGGGCGTCGGGGACTGCCCCGACTATGAGTCAGGCCGTTCCCGGCGACTACCCCTCGCGTGATCGCACTGCCGGATCCTCGTCATCCGTGCCGCGGATAGGGGCTGCCCGCACGGCCGACGCCACGCGGGCGGCCGTGTCCCGCAGCCAGATGTGCCCGGCGTCGTGGGTGTGGACGGGGTGCCACCACAGCGCCTCGCGCAGGGGGACCGTCTCGTAGGGCGGCGTCATGATCCGAACCGGCGCGGTGCCGCGCAGACGTTCGGCGAGGAGCGCCGGGACCAGGGCGATCCGGTGGGTGCCGGCGACCAGAAAGGGCAGCACCGTGAAACTGTCGACGGAGACGCTCACCCGCGGTTCGATGCCGAGCATGCCGAGCTGGTGGACCGCCGGGCTGTCGTAGGCACGCAGATATGTCACCCACGGCAGCCGCGCCAGGTCGTCGTGGGAGAGACGGTCGCCCACCTCGGGGTTGTCCTCGGCGACGAGGAAGACCCAGCTGTCCTCGTACAGCTCTGTGGCGGGGAAGTCGCTGATGATGCCGTGCGGCATGACCACACTGTCCAGGGTGCTCAGTACGGCACCGGTCGCCTCCGTGATGCCGGCCGGGATCTGGACGAAGCGCACCCGGATGCCGGGCGCCTCACGGTCGAGGATCCGGGTGAGCTCGGCCCCGAAGACGGCCACCGAGTAGTCGCTGACGCCGAGGGCGAATTCGCGGGACTCCGTCGCCGGATCGAAGTCGGCCTGGCTGGTGAAGAGGCGTTCCAGCTGGTCGCAGACGGTGGAGGTGCGGTCGAGCAGTACTTGGCCGAGGGCCGTCAGTTCGTAGTGGCCGCCGACGCGGTCGAGCAGGTCGTCGTCGAAGTGCCGGCGCAGCCGGGCGAGCGCGCCGCTCATCGCGGGCTGGCTCAGACCGATGCGCCGGCCGGCCCTGGTGACGTTGCGCTCCTCCAGCAGGGCGCGCAGGGCGACGACGAGATTGAGATCAAGGCTTGCCAGGTTCACGGCGGGCACTCCAGCGGGCGAAAGCGGCGGCACGATAAGTCTGACGGATGGCCGTCATCCGAATAATCGATTTCCCTTATCGCAAAGGGTGCGGCCAGATTAGTCCCATCGCAATCAGGAGGACACGTTCGTGAAACCCGCAGCCACGTCCGTCCCTTTCGCCGGACCTTTTGCCCTCGGCACCCTCTCCGCCCCTGACGGGGTCCCGTTCCCCGCTCTCGTCACGCCGGACGGCAGCGCCCTCGACCTGCGCGCCGCCCTCGGTGAGCATGAGCTGACGATCCGCGCGCTCCTGGAACGCTGGGACGAGGCCGCGCCCCGCCTGCAGGTCCTCGCGAGGGACGACAAGGCCGTCTGGCAGCCTCTTGAGGTCCTGCGGGTGCACGCTCCGGTGGAGCCCCGGCAGGTCTTCCAGTCGGGTGCGAACTACCGGCAGCATGTGATCGACCTGGAGGTCGCCCACCGCGCACCGGACGACCCCCGCACGGTCGAGGAGGCCCGGGAGGAGATCGCCGCGCTCATGGACCGGCGGGCGGCCGAGGACCTGCCATACGTGTTCATCGGCCTGCCCGGCGCGATCACCGGGCCGTACGACGACGTACACCTTCCCGACTGGGCCGAAAAGCCGGACTGGGAACTGGAGTTGGTCGCCGTCATCGGCAAACCCGCCTACCGGGTGTCCACGGGCGAGGCGCTGGAGTACGTCGCCGGCTACACCATCGCCAACGACCTCACGGACCGGGCCACCGTCTTCCGCCGGGACATGCCCGCCATCGGCACGGACTGGCTGCGCAGCAAGAACGCCCCCGGGTTCACCCCCCTCGGCCCGTGGATCGTGCCCGCCGAGTCGGTCGCCGACCCGGGCGATCTGCGGGTCACGCTCAAACTCAACGGCGACACCATGCAGGACGAGTCCACCAAGGACATGCTCTTCTCAGTCGCCAGGCTGGTGTCGTACATCTTCCGGACTTCCCAACTCCTGCCCGGCGACCTCGTGTTGACCGGCAGCCCGGCCGGCAACGGCATCCACTGGGGGCGCCTGCTGCGCGACGGCGACGTCATGGAGGGGTCCATCACCGGTCTCGGCGTGCAGCGCACCCGATGCGTGTCCGAGGAGACGGGTTCATGAACCGGAACGACCCCGAGGGCGCGATCGCCGAGGCTGCCAGGAAGTACTCCAACTGGGGCCGCTGGGGCGAGGACGACGTGCTCGGCACCCTCAACTTCCTCGACGAGGGCAAGCGCCGTGAGGGCGCCGGCCTCGTCCGGCGGGGCGTGAGTTTCTCGCTGTCGCAGCGGTTCGACATGGACGGCCCGCAGAAGGGCTGGCGGCGCCGCACCAACCCGGTGCACACCATGCTCGACACCGGCACCGACGCCGCCCTCGGCAACCAGGGCTTTCCGCACGGCATCGGCGGCGCCGACGACGTGATCGCGATGCCGCTCCAGTGCTCCACCCAGTGGGACGGCCTGGGGCACATCTTCGACCACGGCAAGGCGTGGAACGGCCGGGCGGCCGAGAAGGTCGTCACCTCCGACGGCGACCTGGTCACCGGCATCGAACACATGGCTCCGCACGTCGCCGGGCGCGGCGTGTTGCTGGACGTCGGCCGCGTGATCGGCGACGGCGGGGAGCTGCCCGACGGGTTCGCCGTCACCGAGGAGCACCTCACCCAGACCGCCGCCGCCCACGGTGTGCGGGTCGGCCGCGGGGACATCGTCGTGGTACGCACCGGACAGCTCAGCCGGGTCCGCCGCGAGGGCTGGGGCGACTACGCGGGCGGTCCGGCACCCGGCCTCTCGTTCACCACGGCCGACTGGCTGTACTGCACGGAGATCGCCGCGATCGCCACCGACACTTGGGGCTTCGAGGTCCGGCCAAACGAGTTCGAGCACGCCTTCCAGCCGCTGCACCAGGTCGTCATCCCCAACATGGGCCTGCTGATCGGCGAGATGTGGGACCTCGACACGCTCGCCGCGAACTGCGCGGCCGACGGCGAGTACGAGTTCTGGCTCACCGCCGCCCCCCTCCCGATCACCGGAGCCGTCGGCTCTCCCGTCAACCCGATCGCCGTCAAGTAGCCCTCGCCCAGAGCAACCTGAGGAACAAAGGACTTCCCCCATGAGAACGCCCCGCACCGTCCTGGTCGTCGGCGGCGGATCGGCCGGCAACGCAGTCACCATCCTGCTGCGCAGGGCCGGACTGACCGTCGACCTCATCGAGGCCAAAGAGGACTGGAACGCCACCGCGGGTTCCGGCATCACCGTGCAGGGCAACGCCCTGCGGGTCCTGCGCGAACTGGGCGTGTGGGAGCAGGTGCGGGCCTCCGGGTTCGGCTTCGGATCGCTCGGCATCACCGCCCCGGACGGCACCGTCCTGCATGTCGCCGAGGACATCCGCACCGGCGGTGACGACCTGCCCGCCACCGTCGGCATGCAGCGCCCGCAGTTGCAGCGCATCCTCATCGACGCCGTCCGGGCGAGCGGCGCCTCGGTGCGGCTCGGCACCCGCGCCGAGAGCTTCGACCAGGACGCCGACGGCGTGCGGGTGCGTTTCACCGACGGCAGCGAGGGCCGCTACGACCTGGTGATCGCCGCGGACGGCATGGCATCGAGCACACGAGCCGCGATCGGCATCGCCGACCGTCCCGTGCCGACCGGTATGGCCATCTGGCGCATCGCCGCTCCTCGTCCTGACGGCCTGGAGCGCACCGACCTCGCCTACGGCGGCCCCGCCTACATCGCCGGCTACTGCCCCACCAGCCGGGACACCATCTACGCCTACGCGGTCGAGGCCAACCGCGATCGGGCGTCCATACCCCCCGAGAGCTACGCCGACGAGATGCGCAACCTCGTGCAGGGGTACGGCGGCCACTGGACCGAGATCGTCAAGCACATCGACGATCCGGCAAAGGTCAACTACACGTGGTACCACCGGCTGCTGGTGGAGGGCTCCTGGCACCGCGGACGGGTCGTGCTGATCGGCGACGCGGTCCACTGCTGCCCGCCCAGCCTGGCTCAGGGCGCCGCGATGTCCCTGGAGGACGCGCTCGTCCTGGCCGAGCTGCTCACCGGCACCGACGACTGGGACGACCGGTTGTTCCAGACGTACTACGAGCGCCGCATCTCGCGGGTGCGCCCGGTGGTGGACGCCTCCATGCAGATCGGGCAGTGGCAGCTCGACGGGGTGCGTGACGCCGATGTGCCCGGCCTGGTCAACCGCATGTCGACCATGCTCAGGGACCTGCCGTGACCTCCCACCCGCCACCTGGCCACCAGCCCACGACGAGCGCTGACCCGTACCCGTGGCCAACGGTCGATGTGCACGCCCACGTCCTGCTGCCCGCGATCGAGGCCCTGGTGGACGGCTCGCCGGGTCTCGCCGAGGCTAGGGCGCTCGACGCCCGCCGCAACGGACCGGCCGCGCTGGCCGTCAACGGGCCCATGGTGCGCGAACGGATCCCCCGGCTCACCGACGCCGGTGTGCGGCTGGCCGCGATGGACGCCCAGGGAGTCGGTGTGCAGCTGGTCAGCCCGTCCCCGTCGCACTACCACCACTGGACGGACGAGGCGATCGCCGACAAGGTGTGCCGACTGGCCAACGAGGGCACGGCTGCCCACTGCTCGGCCGCACCGGACCGGCTCAAGGGGCTGGGCCTGGTCCCGCTGCACCACCCCGACCTGGCCGTCCCGGCACTCGAACACGCCCTGGAACAGGGCCTGTTGGGCGCGGAGATCTCCAGCCACGCCCCGGGCCGCGAGCTGTCCGACCCGGCCTACGAGCCGTTCTGGCGGCGGGCCGAGGAAACCGGCGCGGTGCTCTTCCTGCACCCGTTCGGCTGCACCCTCGACGAGCGGCTGGACCGGTGGTACCTGTCCAACACCGTCGGCCAGCCCACCGAGAACGCGGTCGCGCTGTCCCACCTCATCTTCTCCGGGGTCCTGGACCGCCATCCGGGACTGAAACTGATCGCGGCGCACGGCGGCGGCTACCTCCCCACCCACATCGGGCGCGCCGACCATGCCTGGTCCGTCCGCGCCGACGCGGGCACGGACTGCGCCCAGCTGCCCAGCAGCTACCTCAAGCGGCTCTACTTCGACTCGCTCGTCCACGACCCCCACGTCCTGCGCGCGCTCATCGCCGCCGCGGGCGCGGACCGGGTCCTGCTCGGCTCCGACTTCCCCTTCGACATGGGCCCCGACGACCCCGTCGGGGCACTGCGCGCCGCCCACCTGCCCGAAGCCGGCTTCCACGCGGTACGCGGGGGCAACGCGGCAGCGCTGCTGCGGCTCACCTGACCCCCACGCTCGCCTGCCCCCACAGGAGGAAACCCATCATGAGTGCACGCCTGCTGACCCACCTCCGCCACGTCGACCTCGCCGTACCCGACTACGACAAACAGCTCGACTTCTATGCCGGTGTCTGGGGCCTGACCAAGGTCGCCGAGGACTCCGGCATCTCCTTCCTGGCCGCCGAGGGCAGCCCGGAGCAGTACGTCGTCCGGCTGCGCAAGGCCGAGGAGAAGCGCCTCGACCTCGTCTCCTACGGCGCCGCGAACCCGGCCGACGTGGACACCCTCGCCGAGCAACTCCTCGCGGGCGGTGTGCAGTTGATCTCCCAGCCGGGCAAGGTCGACACCCCCGGAGGCGGCTACGGCTTCCGCTTCTTCGACGTCGACGGCCGCACCATCGAGGTCTCGGCGGATGTCGAGGCCCGGCAGCACCGCAGGATCGAGGAGAAGGAGTCGATCCCGGTCAGGTTGAGCCACGTCGTCCTCAACTCCCCGGATCTGAACCGCACCCGGGAGTGGTACGAGCGTCACCTCGGCTTCCGCCTGACCGACACGCTCAGCTCACCTCACATGGGTGAGGTCATGCACTTCATGCGGATCTCCAACCAGCACCACTCGATGGCCGTCGCGCAGGGCCCGCACACCTCCGTGCACCACGTCTCCTTCGAGATGCGAGGCATCGACGAGTACCTGCGCGGCACCGGACGCCTGCTGCGGGCCGGAGTCCACAAGGTCTGGGGCCCCGGCCGGCACACGGCGGGCGACAACACCTTCACCTACTTCCTCGACCCGCACGGCAACACCGTCGAGTACACGACCGAGCTGGAGGTCGTCGACGAGGACACCTGGCACCCGCACGTCTACGACTTCTCCCAGCCCGAGGTCGCCGACCAGTGGGGCACGGCCAACCCGATGAACGAACTCGTCGCCAAGGAGTCGTTCAACGACGTCGACCGCGGCGTGTTCGTCGCCCCGCCGGTCTGATCCCCCTCCATTTCCGGGGGCGCGGCACGTCCTGTCCTGCCCTGGCTGCCCGCCGCGCCCCCGGGTCTTCCCGCCCCCGAGAACCCCGTATCCCAGAGCCTGGAGCCGCACATGCGTTTCGCCGCGTACGAGCACCGACACCAGCGCCAGGTCGCCGTCGTCGGCGAGGACGGCCACCTCCACCCGGTCCCCGGCGAGCGCACACTCACCGAACTGATCACAGCAGGCGCCCTCTCCGAAGCGGGAGCCACGGCCCTCGACGCCCCGGCCGGACCGCACGTCTCCCAGGTGCGACTGCTGCCGCCGCTCCGCCCGGCCTCCATACGGGACTTCGTCACCTTCGAGGAGCACGTCGAGGGCGTACGACGCTCGGTCGACGGGGCGAGCGGGGTCCCGGAGGCCTGGTACACAGCGCCGACCTTCTACTTCACCAACCCCCACGCCGTGTTCGGACCGTACGACGACATTCCCATGCCCCCGGGGTCCCAGGTTCTGGACTTCGAGCTCGAAGTCGCCGCCGTCGTCGGCCGCGAGGGCCGCGACCTCACCCCCGAGCAGGCCCGTGAGCACATCGTCGGCTACACGGTCTTCAACGACTGGTCCGCGCGCGACCTCCAGTCCGCCGAGATGACGGTCGGCCTCGGCCCCTGCAAGGGCAAGGACACCGCCACCACCCTCGGCCCATACCTGGTCACCGCCGACGAACTGGCGCCGTACCGGGACGCGGAGGGCTTTCTGCGGCTGGCCCTGACCGCCGAGGTCAACGGGCACGTGGTCGGCAAGGACCTGCTGTCCAACATGAGCTGGACCTTCGAGGAGATGGTCGCCTACGCCTCCCGTGGCACCCGGGTTGTGCCGGGCGACGTCCTGGGCTCCGGCACCTGCGGGAACGGCGGCTGCCTCGCCGAGCTGTGGGGACTGCGGGGCGAGCGGACTCCGCCGCCGCTGGAGCCCGGCGACACCGTCTCGCTCACCGTCGAAGGCATCGGCACGCTCACCAACACCGTCATAGCCGGTGTCGATCCCGTACCCCTGCCGGCCGGCCGGCGCCACAGCCGGGAGCGGCCATGACGGACCTGTACCCCAAGAGGCTGCTGGGCAAGGTGGTCGTGGTCACCGGCGCGGCTCGCGGCCAGGGCGCTGCCGAGGCCGAGACACTGACCCGCGAGGGCGCCCGGGTGATCGCCACCGATGTGACCGAGGCACCCGGCTGCCGCCGTCTCGACGTCACCAGCGAGCAGGACTGGGCCGATCTCGCCACCGAGTTGAAGGAGGCGTACGGGCAGGTCCACGGCCTGGTCAACAACGCGGGCATCACCTGGCGGGCCCGGCTTGGTGATGTACGCCCCGAAGACTTCGACCGCGTCCACGCCGTCAACGTCACCGGCCCGCTGCTCGGCATCCAGCACCTCGCCCCACTCATGCCGCCCGGCGCCTCGATCGTCAACGTCGGCTCCTCCGCCGCGCTCACCGCCCATTACCCGGTGGCGTACACGGTCAGCAAGTGGGGCCTGCGCGGGCTGTCCCAGACGGCCGCGCTGGAACTCGGACCGCGCGGAATCCGCGTCAACACGATCCACCCCGGCTACATCGAGACCGAGATGACCGACTCCGCCGCCCCCGCCTTCCGCGAGGCCAACATCCGCGAGACCCCGCTCGGCCGCACCGGCACCGTCGACGAGGTCGCCCCACTGATCGTCTTCCTGCTGTCGGACGAGTCGTCGTTCATCACCGGCGCGGAGATCGCCGTCGACGGCGGCCTCACCGCGCACGGCGGAGCCAAGTCCGTCTCGGACGCCCTGCGACCGGAGACGCCATGACCGACACCCTGGGCCGTGCCGCCACCAGAAAGGACCTTCGCAAGTGAACAAGGTCAGCATCAGCGCCGCGGAGGCGGTCGCCGACATCACGGACGGCGCCTCGCTGGCCGTCGGGGGCTTCGGCCTCAGCGGCGTACCCGAAGTCCTCGTCCGGGCTCTGTACGCACAGGGCGCGGACGGTCTGAAGGTCGTCTCCAACAAGTGCGGAGTCGACGGCCGCGGGCTGGGCGTGCTGCTGGCCGCGGGCCGCATCGCCCGGGTGACCGGCTCCTATGTCGGCGAGAACAAGGAGTTCGCCCGCCAGTACCTGGTCGGCGAGCTGGAGGTGGAACTGGTCCCGCAGGGCACGCTCGCCGAGCGGCTGCGCGCGGGCGGCGCGGGCATCCCCGCCTTCTACACCTCGGCCGGCGTCGGCACCCAGGTCGCCCGGGGCGGACTGCCCTGGCGGCATGCGGCCGACGGCCCGGTCGCCGTGGCCTCGCCGCCCAAGGAGACTCGCGACCTCGACGGCCGTACCTACGTCCTGGAGCACGGCATCACCACCGACTTCGCCCTCGTACGAGCCTGGCGCGGCGACCGGCACGGCAACCTCCTCTTCCGCCAGGCCGCAGCGAACTTCCACCCGCTCGCCGCCATGGCCGGCCGCGTGACGATCGCGGAGGTCGAAGAGCTCGTGGAGCCGGGCGAGTTGCGGCCTGACGAGATCCACCTGCCCGGCATCTACGTCCAGCGGGTCGTCACGCTCACCGCCGAAGAAGCCGCCGACAAGCACATAGAGAAGAGGACCGTCCGCGTATGAGTAGGCCCATGGGCTGGACCCGCGACCAGATGGCCGCCCGCGCCGCCACCGAACTCACCGACGGCTCCTACGTCAACCTCGGCATCGGCCTGCCCACGCTGATCCCCGGCCATCTACCGGCCGGCGTAGAGGTCGTGCTGCACTCCGAGAACGGCATCCTCGGCACCGGGCCCTACCCCACCGAGGACGAGGTCGACCCTGACCTGATCAATGCCGGCAAGGAAACCGTCACGGTGCTGCCCGGCGCCAGTTTCTTCGACTCCGCGCTGTCCTTCGGGATGATCCGCGGCGGGCACATCGACACCGCCGTGCTGGGCGCCATGCAGGTGTCGGCCGCAGGCGACCTGGCCAACTGGATGATTCCCGGCAAGATGGTCAAGGGCATGGGCGGCGCCATGGACCTGGTCCACGGCGCCCGACGCGTCATCGTCCTGATGGAACACAAAGCCAAGGACGGCACCCCCAAGATCGTCGGGGAATGCTCCCTGCCGCTGACCGGCGAGCGGTGCGTCCACCGGGTCATCACCGACCTCGGCGTCCTGGACGTCACGCCGACCGGCCTCGCGCTCGTCGAAACGGCCCCCGGGGTCACCGTCGAGGACATCCGCGCCCGCACCGGCGCGCCGCTGCACACCGACGCCGTCACGGCCGCCTGCTGATCCCCCCGTCCCTTCATCCCGCACGGAGCCCCGAGATGACCGTCTTTCTCACCGACGCCGACGTCAGAGCCGCCTTCGACTGGGCCGACGCCATCGCGGCACTGCGCAGCGCCTACGCCGCACCGCCCGACGAGTCCCGCTTCCCTGCCCGCACGATGGCTCGCGGAGACGGCCTGTGGCTGCGCACCCTCAGTGGCGTGCCCGGCGACGGAGGCCCCATGGGGGCCAAGCTGATCGCCGCCTCACCCCGGCACCGGCGCGCCTCGTATCTGATCCCGTTGTTCGACCAGGAGAGCATGGAGCTGACGGCGCTCCTGGACGGCCACTCCATCACCGGTTTCCGTACCGCCGCCACCTCGGCGCTCGCCGCCGACCTGCTCGCCCCTGCCGGCCCCCTGCGGGTGGCTGTGATCGGATCCGGCTTCGAGGCGCAGAACCACGTCCGTGCCCTGGCGGCGACGCGCACGCTGTCGTCCCTCACGGTGTTCAGCCCCAACCCGGCCAGCCGCACCCGCTTCACCCGGGAACTCGCCGATCTCGGGCTGCCGCTCGCCACCGCGGAGAGCCCCGAGGCGGCCGTCGCCGAAGCCGACCTGGTGATCTGCGCGGCCCGCTCCCGCGACGAGCAGCCGACCCTGCGGGAGGCTCCGGCCGGAGTCACGGTCGTGTCGATCGGGTCCACCCTTCCCGAGCAGCGCGAACTGGCGACCGAGGTGATCGCCCGCGCCGAGGTGATCGTCGCCGACATGGTCGAGGAGGTCACCGAGGACACGGGAGACCTGATCGCGGCGAGGAAGGCGGGCGTCGATCTCGCCGGAAAAGTGATCCCGCTCGCCGACGTCGTCTCCGGTCGTACACCCGGCCGGCCGGCGGACGACCCGGACGCGGTCGTGATCTACAAGTCCGTCGGTTCGGCGGCGCAGGACCTCGCCGTCGCCGCGATGTGCGTCCGGCGGGCCGCCGAACTGTCCCTGGGCACCGAACTGCCCGTCACCATCTCCCCAGTCTCGAAGTGAGCGACCCCGTGAGCCCCACCGTGAGCAACGCCGTGAGCAGAGAACTCGACGACCCGTCCCTGCTGAAGAGCGCCGCGTACGTCGACGGCACCTGGATCACCACCGACGCCACCCTCGCCGTACACAACCCGGCCACCGGCGACCTGCTGGCCGAAGTGCCGCTCCTGGACCGGGCGCAGACCGCCGCGGCGATCGACGCGGCGCACCGCGCGCTGCCGGCCTGGCGGGCACGCCCGGCCAAGGAGCGGTCCCGGCTGTTGCGGCGCTGGTTCGACCTGGTCACCGAGCACGCGCAGGACCTCGCCCGGCTGATCGTCCTGGAGGAGGGCAAGCCGTACGCGGAGGCCGTCGGCGAGGTCGCGTACGCGGCGTCGTTCCTGGAGTGGTTCGCCGAGGAGGCCAAGCGCATCCGGGGTGACGTCATGGAGGCGCCGGAAGCCTCGCGCAGGATCGTCGTCCTGAAGGAGCCGGTCGGTGTGTGCGCGGCGATCACCCCGTGGAACTTCCCCGCCGCGATGATCACCCGCAAGGCGGGGCCCGCGCTGGCCGCGGGCTGCACGATGGTCCTCAAGCCCGCCGAGCAGACCCCGCTGACCGCCCTGGCGCTCGCCGAACTCGCCGACCAGGCGGGCATCCCGGAGGGCGTGTTCAACGTGGTCACCGGTGACCCGCGCGAGATCGGCCCCGAGCTGACGGGCAACCCACTGGTCCGCAAGATCACCTTCACGGGCTCCACCGAGGTCGGCAGGCTCCTGCTGGCCCAGGCGGCGCAGACCGTGAAGAAGACATCGATGGAGCTGGGCGGCAACGCGCCCGTCCTCGTCTTCGACGACGCCGACCTCGACGAGGCGGTCGAGGGCCTGATCGCCACCAAGTACCGCAACACCGGCCAGGCGTGCATCAGCGCCAACCGCGTCTACGTACAGGACGGGATCCACGACGCGTTCGCGAAGAGACTCGCCGAGCGGGTCGGCGCCCTGGCTGTCGGCGACGGCTTCGACGAGGGCGTCCAGCAGGGCCCGCTCATCGACGAGGACGCGGTGGCGAAAGTGGAGTCCCACGTCGCCGACGCGGTCGCCCACGGGGCCGTGGTCCTGCACGGGGGCAGGCGCCACGCACGGGGCGGCCTCTTCTACGAGCCGACCGTGCTGACCGGCGTCACCGCCGAGATGGCCGTCACCCGCGAGGAGACCTTCGGTCCGGTGACCCCGCTGGTGCGGTTCACCGACGAGAGCGACGCGGTCCGCATGGCCAACGACACCGAATTCGGCCTCGCCGCGTACCTGTTCGCCAAGGACGCCGAGCGCGTCTGGCGCGTCGCCGCCGCCCTGGAGGCGGGCATGGTCGGCATCAACACCGGCCTGATCTCCAACGAGACCGCCCCCTTCGGAGGCATCAAGCAGTCCGGCATCGGCCGCGAGGGCTCGGTCTACGGCATCGAGGAGTTCCTGGAGCTCAAGTATCTCGCCTGGGAAGGCGCGAAGACCCCCACCTCCGCCCCCGAAGCCGCCTGATCACACCGCAAGGAGCACACCATGGCCCGCTACACCCGCGCCGAAGCCCGCGACTGGGCACGCGAGAACCTCGTCGGCGTCGTCAACTGCACGATCCCGTCCTTCACGGCCGACCTGAAGGCGATCAACGAGAGGGCGATCCGGCACGACACCCGCCTCGCCATCGAGCACGGCTTCGTGGGCACCCTCGGCGTCTCGGAGGTCTCCATCCAGCTCCCCGAGTACCTGGACTTCCTGCGCGTCATCAAGGACGAGGCCGGCGACCGGCTGCTGCTCACCCACCACGCCAGCTGGAACAACCTGGAACAGAACATCGAGGCCGTGAAGGGCGCGGAGGAGGCGGGCGCCGAACTGGTGCTGCTGTCGTACCCGCCGAACTTCTACCCCGAGTCCGAGCAGGAGATCTACGACTACACCAAGGCCCTCTGCTACGCGACGAACCTCGGCGTCATGCTCTTCCCGATGTACCTGTGGGGTTTCAGCCCGCGCATCCACCCCTCCGACATCCCCGTACGCCTGATCCGGCGCCTGCTCGACGACTGCCCCAACATCGTCGCCATCAAGGCCGAGGGCGGCTTCCCCAGCATCCAGAGCGTCATCGAGTGCCACCGCCACTTCGGTGACGAGGTCGTCATCTCGATGCCCATCGAGGGCGAGCTGATCCCGCTGTCGCAGATCATGCCGCTCCAGTTCTCCGCCACCAGTGACCACGAGTACTACGGCCCGATGATCCCGCGCGTCTTCCAACTCCTTCGTGAGGGCAAGTACGACGACGCCGCCGACATCTACTGGCAGCTCCACCCGGCCCGCAAGATCAAGGGGGGGCTCGCCCCGGCCCTGCACGGCGGCGCGTTCATCAACCGCCAGGCATGGAAGTTCCAGGGCTGGCTCCAGGGCTACAACGGCGGCCCCCTGCGCATGCCGACCCAGCGCATCCACGACGCCCAGATGAACGCCCTGCGCAAGGGCCTCGTCGACGCGGGCCTCGAACCAAGCATGGACCCGTTCCGCGAGTTCTTCATCGGCCGCAACCCGGCCTGAGCCGCCGGAGGCTGTCGTGCCCCCGCCGCGAGCCGCCTGCGGCGGACGCCCCCTCCGATGCCGGAGTGAGCGCCACACCCCTGCGTGGGCATGATCCTTACCTGACGGTCGCCCAGTCGACCGTTCCGGCGGCGTGCGGCCGTCTCCCGGAGGCGGGACATCACTGACCGCGTCCCCAGGATTGCCTCTCGTCACATCGGTGGGGAGGACGGAGCGACGCGACGAGTCCGCTTTCCTCCCTACCTCCTGCACGTCTCCTGGGACCGGATCGAGGACCACCTCGAGGTCTTCCCCGCCACCCCACAGGCCACCAGGCTCGCGGACCTCATCGCGACCTTCTTCGCCGAGGCCCCCCAAGTGATCCACTTCGCCGACGAGGAGGTCTGACCTCCGACCCGCGCGACCGGGAATCCTTCGGGCGCCGGCGCGACGCGCCCACGCCATCTCGCCTTCGTCCACCTTGTCCGCCACGACATGCGGGGAGATATCGCCTGAAGATCGCGTACATACCACCGACGCGGTGGTGGAGAGCTTCTACTTCGTGCGGGACATCGAACGCACGGTGGAGGAACAGGAGGCCCGACCGGCTTTCTCACCGCCCTCGGCCAGACGTGTGTGTCGACGTCGTCTCTCCGGTAATGCGGGAGCAGACGCCTGCTCCCGCCCGCGGATCCGTACCGGCCGGGGTCTCGGTCAGGGGATCAGGACGATCTTGCCGCGGGTGTGCCGCTGCTCCAGCTCGGCGAAGGCGTCGGCGACGCGGTCGAGCGGGTACGTAGCGGCGATCGGGATCTCGACGGTCCCCGAGGCGACCAGATCGACCAGCTCCACCAGGATCTCGCGTGCGGTCGCGTTGTGGCGGCCGTCGGTCCGGGCGCCGATTTCCGCGGCGCGTTCCATGGCGACGGTGGTCTGGATGCGGTCCGGCTTGATGCCGAGAGCGACCGCGAGGTCGAGGTACTCGGGTCCGTAGAGGTCGATGAACGCGTCGATTCCGCCCGCTCCCGCCGCCTGTTCGAGCCGTTCGCGAAGGCCGGTCCCGTACGGCACCGGGATGACGCCGTGCTGGTCCAGCCACTCGGCGTTGGCCGCCGAGGCGATGCCGAGCACGCGTACGCCCCGACCGGTGAGCAGCTGCACGAGGAACGAACCGACCCCGCCCGCGGCGGCGGAGACCGCGACGGTCTCGCCGGGCTGGACGGCGACGGCGCGGGCGGCGGCGTAGGCCGTGGCGCCGACCATGTGCAGGGAGCCCGCCACCTCCCAGCTCATCTGCGGCGGTTTGGCCACCAGCCGGTCCGCCGGGACAGTTAGGAGTGTCGCGTGAGTGCCCGCCGTCGGCGTCCAGCCCAGTACCTCGTCGCCGATGGCGAGTCCGTCGACCTCGACACCGACGGCCGTGACGACGCCGGCGAGGTCGCTGCCCTGGCCGGAGGGGAAGTCCACCGGGAACAGATGGCGGGCCACGCCCGAGCGGAGCATTCCGTCGAAAGGGTTGATGGCGGCGGCACGCACTTCGACGACGACTTCCCCGGGCTCCGGTTCGGGCATCGGGACATCGGTGACGTAGAGCACGTGACGATCGCCGTACCGCTCGAAGCGCACTGCGCGCGCCGTTCGGGACATGTTTTCTCCATGGGGTGCTGGGCGGCCCGCGGCGGGCCGGGTAGGGCTGGTGGTTTCGTGCACGGTGATGTGGGGGAGCAGCAGGGTCATGCACTTGTCGCTGGTGGCGGCGCCGTCAAGGGACGATGACGGTGTTCCCGGTGGCGTGGCCGGCGCGGGCCTTGGCGACGATGGCCGGGGCGTTGGCGAGCGGGACTTCTGTGTCGATGCGGACGCGCAGTTCCCCGATGGCGGCGAGTTCGGTGAGGTTGTCAGCGTCTCGGCGGTGGGGCTGGCGGAGAGGTTGACGCCGTGGATGCCGCAGGCGGCCAGGGCCTCGGGATCCGTGGCGTAGTTGGTGCTGACCAGGGTGGCACCGGGGCGGGGCAGGCCGGCCATGGGGCCGATGTCGCCGCCGGTCGGGGTGACGAGGTCAACGACGGCGTCGATGCCCTCGGGGTGCACCGGGATTTCGCCGGGGCCGGGCTCGGGCAGGTCGACGAACTCGGGCTGGGCTGCGAAATCCGTGACGACGACGGCCTCGTGCCGAATGCTTTCTGTGCTGGTGGGAGACCGTTCCGGGCGTCAGACCGCCAGGCTCGCCATCGGTGCGAGGGCGATGGTGTGGTGGGTGTGCTGGACCTTGGCGTGCAGGTAGCGCAGGTTGCTGGGAGTGGGGTGGACGCCGGTGGGGACGGTCCGGGCGACCGGGAGGCCGAGGCCGCGCAACTGCCGTGCCTTGTCAGGGTTGTTGGTGAGCAGGTTCAGATCGGTGATGCCGAGGGCGGTGAGCATCTGGGCGGCGGCGGTGTAGTCGCGAGCGTCCTCGGGCAGTCCGAGGGCGAGGTTGGCCGCGTAGGTGTCCAGGCCCGCGTCCTGCAGGGCGTAGGCGTCGAGCTTGTTGTAGAGGCCGATGCCGCGGCCTTCCTGGCGGAGGTAGAGCAGGATGCCACCAGTGGCGGCGATGCGTTCCACCGCCTCGCGCAGCTGGGGACCGCAGTCGCAGCGCGCGGAGCCGAAGACGTCACCGGTGAGGCATTCGGAGTGCAGACGCACCAGCGGAGTAGCAGCGGCGGCCGGGTCTCCCAGGACCAGGGCGACATGCTCGGCGCCGTCTGCCAGGCCGTGGAATGTGATCACCTCGGCGGTCACCTGGTAGCCGTCCGAGAAGTTCAGCGGAACACGGACCCGGGTGCGGACGGTGGCTGCGGCGGTGCTGGTGGTCATGGCCTCTCCCGTGGTTTGTCGTATTGTTCAAATTGGAACGCGCCACTCACGATAAGTTCGAATTTGAACAACAAGGGGAGGCGTGACGTGGGTCATACGCGTTGGCTGAATGACGAGGAGAAGCGTGCGTGGACGGCCTTCACCACGGCGCACGCGCTGCTGTACCGGCGAATCGAGCAGCGGGCCAAGCGAAAATTCGGGCTGTCCGGCTTGCAGTACGAGATCCTCGCCCGGCTCAGCGAT
Source organism: Streptomyces sp. NBC_00076 (assembly GCF_045041235.1). NCBI lineage: Bacteria > Bacillati > Actinomycetota > Actinomycetes > Kitasatosporales > Streptomycetaceae > Streptomyces > Streptomyces sp. NBC_00076. Next base: position 9,030,175 of record NZ_CP108242.1, read on the forward strand.
GCCCCGAACCGGGAGCTGCGGATGGCGGAGCTGGCCGGCGCCCTGGTCAACTCCAAGAGCGGACTGACCTATCAGATCGGGCAGATGGAGAAGGCGGGACTGGTGCGTCGGCGCTCCTGTCCCAGTGACGATCGCGCGGTTTTCGCCGTACTCACCGACGAGGGCATGGCTCTGCTGGAGCGTGCGGCACCCGACCACGTGGAGCTGGTCCGGGAGCTGCTCTTCGATGTGCTCACGCCCGACCAGGTGCGAGCGCTCGCCGACGGTCTCGGCGAAGTGAGCCGCCGTATGGCCGCGGGACCCGGCGAAACTCGTGCCGCGGCCGACAAGACCGCATGCTCGGGTGCCGGTGCCGAGGTCACTGCCGACCTCGGCACCTGACGGGCGCCTCAGCGTTCCATGGGCTGTCTGACGAGCATCATCGGTTCCTACGCTCCTCCCGATAAAAGCGCGGATCGCGCGATTCACGTGGAGGAACCACATGACGGTGGACTTAAGGGCTGGCTGACCATGACGAGCCGCTGATCGGCGGGAAGCCCATGTTGATCTCGACGGAGGCGTTCGACGCCGTCAACGCGGCGACCGGCGCCCGGCTCGCGACGCCCGTGACGCAACGGTCCGCACTGCTGCTTGCCGGCCTTCGCCAGTTCCATGGCCCAGGTGCGGACCATCGCGGCGATGCCCGTCTACGCGGCCGCTTAGTTGGTGTGGCCGAAGTTGCCGCGCTGCCCGGCCGGGGATCCGGCCACGAGGGTGCGGCCGCCCTCGCCCTGCTCGCGCCACGCGTACCGCGGCGGCGCGGACGCACGTGAAAGTGCCGCTCAGGTGGACGTGCTGGACGGTGTCGAAGTCGTCGTCGGACATCTTCTTCCACGGCGCGAGGTCACGCAGCACGCCCGCGTTGGCGACCATGACATCGAGCCGTCCGAACTCGGACACGGCCCGGTTCACCAGAGCGTCCGGGGCCTTGCTGGTGCCGACGGCCACGACCTCGGCGACCGCGCGGCCCCCTTGGTCGGAGATCTGCTCGACGGCCGCGTCGGCGTCCACGTCGTTGATGACCACCGAGGCGTCGGCGGCGGCCGGCGCGCGGGCGTAGGCGAAACCGAGACCGCGTCCGCTGCCGGTGACTACGGCAACCCGGAAAAGTCCCATGGGCGGTTCCTTGAGGAGACGGGGAGAAGTGGGTGAGAAGCGGCCGGGCGGCGCTGCGCAGGGAGTGCTCGGCACCCGAGGAGTGCTCGGCTTTGCTGCTGCAGGGATGAGGCGGGCTTGACAGCCTCAGAGCACGACGTCGAGCCGGTCCGGGCGGCGGACCATTGCACGTGGTGCCGGCTGCCAGGAGTAGTCCGGGGCCAGACGCATCCCCGGGAAGCGTTCGGCCAGCCCTTCGACCAGCAGACGCGTTTCCAGGCGGGCCAGCGGTGCGCCCAGGCAGGTGTGGATGCCGTACCCGAACGTCGCCAGTGTCGCCTGCCCCGGCTCGCGGTCGACCGAGAACGCGGCCGCGTCGGCACCCCAGGCGTCCTCGTCCAGCTCGACGACGTGATGTTGGTGATCGGTCCCGCCCCGGACTCCGATGTCCGCCATCGCGATGTCCGCGCCCTCCGCCGCGAGCCTGTGGGCGATCTCCTGCCCGATGCCCGTTCTGCCCCCGGTCACGACGGCCGTCCTGCCCGTCAGCCTCCCAGCCATGAGTCACCACTCCTCCCGGGCAGCCACGGCAAAGCCGTCCTGCAGGGATGGCGCGCTGGGAGACCGCGAATCAGCGGCGGCTTGTTCGTCTAATGAACATGACCGTTGAGCATGATGGGGATCACTCCTAGCTTGACGCTGCTCGGCCGATCGCCACCGCGCCGAGCAGCCTCCTGAATCGGGTCCGGTGGATGGGCGACGCGGAGACGCTCCGCGAGGCCCAGGGGCGGTCCGGCAGCGGTGTTGCCGGACCGCGACAAAAGCACCCACAGCAGGGTCCGGCAGCGGACGCCGGTTCCCACAGCAGCGCTTTGCACCAAGGAGTCGTCGCGATCATGTACTCCACCAGTATCCGCCTCACCATCGTCCAGGGAATCAGCCCGCTGAAGGCCTCCGTCGCCTGCCTCTTCTTCGGAGGCATCGGCCTCGTGCAGTTGCCGCTCACCTCCAAGATGCTCGAGCGGTACACCCCCCGGTGGGTGCTCTTCACCGGCCTGGTCCTCATCGGCGCCAGCGGGCTGGTTCGCGGGCGTTCCGACGAGCGATCGGACACTGACCGCAATCGTCGGGCCGTTGATCCTCGCGGGCGTCGGCTCGGCGCTCGCCTTCGCCGCCATCAGCGCGGTCGCGTCAACACGTTGCCCAACCACCTCGCCGGCATGGCAAGCGGTGCCACGAGCACGTTCCGGGATCTCGGGTTCGCGCTCGGCCCCGCGATCATGGGCGCTTTCGCGCTGAGCCAGGCCGCCAAGGAGATTTCCCGCAACCTGGCCGACAATCCGAGCCTGAGCAAGGCCTACGTGGCTTTCCAGGCCGCTCCGGCCCATGCTCCCGCGGATCAGGAACCGCAGCTGGAGGCGGCGGAGCACGCCGTGGGCTCGGGCCCGCTCGGTGCCAACTCGGTGCCGGGCAGCATCACTTCGCCGGACGGGCAGGTCATCCCCTTCAACCCGCTCAAAAGGACGTCGCTTTCCACGCCCTCAGCAGCAGTTACTCCCTGGCATTCGTGCTCGGTGGCGTGGCCGCTCTGGTGGCAGCGGCCCTCACCCTCGTGGGCGGGCACGGTGGCGTCGACCAGGCTCATCTCGACAACGACCCGCACACCCTCGACGGCTGACCCCCCGACGAACACGTCGGCGCCGGGACAACCAGAGTATCCGCCGCGACTCCTCGAAAGCGGTAGTTGCGGCCGGCCATGACGTACAAGAGACAACGATCAACAGACACACTCGGACAGGAGTCGCATCATGACCACGACACACCCGGGGACGAGCGGGAACCACGTCCGGACACCGGCCACGGTCACCGAGGCGGAGGACGCGTGGCTCGTCGCGATCACCAAAGGTGACGAGGAACAGCGTGCACTCATGCTCCCCGACTGCGTGATCGTCCACGGCCCGGTCGGGAACGTCCATGAACGCGAGCGTTTCCTCGGCTACAACGCGTCCATGGGAGCCACGGTCGAGGCCGAGACCAGCGAGGTGACCTGTCGGGAGCGAGGGGGACGGGCCATCGTGACGTGCTTCCAGAAGATGCGCATCCGGCGCCTGCCCAACCTGCCGCCGTTCCTGGTTCAGGCCGTGGCCACCCGGGTGTGGTTCTCGACCGACGAGGGATGGCGCCTGGGCCACATGCAGCTCTCCCGGCGGCAACCGCCGGCATGACGCGCATGACGTGCCGGTTTCCTCGCCCCGCGAGAGGTCACGAGGTGCGAATGGAGATGCCCGGCCGCCAGCCGAGGCTCCTGGACAATCCCAGTCCGCTCGCGACCAGCGAGGGAACGGCCGCCTGCAGTTTGATCGAGCCCGCGGCCACCACGACGGAGAGGGCCGCGACGACTTTGCCGCGGCCGTCGACGATGCGCGTCGCGACCGACTCGGCCCCTTCGCTCAGCTCTTCCTTGACGACCACCGTTCCCGTCGAGCGACAGGACGCCAGCTGGCCACGGAGTTCGGCCGGGTCCACGATCGTTCTGGGAGTGAAGCGTCGCAGTCTTCCGGCCAACACCTCATCGATGAACGCCGGACTGCTGTGGCTCAGCAGTACCTTGCCGACGCCCGAGCAGTGCAAGGGCAGAAGGCCGCCGACCTGCGATGTCAGACCGACGGCGTTGACGGCAGACAAACGCTCGATGATCACGGCCTGGTCGCCCTGGAGGACAGCCAACTGCACATGCTGGCGCAGCGCCGTGTACAGGTCCTCCACGAACGGCTGCGCGGCGCTGCGCAGCGTCTCGGCGCGTGGTGCGAGGGTCCCAAGGCGCCACAGTGGCAGGCCGATCGCGAAGCGGTTGTCGCTGGTGCGTTCCAGCGCGCCTGCCTCCACGAGTTCGAGCGTCAGGCGCCTGGCGGTGGCGTACGGCATGCCGGTGCGCCGGACCAGGTCGGCCAGGGTCAGCTCGCTGTTGTTGGGGTCAAAGGCGAACAACAGATCCCAGAGCCGGGAGCTGACAGTGCGTCCTGGCTCGTTCGCACGAGGCATGGGCCTCTCCTTCATCCTGCGTGGCGCCGGTGACTCTACCTTCTATGTTCGTTGGATGGATGAAGCTGTTCTTTCAGTGCTTACGTTGCCGGACTCTTGCAGGCAGCCAGTCACCACCTCGCCAGAGGCCAACGGGAGTGAAAGAGCATGATGACTACGGAAGCAGGCCCCAGGATCGCGATCCTCGGTGGCGGCATCGGAGGCCTCGCTGCCGCGGCCTTCCTCCGCGACCAGGGCTTCCACAGTGACGTCTACGAGCAGGCCGCAGCCCTCACCGAGGTCGGTGCCGGCCTGGTGATCGCCCCAAACGCCGCCCGCCTGCTGCGGCGTCTCGGCGTGCTGGACCGGTTCATCGAGCGCGCGGTGCAGATGGAGATCGGCTGGGAGTTCCGGCGCTGGGAGAACGGCGCCGTCCTCTCCGCGGAGAACCTCCAGGACGGGTGCAAACGCCTGTACGGCGAGCACACCTACACCGCCCACCGCGCCGACCTGCTGAATGCCTTGAGGTCGGCCGTCCCCGAGCACTCGCTCCATCTCGGCAGGCGCTGCGTCTCGGTCGAGTTCGATGGCGACCAGGCGGTGCTGCGGTTCGAGGACGGCGAAACAGTTCGCCCGGACATCCTCATCGGTGCCGACGGAGTCCACTCACGCGTGCGTAGCGCGATCGTCGGGCCGACTCAGACCAGGGAGTCGGGCATCTGCGCCTTCCGGGCCCTCGTGCCCGCGAGTAAGGCGCCCGAATTCGCCAGGAGACGCGCCCAGACCCTGTGGATCGGCCCCGACCACCACCTCGTGCACTACCCGGTCTCCGGCGGGGAGTACGTCAACCTCGTCGCCTTCGCACCGGCCGGCGCGAGCAGTGTCGAGTCGTGGACGGCCACCGCGACGCTCGGGGAACTTCTCGACGAGTTCGACGGTTGGGATCCGCGTCTGGTGGAGCTGATCAGGTCGGCCGAGACACCGGGACGCTGGGCGTTGCTCGACCGCGAGCCCCTCGACAACTGGAACCGCGGCAGCGCGACCCTGCTGGGTGACGCGGCCCACCCGATGTTCCCGTTCTTCGCCCAGGGCGCTGCCCAGGCGATCGAGGACGGCGCCGTCCTGGCCCTCTGTCTCGCGGAGGACCCGGACAGCCCGTTGGCGGCGCTGGGACGCTACGAAGAACTCCGTCGACGCCGCACGGCACGTCTGCAGGAGGTGTCGCACGGAAGGTCCCACATCAACCACCTTCCGGACGGCCCCGAGCAGCAGGCCCGCGACCTGGCGTACTCGCAGGCCGACCCACTCAGGGCGAACGGCTGGATCTACGAGTACGACCCCGAGGTCGCCGTCACGGCCTCGGTGTGAGTTCCCCGACGCTCCGGCCCGGCGGGCCCGGTCGACGGGTCTCGACCTTCCCCGTCGAACAAGGCGTTGACCATCCAACGAACACGGCCATTGCCGTCCCCCGGGCCACACCCGAGACTCCGGTACGGACGGCCCGCGACATGGCCCTGTTCCAATCCCTGAGTACGTCCCGAAGGGCGGATCACCCAATGGCACCCGCAACCGGTAGTGGGCTCGTCGTGCGAACTCTGCAGCGAGCCGGAGTCAACGTCGCCTTCGGCCTGAACGGAGCACACGTCGACGGCATCTTCCAGGACGCCCTGGACGCGAAGCTCCGCATCGTCGACGTCCGCCACGAGATGAACGCCGGCCACGCGGCCGAGGGCTACGCGCGGGTCACCGGGGACCTCGGTGTCGCCGTCGTCACGGCCGGTGGCGGCTTCACCAACGTCCTGACCTCCATCGCAAACGCCCATCTGGACCGGACCCCCGTCCTCTACATCGCCGGCTCCGGCCCCCTCGAGACGGACCAGATCAACGACCAGCAGGCCGGCTTCGACCAGGTCGCCATGGCGGCCCCGGTGACCAAGTTCGCGCACCGCGTCACCCGTACCGAGCTGATCCCTCGCCTGGTCGCCCAGGCGATCCGCATCGCGCAGTCGGAGCCCAAGGGCCCGGTGCTCCTCGACATTCCCTGGGACGTCCTGCGCCAGCAGGTCGACGCGGAGGATGTCGAGGACTACCGCCTCGACATCGACGGCACCGGCATCGCCCCCGCCGGTGGCGTCGACCGGATCATCGAGGCGATCGCCGCAGCCCGGCGGCCGATCGCGGTGGTCGGCAAGTCCTTCGTCACCGCCGAGGCACGGGCCCACTTGCACGAGTTCGCCGCGCGTACGGGAGTGCCCCTCTTCTCCGACTGGGAGGGCCTCGGGGCGATCGTGGGCTCCGAGCAGCACGTCGGTCTCGTCCAGACCCTGGCCACCGTCCCCGAGGAGGAGCGGCCCGACCTGGTCCTGTTGTTCGGGCTGCGCTTCGGACTGGCCACCCAGTTCGGCACGGGCAAACTGCTCCCGAAGGGCGCGCGGATCTTCCAGATCGACCCCGACGGCCGTGAGCTCGGCCGCCTCCAGGAGGTCGAACTCGGCATCCAGGCAGACCCGGTCGGCACGCTCGGCCTGCTGAACGAGCGAGTGGGCGACAGCCCCGTTCCCGCCGGCCGCGACGACTGGCTCACGACCCTGCGGGACGTCTCGGACACCCGCCGGTCCGCACTCGCCGCCGAGACCGAGGAGCACGAGGACGCCGCGATCCACCCGTACCTCGCGGTCCGCACGATCGCCGAGAGCGTCCCCGACAACGCCACCGTGGTCGTCGACGGCGCCCTGACCGAGCTCTGGCTCTCCGAGACCATCGCCCTCGCGCCGCTGGCCCACTACCTCGGACACGGCTACCTCAGCTCGATGGGCAGCAACTTCGGAGTGGCCCTGGGAGCGCAGTACGCCACCCCCGACAAGGCGACGATCCTCGTCACCGGCGACGGTGCCGTCGGCTACAGCCTCGCCGAGTTCGACGCCCTGGTACGCGCGGGCCTCCCGGTCGTCGTGATCGTCCTCAACAACCAAGCCTGGGGCGCCACCCTGCACACCCAGCAGTTCCTCTTCGGGCAGGACCGCGTCACCAACAACCGCCTGCAGAACGGCTCCTACAGCGGCGTGGCACGGGCTCTCGGCGCGGACGGCGTCGACGTCACCGAACTCGACCAGCTTCGCCCGGCGATCGAGGCCGCCCTGGCGGCAGGACGGCCGACGTGCATCGACGTCCGCGTGAGCCTCGCGCCCGTTCCTCCGGAGGAGCGCGTCCTGAACGGCGGAGCTCCGTTCGGCGGCATCGAGATCGACGCATGAACTGCCACTCCTGAACTGCCACTCCTGATCCCCCACGAAGGAGAACCATGAACGACACGACTGATGCCGGAAGCAGCGACGGGGCCGTCGAGGAACGGCGTCGGCGTTTCCTCGGAAAGAACTGTCTCGTCACCGGCGGCAGCAGAGGCCTGGGTCTGGCGGCCGCACAGGCCTTCGCGCGCGAGGGTGCACGCGTGGTCATCATCGCGCGGGACCCGGAACAGCTGAAGCTCGCGAGCGATCTGATCGGCGAGGGCACGATCGCCGTGGCGGCCGACCTCTCCTCGGTGGCCGGCATCAAGGCCGCCGTCGCGGAGGTCGCCGCACAGGTCGACCACCTTGGTGCCGCCTTCCTCAACGCCGGGCAGGCGGGCATCAAGCGCCTCGACGACATGGACGAAGCCACCTGGGACATGGTGTTCGACACCAACGTCAAGGGCTCGTTCTTCCTCATGCAGGGGCTCAGGCCCTTGCTCGCACCCGGCGGGGCCGTCGTCTTCTGCGGCTCGGCGGCCGGTCGAAGGGCCAGCGCGGGAACGTCCGCCTATGGGACCAGCAAGGCCGCGCTGGAGCACCTGACACGCATCCTCGCCGCCGAAGTCATCGGCGACGGGATCCGGGTCAACATCGTCATTCCGGGCGGCATGAACACCGACATCGCGGCACGTACGACGGGCCTTCCGCCCGGCGGAGCCGAGGCATTCCGGGAGCGGGTCAGGCTCAGCACTCCCATGCTCCGAGAAGGAGAACCGGACGAACTCGCCGACGCAGTGCTCTTCCTGGCCTCATCCGAAGCCGGCTACATCACGGGCGCGGCCCTCCCGGTGGACGGCGGCGCCACCGGCTTCACCCGCCCGTCGGCATAGAGACCAGCGAGGACAACCACCATGGAGTTTCCCTTCGGTCAGCCGACCGACGCCGTCATTCAGTTCGCGTACACGGTTCCCGACCTCACGGCCGGGATGCGCTGGTGGACCGACGAACTCGGTGTTGGGCCCTGGTTCGTGAACGGGAGGATCGGCGGCGAGGGCTCCACCTACCGGGGTGAGCCGGGGAAGGCCGAGTTCACCCTCGCCCTCGCCTTCTCGGGGCACATGATGGTCGAGCTCATCCAGACCCTCGACAAGGAGCCTTCCATCTACAAGGACGCCTACGAACATCATGGCTACGGCTTCCATCACGTCGCCAAGGCCGTGCCGAACGTCAAGGAAGAGGTCGAACGCCGTGAGGCGAGCGGAGCGTCGGTGCGTTTTCACGACCGGGCCCCAGGGGGTGAGGTCTTCTTCCTGGACACGGGTGAAGACGCCCCGGGGATGATCGAGCTCGTTCAGGACAACGAGACAACGCGGGGCATCTTCACCTCCGTCTGGCGGGCATCGGTCGGCTGGGACGGTTCGCGACCTGTGCGCGACTTCACGGAGTTGCTGCCGGCCTGACCAATGGGCCGGGTGTCGAGGTGCGTGCGCGACGAAAGCGCTCCGACGGTCTGGAACGCCATGGCAGTGACGACTCACCCTGGGTGTCGTACCGCTTCGGACCGACGGTCCTCGCGGCGAGGGCGACCGGAACGACCTGGTCGGGCTCCTTGCCGACGACTCCCGGATGGAGCATGTCGCCGGCGGCCCGTTGCGCCCCCTGGAGCGCCTGCCCGTCGTGCTCGCCCACAGCACCTCCGATCGGGCGGCCGGCGTATGCCGACTCGCCCCGGACCGGTTGGCGTTCGCCCTGGAGCACGTGGACGCGCGACCGGGTGAGTCCGTCACCCTCGTCCCGTTCGCCGGCATCCACGACTCCCGCTACCACCTCTACTTCCCCCTGGCGGAACCGGAACGCCTCCAGGAACGGCGGGCGGAGCTGCGCGCGGTCGACGAGGCGGCACTCGCGCTGCACGATCGCACCGTCGACACCGTTGCCGCCGGCGAGCAGCAGCCCGAAAGCGACCACCGGTTCCTGGGACACGACACGTGGTCCGGCCTCACCGACGGGCTGAGGTGGCGGGCCGCCACCGGATGGTGGTCCTACCGCCTGGCAGACCGGGACGGTGCCGCCACCGGCATTCAGGTGACCCACCTCTCGGACGGAAGCGCGGGCCGACCCGGGTGCTGGTCGACGGACAAGCACTGGGCACGATCAGGCCCTCCCCGGATTGCGAAGGCGCGGAAATCTCCAAGGTGTTCCCGCTCGACACGGACCGTCCCGCCGGACCCGTCAAGGTTCGATTCGAAGTGGCCGGCCCCGCAACCACTATCCGGCTGCGCGAAGTGCGCCTGGTCCGCTGACGTGAACGCCGGCCGCATGACTCTCATGGCGGGAGGCACGCCGGCTTCGCGCGCCCCCACCCTCGCCGCCGCTCCGGCCGTCACCGGCCGTTTCGATCCTGCCCCGGCCCCCGTCGAGGCGGGCCCCTGCCAGGCCGGCACGCCGGGTCGCCTTGATCCTCCAGCCCGGGGGAGTCACATCGACTTCCCCCGGGGCGCAGCCCGGCGAGAGTCGGAGCGGCGCCAGGCCGCCGACTCCGGCGTGGCGTTCCGGCAGCCGGACGTCGTCGGCGACCAGACGGCCATTCTGAAGCGGCACGCCGCCCGCGTGGCAGGACCTGCCTCCTCGGCCGGAGCCGCAGGCAGGTCAAACGCCCGTCGGGGCGAGGACGATGTCGAAGCGGACCCGGCTCCACGTGCCGTCGATGACGCGCCCGTCGGGTGTCGGTGTACCGGCGTGCTGCTGTTCGAACCGCTTGATCAGGGAGTCCTTCACGCCGAAGACGGTGTCCTTGCGGCCGATGGGGTCGCCCTCGGGGAAGATGTGGGTCACCAGCGTGCGTGCCCCTTCGTGGGACACCATGAAGTGCAGGTGGCTGGCGCGCAGTGGTGAGCGGCCGACCGCGTCGAGCATCTTGCCGACGGGTCCGTCGTCGGGGATGGGGTACGGCGTCGGGGTGAGGCCCCAGAAGCGGTAGCTGCCGTCGGCCGCGGAGAAGAGGTGCGCCCGGCCGGCGCGCTTGCCGGCCTCGTACTGCACGTCGTAGAGCCCGTCCTCGTCGGCTTCCCAGACCTCGATGAGCGCACCGGCGAGCGGGGTGCCGTCGGTGTCGGTGACGGTGCCCTCGACCCAGCAGGGCTCACCGGGGGCACCGAAGGCCAGGTCGTCGCCGAGTTCGATGGCGGGGGAGTCCTCGACGAAGAACGGCCCGAAGACGGTGGCCTCGGTGGCGCCCTGGTAGGCCTGGTTGTTGACGTTGATCGTCTGCATGCTCGCTCCGAGGGTGTCGGAGAGCAGGATGAACTCCTGCCGGACCTCGTCGGTGATGTGGCCGGCCCTGGTGAGGAATTCGATCGCCGTCCCCCACTCCTCCTCGGTCAGCCGGACCTCGCGGATGAAGGAGTGCAGGTGCTTGACCAGTGAGGTCATGACCTCCTGCAGTCGGGGGTCCGGGCAGGCGTCGAAGGAGGCCACGACGTTGTCGACGAGTTGCTGCTCGACCGCCTGCTGCTCCGGCGACACCTCGCGGCAGATGGCGCCGTGCGCATCCGCCCGGACCGAGCCGGGGTTGACGTAGGTAGCCATGACGGCCTCCTTCAGTTGATCGGGCAGCCGGCCCACGCCGCCTTGAGCAGCGCGGTCAGGTTCTCGTCCGTGACGGGCGTGGGGTTGTTGGCCGGAATCGCCTGCGTGATCGGCCCCAGCGCCTTGGCGATGCCGTCCTCGGGCATGCCGTAGTCGCGCAGCGCCCTCGGCGCGTCCAGCGCCTCGCGCAGGGCGGCCAGGCCGGCGCCGGCCTTCCGGGAGCCGAAGGCCTGGGCGATACGGGCCTCCGCCTCGGGGGCGTGCGGGGCGTTGAAGGCCAGCACGTAGGGCAGCACGACCGCGTGGGTCTGTGCGTGCGGGAGGTTGAACATGCCCCCGAGGACGTGGCAGATCTTGTGATGCATCCCGGAGCCGGCCGAGGCGAACGCGACCGCGGCGAGGTAGGCGCCGTACAGCGTCTGCTCGATGCCCTCGACGCCGGTCGAGTCGTCGGCCACCGCTGGCAGCCCGGTCGCCAGTGCGCGGATGCCCTCCTGCGCCAGCGCCCGGTCGATCGGGTCGGCACGCGGCCCCCACATGGAGTCCATGCAGTGCGCCATCGCGTTCAGGCCGCTGGCCACGGTCATGTCGCCCGGCAGCGTGGTCAGCAGGCCGGCGTCGTAGACGACCGAGGCGGGCAGCACCTTGTTGTCCACGCCGGTGGTCTTGGTCTCGCCTTCGGTCAGGCCCCACACGTTGGTCGCCTCGGAGCCCGCGTAGGTGGTGGGCACCGCGACGATCGGCAGCCCGGTGGTCAGCGCCACCGCCTTGGCCAGCCCCGTGGTCGAGCCGCCGCCGACGCTGACCAGGATGTCCGCGCCCGCGTCGACCGCCGTCCGGAGGGCTCGCCCGGCGACCTCGACCGGTACGTGCATGACGACCTCTTCGTGACGCAGGACGACCGGGATCTCCTGGGCGATCGGGTCGGCCAGTTCCTTCTCGCGGTTCGACGCGATCAGCATGACCTTGGAGCCGCCGAGGGCCTCGACCTCCGCGGCCACGGCGGAGGGCGACTCCCCGGCCGCGAACACCACCCGCTGGGGAAGCGTTTCGTGTGTGAACTTCATCGGGCCTCCGCCAGCCATTGCTTGCCTTCACCGTAGAGCTGCTCGACCGCTGTGCCGGTGAGGCCGGGAAGTCCGTCCTTCACCGTGAAACCCGCCTTGGTCTGTAGGTAGGCCAAGTGCCGGTAGCCGGTCGGGAACCGGTTCAGGAGTTCGGGGTCCAACGTCAGGGAGGCAGCGGGGTCGACGACGTCGAGCCGGTCCTTCTCGTAGACCGGCTGCCGGCGCACCAGGGTCCAGCGACCCTCGTGGCGGGAGAGGAAGTCGTAGAAGCGGCCGGTGCACACGACATCGACCTCGACACGGTCGACGCTCGCGCGCTGATTGATCGTCATCTTCGTCTGGGCGACGGCCCGGTCGCCGACGATGTCCGCGGTGTGGCCGCCCAGGAAGTGCAGGATGCTGACTCCGTTCTCGAAGCCCTCACGGCTGGCCTTGATGAAGTCGGTGGCGCTGCCCTGGAACCAGGTGGCGCTCATCCAGCCGTCACGCGGATGCCAGACCGTGGCGAAGCGGCCCCAGTCCCCGGCATCGCGCCACAGCGCCCAGTTCTCGATGAGCCGCCGTATCTCGTGGCGGTCGTTGTGGGCCTGCGACATTGTTGACTCCTCGGAGGGGTGGACATGCTGGTACAGGGGCTCGTCAGACGGACCGGAAGAACTCCTCCAGCTCGCGGTCGAGCCGCTGGAAGGCCTCTGTTTCTCGGGCGTCCGCCAGCCATGCCGCTCCCACCGCCGGGCTGAAGGCCGCGGCAAGCCCCCACAGCCATGGGAGCAAGGGCCGGGGACGCGGCGCACGCCGTGTCACGTGCGCCGTACGACCTCGCCGCATGTCAGATGGGGTAGTGGCGGGATCCCGACTGGATCGTGATCCAGCGCAGCTCGGTGAACTCCTCCAGCGCGGCGCGGGACCCGAACCGGCCCCAGCCGCTGGCGCCGACACCGCCGAACGGCATCTGGGGTTCGTCGTGCACGGTGGCGCCGTTGATGTGGCAGATGCCCGACTTGATCCGGCGGGCCACGTCGAGCGCGGTGGCCGCGTCCTTGCCGAAGACCGCGGCGGAGAGCCCGTACTCGGTGTCGTTGGCCACCGTGACGGCTTCGTCGGTCGAATCCACCTCGATGATCGAGACCACCGGTCCGAAGGTCTCCTCGGTGTAGATGCGCATGTCCGGCGTGACCCCGCGCAGCACGGTGGGGTGCACGAACAGGCCGCCGGCCGTGCCGCCCGACAGGACCTGCGCACCCTTGGCGCGGGCGTCCTCGATCAACTCGACCACGTGGTCGCGGGCGGCGGTGTGGACCAGCGGGCCGATCTGTGAGGTGGGGTCGCTCGGGGGTCCGACGACGAGCTTGGCGGCACGCTCGGCCAGGCGGGAGGAGAGCTCGTCGGCGACGGTCCTGTCCACGATGACGCGCTCGGTCGACATGCAGATCTCGCCCTGGTTCATGAAGGCGCCGAAGCTGGCCGCGGCGGCGGCCTCCTCCAGATCGGCGTCCGGAAGGACGAGGAAAGGTGCCTTGCCACCGAGTTCGAGCACGACACGGGTGAGGTGGCGACCGCCGAGTTCGCCGATGATGCGGCCGACCCGGCTGGACCCGGTGAAGTTCACGCGCGTCACGGCGCGGTGGGCGATCAGCGCCTCGACGACGCTCGGACCGTCCTCGGGCGCGTTGCTGATGAGGTTGACCGCTCCGGCGGGCACGCCGGCGTCGTGCAGCACCTGGACGATGGCGGCCTGGGTGAGCGGCGTCTGCTCGGAGGACTTCAGCACCACGGTGTTGCCCCACACCAGCGGCCACACGATGGAGCGTACGCCGAGGATCAGGGGCGCGTTCCACGGTGCGATGCCGACGACGACGCCGACCGGCTGACGTACGCCGAGGGCGGTGAGGCCGGGCACGTCCGACGGGATGACCTCGCCGACGGCCGCGTAGGCCTGGGCCGCCGCCTCGACGAGCATGCCCTTCGCGACGTGCACGTTGAAGCCGCACCAGGGGAGGGTGGCGCCCATCTCGCGGCTCATCGTGGCGACGATGTCGTCGGTGCGCTCGCCGAGCAGGACGGCGGCCCGCTCCAGAACCGACCGGCGCGCGGCCGGCGGGAGGCTCGACCACTCCGGAAGGGCGGCCGCAGCCGCGTCCACAGCGAGGTTGACGTCCTCGACGGAGGCGGCCGCGACCCGCGCGATCGGCTCACCGGTGAGGGCCTCGGTCGTATGGAAGTAGCGGCCGTCCCTGGCCGCGACGTGCTCGCCCGCGATGAGGAGGTCGCTGGTCCGAACCGCGCCGGACGTGGGTGCCTCGGTCTCAGTGGCTGACATGTGGTGCCTCACCTCTACGACAGCGGCGGTCGCCGCACGAAACCTTCCGGTGGAACTCTCCGCCCCCGGCGTCACGCTCTGAACCCTCATGTCCGTTCATCGAACAGTGGCGTGAGGGTTCAGGGCGTGCGGCCTTCCCGGGCCTCGTGTTTCTCGTGTCTCAGCCCGGCGGCATGCGCTTGGCCTGGTGCAGGTGCGCCAGGCGCCAGCCCTCCGCGGTCTCCTCCCACACCCGCGTCACCGCCTCCTGGACCGGGAACGGCGGGAGGTTCTCGTCGAAGACGATGTGCATCTCCTGGAGGCACGTGGTGATCGCGGTGGTGCCGTGCACCGTGATGCTGAGATTCTCGGCCTTCGCGAAGACGTGGCGGCGGCGGGTCCAGGTGAAATGGGCGAAGGTCTTGCCGTCGTCGATCTTCCCGACCGGGCCGTGGACGCCCCGGAAGTCCGCCAGCAGGAGTGCGGTCATCGCTTCTTCGCCCTCGGTGAGAGCCACGAGCCAGGCGGCTTCCGCCTGCTCGACCGCCTCGATGGTGCCGGTGGGTGCTGTCGATGTGGTGGACGTCGTTGACGTCATAGGTCCAGCTCCAGAATCGGTGAGTGTGCTCGTGATGAGCACGTGGTGAACATGCCGTCGGCGCGCTCACGGTCGGTCAGGATGTCGTCGCGGTGGTCGGGCTCGCCGGCGAGTACGCGGACGATGCACTCGCCGCAGATTCCCTGCTGGCAGGAGTAGGGGGCGTCGACGCCGGCCGCGAGCAGGACATCGAGGACGCTCTCGCCGTCCTTGATCTCGAACTCGCCGCCGGTCTTGGCGAGCCGCACCGTGAAAGCCCCGCCGGCCGTGTGGGCGGCGACGTCCTCCACGGGTGCGAAGCGCTCCTTGTGGATCGCTTCGGAGGGCCATCCCGCTTCGAGAGAGTACGAGATCACGAAGTCCATGAAGCCGCCGGGACCACAGACGTAGACCACCGTGTCGGGGTCGGGCGGGCCGATGTCGGTGGCGGTGCTGAATCGCTGGTCCTCGGGGCCGTCGTCGAAGTGGAGCCGAACGCGGGGGTTGTGCTCCAGCTCGTCGGCGAACGCCGAGACCGCCCGGCTTCGGGCGCAGTAGTGCAACTCGTACTCCGCGCCCCTGGCTTCGAGCTCGTGCGCCATGGCCAACAGGGGAGTCACGCCGATACCGCCGGCCACCAGCACATGGCGACGTGCCTCGTCCGAGACCCCGAACCTGTTCCGCGGCAGGGAGATCCGCAGCCTGTCGCCCTCGCGGAGCCGGTGCATCCCCAGCGAGCCGCCGCGCGACGCCGTCTCGGCCAGCACTGCCAGCCGGTACCGGGTGCGGTCGTGCGGCGGCCCGCACAGGGAGTACTGGCGGACCAGTCCGGCGGCGTCGTCCACCAGTACGTCCACGTGGGCACCGGCGGCGAACTCCGGGAGCTCGGCGCCGTCGGGACTGACCAGTTCGAGCACCACGACCCGGGCGGTCGCGTCGCGCCGGGCGGCCACGATGGTGTCGAGCCACTCAAAGCTCATCATTCTTGCTCAGACACCAGCCGCGGCCGGGGCGTCGGCGTCGCCGCCCGCAGGACGCTTGCCGAGGGTGAAGAGGCCGGACTCGGCGCGGTGGACCACCGACGGGTCGCGGACGATGTTGATCGGGTCGCGCCCGGCCTCGACGTCGTCGACCATCGCGAGCAGCAGGCGGCGCAGCATGACGACACCGCGGTCCTGGGTGGCCAGGGTCTCCTCGGAGTCCAGGGTGATCGCTCCCTGCGAGCCCTGGGCCTCCGCGTCACCGGGGAACCTCTGGCGCTCCTCGTCGGTCAGCTCGTGGTTCTGCTTGCCGTTCTGCGTGATACCGAAGGCGAAGCGGACCACGCGCTCGGGATCGTTCGTGCGGATCGAGAAGAAGAGCCGGTGGCTGGTGTCGTCGGAGGGCACGACCCACAGCAACTGGTCCGGCCGTTTGTCGGGGGTGACGGTCACGAAGTCCGGCAGGCCGAAGACGTTGGGAAGGAACTGCTCCATCGTGAAGCCGAGCTCGGTGACCTCGCCGTCCTCGCCCTCGACCTCGAGTCGCTGGGTCTGCTTCAGGCCGTGGTCCGTGCGCTCGTACGTCAGACGCTCGGCGATGGTGGCCGGGTCGAAGAAGTTCTCGGGGTAGCCGAAGGTGCCGGTGCCCATCATCTGGTATCCACTGTGCGTGGAGTGGAGCCAGGTGACGTGCGACGGGTCGGCGGAGTTCTCGTAGAGGTTGAGCCAACTGAAGTCCGACGGCATGCCGGTGACCGCCGCGTGGGGAACCGGCCAGCTGGCGAGGTACTTCTCGTCCTCCGCCGGGTTCTCCAGCGCGTCGTAGCGGGGGAGCTCGGGCTTGAGCTCGGGCGGGCCCATGTAGACGAAGACCAGGCCGTAGCGCTCCTCGACGGGATACCACGGCTGACGGGCGGCGTCGCGCCTGCGCCCCAGGGCCGGCTCGCAGGCCTGCTCGATGCAGCGGCCCCGGACGTCGAACTTCCAGCCGTGGTAGCAGCAGCGGATGCCGTCGTCCTCGACGCGGCCGTAGAAGAGGCTGGCGCCGCGGTGGGTGCAGCGCTCGATCACGACGCCGGGGTTGCCCTGCCCGTCCCGGAAGACGACCAGGTCCTCGCCCAGGACGCGGGTCTTCTGCGGCAGGGCGCCGGCGATCAGCGTTTCGGAGCTGGCGACCGGGTGCCAGTAGCGGCGCAGCGCCTCGCCCATGGGGGTACCGGGTCCCACCTCGCGGAGGCGGGCGTTGTACGAGGGCTTCGGGCGGCCGTAGGCCGTGCCGGTGTCGACCTCTGAAGTGGTGGTCATCGTTCTGTCTCCCGTGCGGCTCGGGTGCACAGCGGATGGAGCAGGCAGGGCTGTGGGGAAACACCTGCGAGGGACACCTTCGTGTGCGACCTCAAATAGGATTGTTAATTCACATTCGCATTTAACCTGCGAGTGCGTCAAGGGTCAGGTTCAGGTGCTCGCCGGCCGGGGAAGTGGTCGGTCGACAGAAGGCCTGGTGGCGCGGAACGGCGGCCAAGCGCACCGCTGATGGTGGTCCGGCGACGCCGCGTGCTGGGCCTGCCGGAGGGGATGTTGACGGCGTATACGCTGGTGCGGTGAGTATCGAACCGTCGCTCGATCTGCCGCCGGCGCAACAAGCACGCAGCCGACTGACCCAGCAGCGGATCCTGGAAGCAGGCACGGCCCTGCTTGAAGAGGGCGGCACCGAAGCGCTCACCGTCGCGGCCGTCGCTTCCCGGGCGGGGGTCTCGGTGGGCAGCGTCTATCGGCGGTTCGGTGACAAGGACCGTCTGATCGCGGCGTTGCAGCACGACATGATCGACCAGTTCCGCGCCGACATCGTCCGCCGCTTCACGCCGCTGCGCGCGGATCCGGCCGCGCTCGTCGCCTCGGCGGTCACCGGACTCACTGAGACGTTTCAGGCGCACGAGCGCCTGATGCGCGTCTTCCTCGCCGCGGGCGCCACCGATCCCGCGGTCGCCCGGGTCGGCTCCGAGGCCGCCATCGACGCCGTCCGTGTCTTCCGACAGTTCCTGGAACCGATCATGTCGATGATCGACGCGCCGGAGCCGGAGGTGCGCGTGGATGTCGTCTATCGCTTGATCTACGGGACCTGCCAGAACCGTGTGCTGTACGGCGAACTCTTCGAGTCCGACCGCCCGCTGACGTGGCGTCAACTCACTGATGAGTTGGTGAACGTCGCCTGCCGGTACCTTCTCGGGGTGTCAACGCAGTGAGCTCTGCCGTGGCCTGCGGTTCGGCCGTGAGCGGTGTCCCGAAAGGCAAGTTCGTGGCCTTCGCTGCGTCCCCACAGATGCAGGTGGCGCCTCCCCACCTGGTAGATGCCAACCTTCTGCCGGTCGCCGGCGGCGTGCCGATCGTGACGGCCGACGGGGAGGTCATCGGCGCGATCGGCGTGGGCGGGGCGGGCGACACCACGGACGACCGCATCGCGCAGCGGGTTCGTGATTCGGTTGCGAAAGTCGTCGCGTAGGGCTTCCGATTGGTTGGCGCGGCCGCTGTATTGAGGGTTGCTGCCGCCGTCGCGAGCTGTGGGTCCGGCTGATTTCTGATGCAGGGCCCCCGAAGGAGACCAGTTCAACGCGCTCGTGGGCGTCTCAGAACATCGCCTGGATGATCCCCACGGTGCGGGCCAGGTGCGGCTCGGAGCGTTCGGCGCGGTGGGCGACGGCCAGTTCCACGCGCGCGCCGGCCCCGGCCAGCGGTAGGTAGGCGACGCCGTCGAGCGCCAACGCGGTCACCGGTTCGGGCACGACCGCGACGCCGAGGCCGCCGGCCACGAGCGTGATCAGTGTCGAGGTTTCGCCGACCTCGTGGCGGATGCGCGGCTCCACACCGGCGTCCCGCAGAAGGCTCAGCACGACGTCGTACATCACCGACCGGCGATCGGCGGAGTGCACGATCAGGTTCGCACCGGCGAGGTCCGCGGCACTCAGGCGCTTCCGGCGGGCGAGCGGGTGGTCGGCCGGTACGGCGACGACGAGCCGGTCCCGGCGCAGGGTGTGCACGGTGAGGGAGAGGCCGGCCGCCACAGGGCGCAGCAGCCCGACGTCGATCGCGCCGGTGCGCAGTGCCTCGACCTGGTCGGGTGCGAGCATCTCGCCGCGGAAGGAGAAGTCGACGCCGGGAAGCTCCTCCGTGAGCCGCCGTGAGAGCGCGGGCAGGAGGCTGTACGTCGCCGAGCCCACGCAGCCGATCGCGAGGTGGCCCACCGAGCCGGCGGCGACGAGTCGTGCGTGCTGGGCGGCCCCGTCGACGTCGGCGAGGATCCCGCGCGCCCGCTCCAGGTAGGCCCGGCCGGCCTCGGTGAGGTCGACGCGGCGTGTGGTGCGGTGGAGCAGCTGTACGCCGAGTTCGGCCTCGAGCTGGCGGATCTGCTGGGACAGCGGCGGCTGGGCCATGTGGAGCCGCTCGGCGGCGCGACCGAAGTGGCGCTCCTCGGCCACCGCCACGAAGTACCGCAGGTGACGCAGATCCATATGTCGTCCATATCAATTGGCTCGGATATGCGTACTTCAGAATATCGCGGCCGGGGATTAGCGTGCCTGCCATGAGTGCTTTCCTCTACTCCGCCACCCGCACGCCGTTCGGCCGCTACAACGGCGCGCTGGCCGGCGTCCGCCCCGACGATCTCGCCGGCCGCGATCACCTCGACGCTGGCCCGGGTGCCGGGTCTCGACCCCGCCGCGATCGACGACGTGGTGTGGGGCAACGCCAACGGCGCCGGCGAGGAGAACCGCAACGTCGGCCGCATGGCGGCGCTGCTCGCCGGGCTCCCGGTGAGCGTGCCCGGCATCACGGTCAACCGGCTCTGCGGCTCCAGCCTCGACGCGGCGATGACGGCCAGCCGCACGATCGAGTCCGGCGATGCCGAGGTGGTGTTGACCGGCGGCGTGGAGTCGATGACGCGGGCGCCGTGGGTGCTGCCCAAGTCGGCGAAGCCGTTCCCGGCCGGTGACGTCACCGCGGTCTCGACCACGCTCGGCTGGCGGCTGGTCAACCCGCGCATGCCGAAGGAGTGGACGGTCAGCCTCGGCGAGGCCAACGAGCAGCTCCAGGAGCGCTTCAACATCTCCCGCGAGCGGCAGGACGAGTTCGCCGCCCGCTCCCACCAACTCGCCCACCAGGCTTGGGAGTCGGGCTTCTACGACGACCTGGTGGTGCCGGTCGAAGGCGAGGGCCTGGCCCGCGACGAGGGCATCCGAGCCGGATCCACGCCCAAGGTGCTGGCCGGACTCAAGCCGGTCTTCCGTACCCCGGACCAGGGCGGCACCATCACCGCGGGCAACGCAAGCCCGCTCAACGACGGCGCCTCCGCGGTGCTGCTGGGCAGCGAGAGTGCCGGGGAAACGATCGGGACCGACCCGATCGCCCGCATCGCCGGCCGCGGCGTGATGGCGCTGGAGCCGCAGGCCTTCGGCTACGCCCCGGTCGAGGCCGCGAACCGTGCGCTGGCCCGGGCCGGGATCGGCTGGGACCAGGTGGGCGCGGTCGAGCTGAACGAGGCCTTCGTCGTGCAGTCGCTCGCCTGCCTCGACGCGTGGAAGGTCGACCCCGCCATCGTCAACCAGAAGGGCGGCGCCATCGCGATCGGACACCCGCTGGGCGCCTCGGGCGGACGCGTCCTCGCCACGCTGGCCAAGGTGCTGCGCGAGACGGGGCAGCGTTACGGTGTCGCCGCGATCTGCATCGGGGTCGGTCAGGGACTGGCCGTCGTACTGGAGAACTGCGATGTCACGGGGGAGGGTCGGTGAGCCGGGCGGAGATTGTCGAGAGCGCGGATGCGGCGGTCGCCGGTATCGAGGACGGCTCCACCGTTCTCGTCGGCGGCTTCGGCCTGGCCGGGATGCCGTTCGATCTGATCGACGCGCTGATCCGGCAGGGTGCGAAGGACCTCACGATCGTGTCCAACAACGCCGGCAACGGTGACGTCGGGCTGGCCGCGCTGCTGGCCGCCGGCCGGGTGCGCAAGGTGCTCTGCTCCTTTCCGCGCCAGGCCGACTCCTGGGTCTTCGACGGCCTCTACCGCGAGGGGAAGATCGAGCTGGAGGTGGTGCCGCAGGGCAACCTCGCCGAGCGGATGCGCGCGGCCGGTGCCGGTATCGGCGCGTTCTACTGCCCGACCGCGGTCGGCACGCCGCTGGCCGAGGGCAAGGAGGAGCGTGAGATCGACGGCCGGAAGTACCTGCTCGAGTACCCCATCGGGGGCGACTACGCGTTGATCGGCGCGCACGTCGCGGATGCGATGGGCAACCTCGTCTACCGAAAGACGGCCCGTAACTTCGGACCGGTCATGGCCACGGCCGCGACGACGACCATCGTCCAGGTCGGCGAGGTCGTCGAGCCCGGGAAGCTGGACCCCGAGGCCATCGTCACTCCGTCCATCTACGTCGACCGGGTCGTCCAGGTGAAGGCCCGTCAGTACACCGTTCAGGGGGCACGATGACCACCACGTCGACCACCACGCCGAGCGGCCAGGCGTACGGCGGGGCGCCGAGGAGCACCGACCACCGGCTCTCGATGGACGAGCTGGCGGCCGTCATCGCACGCGACATCCCGGCCGACGCCTTCGTCAACCTCGGTATCGGCCAGCCCACCAAGATCGCCGACCACCTGCCGGCCGACTCCGGGGTGGTGCTGCACACCGAGAACGGCATGCTCAACATGGGCCCCAAGGCCGAGGGTGACGCGGTAGACCCCGACCTGACCAACGCCGGCAAGGTCCCGGTGACCGAGCTGCCGGGGGCGGCGTACTTCCACCACGCCGACTCCTTCGCGATGATGCGCGGCGGGCACCTCGATGTCTGCGTCCTCGGGGCCTACCAGGTCGCCTTCGACGGCGACCTCGCCAACTGGCTGACGGGCAAACCTGATGACATCCCCGCTGTCGGCGGCGCCATGGACCTGGCCATCGGCGCCAAGGACGTCTACGTGATGATGACGCTCTTCACCCGCTCCGGTGAGCCCAAGCTCGTACCGCAGTGCACCTACCCGCTCACCGGCATCGGCTGCGTCAGCCGCGTCTACACGGACTGCGGCGTCTTCGACGTCGGTCCCGACGGGGTACGAATCCGGGAGACGTACGGCGTCGGCGCCCACGAGCTCGCGGAGCGACTCGGCATCACGCTGTCTTAGACCGTGCCCTTGCTGGCGTGGCCGTTGACCCGGTATGGGGCCGTGAACGTGGAGCTGGATCGTGCCGGACGGTTTGTGGGATATCGCGAGGCCGCTGCTCCCTGAGGTACGGGCCGGCCACAAGGCGGTGGAGCGGCCGACTCCCTTGATAAGACGCTGTTCGCAGCCATCGTCTACGTGCTGGTCAGCGGGGGCAAGGTTGGCGGCACCTTGCCGGCCGCCGTACGTCTCGGCGAGTCTCGGTAGCGTCGGCGCGGGAGCGACCTCGGCATGTGATCGTATGCTGAGTCGCGTATCTTTTTCGGACAAGTTCCGATGCGACGCCCGTAGCGAATAGGCCGCTGAAAGACCGCAGCTGGGCGGCATGGCCCGGACCGGGCACACCACGCCCACAGGACCCCGCCGGCACATTCACCGGAACACCTGCGCAGCTCACCAAGCCATCCACGGAGGAGCCGGAAACATCGTGACCCGCATACTTGTCATCGGCGGCGGGGTCGCCGGTACGACGACGGCCCTGGCCCTGCACAAGGCAGGCTTCGACGTCTCCGTGTACGAGGCACACCCTGACTCGGCCGAAGACATCGGCGCCTTTCTCACGCTGGCGAGCAACGGTATGCGAGCCCTCGCTCAGATCGACGCCTCCGCCGCGGTCACCGCGGCCGGTTTCCCGCTGACCTCGCTCCGCGTCCTCGACGGCACGGGCACCGAGGTCGCGCAGAGGCTGCTCGGCGAGGCTGACAACCCCGTCCTCCAGTACCGGTGCCTGCGTCGGGGCGAACTCAACGCCGCCCTGCAGAACGAGGCCGCCCACCGAGGCATCGACATCCGGCACGGCGCCTCGCTGGCGTCCGTCCAGGACGGCCCCGACCGCGTCACCGCACACTTCACCGACGGCAGCACCACGACCGGCGACCTACTCATCGGCGCCGACGGCCTGAACTCCACCGTCCGCCGGACCATCGCCCCGGCCACACAACCGTGCTACGCGGGCGAGTGCGTGTTCTACGGCTACAGCACCAACACGTCCCTGGTTGAGGAGGCTGACGACGAGCGCATCACCATGGTGCGCGGCAGTGCCGCCGCCTTCGGCTACGCGGTGTCGCCCGGCGGGCAGACGTACTGGTTCACGCGCGTGACCGGAGAACGCCTGACCGCCGACGAGATCGCGCACGGCATGCCTGGCCAGTGGCGCGACCTGCTCCTGCCGCTGCTGCGCGACGATGCCACCGCGGCCGCCGGCATCGTCGCGGCCACCACCGACGACATCCTCGTCACCAACGCCACCGAGATACCGACCGGCGCACCCTGGCGCTCAGAGCGGATGCTGCTCCTCGGGGACGCCGCTCACGCGGCCTCCCCGGCGACCGGGCAGGGCGCCTCGATGGCAATGGAGGACGCTGTCATCCTCGCCAAAGCACTCCGGTCAAAAGTGGATGCCGCCGCTCGGGTAGCGACAGGACGACACCGGCCGGGATACGCGTAGTCCCTGGTGCGCCGCCACGCGCACCGCCGCACCACTATGGCGCCGAAGACGGCCGTCGGCAGTCGCTGACGCACCGCCTCCCGGCGGGACGCACGGGGGGCCCATCGCCTATAGCCGGCGGCCGCCGCGCCGCGGGGCCCGCTCCTGGCGCGTCGCACGCAGAGCGAGGTGGATATGTGCCCCGCCCGTACTGCGAGTGGAAGGCGCTGAGTTGCGATCGGCACACCCACGGCCGTGGGCATGTACAAGCGCATTGTGGCGGTGGTTCATACCGCGGCATCGAGGTCGGCGGCGGACCGCACCAGTGCGGTCATCAGCCTGATGGCGTCGGCCGTGGAAAGGCCGTTGCTGCGGACCACGGACCGCCACGTGCTGAAGGCCATGGCGTGCCGGATGGCCACGTCGAACAGCGAGCGTTCCACGACATGCGAAGCCGGCGCCGTCTCCCCTGCCGCAGCATCGGCCGACAATCCGTAGCCGGCGCTCGCCGTGGCCGCGGCCTGATCCATGTACGCCAGGTAGGAGTCGAGGCTTCGTTCGGCCAAGGGGACCGTCGGGGCGTCGCGTAACACATTGGACAGCATCGGCTCCACCTGCTCGTAGAACTCGTAGAGATCACCCAGTGCTGCCGCGAGTCGTTCCTCCGGCGCTGCGATCTCCTCCCACCGCGCGGTTTCCGGCCATGGGTTGCGGTTCCAGTACTCCATGCGGGTCTCTCGGCCGGGGAGGCGCGTCGACGCCGGCCTCGTCACCACCACGAAACCGATCCGGCTTTTGACACCTCACCACAAGGCACGTGCCGAACCGCCCCGGCTCGAATGAAGACTCCGGACAGTCCAAGATCTCTACCGAACCCAGGTCGGTCTCGGCGGGTCCGTCTGTAGCGCCGACGAGGACCGCGCGCTGGCCGTGGTGCGCCGCGTCCGCACCGGCACGATCGGGCTCAACTACTACACCCTCGATCTCGGCGCGCCGTTCGGCGGCTACAAGGACTCGGGTATCGGCCGCGAACTCGGTCCGGAGGGGATCATGTCGTGGCGAATCCGGTGGCGACGGTCATCAACGCGGCGATCCACCCGGTCGACCCATCACCGCGGGCCACCTCCGTCACCGCCTCGACAGCGGTGCGCAGCGTCGCTTCGTGCCCGCCGTACCGCTTGGGCACGAGCAGGCGGAACACGCCGGCGTCCGCCAGAGCCTTCATCACCTCCGGGGCCACACGACGCGCGTCGGAGCCCTGCACAGCGTACTCGCGGATCAGCCGGACCAAAGCAGTGGCGCGGCCCACGAGCTCTGCGTCGGGGCTGTCGAAATCCGAGGTTGTGGCGATGGCGACATTGTCATGGGTGCCTCTCTCGTATCGCGTCGTGAGTCCGGCGCTGAGCAGGCCTGGTCAGCTGCGGTACGTAGGACCTGGAACTACGTAGTGGATACGTGCTTATCCGAATGCGGGGGGCGGCTGGAGGGCGGAGTGTGGAGCCCACCTACAGGTACTCATGCGGAAATGATGTGACCACGATGATCGGTCGGGACCCCGAAAGCCGTGGGAATCCAGGGTGCACTCAGTCATCGACGGTTCCTGGCGCGGCCGCACAGCTGCCGCCCACACGCGCCGACAACCTCCACTGGGTACGGGTTTCTGAGAACGCGGAGGCGCAGCTTCACGCCAAGGATCGTTCTGTCCAGCGACGGAGGATGACCATGGAACTGCGTGAGCTCGAGTGGTTCACCACCCTGGCCCAGACCGAGCACATGACGGAAGCTTCGCTGCGTCTGAACGTCAGCCAACCGACGCTGTCACGAGCCTTGGCCCGGCTTGAGCGCAAGGTGGGGGTGAAGCTCTTCGACCGCCACCGGAACGGGTTGCGGCTCAACAAGTACGGGGAGATCTTTCAGGCCCACGCCGTGCGGGCCATGAATGAGATTGACAGAGGTGAGGAGCGGATCGCCGCTCTGGTGGATCCGGAGCGAGGTTCGGTTTCGCTCGGTTTCGTGCATTCTTTCGGTGGATGGCTGATACCGGACCTCTTGAACCGCTATCGCAAGCACGCCCCGAGCACGTCGTTCGAGCTCCGCGGTGGCGCCTGTGATGACGTCGTCGACGACGTACGCCAAGGAGGTATCGACATCGGCTTCGTGGCTCCCGAGCCGGTCGCGGACGATCTCGACTGGATCCCGCTGGGCCGCGAGGATCTGTGCCTTGCTGTTCCGCCGGGCCACGCGTTCGAAGGTCGCGACCATGTGGCGATCGCTGATCTGGCGCATGAGCCGATGGTCGCACTCAGGGCCGAGTTCGGCCTGCGCCAAGTTTCGGACCGCCTGTGCCGAGAAGCAGGGTTCAGTGCACGCGTCGCGATCGAGGTGACCGAGCTCTCCACTCTCCACGCTCTGGTGGCAGCGGGGATGGGGGTGGCTGTCGTGCCCGCGCCAAGGCCAGGGCACACCTCTGGGCCCGCGATCCGCGGCATTCCGTTCAGTGACCCCACCGCGTTTCGGCCCTACGGCGCGGTCATCCGGCGGGGTGGCCCGAGCGGCCAGGCCGCGAGGCGCTTCGTGAGCTTCGTTGCGAGAGGCTCGGCGCACGCGTCGCAGTCGGAGCGATCGCCAGGCGAAGGCACTCGGAGGGGAGTGCTTACGGCAGTAGGGAACTCCTGATTCGTGCAGGTCAGCTCCGCCAGCGACTGCCAAAGTCGCCCTAGTGTGGTCCCGCTTCTCAAACTGGTCGGGCTGGACGCCGCCGCTGACCTGAGCGACCGGCGGCAGGCTGGAGTCCTGCCCGACCAGAGGGCCAGGCACCCACCGGTGCGTGCAGACGGGTTTGCCCATGTGGCACGTCGGCGGAGAATGGCCCTTATGAGCAGGCACGCAGCCACCTTTCGAGCACCCGCGCCCCCGTTGACCGATCTGTTCGGGCGGGAGCGCGACCTAGCCGCTGCTCGCGACCTGTTCTCCTCCAGCCGCCTCGTCACGCTCACCGGTCCGGGCGGAGTGGGCAAGACCTCCTTGTCCGCCGCGATGTCGACCACCCTCGATCGAGCATTTACAGAGGGGACATGGTTCGTCGAGCTGGGCGCTCAACGCAGTTCGGACACCGTCGCCGAAACGGTGGCGAAGGACCTTGGGCTGAATGCCCTACCCGCCATGGACGCCGAGGAGCAGCTCCGCCGCCACGTGGCCGGCCGCTCGATGCTCCTGGTCCTGGACAACTGCGAGCACGTGCTCCCCGGTTGCCGACGACTTGTGTCCTCACTCCTCACCGCCTCGAGCGAGCTGCGTGTATTGACCACCAGCAGAGAGCCGCTGCGGGTCCGGGGCGAGCGCGTGATCACCGTCCGCCCTCTGGCCGTACCTCCAAAGGACCGGGAAGTCAGCGTAGGTGAGTTGCGCGCCTGTCCGGCCGTGGCCATGCTCGAAGCCCGGGCCAAGGCCGTCAACGACCAGTTCGAGATCACGGAGCGCGAGACGGCGGCGGTCGCGGAACTGGTCGCGCGCCTGGACGGGATGCCGCTGGCCATCGAACTCGCTGCCGCCAGACTGAGGTCCCTGTCGGTCCATGAGCTGCTGGACCGCATCAACGATCGATTTGAACTCCTGAATCGCGGCGACCCAACAGCGACACCACATCACCACTCGCTCGACGCGCTGGTGCGGTGGAGCTACGACCTTTGCTCCCCGGACGAACAACTGCTCTGGGCGAGACTGGGCGCTTTCAGCGGTAGCCCCGATCTTGCGGGGATCCAGGCTGTGTGCGGGTTCGAGCCACTGGAAGGCACCAAGCTTCTCGACGCGCTCGACGGCTTGGTTTCCAAGTCGATCCTCCTCCCTGAGCTGACGCGGGGAGAAATGCGGTACCGGCTTCTTGAAACGCTGAGAGAGTTCGCCTTGGAACGCGCCCGCGAGAGCGAGGACCACACCCGCTCTCGAAACGCGCACGTGGAGTACTACCGGGCTTGGGCGGCGCAAACGGCGAGAAGCTTCTTCGGTCCCGGCCAGGTCGATTCCCTCCAGCGGCTGGAGTCCGATTTCGCCAACCTCGAGCTCGCTTTCAACGGTCTCCTCCAGGACCCCGGCCGTTCCCGTGACGCACTGGAGCTCGCATCGAGCCTTCGCTTCTATTGGATCACCGGCCATCTCCGCCAAGGCCGACGCTGGTTGGAGAGGGCTCTTGCCGCGGACACCACCGAATCCGTCGAACGTGGCAATGCACTCTGGGCATTGGCGTCGGTCGCGGCACTCCACGGTGAACTGCCCAGTGCCCAAGACCTTCTGAGGAAGGCCGACGAGATCGTGCGCTCGGTAGAGGACCCCAGACTGGCCACGCACCTTGCCACATGGACGGGTCAGACCGCCCTGACCTCAGGAGATCTCGAGCCCGCCCGGGAAGCCTTTGAGGTGGCCTACAAGGGACACACGGATCTGTCGGACGCAGAGGGTCTGATGATGACCCTGTTCATGCTCGGGTTCGTCAGGAGCGCCCTGGGAGACCACCAAGGGGTGTCGGCGCCTGCCGGGAAGCCATCAGCCTGAGCGAGAGCTTGGGCGAGACGTGGGGCCGCTCCTACGCTTTGTGGGCGTTGGCCTTCGACGCCTGGACGCGTCAGGCTTTGGACGACGCCAGTGAGTTGGCCAGGCAGAGCCTTGAGCTCAAACGCGAATTCCGGGACGACCTCGGCACGGCACTCGTCATCAACCTGATGGCTGGAATAGCCCTGGACAACCGCGACCCCAAGAAGGCGGCCAAACTGCTCGGGGTTGTCGCAGCACTGTGGACCGTGCTGGATACCGGGACCGGGGCTTTCGGCCCGGTGCTGGGCTCGCGGTACGAAGAGATTACGCGCGCCGCACAAGACCGACTCGGGGAGGGGGCGTTCCAACGCGTCTACGAGAGCGGACGGCGTTTGGAGCCGGGGCCGCAAATGAGCTTGGCACTTGGCTGTGCCGACATCGCGGAGAAGGGGCAGGCAGACGCGACGCCTGCGGCCGACCTGCTCACTCGAAGGGAGAGGGAGGTCGCGTCATTGCTCGCGGAGGGCCTGACCAATCGTGCCATTGCCACGAAGCTGGTGCTCTCCCCGAGAACGGTCGAGGTTCATGTCGAACACGTTCTCGGAAAGCTCGGTTTCCGCTCCCGAACCGAAGTAGGCGTGTGGGCGGCCCAGGCACTCCAGGAGAAGGAATGAATCCGTGCGCCGCAGGTTTCGGGCTACCGCGGCATTAGTGGGATGTCCAGTCTGGTGCGGAGCGCGTCGGTGGTGATGCCGTATGTCTCCCGCACTGTGGCCCCAGAGGGCCGAGCTCGAAGGCGGTGAGGTCGGTACAGACCTGGCTGACGCCCGATGCCGGTGAGTGGATATGTGCACCTGGGTAACAGCTTGGGCGCGCCGGACGTCGTGAAGAGCGTCATCATCACGTAGACGTCCTTGGCTCCGATCGCCAGGACCGAGCACCTGCTCGATCGCATGGGCGGCCAGGCCGTTGGGCCGGTCGCCCGCGAGCGCGAGGGTGCCGTTCAGCCGCCCGAACGGCGCCCACGGCTGCGTAGACGAGCGCGCTCATGACGCGTCGGAGGGTGCCAGCACGATGTCGAACCTGACTCGTGACCAGTCCCCGTCCACCGGGCGGCCGTCGGGGGTCGGGGTGCCTGCGGGTTGACGTACGAAGTCCTTGACCAGTGACTCCTTCACGCGGAAGACGGTGTCTGTGCCGAGTAGTTCGTCACCGCGCACGAAGATGTGCGTCACCAGTCGGCGGGTGCCCGGCGCG
Organism: Streptomyces sp. NBC_00076; assembly: GCF_045041235.1. Lineage (NCBI taxonomy): Bacteria > Bacillati > Actinomycetota > Actinomycetes > Kitasatosporales > Streptomycetaceae > Streptomyces > Streptomyces sp. NBC_00076. Next base: position 9,059,482 of record NZ_CP108242.1, read on the forward strand.
GTCACCATGAAATGCAGGTGCGAGGCGCGCATGGGCGACCTGCCGGCCGCGGCGAGCATCCGGCCGACGGGGCCGTCGTGCGGAATCGGGTACGGCGTGGGCGTCACCGCCCAAAAGCGGTAGCCACCGTCCTCATCGGTGAAGAGATGGGCCCGCGCGGCCACACGGTCGTCGTCGTACTGCACGTCGTAGAAGCCGTCGTCGTCGGCCTCCCACACTTCGATGCGCGCGCCAGGTACGGGTTTGCCGTCGGTGTCGATGACGGTTCCCTCGACCCAGCATGGCTCCCCCTTGGCGCCGAAAGCGATGTCACCGCCGTTGTCGATGCGCGGGGAGCCCTCGACGAAGAACGGCCCGAAGACGGTGGCCTCCGTGGCATCGCCGTACGCCTCGTTGTTGATGGCGATGGTCTGCATCGAGGCGCCCAATACGTCGGAGAGCAGGATGAACTCCTGGCGCGTGTCGTCGGTGATGTGGCCCACCGCGGTGAGGAACTCGATGCCCGTGTTCCACTCTGCCTCGGTGAGCCGGACCTCGCGCAGGAAGGCGTGCAGATGGCTCACCAGCGAGCGGAGGATCTGGTCGAGCCGGGGGTTCTCGCAGTCGTCGAACGAGCGCAGTACGCGCTGGACGAGGTCGTCCTCGCGGGCACGCTGCTCGACGGAGAGTTCATGGGTGAGTGTCATCGGGACTCGCTTCCGTGGATCCTTGTGTGTGTTCACGACGGCACATCCCTCGCCTGGTCTGGAAAGGGCGTCGCCGCACCGCACGACCGCCTAGCTGGTGCTGATCGCGGCGCCGACGAGCTCCATCCCCGTGTCCCAGGCCCCCTTGCCCCTCAGCATCGTGCGTAGCTCGACGAAGAGGGAGCGGTGCTCGAATGCGAGGACGCCCACCAGTTGGTCATCGCGGCCGTAAAGGACGATCGAGCCATCGTCGGTCCGCCGGAGGAGAGTCCTCTCGTCTCTGCCGAGGAAACCGGCGAACTGTATCCGCACATCGTGCTGATCGGACCAGAAGTAGGGGACGGCGGCGCAGACCTCGGTGCTGCCGCCGACGACCGATCGCGCCGCGTTCAGCCCGGCGATGCGGCCGTGTTCGGCGGCGTTCGTCCAGTGCTCCAGTCTGATCTGGGTGCCGTAGCGAGGGTTGAACCAGCGGGCGACGTCGCCGGCCGCGAAGACGCCTTCGTGTGCCCTCAGAGTCGCGTCGCAGACGATGCCGTTGCGGAGGATGAGCCCGGACGACTCCAGCCATCCGGTCGAGGGCCGCGCTGCGCCACTGACGACGATCACGTCGGCCGGCACCTGTGCCCCGCTGCTCAGCCGCAGGAACCGGCCACGCCCGGCCTCGAGGACGTCGACGACCCCGTCACCGAAGTACTGCGGTACCCCTGCCACCTCGTGTAGGGCGGCGTACGACTCCGTCACGAACGCACCGAAACGGCCCAACGGCTGAGGAGAAACATCGATCAGCGAGACGGCGCGGCCGCTTCCCTTGAGGGCCGACGTCACCTCACCACCGATGAAGCCCGCTCCGACGACGGCGACGGACACCGATGTGCCGGCCAGCGCGGCACGAAGCGAGAGAAGGTCCTCCCATCGCCTGAGTGCGACAACCCTCGGTCGGCCGGCCAGCAGCGCGGGGACGACGGGGTCGCAGCCGCAGGCGAGAACGAGCGCTCCGAACGAGATGCTGCCCCTTTCCAGGTGAAGCTCCCGACAAGAGGCGTCAAGGCCGACTGCTCGGGTGCCCAGCCGGAAGTCCACGCCTTGGTCCCGCAGCCTGGCGACCGAGCGCAGACTCACCGCGTCGAGGCCCACCGGCTGGGTGAGCGCCGCCTTCGACAACGACGGACGGTCGTAAGGTGGATGCGCCTCTTCGCTGATCACCGTGATCGTGAGTTCTCGTGCGGCCTTTGCGACGGCTTCAGCCGCGCGCAGCCCGGCCACTGAGGCGCCGACGATGACGACGTCCCGGGACAGCGTGCCGCTCACTTCGGGGATGCCTCCGCCTTGGCCGCCCGGCGGCGTTCGCCGCCCGCCGGCTCGGTGGTGCAAGAGTTGAGCACGAGGTCTCCTCCGGTCGGTGAACCTAGTGCGTTCATCCTGCGGCGTCGGCTGCGTGATGTGAACGGGCGGATTCTTCAGGAGCTCTATGCAGCAGGCGTATCAGGTCACGCGGACAGGCGCGTGCTCATGGAACGGTGATGGGGAGGGGGACGTTCGCCTCGGCTTTCGGTCGTCCCTGCCTGACGGAAGAGGCCACGTACGGTGATGACAGTGACCCGGCGCTCGCGGCGGCTCAGTCGGCCCACTCGCCGATCTTCTCCGCGCCGAAGAGCTCGGCGAACCTTTCGGCGATGGGGGTCACGTCCCGTCCTTCCTCCACACGAGGCCCAGTGGCAGTTCAGGCCAGCCCTCAGCGACGGGAATCCGGTCCACGTCGGGCCGGTGGGCAGCCATCTCGTCGCTCATCACCGATACGCCGAGACCGCCTGCGACCCGAGTCGCCGCGGGCTGCACCCCCGGGACGGGGATGATCTTCGTGGGGCTCCCGCCCGCGGAGGCGAAGTTGGTCGTGCCGTGGCCAAGATCATCGTCTCGGGTGTCCGGGGCGTTCCCGGAACCGACGCCGGTGTCACCGCCGGCAAGGCCCACGGCGTCTACCCGCACGCGCTGACCCCGCTCGCCGAGTCGGGGCTGCCGACCCGTGACGTCCTGCGGTCCGCGACCACCGAGGCCGCTGAAGCGGTGGGCCGGGCCGGACGCAAGGGTGTCCTGCGCTCCTGCGCGGACGCCGACCTCCTCGTAGTCGGCAGTTCCCCGCTCGACGACATGTCCGCGGTCACCGATATCCGTGCGGTCTACGGGGCAGGCCACCAGGTCCGCTGTTCCCGCCGGGTGTCAGCGGCCATCGGCGTCGCCACCCGGCACTCATCACAGCCACCGACATCGAGGTCCTGAACGGCGACTACGATGCCCGCACGCTGGCCGGCTTTTGCGGCTAGGAGGTCGGCTGGGGCGAGCTCGGCCCGCGACTCGCCGATGAGATCACCGTACTGCTCGCCGCCAAGCAGACCTCCGTCCAAGAGCCCGTCGTGACGTGCCGACAGCGGCAAGTAGCCCCCTCACCGCTCTCCTGCCCGGAGCACGCGCGGGGCACCAGCCGGTGTCGCTCTCACGTACCCTGCCCACGAGCAGCCCATGTCGAGGTGATCACAACATGATTGAAGAAGTGAGATTCAAGAGCGTCGTCGGCCCCGAACTGGCCGGAGCGATCGACCTGCCGGACGGCGAGATCCGAGGCTGGGGAATCTTCGTCCACGGATTCACACTAGGCAAGAACTCGCCGGCCGCCTCGCGCGTCAGCAAGCAACTGGCACGCGAGGGGATCGGAATGCTGCGCTACGACTGTGAGGATGATCAGGTGCCGCTTCGAGCGGTGGCCTGACTCGCGCTACGACTGGCCTCGTGCCCTGAGTGTTGATCTGTCGGCCACCGCCCGGAGCGGTACCCTGATCTCGCTGGGCGGGCGGCAGGCGGGCCGCGTGGTTGCCCACCCGGACGGTTCGTACACGGTTTGTTATGTGACCGTGCACGGGGAGTCCGCAGCGCCCGGCCGGTGCGCAGGCACGTGACCAGTTCCCGCTTGAGCGCGCCACGGCCCTCGATGAACAGCGCCTGGTAGATCGCTTCGTGGCTGATGCGCATGGACTCATCATCGGGGAAGTCGGCATGGAGACGGTGCGAGATCTGCTCCGGGCTCCATGCCGTCGCCCATCGTCTGTCCTGGCGGTGCGGCTTGTTCAGCCCTTTCCATGCGGGCGTCCTGGGTCCGGGGACGATCGTGTTGTCGGGGCGGCGGACGCTGCCGGCGAGCCGATCCTGCACGTACTCACGCAACCTGTCGTTGTCTGTGAGCTTCGCGGTCTTCGGGCGCTTGGCGGCCTGCTGTGCTTTCCACTGGGCGACCGTCGCGCGGTACTCCTGCTTGCCGCTGCGCGTGGCGGCGTTGCGGCGCAGTTCGCGGGAGATCGTTCCGGGGTCACGCCCCAGGGCGCGGGCGATCTCGCGCACGCCCTTGTTCATCGCCCTGAGGATCGCGATCTCCTCGCGCTCCTCGAACGCGAGGTACCGGCCCGTGGGCTCGGCCAACGAGATCGGAGGCATGCCGCCAGCGTGACGAAACCACCTCGCACCCACCGGCCACGACACGCCGACCGCCAACGACGCCTCCACCGTCGTGACCCCCGTGGCGATCAGCCGCCAGAACTGGCGCTGCACGACTCGAGACGGATCAGGCCGCCCCGGCGAACGCATCGCCGGCCGCAACGCACGATCAGCGCGCCACTGCCGACGCCGACCCTCCGGAACATCGCTGGTCTTCAAACTCCAGTCCGCCGTGGCCACGTCGCACACCTCCGAGATCAAAGTGTTGCGACGACCAGTTGAATCCACCCTGGGCTCCGTGGTCGGTGTGCATGACCGCCCCGGAGAGGCTGCCGCGGGTCCGTTCGGCGGCGGACAGGGCGTCGGTGACGAGGTCGGTGCGCATGTGGTTTGCGATCGCCCAGCCGGCCAGGCGGCGTGAGGCGAGGTCGGTGCGCATGTGGTTTGCGATCGCCCAGCCGGCCAGGCGGCGTGAGGCGAGGTCGATGACGGTGGCCAAATACAGGAACTTCCCGCCGTCCAGCGGGAGATAGGTGATGTCGCCGACGTACTTCGTGTTCGGCTCGCTGGCCGTGAAGTCGCGGCCGATGAGGTCCGGGGCCTTCGCCGCGGCCGGGTCCGCAACAGTGGTGCGGTGTCTGCGGCGCAAGCGCACGCCCGCCAGACCGGCACCCCGCATCACCCGCGCTATCCGCTTGTGGTTGACGCGCTCGCCCGCCTCGCGGAGTTCGGCCGTGATCCTGGGGACGCCATAGGTGCCGTCCGACTCGCGGTGCACGGCCCGTATCCGGGCGGCGAGGCGGGCGTCGGCCGCCTGCCGGGCGGCCCGGTCCGCGGCCGTCCGACGCCAGTAGTAGAAGCTGGAGCGGGCGATGCCCAGGATGGTGCACAGCCGCTTCACGCCGTAGCGGCGGTGGTGGTCGGCGACGAACTGGAAGCGGTTCACCAGCGCGTCTCCCCGGCGAAATACTTCGCTGCCTTCCGCAGGATCTCGCGCTCTTCCTCCAGCTCACGGACCTTCTTCCGCAGAGCGGCGTTCTCCGCCTCCAACGGCGTCGGCGGCTCGGTCGGCACCTCCGCCCGGCGCCCCCGGGGCCGGCTCGCACCGGCTGCCCGGACCCAGTTGCGCAGGGTCTCGGGGTTGATCCCCAGATCGGCGGCGACCTGCCTGATCGTCACCTCGGGCCGCGACTGGTACAGCGCGACCGCGTCCGCCTTGAACTGCGGCGGATAGTTCTTCATGACCACGAGATGTCCGTTCTCAGATCCTCAGGATCCAGTGTCTCGTGTGTCCAGGATCAAGGGTCAAGGCCCGTCCCGCCAGCCCCCGGCTTCCTGGATCTCCCCGGCGTGGCTGCGGGCCGTCCCGTCCCGCTCCCCGTACTCCTTCAGGCACGACGGATCCGCGATCTCCAACTGCTCGGCCAGATATTCAGCCACCTCCGCCGGCACCTGCCGCGGGTCCGGCATGAACCGGCCCAAGTACCGCACGCTCGTGAGCTGGACCGCGTACCCGAGCCGATTGTGCGCACGCCGCTTGGCCTGCACCGCCTCCCGGTCCGCGTCGTCCAGAAAGAAGTACCGCTCCAACTCCGTACGGGACGGCGCCCCGACAAACGCGCCGTACTCAGCCTGCTCACCCGACAGAAACTCGACTGCCACAACAACCCTCCGAAGATCGACACCAGCGACCCACGAAGGCTCCGACACGCAATCACCCCAGGTCAAAGCGTCAATCAACGCCAAGAGGGCTTAGCGCACGATCTGACATGGATGTTCCTCAAGCCCCGGTCAGGCCGCTGTGGCTTGCTCTCGCTCGACGAGGATGCCGTTTTCGAACGTGGCGCCGGCGCGGACCAGGGCGACGAGGTGGGCGCCGGTGACCGCGCGCCAGCGGGCCTGGGCGGACTCGACGAGCTTGAACACCATCGCCAGGGCCGCGGCCGGGCTGCCGGCGCCGCGGGTGACCTTGGTGCGGAGTTTGACGGTGGAGAACGTCGATTCGATGGGGTTCGTGGTCCGCAGGTGAACTTCATTGGCGGCGTCCTCCACGAGTACGAACATGCGGCATGACCTGTACGGACGGGGATTCAGCAAGGCAACCCACGGTTGACATGATGATGTAGTCATGGTGTCATCGAGTCATGTTGTACAAGACTCCGGCGTTGGACGCCGACGACCGCCGCGTCCTGGCGGAGATCGAGGAGATGCGGCACAAGCTGCGGCATCAGCTGCGTGCGCAGCCACGGTGGTCGGGGCAGCTGCGGCGAAACCTGACGGCGCGGGCGATCGCCGGGTCGAACACGATCGAGGGCTACGCCGCGACCGTGGACGATGTCGAGGCGCTGATGGCCGGCGAGGAGCCGCTGGAGACCGCAGACCGTACCCGGGTGGAGCTGGAGGGCTACCAGCGTGCGATGACCTACATCCAGGCCCTGGCGGATGCCGGGCCGGAGTTCCGGTACGACGCGGGCCTGCTTGGCGGACTGCACTTCATGCTCCGGGGACACCACCTTGACAAGCGCCCAGGCCGCTGGAGGGACGGGCCGGTGTATGTCACCAGCCCCGACGACCCGCTCGTACCCGCCTACACCGCCCCCGATAGCGAACACGTGCCGGGGCTGGTGACGGAGCTGATCGACTGGCTCAATGACGGCGACCTGGACGCGCCCGTGCACGTGCGCGCATCGATGGCGCATCTGAACCTGGTCAACGTCCACCCGTGGAAAGACGGAAACGGGCGCATGTCCCGCGCCTTGTCCACGCTGGTGTTCGCCCGGGAGGCCGAGCAGATGCTGCCGCCGGAGTTCTCCAGCATCGAGGAGTGGCTGGGCCGCGGTCAGAACACCTACGCCTACTACCAAGTCCTCCAGCAGGTCGGTGGCCCGAAGTGGAGTCCCGGACGCGACACGCATCCGTGGATCCGGTTCTGCCTCGGCGCCCACCACCGCCAGGCCCAGCAGGCCCAGCGCCGCACCGACTTGCTTGCCCGCGCCTGGATCAACCTGGGCGAGGCCACCGCCGCTGACGGTCTGGACGAACGCGTTGTCTACGCCCTGCTTCCCGCCTTCTGGGGCTCAAAGGTACGCCGCACCGTCTACCAGCAGGACGCCGACCTTTCCGACCAGCAGGCCATCCGCGACATCCGCGATCTGGTCCGCATCGGCTGGCTGGCCCCACACGGTAAGGCCCGCGCCCGTCACTACGGCCCTGGTCCGCGCCTGGACGCCGCCCAACAGGAGGTCCGCCAGTCCTTGGAGCCGTTCGCCGACCCCTACCGGCGCAGCTGATCGTCGGTTTGCGCGACCGGTTCGCCGACGCAGCGGGTACGACCACCGTCCGGGTCCCTCCCACCTCCTTGCCGCTCGCTCACCGCCGACAGACGCAGCAGAGCGAACGCATGCGCCACGCACAGGCAGGCCAGTCGCATCAGCACGATCGATCATGCCGCCGCGGCCGTCGGCAATCACGCCAGAGCACCGACCCGAGCGGCCAGCGTCAAGATCCTATATACCCCGCGAAGCGGCGCCGGGACCGAGGGCGAGGAATGCAGCCTCCTCCGCGGTCGTCGCCCGAGGGGTGCGGTCGGCTTCGTGCCGTAGAGAGGGGGTGCCAGTGACCTCGGCCCACTGAGCAAAGGCACGGGCCTTGCGCTCGAGCAGTGTGGCGCGGAGCGCCAGGTCAGGTTCCGTGTGCTGCTGGTAGGCGCGGAACGCATCCCCGAGGTCGATGAGTTCTTCGCGCAGCGCATCGGGCTGCGGGTTGTCGGGGACGATTCGCTGCGCGATCTTCCCTCTCTTCCTCGTCCCCTGGGATGTCCCACAGGCGGCGATAGAAGCACCCCCCGGCAAACAGTGACAGGAATGTGAGACGCGATCCCCCACATGGAGCAAAAAGAGCGCCTCTGACCTGGGCATTAAACTTGATCACTAGAATCTGCATCCGATTCTGCCCTTGCCCGTCCTGGAATGCCCGGTGTGCGGGGCTTGCGAGGTACGCCTACCGTGTCTCGCATGGGTGCAGCGGTGGAACTGGAGGCGGGCGGCCGGACCGTACGGCTGTCCAGCCCGGACAAGGTCTTCTTTCCCGAGCGCGGCTTCACCAAGCTGGACCTCGCCCGCTACTACCAGGCCGTCGGTCCCGGCATCCTGCGCGCCCTGCGCGACCGCCCCACCACCCTGGAGCGCTACCCGGACGGTGTGGCAGGCGAGTCCTTCTTCCAGAAACGGGCGCCCAAGAACATGCCCGACTGGATCCCCACCGCCCACATCACCTTCCCCAGCGGCCGCAGCGCCGACGAGATGTGCCCCACCGAGGAGGCCGCCGTGCTGTGGGCCGCCCAGTTCGGCACGCTCACCTTCCACCCCTGGCCGGTGCGCCGCGGCGACGTCGACCGCCCGGACGAACTGCGCCTCGACCTCGACCCGCAGCCCGGCACCGACTACGACGACGCCGTCCGCGCCGCCCACGAACTGCGCGCCGTCCTCGACGAGTTCGGGGGACTGCGCGGCTGGCCCAAGACCTCCGGCGGCCGGGGCCTGCACGTCTTCGTCCCCATCGAGCCGCGCTGGACCTTCACCCAGGTGCGGCGCGCCGCGATCGCGGTCGGGCGGGAGATGGAACGCCGGATGCCGGACCACGTGACCATCAAGTGGTGGAAGGAGGAGCGGGGCGCCCGCATCTTCGTCGACTACAACCAGACGGCCCGGGACCGCACCATCGCCTCCGCGTACTCGGTACGGCCGCGCCCGCACGCGCCGGTGTCGGCGCCCCTGCGCTGGGAGGAGGTCGGCACCGCCCGTCCCCGGGACTTCGACATCGCGACCATGCCCGCGCGGTTCGCCGAACTCGGCGACGTGCACGCGGACATGGACGACCACCGCTTCTCCCTGGAAGCGCTGCTCGACCTCGCCCGCCGCGACGAGCACGACCACGGGCTGGGCGACCTGCCGTACCCGCCCGAGTATCCGAAGATGCCGGGGGAGCCCCTACGGGTCCAGCCGAGCAGGGCGAAGAAGGGGGCACCCCTGGCGGCGGACCCGCCCGAGGCACCCCCTTCGGGGCCTACAGCTCCTTGACGCGGATGTCCCGGTACGAGACCACGTCCGTGGTTCCGTGCACCTGGAGCCCGATGTAACCGGAGGCGAACCGTCGCCCGTCCGTGCCCGGGTCGTCCGAGCGGGCCGGGGTGAAGTCCTGACCGCCGACGTTGTCGAACTCGTTGATCAGCACACCGTTGCGGTAGACCGAGTAGTGCTGGTCGACCACCCGGATCTCGTAGTCGTTCCAGGTGCCCTTCTGGGTGACGCCGGCACCGGCGAGCCCCACCCGGTCGAAGCCGTAGACCGACCCCGTCTTGTACATGTCGCCGTCGGGACGGTCGAACACCTGCACCTCGTGCCCGTACTTGATGGCGGCCCACTCCGGCCGCGACTCCTCCGGGTGGTCGAGGACCCACGGGAACCGCACGAACACACCGGAGTTGGCGTTGCCGGTGCCCGGAGCGTCATCACGCCACTGGAGCTTGAGCGAGAAGTCGCCGTACCTGCGCTCCGGGAACCACAGCATGCCCAGCCCGTCCCGCGTGGTGCCCGAGGTGATCGACCCGTCCGGGTTCTGCGCGAACGAACCGCCGCCGACCTGCTGCCACTTGGCGAAGGACTCCGCCGTGCCGTCCAGGATCGTGCGGTATCCCTCGGTCTGGCCGGGCTTGCCGAGCCCCGAGTCGCGGGCCGCCTGCTGGATCGCGTCGTACTCGCGCTGGTCGAGTGCCCCCTCCTTGAGCAGCTTGTCCAGGACGGTCTTCACATGCTTGAGGAACAGCGCGTGGGACGTCCACTCCTTCTCGTCCTCGACCAACTCGCCTATCCGGCAACGATTGTTGGTCACCCGGTTGCGCACACCCGAGTCGACCGTACCGACGATCACCGTCAACCGCTCGTCGAACTCGGGGCAGTTGGGAGCGGGCACTGAGCCACCGGCCACCACCATGAAGCTCACCGTGCGGGCGGCGGAGGTGTTGCCGGCCTTGTCGCTCGCCCGGTACGCCACGGTGTGGGCACCCACGCGATCGACCACCACGGGAGCCGTGTACGCCAGGTACGGTCCGGCGTCGAGCGAGTACTCGATCCGGTCGACCCCCGAACCGCCCTCGTCCGTCGCGCTCACGGTCACCTTGGCGCTGCGGACGTACGCCCCGCCGGAGTTGCGCGTGCCGTCGACGGACACGCCCGTCACCGGCGCAGTGGAGTCCTGCGGGGCCGCCGCGACCACCGTGAACTGCACGCTCTTCTCGGCGGACACGTTGCCCGCCTTGTCGGTGGCCCGGTAGCGGACGGTGTGGGCGCCGACCTGGTGCACCATCACGGGGGCGGTGTACGGCTGCCAGACACCGGACCCGACCGCGTACTCGACGGTGTTGACCCCGGAGCCGGTGTCGGAGGCGCTGACGGTGACCGTGGCCATGTCGACGTAGGTCCCGTCGGCGTTCCGCTCACCGCTCACCGTCGCCGAGGTCTCCGGCGCCGTCGTGTCGTCGGAGGACGGCGCGACGACCGTGAACTCGACGCTCTTCTCCGCCGACACGTTGCCGGCCTTGTCCGTGGCCCGGTAGCGGACTCTGTGACTGCCGACCTGGTCGACGACGACGGGCGTGGTGTACGGCAGCCACTCACCCGTGTCACCGACCGCGTACTGGACGGCGTCGACACCCGAGCCGCCCTCGTCCGTCGCGCTGACCGCCACGCTCGCCGAGCCGACGTACTCGCCCTGCGTGTTCTGCGCCCCGGTGACCTGCGCGGCCGTCGCCGGCGGTGTGGTGTCCTCGCCGCCGCCCTCGGTCACCACGAGGATGCCCTGCATCTGACCGTGGCCGGGGATCGTGCAGTGGTAGAAGTAGCGGCCCGGGGTGAGGGTGACCTCCGCGGTGTAGCGGCCGCCCTGGGCGTCGTTCGGGTTGGCGAGGATGTTCAGCTGGACGTCGCTGTTGAACTCGGGGTCCGACGTCGCGAAAGTCAACGTGTGCGGCATCCCGATGGTGTTGCCGGTGGCCACGCTGTTCTCGAAGACGATCGTCGCCGCGCCCGCCACCGCCGTCACCGGCGCGGAGGTGTACTTGGTGATGTCGTCGCCGGCCGTCCAGGTGAGGACCTGGGCCGCGGCCTGCTCCTGGGACTGCCGGGTCTGCCCCGCCGCGGGCAGCGCCTGCAGCCCGAGCATCACCAGCAGCGCGGCCAGCACAGCCATGAAGATTCTTCGTCTGCGTGTCACTGCGTCCCCCTCGCCAGCTGATCGGCGGCCGGAGTGGGCCCGCCGCCCGTGTAAGTGACCCGCCACAGCGCCGACTTGGCGTCCGAGGTGAAGAAGCCGCGGCCGTAGTCGAGGACGTACAGCGCGCCGTCCGGACCGAACTTCCAGTCCATGAGGTTCTTGATGCCGTCGTTGCCGATCGGCACGATCTTCTTCAGGGACTCCGAGTGGACCGGCAGACCGCCGTCACCGTGCGTCTTCGGGTCGGTGATCACGGCGTCGCGCGGTCGGTCGGCGTCGTAGAAGTCGCCGACGAACCACTTGCCGTCCCAGTAGGCGGGCCACTTCGTCGCGCTGGTGCTCGCCGCGTCGTAGCGGTAGACCGGCCCGTTCATCGCGGCCTGTCCGCCGCCCTTGAGCCACGGCAGCAGATAGCGGGCCTCCTCCTGCTTGTACGAGGGGATGCCGTTCGCGTCACGCGGGAAGTCGGGTGCGCCGCCCTGGGGCGAGTACCAGATGTTGTTCCCGGTGACCGGCGGCACGTTGACCAGACCGTCGTTGTTCGGCGACTCGTTCTTCGGGTGGTCGCAGTCGTACCAGCCCAGCGGCTTCGACGGGTCCGGCAGATTGCGGTCCCGGTAGGGCTGCTTGTTGCCCATGCAGTACGGCCAGCCTCGGTTGCTCGCCTTGGTGATCACGGCGAAGGTGTCGTACTTGGCGGGGCCCCAGGTCGTCGACGGCGCGCTCGCGTCCGGGCCGACCCAGCCCGCGTACAGGGTGTCCGTCTGCTTGTCGACGGAGATGCGCGCCGGGTTGCGGACGCCCATCACATAGATCTCACCGCGCGTCTTGCCGCCGCCCTCGTCGGTCTCCCTGCCGGTGAAGAGGTTCCCGTCGGGCAGCGTGTACGTGCCGTCGGGCTCCGGGTGGATGCGCAGGATCTTGCCGTTGAGGTTGTTGGTGTTGCCGGCCGTGCGGCGCGCGTCGGCGAAGGAGACGCCCTTGTAGTTGGGCTGCGGGTTGTTGCCGGAGTAACCGTCGCTGAAGCCGCTGGAGTTGTTGTCGCCCGTGGCGATGTACAGGTTGCCCTTGGAGTCCCAAGCCATCCCGCCGCCCGAGTGGCAGCAGCTGTGCACCTGCACCGGCCACTTGAGCAGCACCTTCTCGCTGCTCAGGTCCAGCTTGTTGGTGGCGAGGTCGAAGGTGAACCGGGAGACGCGCCGCTCGGCCATCCGGGTGTCGCGGTTGAGCCCGGAGTGGGGCGTGTAGTGCAGGTACACCCAGCCGTTCTGCTCGAAGCGCGGGTCGAGCTCGATGCCGAGCAGCCCCTCCTCGACCTTGACCAGCTCGTCGCCGCCGCCCTTGTTGCCGAAGACCGTCAACTCGCCGGCCGGCGTGACCTTCTTGGTCTTCGGGTCGTAGACATGGATCTGGCCCTTGCCCTTGCCGATGTCCGGGTTGTTCCAGTCGGTGATGACGGGCTGGGAGGAGTCGGCGCCGCCCCGGCCGATATAGAACACCCGGCCGTCGGGCGCGGTGACCAGGCCGTGCGGCTCGCCGATCTGGTCGTTCAGCCCGGGTTTGTTTGGCTGGGTGAGCCGCTCCGCCTTGTAGTTGCCGTTGATCGTCGCCTTGCAGTCGGCCTGCGCCAGCCGGGTGGTCCACAGCAGCGCGCCGCGCAGGTGGGCACGGAAGTCCGTCTCGTCGTACGACGACGCCGTACCGCCCATGCCGGTGTAGAAGGAGCGCCCGCCGTCGTAGTCACGGCACCAACTCACCGGATGATCGGCGCCGTTGGCGCTCGCACCCGGTTGGTACGTCGACTCGCGCACCCGGGCCACGGTGTGCACGTCGCCCGAGGGGTTCTTGGCCCAGTTGAACCACTGGTCGGGGCGCTTCCACTGGACCGGCAGGTCCTTGCCGGCCGGGTGCTTCCGGTCTCCGACCTCAACCGTCGCTCGCTGTACGGCGGTTGGGCTGGAGGTGGCCGGGCGGGCGCCGACCAGTCCGGTGAACCAGTCCGAGTACGGCTCCGCGCGGGCCGCGTCATGGAGGCCGACGAAACCGCCGCCGGCCTCCATGTAGGCCTCCAGGCCCGCCTCCTGCTCCGGGTCGAGTACGTCTCCGCCGCCGGTCAGGAACACGATCGAGTTGAAGCGGCCCAGTCTCGTCTCGTCGGTGAAGACCGAGGCGTCGCTCGTCGCCTCCACCTTGTAGCGCTGGTTCGCCGGACCGGTCAGCCCGATCTTCTCGATCGCCTCGATCCCGGCGTTCACGACGGGGGACTCGTCCCCGGCCGCCGCGGATCCGTGGAAGATCAGTACGCGTACGTTCGAGCCACCGGGCGGTGACTTCGCGGACATCGTTGTCAGGGGCGGCTCCGGGTCCGGGCGCGCGTTGGCGCTCGGTCCCGACAGCAGTCCGGCGGCGACGGCCCCGGTGGCCACCGTGGCCACCCAGGCCCGTCTTCTGGTGTTTCTCGCGCCTGCGGTACTCAACCCTCGTAAGTGCATGGGCGCCTCCTCCGTCACGGCCACAGCGCCAAGGAAGCTAGACCCGTTTGCGCGGCTCGCCCATACCTATGACCGGAAAAGCACGAACTTTGTCCTGAATGTGGATAAACTGCCGCGAGGCCGCTACGGTCGCACAGGTTCATCACAGGCACTGCTCCGCAAGTTCCGTCTCACGGTGGGGAGTTCCGCATGGACAGACGTCGCTTCAACCAGCGGGTGCTGCTGGGCGGCGCAGTCGCCGCGACATCGTTGTCCCTCACGCCCGAGGTGGCGAGTGCCGGCTTACCGGCTTCGACCGCCCCGGCAGGGGGCGAGGTCAGACACATCAAGCTGTACGCCGAGAAGTTGGCCGACGGGCAGTTGGGCTACGGCCTGGCGAAGGGGAAGGCGACAGTCCCCGGACCGCTCATCGAGATCAACGAGGGCGACACGCTGCACATCGAGTTCGAGAACACCCTCGACGTGGCGGCGAGCCTGCATGTGCACGGCATGGACTACGAGATCACCAGTGACGGCACGAAGCTGAACAAGAGCCACGTCGAGCCGGGCGGCACCCGCACCTACACCTGGCGCACCCATGCGCCGGGCCGGCGCGCGGACGGCACCTGGCGGGAGGGCAGCGCGGGCTACTGGCACTACCACGACCACGTCGTGGGGACGGACCACGGGACCGGTGGTATCCGCAAGGGTCTCTACGGGCCGGTGATCGTCCGCCGCCAGGGCGACGTGCTGCCGGACATGACCCACACGATCGTCTTCAACGACATGATGATCAACAACAAGTTCGCCCACTCCGGCCCGAACTTCGAGGCCACGGTGGGTGATCGGGTCGAGTTCGTGATGATCACGCACGGCGAGTTCTACCACACCTTCCACATGCACGGTCATCGCTGGGCGGACAACCGCACGGGCCTGCTCACCGGGCCCGACGACCCCAGCCGGGTCGTCGACAACAAGATCGTGGGACCCGCCGACTCCTTCGGCTTCCAGCTGATCGCGGGGGAGGGTGTCGGAGCGGGCGCGTGGATGTACCACTGCCATGTCCAGAGCCACGCCGACATGGGGATGGTGGGGCTGTTCCTGGTGAAGAAGAAGGACGGCACGATTCCGGGGTACGAGCAGCACGACCATGGCTGACGGCTCTCGGCCAAGCGGACGCGGTGCTCGGGCCGGCGTGTCCGCGAGGCCCTTCCGGTAGCCTCGAGAGCGCTCTCACGCCGGTGCTGCGGCCGGGACTATCCTGAGCGGCACCCACCGACGAGGAGCCGCAAGTGACCGAGACCGTGCCGCGCCCGACGCTGGAGGCCGTGGCCGCACTGGCCGGGGTCTCGCGGGCCACCGTCTCCCGTGTGGTCAACGGCGCTGACGGGGTGCGGGAACCGCTGGTCGAGCGGGTCCGGCGGGCGGTCGAGGAGCTCGGGTACGTTCCCAACCAGGCAGCCCGCAGCCTGGTGACGAACCGCCACGACGCGATCGCCGTGGTCGTCGCAGAACCGGAGACCCGGGTCTTCGCCGACCCCTTCTTCGCCCTGCAACTGCGCGGCATCAGCAAGGAGTTGACGGTCCACGACAACCAGCTGGTGCTGCTGCTCACCGAGGGCCGCGACGACCACGCCCGGGTCGGCCGCTATCTCGCCGGCGGCCATGTCGACGGGGCTCTGGTGTTCTCGCTGCACCTCGACGATCCGCTGCCCGGACTGATCCGCCGGGCCGGCGTCCCGACCGTCTTCGGAGGCCGCCCCGGCTGGGACGACGGCAGCGGCGACGGCGTGGTGTACGTCGACAGCGACAACCGGGGTGGCGCCCGCAAGGCCGTATGTCATCTCGTCGGTCTCGGGCGCACCCGCGTCGCCCACATCACCGGCCCCCTGGACCAGACATCGGCGGCGGACCGGCTCGACGGGTTCCGGGACGTCGTGCCCGACAGCGACCCGCGGCTCGTCGTGAACGGCGACTTCACGCCGGCCGGCGGTGAGCGGGCGATGCGGGAACTCCTCGACCGCCGGCCCGACGTGGACGCCGTGTTCGCCGCCAACGACCTCACCGCCGCCGGGGCCCTGCGGGTGCTGCGCGACCGGGGGCGGAGGGTGCCCGACGACGTGGCCGTGATCGGCTTCGACGACATGCTGCCCGTCGCCGAACAGACCGATCCGCCGCTCACGACGGTCCGTCAGGACATCGAGGAGATGGGCCGGTTGATGGCCCGGTCGTTGCTGCGCGGCCTCGGCCACCGCACCACCGCGCAGGAGGGCGACACGCCGGCCGGTGTCGTCCTGCCGACGACACTGGTTCGCCGCGCCTCGGCGTGACCCCCGGCCGGCGCCGCCACCCCTACTGCTGCCGGGGCGGCGAGCTCTTGATCACCGCGAAGCGGGCGCCGTACGGGTCGGCGAGTTCGGCGATCCGGCCGACATCCTCCAGGTCGGTCGCCGGCAGGCGGACCGTGCCGCCCTCGTGTTGCGCCGTGCTGACCGCTCTGTCCGTGTCCGGGACCTCGAAGTACGGCAGCCAGGTCCCGGACGTCGCGCTGGTCGGGTCGTCCTCCAGCGGGACCATGCCGCCGAACATGGCCTCCGGCTCGGTCCCCCGCGGGTGGACGGTGGTGTAGGTGCCCCCGGCGAAGGTGACGGCCGAGGTCTCCCAGCCGAACAACGCGTTGTAGAACCCGGCCGCCGCCGGCAGATCCCGCGTGTACAGCTCCAGCCAGCACAGCGAACCAGGGTCCCGTACGACGTCCAGGCCCTTGTTGGCCGCGGGCTGCCAGATGCCGAACGCGACCCCCGCCTGGTCGGCGAGGATCGCCACGCGGCCCTGGTCCATGACGTCCGTCGGCTGCATGAGCACCGAGCCGTGCGCCTGCTCGGCCGCCTTCGCGGTCGCGTCCGCGTCCGGTGTCTGGAAGTACACGGTCCAGGAGGGCGGGCCCTGTTCCGGGGTGGTCTGCATACCGCCCGCCGCTGTGCTGCCGTCGAGCTGGAAGAAGCCGTAGCCGCCGGCCTCGGGTCCGCCCGGCCTGAACCGCCAGCCGAACAGGCCGGCGTAGAAGGAGGAGGCGCCGTCGATGTCGGGTGTGCCGAGATCGAGCCAGTTCGGAGCGCCGGTGACATAACGGGTGGTGAGCATCGCTGCCCTCCTTTGAAGGGTCCCGTTGCCTGCACTGCCGAGTCTCGCACCGCCCACTGACAACCGCTCGGGGTTCAGCGGACGCGATCGGGCACCCTGGGTGACCGGCCGATCTCGGCTTGTCGTACCGCGTTCCGCGCGCCGCCGTGCGCCGGGGTGCCCGGCGGGGTCATCATCGGTCGGCCGGAGGTCGTGGACGCGGCGTTGATCCCGCGTTGATGGAATGTTTTTCGCCGCCCGGCACGATCTCGCCCATGCACATCGACACCATCACCCCGGCCGATTCCACCTGGCAGACCCAGGCGCTGTGCGCGCAGACCGGCGCGGCGTTCTTCTTCCCCGAGCCGGGCAGCTCGGTAAGCGAGGCGAAGCGCATCTGCGGCATGTGCGAGATGCGCTCCGCGTGCCTGGAGTACGCGCTGGTGAACGACGAGCGCTTCGGCGTGTGGGGCGGCCTGTCGGAGAAGGAACGGCTGCACCTCAGGCGCAGCACCCGACCGTGACCGGCCGACGTCGCGTGCGCCCGCGGGGTTCCTGCGACGATCCGGCCCGCGGCTCTCGTACGAACCGGCTCTCGCACGGCCCCGGCACTCGTACGACCCCGCACGCGGCGGGACGTGGTGCCGGGTCGGTCTCGCCCGCGCCCGGCAGACCGAAGGGCCCTCGTACGGCCATGCCGTGAGGGCCCCGTCGGGCAGCAAGCGGGTCGTCAGGCGTTCGCGCGGGCCGCCATCCGCTCCTTGCGCGCCGCCAGCTTCGCGTCGAACTTCGACGCCTCCGCGTCCAGGCCGCTCATGTACAGGCCGAGTTCCTCCTGCGCCTTGAGGCCCTCCGGGCCGAGCCCGTCGATCTCCAGGACCTTCAGGAAGCGCAGCACGGGCTGGATCACGTCGTCGTGGTGGATGCGCATGTTGTAGATCTCGCCGATCGCCATCTGCGCGGCGGCCCGCTCGAAGCCGGGCATGCCGTGGCCGGGCATGCGGAAGTTCACGATCACGTCGCGGACCGCCTGCATCGTCAGGTCGGGCGCGAGCTCGAAGGCCGCCTTCAGCAGGTTCCGGTAGAAGACCATGTGCAGGTTCTCGTCGGTCGCGATGCGCGCCAGCATGCGGTCGCACACCGGGTCGCCGGACTGGTGACCGGTGTTGCGGTGCGAGACACGCGTCGCCAGCTCCTGGAAGGCGACGTAGGCCACCGAGTGCAGCATCGAGTGCCGGTTGTCCGACTCGAAGCCCTCGGCCATGTGGGCCATGCGGAACTGCTCCAGCTGGTCCGGGTCGACCGCACGCGAGGTGAGCAGGTAGTCGCGCATCACGATGCCGTGCCGGCCCTCCTCCGCGGTCCAGCGGTGCACCCAGGTGCCCCAGGCACCGTCACGGCCGAAGAGCGAGGCGATCTCGTGGTGGTAGCTCGGCAGGTTGTCCTCGGTGAGCAGGTTCACGACCAGCGCGATGCGGCCGATCTCGGTCACCTTGGACTGCTCCTTCTCCCAGGCCTGGCCGTCCTCGAAGATGCCGGGGAAGTTGCGGCCGTCGCTGAACGGCACGTACTCGTGGGGCATCCAGTCCTTGGCGACGTTCAGGTGCCGGTTGAGCTCCTGCTCGACGACTTCCTCCAGCGCGTACAGCAGCCGGGCGTCGGTCCAGGCCGAGGACGAGCTGCCGAGGTGAGGGGAAGTGATCGTCACGGGTACTCCAGGGGACGTGGAACAAGTTCGGAAGCGTCCGGCGAGCGGTGCCGGTGTGGTACCTACGGAATCGTAGGCTACGTATCCGTAGGTTACGAGACCGTAGGTTAAGAGCGGTGTAAAGATCCCTGATCAGCCGTGTTTACGGGGCATGACAGACACGCCCGGGAGTCGCAGGTCCGGGGCCGAATGAGTACCGGAATCACCCGTTCAGGCATACAGTCCGCGCATCCGGACCGAGAGGCATGTCACACAGCCTTCGAGCTTCTCGAACTCGCTGATGTCGACCACGACGGGTTCGTGGCCGAGATCCGCGAGCAACTCCGCGGTCTTCGGCGCGCTCGCCGCCATCAGCAACTTGTCGCAGCCCAGCAGTACGACGTGTGCGCCGGACTCCTCCGGCACGGACAGGAAGCGCGGGAACAGCGACGGCTTGTCGACCTTGGGGATGTGCCCGATCACCGTTCCGTCGGGGAGGGCCGTCACTGACGACTTCAGGTGCAGCACCTTGCTCACCGGCACCGCGACGACCCGCGCCCCGAGCGGCTCGAAGGCGGCCCGCACCTGCTGGACACCGGCGGCGTTGGTGCGCCCGCCCCGGCCGACGTAGATCGTGTCGCCGATCTTCAGCACGTCACCGCCGTCCAGGGTGCCCGGCTCCCAGATCCAGTTCACCGAGCAGCCCAGACGTGCCACGGCCTCCTCGACGCCCATCGTCTCGTCCCGCCTGGACTCCGCGCCGGGCCGGGTGATCAGTGCGACGTTCCGGTACATGACGACCGTGTCCTCGACGAAGACCGAGTCCGGGCAGTCGTCGACCGGGTCCACCTCGATGGTCTCCCAGCCGTGCTCGCCCAGGGCCCCGACGTAGGCCTCCCACTGTTCGAGCGCGAGGTCGAGGTCGACCTTCTCCCGCTCGATGTGCGTCACCAGACCTTCGGCGAGGCGTGGGCTGGGGCGGCGGACGAGGGCCTTCTTGCTGGGCACGAGGGATCTCCGTATCGGCGGCTGTCGAGGCGCCCGTGGAACGGCGTCGATCAGCCATCATGCAGCGCCCGCGCGCACGGGCAAAACCCTCGGTGTCAGGCTGTGGCCCTCCCCATAGGGTCCGCCATGATCGACTTCCGGTCTTCGAGGAGCGCGGCGCGGGCCCCCTCGAAGATCACCCGGCCGCCGTCCCCGCCGTCGTCCCCTCTCCCGCAAGGGTGTTGAAGTCGCAACCGTCCGAGGTCAGGAGGGATACCAGTCAGGTTCCGCCGTGATGTCCTCCAGCTCTCCGTCCTCCATCAGCAGTCGGCGGGTGATGCCGATCGACTCGAGGAACGGCAGGTCGTGACTGGCCACGATCAGCGCGCCCTCGTACGACTCGAGGGCGGTCGTCAGCTGCCGCACGCTCGCCATGTCCAGGTTGTTGGTCGGCTCGTCCAGCATCAGCAGCTGCGGCGCGGGCTCGGCCAGCATCAGCGCGGCCAGCGCCGCCCGGAAGCGTTCGCCGCCGGACAGAGTGGCCGCCTTCTGGTCGGCGCGGGCGCCCCGGAACAGGAAGCGCGCCAACCGGGCCCGGACCCGGTTGTTGGTGGCGCCCGGCGCGAACCGGGCCACGTTCTCGGCGACGGTCAGCTCGCCGTCGAGCACGTCCAGCCGTTGCGGCAGGAAGCGGAGTGGTACCTGGGTCCTCGCCTCGCCGGAGACCGGCTCCAGCTCCCCGGCGATCGTCCGCAACAGCGTCGTCTTGCCCGCGCCGTTGCGCCCGATCAGCGCGATCCGCTCCGGACCGCGCACATCGAAGCCACCTGCCACCCGCGCGCCGTACGCCAGCTCCAGATCCAGGAGAGCGAGGACGGTACGGCCCGGCGGTACGGCCGTGTACGGCAGTTCGACGCGGATCTCGTCGTCGTCCCGTACGGCCTCCACCGCCTCGTCGAGCCGCTCCTTCGCGCCGGCGAGCCTTTCCTCGTGCATGATGCGGTGCTTGCCCGCGGACTCCTGTGCCGCGCGCTTGCGTGCCCCCATGACGATCTTCGGCTCGCGCTTCTGGTCCCACATCTTCTGGCCGTAGCGCTTGCGCCGGGCCAACTTGACCTGGGCGTCGATCAGTTCACGCTTCTGCTTCTTCAGGTCGTGCTCCGCGACCCGCACCATCCGCTCGGCGGCCTCCTGTTCGGTGGCGAGCGCCTCCTCGTACGCCGAGAAGTTGCCGCCGTACCAGGTGATCTCCCCGGCGCGCAGATCGGCGATCTGGTCGACCAGGTCCAGGAGTTCGCGGTCGTGGCTGACCACGACCATGACGCCAGGCCAGGACGCGACGGCCCCGTACAGCCGTCGGCGCGCGTACAGGTCGAGGTTGTTGGTGGGTTCGTCGAGCAGCAGGACGTCCGGTCGGCGCAGCAGCAGTGCGGCCAGCCGCAGCAGTACCGACTCGCCGCCCGACACCTCGCCGACGGTGCGGTCCAACTCGATGTGTCCGAGCCCGAGTTCACCGAGGGTGGCGAGGGCTCGCTCCTCCACGTCCCAGTCGTCGCCGACCGTCTCGAAGTGCTCCTCGGACACGTCACCGGCCTCGATCGCGTGCAGCGCGGCCCGCCGCGCGGCGATGCCGAGTGCCTCGTCGACCCTCAGCGTGGTGTCGAGCGTGACGTTCTGCGGCAGGTAGCCGACCTCGCCCGCGACGCGGACGGCGCCGTCGGCCGGGAGGAGCTCGTGGGCGATCAGCTTCAACAGGGTTGATTTACCTGAGCCGTTGACACCGACGAGGCCGGTGCGGCCGGGGCCGAAGGCGACATCGAGGCCGTCGAAGACGGCGGTGCCGTCGGGCCAGGCGAAGGCGAGGGAGGTACAGGTGATGGAAAGAGGCATACGGGGTCTCCGCGGTTGCTCGAAGCGATCAGGGGCAAGCGCGTATCGAGACACCAGCGACCGACGGGGAGGGAGTCCCGGGGCATGAGAGGGGGCCCTGTCCGGAGAACCGGAGGACGGCTCGACGCCGAGGTCGCACACAGCGCACACACCTCAGGTGTGTGACGTGGTGTCTCAGAACCTCAGACGAGCAACGTCCTTCTCCTATCGACGGCAACAGAACCGCTGACCACCGTATGAACGGCCCTGACGGCTGTCAACGGATTAACGTGAGCCCCGACCTCACCGCCCCAAGGAGGCCCCGTGTTGCACGGCTCGCTCTCGCTGCCGGCCCGGCTCTGCCTGCTGGCCTGGGACACCGGGACGGCGGACGTCTCCGGCGCCGCCCACCTGCCCCCTCTGGTCCGGGCCGGCGCCCTCACCGAACTGGCCCGGCGCGGCCTGCTCACCGACGACGACGGCATCGCCACGCCGGCCGACCTGGACACCGACACCGGGGACCCGGTCCTCGACGGGCTCCTGGAACTGGTCCGGGAGTCCCGGCCGCACCACTGGCGGACGTGGGTGGCCCTGCGGGCGCGGATCACCCTGGACGCCGTACGGGAGCAGCTGACCGCCGACGGCTGTCTGCGCGCGGAGAAGCGACGGGCTCTCGGGGTTTTCCCGACCGTGGAGTACGTCCTGGACCGCCCCGCCGTGGTGGAGGCGCTGCGCACGGAGACGCGGGCGGCGCTGCTGGGGCCGGTTCCGGTCGCGGAGCTCTCCGAACGCGACGCGGCCCTCGCCGCCCTCGCGGACGCCGCCAGGCTGCTGTCCGGCGACGAGCACCCACCGGGGCGTCTCGAGGAACTCACGGAACACGGCGGGGCGGCGGCACCCGTGCTGCGGACGGTCGTCCGGGAGGTGCGTACGACGCGGGCGACGGCCGTCGCTCACTGAGCCGCACGCCGCGGGCGCCGACAAGACCTTCGCCCCCGGGGCCGTCGACCCGGGGTGTTGAAGCTCGTTCAGCAGGCGTCCCGCATCAGCTCCGCCAGGTCGTGGTCCAGGTCCAGCTGCAGATGCTCCAGACCGACCGGCACCAGCTCGGCGGTCGCCTCCAGGAACCTCCGCAGCTCGCCCGAGCGGACGTGCACGACGGCGGTGCCCTCGGGGGCGTGGAACTCCAGGACGGTGCGGTCGTAGCCGTACGGCCGCACGCGTACGTCGCCCTGGCCCTCGGGTCCCTGGAGTCCGGCGTTCAGCAGCTCGCGGCTGAACGTCCAGCAGACCTCCACGCCCTCCAGGGTGGCCGGGGCCGGGAAGGTCATCCGGACGGCGAACGGGTCGCGCCGGTCGTAGTGGAGTGTGGCGGGGATGCTCGACATCCGTGGCGCGGCGGCGACGAGGCGGGCCTCGACGGGCTGATCGATGACGATGGACAACGCCTTGCTCCCTTGTGACGGCGGGAAGGACTTCCGGGGATGAGGCCGGGCAATGGAAGAGACGCCGGAATGGCTCAATCCGTGCACACGAACATCGAGTGACCTCTGTCACCGTGTTCATTCACGGAAGTGACCCAGCTCATCTCGTGGGCCCTGAGGGGCACTTGTGGCGAGTACGGCAAACCCGTACAGGGTGGACGCGGTCCTCTGGACCGGCACCCCGCGGTGGGCTAGCTTCGCCCGCCATGAGGCGCTTGGGGAACACGCGACGCACGACACGCACGACAGGCACGAAACGTACGAGCCGGGCCACCGCGGCGGGGGCGGCCTGTGCGGCGGCACTCGCCGTCCTGACGGCGGTACCCGCCCAGGCGCAGGCACCGGACAGCCGGACCCAGCAGAGTCGGACACCGCACTGGGATCTCAAGGACACCGGCAGCCCCCAGGTCCGTTTCCGGGGCCTCGCGGCCGTCGGCCGGAGCACCGCGTGGGTCGCCGGAACGCAGGGCACCGTGCTGCGTACCACCGACGGCGGGGCGAGCTGGCGGAACGTCTCGCCGCCGGGCGCCGCGGAGCTGCAGTTCCGGGACATCGAGGCGTTCGACGCACGGCGGGCCGTGGTGCTGGCCATCGGCGAGGGCGAGGCGTCCCGCGTGTACCGCACCGAGGACGGCGGCGCGACCTGGACCGAGTCCTTCCGCAACGCCGACGCCAAAGCCTTCTACGACTGCCTCACCTTCTTTGACCGACGCCACGGTCTCGCCATGAGCGACCCGGTGGACGGGAAGTTCCGCATCCTGTCGACCGGTGACGGCGGCCGTACCTGGAAGGTGCTGCCGAGCGCCGGGATGCCGGCCGCGCAGGAAGGGGAGGCCGGGTTCGCGGCGAGCGGCCAGTGCCTGGTCTCCTCCGGCCCCCGGGACGTGTGGCTGGCCACCGGCGGGGCCGCACGCGCGCGTGTGCTGCACTCCGCCGACCGCGGGCTGACCTGGACGGCCTCCGACACGCCGATCCCGGCGGGCGACCCGGCCCGTGGTGTCTTCGCGCTGGCCTTCCGCGACCGCACGCACGGTCTCGCCGTGGGCGGCGACTTCAACGCGGACCAACCCTCTCCGAAGGCCGCGGCCCGCACCGGCGACGGCGGCCGTGCCTGGCAGCCCGCCGCCGAGCCGCCGCCCGCCTACCGCTCCGGCGTCGCCTGGCTCCCGCACAGCCGCACCGCCGCCCTCGCCGTGGGCCCGACCGGCACGGATCTGACGACGGACGGCGGCCGCACCTGGCGGACGTTCGACACGGGCTCGTACGACACCGTCGACTGCGCCTCTGACCTGGGATGCTGGGCGGCTGGCGAGAAGGGACGGGTGGCCCGCCTGGAAAACTGAGCGCCGACGGTATGCCGTAAAGGCCGGGATCCGGGTACCCGTCCACCGAACCTGAGAGGAGTGAGCGGACATGCCCAGTGGTTCCAGCTCCAAGCGGGAACGCCAGTACGAGCACATCAAGGAGAGCGCTCAGGACCGGGGTGAGAGCGCCGGGCGCGCCAAGGAGATCGCCGCGCGGACGGTGAACAAGGAACGCGCCCGGTCCGGCGAGTCGAGGACCGCCAGCCGCACCTCCACCGAGGACATGT
This sequence comes from Streptomyces sp. NBC_00076, assembly GCF_045041235.1. Lineage (NCBI taxonomy): Bacteria > Bacillati > Actinomycetota > Actinomycetes > Kitasatosporales > Streptomycetaceae > Streptomyces > Streptomyces sp. NBC_00076. The sequence continues at coordinate 9,084,135 of NZ_CP108242.1, forward strand.
CTTCCGGCAGGCGCGGCGGCCGGCGGTCGGGCAAGGGCGCCCAGGGTCCCACGTACGACCAGCTCTACGAGGAGGCCAAGCAGCGGGGCGTCAAGGGCCGTTCGGACATGAACAAGAGCCAGCTCAAGCGCGCGCTGGGCGCCAAGAGCTGACGTCTCAGCCGAGGGTCTCGCGGTACCGCTCGAGCGCCGGGGCCGTCTTCGTCGCGGTGAACTCGGTGATGCGGTACTCGCACACACCCGCCACGACGAACGGGTCGCCCGCGGCGACCTGCTCGACCCGTGCGCGATCCTCCGCGACGGCGAGGATCACCCCGCCGTCGCGGGGGTTCTTGCGCCCGGACGCCAGGAACACACCCTGCTCGTACTGCTCGTCGAGCCAGGCGACATGCGCCTCCAGCACGGCGTCGACGGCATCGAGCGGGGCGGTGTAGGTCAGCTCCAGTACGAACATGATCACGACCCTACGCCGCCCGGCACCCGGGTCGTAGGCTCGTGCCCATCATGACGACCGTGCGCATTCCCGCGGGCTGGCCCGCGACCGAGGACGAGGCCCGCGCCGTACAGGACGAACTGCGGGGGCGGGTGGTGCTCGACGAGCAGGGCCCGCCGCCCGGCGCCGGCCGGGTGACCGGCGTCGACGTGGCCTACGACGACGAGCGCGACCTGGTCGTGGCCGCGGCCGTCGTCCTGGACGCGTCGAGCCTCGTCATCGTCGCCGAGGCCACGGCCGTCGGCCGCGTCTCCTTTCCGTACGTGCCCGGTCTGCTCGCCTTCCGCGAGATCCCCACGGTCCTGGCCGCCCTCGACAGGCTGCCGTGCCCGCCCGGTGTTGTCGTCTGCGACGGCTACGGCCTCGCCCACCCGCGTCGCTTCGGCCTCGCCAGCCACCTCGGCGTCCTGACCGGACTGCCCACGATCGGCGTCGCCAAGAATCCCTTCACCTTCGCCTACGACGATCCCGAAGCCCGGCGCGGCAGTGCGTCCCCGCTGCTCGCCGGCGGAGAGGGGAGCGGCGGAGAGGGGAGCGGCGGAGAGGAGGTCAGCCGCGAGGAGGTCAGCCGCGAGGAGGTCGGCCGTGCTCTGCGCACCCGGGACGCCGTCAAACCGGTCTTCGTCTCCGTCGGGCACCGCATGAGCCTCGACAACGCCTGCGCCCACACCCTCGCGCTGGCCCCGAAGTACCGTCTGCCGGAGACGACCCGCAGGGCCGACGCTCTGTGCCGCGCGGCACTCCGGGACGCGACTGCCTGACGGCAGTCCTGGCAAGTCAGTCCTCGGCCCAGTCAGTCCCATCGGCCCGGCAGTCCCAGGGACCCCAGGACTTCATCTGAGTACCGCGTCTGAGTATCCGTACGGATGCCGGGCCCCCGTCCCGGTCGGCAGGCTGTGCCGCATGACGACGACGCACCGAGCTCCCAAGCCCCTTTCCGACCCGACCCGGCCCGTCGAGCGCGCGGTGACGGGTGCGCTCGTCCTCGCCGTGGCGATGGGGCTCGCCTGGATCGGCGGGATGATCTACACCGTGCTCGGATGGTCGCTGTAGGCCGGCGGCGGGGCCTGTCCGGCGCACCCCGCCGCCGACGCAGGGCATGGGACCTGTCCTAGCGGGTCGCCGCCACCCGGAAAGTGATCCCCGCCGACCGCAGCCGTTCGATCAGCGCGTCGCCCATCGCGACCGTCGTGGTGACCTGACCGGCGCTCGGCGGCAGGTCGTCGAAGGCCAGGGAGAGCGCCGCCTCCGCGAAGATCTTCGCCGTCTCGCCGTACCCCGGGTCCCCGCCCGCGACCTCGGTGAACACGCGCCGGCCACCCCCCTCGCCGACGAAGCGGATCCTGAACCAGCTCTTCGCGCGCTTCTCGGGGCCGGGTCCTTCCCCCGGCTTCAGCCGGTCGGACAACCAGCGCCGGGCGGACGGCAGTTGGGCCGCCGCGAGCAGCGCGCCCACCGCGGCGACCCCGCCCACCGCGACCGGCAGACGCCGGACCGCCGCGTACTGCCGGTAACGGAAGTCGGGCCCGTAGCGCTCCAGTGCCGTCGCGGACCGACGCACGATCTGCGGGTCGATCGTCGGCAGCGGCAGCGCCCAGGCGTCGACCTCCGGAGCGAACCGGGGCGCGCCGGCCGGGGCACCGGCCCGTCGGCCGACCAGGCGGGGCTCGTGCCGCCCCCGGTCCCGCGCGGCGGCCAGTACCTGTCGCCCGCGCGCGAACTGGTTGAGCGCCGAGGCGAACGTACCGCCCGAGAAGGCCGCGTCCGCGCTCACGAACCCGTCCACCGTGAGGGGCACTCCCTCCGGCAACTGCCGGACCGTGAAGTACACGCCCAGATCGTGGGGTACCGAGTCGAAACCGCACGCGTGCACCAGCCGGGCGCCCGTCTCACGCGCGCGTGCGTCATGACGGACGTACGTCAGGTCCACGAACTCCGGCTCACCCGAGAGGTCGAGATAGTCCGCGCCGGTGTCCGCGCACGCGGCGACGAGGTCCTCGCCGTACGTCACATAGGGGCCCACCGTCGTCGCCACCACGCGCGCCTGCTCGGCGAGCGCGCGCATCGAGGCCGGGTCGGACACGTCCGCCCGCAGCACCCCGACCTCCGCGCCGCCGGGCAGCCGCTCGCACAGCTCCCGGAGCTTCGCCTCGCTGCGGCCGGCGACCGCCCAGCGCAGTCCCTCGGGCGCGTGTGCGGCGAGATACTCCGCCGTCAGCGTCCCCACGAAGCCGGTGGCTCCGAAGAGGACGATGTCGTACGGACGGTCTGTCCCGTTCAGCCTGCTCATGACACCCCTCGGTCTGGCCTGCGTGCCGTTGTCGGTGGCCGAGGCTAGCGTGATGAGGGTGCGGTCCGGCCAGGAGGCCGCCACACTCGACTAAGCGCTTGCTCGCTTGGCCTTGTGCCCGGTGCGACGTCTTCTTAGCATCGCTGGCGTTACAGCAGTTGTGTCACGACCGTGGGGGCTGAATGGCAACGACGCCAGGGCAGGGTCCGCTCAGCGGCGTACGGGTGGTCGAACTGGCCGGCATCGGGCCCGGCCCGTTCGCCGCCATGCTCCTCGCCGACCTGGGTGCCGACGTGGTGTGCGTGGACCGGCCCGAGGGGTCCGGACTCGCGATCGACCCGGCATACGACATCACCCACCGCAACAAACGCTCGGTGATCGTCGACCTGAAAACGGCGGACGGCCCGGCCCGCGTCCTCGACCTCGCCGAACACGCCGACATCCTCGTCGAGGGCTACCGCCCCGGAGTCGCCGAACGTCTCGGCGTCGGCCCCGAGGCCTGCCACACCCGCAACCCGAGGCTCGTCTACGGCCGGATGACCGGCTGGGGCCAGGACGGCCCCCTCGCCCCGCGCGCCGGCCACGACATCGCGTACATCGCCCTCACCGGCACGCTCGGCATGATCGGCGCCCCGGGCGAGCCCCCGGCCGTCCCCGCCAACCTGCTCGGGGACTTCGCGGGCGGCTCCCTCTACCTTGTCGTCGGTGTCCTCGCCGCCCTCCACCACGCCCGCGCCACCGGCACCGGTCAGGTCGTCGACGCCGCCATCGTCGACGGCACCGCCCACCTCTCCGCGATGATCCACGGCATGCTCGCCGCCGGCGGCTGGCAGGACCGGCGCGGCGCCAACCTCCTGGACGGCGGCTGCCCGTACTACGGCACCTACGAGACCGCCGACGGTGGGCACATGGCGGTCGGCGCCCTGGAACCCCAGTTCTACGACCTGTTCCTGCGGCTGCTCGACCTCCAGGACTTCGCGGAGGCCCGCAAGGACTGGACCCGCTGGAGCGAACTGCGCGAGGCGGTCACGGCCCGGTTCAGATCCCGCACCCGCGACGAGTGGGTGGACGTCTTCGAGGGCACCGACGCGTGCGTGGCGCCCGTCCTGTCGCTGCGCGAGGCCCCGCACCATCCGCACCTTGCCGCGCGCGGCACCTTCGTCGACCACGGCGGCATCACCCAGCCCGCACCCGCGCCCCGCTTCTCGGCGACGCCGACCACCGTCCGTACCGGCCCCGCACGACCGGGCGCCGACACCGCGGACGTGGCGCGCGACTGGGACGTACCCGACCTCTTGAACGGCCTCGAAGCGAAGGGTCTCGAATGAAACGGGACCGGGCCCGCACCGACGGCCGCATCCGGACCATCTACGGCGGGACGACCGAGATCATGAAGTCGATCATCGGCCGTTCCCTGCTGGGCTGACCCTCCCCGAAAGGCTGGACCTGTGAGCACCGAAGCGTACGTGTACGACGCGATCCGCACCCCGCGCGGCCGCGGCAAGGCGAACGGCGCCCTGCACGGCACGAAGCCCATCGACCTGGTCGTCGGACTCATCCACGAGATCCGCGACCGTTTCCCGGACCTGGACCCGTCCGCCGTCGACGACATCGTCCTCGGCGTCGTCAGCCCGGTCGGCGACCAGGGCTCCGACATCGCCCGCACCGCGGCCATCGCCGCCGGGCTGCCGGACACGGTCGCCGGCGTACAGGAGAACCGCTTCTGTGCCTCGGGTCTGGAGGCCGTCAACATGGCCGCCGCCAAGGTCCGTTCGGGCTGGGAGGACCTCGTTCTCGCGGGCGGCGTCGAGTCGATGTCCCGGGTGCCGATGGCCTCGGACGGCGGCGCCTGGTTCAACGACCCGATGACCAACCTCGCCGTCAACTTCGTGCCCCAGGGCATCGGCGCCGACCTCATCGCCACCATCGAGGGTTTCTCCCGGCGGGACGTCGACGAGTACGCGGCCCTCTCGCAGGAGCGCGCGACCACCGCCTGGAAGGAGGGCCGCTTCGACCGGTCCGTCGTCCCGGTCAGGGACCGCGGCGGTCTCGTCGTCCTCGACCACGACGAGCACCCGCGCCCGGGCACCACCGCGGACTCCCTCGCGAAGCTGAAGCCGTCCTTCGCGGACATCGGCGACCTCGGCGGCTTCGACGCCGTGGCCCTGCAGAAGTACCACTGGGTCGAGAAGATCGACCACGTCCACCACGCGGGCAACTCCTCCGGCATCGTCGACGGCGCCTCGCTGGTCGCGATCGGCTCCCAGGAGGTCGGCGAGCGCTACGGACTCACCCCGCGCGCGCGGATCGTCTCGGCCGCCGTCTCCGGCTCCGAGCCCACCATCATGCTCACCGGCCCCGCCCCCGCCACCCGCAAGGCCCTCGCCAGGGCCGGGCTGACCATCGACGACATCGACCTCGTCGAGATCAACGAGGCCTTCGCGGCCGTGGTACTCCGCTTCGTGAAGGACATGGGCCTGTCCCTCGACAAGGTCAACGTCAACGGCGGCGCGATCGCCCTCGGCCACCCGCTGGGCGCGACCGGCGCCATGATCCTCGGTTCGCTCGTCGACGAACTGGAGCGCCAGGACAAGCGGTACGGCCTCGCCACCCTCTGCGTCGGCGGCGGCATGGGCATCGCGACCATCGTCGAACGCGTCTGAACCCCAGCGGCTTTCAAGAGACTTCTACGGAGACCCTCGCCATGACTCAGAGCACCACCATCCGCTGGGAACAGGACCGCACCGGTGTGGTCACCCTCGTCCTCGACGACCCGAACCAGTCCGCGAACACCATGAACGAGGCGTTCCGCGACTCCCTCGCGGTGGTCACCGACCGCCTGGAAGCCGAGAAGGACACCGTCCGGGGCGTCATCTTCACGTCCGCCAAGAAGACCTTCTTCGCCGGCGGTGACCTGCGCGACCTCATCCGCGTCACGCCCGAGACCGCGCAGGAGCTGTTCGACGGCGGCATGGCGATCAAGCGGAACCTGCGCCGCATCGAGACCCTTGGCAAGCCGGTCGTCGCCGCGATGAACGGCGCCGCCCTGGGCGGCGGTTACGAGATCGCCCTCGCCTGCCACCACCGCATCGCCCTCGACGCGCCCGGCGCCAAGATCGGCTGCCCCGAGGTCACCCTCGGCCTGCTCCCCGGAGGCGGCGGCGTCGTCCGTACGGTACGCCTGCTGGGCATCGCCGACGCCCTGCTGAAGGTCCTCCTGCAGGGCACCCAGTACAGCCCACAGCGCGCCCTGGACAACGGCCTGGTCGACGAAGTGGCCGCCACCCAGGAGGAGTTGCTCGCCAAGGCCCGTGCGTTCATCGAGGCCCACCCCGAGTCCCAGCAGCCCTGGGACAGGCCGGGGCACCGTATCCCCGGCGGCACCCCCGCCCACCCCAAGTTCGCCGCGAACCTGCCCGCCTTCCCGGCCACCCTGCGCAAGCAGACGGGCGGTGCCCCCTATCCCGCCCCGCGGGCCATCCTGGCCGCCGCGGTCGAGGGCTCCCAGGTCGACTTCGAGACCGCGCAGGTCATCGAGGGCCGCTACTTCGTCGAGCTGGCCGCGGGCCAGACGTCGAAGAACATGATCCAGGCCTTCTTCTTCGACCTCCAGGCCGTCAACTCCGGTGCCAACCGGCCGAAGGGCGTCGAACCGCGCAAGGTGCGCAAGGTCGCCGTCCTCGGCGCCGGGATGATGGGCGCCGGGATCGCCTACTCGTGCGCCCGCGCCGGGATCGAGGTGGTCCTCAAGGACGTGTCCCCGGAAGCGGCCGTCAAGGGCAAGGGCTACTCCGAGAAGCTGTGCGCCAAGGCCGTCTCCCGGGGGCGTACCACCCAGGACAAGGCCGACGCGCTGCTGGCCCGCATCACGCCCACGGCCGACCCGCAGGACCTGGCCGGCTGCGACGCGGTCATCGAGGCCGTCTTCGAGGACACCTCGCTCAAGCACAAGGTGTTCCAGGAGATCGAGCACGTCGTCGCGCCGGACGCGCTGCTGTGTTCCAACACCTCCACCCTTCCCATCACGGCACTCGCCGAAGGTGTCGAGCGCCAGGGCGACTTCATCGGACTGCACTTCTTCTCACCGGTCGACAAGATGCCGCTCGTCGAGATCATCAAGGGGGAGCGCACCGGCGAGGAGGCCCTCGCGCGCGCCTTCGACCTGGTCCGGCAGATCAGGAAGACACCGATCGTCGTCAACGACTCGCGCGGCTTCTTCACCTCGCGCGTCATCGGGCAGTTCATCAACGAGGGCGTGGCGATGGTCGGCGAGGGCATCGAGCCCGCGTCGGTGGAACAGGCGGCGGCGCAGGCGGGCTATCCCGCCAAGGTCCTCTCCTTGATGGACGAACTGACGCTCACACTCCCGCGCAAGATCCGGGGCGAGACGAGGCGGGCGGTCGAGGAGGCGGGCGGCACCTGGACGGCCCATCCCGCCGACGCGGTCATCGACCGCATGGTCGACGAGTTCGGGCGCACCGGACGCGGCGGCGGTGCGGGGTTCTACACGTACGGGGAGGACGGCAGGCGGACCGGGCTGTGGCCGGGACTGCGCGAGCACTTCACCCGCGAGGGCGCCGAGATCCCCTTCGTGGACATGCAGGAACGCATGCTCTTCTCGGAGGCCCTCGACACCGTCAGGCTCCTCGAGGAAGGCGTCCTCACGTCCGTCGCCGACGCCAACATCGGCTCGACCTTCGGCATCGGGTTCCCCGGCTGGACCGGCGGTGTCCTCCAGTACGTCAACGGCTACGAGGGAGGCCTGCCCGGCTTCGTGGCCCGCGCGAGGGAACTCGCCGAGCGCTACGGGGAGCGGTTCACGCCGCCCGCGCTTCTGGTGGAGAAGGCGGAGAGGGGGGAGACCTTCAGCGACGGGAGCTGACCTTGCGGAGGGGGCGGGTGCGGGCGGCGCATCGCACCCGCTCGTGGGCGTGACCTCGCACTCGCTCGTGGGCGGGACGACCCGGCATCCGTCCGTGGGCCTGATCGGCGCCCTTACATGGGCGTGCCGCCGCGCCCGTCCGCCTGAGACCGGACGCCCTCAGGCTGACCGGCCCACCGACGGTGACTCCGGGGCGCCCGACGAACCGGGTGGGAGCAACTCGCGCAGCTCCTCCTTCAGCGACCGCTGGAAGGCGGTCAGCAGTGCCTGCAACACCAGAGGGTGCATGTGCTCGGACAGCGACCTCACCTCCCGTGCCTCCCGCTCGGACACCTCGTCGCGAAAGAGCCGCGCCAGCTCGTGGGCCGCCGCGCGCGAGTGCTCGAGGAGGACCTTGCGCGAGGCGAGGATCACCTCCTGCGACAGCGGTACGTCGAGCAGCTGGACGCCGAGCCGGAGCAGGCAGAGGTCGGCGCGGTAGTTGTCGGCCTCCGGCACGATCACGTCCATCGCGACGAGTCGCTCCACGTCCTCGTCGCTCAGCTCCCGGCCCGCCCGCCGCGCCAGCTCCTCCCGCGTGGCCGTCCGCACCGCGTCCGGCGCCCATGAGGCCACCACGGCCCGGTGGATGGCGAGGTCGTGCGCGCTCAGCCCCGGGGGCAGCTGCTCCAGATAGCGCTCGATGGCAGCCAGCGTCATGCCTTGCTGCTGCAACTCCTCGATGAGCGCGAGCCGTGCCAGATGCTCCCGGCCGTAGTGGCCCACCCGCCGTGGACCGATCAACGGCGGGGGCAGCAGACCCCTGGTGCCGTAGAAGCGGACCGTGCGGACCGTGACACCCGCCCGCGCGGCCAGCTCGTCGATCGTGAGGGTCGGCTCCTCGGCCTCGGTCGTCATGTGCAGCAGTATCGCTGTCCCACCAAGGGTGTGAAACCTCTTCCGCACCCTTGACGACCATGTTCACCGTCCTCCCGACGATCACCTCATGACCACCTCATCACCAGCCCATGACCACCCCGATGACCATGTGCAGGTTCCGTTGTGTGACGTGTGCCATCGCGTGCGGTGCGGTTTGCGGGGAAGGCGAGCCCTCGGTCCGCGTCGCTGCCCAGGGCGCGGGCCAAGGCACGTCCGGAGACCCGAGCGAGACCCGCAGGGGCGCACCAGAGAGTGGAATCACCGTGAGCAAGGACGCCGCGCAATCGGCACAGGCCGCCTCCCGCACCGACGTGGCCCAGGCGCCCGCGGACGCGGGCGACGCCGGCTACAGCAAGGACCTCAAGGCCCGCCACGTCAACATGATCGCCATCGGCGGCGCGATCGGCACCGGACTCTTCCTGGGCGCCGGCGGCCGTCTGCACGACGCGGGCCCAGCGCTCGCGCTGGCCTACCTGGTCTGCGGAGTCTTCGCCTTCTTCGTGGTCAGGGCGCTCGGTGAACTGGTCCTCTACCGCCCCTCCTCCGGCTCGTTCGTGTCGTACGCGCGCGAGTTCCTCGGCGAGAAGGGCGCGTACGTCGCAGGCTGGATGTACTTCCTGAACTGGTCGACGACCGGTATCGCCGACATCACCGCGATCGCGCTCTACACGCACTACTGGAGCCTGTTCACCGACATCCCGCAGTGGGTGCTCGCGCTGGTCGCCCTCGCGGTGGTCCTGGTGGTGAACCTGGTCTCGGTGAAGTACTTCGGCGAGATGGAGTTCTGGTTCGCGATCATCAAGGTCGCCACCCTCGTCGGCTTCATGCTGATCGGCATCTTCCTGCTGGCCACCCAGCACGAGGTGGGCGGACAGACGCCGGGCGCGAGCGTGATCACCGACAACGGCGGTGCGTTCCCGCACGGCATGATGCCCGTCGTCCTCGTGATGCAGGGCGTGATCTTCGCGTACGCCGCCCTGGAGCTGGTCGGTGTCGCCGCCGGCGAGACCGCCGAGCCGGAGAAGGTCGTCCCGCGCGCGGTGAACTCGATCATGTGGCGCGTCGGCCTCTTCTACGTCGGTTCGGTCGTCCTCCTGGCCCTCCTCCTGCCCGGCTCGCTCTACACGGCCGACGAGAGCCCCTTCGTCACCGTCCTCTCGAAGATCGGCGTCCCGGCGGCGGGCGACGTGATGAACCTGGTGGTCCTCACCGCGGCCATGTCGTCCCTCAACTCCGGCCTGTACTCCACGGGCCGCATCCTGCGCTCCATGGCCATGGCGGGCTCGGCGCCGAAGTTCACCGCCCGGATGAACCGCAGTCAGGTGCCGTACGGCGGCATCCTGCTGACCTGCGCGGTGTGCGTGCTCGGCGTCGGCCTGAACTACCTCATGCCGAGCCAGGCCTTCGAGATCGTGCTGAACATCGCCTCGCTCGGCGTCATCAGCACCTGGGTCATCATCATGATCTGCCACCTGGTCTACGTCCGCCGCGCGCGGACGGGCCTGGTGACCCGCCCCTCCTTCCGCCTCCCGTTCAGCCCGGTCACGGAGATCACCACGATCGCCTTCCTCCTGGCCTGCCTCGCGATGATGTGGAACGACCCCGGTGTCGGCCGCAAGACCCTCTTCCTCGTCCCCGTGATCGCCCTCCTGCTGGTCGGAGGATGGTTCGCCGTCCGCCGCCGGGTGTCGGAGACAGCGGACAGGGAGCTGTCGGACTTCTCGAAGTAGCGGGTCGCCAAGGAGCGGGTCGCGAAGTGGCGGGTCGCCGAGGGCGGGTCGCCAGGAGCCCGTCGCGGAGCAGCCATAAGGGGGCCGCAGATGGGTATGCTCCCTTAGAGTGACCGCTCGCGTTCGCACCGTGATCGCGCGAGGTCAACGGCGTGCGGGAACCCACGGAGGCGATCATGGCCACCAGTTATTGGTTCAACGTCCTGGACTACGGTGCGACCGCCAACGGCGTCACCGACGACACCAGCGCGATCCAGACCGCGATCAACGCGGTGCCTTCCTCCGGCGGAACGGTCGTCTTCCCGGCGGGCACCTACAAGATCTCCTCCGCCTTGGTGGCCCGCTCCAACCTGATCCTCCAGGGTGTCAGTGACGGCTCCTCGGTGATCGCGCAGAGCAGCACCACCGCCCATGGCCTGAGCGGCTCGGACATCACGCGGCTGACCGTCCAGGATCTCACCGTCCAGGGACCGGGAAGCGGGAGCGGCAAAGGGATCGTGCTGACGCGATCGGCGAACCCCGCGACCGTCTCCCTGGCGTTCTCGCGGGTGACGGTGAAGTTCTTCGGCAACACCGGAATCGACCTGTCCAACCCGATCGTGTCCACGTTCACCGGCGTGACCTCGGCCAACAACGGGAACCACGGCTGGGACATCCACGGTGTCTCCGGAGGTGCGGCAGGCACCAGTTGCTCGTTCGTCTCCTGCTACGCCGACATCATCACCAACGCCGGCTTCCGTCTCGACACGATGGCCTACTGCTCCTTCGTCGGCTGCGCCGCGGACCACTGCGGCATCGGCTACGAGGTGACCGGCATCGGAAGCCAGGCGATCAGCTTCACCGGATGCGGCGCCGAGTCCGCGGTCAACCGCGGCACCGGATACGACGGCTACAGCTGGAAGATCAACGCGGCGATCGGGGTGGGCCTGTTCAACCCCTTCACCTACAACAGCCCCAACGTCAGCATCTGGGTCACCGGCGGAGCCCGAGGGGTCACCATCCTCGGATTCGCCGAGAACACCCCCACCGGCGCGGCGGTCAACTCCATCAAGGTCGACTCCGGCTGCTCGGCCACCCTCGGCGACTTCAGCAACGTGGAACCCCTGTCGCTGGCGGGCAACACCAACATCATCAACGACACCGCCGGCGGCACCGTCGCCACCGGGTTCGTCTACGGCGCGGACTCCGCCTACTACGAGGGCAGCGTCTCCTCCGGCACCGCGCCGACCTCGGCCGACCATCTGACGCGCAAGGACTACGTCGACGCCAAGGTCAACCCCGCCCCCGTCACACTCGCCGACGCCCCCACCATCGCCACCAACGCGGCACTGGGCAACCTCTTCCGCGTCACCCTCCAGGGCAACCGGACTCTGGGCACGCCCACCAACCCCACCAACGGCCAACGCGTCACCTGGGAACTCATCCAGGACGCCACCGGAAACCGCACCCTCGCCCTCAGCTCGGTCTTCGTCCGGGGCACCACCATCCCGACGGTCACACTCACCACGACGGCCGGGAAACGGGACTTCCTCACCGCGATCTACAACGCCACCACGAACAAGTGGTACGTGATCGACTTCGTCAAGGGCTTCTGACCAGCAAGGACGTGGGCCGGCCGCAACATCCACTTGCCGGGTGGTCTTCGCCGGGGGCATGCTCGAGGTAGGCCGACTGTAGGGCACGACCGTCGTACAGCGGCAAATGAACCAAGCCGGACGGGCCGGTTCGGGCCCCGGAGCGGCGGTGCCGCGGCGCTTGGACGAGGACAGCCTCCTCATCGACGTCACGAGTTCGCCTGCCGCCCTTCGCCCGCGCACCCCGACGTCCAGCGGGAGCAGGTATCCGCTCCCGTGGGCGTCGCGAGGGATTCGTCCTGGCCGATGGGCGTTGCGGGATGTTCAAGGTGTCACTGGCGAGCCGTCCGACGGGGGGACACGCGCGGCGCAAAGCCTGGGGGCACGCGTTCGTGCACCATCATAGGGAGTTGACCCCCGACGGGCAGACCCTGCCCGGGCACATACCGGACCTACGCGGTGTCGGACCCGGACGGATCGTCGTGCTGGTGCCCGCGCACAACGAGGAAGATCTCATCGCCGAGACCCTCCAGTCACTCGCGGCCCAGACCAGGCCGGCGGACGAGGTCATCGTGGTCGCCGACCGATGCACCGACCGCACCGTTCAGATCAGCGCGGCCCATGGCGCGAGGGTCGTCGAGTCGGTCGGGAACACGCAGGCCAAGGCAGGTGCCCTCAACCAGGTCCTGGTCCAGCTACTGCCTCGGCTGTCCGACGACGACGCGGTCCTGGTCATGGACTCCGACACCTCCTTGACCCCCGAGTTCATCGCCCGGGCGACTCGCCGCCTGCATGAAGAGCAGCCCGGTTCCGCGCCGCTCGGCGGTGTGGGCGCGGTCTTCTTCGGCTACCCCCTGCGCGGGCTGGTCTGCCACGTCCAGGACAACGAGTACGTGCGCTATGCACGTGAACTCCACCGTCGCCACAGCCGAGCCGACGTCCTGACCGGCACTGCCTCCCTGTATCCGGTCAAGGCCCTGCGTCATGTCCGCCGAGCGCGCGCGGCGGGCGAACTGCCCAGGGGCGAGGACGTCTACGACGTGGAGTCGCTGACCGAGGACAACGAACTGACCCTCGCGCTCAAGCACCTGGGATACCGCTGTGTGTCCCCCTGTGCCTGCATCGTGGGCACCGAAGTCATGCCCACCTGGTCCCGGCTCTACTACCAGCGGCTGCGGTGGCAACGTGGCGCTCTGGAGAACCTCAAGGCCTACGGCTTCACCCGTGTCCTGCTGCCCTACACCTGCCGGCAGCTGCTCACCTACATGAGCGTGGCCTTCGTCCCCTTCTTCCTCACCGTCCTGCTGTACACCACCCTGACCAAGGGTTTCCCCGGCGTGCCGTTGTTCTGGTTGGCCATCACCAGCATCGCGGCCTTCGAACGAGTCTGGGCGGCCAAGAGCGGTGGCTGGAAGGCCTTGGTGCTCGCCGGCGCGATCGTGCCGGAAGTCCTCTTCGACCAGTTCCTCAACCTCGTCTACGCGAAAGCGCTCGTCGACGTACTGAGCGGCTCCGCCGCCACCTGGGAACAAGCACGCACCCGTCACAGACGCAGACAGGAGCTGCTGGTCACCACGCTCGGTCTCGTCCTTCTGCTCGCCGGTGTCGTGGGCCTGGCATTCGCCTGTATGGCGCTCGCTATCGCGTGGACCTTGATCGCGATTTTCGTGGTGTCCGGAGTCACCGCGGCCGTCATCCGCCTCAGCCGTCTCCACCCCCTCGGTCTGCTGCTGGCCCTGCCCAGCGGCGAATCGAAGCACGGCGAGATGCCTCCCTGGCATCAGCCAGGGAGGATGGCGCACACGGCGTGAGGCGCCGGCACAGAGAGCTGTCCCGGCACACGGGAGGAACCACTCGCCTACCGCTCGTGCACGTCGTTCGTCGCCGCGATCTTCTTCCATGACTTCGGCGGTACGCCGGCCACCGCGGCCCCCGCGACAAAGACGCCGCGCGCCGCGGACACCGTCGGCTTCGACGGCTGGAACAGCCAGGTGTCGAACAGCGGTCCCAGCGGCTTCCCGGACACCTGCTCGGCGTACGTCCGGAAATCGGCGACCGACGCGTTGCCGTAGGCGTACTTCTGCGGCCACCCCTTCAGGACGGTGAAGAACGACTCGTCCCCGATCTCGTTCCGCAGCGCCTGAAGGGCCAGCGCGCCCCGGTCGTAGACCGCGGCGTGGAACTGGTTCTCCGGGCCGGGATCCCCGGGCTTCACCGTCCAGAACGGGTCGTCGGCAGGGTGCGAGGCGTACACGTGGTCGGCGAGTTCCTGTGCCGTGCCCTCGCCCTCGTGCTCTGACCACAGCCACTGCGCGTACCGCGCGAAACCCTCGCTGATCCAGATGTCCTTCCAGCCGGAGACGGACACCAGATCGCCGTACCACTGGTGGGCGAGCTCGTGCACGACCACGGAGGTGTTCGACCCGTTCGCGAACTGCCGCGGGCTGTAGAAGGGCCGGGTCTGCGTCTCCAGCGCGTACCCGGTGGTCACGTTCGGCACGTACCCGCCGAGCGCGTTGAACGGATACGGCCCGAAGTGCCCGGTCAGCCAGTCAGCGATCTCCCCGGTCCGCTCGACACTCGCCCGAGCCGCGCCGTCGTTGTCACCGAGGTCCTTGCTGTAGGCGTTGACGACCGGGATGCCGCTCTCGGTCGTGCCGGTGGTGATGTCGAACCTGCCGACGGCCAGCGTCGCCAGATACGTGGCCTGCGGCTTGTTCGACCGCCAGCTGTACCGGGTCCAGCCGGCTCGCGAACTCGTGGACTGCAGCGTGCCGTTGGAGATCGCCTGGGTGCCGTCCGGAACCTGCACCGAAACGTCGTAGGTGGCCTTGTCGAGGGGGTGGTCGTTGCTGGGGAACCACCACCAGGCCGCCTCGGGCTCGTTCGCCCCGACACCGCCGTCCGGAGTCCGGTGCCAGCTGGTGAAGCCGTACGCCTGCTTCGACGAGGGCACCCCGCTGTAGCGCACCACGACGGTGATCGCCGTTCCCTTGGACAGGGGCGTCTGCGGCGTGATCTCCAGCTCGTGCTCTCCGGAGGTCGCGAAGGACGCCCTCTCACCGTTGACCCGCACCTCGCCGACGTCCAGCAGGAGGTCCAGGTCGAACCGGGACAGGTCCTGCGTGGTACGGGCCAGCAGGGTCGCCGTGCCCTCCAACTCGTCCGTGTCCGGCTGGTACTTCAGCCGCAGGTCGTAGTGGGAGACGTCGTATCCGCCGTTGCCGTAGTCCGGGTAGTACGGATCGCCGATCCCCGGGGCGCCGGGGGTGTGACTCGCGGCCGATGCCGGGATCGCCAGCAGTACGGTCGCCGCGGCGACAGCGCCCGGCGCGAAGAATCTGCGGTGCACGAAAGCTCCAAGTCGTAGGGGCACCAAGTCTGTTCGCAGCCTATTCAGTCCCTGTGAGCCCTGGCCTGTGCACGGCCACCCCTGTCACACGAATGCCATTCGGCCGTCATGAGCCTCTTCCCGGAAGCCCCTTGCACACCACCCGCGCGTGATTGCCCTCTTCTGCACGGGAGTTGACCGATGTACCGTCCCGCGCATGCCGACACCCATGCGCCTCACGACCTGGAGATCGCTCGCCTCGGTGGCCGTCGCAGCCCTGACGGCCGCCCTCCTCACCCCGGCCGTGGCCCACCCGGCCCCGCGCGAGAGCCGGCCCGTCTACTCGTACGAGAACGCCGTCCGCGAAGCCGTCTGGGTGGACACCGGACTCGACGGCGACGGCGACGGGAGGACCGACCGCGTCGCCGCCGACATAGTCCGCCCGCGCGAACCCGCCCAGCAGGGCCGCAAGGTACCCGTGATCATGGACGCCAGCCCGTACTACTCCTGCTGCGGGCGTGGCAACGAGAGCCAGCTCAAGACCTATGACGCCCAGGGCAACGTCGTCCAGGCGCCGCTGTTCTACGACAACTACTTCGTGCCGCGCGGCTACGCCTTCGTCGGTGTCGACCTCGCCGGCACCAACCGTTCCGACGGCTGTGTGGACGTCGGCGGACGCTCCGACATCCAGTCCGCGAAGGCCGTCGTCGACTGGCTGAACGGCCGCGGCAAGGCCTACACCACCCGCACCGGCAGCACCCGCGCCGAGGCGACCTGGACCAACGGCCGAACCGGCATGATCGGCAAGAGCTGGGACGGCACCATCGCCAACGGCGTGGCCGCCACCGGCGTCAAGGGCCTGAAGACCATCGTGCCGATCAGTGCCATCTCCACCTGGTACGACTACTACTTCTCCAAGGGCGCCCCCCTCTACGACTCCGGCCCCGACTGGCTGTCCGACTACGTCGACAGCCCCGACGCCCGCGCCAGGTGCGCCACCGTCCAGCAGAAACTCGTCGACGGGGCCCCGCGCACCGGTGACCTGACCGGACTGTGGGCCGAGCGCGACTACATCAAGGCCGCCTCGAAGGTGAAGGCGAGCGTCTTCCTGATCCACGGCATGCAGGACCTCAACGTCCGGATGCAGCACGTCGGTCCGTGGTGGGACGCCCTCGCGAAGAACGGCGTCGAGCGCAAGATCTGGCTCTCCCAGACCGGTCACGTCGACCCGTTCGACTTCCGCCGCGCCACCTGGGTCGACACCCTGCACCGCTGGTTCGACCACGAACTCCTCGGCTACGACAACGGCATCGACCGCGAGCCGATGGCCGACATCGAACGCCACCCCGACCAGTGGGTCACCTCGACGGCATGGCCGCCGCGCGGCACCGGCGCCACGACCCTGCGCCCCGCCGAAGGCGGCCAGGAGGGCGCCGGCACGCTCGGCCTGCGCAAGGGCACCGGCACCGAGACCTTCACCGACGACCCGCAGCTGAGCGAGACCGACTGGGCCGCCCGGATCGACAGCTCGACCCCGGACAAGGCGGGCTTCACCACCGGACCGCTCACCCGGGACCTGCGCCTGTCCGGTTCCTCCAAGGTCACCGTCACCGCCACCCCGACCACCTCCACGGCCCACCTGTCCGCCGTCCTGGTGGACCTCGGCCCCGACACCATCCGTGACTACGGCGCCGCCGGCGAAGGCATCAGCACGCTCACCGACCGCACCTGCTGGGGCGCGAGCACCACCGGCGACAGCGCCTGCTTCAAGGAGACCCGGGCGAAGACCACCGCCGTCGACCAGACGGTCGTCAGCCGCGGCTGGGCCGACCTCGGCAACCACGCGTCCGCTGCGAAGGGCCGTCCGCTCACCCCGGGCAAGGCGTACACCATCACCCTCGACCTGGGCGCCACCGACCACGTCGTCCCGGCCGGACACCGCCTCGCCCTGATCGTCGCGGGCACCGACAAGGACCTCATCGACCCGCCGTCCACCAGGCCCACGCTCACCCTCGACCTGTCCCGCACCTCGGCCCGCGTCCCGTTCGTCGGCGGAACGGCCGCCTTCGCCCACGCCACCACCGGCTCCATGACCGCGGCGCCCGAGGCCACCACCCTCGACGGCGTGACCGCGCCGCGCGGCACCCAGCGCATCCCTGGAGGAGGCCGATGATCCGCGCCCTGACCCTCACGACCGCGGCCCTGGCCGCCTCCCTGGTCGCGGTGCCGGCACCCGCCACGGAGGCACCGCCCCGCACCGGATTCGAGCAGTCGCACGGCGCCCGCTGGACGTCCCAGCCCGAGGAACAGAGTTTCCTCGCCGCCGTCGACCGGGCGAGCGCACGTGTCTCCGTCACCCCCATCGGGACGACGAAACAGGGCCGCCCCCTCCAACTCGTCCGGATCGGCGCCGGGCACGCCCCGAACAAGGTGCTGCTCATGTGCAGCCAGCACGGCGACGAACCGTCCGGCCGAGAGGCCTGCCTGACCACGATCCGCGACCTGGCGTATGCGAAGGACCGCCCGACCCGACGGTTCCTGGAACGCACCACCCTGCTCGTCGTCCCGACCGCCAATCCCGACGGCCGCGCCGCAGACACTCGCGGCAACAGCGACGGAATCGACGTCAACCGTGACCACCTCGCCCTGAAGACCGCCGAGGGACGCGCGACGGCCGCGGTCATCCGGGACCAACGCCCCGACCTGATCTACGACTTGCACGAGTACGGAGCCACACCCCCGTACTACGACAAGGACCTCTTCGACCTGTGGCCGCGCAACCTCAACACGGACGCGGCCGTCCACGACGAGGCCGAGACCCTGTCCGAGGCCTACGTCCGCCCCGCCGCGCGCGGTGCCGGGTACTCGACCGGCACGTACGGCATCTGGACCGACCCCGACACCGGCGAGCCGATCCGGCAGGTCGCCGGGGACGGGCAGGAGCGCATCCTGCGGAACATGTCCGGCGTCAAGCACGCGCTCGGCCTGCTCATAGAGAGCCGGGTCGAGCCGCTCGCGGACGTCACGGAGGCGGCCAACAACCGACGCCGGGTCGACTCCCAACTGGCCGCCCTCAAGGGCCTGGTGCGGTTCACCGACGAACGCAGGACCCGGGTCGAGACGGTGACGGACTCGGCCCGGCGCGCCGGTCACACCGACACCGGACCCGTCTACCTCGGCGGCGCCGACAACGATCCGCCGGAACCGGCCGAGGTGATCCAGGACCCGCCCTGCGGCTACCGGCTCACCACCGACCAGTACGCCGAGGTCAAGGACGAACTCGCCCTGCACGGAGTGCGGACGAAGGGCACCTACGTCCCGCTCCGCCAGTCCCTGCGCGCCCTCGTCCCGCTGCTCCTCGACGAACGCGCCCCGTACCACCTCACGGCCGCCGAGGCGGTCACCGACTGCTGACCCGCCCACGGGCCTTACGCGTAGGAGGCGGCGGTCAGTTCCGCCGCCTCCTACGCGCATCCCCCGGGCGCCCGCCCAGGCGAGCGCCTCGTCCAGGTCCGCCTCGCCCTCTACCCCTTCGACCATGCGTACGCCGGTCACCGACCGTTCGACCGGATCCCGCGTCCGCACCCGCCGATCGCGCGGCGGCGTCATCCCCCATCACACCGCCGACCACCACGACACCGGCCTCCAGCTCGCCCTCCACGCGGGGACTTCGGCGGAATACGTCATGCCGTGCTCATACTGGTCCCGGTCTGGGGATACTCACAGCATGTCTGCCGCATACGCGACCTTCGGCCTGGCACCGGCGATGCGTGCCGGTGGAGTCCTCGCCGACGGTGGCTACCAGGTGCACCGGGACTTCGTGGACTTCATCGTCGACGGACGCCCGCTGCTCTTCCAGCTCTCCGACCTCGACGCCGTCTCCCCACTCGCCTCCGACGTCCCGCCCGCGATCTTCACCGCCCAGGTCCGCAGCCTGCTCCTGGAGACCGGGGCGCCGCTGCCCGACGGCCGCTACGTCGTCTACGGCTGCCCCGAGTGCGAGGACCTGGCGTGCGGTGCCGTCACCGCCGTGATCGAACACGACGGTGACGACTTCGTCTGGCGGGACTTCGCCTGGCAGACGGACCAGCGCGCCGACCTGGAGCTCAACGGCTACCACGGCATCGGCCCGTTCCGTTTCCGCGGCGCCGAGTACCGCTCCGCGCTGGCCGCCCTGCTGGACGGTGCCGCACCCGACGCGCACCGCCGCCGGGTCCTGCTGATCGGCGCCCGCGTCGCCCTGTTGGCCAAGCTCGCCGCCGCGCTGCGCACCATCGGCATCGGCGCCGACATCACCCGCGACGCACAGGATGTCCACGCCGACGAACTGCGCGGCTACGGCGCCGTCGTCTTCGGCCGCGCGATCACCCAGGAGGAACGTGCCGCCGTACGCCACTCCTTCGCACAGGCCGGCGTCGAGGTCGCCTACGTGGACGGCCTCGCCCCGATCGTGCCCCTCCTCGTCGCCCAGATCGAGCACGCCCTCGACCGCGGCCCGGCCGAGCGGCGCCGCCTCACCCGCCTGGTCGCCGCCGACGGCGAGGCGGGCGTCGAGGTCACCTCCCCGTGCCGGGTCCGCCTCACCGCGTACCGCCTCGACCGCCTCTACCGCACCCACACTCACGAGCTCTTCGACGGTGTCCTGGAAGCGGGCAGCCACCGGATCGCCCTGGACGCCAAGGCGGTGAAGGGGGAGTCCTTCGTGGTGGCGCGGACCTCGGGGAGTGTCCTGGTGGAGGCGATCGCGCACTGAGAACCGGGGCGCGGGCCGCCGAGGACGCACATTAGGATCGGCGGTCTGATGACTGCCACTCTCGTCGCCAAGAACCTCACCGCCGGGCACGGCGACCGCTCCCTGTTCGCCGGGCTCGACCTCGTCGTAGCGCCCGGTGATGTGATCGGGCTGGTCGGAGCCAACGGCGCCGGAAAGTCCACCCTGCTCAGGCTGCTCGCCGGGCTGAGCACGCCGGAGGAGGGGGAGCTCAAGCTGTCCCCGCCGACGGCGACCGTCGGGCATCTGCCGCAGGAGCCGGAACGCCGGCCGGGGGAGACCGTGCGGGAGTTCCTGGCCCGACGCACCGGCGTGGCCGAGGCCCAGCGGGTGATGGACGAGGCCACCCAGGCCCTCGTCGACGGGGCACCGGGCGCGGACGACGCGTACGCCACGAGCCTGGAGCGATGGCTCGGCCTCGGCGGCGCCGACCTGGACGAGCGGGCCGAGGAGGTCGCCGACTCGCTCGGCCTGACCGTGGACCTGGACCAGCCGATGACGGCCCTGTCCGGCGGCCAGGCCGCCCGAGCCGGACTGGCCTCGCTGCTCCTGTCCCGCTACGACGTCTTCCTCCTCGACGAGCCGACCAACGACCTCGACCTGGACGGCCTGGAGCGCCTCGAACGCTTCGTGAGCGGGCTGCGCGCCGGCACCGTCGTGGTCAGCCACGACCGGGAGTTCCTCACCCGCACGGTCACCAAGGTCCTCGAACTCGACCTCGCACAGCAGCAGATCACTCTGTACGGCGGCGGCTACGAGGGCTATCTGGAGGAGCGGGACGTGGCGCGCCGGCACGCCCGCGAGGACTTCGAGGAGTACGCCGACAAGCGGTCCGCGCTGGAAGGGCGCGCCCAGATGCAGCGCTCCTGGATGGACAAGGGCGTCAAGAACGCACGGCGCAAGGCGGGCAACGACAACGACAAGATCGGCCGCAAGTTCCGCAGCGAGGCCAGCGAGAAACAGGCCTCCAAGGCCCGGCAGACGCAGCGCATGATCGAGCGTCTCGACGTGGTCGAGGAGCCCCGCAAGGAGTGGGAACTGCGCATGGAGATCGCGGCGGCCCCGCGGTCCGGCTCGGTCGTCGCGACCCTGCGGGACGCCGAGGTACGGCGCGGCGACTTCGTGCTCGGGCCGGTGTCCCTGCAGATCGACTGGGCGGACCGGATCGCGGTGACCGGCGCGAACGGCTCGGGCAAGTCCACCCTGCTGGGCGCCCTGCTGGGCCGTGTCCCGGTGGACGCCGGCTCCGCCTCCCTCGGCTCCGGGGTCCTGGTCGGCGAGGTCGACCAGGCCCGGAAGCTGTTCCACGGCTCGGAGTCCCTGCTGGACGCCTTCGGCGCGGCCGTCCCGGACACCGAACCGGCCGAGGTCCGCACCCTCCTGGCCAAGTTCGGCCTCAAGGCGGAACACGTCCTGCGTCCGGCCTCGACCCTCTCCCCGGGCGAACGCACCCGGGCCGCGCTGGCCCTGCTCCAGGGCCGGGGCGTCAACCTCCTGGTCCTCGACGAGCCGACCAACCACCTCGACCTGCCGGCCATCGAACAACTGGAGTCGGCGCTCGACTCCTACGAGGGCACGCTGCTCCTGGTGACCCACGACCGCCGGATGCTCGACGCCGTCCACACCACTCGGCGTCTGGAGGTGGCGGCGGGGAAGGTGACGGAGCGCTGACCTACGGGGCGGCGCGACGTGTGAGGTCGACATGACGGCCCCCTACGAGGGGACCGGGCCCGGACTCCGGCGACGCCGGAGTCCGGGCCCGGGCGCTCAGCGCCGGCCCTTGTTCGGGTCGGTGAGCCCCGCGCGGCGCAGGGCGTCCGCCATCGCGCTGTTGGCGGGCGGCGGCGCCTGACGCGAGCCACCGCCGCCACCGCCACCGCGGTTCTGCCGCTGCTGCGGAGGACGCCCGCCCCGCTGCCGCCGCTCGCCCCCGCCCGAGCCCTGCTGCCGCTCCTGCGGAGCCGCCTCGTCCTCGAGCCGCAGCGTCAGCGAGATCCGCTTGCGCGGGATGTCGACGTCGAGGACCTTCACCTTGACGATGTCGCCCGGCTTCACCACGTCCCGCGGGTCCTTGACGAACGTCTTCGACATCGCGGAGACGTGCACCAGCCCGTCCTGGTGGACACCGACGTCCACGAACGCCCCGAACGCCGCCACGTTGGTGACCACACCCTCCAGGATCATCCCGGAGGCCAGGTCGGCGAGCTTCTCGACACCGTCCTTGAAGGTGGCCGTCTTGAACGCGGGCCGCGGGTCGCGTCCCGGCTTCTCCAGCTCCTTGAGGATGTCCGTCACGGTCGGCAGACCGAAGGTGTCGTCCACGAACTCCCGCGCCTTCAGCGAGCGCAGCACACCGGTGTTGCCGACCAGCGAGGCGACCGCCTGCCCGGACGTCTTCACCATCCTCCGCACCACCGGATACGCCTCCGGGTGCACGCTGGACGCGTCGAGCGGGTCGTCGCCGCCGCGGATACGGAGGAAGCCCGCGCACTGCTCGTACGCCTTCGGGCCCAGCCGTGCCACGCCCTTCAGCTGGGTGCGCGACTTGAAGGGCCCGTTGGCGTCGCGGTGCGACACGATGTTCTCGGCGAGCCCCGAGGTGATGCCGGAGACGCGGGACAGCAGCGGGGCCGAGGCCGTGTTGACGTCGACACCGACGCCGTTCACACAGTCCTCCACCACCGCGTCCAGCGAACGCGACAGCTTCACCTCGGACAGGTCGTGCTGGTACTGGCCGACCCCGATGGACTTCGGGTCGATCTTCACCAGCTCGGCCAGCGGGTCCTGGAGCCGGCGCGCGATCGACACGGCTCCGCGCAGCGACACGTCCATGTCGGGCAGCTCCTGCGAGGCGAACGCGGAGGCCGAGTACACCGAAGCGCCCGCCTCGGACACCATCACCTTGGTGAGCTTCAACTCCGGGTGCTTGGTGATGAGTTCACCGGCGAGCTTGTCGGTCTCGCGGGACGCCGTGCCGTTGCCGATCGCGACCAGCTCGACCGCGTGCTCCTTCGCGAGGCGCGCCAGCTTGGCGATCGCCTCGTCCCACCGGTTCGCCGGGACGTGCGGGTGGATGACGTCCGTCGCGACCACCTTGCCGGTGGCGTCGACGACGGCGACCTTCACGCCCGTACGGAAACCCGGGTCCAGGCCGAGTGTGGCGCGGGTGCCGGCCGGCGCGGCGAGCAGCAGGTCGCGCAGGTTCGCGGCGAAGACGTTCACCGCCTCGTCCTCGGCGGCCGTGCGCAGCCGCAGCCTGAGGTCGATGCCCAGGTGCACGAGGAGCCGGGTGCGCCACGCCCAACGGACGGTGTCCTGCAGCCACTTGTCACCGGGACGGCCCCGGTCGGCGATGCCGAAACGGTGCGCGACCATTCCCTCGTACGAGGACGGCCCGGGCTGCTCGGAGGGCTCCTCCGGCTCCAGGACGAGATCGAGGACCTCCTCCTTCTCGCCGCGCAGCATCGCCAGGACGCGGTGCGAGGGCAGCTCGGTGAACGGCTGGGAGAAGTCGAAGTAGTCGGCGAACTTGGCGCCCGCCTCCTCCTTGCCGTCCCGGACCTTGGCGGCCAGCCGCCCCCGCACCCACATGCGCTCGCGCAGCTCGCCGATCAGGTCGGCGTCCTCGGAGAACCGCTCGGTGAGGATCGACCGGGCGCCGTCGAGGGCGGCCTGCGGATCGGCGACGCCCTTGTCGGCGTCGACGAACGCGGCTGCCGCGGCGAGCGGGTCCACGCTCGGGTCGCCGAGCAGCCCCTCGGCCAGCGGCTCCAGGCCCGCCTCGCGCGCGATCTGCGCCTTGGTGCGCCGCTTCGGCTTGAACGGCAGGTAGATGTCCTCCAGGCGCGCCTTGGTCTCGGCACCCCGGATCCGCGCCTCCAGCTCCTCGGTGAGCTTGCCCTGCTCGCGCACCGACTCGAGGATCGCCGTCCGGCGCTCCTCCAGCTCCCGCAGATAACGCAGCCGCTCCTCGAGCGTGCGCAGCTGCGCGTCGTCGAGCATCTCGGTCGCTTCCTTGCGGTAGCGGGCGATGAAGGGAACCGTGGAACCGCCGTCCAGCAGCTCCACGGCAGCCTTGACCTGCCGCTCCCGTACGCCGAGTTCCTCGGCGATCCTGCCTTCGATGGACCCTACTTCGATGGATCCGGGTGTCGTCACGATCCCGTACCGCCTTCTCCACTGGGGTTGCGCGGCAATTGTGGCAGGTGGCACCGACACCTGGGGATCAGGGCGGTCTCCCGGCGGGCCGGGAGGGGCCGCCGCCCGCGGCGTGTCGCCGCGGGCCCGGCGAACGTTCCGGGACTCAGGCCCGGCGGGTCGAGCTCGACGCGCCGCCGAAGAGGCGGGCCAGTGCCCGGAAGGGCAGCGTCACGACGGTGGCGATGGCCCCACCGATCTGGCGCAGTACGTCTGCGATCGCACGGAACACGAGTTTCCCCTTTCCTCTCCCGGCCACCACGACCGGGAGGAAGCGGGTACCTCGCGAACGGCCGGGCATGCTTCGCAGCCGTGACAGAAATGATCAGCGCTTGCCGAGCAGGTCCGCCGGGAAGGCGCCGGCGGCGAGCGCGGCGCGTGCGAAACCCGTGCCGAGCTCGGTCAGGCGCGCCACGCCGTCCGCGCCCAGGTGCTCGTACGGGGCCCGGTCCAGCCGGTCCGTCTCCCGCTCGATCTCCTCGCGCAGCGCGAGCCCGCGCTCGGTCAGTTCGCCGTCCTCGTCCAGCAGGCCGCGCCCGAGCAGCCGCCCGGCCGCGGCGTCCCACTCCTCCCGGGTCCAGCCACGGGTGTCGGACACCCACTTCGGCGTCATGCCCTTGCCGGTCGCCGTGTGGGTGACCACGGCCTCCAGGCCGTCGAGCTCCGCGGACACCAGAACGGCGAGGTGCCCGTCGCCCCGGTGTTCGCGCAGCAGGGTGGCCGTGTGCCAGTAGGCAAGGTGCGGCTCCTTCGGCACCGGCAGGTCGGCGTGCGCGGAGTACAGCGGGCGACCGCCGCGCGAGCAGGCCTCGGCGGCGCGCAGGGCCAGACCGGCGGCCTCCGCCATCTCCTTCGACGTCACCGCCTCCTCGCCCAGCAGACGGCGCAGCGTCGCGTCGACGGCACGCGCGCGTGCCGCCAGGACCTGCTCGGGCGTGGCGGTCTCCCACACCGCGGGCACGTGCCGGGCCACCAGCTCGTGCTTGTAGTTGTAGAACGCCGCCGTCACCGCGCCGGCCCCGACCGGCCCCAACGCGGCCGCCCGTACCGCGAAGTTGACGGCCCGCGGGTGCGTGACACCGATCGCGCCCAGCTCCCGGCCCAGGTCGGGGGAGAAGTAGTGCGTCGCGTGCAGGGAGTTGAGGACGTTGTGGCAGCGGCGGCCGGCGCGCGGGTCCAGGGCAACGGTAGTCATGACGTGCAGGTTACCGACCGGTCGGTACCTCTTCCAGGTCCAGGGCCGGCTCCAGGTCGAGGTCGAGGCCGAGGTCCTGATCCTGGAGCTGTCGGATGGCAGGAAAGGTGGGCTCTTCGTCATTGCGGCCATCCTCGTGTCCCCGAAGAATCGTGTGCATGGCGCAGCGAACCGTTCTCGTCGTCCTCTTCGACGGCGTCCAGAGCCTGGACGTCACCGGCCCCCTGGAAGTCTTCGCCGGTGCCGAGCAGCACACCCCGGGCACGTACCGCCTCCGCACGGCCGCCATGGACGGCGCCCCCGTGCGCACCTCCAGCGGCCTGACCCTCGTACCGGACGAGGCCCTCGACAACGCACCCGACCCGCACACCCTGCTGGTGCCGGGCGGGCAGGGCACCAGCGGCCCCGACCGGCGGCTGACCGACTGGCTGCGCGACCACGGCCCACGCGCCCGGCGTCTGGTCTCCGTGTGCACCGGGGCCATCCGGCTCGCCGAGGCCGGACTGCTGGACGGCTGCCGCGCCACGACCCACTGGGCGTACTGCGACCGGCTAGCCCGCGACCACCCGGCCGTCGAGGTGGACCCGGACCCCATCTACGTGCGCGACGGACACGTCTCCACCTCCGCCGGCGTCACCTCGGGCATCGACCTCGCGCTCGCCCTGGTCGAGGAGGACCTGGGCCGGGACGCGGCCCTTGCCATAGCCCGCCACCTGGTCGTCTTCCTGCGCCGACCCGGCAACCAGGCCCAGTTCAGCGCCCAGCTCTCCGCCCAGACAGCCCAGCGCGAGCCGCTGCGGGAAGTCCAGCAGTGGATCACCGAGCACCCCGCCGCCGACCTGACCGTGGAGTCCCTCGCCGAACGCGCCAGCCTCTCGCCCCGTCACTTCGCCCGGGCCTTTCGCGTCGAGACCGGGACGACCCCCGGCCGATACGTCGACCGGGTCCGGCTCGAACACGCCCGCCGCCTCCTGGAGGACACCTCCGACGGCGTCGAGGAAGTCTCCCGTGCCAGCGGTTACGGCACCCCCGAGGCCATGCGCCGCGCCTTCGTCAAGACCCTCGGGGCAGCCCCGGCCGAGTACCGCCGCCGGTTCCGCCCCGCCGCCCGCTGATCGCCCACTGGAAGGAAGCAGATGCAGATCGCCATCGTCCTCTTCGACCGCTTCACCGCCCTGGACGCCGTCGGCCCGTACGAGACCCTGGGCCGCCTCCCGGACGCGGAGACCGTCTTCGTGGCCGAGCGGACCGGCCCCGTGCGCACCGACACGGGCAACCTCGCCCTCACCGCCGACAAGACGCTCGCCGAGGTGCCGAGCCCCGACATCGTGGTCGTGCCCGGCGGGCCCGGGCAGACGCCGCAGATGGAGAACGCCACCCTGCTGGACTGGCTGCGCACCGCCGACGCCACCAGTACCTGGACGACGTCCGTGTGCACCGGCTCCCTGCTGCTCGCCGCGGCCGGACTCCTCGCGGGCCGCCGGGCGACCTCGCACTGGCTGGCGCTCGACTTCATGCGGACGTTCGGGGTCGAGCCGACGCAGGAGCGGGTCGTGTTCGACGGCAAGTACGTGACCTCGGCCGGCGTCTCCTCCGGCATCGACATGGGGCTGACCCTGCTCGGCCGGATCGCCGGCGACGAACACGCGCGGGCCGTACAGCTGTTGACGGAGTACGACCCGCAGCCGCCCTACGACTGCGGATCCCCGCGCAAGGCCCCGGCCCACCTGGTCGAGGAGTTCCGCTCCAAGAGCCGCTTCATCCTGACGTAGGCACGCTCCAGGTGAAGCGTGGCTGTCTGCGCTCCAGGAACGCGGCGACACCCTCGGCGGTGTCGCCGCTGCCGCGTGCCTGACCGGCCCAGTGGGCGTCCCGGTCGGTGCGCCCGTCCGCGAACTCCTTCGCCGCGGCCTGCGTCAGCTGCGAGCGGGAGACCAGGACCCGGGTGAACTCCGCGACCCGCTTGCCGAGTTCACCCGCGGGCAGCACCTCGTCCACCAGACCCGAGCGCAGTGCCCGTTCCGTGTCGATCAACTCCCCGGAGAACAGCAGGTACTTGGTCGTCGCCGGGCCCACCAGCGACACCAGCCGCCGGGTGGAGGACGCCGCGTACACGATCCCGAGCTTCGCGGGCGTCACCCCGAACAGCGCGCCCTCCTCGGCGAACCGCAGATCGCAGGCCGCCGCGAGCTGCGACCCGCCGCCCACACAGTGTCCGCGCACCGCCGCCAGCGTCGGCTTCGGGAAGGCCACGAGGGCCTCCTCGGCGCGCACCGCCAGCCCCTGCGCCTCCTGGGGCGACCCCTGGAGCGTGGAGATGTCGGCGCCCGCGCAGAACGTCCCGCCCTCACCGGCCAGCACCAGCGCCCGTACGTCCGGATCGGCCGCGAGCGCGTCGAGCAGCGGCGGCAGGGCACGCCACATCTCGGCGGTCATCGCGTTGCGCTTGGCCGGGTGGTGGATGACGACGGTGGCCACCGAGTCGGCGACACCGTGCAGCAGCTGGGGCTCCATGCGCCGGATGCTATCCAGACGCCGAGCAGCTGGGCGGAGAGGGTGGCCCAGGCCGTGCGGAACGAATCGGGCGAGGTCGCCGCCAAACGCGTACCGCCCGATTAGTTCACGAAGGCGACGTGAAGGGGACAAAAGTGGTCCCATGTCCGTCGCCGGAGTAAGTCAACGGTCGCAAACACTCGATACCCGCTGACTTCTGTTCAGGTCACCGGGCGGGGGAGCCGGTTCCCAACACTCAAGGTGTGGTGACAGTCGAGCGCAAGGGTGGCGACCGGACGATGGACGACCATGGGCGCGGGTCCGCCTCTCGCCCAGTAGACGGGGCGGACGAGCCCCTCGACCCCGGGCCGCCGGATCCGCTGCCGTACGAAGGCGTGTGGCGGTTCACCGCGCCCGCCGCCGACGCCTCCGTCCCGCAGGCGCGGCACGCCGTACGGGATCTGCTGTACCGCCAGGGCGTGCCGGTCTCGGAGGACCTGGCCCAGGGGGTGCTGCTGATCGTCTCGGAGCTGGTCACGAACGCCGTGCGGCACGCGGCGGTGCTGTCGCCGACGCTCGCCGTGGAGGTCGCCGTCGGCGCCGAGTGGTTGCGGGTGTCCGTGGAGGACAACCACCCCTACCGGCCGACCGCCCTGGAGACCGACCACGGTCGGACCAATGGCCGCGGCCTCCTGCTGGTGCGCGAGGTGACCCGGGAGGCGGGCGGGGTGTGCGATGTCGAGCACACCGCGAGTGGCGGCAAGGTGATCTGGGCCGCGCTGCCGCTCGGACCCGCGCCGCTGCGGTAGGGCCCGCTCACCAGCCGGCGGAGGGCCCCGTCAGCTCCCTGACCGCGGGCCGGGCCGCGTCCAGGACGGTCATGAACCAGGACGAGAAGGTGTCCTTCGCGTGCCGCTCGGCCAGCTCGGCGGGGGTCACGAAGGCCGTCTCGCCGACCTCCTCCGGGTCCGGCCGCGGCGAGGACTGCACCAGCCCGACGAAGAGGTGGTTGTACTCCTGCTCCACCAGGCCCGAGTCCGGGTCCGGGTGGTTGTAGCGGACCGTGCCCGCCTCGGCGAGCAGCGACGGGGAGACCCCGAGCTCCTCGTACGTCCGCCGGGCCGCCGCCGCGAAGGGGGCCTCGCCGGGATAGGGGTGCCCGCAGCAGGTGTTGGACCACACGCCGGGGGAGTGGTACTTGCCGAGCGCCCGCTGCTGGAGCAGCAGTCGGCCGCGCTCGTCGAAGAGGAAGACGGAGAAGGCGCGGTGCAGCTGTCCCGGCGGCTGGTGTGCGGCGAGCTTCTCCGCGGTGCCGATCGTCACACCGTTCTCGTCGACCAGTTCCAGCAAGATCGCGTCTGCGGTGCCGTTCGACGGAATGTGCGTCGCGGTGGCAGGTGTGATCGGCATACCCATCCTTCACTTCGGTCTTCGCGCCCCAAGTGTGCCGTACGAATACGACACTCCCGGCAGTGGTCGTGCCCGGCGCGGCGGCCACGGAATCGCTCGGGAGGGGCCTGTGGGCATGAGGGCACCAATGTGCACCGGATCGCTGCATTCCGTCAGAACGCGCATATCACCGGCCGAACTGGCGTTTTAGTGGCACAGCCGGGCCTCGTGCCGCGCGTGCCCGACCGGCTCCAGCTGGAAGGTGCAGTGCTCCACGTCGAAGTGGTCGCCGAGGCAGCCCTGGAGCTCGTGCAGCATCTTCTCGTGGCCGATCGCGTTGAGCACGTCGGAGCGCACCACCACATGGGCCGACAGCACCGGCATCCCGGAGGTGATCGTCCACGCGTGCAGGTCGTGGATGTCCTCGACGCCGTCCAGGGCCAGTACGTGGGCCCGGACCTCCGCGATGTCGACCCCCTTCGGGGCGGCCTCCAGCAGGACGTCGAGGGTCTCGCCCAGCAGCTTCCAGGTGCGCGGGACGATCATCAGGCCGATGACCAGGGAGGCGATCGGGTCGGCCGCCTGCCAGCCGGTGGTCAGGATCACCGCGGCCGAGATCAGCACCGCGAGTGAACCCAGCGCGTCAGCCGCGACCTCCAGGAACGCGCCGCGCACGTTCAGGCTGTCCTTCTGACCGCGCATCAGCAGCGTGAGAGAGATCATGTTCGCGACCAGACCGATCAGGCCGAACACGATGGTCAGTCCGCCCTCGGTGGCGGCGGGTGTGACGAACCGCTCGATGGCCTCGTACAGCACGTAGCCGCCGACTCCGAGCAGGAGCAGACAGTTGGCGAGCGCGGCGAGGATCTCCGCGCGGGCGTACCCGAAGGTGCGCCGGTCGCTCGGCGGCAGGTTGGCGAAGTGGATCGCCAGCAGTGCCATGCCCAGGCCCAGCGCGTCCGTCGCCATGTGGGCCGCGTCCGCGACCAGGGCTAGCGAGTCGGCGACCGCACCGCCGATGATCTCGACCACCATCACGGTGAGCGTGATCGACAGCGCGACCCGTAGCCGCCCGCGGTACGCCGCGGTCGCCGTGCCGCCGGCCGGCGGACCGTGCGTGTGCCCATGATCGTGCCCAGCCCCCATGAGAAGCGCCTCCTGTAGTCGGTCCGGGAACACAGTGAACTACGGGTGGGGGGTATCCGGCAACGCGGCACTGAACACCGTTGTCATGTGCCGTGACCTGCGGAAACGCTACGCAGGTCAGGCGGTGCGCCGACTCAGCGGCCGTGGCGCAGCAGCCATCCCCGCCACGCCGACTCGACCATCTCCTCCACCCCGCGCCGCGCCGTCCAGCCGAGCGCCTCGGCGGCCCGTGCGGCCGAGGCGACCGCGCGGGGCGCGTCCCCGGGGCGCCGGGCCTCGACGACGGGCGCCCGCCGGTCGCCGCTCACCTCGCCGATCACCGTGATCAGCTCGCGCACGGACACGCCCTCACCGCGCCCGATGTTGACGGTCAGATCCCCATGCGCGGCGTCCCCGGCCAGCCGCCGGGCCGCCGCGAGATGGGCCTCGGCCAGATCCGCGACGTGAATGTAGTCACGCACGCAGGTGCCGTCCGGCGTCGGATAGTCGTCGCCGAAGATGCGCGGGGCATCGTCGCGGGTGAGCCGGTCGAACACCATCGGGACGATGTTGAACACCCCGGTGTCGGCCAGCTCCGGCGCGGCGGCGCCGGCGACGTTGAAGTAGCGCAGGCACGTCGTCGCGATGCCGTGCGCCTCGCCCGCGGCCCGTACCAGCCACTCCCCGGCCAGCTTGGTCTCGCCGTACGGGTTCACCGGGGCGCACGCGGTTTCCTCCGTGATCAGGTCCACGTCGGGGTCGCCGTACACGGCGGCCGACGAGGAGAAGAGGAAACGCCTGATCCCGGCCTCGGCGACCGCCTCCAGGAGGGTGGCGAGACCGCCGACGTTCTCCCGGTAGTAGTGGGTCGGCCGGGCCACGGACTCGGCGACCTGCTTGCGTGCGGCGAGGTGCACCACCCCCGCCACCGCGTGCTCGGCGCACACCCGCTTCAGCAGGCCGGCGTCCAGCGACGACCCGTGCACGAGCGGAACGCCGTCGGGGAGTCGCGCGGGGACCCCGGCCGACAGGTCGTCCAGCACGAGGACGCGCTCGCCGGCCTCGGTCATGGCCCGTGCCACATGTGCCCCGATGTACCCGGCACCGCCGGTGATCAGCCAAGTCATGGTCGCCCACCCTATGCCTAGGCCCCCATGTCGGACGCAATGTCCCGGATGTCCGGTCTGTGGGCGCAAGTTTGTGGGCGGGCCCGCGATCCACGATGATGATCGCGGCGAAGGCCGGGGGAGACGACGTTGATCGGCGCCTGAACGGGCGGTGAACGTGGTCTTCCGGGCATCCGATAGCCTCAGCCGACATGCCGCCCGCCTGGTAAAGCCACGCGACGCCACAGGGCGCCCCCACCATGCACATGCCCGGCGCCCGCGCGTCGGCACCCAGGGAGTGAGTTCGGTTGTCGACCGCCATCCTCACCGGTCAGCCGGTCCCCGGATCGTCGATCGAGGGCGATCTGCGGTCCCTCGGTTTCGACGTTCGGATCGCCTCGGACGCCGCTGAGGCCGAGACCCTCCTCGCCCAGGTCCCCGGTGACCAGCGGGTCGCCGTGGTCGACGCCCGCTTCGTTGGCCACGTGCACGCGCTGCGCCTCGGTCTCACCGATCCCCGCTTCCCACTCGCCGCGGTCGCGGGTGCCGTGACCGCCCAGCCGGCCGGCCGCCAGGCCCTGACCCGGGCGGTGGCGCGCGAGAACTCCGCGGGCGGCGGTACGGCCCTCGCCGTGGACAGCCTTGCCGACCGCATCGTCACCGCACTCGACGCCGATGGCACCGCCGTGCACCGCCCCGAACTCGGCCGCCTGGTCGCCGCCGTGCCCGTCGATCCGCAGGCCGGCAACGAGGCCCGGCAGGCCGTCGCCGCCGTCGACGACGAGGCGATACGCCTCAAGTCGGCCGTGAAGGCCCGCGACGGCTTCTTCACCACCTACTTCATCAGCCCGTACTCCCGCTACATCGCCCGCTGGTGCGCCCGCCGAGGCCTGACCCCGAACCAGGTCACCACCGCCTCCCTGCTCACCGCCCTGATAGCCGCGGGCTGCGCGGCCACCGGCACACGGGGCGGCTTCGTCGCGGCGGGCGTGCTGCTGATCGCGTCCTTCGTCCTGGACTGCACCGACGGCCAGCTCGCCCGCTACTCCCTCCAGTACTCCACCCTCGGCGCCTGGCTGGACGCCACCTTCGACCGGGCCAAGGAGTACGCCTACTACGCGGGCCTCGCCCTTGGAGCAGCCCGGGGCGGCGACGACGTATGGGCACTGGCCCTGGGCGCCATGGTCCTGCAGACCTGCCGGCACGTCGTGGACTTCTCCTTCAACGAGGCGAACCACGACGCCACCGCGCTCGGTAAATTGTCGCTGGCCAGCCCCACGGCGGCCCTCTCCGACAAGCTCGACAGCGTCGGCTGGACGGTGTGGATACGGCGGATGATCGTCCTGCCGATCGGTGAGCGCTGGGCGATGATCGCCGTTCTGACGGCGGTGACCACTCCTCGTATCACCTTCTACGCGCTGCTCATCGGCTGCGCGTTCGCGGCTACCTACACCACCGCGGGCCGGGTGCTGCGGTCGCTGACCCGCAAGGCACAGCGCACGGACCGGGCGGCGCAGGCGCTGGCGGACCTCGCGGACAACGGGCCGCTCGCCTACCTCGTGGCACGTGCCACACGCGCCCGGCTCGGCGCCCCGCTGCTGGTGGCACTGGCGGGGACGGCCGTCCTCGCCGTGGCCCTCTTCTCCGGGGTGACCTGGGCGCCGGTCGCGGGTGCCGTCGTGTACACCGTCGCTGCCGGCCAGGCGCTGTACCGCCCCCTCAAGGGCTCCCTCGACTGGCTCGTCCCCCCGCTCTTCCGGGCGGCCGAATACGGCACCGTCCTGATCCTGGCGGCCGAGGCGGACGTGCAAGGGGCCCTTCCTGCGGCTTTCGGCCTGGTGTCGGCCGTCGCCTACCATCACTACGACACGGTGTACCGCATCCGCGGCGACGCCGGAGCACCCCCGGCCTGGCTGGTGCGCGTCATCGGGGGGCACGAAGGGCGGACGCTGCTCGTCGCCGTCCTGGCCGCGGTGCTCACCGCCTCGCAGTTCACGGTCGCGCTCACGGTCCTCGCCGTGGCCATCGCCCTGGTGGTGCTCGTCGAGAGCATTCGTTTCTGGGTGGCTGCCCACAAGGGTGGCGCGCCCGCCGTACACGATGAAGGAGAACCCGCATGATCGGCCTCGTGCTGGCGGCCGGCGCCGGACGGCGTCTGCGCCCCTACACCGACAGCCTTCCCAAGGCGCTGGTGCCGGTGGGGCCCGCGGGCATAGAGGGCGAACCGACGGTCCTGGACCTGACCCTCGGCAACTTCGCCGAGATCGGTCTGACCGAGGTCGCGATCATCGTCGGCTACCGCAAGGAGGCCGTGTACGACCGCAAGGCGGCCCTCGAGGAGAAGTACGGCCTCAAGCTCACCCTGATCGACAACGACAAGGCCGAGGAGTGGAACAACGCCTACTCCCTGTGGTGCGGACGGGACGCCCTCAAGGACGGCGTGATCCTCGCCAACGGCGACACCGTCCACCCGGTCTCCGTCGAGAGGACGCTGCTCGCCGCCCGCGGCGACGGCAAGAAGATCATCCTCGCCCTGGACACGGTGAAGTCCCTCGCGGACGAGGAGATGAAGGTCGTCGTCGATCCCGCCAAGGGCATGACGAAGATCACCAAGCTGATGGACCCGGCCGAGGCGACCGGCGAGTACATCGGCGTCACCCTCATCGAGGGGGACGCCGCCCCCGAACTGGCCGACGCGCTCAAGACGGTCTGGGAGACCGACCCGCAGCAGTTCTACGAGCACGGCTACCAGGAACTCGTGAACCGCGGCTTCCGTATCGACGTTGCGCCGATCGGCGACGTCAAGTGGGTGGAGATCGACAACCACGACGATCTCGCCCGCGGACGGGAGATCGCGTGCCAGTACTGACCCGGCTCATTCCCTCCCCGCTCGTCGTCGACATCCGCCCGGGTGCCCTCGACGACCTGGGGTGCGTCCTCGCCGATGAGCGCATCTCGCACTCCGGCAAGCTCGCGATCGCCGTCAGCGGCGGCTCGGGCGCCAGGCTGCGGGAGCGGATTGCCCCCACCCTGCCCGGCGCCACCTGGTACGAGGTCGGCGGCGGCACGATCGACGACGCGGTCCGGCTGGCGAGCGACATAAAGGCCGGCCACTACGACGCGGTCGTCGGTCTCGGCGGCGGGAAGATCATCGACTGCGCCAAGTTCGCGGCGGCACGCGTCGGCCTCCCCATGGTCGCCGTGGCCACCAACCTCGCTCACGACGGCCTGTGTTCACCGGTCGCGACCCTCGACAACGACGCGGGCAGCGGCTCGTACGGTGTGCCGAACCCGATCGCGGTGGTCATCGACCTGAACGTGATCCGTGAGGCGCCCGTCCGCTTCGTGCGCTCCGGCATCGGCGACGTCATCTCCAACATCTCCGCGGTCGCCGACTGGGAGCTCGCCAACCGCGTCAACGGTGAGAAGGTCGACGGCCTCGCCGCGGCGATGGCCCGCCAGGCCGGCGAGTCGGTGCTCCGGCACCCGGGCGGCATCGGGGACAACGGCTTCCTCCAGGTACTCGCCGAGGCGTTGGTCCTCAGCGGTATCGCCATGTCCGTCTCCGGTGACTCGAGGCCGTGCTCCGGGGCCTGCCACGAGATCCACCACGCCTTCGACGTGCTCCACCCCAAGCGGGCCGCCGCCCACGGCGAACAGTGCGGACTCGGCGCGGCCTTCGCGATGTACCTGCGCGGAGCCCACGAGGAGTCGGCCTACATGGCCACGGTGCTGCGCCGGCACGGGCTGCCGGTGCTGCCGGAGGAGATCGGCTTCACCGCGGACGAGTTCGTCCATGTCGTGGAGTACGCCCCTCGGACCCGGCCCGGCCGGTACACGATCCTCGAACACCTCGACCTCAAGACCGAACAGATCAAGGACATCTACGCCGACTATGTCAAGGCCATCGGTAGCTGAACTACGACCGGTCGTCCACCCCGCGGGGGTGAAGGACCGGCGCAGCGGTGAGCACTGGATGGGGCGCCTCTACATGCGTGAGGTGTCCCTGCGGGTCGACCGCTACCTGGTGAACACCAGGGTCACGCCCAACCAGCTCACGTACCTGATGACCGTCTGCGGTGTCCTCGCGGCCCCGGCGCTCCTGGTGCCGGGGATCCCGGGGGCCGTGCTCGGCGTGGTCATGGTCCAGCTGTATCTGCTGCTGGACTGCGTCGACGGCGAGATCGCACGCTGGAAGAAGCAGTACTCCCTCAACGGCGTCTACCTGGACCGGGTCGGCGCCTATCTGACCGACGCCGCGGTGCTCGTCGGCTTCGGTCTGCGCGCCGCCGACCTGTGGGGCTCCGGGCGGATCGACTGGCTGTGGGCCTTCCTCGGCACGCTGGCCGCGCTCGGCGCGATCCTGATCAAGGCCGAGACCGACCTGGTCGGCGTGGCCCGCCACCAGGGCGGGCTGCCGCCGGTCAAGGAGGCCGCGTCCGAGCCGCGTTCCTCCGGGATGCAGTTGGCCCGCAAGGCCGCCGCCGCGCTGAAGTTCCACCGGCTGGTGCTCGGTATCGAGGCGTCCCTGCTGATCCTCGTCCTGGCGATCGTCGACCAGGCGCGCGGCGACCTGTTCTTCACCCGGCTCGGCGTCGCCGTGCTGGCCGGCATCGCCCTGCTCCAGACCCTGCTGCACCTCGTGTCCATCCTCGTGTCGAGCAGGCTGCGATGAACGCGGGCCTGAAGGTCGGCGCGGTGATCATCACCATGGGCAACCGCCCCGACGAGCTGCGCGCCCTGCTCGACTCGGTCGCCAAGCAGGACGGCGACCGGGTCGAGGTGGTCGTGGTCGGCAACGGCTCGCCCGTCCCGGACGTCCCCGAGGGCGTCCGGACCATCGAGCTGCCGGAGAACCTCGGCATCCCCGGCGGCCGCAACGTCGGCATCGAGGCCTTCGGCCCCGGCGGCGGCGACACCGACATCCTGATGTTCCTGGACGACGACGGCCTCCTCGCCGGCCACGACACCGCCGAGCTGTGCCGAGAGGCCTTCGCGGCCGACCCCAAGCTCGGCATCATCAGCTTCCGCATCGCCGACCCCGACACCGGGGACACCCAGCGCCGCCACGTCCCGCGTCTGCGCGCCGCCGACCCGATGCGCTCCTCCCGGGTCACCACCTTCCTCGGCGGCGCCAACGCCGTACGTACGAAGGTCTTCGCCGAAGTCGGCGGACTGCCGGACGAGTTCTTCTACGCACACGAGGAAACCGACCTGGCATGGCGGGCCCTCGACGCGGGCTGGATGATCGACTACCGGTCCGACATGGTGCTGTACCACCCGACGACCGCGCCCTCGCGGCACGCGGTCTACCACCGCATGGTCGCCCGTAACCGCGTCTGGCTCGCCCGCCGGAACCTGCCCGCGCTCCTGATCCCCGTCTACCTGGGCGTCTGGATGCTGCTCACCCTGCTGCGGCGCCCCTCGCGGTCCGCCCTGAAGGCGTGGTTCGGCGGATTCCGGGAAGGCTGGAGCACGCCGTGCGGGCCGCGCAGGGCCATGAAGTGGCGTACCGTGTGGCGGCTGACTCGACTGGGCCGGCCCCCCGTCATCTGACAAGCTCGTATCCGACAGCAACCGGGCCGTACCGAGGCCCCGGGCCCGCACCGGGCCCCTCGGCCCATGGCATGCCCGCACAGGCTGCGCATCTCGAACACGAAAGTTTCCACTAGTGAGTGAGACAACGCACGACGGCACGGTCGCGGTGAGCGCGCCCGCGCCCGCCGACGAGGGCCTCACGGCGGCACAGCTCGCCGCCAAGCACGGACTGACCGTGAGCGGCGCCCGGCCCTCCCTCGTCGAGTACGTCCGCCAGCTCCGGGACCGGCGCCACTTCATCCTCGCGTTCTCGCGGGCGAAGCTGACGGCCCAGTACAGCCAGGCCAAGCTCGGGCAGCTGTGGCAGGTGGCCACCCCGCTGCTGAACGCGGCCGTGTACTTCTTCATCTTCGGCGTCATCCTGGACGCCGGGCGTGGCATGCCGCGGGACGTGTACATCCCGTTCCTGGTCACGGGCGTGTTCGTGTTCACGTTCACCCAGAGCTCGGTGATGGCGGGCGTCCGCGCGATCTCCGGCAACCTCGGGCTGGTCCGCGCGCTCCACTTCCCGCGCGCCTCGCTGCCGGTCTCCTTCGCGC
Organism: Streptomyces sp. NBC_00076; assembly: GCF_045041235.1. Classification (NCBI taxonomy): domain Bacteria; kingdom Bacillati; phylum Actinomycetota; class Actinomycetes; order Kitasatosporales; family Streptomycetaceae; genus Streptomyces; species Streptomyces sp. NBC_00076. The sequence continues at coordinate 9,121,765 of NZ_CP108242.1, forward strand.
TGCAGCAGCTCCAGCAACTGCTGTTCTCGATGATCGTGGTGTTCGTGGTGGTGATCGCCTTCGGCAGCTACCCGGACCTGTCCTGGATGCTGATCGTCCCGGTGCTCGCCCTGCAGTTCCTCTTCAACACCGGCCTGTCGCTGATCATGGCCCGCGCGGGCGCCAAGACCCCCGACCTCGCCCAGCTGATGCCGTTCGTGATGCGTACCTGGATGTACGCGTCCGGCGTGATGTTCTCCATCAAGATCATGCTGGAGGACAAGCCGGCCTGGATCGCGAACGTCCTGCAGTGGAACCCGGCCGCGATCTACATGGACCTGATGCGCTTCGCCCTCATCGAGGGCTACGGCTCCGAGAACCTGCCCGACCACGTGTGGGCGGCCGCGGGCGGCTGGGCCGTGCTCTTCGCGCTCGGCGGCTTCGTGTACTTCTGGAAGGCGGAGGAGAGGTACGGCCGTGGCTGAGAACATCGAGGACGCGCGAATCCCCACCGTCATCGCGGACGAGCTGCACATCGTCTACCGCGTCAACGGCGCCAAGACCGGCAAGGGCAGTGCCACCGCGGCCCTCAGTCGCATCGTCAAGCGCGGCGAGGAGCGCGGGGTGCGCAAGGTGCACGCCGTCAAGGGCGTCTCCTTCGTCGCCTACCGCGGCGAGGCCGTCGGCCTGATCGGCTCCAACGGCTCCGGCAAGTCGACCCTGCTCCGTGCCATCGCCGGCCTGCTGCCCGCCGAGAAGGGCAAGGTCTACACCGACGGCCAGCCCTCCCTGCTCGGCGTCAACGCGGCCCTGATGAACGACCTCACCGGCGAGCGGAACGTCATACTGGGCGGGCTGGCCATGGGAATGTCCCGCGAGCAGATCAAGGAGCGCTACCAGGAGATCGTCGACTTCTCCGGCATCAACGAGAAGGGCGACTTCATCACCCTCCCGATGCGCACCTATTCCTCCGGAATGGCAGCCCGTCTCCGCTTCTCCATCGCCGCCGCCAAGGACCACGACGTCCTCATGATCGACGAGGCGCTGGCCACCGGCGACCGCAAGTTCCAGAAGCGCTCCGAGGAGCGCATCCGGGAGCTGCGCAAGGAGGCCGGCACGGTGTTTCTCGTCAGCCACAACAACAAGTCGATCCGTGACACCTGCAATCGCGTCCTGTGGCTGGAGCGCGGCGAGCTGCGCATGGACGGTCCGACCGACGAGGTCCTCAAGGAGTACGAGAAGTTCACGGGCAAATAGCCCACACGCACCCGGGCGAAAGAGACCGTCCCGCTTCCCAGGGCCCCGCCGGAACTGCTCCGGCGGCCCTCCGCGTCTGCAAAGGAAACGTCAACTTCGGCCCGTCTTGGGAATCTTGGGACCAATCGGTGTGTTGTTGTGATGTGCAGGACTCCCCAGTGAACCGCGCCGCGTTGTACAACGTAAGCTGTACCGGTCCCGAAACGCGGCAAGTGGGGCGATAATGCACGACACCTTGCGCCAGGGCCACCGTGCGAACGGTCGGGCGGCGTGTCCGAAATAGTGCGCATTGGGTCGGCGGTGTAGAACGGGAGATGTGACGGCAATGGCTACGGAAACTCCCCAGCTCCACGCAGCGTGTGCCGTCCCCGCTCAGGGCAGCCGGCGATGACGGGAACCGGCGCGATCCGCCCCGGCACGGCGGAACGGGGCACGCTCGACAAGGCCGCCGCGGAGAACTTTCCCGTGGCCCCCTTCTTTCTGCCCCGAGCCTGGCGAACCGACCTCATGGCCGTCTACGGCTTCGCCCGTCTGGTCGACGACATCGGTGACGGCGACCTCGCACCCGGTGGCGCCGACGCCCGTCTGCTCGGCGTGTCGCCCGCGGTGGCCGAGGACAGGATGACACTGCTGGACGCCTTCGAAGCCGACCTTGGCCGCGTCTTCGACTCCACCCCGCGCCACCCCCTGTTGCGCCGTCTCCAGCCGACCGTCCGCCGCCACGCGCTGACCCCCGCCCCCTTCCTCGGCCTGATCGCCGCGAACCGCCAGGACCAGTCGGTCGCGCGCTACGAGACCTACGACGACCTCCTCGCGTACTGCGAGCTGTCCGCCAACCCCGTCGGCCGCCTGGTCCTCGCCGTCACCGGCACCTCGACCCCCGAGCGGATCCGCCGCTCCGACGCGATCTGCACGGCCCTGCAGATCGTCGAACACCTCCAGGACGTCGCCGAGGACCTCGGTCGCGACCGTGTCTACCTGCCCGCCGAGGACATGAAGCGCTTTCACGTCGAGGAAACGGATCTCGCCACGAAAACCGGGGGCGCGTCGGTGCGCGCGCTGGTTGCATACGAAGCGCAACGCGCCCGCGACCTCCTGAATGAAGGCGCCCCCCTCGTGGGTAGCGTCCACGGCAGGTTGAAGCTGCTGCTCGCAGGGTTCGTGGCGGGAGGAAGGGCGGCGCTCCGAGCGATCGCCGCCGCCGAATACGACGTACTTCCCGGCCCGCCCAAGCCCGGCAAGCTCCAACTGCTGCGCGAGGTGGGCGTCACTCTGCGAGGAGAGGGGTGATCCGGACCGTGGAGTCGGAACCACACGTGTCCGCACCGGTACTCGCCGCCTACAGCTACTGCGAGACCGTCACGGGGCAGCAGGCCCGTAACTTCGCGTACGGCATCAGGCTGCTGCCGACGCCCAAGCGGCGTGCGATGTCGGCGCTGTACGCGTTCTCCCGGCGCGTCGACGACATCGGCGACGGCGCGCTGCCGGACGAGGTCAAGAGCGAGAGACTCGACGACACCCGGGCGATGTTGGCCCGGGTCCGCGACGGCGGGGTCGACGAGGACGACACCGATCCCGTCGCGGTCGCCCTCGCCCACGCCGCCGATGTCTTCCCCATCCCGCTCGGCGGCCTGGACGAGCTGATCGACGGCGTGCTGAGGGACGTGCACGGCGAGACCTACGAGACCTGGGACGACCTGAAGGTGTACTGCCGCTGCGTGGCGGGCGCCATCGGGCGACTGTCGCTCGGGGTGTTCGGTACGGAATCAGGGGCGCGCGGCGTGGAACGCGCCCCGGAGTACGCCGACACGCTCGGACTCGCGCTCCAGCTCACCAACATCCTGCGGGACATCCGCGAGGACGCCGAGGGCGGGCGTACCTATCTGCCCGCAGACGACCTCGCCAAGTTCGGCTGCTCGGCCGGCTTCAAGGGGCCGAAACCACCGGAGGGCGCGGACTTCGCGGGCCTCGTGCACTTCGAAGTGCGTCGGGCCCGCGCCCTTTTCGCCGAGGGCTACCGGCTGCTCCCCATGCTCGACCGGCGCAGCGGCGCCTGTGTCGCCGCCATGGCCGGCATCTACCGCCGCCTCCTGGACCGGATCGAGCGCGACCCGGAAGCCGTGCTGCGCGGCCGGGTCTCGCTGCCCGGGCGGGAGAAGGCGTTTGTGGCCGTGCGTGGCCTGTCCGGCCTGGACGCCCGGCATGTGACCCGTATGACCGTCAGGAGGCGCGCCTGATGGACAATCCGGTCCAAGGTGATGCCACCGGTGAAAAGCGACACGCAACCCTCCGGTGGGCTACGGCGTCCCTGACTGCGACGACTGGCCGTGCACCGTTCGACCTGTACGGCGGCCGAGCACGGGAGGGGGCACGATGACCGACGGCACGCGTTCCGACGAGCCGCTCGCGGCCCCGCCTGGACACTCCGGGTCGAACGCCGTCGTGGTCGGCGGCGGACTCGCCGGGATCACCGCCGCGCTCGCGCTCGCCGACGCCGGGATCCGGGTGACGTTGCTCGAAGGCCGGCCACGCCTGGGCGGGCTCGCCTTCTCCTTCCAGCGCGACGGACTGACCGTCGACAACGGACAGCACGTCTACCTGCGCTGCTGCACCGCCTACCGCTGGTTCCTGGACCGGATCGATGGCGCGGCGCTGGCCCCGCTGCAGGATCGTCTCGACGTGCCCGTACTCGACGTCGACAGGCCCGAAGGGCGGCGGCTCGGCAGGCTGCGGCGCGACGCGCTGCCGGTGCCCCTGCATCTGGGGCGCAGCCTCGCCACGTATCCGCATCTCTCGCTCGCCGAACGTGCCAAGGTCGGGCGTGCCGCGCTCGCGCTCAAGGGGCTCGACCTCGCCGATCCGGCCCTGGACGCCCAGGACTTCGGCAGCTGGCTGACCGCGCACGGTCAGTCGGCGCGTGCCGTCGAGGCCCTGTGGGACCTGGTCGGGGTCGCCACCCTCAACGCGGTCGCGGGCGACGCCTCGCTCGGGCTCGCCGCGATGGTGTTCAAGACCGGCCTGCTGTCCGACCCGGGCGCGGCCGACATCGGATGGGCGCACGTCCCGCTGGGCGAACTGCATGACCGGCTGGCCCGCAAGGCGCTCGACTCCGCGGGCGTGCGTACCGAGGTCCGAACACGCGTCACCTCCATCTCTACTGACGAGAACGGGACTTGGAGCGTTCAGGTTCCCGGCGAAACGCTTCGGACGGACGCGGTCGTCCTCGCCGTACCGCAGCGCGAGGCCCACGATCTGCTGCCCGGCGGGGCGCTCGACGACCCCGAACGGCTGCTGAGGATCGGCACGGCGCCGATCCTCAACGTCCATGTCGTCTACGACCGGAAGGTGCTGGACACACCGTTCTTCGCGGCCCTCGGCACCCCGGTGCAGTGGGTGTTCGACCGGACCGGGGCATCCGGGCTGCGGCAAGGGCAGTACCTGGCTCTCTCGCAGTCGGCCGCACGCGACGAGATCGACGAGCCGGTCGCGGTCCTGCGCGAGCGCTATCTGCCCGAGCTGGAACGGCTGCTGCCCCGCACCCGGGGTGCCGAGGTGCGGGACTTCTTCGTGACCAGGGAGCGTACGGCGACGTTCGCGCCCACCCCCGGCGTCGGGCGGCTCAGGCCCGGCGCCCGCACCAAGGCACCCGGCCTCTACCTGGCCGGAGCGTGGACCGCCACAGGGTGGCCCGCGACCATGGAGAGTGCGGTCCGCAGCGGAGTGAGCGCGGCGGACGCCGCGCTCGGAGCTCTGGGCCGGCCCCGTCCCCGCCGTCTCTTCGCGTTCGAGGAGGCGGCCCACCGCATCGTCCCGGGGGGCAACCCCCAGGCCCCCGGCCGACAACCGGAGGGGACCGGCGTCTCACTGCGAGGTGAGGCCCGGTGAAGGTCGATCAGCACGGCACGGCAGGTCCCCGCACCTCCGGTACCGCGACAAGAGGAGAGACTGTGCCCACTGTGCCCCCGGCCGAGACGGCCGCTCGGAGGACCGCGGTGGACGTGACCGCGCTTCTGGAGCGCGGCCGGACCCTGGCCACACCGGTGCTGCGGGCGGCCGTGGACCGCCTGGCCCCTCCCATGGACACCGTCGCCGCCTACCACTTCGGCTGGATCGACGCCCAGGGCAACCCCGCGGACGGCGACGGCGGCAAAGCCGTACGGCCCGCCCTCGCGGTGCTCTCCGCCGAGGTCACCGGCGCCGCGCCCGAGACCGGCATCCCCGGCGCGGTCGCCGTCGAGCTGGTCCACAACTTCTCCCTGTTGCACGACGACCTGATGGACGGCGACGAACAGCGCCGCCACCGCGACACCGTCTGGAAGGTGCACGGCCCCGCCCAGGCCATCCTGGTCGGTGACGCCCTGTTCGCCCTCGCCAACGAGGTCCTCCTGGAACTCGGCACGGCCGAGGCGGCCCGCGCCACCCGCCGCCTCACCACCGCCACCCGCGCGCTGATCGACGGGCAGGCGCAGGACATCTCCTACGAGCACCGCGACCGCGTCAGTGTCGAGGAGTGCCTGGAGATGGAGGGCAACAAGACGGGCGCCCTGCTGGCCTGCGCCAGTTCCATCGGAGCGGTGCTCGGCGGCGCGGACGACCGCACCGCCGACGCGCTGGAGAAGTACGGCTACCACCTCGGCCTCGCCTTCCAGGCCGTCGACGACCTCCTCGGCATCTGGGGCGACCCGGTGTCGACCGGCAAGCAGACCTGGAGCGATCTGCGCCAGCGCAAGAAGTCCCTGCCGGTCGTGGCCGCGCTCGCGGCGAGCGGTGCCGCCGCCGAGCGGCTCGGCGAGCTCCTCGCCGCCGACGCCAAGAGCAGCGACTTCGAGAACTTCTCCGAGGAGGAGTTCGCGGCCCGCGCCGCCCTCATCGAGGACGCGGGCGGCCGCGAGTGGACGGCCGAAGAAGCCCGCCGTCAGCACACCATCGCCATCGGGGCCCTGGACGCCGTTGACATGCCCGACCGGGTACGGGCGCGGTTCACGGCGCTGGCCGACTTCGTCGTCGTACGAAAGAGATGATCACTATCGGTCGAATAGCCCTCGCGTAGTCGCCGGCCGGTGTTGCGAGGAGAAGCGCACCGGCCGACGGCGGACCCACAGCAGACGCACCGTATGCACACTGCACGAAGGGGAAGCCATGACAGCGACGACCGACGGAAGCACCGGGGCCCTGCCGCCCCGCGCTGCCTCGGCCAGCGAAACCACCACGATCTCCGTGACGGCGGGGGTACGGGACGCCGCCGTACGCGCCGCACAGCGATCCACCGACTTCCTGCTGTCCCGACAGGACGCCGAGGGCTGGTGGAAGGGCGACCTGGAGACCAACGTCACGATGGACGCCGAGGACCTGCTGCTGCGGCAGTTCCTGGGCATCCGCGACGAGAGGACGACCCAGGCCGCCGCGCTCTTCGTCCGCGGCGAACAGCGCGAGGACGGTTCCTGGGCGAGCTTCTACGGCGGGCCGGGCGAACTCTCCACCACCATCGAGGCGTACGTCGCCCTCCGGCTCGCCGGGGACGCACCCGACGCCCCGCACATGGCGAAGGCCTCCGCCTGGATCCGCGAGCGCGGCGGAATCGCCGCCGCCCGGGTCTTCACCCGGATCTGGCTGGCCCTGTTCGGCTGGTGGAAGTGGGAGGACCTGCCCGAACTCCCGCCGGAGCTGATCTACTTCCCCACCTGGGTACCGCTCAACATCTACGACTTCGGGTGCTGGGCCCGGCAGACCATCGTCCCGCTGACGATCGTCTCCGCGAAGCGGCCGGTGCGCCCCGCGCCCTTCCCGCTCGACGAACTGCACACCGACCCGGCCGTCCCCAACCCACCCAAGCCCCGGGCGCCCGTGGCGAGTTGGGACGGCGCCTTCCAGAGACTCGACAGGGCCCTGCACGCGCTGCGCAGGGTCGCACCGCGCAAGCTGCGCAAGGCGGCGATGAACTCCGCCGCCCGCTGGATCATCGAGCGGCAGGAGAACGACGGCTGCTGGGGAGGCATCCAACCGCCGGCCGTGTACTCGGTGATCGCCCTGCACCTGCTCGGGTACGACCTCGAACACCCCGTGATGCGCGCGGGACTCGAGTCGCTGGACCGGTTCGCCGTCTGGCGCGAGGACGGGGCCCGGATGATCGAGGCCTGCCAGTCGCCGGTCTGGGACACCTGCCTCGCGACCATCGCGCTCGCCGACGCGGGGGTGCCCGCCGATCACCCCCAACTGGTCAAGGCCGCCGACTGGATGCTCGGCGAACAGATCGTCCGGCCCGGAGACTGGTCGGTGAAACGACCCCAACTCCCGCCGGGCGGCTGGGCGTTCGAGTTCCACAACGACAACTACCCGGACATCGACGACACCGCCGAGGTCGTTCTCGCGCTGCGCCGGGTCAAGCACCACGACCCGGAGCGGGTGGAGAACGCCATCGGGCGCGGGGTGCGCTGGAACCTCGGCATGCAGTCCAGGAACGGCGCGTGGGGCGCCTTCGACGTCGACAACACCAGCCCGTTCCCCAACCGGCTGCCGTTCTGCGACTTCGGGGAGGTCATCGACCCGCCGTCTGCCGACGTCACCGCGCACGTGGTGGAGATGCTGGCCGTCGAGGGGCTCTCGCACGATCCGCGCACCCGGCGCGGCATCGAGTGGCTGCTCGCCGAACAGGAGCCGGACGGCTCGTGGTTCGGACGGTGGGGCGTCAACTACGTCTACGGCACCGGATCGGTGGTGCCCGCCCTGGCCGCGGCCGGCCTCCCCGCCTCCCACCCGGCGATCCGACGGGCGGTGGCCTGGTTGGAGAAGGTGCAGAACGACGACGGCGGCTGGGGCGAGGACCTGCGCTCCTACCAGCACGTCAAGGACTGGAGCGGACGGGGCGCCTCCACCGCCTCGCAGACCGGATGGGCGCTGATGGCGCTGCTGGCGGCGGGGGAGCGGGACTCCAAAGCCGTCGAGCGTGGCGTCGAATGGCTCGCGAGCACCCAGCGGGAGGACGGTTCCTGGGACGAGCCGTACTTCACCGGCACCGGCTTCCCCTGGGACTTCTCGATCAACTACCACCTCTACCGACAGGTGTTCCCGCTCACCGCCCTCGGCCGGTACGTCCACGGAGAGCCGTTCTCCGGGGCCGGAGCCGGCTGATGAGCACCCAGCCCGCTTCGGCCCCGCTGCTGATCGCCTGCGCGCTCGGCATCGAGCACCTCGCCCTGCGCAGCGGCGACCGCGGCGGCGCCGACGGGCCGGTCACCGTGCTGCGCACCGGCATGGGACCGAAGGCGGCCGAGCGGGCCGTCACCCGACTGCTGGCGGACCCCGCGCTCGACGGGGCCGCCGTCCTGGCCACGGGCTTCTGCGCCGGGCTGGCCCCCGGTATGCACCCCGGTGACCTGGTCGTCGCCGAGGAGACCCGGGATCCGCGCGGCGCCGTGCCGTGCGTCGGCACCGACCTGCTCGTGAAGGAGCTGGTACGGGCCCTTCCCGGGCGCACCGTCCACACCGGACCGCTCACCGGTTCCGATCACGTCGTCCGCGGTCACGAACGGTCGGATCTGCTCGCGACCGGAGCGATCGCGGTCGACATGGAGTCCGCGGCCACGCTCCTGAGCGCCGTGCATTCGGGCGAGCGCCCGGTTGCGGCCGTCCGGGTGGTCGTGGACGCTCCAGAACATGAACTCGTCCGGATCGGCACGGTGCGCGGTGGAATATCAGCTTTCCGTGTACTTCGCTCGGTCCTTCCCGCTTTCTATGAATGGCACCGTTCCTTGCTGCTCCCCAGGAGGTGAGCCAGATGGCCATGCCGCTGCGTCAGTCCATCAAGGTCGCTACATACTTGGCTGAACAAAAGCTTCGCAAGCGGGACAAGTTCCCTCTCATCGTGGAGCTGGAACCCCTCTTCGCGTGCAATCTCAAGTGCGAGGGCTGCGGCAAGATCCAGCACCCGGCCGGGGTACTGAAGCAGCGGATGCCGGTGGCGCAGGCCGTCGGGGCTGTTCTGGAGTCCGGTGCGCCGATGGTGTCCATCGCCGGCGGTGAGCCGCTGATGCACCCTCAGATCGATGAGATCACACGGCAGTTGGTGGCGAAGAAGAAGTACGTCTTCCTCTGCACCAACGCCATGCTGCTCCGCAAGAAGATGGACAACTTCAAGCCCTCTCCCTACTTCGCCTTCGCCGTGCACATCGACGGGCTGCGGGAGCGGCACGACGAGTCGGTGGCGAAGGAGGGTGTGTTCGACGAGGCCGTGGAGGCGATCAAGGAGGCCAAGCGGCGGGGCTTCAGGGTCACCACCAACTCGACCTTCTTCAACACCGACACCCCGCAGACCATCGTCGAGGTGCTCAACTTCCTCAACGACGACCTCAAGGTCGACGAGATGATGATCTCGCCCGCCTACGCCTACGAGAAGGCGCCCGACCAGGAGCACTTCCTGGGCGTGGAGCAGACCCGCGAACTGTTCAAGAAGGCCTTCTCGGGCGGCAATCGGCGCCGCTGGCGGCTCAACCACTCCCCGCTCTTCCTGGACTTCCTGGAGGGCAAGGTCGACTTCCCGTGCACGGCGTGGGCGATCCCGAACTACTCGCTCTTCGGCTGGCAGCGGCCCTGCTACCTGATGAGCGACGGGTACGTGCCGACGTACCGCGAACTCATCGAGGAGACCGACTGGGACAAGTACGGCCGCGGCAAGGACCCGCGGTGCGCCAACTGCATGGCGCACTGCGGCTACGAGCCCACCGCCGTGCTGGCCACCATGGGGTCGCTCAAGGAGTCGCTGCGGGCCATGCGCGAGACCGTCAACGGAAACCGCGGGTAGCGCCGTGACCGCCGTTTCCCTGGGCGTCCCCGAGGTGCCGGTCCGGCCGATCGCCGAGCGGCGCGCGTCGCGGCGGATCCAGGTCGGGCCGGTGGCGGTCGGGGGCGGGGCCCCGGTGTCGGTGCAGTCGATGACGACGACCCGTACGTCCGATGTCGGCGCCACCCTTCAGCAGATCGCGGAACTCACCGCGTCCGGCTGCCAGATCGTCCGCGTCGCCTGCCCCACGCAGGACGACGCGGACGCCCTCGCGACGATCGCGCGCAAGTCGCAGATCCCGGTGATCGCCGACATCCACTTCCAGCCGAAGTACGTGTTCGCCGCGATCGAGGCCGGCTGCGCGGCCGTGCGGGTCAATCCCGGCAACATCAAGCAGTTCGACGACAAGGTGAAGGAGATCGCGCGAGCGGCCAAGGGGCACGGCACCCCGATCCGGATCGGGGTCAACGCCGGATCGCTGGACCAGCGGCTGCTGCGGAAGTACGGCAAGGCGACCCCCGAGGCGCTCGTGGAGTCCGCCCTGTGGGAGGCCTCGCTCTTCGAGGAACACGGCTTCCGGGACATCAAGATCTCGGTGAAGCACAACGACCCCGTGGTGATGGTCAACGCCTACACACTGCTGGCGGAACAGTGCGACTACCCGCTGCACCTGGGGGTCACCGAGGCCGGCCCCGCCTTCCAGGGGACGATCAAGTCGGCGGTGGCCTTCGGGGCGCTGCTCAGCCGGGGCATCGGCGACACCATCCGGGTGTCCCTGAGCGCACCGCCCGTCGAGGAGGTCAAGGTCGGCATCCAGATCCTGGAGTCGCTGAACCTCAGGCAGCGGCGGCTGGAGATCGTGTCGTGTCCGTCCTGCGGGCGGGCCCAGGTCGACGTCTACAAACTGGCCGACCAGGTCACGGCGGGCCTGGAGGGCATGGAGGTGCCGCTCAGGGTCGCCGTCATGGGCTGTGTGGTGAACGGCCCGGGCGAGGCGCGGGAGGCCGACCTGGGCGTCGCCTCCGGCAACGGCAAGGGGCAGATCTTCGTGAAGGGCGAGGTCATCAAGACCGTCCCCGAGTCGAAGATCGTGGAGACCCTGATCGAAGAGGCGATGAAGATCGCCGAACAGATGGAGCAGGACGGCGTCGCCTCGGGGGAGCCGGCCGTCACCGTGAGCTGAACAGCACGGACCGATAGGGGGCCTGACGTGACGATTCTGGAGAACATCCGGGGACCACGTGACCTGAAGGCGCTGTCCGAGGCGGAACTCGGCGAACTGTCAGAAGAGATAAGGGAGTTCCTGGTGCACGCGGTCGCCAGGACCGGCGGACACCTCGGGCCCAACCTGGGCGTGGTGGAACTGACCATCGCGCTCCACCGGGTCTTCGAGTCACCGGTCGACCGCATCCTGTGGGACACCGGTCACCAGAGCTATGTGCACAAGCTGCTGACAGGTCGTCAGGACTTCTCCAAACTGCGCGGCAAGGGCGGCCTGTCCGGTTACCCCTCGCGCGAGGAGTCCGAGCACGACGTCATCGAGAACAGCCACGCCTCCACCGCGCTCGGCTGGGCCGACGGACTCGCCAAGGCCCGCCAGGTGCAGGGCGAGGAGGGGCATGTCGTCGCGGTCATCGGCGACGGCGCGCTGACCGGCGGCATGGCCTGGGAGGCGCTCAACAACATCGCGGCCGCCAAGGACCGGCCGCTGATCATCGTCGTCAACGACAACGAGCGGTCCTACGCGCCGACCATCGGCGGCCTCGCCAACCACCTGGCCACGCTGCGCACGACCGACGGCTACGAGAAGGTCCTGGCCTGGGGGAAGGATGTACTGCTGCGGACCCCGCTGGTCGGTAACACCGTCTACGAGTCGCTGCACGGCGCCAAGAAGGGCTTCAAGGACGCCTTCGCCCCGCAGGGCATGTTCGAGGACCTCGGCCTCAAGTACGTCGGCCCGATCGACGGCCACGACCTCAAGGCCGTCGAGTCGGCGCTCAGGCGCGCCAAACGCTTCCACGGGCCGGTGCTGGTGCACTGCCTCACCGAGAAGGGGCGCGGCTACGAACCCGCCCTGGCGCACGAGGAGGATCACTTCCACACCGTCGGAGTGATGGACCCGCTCACCTGTGAGCCGCTCACGCCGACCAAGGGGCCGTCCTGGACCTCTGTGTTCGGCGACGAGATGGTGCGGATCGGCGAGGAGCGGGACGACGTCGTGGCGATCACGGCGGCCATGCTGCACCCGGTGGGGCTCGGCACGTTCGCGGCCCGCTTCCCCGACCGGGTGTGGGACGTGGGCATCGCCGAGCAGCACGCGGCCGTCTCCGCGGCCGGCCTCGCCACGGGCGGACTGCATCCGGTCGTCGCCGTGTACGCGACGTTCCTGAACCGCGCCTTCGACCAGCTCCTGATGGATGTCGCCCTGCACCGCTGCGGCGTCACGTTCGTGCTGGACCGTGCCGGGGTGACGGGCGTCGACGGGCCCTCCCACAACGGGATGTGGGACATGTCGATCCTCCAGGTCGTGCCGGGCCTCAGGATCGCCGCGCCGCGCGACGCCGAGCAGTTGGCGGCCCAGCTCCGGGAGGCCGTCGCGGTGGACGACGCGCCGACACTGGTCCGCTTCCCGAAGGAGTCGGTGGGACCGCTGATCCCGGCGGTCGACCGGGTGGGCGGCATGGACGTCCTGCACCGCGCGGACCGTCCCGAGGTGCTCCTGGTCGCCGTGGGCGTGATGGCACCCGTCTGCCTCCAGGCCGCCGAGCTGCTGGAGGCCCGGGGCATTGGCTGCACCGTCGTCGACCCCCGTTGGGTCAAGCCCGTCGACCCGGCGCTTCCCGGCCTCGCCGCCGCGCACCATCTGGTCGCCGTCGTCGAGGACAACAGCCGCGCCTCCGGCGTGGGCGCAGCGGTGGCGCTCGCCCTGGGTGACGCCGAAGTCGACGTCCCCGTACGGCGGTTCGGCATCCCGGAGCAGTTCCTCGCGCACGCCAAGCGGGGCGAGGTGCTCGCCGACATCGGCCTCACTCCTGTCGAGGTCGCCGGACGGATCGGCGCGAGTCTGGCCGTCAAGGCAGCGATCCTGCCCGCCCAGAACGCGGGTCCGGCCGTCCAGGAACCCTCGTCCAGGGCAGAACAGGGACCGTCGTCCAGGGCGAAGAAGGAAGCGCCGTCCAAGGAGAAACAGGAATGACAACCGCGGAATCCGCGTCGCCCTCCTCGGCTGCCGGGAAGTTCGACCTCGGCGCGTTGCTGGCCGAGCGCGGAGCCGAGCGCTACGAGCTGCACGCCAAGTACCTGAACCACCAGCTCCCGCGCATGCTGCACACCATCGGCTTCGACAAGGTCTACGAGCGGGGTGAGGGCGCCCACTTCTGGGACGCGGACGGCAACGACTACCTGGACATGCTCGCCGGCTTCGGGGTGATGGGTCTGGGCCGCCACCACCCCGTCGTCCGCAAGGCGCTGCACGACGTCCTGGACGCCCAGCTCGCCGACCTGACCCGCTTCGACTGTCAGCCGCTGCCCGGGCTGCTGGCCGAGAAGCTGCTCGGCCACAGTCCGCACCTGGACCGGGTGTTCTTCGGCAACAGCGGGACGGAGGCGGTCGAGACCGCGCTGAAGTTCGCCCGCTACGCCACCGGGAAACCCAGGATCCTGTACTGCGACCACGCCTTCCACGGCCTGACCACCGGATCGTTGTCGGTCAACGGCGAGGACGGCTTCCGGGACGGCTTCGCCCCGCTGCTGCCCGACACGGCCGTCCCGCTCGGTGATCTCGACGCCCTGGCACGGGAGTTGAAGAAGGGCGACGTCGCCGCGCTGGTCGTCGAACCCATCCAGGGCAAGGGCGTGCACGAGGCACCACCGGGCTATCTGCGGGCCGCCCAGGAACTGCTGCACCGGCACAAGGCGCTGCTCATCGTCGACGAGGTGCAGACGGGACTGGGACGCACCGGCGACTTCTACGCCTACCAGCACGAGGAGGGCGTCGAACCCGACCTGGTGTGCGTGGCCAAGGCGCTGTCGGGCGGTTATGTGCCGGTCGGCGCCACCCTCGGCAAGGACTGGATCTTCAGGAAGGTCTACTCGTCCATGGACCGGGTGCTGGTCCACTCGGCGAGCTTCGGGTCAAACGCGCAGGCCATGGCGGCGGGACTGGCCGTGCTGTCCGTCATGGAGAACGAGCAGACCGTCGCCGGCGCCCGGGCCACCGGCGACCTGCTGAAGTCCCGGCTCTCGGCGCTGGTCGACACGTACGAGCTGCTCGCCGACGTCCGCGGCCGGGGCCTGATGATCGGCATCGAGTTCGGAAAGCCCAAGTCACTGAAGCTGCGCAGTCGCTGGACCATGCTGCAGGCCGCACGCAAGGGACTGTTCGCGCAGATGGTGGTCGTCCCGCTGCTGCAACGCCACCGCATCCTCACCCAGGTCTCCGGCGACCACCTGGAGGTGATCAAGCTGATCCCGCCGCTGGTCATCGGGGAGGAGGACGTGAACCGGTTCGTGGACGCCTTCACGGACGTGATGGACGACGCGCACAGCGGCGGCGGGCTGATGTGGGACTTCGGCAAGACGCTGATCAAGCAGGCGGTGGCCAACCGATAGAGCGAGCCCGGGGAGGCGGGGGCCGGGAGCCGGGGTGCCGGCGGGGCTTCCCGTACGGACGGAGAAGGGGGCTTTTGCCTCTGAGACAAGAAATTTGCCGCAGAGGCAAGCCCGCGGCTCAATGGAGGCATGAGCCCTCCGGAAGCCGACAACGAGCCGTCGTCCGGGCCGGTCGCCGACCTGCCCGCGGTCGCACCACAGCTGCGTGCCCTGCGCCGACGTGCATCCCTCACCCTGGAGGCCGCCGCACGGGCCGCCGGACTGTCGCCCGCCCACCTCTCCCGGCTGGAGACCGGGCAGCGTCAGCCCTCGCTGCCGATGCTGCTCGCGCTCGCCCGAATCTACGGCACGACGGTCTCGGAGCTTCTCGGCGAGACGGCCGCGGAACGGGACGCCATCGTGCGTGGGGCCGACATGGAACCGACCGCGGCCGGCGGCTGGACCTACTGGCAGGCCGGCGCGTCCGGCCGCGGCATGCAGGCTCTGCGCGTCCATGTCCCGCACGGCTCCCAGGGCGACATCGTGCGGGTGCACCCCGGTGAGGAGTGGCTGCATGTCCTCAGGGGGCGGCTGCGGCTGCGCCTCGGGGACACCACGCACCGGCTCGCACCGGGTGACAGCGCGCACTTCGACTCGCTGACCCCGCACCGCATCGCCGCCCAGGACCCCGACGGGGTCGAGCTCCTGTTCGTCCACACCCTGCTGCAGAGCCCCACGGCCACACTGTGCCTGGGCCCCACCCCTGGAGACATGCCATGACTGACATGGAGGAGAAGTTCCCTCGCGCCCTGTGGGTGCGCCTCATCATCTACATCGCGGTCGGCCATGTGTTCGCGGCCTTCATCTACTTCCTGTTCGAGCTGGGCGCCAAGCAGTGACCTCTCGGGCGGTCACGCCTGGCGGGGTGAACTCGCAGGCGGAAGTACTCAGTCCAGCAGTCGCTCGCGCAGCCGCTCCCGGATCTCCGGCGTGACTCCCACGCCCTTCTCCAGGTAGGTGTCGACCTCGCCCCAGGTCTCCTCGATCGTTTCGAAGGCGGCGCTCAGATACTCGGCGCGGGCCTCGAAGAGGGGACTGAGCAGCTCCATGACCTCGGGGGAGTAGGCCGAGGCGGAGCTGCCGCTGCGCCGCACCTTGTAGCGGCGGTGCTTCGCGTTCGACTCCAGGTAGTCGGCGAGGATCGCCTCCCGCTCGACGCCCACGGCGAGCAGTGTCACCGCCACGGACAGACCCGCGCGGTCCTTGCCGGCCGCGCAGTGCATGAGCGCGGGGACACTGTCCTCGGCCATGGAGCGCAGCACCAGGGAGTGTTCGGCGGTGCGCTCCTTGATAATGGCGCGGTACGAGTTGATCATCCGGTCCGCGGCCCTGCCGTCGCCCAGGGTCTCGCGCAGCTCGTCGATCCGGCCGTCACGGACCATCGTCCAGAACTCGCTGCCGTGGGCCGGATCCGTCAGCGGAAGGTTCACATTGCGCACGCCCGGCAGCTCGACGTCGGGACCCTCCAGCTTCTGGTCGGCCGCGTTGCGGAAGTCGAAGATCGTGTGCAGGCCCAGGGAGGCGAGGAACGCCGCGTCCTCCGCGGTCGCGTGCGCGAGGTGACCGCTGCGGAACAGCACCCCGGGCCGCACCCGGCGGCCGTCCACGGTCGGCAGGCCCCCGACGTCACGGAAGTTGCGCACTCCGGACAGCTCGGGTTCGGTCGACGGGGCCTGCTGGGTCACGGGGGCTCCTCCCAATCGGTGCCGTCGACGCGGCTCGACGGCGGGCACCCACCCGACGATACGACATGGCTTCGTAGGGCACGCAGTTGTCCACAGACGTTGCGTCGAGGGCTCGCCGACCTCGATGATGTTGATGCTTGAGTGCACCTGTTCGTGTCTGTTCGTACCTGTGAGGGACAAAATGCTGGAGATCGCCGACAACGGCCGCACGTGGATTCTGTCCGGGCCGACCAGCAGTTACGCCGTCCACCTCACCGAGGACGACGAACTGCTGCATCTGCACTGGGGGCCACGGATCGCGTTGGCCGACGCCGAGGCCCTCGCCGTACGCCCGCTGCCGGACTACTGGCCCTTCGAGTCCCCGCTCGACGGACGCGAGGAGTACCCGGTCGAGGGCGGCCCCCGCTTCGTCCGCCCCGCCCTGTCGGTGCGCACGGACGAGCGGCGCGGCACCGAGTGGGTCTTCGAGGCGTACGAGAGTGGCGGGGACGACGAGCTGCGGCTCAGATTCCGCGACGGCGGCCTCAGGATCACCCTGCACCACCGCATGCGGCACGACGTCGTGGAGCGCTGGGTGAGCCTGGACAACGAGGGTCCCGCCGTGGAGCTCCTGCGCGCCGACTCCGCGACCTGGACCCTGCCCGACCGCGAGACCGGCTGGCGGCTGTCGCACCTGCACGGCCGCTGGGCCGCGGAGTCCCAGCTCGTGCGCGCACCCCTCACCTACGGCGAGAAGGTCATCGGCAGCCGCCGCGGCCACACCGGGCACCAGCACCTGCCGTGGGTCGCGCTCGACACCGACGCGACCGAGGAGCGCGGCGAGGTCTACGGCTGCGCCCTCGGCTGGTCCGGGTCCTGGCGCATCGCCGTGGCCGAACTGCCCGACACGCGCGTGCAGATCACCGGCGGCGCGGGGTACGACGACTCCGGCCTGCTCCGTCTGGAGGCCGGGGAGTCCTTCACCGCCCCCGTCTTCGCCGGCCTGTGGAGCGACGCCGGCTACGGCGGGGCGAGCCGCGCCTGGCACGCCTACCAGCGGGCGTACGTCATCCCGGACGCGGACCGGGACCGGCCGGTGCTGTTCAACTCCTGGGAGGCCACCGAGTTCGACATCTCCGAGGAGCAGCAGGGGGAGCTGGCCCGCCGGGCCGCGGCGATCGGCGTCGAGCTGTTCGTCATCGACGACGGCTGGTTCGGGAAGCGGACGAGCGACCGTGCGGGGCTCGGCGACTGGACGCCCAATCCCGACCGCTTCCCGGGCGGGCTGAGGCCCCTCGCCGACTCCGTGCACGCCCTCGGCATGCAGTTCGGCATCTGGGTCGAGCCGGAAATGGTCAATCCGGACAGCGACCTCTACCGCGCCCACCCGGACTGGGTTCAGTACCAACCAGGGCGAAAGCGGACGGAACTGCGCAACCAGCTTGTGCTGAACCTCGCGCGCGAGGACGTCCAGGAGTATCTCTGGGAGCGGCTGCACGGGCTGCTCTCCAGCGCCCCGATCGACTATGTGAAGTGGGACTTCAACCGCTGCTTCACCGACGCGGGCTGGCCCGACGACGCCTACCCGCAGCGCCTGTGGGTCGATCACGTGAACGCGCTGTACCGCCTGTTGGACCGGCTGCGCGAGGCCCACCCGGGCGTCGCCTTCGAGTCCTGCTCGGGCGGCGGCGGCCGGATCGACCTCGGTGTCATGAGCCGAACCGACCAGGTGTGGACCTCCGACAACACCGACCCGCTCGACCGGCTCGCCATCCAGCACGGATTCAGCCAGATCCATCCCGCGCGCGCGATGGCCGCCTGGGTCACGGACAGCCCCAACACCCAGCTCAACGGCCGGGTCAGCACCTTGCGGTTCCGGTTCGTCAGCGCCATGGCCGGGGTGCTCGGAGTCGGCGGGGACCTCGCCGAGTGGACCGAGGAGGAACTCGCCGAGGCCCGCGACTGGGTGACTCTCTACAAGGAGATCCGTCCGCTCGTGCAGCGTGGCGACCTCTATCGACTGCGCCCGCCGGAGGGCGGATCGAGCGCGGTGCAGTACGTGCTGGGTGACGAAACGGTCGTCCTGGCCTGGCTCCAGGCGCAGCGCCACGGCGAGCCGGTACCGGCGCTGCGGCTGCGCGGACTCGATCCGGCGGCCTCGTACGAATGCCGTGAAACGGGCGAAGTGCACCGCGGGGCCGTGCTGCTGCATCACGGACTGCGGACCGGCCTCCGGGGTGACCTCGATGCGACGGTTCTCCGGCTGCGCCGCATCTGAGAGTTCTGCCCGAATTGGCGGCTTCATTGCAACTCGGCCTGAAATAAGGCGACCTGGGGGGCGGTGCGTGAGGAGCGTCATATTCGTGACCGTGCGTCGCCCGTCATGTTCACGTAATTCTTATGCATTTCAAGGGAATTAGAGTGTGGGCGATCTTTCGATTTACTGAGGGTGACCGGTAATTCCCATGAGGGATCAACGGAAACGCATTTGCATGCAACCTTCCGCTTGTCCCTGTGCGTCTTAGTCGCTTACGTTCGCCACCGATCCGGACGGACGCCCAATCCTGCCGCCGCCCGGGGCCAGCCCACACTCACCCGTACACGGCAGGAGCGGGGGACCCACAGGTACAACCGCCTGTTTCGGTTCTCCGGAACAGGCTTGGGGTTAAGTCGTACTTCGGTATGGCCGGGCATCTCCAGTCCGCACCCGACAGCTCACCTCGCAGGCGCCGGAGAGGAATTCGCCATGCCCGCGAAGGGTAAGCATCGCCAACCGAAGAACCAGCGCTTCGCCCGTTCCATCGCCGTCGCCGGAGCCGGCGGCGCCGCACTCGCACTTCCACTTCTGGGGGCCACCGGCGCCTATGCGGCGAGTCCCCAGTCCGTTTCCGAGAATGCCGTTCAGTCGTCAGTTCCGACTGCCGCCAAAAAGTCGGTGGCCGCGCGGACTTCGGGCGTGAAGACCTATGTGGTGCGGGCGGGTGACTGTCTCGCGAAGATCGCCGATGAGCAGAACGTCAGCGGAGGCTGGCAGAAGCTCTACGCCGACAACCGTGAGGCCGTCGGCGGCAATCCGTCGCTGATCCATCCCGGTCTGAAGCTCACGATCGGCAAGAAGGCCACGACGGGTGCCGGGAAGACCGAGTCGTCGGCCTCCTCGTCGAAGCCGAAGCCGAAGCCGAAGGCGCAGTCGTCGTCTTCGTCGGCGTCCTCGTCGCAGAAGTCGCAGCAGTCGACGGTGGCCGCTCAGAGCGTCGTGACCACCAGTACCGCGAACGGCTTCACCCTCCCGGTCAGTGGCGCCGTCATCGGCACGGGTTACCACGTGGCGGGCAGCATGTGGGCCAGCGGCTACCACACCGGTGTCGACTTCATCGTTCCGACCGGTACCCCGCTCAAGGCCGTGGGCGCGGGCACGGTCGTCTCCGCGGGCTGGGGCGGCGCGTACGGCAACCAGGTCGTCATCAGGCTGGCCGACGGCTATTACGCGCAGTACGCGCACCTGTCCGCGCTCTCCGTCTCCAGCGGCCAGACCGTGACCGAGGGCCAGCAGATCGGTCTCTCCGGCGCGACCGGCAACGTGACCGGCCCGCACCTGCACTTCGAGATCCGCACCACGCCGGACTACGGCTCGGACGTGGACCCGATCGCCTACCTCCGCTCGAAGGGTGTCTCGGTCGGCTGACGCCGCCCTCGCGACCACCTGCCCGACACGCTGCCGAAGGCCGGACCCACGATCCCCGGGTCCGGCCTTCGGTATGTCTGGGTGCGTCCCAATATGTTTTGGATCCTTCCCGGCCGATCCGTGATCGTCGCATTGCGGCCCTGTGGCGAAAGAGCTCGGTACGTCGACAGAGTGCAGGCGTGGAGGGCACAGTGAACTCCGCTTCTGTGCAAGCGCTTTCTCCCCGCCGAATCCGTCGACCACCAAGCCCGTGACCGAGCACGTGACGGAGCCCATGACCGATCCCGTCACCGCACCCGTCCGCTTCCCGGAAGGAGCCGTCTCCCGTGACGACCACGCGTAGAGCCTTCGCGACCCTGGCCGCCGGAGCCGCAATGGCCGCCCTCGCCCCGGCGGCACACGCGAACGCCTCGCCCCGCCGCCGCCTGATCGCCCACGACGACTTCCGTCACGGCCTCGGCCGATGGGCCGTGGAACTCGAGAAGGGCGGCACCGTCACCGCCTCCCGCGGGATCCTGGAGGTCGACGTGCCCGCCGGTGCGACCGTCTGGTTCAAACAGCGGCTCGAAGGGCCGTACGTCCTGGAGTACACCGCCACACCGGTGGCGGAGGGCGGGGTCAACGACCGGGTGTCGGACCTCAACAACTTCTGGAACGCCATCGACGTCCGTTCCCCGGACGACCTGTTCGCCACCCCTCGGGGCGGTGCGCTCGCCGAGTACGACTACCTCAAGACGTACTACGCCGGATACGGCGCCAACACGAACACCACGACCAGACTGCGGCGCTATGTCGGCGAGGCGGGCGTGCGTCCGCTGGTCTACGACTACACGGAACCGCTGCTGGTGGCGAACCGGCCGAACCGGGTCCGGATCGTCTCCGACGGCTCGACCGTGCGGTGGTGGAACAACGGGCGGCTCGTGTTCGACCTCACCGACCCCGAGCCGTACACGAGCGGGCATTTCGGTTTCCGCACGACCTGGAGCCACTTCCGGATCTCCGGATTCCGGGTGTGGCGGTTGCCGCCTCAACAGCGATGACGAGAAGGCTATTCCTGGCTTGACCAATCCTTGAACGGTGGCTTATCTCACCGCACGTCAACCCTTTCCTACGGTCGCGTAGCTCACATCCCAAGGTGAATCATGGGCCGATGTGGCAGACGATTCGAAGAGTGACAGCAGATCAGTGATCGGGTCGTACGTGGCGGTGGGGGACAGCTTCACCGAGGGCGTCGGCGACCCCGGCCCCGACGGGGCGTTGGTCGGCTGGGCGGACCGGTTCGCGGTACTGCTCGCCGACCGGCGGCCCGAGGGCGACTTCCAGTACGCGAACCTCGCCGTGCGCGGGAAACTGCTCGACCAGATCGTGGCGGACCAGCTGCCGCAGGCCATGCAACTGGCCCCGGAGCTGGTCTCCTTCTGCGCGGGCGGCAACGACATCCTGCGACCCGGCACCGACCCCGACGAGGTCGCCGAGCGTTTCGAGCGCGCGGTGGTGCAACTGAAAACCGTCGCGGGCACGGTTATGGTGACGACGGGGTTCGACACCCGCAACGTGCCCGTGCTCAAGCACATGCGCGGCAAGATCGCCACCTACAACGGGCATGTGCGGGCGATCGCCGACCGGTACGGCTGTCCGGTGCTCGACCTGTGGTCCCTGAAGACCGTTCAGGACCGCCGGGCCTGGGACGGCGACCGGCTCCACCTCTCGCCCGAGGGCCACACGCGTGTGGCGCTGCGCGCGGGACAGGTCCTCGGCTTGGACATCCCGGCCGACCCGGACCAGCCCTGGCCGCCGCTGCCGGCGCGCGGCACCCTGGAGATCCGGCGGGACGACGTGCACTGGGCGCGGGAGTACCTGGTGCCGTGGATCGGACGCCGGCTGCGCGGGGAGTCGTCGGGGGACCATGTGACCGCCAAGGGCGCGCTGTCGCCGGACGACATCAAGACGCGGATCAGCTGGGTGGCTTGAGGAACGCGGTGCCCCGGTCCGCCACAACCCACGGGTTGTGGCGGACCGGGGCACCGCGTCCGCGTGGCGGACCCGGCGCGCTCACGTGGCTGTCGTGCGGCGCGGCCCTACGTCGTCAACGCCTCCCGCACCAGCCCCAGTTCCCGGGCCACCGCCTCGTCCACCCACTCCTGCGCCCGCGCCCGCGGGACGGCGCCGTCGTAGGACGTCAGTTGTACGGCGAGACCGTCGAGCAGGGCCGTGAGGCGCAGGGCCGTGCCGGCCGGATCCGGACACGCGAACTCCCCCGAGGCCACGCCCTCGGCGATGACCTCGGTGAGCGCGGCCTTCCACTGCCGGTCGAGGTCGCGCGTGACCTCCCGCAGCGCGGGCTCGCGCAGCGCCGCCGCCCAGCCCTCGATCCACAGCCGCCAGCCCTTGGCCTGGCCCGTCGGGGCGTACCAGCGCACGGCCGCCCGCAGTCGGCGCAGCGCCGTGGTGCGGCGGCCGAGCAACTTGCGCAGCTGGGCGAGGTCGTCCTCGGCCGCGTAGGTGAAGGCGGCGGCGACCAGCTTCTCCTTCGTCGAGAAGTGATAGAGCACCAACGCGTTGCTCACGCCCAGGGCCGAGGCCACGTCGGCGATCCTGACCGCCACCACGCCCCGCGCCTCGATCTGCTCGACGGCGGCGCGCAGCAACTCCTCGCGCCGCTCCGTCACGCTCAACCGCACTCTCGTCACGCGGTCACCCTAAGCCGTCGCCGTGGGCGGCGGCGGAGGGAGGCTGATCGCCCGAAGGGTTCGGCCCGAAGTCACCGGTACCACCCGAAGCGCTCGGTGATCACCGGCAGCCGGTCCGCGACGATGGCGTGTGCCGCCGCCCGCGGAGTCGTCCCGTCGGCCTCCGCGCGGGACAGCATCTGCTCCACCAGCGCGCGCATGGAGCGGCGGGTGTGGGTGAACGCCTCGTCCGCGGCGGGGCCGATGTCGCCGAACAGGGTCCACCACCACCAGGCGTTGGTCCCGGAGTTGACGACCACGTCCGGCAGTACCGTCACCCCGCGCGCGGCCAGCGACTCCTCGGCCTCCGGCAGGACCGGCATGTTGGCCGCCTCGACGATCCAGCGCGCGGTGATCCGCTCCTGGTTCGCGGCGTCGACGGCGTACGAGACCGCCGCCGGCACCAGTACCTCCGCGTCCGCGCTCAGCCACGCGTCACCGGGCAGCTCACGGTCGCCGGGACGCAGGGCCGTGCGGTCGACGGTCCCGTGGGCGTCCCGCGCGGCGAGCAGGGCCTCGATGTCGAGGCCGGCCGGGTTCGCGAGGGTGCCCTTGATGTCGGCGACGGCCACGACGGTGAGCCCCGCGCGCGTGAGGAAACGTGCGGTGGCCCCGCCCATGGTGCCCAGGCCCTGAACGGCGACCCGGGTGCCCGTGTGCGGGACACCGGCCCGGTCCAGGGCCGCGAGGGCCGACTCCGCGACGCCGCAGCCGCCGACCAGTTCGCCGAGCCCGATCCCGTCCACCTCGATGGCGAACGCGTCCGCGAGTCGCCGCCGGGCCGCCCTCTCGTCGTCGAGCAGCGGATACACGGCCTGAATGGACGACACGAGCCCCGCCTCGGCAGCGGCCCGGTCCACCAGGTCCTGGGTGAGCCCGAGGTCCTCGCCCGTGGTCCAGACGCTCTCGATGTACGGACGCATGGCCCGCAGGTACCGGACCAGAAGCTCGTACGCCCCCGGATCCAGGGGATCGCAGTCGATGCCGCCCTTGGCGCCGCCCAAGGGGACGTACCGGCCCTCCGGGTTGTAGTGCAGGGCCTCCTTCATGGTCATCCCGCGTGCCAGACCGGCCGCCTCGTCCAGGGTGCAGCCCGCACGCATCCGCAACCCGCCGCTGGAGACACCGCGCACCAACCGGTCGACGACCAGGAAGCCCTGGCGTCCGGTGACGTGGTCGGTCCAGACGAGCGACATCAGGGCGGTGGTCACGCGGTCTCCTCGGGGATGACGAACCTCAGGGGCCGCAGGACGGATCGCTGCGGGTGTTACTGAATGATCGGTCAGTATCCGGACGGAGTTCGCACCCTGTCAACGCACGCCGGATCACCGGCGGTAACCCGGTTGTCGGCGGAGCCGACCATAATGGAACGCCTCACCGACTCCACCTGGAGGTACACCGTGACCGGTTTCCGTTCCCCGAGCTCCGGGCTCCGCGCGCTGCGGCCCGCGGCCTTCGGTGCGGACCCGAGCGGTGAGCGCCTGGCGCGCATCCGCAGATCGCCCCACTTCAAGGACGGGGTCTTCCAGAATCCCGGCGGAACCGCCCGGACCCGGCCCTCCGGTTCGACGCTTGAGTTCGCGAAGCTCTTCTTCGACAAGGACGAGCGCGCCCGCCGAGCCCCCAAGGGCACGGTTCCGGTCCACGCGACCACGCTCGCCGACATCGCGAAGCCCCCCGCCACGGGGCTGCGGCTGACGTGGATGGGGCACTCCAGCGTGCTCGCCGAGATCGACGGACGGCGTGTGCTTTTCGACCCCGTCTGGGGCGAGCGCTGCTCCCCGTTCCCCTTCGCCGGTCCCAAGCGCCTGCACCCCGCGCCGCTCCCGCTGGCCGCCCTCGGCCCGGTCGACGTCGTCGTGATCTCGCACGACCACTACGACCATCTGGACCTGCCCACGATCAGGGCGCTGGCCGGTACCGACACCCTGTTCGCGGTGCCGCTGGGCGTCGGTGCCCATCTGGAGCACTGGGGGGTGTCCGCCGACCGGCTGCGCGAGCTGGACTGGCACGAGGCCACCAAGATCGGCGGGCTCACCCTGACCGCCACCCCGGCCCGCCACTTCTGCGGGCGCGGCCTGCGCAACACCCAGCACACGCTCTGGGCCTCCTGGGTCGTCGCCGGGGACGAACACCGGATCTACCACAGCGGCGACACCGGCTACTTCGAGGGCTTCAAGGACATCGGCGCCGAGCACGGCCCGTTCGACGCCACGATGATCCAGATCGGCGCCTACAGCGAGTTCTGGCCGGACATCCACATGACCCCCGAGGAGGGCATGCGCGCCCACCTCGACCTCCAGGGCGGACAGCCGCACGGTGTGATGCTGCCGATCCACTGGGCGACCTTCAACCTGGCGACGCACGCGTGGACCGACCCCGGCGAGGGCACCGTCGCCGCGTCTGTGGCGACGGGTTCCCCGATCGCGCTGCCCCGGCCTGGTCAGCCCTTCGAGCCGACCGGCGAGAGCGTTCCGGCCGACCCGTGGTGGCGGGGTGTGGCGCTCGAACCGGTGGGCGGTTGGCCGGTGGCCCAGGCGCTCGGCGACGCGGTCGCCGAGGTGACGATCAGGACCTCGAGCGATTCGGCGGCCGGAGATCAGGCCAAGGCCGATACAGCGAGTGACATGTCCAAGGGGCCGGGCGAGGGCACCGGAGACCCCGAAACCGTAGCGGCGGGCTGACCGCGGAAGCGGTTCGGACGGGCGGTGAGGGCCGGGGAGCAGCGAGCTCCCCGGCCCTCACCGCTTTTTCGTGACCGCTTCTGAACAGGTGCGATCGAACATTTGTTGTTCATCGGCCCTTCCTCGCGCCACTTATCGGCCTGTCGTACGAAGCCTCATACCAGAGCGGGACGCTCAGCGTGCGAGTTTGTCAACTGCCCACCGCACATGATGCGCTGCCGACTACTGTCAGTGTCCGTCGGGCGACGCAGGGCCGAAGAGTTCGGTTCTCCCGACCGACGCCCGCATGCGCGTGCCCACGACACGCATACCGACATGCGCTCCCTGGCAACCAGGACCGACGGACCAGTACGACGAGGACACCGATGTCTCACCTCCGCGCACCGGCCGCCCGCGCAGACCGCCGTGAGGGCGGGCGGCACGGTCGGCCGGCCGCCCGCGCCGTTCCCGCGCTGCCCGAGACGCACATACGGCCCCAGCTGCTGCGTCTCGCCGTGCTGCCGCCCGTCGCCGCCGCCCTCAGCGGCTGCGCCGCGGTCCTGTTCACCGTGCGCTCCACCGGAGCGCGGCCCAGCCTCCCCCTGTGGGGCGTGCTGGGCGGCGCGGTCTCGGTGACATGCGTCGGCATCCTGGTCGCCGCCGTGGCCGCCGACCGCGCGGCCCGGTCCGTCAGTGACCGGATCGGTGCCCTGCGCCGCAGCAGCGCGCGAGGCGAGGCCGATCTGCGAGCCCTGGTCGACACCCTGCGCCGGGGCGAGGCGCCGCCCTCGCGCAATCCGCGCGGCGGCCCGCCCGAGGACGCCGACGACTTCGAACTCCTCGCCGCCGACCTGACCCGTGCGCACGACGGGGCCGTCACCGCCGTCGTCCAGGCGGCACAGCTCTCCAGCCAGGCGGGCAGCGAACAGAAGCTGGAGGTCTTCCTCAACCTCGCTCGCCGACTGCAGTCGCTGGTGCACCGCGAGATCTCGATCCTCGACGAGCTGGAGAACGAGATCGAGGACCCCGACCTCCTCAAGGGCCTCTTCCACGTCGACCACCTCGCCACCCGCATCCGCCGGCACGCCGAGAACCTCGCCGTACTCGGCGGTGCCGTCTCGCGGCGGCAGTGGAGCAACCCGGTCTCCATGACCGAGGTGCTGCGCTCGGCCATCGCCGAGGTCGAGCAGTACTCCCGGGTCAAGCTCGTGCCGCCGATCGACGGGGAACTGCGCGGTCACGCCGTCGCCGACGTGATCCACCTGCTGGCCGAACTCGTCGAGAACGCCACGGTGTTCTCCGCCCCGCACACCCAGGTACTGCTGCGCGCCAACCTCGTCACCTCAGGGCTCGCCGTCGAGGTCGAGGACCGCGGACTCGGCATGCCCGTCGGCGAGCAGAGCCGGATGAACGCCCTGCTCGCCGACCCCGATCAGGTGAATGTCGCCAGCCTGCTGGCGGACGGCCGCATCGGTCTCTTCGTCGTCTCGCAACTCGCCAAGCGGCACGGTATCCACGTCCGGCTGCAGACCAACATCTACGGCGGGGTCCAGGCCGTCCTCGTCGTGCCGCAGGCCCTTCTGGGCGCGGCGCCGGGCGCCCTCGGAGCCGTTCCGCAGCCGCCGGACGGCCGGCCGGTGTCGACCGGGCCCGCGGGTCCGGCGATGCCGCCGCGACAGACCGGGCCCGAGGGGACGTATCGGGAGGTGCCGGTCGCACGAGGTGGTGCGTCGCCCGCACCGCCCTCGCTGCCGTCCGCCGGGCAGCGCCCGCAGCAGTCCGCCTCGGCGGGGGAGCGGGGGGCTGGGCGGACGATGGGGGCGGGATCGGCGTCGACCTCCGTGTCGGGGTCGGCCTCGGGCGCGGCTTCTGGGACGGCGTCAAGTCTGGGCGGGGCGCCCGGGGCGGCTTCGGGGCCTGGGACGCGAACGGGTGCGGGTGCGGATTCCGCTGCGGGTGCGGGGGGCGGCGGCGGTTCGGTTCCGGGTTCAGTTCCGGTTCCGGTTCCGGGTTCGGGTTCGGGTTCGAGTTGGAACGGCGGTGGGCCTGCCCCGCTTCCCGTGCGCGGGGCGCGCAGGGGGCGGCATACTCCCGCAGAGGCCGTGCCCGGCATCAGGCCCGAAGACCGGCCCCTCGTGGCGGAGCACACGGCCGCGCCGCCGACCCCGCGTGCCGGCGCCGTACGCGGCACCATGGGCAAGCCCCAACTGCCCCGGCGCCGGGCTCAGGAGCACATCGCGCCCCAACTGCGCGACGGCCCGGCGCCGCGCCAGGACTCGGAGGACTCGGCCGGTCACGACCCGGGCCTGATGGCGGCCTTCCAACGCGGGATCGGCCTCGCCGAGGCGCAGCAGCACCTGAAGGCGGCGCCCGACGATACGACTACTTCCATGGCGTCGACCCACACGGCGTCGACCCACACGGCGTCGACCCACACGGCGTCGACCCACACGGCGCCGACCCACACGGCGCCGACCCACACGGCGCCGACCAACATGGGGCCGGTAGACACGGCGTCGCCCTACACGACCTCGCCCTACACGACCTCGATCCACACGGCGTCGCCCCACAGGGCCTCGACCCACACGGGGCCAGTCGACACGGGCACGGCCCACATGGCGCCGACCGACAGGCGGCTGACCGACGAGGGGCTGACCGAAGTGGAACTGACCGGCGTGGGGCTGACCCGCATCGAGCCTTCCGGTATGGCGCCCTCCGACATGTCCGACAGGGTGCCTTCCGACACGTCGTCCCCCGACAGGTGGGCCTCGGGCACGCGGTCGCCCGACATGGATTTCGGCCACACGGGTCCAGCCGATGGAGTGTCCTCGTACCACGCGGACGCCACCGACATGACTCCAGCGCCTTCCATGGACGTACGACCCCTGCATCCGCTCCCCACGGACCAGGCCCGCATAGCCGAGGCGCGCTACCCGCACGCGCCGGCGTACCGCGAAGCGCGGGCTGCGCGCGGCAGCGGGGACGTGCCCGGTCATGACCTCGACCTCGATCACCGCACCCGGCACGACGGGAGCGCACCCGCCGGATGACCACCCCCGCGTTCACCCCACCCCCCAGCGCTCCCGCAGACCTTCGTACCTCAAGGAGTCGATCCACCATGGCGAGCGAAGCGCCGACCGGCCAGGTATCCGATCTCGACTGGCTGATGAGCGGCCTCGTGCAGCGCGTACCGCACACCACCAGCGCGGTACTCCTCTCCTGCGACGGGCTCGTGAAGTCGGTCCACGGCCTCGACCCCGACAGCGCCGACCACATGGCAGCCCTGGCCTCCGGCCTCTACTCCCTCGGCCGCAGCGCCGGCGTCCGCTTCGGCGACGGCGGACACGTCCGGCAGGTCGTCGTCGAACTCGACTCGACCCTGCTGTTCGTGACCACCGCCGGTTCCGGTACCTGTCTCGCCGTGCTGGCCGGCCGCGAGGCCGACGCGGCGGTGCTCGGCTACGAGATGGCGATGCTGGTCAAGAGCGTCCGCCCCTACCTGATGACCGCGCCCCGACAGCACGCCGTCGAACCCACGGCGATGAGGCCTTGAGGGTGGCGACGGTCGGCGACGGGCCCTGGCTCGACGACGCGGCCGGGCGGCTGGTGCGCCCCTTCACGGTCAGCAACGGCCGCACCCGGCCCAGCATCGCGCTCGACCTCCTGTCGCACGTGATGGCCACCGGAGCCACCCCCTTCGGCTACCTCGGCCCCGAACACGCCGAGGTGCTCGACATGTGTCGCGCACCCGTCTCGGTCGCCGAGGTGGCCGCCCACCTCAAGCTGCCGGCGGTGGTCACCAAGGTGCTGCTGTCAGACCTCGTCGACTGCGGGGCGCTGACCACCAAGCCCCCCGAGTTCCACCACAACCCGACTGACCGGGCCCTTCTGGAGGCAGTGCTCGATGGACTACGACGACAGCTCTGACCCCTTCCCCACCGCACTGAAGATCCTGGTGGCGGGAGGGTTCGGAGTAGGCAAGACGACCCTCGTGGGCGCGGTCAGCGAGATCGCCCCGCTCAGCACGGAGGAACTGCTCACCACGGTCAGTGCCGCGACCGACAACCTCGAAGGCATCGAGAACAAGGTCGAGACGACCGTCGCCATGGACTTCGGCCGCATCACCCTCGACCCGGAACACGTTCTGTACCTGTTCGGCACACCCGGACAGGAGCGGTTCTGGTTCATGTGGGACGAGCTGTCCGAGGGTGCTCTCGGGGCGGTGATCCTCGCCGACACCCGCCGACTGGAGGAGTGCTTCGCCGCCGTCGACTTCTTCGAACAGCGTGGCCTCGGCTTCATCGTCGCGATCAACGAGTTCGACGGCTCGTACCGCTACGACCCGGAAGAGGTCCGCGCCGCCATCGACCTCGCCCCGGAGATCCCGGTCGTCCGCTGCGACGCCCGGATCTCCAGCTCGGGGGTGCAGACCCTGCTCACCCTGGTACGGCACCTCATCGCCCACAGCCCGGCGCCCGCACCGAGCCACGGCGCCCACATGTGACCCCCGCACACCCCGCAACGGAGCCGCATATGACGTACATCCACAGCGACGGAGCCCGCCCATGAGCTACGACCTGCCCCGCCCGGCCGGTCGACTGCTGCTCACCCCCGAGGACAAGGAGGCCCCCGCCCGCGCCCGGCGGCTGGCCCTGCTGGGCCTGGGGGAACACCCGGAACCCGCCCTCGACGCCTTCGCGCACCGCCTCGCCGAGCGGGTCGCAGCGCCGTACGCCATGGTCAACTTCATCGGCGAGCAGCGGCAGTTCTTCGCGGGACTGCGTGTTCCGGAAGCCAGACCCCGTGCGACCACCGACGAGGCCAAGCCGGAGATCGGCCGCTTCATGGAGCGCGACCATGGGTTCTGCCCCCATGTGGTGGTCCGGCGCAAGGCGCTGGTACTGGAGGACGTCCGCGACTATCCGCGGTTCGCCGGCAACCCTGTCGTCGACGAGTTCGGCATCCACTCCTACCTCGGCGCTCCGCTCATCGACACCACAGGGATGGTGCTGGGCACCGTGTGTGTCGCCGACATCGAGCCACGGGCCTGGGGAAAGGCCGGCCTGGAGAACATCAAGTCGACAGCGGCGGACCTGGTGGCCCGACTGGAACCGCCCGCGGCGGAGACATTCGCACGGTGAACGCCGTGGTCCTCCGGCTGCGTGAGGAGACGCCTGTGACCGCGCGACGAGACGACGGCGGCCGGGCCGCATGCGGGACGACAGCCGTGTGCATGTCCGCCCCGCAGCCCGCCGGCCGAGCGTTCAGTTCACCAGGACGGTCCGGCGGCCTGCGTTGAGAGCGATCCGGCGGCGTGCGGAGCGGGGCAGGGCGGGCACCACGACCGTGCGTGCCTTCGTCACGCGCCTCGCCAGATGTTGTCGAAGGCCGCGTCCTCGATGGTCCGCCGCTGCCGCACGGCCTCCAGTTCCGTCACCGCGTCGCCGACCGCGGCCAGCACGGCCTCGACCGCGTCATCGCCCGGACCCGGCACACCGTCGTCGGACGCGTCCTCCGGGATCCCGGCCGCAGTGGTCGACTTGTCCGCGATCCCGACGGCGGCGGTCAGCGCGGCGAAAACGGGGTCGCCCGAAGCCTGGCGTGCCTCGGCGTGGCGCCGGGCCGGCGAGTCCGTCGGCGACCTGCGATCGGTCTGGCCCCGGAACCGGCGACCGCGCACCCGTACGAGCAACCCGTCCGTCTCCAACGCGGCGAGGTAGGCCGAGGAGAGCCCGCGCCCCCGTCGCCACAGCCAGTCCTCGGTCGACTCGTAGGGTTCCTGCCGGATCAGCGAGGACGCGGCCTCGTCCAGCAGACGATCGCCCGATGCCGTAGTGATGCCGGGCACGATTCGGTCGCCGTCGATTTCGACCGACCGGGTCTCGATGAGGTCGATCAGTTCGGCCCCCGCGAGTGCCAGTGACAGGTCACCGGATGCCACGGGTGCGTCGGGCGCCACGCCCAGGGCGACGATCTGCAGGTCCCTTGCTGTGCTCATGATGGCTCCCCGTCCGGCGGCCGTCCCTCAAAGGCCGAGTGTCGCACGATCACGACCACGAGGGATCGGGGGCAGCCGCGGAAGGGCGTGAAGGAAAGCTGTGGCGCCGCTTAAGAAATCCTCGATGGACCGGGGCGCCGCCGTACGGAAGATTGCTACGCGATTCCACCCCTCTCCCCGGACGCGGGCTTCTTCGGCATGCCCGCGGCCCCGGGGTCTCACCTCAGGAGCCGTAGCGTTGAAGGCGCTGGTCAAGCAGAAGGCGGAGCCCGGGCTGTGGCTCGTGGACGTCCCGGAGCCCGCCGTCGGACCCGGCGACGTACTGATCAAGGTGCTGCGTACCGGCATCTGCGGAACCGACCTGCACATCCGGTCCTGGGACGGCTGGGCGCGGCAGGCGATCCGCACCCCGCTCGTCGTCGGGCACGAGTTCGTCGGCGAGGTCGTCGAGGCCGGGCGGGACGTCACCGACATCAAGGCGGGCGACCGGGTCAGCGGCGAGGGCCACCTGGTGTGCGGGAAGTGCCGCAACTGCCTGGCCGGACGGCGGCACCTGTGCCGGGCCACGGTCGGCCTCGGCGTCGGCCGCGACGGGGCGTTCGCCGAGTACGTGGCGCTGCCCGCCGCCAACGTGTGGGTGCACCGCGTCCCGGTCGACCTCGACGTCGCCGCGATCTTCGACCCGTTCGGCAACGCGGTGCACACCGCGCTGTCCTTCCCGCTGGTCGGGGAGGACGTCCTGATCACCGGCGCGGGTCCGATCGGGCTGATGGCCGCCGCGGTGGCCCGCCATGCGGGCGCCCGCAACGTGGTGGTCACCGACGTGAGCGAGCAGCGGCTGGAGCTCGCCCGCAAGATCGGCGTGAGTCTCGCGCTCGACGTCACGCGGGCGACGATCGCGGACGGGCAGCGGGAACTGGGACTGCGCGAGGGCTTCGACATCGGACTGGAGATGTCGGGCCGCCCCGAGGCCCTGCGCGACATGATCGCCAACATGACGCACGGCGGCCGGATCGCGATGCTGGGCCTGCCGTCCGAGGAGTTCCCGGTGGACTGGGCCCGGATCGTCACCTCGATGATCACCCTCAAGGGGATCTACGGCCGGGAGATGTTCGAGACCTGGTACGCGATGTCGGTCCTGCTCGAAGGCGGGCTGGACCTCGCTCCCGTCATCACGGGCCGGTACGGCCACCGCGACTTCGAGGCGGCGTTCGCCGACGCGGCGAGCGGGCGCGGCGGCAAGGTCATCCTCGACTGGACCGCCTGAACCATGTGACCTCCTTCCAGACTCCCCTTCCGGACTCCCACCAGCGCGAGCACCTCAGGAGCTTTTCGATGTTCGACTCCGTGCGCGACGACCTGCGCGCCACCCTCGACGAGATCCGCGCCGCCGGTCTGCACAAGCCCGAGCGCGTCATCGACACCCCGCAGTCCGCCACCGTCGGCGTGTCCGGGGGCAGCCGGCCCGGCGAGGTCCTCAACTTCTGCGCCAACAACTACCTCGGCCTCGCCGACCACCCCGAGGTGATCGCCGCCGCCCACGCCGCCCTGGACCGCTGGGGCTACGGCATGGCCTCCGTACGTTTCATCTGCGGTACGCAGGAGGTGCACAAGGAACTGGAGGCCCGCCTGTCGTCCTTCCTCGGCCAGGAGGACACGATCCTGTACTCCTCCTGCTTCGACGCCAACGGCGGCGTGTTCGAGACGCTGCTGGGTCCCGAGGACGCGGTCGTCTCCGACGCGTTGAACCACGCGTCGATCATCGACGGCATCCGCCTGTCCAAGGCCCGCCGTTTCCGCTACGCCAACCGCGATCTCGCTGACCTGGAGCGGCAGTTGAAGGAGGCGCAGTCCGCCCGACGCCGGCTGATCGTCACCGACGGCGTCTTCTCGATGGACGGCTATGTGGCCCCGCTCCGCGAGATCTGCGACCTGGCCGACCGTTACGACGCGATGGTCATGGTCGACGACTCCCATGCCGTCGGTTTCGTCGGCCCCGGCGGGCGCGGCACCCCCGAACTGCACGGGGTGATGGACCGTGTCGACATCATCACCGGCACCCTCGGCAAGGCGCTCGGCGGAGCCTCCGGCGGATACGTCGCCGCCCGCGCCGAGATCGTCGCGCTGCTGCGCCAGCGCTCTCGGCCGTACCTCTTCTCCAACACCCTGGCCCCGGTGATCGCCGCTGCCTCCCTGAAGGTGCTCGACCTGCTGGAGTCGGCGGACGACCTGCGCGTGCGGCTCGCGGAGAACACCGCCCTGTTCCGCCGACGGATGTCCGAGGAGGGCTTCGACGTGCTGCCCGGCGACCACGCGATCGCACCCGTGATGATCGGGGACGCGGCGCGGGCCGGACGCCTGGCGGAGCTGCTCCTGGAGCGCGGTGTGTATGTGATCGGCTTCTCCTACCCGGTCGTACCGCAGGGGCAGGCCCGCATTCGCGTGCAGCTGTCCGCCGCGCACTCCACGGGGGACGTGAACCGCGCGGTCGACGCGTTCGTGGCCGCGCGGGCGGAGCTGGAGGGAGAAGAAGCGGGGGACCGGGAGACCGAGGGGAAGGGCTGACCGGCCTCGGCCGACCGGACATATTGCGATAATCGTTCGCATGATCGAAGCGCGGCGGCTCCACATCCTTCGTGCGGTGGCCGACCACCGCACGGTGACGGCGGCTGCCGCCGCGCTGTACCTCACCCCGTCGGCGGTCTCGCAGCAGCTGGCGGCCCTGGAGCAGGAGACCGGCCACCGGCTGGTCGAGCGCGGTGCCAAGGGGGTACGGCTGACTCCGGCCGGTGAGATCCTGCTCGACCACACCCACGCCGTCCTCGCCCAGCTGGAGCGGGCGGAGGCCGAGCTCGCCGCCTACGGCTCGGGCGAGGCCGGCACGGTCACGGTCGCCTCGTTCGCCACGGGCATCGCGCTGGTGGTCGGTCCCGCGATGGCCCGCCTCGCCGGAACCGCGCCCGGCATCCGTATCCGCGTCCAGGACGCCGAGGGCGACGCCAGCCTGCCGATGGTCCTCGACCGGCAGGTCGATGTCGCGGTCGCCGTCGAGTACCGCGGGGCTCCGCCCGCCGACGACCCCCGCCTGGTCCACGTTCCGCTGTACGCGGAGCCCTTCGACGCCGTCGTCCCGGTCGGTCACCGTCTCGCCGACGTCGACGAGGTGCCCCTCGCCGAACTGGCGAAGGATCCCTGGATCGGCCCCTACCCCGGCAACCCCTGTCACGACGTCGTGGTCCTCGCCTGTGAGAGCGCGGGCTTCCAGCCCCGCCTCGAACACTCCTCGGACGACTTCCGAGCGGTGGTGGCCCTGGCGTCGGCGGACGCGGGCGTCGCCCTCGTCCCGCGCTCCGCGCTGCGCGGCATGGACCTCACGGGCGTGGTGGTGCGCCCCGTCGACGGGGTCGCGCCCACCCGCCGGGTGTTCGCGGCGGTGCGACGGGGAGCGGAGGAACACCCTCTGATCCGTCCCGTGCTGGACGCGCTGGCGGACGTGGCCCCGATGTAACCCGCCCGTTTCATTTCCGGGATAGCGTCCCTGATATGAAACAGGGCATCCAGGAGAACGGCCCAGTCGTGAGGTCGGCCGCAGATCCGGCCGCGGATCCGGTCGACACCCGGCTCGGCGCCCGCCTCGCCGAGCTGCGGACCGAACGAAACTGGACACTGGGGGAGTTGGCGGAGCGCAGCGGGGTGAGCCGGTCGACTCTGTCGCGGGCCGAGCGGGCGGAGATCAGTCCTACCGCCTCGCTCCTGAACCGGCTGTGCCACGTGTACGGCCGGACCATGTCCCAGCTGCTCAGCGAGATCGAGGCGGAGCCGGCGCTGCTGGTGCGGGCCGCCGAGCAGCCGCGGTGGGAGGACCGGGCCTCCGGGTTCGTACGACGGTCCGTGTCCCCGCCGCACTCCGGGCTGCGCGGCGAGCTGGTGGAGGGGCGGCTCGCCGCGGGCGCCGACATCGGCTACGACCGGCCGCCCGTACCCGGGCTCGAACAGCACATCTGGGTGCTGGCCGGCGAGCTCGACGTGACTACGCGGGACGTCGAACACCACCTCGGCACGGGGGACTGTCTGCGGATGCGGGTCTGGGGCCCGACCCGCTTCCGGTGCGCCGGCCCGGACGAGGCGCGGTATGTGCTGGCGGTGGTGCTGCCGTGATCGTGACCCGGCTGGAAGTGGATCAGCTGGACGCGGATCAGCTGGACGCGTGCCTGTCGGACGCGGGCCGGCTGGAGGCGCATGGGCGGCTGAACGCGCACCGGCTGAGGGACGCTCGACCGGACGCAACCGTCGAGCAGTTGGCCGACCTGCTGGTCGACACCGTCGACGGCGGCGCCTCGATCGGGTTCCTCGCCCCGCTGGACCGGGCGGCCGCCGTCGCCTGGTGGAAGGCGCGCGTCGTCGCGGCCGCCACCGGGCAACTCGCCGTGTGGACGGCACGCGACGGGGACCGCCTCGTCGGCACGGTCACGCTGGCCTACCCGGACAAACCCAACAGCCGCCACCGCGCCGAGCTGGTCAAGCTGATGGTGCACCGGGACGCCCGCGGCCAGGGCCTGGGCCGCGCGCTCCTGGCCGTCGCCGAGCGGGCCGCGACCGAGGCGGGCGTCACCCTCCTCCACCTGGACACCGAGACCGGCAGCCCCGCCGAGCGTCTCTACCGCTCGGCGGGCTGGACGATGGCCGGTGTGATCCCCGACTACGCGGCGAACCCGTCCGGTGTGCTGCGGCCGACGACGCTCTACTACAAGCACGTCGGTACCCGCCCCGAAGCCTTGGCGGGCGTTCTCACCAGGTGATTGTCAGTGGGAGCCGCTACGGTGCCTGTCATGCCGGATGCCGAAGACGTACGACGGATCGCCCTGTCCCTGCCGGACACGACGGAGAAGGTCGCTTGGAGCATGCCCACGTTCCGGGTCGCGGGGAAGATGTTCGCCACGCTGCCCGAGGACGAGACCTCCCTCGCGGTGCGCTGCCCGAAGGAGGAACGCGGCGAACTGGTCCTGGCGGAGCCGGAGAAGTTCTGGATCGCTGATCACGAGGCGCAGTTCGCCTGGGTGCGGGCCCGCATCTCGGCCCTGGAGGAGGACGAGCTGCGGGACATCCTCGCCGACTCCTGGAGGCAGGCGGCGCCCTCCCGACTCCTCGAGGCCTACCCCGAGTTGGGACTGCCGACCGGAGACTGAGACTCCTCGGGCGTTGTCAGTGCCGCCTGCCATGATCCGGGAAGAGCGTGGGAGCCGGGGCGGAGGGGGCCTCGGCTACCCGCCACGTCCGCCACGGGAGAAGAGCTGACCGTCAAGAGTGGTCGCGGACAAACGGGTGCGCGACCACGGACCCGAGTGCGGTATTGTTTCCATGCACGCTCGGCCAGGGGAAACCCCAGGTCAGACGGGCATCGGGACGTGGCGCAGCTTGGTAGCGCACTTGACTGGGGGTCAAGGGGTCGCAGGTTCAAATCCTGTCGTCCCGACGGTACGAAGGGTCTTCGCAGGCACCAGCCTGTGGAGGCCCTTTTTCGCGCGGCCCGGGTCCGGCTTCCTCGCCTCCGGGTCCGCGACGCGGATCGCCCTCAACGCCCTCCGCATCCACGGCGGTTACGGATACTCGGCCGAGTACGACGTCGAACGCAACCGTCGCCGCGGTCCCGAAGGGCCCAAGGAGCGGTCGCTCACATCGCCGCTACCGCGGGATGAGCCGGATATGGCGGATGACCTTGCGGTGGTGGGTGTAGGCGATGTGGAGGGCCCCGTCCGGTGTCTGCGTCACCGAGGGATACGACAGTTCCCGGTTGAGGCCGTCGCGGGAGTTGTTGGTGAGGCAGTGTCCGTCGCCGGTCACGAGGTCGGCGCGCAACGGCCAGCTGAGGCCGCCGTCGGACGAGAGGGCGAGGCTGAGCGGGGCGCGCGGGGCACCCCAGAACGCGG
The DNA here is from genome assembly GCF_045041235.1 of Streptomyces sp. NBC_00076. NCBI lineage: Bacteria > Bacillati > Actinomycetota > Actinomycetes > Kitasatosporales > Streptomycetaceae > Streptomyces > Streptomyces sp. NBC_00076. The sequence continues at coordinate 9,159,093 of NZ_CP108242.1, forward strand.
TCGACGGCGCCTGCCGTACCGCCGTGGGCGCCGAGCCGCCCGGGGCCTTGGGGTCGGCGAGCCCGCCCGTGTCGTCGAGCTCGTCGTAGAGGGAGACGCGGCGGGCGGTCGCGTCGGCGGCGCTGCTGTGGTTGTAGACGAGGGCCAGGCGGCCGTCGGCCAACGGGGCGTACTGGATCGAGGAGTTGTTGTTCGGCAGATCGAGCGGTTCCGGCTCGCTCCAGGTGTCGCCGTCGTCCAGCGACACGGACCGGTGCACGGCGTCGGCGCGCCGGCTGCGGTAGAGGGCGAGCAGGGAGCCGTCCGGCAACTGGTGGACGTTCATGTGGACCAGGCCCGTGGAGCCGGGCACGGGCTGCTCGGACCAGGTGCCGCCCTCGTCGTCGCTGATCATCACGGCGCTGGTGTCGAGGTCGCCCGACCACTTCTCGCCGGGAGCGGTCCGGCAGCGGAAGACGGGCAGCAGCAGACGGCCGGTGGGCAGGACGACGGGTGGCTGACGGACGAAGACGCCGCCGACGCCCGGGGCCGCGGGGAACAGGGTGCGGGTCGCCTCCCAGGTCGTGCCGTGGTCGTGGCTGACGCGCAGCCGTACCTCGGCGGTGTCCTGGTCTCCGCCTTGCTGTGCGGTGTGCAGCAGCCACAGGGCACCCGAAGGCGTGGGGAAGAGCACGGGGTTCTGCTCGGAGCGTGTCGGGTCGTCCGAGAGGCGGACCGGCTCCGTCCATGTCGTGGTGCCGGGTACGAGGCGCGAGAACCACACGCTGATGTCCGCCATGCCTTCCTGCGTGCCGCCGAACCAGACGCAGCCGAGGTCCCCGCCGGGCAGCACGGTGAGGTTGGCGGCGTGGCTCTGCACGGTCGGTGCGGGCAGCGTGGTGTCGGTGCGGTCGAAGGAGTCGAGGAGTCGGTTCGTCACAGTGCCTCTCCAGAGGTCCGGGCAGCGGCCAGGTGCCCGCGGGCGGTCTGCTCCAGGTGCACCAGGTCGCAGGCGACGGTCGCGAAGGTGAAGCCCTCGGCGAGGCGCTTGGCGGCGCTCGCCCCGTCCGGGTTGTGGATGCCCGAGGCGATTCCGGCGGCGGCCGCCGCCTCGCGTACGGTGCCGAGCGCGGCCTCGAACTTGTCGGCCAGGGTAGGGTCCGTGGACGAGGCGCCACCGAGGGCGATGCGCAGGTCGGAGGGGCCGACGTAGACGCCGTCGAGGCCCGGCGTCGCGCAGATCGCCTCGACGTCGGCGAGTCCTTCGGCCGTCTCGATCATGGCGAGGACGACCGTGCTGTCGTGTGTGTCGGCCGGGTCGGGGCCGATCCTCAGCGCCGAGCGCATCGGGCCGTAGGAGCGTCGGCCGTGCGGGGGATAGCGGACCGCGGCGACGGCCTCGGCGGCCTGCTCGGCCGTGTCGACCAGCGGCACGATCACTCCGGTCGCGCCCGCGTCGAGGGCACGGCCGATCGGGGCGGGGGCATTGGCCTCCACCCGGACCAGGCCGACGGCCGTGGAGCCCCGGCTGTCGATCGCGAGGAGGTTGTTGAGCATGCCGGAATAGCCGAACAGGCCGTGCTGGGCGTCCAGCGCGACGTAGTCGTAGCCGAGGCGGGCGATGCGTTCGGTGGCCACGGGCGCGTCCATCAGGCACCAGTAGCCGAGCAGTTGCTCGCGGGCGCGCAGGGCGGCGGTGAACTCTGCGGGGGTCATGGGTGGTTGTTCCTTCACAGGGGCACAGGGGCACAGGGGCACAGGGGCACAGGGGCACAGGGGCACAGGGCGCGGGGGCTTCGAGGACCCCTACAGGATCAGCGGTTGTAGGCGGGCATGGGGCCGCGCAGGCCCGCGCCGACCTCGTCGCAGGCGGCGGTGACGTCGGCGGGCAGCGGTCCGGCCTGCGCGGCGACGAGGTTGGCGCGCAGGTGGCCGGTCCGGGAACCGCCGAGCAGCAGGGCGTCGGTCGAGTCCCGGTCGAGGAGCCAGCGCAGGGCCAGTTCGGCGAGCGGGATGCCCGCGCCCTCTGCGACACGGGTCAGTTCGGCGACCGCGTCGAACAGACGCGGGTCCCAGTAGCGCTGCCGGTACATGTCCGCGAGCCGGGAGTCGCCGAACCGTCCGCCCTCGGGGGCCTTCTCGTAGCGGTGCCGTCCGGTGAGGAGGCCTCCGCCGAGCGGGTTGTAGACCATGGTGCGCAGACCGGTGACGGCGGCGTACGCCGCATACTCGACGTATTCCTCCTCGATCCGACGGGCGAGGAGATTGTGCAGCTGCTGGGCGACGACCGGGCGTGGGGCGCCCACCTCGTCGGCGACGCGCACCAGTTCGGCGATCTGCCAGGCCGCGTGGTTGGAGACGCCGAGCGCGAGGACCTTCCCCTCGGCGACGAACTCGGCGACGGTGGCGAGGGTTTCGGCGAGGGGTGTGGTCCGGTCGGGCTGGTGCAGATAGAAGAGGTCCACGCGGTCGGTGCCGAGGCGTTTGAGGCTGCCGTCCAGGGCGGCCCGCAGGCCGAGGGCGGACAAGGGGGCGTGCTCCCCCTGGTCGGGGTGCGGCATGCCGGCCTTGGTGGCGAGCACGATCCGGTCGCGGTGGGCGGGCAGCAGCTCGGCGAGGATGCGTTCGCTCTCGCCGCCGGCGTAGCCGTTGGCGGTGTCCACGCCGGTGATGCCGGCCTCCAGCGCCGTCGCGAGCATGTCCGCGGCGCCCGCCCGGTCGACGGTGTCGCCGAACGTCATGGTGCCGAGGACGAGCCGCGACAAGGGCACGGGCACGTTCGGCAGTTCGATGCCGGTGGTCACTTGCCGGTTCCTTCCGGTGAGACGGTGTGGGGGGTGTGGGGTGTCTGGGCCGTGTGCGGCTCCGGTGCGGTCGTGGCCGGGGCCGGGGTCCGGGTCGGGGTCGAGGCCGCCAGGGTGCGGGGTTTGAGCCCCCTGATCGCCGTGGGGTCGAGGGCCGCGCGGCGCAGCGAGCGGGTGTAGGGCTCGACGGGGGCGGCGAGCACGTCGGCGGTACGGCCGCGCTCGACGACCTGCCCCGCCTTCAGGACGACCACGTCGGTGCTGATCTCGCGCACCACGCCGAGATGGTGGGCGATGACGATGTACGTGATGTCGGTCTCCTCCCGCAGTTCGCGCAGCAGATCGAGGACCTGGGCCTGCACGGACACGTCGAGAGCCGAGGTGGCCTCGTCGCAGACCAGCAGGTCGGGCTCCGAGGCCAGGGCGCGGGCGATGCCGATGCGCTGACGCTGCCCGCCGGAGAATTCGTCCGGCCGTCGTTCCAGTGCCGTGGCCGGCAGTCCTACGCGGTCCAGCAGCCCGGCGGCGCGGCGGCGCCGTTCGGTCCTGTCCTTCACGCCCGCGACGCGCAGCGGTTCGGCCACGATCTCCAGGGCGGTCAGGTGCGGGGCGAGGGATCCGTAGGGATCCTGGAAGACCATCTGGACGCGGCGCCTGAGCGGCCTCAGGCGTCGCTCGGGCAGCGTGGCGAGGTCGGTGCCGTCCAGCACGATCCGCCCGGAGGCGGGCTTGAGCAGTCGTACGATCGCGCAGGCGATGGTCGACTTGCCGCTGCCCGACTCGCCGACGACGGCGAGCGAGCCGCCCCGGGGCACGCTGAAGCTGACGTGGTCGACGGCGCGTACGGTGCCGGACGGCGTGGGGTAGTCGACGACGAGGTCCTCGACGTCGAGAAACGCCGACGCGTCAGCCACGTCGGTCGCGTCCGGTGTCGCTGCTGGGCTCATCGGGCTGCTCCCTGTGCGCTGTGGTCGTCGAGCCCGTCCTCGTCCCAGGGGCCGAGGCTCGGGACGGCCGCGAGGAGTTTCCCGGTGTACGGGTGTGCGGGCCGCTCGACGATCTGCTGGGCGGGCCCGGACTCGACGAACCGGCCCTCCTTCATGACGTGGATGCGGTCGGACACCAGCCGGGCCACGCCGAGGTCGTGGGTGATCATCAGCATGCCCACGCCGGTGCGTTCCTGGAGTTCCATCAGCAGGTCCAGAACGCTCGCCTGGACGGTGGCGTCCAGGGCGGAGGTGGGTTCGTCGGCGACCAGCAGCCGCGGTTCGGCGGCCAGCGCGACGGCGATGAGGATGCGCTGGAGCATGCCGCCGGAGAACTGGTGCGGGTATGCCTTCCAGCGGGTCTCGGGCCTGCTGATCCGTACCTGGTCCAGCAGGTGGGTGCCGCGCTCGCGGGCCTCGGCCCGGGACAGGCCGGGGTGGCGCAGCCGCAGGGCGTCCCCGAGCTGCCGCCCGACCGTGTGGACGGGGCTGAGCGCGGTCATCGGGTCCTGGGGAATCAGGGACACGGTGCGGCCGCGCACCCGCCGGGCCGCCTCGGGGTCGGCGACGACGTCCTCGCCGGCGATGCGGGCGGTGCCGGACAGCACGGCGAGTCGTTCGGGCAGCAGCCGCAGCACGCCCATCGCGGTGGTGGACTTGCCGGAGCCGGACTCCCCGATGAGCGTGACGGTCTCGCCGCGTCCGACGGTGAAACTCACGCCGTCCACGGCGCGGACCACGCCACGATGGGTGAGCAGTTCGATCTGCAGGTCCTCGACCTCCAACAGGGCGCTGGAAGACGGCGAGGTGTCGCGGGTCATGGCTCAGGCTCCCTTCGCCGGCTTCTTCGTACGGATGCGGTCGCGCAGGCCGTCTCCCATGAGGTTGACGCCGACCACGAGGATGGCGATGACCAGGCCGGGAAGCGTGACCAGCCACCAGGAGGTGGTGATGTAGTCCTGGCCGTCGGAGATGATGCGGCCCCAGGTGGCGAACGGGCGCTGGGGCCCGGCGCCCAGGAAGCTGAGGGCGCTCTCCAGGAGCACGGCCTGGGCGAGCAGCAGCAGGACCACCAGGCTCGCGGGGCGCAGGATGTTGGGAATGATGTGCCGCCCGAGCACGGACCAGCTGCGCATGCCGAGCAGACGGGCGGCCGCCACATACGGTTTCTCGCGTTCGACGAGGACCAGGGAGCGGGTCAGCCGGGCCACTTCCGGCCACTGGGCGATCGCGATCACGCAGGTGATGACGGTGACCGACGGGCCGAAGAGGGCGACGACGAGCAGCAGCATCATCAGCAGGGGCAACGCCAGTTGGGCTTCCAGGAGTCGGCTGACGACCGTGTCGATCCAGCCCCCGAAGTAGCCGGCCGCCGAGCCCGCGGCGATCCCGATGACGCCGGAGACCAGGACCGCGAGGATGCCCACGGACAGCGACACCTGGCCGCCGTGCAGGATGCGGGAGAGCAGATCGCGTCCGAGCTGGTCGGTGCCGAACACGTGCCCGTCGGTGAGCGGCGGCAGCCGGCGCCCCGCGAGGTTCTGGGCGTCCGGGTCCGGCAACGGCAGCAGGCTCGCGAGGGCCACCGGAAGGGCGACCAGCGCGGTGCACAGGGATCCCGCCCACAGCTTGAAGCGGGCGCTGCGCCGCTGCCTGGTGGCGGTGGCACGGGCCAGGTGCTTCGCGGTGACCGCGCTGGGCCGGGCGGTGCCGTCGGTCGGGGTGAGCGTGGCGGACATGTCAGGCCGCCTTTCCGAGTCGTACCCGCGGATCGAGAAGCGGGTAGGCGAGGTCGACCAGGAGCTGGACGAGGATGGCGAGGGTCGCCGTGACCAGGACGGTTGCCTGGATGAGCGGGTAGTCGCGGGTCTCCAGGGCGCGGACGACGAGGGAACCGACCCCTGGCCAGCCGAAGACGACCTCGACCACCACGACTCCGTTGAGCAGCGCCGCGAAGCGGGTGCCGACCGCGGTGACCAGCGGGACGGAGGAGTTGGCGAGTGCGTAGCGCCAGGTGAGGGCACGTTCCGAGACACCGCGGGAGCGGGCCACGGTGATGTACGGCGAGGCGAGCGCTGTGGTCATCTCGCGGCGTACGAGCCGTGAGACGAGGGCGAGTTGGAGGGTCGCGATGGTGACGGTCGGCAGGACGAGGCCGCTCCAGGACGTGAAGCCGGAGGCGGGCAGCACAGGCAGCAGCACGGCGAAGACGGTCAGCAGCATCACGCCGGTCCAGAAGTCCGGCATGGACTGTCCGGCGATGGTCAGGACGTTGGCTCCGAGTTCCCGCGAGGTGTCGGCGCGGCGGGCCATCCACACCCCCAGTGGGACCGCGACGGCCACGGTGACGGCGATCGCCGCGACGGAGAGCGTGATCGTGTACGGCACGCGGTCCAGGACCACGCTGAGGGCGGAGTCGTGGAAGGAGTAACTGGTGCCGAGGTCGCCCCTCAGCAGGTCGCGCAGGAAGACCCCGTACTGGGTGATCAGCGGTTTGTCGAGGCCGAACTGGGCGCGGATCCGCTCCAGGTCGGCGCTGGTGGCGCTCGGTGGGGCGTATGCGGAGGCGGGGTCTCCAGGGGCGAGCCGGACCAGCACGAAGACCGTGGAGAGGGTCAGGAAGACGGTCAGCAGGCTCTGACCGAGACGGCGGGCGAGGTACTTCGTCACGGCTCAGCCCTCCAGCCGTACGGCGGTCAGGTCGTAGGAGTTGACCGGCAGCAGCCGGATGCCGTCGACGCGGCCACGGCGGGCGAGGACGGTCTTCGGCACGAAGGCCCACATCGCCGGCCAGGTGTCCCAGACGGCGTGCTGGGCGGCGGCCAGCTTGCGGTCACGGGCGGCGGGGTCGGTCTCGGTCGCCGCGTCGGACAGCCGTCGGGCGATGCTCGGGACGACGTAGCCCATGAACGCGTCGCCGGTGCGCTCGTCCTCGGCCGTGCCCGCGTACATCGCCTGCAGCATGGTGACGGCCTGGCCGGTGGGGCCGGGGAAGCCGTTGCCGATGACGTCCCAGTCGCCGCCCTTGCCCTGGCGCCACTTGAGGATGTCGCCGCCGGGCTCGAACTGTCGCAGGTCGGCGCGTACACCGACCTCCTTCAGCATCTCCGCGACGGCCTCCATCACGGAGGCGTCCGCCGCGAACTCGCCCGACTCCCAGATGATTTTGATCCGCAGTCCGTCGGCGCCCAGGGATCCGAGCAACTGCCGTGCCCGTGACGGGTCGTGGGCGTAGCGGCCGGTGCGTTCGGCGCCCTTGAGACTGAGGGGGACCACTCCCTGGGCCTGCTCGGCCGAGTCGGTGAGCACGTCCCGGACGAGGGACTCGCCGTCGATGGCGTACGTCAGTGCCCGGCGCACCCGGGCGTCGGCGAGCGGGTGCTTCCTCGGCTTGCGGAAGTTGTAGAAGAGCTGGCAGATCCGCACCCCGGAGGTCTGCTCCAGATGCACGCCGGGCAGCCCGGTGAGCTGTTCGGCGGAGTCGGGGGTGATGGTGTCGATGACGTCCAGTTCGCCGCTGCGCAGGGAGACGACCCGGCTCGACTCCTCCGGCACGAAGCGGACCCGGACCCGTTCGACGGGCGGCCGCCCGCCCCAGTACCCCGGAACACGGGCCAGGGTGTACTCGCCCGCGCCGCTGTTGGCGCCGGCCACCCGGTAGGGGCCGGTGCCGACGCCGGAGCGGAGTTCCTCGGGCCGGTTGTCCTTCGCCGGGGTGATGAGGATGTTGGCCATCAGCCGGTCCAGAACGGGCACCGGTTCGCGGGTGTGGAGCCGGAAGGTGCGCTCGCCGGTCGCCTCGACCTCGGGGAGTTCGGGGAACAGGCCGAGGATGAACGAGCCGGCGACCTCTCCGTACATCCGCACCGCGGTGGCCACGTCGTCGACGGTCACGGGCCGGCCGTCGGAGTAGCGGATCCCGTCGCGCAGGCGGACGCTCCAGGTGGTCGGTGCGGTCATCTCGAACCGGTCGGCGAGGACCAGTTGGAGTCGCATGTCCGGACCGATGGCCGTGAGGGCCTGGCGCACCGCCCGCTGCACGGTCACCGCGGCGTCGAACTGGTTGAGCTTGTTGTCCAGGCTGACCAGCGAGCGGTTCAGCCCGAGCGTGAGGGTGCCGGGGCCGGGGGCGCCGGTGGGGCCGGCGCAGGCGGCCAGTGGGGAGAGAGCGAGACCGGCGCCGCCCGCGGCGCCCCAGCGCAGCAGGGTGCGACGGCTGGGCGTCTCACTCGGGGGAGTTCGGGTCATCGTCGACCTCTCGGGGTTTTTTGTGCGGCGACCGGCTCGGGACGGCGTCCGGTCCCGCAGGACGCCGTCGGTTGCCGTCGGTTTCTGTCGCGCCGGAAACCGTTCCATGGTTGCGCGAATCACGCAAGAGGTCTCGCGCACATCGCGCAGGTTGTGCCATCATCGAGTGTCGAGGCGGCCCCGCGCGCCTCCTTCGACTACAGGTCCACTGCAGGTCCACCAAGGGTCCAGGAGGATGACGTGTCTTTCCCCGAGCCCGCGCCCTGCGCCGTCCGCGGTGAGCGGCCGCCGCGAGGTGTCCTCGCCCTCGCCGACGACCTGTCCGGGGCGGCGGAGACCGCGGTGGCGCTCGGTGTGACGGGCCGGATCGTGCTCGGTCCGGCCTCTTCGGACCGGCAGCCGGACGGCGAGGCCGTCGTCGTCGACCTCGACTGCCGGTGCCTGCCCGCGGCCGAGGCGGCCCGCCGGGTACGCGAGGCCCTGCGAGCCGTGCCCTCGGACGTTCTGGTGCTGAAGAAGGCCGACTCGCTGCTGCGAGGCAACCTCGCCGCCGAGACGGCCGCCTGCGCCGACGGCGCCGAGGGCGTCGTCGTCGCCACCGCCCTGCCCGCCATGGGCCGCACGGTCCGCGGCGGTGTCGTCCATCTCGACGGCGTCCCCCTGCACACCACGGACGCCTGGCGGGCGGAGAGCGACGCACCCCCGCCGTCGATCTCCGCCGCGCTCGGGGACGCCCGTACGACCCTCGTCCCGCTGGAGGCGGTACGGGGCGACGCGCTGCCCGCCGCACTGCGCGCGGCGATCGCGGCCGGACACCTTCCGGTGTGCGACGCCGAGACGGACACCGACCTGGACCTGATCGCCCGGGCGGCGCTCGCGTGCGGGCCCGGTGTCCGCCTGATGGGCACGAGCGGCCTCGCCGCGTCGGTCGGCCGCGCGCTGAGGCGTACCGAGGGGGTTTGGGCACCGACCACGGCGGGACAAGGGCCTCCGGCTCCGGCCGGGCGACTCCGGCAACGGCCCCTCCTGGTGGTCGTCGGCACCGCCGATCCCTCCGCACCTGCGCAGATCGCGCAACTCACGGAGCTCGGTGCACGCCATGTAAACCTGCACCCCGACACCCTGGCCTCCGACACCCTGGCCTCCGACGCCCTGTCAACTCCGGCCGCACCGGGTCCGTTTGACAACGTGTCGGACGGTGTCACCGTCCTCAGCATCGACAGCGGCCCGGGCATCCGGCCCGGTTCGGCCCGCCGCCTGGTGTCCGGACTCGCCCGCCTCGCCGCCGACCGCGCGGGCGAGTCCGACCTCGTCCTGACGGGCGGTGAGACCGCCCGCCGCGTCCTCGACGCGCTCGGTGTTCCGCACCTGGCGCCCCTCGGCCAGATACACCACGGCGCCGTCCACGCACTCACACCCGACGGACGCCATGTCGTCACCCGGCCCGGCAGCTTCGGCGACACCGACTCCCTGCTGCGGATCGCCACGGCGCTCCGGCCGGACCTCCCTCACCCCCCACCGCAAGGAGACCTCCCGTTGAACGCGACCCCGACCGCCGACGCCCACCGTTCGCTGCCGCTCATCGCGGTGACCATGGGGGACGGCGCGGGCATCGGCCCCGAGGTGATCGTCCCGGCGCTGCTGCACCCGGACACCCTCGCCCGCTGCCGTCCCGTCGTCATCGGTGACGCCGAACGGCTGCGGCAGGCCGCCGCGATCCAGGGTGTCGACTGCGACATCGTCTCCGTGACCGCCCCGGGCGAGGCCGAGTTCCCGCCGGGCCGGGTCAACGTCGTGGACCTGGACCTGCTGCCCGCCGACCTGCCCTGGGGCCGGTTGTCCGCCCTCGCCGGCGAGGCCGCCTACCAGTACGTACGGGTGGCCGCGGACCTTGCGCTGAAGGGCGCCGTGCACGGCATCTGCACCGCACCGCTCAACAAGGAGGCCCTGCACTCGGCCGGGCATCTCTACCCGGGCCACACCGAGTTGCTGGCCCACCTCACCGGCGTGGACGAGGTGTCGATGATGCTGTCCACACCCAAGGTGAAGGTCATTCACGTCACCACCCACATCGGCCTGATCGACGCCGTACACCGCATCGAGCCGGGCCTGGTCGAGCGCACGGTGCGCCGCGGCCATGAGGCGATGGTCCGGGCCGGTGTCGTGAAGCCCGTCATCGGCGTCTGCGGCATCAACCCGCACGCGGGCGAGAACGGACTGTTCGGCTACGGCGAGGAGGAGGAGAAGATCGTCCCCGCTCTCGAGGTGCTGCGCGCGGACGGCATCGACGCCCGCGGTCCCCTCCCGGCCGACACGGCCTTCTTCCTCGCCGGGCGCGGCGACTACGACCTGATCGTCGCGATGTACCACGACCAGGGGCACGGCCCGGTGAAGGTGCTGGGCATCGAGGCGGGTGTCAACCTGACCGTGGGACTGCCCGTCATCCGCACCTCGGTGGACCACGGAACGGCCTTCGACATCGCGGGCAAGGGCGTGGCCGAGGCCGGTAGCATGGTCGAGGCCGTGCGCCAGGCAGCCGAGATGTCGTCCGTACCGGTCCGCTGAGACCGCCACTCGCAGTCCGCGCAGAAAAGGACTCCACGACAGATGTCTCCCCTCGGATCCAAGGCCCGGCGTGAACGGATCCTGCACGTGGCCACCACGACCGGCCTCACCAGCGTCGAGGAGCTGTCGCAGCGCTTCGGCGTCACGGCCTCCACGATCCGCCGGGACCTCGCCAGGCTGACCGCCGACGGCCGCCTGGCCCGGACCTACGGCGGCGCCATGGCGCTGACCGCCCACCCTGAGGCGTCGCTCAGGCAGCGTACGGGCGAGGCGTTCGAGGCGAAGCGCGCCATCGCCCGCCGGGCCGCCGCCGAAGTGCGTGCCGGTGAGACCGTGCTGCTGGACGCCGGATCGACCGTGGGCGCCCTCGCCCACGAACTGCGCTCGGCGAAGGAACTGACGGTCGCGACCACGGGGCTGACCGCCCTGCAGGAACTCTCCGACGTCGAGACGGTGCACGTCGAGTGTCTCGGCGGCACTCTGCGACCCCTGAGCCAGGGCTTCGTCGGTCCGCTGACCGAGGCCGCACTGGAACGGATGACCTTCGACCGGGTCTTCCTCGGCACCGACGGCATCTCGCCCGAGCACGGCATCTGCGAGGCCGACCTGCGCCAGACGCGGCTGAAGGAACTGATGGCCCGCCGCGCCGACCACGTCTACGTCCTCGCGCACGCGGCGAAGCTCGGCCGCCGCCCCTTCCACGCCTGGGCGAAGCTCCCGGCCGGCTGGACCCTCGTCACCGACGACGGCGCCGACCCGTCGATCGTGGCCGAGTTGCGCGGACGCGGCGTCGAGGTGGTACTGACCGAGGTGGCGCCGTCCACCGAGCCGGAGCACACGGCGTCCTCATGACCTCCACGACGCGGCGCGCCCTGGTCACCGGCGTCAGCTCGGGGATCGGCAAGGCGATCGGTGCTCGCCTGCTGCGCGAGGGCTGGCAGGTCACCGGGATCAGCCGTCGCCGTCCGGTGCCCGCGCCGGGGCTGACCTGGCTCCCGGCGGATCTGACCGAGCCCACCGAGCTGGTCCGGATCCTCGACGGCGTACCCGCCCCCGACGCGGTCGTGCACGCCGCCGGGCTCCAGCGCTCGGCACCGCTGGGCGAACTGTCCGCCGACGACGGCGAGTTGATGTGGCGGGTGCACGTCCAGGCCGGCACGATCCTTGTCGACACCCTCGCCGACCGGCTGCCCGACGGGGCCCGCGTGGTCCTCGTCGGCAGCCGCACCGCGGCCGGCGTGCCCGGCAAGAGCCAGTACGCCGCGACCAAGGCCGCGCTGCCCGCGCTCGCGCGCTCCTGGGCCGCCGAGCTGGCCGGCCGCGGCATCACCGTCAACGTGATCGCCCCCGGCCCGACGGACACGCCGATGCTCTCCGACCCCGGCCGCGCCCGCACGCCTCCGGCGCATCCGCCCCTCGGCCGGTTCGTCTCCCCGGACGAGGTCGCCGGCCTGACCGCGTTCCTCCTCGGGCCGGACGGCGGCGCGATCACCGGCCAGCAGCTCGTCCAGTGCGCCGGGGCCTCGCTGTGACGGCCTGAACGGCGCTCGCGTCGTCAGACTCCTCAGACTCAGTCCACGCAGCCCACATGCGCCAGCGCCTGCTTCAGCAGCACCCCGTGGCCGCCCGGCATCTCGCTCTGCACCGCGGGGGACAGGGCCTCCTGCGGGCTGAACCAGACCAGGTCCAGGGCGTCCTGCCGGGGGCGGCAGTCGCCGGTGACCGGGACCACGTAGGCCAGCGACACCGCGTGCTGGCGCGGGTCGTGGTACGGCGTGACGCCGTGGGTCGGGAAGTACTCGGCCACCGTAAAGGGCTGCAGGGAGGTCGGCACGTGCGGGAGGGCGACCGGGCCGAGGTCCTTCTCCAGGTGGCGCAGCAGGGCGTCCCGGACGCGCTCGTGGTGCATCACCCGACCGGAGACCAGGGTCCGGCTGACCGTCCCGTCCGGACCGATGCGGAGCAGCACTCCGATGCTGGTGACTTCGCCGCTGTCGTCGACGCGCACGGGCACCGCCTCGACATACAGGATCGGCATGCGGGCGCGCGCCATCTCGAGCTCGTCGGAACTCAGCCAGCCGGGCGTGGTATCGGTCATGTCAGACATTGCTTGATCATACTTTCAGGAGGTGGCGGGAAAACGGTAGACCTGGTGAGCGTTGTCACCCGACGCCCATACGGCGATCCGCAGCGCGTCCGGCAGGCTCAGCTCGTCGGCGTCCACCCGGTCCTGGAGCAGACCGGCGAGGCCCTGTCGGAAGGCCAGCGCGCCGAGGTGGTAGAACTCGGCCACACCGTAGGCGTCGGAGCTGTACAGCAGTTTGCGGAACGGGGTGATCTCCAGCGCCTCCGCCAGGATCGCAGAGGCCCGGGCGGGGCCGACATGGTGCAGCGTGAGACCCACGTCGAGGTACACCTGCTCGAACACCGCCGACAGATAGGCGGCCTGCCGCTGGTACGGCCAGCAGTGCAGCAGCAGCACGGGGATCGTTCCGGCGGTCAGGTGCAGCCAGTCCGTCAGGTGGGTGGGATCCACCCGGTGCAGCCGGATGTCGGCGTCGCCGAACCCGGTGTGCAGCTGGAGCGGCAGCCCCAGGTCCACGGCGGTCCACAGCAGATGCCGTACGAGAACCGGATCGGCCAGTCGGCCCCCCGCGGCGAGCCAGCGCCGGGCCGCCTCGGTGACCGCCGGGGCCGGGGGCCGTACGGGATCCAGGTCGAAGCCGGTGCGATAGGCGGCGACCGACTTCACCGCCACCACCCCCGGCTCTCGCACGGCCCGCTCCGCCGCCGCGCGGAACGTGTCGGCGTACGCGTCCGGTTCGACTCCGTCGGCGGCCACCGTCTCGGCGACGCTCTCCAGCCGTACCACCTCGTACGCGGTGGCGTCGGCGGCCCGCGCCACCTGCTGTGGTGTGCTGAGGGGGACCGGCGTGTAGCCGGTGTCCACGCAGAACACGCCGGTGCCCGCGGCGGCCAGGAAGCGGCGGTTCACCTCGGGGGCGCCGAGTTCGGCCCGGCGGGCGAGGTACACGTCGGCGGGGGCGTGGCGCGGCAGGTCGAGGAGGGGAGCGCAGTGGCGGCGCACGGCCACCCCGGCCGGCCTGTCGAAGGGCGAGATTCCCGGCCAGGGCTCGCCCTCGGTGAGCAGCGACTCGAAGGCCCGGCGGTCCAGGTCGTCCGTCGCCACTCCGTGGCAGTGGTGGTCAACCAGCCGCACGGTGGCGAGCCTCTCGTGGACGGGCCCCGCGCGCACGTCAGTACGTCCACCGGTACGCCGCGGCCACCCGCTGGTCGTCCAGCCCGTGGACGGCGGCGATCTCCCCGAGACGTACGGCGGTCACCGCGTCGGCGAGGACCGGGCCCAGCGCGTCCCGCAGCCGGGCGTCCTCGCGGAACTCCTCGACCGCCTCGTCCAGCGAGGTCGGCAGTCGGCGCACACCGCGGGCCGCGGCCTCCTCGGCGTCGAACCGGGCCGGGTCCCCGGTGATCTCCTCGGGCAGCGGGGCCGAGGACGTCACCCCGTCCAGGCCGACGGCGATCAGACAGGCGAGCGCGAGATACGGATTGGCGGCCAGGTCGACCGGCTTCACCTCCAGGTTCGCGGCCTGGTCGCGTACGCCCGACATCCCGGTGATCACCCGTACCGCCGCCTCCCGGGTCTCGCGGCCCCAGGCGGTGAACACCCCGGCCCACTGCGACGGTTTGAGCCGGAGGTAGCTCGCCGGGCTCGGCGCCGTCACCGCGGTGAGCGCGGGCAGATGGGCTAGGACTCCCGCCGTGAACGACTCGGCCTCCTCCGTCATGCCGTGCCGCCCCGGGCCCGAGGAGTGCAGGTTGACGCCGTCACGCCAGGCGGACAGGTGGACGTGGCCGCCGTTGCCGACACCCTGGGCGAAGACCGCCGGGGAGAAGGAGACGGCGAGGCCGTGCCGGGCCGCCACCGCGCGGACGGTCTGCCGCACCAGCACGCTCCGGTCGGCCGCCGCCACCGGATCGAGCGCGCCCACGGACACCTCGAACTGCCCGGCCGCGTACTCGGGATGGAGCTGCTCGACCTCTACGCCCTGCTCGGCGAACGCGGCCAGCAGGTCGGCGGTGTAGTCGCTGAGCTCGACCTGCCGGGTGGCGCTGTACGCCGGTCCCGTCGTCGCCGGCACGAAGTCACCGCCGGCCGGCCCCTGGCCCACGGCCCACTCGACCTCGATGCCTGCCCGGAAGGTGAGGCCGTGCTGTTCGGCCGCCTCCCGGACGATCCGGCGCAGGACGGTCCGGCCGCACCCCGGATGAGGCTCGCCCTCCTGGGTGATCCGGTCGACGGGCGCCCACGCCCAGCCCGGCTGCCCGACCAGCATCACCAGGTGGTCCAGGTCGGGATACAGCCGCAGATCGCCGTCCGGCGAACCCAGCACGTCCGTGGTGACGATCGAGTCGTTCGCCAGGAAGGTGTCGAACACCGGGGACATGCCGACACCCCAGGCCGCCGCGGTGGCGAGCCGGGCCGTCGGGACGGTCTTCACCCGGGTGACGCCCGCGGTGTCGACGTAGGCGAGGACGATGCCGTGCACGCCCCGCCCGGAGAGCTCCCCGGCGAGCGCCGCGGCCCGTTCGACGTCCCCGGGACGTCCGCCGGGGACGGGGTCGGCAAGCGTGGTCATATGTCCTCCTCGACGAGCCCGGCCGGACCCGTGGCCGGGTCGGCGCCTGCGTCAGGGTTTCACGGCCACCGCGCCGAACTGCGGTACCACGACGGGGGAGTCGGGCTCGGCACGCCACTGCGAACACGACACCAGTCCCGGCTCCAGCAGCTCCAGGCCCTCGAAGAAGGCGGCGATGTCCGCGCGGCTGCGGGCGGTGATCGGCGGTGTGGCGTTCTCGTTCCAGAACTTCATCGCCGGGATCTGGCCCTCGCCGCCGAGATCCGCGTCGAAGGTGGGGTGGGTGAGGGCCAGGTGGCTGCCGGCCGGCATCGCCGCCATCACCCGGCGGGCGATGTCCCGGGCCTCCTCGGCGTCCAGGACGAAGTTGAGAATGCCCAGCATCATCACGGCGACCGGCTTGTCGAAGTCCAGGGTCCGCGCGGCGCGTTCGAGGATGGCGTCCGGGTCGTGCACATCGGCGTCGATGTAGTCGGTGACGCCGGCGGCGGTGCTGGTGAGCAGGGTGCGGGCGTGGACCAGCACGATCGGGTCGTTGTCGACGTAGACGATCCGCGATTCCGGGGCGATCCGCTGGGCGATCTGATGGGTGTTGTCGACCGTCGGCAGCCCGGTGCCGATGTCGAGGAACTGCCGTATGCCCTGTTCCTCGGCGAGAAACCGCACCGCGCGGCCCAAGAACCAGCGGTCGGCGCGGGCGATCTCCCGGATGATCGGGAACATTCCGGCCACGTGGGCCCCGACCTGCTGGTCGACCTCGTAGTTGTCCTTGCCGCCGATCCAGTAGTTCCAGACGCGCGCGTTGTGCGCCACACCGGTGTTCAGCCTCGCCGACGTGTCTGTGGGTGTGTGGCTGTCGCTCACGTCCGTGCTCCTTCTCGCGCCTGCCGCCGTCGCCGTCATTGTGCCGTCCGATGATCAGCTCTGTCCCAGGAACGGCCGGAGCGGTGGGAGGTCGCGGAAGGCGGTGAGAGGCGGTCGTGGGAGGGGAGGGAGACGAAGGCGACGGCCGGGCGAGGTGCGGGAGACGGTCAGTCGACGGGCGGTCAGTCGATCTCATACGGGTCCGGGGCCGGTGTCCGGCCGGCCAGCACGTCCGTCAGACGCGGGGTGCCCTGCTGGACCGCCCGCTCGACGGAGTCGTCCTTGCCGCCGTCGGGTCCGCCGCCGGTCACGGTGATCGCGTCGCTGCCGACGCGTACGACGGCGACGTCCAGGGTGAGCGTGGTGGGCACGTCGTCCGCGGTGCCCTGCACGACCACCTGCAGTCCCTGCCGGGCGTCGCCCTCCTTCGGCACCGGGGTCTCCGTCACCTGGACCGTGCGCTTGTCGCCCGCCGAGTCGGTCGCGGTGAACTCGTCGCACTCCGTCGGCAGGGACTTCAGCCAGTCCAGGGAGTCGTCCAGGGCGGCCCGGTCGTAGGCGGCGACCTGGTAGAGCAGCCGGGAGTCGCCCTCCTTGAAGCCGGTCAGCGCGGATGCGCCCGACGGCTTGCCCAGCAGATCCTCGTCGTAGAGCGAGTCGAGCAGCTTCTGGCAGTCCGCGGCGTCGGCCTTGGCGGTGAGGAAGTCGGCGACGTCCACCTTGCCGGCCAGCAGTTTGTCGCGCCAGGACGCGGCGTCGGCGACCTTCGTCCAGTCGTCCTCGATGTCGGCCTCGGTGATCAGCGCGGCCCGTGCTCCGGCGTCGGTGAGACGGGCTCCGGAGGCGGGGGGTGACGTCGCGGCGAGGGGGGAGGCGGCCCGCGACGCGTCCGCGACGGGCGACTCGGCGGCACCCGATCCCTGCCCACCACTGTCGCCGTCCGAGCAGGCCGACGCGGTCAGCAGCACACCCGCCGCCAGGGCCGACGCGAGGAACCGGACGGCGGGGGCACCTCCCGTGACGGTGCGGCGATGGGCGCGGGACGGACGAGCGGTCATGACGGGACGCCTCCAGACATCGACAGATGCCCCCAGCGGACCACCGGCCCTCGTGGCACACCAGCGCACGGGCCTGTTCGGGTGAGCGGACCGCCATGGACGGCGGCGACTCGAACGCCCCGCCCGGCATGCCCGACCGCGCCCCCGCTACGAGACTGTCCTACATACGGCTGCGGCCGCACACGACACTGTCCGCACGCGCACCGTCCACAGACGACATCGTCCGCACCCGGCCCCCGGACCCCAAGGAGCGGTCATGCTGCCCGGATTCCTCACCAGGGCGGTCGAGGCGCTGTTCGACCGCGAGGGCCGCTCCCTCCATCTGAGGGCGGCAGGCGGCGCGCTGATCGTCCTCGTGGTCGTGATGCTCATCGGCTCATGGGCCGTGATCGCCGCCGAACAGGGCACGAAGAGCGCCAATCTGACGACCTATCCGAGAGCCATCTGGTGGTCGGTCGAAACCGCGACCACCGTCGGATACGGCGACTTCTACCCGGTGACCCTGTGGGGCCGGATCGTCGGCGGGGTGATGATGGTCGTCGGCATCACCACGTACGGCATAGTCACCGCGGCCCTGGCCACCTGGTTCGTGGGCAGGGAGGGCAAGCGGCGCGGCCGGATCGCCCACGAGGTCGGTACGGACCTCCACGCCCTGCACGAGCGCTTCGACCGTATCGAACGGCTGCTCGCGGGTCGGCCGAAGGACGACTGAGGCGGCGTCAGCTCGGGCTCACGTCACGACCTGAGCGGATCGTGGCCGATCGTCATCAGGAGATGCCGGCGGCGCGTCTCCTCGGCCTCGGGCTCGTTCTCCACGCCACTCTGCTCGGCGACGGTGTCCACGACGTCGTACATCACGCGGACGTCGTCGTCGGTGAGATCCGTGCGCCGCTTCTGGAGGATCTCCAGAACGTGCTGCCCCGTGGGCGTGCCCGCGTGTTCTGGCAGCGGCTCCGTGCTCTCGTCGGCGTCACGCACCCGCAGCCAGGCGGCCAGTTCCTGCGAGGTCATGTTCACCGCGCGGTGGAAGCCCTCCCACAGCGCGTCCATTTCGAGGGCGTCGGTCATCAAGTGCCTCTTCTGTGCTACGAGTTCGGACCGGGGGTGGGACCGGGCGGCCGGTCAGTCGTTCCTGGGCCAGTTCTCCGCGTCGAACATCCAGCGCTGCTTCTCCAGCTCGGCGGTGATGGTGATCAGCAGGTCCTGGGAGACCGGGTCGGCCTTGTCGGTCGCCTCGATGCGCTCGCGCAGTCGCCCGATGGCCGCCTCCAGGGCCTCGACCATCACCTGGACGACGTCGGTGTCCCGTACCCAGCCGTCCTTCGGGCTCGGCAGGGTGAACGCCGACGCGATGGTCTCGGGCCGGCCGTCCGGCGGCAGCCCGAGCGCCGCCGCTCGCTCCGCCACGGTGTCGGAGAACTCGCGCGCGGCCGTCACCACTTCGTCGAGCTGCAGGTGGATCGACCTGAAGCGCGGTCCCACGAGGTTCCAGTGGGCCTGCTTCCCGATCAGGGACAGCCCGACAAGGTCCACCAGAGTGCTCTGCAGCGCGTCCCCGACCACCTGCCGGGCGGAATCGGGAATCGTGCTCTTCACGACAGTCATACGGTGCTTCCCCTTCTGGCGTCGTCTCCGGCCGAACGGAGCAGCGCGTCCCGTTCCTCCTCGCAGGTCCCGCCCCACACGCCCGAGGTCTGCCCGCAGTCCAGCGCGAACGCCAGACACTCGGGGATCACCGGGCAGCGGGCGCAGACCCGCTTCGCGGCCGCGATGTCTCGCAGCGCAGGTCCGGTCGTGCCCACGGGAAAGAACAACTCGGGGTCCTCTCCCACGCAGGCAGCGCTGCGCAACCACTCCATGGCAGCGCGGGTGCCCACCGCGAACCGGTGCAAACACCTCGCGGCGACGCCTCGCGGGTGCTGTCTCAGCTCGTGAGCACCTCGTCCACGAAGCGAGTCACGTCCGCGAAGACCGTCTCCCGGTCCGTCTCGTGGAACACCTCGTGCCGGGCGCCCGGGCGGAGCCGCTCGGTCAGCCGGCCGCCGCTCAGCGACTCGACGCCGACCCGGCTGCCGGCCAGCGGCACGAGGCGGTCCTCCTCGCCGTGCAGCCACAGCAGCGGCAGCCGTCCCACGTCACCGGCCTTGGAGGCGGTCTCCAGGGTCCGCGCGAACGCCTCCAGCGTCGGCCGTTTCATCGGTCCGTGCCACACCAGCGGATCCGCCGCGTAGGCCGCGCCCACCGCCGGATCACGGGAGAGCGCGGCCGGGCTGATCGGGGTGTCGGGGATCTCGTCCAGGGCCAGCAGCCGCCCCGGCAGCTCCCACGCGCCGATCACCGGCCCGGACAGCACCAGCGCGGTGAGCGTGTCGCCGTGGCGCTGCGCGTAGCGGGCCGCGATCAGGCCGCCCATGGAATGCCCGACCATCACCACCGGTACGTCGGGATACGCACTCCGGGCCGACCCGGCCACGGTGTGCACGTCGGTGACCACGTCCTCGAAGTCCTCGATCAGTACGCGCTCGCCCGCCGACCCTCCGTGACCGACGTGGTCCGGGCCGAACACGGCCGCTCCGTGCCTCACGAGGACCTCGGCGAGCTCCTCGTACCGGCCGATGTGCTCGCCGTACCCGTGGACGAGGAGCGCGACGTACCGGGGTCGCTCGGCCGGCCACTCCCGTGCGCTGATCGCGCCCCGGGTCCCCGGCAGGACGTGCTCGCGGGAGTCGGTCATGTCTCCTCCGAAGGGGGTCGGTGCGGCTCCTCGGGATCTTCCCAGGGGCCGGCGGACGGGTCCATACGACGCTGCCGCACCGGATGCGGGAGCGGCGCCCACACCCACAGGCCACCTGGCGAGACGCTCCTTACGGGCCTCGGTTCCTTGCACATAGCATCGGTGTTCGCATGAACACGATGACCCTCTGGCACATCACCGGCTGGGAGTTCGCCGCCCTCGCCTTCGCCGCCCTGCTCGTCGGTTTCTCCAAGACCGCCGTCAGCGGGGCCAACACCGTCAGCCTGGCGGTCTTCGCGGCCGTCCTGCCCGCCCGCGCTTCCACCGGCGTCCTGCTGCCGGTGTTGATCGCCGGCGATGTGCTCGCGGTGCTCACCTACCGCAGGCACGCCCACTGGCCCACGCTGTGGCGTCTGTTCCCGGCGGTCGCCGTTGGTGTGGTCGCCGGCACGCTGTTCCTGATGTGGGCGGACGACGGGATCGTCCGCACGTCGATCGGCGCGATCCTGCTGCTGATGGCCGGGGTGACGGTGTGGCGCCGTCGCACGGCCGACGCGCAGGAGGAGCCGGACACCGTGGCCAACCGGGCGGGCCGCGTCAAGGCCCGCTCGTACGGCGTCCTCGGCGGCTTCACCACGATGGTCGCCAACGCCGGCGGCCCGGTGATGTCGATGTATCTCCTTTCTGCGGGCTTCCGCAAGCTCGGCTTCCTCGGGACCTCCGCCTTCTTCTTCCTGATCGTCAACGTGTCCAAAGTGCCCTTCAGCGTCGGCCTCGGACTGATCGACGGCCACTCGCTGCTCCTCGACGCGGCGCTCGCCGTGTTCGTCGTGCCCGGGGCGTTCATCGGCAAGTGGGCCGTGAACAGGATCAACCAGCGCTTGTTCGAGCAACTGGTGATCGCGGCGACGATCCTGGGCGGCCTGCAACTGCTGCTCCGCTAGGACCTGTCCGACAGAGGCCCCGCGTCCAGGACCTCGTAGGCTCTCGCCATGTCCACGCACGTCCTCATCCTCGGTGGCACCGCCGAGGCCCGTGAGCTGGCCGCCGCGCTGGTGACGCGTCGCGATGTCCGTGTCACGACCTCGCTGGCCGGGCGCGTGGCACGTCCGGGGGCGATCACGGGCGAGGTCAGGATCGGGGGCTTCGGCGGAGCGGACGGGCTGGCCGACTGGCTGCGCGAGCAACGCGTGGACGCCCTCGTCGACGCCACCCACCCCTTCGCCGAGTCGATCACGGCGAACGCGGCTCGGGCCGCCGCGGCGACCGGTGTCCCGGCGCTGGTGCTGCGCCGGCCCGGCTGGCACCCCGGCCCCGAGGACCGCTGGCACCCGGTCACCTCCCTGGCCGTCGCTGCGGACCTGCTGCCCCGACTCGGCCGACGCGTGTTCCTGACCACCGGACGTCTGGGCCTGGCCGCCTTCGCCCACCTCGCGGACCTGCATTTCGTCGTACGGTCGGTGGAACTGCCCCGGCCGCCGATGCCGCCGCGCACCGAAGTGCTCCTGGCCCGTGGACCGTTCACGGTGGCCGACGAGACGGCCCTGCTGTGCGACCACCGCATCGACGTCCTCGTCACCAAGGACAGCGGGGGAGGGGCCACGGCCGCCAAGCTCACGGCCGCACGCGAACTGTGCCTGCCGGTCGTGGTCGTACAGCGCCCGCCCCTGCCGGAAGCCGTGACCACCGTGCCCGACGTGGCGGGGGTCCTGGGGTGGCTGGGCCTCGACCGGCCTTGACCGAGGCCCGGCCGGCGCCGGACCGGGAGTCAGCCCCGGGGACGCCTGCGCAACAGATACGTGTCCATGATCCAGCCCTTGCGCTCCCGGGCCTCCGCGCGCAGTCGCTCGATACGGGGAGCGGCCTCGGCGATCGGGCCGGCGGCGAGGATCTCGTCCGGCGTGCCTATGTAGGCGCCCCAGTAGATGTCGATGTCCTGGTCGGCGTACCGGAGGAAGGCCTGGTGGGCGTCGAGCATCACGACCACGTCGTCGACGCCCTCGGGGAAACCCTCGGCGAGCCGTCGGCCGGTGGTGATCTGCACGGGCCGGGCGACCCGGTTCAGTCCGGTGCGGTGCCGGGCGACCAGCGCCGAGACGCTGCTGATCCCGGGCACGACGTCGTACGCGAAGTCCACCGTGCCCCGGTCGAGGATCTCGTCCAGGATCCCGATCGTGCTGTCGTACAGCGCGGGGTCGCCCCACACCAGGAACGCGCCGCTCTCGTCCTCGCCCAACTCCTCGGCGATCAGCTGCGCGTAGATCTCCGCGCGGGCGCTGCGCCAGTCCCCGACGGCGGGGGAGTACGCGGCTCCGCCCGCGGCCCGGTCGCGCTCCGGATCACGCGCCTCGACCACGCGGTACGTGCCCTGCGGCACATGTGCGTCGAGCATGTCCCGGCGCAGCCCCACGAGGTCCGCCTTCACCTCGCCCTTGTCCAGGACGAAGAACACGTCCGTGCCGCGCAGCGCCTTGACCGCCTGCAGGGTGAGCTGGTCGGGGTCGCCCGCGCCGATACCGATGACATGAATCTTTCGCACGCCCCGAGTCTGCCCCACCCCACTGACACCGCGGACACCGCGTCCATGCCGGTCCCCGCGGCGCGGTGGCGGGTGGTCCGCTCTTCGACGGATCGTGCCGGGGCGGGTGACCAGATGCGGGCGGGTCCACGCCGCTTCCGGGCGTGGCGTCCGCACAGCCCCCGGGCACAGCCCGGGGCAGGCGACGGCGCTGCCGTGGCTACGACACCCCCCGCGCCCCCCGCAGCCGCGGCGCCCGATCCCGCGCGTCCACGCTCTCGCCGTCCCGCTCCACGGCCTCCGCCAGGTCCCGCGCCCACGCCGTCAGCCCTGTCAGGTCCATGTCGTACGGTCGGCGGCGCCCGGTGGCCGACGCCCACTCCGCAAGTGCGCCCGCGCCGCGCCGCAGCAGCCGGGCGCCGCCCGTCACGTTGCCGCGGGCCGCGTGGGTGAGCCCCACGGCGAGCTGGGCGAGGGCCCGCCACAACGCGCGTTCGTCCTCGGGCCCCGACTTCCAGGCGTCCTCGAACACCTCGTGCGCGTGGAACGGCTTCCCCGCGTCCAACAGCGACTGCGCCTCCGCGACGCTCTCCTCCGGGGCCCGGACCACGCCCTCGGGCTGCCGGGCGACCCCGTCAGAGCCGTACGGCAGCGGCCGCCCCAGCCCGTCCCGGGGCCGGGCATTGCGCGCCCGCCCCTCGTCGTCCCGGTCCCGCGCGCCGACCTGCCGTCCTGCGGATGCACTGCCCATACGTCGATTGTCCCGCGCCGGGCACCGACGGCCGCGACCGCCCCACGCCCTCCCCCATCGAGGAGGCCCCCGACGTGCGGTAAAGTTCTGTCCGCGCGTTCCCACGGCTCACCGTGGGAGGCGCACCGGGACGTGGCGCAGCTTGGTAGCGCACTTGACTGGGGGTCAAGGGGTCGCAGGTTCAAATCCTGTCGTCCCGACTTTACGAAGTCGCAGGTCAGGGGCCGTTTCAGAGGAGATCTGAAACGGCCCCTTGATCATGCTCGGGGACCGGTCGGGGCGCGAACCGGAGTGTCGGCTTTCTCGCCTCTCTTACGCAGTACGAGTGAATGAACCGACGGTTCCGTTCAGGGCCGGTCGCAGGTCCTTAGGGTTCCTGAATGGATTCAGGGGCTGTGGGGGAGGCCCCGCGGGCGGAAGGCGCACCGATGTCGGTGTTGGGGAAGTCGCCGGACGTGCTCAGGCGCCGGCCGGGCCGCTGCCATCGGGCAGGGGCACGGACTTGGGGTGCGGCCGGCGTGGCATGTCTCGTGGGTATGGCATGTCTCGTGGGAACAGCGCTGACGTTCGGCGGGCTGTGGGCGGTCGGGAGCGGGACGGCGCGGATGACGGCTTTCGGGCCGTCCACCGGATGCTGGGGGTTGGCGGCCTCCGTGATGCTCCGGGCGAGGGGAACGAGCGGACGGGTGCGGACGCGTCTGCTGCTGTTGGGGGGTTCCGCGGTAGCCGGAGGTGTGTACCGGGGAGCGGTCGCCGTGCTGTCGGCTCAGCCTCCGGCTTCGGGACGGGACGCGCCTTCGCTGCTGGGTTCGGTGGCGGTCACCGGAGTGACGCTGACCGTCGGCCTGGGGATGGCCGGTCTGGTGGTCGCGGCCGATGCCGGTACAGGCCGGCACGTGTTGCTGCGGCGCGTGCTCGACGGGGCCGTCACGGCCGGGGTCGTGTTCATGACGGGATGGGTACTGCTGCGGGGGGCTGGTGACGGCTGGCGGCTGGGGACGGGGATGGTCGGTGTCCTGTGGGCCGCGGAAGTCGTGTTCCTCAGTTTCCTGTTCGCCCTGCGCCGTCTCGTAATGAACGACCAGAGAGCCACTTTGTGGGTCGGGATCGCCGGGCTGTCCCTGATGCTGATCGGCGACACCCTGCGACTTTCGACGGCAGGCCCGCACGGCCCCGAGGTGATGTCCTGTCAGCTGGTCGACGCCTGCGTCACCGCGGGACTCCTGGTGGTCGCTGTCGGCCCTTGGGCGCCCGGCGGGGCGAGCGCCCTGGGTACCGCACAGCCCGCGCTGCGATGGGGGATGGAGGGTGCGGCGGCGTTCATTCCCCTGACGGTGTGCACGGCCACGGCGCTGGGATATGTGCTGGCTCCGCCTGCCGGAGACCCGGTGCCGCTGCTGATCGGCGGAACGGCACTGCTGAGCCTCTGGGCTCGCCAGAGGTTGCTGCCGAGGGAGAACTCCAGAAACGACGACTGAGTCCTCGTGCGGCTGCCCTTCTCGTCTGTGCGGAAGGGGCTTGCCGGCCCGGGCGGCGTCATCCGCCACCATCGAGGTCGGTACGCCGGCGGACTACCCGGAGTTCGTGGCCGAGAAGTTGGATGTCGTACAGCTTGCCCCGAGCGTTGTCGAAGGGGCGGTGGACGACCATCATCAGCTGGTCGTCGAAGGTGTGGAACAACATGCCGTGACCGCTGTCCTGTCTGAGCAGCGGCCGGTGCTGCTGCCACGGCCCCGCGATGTCGCCGGATGCCGAGACGGCGTAGGTCTGTACATAGCCGCCGCCAATGGTGCCGTCCTGGCCGACCGCGTTCTTCTCGTAGGTCGACCACAGCATGAGCAGGGAGCCGTCAGGGGCGTGGTGCACCTGCGGGCCGTCGGTGACATAGGGCGGGAGCTGATGCGGTACGCCGCCCGGGATCTGCTCGTTGAGCCAGAAGGCGTCCGAGGCCTTGAACAGGAAGATCGGATCGCCGATCGTCCGCGACAGGTCCGAAGCCAGCCGGATCGCTTCCATGGTTCCGTCGATGGTCTGCAGCCACTCGTGCGCGTACACCATCCACGGCTGCCCGGACGGGTCGACGTAGAGCGTGCCGTCGAGGGTCATGAGGTTCTCGGGCGGGGTCGGGCGTGAGGGGTCGATGACGGTGAAGGGGCCCAACAGCGAGTCGGACACGGCGGTGATCGTGCCGCGCATGTGGTTCGAGAGCTGGAACGGCGTGCCCCATTGGCCGGGAGGCGGGACCGGAAGCACCTTGTCCTGGTCGTGCAGCGTGGTGAACAGGTAGTACCTGCCGCCCCATGGGTGCACCTCCGGCGCCCATCCGCCGTCGGTCGCCCAGATTCCCTTCTGCTCGGCGGTCAGGAAGACCACCACGGGACGCATCCAGTCGCGCAGGTCGTGGCTGCGGTAGACCATCGTGCCGGTGCCGTCCACGCCCGATACGGACGGGTCGTTGGACGTGTAGAGGTAATAGGTGCGGGTCTTCTTGTCGGCGACGATGAACGGATCGTGCAGCGGCATCTCGGGAAGCCGCATCGCTTCGGTCTCAGCCACGGTCGAAGAATACGTCGACGTGGTGTCGACGTTGTGTCGGCGGGGTGCGGCAACCGGGAGGGGACCGAGGCGGCCATGTCCCAACTGCCGCACCGCCTCTTCCCCTTCGGCGAGGAAATCGGTCGCGCCCCGTGAGGTGAGCCGTTAACTTGCGCCTGAGCGCAGGGAGATACGGGACGCGGCGGCAGGGGAGCCAGGCATGGACACCGAGGGCGCGCGGACCGACCGTCTGGGCTTGCTGCTCGACCAGTTCGACCACGCCAGGGAGATGGCCCAGGCGCGGCTGACGGGGCTCGGCGACGAGGAGTACCTCTGGGAACCGGTGCCCGACTGCTGGTCCATCCGGCGCCGGGGCGAGGCGGTGACGCCCAGGGCGTTCGGGCCGGGCGAGTGGGTGCTCGACCTGGGCGCCTCGCAGATTCCGGCGAACGAGTACGCCGAGGTCGACCGGCAGGCGGCCGGCGGCATGACCGTCGCCGAGATCGCCGACGACTGGAGCGTGAGCGTCGAGCGGGTCGAGCAGATCCTCGCCGGTACCGCTGCGCCGGAGGCCGACGACGTGCCGGTCACGACCATCGCGTGGCGGCTGGGGCATCTGCACTTCCACTTCGCGGGCCCCTGGGAGTGGACCTTCGGCGAACGTCGGCGGGAGCCGAAGCTGCTGGTCGACTTCACCCCCTCCGCCGCCCTGGCGCTCGAGCGGTTCTGGGAGCTCATCGACCGCTGGCGCGACAGCGTCGCCACCGTCACCGACGAGCAGCTCGACATGGTCGGCTTCTCGCAGTACCCGTACAGCAACGACGCCGATTACCCGTACATCTCCGTGCTGGCGGGGGCCAACATCGAATTCATTCATCACATGGCCGAGATCGCGTTGCTCCGCGACCTGTGGCGGGCCCGCTTCACCAAGGGCGGGTAGGCCCCCGGCACGGCGTCCTGGCAGGTCGGCGCCGGGGCCAGACGCTCAGTAGCGTGCCGCGACGGCCGTCAGATAGCCGCGCAGCATGGTCTTCGCCTCGTCGAGGAGGGCCGCGTCGCCCTCCGTGTCGCGGCGGAACGCCTCCTGGGCGAGCGCGTCGGCGGTGAGGATCGCGGCGTGGCAGGCCCGGGCGAGCGCCTCGTCGTCGGTGGCGAGGCCGAGGGCGAGCAGGATCCGGCGGATCCCGTCGGCCATCCGGCGCTTGTGCTCGCGGTCCGCGGCCCGGGTCCGCTCGGTCAGGCCGCTGCCGAACCAGAGGGCGCGGAAGCCGTGTTCGGTGCGGTAGATCTCGGCGTACGCGTCGACGAGGACATCGACCGGGTCGTGCCAGCGCTCGGCGGCCGCTGCCCGGACGAGGTCGTCCATCACGGCTTCGAGCTTCGCGAAGTAGCCGGCCGCCAATGCCTCGATGATCGCGCCCCGGTCGGGAAGGTACTGGTACAGCGACCCCACCGACACCCGCGCCTGAGCCGCGATCCGGGTGGTGGTGAGCGCCTCGACCCCCTCGTCGACCAGCACCCGTTCGGCGGTCTCCAGGACCCGCGCCAGCCGCGCCCTGCTGCGGGCCTGCTGGGGCGTACGCCGGAGGGAGGCGAGACCTGCCGCCCGGCCGAGGTCCGTGGTCGGCTCGTTCACGCGACAACGACCTCCAAATGTGAACGTGACATTGTTTCATGTTTAGGTTAGCGTCGCGCGCATGACCGACTCAAGCTCGGCGCTGGGCGAGGAGCGGGCGGCCGTGGCCGCCGTGTGTCGCCGGCTGGGGGCCGAGGGCCTGCTCATCGGTACGGCGGGGAACGTCAGTGTGCGTGCGGGGGAGCGGATCGCGATCACCGCCACCGGCGCGGTGCTCGCCTCGCTGACCCCGGACCAGGTGACCGTCGTCGATCTCGACGGACAGGTCGTGGCCGGCACCCTGCGTCCGACCTCGGAGCTGGACCTGCACCTGGGCGTCTACCACCGCTACGGCACCGGCGCGGTCGTGCACACCCACGCCCCCATGGCCACCGCCCTGTCCTGCGTCCTCGACGAACTCCCCTGCCTCCACTACCAGTTGCTCGCCCTCGGCGGCACCGTGCGGGTGGCGCCGTACGCCACCTTCGGCACCCCGGAACTCGCCGAATCGGTGCTCGCGGCACTCGAGGGCCGCAGCGCCGCACTGATGGCCAACCACGGCTCGCTCACCCACGCGCCGACGCTCGACAAGGCAATGGAGCACGCGCTGTTGCTGGAGTGGGCCTGCGGTGTCTACCAGCGCGCGGCGGCCCTGGGCCCGCCCCGCGTCCTCGACGAACAGCAGCAGCTCGCGGTGATCGAGGCCGCGCTCGCAAGGAACTACGGCACCACCCAACCCGTATCACCCGAGCAGGAGGGACCCCGATGAAGGTCGTCACGATGGGCGTGCACGTGCTGGACGTACTGGTGCGGCCGGTGGAGGAGATTCCCGAGGGGCAGGGCGCCACGCTGGTCGACGACATCCGGATGACCGCCGCCGGAACGGCCGGCGGCACCGCCCTCACCCTCGCCAAGCTGGGCGCCACGGTCCGTACCGCCGGCGCGATCGGTACCGACCCCACCGGTGACCTGCTGGTGCAGCTGCTCAACAGAGCGGGAATCGACACCGAGTTGCTGGTCCGCCGCGTCGACACCTCCACCTCCGCGAGCGTCCTGCCCATCCGCCCCAACGGCGACCGGCCCTCCCTCCACCTGCTCGGCGCCAACGTCACCTACGGCCTCGACGACGTGCCCTGGGACGCCATCGCCGAGGCCACGCACCTGCACCTCGGCGGCCCCGAGCTGATCGGCGTCGACGTCGCCGCGCGCATCCTGGCGTACGCCAAGGAGCACGGTGTGGTCACCTCCATGGACCTGCTCGCGCCCGGTGTGCTCGGCAGCTTCGACCAGATCGAGGAGGCGCTGCCGTACGTCGACCATCTGCTGCCCAACGACGACCAGTTGCTCGGTTTCACCGGCGAGGACGACCTGATGGCAGGCGCCCAGAAACTCCTGGCCGCCGGCGTCGGCGTGGTCGCGGTGACACGCGGCGGCGACGGCGCGCTGCTCGTGACCGCCGAGGGCACCGAGACGGTTCCCGCCTTCGCGATCGACGTCGTCGACACCACCGGGTGCGGTGACGCGTTCTCCGCGGGCTTCCTGCGCGGGATCAGCCTGGACCGCACCCCCCGTGAGGCAGCCGTCCTCGGCTCCGCGGCGGCGGCGCTGGTGGCGCAGGGGCTCGGCAGCGACCACGGCGACTTCGACCTCGCCGAGGCCGACGAGTTCTCCATGGTGCAGAAGACCCACTCCTGAGCCGCCCCTGACCCACGACCGCCCGGTGCCGGGCGCTCGGGGGACACCGAAACCGCAGGTGACCCCCGAGCGCCCGGCCCGTGATGGTAGAAGCGGGTATGACCAACTCGTACTCCGCCTCCCTCCCGGCAGGCCCCCGATGACCGCCGGTGTCGACACCCCCGACGGCCGGGGCCGCACCGGACTCGACCGCACGGGCCGGGACCTGACCGGCAACCCGCGCGTCAAGGTGCGGGACGTGACCCTGCTGTCCAGTCACTGGTACGTCGAGCGCGCCACCACCTTCGACTACCAGCACGCCGACGGCACCTGGAGAACCCAGCAGCGCGAGACGCACGACCGCGGCAACGGCGCCACCATGCTGCTCTACGACACCGAACGCGAGACCGTGCTGCTCACCCGGCAGTTCCGTTTCCCGGTGTACGTCAACGGACATCCCGACGGCATGCTGGTCGAGACCCCCGGCGGGCTCCTCGACGACGAGGACGAGCACCCGGAGATCGCCGTGCGACGGGAGGTCGTGGAGGAGACCGGGCACACCATCGGCGAGGTCCGGCACGTCTTCGACGTCTACATGAGCCCCGGTTCGGTCACCGAGCGCGTCAGCTTCTACGCCGCCGCCTACGGGCCCTCGACCCGCACCCACGAAGGGGGCGGCCTGGACGAGGAGGGCGAGGACATCGAGATCCTCGAACTGCCCTTCCGCCGGGCCCTGGAGATGATCCGGACCGGGGAGATCGCCGACGCCAAGACGATCATGCTGTTGCAATGGGCCGCACTGGAAGGGCCGTTCGCCGACTGAGCCTCCCAACCCCACGCGCGCAACCCTGACTTGAACCACTGATAACCTGACCGGCCCTCTACGGTGCCTCTACGGTGAAGGACTCCTCGTGACCCTCGGCATGGCGCTCGTCGACCGCTCCTCCCGCGCTTCGACGCGGGAGCGGTAGCCTCTCCGGCCCGAGCCCCGGGCCGTCGGCCGACCCACCCGTGCCACGGCACGGGCGGTCACCCCTGCCGCGGCCCGGACAACCGCCCATGCCCGCCATGGGCGTTCGCCACACCCCTCGTCGAAGTGCTCTTCGTGCCCCGCACGTTCCTTCACGAGGAGTACACCGTGTCCACCATCCACTGGACCGAGGACCACACCACCCACGCCACCCGCTGGCACTCCGAGAGCCACACCCCGCCGCCGCGCCGGATCGTCGTCGCCGACGACAGCCTGCGCGCCGCCACCGCACACCGCCTGGCCTGCGAGGGCACCGCCCTGCTGTGGCGGGGCGACTTCCAGGGCGCCCGACAACTCCTGAACGCCATGGGCCGCCGCGTCGACCGCACATCCCACGCGCCGGGGAACGATCCGCTGGAGGCCTTCCACCTGCACCGCCGGACCCGGGCCCACCGCGCCCGGGTCCTCGGCAGGCTGCTCGTCCAGCTGGAGGACGGCCACACCCTGAACCTGCGCCGGGCACCCGACGTACGCGAGGCGTGCGCGGCGGCCTACGGTCCGTCGCGCGGCCCCGTGGTGATCTCGCTGCGGGAACTGCTCGGCGTGCTCGGCGCCTGGCAGTGGCGGCTCAAGGGCGTGGCGGTACCGGCCCTGAAGGCCCGAGTCCACCCGCACTACGGGGTGTTCGCCCCGGTGCGCGGTGAGTACGTCGATCTCGTCGCCCTAGCTCCCGTCCGCGGCCGTACCGCCTTCGACCTGGGCACCGGGACGGGTGTACTGGCAGCCGTCCTCGCCCGGCGCGGGTTCGCACAGGTCGTGGCCACGGACATCAGCCCGCGCGCCCTGGCCTGCGCCCGTGACAACGTACAGTGGCTCGGCGTCGCCGCGCGCGTCACCGTGACCGGACCGGCCCTGTACCCGGACGGCCGCGCCGACCTCGTCGTCTGCAACCCGCCGTGGCTGCCGGGGCGGCCCTCCTCGGACCTCGAACACGGCGTCCACGACCCCGACTCCGCCATGCTCCGCGGCTTCCTCGACGGGCTCCCCGCCCACCTCACCCCCGGCGGCGAGGGCTGGCTCGTCCTCTCCGACCTGGCCGAACACCTCGGCCTGCGCACCCGGGACGACCTGCTCACCCTCATCGACAAGGCGGGCCTGCGCGTCGCCGACCGGCTCGACACCCGCCCGAGGCACCCGAGGTCACGGGACCCCCGCGACCCCCTGCACACCGCCCGCGCGGCCGAGGTCACCTCCCTGTGGCGGCTGACCGTGCGGTGACGTCGAGGGTCGAGGAACGAGGGCTCAGGGTCTGACCAGCAGCTGGAAGTCGAAGGCGTACCGGGACGCGCGGTAGATGTGCGTCCCGTACTCGACCGGGCGGCCCGTGTCGTCGTACGCGGTGCGCTGCATGGTCAACAGGGCGGTGCCCTCGCGTTCGTCGAGGAGGTGGGCCTCGTCGGCGGTGGCGCTGCGGGCGCCGACGGTCTGGCGGGCGCTGTGCAGGGTGATGCCGGCGGTGCGCAGCATGCGGTAGAGGCCGGTCGACTCCAGGCGGGCGGTGTCGAGGTCGAGCAGGCCCGCGGGCAGGTAGTTGCACAGGTAGGCCACGGGCTGGCCGTGCGTGGAGCGCAGCCGCTCCAGGCACGTGACCTCGCTGCCCTCGGCGACCCCGAGGGCGGCCGCCACGTCGGCGGACGCGGCGACGTCCTCGTTGCGCGCCACCCGGGTCGCGGGTCCCTGTCCGGCCGCCTCCAGGTCGTCGTAGAGGCTGCTGAGTTCGAGCGGGCGCTTGACCTGGCTGTGCACCACCTGGGTGCCGACCCCGCGACGGCGCACCAGCAGTCCCTTGTCGACCAGGGACTGGATGGCCTGGCGGACCGTCGGACGGGACAGGCCGAGGCGTACGGACAGGTCGACCTCGTTGCCCAGGAGGTTGCCGGGGGCGAGGACACCGTGCTCGATCGCCGCCTCCAACTGCTGGGCGAGCTGGTAGTACAGCGGCACCGGACTGCCGCGGTCCAGCGCGAAGTCCAGGGAGCTGAGCGCGGGGGCGGTCACGGCACGTGGGGTGCTGCCGGTCTTCGCCATCTCTGATCTTGCGCGGGTATCCCCGGCTTCAGCCGGGGAGGGAAACGCATTTCCGGAGCCGCGCAGCGGCGTAGTACGCTGCGTGTCTGCTTCGGCAGCGGTCAGGGCTTGGCCGTCACGAGACTCGTTGTGGTCAAGTGAGAAGCCCCCTCGTTTACGTGGGGGAGGAGTCACGGACGTACCTTCCTCGAAGAAGTGCGCGTCGGAAGCGGGGCTTCACAGGTGGTGGCGGCGGGTGGCGACCTCGCGGTCGTACTCCTCGCGGGCCTCTACGGCGGCCGCGCGGGACGCGGTCTCAGCCACCGGCACGTCCCACCAGGCCTCGGCCGGGGGAGCGCTCGGACCGCCGGTGCCGGTCTCGACGTACACACACGTCGGACGGTCCGAGGCGCGGGCCGTGCCCAGCGCCTCGCGCAGCTCCCGGATGGTCTTGGCGCGCAGTACGTCCATGCCGAGGCTGGCCGCGTTCGCGGCGAGGTCGACGGGCAGCGGGGCGCCGGAGAAGGTGCCGTCGGCGGCCCGGTAGCGGTAGGCGGTGCCGAAACGCTCACCGCCGACCGACTCGGAGAGGCCGCCGATGGAGGCGTAGCCGTGGTTCTGGATCAGGATCAGGTTGACCGGCAGGCCCTCCTGGACGGCGGTGACGATCTCCGTCGGCATCATCAGGTACGTGCCGTCGCCGACCAGCGCCCACACGGGGGTGCCGGGCGTGGCCTGCTGGACGCCGATCGCGGCTGGGATCTCGTAGCCCATGCAGGAGTAGCCGTACTCCAGGTGGTACTGGCGCGGGCTGCGGGCCCGCCACAGCTTGTGCAGGTCGCCGGGGAGCGAGCCGGCCGCGTTGATCACCACGTCGTCGTCGCCGACGACCGCGTCCAGCGCGCCGAGCACCTGCGTCTGGGTCGGTACGGCGTGCTCGTCGTCCGCGCGGTAGGCGGCCGTCACGAGCTGCTCCCAGCGCTCCTTGCCGGCGCCGTACTCGGCCTCGTACGCGGGGTCCACCCGGTGGCCGTCGAGGGCCGTGGCGAGCGTTTCCAGGCCGGCCTTCGCGTCGCAGACGAGCGTCCGGGCCGCCAGCTTGTGGGCGTCGAACGCGGTGATGTTGAGGTTCAGGAAGCGGACGCCCGGGTGCTGGAAGAGGGTGCCGGAGGCGGTGGTGAAGTCGCTGTAGCGGGTACCGACGCCGATCACCAGGTCCGCGGTGCGTGCGATGTCGTCGCACACCGCGGTGCCGGTGTGGCCGATGCCGCCGAGGTCGGCGGGGTGGTCGTGGCGCAGCGAGCCCTTGCCCGCCTGGGTGGAGGCGACCGGGATGCCGGTGGCGTCCACCAGGGCCCGCAGAGCGGCCTCGGCCTCGCTGTGGTGCACGCCGCCGCCCGCGACGATCAGCGGGCGTTCGGCGGCCCGGATCGCGCGTACGGCCTCGGCCAGTTCGGCCGGGTCGGACGTGGGACGCCGTACGTGCCACACCCGGTCGGCGAAGAACTCCGCCGGCCAGTCGTACGCCTCCGCCTGCACGTCCTGCGGCAGGGCGAGGGTGACCGCGCCGGTCTCGGCGGGGTCCGCCAGCACCCGCATGGCGTTCAGCGCCGAGGGGATCAGGGCCTGAGGCCGGGTGACCCGGTCGAAGTAGCGCGAGACCGGGCGCAGGGTGTCGTTGACGGACACGTCCGCCTCGGTCGGGTGCTCCAGCTGCTGGAGCAGCGGGTCGGCGGGGCGGGTGGCGAAGTAGTCGCCGGGCAGGAGCAGCACCGGCAGGCGGTTGACGGTGGCGAGGGCCGCGCCGGTGACGAGGTTCGTCGCGCCCGGTCCGATGGAGGTGGTCACCGCCTGCGCGGAGAGACGGTTGAGCTGGCGGGCGTGACCCACCGCCGCGTGCACCATCGCCTGTTCGTTGCGGCCCTGGTGGAACGGCATCGCGTCCTCGCCCGCCTCCAGGAGCGCCTGGCCGACACCCGCCACGTTGCCGTGGCCGAAGATGCCCCAGGTCCCGGCGATCAGCCGGTGCCGTACGCCGTCCCGCTCGGTGTACTGGACGGACAGGAACCGCACCAGCGCCTGGGCGACGGTCAGGCGGACGCTCGTGGGTTGGCTCATCGGGGACCTCACTGGGAAGGAGCGGTGCAGAGGGGCGGGCGGGGGCCGACGGGCCGCTCGGACCAGGTGTCGCGGATCCGGGCGTGGTCGGGGTGATCGGGGTGGTCACGGATCAGCCGGGCCCGCTCGGGCTCCGGTCCGGGATGCCGGCGCTCATGGCAGGCTCCGGTCAGGCCGTCGCGCTCGGGGCCGTGGCGCCCGGGTCCGTGGGGTGCGGCGGGGCGGGCAGCGGTCGCGCGGCGCGTGGTTCCGGTACGCCGGCGAGCAGGTCCTCGACCTCGGGGCCCGTCGGCATCGCGGAGGAGCAGGCGAGGCGGGAGGCGACCAGGGCGCCCGCCGCGTTGGCGTACCGCATGACGTTCGGCACCTCCCAGCCGGACAGCAGGCCGTGGCACAGCGCGCCGCCGAACGCGTCGCCCGAGCCGAGCCCGTTGACCACCTCGACCTCAACCGGCGGGACCTCGACCGTCGTACCGTCCCGGTGGACGGCGAGCACGCCCTGCGGGCCCTGTTTCACCACGGCCAGTTCGACGCCCGCCGCGAGCAACGCCTCGGCGCACGCCCGCGGTTCGCGGACACCGGTGGCGATCTCGCAGTCGTCGAGATCGCCGACGGCGACGGTGGCGTGCCCCAGTGCCTCGACGTAGTACGGGCGGGCCTCCTCGGCGTCGGCCCAGGCGGTGTCGTTCCACAGGGCCGGCCGCCAGTCCAGGTCGAAGACGGTCGTCCCGGCCCTGCCGCGGGCCTTGAGGGCGGCGAGGGTGGCCGACCGGCTCGGTTCCCCGCTCAGACCGGTGCCGGTGATCCAGAGGATCCGGGCCGACCGGATGGCGAAGTAGTCCAGCTCGTCGGTGTGGATCTGCAGGTCAGGGGCGCTCGGGCGGCGGTAGGAGTACAGCGGGAAGTCGTCCGGCGGGAAGCTCTCGCAGAACGTCACCGGGGTCGGCAGCCCGTGCACCGGCGTCACCCAGCGGTCGTCGACGCCGAACTCCGTGAGTCTCTGGTGGAGGTAGGTGCCGAAGGGGTCGTCGCCAGTGCGGGTGATCACGGCGGAGCGGCGGCCGAGCCGGGCTGCGGCGACCGCCACGTTCGCCGCCGAACCGCCGAGGAACTTCCCGAAGCTCTTCACGTGCGCCAAGGGCACTCCGGACTGCTGCGGGTAGAGATCAACTCCGATACGGCCCATACTGATCACGTCGAAGTGCTGGGCTGAACCTGCCATGCGCGACGCTCCTCGGTCCGGGCTGGGGAAGCGGGTCCCGCGGGACCCGCTCCCCCCAGGTGTAGGACTCGAAGGGCGACGCTGTCAATAGTTTGTACTTACATTCGGACCTGCTTGTGAAATGATGTCTTAACAAAGTATTGACAGCGGCCGTGTCAAGGGATTGGATCCCGTCCCAGCGCAGTAGTCGCTTTTCGCGGCGAACGACCCGGAACTCTCCAGGTCCCGGGCCCCCTCGGATCCTTGTGATCCCTTCCCTTTCCCGACGTTCTCCCGTCGCACAGTGAGGTGCTGGAAAGATGGACCGCTCTTCCCGCTTCCGTTCCCGCAGAGTCGTACCCGTCGTGGCGGTGGCCGCGGCCGCGGCCCTCACCCTCGCAGGCTGCTCCAGCAGTTCCGGTGGCAAGAAGGCCGAGGAAAGCCAGTCGGGCGCCGCCGCGGGCAAGGCCACCACCCCCCGGATGACCGTCGCGCTGGTCACCCACCAGGCACCCGGCGACACCTTCTGGGACATCGTCCGCAAGGGCGCACAGGCCGCCGCCGCCAAGGACAACGTCAAGCTGGTCTACTCGGCCGACCCGAACGCGGGCAACCAGGCCAACCTGGTGCAGAACGCGATCGACCAGAAGGTCGACGGCATCGCCATCACCCTCGCCAAGCCGGACGCCCTCAAGGACGTCGTGAGCAAGGCGAAGGCCGCGAACATACCCGTGGTGGGCCTCAACTCCGGTGTGAGCGACTGGCAGAAGCTCGGCCTGATGGAGTTCTTCGGCCAGGACGAGACCGTCGCGGGCGAGGCCCTCGGCAAGCGGCTGAACGAGGCCGGCGCCAAGAGCACCGTCTGTGTCGTCCAGGAACAGGGCAACATCGGCCTCACCCAGCGCTGCGACGGCGTGAAGAAGACGTTCAAGGGCAAGACCCAGACGCTCTTCGTCAACGGCGCCGACATGCCGTCCGTGAAGTCGACGATGACCGCCAAGCTCAGCCAGGACAAGTCCATCGACTACGTCGTGACCCTGGGCGCCCCCTTCGCGCTGACCGCGGTGCAGTCGGTGTCCGAGTCGGGCAGCAAGGCGAAGATCGCCACCTTCGACCTCAACAAGGAACTGACCGGAGCCATCGACCAGGGAACCATTCAGTTCGCCGTCGACCAGCAGCCCTACCTCCAGGGCTACCTCGCGGTGGACTCCCTGTGGCTCTACAAGAACAACGGCAACTACAGCGGTGGCGGTGAGCAGCCCGTGCTGACCGGCCCGGCCTTCGTCGACAAGACCAACGTCGACAAGATCGCCGAGTTCGCCGCGAAGGGCACTCGGTGAGTGGTATGACCCAGCAGGCTGAGCCGGCGGTGACCGCACCGCCGGCCCCCGGCCCGAAGCAGTCCGACGGCCGCACCTCGCAACGCCCCCTGGCGCTACGGCTGTTGGCCCGCCCCGAAGTCGGTGTCTTCCTCGGCGCGGCCGCCGTGTACGTGTTCTTCCTGATCGCGGCGCCGCCGGTGCGCGAGGGCAGCGCGATGTCCACGATCCTGTACCAGTCGTCGACGATCGGGATCATGGCCCTGCCGGTCGCGCTGCTGATGATCGGCGGCGAGTTCGACCTGTCGGCCGGTGTCGCGGTGATCACCTCGGCGCTGACCGCGAGCATGCTCGCCTACCAGCTGACCCTGAACGTGTGGGCGGGAGTGTTCGCCGCGCTGATCGTGTCGCTGGCGATCGGCTTCTTCAACGGCTGGATGGTGGTCAAGACCGGCCTGCCGAGCTTCCTCGTCACACTGGGCTCCTTCCTGATCCTCCAGGGCGTGAACCTCGCGGTCACCAAGCTGGTGACCACCAACGTGGCCACCGACGACATCAGCAGCATGGACGGCTTCGACCAGGCGAAGAAGATCTTCGCCTCGTCCTTCCAGGTCGGCGGCGTCACGGTGAAGATCACCATCGTGTACTGGCTGGTCTTCGCGGCGCTTGCCACCTGGGTGCTGCTGCGCACGAAGTACGGCAACTGGATCTTCGCGGTCGGCGGCAACAAGGACAGCGCGCGGGCCGTCGGTGTGCCGGTGACCTTCACCAAGATCTCCCTGTTCATGCTCGTCGGCTTCGGCGCCTGGTTCGTCGGCATGCACCAGCTGTTCACCTTCAACACCGTGCAGTCCGGTGAGGGTGTGGGCCAGGAGCTCATCTACATCGCCGCGGCGGTCATCGGCGGCTGTCTGCTGACCGGCGGCTACGGCTCGGCGATCGGGCCGGTCTTCGGCGCCTTCATGTTCGGCATGGTGAACCAGGGCATCGTCTTCGCCGGCTGGAACCCCGACTGGTTCAAGGCCTTCCTCGGCGTGATGCTCCTCGGCGCCGTCCTGATCAATCTGTGGGTCCGACAGTCGGCGACCCGGAGGTAACCCCTATGACGACCAACAAGACCGGTACGCACGGAGCCGTCCTCGCGGACACCGAGCCCGAGCAACAGGACGCACCGCTCGTCGAGTTGCGGGGTGCGGGCAAGGCCTACGGGAACATCCGCGCCCTGCACGGCGTCGACCTGACGGTCCGTCCCGGCCAGGTCACCTGCGTGCTGGGCGACAACGGCGCCGGCAAGTCCACCCTCATCAAAATCATCTCCGGGCTGCACCAGCACACCGAGGGCGACTTCCTCGTCGACGGCACCCCCGTGCGGTTCTCCACCCCGCGCGAGGCCCTCGACAAGGGCATCGCCACGGTGTACCAGGACCTGGCCGTCGTTCCGCTGATGCCGGTGTGGCGCAACTTCTTCCTCGGCTCCGAGATGACCAAGGGCCCCTGGCCGGTACGCCGTCTCGACATCGAGGCGATGAAGAAGACCGCCGACCAGGAACTGCGCAACATGGGCATCGTCCTGGACGATCTCGAGCAGCCCATCGGCACGCTCTCCGGCGGCCAGCGCCAGTGCGTGGCCATCGCCCGCGCCGTCTACTTCGGCGCCCGCGTCCTGATCCTGGACGAGCCCACCGCAGCCCTGGGTGTCAAGCAGTCCGGCGTGGTGCTGAAGTACATCGCCGCCGCCCGCGACCGCGGCCTGGGCGTCATCTTCATCACCCACAACCCGCACCACGCCTACATGGTCGGCGACCACTTCAGCGTCCTGCGCCTGGGCACCATGGAG
This sequence comes from Streptomyces sp. NBC_00076, assembly GCF_045041235.1. Taxonomy (NCBI): domain Bacteria; kingdom Bacillati; phylum Actinomycetota; class Actinomycetes; order Kitasatosporales; family Streptomycetaceae; genus Streptomyces; species Streptomyces sp. NBC_00076. The sequence goes on from NZ_CP108242.1 coordinate 9,197,594, forward strand.
CTGAACGCCTCCCGCGACGAGGTCAGCCTCGACGAGCTCACCAACCACATGGCCGGCGGCGCCGAACTCGTTGCTCTCAAGCACGAGTTGAGCGCGGTACGCGGCGTCGACGTCGACGAACTCCCCGGAGAGGGGGACCTGCCCACCCCCACGCCCGCCTCCGCCACCACCGTCGGCGAGAAGAAGGCGTGAGATGGCGTCCCCGCTCGACCGCATCCGGGTCGGGTCGGTGGACAGACGGAACCTGAGGGTGTCCGCGGGCAGGTTCCTCACCGGCCTGCACCGCGGCCCCTCGGTCCGGGAGTCGAGACCTGGGAGGGCGTGAGCAGGGTCGTAGCGCTCACCCCTGGGTTCCTGAGGTCCTGCGGCGCCTGACCATCCCGAAGGGACGATCATGACCCAGCGTGACCCGCTCGGAATCGCAGTCATCGGTACCGGAAGAATGGGCGCCGACCATGTGCGCCGGATCCAGCAGCTCACCAGCGGAGCCCGGGTGACCGCCGTCGTGGACGTCGACGCGGAACGCGCCAAGGCCGTCGCGGCCCTTGCCGACGGCTGCACGGTCCACACCGACCCGGCCGCCGCGATGGCTTCGGCCGACGTCGACGCCGTCCTGGTCGCCTCCCCGGGCCCCGCCCACGAGGCGGCCCTGCTGGCGGCCTTCGCGCACGACTTTCCCGTCCTGTGCGAGAAACCGCTCACCCCGGACGCGGCCTCCGCGGCGCGGGTCATGGAGGCGGAGGTGAGCCTGGGCCGACGCCGGGTCCAGGTCGGCTTCATGCGGCGCTACGACGCCGAGTACATGAAGCTCAAGTCCCCCTTGGAGACAGGCCAGTTGGGCCGCCCGCTGATGCTCCACAACAGGCATCGCAACGCGGCCGGCCCGCCCTGGTTCACCAGCGACATGCTCATCAGCGACTCAGTCGCGCACGAGACGGACGTGACCCGCTGGCTGCTCGGGCACGAGATCACGGCGGTCACCGTGCTGCGTCCGCGGCCGTCGGCGAACGCGCCCGACGACTTGCAGGACCCCCAGTTCGTCGTCTTCGAGACCGACGGCGGCGCGATCGTCGACGTCGAGATGTTCGTCAACTGCGGCTTCGGCTACCAGGTCCAGGCCGAAGTGGTCTGCGAACGCGGCACCGCACGCATCGGCGACGGCCACGCCATGGTCACCCACATGGCCGGCCGCTGGGGCGGCACCATCGCCCAGGACTTCACCGAACGCTTCGCCGACGCCTACGACCGCGAGATCCAGGCCTGGGTCGACGCCACCCGCCGCGGCGAGGTCACCGGCCCGAGCGTGTGGGACGGCTACGCGGCGGCGGCGGTGTGCGAGGCCGGTGTGCGGTCGCTGGAGGAGGGCGGCCGGGTCGAGGTGGACCTGGTCGACCGGCCCGCGCTGTACCGGGGATGACGGTCCGTCGACTCTCCTGAAGACCCCGCTGACGGCATTCCTGGCCGGGTGATGGCAGTGGGCCGGGGGAATCCCCCCGGCCCACTTTCCGTCTTTCGTGAGAGCCCCCGGCCCTCAGTCCGCGAGCGTGGTGCGCGGCCGAGGCTCGAACCCGGCCGCCCGGTAGCAGCCGTCGATCAGCGCCATCGTCGCCACCGCGTCGTCCGCGCCGAGCGGCAGCGCGGTGCCCTCGCGGACACCTGCCGCGAACGCCTCCAGCTGGTACGCGTACGACGACCGCGTACCGAGCCGCTCCGTCCGCTCACCCTCCGCCGTCCGCACCACGACCCGGTCGTCCCGCTGCGGCAGCACGAAGTTCGGCGCGCTCGCCTCGCCCCGCGAACCGACGATCCGGCAGCTCATCTCCAGCCGGTCGTACGCCATGTGGCAACGAGCCGACGCGGTGGCCCCGCCCGGAAACTCCAACTCGGCGTCCAGCCACTCGTCGACTCCGGGCGCCCCCGCCCGCTCCCCGCCCCGCGCGGAGCCGAGCCGTGGTGCGCCGCCCGCCCAGGGGGCCAGCATCCGCACCGCGTGCAGGCTGTAGCAGCCCAGGTCCATCACGGCGCCGCCGGCCAGGGGCAGCGACCAGCGGGGGTCGGAGTCGTCGGGCGCCGGTATGGCGACCATGGTCTCCACCCGGCGCAGCTCCCCGAGTTCACCGCTTCGCAGGATCTCGTGCAGGCGCCGGGTGACCGGGTGGAAGAGGTAGTGGAAGCCCTCCATGAAGACGGTCCCGGCCTTCACCGCCGCGTCCCGTACCTCGGTGGCCTCCTCGGTGTTGCTCGCCGACGGCTTCTCCGTCAGGACGTGCTTGCCCGCCGCGAGGGCGGCCAGGTTCCACGGTCCGTGCAGGCCGTTGGCGAGCGGGTTGTAGACGACGTCGACCTCGGGGTCGGCGAGCAGTTCGGCGTAGGAGTCCGCCACCCGCTCCACCCCGTGGGCCGTCGCGAAGGCCTCGGCGCGGGACCGGTCGCGGGCGGCCACCGCGACCAGGCGGTGGCCGGTCTCCCGGGCCGGGTCGACCAGGGAGCGTTCGGTGATGCGTGCCGCGCCCAGTACTCCGATACGCAGGGGTTCCCGGCCCGGTCCGCTCATGCCTGTCGTACCTCCTGGATGGTGACGGGGCGGTGCTCGTGCAGCGACAGGGTGCAGGCGTCGGCGATCCAGCCGGCCTCCAGGGCGTCCTCGATCGTGCACGGGGAGGGCCGGGTGCCGGCCACGACCTCGGTGAACGCGGTGAGTTCGGCACGGTAGGCCGTGGTGAAGCGGTCCATGAAGAAGTCGTGCGGGGTGCCCGCCGGGAAGGTCACGCCCGGCTCGACCGAACGCAGCGGCAGCTTGTCCTCCAGGCCGACGGCGATGGAGTCCGTGAAACCGTGGATCTCCATGCGGACGTCGTAACCCCGGGCGTTGTGGCGGGAGTTGGACACCACCGCGATGGTGCCGTCGTCCAGGGTGAGGATCGCCCCGGTGGTGTCGGCGTCGCCCGCCTCCTTGATGTAGTCGGCACCCCGGTTGCCGCCGACCGCGTACACCTCGGTCACCTCCCGGCCGGTCACCCAGCGGATGATGTCGAAGTCGTGCACCGAGCAGTCCCGGAAGATGCCCCCGGAAGCGGCGATGTACGCGGCCGGCGGCGGCGCCGGGTCCAGCGTGGTCGACCGGACGGTGTGCAGCTTGCCCAGCTCACCGCTCTGCACGGCGGCCCGGGCGGCGACGAACCCGGCGTCGAAGCGGCGGTTGTAGCCGATCTGGATCGGCACGTCCGCGCCCTGGACGGCCTTGAGCACCTCGACGCCCTCGCGCATGGTCTTCGCGACGGGCTTCTCGCAGAACACCGGCACGCCCGCCTCGACGGCGGCCAGGATCAGCGCGGGGTGCGCGTCGGTGGCCGCCGCCACGACGATGCCGTCCACCCCGGCCGCCAGCACGGCCTCGGGGGAGTCCACGACCTCACCGCCGAACCGCTCGGCGGCGGACTTCGCGGCGTCCGCGAACGGGTCGGTCAGGACCAGCGACTCGACCGCGTCGAGTCCGGAGAGGGTTTCGGCGTGGAAGGCGCCGATACGGCCGAGGCCGAGGATTCCGATGCGCATGAGGGTGTTGCTCCTTGGGTGCGGCTGCGTGAGCGGTTGTCGAAGGGGAGGTCGTCGTGGGGGAGGGTCAGTCGAGGCCGCCGAGGACGTTCTGGTCCCAGTCGATCACCGAACCGGTGACGACTCCGGACCGCTCCGACAGCAGGAAGACGACGAAGTCGGCGATCTCGTCCGGCTGCCCGAGCTTGCCCATCGGCAGTCGGGCGGCGGCCTCCTCGCGCCAGTCGTCCCCGGCGCCGTGGAAGGCCTTCTGCGTCGCGTCCTCACCCTCGGTCGCGGTCCAGCCGATGTTCAGGCCGTTGATCCGCACCCGGTCGAAGCGGTGCGCGTGCGCCGCGTTGCGGGTCAGGCCGATCAGCCCGGCCTTCGCGGCGACGTACGGGGCGAGGAACGGCTGCCCGCCGTGCGCGGAGGAGGTGATGATGTTGACGACCGTGCCGGGCGCCCCCCGGCCCACCATGTCCGCGACGGCTGCCTGCATGGCGAAGAACGGGGCCTTGAGGTTGATCGCGATGTGCTGGTCGAACAGCTCGGGCGTGGTGTCGAGGAGCGTGCCCCGGGAGGTGAGGCCGGCGGAGTTCACCAGGCAGTCGACCCGGCCGTACGCCCCGACCACCTCGGCCACGGACTCCTTCGCCTGCTCCGCGTCCGCCAGGTCGGCCCGTACGAACATCGCCTTGCCGCCGGCCGCGGACAGCTCCGCCACCAGCGCCTCACCGGGCTCCGGGCGCCGCCCGGTGACGGCGACCCGCGCCCCCTCCCGGACCGCGGCCCGGGCGATGGCGGCGCCCACACCCTGGCTGCCGCCGTTGACGAGGACGACCTTGTCGTCGAGAAGTCCCATGAGTTCCAAGCCCTTTCAGCTGTCGCGCCGTACGGCGCCGGCCCGCAGCTCGTCGCGCAGAGCCCGCGGGGTCCATCCCTGTTCCAGTGCCCGCCGTACGACGTCCGCCTGGGAAGGCGGGGCCAGACCGTCGACCGGCGGGTCACTGTCGAGGTTGGTGGGGAACGGGTAGCCCTCGGCGCTCGCCGCGATCACCCGCTCCAGCCACTCCTCGCCCACGCCGTCGGCCAGCCGCCTGCGCAGCACCGGGAAGACCGCGTTGGCCACCGCCTCCCGGTCCACCGTCTCCATCGCCCGGCCGAAGGGCGAGGACACCTGGAGCAGGTTGGCGATCCGCCGTACGTCCATCGTGCGGTTCGTGCCGGCGGCGTGGAACAGCGCCGGGTTGAAGAAGGCGGCGTCGCCCTTGGCCAGCGGGAGCTGGACGTGGTGCGCCTTGAAGTACGCCTGGAACTCAGGAAGCCGCCAGGCGAGGTAGCCGGGCTCGAAGGTCTGCGAGTACGGCAGGTACAGCGTGGGGCCCGACTCCACGGGCATGTCGCAGTGTGCCACCGCGCCCTGCAGCGTGAGCGCGGGCGAGAGACGGTGCACATGCCCGGGATAGGCGGCGGCCCTCTCGTTGGAGAGGAACCCCAGGTGGTAGTCGCGGTGCACCGTCTGCGCGGCGCCACCCGGGTTGACCACGTTGACCTGGGAGGTCACCTGGTAGCCCGGGCCCAGCCAGGCGGTCGAGACCAGCGCCAGGATGTCGTTGGCGTAGTAGTCGGCGAACGCCTCGGGGTCGTAGAGGGCCGCCTTCTCCAACGCGTTCCACACCCGGTCGTTGGCGCCCGGCGCGGCGAAGTGGTCGCCCGCGTCGGCCCCCGAGGCCCGCTGCTCGGTGATCAGCGCGTCGAAGACACCGGTGAGCCGGTCGACGACGGCCGGGTCCGGGAAGGCGGCCCGGAAGACGACGATGCCGGGGCCGTCCGTGAGGGCGTGGACCAGCTCGGCCAGCACCTCACGGGTCGCGCCCGCCGCGCGCAGCCGCTCACTGTCGTAGACGAGGACGTTGTCCTCCACGGCCGAGGCGTGCGGATGGTCGGCGAGGTCCGTCGTGCGTTCGACTTGTGAGCGGAAGACGTCGAGATCACAGTCCTGCTCGGTCAGCCAGGCCCGATGCTGAGCGGCGGTGAGGGACATCGTCGTCCTTCTTTCGGTCACGGGATGCGACACGGATCCGGTCGCGAAGGAGCGACACGGCTCTGTCATTCTTGTCAGTACAAACCCCTCGAACAACCAGCGGCAAGCCATCAAAAACCCCTCAAGGAGCCGTCGGTGGGCCACCCCTTCCCGATCCGGGAGATCGCACGTCAGGCGGGCCTGAGCGAGGCCACCGTCGACCGGGTCCTGAACGGTCGCGGCGGGGTGCGGGAGAGCACCGAACGTGAGGTCCGTCAGGCCATCGAGGACCTGGACCGGCAGCGCACCCAGGTCAGGCTGGTCGGACGCACCTTCATGATCGACATCGTGATGCAGGCTCCGGAGCGGTTCTCCAGCGCCGTACAGGCCGCCCTGGAGGCCGAGCTGCCGTCCCTGCACCCGGCGGTCGTGCGCTCGCGCTTCCACTTCCGCGAGACCGGCCCCGTGGAGGAACTCACCAGGACCCTGGACCGGATCGCCCGGCGCGGCTCGCAGGGGGTGGTGCTCAAGGCGCCGGACGTCCCCGAGGTCGCCGCCGCCGTCGGCCGGCTCGCGGAGACGGGCATCCCCGTCGTCACCCTCGTCACCGACCTGCCCTCCTCGGCGCGCCTCGCCTACGTCGGCATAGACAACCGGGCCGCCGGAGCGACCGCCGCCTACCTCATGGGCCAGTGGCTCGGCGACCGCCCCGGCAATGTGCTCACCAGCCTCAGCAGCGGCTTCTTCCGCAACGAGGAGGAGCGCGAGATGGGCTTCCGCAGCGTGATGCGCGCCCGGCACCCGGAGCGCACCCTGGTCGAGATCGCCGAGGGACAGGGGCTGGACGCCACCCAGTACGACCTGGTCCGGGCCGCGCTGCGGCGCGACCCGGACATCCGCGCCGTCTACTCGATCGGCGGCGGCAACATAGCCACCCTGCGGGCCTTCGAGGACCTTGACCGCGAGTGCGCGCTCTTCGTGGCACACGACCTCGACCACGACAACACCCGCCTGCTGCGCGAGCACCGACTGTCCGCCGTCCTCCACCACGACCTGCGCCAGGACATGCGCGAGGCCTGCCACATCGTGATGCGCGCCCACGACGCCCTGCCGCCGGCCGGCCCGACACTGCCGTCGGCGATCCAGGTGGTCACGCCGTACAACATGCCGACCCAGGCGACGGCCGGGTGAGGCGCGGCCGCCGCTCTCAGCGCGTCGGCACCGGTGTTCCGGCGCTGCGGTAGAGGGAGATGCCCAGGGCCAGCAGCCAGTAGCTGAGGACGGCCCCCACCAGCGCGGTGGTGCCCCAGCCGTTCGCCGCGTAGAAGTCGGCCGGGGTGTTGCCGAAGAACAGGGACGGCACGAAGACCACGTTGATCCCCGCGAGGACGTACGCCGACCGGCCGGTCCAGCGCGGCAGCAGCCGGGTGCGGGAGACGGCGTATCCGAAAGCGGTCAGGTTCGCGGGCGTGTGTGCCGACGTATCGAAGCCTGACGGCCCCGGGGCCTGCCGCCGCTGGGCCGGAGCACCGGATCGGGGTGGCGCTGGGGGCACTCACCTTGGGTGTACGTCCACCCACGTCCCGCTCTCGGCGGACCGCGCCATGGCGTCCAGTACGGCGGCACTGTGCACGGCGTCGGCGAGTGTGGCCCCGTGCGAGGTGTCCTCGGCGATCGACCGGAGGAAGCGGTACGCCTCGACGACCTTCAGGTCGTCGTAGCCCATCGCGTTGGCGGCTCCGGGCTGGAACGCGCCGAACTCGCCGTCGCCCGGGCCGACGTACACCGTGCTGACCGGCTGGTCCTGGTAGCGGTCGCCGCGGCTCACGCCGAGTTCGTTCATCCGGCGGAAGTCCCAGAACACCGCGCCCTTGGTGCCGTGCACCTCGAAGCCGTAGTTGTTCTGCTCGCCCACCGAGACCCGGCAGGCCTCCAGAACGCCGCGGGCTCCGGAGGCGAAGCGCAGCAGACAGTTGACGTAGTCCTCGTTCTCCACCGGGCCGAGTTCGCCGCCGGAGGCACGGCTGTGGCCGGCGGTGACCCCGGTGGGACGGGCCCGCTCCGGTACGAAGATCGCCGTGTCGGCGGTGAGGGAGGTGATGTCGCCGAGCAGATGGCGGGCCAGGTCGGCGCCGTGCGAGGCCAGGTCGCCCAGCACTCCGCTGCCGCCCCGCTCCCGCTCGTACCGCCAGCTCAACGCCCCCTCGGGGTGCGCCGCGTAGTCGCTGAACAGGCGGACGCGGACATGGGTGACCGTGCCGATGTCACCGGAGGCGATCAGTGACCGGGCCGTCTCGACGGCGGGCGCGTTGCGGTAGTTGAAGCCGACCGCGCCCTGGACGCCCGCCTCGGTGACCGCGTCGGACACCGCCCGGGCGTCCGCCACGGTGAGACCGACCGGCTTCTCGATCCAGATGTGCTTGCCGGCCTCGGCCATCGCCACACCGATCTCGCGGTGCAGGAAGTTCGGGGCGGTGATGCTGACGGCCTGGACACGCGGATCGGCGGCGACCTCCCGCCAGTCGCGGGTCGTCGAGGCGAAGCCGAACTGAGCGGCGGCCTCCTCGGCTCGGCCGGGCACCTCCTCGGCGACGGTCACCAGCTCCGGGCGCAGACCGAGCAGCGGGTAGTGGTGCGGGACCCGGGCGTACGCCTGGGAGTGCACCCGGCCCATCCAGCCGAACCCGACGACGGCGACACCGAGCGTATCCACCATGAGCCCCTCTTTGGACCGGTCCATTTCCTTGCCCGACCCACCCTGGGCGGCACTCCACCAGGTGTCAAGCCCCTTCACCTGCCCGTCGCTCGCCCATCGCCCACCCTTCGCTCGTCCTTCGCTCGCCTTTGACAACGCCGATGGGCCATGGAACGGTCCAGGACATGAGACAGCCGACGATCCGGGACGTGGCCGAGCGGGCCGGTGTCTCCAAGTCGCTGGTCTCGCTGGTGCTGCGCGGCTCCGACCAGGTACGGCCGGAGCGGCGGGAGGCCGTGCTGCGGGCCGTACACGAACTCGGCTACCGCCCGAACGCCGCCGCCCGCAGCCTCAGCGAGCAGCGCACCCGCACCGTGGGCGTACTCCTGAACGACCTGCGCAACCCCTGGTTCGTCGACCTCCTGGACGGCCTGAACTCGCTGCTGCACGACCACGGCCTGCACATGCTGCTGGGCGACGCCCGCCTCAACCGCCGCAGCGGCCAGGACCTCACCCGGCCCTTCCTGGACCTCCAGGTCGACGGCCTGGTCGTGGTCGGCACCCTCCCCGACCCGGCCGCGCTCGGGCCGGTCGCCGCACGCATGCCGGTCGTCGTCGCGGGCGCCCGTGAGCCGGTGCCCGCCGGGGTGGACGTCGTCGCCGGAGACGACGAGCGGGGGGCCCGGCTGGTCACCGAGCACCTCATCGCGCTCGGCCACCGCCGCATCGCGCACCTCGCGGGCTACGGAGCCGTCGGCGAACTGCGCCGGCGCAGTTTCGAGGCGGTGATGCGCGCCCACGGCCCGGCCGGCCAGGCGCCCGTCGAGGCCGGCGACATGACGGAGGAGGGCGGCTTCCGTACGGCCGTGAGGCTGCTGAGCCGACCCGAACGGCCGACCGCCGTCGTGGCCGTCAACGACATCGCCGCCGTCGGCGCGCTCTCGGCCGCCGAGGAACTGGGCCTGCGCGTTCCCGAGGACCTGTCCGTCACCGGCTACGACAACACGAGCATCTCCCGGCTGCGCCACCTGTGGCTCACCACCGTCGACAACGCGGGGCACGAGGTCGGCCGACGCGCCGCCCGCTGCCTCCTGGACCGCTTCGACGGGGCCGGGGGAGCGGGCCGGATCCAGCTGGCCACGCCGGCCCTGGAGATCCGCGGAACGACGGCACCGCCGCGGACGGGCGGCGTGCCGGACCCCGCGACCGCGACCTGATCCGCAGGACAGACCTTGGGATGGGGTGACCGCGTACGCGTGGGCGAGAGAGGGCCACCGGTACGCACGCCGGGCAACGCGACGCCGGGCGGCCTCCCTTGGTGAGGGAGGCCGCCCGGCGTCCGGTCAGGCGCGTCGGTGTCAGGCCTTGGCCGCGGTGACCTCCGCGGGCTGCGCCGGGCCGTCCGTGGGCGCGGCGGCCCCGGCCGGGCGGTGCTTCGGGATGAAGGAGGCGACGGCGAAGGCCAGCAGTGCGGCGCCCGCGCCGATGGCCAGGACCACCTTGAAGCCGTTCTCGGAGGGCAGGGCGTAGTCGCCGAAGTCCGTGGTCATCTGGGCCATGATCACGCCGGCGATGGCGCTGGCGAAGGAGGTGCCGAGGGACCGCATCAGGGTGTTGAGGCTGTTGGCCGCACCCGTCTGGGACGGGTCCACGGCGCCCATGATCAGGGCGGGCAGGGCGCCGTAGGTGAAGCCGATACCGGCGCCGATGATGCAGGAGACCAGGACGAGGTGCCAGACCTCGCTCATCAGGAGGATGTTCAGGCCGTAGCCCGCCGCGACGATCAGCGCGCCGATCAGCAGGGTGACCTTGGGTCCCTTGGCCTTGGTGATCCGGGCGGACACGGCGGACATGACCATCATCACCAGGCCCTGCGGGGCCAGCACCAGGCCGACGGTCAGCATCGACCTGCCCAGGCCGTAGCCGGTCTGCTCGGGCAGTTGCAGCAGCTGGGGCAGGACCAGGGACATCGCGAACATCGAGAAGCCGAGGGCGATCGAGGCGAGGTTGGTGAAGAGCACCTGGGGCTTGGCGGTGGTGCGCAGGTCGACCAGCGGCTGCTTGGCCTTCAGCTCCCACCGGCCCCAGGCGGCCAGGATCGCGACGGCGGCGACACCCAGGCTCAGCGTCGTACCCGAGGTCCAGCCCCAGTCGGCGCCCTTGGACACGGCGAGCAGCAGCGACACCAGACCGGCCGACAGACCGAGCGAGCCGACGAGGTCGAAGCGGCCGCCGACGCGGGGCGACTCGGGAACGAACATCAGGACCAGGAGGAGGGAGACGATGCCGAGGGCGGCGGAGGTCCAGAAGAGGATGTGCCAGTCCCAGTTGTCCGCGATGAACGCGGCGGTGGGCAGGCCGAGGGCACCACCGACGCCGAGGGAGGCGCTCATCACCGCCGTCGAGCCGGCGAGCTTGTCGGAGGGGACCGTGTCTCGCAGGATGCTGATGCCCAGCGGTACGACGGCGGCCGACAGGCCCTGAAGAGCGCGGCCGACGATCATCGGGACGAGGGAGTCGGCGAGCGCGCAGACCAGTGAGCCGGACACCAGCAGCAGGATGCTGACCATCAGCATCCGCCGCTTGCCGACCATGTCACCGAGCCGGCCGACGACCGGGGTGGCGACGGCGGCGGCGAGCAGGGTGGCGGTGACCGCCCAGGCGGTGTCGGACGCCGGGGCGTCCAGGAGCTTGGGCAGCTCCGGGACGATCGGGATGACCAGGGTCTGCATCAGCGAGACGACGATTCCGGCCAGGGCCAGTACCGCCACCACGGCGTTCGCCTTCGGCGGGGCGGACTTCCCCGCTCCGGCGGGTCGGGCAAGGGCGTCGGACATGGCAAGGCCTCCAGCAGAGAGATACGGGGGAGCGGGGATGCTTGACTTAGGCAAGCATAATCGTGTTACTTGAGTCAAGCAAATACTTCCCGATTCTCAAAGGTGCTCACATGACGGCAGAGTCCCCCGCGGCCGCACTCGCTGCGGCCCCCGCAGTCGTCCCCGCGGCCATTGCCGAGATCGAGGGTGCCCTCACTCGCGTCGCCTATCTGGCCGGCCGCTCCCGCCAGCACGAGCGACTGATGGCGGTGGCGGGGTTGACGCTGGACCGTGCGGCCGTGGCCATCCTGCGGCACATCTCCGAGAGCGAACCGCAGCGTCCGGGAGTGCTGGCCGTACGGCTGTCGGTGGAGGCCTCTCATGTCACCCGGCAGCTGCGGCAGTTGGAGCGAGGAGGGTATGTGGTCCGGGTCCCCGATCCGGAGGACCGGCGGGCCCAGCGCGTCCAGCTCACCGAGGTCGGTATGGCGGCGGTCGAGCGCATACGGGAGGTGAGCCGCCTGGGGATGGGGATGGCTCTGGCCGAGTGGTCCGACGGGGATGTCGAGCAACTCGCCGTGCTCTTCCGGCGGCTCGTTCATGACTTCGTCGCCCATGCGGAGGACCGGCTGGAGGTCCCGCCCGACTCCTGAGCGGAACGGCGGACAAAATTGTTGACAATGTTGTCTGGCTAGATTTAGGTTCGACAGGCACTCACTCAGGGAGGGCGCAATGCCGAAGGAAGCCAGTCCGAGCACCGGAGAGCAGGCCAAGCAGCATGCGCTCGCGCAGCTGCGGCAGGCGATCCTGCACGGTGACATGGCACCGGCACAGCGGCTGGTGGAGAACGAACTCGCCGAGCAGTTCGGTGTGACACGGGCGAGCATCCGCGCGGCACTGATCGATCTGGAGGCCCAGGGCCTCGTCGAGCGGATCCGCAACCGTGGCTCGCGGGTGCGGGTGGTGACCGTGGAGGAAGCGGTCGCCATCACCGAGTGCCGCATGGTCCTCGAAGGGCTGTGCGCGGCGAAGGCGGCCACCCTGGCCGACGACGACCAACTGGCCCAACTGACGGACCTGGGTACGGCGATGGCCAAGGCCGTGGCCGACGGCGAGCCGGTGACCTACTCCGACCTCAACCACGAACTGCACGCCAGGATCCGGGAGTTCTCCGGTCAGCGGACGGCCCTGGAGCTGCTGGAGCGGCTCAACGCCCAACTGGTCCGCCACCGCTTCCAGTTGGCCCTGAGGCCGGGACGTCCGCAGCAGTCCCTGGGGGAGCATCTGGCGATGATCGAGGCGATCAGCGCCAGGGACCCACGGGCGGCCGAGACGGCCGCCCGTGCCCACCTCACCAGCGTGATCGAGGCGCTGCGCGACTGAGCCGCGCGAGGCGGGCGCACACCTGTCCACCCCGGCGAGCGAGCCGAAGGGGTGAGCCGGTGACGAACGCACGACCGCGCCGCGGCCCGAAGGGCCGAGCACGGTCCGGGCTCGACACCGGCTGGAACGCCCCAGGGGCGACCCGCCCGAACAGAGAGCGATTCGAGCCATGACGCACGCAGGCGCCGCGCCCGCCACCCCACGATCGACACTCGTCATCACCGCGCACGCCGGGGACTTCGTATGGCGGGCCGGCGGAGCCATCGCCCTGGCCGCCTCCCGCGGGGAGAAGGTCACCATCGCCTGCCTGACCTTCGGCGAGCGGGGCGAGTCCGCCAAGGCCTGGCGCGAGGGCAGGCAACTGGACGAGATCAAGGCGATACGCCGGGACGAGGCAGAACGCGCCTCCGCCACCCTCGGTGCCGAGGTCCGCTTCTTCGACGCCGGCGACTATCCCCTCGTGGCCACCGCCGAGTTGACCGACCGGCTCGTCGCCCTCCACCGCGAGACCCAGCCCGACATCGTGCTCACCCACCCGGTCGAGGACCCGTACAACGGCGACCATCCGGCCGCCAACCGCATGGCACTGGAGTCCCGGATCCTCGCCCAGGCCATCGGCTACCCGGGGGAGGGCGAGATCATCGGAGCCCCGCCGGTCTTCTACTTCGAGCCGCACCAGCCCGAGATGAGCGGGTTCAGGCCCGAGGTCCTGCTCGACATCACCGAGGTGTGGGACACCAAACGCAAGGCGATGGAGTGCCTCGGCGCCCAGCAGCACCTGTGGGACTACTACACCGACCTCGCCGTGCGCCGGGGCGTCCAGCTCAAGCGCAACGCGGGCCCCAACCTGGGGCTGGCCCACAAGACGATGGCCGAGGCGTACATGCGTCCGTACCCGCAGATCGCGAAGGAGCTGGCGTGAGCGAGTTGAGGTGCGGCGGAGGCGGGGGAGCCGGGGAACGAAACGGAGTGGGCCCGTGGCCGCGGCGGAGCCGAGGCGGAGCTCCACGGAAGGAGGAAGCATGAGCGGCGTGATCGTCACCAACCCGCCGAAGGCCGATCCGAAGGACGTCGAGGCGCTCGCCGGGTTCGGCGTGGCCACCGTCAGCGAGGCGCTGGGCCGAACCGGCCTGCTCGGGCCGGAGATCCGTCCCGTCCAGCAGGGCGTACGAGTCGCCGGCGCCGCCGTCACCGTGCTCAGCTGGCCCGGGGACAACCTCATGATCCACGCGGCCGTGGAGCAGTGCGGTGAGGGCGACCTCCTGGTCGTCACCACCACCTCCCCGTCCACCGACGGCATGTTCGGCGAGCTGTTCGCCACCGCGCTCCGGCAGCGGGGCGTGCGCGGCCTGATCATCAACGCCGGTATCCGCGACACCCAGGAACTGCGGGACATGGGCTTCCCCGCCTGGTCCCGGGCGGTCTCCGCGCAGGGCACCGTCAAGGCCACCGGGGGTTCGGTCAACGTCCCGGTCGCGATCGACGGACAGGTCATCCGCCCCGGCGACGTGATCCTGGCCGACGACGACGGCGTGGTGGTCGTCCCGCGCGAGCGTGCCCGCGCCACCGTGAGCGCCTCGGAGGCCCGGGAGGCCAAGGAGGCGGGAGCCCGTGCCGCCTTCCTCGACGGTCAACTGGGCCTGGACCGCTACGGGTTGCGCGAGACACTGCGACGTCTCGGCGTGCGGTACCAGACCCACGAGGAGTACGAGGGGGAGCGGCCGTGACCCGCGATTCCGACGGGGTGCGCTGCCTGCTGATGCGGGGCGGCACCTCCAAGGGCGCCTACTTCCTCGCCGACGACCTCCCCGCCGAACCGGCCTCGCGCGACGCGCTGTTGCTGCGCGTCATGGGCAGCCCGGACGAGCGGCAGATCGACGGCCTGGGCGGCGCCCACCCGCTCACCAGCAAGGTGGCCGTGGTCGCGCCCTCGACCGCCCCGAATGCCGACGTGGACTATCTGTTCCTTCAAGTCGGCGTCGACAAGCCTGAGGTGAGTGACCGTCAGAACTGCGGGAACATCCTCGCCGGGGTCGGCCCGTTCGCCGTCGAGCGCGGGCTCGTGCCGGCGGGGGAGGAGCGGACCTCCGTCCGTATCCGCATGGTCAACACCGGTGACCACGCGACGGCGACCTTCCCGACCCCCGGCGGCCGGGTGCGCTACACCGGGGACGCCGAGATCTCGGGCGTGCCCGGGACGGCCGCACCGGTCGTGATCGAGTTCCCACCCGGCGCCGGGAAGCTGCTGCCCACCGGCAACGTCCGGGACGAGATCGACGGCACGCCGGTGACCTGCGTGGACAACGGCATGCCCACGGTCCTCGTCGAGGCCGCCTCGCTCAAGGTCTCCGGCTATGAGCCGCCCGCCGAACTGGAGGCCGACCAGGAGCTGGCCGACCGGCTGCGCGTGATCCGTCTGGAGGCGGCCCGCCTGATGGGCCTCGGTGACGTCTCGAACGCCACCGTACCCAAGCTCAGCCTGCTCGCCCCGCCCCGCGAGGGGGGCGCGATCACCACCCGCACCTTCATTCCGGTGCGCTGCCACCCGTCGATCGGGGTGCTGGGCGCGGCGAGTGTGGCGGCCGGCCTGCGTATCGACGGCGGTGTGGGCGCGGACCTCGCGGCACTCGACGCCGACAGCGACCGTGTTCGCATCGAACATCCCACCGGTTTCCTGGACATCGAGAGCAGCCTCGGGACCACTCCCGCCGGCCTGCCCACCGCCCGCCGTACCGCCGTGGTCCGCACGGCCCGCAAGATCTTCGACGGCCTCGTCTTCCCCCGGTCCGCCGAGACGGCAGAGATCCCCCCGCACCCCCAAGGAGGCCAAGGATGACTCCGCCGCTCGGCGACATCGCCCATGTCGGACACGCCCAGTTGTTCACCCCGGACCTGGACGCCAGCGTCGCCTTCTTCACCGATTTTCTCGGCCTCACCGTCAACGGTCGGAACGGCGACACGGTCTACCTGCGGACCTTCGACGACTACGAGCACCACAGCCTGGTGCTCACCGCCCGTGAGCAGCCCGGCCTCGGCCGGCTCGCCCTGCGCACCTCCAGCGAGGCGGCCCTCGAGCGCCGTGTCAAGGCGGTCGAGGAGGCGGGCGGCACCGGCCACTGGGCCGAGGACGAGCCGGGCCTCGGCAAGCTGTACGTCACCACCGACCCGGACGGCCACGAGCACGCCCTGTACTGGGAGAGCGAGCACTACCGGGCCCCCGAGGAGCTCAGGCCGGCGCTCAAGAACCAGCCGCAGGCCAAGCCCAACCGGGGCGTGGGCGTACGGCGTCTGGACCACATCAACTTCCTCGCCGCCGACGTGCTCGCCAACTCCGAGTTCCAGCAGGACGTGCTGGGCGCCCGGCCCACCGAGCAGATCCGGCTGGACACGGGCACGGTCGCGGCGCGCTGGCTGACGTACACGAACAAGTCGTACGACGTCGTCTACACCTCGGACTGGACCGGCAGCGCCGGGCGGTTGCACCACATCGCCTTCGCGACCGACACCCGCGAGGACATCCTGCGCGCGGCCGACCTCGCGATCGACAGCGGCGTGTTCATCGAGACGGGCCCGCACAAGCACGCCATCCAGCAGACGTTCTTCCTGTACGTCTACGAGCCCGGCGGCAACCGCATCGAGCTGTGCAACCCGCTCACGCGGCTCGTCCTGGCCCCCGACTGGCCGCTGATCACCTGGACCGAGGAGGAGCGGAAGAAAGGGCAGGCCTGGGGCCTGAAGACCATCGAGTCCTTCCACACGCACGGGACGCCACCGGTCGCGTAACGCCCCCTGTCACCCTCTTACGCCTCACCCCGGAACTCAATTGTCGATGAGATTGTTGACAAAAACGTTGACGTCCATCGGTGCCCGTCTCTAGCGTCGGGGGACCCCGCTCGCACGAGAGGAATACAAGGATGTCCTCCTCCCCCGCCGCGTCCGCCCGCGGCAGCAGACTGGCCCTGCTGGTCGTCGGCCTGTGCTGGCTGGCCGTGCTCTTCGACGGCCTCGACATGTTCATCTACGGCTCGGTGCTGCCGCACCTGCTGGAGACGAAGACCTTCGGCCTCACCCCGGACACCGCCGGCGACCTCGGCAGCTACGCCACCTTCGGCATGCTGGTCGGTGCCCTGACCGCCGGCACGATCGCCGACCGGGTCGGCCGCAAGACGCTGATGGTCGCCTCCGTGACGCTCTTCTCGCTGGCCTCCGGGGTGTGCGCGACGGCGGACAGCGTGGCGGTCTTCGGCCTCGGCCGGACCCTGGCAGGCGTCGGCCTCGGCGGCCTGCTGCCCACCGCGATCAGCATGGTCTCCGACTACGCCCCGCGCGGCCGCGCCGCCATCGTCATAGGCCTCCTGATGACCGCGCACCACGCGGGCGGCATCCTCTCCGCCTATGTGGCCAAGTGGCTCGTCGACCCGGTCGGCTGGCGGGCCGCCTTCTGGGTCTGCGTGCTCCCGCTGCTCTTCGCCCCGGTGCTCGCCAGGTTCCTGCCCGAGTCGCTGAGCTTCCTGGTCGCCAAGGGCCGAACCGACGAGGCCCGCACGCTGGCCGACCGCTACGACGTCGAGCTTCCGGCCGCGAAGTCGGGCAAGCGGGGCGCGGCCGACCGCTGGACCAACCTGGTCGACCTCTTCCGTGGCGGCGAGTGGATCCAGACCCTGCTGTACTGGCTCGCCTCCTTCGGCGGCCTCCTCCTGGTCTACGGCGTCGCCACCTGGCTGCCCACCCTGATGCGGGCCGAGGGCTACGAACTGGGCTCGGCCCTGTCCTTCGTGGTCGTCTTCAACCTCGGCGGCATCGTGGGCATGCTGGTCGCCGGGCGAGCCGCGGACCGCTTCGGAGCCCCGCGCATCTCGGCGATCTGGTTCGCCCTGACCGCCGCCGGGGTGTTCCTGCTCAGCGTGCACATGCCGATGAGCGTGACCATGGTCGTCGTCTTCCTGACGGGCGTGTTCCTCAACAGCGCCCAGACGATGATCTACGCGACGGTGTCGATCCGCTCCCACGCCGACAACCGTGCCACCGCGGTCGGCTGGACCTCAGGCATGGGCCGCTTCGGCGCCGTCTTCGGGCCCTGGCTCGGCGGCCAGTTGCTCGCCGCGGGCAACGGCGACTGGGGCTTCACCGCCTTCGCGCTCGCCGGAGTGTCGTCCATGGTCTTCATCGGCATCGCCGCGGTGCGCGGTTCCAAGGAAGCGTCGAGGGGCGGCGCCGATCAGGAACTGGTCAGCGCGCACTGACCACCCCGATGGGGCGGCGCCGTGGTGGAGATGGAGGTGGCGCGGGCCGGGCGGGGATCCCGGTGGCGCCGAACGTGTGGCGCGAACTCACCGAGAACGCCGAGAAGTCAGGCATCGTCCCCGACCGCGCCGACCACCTGAACGGACCACCAGGGCCGGATGCCGCCGACCGTCCCCCGAACGGCCCGCGGCATCCGCTGCCTCACGGGTGCACGGCCTCCCGCACATGGCGTGCGATCAGCGTGTACGTCTCCCTGGCCTTCTCGTCGTCCGAGCCGTCGTAGCCGTGGTCGGCCCCCGCCACGTCGTGGTGCCCGAGCAGGGACCCCGTCTTCCGCAGCCGGTCGGCGTAGTTCGCCGCCTCCGTCCGCAGCAGGTCGTACTCGGCCGTGACGACGAGGGCCGGGGCGATGCCTGTCAGGTCCGCGGTGTCCGAGGGGTGGGCGGGCGACACCAGCCGGTCGGTCCGCAGCCGCGCGTCCGGGACGTACGAGGTGTCGAAGATGTCGGCCATCCAGGGCCGCAGCACCGGCCGGGCCACGGCGGCGCGCTTGGACCTGGCACCGGTCGCCAGGTCCAGCGGGGGGTAGTGCAGCACCTGGAGGGCGATCGAGGGGCCGTCCTCCTCCAGCGCCTGCCGGGCCACGGCCGCCGCGAGCCCGCCACCGGCGCTCTGCCCGCCCACCGTGAGCCGGTCGCCGTCCCAGCCCTGCTCGGCGCCGTTTTCGGCCACCCAGCGGACGATCTCGTAGGCCTGCCGGGGCGGCGCAGGGAACGGGTGCTGCGGTGCGACCACGTAGTCCACGTTGATCACCACCACCCCGGCTTCCGCCGCCAGGAAACGGCACAGGGGGTCGTCGAGTTCGGTGAGCGCCACGACGTAACCGCCGCCGTGGAAGTTGACATGCACGGGCGGGGCGGTCTTCGCGGTCTGCTGGGAGATCTCCTCGGAGGTCTTCCCGGCGGCTGTTGCGGGCGCGGGCAGATACACCGTCGCCCGGGCCGGCGCGATCGAAGTCGGGATGGTCAAGTCCCGTACCGTGCGCGGGAATTCGGGAAAGCGTGCGTGCGAGGCCGCCGCGGAGCCGCGGCCGCCGGAGCGCCGGTCGGCGAGCGCGGTCATGCGTTGCATCGCCTTGGCGGCGAGGGTGGCCACCGTCGGCCGGGCAAGGAGGGACATGTGACCGAACTTACTTGCGTCAGGCAATAAGAAACCAGACAGGTCTCATACCGAACTGATCTCAGTGCCTGGCGCGCACGCCGTCGAGAGCTACGCAGAGCACCCGATCGCGCTGGGCGTCGTCGTCGAAGGCGGTGCCGGTGATGCCCGCGACCATCCGCAGCAGGTCGGAGAAGCCCATGTCGGTGCGTGCCGCGCCCGCCTTCTGGGCCCGTTCGAACAGCGGGCCGCCGGCCGCGTACATCGACTCGCGGCACGCGGCGAAGATCTCCGACTCGTCGTTGAGCGCCTCGCGGACGGCCCGCTTGGTGACCATGTAGCCCGCGAACCGGTCCAGCCAGGCCGCCAGGGCTTCCCAGGGGCCCCGGTCGGCGACCTCCTCGGCGACCTGGCACAGGGCGTTGACCTCGTCCGCGTAGACACTCTCGAAGAGGTGGCGGCGGGTGGGGAAGTTCCGGTACAGCGTGCCGATGCCGACGCCCGCGCGCCGGGCGACGTCCTCCAGGGAGGCCTCCGCGCCGTGCTCCGCGAACGCGTCGCGGGCGGCGGCCAGCAGGGCGTCGTAGTTGCGGGCGGCGTCCTTCCGGTGCGGTCGCCGGGACGCGACGATCTCGCTGACGGGGAACGACTGGGCGGTCACGGCTGCCTCCCGGGCGGGGACGAGGTTGAAGCGGAGGTACGCCTCCGCTACAGTGGAGGGGTACCTCCACTTTAGCAGTGCGGGGTGCGCTCGCCGTGGATGCGTGCGGCCGCACGCATCGGCGACGGGACGACACCCCGCAGTCCCGTTCCCGTACTGACCGCGGGCCCGCGCGTGCGTCGCCCGAGGGTCCACCACCTTTCCGCGACCGCTCACCACGGCCGTCCCCGTGGCGCCCCCGGCGCACTCCGGGCCCGCACGACCGTGGGTCGAGGCTTCGGCCGCACCCCGTGTTCGGAGAGGCACCTCCCATGCCCAGCAAGTCCACCCGTCTCACCTTCGCCGTCCTCGCGGCCGGCGCCGGTGTGTTCTCCATGCTGCAGTCGCTGATTGCGCCGGCCCTGCCGACCGTCCAGCACGCGCTGCACACCTCCCAGTCCACCGCGACCTGGGTGATGACCGCCTATCTGCTGTCCGCCTCGATCTTCACCCCGATCCTCGGCCGGGTCGGCGACCTGATCGGCAAGAAGCGCACCCTCGTCGCCGTTCTGATGACCGTGGCGGTCGGCTGTCTGCTCGCCGCGCTCGCGCCGAGCATCGGCGTCCTGATCGTCGCCAGGGTCGTCCAGGGCGTCGGCGGCGCCTTGGTCCCCCTCTCCTTCGGCATCATCCGGGACGAGTTCGCCCCCTCGGAGGTGGGCGGCAGCATCAGCAACCTGTCCGCCGTGATCGCGGCGGGCGGCGGCGTCGGCATGGTCGCCGCCGGACCCATCGTCACCGCGCTGGACTACCGGTGGCTGTTCTGGATTCCGGTCGCCATCGTGACGGCCGCCACGATCATCGCCGTGCGATACGTACCCGAGTCGCCCACCCGGGCGCAGGGGCAGGTCAACTGGCTCGGTGCCGCACTGCTGTCGGCCTGGCTGGTCGCCCTGCTGCTGCCGCTCAGCCAGGCGGCCGTGTGGGGCTGGGGCTCGGCGCGGGTGCTCGGTCTGTTCGCCGCCGCGGTCGTCCTGTTCGCGCTGTGGCTCGCCGCCGAGGCCCGCTCCCGCACCCCGCTGATCGACCTGCGGGTCATGCGCCTGCCGGCCGTGTGGACCACCAACACCGCCGCGTTCCTCTTCGGCGCCGGCATGTACGCGATCTGGTCCTTCCTGCCCGGTTTCGTACAGACCCCGTCGTCGGCCGGGTACGGCTTCGGCGCGAGCGTCACCGCCACCGGACTGCTCATGCTGCCGATGCTGATCGCGATGTTCCTCTCCGGCGTGCTCAGCGGCCGACTGGAGCCGGTCCTCGGCGCCAAGGTCCTCCTGACGGCCGGCGCCGCGCTCGGCGCGCTCGCCTGCGGCATCCTCGCCCTCTGGCACGACGAGCAATGGCAGATCGCCCTCGTCGCGGGACTGTTCGGCCTCGGTATCGGCCTCGCCTTCGCCTCCATGGCCAACCTGATCGTGGGCAGTGTCCCCGCCGACCAGACCGGCGCGGCCACCGGCATGAACGCCAACATCCGCACCATCGGCGGCTCCATCGGCGCCGCGGTCACCAGCGTCCTGGTCACCGGCCGCCTCCAGCCCTCCGGCCTGCCGTACGCCTCCGGCTACACCCACGGCTTCACCCTGCTCGCCGTGCTCTGCCTGGCCGCGGCGCTGGCCGCGCTGCTGGTGCCGGTCCGGCCCGGCGGTCGTGTGACGGGCCGCCCCCTCGCCGCGGGTGACGCCGCCGCGGAGGCGCAGGTGGCCGCGGCTCCCGGCGCGCGCGGCTGACGTACGCGTATGGGGTAGGGTTGACCCGCGCGCTCACACGGGCGACCGTGCGAGCGCATCGGGACGTGGCGCAGCTTGGTAGCGCACTTGACTGGGGGTCAAGGGGTCGCAGGTTCAAATCCTGTCGTCCCGACTTTACGAAGTCGCGGGTCCGGGGCCGTTTCAGAGGAATCTGAAACGGCCCTTGATCATTTTTCGGGACCGGTTCGGGGCCCGTTGAGGACCAGCGCACTTGACGGGCTGTAGCGCACCTCGACCCGGTCGACGTGCGCCGTGCGACCCCCGTTGACTTGCCTGCTTTCCGCACCGGTCGGCACCGCCCGCGACTTCCCGGCGGCCACCCCCGAGAACCTGCCGCCTACTCCGCCCGGCGCTCTCGTCCTAGATGCCCGGCGGTCGAACTCGGTAGGCCTGTTTGGGTTATTAGATACGATATGTGCTTGATCTTGCTTTATGTGCCACTTAGTGTTCGCCGTGAGGGAACCGCTGCGCGGTCCGACCGCGCCACTGTCCGGAAGCGAGGTGTGGAGCGCGTGCACCCGACGTGCGGCTGCCGGCCCGTTTCAGGCCAGAAGGGACGTCCCAGAAGGACGCGTTGGCTGCGGGCGTTCGCCGTACTGCCGTTGCTGGCGTCAGCGCTCGCCGCTTGTGGCAGCGACGAGGGTTCCGGTAGGCCCACCCTCAACTGGTACAACTTCCCCGACGACTCCGGTGCGCTCCAGAAGGCGGCCGACCGGTGCAGCCAGGCGTCGGGCGGCCGCTACAGGATCAGCTACAACAAGCTCCCGCGGGCCGCGGACGGCCAGCGCCAGCAGCTTGTCCGCAGGCTCGCCGCCGAGGACGACTCGCTCGACATCCTGGGCCTGGACGTCACCTGGGCGGCGGAGTTCGCCGAGGCTCGCTGGATCCGGGAATGGACGGGGGCGGCGAGGCGGCAGGCCATCAAGGGCACCCTGCGCGTACCGCTGCAGACCTCGACCTGGAAGGGCAAGCTGTACGCCGTCCCGTACAACACCAACACCCAGCTCCTGTGGTACCGCAAGGACCTGGTGCCCACCCCACCCAGGACCTGGGCCGAGATGCTGGACATGGCCGGCGCCCTCGCCCGGCAGGGCAAACCGCACTTCGTGGAGATCCAGGGCGCCCAGTACGAGGGCCTGACCGTCTGGTTCAACACGCTGATCAACAGTGCGGGCGGCTCCATCCTCAACGCGAGCGCGACCGAGCCCTCTCTCGGCCCTCCTGCTGTGCGGGCCGCGGCGGTCATGCGTGATCTGGCGAAGTCCCCGGCCGCGGACCCCTCCCTGCCCAACCAGATGGAGGACCAGAACCGCCTCGCCATGGAGTCGGGGGCGGCGGCGTTCGAGCTCAACTACCCGTTCGTCTATCCGTCGATGAAGGCCAACAACCCCGCACTGTTCAAGAACTTCCGCTGGGCACCGTACCCGCGGGTCGACGCCAACCGCCCGGCGAGGCCCACCATCGGCGGCATCGATCTGGCCGTGAGCGCCTACTCTCGCCACCCCGACCTGGCCTTCGAGGCCGCCCTGTGCCTGCGCAACCGGGAGAACCAGCTCACCGCCGCCCTCGAGGGCGGCCTGCCGCCCACCCTGCGCGCCCTGTACGACGAGCCCGCTTTCATGAAGGCGTACCCCTTCTCCCGGGAAGTGCTGGCCGCCCTGCAGTCGGCGAGCGTGCGCCCGATCACTCCGGCCTACCAGAACGTGTCGATCGCGGTCTCCCACACGCTGTCTCCGCCGTCCGGGATCAAACCGGAGAGCTCGGTCAACACCATCAGGGAACAGATCGACGATGCCCTGCGATCCGAGGGTGTGATCCCGTGAACCACCACCTCCCGCACCACTCCGTCAGTCTGCGCCGCGGTGCGCGGGCCTCGTCCTCGGAAGGCCCGAGATGAGCACGCGGGCACAACCGGCCGGAACCCCGCCGCCCGAGGCGGAGACGGAGCAGGCGGGGCCGGACCGGGCGGCACTCTCGGCGGGCGCCCGGCAGGAGCGGCGGCTCGGCTGGCTGCTCTGCGCGCCCGCCGTCGTCGTGATGATCGCCGTGACCGCCTACCCCATCGGGTACGCCGTCTACCTGTCCCTCCAGCGGTACGACCTGCGCTTCCCAGGACAGGCGAAGTTCGTGGGCCTGAGCAACTACGGATCGGTGCTGTCCTCCCCGTTCTGGTGGGACGCCTTCTGGGTCACGGTGTTCATCACCGGCGTGTCCGTGATCATCGAACTGGCCCTCGGCATGGCGCTCGCCCTGGTGATGCACCGGACGATCTTCTGGCGCGGCACCGTGCGCACCGCGGTCCTCATCCCGTACGGGATCGTCACCGTCGTCGCCGCCTTCTCCTGGCAGTACGCCTGGACCCCGGACCTCGGGTACCTCGCAGAGCTGCTGCCCAGCGGCGACGCCCCGCTGACCGAGCAGTGGCCGGCCCTGTGGCTGATCGTCCTCGCCGAGGTGTGGAAGACGACGCCGTTCATGGCCCTGCTGCTGCTCGCGGGTCTCGCCCTGGTCCCCGAGGAGACCCTGAAGGCGGCCATGGTCGACGGTGCCACGCCCTGGCAGCGCTTCGTCAAGATCATGCTGCCGCTGATGAAGCCGGCCATCCTGGTCGCGCTGCTCTTCCGCACCCTGGACGCCTTCCGCATCTTCGACAACATCTACATCCTGACCGCGGGGGCACAGGGGACCGGCTCCCTGTCGATCCTCGGTTACGACAACCTGTTCACCGCGCTGAACCTGGGCATCGGGTCGGCGATCTCGGTCCTGATCTTCATCTGCGTGGGGATCATCGCCTTCGCCTTCGTCAAACTGTTCGGCGCGGCGGCACCCGGTGCGGAGGTGAAGCGCTGATGGCCGCCGTGGGAAGGACGCACGCAGCCCGATGGGGCGTCGTGAACGTGGTGGTGGTCCTGTACGCACTGTTCCCGGTGTGGTGGATCGCCGCGCTGTCGTTCAAGAAGCCCAGCACCCTGACGGACGGCGACTACATCCCCAGGGAATGGACCTGGGAGAACTACAGCGGGATCTTCAAGACCTCCGAGTTCACCCGCGCACTGATCAACTCGATCGGTATCGCCCTGATCTCCACGGTGATCGCCGTGGCGCTTGGCACCATGGCCGCCTATGCGGTGGCCAGGCTGCGCTTCCCCGGCAAGCGGGTGCTCATCGGCATGTCACTGCTGATCGCCATGTTCCCCCCGATCTCCCTGGTGTCACCCCTGTTCAACATCGAGCGGATCATCGGGATCTTCGACACCTGGATCGGGCTGATCATCCCGTACATGACCTTCTCGCTGCCGCTCGCGATCTACACCCTGTCGGCGTTCTTCCGGGAGATCCCCTGGGATCTGGAGAAGGCCGCCAAGGTCGACGGGGCGACGCCCGCGCAGGCCTTCCGGAGGGTGATCGTGCCGCTGGCCGCGCCGGGCGTGTTCACCACGGCGATTCTCGTGTTCATCTTCTGCTGGAACGACTTCCTGTTCGCGATCTCGCTGACGTCCACCGAGTCCGCGCGCACGGTGCCGGCCGCGATCGCGTTCTTCACCGGGAGCTCCCAGTTCCAGCAGCCCACAGGGTCGATCGCCGCCGCCGCTGTGGTCATCACCATCCCGATCATCGTTTTCGTCCTGTTCTTCCAGCGGCGGATCGTCGCCGGACTGACCTCCGGGGCAGTCAAGGGGTGAACGGGCCGACCGCGGCAGACCGGCCACCGGTCCGAGACACCGACCGCAGGGCTCGGAACCGAAAGGCATGAAGGCAAGGAGGCACCATCCATGGCCGAGATCATCCTCGAGGGAGTGACCAAGCGCTTTCCCGACGGGGCCCTCGCCGTGAAGGACGTGGACCTCGAGATCGCCGACGGCGAGTTCGTGATCCTGGTAGGGCCGTCGGGCTGCGGCAAGTCCACCACCCTGAACATGATCGCCGGACTTGAGGACATCACCGAGGGCACCCTGCGCATCGGAGAGCGAGTCGTCAACGACCTGCCTCCCAAGGAACGCGACGTCGCCATGGTGTTCCAGAGCTATGCCCTGTACCCGCACATGAACGTCCGGGAGAACATGGGGTTCCCGCTGCGCCTGGCCAAGGTGGACAAGGACACCATCAACGCCAAGGTGACGGAAGCCGCCCGGATCCTCGACCTCACCGAGCACCTGGACCGCAAGCCCGCCAACCTCTCGGGTGGTCAGCGCCAACGGGTGGCCATGGGGCGGGCGATCGTCCGTGATCCCAAGGCGTTCCTGATGGACGAGCCGCTGTCCAACCTGGACGCCAAACTCCGGGTGCAGATGCGCACTCAGATCTCCCGGCTGCAGCGGCGCCTCGGCACCACCACCGTGTACGTCACCCACGACCAGACCGAGGCGATGACGCTCGGTGACCGCGTCGTGGTCATGAGACAGGGCCTGGTCCAGCAGATCGGCACACCTGCCGAACTGTACGACTGGCCGCGCAACATCTTCGTCGCGGGATTCATCGGCTCCCCGGCGATGAACTTCCTGAACGCCACGTTGGAGGGCGGTGCCCTGCGCTCGCCGCTGGGCGACCTGACTCTCGACGGCCGTACGAGGCAGGAGCTGGAAAGGCAGAACGCGCCCCGCGAGGTCATCGTCGGGCTACGACCGGAGGCATTCGAGGACGTGGCCGTGTCCCACGACCGGGACCGGACGGGCCCGGTCTACACCGCCACCGTGGAGGTACTGGAGTCGCTGGGCTCCGACGTGTACGTCTACTTCACCGCGGAGGGCGGGCCCGCGAGGACCACCGAACTGGAGGAGCTCGCCAAGGACTCGGGCCTGCGCGATACCGGCGCCGACGCCGATCACATCGTGGCCCGCCTGGACGCCGCCACGCGCGCCCGCGAGGGCGAACCGGTAGAGCTGCAGGTCGACATGGCCAAGGCCCACGTGTTCGACCCGGCCACCGGAGCGAACCTCACGCATCCGGTGCGGGCGGACTGACGAGGCACCACACGGGGCACGATCCGCATCCATGTATCGGCAACTCAAGAGGCAGCCGGTGTAGGGCCCTCTTCTGAAGCGGCCTGGAACCCAGTTCGGGGACCACGCGGTGTGCGCGACGGTGCACGGTGATGTTCGGCGCACATCGATGGACGGACGGTGGCCGGCTCGGTGGCGGGACCCGCGACTCCGGTCCAGCCCGAGAAGTCCGCAGACCTGCTGGCGGTGCGGCGGCACGTCCGCCCGAACGGTGTGCCTCCGCCGTCGAGCCGTCCGACGAGCCAAGTCGGTCCACAACCTTGACGCAGGCCACCCATGTGCATCCGCATCGTGTGTGTTTGCCGTCGCGTCGGCTGGAAAGGGGCTCTGTAGTCACCAGAGGCGACAATCCGGTGGATAGTGGCCAAAGCTAGAAAAGAGGAGGTTCGATGTCGTCGAAGCGACGTCGCAAGAAGAGGGCCCGCCGCAAGAACGGCGCGAACCACGGTAGCCGTCCGCAGTCCTGAGGAAGTCCTGCGGGCGCGCCGACGCAGACGCATTCGGGTGGGTGGCAAGTGCCACCCACCCGAATGCGTTCGCAGGTACGGTACGGCCAGTTGGGCAGGACGACGAAGCGGACTGTGCCGGCGAGGCCGGAGGCGCTGAGATAGACGGTCTGCTCGGTGAGCATGCTGGGGGAGGACTGCACCAGATGCAGGACGAACACCGCGGCGCTGGTCACCAGGCCTCGAACTCGGGATCGTCGCGATGCGCGTCGGCCATGGACAGGCACCGGCCGCGCTCTTCCGCCGGCTGCGGTGAGCAGGCCCTACGACCTCAGCCGCCCGGAACCGAGGAGTCGTACGCATAGAACCCGCGACCGCTCTTGCGTCCGAGGTGGCCGGCGGCGACCATGCGGCGCAACAGGGCGGGGGGCGCGTAGAGCGGCTCCTTGAACTCCTCGTACATGGACTCGGCGACGGCCTGGGCGGTGTCCAGGCCGATGAGGTCGAGCAGGCGGAGCGGGCCCATGGGGTGGGCGCAGCCGAGTTCCATGCCCTGGTCGATGTCGTCGGGGCGCGCGGCACCGGACTCCACCATGCGGACCGCGCTGAGCAGGTAGGGAACGAGGAGGGCGTTGACGACGAAGCCGGAGCGGTCGGGTGCCTGGATGGGCTGCTTGCCGAGCGCCGCGGCCAGGTCGCGGGTGCGCTGGATCGTGTCCGGGGCGGTGGTGAGGGCGGGGATGAGCTCGACCAACTGCTGCACCGGCACGGGGTTGAAGAAGTGCATGCCGATGACCTGGCCGGGCCGTTCGGTCACGACAGCGAGGTCGACGATGGGGATCGACGATGTGTTGGTGGCCAGGACCGCCGCCGGGTCCTCCAGCGTCTTGTCCAGCTTCTGCAGGATGTCGGTCTTGATGTCGCGGTTCTCGGCGACGGCCTCGATGACGAACTGGCGGTCGGCCAGGTCGCCGAGGTCGTGGGTGTAGGAGAGCCGGGCGAGGGCCTGTTCGCGTTGCTCCTCGCCGAGTTTGCCGCGGCGCACCGCTCGGTCGAGGGACGCGGTGATACGGCGGCGGCCTGCCTCGACCGCGTCGGGGGTGGCTTCGGCGACGCGGACGTCGATGCCGCTGCGGGCGGCGACTTCGGCGATGCCGGAGCCCATGAGGCCGCAGCCGACGACGCCGAGACGGGTGACGGGATCCATCTGTTGTCCTGTTCGTTGGGTCAGACGTTACGGCGGTACTGGCCGCCGACCTCGAAGAACGCGTCGGTGATCTGCTGCAGTGAGCAGACCCGGGCGGCGTCCATCAGGACGGCGAAGACGTTCCCGCCTTCCATCGCCGCGTCCTTGAGGGCGGCCAGGGCTGCGTGGGCCGGCTCCTGGTGGGAGGCCTGGTAGGTACGCACGCGCTCCAGCTGGGACTGCTTTTCGTCCTCCGTGGCGCGGGCGAGTTCGATGGTGCCGGGTTCGGCGGTGTCCGCGTGCGGGTTGCGGAAGGTGTTGACGCCGATGATGGGCAGGGTGCCGTCGTGCTTGCGCTGCTCGTAGAGCATCGACTCGTCCTGGATACGGCCTCGCTGGTAGCCCGTCTCCATGGCGCCGAGCACACCGCCGCGTTCGCTGATCCGCTCGAACTCCTGGAGGACGGCTTCCTCGACCAGGTCGGTGAGTTCGTCGATGACGAAGGAGCCCTGGAGGGGGTTCTCGTTCATCGCGAGGCCCCACTCCCGGTTGATGATCAGCTGGATGGCCAGGGCCCGTCGGACGGAGTCCTCGGTGGGGGTGGTGACGGCCTCGTCGTAGGCGTTGGTGTGCAGGCTGTTGCAGTTGTCGTAGATGGCGATGAGCGCCTGGAGGGTGGTGCGGATGTCGTTGAAGTCCATCTCCTGCGCGTGCAGGGAGCGCCCGGAGGTCTGCACGTGGTACTTCAGCTTCTGGGAACGGTCGCCCGCGCCGTACTTCTCCTTCATCGCGACGGCCCAGATGCGCCGGGCGACGCGGCCCAGGACGGAGTACTCGGGGTCCATGCCGTTGGAGAAGAAGAACGACAGGTTGGGCGCGAAGTCGTCGATGCGCATGCCACGGGCCAGGTAGGCCTCGACGTAGGTGAAGCCGTTGGCCAGGGTGAAGGCGAGCTGGCTGATGGGGTTCGCGCCGGCTTCGGCGATGTGGTAGCCGGAGATGGACACCGAGTAGAAGTTGCGGACCTTGTGGGCGATGAACCACTCCTGGATGTCGGCCATCATCCGCAGGGAGAACTCGGTGGAGAACAGGCAGGTGTTCTGGCCCTGGTCCTCCTTGAGGATGTCGGCCTGCACCGTGCCGCGCACGTTCGCCAGGGCGTGTGCGCGCAGTTCGGTCGCCTCCTCCGGTGAGGGGTCGCGGCCCTCGGCGGCCCGGAAGCGGTCGTTCTGCTGGTCGATGGCGGTGTTGAGGAAGAAGGCCAGGATGGTCGGCGCGGGCCCGTTGATCGTCATCGAGACCGAGGTCGTCGGCGCGACCAGGTCGAAGCCGTCGTAGAGCGCCTTCATGTCGTCGAGCGTGGCCACCGAGACGCCGGAGGTGCCGACCTTGCCGTAGATGTCGGGGCGTTCGTCCGGGTCACGGCCGTAGAGGGTGACGGAGTCGAAGGCGGTGGACAGGCGGGTGGCCGGCTGGCCCTCGGAGAGCAGCTTGAAGCGCCGGTTGGTGCGGAACGGGTCACCCTCGCCGGCGAACATCCGTGCCGGGTCCTCGTTGTCGCGCTTGAAGGGGAACACCCCTGCGGTGAAAGGGAAGTGGCCGGGCAGGTTCTCCCGGCGCCAGAACCCCACGAGTTCCCCGTGGTCGGTGAAACGGGGCAGCGCGACGCGGGGGATCTTGTTGCCGGAGAGTGACTCGCGGGTCAGCTTGGTGCGGATCTCCTTGTCGCGGACCTTCACCACCTGCTCGTCACCGGAGTAGGCGGCGATGACGGCGGGCCACTTCGCTATCTGCTCGCTGATGTCCTGCGGGAGCTGCCTGTGGGCGTCGTCTAGCAGCGCCTGCACGTTTCCGGCGTCGGAGCCGGCCTCGACGAGCTCGCCCTTGACCGACTCCAGGCGCTGCACCCGCCGTGCCGCTTCGGCCAGTTGACCGGTCGCGGTGTGGTAGGCGTGGACGGTGTCGGTGATCTCGGCGAGGTAGCGCACCCGGTCCGCCGGCACCACCTGCCGGATGCCGGAGGAATGGCGGACGTCGACCGGCGCCAGGGCACCCTCCGACAAGGGCAGCCCCTTCTCGGCGAGCACGGTCTTCAGGTGCTGGTGCAGGGCGGTGACGCCGTCGTCGTTGAAGGTCGCCGCCGACGTGCCGTACACCGGCATGTCCTCCGGCCTCATGCCGAACGCCTCGCGGTTGCGGACCAGTTGGCGGCCCACGTCGCGCATCGCGTCCTTGGCTCCGCGCCGCTCGAACTTGTTGATCGCCACCACGTCGGCGAAGTCGAGCATGTCGATCTTCTCCAGCTGCGAGGCGGCACCGAACTCCGGCGTCATCACGTACAGCGAGGTGTCGACGAACGGCACGATCGCCGCGTCGCCTTGTCCGATACCCGGCGTCTCCACGATCACCAGGTCGAATCCGGCGGCCTTCACCACGCCGATCACGTCGGACAGGTGCTCGGGCAGCTCGTGACTGCCACGGGTGGCCAGGCTCCGGAAGAACACCCGGCTTCCGTCGAGGGAGTTCATCCGGATCCGGTCACCGAGCAGCGCTCCGCCACCACGGCGTCGGGTCGGGTCGACCGCGATCACCGCGATCCGCAGTTTGTCCTGCTGGTCCACACGGAAGCGGCGCACCAACTCGTCGGTCAGCGACGACTTCCCCGACCCTCCGGTGCCGGTGATGCCGAGTACCGGAACCGGCCGGGCGGTGGCACCCAGTTGCTCCAGGAAGTCCTTCGGCAGCTTGCCGAGTTCGGCGCCGGTGATGGCGCGGGCGATCGCGAACCGGTCGCCGGCCAGCACGGCGGACGCGTCGGCGGGCTTGCCGTCCCACAGGTCGAAGTCACAGTCCCGCACGACCGAGTTGACCATCCCGGCGAGGCCCATCCGTTGCCCGTCCTCGGGAGAGAAGATGGTCACCCCGTTCCCGCGCAGCCGGGTGATCTCCTCGGGAACGATCACGCCGCCGCCACCGCCCACCACACGGACGTGGTCCGCTCCCTGCGCGCGCAGCGACTCGACCAGGTACTCGAAGTACTCGACATGTCCGCCCTGGTAGGACGAGACCGCCACACCGTGGGCGTCCTCCTCCAGTGCCGCGTCCACGACCTCCTGTACCGACCGGTTGTGTCCCAGGTGGATCACCTCGGCGCCCTGGGACTGGAAGATCCGCCGCATGATGTTGATCGACGCGTCGTGCCCGTCGAACAGGGCGGACGCGGTGACCAAGCGGACAGGATGTACGGGACGGTGCAGGTCGCTCATCGGGGCCTTCCCGGACAGATCGGGGGAGCTCTGGCTCTAGAGATAGTAGGACGTCCTAGTAAATAGCAGAAGGTGATGACCATGTGACCAGAAGCACAGAGGTGGCGTGCGGGCAGGTGAGGGCGCCGGACCTGCGGTGAGAGTCAGGGGTGGGTGATCATCGCCAACCTGTGGATCGGCACCCCGGCAGCCTGGTCGTGCACCGCGGCGGTCTGGTCAGGAGGCTTCGAAGGCGCCGAGGTCCGGTGCCTGCCCGCTGTAGGGCAGGCCGACGTCGACGCCCTTGTTGATCAGCGCGCTGTTCGCCGCGAGGCGGAGGTTGGGCAGCACGGGCATGCCGCCGTCGGCTGCGCGGGGCGCGTCCCAGCCGGACGTCGACACACTCCGGAACTGCGCGTCGGACAGGCTGATGCCCAGGTTCCAGGAGTTGGACGTGGCGTTCGTGCCGGTCATGTTCGACGTCAGGGTGCCGGTGTAGGCGATGTTGTTACGGAGGTTTCCCCGGCCGACGGCGGCGCCGTTCGCGTCGACTCCGAGCATGTTGAAGTCGGGGCGGTTGCCGTAGCCGGTGTTGTTGAAGAAGTCGTTGGCGAGCGGGTGGTGGTTGGCGTAGAAGCCCGCCGCCTTGTTGGCGAAGGCCACCGACGTGCGGACGGTGTGCTTGACGGCCCCGGCGTCGTAGTCGCCGCCGTAGCCACCCGCCTTGAAGCCGCTCCCGTTGCCGGCTCCCGTGGTCGTGCCCGGTACGTACCCGTTCCGCCATGCCCAGGAGTTCTCGATGGTCACGGACGAGTAGGCGCTGATGAGATCGAACCCGTCGTCGGAGTTCCACCACGCGCGACAGCCCCGGAACACGTTCCCGGGACTGCCGGCCGAGATGTGCGCACCGAATCCGTCCGCGTTCTCGCCGGCCCCGCCGGAGCTGTTGAGATCGTAGTTGTCATGTGAATCCGAGTTGAGAACGAGATTGCCGCCGCCCTTCTGGATGAACAGGCCCGGCCCCATGTGGTGATGGGAGTCGAGCTGTTCGAACGTGTTGTTGCTTCCCGAGATCCAGATCCCCCAGGACTCGTGGTTCAGCTTGTTGTTCTGCGGCACGCCGGTGACCTCCAGCCCCTTGAGGTGGAGCCAACTGCCGGTGACGTCGAAGCCCTTGATCCGGCAGTCGTCCGTCATGCCTGAGAAGTCGAAGACGGGCTTTTCCCCGGGGTGGGCGAGGTAACGGATCGGACTGCCTGAACTGCCGCTCTTGTTCAGGGTGATCGCGTCGACTCTGTCCGTCTGGCTCTTGCAGGCGTTGATCCCGCGGGTGTAGGCGTACGTGCCGCCCCGGAAATACACCGTGTCCCCTGCCTCGACGACGGTCTGTGCATGGGCGATCGACGCCCAGGGAGCGGACTGCGTTCCCGCGGCGGTGTCGCTGCCGCTCGGGGCGACGTAGTAGACCTTTCCGGCCGCCGCGTTGTGCATGGCCGCCGCGCTGTGCATCGCCCCCGCGCTGTCCGCGGCTGCCGCGCTGCTCACGGCCGCCGGACCGGGGGCGGTGGCGACGGGGCTCAGGAGGAACACGGCGGTCGCGATCACAAGGCCAGGTGTCACGCTCAGGGCAGGTTTCACGGCTCGCTCCAGATGGCTGAGGATGTTCCTGGCGCGGCTGACAACGGTTCGCCTCAGTCGGTCGGCCAACCGCACCGGTCGGACGGGTTCAGCGGAAGCCGTCCATGGCGGCCGTGGGGCGTCGGGTGCTGTCGTCCCAGGCTGAGCTGTTGTAGCTGTTGAACGAGGGGTAGCCCTCCGGCTCCCAGAAGAAGGTGCCCAGGCCGCCGAAGCCCTGCAGTCCGGTGATGAACGCCCGCAGGGAGTCGCGTACCTGGGTGGGTTTGCCCACCGGACCGCCGTACTCCACCTGCATGACCGGCTTGCCGTAGCCGGACTGGATGGTCTTCATGTTGGCCAGCACCCCGGGCACGTTGCCGCCCTGCGCGTACGAGGACAGGCCGGTGATGTCCCACTTCCCGCCGTTGTCCCGGTAGGCGTCGAGGAAGTTCTGGACGCCGGTGAGGTTCTGCGGCTGGGCCAGATGCACCAGCACCGGGGTGGCCGGGAAGACCTGCTTGGACATGTCGTACGCGGCGTTCAGCAGGCCCGTCATCTGGTCCGGGCGGCTGAGGCTGCCGATCGGTTTGCAGATGCCGGAGTTGGACTCGTTGCCGATCTTCACCCAGGCCGGCGTCACGCCGTAGTACTTGATGATGTTGCACGAGTGGTAGACGTAGTCGTACATGGCATCGCGCATCTGGCTGTAGTTCATGCCGGCCCAGGCCGCCGGCGGGTTCTGTACACCGGCCGAGTTCCAGGTGTCGCCGAAGTGGAAACCGATGAGGACTTGTAGTCCGGCGTCCTTGGCCCGCCGTGCCAGCCGCGCGGTCTCCTCGATGCCGCAGTGCCCGTTGGCCGGATCGCTGGAGGGGTTGACCCAGGTCCGCAGGCTGATCGCGGTGATGCCGTACCCCTTGAGGATGGTGAACAGGTCCTGCCGCACTCCGGCGTTGTTGTTCCAGTAGTAGCCCTGCGCCTCCATCTGCGGCATCCAGCTGATGTCCGCGCCCCGGACGAATGTCGCGGCGTGTGCCTGCGTGGGGGCGACGCCGGCGCCGAGCACCGCCGTTCCGGCGCCGGCCGCGGCGCCCAGCAGTACCGTTCGGCGGCGCACACCGGCCGGTCGTTGCTCAGGTCCTTGTCCCATGTCCACTTTCCGCACCTCTCGCGCATGACGAACGACGGGTTCATGACAACTTTGGATAGGGCGGGTTCTCGAGGCGGTTCTCTCCGAAGCGGCAGTTGACCAGCCGAGGTGACTGGCCGGTCCTCGGCGACTCGCTGAAGCGTTGCGGCACACGTGACTCACCAAGCAACAGAATGCTTCACAATGCTGCGCTTGGGCGCACCAAGTGTCAATGGAAAACGTCAGGTTGAACCGTGACGGCACACACTCCGACGTGGTGGCGAGAGAGGTTGCTCAGCCCCGGGCGGCGGCTCCGCAGGAGGACCTGATGATCAGGCGGGGCTGGATGAGCAACTGGCGGACGGGTACGGCCGACGGGTCAGTCGCTTCGAGGCGGTCCAGGAGGAGCCGCGCTGCCTGCGCGCCGACCTCGTGCTTGGGTGGCGCCACCGCCGTCAGGGGCACATCGGCCAAGGAGGCTATCTCGTCGTCGTAGGCGATCAGCGCGAGATCGTCCGGCGTACGCAGACCGTGGGCGCGCATCCGCCTCATCAACTCGATCGCGTCGTGGTCGGAGTGCACCAGTGCGGCCCGAGTGCCGTCATCCAGGCACTCCTTGACGAACCGGTCGTAGAGCCGGGTGGCCTCCTCGGGTTCGAGCCTGGGGCGCCCGCTGTCCAGGACAGGCGCGCCGGAGGCGAGGTCCAGGCGCCGTACGGCCGCCTCGTACCCCTCGCGGAGCAGGGGTGCCGTGGGGCTGCCGTTGGTGAACAGCCCCACCCGGTCGTGACCAAGGCCCTTGAAGTGACCGACCGCGCCGAACGCGCCCTGTCGGTGATCGGTGGCCACGAACTCGCACGGTGCGTAGCGGTCGTGCGGCTGACGTTCCATCAGTACGAAGGGGAGTCCGCCGGCCCGCAGTCGTTCGAGCTGTTCCTGAGGAAGGGTGTGGCCCGTGGCGGAGGCCACCAGCAGCCCGGTCGCGCCGGACGCGGCCAGCTCCGAGATCTGCTGAGCGTCGTTCGGGTACGTGTAGTCGCTCAGGCCGATGACCACGCGGACGCCACGTTCGGCGGCCACCGTCTGCACTCCGGCGACGACCCGCGGGTAGTAGTAGTGCGCCGACGGGACCAATACCCCGACGGTCGGTGCCGACGTCGGCCTGGCGCCGGCGCGGAGGACGGTCGGCGGCGCGGGTACCGGCCGTGGCTCGGACGGCTGTCCGACGAGGTGGGAGGTGGCCGGCACGGCGCCCCCGCGGACCCTGGTCACCCGGCCTTCGGCCTCCAGGTCGAGCAGATCCCGCCGGATGGTGGCGCGTGAGACGTTCAGGCGCGCGGCGAGTTCGGTGACCTTCAGTCCCTCGCATGCCTCCAGCTCCCTGACCAGGAGTTCATGCCGCTGCGCAACGAGCATCTCCGACACGGCCCCCCTGTGAGCAGATGTGAAGCATTCTAACGCGCGCACCTCAACTGCCGCCCGGTAGCGGCCTTCTACAGCTCTCGGCCACCCGCCCCTCCTCGCTGCTTGGCTGAGAAAAACGCGTGGACTGCCCGGCAGCCGTCGCAGGACACTGCGGTTTCGCCGCATATGGCGGGGTGCCGTACGAGATCATGGGGTGGGGATGGGATCGTCGGAATCGCGCGAGACCCGCTGGAGCAGGGGCTCCGTGCTCCTCGCACTTCGTTACTACGGACGGGAGTTGGTCCGGCTCCGGTGGCTGACGGTGCCCGCCATGCTGCTGTCCGCGGTGGGCAACATCGGCCTCAACTACGTCGCACCGCTGATCGTCGCGAAGCTGGTGGGCCGCATCGCCGACGACCCCGGTATCGCCGTCGGCGCCACGCTGCCCTACGTCCTCGGCTTCGCCGGGGTCCTGCTGCTCGCGGAGGCGCTGTGGCGCTTCGGCCTGCACTGCCTGAACCGTCTTGACGCCCACGGCATCGAGCACTTGTACGTGATCGGCATGGACGAGCTGTTCGCCAAGGACGCCGCGTTCTTCCATGACAACTTCGCCGGGTCCTTGACCAAGCGGGTCCTGAGCTTCGCCTCCCGCTTCGAGAACTTCATCGACACCCTGACGTTCCAGGTGGTGGGAAGTCTGGTGCCGTTGGCGTTCGGGTCGGTGGTGCTGTGGCGGTACGAACCGCTGCTCGTGGCCGGGCTGTTGGCGATGATCGCGCTGACGGCCGGGTGCGTGGTGCCCCTGGTCCGTCGCCGCCAGGCGCTCGTCGACCGGCGTGAGGAGGCGATCGCCCGGGTGTCGGGCCATGTCGCCGACAGCCTGATGAACATGGACACGGTCCGGGCGTTCGCCGCCGAGGAACGCGAGGCCGCGGAGCACCGGTCCCGGGTCGCGGCGTCGCGGCGGCTCACGCTGAGGGCATGGGCCTACGGCAACCTGCGCATCGACACGCTGGTCGCGCCGATGTCCGTACTGACCAACGTGCTGGGACTGCTGCTCGCGGTCGCGCTCGGTGGGGGCAGGCTCGGGGTGGAGGCGGTCGTGGTGGCCTTCACGTACTACACCAACGCGACGCGGATCATGTTCGAGTTCAACCAGATCTACCGTCGGCTGGAGAGCTCGATGACGGAGGCCGCGCAGTTCACCGAGCTGCTGCTGACGCCGCCGACCGTGCTCGACCCGGCATCGCCCGAGCCACTCGCGTCCCGGGCCGCCGACGTCCGCTTCGACCGGGTGAGGTTCGCCCACGCGGGAGCGGAGCCGCTCTTCGAGGGGCTCGACCTGGCGGTGCCCAGCGGGGCGAGGATCGGTCTCGTCGGCCGGTCGGGCGGGGGCAAGACCACGCTCAGCCGGCTGTTGCTACGCATGACGGACATCGACGCCGGCCGGATCCTCATCGGGGGCCAGGACATCAGCAGGCTGCGCCAGGCGGACCTGCGCAGCATGATCGCCTACGTGCCGCAGGACCCCGCGATGTTCCACCGCACCCTGCGGGAGAACATCGCGTTCGCCAGGCCGGACGCCACCGACGCGGAGATCCGCCGCGCGGCCGAGGCGGCACACGTCATGGAGTTCGCCGAGGCGCTGCCCGACGGCTTCGACACCATGGTGGGCGAGCGGGGCGTCAAGCTGTCCGGCGGACAGCGTCAGCGCGTCGCACTCGCCCGGGCGATCCTGCGCGACGCGCCGATCCTGCTGCTCGACGAGGCGACCAGCGCCCTGGACTCCGAGAGCGAGATCCTCGTCCAGGAGGCGCTGTGGCGGCTCATGGAAGGGCGGACGGCGCTGGTGGTGGCACACCGACTGAGCACGGTCGCCGGCATGGACCGACTCGTCGTCCTCGACCGCGGACGGATCGTCGAACAGGGCACACACCAGGAGCTGCTCGCCTCGGACGGCGCCTACGCGAAGCTCTGGCAGCACCAGTCGGGGGGCTTCCTCGACGACAGCCCCGCGCGGGCCGACCAGCGGTGAACGTGAGCCCGGCGGGTGACTGAGCCGCGCACCAGGTGATGCACCGCACCCACGACACGCAGGCGCCGCCGGGGTGGCCGCGGCCGGAGTGTGCCCGCCCTGTGGACGCCCCCTTGACGCCGGCCCGCAGCAGATCGACACTCCAGAAGGGAATCCTAGTGAAAAGGTAGGGAAGTATGGGGCGCCTTGAGTCGGTGACCGGCCGCGTGAGCCGTACGTCTCGACCGTCCCCTCTTCTGACCTCCCGCCGTCACATCGATCTGCTGCGGGTCTGCAGCGCGATCAGCCCCCTGGTCTGAGCCCGCGCCACCCCTGCGCACCCGCCCCACCCGGCCCGCACGCTCGGGTGGCCGCCGGCCGCTCACGGCCCGACGACGCTTCCGCCGCGCGTACGTCTGCGCATTCAACCCCGGGGAGATCCATGTCCGTCACACCGCTCGCCGCCGTCCCGCCGACCCACTCCGCCCCCGCGTTCCGCGGCCGGATCGGCCGGGACGCGCGCAGTGGCCACTACGCCGTGCCCCGCCGCTATCGCCTCCACCTGTCACCCGTCTGCTCCGACGGCCTGCGCATCGCCGTCGTGCACGCCCTCCTCGGTCTCGCCGACGCCTGTCCGGTGACCTGTCTGGACGCCGTGCCGGACAGCCCCGACGGCGGTCACTCCGTGCTGCGTCCGCTGTACGACGCGAGCGCGCACCGGTACACCGGCCCGGCCGTCGGGCCGGTGCTCAGCGACGACTGGTCCGGACGGATCGTCAGCACCCACGCCCCGGACATCACTCGCGACCTGGCCCGGCACTTCGGCGCAGGACGACCCGCGCTGTACCCGTGCGGGACGGAGAGCGAGATCGAGGCCGTCGAGCGGATGTGTGCCCGGGACGTCAACGAGGCCGCG
Source organism: Streptomyces sp. NBC_00076 (assembly GCF_045041235.1). Classification (NCBI taxonomy): domain Bacteria; kingdom Bacillati; phylum Actinomycetota; class Actinomycetes; order Kitasatosporales; family Streptomycetaceae; genus Streptomyces; species Streptomyces sp. NBC_00076. Next base: position 9,235,852 of record NZ_CP108242.1, read on the forward strand.
CAGCGCGCGGGCCGGGCCGGTGCCGACGCGTCGGAGCGGGAGGCCGCGCTCGACACACTGCTGGCCGCGCTCGGCGTGCTGGAGCGACGGCTGGCCTTCCAGGACCACCTGATCAGTGACCATCTCACCGTCGCCGACGTCGAGTTGTGGGTCACTCTGGTGCAGCTGGACACCGTGCACCGCAACCACCTCGACGCCGCCGCGGTGCACCGCGTCGCCGGACACCACGCCCTGTGGGCCTACGCCCGCCGCCTGGCCGCCCACCCGGCCTTCGGCCCCCTCCTCGACCTCGACGGCATCGCCCGTCGGCACCACGCCCACTGCCGGGGCCTGGAAGCCGCCGGAGCGGCCGTGCAGATTCTCGACTGGGCGGCCCACATCCGCAGGCCGTAGCCGTTCCACTTGCTGGACCGGCGTTGACATGTGTTCTGGCGTTTGTCTTAACTTACGACCAGAACGGTCATGAGCGTCAGCGACAAGCCCTGGCTTGCTGACCGGCAACCCTCGCACGCGGTGGGGTGCCCCAGGTGACGACCGGACCGACGAAGTTTCGGTAAGCGCGAGGCCCACAGGGCCGGAAGTGTGACGGTGACGCCATGTACGCAGCTCCCAGGACGGCAGCGCGCCGCCCGCAGGGCTGCGTACCGTCGTACGCGACCCTCCTCGTCGCCGACCGGACCGTCGATCTGCTGCGCGTGAACAGCGCACTGTGTACCGCACCGGGCCGTGCCCGCTGTCGGGGCTGACCTCCTTCTCCCAGCCCCCGCGTTCCTGACGAACACCGCCCACTCGGTGTGCCGTTGTCCGCCCAGCCCCCGGTTCCCGTGCGTTCCCGTGTGTCGTGTCCCCGCCGCAGAGCGGCCGTGCGCGCACGCGACGTTCGCCGCGTCCGGGGGGTATCGACTCCGCCGGAGCCCCTCCATGAGTGAACCCCCAGGCGTCGCCGTGTCCCTCGCCGAGGCACCGCCGCCCGCTGACGTCCCGTCACCTCGCCTCGCGGCACAGCGAGTTCTGCCGCTGCGCCGCCCGGGCCGCTGGATCGCCACCGCGGTCGTGCTGGTCCTGGCGGCCCAGTTCGTCCACGGACTGGTGTCCAACCCGTTCTACCAGTGGGACCGTTTCGGCTACTGGTTCCTGCGGCCGACCATCCTCGACGGGCTCCTCATCACCCTCGAAGTCGCCGCCTACAGCGCGGTGTTGGGCCTCCTCGGCGGCATCCTGCTGGCCCTCGCCCGGCTCTCGCGCAGCCCGGTGCTCCGCGCGGTCAGCTGGACCTACATCTGGGCACTGCGGTCGACCCCGCTGATCGTGGTGCTGCTGTTCCTCTACAACTTCAGCGCCCTGTACCAGACACTCAGCGTGGGCGTCCCCTTCGGACCGGCCTTCTTCACCTTCGACGAGTCCCGGCTCGCCACCGACATGGTCGTCGCCGTCATCGGGCTCAGCCTCAACGAGGCGGCGTACGCGGCCGAGGTGGTCCGCGGCGGCATCCTCTCCGTCGACCAGGGCCAGCACGAGGCGGCCTCCGCGCTCGGCCTGCCGAAGGGCTACCAGTTCCGGAAGATCGTCTTCCCGCAGGCGCTGCGCTCCATCACCCCGAACTACGTCAACCAGTTGATCGGCCTCGTCAAGAGCACCTCGCTCGTCTTCTACGTGTCCCTGCTCGACCTGTTCGGCGCCGCGCAGACCATGGGCGCCACCTACCCCGGCGACATCGTGCCGCTGCTGCTGGTCGTCACCGTCTGGTACCTGATCCTCACCAGCGTCGTGTCCGTCATCCAGTTCTACGTCGAGCGGTACTACGCCCGGGGCGCCACCCGCACCCTGCCGCCGACGCCGTTGCAGAAGCTGCGGGCCGGTCTCACCGACCTGCGGGACTGCATCCGCCGGGAGGCCGCCGTATGACCACCGAGACGCTGAAGAGCGCGGCCGCCGCCGTCGAGGTGCACGACGTGCACAAGTGGTACGGCGCCCACCGGGTGCTCGACGGGGTCGACCTGACGGTGCGGCCCGGCGAGGTCACCGTGATCCTCGGCCCGTCCGGTTCCGGCAAGTCCACCCTGCTGCGGGTCATCAACCACCTGGAGAAGCCGGAGATCGGATACGTCAGCGTCAACGGCGAGCTGATCGGCGTACGCCGGCAGGGCGAGCGTCTGAAGGAGCTGAGCGAGCAGTCCATCCTGACCCAGCGCAGTCGCATCGGCTTCGTCTTCCAGAACTTCAACCTCTTCCCGCACCTGACCGTGCTGGACAACGTGGCCGCCGCCCCGGTGGCGACCGGGAAGCTCGGCAAGGCCGAGGCACAGAAACTCGCCCGCGAACTCCTGGACCGGGTCGGTCTGGCCGACAGGGCCGCCGCCTACCCGCGGCAGTTGTCGGGCGGACAGCAGCAGCGTGTGGCCATCGCCCGCGCCCTGGCGCTGCGTCCCGGCGTCATCCTCTTCGACGAACCGACCTCCGCGCTCGACCCCGAACTCGTCGGTGAGGTGCTCGGCGTCATCAAGGACCTGGCCAGGAGCGGCACCACCCTGGTGATCGTCACCCACGAGATCGGCTTCGCCCGTGAGATCGCCGACCGGGTCGTCTTCATCGACGGCGGCCGGATCGTCGAACAGGGCCCGCCCGCCGAGGTACTGGACACACCGCGGCACGAGCGGACCAGGGACTTCCTGAGCAAGGTGCTCTGACCCGGCCGGCGCCTGGAAAGCACCGCTCCTCCCACACCACCGTCACCACCCTCTGAACGACAAGGACAGCCATGCCCACCCAGATCTCCCGACGCAGCCTGATACGCGGTATCACCGCGGCGACCGCCGTCACCGCCCTTGCCTCCGGGCTCGCCGCCTGCGGCGGTGACAGCGACGCCGCCACCAGGACCGACGCCGCCGGCACGGTCACCGTGGGTCAGTTGTCCAACGGCGCGGCCAAGGAGACCACCCTGAAGGTCTCCGAGGTGAAGTCCATCAGCGCCGAGCTGCCCGCAGCGCTGAAGAAGAGCGGCAAGCTGGTGATCGGCTCCGGCACGCTGCCCTCCGGCGCTCCGCCGCTCGGCTTCGTCGGAGACGACCAGAAGACCATCACGGGCGCCGAGCCCGACCTCGGGCGACTGGTGGCCGCCGTCTTCGGGCTCGAGCCCGAGGTGCGCCGGTCGACCTGGGAGAACCTGTTCATCGGCCTCGACAGCGGAAAGGTCGACGTCGGCTTCTCGAACATCACCGACACCGAGGAGCGCAAGCAGAAGTACGAGTTCGCCTCCTACCGGAAGGACGATCTCGCCTTCGAGGTGAAGAAGGACAACACCTGGAAGTTCGACGGAGACTACGAGAGCCTCGCCGGCAAGACGGTCTCCGTCGGCAACGGCACCAACCAGGAGAAGCTCCTGCTGGAGTGGAAGGCGAAGCTGGCCAAGGAGGGCAAGAAGCCCCTCACCGTCAAGTACTTCCAGGAGACCAACAGCATCTATCTGGCGCTGAGCAGCGGCAAGATCGACGCCTACTTCGGCCCCAACCCGAACCTCGCCTACCACGTGGCGAAGACCGCCAAAACGCCCCAGGCGACCCGTATCGCGGGTCAGTTCTCCGGTGCCGGCGAGACGCTCCAGGGCCTGATCGCCGCCACCGCGAAGAAGGACAGCGGACTGGCCAAGCCCCTCGCCGACGCCATCAACCACCTGATCGAGAACGGTCAGTACGCCCAGTGGCTCAAGGCCTGGAACCTCTCCAACGAGGCCGTCGCCAAGTCCGAGGTCAACCCGCCCGGGCTGCCTGTCGACAACTCCTGATCAACCGTCATATCAGCGCTACCACATGTCAGTCGACTGAGAAGGGATGCCGCCTCCGTGGCCCCACAGACCGACGTCCGCGGAGGCGGAGCCCCGCCCGCGCTCGACACGTCCCTCCTCGACAACGCCGTGTGGGCGGCGCTCGACGGCCCACACGCCCACCTCGCCGAAAGGGTCGGCCTGGCCGCCCGCTACCCCGCCGACGTGTACGCCTTCGCCGGCCTCGCCGATCCGCTGGACCCGGCCGCCTGGGCCGACCTGCACACGCTCGTCGGCGCCGGGGCCGTCGTACGGATCAAGCCGGTGGAGCAGGTCCCCGACGGGTGGGAGGTGGTCGGCGGCGGGGTGGGCGTCCAACTGGTCGACACCGCGCTGCGGGCCGAACCCGCGCCCGAGGCCGTACGACTCGGGCCGGACGACGTCCCCGAGATCCTCGACCTGGTCGCCCGCACCAGACCGGGCCCGTTCCTGAAGCGCACCGTCGCACTCGGCACCTACCTGGGCATCCGGGAGCGGGGACGGCTGATCGCCATGGCCGGCGAACGGCTCCGGCCGCCCGGCTGGACGGAGATCAGCGCGGTGTGCACCGATCCGGACCATCGCGGCCGGGGCCTGGCCACCCGGCTGGTGCGCGCGGTCGCCGCGGGCATCCGTGAACGCGGCGACACCCCGTTCCTGCACGCCGCCGCCGACAACGCCACCGCGATTCGGCTCTACGAGTCGATCGGTTTCACGCTGCGCCGCCGCTCGCCCATCCTCGTGGTCCGCAGCCCAGGAACATCCAGGCAGGCGGGCGCGTTGTGACTCACGACGAGATCCGCGAGGCACCTCGACGCGCCCAGGGGCGCGTCGGCGCGACCGGAGGAAGGAGGCGACGGCCGTGACCCGCACACCGCACGCCGTCCACCTCCACTCCCGGCCCCACATCGATCTCCTGCGCGTGGCCGGCGCGCTCTGTTGCTCCTGACCCACTCCCAGCGTCAGGCCGTGACCCGGTCCCCCTGCCCGGGGACCCTCTCGCCCCGTTCTCTCACCGTCTGCGCACCGCCGTCCCCCCGTTCCCGGCGCGGGCCGGTGATCTCGTACGGACTCCCAGGAAGGCACCGACCCTTGTCCTCAGTACCCTCCTCACCCAACTCACCCTCGTCTCCCTCACCGTCCTCTCCGCTGCACCTCGCCGTCGCCCTGGACGGCACCGGCTGGCATCCGGCGTCCTGGCGTGAGCCGGTGGCCCGGCCCCGGGATCTGCTCACCGCCGGTTACTGGGCCGACCTGGTCGGCGAGGCCGAGCGCGGCCTGCTCGACTTCGTGACCTTCGAGGACGGTCTGGGCCTCCAGTCGTCCCACTTCCTCGACCCGGACGAGCGCACCGACCAGGTCCGTGGCCGCCTGGACGCGGTCCTGATCGCCTCCCGTGTCGCCCCGTTGACCCGGCACATAGGTCTCGTCCCGACCGTGGTGGCAACCCACACGGAGCCGTTCCATATCTCCAAGGCGATCGCCACCCTGGACTATGTGAGCACCGGCCGAGCGGGCCTGCGGGTGCAGATCACCGCCCGCCCGAACGAGGCCGCGCACCTCGGCCGCCGCACGATCCCGCGCATCGAGGGATACGACAGCCCGGAGACCCGCGACCTGGTGAGCGACCTCTTCGACGAGGCCGCCGACCATGTCGAGGTGGTCCGTCGTCTCTGGGACAGCTGGGAGGACGACGCGGAGATCCGGGACGTCGCCACCGGCCGCTTCATCGACCGCGAGAAGCTGCACTACATCGACTTCCAGGGCGGGCACTTCAGCGTCAAGGGCCCCTCCATCACTCCCCGCCCGCCCCAGGGCCAGCCGATCGTCAGCGCCCTCGCCCACGACACCGTCCCGTACCGTCTCGTCGCCCGGCAGGCCGACATCGGCTATGTCACCCCGCACGACAGCGAGCAGGCCCGCGCGATCGTCGCCGAGATCCGCGCCGAGCAGGAGACGGCCGGCCGCGCCGACGACCTCCTGCACATCTTCGGGGACCTGGTGGTCTTCCTCGACGACGACCCGGCCGAGGCAGCCGCCCGCCGGGAACGCCTGGACGCCCTCGCGGGCGAGCCGTACCTCAGCGACGCCCGCGTCTTCACCGGTACGCCCGCCCAACTCGCCGACCTCCTACAGGACTTGGCGTCGGCCGGACTGACCGGCTTCCGGTTGCGCCCCGCCGTCGCCGGCCACGACCTCCCGGCCATCACCCGGGGCCTGGTCCCCGAACTCCAGCGCCGTGGCGCCTTCCGCCGCTCGTACGAGGCCGACACCCTGCGCGGCCTGCTGGACCTGGCCCGACCCGCCAACCGCTACTCCCGCGTCGCCTGAGCCGGAAGGACCGAAGACCCATGAGCAAGCCGCTGAAGCAGATCCATCTGGCCGCCCACTTCCCGGGTGTCAACAACACCACCGTCTGGAGCGATCCCGAGGCCGGCAGCCACATCGAGTTCAGCTCCTTCGCCCACTTCGCGCGGACCGCCGAGCGCGCCAAGTTCGACTTCCTGTTCCTCGCCGAGGGGCTCAGGCTCCGTGAACAGGGCGGCAAGATCTACGACTTGGACGTGGTCGGCCGTCCGGACACCTTCACCGTCCTCGCCGCGCTCGCCGCCGTCACCGAGCACCTCGGCCTGACCGGCACCATCAACTCCACCTTCAACGAGCCCTACGAGGTCGCCCGCCAGTTCGCCAGCCTCGACCACCTCTCCGGAGGGCGCGCCGCCTGGAACGTGGTCACCTCCTGGGACGCGTTCACCGGTGAGAACTTCCGCCGCGGCGGCTTCCTCCCACAGGGCGAGCGCTACTCACGGGCGAAGGAGTTCCTGGCCACCGCGCACGAACTCTTCGACTCCTGGCAGGGCGACAAGATCCTCGCCGACCGGGCGAGCGGCACCTTCCTGCGCGACGCGAAGGCCGGGTCCTTCGTCCACACCGGCCAGCACTTCGACATCCACGGGCAGTTCAACGTGCCGCGCTCCCCCCAGGGCCGACCGGTGATCTTCCAGGCGGGGGACTCCGACGAGGGCCGCGAGTTCGCCGCCTCCGACGCCGACGCGATCTTCAGCCGGTACGCCACCCTCGAGGAGGGCCAGGCCTTCTACACGGACGTCAAGAACCGCCTCGCCAAGTACGGCCGCCGCCACGACCAGCTGAAGATCCTGCCCGCCGCGAGCTTCGTGCTCGGCGACACCGACGGCGAGGCCGAGGAGATCGCCAAGGAGGTCCGCCGACAGCAGGTCAGCGGGGCCACCGCCATCAAGCACCTGGAGTTCGTCTGGAACCGGGACCTGTCGTCGTACGACCCGGACGGACCGTTGCCCGACATCGACCCGGACCTCGGCGAGCACCACATCGCCCGCGGCCGTGCCCAGGTGCGCATGTACCGGGACCCGCTCGCCACCGCCCGCGAGTGGCGGGAACGCGCGGCAGCCAACAACTGGTCCATCCGCGACCTGGTCATCGAGACCGGCAACCGCCAGAACTTCGTCGGCTCCCCGACCACCGTCGCGAAGACCATCAACGACTACGTCCAGGCCGACGCGAGCGACGGCTTCATCCTCGTCCCGCACATCACCCCGACCGGCCTCGACACCTTCGCCGACCAGGTCGTCCCGCTGCTCCAGGAACAGGGCGTGTTCCGCACCGAGTACGAGGGCCCGACGCTGCGCGACCACCTCGGTCTCGCGCACCCGGACGACGCACGGGGCGAACGGGCGGCATCGTGACGTTCCTCCGCAGGCGCGGCTGAACTTGCCACGGCGGGGGTACGCCGGGCACGCCCCTCGAGGTGACGTGCCCGGCCGTTTCCCCGGCGACGCGCCCCCGCCGGTCCCTTCGCACCCAGCCTGCGGACCGGCGGGCAGAGCACGCCCGGACGTCAGCCGCTCACGGCGTCGACGAGGCCGGCCAGGGCGTGGGCGAGGCGGCCGAGGCCCGGCCCGGCGGGCCCGCCCGGCTCGCTCATGTACGTGTCCCGGCGGATCTCCACCATCAGCGCGCTCACCCGGGGATCCCTGCCGTAGAACTCCAGCGGCACATAGGCCCCGCCGAACGGGCTGTCCAGTCCGATCTCCCCGAACCCCGCGAAGGCCTCCTGGGCAGCGCCCAGCAGTGCGCCCGGGGTGTGGAAGGAGTCCGTGCCCAGACAGACGGGTGGCCGGGGCCCGTCGCCGTGCAGCTCGTAGGGGAGCGCTTCGGTGGGATAGGAGTGGACGTCGATGACGACGGCTCGCCCGGTGGCGGCCAGTCGTCCGGCCACGGCGTCCGTCATCGCCCGCGCATACGGCCGGAAGTACCGCGCGACCAACGGCTCGGGGTCGGTGTCCGCCGACCGCAGCGTGGCGCGGTGCGTGGTGCGTGTGTACACCGCGCCCATCCCCACGGCGAGCATCTCCTCCCGTTCGTCCGGAAACCGCTCGGGATCCACCACCAGCCGGGAGAGCCGGTTGACGAACCGCCAGGGAACGATGCCGGCCAGGGTCGCCGCCGCCGCGGCCAGCTCGGCGGTGTGCGCGTCGACGATGTGGTCGAGCTCCCCCTCCAGCTCCGTGTCACCGAGCAGGATGCCGGCCCGCACGTCGGCCGGTATCTCCCGCGCGGAGTGCGGCACATGCAGGATCACCGGCGACGTCCCGGCACCGGGCAGCAGCTCGTAGGACGGTGCGGCGGAGGTCATGAGGGCTGCTCCCGGGGCGTTGTCAGTGGTCGTGTTGCACGATCAAGGTCCCACAGCCGTGGCTGCCCGGCGGGCCGTGGCGAGTGGGACGCAGGCGTCCGGAACACCGCCCTCGCCGGTCCACACGGCGGTGCCGCCACACGGCTCCGCCCCGGCCGGGCGGATGCCGGCCGGGGCGGAGTCACCCGATGCCCCCGCGGGGCCCCGGTGTCAGCTCAGGGACGCCAGCGCCTCGTTCCACGTGGTCGACGGGCGCATGACCTTCGCGGCCTTGGCCGGGTCGGGCTGGTAGTAGCCGCCGATGTCGGCCGGCTTGCCCTGGACGGCGTTCAGCTCGTCGACGATCTTCTGCTCGTTCGTCGCGAGGGTCTCGGCGAGCGCGGCGAAGGCCTTCGCCAGGTCCGCGTCGTCGGTCTGCTTCGCCAGCTCCTGCGCCCAGTACAGGGACAGGAAGAAGTGGCTGCCGCGGTTGTCGATGCCGCCGACGCGACGGGCCGGGGACTTGTCCTCGTTGAGGAAGGTCGCCGTGGCGCGGTCGAGGGTGTCAGCGAGAACCTTGGCGCGGGTGTTGCCGGTGACCGTCGCCAACTGCTCCAGGGACGGGACCAGCGCGAAGAACTCACCGAGCGAGTCCCAGCGCAGGTAGTCCTCCTTGACCAGCTGCTGGACGTGCTTCGGCGCGCTGCCGCCGGCGCCCGTCTCGAACAGACCGCCGCCCGCCATCAGCGGGACCACCGACAGCATCTTGGCGCTGGTGCCCAGCTCCAGGATCGGGAACAGGTCGGTCAGGTAGTCACGCAGCACGTTGCCGGTGACGGAGATCGTGTCCTCGCCGCGGCGGATGCGCTCGACCGACAGCTTGGTCGCCTCGACCGGGTTGAGGATCCGGATGTCCAGGCCCTCGGTGTCGTGCTCCGGCAGGTACGCCTGGACCTTGGCGATCAGGTTGGCGTCGTGCGCACGGGTCTCGTCCAGCCAGAACACGGCCGGGCTGCCGGTGGCGCGGGCGCGGGTGACGGCCAGCTTCACCCAGTCCCTGATCGGGGCGTCCTTGGTCTGGCAGGCGCGGAAGATGTCACCGGCGGAGACCGTCTGCTCGATCACCGCGTTGCCCGCCTGGTCCACGAGGCGGACCGTGCCGGTGGTGGGGATCTCGAAGGTCTTGTCGTGGCTCCCGTACTCCTCGGCCTTCTGCGCCATGAGGCCGACGTTCGGGACCGAACCCATCGTCGACGGGTCGTAGGCACCGTTGGCACGGCAATCGTCGATCACGGCCTGGTAGACGCCGGCGTACGAGGAGTCCGGCAGCACCGCGAGGGTGTCGGCCTCCCCGCCGTCCGGGCCCCACATGTGGCCGGACGTGCGGATCATGGCCGGCATCGAGGCGTCGACGATCACGTCGGACGGCACGTGCAGGTTGGTGATGCCCTTGTCCGAGTCGACCATCGCCAGTGCGGGGCCCTCGGCGAGCTCGGCGTCGAAGGAGGCCTTGATCTCGGCGCCCTCGGGCAGAGCCTCCAGGCCCTTGTGGATGCCGCCCAGACCGTCGTTCGGGGTGAGGCCGGCCGCGGCGAGCGTCTCGCCGTACTTCGCGAAGGTCTTCGGGAAGAAGGCGCGCACCACGTGACCGAAGATGATCGGGTCGGAGACCTTCATCATCGTGGCCTTCAGGTGCACGGAGAACAGCACGCCGTCCGCCTTGGCCTGGGCGATCTGCGCCGTGAGGAACTCCCGCAGCGGGGCCACGTGCATGACGGAGGCGTCGACGACCTCGCCCTCGAGGACCGGTACGGACTCGCGCAGGACGGTGGTCGAGCCGTCGTCGCCGACCAGCTCGATCTTCAGCGCGCCGGCCTCGGAGATCACCACGGACTTCTCGGTGGAGCGGAAGTCGTCGACACCCATCGTCGCCACGTTGGTCTTGGACTCGGGGGTCCAGGCGCCCATGCGGTGCGGGTGGTTCTTGGCGTAGTTCTTGACCGACGCGGGGGCGCGGCGGTCGGAGTTGCCCTCGCGCAGGACCGGGTTGACCGCGGAGCCCTTGACCTTGTCGTAGCGGGCCTGGATGTCCCGCTCCTCGTCGGTCTTCGGGTCGTCCGGGTAGTTCGGCAGCGCGTAGCCCTGGCTCTGCAGCTCGGCGATCGCGGCCTTGAGCTGCGGGATCGACGCCGAGATGTTCGGCAGCTTGATGATGTTCGCCTCGGGCGTCTTGGCGAGTTCGCCGAGCTCCGCCAGGGCGTCCGGGATCCGCTGGTCCTCGGTGAGGTACTCCGGGAACAACGCGATGATGCGCCCGGCCAGCGAGATGTCACGCGTCTCCACGGCGACACCCGCCTGCGAGGCGTACGTCCGGACCACCGGCAGGAAGGAATACGTCGCCAGGGCCGGGGCCTCGTCAGTGTGCGTATAGATGATGGTCGAGTCAGTCACCGGGTGCTCCGCTCCACGTCTGCAACATTGCTCGACATCAAGATATCTCGTGGTCGCCCCGGTCTCGACAGTGGTCCTCGGGTACTTCTCGACACAGTCCTCCGAACTGGACGCAGCCTGCTGAGGACGCCCTGCATCTCCGAGGCAGCAGGGGCAGCAGAGGGCGGCAGGGGCAGCAGAGGCAATCGAGGCGGCTGAGGCGTCTGAGGCAACCGAGGCGTCCGGTCTTGTGGTCATGCACTGTGATCGCCCTTTGACCGACGGCCGGACCCGACCACCCGGCCGTCCAAGCGAAAGCGGACCATGAGATATCGCACCAGAGTGACGGCACCGGCCACCGCCCTGATAAGCGCCGCCACGGCGCTGACCGTGGGATCTGTCGCCCACGCCGCCCCGGCGGCCTCCTCCCCGGGTGCCGAGACCCTCGGAGACCCCGTCTTCCCGAGCCTCGGCAACGACGGATACCGCGTCTCGGCGTACACCCTCGACTTCGCGTACGACGCCACGACCAAGCTGGTCACCGCCACGGCGGCGCTGGAGATCCGCACCACCCAGGCCCTGAGCCGCTTCTCCCTGGACGCCCTCGGCCTGGACATCACGTCCGTCCGCGTCGCGGGCCGTGGGGCCGACTTCGAGCAGGTCGGCGAGAAACTGCGGGTCACGCCCGTGCGCAGCCTGCCGGACCAGTGCGGGGCCACCGTCGTGGTGGCGTACACCGCCGACCCGCGCCGGTCCCTCGCGCACACCGCCTGGGTCGCCACACCGGACGGTTTCGCGATCTGCCCCCAGCCGGACTCGGCGCACACCGTCTTCCCCTGCAACGACCACCCGCAGGACAAGGCGGCGTTCACCTTCCGCATCACGGTGCCCAGCGGCCTGCGCGGGGTCGCGAGCGGCCTCCTCGTGAGCACCGAGGCCCTCACCGACGGCCGGACCGCGTACACCTACCGCTCGCGTGAGCCGATGGCCACCGAACTGGTGCAGATCACGGTCGGCGACTACGTCGTCAAGGACCGGCAGGGCCCCGGCGGACTGCCCCTGAGGGACGTCGTGCCGACCGCCCGCGCGAGTGCCCTGGAGCCGGCGCTCTCGCTCACCTCCGGGCAGATCAGCTGGATCGAGCAGCGGCTCGGCGCGTTCCCCTTCGAGACGTACGGGCTGCTGCCCTGCAACTCCGACGCCGCGAACGCCTTCGACTTCACGGGTCTGGAAACCCAGACCCTCACGCTCTACAAGCCGAACTTCCTGCTCCAGGACGAGTCGAAGATCGGCTCGCACATGATGCACGAGCTGGTCCACTCCTACTTCGGCAACAGCGTCAGCCCCGCCACCTGGGCCGACCTGTGGCTGAACGAGGGCCATGCCGACTTCTACGGGCTGCTCTACCGCTACGAGCGCGGCTGGACCGACTCCCTCGGGCTGACGACCATGGAAGCCCGTATGAAGGACACCTACGCGCGCGGCGACCAGTGGCGCAAGACCTCCGGGCCGGTCGCCTCGCCGAACGCGACGAACCTCTTCGACAGCCAGCGCTACCTCGGCGGCGTCCTGGTCCTGTACGCGCTGCGGCAGTTGATCGGCGAGGCCGCCTTCGGCTCCGTCGAGCGCGCCTTCCTGGACCGGTACCGCAACTCCGCGGCATCGACGGAGAACTACGTCACCGTCGCCTCGGAGGTCTCCGGCCAGGACCTGTCCGGCTTCCTGCGGGACTGGCTGTACGGCACGAAGACCCCGCGGATGCCCGGCCACCCGGACTGGACGGTCACCCCGGCGCCCGCGTCGCTCGTCGCGCCGAGGGGCCGGACGAACGGGCACTACCACGACAACTCGGCCACCCTGTAAGGGATCAGCCGGGACGGGGGCCGGCCGGGACGGGGGCCAGCCCAGACGGGGCCCAGCCGGGACAGTGGCTCAGTCGAGCCGGGCGGAGGCGACTTCGCTCGGCTCGGTCTCCGCGCCGCGCTGCTGCGGGATCACCACCGCGCCCTGTTGCAGGGCCACCGTCCGCGCGGGCGCCGGAATCCGGATGCCCTCATCGCGGTAGCGCCGGTGCAGTCGCTTGATGAACTCGTGCTTGATCCGGAACTGGTCACTGAACTCGCCGACGCCCAGGATCACCGTGAACCCGATCCTGGAGTCGCCGAAGGTGTGGAAGCGGACCAGCGGCTCGTGATCGGGGACCGCGCCGGTGATCTTGGTCATCACCTCGGTGACGACCTCGCAGGTGACCCGCTCGACGTGCTCCAGGTCACTGTCGTAGGCGACCCCCACCTGCACCAGGATGGTCAACTGCTGCTCGGGACGCATGAAGTTGGTCATGTTCGTCTTGGCGAGCTCCCCGTTGGGGATCACGACCAGGTTGTTGGACAGCGCGCGCACGGTCGTCTGGCGCCAGTTGATGTCCTCGACGTAGCCCTCCTCGCCACTGCTCAGCTTGATGTAGTCACCGGGCTGGACGGTCTTGGAGGCGAGGATGTGGATGCCGGCGAAGAGGTTCGCCAGGGTGTCCTGAAGGGCCAGGGCGACCGCCAGACCACCGACACCCAGGGCCGTGAGCATCGGCGCGATGGAGATGCCCAGCGTCTGCAGCACCACCAGGAAGCCGATCGCCAGCACCAGCACCCGGGTGATGTTCACGAAGATCGTGGCGGATCCGGCGACCCCGGAGCGGGACTGGGTCACCGTCCGCACCAGGCCGGCGACGACCCGGGCCGACGCCACCGTGACGACGAAGATCAGCAGCACGGTCAGGGTCTGGTTGACCGTGTGCTGGACCGCGGAGAGCAGCGGCAGGGCCGCCGCCGCGGACGCCGCACCGCCCGCGATCGCGGCCCACGGCACCACCGTGCGCAGCGCGTCCACGATGACGTCGTCGCCGCCCCAGCGGGTGCGGTCGGCGTGCTTGCCCAGCCAGCGCAGCAGCATGCGCAGCAGGAACGCCGCCAGCAGACCCGCGGCCAGGGCGATTCCCGCGATGACCAGGTCGTCCACGGTGAGGGCTCGCTTCACCGGTCACCCCCGGCGAGGAGGACTGCGGCGAAGGCGTTCACCGACGGCCGGATGTGAAGTTGCGTCACGTTGCCACCTGCTCGATTCCGATGTGCGATCGCGCGGGCCGACTGGCCCCCCGTGGCCCGCGCGACCGCTCATCCTGCCGTATCCGCACAGGAGTTCGTGCCTGGACGGCCGCCGGGGGAGTGGTTTCAGACGATTTCCTCGGCCGGTCGGGCCTGTTCCCGCCGGTGCGGATCCCGGTGTGACGCGGGCGCCGGTCAGATCACCTTCAGCCGTACCAGGGCGCCCAGCGTCAACGCCCCCGGCACCAGCGGGAGCCAGACGGTGATGATCCGGAAGGCCAGAACCACGGCTGTCGCGACCGCGGCCGGGCCGCCCGCCGCCACCAGCGCCACGACCAGCGCCGCCTCCACCGAGCCGATCCCGCCTGGCGTGGGCACCAGCGCGACGGCCACCGTCGCCGCCAGGTACGCGACCGCCATGTGCGCCGCCGGCACCGGCAGCCCCAACGCCTGCCCGACCGCGGCCAGCACGGTCGCCTGCAACGCGGGGAACGCGAACGAGCCGCCCCACAGGGCGAAGGCCCGCGCGGGCCGGGTGTGCACCGAGCGCGCCTCACCGAAGGCGGTACGCAGGAAGGAGCACACGGCCGTACGCAGTCGTCGTACGCACGCCAGCACCCCCGCGGCGACGACCAGAGCCGCGCCGATCACCAGCAGCAGCGGGCCGACCGCCCCGTCCGGGAGGAGCGGGCCCAGCCGCAGCGCGTCGGGGAACACGAAGAGCAGCACGGCGAGCAGGCTCAGCCGGCCGACCGTCTCGGCCAGCATGTACAGGGCCAGCGCGGCGGAGGAACGGGCGAGCGGAAGCCCGCACACCGTCATGAACCGCAGGTTGACCGCGCTCGCGCCCAGCCCGGTCGGCAGCAGATGGTTGGCCGCGCCCGCGGCGAACTGGGTGGCCAGCAGCCGCCGCTTCGGCAGCGCCTCGACGACGGCACCCTGCCGGGTCAGGGCGGCGGCGACCCAGGTCAGACACGTGGCACCGATCGCCGCCACCAGCCAGGGCCACTGGGCGTGCCGCAGATGGCCGAAGCCCTCGGCGAGCACCGACCGGTGCTGGACCGCGACGACGGTGACGAGCAGGAGCGGAAGCAGACACAGGATCTGACGCATCCGACGGATCGGGACGCGGCGGGGGAGCCGTCCCTCGGGGATGTCGGGGATGTCAGGGCGTTCGGATCGTTCGGAGAGGTCGGAGAACTCGGGGAAGTCGGGGCGGTCGGGGATCTCGGGGATCTCGGGGATCTCGGGGAGGTGTACCGCTGTCACAGTCGGAGAGGTTTCCCATCCCGTGCCAACTGCGGGTTGCGGAAGCGGGGACAAGGTCTTACGTACGGTCATCGGATCCTTCGCACGGACGGGCAGCGGGGTTCCCTTGACCTCAAGCAAGCTTGAGGCTCTACGGTCCTCCCTATGAGCATGGAGACCACAGCCTGGACACAGCTGCACAGTGTCATGAACGCCGAGCAGGAACGACGACCCCTGGCCCGCGCGACGCTGCGCCGCATCGGCGCGTTCGCCCGCCCGCACCGCCGCCGTATCGCGCGGTTCGTCGCCCTCGGGGTGGTGACAGCGCTGCTCGCCGTCGCGACCCCGGTCCTCGCCGGACGGGTGGTGAACGCGATCGTGAAAGGCGACGACGAGGGCACCGTGGTCCGGCTGGCCCTGCTCATCGCGCTGATCGCGGTCGCGGAGGCAGCGCTCGGCATCCTCGGCAGACGCCTGTCGGCGACGCTCGGGGAGGGACTCATCCTCGATCTGCGGACCGCGGTGTTCGATCATGTGCAGCGCATGCCGGTCGCGTTCTTCACACGCACTCGTACGGGTGCGCTCGTCTCCCGTCTCAACAACGACGTCATCGGCGCCCAACGCGCCTTCAGCAACACCCTGTCCGGAGTGGTCAGCAACCTGGTCACGCTGGTCCTCACCCTCGCCGTCATGCTCACGCTCTCCTGGCAGATCACCCTGCTCGCGCTGGTGCTGCTGCCGGTGTTCGTGATCCCGGCACGGCGGATGGGCAGCCGGATGGCCCGGATGCAGCGCGAGGCGGCGGCACTGAACGCGGCGATGGGCACCCGCATGACCGAGCGTTTCTCCGCACCCGGCGCCACCCTCGTCAAGCTCTTCGGCCGTCCGGAGCAGGAGTCGGAGGAGTTCGCGGTCCGGGCTCGCCAGGTGCGGGACATCGGCGTACGGACGGCCATGGCCCAGTCCGTTTTCATCACTGCCCTGACCCTGGTGTCGGCCCTGGCGCTGGCCCTCGTCTACGGCCTCGGCGGCTGGTTCGCCCTGCGCGGCACCCTCGACCCGGGCGCCGTCGTGGCCCTCGCCCTGCTCCTGACCCGCCTGTATGCCCCGCTCACCGCTCTGGCCGGCGCCCGCGTGGAGGTGATGAGCGCCCTCGTCAGCTTCGAGCGGGTCTTCGAGGTGCTCGACCTGAAGCCGCTGATCGAGGACAAACCGGACGCCCGCGAGGTCCCCGAGGGCCCGGTGGCCGTCGAGTTCGACCAGGTCCGCTTCGGCTACCCGTCAGCTGACAAGGTCTCGCTCGCCTCCCTGGAGGAGGTGGCCGCCCTCGACACCCGGGGCGGCGCCGAGGTCCTGCACGGCATCTCCTTCCGTGCCGAACCCGGCCAGACCGTCGCCCTCGTCGGCTCGTCCGGCGCCGGCAAGTCGACCGTCGCCCAACTGCTGCCGCGGCTGTACGACGTCGACGAGGGCGCCGTCCGGGTCGGCGGTGTCGACGTCCGCGACCTGAGCGCGCTGTCCCTGCGGGAGACCCTCGGCATGGTGACCCAGGACGGTCACCTCTTCCACGACACCGTGGGCGCCAACCTCCTGCTCGCCCGCCCCACGGCGACGGAGGAGGAGCTGTGGGACGCCCTGCGCCGCGCCCGCCTGGACGATCTCGTACGCTCCCTGCCCGACGGCCTCGACACCGTGGTCGGCGAACGCGGCTACCGGCTCTCCGGCGGTGAGCGCCAGCGGATGACCATCGCGCGGCTGCTGCTGGCCCGTCAGCGCGTGGTCATCCTCGACGAGGCCACCGCCCATCTGGACAACACCTCCGAGGCGGCCGTCCAGGAGGCGCTCACCGAGGCGCTGGAGGGCAGGACGGCCGTCGTGATCGCCCACCGGCTGTCCACCGTCCGCAGCGCGGACCTCATCCTGGTCGTCGAGGCCGGCCGGATCGTGGAACGCGGTACGCACGAGGACCTGCTGGCCCTGGACGGACGGTACGCGCAGCTGTACCGCACGCAGTTCGCGCAGAAGCCGGGTGAGGTGACGCAGATCGCGTCGGAGGACGGGGCGGCGGCGTAGCCACGGGCGCGCCGCCGAACCTCAGCCGGTCCTCGTGACCTTCACGGAGAGGTCGTTGTCGACGGTGTAGTAGGGATGCACGGAGGCACCCCCGACCGTGACCGTCGGATAGACGAACACCTCCTTGCGGTCCGCCACGTCGTCGAGGAGCCTGGCCATCCGGATGGGAGACGCGTCCGGCCCGGGCTGCACGAAGGCGTCCCAGATGCCGCTCCCGGCGTCCGCTCCGGTGGCCAGCTTCTCGTAGCCGACGGTGAAGGAGAAACTCCGGCCGTCGTCCTGGGCCCGTGGTTCCAGGAGGTGTACGGCACCGTCGCCGCCCCGCCGACGCAGACGCACCACGGCTCCTTTGCCTAGCGAGGCGCCGTGCAGGCGGGCGCCGACGGTCATCGACCGGTCGGTGACCTCGATGCCCGCGGTCTCCGCGTGGGCGGTGCGCCGCCAGGCCCGTATCGCCAGATGGCCGTCCTTGGTCACGTACGGAATCCGGACGGCGAGAGGTGACTGCCGGTCACGAAGATGTCCGTCGACGAGGACCCGTAGGTCGCGCGGCCCCGGTAGCAGACGCAGCCGCCGGGATCCGGAGTCCTGGAGGAGGAAGAGGTCCCACCGGCCCTCCGCGAGAACGGGCCGGGTGTCCAGGACGGCACGTCGGCGGCCGTCGTCGGCCGGCTCCAGGTCGAGGACGTGGAGGGTCTTCTCCGGCTGTCCCTTCTTCGGGCGCAGCCGGAGCAGCAGCCGGCCGGCCTCCGACGGCAGCGACGGCAGGTCGAACGTGATCCGGCCGTCCGTGTCGACCGCGCAGCCGACGCGTGGCCGCGCCTCGGGTTCCGTGTCCACCGCTGTCCCTTCCGTACCTTTCATTCCTTCCGTTCCCCTGCTCACCGCTGCCCCCTTCGTACGACGCGCAGCGCGCTGCCCGCCGCCGTGATCGCGTTGTCGCGAGCGGCGAAACCCTTGCTGACCAGGACCCGGTGCACGCGGTCGCGTTCCTGGACGACCGGTCGTCCCGCCCTTCTCGCGGACACCGCCTCGGCCAGCAGACGCTCGGCCTGTTCGACCACCGGGCCGGGGGCGAACCGCCGCGCGTTCTTCAGGGCCGCACGGCCCATGCGGCGGCGGTGCTCGTCGTCACGGACGAGTTCCAGCAGAGCCGCGCCCATCGCCTCACGGTCCCCGACCGGTACCAGCCGGCCGTCGACACCGTCCTCGATGATCTCGCCGGGTCCGTGCGGGCAGTCGGTGCTCACCACCGGCAGGCCGCAGCGCATGGCCTCGACGATCGTCATCCCGAACGGCTCGAAGTTGGAGCCGGCCGCCCCGATCGAGCCCTTGACCCACTCCGCCTCCATGGGCGCCACCGCACCCATCAGGAAGACGTTGTTGTACAGGCCGAGCTCCGCTATGAGCCCCCGCAACCGGTCGTGCTGTTCGCCCTTGCCGTATATGCGCAGCTGCCAGTCGGGGTGTTCGGCGACGACCATGGCGAAGGCCTCGATGAGCAGGTCGTACCGCTTCACCGGGACCAGCCGGCCGGCCGCGACGACGACCTTCGCGGTGCCGTCCGCGGCCGGCAGCCCGGGATCCGGCACGCTGTTCGCAAGGGCCTCCACCCGTACGCCGGGCAGTCTCATCTTGCGCCGGTAGGCGGCGGCATCCGCCTCCGTCACCGTGGTGAGCGCGTCCAGCCGACGGTAGGCGCCGCGTAACGCGCCCCGCAGCCGGGGTGAATGGTTGTCCAGGGTGAGGTGCTCCTGCCCGACGCGTGCGACATGTCGCGGAGCCTGGAGCGCGAGATGCACATTGAGTCCGGGCCGGGTTCCGATCACCACGTCGGCGTCGATCGCGGCGAGGCACTCGCCGATTCGCTGGTCGGTCAACTCGCTGTACTGCCCGTACCGGTACTCGGAGCGGGGGAACACCTTCGCCGGTCGGAGATGTGACGGGTGTTCCTTCTCCTGCCTGAGGTCCACCAGCGGCCGCAGCGAGACCCTCGGGTCCAAGGTGAAGTTCGGGTGCTCGCGGTGCCGCAGCACGGAGACGATCTCCACGTCGTGGCGCTCGGCGAGGGCCTGCGCCAGATTGAAGGTGGTGGTGATCGTGCCTCCGATTCCATAGGCGTTGTGGAGCAGGAAAGAGATCTTCATAGTGGACTGGACCATGCGAACTGCCGCACGGTTGCTTCTCGTTACCACTTCGTAGCGCCCACGGACCAGGCCGGCTTCCTGGCCCGTCCTCGGGCGCGGGCAGGACGTCGGGGTCCCGGCGTGGGCGCTAAGGGCCCGCACGTCGCGTCAGGACAGTGCGAGGCCGTCCAACTTGCCCGCCTTGGCGTCGTCGACCAGGTTGGAGAACTGGTCGAAACTCATCTGGACGCGCTGGCCGAAGTCGTCGGTCAGGATGATCCGCTGCTCGGCCGGAGCGTTCGGGTCGACGAAAAGCTGGGGACAGCCGCAGTCGCACTCTCCGCAGAACGTGGCTACGGGTCGCAGTCCGCTGGTGTCGGTCATGGTGCTCCACCTCCGTGGGCATGGGCCGCGGCGCGTCGGCGTCCGGTGCCGACGGTCGCGAGGACTGTCCGGGGGATACCCGGCGGCAGGGATGCGGACGCGCGTTGTCGGTGGGCGCGGGAGGCGCGGCGGGCGGCGACTGTGCGCTCGTGCTCCGTCGGCCGCTTCCATTGCTTCCAATTCATCCGGTGAGGCGGGAACTCAACGGGGTCCGTGTCCGACTCGTAAGGAGGAGGCAGGTCTGGCGGACAGGACG
This sequence comes from Streptomyces sp. NBC_00076, assembly GCF_045041235.1. NCBI lineage: Bacteria > Bacillati > Actinomycetota > Actinomycetes > Kitasatosporales > Streptomycetaceae > Streptomyces > Streptomyces sp. NBC_00076. The sequence continues at coordinate 9,255,920 of NZ_CP108242.1, forward strand.
CGGGCGGTGGTACGTATGCGCAGCCGAGGAGAGAGCGTCTCGGGCCGCGTGGCAGCATCGGCTGGTGTGAGTGCGTCCCCGGAGGTCCGGAGCCTGCGCGCGGCGGTGTTCGCCGTGTTGTGTGTGCTGCTCGCCGCCGCGGGACACGCGCTGGCCACGGGCGCGGCCCCGCCGGTGTGGATGCAGGTCGCGAGCGGCGTACCCGTCTTCCTGGCCGGTTGCGTGCTCGGCGGGCGGGAACGGTCACTGGCCGGCATCGGTGGCGGGACGCTGACCGTCCAGGGCGGGCTGCACGTCGTGTTCGACGCCGCCCGCCCGCATGCCGTGCTGGCCATGCAGGGAATACGCGTCTCCCACGCTCATGCCCAAGCCCACGCCCATGCCCACCCTCATGCCCTGACGCCGCACGCCACCGCCGCCCATGTCGGGGCGGCCGTCGTCCTGACCTGGTGGCTGCGGCGCGGTGAGGCCGCGTTGTGGTCGCTGCTGCGGTGGGCGGTCGCGTTCGTACCGGGGCTCGCCGCCTGGTGGCAGGTGGCGAGAGGGGCGCGGGGCGGACCTGTCGTGCCGCGTCCGGTACGTCGAATCGCCGGGGAGACCTGGCCGTCGCGCCGGCTTCGGCTGCGGTACGCCGTACACCGGCGCGGACCGCCGAAGGGGATGTCGTACGTCATCTGACCCCGACATCCCTTCCCCAGTACGGAGATCGACCCACCCATGTCCACCACACGCACCGCCCTGCGCCGCGTCGGCCTCGTCACCTCGCTGGCCGCCGCCGGAGTCCTCACCGCCGCCGGCGTCGCCTCCGCGCATGTCACCGTCCACCCCGACAGCTACGCCAAGGGCGCCACCGACGGCGTCCTCACCTTCCGGGTCCCCAACGAGGAGGACACCGCCGACACCACCAAGGTGCAGGTCTTCCTGCCCACCGACCACCCCGTCCTCGGTGTGCTCGTCTCCCCGCACGACGGCTGGACCGCCAAGGTGACGAACACGAAGCTGAAGACGCCGGTCAAGACCGACGACGGCACGATCACCGACGCCGTCTCCGAGATCACCTGGACCGGTGGAAAGATCCGGGCCGGCCAGTACGAGGACTTCGACGTCGCCTTCGGTCAGCTGCCCGACACCACCGGCCAGTTGACCTTCAAGGCACTGCAGACGTACTCCGACGGCAAGATCGTCCGTTGGATCGACGAAGCCGAGTCGGGCGGCGAGGAGCCGGAGAACCCGGCGCCGGTCGTCAAGCTCACGGCCAAGGTCGCGGAGGGCGAGGGTAGTAGCGCCTCGACCACCTCTTCCGGGGTACCGAAGAGTGCCGACGGCTCCACCTCGGCCGCGTCCGACAGCGACTCGACGGCCCGCGGGCTCGGCATCGCCGGGCTGATCGTGGGCCTGCTGGGGCTGGCCGCGGCGGTGTTCGCCGTTGTGCGCGGCCGGTCCGCCGGATCTCGGGGCGAGTAGAGCCGCGTTGCCCTGCCGGCGGTGACCCGCCGGCGGGGCAGCGGCCAACTCCACCGGGACGGCCGCTCGGCGCGTTCCGGCGTCGTGCCGTGTCCTGGATCACATGCCGTGTACTGAGTGCAGGCCTGGGGAGATTTCCGTACCACGTATGACGAGCGACGTCCGGATGCGAGGATGAGGCGCCATGACAGCAGGGTGGTGTTCTCGCACGCTACGGGCCGCGGTGTTCGCGGCTGTCTGTGTGCTGCTCGCCGCCCTGGGCCACGTCGTGATGTCCGGCCGTCACGTGCCCGCATGGGCGCTGGCCGCCGGGGTGGCCGTGACCGGTCTGGCGGGCTGGTGCCTGGCGGGCCGTGAGCGCGGGCTGCCACTGATCGTGACCGTCGTGGTCGCCGCCCAGACGGCGTTGCACTCGGCGTTCTCACTCGCCCAGCCGGCGAGCGCGGCTCCCATGGGACACGGCATGGAGTCCCTGAACGCGCGGTTCACAGGCATGGGTTCGACCGACGTGGGCCCGCCGGACATGGGCCCGCCGGACATGGGCCCGCCGGACATGGGCCCGCCGGACATGGGGGCGATGAATACGCACTCCATGACCTCCATGGATATGGGTCACATGGACGTGGGCCACATGAGCCACTCGGGCTCTTCCCTGGTCGGCTCGTCGTCGTTCGGCATGCTCGCCGTCCACCTGCTGGCCGCCCTGCTGTGCGGGCTGTGGCTGGCATACGGCGAGAAGGCCGCGTTCCGGATCCTGCGGGCCGTGGCCGGATGGCTGGCTGCCCCGCTGCGGCTGCTGCTCGCGCTCCCCGTCACCCCGGACCGCCCGCGCGTCCGTGCGCGCCGACGCCGCTCGGACCGGGCGCCGCGTCTCCTCCTCGTCCACGCGATCACCTCTCGGGGTCCGCCTCTGGGGACCGCTGTCGTCTGAAGACAGTCGGTACCCCGAGGCCGCCCCGCGCGCCTCGGGCATCGGCCGTACGCCCACACAGGTGTCGTCGTACGGCCTTCTCCCCACTCACCGGACCGCACCGTCCGCGCCCTCGTGCGCCGCCGGTGCGGATCACGGATGACGAGAAGGACACCAAGTGATCACTTCTGTCCTGCCCACCTCGCGCGACGAAGGCCGCAACGGCGAAAACGGCGAGAGAACGGCATCGCTCGACGAGTCGATAACCGCATGGGCCCTCGCCGCACGGGGCGGTGACGCGAACGCGGTGGAGCACTTCGTCCGTGCCCTGCACCGCGACGTCCAGCGGTACGTCGCCCACCTCTGCGGCGACCCCCAGGCCGTGGACGACCTCGCGCAGGACACGTTCCTGCGCGCGCTGGGCAGCCTGCACCGGTTCGAGGGCCGTTCCTCGGCCCGCGCGTGGCTGCTGTCCATCGCCCGCCGCGCGGTGATCGACAGCTACCGGCACGCCTCCGCCCGGCCCCGCCTGTCCGACGTACCGGACTGGCAGTTGGCCGTCGAGAACGCGCAGCCGCGGGATCTGCCCGGCTTCGACGACGGCATCGCCCTGCTCGATCTGCTGGCCTCCCTTCCGGACGAGCGCCGGGAAGCCTTCGTCCTCACCCAGATGGTCGGCCTGCCGTACGCGGAGGCGGCCGAGGCCGGCGACTGCCCTGTGGGCACGGTCCGTTCACGCGTGGCCCGCGCCCGGGCGACCCTGATGGATCTTCTCGACGAGGGCGACACCTCCCACGCCCCGCCGGTCCTTCGGTGACCGCGACGGTCGTTCGGCGGTGCCCGGACTCCGGTACCGCCGCAGCCGTGGTCCGACGTAACGTACGAGTGTGGACGTGGCAGAGACGACGATCGTGGAGCGTGTGCGGATGGCCGACGGGAACACGATGTGCCCGCAGCGGGTGGCCATGGAACACGTCACCAGCCGCTGGGGCACCCTGGTCCTGATCGCGCTGCTCGACCGCTCCTACCGCTTCTCCGAACTGCGCCGGGAGATCGGCAAGGTCAGCGAGAAGATGCTGACCCAGACCCTGCAGACCCTGGAGCGCGACGGCCTGGTCCACCGCGACGCCAAGCCCGTGATCCCGCCCCACGTGGACTACAGCCTCACGGACCTCGGCCGGGAGGCCGCCGAACAGGTCCGCGGCCTCGCGCAGTGGACGGAGCGCCGGATGGCGGCGATCCAGACCGCACGCGAGAAGTACGACGCCGCGAAGGCGTGACCATCGAGCAGGGGAACCGGGACTGAGCCGGTTCCCCACACCACTGTGCGGTGCCAGTCGAGGCTCCTTCTTGGGCAGGCACCTGCCATCCCGTGGAAGGTGCGGTTCTCCTAGGAAGATCACGGCCTTCTCCCGCCGGCGAAACCACGGCAAGTTCGCAGGTGAACGTTCCGTCGACGGGGTTTCTGCCCCGACTGGGCAAGGAGGATGCGGTGACTCGGACAGCTTCGGAGACCACAGAGCAGGGCGGCCGGAAGGTCGTACTCGTCACGGGTGCCACCAGCGGCATCGGCGAAGGCATCGCCAGGCGGCTTGCCGCGGAGGGCCACCATGTGGTCGCGGGTGCGCGTCGGGAGGATCGGCTGGCCGGGCTGGCGGAGAGCGTCCGAGCTGACGGCGGCAGCATCGACGTACGCCGTCTCGATGTCACCGACCGGGCCGACGTGGCCGGGTTCGTCGACGAAACGGTCACTGCTCGCGGGCGCATCGACGTGATGGTCAACAACGCCGGCGTCATGCCGCTGTCGCGGCTCGACTCACTGCTGGTGGACGAATGGGACCGGATGGTCGATGTCAACGTCAAGGGGCTGCTGCACGGCATCGCCGCGGCCATGCCGCACTTCCAGCGCCAGAGGAGCGGGCACTTCGTCACCATCGCGTCGATCGGCGCCCATTCCGTGGTCCCCACGGCCGCTGTGTACTGCGCCACGAAGTACGCGGCCTGGGCGATCACCGAAGGGCTGCGGCAGGAGGCTGAGCCGTTCGTCCGGGTCACCACCGTCTCACCTGGTGTCGTCGAGTCCGAACTGGCCGACACCATCACCGAACCCGGAGCCTCGGCGGCGATGAAGGGCTACCGCTCGGCTGCCGTCTCGCCCGATGCCATCGCTCGTGCGATCTCCTACGCGATCAGCCAGCCCGCCGATGTCGACGTCAACGAGTTGGTCATCCGGCCTGTGCGGCAGCGCCCGTAGCGGCGCCGACATCGGCAGTGCCGTGGCGCCGGCCTGCGACCGGGCAGCGGTTCAGGCAGTGGCGCGGTCTTCTGGGTAGTCGGCGCTGAGAGTGACATCTCGCCAGGCGGTGAAGTGGGTCTTGAGGGTGTCGAGCCGGGACATGGCGACGTCAAGGGCGGCCCTGCCCAGGAGGAGTCGCAGCGGGGGATTCTCGGACAGCACCGCTTCGATGATGGCTGCGGCGGCGCGTTCGGGGTCGCCGGGCTGGCGCCCGTAGCTGTCCAGGGTGCTCTTGCGGCGGGTGCCGGCGGTGTCGGCGTAGTCGTCGATGTGGGTGGCCGACTGGCGCATGGAGGGGCCGGACCAGTTGGTGCGGAAGGCCGCCGGCTCCACGATCGTCACGTTGATGCCCAGCCCTGACACCTCGGCCGCGAGGGACTCGGAGAGTCCCTCGACGGCGAACTTGGTGGCGTGGTAGTAACCCGTGGCGCCGAAGGCGGCCAGGCCTCCGAGGGAGGAGATGTTGACGACGTGGCCGCGGCGACGGGCGCGCATTCCCGGCAGAACGCGGCGCGTGACATCCACGAGGCCGAAGACGTTCGTGTCGAACAGGGCGCGGATCTCGTCGTCCTCGCCCTCCTCAAGAGCGGCGAGATAGCCGTAGCCCGCGTTGTTGACCAGTACGTCGATGTGGCCGAAGGTCTCCCGAGCGGCCTCGACGGCCTTCTCGATCTGCTGAGCATCGGTGACGTCGAGAGCCAGGCCGAGCGCCCGGTTCTCGTGGTGGGCGACGATGTCCGCCACTGTCCGCGGATCGCGGGCGGTGACCACCGCTCGCCAGCCCCGGTCGAGAACGGCGTGGGCCAGGGCACGGCCGAGTCCGGTCGAGCAGCCCGTGATGAACCAGACGGGCGTCGAGTCGACGGATACAACAGGCATGGGGGATATGTCCCTTCAAGGGGGTGGGTCATTGGGTGAGCCGCCACCCCATATGGGCGCGGCGGACTCCAGGAACGGACTCCCGGCAACGGACTCCCGGCAACGGAATCCAGGGAACGGAATTAGGGGAAGGAGACGGCCGCAGCGCGTCAGTCGCCCGTGGCGGTGTCCTGCCGCACGGAATCCGGGACGTGTGCCGTCCTGGTCGCGGTGAGGCTGCCGAGCAGGGACAGGGCGTGGGCGGAGGGACTGCCCAACTCGGCCTGGTAGACGACGAGTTGTTGACCCGGCGCGCTGTTGATGGTCAAGGACTCGTAGTCCAGCGTGAGTTCCCCGACGACCGGGTGCCGGAAGCGTTTGGTCTCATGTCTCTTCTGGCGGATGTCATGACGTGACCACAGCGTGCGGAACGCCTCGCTCTTGAGCGACAACTCGCCCACCAGCTCGATCATCTGCGGGTCGTCGTAGTCGGTTCCCGCCGCCTCGCGCAGGCCGCCGACCGTGTTGGCGGCGACCCGGTCCCAGTCCGGGTAGAAGTCCCGGGCGTCGGGGTCGAGGAAGACGAGCCGCATCAGGTCGCCGCTGTAGGTGTGGCCGGCGAACAGGGCACCGCCCAGGGGGTTGTGCGCCAGCACGTCCATACAGCGCCCCAGAATCACGGCAGGTGTGCCGTCCCAGCTGTCCATCATCTGCACCAGGGCGGGGCTCACCCGCTGACGCCGGGCGTTCCTGCGGGTACCCCCGGGCACGGGCCTGGCCAGCCGGTGCAGATGGGCCATCGCGTCGTCGTCCAGCAACAGCGCCCGGGCCAGCGCGTCGACCACCTGTACCGAGGGGTTCCTCTCGCGGCCCTGTTCCAGGCGCACGTAGTAGTCGGTGCTCAGTCCGGACAGCATGGCGACCTCCTCCCGGCGCAGGCCCGCCACACGGCGGTGGCCGATCACGGGAACGCCCTGCTCCTCGGGCTGCACAAGGCCACGCCGAGCTCGCAGGAACTGTCCCAGAAGGTTGTCGCCGTCCATGCACTCGACAGTAGACCCGCGCCACATCCCATGGAGCGGCGCAAGGTGGCCGCGATACTCCTAGGCTCGTCGGACTCAGGCCTGCGGCTGTCCGAGTCCGTTCGCGCCGGACGTCATGTCCTGGGTGCCGATCACGGAGAGAAGTTGGAGCTGGGCGGCGCCCTCGGTGCCGGGTGGGGCGCTGAACCACAGCAGACGCTGACGTCCGTCCTCGCTGAACAGGCTGTGGCAGTCGAGCTCGATGACGCCCAGCGCGGGGTGCACGATGCGTTTGTGGTCCGACCGTCTCAGGGCGACGTCGCGGGTGTCCCACAGGTCGGCGAACTCCTGGTTGCGCCGTCGTAGCGCGGCCACCATCTCGTGCACCTCGGTGTCGTCGCCGCGCCGTGCGGCGACCGCCTGGAGGTCGGCGACGAAGACCCGCGAGTGGTGGGGGTGGTCCTCGGCCGGGTAGAGAGAACGGGCGCCGGGGTCGGTGAACCAGCGGTGGACGAAGCTTGCTTCGGGACCGCGCACCGCCGGGGGCCGACCGATGAGCGCGGCGGCCAGGTGGTTCTGGACGAGGGTCTCGTGCAGGTCGGTGATGACCTGGGCGGGGGTGGTGGTGAGCTGGTCCAGCAGGCCGAGCAGGGCCGGTTGCACATGCGCGGTCGGGCCGTGCGCGGCCGGGGGGACGCGACGGCCGGCGAGATGGAACAGGTGGTCCCGCTCGTCGCCGTTCAGACGCAGCGCCCGGGCCAGGGCGGCCAGCACCTGAGCCGAGGGCTGGGTACCGCGGCCACGTTCCAACTCGGTGTAGTAGTCGGCTGACAGCCCCGCCAGTTGGGAGACCTCCTCGCGTCGCAGTCCGGGCACCCGGCGCCGTGGACCCGTGGGCAGGCCGACGTCGGACGGCCGTATTCGGTCGCGCCGGGACTTGAGGAACGCGGCGAGTTCGGTGTGGTTCACGCCCCCATCGTCACTCGCGTCGGCGTCCTGAGCCAGGGGGTGCCAACCCCTGGGTGGAGACAGCCCTGGCTGGCGCGGCAGCACGGGCCCACGCTGGAGACACAAGCAGGGAGCAGCCGGTGACAACGCCGATGCCCCCGCCACGATCCACCCGTCGTGGCACTCCGTATCCGGCATCTCGCAGGAGTCCCCATGTCGAACCAGGAAACCGCGCCGACTCGCGCCGCACTCGACGACCACCCGGACCGACCCCGCGTCGCCATCGTCACCGGCGGCTCCCGGGGTATCGGCCGCGAGACGGTGAGCCGGCTGGCCGCCGACGGATTCGCCGTCGTGGTCGGTTACGCGGGCAACCGCGATCTGGCCGAGGCCGCCGTCAAGGAGGTCACCGCCACCGGTGGCCGGGCGGTCGCCGTCCAGGCCGACGTCGCCGACGAGCTGCAGGTGGCCGCGCTGTTCGACACCGCCGAGTCCGAGTTCGGCGGCGTCGACGTGGTCGTCCACGCGGCCGGCCGACTGTACCTGTCCCCGGTCGCCGACCTGGATCTGGCCGAGTTGGACGCGGTGCACCGCACCAACATCCGCGGAAGCTTCGTCGTCGCCCGGCAGACCGCGCGGAAGATCCGCAGCGGCGGGACGATGGTCACCTTCTCCACCTCCGTGGTGGGCCTCGCCTTTCCGGGCTACGGCGCCTACAGCGCCAGCAAGGGTGCCGTCGAGGCGCTCACGATGATCCTCGCCCGCGAGCTGCGCGGCCGGGACGTCACCGTCAACGCCGTCGCCCCCGGGCCCACCGCCACCGACCTGTTCCTCGAGGGCAAGGACGAGGAGACCATCGCCCGCCTGGCCGCCCAGTCCCCGCTGGAACGGCTCGGCACCCCCGCCGACATCGCCGAGGTCGTCGCCTTCCTCGCCTCGCCGGCCGGCCACTGGGTCAACGGCCAGGTCGTCCGCGCCAACGGCGGCATCATCTGACCCACCGCGCCGCTCGCGCCACAGACCCTCACCACAGGCAGCTCCCTCTGACCCCCATTCCAGAAAAGAGAACCACCATGCCGTTCGCCAACTTCAAGGTCATTGCCGGCACCCTCGACGAGAAGCAGAAGGAGAAGATCGTCACCCGCACCACCGAGCTCTACGTGGAGATCTACGGGGAACGGGCCCGCGCCAACACCATGGTCCTCGTCGAGGAGGTCACCGACGGCGGCTGGGGCATCGGCGGCAACGTCCTGACGCTCGCGATGCTCGAGCAGACGCCCGATGCCTGAGGACCAAGGCATGAGGACCAAGATCGGCAGTCCACCCCCATGCCTGACCGGCTTGATCACAGGGGCAGCTCGACGTCACCCCAGGGCCTGGCTCACGTCTGCTCCGCGAGGGGGCGCGCCGTCCCGCCCGCACCCTCGTGTCCTGCGGTCTCCTCCGCTCCCGGTGCGCGGGGAACCGCCCCGACCAGCAGGGCGCCTATGACACCGGGTACGGCGAGTGCGTAGAAGTTCCACTGGAACGCCAGCCCGGCTCCGATGATGAGCCCGAGCAGCGGCGGGGCGAGCATCGAGCCGAGGCGGCCGAATCCCAGCGTCCAGCCCATCGCCGTGGCTCCCATGCGCACCGGATAGTGCTTGGAGACGTACGCGAGGACGAACGACTGTGTGCCCATCGCCCCGACGCCGCCCAGTGCGACGGCGGCGTACAACACCGTCGTGGGCAGTCGCAGACTGAGCAGGAGGACGGCCACGCTGGACACGAGGTAGGTCGTGGTGATGATCGGCTTGGAGCCGAGCCGGTCGGCCGCCATGGCGATGAGAAGCGTGCCGACGACGGCTCCGATGTTGAACACGAGGAGGAAGCCGAGAGAGGAGCCCGCTGAGTAGCCGGCGCGGCGCATGATCTCCGGGAGCCAGGTGTTGAAGCCGTAGATCATGAACAGGCACAGGCACGTCATCACCAGGAAGCACAGAGTCGCCACGACATAGCTCCGCGAGAAGAGGGCCCGTACCGGCGACATGTTCTCCGAGCCGCCGGACGGGCTGTGCTCCGACGCCGGTACGACTTGCCGCGTGTCGTCCGAGGTGATGTCCCAGCGGTCGGCCACCCGCTCCGCGTCGGCGTGCCGCCCCTTCGCCCGGAGGAACGTGATCGATTCCGGCAGGAACCTGATGGTCAGCGGCAGGACGAGGAGGAGCGGGAGGAGGCCGAGCAGGAACATCGCCTGCCAATCGAACCGTGGCATCACGAAGATCGCGGTGAGAGCGGCGATGATGCCGCCCACGGGGAAGCCGCTGAAGAGGATCGCGAAGACCAGGTTGCGCGTCCTGGGGTGCGAGTACTCGCCCACGAGCGCGCTCGCGGTCGGCAGCACGCCGCCGAGACCGAGGCCGGCGAGGAAGCGGAAGAGGCCGAACACCTCCGGAGAGGTGGCCGCCGCACACAGGCCCGTCATCAGCGAGAACCAGATCAGGCAGCCGATCAGCGTCCTGCGCCGGCCCAGGGTGTCGGTGAGCGTGCCGACGGTCGTGGCTCCGATGAGCATCCCGATGAGGGCGAAGGAACCGATCAGGCCGGCGCCGGCGGGAGTGAGGGCCCACCCGGGTTCGTGGAGCAGGGACGGAATCACCGCGCCGTAGACGACGACGTCGTACCCATCGGCTACGACGGTGATCCCGCAGATCGCGAGTACCAGCAGTGTCACCGGGGGCCAGGTGACACTGCCACGACTTCCTCTGCGACTGCTTTCGTGCATGACGATTCCTCTCACATGGCTGTGCTGTTGCGGTGAGGGTTCTCTCGCTCGGGTGCGGCGTGGGTCTTGTGGTGGCGGTCGGCCGGCTCCACCCCGGACGCACATGCGGAGGCGAGGACGGCGGCTCTCCCCGATGTCCTGGCGGCATCGGCTGGTACTCGCCTCGCCACCGCTAAGTGTGCACACTGCTACAACCATGTAAAGGGTTACGTGCAGGAAATGGCGCTATATTTTCTGATTATACGCAAAGCGGCGCTGTATGTGTATGCACATGCGCCGCACTTCCGCCCCGGTTACCCCGGTGAGGCGGACGCGTGCATCGCTGCGGAGTCCGCGAGGTATGAGCTCAATGGATGCTAGGAATGATCGACAATCAGAGAATCAATGAACCGCGCGGACAAGCTGCTCCCGCAGCCACGCGCGCCCAGGGTCGGTGGCGCCGCGCGGGTTCCACACCAGATCGATTCCGAGGGTCGGCAGGGGGACCGGCGATTCCATGACGCGCAGCCCGTGCCGTGCCGCCAGATGGTGAGCCAGTCGGCGCTGCAGCAGCGCGATCATGTGTGTGCCGCTCACCACCGGAGGGATCATCAGGAAGTCGAAGACGACCATCCGCACGTCGAGATCGGGAATCATCCTGGCGAGGGCCTGCTGGCCACCGACTCGCCCTCCCTCCCACTCGAACACCGCGTGCGGCAGTCGGGAGAGGTCGTCGACGGTCAGCGTCGCGCCGATGCGGTCGTTGTCCGCGTCCGCGACCAGGACCCAGCTTTCGTTGTAGAGCCGCTCCCTCGGCAGTGTGGTCGGCATGGTGTCCGGCAGAAGTGCCACGTCCGCGGTCGCCTCGCTGCGGGTGAGGTCCATCGCCGACTCGGGCGCCTCCAGGTGCAGCCGAACACCGGGGGCGGATTCGGCGACCGTGGCGTTCAGAAGGGGGAGGACCGTCAGAGCCGAGGCGCTGGACGCGGCGATGCGGAAAGTGCGTTCGGAGGTTGCCGGGTCGAACGTCGGCGGGGCGAGCACCTGGCTGGTCGCGGTCTCCAGGATCAGGTTGAGCGGTTCGATCAGCGCGCCGGCCCGCGTCGTGAGCACATACTGTCGGCCGACCCGGACGAGGAGTTCGTCCCCGAGCGTGCGCCGCAGCCGCTGCAGTGCGTTGCTCATGGCCGGCTGGGTCAGTCCGACCGCCTGGGCGGCACGAGTGACACTGCGGTGCTCGAGCAGGGCGGCCAGCTGCGGGAGCAGGTTGAGGTCAATGCGGTGCAGGCCGTACACGGGGCCCACGGGCCGAGAGTCACTATTCACGATGCCTATATATCGCATAGACAACAATAATTCGACTGATTCTCGACCAGCTACTACCGTCCTGGCTGTCGCCACTCACGGCTGCGTTCACTGCCGCGATCATCGCCGGCGTAAGCCGTGCAATCCGGTGCAACGGAGGTCTTCGATGCCGACAACCGAGACGGATCAGCGTGAGATCCGCCAGCTCGTCGAGAACTGGGCGCTGTGGCGTGACGCAGGCGACTGGGAACGGTTCGCCACCGTATGGCACCCGGCGGACGGCTGGATGACAGCCACCTGGTTCCAGGGCCCGGCGGCGGACTTCATCGCCGTGAGCCGGGAGGGATTCGACAACGGGGTCAGCATTCTCCACTTCCTCGGCGGGCACACCGCCGACGTGGTGGGTGACCGCGCGATCGCCCAGACCAAGATGACCATCAACCAGCGGGCCATGGTCGACGGGGTGGAGGTCGACGTCGTCTGCACGGGACGCTTCTACGACTTCTGCGCCCGCCACGACGGCGCGTGGAAGATCGTGCGCCGACAACCGATCTATGAGAAGGACCGCCTGGACGTGGTCGATCCGTCCGCGTCCCTCGACCTGGATCCGCGGCTGCTGGGCCGCTTCCCGGCCGGCTACCGGCACCTCGGCTACCTGCAGACCAAGGCCGGCTTCACGGTGAAGGACGGGCTGCCGGGCCTGACCGGTGAGGTCGTGCGACGTCTCTACGACGAAGGGGCGAAGTGGCTGGCCGGTTCCGGCACCCCGGGCGACCCCCACTGACCCGCTCTCCCTTCCCGGACCTGCCCGGAACGCACCTCGTCCCTCCTGCCTGTCCTGCCCCATGCCCCGACGCCCCGATGACCCGAAGGAACGCTCCGCATGCAAGGCTCAGAAAGTTCCGTCGATCAGAGACGTGCCGACGACACGGTGACCGGTGCGGGCGTGCTCCCCGCGTTGAACGAGCTTCCGCTGAACGGACTTTCCCTGAACGCACTTCGCGTGCCGGGCGAGCCCGCGCGACGGCTGGCCGTGGGTCTCTTCCCCGGCGCGGGCGCCGTCCACCTGTACCACGCCCTCGACTCCGGGTACTTCCAGCAGGCGGGACTGGAGGTGAACCTCTTCGAGGTCGTCTCCTCAGACCAGCAGATCGGCGGCTGGAACGACGGCGACTACGACATCATGCACACGTCTCCCGACCACCTCCTGCGCGGACTGCTGCGGCGGGACCCGGTGGCCGTCCAGGCCGAGGGCATGGGCGAACTCGCCGTGCACCGGCGTCCCGGCCCACCGTCGCCGACGGACCGGTGGGCGGTCGACAACGCGCGCAGCGCCTTCGCGTTCGTCCTGCGTGCCGTACTGGCCGATGTCGCCGACTCGCCGGTCGACGACAGTCAACTCGTCGCGGTGGGCGGCGCTTTGCAGAGGTTCCAGGTCCTGTCGACCGGCGCTGTCGACGGGACCACGCTCCATCCGCCCTTCGACGTCCTCGCCACGGAGAAGGGATACCCGCGTCTCGGTGGCCACCTCCAGGTGGCACCGGACATCCTCACCGGAGTGGTGGTGGTTCCGCGCACGGTGGCCACCACGCCGCACATCCGTGCCTACCTCGAGGTCTGCCGCCTGAGCACGGCGGAGCTACTGACCTCCGGTGCGTCGGGCATAGAAGCGGCTCTTGTACGGCACGGCCTGCCGAAGGCCGTCGCCCGGGCCGCGGCGCCCGGCCTCCTCGGGACCGCGGGACTGTCCACCTCACCCGACGTGACCCTGCGCGGCATCGAGGCGGTCGCCGACCTGCGCCGCCGCTTCAGTCCGGCCTGGCAGCCCCCCTGCCCGCTCCAGTCGCTGATCGGTCCCAGCCCGGAGCACTGAGGTGGGCCAAGAGCGAGTGGACTGACATTCTCGCGGGCCTGCGCTCTGGTGAGTGGATACAGTGAAGCCCCCCTCGCGGTGAATCCTCAAGGGGGATGCGGCGGGGTCACTGCTCCTTGCCACTTCCGCGTACCGCAGCTGCATACACCTGGGTAGACTCCGGGCATGAGCAGGCGGAGGGGCGAGACCCCTGAGGAAGCACGGCCGACGGACGACGGAAGCGATGCGTCGCAGGTTCCGTCCACATCGTCGGGCGGAACGCCCGAACCGGCCTCGGGCGGACGCCGACTCGCCCTCGACGTCCACGGACGCCTGCGGGAGATGATCCTCAGCGGTGAACTGCCCCCGGGGTCCGCACTGCTCCAGGCCCAGATGGCACGGAAACTCGGCGTCAGCCGCACGCCGATGCGTGAGGCGTTCCGGCTGCTCCAGGAAGAAGGGCTCATCGACGCACAGCCCGACCAGCGGGCGAGGGTGCGGGCCGTGGATCCCGAGGACCTGGACGGCGTCTACGGAGCCCGCATCATGCTCGAAGCGCTCGCGGTGAGCGTGACGGCCAAGTCGCTCGCGCCGGGGGACCTGGAGCGCATGGGCGAAGCGCTGAAGCGCATGCAGGACCGGGCGGGCGACGACCGCCCGGACGAGTGGCATGCGGCGCACAAGGAATTCCACCGCATCGCGACGAAGTCGGTGGGACCGCAGTTGCAGCGCATGCTCGTGTCGCTCGGCGAGCACAGTGAGCGCTACGTCCGGCTGGCCCAACTGGGAGTACACAGTTCCTGGGCCCGCGCGAACTCCGAGCACGAAGCGCTGCTGGAGGCGCTGCGGCTGAGTGACCAGGACGAAGCGGTACGCGTGATCGCGCGTCACCTCGCGCGTACCGCCCTGAACGTCCTGGCGGACATCGCCCCGGAGTACGAACCCGCGGCCACGCGCACCGCGTTGGGGATCGCCGGCAACGGTCAGTCCTGACGTCAGGTCTGCCGGGCGGGCGGCTGGGGACGGAGCCTGGGGGCGACGGTGAAGCATCGTCCCTAAAGCCCCCCGACCGACCGAAGACCGGGTCTTTACGCGCCGCGCCCCAGCCCCCTCTTTACGCGTCCCAGTCCCCGGGCCCCTGAGTGAGTGCCACCCGACCGAGGTTGTCGTCGTCCTCCATGTAGCGGTGCGCGTCGGCGGCGCGGGCGATGGGGAAGGTCCGGTCGACGACGGCGCGGAATCCTAGCTCGACCTGAGTCCACAGCGCGTCGACCGAGGCGGCGTTTCCGGTGCGTACGCCGATGATGCGGTGGCAGGCGGAGTACAGGTGCCGCAGATCGACCTGGACCCTGCCGCCGAGGAACGCACCGGAGGTGACCACGGTGCCGCCGTGGGCCAGGGTGTCGAGGGTGGCGTCCCAGATGGCCGGGTCACCGAGGTTGTCGACGGCGATGTCCACGCCGTGACCGCCGGTGGCCTCGCGCACGCGGTCGACGAAGTCCGGGGCGGTGGAGTCGAGTACGACATCGGCGCCCGCCGCGGCCAGTGCCTCGCGCTTTTCCGGCGAGCGAGAGGTGGCGATGGTCCTCGCACCGAGGTGCTGAGCGTAGGCGGCGGTGGTGGAGCCGAGGGCGGAGGCGGCGCCCTGCACGAGTACCCACTGCCCGGGGCGCAGGCCCGCCTGGGCCAGCTGGTTGGCGGCCACCGCGCCGACGAGCGCCAGGGAAGCCGCCATCGCCGCCGGAATGTCGTGGGGGACCCCGTGGACGTTGCGCGCGGGTACCGCACAGTACTGGGCGTACGCACCGGGGCGATGGGTGCCTATCACCCCCAGGTCGGGACAGACCTCCTCGCGGCCCTCCACACAGAAGGCGCAGGCGCCGCACGCGACCGCGGGAAACACGGCCACGCGGTCCCCGACCCGGATGGAGTCCACACCGTCTCCCAGCGCGGCGACGACGCCCGAGTGGTCGGCGCCCAGCACGTGGGGCGGCTGGATCTTGGCGTAGGGGTGGTTGCCGGCGCGGGCCGTGAGGTCGAGCAGTCGGCCGATGCCGACCGCGGCGACCTGTACGAGGACCTCGCCCGGGCCGGGGCGGGGGATGTCGATCGTGGCCCGTTCCAGGACGTCGGGCGGTCCGAACCGGTTGAACACCATGGCCCGCATCTCATCGGGCACCGGCAGCAGGTCCGGCCAGCCGAGTTCCGTAGCCGTGTTGTTCATGACGCCACCACCGTGTTCTCCAGGCGGCCGACCCGCTCGATCTCGACGACGACCTCGTCCCCGGCGGCCAGGAACTCTCCACGTGGCATTCCGACGCCGGCCGGTGTGCCGGTGAGGATGACGTCCCCGGGCTCGAGCCGGGTGAGGCGGCTGGCCGCCGCGACCACTTCCGGTATCGGCACCATCATCTGTGCCGTCGAGGAGTCCTGCTTCACCACACCGTTGACGGTCAACCGGATCCGCAGGTTCTGCGGGTCGGGGACCTGCCAGGCGGGAACGAGTCCGGGGCCGAGAGGGCAGAACCCGTCCTGTCCCTTGTGGCCGACCCAGTCGTACGCGAACGGTTCGCCCACGGGCTTGGCGGCGGTGACCCGGTCCCTGGCCGAGATGTCGTTCGCCGCCAGGTAGCCGGCCACGTGGTCGAGGGCCCGCTCGGGCGAGAGGTCACGGCCGGGGCTGCCGATTACCACGGCGAGTTCCGCCTCCCAGTCGACACGTGCACCCGGGTAGGAGGGCAGCGGCACAGGGTCTCCCGGTCCCGTCACGGTCGTCGTGGGCGGCTTGAGGAAGAAGAACGGATCACCCAGCTCCTCCGGCGGCTCGACGCCCATCTCGGCACAGTGGTCCCAGTAGTTGGCGCCCGCGCAGAGCACCTTGCCGGGATACGTGAGCGGGGGCGCGAGCCGGGCGTCGGCGATGACGTCCGCAACCGCCGGGGTCCAATCCCGCAGCAGCGGAGCGAGAGAGCCCCATCGGCTCAGCACCTCCATCATCGACAGGCCTTCCGTCCCGGGCGGCCCCTGGACGACGCTCCCCCCGACGCTCACACCGACGGCGAGCTTCTCCGAGTCGTCGACCCGGTACTGCACAAGCGACCATTCAGGAAATTCCATGTAATCCTCCGACACGCGACTCTCTGAGGGCAAGCGAACCATAGTGCATACACATGGACCTCGGAAGGGGTGGCCGGGCGCTTCAAGATGCTCGGCGGCGAGAGATGATGACGTGATCCATGAGTCCATGGCGCAAAAGCTTCCGCTTGACACTAGACGCATCGCTCGACAGGTGTACACACTTAAAGAGGTGTGATGCGTGAGGGACGCGGATCCACCGGAACCATGAGGAGTACAGAATGTTGCGTGTCAAAGGTCTCCTGCACTACGGCCTCCAAGTGCCCTCGCTGGATACGGGCGCGAGCTTCTACCACGCGTTCGGACTGGAGACGGCGGAGCGCGGCAACGCCGTGGTGATCCGTTGCGACGGCCGGGAGCAGGACCAGACGGTGCTGATGGAAGGGCCGGTCAAGCGGCTCCAGCACGTGGCCTTCGCGGTGGAGCCGGACTCCCTGCCGGAGTGGCAGCGCCACATCGAGGGCATGGGGCTGAAGCTGCTGGACGCGCCGGCCGAGGTGCCCGGCGGACTGTGGTTGCGGGATCACGAGGGCAACCTGATCAACCTCCGTGACGAGGGGATCGCCTCCTGGCGCGAGTTCGGCACCACGGACGCGCAGGACGCCAACGTCGGCGACCGCGTCCGGCGGGTCGATCAGGCCCGCTGGCACAACGCCGACGAGAAGCCCCGCCCCCAGCGCCTGGGGCACATGCTGATCTTCAGCTCCGACCTGGTCGCCTCGGAGGCCTTCTACGCCCGCACCCTCGGGCTCCGTCTGTCGGACCGCATCCCCGGCATCGCCACGTTCATGAACTCGGGCCCCGGCGATCACCACGTCTTCGGTTTCGTCCCGGCGGCCCACCCCGGCCTGCACCACTCCAGCTGGATGGTGTCCGACATCGACCAGATCGCCATGGGCGCGCGGAACATGTCCGCCGCGGGCCACTCCAAGGGCTGGGGCCTGGGGCGCCACACCCTCGGCTCGAACCTCTTCCACTACATCCAGGACCCCTGGGGCAGCTGGATCGAGTACTCCAGCGACATGGACCGCATCACCGAGGACTGGAAGCCCAACGACTGGGACTGCCCGGCCGCAGTCTGGAGCCCCGAGATGCCGGGCGACTTCATCACCAACCAGGAGGAGAAGCCCGCCTGAGCGCTGTCGTCCTCGCGCAGACCCCCGTGCCGTCGGCCGCTGTCGCCCCTCAGGGCGCAGCGGCCGTTCGGCTACGAGGTACCTGCCCGGACCGGATCAGCCTGAGGACTGCACTGTCCCGTCATTCCGACCCGTACGACTGCTGCGCTCGCCCGACTCCCGCCGGGGGACGCCAGCCGAGCCTGCGGGACACGGCCAGACCGGAGGCGATGACCGCCGGCCGTACCGTCCGCAGATCCACCGAACCGGCGCTCACGACGACCGACAGGGCAGCGACGACCCTGCCCTCGTCGTCGAGCACACGGGTGGCCACCGAGTCGGCGCCGGATGTCGCCTCCTGGAGGACGACGGCCACCCCGGTCTCGTGGCATTCGTCCAGCTGTTCCAGCAACCGTGCGGGATCGGTGATGGTGCGGTCGGTGTACGCGGACAGACCCTGTGCGATCACCTGCTCGATCAGTTCGGGACCGGCGTGGGCCAGCAGCACCTTGCCGACGCCGGAGCAGTGCAGCGGCAGCCTGCCGCCGATCCTCGACATGACGTCCACCGCGCTGCCCGCCGACAGCCGCTCGACGAGCACGGCTTCGGTGCCTTCCAGCACCGCGAGCTGGACGTGCTGCCGCAGCGCGGTGTGCAGGTCGTCCATGAACGGGAGGGCGACGGTACGCAGGGGAAGACTCAGCGGTGCCAGTGTGCCCAGCTGCCACAGCCGGATGCCCACGGTGAACCCTCCGTCCCGTGCCCGCTCCAGCGCTCCCGCCTCGACGAGTTCCAGCGCCAGCCGGCGCACCGTGGCATGGGGCAGTCCGGTCTCCCGGGTCAGGTCGGCCAGGGTGAGGCGCGACCGGCCGGGCCGGAACGCGAAGAGAACGTCGAGCAGCCGCGAACTCACGCTGCGACCGGGCTGACTGGTGCGCGGCATCAGTCCTCCACCACCAGGGGCGGCCACGAAAAGGTGCTGTCCATTGAATGAACATAGCGCTTTCGGAGCCGTCAGGACGTCGGCCAGGATCCAGGTCAGCAGGGCGCCAGCCCTTGAAAGACAGGAGTGGATCCATGCCCACCCAAGTGCCCGGCCCGCGGATCGCCATCATCGGGGGCGGCATCGGCGGTCTGGCCGCCGCGGCCTTCCTGCGCCGCGCGGGACTGACCGCAACCGTCTACGAGCAGGCCCCCGCGCTCGGCGAGGTCGGCGCCGGACTCGTCGTCGCCCCCAACGCCGTGCGGCTGCTGCGCCGCCTCGGTGTCATGGAACGACTGCTGCGCCGTGCCGTACCGCTCGACTGGGGCTGGGAGTTCCGCCGCTGGGCGGACGGCGGTGTGCTGTCGGTGGAGAAGCTGAGCGAGGTGTGCGAGCGGCTCTACGGCGAGGGCACCTACGTCGTTCACCGGGCCGACCTGCTCGACGCGGTCAAGTCGGCCGTACCCGGCGACTGGATCCGCCTGGGCGCCCGGTGCACCTCGATCGACGAGAGCCCGCACGGAGTGCGACTGAGCTTCGCCGACGGCGGTCGCGTCGAGGCGGACGTCGTCATCGGCGCCGACGGCGTGCACTCCGTCGTCCGCGGCACGGTCGCCGAGCCCGCGCCGCCGGAGTACTCCGGTATCTGCGCCTTCCGCACCATCGTGCCCGCCGACGCGGCGCCCGACTTCGCCCTGCGCCCGGCCCAGACCCTCTGGCTCGGCCCGGGACGGCATTTCGTGCACTACCCGATCAACGGCGGACAGGGCGTCAATGTCGTCGCCTTCGCCCCCGCCGGGGACTACACCGACGAGTCGTGGAGCGCGACGGCCACGATCGAGGAATTCCAGGCCGAGTTCGCCGGCTGGGACCCGCGGGTGACGGACCTCATCGCCGCCGGCGGCGTCCCCGGCCGTTGGGCCATGCTGGACCGGGCGCCGCTGCGGCACTGGAGCCGGGGCCGTGCCACCCTGCTCGGGGATGCCGCCCACCCCATGTTCCCCTTCTTCGCCCAGGGCGCGGCCCAGTCCATCGAGGACGCCGCGGTGCTGGCGCGCTGCCTGGCCGAGTCGGCCGACGATCCCGAGCAGGCGCTCAAGAGTTACGAGGCAGTACGCATCGAACGCACCACGCGCCTCCAGCAGATCAGTCACGCCCGCCGCGACATCAACCACCTGCCCGACGGCCCCGAACAACAGGCCCGCGACACGGCACTCGCCGGGTCCGACCCTCTGGTGGGCAACGGCTGGATCTACGGCTACGACGCCGAGGATGTGCCCACCTCGTGACCCGGTCCGCCTGCCCCGTCAGGGGAAGTGCGGTTCCGTAGTGTTTCTCAGCAAGCCCGCCACCACTGGAGGTACGTCATGCCCGGCACCGACGAAGCGGCGAAGGCCATCACCACCGCGGCCGTCGACAGCTTCCGCGACACCCCGGACCCCCGGCTGCGTGAACTGCTCCAAGGGCTCGTCCGGCATCTGCACGGTTACGTCCGTGAGCTGCGCCCCACGATCCAGGAGTGGGAGTACGCCGTGGAGTACCTCACCGCCGTCGGGCAGACATGTGATCCCACCCGACAGGAATTCATCCTCCTCTCCGACGTGCTGGGTGTCTCCATGCTGGTCGAGACGGTGAACGAGCAGGGCGGCGGCACCGAGAGCACGGTCCTGGGGCCGTTCCACGTCGTGGAGTCCCCGAAGCGCGAGAGCGGCGACAGCATCGATCTCATGGGCACCCAAAAGCCCTGTGTCGTGTCGCTCCGCGTCACCTCGGCGGACGGCAGCCCACTGGCCGGGGCGAGCGTCGACGTCTGGCAGTGCACCGAGGACGGCTTCTACGACGTGCAGCAGCCCGACGTCCAGCCGCCGGGCAACGGACGTGGTCTCTTCCGGACCGACGACGAAGGCCGCCTGTGGTTCCGCACGGTGGTGCCGAGCCACTACCCCATTCCGACCGACGGCCCGGTGGGACTCCTGCTCGACGCCACCGAGCGGCACCCGTACCGCCCGGCCCACATCCACTTCATCGTCGACGCCGACGGCCACCGACCGCTGACGACGCACATCTTCGTCGCCGACAGCCCCTACCAGGACTCGGACGCCGTCTTCGCCGTCAAGGAGAGCCTGGTCGTCGGTTTCGCGCAGGTCGACGACGAGCAGAAGGCCCACGACTACCGGGTCACCGCCCCGTTCCGCATGGCCGAGTTCGACATCAGCGTCGAGCCCGAGACGAACAAGGACGCCCGATGAACACCCCGCTCGACTTCCGCTACCAGGCACTCCCGATGCGTGTGGTGATGGGCCCCGGAGCCCTCGACCGGCTCGCCGACGAGGTCGACCACGCCGGCCTCAAAAGGGTCATGGTGCTGTGCTCGCCCGGACAGCGGGAGCTCGCCGAGACGGTCGCCGGCCTCATCGGCGCCCGCGCGGCGGACATCCACCCCCACGCCCGCATGCACGTGCCCGCCGAGGCGGCGGCCGGGGCCCGCAGGCGCGCGAAAGAGGTGAACGCGGACGGCTGCGTCGCCGTCGGCGGCGGCTCCGCGATCGGCCTCGGGAAGATCGTCGCCCTCCAGTACGGCCTGCCGATCATCGCCGTACCGACGACGTACGCCGGGTCCGAGATGACGCCGGTGTGGGGTATGACGGAGAACGGCGTCAAGCGCACCGGCAGGGATCCGCGCGTCCTGCCGGTCTCGGTGCTGTACGACCCCGCGCTCACCGTGACCCTGCCGGCGGCCATCTCCGTGACCAGCGGTATGAACGCGATCGCGCACGCGGTGGAGGCCCTGTACGCGCCGGACGCCTCCCCGGTCATCGACCTGATGGCCGAGGAAGGCGTACGGGCGCTGGCCGCCGCACTCCCGGACGTCGTGGCCGACGGCGCCGACCTCGACGCCCGAGCCCGCGCCCAGTACGGCGCCTGGCTGTGCGGCGCCTGTCTCGGGGCCACCACCATGTCCCTGCACCACAAGCTCTGCCACGCTCTCGGCGGCACCCTCGACCTGCCGCACGCCCCCACCCACACCGTGGTGCTCCCGCACGCCCTCGCCTACAACCAGGACGCGGCGCCCAAGGCGGCGGCAGCGCTCGGCCGCGCCCTCGGTACCTCCGCCGATCCGGCCACACATCTGTGGGACCTCGCCGGCCGGCTGGGTGCCCCACGCTCCCTGCGGGAGCTCGGCATGGCCGAGAGCGACATCGACCGGATCGTCCAGGTCTCGCTGGCCAACCCCTACGGCAACCCCCGCGAGGTGACCGCGGAAGGCCTCCGTCATCTCCTGAGCGCCGCCTGGTCCGGGCAGCCCCCGACCTCCTGAGACAGCGATGCGCCCGGGCCGCCAACTGTGGCGGCCCGGGCGCATCGCCGTGCGGCACCGTGGGCGAAGCGGTCACGCCTTCCGCGTGGGCTCGCAGGGGGCGCCGCCCGTCATACGGACTCCGCGCGTGCCGAGTCGCCGCCGGTGGTGCTCACCTCATCGCACCTCCCGCGCGTACGGCGCGACGGCGATCCGGTCGATCAGCGGCGCGTAGCGGGAGCGGAGCAGAACACCGGGGAAGGTGTCCGAGGCGTAGGTCGTGCCGTCGAAGTTCGGCAGTTCCTCGGAGCGGAAGGTGATGGTGTTCTGTCCCTTCTTCAGGCGGACCGGGACGGTCAGCTCCCAGAAGTTGTTCTGGTGGAAGGTGTGCGGGAAGCCGACGCGCTGCGTCTCGCCGCCGTTGACGCTGATGTCGGCGTGGCGGGCGAGCGGGTCCGGGTTGTAGTGGGTGGCCGCGGACTGCTCGGGGTTGGAGTAGCGGATGCGCAGCGCGAACAGGCCGGTGCGGTCGGCGGCGACATCGAACGTCGCGGTGTTGCCGTTGCGGGGCTCGCCGCCGATGCCGGTGATCGCCGTGCCGGCCGTGGCCAGGGAGAGCGGGGTCAGCGTGGCCGAGCCCGCGAGCTCGGCGTCGCCCGCCTCGTAGGTACGCGCCTTGAGGGTGCCCTGGCTGGGAGTGACGGTGAGACGGTCGACGAGGGTGGTGGACGAACTCCCGGTCACCGTCACCTTGTTGACGCCTCCCGAGAGGGAGACCGCCACCTTGCCCCCGCCCTTGGCCAGGCGCAGGACGTCGTGCCCGTTGACGGAGAGCCGGGCGCCCGTGCCGCCGAGGGCGTCGACGTCGAGGGTGGCCTCGCGGTCGGCGGGGGAGTAGACCCAGAACGTGGCGGTCTGGTCCTTCTTGAGCTGGACCGCGCCCGAGCCGCCGGCGGGCGTGCCGGCCTGCTTCGGCAGGTTGTAGACGGGCTGTGCCCCGCCGGCCGGCCAGGCCAGCTCGCCCTCGTACACCTGGATGCCGGCCGACGCCTCGGGGAGCGAGAGGGTGAGCCGGTCGACGATGGCGTCGCCCTTGGTGACGCGTTTGCCGTCGGCGCTCTTCGCGGCGAGCGTCAGGGTGTGCTTCCCCTTGGTGAGCTTCACCTTGGTGTCGGTGTGGTCCCACACCGCCCACTTGTAGCCCAGCGGCAGGTACAACTCCTGCTCGCCGTCCGCCTTTCCGTCCACCCGCAGGAAGACGTTGGTGGGTCCCTGATCCTTCACCTTGTCGAAGGTGTTGAGGGAGTTGGCGAACGTGCTCAGGTCGTAGGTGCCGTCCTCGGGCACGTCCACGGTGAAGTCGAGGGTGACGTCCGAACCGGTACGCAGGCCGCCCACGTCGTAGCCGCCGGAGGTGTAGAACTTCGATACGTCGCTGGTCGACCCCTCCGGGCCGTTCTTGGAGTAGCCGGAGCCGGTGTGGGCGGCGTCCTCCGCCTCGTAGGAGCCCTGCCAGCGCACGGGCGGTGACTGCGTGCTCTTCGCCTTCCCGGCCGGGCTGAGGACGATCTCGTACGCGGAGGACTCCTTGAGCTTCGGCAGGGCGCCGTCGCCGAAGTCGACGGCGACCGTGCCGTCGTCACCGACCTTCAGGTTCGTCTCCGTGAGCAGCTTCGGGCCCGAGTTGTCGCCGACCTGTCCGCTCCACTCGATCTCCCGAACCCAGGCGTGCACACGGCTGCCGAAGAGCTTCTTCGGGACGTCCGCGAAGGTGATGTGTCCCTTGCCGGTGGACCCGCCGAAGACCAGCCGTGCCTGCTTCTTCTTCTCGTCGAGGGTGGCGACGCCCTGCATGGTGTAGTTCTCGCCCGGGAACGGCGGGTTCACCGTCACGGTGTGCCCGCTCATCGAGGCGTACGAATTCAGCAGCCACCACTGCCCGTTGCCGCGGTTGGACTGCACCGCGGAGTCGGAGAGGTTGCCGTCGATGTTCCAGTACGCGATGTCGGCGTCCACCTTGGACTCCTCGATGGCGGACACCCACTGGATCATCTGGCCGGGCACCGAGGTGTGGTAGTTGAACGCGTACTCGTTGATGTTGATGGGAAGTTGGGTGCCCTCCCGGTCGGTTCCCTTGAACAGTTCCTTCTCCCAGACCCGGTACTTGGCGACGCTCTCGCGCACCGCCTCCGGGTGGCTCAGCTCGTGCCAGGTGATGACGTCCGGGAGGGTGCCGGCGGCCAGGGCGTGCGTGAGGAAGCCCTTCACCTGGTCGTAGAGGACGCTGGTGTTGGGGCCGGCTATGCGGGCGCTGGGCATCTTGCCCTTGATGAGCTTGTAGGCGGCGTCCCAGGCGGCGAAGTAGTCGTCGGGGTCGTTGAGCCAGCTGACCTTGTTGTAGCTCCACTCGCCAGTGCCGAACATGTTGCCCTCGGGCTCGTTGAACGGCACGAAGACGATGTTGTCCTGGTACTGCTCGGGGAGTTGGAGAACCTGGTCGACCTGCTTGGCGATCTTCTCCTCGTAGAGCTTGAGCTTCTCCTGGGGGGTGGCGCCCGGCCACTCGTACGGGAAGCCGCGGTGGATGTCGGTCATGTAGATGTACACATCACCGTCGGTGGAGTCGGCCAGCGGCTTGACCACGTCCAGCGCGTCGGCGCCGGGGTGCTGCGGGCCGTCCTGCGCCTTCGTGGAGACGGTGCGCAGGCCCATCCCCTCGATGAGGTTGTTGGTGGGCACGTCCGGTCCGTACACGCCGTAGAGCGTGCCGGAGGCGCCGCCGTGGAACGCGCCGGTGTCCGAGCCGAGGTCGACGGTGAGCTGGCCCTCGCGGACCACGGTGACGGTCGCCCGCACCGCGCGCCCGGCCGCCGTCCCGGCCACGGTGAACGTGCCGGGCCGCGCGTACTTGTCGGACGGTACGGCGTCCCAGGTGATGGGCATGTCGCGGTCGTAGCCGTCGGAGAAGGAGGAACGGACACCGGCAGGGAGGGTGGGTGCGGTGCCGCTGGTGGTACGGACAGCGAAGGATGTCTGTGAGAGCTCCTGAAGGGTCGGCAGTTTCCCGACCGTTGCGGCAACCTGCTCGGGGCTGAGCGCCGAGTGCCACACCGTGAAGTCGTCGATCGCGCCCTTGAGCAGCGGGTCCGGGTAGAACGACTTGCCGATGTACCCGGCGGCCGTGGCCGAACTGTCCAGCAGTTCCTTGGCCTTGACGGTTGTCTTCGCGGAGGAGACCGCCACGCCGTCGAGGTAGGTGGTGACCCGGCCGGCGGAGGTGTCGAGGGTGACGGTGACGGTCCGCCAGGCGTCGGCCGGCAGTGGCGCGTAGCCGGAGACCTGTGCCTCCGCGCCCCCTGAGCCGGTGGTCAGCGCGGTGCGCAGCACGCTGCCGTTGTTCGGGGTCGTGAAGAGGTACTTGGTGGTGTCGGTGCCCAGATCGAAGATCCGCTGCCAGGACGACGTGTCCCCGCTCCACTTCACGCGGGCCGAGACCGTCAAGTCGCTTGCGTCGCCCAGCACTTCGCGGGGCAGTCGGACGTACGCGCCGTCGGAGGTGGGTGCTCCGCCGGGCAGGGCCAGCGCCTTGCCGCCGTCCGGGCCCGCGACGGACTGGGCGGTGGAGCCGTTCATCAAAGTCGCCGTCAGCCCGTTGCCGGAACTGTCGGTGATCTGGCCCGAGGCGAGGTCGTCCTGGTCGAAGGTGTAGTGGGCGGCGGGCTGGGGCGTGTCGGCCGCCTGAGCGGGGGCGGCCGGTGCGGCCAGCAGGCCCGCACCGAGAGCCAGTGCCAGGGCGGCCGGGGCCCGGCGCCGGGCGGATCTGTCAGCGGATGGCATGGATTGCGTCCTCAATCCTTGAGTACGGGGGTCTCGGCCGGCCCTGCTCCGTCGGCTGCCCGTCTGCATGCCGTCTCCACGGTGGAGGGAGCGAGGTGGCGCGAACCGGTTCGATCGCCGCGCCGCGGCGGGCAGGGGACAGCTTCTGGACAGCGGGGTTGGCGGCCCCGCGTTCCGGGGGAGGGTGCGGAACAGGCCCATGGCAGACGGAAGGATTACTTCATCGAACCGGTTCGGGGAAGCTAGCACCGGGAAACCCGGCCAACAATCCCTCCGACTCAAGAATCTCGCGATCCGTCCGCGGATACGGAAAGTGCGGTCAGGGGTGTTGACAGGCGTGGGGGCACTTCCTACCTTCACTTCACGCGAACCGGTTCGACGGCCGGCCCTCGCTCCCCGCCCCGTCCCACCCCCTCACGACCGGAGACCGCCTCTCACTCCGAGGTGTCGAACCGGTTCGATCAAGGAGCCGCCGTGAACATCGGTGAGATCGCCCGGCGGGCCGGTGTCTCGCGCAGCACCGTGTCCTACGCGCTGAGCGGCAAACGCCCGGTGTCTGACGACACCCGGCGGAAGATCCAGCAAGTCATCGACGAGCTGGGCTACCGCCCGAACGCCAGCGCCCGGGCCCTCGCCAACGGCCGGACCAGCACGATCGGCCTGGTGTTCCCCCCGGCCGGGAACCACTACACCGGCATGCAGCTGGACTTCATCGGCAGTGTCGTGGAGGCTGCCGCGGCCTACGACTACGACGTGCTGCTGTCGCCGAGCGGTGTGGACAGCGACCGCTCCTTCCAGCGGTTGCTGGGGGAGCGGCGGGTCGACGGCGCGATCCTGATGGAGATCAAACTGGAGGACGACCGGGTGGACCACCTGGCCGCGCTGGACTTTCCGTCCGTCGCCATCGGCCGCACCGCCCATCCGGAGGGCGGCTGGTGGGTGGGCCTGGACCACACCGCGCTGGCCGCGGCGTGCGTCCACCACCTGGCGGATCTCGGCCACCGCCGGGTCGCCTTCGTCAACCGGCCCGAGCAGCTGCTGCGGGCCGGGTACGAGTCCGCGCACCGCGGCCTGGACGGCTTCACCAAGGCCGCGGCCGAACGCGGGCTGACGGTCCGGACCTACTGCTGCGGCGACGACGCGGCGTCAGGCCAGGCATGTCTCGAACAGATCCTGCGCGACGACCCGGGCACCACGGCCCTGGTCACGCTGAACGAGGCCGCTCTGGGCGGTCTCTACCGGGGGCTCGCCCAGGCGGGCCGCCATGTGCCGCGCGACTTCTCCGTCACCGGAGTCGTGGCCGGCCGGTGGGCGGAGACGGTGACCCCGCAGCTCACCGCGGCCGACGTACCCGCGGAGGAGATGGGCCGGCACGCCGTCGAACTGCTGGTGGAGCGGCTCGACCATCCCGACGCGGCACCCCGGCACCACCTCCTCGTGCCGCCCATCTCCCTGCGGGCCAGCACCGGGCCCGCGGGAGCCACGCCCACCGCGGACGCCGAGGCCGCCACGACGCCCTGACCACACCCGCGTAACCCTCCTCCTCCGTCTCCTCCTCACCGCACCGGACGCTCGAACCGCTCAACCGTGCCGTTCGCTGTGCCCGGTCCCTCCTCGCCACCGCGTCTCCCCTCGACACCGCGTCCCTCCTCGCCACCCGTGCCCTCGGCACCGGCATGCCAAAAACGAAGGAATCCCGCAATGAACAGCTCCTCCAGACAGCGCCGTCTGACCGCCGCGGTCCTGACCGCCCTGGCCGTGGCCGTCAGTGCCACCGCCTGCTCCTCCGGTTCGGGGAGCACCGACGCCGAGGGCGGCGGCAGCGGGACGTACACCATCTGGGACCCGTACCCGCAGTTCGACAAGAGCTCGGCCTGGGTGAAGCTGCTGGACCAGTGCGGCACCAAGGCCGGCGTGAAGGTCAAGCGGACCGCCTTCGACACCAGCGACCTCGGCAACAAGACACTGCTGGCGGCCCAGCAGGGCAATTCGCCGGACGTCCTCATCGTCGACAACCCGGTGGTGTCGACCCTGGCCGAGGCGGGAGTGCTCACCACGACCGAGGACAGCAAGCTGGACACCTCGAAGGTCGACCCCAACCTGCTCGCGGCCGGCCAGTCGGGCGGCAAGACCTACGGCACGCCCATCGGCGCCAACACCCTCGCCCTCTACTACAACAAGAAGGTCCTCAAGGCCGCGGGCGTCGACATCACCTCGGTGAAGGACTGGAAGTCGCTGACGGCGGCGCTGGAGAAGGTCAAGAAGGCGGGCAAGAAGGGGATCACGTTCTCCGCGATCGGCACGGAGGAGGGCAGCTTCCAGTTCCTTCCGTGGCTCTGGGGCTCGGGCGCAAAGCTGACCGAACTCGACTCCTCCCAGGCCGTGTCCGCCCTCTCCCTGTGGAAGGACTGGCTGAAGAACGGCTACGCCCCGAACTCGGTGCTCAACAACACCCAGACCACCAGCTGGCAGGAGTTCACCAGCGGCGACTACGCCTTCGCCGAGAACGGCACCTGGCAGCTCGCGGGCGCCAAGAAGGCCGGCCTCGACTACGGGGTGCTTCCCGTCCCCGGCGCCACGGGCGGCAACGCCGCGGCCCCGACCGGCGGTGAGTTCGTGACCCTCCCGGTCCAGCAGGACACCGGCCGCTACACCACCACCCAGAAGCTGGCGACCTGCCTGACCAGCACCGACAACCTCTACGACACCGACACCACGCTGTCCTACGTGGCCCCCACCAGCGAGGTCCAGGACAAGCAGGTGGCCGCGAACGCCGAGTTGAAGCCGTGGGTCGACGCGGTCAAGGCGGCCAAGGGCCGCACCAGTGACGACCTGGGCACCAAGTACCCCAAGATCTCCGAGCAGATGTGGAAGGCCGTCCAGTCCGCCCTGAGCGGGTCCAAGTCACCCAAGGACGCGCTGACCGCGGCCCAGTCCGCCGCCCAGTAGCCCCACCTCAAGGGTCTTGATGAACCACACGACACAGCTGCCGGAGCACCTGCCCGCGCGCGTCCGGAAAGGGGCGGCGACCGCCGCCCCGCCCCCGGCCCGCGGCCAAAAACGCCGCCGGCCCACCTCCCAGCAGTGGGCCGCCTGGGCCTTCCTCGCCCCGGTGACCCTCTATCTCGCCCTCTTCTACGCCTATCCGCTCTACCGCAACCTCGACCTGAGCCTGCGCAACTACACCGTCCGCTCGTTCGTGCAGGGCGACGCGCCCTTCACGGGCCTGAAGAACTACCGGACCGTCTTCGACGACCCGACGTTCGCTCCGGCGCTGCTGCACACCGTGGTGTTCACCGCCGTGTGCCTGGTCTTCCAGTACGCGATCGGCCTGGCCCTCGCGGTCTTCTTCAACCAGCACTTCCGCCTGTCGGCGACCCTGCGCGCCCTGTTCCTGGTGCCGTGGCTGCTGCCGCTGATCGTCTCGGCGTCCACCTGGTCGTGGATGCTCAACAGCGACTCCGGCATCGTCAACGCCGCCCTGCACGCCCTCGGCATCGGGCCGGTCAACTGGCTGACCTCGCCGTCCTGGTCGCTGGCCTCGGTGATCATCGCGAACATCTGGATCGGCGTCCCCTTCAACCTGGTCGTCCTCCACAGCGGCCTCCAGTCCATTCCCGCGAGCCTGTACGAGGCGGCCTCCCTCGACGGGGCGAACGCCTGGCAGCGCTTCTGGCGCATCACCTTCCCGCTGCTGCGCCCGGTCTCCGCCATCACCCTCCTCCTGGGCCTCGTCTACACCCTCAAGGTCTTCGACATCATCTGGATCATGACCAAGGGCGGCCCGGCCGACTCGTCCACCACCTTCGCCACCTGGTCCTACCAACTCGGCTTCGGCAACCTCCTGCCCGCCTTCGGCCCGGGCGCGGCCGTCGGGAACCTGCTCGTCGTCGCCGCCCTGGTCTTCGGCCTGGTCTACGTCCGAGTCCAGCGAAAGCAGGCGCTGTCATGAACCGAAGCACCGGTCGCCCGTGGTGGAAGACGGCCGTCGGTCTGCTGCTGACCGGCGTCATGCTCTTCCCGGTCTACTGGATGGTCAACGTGTCCTTCACCCGGGACCAGGACATGCGCAAGAGCCCGCCGGACCTGCTGCCGGTCCACGGCACCCTGGCCGGCTACCGGGCCGTCCTCGACCAGCAGCTGCCCTACCTCGGCACCAGCCTGGTCATCGGCCTCGGCACCGTCGTACTGACCGTGGCGCTGGCCGCTCCCGCGGGCTACGCACTGGCGAAACTGCGCCCGCGCGGCGGGGGCGTGCTGAGCTTCGTCCTGCTGGCCGCCCAGATGATCCCCGGCATCATCATGGCGATGGGCTTCTACGCCATCTACCTCAGCCTCGGCCTGCTCCAGTCGGTGCCCGGCCTGATCGTCGCCGACTCCACCCTGGCGGTCCCGTTCGCGGTGCTGATCTTCACCGCCTTCATGTCCGGTATCCCCAGCGAGTTGATCCAGGCCGCGCAGGTGGACGGAGCGAGGGCCCTGCGCACCTTCTGGTCCGTCGTGCTGCCGATGAGCCGCAACGCCGTCGTCACGGTCTCGCTGTTCGCCTTCCTGTGGTCCTGGTCCGACTTCGTCTTCGCCAGCACCCTGGTCAACGGCGGCGCCAACGAGCCGATCACCCTCGGCATCTACCACTACATCGGCAACAACAACCAGGAGTGGAACGCCATCATGGCCACCGCCGTCGTGGCGTCACTGCCGGCCGCGGTGATCCTCGTCCTCGCCCAGCGCTATGTCGCCGCCGGTGTGACCGCCGGAGCCGTCAAGGACTGAGGCCGTCCCGCCCCACCCCGTCACGACCGAGCCGCCTGTGTGTCAGCCGGCCGACGTCCCCTGCTCCAGAAACGAGTCAGCGTCATGACCGCCGCCCGACCTGGTCCGGCCTTCTCCGTCCACGACATCCCGTTCAGTACGCACGGATCCTGGTTCGGCATCTCGCCCGTGGTGTCGGAGAAGACCCGTGCCGAGGACCTCCACCTCGTCTCGCACCAGAACGGCATGCACGCCGTCCTGCGCCTGGTCCCCCTGGCCACGGCGACGGGCGAGCGCGCCGACACCCGCGTCGAGGCGACACCGGGCCTGCTCAGCTGGATCAGCGGGGACGGGCGGGTCGATCTCGCCTACGAGTCGCCGGACACCGTACGCCTGCGGGGGACCGGCCTGAGCATGGGCGTCCGGGCTGCCGCGCGGGTCCTGACCCCGTTCAGCGGCACCTACTTCTTCCACGACCCGGCAGCGGACGCGTACGTGTTCACCTCGTACGAGACCGGCCGCCGTTACCGCGTCACCGTACGCTCCGGCACCGTCGCCGACACGGCCGGAGCACAGGGCCTGGGCAGCGGCGACCGCGGTCTCGCCGTGACCGCCGGGGCGGACGGAGAGTGGGAGATCGCGATCGAGGAACTCGACACCGCCCGCCCGCGGTACGCGTCCTCGGTGACCTTCGACGACATCGTGGAGTCCGCGCGGGGTGCGTTCGCGGCCTTCGTCGACGCCGTGGCAC
This sequence comes from Streptomyces sp. NBC_00076, assembly GCF_045041235.1. Classification (NCBI taxonomy): domain Bacteria; kingdom Bacillati; phylum Actinomycetota; class Actinomycetes; order Kitasatosporales; family Streptomycetaceae; genus Streptomyces; species Streptomyces sp. NBC_00076. The sequence goes on from NZ_CP108242.1 coordinate 9,287,188, forward strand.
CCTGGCGCTCCTCCGCCACCCCGGCGGCCGAACTCGCCGCCTACGTCGTCTGGTCGGCGACCGTGCGGCCGACCGGCCTGGTCACCCGGCCCGCCGTGCTGATGTCCAAGCACTGGATGGACAAGGTCTGGAGCTGGGATCACTGCTTCAACGCCCTTGCCCTGGCCCCCGGTTGTCCCGACCTGGCCCTGGACCAGTTCGCCCTGCCCTTCGACCACCAGGACGACAGCGGCGCCCTGCCCGACTCGATCACCCACTCCGAGGTCCTCCACAACTTCGTCAAGCCGCCCATCCACGGCTGGGCCTTCGGCCACCTGCGCCGCAGGCTGCCGACGCCTCCCGGCCAGGAGGAGCTTGCCGAGGCCTACGACCGGCTGGAACGCTGGACCGACTTCTGGCTCACGGCGCGGCGCGCACCCGGCGCCGGGCTGGCCCACTACCAGCACGGCAACGACAGCGGCTGGGACAATGCCACCACCTTCGACCCCGAACGGGTCGTCGTCACCGCCGACCTGGCCGCCTTCCTCGTTCTCCAACTGCACGAACTCGCCGACCTGGCAACCGAGTTGGGCAGACCGGACGAGGCGCGCCGATGGACGCGGGCGGCCGGGGAGATCCAGACGGCGCTCCTTGACCAGCTCTGGACGGGAGACAGGTTCGTCGCCCAAGGGGTCGCCACCGGGGACACCTGGAGCAGCTCCAGCCTCCTCGACCTCATGCCGATCGTGCTGGGCGAGCACCTGCCCGAAGAGGTCGGCAGTACGCTGGCCGACCACATCAAGGCCCACCTGACGCCGTACGGCCTGGCCACCGAACTGCCCACCTCACCGCACTACCTCGCCGACGGCTACTGGCGCGGCCCCATCTGGGCCCCCGCCACCGTCCTCATCGAGGACGGCCTGCGCCGCGCCGGCTACGACCGGCTGGCCGACGAGATCAGCGCCCGCTTCCGCGCCTTGTGCGAAACCCACGGCTTCGCCGAGAACTTCGACGCCGTCGCCGGCACGGGCCTGCGCGACCGCGCCTACACCTGGACCGCCAGCAGCTACCTCCTGCTGGCCGAAGCGCACGCACACCGGGACGGCCGCTGAACTGCCGCCTCCCGCACAGCCCCGGGACCCATCGGGACCCGGTAGGTCCCCTCGTTCCCGGCAGGCGTGGCCGTGCGGCATCCACTGCCGCACGGCCACGCCTGCTTTTTTGCCCAGCGCCGAGACTACGGCACCTTCATAGGTATCAAACGTTTGAATGGAAGCAGCCTATTGAACTACTCTGAGGTCCATGACTCGGACCCTTGCTTTGATAACGGGCGCCTCCTCCGGCATCGGCGCCGCGTACGCCCGCCTCCTCGCGGACGACTCGGACTTCGTCCTGGTGGCCCGCCGCGCCGACCGGCTGGAGGACCTGGCCGACGAACTCCGTAAGTCCGGTGCCGCCGTGGAGACCCTTCCCGCCGACCTCGCCACCCGCGAAGGCATCGCCACGGTGACGGAACGCTTGAGTGCCGGGGACGTCCGCCTCCTGATCAGCAACGCCGGTGTCGGCGGCTACGCCCCGCTCATCGACGTCGACCCGGCCGAGATCGACGACCTGCTCACCCTCAACGCCGAGGCACATGTCCAGCTCGTCCGCGCCGCACTCCCCGGCATGCTCGCCGCCGACGACGGCACCATCGTCACTGTCGCCTCGCTGCTCGCCTTCAGCGCCGGACAGGCCGGCCCACGCCCGCCCCGCCGCACCCTGTACGCCGCGGCCAAGGCCGCCCTCGTGGCCTTCACCCGCACCCTGGGGCACGAACTCGCCGACACCGGGATCCGCACGCAGGTGGTCTGCCCCGGCCCGGTGGCCAGCGAGTTCCACCAGGGCGTGGGACAAACCGTCCCCGTCGTCATGGCCGCCGAGGACGTCGCGCGAGCCAGCCTCACCGGGCTCCGCCTGGGCGAGACGATCTGCGTCCCGGGCCTGGAGGACCAGTCCGCGGCACTCGACGCACTGCTCGCCGCCGAAAGCGCCGTACTGTCCGGCGGCCGCCGTTCGGACCTCGCCTCCCGCTACCGGCAGCCGCTGCCGCAGTGAGCCTGCGCAACCCGGAGAGCCAGCGTCCAACCAACGAAACGGAGATCGATATGGGCAGGTTCAACGCGCGGGAAGTCGGGTTCCTGCAGGAACACCTCCTTGGGCGACTCGCCACCTCGGGCAAGTCGGGCAAGCCGCATGTGGTGCCCATCAGGTACCACTTCGATGCCGAGCACGAGGTGATCAAGATCGGGGGGCGCTCCCTGGAAGGACGTGGCCAGGAGCGGCTGTACGTCCGTCACCTCAACGTCAACCCGCAGGCGGCATTGGTCGTCGACGACGTACTGGATGAGCAGACGTGGCAGCCGCGCGGCATCCTCATCAAGGGGGCGACGGTCCTGCACACGGAGGGTGGCGAGGTGCTGGGGCCGGGGTTCGGTCCCAACTGGGTCGAGGTGGTACCCGACTTCGTCACGTCCTGGGGCATCGACACCCCGGCCCTGTAGCCCACCGTTCCTGACAAGGACTGAGTCTGGAGCCGCGGGGCCGGGGGAAACTCCAGCCCCGTCCAGCCTCCGTTCGGCTGCTACTTGTCGACCAGCGACATGTGGTGCTCGTTGTAGCGGTCTCCCCGCACCCCGACCCGGCCGGCGAGTTCGTTGAGGTCGGACAGTTCGTCGGCGGAGAGCGGCAGCTCGGTCGCGCCGATGTTCTCCTCGACGCGGGCGATGCGCCGCGTTCCGGGAATCGGGACGATCCACGGATGCTGGGCGAGCAGCCAGGCGAGTGCGACCTGCCCCGGTGTGGCGTCCTTGGCCTGCGCGAGCGTCGTGATGTGTTCGACGAGAGCCTGGTTCGCCGCACGATTCTCGGCCGTGAACCGTGGAATGGTCGTTCGGACGTCGCCGTCCGCGAACGACGTCGAAGCGTCCACGGCCCCGGTCAGGAACCCCTTGCCGAGCGGGCTGAAGGGCACGAACCCGATTCCGAGCGCCGCGCACGTCGGCAGGACCTGGGACTCGGGATCTCGGGTCCACAGCGAGTACTCGCTCTGCACCGCCGCGACCGGGTGGACCGAGTGAGCACGGCGGATGGTCTCCGCACTGGCCTCCGACAGCCCGAAGCAGCGGACCTTGCCCTCCTGCACGAGCTCGGCCACCGTGCCGGCGACGTCCTCGATCGGTACCTGTGGGTCGACGCGGTGCTGGTAGAACAGGTCGATGGTCTCCACTCCGAGCCGTTCGAGGGAGGCCGTGGCGACGGCACGGATCTGCTCGGGCCGGCTGTTGAGGCCGACCGACGCACCGTCCTCGATGCGGAATCCGAACTTCGTGGCGATCACCACCTGGTCACGGACCGGAGCGAGGGCCTCTCCGACGAGCTCCTCGTTGACGTAGGGGCCGTACACCTCGGCGGTGTCGACAAACGTGACCCCGCGGTCCACGGCCCCACGGAGCACGGCGATCATGTCGCTTCGATCGCCGGGGTTCGGGCCGTAGCTCTGGGACATTCCCATCGCGCCGAGACCGATCGCGGAGACTCGCAGGTCTTGCCCCAGGGTTCGGGTGTGCATCTTTTCTCCATCCGGTGTCGTTCATGGTGCTCGATGTGGGATCGAGCGTGCAGGCTGAGCGAAGTGGTGTCCGACGAGCCGGGCTGCCGTGGCCCGAGCCGCGGGCTGGGGTCTCCGCGCCGATCACCGTCGGGCGGCGACCGACAGGGACCGCCGGACGATGACGGCGGCGGCCCCCTGGTTTGGTGCGCGGGATCGCGGCAAGGTGCGAAGCTGTGCGTGTGCAACGGGAGCCGAGCCGGGACGAACTGGGAGCCTTCCTCAAAGCGCGCCGTGCACAGCTGAGCCCTGGAGAGGTCGGACTGCCCGACACCGGTGAGCCGCGGCGTGTTCCCGGTCTGCGTCGTGAGGAAGTCGCCCGGCTGGCAGCGATCAGCACCGATTACTACATCCGGCTCGAACAGGGCCGCGTTCAGGCGTCCGAGGCGGTCCTCGACGCCCTCGCGCAGGTGCTCCGCCTCGACGGCGACGAGCGCGAGTACGTCCTGACCCTCGCGGGGAAGAAGACCGCCTTGCCCAGGGCCAACAGGGGCGCTCGGCAAGTGGTCCAGCCGCAGATGCGGCACCTGCTGGACGACCTGACTCTCACGGCGGGGTTCGTCATCGGCTGCAACACAGACCTTCTGGCGTGGAACGCCATGGCCGCCGCTCTGGTCATGGACTTCGGGCGCATCCCCGAGGCTGAGCGCAACTACGTACGACTGCTGTTCACCGAGCCCGCCATCCGGGTGCTGTACACGGACTGGGAGGACATGGCCCGACTGGCCGTGTCCCACCTGCGCATGGACAGCAGGCGAAACCCTCACGACCCTCGGCTGACGGCGCTCGTCGAAGAGCTCTCCGTACTCGATCCGCAGTTCCGGCTGTGGTGGACCTCGCACGATGTCGCCGTGCGGGCCGGCGGCAGCAGGCTGCTTCGGCATCCGGTGGTGGGCGACCTGACATTCGAGCGGTCCACCTTCACGTGCGCGGAGGATCCCGAACAGCACCTCGTCGTGTGGACCGCCGAACCCGGCAGCCCGACCCACCGGGCCTTGCGTTCGCTGGCTGCCGGGATCGAGAGGGCACCGGAGGGAGCGGACGGCGTCGCCTGACGCGTTCACCGCGCTGTCCCCAGGAGCAGGCGGTTGGCGTTGGCCGTGGTGAGGGAACGCCACGTGGTCCCCGCCACCGGTGACTCGGCCGCGTCGATCGCCGCGATATGGGCGTCGGCCAGCGGGGGAGGGGTCCAGCAGTAGTCGCTGCCGAACAGCACGCGGTCCGGATCGACGAGCTTCAGCAGCGCGGGGACCTGGCGTGGGAAGGCTGTGCCCGCCATGTCGTAGTACAGCCCGCGTAGTTGCTGCACGGCATCGAGGGAGGGTGACTGCTCCGAAGGCAGGAACAGCCTCATGAACTCGTTGATGCGGTCGGCCAGGACGGGTACCGCGCCACCGCAGTGCGGAACGATCACCCGCATGTTCGGATGACGCGTCAGGACGCCCGCCATCACCAGGTCCGTGACGGTACGGGCCGTGTCGAAGATGTACTCGACCATCGGCCGCGGCCTGCCGAGTGCGGACTGTTCCCAGCACACCGGTGAGGTGGGGTGCAGGAAGACCACGGCCCGGCGGCGGTCGAGTTCCGCGAAGACCGGGTCGAGACGCTGGTCGCCCAGGTACACACCGTGCGTGTGCGTCAGCAAGGCCACGCCGTCGGCGTCGAGTTCGTCGAAGGCGAAGGCGATCTCGTCCAACGAGCCGTCCACGTCCGGCAGGGGGAGCGACACGAAATTGCCGAAGCGGCCCGGGTGGTCCCTGGTCAGCTCGGCGGTGTACTCGTTGACGCGCCGGGCGAGGAGACGGGCGGCCTTGTCGTCGCCGAAGTGCACGCCGGGGGACGACATGGAGAGCATCGCGGTCTCGATGCCGTTGCGGTCCATCAGGTCCAGGTGGGTTTCCACGGACCACGTGGGCCAGTCGCCCATGCCGTCGGGGTGGGCGTGGCCCGCCGCGGTCGCCTGCTGGACGTAGAAGTCGGGAAGGAGGTGGGCGTGGACGTCGATGAGACCGGAGGACATGGCAGGGGTTTTCCTTCTGTTGGGCCTTGCGCGGAGACCGGGCGTCGGACTCGGCTCACTCCACCTGTTCGCGTCCGGCCAGCCGCACCTCTTCGTTGTCCAGGGCGGCCTGGAGCCGACGCAGCACGGTGTCGTCGATCTCTCGCTCGTCGCGCAGACGCACGACCGTCGCGCGTTTGTGGGCGATGAGGGCGAGGCGGAGGTCGGTGTAGTGGCGGTTGTGGAGGAGGGCGGGATCGTCGTCGGTGCCCGCGCCCTGGGCCCTCGCGGTGGCCAGGCGCGCTTCGTACTCCTGGCGCAGCCACTCCATCGCCTTCGGGGTGGTGCCCAGTTCGGCGGCGAGTTGCGGCAGTGCCTCGATGGCTTCCTCGGTCGCCCTGGTCTCGGCGAGGACCTGTTCGTCGTCGACGGACGTGTCGCGCGGCAGCCGGGCCCAGCGCACCACGCGCGGCAGCAGCAGCCCCTGCACCACGAGGGTCACCACGATGACGCCGGAGGTGACGAAGACGATGAAGGCACGGTCGGGGAAGGGCTCACCCGAGTCGAGGGTCTCCGGCACCGAGAGCGCCACGGCGAGTGACACCGCGCCCCGGAAGCCCGCGAACCCGCTGACGGTGCGCGCCCGGTGACTGATGCGGCGCAGCCGTTGCTGCGGACGCCGGTCGATCACGCGGATCAGGTAGGCGGAGGAGAACAGGAACGCGAACCGGACGACGATCAACACCACGCTGACCACCGCGACCGCGGTCAGGGCGTCCTGGAGGTCGGACCGGTTCAAGTGGCGCAGTGCGTACTGGAGTTCCACTCCGACCAGAACGAAAAGCGCGCCGTTGATGATGAAGGTGAGCAGCGGCCAGAAGGCCAGCGCCTGGCGACGATGCTCGGCGCGGATGAGGCTCGGAGCCACCTGGGCCATGATCAGCCCGCTGACGACAACGGCGAGGACACCGGAGGCGTGGATCAGCTCCGCGAGCAGATATGCCGTGAACGGCGCCAGGATCATGACGAGATTGCCCAGCAGGGGATCGTCCAGGCGGCGTCGCAGATTCATGTTGACCCAGGCGACCGCCCCGCCGACCGCGGCCCCGCCGCCGTAGGCCAGGAGGAACAGCGCGCCCACGTGCGGGAGGGTGAGGTGTTCCTCGCCGACGGTGAGACCGACCGCCAGGCCGAAGATGACCAGTGCGGTGCCGTCGTTGACGAGGCTTTCGGCACGCAGCACGGTGACCTGGCGGCGCGGCAGGGAGCGGGCCAGGACGCCGACAGCTGTCGCGTCGGTCGGAGCCACCGCCGCGCCCAGCGCCCACGCCGGCCCCCACGGCAGCCCGAGCGCGTGCCCGGCGACCGCCACGGCTCCCGCGGTGAGGATCACCAGGACCGTGCTGAGCAGGACGATGCCCCGCAGGTTCGAACGGATCTCCCGCAGGGACGTGGTGAGGCTCTCCCAGTACAGCAACACCGGCAGGAAGAGCAGCAGCACTACGTCCGGCGGCAGTTGAGTCTGGCGCACGGCTGGGACCAGTCCCAGAAGAGCACCCACGACAAGCAGCACGACGGGGGGTGCGACGCTGAAGCGCTGTGCCACGACCTGGCCGACCAGCACAGCCACACCCAGCAGCACGACGAGTTCCAGACCGAGCATGGCGCCTACTCCTGTGTCGGGCGGACTACTGGCGGGAGTTGAGCCGCCACCACCGGGAACGTCCTGCTCATCTCGGAACCAGCTTCAGCGTCGTCGACCGTGCCGCCACCATGGGGTCGACGTACGCGCCGCCGAAGCGGCCGTACTTGGTGCGGTACGCCGTGTCGACGCGGTCGTTGATCTCGGAGTCCGCCACCTCGACGAAGGTGACGTCCTTGTCGACGCCGCCGGAGCGGATGTGCCCCGCATGGCTCGCGCGGGCCGTGCGCCACCAGCCGCCGTCCGTACCCCGGAAGGAGCGGACGTACAGGTCGTCACCGTCGCGGACGACCCAGATCGGCACCGGCCCCCGCAGGGTGCCGTCACCGCGGCGCGGCGCCATCTCCAACTCGTCGGCCTCGGCGATGCGGTTGAGGTCGTCGCTGGTCCAGGTCGTCATCGGTGATTCTCCGATCTTTTGGATCCGGTGAGGGCGGATGGAAACTCGTCAGGGTCGTCGGTCCGGCCTCAGGAAGCGATTCGCCTCTGCCGCGACGGTGTGACGGGGTTGCCGCTGGTCGGTGCCGGCGGTGGTGGGCGCCGCGACCGGCGCCCACCACCGCCGGGGCTTCAGGTCACGGACGCAGCAGCGCCTTGATGGCGCGACGCTCGTCCATGGCCTTGTAACCTTCGGCGGCCTCGTCCAGGGACAGGGTGAGGTCGAAGACCTTGCCCGGGTTGATACGCCCGCTGAGGACGCGCTCGATGAGGTCGGGAAGGTAGGCCCGCACGGGAGCGGGACCACCACGCAGTCCGACGTGGGAGAAGAAGAGCTGCTGGCCGTCGATCTGCACGTCGTGCGGCATGCCGACGAAGCCGACGTTGCCGCCGGGGCGGGTGGACAGCAGGGCCTGGTGCATCGACTCCTGGGTGCCGACGCACTCGAGGACCGAGTCGGCGCCGATACCGTTCGTCAGTTCCTTGACGCGGGCGACGCCTTCCTCGCCCCGCTCGGTGACGATGTCGGTCGCACCGAACTCCAGGGCCAGCTTCTGCCGGGAGGCGTGCCGGCTCATGGCGATGATGCGCTCGGCGCCCAGTTCCTTGGCGGCGATGACACCGGACAGGCCCACCGCGCCGTCTCCGACGACCACCGCCGTCGCACCGGGCCTGACCTCGGCCGCCCTGGCGGCGTACCAGCCGGTGCCCATGACGTCGGACAAGGCCAGCAGGTCCGGGATCAGTGCCTCGGCCGGCTGCTCCGGGGTGGCGACCAGGGTGCCGTCGGCGAGGGGGATGCGGACGTACTCGGCCTGGCAGCCGTTGGGGAAGTCACGGTGCCGGCAGTTGGTCTGATAGCCGGCCCGGCAGTTCGCGCAGGTGTTGTCGGAGGCGATGAAGGAACCTATGACGAACTGGCCGGGCCTGACGGTCGAGACGTCACTGCCGACCTCCTCGACGATGCCGACGTACTCGTGGCCGATCGGCTGCGGCTCGGGGACCGGGTTGATGCCCCGGTAACTCCACAGGTCGGAGCCGCACACGCAGGTGGCGACGGTACGGATGACCGCGTCCGTGGGCGCCGCGATCTTCGGCTCGGAGACGTCTTCCACCCGGATGTCCCCGGGGCCGTGAATGATGGTTGCTCTCATGATGCTTTCCCCGGTCTTGTCAGGTGCGTGGTGGCGTCAGGGGCGGGTGCGGGTGCTGACGCGCGGCCCGTGGTACTCGTCGTCCGCGACGTGCTCCAGCCAGGTGGTGTCGTCCGTCTCCCACAGGGCGAGGTGGACCATGAACTGGTCGGGCGCGGCACCGTGCCAGTGCTCCTCGCCCGGGGGCGTGTGGATGACGTCGCCGGGATGAGCCTCGATGATGTCGCCGCCACGCGACTGCACCAAGGCGATGCCCTCGACGATGTAGAGGGTCTGTCCCAGGAAGTGGGAGTGCCACGCGGTGCGGGCGCCGGGAGTGAACCGGACCATGTTGGCCCGCAACCGGGAGGGGTCCTCGCCGCGGTGGATCACGTCGGCGTAGGCGTCGCCGGTGAACCATTCGGCAGGGAGCTTCATGGTTGGGGGCTGCTTCAGCAGTTCCATGTGTGTGTCCCTTGGCGGTGCTGCCGCCAGACGGCAAGGCGGCGGTATGTGGGGGGAGTTGGGGATGAGCCAGTGCTGTGAGGTGCGGGCGGTCAGGAGACGCCTCAGCCGGACTGGTCGGCCTTGTCCACGATCTCCTTGAGCTGGTTCATCGCGGTCATGGCGTTGGGCCAGCCGGCGTAGAAGGCCAGATGCGTGATCGCCTCGATCAACTCGTCCTTGGTCACGCCGTTCTCCAGCGCCTTGCCGAGGTGGAAGCCGATCTGGTCGTTGCGGTACAGAGCGGCGAGAGCCGTGACGGTGACCAGGCTGCGGTCGCGCGGGGACAGACCCGGCCGCTCCCAGATGTCGCCGAACAGGACCGTGTCGGTCACCTCCGCGAGCTTGGGGGCGAATTCCTGGATCGCCGGCGGCGCGAACTTCTTCCGTTCGGACATGGGTGGTGCTCCTAGCATGTGTTCAGGGGATTCAGGCCGCCCGGCCTTCGGCCGGCGGCCGAGATACTCACCGAAGAACGAGGTGGGCTTGGCTGACTCCCTCGTGCTCTCCGTGGGCCGGTCCTGGCCGTCCGCCTTCGACCCTGCCACCATCATGCGAGGCCGCAAAGGGGAGAATTCCATCCTGGGAACGGCTTATCCAGGGGAGGAATCCTTACCCCTCTCGCGAAGACCGAGCGGTGCGAGACTGGCCGTCATGACCAGCGACGCGCATCTGAACGAGCTGGGAGAATTCCTCAAGGCGCGGCGGGCCGAATTGAGCCCCCGCACCGTCGGCCTGCCCGACTCCGGTGGCCCTCGGCGTGTGCCCGGCCTGCGCCGGGAGGAGGTCGCCCAGCTCTCGGGGATCAGCACCGACCGCTACACGCGGTTGGAGCAGGGACGTGCCTCCGTGCCGACGCCGGTGCTCGCCGCCCTCGTCCGTGTCCTGCACCTCGACGACGACCAGCGGGACCACCTGTTCGCGCTGGCCGCAGGAGATGAGTGCGCGCCGCGCCGCCGACCGGCGCAGAAGGTCCAGCCGCAACTGAGGCGTCTCCTGGACGAACTGACCGCCACCCCCGCGCTCATCCTGGGTCGGCACATGGACATCCTGGCCTGGAACGCTCTATCAGCCGCTCTGCTCACCGACTTCGAGCGGGTTCCGGAGAAGAAGCGCAACTACGCCCGCCTGGTCTTCACCGACCCCGGCTTCCGCGAGCTCTACCTCGACTGGAGGACGATCGCCCGGAGCTGCGTCGCCCACCTGCGAGTGGAGGCCGCCAAGTGCCCCGGCGACCCGGGATTGGCCGCACTCGTCGGCGAGTTGTCGGTGGCCGACGCCGATTTCCGACAGTGGTGGGCCGGCCGTCCCGTGGTCGGCCTGAGGGTTGGCACCAAGAGACTGCGCCACCCGGTTGCCGGCGATCTCAGTCTCGACTGGGACAGCCTGAGCTCCACCGCCGACCCGCAACAGCAGCTGGTGATCATGACTCCTGAGCCGGGGACCCCGTCACATGACGGACTGCGCTTCCTCGCGTCGTGGACCGCCGACCCGTACCAGCGGGCACGGGATGCGACAGCCTGATCGAAACGGGGCACGCGGTTCACGTCCTGCTGTCGGCTGCGCCGCCGGGAACGGCTGGAGGAGGCCTACGCGACGGTGTCGGACGCCGTCCGCTTCTGCTCCGCGGCCCAGGAGGCCAGGAGGCGCAGCCCGTCGTGGGACGGGGAGCCGGGTTCGGCGTTCCAGACGATGATGTGCTGGTCGGGGTCCGTGCCACACGTGAGCGTGTTCCAGTCGAGTGTCAGCTCGCCCACCACCGGGTGACGAAGCTTCTTGACGCCCTTGCCCCGCATCGCGACGTCATGCTCGGTCCACCACTCCCGGAACTGTGCGTCGCGGGCGGAGAGCTCCTCGACCAGAGCGGTGAGGCGCTGGTCGCCGGGGTAGCGCGCGCTCTCCATGCGCAGCTGGGCGATGGCGAGCCGGGTGACCTCCTCCCAGTCGGCGTACAGCTCGCGCATCCAGGGTTCGGTGAACAGCAGCCGGACGAACACGCGCTCCTGCTCCGGGTAGTGCCCGAAATCGGTCCACAGGGCGGCGGCGAGCTGGTTCCAGCCCAGGATGTCGGTGCGTCGGCCGATGACGAAGGCCGGGGAGGCGGTGAGATCGTCCAGCATGCGCTGCAGCTGCGTGTCCACCTGCTGGCGATCGCCTGACGTGGGCGGGCGCGTCCTCTCCTTCGCCGCGAGCTCGAAGAGGTAGATGCGCTGGTCCTCGTTCAAGCGGAGAACCTGGGCGATCTCGTTCAGGAGGGGAGCCGACGCCTGCAGACGGCCCTGCTCGATGCGCGTGTAGTACTCGGTGCTGATCGCGGCGAGAAGAGCCACTTCCTCACGGCGCAGACCGCTCACACGCCGCCGTTGCCCGCCGCGGAGTCCGACCTCGGAGGGACTGAGCTCGGCACGGCGGGCCTTGAGGAACTCACCCAGCTCGTTCAGATGGGGGCTGCGGTTCATGATCTCCAGCCTTGCACAGAATCCCGGCGCTGTGAGGGGGAGGGATCCTGCCTACGTTGGCTTGGCTGATGTACGAAAATGATACCGGTCCCGACCCATACGACGGCAGGCGGAAGGGGACTCGGCGGCCGGAGTGCGTACCGGGCCGCCGAGAGAGCGCCGGGGTCGGTGTCAGCTCAGTGCCTTCAGTACTTCCTGTGCCAGCGGGACCGCCGAGCCCGGGTTCTGGCCGGTGTACAGGGTGCGGTCGGTCTCGACGTGCGGGGCGAACGGCTCTGTCTCGCGGTAGTCCGCGCCGAGTTCGCCCACGAGGCGGTCCTGCAGCAGCCACTTCGCGCGGTCCGCGAGGCCGTTCAGCTTCTCCTCGGCGTTGGAGAGGCCGGTCAGACGGTAGCCGGCGAACGGGGACGTCCCGTCCGGGCCGATGGTGGCCAGCAACGCCGCGGGGCCGTGGCACACCAGGGACACCGGCTTGCCCGAAGCGAGCCACTCGGTGAGCAGCCTGCCGGACTCCGCGTTGTCCGGCAGGTCCTCCATCGGGCCCCAGCCGCCGGGGTAGAACACGGCCACGTAGTCGTCGATGTCCACGTCCTCGATGCGCAGCGGCTGCGCCAGCTCGGTCGCCTCGCGCAGGGCGGTGCGCATGCGCTGCGCGCCTTCCTCGCCGCCGTTGAAGTCCGCGGTGAGGCTGAGCGCATCCGCTGTGGGCGGTATACCGCCGGGTGTCGCCGCCGCGATCTCGTATCCGGCCTCCTTGAAGACCTGGTACGGGCCGATTGCTTCCTCGGCCCAGAAACCGGCCGGCTGCCGGGTTCCGTCGGCCAGCGTCCAGTGGTCGGCCGCTGTGATCACGAAGAGGATCTTCGCCATGGGGTGGTCTCCTAGTCGGGGGTCTCAGCCCTTGAGGGCTTCCTGGAGGACGTGGCTGTCGGCGGCCTGCCGCATGCTGACGGCCTTGCCGTCACGGACGGTCCACAGGTGGATGAACCGGACGTCGGCCTTGTTCCCGGTCTTCGTCTCGGCGTGGTAGTGCCCGTACACGAAGACGTGGCTGTCGTCGTCCGCGTAGAACTCCTCGGGCACCGCGCCGAACGACTCGTAGTTCGGCATCGTCTTGCCGAAGAAGTCCTTCGCCACGCTGTCCCAGCCGTGGTAGACGCCGCTGTTCGGAAAGCCCGGGGTGATGTCCCAGACGAAGTCCGGGGCCATGACCTCCTTCGTGACCTCGGGCGCCATTCGGGATTCGTAGACCCGGCGGATGAGGGCGAGGTTCGGGGAGTCGGACATGGGTGCTCCTTGCGGGGGCGATCGGATAAGGGAAAGAAAGACCTGTGATCAGGCGGCGAGGGCGGCGCGCCCGGCGCGGAAGATCGCGGCCTGGCGCGCGACGCGCGCACCCAGGTGCTCCGCGGTGGCGATGTCCGACGTGTGGACCGCTTCCGGACCGGCATCGGTCGGGCTCTGGGCGCCGGCACCCATGAAGAAGCCCAGCCGGTTGATGTCGTCCTCGCTGCCCGTGCTGGAATCCCAGCCCGGCAGCAGACCCAGGCTGATCCAGTGCATGCCGTGCTGGGCGGCCAAGGTGGCGAAATAGCCCAGGGTGGAGGACTTGTCGCCGCTCTTGGCGCCGGAGTTGGTGAAGCCCGCGGCGAGCTTGTCCACCCAGACATGGGAGAACCAGCGCCTGCTGCTGGCCTCGGCGAACGCGTGGAAGGCCGCGGAGGCGGTACCCATGTACGTGGCGGCACCGAAGACGATCGCGTCGGCGGCGTCCAGCCGCGCCCACTGCTCGTCGGTGATGGTGTCGACGGAGATCGAGACGACCTCGGCGCCGGCTCCCGCCGCGCCACGCGCCACGGCCTCGGCGACGACGGCCGTGTGGCCGTAGCCCGAATGAAAGGCAACGGCGACTGTGGGGCGGCCGGAAGGGGACATGGTGATCGGGCTCCTCGAATGTATTTGCTCAGTTCGTGACCAAGCCTTGCACCGGAAGAGCGCGCTGTGAGGGGGAAGAAATTTTCCCCTGCCTACCGTTCAACCCGTAGGCCACCCTGGTTCCGGCCGGGGCACGTCGCCGCCTGGGCGCCACGGCCGCCCGGACGAGGTCATCGCTTTGATTCCTGAGTCTGGACGGATGACCTCTAACCGTGCCGGAGCAGTGCCCGGCTCAGTGGTTGTGGTCCCAGGTTTCGGCGGCACTAAAGGACGGCAAAGAACTCCACCATCTTGGTGATCGCTTGATCCACGTACTCGGGCACGTCGTACATCGCGATATGAGTCGCACCGTCGACGACGAACAACTCCTTCGGCCCTTTGGAAAGCTCGTAAGCCTGGTCGCTGAACACCTTTGTGTCCGCCCTGCTCCCTGCGATGAGGAGCATCGGTTGGGTCAGCAGTTCTGGAATTTGGTCGAACGCCGAGAAGGCGAACATCTTGTCCATGCTGGTCAGCAGGAAGCGGCCCTTGGAGTTGGGATGTTGACCTCGGGGCGTCCTGTAGTAGTCGTATCCTTCGCGCAGGAGGTCCGGTGTGTTTTCGTCGATCTCCGCCAGAGTTTCCGGGACAAACGGGGCGTAGAGAGGTGCGTCTCCTCTTGCTTCCGCCGTGCGCTGCTTGGCAACCATTTCCAGCGTTCCGATCTGCTCGGCCACCGGGGACATATGCCCCAGAAAGCCTCTGGAGCCTTCGCCCATGGGGGCTGCGCTGACGGTGGCTACTGCCTTGAAGCGACGTTCGGTCTGCGCCACGCTGATTGCATAGCCGCCCCCGGCGCAAATGCCGAAGACTCCCATTCGTTCGGAGTCGACGAACGGAAGAGTGGTGAGAAAGTCGGCTGCGCAGCGGGCGTCTTCCACCCTGGTCGTCGGGTCTTCCAAGAGGCGAGGTTCGCCGCCACTTTCTCCCTGGTAGGAGGAGTCGTATACCAGGGTGACAAATCCCTGCGCAGCGAGCCTCTTGGCGTAGGCTCCGATGGTCTGTTCCTTTACTCCTCCGGCCGGATGAATGCCGACGAGAGCAGGATATTTTTCGTCTTCCCTGAAGTCGTCCGGCAGGTGAAGGTGCCCAGCAATTTCCACTGCCTTGTTCCTGAAGGAAACAGTTTTGACCATGGTTCCTGCCCTTTTCTCGGCCTTGGCCCGCCGTCGGGCGGTCCTTCCGTCATGATTCGCCGGAGCCGAGAAGATGTCTACTCATGGTGAGGGGGAAGAAACTTTCCCCTGGATGTCAATTTCGGGGTAAGGGAGTCGCCCCTGGAAGGGAGGCGCGGGCCGCTCGTAGAGAATTGCCAAGGGCCTCGATCATGGCGAGGGGCCCCGACGCCCGGCTCATTCCTCAGGCGCGTTCCACAGCTCGCTGAGTTCCGCCCAGTGCGGGGCCGGGCCCTGTAGACCAGTGGGGTCGTCGACGGCCGAGGTGCGCAACCCGGCGAGCACCAGGTCCAGGTAGCGCAGGTGGAGCGCGGCGGCACGCTCACCGGTGACGGGAATCCGTGCGCTGAGGTGTTCGAGCAGTAACGGGATGTCCGCGGAGGTGAAGTCGGCACGCAGCACCCTGGCCCGGTGCGCGCCTCCCACCAGGTCGTCGAGGACGGCCTGGAGCCGGGCGGCGGCGGCCGTGACCTCGTCCGTGGCCGGCAGTCGGCCGCCGACCAGGGGGAGGAGCGGACCGCCCGCCCCCTGGGCCGACAGCGCGTCCCGCAGGAAGCGGGCGAAGGCCGACCAGGGTTCGGGCTCCTCGGCGAGAGCCGTGCGTGCCTGGGTGACGAGCTGTTCCATCCCCACGATCCGCATCCGCTGAGCCAGCAGCTCCTTGCTGGGGTAGCGGCGGTACAGACTGCCCATGCCGATTCCGGCTCGGCGGGCGATCTCCGAGACGGGGGCGTCCCAGCCGCGCTCGGCGAAGACCTCGCGCGCGGCCTGTATGAGGCGGGCGTCGTTGCGGTCCGCCTCCCGTCGGCGGCCGCGTGGCCTACCCGTGTGCGTGTCACCCATGGCGAAGCATTCTTCCCTACATGCGTGCCACGCCGAGCCCACCGTCCACGGTGAGAATCTGGCCGGTGACGAACCCTGCCTCCTCCCCGGCCAGCATCGCGATCGCCCGGGCGACATCCTCCGGTTCCGCGACCCGCCCCAGCGGGGTGTTCTCCGCCAAGCGCCGCTGGATCTCCTGCGGTACCCCGGCGCTGCCCTCGGTGCGGACGAAGCCCGGTGCCACGACGTTGACGTTGATGCCGAGCGGACCGGCCTCGTGGGCGACGAAGCGGGCGAAGGTGTTCAGGGCCGCCTTGGCGGTGCCATGGTGAGCCATGCCCGGGACGGACGGACCGTCGGCCACGGCGCTGGAGACGTACACGATCCGGCCCTGCCCCTGGGCGCCCATGATCGCCAGCGCCTGCTGGGTCAGGGTGTAGACGGAGGCCAGTTCGCCCGTCAGCTTCGTGTGGAAGTCGTCCCAGGGGAGAGTCTGGATCGGTGTGGGGGTGAACTGGGGGGCGGCGTTGCAGACCAGGACGTCGAGGCGCCCCTCGACCGCGGTGCGCCGCAGCAGCTCGACCGCCTGCGCGGGGTCGCGTACGTCGCCCTGCACGGCGACGGCCTCGCCGCCGTCGGCTTCGATGTCCTTGACCACCTGCTCGGCCGATCGACGGTCCGAGAAGTAGTTGACGGTCACGCGGTATCCGCGTGCTGCGAGCTCCCGCGAAGTAGCCGCGCCTATTCCCCGGCCGCCGCCGGTCACCAGGGCCGTCGGCCTGGGTGTCGTGTTCATTTGTCCTCCGTGTCCGCCGGAACGATGCGTGCTACACCGAATTTATCGGAGCGGAGCGCTCCGTTCAAATCTGCTCCGTCGACCGCCCGGGACATGGGCGCTGTCCCAGGTCGCAGACGGTCGCAGGCGGCCGGAGGCGGACACCGACGGCTCAGCCGATACGCGTCGGAGTGTGCAGAACCCTCGCGTGTCCGACGCGGCGGATCGGACCGGTGAGGTGGACCGTGCCGGTGAGCCGGATGTCGGTGCTGGAGGTACCGAGCATGACGGTGATCTCGCCGGGCTCGACGATGCGGTGCAGATCGGGTCCGGTGTAGGCGAGGCGGTCGGTGTGCAGGCGGAAGGTGACCCTGCGCTGTTCGCCGGGGGCGAGGTGGACACGGGCGAAACCCGTCAACTGGGTCACCGGGCGGGGGAGTTGGGCGACGGGGTCAGCGGTGTAGAGCTGGACGACCTCGGAGCCGGGGAGGTCGCCGGTGTTGCGGACCAGGCAGCTGATGTCGACCTCGCCGTCGGTGGGGATCTCCTCGGCGCTCAGTTCGAACCCCTCGTACGCGAACGTCGTGTACGACAGTCCATGCCCGAAGGGATGGGCCGGCGTGGGGTCGAGGTTGCTCACGCCCTGGGTGTTGCCGCCGAGCGGGGCGTGCAGGTAGGTGCCGGGCTGGCCGCCCGCCGTCCGAGGGATCTGCACCGGCAGTTTGCCCGACGGGTTGATGCGTCCGGAGAGCACTCCGGCAAGGGCCGGGCCGCCCTCCTCGCCGGGGAAGAAGGCCTGCACGACGGCGGCCGCGCGGTCGGCGTAGGCACCCAGCGCGTACGGGCGGCCGGAGACGACGAGAAGCACGACCGGGGTGCCGGTGGCCAGCAGGGCCTCGACGAGTTCGTCCTGGACGCCCGGCAGGGAGAGGCCTTCCGCGTCGCAGCCCTCGCCGGAGGTGCCGAGGCCGAAGAGGGCCGCGCGGTCACCGACCACGGCGACGCAGACGTCCGCACGCCGGGCCGCTTCCACCGCCGCGTCGAATCCGCCGCGGTCGATGTCCTTGACGGGGCAGCCCTGTTCGTACGCGACTCGGGTGCCGGGCAGTTCCGTGGCCAGGGCGCCCAGCAGTGTGCGGGCCTCGATGCCGTTGTCGTGGCCGGGGTGGTGGGGGAGGACGTGATTGGGAAAGGAGTAGCAGCCGAAGAAGGCGTTGGCGTCGTCGGCACACGGCCCGATGAGGGCGATGGATCGGGTGTCCGGAGCCAGGGGGAGGAGTCCGTCCCGGTTGTCGAGCAGCACGATGCTCTGCTCGGCCAGTTCGCGGGCGATCGCCCGGTGCGCGGGCGGGTCGAGGTCGACGGGGCCCTCGGGGGTGATGTCCGGATCGAAGTCGGCGTCCAGCAGCCCCAGTTCGATCTTCTGCCGCAGTACGCGGCGTACGGCCCGGTCGACGAGGTCCGCCGAGACAGTTCCCTCGCGGACGAGTTCGGCGAGGGGCTCGCCGTAGCAGAGGGTGTCGGGGAGTTCGACGTCGATGCCCGCGGCGAGGGCGCGGGCGCCTGCCTCGCCCTCAGTGGCGGCGATGCGGTGCATGGTGCGCAGGAAGGCGATGGACCAGTAGTCCGAGACGACCGTGCCCTCGAATCCCCAGTCCTCGCGCAGCAGTCGGGTGAGCAGGGAGGCGTCGGCCCCGGCCGGCACGCCGTCCACATCGGCGTACGAGTTCATGACCGAGCGGGCGCCGCCCTCCCGTATCGCCGTCTCGAACGGCGGCAGGATCACGTCGGCGAACTCCCGCGGGCCCATGGAGACGGGTGCATGGTTGCGGGCGGCCTTCGAGGCGGAGTAGCCGGCGAAGTGCTTGAGGGTGGCGATGATCCCGGCGCTCTCCAGGCCGCGCACATAGGCCGTGCCGGTGGTGGCGACCAGGTACGGGTCCTCGCCGAGGGTCTCCTCGACGCGGCCCCAGCGGTAGTCGCGTACGACGTCGAGGACGGGGGAGAGGCCCTGGTGGACGCCGACCTGGCGCATGCTCGTGCCGATGGCGTGGGCCATGCGTTCGACGAGTTCGGGGTTGAAGGCGGCCGCCCAGGCGAGGGCGGTGGGGAAGACGCTTGCGTGGTGGGTGGTGAAACCCGTCAGGCACTCCTCGTGGGCGATGGCGGGGATACCGAGCCGGGTGCTGCCCATCAACTCACGTTGCAGAAAGGCGAGTTGCCGCGCTCCCTCGCGTGGCTCGACGGGCTTGGTGCCGAACGGGCGGGTGAGGTGGCCGAGTCCGTCCTTCCTGGCCTCGGTGAAGTCGGTGTGGCGGGCGAAGACGTCCTGCATCGGTGCGACGTTGCCGCTGACCCGCTCGACGCCTGGCCAGGCGCTGCCGAGCTGGGCGAGTTTCTCCTCCAGGGTCATCTCCGCGAGCAGGGCCTCGACCCTGTCGTCACGAGGGCAGGCCGGATCGGCCCAAGGTGTGGTCATGATGCGTTCCTCGGGGTGGTGTGGGGCGCGGGGGATTCAGGAGTGGGTGGACGGCGGGGCGGTCGAGGCCCGCACCACCAACTGGGTGGCCAGCTCCACCCGGTGACTGTCCAGGGGCTCGCCGGCCGCGAGGCGCAGCAGCGTGCGCAGCGCGGCACGGCCGATCTCGATGAACGGCTGCCTGACGGTGGTCAGGGGCGGGGCGGAGGTGCGGGCCGCGGCGGTGTCGTCGAAGCCGACGACACTGACGTCGTCCGGCACCCGCAGCCCGTGGACACGGGCGGCCTCGATGACGCCGAACGCCTCCAGATCGTTGCCGGCGAACACGGCGGTGGGCGGCTCGTCCAGGGCGAAGAGTTCCAGGGCTGCCTGGTAGGCGGGTTCGAACCGGAAGGCCCCCCGCTTGATGAGCCGGGCATCGGGGGTGAGGCCCGCGCCCGTGAGCGCGGCCTGGTAGCCGTGCAGGCGGGCGGTGTTGCAGACGGCGTCGTGCCGGCCCTCGATCATCGCGATCCGCCGGTGGCCGAGCTTCAGCAGGTGCTCGGTCGCCGCCATGCCGCCGCTGAAGTTCGTCGCGCCGATGCTCGGCACGCTCTCGTCCGGCACGTTCATCGGGTCGATGAGCACGAGCGGGATGTCGTGCTGGGCGAACTGCGCCCGCTGCCGGGCGGTCAGCTCGGACGTCACCAGGATGACGCCCTCCCGCCCGGCATTGGTGATCTTCCGGGCCCAGGCGGCGCCCAGCGGGTCGTCGGGCGCCGTACCGATGACGACATCGACCCCGGCCTCGGACGCGGCCTGAGTCACACCCTGCGTGATCACCAGGTTGTTGGGGTTGACCAGCTGGTCGAAGGTCAGGTCGATCGTGCGCACCG
Organism: Streptomyces sp. NBC_00076; assembly: GCF_045041235.1. Taxonomy (NCBI): domain Bacteria; kingdom Bacillati; phylum Actinomycetota; class Actinomycetes; order Kitasatosporales; family Streptomycetaceae; genus Streptomyces; species Streptomyces sp. NBC_00076. The sequence continues at coordinate 9,307,151 of NZ_CP108242.1, forward strand.
GCGACTGCGCGCCGCCCGGCCCGCGAGCCACGTAGTCGTGCTCGACCAGCAGCCGCTCGACACGCGCCCGGGTCTCGGGTGAGACGTCACTGCGGCCGTTGACCACCTTGGAGACGGTGGCCACCGAGACCCCGGCCGCCTCGGCGATGCCGGTCAGGGTCGTCCGCTCGACGACTCTCTTCGCCATGCTGATCCTTTCGCTGGTTTACGGGGAAGGTAGCGCAAGGTTTCGCGAGGTTCCAGTGCTGGGGAAACGTAAAAATTTCTGGTCCCCGACACCTTGACCGACGACGACACCGCACCTAATTTGTCGGCCAGAAAACGCAGAGGTTTCGAAAAGTTTCGAGCCGCGCTCACAGCATCCGACGAGCCCGACGAGCCGTCCAGCGCGATCGAACCTCTGAAGAGCCGAAGGAGCTCACGATGACCCCGAGAATGCCTTCCCGTGCCCTCATCACCGCCTCGGCGGCAGTTCTGACCCTCACCCTCGCCGCCTGCGGAAGCAGCGGGCGCACCGCGGGCGGCGGCAGCGGAGACGGCACGTTGGCCTGGGCGCTGACCCAGGGGTCGGAGGCGACCTTCCGGGCCTCGGCCACGGAGTGGAACAAGGCGCACCCGGACAGCGAGATCACCTACCAGTACTTCCAGAACGACCCCTACAAGCAGAAGCTGCGTACCGCGGTCGGCGCCGGCAACGGTCCCGTGCTCTTCGAGAACTGGGGCGGCGGCGGGCTGAAGAGCTACGTGGACGCGGGCAAGGTCGCCGACCTCACCTCCGATCTCGACGCCGATCCCGAGTGGAAGAACCGCATCTTCCCCTCGGTGCTCAAGTCCGCGACCTTCGACGGCAAGGTCTACGGCATGCCCGTCAACGGCGTGCAACCCGTGGTGCTCTACTACAGCAAGGAGCTGCTCGAGCAGGTCGGCGCCCAGCCGCCGAAGACCTGGGACGACCTGCTCGCGCTCGTGAAGAAGCTCAAGGCGGAGGGCGTCGCCCCGATATCCATGGGCGGCGCTTCGAAGTGGCCGGACCTGATGTGGCTGGAGTATCTCGTCGACCGCGTCGGCGGACCGGAGACCTTCGCGAACATCGCCGCCGGCAAGACGGGCGCCTGGTCGGACCCGGCCGTTCTCAAGGCCGCCCAGATGATCAAGCAGCTGGTGGACGCGGGCGGCTTCGCCAAGGGCTTCACCTCCGTCTCCGCCGACACCGGCCAGGCCGAGGCCCAGCTGTACACCGGCAAGGCCGCGATGATCCTCCAGGGCAGCTGGGGGTACGGCACCATCAACACCGGCTCGCCGAAGTTCGTCTCCGAGGGTCACCTGGGCTGGACCGGCTTCCCGGCTGTCGCCGGCGGCAAGGGCGACGCGACGAACATCGTCGGCAACACGGCGAACTTCTTCTCGCTGTCCGGGAAGGCGAGCGCCAAGGAGAGGAAGACGGCGGTGTCGTACCTCAAGGACGGCGTCTACAACGACACCTACGTCGACAGCCTCCTCAAGAACGGCGACGTCCCGCCGGTGAAGGACCTGGACACCAAGCTCAAGGCCACGGACAACGCCGACTGGACGACGTACGTCTACCACCTCGCCCGCGACGCCAAGAGCTTCCAGCTCTCCTGGGACCAGGCCCTCACCCCGGAACTCGGCAACGAACTGCTCACCCACCTCGACCAGCTCTTCCTCGGCCAGATCAGCCCGGAGCAGTTCTGCGCGCAGATGGACAAGGCGGCGGCGAAGTGAGCAGTGCCGGCGTCTCCAAGGCGCCACCGCACGCGTCCCGTGCGAGCGTCACCGACGCCCCGTCGCACGCGTCCCGGGCAGGCGGCCCGCCCTTCCTCATGGCCCTGCCCGCCCTGCTGCTCTTCGCCCTCTTCGCGCTCGTACCGATGGCGATCGTCGTCTACCTCAGCTTCACCCGCTGGGACGGACTGGGAAGCCCGGCGTGGGCGGGAACCGACAACTGGCGTACGGCGCTGACCAGTGACGTCACCCGGCACGCCCTCTGGCTCACCGCCAAGATGATGGTGTTCTCCTGGGTCGTGCAGACCCCTATCAGTCTCCTGCTGGGCGTCTTCGTCTCCGGCAAACAGCGCTACCGCGCCCTGCTCGCCGTCTTCTACTTCGTCCCGCTGCTCATCTCCACGGCCGCGATCGCCGTCATCTTCAAGAACCTGCTCGACCCCAACTTCGGCCTGGGGGCGGCCCTCGACCTGCCGATCCTCGGACAGGACTGGCTGGGCGACCCCCAACTGGCCTTCTACGCCGCCGTGTTCGTCATCGCCTGGCAGTTCGTGCCGTTCCACACGCTGCTCTACCAGGCCGGAGCCCGGCAGATTCCGGCATCCCTGTACGAGGCCGCCTCGATCGACGGCGCGGGCCGGCTCAAGCAGTTCTGGCACATCACTCTGCCGCAGCTGCGCTACACCATCGTCACGTCGTCGACGTTGATGGTCGTCGGCTCGCTCACCTACTTCGACCTCGTCTTCGTGCTCACCGGCGGCGGCCCCGGCTACGCCACCCGCATCCTGCCGCTCGACATGTACATCACCGGGTTCCAGAGCAACCAGATGGGCCTCGCCAGCGCCATCTCCGTGGTGCTCGTGCTGGCAGGACTTCTGCTCTCCCTCGCCCTTCTCCGGTTCTCCGGCTTCAACCGGATGCGCAGCCAGCAGGCAGGAATGTGATGTCCGCGCTCTCCCACGCCCCGTCCACCGACTCCCAGGCCCACCCGACACCGACAACCGCGGGGACACCCGGCCGCCTGGCCCGTCTGCGCGGCACCAACCCCCTCGGTGCCCTGGGCGGTGTGCTCTGGCTGGTGGTCGTCCTCGTCCCGGTCTACTGGGTCGTCGTCACCAGCCTGCGCACTCGCGAGGGCTTCTTCGACGCCAACCCGCTCGCCCTGCCGACCAGCCCCACCCTGGAGAACTACCGCCTGGTCCTCGACAGCGGCTTCACCCACTACCTCCTCAACAGCGCTCTGGTCACCGTCGGCGCCACGCTGCTGACCCTCGTGGTGTCGTTCCTGGCCGCGTATGCCATCGTCCGCGGCACCAGCCGGGCGCTGCGCTGGGCGTTCAGCGTCTTCCTGCTGGGACTCGCCATCCCGCTGCAGGCCACGATCATCCCGGTGTACTACCTGATCGCCAAGGCTCAGATGTACGACACCCTGCTCGCGATCGTGCTCCCGTCGGCGGCGTTCGCGATCCCGCTCACGGTGATCATCCTGGTCAACTTCCTGCGTGACATCCCCGACGAGTTGTACGAGTCCATGCGCGCGGACGGCGCCGGCCACTGGCGGATGCTCTGGAGCCTGGCCGCGCCGCTGTCGCGCCCCGCCCTGATCACGGTCACGATCTACGACGCCCTGAACGTCTGGAACGGTTTCCTCTTCCCGCTGATCCTGACCCAGAGCCCCGACAAGCGGGTCCTGCCGTTGTTCGTGTGGAGTTTCCAGGGCGAGTTCACGATCAACATCCCGGCGATCCTGGCCGCGGTGGTCCTCTCCACGCTGCCGATCCTCGCCCTTTACATCCTCGGCCGCCGCCAGCTCATCAGCGGGCTCACGGCAGGCTTCGGCAAATGAGGGACCTCTTTGCCGGAGACGGGGCGGCGGAGGTGTTGTCGACACCAGTGGACGGGAATGTGCCCCTCCGATACAGAGTTGGTTACTGACATGAGCGACGTAGTAGTAGCAGGCGCATACGGCGGTCCCGAGGTCCTGTCGGTGATCGACGAAGCAGTTGCGGAGCCCGGGCCGGGCCAGGTGCGCATCGCGGTCCGTGCGGCCGGCGTCAACCCCTTCGATCAGAAGGTGTACAGCGGCGTCTTCGGGACCGATCCCGCGAACCTGCCCCTACGGCTCGGGGCCGAGGCGGCGGGCGTGGTGATCGCGGTGGGCGCCCAGGCGAGCGGCCCCGCAGGTCCGGTCGAGGTCGGCGACGAGGTGATCGCCTATCGGGCGTCCGGCGCGTACGCCGCCGAACTCGTCGTGCCGGCCTCGTCGGTGGTGCCGAAGCCCGCCGGGTTGTCCTGGGAGGAGGCCGGCGGGCTGATGGCCGCCGGTGCCACCGCCGTACACGTCCTCGAGGCGATCGGCGTGGGCAAGGACGACGCGGTGCTGATCCACGGCGCCGCCGGAGGAGTCGGCCTGATGGCCGTGCAGCTGGCGGTGGCGCGCGGCGCCACTGTCCTGGCAACGGCAAGCCCGGCCAAACACGACCTGCTGCGCGACCTCGGAGCGATCCCGATCGCGTACGGGCCCGGCCTGGCCGACCGGGTACGCGCGGCGGCACCGGAGGGCGTCCACGCGGCAGCCGACCTGGTGGGAACCGACGAGGCGGTGGACGTCTCCGTGGAACTCGTGGCGGACCGTTCCCGCATCGCCACCATCGCGGGCTTCGCGCGTGGGGCCCAGGCGGGCATCAAGCTCCTCGGCGGCTCGCCCGGCGCCGATCCGGGCACGGACGTCCGCGCCGCCGCCCGCCTACAGCTCACCGAGGCCGTGGAGGCAGGGCGACTGAGGGTCCTGATCGCCGGCAGTTACCCGCTTCGCGAGGCCGCTGCCGCCCATCGCCAGATCATGACCGGTCACACCAGCGGGAAAATCGTCCTGCTGCCGTAACCCCACCGGACCGTGCCTTCGGCCGACGTCCGTTCACGGACGCCGAAGCTCCGGTCAGCAAACCGAGGCGGCTGTGTCCCCTGCTCTGTGTCCTCTGCTCTGTGTCCCCCTCCCACGGAGCAGGGGGCACAGCCATGTCCCTTGACTGTGATTGCCCCCAGGCCGGTTCGGCTCGCTGTCTACACTCAGTTGAGACGAGCTGAACACATCAGAGGAGCCCGGGATGCCGCGGAACCGCCAACAGATCCCCCGTGAAGAGCGGGCGGGTGATCTGCTAGCCGCGGCCACCGAGCTTTTTCTCGCCAAGGGCTACGACAAGACCACCATGGCGGACATCAGCGCCGCCGCCGGGGTGGCCAGGGGCAACGTCTACTGGTACTTCGACTCGAAGGACGACATCTTCGCCGCGGTGATGGACCGGATGCTCAGCCGCGAGATCCGCACCCTCAACGCCGAGCAGGCGGGCGCCGACCCACTGAGCCGGCTGGTGCGCGGGCTGTCCGACATGCGCTATTCACGGCCGCTGCACCAGGCCATGCACGACCGACTTCCGCATTCCGAGGCGGTTCGTGCCGCCCACAACACCTTCCTGGACTGGATCGTCGGACTGGTCGACGAGGTCATGGCCGAACACGGCCTCGACGGCGCCCCCGACATCGATGCCGCGCTCCTCCGTGATGTCGTGGTCGCCGTGTTCGAAGGCGCGAACGTGCCCAACGACCGGAACCGACCGGCCCACGAGATGATCCGTTTCCTGATGGAGTCCGTCCTGGCCGGGCGTTCACCGGTCAGGAAGGCATGACGCCGGACGCTGCGCGTCAGAGTTGGCGAGTACCGGCTTTCGCCGGGACAGCCTCGGTCACCATGACCGAATCAGCGGCCGGATTCCCGCTCTCTGCTGCCCCGCGCAGCCGGTCGAGCACCGCGACGGGGTCGGCGGGAGCCTGCTCGCCCCGCCACCCGACGTGTCCGTCGGGGCGGACCAGTACCAGCGGCCGCTCGTAGAGCCTCGCCCCGGCCGGATCGGCAAGGGGCAGCACCGTCAACGGCACGCCCCGCCGGCGCGCGGCCTTCACCAGCGGGGACGGGTCCGCCGTCCCCGAGACCACGAGCACGAAGCCGCGGCCGAAGTGGTCGAGCACCGAGCTGCCGTCGGGCAGCCGGACGTGCGGTGCCCGGCAACCGGGCCAGGTGGACGGGACGTAGTCGTCCGGCTCGTCGGGCGGCTCCGGGGTGCCGTCCGGCACGCAGATCGGGGAGCCGCCGTAGCGGTATCCGAGCTGCACGCCCGTGCAGCGGAACTCCTTGCCCCGCCACCTGCGGATCATCTCGCCCATCTCACCGCGGGCCCGGTCGCCCTCCGCGTCCGCGCGGCCGAGTGCGGCGTCGGGCGCCAGCTGGGAGTCGGACCTCCAGTTGCTCGATGCCTCCGTGACGTTGCGGACGGCGATCGGCCGCCGCTCCAGTTCGTAGCTGTCGAGCAGCGCGGGGCCTCCCCAGCCCTGGAGGACCGCGGCGAGCTTCCAGCCGAGGTCGACGGCGTCGCCGATCCCGGTATTGGCACCGAAGCCTCCCTTGGGCCACAACAGATGCGCCGCGTCACCCGCGAGGAACACCCGTCCCGCACGGTAGCTGCCGGCCACGACGCAGTGCCCGCTCCAGGGCTGGGCGGCGAGTATCTCCACGTCGATGGGCGCACCGACGGCTTCATGCACCCAGGCGACCGCGTCCCCGGGCTCCGGCTCCTGCTCGAGATAGACGGAGAGCCGCCACTCGTCCACTCCGTTGACCACCGTGACGTACGGCCTGCGCGCCGACGACAGCGTGTGGATCTGCACCGCCGGGCCGCCCAACCGCTCCCGGAGCAGGTCCGACAGGTGCGGCGCGCGGAAATGCACCGCGAAGTTCTGGCCCTGCGCGAACATGCCCTCGAACTCGACGCCCAGGGCCCGCCGGACGCTGCTGCGGCCACCGTCACAGGCTACGAGGTAGTCGCCGGCCAGTGTCTCGGAGGCGCCGCTCTCCAGGTCACGCACGACGGCGAGGACACCGTCGGAGTCCTGCTCGAACGTCTCCAGGCGTGTGGCGAACCTGATCTCGACCGAGGGCAGACCTCGCGCCGTCCGTTCGAGCAACGGCAGGAACGAGAACTTGGAGAGGAACGCGGGGCCCTCCGGCGTCAACGGGCCGTACGTGCCGGGAGATCGGTTCGTGACCCCGTAGTCGAATTCGGCGAGTACGTGTCCCGTCACTGACGTGGCGAACACCGTCCGGTGCGGATAGTCCGTGGGCGGTGCCGACTCCGCGCGCGCCCTTTCCGCGCAGCCCCAGCGCCGAAGGTGCTCCATGGTGCGGGAGAAGATCGCCTCGCCCGCCGGGAAGGGCACGCGGCCGTCGCCCTGATCGATCACCGTCACCGGCACACCACGCCACCCCAGCTCGATCGCGAGCGAGAGACCCACGGGTCCGGCCCCCACGACCAGGACACGCCGCGATCCAGCTCTCTTGTTGCGGTCAGACACAGGGGACCTGCCTTCCTCAGCACGGCTTGGATCAGTCGCGACCCAACCTCTTGAACCCGAGTCAGAATTACACGCCCAGAGCGTTCTGTGGAAGAGCATGACGAACGGACGCCTATCGACAAGATAGGTGCGGTGCTACGCTTGACCCCGGTTCAAGAGATGGGAGCGACGTCGTGGTGTCTCCGGCCGATCGAAGCGATGCTGTGGGCCACTGTCGTGCCTTGGCCGTCAGCTACCACCGCGACATCGACGGTGGCCGCGCCACCGCCGGGATCGGCGCTTTCGCCGACGACGCGGAGTTCGAGGCGCACGGCCGGGTCTTCCGCGGGCGTGAAGAGATACTCGGGTTCCTCAAGGCACGAGAGGCCGACACCGGACGGCAGACCGTCCATGTGCTCGCCAACGAGGTCGCCACCGCCCAGGACGACGAGGACAACGGAAGCGGCGACAAGCGGGTCGAGTTGCAGAACATGGTTCTGCTGCACGTCCGGCAGCCCGACGGCGCCTACGTCTTGGACCGCGTCCTCAACACCGTCCACCGGTTCCGCCACTCGGGCGGACGGTGGCGGATCACGCACCGCACATCGAGGCCGTTGCACCCCACCGTCTGACGGGCAAGGAGGCCCCCACGATGACGACGACCCCCCAGAGCACGGCCGCCCCCGCGGCCACCGAGACCCAAGCCGTCGCGCTGCAGATAGCCGAAGTCGTGCTCAAGACCGGCCGCTACGACGACATGGCCGCCTTCTACACACACGTACTGGGACACGGCCCGTTCTACGAGCGGACCCCGGACCCCGATGCCCCGCCGCGTCCCGCGGGGATGCCCGAACGGGCGGTCGACGTCCGACTGGGCTTCTTCCGTGTGCATGATGCCCCGCACACTCAGGTCCTCGCGCTGTTCGGCATCGACAGCCTGATCGGGACCGACGCCTCCGGGCCGGGGCTGCATCACTTCCAGTTCGGTGTCGGCTCGCTGGGCGAACTGGTCACCCAGTTCGAGCACATGGCGTCCATCGGCGCCCGCCCGCACCGTGCCGCCAACCACGGCCAGGCCACCAGCTTCTACTACCGCGACCCGGACGGGAACATCGTCGAGTTCTCCTGCGCCAACTTCGCCACCATCGAGGAAGAGGTGGCCTTCATGTCCGGGCCCGTCTTCGCGGCGAACCCCTCCGGCCTGGAGCTCAACCCCGATCGCTTCGTCACCCGCTACCGTGCCGGTGACCCCGAGGACGAGCTGCTGCGCCTCGACAACCAAGCGGTGGCCCTGTGACCAGGCTCGTCAGCACTGCCAAGGGAATCGGCAGGCTGGAGGACGACGGCGAAACCGTCGCCTTCCTCGACCTCGACGCGACGGACATCGGTGCCGCCCTCCAGGCCGGCATCGACCTCACCGCCATCGCCACGGCTGCGGTCCGTGACCGTGTACCCACGGCCCAGGCCCAGCTCATCGCCCCCCTCCCGAGACCCTCCAAGATCTGGGCAGTGGGTTACGCCTACGCCGGCCACCGCACCGAGGTGGGGTACGCCGGCACGGCGGAGGATCCGGTCGTCTTCCTGAAGGCTCCGTCCTCGGTGATCGGCACGGGAGAGCGGATCCGTTTCCCGAAGGTGGCTCCGGACGAGGTGGACTACGAAGGCGAACTCGCGGTCGTCATCGGCAGGCGCGCCACCGACGTCTCGGAGGCGGACGCGTACTCGTTCGTCGCCGGCTTCACGATCTGCAACGACGTCAGCGCGCGCGATGTCCAGAAGGGACGCGTTCCCGGCCGGGCCGCCAACGTCACCGCGGCCAAGAGCTTCGACACCTTCACCCCCATGGGCCCCGCACTGGCCACCCTCGACGAGTTCGCCGACCCCGATGACCTGCACCTGCGCACCTGGGTCGGCGGCGAGCTGCGCCAGGACGCGCGTACCTCCCAGCTCATCCACCCGGTTTCCGCGCTGGTCTCCTACCTCTCGCGGCAGACCACCCTCGAACCCGGCGACGTGATCGCCACCGGAACCCCGGCCGGGGTCGGGCACAAACAAGGCCTGTTCCTACGGACCGGTGACGAGGTCCGGATCGAGATCCAGGGCATCGGCACCCTCGTGAACACCTGCGCCTGACGCGCGGAGGTCAACCTGAGGACGCCGGAGCCGTGGCGGCGTCGAGTCAGAAAACGTCAATTCTGGCGGCCGTCGCAGGTGCGACGGCCCAGTAGCAGGAGGCAATCAGGTGAGCAGCGACCCCAAGAGCAGTTTCGGCGGCGGAAACCCGTGGGACCACATCCAGCCGTGGGACGAGGAGATGTTCGGGAAGGAAGTCCACGACAGCGACCTGCAGAACAAGTGGGGGACCGCCGTGTCGATCGCCGGCGGGCTGCCCTACATCTGGAGGGAGCTGGCCCGGCCGATCTCCGAAATCGTCTACGGTCTCCTCGAACTCCGTGCCGGGGACAAGGTCCTGCTCATCGGCGAGGGCATCGCCCCCGCGGGGTGGGTGGAAGACATGCGGGAGATCGTGGGACCGGACGGCGTCGTGGATGAGGTGGAGATCATCCACGACGGGCGGAAGGCGGTCTTGGGCCGGCTCCCCGGACGGAACGGCCAGACCGGCTGCTGGCGCTGGGACTACGCCGACTCGAAGGCCGACGAGGAGTACGACTGCGTCGCAGTGCTCCAGGCGACCCAGCACAGCGACGACTGGGAGGAGGCGGCCAGGGACCTGCTGCGCGTGATGAAGCCGGGCCGCCGCATCGTGCTGGCCGAGTCGGTCCTGAAAGGGCCGACGTTCACCGCGCGCATCAACTCGGACGTCCATCTCCGGCAATGGTTCGACAAGCTGTTTCAGCAGGTCCCGGTGGCAGACATTCCCTACTGGTCCGGCGAGGAGGTCCGCGAAGCCTTCGGGGACACGGTCGACAGCCCGCAGCTGATGGAATGGCGCGGCATCGAGATGTTCTGGGGACGAAAGAAATAGCAGGCAGCAACGATCGAGCCGAAACCCCGATCGTGCCCTGACCCCGATCCCGCCGAACTCCGAGCAGTGGGATCCGCTGACCACCTGAGCCGCATTACGCGACGCAACCCAGAACGAGGAGGTTGCCGTGAGTGTCAACGAGGACCTCATGGTCATGGCATCGGACCAGCCGCTGCAGAGCGTCGTCCGCGACGAGCACCTGCTGCTGGCGCCGCCGCATCCGTCCAAGGTGCCCATGAAGCTGTGGGACGAGCACCCGCCCCTGACCGTGGTGCATTACCCGCAGGAGTACCAGGAAGAGGCGTACGCCCCGCCACGCGGTGTGTACGAGAACGACGAGATCCGCGTCGAGTGGCAGAAGCTGGACGGCCGGCAGCCGTTCTACCACCGCAACTGCGACGTGGACGAGCTCTGCTACCAGATCGCCGGCGAGCGCACCCTGATGACCGAACTCGGCGTGGTCGAGCACCGGGCAGGCGAGTTCTCCCGCATCCCCCGGGGCGTGGCCCACGACAACTACAGCCGGGCCGCAAGCCACCTGCTGTTCTACATCCCCGCGCCGGTCGCCGAGCTGGTACCGGCTCAGCGCGAGTCCCAGGCGGTGTTCCCGCCGTTTCCCGGCTGGCAACCCGCACCGGCCAACGAAGCCGTCAGCTGGAACCTGGGCACACCCGGTCGTGACATCACCATCTTCGGGGTCGATGAACAGCGACTGCTCGAACACGTTCACAGCGACGACCGCCGGATACAGGTACTGCGCCCCGATCGTGGCCAGGACACCACCTGGCTGTACGGCACCGAGCGCATCCGCATCGGCCTGGTCACCACCGTGCCCGGCGGTGAACGCCGCTACCGCCGCACTCTCGATGCCGACGAGATCCAGTACCAGGCCAACGGCCACCGCACCCTGATCACCCAGCACGGCCTCGTCGACCTCGAGCCCGGCGATTTCGTGCGCATCCCGCTCGGAATCTCGCACGCCAGCGTCTCGACCGAGGCGGGCGACTACGTCAGCCTGCTCTCGCGCGGCGAGGTCCCGCAGGTCGCCAAGACCTCCCGTACCGCCGAACCCTACTCAGCCGAACGGCTCGCGGCCCTCGACGCGGAGGTCCACTCATGACCACGATGCTCGCCCTGCGCGCCCAGCGCGACGCCAGCACCCTCGTCCTGGAGGACATCCCCGTCCCCGAGCCCGGTCCGATGGACGTCGTCGTGCGGGTCGCATCGGCCGGCCTGGCCCCGGGCATCATGCACCTTCTCAAAATGGGTGCGTTCAAGCATCTGCCCACCACCCTCGGCTTCGAGGGCGCCGGCACCATCGCCGCCGTCGGCAGCGACGCCACCGGCGTCCACATCGGCGACCGGGTCCGGGCGCACACCTTCCTGAACTGCCGCACCTGCATCTACTGTCGTACCGACCGCGACATGATGTGCCCGCAGCAGTCCATGATGGGCTACGCCGCCTTCAACGATTCCGCGATGCCGCTCTACGACGAGTACCACAACGGCGTGCTCGCGGAGTACGTGCGCCTCCCGTACTGGCTGGTCGACCCGCTGCCTCAATCCATCAGCTTCGACGTCGCGGCCAAGGTGCACACCCTGGCCAACGCCGTACGCGCGTTCAAGTGGGCCGAGCTGCCGATGGGATCCACCGTCGTCGTCACCGCCGCGACCGGTGCCATGGGCACCGCGACGGTCAAGCTCGCGAAGCACTTCGGTGTCGCCGACCTCATCCTCGTCGGCCGCCACAGTGACCGGCTCAAGGCCGTCGCGGAACTGTCCGGTGGCATCCCGGCCACCATCGTCGCCCTGGACGAACTCCCCGATGACTGGGCAGCCGCCGGCGCACTCGCCGACCGACTGCGCGAACTGGCACCCGGCGGAGCACACGCGGTCCTCGACTACGTCCCCGACGGGCCGGTCACCGGTCAGGTCATGGGCGGGCTCGCGGCCGGCGGCGCACTGGTGCACATGGGAGGCAACCGCACCCCGCTGCCGCAGCCACCGTTGGCACTCATGCTGAACATGTGGCGGTTCATCGGCACCCGCGCCTGTACCCGCAACGACGCGCTGGAAGTCCTGCGCCTGCTGGAGACCGGCGCCCTCACCGCTGATGAGCTCATCACCCACCGGTTCCCGCTCAGCGACGTGATGGGGGCCGTCGACGCCGTAAAACGCCGCGACGAACCCATGTGGATGCCCGTGATCAATCCCTGATCCGCGGCACGAGTCCATCAGCGTGCTCTGCGGAGCCATCGAGGATCCAGTGAGAGGAAACCGGAAAGTGTCCGAAACCGAAGCCGTACGCAGCGAAGAGCCGCCCTTGCTCGCGGTGATCGGGGCGGCCGGGCTCTGTGGTTCGTACCTGTTGGAGGCGGCGCGGCGGTCTCCGTTCAGGGTCCGCGCAGTGGTGCACGGGCCGGCGGGCCGTGAACGGGTGGCCGCCCTGGGCGCCGACGAGATCGTCGAGGCCGATCTCGCGGAGCCCGACTCAGTCCGCCAGGCGGTGAAGAACGCCGACTCCGTGTTCATGATCCCTCCGGCGTTCCACCCGGAGGAGGATGCCTTCGCGACCAGGGCACTCGAGGCGGCCGAGCACGCGGGCGCGCGCCGGTTCGTGTACCTGTCCGTCCTCCACCCGCACACCCCGGGGCTGCGTCACCACCTGCGCAAGGCGAACGCCGAGGCCACCGTGCGGGGTTCGGATCTGGAATGGACGATCCTCCAGCCCTCGATGTTCGCCCAGATCGTCCTGTCGACGTGGGGAAGGGCTCCCGCCGGGCAGGTCGACGTGCCGTTCGACGTCCATCACCGGTTCTCCTTCATCGACCTGCGTGAACTCGCGGAAGTCGGCGTCAAGGTGCTGTCCGAGCAGGGCCACGACTCGGCGACCTACGAGCTGGCGGGACCCACCACCACGCCCGCCGAGGCTCTGCGCATCGCGGGCCGTGCACGAGGTGTGGAGCTCGAGGCGAGGACGGTCGACTGGGCGGAGGCGCCGCTCCCGCCAGGAGTGGCCGACGATCCGTCCCGGGGCCCCGACATGCGTGCCATGTGGCAGGACTACGACCGGCACGGCCTGCGCGGCAACAGCAATGTTTTGCGGATGCTGCTCGGCCGTGACCCCGCGTCCTTCGAGGAAGCGGCCGCCGCGTTCGCCGCGCGAGGCTAGTTCGCTCTTTCTGGTCAACCGCTCGGGGAGCTCACGGGCCGTAGGGCGTGGAGGACGGTGTCGACGATCTGTTCGGCCAGTCCGTCAGGGAGGTCGGGTTCGGGGCGCGCGAACGAGCGGATGAGCAGGGGGCCGACGAACAGGTCGATGGCCAGCTCCGGGTCGACGTCCGTACGCAGTTCCCCGTTCTGCCGGCCTCGCCGGAGGATCTCCAGCCCGAGGTCGCGGCGGGGAGTGATCACGTCGGCATGGTAGGCGGCCCATATCTTGGGGCTGCTTCTCATCTGGGCGTGCGCGTTGTGCAGGATCGCCGAGGAGCGGCCGGCCAGACTGCGTTGGCGCAGTGACTCCAGCAGAACGACCAGGTCGTCCCGCATCGACGTACCGGGGAGTTCGCGCTCGGCAGGCTCAGCGGCGCGCATGACGTCGACGAAGAGATCCTCCTTGTCGCTCCAGCGGCGGTAGATGGCAGCCTTGCCGACGCCGGCGGTGCGGGCGATGCGCTCGACGGAGAGATCGGCCAGCGGGACGCCGTCCTCTAGAAGCTTCATCACCCCCTCCAGGATGGCCTGTTCCACGGCCTCGCTACGGGGACGACCGCGGGTGGGTCCGTACGACGGCGGACGGCTCTCGGCACGGCTCATGACTTTCCGTCCTTTCGCTCGCGGTGCGCCGATGAAAATCGCGCGGTCCGCGTTGGGGGTCGGTCCCCGGAGCGGCACTTACTTGTTCCTGGTGACCTGTGTCCCGCTCAGCCTGTCCATGGACTGGGCCATGATGCCGGGAGGATGCCGGGAGCGGCGCGCGATCTCCGCGGCGGACACCCCCGGCGTCCAGAGGACCTGCCGCAGAACGTTGTGCTGCTCGGTCTGCTTGACATCGCCGACGAACTCGCCCGGCAAGTGCCGCCGAGGCTGAATTCCTGGCCGGTCGGTGGCCTGGTTGGGCTGATCCTCGGTTCCGATCCGAGCCCCCTGCGCCGACCGACAGTGACGGCGACAATGAGCGGCGACGGGTTCGAGGGCTTGGGGGGCAGGATGCTGACCGGGATCGTGATCGACGCGCTGGATGTCACGCGCATGGACCGCTTCTGGCTGGACGTGACGCGAGGTCTGACGGTTGGCCTGCAGTTGCGGTTCGTGCCGACTGCGAAGCCGAAGACGGAGCACAAGAACAGGCTTCACCTCGACCTGGCCGGGGGGCCGGACTGGGAGGCCGAGGTGGCGCGCATGCTCACCCTCGGTGCGACGCGGGTCGACATCGGCCAGGGAGATGTCCCGTGGGACGTGCTGGCCGATCCGGAGGGCAACGAGTTCTGCGTGCTGCGCCCCGGACACCCCGGCGTGCTCGCCGACTCCGGCCTCGTCGCCATCTGTCTTGACGTCGCCGAAGAGGACCGCTCCGCACAGTGGGCCTTCTGGCAGTCCCAGGCCGACTGGCAGGTGGTCGAGTCCCACGACTGGGGCCTCCGGCTGCGCCGGAGGCCCACGAGCACGGTCTCGCTGGTGATGGGACCGCCTGCGGCGCCGAAGGTGGCGCGGAACAGGCTGCGCCTGGAGGTCACCCATCGCGACTGGGAGCCCGGCGAGTTCCTCGACGCCGGCGGAAACGAGTTCCACGTCACGTGCTGACCGCTCTGGATGGACGTCGAAGACTTTCCGAGCGCATCACCGCCGGAGGGTTCGAATCAGTGTCTGGATAGCCGTTGGCCTGTCGGAAATCCGTCGCAAGCCTGCTCCGCATGTCGGTTCTCCAGGTAATGGAGGGTCTGGCTGGCATTGAAGGTGGAAATGGCCGGAACCTGTCTGTACTGCAAGTCGAGTGCGGCATCGCCGTGCCAACAGGGAGAGTTCTGTGAGTGCTACCCACCAGGTGAACGGCCACCGAGAACGGCAAGTGGCCACGCTGGTCATGGCCTGTGTCGGTATGTTCGTCGCCTATCTGCCGGTGACCACCGTCTCGGCGAGCCTGCCCGCCATCCAGAGCGCATTGCACGCGTCGACGTCCCAACTGACCTGGGTCTCCTCCGCGTTCCAGCTCCCCATGGCCGCTCTCATCCTGACCGCCGGGGTCTTCGGCGACGTACACGGCCGCAAGAAGGTGTATCTGGCGGGCCTCGCGATGGCCGGCGTGGGAGCCGCCGTCGCGCTGTCGGCGCAGTCGGTCGAGGTCGTCTGGATCGGCCAGGCGTGCGCCGGACTGGGCGCCGCCGCTCTGCTGCCCTCGACGCTGGCGCTGATCAGCCACGCCGTATCCGACCCGCGCAAGCGCGCCACGTTCGTCGGGCTCTGGGCGGCGTCCCTGATGACCGCGCTGGCCGTCGGGCCGTTGATCGCCGGTGTGATCCTCGACCACACCACCTGGCGTTGGATCTTCCTGCCGACCATACCGGTGGCGGTCATCACCCTGGCAGTCGCGGCACCGCTGGTGAGCGACTCCCGCGCTCCCGGTGAGCGCCGACTGGACTGGCCCGGCCAGATCACGGCAGCGGTGACGATCACCGCGCTGGTCTACGGCGTCATCGAGGGCGGTGCCGCATCGTTCACCGAGGGCCGGGTGATCGCGGCCCTGTCGCTGGCGGCGGTCGGTGCAGTCGCCTTCGTCCTGCTGGAGCGGCGCAGCCCCAGCCCGATGCTGGACCTGTCGCTGTTCCGCAGTGCGGCGTTCAGCGCGACGACCCTGATCGCCATGATCACGTTCCTGGGGCTGATCGGCTTCTTCTTCGTCCTCAGCCTCTACTTCGGCATGGTGCAGCACCTCGACACCCTGCACGCGGGGTACCGGCTGCTGGTCGTCTCTGCGGTGTCCCTCGTTGTGGGCGCGCTGGCAGGCCGCCTGATGCACCGGATTTCGCCACGAGTCATGATCACCGTGGGCCTGCTGGCCACAGCCGGCGCGCTGCTCGCCCTGACCGCGATCGACGCGGGGACCTCCTTCGGTCCGCTGGCCTGGCGGCTGGCCCTCCTTGGCCTGGGACTCGGCCTGGTGATCACCCCGATGACCGCCACCGCCGTCGCGTCGGTGCCTCATCACCTGGCCGGCATGGCGTCGGCGGGCAACAACGCCTTCCGGCAGGTCGGCGGGGCTCTTGGCCCGGCCGTCCTGGGCACCCTGCTGACGACGAAGAGCACCGACTCCCTGCCCGGCCACCTCCGGGACGCCGGCGTCAGCGGACCGGTCGCGCATCGGATCACCGGCGTCGCGGACGCCGACGGTCTGGGAGCGGTGGCCGGGATGAACCTCGGCAAGGACACCGGCCGGGCCATGGGCGCGTTGGGTGAGGCCTTCCTCGACGGCCTCTACCTGTGCCTGATCGTGGCCGCCGGCCTGGCCCTGCTTGCCGCGCTTGTGGGCGCCGTACTGCTGCGAACTCCGCGGTCCAAGAGCTCTGTCGCCGCTGCTGCGGATCATTCGGCGCCTGTGACCGCCGAGGCTTCCGTCGAGTCCGAGTCCGAGTCCGAGTCCGAGTCCGTGTCGGAGCGGGAGCCGGTGTTGGTCGGTGCCCATGCTCAGGGACGGTCGGGGGAGTCCGGGCAACGGGCGGGCGCGGTCGGCTTCGCCGGCGGCGGTGACACGTTCGTCCCTGACAGTGGCTCGGGTCCCGCCCTGTACGGCCGGATACTCGGGACGGCGGGGGAGGCGGTCGAAGGAGCCACGCTGACACTGATCTCACTGGGCGGGCGACAACTGGGCCGGGCCGTGGCGCATTCCGAAGGCCGCTACCGGCTGGACGCGCCGAGCGCCGGATCGTACGTCCTGATCGCGGCGGCGAAGGGCCACCAACCGCAGGCATCCACCGTGGTGGTGGGTGAGGAGCCGCTGTCCCACGACGTCCTTCTGTCAGCCAACAGCGGGCTGGTCGGCACGGTGGTCACCGCCGGGGACGGGGTGCCCGTGCAGGGGGCGACGGTGGCGGTGACGGATGTGCGAGGAGAGGCACTGGCCGCTGAAACGACCGACGCAACCGGCGCGTTCGCGTTCGGCGAGCTGCCGCAAGGCGAGGTCACGGTGGTGGTGAACGCGTCCGGATTCCGGCCCGCCGCTCTGCCGGTGCGGGTGTTCGGCCCTCGACTCGCCCGTCTGGACGTGGCGTTGTGGCCGGGAGCGGTACTTCGGGGCACCGTGCGGACGGGATCCGATCGCCGGGCATTGACCGACGCGCGGGTCACGCTCGTGGACAAGGCGGGCAACGTCATCGGCACGGCGACCACCGGGCCGGACGGCGGCTATGCCTTCACCGACCTGGACGCCGGGGACTACTCGGTGATCGCCAGTGGCTATCCGCCGGTCGCGGCACCGGTGTCCGTGGACGGGCCGGGGCTTGAGTTCGATGTGGAGCTGGCTCATTCGGAGCGCTGAGCGGGCAATCCGATCGGCAGCCTCCGGCTGAGAGCCAGTCAGTGGTTCGTACCGGTCCGGCCCCGCCCGGGGCACGGAGGGCCCGGACCGGTACGGGGCGCGTCCGTGGGGACGGGAGAGCGCCCGCGCGCGTGGTCCGGGACTCACTCCCCCCGGGTCCCGGACCACGACGTGACAACGCGGACAGGCTCACAGGGGGGTGCGGTCAGCGGTTCGGTTCGTACGTGAGTTGTTTGACCTGGCGCAGGACGAGGGCCGACTCGACCGCCTGGATGCCGTCGAGGGCACCGATCCTCTCGCTCAGGTAGGTGTAGAGCTCGTCGGAGCTTGTGAATTGGGCGGAGACGACGATGTTCTCCTGGCCGGTGGTGGCGGACACGAAATCCACTTCCTGGTGCGCGGCGATGCTGGCGCCCACGTCGGCCAGTGCACGGGGCGTCACGGTGAGCCAGAGCATGACGCTGACGTCCTGTCCGAGGGACACGTGGTCGTACTGCACATCGAAGTACAGCGCGCCCGTGGAGCGCAGGGTCTCGAGCCTCCGTTTGACCGCCGACTCCGACTGGCCGGTGGCCTTGTGCAGGTCGGTCACGGTGGCCCGGCCGTCGTGGCGGAGTACGGCGAGCAGCGCCTCGTCCGCCGCGTCGGGAATGAGGTGGGCGTCGAGCGGGACCGGATCCGGCAGGCGCAGAGCGGACTGCTGTTCGGGGGTGAGGGCGTGGGACTTGTTCAGCCAGCCGAGTGAGCCGCCGTAGAAGGAGTGCAGGAGGCAGTGGGCGGTCACCCTGATGATCTGGCGGGTGCGTTGGAGCCGACCGAAGAGCAGTTCGTCCCTCTCCTTTCGGCTGCGGGGCTTCATTCCGCAGACGACCTCGGTGCCACCCGAGATGAGGTTCACGTAGAGGGTGTCGGGGCGTCTGGCGAGGGCGTCCGCGAGGTGCTCCGCCACGTCCGGGATGCAGTGCAGTCGTACGATCCACGTCTGCCGGCCGAACCGGTTCTCGTCCGTCATGCCGAGAACGCGCACGTTGACGGTGTTGTGCAGCCTCCGGTATCGCCGGGCCACGGTCTGGTCGGAGACTCCGAGGACGGCGGCGATACGGCTGAACGGGGCGCGCCCGTCGAGCTGCAGCGCCTGCAGAATCTGGAGGTCGAGGGGATCGAGTGTCGGCGGGCCCACCGGCTCATGCCTCCCGGACCACGTCGGCCACCTCGTCGAGCAGTGTCCTCAGCTGTGCGGCCTTGTCGGGGCCCAGCTTCTCGGCGATCCGCTGTTCGATCCCCACGATCACGGCGTCGGCATCGCGCAGGGAATCGAGGCCGGCGTCGGTGAGGTGCAGCTCCTGCACATGGCCGTGGCGCGGGTGCGGTCGGCGTTCCAGTTGGCCCCGTTCCTCCAGGCGCGCCACCTGGGAGGCCACCGCCTGCGGGGTGACGTTCAGGCGGCGGGCCAGTTCCGCGCCGGTCAGGCCGGGATCGCTGTGGACGGACATCAGCAGGGTGTACTGCGCGGCCGCGATGCCCAGCGGTCGCAGCCGCTGGTCTTTCCGGGCCTGCACCGCCCATTCCGCCCGGCGCAGCGCCCAGGTCACCCGGCCCAGTGCGTTGGCAGCGATGAGCCGCTCGTCATCGTGTGTCACGCCGCGAGAATACGGCACCTGGGTGCGCATCAAGTACCTGACAGTAGCCAACCAGCTGAAGGCTTTGGGGTTCGCCTCCAGCCCTCCCAACGGTTCACCACGGAGGCCGCCACTTGAGAGGGTGACTTTCAGTCGGCGGGGCGCACGTTCACTCCTCGCGAACCGTCTCGGCGACCCGGTTGAGCAGCGACCGCAGTTGCGCGGTCTCCTTCGGGCCGAGACCACCGGTGATCTGCAGCTCGATGTCGGCGATCACTTTGTCGGCCGCGCGCAGCGCCTCCCGCCCGGCGTCGGTGAGGTGCAGCTCCTGCACATGCCGGTGGCGCGGGTGCTCGCGTCTCTCCACCTGTCCGCGGTTCTCCAGGCGTGCGACCAGGGAGGCGACGGCCTGGGGGGTCACGTTGAGGCGGCGGGCCAGCTCGGCGCCGGTCAGCCCCGGATCGGCGTGCACCGAGATCAGGAGCGTGTAGTGCGGGGCTGCCAGGCCCAGCGGGCGCAGCCGCTGTTCCTTGAGCGTCTGCACTGCCAGTTCCGCGCGGCGCAACGCCCACGTCACCCGGTCAAGGGCGTTGAGCCCGACGGGCTCCTCGTTGTCAGGGGCGTCAAGCCCGAGGGGTTCATCGTTGGTTCGTTTCACGCGAGAAGGATACGGCACTTCATGACTATCAAGCATTTGACAGTAGCCCAGCGTTTGGCGAACACTGGATCCATGACTCGAACCATCGCTTTGATCACTGGCGCCTCCTCCGGTATCGGCGCCGCCTACGCTCGACTCCTGGCGGACGACCACGACCTCGTTCTGGTGGCGCGACGGGCCGACCGGCTCGCCGACCTCGCCGAGGAACTCAGCGCCCATGGAGCAGCCGTCGAGGTGTTGCCCGCCGACCTCATGACCCACGACGGCATCACCGCCGTCACCGACCGCCTGGCCGCCGGGGATGTGCGCACGCTGATCAGCAACGCGGGCGCCGGCGGCTACGCCCCGCTCGCCGAGGTCGAGTCGGCCGACATCGACCGTCTGCTCACCCTCAACGCCGTCGCCCCCGTCCGGCTGGTCCACGCGGCACTTCCCGGAATGCTCGCGGCGGGCGAAGGCGCGATCGTCACTGTCGCCTCGCTCCTCGCCTTCAGCGCGGGGGTCACGGACCCGCGAGCACCTCGGCGCACCCTGTACGTCGCCGCGAAGGCTGCCACTTTGGGCTTCACCCGCACCCTCGCCGCCGAACTCGCCGACACCCCGGTCCGCGTCCAGGTGGCGTGCCCCGGCGTTGTGGCGACGGAGTGGAACAGCGGCGCCGGCCACAACATCCCCTGGGCGATGTCGCCCGAGGATGTGGCGTCGGCCAGCCTGGCCGGGCTGCGCCTGGGTGAGACCGTCTGTGCCCCCGGTCTGGAGGGTCAGGACGCCGCCCTGGACGCCTTGCTCGCCGCGGAGGCCGCTTTTGTCGCGGGTGGCAACCGGCCCACGCTCGCGGCTCGCTATACGGATCAGTGAGCTCGGGCTGCCGTGACTGGCGGGTGGGTGCTTGTCGGCCTGGCCCGCCACTCTCTTGGCGTCAAGTCATGAGAAGTAGCGCCGGGAATCATGCTTACCCCCCTGCTATTGACTGGATCAGTGCTCCCTACCTAACTTGGCTCTAGTTCAAGAGCGGGAGGACGGCCTTCGAGCCGTCGCTGAAGTCATTCACGGCGCGCACCCGCTCTCACACAGCGGCCCTTCGCCGCGCCGAAGACCGCGTCCGCCACCTGCCACACCCTCCGGGTGCCGTTCGGGCGCAGGCGGTCGTAACACAGTGGGAGAGACCCGTGACCAACAACATTCCGACGATCACGCGTGATGGAGTCATCGGACAGGACGGGAACGAGGTAGTCACCGTCGACCAAGCCACCGGGGCCGAGCTCGCCCGGTACCCCGTGGCCGGCGAGGAAGAGGCGGCCGCGGCCGTCGCTGCCGCCCGCTCGGTCGCCGGGGCCTGGTGGGACCTCGGATTCGAGGGCCGCGCGGAGCGGCTGCGCGCGTGGCGGCGGGAGATCGCCGTGAGCGGTGAGGAGGGGGCCGCCCTCATCCACGCGGAGAACGGCAAGCCCACGGACGACGCCCGCAGTGAGGTGCTGTCCACCCTGCAACACCTGCTGTTCGCCATTTCCAACGCCGAGCGCGTCCTGGGGCGCCGGGACATCCCGGCCGGCCCGGTGGCGTCCAATCAGCAGGCGTGGGTCGAGTACCGCCCCTACGGCGTCGTCGGCGTCATCGGTCCGTGGAACTTCCCCCTGATGACCCCGGGCGCCATCGTCATCAACGCGCTCACGGCAGGCAACGCCGTCGTCCTCAAGCCCAGCCACGTCACACCGGGCGTCGGGGAATGGATCGTCCGGACCTGGCAGCGCGCGGTTCCCGACTTCCCGGCAGTCCTCCAGCACCTCAACGGGTTCGGGGCCACGGGCCAGGCGCTCATCGGCGCCGGCCTGGACAAGCTCGCGTTCACCGGCAGCGTCGCCACGGGGAAGACGGTCGCCGCCCAGTGCGCGGCGACCGTGACCCCCATGCTGCTCGAACTCGGCGGCAACGACGGCGTCGTGGTGGCCGAGGACGCCGACCTGGACGAAGCCGCCAAGCACGTCGTCTGGGGCGCTCTGCAGAACACCGGGCACGGCTGCATCAGTCTCGAAGTGGCCTACGTCGTCGAGTCCGTCCACGACACCTTCGTCGAGAAGGTCACCGACCTTGCCGGGAAGGTGCGCGTCGGCAGCGACGAGAACGCGCAGATCGGCCCCGTTCCGCTGGCCAGCCAGATCCCGATCATCCGGGACCACATCCAGGACGCACTCGCGCACGGCGCGACCGCCACGGTCGGCGGCCTCGAGACGGTGACCGGTGACCGCTACGTCGCCCCCACCATCCTCGTCGACGTGGCTCCCGACGCCCTCGCGGCCACGGAGGAGACCTTCGGGCCGACACTGGCCGTCGTCAAGGTCGCCGACACCGAGGAGGCCGTCGCACGGATCAATGCCAGCCAGTACGGCCTGGGCAGCGCCGTGTTCAGCCGCGACCGCGGTGAGGAGATCGCCCGCCGCCTGCGCGTCGGAATGACCAGCATCAACGACGCCCTCGTGTTCTCGATGAACCCCGCGCTGCCCTTCGGCGGCCGAGGTGACAGCGGGTACGGGCGCAAGCACGGCGAGGAGGGACTCCGCGAGTTCGCCTACCCGCACTCCTTCTCCGCCAAGACCGGCCCCGCCCAGTTCTCGGCTTCGACCTTCGACCGGCGGCCCGGCGCGATGGCCGGAGCCCTCGCCGCGGTCCGCGACAGGATCCTGGCCGAGGGCGACAAGAAGACCGCCTGATCAACCGGCGGCCGGGGGTGCGGTCCGGTCGGGGCCGGTCGGGGCGTCCATCCCGATACGGACCGGTCACTGACCGGCTTGGCACCAGGTCCGAGAGGGGGCACTCTCCCTCTCCCTCGGCCCCGGCCCGCCGCCGGACGCGGCCCGCCGATGGTGCGAGCCGACCACAACCATCCGATGCCCTGACCGCCGACACGCCCCAACCGCCGCGGATCGCAGGGCTGTCGGACCACCCACGGGAACGACGCGCACCTTCGGGGAGCGCGACAGCCATTGGCAGGACCCCGGCCATCACCCGCGCACCATCGAGGGAGAGTGGACATGTCCGACGACCGTCCCTTCCAAGCCGTGACTCCGCCCGCCGATCCCCGCACCAAGCCTCCTGCCGAGGCCACCCGGCGCAGATTCATCGCCGCGACCGCCGCTGCCTCAGGAGCCGCCGTGGTCGGCGGTCTGGTCGCGGGCTCGCCCGCGTCGGCAGCCGAGGCCGCGCCTGGCAACCGTGTCTCCACCGCGGCCGGCGGCGCCGGCCGAGCCGACCACAACCAGCCGACACCGGGTCCGTCGACACGAACCCGAGCCGGCGGCTCGAAGCACCATCGACCCACTTCGGAGGCAAAAATGCGCATCGTGGCCGTGGAAGAGGCGTTCTCCGTTCCTGGAGCCATCCGGCAAGAGGCAGCGATCCGTCAGCGCATGGAGGTGCCGGAGGCGATCAAGCAGGAGTGGTTCCGGCGCCTGGACGATCTGACCGAGCTGCGGCTGGCGGACATGGACGCCAACGGCGTCGACGTCCAGGTCCTCTCGTATTCCACGCCGGGTCTGGAAGTGATCGAGGATCCGGCGGAGGCGGTGGCCGTCGCGCGGCGGGTCAACGACTTTCTGGCCAAGGCGGTCGCGGGTCATCCGAACCGGTTCGCGGGCTTCGCGGTCCTTCCGCTGCAGGACCCGAAGGCCGCGGTCGTGGAGCTGCGCCGGGCGGTGAAGGAGCTCGGGCTCAAGGGCGTGCTGTACAACGACCATGTGCGGGGGCACTACCTGGACGAGCCGCAGTTCAGGCCGGTATGGGCCGAGCTGGAGCGCCTCGGCGTGACGCTGTATCTGCATCCGGCTGTCATTCCGGCCGACAACTGGCGTGTCTTCGACGGATATCCCGTGCTGGTCGGGCCGTCCTGGGGCTGGACCGCGACGGTGGGTGCCCATGCGCTCCGGCTGATCTACGGCGGTGTGTTCGACGAGTTCCCGGGCGCCTCGGTGACGTTGGGGCACATGGGCGAGCTGCTGCCGTTCCAGATGGCCCGGCTCGACAGCCGCTACGACCAGGTGCCCGCCGAGCACAGGGTGCAACACCTGCCCTCGTACTACCTGCGGAACAACGTGTACGTCACCACCAGCGGAGTCATGTCGCATGCCGCGCTGCTCGGAGCCGTCCATGCCGTCGGTGTCGACCGGGTGCTGTTCTCCATCGACTACCCGTTCGAGTCCAGCGCCGAGGCGGTGGAGTTCCTGCGTACCGCACCGTACGCACCGGCCGACCTCGCGCGCATCGCGCACGGCAACGCCGAACGCGTTCTGGGCCTGTGAACGACCGACAGTCCGCGTAGTCCCGGTAGTCACGCTTTCTCTTCACCCGCAGTGCGATCAGAGGAGCCACGATGCCCAAAGCAGTGCGATTCGCGGAGTACGGGGGCATCGACGCACTGAACGTGGTCGATGTAGACCGGCCCGAGCCCGGTGAACGTCAGTTGCTCGTCAAGGTGGTCGCCGCCGGGATCAACCCGGGCGAGGCCGCGATCCGGCAGGGGTTCCTGCACGACAGGTTTCCCGCGACGTTCCCGTCGGGCCAGGGCAGCGACCTCGCCGGGATCGTCGAGGAAGTCGGCGCGGGAGTCACCGGATTCGCCGAAGGTGACGAGGTGATCGGCTTCACCCACAACCGGGCCAGCCACGCCGAGTACGTGGTGGTGGAGGACGACCAGCTCATCCACCGACCGGCGGGTGTCCCCTGGGAGCAGGCCGGCGCGCTCTTCGTCGCCGGAACCACGGCGTACGCGGCGATACACGCCGTCAAGGTCGAGCGTGGTGAGACGGTCGTCGTCTCCGCGGCCGCCGGAGGGGTGGGCTCGCTCGTCGTACAACTCGCGCGGCACGCCGGGGCCACCGTCATCGGTCTGGCGAGCGAGCCCCACCATGCATGGCTCACCCGGCACGGAGCGATCCCGCTGACCTACGGAGAGGACGTCGGCGAGCGGGTCCGCGCCGCGGCCGACGGCACGGTCGACGCCTTCATCGACGCCTTCGGCGCTCCCTACATCGAACTGGCGCTGGAACTCGGCGTGCCCGGTGAACGGATCAACACGATCATCGACTTCGCGGGCGCGGCGAAGCACGGCACCAAGGCGGAGGGCTGCGCGGCGGCGGCAAGGGCCGACGTCCTGCGAGAACTTGCCACGCTGATCGCCGATGGTGATCTGGACATCCCCATCGCCCGTGTCCACCGGCTCGAGGAAGTCCGCGAAGCCTTCCGAGAACTGGAACGTCGCCACACGAGGGGAAAGATCGTGCTCAAGCCCTGACGGACCCGCATCCCTGTTGACGAACGAAGTCCGCGTCCCTGGGGTGAGCCGGGCAGTGCGGGCCGGGGCCGTGGGTGTGCGCCGCCTTCGTTCACAACCCCTGACCGATGTCCCGCGCGGCCGCGAGCAGCGGCTGCGCCAGGTCCGCGAGTCGTGCGCGGGTGCAGCGGACGGACGGAGCCGCCACGGCGACGGCGGCCACGGCGGTACCCGTGCGGTCGCGCACGCAGGCGCCGACGGCGTGCACTCCGCGCTCGCTCTCCTGGAGGTTGAGGGCGTAGCCGTGGCGGCGCACGGACACCAGCTCGTTCATCAGGCTCTCGAAGTCCTTGGGAGACCGGGCCCGGTCCCCGGGGAGCCCGTTGGGGTAGAGCGCCCGGACCCGGTCCGCCGGCAGTACCGCGAGCATGGCCTTGCCGCCCGAGGTCGCGTGCGCGGGCAGCAGCGTGCCGGTGCGGAAGCTGACGCGCAGCGCCTGGGGGCCCTCCACGCCGTCCAGGAAGCGGGCTCCGTTGCCCTCGAGCACCATCAGGTGGGTCGTCTCACCCACGGCGTCCGCCAGCCGTCGCAGGTGCGGGTGCGCGATGGTGATCAGGTCGGGGGGCGGGGCCGACTGGCTTCCCCTGATCGCCTGCAGAGCCGGCCCCGGCCGGTACACCTTGTGGCGGTCCTGGGCCGCGAATCCCTCGAAGACGAGCATCGCCAGGATCCGGTGAGCGGTCGAGCGCGCGACGCCGAGCCGGTCGGCCACGTCCATCACTCGCAGCTCGTCGAGCTCGTGCAGCAGCCGGACGACGCGCAGGGCGTTGCCGGCGGCGCTCACCGGATACGAAGGGCTGGGCGAAGGGTCCGCTGAGTTCTCCATAGAGGAATCCTACGCCTCAAGGATTCCGGTGAGGGGAAACGGCGGCGTAGCGTCAGGGACAGCGCGGAACGATGCGCGCCTTTTCTGGCGGTCGCCGAACACACGACGTGGAGGTTTCCGTGACCGACACCACCAGCGAACAGACCGAGCACAAGCTGCTCGACGAGCTGTACGCGGATTTCGAGGACGCGGGCCTGATCCCGCTGTGGACGCAGGTGGACGGCCTGATGCCGATGTCGCCGCAGCCCGCCGCGGTCCCACACCTGTGGCGGTGGGCGGAGCTGCTGCCCATCGCGCAGCGCTCCGGGGAGCTCGTACCCGTGGGGCGTGGCGGTGAGCGCCGCGCCATGGCGCTGTCCAACCCCGGTCTTCCGGGCCTTCCCTACGCCACGCCGACCCTGTGGACCGCGATCCAGTACCTGGGTCCGCGTGAGGTCGCCCCCTCGCACCGGCACAGCCAGGGAGCCTTCCGGTTCGTGGTCGAAGGTGAGGGCGTGTGGACCAACGTCGACGGCGACGCGGTGGCGATGCGGCGGGGTGACCTGCTGCTCACGCCGAGCTGGGCCTTCCACGAGCACCAGAACGTCACCGACCAGCCGATGGCCTGGCTCGACGGCCTCGACATCCCGCTCGTCTCTCAACTGGACGCCGGCTTCTTCGAGTTCGGCCCCGACGAGCTCTCCACCCGTGCCACTCCCGAGCGTTCGCGCGGCGAGCGACTGTGGGGCCACCCCGGGCTGCGCCCGATGGGTCTGCCCGACCAGCCCAACTCCCCACTGGGCGCCTACCGTTGGGAGCACACCGACGCCGCCCTGACCGCCCAGCTGGAGCTGGAGGAGGAAGGCGTACCCGGTGTGCTCGAACCCGGGCACGCCGGAGTCCGCTTCTCCAACCCCACCACCGGCAAGGACGCCCTGGTCACGATGCGCACCGAGATGCGTCGACTGCGGGCCGGTACGCGGACCGTCCCGGTGCGCTCGGTCGGCTCCGCGGTCTGGCAGGTGTTCGACGGCGAGGCGGTCGCCCATGTCGGCGACAAGGTCTTCGAGATCGCCAAGGGCGATCTGTTCGTCGTCCCGTCCTGGTGCGAGGTCTCCCTCATCGCCCGTACCCAGGTCGACCTTTTCCGTTTCAGCGACGAGCCCGTCTACGAGGCCCTGGGCCTCGCCCGCACCTCCCGAGGAGAACACAAGTGAAGCTCGCCACCATCCGGGTCAACGGCAGCACGCGCGCCGTCCGCATCGACGACGACAAGGCGGTGGACCTGGGCGAGAGCGACCTCGTGGCCTTCCTGCGCCACGGCGACTGGGCGGCGCGTGCCGCGGACGCCGACGGCGAGACGTACGAAGGCGCCCTGGACTACGCCCCCGTCGTCGCCGCACCGGAGAAGGTCGTGTGCGTCGGCCTCAACTACCGCACGCACATTCTGGAGATGGGCCGCGAACTCCCCTCGCACCCCACGCTGTTCAACAAGTACGCGCGGGCGCTGGTCGGCGCGTACGACGACGTGACCCTGCCCGCCTCCTCCACGCAGATGGACTGGGAGGCCGAGCTCGGCGTCGTCATCGGGGCCGAGGTCCGGCACGCCGACCCGGAGCAGGCGCGGGCCGCGATCGCCGGGTACACCGTGCTCAACGACGTCACCGCCCGCGACTGGCAGTACCGCACCACCCAGTGGGACCAGGGCAAGACCTTCGAGGCCACCACCCCCATCGGGCCGTGGCTGGTGACCGCCGACGACCCCGCGGTCTCCGCCCAGGGCCTGAGCCTGTCATGCGAGGTCGACGGTGACACGGTGCAGAAGGCCGACACCGGTGACCTCGTCTTCGACCCGGCCACGCTGGTCGCATACCTGTCCGAGATCATCACGCTGGTTCCGGGTGACGTGATCGCCACCGGCACTCCGGGCGGGGTCGGCCATGCCCGCAAGCCCGCCCGCTATCTGCAGGACGGTTCGCTCCTCGTCACCCGTATCGAGGGGATCGGTGAGACCCGCAACACCTGCCGCCGGGAGACGCGGTGAGCGCACGTCCGGTCGCGACGCCGGAGTGGGCCGCCAAGGGCACGGCGGCCTTCGAAGCCGCCGTGCACTCGCTGACCGACCCAGGATTCGCCAGGCCCTCGTACCTGCCGGGCTGGAGCCGGGCCCACATCGTCGCCCACGTCGCCCGCAACGCCGATGCGCTCGTCAACCTGCTGACCTGGGCGCGTACCGGTGTCGAGTCGCCCATGTACGCGAGTGGCGACCAGCGTGCGCGCGAGATCGAGGAGGGCGCCCGGCGGCCGGCCGAAGAGCTGCGTACGGAGCTGCTCGCGGCCGACAGCCGTCTCGCCGCGGAACTCGCCGCAGTGCCGGACGAGTGCTGGGAAGCGACCGTCCGCACCGCGCGAGGCCGTGAGGTGCCCGCATCCCAGGTGCCCTGGATGCGGGCGCGCGAGGTGTGGGTCCACGCCGTCGACCTGAACATCGACACCAGCTTCGACGACGTCCCGCACGACGTGTGCGCCGCGCTCCTCGACGACGTGACCGCCGCCTTCCGGGCCCGCCCGGACTGTCCCCCCGTCGAACTGCGGGCCGAGGACGCCGACCGCACCTGGCTCCTGGGCGCGCCCGGCGGCGCGGAGCCGGTCGTGGTGAGCGGTGACGTGGCCAGCCTGACCGCCTACGCGACCGGGCGCCCCGTGCCCGGCCCTCTGTACCCGACCGGCGGGGGATCCCTGCCGAAGCTGCCCGCGTGGCTGTGAGCGCGAAGGAAAGACGATGAAAGTTGCCTGCATCGGCGCGGGACCCGGCGGACTGTTCTTCGCCACGCTGCTGAGGCGGAGCCGCCCCGGCACCGAGGTCGTGGTCTTCGAACGCAACCGCCCCGACGACACGTTCGGCTTCGGAGTGGTCTTCTCCGACGCCACACTCGACGCCATCGACGCCGCCGACCCGGTTCTCAGCGAGGCGCTGGAGAAGCACGGCAGGCACTGGGACGACATCGAGGTCCGCGTGCACGGCACACGGGAGCGCGTCGGCGGCATGGGCATGGCGGCGGTGAACCGCAAGACGCTGCTGAGCCTGCTGCAGGAACGGGCCCGCGCCGAGGGCGTTCAGACGCGTTTCCAGCACGAGGTCCACGGCCCCGCCGAACTGGACGACTTCGACCTGGTCGTCGTGTGCGACGGCGCCAACAGCCGTTTCCGCACCCTGTTCGCCGACGACTTCGGACCGACCGCCGAGATGGCGAGCGCGAAGTTCATCTGGTTCGGCACCTCGTACATGTTCGACGGGCTCACCTTCGTCCACCAGGACGGCCCGCACGGCGTCTTCGCCGCCCACGCCTATCCGATCAGCGACTCGCTGAGCACCTTCATCGTGGAGACCGACGCCAACTCCTGGGCAAAGGCCGGTCTCGACGCCTTCGATCCGTCGACCCCGCCCGGCGCCAGCGACGAGAAGACCAAGGCCTACCTGGAGAACCTGTTCGGCGAGCAGATCGACGGGCACCCACTGGTCGGCAACAACTCCCGCTGGGCCAACTTCGCCACCCGCAGGGCCCGTTCGTGGCGACGCGGGAAGTGGGTGCTGCTGGGCGACGCGGCACACACCGCGCACTTCTCCGTCGGGTCCGGCACCAAGATGGCCATGGAGGACGCGGTCGCGCTGGCCGAGGCGCTGGGGGAGGCGTCGCACAGCGTGCCGGAGGCACTCGAGCTCTACGAGGAGCGCCGCCGCCCCAAGGTGGAGAAGATCCAGAACTCGGCGCGGCCCAGCCTGTCGTGGTGGGAGCACTTCGGCCGCTACGTCCGCACCCTCGACGATCCGACACAGTTCGCCTTCCACTTCCTGACCCGCAGCCTCCCGCGCGGCAAACTCGCCGTGCGCGACGCTGCGTACGTGGATCGCGTCGACGGATGGTGGCGGCAACACCACGAGACACCGCCCCTGGAGACACCCTTCAGCGCCGGCCCGTTCCGGCTTCCCTCGCGCCGTGTGACGGCCGGCGAGGAATTCCTGACCGGAACCGACGGCACCGACATCCCGATGGTCCCGTTCAGCGCTCAGTCGTCCGGCGCAGGCGTGTGGATCGACGCTCCGGACACGGAGGAGGGGTTGCCGCTCGCCCTCGACCAAGTGCGTGAGGCGGCGGAGGAGGGCGTTCCGCTGATCGGCGTACGCGGCGGTACGGCGCTGACCCGCGTGCTGATCGCGGAGGAGGCCCGGCTCGCGCACGGCCTGCCCGCCGCGATCACCGGCCCGTACGACGACGACACCGCGACCTCGCTGTTGCTGTCCGGCCGCGCCGACCTCGTGGGAGGCACCAAGTGACCGTCCTGGAACCGCTGTTCGCACCCCGCGCCATCGCCGTACTCGGCGCCTCCGTCACACCCGGCAAGCTCGGCGCGGCGATGACCGACTCCCTGGCTTCCTTCCCGGGGCCGGTCATGAAGGTCAACTCCGGCCGCCCCGACCCCGACCGGGGCTTCTTCCCCACCATCGGCGCGGCGGCCGAAGCCCGGGGCAGCACGCCGGACCTGGTCGTCTCCTGCATTCCGGCCGCGGTGACCGCCGACGCCCTGCGCGAGGCGGCGGCCGCAGGAGCCCGCGCCGCCCTCGTGTGCGCCGGCGGGTTCGCCGAAGCCGGCGGTGACGGTGCGCTGTACCAGCAGGCGTTGGCCGAGGTGGTGCGGGACACCGGCATCCGTGTCCTCGGGCCGAACACCTCGGGCTTCCTGGCGCCCCACCGGCGGCTCACGGCCAGTTTCGTTCCGGGTGTGGCCGATCTGGAACCGGGTCCGGTGGCGGTCGTGGCCGCGAGCGGCGGCGTGAACCACGCGCTGGCCTTCGCCCTGGCCGAGGCCGGCGTCGGCCTGCGCCTGGGGGTCGGGCTGGGCAACAGCCTGGACGTCACCCAGGCCGACGTCCTCGACCACCTTGCCGAGGACGACGTCGTACGGGCCGTCGCCCTGCACGTGGAGACCGCCGCGGAGGGCCGCCGCCTCACCGACGCCGTACGCCAACTGACCGATCGTGTCCCCGTCGTGGCCCTGGTCGTGGGCCGCAGCGACATCGGCGACTTCGCCCGCTCCCACACGGGCGCTCTGGCCACCTCCTGGCGGGTGACCAGGACGGCCCTGCGCCAGGCCGGTGCCGTCCTCGTCGACGACGAACGCGACCTCGTCGACGCCGTCACCGCTCTCAGCCGTGTACGGCTCCCGGCGAACGCCCGCCCAGGGATCGGCCTGGTCACCGCACAGGCCGGACCCGGACTGCTGCTCACCGACGACCTGCGCTCCCACGGCATCCAGGTTCCGCCCCTGGTCGAACGGACGGTGAAGGAGCTGCGCGAGCTGCTTCCCGCCCTCACCTACCTCAACAACCCCGTCGACACCGGCCGCCCCTCGCCCGCGCTCACACAGGTCGTGGAGCGGGTGTCGGAGGATCCCGGCATCGACGTCACCGCCGTGTACGGCCTGCTGGAACCCACCGCCGTGGACCTCCCGGCAGCGCTGGCCGCCGCCCGCACCGCCACCCCACTCGTCGCCGTCGTCGGTGGACCCGTGGAGCAGGCACGGCAGACCCGCCGGGAACTCGGCGAAGCCGGCATTCCCTGCGCGGCCACACCGGCCTCCGGATCGACCATGGTGCGCGCGCTCGTCGAGGACGCGGCGGCCCGCACCCGCCCGGAGGCCACCGCCGTCACCGCGCCCGGTGCACCCACCCTGCCCCCGCCGGGCCCGGTCGACGAGCACACCGCCAAGAGCGTCCTCGCGGACCTGGGCATCCGTACGCCGCTACGGCGCGGGTGCGCCGACCCCGCCGCAGCGCACGCGGCTCTCGACGAGCTCGGCGGACCGGTCGTCGTGAAGATCCTCGACGCGGCGATCCTGCACAAGACGGAAGTCGGCGGGGTCCAGGTCGGCATCCGCACGCACCAGGAACTCGACGACGCCCTCGCCCGCATGCCCGCAAGCCCCGCACTGCTGGTCGAGCAGATGGCGCCCGCCGGCCCCGAACTCATCGTCGGCGTACGCCGCGACCCGGTCTTCGGCCCCGTGCTGGCTCTGGGCGCCGGGGGAACGGCCGCCGACATCCTCGGCGACGTCTCCCTGCGCCTCGCGCCGCTGTCCGCGCACGAGGCCGGCGCCATGCTCGACGAGCTCGCCACCCGCCAGATGTTCCTCGGCGCGCGCGGCGCCACCCCGGTCGACCGCGCGCGACTCACCCACGCGTTGCTCGCGCTCTCCTCCCTCGCCGCCGACAACGCCGTGGCCGAGTGCGAGATCAACCCCCTGCGCGTCCTGCCCGACGGCGATGTCGTCGCCCTTGACGCCGTACTGCTGCTGCGTGACCCCCGGGATCAAGGAGGATCCGACGATGCGTGAGGGATTCGTCCCCTGGCCCAAGGAGGCGGCCGATCGCTACCGCGAGGCCGGGTACTGGCGTGGGAGGCCGCTCGGGTCGTACCTCCACGAATGGGCCGAGACCTACGGAGATGCGGTGGCCGTCGTGGACGGCGACACGCGCTTGACCTACCGTCAACTCGTCGACCGAGCCGACGGGTTGGCGTGCCGACTGCTGGACTCCGGCCTGGGCCCCGGTGACGCGATGCTCGTCCAGCTGCCCAACGGCTGGGAGTTCGTCACGCTCACCCTGGCGTGTCTGCGGGCCGGCATCGCTCCCGTGATGGCGCTGCCCGCGCACCGCGGCCACGAACTGCGCTACCTGGCCGCACATGCCGAAGTCACCTCGATCGCCGTACCGGACCGACTCGGCGACTTCGACCACCAGGCTCTGGGGCGGGAGGTCGCCGAAGCCACGCCGAGCGTACGACTGCTGCTCGTCGCGGGCGGCACGGTCGGCACCGACGCCACCGATCTGCGCGCGCTGGCCGAACCGGCAGACGACCCGGCCGCCGCACGGGCCCGGCTCGACGACATCGCCCCGGACAGCGCCGACATCGCCGTCTTCCTGCTCTCCGGCGGTACCACCGGACTGCCGAAACTCATCACCCGCACCCACGACGACTACGAGTACAACGCGCGGCGCAGCGCCGAGGTGTGCGGCCTCGACTGTGACACCGTCTACTTGGTGGCCCTGCCCGCCGGACACAACTTCCCCCTGGCCTGCCCGGGGATCCTGGGCACCCTCATGAACGGCGGCCGCGTGGTCCTGGCCCGCACCCCGCACCCCGACAAGGTGATACCGCTGATGTCCGACGAGGGCGTGACGGCCACCGCGGCCGTGCCCGCCGTCGTCCAGCGCTGGATCGACGCCGTCGCCTCCGGCCGCCACGCCGCCCCGCCCGCGCTGCGGTTGCTCCAGGTCGGCGGCGCCCGCCTCGCCCCCGAGGTCGCCCGCCGCGCCGAACCCGTGCTCGGCGGCACCCTCCAGCAGGTGTTCGGCATGGCGGAGGGGCTGTTGAACTACACGCGCCCGGACGACCCCGACGACATCAAGATCGAGACGCAGGGCCGCCCCATGTGCCCCGACGACGAGATCCTCGTCGTCGACGCCTCCGACGATCCCGTACCCCCCGGAAGCATGGGCGCCCTCCTCACCCGCGGCCCGTACACCCCCCGCGGCTACTACCGGGCCGACGAGCACAACGCCCGCGCGTTCACCCCCGACGGCTGGTACCGCACCGGCGACGTCGTCCGGTTGCACCCCTCCGGCAATCTCGTCGTCGAAGGACGCGACAAGGACATGATCAATCGGGGCGGCGAGAAGATCTCCGCGGAGGAGGTCGAGAACCTCGTCTACCGTCTGCCGGGTGTCGCCCGTGTCGCCGTTGTCGCGAAGCCCGACCCGGACCTGGGGGAGCGGGTGTGCGTGGCCGTGGTCGTCGAACCGGGTGCCGACCTGACCCTCGAATCGGTCCGCGCCGCACTCACCGCGATGCAGGTGGCCCGCTACAAACTGCCCGAAGACCTGCTGGTCGTCGACGAG
Source organism: Streptomyces sp. NBC_00076 (assembly GCF_045041235.1). Lineage (NCBI taxonomy): Bacteria > Bacillati > Actinomycetota > Actinomycetes > Kitasatosporales > Streptomycetaceae > Streptomyces > Streptomyces sp. NBC_00076. Next base: position 9,341,158 of record NZ_CP108242.1, read on the forward strand.
TTGCCGCTGACGAAGGTCGGCAAGATCGACAAGAAGCGTCTGCGGGACATCGTCCGAAGCGAGGCAGACCCGGTCGAGGCGGTCTGACCGCGCGTCCGACGCGAGAAGGAGGGGATCGATCGCACGTCGGGAGGTGGCCTCAGCTCCGGTTCGTCGGGCGGTGGCCTCAACTCCCGTTCCCCATACGGCGGGTGGTACGGAAAGTCCCCGCGGTGGCGGTCTCGGTGGTGCCGTCGGGGAAGACCACCCGTGCGGTGGTCGCGGGCGGCACGTCGACGGTGATGGTCAGCTCGTCGCCGGTCGTTCGCCACTCGACGGCGATCGTGCCCTGCGGGGAGTCGTGCGTGCCCCGGGCCCACCGCAACGACGGGTGGGGGACCGGCGCGACCTCGAACGACTCCCAGGCGACCGACCCCGGGGTCTGTCGTAGCCCCAGCGCGTGGGTGTGCAGGAAGCGGATGACGGCTCCCTTGCTGTAGTGGTTCAGGGAGTCGTGGGCGTCTCCGTTCTCGTCAACGCCCTCCCAGTCCTCCCAGATGGTCGTCGCGCCGCGGTCGAGCATGTACAGCCAGGACGGTGCGCTGCGCCGGAGAAGCAGCTCGTACGCGATGTCGGCGTGCCCGGTGTCGGCCAGGACGGGGAGCAGCTCGCCGGTGGAGAGGAAGCCGGTGCCGAGGTGGGTGCCGGCGGCGCGGATCAGCTCGACCAGGCGTGCGGCGGCGGGCGCGCGCAGCTCGTCGGGGACGAGCCCGAGGGACAGAGCGCGTACATAGGCGGCCTGGGTGTCGCCCCTGGTGCGTCCGTCGGGGGTGAGGAACTCGGTGCGCCAGGCGTCACCGACGCGCTCGGCGGTCTCCGCCCAGCGGGTTGCGTCCTCGGTGCGGCCCAGCACCCCTGCGACGTCGGCGAGGGTCGACGTCGAGCGGTACAGGAACGCCGTGCCCACCTCGCCCTTGTCCGCCATGAACCAGGCGATCGGGTTGGTCTGGACCGGGTCGATGCGGGTGCCGTCGGTCGCCTTCTCCTTCGGCTCGGTCCATTCGCCCCAGTGGAAGGAGCCGTCCCAGAGATACCGCTCGTGCGGGAGAGGCTCGGCCGAACGTTCGATCCGGGACGGGTGGCGGGCCGTGCGGGCGGTCCGCAGCGCCCACTCGACCCAGCGGACCATCGACTCCCAGTGCTCGGCGAGGACCTGTCGGTCGCCGTAGCACCGGTACAGCTCCCAGGGGACGGCGACGATCGCGTCGCCCCATCCGGCCGAGCCGGTCATCAGGGCGAACTGGTCGTCGAGGTGGTGCTTGATGCGGCGACCGTCGGGCGAGAAGTTGGCGATCCGGCCGTCGGGCAGCTGGTCGTCGCGGACCGAGCGAAGCCATTTGCGGCTGAAGCCGAGGACGTCGTACAGACGCGTGGCGGTCGGAGCGAAGACCTGGTAGTCGCCGGTCCAGGCGAGACGTTCACGGGTCGGGCAGTCGGTGGGGACGTCGACGGCGTTGCCGCGGAAGCTCCAGTCCGCGATCTCGTGCAGCCGGTTGAGGTCGCGGTCACTGCATGCGAAGGTGCCGGTGCGGCGCAGGTCGGTGTGCACGACGCGCATCGTGATGCTCGTGGGGTCGAGAGGGGCGCCGTCGCGGCGGATGCGTGCGTACCGGAAGCCGTGCACGGTGTGGCGTGGCTCGAACGTCTCGCCCCGGCCCGCGGAGACGGCCTCGTCGCGCTGGACGAACGCGATCGGGTCCTCGCCGGGACGCACGGAGTCCAGGTGAGCAGTCGTCAGATCGCCGTCGGAGCCGACGTGTTCGCCGTAGTCGACGACGGTGCGGGTGCCGGCCGGACCGAGGTCGTCCAGGGTGATCCAGCCGGAGGCGTTCTGGCCGAAGTCGGCGACCCAGACCCCGTCCTCCAGCTGTTCGACGGATCGCGGCGGACGGGAGTCGACGACGCGTACGGGCGGTGCGGGCGACCAGTCGATCGCGGGAGCCTCCACCTGGTCGACGAGGACCGGTCGTTCGGCCCCCGGCTCGCTGCGGAAGTCGGTGGTCTGCCCGTCCATGAGGTCGGCCCGGGTGATGGCCGACCGGGCACTCGTCCAGGTCTCGTCGGTGCGCACGATCTGGCGTGTGCCGTCCTCGTACGCGATGTGCAGCTCGGCCCGTGCGCCGAGCACCGTCCCCCATTCGGCCGGGCGGCGGAACGCCCCGACCTGGCCCCGGTACCAGCCGTCGGAGAGGACGATCTCGATCAGGTTGCCGCCCTCCTCGACGGCGGCCGTGACGTCCGACGCCTGGGCGTAGAGCGTGCGGTCGTACGAGGTGGACCCCGGCGACAGTTCGGCGGTGCCCGCCCGCTCGCCGTTCACGTACGCCTCGTACACGCCGAGCGCCGTCGCGTACAGCCGCGCCGAGCGCACCCCGGGCCGTACCGCGAACCGTGTCGTCAGGGTGTGGGCCGGGCGCCTGCCATATCCGGGGTCGCCGGATTCGGGCGGCGATATCCAGCGCGCCTGCCAGTCGTCGTCGAGGAGGCCGACCTCGAACGTGTCCCACTCCGACCACAGGCCCCGGCTCTCCGTGCCGCGGGCCCGGACCCGCCAGGCCACCCGCCGACCGCTGCGGAGCGCCGTCCAGGGCCACGGGAGGAACCGATGCGTGCCAGGGGCGGTCGTCACCGCTGGTTGCGGCTCGCCGTCGACGGTGCATTCCAGCTCATGTCCGGCCGCGTGTCCCGCGTCCGACGGTGGCTTCCACGACAGGCGGGGAGCGGGGCCCGACACGGCGAACTGGTCACCGCCGCTGTCGATGCGCAGGTCATACGGTGCGTTGCTCATGCTGTGCTTTCTCGGAGTCGATGAACTGTGTTGTCACAGCCGGGCCGTGCGCTGTCGAAGGGCCCTACTACCGGACCGATTTGACCTTGAACTTGATGATCAGACCGCCGACCAGGGCGAGGACCGCGCCGCTCAGGTAGAGCTGGGTGTAGTTCTTGTCGCCGCCGTCGGTGACGCCGATGGTGATGACGAGCGGGGCGATCAGCGGGGCTATGGCGCTGGGGATCTTCTGGGCGAACGCGACGACCGCGAGATAGCGGCCGGCCTGGGCCCGGTCCGGCAGGACGGCGAACACGATCGCCTGGTCGACGGCGCTGAACACGGCGATGGCGAGTTGCATCAGCACCGCGCCGACCACGAGCTGGGGCAGCGAGTGGGCGAACGCCTCCGTGACGGCGCCGACCACGAAGACCGCGGAGCCGATCAAAGTGAACAGCTTGCGCCTGCCGAGCTTGTCGGACAGGAAGCCGCCGCCGATGGCGCCGCCGGCTGCCGCCAGCACTCCGATGGTGCCGATCGTCGCCACGACACCGGCGACCTCCTTGACGGGCAGGTCGAGCCGCTGGGCGTAGAAGAACGTGCCGAAGGTGGTGTTGGAGTACAGGCCCATGAAGAAGACGAAGCGGCCGAGCCAGTTCCAGCCGAAGTCGGGGTACGTCCGCGGATTGAACCAATAGCTGGCCATCAGGCCCTTGAGGGTCACATCGCTGGTGTGGACGAGGGCACGGGAGTCCCCCTCCGGCTTGACGAGGGGGAACGCCACCAGCATGGCGGCTCCGAGGAGGCCCGGGACCAGGAACACCAGAAGGGTGCTGGAGGCCACTGTGTACGCGATGCCGATACCGATCACCGGTGCGATCTGGCTCGTGACGCTGGTCCAGGCCGAGATACGGCCGCGCTGCTCCTCGGGGACCCGGTCGGCCTGGATGTTCTGGATGGCCTGACTGGCCGTCGACCAGCCGACCATGCCGACCACCCACGAGAGGCCCACCAGCAACACGCTGGGCGCGGCGGCGATACCGAAGAGCGCGACGGCACCGAGAACCGTACCGACGATCATGAACGGGGTCCTGCGGCCGAAGCGGGACCGCTTCCGGTCGCTCCAGAAGCCGATCAGGGGACTGAGGACCAGATAGACGAACTGGGCGGACCCGGTGACGTACCCGAGCAACTCCTCACGGCCGGGGGCGAGATCGGAGATCCGCACCGCCAGTGAATAGGAGAGCGGCACCATCAGGGCCAGTGAGGACCCGAAGTTCGCGATCATCATCCAGGAGATGTAGGCCGTGCCGACCTTCTCCAGCGGCGGGGCCTCGATCTCGGGGGCGGAGGTCTCGGCCGCCACCTCGGGGACGCCCGTTGTCGGACCTGTCGGACCTGTCGGCTCCTCACCCTCACCCTTCGCCGACTCGGGCGGCGGAGGCCCGGCCACGCTGATGTCGCGATCGTTCTGAAGCATGAGGACTCCTTCGTCTCATGAGTGCAAGGTGGCGCGGCAGTCGGTGGGAGACGGCACACGCGCTGGAGAAGGAATCCGTCGAACCGCCGAAGGCCCACGGCGGATCTCGGATCTCGGATCGGGGAGAGCGGATCGGGGAGAAGGGGAGAGCGGATCGGGGAGAAACGTCATCCGTCCGCGGTCTGGCCGGGCTTGCGACCGCCCAGGCCGTGCCAGCGGCCACGGAGGGCGAACGCGGCCGTCTTGGGCCTGCGTTCGCGCGTGAACACGCCCTTCTTGTTGCCGTCGACGCGGTGGATACCGGCCGAGGTCTGGAAGTCGGCGAAGTTCCAGACGTGTTCGCCGACGAACTCGGGGATGCGGTCGAACACGCGGTGGTACATGGCGAGGTAGTCGCTCTGGTACTCCTCGCTCCACGGGGTGTCCCAGACGGAGTGCAGGCCGGGCTGGGTGTCGGCGCCGTACTCGGACATCATGAGCGGCTTGCCGAAGCGCGCCGCCCAGCCGCGGAGGTCCTGTTCCAGGGCCTGCTCGGCGGTCGCGAGGTCGCCGGTGAACAGGTACCAGCCGTAGTAGCGGTTGATGCTCAGTACGTCGAACAGGTCGCCGATCCGGTCGTTCTGCGACGTGGCGAACATGACCGCGGAGTAGGTGAGGGGGCGGGTCGGGTCGAGCTTGCGGGCCAGCTCGACCAGCGGCTCGAAGTACTCGCGGGCACCGTCCTCGTTGGAGGCGGGTTCGTTGGCGAGGGACCACATCACCACGCTCGGGTGGTTCCTGTCCCGCTCGATCAGCTCCCGCAGGTGCTCGGCGTGGACGTCGCGCGTTGTCCCGCCGAAGTTCTCCGGCGCGAAGGTCGGGGTCGGGGCCTGTCCGGTGAGACCGCCCATGACACCCAGGTTGAGGCCGACGGCGGCGGTCTCGTCGATGACGACGATGCCGTGCCGGTCGGCGAAGTCGAGCACCTCCTCCGCGTACGGGTAGTGCGAGGTGCGGAAGGAGTTGGCGCCGGTCCAGTCGAGGAGCTGGAAGTCGTGGACCAGGTAGGCGTCGTCGTGGCCCTTGCCTCGGACGGGGGTGTCCTCGTGCTTGCCGAAGCCGGTGAAGTAGAACGGGTCGCCGTTGATGAGGAATTCGGTGCCGCGCACTTCGACGGTGCGCACGCCGAAGGGCTGGGTGTAACTGTCGACGGGTTCTCCCACAACGTTCTCGCCCTCGTCGACCAACTCCACCACGAGGTCGTAGAGATAGGCGGCGCCGGGCTGCCAGAGGGTGACGTCCTCCATGCGGAGGGTGCCCTCGGGGCCGTGTGCCTCCGCCACGGTCCGGCCTGCCTCGTCGACCGCGCGCACCCGTGTGGCGATCACGTCGGCGGCTTCGCCGGAGATCTCCACGCGGTACTCGACGACACCGGCCGCGCCGTCCCGTCCGGTGACGACCGTGACGTCCTCGACATGGGTCGGCGGGGTGCTGCACAGCCGGACCGGACGCGCGATGCCCGCGTAGTTGTAGAAGTCATGCAGGTACGACTGGTGTTCGCGGCCGTCGGGGCCGGAGGTGACGGTGCCGGGCGGGATCGTCACGTTCGTCAGCCGGTTGTCGACGCCGACCGTCAGCCGGAACTCGGCGCCGGGGCGGACGATCCCGGTCAGGTCCGCCTCGAACGGTGTGTAACCGCCGGTGTGTTCGGCCACCAGCCGGTCGTCCACGTAGACCTGCGCGGCGTGGGTGACGGAGCCGAAGCGCAGGACCACCCGCTCGCCCGCCCAGCCGCGCGGCACCCGCACCTCGCGCTGGTACCAGACGACGCCGACGTGGTCACGGATCTCCGCGTCCACGAACAGGTCGTTGTAGCTGGCGGGGACGGGGGCTTCCAGGGGTGAGGAGAGCCGTGACGTCCACGGAGTGGCGCCGGCGCGGGTGTCGAGCGCGAACCGCCACAGGCCGTCGAGGCTGACGACGTCCCGGGTGGAGCTGGTGCGGGGGAAGAGCATGGGGCTCCTACGCGTGGTTGCCGGGCAGTGGCCCGAGGAGGACGGAGGTGGGGGCGTCGCGGATCAGATCGTTTCGCCGGCGTCCGCGAGGAGCGTGCTCCCCGTCATGAAGGCCGAGAGGTCGCTCGCGCAGAACAGCACCACGCGGGCGATGTCGTCGGGGACGCCGAGGCGACCGAGCAGGCTCGGCCGCATCACGGACATGATGTCCCCGGCGTCCGCGGGGGCCCCGGCAGCTGCGGCTGCCGCCGCCATGTTGCCTTCGGTCGGCACGTACGTCGGTGCGACGCCCAGCACGCGAATGCCGAACGGCGCGAATTCGAGGGCGAGTTGCCGGGTGATGCCGCGCGCCGCGTGCTTGGAGCCGACGTAGGCGGCGAGCCCGGGGGCCGTTCCCCGAAAGCCGGCCGTGGAGACGACGTTCACGATGACGCCGCCGCTTCCGGCCGCGCGGATCCGGCGGGCGGCCTCCCGGGATCCGAGGAAGACACCGCGCGTGTTCACGGCGAACACCTCGTCCCAGGTCTTCTCGGACATCTCCAGCGCGGGAACGCTGGGGAAGACACCGGCGTTGTTGACCCAGATGTCGATCCCGCCGAACTCCCGGACCGCCAGATCGGCGGCTCCGGCGACGCTCACGGTGTCGGTGACGTCCACATGGGCGGCCGCCGCGCAGCCCGGGCGGCGGGCGTTCAGATCCATGGCGACGGCGGCGGCGAGCCCGTGCTCGATATCGGCGACGAGTACGTCCGCGCCTGCCTCGACCAGGCGTTCGGCGATGGCCCGGCCCAGTCCGCGGCCCGCGCCGGTCACGACGGCGCGCCGCCCGGTGAGCGAGACGAGCTCGGCCAGGGACCGGGACGAGACGTCGGGTACGGATACCTGCACGATGTGTCCTTCCGGTGGCGGGGCGGTCAGTTGCCCGCGCGGCGGGCGGTCTCGCCCAGCCAGGCGAGGCTGGGCTTGGGGCGGCGCTCGAAGGTCTCGCGGTCGACCTCGACCAGGCCGAAGGTCGGCTCCCAGTGGCCCCACTCGTAGTTGTCGAGCAGGCTCCAGTGGAGGTAGCCACGTACGTCGACGCCGTCGCCGTCGGCGATCGCCGCCTCGAGATGCTTCAGGGCCTCGCCGGTGTAGGCGATCCGGCGGGTGTCGTCGCCGGTGGCGATGCCGTTCTCGGTGACCAGGATCGGCATGCCGCCGGTGACCTCGGCGGTGTGCCGCACGGCGATGCTCAGGGCGTCGGGCCGGTAGGCGGTGCCGACGAGTGTGTTGTCCGGGTCCTGCGGGTGGGGCTCGACGCCGTCCTGGCCGACCCACTGGCTGGAGTACGACTGCACGCCCACGAAGTCGTCTCCGCGCGACCCCTCCAGGTACAGGTCCTCCCAGATGTGATCCAGCTCCCGCTTCCTCTCCTCGGCCCCCGGCCGGGCGACGAAGGCGCGGTTGGCGACCGTCCAGCCGACCTTGGCGCCGGTGCGCTCGCGCATGACCTCCCGGACGGCGTGGTGTGCCTCGACCAGCCGCGCGCCGATCCTCACGTCCGGGGCCGGCAGCGGCGGCCGCGGACCCTCGTTGTCGAGGGTGGGGCTCTGCCACTCCCCGGCCGCCTGCTGGTTCTGCATGGCCTGAGCCATGCCGATCATGATGGCCAGCATGTTCGGCTCGTTCATGGTGACGACCCACTCGACGCCGTCGAGGATCGGGGTGACCGCCTCGGCGTATGCCCGAAACCGCTCAACGGCGCGGTCGCCGAGCCAGCCGCCCTCCTGGGCGAACCAGAGCGGGCTGGTGAAGTGGTGCAGGGTCACGACCGGTGTCAGGCCGAGCTCGAAGGCCGTCTCGATCATGCGCCGGTAGTGGGCCAGTTCCGCCCGCGACACCATGCCGGGGACGGGCTCGACGCGGGCCCACTCGATGCCGAAGCGGTACGCGTTGAGCCCGGCGTCGGCCAGCAGTCGCATGTCCTCGCGGTAGCGGTGATAGCTGTCGCAGGCGTCACCACTGCGCTCCATGCCCGGCATGCGCCCCTCGTTCGCCCAGAAGTCGCTGTTGAGGTTGTTGCCCTCGATCTGGTGCGGCGCGGTGGAGGCTCCCCAGAGGAACCCGGGAGGGAATTCGGTAGTCATCGGCGGCTTTCCTGGGTGTCGGTGGTCGGGGCCTGCTGGCGTTTGCGCCACGACCTGGCCGTTCGGACGCGGTGGGCAACGGCCTCGGCTTGATGAGCGGCGGCCGCGGCGCGAGCGCCGGTTCGGCAAGTGCCTGACCTGCGAGCGCCAACACTTACCACGTGGTTGGTTTTAATGCGGACCGTAGACCGGGATCGCAAGGGCAGGAAGACTGTCGCTCTACTTCGTGATCAGAACGTTATCTGGCGGCGTCTTGGCCAGTGGGAAGCGAGCGCACTGTGAGCAGGCGGTCGGCTTGTCGGCATGGGTGAGTCGCACCGCGTCGGGGGAACTCGTGGGTCGTCGCGTGGAATTGCCGCGTAACTGCCGGGTGGAACAGTCACGGGGGACGCGAGCGGATCGGCGACGCCGGCCGCGAGCGAGATCCTCAGGTGGTCCGCGAGGCAGTCCGCGAGGTCGTGTGCGAGCACCCGCAGAGCGTCCGGCGCGCGCCGCACGGTCATGAGCTTGGGCCGCGGCCGGTGGTCCAGCGGGGGCGCCGCGGCGCCGAGTTGGGCGGCTCTCAGCTCACTCGTCGGAGTCGGAGTCCGAGTCGGCCTGGTCGAAGAGCAGGCGTACGAAGTCGGTGACAGGCCCGACGATGTCGAGGTCCGGGGCGAGGACCCACTGCAGCTGGAGCCCGTTGAGCACGGCATGGAAGAGGACCGCCGCGCCCTCGGGGCTGACGCCCTCGCGCAGCCTGCCGCGTGTGGCCTCGTCGTGGAACCCCTCGGCGAACTGGGCGCGCCCGCGTTCGTAGCGTTCGACGAAGTAGGCGTGGGCGGGATGATCCGGCCGTGAGGCCGCCGCCGCGAGCTCGATCCACAGGCGCATCAGCTCGGGCGCCATCTGGTGGTGTCGGATGAGCTCGGCGAGGTAGGGCCCTAGTTGGTCCGGGCTGTCGACCTGTTCCAGGCCCTGCTGCCATTCTTCGGCATCGCGCTCGGCGAGTACCGCGGCGAGGACTTCCTCCTTGTTGCGGAAGTGGTGCAGGAGGCCGGCATGGGTGATGCCGGCCCGCTCCGCGATGTCGCGCAGGGACGCTTTGGCGTAGCCGTTCTCGGCGAAACTGTCGCGCGCGGCGCGTACGATCTCCGCTCTGCGGGCCGGGGTCTTGGCATACGGCCCACGCGCTCCTGCCTGACCCACGGTGCGCTCACTCTCCTCGACGAGTTCGGTCCAGCGCAGTGGCTGAGCCTTTAAAACCTACCACATGGTTGGTATTTATCGGCTCGCGGTGGACGGTCGCACTTACCGTACGGGGCCAGGACGTCATCGCATGGGGCTGACTCCGTAAGCACGGGGAGTCAGGTCGCATGTCGACGTGCCACTTCGCCGGCGCGCTCCGGCCGGGCCGCGCTGAGCATGGTGTCCGAGCCGAGTGTCATGACCGCTCCGGAGCCGAACCCGGCCGCGACCAGCCCGGGTAGTTGTTCTCCGCGCCGAACACACCGAACGCGACCAGTGCGGCGGCGAGCAGCAACAGAGCTCCGGACAGGCCCCGTTGGGGACCGCGTCGCGCGCTCGGTCTGCGAGCGAGCGCGGCACCGGCCGCATTGGCCACGGCCAGTGGGGTCATGGCGAGTCCGTCCTGGAGTGGCGAAGAACCGTCGGCCAGTTGCAGCCGGGCCTAGGGTCAGGAGCGCGCCCCACCGTCCTGTTGCCGCGGACCTCAGCAACAGCCTGCCGTGTGCGCGCTCGTGGCCGCCGCCGTCGTCGCTGCGGGGGTGGCGGCCTGCTGGTCCTGGGAGATGCGGCCGCGCAGCATGGTCTCCACGATCTTCATGAAGCGCTGTGCTCCGGAGGTGCCCACGACGAACGGGTTCTCGCGACCGTTCGGCGCACCGCGCAGCTCCTCCATGCGCTCGAGGCCGTAGTCGACGAAGCCGTGGTTGCTCAGCTCGACGTCGACCCCGGCCCGTTTCATCCGGGAGGCGAAGGTGAGGGCGGAGGAGAGGTAGGCCTCCTTGCTCGCGGTGGCGGTCGGCGGGTTGGTCCCGCCCCACAGCATCGCGGTGTGGGCGCGGCCCTGCCGACGGGCCGGGAAGATCGGCGAGACGGTGCCGGGAGTGTGGCCCGGCGTGTGGTGGAGTGTCACGGTGGTGCCGCCCAGCGTCAGCTTCTGGCCGTCGGCGATGTCCAGGTCGCGGGTGGGCGCGTTGGCCGGGGACGTGGAGGCGAGGAGGTCCCAGTCGGCCGGGGCCATCATGACCCGGGCGCCGTACTGGTCGGCCAGGTACTGGGCGCCGCCGAAGTGGTCGCCGTGGCCGTGGGTGACCACGACGTACTTGATCGTCGACGGGTCGGCCCCCACGTCGCGCAGTCCGGAGACGATGTACTGCTCTGCCTCGTCCGGTGTGTCGAGGGCGTCGATGAGGATGATGCCGCGTGGCGTGAGGATCGCCGTGGCGGACACAAAACCGACGCTGAGCACGGCGACGTTGTCGAAGATCCGCAGCGGCGCGGGAGCGGGCGGCCTCGGCGGGGTGTAGCCGGCGGTGAGCCCGCTGACCAGGCTCTTGAGGACCGGGTTGTCGCCGGCCAGTTCGGCGGCGCGGTCGAAGTACTCCTGTGCGGTCGGGTCCGCGGACGCCGAGGTCTCGGCGGAGGCGTACTCGGGAAGCAGCGAAGCCGCGCCGGCGGTGACCGCCGCGGCGGCGCCGAGCTGCCAGAAGCGGCGGCGCGTCAGGGCTCCGTGGGGGCGGCCTGCGGTCGACGCCGGGCGGGTGGGGTCGGTTTGCGGCTTGTTCATGCGGGGCTCCTCAAGGTGGAGGGGTGGGGGGAGGGGCTGGTTTTGTCGGTTCGTCAGGCGGTCACGACCGCCTGCTCGTCCTTCTCGCCGGCTTCGGCGTCACTCAGCGGCACACCCTGGGGTTCTTTCAGGAAGAAGGTGACGGCGAGCCCGATCACCGTCACCGCCGCGAGGTAGACGCCGACGGAGTACACGGTGCCGGTGCCGGCCTGCAGGGCTTCGGCGATCATGGGGGCGAAGGCGCCGCCGAGGACGGCTCCGACGGCGTACGACAGCGCCGCACCGCTGTACCGGACGGCCGTCGGGTACAGCTCCGCGAACAGGGCGGCCTGAGGACCGTAGGTGAGCCCCAGGCCGATGCTGTAGAGGACGAGCGCCACCACGACGAGACCGGCGTTCGCCGTGTTGAGCAGCGCGAAGAACGGGAACATCCAGGCGAGTTGGATGACGAAGCCGATCCGGTAGACGCGCAGGCGGCCGAGCCGGTCGGACAGCCGGCCACCCGCCAGGGTGCTGGCCAGCCAGCCGACCGCGGCGACCATCACACAGATCAGGATCAGCGTCGGGTCCATGTCCAGGTGGTTGACGGCGTAGCTCTGGACGTAGCCGCCGGTGGTCATGTAGCCGACGGCGTTGTTGGCGGCGAAGAGCAGGGCACCGGCCACGACGAGGGGCCAGTGGTGCTTGAACAGCACGGCGATCGGGGCGCGCGATCGGCTCCCGGTCTGCTTCAGCTCCTGATAGACGGGGCTTTCCTCGACCTTGCGTCGGATGACGAACCCGGCGGCGACGAGGACGACGCTGAGCAGGAAGGGGATGCGCCAGCCCCAGGCGAGGAACTGGTCGTCCGTGGTGAGAGCGGTGACGGCCGCCAGGGCGCCGTTGGCCAGCAACAGGCCCAGCGGTGCGCCGAGTTGGGGGTAGGAACCGAACCGTCCGCGCTGTGCCGCGGGTGCGTGCTCCACCGAGATCAGCGCGGCGCCGCCCCACTCGCCGCCGGCGGACAGCCCCTGGAGGATCCGCAGGAGGACGAGAATGATCGGGGCGCTCGTGCCGATGGATGCGGACGACGGCACGAGGCCGATCAGGGTGGTGGAGACGCCCATGAGCAGCAGGGTGGCGATCAACATCGCGCGGCGGCCGAGCCGGTCACCGAGGTGGCCGGCGAGTGCGGCTCCGACCGGCCGGAAGAAGAAGCTGATGCCGATGGTCGCGAAGGAGATGACCAGCGAGTCCTCGCCGAGCCCGTCGAAGAACTGGCTGCTGAACACCAGTCCCGTGCACAGGGCGTAGATGAAGAAGTCGTACCACTCGATGGTGGTGCCCGCCATGGCGGCGAGCGCGACGGTGCGGTGCTGACTCTGCGTGCCGGATGCCTGAGCGGATGGGGACATGGGGAGTCCGATCGTCGTCGGGGCGTCGTTGGCCCGGGGGAGCGGGGAGCGGGGGAGCCGGGGGGTCAGACGGCGTAGTCGGGGGCGATGCGGTCGATCCTGCGGCGCAGTGCGTCGAACAGGGTCCTGCCCGCCTCCGTACGGTCGCCCATCTGGAAGGACTCCTTGGTCGAGCGCACCGCCGCCTCCCGGCTCACCGGGGTCAGCGGCTGCCCGGACTGCTGGGCGGCGAGCTGGATCTCGCAGGCCCGTTGCAGAGTCCACAGGGCGGCGAAGGCGGCGGGGACGGTCGGCCCCATCGCCAGCAGGCCGTGGTTGCGCAGGATCATCAGGTCGCGCTCACCGAGGTCGGCCACCAGCCGTGGCTTCTCCTCCGGGTCGACGGTGATGCCCTCGAAGTCGTGGTAGGCGACCATGTCGTGCAGTTGGGCGGCGTAGAAGTTGTCCGGGTCCAGCCCGCCGCGCAGACAGGCGACTCCGGTGCCGGCGGTGGTGTGGGTGTGCATGATGCAGTGCGCGTCGGACCGGTTGGCGTGGATCACCGAGTGGATCAGCAACCCCGCCTCGTTGACCGGCCAGTCCGAGTCCGACAGGACGTTGCCGTCGAGGTCGATCTTCACCAGGTTCGACGCGGTCACCTCGTCGTACATCAGGCCGAACGGATTGATCAGCAGGTGCCCCTCCTCGCCGGGCACCCGGACGGTGATGTGGTTGAAGATCATCTCCACCCATCCGAGGTGGTGGAAGACGCGGTAGCAGGCGGCGAGTTCGAGCCGCGCCCGCCACTCCGCATCGCTCATGTACGCCGGTTTCGCCGTGCTCGTCGGGGTGTCCAGAACGGTCACTGCCGTGCTCCTTGTTTGCTGCGTGGGCATCGCCGGTATCGGGTGCCGGTCTCGGTGTGCAGGAGCATGGGTGCGCGACCGCTCGGGAGCCAATGTCGGGCTCGACAGTGAATCCGGTCAGGTGGTGTCCGATGCGACATCAGTCGGTCGGAGGCGGCTCCGACAGGCCGGCAAGCGCCGTCAGTTCCAGTGTCAGCAGAAGGCGCCGTGTCGGATCGGCGAGCGCCACGTCGAAGAGTTGCTCGGCCCGGCGCAGCCGCAGCCGCAACGTGTTCTGGTGAATGTGCAACTCGGCGCTGGACGCGGCGACATCGCCGAAATGCCGCAGATAGCTGAGCAGCGTGGCGCAGTAGTCGGTGGCGTGTTCGGCGTCGTGCGCCCGCAGGCGTTCCGCGATGCCGGTGCGCAGTTCGGCGTCCTCGCGTACGGCGCCGACGAGCCGCCGCAGCACCAGCTCCGGCCGCAGGTCCTCGGCGTGGTGAGCGCCGGGGCCTGCGCACCGCTCCCGGAGGTGGTCGAGGGCGGCGTCGATGTCGCGGCGGGCCGCGAGCAGGGCGGAGGTCGTCCCGACCGTGGGGGAGTCGACCGCGGTGAACGAACGGTGCAAGCTGTGCCGGGCCCGGTCCAGGAGGTGGTCCAGCAGGACCCCGGTGGACACGGAGCCGGAACCGGCGGTCGGCAGCAACACGTAGACACGGTCGTCGAGCAGGGCCGCCGCCGGTTCGTACCCGAGGGAGCGGCCGTCGAGGACGGCCAGGTCCAGCGCCCGAAGCAGAGCGGCGCGGCGTCGAGCCGCGGTACCGGCTTCCCACGACTCCTCGTCGCCGCGCTTTCGTACCGCCTCGGCCAGCCCGATCAGCACGGCGGGAAGGCGGACTCCGCCGGGCGGGTCCGCCTGCCCCGACCGGCCCTCCAGTGCGTGACGCAGGGCGCGGTCGCGGCTCTCCTGCTCGGCGTCGACCTGGCGGCGCAGCGCCAGCATGTGCAGCGCCGCGACCCGGGCCGCCTCCTGGAGGGTGGGCCCGCAGTCGGAGGCCGCGGTCTCGTCGGGAAACGCGACCCAGAGGGAACCGAGCACGTCCTCGCCCGCCCTGATGACCACGGCCGTGCGCGGCAGATCCCCGGCCCGGTGCCGGGGTACGACCGTGTCGCTCACCCACACCTCCCGGTCCAGGTGATCGGCGAGCGCGTCCTCGGGCACCCGCCTGCCCAGGATCCCGCGCCGCCGGGTCTCGTCGATGGGCTGGTCGGGCAGGTTCGAGTAGGCGACCACCACCTGCTGTGTGTCCATGATCGCGACAGCGCCGCCGACGATGCCGGCGACCGCGTTGGCCAGGGAGAACAGGTCGCCGCCCGTCGCCCCACCGCTCGGTTCCGCAACCGCCGCGCGCGCGGCCAGGATGGTGGTGACCAGGCGCTGCACACGCGTCCACGGCACCTGCGGATCGACGGCCAGGACGGGGACGCCGGCCCCGTCGACCTGCGCCGACACCTCCGGCGGCGGGGGAGCGGTGCACTTGACGGCGAGTGCGCAGGAATGGTCCGCCGCCGTTCGAAGGGCCGCGCCCAACGCGTCACGGTCGGCGATGTCCACACCGACCCCGAGCAGCAGATGCCCGGGCGCGGTGGTCCCGAGTGCCTCCGGAGAGTCCAGCAACTCGGCGCCCTTGACGTGCCATTCAGCATCACCGCCATCGGACAGCAGGCTGATGACACCGCCTCGCAGTGCCTCGACGAGCTGCTCGAGGGGCATCGCGGTCATGGTGGCCCTCCGTTCACGGTGATGTCGGAATCTACATCACACAACCTCCGTGAGTGTAGGTACCGACATTGTTGCGGGCCGCGAGGCGGCGCATGCTCGCTGCGAACGGCCACACCGGCCCGTGGCCACACCGGCCCACGATCACACCCGCAAAGGAGGCGTGACGGCGTTGTCGCATTCACCCGCATCCCCACCGCACAGCCGCCCACCTCGGATCACCGTCGTGGGCCCGGGTGCCGTCGGCGCCACCCTCGCCGGGGCGTTCGCCGCCTCGGGAGCCGAGGTCTCCCTGCTCGGACGGCCCGGCCCGCACCTCGACGCAATCGCCGCGCAGGGGCTCCTGCTGTGTGGCCGGGAATCGGGAGTCGGCCGCGAAACAGGAGGCGAGGTCCGCCATCGTTTCCCCACGGCTCACGACGCAGCGCGGCTCCCCGTACCGGACCTGGCCGTCGTCTGCGTCAAGAGCCAGTACCTGCTCCCGGCCATCCGCGGTATCCGCACCTGGGTCGAGCACGGTGTGGACGTGCTGGTCGTGGCCAACGGAGTGCCCTGGTGGCTGCCGTCCACCGCCGAGCGCACCGGGGAAGACCCCGTGCTGCGATCGGTCGACCCCGACGGGGAACTGCTGCGGCTGCTGCCCGCCGAGCGGGTGATGTCCGGTGTGGCGCACTTCAGCAGCGCCGTCGAGGGCCCGGGCCGCGTGACACACCTCAGCGGTGACAGGCTGCTCTTCGGCGACCCGACAGGCGGGATCTCCGACCGCGTCCACCGGTGCGCCGCGGCCCTCTCCGCAGGTCCAGTCCGCCCGGAACCCAGCGCGGACATCCGCCGGGACATCTGGGAAAAGCTGCTGGGCAACGTCAATCTCAACCCCGTCAGCGCACTCACCGGTGCCACCGTCCTCGACATCCTCGACGACCCCGACGTACGGCAGGTCTGCGCCGCCATGTTCGACGAGGCAGCGGCCGTCGGTACGGCACTGGGCATCAAGAGCGCCATGACGGCCGACGAACGGCTCGACATCGCCCGCGAGCTCGGCGCGTTCCGCACCTCCATGCTGCAGGACGCGGACCGGGACCGGCCCCTCGAACTCGACGCGATCGTCGGTGCCGTACGCGAACTCGCGCGCCGCACCGGTGTGCCGTCCCCCTCCCTCGACGCGGTGCACGGACTGCTCGCCCTGCGCGAGCGCGTTCGCGGCCACGGCGAGTCGTCCGCCAGGTGAAGGAGCCCCGGTGCCACACCCCTTGGGGAACGCCCCATCGAAGATCATCGCCGTCCACCTCAACTTCCGCAGCCGCGCCAAGGAGCGCGGCCGGACCCCCGCTCATCCCTCCTACTTCCTCAAACCGCCGTCGTCGCTGGCCGGCACCCAAGAGGTGATCGTCCGGCCGCGCGGCTGCCAACTCATGGGCTTCGAAGGTGAGATCGCCCTCGTCATCGGCTCACGGGCCCGGCAGGTGCGGCCGGAGGACGGCTGGCGCCACGTGCGCTGGGTGACCGCCGCCAACGACGCGGGCGTGTACGACCTGCGGTACGCCGACCGCGGCTCCAACCTGCGCTCCAAAGGCGCGGACGGCTTCACCCCGATCGGGCCACGGCTGCTGGACGCCACCGAACTCGACCCCGGCGCACTGCGGTTGCGGACCTGGGTCAACGGTGAGCCGGCCCAGGACGACACGACCGACACCCTGCTCTTCCCGTTCGGCGAACTGGTCGCGGACCTGTCCAGACTGGTCACCCTGGAACCCGGGGACGTGATCCTCACCGGCACACCGGCCGGCGCCTCGGTGGTCGAACCGGGCGACGTGGTCGAAGTCGAGGTCGGCGACGGCCGGTTGAGCACCGGAGTGCTGCGCAACCCGATCGCGTCCGCCGAACACGACCTGGAGCCGTGGGGCGCGCAGCCCAGGACGGACCGGGCCGAGGAGGAGTCGGCGTACGGATCCACGTACGTCCCCGAGCCGCTACTGGACGAGGCACTCGCCCGCGGTCTCCGCTCGGTTGCCGTGGCGACGATCAGCGCGCAGTTGCGGCGGCGCGGCCTGCCGCACATGTCCGTCGACGGGGTGCACCCCGCCACGCGCGGCACCCGCATGGTGGGCGTGGCACACACCCTGCGCTATCTGCCGCTGCGCGAGGACCTGTTCGAGAAGTACGGCACCGGCATGAACGCCCAGAAGAGGGCGATCGAGGAACTCCGGCCCGGACATGTGCTGGTGATGGACGCCCGACGGGACACCTCCGCCGGAACGCTGGGCGACATCCTCGCCCTGCGTGCCCAGCAGCGCGGCGCGGCCGGGGTGGTGACCGACGGAGGGCTGCGGGACAGCGCGGCCGTCGCCGCCCTCGGACTGCCCGTGTTCCACGGCGGAGCCCACCCGTCGGTGCTCGGCCGCCGTCACGTCCCGTGGGACACGGGCGTTCCGGTCGCCTGCGGCGGAGCGCTGGTCCAGCCCGGCGACCTGATGGTCGGTGACGACGACGGTGTCGTGGTCGTCCCGCCGGAGCTGGGCGGAGAGTTGATCGCCGACTGCCGGGAGCAGGAGCGGCAGGAGCGGTTCATCACCGAACAGGTGGCCGGCGGCGAGAGCGTCGACGGTCTGTATCCGCTGGGTCCTGCCTGGCGGGATGCCTATGAGAACTGGTGCAAGGGAGAGAACAGTGAAGTTCCGTAGCGACCCGTCCACGATCCGCGGCTCGATCGCCCCGGTCGTCACCCCCTTCACGGCCGAGGGCGCCGTCGACCACGAATCCCTGCGGGAGCTGATCCGCTTTCAGCTGGAGTCCGGGTCGCACGGCATCTCGCTGGGCGGCTCGACCGGTGAGCCCAGTGCCCAGTCCGTCGCCGAGCGGATCGCGGGGATGCGTACCGCGGTGGAGGAGATCGGGGACCGGGTGCCGTTCCTGCCCGGCACCGGCTCCCACAAGCTGGACGAGACCCTTGAACTCACCGCCTCAGCCGAGGAGTTGGGCGCGGACGCGGCTCTGGTCATCACGCCGTACTACGCCCGCCCCACCCAGGAGGCCCTCTACACCTGGTACGCCACGGTGGCCCGGGAGTTCCCGGACCTGCCGATCGTCGCCTACAACGTGCCCTCCCGCACGGCGGTGGACATCGCGCCGGAGACGGTCGGGCGGCTGTTCACCGACTTCGAGAACTTCGTCGGGGTGAAGGAGACGACGAAGGACTTCGAGCACTTCTCCCGCGTGTTGCACGCCTGTGGACGCTCGCTGCTGGTGTGGTCCGGGATCGAGCTGCTGTGCCTGCCCCTGTTGGCGCTCGGCGGCACCGGTTTCGTCTCGGCCGTGGCCAACCTGGCCCCGACCGCGGTGGCGCGGATGTACGAGCTGTGGGAGGCGGGTGACTTCGAGGCCGCCCGCGACCTGCACTACCGGCTGCACCCGCTGGTCGACCTGCTGTTCGTGGAGACCAATCCGGCACCCGCCAAGTGGGTCCTCGCCCAGCAGGGCCGCATCGCCTCCGCTCACGTCCGCCCGCCGTTGACGACGCCCACCGAGGCGGGCCTGACGAAGATCCGCGCGCTGCTGGCCGAGGGCGGCGACCTCACCGCACGGATCGGAGCGTGACCATGAGCGTGAGCATCGAGAACCTGCCTCCCGTCATCCGGCACTGGATCGGCGGCGAGTTGGTCGACAGCGCCGACGGGCGGACGTTCCCCGTGGCCGATCCGGTGACCAACACGCCCTACGCCAAGGCCGCGGCCGGCGGCCCGGCCGACGTCGAACGGGCGGTCGCGGCCGCCAGGTCCGCCTTCCCCGCCTGGTCGTCCCTCGGCAACCGGGAACGCGCGAACGTGCTGAACCGTATCGCGGACGCCGTCGAGACCCGCCACGAGCGGCTGGCGTCCTTCGAGTCGTACGACACGGGACTCCCCATCACCCAGGCCCGCGGCCAGGCCCGGCGCGCCGCCGAGAACTTCCGCTACTTCGCCGACGTGATCGTCGCCCTCGGCGAGGAGTCCTTCCGGCAGGGTGACGAGCAGTTCGGTTACGTGGTGCGCAAGCCGGTCGGCGTGGCCGGGCTCATCACGCCGTGGAACACCCCCTTCATGCTGGAGAGCTGGAAGCTGGCCCCGGCCCTGGCCTCCGGCTGCACGCTGGTCCTCAAGCCCGCCGAGTGGACCCCGCTGTCCGCCTCTCTGTGGCCGGAGATCTTCGCCGACGCAGGAGTGCCCGACGGGGTGGTCAACATCGTCCACGGCATCGGCGAGGAGGCGGGCCAGGCACTGGTCGACCACCCGGACGTACCGCTGATCTCCTTCACCGGATCCACCGACACGGGCCGCCACATCATCAGGTCGAGTGCCCAGCACCTGAAGACCACCTCGATGGAGCTGGGCGGCAAGTCCCCGGCTGTCGTCTTCGCGGACGCAGACCTCGAAGCCGCCCTCGACTCGGTCGTCTTCGGGGTGTTCTCCCTCAACGGCGAGCGCTGCACGGCCGGTTCACGCGTCCTGGTGGAGCGCCCGGTGTACGAGGAGTTCACCCGCCGTCTGGCGGAACGGGCGGACGCCGTCCGGGTCGGACCGCCCTCCGACCCGGCCACCGAGGTGGGCGCGCTGGTCCACCCCGAGCACTACGAACGCGTCCTGAACTACGTCGAGATCGGCAAGAAGGAGGCCCGCCTCGTCGCCGGCGGCACCCGGCCGGCGCATCTGGCGGACGGCAACTACCTTCAGCCGACCGTCTTCGCGGACGTCGACCGTGACGCCCGCATCTTCCAGGAGGAGATCTTCGGCCCCGTCGTCGCCGTCGCCCCCTTCGACGACGAGTCCGAGGCGATCGAGCTGGCCAACGCCACCCAGTTCGGTCTCGCCGCCTACATCTGGACCTCGGGCCTCAAGCGGGGCCACCGCATCGCGCACGCCGTCGAGTCCGGCATGGTCTGGATCAACTCCCACAACGTACGGGACCTGCGCACCCCCTTCGGCGGGGTCAAGGCCTCCGGCGTCGGCCGTGAAGGCGGCGCGCACAGCATCGACTTCTACACCGAGTCGAAGATCGTCCATGTCGCCCTCGGCGATGTGCACACTCCCCGCTTCGGAGCCGCCCGATGACCCGCGCGCACCCGGACGCCCCGGACGTCGTCCGCTCCGCCTACGCCCAGCTGGCCGTCACCGATCTCGCCGCATCCCGCTGGTTCTGGGTCGACATGCTCGGTTTCCACGTCCAGTACGAGGACGCCGGCACCCTGTGCCTGCGCGGCACCGACGAGCTGACCCACCACTCCCTCGTCCTGCGCAGGGGCGACCTCGCGGCCCTCGACCACATCGCCTACCGGGTCCGCACCCCCGAGGACGTCGACAAGGCGGAGAAGTTCTTCACCGGCCTCGGCCGACCGGTGCGGCGCGTCCAGAAGGGCGACGGCACGCCCGGTGTCGGCGACGCCGTCCGCGTCATCGACCCGCTCGGCTTCCCCGTCGAGTTCTTCCACGACATCGAGCACGCCGAACGCCTCATCCAGCGCTACGACCTGCGCCACGGCGCCGAGATCGCCCGCCTGGACCACTTCAACATCTGCACCCCCGACATCCCCGCCGCCTACGCGCACTACAAGTCGCTCGGGTTCGGCTGCTCGGAGACCATCGAGGGTGACGAGCACGAGCTGTACGCGGCCTGGATGTACCGCAAGCAGACCGTCCACGACGTCGCCTTCACCTGCGGCGCCGGACCCCGCCTGCACCACCTCGGCGTCGCCACCCACGAATCCCACCAAGTCCTGCGCGCGGCAGACCTGTTCGGCTCGATCCGCAAGGAACACCACATCGAACGCGGCCCCGGCCGGCACGGCGTCTCCAACGCCTTCTACCTCTACCTGCGCGATCCCGACGGGCACCGGGTGGAGATCTACACCTCCGACTACTACACCGGCGACCCCGACCACGAGACGTACCGCTGGAACGTCCACGACGACCGCCGCCGCGACTTCTGGGGCAACGCCGTCATCGAGTCCTGGTACAAGGAGGCCACCCCCGTCCTCGGCCTCGACGGGAGCCCCCAGCTCGTCTCCGACGCCGTGCTGGACGAGTCCGCCGCGCAGGTCGGCGCGGACGGCCTCGGCTGACCCGCCGACGTACGGGGTGTACTCGGCGTCAGGACGGGACGCGGTGCGGTTCTCGGACGACGACGACACCTCCAGGCGGGACGAAGACCGTCCCCGTGACCGGGGCGCCGGTGAGGAGCTCCACCCCCATGGCGTGAGCTTCGGCTCCCTTTCCGGGTGTGGTCGATGAGGAACAGGAAGTCGGCCTCCGCGCCGCGGCGCCGGACGACCTCGACTCCGGCGGGCACCTGGTGTTCGGGAGCGACGCCGGCGTCCTGGCGGATGCGGTGGAGCAAAGTGGCCAGGGTGTCCTGGTCGGGGTGGGTCGCCAGATACCAGGCGATCCCGTTGCCGTATTCGTGGCGAGTGACGGCGGGCAGGCCGGTCAACGGGCCGTCGGCGTACGAGACGACGTCCAGCGCGCCGGCCGTCATCCAGTGGACGGACGTGAACGTCGACGACCAGCTCTGGAAGATCGTCCGCATCAACTGACCGGCCACTGACCCCGTCCACAGAGCCTCCTGCCGGCGCAGGGTCGCATGGTGACCCGCGTGTCAGGAGGCCCTGTGTCGTTCGATGCCGGGCCGGGAATCTTGGCTGGTCAGGAACTTCCTTCTGGGTAAGGCGGATGTGTTGGGCGCCCAGTGCTACGGCGAGTTGGGCAGGTGCGGGGAGCGGAGCACGAGCAGGGTGATCTCGCTGGGGGCGAGGACGCGGAACGGCGGGCCCCAGAAACCGGTGCCGCGGCTGGTGTAGAGGAGGGTGCGGGTGCCGTGGTGGCTGAGGCCGGCGAGGGCAGGCTGGTCGATGCGGACCAGGTGGTGGAAGGGCCAGATCTGGCCGCCGTGGGTGTGGCCGGAGAGTTGGAGGTCGATGCCGTCGGCTGCCGCCCGGTCGACGAACTTGGGCTGGTGTGCCAAGAGCAGGACGGGTAGGTCGGGGTCGGCGCCGTTCAGGGCTCCGGCGAGGTGGGCGCGGTGGCCTGCCAGGCCGGAGGACTCGGCGGTGACGTCATCCACGCCGGCGACCACGAGGGTGTCGCCTCCGCGTTCGAGCAGCAGATGGCGGTTGCGCAGCGGCTCCCAGCCCAGCTCGCCCATCAGGTCGACCCAGCCCTGGGCCTCGCTGTAGTACTCGTGGTTGCCGGTGACGTAGACACGGGCCCGGGTGGCCCGCACGGTACCGAGTGGGACGGCCTGGGCGCGGCGGCGTTCGGCCGTGCCGTCCGCGATGTCGCCGGTGTGGCAGACCAGGTCGGCTTCCAGGGTGTTCACCGTCTCGCACACCCGCGCCGACCAGCGAGTGCGATCGAGCGGGCCGTAGTGGGTGTCGGTGATGAGAACGACGCGAAGACCGTCCAACCCGGCACCCAGCCGTGGGAGTTGCACGTCGAGTCGGCGCACGCGCGGCACCCGGCGGGCTTCGGCGTACCCCCAGGCGAGCAGTACGGCGGTGGTGCCGAGGACGGCCCACGTGACGATGCGGGCCCGGTCCTGACTCTCGCCGACGTCGGCCACGGTCAGGGCGAGCCGCAAGAGGACGCCGAGCAGAACGGACCAGGTGAACAGAACCCAGCTGGTGCCCAGCAGGGTGTCACCGACGATCGCCGCCCGGTCCTGCTGGCGTCGGCCGTGGCCGCGCATCATCGCGAGCGGCATGCCGACGAGGCCGAGGGCGAACAGGGCGGTGCCGGCGAGCGTGACAGGCAGCGGCCAGTGTTGGCCGGTGTGCAGAAGCACCCCGTACGGCACGGCCCACAGCAGGACGGGGGCGACCAGGGGGAGGTAGCGCATCAGGCGGTGCAGTCGGCTCTGCCGTGGCGCTCGCGCTTCACTGTCGGCGGGTCGGGTGTCGCTGGTGTCGGTCACGCTTCCCCTCACAAACCAGGCTGCCGTCCCGCGCACTGTATCCGGTCGCTCTCGGGCCGGCCGGACCGGCGTTCATGGCCGCGGACCCTTGGGGCGAAGGGTTCTCCGCGGGACGGCAAGACGTTGCCGCAGACACCTCCCTTGGCATGAGCCGCGATCAGAGCGCCACTGAAAAGATCACCAACTGTGCGACCCGGGCGGGCTCGGCCTTTCGCCGAGCCCGCCACGCCGGCTCCATACCGGAGCCAGACTCGTGTCACGCCGTCAGCGCTGGCGTGTCAGCAGACCCGGACGGTAGGGCAGGAGACCGTAGTCGCCGCCGGAGTTGGGGCTGCGCCCCTGGTAGAGCAATTGCAGATTGCAGGGATCGACGGTCATGGTCTGATCGGCGCCGGCGCGGATCAGTTCGCCGTGGCTGATGTCGTTGGTCCAGGTGGCGCCACTGTTGGCCTTGCCGGCGAAGGGATTGCTCTCGGTCGCGGCCTGGGGTGTCCATGAGCCGTTCAGACTGGTGGCCGTGAACGAGCGGAAGTAGCGGCCCTGCGAGCCGATCGCCTCGACGATCATGAGGTAGCGGTTCTGGCCCTGGAGCTTGTAGACCTGCGGGGCTTCGAACAGGTTGTTCGTCGTATCGCTCATGACCACTGTCGAGGTCGAACCGAAGCTGCCCGGGAAGTTCCCGATCGGCATGCCGGCCCGGTAGATCTTGCCGTTGTCACCGGCGAAGAACAGGTACATGTTCGTCCCGTCACCGATGAGTGTCTGGTCGATGGGTCCTGTTCCGGAGCCGGAGATGCTTCCGGAGAAGAGCACCTGCTGGGATGACCAGCCATTCGGGTTGGTGGGGTCGCTCGACGTCCGGTAGGAGAAGGCGGTCCCGCCCCACTGGTAGGCGAGCACCCAGATGTTCTTCGGCGCGAAGTAGAAGAGCGTGGGCGCGACGGTGGAGGACGACATCGTGTTCTGACTGGCCGAGGCCATCTCCGACCAATTGGTGAACGGGCCGAAGTTCATCGAACCCCAACTCGTCCCCGTGTCGTGCGTCGTCGCATAGACGAGTTGCCTGCCGTTGTAGGGGACGACGGTGAAGTCCTTGAGCGAGACCCATCCCTGCTTGGGCTGCGCCAGCGCGCCCGTTGATGTCCAGCGATAGGTCGACGGAAGATCGCACGGGCCGGAGGTGTCGCCGCCGACCTTGACGAGCTGCCACTGCTGGTTGGTGCCGCCCCAGTCGTCGTACTGGACGATGTTCGCGCTGTCGGCGGTGGAGGCGCCCTGCACTTCGAGAGCCTTGTTGCTGTGGCGCGAGACGAGCCTCACGTAGCCGTCCGAGCTGTCGGCCAGTCGCCACTGCTGGTTGGTGGCGTTCTGGTCGGTCCACTGGACGATCGAGCCACCGTTCGCGGTGGACCAGTTGTGGACGTCCAGCACCTTGCCCGAGTGGCGGGACTTGATGCGGTAGTAACCGCCCCCGGAATCGACGAACTGCCACTGCTGTTGGGCCTGGTCGTTCCTGGACCACTGAGTGATGCGGGCGCCGTCGGCGCTCGCCATGTTGTAGAGGTCCAGGGCCTTGCCGCTGTTGCGGTTGACCAGCACATACGAGGCGTTGGGGTCTACGGTCGCCGCGCCGGCGGGCTGGGCACCGAGGAAGGTGGCCACGAGCAGCAAGGGCGCAAGGACGGCGAGCAAGCGTCTTGGACGGACCGGGGACGGGTGGCGAAACCACATCAGAGGGTCTCCTTTGGGGGTGGGGGTGAGGTGACCCGATGAGCCGCGGAGCGGACGTGCCGGGCAGGCGCCAATCTCGAAACATTCGAAGAATTCCCGGATGCTTTGACGCCACAAGCTAGGAATGTGGGGCCCTCTGGTCAAGGCCTGTCGCCGATCTGTCCACAAACAGCGCCTCCGCGGCACCGGGGGTTCGCCGTCCGGCTAGCCGGGATCCCAGAAAGTTTCGGGCGAGGAACGGAAATTTCTGCGGGGAGTATTGACGATGCATCGTCAATACCTCAATCATCCCTGTCTAAGAGCCCGGCCATAGTTCGAGATCGAACCACGTCGGCCCTGAGCAGTCTGTGCTGCACGGCAGATCCACGCACAGCCGCACGACAGATCCACGCACCACAGCACCTGCGCCACCCCGTCTCGTTCCGGTGAGGTTCGCACCAGCGCATCCCGGCTCTTCGCGCAGTTGGAGAGGTACGCGACGCCGCGTGGCGGTCCCCCGGCTGAGCCGCGACGGAGTACCCCCATGCCTGTGCCGCAACAACCGCCGCCGCCCCGCCGTACGCGCTTCAGTCCTTCCATGTTTTCTACCTTGGAGGCACAGTCATGGGCTCGTATGCCCTTCCCAGACCCGTTGTCCGCCGGAAGATCCGCGGCCTGCTGTTGGCGCTGGTCGTCGGCGTCCTCGGTGTGGTCGCCGCACTGGTCACGCCGCCGGCCGCACACGCCGCCGAGAACACGCTCGGCGCCGCGGCGGCGCAGAGCGGCCGCTACTTCGGCACCGCCATCGCCTCGGGCAGGCTGGGCGACTCGGCGTACACGACGATCGCGGGCCGTGAGTTCAACATGGTGACGCCCGAGAACGAGATGAAGATCGACGCCACAGAACCGCAGCGGGGCCAGTTCAACTTCACCGCCGGTGACCGCGTCTACAACTGGGCGGTACAGAACGGCAAGAAGGTGCGCGGCCACACCCTGGCCTGGTACGCCCAGCAGCCCGGCTGGATGCAGAGCCTCAGCGGCAGCACGCTGCGGCAGGCGATGATCGGCCACATCAACGGCGTGATGGCCCACTACAAGGGCAAGATCGCCCAGTGGGACGTCGTGAACGAGGCCTTCGCCGACGGCGGTTCGGGAGCCCGGCGCGACTCCAACCTGCAGCGCACCGGCAACGACTGGATCGAGGTCGCGTTCCGCACCGCGCGCGCCGCCGACCCGGCCGCCAAGCTCTGCTACAACGACTACAACGTCGAGGACTGGAACTGGGCCAAGACCCAGGCCATGTACTCCATGGTCCGAGACTTCAAGCAGCGCGGCGTGCCGATCGACTGCGTCGGCTTCCAGTCGCACTTCAACAGCGGCAGCCCCTACAACAGCAACTTCCGCACCACCCTGCAGAACTTCGCCGCCCTCGGCGTCGACGTGGCCATCACCGAACTCGACATCCAGGGCGCCCCGGCCACGACCTACGCCAACGTGACCAACGACTGCCTGGCCGTCCCGCGCTGCCTCGGCATCACCGTCTGGGGTGTGCGCGACACCGACTCCTGGCGATCGGAGCAGACGCCGCTGCTGTTCAACGGCGACGGCAGCAAGAAGCCCGCTTACACCGCCGTCCTGAACGCACTCAACGGCGGCACCTCCACGCCCCCTTCGGACGGCGGAACGATCAAGGGCGTCGGGTCGGGCCGCTGCCTGGACGTGCCCAGCAGCAGTACCACCGACGGCACCCAGCTCCAACTGTGGGACTGCAACAACGGTACCAACCAGCAGTGGACGTACTCCGCCGCCGGTGAGCTCAGGGTCTACGGCAACAAGTGCCTGGACGCCGGCGGCACCGGCAATGGCACCAGAGTCCAGATCTACAGCTGCTGGGGCGGCGACAACCAGAAATGGCGCCTCAACTCCGACGGATCCATCGTCGGCGTCCAGTCCGGCCTCTGCCTCGACGCCGTCGCGAACGGCACCGCCAACGGCACCCTGCTCCAGCTCTACTCCTGCTCGAACAGCAGCAACCAACGCTGGACCCGCGCCTGAGGGGACCTACCTCAACGCGTACTGGAACTTCAGGTGAGGTGATCGGCGCCAAGCGCGCGCTCCTGCCACTGGATCGCTTCGGCGGACCAGAACGAACACCCGCGCCCGGCACGGCGGCCCGTCGCCGGACGCGGGTTTCGCCATGCCGTCACATAGGCCTGACCAGGGACAAGACATGGGATGGATTGCGTTCCTTCTGGGCGTGTCATGTCTATTGACAGTGTGAGAGGCCTGTGGAATCACTATCGACATGGGATGTCTGAGGGGTTCCTGTGGGTGCTCTCGGGTGCCTTGGCTCCCTTCGAACAGGCACGGCACTCTCTGTCCCCTTCCCCCACACAGTCAAGGAACAGAATGCAGCCTTCATCCGTTTCGCCCTGGGGCCCCGCGGCTCTTGGACGACGCTTACCGGCGGCCGCCGCCGCATGCGTGATGGCACTGCTGACCATGCTGCTGGCCACCGCGCCGACATGGTCGGCGCCTAAGTCGGCGGCGCCCCTGGTGAGTTCGGCGTCGGGGCGGTGCATGGACGTCCAGGGCAACGTCGACACGCCGGGAACGGCGTTGGACATCTGGGACTGCAACGGCCAGCGCAACCAGGCGTTCGAGTTCACGTCGGCGGGCGAACTGAGGACGATGGGCGGCACCCGGTGCGTGGACGCCTACGACGACCGGACGGCTCCGGGAGCTTCGACAGTCATCCGGTCGTGCGACGGACGGTCGACCCAGATGTGGCGACAGAACTCCGACGGGTCCGTCACCGGTGCCCGGTCCGGCTTGTGCCTGGACGTCAACGGGGCCGGCACGGCCAATGGCACCGCGGTCATCCTGTGGACCTGCAACGGCCAGGGCAACCAGAAGTGGAGCACCCGGACACCTCCGCCCTCGCCCGGCGGGTCGGGCCCGTGCGACATCTACTCCGCGGGCGGTACGCCGTGCGTGGCCGCGCACAGCACGGTGCGGGCGCTCTACGGTTCGTACAACGGCGCCCTGTACCAGGTCAGGCGCTCCTCGGACAACGCGACCAGGGACATCGGCGTGCTCACACCCGGCGGCGTCGCAGACGCGACGGCGCAGGACTCGTTCTGCGCGGGCACCTCGTGCGTGATCACGGTCGTCCGCGACCAGTCCGGACGCGGCAACGACCTGTGGTATCAGGGGTCGGCCCAGGTCCCGGGATCGACTCAGAGCAGCCCCGCGAAGGCGACCTCCGAGTCCCTGACCGCCGGGGGTACCAAGGCGTACTCGCTGTACATCAATCCCGGGAACAGCTACTGGCGGGACGGCCACCTGACGGGTGTGCCGACCGGTGCCGCACCCGAAGGGGCGTACATGGTCACCAGTGGCACCCATGTCAACGGCGGCTGCTGCTTCGACTACGGCAACAGTGAGACGACCCGGAAGGCCGACGCCGCCGGGGCGATGGACGCGATCAACTTCGGTACCCAGTGCTGGTTCGGCGGCTGCGCCGGCAGCGGTCCCTGGGTGCAGGCCGATCTCGAGTGGGGCCTGTACTCCGGTGGCAGCCAGTCCTGGAACACCAACCAGCGGGCTTTTCGCAGCAAGTTCGTCACCGCGATGCTGAAGAACAACGGGACGTCGAGGTTCGCACTCAAGGGCGGCGACGCGCAGTCCGGTGGCCTGACCACCCTGTGGGACGGCGGGCTTCCCGGCGGATACAGCCCCATGAAGAAACAGGGAGCCATCGTCCTGGGGAGCGGCGGCGACTGCTGCAAGCCGGGCGGCGGCGCGAACCTGAGCGCCGGCACCTTCTACGAAGGGGCGATGGTCGCCGGTTACCCCTCCGATGCGACGGACAACGCGGTGCAGGCCAACATCGCCGGAGCCGGCTACCGCTGAACCCCTGTCACCGGTGAGGGGGCGCGGCCTCCGGCACGTCTGAAACACCGCCGCGAGGCCGCTACGCCGCCGTGCATGTGTTCTCCCGCAACTCGACCCAGGAGTCGATGAATCATGCCCAGTACCACCGAGAGAGACGGGCGACTGCGGCCGCTGTCCGCGCTGCCGTCCTTGCGCGGGACCCTGGCGCTCACGTTCTCAGTCGTGCTGCTCGCCGCAGTCGCCCCCCTCCTCACCCTCGGCACGGCGCAGCCCGCCGCCGCGCTGGGCAACGGGCTCGCGCCGACCCCCCAGATGGGTTTCAACGACTGGAACGCGTACGGCTGCAATGTCTCCGAGTCGCTGATCAAGTCCACCGCGCAGGCGATGCACACCAACGGCATGCAGGCGGCGGGCTACTCGTACGTCAACATCGACGACTGCTGGATGACCCACAGCCGTGATTCCGGCGGCCACCTGGTGCCGGACCCGGCCAAGTTCCCCAGCGGCATCAAGGACACCGCGGACTACGTGCACTCGCTGGGCCTGAAGCTGGGGATCTACGAGGACGCGGGCACCGCGACCTGTGCGGGGTATCCGGGCAGCCTGGGGCACGAGACCACGGACGCGCAGTCCTTCGCGTCGTGGGGTGTTGACTATCTGAAATACGACAACTGCAACAACGCCGGGGTGCCGGCACGGACCCGGTACACCACGATGCGGGACGCCCTGGCGGCCACCGGCCGGCCGATCCTGTTCAGCCTGTGCAACTGGGGCCAGGAGAACGTGTGGACCTGGGGCGCGGACGTGGGCAACAGCTGGCGCACCACCGGGGACATCAGCCCGACCTTCTCGAGCATGCTGTCGATCTTCCACAGCAACGTGGGACTGGCCTCCTACGCCGGCCCTGGCCACTGGAACGACCCGGACATGCTGGAGGTCGGCAACGGCTCGATGACGGCCACCGAGAGCCGCAGTGAGTTCAGTCTGTGGGCGGAGATGGCCGCGCCGCTGATCGCGGGCACCAACATCCCCTCAGCCAGTGCGGACACCTTGGCCACGTTGACCAACTCCCGTGTGATCGCGGTCGACCAGGACCCCCTGGGCAGACAGGGCACCATGGTGTCCTCCTCGGGCGGCCTGGACGTGCTGGCCAAGCCCCTGGCCAACGGGGACGTGTCGGTGGCGCTGTTCAACGAGACGGGCTCGAAAGCGACCATCACCACCACCGCGGCCGCGATCGGGAAAACCGGGGCGTCCGCCTACACCCTGACCGACCTGTGGTCGGGCGCGTCCTCGACCAGCGTCGGCACGATCAGCGCCTCGGTGCCGGCGCACGGCACGGTGATGTACCGGGTCGCGGGCGGCACCAGCGGCGGCGGCAGCAGCGTGACCGGTGAGCTGCGCGCGGTGGGAGCGGGCAAGTGCCTGGACGTCCCGAAGTCCACCACGACCGCAGGTACCCAGGTGGAGATCTGGAGCTGCAACGGCGGGGCCAACCAGATCTGGACGCATACCGCCTCCCACCAGCTCACCGTCTACTCCGGCAGCGGCCAGGTGTGTCTGGACGCCTACAACAACCAGACCACCCCCGGCACGAAGGTGGAGATCTGGCCGTGCAACGGCCAGACCAACCAGCAGTGGACGCTGAACTCGGGCGGCACGATCACAGGCGTCCAGTCCGGCCTGTGCCTGGACGTCGCCGGAGCGGCCGGCGCCGACGGAGCCCTCGCCGAGCTGTCTACCTGCGACGGCAGCAGCAGTCAGCGGTGGACGCTGGGATGAGTCCCTTCCGCGGCTCAGCGGGGCAGGCCCGCAGGCCTGCCTCATGGGGGCGGCCGGGCGCCTTCGCACCGACCACTGGCAGCTTCGGCGCCGCCGTCCGGCGGCCTGGGCACTGAGGAGGTCTTCATGCGCAAGTCAGTCACCGATCGCCGCCGAAGGCGATGGAAAGCCGTGCTCCTCGTCGCCCTGGTGATGGCCGTGGCCGCGTTCGGTACACCGGCGTTCGCCAAGTCCCCACGGACCGGCACGACCGCCGCCGCCCACCGGGCGGCCCCGTCACCGAACGCCTCCGCGGCGGACGCGTCACTTCCGTGCGACATCTACGCGGCGGGCGGTAAGCCGTGTGTGACGGCGCATGCCACCACCAGGGCGCTGTTCGCGTCGTACGACGGGCCGCTGTACCAGATCCAGCGGTCCTCCGACCACAGCTACCGCGACATCGGAGTTCTCAGCGCGGGCGGGTACGCCGACGCGGCTTCCCAGGTCTCGTTCTGCTCGGGCACGTCGTGCACGATCACGAAGATCTACGACCAGACCGCCATGCACAACGACCTGCCGATCTCCTGGGGCGGCTTCTGGAAGGGACCCGGGCCCAACGGATCCGACGTCGGGGCGGACGCCATGGCCCTGCCGGTGACCGCGGCCGGCCACCAGGTCTTCGGTGTCAAGGTCAAGCAGGGTGTCGGCTACCGGATCGACCACGCGAAGGGCGTGGCCACCGGTTCCCAGCCCGAAGGCATCTACATGGTGACGTCGTCGAACTACACCAACCAGTGGTGCTGCTTCGACTACGGCAGCGGCGAGAACTCCCACACCGACACAGGCAACGCCACCATGAACGCCATCTACTGGGGCAACGCCTGCTGGTTCAACGGATGCACCGGCAACGGCCCATGGGTCGAGGCCGATCTGGAGAACGGCATGTACCACACCAACACCGGCTCCAACAAGGACCCCAACAACACCGGCGTGCACTACCCGTTCGTCAGCGCGTGGCTGAAGAACAACGGCACCAGCAATTTCACTCTCAAATACGGCAACGGCAGCAGCGGCGGCCTTACCACCACCTTCTCCGGTCCCTTGCCCAACGGGTATTCACCGATGAAGCTCGACAGTTCGGTCCTGCTCGGCACCGGGGGCGACAACAGTGTCTCGGGTACCGGCGAGTTCTTCGAAGGCGCGATGACGGCGGGCTACCCCTCCGACGCCACCGAGAACGCCGTGCAGGCCGCCATCACCGCCGCCGGCTACGGGGTGGGCAGCGGCGGCGGTAGCACGACGGGTGCACTGAGAGCGGTGGGCGCGGGCAGGTGTCTGGATGTGCCGGGCGCGTCCATGGCGCCGGGTACGCAGACCCAGATACAGGACTGCACCGGCGCGGCGAACCAGACCTGGTCGAAGACCGCCGCCCAGGAGCTCACCGTGTACTCCGGCGGCAACCGGCTGTGCCTGGACGCCTCGGGCCGCGGCACCAGCTCCGGTACCAAGGTCATCACCTGGACCTGCAACGGCCAGGCCAACCAGCAGTGGAACGTCAACACGGACGGCACCGTCACCAACGCCCAGTCCGGCCTGTGCCTGGACGTGACTGGCGCCGCCACCGCCAACGGCACCCCCGTCGAACTGTGGACCTGCAACGGGGGATCCAACCAGCGATGGTCACTGGGCTGACCCCCTGAGGGACCCGTCACCCGGCGCCAGGGCGGCACCCGAGCACCGCCCCGGCGCGTCACCGCACCCCACCGCATCACACGCGCCGCGGCGCAGCGGCGCCGAACCGCAGGAGGATCGGATGAGGACGAGAGCGAGACCCGGCCGTCTGGTACTGCTGGTCGGCATCGTCCTGGCACTCGTGCTGCCGCTGCTGTCGACGGCCACGAGCCAGGCCGCCGCGGACAAGTCGCTGAGCGTGCACCTGGCGTCCACCCGCGGGCCGTCGACCGGCGTGGGGGAGGGGTTCCTCTACGGCATCAGCGAAGACGGCAGCCGGCCGGTGGACCAGTTCATCCAGCCGCTGGGGATCAACGCCTTCCGCGGCGGTGGGTGGTTCTCCGGCGGCTGGATCAGGGACGGCTACCAGTACGGCTCGGCCACCCGGGCCGACGTCGACTCCATCGTCGCGCAGGCGAAACGGCTCACCCGGCCGCCCTATCACGCGCAGTACCAGGTGCTGGTGAGCGACATCTACGGCGCGAACGGCGGCCAGCCGTCGAACACGAGGTACCCGTGCGACAACGGCGACTGCTCCAACTGGGTCAGCTTCATCGACTCCACCGTGGGAGCGCTGCAGGCTTCGGGGCTCACGTTCTCCTACGACATCTGGAACGAGCCGGACATCTCCGCCTTCTGGACCCGGGGTGTGAACAGCGCCCAGTACTTCCAGATGTGGGACACCGCCTACCGGGAGATCCGGCGCATCGCCCCCGGGGCGCAGATCGTCGGGCCGTCACTCGCGTTCACCCCGGAGCGCAACCCGGGTGAATGGCGGACCTGGCTCGCGCACGTGAAGGCGGCCGGGACGGTGCCGGACATGATCGCCAACCACAACGAGGGCGATGTCGACGACCCGGTCACCGTCGCGCGGACCCTGAACAGCGCCCTGACCGCGGCGGGTATCGGTCCGCTGCCGCTGTCCTCGAACGAGTACCAGCCGGCCGATCGGCAGACTGCCGGGGTGACGGCGTGGTATTTGGCGCGGTTCGCGCAGTCCGGGTACACCAACGCGATGCGCGGCAACTGGGTGTGCTGCGTCACCCCGAACCTGACCGGAGTCCTGACCCAGAGCGGTGGCAGCTGGCAGCCGACCGGCAACTGGTGGGCGCTTCGGGACTACGCCGACATGACCGGCACCCTCGTCGACACCTCCGGCCAGGCCGGCTCGACGGCGATCTCGGCCTCCGAGGACTCCGCGAACAAGCGCGCGGTGGCGGTCATCGGCGACTCGAACGGGTACACAGGCGCCGCGTCCGTGACCTTCGACGGGCTGTCGTCCGTACCCTGGCTGGCGAACGCCGACAGCGTGCACGTCACCGTGCACCGCATCCCGGACCAGTCGCCGCTCGGCGCCCCACAGACGGTGTACGAGCAGAACGTGAGCACCTCGGGCGGCTCGATCACCGTGCCGATCACGTTCCAGGGCGCGCACGACGCGTTCGCCGTCTATCTGACACCGGCCTCGTCCGGGGGCGGCTTCCCGGACGGCTACCACCAACTGGTGGTAGCCGGCAACAACCTGTGCATGGACGTGTACGGCAACTCCGGCAGCGCAGGCGCCGCGATCGACCAGTGGACCTGCAACGGGCAGGGCAACCAGCAGTTCCGGTTCGTGCCCGCCTCGGGCGGCTACGGCGAACTGCGGGCCCAGAACTCGGGTCTGGACGTGGCGGTGGCCGGCAGTTCCACGGCGGCGGGCATCCCGGACATCGTCCAGCAGGCCCCCGGCGCGGCGGCCGGCAGCCTCTGGCTGCCCCTGCGGCAGTTCGACGGCTCCTACGCCTTCCAGAACAAGAACAGCGGTCTGTGCCTGGACGTCTACGGCGCCGGCGGCAACCTGGGGCAGCAACTGGACCAGTGGCAGTGCAAGAACATGCCCGGCACGAACCAGGACTTCATCCTCCGCTGACGGCGGCTCAACGGACGCCGGCCAGAGCGACCTCCGGCCACCGTGCAGCCACGGCTACCACGAACAGCACAGCCATTGCGCCCGATGGCCAAACCCCCCGGCGGCCACGGGACACCTCCTACCTGTGAAAGGAACCCACCGTGTCAGCATTCAGCCGGTTGTTCCGGCGCATGCGCGCCCCGACGGCCGTGCTCGCGGGCCTCCTCCTGACCGCCGGCGGCATCGTGAGCACGGCAGCCGCGCCGGCCCAGGCCGCCACCTCCATCACGATCAACGGCGCGTCCGGCGGCCGGACCTTCGACGGCGTCGGCGCGATCAGCGGCGGGGGAGGCAACAGCAGACTCCTGATCGACTATCCCGAGCCCCAGCGCGGCCAGATCCTCGACTACCTGTTCCGGCCCGGCTACGGCGCCTCCCTGCAGATGCTCAAGGCCGAGATCGGCGGTGACACCAACTCCACCTCAGGGGCCGAGCCCAGTCACCAGCACACCCGGTCCGACCTGAACTGCAACCGGGGCTACGAATGGTGGCTGATGGAGCAGGCCAAGGCGCGCAACCCGGACATCAAGCTGAACGGGCTCGCCTGGGGCGCGCCCGGCTGGCTCGGCGGCGGCAACTTCTGGTCCACCGACACCATCAACTATCTGCTCTCGTGGCTGGGCTGCGCCAAACAGCACGGGCTGAGCATCGACTACCTCGGCGGGTGGAACGAGCGAGGCTACAACGTCTCCTGGTACCAGCAGCTGCGAGGCGCGCTCAACAGCAACGGCTACGGCAACGTCAAGATCGTGGCCGCCGACTCGGACTGGTCCGTGGCGAACGACGTCAACTCCAACCAGGCGTTCGCCGCCGCGGTGAGCGTCATCGGCACGCACTATCCCTGCGGCTATCGGTCGTCCCAGTCCAACTGCTCGGTGCCGTCGGCCGCCACATCGTCCGGCAAGCCGTTGTGGGCGAGCGAGAACGGCTCGGACGACTACGACGGGGGAGCGCAGGCCGTGGCCCGCGGCATCAACCGCGGATACATCGACGGACGGATGACCGCGTACTTCAACTGGCCGGTGGTCGCCGCGCTCACACCCAACCTGCCGTACCCCACCATGGGTCTCGCCCTGGCCTCGCAGCCGTGGTCCGGCTCCTACTCGGTCGGCAAGAACACCTGGGTGATGGCACACACCAGCCAGTTCACCGCCCCGGGGTGGCGGTATCTCGACGCCTCCAGCGGCTACATCGGCGGCAACCGCGCCAACGGAAGCTACGTCTCACTCAAGTCCCCCAACAACTCCGACTACTCCACGGTCATCGAAACGATGGACGCCGGCAGCGCCCAGACGCTGAACTTCAACGTCACCGGGGGGCTGTCCAACAAAACCGTCCACGTCTGGTCCACCGACGTCAGATCCAACAACCCGGCCGACCACTTCGTGCACGCCACGGACATCACCCCGTCCGGCAGCGGTTTCAGCCTGACCGTACAGCCCGGCCACATGTACACCCTGACCACCACGACCGGACAGGGCAAGGGCACCGCCACCGGTCCCGCCCGGGGCACGCTGAAGCTGCCGTACGGCGACTCCTTCGACGGCAACGCCACCGGCACCGAGGCGAAGTACCTCATGGACTGGCAGGGCGCCTTCGAGGTGGTGGGCTGCGGCGGCGGCCGTGGCGGCAAGTGCGTGCGCCAGATGAGCCCGCAGAAGCCGATCACCTGGGACGCGCTGACCGATCCGCACGCCCTGCTCGGTGACGTGAGCTGGGGCAACTACACCGTCTCGTCCGAGGTGATGCTCGAGCAGCCCGGATACGCCGAGTTGATCGGCCGTGCGGGCGGACACGACTACGACCGTACCGGAGGGCAGAACGCCTACCGTCTGCGGGTGAGTGACACCGGGGCCTGGTCGATCCTGAACTCGAACACCAACGGCAGCGTCGCCACCTTGACCCGCGGGACGACCGGCGCGCTGGGCACCAACCGGTGGCACACCATGGCCCTCACCTTCTCCGGCACCGCGATCACCGCCGTCATCGACGGCGCCACGGTGGGTACCGTGAATGACCGCACCTGGGCCGCCGGGCAGATCGGCTACGGGACCAGCCAGGGCGAGACGGCGCAGTTCGACAACCTGTCCATCACGCCCGGCAGCGGCGGAAACGACGGCGGCACGACCGGCGCGATCGTCGGAGTCGGTTCCGGCCGGTGCGTGGACGTGCCGAACCAGTCGCAGACAGCCGGCACCCAAGTGGATCTGTGGGACTGCAACGGCGGCAGCAACCAGCAGTGGACGAACACCTCGGCCGGTGAGTTGCGGGTCTACGGGAGCGACTGCCTGGACGCCGCGGGCCAGGGCACCAGCCCCGGTACCAAGGTGGACATCTGGGACTGCAACGGCGGCAGCAATCAGAAGTGGACGATCCACGCCGACGGCACGATCACCGGTGACCAGTCCGGCCTGTGCCTGGACGCCACCGGCGCGGGAACGGCCAACGGCACCTTGCTGCAGCTGTGGACCTGCAACGGAAGCAGCAACCAGAAGTGGACGCGCGACTGATCCGGTGACC
The DNA here is from genome assembly GCF_045041235.1 of Streptomyces sp. NBC_00076. NCBI lineage: Bacteria > Bacillati > Actinomycetota > Actinomycetes > Kitasatosporales > Streptomycetaceae > Streptomyces > Streptomyces sp. NBC_00076. The sequence goes on from NZ_CP108242.1 coordinate 9,377,861, forward strand.
GGCTGACGACCACCGGCTCCCTCACCACCTCCGTCAATTTCCCGAGAGGCTCCCAGATGTCTTCCTCTTCCCTGCCGCTCAGCCGGCGCCGACTGCTGGCGGCGGCCGGCGCGGCCACGGCCTTCGGCCTGCTGCGGTTCGCCCCCGAGGCGGCCGCGACCGACGGTCCCGGAAGCTATACCGCGAGCTGGTCCTCCGTGGACCAGCACCCCCCGGCCCCGGCGTGGTTCCAGGACGGCAAGTTCGGCATCTACTACCACTGGGGCGTCTTCAGCGTCCCCGCGTTTGGGAACGAGTGGTATCCGCGCAACATGTACATCGGCGGCTCGGCCGAGAACAACCATCACAAGGCCACCTACGGCGACCCCTCGGTCTGGCCGTACAACAACTTCATCGACGGCGCCCGCGACAAGGCCGGCAGATTCGTTCAGTTCGCCCCGAAGCTGGCTTCCCAGGGCGGCAACTGGGATCCGGACGCCTGGGCGCGGCTGTTCAAGGCCGCGGGGGCCAAGTTCGCCGGCCCGGTCGCCGAGCACCACGACGGCTTTTCCATGTGGAACAGCCGCTCCAACCCGTGGAACTCGGTCCAGCACGGCCCCGGACTCGACCTCGTGGGGCTGCACGCGCAGGCCATCCGCGGGCAGGGGCTGAAGTTCATGGCCTCGCTGCACCACGCCTACCACTTCACCGGCTTCTACGACAACGTGCCGTCCCAGTCGGACCCGAGGCTGCGCATCCTCTATGGCCAGCAGGGCTCGGCCGCGGAGAACAAGCTCTGGTACGACAAGCTGGTCGAGGTCATCGACGGCTACCAGCCGGATCTGGTCTGGCAGGACTTCAACCTGCACCTGGTGGAGGAGTCCTACCGGCTCCAGTTCCTCGCGCACTACTACAACCAGGCGGTCGCGTGGAACAAGGACGTGGTCGCGACCTACAAGGACGGCCTCAACAACAGGGGCGAGGTCTTCGACTTCGAGCGCGGCGGCCCGGCAGGGCTGCTCACCCCCTACTGGCTGACCGACGACAGCATCTCCTCCTCCAGTTGGTGCTACACGGTGGGCATCGGCTACTACTCGACGCAGGCACTGCTCCACTCGCTGATCGACCGGGTCAGCAAGGGAGGCAGCATGCTGCTGAACATCGCCCCGATGGCCGACGGCACCATCCCCTCCGGGCAGCAGTCCATCCTGCTCGCCATGGGGGACTGGCTCGGCCGTTTCGGAGAGGCGGTCTACGGCACCCGCTCCTGGGCCAGTTACGGCGAGGGTCCCACCAAGATGGGCGGAGGCTCGTTCAGCGGACCGGTGGCCGGCAAACCGCAGGACATCCGGTTCACCCGCAGCCGGGACAACAAGGTCCTGTACGCCACCGCCCTGGGCTGGCAGGGCGGCACCATGACCATCACGACGCTGAACTCGAACCAGATCAACCTCAGCAGCCTGACGGGCGCTCAACTCCTGAACAACACGGCCGGTTCCTACATCAACCTGCCCGCACCGGCCCAGGACGCCTCGGGCCTGCACCTCACCATGCCCTCGTCCAACCCGCCGTTCAGCGCCCTGGCGTACACGGTCAAGCTCACCTTCTCCGGTGAGATCCCCGTCCTGGGCGCGCCGGGCGGCTCCACGACCTGGGTGAAGATCGCCAACGTGGCCGGCGGACTGGTGCTCGACAGCGGGGGCGACGTCGCCTCCGGCTCCAACCTCAAGCAGTGGAACTACGACGGGAGCACCAACCTGCAGTGGCAGCTGATCGACCTCGGCAACGGCTACTACCGCATCATGAACCGCACCAACGGCATGGCCGCCGACAGTTGGGGCAACTCCGCCAACGGCGCTCCCGCCCGCCAGGAGGCGTGGAACGGCGGCAACAACCAGCAGTGGTCGCTGGGCAGCCTCGGCGGCAACCGCTACCAGATCGTCAATCGGGGCACCGGCACCGCCCTTGACGGAAGCGGCAGCACCACGGCGGGCTCGACCACGGTGATGTGGACACCGAACTCCAGCACCAACAACCAGTGGACCATCACCGGGGTCTGAACCGCACCCCGCCCATCCCTCGACTACGGAAGAAGGCGTGTATGAAACGCAAACCGCTCTTAATGTCCATCGTGGCCGCGGTACTTCTCATCCTGGCGACTGCGGGCACCTCGTTCAGCAGCGCCCTCCACGCGCCCGCGTCGGCCACGACCACCGGCGCCGTCCGGGCGACCGCCGGCTGCGGCAAGGCCCCCGGCCTGACGAGTGGTACACACACCATTCAGAGCGGCGGCCAGACGCGCAGTTACATACTGCGGGTCCCTGCCGGCTACGACCGCAACCACCCCTACCGGCTGATCTTCGGTCTCCACTGGCGGGGCGGCACGGCCAACGACGTCGACTCCGGCGGAAGCGACGGGTACAACTGGTCCTACTACGGCCTGCGGCGCCTGGCGGACAACGCGAACAACAGCACGATCTTCGTCGCCCCCCAGGGCAACGGCAACGGCTGGGCCAACCCCGGCGGCCAGGACGTGGCCTTCGTCGACGCCATGGTCAGCCAGATCGAAGCAGCCCTGTGCGTCGACACCACCCAGTTGTTCGCCACCGGCTTCAGCTACGGCGGCGGGATGTCGTACGCCCTCGCCTGCTCCCGGGCGACGGTCTTCCGCGCGGTCGCGGTCTTCTCCGGCGCGAACCTCAGTGGGTGCAACGGCGGCACTCAGCCAATCGCCTACATGGGTCTGCACGGCCTGAGGGACAACGTGCTGCCCATCTCGGCAGGACGGGAACTGCGCGACACCTTCGTCCGGAACAACGGCTGCACCCGTCAGAACCCGCCCGAGCCGCCCAACGGTAGCCTGACGCACACCATCACCACCTACTCCGGATGCAGGTCCGGATACCCCGTCGTCTGGGCCGCGTACGACGGAGCGGGCCACGACCCCGGTCCCATCGACGGTTCCACCGGTTCCGGCTGGCGCACCTGGACGTCGGCAGCGGTGTGGCAGTTCTTCACACAGTTCGGCTCGAACCCGCAGCCGCCGCAGCCCTCCGGCAACCAGAAGATCATCGGCCAGCCGTCGGGGCGGTGCCTGGACATCAACAACTCCACCACGGCCAACGGCACGCAGGCACAACTGTGGGACTGCAACGGTAACTCCAACCAACGGTGGACCCACACCGCCGGAAAGCAGCTGGTTGTCTACGGCAACAAGTGCCTCGGCGTCGGACAGGCAGCGGGCAACGGCACCCCGGCGGCGATCTGGGACTGCAGCGGGCAGGCGGACCAGCAATGGAACGTCAATCCCGACGGCACGCTCACAGCAGCGCAGTCGGGGCTCTGCCTGGACGCCGGCGGCCAGGGGACCGCCAACGGGACGAAAGTCCAGCTGTGGAGTTGCTCGGGCGGTGCGAACCAGCACTGGCGCCTGGAGAACTGAACGCGAGCCTGAGGTTGCCTGGAGGGGCAAAGTTCCCTCCAGGCAACCAACTTGGTCGCTCTATCGGTCCCTCTAGAAGAACCCAAGTTTCTTCGGGGAATAGCTGCAAAGAATGTTCTTCGTCTCATGGTGGTACACGCGCCGTGCCCGCGCGACCTGCGGAAACGGGACTGCTGTCGGCGGCGGGCGCCGACTTGGTCCGGGAATGGTCCGGATCTTGGTGTCCAACACCCGACTTTGAACATCCATCCCTGAAGCCGTTGCTCTCGCGCTCAACACCAGGTCCCGCAAATCGCTCGGCTGGAGGACACCCGCCGAAGGTCTTATCGCCTCAGGAAGCCGGTGTTGCGCCGACTGGTTGAGTCCAGGGAGTACGCCTCACGGAAGTTCCACGGGGCCTGCCGCCGGCTAGGCGGTTTTCCAGTCCATGGGCCGGGTCGGATCCTCGAGAGCGAGCAGGGGGGCGCAAAGATGAACTTCCGTGCTTCAAGTGATAGTTGGTCCGCTCTACGAAGCAATGTGCGTTTGTCGCTTCTGTGCTAGCGTCCTTGGCCACTGCTACGGAGTTGCGCAAGGGGGCGCGCTGGTGGCGGTACCTCTGGGGGACGGGGATGAGCAAGCAGCGTGTACCTCAACGGCTGCTCCACGATGCCGTGATCGTCGTACCGGGCATCATGGGCAGTGCACTGAAGGACGCGGAGAGCGGCAAGCAGCTGTGGGGCGTCAGGAAGCTTTTCCAGTACTCGGCGCGGATGCACACCGACCGACTGCGGGCGCTGGCCGTCTCCGACGAAGAGCGTGCGGGAGACATCGGGAGGATCGAGCCGACCGGCCTGTTGAACGTCGCCGATTCTCTGCCCGGGCTCGGCTCCGCACAGCCGTACAATCAGCTGGTCAAAGAGCTGCGCCGGACGGCCGTGCACCGCAGCGCGGTCCTGGCGTTCCCCTACGACTGGCGCCTGTCGGTCGCATACAACGGGGGCCTGCTGGCGGACGCGGCCCGTCGTCACCTCAAGGCCTGGCGTGAGCACCCCGCCCACGCTCACTACCTTTCCGGCCGGCCCGAGGCGGGACCGGCCCGGATCCTGTTTGTCGCCCACTCCATGGGCGGCCTTCTTGTACGGGAGCTTCTCTGCCATGGGAGCTTCCGGGACGACATCCGGGCCGTGCTGACCGTCGGCACCCCCTTCAGTGGCTCGGTGAAGGCGGCCATCATGCTCAACTCCGGCAAGGGAGGGCCGCTTCTCCTGCCACCCGCTGACCTGCGTGAGTCGGTCCCGACGATGCCGGGACTGTACGACCTACTGCCCTCCTACCGCGCGCTGGACATCGGCGCCGAGATGCGGGTGCCGACCGCCGATGACCTCGTGGCGCTGGGCGGCCGCCGCGACCTGGTGCAAGAGACCCTGCACTGGCGGGAGACCAGGCAGAGCACCATGCTTCCCGACCACAGCATGGTGGTCGGCTTGGGCAAGCGCACCCTGCAGAGTTACCGCATGCAGTCGGACAGAGCCATCGGCCAGCGGTTCATGTTCGTACGGGACCGTTCCGACGACCGTGTCCTGCTCGACACCCAAAAGCGCCCGCGGACCGAGGACCGCAAGGGCGACGGCACCGTGTACCAGTTCGCCGCGCATCTCAGGGGCGGCAACGCGCAGCCCGTCACGGTCTTTCAGGAACACGGGGCCCTTGCCCGCAGCCGCACTGTCATCGACTTGGCGTGCGGCATGCTGCGAGGGATGAGACACCCCGACGAACTGGGCTCGATGCTGGGTGAAGGCGGGTTCGAGCTGGAAGTGCCCGAGTGGGTCGAGCCCGGCGTGCCCTTCACCGTCGAGGTGTCCGGTTGGGACGGAGCCCTCGGGCTGCGGTGCACGGCCACTGAGGTCAGCGGGCTCGGTGAGGTCGTCCACCTCGAGCTGAGACCGGTGCCCGGAGAGGAAGGGCGGCTGGTGGCGAGATGTGCCGTCTCCCGGCCGGGACTGTACGAGATCGAAGTGGTAGGCGGAAGCGAGCCGGTGACCCGGCTCGTGCTCGTCGTGGCTTCGGAGCAGCACCTCTGACACCATGGCCCAGCACTTCGACTCGGAGCACGATGACGTGGATCTGTTTGCCATTCACACCCTCCCGGTGGGGCGGGTGGTCGGCTTCGGCGACGACGACGAGGACGACGAGACGATGGCGGACGAGGCTGCCCTCGCCGAGGCGGTCCTGCGGCGGATGAGCGGGCGTGCCGTCGAGCCGGTGTTCGCCGGTACTTCGGTGCGGTCGTTGGCCGAAGCCGACGAGGCGCTGGCGCACTGGTCCGGGGAACACGGGGATGACGAGCCGCAGCCGTCGGTTCTTCTGTGGGTCGGCCACGGCTGCATGACGCCGATGGGATCCGTACTGCTCGTGCCGGGCGCCGAGAAGCGCGACGGCAACGCCCGGGTGACGCCCGACATGGTCGCCCACCATGTCCACAAGGAGCAGGAGAGACGTCTGCACGATGAGAGACTCTGGGCGATCGTGGTGTTCGAGGCGTGCAATTCTGAGTACTTCGCCCTGGATGTGGCACGGCGATTCAATGGCGCGGGGCAACCTCGGACCCAGTCGCTCTTGCTGATCGGCACGGGCAGGGGAGCGGCGCAGGGCTATCTGGGGACGTTCCGTCGCGTTCTCGAGAGTTGGGTCGACAACAAGACCGCGATCGACAAGGTCTTCACCCTGAGAGACCTGCAGAAGCACTTCTCGGACAACGGTTGCCATGCCGAGCTCGTCGGAGAAGATGCATGCGACGAGCTCCCTCTGGTGCTGCGCGACCGAGTGCCGCTCGCCGGTGCCATCACCGTCGCCGAGCAGCGTCGGTTGCAAAGCAACTTCGACCATGCGCCCGAGGAACATCCGCACCTGCAGGGCCCGGACACGGCGGGCTTCCTCGAGCTGGTCCACCATTTCACCGGCCGGGCCAAGGACTTACGAGCCGTCGACTCATGGTGCGCTGATCCCGGAGGGGCCGACGTACTTGCCGTCACGGGCGTGCCCGGTGTGGGGAAGTCCGCACTCCTCGGCGAGACGGTCATGCGATGGTCCCGCCGCAGGGTGGGCGGCCGGGACCGAACGGGGCCCGTCGCGGGCTCCGCCGGAACCGGCGTCCCAGGCGGGCATCCCGGCGTCAACGAACCCCGTCGCCTCGCCGCCGTGCTGGCGCTCACCGGCAGCACGCCCGCCGATGTCGTTCGGCAACTGGCCGACCTACTCGCTGTGAGGGTCGACGGATCCGACAGGGCCGGTTCCTCCGCAGGCGGTGAACCGGCCGACGCCGTACGCCGCCGCCTGGCCGAATTGGCCGATCCTGGCGGCGGCACTGGTCCTGGCACGAATGCGCGGACGCCGACCGGGGCGCTGATCGTGGCCGATGCGTTGGACGAGGCCAGGGATCCGCTCCGCGTGGCTGCCCTGCTGCGGGACCTGACCACGATCCCTGGTGTCCGGCTCCTGATCGGTACCCGGCCCTCCTCGTTCTGGTCCGCTTCAGGAGGCTGGGCAGAGGAGACAAGCGGTCGCGTCGACCTGCTGGAGGTATTGGGCACCGGGACCGGACACGCCGATGTGCTCACCCTTGAACCCGATCCCACAGCGGTCCGTGAGTACACCGAACACCACATACGCCGGATTCTCCGCGAACGCACCCCCGCCGGGGAGGCGGACTGGCACGAGGCGGTCGCCCACGAGGTGGCCGAGGTGGTTGCAGACCACGTGGGCAGAGGAGCATGGCAGTTCCTCCAGGCTGCTCTGGTGGTCCAGGAGATCGAGGAGCGGCCCACCGTCGCGTCCACCGCGTCGGACACGCGGGCCGCCCTCGGTCCGCTGCTCGAACGAGACCAGAAGGGTCTCTTCGGAGCCGCGGTCGCGCGCATAACCGCGGGACTTGCCGTGGCCGAACCGTTGCTGCGCGCCCTCGCCTACGCGCATGGCCGCGGTCTGCCCCTCGCGGATGGCATCTGGACACAGGCGGCGGCGGGCATTGCCGGAGCCGACGACCGAGTCGACGACCATCAGCTGAGACTTTTCCTGAGTCGCGCTGCGGCCTACGTCCTGCTGGACGGGGAGGACCGGCGCAGCGTGTACCGGCTGGCGCACCGCACCTATGCCGAGCAACTGCTCGCCGACGCCACTCCGGGCGGCAGATACGCGATGTTCGTGGCCCTGCTGGATCTGGCGGCGGAGCAGGCCGACACCGGGCTGCCGCTCAGCCCGCACCTTGCCGCCAGGCTCGCGGAGTACGCCGCCGACTGTGGTCCGGACGGATGGGCGGCGCTGGCCGCGCGGCCAGCCGTCGTCGACCGACTGGCGCCGGCCTCGTTGAGCACGCTGGCACTCACCCCCGGGCCCGGCACCGGAGCCACGTCCGCCCAACTGCCGGTCGGGGTGCTGGGAACGGTCGCGTCGGCGCACCTGATCAAGGAATCCGCGCCGGACGATCGGCCGGGCCTGCGCCAGCTCGGCGGACTGCGGGCCGCCGGGGTCCTGCACGAGGCGGGGCCCGGAGCCGCCTGGGAGGTGTGCTGGGGGCGGATGCGGCGCGTGCCACTGCATCTGCGAGTCGGCGCCGACGCCGCGGTGACCGCACTGGTCGCGCGCCCCGACGCGACATGGCTGGTGACCGGTTTCCTCGACGGAACGGTCGTGGTGTGGGAACCGTGGAAAGAACACGGCCCTGTCGTGCTGCTGCGGGGGTGCGACAAGCCGGTGAGCGCGCTCGCCGCACACGGCTCGGCCAGCGTCAGCGAGGAGGCGGCCGATGGGCCCGCCGGGCCGGGAGTCCTGGCCGTCGCCCACGACAACAGGACACTTCAACTGTGGGACACCGACGCGGAGCATCCGCAGCCCTTGGCGACGTCGTCCGCCGAGCTGGTCACGGCCATGGTGGCCATCCCCGACGGCACGCGACGCTTCGTCGTCGCCGGTGAGGCCGGGTACCTGGCGCTCCTCGGCCCGGGCGGGGAGTTGTGTCCAACGGCGGAGTCCCCCGCCTCCACCGACGTCGTGGGGCTGGCCCTGGCCTCCGGCACCGATGGAAATCAGCTCGTCGTGGCGGCCTACCGGTGTGGACTCCTGGGGCTGTGGGAGGTTGGCGGAGGGGCGCCCTCGCTGGTGCACCAGCTGCGTGCGCGTACGGAGTTGTCGGGTCTGACGCGCGTCACGGACCCGGGGGCAGGCGCCCGGCTCGTCACCGCGTCGGACGACGGTCGCCTCGCCCACTGGAGAGTGAGTCCGCTCGACCGCGGACCGCGCATCATGCCCGAGGCGGAGGGCGAAGGGCCCGAAGCCACGGACGGCGCCAATCGGGTGTTGGCCGCCCTGCCGGTGTCCGCGGAACGCAGCGTCCCGGTTCTCGGCGACGCGCGCGGCGTTGTACGTGTCGTGAACTCGCCCGCCGAACCGGGACACCCGCAGATTCTTGAGGCCTCGACAGCATCCGGGGCGATCAAGGCGATCGGCGCGTTGCGGGGACCGCAGAGCGGACGCGTCCTGGCTACGGCCGCGGAGCGTGACTGCACCGTGCACTTCTGGGATCCGTCAGCCGTCGCGGGCGCGGGTGCCGCACTGGTGGACATCCCCTCGGCGGTCAGCGGACTGTGGTGCCACGTCCTGGCCGACGGCACGGAAACCCTCGTGGTGGCGGAGCAGTGCGCTGGACGGACGACATTACGGACGCTGCGCGCGGCGGACGGCAAAGAAGTGCCGGAAGCGTCATTACCCGACAGCCTGTCTGCCGCAGACGCCGACGAAGGACAGTCGTTCCTCCCCCCGGGTGCCGACGACCAGCACTCGCGCATCGTCGGTTGCGTCACACTCCACGGACTCGTCCCCGCTCCCCGCGGAACCGAGACGAAGGTGACTGCCGGCCGTGAAGGCACGGTTGTGGTGTGGCGAAACCGGCAGGGATCCGGCTGGAAGCCGGTCCGCCGTATACGGCTGGGGGCTCCCTGCCTCCGGCTCACGACGCTGTCTGAGGGACGGCTCGCAGTCGCCACGGACGACGGGGTCCTGGTCTTGAGGATCAATCCTGTCGCGTGGCCGGTCAAGGGCAGGGGCACGGAGGAAACGCATGTATGACGAACTGCCGCCGGAGTACCTGAACGACCTGCTGAACGACCTGTTCACCGGCAAGACACCGGCGCACGGCCGATATGTGCTCGTGGACGGTGTCGAGGAGCTGATCAAGGGCCGGGTGATCCACTTCGTCCTGCGGAACAAGGACCACGCCACCGACGTCCGGGAAGTGACGCTCTTCCTCGATGTCGACCAGGCGGGTAGCGACCTGTGGGACCACGAAGTGCGCAACCTCCTCCGTCTCAAGATGCTCGGGCACCCGGCGCTGCCGGAGATCGTGGTCGGCGGATTCGACAGGACCTGGCGGGTCGCGTTCATCATGACCCGCCTGGAAGGGATGCCCCTCGCCCAGGAGTGGGAGTCCGTGGTGAACGAGTGGGCCAAGACCCACCCTGTGGTGGCGTTCGAGCAATTCAGCCTGCTGGCGGACGCGCTGAGCCAGTTGCACGGAACACGCATCGTGCATCGGAACCTGACTCTGGCGGCCGTCCGAATCAGCTCGGTGAACCAGAATCCGGCCCGTGCCAGGCTCTCCCTGGCACGGTTCGAGCTGAGCGCCCTGCTCAACAATCTGCTTCACTCGGTGCAGGGGCCGAACAGCCGAGCGAAGCACGACGAGGCCGTGCAGGCCCTCTTCCTCACCCCGCCGACCGGTGTCACGAAGGCCCACCATCTGGCCTACCTGGCACCGGAGAACCATCCCTCGGTCTTCTGCGACGTTCAACTGCGCCGCCTGGACCATGGCAGTACCGACGTCTTCGGGCTTGGCGTGCTGGGATGGGAGCTCTTCGTGGGCTCTCTGGAGGACATCCTCGCCAAGGAGTGCGCCGCGGTCGAGCGTGCCGAGGGCGAGGAACTCCCCGGGGCGCTCGCCCGGCTGCACGCCGGGATGCGGCGTCAGCTCACTCTCTCCACCAAGGTGCCCCGCACCCTGCGGGACGCGCTGCTCGAGATGCTCGACCACTCGCCCACGGGCCGCAGCACCTCCTTCCAGGCGTCGGCGGCTCTTCAGTTGCACTGGGCGGACATCTGCACGGCGCTGGATCCTGCGCCGCAGGACACCCGGCCCCGGCTGCTGGCTTTCATGCCCGACCAGTCCGTGGTCACGATCTACAAGAAGCGCGGCTGGACCGACCACAGCCCGGACACCCCGCAGGGCTGTCAGGAACTGCAGGCCTTCCTGGAGGAAGAACTGCGGGGGGCCGAGCTGGTGCACTGGCACGGTGGTGCGGTCGGCTTCGTGCCGGGGGATCCCCGGTCGCTAGCCGAGGCCGAATGGGTGCTCGTCGGGCAACAGGCCGTGTGGTTCTGTGCGTTCCTCTACCGCCAGACGATCATGGGGCGGCGCACCGAAACCCGCACCGACACACTGGTCATCAAGTACCTCGCGGACAAACGGTTCGCGTCCGAGATCGTGGCGACCAGGCCCAAGCGACGCGTCGGCAAGGTGGACCTCGTGCCGTTCCGCCTGGGCCAGCCGCTCGACGACCAACAGCAGGACCGGCCGTCCTGGGCAGAGTTGACCAAAGCGGTCCAGAACAGCGAGCGGGACGAGCAGGACGCCAAAGTCCAGGAGATGCTGCGGGCCGTGTCCTTCATGCTGGACTACCAGGCTGTGGCGCTGCGGGCCCGCCAATACCCGTACCTTCTTCGCAAGACGAAAGACGGCCGACTCGTACTGACCCACGACAAGGGCAGGGACCGCAGTTGGCGGCACGGCGACGAACTGCTCACCGCGTACTGCTCCGACGCCAGGCGCAGGCCGGCGCTCGGGGACTTCGCCAAGGAACTCCTCGCGGAGGACGGCAGGGCGATGATCTCCGTGGTGGACGACCGCCCCAGTCCCTACTTCGGCAGCGGCTCTGTGGCCTTCCACGTGCGGGAACGCCTGGACACCGACTCCATCGTCGTCGAGTCGTCACACGGGGACAAGAAGCCTCCGGAGAAGGGCTGGCTCAGGCCGCTCGGGGACCTCGGCACCGAGGTACAACTGCGTAGGGAGACGCGAGGACTCGCCTCGCTGCGTCAGAAGGCGGGCCTGGCGAGTGTTCTGCACAGCCCGTCCTCCATAGAACTGCGCAGTCGGCGTGCGGCGACGCTGCACATCCCGGCGCTGCCCAATGAGAAACCGCTGCGGGGGAAGGCCCCGGAGATCATCGCCGACATGCTGAGGCTGCACCCTTTCTACGCCCTTCAGGGGCCGCCCGGCACGGGCAAGAGCACCGTGGTCGCCCACGCGCTTCGTGACTTCCTGCGGACGGAGCACGGAGCCCGGGTGCTGGTGAGCGCGCAGTCGAACGACGCCCTGGATCAGTTGGCGGGAAAGTGCGTCGAACTACTGAAGCCGGCGATCGAGGACCAGTCCATCCTGATACTCCGGGAGCTGTCCCGCAGAAGGGACGTCACGGATCTGCCCAAGGCGTTGCGTGGTTTCACTGCGGAGGCGATCGCCGAGGACCTTGTCGAGCGTATTCGCAAACGTGTCGAGGAGGGTCCACAGACAGGGCTCAACGCCTCGGAAGTGAAGCTGATGCACCGGTGGGGCAGCGTCGCCAAGGAGAACATGTTCGAGCTGATGGAGCGTATCCGGGTCGGCGCCGACATCGTCCTCGCGACCTGCTCGATCGCGGGCACCCTGACCGACGAGGTCCGCGACCCCGCTGACGTCTTCGACTGGGTCATCATTGAGGAGGCGGCCAAGGCGTGGCCCACGGAGATCATCATGCCGCTGGTCCTCGGAGTGCGCTGGACCCTCGTCGGTGACCATCTACAGCTCGGACCGCACCGGGCCCAGGACGTCAAGGCCTTCCTGGACAGCCTGGCCCCGCACCGGGACGAGCGCATCGAGCTGCACTACGCGGCCCGCGAGAGCTACACCGGCTTCATCCAGATGTTCGCCAAGTTCTTCGACGCCAGGGGCGCGGGCCAGCGCGCCAACGCGTCGTGCCCGGTGGACACCCTCGACACGCAGTTCCGTATGCACCCGGACATCGCGCAGCCCTTCGCCCGAGCCTTCTACCCCGGCAGTGACGGCACGGGCACCTTCCTCGTACCCGACCCAGAGATCAAGGAGTTCCACAAGGCCACCAAGCCCGACTACGTGAGAGGCGCGCCCCTGGTCTGGCTGGACACCTCCCAGCACGCGAGCTGCGGGGACGCGGGGTACTGGTGGAACTCCGGAGAGGTTGCCATCATCCGCCAACTCGTGCGTGACCTCGGTCTCGAGGACGACAAGGATCCCAAGAAGCTCAGTGTGCTGACTCCCTATCGCCGACAACTCGAAGAACTGGACCGTGGGTTCCTCGAGAAGAGGGTGCATACGATCCACTCGTTCCAGGGCGGCCAGGCGAAGACGGTGATCGTCTCACTGGTCCGCAGCACCGAGCGGGGCCTCGACCCCCGGCAGAACGTGGGGCATGCCGCCCAGCCCGAAGTCGTCAACGTGATGCTGTCCCGGGCCCAGCAGCTGCTGATTGTCGTAGGCAACCTGCAGCACTTCGAACGCCATGGCGGAAAGGACTGGCGGACGGTGATCGAGACCTTCCGCGAGGTGGGCAGGATCGTCGACGCCGTGACGGGGGAGATCGTGTCCGATGCCGTAGACGGACAGAGGGCGTCCGATGCCTGAGACCGTTGTTGTCGCGATTCCCTGCCGTGTCATTACGCTTCGGATGGAACTCGGCGCGGAGGACGGTGCCTCGACCCTGGAGGACCTGGTGCTCCGGGCGGTGGCGGCCGGTCGTAGAACCGTCAGGGGACTGGGGGAGCTGTTCTGCCTGCCCAACAGGCTCATGCTCGACGTGGTGCACGGTCTGTGGAGCCGAGGGTTCCTCGCAGTCGACTTCACCACGAACACGCTCGAGAACACCCAGGCCGCCCAGTCGGTCCTCGGCGAGCATGACGGGGAGAGTACGGTCCCCGTCACCGTGAAGACACACAAGTTCCTGTTCGACCCGGTGACGGCGTCCGTTGCCCTGCTGCACCGGAAGGGCATGGACCGGGTCCCGCAGGGGGCCGCTGCAATGCCGCTCGCCCGGGGAATATCGGAGACCGACATCCCGCAGAGGGACCTGCTGCGCGCGGTGCGGGAAGCCGTCCGCACCGACCAACGACAGGGCGGCCTGCGTCAGCCGGTCTTGAACGTGTCCTTCGCCAACCCACTGCTCAGTCCGTCGGAGGCCGTCCACTGGAACACCGTGGAGGTCGTGGTGAACCGGGACCCCACCACGGGGCAGGTGACAGCCGCCCCGGTGCAGATGCCACAGGGCTGGGGCAGCCGCGCCGTGCAGCTCTTCCAGGCGAGAGTGCGCGAGCTGGTGCGCACTCGGCCCGAGAGCAGGTTCGTGCAGCAGTTGCTGTCCCGGCAGGTACTAGAGGTCGTCCCGCCCGACAGCCTCCGCTCGCTTCTGGTCGGTCTGGACCGGCTGGCGGAGGGCCTGAACACCGTCCCCTTCGAGCAGTTGCCGACCCGGCACCACGAGCTCTGCGCGAGAGCCGGCCAGGCGATGGACCACCTAGCGGAGGCGCGGCGCGCGGGGTGCTCCGTGCAGCGGGTGGCCGCCGGGGCGGGCGTCAACTGGGTCGTGACCCATCTGGTCGAGTCTGCGGCACACCAGGTCGTTCTCGCGGTGCCGCACATCACCTACAACGCGCTGCACCAGGTTCTGCCCTCACTGGAACTCGCTGCGAAGCGCGGCGTCACCCTCGTCTTCCTGTGGGGGAGCCACCGGACGGCCAAGCTGGAGGGAAGAGTCGCCACGGCGCTGTTCGACCTCCAGGCGCGCTTTCCCGGCAATGTGCTGGTGGAGGCACGCAGCAGCTCCTCTTCGGCCTCGGCGGTCATCTGTGACGACCGGTACGCGTACGTGGGATCCCGCAGCGTATTCGGCGAGGACACGGGGGCCGGAGTCCTGGTGGAGCCCACCGAGGGCACCGACGAGCCGCCGAGTTGTGTGACGGACCTGCTCAGCTGGGCCAAGCGGACCTACCCGTACTGGGAAACGGCGAGCAGGATCGCCCTCCTGCCGACGGACTTCGAAAGGCGGCAGCGGGTCACGGAATCCCCGGCGAACGCGAGCAGTCGGCAGCGCGACGTCTCGCTGCCCGAGCTGACCGAGACGTGGAAGGAGGACGAGGTCGAGTACCGCTCCAAGTGGTCGGCGGCGTGGGGCCGGGTGCTGCGCGAGCTCATGGACGCGGTGGAGGCGGTGTACCGCGGCGCCCCGGTCGTGAGAGCCGTCTGGGACGGCATGTATGTCGATCTCGTGCAGAGCGCCATCGGCGGCGCCACCGAACGCCTTGCCGTCACCGACGACTCCGCGGAGAGCGAGGCGTGCACCGATGCGCTCGGTCAACAGCTCCTCCGTCTCAGGGATCAGGGCGCCGCGGTCCACCTCCAGCACCCGGTGCTCAAGGACGGGCACCAACCTGCGAGGGCCTATGCGGAGCTGCTCAAACGTCTGAACACGGAGCGGACTCTGCGCAACACCAAGGCCCAGGCGCGGGCTGTGCTGTCAGACCACGAGACGCTCGTCGGCAGCTACCGTCCCCTCGGCACCAGATCCGTCAACCCGGCGCGGGGTCAGGCTACCACCGAGCTCGGGCTGCACATCATGAACTCCGACTTCACCGCCGACTTCGCCCGAGAACTGGGCATTCCCGACTGGTTCGGGGGTGGCGACGACGACCTCGAGGCCCGACCGAACTACCTGCCGTCCCTGCCCTCGCTCTCCTCGATTCCCGTCGTCTACGACGAGTGGACGCTGCTCGACGACCGCCTCGCGGCCGGTACATCGCCCGAACGACTGCGCAGGGAATCCGCCGCCTTGCTGTCCCGCTCGGCGGACGGCGGGCCAAGGCGCCGCCAGTGGGAGCTTTGGCTCCTGTACGACGCGTGGCAGCGGCACGCCTTCATGGAGGCGTACCTGCTGGCTCCGTTGCTGGGTGACAGGGAGTCCATGCCGGTGGACCTGGCGGCCGTGGCCGTGCCACTCGAACACGGCCCACTCGGCGAACAGCTCTACTACAGCGCCCTCGAACTGTCGAACGCTCCGTACGAGCACCGTACGGTCGTCCTCGTGGGTGCAGTCGCGGAGATGCTGCTGCACGGCGGCGACGTCGGCCTGACGGTCTGGGAGGAGACGTTGGCCGGCAGTGGCAGCAGGCTCGGCGACGGGCTGCCTACGGCCTGGCTCCGCCTGGCGGGTCAGGCGGCGGAGTGCTTCGCCGGTGAACGGGCCCCGGTGCCGCTCCAGGACATCAACGCCTGGGCCGAGAGACAGGAGCGCTCGGTCACCCTGCAGCTGGACTGGGAGCGGCTTGTCGCCGACGCGAGGGATTTCGAACGGGCCGACCATCGCTTCAAGTTCCAGGACGGGCAACGGATGCACCGCGCGATGTTCCGGCCGGGAGGCGTGTTCGCCGACGTCCTGGCCATGGCGGACAAGGAGGCCACGGTCGACTTCCGGACGCGGACCGCCGCCGTACTGCCTCGTACGGCCTTCGACGCCCGCGTCTACATGGACCAGCTCGCGACGGATCTGGGCGTCCGGCAGGTCGAATGGAGCCACCACCTGACCTACGCGCGGCGGGTGGGCCAGGTCATGGCGGAGGCGCGTCGCCTCGCGGCGCTCTCGGCGGCTGAGCCCGAGGTGGAGACTGCCGGTTCCGGACCCGCGATGCTCCCGATTCTCACGCCCGGCCAGCGGGCGCTCGCCCGGTTCCTCGACCACGAGTGGCACAACCTCCTCGAAGAGGCGGACAGCCTGGGAGAGCCGGCCCGGTATCCGGCGAAGGCACTGCTGAGCGAGCTTGCCGCCATGCCGGTGATCGGAAGGGACGACAGGTGAGCGGAGTACCAAGAGACCTGCTGGAGACATGGCCCGGAAGATTCCGATTCCCGGATGTGCTGGTCGCCCTGACGGAGGGGCAACACGCGGATGGCATGGGGCCGGACGACGGGGGGCCGTCCCGGCCCCCCGCTGATGAGGTGGACGGCGGAGCGCTCGCCACTGCCGTGCTCGCGCACATCGGGGGCATGCCGGCCCGCGCGGCGTTCGACGCCCTGCTGGAGCGGGGGGAGCATGACGTGGCCGAGCGTCTGTTCGAGGTCTGCGCGGAGTTGCGTGAACGTGACGGCGCGATTTTGGCCAGGAAACTGGAGTCCGCTCGCGTGGGCAGCGCGGAAGTGGTGCGGCAGCGCATCACGAGACTGTCCCGACGCGCGGAGGCCGCGGGGGTACCGTTCGAGCAACCTGACACGGCGGCCCTGGTCGGACGTTCCCGCTCGCGCGTCGCTGCCGCCGAAGACGTACTGGTCTCCCTTGAGCGAGAACTCGATGCGCAGGTGGACGCCCTTGCCCACGAGTTGGAGCAACGCATCACAGAGCAGGAGCAGGGGCAGAAACAGGAACAGGAACAGGAACAGGCGGTTGACGAAGGCTTCGCCGCCGCACGTGTGCGGGCGCTGCTCGCGGCCGGCGAACTGGTCACCGCCAGAGCGCTCCTGAACCGGGAGCCCATCGGAGTCCTCATTCCGGAGGCAGTTACGCCGCTCCCTGTGTGGGACAGGGACTGGGCGCCCGAAACGCTCCTGGAGTACCACCTGGACCCCGTGGTGCGCCGGCCGCCGGAGTTTGCTGCCTGGCAGGCTGCCGACGACGATGCCAAAGCGTTGCTCGCAGCGTTCGACCGGCTGTCCCGCGAGCCGTCTCGCGAGGCTGCGGAGGGCTTCGCGAACACGCTCGGACGTTTCCTCGGAGCCTCGGGCAAAGGGGCCGAGGGGAGCCGTGTGGGCGGGGGCTATTACACCTACTTCGACGGCCTGTTCAGCAGTGAGCCGTTCTCGGGGCTGCGCCCGACGGGACGGGTCGACCTCTACGTCGCCGACCCGGAAGTTACCACAGTGGCGGCGGAACTCGCTGCGCAGGGCCCCATCGTGGCGGTCGGTCCCGGCCTGGTGGTCACCGGTTACACCGACCGTCAGACCGTCGGCGTCCTCTGCCTGCGCGACCTGCTCAGGCTGGCCGTGCTGCGCACCGATCGGCGGGCCGGACTGCTGGGGATCCTCGCCGGGCAGTGGCCCGTCGAGGCGTTCATCGGCAACAGCCCGGCGGCGCTCGGCAGGGTCCTCGGCGACGACGCCGACGTGGCCTGGCGGACCCTGCGGTGGATTACCCGCCTGTCCCTGCACGGCGGTGCTTCCATGGTCCAGGTGATGGAGAACTGCACCGGCATGGAGCCCGAGCTCCTGTGGGTGATGCTGCGGTACGCACAGGCGGCGACCGTGCCCGCCACGCAGGATGGACTCTGGGTCGCTGAGACGGGCGGCTGGCGCGGGGACGAGGCGCTTGTCCACGCGCTGCGGGCCGAGTTGCTGGCCCGCTGCGGAGAGCAGGCGGCGCAGGCCGCGTGGTGGGCGTCCCTGACGGTCTGCGACACGGAGGACGGATGCCTCACACGTGAGGACCTTGCGGACAGCGCCGAGCTCTGCTCGACCTGGACGGCCGCCAAGGCCCAGGTGCTGGCGGGGGCGGAGACACTCGTGGCGCGCGGTCTGCTCGAGCTCGTGCGGCGGGACGCGGAAGCAGTACCCACAGCGCCGGAAACCGCTGATGTCTCGGCGGGCGAGGAGGACAGCACCTGTCTGCGGGTGCCGCTGAGTGGAGTCGTGCGGGCGCTGATTCCCATGGCGGAGCGGGAGTTGACGGGCTTGCTGGAAGAGATGGAGCGGGCCGAGGGCAGCGACCTGATGGAGGGCGACACCGCTTCGGCCGGGGACGATTGCCCGCCCACGTTCCCGGGCTGGACGACTTGGCACCGCAACCGCTTCGCTCCCGTACCTTCCTACCTCAGATACATCGAGGCGGAGACGCAAGGTGCCGACGCCGACGAACTGGCCGCCGTAGCGGTACTGGCGGACCGGGAGCTCCACCAGAATTCTCCCGACGATCTGGTCGCCGGGTCGGTGTCGGAGAACGCGGACCTGGGGGCTGTCCTGGCGGCCCTCGCCGCGGAGTGCCAAGAGCAGTATCCGACGGTCCGTCTGGATCTCCGCTGCCCCGAGCGGTTGGGGGTCGCGGTGCCGGAGCCCGTGTTGCGCGCCGTGCTGTATGAGGTGATGGACAACGCTGCGGAGGTGGTGGCGGGCCGGGGCGACGGGCTGATGCAGGTATCGGTGGTGCTGGAGAGTCCCGAGGTGTTGGTAGAGGTGCGGGACAACGGCCCCGGGCTGCCGGCCGACGTACGTGCCCGGAGGATCTTCCAACCGGAGTGGACCACCCGAGGCTCAGGCCGCGGGTGGGGGCTGCACCGTGTGAAGAGATTCCTGCGGGCCCTGGAGACTCTGACGGTGGAGACGGACGCGGATGTCCTCACCTCCTCCCACCCGGCTCTGACAGGCGCTGCCCTTCAGCTCGTCCTGCCGGAACACGAGGCTGACCCGCCCTCAGCGACGTAGCTCCGTCCGTGACGTCTCCGGCAGGCATGCCCACCGGCTTTTTCGCACGCCGGGAGGCTCTTCGTAATGTGGATGTGGCGATCGGTGCCGTGGGACAGCCGGGCGAGGACGACCGAAGGACACCCTGGGCGGGAGTCTGGTTCGTGACTGGTCCGGGGACAGTCCTCGTGCAGGTCGACCATCGACCTGAGGCAGCCTGTTGCTTACCCAGAGTGACTCCGGTGTCGGACTGCCTGGAGCGTAACGGCGCCTCCAGGCAGCCGACTTGAGGCTCTAGAAAAACCCAAGTTTCTTCGGACTGTATGAAACAAGAATGTTCTTCGTCTGCTGGTAGTGCTCCAGCATCATCTTGTGTGTCTCACGCCCGATCCCCGACTGCTTGTATCCGCCGAAGGCGGCGTGCGCGGGGTAGGCGTGGTAGCAGTTCGTCCAGACGCGGCCGGCCTGGATCGCCCGGCCCGCGCGGTAGGCCGTGTTGATGTCCCTGGTCCAGACGCCCGCACCGAGCCCGTACAGCGTGTCGTTGGCGATCTTGATCGCGTCGTCGAAGTCGTCGAAGGACGTCACCGAGACCACCGGACCGAAGATCTCCTCCTGGAAGATTCGCATCCTGTTGTCGCCCTCGAAGATGGTCGGCTGGACGTAGTAGCCGCCCTTCAACTCACCGTCGTACTGGACGCGTTCACCGCCCGTGAGGACCTTCGCGCCCTCCTGCCGGCCGATGTCCAGATAGGAGAGGATCTTCTCCAGTTGGTCGTTGGAGGCCTGGGCGCCGATCATCGTGTCGGTGTCGAGGGGGTGCCCCGGCTTGATCAGCTCCGTGCGTGCCACCGCCGCCTCCAGGAACTCGGCGTATTGGCCGCGCTGGACCAGCGCCCGGGACGGGCAGGTGCACACCTCACCCTGGTTGAGCGCGAACATGGTGAAGCCTTCAAGCGCCTTGTCACGGAAGTCGTCGTCGCTTGCCCATACGTCGTCGAAGAAGATGTTGGGCGACTTGCCACCGAGTTCCAGGGTGACGGGCTTGATGTTCTCCGAGGCGTACTGCATGATCAGCCGCCCCGTCGTGGTCTCGCCCGTGAACGCCACCTTCGCCACCCGCGGGCTGGACGCCAGCGGCTTGCCCGCCTCCGCGCCGAAGCCGTTGACGATGTTCACCACGCCGGGCGGGAGCAGGTCTGCGATGAGGCTCATCCAGTAGTGGATGGACGCCGGGGTCTGCTCGGCGGGCTTGATGACGACCGCGTTGCCCGCCGCGAGGGCGGGGGCCAGCTTCCATGTGGCCATCAGGATGGGGAAGTTCCACGGGATGATCTGCGCGACGACGCCCAGCGGTTCGTGGAAGTGGTACGCCACCGTGTCGTCGTCGACCTCCCCGAGTGAGCCCTCCTGCGCGCGGATCGCTCCCGCGAAGTAGCGGAAGTGGTCGATGGCGAGCGGGATGTCGGCCGCCAGCGTCTCCCGGACGGGCTTGCCGTTCTCCCAGCTCTCCGCCACCGCCAGGGGTTCGAGGTGTGCCTCCATCCGGTCGGCGATCTTCAGCAGGATGTCGGCGCGCTCGGTCACCGAGGTCCGGCCCCAGGAGGGGGCGGCCGCGTGCGCCGCGTCGAGTGCCTTCTCCACGTCCGCCGCGGTGCCGCGCGCGACCTCCGTGAACGGTTGACCGTTCACGGGGGACGGGTTCTCGAAGTACTGTCCGCGGGCCGGTGGCACGTACTCGCCGCCGATGAAATGGTCGTAGCGCGCCTGGTAGGAGACGGTCGCGCCCTCGGTTCCGGGCGCCGCGTATCGGGTCATGCCGGTCTGCCTCCCTCAGAAGCGCTGCCCGCCGTTGGGCAGCTCTCGGTCCGAGGCTAGGAAGCGGGAGGTTGCACATACGTTGCGTGGCCGCCGCCCACACGGAGCCCGGGTCACGGAGCCCGGGCAACGGAGCCCGGGCAACGGAGCCCGCATCGCCCGGCCGAGGTCGCGTGAACCGAGGTCGCGTGAACCGAGGTCGCGTGAACCGAGCGTCCGTTCAGGGCGCCGTAGGACGTGACCACGCGGCCGGCGCCGCCAACTCGGACTCCAGTGCCGCCAGCCGCGCCCGGACCGCCGCCGTCGGCCGCACCGTGGCGAGCGCCCGCCATACGTCCAGGTCGTCCTCGCCCCACGGAGCGTGCGCCCAGTCCGCCAGCAGGTCGGGATCCCGGCGTGCGATCAGCGCCGAACGCAGGCCGTCGGCGAGGCGCCGGCGCAGCCGCACCACCGCCGGTGCCTGCGAGCCGGGCAACAGCGGACCCGCGTACGCCGTCGCCGCCGCCGTCACGGCGCCGGCCTCCAACCGCCGTTCGACGACGGCGACATCCGACTCGACCGGCACGGTGAGCCGGTAGGGACGCGACGCGAGCAGACCCGGACCCAGCATTCGGCGCAGCCGGGCCAGTTCGGCGCGCAGCGTCACCGGCGTCACCGACTCGTCCTGGTACAGCGCGCACAACAACTCGTCGCCGCTCAGCCCCTCCGGCCGGCCGGCCAGCAGCACCACGATCTCGCTGTGCCGACGGCTGAGCCGGATCCTGCGCCCACCGGCGCACAGCTGTGCCTCGTCGCGGCCCAGCGCGCTGAGCTCCGGCATGTCGACCGCGGGCTGCTCGGGCAGCTGCAGCGCCAGCTGGGACTCGGCGGCCCGCGCCACTGCCTGTACGAACCCCAGGCTGTGCGGATGCGCCAGGCCGTGGCCGCCGGTGATGTCGACGGCCCCGAGCACCCGCCCGGAGCGGGGGTCGTGCACCGGAGCCGCCGCGCAGGTCCAGGGCTGCACCCGCCGGATGAAGTGCTCGGCCGCGAACACCTGTACCGGCCGGTCCACGGCGACCGCCGTGCCCGGCGCGTTCGTCCCGACCGCGGTCTCCGCCCACCGCGCCCCGGGGACGAAGTTCATCCGGTCCGCCTGGCGGCGGGTGGCCGGATGACCTTCGACCCACAGCAGCCTGCCGTGCGTGTCGCACACGGCGAGCAGGTGCTCGCCGTCCGCGGCGAACGTGCCCAGCAGCTCACGGAACAGCGGCATGACCCGCGCCAACGGGTGCTCGGCCCGGTAGGCGCCGAGGTCACCGTCCGAGATCTCCACGTTCGCGGTGCCGTCGGGCCCGACCCCGGCCCGCGCCGAACGCCGCCAGGAGTCGGCCACCACCGAACGCACCGGACGTGGCACGGTGCCCGCCTCCGTGAACGTCTCGTGCGCGCGCAGCAGCATCCGCACACGCTCGGCGGGGTCGGCCCCCGGCTCCAGGGCCACCCAGGGTTCGGACAACTCGGCCTCCCCGAAAGGCGAACTCATGGGGACATCGTCACTCCGGGTACGCGCGCGGACAACCGTTTCGACCGTGGTCCCGAACGCCGGGCCGGGACCGCTAGTGGTTCCGCAGCGTCGGTCAGGCGAGGTCGACCAGATACATGTAGCGGTCCCAGTCCCAGTGGGGGCCGGGATCGGTGTGGTCCGCGCCCGGTACCTCGTAGTGTCCGATGATGTGTTCCCGGTCCTTGGGAATGCCGTAGTTGGCGCAGATCGCGGCCGTCAGTCTCGCCGACTGCTCGTACAGCGCGTCGGTGAAGTAGGCGGGCTGGTCGACCCAGCCCTCGTGTTCGATGCCGATGCTGCGGGTGTTGTAGTCCCAGTTCCCCGCGTGCCAGCCGATGTCGGCCTCGCGGACGCACTGCGCGACATGACCGTCCAGCGATCGGACGACGTAGTGCGCGGACACCTGTGTCTGCGGATTGCGGAAGATGGCCAGCGTGTCGGCGTACGTCTCCTGGGTGACGTGGATGACCACGAAGTCGAGGGGATAGGAGGCGGGACGATCGGAGACCGTGTAGTTGGACGCGACCGCAGGCTGCCATTCGGCCGACGGGTAGTCGACGGCCCGGCCCTGCGCTCGGGCGAGCGTGTCGGGCAGCAGCGCGGTCGGGAGGGCGGCGAGGGCGGCGCCCTGCAACAGCCGTCGCCTGCTCGGGAACGATCTTGCGCGTTCCATACGGAGTGCCTTTCGAAGGTGGTGGGGGAATTCACTCGTGGGCAAGGGGCACGCGCAGCCTCGTAGCGTCGCCGCTGCCTGCCGAAGCCGGGCGTGCACCCTCGGTGAGTTTCGCGCTCGGGCGGCCGTTCCTTGCGGATCTTGGCCACGCGGGTGTGGTTGGTGTCGCACACGCCGGCCATGTGACCTCCCGACGTGTGCCCCGGCAGGTGACCCCGCCGACATGTGATCCCTCTTCAGCTGGACCCGGCCGCTGTCCACGACGGCTGCGCCCTGCGTGAATCACGGTACGGCGCTTGTCCGTTGGGCGGCGGAGCGTCGTGTGCCGCGGTGGACGGCGGCACGGTTGTGGAAAACCTGCTCACCCGGACGAGGGAAGCCGCCGCGGATCGGTGGTGGGTGGTTGGGAGGTGGGTGGTCCGGCCCGAGCCGGCGAAGTCGCCCAGCCATCAGGCCCGTTCGGCCACCACCGCCGGATCGTCCAGCACCGCCCGCACCACCGAGTGCGCGGCCCCCAGCAACGGTCCCTCGGAACCCAGCCGTGACACGGACACCGGGCAGGCGGGCCCCGCCGTGCGTCGGGCCAGCTCCTCCCGCAGCGTCGGCAGCAGCCAGGGCGCCAGTCCCGCCAGCGCTCCGCCGAGCACGACGCCCTCGGGATCCAGCAGGTTGACCGCCCCGGTCAGCGCGATCCCGAGCGCCTCTCCCGCATCCCGCAGGGCATCCCGTACGTTCTCGTCCCCCTGCGTGGCCCGCTGCGCGAGCAGCCCCACGCGGTCCTCACCCGGCTCCAGACCGGCCGCCCGCAGCACCGCCTCCTCACCGGCGTACTGCTCCAGGCAGCCGCGTCCGCCGCACGGGCAGTCCGGCCCGTCCGGATGGACCGGCACATGCCCCAACTCGCCCGCGAAACCCCGGGTTCCGTGCAGCAGGCGGCCGTCCACGACGACCGCGGCACCGATGCCGATCTCGGCGGACACATGCAGGAAGTCGCGTGGGGTGCCGCCACCGAGCCAGAGTTCGGCGAGGGCACCGAAGTTGGCCTCGTTGCCCACCGTCGGCGTGAACTCGGCGGGCAGCAGGGCACCGAGGTCCGTGTCGTGCCAGTCGAGGTTCGGGGCGCGTACGACGGTCCGGGCGTCACGCGCCACCAGACCGGGCACGGCCACGGCCAGCCCAGCGGGCCACAGACCCTCGCCCTCCGCCTCGGCGACGACCCGGCGCACCAGGTCGGTGAGCTCCACGATCACCGGTTCGGGGGAGCGGCCCCGGTTCGCGCCGTACCGCACCGCCCGGGCCCGTACCTCTCCGCGCAGGTCGACCGCGCACACCGCGAGGTGGTCGACGCCGATCTCGGCGCCGATCCCGGCCGGTCCGCGCCCGCTGACCGCGAGCGCCGATCCCGGCCTGCCCACTCGTGCGGGCCGCTCGGGACCGAGTTCCTCCAGCAGTCCCGACCGGATGAGTTCGTCGACGAGGCTCGACACCGCGGCGCGGGTGAGACCGATGCGCGAGGCGACGGTGGCGCGGGACAGCTGTCCCTCGGCGCTGACGGCGTGCATGACCCGGGCGAGGTTGCGCCGCCGCATGCCGGCCTGGGTGTCGGGCAGCGCACGCCCGGGGCCGGCCGGGCGGGCCTCGTGCAGCGGTGCGGTCATGCCTCCGTGCGTCCTCGGTCGGTGGTGTCCGGCGGTCGGTTGACGGCCGGGTCCGCACGTCGACTGTCGTGCGTCACAAGGTGTCCGTCAGCTCTGGCCCGTCCCCCGCTCCAGCAGCGGGGCCGCGTCGGAGAGTACCCCGGAGATCCTGGCCAGGGCCGTCTCGTCCCGCTCCACGGCGTCGAGCACCGGCCCGGCTGCCGTGTTCCAGCGTCGGGCGACCGCGCCCGGGTCCTCGCCGGTCAGCAGGCCGGCGGCCTGGGCAGCGGCGCCCAGCGCGACCAGTTCCTTTGCCTCGGGTACCTGAACGGGGCGCCCCGACAGCCGTCGTACGGTCTGCTGCCAGGCCGTGCCCCGGGCGCCACCGCCGATCAGCAGCAGCGGGGTCGAACGGTCGGCGTCCTCGTCGAGGACCAGGTCGAGCGCACCGAGCAGCGCGTGGACGGCGCCGTCGTACGCGGCCTGCAGCAGCTGGCCGCCGGTCGTGTCGTGGCGCAGGCCGTGCAACAGCCCGGAGGCGTTCGGAAGGTTCGGGGTGCGTTCGCCGTCCAGGTAGGGGAGGAGGGTGACGTCCGCCGTCGGCTCCACCGCCTCGCGGTCCAGGCCCAGCAGCGCGGCTACACGGTCCACGGCGAGTGTGCAGTTCAGGGTGCAGGCCAGCGGCAGCCAGTCGCCGTGGGCGTCGGCGAAACCCGCCACGGTGCCGGTCGGGTCGGTGGGTCGGTGTTTGGACACCGCGTAGACCGTGCCGGAGGTGCCCAGGCTCAGCACGGGGGTGCCGGGGCGCAGGCCCAGCCCGAGCGCGGCGGCGGCGTTGTCGCCGGTTCCGGGAGCGACCAGGGTGCCCTTGGCGAACGGCAGGTCGTGACCGTCGCGCACCGTACCGGCCACCTCACCGGGGCGCACCACACGAGGCAACAGGGCGGGATCGAGCCCTACGTGGCTGAGGATCTCGTCGTCGTACGACTCGGTCGCCGACGCCCACCAGCCGGTGCCGGAGACATCGCCGCGATCGGTCGTGCCCTGGCCGGTGAGCCGCTCGGTGAGGTAGTCGTGAGGCAGGCGGACGGCCTTGGTGGCGCGGAGGTTCTCCGGCTCGTTCTCGGCCAGCCAGGCCCACTTCGTGACCGTGAAGGAGGCTGCCGGAACGGAGCCGACGCGTTCGGCCCAGAACTTCGCGCCGCCGAGCTCCTCGGTCAGCCGACGAGCCTGCGGCGCCGAGCGCACGTCGTTCCACAGCAGGGCCTCACGCACCGGATCCCCCTGTGCGTCCAGCGTGACCAGGCCGTGCTGCTGCCCGCCGATCGACACCGCGGCCGCCTCGCGCGCAGCGTCCCCGCACTGGCGCAGTGCCTCGCCCAGGGCGTGCCACCACTGGCGGGGGTCGCTCTCGCGGCCGGCCCCCGAGGACACGGTGTGCGGAGCCTGTCCGTGGGCCACCACCCGTCCGGTCGACGCGTCGACGACCAAGGCCTTGGTGGACTGTGTGGATGTGTCCACACCGACGACGAGCGGACCCTCGGATGCTGACATCGGGCTCTCCCTAAGTGCGGCTCATGACTCTCACTGCGTTCGCGTCTCTGCCTGAAGACATCCCGCGGACATCTTGTCCCTTCCCAGAGACGCGTCGGCATACTAATTTGTAAATCGCCATGACGAAATAGTCGGCAGCAAGCAGTCGCAAGCAACAAGGAGCCGCGGCATGAACTACCAGCCCACCCCCGAGGACAGGTTCACCTTCGGCCTGTGGACCGTCGGCTGGCAGGGACGGGACCCGTTCGGCGACGCCACCCGCCGGGCCCTCGACCCGGTCGAGTCGGTGCAGCGCCTGGCCGAGCTCGGCGCCCACGGAGTGACCTTCCACGACGACGACCTGATCCCCTTCGGGTCTTCCGGCACCGAGCGCGAGGCGCACATCAAGCGCTTCCGTGAGGCTCTCGACGCGACCGGCATGAAGGTGCCGATGGCCACCACCAACCTCTTCACGCACCCCGTCTTCAAGGACGGCGCGTTCACCGCCAACGACCGCGACGTGCGCCGCTACGCCCTGCGCAAGACGATCCGCAACATCGACCTCGCGGCCGAGCTCGGCGCCGAGACCTACGTCGCCTGGGGCGGACGTGAGGGCGCCGAGTCCGGTGGCGCCAAGGACGTACGCGACGCCCTCGACCGCATGAAGGAGGCCTTCGACCTCCTCGGCGAGTACGTGACCGAGCAGGGCTACGACCTGCGCTTCGCGATCGAGCCCAAGCCCAACGAGCCGCGCGGCGACATCCTGCTGCCCACGGTCGGCCACGCCCTGGCGTTCATCGAGCGCCTGGAGCGCCCCGAGCTGTACGGCGTCAACCCCGAGGTCGGCCACGAGCAGATGGCCGGGCTGAACTTCCCGCACGGCATCGCGCAGGCACTGTGGGCGGGCAAGCTCTTCCACATCGACCTCAATGGCCAGTCCGGCATCAAGTACGACCAGGACCTGCGCTTCGGCGCCGGGGACCTGCGTGCCGCCTTCTGGCTGGTCGACCTCCTGGAGAGCGCGGGCTACGCGGGCCCGAGGCACTTCGACTTCAAGCCGCCGCGCACCGAGGACCTCGACGGCGTGTGGGCGTCGGCCGCGGGCTGCATGCGCAACTACCTCATCCTGAAGGACCGCGCGGCCGCCTTCCGTGCCGACCCCGAGGTCCAGGAAGCCCTGCGCGCCTCGCGTCTGGACGAACTGGCGCAGCCCACCGCGGCCGACGGCCTCAAGGCGCTGCTCGCGGACCGTACGGCCTTCGAGGAGTTCGACGTCGAGGCGGCCGCCGCGCGCGGGATGGCCTTCGAGCGGCTCGACCAGCTGGCGATGGACCACCTGCTGGGAGCGCGGGCCTGACCGCACGCGCGCGTGCCGCCGGTCCTTGAGCGGCCCGCTTCGAGCTCCCCGCACGGAATGTGGCGGAATCATGCCGTCCATGGCATGAGGCCGTATCAACGTCCGTGCGGGGGGCGCGACATGCCCGGATCGGAGCGACTCTGGAGGGTATGGGCATGCCGCCGGTACCCCCTCGACCGCCCGGACCGCCGGACGACACACCGCCTCCGGGCGGCGGTTTCGGACCGCCTCCTGACGGCTACGGCCACCCTGGACCGCCTCCTGACGGGTATGGCCACCACGGGCCGCCTCCTGACGGGTATGGCCACCACGGGCCGCCTCCTGACGGCTTCAGCCACCATCCACCGCCTTCGTACGGCGGTTCGCCTCCCACTCAGCCCCTGAGGCCGACCGGCGATCCGGGCGGCCCCAGAAGGCGGCGCGGCCCCCTCTGGGCCCTTCTGGTCTTGATCGCGGCTGCCGTAGCGGTCGTCGCGCTGGTCCTCATGGAGTCGGGGAGCGACGATTCGCCGGAAGAGCAGCCGCCCGCCGGGAGCAGCGCCGGCACCAGCGACTCTCCGGCGCCGTCGTTCCGCCTGCCGACCGACATGCCCAGCGGACTGCCCAGCGATCTGCCGTCCGGGTTCCCGACCGAGCTGCCGAGCGACTTTCCCAGCGGACTCGAATCTCTGTTCCCGTCACTGGCCGACGAGCTCCCGCAGCCATGAGCCGAAGAGCGCGAAGGGGATGTCAGCGAGTCTCTTCCCCTTCGGCACGCTCGATTTCGGCAGGCTCGATGTCCGCACGCCCGATCGAGGCCAACGCCGTCGCCGGGTCCTGGGCCGCGGTGCCCGCCGGCACCCAACGGCCGCGTTCCTTCCGGTACGGCCACCAGCGGCCGTCCCGTCCCAGGCGCAGCTGGCGCGGTGAGCCGACGACCGTCCAGCGGTTGCTCGTCGCCCGCAGTGTCGGCCGTTCGTCGTCCTCCCAGGCCGAGTCGAGAGCGGCACGCGCGCGGGCGAGCGTTTCCCCCTCCACGGTCCACTCCTCCTCGTACACGGACAGGGCCGTCACACCGCCGTACCGCCAGGCGCGCACGGCATGGGCCAGTTGCTCCCTGCCGCGCCCGGACCCGTCGGCGAGCCGGTCCGCGACGGCCTTCGCCGAAGCGACGCCCTTCGCCAAAGCGACGGCCTTCGCCGACGCGGCGCCCGCAGCGAGGCGGACGGCGTCCTGGGCCACCGTCAACTCCGCTTCCGGAACCTGGGGTTCCGACCGCACCCTGAGCGCGTCGGCGAGCAGACGATGAGCCTCGACGGCGGTCCTGGCGGCCAGGAACTCCAGGGCTGCCGGATCGATTCCGGGCGCGGGCCGGGCCTCGGTGTCCAGGGACGGCGGTACGCCCGGCTCCGCGGAAAGTTCGGGCACGGCGGGTAGCGGCGGCAGGATGCCCCCGGCCGCGTACGCCTCCGCGGCGTCCAGTCCTGGCGGCTCGGCACTCTCCTGGACGGGGGCGTAGCTGCGCTCCTGGAGGGCGTCCAGCAGGGGACGTTCGGCGCGTCCTCGCATCAGCAGCAACACGAAGGGGTCCTGGTCCAGCAGCCGGGCCACCTGATGGCACAGGGCCGTCGTGTGCCCGCAGTGGTCCCAGGCGCCGCAGTCGCACTCGGGCTCCAGGTCACCGATCCCCGGCAGCAGCTCGATCCCCTCCGCGGCCGCGTCCTCGACCAGATGCGGGGGCATGTCGCGGTCCAGCAGCGCGGCGACGTGTCCCGCGCGTTCCACGGCCATGTCGGCAAAGCGGTCCCACTGCTCCTCGGACAACTCCGCCAGCAGGACGTCGGCCCGGTGCACCGTACCGTCATGGTCATGAACGACGGCCGTGATACGTCCCGGGCGCACCGACACCGTGCCCACCGCTCCCGAGCGCGCGAGCCTTCGGCCCGTCTTCACCTGCGCGGAGTCCAGTGCCGTGTCGGCCAGCGCCTTGAGCCAGGCCTGTCCCCACCACGACTGAGCGAAGCCCCGGCCGTGCGCGGGCGGCAACGCGGCGAACGTGCGCTCCAGATGTTCGTCCGCGGTCATCGTCCGTCCCCTCGCAGCTCGACCAGATCGGCCAGTTCCCCGTCCGTCAGTTCCGTGAGCGCCGCCTCGCCCGCGCCCAGCACGGCATCGGCGAGCTCCTTCTTGCGGGCCAGCATGTCGGCGATGCGGTCCTCGATGGTCCCCTCGGTGATCAGCCGGTGCACCTGCACGGGCCGGGTCTGGCCGATGCGGTAGGCGCGGTCGGTGGCCTGCGCCTCGACCGCCGGGTTCCACCAGCGGTCGTAGTGCACGACATGCTCGGCCCTGGTGAGGTTCAGCCCCGTGCCCGCCGCCTTCAACGACAGCAGGAAGACGGGGACCTCGCCGTCCTGGAAGCGACGCACCATCGCCTCGCGCCCGGGGACCGGGGTGCCTCCGTGCAGGAACTGCGAGGCCACGCCGCGGGCCGCCAGATGCTGCTCGATGAGGCGTGCCATGCGGACGTACTGCGTGAAGACCAGGACACCCGCTCCCTCGGCGAGGATGGTGTCCAGGAGTTCGTCCAGGAGCTCCAGCTTCCCTGAGCGTCCGACGATCCTCGGTCGGTCCTCCTTGAGGAACTGCGCCGGGTGGTTGCAGATCTGCTTCAGGCCCGTCAGCAGCTTCACGATGAGTCCGCGGCGCACCATGCTGTCCGCGCCGGAGATCTCCGCGAGCGTCTCTCGCACCACGGCCTCGTAGAGACCGGCCTGTTCCGTGGTGAGCGACACCGCGCGGTCGGTCTCGGTCTTGGGCGGCAGTTCCGGGGCGATCCCAGGATCCGACTTGCGGCGGCGCAGCAGGAAGGGGCGCACGAGGCGGGTGAGCCGCTCCGCGGCGGCGGGGTCCTGGCCGCCCTCGACGGCCTGCGCGTACCGGGTGCGGAACGTGCCGAGCCGGCCCAGCAGGCCCGGGGTCGTCCAGTCGAGGATCGCCCACAGCTCCGACAGGTTGTTCTCCACCGGGGTTCCGGTGAGCGCCACGCGCGCGCGTGCCTCGATGGAGCGCAGCCGGCGGGCGGTGTCCGAGTACGGGTTCTTCACGTGCTGGGCCTCGTCCACCACGACCAGGCCCCAGTGGACGTCGGCGAGCCGTTCGGCGTCCAGGCGCATCGTGCCGTACGTGGTGAGTACGAACTCCCCGTCCGCCAGGGCGTCCAGACTGCGACGCGCACCATGGAAGCGGCGCACGGGCGTGCCGGGCGCGAACCTCTCGATCTCCCGCTGCCAGTTGCCCATCAGGGACGTCGGACACACCACGAGGGTCGGCCCGGCGCAGGCCGCGTCGGTCTGCCGGTGCAGATGCAGTGCGATCAGCGTGATCGTCTTGCCGAGCCCCATGTCGTCGGCCAGGCAGCAGCCCATGCCCAGGGACGTCATCCGGGCCAGCCAGCTCAGGCCGCGCACCTGGTAGTCCCGCAGCGTGGCGTCGAGCGCGGCCGGCTGCCCGACCGGCTCCTGCGCCTCGGGGTCCGTGAGCCGTTCCCGCAGCGCCGCCAGCCACCCCGTGGGATGAACGTCCACCCGGCGGCCGTCGACCTCCGTGGAGCCCGTCAGCGCCGCGCCCAGCGCGTCGATGGGGGTCACCTTGCGGTCCTGCTGGGTGCGGGCCCGACGCACCTCCTGGGGATCGACGAGGACCCACTGGTCTCGCAGCCGCACCACGGGGCGGTTGGCCTCGGCGAGACGGTCCAGCTCCTCGCGTGTGAGTCGCTGGTCCCCCAGTGCGAACCGCCAGTTGAAGGCGAGCAGGGCGTCGGCGGACAGGAACGACGGCGTGTCCGAGGAGATGCTGTCCGGTCCCGGCCCGTGGTCCGGCGGACCCACCACCGCGCGGGCGGTCAACTCGCGGGCCAGCTCCTTCGGCCAGTGCACCTCGACTCCGGCGCCGGTAAGGGCCTGGGTGCCCGCACCGAGGAGTTCGGTGATCTCCTCGTCGGCGAGGTCGACGGCCTCCGGCACGGTCGCCGAGAGCAACGGCGTCAGGGGCGGCCAGGCCCGTGCCGCGCGGCGGAGCGCGAGCAGGGCGTCCATCCGCGCGCGCGGACCGAAGCCGTCGCCCGCGCCCGCCGAGTCCTTCCACACCTCGGCGGCGTCCGCGACGAGCGCCGGATCGCTCACGCTGTGCAGTTGCGGAACGGCTCTGAACGCCAACTCCGCTTCGTCCTGCGCCTCGGCGGCCAGACCGGACACCTCGACCCGCAGTGAGAGCCGCACGCCGGCGTCGTGACCCGCGGCGACATCCGCCGCCCACGCACGCTGCCCGGGCAGGTGCTGTGGCTCCCGCGCCGCATACGCGGGGCCGCCGGTCACCAGCGGGGCCGCCGGAGAGCGGGGCAGGGAGTCGGCGACCGCGTCCAGGAAGGCGCGCAACAGCCGCTCGGGATCGGGCAGCCGCGGCGGCCCGGCGCCGTCCACCGGTACGGCGTGCGCCTCGGGCGGCATGGCGGCGGCTAGCCGGCGGACACGCTCGACGTCCTCCGCCCCCAACGGCCCCACGCGCCAGGCGTCGTGATCGTCCTCGGACAGGCCGGGCAACAGCAGCCCGCGAGCGAGGAAGTGCAGGGCGAGCACGCTCGCCGTCCCCCAGAAGAGGGTCCCGCGGTCCGCGTGGACGACGGCACGCGCGCGCGTGAGCACCGGCACAGCGGCACTTACGGACAGCCGGACGGCGGGCACGATCACCCGCTCGACTCCCTCGCTGCCGGGGAGCACCACGGTCAGGTCCTCGACCGGGCCCGACGCCACTCCGGGCGGGGCGCTGCCGTCCGGCCGCCAGAATGCGAGGGTGCCGGTACGGGCCGGGTCTCCGGGCACGAACACGGCGCAGCAGGTGGCCAGTTCGGAGAGCTGGGACGGTGTTGCCGGGGAAATCCTCTGCACAACTATGTCGTATTCCTCAAATTTGACTACCGAGTCAGAGTCGCCGAGGATACAGCACTCGAGCGGCCTTCCTGGCAAGGGTTGACCGCGACCTGGGTCACTTCGCGGTGGGGTGGCATCAGCCCCCCTGCCACGCGGTGCTGGCCCCCGCAGCTACACGGGGGGTGCCCTCATGGTCGCCGTATGTCACCAACGCGTACGTTTCCTCAGGTCAGCGCGTTTTCCTGAGAGAGCCGGAGCTCCGACATGCCCCAGACCACGCCACCCCTCGCACTCCGACCACGGGACACTTCTGGCCCGCCGCCGGCCTCGAGCGAGTTCACGCCCTTACTGCGCGCGGTCAAGAGCCAGGGCCTCCTGCGACGCCGATCCGGCTGGTACGCGCGCGTCATCGCCCTCAACGCACTCGCCCTGACCGGCGTGGTCACAGGCATCGCCGTGCTCGGCGGCTCCTGGTGGGTTCTGCTCCTCGCCCCCGTGCTCGCCGTACTCGGTGCGCGTACGGCCTTCATAGGCCACGACGCCGGGCACGCGCAGATCACCGGCGACAAGAGGGCCGGCCGCGTCATCGGCCTCGTCCACGGCAACCTGCTGCTCGGGATGAGCTTCTCCTGGTGGAACCACAAGCACAGCATGCACCACGCCAACCCCAACCACATCGACAAGGATCCCGACGTCGCCGCCGACGTCCTTGTGTTCACCGGCGAGCAGGCGAAGGAACGGACGGGCTTCCGGCGCCGGCTCACCCGATACCAGGCCTGGCTGTTCTTTCCGCTCACCCTCCTCGAAGGGATCGCCCTGAAGATCCATGGCTTCCAGGATCTGCGCCGCCAGCCGCCGGGGGAGCGCCGGGTGGAGGCCGTACTGCTGGTCGGCCACCTCGTCGGCTACGCGACGCTGCTGCTCACATCGATGCCGCCCGGTCGGGCCCTGGCGTTCGCCGCCCTCCACCAGGCCCTCTTCGGTCTGCATCTGGGGCTGTCCTTCGCACCCAACCACAAGGGCATGGAGATGCCGGACACCAACAGCGAACCCTGGGGGCACCTGCGCCGCCAGGTGCTCACCTCGCGCAACATCCGCGGCGGCATCGTGACCGACTGGTTCCTCGGCGGACTCAACTACCAGATCGAGCACCACCTCTTCCCCAGCATGCCCCGCCCGCATCTGCGACTCGCCCAGCCCCTTGTGCGCTCCCACTGCAGGGAATTGGGTATCACCTATGCGGAGACCGGGTTCGTCGACTCCTACCGGCAGGCCCTGCGCCACATGCACGAGGTGGGGGAGCCCCTGCGGGCCGGCTAGGGGTGCCTGTCAGGGATGTCTCAGGGGCATCTCAGGGTCACGGTCCGGAACCGTGGGAGGCACGGACCCGTTCTTCTGGACAGAGAGCGGCCGTGGCCGCGAAGGAGGCGACGCACATGTCGAAGAACGCGAAGATCGCCGCAGGAGGTGTGGCGGTCGGGCTGATCCTGCTGATCTGGCTGCCCTGGTGGGCCGCGCTCCTGATCATCCTGGGAGTCCCCGCGGCCGCATACCTCACGCTGGACCCCTCACAGCGGCGCAGGCTGCGCCGTGTTTCCCGCAAGGAGCTCCGCCGCTGACGACCGGTCGCGCCCGGACCGGCCCCGCGCGGGAGCCGGCAACATCGCCGCTCACGGACCGGCCGACGGCATGGTCCGCGAGCGGCGGACTGTCGGACCACAGCCGGTCCGGCCAGGGCCGTACCGCCCGTCGAGGTGCGTACCGGCCGCTGGGGCGCGACCGGCCGACACGCCTCACAGCGGACGTACGGCCATCTTGTCGAGTGCCTCGAGCAGGCCGGGCAGCTCCGGCCCCCGGCCCACCGGCAGGACCTCGCCGGGCTCGTCGTCGAGGAGGACGAACGCGATGTCGTCGGTTCGCGCCACGAGCGACCAGCCGGGACCGTCGGCGCGCAGGGTCCGCGCATCCCCAGGGGCGAACGACGACCTGACCCGGCCGAGCGGCGGCGGCGCGTCCACGTAGGCACGCGCCTC
The DNA here is from genome assembly GCF_045041235.1 of Streptomyces sp. NBC_00076. NCBI lineage: Bacteria > Bacillati > Actinomycetota > Actinomycetes > Kitasatosporales > Streptomycetaceae > Streptomyces > Streptomyces sp. NBC_00076. The sequence goes on from NZ_CP108242.1 coordinate 9,412,321, forward strand.
CGCGAGGACGCGCCGGATGCCACTGTGGCCACCCTGCGTCCGGTCCTGCCGCGGAACCTGCCCGCTTCCGGTGTCCCCTGAGGAGGCGCCTTCCTCGGGAGCATCGGCGGACTCGCCGTTCCCGGAGGCGGGGGTGTCCCCTCCGCCCGGGCTCGGGAACTCCGCGTCGTCGAGCTGCTCCCGCCAGATCGCCCACTGGAGCGCGATCTCGTCGGCGCCCAGCCGTCGCTGCGCCGGTCCCCACCTGGAGGTGTCCGGCGGCGTCAGCGGGGCAGAGTCCGCGACCTCGGGGCCCGGATCGTGCGGCGCCGGGACGCCCGGGGCCGCCACGGCGACCGCCAGCGGCCAGCCGGGCAGCGCGGCGACCACCGTGCGCTCGTCGGGCGACAGGTCGTGCTCCATGCCGCAGTCCCAGGACGCGATGGCGACGGCGACCAGCGACACGTCGTCGACGACGACCGTCCACCTGGAGCCGTCGCCGTCCTGACCGAGCACCAGACCGTATCCGTCGGCCATCGGCGCGAGCCCCAGCGCCGCGCAGGCCTCCGGATAGTCGTCGCCCAGCACGCTCGGGAACTTCGCCGGCGTCAGCAGCACCGCCGTCAGCACATAGAGCGCGTCGTCCGCGGCGGCGACGGTGTCCTCGTCCGTCCCGGCCATCCCAGCCTCCCCATCGGTTCGTCCAAGCGCGCACCCTAGTGCGCCCGGAAGGCGCTTGTCACGATTCCTCTGCTCGACGGGAGCTGCGGTTTTCCGGCCGGACGGGGCGAATCGACCATCCGTCGCCGACACGTCAGGCCGCCGGGAGCCCCAGCAGGGCGCGTGCCACCGTTCGAGGCGACTCGTCCCGCTCCCTCGCGAGTGCGATCACGGCCCGGCATGCCAGCTCGTTCACCCCGAACGACAGGGCCTCCGGGGACACCCAGCCCGCTGCCTCGTCGATCCGTTCCTGGTCGTCCTCCGTGCAGGCCGAGACATAGGCGGCCGCGGCCTCGAACAGGTTGTGCGAGCGAACATCCCGGCCGGTCTTCGCCTCGGTGCGCAAGGCGTTGCGGAATCTGGCACCCGACTCGCGGACCCTGCCCCACATACTGACCACCTTCCCCCTCGGTTGCCCTCTTGGTTGCCCTGACTGGTCGTGCATCTCCTGCTACTCACCGTAGAGTTGAAGCTTCGGTGGCAGAAGGGGGACGGCGCGGTGAAGCGCTTCGCGCGGCTCGAACAGATCCGGAGGATGGACCCGGAGAAAGACGCCCTGGAGATCTATCGCCTCTCCTCCGCGTACGAGTTTCCCTGGGACTTCACCCGCGCACTGGAACTGGCCCTGTACCGCACCTACGCCGTGCCCGGCATCGGCCGGCTGCTCGCCGAGACCACGGAGCTCACGGACCGGCCCCAGAAGCGCTACGACGACACGACACTGCTCCTCGACGCCATCGTCGAACACGGCTTCGGCAGTGAACAGGGCCGTACCGCGATCCGCCGCGTCAACCAGATGCACCGCAGCTACGACATCAGCAACGACGACATGCGGTACGTGCTCTGCACGTTCGTCGTGGTTCCCAGGCGCTGGATCGACGCCTACGCCTGGCGCAGGCTGTCCCGCCACGAGATCGTCGCGTCCGCCGTCCACTACCGCACCCTGGGGCGGCACCTGGGCATCAAGGACGTGCCGGGGTCCTACGAGGAGTTCGAGACCTGCCTCGACGCCTACGAAGAGGCGCACTTCGCCTGGGACGAGGGCGCGCGACGGGTCTCGGACGCCACGCTCGCCCTGATGGCCTCCTGGTACCCGCGCCCGCTCGCCCCCGTGTTGCGCGCCTCGACGCTCGCCCTGCTCGACGAACCGCTCCTGAAGGCCTTCCGCTACACACCTCCGGGCCCTGTCACCCGCGACCTCGTCCGCAGCGCGGTCCGGATGCGGGGACGAGCGGTCCGGCTGCTGCCACCCCGCAGGGCGCCCCATCACGCGCGGCAGAACTGGGAGATCAAGAGCTACCCGAACGGTTATCGGCTGGAGGACCTCGGCACCCGCCCCGTCCCGGGCGTGCGGGGCTGTCCGGTACGCCACGCGGGCCCGTCGGCGGCCGTCTCCACCGACTTGACCGACTGACCGCCTGCCAGGCCGACGGACGCGGCCCTCGCGGTCCCCGGACGAAGGCCGTCAGCCCTCGCGGACGGCCAGGGCCAGGAACCGGTCGTCCGCGTCGACGTACGAAGTCATGCGCCACCCGGAACCGGCAAGCAGTGGACGCAGGTTGGGCTCCGCGCGCAGATCCTCGGGCGTGATCCGCCGACCCTGGCGAGCGGCCAGCGCCGCCCTGCCGATCGGGTGGAACAGCGCCAGCGTCCCGCCGGGACGCACCACGCGCCCCAACTCCCGCAGATTCTCGGCCGGATGCGCCAGATGGGAGACGAGCCCCGCCCCGAACACGGCGTCGAGCGACTGAGAGCGCAGCGGCAGCACGGCCACGTCGGCGAGCACCAACTGCCCGTCGCGGTCCCGACCGGCCCGTACGGCGGCTTCCAGCATCGCCGGGGTCAGATCCACCCCGACGACCACTCCCGAGGGCCCCACGGCCGCTCGGAGCGGCGTCAGGGCGCGCCCGGTGCCGCAGCCGGCGTCGAGCACGCGGTCTCCGGCACGCAGCCCGAGGTCCGCGACCGCGGCGGCGTAGGCGGGGCCGTCATCGGGAAACCGCCTGTCCCAGTCGGCGGCACGGGCGGTGAAGAACTCCTGCACATGTGTGTGGTCGTCGCTCATGTCCCGCATGATCCCTCACCGACACGGATGACAGCCGGGTGCACATGTTCGAGCGTGCCGCGATCGTTCAGCTACACCTCTGCGCCAGATTCCAGCAGCTTTCGAAAGGTGCCCCCTCTGTGCGCCCCTGCCCCGACTAGCGTCCCGGGGCCATGGGACACCTGGACCACGCAGCCCTCGGGTGGCTGACCCCCGTGCTGTCGTACGTGATGGCCTGCATAGGCGCCGCCCTCGGGCTGCGCTGCACCGTCCGCGCGCTCGGCGCCACCGGACGATCGCGCCGGAACTGGCTGATCACCGCCGCCTCCGCGATCGGCACCGGGATCTGGACCATGCACTTCGTGGCCATGCTCGGCTTCAGCGTCAGCGGCACCGACATCCGCTACGACGTGCCGCTCACCATCGTGAGCCTGCTTGTCGCCATGCTGGTCGTCTGCGCCGGCGTCTTCGCCGTCGGTTACGGCCGCGACCGCACCCGCGCCCTCTTCCTCGGCGGGCTCACCACCGGGCTCGGCGTGGCGAGCATGCACTACCTGGGCATGGCCGCGGTACGCCTGCACGGCGATGTCACGTACGACCCCGCGCTCGTCGGGCTCTCCGTCCTGATCGCGGTGGTCGCGGCGACAGCGGCCCTGTGGGCGGCCCTGAACATCAAGTCACCCGTCGCCGTCACCCTCGCCTCCCTGATCATGGGGGCGGCGGTGAGCAGCATGCACTACACCGGCATGTTCGCGGTGAGCGTGCGCGTCGCCCCTTCGGGGGCAACCCTGCCCGGGGCCACGGCGATGCAGTTCATCTTCCCCCTCGCCGTCGGCCTCGGGTCCTACCTCTTCCTGACCTCGGCCTTCGTCGCGCTGTCGCCGACCACGGGGGAGCGTCAGGCCTCCGCCTCGGCCCAACGGCCGGTCGAGAGCGCGGCCTCCTAGCGGCATTCCGGACCCGCCCCGCCCGCACGGGCACGCCCCGACAAACTCCCGAGCGAAGAGGCCATGCGTACACCGCGTAGGACCCCCGAAGCCGGCGGCGAGACGCCGCACCAGCCCTCCGTGCGCGGCCGTCGCGCGCACGCCGGACCGCCCGCCGATGAACACCCGGACGAACCTCTGGGCGCGATACCGGACGACGCTCCCGCGTACGGGGGACGCTGGCGCATCCGTCCGCGGACGGTGCGAGCCAAGATCGTCTGTCTGCTGATGGTCCCGGTCGTCTCGCTGCTCGCCCTGTGGGCGTACGCCACCGTCTCCACCGCCCAGGACATTGCCAGGCTCCGGCAGCTGCAGCGCGTGGACACCGCGATCCGCACCCCGGTCGCGGAGGCCGTGGCCGCGCTCCAGACCGAGCGGGCGGTCGCCGTCCGCTACGCGACCGACCCGTCGGCCGGGCGGAGCGGCGACCTGAAGAACCTCGGCCTGCGCACCGACCGCGCTGTGGCGAAACTCCGGCTCGGCGACGGCAACACCATCGCCGACAGCGAGGAACTGCCCGTCGGCGTGGCGCGACGGCTCGAGACGTTCGTCACCGGCGCCGAGGGGCTGACCTCACTGCGCACCGCCGTACTCGACCACCGAGCGGACTGGCACGAGACGTACGGGCGGTACACGAGGACCATCGCCGGTGCCTTCGGTGTGGGGGGTGCCCTCACCGGCATCCAGGACGCCGAACTCGGCTCCGACGCGCGCGTGCTGCTGGAGTTCTCCCGCGCGGGCGAGGCGCTGGCCCAGGAGGACGCCGTCCTGGGCAGCGCACGCCTGGCCGGCGGGCTGTCGGGGGAGAGGCTGCGGCTGTTCACCGGCGCCGTCGACACCCGCCGTGCCCTCACCGAGTCCGCCGTGGCCGACCTGCGCGGCTCCGAACGCGCCTCCTGGCGCGACCTCGCCGGGGACAGCTCCTACGCCACCGTCGGCGCCACCGAGGACAGAGTCCTCGACGCGGGTCCTGGTGGCCGGGCGCTCGCCGCGGCACCACAGGCCGCCTGGGAAGACGCGCACGCGCGTGTGCAGGACGACATGCGGACGATCGAGGGGGACGCGGGACGCGAAGTCTCCGACCGGGCCGACCCGTTCACCCGCGGTCTGCTCACCCCGGCCGGCGCCGCCGTCCTCCTCGGCCTCCTCGCCGTCGCCTCCTCCCTCGTGATCTCCGTCCGTATCGGCCGTGGTCTGGTCGTCGAGTTGGTGAGCCTGCGCAACAGCGCCCTGGAGATCGCCCGCCGCAATCTCCCCGAGGCCATGCGGAAACTGCGCGCGGGCGAGGAGATCGACATCGAGGCCGAGGCACCGCCCGGACCGCCCGCGGAGGACGAGGCCGGCCAGGTCGCCGAGGCGCTCGGCACCGTGCACCGTGCCGCGCTCAGGGCCGCCGTCGAGCGCGCCGAACTCGCCAGCGGCATCTCCGGCGTCTTCGTCAACCTCGCCCGCCGCAGCCAGGTCCTGGTCCACCGTCAACTCAGCCTCCTCGACACCATGGAACGCCGTTCCGACGACCCGAACGAACTGAGCGACCTGTTCCGGCTCGACCACCTCACCACCCGGATGCGGCGGCACGCCGAGAGCCTGATCATCCTCTCCGGCGCCGCGCCCGGCCGCGCTTGGCGCATGCCGGTCTCCCTGACGAACGTGGTCCGTGCGGCCGTCTCCGAAGTCGAGGACTACGCGCGCGTGGAGGTACGCCAACTGCCCGACGCGTCCGTCACCGGCGCGGCCGTCGCCGACCTCACCCACCTCCTCGCCGAGATCATCGAGAACGCCGCCCAGTTCTCGCCGCCCCACACCCGCGTGCGGGTCACCGGCGAGCCCGTCGGCAACGGCTACGCGGTCGAGGTCGAGGACCGCGGCCTGGGCATGGGCCAGGAGACCCTGGCCGAGGCGAACCGGCGCATCGAACAGTCCGAGGCCCTCGACCTGTTCGACAGCGACCGCCTCGGGCTCTTCGTGGTGAGCAGGCTCGCCGCACGGCACGACATCAAGGTGCACCTGCGAACCTCGCCCTACGGCGGCACCACCGCGGTCGTCCTGCTGCCCACCGCGCTGCTGCACGCCGGATCGACGGAACGTGCCCCTCACAGGTCGGCGGACGCGGAACGGCGGGCGGAACACGAGTACGCGCGCGTGCCCGCCGCCGCCCAGCATCAGGAGTCCGCGCCCGCCTCGGCCGACCGACCCGCACTGGTCGCTCCCACACCCGCCGTGGCCCGCACCACCACGGAGCGCCGGGCCACGGCCGACGACCAACCTCCCGGGACGGGTCGGGCCACCCCGGATTCGCGGGCCACGGCAGACAACCCACCTCCCGGAGCCACCACCTTGCGTCTGCACCGTCCTCCGGACGACCTCGACGACGGCCCCTCGGACGACCCTCGTGACGGCTCCTCGCAGGACTCCGACGACCTGCCGCGCCGGGTACGGCAGGCCAGCCTCGCCCCGCAACTGCGGGAGCGGGCGGCTGAGGAACCGGCGCGGGCTTCCGCCACCGGGAACGACGAGAGACGCACCCCCGAACTCGTCCGGGACCGCATGGCGGCGTACCGCGACGGATGGGCCCGCGGCGGCGGCAGGCGGCCCGGCCGCGATGCCACCCCGGATTTCACAGCGGGCAGTCACAGCAGCGAAGGAGGCCCCGCATGATCCAGGACCCGAGCACGAGAGCCGCCCAGAGGTCCGGCGAACTCGACTGGCTGCTGGACGACTTGGTGGTGCGCGTGAGCGAGGTGCGGCACGCGGTCGTCCTGTCCAACGACGGACTCGCCGTGGGCTCCTCCACCGGCCTGCACCGTGAGGACGCCGAGCATCTCGCCGCCGTGGCCTCCGGATTCCACAGCCTGGCCAAGGGCGCGGGCCGGCACTTCGGGGCCGGAGGCGTGCGCCAGACCATGGTGGAGATGGACGACGGCTTCCTGTTCGTGGCCGCCGCGGGCGACGGCTCCTGCCTTGCCGTCCTCACCGCGGTGACGGCGGACATAGGACTGGTCGCCTACGAGATGGCACGGCTGGTCAAACGCGTCGGCGAGCACCTGTACACGGCGCCCCGCACGGGTGCCCGGCCTTCCGCCGCCGGATGAGGCCACAAGGCGGTCCACTCAGATGACCGAGGACATGACGGACGCCATGCGCGAGCAGGGCAGCCAGTGGTACGACGGCGAGGCCGGGCCCCTGGTGCGCCCTTACGCCATGACGGGCGGCCGCACCAAACCCGGCCCCACCGGGGTGCGTTTCGACCTGATCGCCCTCGTCACGCTGGACCCTGGCGCGCCCGGCTTCGAGGACGACGCCGCGCTCGGGCCGGAACACCGCGCCCTGGTCGACCTGTGCCGCACGGAGACCCAGTCGGTCGCGGAACTGGGCGCGGGCGCCGATCTGCCCGTAGGCGTGGTCAGGGTCCTCCTCGGTGACCTCCTGGAGCTCGGCCTGGTCACCGTCAGCCGTCCGGTGCCGCCCGCGCAGCTGCCCGACGAACGAATCCTGCGCGAGGTGATCGAAGGACTGCGGGCTCTGTAGATATCGAAGGACCGCGGGCGCTGTGGAAGAAGGTTCACCACTGCCCGGACTCGTACGACGCCGACTTGACCCGGCCCTCCCGAGAGAAGTGATCGATGGTCTCCGAGCACTCCGACGCCCAGGATGACGACACGACCGCGCTGGCCTTGAAGATACTGGTCGCCGGCGGATTCGGCGTGGGCAAGACCACCCTGGTCGGTGCCGTCAGCGAGATCCGGCCGCTGCGCACCGAGGAGCTGCTCAGCGAGGCGGGGCAGTTGGTGGACGACACCGACGGCGTGGACCAGAAGGTCACCACGACGGTCGCCATGGACTTCGGACGGATAACCATCCGCTCCGGCCTGTCTCTCTACCTGTTCGGCACCCCCGGCCAGGACCGTTTCTGGTTCCTGTGGGACGAGTTGTCGCAGGGTGCCCTCGGAGCGGTGGTCCTCGCCGACACCCGCCGCCTGGAGGACTGCTTCCCCGCGGTGGACTACTTCGAGCACCGGCACATCCCGTTCGTGGTGGCCGTCAACTGCTTTGCCGGCGCGCGGTCCTACGGAGCCGAGGACGTCTCGCGCGCCCTGGACCTGGACCCGGGCACACCCGTGGTCCTCTGCGACGCCCGTGACCGCGACTCGGGGAAGGAGGTGCTGATCAGGCTGGTCGAGTACGCCGGGCGGATGCACACCGCCCGGCTGCTCGACTCGGTGGGATGACCCGCCTCCGGGGGCCGGCGGCCGGGCCCCGGGACGGGCGGTGTACTCAGTCGGCGACGGCCCTCTGCGCCAGAACCTTGTCGATCGTGACGCGGACGAGCAGTTCGCCGGGGACGCCGTTGCGGGCGCCGAACTCCTCGGCCCGCTCCTCGCCCATGTACCGCGCCCCGATACGGCCGGCCCAGTGCCGCACCTCGTCGAGTTCCTCGATCACCCGGGCGCGGCCCTGGAGCACCACGTAGTCGAAGGGCGGCCGGTCGTCGTCGACGCACAGCGCGACCCGGCCGTCCCGGGCCAGATTCCGCCCCTTCACCGTCGTCTTACCGGTGTTGAACACCACCTCGTTCCCGTCGAGCAGGAACCAGATCGGTGCGATGTGCGGGCGCCCATCGGCCCGTACTGTCGACAGCTTCTCGGTGCGGGTGCCGTGCGAGACGAACTCCCGCCATTCGGTGTCGGTCATGTTCTCTGCCATGCCCCCATCCTCCTTGCCCGGACGCCGGTCGTGGGGAAGGCTGGCGAAGAGAGATCCTCCGGCCAGGGAGGAGACGTCACACGGGGAGACGGGAACGATGGCGCAGAATCAGGGACTTGGCTGGCTGCTGGACGACCTGACCGAGCGGGTGGAGCACGTACGGCACGCTCTGGTCCTGTCCAACGACGGGCTGGTGACGGGGGCGAGCACGGGCCTGCGCCGCGAGGACGCGGAGCATCTCGCGGCCGTCTGCTCCGGGCTGCACAGTCTGGCCAAGGGCTCGGGACGGCACTTCGGGGCGGGTCAGGTGCGCCAGACCATGGTCGAGTTCGACGACGCGGTGCTGTTCGTCACCGCTGCGGGCACCGGCAGCTGCCTGTGTGTGTTCAGCGGCGCGGAGGCGGACATCGGTCACATCGCCTACGAGATGACGCTGCTCGTCAACCGGGTCGGCGAGCACCTGGCCGTGGACGCCCGACAGCCCGAGCGAAGCCCGGCATCGGAGCTCTGACCTGCTGTTTCGATGTTCCCAGTGGAGTTATCCACAGGCTCGGCAGGCGGCGGGCCGGACCGGCTACGGTTTGTGTCACGGCGAGCGCACACAGCGTGAGCACTGACTCCACGGGGGAGACCGGACATGCCGACCGACACCATCACGAAGCCACGCGACCTTTCCTATGCGCCGAGCCGCGCTGCCCGTGAACTGAGCCTGAAACGAGGCGAGTTCGACCTCGCCGTGCACCTCGGACACATCCGCACGCTGCCCGACGAAGGAGGCGGAGGCCGACGCGTCCCCCGCTCCGAGGTCGAGCGGCTGCATTCGAGCGAGGACTTCCCCGAATCCTTGCGGAAGCGGGTGAAGACCGTGGGAGCCGCGGAGGGCGCGGCTGTCATGGAGGTGAGCCCCGGCCGTTTCACCCGCCTCGCCCGGCTGGGCATGGTGGCGCCGGTGACCTTCTACCTCAACCGATACCGCGCCGTGGTCTGGCTCTATCTGGCCGAAGAGCTACGGGAGTTCGCCGCCGCCGAGGCGCACATCCCGCTGCTCAACGCCCGGATGGAGGCCGGACTGCGCGACCTGCTGGGCGAGGGCCTGGATCTGCGCCCCCGTAACTGGCGCGCACGTCACCTCGGTTTCTTGCTGCGACAGACCGAGGACCCGTGGGAGCAGGCCGGGGCGGTGGCCGCCTTCCTCGATCCCGTCCAGGTCGCGGAGATCGTCCCGGACCCCTATGAGCGCTCCCACATGAACCGTTTCCGACCCGGGCCGCCCGCCCACGGCGTGCCCGGCTCACCCGCCGCGCAGCTGACCGAGCGGATCATGACCGCGGAGTACCCGGACGAGATCGGCTGGTTCAGGGCCGAACTGGCGGCGGAGGTGGCGGCGGCGCGCGAGCACCGGCCCGCCCCCCGTCCCGCTCCTCGCCCCGCGCCGAAACAGCCCCATCCGGCACCGGAGCAGGCCACCGCCGTGCCCGCCGGACCACAACCGTCCCGCGGACTGTTCGGCCGGCTGCTGCGCAGAAACCACCGGCCTACAGGGCTCTGAACAAGCCCTCCTGGACGACCGACACCAGCAGCCGCCCCTCCAGGTCGTAGATCCGGCCGCGGGCCAGCCCGCGTCCACCCGTGGCGATCGGCGACTCCTGGTCGTACAGGAACCACTCGTCCGCGCGGAACGGGCGGTGGAACCACATGGCGTGGTCCAGTGACGCCATGTCGAACCCGCGCGGACCCCACAGGGGTTCGACCGGGATGCGGACGGCGTCCAGAAGGGTCATGTCGCTGGCGTAGGTCAGCGCGCAGGTGTGCACCAGCGGATCGTCGCCCAGCGGCCCGACCGCACGCATCCACACCGCGCTGCGCGGCTCGGCGCCCTTGACCTCCTCGGACGTCCAGCGGAGCCGGTCCACATAACGGATGTCGAACGGCTGACGCCGGGCCATTCGCTCCAACTGCTCGGGCAGCGTGCCCAGATGCTCGCGGATCTCGTCCGTGACCGTGGGCAGCGACTCCGGAGCCGGAACCTCGCGGGCCGGCGGCAGTTGGTGCTCGAAGCTCGCCTGTTCAGGTTTGTGAAAGGAGGCGGTGAGATTGAAGATCGTGCGGCCCTGCTGCACCCCGGTGACCCGGCGGGTCGTGAAGGACCGCCCGTCCCGCACTCGCTCGACCTGGTACACGATCGGCACACCGGGCCGACCGGGACGCAGGAAGTACGCGTGCAGCGAGTGCACGGGACGGTCGCCCTCCGTGGTGCGGCCCGCGGCGACCAGTGCCTGGCCGGCCACCTGGCCGCCGAAGACACGCTGCAGCGACTCCTGCGGGCTGCGGCCGCGGAAGATGTTGACCTCGATCTGCTCGAGGTCGAGCAGATCGACGAGCTTCTCGGCCGGATTCGTCATGGGTTGGATTCTCCTGTGCTCACAGCTGTCCGACGTCGGTGACACGAACGATCGCACGGCCCTCGGCGTCGGAGGCCGTGAGGTCCACCTCCGCGCTGATGCCCCAGTCGTGATCGTCGTTCGGGTCGTCGAAGATCTGGCGGACCCGCCACAGGGCGTTCTGCGGCTCCTCCTCGATCAGCAGCAGCTTGGGACCGCGGGCGTCGGGCCCGGTGCCGAGGTCGTCGTACTCGTCCCAGTACTTGTCCATCGCCTCGCCCCAGGCATCGGCGTCCCACCCGGACTCCGCGTCCATCTCGCCGAGCTCTCCGACCTGATCCAGGGCGGCGAGTTCGACACGGCGGAACATGGCGTTGCGGACGAGGACACGGAAGGCGCGCGCGTTGGTCGTCACGGGCTTGACCTCGTCGGCCTTCTCCTGGGCCTCCTCCGCGGTCATCTCCGCCGGGTTGGCGAGCTGCTCCCACTCGTCCAGCAGGCTGGAGTCGACCTGGCGCACCATCTCGCCGAGCCACTCGATCAGATCCTGAAGATCCTCGGACTTGAGGTCGTCCGGGACGGTGTGGTCGAGGGCCTTGTAGGCGCCGGCGAGATAGCGCAGCACGATGCCCTCGGTGCGGGCCAGCTCGTAGTGGGACACCAACTCCGTGAAGGACATCGCCCGTTCGTACATGTCACGGATGACGGACTTCGGGGACAGCGGATGATCGCCCACCCAGGGGTGGCTCTTGCGGTACGTGTCGTACGCGTGGAAGAGCAACTCTTCCAGGGGCTTCGGGTACGTGATGTCCTGGAGGCGCTCCATGCGCTCCTCGTACTCGACGCCGTCCGCCTTCATCGCGGCCACGGCCTCCCCGCGCGCCTTGTTCTGCTGGGCGGCGAGGATCTGCCGCGGATCGTCCAGCGTCGACTCGACGACGGACACCATGTCCAGGGCGTAGGACGGCGACTCCGGGTCGAGAAGCTCGAACGCGGCGAGCGCGAAGGTGGACAGCGGCTGGTTCAGCGCGAAGTCCTGCTGCAGGTCCACCGTGAGGCGCACGATGCGGCCTTCGGCGTCCGGCTTGTCGAGCTTCTCCACGATCCCGCCGTCCAGGAGCGAGCGGTAGATGGCGATGGCGCGGCGGATGTGCCTGAGCTGCTGCTTGCGCGGCTCGTGGTTGTCTTCCAGAAGGTGCCGCATCGCCTCGAAGGCGTTGCCGGGCCGGGCGATCACCGACAGGAGCATGGTGTGCGTCACCCGGAAACGGGACGTCAGCGGCTCCGGGTCGGAGTTGATGAGCTTCTCGAAGGTGCTGTCCGTCCACCCGACGAAGCCCTCGGGCGCCTTCTTGCGGACGACCTTCCGGCGCTTCTTCGGGTCGTCGCCCGCCTTGGCGAGCGCCTTTTCGTTCTCCACCACGTGCTCGGGAGCCTGCGCGACGACGTAGCCCGCCGTGTCGAAGCCCGCCCGCCCGGCACGTCCGGCGATCTGGTGGAACTCACGGGCGCGCAGCGTGCGTACGCGAATGCCGTCGTACTTGGCCAGCGCCGTGAACAGCACGGTCCGGATCGGCACGTTGACGCCGACACCGAGGGTGTCCGTGCCGCAGATGACCTTCAGCAGACCGGCCTGGGCGAGCTTCTCCACCAGACGGCGGTACTTGGGCAGCATGCCGGCGTGATGGACGCCGATACCGTGCCGCACGTACCGGGAGAGATTCCGGCCGAACTTGGTGGTGAAACGGAAGTTGCCGATCAGGCCGGCGATCTGGTCCTTCTCCTCGCGCGTGCACATGTTGATGCTCATCAGCGCCTGCGCCCGCTCCACGGCCTGCGCCTGGGTGAAGTGCACGATGTAGACCGGCGCCTGTTTGGTGTCCAGCAGTTCGGTCAGTGTCTCCGTGAGCGGAGTGAGCCGGTACTCGTAGGACAACGGCACGGGACGGGTTGCCGAGCGGACCACGGACGTCGGCCGACCGGTGCGCCGCGTCAGGTCCTTCTCGAACATCGCGACATCGCCGAGGGTGGCCGACATCAGGATGAACTGCGCCTGGGGAAGCTCCAGGATCGGGATCTGCCAGGCCCAGCCGCGGTCCGTCTCCGCGTAGAAGTGGAACTCGTCCATCACGACCTGGCCGACATCCGCGTGCCGGCCGTCCCGCAGGGCGATCGAGGCGAGCACCTCGGCCGTGCAGCAGATGACCGGGGCGTCGGCGTTGACGGACGCGTCGCCGGTCAGCATTCCGACGTTCTCCGTGCCGAACATCTTGCACAGCTCGAAGAACTTCTCCGACACGAGCGCCTTGATCGGCGCCGTGTAGAAGGTGACCTCGTCACGGGCCAGTGCCGCGAAGTGCGCGCCCGCGGCGATCATGCTCTTGCCGGAGCCGGTGGGTGTCGACACGATCACGTTCGCACCGGAGACCACCTCTATCAGCGCCTCCTCCTGGTGCGGGTAGAGCGTGAGACCTCGCTCCTGGGCCCACGACTCGAAGGCGTCGTAGAGGGCGTCGGGGTCGGCGGTCGGCGGCAGCTGATCGATGAGGGTCACCCACCCATCTTGCCTGCCCTCCTGTCCGATGGGGGAATCGGCTGCGGGCGCGAAGATCGCGAACGCTACGCTGTGTCGCCGACGGCGTGTCAGCGCGCCGCGTCAACTGGGCAGCGGCACACGAGGAATGGGGCGGACACCGGCCATGATGGGACCAGCACACTCACTGTCGGGGGCCGCAGCCTGGCTGGGCGTCGGCGCGGCAGCCGCAGCGACCGGGCACACGATGCCCTGGCCGGTCCTCCTCGCCGGAGCTCTGATCTGCGCCGGAGCCGCGCTCGCCCCGGATCTCGACCACAAGGCCGCCACCATCTCGCGGGCCTTCGGACCCATCTCCCGCGGACTGTGCGAGATCGTCGACAAGCTCTCCTACGCCGTCTACAAGGCCACCAAGAAGCAGGGCGATCCGCGTCGCTCCGGCGGGCACCGGACCCTCACGCACACCTGGTTGTGGGCCGCGATGATCGGCGCCGGCGCCTCGGTGGCGGCGATCACCGGTGGTCGCTGGGCCGTGCTGGCGCTCCTGTTCGTGCACATGGTGCTGGCCATCGAAGGTCTGTTGTGGCGGGCGACCCGTGGCTCCAGTGCGGATGTCCTGGTCTGGCTGCTGGCCGCGACCAGCGCGTGGATTCTCGCCGGCGTCCTGGACAAGCCGGGCAACGGCTCGGACTGGCTGTTCGCGGCGCCGGGCCAGGAGTATCTGTGGCTGGGGCTGCCGATCGTGCTGGGTGCGCTCGTGCACGACATCGGGGACGCGCTGACGGTCTCCGGGTGCCCGATCCTGTGGCCGATCCCGGTCGGCCGCAAGCGGTGGTATCCCATCGGTCCGCCGAAGGTCATGCGCTTCCGGGCGGGCAGCTGGGTCGAGCTGAAAGTGCTGATGCCGGCGTTCATGCTGCTCGGCGGAGTGGGCTGCGCGGCGGCGCTCAACTTCATCTGAGCGGGCCGCGCCGCGCGATCGCCGTCCGCACGGGCAGGGGCTCACGATCCTCCGGTATCGCCACCGGGGACTCACGTCCCGCCGGATCCCTGGCCGGCCCCGCCTCCGTAGCGGCGTTCGAACTGGGCGACGCGGCCTTCCGAGTCCACTGTGCGGGCCCTGCCGGTGTAGAAGGGGTGGCTCTCCGAGGAGATCTCCACGTCCACGACCGGGTAGGTCTCGCCGTCGTCCCACGCGATGGTCCGGTCGCTGGTCGCGGTGGACCGGGTGAGGAAGGCGTAACCGGCGGAGCGGTCGCGGAAGACGACCGGGTGGTAGTCGGGCTGCTTGTCCTGCTGCATGGATCCTCCTTGTGCGGCGTCGGCCGGGCGGCCCGCGGCACGGGACCGGTGGGGTCATCCGGCCCCGGTCTCCTCGTCGACGATGTGTATCGCTGCCTCCTCGGCGGACGCGGCGGCGCCGTCGATACCCACGTCCGTGGCGACCAGCGCGCTCTCCTCGTCCTCGTGTGCCCCCTCGTCCGGCGCCACGAGACGGCCGGAGCGGGCCGTCCCGACCTCCTCGTCGAGGAGTTCCCCGTCGGTTCCGTCGCAGTCACCGATGCCGTCGCCGTCGGGCTCGAGCAGGTCGGGACGCTCCTCGGCGAGCCGCTGGTCCAGCGTCTCGCCCATGTGGCGCTCCGCGGCCGTCACACCCGTGTGCTCCACCGCCCAGGGCCGCTCCGGAGGCGACCAGCCCCGGTCGAGGGGATCGCCGACTCCGTCGTTCTCCAGGGTGTCCTCCGCGTCGAGCAGCCCCGCGTCGTCCTGGATCTCGGATCCGTCGGGCTGGTAGACGTCGTCTCCCCATCCGTCGGCGCTGTTCACGGGTACCTCCAGGTGATGGAACCGGGCTCCTTCTCCCCGTGGCCGGCGGCGGACCGCAGACGTACGGTGCACAAGCCGCGCTCGTCGGTGAACCGTGCGGTTCGCGAACGCTCCCCGAGCCGGTGCCGTTATCCAGCCTTCCACTCGACTTCGGCACCGCGCAACGGCACGGGCACGGTCCGGGGACCACTCGCCCCCGGACCGTGCCCGCCCCCGCCCCCGCGCCGCCCCCGCTCCGGTGGAGCCGCGCCGTCACCCGTGCCAGGACCGCCACAGCGCCGCGTACGCTCCGTCGGCCGCGACCAGCTCGTCGTGGCTGCCCAGCTCGCTGATCCGGCCCCTCTCCACGACGACGATGACGTCCGCGTCGTGGGCGGTGTGCAGCCGGTGGGCGATCGCGACCACCGTGCGGCCGTCGAGGACCCGGGCCAGCGACCGTTCCAGGTGGCGGGCCGCTCGCGGATCGAGCAGGGAGGTCGCCTCGTCCAGGACCAGCGTGTGCGGGTCGGCCAGCACCAGCCGGGCCAGGGCGATCTGCTGTGCCTGGGCGGGAGTGAGCGCCAGCCCGCCCGAGCCGACCTCGGTGTCCAGGCCGTCGTCCAGGGCGCGCGCCCACCCGTCGGCGTCCACCGCTCCCAGCGCCGCCCACAGCTCGGCGTCGGTCGCCGCGGTCCGGGCGAGGAGCAGGTTGTCGCGCAGGGAGCCCACGAAGACGTGGTGCTCCTGGTTGACGAGGGCCACGTGCGAGCGGACCCGTTCGGCCGGCATCCGGGAGAGCTCGGCGCCGCCCAGGGTGATCCGGCCGTCCCGGGGCGCGTAGATCCCGGCGAGCAGCCTGCCCAGCGTGGACTTGCCCGCGCCGGAGGGGCCGACCAGCGCCAGCCTGGTGCCGGGGGGGACCTCCAGGGACACCTCGCGCAGCACGTCCACGCCTTCGAGGTAGCCGAAGTGCACCCGGTCCGCGTGCACGTCCCGTCCCTCGGGTGCCACCGCCTCGTCACCGGCGTCCGGCTCGATGTCCCGGACACCGACCAGCCGGGCCAGCGACACCTGGGCCACCTGCAACTCGTCGTACCAGCGCAGGATCAGCCCGACCGGGTCGACGAGCATCTGTGCGATCAGCGCACCCGTGGTCAGCTGCCCGACGCCGATCCAGCCCTGCAGCACGAACACACCGCCGACCATCAGCACCGAGGCGAGGATCATCACATGGGTGGTGTTGACGATGGGGAAGAGCACCGACCGCAGCCAGAGGGTGTACCGCTCCCACGCCGTCCACTCCTTGATCCGCTGCTCCGACAGCGCGATGCGGCGGGCCCCGAGCCGCTGGGCCTCGACGGTGCGCCCGGCGTCCACGGTCTCCGCGAGCGCGGCGGCGACGGCGGCGTACCCGGCGGCCTCCGAGCGGTAGGCCGCTCCGGCCCGTTTGAAGTACCAGCGGCAGCCGGCCAGCAGCAGCGGTACGGCGAGCAGCACGGCGGCCGCCAGCGGCGGCGCGGTGATCACCAGCCCGCCCAGCAGCAGCACCACCCACACCACGCCGATCGCCAGCTGCGGCACGGCCTCCCGCATCGCGTTGGACAGCCGGTCGATGTCGGTGGTGATCCGGGACAGCAGATCGCCCGTCCCGGCTCGCTCCAGGACTCCGGGCGGCAGTCCGACGGACCGGACCAGGAAGTCCTCGCGCAGGTCGGCCAGCATCCGCTCGCCGAGCATCGCCCCGCGCAGCCGCACCTCTCGTACGAACACCGCCTGGACGGCCAGCGCGCACAGGAACAGTCCGGCCGTCAGCCCCAGGTGGAGTTCGCGGGCCCCGTCCGACACCCGCTCCACGAGCCCGCCCAGCAGCCACGGGCCCGCCATCGAGGCGACCACGGACACCGTGTTGACGGTCATGAGGAGCAGGAAGGCACGGCGGTGCCGGTGGAACAGTTCGGCCACGTAGGCGCGGACGGTCGCGGAGGCGCCGATGGGCAGGGTGTTCGCCGTCGTCGGGGCCGCCGGGTCGTACGCCGGGGGAGCCACGCCGATCATGCTGTCTCCTCGATCTCTTCCAGTGCGTCCAGTACGTCGGCGGCGTCCAGTGCGCGGCCCGCGGACGCCACGTCCCCGGTGGCAGGCACATCGCCCGCGTCCAGCACGTCGTCCCGCTTCGAGCCGGTTGTTCTCTGCCCCAGCCGGGCGGCCTCCTCCTCGGTCTCGCGGGTCACCACGGCCCGGTACCGGGGCTCCTTGTGCACCAGCTCGCGGTGTACCCCGACCGCCACGACCTCGTGCTCGTGCACGAGCACGACCCGGTCGGCCCGGTCCAGGAGCAGCGGGGAGGAGGTGAACACGACGGTCGTCCGCCCGGTGCGCAGCTCTCGCAGCCCGTCCGCGATCCGTGCCTCCGTGTGCGAGTCGACGGCGGAGGTCGGCTCGTCCAGGACGAGCACCTCCGGGTCCGTCACCAGCGACCGGGCCAGCGCGAGCCGCTGGCGTTGGCCGCCGGACAGGGACCGACCGCGTTCTGTGATCCGGGCGTCCATCGGGTCCTCGGCGTCGATCGACCCCTGCACGAGGGCGGTCAGGACGTCCCCGCACTGTGCGGCCGCCAGTGCCGCTTCGGCGCCGACGTCGCCCGAGGCGGGCACGTCGAGCAGCTCACGCAGGGAGCCGGACAGCAGGACCGGATCCTTGTCCTGGACGAGGACGGCCGTGCGGGCGGAGTCGAGCGGCAGGTCGTCGAGCGGCACACCGCCCAGGAGGACCGACGCGCCCTCGTCCGAGGGGTGGCCGCCCAGTCGCTCCGCCAGCAGTCCCGCCGCGTCCGGGTCGCCGCACACCACGGCGGTGAATCGGCCGGCAGGTGCCAGCAGACCGGTCGCCGGGTCGTACAGGTCGCCGGACGGGGTCTCGGCGGGGCGCGAGCCCCCGGTGTCGGTGGCGCGCTCCAGCGACAGCACGCGCGCGGCACGCCGGGCCGACGGGCGGGAGAAGGAGTAGGCCATCGCGATCTCTTCGAAGTGCCTCAGCGGATACGTGAGGAGCATCACCGAGCTGTAGACGGTGACCAGTTCACCGACGTCGATCCGGCCCTCCCGAGCCAGGCCGACGCCGTACCAGACGACCCCGATCAGCAGCAGTCCGGGCAGCAGTACCTGGATCGCGGAGATCAGTGACCACATCCTGGCGCTGCGCACGGCCGCGTGACGGACCTCCTGGGAGGCGCGGCGGTAGCGGTCGAGGAAGAGGTCCTCGCCGCCGATGCCGCGCAGGACGCGCAGACCGGCCACGGTGTCCGAGGCCAGTTCGGTGGCGCGCCCCGCCTTCTCCCGCTGGATGTCGGCACGCCGGGTCGCCCGGGGCAGCAGCGGCAGCACCGCCAGGGCGAGGAGCGGCAGGCCCACCGCGACGACCACGCCGAGCGCCGGCTGGTAGACGACCAGGCCGACGCAGACCAGCACGAGGGTGACCGCCGCCGCGGTGAACCGGGAGACGGCCTCCACGAACCAGCCGATCTTCTCGACGTCGCCCGTGGAGACGGCCACGACCTCGCCGGCCGCGACCCGTCGGGTCAGCGCCGAGCCCAGCATGGCGGCCTTGCGGGCCAGCAACTGTTGGACGCGCGCGGCAGCCGTGATCCAGTTGGTGATTGCCGAGCGGTGCAGGAAGGTCTCGCCGACCGCGTTGCCGACGCAGCACACCGCGAGCAGGGCACCGGCGAGGGCGAGCCGGGAACCGGAGTGGTCGACGACGGCCTGGACGGCCAGGCCGACACAGAACGGCAGTACGCAGACGGACCCGAAGTGAAGCAGCCCCCAGGCCAGCGACTTGAGCTGCCCTCTCAGCTGGTTGCGGAAGAGCCACCACAGGAATCGGGGACCCGAACGCGCGTCCGGCGTACCCGGGTCGGGGTACGGAAGGTCTTGAATCTGCATGACGTCCCAGTGGCTCGTGTCAGGGGGTGGGGGGACCGCGAACGGCGGCAACAAGCCGTGAAAGGTTCGCGTCGCGGCGTGGTCGGAAGCAACCGGTTTTCCGTCGCGGCGAACAGAACCGGCTGCCCGCGATGCGACCATGGGGCAATGCGGAGTGGTGATGCATGGCGTGCCGCGGTCGCGACGGCGGCCCTGGGGGCCCTCCTGATCGCGCTGCCGGGCTGCGGCGGACCGGGCCCGGAAGGACGTGGCGGCACGGAGACGGGAGCCGCGGGCAACCCGGCCGACTCCCGCCAGGACACCGACCCGACACGCATCCCCGATGTCGGCGACCGACTTCAGCGGCGGATCTCCGCCGACACGCGCCAGGTCGTGGCGGTCTACGGCGAGGGCAGGAATTCTGCCGAGTCGACCGTCGTCCTCTACACCAGGCACGGCGCCACCTGGGAACGCACCGGCAACTGGCCCGCGCACAACGGCAAAAGGGGCTGGACCACGAACCATCACGAGGGTGACCACCGCAGCCCCGTCGGTGTGTTCACGCTCAGCGACGCGGGCGGTGTGCTGCCGGACCCCGGGGCCCGGCTTCCGTACACCCGGTCCGCCGCCTTCGCGGCCCCGCGTTGGTGGGCCAGGTCGTACTGGCACGACTTCGACTACGTCATCGCCATCGACTACAACCGGGTGAAGGGCGCCCCGCCGAACGATCCGGTCCGCCCGCGGGGGCAGTCCGAGGGCGGCGGGATCTGGCTGCACATGGACCACGGCAGCGGCACGTCGGCGTGCGTCAGCCTGCCCAGGTCGGCGATGCGGTATCTGCTGCGCACCCTTGACCCGGAACGGCATCCCGTGGTCGTCATGGGGGACAGGGCCGACCTGAAGGCCTGACGCTCGGGGGGAGGCCTCATTGCGGAGGGTGCCCGACTGGCCGTAGAACACCGGCCATGAAGAGACGGATCACCATGTCCATGCTCGCCGGAGCGACCCTCCTGGCGAGCACCCTCCTCGGGACGAGCCGGGCCCAGGCGGCTCCGGATCAGGCGGAACCGGCCCAGGCGGCCCCGGCCCTGACGCAAGCGGCTCTGGCCCCGGCCGAGTTCGGGACCGACTGGCACGACCCGGTCACCGCGGCACCGCCCGTCGAGAAGCCCGCCGGAAAGTCCTGCCACGTCACCCTCGCCGAGGCGCAGTTCCGTGACTTCACGCCGTACAAGGGCTCCTACACGCCCCCCGACGGCTGCGGCGAGCGCTGGAGCAAGGTGGTGCTCCGGTTGGACGGAAAGGTCAAGGGACGGCAGTTCGACCGGCTCGGCTACGTCCATGTCGGCGGCGTCGAGATCCTCCGTACGTCGACGCCCCAGCCCTCGCCCGACGGCATCGAGTGGTCCGTCGAGAAGGACGTCACGCGCTACAGCGACACCTTCCGCCGCAGCCAGGACGTCGAGATGCTGATCGGGAACGTCGTCGACGACACCTACACCGGCGTCATCGACGTGAAGGTCTCGCTCACCTTCTACGCGGGAAGGTCGCAGGCCCCGGCCCCGGACCGCGTGCTGACCCTCAAGGACAACACGCTCACCACCCCGCGCAACAGCGAACGCATCGTCGCCGAGGTGTACGCCACCGGTTCCGGCGGCGGCTGTGAGGAGTACTGGTACCTGACGGTGCCCGACTCGGCCCCGTACTCCTGCCAGGCCGCCGGCGGCCCCTACCGCGAGGTCCAGCTCAAGGTCGACGGTCGCCTCGCCGGGATCGCCGCGCCGTTCCCGACCGTGTGGACCGGCGGCTGGTCCAACCCCTTTCTCTGGTACGTCGTTCCGGGACCGCGCGCCCTGGACATCAAGCCGATCGAATACGACCTGACGCCGTTCGCCGGGATTCTCAACGACGGCCGCCCGCACCGGGTCGAGGTCTCCGTCGTCGGCGTCCCCGAGGGACAGAGCGGCTGGAGCACCCCGGTCAACGTCCTCGTCCACCAGGACGCCAAGAGCACGCACGTCGGCGGGAAGCTCACCGTGCACAAGAGCGCGGACCTCGTGAACTCCTCCACGTACACGCCGGGTTCGGACCATCGGGTAGCCACGGAGGGTGGTCATCGGCTGACCGTCGCCGGATACGTCGACACCTCGCACGGGCGAGTTGCGACCACCGTCCGTCGTGTCCTCGCGAACACCTCCTCGCACCGCTGGACCGACGGCGAGACCGTCGACTCCCTGGACGCCACATGGGCGGACGACGAGTCGGTCACCGTCGACGGGCGCGGACCGGCCCGTACGACGCACACCCGGCGGACGTACACGATGGACGGCACCACCACGCTCGGAGCCGCCGACCGGTTGAGGACCGTGCTGACCCTCGGTGACCGTGCCGCGGTGACGGAGTCACGCGAGGGCCGACGCACCGCGTGGACGCGGTTCGACGACACCTACCAGGGCGACGCGACGTACACGGCGAACGTGCCCCGCGACCAGCGGCACGCGGTCGGTACCACGAGCGAGCGCTATCGGATCCACGGACCGGCCCGGTGCTACGACCGCTCTCTGAGGACCGTTCAGGGAGTGCTCATCGGCAATCACCGAGGCTGCTGAAGGCAGTTGTGTGCGATGCGTCACAGGAGTGCGTGATTTACGCGAGTGAAACACCGTGGTCTTGTGCGGAATCAATGACACCCCCAAAGTGAACGGCACGGAATCCGCTTTCCGTATCGCAGAAGTCCCCCCCAGGCTTCTGGGTACCGCCGTCCCCCCTCAAGGAGTGCCCGTGCCACCGTCCGTCCCGTCCCTGCCGCGACGCGTCGCACGCATACTGCGTACCTCTCTCTTCGCGCAGGTCGCCTGCGCGCTCGTACTCGGAATCGTCGTCGGGAAGCTGTGGCCGGA
The DNA here is from genome assembly GCF_045041235.1 of Streptomyces sp. NBC_00076. Taxonomy (NCBI): domain Bacteria; kingdom Bacillati; phylum Actinomycetota; class Actinomycetes; order Kitasatosporales; family Streptomycetaceae; genus Streptomyces; species Streptomyces sp. NBC_00076. The sequence continues at coordinate 9,434,294 of NZ_CP108242.1, forward strand.
CGCGGCCACGGAACTCCAGCCGCTCGGCGACGGTTTCACCCGGCTCATCAAGACGATCATCTCCCCCCTGGTGTTCTGTGTGGTCGTCGTCGGCATCGCCAAGGCCGGTGACCTGAAGGCGTTCGGCCGGATCGGACTCAAGGCCCTCGTCTGGTTCGAGGTCGCGAGCACCCTCGCCCTGCTCATCGGGCTGCTCGCCGCCAACGTCGTGCAGCCCGGCTCCGGCATGAACGTCGACCCGTCCCAGCTCGACACCTCGGCGGTCGAAGCGAAGACCGGGGGCGGATCGCTGCCCTCCACGACCGAGTTCGTCCTCAACGCGCTGCCGCAGAGTTTCATAGGCGCCTTCGCCGAGAACGAGCTTCTGCAGGTGCTGATCCTGGCCTGTCTGGTCGGTGCCGCGCTGCTGCACCTCGGCCACACCAAGGTGCCGAAGGTGCTGCCCGCCGTCGAACAGGCGCAGGAGATCATCTTCGCGATCGTCGGCTTCATCATGCGGCTCGCGCCGATCGCGGTGTTCGGCGCGATGGCCTTCCTGATCGGGCAGTACGGACTCGGCGTGATCGAGACCTACGCCAAGCTGATCATCCTGTGCTACGCCGCCGCCGCGCTCTTCCTCGTGCTGCTCGGCGTCGCGCTCAAGGCGGTCACCGGGCTCAGCCTCTGGAAGTTCGTCCGCTACATCCGCGAGGAGATGCTGCTCGCGCTCGGCACCGCGTCCACCGAGTCGGTCATGCCGCGCGTGATGCAGAAGCTGCGCCGGGCCGGTGCCCGCGACGACGCGGTGGGCCTGGTGCTGCCCACGGGCTACTCGTTCAACCTCGACGGTGCCTCGCTCTACCTGTCCATCGGCACGCTGTTCATCGCCCAGGCCGTGGGCGTGGACCTGAGCCTGAGTCAGCAGATCACCGTGGTCCTGGTGCTCATGCTGACCAGCAAGGGCATGGCGGGCATTCCCGGTTCGGCGTTCCTCGCCCTGTCCGCGACCGCCTCCTCGCTGGGGGCCATCCCCGCCGGCGCCGTCGCCCTGCTGCTCGGTGTGGACCGCATCATGGACTCGATGCGCGTCGTGACGAATCTGCTCGGCAACTGCGTCGCCGTCTTCGCCGTGTCCCGCTGGGAGGGCGCGCTGGACGCCGACAGGGCGAGGAAGGTCCTGAACGGCGAGATCGTGCCGACGGACGACGACGAGGGCGGGCCGACCGTGCCGGAAGCGGACGGCGGCAAGGGCGCGCCGTCGGCGGCGAAGGCGCAGGTCGCCGACGTCCCGGTGGCCCCGGTCGCGGCCGACCCCGACGGCAAGCTGGCGGCCGTACCGGCCCAGTCGGTCAAGGAACCGGCCCCAAAAGCCGACTGACGACCACGACAGGACGGGCGGCGGCCCCTGCTCCAGCAGTGCGGAGCGGGGCCGCCGCCCGTTTCGGGCTTTCCGCGCGCGTAGTCCGGCGGGCCCTTCCGCGTTTCCCGAGTGCGGCTCAACCGCTCAGCAGGTCCGCCCCCGCTCCGGCACCCCGTCGACCGCCCCCTCCACCAGCGTGTCCAGCAACCCGCCGAGCAGTTCCCGCTGTTCGCTCGTCAGCGGCGCCAGGATCTCCTCCGCGGCCAACCTGCGCGCGCCGTGCAGCTCCAGCAGGGCCTTGTGTCCGTCGTCGGTGAGCTCGATACGGATCACCCGGCGGTTGGTCGGGTCCGGCACCCGGCGCACCTTGCCGCCGACCTCCAACGCGTCGACGAGTGTCGTCACGGCCCTGGGGACGACCTCCAGCCGTTCGGCGAGGTCCGCCATCCGGGGCGGCGCGTCGCAGTGGGCGAGGGTGCGCAGCAGCCGGGACTGGGCCGGAGTGATGCCGAGGCCGCGCTGCGCCAGATGGCGCTTCTGGATGCGATGCACCCGGCGGGTCAGCCGCAGCAGCTGATCGGCGAGCGGGCCGTCGGAATCGGGGGTGGTCATACGGGAACAATATCAGGACCAAGCTCATTGTGAGTATAGGTAACAATGAGCTATGCTCCATGAATCCTCATCGCCTCACCCTCCGTAGGAGCCATGCCCCGAGACCACATCAACTGGACACCTTCTCCAGGCACCTCGACCGAACAGCCCCGGCAGGTGCGCCGCATCCTCAAGCTCTTCAAGCCCTACCGTGCCCGACTCGGCATCGTCGGCCTGCTGGTCGGCGCCGCGTCCCTGGTCACCGTGGCGACCCCGTTCCTGCTGAAGGAGACACTGGACGTCGCCATCCCCGAGGGCCGCACCGGCCTGCTGAGCCTGCTCGCGCTCGGCATGATCCTGAGCGCCGTCCTCACCAGCGTCTTCGGTGTGCTGCAGACCCTGATCTCCACCACGGTCGGCCAGCGCGTCATGCACGACCTGCGCACCGCGGTCTACGGCCGCCTCCAGCGCATGTCCCTCGCCTTCTTCACCCGCACGCGCACCGGCGAGGTCCAGTCCCGCATCGCCAACGACATCGGCGGCATGCAGGCCACCGTCACCTCGACCGCCACCTCCCTGGTCTCCAACCTGACCAGCGTGGTCGCCACGATCATCGCGATGATCGCCCTCGACTGGCGGCTGACCGTCGTCTCCCTGGTCCTGCTGCCGGCCTTCGTGTGGATCAGCCGCCGGGTCGGCAACGAACGCAAGAAGATCACCACCCAGCGCCAGAAGCAGATGGCCGCGATGGCGGCGACCGTCACCGAGTCGCTGTCGGTCAGCGGCATCCTGCTGGGCCGCACGATGGGCCGTTCCGACTCGCTCACCCGGTCCTTCTCCGAGGAGTCGGAGGAGCTGGTCGACCTCGAGGTGCGGTCGAACATGGCCGGACGGTGGCGCATGGCGGTCATCTCGATCGTCATGGCCGCCATGCCCGCGGTCATCTACTGGACCGCCGGTCTCACTCTCCGGACGAGCGGCCCCGAGGTCTCCATCGGCACCATCGTCGCGTTCGTCTCACTCCAGCAGGGTCTGTTCCGCCCCGCCGTCAGCCTGCTGTCGACCGGAGTCCAGATCCAGACCTCGCTGGCGCTCTTCCAGCGCATCTTCGAGTACCTCGATCTGCCGATCGACATCACCGAGCGCGAACAGGCGGTCCGTCTCGACCCCGTCAAGGGCGAGGTCCGTTTCGAGAAGGTCGATTTCCACTACGACAGCGACAAAGTCAGCGAGAAGGGCAGCGAGAAGGGCGGCGGCGACAGCGACAGGGGCGCGGCCGGCGCGATCCTCGACGGCATCGACATCACCGTCCCCGCGGGCAGCAGTCTCGCGGTCGTCGGCCCGACCGGTGCCGGCAAGTCCACGCTCGGCTATCTGGTGCCGCGGCTGTACGACGTGACGGGCGGCCGGGTCACCCTCGACGGGGTCGACGTGCGCGACCTGGACTTCGACACCCTCGCCCGGGCGATCGGCGTCGTCTCCCAGGAGACGTACCTCTTCCACGCCTCGGTCGCCGACAACCTGCGCTTCGCCAAGCCGGACGCCACCGACGCGGAGATCGAGCAGGCGGCGAAGGCGGCCCAGATCCACGACCACATCGCCTCCCTGCCCGACGGATACGACACCGTCGTCGGCGAGCGTGGCCACCGCTTCTCCGGCGGTGAGAAGCAGCGACTGGCCATCGCCCGGACGATCCTGCGCGATCCGCCGGTGCTGATCCTCGACGAGGCGACCAGCGCCCTGGACACCCGCACCGAACACGCCGTCCAGGAAGCGATCGACGCCCTCTCGGCCAACCGCACGACGATCACCATCGCGCACCGGCTGTCCACCATTCGGGCTGCCGACCAGATCGTGGTTCTGGACTCCGGGCAGGTGGCCGAACGGGGCTCGCACGAGGAGCTGTTGGCGCGGGACGGGCGGTATGCGGCCCTGGTTCGCCGGGACGCCCGACTGGAGCCGACAAGCTGACGATATGTCGAATTTGTCGGATTTGTTGGTATTGACGGGTTACCGTGCCCGCATGCACATGAACACTCCGCCACGGAGCATGATCCGACTGACGCGCCGGGGCCGTCTCGCCCTGATCGCGATCGGGGCCGTCGTGGCCGGCACCGCCGTGGCGGTGCCGCTGCTGACCCTGGACGGCGAAGAGGAGAAGAAGCCCACCGCCCTGGTCGTCCCGGAGGGCTGGCGCGCCGGCCAGGTCTACGACGCCGTCGACAAGGCCCTCGCCCTGCCCGCGGGAACCACCAGGAAGTCCCTGCGCAAGGCCAACCTGAGGCTGCCGGTCGACGCGGAGGGCAACCCGGAGGGCTACCTCTTCCCGGCGACGTATCCGCTCAAGGAGAAGGCGACTCCGGAGCAGATGCTGGCGTTCATGGTCGACACCGCCCACAAGAAGTTCAACGGCGCCCCGATCGCGGCCGGCGCGCAGCGCAACGCCATGAACGTCTACCAGGCCGTCACCATCGCGAGCATCGTCCAGTCCGAGGCCGCTTCCAAGGCCGACATGGGCAAGGTGGCCAGGGTCGTCTTCAACCGCCTGGAGCGTGGCATGCCGCTGCAGATGGACTCCACCATCAACTACGCGCTCAACCGCTCCACACTGAAGACCACCGAGGCCGACACCCGGATCGACAGCCCCTACAACTCGTACCAGCGCATGGGTCTGCCGCCGACCCCGATCGCGAACCCGGGGCAGGACGCGATGCGCGCCGCGATCAGCCCGCCCCCGGGCGACTGGCTGTACTTCGTCACGGTCAAGCCTGGCGACACGCGCTTCACGGCAGACTACGCGGAGCACCAGCGCAATGTCGCCGAGTTCAACCGGCTCCACCGGCGGAGTCCGGCCACCACCGGCTGATCACACACCGACGGTTGTCGTCCGTCATCGCCGATTGATCGGTCACCGCGGTTGACCGGCCACCGCCGGCCGTCCGGGACATCACGCGGCGACGCGCTCCTCGGACAGCAACCGCCTGATGTCCCGTACGGCCGCACGTCCCGCCCGGTTGGCGCCGATGGTGCTCGCCGACGGGCCGTAGCCGACGAGGTGGATCCGCGGATCGGCCACCGCGCGCGTGCCCTCGACCCGGATCCCGCCGCCCGGCTCGCGCAGCTTCAGCGGCGTCAGGTGGTCGATGGCGGCCCGGAACCCGGTCGCCCACAGGATGACGTCGGCAGGCACGCGACGGCCGTCGTTCCACGCCACGCCGTCGGGTGTGATCCGGTCGAACATCGGCAGCCGGTCCAACACCCCGTCCGCGATCCCCTGCCGGATCGCGTCGTTGAGCGGAAGCCCCGTCACCGACACGACACTCTTCGGCGGTAGTCCCTGGCGCACCCGCTCCTCGACGAGCGCGACCGCGGCCCGGCCCACGTTCTCGTCGAAGGGCCCCTCACGGAACACCGGCGGCCGCCGGGTGACCCAGGTGGTGGCGGCCGCGTAGGGGGCGATCTCCAGCAGATGCTGGGTGCCGGAGGCGCCCCCGCCCACCACGACGACCCGCTGCCCGGCGAACTCCTCGGGACCGGCGTAGCGCGCGGTGTGCAACTGGCGTCCGAGGAAGGTCTCCTGGCCCGGGTAGCGCGGCCAGAAGGGCCGGTCCCAGGTCCCGGTCGCGTTGATCAGCGCCCGGGTCGCCCAGGTTCCGTCGGAGGTCTCGACGAGCAGCCGGCCGCCCTCGCCCTCCCGCACGGCACGGACCTCGACGGGCCGCCTGACCCGCAGGTCGAAGGCGCGCTCGTACCTGTCGAAGTACTCGGTGACGACCTTGGCGGACGGCCTGGCCGGATCGGCGCCGGTGAGTTCCATGCCGGGCAGGGCGTGCATCCCGTGCACCTTGCCGTACGTCAGCGACGGCCATCGGAACTGCCAGGCACCGCCGGGGCCGGGGGAGTGGTCGAGCACCACGAAGTCCCGGTCCGGCTCGTACCCCGTGCGGCGCAGGTGATAGGCGTCGGCCAGTCCGGCCTGCCCGGCGCCTATGACGACCACCTCGACCTCGCGCGTGTTGTTCACGGTTCTACCAACAGCGCGAAGCCCGTGGATCTTCCCGTGCGGTCAGCGCCCGCTGCCCACGAGGAACGGCCGGCCGGCGGTCGTGGGCTCGACCAGCCCACGGGACGCCAGCTCGGGGATCACGCCCTCTCCGAACCAGTACGCCTCCTCCAGGTGCGGATACCCGGAGAGCACGAAGTGCTCGACGCCCAGCGCGTGGTACTCCTCGATCAGGTCCGCGACCTCGGCGTGACTGCCGACGAGCGCGGTGCCCGCGCCGCCGCGCACCAGACCCACGCCCGCCCACAGATTCGGATGGATCTCCAGCTCGTCACGCGAGCCGCCGTGCAGGGCCAGCATCCGCTGCTGGCCCACCGACTCACTGCGGCCGAGCGCCGCCTGCGCCGCCGCGACGCTGTCCGCGTCGAGGTCGTCGAGCAGCCGGTTCGCGGTGGCCCAGGCCTCGGCCGCCGAGTCGCGCGAGATGGTGTGCAACCGGATCCCGAACCGGACCGTGCGGCCCTCCCGCTCGGCGAGCGAGCGGATCCAGTCGATCTTCTCCTTGACCTGCGCGGGCGGCTCGCCCCAGGTCAGATAGACGTCGGCGTGCCGTGCGGCGACCGGCCCGGCGGCGGCGGAGGATCCGCCGAAGAACAACTGCGGCACCGGGTCCGGCGGCAGCGCGGTCAGCCCGCCGTCGACCTGGTAGTGCGTGCCGTTGAAGTCGTACGGCTCACCGCGCCACACCCCGCGGACCACCGACAGGAACTCGTCCGTGCGTTCGTAGCGCCGGTCGTGGTCGAGCCGGTCGCCGAAGCGCCGTTGCTCGGTCGAGTCGCCGCCCGTGACGACGTTCAGCAGCAGCCGACCGCGCGTGACCCGCTGATAGGTGGCCGCCATCTGCGCGGCGAGGGTGGGCGAGATCAGCCCCGGCCGGAACGCCACCAGGAACTTGAGCCGCTCGGTGTGCTGCGCCAGCGCCACGGTCGTCAGCCAGGCGTCCTCGCACCAGGTGCCGGTCGGGGTGAGCACCGCCTCGAAGCCCAACTGCTCGGCCGCCTTGGCGATCTGGGCCAGGTACTCGATGTCGGGCGCACGCACCCCGCGCACCGGACCGGACCCGTTGGAGGCGTACGCGTGCCGGTCGACGAGCGTCCGGCCGTCGCCGCCCGTCGGCAGGAACCAGTGGAGACGGACGGTCATGAGGTCTCCTTGAAGACGCGGGGGGCGGTCGTGGACGCCGGCAGCTTGCCGTTGAACCGCGGGTCCACGAACCGGGAGAAGTCGACCTTGCGCGGGATCAGCTTCAGGTCGGTGAAGGTGTCGGCGATCTCCTGCTCGGAGGCGATCAGCGGCTTGTCGACCGCGACCGGAACTCGGGAGGCGTTGGTGAGCTTCACCGCGTCCAGTGCCACCTGGTACGGCAGCCCCGTCTCCTCGGCCCACACCTTGGCCCACTCCTCGGGGTGGTCGTACACCCAGTCGTAGGCGCGGCGCAGCCGGTCCAGGTAGTCCTCGACGGCGGCCGCCTTCTTCTTGTCCCGCAGTGCGGCGGGCGCGGCCACCTGGAAGGTGAGGCCGTTGGTGATGCCGTCGCCGGTCGTCAGGACGCGGCCCGTCTTCGCCTGGAGCACCTGCGAGGTGTACGGGTCCCACACCGCCCACGCGTCGACCTTCCCGGAGGTGAACGCGGCCAGCGCGTCGGCCGGCTGGAGGTACTTGACCTTCACGTCGCTCAGTTTCAGCCCGGCCTTCTCCAGGGAGGCGACCAACTGGTAGTTCGCGGAGGAGCCCTGGGCCACGGCGATGGATTTGCCCTTGAGCTCCGCGGGCTTCGACAGCTTCGAGTCCTTCGGTACGAGGATGGCGTCGCCCTTGGACGTGCCGTGCCAGGCGGCCACCACCGTGATCTTCGAGTTGGCGCCGGCCGCGAAGACCGGGGGCGTGTTGCCGACCCCGCCGATGTCGACGGCGCCCGCGTTGACGGCCTCCAGGAGTGGTGGTCCTGAGGTGAAGGTGGACCACTTGATCTTGTAGTCCAGGTTCTTGAGTTCACCGGCGGCCCGCAGGATGGCTTCCGAACCACCCTTCTGGTCACCGACGTTGAGCGTGAGCGAGCCCGACCCGTCGGTGTCGCCGCCGGTCGAGGCCGCCGAGTTGCCGCCGCATGCGGACAGGAGCAGGGCGAGCGGGAGAAGCAGTGCGGCGGGTGCGAGGCGTCGTCGCATGACGGATCCGTTCTGTGGGGCTGGGGCTGGGGCGTGGAACAGGGGGTTGAGGTGTGTGGCCGGGGAAAAAGAGGCGGGGCAGGGAGGTTGGTCCGCGGGTCCCTGAGAGGGAAGGCGGGTGGGGTCAGGCGGCTTCGGCGGCCGTGTCGACTCCGAGGCGCTCCAGCAGTCCGGCGCGCAGTTCGGCGAACCGCGGGTCGGTGATGTCGCGCGGCCGGTCCAGGTCGATCCGCTGCTCGTGGGCGATGACACCGTCGTCCATCACCAGGACGCGGTCGGCGAGCAGAACGGCCTCCTCGACGTCGTGCGTGACGAGCAGGACCGCGCAGCCACGCCGCCGCCACAACTCGCCCACCAGACGCTGGGCCTTGATCCGGGTGAGCGCGTCGAGCGCGCCGAACGGCTCGTCGAGCAGCAGCAGATCGGGCTCACGGACCAACGCCCTTGCCAGTGAGGCACGTTGGGCCTCGCCGCCGGAGAGCGTCTTGGGCCAGGCGTTGGAGCGGTGGTCCAGGCCGACCTCTTCGAGGGCCCGGTCGGCGAGGGCGCGGTCGGGCCTTCCCGGCAGCCCGAGCAGCACGTTGCGCCACACCTTCTTCCACGGCATCAGCCGGGGCGCCTGGAACGCGACGGCCTTGCGGCGCGGGACGAGGACCGTGCCCTCGATGTCACGGTCGAGACCGGCGAGGATGCGCAGCAGTGTGGACTTGCCGCAGCCGCTGCGACCGAGCAGGGCGACGAACTCGCCCCGGTGGATGTCGAGTCGCAGATCGTCGATGACGGCACGGCCGTCGAAGGAGCGGGTCAGCCCCTCGACCCGGACGGCCTGGGAGCCTGAGGACGCCGGATGCGCGGGATGCGCCGAGGACGCCGGGTGCGCCGGAGATGCCGAGGCCGCCGGAGCCGCCAGGGATGCCGAGGACGCGTCGGACGTCTTGGAGTGCTGGGACACCTGGGGGCTCACCGGCCGGTGAATGTCGGTCGCCATTGCAGCAGCAGCCTTTCGAGGGTACGGACGACGAAGTCGGCCAGCAGGCCGAGGAAGGCGTAGACGATCAGGCAGACCACGATCACGTCGGTCCGCAGGAAGTCCCGTGCCTGCACCATCAGGAACCCGATGCCGGAGTCCGCGTTGACCTGCTCGGCGAAGACCAGCGCGAGCCACGAGATGCCCAGGGAGTAGCGCAGGCCGGTCATCGCCCCGGGCAGCGCGCCCGGCAGGACGACGTGCCGCACGAGCCCCCACCGCGACAGCCCGAGGGACTCCCCGGCCTCGATCAGCTGGGAGTCCACACCGCGGATGCCGGCGTACACGTTGAGGTAGAGCGGGAAGGTCACGCCGAGGGTGATGATGGCGATCTTCGGTGCCTCACCGATGCCGAACCAGATGATGAACAGCGGGATGAGTCCCACGAAGGGCACGGTCCGCAGCATCTGGACGGGAGCGTCCACGAGGTCCTCGCCGATCCGGAACAGGCCCGAGATCAGGGCGAGTCCGGTGCCGACGACGATGCCGAACAGCAGGCCGACCGCCACGCGCTGGAGTGAGGTGCCCATCGCGGAGGGCAGCGAGCCGTCGGCGATCAGATCCCGGCCCACCTCCGCGATCCGCCCCGGTGCGGCGAGCACGTCGGGGGTCAACACGCCGGTGCTGCTGAGGAGTTGCCACAGCGCCAGCAACACCAGCGGACCGGTGGTGCGACGCAGCCAGCGGGGAACGCGGGTGCGGCGGGTGGAGCTGGGGGCGAGGGGCTGGAGGTCGAGGGGAGACCGCTCGGCGGCGTCGGGCTCGGCGGGAGGGTCGGCGGGAGAAGATGCCGATATTTCAGAAATATCGGGTTCTGTAGAGCCGGGCGGGGCGTGGCTGATGCTCATGAGTGCTCCACGGGCAGGAGAGCGGCCGGTGAGGTACGCCCAGGCGCCGCGACGTCTCAGGAGTGACCAGGACGTGTGGGTGCGGCGGCGCGGATCGGACGACCGTCAGATCCGGATCGGGCGAGGAGAAAAGCGAGGAAGCGAGAAAAGGGCGTCAGCAGCCGCGGCGACACGCGGCGGAGGCCACCCGCAGCAGGTCGATGTGACCGCGCGTGGTGAGCATGGCTGAACGCAACATGCGGCTGAAAGTAGCCAGGTGGCGTGGCCACGGTCAATGGTGTCTCGCGGAGTGGGACATCCGTATCGGGTGATGGTCGGCCGGAGGGTGTGAAGCGTCATGTGCGGGTGAGGATGGGAGGTATGTCAGATGTCTTCACCACCCGAGTCCTGAACGTGGCCACCGGTTCCACGGAGCGGATCGCCGACCTCACGGGCGACTGCGAGGCCTTCCTGCGCGAGGTGGCCGCCGGACGCGACGGCCTGCTGAACCTTTTCGTCCCGCATGCCACGGCCGGTGTCGCGATCATCGAGACGGGCGCCGGCAGCGACGACGACCTCCTCGCCGCCCTGCACACCATCCTGCCCGCCGACGACCGCTGGCAGCACCGCCACGGCAGCCCGGGCCACGGCCGCGACCACGTCCTGCCCGCCCTCGTTCCCCCGCACGCGACGCTTCCGGTGGTGGGCGGGCGGCTGGAGCTCGGGACATGGCAGTCGGTGTGCCTGGTGGACACGAACGGAGACAACCCGAACCGTCAGGTGCGGCTGAGTTTTCTCGGCGGTTGAGTTTTCTCGGGAGTTGAGCTTTGTCGAAACGGCGAGCCGGACCCGACAACTCCCTCACGCGGCAGGCCGACCCCCTGGGTTCCCCCACGGGAGCCGGCCGTTGCGCTGCCCGGCACCGTCCCGTACAGGGACTCAGCTGCCGGGCTCCTCCCACGTCAGGCCGTCCTCCGAGGCCACCAGGCCGCCCGGCCGCACGGGTGACTCGTTCTCCAGTGGGCCGCCGAACACACCGCGTTCCTGGAGGACCGCGCCCTCCTGGAACACCTGACGCACGGTGGCGGACTCGAACAGCGGGTTGCGCAGGTCGTCGGAGTCCGGAAGCCGGCCCACCGCCTCGTCGAGCCCCGAGGAGGCCGCCGCGAGACGGGAGCCGGCCGCCGCCGGGCCGCCGAGGGAGGCGTCGCCGGAGGCCAGGCCACCCACCAGGTCCACGAACGCCTCCAGCTCCGTCGACCCGACGTGGGTGACCTTGCGCGCCTTCCAGAAGTACGACCGCTCGTCCTGGTGCATGTCGTAGAACGCCACCAGGAACTCGTGGAAGAGGCCGTACTCGTGCCGGTAGCGGGCCTCGAACTCGTCGAACAGGCGGTCCTCGGGGAGCGTTCCGGCGAGGGCGCTGTTGAGGGACCGGGCCGCGAGCAGGGCGCCGTACGTGGCGAGATGCACGCCGGAGGACAGGACCGGGTCGACGAAGCAGGCCGCGTCACCGACCAGCACCATGCCGGGCCGCCACAGCCGGGACTTCCAGTACGACCAGTCCCGGCGCACCCGGACCCGGTCGTACGGCGCCTCGGTGGCCTGGGGCACCCCGTGCAGGAGGTCCCGGACCTCGGGGCACGCGTCGATCAGCCGACGCCAGGCAGCCGCCGGGTCCCGCTGGATCTCTGCGGCGTTCTCCCGGCTCACGACCGCTCCGACGCTGGTGAGGTCGTCCCGCAGCGGGATGTACCACAGCCAGCCCTCGTCGAAGGCGGCGCAGAAGATGTTGCCGTCGTTCGGTCGCGGCAGCCGGGCGCCGCCGGCGAAGTAGCCGAACACCGCGAGGTTGCGGAAGAACTCGGAGTACGTCCGCCGACCGCCGACCTCGCCGTGGATCCGGCTGCCGTTGCCGGAGGCGTCCACGACATGGCGGGCCCGCGCCTCGCGGACCTCGCCGCCGGGCCCGGCCCAGCCGACGCCCCGCACCCTTTCGTCGTCGGCGAGCACGCCGGTGACGCGGCAGCCCTCGCGGACGTCCACGCCGACCCGGCGGGCGTTGTCCAGGAGGATCGCGTCGAACCGGGACCGCTCGACCTGGTAGGCGTACGAGGTCGGGTCGGCCAGCCGGGGAGACAGCGCGAACGAGAACTGCCACGGGTCCGGGTTGCGGCCCCACCGGAACGTTCCGCCCCGCTTCGGCTTGAAGCCCGCCCGGGCCACTTCGTCCTCGACGCCGAGGATGCGGCACACCCCGTGCACGGTGGAGGGCAGCAGCGACTCGCCGATCTGGTAGCGCGGGAACGTCTCCTGTTCCAGGAGGAGGACACGGTGGCCGCGCAGCGCGACGGCGGTGGCGGCGGTGGCACCGGCCGGGCCGCCGCCCACGACGACGACGTCGAACTCCTCCGACGCCGTCTGCTCATCGACGGGATTCACTGGTCTCCTTCCGTGGCCGGCGCCGAGCGCGCGTCCGGTTGGCCGAGCGAGCCGATCCAGGTGCGCACCGCCGCCGCCGTTGTCGGGGCGTGGTCCTGAAGGAACGAGAAGTGGTCGCCCGGAACGTCGACGACGGTGTGCGGAAGCGGCCACGACGTCGGCCACTCGTCGGGGTCCGCGCCCGCCGCCATCGTGGGGGTCGGCTCCGTGGCGCGGACCAGCAGGGTGGGGGTGCCGACGGGTTCCGGCTCCCAGCCGAGGAACATGCGGGTGTACGCGCCCAGTGCCGCCACCCCGCTGTCCTCGTCACCGGTGAACTGGTCGCCGCCCAGCCGGGGCGCGATGACGGCGGGCAGCGACAGCAGCCAGTCCTTGTCGTTGTTGCCGTCGTCGATGAGGTACGTGTCGAGCAGTACCTGTCCGACGGGAGCCGACCCCATGGCTTCGAGTCGTCGGGTCACGGCGTGCGCGGCGGCGCCTCCGGTGCAGACGCCCACGACGACGAAGGGCCGGTCGCCGACGTGCCGGAGCACCGTCTCGGCGTGGGTCAGGGCGAGCGTCTCCCGGTCGGCCGGTACGGCCCCGCCCGCACCGACGCCGGGGTGCGGGAGTTCGAGGACGTCGAGGTCACCCTGGAAGCAGCTGTGGAAACGGGCCCACTCCCCGCCCGGGGCGGCGAACGGCGGGTGGTACCCGGTGAAGACCACCAGCACGGGGCGGTCGCCGGACCCCTCGGCGCGCCGCAGCGGAGGCAGGGCGTGCGCCGGGCTGTCGTCCGGGCCGTACGTCGGCACCGCCCAGGACGCCGTGACCAGCATGTGCATCGCGGCGGCCACCTGACCGGCCTCGCAGACCCGCCGGTAGAGCGAGGACAGGGTCTGCGCGGGCCGGTCCTGCACGGAGGGCGGCCCCGACCCCGGTTCGTGCCTCGGGTGCTTCTCGTGCTCCTCGGGGTTCGCGGGCAGGTCCTCGGGCAGGTCCTCGGGCAGGTCGTCGAGCAGGCCCAGCACATGGCGGGCCAGTTCGTGGGCCGTCGGGTGCTCGAACACCACGGCCGCGGACAGTCTGAGCCGCAGGGCCATGCTCAGCCGGTTACGGACCTGCACCGCCATCAGCGAGTCGAAGCCCAGCTCGGCGAAGGACCTCCCGGCCGGCAACGCGTCGGCGTCCGGGTGGCCGAGGACGGCCGCCACGTCGGCGCGCATCAACTCCGCGAGCGCGTCGACCCGTTGCGCGACCGGCAGCCCGGCGAGCACCTTCCGCCAGGCTCCCGGCTCCCACGGCTGCTCCGCACCGGGCGCGGATCCGGCCCCGGCGCCGGGCGTCCCGGTCCCCGCAGCGGGCCTGCGCGGGCGCACCACTCCACGCAGCGGCGCCGGCAAGGGCCCCGGGGCGTCCCGGAGACCGGCCCGGTCCAGCAGGACGGGCGCCAGCACGGGCTCGTCCACATGTAGCGCTGCGTCGAACAGGGCCAGGCCTTGTTCCACCGAGATGGTCCGGAGCACGTCGCCGTACTTCCCGTCGCGCTCCCGGAGTTGCTCCCCCGCCATGCCCCCGCCGGAGTTCCACGGCCCCCACGCCAGCGAGAGCGCGGGCAGCCCCAGCGCGGTGCGGTGGTGGGCCAGGGCGTCCAGGAAGGAGTTCGCCGCCGCGTAGTTGCCCTGGCCGGCCCGTCCCAGCAGCCCGGACGCCGACGAGAACAGGACGAACGCCGACAGATCCAGGTCCCGGGTCACCTCGTGCAGGTGCCAGGCCGCGTCCGCCTTCGGACGGAGCACCGTGGCCATCCGCTCGGGAGTCAGAGCGGCCAGTACGCCGTCGTCCAGCACCCCGGCGGCGTGCACCACGGCGGTCAGCGCGGGTTCACAGCCCTTGACCAGCTCGGCCAGCGCGGCACGGTCGCCCGCGTCGCAGGCGACGACCCGCACCTGTGCGCCCAACTCCGTCAGCGTGTCGCGCAGTTCCCGCGCCCCAGGCGCCCCAGGTCCGTGTCGTCCGGTCAGCAGCAGGTGTCGTACGCCGTGCGAGGTGACGAGATGGCGGGCGAGCTCCGCGCCCAGCGCGCCCGTACCGCCGGTGATCAGCACGGTGCCGTCCGCACCGAACCGGTCGGAGCCGCGCCCCGTGGACCCGGTGGCGCTCACCGAGGCCAGTCGCGGAACGGTCAACTGCCCCGAACCTATGGACAGTTGGGGCTCACCGGTGGCCACCGCCGTGGGCAGCAGCCGCAGGGACCCGGGCAGCCCGTCCACATCGACGAGGACGACCCGCCCGGGCAGCTCCGACTGTGCCGTACGCATCAGCCCCCACACCGCGGCGCCGGCCAGATCCGGCTCCGGCGCGAAGGCGTTCCGCGTCACCACCACCAGACGGGCGCCCGCGGTACGCGGGTCGTCCTGCCAGTCCTGCACCGTGCGGAGCACCCTGCCGGTCAACTCGTGTACGGCGGTCAACGGATCGGCGGCGGTGGCCGGATGGACGGCCGTGACGACGACGGCGTCCGGGTCGGTCGTGCCGGTGCCGGTGCTTGTGCTTGTGATCTCGGGTAGCGATGCGCGCAGGTCCAGCCCATCCGGACCCACGAGCTCCCAGGACCCGGTGTCCGCGCGGGATGCGCCGCCGTGCGGATCGGCCGTGATCCAGTCGGGCCGCAGCAGCGCGTGCCGTACGACGTCGTGCGCCGCCGGGGACGGCAGTTCGCGGGTGGTCAGGGACGCCACCTCCGCCACCGGTCGGCCCGACGGGTCGGCGAGCGTCACCGAGACCGTGTCCGGCCCGCCGCCGGGGGAGACCCGTAACCGGACCCGTACCTCCGACGCGCCCGCCGCGTACAGCCGTACGCCGTTCCACGCGAACGGCACGCGGACCGCGCCGGATTCGGCACCGCTGAGCAGGGGCGCGTGCAGTGCCGCGTCCAGCAGCGCCGGATGGATCCCGAACCGGCGGGCGTCCGACGACTCCGTCTCGGACAGCCGTACCTCGGCGAACAGTTCGTCACCGCGCCGCCAAGCCGTCCGTACCCCTCGGAAGGCCGGCCCGTAGGCGAGGCCACCGTCCGCGAGGCTGTCGTACGCGTCGGCGAGGTCGACCTCCGTCGCGCCCCTCGGCGGCCACACCGACAGTTCCGTCGGTGAAGTCTCCGTCGGGGCAGTCTCGGTCGTCGGTCCGATGAGCCCCATGGCGTGCCGGGTCCAGGCGGACTCGGGTCCGTGGACAGTGGACCCGGCGGCGGACTCGTCGGACCGCGCGAAGACGTCGACCTGGCGTCGGCCGGAGTCGTCCGCTCCGCCCACCACCACCTGGACGCGTACGCTCCCGACCGCGGGCAGGGCGAGCGGGGCCAGGACCACGAGTTCGTCGAGTGCGCCGCCTCCGGCCTCGTCGCCCGCGCGAACGGCCATCTCCACGAACACCGTCGCGGGCACGAGGACGGACCCGGCGACCACATGACCGGCGAGCCACGGGTGGGTCGTGAGGGAGAGCAGACCGGACAGCACCGTCCGGTCCGTGCCCGGCACGGTGAACGCGGGGCCCAGCAGAGGATGACCGTGGGCGGCCGCCTCGGGGGCCGGGGTGCGAGGCGCCTCGAGCCAGTACCTCCGTCGCTGGAAGGCGTACGTCGGCAGGTCCACCCGCCGTGCCCCGGACCCCTTGAACACCACGGGCCAGTCGACACGCGCCCCGCGCACATGGAGGCGGGCCACGGCGGACACCAGTGTCTCGGGCTCGGGCTCGCCGCCGCGCGTACCGGCCGCGCACAGCGGACCAGTGCCGTCCGGAGTGCTCAGACAGTCCTCGGCCGCCGCCGTGAGCGCGGCACCGGGGCCGATCTCCAGGAACGCCGAGACCCCGTTGCCCTCGAGCCATCGAACGGCGTCGGCGAACCGCACCGGCCGACGGGCGTGCCGTACCCAGTACTCCGGGGAGCACAGCTCCGCCGCCTCGGCCGGACGACCTGTCAGGGCCGAGACCACGGGGATCCGCGGCGGCCGGAAGTCGAGTCCCTCGGCGATGCGACGGAAGTCGTCGAGCATCGGCTCCACCAGCGGCGAGTGGAAGGCATGACCGACCCGCAGACGTACGATCCTGCGGCCGCGCGCCTCGAACCGGGCCGCGACGGCCAGCACCGCCTCCCGGGCGCCCGAGATCACCACCGAGCGCGGGCCGTTGACAGAGGCGATCTCCGGCCGGTCGCCTTCATCGGCGGCGCCCGCGAGCGCGGCGAGCACCTCCTCCTCCGTCGCGTCCAGGGACACCATCGCCCCGCCCGCGGGCAGACCCTGCATCAGCCGGCCGCGGGCCGCGACGAGCGCCGCCGCGTCGGGCAGGTCCAGTACGCCGGCCACATGGGCGGCGGCCAGTTCCCCCACGGAGTGGCCGGACAGGAAGTCGGCACGCACACCCCAGGACTCCAGCAGCCGGAACAGCGCCACCTCGAAGGCGAACAGGCCTGCCTGCGTGAAGTCCGTACGGTCGAGCAGGGCGGCCTCCGGCGTACCGGGCGCGGCGGACAGCACCGGACCCAGCGGCCGTTCGAGACGGTCGTCCAACTCCCGGCAGACGTCCTCGAAGGCAGCGCCGAAGACCGGAAACGTCGCGGCCAACTCCGCTCCCATCCGGGCACGTTGGGATCCCTGGCCGGTAAACAGGAAAGCCGTGCGCAGTCCCGGGTCGGCGACGGCCCGCATCGAGCCGACGGTGTCCCGGCCCTCGGCGAGCGCGATCAGCGCGGCGCGGGTGCTGCCCTGGTCGCCGGCCGGCACCATCGCCCGGTGGGTGAGCGCCGACCTCGACACGGCCAGGGAGAAACCGACGTCGGCCGCCGAGAGGTCGGGCCGGGTGGAGAGACGGCCCGCGAGCTCGCGGGCCTGGGCCCGCAGGGCTGCCTCGTCGGCACCGGAGAGCAGCCAGGGCAGCGGCACCGCCACCGGGTCCGACACCTGTACCGGCACGGGTGCCGGCGGCGCTGCGGTTCGCGGTCCGGAGTCAGGCGGTCGAGGCGCCTCCTCCAGGATCACGTGCGCGTTCGTCCCCCCGATGCCGAAGGCCGACACACCGGCCCGGCGCGGACCGGCGTCCGTCGCCGGCCAGGGGCGGGCCTCGGTCAGCAACTCCACCCGCCCGGCGGACCAGTCGACGTGCGGGGTGGGCGTCTCGGCGTGCAGGGTCCGGGGAAGCTCCTCGTGCCGCATGGCCTGCACCATCTTGATGACCCCGGTGACCCCTGCCGCAGCCTGGGTGTGCCCGAGGTTGGACTTGACCGAGCCCAGCCACAGCGGCGGCCGGTCCTCGTCGCGCCCCTGGCCGTACGTGGCCAGCAGGGCGCCCGCCTCGACGGGGTCGCCGAGCGTGGTCCCGGTGCCGTGGGCCTCCACCGTGTCCACGTCCTGCGGTCGGAGTCCCGCGTCGGCCAACGCCGCGGTGATCAGGCGTTGTTGGGCCTGTCCGTTGGGGGCTGTCAGTCCGTTGGAGGTGCCGTCGGAGTTGACCGCGGAGCCGCGCAGCACGGCCAGCACCGGGTGACCGTGGCGGCGGGCGTCGGACAGCCGTTCCAGCAGCACCAGTCCCGCGCCCTCGCCCCAGGCGGTACCGTCCGCCGCCGTCGAGAACGACTTGCAGCGGCCGTCGGGCGCGAGTCCCCGCTGGCGGCTGAACGCGGTGAACGGCTTGGGTGTCGCCATCACCGTGACCCCGCCGGCCAGGGCGAGCGAGCACTCGCCGGAGCGCAGTGCCTTCGCCGCCCAGTGCAGCGCGACCAGGGAGGACGAGCAGGCGGTGTCGATCGTGATCGAGGGTCCGCGCAGTCCGTACACGTAGGAGACCCGCCCGGAGGCCACGCTGCCGGCCGAGCCCAGGCCCAGGTGGGCCTCCAGCTCGTGGTGGGTGAAGCGGGCGGAGTAGTCGCCGTACATCACGCCGACGAACACCCCGGTGTCGCTGTCGCGCACGGTGGCCGGGTCGATTCCGGCCCGCTCCCAGACCTCCCACGAGGTCTCCAGGAGCAGCCGCTGCTGGGGATCCATGGCCAGCGCCTCGCGCGGCGAGATCCCGAACAGGCCCGCGTCGAACTCGGCGGCTCGATGCAGGAATCCGCCGCTGCGGGTGTACGAGGTACCGATCCGGTCCGGGTCGGGGTCGTACAGCGCGGCCAGGTCCCAGCCCCGGTCGGTGGGGAAGTCCGAGATCGCGTCCCGGCCCTCCGACAACAGCCGCCACAGGTCCTCGGGGGAGTCGACATCGCCGGGACAGCGACAGCCCATCGCGACGATGACCACCGGATCGTCGTCGGGTTCCGCTGCGCGCACCTCGGGCGACGCGGTGGTCACCGGGGTGAAGAGGTCCTCGTGCACCCGCTGGGCCAGCGCGGCCGGAGTGGGGTGGTCGAAGACCAGCGTCGAGGGCAGCGGCAGTCCGGTCGCCTCGCCGAGGCGGTCGATAAGCGTGACGGCGCCCGCGGATGTCAGCCCGAGATCGGTGAAGGGACGGTCGCCGTCGAGCTGTTCGTACGGTCCGCCGCCGCAGACCGCCGCCGTCTCCTCCAGTACCGCCGCCCGCAGCGCCCGCTCCCGGCCCTCCGGCGGCAGGGACAGCAGCCGTAGGCGCAGGGACCCGTCGGTCGTCGTCGTGGCGGAGGCGTGTGCGGGGGCAGGGGGCGTGGGCCGGGCCAGTTCCGGGAGGACCGCGTGGCGGGCGATCTTGCCCGATGCCGTACGCGGTACGGCCGCGATCTCCAGGATCTCCACGGGCAGCTTGTACGCGGCCAGTCGGGCGCGGCACTCGGACAGCACCTGCCTCGCGTCCACGCCGTCCGGCCCGGCCACGACGTACGCCACCGGGACCTCGCCGAGGACGTCGTGCGGCCGGCCCACCACCACCGCGTCCCGCACGCCGGGACAGCGCAGCAGAGCCTGCTCGACCTCCGTGGGATGGATGTTCTCCCCGCCGCGGATGATCAGTTCGCTGACCCGGCCGGTGAGGGTGAGATGACCGTGTATGACGCGCCGGCCGAGGTCTCCGGTGCGGTACCAGCCGTCCCGCAGCGCGGCCTCGGTCTCCTCGGGCCGGTGGTGGTAGCCGGTCATGAGGCTCGGCCCGCGTACCCAGATCTCGCCCTCGGCTCCGTCCGCGACATCGTTGCCGGAGCCGGGGTCGACGACCCGCACCTCCATGCCGGGAATCGGAGGTCCGCAGGAACCGTCGATCCTGGGCCCGTCCGGACGGTTCACCGCGATCATGCCGCAGGTCTCGGTGCTGCCGTACGCGTCGAGGAGCGGCGCCCCGAGCATCTCCTCGACCTTGTGACGCAGTGTCGGCGCACTGGGCGCGCCCGCCACGACACAGGTCCGCAGGCGCGTGGGGAGCACGGTCTCACCGGCCGACGCCGTCAACTGGTGGTACGTGGCGGGCACCCCGGCGAGGACCGTGTAGGGGCCGCCCAGGGCCGGACGAGGTGCGCGGAGTTCTTCCCACAGGCCGCCGGGCGGGAGGTGGCCGCCGCTGATCCGGGCGCTCGCGCCGACGGCGGTGACGCCCAGGATCGCGAAGGAGTGCCCGAAGCTGTGGAACAGCGGGAGCGGCCACAGCACCCTGTCCTCGGACGAGAGCCCGAAGAGCGGCGCGTAGCAGGCCGCCACCGACCACAGGGCGGCCCGCTGGGTGGACAGCACGCCCTTGGGGCGGTGGGTGGTGCCGGAGGTGTAGAGCATCCAGGCCGGCTCGTCGAGCCCGAGGTCGTCCCGGGGCGGTGCGGACTGCTCGGTGCCCGCGACGTCCTCGAAGAGGACCGCGCCCTCGGGCGGGTCCACGGGGTCGGAGTGCGGATCCACCGGATCTGAGCGTGGGTCCGTAGGGGCGGAGTCCTCGCTGGTGACCAGGACGCGCGTCAGGCGGTGCCCGGCGCCCAGGCGGCGCAGCCGGGCGAGATGCCTCGGCTCGGTGACGAGGACCGAGGCGTCGCTGTCCTCGAGGAAGTGGGTGAGTTCCGCGTCGGACGACCGGGGGTTGAGGGGCACGCCGATCGCCCCTGCCCGGACGGCGGCGAGAACGCTCTCCACCATCTCCACGCGGTCGCCGAGGCAGATCGCGACCCGGTCGCCGCGCCGCAGCCCGGTCCCGGCGAGGTGGGCGGCCAGCCGGCCGGTGCGCCGCTCCAACTCGGCGTAGGTGACGGTGCGATGGCCGTCGGCGAACGCCACGCGTGACGGTGACGTCTCGGCGTGCGCCTTCAGCAGTTCCGGTAACGGTCGGATCAGCTCATTGTCGTGCGTCAAGTTCCCGCCCCAGGCACAGGCGGCGGCACGCTCGCCGCCGCACTCCTCGTCGATCAACGATCTCCGAGCCTACGGGCCGATGGGCCGAGTGATCGAACGTTTCCGCGATGGACGGCGTTCCCCTGCCCCGAGTTCAGACCTTGAGGCCGTCGGTGAACGGTGTGACCGGGCGCGTCCGGCGCTCGCCGTCGACGGTGATGTCCACGGCCTCGTTGTAGAAGGCGAGGAGCCCCTGCACCGCGGCCACCGGCGGCAGCGGGTCCGGGTAGCTCCAGACGATGTTCCGCGGGACGTCCCCCGGACCGGTCCAGGTCCAGTAGCGGGCCGTGCCCTTGTAGGGGCAGCCGGTGCTGTGGTCGGTGGGCTCGAACAGGTCGAGTCGGACGTCCTCGCGGGGGATGTAGTACCGCGTCGGCAGGCTCGTCTCGTAGAGCAGCACCGGCCGGTGGGTGTCCGCGACGAGCAGACCGCCGACCTCCACCTGGACGTGCCGGCCGCTGGGGAGGGCGTCGACGCGTTTGTGCGGGTCACGGGGGTGGATGAAGATCTCTTCCTCCTCCTCGTACCAGTGGTCGAGACCGCTGTCCCAGTGCCTGAACCATTCGAAGGCGATGTGACCGGCCAGGTCGTCGGCGGGGAACGTCCAGGCGGCGTTCTCGACCACGACTCCGCCGATCGCGAGGTCGTAGAAGACATGCGATCCGGTGTGGCTGCCCACCGGGGGCCGCTCGGCCGGGCGCAGCAGATCCTCGCGGACCTCCTCGCGCGGGAAGGCGTACAGCGGTACGGGCACGCCGGGTTCCCAGACGAGCACCGGGTGCCTGCTGTCCACGACGGTGACATCGCCCTTGCGCCCGCGCACCCAGCGTTCACTGGGCTCCCACAGGAGGCCCTCCGGAGTGCTGCGGATGCTCTGCCCTGCGGGATGAACGGTCATGGTCCGGTCTCCTTCGGCTGGCCCAGGAGGTGCCGAGTCCTGCCCCTGACCCTTCCATGATGGCTCACCGGGCGCCGGGAGCGAGCCGATGTCGAACACGCCGTGCGGGGCATCCGCGAGTGGCCTCAGCGAGGTGCAGTGGCGGCCCAGGTGTCGTCGTCCGCGGTGAGTAGACGGACGGTCTCCGCGCGCGGGGGCATGACGGGAACGTCGTCCCTGGTCCGCAGTGCGGCGGCGGCAGCGAGGTGGCCGAGGCGCAGCCGGGAGCGTTCGTCGCGGGACTCCAGCACTCCGGCCAGGTAACCGGCCGCGAACGCGTCGCCCGCGCCGACCGGTTCGACCACCCTGGTGGGCACGGCCGGCACGAACGTCCGCATGCCGCCCGCGTACGAGGTCGCGCCGTGCTCGGCGTCCTTGACCACCACGACGGAGGCGGAGTCGAGCAGGTCCGCGACGTCGTCCGGGCGTGCGGTGCCCCACAGCGCCTCGGCCTCGTCCCGTCCGACGAACACGATGTCGGCGGCACGGGCGAGCGTCAGCAGGGTCGGTCCGGCGTCCGCGGTGCCGTCGCGCCAGAGCGCCGGGCGGTGGTTGACGTCGAAGGAGACGGCCGGCCCACGCGTGGCGTCGTCGCGGCCGAGGAGCAGTGCCTCCAGCAGCTGTGCGCAGGTGTCGGAGATGGCCGCGGCGACACCCGACAGGTGCACGATCCGGGCCCGGCGCAGGGCGGGATGCCGGGCCAGATCGGGTCCCATCCCGCTAGCGGCCGATCCGCGCCGGTAGTAGTGGGTGCGGGTGTGGTCCGGACCGGGGTCCTTGAAGTAGACCCCGGTGGGACGTCCGGGATCGGTCTCGACGCCGCTGACGTCCACGCCGCGCGCGGTGAGTTCGGCGAGGATGCGACGGGCGAACGGGTCGTCGCCCAGGCGGCTCATCCAGGCGGCGCGGTGTCCGAGCCCGGCCAGCCCGCAGGCGACGTTGGACTCGGCGCCGCCGATGCCCAGGGTGAGCGCGGGCTGCTCGGCGAGCGGGCGGGCGTCCGGTGGGCTGAGCACGGCCATCGTCTCGCCGACGCACACGACGTCGGGCGTCTGTTCCTGGTGGTCGACGGTGAGGTGAGGGGGCGGCACGGGTTTCTCCTGGCGGACGGTGCGTGAGCGGGTACGGGACGGCGTGGGGGCCCAGGGGGGTGGGGCGTGGTGCGGGCCGGCGCAGGACGTAGCGCCTACGGAGCGGCAGGCGCGTACCGCCTGACCGGCCACGCCTGACCGGCCACGTCGGGCCACGTCGGACGGGCCGCGACGGACAGGCCCGCCGACGTCAGGCGTCACACGCAGACGTCAGGCGTCGGTCAGGCGCAGCATCACCTTGCTGCTTCCGCTGCCCGGATCGGCGGCGACGGCGAGCGCCTCCTCGGCTCGTTCCAGCGGGAAGCGGTGGGTGATCAGCGGGGTGACGTCCAGGCCGTCCCTCAGGGCGCGCAGAGCGTCGTCGATCTCCTCGACGAAGCGGTACGAGCCGATCCAGGTGATCTCCCGGGTCACCAGGTCACCGAGAACGGCCGGCGCGGCCGTACCGGGCAGGTTGCCGACCTGGACGAGGGTGCCGCCCCTGGCGGTGGCCCGGAGCACCGGCCCGAGCGCGGCGGGGGCGCCGGACGCCTCGAAGACCACGTCCACGTCCTCGGGCAGGGAGGCGCCGGCGGACAGGTCGCGGGTCTCGTCCGCGCCCATGGCGCGGGCGACGGCGAGCGAGGAGGACGACAGGTCGGCGGCGACGACCGTGCCCGCGCCGCGGTGCCGGGCGGCGGCGACGACCAGGGAGCCGATCGGGCCGCAGCCGTTGACCAGCACGGTCCGGCCGCGCAGTTCGGGGACCCGGCCCACGGCGTGCAGGGCGACGGCCAACGGCTCGGCGAGGGCGCCCTGTTCGGTGCCGACGCAGTCCGGCAGGGGCCGGATCTGCCGCGCGCCGACCGTCCGGTACTCGCTGAACCCGCCGTCGGTGTGCGGTTCGAAGGCCGCCGAACCGAAGTAGCGGACGTGCGGGTAGAGGTTGGTGCGTCCGGCGATGCGCTCGGGGAGTACGCCGTCGCCGACGAGTTGGGCCGGGTGGACGGTGACCGGCTGCCCCTCGTGGAGGCCGGTGACCCCGGCGCCGAGCGCGGCGATCCGGCCGGCGACCTCGTGCCCGAGCACCAGTGGGTGCGTGAGCGCGGCGGTTCCGGACGCACCCTTCTTCCAGTACGCGATGTCGGACCCGCAGATCCCGCCCCACTCCATGGCCAGCAGCACCTCACCCGCGCCGGGCAGCGGCCGGGCCCGTTCGTCGACGCGAACGTCGCCGGGACCGTGCACCACCACCGCTCTCATCCGCTGGTCTCCGGCTGCCGTCCGCATGGGGGCTCCTTCGGTGATCGTGGTCATACGGCGTCCTCCAGCCGGACCAGGTCGCGGCCGCGGGTCTCGGGCGCGAGGTACGCGCTGACGCAGGTGATGAGGGAGTAGACGATGAGCATGGCCGCGATGGGCCACCAACTGCCGGTGACCGCCGTGAGGGTGGCCGCGAGGACCGGACCGATCGCGGTGGCGAGGATGCCGCCGATCTCCTTGGCGAGCGCGAGCTGGGTGAACCGGGTGCGGGAGCCGAAGAGTTCGGCCATCGTGACGCTCTCCAGGGAGAACAGACCGAGGACTCCGACGTTCAGGCCGAGGACCATGCCGAGCATCACGCCCGGGGTCGAGCCGGAGGTGATGAGGAGCATCACGGGGAAGGCGAGGACAGCGGTCAGCAGCGAGAGCACGAGGTAGACGACGCGGCGTCCGAACCGGTCGCCCAGCAGGCCGATCACCGGCACGGTGGCGAAGCCCAGCAGGGAGCCGTACACGATCGCGTCCGTCGGGACGGACCGGCCGACCGCCAGGTTGGTGGAGATGTAGCCGACGAGGAACGTCTGCATCAGCCCGGAGTTGCCCGCCTGGCCGAAGCGCAGCCCCAGGGCGAGGAAGAACGCCTTGCCCTTCCGCTGGCGGATGCCGGCCGCCAGGACGCTGCCTTCCTGTTCGTCCGCCGTGGCGATCGCGGACTCGACCTCGTCACGGGCCAGCGCCACACCGTCCACCACGTCCGGGCGTTCCTCGAAGACCGGGCTCTCCTTGAGGCTGCGGCGCAGCCAGACCGCGAAGATCATCAGCACGAAGCTCAGCAGGAACGGCAACCGCCAGCCCCAGGAGAGCAGTTGGTCCTCGCTGAGCACCACGAGCAGTATGGCCCACAGACCGGAGGCGGCCAGCGTCCCGGAGTTCGTGCCGAGCGACACCAGCGAGGAGATCAGGCCGCGCCGCCTCACGGGCGCGTACTCGGCCAGCATCACGGTCGCCCCGGCGATCTCGGCACCCGCGCCGAAGCCCTGCACCAGGCGCAGCGCCACGAGCAGGATCGGCGCGAGGATGCCAATGGAGGCGTACGTGGGCAGGGCGCCGATGAGGGTGGTGGAGGCGCCCATCAGCAGGATCGTGAGGAACAGGACCTTCTTCCGGCCGATCCGGTCGCCCATCCGCCCGAAGTAGACGGCCCCGGCGAGCCGGGCGACGTACCCGACGCCGTAGGTGGCCATCGCGGCGATCAGCCCGATGGCCGGGCTGACGTCCGGGAAGAAGATCTTGTTGAAGACGATCGCGGCGGCCAGCGAGTAGAGCTGGAAGTCCATGAACTCCATGGCGGTGCCGAGCCAGCCCGAGACGGCGGCCCGGGTCAGATCTCTTGTGGTGCGTTCGGCGGCAGGCGTCTGCTGAGCGGCCATGACGCTGTCCTTCATCGTGAACTCCGTTGTTCGGGGACGGTAGCGAAGCTGTGCCAACAGGGGAGGGAGGGAGAGGGGAAGGGGAGGGGAACTCAGATCTCGATGCGTCCCGCCCGAAGGGCGGGGAGCCGGTCCGCGACGGCGCCGGTGAGGGCGTCGTCGTCCGCCAGGTCCGCGGCGCCGAGGACGCGCAGCAACGCGCGTACCGTCTCCGCGGGGCGGGTCGCGGGCCCCCAGCAGGCGGCGAGCGCCCCGGCGGCGGGATCGGCGGGCGCGTCGTCCCGGCCGGTGCCGTGGACCCAGGCGGCCAGGGCGAGTTCGAGGACCGGGGTGCTCAGGCCGCGGGTGCGCAGTTCGCGCAGGGCGGGCAGCCAGCGCTCCGTGATCTTGACTGATCCGTCGGCGCCGATCTGCCGCAACAGGTGCCGCATGGCGGGATTGCGGAAACGTACGACGAGGTCGTCGGCGTACGCGACCGGGTCCGGGCCGCGCGCGGGGAGGGTGGGGGAGACCTCCGCGCACAGCGCCCGGACGAGGCGCTCGCCCCAGTCCGCCGCCATGGTGTCGGCGATGGTCGCGAGTCCCGCCGCCGTGCCGAGGTAGGCCAGGGCGGAGTGGGAGCCGTTCAGCAGCCGCAGTTTGGTGAGCTGGTAGGGCGCGACGTCGGGGACGAACAGGGCGCCGTCGAGCTCCCAGGGCGGCCGGGGCGCGGTGAAGGAGTCCTCCAGCACCCACTGCCGGTACGGCTCACCGGTCACCGGGAGGGCGTCGTGCACCCCGAGCGCGGCGACGGCCGCCACCTGGTCGGCGTCGCTCGTCGCGGGCACGATCCGGTCCACGACCGTCGCGGGGAAGGCGACGGTGTCGGACATCCGGTCCAGGATCTCCGTACGGTCCGGCCAGGGGGAGGCACGGACGAAGTCGTGGACCACCCGGGCCAGCGCGACGCCGTTGCCCGCCATGTTGTCGCAGGACACGACCGAGATCGGGGGCGCGCCCGCGCGCATCCGGGCCGCGAGTCCGGCGGCGAGGCGCCCGACCACCGTGCCGAGGGGCCCGTCGGGGTCCGCCGCGAGGTCGGCGGCGACGGCCGCGGACGCCGTGTCCAGGCCGCCGGTCGAGGTGGAGCGGTGGTAGCCCTTCTCGGTCACGGTGAGGGTCACCACCGTCACCTCCGGGGCGACGAGCAGGGCGTCGACGGCCTTGGCGTCGGGCGCCATGGCCAGCGCGCCGACGACCGCGCCCGCGACCCGTGTGCGGTGTCCGTCCGGACGGCGCTCGGTGACCGAGTACAGGCAGTCCTGCCGCCGCAGCGCGTGTACGGTCTCCGTCGATCGGGGCGCGACCGCGGTGATGCCCCAGGGCTCGCCGGAGCGGGCGGCGGCGTGCTCGGTGTACACCGCCTGGTGCGCCCGGTGGAAGGCGCCGATCCCGAAGTGGACGACGCGGGGGCGCAGTTCGGCCGGGTCGACGGCGGGCCGCAGCTCCTCGGCGAGCCGGGGCAGCGCCGCGCGGTTCAGGGCGTCGGCGCTCACCAGTCGTGCACCGAGCCGTCGAGGCGGCGGGCGACCGGGAGATAGCGCCGCCGGTACGGGAAGCGTTCGGCCGCCTTCTCGTCGTACTCGACCCCGAGGCCCGGTTCCTGAGACGGGTGCAGCATGCCGTCGGCGAAGGTGACCCCCGTACGGAACACCTCCGCGGTCTCCTCGGGGTGGCCCATGTGCTCCTGGATGCCGAAGTTCGGCACGGCGATGTCGAGGTGCACGGCGGCGGCCATGCTGACGGGGGAGAGGTCGGTCGCCCCGTGGGAGCCGGTGCGCACCTGGTACAGCGCGGCGAGGTCGAAGATCCGCCGCAGGTGGGTGATGCCGCCGGCGTGCACGACGGTGGTGCGTACGTAGTCGATGAGCTGCTCGGTGATCAGGTGCTGGACGTCCCAGATCGAGTTCATCACCTCGCCGACCGCGATCGGCGTCGTGGTGTGCTGCCGGATGAGCCGGAAGGCCTCCTGATTCTCGGCCGGGGTGGGGTCCTCCATCCAGAACAGCCGGCAGCTCTCGACGCTCTTGCCGAACCGCGCCGCCTCGATCGGGGTCAGCCGGTGGTGCACGTCGTGCAGCAGATGGAAGCCGAAGCCGAAGCGTTCCCGCACGGCTTCCAGATAGGTCGGCGCGAAGCCGAGGTAGGCCTCGGTGTCCCACGGCTGCTCGTCGGGCAGCTCGGTCGCGGCGGGCTCGTACACCGTGCCCTTGCGCACCCCGTACGTCCCCCCGACGTCGGGCACGGCCGCCTGCGCGCGTACGGCCTTGTAGCCCAGCTCCAGATAGCGCTCGACGTCGTCCAGCAGGGAGGGCACGTCGGTGCCGCTGGCGTGCGAATACACCAGCACGCCGTCCCGGGAACGGCCGCCGAGGAGCTCGTAGACCGGGAGGCCGGCCGTCTTGCCCTTGATGTCCCACAGTGCCGTGTCGACCGCGGCGATCGCCGTCATGGTGACGGGCCCGCGCCGCCAGTAGGCGCCCTTGTAGAGGTACTGCCACATGTCCTCGATGCGGGCGGGGTCCCTGCCGACCAGCAGGGGGGCCACGTGGTCGCGCAGATAGCTCGCGACGGCCAGCTCACGGCCGTTGAGGGTGGCGTCGCCGAGTCCGGTCACCCCGTCCGTGGTGGTCACGCGGAGCGTGACGAAGGTACGGCCGGGAGAGGCGACGAAGACCTCGACACGTTCGATTGTGCTCACAGCGGCTCCTTGCCCATAGCGGCTCCTCGGTCGCGGAGTACTTGTATACAAGCATCTGTCGCGCAGTACGGCAATACTTGTGCCGCCGCTCTACGTACGATGGGCCCATGGCTCAAACCAACGGGCGGCGGACGAGTCGGCGCGACATCTACCTGAAGTTGCGTCAGCTGGTCCTGACCCTCGAACTCGCCCCGGGCGCCGCCCTGTCGGAGAACGAACTAGCCGCGTCCCTGGGCGTCAGCCGCACACCGGTGCGGGAGAGCCTGATCCTGCTGGCCCAGGAGGGCCTGGTACAGGTGTTCCCGAAGATCGGGTCGTTCGTGTCCCGGGTGGACCCGGCGCAGGTCGCCGACGCGCAGTTCCTGCGGGAAGCGGTGGAACTCGCCTCCCTGGACGACCTGCCCGGCGCACTCGACCCCGCGCTCGTCGAGGAACTGCGGGACAACCTGAAGCGCCAGCGGCGGGCGAACCTCGACCTGGAGGAGTTCTTCGCCCTGGACGAGGCCTTCCACCACGGACTGATGCGACTGAGCGGCCACGGCGACGTCTGGACCACGGTCGCCGCCGCCAAGGGCCACCTGGACCGGGCCAGGCGCCTGGGCCTGCACGAGAACGTGTCCCCGGCCGTGTTCGCGGGACAGCACCACGAGATCCTCGACGCCGTCGTCGGGGGCGACGTCCCGCTCGCCCGCACCGCCATGCGCACCCACCTGCGGGCCGTCTTCAGCGACATCGAACGCATCCGCGCCCACTCACCGGAACTGTTCGCCGCCGACGCCTCGACGGTGCCGGTGCGGCGCAACGTCGTCGTCTGGGAGTGACCGTCCCGGACCCAGCCGTCGAGTGGTGACGGTCAGGGCACCGGCGTACGGTCGAACGGTGGATGCCACCGTTCCCCCATGCGTCACGGGGGCGTGAGCCCTCGAGAGACGGCACACCATGAGCAGCAGACCACAGCCGACCTCCGCACCGCAGACCACCACCCGGGAACCGGGGGGTGGCGGAAACGCGATGGCCCTGCTGGTCATCGCCTCGTGTCAGTTGATGGTGGTCCTGGACATCACCATCGTGAACATCGCGCTGCCGGACATCCAGCGCTCCCTGGACTTCTCCACGACCAGCCTGGCCTGGGTGGTCAACGCCTACACCCTCACCTTCGGCGGCCTGCTGCTGCTCGGCGGCCGCACCGGCGACATCCTCGGCAGACGGCGCGTGTTCATCTTCGGCGTGCTGCTGTTCGCGCTCGCCTCCCTGCTCGGCGGATTCGCCCAGAACGAGGCCCAACTCCTCGCCGCACGCGCCGTCCAGGGCGTCGGCGGCGCCATCGCGTCCCCGACCGCCCTCTCCCTGGTCAGTACGACCTTCCGCGAAGGCCCCGAACGAAACCGCGCCTTCGGCGTGTTCGCCGGTGTCTCGGCGGGCGGCGGCGCGATCGGGCTGCTCGCGGGCGGGATGCTCGTGGAGTGGCTGAACTGGCGGTGGGTCCTGTTCGTCAACGTCCCCATCGGCCTGCTCATCGCCCTCGCCACGCCCCGCTACATCAGGGAGTCCGAACGCCACCCGGGCCACTTCGACATCGCCGGTGCCCTGACCTCCACCGTCGGCATGGTCCTGCTGGTGTACGGGTTCATCAGGGCCGCCCAGGAGGGCTGGCGGGACGCGCTCACACTGGCCTCGTTCGCCGGGGCCGTCATCGTCCTCGCGGTCTTCATCCTGATCGAGCGCAGGTCCAAGCAGCCCATCACACCGCTGCACATGTTCGCCGACCGCAACCGTGCCGGCACCTACGGCATCATGCTCTGCCTCGCCGCCGCGATCTTCGGCATGTTCTTCTTCCTGACCCTCTTCGTGCAGGGCGTGCTGAACTTCAGCCCGCTGGCCACCGGGTTCGCCTTCCTGCCGGTCAGCGCGGTCATCGCGGTCGGCGCCGCGCTTGCCTCCCGGTTCCTGCCGACGTTCGGCCCCAAGCCCTTCATGGTGGTCGGCGCGATCCTCGCCGCCGGGGGCCTGGCCTGGCTGACCCTGACCGACGTCCACTCCACCTACGCGGGGAGCGTCCTCGGCCCATTCCTCGTCTTCGCCCTGGGCATGGGCATGGAGTTCGTCTCGCTCACCCTGATGGCCCTGTCCAACGTCTCGACCCGGGAGACCGGCGCGGCCTCCGGGCTCCTCAACGCCACCCAGCAGGTCGGCGGCTCGCTCGGGCTGTCCATCCTGGTCACGATGTTCGGCACGGCCAGCACCAACGAGGCCGAAAAACAGGTGCCGAGTTTCCTGTCCCAGGCGACCCCCGCCGAGCGCCTGCGCTTCCGGCAGACCGGTCAGCTTCCGAGTCCCTGGTCCGACGAGGTCCTCACCTCCGGGGTCTCGGCCGCCTTCGTCGGGGCCGCGATCTTCGCCGCGATCGCCGCGCTGATCGCCCTCCTGGTCATCCAGGTCCGCCCCTCCGATCTGGAGCGTCTGAAGGGCGGGGCGGGGCCCGGACCGGTCTGAGTGGCACTTCTTGCCCGTGACATTCCTTCGACACATTCCTTCGACGTGACCCTGGTCTCATGGCAGGGTCGGGGTATAGCCGGGACCATGGTGTTTTCCACCGGCAGGCCGAAGGGAACGGGAATGCTCCGCAAGGTACTGGTCGCCAACCGTGGTGAGATCGCGATTCGCGCTTTCCGCGCCGGATACGAGGTGGGCGCGCGGACCGTCGCCGTCTTCCCGTACGAGGACCGCAACTCGCTGCACCGGCTCAAGGCCGACGAGGCCTACGAGATCGGTGAACCGGGGCATCCCGTACGGGCCTACCTCTCCGTCGACGAGATCATCCGCGCCGCCCGCCAGGCCGGCGCCGACGCCGTCTACCCGGGCTACGGCTTCCTGTCCGAGAACCCCGAACTCGCGCGCGCCTGCGAGGAGGCGGGCATCACCTTCGTCGGACCGAGCGCGCAGATCCTGGAGCTGACGGGCAACAAGGCGCGCGCGGTGGCCGCGGCCCGCGCGGCCGGTGTCCCGGTCCTGGGCTCCTCGGCGCCCTCCAGCGACGTGGACGAACTGGTCCGCGCCGCCGACGACATCGGCTTCCCGGTGTTCGTGAAGGCGGTCGCCGGCGGAGGCGGGCGCGGTATGCGCCGTGTCGAGGAGCCCGCGCAGCTGCGGGAGTCCATCGAGGCGGCGGCCCGCGAGGCGGCATCCGCGTTCGGTGACGCCACCGTCTTCCTGGAGAAGGCGGTCGTCGAGCCCCGGCACATCGAGGTGCAGATCCTCGCCGACGGCCAGGGCAACGTCATCCACCTCTTCGAGCGGGACTGCTCGGTGCAGCGCCGCCACCAGAAGGTGATCGAGCTCGCGCCCGCGCCCAACCTCGACCCGGATCTGCGCGACCGGATCTGCGCCGACGCCGTGCGGTTCGCCCGGGAGATCGGCTACCGCAACGCGGGCACCGTGGAGTTCCTGCTCGACCGCGAGGGCAACCACGTCTTCATCGAGATGAACCCCCGCATCCAGGTCGAGCACACGGTCACCGAGGAGGTCACCGACGTCGACCTCGTCCAGGCGCAGTTGCGCATCGCGGCCGGCGAGACCCTGGCCGACCTCGGACTCTCGCAGGAGACGGTCACCCTGCACGGCGCCGCCCTCCAGTGCCGGATCACCACCGAGGACCCCGCCAACGGCTTCCGCCCGGACACCGGCCGGATCAGCGCGTACCGCTCGCCCGGCGGCTCGGGCATCCGCCTCGACGGCGGCACCACCCACGCCGGTACGGAGATCAGCGCGCACTTCGACTCGATGCTGGTGAAACTCAGCTGCCGGGGCCGGGACTTCACCACCGCGGTCAACCGCGCCCGACGTGCCGTGGCCGAGTTCCGCATCCGCGGCGTGGCCACCAACATCCCGTTCCTCCAGGCCGTCCTCGACGACCCGGACTTCCAGGCGGGCCGGGTCACCACGTCGTTCATCGAGCAGCGGCCCCATCTGCTCACCTCCCGGCACTCCGCCGACCGCGGCACCAAGCTGCTCACCTATCTGGCCGACGTGACGGTGAACAAACCGCACGGCGAGCGGCCCGACCTGATCGACCCGAGCAGCAAGCTCCCGCGGATCGCCGACACCGAGCCCGCCGCCGGTTCGAAGCAGAAGCTCACCGAACTCGGGCCCGAGGGCTTCGCCCGCTGGCTGCGCGAGTCGCCGACCATCGGCGTCACCGACACCACCTTCCGGGACGCCCACCAGTCGCTGCTGGCCACCCGGGTCCGTACGAAGGACATGCTCGCCGTCGCCCCGGTCGTCGCACGCACCCTGCCCGAACTGCTCTCCCTGGAGTGCTGGGGCGGCGCCACCTACGACGTCGCCCTCCGCTTCCTCGCCGAGGACCCGTGGGAGCGCCTGGTCGCCCTGCGCGAGGCCGTCCCGAACATCTGCCTGCAGATGCTGCTGCGCGGCCGCAACACCGTGGGCTACACGCCGTACCCCACCGAGGTGACCGACGCCTTCGTGGAGGAGGCCGCGCACACCGGCATCGACATCTTCCGGATCTTCGACGCGCTCAACGACGTCGGCCAGATGCGCCCCGCCATCGACGCCGTACGCGCCACCGGAACGTCGATCGCCGAGGTCGCCCTCTGCTACACCTCCGACCTGTCCGACCCGAACGAGCGGATCTACACCCTCGACTACTACCTCCGCCTGGCCGAGCAGATCGTGGACGCGGGCGCCCACGTCCTCGCCGTCAAGGACATGGCGGGCCTGCTCCGCGCCCCGGCCGCCGCGAAGCTGGTCTCCGCCCTGCGCCGCGAGTTCGACCTGCCGGTGCACCTGCACACCCACGACACGTCGGGCGGTCAGCTCGCCACCTACCTCGCCGCCGTCCAGGCCGGCGCGGACGCCGTGGACGGGGCGGTGGCGTCCATGGCGGGCACCACCTCCCAGCCGTCGCTGTCGGCGATCGTGGCCGCGACCGACCACTCCGAGCGGCCCACCGGACTGGACCTGAGGGCCGTCGGTGACCTGGAGCCGTACTGGGAGAGCGTCCGCAGGATCTACGCCCCCTTCGAGGCGGGCCTCGCCTCGCCCACCGGCCGCGTCTACGACCACGAGATCCCCGGCGGCCAGCTGTCCAACCTGCGCACCCAGGCGGTCGCGCTGGGCCTCGGCGACCGCTTCGAGGACATCGAGGCGATGTACACCGCGGCCGACCGCATCCTCGGCCACCTCGTGAAGGTCACCCCCTCGTCCAAGGTGGTCGGCGACCTCGCCCTGCACCTCGTCGGCGCCGGAGTGACACCCGACGAGTTCGAGGCGACACCCGACAAGTTCGACATCCCGGACTCCGTCATCGGGTTCCTGCGCGGCGAGCTGGGCACCCCGCCCGGCGGCTGGCCGGAGCCGTTCCGCAGCAAGGCGCTCCAGGGCCGCGCCGACGCCAAGCCCGTACCGGAACTGACCGCCGAGGACCGCACCGGCCTGGAGAAGGACCGGCGCGCCACACTCAACCGGCTGCTGTTCCCCGGCCCGACGCGCGAGTACGAGACCCACCGTGACACCTACGGCGACACCAGCCTGCTGGACAGCAAGGACTTCTTCTACGGCCTCAGGCCCGGGAAGGAGTACGCCGTCGACCTGGAACCGGGTGTCCGGCTCCTGATCGCGCTGGAAGCCGTCGGCGAGGCCGACGAGCGCGGCCTGCGGACCGTGATGTCCACCCTGAACGGTCAACTGCGGCCGATCCAGGTGCGCGACACCGCGGCCTCCTCCGACATCCCCACCACCGAGAAGGCCGACCGCGCCAACCCCGGCCATGTCCCCGCGCCCTTCGCCGGAGTGGTGACCCTCACGGTCGCCGAGGGGGACGAGGTCGACGCAGGGGTCACCGTCGCGACCATCGAGGCGATGAAGATGGAGGCCGCGATCACCGCCCCCAAGGCCGGCCGGGTCTCCCGGCTGGCGATCAACAAGATCCAGCAGGTGGAGGGCGGCGACCTGCTCGTCGAAATCGCCTGAGGTACGCCGGCGGGCGGCACCGCGTCGGAACGGTGCCGCCCGCTGCCACATCGGCTCCACGACCTTCTGTTGACGGGTGACGGCGGTCGCCTCCGCCTGTGCGAAGTCTTGACGTGTACTGGACGCAATGGCTTCATGGGAGCGCTCCCATATATCTGTCGATGCAGAAGTTTCCTGGCGCTCACCCCCTGGAGCCGCAGTGAGAACAACAAGAAGCACGACACGAGAGAACTCCTTAGCCGGGCTGTTGGCCGGCCTCGCGACCCTCGTCGGGCTCGTCGTCCTCGGTGTTCTGTGCCCGGCCGTCGCCCAGGCGCAGTCGCCCCTCACCCAGGCGCAGTCGCCCGCGACCAAGGCCACCGGCCTCCACATCAGCGACGGCCGGCTGGTCGAAGGCAACGGCAACGACTTCGTCATGCGGGGCGTCAACCACGCCCACACCTGGTACCCGAACGAGACGCAGTCGCTGGCCGACGTCAAGGCCCTCGGCGCCAACACCGTCCGCGTCGTCCTCGCCGACGGCCACCGCTGGACCGCGAACAGCGCCGCCGACGTGACCGACGTCATCGCCCAGTGCAAGGCCAACCGGCTCATCTGCGTGCTGGAGGTGCACGACACCACCGGCTACGGCGAGGAGGCCGCCGCCGGCACGCTCGACCAGGCGGCCGACTACTGGATCGGCCTGAAGGACGTGCTGGCCGGCCAGGAGAACTACGTCATCATCAACATCGGCAACGAGCCCTGGGGCAACACCAGCCCCGAGGGCTGGACCGCCCCCACGATCGCCGCGATCCAGAAGCTGCGCGGCGCCGGTTTCCAGCACACGATCATGGTGGACGCGCCCAACTGGGGCCAGGACTGGCAGGGCGTCATGCGCGCCAACGCCAAGACCGTCTACGACGCCGACACCACCGGCAACCTGATCTTCTCGATCCACATGTACAGCGTCTATGACACCGCGGCGGAGATCACCGACTATCTGAACGCCTTCGTCGACGCGAAACTGCCCCTTCTCATCGGCGAGTTCGGCGGTCCCGCCGACCAGTGGGGCGACCCCGACGAGGACACCATGATGGCCGCCGCCCAGCAGTTGAAGCTCGGCTACCTCGCCTGGTCCTGGAGCGGCAACACCGACCCGATCCTCGACCTGGCGATCGACTTCGACCCGAGCCGGCTGAGTTCCTGGGGCCAGCGCATCTTCAACGGCGTCAACGGCATCGCCCAGACCTCCAAGGAAGCCACGGTCTTCGGCGGCGGCAACCCGGGTGACACCCAGGCCCCGACGACTCCCGGCACCCCGGCCTCCTCCGCCGTGACGGCCACCTCCGCAGCCCTCACCTGGGGCGCCGCCACCGACAACGTCTCAGTCACCGGCTACGACGTCGTCCGGGTCAGCGGCACCTCGGAGACCAAGGTCGCCTCCTCGACCACCAACTCCGTGACCGTGACCGGACTCACCGCCGGCACCTCGTACACCTTCGCCGTCTACGCCCGGGACGCGGCCGGCAACCGGTCGGCCCGCTCCGCCACGGTGAACGTGACCACCGGGAGCGTCCCCGCCGGGACCTGTTCCGTCGGCTACCGCGTCGTCGGCGAATGGCAGGGCGGTTTCCAGGGCGAGATCGCGATCCGCAACACCGGCACCACCGCCATCAGCGGCTGGAAGCTCGCCTTCTCCTTCGCCAACGGCCAGACCGTCGCCAACATGTGGGGCGGGACCGCCACCCAGAGCGGCGGCTCGGTGAGCGTGACCCCCGCTTCCTACACGTCCACCATCTCCGCGGGCGGCTCGGTCACCGTCGGATTCATCGGCACCAAGGCCGCGACCAACACGGCCCCGACCACCTTCACCCTCAACGGCAGCGCCTGCTCCACCACCTGACGGGTGGTAGCCCTGCCCACGGGGGTCGCGCCTCCGCGGGCAGGGCGTACAGCCCGACCTCAGGCTCTGGTCGCGGAGTTCCGGGAGCCCGCCCCGCCACCGGCCGGCGATGGCAGAAAAAAGTCGTCCGCGTTCTCCGACGTGCTCATGGCCCGGCGGAGCGCCCCACCGGTCCGGCCTTCGCTCCGGCGAACCAGGTGCGTCCGTCGACTCGCGCGGCGCCCGGTCGGGTTCCCCCGCGTCGAGCAGCACGGCCGCGATGTCGGCGACCTCGGCGACCGCGCTCGGCGGGGCGACCGGCGCACGCGTCAGTTCGGCCTGCGCCCCGTCCAGGATGCGTTCGCGATCGTGTCGCGCGTCCGAGCGCAGGGCGCGCGCCCATCTTCTGCGGCACTGATCCTCTTCGCGGTCTCGCGTCCGAAACCGGTCCTTGCTGACCAAACATCTGTCCACTACGTTCGGTGTTAGCGGACAGTTGTCCGCTTGAGCGCACTCTAGGGTCGGACCCTCGCCCCGACCCACCCCGGATACGCGAAAGAAGACTGATCATGGCTCCAGCCCCCGCGACGACATCCAGTGCCGTCACTTTGAAGATCAACGGCGAGAAGCACACGTTGTCCGTCGACCACCGCACCACCCTGCTCGACGCCCTGCGCGAGCGCCTCGACCTGACCGGCACCAAGAAGGGCTGTGACCAGGGGCAGTGCGGGGCCTGCACGGTTCTGCTCGACGGTCGCCGGGCCGTGTCCTGTCTCCAACTCGCCGTGGCCGCCGAGGGACGCGAGATCACCACCATCGAGGGCATGGCCGAGGGGGACCGACTGCACCCCGTGCAGCAGGCGTTCCTCGACCTCGACGGCTACCAGTGCGGCTACTGCACGCCGGGCCAGATCTGTTCGGCCGTCGCGGTGATCGAGGAGCACGCGGCCGGCTGGCCGAGCGCCGTCACCGACGACGTCAGTCCCGAGGCCGGGCCACCACCCCTGAGTGCCGAGGAGATCCGGGAGCGGATGAGCGGCAACCTGTGCCGCTGCGGCGCGTACGTGTCGATCGTCGAAGCGGTCGCCCGCGCGGCCGGCAACGCGACCACGGAGGCGACGGCATGAAGGAGTTCGACTACCGGCGCGCGCACGACGTCTCCGGCGCCCTCGCCCTGCTCGACGCCGACCCGGAAGCCCGCTTCCTCGGCGGCGGCACCAACCTCGTCGACCTGATGAAGACCGGCGTGGAACGTCCCGCCCGGCTCGTCGACGTCCGCGAACTCCCCCTGGACCAGATCGAGGGGACGGCGGACGGCGGCCTGCGCATCGGCGCGACCGTCACCAACAGCGACCTCGCCGCCCACCCCGACGTCCGCCGCCGCTACCCGGCGTTGACGCAGGCGGTCCTGGCCGGCGCCTCCGGGCAACTGCGCAACATGGCCACCGTCGGCGGCAACCTGCTCCAGCGCACCCGCTGCGGCTACTTCGCCGACCTGGCCAAGCCCTGCAACAAGCGCGTCCCCGGCAGCGGTTGCCCCGCCATCGCCGGCGAGCACCACAACCATGCCGTCCTGGGCGCCTCCGACCACTGCGTGGCCACCCACCCCTCCGACATGGGCGTGGCGCTGGCGGCCTTCGACGCCGTCGTCTGCTACGAAACGGCGGACGGGCCCGGCGAGTTGCCGCTCGCCGACTTCTATCGGCCCGTCGGCGACACCCCGCATCGGGAGACGGCCCTGCCGGCGGGCGCGCTGATCACCGGCGTCACCCTGCCGCCCGCCCCGGTGGCCGCCCACTCGCGCTACCGCAAGGTGCGCGAGCGTGCCTCGTACGCCTTCGCCATCGGGTCGATCGCCGCCGCCCTCGACGTGCACGACGGTGTCGTACGCGAGGTGCGCCTCGCGTTCGGAGCCGTCGCCTCCCGGCCGTGGCGCGCCCGGACGGCCGAACGGGTACTGACCGGTGCTCCGGCCGACGCCGAGACCTTCGCCGCCGCGGCCGACGCCGAACTGGCCGCCGCGAAGCCGCTGCCGCACAACGGATACAAGGTGACCCTCATGCGCAACCTCGTGGTGGCCGTCCTGACCGAACTCGCCGAGGAGGCCGCACGATGACCACCGCTCCCACGGCGCGCAAGAACGCTGTCGGCACCGCCCACACCCGTGTCGAGGGCCGGGACAAGGTCACCGGAGCCGCCCGCTACGCGGCGGAGATCCCGTTCGCCGAACTCGCCCACGGCTGGCTGGTGTCGTCCACCGTCGCCCGCGGCCGGATCCGCTCGGTGGAGGACGGTCCCGTCCTCGCCATGCCGGGCGTGGTCGCCGTCCTGCACCACGGCAACGCCCCACGTGTCGAAACCGGTTATGTCGGGATGCTGGGCGTCCCGGACCCGACCGCCGCCGTCTTCCAGCACGACCGGGTGCCGCACCTCGGCTGGCCGGTCGCGCTGGTCGTCGCCGACACCTCCGAACAGGCGCGGGAGGCCGCCGAGGCGCTGGTCGTGCACTACGAACAGGAGCCGCACGACGTCGACTTCTCCGGCGAGCACCCCGACGCGTACCCGGTCGACAGCCACGGGCCGGCGGTGGCCGAGAAGGGCGACCTGGACGCCGAACTCGCCGCGTCCGCCGTCGTCGTGGACGCCGAGTACACCACCCCGGAAGAGCACCACAACCCGATGGAGCCGCACGCGGCCACCGCCCGCTGGGACGGCGGCCGGCTCGAACTCGTCGACTCCAACCAGGGCACCTTCTGGGTCGCGAGCGAACTCGCGAAGATGTTCTCGCTCGACCCGGCCTCGATCCGGGTGCGCTCCGAACACGTCGGCGGCGGCTTCGGCAGCAAGGGCGTCCGCGCCCACCAGGTGGCCGCCGTGATGGCCGCGACCGAACTGCACCGCCCGGTACGGGTGATCATGACCCGTCGGCAGATGTTCTCGCTCGCCGGCTACCGCAGCCCCACCCGGCAGCGCCTGCGACTCGGTGCCGACGCCGACGGGCGGCTGCGCGCGCTGGAGCACCGCTCCCTGAGCGCCACCTCCACCGTGCACGAGTTCATCGAGTCGGCCGCCGGCCCGGCCCGGACCATGTACGACGCCGACGCCCACCACACCACCAACCGGCTGGTACGGCTCGATGTGCCGACCCCGACCTGGATGCGCGCGCCGGGCGAGGCACCGGGGTCGTTCGCGCTGGAGTCGGCGATGGACGAACTCGCCGAGAAGTGCGACCTCGACCCGATCGAACTGCGTGCCCGCAACGACCCCCGGACGGGCCCGGTGTCCGGGCTGCCCTTCAGCGGACGCAATCTGATCGCCTGCTTCCGGGAAGGCGCCCGCAGGTTCGGCTGGGACGACCGTGACCCGCGCCCCGGCCTGCGCCGCGACGGCCGCTGGCTGCTCGGCACCGGCACGGCGGCTGCCTCCTTCCCGGCGGGTGCCGGCCCCTCCACGGCGGCCGTGACGGCGGAGGCGGACGGCACCTTCACCGTGCGGGTCAACGCCGCCGACATCGGCACCGGCGCCCGGACCGCGCTCACCCTGGTCGCCGCCGACGCCCTGGTGACCGCACCGGAAAAGGTCCGGGTGCGGATCGGCGACAGCGACCTCGGCCCCGCGTTCATCGCCGGCGGGTCGATGGGAACCCGCTCGTGGGCCTGGGCGGTCACGATCGCCGCCGAGGAACTGCGGGAGCGGCTCGCCCTCGGCGCGGACATCCCGGCCGAGGGGATCACCGTACGGTCCGACACCACGGAGGCCATCGGAGCGCTGGCCCAGAAGGAACGGCACTCCTTCGGCGCCCAGTTCGCCGAGGTCGCCGTGGACCCCACCACCGGCGAGGTCCGGGTGCGCCGCATGCTCGGCATCTTCGCGGCCGGCCGGATCGTCAACCCGCTCACCGCCCGCAACCAGTTCGTCGGCGGCATGACCTGGGGCATCTCCATGGCCCTGCACGAGGAGGCGGTCCGCGACCAGGCATCCGGCGGCCACTACGGCGCCGACCTCGCCGGCTACCACGTCGCCGCCCACGCCGACGTCCCGGCCATCGAGGCGGACTGGATCGACGACCCGGACCCCGACGACCCGGTCGGCATCAAGGGCATCGGCGAGATCGGCATCGTGGGCGCGGCGGCGGCCGTCGCCAACGCGGTCTGGCACGCGACCGGCGTACGCCACCGGGACCTGCCGATCAGGCCCGACCGTGTCCTGCTGGCGGGCGGACATGCTTGACATCGCGGAAGAGCTGCACCGCTGGGCCGATGAGGGGCGCGAGTTCGCCGTGGCCACCGTGGTGGCCGTCGGCGGCAGCGCCCCGCGCGGCCCCGGCGCGGCCCTCGCCGTCGACGGCGAGGGCACGGTGATCGGCTCGGTCTCCGGAGGCTGTGTGGAGGGCGCGGTCTACGACCTGTGCGAGCGCGCTCTCCACACCGGCGAGACGGTCCTCGAACGGTTCGGCTACAGCGACGAGGACGCCTTCGCGGTGGGCCTGACCTGTGGCGGGGTCATCGACATCCTGGTCACACCGGTCCGCGCGGACGCGCCCGCGCGGCCGGTGTTCCGGTCCGCGCTGTCGGCCGTCGCCGGGGGTGCGTCGACGGCCGTCGCCCGAGTGGTACGAGGCCCCGCCGAACTCCTCGGCACGGCCCTGGTGGTGCGCCCCGACGGGTCCTACGAGGGCGGACTCGGCGGCCCCGACGCACTGGACGCGACGGCCGCCGCCGAGGCCCGGGCCCTGCTGGACGTCGGCCGCACCGGCACCCTTGACCTGTCGGCGAGCGCAGCGAGATGGGGGTCCCCCCGGACGGAGTCCGGGGGAGGCTCGCGCTGCCCCGGAGGCCTGACCCTGCTCGTCGAGTCGAGCGTGCCGGCGCCCCGCATGATCGTCTTCGGCGCGATCGACTTCGCCGCGGCGCTCGTGCGTGCCGGGAAGTTCCTCGGCTACCACGTGACCGTGTGCGACGCCCGGCCCGTATTCGCCACCCGGGCCCGCTTCCCCGAGGCCGACGACATCGTGATCGACTGGCCGCACCGCTATCTGCGGGGCACCGCGACCGACGCGCGCACGGTGCTGTGCGTGCTCACCCACGACGCCAAGTTCGACGTGCCCCTGCTCACGGAGGCCCTGCGGCTGCCGGTCGCCTACGTCGGCGCGATGGGCTCCCGCCGCACCCACCTCGACCGGGAGCGTCGGCTGCGCGAAGTCGGCCTGACCGAACGGGAGTTGGCCCGGCTGCGGTCGCCGATCGGCCTCGACCTGGGCGCCCGTACGCCGGAGGAGACCGCGCTGTCCATCGCGGCGGAGATCGTCGCGGTCCGGCGTGGCGGTACCGGCGCACCGCTGACCGGCTCGGGAACGCCGATCCACCGTGCCGAGCCGACCGCTCCGGCGTCGCCGGTCGGCGCGACGCGGACCCGGACGGCACGGGGACGAGGCCGAGCCGTCGAGCGCGCAGCACCGCGCTGACGCGGTACTCGTAACGGCGCCGCCGTTCGCCGTTCCAGAGTCCGGTCGAGCGACAGCGACGTTCTCGGACGTACCCCGGCACACGGGCGCCTGTGCGCACGAGGCGGGGGACCGGGCCGCGGCGGTCACCCGGCGCGGCCCCGCAGATTCCGTAGATTCTGTATGGGCCGCCGACGCGAGGACGGCGGCCCACCCGGGCCTTCGAGCGGAGCCGACGTTCTCGCGCCCGGGCCGGGCGATCGCCAACGGCGCCTACTGGGCGGGGGCGTCCACGCCCGGCGCGTACCCGGGGTCCGGGTTGAACACCGGGTGGTAGCTCTCCGGCGGCGCGAGATAGGTGACCGGAAGGCCACCGGTGTCCACGACGATCTGGTCCACGGCGATCGCCGCGTCCACCATGAACAGCCGCAGGACATGCTCGCCGGGTTCGGCGACCGTCACGGTGGCGGTCAGCTTCTCGACGCCCTCCTCGACGTTGCGGGCCCAGGCGTCCCCCCGGTTGCCGGTGGCGATCGCCTGGCCGGACAGCACGGCGGCCGGCTGGTCGTCGAGGGCGACCGCCACCCGACGCAGACCGCGCTCGTCCAGGGAGGGCAGCCGGAACACGGTCACGGCGAAGCTCCCGACACTCGCGAAACGCACCCGGTACCGCAACTCCGGGGCCCGGCTCGCGAAGTCCCCGGTGACCGGCGCCGCGGTCGAGGGGACCGCCTCGACGGCGCCCGTACGACGCCCCAGCCCGCGCACGGTCCGCCAGCGGGCCCCGCCGCGCGCCACCCGCCGCT
This sequence comes from Streptomyces sp. NBC_00076, assembly GCF_045041235.1. Classification (NCBI taxonomy): domain Bacteria; kingdom Bacillati; phylum Actinomycetota; class Actinomycetes; order Kitasatosporales; family Streptomycetaceae; genus Streptomyces; species Streptomyces sp. NBC_00076. Next base: position 9,476,601 of record NZ_CP108242.1, read on the forward strand.
CGGTGTGCACGGCGTCGATCGACACATACCCGTGGGCCTCGACGAACCCGCGTGCCCGACGGCGGGCCCGTTCCCCGTCGTTGACCACCCGCAGCGGCACCTCGACACGCCGCCCGGCCCCGCCGACGGTCACCGTGGCGCTGTGCCTGCCCTCGGGCACCCGCGCCCAGTCCACCTCCACCCACACCCGGGCCTGCTCGGTCAGTGAGCCGCCCGCCGCACTCAGCCGCACCCAGGGGTGACTGGCCTCGGCCGTCCAGTCCATCGCCAGGAAGCCGGTGTTGAAGACGTCCACGAAACGCCGGTCGCGGGTGAACGAGCAGAACGACAACGGCCGGTCGGTCCCGGTCTCGTTGCCCTCGGCGGCGACGCCCAGCCCGGAGCTCTCCTGCCGGGCGATCCGGGTGACGGCCGGCCGGCCGGGAGCCTTCGGGATCTGCGAGGGGTACGGGTTGACGATCCCGTCCCACTTCCCGCCCGCCACCTCGGTGTTGTACCGCTTGGTGATCGCCGCCTCCTCGGCGTGGGCGGCCTCGGCCAGGTCCGCGAAACGGTTGGTCCCGGCCCCGCGCCCCTGGCGGACCGCGAGCGCGTTGCGGTCGGCCCAGTAGTACTTCAGGTTCATCAAGTACGCCCCGTGCACCGGGTATTCGACGAGCTCGTAGAAGGCGTCCCGGTAGGCCTCGGGCAGCGTGGCGCCCAGGGCCCGGGTCCGTCCCAGCAGCCGGTCGTACGCCGCAAGTCGGCGTCCCGCCTCGTCGCCGTGGTGCACGACGGAGAACATCTGGCGGTCGATGAACTCCGGTCGCCGCTCGGCAGCGAGACGGTAGTACTCGGTGCGGATCGCGGTGATCTCCCGCCCGTGTCGCCGCCCGAACTGCCGCCCGTACCACTCGGCCAGGAAGTCCTCGACGTCGTCGGCGCTCCACCGGTCCACGTCCCAGGCCACGTCCATGGCGAAGGACAGGCCGGTCTCGATCGACTTGAGGTCACCCACGTTGAAGATCCACATTCGGTCGACGCCGTGCTCGTACACCCGGCGCAACTCCTGCCAGACCTTCGCGATCTGGGTGGTGTCCAGCCACAGGTAGCTGCGCGGACGACCCCAGTAGGAGAGGTGGTAGTAGATGCCGTTTCCGCCCGGCCGGTCGCGCTCCGTCCCGTTCGGCAGCTGGCGCATGTTGCCGTGGTTGTCGTCCGGCCAGATCAGCGTGACGTCCTCGGGAACCCGGACGCCCGCGTTGTACAGCTCCAGCACTTCCTTGTACGGGATGAAGATCTGCGGCTCGGCCGCCGCACCGACCTCCTCGGTGAGGATCCGGCGCTGGTCGGCGATGATGTCGTTCATCACCACGACCTTCTCCGCAACGGTGGTCGCGTACTTCGTCTCCAGCGCGCTGTCGTGCAGACCGCGCATGCCGAGCGTCCAACTGCTCTCGTAGGCCGAGTTCTGTCTCGCCCGGGCTCTCCAGTAGTCCGAGATGACACCGGGGTTCACCGTGTAGTCGTACACCGGCAGGCTGCCGTCCGGACCACGGTGCTCGGCGGCCCACGGGTCCCACTCGTGGACGCCGTTGCGCAGCAGGGCCTCGGGGTGGCTGGAGCCGACGACGATGCCGTACTCGTCGGCCAGTTCGGGGTTCTCCCGGTGCTTGTTGAAGAAGTCCGAGTACGGATGCATGGCGGGCCACAGGTAGTTGGCCTTCAGGCGCAGCAGCAGCTCGAAGACCCGCTTGTACGTCTCGGGCCCGATGTTCTTGTCCGGCTCCTGGGTTCGGGCGGACCAAGTGGTCAGGTTCTGCTCGTCGTTGATGAAGACGCCCCGGTAACGGACGGACGGCTCGGACCGCTTGAGGGGGCCCGCGGGCACGGTCACCGTGTCGCGGTGTTCGACGGGCACGTCGGCCCACCAGTACCAGGGTGAGACCCCGATGCGCTCCGAGGTGTCGTACACGCCGTAGATCGTGCCGCGCCGGTCGCTTCCGGCGATCACCAGGGCGCGTTCCACCCCGGGCAGCGGACGGTCCACCACCTGGGTCACGGACGCCTCCCAGCGCCCCTTCACCCCGGAGACGTCCAGACGCCGGTCGGCGACCAGCCGGTCGATCACCGGGCTCGCGCCCAGGGTGCCCACCACGACCAGCAGCGCCGCCCGTTCGGGCAGGGTGTGCCGCAGTTGGGGGCGGACGCCGGTGACTCGTTCCACGTCCGCCTGGAGGTCCCCGGCGGCGCGGATCACGGCGGGGTCGTCCGCCGCGTCCACGAACAGGTCGACGGCGGCGCCGCCCCGGGCCAGCGGGAACGCCGGGCGCCCCGACGGCGCGGCCTCGGCGATGGCGGGTAAGGCCGCCGGGAGCAGCGGGGCGACTCCGACGGCGGCCATGCCGCGCAGGAACGACTTGCGGGTGGGCGGCTGCGGCGGAACCTGGGGTTCGTGGTGCGGCACGAGACGCTGCCTTTCCGCGCCGGCCCGCGACGGCTGAGGGTGCGGGCCGGCGGCGGAGCCGAGCGCATGAACGGTGGAGAGGTGGCCGAAGAGGGGGAGGACGGCTGTGGTACGCGTTGGCATGGTCAGGCCAGAAAGCGCTTGCTATGCACCCTAGGTCAGGCACGGAGGGGGCGTCCAGAGGTGTGCGTGAGAGGGGTGAGGCCGGAAGGGGGCAAGGGGGGAGCGAGGGAATTGGGCGGCCACAGATCGGCGTGTGGGGGCACCGGCGGCGCTCGGAAAGCGGCGGCACTCGAAAAACGGCAGTGCTCAAAAACAGCGGGCCGGGCGCGCGCAGGGTCGAGGTGAACCCGCGCGGCCCGGCCGGCGTGACGTGCACGACGCCTTGGCGGCGCCCGGTCTCAGGCGGGGCGCACCGCGCCGCGGATCGCCGACTCGCCGGCGTGGAAGACAGACTCTTCGCGGATGTAAGACCCGGGGCCCGGCGCGTGGATCATCGTGCCGTTGCCGACGAAGAGGCCCACGTGACTGAGGTCGTCGAAGAAGAAGATCAGGTCCCCGACCCGGACTTCGGCGAGCGGGACCGCCGTGCCGACGGTCGCCTGCCCCTGCGCGGTGCGTGGGAGGCCGACCCCGGCGGCCTTCCAGGAGGCCTGGGTCAGCCCGGCCGCGTCGTACGATCCCGGCCCGGCCGCACCCCACACGCACGGCCGGCCGATCTGGGCGCGGGCGAAGGCGACCACCTTGGCGGCCTTGAGGTCGTACCCCGCGTCCGCCGCCTGGCCGGCCGGAACGGGCGCGACGGGGGCGGGCACGGGGATCGGGTCGACGGGTGCTGTGGTGGCGTACGCGGGGGCCGGGGTGACGGGGAGACCGGGCGGGAAGCCCTGGTCGGTCGGCAGGCCGGCGGGGTACGCGGAGGTGGCGTTGCCCGGAGTGAAGGTGGCCGCGGCGGGCGGGTTGGTGGCGTACGCGGGGGCCTGGGTGTGGGGCAGGCCGGGCGTCGGGGTTACGGGCACGACATGTGACGGCGTGAACGCGGGGTCGACCGTGAGACCGGGGGCGAGTGCGGTGGCCGGTGCGGTCATCGCGTTCGTGGCGTATGCGGAGCCCGGGGCGGCGGCCGCATCGGGTGTGGGTACGAAGGCGGGGCCGACCGGGCCGGGGGCGGGCATGGGGGCGGGGTCGGTCGGCAGGTTCGCACCGTACGCGGGGGCCTGGACGGTGGGCAGGCCGGACGTGGTCGTGAAGGCCGGGTGGTCGACCGGGAGGCCCGGGGTGAGCGCGGGGGCCGGGTCGGCGGTCAGGGGGTTGACGAACGTGGGGTCGGCAGTGACCGGCAGGTCCGCGGCCGGCGCGTAGCTCGGAGCGGCCGGCAGGTTCGCGGACGGCGGGTAGCTCGGGGTGGTCGGCAGATCCGGGGTGAGGTCGGTCTGCGGGAGGAGCTGCCACTGGGTGCCGGTCTGCGCGAAGTCCGGTTCCGCGGGAGCGGGCCAGGTGGCCTCGGCCGGCCGGGACTCGATCGCCGTGAGCGGCGTGCTGAGCTGCGCGGAGCGGTGGGCGGCCAGCAACTCGCCGGCCCGGGCGAGCTTTTGCTGGTTGCGCTGCTTGGTGGCCCGCAACGGCGACGATCCGGAGTCGGCGGCGGGTACGGCAGGCGCGGTGGACGCGGCGGACAGCGCCCTGGGGGCATCCTGCGAGGGCTCCGCGGCGCTCGGCAGCGCCGGAACGGATCGGGCGGTCAACTCCGGGGCGGACCCGGCGGTCAGCTCCGGGACGGCCCGGTCTGGCGTCCTCGGCCCTTCGAGGGCGTTGGCCGGCCGCTCGGCCGGGCGGGGCGGCCGGGTCTCTGGCGGGCGGGTCGGACGGGCAGGCGTCCGGCCGGACGGCAGGACGGCAGGGGTGGTCGGGCCCAGCTTGGTGCGGGCCACGTCGAACCACTGCCGGGCGACGTCGGTGAGCGCGGGAGCGGCGGTTTCACGGGCGTTGCCGGTGGCCGGACCGGCGCCGCGACGATCGGCACTCGCGGGCGCCCCGCCCCGCTGGCGCGGGATCGCCGCCGCCCGCGTCGCGTTGTAGTTCCCCGTGTCGGTCTCGGCACGGTCGTAGAGGCTGTTGACCCGCTGCTGGACCTCGTCGCGGCTCGGGGCGTCGTCTCCCGTGGCGGCCGCCGCGCCCGCCGTCTGCGAGAGCAGGGCCACGGAGGTGAGGGCCGCCGTCGCCAGCGCGGAGTTGCGCATACCCGGGAGACCGTTTCCGCCGGGGCGCGAGGTTCGTTCCGGCGCCATGGGGGCCGTGCTCCTTCCGTGCTCGGGCACGCGACTCGGCGGGTTCGCCGGAGGGAGTCGTGTGGCCCATGAGCCAACTTAGCCAACTTGTGTGACTAGTGTGAAGATTGAGGAGTCAAATGTCCGATACGTGGCTGTGACCTTCGTCCCTCTGTGCTTGCAGGGGGCATGAATGTGTCATCTCCTACGTGCTCGTTGTCGCCACGCCTCGTAGTGATCGAGCACAGTCTCCTCGATCGGGCGGTAGTTGAGGCCCAGTTCGTGCACGCTTCTGCTGTTGTCCACCCGGAACCGGATGCCGAGGTGCTTGCGGATGTAGTCCTGGGTGAGCCCGAACGCCGGGCCCAGGACCCGCACCGGCCAGTGCGGCAGGGCGGTTCGGGGGAGGCGCGGATCGCGGGGATACCGGGTCCGGATGATCCGTGCCATCTCGTGGAAGGACGTCATCGTCGGCGCCGCGACGATGTAGCGGCCCTTCGCGTCGGCGTGCTCCGCCGCGGCGATGTGCGCGTCGGCCACGTCCCGTACGTCCGCCGTCGTGAAGCTGAAGTCCGGGGCACCGTAGAAGAAGTAGCCCTTGAACAACTCCTCCAGCAGGAACAGGCTGCCGGACTCCGAGGCGGGGGCGAGCGAAGGGCCCAGGATCAGGCCGGGGTTGACGGACACCATGCGCCAGCGGTCCTGGGCCGCCTCCGCCTCCCACGCGGCCTGTTCCGCGACCGCCTTCGCGTAGTGGTAGGGATTGTTCTCCACCGTGCTGGTGGTGTTGACGTACTTCTCCGACAGCACCTGATCGTCCATCTCCAGGACGTCGGCGTAGTCGCCGAAGACCGCGCCGACGGTGGAGGTGAACACCAGCCGTTCGACCGTCGGCGTCCGCTCCACGCTCGCCAGGACGTTGCGGGTGCCGAGCAGTGCGGGATCGACCATGTCCCGGCGGCCGTCCTTGATCTTCTCCGGCATGAAGAACGGCGACGCCACGTGGAAGACCACCCGGCAGCCGGTCATCGCCTCGTCGAAGGATCCCTCCCGCAGCAGATCCGCCTCGAACAGGGTCAGCCGGTCGGGAAACGCCCGCTGCATCTGCCGCAGCGGGCGCGCCTTCGCCATGTGCGTGACGCTGCGTACGGTGGCGTGGACGCGGTGGCCCCGCTCCAGCAGCCGTCGCACCAGATGGCTGCCGACGAATCCGCTGCCGCCGGTCACCAGCACGGCCGTTTCCCCGATTTCGCCCACGCGTGCGCTCCTCAGTCACGGTCACCGCTCCGTCCGAGGGCGCGACGATCCGCGCCCTCGGACAGGGTCGGGCATGTACCTTCCGAAAGGGAATGGCACGGGAAGCCAGGCCTCCACGTATCCCTCGGTCACGTATCTCTCGGTCCACTCGTCCTCGTCGAGGACGGAGTTCGTCACGTGCGGGCCACCCAGGTCGGAGGGGAGCTGCGGCGCCGACTTACCCCAGGTGAACGCGGCGTCGTGCGTCGGTCAGTCGCGAACCTGGGAGCCGTTCCCAACCGATCCCGCCGGCTATGAGCAGCTACTCGACTGGCTGCGTTCACATGGCGAGGTTCTGGCGGTGGGCATCGAGGGCACCGGCGCCTATGGGGCCGGGCTCGCCCGTTTCCTGACCACACAGGGTGTCACCGTCATCGAGGTCGACCGCCCCGACCGCAAGGCCCGGCGAGACAACGGCAAGTCCGACCCGGTGGACGCCTACGCCGCCGCGACCGCCGTGCTCTCCGGCCGGGCCTCGGGCATCCCGAAGACCCGTAACGGGATCGTGGAGGCCATCCGCACCCTGCGGGTGGCCCGCAGTTCGGCCGTCAAGGCCCGTACTCAGACCCTCAACCAGATCCGCGCCCGCATCATCACCGCCCCGGCCGGGGTCGAGAAGCTGCGTGGCCTGGCAACCGGCGACCTCATCGACACGCTGGACCGGTCCCGGCCCGCGAGCCGTCCCCGAGCCGCAGTCGGTCCGGGACACCGCCGCCGACTCGGCGACGTAGCACCGCTCGCCGATCTCGCTGTCCCCGCCTATCGACTGCTGCCGTTTTCGCTTGGCCAGACGCTGACCTTCGCTTGCCTCCTCGGCGAACAGCCAGGGGCAGTAGTCGAAGTGACGCACGGACGGTTCGGTTCGCTGATCCATGCACCGCACGTTAGTGACCTGGGCCGACGCGCGGCGGCGCGACCGCGGTCACCTGCCGCGGACACGGCGGCGGGATCGGTCGGCGCGGCTCCGGCCGGCCGCCCGCGCGGCGGGAGTTCGGCCCACAGGGGGAGTTCCGGCGCCGGGTTGGCTAATCTGCACGGTTGACTTCCTCCCCCTCGTAAACGAGGGGGATTCCTACGGCTCGTGCCGTGGGGATTCCTGCTTCGTCGCCGACTGCCCGCCCGGAGTTCTCCGTTGAGGTCTTACACCAGCTCCACAGGCTGTCACCGTCAGTCCGACGGCCAGCAGGTTCTTCGCTGCGTTCACGTCCCGGTCGTGGGTCGTTCCGCAGCCGCAGGTCCAGGTGCGTACGTGCAACGGCATCCTGTCCTGCAAGGTGCCGCAGGTGGAGCACAGCTTGGAAGAGGGGAAGAAGCGGTCGACCACGATCACTTCCCGCCCGTACCAGGCGGCCTTGTACTCCAGCATGCTTCGGAACTGCGACCATGCCGCGTCACTGACGGCGCGAGCCAGACTCCGGTTTTTGACCATGTTGCGCACGGTCAGATCCTCGATCACGAGCGTTTGGTTCTCACGCACGAGACGAGTGGTCAGTTTGTGCAGCCCGTCACGCCTGCGGTCGGCAATACGGGCGTGGACCTTGGCGGCCTTCCGCCGGGCCTTGGCCTGGTTGTTGCTGCCCTTGGTCTTCTTCGCCAGGCGGCGCTGGGCCAGGGCGAGCCGTGCACGGTCACGGCGCTCGTGCCGGGGATTGGCGATCTTCTCCCCGGTCGACAGGGTGAGGAGGTGGTCCAGACCGACATCAATGCCGACCGCGTTGCCGTTGGCCGGGAGGGCCTGGACGGCGGGGTCCTCGCACAGCATCGAGACGAACCAGCGCCCGGCCGCGTCCTGGGACACGGTCACCGTGGACGGCTTCGCCCCCGCGGGGAGAGGACGCGACCAGACGATGTCCAGAGGCTGCTCCATCTTGGCCAGCATCAGCTTCCCGTCGCGGAAACGGAAACCGCTGGTGGTGTACTCGGCGGACCTGCGGGACTTCTTCTTCGACTTGAAACGCGGGTACTTCGCCCGCTTGCCGAAGAAGTTGGTGAACGCCGTCTGCAAGTGCCGCAAGCACTGCTGGAGTGGGACCGAGGACACCTCGTTGAGGAACGCCAGTTCCTCGGTCTTCTTCCACACCGTCAGCATCGCCGACGTCGCGTTGTAGTTCACCCGTTCCTGACGCGCCCACGCCTCGGTACGGGCCGCGAGCGCCATGTTGTAGACCTTCCGCACGCACCCGAACGTGCGCGACAGCTCGGCTGCCTGCTCGTCCGTGGGGTGGAAGCGGTACTTAAACGCCCGCTTCACATGCGTCGTGGCCACGCTCACAAACTAGCGCCGCCACAGGTAACGATCAAATCCGCAGGTCAGAGCACGGTCTCTCGCCCTGACGGCGAAACCCCGCCCCGTGCCCTGCTCCGCAGGGCTTTCGTCTCCTCCCCCGGCTGAAGCCGGGAGTATCCACGAAAGGACTCTGATGACCACCGACCTGACCCTGCTGCCGCGTGTCGCCTATCGCGGACAGGAGGTCACCGCGCCCCGGCTCCGCGGCCTCCTCGCCCTGCTCGCGGGCGACCTGCGCACGGGCTGCAGCACCGAGCGGCTGGTGGCAGGGCTGTGGCCGGAGGAGTTGCCGGAGCGGCCGGGAAAGGCGTTGCAGGTCCTCGTGTCCAGGGCGCGGGCGCAGCTGGGCGCCGACGTCATCGCCAGCACGCCGACCGGATACCGGCTCACCCTCGCCCAGGACCAGGTCGACAGCTCCGCCCTGCTGCTGCACGCCGCCGAGAGCACGGACCGGGCCCGGTCCGGGGACCACGCCGGATCGCTGGCCGAGGCCGAGACCGGGCTCGCGCTGTGGGAGGGCACACCTGACGGGGCCGGCGACACCGACGACCCGGTGGCCGCGTTGCGCGCCGAGCGTGCCCCCGTGCACGGCACGCTCGTCCGCGCGCGGGCGCTGGCGCTCGCCCGGCTGGGGCGGCACGCGGAGGCGGCCGGGCCGCTGGCCGCGCTCGCCTCGGCGCATCCCCGCGACGAGGAGGTGCTCGCCGAGGTGCTGCGCGGCGAAGCGGCGACGGCGGGCCCCTCCGCAGCACTGACGCGGTACGAGGCGTACCGCCGTGAGCTGCGCGAGACGCTCGGTACGGACCCGGGCGCCGGGCTCAAGGCCGTACAGCGGGAGCTGCTGCGCGGGGAGACGCCCGCGGTCAGACACGGCGTGCCGCACGAGCCGAACCCGCTCCTCGGCCGGGACGAGGACATCGCGGCGGTGGAGCGACTGCTCGGCGCCTCCCGCGCCGTCACCGTCGTCGGCCCCGGTGGCCTCGGCAAGACCCGGCTCGCGCACGCCGTCGGCCGCCGGGCCGAGCAGCCCGTGGTGTATTTCGTGCCGCTCGCCGGCGTCACCGCGGACGAGGACGTGGCCGCGGAGGTGTCCTCCGCGCTCGGCGCGGGTGAAAAACGGCACGGCGCCGCGAGCGGCCCCGCCGCGGCCGACCCGGTGTCCGGCATCCTCGGCGTGCTCGGCTCCGGGCCCGCCCTGCTGGTCCTTGACAACTGCGAGCAGGTCATCCGGGGCGCCGCCGACCTCGTACAGTCCCTGGTCTCGTCCTCGAAGGACCTGCGGGTTCTCGCCACCAGCAGGGGGCCGCTGGGCCTCACGTCGGAGGCGGTGTACGCGCTGCCGGAGCTCGGTCTCGGCACCTCGGTCGAGCTGTTCACGCAGCGGGCCCGGGCCGCCCGGCCCGGCGTGGAGCTGCCGCCGGACGCGGTGGCCGAGCTGTGCCGCCACCTCGACGGGCTGCCGCTCGCCATGGAGTTGGCCGCGGCGCGGGTGCGCGCGCTGTCGGTGCCGGAGATCGCCCGCCGCCTCGGCGACCGGTTCGCGCTGCTGCGCGGCGGGGCGCGGGACGCACCGGAGCGCCACCGCACGCTGCACGCGGTCGTGGATTGGAGCTGGAACCTGCTCTACGAGGAAGCCAGGGCGGCGCTGCGCATGCTGTCCGTCTTCCCCGGCGGCTTCTCCGGCGAGGCGGCGGAGCAGGTCCTCGGCGAGGACGCGTTGCTTCTGCTGGAGCAGTTGGCCGATCAGTCGCTGCTCACCGTCGCCGACACCCCGGCCGGCGTGCGGTTCCGGATGCTGGAGACCGTACGGGAGTTCAGCGCGGCCCGGCGTGCGGAGGCGGGCGAGGACGAGGGGGCCGTCGGCCGGTTCCTCGCCTGGGCGCGGGCCTTCGGGGTCGCGCACCACGACTGGCTCCTCGGTTCGCAGCCGGGGACCGTCTGGGAGCGGATCAGGGCCGAGCAGGACAACCTGGTGTCGGCCCTGCGGTACGCCCTGGCCCGCACGGACGGCCCCACCACGGCTGCCCTCACCGCCGTCCTCGCCGCCCTGTGGTCCACCGGCTCCAACTACCCCCGCCTCACCGCCCTCGCCGCGGACACCGGTCCGCCGCTGTCGCACTACTACCCCGACCCCGAATACGTCGAAGTCGCCCGCGCCGCCGCCGTGTTGTGCACAGCGAGCCTGTTCATGGGCTTCGGCCCGCACGCCGTACGCCAGCTCGTCACCCTCCGGCGGCTGCCCCCGGCCCCGCCGGACACGCTGCTGCGCGCCATCGCGATCGTGCTGAGTGCGGTCCCTGAGATGCTCCCTCCCGACTACGACGTGCTGCGGGGGCTCTGCGAGAGCGAGCAGCCGCTGCTCGCCGGCGTCGCCGAGGGCGTCGCCACCTACGTCTGGGAGTACGAGCAGGACATCGACCGCGCGCTCGCCTCGGCTCGCGGGATCATCGCCGCACTGGCGCCGGTCGACACTCCGTTCCTGCAGGTCATGGGCCATGCTCGGCTGAGTGAGCTGTACATGCAGACGGAGCAGGGCGAGGCCGCGTACAGGCACCTCAAGGCGGCGCTGGAGGAGCTGCCGCGGCTCGGCGACGAGCACGACAGCATCGGTATCCGCTGGGGCCTCGTCCTCGCCTGCCTGCAGCGTGGCGACCCCGACGAGGCCGAGTACTGGCTGCGGCAGGCGGAGGGCGAAAACAGACCGCAGAAGGACGACTTCTACAGCCCCGACTTCGGCGGGCGCGCCGAGATCGCGCTCGCCCGCGGGCTGACCGAGGTCGGGCTCGGCCTGTGGCGCGGCTCCCTGGAGCGGATGCCCGCGGTCGGTTCGCAGGGCGGCGACCCCTTCTTCGACCGGTGGGCGCTGCAGATCCAGGCGGCGGTGGTGACGGCACACGCGCACGCCGGCCGTCTCGAACTTGTCGCGGGGCCGGTCGACCGGCTGCGTCAGGCGCTGCGGACGCAGCTCTCCGCTCCGTCCGGCGCGCCCACGGAGCTCCCCCTGTTCGGGACGGTGCTGCACGCGCTGGGCATGGCGGGGCTGGCGTCCGGTGACGCCACCGCCGTACGGATGATCGCGCTGGCCGAACGGCTGCGGGTGCTGCGCGAGTTCCAGCCGACGATGTCCCGTGACCGCGCCCGGCAGGCGGTCGAGGCCGCCGGGGACGCTGCCAGGGCGGCGTACGCCGACGCGGTGTCGGAATACGCCGCCCTGGGCCGGGACGAGCTGCGGGACGCGGCCCGCGCTGTCATGGCGGTTACTTCGGGTCGCGGTTGAACAGCGAGGTCGACCAGCGGTAGCCGAGCGCGATCAGGGCGACGCACCAGGCGATCGCGATCCACCCGTTGTTGCCGATCTCGGTGCCGAGCAGCAGGCCGCGCAGGGTCTCGATGGCGGGCGTGAAGGGCTGGTACTCGGCGATCGGCTGGAACCAGCCCGGGATCGCGTCGATGGGGACGAAGGCGCTCGAGATGAGCGGGAGGAGGATCAGCGGCGTCGCCATGTTGCCGGCCGCCTCGGGGTTCGGGCTGGCCATGCCCATCCCGACCGCGATCCAGGTGAGCGCCAGGGTGAACAGCGCGATCAGCCCGAACGCCGCCAGCCACTCCAGGGCCGTGGCGTCCGTGGACCTGAAGCCGATGGCCACGGCGATGGCACCGACGAGGACCAGGCTGGCGAGCACCTGCAGCACGCTGCCGACGACGTGCCCGACGAGCACGGAGCCGCGGTAGACCGCCATCGTGCGGAAGCGGGCGATGAGGCCCTCGGTCATGTCCATGGAGACGGAGATCGCGGCCCCGATCACGGTGGAGCCGACGGTCATCAGCAGGAGGCCCGGGACGACATAGGCGATGTAGGCGGAGCGGTCCGCGCGGCCGCCACCGATGCCCGCGCTCATCGCGTCGCCGAAGATGTAGACGAAGAGCAGCAGCAGCATGATCGGCGTGAGCAGCAGGTTCAGGGTCATGGACGGGTAGCGCCGCGCGTGCAGCAGGTTGCGGCGCAGCATCGTGGAACAGTCGCGTACCGCGAGGGACATCCGGGTCGGGCGGGCGGAAGCCAGGGGGGCGCTCATCGGACGGTCTCCTTGGGCTGGTTGGGGACGTCGGTGCCGCCGGTCAGGGCGAAGAACACGTCGTCGAGGTCGGGGGTGTGCACGGTCAGCTCGTCCGACTCGACGCCGGCCGAGTCCAGCCAGTCGAGGATGGCGCGCAGCTCGCGCTGGCTGCCGTCGCTGGGGATCTGCAGCGACAGCGCCTCGTCGTCCCTGGTGACCTCGCGCAGGGCGACGGCGGCGGACTGGTACGCGACCGGGTCGGCGAACCGCAGCCGCACGTGCCCGCCCGGGACGATCCGCTTCAGCTCGTCCGGGCTGCCCTCGGCGGCGATCTTGCCGTCGTGCAGCACCGCGATGCGGTCGGCGAGCTCGTCGGCCTCCTCCAGGTACTGGGTGGTGAGGAAGACGGTCACCCCGTCGGAGACGAGCTCGCGGATGATCCCCCACATGGTGTGGCGGCTGCGCGGGTCGAGGCCGGTGGTCGGCTCGTCGAGGAAGATGATCCGCGGGCCGCCGACCAGCGTCATGGCGATGTCGAGGCGGCGCTTCATGCCGCCGGAGTAGGTCGAGACGGGCTTCTTCGCGGCCTCCACCAGGTCGAAGCGCTCAAGGAGTTCGGCGGCGGTGCGGCGGCCCTCGCCGCGGGGGAGGTGGTGCAGGTCCGCCATGAGGAGCATGTTCTCCTCGCCGGTGATCAGGCCGTCGACGGCGGAGAACTGACCCGTGACGCCGATCGCGGCGCGCACGGCCTGCGGGTCGACGGCCAGGTCGTGGCCGCCGACGCGCAGGTCGCCGGCGTCGGCGGTGATGAGGGTGGAGAGGATCTTGACGGCGGTGGTCTTGCCGGCACCGTTCGGGCCGAGCAGGGAGAAGACGGTGCCGGCCGGCACCGCCAGGTCGATGCCGTCGAGGACCGTCCTGTCCCCGTACGCCTTGCGCAGCCCCTTGGCCGCGATGGCGGGTGAGTGCGATGTCGTTGTCGTCATGCCGCAGAGAGTGCGGCAGGGCGCATTCAGCGCGGTTTCACGACGCTTTCAGCGCCCTGGAACCGGGCGGCCGTGCCCACGTGCTCCCGCCCGTGGAGTGATCTGCCTCACAAGCTGTCACAGCGATCGATCAGGCGGTGTCTTGATGCCGAACCCCTGGAGACGGAGGAGACACCATGACTGAGAACATCGACAAGACCGCGACCATGGACAAGACCGAGAACATCGATGTGGTCGTGATCGGCGGCGGATACGCCGGCGTCATGGCGGCCGACCGCCTGACACAGCGCGACGACGTGACAGTGACTCTGATCAACCCGCGCCCGACCTTCGTCGAGCGGATCCGCCTGCACCAGCTGGTGGGCGGTTCCCACGACGCGGTCGTCGACTACCGGGAGGTCCTGGCGGAGGGCGTCCGGCTGGTGGTCGACACCGTGACCCGGATCGACGCGGCCGAGCGCAGAGTGAGCCTGGCGACGGGCGGCACGGTCGGCTACGACTACCTGGTCTACGCGGTGGGCAGTGGCAGCGCCGACCCGAGCGTGCCCGGGGCGGCGGAGTTCGCCTACCCGATCGCCACCTTCGAGGAGGCCGGGCGGCTGCGGCCGGTCCTCGACGCCACGCCCGCGACGGCCGCGGTGACGGTCGTCGGAGCCGGCCCGGCCGGCATCGAGACCGCGGCCGAGCTGGCGGAGGAGGGCCGTGACGTGACCCTGGTCTGCGGAGAGGTACTCGGCCCGTACCTGCATCCTCGGGGCCGACGCTCCGTTGCCAAGCGGTTCGCCGCACTCGGGGTGACCGTGCTCCAAGGCCCCGACGCGACGGTGACGGCTGTGACACGCGAGGCCGTCCGGCTCAGTGGCGGCCGTGAGCTGCCGAGCGAGGTGACCATCTGGACCACCGGATTCGGCGTGCCGGACCTGGCCGACCGCAGCGGGCTGAGCACCGACCCCCTGGGTCGCCTGCTCACGGACGAGACCTTGACGAGCGTCGACGACGCACGCATCGTCGCGGCCGGTGACTCCGCGGCACCGTCGGGCCTGCCCCTGCGGATGAGCTGCCAGGCGGCGATGCCGCTGGGCGCGCGGGCGGCCGACACGGTGCTCAGCCGGATCGACGGGGAGCAGCCGTCGACCCTCAACCAGGCGTTCGCCGGCCAGTGCATCAGCCTGGGCCGACGCGCCGGCATCTTCCAGTTCGCCCACCGGAACGACATCGCGCTGTGGTTCCACATCGACGGCCGCCCTGGCGCGAAGCTCAAGGAGTTCGTGTGCACGGGCATCGTCAAGCACCTGGCCGGCGAGGCACGCAAGCCGGGTTCGTACCGCTTGCACCGCGTCTCGGGAGGTGCCAAGCGTCGGGAAGCGCTGCAGGCCAAGCGCGCTGAGGCGCCGGCCGCCCCCGAACAAAACAGCCCAGCTCTGAGTATCTGAGCAACGGACCGTCGGCGTCTCGGCCTGTCACAACAGTGCGCCGCCCGGTGTCCTCATGCCGGAGGGCTTCCCGAGAAGCCGGAGCCGCCTGCGCAAGGCAAGGAGAGAACCCGTGAACCTCACTCTGTGGATCGCCACCGGACTGCTGGCCGCGGTCGCCCTGGTCGGCGGCCTCACCAAGGCGTTCGTACCGAAGGAGAAGCTCGCCGTTCAGCACGGCGGGGAGTGGACCCAGGACGCCGACGTCGGCTTCGTCAGAACACTCGGGGTCCTCGAGATCCTGGCCGCGGTCGGCCTGACCCTGCCGGCCGTGCTCGACATCGCACCGGTCATGGTGCCGGTGACCGCAATCTGCTGGGTTTTGCTCATGGCAGGCGCGATGATCACCCATGGCCGCCTCGGCCAGTTCATGTTCGTGCTGCTGAACTCGGTCTACCTCGCGCTTGCCGTCTTCGTCGCGTGGGGCCGCTTCGGCCCGCAGCCTTTCACCGGCTAGCGGCAACCAAGGGAAGGGCTACCAATGAAAGGGGTCGAGACATGAGCGACCACTCCACCGATCCGGCGACCGAGACGTTCGTCGCCCACCGGAACCTGCTCTTCACCGTCGCCTACGAAATGCTCGGATCGGCAGCCGACGCGGAGGACGTCCTCCAGGAAACCTGGCTGCGATGGGTCAAGGTCGACTTGGACCAGGTACGCGACCAGCGTGCCTACCTGGTCCGGATCACGACCCGGCAGTCCCTCAACCGGTTGCGCAGCATGAGCCGCCGCAAGGAGGCGTACGTCGGCCCCTGGCTGCCCGAGCCGCTGCTCACGGCGCCGGACGTGGCCGAGGACGTCGAGCTCGCCGAGAGCGTGTCGATGGCGCTCATGCTCGTCCTCGAAACGCTGTCGCCGACCGAGCGCGCCGTCTTCGTGCTGCGCGAGGCCTTCGACGTCAGCTACGAGGAGATCGCGGCCGCCGTCGACAAGAGCCCCGCGGCCGTACGCCAGATCGCCCACAGGGCCCGTCGGCATGTCGAGGCCCGCCGTCCTCGCGAGGTGGTCTCCGCGAGCGAGACGCGGGCGGCACTGGAGGCGTTCCGGCGCGTACTCGAGACCGGGGACCCGCAGGGTCTGCTTGACGTGCTCGCCCCAGAGGTCGTCCTCATGGGCGACGGCGGCGGCATCAAGCAGGCAGCGCTGCGGCCGATCACCGGCGCCGACAAGGTGGCCCGCTTCATGATCGGCGGTCTCGGCAAGAACGAGCGCCCGATCACCGTCACTCCCACCGTGGTCAACGGCAGCCCGGCACTCCTCGTGCGCCTGGACGGGGAGATCGACGGCGTCATGGCGATCCGTCTCGAAAACGCCCGCATCACCGGCCTCTACTACGTCCGCAACCCCGAGAAGCTGTCCCGTCTCGAGTCCGAGACCCCGCTCACCCTGCGATGAGCGGAGCCACCGGGTGGCCGGCCCGCGCGTGCGCCGCGCGTGCGCTGTGGGGAAGAGCGTCGCTCACCGTCCCGGCAGGCCGCCCGGTCGGACCAGTCCCGTCCTGATCGCGACGGTGTGCGGAGGTTCGCGCCAACGGGATGGTGTACGGCGGTTCGCGCTGCGAGTGACCGTCGTAAGACGTCCCGCGCGCCGAGTGACGGTGCCGGGAGCGGGCGGGGCAGCGCGCCGGGGAGGTCCGCCCGCCCCCGGCGAGGAGACGGCACGGACCTGGCCGGCCCCGACACCCTGGGCGCCCCCGGCCACCCGCGCCGCCGTGCCCGGCCCGCCCTGACCGTGTGGACGTCCGGCCGGGGCAGCCGCCCCGGGACGCGGCGTCACGTGCCCGGCTCACGCGTAGAGCAGTGGCCGGGCACGGAGCACTACCCCCGCCCGGGGCACCCGCGACGCGTCATCCGTCTCGTCGAGGCCTGCGCGCGTCCCCTCACCAGCGCGGGAGCCTGAGCTCGTACTCCGGCTGGATCCGCTGCATGTATCCGGTGTCGTCACGGCCGCGCATCCCGGAGTCCACGTACCGCCGGTGCAGCCGCTCCAGCGCCTCGTGGTCCAGTTCCACACCGAGGCCCGGGCCGGTGGGGACCTTGACGGCGCCGTCGCGCAGCTCCAGCGCGCCGGGGACGATCACGTCGTCCGCCGAGTTCCACGGGTAGTGCGTGTCGCAGGAGTGGTCGAGGTTCGGGATGGCGGCGGCCACGTGGGTCATGGCGGCGAGGCTGATGCCGAGGTGCGAGTTGGAGTGCATGGACAGCGCGAGCCCGAACGCCTCGCAGACGGCGGCCAGTTCACGGGTGCGGCGCAGCCCGCCCCAGTAATGGTGGTCGGTCAGCAGGACCTGGATCGCGTTCTGCTCGATCCCGGGCCTCAGATGCTCCCAGGCGACCACGCACATGTTGGTCGCGAGCGGCAGCGGCGAGTCCTTCGCGACCTCCGCCATGCCGGGGATGCCCCCGGTCGGATCCTCCAGGTACTCCAGTACGTCGGCGAGTTCACGGGCTACGTACTTCGAGGTCTCCACCGTCCAGGCGGCGTTGGGGTCCAGCCGCAGCGGCTGCCCCGGGAACGCCTCCGCCAGTGCCCTGATCGCGGCGATCTCCTCGTCGGGCGGGAAGGCGCCGCCCTTGAGTTTGAACGACCGGAAGCCGTACCGCTCCTGCATCAGCCGTGCCTGCTCGACGATGCCGGCCGGGTCCAGGGCCTCGCCCCAGTCGTCGCCGATTGCCGCGCGGCCGTCGAGGGCGGGGTGCTCGGCCCACTTGTAGAAGAGGTACGCGGCGAACGGCACGGAGTCGCGGACCGCGCCCCCGAGCAGGTCGCTGACCGGGCGCCCGAGCAGCTTGCCCTGCGCGTCGAGGCAGGCCACCTCCACCGCGGAGGTGGTCCAGCCCCGTTCGTGGGAGCTGGGCACCGTCGGCAGCAGGGCGGCGTCGATCGCGGCCGCGACGGCCGTCGTGTCGAAGACGTCCATCCCGATGACCGTCTTCGCCGCCGCCTGAAGTCGTTCCAGCCGTGTGGTGCCGCCCGTCGACTCACCGAGCCCCACCGTGCCGTCCTCCAGCACGAGTTGGAGGATCACGCGCAGCGCGAGGGGCTCGTGGACTCCGTTGGAGTTGAGCAGCGGCGGGTCACCGAAGGCGATCGGGGTGACGATCAGTTCGCGGATCCTCGTGTCACCGGCGGTGCTCATGCGGCGATCACCTCCAGGCCGTGCTCGAGAAGTTTCGCGAGCCGGGCGACGTGCTCGGGCGTCGGGTCCAGCAGCGGCGCCCGTACCCCGCCCACGTCCAGGCCGCGCAGCGTCACACCGGCCTTGACGAGGGACACGGAGTAGCCGGGGACCTCGTCACGGAGGGCGACGAGCGGGCCGTAGAACTCGTCGAGCAGTGTGTTGACGAGCGTCTCGTCGCCCTCGGTGAGCGCCGTGTGGAAGGCCAGAGCGATCTCCGGAGCGAAGGCGAACACCGCGGAGGAGTACAGGTCGACGCCGACACCGCGGTAGGCCGGCGCGGTCATCTCGGCGGTGGGCAGGCCGTTGAAGAACTGGAAGTCCGCCCCGCCCGGCACCGCGCGCACCGCGCGAACGATGCGGTGCATCCGCTCGATGTCGCCGATGCCGTCCTTGAGACCGACGACGTTCGGCAGGGCGGCGAGCTCGGCGGCCGTCGAATCGGTGAGCCGGGCGGTGCCGCGCTGGTAGAAGACGACGGGCAGGCGGGTGGCGGCGGTGACCTCCTCGACGTACCGCACCAAACCCTGCTGCGGGGCGCTCACCAGATACGGCGGCAGCAGCAGGATGCCGTCGGCGCCCGCCTGTTCGACGCGGGCCGCCTGGTCGCGGGCGACCGGCGTCGGGCCGCCCGCGGCGGCCAGGACCGGCACCCGGCCCGCGGTCGCCTTGACCGCGACCCGCGTGGCCCGCTCGATCTCGTCGGACGTCAGCGCGTGGAACTCGCCGGTGCCGCAGGCGACGAACACACCGCCCGCGCCCGCGGCCACACCGGCCTCGATGTGCTGGGCGAGCCGTCCCTCGTCCAGTGACCCGTCGGCGGCGAACGGCGTGACCGGAAAGAACAGCACTCCGTGGAACTTCATGTCTCCCTCGTAACTGCGAGTGTGTGTGGGGGGTGGGATCAGCGGGGTCAGCCCTTGGTGGCCCCGGCCGCGATGCCGGTGACCAGCGAGCGCTGGAGGAGCACATAGACGATCAGGCTGGGGACGAGGGCGATGACCGCACCGGCGAGCACCACCCCGGAGCCGACCTCGGGGTCGGTGCGCAGGATGGACAGGGCGACGGTGACCGTGTAGTCGGTGGGGTCCTTGGAGGCGATCAGGGGCAGCAGGTACTGGTCCCAGATCATCACGAAGCCGAGCACGCCGGCCACACCGAGGGCGGGCTTGCACAGCGGCAGGACGACCTGCCACAGCATCCTGAACTCGCCCACGCCGTCGAGCCGGGCGGCCTCCTCGATCTCGGTGGGGATGTCCTTCATGAACTCGGTCAGGAGCATCACGGAGAAGCCCCAGGCACCGAGCGGCAGGATCACGCCCCAGGCGGTGCCCTTCAGATCCAGGCCGACCACCGGAACGTGACCGAGGACCAGGGACAGCGGGATCGCGATGACCTCCTCGGGAAGCATCATCGTCAGCATGAACAGGGTCAGTATCAGCGCCTGGCCACGGAACCTGTGCCGGGCCAGCGCGTACGCGGCGAGTACCGACACCGCGAGCTGGAGCAGCAGCGCGCCGCCCGCTATGACGAGGGAGTTGGTGAAGTAGTCCCAGATCCCGCGCTCGCCCGCGACCTTGAAGTTCTGCAGCGTGCTGTCGTGCGGGAGGAAGGACAGCGACGAGCCGCTGGCGTGCGTGGTGAAGGCCCCGGAGAGGATCGTCAGGAACGGCGCCGCGAACACGCCGAGCGCGATCGCGCACAGCAGGATCCTGAGTCCCCAGGCGACACCCGGCCGGTCGCTCCAGCCGAGCGCGGTGTCGAAGCGGGCGGGGGTGGCGCGCCGGGACCCGGCGGCCCTGCCCGTCGCGGCGGCCGGAGCCGGTGTCCGGACGGGGTCGATGGCGGGTGCGCTCATCGCACGTCTCCCCTCTTGCGGAAGTAGTTGACCGTGACGGTCAGCAGCAGGGTCACGCAGAGCAGCACCACGGAGGCCGCGGAGGCGCCGCCGATGTCGTTGCGGGTGAAGCCGAGCGTGTAGGCGCGGGTCATCCAGACCTCGGTGGACCCGGCCGGGCCGCCACCGGTGAGGACGAACACCTCGGTGAACACGCGCAGGCCGCGGATCGCGGCGAGGGTGAGGACGATGCCCAGCGCCGGGCGGATCGCGGGCAGTGTCACGTAGCGCAGCCGCTGCCAGAGCGAGACGCCGTCCATCGCGGCGGCCTCGTACAGGGTCCGGTCCACGCCGGCGAGACCGGCGAGGATGATCACCATGTTGTAGGGGGCGAGCATCCAGACGCTCATGACCATGGTCGCCCACAGCGCGGTGTTCGGATTGTCGAGGAACGGCGTGGGCCCGAGGCCGAGGAAGCCGAGGCCGTGGTTGATCAGACCGTCGGAGGTCGGGTAGTACAGCAGCCGCCACATCTCGCCGACCACGGCGGTCGCCGTGACCACCGGCAGGAAGACGGCCGTACGCATGATCTTCAGGGACCGGGCCTGGCCTTCGAGGAGCAGCGCCAGCAGAAAGCCGACGAGGATCGCGCCGAGGGACTGGCCGAGACCGAGGAGGAGCGTGTGGCCGATGGCGTCCTGGAAGCGGTGGTCGGTCAGCACCCGGGTGTAGTTGTCGAGGCCGACCCACTTGTCCCCGAGGAAGGGCCGTACCTCGAAGAAGCTGAGCCAGACGCCCTTGCCCATGGGCAGGAACTTGAAGACCAGTGCGAGCAGCAGACCCGGGGCGAGGAACACCCAGGGAAGGACGGCCTTCTTGCTGAGGACCCGGGCTCTGCGCGCCACGGGCGGTGTCACGGTAGCGGTCATTTCAACAGGTCCTGGTCCTTGAGGTCACCGGCGAGGGTGTCGTTGAGTTCCTTGAGGCTCGAACTGACGTCGCTGCCGCAGTACGTGAAGATCGCGTTGAGGCTGTCCGCGGTGTCCTGCTTGATCGGGGCGAAGTCGGGCGCGTTCGGGAACTGCTCCGAGGCGTGCTCGTACGCCTTCTGCACGACGCTCCAGCGGGCGTCGTCGCGCACCTTGGCGGCGTCCAGCGTGGAGTTGACGGGGATACGTACGACGGGCTGGTGGCCGTCGACGCTGGTCATGGCGATCTTCTGGCCCTCGGGGGAGACGAGGAACGCGCCCAGGGCCTGCTCCTTCGCCGTCTTGCCGGTCTTTGCGCCGAAGTAGACGTTCTCGCCGTCGGCCAGCACGTCGGACCCGGCCGGGCCCGCGGGGGCGGCCACGACCTCGTACTTGTCCTTGCCGACCGTGCCGTCGAAGGTGGTCATGTTGTAGGGGCCGGTGAGGTACATGCCGGCGTTGCCGTCCTGGAAGTTGGTGGCGTTGCCGGTGATGGCCGTGAGCGCTCCCGGCTGGATGACACCGTTGTCACCGCAGAAGAGGTTGTCCTTCATCCAGGTGACGGTGCGCACGGCCGCCGCCGAGTCCATGGCCGGTCGGTAGCCGCCGTTGCCGTCCGGTTCGATGATCTTCGCGCCGCCCTGCCAGAGGTAGCTGGCACCCCACCAGGCGGCGTAGCCGTTCTGGGCGCTGCCGGGGACGACCATGCCGTAGGTGTCGGCCTTGCCGTCGCCGTCGGGGTCCTTGGCGGCGAAGGCCTTGGCGACGGTGAGCATCTCCTGCCACGTCGTGGGCGCCTGGAGGCCGAGCTCGCGCAGCCAGTCCTTGCGGATCATCAGGGTCATGGCCTGGCGGGAGTACGGGATGCCGTAGTGCTTGCCGTCGAGGCCCACGGTGGACGACCAGCTCTTGTCGGTGATCTGGTCGCTGCCCGCGATCGACTCGGGATCGATGGGCTTGAGCAGGCCCTGGCTCTGGTAACTGCCCATCAGGGCGGTGTCGTTGATCATGACGTCGGGCAGATCCTTGGTGGACGCCCGGCTCTGGAGCTGCTGGTCGAAGTTGACGACCGGCTGGTAGTCGATCTTGATCCCGGTCTTCTTGGTGAAGGCGGCGAACACGCGATCGTAGGTGGCGGCGTCGTCCGGATTGCTCCGGGTCCACACCTCCAGCGTGTTCGGGCCTCCGCCGCCGGCACTGTCGGAACCGGAGCCACAGGCCGCTGTTCCGAACGTCAAGCCCGCGACGGTGATCGCGGCAGCCAGGCGGCGACGTCGTCGGCGATCGCCCATGGACACTCTCCGTTCATATCCGTGAACTTGCTTCACGAATCTAAATGAGGGCCCAAGCTACGAATCGTTTCTTCCGCATGTCAATACATGGCCGAAACATTTCACCGGTGCCACACCTTGGTGAGGGGTGATCTTGGTGCGCAGGCGGCCCGGGACGGGGTACGCGCCAGGCATGTGGCTGGATCTCTCTGCGGCCGACCTGCTCGGGTGCACACTGCTGAACGTGTACAGCAACCTTCCCTGGTACCTCCGAGAACTCCACGCACCCGCCGACGGCACGCCGACCGCGCCCGTCGGGACATGGCTGGATACGGCATGAACCGCCGCAGGACGCTCGACGGCGACGAGGGGCCCTGTGCCGTGGCGGCGCGGCTCACGGGGCGTCCGGCGCATGACGTGCGCCCGCTGTCCGGGGCGCTGGCCGAAGTCGCCCTCGACGACGGGCGGTCGGTGGTGGTCAAGCGGGGCGAGGGCCCCGGCGCGGTGCGGGCCGAGGCGGCGGGGCTGCGCTGGCTGGCCGAGGCCGGAGCGGTCCGGGTCCCCGCCGTGCACGGTGACGATCCGCGCTGGCTGGTGATCGACCGGGTTCCCGAGGGACGGCCGAGCGCGGCTGCAGCCGATCGGTTCGGCCGGGACCTGGCCGCCCTGCACACCCTTGGCGCACCCGCGTTCGGCGCCCCACCGCCCGGCGGTCCTGAGGACGCGTACATCGGACGCGCCCCGATGCGGAACATCGACGGTGGCGACTGGCCCGACTGGTACGCCGAGCACCGGGTGCTGCCCTACCTGCGCCTGGCTGTCGACGCCGGCACCGTGCGCCCCGCCGAAGCAGCCGTGATCGAAGAGTTCTGCGCGCGGCTGCCGGAGTTGGCGGGCCCGGCCGAACCGCCCGCCCGGCTGCACGGCGACCTGTGGAACGGCAACGTGCTGTGGGGCGCCGACGGCCATGTGTGGCTGATCGACCCGGCCGCACACGGCGGCCACCGCGAGAGCGACCTCGCGATGCTCCACCTCTTCGGCTGCCCCCACCTGGACCGGGTGCTGGAGGGATATCAGGAGGCGGCGCCGCTCGCCGACGGCTGGAGGGACCGAATCGGGCCGCACCAGCTCTTCCCGCTCCTGGTGCACGCCGCGCTCTTCGGCCGCGGCTACGCCGAACAGGCCCTCGCGGAAGCGCGATCGGCCCTGGCGCGCTGACCTGCCGGGTGGTCCCTGGGGCGCTGAGCTTGCGGGTGGCCCCGCCGGGCTGACCAGCCGGGGGGGGGGCGGGGGCTTGACCCGCCGGGCCTCTTCGGCGGGCGGGGCCGGCCGGGACCCGGTCGGCAAGACCGAGTAGAACTCGGTCGGAAAAGCCGGCGGAACTCGGTCGCCCCCGTCGCGCAAAACCCGGTCGGTAAGGTCGGCAGAACTCAGTTGCCAAGGCCGGGCAGGACCCGGTCGGGAAGGCTGGCGGAACTCAGTCGCCGAGGCCGGCCAGGGTCAGGTCGGAAAGGCCGGGCAGGACCCGTCGGAAGGTCAGGAGGGCTCGGGCCGCTCGGCGTTCTTCTGCTTGATGCGGGCCGTCTCCTTGCGGACCTCGGCCTGCGTGGCGCGCTCCTTCTCCAGCCAGTCCGGCTGCTCCTCCCGGAGCTCCTCGATCTGCTCGGTGGTGAGCGCCTCCGTGACTCCGCCGCGGGCCAGCCCGGCGATGGACACCCCGAGCCTCGCCGCCACCACCGGGCGGGGGTGCGGGCCGGTGCGCCGCAGCTCCCGCAGCCACTCGGGCGGGTTCGCCTGCAGCTCGTTCAGCTCCGTGCGGGTGACGACGCCCTCCTGGAACTCTGCGGGGGTGGCCGGGAGGTACACACCCAGCTTCTTCGCCGCGGTCGCGGGCTTCATCGTCTGGGTGCTCTGGTGCGACTTCATGGTGTCCAGACTATCGACCGCGCGCGAGGCCTCCGACCACGACGGGTAGCCTGGCGAGGTGACAGGCTCTGCGGCATCCCCTTCGTTCCGGCTCGCGTACGTCCCCGGGGTGACCCCCGGCAAGTGGGCGCGGATCTGGAACGAGCGGTTGCCCGGCACCCCCCTGGAGCTCGTCGCGGTCCCGGACGCCGAGGCACCCAGTGTCTTGCGCGACGGCGGCGCGGACGCGGCGTTCGTACGGCTCCCCGTCGACCGTACGGTCTTCAGCGCGATCCCTCTGTACACCGAGACGACGGTCGTCGTGGTCCCCAAGGACCATGTCATGACGGCGGTGGACGAGGTGTCGTGCGCGGATCTCGCCGAGGAGACCGTGCTGCACCCTCTGGACGACGTCCTGGACTGGGAGCGACCGCCGGGGGAGCCCGCCTTCGAGCGGCCGGCCACCACGGCCGACGCCGTCGAGCTCGTAGCGGCGGGCATCGGCGTCCTTGTCGTCCCCCAGTCCGTGGCCCGTCTGCACCACCGTCGCGATCTCACCTACCGCCCGGTCGTCGACGCCCCTCAGTCCGAGGTCGCCCTCTCCTGGCCCGAGGACGCGACCACCGACCAGGTCGAGGACCTCATCGGCATCGTCCGGGGCCGTACCCCGAACAGCACCCGGGGCCGCGCCAAGTCCGCGAGCGAATCAGGCGCCGAGCGCAAGCGCGCCGAGAAGGGAACGGCCTCGTCCCGCAAGTCCGCCGGGCAGAGCTCCCGGGGCGGCGCGGGGGGCTCCGCGGGCGCCCGGGGCGGTACGGGCCGCACCGGTGGCGGACGTTCCGGCTCCGCCGGCGCCCCGAAGGGCACCCGACGGGGCAAGCCACGCCGCCGGTCGTAGGTGCCGGAACACCGCGGTGAAATGGTCCGCTGACGTGTCGGTCTCCGGATGTGACAGTCCGCGGATGTGATGGTCGGCGGATGCGCGTGAGCGCCCGCCCTCGGACCTCCTACCCGGCCGATCCCGCAGCCGTCCGGCACCGTGAGTGTGGTCAACGTTCCCGGAATGCGGCAATGCGTGCCGCCGTCCGGTCGAGCATCATGGTCGTGGGGGAGCGCAGGACACTCGGTGCCGGGCCGACGAAGGGCCACCGCACCGGGGTCCTGCACAACAGCCGTGCGGATCAGCGCGCGTAGGACGCCTTCCGTGCCGTCCGCACCACCTGGTCGCCGTCGGCCCGCCCCAGCAGCCCGGCGGACACCCACGAGTCCACCGTGGTCCGTACCCGCGAGACCAGCGCGTCCTTGTTCCGGAACGGCGCGGCGGCCCAGACCTCGTCGAGCAGGGTCGTCCCGTCGGTCTTCGTGGGGTTGGCCACACCGGAGTCGGTCGCGCCGAAGACGATCCGCGGTTCGGACCGGCGGAAGTAGGCGTGGGTGGGATCCTCGGTCCCCTCGAAGAACGGCGCGAACTCCGTGCCGTCGAGGGTGTGGTGGAGCGGTTCGCCGCTCACCGGGGTCAGGGAGGGCAACAGGTCGCCGGAGAGGCCGGCGTTGCGGTACAGGCCGAACCGCAGGTGGTCCGTCGCCGAGTCGCGGGCGACGAGGTTGACCGGCCCGTAGAACAGGGTCTGCAGCGAGGGGTCGTCGAGGGCCTTCTCCACGCGCAGCCGGAAGGGCATGGCGACGCGTACGGTGTCACCGGGACGCCACGTCCGGGAGACGGTGAAGTAGCTGCCCGGCGTCGGAGTGCCGGGCACCGCACGCCCGTTGACCGTCACCAAGAATCCGGCGGTCGCCCAGGACGGCACCCGCAGCCGCAACGCGAAGGCCGCGCGGCTGCCCCCGATGGTGAGGGTGCTGCCCTGCTCCCTCGGGTAGTCGGTGGTCTGGGTGACCGTGACGCCCTTCTCCGCCCAGGTCAGTTCGGACGGGCTGTACAAGTTGACGTACAGGGCGCTGCCGTCGGCCGTCCTGAAGTACACCGAGTCCTGGTACTTCGTGGCGCTCTCCATGCCGGTGCCCTCGCAGCAGGTGGTGCCCTGCTTGGGTGTGTAGTCCCGGACATGACCGGGCGTCAGGCCGATGAAGTACGTGACGAGCGGCTTCTCCGCGTCCGCCTTGTCCTGCTTGGAGCCGAGCACCTGGTTGTAGAGCGCCCGCTCGTAGTAGTCCATGTACTTAGGGGACTGCTCGTGGAAGAACAGCATCCGGCTGAGCTTCAGCATGTTGTACGCGCAACAGGTCTCGGCGGTCGCCGAGTTGATCGTCCCCGCGATCACCCCGGAGGCCTTCCAGAACTCCGTCGTGCTGGTGCCGCCGATGCCGTACATGCGGCCCGGTACGACCATGCCCCAGAAGTTCTTCGCTGCGGTGAGATAGCGCTCCTCGCCCGTCGCGTCGTACAGCCGGACCAGCCCGGTGAAGATCGGGATGTGCTGGTTGGCGTGCAGACCGTCGAGGATGTCGGTGTTCGCCGCGCACGCGTCGATCAGCTTGTCGAGGTCGAACAGCCGGGCCAGCGCGAGGTGTTCGGCCTTGCCGGACAGCGCGTGCAGATCGCAGACGGCCTCGACGATGCCACCGAACTCGCCGCTGGAGAAGATGCCCCACATGCGCTGCAGGGTGGTGGCGGGCAGCTTCGACAGCCGGGAGTACATCCAGTCGCACATGCCCGACGCCAGGTCGAGGGCCCGGGCGTCGTCGGTGGCGGTGTGCGCGTCGAGCAGACCTCGCAGGATCTTGTGCGCGGTGTAGTAGGGCGCCCACACCTTGGTGTAGTCGGGGCCGGTCATCGACTCCAGCTGGATGAACTGCGTCTCCGGGTACGCCGCGAGGAACCCGGGATGGCTGGGCGCGCCCCAGGTGCGGCGCAGGGTGGCGGTGAGGTCTCTGCCGGAGGCATCCGCGAAGGTCGACCCCTCGGTCTCGTCGAAGGCGTACGACGCGAGGTCGCCCGGGCCCGTCGGGACGTCGGCGGCCCGGCTGTCCTGCAGGCCGCCGATCTCCGCGGCGGTGAGGGCACGCGACCAGACGTTGAACTCGTCGAATGCGCCCGCGAAGACGGGGTCGGCGGGGTAGTTGGAGCGGCCGAGCCAGTTGTTGGTGAGGGCGCCGAGGGCCGCCGGGGTGACAGACATGGACGTGTTCCGCGCGACGGCGGTGCCGTCGACGTACAGGGTGCCCGTGCCGCCCGCGAGCGTCACCGCCAGATGGCTCCACCGGTTCAGCGGCAGCGGGGCCGTGCCGTCGAGGCCCTGCTCGCCGGCGCCGCCGCCGGTGGTGATGGCGAAGCGCGGCACGCCGTTCGCGTTGCGCGCGGCCAGGTACAGGTAGCGGGTGGTGCCGTCGCCGAAGTCGAACACCCGGGCCCAGTCGGCGGCGTGCGTGGGCCTCACCCAGACGGACAGGGTGAGGGTCGAGGCGCCGCCGAGCACACCGGAGGGGAGGTCGACGTACTGGTAGGAGCCGCGGACCTGCTCCGCCGCCGTCCCGAACCTCCCCGGGCCGCTGAGCACGCGCGGCTCGTGGCGCAGTGCCTCGCGCACCTCGGTGAGCGCCTCGACGACGGTGCGGGTCTTGTCGATGAAGACCTGCTCGCCGGTGCCGGCGTACGCCTGCGACAGCATGGTGAGGAAGTGACCGGTGTAGTGCCCGCGGAGGTTGCCGTTGGCCTCGCCGTCCAGCCCCTCCCAGCCGCCAGGCGCGATCGCTCCGCCGGTGGAGAGACCGGCGTTGGCGCGGAACGCCTGCACGAGTCGGTTCACGTCGTAGCCGCGCGCATGGTCGAGCATCAGCTTCCGTTTGTCGGCGAACAGCCCCTGACCGAGCGTCACTTCATCGAGCGCGAACGGCTGTACGGTCCACACGGATGGTGCCTCCGAAGCCGCGGCGACGGCCCGGCCGCTCGCCGCATACGAGATCGCGGGCGTCACCGCGGCGATCGCCGCCGCCTGGAGAAGGTTCCGTCTGGAGAAGGGCGGTGCCATGTGTACGCCTCCACGAGTCCATGTTTCCACGGGTGTTCACGGGTACCGAGATCGTTCGAGATAACGAACGACGTGCGGATGATCGACCAGACGATAGGGAGGGGACGGGAGAGCGTCAACGGGGCGGGAGTGTCCAGTTCCGGCCGTTCACCGCGTGCTTGGCGGTCAGGCCGCCGACGCCGTGCGCACCAGCCAGTCGTACGCCGTCCGCGCGGTGAACTCGGCCTGCCCGCCGGGCAGGAGCAGATCCGCGGTGGCGAACTCCGGGGCGCCGGCCTGGGCCGCGATGTACGGCACGGCGACGCAGCGCATCCCGGCCGCGTGCGCCGCCAGGGTGCCCGGGGCCGCGTCCTCCAGCACCACGCAGCGGGCCGGGGCCGCGTCGAGCCGGCGGGCCGCCTCCAGGAACACGTCCGGCGCGGGCTTGCCCCGGGCGACCTCGTCGGCAGACACGGCGGTGCGCAGATGCGCGTCCAGGCCCGTGCCGGCCAGGACCGCTTCGATGGCCTCGGGAGACGAACCCGAGGCCACGGCCATCGGGACGCCGTCCGACGCCAGCAACTCCACGAACGTGGCCATCTCGGGGTACACGCGCGTGGAGGCGCGGGCCAGCTCCAGATACAGCCGGTTCTTGGCGGCGAAGAGCTCGTCGGCGGAGGCTCGCAGACCGTACCGGTCCTTCCAGACGGCGACTGTCTCCAGCGTGCTGATGCCGACGAACCGCTCGTGGTCCGACCAGGTGTAGTCCGTGACGCCGTAGGCGGAGAGAACCTGCCGGCCCGCTTCGTAGTAGTTCGGCTCGCTGTCCACGAGCGTTCCGTCGAGATCGAAGATGACCGCGGTGTTGCCGAGATTGCTCATGACGCCAGGATGTCAAAGGTCATTTCCGAGCTGCTCGCCCGATCGACTCCACCAGGGGCAGCAGCCGGTACGGGACGCGCTCGCGCAGGGCCACCTCGGTGCGGGTGCGGACGACTCCCGGAAGGCTGATCAACTTCTGGATCACGTCCTCCAACTGCGCGTTGTCGCGCGCCACGACCCGCGTCAGCAGATCACCGCCACCCGTGATCGAGAAGGCCTCGACGATCTCCGGTACGGCGGCCAGCGCGTCGCCCACGTCGTCCAGATGTCCCTGGGTGACCTCGATGTGCACGAACGCCAGGACGGGGTGGCCGAGCGCGGCGGGGGAGAGGGACGGGCCCGTGCCGGTGACCACCCCGTCCCGCTCCAGCCGGTCGAGGCGGGCCTGCAGGGTGCCGCGGGCGATCCCGAGGACACGGGCGTACTCGCGCACGCTCGTCCGGGGCTGCTCCAGCAGCAGCCGCAGAATCCGGGTGTCGAGCTCGTCCACGGACATGCTGTCCGCCTCCTTGTGCTTGGTTCGTGGCTCGCCCGGTTCGTCGGGCGGCCTGCCATTTCCTTGGCCTTGCCTGGTGTATTCGGCTCGCCTGGTCCGTTGGCTCGTCGGTGGACGCGCCGGAATCAATGGGACTGTGCCAATGGTCCAGCATTTCAGACGTCACTTGAGCCAGCAGGGTCCATAGTGCTCTGATTGGCCGGTCGATGGCGCTGCGGATCTCGCGGGCGCCTTTCTCATGCCGGGGGGGCCGAAGGGCCCAAGGGTCACGAGGGACGCTGAGTGCGGCTTCCGCCGGGTCCGGTCGCTACCGAGACGGCGCTCCGGAAGGCAGGCAGGCAGCTGGGGCACGTTCGTGCGCAGCAGTCACCGCACACATTCAGCCAGGGATGACAGGGCGACGGATCAGGTGCCGTCCGGCAACTGCGTGCTGCTGTCGGGCTTGAAAAGTGCACGCCGGCCAGGCCGATCACCCGACCTCGATGATCCGTACCACGTCCTCCAGCAGCCGGGTCTCGGTCTCTCGCACCCGGGTCAGGAACTCCAGGCCACGTGCGGCCTCATCGGCGACCCGTTTGGGTTCGGGTGGGAGAAACAGCATGCGGAGACTGAACTCCCTTACCTGACAGTCCAGTTCGCGGTAGGCGTTGAGAGTGCCGGCCAGCGGCTCGTGCAGGGCGCAGGCGTCGGCCAGGTAGGTGAGGCGACGCAGGACCATTCCCTTGTGTTCGGAGAGCAGATGCAACATGCGGTAGTCCAGACCCGCCGTCCCGTCCTTCACCTGGGCGAGGTGGAGGACGAGATGGTCGTACGTCTTCACCCCGTCCTTGTTTTCGAGATCGGCCGGGACCGGTGCCCGCACGGTGGGAGCAGACCACCAGGTTCCGGTGTCCTGGGTCTCACGGGGCGTGCCGGCGAGGTAGTCCTGGAGGGCGCGGGCCAGGCGGGCAGGGCTGAAGCGGTGCGGGATCGGGCGGGGCCTCAGAAGCTGGAGGGGGCTGCGGACTTCCGAACGCCCCTCGTGGGCGGCCCCCTTCGCCTGGCGGAAGGCCCTGGCGAAGTCGTCGTAGGAGATGCGGAGTTCGCGGAAGACGCGGGGTCTGCCGCCGAACCCCACCACGTCGACCTCCCGTCTCCGGTCGTCGTATCCGAATACGAGGTACTCGTGGAGCCGGACGAATGGCCGGCCGCGCAGATGGTCGTCGTCGACGAAGACGGTGCAGTGGTGGCCGGCGGAGATCCGGTCACGGATCAGGTCGATGACCGACGGTCCCGCTGCAGAGACGGCGGCCCAGTCGAGGGTCCGGCACTCCAGGACCTCCGGATAGCCGAAGGAATCGGCGAAGTCGAGGTGCGGTTGCTCGCCGCTGCTCGGGGAGTGATCCGAGTGGAGCTGGACGTAACGCTCCAGGTACCAGGGGAAGGTGTCCTCGTGGGCCAGGGCCACGCACAGCGGGAGGGCACCGAAGAGGTAGCAGGTGTACTCCCGCTGGACGATGGTCTTCAGGCAGGGCACGGCGGGCTCCCCGGAGTCAGGAGAACGTACGGACGACGTCCCGGACCCGCGCCACGGTGTCGCCGTAGGTCCCGAAGTGGGCCAGCACACTGAGGTGTTCACGCAGGTGCAGCAGCGGCATGCGGTCGCGCCAGCCGTCGGGCAGGGAGGAGATCTCCTCGTAGGCGCGGAAGAAGCGGTCCGGCGGAGGATCGCAGCAGTACATCATGCTGAGGTCGGACTCGGCCCACATCCAGCACACCGCCGGGTCGAGGAACACGGGTTCGCCGGCCGGGTCCGCGACGATGTTCGCGCGCCAGAGGTCTCCGTGGTTGAGCACGCCGGGAGACATCGGGACGAGCTGCGGAAGGCGTTCGCAGATCCGCTCCAGCCCCGCCAGGTCGGCCGGTTCGAGGGCGCGGCGGACCTTGGGCTCGCGCAGGTAACGGCGGATTCGGTGCTCGGCGAAGAACTCGTGGCCGTCGTCGGCCCAGCCGTTGACCTGGGGAAGCAGGCCGAGCCATCCGTCGGTGTCCCAGCCGAACCGGTCGCCGCGCACCGTGTGCAGGGTGGCGAAGGTCCGGCCCGCGGCCTCTCAGAACTCGTCGGTGTCGGGCCGGGGGTGCAGGGCCTCCATGAGGAGGTGGTGCGCACTCACCTCGAACACCTGGGGAGTACGGATGCCCGCGCGTTCATGGAGCGCCCTGAGTCCGGCCGCCTCCAGCGGGAACAGGTCCGGCGGAGCGTCGACGGATCCCTTGAGGACGTACGCCCTTCCGTCGGCGAGGGTCAGCCGCCAGACGTCGTTCACCGCGCCGCCGGAGAGCGGCTCGGCGACGGCCACGTCCGGGACGACGTCACTGGGCAGGCTCTTCCAGCGGGTGTTCACGCGATCAGCTCCGACAGGGCGTTCCACAGGGTGCGGGCGGAATGGAACATGGCGAACATGATCCTGTCGTCGGGGAAGGTGACGGCGAACCGCTGCTCGAGGTCGACCACTATGTTGACCGCCGTGAGCGAGTCCAGGCCGTAGTCCGCGAGGGGTGTGTCGTGGTCCAGGGACCGGTCGGCGGGGAGGCCGAGGTTGGTCTGGAGGATCTTCTCGAAATCCTTCTCGATATCGGTGGGCTCACTACCTGTGGGCTCAATATCGGTGGGGCGCTGCATTTTCCGTCCTCCTCAGACGATCAGCATCGAGTCGCCGAACTCATTGAAGAGGTAGCCGTTCGGCAGGACTTCCTCCCGGTACACCCGCAGTAGTTCCGGCGCCCCGGTGAAGGCGGAGGTGAGACGCAGTTCGGAACTCTGCGGCATGTGGAAGTTGGTCAGGAAGGAGTCACACACCTTGAAGCGGTGGCCTGGGCCCAGGATCAGGTTGGTCCAGCCGGACCCCGGCCAGCGGCTAAAGCGTGTTGCAGAAGGCCGGTCGGCAAGCGGCAGACACCACGGACGCCCGATCCGCGGCCCGTCCCCACCCCGCTCCCGCACTACTTTCAGCAACCGCTCGGACTGCTTCATCCGCAGTCCCGTGAGCGCCTCCACCCACGTGGCGCCCAGCGTGGGCGCGTCGCGCTCAGATCGCACACGGAGTCGTGCTGCCCAGGCCTGGGGCAAGCCTGGTCCATTGGCCTGCCATCGGTCGACCTCTGGGCTGATCAGTTGTGCCATTGGCACAGTCGACGGGACGACAGTTGAGCCATTAGGCCACGAGGTGGTTATCTTTGCCCTATCCATATCCATGTATTTGCGGCGCCGCGTAGCGCCGGACGGCGACGAGGCCGGGTCCGGACCGCGGTGCCTTCTTCGTGCCTGCTTGTTGTCCGCCACTCGGGACGACCGTGGGCAGGACGCGTACCCACGTGAGGGGGACGGCGCACCGCCGTGAAGAGGATGTTCGTGGCTCCGGACCCGGGGCGCTTGAGGCTGTGGAACGCGACCCGCGCTGTTATCGGTGTCGCTGCCGCCGTCGCCGTTTCCGAACTCTGCGGGCTCTCGTTCACCGCATCGATCACCGGAGGGCTCGCGGCACTGCTTGCCCTCTTCACGGTCACCGATGCGACGGTCCGTGACCAGCGGATCACCGCCGCCCTGCTTCCCATTGCCGGATTCCCCGTGCTGGCGCTTGCCACCACACTGCGCGGCATCACCCCGGCCCGTGACGCCGCGTTTTTGGCCGTCGTCTTCTGTGGCGTCTATGCCCGCCGCTGGGGCCCGCGGGGGCACGCGCTCGGGATCTTCGCGTTCATGAACTTCTTCGTCGCGCAGTTCCTGCACGCGGTTCCCACTCAGCTGCCCGAGCTGTACACCGCCGTGGGCCTTGCCCTCTTCGCGGCGGGCGCCACGCGCTTCGTGCTCTGGCCCATCGAGCGTCACACCCCACCCGCGGCAGCCCCGCCGGCCTTGCCCGGCATCGGACTGGCGCGGGCCACCACCCGGCAAGCCTTCCAGGCCACTGCTGCCTCGACTCTCGCGCTTCTGGTCGGGCAGCTGCTCTCCGAAGAGCGCTGGTACTGGGCTGTCGGTACTGTCTGGTGGATCTTCGTCAACACGGCTTCTCGCGGCGAAACCCTGGTCCGCGGTTTCCGCCGGGTCTTCGGAACCGTGATCGGTATCGCCGTCGGCCTGCTGGTCGCCATCCCGCTGCACGGCGCGCCCGCGCCGACGGCCGCCCTGGTTGCCGTCTGTGTCTTCGGCATCTTCTACACCGCCGCCGTCTCGTATTCCTGGATGATGCTGGCAGTGACGGTCATGGTCAGCTTGCTATATGGCCTGCTGGGCGTGCTGGACCCCAGCTTGCTCGGGCTCCGTCTTGCAGAGACCGGTGTGGGCGCGCTGTGTGCCGCGCTGGCCGTGGCCCTCGTCCTGCCGGTCACCACGCACGCCACGAACGATGCCTGGATCCAGCGGACACTGCACAGCGTCCACGCGGCCACCGCCGAAGCGACCGCTCGCCTCGCTGGAGACCCGAAGGGCGACCCTGCCCCGCACGCCGCCGAACTGGACCTGCTGCTCGGCCGGGTACGGATGGCACTTGCCCCGTTGATGCACCCTTTGACTCCCTTCCGTGCTCGGAAAGCCCGTGCCCGCCAGGTCATTGAGCTGCTTGACGACTGCGCTCGCGAAGTTCGGGGTCTGATGTCCGTTGCCGCCGATCCTGTCGCGTCGCACGACGCTCGTCTGGCCGCTGCCTGCTGGCGGGTCGAGGCAGCGGTGGAAGCACTCACTGTCAGCGACCTGGGGCGCAGGCGAGTGGCGTCCACTCGCGGCGAGTTGCCTCAGCAGGACGAGACGGAGTCGGCCCTCGTGCACCTGCGAGGCTTGGAGAAGGCACTGTCGGAGCTGGCGATGCCGCTTGGGTCGTCTCCTCGTCCTCCGCTTGTTCGTTCCTGAACGGGAGGAAGAGCGTCGGCCTACGGTCCAGCGCTCTCTGCCGGACGGCTCATAGCCGCTCGTTGAGGATCTTGACTAGGGTGCCGTCCGGCAAACCGCCCCCTGGTCTAGACCTCATGTGATCGGCTGCTACCGTCGCCCCACGGCACAGGACCGAGAGGGGACCGCGGTGGCACACGGCGACAGGCGGGGACGGCGGGCCTTCATCGGGTCCTTCACGGCGGCCGGAGGCCCGGGCATCGTGACGGCGGCCGTGGCCGAGGACAGCGGCGCGTTGACTCTCCTGAGCAGCCTGGACGGCCTGCTCGACCCGTCCTATCTGGCCCTCGCCCCAGGCGGGGGCACGCTCTACGCGGTGAGTGAGACCGCCGAGGGCGCGGTGGCCGCTTACAGGGTGAACGGTGACAAACTCGAGCCGGCCGGCCCGCGGGTGCCGATCGACGGGAACGGCCCCACCCACCTCGGCGTCCACGCCGGTCACGTCCTCACCGCCAACTACGGCTCAGGCAGCGTCACCGCCGTCCCCCTCCGTCCCGACGGCACCCTCGCGCCCGCCCCGTCAGGAGTGTTCCGGCACACCGGTTCGGGCCCGCACACGCTCCGCCAGCAAGGCCCGCACGCCCACCAGGTCCAGCCCGACCCGAGCGGCCGCTGGATCGTCAGCGTCGACCTCGGCACGGACTCGGTGCGGGTGTGCACGCTGACCGACGGCGGCCTGGTACTCCACCGGGAGACCGCGCTGCGGCCCGGCTCCGGCCCCCGCCATCTGGCCTTCCACCCGGACAACTCGCGCGCCTACGTCGTCAACGAACTCACCCCGACCGTCACCGTCTGCCGTTGGGACGCCGCGGACGGCACACTGAAGCCGCTGTCCGAGACACCGGTCCTGCCAGGCACCCCGGCCGGTCACGCCTATGCCTCGGGGATCGTCGCCTCGCCCGATGGGCGCTTCGTGTGGACCGCGACCCGGGGCGAGGACGTCCTGTCGACGTTCGCCGTCGAGGGCGAGACGCTACGGCTGCTCGGTACGGTCCCCTGCGGCGGCCACTGGCCCCGGGCGCTCACCGAGGGGGGCGGGTTCCTCTACGTCGCCAACGAGCGCTCCGGCGACGTCGCCTGGTTCGCCGTCGACCCGACGACCGGACTGCCGCGCTTCGAGGGCGCGGTCGAGGTGGCCGCCGCCTCCTGCGTGGTCATCGGCTGACCCGCTCACCCCGACCGCATGGCGAAGGGCCCGCTCCAGTGGGAAGCGGGCCCTTTCGCCGTACGGTCGTGCGGTGCGCCTCAGCGGACCGGCGCGCCCTGAGGCTGCGGCGGGGCGATGCCCAGCGCGGTCGTGTACTTGGCCAGGGCGAGCTTGCCGATCGCCGGGTAGGGTCCGAGCGCCTCCGCGGCCGAGCAGCCGACCTCCCTGGCCGCCTCCTCGATCAGGCCCGGGTCGATCTCCGGCCCTATCAGATACGGCGCGAGCGCCAGCTGCTGCGAGCCCGAGGAACGGAGCTGCTCGGCGACGGACGCGATCGAGCCGTCCTGGTCGAGGGCCGCCGCCATCACCGGCACGGCCAGGCGCGCGGCGAGCAGCATGCCGGTGATCCCGGCCGCCTGCACGGCCTCGTCGCCGCCCACGGAGGCCAGGATGATGCCGTCCGCCGCGGTCGCCACGGTGAACAGACGGGCACGGTCGGCGCGGGCCAGACCGGACTCCGACAGCCGCACGTGCAGCGCCTCGGCGAGCAGCGGGTGCGGGCCCAGCACATCGGTCAGGTCGGCCGCCACCCGGCTCTCCATCACGGCCTGGCGGACCCGGCGCAGCAGCGCGCTGTCCGGACCGGCCAGCAGTGGCACGACGACCGCCACCGGGCCGTCGGGCTCCTTGACGTCCAGTCCCGCGGCCTTGGCCTGTGCGTACCGCGCGGTGCGCTCCTCCGCAGCGTGCGTCAGCACGGCCTGCAGCGTGGGGAACTCCGCGTCGTCCCCGTCGAGGTACCCGATCCGGGCATCCAGGCCGGGGAGCTCGGAGCGCGCGATGCTCACGACCTCGTCGGCGAGACTGCGCGTGGCGATGCCCGGGGTGCCCGGAACCGCGAGAACAAGCGCGGGGGCGCCCTCGGGAGCCGCCAGAGGCTCGGGTCGGCGGTGCCGCCCGGGCTGGCGAGGTCGCGGCATTCGTACTGGCAGGCCGGACGCGGGTCCAGTGGGGGAGCTCATGGCGTCGCATGTTACTGGTTTCCGGGGCTCCCCTGTTCGGGGAGGGTGCAGGTGCGCGGTATCCGTCCTGTTTTGTCGGATGAGTTACGTACGGTTCAGAAGTGATCAGCGGATATGCCGCCCGCGGTTGCGCCCTTCGTGGTAACCACGGACAGCATCGTCTCGTCACCCGGCAGAGTGAGCGAACCGGTGGCCAGAGCCGTCGCGATACGGACCGAGCCCCGCAACGGATCCCCCTCGGCCACCACCTGCCGTGCGTGCGGCAGCCGCCTCGTCAGCTCCTCCGCCAGCGGTACGACCAATGGGTCTCCCAGCTTGGACAGGCCCCCGGTGAGCGCGACCAGGGGTTCGCCGTCGGACGGACACACGGCAGCCGCGGAGTCGGCCATGTGCCGGGCGGCGGCGCGCAGGATCCCGGCGGCGACGGCGTCGGTGTCGGCGCAGTCGGCCACCCGGGGCGCGAAGGCGGCGAGCACGGCGGGCCGGTCGGCGCGCGGATACAGCTTGCCGGGGAGTTGCCGGGCCGGGCCGAACACCTCCTCGGCGCAGGCCAGCAGCCGCGCGGAGCCGTCCTCCCGTCCGTCGTGGGCACGCAGGGCGGCCTCCAGCCCGGCCCGCCCGATCCAGGCACCGCCGCCGCAGTCGCCGAGGAGGTGCCCCCAGCCGTCCGCCCGGCGCCAGCACGTCAGGTCCGTGCCGATCGCGATCAGACCCGTGCCCGCGGCGACGACCGCGCCCGGCCGCGCGCCCAGGGCGCCGGTGTAGGCGGTGACGGCGTCGGCCACGAGCGCGACCGTACGGACACCGAACTCCTTCGCCAGGGCGCCCGGGAGTTCGGCACGCAGTGCCTCGCCCAGGGTGGCGAGGCCGGCGGCACCGATCACCGCCGTATCCAGCCCGTCGACACCCGTCTCGGTGATCAACGCGCGCGCCAGGGGCACCAGTTGCTCCATGAAGTGCGCGGGGTCGATGCCGCGGGCACCGGTGCGCACCGGCTCCCGGGACTCCCGTTCCGCCCGCGGGGTCTCCCTCGCGGTACCGACGACCACGCGAAGACCGGAGCCGCCGGAGTCGACGGCAAGGAGACCGTCCCCCGCACCGGTCACGGCAGGCGCCCGTCCACCGGCTGCCCGCCCTGTCCGGTCAACAGGTCGTCAGCCCGGCTGAAGGGACGGGAGCCGAAGCAGCCGCAGTCGGCGTCGATCACTCGATGCAACAGCTCCCCTCCGTCCTGATGACTGGCTGCACGACCTGCTGGAGCAGCTCGATGACCTCGATGAGGAGGAAGAGTAGCGCCGCGTGTGCCGTCCGTGTGCGGGGGCCACCGTTTGTGCGGGACCCCGGTGTGTGCCAGTAGGGTGACGCGCTGTGGCACCACGACCCTTGCATGAACTTGTTGAAGCGGGCTGGGCGAAGGCTCTGGAACCTGCGGCCGAACGTATCGCCGCGATGGGGGACTTCCTCCGGGCCGAGATAGCCGCGGGCCGGACCTACCTTCCGTCCGGAGCGAATGTGCTGCGGGCCTTCCAGCAGCCCTTCGACGACGTTCGCGTCCTGATCGTCGGTCAGGATCCCTACCCCACGCCGGGGATGGCCATCGGGCTGAGTTTCGCGGTGGCGCCGGAGGTGCGTTCGTTGCCGGGGAGTCTGGAGAACATCTTCCGGGAGCTGCATACGGACTTGGGGCTGTCCAGGCCGTCCAACGGGGATCTGACGCCGTGGACCCAGCAGGGGGTGCTGTTGCTGAACAGGGCGCTGACGACGGCGCCCCGCAAGCCTGCCGCGCACCGGGGGAAGGGGTGGGAGGAGGTCACGGAGCAGGCGATCCGGGCGCTTGTGGCGCGAGGCAAGCCCCTGGTGTCGATTCTGTGGGGGCGTGACGCGCGTAATCTGCGACCCCTGCTCAGGGATCTTCCGGCGATCGAGTCCGCCCACCCGTCACCGATGTCGGCGGACCGTGGTTTCTTCGGGTCACGGCCGTTCAGCCGGGCCAACGACCTGCTCGTCAAGCAGGGTGCCCAGCCGGTCGACTGGCGACTGCCGTAGGTCATGACCTTCGCAGCGGCCGAGTCTCCCGCTGTACTCCGGTGAGCGGTCGTACGTCCTGGAGGATTCCGGGGTTTGCGCCTGTCACGTGAACGTCTCGGCATTCGACCCAGGGCCGTGCCGTCACCCAGCGGTCACGAGGCCGCCTACGCGGGCGCCGCGCCGCTCTGTGCCGCCTTGCGGTGGCGCGCGGACAGGCGGGAGCCGGACTCGCGGCGGGCCGCGCGGCGCAGGAGGGGCACCGCGAGGAGGAACCCGAGGACCGTCCAGGCGGTCAGGACCAGGGCGACCATGGGCAGTTCCGAGGAGCCGGCCGCCTCGGCGGTCCGTGCCGTGTCGGGGAGCAGGGCCGAACGCAGGCCCTGTGCCATCCACTTGAGCGGGAAGACCGCGGCCACCTGCTGGACCGGAACGGGCAGCGAGGTGATCGGGAACACCGTTCCGGAGGTGAAGAGGAGCCCCATCGTCGGCAGCATGACCAATGCCAGCGCCTCGCGGGGGTTGGGCAGTACCGCTCCTACGGCCGCGCCCAGCGGTACGACGGCGAGCAGTCCGAGCGTGGTGACCCATGCCAGGGTCAGCCAATCGCCCGGCCCGCGCGGCAGTGGCCCGTCCGCCAGCAGCGCCGCGGCCGCCAGGAGCAGGGCCAGGGTGGCGACCGCCGTGACGACCACCAGCAGACACTTGGCGACGAGGTAGGCCGGTATCCCACCAGGGGTGGCGCGCAGCCGCAGCAGGGCGCCCTCCTCCCGCTCGGTCACGAGTATCTGCGGGAAGTTGACCAGCCCGATCTGGAACAGCAGGTAGGCGGCGAAGCCCGCCAGCACCAGATGAGCCATGGGAGTCCGGGTACCGGGCACGTCGTCGCTGACGTACGCGGCGATGAGCAGCGCGACGACCACATTGGTCAGGTGGCCCGACATCTCCTTGCCGTTGCGCAGGAGGTGCCGCAGTTCGATGCAGCCGCGCCGGAGCCCGGCACGCGGCCAACCGTTCGTCATGGGTGTCCCCTTCATGCGGCCTGTGTCTCCCCGTCCTCGTCCGCGTACCCGTACGTGCCGTCGGCGTCCTGGTGCACCATGTGCAGGTAGGTGTCCTCCAGCGTCGGGCGGCGGACTTCCAGGTCGGCGATCGGGCCGTCCGCGTGCCGGTGGAGTTCCCAGACCAGCCGTGAGGGGTCCTCGGTGCGTTCGCGGCGGGGCGTCCCGTCGTCGGCCGTCCAGCGGACCTCGGCCTGGGCGGCGGCCCGCCGGGCCAGTTCCGCGGGTGTGCCGCAGGCGCGGATCCGGCCGCCGACCAGCATGGCGATCCGGTCGGCTAGCCGCTCGGCCTCCACCAGGTCGTGGGTGGTGAGCAGAACGGTGACGCCCTCGTCGCGGGCCAGCCGTTCGACCAGGACGTGGAACTCGTGCCGCGCCTGGGGGTCGAAGCCGGTGGTCGGCTCGTCCAGGAAGAGGAGTTCGGGGCGGCCGACGATGCCGAGCGCGACGTCCAGCCGCCGGCGCTGGCCGCCGGACAGCCGGCCCACCTGCCGGCCGGCCTGGTCCGTGAGGCCGACCAGGGCCAGCAGTTCGGCCGGGTCGCGCGGGTCGGGGTAGTACGTGGCGAAGTGCGTCAGCAACTCGGAGACCCGCCAGCGGGGGTGGTCGCGCCAGGCCTGCAGCACCAGTCCGATCCGGCCGCGCCACGCGTCGTCGCCCCGCTCCGGGTCCGCACCGAGGACGCTCACCTCACCGGAGGAACGCCGTCGGAAGCCCTCCAGGATCTCGACCGTTGTCGTCTTCCCGGCGCCGTTGGGTCCGAGGAGCGCGAAGACCTCGCCGCGGTGGATGTCCAGATCCACGCTGTGGAGGACGTCGATGTCGCCGTACGTCATCGTCACGTCGCGCGCGTGGACGACGGGATGGGCGGGTGTGGGCTTCGGCGTCATCGTCCCGCCCCCGAGTCGTGTCGCTGTCGTGCCGGAGTTTCTGTCGGCGCCGGAGGACCGGCGCCCTCGACGATCGCCCGGAGCGCCGCGACGTGCCCTTCGAAGGCGGTTCGGCCGCGGTCCGTCAGCCGTACCCTGGTGCGCCGCTTGCGTCCGCCGCCCTCCTTGTGAAGCTCCAGATATCCGGCCTCCTCCAGGGTGTGCAGCTGTTTGGAGAGCGCGGAGTCGCTGAGCGAGAGGCTGTCGCGGACGAACGCGAAGTCCGCCCATTCGGTGGCGGCGAGCAGCGCGACCACCGACAGCCGGGTGGCGGGGTGGATCAGCTCGTCGAAGCCGGCGGGGATGCTCATCGGTCCGCCCCCGCGTCGGCTGCTCCCGTGCCTGCTGTTCCCATGCCTGCCGCCTGTGTGCCGCGGTCCCGCGCCGACCCTGCCGCCCAGCGGCTCGTCGGCCCGACGAACAGCACGAACACCGTCGCCGAGACCGTGGCCTGGATCAGACTGGCGGACATCGGCTCCAGCGAATCGAGCAGCCGGCCGGACAGCAGGGTCGTCCCGCCGGTCACCACCGCCCCCGCGACGAAGGTGCCGAGCATCCGCCGGGTGCACCGGGTGTGGTGCAGGCGCACCCGGCTCCGGCGGTTGTGGAGCACGGCCAGCACGCTCAGCAGCGCGACGTACGCGGCGATGGCCAGCCCCACGCCCCACCCGGGCAGGTCCAGGCCCAGACCGGCCAGGAAGAGCCACATGAGCGCGGCCGTGGTCCAGAGGGCACCCGAGCCGCCCGCAGCGGACCGCTCGACCTCGTCGTACACCCGCTCCTGCGGCACCCGAATGCGCTGCAGGTCTCTCCATGCCTGTTCGGCGTCCACCGGCGTGCTCACGTCCCTCGTCCTCCAGTCTCCGCTTTACTTTCCCACCAGGAAAGTTATCTTGGACTTTCCTGATAGGCAAGTCGGCTTCCGCCGGTGCCGGTGCCGGCACCGGCGGGAACGGGAAGAGGGCTCATGCAGAAGGACCTGCTCATCGTCGAAGACCTGCTCCTGGTGATGTTCGACGACTCGTCGGGGGCGATCGCGGTGGGCCGGCACCCTGTAATACACCCTGGGCGGCGCGGTGCTGGTCGAGCTGGCCCAGGCCGGCCGCGTCAGGGTCGACGAGCAGGACAAGGGGCTGAACGGGCTGCGGGTGCACGCCGTCGCCGGTGAGCCGTTGCCCGAATCCCTGCTCCGGGCCGCAGAGATGGGTGGGTGCGACGGACCCTCCCTGAACCCCTTCCGCTGCCTTTAGCGTCGAGTCATGGACGAGGAACAAGTGGTCGCGGACCTGCACAGCCGGTGGGTGTTCGGCTGGGAGCGCAACGAGGGGGACGCGCCGTTCGAGTTCCGGCGCATCTTCGACGAGTTCTACGACTTCAGCTCTCCGGACGTCCGCCTCTACGACGACTTCGACCCCGAGCAGCGGGTGGCGACGACAGCCGCCGGGTACGGCTCGATCTGGGAGCCCGCTTTTCACCTGATGGTTTCCGCGCATCATGCGGTCGATGACGGTCCGCACGTCGTCACCGGCCACGATCTGGCCGCGTCCACTCTGACGTTCGTAGCGCGGATCACCATGCCCGACGTCACCACGGACATTCGCACCACGACCTCGCTGGTCTGGCGCCGAACGCCGGACGGCTGGCGGATCGTCCGCGAACACAACTCGACCAAGGTTCTGCCCGCAGGGGCTCTGGCCGGGGTGCTGTCGGCGCAGGAGGCTCCCTGACCCCGTGCGCCGGTTCGGGCACAGTCAGGCGGCCGCTGCGGCGGCCGCCTCGGCCTCACCGGTCACGCTGAACTGTTTGCGTCTGACTCGCGCGCGATTGCCGCTGTCTCCTGTCACCAGCAGCCCAGCCGCCTGGGCGGTGGCCCGGAGCCGTGGCCGGCTCTCCTTCGATGTCGCATGGCGCCGAGAACGCCTCGCCAGGCACCTCGATGACCGGTCTGGTCAAGGCCGGAAGGCAGGCCGACCGGTAACCGCCTCGGGCTCATTCGACCACCGCGGCCCGTACGCACAGCACGTCCGGCAGGTGCGACGCCAACTGCCGCCAGCTGTCGCCGTCGTCGGCCGACGCGAACACCTCGCCGTTGCGGTTGCCGAAGTACACGCCGGCGGGGTCGGCGTCGTCCGTGCACAGGGCGTCCCGCAGCACCGTGCCGTAGTGGTCCTCCTGGGGCAGGCCCGCCGTCAGCGGCTCCCAGCTCCTGCCCGCGTCCGCGGTCCGGAAGACCCGGCAGCGGTGATCGGCCGGCACCCGGTCCGCGTCGGCGTTGATCGGGAACACGTACGCCGTGTCACCGCGGTGGGGGTGTGCCGCCGCCGCGAAGCCGAACGTGGACGGCAGGCCCCCGCCGATGTCCGTCCATTGCGCGCCCGCGTCATCGCTGCGATACACACCCCAGTGGTTCTGCAGGTACAGCCGGTCCGGGTCCGCCGCGTCCCGGGCGACCTTGTGCACGCACTGGCCGAACTCCGGGTTCGGATCCGGCAGGAACACCGCGGAGACACCGGAGTTGGACGGCTCCCAGCTCGCGCCACCGTCCTTCGTACGGAAGACCCCGGCCGTCGACACGGCCACCGTCACCGCGCGCGGATCCCGTCTGTCGGTGAGCACGGTGTGCAGGCCCTCTCCGCCGCCGCCCGGCACCCACTTGGACCGGGTGGGGTGCTCCCACAGGGGGCGGACCAGCTCGAAGCTCTCGCCGCGGTCCTCGGAGCGGTACAGCGCGGCCGGTTCCGTGCCCGCGTACACCACGTCCGGCTCCGCGGCCGCCGGGTGAAGCTGCCAGACGCGCTCCAGCGAGGCCTTCGTGTCCTGCGGGAACCTGACGGCGGGCTGTGCCGGTTCCGTCCAGGTCCGGCCCAGGTCGTCGGAGTGGAACACCGAGGGGCCCCAGTGCGCGCTGTCGCCGCCGGCGAGCAGCCGCGGGCGGTCTCCCCGGGTGTCGATGGCGACCGAGTACACCGCCTGCGCGTTGAAGTAGGGGCTTTCGTCGAACTCCCAGGCGCCGTCCCGCCTGCGCCCGATGAACAGGCCTTTGCGTGTGCCCACGGCGAGCAGTACTTCGGTCATGCCGATCACCTCCGCGACGTCTTTGTCCCAGACATCCGCCAGTTTGCACCCCACCACTGACAGTCACCCCTCGGAGACGCTTCACCGCAGGTCAGCGCGGCGATGACAGCCCGGCGGGGCGGCTTGTGGGCCCCCGCGGAAGGTGCCGCGCGAGAACGGGGGAGGCGTG
Source organism: Streptomyces sp. NBC_00076 (assembly GCF_045041235.1). Lineage (NCBI taxonomy): Bacteria > Bacillati > Actinomycetota > Actinomycetes > Kitasatosporales > Streptomycetaceae > Streptomyces > Streptomyces sp. NBC_00076. Next base: position 9,520,267 of record NZ_CP108242.1, read on the forward strand.
CGGCCGTCGAATCGGGAAACCCGCCGTGAGCATCCAGGACGTGGCTCCCGTATGGGAGGGCGGTCCGGCATGTTCGTGCGCTCTTGAGGAGGATGCCTGCGATGGCGTTCCGTGGTCCGAAGGTGTGGCTGTGGCGCTGGCGGCGCAATCCGCTCAAGCGCCGTGCCGACGCGGTGGAGGCGTGGGTCGTGCTCGGCGCCTGGGCGCTCACCGTTCTCGCCGGTGTGCTCGCCGGTCTGGGTGTCGCCCGGACCGTCGAGCACGGCTTGGCCCGGGAACGTGTCGAGTGGCGTCCTGTCGTGGCGCACCTCACCGAACAGGCACCGGGAACGGCGGCGTCACACTCCAGGGCGTCCAGTGGCGAGCAGGTGTGGGCCAAGGTGCGCTGGACGGTGCCGGACGGCTCCGCGCACACCGGACAGGCCCGGGTCGACCCCGGCAGTGCCTACGGGACCCCGGTCACCGTCTGGACGGATCCGCAGGGGCGGCTGGTGACGAAGCCCGCCAGCGTCGCCGAGGCCCGGCTGCGGGCCGCCATGATCGGCGGCCTGCTGGGGGTCGGTGCCGGGGTCGTGCCCTTCGTCGGCGGACGGGTGCTGTGCGGTCGCATGGAACGCCGCCGCATGGACCAGTGGGACGCCGAGTGGGCACGGTTCGGCCCTCTGTGGGGGCGCACGACGGGCTGAGCGCGGGAAGGCCTCGGGGCCTCGGGGGGCGTGCTCGTGACCTTGCTCGGCGCTCGCGGCCCGCCCGGCGTCCCGGCGTCCCTGTGTCAGTGTGTCCGTGATCCCGCCGATGTCCGAGCGACAAGGCCCGACACGGCACAGCATGGCCTGACACGGCACAGGTCGGCACGGCACGACACGGGTCGCCACCGCATGGCTCGGCACGACACGGCCACGGCTAGATACGGCTCCCCGCTGCCTCCTGGCCCGCCAGCGCCTCCCGGCACAGCCGCAGCAGCCGCTCGTCCTTCGGGATGTCGTGGCTGCCGTGGCCCCCCGGCCTCGCCAAATGGCGTCGTCGGGAGGACAGTTCTGCTGTCAGCAGGTCGCTCAGCGGCGCGGCGGCCGGCCCCATCTCGCTCAGGCACTCGGCGATGGTGCCGCGCGTGTGCGGGTGTTCCTTCCAGGCCGACCGCAGCACCGGAAGGACGGGCACCGCGTCCGCGTCGATCCGCCACAGGGCGCGCGCGGCGCTCACCCGCTCACACGGGTGAGCGGACTGAATTCCGCGGCGCAACGCGTCCGGTGCCGGACGGGCCGCCGGACCCATCCGCGCCAGCACCTCCGCGGCCGCCCGGCGACGACGGTGATCCTCTTCCTCCAACTCCCGCAGCAGGACCGGCCGTACGACGGAAGCGTCCGCCGCCACCTCCCACAACGCACCCGCCGCCGCGTTCGCGTGCTCGGTGTCGAGCAGTCGCCGCAGCGCCGGTACCGCCTCCCGCGCCGCGGGACCGAACGTGCCCAGCGCGCGGACCACGTCCGCCACGTGCGGGTCGTCCGGGCGGAGTCCGGCGGGCACCGTGCCGCGCACCAGACGCATCACCTCCGGCAGGGCCTCCCGGTCCCCCAGAGCGAGTACCGCCGACAGCAGGGGTACGGCCAGGGCCGGGGCTCCGGGGGAGTCGACGGGTATCTCACCCAGCCTGCGCCGCACCACGGGCGCGAGTGCGGTGGCCGCCCCGCCGAGATGGCCGAGCGCCTGCCCCAGATCACCGGGTACGACCGGCCCCGCCAGAACCTCGGTCAGCGCCGGCACCGCCCGTGGATCCCCGCTCCGGGCAAGGGCTCTGAGCGGACCGCCGAGCGCGGGTGTCCCACGACGCCACCGACGCACCCACAGGTCGGGCCGGGAGGCCACCAGCGCGGCGAGACGGTCGGCGGCGGGCGCGGCCAGGTCGAACAGATCAGTGAGGACGGACACGGCGGCGTCGCGCACCCCGCCTTCCGCCGCGCCCAGTTGGTCTCCGACCAGGGTCACGAGCCCCGTGTGGTCGCCGCGCCACTCGCGCAGCAGTCCGGCGGCCATCCACAGGGCGTTGCACCGGTCGGTCGGCTCCGGACTGGTCAACTGCCCGTCGAGGAGAGCGGTCCGGTCGGCCACCCGGTCGTCCAGCGCGGTGTGGACGGAGCGCAGCAGCTGCGAGCCCTCCTCGTCCGACGGCCACAGCCGCCACAGGCGGCCGACGAGCGTGTCCGTGCCGGGGCTTCCGCCCTCCGCCGGCCATGTGCTCCGCCGCGCGGACCGCTCCCTGAGCAGGCGCACCGCGAGAGGCACCGGGTCGGCCGGGGCCCGGCCGGGCGCGCAGCTCATGAGCTGGCCCAACGCCGCGAGCCGTAGCCCCGGCCCGTACGGCGGAGCGCTCTGCGCCACCAGCAGCTCCAGCGCCCGGTCGGCGTGCGCGGGGTGCCGTCGTACGAACAGGCCGAGGCTCTCGGTGAGGGCGATCAGAACCCGGTCGTCCCGCTCCACGGTGATCCACTCCCGCAACAGCCCCAGCACCCGATCCGGTTCGTCGAGGAACCGCACGAGTGCGCCCGCGGCCGCCCCGCGCACCGAGGCGTCGGCGTCGTCGGCCAGCCGGACGAACGCCTCCGCGCCCGCACGGATCGCGGCCCCGGCCGACCGACGGACCCCGCAAGGACCGTCCGCCCCGCCCGCGGTCCCTTCGCCGCCACGACCACCGACACTTGCGCCCTGCTGTCCCGCGAACTCCCGGCCTGAGTCCTCCCGGTCGGCCTCGTCGCACCCGATGCTCACCAGCAGTTCGACGATCCCGCCCCGCTCCGGCACGGCCTCGCTCCCGGCGAGCGTGAGCAGAAACGGAACGCAGGCGAGCGTCGAGTCGTACACCGTGCCCTGGTGGTGCAGTGCCCCGTACATCCGGTCCAGGGCGCCCTCCCGCTCGGTCGGGTCCGGCGAGGCCAGCCCTCGCAGCAATCCGGGCACGTCCTCCGCACTGCCGTACGCATGCCGCAGCGCGGCCCAGTCGACCTCGTCGATCCCCGTGAACACGTTGTCCCTCCCCAGGCGAAGTGCCAACTGATCGTGAGTCTGCACCACGGGACTGACAACCAAGCGGAATCGGGAGGTGACAATGCGCGAACCGACGAAAGAGGCCCCTTCGGGCAGGGAGTCAGTGACCGAAGGGCAGCGCACGCGCCAGGATCGCGTCCAGGTCGGCGGAGTCGGGAAGCGTGCCGAAGGCGTGCCCCCAGTCGCCACCGAGCCGGGTCGCGCAGAACGCGTCGGCCACGGCGGGCGGGGCGTGCCGGACCAGGAGGGAGGCCTGCAGGGCCAGGGCCATCCGCTCCACCAGCCGCCGCGCACCCACCTCCGAGGCCTCCGCCAACTGCCCCTTCAACCGGGCCACCGCCGTGTCCAGCCGGGCGTCCGCACCCCGCGCCAGGGCGAGTTCGCCGAACAGGGCCTCGGCGGCCCCGGACTGCCGCCGCAACGCACGCAGCACGTCCAGCGCGTTGACGTTGCCCGAGCCCTCCCAGATCGACAGCAGGGGAGCCTCGCGGTAGTGCCGGGGCATGCCCGACTCCTCGACGTAGCCATTGCCGCCGAGGCACTCCAGGGCCTCCGCGGTGAAGGCCGGGCCCCGCTTGGTGACCCAGTACTTGCCCACGGCGGTCGCGATCCGGCGGAACGCCGCCTCACCGGCGTCCCCGCGTACCGCCCGGTCGGCCGCCCCGGCCAGCCGCAGGGTGAGCGTCGTCGCGGCCTCCGACTCCAGCGCCAGGTCGGCCAGGACGTTGCGCATAAGCGGCTGGTCGAGCAACCGAGCCCCGAACGCGCTGCGGTGGCGCACATGATGTCCGGCCTCGACGAGTGTCTTGCGCATCAGCGTGGCCGACATCATCACGCAGTCCAGGCGCGTGCAGTTGACCATCTCGATGATCGTCTTGACGCCCTGGCCCTCAGGGCCGACCAGCCAGGCCACGGTCTGGTCGAACTCGGGCTCGGAGGAGGCGTTGGACCGGTTGCCGAGCTTGTCCTTCAGCCGCTGGATGCGGAAGGTGTTGCGGCTGCCGTCAGGCAACACACGCGGCACCAGGAAGCACGAGAGGCCGCCCGGGGCCTGTGCCAGCACCAGGAACACGTCGCACATCGGCGCCGACGTGAACCACTTGTGCCCGCGCAGCGTGTACACACCGGGCTCCGCGGTGGGCGTGGCCGCCGTCGTGTTGGTCCGCACGTCCGAGCCGCCCTGCTTCTCGGTCATCCCCATGCCCGCCAGCAGACCGCGTTTCTCGGTCGGCACCCGGAGTTCCGGCTCGTAGAGGCGGCCGGTGAGCAGGGGCTCGTAGACCTTCGCGAGGTCCGGCTCCTTGCGCAGTGCGGGGATCGCCGCGTACGTCATCGACGTCGGACAGCCGTGCCCGGCGTCTGTGTGCCCCCATGCCAGTCCGCCCGCCGTACGCGATACGTGGGCGCCGGGCCGGGCGTCCGCCCAGGGCGCGCCCGCCAGCCCCTCGGCGACGGCGGCCCGCATCAGGTGGTGCCAGCTCGGGTGGAACTCGACCTCGTCGACACGGTGGCCGTACCGGTCGTGCGTGCGCAGGACCGGCTCGTGGGAGTTGGCCTGTTCGCCCCACTCCTGTGCCTCGACACTGCCGGCCCTGAGCCCGAGCCGCCGGATGTCCTCCTCCGCCCAGGCGGCCCCCTCCCGGCGCAGTCCCTCCAGCAGGGCGCCGTCGTCGGACGCGTCGTACGGGGCGAGGGGAGGGGGCTGGTTGGTGACGTCGTGGGTGGCGGACCGTTCCTGCGCGGGTGTGGAGACCATATGCCCATGTTGCACTCTCGATACGGTTGTGGCAATGATGCAATACGAGGACGCCCGTACAGTACGTGACCATGCGGAGGAACGTGTCGGAGCAGCCCGGTGAGGTCGACCTGCGGTCGCTGTCCGCCCGGTCGGTCGTGCTGAGCCTGCTCCTGGGCGCCCATCCATCGGAGCTTCCGGTCAAGGACCTGGTCCGTGCGGTGGAGCCCTTCGGCGTCGGGGAATCCACGCTGCGGGCCGCGCTCAGCCGGATGGTGGCCGCCGGCGATCTGCGGCGGACGGACTCCGTGCACCGCCTCAGCGACCGTCTGCTCGCGCGGCAGCGCCGTCAGGACGACGCCGTACACCCCTCCACGCGCGCGTGGAACGGAGACTGGGAGATGGTGGTGGTCACCGCGACCGGCCGCGGCCCCGCGGAACGCGCCGACCTGCGCGCCCGGTTGACCGCGCTCCGGCTCGCCGAACTCCGCGAGGGAGTCTGGCTCCGGCCCGCCAACCTCAGCCGAACGCTCCCGGACGACCTCGACGACGTGGTCCAGCGCTACGAGGCCCGTCCCGACCGACCCGCACCGGAGCTGGCGGCGAGCCTGTGGCCCCTGGAAACCTGGGCGGACACGTCCCGGGCGCTGCTCGACCACGTCACCCACGTCGCCCGCGCGGACCGGCCCGCCGACCGCCTCACCGCCTTCGCGGCCGTCGTACGGCATCTGCTCGGCGATCCCGTCCTGCCGCCCCCACTCCTGCCGGCGGACTGGCCGGGCACGGATCTGCGCACCGCGTACACGGACTACCAGGAGGAGCTGGCGGACACGGTGCCCCAGGTCGCGCGGGGCACATGACGAGGCGGCCGTACGAAGCGCCGTGCAGGGACGCTTCGTACGGCCGCATCTCACCTCACCTCACGCGGATCACTTGTAGGTGATGTCCGAGGTGGAGTACTTGCAGTAAGTGCCGTCCGGGTTGGAACCGTTCGTGGTCGGCTCCTTGCCCGAGTTGTTGCCGATGTACTTCTGGCACGGGACGATCTTCTTGCTGCTGTCTCCGACGATCGTGATGCCCCTCAGGGTCGCGCTGTCGCCGTAGTTGGTGTTGATGCCGACGAGCTTGCTGCCCTTGTAGGTCGCCTCGATGGTGTTGAGGTTGATCGTCCGCTTGTACTGGGTCGAGCAGTTGCCGCAGGAGCGCACGAACGTGCCGAAGTTCTTCACGGCGAAGTTCGAGATGTTGAGTGTCCCGGCGCCGTTGAACTGGAACACCTTGTCGCTGGCTTCCTTCGCGCCACCACCGGAGATGGTGTACACGTTCGAGGACGAGGAGCCGCGGAAGGTGGCCGCGTCCTCGCCGACGTCCTCCCACCACACGTTCTGCAGCGTGCAGCTGGCCTTGCAGTGGATGCCGTCGGCCGCCGGGGCGCCGATGATGACGTTCTTGAGAACGGCGCCGGCCGCCAGTTCCAGGATCGGTCCCTGGTCCTCGTCCTGGTTGTCGCTGCCCAGGGCGCCGCTGCCGTAGAGGCGCTTCATCCCGTAGTCCTTGGTGCCGGACACCGAGATGGTGGAGGAGACGGCCTGGCTGCCGTTCGCGGTGGGCCAGGTGGCGGCGGCCGCCGGGGTCAGGGCTCCGCTAGTCATGATCATGCCAACCGATAAGCCGAGAGCGGCCATCGCGCCGGTCAGTGCGCGCGTGCGGACGCGCGGACGAGATGAAGAAGTCATGTCCCGATTCCTTCTTCCTGCGTGGGGGACGGTAAGAGCTTTCCAGTGCCCGCAGCGCTCGTCGCCTGGGCGGCGAGGGGCGAGGCGTGCTTGGGGGAGCTGTAGGGCGGGGTGGTGAAGGTGTCGACCCGACCGACCTCGGTGGCGGCCCCACCCAGGTCGATTCCGCGCGGGTTGGCGCATCCGTGGTGGTCGCCGAAACCCATGGGGGAGGTCTCGGCGGCCCCGGCCGCCTGCGGTGCGGACGGGTCGGTCACCCTCGTGAGGGTGGCCGCGTCGGCTACCGGGGTGGATCTTCGCGTGTGTGCACGTGGGGGACGAGTACGCATGTGGGGTGCGTTCCCTTCGGTGGTGCCTGCGGTGCCATGTTGGTCATGTACTCGAATGTTGTTCGTCATGCTGAACGCCGCGCGGCACAGTGTGACCATGTGGAGCCAAGGCGGCCCCGGTCGGTCACACTGCTGAACGGAACGTAGAGGGCAAGCGCTTTCTAGTCAACGCTTTGCGCAGACGGTATTCGGCCACCCCTGGCGGCGCCACGAGCGAATTCTTTCGAGGCGTGGGAGCGCTTCCATGGCGACCATGCCCATGCCACGATGCTCGGCGGAAGCTTCCCTTCGGAGAAGGCGAGTCGATGGCGCCTCCACGTCTGCGCACGTTCATCAGCGGGCTCGTCCTGGTGTTACTCGCGGTGGGTCTGACCGCCCTGACCCCCGGGCCCGGCGGTGGCCGGCGGCTCCGGGGTCGATGGGCGGGGTCAACTGCCCGACTCCTTCAGCTGGTCCTCGTCCGGGCCGCTGATCAGTCCCCGGCCGGACGCCACTCACCCGATCGTCTCGGTGAAGGACCCGACGGCCAGGGCATGGACCCGGCCGCGACCGGTGACTACTCCCAACTGCCCTGGCGTCTGGCCCTGTTGACCCAGACCAACTCCTCCTGCTGACCGGTCACCGCTTCCTGAACCACTGCCACCGACCACCGTCGAAGCAACGCCGTACCACGTCCCCAGAGTCGACCAGGAAGGGACAAGGACGTGCCCACCACCCCCCGCACCACCGCGCGCAGACCGCTGCGTTCGGTACTCGTGGCGCTCCTCGGAGCGCTCGTGCCGCTGCTCGTGGCCACCGTGCTCACCGCTCCGGCGGCCACGGCACGCCCCGCCAAGGCCGCCGCGGCCCTGACCGAGGTCACCGACTTCGGCACCAACCCCAGCAACCTCCAGATGTACCTGTACGTACCGGACAACGTCACCGCGCACCCGGCGGTCGTGGTCGCCGTCCACTACTGCACCGGCTCCGGGCCGGCCATGTACTCCGGCACCGAGTGGGCCTCGCTGGCCGACCGCTACGGGTTCGTGGTCGTCTACCCCTCGGTCACCCGCGCCAGCAAGTGCTTCGACGTGTCATCGCCCCAGGCGCTCAAGCGCAACGGCGGCAGCGACCCCGTCGGCATCAAGTCCATGGTCGACTGGGTCGCCCGCACCTACGGCGCCGACACGTCGAAGATCTTCGCCACCGGGATCTCCTCCGGCGCGATGATGACGAACGTCCTGCTGGGCGACTATCCCGACGTGTTCGCCGCGGGCGCCGCCTTCGCCGGCGTTCCGTTCGGCTGCTTCGCCACCACCAACGGTTCCGAGTGGAACAGCGAGTGCGCGAACGGCACGATCTCCCACACCCCTCAGGAGTGGGGCAACCTGGTTCGCGCCGCCTACCCCGGCTACACCGGCCCCCGGCCGAGGATGCAGACATGGCACGGCACCGAGGACGACGTGCTGCGCTATCCCAACTTCGGGGAGCAGATCAAGGAATGGACGAACGTCCTCGGCGTCAGCCAGACCCCGGCCGCCACCGACTCGCCCGTCTCCGGCTGGACCCGCACCCGATACGGCTCCACCGGTGACCGCGCCGCCGTCGAGGCGATCAGCCTCCGGGGAGTCGGCCACAACGTCTACGGCTCCGGCATGGCCGCCCGCGCGCTCACCTTCTTCGGGCTCGACAGCTCGGGTCCCGCGCCCCAGCCCCAGCCGGGTGGCTGCACGGTGACGGCGTCGACCAACGCCTGGAGCACCGGCCTCACCGGTTCGGTGACCCTGACCAACACCGGTACGACGTCGGTCAACGGCTGGAAACTCGGCTTCACCCTGCCCTCGGGCCAGACCATCACCAACGGCTGGGGCGCCACCTACGCCCCGGCGTCCGGGTCGGTCACGGCGACGAACGCCGGGTACAACGGGACGATCGCCCCGAACGCGAGTGTGACCATCGGCTATCAGGCGAGCCATTCGGGCAACAGCGCGGCCCCGACCGCGTTCACGCTGAACGGAACGTCCTGCACGTGAGCTGAACGCCGAGCAGGGGGTGACCTCGGATGCGGGCCCCGAGGTCACCCCTTGCTCGGTTGCTCTTCCTGGCTCACACGGACCGGTGGTACTGGTCCGGCACCTGCGTCTCGGCCCCCAGCTCACGCGCCGCGAGGCGGGCCCACGACGGGCTGCGGAGCAGTTCGCGGCCCAGCAGAACCGCGTCGGCCTCCTCGTTGGCCAGGATCTTCTCGGCCTGTTCGACCTCGGTGATCAGGCCGACCGCGGCGACCGGGAGAGCGGTCTCGGCCTTGACGCGGGCGGCGAAGGGCACCTGGTAGCCCGGACCGGTCGGAATGCGCACCCCGGAGGCGTTGCCGCCGGTGGAGACGTCGAGCAGGTCGACGCCGTGGGCCTGGAGGTCACCGGCGAGGCGGACCGTGTCGTCGGCGGTCCAGCCACCGTCCTCCAGCCAGTCCGTCGCCGAGATCCGGAAGAACAGCGGCTTGTCGTCCGGCCACACCGCGCGCACGGCGTCTACGACCTCGAGAGCGAGGCGGGTGCGGTTCTCGTAGGAGCCGCCGTAGGCGTCGGTACGGTGGTTGGAGTGCGGGGAGAGGAACTCGTTGATCAGGTAGCCGTGGGCGCCGTGGATCTCGACGACCTCGAAGCCGGCGGCCAGGGCCCGGTCGGCCGCGTCCGCGAACTGACCGACGATCTGCTTGATCTGATCGACAGTCAGCTCGGTCGGGACCGGGTGCCGTTCGTCGAACGCCAGGGCGCTGGGCGCCAGCGGCTGCCAGCCGCCCGCCTCCGGCGCGAGCGGTGCGCCGCCCGTCCAGGTGCGGTCGGTCGACGCCTTGCGGCCGCTGTGCGCCAGCTGGATCCCGGGCACCGTGCCCTGGGAGACCAGGAAACGGGTGATCCGGCGGAACGCCTCGACCTGGGTGTCGTTCCAGAGGCCGAGGTCGTACGGGGAGATCCGTCCCTCGGGGCTGACTCCGCTCGCCTCCACGAGGATCAGTCCCGTGCCGCCGGCCGCGCGTGCCGCGTAGTGCGCGAAGTGCCAGTCGGTGGGGGCGCCGGTGTCCGGCCCCTCGGAAGCCGCCGAGTACTGGCACATCGGGGGCATCCAGACCCGGTTCGGGATGGTCACGTCGCGCAGGCGGAAAGGCTGGAAGAGGGCGCTCATGGGGTGCTGCTCCGATCGTCGCGGGTCCAATGGACGGCTTGTACGATAGGCATCGTAGTACGGTGAATGTCAAACTACGAGAGGTCTCGTACAATGGGCGTTCCCGAGTGAGTGGAGCCGCCGTGACCACCCCCGCCGTCAGCAGTCGCGACCTCCCGCACCCGGCGCGCGAGGAGATCCGGCTGGAAGCCGTGCTGCACGCCCTCTCCGACCCCATGCGGTTGCGGATCGTGCGAGAGCTCGCCGCCGAGCGCGACGAGCTCTCCTGTTCGTACTTCGACCTGCCCGTCACCAAGTCCACGACCACCCACCACTTCCGGGTGCTGCGCGAGGCCGGGGTGATCCGGCAGGTCTACCGGGGCACGGCCAAGATGAACGGACTGCGCCGAGGTGACCTGGACGACCTCTTCCCGGGACTTGTCGACGCCCTGCTCGGCGCCGCCACCCGGCAGGCCGCCCGCCTAGGCGGCTGACTGTGCCGGGTCGGCCGCCGGGGCTGAACGCGCCTTCGCCGGAAAGTGGTTGAAGAGGAGGTTCAGCACGATCGCCGTCAGGCAGCCCGCGCTGATCCCGCTGTTCATCACCGTCTGGAACCAGTCCGGGAACTTCTCGTAGATCGTCGGCACGCCGACCGGCAGCATGCCCATCGCCACCGAGACGGCCACCACCGTCAGGTTGTGGTTGCCCTTGAAGTCCACCTGGGCCAGTGTCCTCAGGCCGCTCGCCGCCACCGTCCCGAACATCACCAGGCCCGCGCCGCCCAGCACCGGCGCGGGCACGGCCGCGACCACCGCGCCCAGCTTCGGCAGCAGCCCCAGCAGGACGAGGATGCCGCCCGCGGCGGCCACGACCCAGCGGCTACGGACGCGGGTCATGCCGACCAGGCCCACGTTCTGCGCGTACGCCGTGTACGGGAACGTGTTGAAGACGCCGCCCAGAACGGTCGACAGGCCGTCGGCGCGCAGGCCGTCCGACAGTGAGCGCGGCTCGACCTTCCGGCCGGTCATCTCGCCGACCGCGACGAGGTCGCCGGTCGTCTCCGTCATCGTCACCAGCGCCACCACCAGCATCGAGATGATCGCCGACGCCTCGAAGGTGGGCGCCCCGAAGTGGAACGGCGTGCTGATCCCCACCCAGTCGGCGTCGCCCACCCCGCCGAAGTCCGTGAAGTCGAACGGCACCGCCACCGCCAGGCCCACCACGATGCCGATCAGCACGGCGATTCGGCTCAGGAACGACGGCGCGAACCGCTGCACGCCCAGCACCACCGCGAGCACGAAGGCCGCGAGCGCGATGTTCCTCGGTGCCCCGAAGTCCTTCGCCCCGGCGCCGCCCGCGACCCAGTTCCCCGCCACCGGCAGCAGCGAGATGCCGATGATCAGGATCACGGTGCCGGTGACGAGGGGCGGGAAGAACCGCAGCAACCGTCCGAAGACCGGCGCGAGCAGCATGATCGCGAGCCCCGCGACGATCACCGAGCCGTAGATCGCGGGCAGGCCGCCCCCGGTCGTGCCGATCAGCACCATCGGCGACACGGCCGCGAACGTGCAGCCCTGCATGATCGGCAGCCGCACGCCGAACCGCCAGAACCCGATGCACTGGATGAGCGTGGCGATCCCGCACACCAGGAGGTCGGCGGTGATGAGATACGCCAGGTCCGCGGCCGACAGCTTCATCGCACCGCCGACGATCAGCGGAACGGCCACCGCGCCCGCGTACATCGCGAGCACGTGCTGCAGGCCGAAAACGGCCAACTGCCGTACGGGCGGGACCTCGTCGACGGGATGCACGGGTGCGGTCGTTGCCATGGACACTCCAGAGCGGCGGGTGGCTGGGAACAGTCGGTCAGTACGGGACCGTAAGGGGCTTGAACAGTTTGTTGATGTCGGCGGTATTGCCGATCTGTGTCATGCCCACCCAGTTGTCCGCCACGCCGCTACGGAGTCATCGACCGCGCCGCTGTCTGCAGCGATTCCCAGTCCGGCAACTTGGCCACGCTCCGCCCCAGTGAGGCCCCCAGCTCCGCCTCGGCCCGTTCGATCGCCTGCCACCCCGTCCACTCGACCGGCTGGATCCCGTCGGCCCGCAGTGCCGTCAGGGGGTCGCCGGGGAGGTCTGCGGATGCGAGGGCGGGGGCGTCCTCCAGCATCGAGGTCACCGTCTCCTTGGCGCACGGCCGGTTGGTGCCGATGACGCCTGTCGGGCCACGCTTGATCCAGCCGGCCACGTACTCGCCGGGCGCGACCACGCCCTCGCGCAGGACCCGGCCGGCCAGCTGGGGCACCGTGCCGCTCGCCGGGTCGAACGGCAGCCCCTCCAGGGGAACTCCGCGGTAGCCCACCGAGCGCAGCACCAGCTGGGCCTCGATCACCTCGAAGCGGCCCGTCCCCGTCACCCCGCCCCGTCCGTCCGGCACCGTCCGCTCGAAACGCACCGCCCCCACATGTCCTTCGTCGGCCAGGAGTTCCACCGGCCGCAGGAAGAACCGCAGCCGGATCCGACGGGCCGCGGCCGGTGCGGCCGGGGCGTTCGCCCAGCCCCGCAGCACCTCGACGTTGCGGCGCTGCGCGGCAGGCAGCGCGGCGGGGTCCTGGTAGGCCGGATCGAGCGCCAACTCCTCCTCATCCACGGCCGCTTCGGTGCCCGGAAGGGCGCCCAGCTCCCGCAGCTCCTTGGTGGTGAAGCGGGCCTGGGACGGGCCCCGCCGCCCCACCATCTGGATGTCGGTCACCTGGCTGGAGGCCAACGCGGCCAGGGGCGCCTGCGGCATGTCGGTAGGGTTCAGTTCCGCCAGGCCCCGGGCCAGCATCCGGGTGACGTCCACGGCGACGTTGCCCACGCCGATGACCACCGCGGAGCGGGCGCCGACGACGAAACCGTCGGCGGCCGAGTCGGGATGCGCGCTGTACCAGGACACGAACTCCGTCGCCGACCAGCTGCCCGGCAGGTCCTCTCCGGGGATCCCCAGGTGCCGGTCGGTGGCGGCGCCCACGCAGTACACCACGGCGTGGTACAGCTCCCGCAGTCGTGTGGCCGGTACCCCGCCGGGGCCGACCTGGACGCCTCCGAGGAAGCGCACCCGTTCGTGTTCCAGGACCGTCCGCAGGGTGTTCTGCAGCGACTTGATCTTCTCGTGGTCCGGCGCCACGCCGTACCGGACCAGGCCGTAGGGACACGGCAGCCGGTCCAGGACGTCGACCAGCACCTCGGAGTCCTGCTGGACCAGGCTCTGGGCGGTGTAGCACCCGCTCGGCCCGGACCCGACCACGGCGACTCGGAACACGGCGGAACTCCTAACCCGAGGGATCCATGGAGCCACTCTTCCAGGATCGCACTGTCACCGCGCCACTGACAGGGGCCGTGCGTGGTACGGGCGCGCGTGTCCGTGCGGATGGAATGTGATCATGCGGTTACGTTGCGTGTGTGCTAGAAGCATCCTTTCTTAATCTTTCTGATCGTTGTCCGGCCGACGGCATCGTGTCCGTGTGGCCCGCGTGGGAAGTGCGGGAGGACGGGGGCGTGACGTCGTGGTTCGACGTCCGGCTGGAGTTCACCGACGGCGCCGGGGTCGCCGCGCTCGCCGCGGTGTCCGAAGGGGGCGTCTCGATCGAGGACGTCCGGGCCCGGCCGGGGCTGTCGCTCGACGATCTGGCCGAACTCGCGGACTGGGTCGAGGGGCCTCTCTTCGAGGCCTGTGGTGGCGGACCCGGGCCCGCCGCGAAGGCGGCCGGGTCGCGTCGCGCCCGTCCCGCGTGGCCGCGTGGCATCGAGGGGCGTCGGCTGGTCGCGCAGGAGTACCGCGCGGCCCAGCTGGAGGGGGACGACCCCGTCCTCGCGGTGATGTGCGCGACCGGGCACAGCCGCCGCAAGTCCCTCAGGCTGATCGCGCAGGCGCGTGACGCCGGTCTGCTGACGCCACGTCACACGCGGTGCTGAGTTGGGCCGTTGGCCGGCCAGGGGTCACGGCATGGCCCGCATCCGGGTGATCTCGCTGGTCTGCTGGGCGATCACGTCGTCGGCCATCTCCTCGATCCGTACGTTGTTGCCCTGCGCCTTGACGTCCGTGGCCATGGTGATCGCGCCCTCGTGATGGGTGATCATCAGGGTGAGGAAGAGCTGGTCGAAGGCCTTGCCCCGGGCGGCTTGAAGTTTCTTCAGTTGCGCCTCGGTCGCCATACCGGGCATCACGGTGTGCTCGTGCCCGCCGCCCTTCTCGTCCTCGCCGTGTTCCGTCAGCCAGCCCCGCATGGTGCTGATCTCCGGCCCCTGCGCGGCGGCGATCCGCTCGGCGAGCCCCTTGACCTTCGACGACTGCGCGCGCTTCGGGGCCAGTTCGGTCATCTCCAGTGCCTGTCTGTGGTGCTCGATCATCATTCGGGCGTAGCCGACGTCCGCCGTGTTGGGGGTGTCGTCGTCGACGCGCTGGGCCTGTGCGTCCTCGGCGGACATCGTGCGGTTCGCCTCGCCGGGCTTGCCGGGCACCAGCACCGAGGGGGCGGTCGCCGAGGCCGGCTTCGGGTCCGGACCGGAGTCACAGGCCCCGAGCCCGAGCACGGCCAGGGCGACCAGTGCGGTGGTGGCGAGGGGTGCGCGCGACTCGCGGCGTAAGGGCACAACGACCTCCTGTGGCAGGCGGGATGAGGGGCACCTCGTGAGTGCCGATGACCGTCCTAGCACGCTCCGGCGCGTGACTGATCGAAAACCTTCATTACAGGCTCGTTGCCCACTGTTGATATGGGCATGGCTAAGACGATACTGCGTGGTGCGTGAACCGTTCACACCGAACGGATCAAGGGAGGGAACAGTGATCCTGTTAAGCAATCCCCGAACCCGGCGCAGACGCCTGGGAGTTGGGGCGGCTGCCGTCGGCCTGCTGGCCGCGCTTCTGACGGCGGCTCCGGCGGCCGCGACCCCCGACCCCGGGGACGCGCCCGCGAAGAGCGAGGGCGTGTCCAAGAGTGTCGAAGCAGAGGTCCGGGCGGCGATCGCGGAGGACGAGATCCCGGCCCCGGACCAGATCGTCCACTCGGCCAACATCAAGCACCTCGCCAACGTCCCCAAGGACGTTCTGCCCGGCACCAACTCGGACCTCGCCTTCCAGGGCAAGTACGCCTACGCCGGCAACTACGACGGCTTCCGCATCTTCGACATCAGCAACCCGAAGACGCCGAGGACCGTCTCCCAGGTCCTGTGCCCGGGCTCGCAGAACGACATCACCGTCTCCGGCAACCTGCTGTTCCTGTCCACGGACTCCTCGCGCAGCGACAGCAGTTGCAACAGCACCACGCAGCCCGCCACCGAGAAGTCGTCGTGGGAGGGCATGAAGGTCTTCGACATCAGCGACAAGACCAACCCGAGGTACGTCGCCGCCGTCGAGACCGCCTGCGGCTCGCACACCCACACGCTGGTGCCCGAGCGCAGGAACGTCTACCTCTACGTCTCCTCGTACTCGCCGAGCGCCACCTACCCCGACTGCCAGCCGCCGCACGACGGCATCTCGGTCATCAAGGTGCCGCGCAACGCCCCCGAGAAGGCGGCGGTCGTGAACTTCCCGGTGCTCTTCCCCGGTGAAGGCCCGGACGGCGGCGGAAACCCCGGCGCGCCCACCAACCCGGGTGTCTCCAAGACCACCGGCTGCCACGACATCACCGTGCTGCCCTCGAAGGACCTGGCGGCCGGTGCCTGCATGGGCGACGGCATCCTGTTCTCCATCAAGGACCCCGCGCGTCCGAAGGTCATCGACCGGGTGCAGGACAACGTGAACTTCGCGTTCTGGCACTCGGCGACCTTCAACCAGAAGGCCGACAAGGTCGTCTTCACCGACGAGTTGGGCGGCGGCGGTGCGGCCACCTGCAACGCGGCGACCGGCCCGAACCGCGGTGCGGACGGCATCTACGACGTCGTCGGCAGGGGTGACCACCGCAAGCTGGTCTTCCGCAGCTACTACAAGATCCCGCGCCACCAGGCCGACACCGAGAACTGCGTGGCCCACAACGGCTCGCTGATCCCGGTCAAGGGCAAGGACCTCATGGTCCAGGCGTGGTACCAGGGCGGCGTCTCCGTCTGGGACTTCACCAACTCCTCGAAGCCCAAGGAGATCGCGTACTTCGAGCGGGGCCCGCTGAGCGTCGACACGATGACGACCGGCGGTTCCTGGTCGGCGTACTACTACAACGGCTACATCTACTCGAACGACATCGCCAAGGGCTTCGACGTGCTGAAGCTCGACGACCGTCGCACCGACCCGGCCAAGCGGGTCCGGCTGGGCGAACTCAACGTCCAGACACAGCCGGATTACTTCGACTGACGGTCCCCGCCGCATTCCGGCGCGGGCCCGGTCGCGAAGAATCTCGACAGGTCGGTGTCACCGGTCCCGCCGGACGCCATGGAGGTGTCCGGCGGGACCCCCTGCTCCCAGTCGATCCGGTAGCGCTGGAACAACTCGGCGCGCAGCGTCGGCACGGGCATCGGTGCGCCGGGCACCAGTGCCGCGTAGACCGCGCCCATGAGCAGCGCGCGCAGCATCGGGTAGTCGGCGTCGACGTCCTGCGAGCCGCCACGGGCCACGGTGTCGCGCAGCAGCTCGGCCAGGCGCCGCTGCTCCGGGCACGGCATGAACCCCTCGTCCTGCAGCAGCCCGGCCATGTGCTGGCGCATCAGCACGGGCCGGTCCCGTGCCAGCCCCAGGATCGCGTCGATGGCCCGGGCCATCCGCTCCCGGCCGTCCAGGGTGCGAGGCTCGCGCTCCAGCGCCTCCTCCAGCGTGCGGTGCATCAGCCGGTGCACGGCGGACTGCACCAGCGTGCGTTTGCCGGGGAAGTAGTACGAGACCAGTCCGCGCGCTGAGCCGGCCCGGTCCGCGATGTCGCCGAGCGTCGTCGCCTCGTACCCGCGCTCGCTCACCAGCTCGACCGCCGCCTGCAGAAGCCGCTCCCGGGAACGCCGCCGCAACTCTTCATTGACCGAGGCGCTGCGCGGGGACATGCTGTAACTCCTGCGTTGACTGGCTGCCAGCCAACTATACTCAAGGCGTCCGGACCGGTGCCCGTGAGGGCGCGGTCGGGGCTGCCGTCTGCCCTGGGCGACGCGGGGGATCGTCCAGGGTGGGCGAGCATCGCGCCCGGGTGGTGGCCTTGGGCTACTTTCCGGCGGCTCTCGCCACTCGGCTGCGGCCCGGCCGGGCTGGGTTTCCTCTCGGACGGCGGGGCCGGGCCTCGCGCAGAAGTCAGCCGACCAGGCCGAGCACCGGCCGCAGCCCGTCCGGTCGCTGCGTCACCGGCAGATGGTCCACGAAGTGGACCCCGCAGCCCAGAGCTGTCGCGCCGCCGTCCGCGCGCCGGTCGTCGCCGACCATCAGGACGTCACGAGGATCGGCGTCGAGTGCCGCGCAGGCCGTCGCGAACAGCCGTGGGTCCGGCTTCTGGATGCCGTGCTCGTACGACAGCACATAGGTGTCGATGTACGGGTCGAGTCCGTGCTCGAGGAACACCGGGCGCAGATCCCAGCCGATGTTGCTGACCACGCCCACCCCGATCCCACGCTCGCGCAGCGTGCGCAGCACCTCGGCGGCGTCGGGATACGGGGCCCAGGCGGCCGGGGTCATGTGCCGGTCGTACAGCGCGTCGTGCAACGCGGGGTCGGGCAGCGGTACTTGGCGGGCGAGGCCGGTGTACGCGGCCCGGTGCAGGTCGGCGCTCTTGTCGCGGATCTCCCAGAGCGGGGCGAGCTCGTCGGGGACCGGACGTATCGCATTTGCCCCGCCGGGCAGTGCGCCGACGCTCTCCAGATCCTGCGCGGCCCGCAGCAACTCGGGCTCGGGAAGGGCGAGTCCAGCCTGCGTCAGGACAGCTCGCAGCCACGATTCACCGGACTCGATACGGAAGAGGGTCCCTGAGAAGTCGAACAACACGGCAGCCATGGAGTGATCCTACGAGGCCGGATTTCCCGCCGGCGGGGTGTCCGGCCGCCAACGCAGGTGGGCCAGTACCGCCAGGGCCACCGTCAGCGCGCCCAGAAGCCAGCCGCCGAGCACGTCCGTGGACCAGTGGACGCCGAGCCAGATCCGGGTGAGGCCGACGCCGACGACGGAGAGCACGCAGAGGGTCAGGACCGTGCTCCACAGGGCGCGGCCCGCGCCGTGGCGGTGCAGCAGCCACAGGAGCAGACCGCAGACGACCGTGGCGGTCATGGCGTGGCCCGAGGGGAAGGCCGCGAAGTGGGCCGTGTCGACGGGGTCGGGCCAGACCGGCCGGGCCCGCCCGACCGCGGTCTTGAGCACCTGCTGCACCAGCGTGCCCAGCGCGCAGGTGGCGGTGAGCCACCCGGCCGTCCACCAGTCCGCGTGCCGCCACACCAGCCACACCACGACGACCGCGCACAGGAGGCGCATCGCCCACGGGTCCCAGATCCAGTCCGTCAGGATCCGGAACGTGTGGGTGACACCGCGTTCGTCCACCGCCCAGCGGTGGGTGGTGCGGGCGATGTCCTCGTCGAGGGTGATCAGGGGAGGCCATTCCACCGCGACCAGCACGAGGAGCAGCGTGGAGCACAGCGCGAGGACGCCGGCGGCGCGGGCGGCGGTGCGGTGCGCCGGCGGGCGGGGCGGGGAGTCGACGGGCGGAGTGTGCATGGTGCGATCCTCGCCGAACTGTGGGGCGTGAGGCCAATCCCGGGCGAGATCAAGCCGATGCCTAGGTGATCTCGGTGCGCCGCCGGGGTGTCCTCGCGGTTCGGGCGGGCCCGGGGGAGGCGTCCTGTCGGTCACCCCAGTGCGCGTAGCCCCGGCACGAACGCCACCAGCACCGGGACGACCGGAACCAGCGCGGCGGCCGCGGTCAGCCTGAGCCGGCGGGCCGCGGTGAACCGGACCGGGGGAGCGAGCAGACGATGCACCCGCCGGGGCAGATGGGCGTGCGGGGCCGGGGCGGGGCCGAACACGCCCCGGTCCTCGTTGAGTTCGACCAGGGCGAGCGCCGTGGTCAGTCGGCCGAAGCGGCGGGACGCCATGTCGTCCGCGGCGAGTTCGACCAGTCGATGCATCTCGTCCCGGAACGCGGCGAACACCGGAACCTGCGGAAACCCGCCGGCCAGGGCGGCGGAGCAGTGCAGCAGCCAGTCGTGCCGGGCCTGGGCGTGTCCCTCCTCGTGTGCGGCGAGAGCGTCCAGTTGCCGCCCCTTCAGACGGCGCAACGCGGCCGTGGTGACGACGAGCCGCGGCCTCGCCCCCGCCAGCCACCAGGCGTCGGGCCGCTCGCCCTCCAGCACCACGAGCCGGCTGCCGGGCTCCTCACCGGGCAACAGCGGTGCCCGGACGAGGAGTTCGCCCTGCCGCCGCCTGCGTCGGGCCCGCGCGCGGACCACCTCACGCACCAGCATCGCCGCACTCCACATTCCGCCACAGGCCAGTGCCACGGCGGTGGTCGCGGCCCACGGGCCGGCCGTGCCGAGGGTGTAGGCAGCAACGACGGTGTTCGGCGCGGGCGCGAACACATGGCCGCGGACCGCCTGCCAGGCCACCGCCGCGCTGAGCGTCATCGACAACGCGCAGCACACCAGGACGGCCGCCACCGCGCACTGCCACACCCACAGGGCGAGGACGGGCTCGTGGTCCGCCCAGTCGGCCCGGGCGAGTAGCCGCGGAGCGACGACGGCGGTCAGGGCGCCGAGCAGCAACAGTGCCGCGGGGAGCATCATGGGAGCAGACTATGAGCGCGACACCGCTCACAGGTACGGCCCCCGAGGCCGAAGTGGCGCAGGCAACGGTTCGTCCGTCGTGCCGGGCCGGCGCGTCAGAGCGTCAGCAGCATCGTCACCATCGCGATCCCCATCGACAGCCGGCACGCCCTTGCCAGCTCCGGCCGGTCCCCCCACCCCACGGTCTCGCCTCCGCCGCCGGCCGGGACCAGCCGTACGCCGGACAGCAGGACGTACCCCGCGAAGTAGAGCAGCAGAGCCCCGGTCACCAGCGGCACCCCCGCGCCGCCGTGGCCGCCGTGCCCTTGCGGGGAGACGGCCATGACCGCGGCCATGTAGACCATGGCCAAGGCCCCCATGAGGTGGTGCAGGTGATGTGCGCCGGCCCGCGCCGCCCACAGGGCGTGCAGCGCGGCCGCGCCGAACACCAGGGCATAGGCGGGCCAGGCCCAGGACGGCGGGGTGAACACCGCCGCCGGTACGGCCATCGCGGCCATGCCGAAACCCATCAGCGCCTCGCCACCCGCGGCCCGGCGCTGCGCCTCGACGCCACTGCGCATCCGCCGCAGGCAGTACGCCCCGGCCGCCGCGCACAGCACCACCAGCAGCCAGCCGGACGAAGCCGGTCCGTGCACGCCCACCTCCCCGCTCGGCGGTGCTCGTCGATGCTCGACGGTCGGTCAAGGAATGCCCCCGTCCCTCGGCGCGCAAGCGGGCGCAAGGGGGTATACGGGGAGCATTCGACGGAGCACGGCAGGTCAGAGAGTATTTTTTACGAGTAAAACACCTGCTAAGCTTCTACCTCATGAGCCGTGCGACCCCAACCTCCGACACCCAGCCCGCCCGACGCCTCCCGCTGGCCGGTGTGCTGCGCCTCGGCCGGCCTTCCGACATCTGGTTCAAGCCCGCCCTGAGCGTGGTCGTCGCGGTCGCCCCGCCCAATCTGACCCTGCTGGCGCTCGGTCGGCTCGACCTGGCGATGTACGCGATGGCCGGGGCCCTGTGCGCGCTGTACGCCCACAACCGCCCCTACGCCGCTCGGGCCCGCGCCCTGGCCTGGGTCGTGCTCGGCATGCTCGGCGGTCTCGCGGCCGCGCTGGTCACGGCCTCGCTCACCGGCAGCGCCGTCGTCCTGGTGACCGTCGGCGCCGTCCTGGCCGCCGTACAGAAGACGCTGTGCGACGCCACTCGCGTGGGGCCGCCCGGCAACGTGGTCCTCACCTTCATCAGTTCCGCCGCGCTGTTCGCTCCGCAGACCCTCGGCCAGGTCCCCGGCCACCTGGCGCTGGCCGCGGGGACGGGCGGATGGGCCTGGTTCGTCGGCATGGCGCCCGGGCTGCTGCGCCCGCACGGTCCCGAGCGCCGCGCCACCGCACACGCCCTGGACGCGGCGGCCGCCCACGCCGCCACCAGCGGCGGCGGCGACGCACACGCGAAGGCCCGCGCCGCCGCGGCCGCCGCCGTACAGGCCGCCTGGCAGAGCCTGTTGTCCGCCGGTGGCCGCACCACGACCCGGCGCGCCCTCGAACGGCTCCTCGTCCGTGCCGAGGTCGCCCTCGCCGCCCCCGCCGACACGGACCCGCGGCGGCTGCGCGCCTGGGCCCGCGACCTGCGCGGCACCGGACCGGTCCCACCAGTGGCCGAACGACCGGCCGAGACCGCCGAACTACTCGGCGTCGACGCCGAACTCGCCGCCCCGGCCCGCCCGTGGTGGACCCGCCTCGGCCCGCTGACCCCGCTCGCCCTGCGTACCGCCCTCGGCTGCGCCCTCGCCGGCTACGCCTCCCTCGCGCTCGGTGTCGGCCGCCCCTACTGGGCCCTGGTCACGGCCGCCTCGCTCTACCAGGCGAACCTCACCCTCACCTGGACCCGGGGCGTCCAGCGCGTGGTCGGCAACCTCGTCGGCGTCCTCCTCTTCGCCGCGGTGGCTCCACTGGTCCATCTCGGCCCGGCGGCGCTGGTCCTGTGCTGCCTCGCCTTCAACTTCGGGGCGGAGGCGCTGATGAGCCGCAACTACTGGCTCGGCAGCGTCTGCGTGACCCCGATGGCGCTGCTCATCACCGAGTTCGCCGGCTTCCAGCAGCCCGGACAGCTGATCGTCGAGAGGGCCGTGGACACCCTCGTCGGAGCCCTGGTCGGCCTCGCCGCGGCCGTCGCCGTCACCAACCGCCGCGCGGGTGACCGCGTCGGGCACGCGCTGACCGGCGTCGAGCGTGCCCGCGAACACGCCGCCCGGCTCCTGGCCGAGCCGGACCCCGCCCCGGGCGCCCTCGAAGCCGCCCGGCGCGGCCTCTCCGCCGCCCTGCTGGAGCTGCGCGGCACGGTGGAGGCCGCGTCCGGCGAGTGGTGGCAGCGTGCTCTGCCGCACGAGAGGGTCGTGCGCGCCGAACAGTCCGGACACCGTACGCTCGCGGCGACGGTTCGGCGCCAGGGGCTGCACCTGGACCGGCACACGGACACGACGGAGGGCGTACGGCCATGACGGCGACCGGTGGAGGGCCGATGACGGCACAGGACGCGACCAGGAGCGACACGGTCTCCGCGGTCGTACGGCAGTGGCAGGCCGTCCACCCCGATCTCGACACCGGCCCCATGGAGATCATCGGCCGGGTCAACCGCTGCGCCGCCCTCCTCCAACAGGCCGAGGACGCCCCGCTGCGCCGGGCCGGCCTCAGTCGCCCCGAGTTCGACCTGCTGGGCGCGCTGCGCCGCACCGGCCACGAGCTCACCCCCGGCGAACTGGCCCGCGAGACCTTCTCCTCGGGCGCCGCCGTCACCAAGCGCCTCAAGGCCCTGACCGAGCGCGGTCTGGTCGAGCGGCGCGGCGACACCCGCGACCGCCGCGTCGCACACGTCCGTCTCACGGACGCCGGACGCGATTTGGTCGACGGCATCCTCCCCGAACAGCTCGCCTACGAGACCTCCGTGCTGTCGGGAATCGACCCGGCCCATCGGGACGAACTGTCCGACCTGCTCGCCGGGTTGCTGAGCCGGCTGGAGGGCCGCCTCGGAGCGCCACGCCCCTGAGTTCCCTCCGGTGCCCCCCGGCTCCGCAACTTTCGAAGCCTGCGTGCCATTGACGCGGCCGACGTGCCCTTCTTACGTTCGACCAGGCCGGTTCGGATCATCGACTGGCGTACGACATGCCGGACGAAGGATGAGGCCGTGACAACCGAAGACCCCGCCGCCCCCGTTTCTGATCGGCTCACCGGCACCTCTGATCGGATCGTCATCGTTCCCGACCGGCTCACCGTCGACCTCGGAGCCGAGACGGGCCCCTTCCACGGGGGCGCGAGCGGCACGCTCTACGGCCTGTACGGCGACGGAGTGCCCAGTCGCGAGGTCGTCGAGGGCATGTACGTCCGCACAGTCACGACCAAGGCCCAGGACGGCATCCAGCATCCGGGTGCCGACGCGCTGGAGATCCTCCCGTCCTTCGTCGCGGCGGGCGGCCAGGACGTGTACGTCTACCTGCCCGACCACTACCGAGGCTTCCCCTACGAGTGGCCCGGCGCCACCGGCGAGGAGCGGCTGGCCGGATTCCTGGAGGTCGTGCGCCGCCAGGTCGAACACGTCCTGACCCTGGGCGCGTACCGGTCCCATGTCGTGTACGTGCCGTTCAACGAGCCCGAGGGCAACATGTTCGGCGAGGGGGAGTGGAGCTACGACCGGACCTCCTGGCGCACCGACCCGCGGCACTACTTCGCGGCCTGGCAGCAGGCGTACCACCTCATCAAGACCCTCGACCCCCGGGCGCGGATCGCCGGACCCAACACCTGCATCCTGTACCCCGAGGTCAGGGACTTCCTGGAGTTCGCCAAGGCCCAGGACGTGCTGCCCGACGTGATCACCTGGCACGAGCTGTCCTCGCCGGCCGAGGTCCGCACGAACGTGGCCAAGTACCGCGAGATGGAACGGGAGTTGGGCATCGGACCGCTGCCGGTCAACCTCAACGAATACGCGCACAATTTCCACGTGTCCGTCCCCGGCCAGATGGTGCAGTGGATCTCCGCGATCGAGGAGTCGAAGGTCGACGCCGACCTGGCGTACTGGAACATCGCGGGCAACCTCAACGACTCGGCCGTCGAGGCGGGCAAGGGCAACGGCCAGTGGTGGCTGTTCAACGCCTACGGGCAGCTGACCGGCAACACGGTCCGGGTCACCGCCCCGCGTCCCAACGTGCAGTACACGCTGCAGGGCCTGGCCGCCCTGGACCGGGACAAACGGCAGGCGCGGGTGCTGTTCGGGGGCGCGGCCGGCGCGGCCGACATCGTCTTCGAGGGCGTCGACCCCGACCTCTTCGGGACGGCCGTGCACCTGCGGATCCAGGAGATACCGTGGACGGGCCAAGTGGGCGTCTGTGCCCAGCCGTCACTGCTGCGGGACGAGGAACTGCCCGTCGTGGACGGCCGGGTGACCCTGCCGGTGTCCAAACTCGACGCGATGTCCGCCTACCAGGTCATCCTGGCGCCGGGCGGCAACGGAGCCCCGATCGCGCCGCCCCAGGAGGACCGACGGCGGACGTACGAGGCCGAGGACGCCACGTACACGGGCGGCGGCTACTCCCGGAACGGGCCCGAAGGATCCCCGGCCGACGTCGACCGGTTCGCCACCTCCGGCGGATATCACGTGGGCGGCCTGCGCACGGGATCCGACGGCGTGCTCGCCTTCGACATCGAGGCCCCGCGCGAGGGCACGTACGAACTCCGGGTGTTCGCCAACTCCTACAACCAGGCCGAGCTGGTGCGCGGGCACGGGCCCACCAACGTCTTCCTTCGCGTGGATGGCGAGAACCCGCGCGAGCTGCTGCTTCCGCTCGGCTACAAGTGGGCGGTGTGGGGGCACACCGACACCCGCGTCGAGCTGACCGCGGGCAGCCACCGTGTCACCCTCGCGGCGCGGGACCCCGAACTCGGCGCCACCAAGGGGGACGCCGTCGTCGACAGGCTGGACCTCGTACGGTGCGACGACGACACCACCGCGCTGTACGAGGCCGAGTACGCCGCACTCGGCGGCGGGACGGCCGTCAGCTACGCGCACCGCGGAGCCTCGGGGCCGGGAGCCGCGGTGCTCCCCAGGGGCGGCACCGTCACCTTCTGGGTGCACGCGGACGACGACGGCGAGGCGAGCGTCACCGTCGACGTACTCGGCCCCGGTCAGGGCCTGCTGAGCGTCAACGGCGAGGACGTCGGACGCGTCGAGCGGGGAGCCGTGCCGCTCTTCCTCACCGGAGGCGTCAACAAGCTCACGGTCACCGGGAGTTCGGAGCGCATGGTCGTGGACCGGCTGCGCGTCGGCCCGTCGCGCGGACTGCTGCCCAGCGCCGTGTACCCGGCCGAGGAGGGCCTCCTGACCGGCACGGCGAAGGTGACCGGGTACTCGCACGCCACCGGCGGCAAGGCGGTCGACGGGATCGGCGGCGGCTCCGGCAACGCCCTCACGCTCACCGTGTCGGCCGAGCGGGCCGGACGCCACGCACTGACCCTCCGCTACGCCAACGGCGAGCAGGCGCCCGCCACCCACTACAACCCGGACCCGGTCTGCCGCCACGCGGACGTCTGTGTCAACGGGGCCGACCCGCACCGGGTCCTGTTCCCCACGACCTTCCACTTCAACAACTTCTGGAACCTCTCGGTCCCCGTCACCCTGGAGCCGGGCGCCAACACGATCACCCTCACCGCCGACGAACTCCCGGACTTCGACGGCGCGACACGCAACCCGCACGGCCAGCGATCCGCCCACGCCCCCGTCATCGACCGGGTGACGGTGACGCGATTGTTCTGACGCCCGGGTCCGGACACGCCGCCCCGGCGGACCTCGGCGGCGTGGCGACCGCCCGCGCCCTCCTTCTCAGTCCTCGTCCGGCGAGCGGTACACCCCGAACATCGCGCCCTGCGGGTCCCGCAGCACCGCGATGCGACGGCCCCCCTGGAGGGAGGTGGGTTCCATGAGGGCGGTGCCGCCCGCCGAGGTCGTGGTACTCGCGGCCGTGTCCACGTCGGCGACCGCGAAGTACGGCAGCCAGTGCGGTGGCACCTCGGGCGGGAACTTGTCGTCCATCGTCACCATGCCGCCGAAGTCCGCGCCGTCGAGGCCCCACTGCGTGTAGTGCTCCGAGGCGTTGACGCTCCAGCCGAAGACCGACGGGTAGAAGGCCCGGGCCTGCTCGGGGGCCCGGGTCATCAGCTCCACCCAGCCCAGTGAACCGGGCGCGTTGAACAGCCCGGCGCCCGGGAAGGAACGGGCCTGCCACAGCTGGAAGGCCGCTCCGGTCGGATCGACGGACACCGCGAAACGGCCCACGTCGAACACGTCCATCGGGCCGACCAGAACGGTGCCGCCCGCCTCCGTGATCTCCCGGGCGGTGGCGTCGGCGTCCCGCACGGCGAACGACACGTTCCACGCGACGGGCTGCGACTCCTGGTACAGCGGGGCCAGGGCGGCGACCGCGGCGTCGCCGAGGTGCGCGATCGTGTAGCCGCCCGCCTCCTGGCGCGCATCGGTCTCGGGGCGCCAGCCGAACAGCTCCGTGTAGAAGCGCTTCGCCGCCTCCAAGTCGTTGGTCCCCAGTTCGGTCCAGCAGGGACCGCCGGTCACCGGCTTGTCGAGCTTCATGGCGTTCCTTCCGAGTGCCTCGAGACCGTGTGGGCGAAGCCCCCTCTCAGCACGCTATGCCCCGGTCCGTGTCCCGGCCATCCGGCTGTGAACCGGCGACTCAGATACTGGGCCGGTACCGCAGCGGATGGTCCGCCGGCACCTCCACCAGCACGATCCGCGTCCCGTCCGGATCCGCGATCCACATCTCGACCAGCCCCCACGGCTCCGTCACCGGGGGCCGCACGATCTCGACGCCCTTGCCCCGCAGCTCCTCGTGAGCCGCGGCCACGTCCGCGACCTGGAGCCACAACCGCATCGCCGGCGACGGCGGCACCTCGGACCGCCCGGACACCTCCAGGAACCCGCCGCCGAGGAAGTAGACGGTTCCGCGCTCCGGCCCCTCCCCGAACTCGCGGTGGACGGCGAGCCCCAACTGCTCGCCGTAGAAGACACGGGACCGTTCCGGATCAGTGGGCCGCAGCAACGTCCGGCCGCTCAGTACGTGCACCATGCAGCAAGAGCGTAGTGGTGCCGCCCAGCGGCGTTACCCTCATCGATGCCCGTGCCGTGCCCCGCCGAAGAACCGGAGATCCGAGCCATGGAGACCGCCGCCACCCGACTGAGCTTTCGTGACGCCACCGACGCCGACGTGGACGTCCTGGTCGCGCTGATCGAGTCGGCGTACCGCGGGGACTCCAGCCGTACCGGCTGGACCACCGAGGCGGACATCCTCGAAGGGCAGCGGACCGACCCGCAGGGCGTGCTGGACGTCATCAAGGCGGCCGACAGCCGGCTGCTCACAGTCGAGCGCGAGGGCCGGATAGTCGCCTGCTGCCAGCTCGAACACCGCGGCGACCACGCCTACTTCGGGATGTTCGCGGTCAGCCCGGCCGTCCAGGGCGGCGGCCTCGGCAAGGTGATCATCACGGAGGCGGAGCGACAGGCCCGCGAGACCTGGGGCGCCACCGAGATGCACATGACCGTGATCTCCGTACGCGAGGACCTCATCGCCTGGTACGAGCGCCGCGGCTACCGCCGTACGGGAAGGATGACCCCCTTCCCGTACGGCGACGAGCGTTTCGGCATTCCGCAGCGTGACGACCTGGAGTTCGAGCTGCTGGTCAAGGAGCTCGCGTGATCCTTACGGCGGTCGCCTGACCGTCACGCCGTGAAGCGGCCGATGCGCCTGATCTCCGGATAGTCGGTGGTCGCGCCGTCCAGCTCCAGGGCCCGCACCAGCCGCAGCTGTTCCTGTGTGTTCACCACCCAGCCGATGATCCTCAGGTCCGCCTTGCGCGCGGCCTCCACGGTTTCGAGGGTGAGGCGGCGGATGTTGAGGCAGACGGTCGCGGCACCGGCCTCGACAGCGCGCTCCACGATGTCGGTGCCGTAGCGGCTGCCGATCAGCGCGGTGCGCACCCCCGGCAGCAGCCGGGTGATCTCGGCGATCGCCTCGTCGTGGAACGAGGACACCTCCACGCGGGCGGTCAGGTTCCGCCGGTCCAGGACCTCGGCGAGCGCGCGGGCCGCCGCCAGGTCCTTGATCTCGGCCTGCAGCGGCAGTTCTACGGCGTCCAGCACCTCCTCGAACACCGGGATCCGCTCGCCGAGCCCGGCGTCCAGCGCGCGCAGCTCGTCGAGCGTCCGCTCGGCGATCGGGCCGGTCCCGTCGGTCGTACGGTCCACGTCGGCGTCGTGCATCACGACGAGCGCGTCGTCCTTGCTCAGATGCAGATCGAGTTCGATGACATCGAGGCCGGCCTGTTCGGCGGCGACGAAGGATCTCAGGGTGTTCTCGGGCTCGACACCCATGACTCCCCGGTGCCCGATGGTGAGGAAGTTCAACGTTCGACTCTCTTCCGTCGACGGCGGCTCGGCACGCCGCGCAGACCTGGCCGGAGGGCTGCGCGGGCGGATTTGCAGCCTATCGGCCCCGCCCCGCGATGAACCCGCCCCTGCACGGGGAGCGATGCGCGAAGCATAAGTAGCTGCCGCCCGGGTATCTGGCAGGAAAATATTCCGTGATGATGGGGGGTAGGCAGGATAATTTCCCGAGCCCCCACTTGCTGACCGAAACCATATGTGTATACGGTCGTCCTACGCGAGGTTCTCCCGTGGAGGGTGAGACATGACGGAAATTCTTGTGCAGACGGCTTCGGGGGAACAGGTTCCTCCCGCGACCAGGGTGGTGGAGCACCCGGCGTGGCCCGTGCTCAAGGATGCCGTGGAGCAGATCCGGCCATGGCAGTCCAAGGACGGGTCGATCGACTTCCTGGCCGAGGGCGCCCCGGACCCGGCCGACGCCGAACGCGCCGTCCGGCGGGTCGTCGACGCCGTGGAGGAGCTGTCGCCGCTGCTCGGGCACGACGTCGCGTACCACCGGGCCCTCGTGAAGGACCTGCGCCGCTGGTCCGACGGTGGCTTCGAGGTGCCTGACTTCCTCGACTCACTGCTGGCCTTCCAGCCCGCCGGGAACCGCGCGGACGGCCTCCAGCACCTGGTCGTCTTCCCGATGTACACGCAGAACGGCAACCCGGACCGCAACCTCGAAGCGGTCGTACTGCGCATGGTCTGGCCCGACTGGCTCGCCGAACTGGAGCGGACCCGCTACGACAACCCGCTGTTCTGCGGCATCAAGTTCGAGGACTTCACGTCCGGATACGACACCAACTCGGCCGTCCTCTTCCCGGAGACCATCGCCGTGCGCGAGGCCCCCGAGCGGTTCAGCTGGGGCGGCATCTTCTGCGACCGCGAGGCCGCGCGCTTCCGCCGCGTGACCGACGCCGCCGTCGACGTCCTGGGCCTGGAGCTGCCCGAGGACATCGCCGCGATGGTCCACGACCAGAAGCGCTGCGAGGAGGCCTTCGTGCTGTGGGACATGGTCCACGACCGCACCCACAGCCACGGCGACCTGCCCTTCGACCCGTTCATGATCAAGCAGCGCCAGCCGTTCTGGATGTACGGCCTCGAAGAGCTGCGCTGCGACCTCACCGCCTTCAGGGAGGCCGTGAAGCTGGCGGCCGACGGCGTCCCGCAGGCCCGTGACGTGCAGTACGCCGTGCTGTTCGACCGCATGTTCCGCTTCCCGGTCACCGGTGAGCGGGTGCGCAACTACGACGGCCTCGGCGGCCAGCTCCTCTTCGCCTACCTGCACAAGCACGACGTGGTCCGCTGGACCGACAACAAGCTGTTCATCGACTGGCAGCGCGCGCCCCAGGTCACCAACCAGCTGTGCGCCGACATCGAGAAGCTGTACCGCGACGGCATCGACCGCCCCAAGCTCGTCCACTGGTTCGCCGGATACGAGCTGGTCTCCACCTACCTCGCCCCGCACCCGGGCTCCCGCTGGGCCAAGGGCCCCGACGCCCTCGACCTGAGCCAGCCGCCGCGAAAACTCGTCGATGACGTGCTTCCGGACGAGTTTCCGCTGAGCATGTTCTATGAGGCCCTTTCCAAGAAGCTGAAGAAGGTGATCGCCTCCACCAGGGGCATCACCGCGGAGAGCGCCGAGCGGATCGCCGCGTGAGCGACCGCGATACCAGGACCACTGCTCAGGAGGCGAAGACCATGGGGAACGGGGCTCTCAGCGGTGCGGTGATCGCGGTGGCCGGCGCGGGCGGACCCGCCGGGCGTGCGACGCTGCTCAGGCTCGCCGAGGCGGGGGCGACCGTCGTCGGTGCGGACAATGATCCCGAGCGGCTGGCGGAGGCCGTGGACGCGGCCCGCTACAGCGCCGGCGGCGCCACGGTCACCGGCGAGACGGTCGACCTGCTCGACCTGGAATCGACCCTGGAGTGGGCCGCCCATACGGAGAAGGAGTTCGGCCGGGTCGACGGCGTGGTCCACCTCGTCGGCGGCTGGCGCGGCAGCGAGACCTTCGCCAAGACCAACCTGCACGACTGGGACCTGCTGGAGATGCTGCTCATCCGCACCGTGCAGCACACCTCCCTCGCCTTCCACGAGGCGCTGCAGAGCAGCGACCGCGGTCGGTACGTCCTGATCAGCGCCGCGGGCGCCAGCAAGCCCACCGCGGGCAACGCCGCCTATGCGGCCGCCAAGGCCGCCGCCGAGGCGTGGACGCTCGCGCTCGCCGACTACTTCGCCAAGGCGGGCGCCGCCGAGGGAGCTCGCGGAGCCACCTCCGCCGCTGCCATCCTGGTGGTGAAGGCGTTGGTGCACGAGGCGATGCGCGCCGAGCGCCCCAACGCGAAGTTCGCGGGGTTCACGGACGTCAAGGACCTGGCCGAGGAGATCGTCGGCGTCTGGGAGAAGCCCGCCGCCGAAGTGAACGGAAAGCGTCTGTGGCTGACCGAGAAGCCGTGATCCGACAAGCTGTGAACCCCCCGAAGACCGACGCTCGCCGTCATCACGACCCTGAGGCCCGCGGTTTCGCCAGCGACAACTACGCCGGCGCCCACCCGGAGGTGATGGCCGCCCTGGCCCTGGCCAACGGCGGCCACCAGGTGGCGTACGGCGAGGACGACTACACCGAGAACCTCCAGAGCGTCATCCGGAGCCACTTCGGTCCTACGGCGGAGGCGTTCCCGGTCTTCAACGGCACCGGCGCCAACGTCGTCGCGCTCCAGGCGGTCACCGACCGCTGGGGCGCGGTGATCTGCGCCGAGAGCGCGCACATCAACGTCGACGAGGGCGGCGCTCCCGAGCGCATGGGCGGCCTGAAGCTGCTCACCGTGCCCACACCCGACGGCAAGCTCACCCCCGAGCTGATCGACCGGCAGGCGTACGGCTGGGAGGACGAGCACCGTGCGATGCCGCAGGTCGTCTCGATCACCCAGAGCACCGAGCTCGGCACGCTCTACACGCCGGACGAGATCCGCGCGATCTGCGACCACGCCCACGCGCGCGGGATGAAGGTCCACCTGGACGGCTCGCGGATAGCCAACGCGGCGGCGTCCCTGAACGTGCCGATGCGGACGTTCACCAACGCGGTCGGCGTCGACATCCTCTCCTTGGGCGGCACGAAGAACGGCGCGCTGTTCGGTGAGGCGGTCGTCGTCCTCGACCGGGACGCCGTCAGCCACATGAAGCACCTGCGCAAGCTGTCCATGCAGCTCGCCTCCAAGATGCGCTTCGTGTCGGTGCAGTTGGAGGCCCTGCTCGCCAAGGACCTGTGGCTGCGCAACGCCCGCCACGCCAACGAGATGGCCCAGCGGCTGGCCGAGGGGGTCCACGCCGTGCACGGCGTGGAGATCATCCATCCGGTGCAGGCCAACGGCGTCTTCGCCAGGCTCCCGCACGACGTGAGCGAGCGCCTGCAGAAGAGGTTCCGTTTCTACTTCTGGGACGAGGCGACGGGCGTCGTGCGCTGGATGTGCGCCTTCGACACGACCGAGGACGAGGTGGACGCGTTCGTGGCCGCGCTGAAGGAGGAGATGGCGCACTAGCTCTTGCATAGATATGCGGTCACTCGAAAAGTCATTGACTGTCGGGTGATCGCATTCCTATGCTCTGCGGACATGGAGCTGATCCAGGACACCCCCGACCTGTCCGCGTACTTGGCCGCGGACGAGGCCATCGACCACCATCATCCGCTGGTGCGGGAGACCGCCGCCCGCCTGGCCAAGGAGGCGATGGACTCGTATGCCTATGCACGGCTTGCCTTCGAGTTCGTGCGCGACACCATTCCCCACTCGCAGGACTCGAAAGACCCGCGCGTCACCTGGCGGGCCTCCGACGTCCTGGCACAGGGCACGGGCATCTGCTACGCGAAGGCCCACGCGCTGACGGCCCTGCTGCGGGCCGAGGACATCCCGACGGCGCTCTGCTACCAGCGCCTGCTGCAGGACGACGGCGTCGGTCACGCCGTGCACGGTCTGGTCGCCGTGCGCTTCAACGGGGCCTGGCACCGCCAGGATCCGCGCGGCAACAAGCCCGGTGTGGACGCCCGATTCTCGCTCGACGGCGAACGGCCGGCCTGGATCCCTGACCCGAATTCCGGTGAGGTGGACTATCCGGTCCTGTACGCCGAACCGCACCCGGATGTGCTGGGCGCCCTGAAGGCCGCACCGGACCGGCCCTCCCTGTGGAAGACGCTCCCCACCGCACTCCGAGGCAGGTCATGACCCTGTCCCGGACAGTGTCGGAGGAGGTGGGCGCCCGCGGCCCGGGCATGCCCGTCGTTCTCGAGGCGCACGGACTCGTCAACGGGCCGGACGCTGAGGGCAGTTCGGCACTCCTCAACAGTGCGGCCCGCAGTCCCGGATCACCGGGCATCCGCTAGTCGGGCAGGCGTGGAGCGCGGGGCTCAGTGCGCCTCGGCCGCACGGACCTCTTCCGGGGTCGGGGCGGTGCCGCCGAGGTGGGCCGGCATCCACCAGGTGTCGTTCGCGTCCTTGGGGCGCACCGGGTAGGCGCGCTGGGCGGCCTCCAGGAGTTCCTGGACGCGCTCGCGCACCTGACGGGTGATCACGCCCGCGTACTTGTCACGGGAGGCCTCGATCGCCTCGCCCACGCGGATGGTGACCGGGGTGTGGCTGCGCTTGAAGTTGCGTGGGTGGCCCTTGGTCCACAGCCGCTGGGTGCCCCACAAGGCCATCGGGATCAGCGGGACGCCCGCCTCCTGTGCCATGCGTGCGGCGCCCGACTTGAAGGACTTGAGGGTGAAGGAGGGGGAGATGGTGGCCTCCGGGAAGACGCCCACGATCTCGCCGGACCGCAGCGAGTCCAGGGCGTGCGCGTACGCCGTCTCACCCTGCTTGCGGTCCACCGGGATGTGCTTCATCCCGCGCATCAGCGGGCCCGAGATCTTGTGCCGGAACACGGACTCCTTCGCCATGAACCGCACGAGACGTTTCTGCGGAAGCGCCGCCAACCCGTCGAAGACGAAGTCCAGGTAGCTGATGTGATTGCTCACCAGCACGGCACCGCCCGAGCGCGGGATGTTCTCCGAACCCTTGCAGTCGATCTTGAGGTCCCACGCCTTGAACAGGGCCTGGGCGAAACCAACGACGGGACGGTAGACAAGCTCTGCCATGGACGGTGTGGGCCCTTCCTTCTCTGCCTGGGAAGGCGAATCCAGGCCGAAGTTACGCAGCCGTAGGTTTACGGCATCTCGCAGATCGTGCCCCAAGAACGGGCGGGGAGCCAGTCCTGGTGCCTGTCGGCGGCGAGATTCTCGTCACGTCCACCCGTGATCCACCACGGGCTTTTAAGACGCCTTTACTCCGCGCGTACGGTCGCCCGCCGAACAAGCAGGTACATCTCGCATCCGAGGCAGTAACCGAACGTGGCATTGAGGAACGCCGCCGCCAGCGCCGCGCCGGTCGCCGCGAGTCCCAGCCAGTCCGGGCCCAGCGTGTAGCCGACGAGGCCAACGCCCGCGAACAGAAGGCCCACTGCCTGCGCGAACCGGGGCGGCTCCGGCGCCTCGAACTCGGTCGGCGGCCCGAGCCGGGGCCGCACAGCGCCGCGGAAGAGCCAGCCGTAGGGTGAACGCCCCACGCCGCCCGCCGCACCCAGCGCGAACGCCAGCGTCTGCCAGGCCAGCAGCCACGCACTGCCGGTGATCAGTACGACAGCCAGCACGACGGTCGTCACGGCCGCGCCGAAGCGTGGCCCTCTCACATCGATGTCCATGGGAATGAAGCATTCCGCATCGGTAACGGTTCAGGGCGGCGGGAATCTTTGCGGTCTTGTGAACGCTGCTGCAGACGATGACCGGACTTGTGGTGTGTGTGGCGGTGCTCGCTGCGGCGAGTGCCTACGGAGTGCTGCATCGGCGACGGAGCGGGAGGATTCGGGTGCGCGGGCGCGACGACGGAAAGCGGCTCGGCGCGGCGGAACTTGGCGGGCGGCTCGGTGAGCGCGCCACCCTCGTCCAGTTCTCGAGTGCCTTCTGCGCCCCCTGTCGGGCGACCCGGCGGGTCCTGGGCGAGGTGGCCGACCTGGTCCCGGGTGTCACCCATGTCGAACTCGACGCCGAGGACAACCTCGACCTCGTCCGCGCACTCGACATCCTCAAAACCCCGACCGTGCTGGTCCTGGACGCCGACGGCCGGATCGTCCGACGTGCCGCGGGCCAGCCGCGCAAGGCCGACGTGATCGCGGCGTTGGGGGAGGCGGTGTGACGCCCGTCGCACAGGGCGTGAGGCATCTCCCATATACCGGGACGTACTTGACTGCGCCTACCACCTATCGTCAGCCTGACCGTATGCCTTCGGAACTCCTTCTCTTCGGGCGGGTCCACGTCGATCTGGCCCGCACCGCGAGCGCGCGCTGTCCGAGCTGTTGAGCAGCCACGGACGCCCAAGCCACTTCTCGCAGAAGGACACTTCCATGACGGCCACGCCCGGCCTCGGCGCCACTCGGCTCGCCTCGCCCGACCTCCTGCGTTCCGTCTTCCGGCGGCACGCGGCGGGAGTCGCCGTGATCACCGCGCGCGGTGACGCCGGCCCGGTCGGCTTCACCGCCACCTCCCTCACCTCCGTCTCCGCCGACCCACCGATGCTCTCCTTCGGTATCGGCACCGGCGCCTCCAGTTGGCCCGCGGTGTCCGAGTCCGGGCATGTCGGCGTGCACATACTCGGCGAGCACCAACAGGACCTGGCCGCCACCTTCGCGCGCAGCGGAGCCGACCGCTTCGGCCCGGCGACCCGCTGGCGCGAGGGCCCCGAGGGCGTGCCTGTTCTGGACGACGTGTCGGCCTGGCTGGTGTGCCGGGTCGTGGCGCGGGTTCCGGCCGGCGACCACCGCATCGTGCTGGCCGAGGTCGTCCTCGGCGACCCCACCGGCCCCGGACGCCCGCTCCTCTATCACCAGGGGCGCTTCCACGGGCTGGGTGACTGAACGGCCCGGCCGGACCCTCCGCTGCTGCGAAGGTGTCGAGTTCCGATTACGCTGCGTTGCGAAGGTCACAGTTCAAAGCGCTTGCTCAGCGGGAACGAACTGGGTGTACTGACGAGTAATATTTCGTTCGGAGCGTGGGTCGCCCCGACCGGGATCGGCCGCTTGTGGCGCCTATGCTGCCTGCAAGAGGCAGCCGAAAAATGACGATGCAGTAGGAGAGCCGGCGTGAGCTTGAGGATCGTTGTCACTGTGAAGTACGTGCCCGACGCCACTGGCGACCGGCACTTCGCCGATGACCTGACCGTCGACCGGGACGACGTGGACGGTCTGCTCTCCGAGCTGGACGAGTACGCGGTCGAGCAGGCGCTGCAGATCTCCGAGAACTCCGACGACGACGTCGAGGTCACCGTACTGACCGTCGGCCCCGAGGACGCCAAGGACGCGCTGCGCAAGGCGCTGTCGATGGGCGCCGACAAGGCGATCCACGTCGAGGACGACGACCTGCACGGCACCGACGCGATCGGCACCTCCCTGGTGCTGGCCAAGGCCCTCGAGAAGGCCGGTTACGACCTGGTGATCTCCGGCATGGCCTCCACCGACGGAACCATGGGCGTCGTGCCCGCGCTGCTCGCCGAGCGTCTCGGTGTCCCGCAGGTGACCCTGCTGTCCGAGGTCTCCGTGGAGGACGGCACGGTCAAGGGCCGCCGTGACGGCGACTCCGCCACCGAGCAGCTGGAGGCGTCCCTCCCCGCCGTGGTGTCGGTCACCGACCAGTCGGGCGAGGCGCGTTACCCGTCCTTCAAGGGCATCATGGCCGCCAAGAAGAAGCCGGTCGAGTCCTGGGACCTGTCCGACCTGGACCTGGAGGCCGAGCAGGTCGGCCTGGAGGGCTCCTACACGGTCGTCGACTCCGCGACTGAGCGCCCGGCCCGCACGGCCGGCACGATCGTCAAGGACGAGGGCGAGGGCGGCAAGCAGCTCGCCGAGTTCCTCGCGAGCCAGAAGTTCATCTGAGCTCGACGTCGCTGACCGCCCCTCATCTCATCCAAGCAGGAGAGCATTCCCATGGCTGAAGTCCTTGTCTACGTCGACCACGTGGACGGTGCCGTCCGCAAGCCCACTCTGGAGCTGCTGACCCTGGCCCGCCGGGTCGGTGAGCCGGTCGCCGTCGCGCTGGGCAACGGCGCCGCCGACACCGCCGCGACGCTCGCCGAGCACGGCGCGGTGAAGGTCCTCACCCACGACGCCGCCGAGTACGCCGACTACCTGGTCGTCCCGAAGGTCGACGCGCTGCAGGCCGCCGTCGCCGCCGTCTCCCCGGCCGCCGTGCTGGTCCCCTCCTCCGCGGAGGGCAAGGAGATCGCCGCCCGCCTCGCGCTGCGCATCGGCTCCGGCGTCATCACGGACGCCGTCGACCTGGAGGCCGGTGACGAGGGTCCGGTGGCCACCCAGTCGGTGTTCGCCGCGTCCTTCACCACCAAGTCCCGCATCGCCAAGGGCACCCCGGTCATCACCGTCAAGCCCAACAGTGCCGCCGTGGAGGCCGCCCCGGCCGCCGGCGCCGTCGAGGCGCTGGACGTCACCTTCTCGGCGCAGGCCACCGGCACCAAGGTCACCGCGCGCACCCCGCGTGAGTCGACCGGCCGTCCGGAGCTGACCGAGGCCGCGATCGTCGTCTCCGGCGGCCGTGGCGTCAACGGAGCGGAGAACTTCTCGATCATCGAGGCCCTCGCCGACTCCCTCGGCGCGGCTGTGGGCGCCTCGCGTGCCGCGGTGGACGCCGGCTGGTACCCGCACACCAACCAGGTCGGCCAGACCGGCAAGGCCGTCTCGCCGCAGCTCTACATCGCCAACGGCATCTCCGGTGCCATCCAGCACCGCGCCGGCATGCAGACCTCGAAGACGATCGTGGCCGTCAACAAGGACGCCGAGGCCCCGATCTTCGACCTCGTCGACTACGGCGTCGTCGGCGACCTCTTCGACGTCGTCCCCGCGCTGACGGAGGAGATCAAGACCCGCAAGGGCTGATCCCCGCCGCGCCGTACGAGGCCCCCGCGACCGTCCCTGGGTCGCGGGGGCCTCGGCTCATCCCAGGGTCAGCGACGCCTGCACCGGCAGGTGGTCGCTCGGGAACTGGCCGTCACGCTCGAAGATGTTGACCGACGCCCGGTGGGTCGTGACCCCCGCGGTGGTGAGGATCCAGTCGATGCGGTCGCCGTCCGGCGTCAGCGGCTGGTAGCCGTGGAAGGTCGCGTAGAGCCTGCTGCGCTCGGCGGCCGTGTCCCAGGTGTCGACGAGTCCGGTGCCCAGGAGGGTGTCGTAGGCCTCGCTCTTGTGGGCCGCCGCGTTGAAGTCGCCGGTCACGATGGACGGTAGGGCCCGGTCGAATTTCGCGATCCGGTCACCGACGAGGGACGCGGAGCGCGCGCGTGCGTACGGGCTCACGTGGTCGAAGTGGGTGTTGAGAACGTAGAACTCACGTCCGCCGTCGTGCAGATCGCTGAACCGGATCCAGGTGACGATGCGGGGGAGGCGGGCGCCCCAGGTGTTCGAGCCGATCACCCTGGGCGTGTCGGAGAGCCAGAAGGTGTCGTGCTCGGTCGGCGTCAGGCGCCGGGTGTCGTAGAAGACCGCCACGGCCTCGTCGTGGCTGCCGCCCTCGCGGCCGGTGCCGATCCAGTCGTAGTGCGGTCCGAGGTCGGAGCGGATGTCGAGCAGTTGCGGGTAGAGGCCCTCCTGGGTGCCGATCACGTCGGGTGCCTCGCGGCGCAACAGCTCGCGCATCACCGGACGGCGGGCCGCCCAGCTGTTGGGCTCGGTGGTGCTCGCGAAGCGCAGATTGAACGTCATGACCTCCAGACGGCGGGTTCTCGGTTTGGCCGCCGAGGTCGGGACCGTGCCCAACAGCGGGACGGTCAGCGCGGTGGCCACCGCCGATCTCATGCCCATGCGACGCGTCATGCTTGAGTTGTGCCCCATGTGAT
Organism: Streptomyces sp. NBC_00076; assembly: GCF_045041235.1. NCBI lineage: Bacteria > Bacillati > Actinomycetota > Actinomycetes > Kitasatosporales > Streptomycetaceae > Streptomyces > Streptomyces sp. NBC_00076. The sequence goes on from NZ_CP108242.1 coordinate 9,558,353, forward strand.
TCCCTCCCCAGAGATCAGGATGAAGGTGCGAGCCGAAGTGTGAAAGGGGGCACAGAGGTTCCCGGGAGCGGCAGTGAACGCTGTGGATCAGGGCACGGGCGGGGTGTTGACCGTCGGGAAGCCGCACGGATAACTTCGATCTACGGATTGTTGATTCCGTAGAGCGGAAAACAGGAGGGTGCGGAATGAGTCAGGGCCGGCAGGAGCAGGTGGCGACGAGCCTCGCGGGAGCCGTCAGCGAGGAGATCAGCGCCTCCCTCGCGCCGGTCGACGCCGAGCTGGAGCGCCGTTACCCCGGGGACCCCGGCACCCGCCAGCCCGTCCACACGGTCTACGTCCCCGGCGACGTGTTCGCCGCCGGCACCGTCCGCTCCTGGGGCGACCAGGCCCTCGCCGCCCTCGACGAACACGCCCCGAGCGCCGAGTCCCTCGCCGCCGTCCTCGGTCTCTCCGACGAACTCGCCGAGCCGGTGTACTCCCGCGTCCGCGCCAAGCTGGAGCAGGAGCCCATCGAGGACCTGCGTGTCGACTTCGAGGACGGCTACGGACCCCGCCCGGACGCAGAGGAGGACGAGACGGCGGCCCGCGCGGCGCGGCTGATCGCCCAGGCGTACCAGGACGGCACGGCGGCCCCGTACATGGGCATCCGCATGAAGTGCATGGAGGCACCCGTCCGCGACCGCGGCATCCGCACCCTGGACATCTTCCTCACCGGCCTGATGGAGGCCGGCGGTCTGCCCGCCGGGCTGGTGCTGACGCTGCCGAAGGTGACGTATCCCGAGCAGGTCACCGCCATGGTGCGGCTCCTGGAGGCCTTCGAGAAGGCGCGCGGGCTGGAGCCCGGCCGGATCGGCTTCGAGATCCAGATCGAGACCAGCCAGTCCATCCTCGCCACCGACGGCACCGCCACGGTCGCCCGCATGATCCAGGCCGCCGAGGGCCGTGCCACCGGCCTCCACTACGGCACCTTCGACTACAGCGCCTGCCTGGGGGTGTCCGCCGCCCACCAGGCCAGCGATCACCCGGCTGCCGACCACGCCAAGGCGATCATGCAGGTCGCGGCCGCCGGAACCGGCGTACGCGTGTCGGACGGCTCGACGAACGTCCTGCCGGTCGGCCCGACGGCGAAGGTCCACGACGCCTGGCGGCTGCACTACGGCCTCACCCGACGCGCCCTGGCCCGCGCCTACTACCAGGGCTGGGACATGCACCCCGGCCACATCCCCACCCGGTACGCGGCCGTCTTCGCCTTCTACCGCGAGGGCTTCGAACAGGCCGCCGCCCGCCTCACCCGCTACGCCAACCGCACCGGCGGCGACGTCATGGACGAGCCCGCCACCGCCAAGGCCCTCAGCGGCTACCTGCTGCGCGGCCTGGACTGCGGCGCCCTCGACATCGCCGAGGTCGCCCGCCGCAGCGGCCTGACCCGCGCGGACCTCGAGGGCTTCGCGGCACCGAGGCGAGCCGACCTGACGGTCTCCGCGAAGTAGCGGGCCTGTTACAGCCGCATCCGTTCGCCGGCGCTGTCACTCCCGCCCCGTAGTCTGTACGGCAATTCACGGACGTGTCAGAGGAACGGGGCGGCGGTGTCTTCGGGGGAGCACGAACGGGCGGACGAGGTCGGGAGGTTGCTGGCCGGGCGCTATCGCGTGGTGGCACAGCTCGGGCGTGGCGGCATGGGTGTGGTCTGGCGGGCCGTCGACGAGGTGCTCGGGCGTGAGGTCGCCGTCAAGGAACTGCGCACCTACACCGACGCCGACGGGCCCGAACTCGCCGGTCTGCGGCTGCGGATGCAGCGTGAGGCCCGTGCGGCGGCCCGGGTGCGCCACCCCGGAGTGGTGGCCGTGCACGACGTGGCCGAGGTCGACGGACGTCCGCTGATCATCATGGAACTGGTGGACGGCCCCTCGCTGGACGGCGTCCTGCGCGAGCGCGGCACGCTCGACCCGCGCGAGGCGGCCGGTATCGGCGCCGAGGTGATGGACGCGCTCGTCGCCGCCCATCGTGCGGGCGTACTGCACCGGGACGTGAAGCCCGGCAACATCCTGCTCGACCGCTCGGGCCGCGTCGTCCTGACCGACTTCGGCATCGCGAAGGTGGAGGACCCGGGCGACGGCTCGGCCACCCATCTCACCCGCAGCGGCGAACTCGTCGGTTCGCTGGACTACCTTGCCCCCGAGCGGGCCCAGGGGGCGGACCCGGGCCCCGCCTCCGACATCTGGGCCCTCGGTGCCACGCTGTTCGCGGCCGTCGAGGGTTCCTCCCCGTTCCGCCGTACGTCCACGTTCTCCACGCTCACCGCGATCGTCACCGAGCCACTGCCGGAGCCCCGCCGCGCCGGCCACCTCGGCCCCGTCCTGAGGCGACTCCTCGACAAGCGTCCGGAGTCCCGTCCCGGTGCCGAGGAAGCCCGCGACCTGCTGCGGGCCGTGGCGGACACGGCCGGCACGGACACGCCGACGACGACGTTGCGCGGGTCGGTGGATCCGGCGCCCGCGCGGACGGAGACGGGGCGGACGGAGACAGAGCGGACCGAGACTGGGCCGACGGAGCGGAGTGTGCCTGCGGCACCGCCGGGGTTCGGACCGGTGGAGCCGGTGGGACCGGGCGGACCGGCCGGGCGGGAGTTGGAGGCTACGGGGCAGGGTGCGCCGGGGGAGCAGGGAACCCCTCTCCCCGCACCGGGAGCACCGGCGGCGCACGGGACCGGCGGCCCCGGGGCAACTGGACCCACGGTTCACGGCGGGCCGACGAGCCACGGCGGTCAGCCAGAGACGACCGGCCGATCAGAGGCGACCGGCCAGCCAGAGACGACCGGTCAACCGGACCCCACTGAACAGATCGGGGTCCCCGGGCAGGCGGGTCCCACCGGCCGGGCCGGCCACACCGGTCACCCGGGCCCCGGAGTCCCGCCCGGGCCGCACGCGCACGGCTTCGGAGCGCCCGCCCCCGCGGGATCGGAGCCCGCAGCCACCGGCCCCATGTCCGCCTCCGGCCCCTCCGCCTCCGGTCCCACCCGACGCAAGGCCGTTGTGCTCGCCGCCGCGGCCGCGACCGTCGTGCTCGTGGCCGCCGGGGCCACCGTCGCAGTCCTGGACCTCACGGGCGATGCCTCGGCCGACAACCGGCCCACGGCGTCGGTCACCTCCGCCGCGGCCTCCGCCGCCGCAGACCGTGCCGACGCCGAGCGTTCGGACTCCCCCGAGCCCACCGACCAGGGCGACGGCAAGAATCCGACCGCGACACAGTCGCCCGGGGCCGAACCCGGCACGGAGACCGCGGACCGGGCCACCACCTCGTCCCCGGCCAAGACCTCGGGCAGCGGCACCACCACCGGCGGCGGCACCTCCGGTGGGTCGTCGGACGGGGATTCCGGCGACGGCGGCACGACGGGCGGTGGCGGCACGGGCGGGGGAGGCACGGAGACCACGCAGGCCCCCGCCTGCCACTCCATCGGCGGCGGCAAGTACAACTGCGAGGTCTGGCGCACCGCCGATTCGTACACCGACTCCGGCGCCGAGGCCGGCGTCCTCAACGCGGGGACCAACTACTTCTACTGCCAGCAGAACCTGGGCCGCCGCGAGACGTACGGCCAGTGGACCAACGTCTGGTGGGCGAAGACCGACGATGACAGCGGCAACACGAACGTCTACGTCAGCGACGTCTACATCAAGGGCGGCGACAACGACTCCCCGATACCCGGACTCCCGGTCTGCTGAACGAGGACCGAACGCCGAAGACATGGAGGTCTCACCGCGTCCACGGTCGGCCGAACACGCCCGCGACATCGCCGCAGGCGGCCTCCTCAGCCCCCGCCCTCCGTGTACCGCTCCAACCCCGAGGTCGTCACCAGCTTCTCGTCCTTGAACAGCCGCGTGCCCTGCTCGCACAACCGCCGATCGGCCCGCGCCCGGGCGCAGAACTCCTCCGGGGTGATGCCGAAGAGTTCCCTCAACCGGGCGGATCCCACGAGGAGTTCGCTGAGCAGGGACCGCTGGCCCGGGTGTGTGCGAGGCACGCCGGTGCCGTCGTGCAGGACGCCGTGGCGGTTGACGTACGCGTACACGCCAGGCAGCGTCACTCCGGGCGCCGGCTCGACGCGCACCTCGGGCGCGGGCAGCCAGGCGCGGTGGAAGTTGCCGTTCGGCAGCGGCACCCCTTCGCTCGCGTCGACCACCGCGAGTTGCTCGTCGTCGAGCCAGGTGACGAACAACTCCCGTACCACTCCCGGCGCGTCGAAGGGGGACGCGGACACGTACCCCAGGCGGCTGACGTGTGCGGAGACCCCCACGTCGAGGCCGGTGACCCGGGCCCTGACCATCGGAATCGGCGATGTGATCCCGAACTCGGCCATCTTGTGCCGCAGTTGGGCCGGGCTGGCGTTGGAGCCGACGGCCAGGACGGCGGTGCGGTCGGGGTGCACGAAGACGTCGAGGGGCAGCAGCCGGTCACCGTCGAGGAGTCCGGAGTCCCGCGGCCACCCGCCCGGATAGAGCAGCGGATGATCGCGCGGCGCCTCGGCCAGGCCCAATGCCTTCAGGGTGAGATCCTTCATGGGCCGCTCAGTCCGTCGGTGGCAGCTCGCCAGAGCCGCGGGTGATCAGCCGGGTCGGCAGCTCGATCCGCTCCGGGGTGAGCAGGGTGCCGTCCAGTTGGCGGAACAGCCGCTCGGCGGCCGTACGGCCGAGGGTGGCCGCGTCCTGGGCGACGACGGTGACCCCGGGCCGCAGCAGATCGGCCAGCTCGATGTCGTCGAAGCCGACGAGGGCGACCTGCCGCCGGTGTTCCGCCAGGACCCGGATCACGGTGACCGTCACCCGGTTGTTGCCGGCGAAGACGGCGGTGACGGGGGAGGGGCCGGTGAGCATCTCCTCGGTCGCCCGGCGCACCCGCTCGGGATCGGTCACGCCCAGCGACATCCAGGAGTCCTCCACCGTTATCCCGGCGTCCTCCAGGGCGGCCCGGTAGCCGCGCAGGCGCTCGGCGGAGGTGTGGATGCGGGGCATGTCGCCGATGAACCCGATCCGCCGGTGTCCGTGCGCGATCAGGTGAGCCACGCCGTCCCGGGCGCCGCCGTAGTTGTCCGAGACGACGACGTCGGCGTCGATGTGCCCGGCCGGACGGTCCACGAACACCGTCGCCACGCCTGCCTTCAGCTCGGGCTCCAGATAGCGGTGGTCGTCACCGGCGGGGATCACCACCAGCCCGTCCACCCGCCGTGCGCACAGTGCCAGCACCAGCTCCCGCTCACGCTCCGGGTCCTCCGCGCTGGAACCGTTGATGAGCAGGGCGCCGTGGGCTCGGGCCACCTCCTCGACCGCGCGGCTGAGCGGGCCGTAGAACGGGTCCGCGAGGTCCTCCAGGACCAGGCCGATGCTGGCGGTGCTGCCCTTGCGCAACACGCGCGCGCTGTCGTTGCGGCGGAAGCCGAGAGCGTCGATCGCCTCCTGGACACGCCGCTCGGTCTCCGTCGTGACACCGGGCTCACCGTTGACCACGCGCGAGACCGTCTTCAGCCCGACGCCGGCCCGCGCGGCCACGTCCTTCATGGTCGGGCGATTGCCGTAGCGGTTTCCGGCGAGGCGCTCGGCGCGGTGGTGGGTCTCGGGCACGCTGCGGGTTCCTGTCCTGTCGTCCACGGGGGTGCGGCGGTTCATGAGGGGACGCACGGTTCGTGAGGGGAACGTGGCGGTCCATAATTTCGTATGAGGATGTGGCGTCGAGCATAGAGCCTGGACAACGTTGTCAGATGCGAGAGACACTGTCCAGTGCAATCTCCGGCCTGCGCCCCACCGCGAGACCGGCCTGCGTTCCCGCATGGTTGCCCGCACACTCTTCATGGCTGTTCCCAAGGTTGTTCCGATGTCTGACGGGGAGATCCGACACTGATGCACACCGACCTCGTGGCCGCGCTCGACATCGGCGGCACCAAGATCGCCGGGGCGCTGGTGGACGGCCACGGCCGGATCCAGGCTCGCGCGCAGCGCGCCACGCCCGCCCGGGAAGACGGCGACACCGTGATGCGGGCCGTCGAGGAGGTGCTCGCCGAGCTGACCGCGTCGCCGCTGTGGGGGCGCGCCATCGCCCTCGGGATCGGCAGCGCGGGCCCGGTGGACGCCTCCCTGGGCACGGTCAGTCCGGTGAACGTGCCGGGCTGGCGCGACTATCCGCTGGTCCAGCGAGTGAAGGCGGCGGCCGGGGGGCTGCCCGTCGAGCTGATCGGGGACGGTGTGGCGATCACGGCCGCCGAGCATTGGCAGGGCGCCGCCCGTGGGCACGACAACGCGCTCTGCATGGTGGTGTCGACGGGAGTCGGTGGCGGCCTGGTCCTCAACGGCCGACTGCACCCCGGCCCGACCGGCAATGCGGGTCACATCGGCCACATCAGCGTGGACCTCGACGGTGACCCGTGCCCGTGCGGTGCGCGCGGCTGCGTGGAGCGCATCGCGAGCGGCCCCAACATCGCGCGCAGGGCGCTCGAGAACGGCTGGCGGCCCGGCCCGGACGGGGACACCTCCGCCGCCGCGGTGGCCGCCGCCGCCCGGGGCGGCGACCCGGTGGCCGTGGCCTCCTTCGAGCGGGCCGCCCAGGCGCTGGCCGCCGGCATCGCGGCCACCGCGACCCTCGTCGAGATCGACATCGCCGTCGTCGGCGGCGGCGTGGGCAAGGCCGGCGACGTGCTGTTCGGCCCCCTGCGCAAGGCCCTGAGCGACTACGCGACCCTGTCCTTCGTGCGGCACCTGCGGGTGGAGCCCGCGCAGATGGGCACGGACGCGGGGCTGGTCGGCGCGGCGGCTGCGGCCCTCGCCCGGCGGGTCGCCCCGGCGGCTGTCTGACGGAATTCGGCAGGATCGTCTCACTCGATCGGCCCGGCGGACCCATGTGGGTCGGCCGGGCCGTTTCATTCGCCGACGACCTTCTTTTGAACACGTTCAAATAAGTGCGCTAGGGTTGCCTCGGACAAGGGGGAAGCCCATGAAGATCGTGATACCCGGCGGAACCGGGCAGGTCGGCACCATCCTGGATCGAGCGCTGACGGCGGCGGGCCACGAGGTCCTCGTCCTGACGAGGCGGCCGGAACGGGAACGCGAAGTCGCCTGGGACGGCGAGACGCCGGGGCGGTGGGCGGAGGAGATCGACGGCAGTGACGTCGTGATCAATCTGGCCGGGCGCAGTGTCAGCTGTCGTTACACCGAGGCCAACCTGAAGGCGATGATGGACTCCCGGGTTCGCTCCACGTCGGCGGTGGGCGAGGCGATCGCGGCCGCGACGAGGCCGCCCCGGGTCTGGCTGCAGATGAGTACGGCCACGGTCTACGCCCACCGGTTCGACGCGCCGAACGACGAGCGGACGGGCCTGCTCGGCGGCACCGAACCCGGTGTTCCGGACTACTGGGCCCACAGCGTCGAGATCGCCACCCACTGGGAACGCGCCCAGGAGCTGGCGGCGACCCCGCACACCCGCAAGGTCGCCCTGCGCTCCGCCATGGTGATGAGCCCGGACCGGGGCGGTGTCTTCGACGTGCTGTCGTGGCTGACGCGTCTCGGCCTCGGTGGCCCGGTGGCGGGCGGCGCCCAGTACGTGTCCTGGATCCACGACCGGGACTTCGTCCGCGCGGTCGACTTCCTCGTCGACCGGGACGACCTCCACGGCCCCGTGAACCTCGCCGCCCCCGCGCCTCTGCCGCAGCGTGCCTTCATGCGCGCCCTGCGCTCCGCCTGGAATGTTCCGGTAGGTCTGCCGGCGACCCGGTGGATGGCGGAACTGGGTGCTTTCGCGTTGCGCTCGGACACCGAGCTGCTGCTGAAAAGCCGCCGTGTCGTCCCCGGTCGGCTGCTCGACGCCGGCTTCGCCTTCGAGCACCCCGCGTGGCCCGAGGCCGCCGCCGACCTGGTCCGACGGCGGCGCGGCGACTCCAGGTCCGTCGGGTCCGCGGGCCGGGCCCCTCACCCCGGGCGTCCGGCGCTGTCCCGATCACCCAGACGCGGGGCGTGACTCCGAGGGCGTTCGCCAGTTGAACCCGGCATGAAGAAGCGCAGCATGCTCGCCATCGCCTCCCTCGCCACCGGCTTCGTCGTCGCGGCCATCACCCCGTCCCACGCCGTGAGCGGGGAACTCGCGGACCTCGACGTCGACAAGACTCTCAGCACCCTCGACCACACCATCGCCCCCGACAGCAACATCGTGGACGAGCGTGGCCCCGTGCAGAACGGCTGACGGGGCCCGACCCAGGACGTGGCGCCGGTGCCCCCGACGGGAGGGGGCACCGGCGCCCGTCTGTGCGCCCTCTACTGCGGCTGGTTTCCGTGGCAGGGTGGAGCGGGCAAGCCTCAGGGGGCCGGCTGAAGAGGGGGAAACGTGATCGTCTGGATCAACGGCGCGTTCGGTGCGGGGAAGACCACCACCGCACGGGAACTGATCGAACTGATCCCGAACAGCACGCTCTTCGACCCCGAGGTCATCGGCGGAGGACTCACGCACCTGCTGCCGCCCAAGCACCTCGCCGAGGTCAACGACTTCCAGGACCTGCCGATCTGGCGACGACTCGTGATCGACACGGCGGCCGCGATGCTCGCTGAGCTGGGCGGGACCCTGGTGGTCCCGATGACCCTCCTGCGCCAGGACTACCGGGACGAGATCTTCGGTGGTCTGGCCGCACGCCGGATCGCCGTCCGGCATGTGCTCCTCGCACCGGCGGAAACGATCCTGCGTGAGCGCATAGCCAGACGCGAGGTCCCGCCGGGCCTCCCGGACGGGGAGATACGCATACGGCAGTGGTCCTACGACCACATAGACCCGTACCGATCCGCTCTCGCCTCCTGGCTCACGGCGGACGCGCACCTGATCGACACCAGCGCCCTCACACCGTACGAGACCGCCTCGCGGATCGCCGAGGCCGTCAGCCGCGGCACCGTGCCCGTCTGCGACATCGTGCAGACGCCCGAGCCGACCGCCGAGACGATCGCCGCGGGTGTCCTCCTCTTCGACGAGCAGGACCGGGTGCTGCTCGTCGACCCCACCTACAAGGCCGGCTGGGAGTTCCCCGGCGGTGTCGTCGAACCCGGTGAGGCTCCGGCCCGCGCCGGCATGCGCGAGGTCACCGAGGAGACAGGCATCCGCCTCGACGACGTACCCCGCCTCCTGGTCGTCGACTGGGAGGCGCCCGCGCCGCCCGGTTACGGCGGTCTGCGCCTCCTCTTCGACGGCGGACGCCTGGACTCCACCGAGGCCGGTCGCCTCCTGCTGCCGGGGCCCGAGCTGCGCGACTGGTGCTTCGCCTCCGAGGAAGAGGCCGCCGACCTGCTGCCGCCGGTCCGCTACGAGCGGCTGCGCTGGGCCCTGCGGGCGCGGGAACGCGGGGCGGCGCTGTACCTCGAAGCCGGGATCCCGATCGGCTGACCCGTCGTGGGAGCCCCGCCGCGCTCTGGTGCCGGCGGGGCTCCCACGGGTACGCCCATGTGGTGCGGAGCCAGGTGCGTACGGACTGTCCGGCGCTTCCGTGCACCGCGCGCCGGCCAAGAGTGCGTCGCAATACCTCTATGTCAGAGCTAACGAAACGTCTCGCTCTCGTCAACTCTTGGCAACCTCCGCAAACAATCACTTTTCCGCCCCTGTACCGCCTTGACCAGGTCGGCGAGGCGTTGCGACAGTCCGCAGAGTCTTCACGGCGCCGACACCGGCCGCCGTCCAGGCCTTTCGCCCAGGGGCCCGTCCCCTGACGCGTCCCTTCCCCCGGCGACCGCGGCCACCCCGCGGCAGCCCCAGCTCACCTCCGGGACGTCCGTACGATGACCACGCAGCATCAGCCGGTCCAGAACGCCACCGGCACCACGCCCGAGGCGGACGAACCGGCCGGAGCCTCCCCAGCCGCCGCGCCCGCCGTCGCCGGACGCTCGCCGACCCGCATGGCCTGGAACCGGATCAGGCGGGACAAGGTCACCTTGGCCGCGTTCGTGGTGACCGTCCTGTTCATCGTGATCGCCTTGCTGGCTCCGGTGCTCACCGCGCTGACCGGCTGGGGGCCCATCACCCCGGACGGCCGGGCGATCGACCCGGACACCGGCAACTTTCCCTACGGATCGCTGGGCGGCATCAGCCTCCACCATCTGCTGGGTGTCGAACCGGGCACGGGATACGACCTGTTCGCCCGGGTCGTGCACGGCCTGCGCACCTCGCTCCTCGTCGGCTTCGCCTCGGCCGCGCTGTCCACCGTCGTCGGTGTCGTGGCCGGACTCGCGGCGGGCTACTCCGGCGGCTGGGTCGACTCGGTGCTGTCACGTGTCATGGACGTGATGCTGGCGTTCCCGCAACTGCTGTTCATCATCGCGCTCACCCCGGTCATCCAGAACGCGCTACAGACCAACGAACACGGCGGCACCGACGAGAACCTGCGGCTGCTGGTCCTGGTCCTCAACATCGCGGCGTTCGCCTGGGCCTACACCGCCCGCCTGGTCCGGGGCCAGGTACTGTCCCTGCGCGAGCGGGAGTTCGTCGACGCCGCGCGGATCATGAGCGCCGGCCCGGGGCACATCCTCTTCCGCCAACTGCTGCCGAACCTGTGGGCGCCGATCCTGATCTCCTTCGCGCTCGCCGTCCCGCAGAACATCACCACCGAGGCGGCCCTGTCCTACCTGGGCGTCGGCGTCGTCCCGCCCAACCCGGACTGGGGGGCCCTGTTGTCGGACGCCTCCCAGTACTTCCTGCAGGACCCGATGTACCTGTTCATCCCCGGGGTCCTGCTGCTGATCCTCGTCCTGGCTCTCAACCTCCTCGGAGACGGAGTCCGCGACGCCCTCGATCCTCGCGCCGCGCGCACCTGACGCGACCGGCCCCGAGCACCGGCCGGCGGGTCCTGACACGGACCGACGAGCCGAGCACGTACAAGATCGGAGTTTCCTGATGACGCGCAGAACGCGCACGTTCACGCTCACGGCGACCGCCGTGGCCATCGCCCTGGGGGCCACCGCCTGCGGGGGCTCCTCCAGCAGCACCGGCAGCGGCTCCCCGTCGAAGGGCGGAACGCTGACGATCCTCGACGACGCGGACTTCAACCACATCGACCCCCAGCGGACGTACACCACCGAGGGGGCGAGCATGGACTACGAACTCGTCCGCACCCTCACCGGATGGGACGAGACGGGGCCCCAGCCCAAGCTGGTCGGCGACCTGGCCACCGACACGGGAACCTCCAGCAAGGGCGCCACGGTGTGGACCTTCCACCTGCGCCACGGGATCAAGTGGCAGGACGGCACCGCGGTCACGGCGCAGGACGTCAAGTACGGCGTGGAGCGGGCGTTCTCCCCGGACATCAACGGCGGCCCGCCGTACGCGAGTCAGTGGCTGGTCGGCGGCGACTCCTACAAGGGCCCGTTCAAGGGACAGCAGCTGAGCTCGATCCAGACTCCGGACAAGTACACCCTCGTCTTCCACCTCGACCAGCCGGTCGCCGACTTCAACGAGACGACGGCGATGACCGGGTGGTCGGCGGTGCCCAAGGCACACGACACCGCCTCGACGTACGACACACACGTCTGGTCCGACGGGCCGTACATGATCAAGTCGTACAGCCACGGCAAGGAACTCGTCCTCGGCAGGAACAAGCACTGGAGCCGGTCGACCGACCCGATCCGCGAGCAGAACGTCAACGAGTTCGACGTGAAGTTCGGACAGGACCAGTCCGCCATCGACCAGCAGATCAAGTCCGACGCCGGAACCGCCCAGACCGCGATCACCCAGACGCCGATCGCCGGTTCCGACCTGACGACGTTCGCGAACGACCCGTCGCTGAAGTCGCGCTTCTACAAGATCCCGGCACCGGGCATCAACTACATGGCGATCAACACCGGCCGGGTCAAGGACATCAGGGTCCGCGAGGCGATCGAGGACGCCGTCGACAAGACCACCGTCCGCGGGGCCTTCGGCGGTTCGGTCTACGGCGACTACGCGTCCACGGTGCTGCCTCCCGGCATCGACGGCCACAAGAACTTCGACCTCTACAGCAGCAACCCCGCCGGTGACCTCACCAAGGCCAAGGCGCTGATGAAGCAGGCCGGCAATCCGAAGCTCACCATGTCGCTGTCGGTGGAGAACATCCCCACGCAGGAGCACTTCGCCGACGCGGTGAAGACCTCGCTCGCGAAGATCGGCATCACGGTGAACATCAGCCCGCTCGACAAGAACAACTACTTCAGCATCGTGAACAACGTGAAGAACCAGTACGACCTGACCTGGGGCGACTGGATCGCTGACTGGCCGAACGCCTCCACCGTTCTGCCCACCCTCTTCGACGGACGGCAGATCAAGAACCTTCCGCAGTCCAACCAGGACCTGTCGTACCTGAACGACCCGAAGGTCAACGCGCAGATCGACAAGATCGGCAAGATGACCGACATCAACCAGCGCAACGCCGCCTACGGGGCCTTGGACGAGCAGATCCTCAAGGACGCCGGCGTGGTCCCGCTGATGTACATGAACATGAGCGATGTGGGTGGCACCAAGATCGGTGGTGTCATCGACGACACGATCATGGGCGAGCCCAGCCTCGTGCACGCCTACGTCAAGAGCTGACGCTTCCTCTCCGGCCCGCCGGCGCGCTCCGGCCGGCGGGCACCCCACTCACGTCAGGGTCCAGCACGACATGCTGCGCTACCTCGTCCGACGCCTGCTGGCAGCGGCCATGATCCTGCTGGTGATCACCGCGATCACCTTCGTCATCTTCTACGCGCTGCCCTCCAACCCCGCGCTCCTGGCCTGCGGGAAGACCTGTTCGCCGTCCCGGCTGACGGAGATCAGGCACTCCCTGGGCCTCGACCAGAGTTTCGTCACCCAGTTCTGGGAGTTCTTCAAGGGGCTCTTCGTCGGCCGTGACTACGGCGACCAGAGCGTGCGCGTGCACTGCGGCGCGCCGTGTCTCGGCCTCTCCTTCCAGACCGACACACCGGTCCTCACCACCCTGCTGGACGACTTCCCGGCGGACCTCTCGCTCGGTCTCGGCGCCGCGGTGGTCTTCCTGGTCCTGGGCGTCGGCCTCGGCATGGTGGCCGCGGTCCGCAGGGGCCGGGCCGCCGACAAGGCAGCGGTGGGACTGGCGCTGGTCGGCGTCTCCGTGCAGATCTACTTCATCGGTCTGCTGCTGCTGTTCCTGTTCGTCGACAAGTGGCAGGTCCTGCCCGCGTCCGGCTACACGCCGATCACCCAGGATCCGTCCGCCTGGTTCCAGGGGCTCATCCTTCCCTGGGCCACGCTGGTCATCGTCTACCTCGCGATGTACACCCGGCTCACCCGCTCCTCCATGCTGGAGGTCTTCGCCGAGGACTACATGCGCACCGCCCGCGCCAAGGGGCTGCCGGCCGGCAAGGTCGTCCTCAAACACGGGTTGCGGGCCGCGATCACCCCGATCATCACCATCTTCGGCATGGACGTCGGCTCCCTGATCGGCGGCTCCGCGGTGATCACCGAGTCGGTGTTCGGCATCAACGGCGTCGGCAAGCTGGCGGTGGACTCGGTGCAGAACTCCGACCTGCCGGTCATCCTCGGCACCACGCTCTTCGCCGCCACGTTCGTGGTGATCGCGAACGTGGTCGTCGACGTCGTGTACGGCCTCGTCGACCCCCGTGTACGCCTCGCCTGAGACCCGACAGCCGCGTAAGGAAAGCCCAGTGTCCCTGCAGACCTCTCCACAGCCCGCGGACCTCACGCCCGCCCCCGAATCCTTCCTCGACGTACGGGACCTGAGGGTGCACTTCCCCACCGAGGACGGCGTCGTCAAGTCCGTGGACGGTGTCTCCTTCACGCTGGAGAAGGGCCGCACCCTCGGTATCGTCGGCGAGTCCGGCTCGGGAAAGTCGGTGACCTCGCTGGCCCTGCTCGGCCTGCACAAGGGCACGCGTGCCCAGGTCTCCGGTGAGATCCGGCTGGAGGGCCGGGAGCTGGTCGCCCTGCCGGAACGCGAGATGCGCGGGTTGCGCGGCCGGACGGTCTCCATGATCTTCCAGGACCCGCTGTCCGCCCTGCACCCGTACTTCACCGTCGGCGCCCAGATCGCCGAGGCCTACCAGGTGCACCACAAGGTCTCCAAGAAGGAGGCCCGGGACCGCGCGGTCGAGATGCTGAAACGGGTCGGCATCCCGCAGCCGGAGCGGCGGGCGAAGGACTATCCGCACCAGTTCTCCGGCGGTATGCGGCAACGCGCCATGATCGCCATGGCGCTGGTCTGCGACCCCGAACTGCTCATCGCCGACGAGCCCACCACCGCCCTCGACGTCACCGTCCAGGCGCAGATCCTGGACCTGATCCGTGACCTCCAGGAGGAGTTCGGCTCCGCCGTCATCCTCATCACGCACGACCTCGGCGTGGTGGCCGACATCGCCGACGACATCCTGGTGATGTACGGCGGCCGACGCATCGAGTACGGCACCGTCCGGGACGTCCTCAAGCACCCTGAACACCCCTACACCTGGGGCCTGTTGGAGTCGATGCCGCAGATCACCGGTGACGTGGACCGTCGGCTGAACCCGATCGCCGGCCAGCCGCCGAGCCTGATCAACCCGCCGGGCGGCTGCGCCTTCCATCCCCGCTGCACCTACAAGGGCTGGGTGGGCGACGGGCGTTGCTCGGTCCAGCCACCCGAACTGCTGGCCGTCTCCGGAACCGACCGGCATCTCGCCGCCTGTCACCTCACTCCGCAGACCAAGGACGAGATCCGCGGCCGCAGGGCCGCCGGGGCCGCGCAGTGAGGGCGGCGGACGAACAGGAGCATGCCGTGAGCACCACCGAGCCCCTTCCCGCAGAGCAGGGCGTTCCCGCCGTGGCGCCACCGGCCGGTGAGAACCTGCTCGAAGTAACCGGGCTGCAAAAGCACTTCCCCATCCGGCACGGCGTCGTGTTCCAGCGCCAGATCGGTGCCGTGCACGCCGTCGATGGCGTCGACTTCACGGTCGGGGCCGGTCGGTCGCTCGGGCTGGTCGGGGAGTCCGGCTGCGGCAAGTCGACCACGGGCCGCCTGGTCACGCGGCTGCTGGAACCGACCGCCGGCACCGTCGTGTTCGACGGGGAGGACATCACCCACACACCCGTGACCCGCATGAAGGAGGCTCGCCGCAACCTCCAGATGATCTTCCAGGACCCGTACTCATCGCTGAACCCACGGCACACGGTCGGCACCATCGTGGAGACGCCGATGCGGCTCAACGGAATCAACCCGCCCCAGGGACACAGACGGCGGGTCCAGGAACTGCTGGAGACGGTGGGCCTCAACCCCGAGCACTACAACCGCTACCCCAACGAGTTCTCCGGCGGGCAGCGTCAGCGCATCGGCATCGCCCGTGCCCTCGCCCTCAGGCCCAAGCTCATCGTGGCCGACGAACCCGTGTCCGCGCTGGACGTGTCCATCCAGGCGCAGATCGTCAACCTGCTCCAGGACCTCCAGCGGGAGTTCGGTATCGCGTTCGTCTTCATCGCCCACGACCTCGCGGTCGTACGCCACTTCTGCGAGCGCGTCGCGGTGATGTACCTCGGCAAGATCGTCGAGGTCGCCGACCGGCAGACGCTCTACACCCGGCCCCGGCACCCGTACACCCACGCGCTGCTGTCCGCCGTCCCGGAGGCAGACCCGGACGGCATCCGGCGCCGGGAACGCATCCGGCTGGCGGGGGACGTCCCCTCACCGGTCGATCCGCCCTCCGGCTGCCGGTTCCGTACTCGCTGCTGGAAGGCGCAGGACCGGTGCTCGACCGAGGAGCCGCCGCTGGTCCGTGTCGAGGGGAACCCCGAGGGCCATCTGACCGCCTGTCACTTCCCCGAGGAGCCGACGATCGTGGGACGCGAGGAGGACATCGTCCTCAGCAGCTGATCACCCGGGTAGGGCGTGTGTCTGCTCTCCTGCTCGAACCGCCGGTTGAAGTCGCCCACCAGTACGGCGAGTGGGGCGTATCGGGAGATGAGTTCGGCGGCGGCCCGCGGGATGCCCTCGGGTCGCTTGCCGTCGGCGCAGGCGCGGATGAACTCCTCGCGCTCGTCCCTGCCGAGGCCGTACTGGTCGACGACCAGCCAGTGGACGAGGTAGGAGAAGGCGTAGGCGCGGTCGTAGGGGCGGTGCCGGTCGAAGAAGTCGCGCTCGTCCGCGGAGAGTTGGAAGCGGGACGAGAGGGACAGGCCGTAGTCGGTCAGACAGAGCCGGTTCCCGTCGGTGAGGATGTTGCCGAAGTGGGCGTCGAGGTGCAGGAGCCCTTGCTGGTGCAGGAACCCGGTGACGGCGTCGAGGTCCCGCTCCACGAGGGCGCAGGCGGAGTCGGCCTGGTCCGTGCGGAGCCGGGCCGCGAACCAGTCGTGGAGGGTGTACGGCATGTACTCCAGGAACAGCGTCAGACTCGCGGTCGCCGTGCGCCGGCCCTCGATGCGCTTACGCATCCCCGGTGATCCGCCCCAGTAGGCCACGGCCCGTTCCACGTCGACGAGTTCGTCGGGGAGCGGTTGGGGTGTGTCGGGCAGGACCCTCCAGTGGTGCAGGAGGGGAAAGCCGGGGAAACGGCCGGACAGCACCCAGTTGGTCGTCATCTCGTGCACGGCGAGTTCGCGCCAGGCACCGAAGCCGGGGCTGCCGACGGCTCCGATGCCGTAGTGACAGAAGGCCGGCAGGTCGAAGAGGTTGGCGGTGGAGCGGACGTGGTCCGGGCGGCGCTCAATGTCGGTGAGCGGCACCCGCTTCACGAAGACCTGTGTGCCGTCGACCTCCAGGAGTGTCGACCGTCCGCCGATCCCGGCACCGGCCGGTGTGCCCGAAGCCACCAGGTCCGCCAGTTCGCGGTCGCTGTGGAAGGCGAGTGAGGTGGCGAGATCGGCGTGGGCGGTGAGGCGCGTGGTGGACGGCATGTCCCCATGGTCAGCCCCGGGAGCCGTAGGTGTCCGCCGTTTCCCGCAGCGCGGCCCCGGCTCGGCCTATCACCGGGGCGCCGTGACCGAAACAGGCCACGTCAGCGTCGAGTGCGGCGAGCCGGTGGCAGGCGGCGAGGACCTGGGAACGGTCGAGGTTGAACACGCCCGGGATCACGCTGCCGTCGACCGGCGAGGCGGCGATCGTGTCCCCCGTGAACAGCACGCCGTACTCCGGGAGATGGAGGGCGATGCTGCCGTCGGTGTGCCCGGGGACGTGGACGACCCGAGCCCCGCCCCCGAAGTCGAGTGCGTCGCCGTCGGACACCTCGGTGACCTCCGGCGGGCGCACATAGTCTCCACGGGGGAGGTGCCGTACGGCCTCGGCGTGCAGGTGGCGCTCCCAGTCCTCCAACACCGGTGACGGGCCCGGGACTTCACCCCGTACCGCAGGAGCGTCCAGGTGGTGGGCCAGCACCTCCGCACCGGTCAGCGCGGCCAACTCGCCCGCGCCGCCCGCGTGGTCCTCGTGGAAGTGGGTGAGCACGATCCGGCGCACGCGACCCTCGGCGTATGCGGAGATCGCCGCTGCTGAGCCCGCGGGTCCGGCGTCGATCAGCGTCAGGTCGTCGCCGTCGCGCCAGAGATAGGCCTGGCCGACCGGGAAGCGCAGGAGATGGAGACGGGGGAGAAGCTCTACTACGTCCATGGGACGACCGTAGAGAGGGCCCCCGCCCGCAGGCGAGGGCCCTTAGCTGTGGGCAGAGCGGTCAGAGGGCCGCGTAGGTGCGCAGGAACAACGCCTCCGCCACCGACAGGCGCTCCAGTTCCTCGGGGGACACGCTCTCGTTCACCGCGTGGATCCGGGCCTCCGGCTCGCTCAGACCGATCAGGAGGATCTCCGCGCGCGGGTACAGGGCGGCGAGGGTGTTGCACAGCGGGATGGAGCCGCCCTGGCCGGCGAACTGCATCTGCCGGCCCGGGTACGCGACCGCCATCGCCTCGGCCATCGCCGCGTACGCCGGGCTGGTCGTGTCCGCGCTGAACGGCTGTCCCTGCCCGATCTGCTCGGTGGTCACCCGGGCGCCCCAGGGGGTATGTGCCTCCAGGTGGGCCTGGAGGAGCTTGGTCGCCTCCACGGCGTCCACGCCCGGCGGCACCCGCAGGCTGACCAGCGCGCGGGCGCTCGCCTGTACGGACGGGGTGGCGCCGACGACCGGCGGGCAGTCGATGCCGAGAACCGTGACGGCGGGGCGCGCCCAGATCCGGTCGGCGACCGTACCGGAGCCGATCAGCTCGACGCCGTCCAGCACATGGGCGTCCTGGCGGAACTGCTCCTCGTCGTACCGCAGCCCGTCCCACCGGGACTCGGTGGTGAGTCCGTCGACCGTGGTGGAGCCGTCTTCCGCGCGCAGCGAGTCCAGGACGCGGATCAGCGCGCCGAGCGCGTCGGGGGCGGCGCCGCCGAACTGGCCCGAGTGCAGGTTGCCCTCCAGGGTGTCGATCGCCACCCGCACCAGGGTCATGCCGCGCAGCGTGGAGGTGACCGTCGGCAGCCCGACCCGGAAGTTGCCCGCGTCGCCGATGACGATGGTGTCGGCCTCCAGCAGGTCGGGGTGTTCCTCGGCGTAGCGCTCCAGACCGCCTGTGCCCATCTCCTCGGAGCCCTCGGCGATGACCTTCACATGCACCGGGACGCCGCCGTTCGCCCTCAGCGCGCGCAACGCCAGCAGGTGCATGATCACGCCGCCCTTGCAGTCGGCGGCGCCGCGCCCGTACCAGCGGCCGTCCCGCTCGGTCAGCTCGAAGGGCGGGGTGGCCCAGGCGGTCTCGTCCAGGGGCGGCTGCACGTCGTAGTGGGCGTACAGCAGGACCGTCTTCGCGCCCTCGGGGCCGGGCAGGTAGCCGTACACCGACTGCGTGCCGTCGGGGGTGTCGAGCAGGGCCACGTCCTGGAAGCCCTCGGCGCCGAGCGCGGCGGCGACCCAGCGGGCGGCGCCCTCGCTCTCGCTCCTGGGGAACTGGTCGAAGTCCGCCACCGACTTGAAGGCCACCAGTTCGGTGAGCTCCGCCTTCGCCCTGGGCATCAGCGAGGCGACGGTCTCGGCGACCGGATTCGACGACATGGGCACGCTCCTTGTGGGTGCGACGTTGTACCAGTGAGTGCCGTAGATCCTCCCACAGTGGGCTGCGGCGACGTCCGCCGTAGGATGCGGAGGGACAGGTGCGGCAGCGGTTTGATCGGGAGCAGTAGACCATCGTGAGCAGCGAGAACTCTTCGGCGGACGACTCTTCGGCGGGCGACGGGCAGCGGGTGTGGGACGTCGTCGTGGTGGGCGCGGGCCCCGCGGGCGCCTCGGCGGCCTACGCGGCGGCAGTCGCGGGACGCCGCGCGCTCCTGCTGGAGAAGGCCGAACTGCCCCGGTACAAGACGTGTGGCGGCGGCATCATCGGCCCCTCGCGCGACTCCCTGCCACCCGGCTTCGAGCTGCCGTTCCGGGACCGCGTGCACGCGGTCACCTTCTCGAACAACGGCCGCTTCACCAGGACCCGCCGCTCCCGGCAGATGCTGTTCGGGCTGATCAACCGGCCCGAGTTCGACCAGCAGTTGGTCGAGCACGCGCAGAAGGCGGGCGCTGAACTGCGCACGGGTGTCACCGTCCAGCGCGTCGAGCAGCACGGCTCGTCCGTGCCGGACCGGCGCACGGTCGCGGTCGTCCTGCAGGGCGGCGAGACCGTGCTCGCGCGGTCCGTGGTCGGCGCGGACGGCAGCGCGAGCCGCATAGGGGCTCATGTCGGCGTCAAGCTCGACCAGGTGGACCTCGGCCTGGAGGCGGAGATCCCGGTGCCTCAGACGGTCGCCGAGGACTGGAAGGGGCGGGTGCTCATCGACTGGGGGCCGATGCCCGGCAGCTACGGCTGGGTGTTCCCGAAGGGCGACACGCTGACGGTCGGGGTGATCTCGGCGCGCGGCGAAGGGGCGGCCACCAAGCGGTACTTGGAGGAGTTCATCGGGCGCCTGGGTCTGGCCGGGTTCGAACCGAGCATCTCCTCCGGCCACCTGACCCGGTGCCGTGCCGACGACTCGCCGCTGTCGCGCGGGAGGGTGCTGGTGTGCGGGGACGCCGCCGGGCTGCTGGAGCCGTGGACCCGTGAGGGCATCTCGTTCGCGCTGCGCTCGGGCCGGCTCGCGGGGGAGTGGGCGGTGCGGATCGCGGAGGCGCACGACGCGGTGGACACCCGCCGTCAGGCGCTGAACTACGCGTTCGCGATCAAGGCGGGGCTCGGCGTCGAGATGAGCGTCGGCAAGAGCATGCTGACGCTCTTCGAGCGGCGTCCTGGCCTGTTCCACGCGGCCCTCACCGGCTTCCGTCCGGCCTGGAAGGCGTTCATGGACGTCACGCGCGGTGCCACGTCACTGGGCGAGCTCGTCCGCGTGCATCCGCTCGCCCAGCGTGCGCTGACCGCGATGGGCCCGCGGCCCGCGGACGCCTCGGGAACCTCGGGAACCTCGGGCGGCGAGGTCACTTCGTGACCGTGATCCGGAAGACCGGGTGGTCGCCGGCGGCCGCGACGAGTTCCTCGTCGGTGGACTTGGCGGTGACGCCCTTGAAGTACTGGTTGACCTCCCAGCCCCACTTCTCCAGGTAGGTCCGCAGGATCGGGAGTTTCTCCGCGTCGGGAACCTCCACCACGGTGAACGCGCGCACCTTGCGGCCCACTCGCAGCTCCCCGCCGCCGGCCGCCCGCATGTTGCGCACCCACTGGGAATGGCCGCGGGCCGAGACGAGGTACTGCCCGCCCTCGTAGGTGTGTGGGTTGACCGGGATGCGCTGCATCTGTCCGCTCTTGCGGCCGCGGACCGACATCTCGGCCGTCCCGGCGAGGCTGAATCCGTGCCGGGCCAGCCAGCCGATGACGCTGTTGAGCCGGATGGCCATCGGGCTGCCCTGGAGGTAGTACGGCGACGATGTCGACATGGTGACTCCCACGTGTTCGAGAGAGCGGAGCTCTCACCGCTTCCGAGAGCACTGCTCTCGCTTGAGAACAGTGTGTACGAGATCGGTGCTCCAAAGCAAGAGCAGTGCTCTCTTTTGTGTGCACTGCTCTGATTTCATGGGACACTGAGCCGTATGAGCAGCAGCACCCCAGGCGGCGCCCGAGCCCGCGCCCGGATCGAAGTCACCGCCGCCCTCAAGGACGAGGCGCGCAGACAGCTCGCGGCCGAAGGCGCCGCCAAGCTCTCGCTGCGTGCCGTGGCCCGCGAACTCGGCATGGTCTCCTCCGCGCTGTACCGCTACTTCCCCAGTCGCGACGACCTGCTCACCGCTCTCATCATCGACGCCTACGACTCCGTCGGCGAGCGCGCGGAAGGGGCGTACGCGGATGCCGCCGACGCGGGGCCCGTCCGGCGCTGGTCTGCGGTGTGCGAGGCCGTGCGCACCTGGGCGCTCGAAAGTCCGCACGAGTACGCGCTCATCTACGGATCGCCGGTGCCCGGCTACACCGCGCCGCAGACCACGCTCCCGGCCGCCTCCCGGACCGGCCTCGTCCTGATCGCCATCGTCCGCGACGCGCACCAGGGCTCCGGTCTCGCCATGACACCGCTGCCCGCCGAACTGCGGCCCGAGGCCGAGCGGATCGCCGCCGACTTCGCCCCCGACCTCCCGCCGGAGGCGTTGGCGGCGCTCGTCGCGGCCTGGGCCGAGCTGTTCGGGCTGATCGGGTTCGAGCTCTTCGGACAGTTCAACCGGGTCGTCGAGGACCGCGAGCCCTTCTTCCGGCACGCGGTGACCCGCCTCGCCCACAGCGTGGGGCTGGTGGACACCCCCCAGGGGTGAGCCGCCGGAACGGGCGGGGCGGGCCCGGCGTACTTCGCCGGGAGTACGTGTGATCACCGCGCTCGGCGGACGCCACCGGGACCGGTGGGCGTCTAGCGTGGCCGTCATGGACGAGCACGAGAAGTCCGCAGGCGGCAGCGGGCCGCCCCGGTGGTGGCGCAGCGGGCCGGCGTGGTGGAACCGCTGGGACGAGCGGGAGCGAAGTGGCCGGTGGCCCTGGCTCTCCACCCTGCTGCTCACCGTGTTCGTGCTCGTCGGCTCGACCTTCGCGGCGCACGTACAGGAGAGCGAGCGGGCGGCCCTCACCCCGTTCGCGCGGCTGCTCCTGGTGGTGGCCTCGGTGCTGCTGCTGTGGCGGCTGCGGTATCCGGTGGTCGTCGTGTTCGGCACGGCGGCCGCGGCGATGGTCTACCTGGGCGCCGGATACCCGTACGGGCCGGTGTTCCTGGCCGTCGCCCTGGCCTGCTTCAGCGCCGTCGTCTCGGGGCATCGCAGGGCCGCGTGGGCGGCGTTGGGGATGCTCTGGGTCGGGCACGTCCTGGTGGCGCACTGGCTGTACCGGTGGCTGCCGCCCTCCGGGGACCCGGCCGCCTCCTGGGGCGAGGAGATCGTGGTCGCGACCTGGGCGGTGGCGATCGTCGCGGTGTCGGAACTCGCCCGCACCCGACGTGAGCAGTGGGCCCGCGAGCGGGCCGAGCGCGCCCAGGCGGCCCGTCGGCGCGCGGACGAGGAGCGGCTGCGCATCGCCCGTGAGCTGCACGACGTCCTCGCGCACAGCATCTCGGTCATCAACGTGCAGGCGGGCGTCGGCCTCGCGCTGCTCGACACCGACCCGGAACAGGCGCGCACGGCGCTGACCACCATCAAGGCGGCGAGCAAGGAGGCGCTCGGCGAGGTCCGTCAGGTCCTCGACACGCTGCGCACGCCCGGAGACGCGCCGCGTGCG
Source organism: Streptomyces sp. NBC_00076 (assembly GCF_045041235.1). Lineage (NCBI taxonomy): Bacteria > Bacillati > Actinomycetota > Actinomycetes > Kitasatosporales > Streptomycetaceae > Streptomyces > Streptomyces sp. NBC_00076. The sequence goes on from NZ_CP108242.1 coordinate 9,581,009, forward strand.
CCGGCCCCCGGCCTGGACCGGCTGCCCGAGCTGGTGGAGCAGGCGGCGGGCGCCGGCCTCACGGTCGAGGTCGCGGGCGAACCGCCCCGCCTCGCGCCCGGGACGGACCTCGCGGCCTTCCGTATCGTCCAGGAGGCCCTCACCAATGTCGTACGGCACTCAGGTTCACGGCACGCGCGGGTGCGGCTCGATCACGACGGCGGGGCGCTACGGCTCCGTATCGACGACGACGGACCGGCGACCGGGGCCGAGGCGGGCGGCAGCGGCAACGGTCTGGCCGGAATGCGGGAGCGTGCCGCCGCCCTGGGTGGCACGATCGAGGCGGGCCCCCGCGGCGACGGAGGGTTCCGGGTGCTGGCGGTGCTGCCGTCGAAGGTCAAGGAGGAGGACCGGTGATCCGTGTGCTGCTCGCCGACGACCAGTCACTGGTGCGGGCCGGCTTCAGGGCGCTGCTCGACGCCCAGCCGGACATCGAGGTGGCGGGGGAGGCCTCCGATGGTGAGGAGGCGCTGCGTGAGGTCCGCGAACTGCGCCCCGACGTCGTCCTGATGGACATCCGCATGCCGCTCCTCGACGGCCTGGCCGCGACCCGGCGCATCACCGAGGACACGGCGCTCCAGCAGGTCAAGGTGGTCATGCTCACCACCTTCGAACTCGACGAGTACGTCTTCGAGGCGATCCGCTCGGGCGCCTCCGGATTCCTGGTCAAGGACACCGAACCGGAGGAACTCCTGCGCGCCGTACGGGCGGTGGTCGGTGGCGACGCGCTGCTCTCACCCGGCGTCACCCGGCGGCTGATCGCCGAGTTCGCCGCCCGCTCCAAGGAACCGGCCGCCGCCGACGCCCTCGCCGAACTCACCGAGCGGGAGCGGGAGGTGATGGCCCTGGTCGGCATCGGCCTGTCCAACGAGGAGATCGCCCGCCGTCTGGTCGTCAGCCCGCTCACCGCGAAGACCCACGTCAGCCGCACGATGGTCAAGCTGGCCGTCCGCGACCGGGCCCAACTCGTCGTGCTGGCCTACGAGTCGGGGCTGGTGCGCCCGGGCTGGCTGGGCTGAGGCGCCGTCCGGAAACGGACCAGCACGCTGACGACCCGGGCGAGGAAGATCACGGGCGCGAGCACCAGTCCGGCGCGGACCAGCAAAAGCTCCACCGTGTCCGGCAGTTCGAACAGCAGCGCCGGACCGGCCACGGCCCCGAAGAGGACCGCCGCCGCGAACACCGCGCTGCACAGCGCGTACCCGATCTCGACGGTGATCGCGTCCCGCTCACTCTGACCGCGCCGTCCCCCGTAGGTCTCCATCCCGGAAGTCTCACAGCCGTGCGCCCGGCGGGCAAGCAGGCCCCGCCGGGCGCACGGCATCGAAGACGGCCCCCCTAGTCGCGTACGGGAACGCGCTCCGTCTCCGTGTCTTTCAGGGTGGACTTGGCGACCACGACGGACGGCTGTGCGCGTCGCGTGGTCCGCAGACCGGTGAGAGTGATCAGCAGCCCGGCCGCGGCGACCACCGTCACCACGACCAGTCCGGGCCGGTAGCTGTCGAGGACCGCCTGCGGGGTGGCGTTCTCGGGGGCGCCCGCGGTCACCACGGCCGTCACGATCGCGAGGAAGATCGCGCCGCCCACCTGCACCGAGGTGTTGAGCAGCCCTGAGACCATGCCCTGCTCGTGGTCCTCGACGCCGTTGGTGGCCTGGATGTTGAGCGACGGGAAGACCAGGGCGCAGGCCGCGCCGATGAGCAGCATCGACGGCAGGATGACGGCCGCGTACACGGGGTCGAGGTCGACGCGGAGGAAGAGCGCGTACCCGACGACCATCAGCGCGAAGCCCGCCGCGATCAGCCGCTGGGTGCCGTACCGGTCGACGACGGAGCCGACCTTCGTCGAGGACAGTGCCACCAGCGCGCCCGCGGGCAGGAAGGCGAGCGCTGTGTGCAGCGCCGACCAGCCGAGCAGGGACTGCATGTACAGGGTGACGAGGAACTGGAAACCGACGTACGAGCCGAAGAAGGCCATCGCACCGAGCTGGGCCCGGATCTGGGTGCCGGACCGCAGCACGCCGAGCCGGATCAGCGGGCCCGCCGAGCGCCGCTCGACCCGGACGAAGACGGTGAGCAGGACGGCGACGGCCAGGAAGGACAACAGGGTGCGGGCCGAGGTCCAACCGACCTCCGGTGCCTGGACGACGGTGAAGACCAGCAGCAGCATCGAAGCGGTGCCGAGAATGGCGCCGGGGATGTCGTAGCCGTTGTGGTCCTTCTCGCGGGCGCTGCGCGGCAGCAGCTTCAGTCCGGCGGCCAGGGCGATCAGGGCGATGGGCGCGGGCAGCAGCATGGTCAGGCGCCAACTGGCCTCGGTGAGCAGGCCGGACAGTACCAGGCCCATCGAGAAGCCGGTGGCCGCGCAGGTGGTGTAGATGGACAGGGCGCGGTTGCGCAGCGGGCCCTCGGGGAACGTCGTGGTGATGATCGAGAGGCCGGCCGGTGCGGTGAAGGCCGCGCTCAGGCCCTTGATGAAGCGGCTGGCGATCAGCAGCGGGCCCGAGTCGACGAGCCCTCCGAGCAGCGAGGCCAGCGCGAAGACACCGAGGGCGATCAGGAAGACCTGGCGCCGGCCCAGCAGGTCGGCGGTCCGTCCGCCGAGGAGCAACAGGCCGCCGTAGCCGAGGATGTAGCCGCTGACGATCCATTGCAGGGTCGAGGTCGACAGGCCGAGATCGGCACCGATCGACGGCAGGGCGACGCCGACCATCGACACGTCCAGCGCGTCCAGGAACATCGCGGCGCAGAGCACCAGCAGGGTGCCCCACAGCCGGGGTGTCCAGCGGACCGTCGGGGACGCGGCCGCGGAGGTGGTGAGCGGAGAGGTCATGGCGTAAGAGGCTACATGCACCTGCATCGAATGCAAACGCATTTAATTCTGGTGCAACAAATTCTCTTCTCTGCTACGGTGCGCCCATGGCGGCGAAGAAGGCCGAGCGTGCGCTCGCGGAGCAGTGGCGGGAGATCCTGGCGCTGCATGCGCGCACCCAGTGCGAACTCGACCGCGCACTGCATCAACACGGCTTGTGCGGAAGCGACTTCGAGGTACTCGACGTCCTGTCCGAGGGGAGCCCCGTGGACGGCGTGTGCGCGTATCGCGTGCAGGAGATCTCCGAGCGGGTCCACCTCAGTCAGAGCGCGCTGTCACGGTTGATCGCCCGGCTGGAGAAGGACGGGCTCGTCGAGCGCGCGATGTGCGCGGAGGACCGGCGGGGCGTGCGGGTGGCGCTCACGGAGAAGGGGCGCGCGCTGCACGGTGACGTGCTGCCGGTCCAGCGCGCGGTGCTGACGAGGATGCTGGCTTCGAGCTGAGCGGGGCTCAGGTCACGGCCGACTTCTCACGCCACAACTCGGCGACCGAGGCGTCACCGGTCACGGCGGAAAACGGCTGCCGGTTCCACAGTGCGAGATACAACTCCGCGACGGGTCCGGCCACTTCACAGTCGGCGTCCTCGCCGGGTCCGGCATCGCCCCGCTCCGCCACCGGCGGCTCCTGCGACAGCCGTACGGTCCACACGGCACGGTCCGCGTCCGTCGCCCGCACCCGCAGAACCCGGGGCTCCGGTGTGCGCACCCCGCTCTTGGGGCGGGCGTGGAAGCCGAGCAGCAGTTCGTCGATGCCGTCCGCCGCGAAGGCGGGGCCGATCTCGGTGGGGGTGCCGCCCCTGGCCGACTCGGCGTCGAAGCGGTGCACGGTCGTCTCGTGCGCCTGCCGACGGGCCCAGAACGCGAGCGGCGACGGGGCCGGCAGGAAATGCCAGCACCGGACGTCGGGAGAGGCGGTGGTGAGCGTGTCGACGAGCCGTCCGTGTCCCTCCCGGAACCAGGTGAGCAACGCGGCGCCGTCCAGGTCGGGCAGGCCTCCGTCGGGGTGGTAGGAGGTGTGGCCCTCGGCGACGAACGCCGCCGCCCAACGGTGCACCATGCCCGTGTGTCGCAGCAGATCGCTCACCTGCCACTCCGGGCAGGTCGGCACCTTCGCGTCGGTGCCGGCCTGCTCGGCGGCGTCGGCCAGCGACCGGCCCTCCCGGCCCAGGATCGCTACGAACTCGGCAGTCTCCATGGGGTGAGTGTGCCGGATGGAGCGTGCTCCAGGGGGCCTTCAGGGGGATGCCGTGCCTGGTGACTGGTCGCGGGTCTCTGGTGGTCGGCCAGTGCTCAGGCGGGAGGTCCCGGGGTCTGCCCGGCCGGGGGCGCGGGGCGGACGGCGAGGCTGATCACGGTGGCGACCGCCGCGAGCACGGCGACGCTGGTCAGCGCGACCGGAAGGGAGAACCAGTCGGCCATGAATCCGATGGCGGGTGGTCCGAGCAGCATGCCGCCGTAACCCAGCGTGGAGGCGATCGCGACTCCGTCCGGGCCGGCCAGCGTGCCGGCGCGTTCCACGGCGACGGGGAAGAGGTTCGCGAGGCCGAGCCCGGTGATCACGAAGCCGACGAGCGCGCCCCACAGGAAGGGGGTGAGCGCGGCGAGCAGCATGCCGACCGCAGCGGTCGTGCCGCCGACCACCAGGGTGCGTGTCTGGCCCAGACGTTCGAGCAGCCGGGTGCCCGCCAGGCGGCCGATGGTCATGGCGAGCGCGAAGCAGGAGTAGCCGACAGCCGCCGCGCCCGGTGTGGCGTCGAGGTCCTGTTCCAGGTGCAGGGCGCTCCAGTCGGCCAGGGCTCCCTCGCCGTAAGCCGTGCACAGGGCGATCAGACCGAAAGTGATCACGAGCGCGCGGGTGTGGGGTCCCAGGCGGCGCGGCGCGGACGTCGACTGCGGCGCGTTCTCCGGTGGCGGCGGGGGCTGGATGCGCAGCAGCGTGCGGCCCGCGAGCATGGTGACGAGCAGTCCGATCGCGGTGAGGCCGAGCAGATGTTGCGTGGGGGACAGCGCTCCGGCGACCAGCGCGCCCAGTCCGGCGCCGACCATGCCGCCGAGACTGAACGCGGCGTGGAAGCTGGGCATGATGGGCCGCCGCAGGGTTCGTACCAGGTCGACTGCGGCGCTGTTGAACGCGACGTTTATCCCGCCGTACGCGCTGCCGAAAACCAGCAGCACGGCGCCCAGTGCGAGCGCTGAGTGGGTGAGCGGGGGCAGGGCGACGCTGAGGGAGAGCAGGACGGCGCAGATGACGGTGACCTGGTGGTTGCCGTAGCGGCGGCAGAGGCGGCCGGTGAGCGTCATCGTGACGACGGCGCCGGCGGATACGCCGAGAAGGGCGAGACCGAGGGTGCTGGCCGAGGCGCCGGTCTGGTGCTTGATGGCGGGGATACGCACGACCCAGCCGGCGAAGATGAACCCGTCGAGGGCGAAGAAGACAGTGAGGGCGATGCGGAGCCGGGTGAGGGAGTCGCCCGGCACGGCGTTGTGCGTTCGGGCTTTGTTTATTAGCGGCACAAAATCAGGCTATGAGGGAGCCGTATCTCGAGCAAGGGGGTTGAGGGGACGCCAGGTCGCGAGAGCCCTCGGCCGGTGAGTGTGAAGCGAGGCGGCGCGGCGCCCGTATCGCACTGTGGCCCACGGTGCCGGGGCGGGTGCTCGGTCGCGTGCCGGAGGTGCGTAGCAGTCGCCCGCCGCCCGTCCGGCCGTTGGGCACGTACGGGGCGGAGTCCTCTACCCGCGGCTCGGGCGATCCTCCAACTGTAGGGCCAACCGAGTTCAGTTCGATTGCGCAGTTCGATTGCGAGTCCAGATTCCTGCCGCGGGGCGACAAGGCTTCCGACGGGTTACGGGGTGCCGGGCGCTCGCTTTCATGGGCGGGCCTTGCGCTCATGGCCCGTGCCAGAGCGGCGGTCGGCAGTGGGCATGCCGACGCGAGTGCGACACCGGGGCAGGAAGGAACGACTTCGCGCGCATCGCCCCGCGCGCGCTATGTACACGCAGCGTGCCCGTTGCAAGAACCTCCCGTGACGACCGCTCGGGAGCGACCCCTCACCCGAAGGGCCGGCCTGCACGGTGGCCAGAGGGCGAAAACGGGCATGGAGCGGCCAGTGGCCGACTGTCGAGGCCACTGTCGCTGGTCGGAGCTACTGCGCCCTGCGTTACGCCGTACCCATGCCCGAGGCGGATGTGTGCCCCTCCTCGGGCGGGAAGCTGTCGTCATCCCCGAAGCCCGGCGCCTGGAAGGGGTTCGTCGCCGGAGGAGGGGATGCGGCAGCGGCAGAGTGCGGCGCCGTTTCCGGCGCGGAGAACAGCGAGGTGAGGTCGATGAGAAGTCTTCCAATCGTTACAGGGGCAGGGAGCAGTTCTGGCGTGCTCTGACCGGCACAGTGGCTTCAGAGCTTGCTCATCTTGGTGTAGGGACTCATGATTCGCTGTTGCATCGAACCGAAGTCCACGAGCACCGCGATGCCTTCCTCGACGGCGATCGCCCGGCCGAGGCCGTAGATGTCGTGTGTGACCCGGTCTCCGACGGCGAACTGCTTGGGAGTCGGCGTGGCCGGGGCCTTGAAGGGGCTGGTTGGCAAATAGCGCTTAGGTGCAGCTGGCTTTGTCATCCCCTCCAGTATGCGCCTGTGCGTAGCACGGTGGGACAGAGCGGTCGGCTCAGGGGCGCATACTCCGTGCTTGCCGCTTGCCGATCTCGCGCTCTGTGGCTGTGGATGTGCACTGAATGTGCCGGTTCCGCCCGAGATGCGACGTAGGGAGAACGAGCGATGTCCGCCGTTGGTACCGCGTGCGGGCTGTGGTCGGGCGTGAGCGACGCATGCCCCGGGCGGAATGCGGCGGCGCGACCAGGATCGCCGATGTCTTCGGAGGACGACTCACGCTGGACGGAATCGTGCTCCTGTCACAGTTCACGCGGTCGACCCGGATTCAGTTCGTGACGCGTTGACTCTGCCGCCCGCTCAGGTGGCTGCATCGTTCGACGCGGCTGACGCCCGGGCGCCGACCATCCAGCAGGCCGCGGTGAAGCGGACCTCCGTGCCCTGCACGAAGGTGTCGAACGCGGCGCGGACCGTTTCGACGATCTGTGCTCGGGTCCGCTCGTCCGTCTCGGGCAGGATCAGACCGAGAGGTCCGAACCGGGTGAAGTAACCCACCAGTTCCTTCTCGGGCAGAGTGCACGCCACGTCGACCGGCTGGACGTCGATCCCGGCCCACCCGCTCTCCGTCAGGATGCGGTGGATCCTGCCCGGGTCCGCGAAGGCGAACTGCCCCGGCTGGTCCGGTCGTCGGGCCGGGAGTTCCGGCAGGAACGGTGCCGCGGCGCGTTCGGCCGTGGTCATGAACGGATTCTCCGCAGGGCCGCGCCACGTGATGAACCGGAGCCGGGCCTCGTCCCGGGCGGCGCGGCGCAGATTCGAGAAGGCGCGGACCGAGTCCTCGAAGAACATGACGCCGAAGCGCGAGATGACGGCGTCGAAGGCGGCGGGTTCGAACGCGTGCTCCTGGGCGTCGGCCTGGATGAAGGACACAGGCGCGTTCGCCTGCTCGGCACGCGTCCGGGCGGCGGTGATCATGGGTTCCGAGATGTCGACGCCGACGCAGCCGCCTGCCGGACCGAGCCGCTCCGCGACGGCCAACGTCGTGCCGCCGGTGCCGCAGCCGACGTCGAGCACGTTCTCCCCGGGTTCGGCGGCCACCGCTTCGACGAGCAGGTCCTCGAAGGGCTTGAGGAGCCCGTCCAACAGCGCCTGCCCCTCCACCCAGGCGTGACCGGCGGGCCCCTTCCAACGGGCTGCCTGTCCGTCAGTGGCTCTGCGCGCGTTGTCCATGATCGCCTCCCGTGCTTGCCTTCATCGTGCCGAGATGACGGCGTGCTACTTCAAGTCGACTTGAGGCCAAGAGGATGACAGACCTGGATCTGGATATCGCCGAGGTGGCTCAACTCGCCGGGGTTCCCGCCTCGACGCTGCGGTTCTACGAGGAGAAGGGGATGATCACCTCGGTCGGCAGGCGGGGCCTGCGCCGACAGTACGATCCCGGCGTGCTGGAGCGCCTGGCGCTGATCGCGTTGGGGCGGACCGCCGGGTTCTCGCTCGATGAGATCTCACGCGTGTTCGCACCGGACGGACAGCCGCACCTGGACCGCCGGATGCTCGTGGCGAAGGCGAAGGCGAAGGCGAAGGCGAAGGCGAAAGCGAAAGCGGAGGAACTGGACCGCAGAATCCGTGAACTGGGCGTCCTGCGTGACTCCTTGCGGCACGCCGCTTCCTGCCCCGCGCCGCGCCACATGGCGCGGGTGCGTCGGTTCAGCGGTTCAGGTAGGCGAGTTCGGCGAAGTGCCGCTGGTAGGCGTCCAACAGGCGCTTGGCGACGGCGTACGAGTCGATCAGCGGGTGGATGGTCAGTGCCTTGACCGCGTGGGCGCGGTCGCCGGTGGTGGCGGCGTGGATGACCGCGCGCTCGACCGCCTTGACCGCGCACACCAGGCCGGTGCCGTGGTCGGGCAGCGGGGCTCCGGAGATGGGGCGGGCGCCGTTGGCGTCCACGTGGCAGGGGGCCTCGATGACGGCGTCGTCGTCCAGGACCGGGATCCGGCCGCGGTTGCGGACGTTGAGGATGAGGGTGGCGCGTTCGTCCAGGGCGATGGCACGCATGAGGGAGAGAGCCACCTGCTCGTATCCGCCGGATTCCAGGTCGCACGAGTCCCGTTCGCCCATGCCGACGGCCTCGCGGTTCTCGGCCATGTAGGTGGTCTCGCGCTCCAGACGTGTGGCGTCCCAGGCGTTCCAGGCCGCGCGAGGTGCGGGCGGCTCGGCGTGGGCGATGCCCATGGCGTCGTAGAAGCGTTGCTGCTGGGAGTGGAGGAAGGCACCGCGGGTCTGCTCGGCGGCGCGCGCGGAGTCGACCGACTCCCGGTTGAAGTAGTAGTAGTGCAGGTATTCGTTGGGCAGCGCGCCGAGTGTGCGCAGCAGGTCCGGGCCGAAGAGCTTGCCCTCCTCGAACGAGGCCAGTGCGGCCTCGTTCGCGAACAGGGAGGGCAGCAGGTCGCGGCCGTCGACGTGCAGGCCGCACAACCAGCCCAGGTGGTTCAGGCCCACGTAGTCGAGGCGGGCGCGGGCCGGATCGGCGTCGAGCGCCCCGGCCACCCGGCGGCCGAGACCCACCGGGGAGTCGCAGATCCCGATCACGCGGTCACCGAGGTGGGCGGTCATCGCCTCGGTGACCATGCCGGCGGGGTTGGTGAAGTTGATGACCCAGGCGTCGGGCGCCAGGGCGGCGATGCGACGGGCGATCTCGCGGGCCACCGGGATGGTGCGCAGCCCGTACGAGATGCCGCCCGCACCGACGGTCTCCTGGCCCAGCACGCCCTCCTCCAGGGCGATCCGCTCGTCCGCCGCTCGTCCGGCGAGCCCGCCGACACGGATGGCGGAGAACACGAAGTCGGCTCCGGTGACCGCCTCGTCCAGGTCGGTGGTGATCGTGACGACGGGCGGGTCACGGTGCCCGGCGGACTGGTCGGCGAGGACCTTGCGGATGGTCGTCAGCCGGGAGGCGTCCAGGTCGTACAGGGTCACCTCGGTGACCCGTCCTTCGCCGTGGTCGCCCAGCAGCGCCCGGTAGACCAGCGGAACCCGGAAGCCACCGCCGCCCAGGATCGTCAGTCTCATACTTCGACCACCTCGACTCCCGCCTCGCGCAGTCGGCCGCAGGTCTTCTCGTCCGCGGACGCGTTGGTGACCACCACGTCCAGTTCCTCGGGCCCGCACACCCGGGCCATTCCGGTGCCGGGGAACTTGCCCGCGTCCGCCAGCAGGACCACCTGGGCGCTGGCTGCGATCATCGCCCGTTTGACGGGGACCTCGACGGCGGTGGTGTCCAGCACCTGGCCGTCGGGGCGGATCCCGCTGGTGCCGAGGAACAGTCGGTCGGCGTGGATCTGCCGCAGGTTGTCCTCGGTGAGGAAGCCCACCAGTGAGCGGTAGTCCCGCCGGACCACACCGCCCAGCAGGATCAGCTGGACGGCCTTGTCGTCCTGGAGCTCCTCGTAGACGGCCAGATTGCTGGTGATCACCGTCAGGGACCGGCCGTGCAGATGGCGGGCCACCCGGTGGGCCGTGGTGCCGATGTCGAGCAGCACGGTCTCGCCGTCCCTGACGAGGTTTGCGCACCATGCGGCCAACGCGTCCTTGGCCTCGACCCGGACCGCGGCCACGTCGGCGAACGGGTCGTCCTCGTCGTCGACGGGGGCGGCACCGCCGTAGACCCGCTTGAGCAGGCCCTCGTCCTCCAGTTGTGCGAGGTCGCGGCGGATGGTGGCCTGACTCGCTCCGACCGTTTCGGCCAGAGAGACGACCGTGGCGGGCCCGCCCGCGCGCAGGGCGCGCAGGATCAGCTGATGTCTTCGGTCAGGGAGCATGCGGCAGACCATACTCGCCAACCCGCCAAACTCAAGCAAAGTCGCGCATGAATGTCTCGATTCATGCTTGACCCTTGTCAAACCTGCTCACCGGGTGCACTCTCTTGCGTAATTCGGAGCCCAGGTCCGGACCCCACTCCGGTCGGCCGAAGCAGACCAACGGCGCATTCCGCCGCCACGGACGCATCGGCACCGTCTGAGAGGACCCGGTCGAACACCCCGGGTGGCTGAAGAGTTCAACCCACGCCGACGCTCTCCGGCCACCCGGCCCCCGCCGCTCCCCTCGTACTCCCACGACTCACAGGTCCTTGCTGGACATGCCGAAAACTAGGAGAAGATCGTGGACCTTTCCCGCAGACGATTCCTTCAGGCCGCCGTACTGACGGCCGCCACGGCCGGTGCCACCGCCGCGTGCGGTGGCGGCTCCGGGTCGAGCGGCAGCAAGGACAGCAAGAACCTCACCCTCTGGTACTGGTCCGGTGGCCTGAGCGACAAGGTCGTCGCGGACTCCAAGAAGCACTTCTCCGACATCAGCCTCAAGACCTCCGTGGTCGGCGGCGACTTCAAGACCAAGCTGCTCACCGGCCTGAGGGCCGCGCAGTCCGCCCCGGACATCACCGGCATCAAGGGCGAGGACATCGCCTCGTTCCTGCCCAACGCCAACCGCTTCATCGACCTGAAGACCGTGGGCGCGGACAAGCTGGTCCCGCAGTACCTGTCGTGGAAGCTGAAGCAGGCCACCAGCCAGGACGGCAAGCTCATCGGCTTCCCGATCGACATCGGCCCCTGTGCCACGTACTACCGCGAGGACCTCTTCGCGAAGGCCGGGCTGCCCACCGACCCGGCCAAGGTCTCCTCCGAGCTGGCCTCCTGGGACGACTACTTCCAGGCCGGCGTCGAGCTGCACAAGGCGATACCCAAGACCTACCTGGTCAACAACATCGGCTCGGTGTTCTCGATGGCCATCGGCCAGGGCAGCAAGCGGTTCATCGACGAGGACAACAAGTTCATCGGCGACCAGGACCACATCCGCGCCGCCTGGCTCACCGCCGTGAAGCCCTACACCCTCGGCATCGACGCCAAGATCAACGACAACACCTGGAACGCCGCCATCAGCGGAGGCACCCTGGGCACCGAGATCGGCGCCGCCTGGCACGCGCTGGACATCAGCAACGCCGCCCCGGGCACCAAGGGCAAATGGCGGGTGGCGAGCCTGCCCGGCGGGCCGTCCAACCTCGGCGGGTCCTTCCTGGCCATCCCCGCGACCAGCGGCAACCCCGAAGAGGCCTTCAAGATCATCAGCTGGATCCTCAACCCGGAGAACCAGGCCCGCGGCTTCACCGACGCGGCCCTGTTCCCGACCGCCCCTGCCGCGTACAAGCTGCCGGCACTGACCGGGGGCGACGCCTTCTTCGGCGGCCAGAAGACCATCGAGATCTTCGGCCCCGCGGCCGAGAAGATCCCCAGCGTCTTCGAAGCCCCCGCCGACGCGGCGGTCTCCGCTCCCTACTTCAGCGAGCTGACCAGCATCGAGGCCAAGGGCAAGGACCCCGACCAGGCCTGGAAGGACGCGGTCAGCCAGGCCAAGCAGATCGCCCAGCGTCAGGGAGTGAAGTGACATGTCGTCAAGCCCGGTAGCCGGGCCGGCCCCCACCGGGCCGACCCCCGGATCCGACGCCGGGCCCACCGACCGGCCGACCCCGGACCGCCCGCGCGGTCCGGGGCGGCACGGCCGCCGGGTCCGGCCGGTGTCGGCCGGGACGCCACGCGGGCCGCGGCGGCGGACCGGCAGGTACTGGCCGCAGTACCTCGCCATCTCGCCGTACTACCTGCTGTTCTCGGTCTTCATGCTCTTCCCGGTGCTCTACACGGTGTATCTGGCGTTCCAGAAATGGGACGGCATCGGGGACATGCACTTCGTCGGGTTCCAGCAGTTCCGTTTCCTGTGGGACGACCCGGTGTTCTGGCTGTCCGTCCGCAACACCCTGTTCATCTGGGTGCTGTCCACCGTGCCGATGCTCTTCCTCGCCCTGGTGCTCGCGGTGCTGGTGAACTCCACCAAGCGACTCACGGCGTTCTACCGGGTCGCCCTGTTCATCCCCAGCATCACCTCACTGGTGGCCATCGCGATCTTCTTCGGCGCGATCTTCAGCAACAACTTCGGCCTGATCAACGCCATCCTGAGGTCGCTGCACATGTCGGCCGTGCCATGGATGAGCAACGAGTGGACGATCAAGCTGGTGATCGCGGCGCTGATGACCTGGCAGTGGACCGGCTACAACGCCATCATCTATCTGGCCGGCCTGCAGGCGATCCCGTCGGAGCTCTACGAGGCCGCCAAGATGGACGGGGCCAGCCCGGTACGGATCTTCTTCTCCATCACGATCCCGCTGCTACGGCCCATCATCCTGTTCACCGTGGTGATCTCCACCGTCACCGGCCTGCAGAGCTTCACCGAGCCCCAGGTGCTGTTCGGCAGTGAGGCGTCCACCAATCCCAACTCCGGCGGTCCGGGCCAGGCGGGACTGACCACGCTCCTGTACTTCTACCACCAGGCCTTCGACAACAACGACTTCGGCTACGGAGCCGCGATCGTCTGGGCGTTCTTCCTGGTGATCCTGCTCATCGTCCTCATCAACTGGCGCCTGGTGCAGCGAAAGGACCGACGGCCGTGAACAGCCAGAACCGCAACCGGCTCCGGGGGCTGAGCGTCCACCTCGTCCTGATGACAGGTGTCGTCATCTCCGTGTTCCCGTTCTACTGGATCGTCGTCATGGCGACGAACACCTCGCAGGACATCTACCGCTATCCGCCGAAGCTGTGGTTCGGCGACAACCTGACGACCAACATCCAGCACCTGTTCGACAAGATGGACTTCTTCGGGTCGATGTTCAACACGATGACCGTGGCTGTCTGTACAACCCTGCTGGTGCTGTTCTTCGACTCGCTGGCGGCCTTCGCCTTCGCCAAGTACGACTTCCCCGCGAAGAAGTTCCTGTTCGGTCTGCTGCTGTCGATGTACATCCTGCCGACCCAGCTGGCGATCATCCCGCAGTACGAGATCATGGTGCAGCTGGGCTGGCTGGGCACGCTCAAGGCGCTCATCGTGCCCGCCGCAGCCAACGCCTTCGGCATCTTCTGGATGCGCCAGTACACGACCAGCAGTGTCCCCGACGAACTGCTGGACGCCGCCCGGATCGAGGGTGCCGGGTTCTTCCGCCTGTACTGGCACGTGGTGCTGCCGTGTGTCCGCCCTGCCCTGGCGTTCCTCGGCATCTACACCTTCATCGCCGCCTGGAACGACTACATCCTGCCGTTGGTGATGCTGGTCAACCCGGACCGCCTCACTCTCCAGGTGGCGCTGGCACAGCTGTACGCCGGCCACTCCACCGACTACAGCATGGTGATGTCCGGAGTGCTGCTGTCGGTGATCCCGCTGGTGCTGGTGTTCACCTTCTTCGCCCGCGGGTTCATCGCCGACGCCACCAAGGGCGCCCTGCGCTGAACCCGTGGCCCGCGGGGCGTCGGGTCACCCCGCGGGCCGGCCGCGGCACGTCGAGGTCGAGGGCGACGCGACACGTCGCCCTCGACGCGGTACGGCTACCCGACTCGCCGCACACCCGCCTGTGGTCCCACCTCCTGTCACCGACGCGGCCTGTCGCCGTCGTCGATTACCGTCGTGATCGCCTCGACGAGGTCCCGGTCGGCCGCCACCCCCGGCCGCGCCCGAGCACCGACAGGAGCTTCCCGTGACGTACGACGTAGCCGCCCTCCGCGCGCAGTTCCCCGCCCTGAGCGCCCAGATCGCCCACTTCGACGGACCCGGCGGCACCCAGACACCCAGGCCCGTCATCCAGGCCATCGCCGACGTGCTGGCGCAGCCGCTGTCGAACCGGGGCCACATCACGCCGGGGGAGCGCAACGCCGAGACCGTCGTCTCCGAGAGCCGCCGGGCCATGGCGGATCTGCTGGGCACGGACCCGACCGGGATCGTCTTCGGCCGCAGCGCCACCCAGCTCACCTACGACTTCTCCCGCACCCTCGCCAGGACGTGGTCGCCCGGCGACGAGGTGATCGTCACCCGCCTCGACCACGACTCCAACATCCGCCCCTGGATCCAGGCCGCCGAGCAGGCCGGTGCCGTCGTGCGGTGGGCCGACTTCGACCCCGCGACCGGCGAGCTGACCGTCGAGGACATCCGCGCCGTGCTCTCCGAACGGACCCGCCTGGTCGCTGTCACCGCCGCCTCCAACCTGATCGGCACGCGGCCCGCGACCGCCGTGATGTCCCGTGCGGTGCACGAGGTGGGTGCGCTGCTCTACGTCGACGGCGTGCACTACACCGCCCACTCCCTGGTCGACATCGAGCAGCTCGGCGCGGACTTCTTCGTCTGCTCCCCGTACAAGTTCCTCGGCCCGCACCACGGCGTCCTCGCCGCCCGCCCGCGGTTGTTGGAGAGCCTGCACCCGGACAAGCTGCTGCCCTCCACGGACGTCGTCCCCGAACGCTTCGAACTCGGCACGCTGCCCTACGAGTTCCTCGCGGGCACCCGCGCCGCGGTCGACTTCCTGGCCGGCCTCGACGCGAGCGCCACGGGTACCCGCCGTCAGCGGCTGGCCGCCGCCTACGCGGCGCTGGAGGCGCACGAGCGGCTCCTGCGGGGGCAGATCGACAAGGGACTGTCCGCCCTGGAACAGGTCACGGTGCACTCCCGGGCTGCCGACCGGACCCCCACCGTGCTGCTGACCTTCGAGGGACACAGCACGACGGACGCGTACCGCTTCCTGGCGGACCGCGGTGTCCAGGCGCCCGCCGGAACCTTCTACGCCCTCGAAGCGTCCCGTCGGCTCGGCCTCGGGGACTCCGGTGGCCTGCGCGTCGGCCTCGCGCCTTACAACGACACCGAGGACGTCGACCGGCTCCTGACGGGTCTGTCGGAGTTCCTGCGCGTGGGATCTCGCGTGTCGGGGTGACGGGCTCGGTCAGCCGGCCGAGGCGTCGCCGGTCGCCCGCGGGCTCAGACGGAGGGTGAGGATCTGGAACGGGCGCAGCCGCAACCGGGCGGCGCCGTCCGTCACCTGATGACTCGTGGTGTCGTCGAGGGGGCGTTCCAGCAGGTCCGTCGCCGTCGCGGAGGCGAGGGGGAACCCGGTGGTGAGGGTGGCGCGGGCACGGACACCGAGGGCCTCGTAGAGGCGGACGACGACATCGCCCGACCGGTCGTCGGCGAGCTTCACGGCCTCGACGACCACCCCTTCGTGGTCGACCGAGACCAGGGGAACAACGGGCGTGCTGCCCGGCAGCGCGCGCTCGGGCAGGTTCAGGTGGTAGCCCTCACGGACGGCGTCGGCGATGCCGACGCCCACCACCAGGGCGTAACTGAACCGGTGGGTGCCCTGGTCGGCGTCAGGGTCGGGGAAGCGGGAGGCACGCAGCAGGGAGAGCCGGACCGTGGTCGTCGTCCCGCCGTCGGACCGGACGTCACGGGTGACCTCATGGCCGTACGTCGAGTCGTTGACCAGCGCGGCACCCCAGTCACGCTCGCCGACGTGCAGGAAGCGGTGGGCGCAGATCTCGAACTTGGCGGCGTCCCAGCTGGTGTTGGTGTGGGTCGGGCGCTCGACGTGTCCGAAGGGGATCTCGGCGGTGGAGTGCGCGGCGCGTACGTCCAGCGGGAAGGCGGCCTTGAGCAGCTTCTCCCGCTCGTGCCAGTCGACCACGGTGTCGATCAGCAACCGCCGCGAGCCGACCGGCAGGGTCAGGGTCTGCTCGATGCGGGAAGCCCCGAAGGCACGGACGACGCGGACACCGCCGTCGGCCGCGGTGACCGACTCGGTGTCGGTGAGGTCACGCACGGTGTTGCGGTAGAAGACGTCGATGTCCCAGGCGTCCCACTGGTTGGGGAAGTCCTGGTGCAACTGGAGCAGGTTGGCCGCCGTGCCGGGCGCCAGCGCCTCGCGGTCGGCGGTCAGGTCGTAGGCGGAGGTGACCAGGCCCTGGCGGTCGACGGTCACCCGGACCAGGCCGTTGTCCAGGACGAAGCCGTCACCGTCCGCGACGGGCGGCACGGGCGTGTCGCGCTCCTCGGTGCGCAGCGCGGCGCCGAGCGCCGGGACGCCGCCGCGTGCGTGCGGGGCGGCGTTGAAGACGACCGTGCCGCCGGCGGGCCCGGCGAGGGCCTGTTGGGCGTCCCCGACGATCCGCTCCAGCTCCCGGGCGACGGCGGCGTACGTCTCCTCGGCCTCCCGGTGCACCCAGGCGATCGAGGTGCCCGGCAGGATGTCGTGGAACTGGTGCAGCAGCACCGTCTTCCACAGCCGGTCCAGGGCCTCGTACGGATACGGGTGCCCGTGCCGCACGGCGGCGGTCGCCGCCCACAACTCGGCCTCCCGCAGCAGGTGTTCGCTGCGCCGGTTGCCCTGCTTGGTGGCGAGCTGACTGGTCAGGGTGCCACGGTGGAACTCCAGGTACAGCTCGCCGGACCACACCGGCGCGCCGCCGTTCGCCTCGTACTCGGCGTGCGCGCGGGCGAAGAACGTGGCGGGTCCCTCCACGGCGACCCGGGCCGAGCCCTCCAGGTCGGCCAGCCGGGCGGCGCGGGCCAGCATCTCGCGGGTGGGGCCGCCGCCGCCGTCGCCGTAGCCGAAGGGGATCAGTGAGCGGTCGGCGGCGCCCTTGTCCTGGAAGTTGCGCTCGCTGTGGGCGACGTCGGCGCCGGACAACTCCCCGTTGTAGCTGTCGACGGGCGGGAAGTGGCAGAAGATGCGGGTGCCGTCGATGCCCTCCCACCAGAAGGTGTGGTGCGGGAACTTGTTGGTGGTGTTCCAGGACATCTTCTGGGTGAGGAACCAGCGCACCCCGGCCAGCTTCATCAGCTGCGGCAGGGCCGCGTTGTAGCCGAAGGTGTCCGGGAGCCACATCTCCTCAGTCTCGACGCCGAACTCGTCCAGGTAGAACCGCTTGCCGTGGACGAACTGGCGGACCAGCGACTCGCCGCCGGTGAGATTGGTGTCGGGCTCCACCCACAGACTCCCCGTGGGCAGGAACTGGCCGGTCCTCGCCTTCTCCTGGGCGCGGGCGTAGACCTCGGGACGGTGCTCCTTGAGCCAGGCGAGCTGCTGGGCCTGGGACATCACGAACCGGAACTCGGGGTGGTCGTCCATGAGTTGGGTGACGTTGGAGACGGTGCGGGCCACCTTGCGCACCGTCTCGCGCAGCGGCCACAGCCAGGCCGTGTCGATGTGCGCGTGGCCGACCGCGGAGATCCGGTGCGCGCCGGCACTCGCCGGCGCGGCCAGTGCCGGAGCCAGCACCTCGCGCGCCGCCTCGGCGGTGCCGCCGACGTCCTGCAGGTCGACGGCGTCCAGGGCGCGGTCGACCGTCCGCAGGATCTGCCAGCGGCGGGTGGAGTCCACCGGCAGTTCGAGCATCAGCTGCCCC
This sequence comes from Streptomyces sp. NBC_00076, assembly GCF_045041235.1. Classification (NCBI taxonomy): domain Bacteria; kingdom Bacillati; phylum Actinomycetota; class Actinomycetes; order Kitasatosporales; family Streptomycetaceae; genus Streptomyces; species Streptomyces sp. NBC_00076. The sequence goes on from NZ_CP108242.1 coordinate 9,598,781, forward strand.
AGTACGTCCAGGTCCTGGACGAGTTCGTGGACCGTCCGGTCGACGACCGCCAGGTCCAACCGCCGCAGCCGGTAGAGAGGTTCGCCCGGGTCGGCGTTCGCCTCCCGCAACCAGGGCGCCCGCCCGCCGACCGCGGTGGGACCGAAGGTGACGTGGCCGGGGGCGACGTGCATGACGACCGGGTTGGCGGCGGCCTCGACGTACCGGACGAACTCCTCGCCGCCGACGGCCGATTCGGTGACCGGCAGCCAGGTGTTGAGCGGGTTGAGCGCCTTCACCGCGGTGCCGTCGGCCCGGTAGACCAGGCCCTCGGCGGAGAAGCCGGGGGAGTGGGTCGAGAAACCCAGGTCGAGCACGGCCTCGACGGGCAGCCCGGCCCAGTCGTCCGGGATCACGCCGCCGACCCGGAACCAGCTCGTGGACCAGGCGGGGCCCCACCGGTCGCCGACCTGCGCCGGACGGTAGGGAGCCGTCAGGCCGTCACTGACCGGCGCGGGCTCGCCGGGGACGTCCCAGACCTCGACCCGAAGCGGGATCGACCGGGCGTGGACGGCGGGCCGTATGCGTTCGTTCAGCACTCGGGTGAGCCGCTGCTCGGTGACGTCACGGTCGTTGTGCATGGACTGTCTTCTCCAGCGGGGCCTAGACGGGCGGGGGTGGCATGCGGGTGAGGGCGATCAGCCCTTGACCGCGCCGCCGAGGGCGAAGCCGCCGCCCAGCCTGCGGGCCAGCAGCAGGTAGAGCATGACGACGGGGAGGGAGTACAGGATGGAGAAGGCGGACAGTTGCCCGTACTGCGTCTGGTCGTGGGCGCTGAGGAAGGTGAACACGCTGACGGACGCGGGGAGTTTCTCCGGGGACAGCAGCAGGATGAACGGGACGAAGAAGTTCCCCCACATGCCGATGAAGGTGAAGATGGTGACCACGACGACGCCGGGCCGCATCAGCGGCAGGACGACCCGCCACAGCACCTGCGGGGTGTTGGCGCCGTCGATCCGGGCGGCCTCCTCCAGCACGAGGGGCACGCCGTCCATGAAGTTCTTCATCAGCCAGATCCCGAACGGCAGCGCGGAAGCGGCCAGGAACAGCGTCGTGCCGGGCACCGAGTCGATGAGGTTCACCTGCACGAACATGCTGTAGACCGGGATCATCACGGCGGTGATGGGCAGACCGGTGGAGAACAGGATCGTGTACAGGAACGGCCGGCGCAGACGGGAGCGGTACCGGGACAACGGATAGGCGGCCAGGAAGGACGCCGTCACCGTCGTCAGGGTCGCGAATCCGCACAGCAGCAGGCTGTTGAGCAGGGGCCGGAAGGTGGTGTCGGCGTTGAGCACCGCGTCGAAGTTGCCGAGGGTGAGCGACGACGGCCAGTCCAGCCGGAAGCTGTTGGTGTCCGAGACCGAGGCGAGCAGCATCCACAGCAGCGGCAGGACGTACGTCACCGACACCGCCAACAGGACGGCGTTGACCGCGATGCGGCCGGTGAGGGAGCGCCGTCGGCGTGAGGCCCGCGGGGCCGCGACGGCGGTCCGCCGACCGGACGCGGCACGTGAGGGCGTGAGAACGGTCATCAGTCGCCCTCCAGTTTGAGCAGCCGGATGTAGACGAGGGAGAACAGGGCACCGACCACCAACAGCACCAGGGCGATGGCGGTGCCATAGCCGATGAGGCTGTTCTGGAAGGCCTGTTGGTACATGAAGATGGGCAGGGTCTCGCTCTTGTTGCCGGGCCCGCCGCGGGTCATGGTGTAGATGAGGCCGAAGACGGAGAGCGTCTGCAGCGTGATCAGCATCAGGTTGGTCAGGATCGACGGCCGGATGACCGGCAGGACCACCCGCCACAGCCGCTGCCAGGGGCTCGCGCCGTCCATTTCGGCCGCCTCCACGAGCTCCTGGGGAACGTCGTTGAGGGCGGCGGAGAAGACCATCATCGAAAAGGCCGTGCCGCGCCAGACGTTGGCCAGGCAGACGGCCAGGATCGGCATCGTGTAGAGCCAGTTCTGCTGCGGCAGGTGCAGGGCGGCGAGAATCGAGTTGAGCGAGCCCTGGTTGTAGAAGAACGCGTACATCAGGTAGCCGGCGACCACCTCGGGCAGGACCCACGCGGCGATGACGACACCGTTGGTGAGCGCCCGTACCCGCTTGTCCGCCCGTTCCATCAGGACGGCCAGCGCGAGCCCCAGGGTGTTCTGGCCGATGACGGCGGAGCCCACCACGAACACCAGGGTCAGCCAGACCGCGTTGAGGAAGTCGGAGTCACCGAAGGCCCGAGTGAAGTTGTCCAGGCCCACCAGGTGTGTGCCGGTGGCGCCGGTGAGCTGCATGTCGGTGAAGGCGTAGTACACGCAGTACGCGATGGGGCCCGCCAGGAAGACTGCCAGCAGGACCACGGACGGGAGCATCGGCAGGCCGCGCAGCAGGGAGCGGACGGCAGCGGGGGGCGCCCCGCCGGGCCGGTGGTGGTCACCGGCCTTGCGGGGCGCTGACGTCAGTGCGGTCACGAGGCGCCCTTGACCGTCTTGTCGTCGCCGACGGCGGCCTTCACATCGCTGTCGAAGCCGGCCGCTGCCTTGTCGGGCGACGCCTGGCCGGTGGTCACGGACTCCATGGCCTTCTGGATCGCGGTCGAGACCTGGTTGTAGGCCGGCAGTCCGGGCCGGAAGTGGGTGTAGCGCACCAAGTCCGTGAAGAACTTGTTGGTCGGAACGGAGTTGACGTACGTCGGGTCGCTCGAGGCGTCCGTACGGACGGCGATGCTGGCGTTCTGGGCGTTCCACTGCGCGTGGTTGGCCTTCGTCTCCAGCGTGGTGAGGAACTTGAACGCCAGATCCGGGTTCTTGGCCTTCGCCGGGACCGACCAGGCCCAGCCGCCGGACATGCTGGTCTTGCCGGGTGCCTGGCCGTTCTGGGTGGGCATCGCGGCGGTGCCTATCACCGTCTGCCAGTCACTCCACGGCTTGGCGCTGCTCGCACCCCAGTTGTTGGGCATCCAGGAGCCGTCGATGTCGATCGCGAGCTTGCCCTCGGGGATCAGCTCGGTGCCGACGGCGGTGCCGAAGTTGGCGCCGAGTGCCTGGTCCACCGGAGGGCCGAGTTTGTCGCCGTACACCGTGTGGACGAAGGACAGCGCGTCCTTGAAGGCCTTGCTGCCCACCACCCACTTCTTCTGGCTCGCGTCGTACAGCGACTTGTCGCCCGCCGGGGTGCCGTACAGCAGCATCTCGAAGCCCTGCATCGAGGACGCCTCGCCGCCGGCCGTGCCGGTGTAGAGGTTCATCGGGATGGCGTCGGGCAGCTTGGCCTTGAGCTTCCTGGCGGTGCCGAGGATGTCGTCCCAGGTCTTCGGCTGCCAGGGCACGGAGATCCCGGCCTTGGCGAACAGCTGCTTGTTGTACCAGATCCCGCGGGTGTCGGTGCCGTCCGGGACGCCGTACGTCTTGCCGTCCGAGGCACCGCGCGCCGCGACCTTGGCGGCGGAGGCGAACTGCGACCAGTCGCTCCAGCCGGCGAGGTAGGAGTCGAGGGGCTTGAGGTAGCCGCTCGCGATGTCGGAGTTGATCAGCGCGGTGTCCTCGTAGACGAGGTCGGGGGCGGTCGCGGGGGACCGCATCATGAGCTGGACCTTGGTGTAGTAGTCGTTCTCGGAGGCGGTGACCGGGACGAGGGTCACCTTGGTGCCGGGGTTGGCCTTGGTGAACTGCTTCACCATCGAGGCGAGGTGGTTGGCCTGGAGCTTGTTCTTGCTGTCCAGGTTCTGCCAGTAGACGACCTTGATCGATTTTGCGGTGCTCTCGGCGGAGCCGGAACCGCAGCCCGAGGCGGTCAGAGCAGTGGCGGTGGTGAGGACTGCGGCAACGATGAGTCTCGAACGCACGGTGGTTCCTCCGGAACGCGAAACCTGAGGGGAAAACCTTGGGAAAGCCGCGACTGAGGCGTGGGCTGCGGGCAGTTCGAACGAGGGGTCCGCTTGGTTCCACCCCGCGCGACCTGGCTCGGTGTGCCCGGCCTGGTGGCGTCAGCTAAATCCAATTGATTGATTAAGTCAACGCATCAGCCGTGTAAACTTTCGCCATGAATCGCCGTTCTTCGCATACAGGGCATAGGTCATGAGGCAGCGCAAAGGGTGCATCTCGACTCGCGTCGATGCCCGTCGTGGAGGAACGAAAAGCGTGAGGAGCGGCAGGTGACGATGCTCGGCGGCACGAATCTGCCCCGGGTCGGGGGGTACAACCAGGCCGTCGTCCTGGACGCGATCCGGACCCGAGGGCCGGTGAGCCGTGTCGAACTGGCCGAGCTGACCGGCCTGACCAATCAGACCGTCTCGAACGTCGTCCGTAAGCTGCTCGACGCCGGCCTGGTCACGGAGACCGGCCACGCCCCTTCCAGCGGAGGCAAACGCCGCACTCTGCTGGCTGCCCGTCCCGAGGGGGCCTACGCGCTCGGTGTCCATCTCGACCCCGACGCGGCCGTCATCGTCCTGGTCGACCTGGCAGGTGAGGCGATCACCACCCGTCGCATCAGGCTCACCGTCCCCAGCGAGCCGACCGACGTCGTGCGACGGGTGGCCCGTGCGGCTCTCCGGCTCGTCGACCGGTCCTCCGTGGACCCCGCCCGACTGCTCGGTCTGGGCATCGCCGCTCCCGGACCGATCGACAGCTCCACCGGTACGGTGATCTCCCCGCCGAACCTACCCGGCTGGGACCGCGTCCGGCTGATCGAGATGTTCGCCGAGGCCACCGGCATGCCCGTGGCCCTGGACAACGACGCCACCGCCGCCGCCATCGGCGAACGCTGGATCGGCGGCGAGGCCAGGGCGGGCAGCTTCCTGTTCCTCTACCTGGGCACCGGCATCGGCGCCGGCATCGTCCTCAACAACACCGTCCTGCACGGCGATTCGGGCAACGCGGGGGAGTTCGGCCACATGGCCGTCGAACCGGGGGACCGCGTCTGCCACTGCGGCGGCACCGGCTGCCTCGGCCCCTACTGCAGCCCGGCCGCGATCATCGACGACCTGGTACGCCGCCACGGACAGGCCGCCGCCGACCGTATCGGCTTGGCCGTGGACCCCCAAACCCTGCACGGCGACTGGAAGTTGCTCCGCCGGGCCGCCCGCACGGGTGATGCGGCGGCCTGTGACGTCGTACGCCACGCCGCCCGCCGCATCGGACAGGCTGCCCGGGGCGCCGTCAGCGTGCTCGATGTCAGCCGCGTCGTCCTCGGAGGCGAGGGGCTGCGCGGCATCGAGCACATCGTGCGAGAGGAGATCGACACGGCCGTCAACAGCACCTCCGTCGCCCGCGCCATCCGCCCCATCGCTGTCGAGCAGAGCGTGATGGGCGACACCGTCGGCGCGGTCGGTGCCGCGTCCCTCGTGCTGCACGGCAACTACACGCCCGGCTGGCGCATGCTCACCGAGTCCTCCGGCTGACCGCGGAAGGGGTGTCGGGAACTCACCTCCGGTAACCGCGGAGCTTTCGTCGACCTCCAAGCGTTCCCGTCACGGTCACACCTCCCGGTGGTCGATGCCGAGCAGGCTCGCGGCGGCGCGGAAGTCGGCGGTGTGGTGGCCGACCGCGAGGGACCAGTGGTGGCCTACGCCCGTGGCGCTCCACGCGTCGACCCACTCGCCCGGGTCACGGCCGAAGTCGACGCGGCTGGTGGTGTTGCCGATCTCCAGCAGCGGTCCCGGTACGACCGTGCCCTCGGACGTGATGAAGGAGAGGCTGCCGTCGGCGTCCTGGCCGAGGCCGAGGAGGGTGACGGGCCCGTGCTGGACGTCGAACTCCACGCTGACGCCCCAGCCGCGCTTGCCGTGGTAGACACCCAGCCCCCGCAGCAGCGGGTCACGGGCGCTGACGGCGAGGTGGGCTGGTCCGTCATGGCCCATCTCCACGACACCGTCCTCGAAGTCGAGGGCCTGGATCTCGGTGAAGGAGCCCCCGGCGCCGATGCTCTGGGTGGCCAACTGGGCGACGCTGGTGCGCAGTTCGTACTCACCGGCCGCGGGCACGCCCCGGGCGGTGAGCAGCGAGGCCCCGAGGATCAGGCCGGCGCCGAGCCGCTCGTGCAGTTCGCCGTCGAGGCCGCGGTGGTAGTACGCGAGCGTGTCGAGGCCGAAGTCCTCGACGAGCCGATCCAGTGCGACCGACACGGTCGCCCCCCACGCGAAGTCCTCGTCCGCCACACTGTCGTCGACGGCGAAGACCCGACGGGCCAGAGCCATGCGCTCACGGCTCTCCTCCTCGGTCACCTTCTCCACGCGATGCCGCAGGTCGTCGAACTCCAGCACCTCGACATGGGAGCCGAACGTCGCCGGAAGCAGCGTCAGGTCCGTCGACACGTCGAGCATGCCGGGATACAGATGCCCCATCAGACCGTGCCGGCCGTGCCGGAGCGCGGCGCGGACGTGCGCGGCCCGGATCCACTGCTCGATGCGCCGCCAGGCCGACTCCTGCCGCAGCCAGCCCGACACCGACCGGAAGGGGATGCCGGCGCGGCGGAAGACGTTGCCGACCTCGGGCACGGGGCACTGTCCGCAGTAGGCCAGCCAGGCGCCCGTGTCGAAGGAGGCGTGGTCCATCCGTTCGGACGGCTGGAGATCGATGACCAGGACGGGGGTGTGCGAGCGCCGGGCGATCGGCAGCACCATCGACGAGGTCAGGTAGGTCGTCAGAAACAGCACGATCAGGTCGCAGTCCGCCCGGCGGAGCTCCTCGGCGGCGACCGCCCCTTCCTCGGCGTCGGAGATGAAGCCGACGTCGGTCACCTCCGCGTCCAGTCGCCGCAACCGCTCGGTGACGTACTGGGCCGACTCCCTCAACTGCGGCAGCAGCCCCGGGAACTGGGGCCAGTAGGTGCCGAGCCCGCCGGCGACCAGTCCGATCCTGGTACGGCGGCGGGGTACCGGGGGGAGCAGATCGCGCAGGGCGGCGGCGCGGTCTGCGGCCAGGGTGGTGGGTTCGGTCGTTGCCATGGGCGGTGCTCCTTCGGAGGTCCGGTTCGGATTCAGGCCCGGGTCGCTCCCAGATCCGCCGGGGCGGCAGCGGCATCAGGGGAACGCCGGATGAGGACACGGACGACGTAGACCCCGGCGACACCCGACGCCGCCATGCAGAGGGTGATCGACCACAGCAGCAGGGACACGCTGTACTCCATCAGGGCGGGCGTCACGAACGCGACGCCCGCGAAGACCCCTCGCGACAGGGCGTAGGTCAGGCCCTGGGTGGTGCCGCGGGTGTCCGGGGGCAGCGTGAGCTGCGACCACACCTTGTAACTGGCCTCCCCCGCGAAGGGGTTGGAGATCTGGTAGAGCACGAAGAAGACGAGCATGCCGACGAGGGCGCCCGCCGTGAGGGAGGCGATGCAGAAGGCGACGACCTGCACGACCGTGAACACGTAGAACAGCCGGTCGCGCCACGGGGTGTCGGCGAGCCGGACGAAGACGAAGGTCAGCACCAGCGCGATCGGGAGGAAGGCCAGGTTGATCCCGGTGGCCAGGCTCTGCGAGGCACCGCTGACCGTGACCAGCAGATAGGTGCCGAACTGGCCGAAGGTGTTGGCGCCGATGCCCCAGGTGACGTAGTAGAGGAAGGTCGCGGCCATCGGCAGCAACGCGGCACGGTTCCACACGTTCCTGAGCGCGGTTCCGCGCGGGGCGTCCAGCGCGGCCGCCTCGGCCTCCACCGCATCGTCGGGCGGCTCGTCGGCCAGCTCCAGACGGGCGCGGAGCTGCCAGGTGAACAGCGCGGCGACGGCCAGATGGCCGGTGATGATCCGCGCCCCGGTCATGCCCGCGTCCGACAGGACGTAGCCGAGGAAGATGACGACGACGATGCCCAGCACCCACATGACCTGGGTGAAGGACACGAGCCGGGCCCGGCCGTCGGCGGGCGCGGCGTCCGAGACCACGGCCAGGGACGTCGGCAGGTCGGCGCCTGCCGCCAGCCCCGCCACGAGCACGCCGACCAGGAGCACGATGTCGTTGGGCGCCAGGGTGATGACGACCGCGCCCAACGCGAAGCAGAGGATGTCCAGGTTGTAGACACGGCGGCGCCCGAACATGTCGGCGAGCCGTCCGCCGACGAGGGAGCCGACGGCGATGCAGCCGGTGACGATCGCACTGATCGCGCCGGCCATCCACACGCCCATGTCGTAGTGGTCCCGGTAGATGGCCAGGTTGACAGCGATGCTGACGATGAGAGCGGCGTCCAGGTACGAGGCCATGCCCGACAGGGCCGCGACCTTCCACAGGCGCTTGGGGATGGGCTGTTCCGGGTGATCCGGGGCAGTCGAAGTTCGGGCCATGATGCGACTCCGTCGTCGTCCGGGGATTGGCCTTGGTGATCTTCGATCGACGAGACCCGGCGGAGGAACACGCGGAAGGAGCTGCGGAGGGGGACGTCGCGGCTCCGGGCCGGGTAGGTCGCAGTGACTATAGGATCCAAAAAACGTTACAACAAGCCCCCGCGCCCACTTCCGCGGAGAGAAGGCGCGGATCCTTCGTGGAGTCTCGTATCTGGTGAGGACGCCGCAGGTCCCCTACGGTGGAAGCGATGTAAAACGTTTTCAGATCCGCGAGGTTGCCCGGGCCGCACTCGGAAGGACCGCATTCGTGATCTCTCCTGAACTGCGACAGCTGTTCGACGACCCGCCCCGGGGCTTCGGCCCCACTCCGCTGTGGTGGTGGTCGGGCGCGAAGGTCACCAGGGAGCGCCTCGCATGGCAGCTGCGCAGGTTCGCGGACGGCGGCGTCCACAACCTGGTGGTGATCAACCTGGCCCCCGCCGGGCCGACCTTCGGCGCCCGGACCGACGATCCGGTGTGGTTCGGCGAGGAATGGTGGGCCCGTTTCACCGACGCCTGCCGGATCGCCGGGGAACTCGGCACCCGCCTGTGGTTCTACGACCAGATCGGGTTCTCCGGCGCCAACGTCCAGGGCGGTGTCACCCGCCGGCACCCGCGGGCCGCCGGCCGGGCCCTGCGCTCCCGCACGACGACCGTCTCCGGGGGCACGCTCGGGCTGCGGGGCGCCGAAACCCCGGTCGCCGTCTACGACCTGACGGGGCGTCGTCTGCCCATGGACCTGGACGCCGGTTTTGGCACCGCCCGGGTCGAGGCCGGGGACGGGACAGAGGTGCGGTTGGTCGCCGCCGTCCCCTCGGCGTTCGACTATCTGGACCCGCACGCCGTGGGTCTGCTGCTTGACGCCGTGCACCACGAGTTCGACCGGCGGGTCCCGGAGTACCTGGGCAACGTCGTCGCGGGGAGCTTCCAGGACGAGCTGCCCGGCACCAACTCCTGGAGCCACCGTTTCCCCGAGGAGTTCCGCGCCCGGCGCGGCTACGACCTGCTCGACCATCTGCCGGCCCTGTTCACGGCCACCCCGGCGGAGAAGGCCCGGGCCGACCACCGCGCGGTCCGCGCCGACTACTACGCGGTCCGCGCCGAACTCACCGAAGAGGCCCTGTTCAGGCCGCTCGCCGCCTGGCACGAAGAACGCGGCATGCTCATCGGAGCCGACCAGAGCAACCCCGCGCGAGCGGGCTTCCCGGCCCAGTCCACGCAGATCTACACGGACTACTTCCGCACCCATCGCTGGTACGGAGCCGCCGGCAGCGACCACCACGGCGACGCCAAGGTCCACTCCTCCATGGCCCACCTCCACGGCCACGAGCGCGTGTGGATCGAGGCTTTCCACTCCTCCGGCTGGGGCGGCACCCTGGAGGACACCTACGACTGGCTCCTGCCGTTCCTGCGCAGTGGCGCCAACCTGTACAACCCGCACGCCAGTTACTTCGGCACCGCGGGCGGCTGGTTCGAGTGGGCGCCGCCGTCCACCGACTGGCGCCAGCCCTACTGGCAGCAGTACCCGGCGTTCTCCCGGGCCGTGGCCCGGATCTGCTCGATCATGTCCTGGGGCACCTACAGCGCCGACGTCGCGGTCCTGCACCCCACCGCGACCATGCAGTCACTCATCCCGCTGGACGCGCCCGTCCAGCACTTCGGCGACGGCCGCCTCGGCGGGGCTCACACCGACGTCGACGAGACCCAGCGCCACTACCTGGACCTGTGCGGCACGAACAACTGGCTCCGACCCCGGATCGGCGAACTGGACCGGCGGGGCATCTCCTTCGACGTCATCGACGACGCCTCGGTGCTGGGCGCCAAAGCCGCGGACGGCGCCCTGCGCGTCAGGGACCAGGCGTACACCGCGGTCCTGCTGCCCTCGGCGAGCGTCCTGGAGGAGGAGACGGCACGCCGGCTGACCCGGCTGCTCGATGCCGGCGGCCGGGTGGTGGTCGTGGGCCGGCCGCCCGCGACGGCCGCCGGGGCGGACGGTGACGACGCCGTCGTCGTGGCACTGCTGGACCATCCACGACTGGAGCGGGCGAGTGACGCCGCGGCGGGCGCGGCCGCGGTGGCCGACGCCGCAGGTCACGCGACGGGCGACGTACCGCTGCTCGTCAGGAGGCGGGGCGACGCTGCGGTAGCCCTGGTGACGGGGGCCTTCCCGGACGCCCGCACGGACCCGCCGAACGGCCGCCACGAGGTCGACCCCGCACGCTACGCCCGCAGTACGGCCGTCACCGTGCGTGCCGCCGTCGCGGAGGCCGAGGTCTGGAATCCGGCGACCGGCGCCCGAAGTCCGGCACACGTCACCCTCGCCGACGGCCTCTCGACCATCGAGGTGCCGCTGGAAGGCGCCCCCGCCGCTCTCGTCGTATGGCGCGAAGGCACACCGACCGCCCGGACCACGGCACCGCACCCCGAGCCGACGGAGACGATCGACGTCTCGGGCGGTTGGGAGGGCCGACTGGTCCCCACCATGGACAACACCTGGGGCGACCTGGCGCTGCCCGCGGGCACGTCCGTCGACGAGCCGCAGATCTGGACCATGCGGTGGACCGAGACCGACGCGCCCGACGCGCACGGGGAGCAGTCGCGGGCAACGTACGGCAACCGGGTGTGCGTCCTGCCTCCGGTGCCCCGCGCCCAGGCCCCCGACCCGTTGGACGGCGCCGGTGTCGAGCGGATCCTGGCGGGGGCGGCTCCCCTGGTGCCCCCGGACGGCGGCTGGCGCGTCTCGCTGTACTCGTCGAGCCGGGGGATGCCGGATCAGGACGGTCTGCTCGGCAACAAGGGGATGGTGGCCGAGGAGTTCGTACGTGTGCCCGTGCCCGGGAGCGGAACCGTCGCCCGGATCCGGGCGATCGTCGCGACGGACCACCGGGGCCCCGCCGATCTGCACGTCGGCGCGGCGGCGGCCAAGCGGGTCTGGTGGAACGGCGAGCGGCTGGACACCTCGACGGGCTTTCTCGCCTCCGCCCTGGTGGAGGTCACGCGGTCCCACAACGTGCTCGAGTACGAACTGGGGGACGCCGAGGACCGGCCGCTGCTGATCTCGGGTGCCGCCGGCACCCCGCTGGGCAGCTACTTCTGCCTCTCCGGCCCGGACGGGTTCACCGCGCGTCCGCAGTTCATGTGTCTCCCCGACGACGTACGACCGGACGGCGGAGTGACCTACCGGGGTCGGCTGCGCCTTCCCTCGGGCGGCGCGGCGGTGCTGGTCGTGGGCGCCGCGGTGGGCGTCACCGTGCTGCTCGACGGATCGGTCGTGGCGCGGCAGGAGAAGGTGGAGTACTACGAGTCCGACTGGGGCGCGGTACCGATGTTCTTCCGTCACCGACTGACCCTCGGGGCGGGCGAGCACGTCCTCGATGTGGTGGCCGACAGCGTCCACGCACGAGAAGCGGTCTTCGTCGACTGCGTGGCCGACGCGGGGTCCATCGCGACCGCTCTGGTCAGCGGCGCCGGGTGGGAGGCCCGGACGGGGGAGTGGCGCGGACGTACGGTCGAACACGAGGGCCGGTGGGGCGAGTTGCAGCACTGTTATGCCGCGGTACGGCCGCACCCGCTGCCGGACACCGAGTGGCTCACCGGCGCACCGGACCTCGGCACCGCCGTACTGCCGCTGCGGTCCACCGACGACGTCCGCGAGAGGGCGCAGCGTTTCCGGTTCACCGTGCCCGCGGGCACCCTGTCGATGGATCTGCCGCTGGAGCTACCCGCCCGGGTACGGGTCGGGGACGGCGCCGAGAAGACCCTCGACGGCCGGGCGCTGTCACTGGATCAGCCCCTGTCGGCGCCCACGGAGATTGACGTTGTCACCGTCCCCACGGCGGTGCTGCGGGGCGGCTCCGCCTGGCGCGGCCCGGTGCGGGTGCGTACCGTGCCGGCGCCCCTGCCGCTGGGGGACTGGCGCACGCTGGGGCTGGGCGGTTGGAGCGGCGGTGTGACGTACGCGCGGACCCTGGAGGTACCGGCCGGGCCGGACCCGGTGCTGGACCTAGGGCGGGTGCGCGGCAGCGTCTCGGTCCTTGTCGACGGCGAACCCGTGGGTGAGGCGTTCTGCGCGCCGTACCGCTTCGAATTCCGCGGTGCCGCCGGGCGTACCGTCCGCGTCGAGGTGACCGTCCACAACACCCTGGCCCCGTATTTCGCCGAAGCCACGCCGACTGCCTGGGCCTTCGAGTCCCAGCTCGGGTCGGGACTGCTCGGGCCCGTGACGCTCCGGATCCCCGGGCCCGCCTGACAGGGACCGGGCTCAGGTGTCGGAAGGCGGCCGGGTCGAATCCCGGAGGACGAGGTCGGGCGCGAACACCCGTGTCCCGTGGGCGTGTTCCGCCCGGGCCTCCACCTCGTCGAGCAGCATCTCGACGGCCGCCCTGCCGAGTTCCTCGACCGGCTGCCGCACCGTCGTCAGGGTCGTCCCCACGAAGCTTGCGATGTCCAGGTCGCCGTAACCGACCACCTGCACCTCCTCGGGTATCCGCACGCCCCGCTCACCCAGTCCACGGCACAGCCCCGCGGCGAGGAAGTCGTTGGTGCAGAAGACCCCGTCGGGCAGCTCGTCCAGGCGGCGCGCGATCTCCCTGCCGTACGCCACCGTCATCTCCTCGGCGACGACCTGGCCCAGCCTCGCCGCACGCCGACTGCGCACGGCCTGCCGGGCACCTTGGTACCGGTCGGCGCACTGCCGGATCCCGCGCTCTCCGTTCACCACGAGGACGTCACGCGCACCGCGGTCCAGGAGATGCGATACGGCGATCCGGCCGCCGGCGATGTCGTCGACGGAGACGGAGCAGCCGTCCTGGGCCGGCATCGCACGGTCCGCCAGCACCAGCGGGATGCCCCGCTCACGCAGCCGCGTCAGCCGGGTCGGATCGGCGCTGAGCGGAACCACCACGGCCCCGACGGCCCGCTGCTCGATCAGCATCGTGAAGTAGCCCTGCTCCCGCTCGGGCGCGTCCCCGCTGTCGCAGAGCACGAGGCTGTAGCCGTGCTCGTACGCCGCGTCCGCGGCCCCTCGTGCGATGCGCGAGTAGAACGAGTTGGCCACGTCGGGCAGCACCAGACCGATGGAGGAGGAGTGCCCGGTCCGCAGGCCGGCGGCGCCCGGGTGGGGGACGTAGTCGAGCGCGGCGACCACGTCCCGGACCCGCTCGGCGGTGCGGGCGTTGACGCGCTCGGGCCGGTTGAGGACGTTCGACACCGTGGACACCGAGACCCCCGCGGCGGCGGCGACGTCCTGGATACGGGCGGGGCGAAGCGGAACGGCGTCCACCCCCCTCGCTGCGGCAGCCGTGCGACCAGGCACGACGCGGTCCTCATGGGCGGCGTCAGTCTACCCCGACCATCAGTAAATCGTTTTTCGGGAGGTGATGGTCGCCGAGGGGCGCCACGGATCAGGCCTTCGCTCGGTCACGTGTCATGAGCCGCTTCAGGAGGGGCCACGCCAGCAGCAACGCGATCACCGCGTACACGGTCACCGCGAAGGGCGTGTCGACCAGTCCCGAGACGCTGCCGTCGCTGATCTGCAGGGCCCGCCGCAGCTGTTGTTCGGCGTTCGGGCCGAGGATGACGCCGATGACGGCGGGCAGGATCGGCAGGCCGTAGCGCCGCATTCCGAAGCCGATCAGGCCGATGATCAGGAGGATCACCAGGTCGACCACCTCGCCGCCGACCGCGTACGCGCCGACCGCCGCGAAGAACATGATCCCGGCATACAGGTACGGCCGGGGGATGCGCAGCAGCTTGGCCCACACCGGAGCCAGCGGCAGGTTGAGCGCGAGCAACAGCACCATGCCCACGAAGAGCGACGCGATCAGTCCCCACACCAGATCCGGTTCGCGTTCGAAGAGGAGAGGGCCCGGCTGGATGCCGTACTGCTGGAAGGCGGCCAGCATGACCGCCGCGACCGCCGTGGTGGGCAGGCCGAGGGTCAGCATGGACACCAGCGTCCCCGCGGCCGAGGCCGACGCCGCCGACTCCGGTCCGGCGACGCCCTCGATCGCGCCCTTGCGGCCCCAGTCGTCCGGGTGCTTCGACAGGCGTTTCTCGGTGACGTACGACAGGAAGGTGGGGATCTCGGCGCCGCCCGCCGGAATCGCGCCGAACGGGAAGCCGATGAACGGGCCGCGCAGCCACGACTTCCAGGTCCGCCGCACATCGTCCCGGCCGAGCCACGGGCGGCCCACCGGGATCGGCTCGGACGGCAGGCGCCGTAGATGGGCGGCGACCCACAGGGCCTCGCCGATCGCGAAGAGGCCGACCGCGACGATCACCACGTCGATGCCGTCGGCGAGTTGGAGGGAACCGAAGGTCAGGCGTTGCTGGCCGGTCATCTGGTCCAGGCCCACCAGACCCAGCGTGAGACCGATGAGCAGGGACGCGAGCCCGCGGATGCGCGACGACCCCAGCACGGAGGTCACGGCGATGAACGCCAGCACCATGATGGCGAAGTAGTCCGGAGCGCCGATGTCCACCGCCAGGTCGGCGACCGTCGGGGCGAGCGCGACCAGCAGGAGCGTGCCGATCAGACCGCCCGCGAAGTGGCCGATGGCGGCGGCCGCGAGCGCCTGCGCGCCACGCCCCGACTTGGCCATCGGGTTGCCCTCCATGGCCGCGACCACGGCGGCACTCTCACCGGGGGTGTTGAGCAGGATCGAGGTGGTCGAGCCGCCGAACATCGCCCCGTAGTAGATACCGGCGAACATGATGAACGCGCCGGTCGGGTCGAGTCCGTACGTCACGGGCAGCAGGAGCGCGACCGCCATCGCGGGCCCGATGCCGGGCAGCACACCGATGGCGGTGCCCAGCAGCACACCGACGGCGGCCCACAGCAGGTTGATCGGGGTCAGGGCCGTACCGAAGCCGTCCATCAGGGAGTTGAAGGCGTTCATGTCACAGCACTCCCATCAGCGGGCCACCGGGCAGCGGTACTCCGAGCAGGTTGTTGAAGACGGCGTAGGTGGTCAGGGAGAGAACGGCCGCGATGAGCGGGTCCCGGTCGAGGCGGCGGCTGCCGAGCGCGAAGGCGGCTCCCCAGAAGAGCAGGGCGCCCGCGACGGGGAAGCCGACGGGTTCGATGAGGACGGCCGCGCCGAGGAACACGCCGGTGAGCAGCAGCACCGTGCGCCAGTCCGCGGGTTCGGAGAGATCGATGTCCTCGCCCCCCTCGGCCTGGCCCCGGCCGCCGCGCAGTACGTCGACGGCGAGCAGGGCGGCGATGACGAGCAGCCCGACGCCGACGACGACCGGTACCGTCTTCGGCCCGACGGGCCCGCGCTGGGTCACCTCGACGCCCATGGTGAGCGCGTCGGTCAGGACCAGCACGCCCAGCGCCAACAGCAGGACACAGACGCCGAGTTCGGAGTGCTCACGCAACCAGGAGCGGCGTTCAGCCGATTCGCTCCCGGGGATGTCCGTCCGTGTCGTCACAGCCCCAGCTCCTTCAGCACCGAAACCACGCGCTTGTCCTGGGCGCCCAGGAAGTCGCCGAACCTCTCGCCGGTCAGGAACGCGTCGTCCCAGCCGTTCTGCTGAAGGGACTTCTGCCACTCGGGCGAGTCGTGCAACTCCTCCACGAGGCGTACGAGCTTGTCGCGCTCGGCGGTGGAGAGGCCGGGCGGGGCCACGATGCCGCGCCAGTTGGTGAAGTCGACGTCGTAGCCTGACTCCTTGAGCGTGGGCGCGTCCTCGAGCTCGTCGACGCGTTCGGGGCCGGTGACCGCGAGCACCCGCAGCTCGCCCGCCTTGATCTGGTCGAGGTACTCGCCGACGCCGGACACCCCGAACGCGACCTTGTTGCCGAGGATCGAAGCGAGCAACTCGCCACCGCCGTCGAAGGGGATGTAGTTGACGTCCTTCGGCGCGACGCCGCCGGCCTTCGCCATCAGCATCGGCGCGAGATGGTCCGGCCCGCCGGGCGAGGAACCGCCGCCCACCGGGAGCTTGCCGGGATTCGCCCGCCACGCCTCGATCAGCTCGTCGATGCTCCGGTACGGGGAGTTCTTGGCGACCACCACGACGTCCTGCTCCTCGGTGAGCCGGGCGATGGGGGTGGTGTCGTCGAGTGTCCTCGGGGCGTGGTTGGAGCGGGCGGCGCCCACCACACCGAGCCCCATCGACATGGCGAGCTTGCCGTTGCCGTGCTCGCTCACCAGCCGGCTGAGCCCTACGGTGCCGCCGGCGCCGGGCAGGTTGAACACCTCGATGTTGTGCGTGAGTCCGGCGTCCTCGGCGTTCTTCGCGGCCGTCCGGGCCGTGATGTCGTAGCCGCCGCCGGGCGTGTTGGGGACCATGAGGCGCAGGCCCGGGATCTGGGTGCCCGTCGCGGAGTCGCTGCCGGTCGTGAGCAGCGGAGGCCCGACGAGTACGAGCACGGCGGCTCCGAGCAGGGCGAGGGGGGTGCGCAGGCGCACGAGTGCCACCACCTGTCGGTACGTCTCTGCGGAACGGGGGAAGCCCTGTGGGGAGGGTGACGTGCGCCACATGTTGCCCGTGCGTCGAGGTCCTGTCTCTCTTCCGGAACCAACGGAGCTTGTGGTCTTTGCGGTCACCGGCGTCACGTGGGTGTGTACAGCTGCCTGGGCCGGTCTCTTTCCTTGGCTGCAGGTGAGCGCCATGATGGGCGCCCCGGCCCATGAGCCGCAGCCTGTCGCATCGGCACGAGAGATTGAGTCCGTCGTGGTCGCCTCCTTCCGTCGCCAGACCCTCGCGGGGGAGATGCTGGTCCTCCAGCTCGCCATCGTCGTGGTGGTGCTGCTGGCGGTCGCCGCCGTCTCGCTGGCCCAGTCGGAGGCCACGTTCAACCGTGTCGAGGGCCGCCGGGTCGGTGCGCTGGCCGAGCAGCTCGCCGCCACCCCCCTCGTGCGCAGCCAGCTGGTGGGGCCCGAGCCGCAGGAGGCCCTGGCCCCGCTGGTGAACTCCACGCAGACCCAGTCCGGGGTCACCTCCGTGACGGTGGCGGACGCCGACGGCCGGATCGTCAGCTCCACGAACCCCACGGCGATCGGCGGCCGCATGCCGCTGGGCGAGGGCGCCGCCGAGGGCCGGGGCTGGTCCGGATCGCTGACCCTGGACGACAGCCGCGAACTCGTCGCCCAGGTACCGGTACTCGGTGCGACCAGGGAGAACCTCGGGCAGCACCTGGGCACCGTGATGATCGGCGAAGCCGACCCGACGGTGTGGCAGCGCCTCAGCGGAGCGTCCTCCTACCTGCTCGCCTATCTCGGCATCGCCAGCGGCCTCGGCCTGGTCGGCTCCTGGCTGCTGGCCCGGCGCGTCAAACGGCAGACCCTCGGCCTGGAGCCGCGAGAGATCGCCGGCCTCGCCGAGCATCGCGAGGCGATGCTGTATGGACTCGCCGAGGGTGTGATCGCCCTGGATCCGCAGCACCGGCTCACCCTCGTCAACGACATGGGCCGGCGCCTGCTCGACCTGCCCGAGGACTGCGAGGGCCACAGCCTGGCCGACCTCGGCGTCGAGGGACGACTGCGGGACGTCCTGGTGGGTGACCGGGAGGACGCGACCGGCCGGCGCGACGAGGTCGTCGTCCGCCACGGCCGGGTGCTGGTGATGAACCGGATGACCGTCACCAAGGACGGCCGCCCGCTCGGCTCGGTCACCACTCTGCGGGACCGCACCGAACTCGCCCGGCTGGAGCGGGAGATCGGATCCTTCCGCAGCTCCTCCGAACTGCTGCGCGCCCAGGCCCACGAGTTCGCCAACCAGCTGCACACCATCTCCGGACTGATCCAGATCGGCGAACAGGACGAGGTCGTGCGCTACATCCGCGCGTTGAACCAGCGTCGGCAGTCCCTGGACGTGACCCTCAGCCGCCGGGTCCGCGACACCGCCGTCGCCGCCCTCCTCATGGCGAAGTCCTCCCTGGCCGCCGAACGGAAGGTCAGCCTGCGCATCTCGGACAGCACCGCCCTCGACCGGCTGGCCCCGAAGGACGCCGCCGACGTGGCGACCGTGGTGGGAAACCTCGTCGACAACGCCGTGGACGCCGCGACCGTCGCCGCCGCCGTGGGTGAACCCGACGACCGCGAGGCCTGGGTCGAGGTCGAACTGCGGCAGGACGCCTCCAGCGTGGAGATCGTGGTCCGCGACTCCGGGCCGGGCGTGGCACCGGAACTCGCCAGGGAGGTGTTCTCGCACGGCTTCACGACCAAGGCCGCCCAGGAGGGCGAACGCGGCATCGGTCTGGCGCTCACCCGTCTGGTCTGCGAGCGTCACGCGGGTGAGATCACGGTGACCAACACCCCGGACGGGGCCATGTTCACCGCACGCATGACCGTCGACCACCTCACCGACGCGGTGGCGGAAGGAGCGAGGGGATGAACGGGGCGCCCGATGGGTCCGAGACGTCGGACACGTCCGCCACATCGGACACGTCTGTCACGTCAGCTACTCCGGATACGACGTTCACGTCAGCGATGTCCGGCACGTCCGGCATGTCCCCCGGCACGATCGACGTGCTCGTGGTCGACGACGACTTCATGGTGGCCAGGGTCCACCGCACCTTCGTGGAACGCGTCGAGCGGTTCCGGGTCGTGGGCGTCGCCCACACCGGCGAACAGGCCACCCGGGCCATCGACGAACTGCGCCCCGACCTCGTCCTGCTCGACCTGTACCTGCCGGACGTCTTCGGCCTGGACCTGATTCCCCGGCTGCGCGCCGCCGGGCACGACTGCGACGTCATGGTCATCAGCGCCGCACGGGAAGCCGACACGGTCCGCGGCGCCGTCCGCAACGGCGTCGTCGACTACCTCCTCAAGCCGTTCGAGTTCGAGGACCTGCGTGCCAGGCTGGAGCGCTACGCCCAGCAGCGCGGCCGTCTGCTCGCGGCCGTCGTGCGCGGCCAGGCCGACGTGGACAGGGTGCTGGCCGGAGCGATCGGGCCGGCATCCACCGCGGGCGCGCTGCCCAAGGGCATGAGTGTGGAGACCGCCGAGCTGGTCGAACGCGCGCTGCGCGGCACGGAGGGCACCCTGTCCGCCGCCGAGTGCGCGACCTCGGTCGGTGTCTCCCGCGTCAGTGCCCGCCGCTACCTGGAGTACTTCCACACCATCGGCAGCGCCGAGGTGTCCCTGCGCTACGGGGTCACGGGCAGGCCGGAACGCCGCTACCGGTTCCGGGGCCAGCCCGCGCGCCTGCGCCCGGCCCAGCCGTGACCTGCGGACGCTGCTCGGGTGGGCCGGCCATCAGGAACCGGGGCGGCCTGAGTGACATGGGCGACCTCTGGGACGACGACGGCGAACACCTCGCCGTGCCCGGCCTCCGCATGCCACCTGCGCGAGACGCTGTGCCGACCGCTCCCGGGGGCGTAGCGTCCTCCTAGGGGCGAATCACCCCGGTGACGCTGGAGGTGCCTCGTGACCAGCGCGGGTGATCCGGCCGCCGGCAGCGGTGAGCTGGATGCCGAATTCGCGGAGACGGTGCGCCGGACCGGCGCGTCCGTCGGCGCGCTCTACCTGCTCGCCTCGGACGAGCAGTCGTTGCGTCTGGACGCGCTGTGCGGGGCGCCGGCCGAGTTCGCCGCACCGTGGTCGACCGTACCGATGGCCGCTCCGGCACCGGTGGCCGTCGCGGTCCGGGAGGACCGTCTGGTCTGGGTGGGAAGCCAGGAGGAGATGGCCCGCTCCTATCCGCGCACCGCGATGGTGCTGCCCTACCCGTTGGCGTTGGTCGCCGCGCCGGTCACCGGCGCCCGGCGGTGGGGTGTGCTGCTGCTGATGTGGCCGGCCGCCCGCCCCCCGCACATGACCGCACGGGAGCGGGGACACATCGCGTCCAGTTGCGGGCGCCTGGCCCGGCTGCTGGAGGAAGCCGCCGAGCACGGCTGGGCACCGGCCGCCGGCGACGGACCGCGCGTCGTCCCCACCGGATCCGGCCGCCGGTCCGTGAGCCTTGCGACGGCCGCCGCCGACTTCGTGGAGCGCCTGCCCGGCGGAAGCTGCGCCGTGGACCTGGAGGGGCGCTTCACCTACCTCAGCTCCGGTGCCTGCGACCTCCTGGGCGGCGAAGCCGACCGGCTGCTGGGCACCCTGCCGTGGCAGTCCCTGCGCTGGCTCGACGAACCCACCTACGAGGACCGCTACCGTGCCGCGGTGATCAGCCGTGAGCCCGTCTCGTTCACCGCGTGCCGCCCGCCGGACCGGTGGCTGGAGTTCCACCTCTACCCGGACGCCAGCGGCATCAGCGTCCGTATCGTGCCCAGCGGTGCGCGACCCCCGCCCGCACCGGCGTCCCGACGGTCCACGCACGCCGTCGCACCGGCCCGTGCGGGACAGCTCTACCAGCTCACCCACCTGGCCGCCGCACTGACCGAGGTCGTCGGCGTCCAGGACGTCATCGCCCTGGTCGCCGACCAGATCATGCCCGCCTTCGGCGCCCAGGGCCTGGTCCTGTCCACCGCCGAGGCCGGCCGGCTGCGGATCACCGGCTACCGCGGCTACTCCCCGCACACCATCGAGCGTCTCGACGGCCTGGCCCTCGACACCGACGTCACACCGGCCGGTCGCGCCCTGAGCAGCGGCATCCCCGCGTTCTTCGCCGACCCGGAGGAGATGTGCCGTGTCTATCCCGAGGCGTCGCAGGCCAGCGACAAGCAGGCCTGGGCGTTCCTGCCGCTGATCATCTCCGGCCGGCCCGTCGGCTGCTGCGTCCTGTCCTACGACGACCCCCACACGTTCCCGGCCGAGGAACGCGCCGTCCTGACGTCGCTCGCCGGGCTCATCGCCCAGGCCCTCGACCGCGCCCGCCTGTACGACACCAAACACGAGCTCGCCCACGACCTCCAACAGGCACTGCTTCCGCGCACCCTTCCCCAGGTCACCGGGTTGCGAGTCGCTGTCCGGTATCTGCCGGCGACGCGGGGCATGGACATCGGCGGGGACTTCTACGACCTGATCCGGCTCGACGACACCGCCGCCGCGGCCGTCATCGGCGACGTGCAGGGCCACAACGCGGCAGCGGCCGCGTTGATGGGTCAGGTCCGTACCGGTGTCCACGCCCACGCGACCCTCGGCACCGCTCCCGACCAGGTCCTCTGCGGAACCAACCGGCTACTGACCGATCTCGGCCACGACCTGTTCACCAGCTGCCTCTACGCCCACCTCGACTTCGCCCGCCGACGCGTGACCCTGGCCAGCGCCGGCCACCCGCCGCCCCTCCTGCGCCTCCCCGACGGCGACACCCGGCCCGTCGACGTCCCGCCCGGCCCGCTCCTGGGAATCGACCCCGACGCGGTCTTCCCCCTGACCGAGATCCCGCTCACCCCGGGGCTGATGCTCGCCTTCTACACCGACGGCCTCGTCGAGACACCGGGCGTCGACCT
Source organism: Streptomyces sp. NBC_00076 (assembly GCF_045041235.1). Classification (NCBI taxonomy): domain Bacteria; kingdom Bacillati; phylum Actinomycetota; class Actinomycetes; order Kitasatosporales; family Streptomycetaceae; genus Streptomyces; species Streptomyces sp. NBC_00076. The sequence goes on from NZ_CP108242.1 coordinate 9,620,471, forward strand.
CGACGACTCCATCGCCCACCTCGCACAGCATCTCGCCCACGCCGACGACCGGGACCTGGACCTTGTCGTCGACGACCTGCTGAAAAAGGCCAGCGCGACCGGCCAGCGCAGGGACGACATCGCCCTCCTCCTGCTGCACCACGAGCCGGGCCGCTGAGAGCGGAAGCTACTCACGGTGCCGGGTGTCCGGGGCCGTCGACAGGCGGCTGAACATGATCGCCTCGACCGGCCGGCCCAAGGACCCGGACCATGCGAGATCGTCGGTTTCGGGGTACTCAGTGGTCCGGCGGATCGCCTGCTGGAGTGATCGTGGTGGACGGGGCTGATCGACCTGACCAGGGCGTCGGGTCCTGGGGGACGTGCACCGGGGCGCCGGTCAGGAGGACGTTTGCGGATCGCCGTTGTCGTCCTCGGCCGTGTCCCCGGTGTCGGTCTGCTGGAAGGTGTGCGTGATCTGTCGCAGGCGCAGCCGCTCCAGCGTGCCCCGCTGCCGTTGGGCGCGTTCGAGCAGGTTGTCCAGCCGCCCGGGATCGAGCCGTCGGTCGGCGTCGGCCAGTCGGCGCAGCGTGCGCCAGCCGGCGGCCTTCCCCTCCACGCCCAGACGCAGCAGCTCCAGCTCCAGCATGGGGGCGAGTGGTGATCGGCGGACGATCCGGCCGTTGGCCTTGAGCCGCCCCGCCCGCTCGGCCAGATGACCGGCGACGATCTTGTGTCGGCGTACGGGGACATCCAGCCCGCGCATGATCTCCAAAAGGCCCGCCCGGTCCTCGGCGATCTCGTCGGCGATCGGCCGCAGGGCGTCGGCGAGCGCCGGGTCCCGTTCGGACTCGGCCCTGGTCAGCGTCCGCGCCCGGTCCACGCCGAGCGCGGCTCCGGCGAGGTGATCATTGAGGTAGATACCGAGCAGGTCGGTGTCGGTCCGGTTCGGAGTGTCGTCCATCGGGCCTCTCCCTTCGCGATCGGCTGCGCGTCGGTGACGCCTCACGCGCTGCCGAGTACCCCGAGACGCGATGCCGAGTACCCCGAAAGGCCTGGTCACACTCCGTGGCGGTGTTGGCGTCCGCGAGCCAGGACGTTCGGTGTCGCCTAGGCCGGTGAACGTGGCAGCCAAGTGCTGAGCGCGTCGATGAGGCGATCGAGAGCGGGCTGGTCGGAGGAGCGGTCCGTGATGACCGTGCGGCCGTTGAACTGCAGCGCGTACTGGAACCTGTCGGCCGCCCCCATGTCGATCGTGAACGCGGGAACGTCGGCGAGCGCCGGGTCTCCGAGGAGCGTGCGCAGCCTCGCGAACTGGGCCGCGCTGGTGCGGCGCACCACAGGCCTGCCCTTGTCTTCGGCGCTGACCGTGCCGTCGCCGCGGAGGATCACCTCTTGGCGGACACCGGCGAAGCCACCGCTGACCGTCATGGTCACCAGCTTCTGCTCCGGCCCGGTGACGGGCACCGGCGACGGGCGGCTGCCCGAAGCAGAAGCAGAAGCAGAAGCAGAAGCGGAGGTCGAAGCCGTGGCGGAAGCCGACGTCGACGCGGATGCGGAGGCCGTGGGCGAGGTGGCCGTGGGCGAGGCGGCGGATGCCGTCGACGTGCCGCCCGCAGTGCCCGCCGGACCCGCCGCACGCCCGTCGCCTCCGGAGGAACAGCCGACCAGCCCCAGCACACACGCCGCGAACACCACGGCCGCCACCACACCGGTCATACCTGTGCCGCTGCCGCTGCCGCAACGGCTACCGATGTCGCAGCCACCGCGTATGCCTCTGCCGAGCACCCCATCGCCCCCGCCCGTCGATCGCCTCAACTGGACTGTCTGTACCACGAAACCGCGCGTTCAGTCCCCCTGGACGTCAAGACGCGCGGCGTCCACCGTTCGCGGCAGAACCGTCAGTTGCCGATCCTCGCCGCGATGATCGGCGCGAGCCGGTCGGCGATGACCCGGTGGCCCTGGTCGTTGGGGTGGACCGAGTCCGAGAGATCGCCGGAGCCCAGCCAACCGGTGGTGTCGACGAAGGAGACCCGGGAGTCCCCGCCGGCGACGGCGGACTTCACGGCCGCCTCCGTCTGCGGGACGTAGCGTCCGCGGAAGGTCTCCAGCGCGAAGATCCAGGCCTGCGGATACGCGGCACGCACCTTGCGCAGCAGACTGGTGTACGCCGACTGGAACTGGGTGGAACTCACCCCGTGGCCCACGTCGTTGGTGCCGAGGTTGATGACGACCGCGGTGGCCCGATACCGGGAGAAGTCCCAGTCGGGCGTGGCCGCGTTCGGGTTGAGTCGGCCGAACTGCTGCTCCAGCCCCACGCATCCGTCGGCTGTGGCGACCAGACAGGCGCCGCCCTGGGCGATCTGGGTGTGTTCGGTGCCGAGCCGTTCTCCGATCAACCAGCCGTACGCGGTACGGGCGTTGAGTGAGGTCGTCGTCCCCACCGTGATCGAGTCGCCGACGAACTCGACCAGTTGGGTCGGGCCGGTCGGTGCGAACGTCGTGGCGCCGCCGTCGAGGACCAGGCCTTGGAACACCGCGTCTCCATGGTAGGAGCCCGCGACCACCTGGTAGTTGACCTGGAGGGTGTGCCGGCCGGCGGGCAGCGCCGACGGTGTCAGGTTCACCGTGCCCTTGACGTCGTTGTAGAAGGTCAGGGGCCCGTCGTCGATCCGCGCCCAGAGGTCGACCGTGTTCCGTTGCTTGAGCTTCACGGTCCGGCCGGTGAAACCGACGCGGTAGTACGCACCGGCCCAGTACGGGGTGTACGCCGTGCCGGAACTCCTGGTGTCCCAGCGGCCGACGAACTTGATGTTCGGGTCACCGGGCTGTCCCGGAGCGGCCGCCGCGACGGATCCGGCGGCGGTGCCGGTGAGTCTGGCGCTGATCACCGGGGCGAGCCGGCTCGCGAACTTGGTGTGGCCGGCCTCGTTGGGATGGCCGTTGCCGTCCTCGTAGTCGGTGCCGTCGGTGAGCCAGCCCGTGGTGTCGACGTAGGACACCTTGCTGTCACCGGCGCCGGTGCGGGCGCTGACGGCGGCCCTGGTCTCGGTGACGTAGCGCTTCTTGAGGGTCTGCACCGCGAAGAGGTGGGCGTTCGGGTAGGTGGTGCGCAGATCACGCAGGAACGTGGTGTACGCCGACTGGAAGGCGGCCCCGGACACGCCGTGGCCGATGTCGTTGGTGCCGAGGTTGATGACGACCGCGTTCGCCTGGTAGCGGGAGAAGTCCCAGCCCTGGGTGCCCGTGCTGGCGGTCCTGAAGAACTGGGTGCTCAGGCCCGTACAGCCGGACTGGGCGACCAGACAGTAGCCGGAGCGGGCGATCTGGGTGTGCCTGAGCCCCAGGCGTTCGCCGGTCTTCCAGGCGTACGAGTCGAGCGCCAGCCGGTCGGTGAGGGCACCAGCGGTGATGGAGTCGCCGACGAACTCGACCAGCCCGGACGGTGTGTTCGCGGGCGTCGTGCGGGCCCCGGGGTCCAGCACCAGTCCCTGGAAGACCGTGTCGCCTGAGCGGTAGGAGATACGAAGGGTGTGGGTGCCGCCGGACAGCGGGCGGGGCGTGAGGTTCACCGTTCCCCGCACGCCCGCGTAGAAGGTGTCGGGTCCACCGTCGATGGCGGCGTAGAAGTTGACGGCGTCCCGGGCCTTGACCTTCACCGTGGTGCCGGTGAAACCGGCCTGCAGATACGCGCCGGTCCAGCCGGGTACAGCGGCCGTGTCCGAGCCGGTGTCCCAGCGACCGACATAGGCGATGTTGGGGTCGGAGACCGAGCCGTCGCCAAGAGCGGCCTGGGCCGGAGAACCACCCGCCCATGACAGCAGACAGGCGACGAGTACGGCGGTCAGGACGGCCGGTATCACGCGTCTGGCGCGGCGTAAGGGGGCGTCGTGGGGGGTGGTCTGCATGGGGATCCCTTTCGCATGAGGGGTGGGAGCGCTCCCATAGGCAGCCTTTCGAGAGAAGCAACGAAACGGGTGAGCGTCAAGGGATCTCGCGGGGGTGGCTGGACATGGTCCAGCCACCCGTCATGCCGCAAGCTGGCCGTCAGCTGTCAGTTGTCGGCGCCGTCAGTTGCCAGTTGCCTGTCGTCAGGACGACGCGGTCTTCGCGCGACGGCGTACCGCCACGACCAGAAGGCTTCCGAGCGCCGCGGCGGCGGCCGCGGCCCCGGCGATGAACGGGGTGCCGCCGGTGCCCGTGCTGGCCAGGTCGCCGCTGACTGCCTCGTCACCGGTACCGCCGGAACTGCCGGTACCGCCGGTGGAGTTGCCCGTGGAGCCGCCCGCCGAGGCACCGCCCGAGGTGGATCCCGTTGTGCCCGAGCCGCCCGCGGCCTGGCCCTGCGGGTCGTTGCCCTCCCCGCCCGAACCGGAGCCCCCCTCGGTCGCGCCGCCGGTGCCGGTGGCGGCGCCCCCGGAGGAGCCTTCGTCGGGGTCGCCGGGCAGGTCGACGCTGAGGTACGCCGTGTCGTTGGCGGGGTTCTTGTCGTACTCGGGGTGGATGTCGTAGACGGAGGTCGCTTTCACCTCGCCCTTGGTGTCCCGCGCGTCGTCGTCGACCTTCAGCACGAAGGTGTAGCTGAACGACTGGCCGACATCGAGGGTGCCGCCGTCGGACCAGCAGACATACCGGGGCTTGCCGGGTGCCGAGGGGCCGCTCGGGCCGTCGACACCGAACGGCGCGCATTCCTTGGGTACGTCGACGGCCACGGTGCCGGCCGGGATCTTCACCAGGAGAGCCGCGAGGTCGTCGCTCTCCTGGTTCTGGACCCAGCCGGGGCCGTCGTTGCGCAGAGTCGCCCTGACGGTCACCTCGCTGCCGGGGCGCGCCTTCGCCCGGTCGCCGGTGGCGGCCAGGTCGGCCGTGCTGTCCGCGGTCAGGGCCAGACGCCGGTAACTGTCGTCGTATCCCTCGCCCGGGGCCTCGCCGGTGGCGGAGGTGCCGTACTCCACGGACTCCATCAGGGCGTTGGGCAGCGCCTTGAACCGGACGGGCACGGTGACGGAGGCGCCGGGCGCGACGACCGTGTCGAGTTCGCAGAGTGCCTGCCTGACCTTGTTCTCCACGGTCGAGTAGACGCAGCCCGCGACGGGCTCGGGGAAGTCGAGCCCACGGGTCAGCCGGATCCGGAAGGTGACGCCGTCCGCGGCGGTCGTGCCGTTGTTGGTGACGGTGGCCGGCTCGTCGTACACCTCGCCGGGCTTGGGCGAGGTGCTCGGCAGAGTCGAGATCACCAGGGCGGGCCCGCCCTCCGTCGCGTGCGCTGTGGGGGCGGCGACTGCGGGAAGGGCGGCGGCGATCGCGGCGGTGGCGACGACTGCTGCCGAGGGGTGGAGGCGGCGGCGCACGGTGGTTCTCCTCGGTGGGGCGGGAAGGACGGGGCCGGGCGGTTCACCGTCCGGCCACGTCCTGGACACGCGAAAAGCCCCGAGGGTTGTAGTGATCACGCGAGCCGTGCCCCACTGGCCGGTGGCGCCGCTCACCGACCGGCAATCGTGTACGTGGCCGATCGGCAACCACGTACGTCACCGGCTGGCACCCGTGAACGTCACCGGCGGTCACGCGTGAACCTCACCGACCGCCGGCGCTTCGCGGTTCGCCGCGGACCCCGCTCGGTTGCGTGGCCGCGGTCCGCCGGAACGCCCACTCCGTCCCCGGCTCCACCACGAACCGGAAGACCCGCCGGACGGGCGGGGTGCACAGCACGGTCACCACGGTGACGGCCACCGCCGTGACGATGATCTCGCCGAGCGGCCGGTGGACCCAGGCGGGCCCGTACCAGCCCCAGAACTTGGCGCCCTGGGCGACGAAGCCGTGCAGCAGATAGCCGTAGAGGGTGCCCGCGCCCAGGGCGGTGAACCAGGTGCGCCGACCGGGTATCCAGGCGAGGAAGCAGGCGACCAGGAGAAGGGAGCATCCGAAGAGCGCCAGGGCCATCACCGGGCCGTACCAGCCGGGAGCGCCCAGTTCCACGGCGCTGTCGTCGTGGAAGAACCAGCCGGCGGTCATCCGCGGCACCGCCCAGTACGCCATGGCGAGCCCGCCCGCGAACACCGGGATCGCGAGCAGGCGTACCCGTCGGCGGCGGACCATCCGGAAGTGCTCCGGCTTCAGACACAGGCCCAGCACGAAGTACGGCAGGAACTGCAGCGTGCGCTGCAGGGCGAGGTCGTCGCCGATGGGTGCCAGGGTGGCCAGCGCGGCGACGAGGAGGGCGAGGGGCAGCGGCCACCGCACGGTCCGCCACAGGGGAGTGGTCAGGCGCCAGATGAACAGCGCCGCCAGGAACCAGGTCAGATACAGCGGGTCCAGCAGGCTGATCGGGCGGTCGGGCGACTGGTCGGTCCACCGGGTGTAGAGGGTGTACGCGGTCTCGAAGACGACGTACGGCACGACCAGTTGGGTCACCAGCCGCTTGATCCGCTCCGGACTCGCGTCGAAACTCCGGGAGAAGTAGCCGGAGATGATGATGAACGCCGGCATGTGGAAGGCGTACACGAGCATATAGAGGGCGCCGGCGGCTCTGCTGCCGTCCCTCAGCGGTTCCCACGTGTGACCGGCCGCGACCAGCACGATGGTCAGGTACTTGGCGTTGTCGAAGAACGCGTCGCGCTGCTTGACCGGCCCGGCCTCGACCCGGGCGGAAGCCGTCGACCTGTGCTGCGACAGCGGACTTCCCGGAGGGACGGTGCCGGCCTGAGTGACGGTCGTGGTGTCACGGTGAGACATCCCGAGCGCTTGACCGACTCGGGATGTCGTAAACCTCTCCGGGCGAAGGCATGGCACACGTCACAGTCGGGCGGCGTCACCGCTCAGTCGGGCGGCGTCGACGCTCAGCGGTCGGGGATCACGTCCGCTCGGAGTCCGTCCGGCTCGACGAACGCAACGTACCGACCGTCCGCAGCAGCCGGTCGGCCGGATCGCGCAGCGTGGGATGGGCCAGGACCGTGTTCCGCAGGCCCCGAACCGGCCTGCGCCACAGCCGGTGCGCCGCCGCCACCGGGTGGCGCCGGCTCGCGAAACCCTCGCCCACCCGCAGATCGCGGGTCTTGAGCCAGTCCTTGTACTCCTTCTCGCCGCGCCCCATGTCCATGAGCCGCACACCGTGCCGGGCCGCCCCCTCGGCCAGCCTCAGGTGCATGATCAGGCCGGGCGAGTAGTAGCGGAGATCGGGGTCGTACGCGGTGAACCAGGCCGCGAACACCGTGCTCGACGTCGGCCCGAAGTGGGCGGCCACCGGCCGGTCACCGGCGTACAGGACCGACAGCACGCCGGTGAAGTGCTCCTCGCGGACATGGAACAGATGGTTCGTCAGATCGACGATCCATGGCCGTGCGAAGCGGTCCATCCGTCCCGTCCTGCGGTACTGGGCGGACTTCCACCGCATCAGCGTCCGCAGTGCCTCCGGGTCGCGTTCGTCGTACACGAACCGCATCTCGCCCACGTCACGGCCCAGTCGGCGCTCCTTCTTCAACGTCGTCTTGGCCAGCCCGGGGTAGGTGCCCCGCAGCCACGCCGGGTAATCGGCGTCACCGGGTTTCAGGTCGATCACCGGTGACGCGAACGTCCCCGTGACATGCCGGCCGAACGGTTTCTGCTCCTCGACGAGATGGTCGAACTCGAAGATGGACAGCCCACAGGCGCGCAGGAGTTCGTCGGAGTCCCAGGTGACCCCCGGCCGGTGCACCAGTGCCTGGCAGTCGGAGAGGCCCAGCCCGATGGCCCGGCCCACCCCCAGGGCGTTGCGCTCGAACGGCAGGAAGCCCACGGGCTCGCCGCCCTCGCGCAGGACCGCCACCCGGGCCCCGCCCCGATGTCGGCCGACCCCGATCGCGAACTCCGGCGAGAGGAACGGGTTGGCGTACTCCGGTGACTCGTCCATCGCCCGGTGCCAGGCCCCCCGCAGCGAGGCGTCCAGTTCACCGGTTCTGTGGACGGTGATGTCCAGTCTGCTCATGGTCCGCATGCGAGACCGCTCCCCCCGGAAAGCCGAACTGTTCGGCGAGATCAAACGTCGCGAAACAGTACGCACGCTGTCAAGGTGTCTGCCGCAACGGGTGATTCGGGTCTGCTGTGAGCCTTGCCGATCACGCCACACGAGGACAGGGCCGTGGCTACACTCGCGCCCCATGCGCAACAACAGCCCGATCAGGCAGTGGAAGCAGACGTCACCCCTCCTCCCGCGCCACGGCGCCCCGGGAGGAAGAAGAAACGCCCTGCTGCTGCACGGCACCCGGGCCCTGCACGGGGCGTCTCCCGCGAAGGGGGCCGATATTCCGTGAGGGGCCGGCACAAGCAGTCCCGCGACCCGCGCGCACACTGGCTGTTACTGATCCTCGTCCTCCCCGCGATGTTCGCGGCCCTGCTCTTCGAGGGCTGGACGACCCACGAGGTCGACGCCGCGAAGACGCGCTCCCCCTGCACCTCACCCGCACCGGACGCGGTCACCAAGGGAAACGGCCCGGTGATCGGGATCAACCGTGACCGGATCCAGACCGCGTCCATGCCCGCCCGCACCGTCGCCCTCACCTTCGACGGCGGTCCCGACCCGGTGTGGACCCCACGCCTGCTCGACCTGCTGCGCCGCCATCGGGCGCACGCCACCTTCTTCCTCCACGGCGCCCAGGCCGCCCGCCACCCCGATCTGGTCCGGCGCATCCGTGCCGAGGGCCACGAGATCGGCTCGAACACCTACACCGGCGCCGTCCTCGGCGAGGCCTCACCCGCCCGCTTCGCCACCGAACTCGACCTGACCCAGGCCGCCTTGGCGGGCACCGCGAACCTGCACACCACGCTGCTGCGGATGCCGCGCACCACCTCCCCGGACACCCTGTGCGGCCGGGAGTGGCAGGCGGCCCGACAGGCCACCGCACGCGGCTATGTCCTGGTCACCGCCGACAAGGCCGCCCGCAAGCCGGCCCAGGGACTGGTCCGGCAGCTCAGCCAGACCGGGACCGCCTACCGGGAGGCCCGGAAACTCCTCACCGACCGGAGCGTCGACCGCTTCACCACCGTGACCGACGGACTCGACCTCACCCCGTACACCCCGGTGTCGGCCGTCGCCCGCTGGCAGGGCACCGCCCTGATCTGGGGCGCCGGCCTCGGGCGTGCCTTCTCGCACGCCATGACGTGGGTCCTCGGGATCGCGGGCGCGCTGGGCGTCCTGCGTCTGGCCCTGCTCGTCCTCTTCGCCCGCGCCCACGTCCGCCGACTGGAGCGCTTCCGGCCCGGCGCACCCTGGCTGCGGGAGGTGATCGAGCCGGTGACGGTGCTCGTCCCCGCGTACAACGAGGAGGCCGGCATCGCCTCCACGGTGCACTCTCTCCTCGGATCCACCCATCGCGACCTGCAGATCCTCGTGATCGACGACGGCTCGACGGACCGTACGGCCGAGATCGCCGCGGGGATCGACGACCCGCGGGTGGAGGTGATCCGCACGCCCAACGGAGGCAAGGCCGCGGCTCTCAACACCGGTCTGGCGCACTCGCGGCACGACATCGTGGTCATGGTCGACGCCGACACCGTCTTCGAGCCCGACGCCGTGCACCGGCTCGTGCAGCCGCTGGCCCATCCCGCCGTCGGCGCGGTCAGCGGCAACACCAAGGTCGGCAACCGGCGGGGGCTGCTCGCGAAGTGGCAGCACCTGGAGTACTGCTTCGGCTTCAACCTCGACCGGCGAATGTTCGAGGTGCTGGAGTGCATGACGACCGTTCCCGGTGCCATCGGGGCCTTCCGCCGGGACGCGCTCCTGGGCGTCGGAGGGATCAGCGAGGACACCCTCGCCGAGGACACCGACCTCACGATGGCCCTGTGGCGGGCGGGCTGGCGGGTGCTCTACGAGGAGTCCGCCGTCGCCTGGACCGAAGTACCCACCTCACTGGGGCAGTTGTGGCGCCAGCGCTACCGCTGGTGCTACGGAACCATCCAGGCCATGGGTAAGCACCGGGGCGCCGTGCTGGGCGTGGGCACGGCCGGCCGCTTCGGCCGCCGCGGCCTGACCTACCTCGCGCTCTTCCAGGTCGTCCTGCCGCTGCTCGCCCCGGTCATCGACGTCTACGCCCTGTACGGCGTGCTGTTCCTCGACCCGCTGCAGTCGGCCGGGGTCTGGTTCGCCTTCCTCGGCGTCCAACTGGTCTGTGCCGCTTACGCGTTGAGACTGGACGGCGAGCGCAGGCGGACGCTGTGGTCGATGCCGCTCCAGATCTTCGTCTACCGCCAGCTGATGTATCTGGTCGTCATCCAGTCCGTGGTCGCCCTGCTCCTCGGCAGTCGGCTGAAGTGGCAGCGGATGAAGCGTTCCGGCACGGCGGCTGAACAGATCGGCGGCCCCGCGCCGTACAAGAGCGTGCCGACCAGGTGATCCCGACGCTCCGAGGGAGACGAGGTGATCCGACGCTCCGAACGACTGGACAGGCCGATGGACGACTGGACCGACCACTGGGCGGGTGACGACGGCCGCCCGCCCGACGGCACGACCGCGCCCGTGCACGTCAGCACGGGCCGGGTGGTGCCGTACGCGCCCCCGCCCTCGACGCGTACGGCACCGCTGCCCGGCATGCCCTCGCCCGCCCCGCCGGGCCGTACCGGCGGGGCGAGCACCCGCGGGCACCCTGAGCAGGGGAGCAGAGCGCCCAGGGCCCGCCGCTCCGGGCGCCGCCGGGTGGTCCGGGCGGCGGTGGTCCTGCTCTGCGGTCTGCTCGCCGTCTGCGCCGGAACGTACGTGTGGGCCGACACCCGGCTCGACCAGGAGGTGGACCTCGGCACGCTCACCGACCGCGCGGCTCCCGGCAAGGGGACCAACTACCTCGTCGTGGGCTCGGACAGTCGTGAGGGCCTGTCCGAGCAGGACCGCAAGGACCTGAACACCGGCTCCGCGGAGGGCCGCCGCACCGACTCCATGATCCTTCTGCACACCGGCGCGAGCGGCACCACGATGATGAGCCTGCCGCGCGACTCGTGGGTGACCCTTCCGCCGTACGTCGATCCCGGCACCGGCAGAAGCTACCGCGCCGCGCCGAACAAGCTGAACGCGGCGTTCTCGCTGGGCGGGCCCGAGTTGCTCGTCCGGACCGTGGAGCGCAACACCGGACTGCATGTCGACCACTACGCCGAGATCGGTTTCGCGGGGTTCGTCGGGGTGGTGGACGCGGTCGGCGGAGTGGACATGTGTCTCGACCGGCCGATCAAGGACAAGTCCTCGGGGGCGAACCTGCCCCGGGGCTGCCAGACCCTCGACGGCTCCGAGGCGCTGGCGTTCGTCCGGCAGCGCAAGCAGGAGGCGCAGGGCGATCTGGGCCGTACCCAGAACCAGCAGAAGTTCCTGACCGCGCTCGCCGCCAAGGCGACCACCACGGGCACGCTCCTCGACCCGGCCAGGTCGGTCCCGGCCGTCACCGCGGGCCTCGACACGCTCGTCGTGGACAGGGGCACCGACCTGCCGAAACTCATGTCGCTGTTCCAGGCCATGCGGGGCGTCGCCGGCGGCGGTGGGCGCCAACTCAACGTGCCCGTCTCCGATCCCAGCGTCACCACCTCCAAGGGCAGCGCCGTGCAGTGGGACACGGCCCGTGCCCAAAAGCTCTTCGGCGAGTTGAAGCAGGACCTGCCGGTGACCGCCCCGCGCCAGAAGTGACCGTGGGGATGGATCGCCCGCGGTGTCAACGGCTGCTTTCGCAGCGGGAGTTGTCAGGCCAGCAGCCGCTTCTCCTTGGCGACCGCCACCGCTCCGGCCCGGGTCTCCACGCCCAACTTGCCGTAGATCCGGCCGAGATGGGTCTTCACCGTCGCCTCGCTGATGAACAGGGCCCGGGCGATCTCCCGGTTGCCCAGTCCGCGGGCGAGTTGTTCGAGGATCTCCCGCTCGCGCGCGGACAGGGCCGGGCGTGGGCTGCGCAGACGGGTCAGCAGCCGGTCGGCGACGGGGGAGGAGAGCGTGGTGCGGCCGGAGGCGGCGTCGCGGATCGCCGTGAACAGTTCCTCTGGTTGTTCGGCCTTGAGCAGATAGCCGGTGGCGCCCGCCTCGATGGCGCGGGTGACGTCCGCGTCGGTGTCGAACATGGTGAGCACCAGAACCCGCGGACCTGTCGTGCCGTTGTCGGTCAGACGCCGGGTGGCCGTCACGCCGTCCATGCCGCCCTCGAGCTGAAGGTCCATCAGAACGACGTCGGGGCGCAGTCGGGCGGCCATGGCGAGCGCCTCCTCACCGGTGGCCGCCTCACCGACCACGTCGATGCTCTCGGCGCTGGACAGCAGGGCGCGCAGTCCGGCGCGAACGACGGCGTGGTCGTCGCACAGCAGCAGCCGGACGGACGGTGCGGGCACCGGCGTACTCACAGGACGGGCTCCTTGCGTGGGTCGGAGGGATACGCGGAGGCCAAGGGTGCCAGGGGGACGGCCACCGACACGACCGTGCCCTCGCCGGGAGCGGACTCCACGGTGAGCGTGCCGCCCGCCTGCCCGGCCCGGATGCGCATGGCGGGCAGCCCGTGCCCCCGCTCCCGGTCCGCCTCCGGGGCGGAGGGGATGTGCGGGGCGGAAGGGCCTTGCGGGGCGGACTCGGAACCCTGCCCGGCCACGTCGAAACCGCGGCCGTTGTCCGCGATGTCGAGGGAGACCTGGTCGTCCAGGCAGGTCAGGGTCACCGCGGCCCGAGTCGCGGCCGCATGCTCGCGTACGTTCGCGAGCGCCCCCTGGGCGATGCGCAGGAGCGCCGCCTCGACCCGTTCCGGCAGTCGGCCCGGGTCGCCGTCGAGTCGGAACTCCACAGCCAGGCCCGGGGTGCTGTCACGTTCCGCGAGCACCGCGAGCGCGCCCGGGAGCGCGTGTTCGGCGAGGTCGGCCGGTGCCAGGTCGTGCACGAACCGGCGGGCCTCCGCGAGGCTGCGGGAGGTGATCTCGGCCGCGTCGCGAAGGTGCGCGTGGGCGGTGTCCGGGTCCGTCCGCCAGACCCGCTCGGCTGCCTGGAGCAGCATCCGCTGGCTGGACAGGCCCTGCGCGACCGTGTCGTGGATCTCCGCGGCCAGCCGCTGGCGTTCCGCCAGCACGCCGGCCCGCCGCTCGGTGGCCGCGAGGTCGTGGCGGGTGCGGACCAGGTCCTCGATCAGGACGCGCTGCCGGGTTCCCTGGCGCTGCAGGTGGACGAGGACGGCGGTGGCGACCGCGGCGACGGCCGGGGGCGCCACCACCATGTTCGGGTTGAGCGCGCCGTCCGCCACCCGCACCTCGGAGACGACGACCAACGCGGTGAGCACGCCGGCGAGCGGCAGCGCCAGCCGTGGGGGCAGCGCGTGCAGACCGGCGAACAGCAACGGCATCGCGCACCAGGTGGCGCTCGGCGCGAGGACCAGCAGGGCGACCCAGACGGCGGACACCGAGCCCAGCCACACCAGATGGCGGGTCGTGGGCGCGAAGCCGGGGCGGGGTGCCGGGGCCCGCATGCGCCCGAGGACGTACAGCAGACCGAAGCCCGCGAACAGCGTCACCACCCACCCGGTGCCCGCCCCGCCCTGGTCGCGGCTCAGGAAGCGGACGAACGAGGAGCCGAGCAGCACGAGGAACGCGACATCGACGGTCGTGGCCAGCCAGCGCTCGTCCGGATCGGTCGGATCGTCCCGACCGGTTGGATCGGTCAGGTCGTCCCGGTCGGTGGGATCGCTCGGATCGGAGTGGTTCATGACTCCGTGTCTAACGCGCCCGGCGCGGCACCGCATCAACCGATCGGCTGACATGGGTGGCGTCCGAACCGCGCCCGGACCGAAGCCTGTTGACCGAGCCGGACACCCCGTTCACGCACCGAGGCTGGTGACACGGCCCGCACCACCCAGGAACTCGGAAGCAGGGGATCCCATATGTCCGGCAAGAACCTCACCGTCAACCGCGCCGCCCTCGGCCACCGCATCGGTTACGCGCTGCGTCATCCCGACCGTGTCCCCGGCCATCTGGCCCGTGCCACCCGGGACATGTGGCTGCGCCGCCGCCACACCGACCACGTCTCCTACTACCGGGCCGTGATGCGCTCCGACACCCGGACCGACCCCGACGCGGCCGTCGGCAGCCGCAACCGGGAACGGTGGCTCGCACTCGGCGCGATGCAGTTCGACTACCTGGTCGGCCACGGTCTGCGCCCCGAGCACCGCATGCTGGAGATCGGGTGCGGCAACCTGCGGGGAGGCTGGCGGTTCATCCGGCACCTGGAGGCCGGGCACTACCACGGCATCGACATCTCGCCCGACATCCTGGTCTCCGCGCAGGACACCATCGTGGAGATGGGCCTGCAACAGCGACTCCCCACCCTTACCCCGGTACGCGACCTGACGCTGCGCTTCCTGCCCGACGCCCACTTCGACGTCGTGCACGCGCACAGCGTCTTCTCGCACTCGCCGCTCCCGGTGATCGAGGAGTGCCTGGCCCACGTCGGCCGGGTGCTCGCGCCGGGCGGCTGGTTCGACTTCACCTTCGACCGCACGGAGGGCGAGGAACACCACGTCCTGCGTGAGGACTTCTACTACCGAACGGAGACGCTCCTCGCCCTGGCCGAACGGCACGGCCTGCGGGCCCGTTTCATGGACGACTGGGAGGACCTCCCGCACGGCCAGTCCAAGATCCGCGTCACCCACGCCGGCCCGGAATGACCGACGCCCGCACCTGCCGGGCCGTAGGGCTTCCGAAAGACGGCGATCCGTGCGCTCGGGGTGGTGTGGTGGTGAAAGCCGTTCCCACATCAGCGCAGGGGGTTGTCCGGACATTCCCCGGCCCCTAGGCTCCCTCGGAGCAAGCGCTTTCTGCGTCTGCCTCGCAAGCTGTCCGAGGAGTACCGCATGTCCCCGCTCCCAGCCCGTCGCCGCGTAGCCGTGGTCGGTACTGGTGCCATCGTCAGCGGCAGCCACCTGCCCGCGCTCAGAGCCCACTCGGACCGGACGGAACTGGTCGCCGCCGTCGACGTGGACCAGGACCGCCTCGACCTGTTCCGGGAACTCGCGGGCGGCGAGGTCGCCGGGTACACCTCGATGGACGCGATGCTGGAGGCCGTACGCCCCGACCTGGTCCTCATCGGCACGCCGCCGTCCCTGCACCGGGAGCAGACGGTGGCAGCGCTGAAGGCGGGCGCCTGGGTGCTGTGCGAGAAGCCGCTGACCCTGTCGCTCGCGGAGTACGACGAGATCGCCGCGGCCGAGGAGGCGTCGGGCGCGTTCGCGTCCGTGGTCTTCCAGCACCGCTACGGCTCCGGCGCCGTGCACGCCCGCGAACTGATCGCGAGCGGCGAACTGGGCGCCCCCCGGGTCGCGCACTGCCAGACCACCTGGCACCGGGACGCCGCCTACTACGCGGTGCCGTGGCGCGGAAAGTGGTCCACCGAGGGCGGCGGCCCCACGATGGGGCACGGCATCCACCAGTACGACCTGCTGCTGCACCTGCTCGGACCCTGGACGGAGATCCGGGCCATGGCCGCACGCCTGGTGCACGACACCGAGAGCGAGGACGTCTCCACGGCCCTGGTCCGGTTCGAGAACGGCGCCCTCGCCACCGTGGTCAACAGCGTGCTCTCCCCGGACGAGGTCAGCCGCATCCGTATCGACTGCGCGGACGCGACGGTCGAGCTCACGCATCTCTACGGGCACCGCAACGAGGACTGGGTCTACACCCCGGCCCCGCACGTCGCCTCCGAGCGTGCCGAGGCCTGGCGCGCTCCCGCCGCGGACGTGCCCAGCTCCCACACCGCGCAGCTCGGTGCGCTCCTCGACGCGTACGACAACGGTGTCAGGCCGCCGACCAGCGGCACCGAGGCCCGTGCCACCCTCGAGTTCGCCGCCGCCCTCTACAAGGCGGCGTTCACCGGCAACCCGGTGCGCGCGGGGGAGATCGGACCCGGCGACCCGTTCTACCCGGCCATGCACGGAGACCACCCCCACTGGGCCCCCAAGGAGCGCGCATGAGCATCCGCGTCAGCCACGTCCACGGCGAGCACATCGCGGTCGAGGCCGCGGACGGCACCGAGATCCTCCGCTACGTCTACCGCCCCGACCCCGAGGCCTTCGAGGCCCGCAAGCCCTACGCCCACCCGGTGCGCACCCTCGCCGGGCGCACGGTCACCGGGTACCGCCCGAACGACCACCGCTGGCACAAGGGCCTGCAGATGACCGCGAGCCATCTGTCCGGGCAGAACTTCTGGGGCGGCAACTGCTACGTCCACGGACAGGGCTATCTGCCGCTGCCCGAGCGGGTCGGCTCGATGCGGCACGACGGTTTCCCGGCGTTCACGGTCGACGACGACCGGCTGGCCTTCACCGAGGCGCTCACCTGGGTGGAGAACGGCGGCGCCGAGTGGGCGCGCGAGGAGCGCGGTCTGGCGGTCCACTCGGTCGACGAGGAGACCGGCGCCTGGGCGCTTGACTGGTCGATCCGGCTGACCAACCTCCGCGACGAACCGCTGGTCTTCGGCTCCCCGACCACCGCGGGCCGCGAGATGGCCGGCTACACCGGTCTGCAGTGGCGCGGACCGCGCGACTTCACCGGCGGCACGGTCTTCGCCCCGGACACCGACGCGGACGCGGACAAGGTGATGGGCTCCCAGGGCCCCTGGATCGCCTTCACCACCGAGCACGACGAGTTCGACGGGCACTCCACCCTGGTCTTCGCACACGCCCCCGAGAACCTCGACCAGAACTCCGCCGTCCACGAGTCCCACTGGTTCGTGCGCTCCGAGCCGTTCCCGACGGTCGCGTTCTCCTGGGCGTTCTTCGAGGAGTTCGAGCTGCCGCCCGGCGAGTCCTTCGCCTACCGCTACCGGGTGATCGTCGCGGACGGCGCCTGGGACGGCGACCGCGTCGGCACGTACCTGGAGGGGCTGCCGTGGTGAACGACCCCACACCCGTGAAGCCGGCCCTCCCGCACCCCCTGCCCGGCGCCGTCGGCCTGTCCCACCTGAGCGCCTACGACTGGGAGGCCGCCGACGGCGTCTGCGGCGGCAGCCCGCACCTGCATCTGGTGTGCACGGAGGCCTACGTCGTCACCGGCGGCCGGGGCGCGGTGCAGACCCTGAGCCCCGACGGCTACCGGGACATCCCCCTGGAAGCGGGCTCGGTCGCCTGGTTCACCCCGGGCACCGTGCACCGCATGGTGCAGGGCGGCGATCTGCGGATCACCGTACTGATGCAGAACAGCGGCCTGCCGGAGGCGGGGGACGCCGTCTTCACCTTTCCGCCCGAGGTGCTCGCCGACCCCGCGAAGTACGCGGCGGCGGCCACACTCCCGCCCGGCACCGGCCCGGAGACCGCCGCGGCGGCCCGGCGCCGCCGGGACCTCGCCGTCGAGGGCTACCTGGGCCTGCGGGAGTCCCTCGTCGCCGGCGACAACGGCCCCTACACCGAGTTCCAGCGCGCCGCCGCCCGGCTGGTGCGCGCCAAGGTGCCGGCCTGGCGCGAGCTGTGGCGGGCCGGTGCGCTGGCCACCGCCGAACGCACCGGCGCCCAGCTCGACGCGCTGGCGGACGACGCGCCGGCCTATCTCGGCGAGGCGACCGCCTACGAGGCCGCGCCCACCCGCCTCGGGGGCTTCGGGATGTGCGGCCGACGGGACGAGTACGCACTGCCGGGGACCACGCTGCCGTACCAGGGCGAGTAGCAAGGAGGGCAGCAAGGGGGCTCAGGGGGGCCGTAGGAGAAGGTCCGAGGAAGGAAAGAGGTGACCTCGGCATGCCCGGACACAGGACAAAGGGGTTCTGCGCATCGGCCGCCGCACTCGCGCTCTGCGCGGTGCTGGCCGGATGTGGAGGCTCCGGGGAGTCGGTCGGCGGCGGCAAGGTCGCGCTGCGGTACACGTGGTGGGGCAACCCCGACCGCGCGGAACGCACCGAGCAGGCCATCGCCCTGTTCGAGAAACGCCATCCCAACGTGCAGGTGCAGACGTCGTTCTCGGGGTACGACGCCTACAAGCAGAAGCTCGCCGTCCAGGCCACGGGGGGTGACGCGCCCGACGTGATGCAGCTCGACTACCGCCAGATCGACCAGTACGCGTCCGGCGGCGTCCTGCTCGACCTGGCCAAACAGAAGGCCGTCCTGCACACCTCCGAGATCGACCCGGGCCTTCTCGCCACGGGGCTGGTGGACGGGACGCAGTACGCGATCCCGCAGGGCCGCGGCACCGAGACCCTCGTCTACGACGTCAAGACCTGGAAGGCGTCGGGGGTCCCGCTCCCGCGCCAGGGCTGGACGTGGAGCGACTGGGCGGCGGCCGTACGCGAGTTGGCGAAGAAGACCGGCAAACCCGGCGCCACCGACCCGGGCCAGAGCGAGGACGCCTTCGAGGTCTGGCTGCGCGGCCGGGGCAAGGCCCTCTACACGAAGGACGGCTCACTTGGCTTCACCGCCGACGACCTGACCGAGTGGTGGACCTTCGCCGACAAGCTCCGCCGCGAGGGCGCGGTCTCCCCGGCCGAGCAGACCACGCAGCTCGACGGATCCGTCGAGAACACCCCGCTCGGCCGCGGCAAGGCCGTCAGCGACTTCAACTGGGACGCCCCTGCCAGCGGTTACCTCGCCCTCATCCCGGACGGGGTCGCCCTGGCCCCGATGCCGGCCGGCGAGAACGGCACCCCCGGCCAGTACTTCAAGCCGTCGATGTTCCTCGGCGTCTCCGCGAACACCGGCCACGCGAAGGAGTCGGCGCAGCTCGTCGACTTCCTCCTCAACGACCAGGACGCCGCCAAGATTCTCGGCGCCGCCCGTGGCATCCCCGTCAACGAGACCATCCGCGAGAAGACCGCGCCCCAGCTTAAGGACTTCGACAAGACCGTCGCCGACTTCCAGTCGTCCCTCGAAGGCACCCTCAAGGATCCGCCGCAGGCCCCGCCCTCAGGCGACAACGCCCTGCAGAGCACCTTCCAGCGCGACTACGACCAGGTGTCGTACGAGCGCATGTCACCCCGCGAGGCGGCCGAGAACTACGTCACCGAGGCGAAGGCGGAGCTGAGGTCATGACCACCACCGACATACCCGCGCCCACCGCACGACCGAAGCGGCCCGCCACCGCCCCGAAGCGCCGGCCCAAACGCGAACGCGAGGGCGCCGCCTGGGTGTTCCTGTCCCCGTGGGTCCTCGGCGCGATCGTCCTCACACTGCTGCCGATGGCCGTGTCGCTGTACCTGTCGTTCACCGACTACAACCTCTTCGACCCCCCGCGATGGGTGGGCCTGCGCAACTACACGCAGATGTTCACCGAGGACCCGCGCTACTGGCGGTCGGTCATCACGACCCTGACGTACGTCGTCATCGCCGTGCCCCTCCAACTCGCGCTCGCCCTGGCCGTCGCGCTCGCCCTGAAGCCCATGAAACGCGGCAAGGGCTTCTACCGGTCAGCGTTCTACGCCCCCTCGCTGCTCGGCGCCTCCATGTCCATCGCCCTGGTCTGGCGGGCCGTCTTCAACGACGGCGGCACCGTGGACAACCTCCTCGGTACCGGCGGCTGGGTGAACAAGCCGGGCTGGGCGCTGCTGTCCGTCGCGCTGCTGACGGTGTGGCAGTTCGGCGCGCCGATGGTCATCTTCCTCGCGGGCCTCCAGCAGATACCCGCCGAGTTGTACGAGGCGGCGGCCGTCGACGGGGCAGGAAAGTGGCGTCAGTTCGTGTCCGTCACCGTCCCGATGCTGTCCCCGGTGCTCTTCTTCAACCTGGTGCTGCAGACCATCCAGGCCTTCCAGGTGTTCACGCCCGCCTTCGCGGTCAGCGCCGGCAAGGGCGGCCCCGCCGACTCGACCCTCGTCTACACCATGTACCTCTACGACCGCGGCTTCGTCGCCTCCCACATGGGCTACGCCTCCGCCATGGCCTGGGTGCTGCTGCTCGTCATCGGCGCCGTCACGGCGGTCCTGTTCCGCACCTCGCGCTCCTGGGTCTTCTACGCGTCCGAGGGGGACCGATGACCGTCGTCTCAACCACCGCTGACCGCAAGCCCGTTCGCTGGGGCCGGATCGCCCTGCACCTCGGCTGCCTGGCCGCCCTACTGGTCATGCTCTACCCCCTGGCCTGGCTGCTCGCCACGTCGCTCAAGCCGGCCGACGAGGTCATCGCCAGCCTCGACCTGCTGCCCAGCCATCTGGAGTGGTCGAACTACAAGACGGCCATGGACGGCGTGAACGACGTGTCCATCTGGCGGCTGCTGTCCAACTCGCTGCTGATCGCGGGCGGTGCGGTCCTCGGCAACGTGATCAGCTGCTCGCTCGCCGCCTATGCCTTCGCCCGGCTGCGCTTCCGCTTCCGCGGCCCGCTGTTCGCCTTCATGATCGCGACGATCATGCTGCCGCATCACGCGGTGCTGATCCCGCAGTACATCATCTTCAACCAGCTCGGCCTGGTGAACACCTACTGGCCGCTGATCCTGCCGAAGTTCCTCGCCACCGAGGCGTTCTTCGTCTTCCTCATCGTGCAGTTCATGCGTGGTCTGCCGCGCGAACTGGAGGAGGCGGCCCGTATCGACGGGTGCGGCCCGTTCCGCAGCTTCTTCCAGGTCGTGCTGCCGCTCACCCGGCCCGCGTTGATCACCACGGCGATCTTCACGTTCATCTGGACCTGGAACGACTTCTTCACCCAGCTGATCTATCTCTTCGACCCGGACAAGTTCACGCTCACGCTCGCCCTCAGGTCGTTCGTGGACGCCTCCAGCCAGTCGTCGTTCGGCCCGATGTTCGCGATGTCGGTGATCGCGCTGCTGCCGATCGTGCTCTTCTTCCTGGCCTTCCAGCGGTTCCTGGTGGAGGGCATGGCCAGCTCCGGAGTCAAGGGATGAGCTCGTTGCCGACGCGTGAGCCGGGTGAGCTGTTCGGGCCCCGGATGACCCTGTTCGCCGACGTGCTGAGCGTCGGTCTGGCCACGGCGGTGGCCTGTCTACCGTTGGTGACCGCGCCGGCCGCCCTGTCGAGCGCGTGCGCGGTGCTGCGGGGCGCGGGGCAGGGACAACCCGCCACCGCGGGGCGGTACTTCGCGGTTCTGCGGCGGCGGCTGCGGGTGGGTGACCTGGCGGCGGGTGCCGTGGCTGTGGCGGGTGCGCTGCTGTGTGTCGCGGACCTGGCGCTGGCCGGGGCCGGGCTGCCGGGGGCGCCGCTGTTCGCGGTGGTGGCCGCCGCGATCGGTACCGGCGCCCTGGTGGTGGGCCTCCGGGCATGCGCCCGCCCCGAGTCGCTCACCGACTGGCCGGCCGCCGTGCGCGCGGCGGCGAGGGACGCCGTACGGGATCCGGGCGGCTGTGGTCTGGTGCTGCTCGCGGTGGCGACCGCCGCCCTGTGCGCGTGGATGATGGTCCCGCTCGCGTTCCTCACCCCGGGGCCGATGGCGTTGGCGCTCACCGCCGTTGATGTCCGATCGGCCGGTATGTCCGGGAGCTGACGGGCCATCAGAGCACTGGGGTGTGAAAGCCGTCCGGTGTGTGAATCCTCTTGTCATGTACCTGCGATCCAACGGACGGGTCGCAGACTCATGGAGGTGTGGGATGCACCGCAGACTCACCACCGGACTGGCCGCCTCGACTCTGGCCCTGATCACCGTCGTCGGCACCGCCGCAGCCGCCGACGCCGCTCCCGCCGACAAGCCCCAGGTCCTCACGAGCTGGACCCAGACCACCGCGTCGAGCTACAACTCCTGGGCCGCCGCCCGCGCGAACCAGTCCACCTGGAGCGCCTACGCGTTCGACTGGACCACGGACTACTGCTCCTCCTCGCCGGACAACCCGTTCGGCTTCCCCTTCCAGAACTCCTGCGCCCGGCACGACTTCGGCTACCGCAACTACAAGGCGGCGGGCGCCTTCAGCGCCAACAAGACCCGCCTGGACAGCGCCTTCTACGAGGATCTCAAGCGAGTGTGCGCGGCCTACAGCGGCGGGACGAAGACCGCCTGCACCAGCACGGCGTGGACGTACTACCAGGCCGTGAAAGCCTTCGGCTGAGGTGCCTGTCTGGTCGGGGGCGCCCCCGACCAGACGGCTCGGTCCACCGCCCGGAACGAGCGCGGCCGCGGCGAGTTCCCCCGGCGGGTCAGCCGAGCGCGCGATCCAGGTTGAAGGCCGCGCTGATCAGGGCGAGATGGGTGAACGCCTGTGGGAAGTTGCCCTGTTGCTCGCCGGTGTGGCTGATCTCCTCGGCGTACAGCCCGAGATGGTTGGCGTAGGTGAGCATCTTCTCGAAGGCCAGCCGCGCCTCGTCGATCCGCCCGGCGTGCACCATGGCCTCGACGTACCAGAACGAACAGATGGAGAACGTGCCCTCGTCTCCTCGCAGCCCGTCGGGGCTCGCCTGTGGGTCGTATCGGTAGACCAGCGAGTCGGACACGAGTTCCTGGGTGAGGGCGTCCAGCGTGGACAGCCACTTGGGATCGGTGGGCGCGATGAACTTCGTCAGCGGCATCATCAGCACCGCCGCGTCGAGCACGTCGCCGTCCTCGTGCTGCACGAACGCCTGCCGGACCTCGGACCAGCCCTTGCTGTGGATGCGCCGGTAGATCGCGTCCCGGCACGTCTGCCAGCGGAGCAGATCGGCGGGCAGGCCGCGCCGGTTGGCCATGCGGATCCCGCGCTCGATCGCCACCCAGCACATCAGCCGCGAGTACAGGAAGTTCTTGCGGCCGCCGCGGGTCTCCCAGATGCCCTCGTCCGGCTGGTCCCAGTTCTCGCAGACCCAGTCCACCAGCGCGCTCACGTCGTCCCACTGACCGCTGGAGATCGGCTTGGCCCACTTGTCGTAGAGGTAGATCGAGTCGATCAGCGCGCCGTAGATGTCCAGTTGGAGCTGCTCGGCGGCGGCGTTGCCGACCCGCACCGGGGCGGAGGACAGATGCCCCTCCAGATGGTCGAGTTCACGCTCCGTCAGATCCGTACGGCCGTCGATGCCGTACATGATCTGGAGTGGGCCCGAGGGTTTGCCGTCACCCGGACTGATGTGGCGGGTCACGAAGTTCATGAACGCCTCGGCCTCGCCGGTGAAGCCCAGCCGCAGCAGCGCGTACACACAGAACGCGGCGTCCCGCACCCACACGTACCGGTAGTCCCAGTTGCGCTCCCCGCCGATCTGCTCCGGCAGACTCGTCGTCGGCGCCGCCACGATCGCGCCCGTCGGCGCGTACGTCAGCAACTTCAGGGTGAGGGCCGAGCGGTGCACCATCTCCCGCCAGCGGCCACGGTACTTGGAGGCGGACAGCCACGTGCGCCAGTACGCCACCGTGGTGGTGAACTGTTCCTCGGCCTCCGTCCGCGCGCACCGGCGCGGCGTCACCTCGCCGCCCACCTGGTCCAGCGCGAACACCGCCGACTCCCCCTGCGACAGCTTGAAGTCGGCGCGCGCGTCCAGACCGTCGACCTCCAGCGCCACGGTCGCGGTCAGTCCGAGGGAGAGCTTCGCGGACTCGAACACCGCGACGTCGCCGGCCATCCGCACGGTGTGCGGCTCGGCGCCGTAGTCAAAGCGTGGTGCCACCCGGGTACGGAACGGGATGGACCCGCGTACGCACAGCACCCGCCGGATCAGCCGGTGGCGTTCGGTCTCCACCGAGCTGCCGTCGACCGGCATGAAGTCCTGTACCTCGCCGACGCCGTCCTCGGTGAAGAACCGGGTGATCAGCACGTTGGTGTCGGGGAAGTAGAACTGCTTCGTCGTGGCCGGCACGGTCGCCGCCAGCTCGAAGCGGCCGCCCTTGTCAGCGTCCAGGATCGACGCGAAGACGCTCGGGGCGTCGAAGGAGGGGCAGCAGTACCAGTCGATCGTCCCGTCGGTGCCCACCAGGGCCACACTGCGCAGATCGCCGATCAGACCGTGCTCGGCGATCGGCAGATACCGTCCGCCCCCGGACGCGTGCTGTGCGGTCGCTTGTCCATCCATCGCAGCCTCCATGCCCGGCACGCCCCTCGGCCTCAGAATCAGCTTAGGCGGCCGGGAACAGCGCCGGGCCGGAACATCGCTGGACCGCGACCCCCGTGTTCCCGACTCTCCGGCGCCCCTGACGCACCCCATCCGTCGAATGCTTGATTATGCTTGAAACATCGCTATATCTTGCAAGAAAAAACAAAGTGGAGATCGAAACGGTGGAGAGGTACGGCATGACCCAGGTCGAGGACGAGTTGACGAGCCAGCCCGAGTGCTGGACACGGGCCGCGGAGGAGGCACCTGAGTACGGCGAAGCGCTCCCGGCGCCCGGAGAGCGGGTCGCGCTCGTCGGGTGCGGCACCTCGTACTTCATGGCGCAGTCCGCCGCCGCGCTGCGCGAGGCATCCGGGCAGGGCGAGACGGACGCCTTCGCCGCGTCCGAGTTCCCGCACGGCCGCTCCTACGACCGGGTGGTCGCCCTCACCCGCTCCGGCACCACCACCGAAGTACTCGAACTGCTGGGGGAGCTGAAGGGGCGCTCGCGAACGACCGCGATCACCGCGGACCCGCACACCCCCGTCATGACGGCCGCCGACGACCTCGTCGTCCTCGACTTCGCCGACGAACGCTCCGTCGTCCAGACCCGGTTCGCCACCACCGCCCTGACCCTGCTCCGCGCCCACCTCGGCCTGCACACCGACGCCGTCGTCACCGACGCCCGCACCGCACTCACGACCCCGCTTCCCGAAGGGCTCGTCGACCGCACGCAGTTCACCTTCCTGGGGCGCGGCTGGACCGTGGGTCTCGCGAACGAGGCGGGACTGAAGATGCGCGAGGCCTGCCTTGCCTGGACCGAGGCCTACCCGGCGATGGAGTACCGGCACGGCCCCATCAGCGTCACCACCCACGGCACCGCCACCTGGATGCTCGGCGAGGCGCCGCACGGGCTGGCCGAACAGGTCCGGGCGACCGGCGGATCATGGGTGGCGGGCGGCCTGGACCCGCTCGCCGAACTGGTCCGCGTGCAACGTCTCGCCGTGGCCGTAGCAGCGGCCCGCGGCCTGGACCCCGACCGGCCACGCCACCTCAGCCGTTCGGTGATCCTCGCCCACTGAGGTTTCCGGAAGTCCGCTGAGGCTCCGGACCCCCGACGCCCCCCGAAGCCACGGAACAGAACGGAAGGACCAGCCGTGCCCCTCGCGACCACCGGCGAGCTCGTCACCCGCGCCGCCGCGGCCCGCTCCGCCGTCGCCGCCTTCAACATCATCACGCTCGAACACGTCGAGGCGGTCATCGCCGGCGCCGAGTCGGTACGCAGCCCGGTCGTCCTCCAGGTCAGCGAGAACGCGGTCAAGTTCCGTTACGGACGCGTGCTTCCGCTCGCCCGAGCCGCCGTCGCCGCGGCCGAACGCGCCGCCGTGCCCGTCGCGTTGCACCTCGACCACGTACAGAGCGACGACCTGCTGCGCCAGGCCCCCGGCGCCGGATTCAGCTCCGTCATGTACGACGCCTCCCGGCTGCCCTACGCCGAGAACCTCGCCGCGACCAGGGCAGCCGCCGACTGGGCGCACACTCAAGGGCTCTGGATCGAGGCCGAGTTGGGGCGGGTGGGCGGCAAGGCCGGGCCGGACGGCACGGCGAACCCCGCCGAGGCCCCGCTGGACGCCCACGCACCCGGCGCCCGCACCGACCCCGCCGAGGCCCGAGCCTTCGTCGCGGACTCCGGCGTGGACGCGCTCGCCGTCGCCGTCGGCAGCTCGCACGCCATGACCACCCGCACCGCCGCCCTCGACCACACCCTCCTCGAGCGGCTGGCCGGCACACTGGACGTGCCCCTCGTACTGCACGGCTCGTCCGGGCTGCCGGACGGCGAACTCGCCGCGGCCGTCGCGGGCGGCATCGCCAAGGTGAACGTCGGCACCGCCCTCAACATCGCCATGACCGGAGCGATCCGGACCTTCCTCGCCGCCCACCCCGAGGCGGTGGACTCACGCTCCTACCTCACCGTGGGACGGGAGGCGATGGTGCGGACGGTCGCGGAGATCATCCGGGCACTCGGCTGACGTCCGGCTCCGCACCACCGTCGCGCTGCCGCTCGGCCTCGATGGGCCCGACCGTCTCGTGACGACGCCGGACCTGTCTTCCGCTCTCCTGCGACGGCTCGGCTACCGCTTGACGGCCCTCAGCAGCACGAACTTCGGGTCACTGGCGACAAGTCGACTGTTGCCGAACAGGCGCCGCAGCTTCACGTGATACCCGAGATGCCGGTTGCCGATCACCCACAGTTCGCCGCCGGAACGCAACGCCCGCTCGGCATCGGTGAACATCCGCCACGCCGTCGCGTCCGTCGTCGCCTGGTGCGAGTGGAACGGGGGATTGTTGAGCACGAGGTCGACGCTCCCGCTCGGTACCCCCGCCAGCCCGTCCCCGACCCGGAACTCCGCCTGCCCGGACACGTCGTTCACCTGGTACGTCGCCTCCGCCGAGGCCACGGCCTGGTAGGACTCGTCCACGAACAACACCTCGGCCTCGGGATCGGCCAGCGCCACCGCCGTACCGACGACGCCGTTCCCGCATCCCAGGTCCACGACCCGCCGCAGGCCCTTCGTATCCGGCAGGTGCCGGAGCAGGAACCGGGTGCCGACGTCGAGCCGGTCGGCGCAGAAGACACCGGCGTGATTGACGACGGTGCGTCCCGACACCGGCCCGATGCCGTCGGGAAGGAGGTAGCTGTACGGCCAGGGGGATCCGGCCCTTTCCCGCGCCGGTTCCGGCGTGCAGAAGATGAGCCGCGCCTTCTTCTCGGCGAGCGAGGTCCGGGTCGGTCCGAGGATCCGCTCGAACAGCCGGAGCGTCGAGGTGTGGATCTCCTTCACCATGCCGGTGCCGACGACGACCGTGCCTTCGTGCACGGCGGGCGCCAGCCGCAGCAGCTGGTCCTCCAGGAGCGCCAGGCTCTTCGGCACGCGCACCAGCAGGACGTCGACCCGGGCGGGCGGAGTGTCCCGCGTGGTCAGCAGCCCCACCGAGCCGGCCTCGACGCCGCGCCGCGCGACGTTGGCCCGGGTCGCCTCCCGGGTGAGGAACGAGTCGGTGATCTGCGCAGGGCGGTGCTCCGCGAGCGCCGTGACCAGCGCGCCCCAGCGGTCACCGACCACCACGACCGTGCCGGACAGCGGGACCTGCTCGTCCACGAGATGTCGGAGCAGGTACTCGTCGGAGGAGTCCCAGGCCCGCAGCCGGTCACGCGGGTCCTCGGGGAAGCGGGACAGCTCGAACTCGCCCCAGTGCGTCTTCATACGGTCGTTCATCGGGGCCAAGGCTAGCCGAGCCGCAGCTCATGGCTTGTCAGGCAGGATGGAGAGCATGGACGCCGGACTGTTCCCCAGGCCCCGTACGCAGATCGCACCCGGAGCGGTGCACGTGCCGGACTGGCTGGACCCGGCCCGGCAGCGGGAGCTGGTGGCGGCCTGCCGGGAGTGGGCCCGCCCACCGGCCGGACTGCGCACGGTCCGCACCCCCGGCGGCGGCACGATGACCGCCCGCCAGGTCTGTCTGGGCTGGCACTGGCATCCGTACGCCTACGCCCGCACCGTCGTCGACGGCGACCAAGCCCCGGTCAAGCCGTTCCCCGACTGGCTGGGAGAGCTCGGCCGCCGTGCGGTGACCGACGCGCTCGGCAGTGAGGAGGCCACGAGCGCCGCCTACGACATCGCGCTGATCAACTTCTACGACGGGGACGCCCGCATGGGCATGCACCGCGACAGCGACGAGAAGTCGCCCGCCCCCGTGGTGTCCCTGAGTCTCGGCGACACCTGCGTCTTCCGCTTCGGCAACACCGAGACCCGCACCCGCCCGTACACCGACGTCGAACTGCGCAGCGGCGACCTGTTCGTCTTCGGCGGCCCCTCCCGGCTCGCCCATCACGGAGTGCCCCGGGTGCACCCGGGCAGCGCGCCGCCCGAGCTGGGACTGACCGGACGGCTGAACATCACGCTCCGGGTCAGCGGTCTGTAGGTGGCCGCACTTGCGGATCATGGGAGACTCGCCTTCATGAGCGGGAAGGCGGACCCCCGGGCGACGGGGGAAGGAACCACCTCGAGGACGCGATTGGACCGGGGGCGCGGTGCGCTCGGGCCCGCCCTGGAACTGGTGCACACCGGACGAGCGCCGACCCGCGCCGTGCTCACCGCCGAACTCGGGGTGACCCGGGCCACGGCCGGTGCGGTCGCCGCCGAACTGGAGGCGCTCGGGCTGATCCGGGTGGACGCCAGGCCCGGCGCCGCGGCCGGTTCGCAGGGGCGGCCCTCCCACCGGCTCGCCGTCGCCGAGGACGGGCCCGTGGTCCTCGCCGCGCAGGTGCACGCCGACGGGTTCCGGGCGGCCCTGGTCGGTCTGGGCGGCCGTATCGTCGCCACCGCCCCCGGCTGCGAGACCGTGGACGCCGACCCCGCGAAGGTACTCGGCTCCGTCGTCGAGGCAGGGGCCGACCTGCTGCACACCACCGGACGCAGTTGCGTCGGCGCCGGCCTCGCCGTGCCGTCCGCCGTCGCCGAGCCGGAGGGCCTCGCACTCAACCCCCTGCACCTGGCCTGGCCGGTCGGCGCGCCCGTGCGCCGGATCTTCGAGGAGTGCGTGCGCGCGGCCGGCATCACCGGACCGGCGTTCGCGGGCAACGACGTCAACCTCGCCGCGCTCGCCGAGCACCGGCACGGCGCGGGCCGCGGCGCCCGGGACCTGCTGTGCGTGGCCACCGGACACCGGGGCGTGGGCGGCGCGCTGGTGCTCGACGGGCGTCTGCACACCGGGAGTTCGGGCCTGGCACTGGAGGTCGGCCACCTCACCGTCCACCCCGAGGGCCGCCCCTGCCACTGCGGCAGCCGGGGCTGCCTCGACGTCGAGGCCGACCCGCTGGCCTTCCTCACCGCCGCCGGGCGCGATCCGGGACCCGAGGTCTCCCTGCTGCAGCAGGCCCATGACCTGATCCGCGACCACTACGACGACCCGTCCGTCCGCACCGCCGCCGAGGCCCTCATCGACCGGCTCGGCCTCGGTCTCGCGGGACTGGTGAACATCCTCAACCCGGACCGCATCATCCTCGGCGGTCTCCACCGCACCCTTCTGGACGCCGACCCGGACCGACTGCGGGCGGTCGTCGCCGACCGCAGCCTGTGGGGGCAGAGCGGCGGCGTCCCCATCCTGGCCTGCACCCTCGACCACAACAGCCTGGTCGGCGCGGCGGAGCTGGCCTGGCAGCCGGTCCTGGACGATCCGCTGGGCGCCCTGACCTGACCACCCGCTCAGGTCTCCTCGGCGGTCACCGGAATCCGGGCCCGCGGCGATCGGGTCGGCGTCGGCGCGCTCAAGTCGGTGTTCGCCAGGGCGGTCACACACAACCGCCGGGGCCCCTTCTCACCCGCGCACCGGGGACGTGCGCCGTCCCGAGTACGCTCGGGGCATGCGGATCTCCGTCTCCTCGGACATGGACGAACCTGTCGCGCGCAGCCTCGTGGCACAGCTGCGTACCCGCGGCCACGACGTGGTCACCTACGGCGCGCTGGACCCCGGCGACGATCCCCGGTGGGCGGTCTGTTCGGCGACCGCGGCCGGCGAGGTCGCCGCCGGGCGGGCCGACCAGGCGATCGTGTGCTGCTGGACCGGCACCGGTGCCTCGATCGCCGCGAACAAGGTGCCCGGCGTGCGCGCAGCCCTGTGCACGGACGCCTACACGGCCGGCGGCGCCCGCCGCTGGAACGACGCCAACGTCCTCGCCCTCAGCCTCCGGCTCACCTCCGAGCCCCTCCTCAAGGAGATCCTCGACGCCTGGTTCGCCGCCGAGGCGGGCCAGGACGCGGACGACCGGGAGAACGTGGCGCACATCGAGGGCCTCGACCTCGGCGGGGCCGGTCCCGGCGGCGATCACTGACGGCCGGACCGTCCGTGCGCGGGTGCGCGTCTGCCGTGACCTGTCGTAGCCCTTCCTGGTCAGCGCCACGCCACGGCGAAGGCTCGGCCGGGGTTCTCCATGAGGATCTGCCGCACCAGTTCCTCGCCCAGCGCGAGGGCGAGGCGTGGCCGTACCCGGCGCAGCAGGTACGGCATGCCCGGGCCGCCGTTCGCCGCGCGGGCCGCCGCGGTCGTGGTGTCGCCGCCGAGGAGCAGCCGGTCCCCGTGGCCCGCGTCGGCGAGCGCCCGCACTGCGTCCGGCATGCGCCAGTCCGTGGCGTGGTTCGCGCGTGACGGCCCGTCGAACGCGAGATAGCAGCCCGACTCGGCGGCCTGCCGGTGCACCTCGACATCGGGGGAGCGGTTGAGGTGACCCAGGATCACTCGATCCGGTGGCACCCCCAACTCGCCGCACAGCAGGTCCAGTACGTCCAGGGCGCCGGTGCCGAGCTCCAGATGGACGGCGATGGGCGCCCCGGTCGCGTGGTGGGCCTCGGCCGCCGCGCCCATGGTCCAGCGGGCGTGCGCGTCGAGGGCGTGGAATTCGCCCGCCACCTTGATCAGCCCCGCGCGGACCCCCGAGGTGCCGATGCCCTTGGTCAGTTCGGAGACGAACACCTCGGCGAGCCGGCCGCGCAGTGCCCCGAGCATCCCGTCGTCGTAGTGCACGGCCTGGTGCAGTCCCGTCGCGGCCACCACGTGCACCCCGGTCTCCCGGGACAGCTGCGGCAGATCGGCGGCTCGCCGGCCCAGTCCGTACGGCGTCCACTGCACCACGCTGCCGCCGCCCAGCTCACGGAACGCGGTGAGCTCGGCGCGCGCCGCGGGCACGCTGCGCAGTTCCTGGCCGGGCAGTCGGGGGCTGCCGAAGAACAGGTGGTCGTGCGCGTCGCACACGCCCAGGTGGTCGGGAGGGACGTCACCCAGCACCGTACGGACCGCGCTCACCACTGGCGCCCGCGCGGCAGCCGGTCACGTCCCGGCGCCGACATGTGGAGCACCCGGAACACGTCTCCCTCGGCCTTGGGCGTGTCGTGCTCCCAGAGCGAGAAACGGACCAGCTCCCAGCGTCCGGTGTCCACGGCGGTCGCCGCGAGCACCGCGCCGTCCTCCCCGGCCAGCCGCCCGGTCTCCCGTACGGCGTCGTCCATCAGGGCCGCCAAGTCCACGCCGTCGGGAACGGGTTGGCGCTGTCGCACCGCCACCCGCGCCGGGGCACGGGCGGCGCCGCCCTCCTCGTACGCCACACCGGTCCACTGACGCACCGAGGGGCGCCCGAAGTCGTTGCTGAGCCCCTGGAAGGCGCCTCCCCACAGGAAGGAGTTCATGCCCTCCACGCTGTTCCAGAGGTAGAAGGGCGCGTACTGGTTGACGGGTGAGCCGTCCACGCCGCGCTCGCGCAGCAGATAGGTCTTGAAGCCGAGGCCCTCCCAGTCGTCGAGTAAGTGCCCGATGCGGGAGACCCGGTCGCGGATGACGTCCGTGTCGTAGTCGGCGGGCAGGGTGAGCTCGTACTGCATGGCGTGCATCAAACGCCTCCTCAGGCGGGATACCCGGCGGGACTGACGAGGCAGGCGGGCCTTGCCGGGTGGTGTGGGAATTGCATGAACTCCCTTACGTGATCGGGTCGTTCGGAGGGGTGAGCAGGGACAGCAGACCTCGCACGCCCGTGTCGAAGGCCGCGGGTGAACCGGACGCGCGGGCGAGGACATAGCCGCCCTGGACGGTGGCGAGGACGGTTGCGGCGATCTCCTCGCCGTCCAGCGAGGACGCGAACTGGCCCAGCTCCTTGCCCTCCTCGACGATCCCGGCGATCAGCTCGCGGATCCGGTCGAGCGTCTCGTCGACCGGCGCCCGCAACTCGTCGCTCGCGACGATGTCCGGATCCATCGTCAGCCGCCCGATCGGACACCCCCGCAGCACATCGCGCTCGCGCAGCAGATAGGCCTCGATCCGCTCGTACGGCGTGCCCGGCCCGCCGAGTACTCGCTCCGCGGTAGCCCCCAGATCCTCCGCCGTGCGCCGGATCGCGGCCAGGGCGAGATCCGGCTTGCCCTTGAAGTGGTGGTACATGCTGCCCTGTCCGGCACCCGCGCGCTCCAGGATGGCCTTGGGGCTGGTGCCCACATAACCCCGCTCCCACAGCAGCTCACGGGTGGATTCGATCAGGCGCTCCGAGGTGCTCATGCAGCGACTGTACATACTAGTAGTTACAGAAGTCGAGCCCCAGGAACAGCCTGCCGAACAGCCTGAGAAGCAGCGGATACCTCCTCACGTACTCCCCGCGAGGTACGC
This sequence comes from Streptomyces sp. NBC_00076, assembly GCF_045041235.1. Classification (NCBI taxonomy): domain Bacteria; kingdom Bacillati; phylum Actinomycetota; class Actinomycetes; order Kitasatosporales; family Streptomycetaceae; genus Streptomyces; species Streptomyces sp. NBC_00076. Next base: position 9,652,530 of record NZ_CP108242.1, read on the forward strand.
CCACTGCCGCTGGCCGTAGGACGACCTACCCCCCTCCCCGGCGGGAGTCTCAAGACATCAGCCGAAAACGCACCAAAGACCCACCGAGGAGATGACCTCAGATGCAGACCCTGGCGAACTGGGACGGCGGACCCGGCCCATGGATTCTGTTCTTCCCGCTGATCTGGGCGGCCGTCGTGATCGGCGTCGTCACCGTCCTGCGCCGCACGGTGTGGCGGGGCCGCCGCGGGCCGTGGCGCGCGATGACCGACACCGGCCCCACCGGCCCGTCCGGCGACTCCCCGATCGCGATGCTCGGCCGCCGATTCGCCTCCGGCGAGATCGACGAGGACGAGTACTGGCGCCGGCTGTCCGTCCTGGACGAGCAGTTCGGCCGTACCGGCAAGGGCGGTGCGGCATGACCGCCACGACGATCACCACCGGCACGCGGCCGGCCGCCCGGGTCGTCGACGCCGTGAAGGTGTACGGCGGCGGTGACACCAGCGTGAGGGCCCTGGACGGGGTGAGCGTCGGCTTCCCGGCCGGCCGCTTCACCGCGATCATGGGGCCCTCGGGCTCCGGCAAGTCCACCCTGTTGCACTGCGCGGCCGGGCTCGACACCCTCACCTCGGGCGCCGCCCACATCGGCGACACCGAGCTGGGCACCCTCGACGACCGCCGCCTCACCCTCCTGCGGCGCGACCGCGTCGGCTTCGTGTTCCAGGCGTTCAACCTGGTGCCGACGCTGACCGTCGCCGAGAACATCACTCTGCCCCTGGACCTCGCGGGCGGCAAGGGCGACCCGGAGTGGATCGACGCGCTCGTCGACGTCGTCGGCCTGCGCGACCGGCTCCACCACCGGCCCTCCGAACTCTCCGGCGGCCAGCAGCAACGCGTCGCCGTGGCCCGCGCGTTCGCCGGCCGGCCGGACATCGTCTTCGCCGACGAACCGACCGGCAACCTCGACTCCCGCTCCGGCCAGGAGGTTCTCGGCCTCCTCGGTCGCGCCGCGCGCCAGACGGCCCGCACGGTCGTCATGGTCACCCATGACCCGGTCGCCGCCGCCCACGCCGACGAGGTCGTCTTCCTCGCCGACGGACGCCTGGTCGACCGCATGGAATCCCCGACCGCCGACAAGGTCCTGGACCGCATGAAAGCCTTCGAGGTGCCCTCATGAACGCCTCCGTACGTCTGAGCGTGTCCTCCCTGCGCAGCCACAAGCGGCGCTTCGCGGGGACGTTCCTCGCGGTGTTCCTCGGCGTGGCCTTCCTCGCCGGAACGCTCGTCATGGGTGACACGCTGCGCGCCAATTTCGACACCATGTTCGGCAACGCGACCAGCGGCACCGACGCCGTCGTCCGCAGCGCCGACGCCATCACCACACCCGGGGAGAGCCAGGGCGTACGACAGCCCGTCGCCACGAACCTCGCCGACACCGTCGAGAAGGTCCAGGGCGTCGCGGCCGCCGCGCCCGACATCCAGGGCGCCGGCCAGCTCGTGGGAGCGAACGGCAAGCCCATCGGCGGTCAGGGCCCGCCCACTCTCGCCGGCAACTGGATCACCGACCCGGAACTCAACCCGTACCGGCTCGCCGAGGGCCGCGCTCCGGAGAAGTCCGGCGAGGTCGTCGTCAACCGCGGCACCGCGAACAAGGGCGACCTGAAGATCGGCGACACGACGACCCTGCGCACTCCCGATCCCGTCAAGGTGACGATCGTCGGACTCGCGACCTTCGGCGGCGAGGACGGCATGGCCCAGGTGACCTTCACCGGTATGACCCGGGCCGACGCGGAGAAGTACCTCACGGTCAGGCCCGGGCAGGCGGCGAGCATCCAGGTGCGCGCCGGGCCCGGCGTCAGCCAGCAGGAACTCGTCGACCGGCTGACCCCCGTGCTGCCCGAGGGAGTCGAGGCCATCACCGGTCAGGAGTCGGCCGAGGAGAACACCGACATGATCTCCAGCCAGTTCCTGACCGTGTTCACCGCCTTCCTGCTCGTGTTCTCCGGCGTCGCCCTGCTGGTCGCGACCTTCTCCATCCACAACACCTTCGCGATCGTCGTCGCCCAACGCACCCGGGAGAACGCCCTGCTGCGTGCCCTCGGCGCCTCACGCCGTCAGGTCACCGCGGTCACCCTGGTCGAGGCGAGCGCCGTGGCCGTGATCGCGTCGGCCGTGGGTCTGGCGGGCGGCGTCGGTATCGCGGCCGGGCTGCAGGCACTGTTCCCGGCCATCGGATTCCCCTTCCCCGAGGGGGACTTGGTGATCAGCTCCCTGTCGATGCTCCTGCCGCTCGCGGTCGGCATCGTGGTCTGCCTGGGCTCCGCCCTGCTGCCCGCCGTACGAGCGGGCCGCACCGCTCCGCTGGCCGCCCTGCGTGAGACCGCGGTCGACACCTCCGGCGCCTCCCGCGTCCGTGCCGTGACCGGCATGGGCCTGGCCGCCCTCGCGGTCGCCGTGACCCTCACCGGCGTTCTGGTCTCGCCGTCCCTCTGGCTGGCGGGAACCGGCGCCGTGCTGGCCCTGGCCTCCTTCGTGGTCCTCGGCCCGGTCGCCTCCACGACGGCCGTACGCGTCCTCGGCGTCCCCCTCGACAAGCTGCGCGACGTCACCGGCGGGCTCGCCCGGCGCAACGCCCTCCGCAGCCCCAGGCGGACGGCGGCCACCGCCGGCGCGCTGATGATCGGCGTGGCCGTGGTGTCGCTGTTCACGGTGTTCGGCGCCTCGCTGAAGGCGACCATGGACCAGACCGTGTCCCGGTCCTTCGCCGGCGACGTCGCCGTCAGCACGCCGTCGTTCGGCGCGGGCGGCAGCGGTCTCAGTCCCCGGCTCGCCGGGGCGGTCCAGCGGTTGCCCGAGGTGGACACGGCCGTCGGACTCGGCCGCGGGGTCGCCGAAGTCGACGGCAGGGGAAGGGCGTTGACCGTCACCGACCCGGTCGCGCTGGAGCGCACCTTCGACCTCGGCGCGGTCGACGGCTCCCTGCGCGCCCTCGGCACCGACGGTCTCGCCATCACCGAGAGCGAGGCCGACAAGCAGGGCCTGAAGACCGGCGACAAGGCGCACCTCACCTTCACCGACGGCGAGAAGGAGACCTTCACCGTCCGAGCGGTCTACGGCCGGTCCGAACTCGCCGGCGAGTACGTCATCACCCGCGCCGCGTGGGCCCCGCACCGCACCCAGGACGCGGACACCCTCCTCGCCGTAGCCTTCAAGGACGGTGTGAGCGCCGACGCGGGCAAGGCCGCCGTCGAGAAGGTCGCCGACCAGTACGGCAACCCCGACGTGCAGACCCGCGACGAGTACGCGCGGTCCTCGGCCGCGGGCATCGACATGATGCTCACCCTCGTCTACGCGCTGCTCGCCCTCGCGGTGCTCATCGCGCTCCTCGGTATCGCCAACACCCTGACGCTGGCGATCCACGAGCGCACCCGTGAACTGGGACTCCTGCGGGCCGTCGGACAGACCCGGTCCCAGCTGCGGGCCATGGTCCGCTGGGAGTCGGTCCTGGTCGCCGCCTTCGGCACGGTGGGCGGGCTCGGCCTCGGCGCCTTCCTCGGGTGGGTGCTGGTGGAGGCCTCGGACGGCGCGAGCGACAGTACCTTCGCCTTCGCGATGCCACCACTGCAACTCGCGGTGGTGGCGCTGGTGGGCCTCACGGCAGGTGCCCTCGCGGCCCTGCGCCCGGCCAGGCGCGCGGCACGCCTGGACGTGCTGCGAGCCATCGCCACGGAGTGAGGCCGCGGCAGGCGGACAGGCGGTGCGGCCGCGTGGCCTCGAAGCACCTGTCCGGTCCGTCCCTGCAGGCTCAGTGCCACCGAGCGGAGCGCCCCGGTGGCACCGGCGTCACCGCCCGGTCAGCCGGCAACGGCCGACCGGGCGGGAGCGTGTTCCGGCCTGCGCAGGTCGACCGGCTGCTCGACCGTCGTGAAGGAATGCGCGGGCTTCTCGAGGACCTGACGCCGAGGCGGGCGCGCGGAACCCGCCCGCGGGGACGACGGCGTCGTCGTCGGCAGCGTGAACCACACGACCTTGCCGGACTCGCCGTCCGGCCGCACGCCCCAGCTCTCACTGACCGCGGCGACCATCGCGAGTCCACGCCCACAGGTCGCCAGCGCGTCCGCGTCCTCGATGGATCCCACGACCGGCAGACGCGGGTCGTGGTCGCGCACCGAGACCTTGAGCCGGTCGAGCACCAGCTCGATCTCCACGGTGCATGTCTTGTCGGGCCGGGCATGTCGGTGGACGTTCGTCAGCAACTCGGTCACACCGAGTGCCGCCCGGTCGATGAGCGGATCCAGATGCCAGTAGCGCAACTGCGCCGATACGATTCTGCGGACCTGGCCGATCCGCGACGGCAGGGCTTGTAGCTCCACCGTGCAGTGCCTGCTTGGGTGACTGATCACGGCTGCGACTCCCCGACATAGAGGTCCGGAAGAACACGGAGTTCGGATCGATCCAGCAAGTGCCTGAGTGAACAGCCGCCTGCTGACGTGGCCGGCGGGCTGGTTCGCAGCGTTGTCGCCGGTAAACCCAGAGTGATGTGGGACCAGCGTGACGCAGGGGACGTGGTCCCGCAACTCGCGGTGACTCAGTGACTACGCCCCGCAGCCTTCCGTACGGCCTCGATGAACCGGCGTGCCGCAGGCGGCCCCGGCTCCCCGGGGGCGGGATCGTGCTCGCCGAGGGTCAGCACGTAGCGCTTGCCGTTGAGGTCCGCCAGGGCCCGGTCCTCCGAGGCGAACCAGGGCTTGGACGCGCGCACCGCCTGGACGGGCGCGCTGTCGATCTCACTGCCGTAACTGGTGAGCAACTCGAGCCTGCCGTCGCTGATCCGGACCTGCCCGGCCCGGGTGAGCGAGCGCAGCCACTTCCCTATCCGCACGCCCGACGCCGTGAACTCCGGCTCCGCCATCCCGCCCGCCCCCTTGTGCCTCTGGATGCCGACCCCCCGCTCCCGCGTGGGCCGTTGTCCTGTTCGTGTCGTGATCCAGTGCGCGCCCCCGCTCGGGACCTTCGTCCCGTCGGGCAGTCTGCCCGCCCTCGCCGTCGAGCACCAGTGTGCACGGCCCCCTCGCCCAGAGCGCCCGGAGCACTCGCGCGAATGCGCCCCCACGTCGCGGCAGCTCGCTGCCCCAGGGGCGCCTTTGAGGTGCTCAAAGGTGTGTTTATGCAGGTGAGAAGCGTGCGGAAGGTGTCTATGATCGGTGTGTCGGCCGCGCGACGCGCCGTCGGCGCGCAGCTTAAGGAGCCCCGCCGTGAGCACCCCTCAACAGACCCGGACCGGCGAAACCCTCGACGTCGACCACAGCGACGCCACCTACCGAGGCTGGCTGAAAGAAGCCGTCCGCAAGGTCCAGGCCGATGCCAACCGCTCGGCCGACACCCATCTGCTCCGGTTCCCGATTCCGGAGCGGTGGGGCATCGACCTTTACCTGAAAGACGAGTCGACGCATCCGACGGGCAGCCTCAAGCACCGGCTGGCCCGCTCGCTCTTCCTCTACGGTCTGTGCAATGGCTGGATCCGGCGGGGGTGCCCGGTGATCGAGGCGTCCAGCGGTTCGACGGCCGTGTCCGAGGCGTACTTCGCGAAGCTGATCGGTGTGCCGTTCATCGCCGTGATGCCGCGCACGACGAGCGCCGAGAAGATCCGCCTGATCGAGTTCCACGGCGGCCAGTGCCACTTTGTGGACGACCCGCGCAAAATGTACGAGGAGTCCGCCCGCCTCGCGGTGGAGACCGGCGGCCACTACATGGACCAGTTCACCTACGCGGAACGGGCCACGGACTGGCGCGGCAACAACAACATCGCCGAATCCATCTTCCGCCAACTCCGGCTGGAGCGGTTCCCGGAGCCGGCGTGGATCGTCGCCACGGCCGGCACCGGCGGCACCTCGGCGACCCTCGCGCGCTACGTCCACTACATGCAGTACGACACCCGGATCTGTGTCGCCGACCCGGAGAACTCGTGTTTCTTCGAGGGCTGGACCACCGGCGATCCGGACGTCACGTGCGACTGCGGCTCCCGCATCGAGGGCATCGGCCGCCCCCGTATGGAACCGAGCTTCGTGCCCGGCGCGATCGACCGCATGATGAAGGTCCCGGACGCGGCCAGCGTTGCCGCCGTAAGGGCCCTGGGGCAGGCCATCGGCCGCAGGGCGGGCGGCTCGACCGGCACCGGGCTCTGGAGCGCGCTGAAGATCGTCGCGGAGATGGTTGCCGAGGGGCGTCAGGGGAGCGTGGTGACGCTGCTGTGCGATCCGGGCGACCGCTACCTGGACAAGTACTACTCCGACGCATGGCTTGCCGAGCAGGGCCTGGACATCGCGCCGTACACCGCGGCGATCACCTCGCTGCTCGAGACGGGCGTCTGGCGCTAGCGCCACCACCCCGTACGGTCACCGGGTCGCCGGCCGGGTGGTGGCATGACGTACATGGTGCTGATGGGTAAGACCTCCTGAGGCCTGACGCCGTGGCGTCAGCGCGCTGCCAGCCGCCGGTCCAGCGAGGTCACGGCGGCGCGGAAGGCGCGCCCGAGGCCCGGGCCGGCGAACCTCAGGGCGAGCCGGAAAGCCGCCGTCCCGTCGGCGGCGAAGGACCACCGCACCCGGGTACCGGTGCCCGCCGGGACGAGCCGCCACTCCTCAGCCAGCGCGCGGGCTCCCGGCGCGTTGGTCAGGTCGACGCGGTACGCGTACACCTCGGACGGCTTGGCGGCGAGCACCGTCTCCAGGAAGCGGCCCCCGCCCCTGAGCCGGATGTCACGCCGGGCTCCGTCGTCCACGGGCCGGGCGGACGTCACCGCCGCGAACCACTCGGACCAGCCGGGCACATCCTCGGCGAGCGCACCGAAGACCGCATCCGGAGCAGCGGAGATCTCCCGCTCGAAGACAAGCCGTACGGGCGCGGTCTCGACGAACTCGAGCTCCACCGGACGCAGTTGACGAGCCATGGGCGAAACCCCCACGGAAAGACGGCGGTTGACCGGGCCCTGTCACCCTAGCTGACGGTCAGTCACCTGTCTGCGCCTCGTCGGGCTCACCCGCGACCACCAGCCGCCGCAGATGCTCCGACACCTCCGCGCGCGCCCCGGCCGACAGCCCGGAGTCCGTCACCAGCGTGTCCACCTGCTCCAGCGCCGCGAACGAACTCAGGCCCACCGTCCCCCACTTGGTGTGGTCGGCGACCACCACGACCCGCCGCGCGGACTGAACCAGCCGACGGTTGGTCTCCGCCTCCGCGAGGTTCGGCGTGGACAGGCCGGCCTCGACCGATATCCCGTGCACACCGAGGAACAGCACGTCGAAGTGGAGCGCCGCGATCGCCTGGTCGGCCACCGGCCCCACCAGCGAGTCCGATGGAGTGCGCACCCCGCCGGTCAGCACCACCGTGGCCGCGCCCTGCCGGGGGCCCGAGGTGCGCTGCGCCGCGTGGAAGACATCGGCCACCCGCACCGAGTTGGTGACGACGGTCAGATCCGGCACGTCCACCAGCTGGTGCGCGAGCGCGAAGGTCGTCGTACCGCCCGACAGCGCGATCGCGCTGCCCGGAGCGACCAGCTCGGCCGCGGCCCGCGCGATGTCCTCCTTGGCGGACAGCTCCAGACCCGACTTCGCCTCGAACCCCGGCTCGTGCGTGCTCGCCTCGACCACCGGGACGGCACCGCCGTGCACCTTCTCCAGCACGCCCTGCCGGGCCAGCGCGTCCAGATCGCGCCGCACCGTCATGTCCGACACGCCGAGCTTGCGGGTCAGCTCGTTGACGCGGACACCGCCACGACGTCGGACCTCGTCCAGGATCAGGGCGCGCCGCTGCTCCGCGAGGAGGTTCTGATTCTCACTCACGTACGCTCCGGTCCTTTCGCCTCAAGCCGTCCGACACGCTCCGCGCACCCTCCGCCGACTCTCGACGTCGCTCGAGCCGGGGGACCCCACTGACGAGGCCATTTTGCCCGTCCCCGGCGCGCGGACGCCCCATCCTTGCACGCGCCGCGCCGGGCCGCGCCACTGACCGTCCGGACTCCCGTATGTCATCGCGGCGACATCCTGGCCCCGGCTGTCACACGTATCGGGGAGAATCCGTGACGGAGGGTGTGCGTCGCGCTCCTCAGGGGCGATCCTTGTGCTCGCACGGACAGATGCCGACGGCGCGTCACGGGGGAAGTGCGAACAGTGGAACCTGCGCAGGAACATGTCCCGACCCAGAGAGCGGACGGCTGCGTCCCTGGGCCCGAGGAAGCCGGAACCGCCCTGGAACTCCTGGTCCACGGAGTGGGCGGCACCACACCTGGACAGATGCTGGACGATCCGCGCACGGTGCGGATCTCCGGCGACGACATCGCGGCGGTCTTCCGGCGCGCCGAGGACGCCGACGCCGAGTCCCGGCCCGACGACTACCGCGGGCGGCCGGTGCCGGAGGCGTACGTCTGGTGCAACCTCACCTCCGGCAACGGCACCCGCGCCCTGTGGCTGCTGCTGTTGCCGTTCATGGTCGTCAACCTCGCGCACTGGATGCGCCCCACCGCCCGGGGCCGCAGACGGACCGTGCGCCTGTACGGCCTGCTGGTGCGGCTCGCCGGCCTCACCCTGACCGTGCTGCTGGTCGCCGCCGCCTGCGAGGTCGCCCTGGACCTGGTGGCCTGGCAGTGTGCGGGCACGCGCGCGTGCGCCGAGCGGCACTCCTGGCTGGGCTTCCTGTCACCCGTGGTCTCGGACGGCGGCTGGTGGAGCCGGCCCGGCCGTCGTCTCGTGGTCGCCGGTCTGGTCCCGACCGCCCTCACCGCCCTGCTGTGGTACCTGTCCCACCGCACCTGGAGCGCGTACGAGTCCCAGCAGCCGATGTCCCGCACCCCTGAGCCCGAGGAGGAGACCGGCCGCACCGCGCTGAGCCGACCCGGGTTCTGGTACGGACGCCGCCTGGTCGCCCGGTTGCGCGCCGCCCACACCGCCGCGGGCCTGCTGACGGTCGCCGCGGCGGTGGGCACCTCGGCCGCCCGCTTCGACCACCGGCCCGGTGGCTCCGCACTCCTCGACGTTCTGGGCCGGCTCCTGGAGGCGGCGCTGGTCGTGGCCGCCGCGGGCGTGGTGTGGGTGGTCTGCCGACGAGGCCGCAGCGAGCACCGCCTCGACCGGGAGCTCGACGAACACCTCGTACGACGTCTGCCCCTCACCGCCGTCGCCCTGCTGGTCCTCGCCGCCGTGTACGCCGGCTGGGAGCGCCCCGGGTGGGAGTCGGCCGGCCGGCTGCCGGGCGACACGACCTTCGGCGGCATCGCACTGATCCAGGGCCTGCTGGTGATCGCCCTCGGTGTGGTCGCCCACGTACTGCACCGCGCGCACCCCGACTCGCGCGCCGCGATGCGCGGCCTGGGCGGCCCGGCCGTCGCGATGCTGGCCTGTGCGCTGGGCGGGGTCATGTCCGGCGGCGTCTCCCAACGGGTCTCCGACTGGCTGGACGGTACCGGCACCAACATCCCGGGCCCGCCGGTCCTGCTCACGTGGCAGGCGTCGGTGATCCCACCGCTGCTCCTCGTACTACTGGCGCTGTTCGCCTGGCTGGGACGGCGTACCTGGCTGCTGCGCCGTCTCGAGATGGCCGAGGTGGAGCGCGACTACCCCGACGAGCCGCAGGACCTCACCCGCACCCGCCGCATCGCCCGCATCCGCGCGATGGCCGGCCTCACCGACCGCGCACCCCTGCTCGTCGCGGTCACCTCCACCACGACCCTGCTGCTCGGTGCCGCGGCCCTGGTCGGCGCGATGACCACCGACCAGACACCCGGCGAGGCGGCCCAGCACACCTACGCCGTCGTCGAGAGCGCCGCCGAGACCGCTCAGGCACTGGGCTCCTGGCTGATCGGACTCGGTTTCATCCTCTTCGTCACCTGGGGCCGGCGCGCCTACAAGGATCCCTCCGCGCGTCGCACCATCGGCATCCTCTGGGACGTCGGCACCTTCTGGCCGCGTGCCGCCCACCCCTTCGCCCCGCCCTGCTACGCCGAGCGCGCGGTACCCGACCTGACCTGGCGGATGGCGACCTGGACCCGCGCCACCGGCGGCCGACTCGTCATCTCCGGTCACTCACAGGGCAGCGTGCTCGCCGCCGCGGCGGCCTGGCAACTCACCCCGGCAGTCCGCAGACGGGTCGCACTGCTGACCTACGGCTCCCCGCTGGAGCGCCTCTACGGCCGCTGGTTCCCGGCACACTTCGGCCCCGCGGCGCTCAGCGCGCTGCACCACGACGTGGACTGCTGGCGCAACCTGTACCGGCCCACCGACCCCATCGGCGGCCCCGTCCGGCTGACCGGCGACTGCGGCCCCGAGGTGGACCACGAGGCCCTCAAGGACCCGCTCGTATACGGCCGTACGCCGCGACACCCCCTGCCGGCGGCGATCCTCGGCCATTCCGACTACCAGGCCGACCCCGTCTTCGCCGAGGAACGGGAACGGTTGTTGGGGCGACTGCCGCCGGACCTGCCTACGCCGCGACGCGATGGAGAGCCTCAGGGCAAGTCGGGCAGATCCTCGCCGTAGAGCAGTGTCAGGTCGTCCTTGCTCGGGTCGTCGACGTGGGCGACCCGGCTCGCGTGCCGCTCGACCATCGCCTCGAAGGTCTGGCGGGCGGTACGGCCGTTGCCGAAGGCGGGGCCCTTGGGGAGCGTCGTGAAGTACTTCAGCAGTGCGTCCGTGGCACCCGGCGCCAGCCGGTACTCGTGCTCCTCGGCCTGCTGCTCCACGATCCGCAGCAGTTCCTCGGGGTCGTAGTCGCTGAAGGTGATGGTCCGTGAGAAGCGGGAGGCGACACCCGGGTTGACCGACAGGAACCGTTCCATCTCGGCGGTGTAGCCCGCGACGATCACCACGACCGCGTCCCGATGGTCCTCCATCAGCTTCACCAGCGTGTCGATGGCCTCCTTGCCGAAGTCACGGCCCGAGTCCTCCGGTGACAGCGCGTACGCCTCGTCGATGAACAGCACTCCGCCGCGCGCCCGGTCGAACGCCTCCTGCGTACGGATCGCGGTGGAGCCGATGTGCTCGCCGACCAGGTCGACGCGGGACACCTCGACCAGATGGCCCTTCTCCAGCACCCCGAGAGAGGCGAGGATCTCGCCGTAGAGGCGGGCCACCGTCGTCTTTCCGGTGCCCGGTGAACCCGTGAAGACCAGGTGGCGCTTGACCGACGCGGCCTTCAGGCCGGCCTGCTGACGTCGCCGGCCCACCTCGATCATGTCGGTGAGGGCCCGCACCTCGCGCTTGACGCTGTCCAGGCCCACCAGCGCGTCCAGCTCACCCAGCACGGCCTTCGAGGTACGCGCCGGCTGTTCCGGCTCCGCAGCGGTGACCAGCGGCTCCTGCTCGGTGCTTCGCTGCCCGGGGATGGAACCCAGCAGACCGGGAGACCGGGGCGCCGTCTCCACGGCCGTCTCCCGCGCTGCGGGCGTCCTCGGACCGCCGCTCTCGTCGCTGGTGCAGTCCTCCACCACGGGACCCGCGCCGGACGCCGCGTCCGGGGTGTCCGCGAACTCGTAGCCGCCGCGCGCGCACCGCTCCGTGCGGCACTTCCTCAGGGTCGTACGGCAGCCGTCGATCACATGGAAGCCGTAGCCGCCGCTGCCCGTGACCCGGCAGTTCAGGAAGCTGCCCCGGCCGCCGGCCGAGACATAGAAGCCCGCTTCCGTGGGGGAGTCGACCGTGCAGCGCTCGATCGTCGGGTCGGCGCCCTTGGTGACGATCACACCCGTCTGCGTGCCGTCCACGGTGCAGTTGTTGAGAGTGCCGCCGCTGCCGTGGTCACGGAACCAGGCACCCGTCGCCGCGTCCCGGATCCGGCAGTCGTCGAGCTGGGCGGTGGCGCCGTCGCTCACCGACACGGCGGTGTTGCGGACCTGGGAGAGATCGCTGTCCACGACGTCCGCGCGGGAGCCGCGGTCGAGGACGAACAGGGCGTCCGGCACGTCGTGCACCCGGCACGAGTCCAGTACGGCGGTCGCGCCGTCACTGACCCAGACGGCCGGATAGTCCCCCGTGCTGTCGAAGATCTCGCACTGGTTGGCGTCCACGCGCGTGCCCGGGTCCCACACCGACAGGCCGTTGCGGCCGAACTGACGCACCGTCGTCCGGGTCAGCGTCAGAACCGAACGCGAGCGCAGGTCGACCGCGTTCTCAGGGATGTCGTGGATACGGCAGTCGGCCAGGGTCAGCACGGCGTCCGTGTCGAGCGTGACGCCGTCGGCGGTGGTGCGGTGCACATCGCAGTCGGTGAGGTGGGCGGTCGCCCGGCCGGTGACCTGGACACCGCTGCCGCGGACCTCGTAGACCTCGCAGCCCACCGCCTCCAGCGCGGAGTTCTCACCGGTCGCCGACAGGCCCACCCCCGAGGTGTGGTGCACCCGGCAGCGCTCGAGGCGGGGGTGCGCGCCGCCGCGTACGGCGACACCCGCCTGGCCCGCCGCGACGACCTCGCACTCCTCGAACACCCCACCGCCGCCGTCGAGTACGGCGATGCCGATGCCGGCCGGGTTGTCGACGGTGCAGCGCCGCACCGTCGGCCGCGCGCCTCCGCGCACCTCGATGCCGGCCGCGGACCGTGTGACGATGCGTACGTCGGTGAGTTCCGGCGTGCCCTCCTCGACGAGCAGGGCGGGCGCGGCGGCGTCCTGGCCCTCGATGTGCAGGTCCTGGACCACGGCCGAGGCCCGCACGGTCAGCGGCACCCCGTCCACGGGCGCGATCCGCACCGACCCGGGGGAGCCGTCCGGGCCGCGCAGGGTCACCGCACGCTGGACGACGAGGTTCTCCCGGTAGGTGCCGGGGGCGACGGTGAGGACGTCGCCGTCGGCCGCGGCCTCCAGGGCGGCGGCGAGCGACGCGTACTCACCCGTGCGGCGCCGCCACCTCGATGTGCCGGTGTGCGTCACCTGGACCGTGCCCTGTGCCATGGCGTTGCTGTGCCCCCACCTCGTGGTACGCGGGTTGATGCCGAATGCGTTCGGCCGGTCCACCGTAGCGTGCGCGCAGACGGTGGGTTGACCAGAGCCGGAAGGCCGTCAGCTGCCGGTGCCGGTCCTGCCCCAGTCCGGGCCCGCCCGGTCCCAGGCCCGGTCCCAACGGGCGTACCGGCGACGGACCATGCGCCAGAGCGCGAGTCGCCTGCCGGCCTCGACGACGCCCGCGGTCAGCAGGGCCGCACCGACCCCGGCGAGCACGGCGTGGGTCGTGGCGGTGGCGGAGTCCAGCGGGCGGGCCGCCATGCGGCCGTGCCGGTCCGTCCACAGGGTGAAGTGGTCGCCGCGGTGGGGGCTTCGCAGGGCGGCCAGCACGGTGCCGTGCTGGGCCGTCCCGTCCGGTCCGGTCCAGTCGGCGGTCACCCGGCTGCGCAGGTCCCGCCCGGCGCTGGTCTCGGGGTCGGTGTCCAGTGGGGAGCGGTCCAGTTCGCGGACCACGGTCGCGGTCACCTCGTGACGGGACTCGCGCTGCTCGCGGACGGAGCGCTGCAACGCGTCCTGGGCGACGCCGCCGACCAGCCAGCCGAGCACGGGGCCGGCGACCAGGACCAGCAGCAGAGCCGCCAGACACAGCCAGGCCTCGGCCAGATCGGTTCCCCGGCGCAGCGGGTTGTGCCGCCAACGCCAGAGCCCGGTGATTGCTCGCACCGTCCCGCACCCCCTTCCCGCTCCGTGATAACCCCCGACGCAGCTGTTCACGCGCGGACCCGGTCAAAGAGAGAGCGAAATCACCAGCGCCGGGACCTCTCATGAACTTCTCACGGACATCCCAACGCCCGGGCCCCCGGGCCGGGTTCCCGGGACCTTCATCGGAGCGGCTGCCGGGCGGGGTTCCGGGCCTATTCGAGGACGGTGACCGGATCGCCGACCCGGATCGTGCCGCGGGAGCGGGGCACCAGGTTCTGCCCGAAGACGAGCCTGCCGTCGATACGGCGGTGCCGGCCGAGGGTGTGCAGGGGTTCCCGGCCACGGTCGGCGGTGGCCTGGTCGGTCGTGGTCACGACGCACCGGCCGCACGCCTTGGCGACGCGGAAGGTGACCTCGCCGATGGAGACGAGCGACCAGTCGTCCTCGGCCCAGGCGGCGGTGCCCGCCACCACCATGTTCGGCCGGAACCGGTTCATGGGCAGCGGGCCCTCGTGCGCGTGATCACCTTGTGCGATCAGGGAGTTGAGGGCGTCGAGGGAGGCCGCGGAGGTGAGCAGCAGCGGAAAGCCGTCGGCGAAGGACACCGTCTCGCCGGGCAGCGCGTACCGCGGGTCGACCGGCCTTCGCGCGGCCGGGTCGTCCATGTGGACCAGACGCACGTCGATGCCGAGATACGCGCTGCACCAGGCGTGCGCCGCCTTGCCCTCCGCCAGGACCCCCTCGACCTTGTCCCGGAAGATCTCCACGGGCACCGTGCCGCTCGGCCTCGGAACGGGAACCGTCAACGATTCCATGCCGGGCGCGGACAGGCGGACGCCGCCGCCGGGCAGGAGCTCGGCGACGGCGGGCGCGAGGCGTGGTTGCTGGCGTTGTGTGACGACCTTTCCCCCGTCGTCCATCAGCACCCAGCGACGGTCTCCGGCCAGCCCCCAGGGCTCCACCTCGGCCTCCGGGAGCGCCAGGCCCCGGAATGCCTTGACCGGATGAACGTGAATCGACTGCAAGCGCGCGTTCCCCATGAGGCCATCGTGCCAGGAGGCACGGACAACCCCGCGGCCGCGTCAGTAGCCGCCTCGGTACTGCTGCTGCTGGTTGTACGGGTCCTGGTAGTTCGGCTGCGCCGGGCGCGGAGCGGCGGGGCGCATCGCCTCGTAGCCCGTTCCCATGCCCGCACCGGGACCCGCGGGGCGCGGTTGCTGAGGCTGCTGGTTCGGGTAGCCGCGCGGCATGCCGGCCTGCTGCGGGATGTACGCGGCGGGCGCCTGCTGGAGCGGTGCGGGCTGCTGCGCCTGCGGGTAGCCGTAGGAGGGCTGGGAAGGGCCTGCGGGAAGAGCGGGCAGTGCCGACGGCAACGCGGGCAGATGACTGCCCGGCGTGGCGTACTCGGCGGGGACCCGGATCGGGGCGATCTGCGGGGTGCCCCGCTCGGCCACGAGCGAGTCGTAGATCGGAGTGTCCGGGAAGGAGGCGGAGTAGTAGCCGCCGCCATAAGTGGAGCGGGGGGAGGTCATGGCACATAAGTTAAGCCCACGATGTGCTGGTTGGGGAGACCGATAAGAGGGTTGTTTTCCGTGCCGGGGGTGACGTGGGACCCCCAATGCGAGCGAACTTGGCAAAAAGGGGCGGCGCGCACGGCGACTTTTCGGTAAAGGCAGAGTTCCGGGAGGGTTACCGGTGGGTCGGGGCCCCGGCTTCCCGTGCTGCTCATGGGAGTTCGCCGTTCCGGGGAATAGGTTGAACCTGTAGACAACCCGACGGGACTGCCCGGGCACGGCCTGGCGCGCTGACACGTGATGGGGGCAGGCATGTCGATGCCGAAAGGATCCAACGCTCAGGTGCCGACGACGGCGCTGCGCGTCGAACTGGGCTGGCGCTCCGGACCGGGCGTGCCCGACGCCGACGCCTCGGCGCTGCTGCTGGTGGCCGGAAAGGTCCGTTCCGACAGTGACTTCGTCTTCTACAACCAGCCGGTGCACTCCTCCGAGGCGGTCCGGTACGAGGGCAAGCGGGAGGCCGGCGGCAGGGTGACCGACACGCTGCTGGTCGACCTGGCGCGTGTGGAGCCCTCGATCGAGACCGTGGTCCTGGCCGCCTCCGCCGACGGCGGTACGTTCGCTGCCGTCCCCGACCTCTACATCGAGGTCAGGGACGCCGAGCGGGACACGGTGGCCGCCCGATTCGAGAGCGCCGGTGCCACCGTCGAAACCGCTTTCGTGCTCGGTGAGTTCTACCGTCGGCAGGGCGCCTGGAAGTTCCGGGCGGTGGGCCAGGGCTACGGCAGCGGTCTGGCCGGCCTCGCCACGGACTACGGCATCACCGTGGACGAGCCCCAGCACGCCGCCCCGGCTCCCGCGGCACCCGTCGTGCCCCCTGTCACCGCACCTCCAGTGACCTCGGCACCGCCTCCGCCACCCCCCTCGGCACCGCCCGCGGCACCCGTCCGCCTGACGAAGGTGACGCTCACCAAGGCGGCCCCCTCCGTCTCGCTCACCAAACAGGGCGGCACCTCGGGTGCCCTGCGTGTGAACCTCAACTGGGAGGTCCACAAGCAGTTCACCGGCTGGGGCAGCAAGCTAGGCCGTGCGATCGCCACGCACGCGGACCTCGACCTCGACCTGTGCGCCCTGTACGAACTGAGCGATGGCAGCAAGGGAGTGGTCCAGGCTCTCGGCAACGCCTTCGGGGACCTGCACAGGCCGCCGTACATCCACCTCGACGGTGACGACCGCACCGGCGCTGTCACAAGCGGCGAGAACCTCACCGTGAACCTCGACCACACGCAGGCCTTCCGGCGCGTGCTCGTCTTCGTGACCATCTACCAAGGGGCGCGCTCGTTCGCCGACCTGCACGCCACGGTCACGCTCCAGCCGCAGCACGGCGCCCCCGTCGACTTCTCCCTCGACGAGTGCACGGTCCCCTCGACGGTGTGTGCGCTCGCCCTGATCACCAACACCGGCAGCGACCTGGTGGTGCGGCGCGAGGCCCGCTATCTGGTGCCCGAGCGCGGTGTGAGCCCGCAGCGGACCGTCGACCGTGCCTACGGGTGGGGCATGAACTGGACCCCTGGACGCAAGTGAGCGCTCAGCTCTCCTCGCCGACGACGGTGTCGGGACGCGTGTAGGTGCGGCCCTTCCAGGCCGCGCCGCGCCCCCGGTAGTGCTGCACCGCGGAGTCGACCGTCATGAGCAGATAGAGGAACGCGGTGAAGGGCAGCAGGGGAGCGAGCCACAGCGGCTGCCGGTAGTGACGGAGCATCGGGACGTACGTCCCGGTCATCACCGACCAGGCGAGGCCGCCGAGGATCACGGCCGCCGTCCACCCCGTGGCGACGCCCACGACCAGGGCAACGGGCGGCACCAGATACACCAGCGCGAGTCCGGCCACCGTACCGGCGAGCAGCAGCGGGTTGTGCCGCAACTGCGCGTACGCGCTGCGCGACACCATCCGCCACAGGTCGTGCAACCGCGGATACGGGCGGACGCTTTCCACCCGCTCGGCCAGCCCCAGCCAGATGTGCCCGCCGCCGCCCTTGACAGCCCGCGCGAGCGCCACGTCGTCGATGACGGCGTGCCGGATGGCGTCCGGGATCCGCGCCCGCTCGGCGGCGTCGGTGCGCAGCAGCACGCAGCCGCCCGCCGCGGCCGCCGTCCGCCCCCGCTTCCGGCCGATCCGGCGGAAGGGGTAGAGCTGCGCGAAGAAGTAGACGAAGGCCGGTACCACCAGCCGTTCCCACAGGCTCTCGACCCGTAGCCGCGCCATCTGGGAGACGGCGTCGAAGCCGCCCGGGCCGGCCGCCGCGACCAGCTGACGCAGGCTGTCCGGCGCGTGGGCGATGTCGGCGTCCGTCAGGAGGAGGTACTCGGGGTCACGCGCTCGTGCCAGGCCGATACCGTGGCGCACCGCCCACAGCTTGCCGGTCCAGCCCGCCGGCGGGTCGCCCGGGGAGGTCACGGTCAGCCGGAGCCCGCCGTGTCGGCGTGCCAGCTCACGGGCCAGTTCCCCGGTGCCGTCCGTGCTGCCGTCGTCGACGAGGAAGACCTCGGCCGGCCCCGGATAGTCCTGCGCCAGCAGCGACGGCAGGCTCGCCGGCAGCACCGCGGCCTCGTCGCGGGCGGGAACGACGACGCAGACGGCCGGCCAGGCCTCCGGTTCTCGCCCAGGCGGCAGCCTGACGTCCGTACGCCAGAAGAAGCCCTGACCGAGCAACAGCCACAGCCAGGCGGCGAGTGATCCGGCGGCGATCCACACGATGGCGCTCACGCGCGCAGTCTGCCCCACCGGCCCGCCCCGCAAGGGGGCCATCGTCTATCGTGGCGGGGTGAAGATCGCGCTCATGGACTCCGGAATCGGTCTGCTGGCGGCCACTGCCGCCGTACGGCGTCTACGACCCGACGCCGATCTGGTGCTCTCCCTCGATCCCGACGGAATGCCCTGGGGCCCGCGGACCACGGAGGATCTCACCCGGCGCGCCGTGGCCGTCGCCGAGGCCGCCGCCGCGCGGCGTCCCGACGCCCTGATCATCGGCTGCAACACCGCCACCGTCCACGCCCTCCCGACCCTGCGCGCCCGTCTGGAACCCGACATACCGGTCATCGGCACGGTCCCCGCGATCAAGCCGGCCGCGGCCGGCGGCGGCCCTTTCGCGATCTGGGCGACGCCCGCCACCACGGGCAGCCCCTACCAGCGCGGACTCATCGAGGACTTCGCCGACGGCGTGCCGGTCACCGAAGTGCCCTGCTACGGCCTGGCGGAAGCGGTGGAGCACGCGGACGAGGCAGCCGTCGAGGCCGCCGTGGCCGCGGCCGCGGCGCTGACCCCCAACGACGTGACGACGGTCGTCCTCGGTTGCACCCACTACGAGCTGGTGACCGAGCGCATCCGCGCGGCCGTGCAGCGCCCCGGCTTCCCCCCGCTCGTCCTCCACGGCTCGGCCGGGGCGGTCGCCGCCCAGGCCCTGCGCCGGCTGGGTGAGCAGCCGGCCCCGCGGGCTACGGCCGACGGCACGCTGACGGTGCTGCTCAGCGGCCGCGAGGGGGTCCTGCCCGAGTCGGCTCTGGCCTACGCGGAAGGCCGGCTCCTCAAGGCGGTCAGCCCCGCGCAGTGACCCCCGCCCGGGCCAGTGACTCTCCGCGACGAGCTGGCGGCGCAGCGAAACCTGAGTAGTCTCATAGCCATGAGGGACCACCCCCACGGCGAGAACACCCCGCACCCCGACGTCTGGACCGGGCACGCATCCAACCGGATCCAGTGGCTGCTCGCGCTCGGCGGCGCCGCCTGCCTGGCGCTCGGTATCCAACTGGCCGTCGACTCCCAGTGGACGTCCGGCATCGCCCCGCTCGTGATGTCCGTCGTCGGCTGCATCGCGGCCGGACTGCTGGTTCTCTTCGGCACTCTCGCCTTCGTGAACGTCGCCCTGAAGGTCGACAAGGAATCCCTGGAAGTGCGCTGCGGCCACATCGGTGTGCCGCGCCGCCGGATCCCGCTGGCCCATGTCGCCGGCGCCGAGTTCGACCCGCACGTCACCCCTCGCCACTGGGGCGGCTGGGGTTACCGCTGGCGTCCCGAGAAGGGCACCGCGGTCGTCGTACGCCGGGGCGAGGGTGTGGTGCTGCAACTGTGGGACGGCCACACGTTCACCATCACCGTGGACGACGCCGAGTCGGCCGTACGGGTCATCAAGGACCGGCTGCGGTCTGGAGCCGCGCGCTGAGCGCAGGGAGCACCGAAGCGCGTTCCGCGTTGTGTTCCGAGCCGCGTCGGGCCCACTGACTGTCCGGAGTCCGAAGGACCGAGCCGTATGGGTTGCGCGGTCCCGGGCCGCACCCGGGGTCACGGCGCCAGGCGGTCGCCGCGAGGGCTTGCGTCCGTCCGGTGCCGGGCCGGCTCGTCGGCCAGCGGACGGGCCGTGGCCAGTCCCGCCAACAGTCCCGCCGCGACGGTCACCGTGGTGAAGCTCAGCGCGTTGCCCAGGCAGGCGATCGCCGCGACCGCCGTCAGCGCGGCCCCCGCGGTCAGGGCGACCGGTGTGGGACGCCGGGTGCGCCACAGCGCGTAGAGCATCCAGCAGAAGGCCGCGACCAGCAGCATCACGCCCACGACTCCCTGCTCGGCCGCCTGCTGCAACGGCGCCGAGTGCGGCTTGCCGTCGGAGAGCAACGTCCGGGTCGCCGTCCCGCTGAGCTCGCCGAAACGCCCCGGGCCCACGCCGACGGCCACCTCCCCGCGTGCCATCTGCAGGGCGTCGTGCCACAGCCCGACCCGGTGCGGGGTCAGCCGTCCCTCCAGCGGGACGCCGAGCTCGCCCGGCACCGCGTCACCGGCGACCGCCCAGGTCAGGCCCGCCGCCAGGATCGCGGACAGGGCCAAGCCGGCGATAGCGGGACCGCGGTGACGCATCCGGCCCGCGGCGAGCGAGCACAGCAGCACCGCGACGCACGCGGCGAACCCGCCGCCCGAGCCCAGCACCGCCGCGATCACCGCGATCCCGGCCGCCAGCGCCCGCAGGGCCATCCGCAGGACGAGGGCGTCGGTGGCCCAGGCGGCACAGCACGCGGCACCGGTGGACAGGGCCAGCAGCGCGGCGACACCACCGGCGTCCCCGAGCGGTGTGATGATCTCGGGCCCGGGGGAGAGGCGCGGCAGCCCCACCGTCAGGCCGAGACCGGCCAGGGCCCAGGCACCCGGCGCGGCGACCGGCAGCAGAGCCCCGCAGATCCGGCCCGCGGCGTATCCGGCGGCCACCGCCAGGATCGCGAGCAGCACACCCTCCGGTCGACCATCGTGGACGGCAGCCGTGATCAGGGCCCAAGCCGCGCAGGCCCCCAGGATCACGACGCCCGCCGCGTCGGAGCCGTTTCGTCTGTCGTCGTCCGCCGCCGACCCCGCACCGGCCGCAGACGTCATCCCCGTGGAACCCACCCCGCCCCCCGAACCCGGTCGCCCCCGACCTGCGTCGTCCCCGTCTCTGTCGGGCATTACCGGCCCGTACGAACAAGGACTGGGGCACACCGTAACCGCTGATGGGCGGTTTGTGGACAAGTGGGACCGAGTTCCGCAGGAACGATTGGCCGAAGTGCCCGCCGGTGACCCCTGGGACGGGACGGGCCGCGTTGTCGGCGCCGAGGTCGGCCGCCGTACACTCCCACAGTGACCGTCACCGCAACCTCCGTGGACGAGTCGGACCAGGTAAGGCCGCCGACCGCGCCCGCATCGCGCCGGGCGTGGCTCCTGCGACTCGTTCCGGCCGTCGCCGCCGCGCTCTCCGGGGTGCTGCTCTACGTCAGTTTCCCGCCGCGCACTCTGTGGTGGCTGGCCGTGCCGGCCTTCGCCGTCCTCGGGTGGGTGCTGCGCGGGCGCGGCTGGAAGGCGGGCCTCGGTCTCGGCTACCTCTTCGGTCTCGGTTTCCTGCTGCCGCTCCTGGTGTGGACCGGTGTGGAGGTCGGCCCCGGCCCCTGGCTCGCGCTGGTGGTCATCGAGGCGGTCTTCGTGGCGCTGGTCGGCGCGGGCGTCGCCGCGGTGTCGAAGCTGCCCGGCTGGCCCGTCTGGGCGGCAGCGGTATGGATCGCCGGAGAGGCGGCACGCGCGCGTGTGCCCTTCCACGGCTTCCCCTGGGGCAAGATCGCGTTCGGTCAGGCGGACGGCGTGTTCCTGCCGCTCGCCGCGGTGGGCGGCACCCCGGTCCTCGGCTTCGCCGTCGTCCTGTGCGGCTTCGGCCTCTGCGAGATTGTGCGGCTGGCCGTGGCGGCACGGCGTACGCGCGTCGTACGCCGGTCGGCGGCGGCCGTCGCTCTGCTGAGCGTGGCGGTGCCGGTGCTGGGTGCGGTGGCCGCCCGGTCCTTGGTCAGCGACAAGGCCGAGGACGGCAGCGCGACCGTCGCGGTCATCCAGGGCAACGTGCCCCGCGCAGGACTGGAGTTCAACGCCCAGCGGCGGGCCGTGCTCGACCACCATGTGCGCGAGACGGAACGGCTGGCCGCCGACGTCAAGGCCGGCAAGGTGGCCAGGCCCGACTTCGTCCTGTGGCCCGAGAACTCCTCCGACATCGATCCCTTCGCCAATGCCGACGCGGCCGCCGTCATCGAGGAGGCGGCCAGGGCGATCGGCGTGCCGATCTCGGTCGGCGGCGTCGTCGAACGCGACGGCAAGCTCTTCAACGAGCAGATCCTGTGGGACCCGGTGAAGGGGCCCGGCGACACGTACGACAAGCGGCAGATCCAGCCCTTCGGCGAGTACCTGCCGCTGCGCTCGCTCATCGGGGCGATCAACAAGAACTGGACCTCCATGGTCGGCCAGGACTTCAGCCGGGGCACCGAGCCGGGCGTGTTCGACATGGACGGTGCCAAGGTCGGCCTGGTCACCTGCTACGAGGCGGCCTTCGACTGGGCCGTGCGTTCCGAGGTCACCGACGGCGCACAGATGATCTCCGTCCCCAGCAACAACGCCACCTTCGACCGCAGCGAGATGACCTACCAGCAGCTCGCCATGTCGCGGGTGCGCGCCGTCGAGCACAGCCGGACCGTCACCGTCCCGGTGACCAGCGGTGTCAGCGCGATCATCATGCCCGACGGCAGGATCACGCAGAAGACCGGC
Organism: Streptomyces sp. NBC_00076; assembly: GCF_045041235.1. Classification (NCBI taxonomy): domain Bacteria; kingdom Bacillati; phylum Actinomycetota; class Actinomycetes; order Kitasatosporales; family Streptomycetaceae; genus Streptomyces; species Streptomyces sp. NBC_00076. The sequence goes on from NZ_CP108242.1 coordinate 9,674,746, forward strand.
ATGTTCGTGCCCGACTACTTGGTCCAGAAGGTTCCCCTGCGCTCCTCGCAGACGCCCGCCACACAGCTGGGCATCCTGCCGGAGATCGCCCTGGTGCTGGTCGCCGCGGGCGGACTCGGCTGGGCGATCGGGGCCGGTGTGCGCCGTCGACGCGCCGGGGCCGTGTAGCCGTACGCCCGGCGCACGCTCAGCGAAGATCAGCGGAGTCATGTGACCGGCCCGTTAGGGTCGGGGCCATGGCTACTCCTGACTTCATCACTACGCTGCGGACCTCCATCGGCAACGACTTGCTCTGGCTGCCCGGCGTCAGCGCCGTGGTCTTCGACGACTTGGGGCGCGTGCTGCTCAACCGCCGCTCCGACACCGGCACATGGTCGCTGATCGGCGGTATCCCTGAGCCGGGCGAGCAGCCGGCGGCGTGTGCCGTGCGGGAGGTCGAGGAGGAGACGGGCGTTCTCTGTGCGGTGGAGCGGGTGATCGTCGTGCAGGCGCTCAAGCCCGTCACCTACGACAACGGCGATGTGTGCCAGTTCATGGACATCTCCTTCCGCTGCCGTGCCGTCGAGGGGGAGGCTCGGGTCAACGACGACGAATCGCTGGAAGTGGGCTGGTTCGCGGTGGATGCCCTGCCCGAGCTGAGCGAGTTCGCGCTGCAGAGGATCAAGCTGGCCCAGTCGGACACCCCCACATGGTTCGCCCCTACGAGTTCCGACTGAAGTATGGGTGGTGACCATATGGGGCGGGAGACGGGTGCTGCCTAGGGTCGGGGGCATGACCGCTCGTAGTGCCCTTCCGGGACCCCACTCCTCCACGCTCGACCTCGGCGGCCGCACCGCCCTCGTCACCGGTGCGGCCGGCGGCATCGGCCGCGCCTGCGCGTTGCGGCTTGCCGCCGCCGGGGCCAAGGTGAGAGCGGTCGACCGGGACGGCGCCGGTTTGGAGACGCTCGCCGACCAGGGCCGGGACCTCGCCGGCACCGTCGAGCCGCATGTGCTCGACCTCACCGACCTGGACGCCGCCGAGCTCGTCGCTGCGGGCACCGACGTCCTCGTCAACAACGCCGGGCTGCAACTGGTGCGCCCCATCGAGGAGTTCCCGCCCGACGTCTTCCACACCATGCTCACCGTGATGCTGGAGGCGCCCTTCCGGCTCATCCGCGGCGCCCTGCCCCACATGTACGGGCAGGGCTGGGGCCGCATCGTGAACGTGTCCTCCGTGCACGGTCTGCGTGCCTCGGCCTACAAGTCGGCCTATGTGATCGCCAAGCACGGTCTGGAGGGGCTGTCCAAGACGACCGCCCTGGAAGGCGCACCCCATGGGGTCACCTCCAACTGTGTGAACCCGGCCTATGTGCGCACCCCACTGGTCGAGACCCAGCTCGCCGACCAGGCCCGGGCCCACGGCATCCCCGAGGAACGCGTGCTGTCCGAGGTGTTGCTGCAGGACAGCGCCGTCAAACGGCTGATCGAGCCGGAGGAGGTCGCGGAGGCCGTGGCGTACCTGTGCGGCCCGCACGCCTCTTTCGTGACCGGCACCTCGCTCGTTCTCGACGGCGGCTGGACCGCCCACTGAGCGGTCGCCCCACTCGCCCGCGGAGTTTTCCACAGGGCGGAACGGACGGCCGAGCGATGGGGAATCCTGTGAGCATGTCCCGCGATCACCTGCACTCAGTCGAACGAGCCGGTACCGGCGGTGCCACCGGTGCGCCGGGCTCCGGCGCGTCCGCCGCCGATGGGCCGACCGACGGCGGGCCCGGCGCCGGCAGGCCGGGCCCGAGCGCGCCGGGCGACGGCCCCGGGGCGCCGGGCCTCGACGGTGCGGGCGCCGCGCCAGGGTCCGGCAGCGGTGAGTCGCCCGTGTCCGGTGGCGTCGAGTCATCAGTGTCCGGCAGCGGTGAGGCGTACGCGCCCGGCAGCGCCGAGGCGCCGTTCCTGGAGCTCCTCGCCCGGGGTGCGTCCGCCGACGCCTACGAGCAGCCGGTTCTGATCGCCCGTGCCGAGGGGCGGTCGGCCGAGGAGGTCGCCGCGCTGGAGGCGGTCAAGCCGCTCGCGCTGCGCGTCCGCTCGGAGCTGGAGGGCCGGCGCCGACGGGAGGCCGAGCTGTCCGCGCTCTTCGAGACCGCCCACGACCTGGCCGGGCTGCGCGACCTGGACGCGGTCCTGCCGGCGATCGTGCAGCGCGCCCGCTCGCTGCTCGGCACGGACGTGGCGTACCTCAGTCTCAACGACCCGGCGCGTGGCGACACCTACATGCGGGTCACCGAGGGCTCGGTCGCGGCCCGTTTCCAGCAGCTGCGCCTGGGGATGGGGGAGGGACTCGGCGGCCTCGTCGCCCAGACGGCCCGGCCGTACGTCACCGACGACTACTTCAAGGACGACCGCTTCCAGCACACCCTCGTCATCGACGCGGGCGTGCGCGACGAGGGCCTGGTCGCCATCCTCGGGGTCCCGCTGACGCTCGGGTCCCATGTGATCGGGGTTCTGTTCGCGGCGGACCGGCGGGCCCGGGTCTTCGAGCGGGAGCAGATCGCGCTGCTCGGATCCTTCGCGGCGCTGGCCGCCGCCGCCATCGACACCGCGAACCTCCTCACCGAGACCCGCTCCGCACTCGGCGACCTGGAGCGCGCCAACGAGATCATCCGGGACCGCAGCGGGGTCATCGAGCGCGCCTCGGAGGTCCACGACCGGCTCGCCGAACTCGTCCTGCGCGGCGGCGGAGTCCACGACGTGGCCGCTGCCGTCTCCGAAGTCCTGGACGGCACGGTCGAGTTCACCGAGCCCGCCGCGGCACCCGCCCGGGCTGTGGAGGTGTCCCGCGCCGAGGGCCACGCGGTACGGCACGCGGACGACTGGATCGCCGCGGTGGCCGCCGGCGGAGAACTGCTCGGAGCGCTGGTGCTGCGCGGCCACCCCGGACTGGACCCCGTGGACCAGCGCACCCTGGAGCGCGCGGCCATGGTCACGTCACTGCTGCTGCTCGCCCGACGCTCCGCCGCCGAGGCAGAACAGCGGGTGCGCGGCGAACTGTTGGACGACCTGCTGGACGCGCGGGACCGTGACCCGCGGCTGCTGCGCGAGCGGGCTTCCCGGTTGTCCGCCGATCTCGACGCCGCCCATGTGGTGCTCGCCGCGCGCCTGGACGATACGGCGGCCGACGCCGACCAGGAGGCTGCGGCCCGCCGGCGTCTGTGGTCCGCCGCGTCCCACCTGGCCGCGACCCGGCAGGGTCTGGCCGCCGCCCGCGACGGCGGCACCGTCCTGCTGCTGCCGCTGGAGCCTGGCGACACCGCGACGGAGGTGGCCCGCCGCACGGCCCGTCACCTAGGCACCGCCGTGCACGAGTCGGTCACCGTCGGAGCCTCCGCCCCCGTCGAGGACCTCGCCACCCACCTGGACGCCGTGGCCGCCGCCTACCAGGAAGGCCGACGCTGCCTCGACGCCCTACGACTGCTGGGCCGCTCCGGTGACGGGGCCGCCGCCGAGGACTTCGGCTTCCTTGGTCTCCTGCTGGCCGGGGACCGGGACATCGAGGGCTTCGTCGACCGTACGATCGGCCGGGTCGTCGCATACGACGAACGGCGCGGCACCGACCTGTCGCGCACCCTCGACGCCTACTTCGCGTGCGGAATGAGCCCGGCCCGCACCAAGGACGAACTGCACGTCCATGTGAACACGGTCGCTCAGCGGTTGGAGCGGGTAGCCCGACTCCTCGGCGACGACTGGCAGAGCCCCGCCCGGGCTCTGGAGATCCAACTCGCCCTGAGACTCCACCGGTTGTCGGGCGCGGGACGGCGCTGACCCCCGTACACACGACCGTACGGGGGCCGGATCGGATCTGTCGCTCGCATCCGCCCCGCGGGCTCGGACTCGCCGGCCGGACCTGGTGGGGGTGGGGGGAGCTCAGACGGCGCGTGCGTCCGCCGTCTTGGTGGTGGCGGGCTCCGCGTCCGCGGAGGGCTCCACATCGGTCAGGTCCCGGTGTCGGGTCTCCTTGGCCGCGCCCACGGCGACGACCGTGAGGACGGCGGCGGCGATGACGTACAGCGCGATGGGGGTGGAGCTGTCGTAGTCGGCCAGCAGCGCGGTGGCGATCAGGGGCGCGGGCGCGCCTGCCGCGACCGAGGCGAACTGGGCGCCGATGGAAGCCCCGGAGTAGCGCATCCGGGTCGCGAACATCTCGGAGAAGAAGGCGGCCTGGGGCGCGTACATCGCCCCGTGCATCACCAGGCCGACGGTCACCGCGAGGATCAGGTTGCCGAAGCCGCCGGTGTCGACGAGCGAGAAGAACGGGAACATCCACAGGCCGACGCCGACCGCGCCCAGCAGGTAGACAGGACGGCGGCCCACACGGTCCGACAGGGCGCCCCAGGCCGGGATCACCGCGAAGTGCACGGCCGAGGCGATCAACACGGCGTTGAGCGCGGTCTGCTTGGAGACGCCGGCCGAGGTGGTGGCGTAGACGAGGATGAACGCGGTGATGACGTAGTAGCTGATGTTCTCCGCCATGCGGGCGCCCATCGCCACCAGCACATCCCGCCAGTGATGCTTCATCACGGAGACGAGCGGCAGCTTCTCGGCCTCCGCGTGCGCCGCCTTGCGTGCCTCGGCCTGTGCCAACGCCTGCTTGAAGACCGGTGATTCATCGACAGACAGACGAATCCACAAACCGACGATCACCAGTACACCGGAGAGCAGGAACGGGATCCGCCAGCCCCAGCTGCCGAACGCGCTGTCCGACAGAACGGCGGTCAGCAGGGACAGCACGCCGGTGGCAAGGAGTTGCCCCGCGGGCGCGCCGGTCTGCGGCCACGAGGCCCAGAAGCCGCGCCGCCGCGCGTCCCCGTGCTCGGAGACCAACAGCACGGCTCCGCCCCACTCGCCGCCCAGCGCGAAACCCTGCACCAGCCGCAGCACGGTCAGCAGCACGGGAGCGGCGGTGCCGACCGTGGCGTGCGTCGGCAGCAGCCCGATGGCGAAGGTCGCCCCGCCCATCAACAGCAGGCTCAGCACCAGCAGTTTCTTCCGGCCCAGCCGGTCGCCGTAGTGCCCGAAGACCAGCGCACCCAGTGGACGGGCGGCGAACCCGACGGCATACGTCAGAAACGACAGAAGCGTGCCGACCAGCGGGTCCGAGTCCGGGAAGAACAGCTTGTTGAAGACGAGGGCGGCCGCGGAACCGTAGAGGAAGAAGTCGTACCACTCGATGGTGGTGCCGATGAGGCTGGCGGCGACGATGCGCTTGAGGCTGGCGGGGGGTGGGGGAGCGGTCGCGGGGGAGGTCATCGGCACCACTTCCAAGCGGTTGGCGGGGACGTGTTCGTGTCGCCATACCGTAGGAATCCGCAGGTCAGCGGCACATGTGGTGGGGCAACATAGTTCGGGAGTTGGTTATGCGCGTGGCCACCATGCCGACGCATGGAGAGGCGGCTCAGGGACTCGAAGGTGGTCGAAACGAGTGCCGTCCGGGACGCGTAGTTCGGCCTGATTTGAGGGAGCGGTGCTGTCTCCCGTGCTGGTTCGGTGCTGACTGAAATACCACGTCATCACCCCTCTTCACCTGTCCCAACCTGTGCGTGGCGGCTACGGACACCTCATTCGAGCCCTTTGCCCGGAATGCGACCAGGTCTCGACACCGCGGTCTCCTTCGGCAGCGTGGGCATTGCGCCTGCCCAGGGACGCACCGAGCGTCGCGGACTCGAAGTTTAAGGGGGGGCGTGACGCAAAGTAGGGGGCGTATGGGCTGGCAGGACAGGGGTGTTGCGCCGTCCAATAGGTAGGTACGGCCGACCTTCTCCTGAATCTTCTGTGGGGGCAGGGCAGGTGAGGGCCGCAGGGCTCGCGGTACCTGCGGCCTCGTGGGCAGGTACCGCCGCGTCCGGCGTGGGCATACGGGGATCCGGTGGGAGTCGGGGCCGCGCGGGGCGCGGAGTTCGGCCGTACGGATTGCCTGGTCGGCGGAAGAGCCTCCGCAACCAACACGTGAACCAAAACCGAAGGGACACCCCGAGTATGGCGACGAACTCCGATAAGTGGATCAGGCGTTACCACCCCGCCCCGGACGCCCCGACGCGCCTGGTCTGCTTTCCGCACGCCGGTGGCTCAGCGTCGTTCTACCACCCCGTCTCACGTGCGCTGTCGCCCGAGATCGACGTGGTGGCGGTGCAGTATCCGGGACGCCAGGATCGCCGTACGGAACCCCTCGTGAGCAGCATCGAGGAACTGGCGAACCTCATCGTGGTGGAGCTGGAGCCCTGGGCCGACCGACCGTTGACGTTCTTCGGGCACAGCATGGGCGCGTCGTTGGCCTATGAGGTGGCGCTGCGACTGGAAGCCAGGGGAACGACGTTGCTCGGTCTCTTCGCTTCCGGACGCCGCGCACCCTCGCGGTGGCGGGATGAGCGTGTGCACCTGGCCGACGAGGAAGAGTTCCTCGCGGAACTGCGCAACCTCAGCGGCACGGGTCCGGCCGTCCTGGAGGACGAAGAGATCCTGCGGATGATTCTCCCCGCGGTGCGCAACGACTACCGCGCCGCGGAGACCTACCGCCCGGAGCCGGGACGGGTGGGCTGCCCCGTGGTGGTCATGTTCGGGAACGAAGACCCGAAGGTGACTGAGGAGGAGGCCCGCTCTTGGGCCGAGCACACGACGAAGGAAGCCACTTTTCGCCTTTTCGACGGCGGGCACTTCTACCTCAATTCCCACGCACAGCAGGTTATTCAGGAGATCCGGCAGTTCGTCGCGGAATGCGGAGCGGTGGCAGCGAAGTGAAGCGCGCCAACTCGTCGGCCATGTTGGTGACTTGACTGTTGAACATCACGACTATGGGAGGGCGGCTATGGCCTGCGTTCGCGTTTTGGCGAGGGCTTACGGCTTGTAAGTCCAGGAGCGGTACTTCACCGCGAGTCCGACCGGCGGGGCGCAAACGGAACTGCCACGGGGGAAACGGTCCCGATTTATTCGAGGTTCTCCGCGGTGGTGTGCTCACCGCTGGTGATCCGCGACGTACACACGCCGCCCGTGCGCCGGTCGCGGCGCGCTTCACTCGGCCGCCCGCAGCGAGAGTTCGCAAAGCTGAGAGTCAGACGGCGGTCGCCCGTCCCAGTGCTGCGAGCGGTGGCCTGTCACACCAAGGCCTTCGGCGGGCCGGACCTGTAGGAGGCCGTCCGCCACAGCAAGCCTGCCCCGGTGGCGATACTTACCCGTCAGGGTGGGGCACTGAGGGATCGGCTTCGGGCTGAAGCCAGTTGACCTGGCCTAGCACGGCCGAGGGCGGATGGTGGTCATCAGTCGCACTCCTCCCGCCTCGGCAGCCGGCAGACTCCGCATGCCTCCAGCGCCGAACGGCTCCCCACTCCGGCCATGGCAGCTCCCCGCACCTCAACCAGCCACCGTCCTGCTGCCGAGCCCGCGGCGCCGTGGCGCGACATCCCGGACAGTCGGTGCCCTGGTCGGCCTCACTGTCGACGCCGCCTGAGCGGGCCCCGTCCGATGCGAACGGTCGCAAGCCGTGCCTTCTTCTGCTCCGAATGTCCGGATAGCGCGATCTGGGTCCTCGGTTTTGCAGAGTGGCCGTCGAAAGTGAACTCGGGCGACTTCAAACCTTATTCGTTGCTTATCCCGGTCGCGAGTCGGCGAGGTTGTGCCCCGGGGGTAGGTGATGGAGGTCATCGGTGCCATCGACTATGGCGGTGGGGGCATGTTCTCTGCCCTAAAGTTTTACCCAACGGTCCCCTTCGGAGTGGGTGCCGCCCGTGTGCCGCTGTCCGAAAGACTCCTGTCTGAAATGCGACACCATGGAAATGGTTGTTGCTCGGGTTAGCGTGGCACCTGGAACAGTGTGAACGGCTTTCAGGGAAGTTGCATGAGCTCCTTATGTGATGTTCGCTCCTGCGGGGCGGAATGGCGGCAGTCCAAATGTGACGCAGGGGGAGGCATGACTCGGGAGCTGCCGCCGGATTGCTCTTCGGTTGGTTCCGGTCCGCACGCGGCATCGGGAACCGCGCTGATGGAACGCGAGGAGCAGCTCGCGCGCGTCCGAGCCTGGTTGGCCTTCCCACAGTCGGCGGCGGGGCAGGTGATCCTGCTGGAGGGGACCGTGGGAGCGGGCAAGACGGAGTTCCTGCGTGAGGTGGCGCAGTGCGCCCAGGGCGCCGAGGCCATCCTCCTGAATGCCGTCTGCTCCTCCGAGGAGCGGGATCTGCCCTTCGGGGCACTCAGTCAGCTGTTCGACAGCCCGGCGCTTCCCGTGGAACTGCGCAGACGCATCTCCCCGGTACTGCGCGGGCTCATGGGGTCGACCCGGGTTGAGAGCATGCACAAGGCCGTGGAGCGCAACAGGGCCGAGATCCTGTACGACCTCTTCCTGCCCGTCACGGAACTGGCTGCCACGACACCGGTCGTGGTGTGCGTGGATGACATCGACCACATGGACGTGGCGTCACAGCAGTCCCTGCTGTATCTGGTCCGGCGGCTGAGCTCGGCACCGCTTCTGATGGTGCTCACCGAACTGGCCGAGTCGAGCGGGACCCACTCCCCGTTCCATGCCGAACTTCTGCGCCATGCCTCCGTCGTGTCCGTCCGGCTCGCACCGCTCTCTCCACAGGCCGTGCGCACCTTGATGGGTCGGCGCCTCGGAGCGGGAGCGGCCCGGGAGCTGAGTGACGACTTCCTCGCCTACAGCGGTGGCAACCCGCGGCTGCTCGGCGCCCTGATCCACGACGAGCGGCTCGGCGGAGAGGCCCGGCAACAGGGCTACGGCCGCGCGCTGTTGAACTGCCTGCACCGCAGTCAGCCCGACACACTGCGGGTGGCTCGCGCCATGGCGGTCTACGGCGACGAGGCCTCGTCGGAGGAACTCGGAGTACTGGTCGACGCGGACACGGGCACCGTCGAGCGGGCGCTGCGCACCATGACCGAGGCCGGGCTGCTGAGAGACGGCCGGTTCCGGCACGTGCTGGCCGCGCGCACCGTGCTGGACGACCTGCCCGCCGCGGACCGCGTGCAACTGCATCACCGGGCCGCGCGACTGCTCTACAACCGGGGTGCCGCGGTGGCCGACGCCGCCCATCACCTGGCCGAGGCCGGTCAGGTGCCGGAGCCCTGGGCGCTGCGCGTGCTGCTGGAGGCGTCTTCGGAGGCGCTGCTGCAGGGTGCGGTGCAACGTGCTCTGCGGTACCTGAACTCGGCCCAGGGGGCATGTACGAACGAGAGAGACCGGTGGGCGATCCGGGCCAGGCTCGCTCAGGCCGAATGGCAGCTCAACCCTTCGGCATCGCTGCGGCACCTGATAGCGCTCACCGAGGCGGTCCGCAGCGACCAGCTGGATCCCCACGAGACGATGCTGCTCGTGCGACAACTGCTGTGGCTGCACCGTACCCAGGAGGCCGCCGACATCCTTTCGCTGCTCCGAAAGCGGGCGGCGCGTCTGCCGTCCGCGGGAATCGCGCCCCCGCCCGGCACGCCGAAGCATCCGGCTGAGCTGCACGACATGGAGGTGTGGCTGGCCTGTACGTATCCGCCGCTCGCGGGACGGGTGCAGAGCGGCCCCGTGACCACCGGCCCCGAGGGCGCGCCCGCCACCCGGGGCCGGGCCTTCTGGCTGCAGTCGATCGGCGCGCTCTCCGGCGGCCTCGTCCGCAGGCGCAGTGGAGAGATGCAGGAGTGGGCCTCGCACGTCCTCGGTCAGCTCGACCTCAACCACAACGCCCCCTGGGCCGAGGAAGCGACCCTCCTCGCGTTGATGTCGCTGGTCTACAGCGGCCGGCTGAGCGATGCGGCCAATCGGTGCCGGAGCCTGGACGAGCGCCGGAACGGGCGTCCCTCCCCGATGTGGCAGGGCATCCTGGACGCCGCCGAGGCGGAGATCCGGCTGCGACAGGGCGATCTCAGGGAGGCGGTGAAGCGCGGCGTGTCGGCCCTGGAGCATGTGTCCGTCCAGGGCTGGGGCACCGCGGCCGGCCTGCCGCTGGGCACCCTGATCCTGGCCCACACCCGCATGGGGGAGTTGGACGAGGCCACGGCGCTCGTGACCCGCGGCATCCCCGATGAGATGTTCCAGAGCCGGTACGGACTGCACTACCTGTATGCACGGGGGCACTACTACCTGGCCATGAACCGGACGCGCGCGGCGCTCGGAGACTTCCTCTCCTGCGGGGAACTCATGGGGAAGTGGGGCATGGACCTGCCCGGCATCGTGCCTTGGCGGACCAGCGCGGCCGAGGCGTGGTTGCTGCAGGGCAACCGCGACCAGGCCAAGCGCCTGGTGAAGGACCAGCTGGCCCTTCCCGGTCCGGAGGACACCGTGAGCCGGGCGCTCGCCCTGCGCCTGATGGCCGTGTTCAGTTCGCCGGGTCAGCGCCCGCGCCTGCTGAGCGAGGCCGCCGACACCCTGGAGGCGGACGGCTGCGCCTACGAACTGGCCAGGACGCTGTCCGACCTGGGCCGGGCCTACCACGCGCTGGGCAAGCACCGCCGGGCGCGGGTGATCATCCGCCGTGCCTGGAGAGTGGCGCACCTGTGTCAGGCGGAACCCCTGTGCAGGGAACTGCTGCCGGACACCAGCGGTGAGGCGGGCCCTCCTCAGGACGAGGAGAGAGCGACGGCCGTCGCCTCGCTGACCAACTCCGAGCGCAGGATCGCCTCCATGGCGGTCATGGGGTACACCAACCGGGAGATCGCGGAGAAGCTGTTCATCACTCCCAGTACGGTCGAGCAGCATCTGACCCGGGTCTACCGCAAGCTGGCCGTCAAGAACCGCCAGAGTCTGCCGGGCTGTCTGCGCGGTGAATCCGGCTGACCCGCCCGGCCCGACGGTGCCGCGCCCCGCATCGGCCGAGGATTCCGGGTCCCGCACTACCCGCTCCGTCCCGACCTCCTCGGCTCGGCCCGTTCCACGATGCGGTGGGCGGCGCGCAGTCCTTGCGCGGTGGCCCGGACAGCGTTGAGCGACCGGGCGTCGGCGGCGCCACCGGCGGTCTCGAAGGGGACCCCGGCCCGGTCGAGCACGGCGGCCACCTCCCGTCGGCTTTCCTGGCCGGTGGCGAGGACGACATGGTCGGCGGCGACCAACCGCCGTTCTCCTCCTGTCTCGACGACGACCACACCGTCCCGGGTGATCTCCTCGTACGTGACGTCGGTGAGCAGGCGTACTCCGCGAGCGCGCAGTTCTTCCATGACCACCCACCGGGTGGACGGGCCGATTCCGGCACCGATCCTGCCGCTGCGCCGCATCACGGTGAGCTGACGGGAACCACCGGCCGGGGCAGCGGTGGTCCGTGACATGGGGACGGCTTCCGGCGGTGCGGTCATGGCGCGGGAGGCGAGGAACTCCTCCGGGGTCAGGGCGGGGGAGGAGCCACTGGTGAGGAGGTGCGCCAGGTCGATCGCGATTCCGCCGCCGCCGATGATGGCGACGCGCGGACCGAGGGCGCCGGGGTCGGCGAACGCCCGGGCGTAGTCGAGGACATGCGGCAGGTCGACGCCGGGAAGGTCCGGCCGGCGCGGGCGGACCCCGGTGGCGAGGACCACTCCGTCCATGGTGCGCAGGACGGGCACGTCCCGCGCACCGATACGGTGCCCCAGGTACACGGGCACGTTCAGATGGTCGAGTTCCTGCTCGCGCTGTCGTACGGTCGCGGCGAAGTCCGCCTTGCCCGGCACCCGGGCGGCCAGCCGGAACTGGCCGCCGGGCTCGTCGGCCGCCTCGTAGACCTCGACCTTGTGCCCGAGTCTCGCCAGGGTGCGGGCCGCCTCCAGTCCCGCGAGCCCCGCGCCGATCACGGCGTACCTGCCCCGGGGCGCGGGAGACTGCCGGGCCGGGAACTCACGCTCGTGGCCCGCCCGCGGATTGACCAGGCAGGACACCCGCTCGGTGCCGAAGGACCGGTCGATGCATGCCTCGTTGCAGGCGATGCAGAGGTCCACCGATGTGCTCGACCCGGTACGGGACTTGTCGACGATGGCCGGGTCCGCGAGGAACGGGCGGGCCATGGCCACCAGATCGACGTCGCCCTGGGCCAGCACCTCCTCGGCCTGCGCGAGCCGGTTGAAGCGGTTGGAGGCGATGACGGGCACCGTGCCGTGACCCGCCGCCCGCAGTGCCCGCTTGACCCGCTGGGCGTACACGGCCCAGGTGCCCGCCGGTACCTGTGCCTGCACGGTCGGTACCGGGGACTCGTGCCAGCCGACGCCCACCGCGAGCGCGTCGGCGCCGGCTCCGGCGAGCTCCACGGCGAGCGCGGCCGTGTCCTCCCACGACGTGCCGTCGTCCACGAGGTCGGCACCCGACATCCGGAAGAGCACCGGGAAGCGAGGTCCCACCGCGGCCCGTACGGCCCGCAGCACCTCGACGGGGAAGCGCCGGCGCCGCCCGGCGTCACCGCCCCAGGCGTCGTCGCGCCGGTTGGTGAGGGGCGCGGTGAACTGATTGATCAGATAGCCCTCGGAACCCATCACCTCGACGGCGTCAAAGCCCAGCTCGTACGCCGCTTCCGCCCCCCGGGCGAACGCGGCGACCGTCCCGGTGATCTGTTCCTCCGTCATCGCCCGTGGAACGGTGCGGGAGAACCGGCTGTACACGGCGGACGGCGCGAGGGGCCCGGAGCCGTCCGCCCCGGAGGTTCCGGGCAGCGCGTACCGCCCGGCGTGGAAGAGCTGGAGGGCGATGAGGCCCCCCGCGTCGTGCACCGCGCGGGCGGCCAGGCGCAGCGCCGACCGGTGCTTCTCGTCGGCGAGCACCCCGTATCCGGGGCCGCCGGAACCCGCCGGGTCCACCGCGGAGCCGCCCGTGACGATCAGGCCGGCGCCGCCCCGCACCCGTTCCGTGTAGAACGCGGCCAGGGCCGCGCCACCGTCGTCCAGGGTCTCCAGGTTCAGGTGCATGGCACCCATGACGATGCGGTGCGGCACTGTCAGGCCACCGATCACGCAGGGCCTGAAGACCTGGTCCAACACCTGCCATCCCTCTTCTCGGTCGTTCGGGTCGTTCCGTTCAGGCGTCGCGCGTCGGCCGGGGCGGCAGCGCCAGCGCCTCACCCGCGTCCGCGAAGAACGGGGGCGCGACGACGCTGAGCCCGCCGTCGACCACGAGGGTCTGCCCGGTGATGTAGCCCGCCCCCTCGCCGAGGAGGAAGGCGATGGTGTCGGCCATCTCCCGTACGGTGCCGGGACGGCGCGCGGGGATGCGGTCGAGGACGCCCTGCATGGGCGGCATGCCCTCCACGTTGTAGAAGAACTCCAGCGAATCGGAGTCGATCAGGCCGCCGTTGACCCCGTTGACGTTGATGCCGTAGGGCGCGAACTCCACCGCCATGTACCGCACCCACGACTCTATGGCGGCCTTCATGCCGCCCAGCATCGCGTAGGTGGGGTAGGCGCGGATGGAACCGTAGGAGGACAGGGCGACGATCCGGCCGCCGTTGTCCATCAGCTTCACGGCCTGTTGCGCCCCCAGCACGAACGGCCGCAGGTTCATCGCGTACGAGCGGTCCAGGTGGTGCGGGCCGACATCGACGATGCTCTTGAACGCGCTCGCCGCGGCGTTGGAGACGAAGTGGTCGAGCCGCCCGCAGCGCTGCGCCACCTCGTCGAACAGCGTGGTGACGCCCTCGGTGGTCTCTATGTCCGCCTGGACCGCGAAGCCCTGACCACCGGCCTCCTCGACCTCGGCGACGGTCTTGTGAGCCAGGTCCGCGTTCTTCTTGTAGTTGACGACCACGGTGCCACCGCGTTCGGCGAGGGTGAGGGCCAGAGCGCGGCCGATGCCGCGTGAGGCCCCGGTGATCAGCGAGACCTGCTCGCGGTCGGGCGTCTGCTGGTGGTGCGGGCTGTTCATCGGATCGTTCCCTCTCCGTCCCAAGACGTTGTGCGCTGGAGCAACTCGCGGAAGACGACGGCCTTCTGCACCTCGTTGGTGCCTTCCTCGAAGCGCTGGGCACGCGCGTCGCGGTACACCCGCTCGATTTTCTGCGACTTCCAGTAACCGAGCCCGCCGTGCACCTGGAGCGCCTTGTCGGTGACGTTCGTCAGCATCGTCACCGCGTGCATCTTCGCCATCGACGACTGCATCGACGCGTCGTCCGCCCCCTCCTCGAAGCGGCGCGCCGCGTGCAGGACCAGCTGCCGTGCGGCCTCGATGTCCGCCGCGTTCTCGGCGAGCATGAACTGGATGGCCTGGCGCTGGGTCAGCGTCTTGCCGAAGGTCACACGGTTGCGGGCGTACTCGACGGCCAGCTGCTGGGCGCGTTGTGCGAGCCCTACGCAGCTCATCGCCACGGAGATCCGGGACGGGGTGAGGAAGCCGCCGAGGAACACCTCCAGGCCCTGGCCCTCCGCACCGAGCCGGTGGTCGACCGGCACCGGGGCGCGGTCGAAGGCCAAAGACGCATGGTCGGTACCCGTGACGCCCATGGTGTTGGAGGTGTCCTCGACCGTGACGCCCGGGGCGTCACGAGGTACCAGCAGGGCCACCGTGCCCTCGTGCCCGGTGCTGCCCTCGACCCGGGCGGCCAGCAGGTAGTAGTCGCAGCGCACCCCGAAGGTGATCAGGTGCTTGCGTCCTGAGAGGTAGTACGTGTCGCCCTCGCGCACCACCGAGGTGGTGATGTCCGCGCCGGTGCCGTTGCCCGGTTCGGTGAGGGTGAAGGCGATCTTGATCTCACCGGTGACGGAGGGAACGACGAAGCGCTTGCGCTGCTCGTCGTCGGCGTGGCCGTCCATCGATCGCCAGATGCCGTTCACCACGTGCACGATCATGCGTACGGATCCGTGCGAGCGGGAGAAGACCTCCATCAGCTCCATCCAGCGCGCGAAGCCCAGACCTTGGCCGCCGTACTCCTCGGGAGCGGCTATCCGCAGAAACCCCAGGCCGTTCAGCTCGGCCCACAGCTCCTCGGGCACCTGCCCGGTCTCCTCGATGCGTTCGGCCCAGCGCTCGCCGGGCCCCTCCACCCACTGTTCGACCCGGGTACGCAGTTCGTGGAACTGCTGCTCGTCCGTCATGTGCCACCTGTCCTTGTTCCGTCGTTCCGGTCCGCTGCCCGTCGCGGGTCAGCCGGCGTCCTCGTCGTGGGGCCGCAAACCACGGGCCAGCGCCCGCAGTTCGAACTTCTTCACCTTGCCGATGGGGTTGCGAGGCAGGGCGTCGATCCGCTCCAGACGCTCCGGCCAGTACTGTTTGGCCACCTCATGTCCGTCGAGGTGACCCCGCATGTCCTCGAAGGTCAGCTCCGTACCGCCAGCCGGGACCACGAAGGCGCAGGCGCGCTCGCCGAGGCGCTCGTCCGGCATGGCCACCACCGCGACGTCGTCCACCGCGGGGTGTCCGAACAGCAGTTGCTCGATCTCCGCGACGGGTATCTTCTCGCCGCCGCGGTTGATCACGTCCTTGACCCGCCCGGTGATCCGCAGGAAGCCATCGGTGTCGATCGTCGCCAGATCGCCCGTGCGGTACCAGCCGTCCTCCGTGAACGCCTGGGACGTCAGGTCGGGACGCTCGAGGTAACCCTCGAAGACCGTGGGGGAACGCAGCTCGAAGTTGCCCTCCTTGCCCGCCGGCAGCACCACCCCTTCGTCGTCGGTGATCCGCAGCTCGATGCCGTCCAGCGCGCGACCGTCGGAACCCCAGCGCTGCCGGGGCTCGTCGCCGGGTGACGACAACGCGCCCAGGCAGGTCTCCGTGGTGCCGAAGGCCCCGCACACGTCGGTGCCCAGCACCCGCCCGGCCCGCTCCGCCAGACCCCGCGGCACCATGGCTCCCGTCGCCACGAAGATCCGCAGGTGCTGCGGAGTTTCGCCGCTCTCCTCCACGGCGTTCACCAGGTCGGACAGGAACGGCGTCGCCGCCTGCACGAACGTCGCCCGGTGGTCGTTGAGTGACTGCAGTGCTCGCTTGGCGTCCCACTCGGGCTGCAGGATCTGCGGCACGCCCAATACCAGGGCGAGCACCATGCCGTACAGGAAGCCCGTCTGGTGCGCGAGCGGCGACGGCACCCAGATCGCGTCCTGCTTGCCGAGCCCGAGGTGCCCGATCTCCATCGCGGCGGCCCTGACCAGGTTGCGCGTGGGCTGGGTGACCCCCTTCGGTTCGCTGGTGGTGCCCGAGGTGAAGAGCAGCTGCGCCGTCATCTCCGGTGTCGGTGCGAGGGCGTCGAGCACCACGCGGTCGACCGCCGTCGCCGACAGCGCCTGCTCCCAGTCGTGCACGGTCGTCCCGCCCGTGGGGGACTCGGGCAGCTGAGCCGAGCCGCCTGCGGTGGCCAGGACCACCACGTGATCCAGGTCCAGGTCCGAGCCGTCCTCGGCGACCAGGTCCAGCACCTCCTCGGCGGGCTGGCGCGAGCGGTGCCGGTCCGCCACGACCAGCACCCGTGCCTTGGAGCGCCGCAGGACGAAACCGAGCTCGCGCTTGCGGAAGAACGGGATGACCGGGCAGCACACGGCCCCGATGCGCAGGGCCGCCAGCGACAGCACCACGAACTCGATACGGTTCGGCAGCTGGTACGCCACGTTCTCGCCCGGCCGTACCCCGAGCCGCAGTAGCAGGGCCGCCGCACGGTCCACCTGCTCGGCCAGCTCGCTCCAGGTGATCATCTCGTCGCGGTCGGAGCGCACGTCCACGACGGCTGTGTCCTGTGGCCGGGCCTCGGCCCTTCGGCGCAGCCACTGCGGCAGCGTGACCCGCGAGGCGGCCTCGGGGCCGAAGGTCTCCGGCGTCGTCACAGGGACACCGGCGCCCGGACCGTCACTGGCGGGGCCCGCCGGGCCGTCCTCCACCGACATGGGCACAGTGAGCGTGTTCATCGCGTCGAGGAACGTCGGGTACGAGATGCGGTACGCGTTCGGATAGGTCAGCGTCGAATGCCCCCGTGCCCGCGACGACGCCACCGCGAGCGACATCAGGATGCGGTGGTCGTTGAACGAGGACAGCTTGGCCCCCGTCAGGCCGTCCACGCCCCGTACCCGCAGCACCTCGTCCGACAGTGCCAGACCGCCGCCCATGGAATTGAGCTGGAGCATGGCGGCGGCGCGGTCGGACTCCTTGAGCCGGGTGTGCGCGATGTTGCGGAACACCGACTCGCCGTGCGCGAACGTCGCGAGGGTCGACAGGATCGGCAGCATGTCGGGGATGTCGCGGCAGTCGACGTCGACCGCGGTGAGCCGCGGCGTGTCCTGCCGGATGCGGAGACCGCCGGCCGCCTCGTCGATCTCCATCGGTACGCCCATGGAGCGTGCGACGTCGAGGAAGTGGAACTCGGGGTGATCGGCCGGTCCACCCTCCAGCGTGGTGATCCCGCGCAGCAGCACATCACTGGGGTGCAGTGCTGCGGTCGCGATGCCGAACGCGGCCGAGCCGATGTCCGGCGGCAGCGTCAGCTCGACGCTGCGCGCCTGCTGGCCGGGCTCGATGTCGAAGCGCCGCCAGTCCTCGGAGACGGTCACCTCGAGGCCGAACTGCCGCATCATCGCCACGGTCAGTTCCAGGTAGGGGCGTTCGTTGAGTTCGCCCTCCACCTCGATGGTGGTGTGCCGCGTCGCGAACGGGGCCAACAGGATCAGGCCCGAGACCCACTGGGACAGGGTTCCCGCGATAGTGACGTGGCCGCCCGTGGGTCTGCGGCCCTGTACATGGATGGGCGGGCAGTCGTCGGCCGACTCCAGCTGGACACCCATCTGTTCGAGGGCGCGCAGCAGGGGGCCGACCGGGCGTCGCCTGAAGTACTTCTGCCCGGTCACCGACACGGCGCGGTCCGACAGTGAGGCCAGACCGATCATGAAGTACAGCGTCGTGCCGGAGCTGCCGGCGGAGATTGCCTCCCGGCGGGGCCTGTACTGCCCGCCGAGTCCATGCACCACGAAGGTGTCACCGTCCCTGGCGATCTGCACACCGAGGTCGCGCAGCAGTCGCACGGTGTACTCGACGTGACGGGCGTCGGACAGCCCGTGGACGAGGCTGACGCCGTCGGCGAGCGAGGCGAGGATCAGCGCACGGTGCGCGTGGTATTTCGAGTTGGGGACAAGAATTTCACCGGTGACCCGGTGCTGAATTCCGTTGACCAGAAGGTGCATGAGTCCTACTACTCCCTGACTGTGGGGTGGTGGCCGAGACAGGACAAGAAAACGGTCCGAATCCTCACGGCACACCGACGCCGAAGCATCACGCGCACGCACACAGAAAAATCGGACGCCGACCGCGTAGGGTCAGAAGTTCGAAAGGGGGAATATGTTCAGCCCACTTGGCGGCACATTCCGGGAACCCGCCCTACGTCTGGTTGATCCGCAATGCGGAGTGGTCCCGGTTCTCGAACTCCTGATAATCCGGAGCGGAAGGCAGTGACCGGCTGCCCGGGACTGCCTGCGCTTCCTGGACCACCCGTGACCCGTCTTCGGGCGCGGCGGTCCGGACGTCCACGTCGGACCAGGCGGAGACCAGCGAAACAGCCTGTTCCGGATTGAGCCGGGGGTCGCACAGGCTGGTACGCCGGACGGCCTTCCCCTCGTACACGGAGAGGTCCGCGGCACATTCGAGGACGTCGTCGGGGGTGGTCTCCAGGTGCAGTCCGCCCGCCGTGCCCCCGACGTCGGTCACGGCCCGGAGAAATCCCCGGACCTCCCGGGCCATGGTCTCCAGCAGGCGGGTCTTGTGCCCGTCCGGGCCGACGACGGTGTTCCCGTGCATGGGGTCGCTGAGCCAGATCACCGGATGGCCCGCCACCCGGACCGCCTCCACGAGCGCGGGCAGTCGGTCGGTGACTCTCTCGGCGCCCATGCGTGCGATGAGGGTGAGCCGGCCCGGTTCCCGCAGCGGATCGAGCCGTTCGCACAGGACGGTGATCTCCTCCACGGTGGTGGTCGGACCGACCTTCACGGCGACCGGGTTGACGATGCCGGCGACGAGGTCCAGGTGAGCGCCGTCCAGCTGCCGGGTCCGCTCACCGATCCACGGCCAGTGGGTGGAGCCGAGCCAGCGGCGCCCGTCACCCAACTCACGGATCAGGGGCACTTCGTAGTCGAGGACGAGCGCCTCGTGGCTCGTCCACATCCGGGTTTCGATCAGAGGCTGGTGACCCACCGCGCGGCCGCGCCAGCCCAGGTGCTCCATGACATCGCTGGCCGTCATGTACGAGGTCAGCAGGCGCAGCGGATCGTGCCGCCGGCTTTCCGGGTCGCGCTCCGGGCCGTTGACCATGTGGCCCCGGTACACCGGCAGTTCCAGGTCCCCGATCCGCTCGAGCGGCCTGGACCGCGGCTTGGCGAACTGGCCCGCGATGCGTCCGACCCGCACGACCGGCTTGTGGGTGGTCATCTTCAGCGTCGCGGCGAGCAGGTCGAGCACCGCGGATTTGCGCGACACGTACTCGGCGTCGCACTCACCCGGGTTCTCGGCGCAGTCCCCGGCCTGCACCACCAGGGCCTCACCCCGGGCCACCTGGGCCAGCAGCGTCCGCAGCACGCGCACGTCCTCCGCCCTGACCAACGGCGGACGTGCGGCCAGTACCTCCCGGATGCGCCGGACCTGTGACGGGTCGTCCCACTCGGGTTGTTGAAGGGCCGGCTTACGCATGTCGGTCACGGCTTTTCCCACGTCGGGTCTCCGGTGAAATATCGGTCGAGAAATGACTGCGATCATTGGAGGATGCTTCTCGAAGACCCTTCGACAGCCTCCGGTGGACGCCGTAGAAGGTCGGGAACGGGCCGCGGATCCCACAGCCCGGTGAATGCCACCGGTTTTCCTCCATCGGATTCTCCAAACGGTGATCCTCGGGGTCTGGAACCACCGCGTCAGGACAGTCCGATCGGGATGTCGGCCCCGTGAATGTTCCTGTCCGAGCTTTCCATCCGGCGGCCCCCGTCCCAATCCCCTGGGGATCCCCTACTCCCCCTAATCGACGCCTCTGAGCGGGGCGGCCCCCGATGACGCGGAGCATGTCGCCCGGGATCAGGGCGTGCGGGATCTGCCGACGCACACCTCGAGCAGTTCCGAGGGGGAGCGCAGTACGGCATCGGGGTTTTCCGCGAGGAGGGTCTCCTCGTCGGTCTCGCCCCACAGAGCGGCTATGGCTGCGACGCCGGCGCCCCGCGCGCTGGCGAGGTCGGTGACCGCGTCGCCGACCATGACCGTTCGCGAGGGGTCGCAGCCGAGCACGCCCAGTGCCTTGAGCACGATGTCGGGGGCAGGCTTGGGGCGTTCCACCTCGTCGGAGCCGATCACGACAGTGAACAGCTTCAGCAGCCCGAGTTGTTCGAGGAGCGAACGGGCCCGTGGTCCGCTCTTGCCGGTGGCGACGGCGAGCCCGATGTCGCGGGCCCGCAGTTCCCTGAGCATCTCCGGTACGCCGTCGAAGACCGGGACGAGGTGAGCGAGCCGGTAGCTCTCACGGACGAACGGGGCCTCCATCTCCAGCGGCAGCCCCATGATCCGCATGATGTCGGGGAAGTAGCGGCCCAGATGACGCTCGTACTCCTCGAACGGGGGCTCGCCGTCCCCGACCACCTCGGCGTAGGCGGTGGTGAACGCCTGGCGCATCACGGCGAAGCTGTTGACGAGCACCCCGTCGAGATCGAAGACGACCGCGGCTATCGGCCGCGCCCCGTTGTCACACGTGTCGGGGGTCGCGGGACCTTGGCTGGTTCCAAGACTGGTCATGGTGCTGTTGTGCTCTCCTTCGTGGGGCGGCGGCTTCGGGTGTCTGACCGCTGCCGCCGCAGTGCGGGCCCCGGCCGAACCGGTGGTCGTGCCGGTCACGCCCGGTGCGACCGGGGGCTCTCCTGCGCGGCGCGGGCCGAGGAGTAGATCCGGTCGATGGCGCCGATGGTGCGGCGCGCCTCCTCGATGGCCCGGCGTGCACCGGCTGGGTCCCGCAGCTGGGCGAGCAGCTCGTCGAGCTGCCGGTCGTACTCCGTGCCGACGGGCTCTTGGGGCACGGGGATGTCGCGGGTCCGGCCGTCGTCGATGCGGGTCAGTTCCGGGTGCGCCAGGCGGTTGGGGCTGAAGCCGAACGTGCACCGCAGGGTCGCACTGCCCGCGCTGCCGTCGATCCGGACGCGGGTGATGTCGCGCTCCTCGTGCGAGGCCCAACTCGCGTGCAGCGACACTGAGACACCGTCGTCGGTGACGAGGAACGCGCGGGCGGTGTCCTCGACGTCTATGACGCCGACGTCGGCCCGCTCGCTCTCCTGGCCGTCCTTCCCGGCGCGCCAGGAGACTCGTGCGGTCTCCCGCGCGATGAAGTCGCCCGAGACCGCGCCGGTGACCTGCGCGAAGTCGGCGGAGCCCAGCAGGGGCGCGGCGATGTCGAACAGATGCCAGCCGAGGTCCACCAGCGCCCCGCCGCCCGACAGTCGACGCCGGGTGAACCAGCCGCCCGCGTCCGGCACACCCCGGGCACGCACCCAGGACAGCTCGATGTGACGGATCGTGCCCAGGTCGCCGGCGCTCGCGAGCAGGGCCCGGACGTCGGCACGGTGGCGGGCGGCGCTGCCTGCCAGGAGCCGTGCACCGCCGACGCGTTCGGCTTCGGCCAGCTGCTCCGCCTCCGCCGACGTCAGGCACACCGGCTTCTCGAGGAAGACCGGGATGCCCTTGAGGAGCAGGCCGCCGGCGATCTCGCAGTGCAGGTGGTTGGGGACGGCCACGATGGCCAGGTCCACCTGTGCGGGGTCCGTGTCGTGCACGGCCGCCAGGACCGGGGTGTCCGGGAACTCCGCGGTGACGGCCCCGCGCGAGGCCGGGTCGGGGTCGACCGCCGCGCTCACGGCGAAGTCGGGATGGCGACGCAGCCGCGGCAGCCAGATGGAGCGAGCCGCCCAGCCGAGCCCCACCACCGCGGTGCGGATCGGCCGGCCGTCGTGGTTCGCCGCGGTCATGAGCCGAGGACGTCGGCTATGACGGCGGCGACCTCGTGCATCTGCTTCTCGGTGCCGAGCAGTGTGCGGTGGTGCAGCCACAGGCAGTCGGACGTCAGTGCCTCGGAGTTGGGGCAGCGGCGGGCCAGTTCGTCAACCGACAGGTCCGGCGCGCCCATCTCCCAGAAGGCGTCCGTGCGATAGACCGAGCGGAACGCCACGAACGCGGGGACACCTCGCTCGATGAGCGTGTCGACCACCTGTGCGCGCCGCTCCTCGGTGATGCCGGGAACCCGGAACATGGCCATGTAGTGCGGGTTGCGGTCGGCCCGGGGGTCCAGCCGCTGCGGCAGCACGCCAGGGATCTCGGCGAGCAGCGAGGACAGCAGCGGCCATCGTTCCTCACGCGTCCGGATCTGCCCGTCCAGGCGCGCCAGCTGGGCGCGCAGCACCGAGGCGGAGAACTCGTTGAGCCGGAAGTTGGAGCCCGAGGTGCGGTGGAAGTAGCCGCGGTCGTCGCGGGGGCGTCCGCAGCTGTGCCGGACGAAGGCGCGTTCCGCCATCTCGGCGGTCGGGAACAGCACCGCACCGCCCTCGCCCGCCGTCATCAACTTGCCGTTCTGGAAGGAGAACGCAGCGACTGAGCCCAGCTCACCGACCCTCCGGCCGCTCCAGGTGGCGCCCTGGGCGTGTGCCGCGTCCTGGATCAGCGGCACACCGGATTCGGCGGCGACCTTGTCGAGGGAGTCCATGTCGGCGAACTGGCCGGCCATGTGCACGGGCATGATGGCACGGGTCTTCGCGGTGACGGCTTTGGCGGCCTCGGCCGGATCGATGCAGTACGTCTCCGGGTCCACGTCCACCGGCACCACGACCGCGCCGAGGCGCTGAGCGGCCTGGGACGAGGAGATGAAGGTGAAGGCCGGCACGATCACCTCGGTGCCGGGGCCGACACCCATGACCTCCAGAGCCAGTTCGAGGGCGTGCGTGCCGTTCGTGACGGCCAGTGCGTGCTCGCTCCCGTGGTACTCGGCGAACTCCCGCTCGAAGGCGTCGACCTCGCCGCCGCCCATGCGCCACCACTGGCCCTGCTCCAGCGCACGTATGAGGCCGGTCCGCTCCGCGTCGTCGTACTGCGGCCACGCCGGAAGGTCTGAACCCAGTCGCACACCACTGCTCATGCTGTTCCTTGCTCCTTCGGTATACGCGCATGCGAATACTGCCGCGGCGAATGCCACGGAGGTCACGACACGGAACCACCCCTCACGAGCCGGGTGTTCACACGGACGCCGGCGCCGGAACAGGACCTCGGCGCGGTCCGCGCGCCCGGCCGGGCAGATCGGCAGTAGCCCCCCGGCGGGGTCGGTCATCGCAATTAGCACGCTAACCCAGGGGTTGGCGAGGCGTCATTCCCCTGCTGACCCCCCTATGTTCCCCCTTGTGATTGCGGGCATACCGAGGAGCGGTGCTTACCTGTCAACGGCCGTGCTACAAAAAGCACTTCCCGGTGGTTCCGTACAGACAAAGGGTGCGCATTGAGCAGGCTTCTGTTGGTGAACGGGCCGAATCTCGGCATACTCGGGAGCCGTCAGCCCGAGATCTACGGAACGGACACGCTCGCCGATATCGAAGGATGGGTCGCCGAAGAAGTGGCGGACCGCGGCTGGAAAGTGGAAGCGTTCCAGCACGACGGTGAGGCGGAGATGATCCGCACCATCCAGGGCAACTACGACTCCGTCGGCGCGATCGTCAATCCCGCCGCCCTGATGATGGCCGGCTGGGGACTGAGGGACGCGCTGGCCAACTATCCGCGCCCGTGGATCGAGGTCCACCTCTCCAATGTCTGGGCCCGCGAGCAGTTCCGGCACGAGTCGGTGACCGGACCGCTCGCCGCCGGAGTGATCTTCGGACTGGGTGCCACGGGCTATCGGCTCGCCGCCCGCGCGTTGCTGGAGAAGGTCACCGACCGCTGACGCGGTGCCACTGGCCGTGAGAGACCCCCTGTTTCCCGTGCGGCCGCGCCCCGCGCGACTTCGCCACGGACACGACTGAAAGCCGAGGACACCACACCATGCCCCAAGTACAGACGGCGGAATCAGTGCTGGCCGCCCACCGCGACCGGCTGCGCCCCGTCGACCGGATGATTCCGGAGGCCGATGCGCTGCCGGAGCCCGGCGAAGGCGACGAGCTGCTGGAGGTCGACGGGGCACAGGGCCTGCTGACGCACACCCGTGTCGACGCCGACGCGCTGGAGGCGGTGCTCGGCCCGCTGGACCGCTGGGAGCTGACCCCCCGGGTCTCCGGGCCCGACGAGATGGCCGCTCTGCTCACGCGCTGGCAGCAGTACATGCGGAGCCACCCGGAACGCCCCGGTGCGGACTCCATGGCCGCCGTCGAGTGGCCCAGCCGCGACGTGGCCATGACCCGGGTCCTGCGTGCCTTCGGATTCGTTCCCGAGTTCGTGATGATCGGCCGGGTCAAGGGCACCGACCTGGTGCCCGAGTCGGGCCGGGTGCACGTCCGGCGGGCCACGCCGGAGGACAGCGAGGCGGTGTTCGAACTACAGATGGTGGAGACCCGGTTCGACGCCGCCGTCAGCGGCGCCGTCGAGCGCGCCACCACCGAGGCGCTGCTGCGCGAGGAGATCACCGCGTCGTTCAAGCGCGACGAACCGCTGATCTGGGTCGCCGAGTACGAGGGCGGGATCGTGGGCATGCACCGGGGCGAGGATCCCTCCGAGCCCCAGCAGGCGTGGCTCGCGACGAAGATCGCCGCCACCCCCGTCGCGCATCTGGTCTGCCAGGCCGTCAAGGAGGGCTACCGCGGCCTGGGTATCGGCACCTCCCTCGCCAACCACGTCCACGCCGAGCTGGATGCCATGGGCATCGGCGCGTCGGTCGGTTACCACGCGATGTTCAACCCGATCTCCACGCCGTTCTGGCACCGCCACGGCTGGCGGCCGTACTGGAACCGCTGGATGCGCACCCCGGCCGTCTGAGCGGCACCGCGGCGAGAATCCGTACGAGCCCTGTGGAGGGGAACATGCTGGTGAACGCGCTGGAGGAGCGGGCAGACTCCGTTCCGGACCTCACGGCCCTCGAATGCGAGGGCGTGGAGCTCACATACCGGGAGGCGCATGAGCAGGCCAACCGGCTCGCCCGCCACCTGGTCGCCCGGGGTGTGGGGCCCGACCGCGTCGTCGCGGTGATGCTGCCACGTTCAACGGACTTGCTGGTGGCACTGCTGGCGGTGCTGAAGGCGGGCGGGGCCTACCTGGCGTTGGACCCGGAACACCCCGCCGAGCGCGTGGCATTCCAGGTCCGCGACGCCGCTCCGGTCGCCCTGCTGACGTCGACCCGCATCGACGCCGACCGCACCGACGTGGGTGCTCCCCGCGTCGTGCTGGACGATCCCGCGACGGCCGCGACGCTCGCCGAACTGCCCGCCGGACATCTGACGGACGCCGAGCGGGCCGCCGCGCCGCGGCCCGAGGACCTCGCGTACGTCATCTACACCTCGGGCTCCACCGGCACCCCCAAGGGCGTCGAAATCCCCGTGCGCGCTCTGCACAACCTGCTGGAGGCGATGCGGGAGCGGCTGGCCATGGGACCGGGTGACCGCATGCTGTCGGTCACCACCGCAACCTTCGACATGTCGGTGCCCGAGCTGTTCCTGCCGTACTACACCGGTGCCCGCGCGGTCATCGCGCCACGGGCCACAGGGCAGGACCCACAGGCCCTTGGTGACCTGATCGTCCGCGGGGAGATCGGCACCGCCCAGGCCACCCCCACTCACTGGCACATGCTGGCCACCGTCAGCCCCGAGGCGCTGCGCGGTCTGCGCATCCTCATCGGCGGCGAGGCGCTGTCGGAGAAGCTGGCGGCGGCGCTGCTCGACCTCGGTGCCGAGGTCGTCCAGTGGTACGGGCCCACGGAGACCACCGTGTGGTCCACGGTTCACCCGGTCACCGGGCCCGAGGACGCCGCCGTCATCGGCAAGCCCCTGCGCAACACCCGGCTGTACGTCCTCGACGAGGAACTGTTGCCCGTCGAAGCCGGTACCGAGGGTGAGCTGTTCATCGCCGGCGCGGGAGTGGCCCGCGGCTACCTCAACCGGCCGGAACTGACCGCCGAGCGTTTCCTGCCCGACCGTTTCGGTGACGGCAGCGCCCTGATGTACCGCACTGGCGATGTGGTGCGGCTGCGCGCGGACGGCGACCTGGAGTACGTCGGCCGTGCCGACCACCAGGTCAAACTGCACGGCTTCCGGATGGAACTCGGCGAGATCGAGGCCGCCCTGGAGCGGTCCGAGGACATCGACCAGGCGGCCGCGACGGTCCGCGAGGACCGGCCCGGCGACCGGCGCCTCGTGGCCTACGTGACAGCCGCCCCCGGTCGTGTGCCCGACGTCAAGGAGCTGCGGAACTTCGTGGCGGACACACTGCCCCTGTACATGGTGCCGTCCGCCGTGGTGGCCCTGGAGGAGTTCCCGCTCACCCCCAACGGCAAGCTCGACCGCAAGGCGCTGCCGGCCCCGGCCGTCGCGCAGACGGCGATGGTGGAGACGCACCTCACCCAGTCGGAACTGCTCCTCAGCCGGCTCTTCGCCGAGGTCCTCGGTGTGGAGCAGGTCGGACCACGCGACAGCTTCTTCGACCTCGGCGGTTCCTCGGTGCTCGCGGCACGGCTGCTGGCCCGGGTGCGCTCCGAGATGCAATTGGAGCTGTCGATCCGCATGCTGGTGGAGGCCCCGACGCCGGCCGAGCTGTCCCGGCGGCTGACGGGTGAGGAGCCGCAGGACTCCTTCGACGTACTGCTGCCGCTGATGACCAAGGGCTCGGCACGTCCGCTGTTCTGCATGCGCCACCTCGGCGGCACCGCCTGGTGCTACGGAGTGCTCGCCCAGCATTTCAGCCTGGAGTACCCCCTCTACGGCCTCCAGTCGCACACCTTCCAGGAGTTGGACACCCCCGTCGACAGCATCGCGGCCATGGCGGCGGACTACGCGGACCGCATCAGCGGCGTCCAGCCCGAGGGCCCGTACCGCATTCTCGGCTGGTCCTTCGGCGGCATCCTCGCCCACGCCGTCGCCGCAGAGTTCCAAAAGCGCGGTGAGGAGATCGAGTTCCTCGGCGTGTTCAACACCAACCCGCACATCACGGACAAGGAAGACCGTGACGAGCAGGGCCTGATCGAACTGATCCTGCTGATCAACGGCAAGGACCTCGCCGCATACGAGCGCCCGCTCACGTACGAGGACATCGCCGAGTTCGCCGACATGGCGACGAACTACGCCTGGCGCGGCAGGAAGAGCGCGGCCGAGACCTTCGTCGAGACCATGCTGACGGACCTCGGCGCCTGGAAGGCCCACACGCCCGAGAAGTACAGCGGCGCCATGCACCTGTTCGCGGCCGATCCCAGCCCGGTGGCCGAAGCGGCGTCCAGCGAGGCCTGGGCGCCGTACGTCGCGGGCGAGATCGTGCGCCACGAACTGGGCTGCGGCCACGAGGAGATGCTCAGCAGCCCCCGCGTGCTCCGCCAGGTCGCGGAGATCGTCACCGACCACCTCAGGGACTGACCCGGCCGGGAGGCAGCCATCCCCTACCACCTGGGCATCGACGTGGGCGGCACGAAGGTCGCCCTGCGTGCGGAGCACACGGACGGCGCCGTGCGCGAGGCCGGCTTCCGGTGGCCGCGGGTCCCCGACGGGCCTGTGCACGCGGCGGCGGACCTGGACCTGCTCGCCCGGCAGATCCGGGAGCTGTGCGCCGTCGCCCCGGACGAGTTGGCGGGCGTCGGCGTGGCGATGCCCGCCACCCTGGACGCGGCGGGCGTCGTCACCGCCTGGCCCAACCGCCCGGGCTGGACCGGGCTCGACCTCGGCGGCGCGCTGCGCGAGGTCTTCGGCACCGCCGAGGTGGTCTGCGCCGACGACGGCGACCTCGCCGCGCTCGCCGAGGCACATGCGGCGGGCCGTGCCGACCTGCTGTATCTCGGAGTCGGCACCGGCGTAGGGGGCGGGATCGTCCTTGGCGGCAGACTGCTGCCCGGCCCCTCGAAGGGCTCCTGCGAGATCGGCCACCTGATCGTGGACCGGTCCGGGGAACTGTGTGACTGCGGGCGCCGCGGCTGTGTGCAGTCCGTGGCCTCGGGCCCCGCCGTACTGCGCCGGGCGGCCCGCGCCCGCGGCACCGACGTGACCTTCCCCGAGCTGGTGAAGGCGCTCGCCGACGGTACGTCCTGGGCGGCCGACGCCGTACGCGAGGCCTGTGCGGCGCTGGCCGCGGCCGCTGTCGGGGTGGGCGAACTGCTTCGCCCCGCAGCCGTCGTGGTCGGTGGCGGATTCGCCGACGCCCTGCCCGGCTTCACCGAAACGGTCGGGGCGGAGACGGCGCGACTGGCCCGCCCCGGTTTCCCACCGCCGCCCGTGGAGCCCGCCCGCCTCGGGGGACTCTCCTCACTGCACGGGGCGGTCCTGCTGGCCAAGGGCCGTCCACCGGAGAACTGAGACCGGGCGGATCGCGGGGCCCACGGCCCTCATGACCGGCGGCGGTCCGCCCGCCACCGGGAACGACGTGGTCCGCGCCGGTCCGGACGAAGTCCTCGTCCGGACCGGCGTGAACCGTCCGTCGCACACAAACCTTTCTCAGGCCGCCGCGCGCGGCATCTTGGCCAGCACCCGCGCGACGACGTCCTCCGGCAGATCAGGCACCAGCTCGGCGCCGTCCTTGCCGTCCAGCACGAAGGTCAGCCCCGACATCGCCTTCTTGTCCAGCCGTACGAGCTCGATCAGCCGGGCCGGAGCGACGTCCGCGGGCAGCTCGTAGGGCAGTCCGTAGTGACGCACCACTTCCAGGTGCTCCGCCGTCCGCTGCTCGTCGATCCGGTCCAAGGCCCGGGCGAGCCGCCCCGCGAACACGGTGCCGATCGCCACCGCCTCGCCGTGCCGCAGCCGGAAGTCCGTGGCCAGCTCCAACGCGTGGCCCAGGGTGTGGCCGTAGTTGAGCAGGTGGCGCAGGCCGGTGTCGCGCTCGTCGGCGGACACGATCTGTGCCTTGCGCGCCACACTCGCCGCGATCTGCTCCGGCAGCGGCAGCTCCCGCAGGTCGCCGGCGCCGATGAAGTGGCAGCGGGCGATCTCCCCGTAGCCGTTGAGCATCTCCCGCTCGGGCAGGGTCTCCAGGTAGTCGGTGTCGCACAGCACCGCACTGGGCTGCCAGTAGGCGCCGATGAGGTTCTTGCCCTCGGGTGTGTTCACCGCGGTCTTGCCGCCGACGCTGGCGTCCACCTGCGCGAGCAGCGTGGTCGGCAGATGTACCACGGGCACCCCGCGGTGGAAGAGGGCGGCGGCGAGACCCACGACGTCCGTCGTGGTGCCGCCGCCGACCGAGACGACGACATCGTCACGGGTCAGGCCGAAACGCACGAACTCCCGGCACAGCGATTCGACCGTGCCGAGCGTCTTGTCCCTCTCGCCGTCACGGGCTCGCAGGACCAGCGAAGGCACGCCGGGGTCGGGAATCCAGGCGTCCGGCCGGGCCGAGACCACCGCCGCGCGCCGCGCTCCCAGCCGCTCGACGATCCCGGACAGCGAGTGCCGCACCCCGGGTCCGATGTCGACGGGATAGGCGCGGTCGCCGAGTTCCACCCGGATACGGGTGTGATGGGGTGCCGAATTCGTCATGTCCGTGTGTGTCCCTTTCCCTGCCGTCCCGCCGTCGCAGGAAGGCTTCCGGGGAAAAGAAATCCCGCTCCCGGGGAACTGTCGGAAATGCGATGGCCGCTTATCGCGGTGTATTTCGGGCTGACAGTCAATAACGCCGTGACTGTCAGTACGGCGATGGAGCCTAATGCCGTCGGTCCGCCGCTCCAACCCCTGCTGATTAATTCTGGTCACTCTTCAAGTTAGGGATGTGTAGGGGGGTGATGAGGGGGTGTGGGGGAGCGTCGGATGACAAGACTGGGCCGGGTAGGGCGTCTGCCCTTGCGGACTGCCCGTCTGCTCTCGCCCCGGAGGGATGACGACACATGTTGCGCACGGAGCTGATCCGGCCGCTTCCCGAGCTGCTGGTCCACCAGGCCCGGCAATTCGGTGCCAAGATCGCCTACCGGGACGCCCGACGGAGCGTCAGCTACACCGACCTGGAGTCGCGGACCCGACGACTGGCCGGACACCTGGCGGAGTTGCGGCTGCAACCGGGCGACCGTGCGGCCATCTGCCTGGGCAACCGCGTCGAGGTCGTCGAGAGTTACTACGCGATCACCCGGGCCAGTGCCATCGGAGTCCCCGTCAACCCGCAGAGCAGTGACGCGGAACTCGCGCACGTCCTCGACGACAGCGGCGCCCGGATCGTCATCACCGACCACCCGCATGTGGAACAGCTGCGGCGCCTGCTTCCGGACCGTCCGCACCTCACGGTCGTCCTGGTCGGCGACGGGCCGGTGCCGTCGGGTTTCCTGCCCTACGAATCGTTCGTGACCCGGGAACCCGCCACGCCGGCCCGTGACGACCTCGGTCTCGACGATCTGGCGTGGATGCTCTACACCTCGGGCACCACTGGCAGGCCCAAGGGCGTGCTCTCCACCCAGCGAAACTGCCTGTGGTCGGTGGCCGCCTGCTATGTGCCGGTGCCCGGGCTCGGCCCCGAGGACCGCGTCGTGTGGCCTCTGCCTCTCTTCCACAGCCTCTCGCACATCGCCTGTGTGCTCTCCGTGGTGGCCGTGGGCGCCAGCGCCCGCATCGTCGACGGTCTGTCGGCCGAGGACGTGCTGACCGCACTGGACGAGGAGCGCGCCACCTTCCTGGCCGGCGTGCCCACCCTGCTGCACTACCTGCTCGACGCGGCCCGCGACCGCGGCTTCACCGCTCCACAGTTGCGTGTGGCCCTGGTGGGTGGCGCGGTCACCACGGCATCGTTGCGCCGGTCGTTCGAGCGTGTCTTCGGCGTTCCCCTCATCGACGCCTACGGCTCCACCGAGACCTGCGGCTCCATCACCGTCAACTGGCCCTCGGGTGCCCGCGCCGAGGGCTCCTGCGGCCTGCCGGTGGTGGGTCTGGGAGTACGCCTGGTGGACACGCGGACCGGCGAGGACGTCGCCGACGGCCAGGAGGGCGAGGTGTGGGTGCGCGGGCCGAGTGTCATGGCCGGCTACCACAACCAGCCCGAAGCCACCGCGGCCGCCTTCCACGACGGCTGGTACCGCACCGGAGACCTGGCCCGCCGTGACGAGGCCGGCTACTTCACGATCACCGGCCGCCGGAAGGAACTGATCATCCGCGCCGGGGAGAACATCCACCCGGGAGAGGTGGAGGAGGTCTTGCGCACCGTCCCCGGCGTCGCCGACGTCGCGGTGGTCGGCAAGCCGCACGACGTGCTGGGCGAGGTACCGGTCGCGTTCATCGTCCCCGGCCCTCAGGGACCGGACACGGAACGGCTGTTCGCCGAGTGCCGCGACCGCCTCTCCTACTTCAAGGTGCCCGAAGAGCTGTACGAGATCGAGGCGATCCCGCGCACCGCCTCGGGCAAGATCGTGCGGCATCGGCTGCTGGAGACGCCCGCCCGACTGCGTGCCACCAGCAGCGGCCTGTACGACTCGCTGTTCCGCGTCGACTGGATACCCAGCTCCCCGCTCTCCCTGGGCGCAGCCCCGGGCGAGCCGGGCGACTGGGCGCTGGCGGGCTCCGACTCGCTCGGCCTGGCCGCCGCCCTTCAGGACGCCGGCGTACCGTGCGAGGTCCACACCGACCCGGCCGCCGCCCGCACGGCCGCCCGGGGCGGCACCGGCGTCCTCCTCGCGGACCGGACCGCCTACGACGCCGGGGCGGGCATCGAGGAGTTCGTCGCGTCCCTGCAGGACTGGCTGGCCGACGACCGCAACGAGAACGTCACGCTCGTGATCCTCACCCGGCGCGCCGTGGCCGCCGGCGACGGCGAGGACGTACAGGACCCCGCGCACACCCCGCTGTGGGGCCTGGTCCGCGCGCTGCAGACCGAGCACCCGGGCAGGCTCGTGCTCGCCGACCTGGACAGCGACGGTCTCGGCAAGGACGGCGCGCGCCTCCTGGCCGCCGCCGTGAACGCCGGTGAACCGCAGTTCGCCATCCGCTCCGGTGTCGCCCTGCTGCCGCGCTTCGCCCGCGTCTCCATGGACCGCGAGGAGCAGCCGCTTCCGTTGCTCGACCCCGACGGGACGGTCCTGGTCACCGGCGCCGCCACCGCCCAGGGAGCCGCGCTCGCCCGCCACCTCGTGACCGCGCACGACGCCCACCACCTGCTGCTGGGCTTCACCCCCGGACACGGCGACGAGAGCGTACAGACGCTGTGCGCCGAACTCGCCGGGGCCGGCGCCCGCGCCACCGCGGTCGCGTGCGACCCGGGCGACCGCGCCGCGCTCGCCGAGCTGCTCGCGGACGGTGGCCGACCGCCGCTGACGGCCGTGGTGCACGCGGAGGAGATCACCGGAACCGGCACCGTGTCCGCCGCGGCGCACGCCCTGCACGACCTGACCGCCGACCGCGACCTGGCCGCCTTCGTCCTGTGCTCCTCTCCCCTGGGAGTCCTGGGCGCCCCCGGCGCCGGCGACATCGCAGCCGAGAGCGCCGCGCTGGAGGCGCTGGCCCAGCACCGGCGCGCCCATGGCCTGCCCGCGTTGTCCCTGGCCTGGGGGCCCTGGAAGGACGGCGCGGCCGAGAGCGCCGTACCCTTCGCTGCGGGCGAACTCACCGAACAGCAGGCCCTGGTGATGTTCGACGCCGCGCACGCCGCCGGCGAGGCCGCGTTCATCGCGATGCGCCTCGACAACGCCGCCCTGCTCACCGGCCCGGTCCCCGCACCGTTGCGCGGACTGATCGACACCACGGCTCAGGAGGCGCGCGCCGAGACCTCGGAGCTGCGCGGCCGACTGGAGAGCCTGCCCGCCGAGGAGCAGGAGGAATTCCTGCTGCGGCTGGTGCGCACCGAGGCCGCCGCGGTCCTCGGAAGCACCGGCACCGAGGACGTCCCGGCCGACCGGGCCTTCAAGGAGCTGGGGTTCACCTCCGTGATGGTCGTGGCCCTGCGCGACCGGCTCAGCACCGCCACCGGACTGCGGCTCCCCGCCACCAGTGCCTTCGACCACCCCACCCCCGAAGCCCTGGCGCACCGTCTGCTGGAGGAGGTCTACGGCGAGACCGCCGACGTCCCGGCCCGGCCCGCCCCCGCCGCGGTCTCCGACGAGCCGATCGCCATCGTCTCGATGGGCTGCCGGCTGCCGGGCGGCGTCACGTCACCCGAAGACCTGTGGCGGCTGGTCGCCGACGGCGCCGACGGCCGCTCCCCTTTCCCGTCCGACCGGGGCTGGAACCTGGAGGAGCTGTACGACCCCGACCCCGACGCCACCGGAAAGTCGTACGTCACGCAAGGCGGCTTCCTCGACGACGTGGCCGGCTTCGACGCCGAGTTCTTCGGGATCTCCCCGCGCGAGGCGGTGGCGATGGACCCCCAGCAGCGGCTGCTGCTGGAGACCTCCTGGGAGGTCCTCGAACGCGCGGACCTGGACGTGCCGGCCCTGCGCGGCGCGGACGTCGGCGTCTTCGCAGGGGTCATGTACCACGACTACACCTCTCGGGCGGTGCGGCCCGCGAGGGAGATCGAGGGCTACCTCGGCGTCGGCGGCGCAGGCAGCGTCGTCTCGGGCCGGGTGTCGTACACCTTCGGCTTCGAAGGCCCCGCCGTGACGGTGGACACGGCGTGCTCGTCCTCGCTGGTCGCCCTGCACCTAGCCGCCCAGGCGCTGCGCGCGGGGGAGTGCTCCCTGGCGCTGGCGGGCGGTGTCGCGGTGATGGCGACCCCGGGCAGCTTCGTCGAGTTCTCGCGGCAGCGCGGACTCGCTCCCGACGGACGCTGCAAGGCCTTCGCCGCCGCGGCGGACGGCACCGGCTGGTCCGAGGGCGTGGCGCTGCTGCTGCTGGAGCGGCTGTCGGACGCCCGCCGCAACGGCCACGAGGTCCTCGCCGTCGTCCGCGGCTCCGCCATCAACCAGGACGGCGCCTCCAACGGCCTCACCGCGCCCAACGGCCCCTCCCAGCAGCGCGTCATCCGCCAGGCCCTCGCCAACGCGGACCTCACCCCCGCCGACGTCGACGCCGTCGAGGCGCACGGCACCGGCACCTCCCTCGGCGACCCGATCGAGGCGCAGGCCCTTCTCGCCACCTACGGTCAGGAACGGCCCGGCGACGGCCACCCGCTGTGGCTCGGCTCCCTCAAGTCCAACATCGGCCACGCGCAGGCCGCCGCCGGTGCGGCAGGCGTGATCAAGATGGTGCAGGCGATGCGGCACGGCGTGCTGCCCCGGACGCTCCACATCGACGCCCCGACGCCCGAAGTGGACTGGACCCGCGGCGCGGTCGAACTGCTCACCGAGCCCAGGCCCTGGCCCGAGACCGGACGCCCGCGCCGCGCCGGTGTGTCCTCCTTCGGTATCAGCGGCACCAACGCCCACGTCGTCCTCGAACAGCCCACCGAGGACCCCGCCACGACTCCCGCCGACGCACCGGACCCGGCGGACACGACGGAGCGCGCGCTGCCCGACGGACTCGTCCCGCTCGTCCTCTCCGCCAAGTCTCCACAGGCCCTGCGCGCGCAGGCCGGACGTGTCGCCGCCCTTCTCGACGCGGAGCAGGCGCCCGCCCTCGCCGATGTCGCCCGCACACTCAGCGGCCGCTCCGCCTTCGAGCACCGCGCGGTCGTGGTCGCCCGCTCCGCGGACGAGGCCCGCGACGCCCTGGCCGCCCTCGCCGCAGGCGACGGCACGACCGGCACCGCCACCGACGGCAAACTCGCCGTGGTCTTCTCCGGCCAGGGCGCGCAACGCCCCGGGACGGGCCGCGACCTGTACGCGTCGTTCCCGGTGTACGCCCGCGCCTTCGACGAGGTCTGCCACACCCTGGACCGCTGGCTCGACCGCCCGCTGCGGGACGTCGTCCTCGCCGAACCCGGCACTCCCGACGCCGATCTGCTCGACCAAACCGCCTACACCCAGGCGGCCCTGTTCGCCGTGGGAGTGGCCCTCTACCGGCTGGTCGAGTCCTGGGGCGTGCGCCCCGATCTGGTCGCCGGGCACTCCATCGGTGAGCTCGCCGCCGCCCATGTGGCCGGTGTGTGGTCCCTGGAGGACGCCGCGGCCCTGGTCGCCGCCCGCGGCGCGATGATGCAGCGGCTGCCTGAGGGCGGTGCCATGATCGCCGTACAGGCCACCGAGGACGAGGTCGTCGCCGAGCTCACCGAGGGAGTCGCCGTCGCGGCGCTCAACGGCCCCGAAGCCGTCGTCCTCTCGGGTGACGCGCCCGCCGTCGAAGCCGTGGCCGCCGTGCTCGCGGCCCGCGGCCGCAAGACGAAACGGCTGCGCGTCTCGCACGCCTTCCACTCGCCGCGCATGGAGCCGATGCTCGACGCCTTCCACGAGGTCGCCGCCGGGCTGAGCTTCCACACCCCCGCGCTGCCCGTCGTCTCCAACCTGACCGGCTCCCTCGCCGACCCCGCACAGCTGTGCTCCGCGGAGTACTGGGTACGCCACGTCCGCGGCACGGTCCGCTTCGCCGACGGCCTGCGCACCCTGCGCGAACAGGGCGTCACCACCGTGCTCGAACTCGGGCCCGGCGGAGTGCTGACCGCCATGGCGCAGGACTGCCTTCCCGAGGCTGTCGACTGCGTGGCCGCACTGCGCGACGGACGGCCGGAACCCGCGACGCTGCTCGCCGCCGTCGCCCGGGCCCACACCAGGGGCGCCCGCGTCGACTGGCCCACGCTGTTCGCCGGCAGCGGCGCCCGCGGCACCGTCGTACCGACGTACGCCTTCCAGCACCGGCGCTACTGGCTCGACGCCGCCCCCGGCGCCGGTGACCTCGGAGCCGCGGGCCTCACCGCGACCGGCCACCCGCTGCTGACCGCTGCGGTGGAACTGCCCGAGGCCGATGCCGTCACCTTCACCGGGCGCCTGTCCCGGGCCGACCGGCCCTGGCTCGCCGACCACGCGGTCGACGGCACGGTCCTGCTGGCCGGAACGGCGCTGGTCGAGATGGCCGTCCGGGCCGGCGACGAGGTCGGGCACGGCGCCCTCCGCGAACTCGTCCTGGCCGCGCCCCTGGTGCTGCCCGCAGACGGTGCCGCACGCATCCGCGTGCACGTCGGCGCCCCGGACGAGACCGGCGACCGCCCCGTCTCCGTCCACTCCCGCCCCGACGGCGACGACGGGGCGTGGACCCGTCACGCGAACGGTGCCCTGACACGGACGAACCCCGGTGACGCTCCGGGCATCGACACCACCCCGTGGCCCCCGCCGAACGCCGTGGCCGTGCCCGTCACGGACTTCTACCGGCAACGCGCCGAGGCCGGCTACGAGTACGGCCCCGCCTTCCAGGGACTGCGCGCGGTGTGGACCAACGGAGAGGAGGTTTTCGCCGAGATCGCCCTCGACGACGAACACCACGACGACGCCGACCTGTTCGGCCTGCACCCGGCCCTCTTCGACGCGGCCCTGCACCCCAGCGCCTTCGGCGGCGTCGCCGAACCCGGCGACGGAAGGCGTCTGCTGCCCTTCGCGTGGAACGGCGTACGACTGCACGCCTCGGGTGCCAAGGCCCTGCGGGTCCGGCTGACCCCCGCCGGAGAGAGCGGGGTGTCCCTGCGCATCACCGACGCCAACGGAGCCCCGATCGTCGACGTCGACTCCCTCGTCCTGCGCCCCGTGGCGGCCGAACACCTGCGCCCGGCCACCGAAGCCGGACACGAATCCCTGTTCCGTACGACGTGGACGCCGCTGCCGGCCACGGCGCGCGCGGACGTTCCCCACGGCATCCGCGCCCTCGACGCCACCGGAGACGGCACCTCGGCCGAGGACGTACACGCGCTCGCCGACCGTGTGCTGGGAGACCTCCAGGCATTTCTGGCCGAGCCCGGCGACGACACATCGCGGCTGCTGGTGGTCACCAGGGGCGCCGTCGCCGTTCTCGACGGCGAGAGCGTCACCGACCCGGCGGCAGCCGCGGTCTGGGGCCTGGTGCGCTCCGCCCAGGCCGAGCACCCCGACCGCTTCCTCCTGGCCGACATCGACGGACACGACGCCTCCCGTGACGCGCTCACCGGGCTCCCGGCGGTGGCCGCGGCCATGGAGGAGTCGCAGTTCGCGGTACGTGACGGCGAGGTGTCCGTGCCCCGCCTCGTCCGCGCCGCCGCGGTCGGCCTGACGGTTCCCGACGGCGCCGGCACCTGGCATCTGGACACCACCGGGCCCGGCACCCTGGAGAACCTGGCCCTCGTGCCGAATGCCGCATCCGGCCCACTGGCCCCCGGCCAGGTCCGTGTGGCCGTCCGCGCCGCAGGCATGAACTTCCGGGACGTCATGATCGCCCTGGACATGTACCCCGGGAGGGCCGCGATCGGCGGCGAGGGCGCGGGCATCGTCATGGAGACCGGCCCCGGCGTGACCGGCCTGGCGCCCGGTGACCGGGTCATGGGCCTGTTCCCCGGCGGGGCGTTCGGCCCGGAGGCCATGACCGACCACCGCAGGCTCGTTCGCGTCCCCGAGGGATGGACGTTCGCACAGGCCGCCGCCGCGCCCATCGCGTTCCTCACCGCCCTCTACGGCCTGCGCGACCTGGCCGGCGTCCGGCCCGGTGAGACCGTCCTGGTCCACGCCGCGGCCGGCGGCGTCGGCATGGCCGCCGTCCAGGTCGCCCGACACCTGGGCGCCGAGGTCTACGGCACCGCCAGCCCCGGCAAGTGGGACACCCTCCGTGCCCGCGGACTCGACGACGCGCACCTGGCCAACTCCCGCACCACCGACTTCGAGCAGCACTTCCTCGACGCCACCGACGGCCGCGGCGTCGACGTCGTCCTCGACGCACTGGCCGGCGAGTTCGTCGACGCGTCCCTGCGCCTGCTGCCGCGGGGCGGGCGCTTCCTGGAGATGGGCAAGACCGACATCCGTGACGCCACCGAGGTCGCCGAACGCCACCCCGGGGTCGAGTACCGCGCCTACGATCTCGCGGAGGCGGACGACGACCGCATCCGCGAGCTGCTGGACGAACTCGTCGGCCTCTTCGACCGCGGAACCCTCACCCCGCTGCCGGTGACGGCATGGGACGTACGGCACGCCCCGGACGCCTTCCGGCACCTCAGCCGGGCCCGCCACACCGGCAAGGCCGTCCTGACCCTGCCACACCGGCCCGACCCCGACGGCACCGTCCTGGTCACCGGCGGCACCGGCTCCCTCGGCGCACTCGTCGCCCGCCACCTCGTCACCGAACACGGCGCCCGCAACCTGCTGCTCACCAGCAGGCGCGGCCCCGACGCGCCCGGCGCGCGGGAACTCACCGCCGAACTCACCGCCCTGGGGGCGACCGTACGTGTCGAGGCCTGCGACGCCGCCGACCGCGACGCCCTGGCCCTGCTGCTGGACTCCGTCCCCGCGACCGCACCCCTGACGGCCGTCGTGCACACCGCCGGCGTCGTCGACGACGGCGTGCTCGCCGCGCTCACCCCGCAGCGGATGGCCACCGTCCTGCGGCCCAAGGCCGACGCCGCCCTCAACCTGCACGAGCTGACCCGGGACCTCGACCTCGCCGCCTGGGTGCTGTTCTCCTCGGCCGCAGGTGTCCTCGGCAACCCCGGGCAGGCCAACTACGCGGCAGCCAACTCCTTCCTCGACGGACTCGCCCGCGTCCGCAGTGCCGAAGGTCTGCCCGCGGTGTCACTCGCCTGGGGCCTGTGGTCGCACGCGAGCGGCATGACCAGCACCCTCGCCGAAACCGACCTCCGGCGCACCGAACGCGACGGCATGCTCGGGCTGACGGCCGAGGAGGGACTGGCCCTCCTCGACGCCGCCCTGACCGCCGGGGAACCGGCCCTCGTGCCGACCCGGCTCGACCTGAGCGTGCTGCGTGACCGGGCCGCTTCCGGCGGGCTTCC
Organism: Streptomyces sp. NBC_00076; assembly: GCF_045041235.1. NCBI lineage: Bacteria > Bacillati > Actinomycetota > Actinomycetes > Kitasatosporales > Streptomycetaceae > Streptomyces > Streptomyces sp. NBC_00076. The sequence goes on from NZ_CP108242.1 coordinate 9,713,530, forward strand.
CCCGATGCTGCGCGCACTCGTGCGCGCGCCCCGCCGCGCCGCCACCGCCGGTACGGCCCCCCAACGCACTCTGGCCGAACGGCTCGCGGGACTCCCCGCGGAGGAGAAGGCCGCCCTCGTTCTGGACGTGGTCCTCAAGGAAGCCGCGACCGTCCTCGGCCACATGGACGCCTCACTGGTCGTACCCGACCGCGCCTTCAAGGAGGCCGGGTTCGACTCGCTGACAGCGGTGGAACTGCGCAACCGGCTCGGCAGGGCGGCGGGTACCAGGCTGCCCACGACGGCCGTGTTCGACTACCCGGCGCCCACCGCGCTCGCCGACTACCTGCTCAAGGCCCTCGACCAGGAATCCGATCCGGTCGCGGCCAGACTCGACGCCCTGGAAGCGGCGCTCGACGCCCTGCTGGCGGAGGAACTGGAGCACTCCGGCATCCACTCCCGCCTGCGGTTCCTCGGATCGAGGCTCGAAGAAGCCGCCCTGAAGGGCGGCCCCGACGAGAGCGGCGACCGGACCCGGCACCTCGAAGCCGCCACCGCCGACGACGTCTACGCCTTCATCGACAACGAGCTCGGGCTCGGCTGACCCGCCAGGCACGCGGAAGAGGAGATCAGGTTCCATGACCACCGACGAGAAGGCGCTCACCTACCTCAAGCGGGTCTCGGCCGAGCTGCAGCAGACGCGCGAGAAGCTGCGCGAGGAACAGAACCGGCGCACCGAACCCATCGCCATCGTGGCCATGGGCTGCAGGCTGCCGGGAGGTGTGACCTCCCCCGACGGACTGTGGCGGCTGGTGTCCGAGGGCACCGACGCCGTCGGCGCCTTCCCGGCCGACCGTGGCTGGGACCTCGACACCCTCTACGACCCCGACCCGGACGTGTCCGGAACGTCCTACGTCCGTGAGGGCGGCTTCCTCGACGACGTGGCCGGTTTCGACGCGCCCTTCTTCGGGATCTCGCCGCGCGAGGCGCTGGCGATGGACCCGCAGCAGCGACTGCTCCTGGAGACCTCCTGGGAGACCCTGGAGCGTGCCGGGATCGATCCCTCCACCCTCAAGGGCGAGAGCGTCGGCGTCTTCACCGGCGTCGCCGGACAGGAATACGCCCCCCGCATGGGCACCGGCTCCGAGGAGATCGAGGGCTACGTCCTCACCGGCGGCGCGGGCAGCGTCGTTTCCGGACGAGTGGCGTACACCCTCGGCTTCGAGGGCCCCGCGGTGACGGTCGACACCGCGTGCTCGTCGTCCCTGGTGGCGATCCACCTCGCCGCTCAGGCGCTGCGTTCCGGCGAGTGCTCGCTCGCGCTGGCGGGCGGCGTGGCCGTGATGTCGACCCCGGGCGCCTTCGTGGAGTTCTCGCGCCAGCGCGGACTGGCCCTGGACGGCCGCTGCAAGGCGTTCGCCGCCGCGGCGGACGGCACCGCCTGGGCCGAGGGGGTGGGCGTCCTGCTGCTGGAGCGGCTGTCGGACGCCCGCCGCAACGGCCACGAGGTCCTCGCGGTCGTGCGCGGCAGCGCGGTCAACCAGGACGGCGCGTCCAACGGCCTGACCGCGCCCAACGGCCCTTCCCAGCAGCGTGTCATCCGGCAGGCGCTGGAGAACGCGCGGCTGTCCGCGGCGGATGTCGACGTGGTGGAGGCGCACGGCACCGGTACGTCCCTCGGCGACCCGATCGAGGCACAGGCCCTCCTCACCACCTACGGCCGCTCCCGCCCCGAGGACTCGCCCCTGTGGCTGGGCTCCCTGAAGTCCAACATCGGTCACGCCCAGTCGGCCGCGGGTGTGGCGGGTGTGATCAAGATGGTGCAGGCGATGCGGCATGGTGTGCTGCCGAAGACGTTGCATGTGGACGCTCCGACGCCTGAGGTGGACTGGTCGGCGGGTGCGGTCGAGTTGCTGACGGAGTCGCGGGAGTGGCCCGAGCGGGACGAGCCGCGGCGTGCCGGTGTGTCGTCCTTCGGCATCAGCGGCACCAACGCGCACATCATCCTGGAGCAGGCCGGGCCCGAAGAACCCTCCGACACCCCCGCCCCCGGAAGTACGGTCCCCAGCGGTGTCGTACCGCTGACCCTGTCGGGCACGACCCCCGAGGCTCTGCGCGCCCAGGCGGCCTCCCTCGCCGACCACCTCCGTGCCCACCCGGGCACCCCTCTGCACGACACGGCCCTGTCGCTCCTGACCACCCGAACTCGCTTCCCCCATCGCGGTGTTGTGGTCGCCGGCACGCACGAGGAGGCCGTGGAACGTCTGGCGGCCCTCGCTGTCGCTCCCGACGCCGCACCGGCCGTTCATGGTGGTGGGGGTGTGGTGTTTGTGTTTCCGGGTCAGGGGGCGCAGTGGGTGGGGATGGCGTTGGGGTTGTTGTCGGAGTCGGTGGTGTTCGCGGAGTGGATGGCGCGGTGTGGGGAGGCGTTGGAGCCGTTTGTGGGGTGGTCGTTGGTTGATGTGTTGGGTGATGAGGAGGCGTTGGGGCGGGTTGATGTGGTGCAGCCTGTGTTGTGGGCTGTGATGGTGTCGTTGGCGGGGTTGTGGCGGTCGGTGGGGGTGGAGCCGGCTGGTGTGGTGGGTCATTCGCAGGGGGAGATCGCGGCGGCGTGTGTGGTGGGTGCGTTGTCGTTGGAGGACGGTGCGCGGGTGGTGGCGGGGCGTAGTGCGGTGATTGCGTCGTCGCTTGCCGGTGGGGGTGGGATGTTGTCGGTTGCTTTGCCGGTGGGTGTGGTGGAGGGGCGTTTGGGTGGGGGGTTGTCGGTTGCTGCGGTGAATGGTCCGTCGTCGGTGGTGGTGGCGGGTGGGGTGGATGCGTTGGGGGTGTTGGAGGGGGAGTTGCGTGGTGAGGGGGTGCGGGTGCGCCGGGTTGCGGTGGATTACGCGTCTCATTCGGTGGAGGTGGAGCGGGTTGAGGGTGAGTTGGCGGGGGTGTTGGGGGGTGTGTCGGCGGTGTCGTCGGGGGTGCCTTTTTATTCGACGGTGACGGGTGGGGTGGTGGATACGGCGTTGTTGGACGGGGGGTATTGGTATCGGAATTTGCGGGAGCCGGTGCGTTTGGAGGGGGTGACGCGGCAGCTGTTGGGTGAGGGGCGGCGGGTGTTTGTGGAGATGAGTCCGCATCCGGTGCTGGGTTTTGTGGTGGCGGAGACGATGGGTGCGGTGGGTGTGGACGGCCTGGTGGTGGGGTCGTTGCGTCGTGGTGAGGGGGGTCTGGATCGGTTTTTGCGGTCGGTGGGTGAGGTGTTCGCGGGGGGTGTTGATGTTGATTGGGAGGCTGCGTTCGATGTGCGGGGGGCCCGGCGGGTGGAGTTGCCGACGTATCCCTTCCAACACCAGCGCTACTGGCTGAAGACGGAACGCGCCGAGGGCGACGTCTCCTCCGCCGGCCTCACCCCTTCCGAACACCCGCTCCTCGGCGCCGCCGTGGAACTGCCCGGAACCGGCGGCGTCGCCTTCACCGGCCGCTGGTCCGTACGCACCCATCCCTGGCTGGCCGACCACGCCGTATGGGGCACGGCCCTGCTGCCCGGCACCGGCTTCGTCGACCTGGTCCTCACCGCCGGCGCCGAGACCGACTGCGGCGCCCTCGAGGAACTCGTCATCGAAGCACCCCTCATCCTCCCCGAGGACGGCGGCATCCAGGTCCGCGTCGAGATCACCGAACCCGACGAGTCCGGCCGCCGCGCCGTCTCCGTCCACTCCCGCCCCGAGGGCGACGAACCCGGCTGGACGCGCCACGCCACCGGCACGCTCCTCCCCGAGGACCTCGACTCCATCGAGCCCACGCTCGCCTGGCCACCGGCCGATGCCACCCCCGTACCCGTGGACGCCGCGTCCGTGTACGCGGACCTGGCCGAGCGCGGCTACGAGTACGGTCCCGCCTTCCAGGGACTGCGCGCGGTGTGGACCCGCGACGACGAGATATTCGCCGAGGTCGCGCTGCCCGAGCAGCAGCAGGAGGACGCGGGACGCTTCTCCCTGCACCCCGCCCTGCTCGACGCCTCGCTGCACGCCCCGCTGATCTACGGCACCGGACTGCCGCGACTGCCCTTCTCCTGGAACGGCATCACCCTGTGGACCCGCGGAGCCTCCCGCCTGCGGGCACACTTCGTCCCCGCGGGCGAGGAGACCTGGCAGGTCACCGTCACCGACCATGCGGGCGCCCCCGTCGCCCGCATCGACGCCCTCATAGGCCGTCAGGTGACCCAGGAACAGCTCGCCGAAGCCCGGCTGGCCCGCGAGACCGGATCCTCGCGACTCGACAACATGGTCTACGGCACGAACTGGGCCCCGGCCGAGACCACGGACCCGGCAGCGGCACCCACCGGCACCTGGCTGGTCGCCATGCCCGCAAGCGACACGGGCGACGCCACCGTCACCGCGTGCCTCACCGCCCTCGGCGACCGGGGCACCCACGTCGTACCCCTGCCCGTCGACACATCCGGCCGCGGCGCCCTCACCGACCTCCTCGCCCGCGCGGTGCCCGACGCGCACGCCATCACGGGCGTGCTGTCCCTGCTCGCTCTCGACGAGACCGGCCACCCCGGCCACCCCGGAGTCACCGGCGGTCTGGCGGCGACGCTCGCCCTGGTCCAGGCGCTCGGCGACGCCGGCATCGAGGCACCGCTCTGGCTCGCCACCCGGAACGCCGTCGCCACCTCCGACACCGACCCGGTGCACAGCGCCGACCAGGCCGCTCTGTGGGGACTCGGCCAGGTCGCCGCGCTCGAACACCCGGGCCGCTGGGGCGGACTGATCGACCTCCCCGCCACCCTCGACGACGAGACGGGCGCCCTGCTCACCACGGTGCTCGGCGGCGGCAGCGGCGACGAGGACCAACTCGCCCTGCGCGAAGGCACGGTCCTCGTCCGACGCCTGGAGCGGACACCGCTGTACCGGCCGCAGCCGGACGAGACGCCGTGGCAGCCCGCCGGCACCGTACTGATCACCGGCGGCACCGGAGCCCTCGGCGGCCACGCCGCCCGCCGGATGGCCGCGGGCGGCGCCGGACACCTGGTCCTCGTCAGCCGCCGCGGACCCGACAGCCCCGGTGTCGCCGAACTGACCGCCGAACTCACCGAGGCCGGCGCCCGGGTCACCGTGGCCGCCGTCGACGTCACCGACCGGCAGGCCCTGGCGGACCTGCTGGCGAAGCTGACGGCGGACGGCGACCAGGTGCGCACGGTGGTGCACGCCGCCGGCGTCAACGGCTTCGGCTCCCTGGAGGAGACGACACCCGACGACTTCGGCTCCGTCGTGTCGGCCAAGGTGGCAGGTGCGGCCCACCTCGACGCACTGCTCGGCGACACCCCACTGGACGCGTTCGTCGTCTTCTCGTCCATCGCGGGAGTCTGGGGCAGCGGCAGCCAGAGCGCCTACTCCGCGGGCAACGCCTACCTGGACGCCCTCGCCCTGCGCCGGCAGGGTCAGGGCCGGACCGCCACCTCCATCGCCTGGGGCGCCTGGGCAGGCGGCGGCATGGTCGACGCGGCGTCGGCACCGCAACTGCGCCGCCAGGGCATCGAGACCGTACGCCCCGAGCTGATGCTGACCGCCCTCGATCGCGCCCTGACGGGCGGTCAGAGCGGCCTCACCGTCGCGAACATCGACTGGAAGCGCTTCCACGCGGCGTTCACCGCCCCCCGGCCCTCCGCGCTTCTCCAGGGCGTGCCCGAGGTCCGCCGGATGGTGGCGGCCGAAGCCCGCGCAAGGCGTGCCGACCTCGCCACAGCAGGCTCGCTGCGCCAGCGCCTGGCCGGTCTCGACGAGGGCGCTCAGAACGAGATTCTGCTCGACCTGGTCCGCGCGGAGACCGCCGTCGTGCTCGGCCACCGGGACGCGCACGCCGTCCATCCGGACCGTGCCTTCCAGGAGCTGGGCTTCGACTCGCTCACCGCGGTCGAACTGCGCAACAAGCTGTCCGCGGCCACCGGCCTGCGGCTGCCCGCCACGCTGCTCTTCGACCACCCGGCACCGGTCGTGCTCGTCGCCCACCTGCGTGAGGCGCTCGCTCCGGAGGGCGGGCCCCCGGTGCACCGGGCGGTCGCCGAGGTCGAGAAGCTCAGGACCACGCTCGCCTCCGTACCCGACGACCGGGCGGTCCGCGCCCAGGTCACCGCCGCCCTGCAGGTCCTGCTGGCCAAGTGGTCCCCGGACGCCGCCCAGGACGGAACGGACGACGACCTCGACTCGGTCACCGACGACGAGGTCTTCGACATCATCGACAACGAGTTCAACGAGTTCACGGCTTCCTGACGCAGCCGTCCCCGCTTCCTGGCGCAGCCGTCCCCGCCGCCCACTCGCCGTCAGAAGTCTTTCTCTAGGAGCTGACCTTCCCCATGGCCGACGACAAGAAGTACCGCGAATACCTCAACAAGGCCGTTGCCACCGCCCGTCAGGCAACCCGCCGACTGCGCGAGGTCGAGGAGAAGGCATGGGAGCCCATCGCCATCGTCGGTATGGCCTGTCGTCTGCCGGGAGGCGTGACCTCCCCCGAGGACCTCTGGCGGATGGTGGCCGACGGCATCGACGGCATCACCCCCTTCCCGGCCGACCGAGGCTGGGACCTGGAGGGCATCTACGACCCGGACCCCGACGCACCGGGAACGTCCTACGTTCGTGAGGGCGGCTTCCTCGACGACGTGGCCGGTTTCGACGCGCCCTTCTTCGGGATCTCCCCGCGCGAGGCGCTGGCGATGGACCCGCAGCAGCGACTGCTCCTGGAGACCTCCTGGGAGGTCTTCGAACGCGCCAACATCGACCCCACCTCCCTGCGCGGACGAAGGATCGGCCTCTACACCGGCGTCATGCACCACGACTACGCCCCGCGCGTACGACAGGTCCCCGAGGACCTGGAGGCGTACCTCGGACGCGGCAGCACCGGCAGTTTCGCCTCGGGCCGCGTGTCGTACACGCTCGGCATCGAGGGCCCCTCGGTGACGGTCGACACCGCCTGCTCCTCGTCGCTGGTCGCCATCCACCTGGCCGTACAGTCCCTGCGCACCGGTGAGTCGGAGATGGCGTTGGCGGGCGGCGCGGCCGTGATGGCCGACAGCAAGATGTTCGTCGAGTTCTCCCGCCAGCGCGGGCTCTCCCCGGACGGCCGGTGCCGCGCCTTCGCCGCCGGCGCCAACGGCACCGGCTTCTCCGAGGGGGTGGGCGTCCTGCTGCTGGAGCGCCTGTCGGACGCCCGCCGCAACGGCCACGAGATCCTGGCCGTCGTCCGCGGCACCGCCGTGAACCAGGACGGCGCCTCCAACGGCCTCACCTCGCCCAACGGCCCCGCCCAGCGGGAGGTGATCCGGCAGGCGCTGGAGAACGCCCGGCTGTCCGCGGCGGATGTCGACGTGGTGGAGGCGCACGGCACCGGTACGTCCCTCGGTGACCCGATCGAGGCTCAGGCCCTCCTCGCCACCTACGGCCAGGAGCGGCCCGGCGATGGACGCCCGCTGTGGCTGGGTTCGCTGAAGTCCAACATCGGTCACGCCCAGTCGGCCGCGGGTGTGGCGGGTGTGATCAAGATGGTGCAGGCGATGCGGCATGGTGTGCTGCCGAAGACGTTGCATGTGGACGCTCCGACGCCTGAGGTGGACTGGTCGGCGGGTGCGGTGGAGTTGCTGACCGAGGCGCGTCAGTGGCCCGAGCGGGACGAGCCGCGGCGGGCCGGTGTGTCGTCCTTCGGTCTCAGCGGCACCAACGCCCATGTCGTCATCGAGTCCGCACAGGCTGCGGCGCCCGCCTCCGAGGAGTCCGGCCCGGCGGACCCCCAAGCCACCGCACCCGGGGCATCCGTCGAGTCCACACCGACGGAAGCCGAACAGGCCGTGCCCCAGGGTGTGGTGCCACTGGCCCTGTCGGGCAAGACCCCCGACGCCCTGCGCGAGCAGGCCCGGCGGCTCGCCGCGTTCCTGGAGGACCGGCCCGAGGCCGCCCTCCACGACGTCGCCCTCTCCCTGACTTCACGCGCGGCGTTCGACCACCGCGGTGTGGTGGTCGCCGGCACTCGGCAGGAAGCACTGAGCCGCCTCACCGCCCTGGCAGAGAACACCTCGGTACCGACCGCCGTTCATGGTGGTGGGGGTGTGGTGTTTGTGTTTCCGGGTCAGGGGGCGCAGTGGGTGGGGATGGCGTTGGGGTTGTTGTCGGAGTCGGTGGTGTTCGCGGAGTGGATGGCGCGGTGTGGGGAGGCGTTGGAGCCGTTTGTGGGGTGGTCGTTGGTTGATGTGTTGGGTGATGAGGAGGCGTTGGGGCGGGTTGATGTGGTGCAGCCTGTGTTGTGGGCTGTGATGGTGTCGTTGGCGGGGTTGTGGCGGTCGGTGGGGGTGGAGCCGGCTGGTGTGGTGGGTCATTCGCAGGGGGAGATCGCGGCGGCGTGTGTGGTGGGTGCGTTGTCGTTGGAGGACGGTGCGCGGGTGGTGGCGGGGCGTAGTGCGGTGATTGCGTCGTCGCTTGCCGGTGGGGGTGGGATGTTGTCGGTTGCTTTGCCGGTGGGTGTGGTGGAGGGGCGTTTGGGTGGGGGGTTGTCGGTTGCTGCGGTGAATGGTCCGTCGTCGGTGGTGGTGGCGGGTGGGGTGGATGCGTTGGGGGTGTTGGAGGGGGAGTTGCGTGGTGAGGGGGTGCGGGTGCGCCGGGTTGCGGTGGATTACGCGTCTCATTCGGTGGAGGTGGAGCGGGTTGAGGGTGAGTTGGCGGGGGTGTTGGGGGGTGTGTCGGCTCGGTCGTCGGGGGTGCCTTTTTATTCGACGGTGACGGGTGGGGTGGTGGATACGGCGTTGTTGGACGGGGGGTATTGGTATCGGAATTTGCGGGAGCCGGTGCGTTTGGAGGGGGTGACGCGGCAGCTGTTGGGTGAGGGGCGGCGGGTGTTTGTGGAGATGAGTCCGCATCCGGTGCTGGGTTTTGTGGTGGCGGAGACGATGGGTGCGGTGGGTGTGGACGGCCTGGTGGTGGGGTCGTTGCGTCGTGGTGAGGGGGGTCTGGAGCGGTTTTTGCGGTCGGTGGGTGAGGTGTTCGCGGGGGGTGTTGATGTTGATTGGGAGGCTGCGTTCGATGTGCGGGGGGCGCGGCGGGTGGAGTTGCCGACGTATCCCTTCCAACACCAGCGCTACTGGCTCGATGCGAACGACAGGCCCGCCGTCGAGGCCGACCCCGTCGACAGCGCCTTCTGGGCCGCGATCGAGGCCGGCGACACCGACGCCCTCGCCGACGACCTCCAGCTGAAGGCCTCCGTACTCGACGAAGTCCTGCCGGCACTCTCCTCCTGGCGACGCCGCCGACGGGACCGGTCCGTCGTCGACGGCTGGCGATACCGCCTCGGCTGGGACCGGATCGACACCACCGGCACCCTCTCCGGCACCTGGCTCATAGCCGCCGGCACCGACAGCGGTCCGCTCGCCGAAGCCGTCGCCGACGGTCTCACCGAGCGCGGCGCGCGGATCGTGCGCATCGAGGTCGACACCGAGAACACGGACCGGGACGCGCTGACCGCCGCCCTGCCCGACCAGCCCTTCGCAGGGATCGTGTCGCTCCTGGCCCTCGACGCCCGGCCGCACCCCGTCCACACCACCTGGTCCCGCGGCACCATCGGCACCGTGACCCTCGTCCAGGCACTGGGCGACGCCGGCATCGAGGCACCCCTGTGGGCGGTCACGTCCGGCGGCGTCGCCGTCGCAGACCCCGCCGAGCTGACCGACGTCTCCCAACACGTTATGTGGGGCATCGGCACCGTCCTGGCACTGGACCACCCCCGGACCTGGGGTGGCCTCGTCGACCTGCCCTCCGGCACCGACGAACCCGACCCGCACACCCTCGACCTGCTGTGCGCCGCCCTCTCCGGAGCCGACGAGGAGGACCAACTCGCCGTACGCCCCGACGGCCTGCACGCCCGCCGCATGCGCCGCGCCCCGCTGGACGGCACCCCGGCCCCCAAGCCCTGGACTCCGCGCGGCACCGTCCTGATCACCGGTGGCACGGGCGGCACAGGAGCCCACGTCGCCCGCCGACTGGCCGAGCTCGGCGCCGAACATCTGGTGCTGACCAGCCGCCGCGGCCCCGACGCCCCCGGCGCCGGTGAACTGCGCACCGAACTCGAGGCCCACGGCACCCGGGTCACCATCACCGCCTGCGACATCGGCGACCGCGACACGGTCGCCGCCCTCCTCGACGCCGTCCCCGCCGAACTGCCACTGACCGCCGTCCTGCACCTCGCCGGCGCGCCCCAGACCGAATCACCCCTGTCCCAGCTCACGGTCGAGCAGTTCGCCGAGATGGGCCGCGCCAAGATCGCCGGCGCCCGTCACCTCGACGACCTGCTCGGCGACCGCGAACTCGACGCCTTCGTCCTCTTCTCCTCCGGCGCCACCGCCTGGGGCAGCAACGGTCTGACGTCGTACGCCGGAGCCAACGCGTACCTCGACGCGCTGGCCCACCACCGCCGCGCCCGCGGACTGACAGCCACCTCCATCGCCTGGGGCGCGTGGGACGGCGGCGGCATGGTCGACGCGTCGATGGCGGGGGAGTTCGCCAAGCTCGGCCTCTCCCTGATGGAACCCCACCTCGGTGTGACCGCCCTCGTGCAGGCCGTCGAGCACGACGAGACCCACGTGGTCGTCGCCGGCATCGACTGGACCCGCTTCGCCCCGGCCTTCACCCTCAGCCGCCCCCGGCCCCTGCTGCGCGGCCTGCCCGAGGTCACCGAACTCCTCGTCGGCAACACCGAGGAAAGCCCAGGCACCGACGCCTCCGTCCTGCGTGCCGAACTCCTGGAGCTCTCACCGGCCGGACAGGAACACCTGCTGGTGAGCCTGGTGCGGACCGAAGCCGGAGCCGTCCTGGGTCACACGGACGCAGAAGGCGTCGAGGAGGACAGGGCGTTCAAGGAGATCGGGTTCGACTCGGTCACCGCGGTCGAACTGCGCAACCGTCTCAACGCCGCCACACAGCTGCGCCTGCCCGCCACTCTCGTCTTCGACTACCCGAACCCCAGGGCGCTGGCCGACCACCTCCGCGCGGAACTCGTCGGCGACGATGCCGCCGCGGCCCTGCCCGCCGTCGCCCTGTCACCGTCCCCCGCGGCCGACGACCCGATCGCGATCGTCTCCATGGGCTGCCGCCTCCCCGGCGGCGTGACCTCTCCCGAGGACCTGTGGACCCTGCTCGCCGAGGGCCGCGACGCGCTCGTCGACTTCCCGGCCGACCGCGGCTGGGACCTGGACGGTCTGCTCTCCGACGACCCGGACGCCCCCGGCACGACCTACGTCCGCAAGGGCGGCTTCCTGCACGGCGTCGCCGACTTCGACGCCGGCTTCTTCGGCATCAACCCCCGTGAGGCGCTGGCGATGGATCCGCAGCAGCGGCTGCTGCTGGAGACCTCGTGGGAGGTCTTCGAGCGGGCGGGCATCGACCCGATGTCACTGAGAGGGAAGGACGTCGGTGTCTTCACCGGCATGGGAGCCCAGGACTACACCCCGCGCCTCGGCGGCGGCACCGACGGCACCGAGGGCTACGCTCTGACCGGCAGCGCGGGCAGCGTCGCCTCCGGCCGCGTGTCGTACGTCCTTGGCCTGGAGGGCCCCGCACTCACCATCGACACGGCTTGCTCGTCCTCGTTGGTGGCGATGCACTCCGCGATGCAGGCCCTGCGCAATGGTGAGTGCTCGCTCGCCCTGGCCGGCGGCGTGGCCGTGATGTCCAGCCCCGGCGTCTTCGTCGAGTTCTCACGGCAGCGGGGCCTGGCGCCGGACGGGCGCTGCAAGGCGTTCGCCGAGGGCGCGGACGGCACGGGCTGGGCCGAGGGCGTCGGAGTCGTCCTGCTGGAGCGTCTGTCGGACGCGCGGCGTAACGGCCATGAGGTGCTGGCTCTGGTGCGGGGCAGTGCGGTGAACCAGGACGGTGCGTCCAACGGCCTGACCGCTCCGAATGGTCCCTCCCAGCAGCGTGTGATCCGGCAGGCGTTGGCGAGTGCGGGGTTGTCGGCGGCTGACGTGGATGCGGTGGAGGCGCATGGTACGGGTACGTCGTTGGGTGATCCGATCGAGGCGCAGGCGTTGATCGCGACCTACGGCCAGGAGCGGCCCGGCGACGACCGGCCGCTGCTGCTCGGGGCCCTGAAGTCGAACCTCGGTCACACGGGAGCCACCGCGGGTGTGGCGGGTGTGATCAAGATGGTGCAGGCGATGCGGCATGGTGTGCTGCCGAAGACGTTGCATGTGGATGAGCCGTCGTCGGAGGTGGACTGGTCGGCGGGTGCGGTGGAGTTGCTGACGGAGTCGCGGGAGTGGCCGGCGTCCGCTGACCGTCCTAGGCGCGCTGGTGTGTCGGCGTTCGGTATCAGTGGGACGAATGCGCATGTGATTTTGGAGGGCGTTGAGCCTGCGGGCCCGGTGGAGCGTGCGGTGGTGCCGGGTGGTGTGGTGCGTGATGGTGCGGTGCCGTTGGTGGTGTCGGGCAGGTCGCCGGAGGCGGTGCGTGCTCAGGCGGTGCGGCTGGCCGGGTTCCTTGACCAGGAGCGTGGGCTGACTCTGTCGGACGTCGCGTATTCGCTGGCGACGACTCGTGCTCGTTTCGATCATCGTGCGGTGGTGGTGGCGGGTTCGGTGGACGAGGCGCGGGAGGGGCTCGCGTCGGTACGGCCGGAATCTGTGGTTGCGGGTCGTCTGGGTGTGTTGTTCACGGGTCAGGGTTCGCAGCGGGTGGGGATGGGACGCGAACTGCACGCCGCCTTCCCGGTGTTCGCGGAGGCTTTCGACGGGGTGTGCGCGGCCGTGGACAAGAGCCTGGGCCGCTCGCTGAAGGATTTGGTCTTCGGTGATGTGGCGGCGCTGTTGGATGAGACGCGGTATGCGCAGCCGGCTCTGTTCGCGGTTGAGGTGGCGTTGTTCCGGCTGGTGGAGTCGTGGGGTGTGCGCGCTGATGTTGTGGCGGGTCATTCGATTGGTGAGGTGACGGCTGCGTTTGTGGCGGGTGTGTGGTCGTTGGAGGATGCGGCGGCTTTGGTGGTGGCGCGGGGCCGGTTGATGCAGGCGTTGCCGTCGGGTGGGGTGATGTTCGCGGTCGAGGCGGCGGAGGATGAGGTCACGCCCCTGTTGACCGGGGGTGTGAGTATCGCTGCGATCAATGGTGCGACGTCGCTGGTGCTGTCGGGTGCGGAGGATGCGGTCGCGCAGGTGGTGTCCCGTTTCGAGGACCGCCGAACCAAGCGGTTGCGTGTGTCGCACGCTTTCCATTCGTCGTTGATGGATCCGATGCTGGAGGAGTTCCGGCGGGTCGTGGCGGGGCTGACGTATCACGAGCCTGCTGTGCCGGTGGTGTCGAATCTGACGGGTGAGGTGGCGGACGCGGGCCGGTTGTGTTCGCCGGAGTACTGGGTGGAGCACGTGCGTGGCACGGTCCGTTTCCACGACGGTGTCCAGGCGTTGCGCGGCCAGAAGGTGTCCACGTTCCTGGAGTTGGGTCCTGATGGGGTGCTGTCGGGGATGGTGGCGCAGGACTGTGTCCCGTCGCTGCGGCGGGACGTGCCGGAGGACCGGGCGCTGCTGGTCACTCTCGGGCAGTTGCACTCGCGTGGTGTCGATGTGGACTGGGAGCAGGTGTTCGCGGGGACCGGTGCCCGTCGTGTGGATCTGCCCACCTACGCCTTCCAACGCCAGCGCTACTGGCTGGCCGCCACCGCTCCGACGACTGACGTGTCATTGGGTCACCCGCTGCTCAGCGCGGTGATGGCAGTGCCGGAGACCGGAGGTGTGCTGTGTACTGGACGGTTGTCGCGCAAGGCTCAGCCATGGCTGGTCGAGGACTCCGTGTCGGGCACAAGCACAGGCACCGGCATGGTGCCGGGGGCCGCCCTGGTCGAACTGGCGATCCGCGCGGGCGATGAGGTCGGCGCCGGTACGGTGCGTGAGCTGACGATCGAGACACCGATCGTGCTGCCGGCCACGGGAGCCCTTCGTGTGCAGGTCTCCGTCGGGGGCGCCGATGACGAAGGGCACCGCACGGTGGGCGTGTACACCCGCGCCGAACAGGGCGACGAGCCCTGGACCCGCCACGCCACCGGCACGCTGACGCCCTCTGGCACGGTTCCGTCACCAAGTGGTGGCGCGGCCGCGCAGGAGGAGTACTTCGAGCTCGCCCTGGGCGAGGAACTCGCTGCGGACGCTGGACGCTTCGGTCTGCACCCGGTGCTTCTGGAGGCCGCGGCCCATGCGACCGGGTACTCCGGCCTGTCCGCGGAGTGGCGTGGGGTGACCCTGCACGCCACCGGTGCCGCGGCCGTCCGGGTCCGGGTGACACCGGCCGCGAGCGGTTCCGACGCGTCGCGCCTGGAAATCTTCGATGCCGGTGGCGAAGGTGCCTTGGTTGCGTCGGTGGAGTCGCTTGTGCTGCGGGCGGTCACTGAGGAGCAGTTGCGGGTGTCGGGTGGGGGTGGTGGTGATGCGTTGTTCCGGGTGGAGTGGTCTCCTGTGCCGGTGCGTGACGACGCGGACGACGTCGCGGTGGAGTTGCTGGAGGTGGAGTCGGCTGCGCTGAGTGCTGAGGACGTTTGCCGGGTCTCTGCCGATGTTCTGTCCGTGGTTCAGTCGTTCCTGGGGTCGTCGGGTTCGGGGTGTTTGGTGGTGGTGACGCGGGGTGCGGTGGATGTTGCCGGCTCGGTGGATGCTGCTGGTGGTGGCGGGTCTGGTGTGGTGGATCCGGTGGCGGCTGCGGTGTGGGGTCTGGTGCGTTCGGCGCAGGCGGAGAATCCCGGCCGGATTGTTCTGCTTGATGTGGCGGTGGGTGAGCCGGTGCCTGTGGGTGGGGTGTTGGCGGGTGTGGTGGCTTCGGGTGAGCCGCAGGTTGCGGTGCGTTCGGGCGGGGTGTTCGTGCCGCGGTTGTCACGCGTCGCGTCCCCGGTGTCTGTCGAGCCGGTGTTCCGTGCGGGTGGCACGGTGTTGGTGACGGGTGGGACGGGGACGCTGGGTGCTGTGGTGGCGCGGCATCTGGTGGCTGTGCATGGTGTGCGCAGTTTGGTGCTGACCAGTCGGCGGGGTCTGGAGGCGCCCGGGGCGCAGGTGTTGAAGGCGGAGTTGGAGCGGGCCGGTGCTGTGGTGCGGGTGGCGGCGTGTGATGTGGCTGATCGTGATGCGCTGGCCGGGCTGTTGAAGGACATGCTTGCTGATGCTCCGTTGTCGGGTGTGGTGCATACCGCTGGTGTGCTGGATGACGGTGTGATTGCGGGGTTGACGCCGGGGCGGTTGGCGGGGGTGTTCCGTCCGAAGGTCGATGCGGTTTTGACGCTGCATGAGGTGACCCAGGGCATGGACCTGGACGCTTTTGTCTTGTATTCCTCGGCGTCGGGTGTGCTTGGTGGTCCGGGGCAGGGCAACTATTCGGCGGCGAACGCGTTCCTGGATGCTTTCGCGCAGTGGCGTCGTGGGCAGGGTCTGCCTGCCGTGTCGCTGGCGTGGGGCTTGTGGGGTGCGTCGAGTGCGATGACGGGTTCGCTCGGGGAGTCCGACCAGGCCCGTATGAGCCGTGGTGGTGTTCGTCCGTTGTCCGTCGATGAGGGCATGGCGCTCTTCGACGCTGGTGTCGGTGCTGGCGAAGCGCACCTGGTTCCCGTCAAGTTCGACTTCGCCGCCCTCACCGAGCAGGCGGCCACCGACCAGATGCCCTCCATGCTGCGGGGCCTGGTCCGCAGGCCACGCCGGACCGTCCGCACCGATACCGCCAGTGGCACCGGCAGCGCGGCGGGGGAGTCCCTGGCCGACCGGCTGGCGAAGATGCCGCAACCTGAGCGGCAGCGTGCCCTGCTCGACCTGGTGAGTGCCGACGCAGCGATCGTCCTGGGCGGCCGTCGCGGGCAGGATGTCATCGCACCGGACCGTGCCTTCAAGGACCTCGGCTTCGACTCGCTCACAGGCGTGGAACTACGCAACCGGCTCACGGCGGCCACGGGGCTCCAACTCCCCGCCTCGGCCGTGTTCGACTACCCGACGCCGGCCGCTCTCGCCGACGTCCTGCTCGAGCAACTGGGCGTCTCGCCGATGTCCGTGCTCGCCGAACTGGACCGACTGGAAGCGGCGTTGAGCAGTACGTCCCTGGACGACGACGTCCTGGCCCAGACGGCCAAGCGCCTGCAAACCCTGGCGATCCGGTGTGCGGCGTCCGGTGCCCTCGTGGAGGACGAGGCGAACTTCGACCTCGATTCCGCCTCCGACGATGAACTCTTCAGCTTCGCAGAGAACGAGCTCGGCTCTTCCTGACCGCGGCGCCGGCCCCCACACCTGTTGAGCAGAAGGACTTTCGATGAGCACGAACGACGACAAGCTGCGTGACTACCTCAAGCGCGCCCTCGCCGATCTCAGCCAGGCGCGCAAGCGGCTGCGCGAGGTCGAATCCGAGAAGACGGAACCGATCGCGATCGTCTCCATGGGCTGCCGCCTCCCCGGCGGCGTGTCCTCACCCGAGGACCTGTGGGAGCTGGTCGCAGGCGGAACCGACGGCATCTCGGCGTTCCCGACCGACCGCGGCTGGGACGTGAACGGGTTGTTCGACCCCGACCCCGAGCGCCCCGGGAAGTCGTACGTCAAGGAGGGCGGCTTCGTCACCAACGCCGCTGAGTTCGACGCTGCCTTCTTCGGAATCAGCCCGCGTGAGGCGTTGGCGATGGATCCGCAGCAGCGGCTGCTGCTGGAGACCTCGTGGGAGGTCTTCGAGCGGGCGGGCATCGACCCGACCTCACTGCGGGGCCGCAACGTGGGTGTCTTCGCCGGGACCAAGCCTCAGGACTACATCCCGAGCCTCGAGGGCGGGGAGTCCAGCACCGAGGGGTACGCCCTGACCGGCAGCGCCGGTGCGGTCACCTCCGGCCGTGTCTCGTACACGTTCGGCTTCGAGGGCCCTGCCGTCTCCATCGACACCGCCTGCTCCTCCGCGCTGGTCGCCATCCACCTGGCAGCCCAGGCGCTGCGCAGCGGCGAGTGTTCGCTCGCCCTGGCCGGCGGTGTGTCCGTCATGGCCACGCCGGGCGCGTTCGTGGCCTTCTCGAGGCAGCGTGGCCTGGCATCGGACGCGCGCTGCAAGGCGTTCGCCGAGGGCGCGGACGGTACGTCGTGGGCGGAGGGTGTGGGCCTGCTGCTGCTGGAGCGTCTGTCGGACGCGCGGCGCAACGGCCACGACGTCCTGGCGGTCGTGCGCGGCAGTGCGGTGAACCAGGACGGCGCGTCCAACGGTCTCACCGCGCCCAATGGTCCCTCGCAGCGACGTGTCATCCGCCAGGCACTGACCAACTCCGGGTTGCTCGCCAGGGACGTCGATGCCGTGGAGGCGCACGGTACGGGTACGTCGTTGGGTGATCCGATCGAGGCGCA
The DNA here is from genome assembly GCF_045041235.1 of Streptomyces sp. NBC_00076. NCBI lineage: Bacteria > Bacillati > Actinomycetota > Actinomycetes > Kitasatosporales > Streptomycetaceae > Streptomyces > Streptomyces sp. NBC_00076. The sequence continues at coordinate 9,730,859 of NZ_CP108242.1, forward strand.
GGCGTTGATCGCGACGTACGGGCAAGGGCGCCCGGCGGACCGGCCGTTGTGGCTGGGGTCGGTGAAGTCGAACCTCGGTCACACCCAGGCGACCGCTGGTGTGGCGGGTGTGATCAAGATGGTGCAGGCGATGCGGCATGGTGTGCTGCCGAAGACGTTGCATGTGGATGAGCCGTCGCCGAAGGTGGACTGGTCGGCGGGTGCGGTGGAGTTGCTGACGGAGTCGCGGGAGTGGCCGGCGTCCGCTGACCGTCCTAGGCGCGCTGGTGTGTCGGCGTTCGGTATCAGTGGGACGAATGCGCATGTGATTTTGGAGGGCGTTGAGCCTGCGGGTCCGGTGGAGCGTGCGGTGGTGCCGGGTGGTGTGGTGCGTGATGGTGTGGTGCCGTTGGTGGTGTCGGGCAGGTCGCCGGAGGCGGTGCGTGCTCAGGCGGTGCGGCTGGCCGAGTTCCTTGACGCGCAACCTGACGAGCACCGTGAACTGAGCCTTACGGACGCCGCCTATTCGCTGGCGACGACGCGTGCTCGTTTCGATCATCGTGCGGTGGTGGTGGCGGGTTCGGTGGACGAGGCGCGGGAGGGGCTCGCGTCGGTACGGCCGGAATCTGTGGTTGCGGGTCGTCTGGGTGTGCTGTTCACGGGTCAGGGTGCGCAGCGGGTGGGGATGGGACGCGAACTGCACGCCGCCTTCCCGGTGTTCGCGGAGGCTTTCGACGAGGTGTGCGCGGCCGTGGACAAGAGCCTGGGCCGCTCGCTGAAGGATTTGGTCTTCGGTGATGTGGCGGCGCTGTTGGATGAGACGCGGTATGCGCAGCCGGCTCTGTTCGCGGTTGAGGTGGCGTTGTTCCGGCTGGTGGAGTCGTGGGGTGTGCGCGCTGATGTTGTGGCTGGTCATTCGATCGGTGAGGTGACGGCTGCGTTTGTGGCGGGTGTGTGGTCGTTGGAGGATGCGGCGGCTTTGGTGGTGGCGCGGGGCCGGTTGATGCAGGCGTTGCCGTCGGGTGGGGTGATGTTCGCGGTCGAGGCGGCGGAGGATGAGGTCGCTCCTTTGCTGACCGAGGGTGTGAGTATCGCCGCGATCAATGGTGCGACGTCGTTGGTGCTGTCGGGTGCCGGGGATGCGGTCGCGCAGGTGGTGGCCCGTTTCGAGGACCGCCGAACCAAGCGGTTGCGGGTCTCGCATGCTTTTCATTCGTCGTTGATGGATCCGATGCTGGAGGAGTTCCGCCGCGTCGCGGCGGGGCTGACGTATCACGAGCCTGCTGTGCCGGTGGTGTCGAACCTGACGGGTGAGGTGGCGGACGCGGGCCGGTTGTGTTCGCCGGAGTACTGGGTGGAGCACGTGCGTGGCACGGTCCGTTTCCACGACGCTGTCCAGGCGTTACGCGGCCAGAAGGTGTCCACGTTCCTGGAGTTGGGTCCTGACGGGGTGCTGTCGGGGATGGTGGCGCAGGACTGTGTCCCGTCGCTGCGGCGGGACATGCCGGAGGACCGGGCGCTGCTGGTCACTCTCGGGCAGTTGCACTCGCGTGGTGTGGATGTGGACTGGGAGCAGGTGTTCGCGGGGACCGGTGCCCGCCGTGTGGATCTGCCCACCTACGCCTTCCAACGCCAGCGCTACTGGCTGAACCCGTCGGTGTCCGGCGGGGACCCGGCCCTGGCCACCGGACATCCACTGCTCGACATCGTGGTGGGTGTGCCCGAGACGGGCGGAGTCGTCGCCACTGGCCGGCTGTCGCTGGCCGCACAGCCATGGTTGGCCGACCACGCCGTGTCCGGCACGGTCCTGCTGCCGGGTGCCGCCCTGGTGGAGTTGGCAATTCGTGCGGGCGACGAGGTTGGTGCGGAGGTGCTGCGGGAGCTGGTGATCGAGGCTCCGCTGGTGGTTCCCGAAGAGGGCGCGGTACGGGTGCAGGTCTCGATCGGTGAGGACAGCGGCAGCGGAGTCCGGTCGGTCGCGGTGTACTCGCGGGCTGATGATGTCGATGCGGATTCCGCCTGGGTACGTCATGCGAGTGGCCAGCTGGGCGGGGATGTGCCCGTGGCCGGTGCGGAGTTGAGTGTATGGCCGCCGGAGGGTGCGGTGGCCGTGGACGTGTCGCACCTGTACGCAGAGCTGGGCGCCCGTGGTTATGGCTATGGGCCGGCTTTTCAGGGATTGCGTGCGGTGTGGCGGCGTAAGGACGAGGTGTTCGCGGAAGTCGCGTTGCCGTCGAGTGAGGTGGACTCGGTCGGCGGGTTCGGTCTGCACCCGGCGCTTCTGGATGCCGCGCTGCACGCCGGGGCTTTCTCCGGTGCGCGCGAGTCCGACGGGGACGGGCTGTTCCTGCCGTTCGCGTGGAGCGGTGTGTCCCTGCACGCTTCGGGTGCGTCGTCGTTGCGGGTCCGGCTGACGTCCACGGGGGCGGAGTCGTTGTCGCTCGACTTGGCCGATGGTGCGGGTGTTCCGGTTGCGTCGGTGGAGTCGCTTGTGCTGCGGGCGGTCACTGAGGAGCAGTTGCGGGTGTCGGGTGGGGGTGGTGGTGATGCGTTGTTCCGGGTGGAGTGGTCTCCTGTGCCGGTGCGTGAGGACGCGGACGACGTCGCGGTCGATGCCGAGGTGGAGTTGCTGGAGGTGGAGTCGGCTGCGCTGAGTGCTGAGGACGTTTGCCGGGTCTCTGCCGATGTTCTGTCCGTGGTTCAGTCGTTCCTGGGGTCGTCGGGTTCGGGGTGTTTGGTGGTGGTGACGCGGGGTGCGGTGGATGTTGCCGGCTCGGTGGATGCTGCTGGTGGTGGCGGGTCTGGTGTGGTGGATCCGGTGGCGGCTGCGGTGTGGGGTCTGGTGCGTTCGGCGCAGGCGGAGAATCCCGGCCGGATTGTTCTGCTTGATGTGGCGGTGGGTGAGCCGGTGCCTGTGGGTGGGGTGTTGGCGGGTGTGGTGGCTTCGGGTGAGCCGCAGGTTGCGGTGCGTTCGGGCGGGGTGTTCGTGCCGCGGTTGTCACGCGTCGCGTCCCCGGTGTCTGTCGAGCCGGTGTTCCGTGCGGGTGGCACGGTGTTGGTGACGGGTGGGACGGGGACGCTGGGTGCTGTGGTGGCGCGGCATCTGGTGGCTGTGCATGGTGTGCGCAGTTTGGTGCTGACCAGTCGGCGGGGTCTGGAGGCGCCCGGGGCGCAGGTGTTGAAGGCGGAGTTGGAGCGGGCCGGTGCTGTGGTGCGGGTGGCGGCGTGTGATGTGGCTGATCGTGATGCGCTGGCCGGGCTGTTGAAGGACATGCTTGCTGATGCTCCGTTGTCGGGTGTGGTGCATACCGCTGGTGTGCTGGATGACGGTGTGATTGCGGGGTTGACGCCGGGGCGGTTGGCGGGGGTGTTCCGTCCGAAGGTCGATGCGGTTTTGACGCTGCATGAGGTGACCCAGGGCATGGACCTGGACGCTTTTGTCTTGTATTCCTCGGCGTCGGGTGTGCTTGGTGGTCCGGGGCAGGGCAACTATTCGGCGGCGAACGCGTTCCTGGATGCTTTCGCGCAGTGGCGTCGTGGGCAGGGTCTGCCTGCCGTGTCGCTGGCGTGGGGCTTGTGGGGTGCGTCGAGTGCGATGACGGGTTCGCTCGGGGAGTCCGACCAGGCCCGTATGAGCCGTGGTGGTGTTCGTCCGTTGTCCGTCGATGAGGGCATGGCGCTCTTCGACGCTGGTGTCGGTGCTGGCGAAGCGCACCTGGTTCCCGTCAAGTTCGACTTCGCCGCCCTCACCGAGCAGGCGGCCACCGACCAGATGCCCTCCATGCTGCGGGGCCTGGTCCGCAGGCCACGCCGAACCGCATTCGCCGAGAGCGGCAGCACCACCGGAGACTCCTTGACCGGTTCGTTGGCGGCGCTCGCGGTCGACGAGCAGAAGCGTCACCTCGTTGAGTTGGTGTCGGGTGAGGCGGCGGTGGTGTTGGGGCATGCGGGTGCGGGGAGTATCGGGGCCGGGCAGGCGTTCAACGATCTTGGTTTTGATTCGTTGACGGCGGTGGAGTTGCGGAACCGTTTGAATGCGGTGACGGGTCTTCGGTTGCCGGCGACGTTGATTTTTGATTATCCGTCGCCGGGTGTGCTGGCTGAGTTTTTGCGTCTGGAGTTGGTGGGCGAGGAGGCGGTGGCCGCTGAGGCGGTGGCTGGCCGGGGGCTGTCTGCGGTTTCGGTGGCGGAGGATCCGATCGCGATTGTGGCGATGGGGTGTCGGCTGCCCGGTGGTGTGGGTTCGCCGGAGGATCTGTGGCGTCTGGTGGCCGAGGGACGTGATGGTATCTCGGCGTTCCCGGAGGACCGGGGCTGGGATGTGGAGCGGTTGTTCGATCCTGATCCGGACGCGGTGGGTAAGTCGTCGGTTCGTCATGGTGGGTTCCTGCATGATGCGGGGGAGTTCGATCCGGGGTTCTTCGGGATCAGTCCGCGTGAGGCGTTGGCGATGGATCCGCAGCAGCGGTTGCTGTTGGAGACGTCGTGGGAGGTGTTGGAGCGGGCCGGTATTGATCCGACGTCGCTGAAGGGCAGCCGGACGGGCGTCTTCGCCGGCGCCATGTACCACGACTACAGCGAAGCGGTGGCCGCGGGCAGTCTGGCCTCCGGCCGTATCTCGTACGCTCTCGGGCTCGAGGGCCCTTCCGTGACGGTGGACACGGCGTGTTCGTCATCGTTGGTGGCGATGCACTCGGCAATCCAGGCGCTGCGGAATGGTGAGTGTTCGCTCGCCCTGGCCGGAGGCGTGGCGGTGATGTCCACACCGATCGCGTTCGTGCAGTTCTCGCGGCAGCGGGGCCTTGCTGCGGATGGGAGGTGCAAGTCGTTCGCGGCGGGTGCGGACGGTACGTCGTGGGCTGAGGGTGTGGGCCTGGTGCTGCTGGAGCGTTTGTCGGACGCGCGGCGCAACGGCCATGAGGTGCTGGCTCTGGTGCGGGGCAGTGCGGTGAACCAGGACGGTGCGTCGAACGGCATTACCGCTCCGAACGGTCCCTCCCAGCAGCGTGTGATCCGGCAGGCGTTGGCGAGTGCGGGGTTGTCGGCGGCCGATGTGGATGCGGTGGAGGCGCATGGTACGGGTACGTCGTTGGGTGATCCGATCGAGGCGCAGGCGTTGATCGCGACGTACGGTCAGGAGCGGTCGGGTGAGGACCGGCCGTTGTGGCTGGGGTCGTTGAAGTCGAACATCGGTCATGCGCAGGCCGCTGCGGGTGTGGCGGGTGTGATCAAGATGGTGCAGGCGATGCGGCATGGTGTGCTGCCGAAGACGTTGCATGTGGATGAGCCGTCGCCGAAGGTGGACTGGTCGGCGGGTGCGGTGGAGTTGCTGACCGAGTCGAGGGAGTGGCCGGCGGTGCCGGACCGTCCGCGCCGCGCGGCGGTCTCCTCCTTCGGTATCAGCGGCACCAATGCACACGTGATCCTTGAGGCTGTCGCGCCTGTCGCGCCTGTCGCGCCTGTGGTGCCGGGTGGTGTGGTGCGTGATGGTGTGGTGCCGTTGGTGGTGTCGGGCAGGTCGCCGGAGGCGGTACGCGCTCAGGTGGCGCGGCTGGCTGAGTTCCTTGGCCAGGAGCGAGGGCTGACTCTGCCGGATGTGGCGTATTCGCTGGCGACGAGTCGTGCTCGTTTCGATCATCGTGCGGTGGTGGTGGCGGGTTCGGTGGACGAGGCGCGGGAGGGGCTCGCGTCGGTGGATCCGCAGGGTGTGGTTGCGGGTCGTCTGGGTGTGTTGTTCACGGGTCAGGGTTCGCAGCGGGTGGGGATGGGACGCGGTCTGTATGAAGCGTTCCCGGTGTTCGCGGAGGCGTTCAATGAGGTGTGCGCCGTTGTGGACGAGGGTCTTGGGCGTTCGCTGAAGGATTTGGTCTTCGGTGATGAGGCGGCGCTGTTGGATGAGACGCGGTATGCGCAGCCGGCTCTGTTCGCGGTTGAGGTGGCGTTGTTCCGGCTGGTGGAGTCGTGGGGTGTGCGTCCCCACTATGTGGCGGGTCATTCGATTGGTGAGGTGACGGCTGCGTTTGTGGCGGGTGTGTGGTCGTTGGAGGATGCGGCGGCTTTGGTGGTGGCGCGGGGCCGGTTGATGCAGGCGTTGCCGTCGGGTGGGGTGATGTTCGCGGTCGAGGCGGCGGAGGATGAGGTCACGCCTTTGCTGACCGAGGGTGTGAGTATCGCCGCGATCAACGGCCCGACGTCGCTGGTGCTGTCGGGTGCCGGGGATGCGGTCGCACAGGTGGTGTCCCGTTTCGAGGACCGCCGAACCAAGCGGTTGCGGGTCTCGCATGCTTTCCATTCGTCGTTGATGGATCCGATGCTGGAGGAGTTCCGCCGCGTCGCGGCGGGGCTGACGTATCACGAGCCTGTTGTGCCGGTGGTGTCGAATCTGACGGGTGAGGTGGCGGACGCGGGCCGGTTGTGTTCGCCGGAGTACTGGGTGGAGCACGTGCGTGGCACGGTCCGTTTCCACGACGGTGTCCAGGCGTTGCGGGAGCAGAAGGTGTCCACGTTCCTGGAGTTGGGTCCTGATGGGGTGCTGTCGGGGATGGTGGCGCAGGACTGTGTCCCGTCGCTGCGGCGGGACGTGCCGGAGGGCCGGGCGCTGCTGGTCACTCTCGGGCAGTTGCACTCGCGTGGTGTGGATGTGGACTGGGAGCAGGTGTTCGCCGGGGCCGGAGCCCGCCGTGTGGATCTGCCCACGTACGCCTTCCAGCGCCAGCGCTACTGGCTGAACTCGAACGTGCCGGTGGCTGACCCCGCGTTCGCGGTGGAGCATCCGCTGCTCGACTCGGTGATCAGTGTTCCCGATACCGGTGGTGTGGTTGCCACGGGCCGGTTGTCGCTGGCCGCGCAGCCGTGGCTGGCGGACCACGCCGTGTCCGGCACGGTTCTGCTGCCGGGTACCGCTCTTGTGGAACTCGCTGTCCGTGCCGGGGACGAGGTCGGTGCGCGGTCCCTGCGCGAGTTGATCATCGAAGCCCCTCTGGTGATCCCTGACAAGGGCGCGGTGCGTATCCAGGTCTCGGTCGGTGCGGACACCGGCAACGGAGTCCGGTCGGTCGCGGTGTACTCGCGGCCCGACGACACCGAGGCCGGCAGTCCGTGGGTCCGCCACGCCAGCGGCCAGCTCAGTGCCGAGGCGCCCGTCCCTGGCGCCGCGTTCCGTGTGTGGCCGCCGGAGGGTGCGGTGGCCGTGAACGTGACGGACCTGTATGAGGGGTTGGCCGACCGAGGATACGGTTACGGGCCGGTGTTCCAGGGATTGCGTGCGGTGTGGCGCCGGGACGACCAGGTGTTCGCCGAGGTCGCGTTGCCGTCGGGAGAAGCGGACGCGGCTGCCGGGTTCGGTCTGCATCCGGCGCTGTTGGACGCCGCGCTGCATGCTGGAGCCTTCGCGGAGCCGCACGGTTCAGATGACGAGGGCGGCGGAGGCGTACGACTGCCGTTCGCGTGGAGTGGTGTGTCCCTGCACGCTTCAGGTGCGTCGTCGTTGCGGGTCCGGCTGACGTCCACGGGGGCGGAGTCGTTGTCGCTCGACTTGGCCGATGGTGCGGGTGTTCCGGTTGCGTCGGTGGAGTCGCTTGTGCTGCGGGCGGTCACTGAGGAGCAGTTGCGGGTGTCGGGTGGGGGTGGTGGTGATGCGTTGTTCCGGGTGGAGTGGTCTCCTGTGCCGGTGCGTGAGGACGCGGACGACGTCGCGGTCGATGCCGAGGTGGAGTTGCTGGAGGTGGAGTCGGCTGCGCTGAGTGCCGGGGACGTTTGCCGGGTCTCCGCCGATGTTCTGTCCGGTGTGCAGTCGTTTCTTGTGTCGTCGGGTTCGGGGTGTTTGGTGGTGGTGACGCGGGGTGCGGTGGATGTTGCCGGCTCGGTGGATGCTGCTGGTGGTGGCGGGTCTGGTGTGGTGGATCCGGTGGCGGCTGCGGTGTGGGGTCTGGTGCGTTCGGCGCAGGCGGAGAATCCCGGCCGGATTGTTCTGCTTGATGTGGCGGTGGGTGAGCCGGTGCCTGTGGGTGGGGTGTTGGCGGGTGTGGTGGCTTCGGGTGAGTCGCAGGTTGCGGTGCGTTCGGGCGGGGTGTTCGTGCCGCGGCTGGTGCGGGCGGTCGTGCCGGGGTCTGTGGAGCCGGTGTTCCGTGCGGGTGGCACGGTGTTGGTGACGGGTGGGACGGGGACGCTGGGTGCTGTGGTGGCGCGGCATCTGGTGGCTGTGCATGGTGTGCGCAGTTTGGTGCTGACCAGTCGGCGGGGTCTGGAGGCGCCCGGGGCGCAGAGGTTGAAGGCGGAGTTGGAGCGGTCCGGTGCTGTGGTGCGGGTGGCGGCGTGTGATGTGGCTGATCGTGATGCGCTGGCCGGGCTGTTGAAGGACATGCTTGCTGATGCTCCGTTGTCGGGTGTGGTGCATACCGCTGGTGTGCTGGATGACGGTGTGATTGCGGGGTTGACGCCGGAGCGGTTGGCGGGGGTGTTCCGTCCGAAGGTCGATGCGGTTTTGACGCTGCACGAGGCGACGCGGGACTTGGACCTGGATGCTTTTGTCTTGTATTCCTCGGCGTCGGGTGTGCTTGGTGGTCCGGGGCAGGGCAACTATTCGGCGGCGAACGCGTTCCTGGATGCCTTTGCCCAGTGGCGTCGTGGGCAGGGTCTGCCTGCCGTGTCGCTGGCGTGGGGCTTGTGGGGCGACACAGGCGGCATGGCGGGTGCCCTCGACGAGACGGACCAGGCACGCATGCGGCGCAGCGGTGTCCGGCCGTTGTCCGTCGATGAGGGCATGGCGCTCTTCGACGCCGCGATCGGTGCCGACGAACCAGCGCTGGTACCAGTCAAGTTCGACCTCACGGCACTGGCCGCACAAGCGGGGGCCGGCCAACTGGCGACCATGTTGCAGGAATTGGTGCGCCGACCCCGGCGGACCGCCGCTTCTGGCGGACCTGTCCCCGCCGACACCCTCTCGGACCGGCTGGCAGGGCTCCCGGAGGAGGAGCAGACGGAGACGCTGCTGGACCTGGTCCGCGACGAGGTCGCCGTCGTGCTCGGGCACGCCGACGCCGGGAACATCATCCCAGGACAGGCGTTCAGCGAGTTGGGCTTCGACTCGCTCACCGCGGTCGAGCTACGCAACCGGCTGGCGGGGGTGACGGGCCTCCCGCTGCCGGCCACGCTGATCTTCGACTACCCGTCACCCGCAGCGATCACCGAGCACCTGCGTGCGGAGCTGGTCCCGGAGGCCGCGACGGGCACGGTGCAACTGGCCGACGTGGACGAGGCCGGACTGCGCAAGGCCCTCGCCTCTGTACCCCTGGCACGGCTCGAGGAACTGGGTGTGCTGCGGCAGTTGCTGCGTCTCGTGGCCGCCGCTCCCGGTGCCGCGGACTCCGGCACGGCCGCCTCGGCCTCCTCGGAGACACGGCAGAACGCCGCGCACATGATCGCCGACATGGACGTCGCCGACCTCATCGAACGGGCGATGGGCAACACCACCAACTGAGCCCGTCGCGGCCTACGGAGGAACTCAAGAATGTCTGTGTCAGAGGACAAGCTTGTCGCGGCACTGCGCGCCTCGCTCGTGGAGAACGAGCAGCTCAAGGAGGAGCGTGACCGGGTCCTTGCGGCCTCGTCCGAACCGATCGCGATCGTGTCGGCCGCGTGCCGACTTCCCGGCGGTGTCTCCTCACCGGAGGACCTGTGGCGTCTCGTGGCCGAGGAACGTGACGGCATCACACCGTTTCCGGAGGACCGGGGCTGGAACGTCGACGGAATCTACGACCCCACCCCCGGTCTGGCCGACAAGTCCTACGTTCGGGAGGGCGGCTTCCTGCACGACGCGGGGGAGTTCGATCCGGGGTTCTTCGGGATCAGTCCGCGTGAGGCGTTGGCGATGGATCCGCAGCAGCGGTTGCTGTTGGAGACGTCGTGGGAGGTGCTGGAGCGGGCTGGCATTGATCCGACGTCGCTGAAAGGCAGCCGGACGGGTGTCTTCGCCGGCCTGATGTACCACGACTACGAAGCGGCCGTGGCCGCCGGAAGTATCGTCTCGGGCCGGGTGGCGTACACCTTCGGGTTCGAAGGACCCGCGGTGACGGTGGACACGGCGTGTTCGTCGTCGCTGGTCGCGATGCACTCGGCAATCCAGGCATTGCGGAATGGTGAGTGCTCGCTCGCCCTGGCCGGCGGTGTGGCCGTGATGGCCCGGCCCGGCAGTTTCATCGAGTTCTCGCGCCAGCAGGGTCTGGCGCCGGATGGGCGGTGCAAGTCGTTCGCGGCGGGTGCGGACGGCACATCATGGGCTGAGGGTGTGGGCCTGGTCCTGCTGGAGCGTTTGTCGGACGCCCGCCGCAACGGGCATGAGGTGCTGGCTCTGGTGCGGGGCAGTGCGGTGAACCAGGACGGTGCGTCGAACGGCCTGACCGCTCCGAATGGCCCCTCCCAACAGCGGGTGATCCGGCAGGCGTTGGCGAACGCCGGCCTGTCGGCGGCCGACGTGGACGCGGTGGAGGCGCACGGTACGGGTACGTCGTTGGGTGATCCGATCGAGGCGCAGGCGTTGATCGCGACCTACGGACAAGGGCGCCCGGTTGATCGGCCGTTGTGGCTGGGGTCGTTGAAGTCGAACATCGGTCATGCGCAGGCCGCTGCGGGTGTGGCGGGTGTGATCAAGATGGTGCAGGCGATGCGGCACGGTGTGCTGCCGAAGACGCTGCATGTGGATGAGCCGTCGCCGAAGGTGGACTGGTCGGCGGGTGCGGTGGAGTTGCTGACCGAGTCGAGGGAGTGGCCGGCGGTGCCGGACCGTCCGCGCCGCGCGGCGGTCTCCTCCTTCGGCATCAGCGGCACCAATGCCCATCTCATCCTGGAAGCCGTTGAGAAGGATGCTCCCGAACCGACCACGACGCGCGGGCTCGTACCCCTCGTCCTGTCGGGCAGAACGGCCGAGGCCGTGAGCGCGCAGGCCCGGCGTCTGGCCGACCACCTGGAACTGCACCGTGAACTGAGCCTCACGGACGCCGCGTATTCGCTGGCGACGGCTCGTGCTCGTTTCGATCATCGTGCGGTGGTGGTTGCGGGTTCGGTGGAGGAGGCGCGGGAGGGGCTCGCGTCGGTACGGCCGGAATCTGTGGTTGCGGGTCGTCTGGGTGTGTTGTTCACGGGTCAGGGTGCGCAGCGGGTGGGGATGGGACGCGAACTGCACGCCGTCTTCCCGGTGTTCGCGGAGGCTTTCGACGAGGTGTGCGCGGCCGTGGACAAGAGCCTGGGCCGTTCGCTGAAGGATCTGGTCTTCGAGGGCGGGGACCTGCTCGACGAGACGCGGTATGCACAGCCGGCCCTGTTCGCCGTCGAGGTGGCGCTCTTTCGCCTTGTACGTTCCTGGGGCGTGCGTCCCCACTATGTGGCGGGTCATTCGATCGGTGAGGTGACGGCTGCGTTTGTGGCGGGTGTGTGGTCGTTGGAGGATGCGGCGGCTTTGGTGGTGGCGCGGGGCGAGTTGATGCAGGCGTTGCCGTCGGGTGGGGTGATGTTCGCGGTCGAGGCGGCGGAGGATGAGGTCACTCCTTTGCTGACCGAGGGTGTGAGCATTGCCGCAATCAACGGCCCGACGTCGCTGGTGCTGTCGGGTGCCGGGGATGCGGTCGCGCAGGTGGTGTCCCGTTTCGAGGACCGCCGAACCAAGCGGTTGCGGGTGTCGCACGCTTTCCATTCGTCGTTGATGGATCCGATGCTGGAGGAGTTCCGCCGCGTCGCGGCGGGGCTGACGTATCACGAGCCTGCTGTGCCGGTGGTGTCGAATCTGACGGGTGAGGTGGCGGACGCGGGCCGGTTGTGTTCGCCGGAGTACTGGGTGGAGCATGTGCGTGGCACGGTCCGTTTCCACGACGGTGTCCAGGCGTTGCGCGGCCAGAAGGTGTCCACGTTTGTGGAGTTGGGTCCTGATGGGGTGCTGTCGGGGATGGTGGCGCAGGACTGTGTCCCGTCGCTGCGGCGGGACGTGCCGGAGGACCGGGCGCTGCTGGTCACTCTCGGGCAGTTGCACTCGCGTGGTGTGGATGTGGACTGGGAGCAGGTGTTCGCCGGGGCCGGAGCCCGCCGTGTGGACCTGCCCACCTACGCCTTCCAGCGCCAGCGGTTCTGGCTGAACTCGAACGTGCCGGTGGCTGACCCCGCGTTCGCGGTGGAGCATGCGCTGCTCGACTCGGTGATCAGTGTTCCCGATACCGGTGGTGTGGTTGCCACGGGCCGGTTGTCGCTGGCCGCGCAGCCGTGGCTGGCGGACCACGCCGTGTCCGGCACGGTTCTGCTGCCGGGTACCGCTCTTGTGGAGCTCGCTGTCCGTGCCGGGGACGAGGTCGGTGCGCGGTCCCTGCGCGAGTTGATCATCGAAGCCCCTCTGGTGATCCCTGACAAGGGCGCGGTGCGTATCCAGGTCTCGGTCGGTGCGGACAATGGGGGTGTCCGGTCGGTCGCGGTGTACTCGCGGCCCGACGACACCGAGGCCGGCAGTCCGTGGGTCCGCCACGCCAGCGGCCAGCTCGACGACGAGGTGCCCGTCCCTGGCGCCGCGTTCGGTGTGTGGCCGCCGGAGGGTGCGCAACCCGTCGACCTGACCGGCTTCTACGCGGACCAGGCGAACGCCGGATACGCGTACGGGCCGCTGTTCCAGGGCCTCAGCACGCTGTGGACCCTCGGAGAGGAGATCTACGCCGAGGTCGCGCTCCCGGTGGACGATGCCGAGGCGGCGGCCGGGTTCGGCCTGCATCCCGCACTTCTCGACGCGGTCCTGCATTGCGGCGCCTTCACCGAGCGGAAGGCCGAGGAGGGCAAGCTCATCCTGCCGTTCGCGTGGAACGGCATGACTCTGCACGCCTCCGGCGCCACCAGCCTGCGGGTGCGCATGACGCCCACCGGACCTGAATCGGTGGCGCTGGAACTCGCCGACGGCGAGGGCGCCCCCGTCGCGTCGGTCGAGTCGCTCGTGCTGCGCGCGGTCGACGACGAGCAGGTCAAAGCCGCCGGGCGGACCGGTCCCGGCACGGACGCCCTGTTCGCTGTCGAGTGGACCGCGGTGCCGACCGGAGCGACACCCGGCACCACTGCTGGGGTCGTCTCGCACCCGGTCTCCATGGCCCTGGACGTCGAGGAACTGGTGCGGTCCGGCGCGTCGATGCCGGACGTGCTGATCGTCGACGCCGTCGACGGTGTCGTCAGCCCCGAACGGGTCCGCGGCCTCGTCGCCCGTGTCCTTGGCATCCTTCAGACATTCCTTGCCGCACCGGAACTCGAGTCGACCCGCCTGCTCGTCGTAACGCGCGGCGCGGTCGGGGTCTCCGGCGACCCCGAAGTGACCGACCCGGCGGGCGCCGCGGTCTGGGGCCTGATACGCGCTGCGCAGGCCGAAGACCCGGACCGCGTCCTGCTGATGGACGTGGACGAAGTCCAGGCGTCCCGGCCGGCCCTGGCGGGTGTACTGGCCACCGGGGAGGCTCAGGTGGCGGTGCGCGCCGACGTCGTCCACACGCCCCGGCTGGTGCGGGCCGCGGCCGACTCCGTTACCGGCCCTGTACTGGATCCCACGGGGACCGTACTCGTCACCGGCGGCACCGGAACGCTGGGCGGCCTGGTCGCCCGGCATCTCGTCGCCGCACACGGCGTACGACACCTGCTGCTGACCAGCCGTCGCGGACCGGAGGCGCCCGGCGCCGAAGAACTGACGGCCGAACTTGAGGCAGCCGGAGCGAGCGTCACCGTGGTGGCGTGCGACATGTCGAAGCGCAGGGCGGTGAAGAAGCTTCTCGCAGCGGTCTCGCCCGACGCGCCGCTGACCGGCGTTGTGCACGCGGCGGGAGTCCTCGACGACGGTGTGATCGCGAGCCTGACGCAGGAGCGGATCGGCGCCGTCTTCCGGCCCAAGGTCGATGCCGCGCTGACGCTGCACGAGCTGACACGCGACATGAATCTCTCGGCGTTCGTCCTGTTCTCCTCGGCTGCCGGAGTGATCGGTGGTCCGGGGCAGGGCAACTATTCGGCGGCGAACGCGTTCCTGGATGCCCTCGCGCAGTGGCGCCGGGCGCAGGGTCTGCCCGCCGTCTCCCTGGCCTGGGGCCTCTGGGCCGAGTCCGGCGGAATGATCGCGACGATGAGCGAGTCGGACCAGGCCCGTATGGGCCGAGGCGGAGTGCTCCCGCTGGCCACCGAGGACGGCATGGCCCTGCTCGACACGGCCCTCTCCGGCGAGGCCTCCATGCTCGTTCCGGTGAAGTTCGACTTCGCCGCCCTGACGGAGCAGGCACGGGCTGGGCAGCTGCCGCCAATGCTGCGCGGGCTGGTCCGCCAGCCGCGCCGCACGGCGCGCACCGCGGCCGCAGACACCGGCTCGGCCACTGGTGACACCTTGGCGGCTCGGCTCGCGACGCTGACCCATGAGGCACAGCAACGTCACCTCGTGGAGTTGGTGTCGGGTGAGGTGGCGGTGGTGTTGGGGCATGCGGGTGCGGGGAGTATCGGTGCGGGTCAGGCGTTCAACGATCTGGGTTTTGATTCGTTGACGGCGGTGGAGTTGCGGAACCGTTTGAATGCGGTGACGGGTCTTCGGTTGCCGGCGACGTTGATTTTTGATTATCCGTCGCCGGGTGTGCTGGCTGAGTTTTTGCGGCTGGAGTTGGTGGGCGAGGAGGCGGTGGCCGAGTCGGTGGTCGGCCGGGGGCTGTCTGCTGTTTCGGTGTCGGAGGATCCGGTCGCGATTGTGGCGATGGGGTGTCGGCTGCCCGGTGGTGTGGGTTCGCCGGAGGATCTGTGGCGTCTGGTGGCCGAGGGGCGGGATGGTATCTCGGCGTTCCCGGAGGACCGGGGCTGGGATGTGGAGCGGTTGTTCGATCCTGATCCGGACGCGGTGGGTAAGTCGTCGGTTCGTCATGGTGGGTTCTTGCATGATGCGGGGGAGTTCGATCCGGGGTTCTTCGGGATCAGTCCGCGTGAGGCGTTGGCGATGGATCCGCAGCAGCGGTTGCTGTTGGAGACGTCGTGGGAGGTGCTGGAGCGGGCCGGTATTGATCCGACGTCGCTGAAAGGCAGCCGGACGGGCGTCTTCACCGGCGCCATGTACCACGACTACGCCACCAACCTCACGCGCGTACCGGAGGAACTGGAGGGCTTCCTCGGCAACGGCAACGCGGGCAGCTTCATTTCCGGTCGGGTGGCGTACACCTTCGGGTTCGAGGGTCCGGCGGTGACGGTGGACACGGCGTGCTCGTCGTCGCTGGTGGCGATGCACTCTGCGATGCAGTCCCTGCGGAATGGCGAGTGTTCGCTCGCCCTGGTCGGCGGTGTCGCCGTGATGTCCACGCCCGGCAGTTTCATCGAGTTCTCGCGGCAGCGGGGCCTTGCTGCGGATGGGCGGTGCAAGTCGTTCGCGGCGGGTGCGGACGGTACGTCGTGGGCTGAGGGTGTGGGTCTGCTGCTGCTGGAGCGTTTGTCGGACGCGCGGCGTAACGGCCATGAGGTGCTGGCTCTGGTGCGGGGCAGTGCGGTGAACCAGGACGGTGCGTCGAACGGCATCACCGCTCCGAACGGTCCCTCCCAGCAGCGTGTGATCCGGCAGGCGTTGGCGAGTGCGGGGTTGTCGGCGGCCGATGTGGATGCGGTGGAGGCGCATGGTACGGGTACGTCGTTGGGTGATCCGATCGAGGCGCAGGCGTTGATCGCGACGTACGGTCAGGAGCGGTCGGGTGAGGACCGGCCGTTGTGGCTGGGGTCGTTGAAGTCGAACATCGGTCATGCGCAGGCCGCTGCGGGTGTGGCGGGTGTGATCAAGATGGTGCAGGCGATGCGGCATGGTGTGCTGCCGAAGACGCTGCATGTGGATGAGCCGTCGCCGAAGGTGGACTGGTCTGCGGGTGCGGTGGAGTTGCTGACCGAGTCGAGGGAGTGGCCGGCGGTGCCGGACCGTCCGCGCCGCGCCGCGGTCTCCTCCTTCGGCCTGAGCGGGACGAACGCGCACGTGATTTTGGAGGCTGTCGAGCCTGCGGGTCCGGTGGAGCGTGCGGTGGTGCCGGGTGGTGTGGTGCGTGATGGTGTGGTGCCGTTGGTGGTGTCGGGCAGGTCGCCGGAGGCGGTGTGTGCTCAGGCGGTGCGGCTGGCTGAGTTCCTTGGCCAGGAGCGAGGGCTGACTCTGCCGGATGTGGCGTATTCGCTGGCGACGACGCGTGCTCGTTTCGATCATCGTGCGGTGGTGGTGGCGGGTTCGGTGGACGAGGCGCGGGAGGGGCTCGCGTCGGTACGGCCGGAATCTGTGGTTGCGGGTCGTCTGGGTGTGTTGTTCACGGGTCAGGGTTCGCAGCGGGTGGGGATGGGACGCGAACTGCACGCCGCCTTCCCGGTGTTCGCGGAGGCTTTCGACGGGGTGTGCGCGGCCGTGGACAAGAGTCTGGGCCGCTCGCTGAAGGATCTGGTCTTCGAGGGCGGGGACCTGTTGGACGAGACGCGGTATGCGCAGCCGGCTCTGTTCGCGGTTGAGGTGGCGTTGTTCCGGCTGGTGGAGTCGTGGGGTGTGCGTCCCCACTATGTGGCGGGTCATTCGATCGGTGAGGTGACGGCCGCGTTCGTGGCGGGTGTGTGGTCGTTGGAGGATGCGGCGGCTTTGGTGGTGGCGCGGGGCGAGTTGATGCAGGCGTTGCCGTCGGGTGGGGTGATGTTCGCGGTCGAGGCGGCGGAGGATGAGGTCGCTCCTTTGCTGACCGAGGGTGTGAGCATCGCCGCGGTCAACGGCCCGACGTCGTTGGTGCTGTCGGGTGCCGGGGATGCGGTCGCGCAGGTGGTGGCCCGTTTCGAGGACCGCCGAACCAAGCGGTTGCGTGTGTCGCATGCTTTTCATTCGTCGTTGATGGATCCGATGCTGGAGGAGTTCCGGCGGGTGGTGGCGGGGCTGACGTATCACGAGCCTGTTGTGCCGGTGGTGTCGAATCTGACGGGTGAGGTGGCGGACGCGGGCCGGTTGTGTTCGCCGGAGTACTGGGTGGAGCACGTGCGTGGCACGGTCCGTTTCCACGACGGTGTCCAGGCGTTGCGCGGCCAGAAGGTGTCCACGTTCCTGGAGTTGGGTCCTGATGGGGTGCTGTCGGGGATGGTGGCGCAGGACTGTGTCCCGTCGCTGCGGCGGGACATGCCGGAGGACCGGGCGCTGCTGGCCGCCCTCGGGCAGTTGCACTCGCGTGGTGTCGATGTGGACTGGGAGCAGGTGTTCGCGGGGACCGGTGCCCGCCGTGTGGATCTGCCCACCTACGCCTTCCAACACCTCCGCTACTGGATCGAGGGCGACGGACCGGCCGTTCCCGAGAAGGTGGCCGATCCGGTCGACGCGGCGTTCTGGGACATCGTGGACAGCGGCGACGCGAACTCGCTGGCCCGGTCCCTGCGGCTCGATGCGTCCGCCCTGGGCGGCGTGCTGCCCGCCCTGTCATCGTGGCGCCGCCGCCACCAGGACCAGGCTGTGCTGGACGGCTGGCGATACCGGATCGACTGGCGGCCGATAACGGACACACTGTTGTCAGGTGCGGCCGTCGCCGACGGCACCTGGCTGATGCTGGTGCCCGCGGGGCAGGCCGACGCGATGGCGGAGGCCACGAGCGGCGCGCTGACCGCGCACGGCGGTCGCGTCGTACGGGTGGACGTGGACGGCGAGGACCGGAAGGGCCTGGCGGAACTCGTCCGGGTGGGTCTCGACACGGCGAGGGCCACACCGGTCGGGGTGGTGTCCCTGCTGCCACTGGACGAGCGGCCGGATGCCGACCATCCCACACTGTCGCGGGGTACGGCCGCCACCGTCACCCTCGTCCAGTCGCTCAGGGACCTGGACGTCACCGCCCCGCTGTGGTGCCTGACTTCCGGAGCCATCGCGGTCCGGGAGGACGGGGAGGTGCGGAGCGGGACTCAGCCCATGATCTGGGGGCTCGGCACCGTATTGGCTCTCGACCACCCCAGGTCCTGGGGCGGGCTGGTCGATGTGGCCGCCGGGCCGGACGAGACGGCGCTGGGCCGGCTGGTCGCCGTGCTCTGCGCAGAGCACGGCGAGGATCAGGTGGCGATCCGGGCCACGGGCGCGTACGCGCGCCGTATGACCCGCGCCGAGTCCGCCGCTGCTGACGGCACGCTGTCCGGGGAACCCTGGACGCCACGCGGTACGGTCCTGGTCACCGGCGGTACGGGTGGCATCGGTGCACACGTGGCGCGTTGGGCCGCGGGCCGGGGCGCCGAGCACCTGCTGCTGCTCAGTCGCCGCGGCCGGGCCGCCGAGGGGGCGGACGCGCTGGAGGCGGAGCTGACCGCGCTCGGTGCCCGCGTCACCGTCGTGGCCTGCGACGTCACCGACCGGACCGCGCTCGCCGAGGTGATCGCGGCGGTCCCGTCCGACGTGCCCGTCTCCGCTGTCTTCCACACGGCAGGCGCCGCACAGGAACCCACGCAACTGCCGGACAGCAGCGTCGCGGAGTTCGCCGCAGTGGGCCGGGCGAAGGTCGCCGGTGCCGTGCACCTCGACGCCCTGCTCGCCGACCATCCGCTGGACGCCTTCGTGGTGTTCTCCTCCGGCGCCGCCGTCTGGGGCGGTGCGGGGCAGGGCGGTTACGCCGCCGCCAACGCCTTCGTCGAAGGGCTCGCGCATCGGCGGCGCGCCGAGGGTCGGGCGGCGACCGCTGTGGCCTGGGGCGCCTGGGCCGGCGGCGGCATGGTCGACGAGACCGTGGCCGAGGAGTTCGCGGAGGTCGGCATCGAGCTGATGCGGCCCGAACTCGCGGTCGAGGCCCTGGGCCAGGCGATGGCGGGTGGCGAGGGGCACCTCGTGGTCGCGGGTATCGACTGGTCGCGGTTCACGCCGTCCTACACGGTGGCCAGGGAACGCCCGCTGCTGCGGGACCTGCCCGAGGCCGCCGCTCTCACGGTCACCGGCACCGGCACCAACAGCGGCAAGGATGCGACGACGGGCGACGACGGCGAGGCGCTGCGGGCGCGGCTGTTGCGTCTGTCCCCGCAGGAGCGGCTGACGTTCCTCACCGACCTGGTGCTGGCGGAGGCCGGACAGGTGCTCGGTCACGCCACCGGCTCGACGGCGGTCGAGGACGGGCTCGCCTTCCTCGACATCGGCTTCGACTCGCTGACCGGTCTCGAACTGCGCAACCGCCTCAACCGAGTGTCGGGACTCGACCTGCCGCAGGGCCTGATCTTCGACTTCCCCACCGCGGGCATGATCGCCGAGCTGATGCTGGACACCCTCGAGCCCGACCTGGCCGTCACACCGGAGGCGGTCGCCGAGGAGATCGGCAAGTTGGAATCGGCACTGGCTCCGGCGCTGCACGACGACGCGTCGCGTGCGCGGGCCGTCTCGCGGCTGCGTGAGCTGCTGGCCAAGTGGGACCACACGGAGAAGGGAAAGTAACCGGATGTTCGACGTCGAGACCTACTTGCACCGTCTGGGGTTCACGGAGGTGCCCGAGCCCAGCTCCGAGACGCTTCGCTCACTGCACAAGAAGCACCTGATGTCACTGGCCTACGACAGCAGTCACTTCATCAAGAGCTTCACCGGCTTCCGCAACGTCGTCGACATCGACATCGACGCCACGTTCCGGGCGATCGTCATCGAGGGCGCGGGCGGTGTGTGCCACGACCTGAGCGGCCTGTTCCGCAGGCTCCTGACCGAACTCGGTTACGACGTCTCGATCCTGGCCGCGTCACAGCGTTGGCCCAACGGGCAGTTCGGGCCGGACTTCGAGCACACCTTCACGTGCGTGCGGCTGGACGGGGAGACCTGGCTGGTCGACGTGGGCTTCGCCGGACCGTCGTATCTGGAACCGCTGCGGATGACCGACGAGGTGCAGCACCAGTTCGGCTGCTCCTATCGGCTCACGGCGGACGGCACCTACCACGTGCTGGAACGCAGGGCCGCCACCGGCGAATGGCGGTCGGTGTACCGGTTCGAGTTGAAGGCCCGGGCCGTCTCCGACTGGGACAGTCCGCGGGACTCCGCCGCCGAGCAGATCGTGAAGGACTCGCTGTTCGCCGGGACCGTGCTGCGCGGCCGTGCCACCGACAACGGGCAGCTCGTCCTCACCGGCAGGCGCCTGCTGACAGTGGAGAACGGTCACGAAACGACCCGCACCCTGATCGACAAGGCCGAGTTCGAGCGCGTGGCGAAGGACATCCTCGCCGGCACAGGCAACGGCTGAGACGGGACCGGACGGAGATGACAGTGGAGACGCAGACGGCCGGCGCCGGGACCGAGACGGACGCCGCCACCGACACGGACGTGGCCGTCGTCGGCTACGGCCCGGTGGGGCAGGTGCTGGCGATCCTGCTGGCCCGGCGCGGCTGGCGGGTCACGGCCGTGGAGCGCTGGTCGCAGCCGTACCCCATGCCGCGGGCCGTCGGCTTCGACGACGAGGCTGCCCGTATCCTGGCGGCCGCCGGCATCGGGCCCTTCCTCGACAAGTTCGGGGAGAACTCACGGGACTACGCCTGGCGCAACGCCGCCGGCGACACCCTGCTGCACATGGAGAGCGCCGCGAACGGCCACTGCGGCTGGCCGCAAGCGACCGCCATGTACCAGCCGGGGCTCGAGGCCACGCTCATCGAGCGGGGCACCGACTTCCCGAACTTACGGGTCGTCCGCGGCCAGGAGGTCGTCGAACTCGACGACCGCGGCGACCTGGTCGAGGTGATCTCCGAGGACGCCGACGAGCAGGAACACACCTTCACCGCGCGCTACGTCGTCGGGTGCGACGGGGCCAACAGCTTCGTCCGGGAGTCCATGGAGAGTTCTCTCACCGACCTCGGGTTCTTCTACGACTGGCTGATCTGTGACGTCGTACTGGACGAGCCGCGCGAATTCCGTCCCAACAACCTGCAGATCTGCGACCCGCAGCGGCCGCGGACTGCCGTGTCGGCCGGCCCCGGGCACCGCCGCTTCGAGTTCATGCGGCTGCCGGGCGAGAACATCGAGGAGCTGAAGCGCGACGACACCCTGTGGCGCATGCTGGAGATGTTCTCCGTCCACCCGGACAACGCGACACTCGAACGGCACGCCGTCTACACCTTTCAGGCCCGCTGGGCGGGGGAGTGGCGCAAAGGCCGGCTGCTGATAGCGGGGGACGCCGCACACCTCATGCCGCCCTTCGCGGGGCAGGGCATGTGCTCGGGCTTCCGGGACGTGGCCAACCTTTCGTGGAAGCTCGACCTGGCACTGCGCGGTCTCGCCGACGACTCCGTGCTCGACACCTACACCGTCGAGCGCCGGGCGCACGTCCAGAACGCCGTCACCACGTCCGTGAAACTCGGCAAGGTCATCTGCGTGACCGATCCCGCCGCCGCCGCCGACCGGGACGCGATCATGCTGGCCGCCCGTGACCGCGAGGGCGCCGCCGCGCTGCCGATGTCGACCGTGATCCCCTTCGACGAAGGCCTGTTCCAACGGACCGGCGACGGCACGCCACTGAGGCCGGCCGGCACCCTCTTCCCGCAAGCAAGGGTCGCGGACGCCGAAGGGGACGGACTGCTCGACGAGATCGTCGGCCTGGGCTTCGTACTGCTCGCCGTCAGCGATCCGGCGACGCTGCTCGACGACCGGCGGCGCGCCTTCCTCGACGGTCTCGGCACGCGCTGCGCGCACCTCCTGCCCGCGGGCACGGAACCGGGGAAGTCCGGTCCTGGCGCCGTGGTCGACATCGAGGGCCGCTATCTGCCGTACCTGACCGAGAACGGCGCGACGGCCGTGCTGGTGCGCCCCGACTTCACCGTCTTCGGCGCGGCGAACGGACCCGAGGAACTGCGCGAACTGGTGGACCAACTCGCCCACCGGCTGGGGACACCGCTCCCGGCTGCCGACTGAGAGACCCCCGCCCTGGCGGATTCACCGCTTTCGGGCAGCACCATGAGAGAGGAACCCGGAACATGGGTGCACGCGAAGACATGTATGGCTTGTTCACCAGTGTCAACGAGATCAACCTGACACATGATCAGGACGCTCAGGGCGCCAAGGAGGGCACACACAAGAAGAACATCTCCACCAGCTACGACCTGCAGGCCAGGATGTCGAAGAAGGGCATCCTGTGGAACTGGGGCTACCACGACGACCAGGTGGCCAAGGAGATCAGCGCCCGCATTCCCGGATTCCTCGACTACGACACGGACGGCTTCTCCGAGGAGCTGTACTTCGCCGCACTCAGGGAGGTGCCGCTCGACCTGGACGACTACGCGGACAAGTTCGTTCTCGAGGTCGGCTGCGGACTGGGCGAGGGCCTGAACTTCCTCTCCCGCGTCGTCGACGCGAAGAGCATGATCGGCCTCGACCTGTCGGACCAGGCCGTCAAGCGGGCCAACGCCTCGTTGTCCCGCAAGGGCCTGCGCTATGTCCAGGGCGACGCGGAGAACCTGCCGTTCGAGGACGGCGAGGTCGACGTCCTGGTGAACATCGAGAGCGCGCACAACTACCCGAGCCTGGAGAAGTTCCTGAAGGAAGTGGCGCGGGTGCTCAAGCCGGGCGGCCACTTCACGCACGTCGACCTCTACACCACGCAGCGCCATGCCTTCCTGAAGGAGCTCCAGGGGAAGGATCTGGGCCTGGAGTGGGTGCTCGACCGTGACATCTCGCCCCAGGTGCAGGCCGCGATCCACGGGCGGCTGGCTCCGGAGGGGTCCTTCCACAAGGCGCTGCGGGAGCAGCGGGTCGGTGCCATCCAGCGGCACATGGCCAAGCGGGTCGGCCCGGAGGCCGTGGGCGGTTCCTTCGCCGGCTACACCGACAGCGGCTCCACCAGACTGCTGAAGAAGATGGGCGTGCTGCCGTCGCAGTTCATGCCACCGGTGGACAGCTACCGGCACTACGTGGCCAAGAAGATCTGATCCTCGTCGGCTGAGCTCCCGCAACCGGCGGCGGGGCACTGCCGACAACTGCCGCCCACGCAGCACCGTCCAGCATGAGGAAGGGGCATGATGACCGATAATCCGCACCCGGGACCCATCAGCGGAACCACCCGTCTGTACGCCGTCCTGGGCGACCCGGTGACCCAGGTTCAGTCGCCCGGGCTACTCAACCCGGTCTTCGCCGGGCTGGGTATCGACGCGGTGCTGGTGCCCGTGCATGCGCGGCGCGACGACCTCGTAAACGTGGTCCGTGGTCTGCAGTGTGTCGGCAACCTCGACGGCCTCTTCGTCACCGTGCCGCACAAGGTGGCCGCGGCGCAGCTGGCCGACCGGCGCAGCCGCACGGTGGAGATAACCGGCAGTGCGAACGCCCTGCGGCGTGAGCCCGACGGTGCCTGGCTCGCCGAGAACTTCGACGGTTCGGGGTTCGTGGCGGGCCTCGTCGGGGCCGGTCACTCGCCTCGGGGCAGGAGAGTGGCGCTGGCCGGTGCGGGCGGAGCGGGCAGCGCCATCGCGGCGGCCCTGCTCACCGCGGGTGTGGACAGTCTGTCCGTCTCCGATCCGGACGGACCTCGCCTGACCGCTCTCGTCGACCGGCTGGCCGAACACTGGCCGGGCCGCGTCCGCGCCGCCCCCGAACCGCCGCTGCACGACAGTGACATCGCCGTCAACGCCACGCCGCTCGGACTGCGCCCCGACGACCCGTTGCCGTTCTCGCCCCGTTCCCTGCCTCCCGGCAGCGTGGTGGCGGACATCATCATGAAACCGAGAGAAACACCCCTCCTGCGGGAGGCGGCCGCGCAGGGCCACCAGGTGCACCACGGAATGCACATGCTCACCGGGCAGGTGGACTCCTACCGCAGGTTCTTCGGACTGGGCGTGGCCCGAACCGCCGACTGACGAAACTGAACCGTCGGCTGACAGGCCGGGGCACAGGGGGAGCACCCCTGGAAAACGCGCCGCAACCTCCCATGCCGTGAATGGGAGATATGTGTCCTCAGTCACCATTGCGAGATGGCTGAAAAGGGGCAGGTGATATTGCCATTGCCGCTTTTCGGTAGGCAGGTTCAGCTTCTCTCGGATATCCTGCCGACCGTGCAGAAATGGGTCGCGAAATTAATCCTGAGTCGACCCGCCCCTCGTTAACAAGGAATGCATCTATGTCCCTCAGTCTCGACCCCGCGGCACAGGACCTGCTCTTCCGGCAGGCCCGTACCGCCAACACGTTCACCGATGAACCGGTGACCGACGAGCAGGTTCAGGCCATCTACGACCTGGTCAAGTACGCTCCCACGTCGATGAACCAGCAGCCGCTCCGTATCGTCCTGGTCCGTTCGGACGAGGCTCGCCGGCGCCTGGTCCAGCACCTCGCCGAAGGGAACAACAAGAAGGCCGAGACGGCACCGCTGGTCGCGATTCTCGCCGCGGACAACGAGTTCCACGAGGAGCTTCCGGAGCAGTTCCCGTATTTTCCGCAGGCCAAGGACCTCATGTTCTCTGACCGGAGCGTGCGGGAGCAATCCGCAAAATTCAACGCTTCTCTGCAGGTGGGCTACTTCATTCTCGGAATTCGGGCCGCGGGCCTGGCCGCCGGTCCCATGACCGGATTCGATGCCGACGGCATCAACAAGGAGTTCTTCGCCGACGGCGAGCACTCGGTTCTCGCCGTGGTCAACATGGGCAAGCCGGGTGAGAACGCATGGTTCGACCGTTCCCCCCGCCTTGCCTATGACCAGGTGGCCACGACGGTCTGACGCACCCGTTCAGCCGTGCTCACCCGGTCGACGACCGGGTGAGCACACGGACAGGTTGGGCGTTCTCTGCGGGGCGGGACCCACGACGAAGACGTGGAACGTCGCCCTGTGCCCGCATCGCCGCACCGCCCGCGACGTTTCGCTGACCTGACAGCTGACCGTGGCGCCACATGTCGTCCGGTTCCGAGCGCTGCGCTCAGCCGGGACGTGACGTGTACCGATTCCCGCCCGGGCTTCGGAGCGCGATGTGTTCCGGCTTCATACCGGCCCCACCATGGACGGGCGTGGCCGGTGGTCCCGCGGCGTGCATGGTGGCGGACTGGGCCTCCGCCGCCTCAACCCGCAGATCGCCTCTGCTGCCGGTGCGACGATGACTTCTCCGCCGACTTCAGCTCGTCCCGCTACGGGTTTTCGATCGCGGGCATCCGTTCTCGCGCCCCTACTACCCACCACCGTGCGCCGGTTGATCGGTCGCGGATGCAGGCTTCGCCCCGGGAACCGGGACCGCCGTGACCTGGCCGGGCGCGGTGATCTCGTGTCCGGAGGCGCAGGTCACCACGCTTCGGACCTCGCTACCGCAGTCGCGGTGGAGCAGGGAGACCGTGGAGGCGCCGGCCGGGACGATCCAG
Source organism: Streptomyces sp. NBC_00076 (assembly GCF_045041235.1). Lineage (NCBI taxonomy): Bacteria > Bacillati > Actinomycetota > Actinomycetes > Kitasatosporales > Streptomycetaceae > Streptomyces > Streptomyces sp. NBC_00076. Next base: position 9,756,108 of record NZ_CP108242.1, read on the forward strand.
TGCTCGGCCCAGTCGTTCAGGGCGATGACGGAGCGACGCACGATGGGTCGTCGGCGAGGCTCTCGTCTGCTGCCCCAACCAGCACGGTCGAGTTCCGGTGCTGGTTCGGTGCTGACTCTCTGGCGGCCGATGAGGCAAAACCGCAGGTCCTAGCCCCGATCGGATGAGTTGTCGTACCACTTCCTGGCGGTTGGCGGGGACGTGTTCGTGTCGCCATACCGTAGGAATCCGCAGGTCAGAGGCACATGTGGTGGGGCACCATAGTTCTGGGGGCGGAGGTGCGTGCGGCCACCATGATGGCGCTGCTGGGGCCTCTACTTAGCGCCCCGATCGAGCCCACGAAGACAGAGCCACTGGACGGTAGATCGCTAACCCGCGAGTCCACCCGTCGAGCGAGATGCGCACCCTCACCTGCCGGTGTCGAGTCGTGACCGTGGAACGGCCGAACGCAACGCCTCGCCCAGGAGCGCGACGGCCGGGGGGATCTCCGTGTCGCTGATGTTGCCGTACCCGAGGACGAGCGCGCGCTTCGCGGACGGCTCGGTGCGGTAGTCGTCGAGGTCCGACAGGCGCAGCCCGACGGCGGTCGCGGACCGGACCGCTCCGCGCGTGTCGGAGTCGTCCGGTAGGTGGAGCAGGATGTGCAACCCGGCGGCGGTGCCGGCGACCCGGCCCTGAGGTACCTGGGTGCCCAGCGTCCGGACCAACAGGTCGCGACGGGAGCGGAACCGCCGCCGCGACGCGCGCAGATGGGCGTCGTACCACCCGCGGTCGATGAAGGTGGCGAGCGCGAGTTGGTCCAGCACCGGTGGCGCGGCGGCAACGGGGTTCGCTGCCCGGAGCGCCGGGGTCATCGCGGCAGGAGCGACCAGCCAGCCGAGTCCGAGGGCCGGCGACAGCGTCTTGCTGACAGAGCCGAGAAGGAAGACCCGGCTCGGATCCATCCCCTGCATGACCGCGACAGGGTGGTGGTCGTAGCGGAACTCGGCGTCGTAGTCGTCCTCGATGACGAAGCCGTCCACCTCGCGGGCCCAGCGCACCAGACGGGCTCTGCGTTCCGGGGAGAGCACGGTGCCGGTGGGAAACTGGTGCGCCGCGCCGACGACGACGGCCCGGGCCGGAGTACCGGCCAGGTCGTCGACGCGGAGGCCGTCGTGGTCCACCCGCACCGGGTGCACGCGCACGCCTGCGCTTGTCGCAGCGTCCCGCAGCCGCCCCCAGCCCGGTTCCTCCACGGCCAGATCGGCGATCCCCTGGGCGCGCAGCGCTCGGCACACACGAACCAGAGCGTCGGTGACACCGGCGCACACGGACACGGACTCGGTGTTCGTGTCCGCACCGCGCGACCGCCGCAGGTACTGAGCGACGGTGGTGCGCAGCACCGCGTGTCCGGCGGGGTCGGGCAGGCCGAGGTCGTAGTGGACGGCCGAGCCGGTGACCGTGCGGACGGCGTCCGCCCAGCGGCGGCGCGGAAACGCCCGGAGGTCGGGCAGGCCTGGCGCGAGGTCGTACCGGATCGGTGTCCGCGCCGGGGCGCGAGGCACGCGAGAGAGCGGCGGTGCGCTGTCCGGTGACCACGAGACACGCGTGGCGGAACCCACTCGGGCGGAGAGGTAGCCCTCCGCGATGAGCTGCCCGTACGCCTCCGTCACGACCCAACGGGAGCAGCCGAGCTCTTCGGCGAGCGCTCGGCTCGGTGGCACGGCTGCGCCCTCCGGCAGCCGGCCGTTCCGGATCGAGGTGCGCAGCGCGTGAGCCAGACGATCGTGCAGGCGCCGTCGGCCTCGCTCCGGCGGACCGATGTCCAGCAGCGTCGCCCACGCGAGATTGGTCTGGGAATCAGCCACGAGATTGGAGCGTACCGCCGATCCGCATCCGCATAGCGTGATGGGCATGATGGAGAATCTGGTTCTCGGCGCCATGCTCTTCGGAACGGTTCAGGACGAGCGCCGATCGTACGAGCTCCTCGACCGTTTCGTGGACGCCGGAGGCGTCTGGATCGACACCGCCAACTGCTACTCGTTCTGGGCTGACCCGACCGGCTTCGGCGGGCAGAGCGAGACATTGCTCGGACGCTGGCTGGCAAGCCGCCCGGGCGTTCGTGACCGCGTCAGGATCAGCACCAAGGTGGGCTGCGAGCCGACCGAGGCCGGCCGGTTCCCGGAGACGGCCGAGGGCCTGTCGGCCGGGGTCGTCAAGCGCGGGATCGAGGGCAGTCTCCGACGACTCGGTACCGACCACGTCGAGCTGTACTGGGCCCACAAGCCCGATGCGGCCACGCCGCTGGAAGAGACCGTAGCCGCCTTCGACGAGCTCGTGAGCGCCGGCACGGTCGGCCGTCTCGGCTGCTCCAACTACCCCGTCTGGCAGATCGAGCGGGCCCGTCAGATCGCGCGGGCCCACGGCAGCGCCGGCTTCACCGCGGTCCAGCAGCACCACACGTACCTGCGGCCGCGCCCCGCGACCCGGCCCACCGTGGTGCACCGGTTCGGCGTGGTCGACGACGAGGTGCTCCACTACCTGGAGCACCACCCCGACATGGCTCTGTGGGCCTACACACCCCTGCTGAACGGCCGCTACACCCGACCGGACAGGCCGCTGCCGACGGAGTACGACCACCCCGGCACCGACCGCCGGCTCGCAGCCCTCGACGAGATCGCCGCAGAGACCGGCACGAACCGCAACCGCGTGGTGTTGGCGTGGCTGACCGGAGGAAACCCGGCCGCCACGCCGATCGTCGGCGTCAGCTCGGTCCAGCAGCTGGACGAGGCGATCGCGGGAGTGTCACTGGAGTTGACCGCGGAGCAGCGCGAACGACTTGACTCCGCGGCGTGAGCGGAAAGTCAGTCGCAGAGTCCGCAACAGGTGTTCAAGCGCGTTGAGAGGTGCGGCGGTCGGCCCGCGTAGGGTGGGAGGCTGGCGGTGTGGTCACCGTCGGCTCAGCCTGCCGGGGGAGGCTCGTCAGCGGGTGCCCTTCGCGGCGAACTCGGCGACGCTGTCGGCGTTCTCCTTGGTGATGAAGGCCGGGCCGGTGAGGACGGGCGCGGTGCCGCCGCCGCTGACGTTGCCGTTGTTCCTGTAGAGCCAGAGGGCGTCGACGGAGAGGTAGCCCTGCAGATAGGGCTGCTGGTCGACGGCGAACTCGATCGTGCCGTCCTGGACCGCCTTGACCAGCTCCTTGTTCAGGTCGAAGGTCGCGATCTCGGCCTTGGTGCCCGCGTCGGACAGGGACTGCACGGCGGTGAGCGCGATGGGGGCGCCGAGGGAGCCGGAGTCGAGGACCTCCTTCATCTGGCGATAGCCGGCGTCGAAGCGGCGCATGAAGCCGACCTGGACCAGGCGGCGGCCGCGGGCGCGTTCGGCCTCGACGATGCGCAGGCAGTCCTCGGCGGTGGTGGCGAGGGGTTTCTCGCAGAAGACGGGCTTGCCGGCGGTGACGGCGGCGAGTACGTGTCCGGCGTGGGTGGGGCCCCAGGAGGTGACGAGGACGGCGTCCACGTCGGGGGAGCCGATCAGGTCGGCCCCGGTCGGCAGGGCGGTGGCGCCGACGCGGGCGGCGACCTCGGTGGCGCGGGCCTGGTCGATGTCGGTCACCGCGGTGACGGTGGCCCCGGTGACGACGTCGGTGAGTCGTCGTATGTGGTCCTGGCCGATCATTCCGGCGCCGATGACACCTACACGTACGGGCATGTCGAATCCTTGAGGAAGGCGGATCAGGAGAAGCGGGCGCGGAGTTCGGCCTCGAGGGTTTCCAGGGAACGGCCCCTCGTCTCGGGGACGCAGCGCTTGACGAAGAGGAGGGCGACGACGCCCGCCGCCACGAAGAGGAAGAAGGTGTTGGAGATCCCGATCCCCGACACCAGGGACGGGAAGACCAGTCCGATCGCGAAGTTGGTCAGCCACAGCACCACGGCCGCGACCCCCATCCCGAAGCCGCGCATCCGCATGGGGAAGATCTCCGAGAGCATCAGCCAGGTCACCGGTGAGATGGCGCCCTGCTGGAAGGCGAGGAAGGTGACGGTCATGGCGAGCACGGCGTAGGCGCGGCCGTCGCCGGAGGGCAGGACCAGGGAGAAGACACCGATCAGCAACAGGGCGGTGGTCGTGCCGATCTGACCGGTCATCAGCATGGGGCGGCGGTTGACGCGGCCCAGCAGCCAGATGCCGACGAAGGTGGCGAGCACCGAGATGACGCCGTTGGCGATGTTCGCGGTGAGGGCGCTGTCGGCGGCGAAGCCGGCGTCGGTGAGGATCTGGGTGCCGTAGTACATGATCGTGTTGACGCCGGTGATCTGCTGCACGATCGCGATGCCGAAGCCGACGAACATCAGCCTGCGCACCCACGGCGTGGCCCTCAGGTCCTGCCAGCCGCCGAGCTTCTCCTGCCCCTCCTTGACGGCCAGCGCGGACACCTCGGCGAGTTCGGCCTCGGCCCGCTGCCGGGACCGGACCTGCCTGAGTACGTCGAGGGCCTCCCCGTAGCGGATCTGTGAGGCCAGCCAGCGCGGGCTCTCCGGCATCACCAGCATGCCGAACCAGAGCACGACGGCCGGGACGGTGGCGAGGACCAGCATCCAGCGCCAGACACCGCCGGACTCGCCGCCGACCCGGGCGATGACCGCGTTGGAGGTGAAGGCGAGCAACTGGCCGCTGACGATCATGAGTTCGTTACGGGTCACCAGTGCGCCGCGCCGTTCGGCGGGGGAGACCTCGGCGAGGTAGACGGGCACGGTCACCGAGGCGCCGCCGACCGCGAGGCCGAGCACGAACCGGGCCACCACCATGACCGCCGTGTTCGGCGCGAGCGTGCAGCCGAGCGCGCCGACGAAGAAGACGACGGCGAGGACGAGAATCGTACGGCGCCGTCCGCGCGCGTCCGAGAGCCGCCCGCCGGTGACCGCGCCCAGGGCCGCGCCGAGGAGGAGCGAGCTGGTGACCATGCCCTCGGTGAAGGGGGTCAGACCGAGGTCGTCGGTCATGTACGGCAGGGCGCCGTTGATGACGCCGGTGTCGTAGCCGAAGAGGAGTCCGCCGAAGGTGGCGATGACGGTGATGAGCCGCAGTCGGCGGGAGACCGTCGGCGGGGTGTCATCGGCTGGGGAAGTGGTACGGACCGAAGTCGCGTCGTCCCTGACGTCCATGGGCGCCTCCTAGCTGTCGAGAGTGGGACGTCGGGTACCCGTCAGCCCGCAGCCGACCAGGTGCTCACGGGTGCTGACCGCGATCGGCAGCGGCGCGTCGGGAGCGCACGGATACAGGTCCTGCTCGACGATCACGAACAACTCGGCGTCCAGCTGGGCGAGTTCGGTCACGATGTCGGCCGGGTTCGGCACGCCCGCGGGAGGCGAGACGCACACTCCGCGCTTGACGGCCTCGCCGAAGGACAGGCCCTCGGCGGCCACCTCGGCGAGGATCGCGGGGTCCATCTGCTTGATGTGGACGTAGCCCACCCGCTCACCGAAGCGGCGAATCAGGTCGAGGTTGTCGCCGCCGCCGTAGGCCACATGACCGGTGTCCAGGCAGAGGTTGGTGTAGCGGGGGTCGGACTCGTTCAGCAGCCGCTCGATCTCCGGCTGGGTCTGGAGGTGGCTGTCGGCGTGCGGGTGGATGACGAGCCGCACGCCGTACTCGTCGAGGAGCAGTCTGCCCAGCCGGTCGGCGTTCCGGCCGAAGCCGGCCCACTGTTCGGCGGTCAGTTCGGGCGACTCGGTGAAGGCGCCGGTCCTCTCGTCCCGGTACATGGGCGGGATGAGGACCAGGTGGTGGGCGCCCGCGGCGGCGGTGAGCGCGGCGACCTGACGGACATGGACGAGCGTCTCGTCCCATGCCTCTGGCCGGTGCAGCGCGCCGAACGCGGTGCCGCCGGAGACCCGCAGCCCACGGGACTCCAGCTCCGCCGTCAGTCGCCGCGGATCAGTGGGGAGGTAGCCGTAGGGCCCCAGTTCAAGCCACCGGTAGCCGGCCTCGGCCAGCTCGTCGAGGAAGCGGGTGTACGACACCTGGTGCTCGTCCTCGGGGAACCAGACACCCCAGGAGTCGGGGGCGGAGCCCAGGCACAGGTTGCCTGCGGTGGTGCGCAGGGAAGATGGCGCCGTTGCCATGGTGTGTCCTTTGCGGGGAGGGGCGGGCCTGCGGTGGGAGATGGGGATGTTGTCGCCCTGGCGCGCTCTACTAGCGCGCTCTAGGCAAGTACGATGAGCCCAGTCCAAATGTCATGTCAATAGCTTGTTGCCGGGGATTTCGCGGTCAGCCGTAAGGTGGGGCGCGTCGAAGGGTGAGGTTCACTGGTGGATGCGTCAGCCAAGCAACGGCCCACGATGGCGGACGTCGCCGCGAAGGCGGGCGTGTCCAGGGCACTCGTGTCGATCATTTTCCGCGGACGGCCGGGGGCCAGCCAGGAGACCCGTGAACGCGTCCTGCGGGTGGCCGACGAGATCGGCTACCACCCCGACAACGCCGCCCGGCTGCTCGCCCGGGGCCGCAGCCGCACACTCGGCGTGATGTTCACCGTGCACCAGACCTTCCACTCGGACCTCATCGCGGGCATCTACCCCGAGGCCGAACGGCTCGGTTACGACGTCCTGCTCTCCGCGGCCACGCACAGTCGGGAGGAGGCCAAGGCGATCGAGGCGCTCCTCGGCCACCGGTGCGAGGCGGTGATCCTGCTCGGCCCAGACGCGGAGGCCGCCTACCTCGACGGGCTCGGGCGTCGCACGGTCACGGTGTCGGTCAGTCGCCGAGTGCCCCACGCCCACGTCGACTTCGTGCACTCTGCCGAGGGCAAGGGCGTGCGGCAGGCCATGGATCACCTTGTCGAGCTGGGGCACCGTCGGATCGTGCACATCGACGGCGGCCGTGGCCCCGGGTCGGCGGAGCGGCGGCGTGCCTACCGGGCCGCGATGCGCCGCCACGGGCTGGAGTCGGAGGCGCGGGTCATTCCCGGCGACCACACCGAGCTGTCGGGTATCGAGACGGGGGAGTCGCTGCTGGCGGAGCGCGAGCGCGGGCAGCCCCTGCCGACCGCGGTCCTCGCGGGCAACGACCGGTGCGCGTGGGGGCTGTTGATGTCGCTGACGCGGGCGGGGGTGGACGTTCCCCGTGACATGTCGGTGGTCGGCTACGACGACAGCCATCTGTCCCACCTGATGCCGATCGGCCTGACCACGGTGCGTCAGGACGCGTTCCTCATGGCGGAACACGCGGTGCGTTTCGCCGTGGAGCGGTTGGAAGGCGGGGACGTGGAACCACGGGAGGCCGTGCTGGACCCGAAACTGGTGGTCAGGGGGACCAGTGGGCCGGCTCCGGAGTCCCAGGTCTGAGACGCGTGGTTCTACCGAATTGCTGGGATCGGGCCCTTGGTCAGAGGTCGAGCGTCAGCCGGGGGCCGCAGGAACGCGAGACGCAGATCAGCATGGTGTCACCGGCGGCCCGCTCGTCCTCGTCGAGCAGTGAGTCGCGGTGGTCCGGCGTACCGTCCAGCACGTCCGTCTCACAGGTGCCGCAGGTGCCTTCCCGGCAGGAGAACAGAGCCGGGACACCCGCCTCCTCCACCACTTCGAGCACCGACCGGTCCGCCGGCACGGTGAGCGTGCGCCCCGACCGGGCGAGCACCACGTCGAAGGCGGACGAGGGAGCGGCCTCTGCGGTCGGCTGGACCGGGGCGAACCGCTCGACGCCCAGCGTGCCGGCGGGCCAGCCGGCGCACTGCTCCTGCGTGGCACGGAGCAGCGGCTCGGGACCGCAGGCGTGCACCAGCGTGCCCTCGACGGGCGCCCCGATGAAGGTGGCGAGGTCCAACAGGCCGTACTCGTCCTGCGGCCGGATCAGCACCCGGTCCCCGTGGGGCGTGAGGCGGTCCAGGAACGCCATGGATTGGCGCGTACGCCCGCCGTACAGCAGTCGCCAGTCCGATCCCGCCGCCTCGGCGGCCTCCACCATCGCCAGGATCGGAGTGATGCCGACCCCGCCCGCGACGAAGAGATGACGCTCGGCCGCGCGCAGCGGGAAGTTGTTCCGCGGCCCGCGCACCCGCACCGCCGAGCCCTCCGCGAGACGGTCGTGGACGTACGCGGAGCCGCCGCGGCTCTCCGGTTCGCGCAGTACGGCGATCTGCCAGAGGGCGAGGTCCGCGGGACTCCCGCACAGGGAGTACTGACGGACCAAGCCGTTGTCCAGCAGCAGGTCGATGTGGGCGCCCGGCGTCCACACCGGCAGCGGGCCGCCGTCGGGGCGGCGCAGCGCCAGGGACACCACGCCGTCGGCGGCGTGAACGCGGCTGTCCACGACGAGAGTTGCCTCGTCGCGGTCCGTCGGGGTGGACCGGGGAGCCTCGGAGGCCCGGAGGGTCTGGAGCGGCTGGCTGGTCATGTGCGTCAACCTGAGTCTCGTACGGGTGGGGGATGTGGGCGACGAGGGCGGTGGTGGCCGGGAGACGCACCGCGCGCCGGGGCCGGCGGAACCGGGGCCGCTCAGCCGCGCGGTACGTGCAGCAGGAGGGCGTCGCCCTGCCCGCCGCCGCCGCACAGGGCGGCCGCCCCGCTACCGCCCCCGCGCCGCAGCAGTTCCTGGGCGAGGGTCAGGACGAGCCGGGCGCCGGTCATGCCTACCGGGTGGCCGAGGGCGATCGCGCCGCCGTTGACGTTCACCTTCTCCAGGGGGACGCCGAGTTCGCGTACGGAGGCCAGGGCGACACCGGCGAACGCCTCGTTGATCTCGAAGAGGTCGAGGTCGGCCGCCTTCAGCCGGCCGTCGCGTTCCAGCGCGTCACGCACGGCGCCGGCCGGCTGGACGAGCAGCGAGGGGTCGGGGCCCGCCACCGTGCCGTAGGCGCCGATCTCCGCGAGCGGGGTCAGGCCCTCCCGGCGGGCACGGTCCGCGCTCATCACCACGACGGCCGCCGCCCCGTCGGACAGTTGTGAGGCGTTGCCCGCGGTGATCGTGCCGTCGGAGGAGAACGCGGGCGCCAGACGTCCCAGGCTCTCCGCGGTGCTCTGCGGCCGGATGCCCTCGTCGGCCTCCACCACCGTCTCGCCCCGGCGCCCGGCCACCGTGACCGGCGCGATCTCCGCGGCGAACGCGCCGGACTCCCGGGCGTGTTGGGCCCGTTGGTGCGACAGGGCGCTGTACTCGTCCTGCTCCGCACGGCTGAACGCGAAGGGCCGCTGGTAGCGCTCGGTGGCCGCGCCCATGGAGACTCCGTCGAAGGCACAGATCAGCGCGTCGCGGTCGAGGGCGTCCTCCATGGTCGCCGCCCCGTACTTCCAGCCGGTGCGGGACCCGCGCAGCAGATGCGGGGCGCCGGACATGGACTCCATACCGCCCGCCACGACCACCTCGTGGCGTCCGGAGGCGACCATGAGGTCGGCCAGCGCGATGGCGTGCAGCCCGGACAGACACAGTTTGTTGACGGTGCTCGCCGGTACGGCGAACGGGATGCCGGCGCTCACCGCGGCCTGCCGGGCCGTGTTGGGACCGGCGCCGGCCTGGACGACATGACCCATCACGACCGCCTCCACGGCGGCCGGAGCGAGCCGCGCCGCGGACAGTGCGGCGCCGATGGCGTGTGCGCCGAGGTCGGCGGCGGACAGGCTGCTCAGCCCGCCCATGAGCTTGCCGACGGGCGTTCTCGCTCCGGCGACGATGACGGAACCGGGCATGTCCGGTGCCTCCTGAGGGGTGTCGAAGGTGAGGGGTCGGCGCAGACGCGGTCTCAGCCGACCGGGTCGACGGCGCGCTGAGCGACCATATGGGCCGTCTCGTTCACGGAGTGGAGCACGATCCGTCCCCCGGGCATGCGGCGCACCCTGCTGACCGAGGTGTAGCCGGGGTGGAACCAGAACATCCGGGGTATCTCGAGCACGGTCGCCAGGTAGGTGTTGGTGATGCCGCCGTGGCACACGGCCGCGATCCGCCCTCCCGGGTGGGCGTCCAGCATGGTGTTCACGGCCCGCACCGCCCGGGCCCGGAAGGCGTCCCAGTCCAGGTCCGGTACGAAGTCCTCGTACCGTCCCTCGGAGAGCGCCACCGACCGGGGGTCGTCCGCGTTGATCTGCTCCGGCGGTGTGTAGGGGTGCGAGACGTCGGTGTCCCACTCACGCAGGTCGTCCAGCACGGTCGCCGTCATGCCCGTCACTCGTTCGAGCGGCGCCGCCGTCTCACGGGCCCGCCGGAACGGACTGGAGTAGAGGGCGTCGATGCCCTCGTCCGCCAGCCACGGGGCGAGGCGTTCGGCCTGGGCGGTGCCCTCCGGCGACAGTCCCGGGTCGAACACGCCGGCGACGGGCAGGCCGTGCCGGACGAGCAGAAGTTCCGTCATGAATGATCCTTCGCAAGGGAGGACGAGTGGGCCGGCTCAGCCGGCGATCGTCCGGTCGGAGTTCCAGTACGGGCGTCGCATCGCGCGCTTGTCGAGCTTGCCCATGGCGTTGCGGACGAGTTCGGGGACGACCTCGTACGACTTCGGGCACTTGTACGCGGCCAGCCGCTCGCGGCAGAAGGCGTCGAGTTCCGCGTCCGCCGGTTCGCTCCCGTCGGCCACGACGACCAGGGCCCGCAGCGACTCGCCGAAGTCCCGGTCGGGCACTCCGATGACCGCCACCTCGGCGACCCCCGGGTGCTCACCCAGCACGGCCTCGCTCTCCGCCGGGTACAGGTTCACCCCGCCGGAGACCACGACGTCCGAGGCCCTGTCGGTGATGAAGATGTAGCCGTCCGGGTCGACATAACCGATGTCGCCGAGAGTGAAGACGCCCGGGGCGACATAGGCGGCCTTGGTCTTCTCCTCGTCCGCGTGGTAGCGCACGCCGCGGCCCTCCGGTGCCCGGAAGGCGAGCAGTCCGAGTTCCCCGGCGGGAACCGGACGACCGTCGTCGCCGGTCACCAGCACGTCGAAGGGTGCCTGGACCCGCCCCACCGAACCGGGGTGCTTCAGCCACTCGGTGCTGTCGATGCGCGCGACCGTGCCCGCCTCGCTGGCCCCGTACGACTCGGTCAGCACCGGACCGAACCAGTCGATCATGGCCCGCTTGACCTCGGGCGGGCAGGCGGAGCCGGTGTGCGAGACCTGCATCAGGCTGGAGACGTCGTAGCGTTCGCGCACCTCCTCGGGCAGCGCGAGCAGCCGGGTGAAGTGGGTCGGCACCATCACCGACGAGGTGACCCGGCGGCGTTCCACCTGGTGCAGGAAGGTCTCCGCGTCGAACCTGCCGAGGATCACGACCGGCCGGCCGGCCGCGAGATGGCGCAGCGAGGTCAGCGGTCCGTTGTGCTGGAGGGGACCGCACACCAGATGCGGACCCGGCGGGAAGCCGGGGCGGGCGGCCACCGCCTCCAGGTAGGCGGCGCTGTCGGTCACCGGGCCCCGCACCCAGCGCACCTCCGTGCCGCGGGCCCGTCCCGTGGTGCCCGACGTGTAGACCAGCGGCGGGCGGGCCGGGCGGCCGGCGGGCACCGGTACCGGTTCGGCGTCGGCCAGCCACTGGGTCCAGTCGATGGCGTCGTCCTCGGCCGGCGTTCCGTGCACGACGACGGGGAGGCCGAGTTCCGCGCCGGCCTGCCGGGCGGCCGACTCACCCGCCGGGCCGCTGATCACCGCCTTCGCGCCCGAGTCGGTCAGCAGGTCGACCAGCTCGCGGGCGGTCAGCTGCCGGGAGGCGGCCACCGTGCCGACCCCGGCCCGCAGCCCGGCGAGATGGGCCACCATCGTCGCCACGGCGTTGTCGCCGAGGACGGCGACGCGGTCCTGCGGCCCGGGCGCGATCTCCAGCATCCGACCGGTCAGGCGGGCCACCTGGTCGGCCAGCCGGGACCAGGACAGGCTCTCCGTGTCGTCGGTCAGGGCGGTCGCGTCCGGCAGTTCGCGGGCGCGCACGTCGAGTGGCTGTAGGGACATCAATCCTCCGACGCTCCTCGGTTCGTCCTCTCCCCGGCTCCAGCGGGCGACCCCGTCTGCCCATCGGCCGGGCAGGTGGGAGAGTCGACGCCAAGACTGTAGCGTTTATCAAGAAAGTACGGAACACTCTGATCCGAGTCGGAGGCACTCTCCCTTGTTGAACAGGTCCGGGGCCCCACTCCGGGCCACCGTTACTGAAGCAGTCGTCTGGTAAGTGCCGCCCGGTAAGTGCCGTCTGTTGAGTGCCGTCCGATGAGTTCCGTCTGGACACGTGTGCCGAGGAGGTCGCCATGTCCCAACCGAAGGTGGACGAGTGGCGGGGTGAGGTCCGCCAGTGGCTGGCCACCGTGCTGGAACGCCGGCAACCGGCCGAGACCACCGGGCACACCGCCGCTGATCTCGCCGTCTTCCACAATCTCCCGGACGAAGAGGAACGCCGGCTGCTCGACCGCTGCCGCGCCCACCACCGAGCCCGGCACGAGGCCGGCTATCAGGCCCTCACCCTCCCGAAGGAGAACGGCGGCCAGGGCCTGACCGCCGCCCACGCGGCGGTCTTCGCGGAGGAGGAGGCGGCGTTCGACGTACCGCCGTCCACCGAGCTGATCAGTGTCACGGTACGGCTGGTGGCCATGTCGGTCTCCCTCTTCGGGACACCCGAGCAGCGCGAGACCTACGCGCGTGCCTTCCTCCGTACGGATCTGCTGGCCTGCCAGCTCTTCAGCGAACCCGGCGCCGGGTCCGACCTGGCCGCCCTGCGCACCCGTGCCCGCCAGGACGGCGAGAACTGGGTGATCGACGGCCAGAAGGTGTGGACGTCGGGCGCCCAGTTCGCCGATTACGGCCTGCTGCTCGCCCGTACCGACCCGGACGTCGTCAAACAGGCCGGCATCACCGCCTTCCTGGTCCCGATGGACAGCCCGGGTGTGGAGATCCGTCCGATCCGCCAGATGAGCGGCGGCGCCTCCTTCAACGAGGTCTTCCTCAGCGGCGTACGCGTTCCCGACGGGCTGCGGATCGGACGCCCCGGCCAGGGCTGGGAGGTCGCGAACGCCACCCTCGCCTTCGAACGCACCGCCTCCGGATCCGGAAACCGGCGCAAGGGCGGCACCTTCGACGACGTACTCGCCCTCGCCCGCTCGCTGCACCGGACCGGGGACCCCCTGGTGCGCCAGCGGCTCGCCGACCTGTACGTACGCGGTGCGCTACGGGCCGCCACCGTGGACCGTGTCGCCCGGGCCAGCGTGGCCGGCGGCCGACCGGGCCCGGAGGCCTCGCTGACCAAGCTCATGGCGTCCGACCTGCTCACCCGCACCGGGCAGGTCGCCGCCGAGCTGATGGGCGCCCGGATCGGCGCCGACACCGGGGAGCCGGGCACCTTCGCGTGGACGGAACACCTGCTCGGTGCCCCCGGCTACCGGCTGGCCGGCGGCACCGACCAGATCCAGCGCAACCTGATCGGCGAGCGGGTGCTGAAGCTGCCGGGGGAGCCGCGGGTCGACCGGGTGCCGTTCTCCGAACTGTCCGGCAACTGAACGCGACACCAAAGGCACTCGCGACATCAGAGGCCCCCGCACAACAAAGAGGCTGCGGGCCTCGCACAACAAAGACGCTGCGGCGCCCCGCACCACACAGAAGCTGCGGGCCCCGCACCACAACGGCACTGCGGCGCCCCGCACGACAAGGCACTGAGACACCCCGCACAACAAAGGCACTGAGGAGTGACGACGATGGATCTGGGACTGACAGGCGCGAGGGCGCTGGTGACCGGTGGAAGCCGGGGCATCGGCCGGGCGATCGCCACGACACTGGCCGCCGAGGGCTGCGCACTGGCACTGTGCGCCCGCGGCGAGGAGGCCCTCGCCAAGGCCGCCGCCGAGCTGCGCGGCGAGGGCGCGACGGTGTTCGCCGAGCCGGTCGACGTCACCGACCCGGCCGCGCTCGCGGGCTTCGTGGAGCGGGCCGCCGGTGAACTCGGCGGCCTGGACCTGCTGGTGTCCAACGTCTCGGCGGGCAACGTCAAGGGCCCCGAGTCGTGGGAGGCCAGCCTGCGCGGCGACCTGATCCCGTTCGCGGGACTCGTCGAGGCGGCCCTGCCGTATCTGGAGGCCTCCGACCGGGCCGCCGTCGTGGCCATCGGCACCACCAACGCCTCCGACACCGCCCGCCCGGCCGGAGCCAACTCGTACTCCGCCCTGAAGGCCGCGGTCGTCCAGCACGCGTCCGCCCTCGCCCACTCCCTCGCTCCGAAGGGAATCCGGGTCAACACGGTCTCGCCCGGCCCGATCGACTTCCCGGGCGGCGCCTGGGAGACCATTCGTACCAGCCGCCCGGAGGTGTACGAGGAGGTGCTCGCCAAGCTGCCGATCGGCCGCTACGGCACCGCGGAGGACGTGGCCGCGGCGGTGGCGTTCCTGCTGGGCGTGACCGGCTCCTTCTGCGTGGGAGTCAACCTCGTGGTGGACGGCGGGCTGCTGACCCGCGTCCAGTACTGAGCCGTGGCCGGCCCGGCGGGCCGCCTGGACGCCGTACTGGTCTGCGGCGGCAGGTGGCACGACTTCGACTACGCGCGGCTGCGACTGCTGGACCTGCTGGGCGGCCACCCTCACGTCCGCACGACCGTCCACCAGGACTACGACTGCCTGCCCGCCCTGGAGCAGGCCGACCTGCTGGTGACCTACACCTGCGACGTGCGGCCCCGCCCGTCCCAACGGGCCGCGCTGGCACGGTTCGTGGAGCGGGGCGGACGCTGGCTCGCGCTGCACGGCACCAACTCGGTGATCGAGGCGCCGACCGCCCGTGGGCCCCGGCTGTTCACCACCCCACGGCTGCTCGGGGACCTGGCCGGGGTGCTCGGCAGCCAGTTCCTGGCCCACCCGCCGATCGAACCGTACGAGGTACGGGTGACCCGGCCGGACCATCCGCTGGTCCAGGGCATCCAACCGTTCACGGTGGCCGACGAGTTGTACGTGTGCGAGCTGCACGGCGAGCTGGAGGTGCTGCTCCACGCCGAGTACACGGGGCCGTGCCGCGGATTCGCCGAGGGCGACACGGCGGCGCTCGACGACGCGCCCCGCCCTGTGCTGTACCTCAAGCGGCACGGCCGAGGCGAGGTCTGCTACTTCACCCTCGGCCACTGCCGCGGCCGGTACGACGTGCAGGACCTCGGCGTGGCCGACACCGGGCGCGTGGACCGGGGGCCCTGGGAGACACCGGAGTTCCTGACGGTGCTCGGGCGCTGTGTGGAGCGGGTGGTGGGGGCGAGGGTCCCGGTGGAAGATCCGGTCGGTCGCTGAACGAACGCCGGAGGGGCTGACTTACCCAGCCCCTCCGGCGTTTGAGACAAGCCCGTTCTTCCCCGCTCAGCCGTGCGGCAGCACCACCGCGCGGCCGCTGACCTCCCCGGCGTGCAGGCGCTCGTACGCCAGTGGCGTGTCCTCGATCGAGAAGGTCTCGACATGGGAGGAGACGAGGCCCTGTCGCGCCAGGTCGACCACCTCGATGAGTTCCCGGCGACTGCCCCAGTAGGGAGCCGAGGCGGACACCTCGAAGGGCAGACCGCCCCCGAAGCCGACCTGGAGGGTGCCTCCGCCGATGCCGACGACGGTCACGTCGCCCTCCGTCGCCACCGACGCGGCGGCCACCGCGAGGGTGGCCTCGGCCCCCACGAAGTCCAGCACCACCTCGGCGCCCGTGCCGCCGGTCAGCTCACGCACCCGGGAAGCGGCCTCGCCGTCGGAGAGCAGCGTCTCGTGGGCGCCGACGGCGCGCGCGAGCTCCAGCTTGTCCGTGCTCACATCGAGGGCGACCACCCGGGCCGGAGTGAGGGCGCGCAGCAGCTGTACGGCGAGATGGCCCAGGCCGCCGACGCCGATCACCACGGCTGTGCTGCCCGGCACGAGCTTGGGCAGCGACGTGCGGATCGCGTGGTACGGAGTGAGCCCGGCGTCGGTGAGCGGGGCGGCCTGCACCGGGTCCAGACCCTTCAGCGGCACCAGATGGCGCGGCGAGTCCACCACCATGTACTCCGCGAGAGCGCCCGGGGAACCGAGCCCGGGCGGCATGATGCCGAGCCCGGCGGCGTGCGGGCAGCAGTTCTCCTTGCCCTCCGCGCACTTGCGGCACTGGCCGCAGCCCCATGGGCCGTACACCGCCACCTCGTCGCCCTCCGCCACTCCCGTGGTCCCGCTGCCCAGCGCGGCGACGATGCCGACACCCTCGTGACCGAGCGTCATGGGCAGCGGATACGGGAACTGCTCCTCGGGCCAGCTCATGACCGCCAGGTCCGAGTGGCACAGGCCCGCCGCCGTCACCTTCAGCAGCACCTGGCCCGGGCCCGGCTCGGGTACGGGCACCTCGACCACCTCCGGCGCGGTGCCCACCTTGCGATACTGAACCGCCTTCATGTCAGGCCTCCTTGTCAGGGACGGGAACAGAGCCGCCGGCCGCGGAACCCGCGCCGTGCTGCGGCGGTCTCCGGCGCCTCAGCACCGCCGGCACGGCGATCCGGCCGCCCGTGAGGACGAGCGCGACGATCAGCACCGAGCCGGTGAACAGGCTCGCTGCCCACTGCGCGCTGGTGGCGAGACCGAGCCCCGTGATGCCGGTGCCCAGCAGGAGGACGGCGATCACCGTGCCCCAGGCGTTGAAGCGGCCCGCGCGCAGCTGCGTCGCTCCGACGAAGGCCGCCGCGTAGGCCGACAACAGGTACGGCGTGCCCGCGCTGGGCGATCCGGATCCCACCGAGGAGGCGAAGACCACTCCGGCGAAACCCGCCAGCAGCGAGGACGTCAGCAGGGTCAGAAAGCGCAGCCGGTCGGTGCGCACCCCCTGCAGACGTGCGGCGTCGGCGTTGAAGCCGGTCGCGTACAACCGGCGCCCCGTCGCGGTGTGTTCCAGCAGGAACCAGATGGCCGTCGCGGCGAGGAGCAGATACAGCACCGGCAGCGTGATGCCGCCCGCGTCCAGTTGGGCGATGTTCGAGAACGGCTTGGCCAGCAGTGGCAGGCCGGTGATCGAGCTGTCGTTGGTGACCATGGTGATCAGTGACTGGATCAGCGCGCCGGTCGCCAGGGTGGCGATGAACGAGTCGACCCTCAGCACCACCACCACGAGACCGTTGACCACTCCGACGAGCAGCGCCGCACACATCGCCAAGGCGATCGCGGTGGCGGGGCCGAGGTCCTTGGACACCAGGAAGTGGGCGGTCAGCACACTGGTGAGGGACATGGTGTAGGCGACCGACAGGTCGAACACGCGGGCGGCCAGCGGCAGGACGACGCTGAGCGCCACCAGCCCGGCCACGGCGTTGCCGTTCAGGACCTGCTTGACCGTGGTGACGGTCGGGAACGTGTCCGGCGCCCATACGGAGAAGAGGACGGCGATCAGCAGCCACACGTAGACGGCGCCGATGTTGCGGAACGACCCCGCGGCCACCGCCCGCCGGCCGAGCGCGCCCAGTGCCCCCACGGCGGGGATCGCCGGCTCGTCCGGTCCGGTCGGCCGGAGCTCCGCGGCCCGGGTCGGGGTGGATGTCATGTCACTCTGTTCCTTCCATGGCGTGGACCAGCGCGGGTTCGGTGATGTCCCGGCCGCTGATCTCCCGTACGATCCGGCCGTCCCGCACCACCAGGACGCGGGTGCACAGCGCGAGCAGGTCCTCCGTGTCCGACGAGGACACGATCACGCCCATGCCGTCGTCGGCCTGACGCTCGATCAGGTCGTACAGCTGGAGGCGGGTGGCGATGTCGACGCCCGCCGTGGGTTCGCACAGCACCAGCACCTCGGGCTGCTGGGCCAGGCAGCGGGCCATGACGACCTTCTGCTGGTTGCCGCCGCTCAGGGTGGTGATCCGGGCGCCGGCCGGCCGGCCCCCGGCGGTGCGCACCCCGACCCTGCGGATCCATTCCTCGACGAGCGAGGCCTCGCGGCGCCGGTGCAGCCGTCCGGCACGCGCGCGAAACCGGTCGAGCAGGGGGAGGGTGAGGTTCTCCGCGACCGAGAAGTCGCCGATCACGCCCTCGGCGGCACGGTCCGCGGGGACCAGCGGAATGCCCAGGCCACGCGCGTCCCGCACGTCGACCCAGCGCCGGGAGCGCTTCGGCGCCCGCACCTGGCCGCGCACGGAACCGCCGTACGCTCCGCACACCGCGTACGGCACCACCTCGTGGCCGGAGCCGACCAGGCCGGTGATGCCCAGCCGCTCGCCCCGGGCCAGAGTGAAGCCGACTCCGCGCAGCGGGCCGGCCGACAGGTCACGGACCTCCAGGACGGTCTCGGCGGGACCGGAGGACGGCTGCGGACGGTGCTCGGTCTCCATCTCCTCGCCCGCCATCAGCTCCGCGAGCGAGCGAGGGGTGAGCTCGGCGACCGGGCGGGTGGCGATCCGGCGGCCGCCGCGGACCACGGTGACCCGGTCGGCCAGCGCGAAGATCTCGTCCATGCGGTGCGAGACGTAGAGGACGCCGGCACCGGCGTCACGGATCTCCCGCACGATGTCGAAGAGCTGGGCCACTTCCCCGGGCGGCAGCACGGCGGTCGGCTCGTCGAGCACGAGAACGCCACGTCGGCCCTCCCAGCCCTGCAGGGCGGCGGCGATGGCCACCACCGCCCGCTGCACGGGAGTGGCCGTCGACAGGGGACGGCGTACGTCGATCCCGAGGCCGAACCGTTCGACCAGGGCGGTCGTCCGCCGTTCCATCTCCGACCAGCGGATGTTGCCGAGGGCGGTACGGGCGAAGCCGCGGCTGAGCGCGAGATTGTCGGTGGCGCTCAGCTCTCCGACCAGCCCCAGCTCCTGGTGGACGAAGCGGAGCAGATCGTGCCGTGAGCCGGTGACCTGCCCCAGGTCGAAGGGCTCGCCGTCGAGTTCGGCGACCGCACCGGGCTCGGCGTGGTGGTAGCCGGCGAGGATCTTGATGAGGGTGGACTTGCCGGAGCCGTTGGGCCCGATCAGCGCATGGATCTCGCCGGGTGCGATCTCCAGGTCGACGTCCTGCAGCGCCTGGGTTCCGCCGAATCGCTTCGACAGACCGGACACCCGCAGCACCGGCCGGTCGCTCTGCTCGGCCCCGGCCGCCCCGCGCGCTGCCTCGGTCGGCTCGGTTGTCTCCGTTGGCGTGTCAGCGTGCACCGCTGCTCCATCCGTCGAGTGACGCGCCGCCGGCATGCCGCGGCGGCGCGCGGGTCGGTCAGTTCAGGCCCCAGAGCGCCTCGAACTGCGCCTGGTAGTTCTCGACGAGCGCGAAGTCACCGAGGGTCTTCGGGAGGTTGTCCTTGGTGATCAGCATGTTGGGCAGCACCGCCTGCTGATCCACGTCCATGGACTGGCCGGTGAAGTTGCGGGCCAGCGCGTCGACCTGGAGCCAGGCGGTCTCGTGCGAGTTCAGTGCCATCGCGGCGTCGCTGAGGCCGCTCTGGATGTACTGGTAGTTCTGCCCGTCACCGACGTTCACGGCGATGTGCTTGCCGGTGACGCCGGCGGTCTTCAGCGCGGCCGGGACCCCGACGTTGAGCAGGCCCAGTGAGAAGACGACATGGGTCACCTTCGGGTGCGAGCGGAGGTACGACACCACCCGGTCCGGCATGTCCTTGCCGATCGAGGTGATCGGCACGTCGACGCTGTCCAGCGCGCAGCCCTCGCACCATTCCTTGTACTTGGCCGCGAAGGCGTCCTTGACCGGCTTGAGGATGGTGTAGGCGGGCAGGTCGAAGTAGACCGTGTCGGCCTTGGCGTCGCTGTCGGCCACCACCCACGAGGCGAGCATCTCGCCCTGGACGGCGACCTCCTTGGGCCCGTTCTTCAGCAGGGAGATGCCGTCGCCCACCACGTCGTCGGCGTTCGACTGGATGACCGGAATACCGGCGCTCTTGAGCTGCGCCAGCTGCTTGGCGTACACCGCGCGCGGGAATCCGGAGGCGACGACGGCGTCCGGCTTGTCGCGCAGCGCCTGGTCGTAGGCGGCCTGGACGGACTCCGGTGTGCCCTGGGTGGCGATCTGCTTGACCTTCCAGTTCAGCTGGTTGGCCGCTTCGGTGAAGAAGTCGGCCAGGTCCTGGCAGGACTGCACGCCGCACAGAATGAAGTCGATCTTCTTGCCTGTGGGGATCTTCTTGCCCACCGGTTCGGTGACCGGGATCTTGGCCGGGTGCTCCGAGTACTTCTGCACGGCCTCGCGGGCCGCGGTCAGGCCCGGAGAGTCCGGAGCCGCGGCCTTGGCGGTATCGGCGGCCGGAGTCGTGTCGGTGCCGCATGCCGCCAGGGCGAGCAGGGTCGTGACGGAGACGATCGCGGTGAGCGCGCGACGGACCGCGCGTCCGGGTCTGGAACTCATCGTTGAGTACTCCCGTGGTGTGGCGCCTGCGCTGCCGCGGCCCGCGTCGCTCCCGCGTTCGCGGCGGCCGGCTCTGTACAGGCGGATCCTGTGCCGCCCGGTCCGGGACGGCACGCACAGCTGATCGGTCGGGCTGAGTGGATCGCCGTCGTGGGGTACGGCGCGGGCCGCCGGTGCAATCGGGCGGCGCTGTGGCCCAGGCGGGTCGGACACCGCCCCGGGCCGGTAGAGAAACTTGTGAGGCTATACAGCCTCGGGTGCGACGGAGTGTGACACGCTCCTCCGGGCTTGGGGAGGGGTTGGGCGCAACGATTTCGTGGTGAGCGATGCCGATCCCTCGCCGCATCGGGTTGGGCGGAGTCCGGGAGGCGTCGTGAGTGTTGCTCCCAGAGGTGCCCCGTAACTACACTCACTCTAAAGTTTCTGCCGGAGGAGAGAAGATGGACGAAACGTCGGAGTCGGGCACGGCGCGGTGCCCCGGGCCCAGCGTCCAGGACTACCTCGACCGGGACAGCCGGCCCGTTCCTCCCTCGCTGAGGTTCGACAACAACGACTACCTCGGCAGCGAGGACATCGACACCACCCGCTTCACCTCTCGCGAGTGGGCCGAGCGCGAGATGCGGCAGGTATGGCGCCGCGTGTGGCAGTTCGCCTGTCTGGAGAGCGAGATCCCCGAGGTCGGTGACCACGAGATCTACGAGATCGGCGACGACTCACTGATCATCGTGCGTACGGCGCCGGACGAGATCCGCGCCTATGTCAACGCGTGTCTGCACCGCGGCCGCAAACTGCGTACCGGCGGCGGCAACGTCGGCGAGTTCCGCTGCCCGTTCCACGGCTTCGCCTGGAACCTCGACGGAACCATGCAGACGCCGCCCTGCGCCTGGGACTTCCCCCATGTCACCCCGGAGAAGTTCGCCCTTCCCGAGGCGAAGGTGGCCACCTGGCGCGGCTTCGTCTTCATCAACATGGACCCCTACGCGGAGTCGTTCGAGAGCTACACCGGCAGCTTCGACGAGTACTACATCTGGCCGCTCCAGGACCGCTACAAGTCGCTGCACATCGCCAAGGTGCTGCCCTGCAACTGGAAGATCGCCCAGGACGCGTTCATCGAGTCCTTCCATGTGATCGCCACGCACCCGCAGATGCTCCCCTGGCTCGCCGACGCGAACTCCCAGTACGACGTCATGGCGGACCAGCCCAACTGGAACCGCATGATCAACATCCAGGGCGCCCCCAGCCCCCACGTGGCCGACTCGGTCACGGAGGAGGACGTACTGGAGACGTTCTACGGCTCGCGGGCGTTCTACGCGGCGGCCCAGGGCCGTGACCTGGTGATGGAGGAGGGGGACGAGCTGCCCGCCATCCCGCCCGGCGGCACCGCCCGCCAGGTCCTCGCCGAACGGATGCGCGCACAGCTCGCGGCCACCTCGCACCAGGACTTCTCGCAGACCGCCGACACCGAACTGCTGGACGCCATCAACTACCTGCTGTTCCCCAACTTCAACCCCTGGGGCGGCGCGAAGTCCAACATCATCTACCGGTTCAGGCCCAACGGCCTCGACCCCGACTCCTGCACCGCCGAGATCATCTTCATGTCGGCGCCGAAGAAGCCCGGCGAGATGCCGCCCCCGGTCAAGATCCGCTGGGTTCCCGAGGAGATGCTCTTCGCCGACATCCCGGAACTCGGTGTGCTCGGCCCCGTCTTCGACCAGGACTGCGAGAACCTCCCCTACGTCCAGCAGGGTCTGAAGACGATGCGCAAGCCGGGCATCACCCTGTCCAACTACCAGGAGAGCCGCATCCGGCACTTCAACCAGACGCTCGACCACTGGATGGACAAGTGACCGTGACCCACCGGGTCGCGGTCCTGCCCTCCGGTGTCGAGCTGGAGGTGCGCGACGACGAGGACCTGTTCAGCGCCGCCCAGCGGCTCGGCTACCGCTGGCCCACCGTCTGCGGAGGCAAGGCCACCTGCCGCACCTGTTTCGTGGAGGTCGAGGAGGGCGCCGAGAACTGTTCCCCCGTGGGCCCGCTGGAGCGCGAGGGCATCGAGGCCCTGCGCAGACCGGTGGACGGCCTGACCCGGCTCGCCTGCCGGCTCCGGGTCGACGGCCCGGTGACCGTCACCAAACGCGGCGTGCGCCGCAGACCGCAGGAGTGAGCCGTGAGTGCCAAGCAAGTGACCCATCCGCTGACCGGGCAGGTGTACCGGCTCACCGAGGACGGGCTGGTGGAGGTGACCGATCCCAAGACCGGGGCACAGGGCATCTTCGACTTCCAGGCCCGCTGGCAGTCCGGCGAACTGCGGCACGCCGACCTCCAGATGGCCGGCTGGGTGGGCCGCCTCGCCCAGCGGCGCGGCGCCCTGCCGCCGGAGGAGTGAGCCGGTGCCGCCCCGCACCACCCGGGTGGTCTGCCTGGTGCGCCGCCCCGAGGGGGAGCCGGCCCTCGGTGACTTCGCCGTCGAGGAACGCCCGCTCCCGCCCCTGAACGAGGGACAACTGCTCGTCCGCAACCTCTACATGAGCGTCGACCCGTCGATGCGCGGGCGGCTGGAGAGCACCGAGAAGCACTACACGCACAACTTCACGCCCGGATCGCCGCTCGACGGCCGGGCCCTCGGCGTCGTCGAGGAGAGCCGTTGCCCCTCCGTGCCGCCGGGCACGTTCGTACGCCACCAGCTCGGCTGGCGGGAGTGGGCCGTGCTCGACCCCGCCGACACCGATGCCGCGGGCCGTATCGACCCTGAACTCGCCCCGCTGCCCACGTGGTTGGGGCTGCTCGGGCAGACCGGCTTCACCGCCTACGTCGGGCTCGCGCGGATCGCCGAGGTTCGCCCCGGCGACACCGTCTTCGTGTCGGCGGCGGCCGGGGCCGTGGGCAGCGCCGCCGGACAGTTCGCCCGGCTGCTGGGCGCGGAGCGCGTCGTCGGGACCGCCGGGGGGCCGGACAAGTGCGCCCTGCTGGTCGAGGAGTTCGGCTACGACTCCGCCGCCGACTATCGCGCCGAACCGGTGCGCGACGCCCTGGCCCGGCTGGCGCCCGACGGTGTCGACGTGTACTTCGACAACGTCGGCGGAGAGCAACTCGCCGCCGCTCTGCACGCGTTGCGGACGGGCGGCCGTATCGCCCTGTGCGGCATGATGTCGCAGTTCGGCGGCGAGCGGCGGTCCGCCGACATCAACCAGCTGATCCAGGCGGTCCTCAAGCGGCTGACCCTGCGCGGCTTCATCGTCCGCGACCACGACGACCTGCGACCGGAGTTCGAGAGCAGGGTCGCCGACTGGCTGCGATCGGGCCGCATCACCGCCCGCGAGACGGTGACCGACGGTCTCGACAGCGCGGCTCAGGCACTGCTCGCTCTGCTCGCCGGTGGGAACGTCGGCAAGATGCTGGTCCGGCTGGCCGAGGACCCGTACAGCCGCGCGTAGTTCAAGGGGCCCCGGCACAAGCGGGGGCGTCGGCCACGATCTCCGTGGCCGACGCCCCCTTTGTGTGTGGTGTGTGTGGTGCCCGCGCGGACGCCTACCGCATGGAACGTGCTCCCGCGACGCTGAAGGTCTCCAGGGAAACGCCCACCCGGGTCAGCCCGGTCGTGGCCGCGCGGAAGTCCTTGATGTGTGCCGTGGTGAAGTGTTCGTCCAGGGCCTGCTGGGACACCCACCGTTCGTACACCCGGATCCGGCGTCCGTCGGCCGGGTCGGCGGTCATGGCGTAGTCAAGGCAGCCGGGCTCCTGAGCACGGGTGCGCTTCCCGACCTCGACGAGGTGCCTCAGCATGGTGTCGCGATCCGTCGGCTCGTAGTCCATCCAGCCGGCGACGATGATCTCGCCTGCGCTTTCCTCTGCCACGGTGGTCCTTTCCGAGGTCATGCTGGTGGGGCCAAGCTCGCGGGCCCGCCGCCCTCTGTCAGGAAGAAGCGACAGGCCCGCGGGCCGTTCAGATGGCGAGAGCCGCCGGGACGCTGTCCACGGTGACCGTGCCCTTGGTGCCGTCGACCGTGATGACCATGCCGTCCCGCAGCCGCTGCGTACCGCCCTCGACGGAGATGACGGCGGGAATGCCCAGCTCCCGGCAGACCACGACGGCGTGGCTGTTGAGCGCGCCCACATCCACCACCGCGGCTCCGGCGACCAGGAACAGCGGGGTCCAGGCGGCGTCGGTGATCGGCGCCACCAGTACCTCGCCCGGCTCCAGCGCCTCGCACGAGGCCGGGTCGGTGACCACCCGGACCCTGCCGGTGTAGGTGCCCTGGCTGCCGCCGACGCCCGTCAGCACATCGCTCTCACCGGCGGCCGCGGCTCCTTCCTCGCTGCGTCGCGGCCACGTGTCGATCTCGGTCTGTGCGTCCGCCGCGATGAAGAACGGCGGTTCCAGTTCACGCAGACCGGCGTACTCCACGAGCCGTTGGGCGATGACGGGGCCGAAGGCGTCCGGCGCGGCGACGTAGTCGTCGAGCTCGGTGTCCAGCAGCATCATCACGTCCTCGGGCGCGGCGAGGAGTCCCGCCTCGACCCCACGGCGGCCCAGCTCCCGTACCGCCATCCGGATCTCGTTGATGACGGACACACAGTTGGCCTTGGTCCGCTCGCGGGCCGGGATCCACACCTGGGAGGCGTGCATACCGGCGTCGAACATCGGCTGCACGTCCTCCGGGAGCGCGGCCCGGATCTCCGCCGCGAACTCCGTACGGCGCTCCGCAAGACGGCGGTGGCGCTCGGCCGGGGAGTCGTCGGCGGAGCTGTGCCGGATCCGGTCGACCAGGGCCAGCGCCTGGACCGGCGCCGCCTCCCAGGACAGCGCGTGGATGTCCCACTCGTTCGGGCCACGGTCGCCGGAGGCCGCCAGGAACTCGTCGAAGGAGTCACGGAACGCCTTCACGTCTCCGCTCGCCCCGGCGAGCGCCCGCTCGACCGCGGCCGGCCCCTGGTCGAACAGCGCGGTGAGCTCGGCCGAGGCCACCACCTGCCGGGACAGCGTCCACAGCCCGGTGGAGGGGGAGGCGGAGTCGACGTCACCGAGCCCCGCGATGAGGTCCAGCATGGCGCCGGGACGGTCCAGGCTCGCGCACAGCGGTCCGAGGATCGCCGGTCCCACGGAGGCGGGCAGCGACGACTCGACATGGCGCTGGAACGTCGTCTCCACCTCGTCGAGGAGCGAGCGGGCGTGCGCCACCAGCTCCGCGTCGGACAGCAGCGCGAGGTCGGGCCGCTCCCGGCGGACACGGCGCAGCCGCTCCTGGTCGGCGTCGGCCTCGGGGAAGCCGGTCTGTCCCAGCATCCGCTGGACCGTCGCCCCGGCCTTGGCCGTCAGTTCCCCGTCCTGGTCCTCCGGGTGCGCCACGTACACCGGGGTGTCGGAGCGCTGGCCGACGAAGGCGGTGTCGATCTGGTCGGCGGTCTGCCCCATGCGGATACCGAACAGCCGCATGTGCGACAGGTTCAGATAGAAGTAGCCGCCGAACATCCCGACGAAGGGGGGCCTGGGGCCGGCCACCTCCTCCTCGCGGTAGATGCCGAAACCGACGAAGCCGTTGCGCCAGCCGTGCAGACCGCGCCCCCACACCAGGGACCAGCCCAGCGGGCTGGCCGGCTCCGGGAGGGTCTCGCCCGCGTTGGCGCGGGTGTAGTGGGGCAGACGCTCGCTGCGCTGCCAGTCAGTGATCCAGCTCTTCATGCCGAGGCTCTCCCGCTGTCCGTGCCGGTGCTGACGAGTACGCCCGTCCTGACGACCGCGCCGGTCTCTGCCACCGCGCCGGTCCCTACCACTGCGCCGTCCCGCCGTCCACGCTGATCAGCGTGCCCGTGATGCCCGCGCCGTTGTCGCTAGCCAGCAGCGAGGCGACCGCGGCGACCTGCTCCACGGTGGTGATCTGCTTGGTGGCGGCGTGCTCGGCGAAGCGGCCCAGCCACACCTCGTAACTGATGCCCTCAGCCTCGGCCGCGGCCGGGCCGGCGGCCCGCATCAGATCGGTGTCGACGGCGCCGGGGCAGATGGCGTTGCAGGTGATGCCCTGGGTGCCGTACTCGAAGGCGGTCGCCTTGGTCAGGCCGTGAATGGCGTGCTTGTTGGTGATGTAGTGGCTGATCGCCGGCTTGTTGGCCTGCTTGCCCTCGACGGAGGAGATGTTGATGATGCGGCCCCAGCCGCCCTCCAGCATCTTCGCCAGCGCACGGCGGGTGCCGTAGAAGTAGGCGTTGAGGTTCAGGTTGAGGGCGTCGTGCCAGGCCTCGTCGCTGAGCTGGTGGACGGGCGCGAAGCCCGAGGTGCCGCCGACGTTGTTGACCCAGATGTCGAGCCGGCCGAAGCGCTCGGCGGCGAAGTCCGCGAGGGCCTCGATGTCCTCCTGGCGGTTGGCGTCGCAGGGGTGGAAGACCGCCCGGTCCCCGGCGTCGATCTCCTCCAGGGCCTGCTTGCCCTTGAGCTCGGAACGGCCGCTGATGACGACCGTGGCGCCCTGGGCCAGGAAGGCCTCGGCGATGGCCCGGCCGATGCTGCGTGTGCTGCCCGTGATCACCGCGACACGTCCGTCGAGGCTGCCCGTAGCCACCATGTTGTTCTCCTGCGTTTCTTGTCGGTCGGTCACCTGGTGGCTCTGTCGTTCAGGTCCAGGTGTTCGTGAACGGTGCGGTGGAAGTGCTGGAGTCCGGGCTCGTTGCGTCCGAAGACGAAGTCGGTCCCGTCGAGGGCCTTGAGCCCCTGCTGGACTCCGTAGGTGGTCGCGTAGTCCTCGTCGCGGACCACCTCGTAGAACCACTCGCCGAACGTGTCGGCGACGTGGCGCTCCTCCTCGGTGGCCGCCGGTTCGCGCAGCAGGATGATCTGCTGCGTGACCGACTCGGTGGCCGTCCGGGGAAGCACCAGGGAGACGGCGATCTTGTTGCGCCAGCCTCCGGCTATCGCGAGACCGGGGTAGAGCCAGTAGATGGCTCCGACGCACTCTCCGGGGTCGCGCTGGTCCGCGGGCAGCTCGACCGCCTGCGCGATGGGGCGCAGGGCCGGTGAGATGCGCTGGTGGGGACCCCAGGTGTCATGGGCCATCATGTTGGAGAGGTTCGTCTCGAACACCGTCTTCGGGTGCAGCGAGGCGAAGTGGTAGGTCTCCAGGTACCCGTCGAGCGTGACCTTCCAGTTGGGGCTGGTCAGCTCCTTGGTCGAGTAGTGGTGGCACTCCGCGAGGCGCAGCCCCTCGAGGAGCGGCTGCAGGTCACCGAGCCACTCGTCGAGGTCGGGTTCGGCGGCGGGGTCCAGCGAGACGAAGACGATCCCGGCGCGTTCCCCCGCAGGAAGTCGTACCAGGCTGCGCCCGGCGCGTGACACGTCGCCGAAGGTCTTCTCCGCGTACACGCCCCGCAGCTCCCCGGCCAGGTCGTACGACCAGGAGTGGTACGGGCAGGTGAGCCGCTTGGACACGCCGCAGCCGGGCTCGACGATCTTGGCACCGCGGTGCCGGCAGGCGTTGATCATCGCGTGCACGACGCCCTGCCGGTCCCGGGTGATCAGGACCGGAAGACCGAGCACGTCCAGCGCCTTGTAGGTGTTCGGCCCCGGAAGCTCGGCCGACATGGCGAGCGGAAGGGGAACGGTGCGGTGGACGGCGTCCGTCTCCCGCTGCCAGCGGTCGGCGTCGAGATAGTGGGCGACGGGTTCGGTCCACTGACCGTCGGCCTCGTGCGTCGTGTTGGCCCGGTAGTGCTCCATGACGCGCTCGACGAGCTCGGCGGCTTCCCGTCGCATCGTCACGGACGCGGGGTCTGTCGACCGGTCCTGGCTGATCCACGAGGAGTATTCCGGTGCCGGGGGTGGCTGACGCTCGGCGTCGTTCGCCCGGGTCTCCGGTGAACTGGTCTGGACCACGATGTCCTCACAATCCTCCCAGCCGCAAGCTGGTGAAGGGCTTCTGGTAAAGCAGCTGGGGTGTGAGCGACACGACAACAGGGGTTAGTGTTGTCTGTCAATAGAAAGTGCGGAAGTCGACCCTTCGGTGACCCGCAGGTCACATCGCCTTCGCCGAGCGCGGAAGCGCCAGGCGTGAGGCGATCTTTCTATTGACCGCCTCCAGTTGCTGGCGTGTGATGGCTGCACGCTCGATGTGGAGGTGGTGTGATGACCGACGACAGGGTCGCCCCGGTGCTCGAGGTGCGGGCGCACATGACCGCACCGTTCGAGGCGGGTGTCGTCGTGCGTGACCTGGAGCTGATGGAGCGCTTCTACCGTGAGGTGCTCGGCTGCTTCGAGGTGCACCGCTCCCGCATCCCGGCGTCCATCGCCACTGCGGCCGGGCTGGGCGGTGAGCTGCTCGTCGTCTGGCTTCAGGTGCCCTCCGGGGGGCGCGTCAAGCTGATCCTGCCTCAGTCCGTCCCGGCGTCCGCCGAGTCCGTCGTGCCGCTGACGGGGCGCCGGGGCCTGTCGTATCTCACCTTCCCCCTGGACGACCTCGGTCCGGTCGTGACGGCTCTGGCGGCCCGCGGTGCCTGGCCGCTGTCGGATCCGGTCGTCGTGTGGGCGCGAGGCCACCGGATCAGCTTCTGGGCGGATCCGGAGGGCAATGTGCTGGAGCTGGTCGACGAGCGCGGCGGCACTGGGGAGCCGGGTCGGTCCGGGGCGTAGTAATTAGAGACTGCCTTCAGTAAGGTGGCCACCTGCTGGTTACTGTAGACCGGCACAAGAAAGTCCGATTGCTTGGATCACCTCGCTCGGGGCGAAGGGGCGGACGATGGCTCAAAGGGCATCGAAGAAGTCGGCCGATCCGGCCGCGAACCATGCATCAGCGCAGGTCATCAGGGATCTGCACGAGCGCATGGTGCGCATCCGCCTCTTCGAGACCGAGGCGGGAAAACTCATGGAGGCCGGCAAGCTGCCGGGCTTCCTGCACCTCTATGTCGGCCAGGAGGCGGTGGCCGCGGGCGTGATGGCGGCCCTCCGCGACGACGACCAGATCACCTCCACGCACCGCGGACACGGCCACGCCGTGGCCAAGGGTGTCAGCTTCCGGCACATGTACGCCGAACTGTACGGCCGCGTCACCGGCGCCTGCCTCGGTCGCGGCGGAAGCATGCACATCAACGACGTCACCCTCGGCATGCTCGGCGCCAACGGCATCGTCGGCGCCGGCGTCCCGATCGCCGTCGGCGCCGCCTTCGCGGCCCAGTACCGGGGCGAGGACAACATCGCCGTGACCTTCTTCGGCGACGGCGCCACCAACATCGGCAGCTTCCACGAGGGTGCCAACATGGCCGCGATCCTGCGGCTGCCGGTCCTGTTCATCTGCGAGAACAACGGCTACGCCGAGTTCACCCCGCAGTCGAAGCACATGCTGATCACCGACGTCGCCGACCGGGCCGCGTCCTACGGCATGCCCAGCGTGATCGTCGACGGCATGGACGCGCTCGCGGTTCACGAAGCCACCGTCGAGGCCGTCGCACGCGCCCGGGCCGGCGAGGGCCCCATGTTCATCGAGGCCAAGACCTACCGCTACTACGACCACCAAGGCGTCAAGGGACTGCGTCACCCCTACCGCTCGGACGCGGAGGTCGAGGAGTGGAAGGCCCGCGACGCGATAGACCTCCTCGAGGCCCGTGCCCTCGCCGACGGCACCGCCACCCGCGCCGAACTGGACGACACCTGGCAGCGCACCCGCGACGAGATCGCCGAGGCCATCGCGTACGCGGAGGCCAGCCCGCTGCCCGACACCGCAGACCTGCTCCTCAACGTCTACTCGGGGTGACCGCCATGACCACCGTCTCCGAAGCACCCGCCGTCGCCCCGGACGGCACGGCCCGCAAGCTCACCTACGTCAAAGCCTTCAACGAGGGCCTGGCACAGGCCATGCGCGAGGACGAGAACGTCTTCGTCGCCGGCGAGGACGTGGCCGGCTACGGCGGCGTCTTCCGCATGTTCGACAACCTGCTCGACGAGTTCGGCCCGCGCCGCATGATCGACACCCCGATCTCCGAGGCCGCGCTCGTCGGCCTGGGCGTGGGAGCCGCCGCCCGGGGCCTGCGCCCCGTCGTCGACCTGATGTTCATGGACTTCATCGGCGTCTGCCTGGACCAGATCGTCAACCAGGCCGCCAAGATGAAGTACATGTTCGGCGGCTCCGTCTCGGTGCCGCTCACCATCACCACCGCCTCCGGCGCGGGCCTCGGCGCCGCCGCCCAGCACAGCCAGAGCCTGGAGGCCTGGCTCTGCCACGTGCCCGGCCTCAAGGTCGTGATGCCGTGTGACGCGTACACCGCCAAGGGCCTGACCGTCTCCGCCATCCGGGACAACAACCCGGTCGTCGTCATGCTCAACAAGGTCCTGCTGGGCAGCAAGAGCGAGGTGCCCGAGCAGATCTACGGCATCCCGCTCGGCCGGGCCCACACCGCGCGGCAGGGCTCCGACGTCACCGTCATCGCCCTGGGCCGCATGGTGGGCGAGGCCCTCGCGGCGGCCGGGGAACTGGCCGCCGAGGGCATCGAGGTGGAGGTCATCGACCCCCGCACCGTGCAGCCCCTGGACACCGAGACGATGATCGCCTCCGCGCGCCGCACCAACCGCGTCCTCGTCGTGCACGAGGCCGTCACCTTCGGCGGGCTCGGCGCGGAGATCGCCGCCCAGATCCAGGACGCGGCCTTCGACCACCTGGACGCGCCGGTCCTGCGCATCGGCGCCCCCTTCTCCCCGGTGCCGTTCTCGCCGGTCCTGGAGAAGGCCTACGTGCCCGACCAGGCCCGCATCGTGCAGGGCTGCCGCCGTCTACTCGAAAGGTCGTGACCGACGTGGCGGTCGAAGTTCTGCTGCCGAAGATCGGCCTGACCATGCAGGAAGGCACGATCGACGAATGGCTCGTGCCGACCGGTGCCACCGTCGCGGAGGGTGACGCACTGCTGCGGCTGGCCACCGACAAGGTGGACGTGGATGTCGAGGCGGAGGCCGGGGGAGTGTTCCACCCCGTCGTCCAGGCCGGGGCCACCGTCCCGGCGGGGGCGCTCATCGGCTGGCTGCTGGCCGAAGGCGAGCAGCCGCCGGGCCCGGGGGGTACGCCGATGCCCGCCGGGTCCGGGTCGCTCGGCGCGGACGCGGCGCCGGCCGCGGGGGGCGTTCCCTCCGCGGCGCCATCGCCCCACGGCGGCGGCACAGCCGGGCTCAACGGCACCGCTGGGCTCAATGGCGCGACGGGGCTCAACGGTGCGACGGGGCTCAATGGCGCGACTGGGGCCCATGGTTCGGGGGGCCGCCTCCTGGCCTCCCCGAACGCCAGGCGGGTCGCCGCCGACACCGGCGTCGACCTCACCGCCGTACGCGGCACCGGGCCCGGCGGCCGGATCGTCTCCGAGGACGTGGAGGAGTATCTGCTCATCCCGGCGCCACAGCCTCCCGCCGCCTTGCCGGCCGACTCGGTGACCCCCGTCTCGCCCCTGGTCCGCAGGGTGGCGAAGGAGCGTGGCATCGACCTGGCCGACGTACGCGGCACGGGGGTGGGCGGCCGGATCAGGCGGTCCGATCTCGACGCCGCCACACCGGCGGCCACACCGGCGGCCGCACCGGCGCCGACTCCGGCGAAGGCCCGCCGGGCCACGGCGTCACCCCGGCCCGGGGACGTCATCCCGCTCACCGGGATGCGTGGCGCCATCGCCCGCCGGATGCACGCCAGCCTCCAGGAGATGGCGCAGCTGACGCACGGCTACGAGGTGCGGATGGACGCCGTCGTGGCGCTGCGGGCCCAGTTGAAACGGGAGTGGGCCGACAGTGATCTGCCGGTGCCCAGCCTCAACGACTTCCTCATGAAGGCCGCCGCACTGGCCCTGCGCGACCACCCGCTGCTCAACGCGGAGGTGACCGAGGACGGCGTGCACCTGTACGAGGGCATCCATCTCGGGTTCGCCGTCGCGGTGCCGAACGGTCTGCTCGTCCCCGTGATCGTGGACGCGGCGGACCTGCGGCTGCCCGAAATCGCCTCCCGGTCAAGGGAGTTGGCGGACCAGGCCCGATCCGGCCGGATCTCCCCGGCGCTACTGGAGGGGGCCACGTTCACCGTCACCTCGCTGGGCGGGTACGGCGTCGACTTCTTCACCCCCGTGATCAACCCCGGCAACGTCGCCATCCTCGGAGTGGGCCGGCTCAGGGACGGCGTCGACTGGGTGGACGAACAACCGCGGCGGACCCAGGTGCTCACCTTGAGCCTCACCTTCGACCACCGCGCCGTGGACGGGGCGCCGGCGGCCGAATACCTGCGCACACTCGGTGAGCTGTTGCGCAAACCCCTGCGGCTGCTGGTCTGACCACCACCGCCACGCCCCGCTCCCGTCGGCCGGCACCACCTCATGCGGCCGACGGGCGTGGCCCCTGGCTCGAGCAGCCGACAGGGCCACTGCGCGAACCTGTTGCTCAGGTCCGCCGCTCAGTCGCCGGATCCGCGATCCGCTCGGCGAGCCGGCCGACCTCGTGGATGAAGGAACGGTGCCCGAGGGACCGGTAGACATCGTCTCCGCGCACCTGCGAGACCGCCGCGGTCTCGAGCAGCGCCAGCACCCCCAGGCCGATCACGGCCGCCTCCGCGTCCGTGACCGGTTCACGGCCCTTGCGCACCAGTCGTACCAGTTCGTCCAGCAACTGCGTGCGGACCTCCTGGCGCAGGGCCTCCGCCTCCTGGCTCATGCCGGCCGAGGACACGAAGAAGACGGTCGCGGCGGACCGGTGTTCGCCCAGCCAGACCACCAGCGCCGTGACCGTCGGACCGATCTCCGAACCCGGCCGGTGCCCCTCCATGAGCGTCTCCAACTGCTCGCGCAGCGCGTCGGCGAACACCCGCATGCCTTCCACCAGGACCTGGTCCTTGGAGGAGAAGTGGTAGTACACCGCGGCCGACGTCATCTCCGCCCGTGCCGCGATGTCGGCCACCGTCACCTCGTCCGGAGGCTGGGTGGCGAAGAGCTCCGTGGCTGCCTCGATCACCCACTGCCTGCGCGAAGGGCGGTGAGCTGCGCGGGTCCCGGATGTAGTCATGATGTCAAGTATGCCGTGACCTTGGTGCTCCAGAGCCACGCGGTACCAGGGTTTACGGGCTCGACCTGCGGGAGTAACTGGATAACATGGTCAGTACGCCGGGGCGCACGGGCACCGGTCGCGGCAACCGCCAGGGAGCGTGATGGCCACCACCACGAACGGTAAGCAGCCCGCCCACCGACCTTCGCGACGTCAGCACATCATCAGCGCGGCCGTCCGGGTGTTCGGCCGCAACGGGTTCGCGGAGACCAGTGTGCAGGACATCGCGGACGAGGCCCAGGTGGTGCCCACGGCCGTCTACTACCACTTCGCGGGCAAGGAGGAGTTGCTCGAACTCGCCATGCGGCGCGTCTTCGACCAGTTGAACACGGTCGTGGAGACCGCCCGGCCGGACACCGAGCCGGGTGACGCCGAGGGCCTGGTGCGAGTCATCGACGCGGTGTGGGACTGGGTGGAGAAGAACCCGGACGAAGCCCGGCTCTACCAGGTCCAGATCGCCTCCGCCAACGGCAACATCAAGCTGCTGCGCGACGAGTTCGAGCAGCGGCACATCCAGCGCGCGTACGACTACCTGCCCGAGAGCACCACCCGCGGACCTCGGGCGGCCAAGGCACGGCACGCGTCGCAGGCGCTCGCGGTCCGCACGCTGATCAGTACGACCATCCTGGTGACCGCGCTGCGGGCGGAGGGCGGACCGCTGTCGCAGCTGCCGTCCCGGTCCGTGCAGGAGGCCGTCAGGTCCCTGGCACTGCGCATCGTCGGCGCCGACCAGAGGACCGAGTCCGCCGCCACGACTGCCTGAGAGCGCGGGCGTCCGGGAAACGGGCGTCCGGGAAACCGGTTCACCAGGGCAGCGGTCTGCGCTCCGCGAACAATCCGCCCGTCGTCGTGTCGCCCTCGGGAAGGGTGGCCAGCCAGACGGGCGTGTCCGCGCCCTCCTCCGGCCCGCGCGGGGCGGAGGCGCCGCCCATGCCGCTGCGGGTCCAGCCGGGGTCGGCCGCGTTGACCAGGACGCCCGTGCCCGCCAGTTCGCCCGCGAGCATCCGGGTCAGGGCGTTGAGGGCGGTCTTGGAGACGCGGTAGGCCGGATGCCGACCGGAGTCCATCAGCGCCAGCGAGCCGTACGAGCTGGTGAGGTTGACCACCCGCCCGTACCCGGCCCGCACCATGCCCGGGACGACGGCCTCGGCCATGCGCCAGGCGCCCACGAGATTGATGTCCAAGGTGGCGCGCAGGATCTCCTCGTCGAGGTGCGGGGGCCGCAGATCGCCGTCCAGGGACACGCCCGCGTTGTTCACCAGTACGTCGATTCCGCTCCCGCCACCGATCAGTTCCTCGGCCTCCCGCACCGCTGTGGAGACACTGAGCGCGGAACCCACGTCGAGGGCGAGCGGCAGTGCCGCTGGCCCGATGGCGCGGCACACCTCCTCGGCCGCCTCCCGCTTCCGCGCCCCGACCAGAACCCGCAGCCCCTGCTCGGTGAGTTGGCGGCAGATCTCCACGCCGATCCCGCGCGCCCCGCCGGTGACCAGAGCGGTCCTGACCTCACTCATGACAGCTCTCCTCGGTTCTCTCCTGGGCCGGCCGGCGCGGGCCGGGCCGGGCCGTCAGACCGTCAGCACCGCGCACGCGCTGATCCCGGGCGCCCCGTACACATGCGTGAAGCCCACCCGGGGACCGCCCGGCACCTGTACTCCCGGGGCGCGGCCCTGCAACTGCCGTACGACCTCGTGGAACTGGCGCAGCCCCGAGGCGCCGACCGGCTCCCCTCCGGCCAGGCACCCGCCGTCGGTGTTGACTGGGATCCGGCCCGTGACGTCGGTGTCTCCCGCGGCCAGCAGTTCCTCCTGCTCGCCGTGCCCGCACAGCCCCGTCTCCGCCAGATGGATCAACTCCGAGCCGCTGTCGGTGTCCTGCAACTGGGCCACCCGCACATCCGCGGGCCGCAGACCGGCCCCGCGGAAGACCGCCTCCGCCGCGTCCACGCTCGGGCTGCGGTGCGGTCCCGGCGGCAGCCACGGTGCGAACACCTCGAACGAGCCGAACCGTCTGGTCCGGAAGGCCAACGACGCCAGCCTGACCGGCCGTTCACACAGGTCGAAAGCGCGATCGCCGCGAGCCAGCACCAGCGCGGCCGCGCCCTGCCCCGGCGAACAGAACATGTACTGCGTGAGGGGCGGGCTCACCTCGGGGGAGTCGAGGATCTCGTCCTCCGTCAACTCCTTGCGTCGCCAGGCCAGGGGATGGCGGGCGCCGTTGCGGAAGGCGCGCGCGGCCACCGTCGCCAGCGCCCGCTCCGGTATCCCGTGCTCGTGCAGATAGCGCTGCGTCTTGAGAGCGAAGAACTGGGTCGTCAGCATCATCCCGGTCTCCGCGTACCAGTCCCCGAGACCGTAGCGGGCCGCGGAGACGTGGAACGCGCCCCGCTCGTGCTTGTCGAACCCCACGGCCAGACCCACCGCCGCCTCGCCGGCCCGCAGCGCGTTGGCCACCGCGAGTACCGTCGAGGCCCCGGTGGCGCAGCCGTTCTGCACATTGACGAACGGCACACCGGTCAGCCCCAGTCGGCCCACCAGCGTGTCGGGTTTGCCGGACACGTCGGAGCCACCCGCCGCGTATCCGATGTCCTCCCAAGCGACACCGGCGTCGGCCAGCGCCTCGCGTACCGCGCGTACGGCCATGTCCATCCCGGTGACGGACTTGTCACGGCCGAAGGGGTGCATCCCGCATCCGACCACATAGATCTCGTCGGCCCCGCTCATCGCTGTCCCTCCGTGTCCGGACCGAACGCGAAGGTCAGTACGTCGGTGCCGTCCTCGTCCCGGTACGCGGGCACCGTGGTGAGCCGGACCGGAAGCCCGATCCGGATGTCCGGGCGGGAGACGGCCAGGCGCGCCTCGACCAGCACCTCACCGAGATCCACATAGCCCACGTGATACGGCTGGTAGCCGTCGGCCGGTGCCCGGTACGGCGGCTTGGGCTCGAACGCCTGCCGCGTCCACGACCACACCCGTCCGTGCACCGGCAGCGGGTGCCCGGACATGGTCCCGTCCGAGCACCTCGGGCACGAGTCCTGCCGGGGGAAGACGACGGTGCCGCACCCCGCGCAGCGGGCCCCCACGAGACGCGGCGGATCCACGCCGGCGAACAGGCCTTCGTCGATGAGTCTGGTGGTCATGCTTCGTCCTGTCTCTTGCCGGCTCTTGCTGTCTCTTGCCGGCTGTGGACTCTTTCCGGCCACGGACTCGTGCCGGTGTCGGCGCCGGGCTACCAGCCCAGCAGCCCGGCGAGCCGTTCCCGGTGGTGCGCGGCACCGCCCAGCAGTACGGCGTCGGACTGCGCGCGCCGGAAGTACAGGTGCGCGTCGTGCTCCCAGGTGAAGCCCATGCCGCCGTGCAACTGCACGCACTCCGCGGCGACGGACGTGAACGCCTCACCGCACCAGGACTGGGCCACGGCCGCGGCCTCCGCGAGCGTTTGCGGGGACCCGGCCGCGCGGACCGCGCGCACCACCGCGGACCGCGCCGACTCGACCTGGAGCAGCATGTCCGCGCAGGTGTGTTTGACGGCCTGGAAGCTGCCGATCGCCCGGCCGAACTGCGTACGCTCCCGTACGTGCGCCACCGTCAGGTCCAGGGCCGCCTGCGCACCGCCGAGCTGCTCGGCGGCCAGCGCCACCGAGGCCGTGTCCAGGGCGCGGGTGACGACCTCCGTCCCCTCGCCTCCGGCGGTCAGCGCACGGGCCCGGGCACCGGAGAACGTGACGACCGCCTGGCCGCGGCTGAGATCCAGTGTGGGCACCCGGCGGACGGTCACGCCGGGCTCGCGCGGGTCGGCGAGAAAGAGGTCCACACCGTCCGGGCCGGCGGCCGCGACCACCAGAGCCTCGGCGTCGGCCCCGTCCAGTACGAACGGCGCGGTGCCGTCGAGGACCGCGTCGCCGCCCCGCCAGGTGACGCCCACGGGTACGGCCTCCGGCCGCCACACCCCGTCGGGCGCGACCACCGCGAGCGCGTGCACCCGGCCGTTCGCCAGCTCCGCCAGCGGCTTCGCGGCGGTACCGCAGTCGGCCAGCACCTGCCCGGCCAGCACGGTGGAGGACAGCAGAGGCACCGGTGCCAGCGTCCTGCCGAGTTCCTCACACACCACGGCGATCTCCGCGAGGCCGCCGATGCCGCCCACGGACTCCGGCAGCCCGAGAGCCGCGAGGCCCACCTGCCGGCCGAGGGTGTCCCACAGGCCGGCGTCGATACCGGGGCACTGCTCGTCGAGGCGGCGTACGGCCGCGATGCCGCCCGCGTCCGCGCACACCGATCGCACGGTCTCGCGCAGATCCTCCAGTTCGGCCGCGGAGGCTTCGGAGGCCGCGGTGGCTTCGGACGCCCCGGGCATCTCGGTCGCTCCGCCGGCGCGGTCGGTCACCGTGGTCATGTCGCCGTCCTGTCCCGGTCGCCGCTTCCGCTCCCGTTGCCGTTGACGCTTCCGCTCCCACGCAGCACGCTGTGCGCCGCCGCCATCCGGGCGACCGGCACGCGGTGCGCGGAGCAGGAGACGTAGTCCAGTCCCAGGTCGTCGCAGAACGCGATCGACTCGGGGTCCCCGCCGTGCTCACCGCACACGCCGAGCTTGATGTCCGGCCGTACGCTCCTGGCCCGCTCCACCGCCAGCGCGATCAGCGCGCCGACCCCGTGCGGATCGAGCCGGGCGAACGGGCTGGCGGTGAGGAACCCGCGCTCCTGGTACGAGGCGAGCACCTGGCGCTCCACGTCGTCCCGGGAGAACCCGTAGGTGAGCTGGGTGAGGTCGTTCGTCCCGAAGGAGAAGAACTCGGCGTGCTCGGCGAGTTCGGCGGCCAGCAGGGCGGCCCGCGGAGTCTCGATCATCGTGCCCAGCCGGTACGGCACCTCGACGCCGGTGCGGGCGGCCACCGCCGCGGCGGCATCGCGCACGAAGGCGGCCGCTGCCTCCAGCTCCTCCGGCAGGCTGACCAGTGGGATCATGACCTCCAGCTGGGGCGTGACACCGGTCGCGGCGACATCGGCCCACGCGGAGAAGAGCGCCTCGGCCTGCGCCGGGTACAGCCGTTCGTGCAGCAGCGCCAGACGCACCCCGCGCAGCCCGAGCATGGGGTTGGCCTCCCGCAACGACGCGGCCCGCTGCTCCGCCCCCTCGTCTCCCGCCTCGCCGGGCGCGGGCAGGAACTCGTGCAGCGGCGCGTCCAGCAGGCGCACGGTGACCGGGCGGTCGCCGACGGCGGCCAGCAGCGCCTTGAAGTCCTCGTGCTGTGCGTGCTCCAGGGCGAGCAGCGCCTCGTCGCGGGCTGCCGGGTCGGCGGCCAGGATGACGCTGCGGATCAGCGGCAGCCGCTCGCCGAGGAACTGGTGTTCCGTACGGCACAGGCCCACACCCTCCGCGCCGAGGGCGACGGCGGTGCTCACCTCCGCCGCGGTGTCGGCGTTGACCCGTACGCCGAGCCGCCGTGTGCCGTCGGCCCACTCCAGCAGGGTGGACAGCTCAGGCGGCGGTCCGGCGACACTGATCGGCAGCGTTCCGGCGTAGACGGCGCCGGTACGGCCGTCGAGCGACACCGGGTCGCCCTCGCGCAGCACCCGGTCCCCGATCCGTACGGTGCCGGCCGCCCGGTCCACGCGCAGCCCCTCGGCACCGCACACGGCCGGCTTCCCGGCGCCCCGCGCCACCACCGCCGCGTGCGAGGCGATACCGCCGCTGCCGGTCAGCACCGCGGTGGCGGCCAGCATGCCGGGGACGTCGGCCGGTGTCGTCTCGTGCATCACCAGGACGGCGTGCGTGTCCTCGGCGGCCAGCTCCAGGGCGCGTTCGCTGGACAGCGCGATGACGCCGGCCGCCGCCCCGGGGGACGCGGGCAGCCCACGTACCAGAAGGTCCTCGTCGCCGGTCAGCCTCAGTTGCGGGTGCAGCAGCTCCTGCACCTGCGCCGGCCTGATCCGCCGTACCGCCTCTTCCTTGTCGAGCACCCCGTCCCGGGCCAGGTCCGCCGCCAGACACACCGAGGCGCGCAGCGGCGGACGGCTCTGCACCGAGGCGGCGAGCAGCGAGATCTCGCCGTCGCGCACCTCGAAGTCGACGGAGACCGGTGCGTGCAGATGGCGCTCGAGCGTGAGCAGCGAATGCTCCAGCAGGGTCGTGCCCGCGGTCAGTTTCCTGAGCGGTTCGCCGGTGTGTGGAGGCGGTGCGCTGCGGCGCACGCCCCGGAAGAACGAGCCCTCGGCGCAGAAGCGTCCGGTCTCGGGGTGGCGGCTGACCGCCGTGCCGTAGCCGGAGCGGTCCGAAGGACCGATGCGCAGCGCCTGGACGTGCAGGGCGATGCCCAGGTCGGCCGGGAGCTTCTGAGCCTTGCGTGACCTTCTGGCTCGCGGTGAGTCCCAGCGGGCGAGGACCGCCCGGGCGGCCAGGGCGAGCTGCTCCGCCGGGTCGTCGGGGAAAGGGCGCTCGGCGTGCTGTGCGACGAGGGACAACAGTGCCTCGACCCGGGCGCGGGGCTCGGGCGCGTCGAGGAGAGCGTCGTCCAGCAGCGCGGCCGGTACGTCGAGCGCGTACTCCGCGATCATCCGGACCGTGGCCGCCCACACCTCGTACAGCGCCTCCGCGCGGCCGATGACGGCGTACAGGTCGTCGGCGTTGTCCGGGGTGACACCGAGACAGGCGAGATCGGGGGGCAGTCCGGCGACCTCGCCCGGCGCGCTCGACGACAGGCGCAGCAGCAGGGGCCGGGCCGGGTCCCCGATCCGGCGTCCGGACAGCTGCTCCACGAGTTCGACGGCCGCGCGGGCGGTGCCGGGCTCGCCCAGTGTGGACGCGGAGCCCGCCGGCACGGTCAGTCCCGGGACCACGGGCAGCCCGAGGGCCACCAGCCGGTCCATCGCGATGCCGTGCGCGCCCAGCTCACCGGCGTCCAGTCCCCGGATCCGGCCCTGGCCGTACGGCACCAGGGCGAGGCCGGGTGCCTGCGCCAGAGCCGGGTCCTGGAACGGAGCGGTGCCCTGGGGCTGGGCGGTGTCCTGGGGCTGACGGGCCGCGCCTGCCCTGCGGTCGGTGACGCTCAACCCCGGCTCCTTCGGACCAGCTCCTCCTCGAGGGCTTCGTCCTCGGTCCGGCTGACCCCCAGGACCAGCAGCAGCTCCTGGTGCAGCCGCATCCACACGGTGTGGTACGAGTCGCACAGGGGCGAGGCCAGCCACTGGGCGCCACCGTCGTCGAACCGGTCCAGCGCCTCCTCCAGGCCGGCGAGATACCGGCCGCTGCCCGCGAGCAGCCGCTCCAGCCGGCGCAGCACCGGCTGGATGGCCTCGTGGACGTCCTCGAGCATCTCGCGGACCTCGGCGTCGTAGACGCTGTCGGTGTGGTCGTTGACGCTGCCGTCGGGGCGGCACTGCCAGGCCGTGCAGACCTCGCGGACCTGCCGGTTGATGGGCAGGAACGCCTCGTAGACCGCGGTGATCCGGTCCTGGAGCTCCGAGCCCGCCGGAATCCGCAGCAGTTTCGCGGCGGAGTTCTTGGCGTACTCGGTGGGCAGCACCAACTGGCCCTTCACCATGGCGAGTCCGGCGTCGACCAGGGGGCGGTACCGGGCTTCCGGCTCACCACGCCACATGCCACGCAGGACGAGGTCGACGACGGCGTCGGTGAGGGAATGGTCGAAAGTGTCTGTCCGCTCCGCGGCAGCAGGGTGCATCTCCACACCTTCTCTGTGGGGGCGCGCGCTCAGGCCGCGCGGCGACGGTTGCCGGGTCGCAGGGGCTGCGATCTGTGATGGGTCGCAGGGGACTGCGATCTGTGTTGCCCGGAGGTTACGCTCCAGCCCCCCTGTTAGTGAAGAGGTACTCAAGAAACACTTTGCGGCTCCCCGGCTGCCGTCCGCTCGGCTGGCCCCCTCCCGCGGGACCGGGCGGCGAGGAACGACGTCATCGCGGCCTGGGCCTCCGCGCCGCCCGCCAGGGTGGCGATGGAGCGTGCCTCCTCGGCGAGGTGCTTCGCCAGCGACGCCTCGCCGGCCGCTCGCAGCAGCTCCTTGGCGGCCCTTAGGGCGGTGCCGGAGCCGGCGGCCAGATCGGCGGCGGTTCGGTACGCGGTCTCGTCCAGTTCGTCGTCCGCCACGACCCGCGACACCAAGCCCCATCGCTCGGCGTCCTCGCCGGTCAGGACCCGGTTGGTGAGGATCAGATCCGCCGCCCGCCGGGGGCCCAGCAGGTGCTGCAGGATCCAGGAGGCGCCGCAGTCCGGGGTGAGCCCGATCGCCGTATACGCCAGCCGGAAGCGCGCCGAGCGGGCCGCCACGACGATGTCGCCCGCCAGGGCCAGCCCGATCCCGCCGCCCGCCGCCGCGCCACGCACGGCGCTCACCACGGGAACGGGCAGCTCGTGCAGGGCCTGTACGGCCTGGTGCGCGGCGTCGGCGACCGCCTGGACATAAGGGCCGGTGTCCGCGCCGAGGCCGGTGAAGGCGCGCAGGTCACCGCCCACGCAGAAGTTCCCGCCCGCCGCCCGCAGCAGCACGGCGCCGCCGGGATCCGCGGCGACTTGGGCGGCCGCGTCGCGCAGGGCCTCGGCGGTCGGGAGGTCGAGGGCGTTTCCGCGCCCCGGGTCGTCGAGCAACAGCTCGACGACTGTGTCGGGGTGGCGGACGACCCGGACCGGCTGGGTGCTCATCGGAGGCCTTCTCCCGTCGTTGGGACCTGCTCGAGAATGGCGCTCACATACTGGTCCCGCTCTACAGTTTCGGCAATGGGATGCTCCCCGCCATCGCCGAGTGACCTATGCCGCACGGCCTTCTTCACTCACCCGGTGGGATAGATACTTGACCCGCTGTACAGTTCTGGCGATGCGACGGGCACTGGCGCCCGCTCGCCCGTCGGCGGGAGGAACCGTGCCGATCCAGTTCGAAGTCGATCCGTCAGTCGCCCGGCTTGCCGAGGCCACCGCCGAGTTCGTCCGCGAGGTGGTCATCCCGGCCGAGCGTGAGTGCGGCGGGTCCGTCCACGACGCTCCGCAGGCCCTGCGTGAGGCCCTGCAGAAGGGGGCCCGTGAGGCGGGTGTGTTCGCGCCGCACGTGCCGAAGCGGTGGGGCGGACACGGGCTCGACCTGCGCGGGCAGGCGGTGGTGTTCGAAGCCGCCGGGTACTCCGTGCTCGGCCCGCTCGCGCTCAACTGCGCGTCCCCGGACGAGGGCAACATGCACCTGCTCGAGAAGGTGGCCACCGAGGAGCAGCAGGCCCGCTACCTGGGCCCCCTGGCCGCGGGCGAGTACCGCTCGTGCTTCGCGATGACC
Organism: Streptomyces sp. NBC_00076; assembly: GCF_045041235.1. NCBI lineage: Bacteria > Bacillati > Actinomycetota > Actinomycetes > Kitasatosporales > Streptomycetaceae > Streptomyces > Streptomyces sp. NBC_00076. The sequence goes on from NZ_CP108242.1 coordinate 9,798,629, forward strand.
GAACCGGCGCCGGGTGCCGGCTCCGATCCCCGCGCGCTGCGGACCACCGCGGTACGGGTCCCCGGCGGCTGGCGCATCGACGGGCGCAAGTGGTTCATCACCGGGGCCGACGGCGCCGACTTCGCCATCGTGATGGCCCGCACCGACGGGAGTCCCGGCGGCTCGGGCGGTGCCACCATGTTCCTCGTCGACGCCGACAACCCGGGCATGCGCATCGTCCGGAACATCCACACGCTGGACGAGAGCCTCTTCGCCGGACACAGCGAGGTCGTGTTCGAGGAGTGCGTGGTGGGCGAGGGGCAGGTGCTGGGCCAGGTGCACCGAGGCTTCGAGAACGCCCAGGTCCGCCTCGGTCCCGCCCGGCTGACGCACTGCATGCGCTGGCTCGGCGCGGCGACGCGCGCCCGGGACGTCGCCCTGGAACGGGCCGGAACCCGCGAGGCCTTCGGCTCGCTGCTGGGGGATCTCGGCATGGTGCAGCAGATGGTGGCCGACTCCGAGATCGACATCGAGGCGAGCAGGGCGCTGATCTGGCGTACCGCCTGGGAGTTGGACAACGGCACCGCGAGTGCCGCGCAGTTCTCCTCGGTGTCCAAGGTCTTCGTGGCGGAGGCGGTGGGCCGGATCGTCGACCGCGCGGTCCAGATCTGCGGTGCGCTGGGCATCTCGGCGGAGGACGCCCCACTGGCGCGCCTGATCAGAGAGGTGCGGCCGTTCCGTATCTACGACGGTCCGTCCGAGACCCACCGGTTCGCCATCGCCCGTCGCGCGGTGAAGCCGTACCGCCGACCGCGTCAGGCCGAGCCCACCGGCACCTGACAAGCTGGCGGACGCCTCTCGCACTCCTGACTTTCTTTACACTTTCACCAGTCGATCAGCGGGAAAGATCCGGAAATTGCGCGGTACGGGGGTCTGCTCCAACCAAGCCCTCATTTGACCCCTATTACTGTGACGCTCCAGTAATAGGGGCGCAGCCGCGAGGCTTTCGGCCCCCGGCCCGAGGACTGTGACTTCCCCCACCTGCTCTTGCCGGGGCGAGGAGCGCTTCCCTACGTTCGGTCGCATGTCCTCCCACGGCCGGGTCTTTCCCGGCGAACCGGACGAACCCGCTGAGGCGAGCAGACCTGCGGCGGACCGACCCAGCAACCTCCCCACAGTCGAGCTGGCCATCGACCTGAGCGCACACGAACTGCTGCGGCGCGCCCATGTCCTGGAAGCTCTCGGCCCCGACTGGGACCCCGTCGCCGCGCTGCGCGGCGAGGAAGCCGCGTACGAGCTGCTGTATTCCGGCCTGAGCGCGGAGCAGCAGCGCGTGTACGACGAGCTGGTCTCGGCCGGTGTGCTTCCGCGGAGAGGTGACGGCCATGCTGCCGCTTGACCCGCAGGCCGACATCGGGCGCCGCGCCTGGGTCGCCTGCCCCAACTGCGACGACCGGCGTGGGTGCGGCATCTGCGAGCAGGGACGCACCTGCTCCGAGCACTGGCGCTACCTGCTCTCCAACGTCGGCAGCCTGCTCCACCTGCAGTGCAGGTCGTGCACCCACATCTGGACACACGAGACCCACTTCGGTGCCACCCGCTCCCCGTGGGAACGCATCACCGGCGGTCTGCGCCGAGAGTGATCATTTACAACGGCTGACTCGGTGAGCCGGTCGTTGGTGCCGCCGCCGACGGTGGCCGGTGAGGCCGGACGGCGGATCGGCGCCCGCTTTTCGGATGACCTCACCGACTGTCGTCCGGGGACGGCAGGCCCCCTTGGCAGAGGATCACGGTCGGCGGCCATCCCCTGCCTGCCGTTCGTCCGCCCGGAGGCAGCCGTGCACATCCTGCTCCTAGCCAGCGCGTTCAACAGTCTCACCCAGCGCGTCCACGCCGAGCTGCGCGACCGCGGTCACACCGTGGCGGTGGAACTGGCCCTGCCCGGCAGTCCGTTGCGGGACGTCGTACGGCGGCACGCACCGCAGCTGATCGTGGCGCCGATGCTGAAGGCGGTGATCCCGGAGGAGGTGTGGACAGCGCACACCTGCCTCATCGTCCATCCGGGGCCCGTGGGCGACCGCGGACCGTCCTCCCTGGACTGGGCCATTCACGAGGGCGCTGACCAGTGGGGCGTCACCGTCCTGCAGGCCGACGAGGAGATGGACGCCGGTGACGTGTGGGCCTCCGTACCCTGCCGGGTCCCTCCGGTGTCCAAGAGCGAGCTGTACCGGGGTGAGATCGCCGACGCCGCGGTCGAAGCCGTCCTGCTCGCCGTGGAGCGCTTCGCCGGCGGAACCCACGTACCGCGCAAGCAGGACGCGGCAGGCACGGCCGACGCTCGTCTGCGCGCACGGCCGTACCTCGACCAGAGCGTCCGGCGGATCGACTGGGCCGAGGACTCCACACGGGACGTCCTGCGCAAGCTGAGAGCGGCGGACTCGCAGCCCGGTGTGCTGGACACACTGCTCGGCGGTGAGTGGTACCTGCACGGCGGTCATGTCGAGAGCGTCTTGCGCGGCCGCCCGGGCGAGCTGCTGGCCACCCGGGCCGGAGCGGTCTGCCGGGCCACCAGGGACGGCGCCGTGTGGATCCCCGAACTGCGGCCCCGGCGTGGGCCCGGGCAGCCACCCACGTTCAAACTGCCCGCCGTGCGTGCCCTGGGCGACCGGCTGCCGCCGCTGCCCGAGCACGGCCTGCCCCCGCTGCCCGGGCCGCGACCCGGTACCTGGACGGACATTCGCTACCGGGAGGAAGGGAACGTCGGCTTCCTCGCGTTCTCCTTCCCCGGCGGAGCCATGAGCACGGAGCAGTGCCGACGTCTGCTCGACGCCTACCGGGAAGCGTGCGCGCGCCCCACGTCGGTGCTGGTGCTGGGCGGCGAACGGGACTTCTTCTCCAACGGGATCCACCTCAACGTCATCGAGGCCGCCGACGACCCCGCCGCCGAGTCCTGGGCGAACATCAACGCCATCGACGACCTGGTCGAGGCGGTCCTGACGACGACGGACCGGCTGGTGGTCTCCGCGGTCGCGGGCAACGCCGCGGCGGGCGGGGTGATGCTCGCCCTGGCGGCCGACGAGGTGTGGTGCCGCTCCGGCGCCGTGCTGAACCCCCACTACCGCCTGATGGGCCTGTACGGCTCGGAGTACTGGACGCACACCCTGCCGCGCAGGGTGGGTCCCGCGACCGCCGAACGGCTCATGCGTGAGGCTCTGCCGGTGAGCTCGGCTGGCGCCCTGAGCCTCGGTCTCGTCGACCGGGTGGTCGACCGCGGTCCTGACGGCTTCGCGCGGGAGGTCGGCGCCCTGGCGGCGCGTCTGGCGTCACTTCCGGCGACGGCGTCACGGATCACCGGGAAGAAGACGGAGCTGGACCGGCTGGAGAGCGCGACCCCGCTGGCCGGCTTCCGTGAGCAGGAACTCGCCCGGATGCGCCGGACCTTCGACGACCCGCACGCCCCGTACCACGCTCTGCGTCGTTCGTTCGTCCACAAGGAACGGCCGTCGTGCACCCCGCCGCACCTCGGTCCCGCCCCGCTCGCGTAGACCGGTCCGACCCCCTCCGCCGCGGACGTCACCGGAACGGCCCTCCATGGCATCTCGTCACGGCCGAACCACTGGTACGAAGAAAAGTGACGGTCGAAATACCGACTTTCTTCCCTTACCTCCCCAGGAGGCGGTCCCATGACTGAGGCGACGCCGGGCACGGTCGGCGCTGCGGACGCGAACGGCGCGCTCGCCGACGAGACACCCACGATCCACATCCTCTGGATCAACGCGGGGCTGAGCTGTGACGGCGACTCGGTCGCGTTGACGGCGGCCATGCAGCCCAGCATCGAGGAGATCGTGCTCGGTGTGCTGCCGGGTCTTCCGAAGATCGCCGTCCACTGGCCGCTCATCGACTTCGAGTGCGGTCCGGTCGGCGGCTCGGACACGTTCATCGAGTGGTTCTTCAAGGGGGAGCGGGGCGAGATCGACCCGTTCGTCCTGGTCGTCGAGGGCTCCGTCCCCAACGAGGCGATCAAGCCCGAGGGCTACTGGTGCGGCTTCGGCGACAACCCGGAGACCGGGCAGCCGATCACCACCAGCGAGTGGATCGACCGGCTCGCCCCGAAGGCCCTGGCCGTCGTCGCCATCGGCACCTGCGCCACCTACGGCGGCATCCACGCCATGGCGGGCAACCCGACCGGCGCGATGGGCGTACCGGACTACCTCGGCTGGGACTGGAAGTCCCACGCCGGCATCCCCATCGTGTGCGTCCCCGGCTGTCCGATCCAGCCCGACAACTTCTCCGAGACGCTCACCTATCTGCTCTACCAGGCGGCCGGCGCCGCCCCGATGATCCCGCTGGACGACAAGCTGCGCCCGACCTGGCTGTTCGGGGCCACTGTGCACGAGGGCTGCGACCGTGCGGGCTACTACGAACAGGGCCAGTTCGCCCTGTCGTACGACTCGCCGAAGTGCCTGGTCAAGCTGGGCTGCTGGGGCCCGGTCGTCAAGTGCAACGTGCCCAAGCGCGGCTGGATGAACGGGATCGGCGGCTGCCCCAACGTCGGCGGTATCTGCATCGCCTGCACCATGCCCGGGTTCCCCGACAAGTTCATGCCGTTCATGGACGAGCCCCCCGGCGCCAAGGTGTCGAGCAACGCCAGCGAGGCCTACGGCGCCGTGGTCCGCAAGCTGCGGTCGATCACCGCGAAGACGGTGGACAAGGAGCCCAAGTGGCGCCGCACCGGAGACAAGATCACCACCGGCTACCGACCCCCGTGGTGAGCGTCCGCCGCACGTAATCCGCTCCCTGCTTCGTGCACCCCCCACACGAACCTCCCGCGCAACGAAGGGCACGGCACACAGATGGCACCGAAGACGAAGGCGGCCGGAGACGGCAGCGGCCTGGTGGAGATGGCCTGGGACCCGATCACCCGGATCGTGGGCAGCCTCGGCATCCACACGAAGATCGACTTCAAGCAGAAGCGGGTCGCCGAGTGCTACAGCACCTCGTCGGTCTTCCGCGGCTACAGCGTCTTCATGCGCGGCAAGGACCCCCGCGACGCCCACTTCATCACCAGCCGCATCTGCGGCATCTGCGGGGACAACCACGCCACCTGCTCGGTGTACGCGCAGAACATGGCGTACGGCGTGAAGCCCCCGCACCTCGCCGAGTGGATCATCAACCTCGGCGAGTCCGCGGAGTACATGTTCGACCACAACATCTTCCAGGAGAACCTGGTAGGGGTCGACTACTGCGAGAAGATGGTCAAGGAGACCAACCCCGGCGTCCTCGAACTCGCCGAGCGCACCGAGGCGCCGCACGCGGGCGAGCACGGCTACCGCACCATCGCCGACATCATGCGCTCGCTGAACCCCCTGGAAGGGGAGTTCTACCGCGAGGCCCTCCAGGTCAGCCGCTACACGCGCGAGATGTTCTGTCTGATGGAGGGCCGCCATGTGCACCCCTCCACGCTCTACCCGGGCGGCGTCGGCACCATCGCCTCCGTGCAGCTCTTCACGGACTACCTCAGCCGCCTGATGCGCTACGTGGAGTTCATGAAGCGCGTCGTGCCCCTGCACGACGACCTGTTCGACTTCTTCTACGAGGCCCTGCCCGGCTACGAGGAAGTGGGCCGCCGGCGGGTCATGCTCGGCTGCTGGGGCGCGCTCAACGACCCCGAGTACTGCGACTTCACCTACGCCAACATGACCGACTGGGGTCGGCGCATGTTCGTCACCCCCGGCATCATCGTCGACGGCAAGCTCGTCACCAACGACCTCACCGAGATCAACCTCGGCATCCGCATCCTGCTGGGCAGCTCCTACTACGAGGACTGGCAGGGCCAGGAACAGTTCGTCACCCACGACCCGCTCGGCAACCCGGTGGACCCGCGCCACCCGTGGAACCAGCACACCATCCCCGCCCCGCAGAAGCGGAACTTCGACGACAAGTACAGCTGGGTCATGTCCCCGCGCTGGTTCGACGGCAAGGACCACCTCGCCCTGGACACCGGCGGCGGCCCCATCGCCCGCCTCTGGTCGACCGCCCTGTCCGGACTCGTCGACACCGGGTACGTCAAGGCCACCGGCCACAGCGTGGTCATCAACCTGCCCCGCACCATGACCAGGCCCGAGACCAGCTTCGAGTGGAAGATCCCGAAGTGGAGCAACGCGCTGGAACGCAACCGCGCGCGCACCTACTTCCAGGCCTACACCGCCGCCATCGCCCTGCACTTCGCGGAGAAGGGCCTCGCGGAGGTCCGGGCCGGACGCACCCAGACCTGGGAGAAGTTCGAGGTCCCGGACGAGAGCATCGGTGTCGGCTTCACCGAGGCGGTCCGAGGCGTCCTCTCCCACCACATGGTGATCCGTGACGGCAAGATCGCCAACTACCACCCGTACCCGCCCACCCCCTGGAACGCCAGCACCAGGGACACCTTCGGCACCCCGGGCCCGTACGAGGACGCCGTCCAGAACACGCCCATCTTCGAGGAGAACACCCCGGAGAACTTCAAGGGCATCGACATCATGCGCGCCGTCCGCAGCTTCGACCCCTGTCTGCCCTGCGGCGTCCACATGTACGTCGGCGGCGGCAAGACGGTGAAGTCGATGCACGTGCCCACCGGCCTGAGCGGGCTGGGCGGATGAGCGCGGGGACGGCGACCGTGCCGGTGAACGCGGAGCAGACCGGACGCCGCGTCGAGGAGGTGCTGGAACGGTTGGCCGCGAGCGGGGACCCGGCCGCCGCCGCGGCGGCGGAGGAACTCGTACGGTCCCTCATGGACTTCTACGGTGCCGGCCTCGCCCGCATCATCCACCTGCTGTCCTCCGCTCCGGGCGAACCGCCGGTGGGACTGCTCGGTGACGAACTGGTCGCGAGCCTGCTCGTCCTGCACGACCTGCACCCCGAGGACCGCGACACCCGCATCGCCCGGGCGCTCGACAGCGTCCGCGAACACGCCCTGGACGTCGTGGACTTCGACGAGGAGAGCGGCACCCTGACGCTGCGGACCCGGGAGGCCGGCGGCTGCGGTTGCGGCTCCGGCACGGGGGCCCTGGAAGCCGCGGAGGCGGCCCTCGCCTGCTTCGCACCGGAGGTCAGGACCGTCGACGTACAGACCGCACCCGTGGGGCCCACGCTCCTCCAGATCGGCACCGCACCGACGGGGGCCCGATGACGGCGTCCCCGGCGACGCGCACGCCCGGCCTGCGGAGGTTCCTCACCGAGAGACCTCCGCAGCCCGAACGGTGCGAGCTGTGCGCCGTGCCGGTGGGGGCGGACCACCGGCACCTCGTCGACACCGAGAAACGCGCCCTCGCCTGCGCCTGCGCCCCCTGCGCGCTGCTGATGGAACAACCGGGCGCCGCCGCGGGCCGCTTCCGCACGGTCCCGGCCCGCTACCTCACCGACCCCCGGCACCACCTCGACGACAGCGCCTGGGAGGCGTTGCAGATCCCGGTCGGCGTCGCCTTCCTCTTCCGCAACGCGGCGCTCGACCGGCTGGTCGCCCTCTACCCGAGCCCGGCCGGAGCCACCGAGAGCGAACTCGACCCGGCCACCTGGACGGACGTCCTGGGTGGCAGCCGCCTCGCCGGACTCCTCGAACCCGACGTGGAGGCACTGCTGCTGCGCCGCACCGACGGCCGCTGCGAGTGCCACCTCGTACCGATCGACATCTGCTACGAACTCGTCGGCCGTATGCGCCTGTTGTGGCAGGGCTTCGACGGCGGAGCCGAGGCCCGCGCCGCGCTCGACGCGTTCTTCGCGGACGTCGCGCGACGCGTCAGGCCCGTGGACGAGGCGGGGCACCCGTCGGACGAGGCGGTCCGCCCGTGACGCAGTTCTCCTTCGCCTGCACCGGCGTCCGCGCCGACCGGTACGCCGCCGGACCGACCCTCGTCTTCCGACTGCGTGTCACCGCCGCAGACAACGCACACGTGCACGCCGTCGCGCTGCGCTGCCAGATCCGTATCGAACCCGCCCGCCGGACCTACGAGTCCGCCGAGGCCGACGGGCTGGCTGACCTCTTCGGTGAGCGCTCCCGCTGGGGCAGCACGCTCCAACCGGTGCAGTTCGCCCAGGTCGCGCTCATGGTCCCGAGTTTCACCGGGGAGATCGAAGCGGACCTCGTCGTGCCCTGCACCTACGACATGGACATCGCCGCGACCCGCTACCTCGCCGCTCTCGACGGCGGCGAGGTCCCGCTGCTGATGCTCTTCTCCGGTACGGCCTTCACCGGAGCCGGCGGTTTCCAGGTCGAGCCGGTCCCGTGGGACCGGGAGGCCGCCTTCCGGATGCCGGCCGCCACCTGGCGGGAGATGATCGAGCAGCACTTCCCCGGGTGCGGCTGGATCCGGCTGCCCCGCGACACCATGGACGCGCTCCTCGCCTACCGCTCCCGGCACGCGCTGGCCTCCTGGGAGTCGACCCTCAAGGCACTGCTCGACGACAAAGGCGCCGCGGACCCGCCGCGGAGGGATCCGCTGCGCGCGCTCACCGGCACCACCGGAAGGACGGATCCGTGACCGTGACCGCGTTCGCCCCCGAGACCGAGGAGCGGTTCACCCTCGCCCGGCAGGTGGCCGACGCCGTTCTCTTCGAGGGCTATGTCCTCTACCCGTACCGCGCTTCGGCGGCCAAGAACCGGCTGCGCTGGCAGTTCGGGGTGCTCGTGCCGCCCGGCTGGGGCGCCGAGTGCGAGGAGCACGACTTCCAGCACACCGAGTGCCTGATGGAACCGAAGGCAGGCGCGACCCTCTCGGTCGAGGTGCGCTTCCTGCACGCCCGGCGCCGGATCGTGCAGCAGCTCCGCCCGGACGGCTGCTACGACGTGGTTCCCGAACTCCACCTGGAAGACCGGGTGTTGGTGCCCTGGGACGAGGGTGACGAGGAGCGCGTCGAGGTGGTCGCGTCGGTGGACGAGCTCCTCGGCGACGGCGTCACGCATCCCTTCCGACGCCCCGCCCGGGAGGACGCCACACCGGTTCTGGACGCGACCGGCCGTACCGTCGGCCGACTGGTCCGGCGGTGCGAGGAGATCAGCGGGACGGTCCGGCTGTCCGCAAGCGAACTCGACGGTCCCTACCGGACCCTGCGCCTGACCGCTGTCGTCGAGAACACCAGCGACTGGACACCCCCCGAGGGCCGCGGCGCCGACCGGGACGCGGCGCTGCCGCACTCACTGGTGGCCACCCACATGCTCATGGCCCTCAGCGCCGGATCGTTCCTGTCGATGACCGATCCCCCCGAGTGGGCCAAGGGCGCGGTCGCCGCCTGCCGCAACCTGCACACCTGGCCAGTACTCGCCGGAGAACCCGGCCGCGCCGACCTCGTGCTGTCCTCGCCGATCATCCTGGAGGACCATCCCGCGATCGCCCCGGAGAGCCCCGGCGCGCTCTACGACGCCACCGAGATCGACGAGATCCTCGCGCTGCGCACCGCGGCCCTCACCGACGAGGAGAAACGCGAGGCCCGGGGCACCGACGAGCGGGCCGCCGCCGTGATCGAACTGGCGGACTCGATGCCGGCCGAGGTTCTGGAGCGACTGCACGGGGCGGTGCGCAGCCTGCGCGAAGTGACCGGCCCGGGCCCGGCCGCCCCGGACGGCGGCTTCCCCGACGAGTACGGGGTGCAGCGGCCCGACACCCCCTGGTGGGACCCGGCGAGCGAGGCGGGCTTCGACCCGGCGGAGGACCGGGTGGTCGTGGACGGCCGGTCGGTGGGCCGGGGCAGCCGCGTCGAACTGCACCCGGGCCTTCGGCGCACGGACGCGCAGGACATCTTCCTGCGGGGCCGCACCGCGAAGGTCGAGGCGGTGCTGCACGACGTCGACGGCGGGGTGCACCTGGCGGTCACGGTCGAGGGCGACCCGGGCGCCGACATCCGCCGCGAGCAGGGACGGTTCCTGTACTTCCAGCCCGACGAGGTCACACCGCTGGAGGACGACGTATGAACCCCTCCCCGCGGTCAGGCCCCAAAACCCTCGTCGCCGGCATCGGCAACATCTTCCTCGGGGACGACGGCTTCGGCGTGGAGACCGCCCGCCGGCTCGCCGAGCGCGACCTGCCCGGACACATCGAGGTGGTGGACATCGGAGTGCGCGGGGTGCACCTCGCCTACCAGGTGCTGGACGGCTACGACACCCTCGTCCTCGTGGACGCCACGGCACGCGGCGAAGCCCCCGGCACGCTGTACGTGATCGACCACGACATCGGCGGGAGCCCTTCGCCCCCCGCCGCCACGCTGGACGGCCACCGGATGACCCCCGACGCCGTCCTGGCGCTGCTGGGCACCCTGTGCGCCGGGACCGGCGGCGAACCACCACGCCGCGTCCTGGTCGTCGGCTGCGAACCGGCCTCGGTGGAGGAGGGCATCGGCCTCAGTGCGCCGGTGTCCGACGCCGTACCGGAGGCCGTCCGGCTGATCGAAGAGCTGCTGCGGGACGGCGAGCCGTCCGCGGCGCAGGCCTCAACCGCTGAGGCTACGACATGAGGAGAGACGGGATGAAGAAGATCGTCATCGGCGGAGCGGCCGTCGCCGCCATGGTCGCTGTCGTCGTCGAGGTGCTTCCCGACCTGAGGCGCTACCTGCGCATCCGACGGATGTGAACCTCGGCCGCCACCGGTGTGCCGCGCGGTTGCGTCGAACGGCGTACCCGCCGGCCGGTCACGGCGCGCCGGGCCGTACGACCCGGCCGCTGCACCTCTAATGAAGGCCGACCCGAGGCAGGCGCGGACGGGAGGACGCAGACCCATGCACGAGATGTCCGTCGCGCTGGCCGTCGTCGAGCAGGTGGCAGAGGCCGCCGCGCGGGCAGGTGACGTCACGGCGGTGCGTTCGGTACGGCTCCAGGTGGGCGAACTGGCGGGCGTCGTACCGGACGCGCTCGCCTTCTCCTTCGAACTGGCCTGCGCCGGAACCCTGCTGGAAGGCGCCGAACTGGTCACCGAGGCGGTACCGGGGCGGGCCCGCTGCGAACCTTGTGCGCTCGACTGGACCGTCGGCATGCCACCCCGGCTGACCTGCCCCGAGTGCGGCAGGGCGTGTACCGACCTGCTCGCGGGCCGGGAACTGCAGATCGTCGACGTGCACTGGGAGGACAGCCACAGGAACGGCCCACCGCACGTGCCCACCCGCGAACCGATCTCCGAGGAGTGCTGAACCATGTGTCGTGTCGTCGACCTGCGGCAGGCCGTACTCGCGAAGAACGACGCGAGCGCCACCGAACTGCGCGCCCACCTCGCGGCCCGAGGCACCGCGGTCGTCAACCTCCTATCGAGCCCGGGCAGCGGCAAGACCGCGCTGCTGGAGCGCGAACTGCTGCGGGCACGTGAGCGGTCCGTTCCCGTCGCGGCGCTGAGCGCCGATCTCGCCACCGAGAACGACGCGGCGCGCCTGGCGCGTTCGGGCGTCCCGGTCAAGCAGGTGCTCACCGACGGACTGTGTCATCTGGAGGCGGGGATGCTCGCCGGGCACCTGGACGGGTGGCTGCCCGACGACACCCGCCTGCTGTTCGTGGAGAACGTCGGCAACCTGGTCTGCCCGGCCTCCTACGACCTGGGGGAGACGCTGAGGGTCACCCTCGCGTCCGTGACGGAGGGCGAGGACAAGCCGCTCAAGTACCCCACGGCCTTCGGCCTCGCCCACCTCGTCGTGGTCACCAAGACCGACATCGCTCAGGCCGTCGAGTTCGACGAGGCCGCGTTCCGGGCGAACGTGGAGCAGGTCAACCCGGGCGTCGAGGTGGTCCTGACCTCGGCACGCCGGGGGCAGGGTGTCGGCGCGCTGCTCGACAGGGCGCTGGCGGCCGTGGACGGCGCCCCCGTCCACGCGCCGGTCATGGCCCGGCTGCCCCACCACCACGGTCACACGCATACGCCCGACGGTCACACCCACGCGTCCGACGGCCACCCCCACGCGCACCCGGAGGCCACCGGCACCATGGCCCCCACCCCCTCGTGAGCGGTCCGCAGCCCCCGGCCGCCACCGATGAAGACACTCCGCTGCGCCGCCGGGTCACCGTCCGGGGAGTGGTGCAAGGCGTCGGGTTCAGGCCCTACCTGTACGGCCTCGCCACCGAACTCGCGCTGGCCGGCCATGTGACCAACACGCCGGAGGGCGTCGTCGCGGAGGTCGAGGGCGCCGCCTCGGCCGTGGCCCGGTTCTGCGACGGGATCGCGGCCAAGGCACCCCCGCTGGCCCGCGTAGAGTCCGTCCACCACAGGGAGATGCCTCCCGTCGGTGGCACCGCGTTCACCATCCTCGCCTCCCGCACCGACGGACCGGCCCGCACCTTGGTCTCCCCGGACTCCGCCACCTGCGCCGACTGCCTCGCGGAGCTGGCCGACCCGGCCGACCGGCGGTACCGCCACCCGTTCGTCAACTGCACCCACTGCGGCCCGCGCTTCACGATCGTCACCGGTGTGCCGTACGACCGTGCCCACACCACGATGGCCGGCTTCGCGATGTGCCCCGACTGTGCCCGGGAGTACGCGGATCCGGCCGACCGCCGCTTCCACGCACAGCCTGTCGCCTGCCCGGCCTGCGGGCCGCGCCTGCGGCTGCTCGTCGCCCAGCGGCCAGGGCTCAGGAGCGTCCAGGGGGAGGACCCGGTCACCGAGGCGCGCACCCTGCTGACCCGGGGCGCGATCCTTGCCGTGAAGGGCCTGGGCGGCTACCACCTGGCCTGCGATGCCACGAACCAGGCGGCAGTCGCCCTCCTCCGACGCCGGAAGGCGCGCGGGGACAAGCCGTTCGCCCTCATGGCCAGGGCCGCGGACGACGTCCGTCACCTCGCGCGGCTGAGCCCCGAGGAGCGGAGCCTGCTCGAAGGCCGGGCCAGGCCGATCGTCCTGCTGAGGCGGCGTCCGCACCCCTCGTACGCGACCGGGGATCCGCGGCCCGCCGAGGCCGTCGCGCCCGGCAGCCCCGACCTCGGTGTGATGCTGCCGTACACGCCCCTGCACCATCTGCTGCTCGGCCTGCCCGGTGACCCGGACGGTCCCCGGCTGCTCGTCATGACCAGCGGCAACGTGTCCGGTGAGCCGATCGTCACCGACGACACCGAGGCGTTGGAGCGGCTCGCGCACCTGGCCGACGCGTGGCTCACGCACGACCGGCCGATCCATGTCCCGTGCGACGACTCCGTGGTCCGTGTCTGCGACGGGGAGCCGCTGGTGGTCCGCCGCTCCCGCGGCTACGCCCCGCTGCCGGTCTCCCTCCCGCAGCCCGTGCGGCCGGCCCTCGCCGTCGGCGGAGACCTGAAGAACGCCTTCTGCCTGGGAGCGGGCCGTCGGGCCTGGCTGTCGGCGCACATCGGAGACATGGACGACGTCGGTACGCAGCGGGCCTTCGAGCGTGCGGTGGCCCAGTTGGAGTCCATCACGGGGGTGCGCCCCGAGACCCTGGTGTCCGACCGGCATCCCGGCTACCGCTCCGCCCGGTGGGCCGACCGCAACGCGGCGCACCGGCCCGTCGTGCGCGTCCAGCACCATCACGCACATGTCGCCGCCGCGATGGCCGAGCACGGCCTCGACGGCACCCGGGCGGTGATCGGCGTCGCCTTCGACGGCACCGGGCACGGCGACGACGGCGCCGTGTGGGGCGGGGAGTTCCTGCTCGCGGACTACGACCGCTTCACCCGGTTCGGGCACCTCGCGTACGTCCCGCTGCCCGGAGGCGACGCCGCGGTGCGCCGGCCGTACCGCATGGCGCTGGCCCATCTGCGGGCGGCCGGGATCGGCTGGTCGGACGACCTCGCCTGTACGGCCGCCTGCCCACCCGATGAACTACACGTCCTGGAAGGGCAGTTGGACCGCGGACTGAACTGTGTCCCCACGTCCAGCATGGGCCGGCTCTTCGACGCCGTGTCCTCTCTCGCCGGGGTGTGCCACCGTGCCGGATACGAGGCGCAGGCCGCCGTCGAGCTGGAGGGCGCGGCCCTGCGCGCACCCTCCGAGGACACCACCGCGTACGCCTTCGCCCTTCACGCCTCGCAGGAGGGCGGAGGCGGCGCTGTAAGGGCCGACCCGGCACCCGTGCTCGCGGCGATCGTCGACGACCTGCGCGCGGGCGTCGATCCGGCCCTCATCGCGGCTCGCTTCCATCGGAGCGTGACCGGCCTGGTGCACCGGGTCTGCGCGCGGGCCCGGGAGCGGCACGGGCTGGAGACGGTCGCCCTGGCGGGCGGGGTGTTCGCCAACACGCTGCTCTCCTCGGCCTGTGCCGCCACCCTCCGCGAGGACGGGTTCGCGGTCCTGCGCCACCACCTGGTTCCCCCCAACGACGGAGGTCTGGCCCTGGGCCAGTTGATGGTGGCCGCCCGCGCCACTCCCACTCCCACCGACTGAGCGACGCGCAACCCCACAGCGAGGAGAGGCTCATGTGCCTGGCGGTACCCGGCAGAGTGCTGGACATCGAGGAACGGGACGGCACCCGGATGGCCACCGTCGACTTCGGCGGCGTGGTCAAGGAGGTGTGCCTGGAGTACCTGCCCGACCTCCAGGTCGGCGAGTACGCCATCGTCCACGTGGGGTTCGCCCTGCAACGGCTGGACGAGGAGTCGGCGCGACAGACGCTCGAACTCTTCGCCGAACTCGGCCTGCTGCAGGAGGAGTTCGGCGACCCCTGGGAAACGGCGGCGGCGGAGGCGGCGGGCTCGGAACCGGTGGAAGAGGTGCGCAACCAGTGAAGTACATCGACGAGTTCCAGGACCCGGAGCTGGCTCGACGGCTCCTCGACGACATCCACGCCACGGTGACCAGGCCGTGGGCGCTGATGGAGGTGTGCGGAGGGCAGACGCACAGCATCATCCGGCACGGCATCGACCAACTCCTGCCGGATCAGGTCGAGTTGATCCACGGACCGGGCTGCCCTGTGTGCGTGACCCCGCTGGAGGTCATCGACAAGGCCCTGGAGATCGCCTCCCGACCCCAGGTGATCTTCTGCTCCTTCGGTGACATGCTGCGCGTGCCGGGCACCGGACGGGACCTGTTCCAGGTCCGCGGGGAAGGCGGTGACGTGCGCGTCGTCTACTCGCCGCTCGACGCGCTGCGGATCGCGCAGCAGAACCCGGACCGCGAGGTGGTGTTCTTCGGCATCGGCTTCGAGACGACGGCACCCCCCAACGCCATGACGGTCCACCAGGCCCGGAAGCTGGGCATCGCGAACTTCAGCATGCTGGTTTCCCATGTCCGTGTACCACCGGCCATCGAGGCGATCATGTCGTCGCCGAGCTGCCGGGTGCAGGGCTTCCTCGCGGCCGGGCACGTGTGCAGCGTGATGGGCGTGGGGGAGTACCCGGAACTGGCGGAACGCTTTCGCGTGCCGATCGTGGTGACGGGCTTCGAGCCACTGGACATCCTCGAAGGGGTGCGCCGGGCCGTCCGTCAGTTGGAACGCGGTGAGCACACCGTCGACAACGCCTACGCCCGCGCCGTCCGCCCGGAGGGCAACCCCGCCGCCCGGGCCATGCTGGAGGACGTCTTCGAGGTCACCGACCGCGCCTGGCGCGGCATCGGTGTGATCCCCGACAGCGGTTGGCGGCTGTCCTCGAAGTACCGCGACCACGATGCCGAGCACCGCTTCTCGGTCGACGGCATCCGGACCGAGGAACCCGCCGAGTGCCGCAGCGGAGAGGTCCTCCAGGGGCTGCTCAAGCCACACGAGTGCGAGGCCTTCGGCACCCTGTGCACCCCTCGCTCCCCGCTGGGGGCCACCATGGTCTCCAGCGAGGGCGCCTGCGCCGCGTACTACCTCTACCGGCGACTGGACATGCCCGCCACCAAGGCTCGGGAGGCGACCCCCGTTGTCTGACACCACCGATCTCCCCGCCGCCCTGGACGTCGAGGCATGGACGTGTCCGGCGCCCCTGCGCGACCGGCCCCGCGTCGTCATGGGCCACGGCGGCGGTGGAGTTCTCTCCGCCGAACTGGTCCAGCAGATCTTCGCGCCCGCCTTCGGGGGTGAGGTGCTCGCCCAGATGGGTGATGCCGCCGTCCTCTCCCTGGGCGGTGCCCGGCTGGCGTTCTCCACCGACTCCTACGTGGTGCGGCCGCTGTTCTTCCCCGGCGGCAGCATCGGCGACCTGGCGGTCAACGGCACCGTCAACGACCTCGCCATGAGCGGTGCCCGCGCCGCCTACCTCTCCTGCGGATTCATCCTGGAGGAGGGCGTCGAGCTGGACGTGGTCACGCGGGTGTCCGAGGCGCTGGGTGCGGCCGCGCGCACCGCAGGTGTGGAGGTCGCCACCGGGGACACCAAGGTGGTGGAGGCCGGGCACGGCGACGGGATCTACATCAACACCGCGGGCATCGGTCTCGTCCCGGCCGGCGTCGATCTGCGTCCGCAGCGGGTCGTCCCCGGCGATGTCGTGATCGTCAGCGGCGCCATCGGTGTCCACGGGGTGGCGGTCATGAGCGTGCGCGAGGGCCTGGAGTTCGGGGTGGAGATCAAGAGCGACTGCGCGGCGCTCGGCGGTCTGGTCGACGCCATGCTCGCCGTCACACCGGATCTGCACGTACTGCGCGATCCCACCCGAGGCGGCCTGGCGGCCACGCTCAACGAGATCGCGCAGGCCTCCGGCACCGGGGTGGTCATCCGGGAACGCGATGTCCCGGTCCCGCCGGCCGTGGCCAACGCCTGCGCCATTCTCGGACTGGACCCCATGTACATCGCCAACGAGGGCAAGCTCGTGGCCTTCGTCCCGCGCGAGCACGCCGACGCCGTCCTCGAAGCCATGCGAGCCCATCCTCTGGGAGCGGACTCCGTGATCGTCGGTGAGACCGTCGAGACGCATCCCGGCATGGTCGTGGCCCGGACCGGCCTCGGGGGCACTCGGGTGGTCGACCTGCCGATCGGGGAGCAACTTCCGCGGATCTGCTGACGACCGGTGTCGCTCGTCGAGGGCCCGCCCGTCCGGGCCGCGAACAGCCGTCAGGGCCTGTCCGGCACGATCCGCCGGACAGGCCCCGACCCGGTCAGCGCCCGGACGGCGGGTCCTGCGGGTCCACGCCGGTCTTGGCGGAGGCGTCCTTGGTGCCGCTGGGGCGCTGGGAGCGGCCCTTGCGCCCGGTGTCCCGCCTCCCCTTCTCGTCCGTGTCGCCGTACTCCTCGCCGCGCGCACTGCGACTCTCGACCGTCTCGCCCGGAACGGACTTCGTCTCCTCCGAGGACTTCGTCCGGCCCCGACCCTTTTCGCCGGCCTCCTCAGCACGGAAGGAGCGGCGGGCGCTCGGGTTGTCCTGCTGCTGTGTCTCGTCCACATCGGGCGACCAGCCGTGCTGGCCGGCGCCCTGGTGACGGCTGGGGCCCTTTCCGTGCGGTGGCTCGGACGACGGGGATTTCTTGGGCATGGTCCGACCTGCCTGTTCCTGATCAGTGGGGGGACGCCGGTCACGCGTCGCCAGGACGCGTCAATTATCCCCTATTACGAAATGTCGAGCATGTTGTGACATATTCCGGTCGAGTCATGGAAGTCGTCCCATGCCGTCGAAGCCCCCGGCGGCCGGAAAGCGTCGCTGAACCTGTGGGGAACCTGAGAGATTGTGTGCTCTCCGTGGCGCCCGGGCAGACGCGGCCCGTATGAGTACCCCCCACCGGAACACGGTAGACACGGCCGCGGAGCAGAGCCTGGGCGGGCGAGTGGCCCCGCAGTTCGTCGCCTGTCCGGCGCCACGGCGCAGAAGCGGTGGGCACGGCTTTTCGTCGGCGCTGCGTGGGGGGCGGGTGGCGGGGCTCGACGGACTGCGGACGGTCGCCGTGGTGCTGGTGATCGTCTACCACCTGGAGCCGGACGCGGTGCCCGGAGGCTCGGTGGCGGTCGACGTCTTCTTCACGATCAGCGGGTTCGTCATCACCCGGCTGCTGGTCGCCGAGTACGCCCGTTCCGGCCGCATCGACCTGTGGTCGTTCTACCGGCGGCGGTGGCTGAGACTGGGGCCGGCCATGCTGGTGATGTGCGCGGTCACCGCCCTGCTCTCGGTGGCGCTCCCGCTGCCGCTGTTCGACGGGGCGTGGGTGTCGGCGGCACTGGCCGCGGCCTCGGTGGTCAATCTCGTACGGGCCGGGGAGAGCGGCCCGTACTCGGACCTCACGGCGCCGCTCAGCCACACCTGGTCCCTGGGAGTGGAGGAGCAGTTCTATCTGGCCTGGCCGCTTGTGCTGCTGGTGCTGTTACGGAACGCGACGGCGCGGACCGTGCTGGGCTGGGTGGCGGCGCTGTGCGTTCTGCCGGTGCTCTGGCGGATGATGCTGTGGGACCCCACGGCGGCGCACCGCATCTACAACGGCCCCGACACGCGCGCCGACCAGCTCCTCGTCGGGGCACTGCTGGCCGTCGCCCTGGCCCGACTGCGTGCCGACGACCCCCGGCTGGCGCTGCTGCGCCGCTGGGCGGAACGGCTGTGCTGGCCGGCTCTCGCGCTGCTGGGGCTGATCGCCTGGCAGGTCCCGATCACCGAGGCGAGCGGGTGGAACCCCGTGTGGTTCACGGTCGGATTGCTGGCCGCCGCCGTTCTGTCGGCCGTGGTGGTGGCCGCGTTGGAACTGTGCCCGCGGTCGTGGCCCTCCCGGCTGCTGTCGGTGTCCGCGGCGGCGTGGGTCGGACGCAACCTCAGCTACGGGATGTACCTGTGGCACTACCCCGTCATCCGACTGCTCTCCGACCTCGGTGTGGAGCGTGACCGGCTGCTTCCCGCCGGGTTCGCGGCGACGGTCGCGGCGGCTCTCGCCTCGTACGTCCTCGTCGAACGGCCCTTGTTGCGACGTGACCGGGGCCGCGTACCCCGGCAGGAGCCCGTTGCCACCGTGGCGCGTCCACCAGCCCTGTGACCATCGAACTTCCGTCTCATCGGAGTCGGGCACAGGGCGGCCTGACAATCGCATCCGGCGAAGATCTTTTCGCACGTGACACCTGAGGAAAAGGCGGCTCTACTTCCCCCGTGGTCGACTACAGGCAAAAGCACACCGCGGACTGGCTCCGGTACTTCGCACGGCGCGGGTACGACGCCCGGCCCCTGGCAGCCGGGGTGGAGGGCGCCGTCTACTGGCTCGGCGAGGGCACGATCGCCAAAGTATGGAGCGGCAGACCACCGGCCGAGCTCGACCTGACCCGGCAGGTGTACGAGGACATGGCTCGTCACCCCTTGCCCTTCGCCACGCCGGACATCGTCAAGGTCGAGGAACACGAGGGCGTCCTTGTCACCTACGAGCGCGAGCTGCCGGGCTCCCCGTGCGGTCAGGACTCATCGGTCCGGCCCCACGGACGCGACGTGCCACCCGCGGAGACCGGCGCTCTCCTCACGGTCCTGAGCGGCCTGGCCACCGTCCCGGGCACCGAGGCCATGCGACAGCTCACGGTCCAAGGCGACGATCGCCCCCTCTGGGCGGGCCACACGCGCTTCCCCGACGCACTCGCCGGCCTCGTCGAACGCGCCGTACGCCGCCACGGCAGCCTGCTCGACGCCCACGTCACGAACCTCTCCGCAAAAGTCCGACGAACCATTCGATCGCTCAGGGCGCTGCCCGACACCGCCGTCACCGTCATCCACGGCGATCTCGTGCCGCCCAACCTGCATGTCGACGACATCGGCCGGCCCGTCGCCCTCCTCGACTTCGGTTTCTTCACCACCGCCGGCGACCCCGCCTTCGAGGCCGCCGTCACCGCCGCCATCTGGGACATGTACGGGCCTCACGCCGAGGAACACACCGCCGCCCTCACCCGTCTCTTCGCCACCGAGCTGCACTACTCCCCGCACACCCTGGCGCTCTACCAGGCGGTCTACGCCCTCACGACATACGACTTGTTCAGCCCGGACGGCAGCGACGGCCACTTCCGCTGGTGCGTCGCCCTCTTGAACCGCGGCCCCTCCTGACGCGGCGAAGACCGGTCCCGACCGCAGGAAGAGGTCCGACGAGACTTCGTGCTCCTCTTGACAGGCCCACCCCGCAGCCGGGAGTTTTATCGATACAAACCGCGCGCCCGCCCACGCCCCACCTGGAGAGAACCCGTGGCCAACGCCACCGCGATCATCAACCTCGACATCGAGGGCCCCAAGATCAGCCGTCACCTCTACGGCCACTTCGCCGAACACCTCGGCCGATGCGTCTACGGCGGTTTCTGGGTCGGTGAGGACTCGCCGATCCCCAACGAGGGCGGCATCCGTCTCGACGTCGTCGAGGCCCTGCGTGCCCTGAACATTCCCAACCTGCGCTGGCCGGGCGGCTGTTTCGCCGACGAGTACCACTGGAAGGACGGCATCGGTCCCCGGGAGCAGCGTCCCCGCATGGTCAACACCCACTGGGGCAACGTCGAGGAGAACAACCACTTCGGCACGCACGAGTTCATGGCCCTGTGCGAACTGCTCGGCGCCGAGCCCTACATCAGCGGAAACGTGGGCAGCGGCACCGTGCAGGAGATGAGCGAGTGGGTCGAGTACCTCACCCGCGACGGCGACAGCCCCATGGTCCGGCTACGCAAGGCGAACGGCCGCGAGGAGCCCTGGCGGGTGAAGTTCTGGGGCATCGGCAACGAGACCTGGGGCTGTGGCGGCAACATGCGCGCCGAGTACTCCGCGGACCTGGCCCGGCAGTACGCCACGTACTGCCGTGACCACGGAGACAACAAGCTCTACCGCATCGCCTCGGGTGCCTCGGACGACGACTACAAGTGGACCGAGACGCTGATGCAGCAGATCAACTGCTTCGGCTGCGAGGCCACTCCGCGCACCTTCTTCCAGGGCGTCTCCGTCCACTACTACACACTGGCCGGGCCCTGGGAGGCGAAGGGCAGCGCCGTCGACTTCGACACCGACGACCACTACCGCACCATGCTCTCCGCCCAGAAGATCGACCGCATTCTCACCGGTCACTCCACGGTCATGGACATCTACGACCGCGGGCGGAAGGTCGGCCTGGTCCTGGACGAGTGGGGCACCTGGTGGGACGTCGAGCCGGGCACCAACCCCGGCTTCCTGTACCAGCAGAACACCCTGCGCGACGCGCTCGTGGCCAGCACCCACTTCGACATCTTCCACAAGCACGCCGCCCGCCTGCACATGGCCAACATCGCCCAGACCGTCAACGTGCTCCAGGCGATGCTCCTCACCGACGGCGACGCGCTGGTCCTGACCCCGACGTACCACGTGTTCGAGATGAACAAGGGTCACCAGGACGCCACTTCGCTCGCCGTGCATCTGCGCACCGAGGACGCCCGCCGCACGGTGGGGGACACGGAGCTGGAGACCCTGTCCGCCTCAGCCAGCGTCAAGGACGGAACGGTGCTGGTCTCGCTGTCCAACCTCGACGCCGACGAGCCCGCCGAGGTGACGCTCGACCTGCGCGGCGCCTCCCTCGGAGAGCCGACCGCCCGCCTCCTGACGGCCGACCGGCTCCAGGCTCACAACACCGCGGACACACCGCAAGAGGTCCGCCCCCGCCCCTTCGACGGCCTGAAGGTGACCGACCGAGGGCTGGCCCTGACACTGCCGCCCCACTCGTTCCTCACCGTCCAGGCTCCGCTGACCTGACCTGACCTGACCTGACCTGACCTGACCTGACCTGACCTGACCGCGCGCGACCATGGGACGGGCCGCGATGTAATGGGGCCGGGTGGGCGCGCGGACCACCGACCAGGGGTGAACGTGGCGACGATTCAGGACGTGGCGAAGGCCGCCGGTGTCTCGGCGATGACCGTCTCGAACGTCATCAACGACCACCCCAACGTGCGCAGGGCCACGCGGGAGAAGGTCCTCGCCGCGATGGCCCGGCTCGACTACCGCGTCAACGTGGCGGCCCGCAACCTGCGCAAGGGGCGGACCGGCACCATCGGTCTCGCCGTCCCCGAAGTGAACAGCCCCTACTACGGCCGGCTGGCCGCGGCCATCATCACCGCGGCCGATCGGTACGGCCTCAGGGTGAGCATCGAGCAGACCGGCGCCTCGCGCGAGAACGAACTGGACGTGCTGTCCATGTCCCGCAACCGGCTCTACGACGGGCTCATCCTGAGCACGGTGGGGATGGGGTCGGCCGATGTCGAACTGCTCAAGGTGGACTATCCGGTGGTCATCCTCGGCGAGCGGATCTTCGGCGGTCCCGTGGACCATGTCGCCATGCCGAACGCCGAGGCGTCACACGCGGCGACCCGCCATCTGATCGACCGCGGCTGCCGGCGCATCGCGATGGTGTGCGGGCAGGTGAGGGACGAAGTCGATGTGTCCAGCCTCCGTTTCACGGGCTACCGGCAGGCGCTGCTCGACGCGGACCTGCCCGTGGACCCCGGCCTTGTGCAGAGCGTCGAGGTACTGACCATGCGCGCGGGTGCGCTACGGGCCCGGGAGATGGTGGAGAGCGGACTCGACTTCGACGGCGTGTTCTGTGTGACCGACAGCGTGGCCATGGGCGTGCTGCGCGGCCTGGCCGACACCGGGGTGGCGGTGCCGGAGCGGGTCAAGGTGATCGGTTTCGACGACATCGAGGAGAGCGCGTTCCTCGTCCCCTCGCTGTCCACCATCGATCCGGACCACGACGCGATGGCTCAGCGCGCGGTCGACCTCCTGGCCGGCCGGATCGAGCAGAACGGGCGAGGGGCGGACCGGGAGGAGTACGTCAGCTCCTTCTCCGTGGTCGTTCGGGAGTCGACGGGCGGTGAGTCCGCCGCGACGGGCGGTTGAGTCCACCGCATGGCCACGGTCTGGTGCCGCCGACCGTCCAGTGAGCCCCCGGGCCATCACCCGGGGGCTCACTGCTGCGCTCGAAAAGGCACAAGCCACCCCACCCGTGACGCGCTCGGGTCACGAACTACTGCCGCGACCCCCTCTATCCGCTAACATAGAATAATTAGCTAGATGAATACCCTAGTGGTGTCGAGGAGTGGCCGTGGACTTCGGGCTGACCGACGAGCAGGACCTGTTGCGCGCGACGGCACGGGAGTTCGTCGCCGACGTGTGCCCGGCCGAGAAGGCCAAACAGTGGGACGAGGAGGGGGTCGTCCCGCCCGAGCTGTTCCGGGGCATGGCCGACCTGGGGTGGTTCTCGCTGCCGTTCAGTGAGGACGAGGGCGGTGACGGCGGGGGACCGCTGGAGCTGATCCTGATCGCGGAGGAGCTCGGCCGGGCCAGCTTCGATGTCGCCATGTGCTACATCGGCGTACTCATCCCCGGGATCACGGTGTTCCGGTGGGGCAGCGAGGCGCAGCGCGACTTCATCCGCGAGCAGGTGATGACGGGGCGCCACCGGCTCGCCGTCGGCCTGAGCGAACCCGACAGCGGGTCGGACGCCGCGGCCCTGCGCACCACGGCCGAGGACCACGGGGACCACTTCCTCGTCCGCGGGCAGAAGGCGTGGTGCACGGGCGGCGGTCTGCCCGACACGACCATCGCGACCTACGTGCGCACCGGCCCCCGCGAGCCCAAGCACGGCGGCATCAGCCTGCTGCTCGTCGATCCCGCGACTGAGGGTGTCGAAGTACGCCGGACACCCACGCTCGCCCGGCACATCCTGGGCACCAACGAGGTCTTCTTCAACGACGCCCTGGTGGCGAAGGAGAACCTCGTCGGCCCGCGTGACGAGGGCTGGAAGGTCATGCTCTCCAACATCGAACTGGAGAAGGTGATCATCACCGGCGGCTATCTGGGCGCCGCCCAGGCCACCCTCGACGAGATGCTGGAGTACGCCCGCACCCGGCACGCCTTCGGCCGGCCGATCGGCAACTTCCAGGCGCTGGCCCACGCCATGGCCGATCTGCAGACCGAGATCGACTCCGCCCGGCTGCTCGCGTACCGCGCCGCTTGGCTGCTCGCCCAGGGCAGACCGTGCACACGGGAGGGCTCGATGGCGAAACTGAAGGGCTCGGAGACCTACGTGGCGGCCGCCCGGCTCGGGATGCAGGTCTGCGCGGGCCACGGCTTCTCCACGGAGAGCGTGATGAGTTTCCGCTACCGGGAGTCGATCGTCGCCACGATCTCCGGAGGGACCAGCCAGATCCAGCGCAACGGCATCGCCCGCAGCATGGGGCTCAGGTCCTACTGAGCCTCGCCGCCGGTGTCCTGTTCGGCCAGCCACTCCTTGTGCCGGGCGAAGTGGCCCTGGTCCCGGGTCACCCAGATCCCCGAGGCCCGGGCCAGCACGGCCCGGGCCGGCAGCAGTACCATCTCGCCCGCGATGTACCAGCGCCTGCCCTCCCGCTTCTCCACCCAGGCCCGCACCTCCAGCGGCCGTTGCACCGGCACCGGCTTCACGAAGCTCACGCTCAGCTCCGCAGTGACGCTCAACACCCGGTGCAGCAGCGGCAGATGGCCGAGGCAGTCGTCCAGTACGGCAGCGGTCCAGCCCCCGTGCGCGACATCGGGCCCGCCCTCCTGGTCACGCGGGCAGGACAGTTCGAACAGGGCCGCCCCGTCCTCGTCGAGCCGCTCGTGTTCCACCCCCAGCCGACAGGAACCGGCGGCGCGGCACGCCCCGCACAGGGCCACCCCGCCGGGTGTCCGCGGCGGCTCCTGGAAATCCGACCCCGCCCAGGGTCCCGTCGGTGGCGTCGCGGACATGGTGTGACTCCTTCTCGTTGGGCCCCGAAGTGTCAGACATCGGCAAGCAGCGGGCGCAGTTTCCCGGCGATGAGCTGGACCTGGCGGGCCACCATCTCCTCGGGCATCCCGGCGAGCGAGGCCCACAGGAACACGCCCTCCACCGGCAACCCTGCCACGTACGCCGTGATGGCATCGGCGACGTCCTGTGGGGTGCCGTACAGGAACTGGCCGACGCCACTCGCGCGCAGCCCCGTCTCCCGCCACTTCTCGGGGTCGATGGGGCGGGGAGCGGGTTGGTCGGTCCCCTCCACCATGTATCTGCGGTAGCTGTCCCACTGGTATGCCAGGTGCTCGCGCACCACCGGCCAGTCGCCGTCGGGGTCCTCGGTCACGAACGTGGTGAACGAGCCCTGCATCCGTGCCGTCGACAGGTCGTACCCGCTCTCGGCGAGTCCCTCCCGGTACGGCGTCAGCAGCGCCGGGTTGAGCGACAGCAGCCCCGTGCCGAGCCGGCCGGCCCGCCGGGCGCCCTGAGGGCCCTGGTAGCCGAGCCAGATCGGCAGCGGATCCTGGACCGGGCCGGGCATCACCAGCGACTGGGCCCAAAGGCTCCGGATGTCCCGGACCCGTTGGTCGGTCGTGGTGTAGCGCTTGGCGAGGTCGGCCCCGTACAGCCGGTACTCGGGCACCCGGTAGCCGGTGCCGAGCCCCAGGTCCAGGCGGCCGTCGCTGATGATGTCGACGATCGCGGCCTGTTCGGCGATCTCGGGGGCCGCGTGCAGTGGCGCCGGGATGACGGCGGTGCCCAGGCGTACCCGCTGGGTGCGGGCGGCGGCCGCCGCCGCCATGGTGAGCGGCTGTGGGAGGTAGCCGTCCTCGAAGCCGTGGTGTTCGGAAAACCAGACCGAGTCGATGCCGAGCCGGTCCGCCTCCTCGCACATCTCCAGGGCGAATCCGTACACCCGTGACCAACTCCGCTGCCACGGCGGCGGGTTGCGCATGTCGAAGTAGATGCCCACCTTCACGAAAGTCCTCCTGTCGGTTCGGCCGCGAGTCGGATCGTCGCGTGTGCGACGGCCACTCCGTCCCCGGGCCGCAGCAGTCGTACCGGGCGCAGTTCCAACGCCTCGATCTCGGGGAGGTCCTCGACCATCGCCGAGATCCGCAGGACGGTCTCCTCGAGAGCCGCCAGATCCACCCCCGGGCCGCCCACCCGGCCGTCCAGCAGCGGGGCGGCCCGCAGCGAGCGGACCATCTCGCGGGCGTCGCGGTCGCTGAGCGGGGTGACACGGTGGGCGACGTCCGCCATCAGGTCGGCGTAGTCCCCGGTGAGACCGAAGGAGACCACCGGGCCGAAGACCGGATCGGCGCCGACGGTGAGGAACGCGTCCGGTCCCGGGCCCGGTCGGGTGTCACGTACGGCGATGCCGTACGCGGCCAGCAACTCGGCGGTGACCGTCGCGGGCACCGGGCCGGGGTCGCACGCGGTGACCAGCGACCGGGCGTGCTCGGTGTCGACATCCGGGAGATCCGGTATGACGCCCGCCGGAGTGCTGCGCCAGGCCTGGTAGGCCGCCGCGTGTCCGAGCGAGGCGGCCGCCGCCTCGGGAAACGTGTACGTCGGCACCACCAGGTCGCCCCGGTGCAGGAGATCGGCGACGCCCGCGCCGCCCAGGAAACTGGCCACCACCGGCTTCTCGGGCCGGGCCGCGGCCGCGTCCAGGATCGCCGACGCCACCTCGTCGGGCTTGTCCGCCAGCGGCGGCATGAACAGCACGACCGCCGCGTCGATCCCGTCGTCGGCCAGGACCGCGTCCAGCGCCTGCCGGTAGTGCGCGGCGGTGGCCTTGGGGGTCAGGTCGACCGGGTTGGCGACGTCGAAGTGGGGCCCTAGAGCGGACCGGAGCCGCTGCTGGGTGGGCTCGCCGAGTGCGGGCACGCACAGACCGCTCGCCGCGCACGCCCCGACCGCCAGCGCCGCCGGCCCGCCCGCGTTGGTGATCACGGCGACCCGGTCACCGGGCGGGGGTGGCTGGTGGGCGAGCAGCAGGGCGACGTCGAACAGTTCCTGGAGGCTGCGGGTGCGGATCACTCCGGACTGGGCGAACAGTGAGCTCACCGCCGAGTCCGCGGGGCCCGGATGGACCGCGACGATCGGCTTGCGCGGTGCGATACGGCGGGCGACGCGGGCGAACCGGCGCGGATTGCCGAAGGTCTCGACGTGCAGCAGGATCACCGACGTCGCCGGGTCCTCCTCCCACCACTGGAGCAGGTCGTTGGTGGAGACGTCCACGGCGTGCCCCACCGACACGAACCCCGAGAAGCCGAGCCGCAGCCGCCGGGCGAAGTCGAGCACCGCCAGTCCCAGCGGCCCGGACTGGCTGGACATCGCCACCCGGCCCGGCGTCGGCAGGGCGGGCGAGAAGGTCGCGGCCAGCCGCGCCGCGGGCGTCGTGTTGACCACACCCATGCAGTTCGGGCCCACCAGCCGCATTCCGGAGGCACGGGCGAAACGGGCCAGCTCCAGCTCGCTCGCCCGCCCTTCGACTCCCGTCTCCCCGAAGCCCGTCGAGACGACGACCACGGCCTTGACGCCGGCGTCCGCACACTCCCGTACGACCTCGGGCACGGCCTCGGCCCGTACGGCCACCAGAGCCAGATCCGGCGCCTCGGGCAGGTCACGGAGACGGGGATACGCCCGCGCGCCGGCGATCCGCTCGGCGCGCGGATTGACCGGGAACACGCTGCCGCCGAAGCCGCCCCGCAGCAGGTTGGCCACGATCTCGTGGCCGATCGTCAGCGGGTCGCGGTTGGCGCCGATCACGGCCACCGACCGCGGTTCGAGCAGCGGCCGCAGGGAACGCCGTACGGCCGTGTGCTCGCGACGCTCGGCCCGGGCCACGGCCAGGGTCTGCGGGTCGATGGCGATCTCGAAGTGGATGATCTGCCCGGGCGGCCCGGCCTCGACGCGGTAGCCGGAGCCGAGGAACACGTTGATCATCCGGGTGTTGTCGGCGAGGACGTCGGCTTCCAGTATCCGGATGCCCCGGGCGCGGGCGGCGGCGGCGATGTGCTCCAGGAGGAGCCTGCCGAACCCCTCGCTCTGGTAGTCGTCCCGGATGGTGAAGGTGACCTCGGCGTGCTCGGGTTCCTCGGGGTCGCGGACGTAGCGGACCAGCCCGGCGATCTCGTCGCCGGCCAGGGCGACCAGCGCCAGCTCGTTGAGGTAGTCGACGTGCGCGCCGCGCCGGATGACGTCGTCGCGGGCGCGGACCACCGGGCCGAGTGAGCGGTAGGCCAGGGTGGCCCGGGACAGGCTGCCGACGAAGGCGACCAGGCGGTCGGCGTCCTCGGGCCGGACGGGCCTGAGGAAGGTCGACCGCCCGGTCCTGACGAGCCCGGGCCGTTCCAGGTCGTCAGGGTACGAGGGATCCGAGGGGAGTGGGGGAGTGGTCACCGGTGTTCGGTCGCCGACGCGCGTCAGACGGCCGCCTCCTGGGGAGTCTGCTCCGGCAGGCGGAAGAGCTCGTTGAAGGTGCCGCGGGTGACCCGCTCACGGATGTCGTCCGACACACCGTCGAACAGGTCGTGCAGCGTGGACTGGGTGTGGCCGTACGTGCCCTCCAGGTGGGGGTAGTCGTCGCCCCACATCACGTTGCGGTAGCCCGTCGACTCGACGATCTCCACCGAGCTCTTGTCGTGCTGGAAGGACGCGTACACCTGCTGCCTGATGATCTCGCTGGGCAGCCGGCTCAGCTTCGGCCGGACGAACATGCCGTGCTGGCGGTACGCCTCGTCCATCCGGTCGCCGATGGCCGGCACCCAGCCGGCGCCGCCCTCCGCGATGAGGATCCGCAGGTCCGGATGGCGGTCCAGGGCCCCGCCCGCGACCAGGTGGGACACCACCCGCATGCCCGGGTAGGTCGTCTCCATGTAGTTGACGACCGCGCCGCCGGGTCCGCGGAAGACGACGTTCTCACCGCCCGTGCCGATGTGGAAGGCGAGCACCAGGCCCGCTCGCTCGACCGCGGTCCACAGCGGCTCCCAGCGGTCGAGGGCGTATTCCTCGCCCGGCCGGGTCGCGCACGGCAGGAAGACCGCCTGGAAGCCCAGTTCCGCCACCCGCTCGACCTCGGCGACCGCGTCGTCGATGTCGGCCGTGGAGACGCAGGCGGTGGTGATGACGCGCTTGTTCTTGCGGAGGATCTCGTCGTGCGCCCAGTCGTTCCAGGCCCGTACGGTCTCCCGGGCCAGCTCCCGGTCGGTGATCGAGACGAGCCAGAAACCCATGGAGGGGAAGGCCAGTTGGCCCCACACGCCCTCCTGGTCGAGGTCCTTGAGCCGGACCTTCAGGTCCCAGGCGCCCGGCGGACGCATGGCGTCCATGAAGTCGCCGAGCTGACGGTCGATGCGTTCGCCGTCGATGTAGAGCATCTCGTACTTCTCGCCGCGCTCGCTGCGCGGTGCCCGCGCCCCGAGCCGTGCGGACAGCCTCTGTGTCCACACGTCGGCGGGCTCCATCACATGGGAGTCCCCGGAGTTGACCCAGATCTTCGTCATGACGCCCCTTCGGGTCAATGGATGCAATCAGTTAGCGATTTTAGTTGTATGAGTGACCGAATGGAAGGCCGGAGGAGTGAAAGATCAGCTCCGGCGCCGCTCGATCTCGTCCGCCAGTTGCGGCAGCACCTCGAAGAGGTCCCCGACGACGCCGTGGTCGGCGAGCTCGAAGATCGGGGCGTCGGGGTCCTTGTTGATGGCGACGATGGTCTTGGACGTCTGCATGCCCGCCCGGTGCTGGATCGCGCCCGAGATGCCCGCGGCCAGGTAGAGCTGCGGGGAGACCTGCGTGCCGGTCTGGCCGACCTGGTGGCTGTGCGGGTACCAGCCGGCGTCCACGGCGGCCCGGGACGCCCCGACGGCCGCGCCCAGGAGGTCGGCGATCCGCTCGATGAGCGCGAAGTTCTCGGCCCCGTTGACGCCCCGGCCACCGGAGACCACGAGGTCGGCCTCGGTCAGCTCGGGACGGTCGCCCCGCTCGCGCGGGGTGCGGGACAGCACCCGTACGGCGGCCGCCGCCGGGCCGAAGTCGATGTCCTGCTTCTCTACGGCGGGGGTGACCGGAGCGGGTTCGGGGGCGACGGCGTTCGGCTTGACCGTGATGACCGGCACGCCCTGGGTGACGTGCGCGGTGACCTGGTACGTGGCCGCGAACGCCGACTGCTCGGTGACCGGGCCGTCCGCTCCTGCCTGGATGTCGACCGCGTCGGTGATGAGGCCGGAGTCGAGCCGGAGGGCGACCCGGGCGGCGATCTCCTTGCCGTCCGGTCCGGACGGCAGCAGGATCGCGTCCGGTCCGGTGCGTTCGGCGATCTGGGTGAGGGCGTCGACGGCCGGGGTGACGAGGTACTCGTCGACCTCGGGGGCGTCCACGACGTAGACCCGGTGCGCACCGTACCGGCCGAGGGCCTCGGTGGCGGCGTCCACGCCCGGCCCCAGGAAGACGGCCGAGGGCTCGCCCAACCGGCGGGCCAGGGTGAGCAGTTCGAGGGTCGGCTTGCGTACTGCGCCGTCCGTGTGGTCGACGAGGACGAGGATCTCGGCCACGGTGATGCACTCCTCTTGCTAGGTCCTTGCTGGGCTGCGCCGGCCAGGGGTCAGATGAACTTCTTGGTGGTGAGGAACGTGGCCAGTCCGAATCCGCCCGTACCGTCGTCGGTGATGATCTCCCCCTTGGTGCGCGCCGGGCGCCTGGTCGCGGCGTCCACGGCCGACCGGGCGCCGGCCGGGCCGACCTGTGCGGCGTCGAGGCCGAGATCGGCGAGGTCGAGGGTCTCCAGCGGCTTCTTCTTCGCGGCCATGATCCCCTTGAAGGAGGGGTAGCGGGCGTCCCCGGAGCGGTCCGTCACCGAGACGACGGCGGGCAGGGCGCCCTGGATCCGTACGGTCGCGCCGTCGCCCTCGCGGCGGCCGGTCACCGTTCCGTCCTCGATCGCCAGGTCCTCCAGGTGAGTGACGGCCGGGACGCCCAGACGCTCGGCCAGGATCGCCGGTACGACGCCCATGGTGCCGTCCGTCGAGGCCATCCCGCACAGGACGAGGTCGAAGCCGTGCCGCTCGATCGCCCGGGCCAGAACGAGAGACGTACCGAAGGCGTCGCTGCCCACGATGTCCTCGTCGCTCACGTGGATCGCCGAGTCACCGCCCATCGCCAGCGCCTTGCGCAGCGCGTCCCTGGCGTCGTCGGGGCCGATCGTGAGGTAGCTGATCTCGGCGTCGACACCCGACTCGGCGATCCGCAGGGCCTGCTCGACCGCGTACTCGTCGAGTTCGGACAGCAGTGAGTCGACCGAGTCCCGGTCGGTGGTGCCGTCCTCGGTGAAGGTGCGGTCCGCAGTGGCGTCGGGCACATGTTTCACGCAGACAACGATCTTCACAGCGCACACTCCTGAACACTCCCGCAGGTCTAATGAGTGCTAATAGTTAACTATATCGACCGGCGGAGCGCGAGCCCTGGCTTTGAATCCGTCGAATTGGTTGACTGATTGCGCTGATAGCTGGAAGATCTGGGCACTGAGCCGCAAGGAGGCGCCATGGTGGGTGACAGGCACACCGGTGACAGGTACTTCGAGCCACAGGTGGAGACCATGCCCCGCGAGCGACTGCGGGCGCAGCAGGAGGAGCGCGTCCTGGAGCTGGTGGGGTACGCCTACGCCAACTCCGCCTTCTACCGGGAACTCTGGGACGAGCACGGAGTACACCCGCGCGACATCCGTTCCCTGGAGGACTTCCGGGCGCGGATCCCCTTCATCACCAAGGACATGTTCCGCGCCTACCGGGCCCGCACCGGCGACCCCTTCGGTGGTCTGCTCTGCGTCCCGGTCGAAGAGCTGACCTCCGTCTCCTCCAGTTCGGGCACGACCGGCGACCCTGAGTTCTTCGCCGAGATCTGGCAGGACGCACCGCCTCTGGTGACGGCGCAGGTGCGTGATCTGTGGGAGCTGGGCCTGCGCCCGGGGGACCGGGTGCTCAGTCCGCCCGGCACCTTCCGCAACCTCATGGACCCCGGCTTCCAGGCACTCGGCGCGGTGGTCGTCGAGGTGGACACCTGGATGGGGAACATGGCCGAGGTCGTCGAGGCCCTGCGCACCTACCGCCCGGCCTACCTGCAGATGATGTATCCGCAGATGGTGGAGTTGGAACACCTGGCCGAGAAGACCGACCTGAAGGAGGCCTTCTCCTCCCTCAAGGGCGCCTCCTGTGCCGGTCAGCCCCTCAGCCGGAAGATGCGCGAGCGGATCCGGGACGACTGGGGCATCGACGTCTACGAGTACACCAGCGCCGCCGACACCGGCACCGCCTGGGAGTGCCGCGAGCACGACGGCTTCCACCTCTGGGAGGACACCGTCTTCGCCGAGTGCGTCGAGGTCGACGAACACGGCGGCTGGCAGGACGTCCCGGAGAGCGACCTCGGCGAACTGGTCGCCACCGACCTGGACAACCGGGCCGCACCGCTGATCCGCTACCGCAGCGAGGACCTGGTCCGGCTGTCCCGGGACCGCTGCGGCTGCGGCCGCACCCACGCCCGGATGTGGGTGGCCGGGCGGCGCGGTGACGAGACGCTGGTCCACGGCCGTTCGGTGGTCCTGCGGGACATCTGGCAGGCGGTGGAGGACCAGCCCGAGACGGTGGCCGGGGTCTTCCAGATCGTCCGGGACGGACGCGAGGTCGACGAGCTGCGGCTGCGGGTCGGCTACGACCCCCATCTCACCGAGGACGTCGACGCCCTGGCCGGACGGCTCGGCGAGGCCGTGCGCGAGCGGACCGGAGTGAAGCCGGTGCTCGACATGCGCACCGAGGAGGACCTGTTGAAGACCATGACCAGCGTCGCGAAGTTCCCCCGGGTGGTGAAGAGCTGATGGCCCGCGCCGACACCCTCGCCCGGGCCCGGACCCTCGACCGGCCCGAGCTCGCCTACCTGGTGCGCTTCCCCACCGCCGACGGCACCCGGGACATGGACCTGACCTGGGCGGAACTCGCCCGCGACACCGACTGGGTCACCGCACGGCTGCGGGAGCACGGCCTCGGTGCCGGGCAGCGGGCGTTGCTGACCACCTCCGGCTTCGAGGGCTTCTGGTGTCACGCCGTGATCGGCGCCCTGCGTGCGCTGAAGGTGACGTACGGCATCGCCGAGGCGATGGGCTGGGACCACCGCCGCACCTCGGTCTTCCACCGTGAACTCGCCCCGCACGCCGTAATCGGCCTGTCGGCGCAGACCCTGGAAGGGCTTGCCGGTACGGCCGACATCGGCGAGATGTTCCGATCGACGTCGGTCGTGCTGGCCCGGCCCGCCGCCGTCCCGCCCCTGCGTGCGGTGGGCGTGTCCGCCGGCGTGTTCTCGGCCGTGGGGCCGGCCCTCGCGCTGGAGTGCCCCGAGCGGAACGGTGCGCACGTCAACGCCGCCGAATGGCGGGTCGGTGAACGGGACGGGCAGCTCACCGTGGCGGCGGGCGACGGACGTGCCTCGCTGCTGACCGAGACACCGCTCGGTGTCGCGGGCCACGTCACCACCGCCCGATGCGGCTGCGGCAGCGAGGACCCACGGGTTCTGCTCGCCGAGGCCAACTGATCGTCATGACAGAGGAGTTGAGGATGTCCGAAGCAGTCGTGGACGGCCGGGTCGTGGTCGTCACGGGCGCCGGCAACGGGATCGGCCGGGCCCATGCCCTGGCGTTCGCCGCGCACGGGGCGAAGGTCGTGGTCAACGACCTGGGCGGCGCGCGCGACGGGGCGGGTGCCTCGGCCGGACCCGCTCAGGCCGTGGTGGACGAGATCGTCGAGGCCGGCGGCGACGCCGTGGCCAACACGGACGACATCTCCACCTGGGACGGCGCCGGCCGGCTCGTCCAACAGGCCGTGGACACCTACGGCGGCCTGGACGTCCTGGTCAACAACGCGGGCATCCTGCGCGACCGGATGATCGTGTCGATGACCGAACGGGACTGGGACAGCGTCCTCGCCGTCCACCTCAAGGGCGGCTTCGCCACCCTGCACCACGCGGCCGCCTACTGGCGCGAGCGCGCCAAGGCCGGTCACGTCAACGACGCCCGGGTGATCAACACGACCTCCCCGTCGGGCATCTTCGGCAACCCCGGCCAGTCCAACTACGGCTCCGCCAAGGCCGGCATCGCGAGCCTCACCCTCATCGCCGCCGCCGAACTGGCCCGCTACGGCGTGACGGTGAACGCCATCGCGCCCACCGCGCTGACCCGGCTGACCGAGGACATCGAGATGATGAAGCAGGCCGCCGAGGCCCAGGACCTCAGCCCCGAGGCCATCTCGCCGCTCGTGGTGTGGCTGGGCTCGGCCGCCTCGCGCGAGGTCACCGGCCGGGTCTTCGGGGTCATGGGCAACCGGATCACGGTCCTGGAGGGCTGGGTCAACGGACCCGGAGCGAGCGCGGAGTCCCGGTGGACACCGGAGGAACTGTCCTCGGTCGTCCCGAACCTGGTGGCCAAGGCGGCGCCGAACGCCGACGCCCTCGGCCAGCGGAACGGGGTCTGAGATGACACTCACTCAAAAGCCGGTCGCAGCAGGCCTGTTCACCTGGCCGACCGGTGAATCCGCGCCTCTGCGGCTGATCGGCTCCCAGTGCGCGGCCTGCGATCTGGTGAGCTTCCCCGCCGCCCCGGTCTGCGTGCGATGCGCGAGCGACGAGTCAACGGAGCGGCTGCTCGCCGACCGCGGGACGCTGTGGACGTACACGACCCAGGACTTCCGCCCGCCGTCCCCGCCGTACGACGGTCCACAGACCTTCGAGCCCTACGCGGTCGGCTACATCGAGCTTCCCGGCGAGCTGCTGGTCGAGGCCCGGCTCACCGAACCCGACCCGGACAAGCTGCGCATCGGACAGCACATGCGGTTGACGCTCGTGCCCTACACCGTGCAGGACGACGGCACCGAGGTCATGACGTTCGCGTTCGCCCCGGCCGAGGAGGAGACATCGTGACCGAGGCCGTCATCATCGGGGTGGGACTCCACCCGTTCGGCCGCTTCGCCGGCAAACCCGCGCTGGACATGGGCGCGGACGCGGTCCGGCTGGCCCTCGCGGACGCCGGAGTGACATGGCCGCAGGTCCAGGGCGGCTACGTCGGCAGCTACGAGGTCGCCAACCCGGACGCGATCGTCGGGCGCCTCGGCCTCACCGGGATCCCGCTTCGCGGGGTGTTCAACGGCTGTGCCACGGCCGGTACCGCGGTGGCACAGGCCGCGCGTGCCATCGAGACCGGCGAGCACGACCTGACCATCGCGATCGGCATGGACAAGCACCCGCGTGGCGCCTTCGCCGCCGATCCGTCCGTGGCCGGCATCCCCTCCTGGTACGGGCAGACCGGCCTGTTCCTCACCACCCACTTCTTCGGCATGAAGATCAACCGTTATATGCACGACCACGGCATCTCCCACGAGACGCTCGCCCGTGTGGCGTCGAAGAACTTCCGCAACGCGGCCGGGAACGAGAAGGCCTGGCGCCGCACCCCCCTCACACCGGAGGAGGTACTCGCTTCCCCGGTCCTCAACTACCCGCTGCGCCAGTTCATGTACTGCGGTCCGAACGAAGGCGCCGCCGCCCTCGTACTGTGCCGAGCCGACCAGGCCCACAAGTACACCGGGAAGCCCGTACGGGTCCGCTCCACCGCCCTGCGCAGCCGCAGGCTCGGCGCCTTCGAGGTGCAGAGCCCCTCGTTCCCCGTCGGGGAGCCCGTCGGCAGTCCGACCACGGACGCGTCGCGGGAGGCGTACGAGCGGGCGGGCATCGGGCCCGAGGACGTCGACATCGCCCAGCTCCAGGACACCGACGCCGGGTCCGAGGTCATCCACATGGCCGAGAACGGCCTCTGCAAGGACGGCGAACAGGAGCGCCTCATCGCCGAGGGCGCCACCGAGATCGGCGGCTCGCTGCCGGTCAACACCGACGGCGGACTGCTCGGCAACGGGGAACCGATCGGCGCGTCCGGTCTCCGGCAGATCCACGAGATCGTCCTCCAACTGCGCGGCGCGGCCGGGGCCCGGCAGATTCCCGGCACACCCCGCGTCGGCTACACCCACCTGTACGGCGCGCCCGGCGTGTCGGCGGTGACGATCCTCTCGACCTGAGACCACAGGGAACCCGCTATGGGCTTGCTCCATGAACCGCACGACCTGCAGGACTTCGCCGCCGAGGCGCGCCGCTTCCTCGACGCGCACGCGGCGAAGGCCCCCGACCGCACCGCCTTCACCTGGGGCGAGGGCGACGACTCGATGGCGTACTTCAGCAGCCTCCCGCCCGAGGAGGAGCGCGCGCAGGTACAGCGGGCGCGCGCCTGGCAGCGGGTCCGCTACGAGAACGGCTTCGGCTGGATCACCGGCCCGCCCGAGTATGGCGGCCGGGGCCTGACCCCCGTCCACGACCTGGTCTACGACGCCGTCGAGTCCGACTACGACGTCGCCGACACCGGCGTACTCAGTGTGATCGGCCTGGGCATGATCGGCCCGACGGTCCTGACCCACGCCCAGCCGCATATCAAGGACCGCTGGCTGCCGGCCCTGTACCGCGGCGACGCCATCGCCTGCCAGCTGTTCAGCGAGCCCGGCGCCGGATCCGACCTGGCGAGCGTGGCGACCCGAGCCGTCCGCGAGGGCGAGGACTGGGTGCTCAACGGGCAGAAGGTGTGGACCTCGGTCGCCCAGCACAGCCAGATCGGCGTCGCGCTGACCCGCACCAACCCGGACGCGCCCAAGCACCGGGGCATCACCGCCTTCCTGGTCCCCATGGACGTCCCCGGCGTCGACGTCAGGCCCCTGCGCCAGATGACCGGCGGCGCCGACTTCAACGAGGTCTTCCTCACCGACGTCCGCATCCCCGACGACCACCGCCTCGGCGAGGTCGACGGCGGCTGGAGCGTCGCCCTGACCACCCTGATGAACGAGCGGGCCACGGTCGGCAGCGAGGGCGCGGGACCGGTCGCCGCCGCCCTGTCCCCGGACCGCCTCTCGGCCCTCATGCGCGCCACCTGGACCTGGGACGACCGCGCCCTGCGGGCCCGCCTCGCCGAACTCCTGGTGGACGCCATGGCCACCGAGCACCTCAACACCCGAGCCCTGCGCAAACTGCGCGGCGGGGGCACACCGGGCCCCGAGATGTCCGTCTCCAAGCTGATGTACGGCCAGAACCTCACCCGTGCCGCGCACTTCGTGTCCGACGTGCTCGGACCCCGGATCATCGCCGACACCGGCCGGTGGGGCACGTACGCCTGGTCCGAACTGCTCCTGGCCACCCCGGCGTTGCGGATCCTCGGCGGCACCGAGGAGATCATGAAGAACATCCTCGCGGAACGCGTCCTCGGCCTGCCCAAGGAACCGGTGACCGCCGCAGCCAAGGAGGTGCGTCCATGACCGCGGACGAGAGTGAACTGCGCGAACTGCGTTCCTCCGTACGGGAGTTCCTGGCCGCCAAGTCGCCCGAGGAAGCCGTGCGCAAGCTCATGGAGAGCGAAGAGCGCTACGACCCGGCCGTGTGGGCCCAGGCGGCCGACCAGCTGCGACTGCCGGGCCTGGTGATCCCGGAGGAGTACGGCGGCGACGGCTTCGGCCAGGTCGAACTCGGCGTCGTACTGGAGGAGATGGGTCGCGCCCTGCTGTGCGCGCCGTTCTTCGCCACGGTGGTGCTGGCCGCCCAGGCGCTGCTGGCCTCCGGCGACAAGGAGGCCTGCGCACGCCACCTGCCCGGTATCGCCGCCGGCCGCACGACGGCCACCCTCGCCGTCGCCGAGGACGACGGCTCCTGGGACCCGGCCCTGATCTCCGCGCGCGCCGTGCCGGACGGGGACGGCGGCTGGAGAGTGAGCGGCCGCAAGAGCTTCGTCATCGACGGTACGACGGCCGATCTGCTGCTGGTGGTGGCCCGCACCGTCGCCGGCCCTTCGCTCTTCGCCGTCGACCGGGAGGCGACGGGGCTCGCGGCCACGTCGATGGAGACCCTCGACGCCACCCGGGCGATGGCCCGGCTGACCCTCGACGCCGTGCCCGCGACGCTCGTCGGCGCGGACGGGGCGGGCGGCCGCGTCATGGCGAAGGTGCTGGACGTCATCTCGGTCGGGCTGGCCGCCGAACAGGCGGGCGGGGCCCGCAGATGTCTGGAGATGAGCGCCGAACACGCCCGTACCCGGCAGCAGTTCGGCCGGCCCATCGGTTCCTTCCAGGCGGTCAAGCACAAGTGCGCGGACATGCTCGTCCAGGTGGAGCTGGCGGAGGCGGCGAGCCGGGAGGCCGCGTTGCTCGCCGCCGAGGGTGCGGACGAGTTCCCGGTCGCCGCCGCGGTGGCACACGCCTGCTGCTCCAAGGCGTACATGGTCGCGGCCATGGAGAACATCCAGGTCCACGGCGGTATCGGCTTCACCTGGGAGCACCCCGCCCACCTGTACTTCCGGCGGGCGAAGTCCTCGCAACTCCTCTTCGGCGGCCCGGCGGTGTACCACGAGCGGCTGTTGGACCGGCTCGGTATCTGACGTATCCGAGCGGTACGGCCCGCGGTGGTCATCGGACTGCGGCTGTGCTCACCCCTTCACCGCACCGGACAGCATTCCGGAGATGAAGTGCCGCTGCAGGAAGACGTACAGGACGACGACCGGCAGGGCGACGATGACGGAGGCCGCGGCCAGCAGGGAGTACTGCGTGGTGTGCGCGCTCTGGAAGAACGCCAGGCCCAGGGGTGCGGTGCGCTTCGCCTCGTCGGTGATCATGACGAGCGGAAGCAGGAACTCGTTCCAGGTCCACATGAACACGAGCATCGCCATGGTGAGCAGCGCGGGCCGGCTGATGGGCACGAGGATCTGCCACAGCACCCGCCAGTCCGACGCCCCGTCGAGCCGCGCCGCCTCGATGACGGCGGACGGTACGGAGCGGAAGAAATTGCGCATCCAGAACACGCCGAAGGCCAGCGACTGGGCGGTCTGCGGGAGGATCAGCGACCAGTACGAGTCGGTGAGACCGACGTCGCGCAGATTGAAGTAGAGAGGGATGACGAACGCCTCGGGCGGGACCATGAGCCCGATCAGGGTGACGTAGAACAGCAGCGAGCGGCCGGGGTAGTCGAAGCGCGCGAAGGAGTACCCGGCGAGGATCGCCAGTACGCCTGAGATCAGGACGACGCTCACCGCGACCAGCAGGCTGGAGCGCAGATACGTGGCGAAGTGACCCTGCGCCCAGGCCGTGGAGAAGTTGCTCCAGTCCAGGTGGTTCGGCCAGGTGAAGGTCGGGGAGGACTGTGCGCGCGGCGTCAGCGAGGAGGCCACCACCCCGATCAGCGGGACGAGGGCCAGCGCGGCGAAGACCGTGAGGACGGCGTAGTTCAGTGCGCGTTCGCGCCGGGAGATCATGATCCGTCATCCTCGGGCTGGAGCTTGGTGATCAGGAAGGTGAGGAGCAGGATCACCCCGGTCAGAACGACGGCGATCGCGCAGGCCGAACCGACCTGGCCGGTGTTGAAGGCCCGGTTGTAGACCTCGAAGGCCGGCAGGCTGGTGGCGTTGCCCGGTCCGCCGTGGGTGGCGACGTACACCAGGTCGAAGGTGCGCAGCGCCGCGATGACCGTGAGGGTGAGCGCCACCGTGATCTGGCCGCGCAGCCCCGGCAGGGTGACCGCGAAGAACTCCCGGACGGCCCCGGCACCGTCGACCTTGGCCGCCTCGTACAGCTCACGGGGGATCTGGCCGATGCCGGCGATGAACAGCACCAGGCACAGGCCGATCTCCAGCCAGGTGCCGATGAGCCCGACGGCGGGCAGCGCGGTACCGAAGTCGCCGAGCCAGGAGCGGTTGACGCTCTCCAGACCGACGGTGTTGAGCGCTTTGTTGAGCACGCCCTCGGGTGCGTAGACGGCCGTCCAGGCGGTGGCGGTGACGACCATGGCGACGACCTGGGGCAGGAAGATCACCGCCCGGAAGACGGACACCCCGCGCAGCCTGGCGGCGCGGGTGGTGACGGCGGCGAGGGCCAGGGCGAGAGCGATCGGGACGAGAGCGAAGAAGAAGATGAGTACGAAGGAGTGGCCGAACGAGGCCCGCAGCTGCGGATCGCGGGCGATCTCGGTGTAGTTGGCCAGTCCCGCCCAGGTGGAGGCGGACAGGCCGTCCCAGTGGTAGAGGGAGATCCGCACGAGCTGACCGAGTGGGACGAGCAGGAAGACGGCGAGGACGGTCAGGGCGGGGAGGGCGTAGAGGTAGCCCTTCCACTGGACGCGGTCACGGCGCCCGGCCGTGCGCCTGCGGGAGGCGTCGGCCGGGCGCTTGCGCGTGGTCGGGCGGGGTGCGGTGGCAGCCATGGGTCGCGTTGCCTTATTTGCTCTGTTGGAAGGAGGAGTAGTCGCTCTGGAGCGTCTCGCCGAACTTCTGGGGCGTCAGCTGTCCCGCCGTCAACTCCTGTATTGCGGCGGTGAGCGTGTCGTAGAAGGTGGGGGTGGTGTAGTCGAGGTACGGCAGCAGGCCGTCCTTCTGGCTGACGGCCGTCCACGCGTCGAGGACGTCGGCTTGGACGGTGCCGGCGGCGGGCTTGTAGTCGGCGGGCGGAAGGGCGGGGAGGTTGCCGTTGTCGGCGGAGACCTGCATGCCCTGCTGGTCGACGAGGAAGTTGAGGTAGGCGGCGGCCACGTCGGGGTGCTTGGACTTGGAGGTGACGGCCCAGGCGAGGCCCACGCCGCCTTGGGTGAGCGGGGACGCTCCGGCGCTCGGACTGAGCGCGGTGAAGCCGGCGTTCTTGCCCATCTTGGGGGCGAGGGTGGCGGCCTGCCAGGTGCCGTCCACCAGGAACAGGGACTTGCCCTGGGCGAAGGCCGCTGCCGCCTGGTCGCCGCTCTGACCGTTGAAGCCGGAGCTCAGGTAGCCCTTGGTGGCCCAGTCGCGCAGTGTCTGGCCGGCCTTGACGGTCCCCGCGTCGGTCCACTTCGCGCCGCCGTCGTTGAAGACGAGCTTGCGGACCTCGTCCTTGCCCGCGGTGGCGGCCTGCACGACACCGAAGATGTGGATGCCGGGGCTCTTGTCGGAGTCGCCGTAGGAGATGGGCAGCAGGCCGGAGGCCTTGGCCTTGGCGAGCGCGGCCTCGAACTGGGCGAGGGTGGTGGGCGCGGTGAGGCCGAGGGACTTCAGCTTGGCCCTGTTGTAGAAGACGCCGACGAGTTCGCCGGTCTGGGAGACGCCGTAGAGGTTGCCGGTCTTCCAGGTCTTTCCGTCGGTGGAGAACTTGTTGAGGTCGAGCAGCTGGGACGGGAAGGCGGTGTTCCAGCCGTAGGCCTTGGCGTAGCGGTCGACGGGCTGCAGAAGCCCGGCCTTCACGAAGGCGCCCATGTCGGGATAGCCCTGGTTGGCCTGGACGACGTCCGGGGGGTTGTCCGAGGACAGCGCGAGTTTCAGCGTCGTCTTGAGGTCGGAGAAGGAGCGGGAGACGCGCTTGATGGTGACGTTCGGGTACTTCTTCATGAACGCCTTGTTGAGCGCCGCGGTGGAGGCGTTGGTGCCCGTGTCGGTGTTCTGGTCCCACTCGGTGAGGGTGACCTTGCCTGCCGTGGCGGGGTCGGTGGAGACGGGGCTCGCATTGCTCTTGGCGGCGTTTTTGGGTGAGTCGCCGCTGGGCCCGGGCGCGCAGGCCGCCGCTGTGGCAAGACAGGCGACGGCGAGCACGGCGGTGGCGAGGTGGCGGGGCCGCGCAGGGCGCGTTCTGTCGCTCATGGGCTGTTCTCTCCTGGTGCTGGCGGGTCGGCCGGAGGAGTTCAAGTGCTCAACTGTGAGCACTCTTGCAGTCAAGTGACAAGGTTCGGTCAGTAAAATGATTGTTTTCGATCAGAAAATGACTGAAGTTGCTCATCGAGTGCTACTTTCGCTGCGTGACATCGAGCAAGCGGCACGCGAAGATCAAAGAGGCGCTCCGGGCGACAGGGGTCGCCTCGGTACGTGAACTGGCCGATCGGCTACAGGTCAGTCAGTCGACGATCCGCAGGGATCTGACCGTGCTGGACCGCGACGGCGAGCTCCTGCGCACCTACGGCGGCGCCGCCCTGCCGCCGCGCGGGGCGGCGGAGGACGCGACCGACGAGGAGCCGTTCGATGTGTCGGCCTCGCACGACCGGGCGATGAAGGAGGCGATGGCGGATCAGGCCGCCGCACTCGTCACCGACGAAAGCGTCGTGGTGCTGGACATCGGCACGACGACTTCTTTGATCGCACGGCGCCTGCGGGGCCGCCCGGTCACCGTCATCACCAGCAACGTGGCCGTGCTCGACGAGCTGCGCGACGACGACACGGTGCGGCTGGTGATGCTCGGCGGCGTCCTGCGCCGCAACTACCAGTCCCTGGTGGGCTCGCTCACCGAGCGGGCACTGAGCCAGGTCAGCGCCGACCTGCTGTTCCTGAGCTGCACTGGCGTACGCGCCAGCGGCCATGTCGTGGACGACATGGCCGTGGAGGAACCCATCAAGCACGCGATGATCGAGGCTGCGGACCGGGTGGTCCTGGTCGCCTCGGAGGCCAAGTTCCCGGGCACCGGGTCCCTGCGTCTGTGCTCGCTGTCCGACATCGACGTGCTGGTCACCACGGGCGGCGCCGACCCCCGGACGCTCCAACTCTGCCGGCAGGCGGGCGGACAGGTGTTAGTCGCCTGAGCTGGGCCGGCACGCCGTCACTGCACCCGCCCGGAGCCCTTCCCCTCTCAGGTCTCGCCAGCCGATCCACGCATCGGCACCCCGGCATCACCCTCCGGCAAGGAGTATGCGACATGCCCGAACGGATCCGAAGACTCTGCATGACCACCGGCAGCGCCGCCTGCGCTGCGATCCTCTGCCTGGTGGGCACCGCGGTGCCCGCCCAGGCTGTGGCCGGCTCCACCCCCGGTGGCGCGGCAGCCGGCCGCGCCAAGGCAACGGCGGCCGTGGACGCGATGATGGGCTTCTACGACCAGGACACCGGGCGCTGGGACCCGGACTCTCCGTGGTGGCAGTCGGGAAACGCCCTCCAGGCGCTGCTCGACTACATGGCGAAGACCGGCTCGCGTACGTACCTGCCGGAGGTCAGGAACACCATCGCGCTCCAGCGCCGGCCTCTGGACTGGTGGCCCCAGGGCGGTGGTGAATTCCGGGCGGACTCCACCGACGACACCGGCTGGTGGGCACTCGCCATGGTGCGCATGTACGACCTCACCCGCGACAAGCAGTACCTGGACATCGCGCGGACCGACGAGGCCTACATGCGCCAGAACGGGGACGACACCTGTGGCGGCGGCATCTGGTGGGACCTGCCCGGAAAGACGTACAAGAACGCGATCAGCAACGAGCTGTACTTCAAGCTCGTCGCGTCCCTGCACAACCGGATCCCGCGGGACACCGTGTATCTGGACCGCGCCCGCCAGTCGTGGAAGTGGTTCAGTGGCAGCGGCATGATCAACGACGACCACCTCGTCAACGATGGTCTGAACACACAGAGCGGTGGCTGTGCCAACAACGGCGGTACCACCTGGACGTACAACCAGGGCGTGGTCCTGGGCGGCCTGGCCGAGCTGTACCGCGGCACCCACGATCGTCAACTGCTCACCGCGGGCCGGAAGATCACTGACGCGGTGATCGCCAGTCCGGCGCTGTCCCCGAACGGGATCCTGACGGAGACCTGCGAGCCGGCCGGTGGCTGCAACGCCGACCAGTCCTCGTTCAAGGGCGTCTTCGCGCGCAACCTCGCCGAGCTGGACGCCGTGCTTCCCGGGCGCCCCTATCGGGCCTACCTCGACGCGCAGGCCCGCTCGGCCTACGCGCACGATCGCAACAGTGCCAATCAGTACGGGCTGAGCTGGGCGGGGCCCTTCGACAGTGCCGCCATCGGCCGTCAGGAGTCCGCGGTGTCGCTGCTCACCGCGGTTCTGTGACCACGACCTGCACGACGGGACACGCCTTGGCAGGTCCTGCGTTCGGCACGGTCCGAACGCAGGACTTCCGGTCCGTCAGGCCCGCGCCGCGTCCCCCAGCAGCGCCTTCGCGATGATGACCTGCTGGACCTGGCTGGTGCCCTCGTAGATACGGAACAGCCGGGCGTCACGGTAGAAACGCTCGACGGCGACGCCGCGCATATAGCCTGCGCCTCCGTGGACCTGTACCGCCCGGTCCGCGACCCGCCACACCATCTCGCTCGCGAAGTACTTCGTGCAGGACGGACCGATCTTCGTGTCCTCGCCCGAGTCGAAGCGCCGGGCCGCCTCCAGGACCGTGGCGCGTCCGGCGTAGTAGTCGGT
This sequence comes from Streptomyces sp. NBC_00076, assembly GCF_045041235.1. NCBI lineage: Bacteria > Bacillati > Actinomycetota > Actinomycetes > Kitasatosporales > Streptomycetaceae > Streptomyces > Streptomyces sp. NBC_00076. The sequence continues at coordinate 9,842,419 of NZ_CP108242.1, forward strand.
CATCGAGTCGGCGATCAGCCCCTGGACGAGCTGGAAGGAGCCGATGAGCTTCCCGGACTGCTTGCGGGTGCTCGCGTACGCCACGGACTCGTCGACCAGTCGCTCGGCCATGCCGACCATCAGAGCCGATATGTGCACCCGTCCGTGCGCGATGCAGCCCATCGCCGTGGAGAAGCCACGGTTCAGGCCGTCCGCGCCGCCGACGAGGGCCTCGGCCGGCACCCGGACGTCATCGAAGTACACGTCCGCCGTCCACGCGCCGAACTGGCCCATCTTGTGGTCCCGGGGAGCCACGGTGAGGCCCGGGGTGTCGGCCGGGACCAGGAAGGTGGAGATGCCGCGGGTGCGCGGGGCGTCGGGGTCGGTGCGGGCGAAGACCATGAAGACGTCGGCCAGGGGGGCGTTGGTGATGTAGCGCTTGGCGCCGTTGATCACCCAAGTGTCTCCGTCAAGATGGGCGCGTGTGGTCAGCGTCGACGGGTCCGAACCGGCTTCGGGTTCGGTCAGCGCGAACGACGCCAGGACGTCACCCGAGGCGATCCTCGGCAGCCACTGAGCCTTCTGCTCCTCGGTACCGCCGACCATCAGGACGTGCCCGGCGATGCCGTTGTTCGTCCCGAACATGGAACGCAGGGACGGGGTCGTGTACCCGAGCTCGAACATCAGCTGGGCTTCCTCGTACATCGACAGACCCAGCCCGCCGTACTCCTCGGGCAGCGCGAAGCCGAACAGCCCCATCTTCTTCGCCGCCTCGCGGATGTCCGCGGGCATCTCGTCCTTCTCGTCGATCTCCGTTTCGACCGGCACGACGCGTTCGCGGACGAAGCGCCGGACCTCTGACAGCACCGCGCTGAAGTCAGCCGCGTCCATGTCGACTCCTTGATGGATAGCCCTGATTGAACTCAGTGATCTGTACTCGAGTGATCCGTACTCAGTGATCTGTCGGGGGTTCGTCCGGCTTCGGCTCGGGCCGGTAGCACATGGCCAGCAGCGCCGCCGCGCTCGCCGTGCCGAGGCCGGCGGCCAGCAACGCGGGCCCCGCGCCCGCGCGTCGGCAGCGCAGCAGCCCGTCGAGCGAGTACCGGCCGTTGCCGAGCGCCGCCAGCGCGACGGCCACGCCGCCCACCACACCGACGTACTCCCAGCCGCCCTTGAAGACGAAGAAGCCCTTGCCGCGGTGGTCGGTCCGCGCGGCCACGGTCATGAGACCGACGGCCGCCGCCGCGGGGAGGGGATTGGCGGCACCCAGGGTGATGCCCACCCCCGCCGCCATCTCGGTCCCGGCGGCCATCCGGGCGTGCACCTCGGCCGGCTTGAGGCCGAGTGCTTCGAACCAACCCGTCGTCCCTTCCAGTCCGCCCGGCCCGGCGACCTTGTTCCACCCGTGGGCGAAGAGCATCGGGCCGAGCGTCGCGCGCAGGACGAGAGCCGCCACGTCCTGGCCCTTCACTGGCCGACTCCCGTGGCCCGGCCCGCCGGGGCGACACCGTACAACTGCGGTACGGCCTCGACGAGTTCGTCGTATGTGAGGGCCTGCCCCGACTCGCTGGGGTGGACGGCGGCGACGGTCCAGCCCTGGAGCCGGTTCAGCCGGTTGCCCTCGATGCGCAGGACCTGGCCGGTGAGCCAGGCCGCGCTGTCGGAGGCCAGGTAGACGACGACTCCGGAGGCGTTGGCGGGATCGCGCGGGTCGAAGCCGTCGACGGCCTGGAGGGACGCGCCGACGGACAGCCCGTCCGTCATCCGGGTGGCCGCGATCGGCGAGACGGCGTTCGCGGTGACGCCGTACTTGCGCATCTCCAGGGCGGTGAGGACGGTGAGCCCGGCTATTCCGGCCTTCGCGGCCCCGTAGTTGGACTGGCCCTGATTGCCGAACAGGCCGGTCCCGGAGGTCGTGTTGATCACGCGGCCGGCGACTCGCTCGCCCCGCTTCGACGCCTCGCGCCAGTACGCGCACGCGTGCCGGGTAAGCGCGAAGGTGCCCTTCAGATGCACCGCGATGACGGTGTCGAACTCGGCCTCGGTCATCGAGAACAGCATGCGGTCACGCACGATGCCCGCGTTGTTCACGACGATGTCGAGGCGGCCGAACTCCGCGACGGTGTCCGCGACCATGGTCTCGGTCGCCGCCCAGTCGGTCACCGAGGAGTGGTTGGCGATCGCCCGGCCCCCGAGCTTGGTGATCTCGGCGGCGACCTCGTCGGCGGGGGAGTCACCGGTCTGCTCGCCGTGTATGCCCGAGCCGAGGTCGTTCACCACCACCGTCGCGCCGGCCTCGGCGAGCGCCAGACAGTGCGCCCGGCCCAGCCCTCTGCCACCGCCGGTGACGATGGCGACCTTGTCGTCGAGGATGCCCACGCCGTACCTCCAGATGTATGAGTTCAGTTGAGTTCGCGGAGCACTTCGTCGGTGTGCTCGCCGAGCGTCGGCGCCCCGCCGCGCGGCTTCTCGTCGGCGCCCCAGAAGGCGACGGGTGTGGCCACCGTCCGCAGCGGCGGCGCGTCACCCATGCCCGGCTGTTCGACGAACGCCCCGACCGCCTCCGCCTGCGGATCGGCCGCGACCTCCGCCAGGGTCTGCACGGGTGCCCACCACACGCCCTCGGCGTCGAAGCGCTCGGCCCACTCGTCCAGCGGACGCTTGGCGAACTCCTCGTCGAACGCGGCGATCAGCTCACGTACGTGGCCGCGCCGGGCCTTGCCGGTCGCGAACCGCTCGTCGGTCGCCAGGTCCTCGCGGCCCAGCGCCTTGACGACGCCGGGCCAGTGCCGGTTGCCCTCCAGGCCGACCAGCCAGAACCAGCGGTCGTCGGCCGCCCGGTAGGAGTTGTAGAGCGGGGACTCGTGCTCGGTGCGGTGGCGGGTACGGCCGCGCTTGCCGAAGAAGTTCTGCAGCGCGAGGTCGTTGCCGTTGGCGTAGGTCCCGGATCGCAGCAGCGACACGTCGACCACCCCGCCCTCGCCGGTGCGTTCGCGTCGCAGCAGCGCGGCCAGCACGCCGGCGACCAGGTTGGCCGCGGCCGTACGGTCGCCGAGGCCGGGCCGGATCCCGGGTGGTGGCTCCCCGGCCGGGTTGAGCATGGCGGCGATGCCGGGACGGGCCCAGAACGCCGAGACGTCGTACCCGGCGCGGTCGCGTTCGGCGCCCGTCCAGCCGTAACCCGTCAACGTGCCGACGACCAGGCGGGGATGCCGGGCCCGCAGCTCGTCCGGCGCGAGGCCCAGCCGCTCCAGGGCGCCCGGGCGAAGGTTGGTGACGAACACGTCGGCGCGTTCCAGCAGCCGCTCCAGTACGTCCTTGCCGTCCTGAGAGCGCAGGTCGAGGACGATCCCGCGCTTGCCGCGGTTGTCGGTCTCGAACGGGGGCGCGCTGTCGATGTCCTGCCCGACGTGCTTGAGCGTGTACCGGTTGGGGTCGCCGGTCGGCGCCTCCACCTTCACCACGTCCGCTCCCCAGTCGGCGAGCATGGTGGCCGCGGCCGGTGCCGCCACCCACATGCCCAGCTCGACTACGGAATAGCCCTCCAGTGGCCGCACGGCCCACCTCCAGATCTGTCGGGCGCTTGTCGCCTGCTACAACGCCGCGGAACTTGTACGCCTGCTACACGCCGCGGAAGTCGCCCGGGCGGCGTTCCCGGAAGGCCTTGAGTCCCTCGGCCCGGTCCTCGGTGGAGAACAGCACGGAGACGGTCTCGCGCTCGTACGCGATGGCCGCCTCCAGGTCCATGCCGAGCCCGTAGTCGATCAGTCGCTTGCCCGCCGCGAGGGCCAGCGGGGCCCCGGCCGTCAGCTTCGCGGCCAGGGCTTCGGCTGCCTTCAGGGCGCCGCCGGGCTCGGCCAGTTCGTTGACGAGCCCGAGCGCGTGAGCCCGCTCCGCGTCGATCGGCTCGCCGGTGAGGATCATCTGCTTCGCGACGGCCGGCGGTACGAGGCGGGGCAGCCGCTGTGTGCCGCCCGCGCCCGGCAGGACGCCGAGCTTCATCTCCGGCAGCCCGAGCCGGGTGCCACGCTCCGCCACCCTGAGGTCGCAGGCGAGCGCCAGTTCCAGACCGCCCCCGAAGGCGAACCCGTGGACGGCGGCGACCGAGGGCTTGGGGAAGTCCTCCAGGAGCGCGAACGTCTCGGTCAGGCGACCCACGAAGGCACGGAACTGCCCGGGTGTCGTGCAGGACTCGATCTCACCGATGTCGGCGCCGGCCGAGAAGGCCCGTCCCGCGCCGGTCAGGACCAGCGCACGTACGTCGTCGTTGTCGCGGACGTCGTCCAGCGCCTGGGTGAGCTGTTCCATGGTCCGGGAGCCGAGGGCGTTGAGCTGTCCCGGCCGGTCCAGTGTCAACACGGCTATTTTGTCGCGGAGTTCGACCCGCAGCACGGCGCTCACCTCAGACCATCGTGAGTCCGCCGCTGACCGAGAGCGTCTGCCCGGTCATGTAGGCGGCGCCGTCGGACGCGAGGAAGACCACCACGTCGGCGATCTCGGAGGGCTGGGCGACGCGGCGTAGCGGGATCGCCCGCACGGTCGCGTCGTACATCTTCTGGCTGTACTCGGCGACCTGCCCGAGCAGCGCGGTGTCGGTCGGGCCGGGGCAGACGCTGTTCACGGTGATGCCGTGCCGGGCGACCTCGCGGGCCAGCGCCTTGCCGAAGGCGATGATCCCGCCCTTCGTCGCGGAGTACACGACCTCGCCCGACGAGCCGACCCGGCCGGCGTCCGAGGCGATGTGCACGATCCGGCCCCCGCCACGCTCGATCATGGAGTCCAGTACCGCCCGGGTCACCGAGATGGTGCCGCGCAGGTTGACGTCGATGATCCGGTCCCAGGTCTCCTCGGTGCTGTCGACGAAGCGGCCGATCACGTCGATGGCCGCGTTGTTGACCAGCACCTCCACCGGGCCGAGCTCGGTGGTCACCTGTGCCACCGCGTCGCGCACGGCCGCGCTGTCGGAGATGTCCGCGCCGACGGCCGCCGAGCGCACCCCGTACTGTTCCGTGAGCCGGGCGGCGACCTTTCCGGCCGCTTCCGTGTCCACGTCGCAGACGGCGACCGCGGCCCCCTGGGTGGCGAGTCGGTCGGCGATCGCCTCGCCGATGCCGCGGCCCGCTCCGGTGACGAGTGCCACCTTGTCCCGTACGCTCACGCGCCCTCCCTCGCCCAGATCCCGATACAGCGCTATCGTATAACTACTTCAGCTAAATAAGCGAGATGCGTGAGCGGAGTCGAGCATGCGCCGAACGATCTTCACCGAGGAACACGAGCTGTTCCGCGAGACCGCCCGCACGTTCTACCTGCGCGAATGCGCCCCGTATGCCGAGCAGTGGGAGCGCGACGGCCAGGTGAGCCGGGCCGCGTGGGCGGCGGCGGGCAAGGCCGGACTCATCGGCTGGCAGTTCCCGGAGGAGTACGGCGGCCAGGGCATCCGGGACTTCCGCTACAACGCGATCATGGCGGAGGAGATGGCGGCGACCAGCTCGGTCGGTATCGGGCTGGGGCTGCAGAACGACGTCATCCCGCCCTATCTGATGAACCTCACCACACCTGAGCAGAAGGCCCGCTGGCTGCCCGGTGTCGTCAGTGGCGAGACGATCTGCGCGCTCGCCCTGTCCGAGCCCTCGGCCGGGTCGGACCTCAAGGGCCTGCGCACCACCGCTCGCCGGGACGGCGACGAGTGGGTGATCGACGGGTCCAAGACGTTCATCACCAACGGCATCCTGGCCGACCTGGTCGTCGTCGCCTGCAAGACCGACCCGGACGCCGGCCACAAGGGCATCAGCCTGATCGTCGTGGAGCGCGGCGCCGAGGGCTTCGAACGCGGACGCAAGCTCGACAAGGTCGGGATGAAGGCCCAGGACACCGCCGAGCTCTTCTTCCACGAGGTCCGCGTCCCCGCCGAGAACCTCATCGGACAGGAGGGGCGCGGCTTCTATCACATGATGGGCAACCTCCCGACCGAACGGCTCGCCATCGCCGTGTCCTCGCTCGCGGCTGCCGAGCGGGCCTACGCGCTGGCGCTGGAGTACGCCAAGACCCGTACGGCCTTCGGGCAGCCCATCGGGGAGTTCCAGGCCAACAGGTTCGCGCTCGCCGACATCAGGGCCAAGCTGAACGTGGCCCGGGTCTACGTGGACGGCTGCATCATGGCCCTCTTCCAGGGGGAGCTGACGGCCGACGAGGCCGCGGCCGCCAAGTACTGGACCTCGGAGACCGGCTGGGAGGTCATCGACCGCTGCATGCAGCTCTTCGGCGGCTACGGCTACGTCAACGAGTACGAGATCGCACGCATCTGGCGGGACAGCCGGGTGCAGCGGGTCTTCGGCGGGACCTCGGAGATCATGCTGGAGATCATCGGGCGGTCGCTCGGGCTGTGACACCTGGTGTATCCATTCGCATTGACTGCTTTGGATAAATAGGTTAGCTATTTAAGCGAGATGTGAAGCTGCTCGAGGAGGCACCCGTGGTCACGGTCGATGTGAAGCTGCACCAGGACAGAGCGGAGCACGACCTGCCGCAGCCGCGGCTGGTCATCGGCGGCAAGGACCTCACCGACACCAGCGGCGGCCTCTACGAGCACCGCAACCCCGCGACCGGTCTGGTCCAGGCGCGCATTCCGCTCGCCGGGCCCACCGAGGTGGACCAGGCCGTCGCGGCCGCACGCCAGGCCTTCGAGGTGTGGGGCACCATGCGCCCCGCGGAGCGCCGCCGGCTGCTCACCCGCTTCGCCGGACTGCTGCGCGACCACATCCCCGACTTCGCGGCGATCTGCCCGCTGGAGAACGGCGTGTGCATCGGCGGCTGGGCGGAGAACGTCGGACCGCACGTCGCCGAGTGGACCGAGTACTACGCCGGCTGGGCCGACAAGATCGAGGGCATGGTCGGCGCGGCCTACAGCCCGCACGAGAATGTCGAGTACACCATCGCCGAGCCGTACGGAGTCATCGGCCACATCATCACCTGGAACTCGCCCGCGCTGTCGCTGGCGATGAAGGTCCCGCCGTCGCTCGCCGCCGGCAACACCGTGGTCATCAAACCGGCCGAGTCCACCCCGTTCTCAGCGCTGCTCTTCGCCGACCTGGCCCGCGAGGCGGGCATCCCCGAGGGTGTCATCAACGTCGTCACAGGGCTCGGCGACGCGGGATCGGCCCTGGTCACCCACCCCGGCGTCGACAAGATCTCCTTCACCGGAGGCCCCGCCACCGCGCGCCGCATCATGGCCGACGCGGCACTGAGCCTCAAGCCGGTGGTGTTCGAACTCGGCGGCAAGTCCGCCAACCTGCTCTTCGCCGACACCGACCTGGACACCGTCGTCCCGTACTGCGCCGCCTTCGCCATGAGCAACACCGGCCAGGGCTGCGCACTGCCCACCCGGCTGCTCGTGGAGCGCGCGATCTACAACGAGGTCATCGCCCGGGTCACCGGGGTGATCGCCCACCTGCCGGTCGGCGACCCGCTCGACCCGACGACGTACATCGGACCCCTCATCAACGAGGCCGCCCGCGACCGCGTCCAGGGCATGGTCGACAAGGCGGTCGAGGACGGTGCCGGCCGACTCGTGTACGGCGGCGAACGCATCGACTCCGACGGCTACTTCGTGACCCCGACCGTCTTCGCGGACGTCGACAACCGCAGCGACCTCGCCCAGCAGGAGGTCTTCGGCCCGGTCCTGGCCATCACCCCGTTCGACACCGAGGACGAGGCCGTCGCGCTGGCCAACGACAGCGAGTACGGCCTGTCCGCCTACATCCAGTCGCGTGACATCGCGCGCGTCAACCGCCTGGTGCCTCGCCTGAAGGCCGGGACGGTCTACGTCAACCCCGGCCCCAACCCGATCACCTCACCCGCCACGCCCTTCGGCGGTGTCGGCATGAGTGGATTCGGCCGGGAGGGCGGCAAGGCCGGTCTGGACGAGTTCATCAACGTCAAGGGTGTCGGCATCGGTCGCGTCTGACGACCCCTCAACCTTTCGAATTCTTCGAAGCTTTTGGAGCCACAGCATGCATTCCGCCCGCCGCCTGACGTTCGGCGACATCATCCGTGAGCACCGACGGTCCTTCCCCGACGGAGTAGCCCTCGTCGACGGCGACGTCCGGCTGACCTGGCCCCAGGTGGACGAGCGCACCAACCGGCTCGCCCACGCCCTCGCGGACGCGGGCGTCGGGTCCGGCGACCGCATCCTGTGGCTCGGCCAGAACTCGTACCGGATCTGGGAGCTCCTCGGCGCCGCCGCGAAGGTCGGCGCCATGGTCTGCCCCGGCTACTGGCGCTGGGCCGCCCCCGAGATGGCCTTCGCGGTCGAGGACTTCGACCCCAAGGTCGTCGTCTGGCAGGACGAGGAGATCGGCGACACGGTCGCCAAGGCACGAGCCGAACTCGGCAGCGACCACCGGGCGTTGTGGCTCCAGCACGACACCGAGGGACCCGGGTCGTACGAGTCCTTCCTGGCCTCCGGCTCACCCGAGGACCTGATCGCCGACGTCGACCCCGACGCCGCTCTCCTGGTCATCTACACCGCGGCGATCTCCGGCCGGCAGTCCGGCTCGATGCTCTCGCACCGCAACCTGCTCGCCATGGGGATGAGCGCCGCCTGGATGGGGGACATCGGCACGGAGACCGCCTTCCTCGGCGCCGGCCCCATGTTCCACATCGGCAACTACCAGTTCTGGGGCGTACCGGCCTTCGTCCACGGCGGCAAGAACGTGATCGTCCGCCGCGTGGTCGCCGAGGAGCTGCTCCCGCTCCTGGCGGCGGAGCAGTGCACCCACGCCTACCTGATGCCCCCGACCATCGCGCAACTCGTCGCGCTGAACCGGGAGGCCGGCCACGACCTCTCCCACCTGCGCGCGAGCGTCGCCGCCCCCCTGTGGCAGGGCACCGTCCCCACCGACACCAGCCGCTTCACCCGCAACGGCGGCGGTGAGGGCCGCGGCTACGGGCAGACCGAGGTGACCGGCTTCGCCGTGACCGGCGCCTACGGAGGCTCGGGCACCGGCAACGCGGGCCGCCCCGGCCCCTTCACCGCCGTACGCGTCCTGGACGGCACCGGCACGGAGTGCGCGGTCGGCGAGGCCGGTGAGATCTGTCTCCGCGGTGATCTCGTCCACCTCGGTTACTGGAACCGACCCGAGATCAACGAGGAACGCTTCCGCTTCGGCTGGTGGCACACCACCGACCTCGGCCGGCGCGAGAGCGACGGCACGATCAGCTTCCTCGGGACGACGACCCGCATGCTCAAGTCGGCCGCCGAGAACATCTTCCCGGCCGAGGTGGAGAACTGCATCGAGTCGCACCCCGCGGTGAAGGAGGCCGCCGTGATCGGCGTGCCGAACGAGCGCTGGGCCCAGGACGTCAAGGCCGTGGTCGTGCGCCGGCCGGGCGCCGAGCCGGTCACGGCTCAGGACGTCATCGAGCACTGCCGGGCGCGGATCGCCTCGTACAAGAAGCCGAAGACGGTCGAGTTCGTCGAGGCCCTGCCCCGCACCAAGGACTACGCCAAGGACTACGAGACGCTCGACGAGCGCTTCGGCGGGGGCGGCTATCCCGGCGGCGACACCCTCGGCGCGGGACGGTGACCTGGTGAACGGCCGCCAACCCGTCGTCGTCGGGGTGCACGCCACCGAACAGGCGCTGACACTGCCCGACCGCGACGCCATGGACCTCGCCCTCGAAGCGGTGCGCGGCGCGATCGCGGACGCCGGGCTCACCCCGGCCGACGTCGACGGCGCCCAGGTCGACTGGCCCGGCCCGGGCGGCGTACCCGGCGAGGGCAGCTCCTGGGCTCGCATGCTCGGCCGGGACCTGCGCTGGACCAGCGACTCGATGCTCGACAACGCCGGCTCGCGGGGCCTGCTGAAGGCGGCCGCCGCCATCAGCGCCGGATACGCGGACACCGTCGTCGTCGGCGGCTGCAAACTGGTCGCGCGCGGCGCGGGGCCCGTGGGTGCAGGGGTACCGCTGGAGTTCGCCGACGTGTGGGGCAGTTATGTCGTGGCCCAGTTCGCGTTGGTGGCGGCACGGCACATGCACGAGTACGGCACGACCCCCCGCCAGCTCGCGGAGGTCGCCGCCACCATCCGCAACAACGGCACCACCAACCCGGAAGCGATGATGTACGGCCGCGGCCCGTACACCGCCGAGGACGTGCTCGCCTCCCGAATGGTCGCCACGCCCTTCCACCTGCTGGACTGCTGCATCGTGGGCGAAGGCGGTGCGGCCCTCGTGGTGACCACCGCCGAACGGGCCCGCGACCTGCCGCACCCGCCCGTCGCCGTCCTCGGCGGCGGCATGGAGTACCACCAGGCCGCGTACGCCAACCCTGCGCTGCACCGCGAGGTCGGGCAGCTCGGCCGGGACGCCGCCAGTCGCGCCTACGCGATGGCCGACGTCAGTCCGCACGACGTGGACGTCTTCTCCCTCTACGACCCCAACTCCTTCGAAGTCATACGGCAGTTGGAGGCGCTCGGTCTGTGCGGCGAGGGCGAGGGCGGACCGCTCGCCGCCAGCGGTGCCATCGCCGTGGGCGGCAAGCATCCCGTCAATCCCGACGGCGGCTGTCTGTCGTACTCCTGGAACGGAACCCAGCAGATGACCCTCAAAGTCGTCGAGGCCGTACGGCAGTTGCGCGGAACCGCCGTGCACCAGGTCGAGGGTGCGGAGCTGGCGGTCGTCGGCAACGCCGGATCAGGCGCGCAGCACTACGAGATGAGCGTGCTGGGGAGGACGCGATGAGCCGGCCCGTACCCGTTCCCACCGAGCTGTCCGAGCGGTTCTGGGAAGCGGCCCAACGGGGCGACCTGGTCGTCCCGTACTGCCCGGCCTGCGACCTGCGCTTCTTCGTTCCCGAGCCCGCTTGTCCCGGGTGCATGGGGCCGGACTGGTGGTACGCGCCCAGCGCGGGCCGGGGAACCGTCTACTCGGTGACGGTGGTGCACCGCGCACCCGGCCCGGGCTTCGACACGCCCTTCGCGCTCGCCGTGATCGACCTCGACGACGGCGGCACCCTGCTCTCGCACGTCGACGCCGGCGATCCGGGCGCCGTCGTCATCGGCCTGCGTGTGCGCGTCGACTTCCGGCGCTTCACGGACGAGATCACCCTGCCGTATTTCGTGCCGGAGAGTTGATGCCACCGCTTGACCCATTGTTGTGAAAGTTTAGTGGGCTAAGTGTATTTAGATAGCGGTATCCAGGGATAGCATCGGCGCGTCATCGTGCGGGCCCATCGGAGCGGCCTGTCACTTGGAGCATCGCTGGGGACCTCAGTGGCAGTGCACGCGCGTGCGTCGAAGAGACATGACCCAAGGGGCAGCGGAACCCGGCGACAGCCGTCACTCCGCACGGTCCTGCTCATCCTGGCTCTGGTGCCGAGCGTGACCCTCGTGGCCCTGTGGCTGACGAGTTCCGCGCAGCTCTACACGGACTGGCAGAAGCAGAAGGACCGCAACGCGGCCTCCAACGCGGCGGCACGTCCGATCATGGCCGCCTTCTTCGACCTCCAGGAGGAACGGAGGCTCAGCGGCGCCGAATTGGCCGATCCTGAGGGCTACCAGAAAGCGTTGCGCGAGCAGCGCGCTCGTACCGACGCGGCCGTCACGAGCGTCCAGGAACTGCCCAACAGTAACTGGAGCGCTCCGGACGACATCCGCCGCAACGTCGTCCAGGTGGGCAGGAACCTGCGGAAACTGGCCGACTACCGGGCCGGGGTGGACCAGCGGACCGCCTCGCAGCAGCAGACGTTCGACCGCTACACGAGCCTCATCTCCAGCCAGTTGAACCTGTTCACCGTTCTGAGCCATGTCGGTCTGCCCAACATCGACTACCTCGCCAGGCCGGCCATCGACTCGGTCTGGGGCATGGAGATGATCTCGCGGGAGAGTGCGCTCTTCACCCGCGGCTCGGTGACCGGACGGCTGGGCGGCGCCGAACGTGGGCAGTTGGCCGGATGGATCGGCTCCCAGCGATTCCTCTACGACAACAAGATCGTGCCGCTCGTCCCGGACGACCAGGCCGCGCTGTACCGGAAGCTGATGGCGGGCGGCGCGTGGAAGCAGAAGACGACGGCCGAGCAGAACGTGCTGTCCGGCTCCTCCGGGACCGACCCGGACAAGTTCTCCAAGGGACTCGGCAAGACGTGGAACGACAGCGTCGGGCCGGTCGCCGCCCAGCTCCAGGAGCTCAACGCCGCCTACTCCGTGACCCTGACGACGGCCACCGAGAAGGAACTGCACACGATGGTGGAGCGGTTGATCTTCACCAGTGTGCTGGGCGCGGTGGCGGTGCTCCTGGTCGTGCTGGTCAGCGCGGTGCTCACCCGGACGCTGCGCCGCCGGATCTCCGCGCTGCGTGTCGCCGCCCTGGACCTGCAGACCCGGATGCCGGAGGTGGTCGAACGCCTGCGCAGCGGAGACGTCGTCGACCTGGACGCCGAACTCCCCGCGATCCAGCACGGCGACGACGAACTGGGCCAGCTGGGACAGGCGTTGAACCTCGCGCGCCACAGCGCGCTGGACACGACGATGGCGCAGGTGTCGCAGTTCCGCGGGTTCGAGAAGCTGCTCCAGCGCATCGCCCGGCGTACCCAGCTGCTCATCGGACTGCAGATGAAGAAGCTCAGTGAGCTGGAGCGCCGGCACGAGGATCCCGAGGTCCTGGAGGGCCTGTTCGACCTCGACCATCTGACCGCCAGGCTGCGGCGCTACGAGGAGAACCTGGTGATCCTCGGAGGAGGCCAGCCGCAGCGACGCTGGCGCAAGCCCGTCCTGCTGCTGGACGTGCTCCGCTCCGCACAGAGCGAGGTGCAGGACTACCGGCGGATCCAGATCGACGTCGAGGAGCGCGTGTGGCTGGCCGAGCGCGCGGTCGGCCTGGTGATCCACGTGCTCGCCGAACTAATGGAGAACGCGGTGGGCTTCTCGAGGCCGCCGACGCCGGTGGAGGTGTACGCCGCCCGGGTGGGGCGCGGTCTCGCGGTGGAGATCGAGGACCGCGGCGTGGGCATGGACCCCGAGCAGTACGACGAAGCCAACCGGCTGATGACCGAGCCGCCCCGCCTGGACGTGATGTCCCGGGCGGACGACGTCAGGCTCGGCCTCTACGTCGTCGCCCGGCTGGCGCGTGGCCTCGGCATCCATGTGGAGCTGCGCCCCTCCTCGTTCGGCGGTACCCGGGTGGTCGTCCTCATCCCGGACGAACTCGTCGTCGACGCTCCCGGGCGGACCGAGCCCACACCCGAGGGAGCCGACGCCGCCTGGCCGCCGGCCCACGACGTGGCCGTGGCGGACGTGCCCGGCATGGCGCACGGGACGGCCCAGGACGCGGACACGCTGGTGACCGGCCGCGGCGGTTCGCCCGTAGCGGCGGTTCCCCCTGATGACGTGTGGACCCGGCCGCCGCGTCCCCGCGGAGTGCCGCAGATGGCCGGTGCGCCGCGGTTGAACGGCGATGCGCGGGCGAGTGTCGCACCGGACGTACGACCGCTGCCCAAACGGGTGCGGCTGGCCAGCCTCGCCGACGAACTGCGGGACCCGGAGGCGGGCCTGCGGGCGCCCTCGACCGAAAAGCAGGCACCGGCCCGGCGGTCCGAGCCCGCCCGCTCCGGCGCGACGATCGGCGCCTTCCAACGCCAGTCGAGGATGGTCCGGCGCGATGCTCCCCCGAACGACCACGAACCCAGTGACGTGCTGCCGCAGCGTAGACGGATCCCGACGGAAGACTCACCATGACAATGCGAACGACCGCCACCCATCCGGACCTCGACTGGTTGCTGGACGGCCTGGTCGAACAGGTTCAGGGCACGCACCACGCCATCGTGCTGTCCGACGACGGGCTGGTGGTCAGCCAGTCCCGCACCATCGCCCGCGGGGACGCCGAGCGCCTCGCCGCCGTGGCCACCGGCCAGCAGAGTCTGGCCCGCGGGGTCGGGCAACTGTTCGGTGGCGGTTCGGTGCATCAGGTGATCGTCGAGATGACCGACCTGTGGCTGTTCATCTCCGCCGCGGGCCGCGGCACCCACCTCGCCGTCGTGGCCTCCCAGGAAGTCGACGCCGAGTTGATGGCCGTGGCCATGCACACCCTCATGCAGCAGGTGGGCCAGCGACTGAGTACCGAGGTACGCCGCTCAGCGCCCGTCGACAAGGGCGGTGTACGTGAGTGAGCCACTGGATGGACGGCCTGGAAGCGGGGGACGCTGAAGAGCTGTCGGTCAGGCCTTACACGATCACCCAGGGCCGGACAGCACCCGCGCGTGACGACCTCACTCTGATCACCCTCGTGACGACCGTCGAACCGGCGCCCGGCCGGGCCGGTCTGCGAGGCCTGCAACCCGAGCACCGCTCGATCCTCCAGCAGTGCCGCACACCTGCCGCGGTGGCGGAGATCGCCGCGGAACTGAACCTGCCCGTGGCGGTGACGAAGATCCTGATCGACGACCTGGTCGCGCTGGGCAGGGCGACAACCCGTCCACCGATCGCCGTAGCAGTAGGAAACACAATGGACATGACACTTCTTCGGGCGGTGAGGGATGGCCTTCGCAGACTCTGACCCCGCGGGCCGGGCCTACGACGGCTCGGCACCGGCGGCGGTCAAGATCCTTGTGGCCGGTGGTTTCGGCGTGGGCAAGACGACCCTGGTCGGGGCGGTGAGCGAGGTGGCGCCGCTGCGCACCGAGGAGTACCTGACCGTCGCGAGCGTGGGCGTCGACGACGTCGAGGGCATCGAGGGGAAGTCCACGACCACGGTGGCCATGGACTTCGGCCGCATCATGGTCAACCCCCGGCTTGTGGTCTACCTCTTCGGGACGCCCGGCCAGGAGCGCTTCTGGTTCATGTGGAACGACCTCGTGCACGGTGCGCTCGGTGCGGTGGTCATCGCCGACACCCGACGGCTGGAGTCCAGCTTCGCTTCCATCGACTTCTTCGAGAGCCGCGGCATCCCCTTCGTGATCGGCGTCAACTGCTTCCACGGCCGCCAGGAACGCGACGAGTGGGAGATCCGCGAAGCGCTGGACCTCGGCCCGGAAGTCCCCTTGGTGATGGGGGACATGCGGCAGCGGTCGGTCGGCCGCGATCTGCTGGTCGCGCTGGCCGAACATCTCATTGCCGCGAACTCGAACTCGGTAACCTAGTTCAATCAGTTATCTAGTAGAGTTGGCCGTCTACCCGGTGCTCGGGCTGTGTCCCGCACCTGTGGGTCGGACGGAGGTGGGCCCGGTGACGAGTACGGCGGGGCGGGGCGGTGGCGGTGTGAACGGTGTCAAGGTCCGCGTCCCCAAGATGGCCGAGCTGGTGGCGGCCCAGCTGCGCCGCAAGATCGTGCGCGGGGAGCTGGCCGAGGGCGAGGCGCTGCCCGCCGAGTCGGCGCTGATGGCGGAGTTCGCCGTGTCCCGGCCGACGCTGCGCGAGGCGTTCCGGGTACTGGAGTCGGAGTCGCTGATCAACGTGCGCCGCGGTGCCCGCGGCGGGGCGCGGGTGCAGGTCCCGGAAGGCACGGTGGCCGCGCGCTACGCGGGGGTGGTCCTGGAGTACCGGGGCACGACCCTCAAGGACGTCTACGACGCCCGTACGGTCATCGAGGCGCCGTGCGCCGGTCTGCTGGCCGAGCGTCGCACGGACCAGGACCTGGAGCGGTTGCGGGCCGCCGTCGCCGAGGCCGAGGGGCTCATGGACGACCCGTCGGCCTTCATCCGAGCCCACATGGAGTTCCACGCCCTCGTCGTCGAACTGGCGGGGAATGAGACGCTCAGCGTCCTCAACGGCATGGTCCGGCACATCATCGACCAGGCGAACTGGTCCCACGTCGACCTCGACGCCGGCAGTCCCGAGAACGTGCGGGCCAACCGCCGGGGCTTTCGCGCCCACGGCGCGCTGGTCGACCTGGTCGCCGCGCGCCGGACCGAGGCCGCCGAGGAACTGTGGCGCCTCCACCTCCAGGAGGCCGAGGACTACCTTCTTCAGAACAGGTCCATGACGACGGTCCTGGACCTGCTCGGCTGACCTTCGGTGACGCCGACGCCGACGCCGCGGCACGCGCGGGTGCTCATTGACCGGCGTCCGGTGGCGGCTGACGGCACCCGGCTCGGGCGCGCACCAAGCTCGCCGCGCCCTCGTGCCCGCCGACCGTACTCCCGTGACCAGGACCGGCAGTACCCAAAGGTCGCGGCAGGCGTGCGGCGAGAACGGCCGTATGTCTTCCTCCCGCTCGGGCTTCGACGTGCTCCTGGGAGCCCGGCGCGACCGTCGCCCAGCCCGTCGACGCGGACTTCACTGTGAGGGCCGGCCGTCGCGCCCGGGGATCGCGCCGCGAGTCACTCGCACGGCCGGCCGGGATCCCGGCCGGCCACGTCGGGCGCCTGGAACAGCCTGGAACAGCCTGGAACAGGGGCGGGCGGCGAACTCCTCCGCGCAGGTCGCCGGCACCGCGTCGCTCTGATCCGCATCGCGTCACCGTGGGGGCCGGGCCGTCGCGCCTCTCGGACCGCGGCCCCCGGGACCGTGCCGCGCCCCTGGTGTCTGACCCGTGAGGAACTCGCACGGTCGGCCGGAACCCGGCCGCCCCACGGCCGCCCCACGGCCGGCGCCTGGACAGGGACGGGCGCAGCGCCCCTCCGCCCAGGTCGCCGCCACCGCGCCGCTCTGCCCCGCACCGCCCGCCAGGCTCACTCAGCTGTCGCGCAGCTCCCGCACGATCGGCTCCCACACCTCCGCGTCGATCTCGTACGCCGTGTAGAACGACACCCGGTCGACCAGCGCCCCGTACCGGCGCCGGATCTCGGATGCCACCCGGTCGGGCTCGGCCACGACCGCGAAGGTGTCGAGCACCTCGTCGTCGACGAGCCGGCCCATCGCCTCCCACTTGTCCTCGCGGGCCGACTTCGACAACACGTTGAGTTCGTCGCCGAGTTCGCCCCAGCCGTGCAGCTCCAGCACGCCGCGATAGGCGGGCGTGCTGCCGTAGAAGGCGATCTGGCGACGCGTGCCGTCCACCGCGCGGGCCATCTCCTCCTCGGTGCGGCCGGTCGCGGTGAGCAGGAGATGGGAGACGGAGAAGTCGGCGCGGGTGCGACCGGAAGCCGCCAACCCCGTTTCCACCGTCGGCAGGGTGACCTCGCGCAGATACCGCTCGGTGGTGAAGCCGTGCGCGAGGAGTCCGTCCCCCACCTCGCCCGCGACCCGGGTCATGGCCTCCCCGACGGCGGCCACGAAGACCTTCGGCGGGCCGCCGGGGGCGGGCGGGGGAGAGAAGAACGGGGACATCAGCGTGTGCGAGTAGAAGTCGCCGCGGAAGTCGAGTTTCTCACCCTCGTTCCAGGACGCCCAGATGGCCCGCAGCGCGCTCACGTACTCCCGCATCCGGGCCGCGGGCCGGCTCCACGGCATCGAGAAGCGCCGCTCGATGTGCGGCTTGATCTGGCTGCCGAGGCCGAGAACGAAGCGCCCGCCGGAATAGCTCTGCAAGTCGTGTGCGGTGTACGCGAGTTGCATGGGGGAGCGGGCGAAGGCCACCGCGATGGCGGTACCCACCTCCAGCCGGTCGGTGTGCTCGGCCGCGAGCAGCAGCGGCAGGAAGGGGTCGTGCTTGGACTCGGAGGCCCACAGACCGTCATAGCCGGCCTTCTCGTGGTGCCGGGCCTCCTCGACCACCTCGGTGGTGCCCCACACATTGAGCTTGCCGTCGACCTTCATGCCGCTCCTTCGACTGTGACCGAGTCCAGACCGATGCGCTGTGCCAGCAGTTCCCGGTGGTACGCCGGGTCGCCGAACAGCAGTTGTGACGTCTTGGCCCGCTTGAGATACAGATGGGCCGGGTGCTCCCAGGTGAAGCCGATGCCGCCGTGCACCTGGATGTTCTGCTCCGTCGCCCGCAGACAGGCGTCCGAGCAGAAGGCCTTGGCCAGGCTCGCCACGGCGGACAGCTCCGGGTCCTCGCTCCCGGTGGCGAGCGACGCGTAGTGCGCGGCGGCACGCGCCGACTCCACCTCCAGGAGGACGTCGGCGAGAAGATGCTTCACGGCCTGGAAGGAGCCGATGGCCCGCCCGAACTGGTGCCGCACTTTGGCGTACTCCACGGCCATGTCGAGTGCCCGGGAGGCCACCCCGACCTGTTCGGCGGCCAGCGCCACCGCGGCCCGTTCGAGGACCTCCGAGACCAGCTCCCAGCCGCCGCGGTGCGTACGCAGCCGAGTCGCCGGTACGTCCTGGTAGTCGAGGCGTGCCTGTCGGCGGGTCGGGTCCATCGTGGGCAGCGGCTCACGGGACAGACCGGCCGCGTCGCCGTCCACCCAGAACACGCCTACGCCGTCGTCGGTACGGGCCACGGTGAGGACGACGTCGGCGCTGGCACCGTCGAGGACGAAGGTCTTGTGTCCCGTCAGCAGCCAACTCCCGTTGCTTTCACGGGCGGTGAGGCTGACACCCGCCGCGTCCCAGCGGGCGGAGTCCTCGGTCAGGGCCAGTGTCGCGACGAGCTCGCCGGAGGCCAGCCCCGGAAGCAGCCTCTTGCGGGCGTCCTCGTCGGCGCAGCGCAGCAGCGTGGTCGTCGCCAGCACGGCCGAGGAAAGGAACGGCGCGCACAACAGCGCCCGGCCCGTCTCCTCCAGCACCACGCCCACTTCGACCGGCCCGCACCCCGCCCCGCCGTACTCCTCGGGTACGGCCAGCCCCTGGAGGCCGAGTTCCGTCCCCATCCGGCGCCACAGTGCCCGGTCGAAGCCCTCCGGCGTCTCCATCAGACGGCGCACCTCGGTCTCGGGCGAGGTGTCCGCGAGGAACGCCCGTACGGTGCGCCGTAGTTCCTCCTGCTCGTCGCTCAAGGCGAAGTCCATGCCTCAGCCCTCCTCGGCGGCCCGGCGCCGGTTCCGCGACGCGATGATCTTCTCCACCACGGCGATGTGGTCCGGTGAGTGCATGGTGTCCCGCTCGGCCAGCAGGGCCGGTTCCAGCACCGTGGCGAGGGCCTGCTCCAGATGCAGGTTCACCGCCCGTTTGGTCTCGCGCAGTGCCTGGGCGGGAAGGGCGGCCAGCCGCCCGGCCAGGTCCATGGCCTCGTCCCTGAGCTTGTCCTTGGCGACCGCGCGGTTGGCGATGCCCAGCCTGACCGCTTCCTCGGCGCCGACCCGGTCGCCCAGGAAGAGCAGTTCCTTCGCGCGGGTCAGGCCGACGAGCAGAGGGAGGACGAGCGCGCCGCCGTCGCCCGCGACCAGCCCGACCTGCACGTGCGGGTCGGCCAGGTACGCGTCGTCGGCGATCAGTACGAGGTCGCTCAGCAGGGCCAGGCTGCAGCCGAGGCCGACGGCGGGCCCGTTGACCGCCGCGATCACCGGCAGCGGGCAGCGGATCATGCCCGTGATGAGCCGGCGGGCCTCGTCGACGTTCTGCTCGCGGAACGCGCTGTCGCGCTGAACACGGGTCATGATGTCGAAGTTGCCCCCGGCGCTGAACGCCCGGCCGCGGCCGGTCAGTACGACCACCCGGGCCTGTGGATCGTCGGCGACCGTGTCCCAGACCGACGCGAGCCCGGAGTGCAGCTCCTCGTTCATCGCGTTGAGCTGGTCGGGCCGATTGAGCTCGATCAGCCGGATCGGCCCGACGGCCGTCACCAAGAGGTCCGTCATCTCCACCGCCATCAGTCATGAACCAGTCAGTAGAGTTGAATGCTATAACTAATTAAGCTTTCTGGAAACCGACCCCGTGGAGTGACGGCGGTCCGTGGAGCGACGGAGGACGCGTATGCCGGAGCAGGAGTACGAGACCGTGCGGGCCGAGGTGGCGGACCGGATCCTCACCGTCACACTCGACCGGCCGGAGAAGCTGAACGCCTTCAGTCCACAGATGATGACCGACCTGCTGGACGTCCTGGACGCGGCCGACGCCGACGACGAGGTGCGGGTGATCGTGGTGACCGGTGCCGGGCGCGGATTCTGCGCGGGTGCCGACGTCAGCTCCGGAGGCTCGTCCTTCGACCATCGCACGGCGGGCGCCTGGCACCGGGACACCGGGGGCCGGGTGGCGCTGCGGATCTTCTCCAGCACCAAGCCGGTGATCGCGGCGATCAACGGGCCGGCGGCGGGCGTCGGGGCCAGCATGACCCTGCCCATGGACATCCGGCTGGCGTCGACCTCGGCGAAGTTCGGCTTCGTCTTCGCGCGCCGAGGAATCGTGCCGGAGTCGGCGGCGGCTTGGTTCCTGCCGAGGGCCGTGGGGATGCAGCGGGCCATGGAGTGGGTGGCGACCGGCAGGATCTTCGGGCCGGACGAGGCCCTGGCGGCAGGGCTGGTCCGGTCCGTCCATCCGCCCGAGGAACTGCTGCCGGCGGCGTACGAGCTCGCGCGTGAGATCGCCGAGAACACCTCCGCGATCTCGGTCGCCCTGGCGCGCCAGATGATGTGGCGGATGCTCGGCGAGCCCCACCCGATGACCGCGCACCGGCTCGACTCGCGGATCATGAGTCAGATCGGCGGCGGACCCGACCCGGTGGAGGGTGTCGAGTCGTTCCTCGCCAAGCGACCGCCGAAGTTCCCGGGCCGGGTCAGCGAGGACATGCCTCCCCTCTACCCCTGGTGGCAGGAGGAGGGGTTCCGCCCCTTCGGGGAACCGGAACCGGATCTTGGGGGAGTGGAGTGATCCGGTACGGCCTCGGGACCGGACCTTCTGACCCGAAACGAGGAGATGCGGACGAAACATTGTCGTAGTTTGCTCGAAGTGTTAGCGTCCGGTCGGCGGACATTCAGCTGAATGCGCTAAACCATTGACCGCCTGGACGGTAACCATGAGCGATGGTTTCCTGCACGAATCCCTTCGCGGTGTCGACTGGGGCGTCGCCACCGCGGACACCCTCGCGGCCCCGCTGCCGCCCCCGCCCGAGCGCGGCGGGCACTTCCGGCAGTGGACCGACGACATCCGGCAGCTGACCGGTGTGGTCACGGACACGCACCGGATGGTCGCCGGCTGGTCGCAGCTCCAGCCCGACGGGCCCGGCAGCTGGGACGAAGAGGCCCTGGACCGCTGCGACCGGGCGCTCGACACCCTGCTCGCGCAGGGGACGCGCCCCAGCCTCACCCTGCTCGACCGCTCACTGCCGCCGTGGCTGGACGACGAGGGCGGCTGGCTCGCCCGCGACACCGCCGAACGCTTCGCCGAGTACGCCGCCGAGCTGGGCCGTCGCTTCGGCGACCGGGTGGAGCGCTGGATCACCTCCACCGACCTGGCCGGCCCCACACTCGCGGACCATGTGGCCGGCATGTACTCCCCGGGCCGGGGCGTCGGCCGGGCCGGACTGGCCGCGGTCCACCACATCCTGCTCGCCAACGGGCTCGCCACCCGGGCCCTGAGGGCCGCGGGCGCCCAGGGCCGGATCGGCACCACGGTCACCCTCGTCGGCGGCTACCCCGCCACCGAGGACCCCTACGACCGCCTCGCCCTGGAGCGCCTGGAGAGCTGGACCAACCGCCTCTTCCTGGACCCCCTCCTGCTCGGCGAGCACATGGTGACCGAGGACGACGCCGTTCCCGTCGCGGACACCGGCTGCGTACGCCCCGGTGACCTGGAGGTCATCGCGACCGCCCAGGACCTGCTGGGCCTGTCCTGGCACACCCCGTTCCGGGTCACCGCCCCGGAGAACCTGCCCCGCGTCCTGCCGACAGCCAAGTGCCTCGGCGCCCTCAACGAGGTGAACCGGCTGCTCGTCGGCCTCGGCTTCGCCATCGTTCCCTTCGACGAGGTGGAGACGACGGCGTACGGCTGGCCCATCATCCCGGAAGGTCTTGCCGACGCCGTCGGGGGCCTCCACGACCTCTACGGGGACCTGCTGCCGCATCTGTCGATCATCGACAACGGCATGGGCGACCTGGACCTGGTCGACGAGACGGGACGCAGTGACGACACCCGGCGTCGGGCCCTGCTGCGAGCCCGCCTCACCTGGCTGGCGCGACTCGTCGTGGCCGGGGTGGACGTCTGCGGCTACGAGTACTGGTCGGTGCTCGACAACCTGGAGGCGAAGTTCCGCTACACCCGTCTCTACGCGATGGCCGTGCCGGACCACGAGCCCCCGCCGCGCCCCCCGATCCCATCGGACTGGGTGCGCGGGGGAGTGTTCGCCCACCCCGACGGCGTCGTCCTCGGCGAGGGCCGCGCGGCCGGGCTGACCCTGGTGCCGACCGCCGCCCGGACTCAGAGCGTGCCGTCCCCGTAGTCCTTGCCCCGGATCAGTCGCACCGGTGTGTAGACCAGCACGTCCTCGTCACGCTGGTTGCGCACGGTGATCCGGCTGGTGACCACCCCCCGGCCGGGCCTGCTGGACGGCCGGGAGCCGGTGGTCTCCACCACGGCGTACAGGGTGTCGCCGACGTACACCGGGCCCCGCACGGTCAGCTCCATGTGCAGGAAGGCGAGGCCGGTGCCGTGCAGCGCGTTCGTCTGCAGGACGAGTCCTTCGGCGATGCAGTACGTCAGCGCGCCCGGGACCAGCCGGCCGGTGTAACCACCTTCCGCGGCGTGCGAGGCGTCCCAGAACAGCGGCTCGTTGAAACCGCCCCAGGTGATGAAGTTGACCAGGTCGGTCTCGGTGATGGTGCGGCGGGCGGTCCGGAAGATCTGCCCCTCCGGCATCTCCTCGTAGGTCATCCCCCTGACCAGCGGAGGGATCTCGGTGGTCGTGTACTCCGTGGTGTACTCCGACGTCATCGCGGGCTCCTCAAGCATCGGTGGGTATCCGTGGTGGCGGTGGTGTCCGTGGCATCCGTGGGCATGCGTGGGCTCAGAGGTCGATCGGGTGCTTGTCGGCCACACCCTCGAAGTCAGGGGTGCGCTTCTCGCGATGGGCGGCGAGACCTTCGACGACCTCGTGACCCGCGAACCCGAAGAACTCCAGCCCCAGCGAGGCCTCGAAGATCGGCTGGGCCGAGCGGTACCAGTGGTTGAGGGACCGCTTGGTCCAGCTGATCGCACTGGCGGGGCCGGCGGCCAGAGCGGTCGCCACCCGCAGTCCCTCCGCGTGGACCTCACCGTCGTCCACGCACTTCGACACCAGCCCGATCCGCTCGGCCTCCTCGCCGGTGAGCGTCTCGCAGGTCAGCAGGTAGTACTTCGCCTTGGCCATGCCGCACAGGAGCGGCCAGCAGATCGCGGCGTGGTCACCGGCGGCGACCCCGAGACGGGTGTGCCCGTCGACGATCTTCGCCCTGCGTCCGGCGATGGAGATGTCCGCGAGCATGCCGATGACCAGGCCCGCGCCGACCGCGGGCCCGTGGATCGCGGAGACCACCGGCTTGGAGCAATTGGTCACCCCGTAGACCATGTCCCGCGCCTCGCGCATCACCCGGGCGCGGACCGCGTAGTCCTCGGTCATGGCCTCGATGGAGTCGAAGGTCCCGCCCGCCGAGAAGGCCTTGCCCGCCCCCTGCACCAGCACCGCGCGCGTGTGCGGGTCCCGGTCCACGACCGGCCACACATCGGCGAGCTCGCCGTGCATCCGCGGGTCCACGGCGTTGAGGTTCGGGGCGTCGAGCACGATACGGAGCACGCCCGGCGCGGGCCGCTCGAAGGTCAGGCTCGTGAACGGGGCGTAGAGATCGGTCACGTCGCGCTCCTGGTGTATTCAGTGTGGATACTATAATTATCTAACTGTATCGAGCGGCGAGCGGCAAGCGGTCGGCAAGCGCGGCCCACCGAGGACGGGAAGCCCGGCATGGATCTCACCTTCAGCGAGGAACAGGACGAACTGCGCAAGGTCGTACGCTCGTTCCTCGCCAAGCACTCCGACGAGGCGGACGTGCGCCGTCTGGCCGCCGACCCGCACGGCTACGACGGGGTCGTGTGGCGGCGGATGGCCACGGAACTCGGCCTGCAGGGACTCGCCGTGCCGGAGGAGTACGGCGGCTTCGGCTTCGGCTACGTCGACCTCGGCATCGTCTTCGAGGAGGCGGGCCGCGCCCTGCTGGGCGGGCCGTACTTCGCCACCGTCGCCCTGGCCGCCGAGGCCCTGCTGCGCTGCGACGACGCACAGGCCCGGCGCGATCTGCTGCCGGGCATCGCGGCCGGCGAGACGGTGGCCACACTGGCGCTCACCGAGGAGTCCGGTCGTTGGGACGAGCCGGGCATCCGGCTCACCGCCCACGACCGGGCGGGCGGATGGCGGCTGACCGGCGCCAAGACCTACGTCCCCGACGGTCACCTCGCCGACCTGCTCCTGGTCGCCGCCCGCACCCTGGGCGGCATCAGCCTCTTCGCGGTCGAAGCCGACGCACCGGGCCTCGCCCGCACCCCCCTGCCCACCCTCGACCAGACCCGCAAGCAGGCCCGGCTGGAGTTCACGGACACTCCCGCCCGTCTGCTCGGCACCGAGGGCACGGCATGGCCCGCCCTCGAACGCACCCTCGCCACCGCCTCCGTCCTGCTCGCCGCCGAACAGGTCGGGGGAGCGGCCGCCGCGCTGGACGCCGCCGTGGACTACGCCGGGATCCGGGTGCAGTACGGACGGCCCATCGGCTCGTTCCAGGGGATCAAGCACAAGTGTGCCGACATGCTGGTGGAGATCGAGTCCGCCCGCTCGGCCGCGTACGGCGGACTGTGGGCCCTGGACGCGGACGACGAGGCGGAGATCGCGATCGCGGCGGCCCTCGCCCAGGCCTTCTGCTCGGAGACGTTCACCCGGGTCGCCGCCGACAACATCCAGGTCCACGGCGGAATCGGCTTCACCTGGGAACACCCCGCCCACCTGTACTTCAAGCGGGCCAAGAGTTCCGAGGTGCTGCTCGGCACCCCGTCGTACCACCGGGAGCTGCTCGCCGCCCGGATCGGCATCTGAGACCAGACACCCCAGACGACCAGCCCCTCAGACCTCCAGACCCCCCAGACCCAGACCCAGACCCAGACCCAGACCCAGACCCAGAAAGAAGCAGACATGGAAGTGGACTTCGGGCCCGCGGTACGCGACTTCCGCGACGAGCTGCGGGACTGGCTGGCGGACCACCTGGTGGGGGAGTTCGCCGAACACCGGGGCGTGGGCGGTCCCACCGACGGCGCGGCCTGGGAGGTCCGCCTCGCCTGGGACCGCGAACTGTCCGCCGGGAACTGGCTGGGCGTCGGCTGGCCCCGGGAGTACGGCGGACGCGGACTCGGACTCCTTGAGGAGATCGTCTTCGAGTACGAGTACGCCCGGGCGAACGCCCCCTACCGGGCCACCGTCAACGCCCTCGACCTGCTCGGTCCGATGCTCCTCAAGGTGGGCGGGGAAACGCAGAAGAAGCGCTTCCTGCCGCCGATCCTCGCCGTCGAGGAGCTGTGGGGTCAGGGCTTCAGCGAACCCGGCGCCGGTTCCGACCTGGCGTCGGTCCGCACCCGGGCCGATCGTGACGGCGACAGCTGGGTGGTCAACGGGCAGAAGGTGTGGACGTCCTTCGGCATGCACGCCGACTGGCTCTACGTCCTCACCCGCACCGACCCCCAGTCCGTGCGGCACAAGGGCCTGACCATGCTGCTCCTGCCCACCGACCAGCCGGGCGTGGAGATCCGCCCCATCCGCAACCTCGCCGGCCAGGACGAGTTCGCGGAGGTCTTCCTCTCCGACGCGCGCACCGGCGCCGACATGGTCGTCGGTGAGGTCGGACAGGGCTGGCGCACGGCCATGGCCACCCTCGGCATCGAACGCGGCACCACGCTCCTTCCCCAGCAGCTCACCTTCGAGCGAGAGGCCGAGGCGCTGATCGACCTGGCCAGGGACCGGGGCGCGCTCGACGACCCGATGCTGCGCCGCCGGATCGTGGACGCCTGGATCTCCGTACGCATCATGCGCACCACCAACCTGCGCACCCTCGCCGAACTGACCTCGGGCCGCACCCCGGGCGCACAGGCCACCACGGCCAAGCTGTACGCCTCGACCCGTCACCAGCAACTTGGCCAGTTGGCAACGGAGTTGGCAGGCGCCGCCGGACAGGTCGTCGGCGAGGACTACGGCCTGGACACCCGCCAGCGCTCCTTCCTGCTCTCCCTGGCGGAGACGATCTACGGCGGATCCAGCGAGATCCAGCGCAACATCATCGGAGAACAGCTCCTCGGTCTGCCGAAGGAGCCTCGGCCATGACATCGCTCGAGGACCGCGTCGAACGCATCGAGTCGCAGCTGGCCATCCAGCAACTGCCCGTCCGTTACGCGCTCGCCGTGGACGGCCGTGACCTCGACGCGTGGGTGGGCTGCTTCCGTCCCGATGTGGACATGGGGCGCCACGGTCGAGGCCGGGAGGTGCTGCGGGCCCACATCGAGCCCCTCGTGCGAGGCTTCAGGCGGTCGGTCCACCAGATCTGCGGCCACCGGGTCGAGTTCACGGGTCCCGACACCGCGACCGGTTCCGTCTACTGCCGGGCCGAGCACGAGGTGGGGGAGCGGTGGATCGTCATGGCCATCCGCTATCTCGACGAGTACGCGCGCGTGGACGGCGAGTGGTACTTCTCCCGGCGCCGCGAGCAGCACTGGTACGCGGCCGATGTCACCGAGCGGCCCCAGGCAGTGGGATTCAACGGCTGGAAGGAGGGATCCGGCGAACCGGTGCTACCGGACGCGTTTCCCTCCTGGGCGGCCTTCTGGAAGGAGACGTGATGGCACGGTTGTCCGGAAAGACAGCGCTGGTCACCGGTGGAGGACAGGGCGTGGGGCGCGGTATCGCGCTCGCGCTGGCAGCCGAGGGAGCGGCCGTCGCGATCACCGGCCGGACCGAGAGCAAGCTGAAGGACACGGCGGGGGAGATCGCCGAGCGCGGCGGGCGGGCGCTCACCGTCGTCGGGGACGTGGGGGAGCGAGACGACGTCGACCGTATGGTGGCCGAGACGGTCCGGGAGTTCGGCGGGCTCGACGTGCTGGTCAACAACGCGCAGAGCTCCGTGCAGCGTCGGCTGGAGGAGACGTCGTACGACGATGTCGAACTCACCTACCGCAGTGGCCCGTTGGCCGCCTTCCACGCGATGCTGGCAGCCCTGCCCCACCTGAAGTCCAGCCGGGGCAGCGTGGTGAACCTCGGCTCCTCGGCCGCGGTGCAGGGCGAGGTGACCTTCGGGGCGTACGCGATGGCCAAGGAGGCGGTCCGGGGGCTGACCCGGGTGGCCGCGCGGGAGTGGGGCGCGTACGGGATCCGGGTGAACGTCGTCTGCCCCGCCGCGCTGAGTCCCGCGGCGGAGGCGTTCTTCGCCGATCACCCCGAGAAGGCCGAACACGTGCTGGCCGGCATCCCGTTGGGTCGCATGGGCGACCCGGAGGCGGACATCGGCCGGGCGGTGGCCGCGCTGGTCAGTGACGACATGGCCTATCTGACGGGGGCGACACTGATGCTGGAGGGCGGGCGGACCCTGATCGGCTGAGGCAGAGCGTCAGGCCGAAGCGGGGGCCTGGGGGCAGGCAGCCCCCAGGCAGGGGACGGGAAGGGGCGGCTGGGGCGAAACCCTGTCACGCGCTCCCCCGCTCACCTCACACGACGCCCCGCCCCCGCAGCTCCGAGAACCGTTCCTCCGTCACCTCGGCAAGCCTGCCGAGTACGTCAGCCGTGTGCTGCCCCAGCCTCGGCGGCGGCACATAGTCCTCGACCGGCGTCGCCGTGAACCGGATCGGATTGGCCAGCAGCGGGAGCCGTCCCGACACCGGGTCGTCGACCTCGACCAGCATCTCCCGGTGCTGTATCTGCGGATCGGCGAAGACCTCGGGCATCTCGTTGTACGGGCCTGCCGGGACGTCGTGTTCGTCGAGAACCGTCAGCCATGCGTCCCGGGTCCGGGTGCGCAGGATCGCCTCCAGCACCGGCAGGATCTCCTCGCGGTGGGTGATCCGGGCGGAGGTCGTCGCGAACCGCTCGTCATGGAGCAGGTCGGTGCGGTCGGCCGCCGCGCAGAACGCGGCGAACTGCTTGTCGTTGCCCGCGACCAGGAAGAGCGGCTTGTCCTCGCACATGAAGGCCTGGGAGGGGATCCCGCCGTACCCGCCGTTGCCGCGCCGCTGCGGCACCTCTCCGGAGACCAGGTAGTTCATCGCGAAGTGCGACAGCGAGGCCAGACCGCAGTCCAGCAGCGACAGGTCGATGAACTGACCCTCGCCGGTCATGTCACGGTGTCGCAGCGCCGCCAGCACGGCCGTGGAGGCGTACAGCCCCGTGAGGATGTCGACCATGCTGACGCCGACCTTCATCGGCTCCTCGGGGTGTCCGGAGACGCTCATCATCCCGGACATGGCCTGGAAGATGCCGTCGTATCCGGGGCGTTCGGCGTACGGCCCGGTCTGGCCGAAGCCCGTCACGGAGAGGTAGACCAGCCTCGGGTCGAGCTCCCGCAGGCTCTCGTGGTCGAGGCCGTACTTCGCCAGCGTCCCGGCGCGGAAGTTCTCGACCACCACGTCCGACCGGGCGGCAAGGGCACGGATCAGCTCCTGCCCCTCGGCGGTGGCGTGGTTGACGGTGACCGACTGCTTGTTGCGGTTGCAGGAGAGGTAGAAGGCGGCGGTGTCGGTCCCGTGGGCGAACGGCGGGCCGTACGTCCGTGAGTCGTCGCCCGTTCCCGGCCGCTCCACCTTGATCACCTCGGCGCCGAGGTCGGCCAGCATCTGGGTGGCCAGAGGTGCTGCGAGGACGCGGGACAGGTCCAGGACGCGGATCCCGGCCAGGGCGGTCGACGGCATCGAGGTCTCCCTCTGTTCATGGACGGTCAATCAGTTATATAAATAATACATCTAGGCGAGCAACTGCATCTCGCGTGATTGCTTCAACTATCCAATTCATGTAACTATATGGACCGGCCGCCAGGCCGAGACCGGAGGGCGTGCTGATGACCGTCGCGGCGAGGACCCTCACCGACCAGGAACAGCTTGAACGCCGGGCGTGGTTCCGGGCCCGCTGGGAGCGCGGGGTCGCCTTCAACCGCCGCTGCCGTCTCCGCGTGACGCGCTGGGACGCGGACAAGGTCGAGATCGTGCTTCCCTACGCCGAGTCCCTCTCCGCCCACGAGGACGTCTTCCACGGCGGGGTGATCGCGGCGCTCATCGACACCGCCGGCGCCGGAGCCGTGATCGCCGGGCACGACTTCACCAAGGGAAGCCGGCTCAGCACCGTGTCGATGTCGGTGCAGTACCTCGCGCCCGCCCGGGGCCGGGAGGCAGTCGCCCACGCCCGGTGCGTGCGGCGGGGCCGCAGGGTGCACTTCGCCGACGTCGACGTGATCACCGACGGACGCATCTGCGCCCGCGGACAGGTGGTGGTGACCATCGCCGGGGAACGGCCGGGCGTCGGCGACCCCATCGAACCGCTCGACGAGGAGTGACGTGATGCCCGAGGAACCCGTGGTGTCGGCCGAGGACCTGGACCTGGTGCTGTACGAGGTCGACGAGGACGGCGTCGCCACCGTCACCCTCAACCGGCCCGAGCGCAAGAACGCGTGGAGCATCCCCATGGAGCGCCGCTTCTTCGCGCTCCTCGACGAGGCCGCACACGACCCCGCCGTCAGGGTGGTGGTCATCACCGGGGCGGGCAGGGCCTTCTGTCCCGGGATGGACATGCAGCGGCTGGAGCAGAACTCGCAGCCCGGCGAGTCCCTCAACCTCCAAGCCCGTGTGCCCATGTACAGCAGGCGGAACATGCCGAAGCCGATGATCGCGGCCGTCAACGGCGCCTGCGCCGGCATCGGACTGGTCCAGGCGCTCATCTGCGACATCCGGTTCGCCGCTCGCGGGGCCCGCTTCACCACCGCGTTCACCCGGCGCGGACTGGCCGGTGAGTACAACCTGCCGTACGTGCTGCCGCGCGTCGTCGGCCTGGAGAACGCGCTCGACCTGCTGCTGTCCGGCCGTGTCTTCGACGCCGACGAGGCGAAGGACCTCGGCCTGGTCAGCCGCGTCGTGGAGCCCGAGAACCTGCTCGACGCCGCCCGCGCCTACGCCAGGGACATCGCCCGCAACTGCTCCCCGCGCGCCATGGCCGTCGTACGCCACCAGGTGTACGGCGACCTCGACCGCCCCTTCACCGACGCCCTCGCCCGCTCCTACTCCGCGATGGAGTTCTTCGCGGGCTCGCCGGACTTCCGCGAGGGAGTGGCGAGCTTCGTGGAGAAGCGGGAGCCCAAGTTCGAGGGGCTGCCGCCGGACTTCGACCCGGACGAGGCCACCCGCGACGCGTTCCTGCCGTACTGACCTGCCGTACCGACCCGCCGTACCGACCCATCGACCGAGGAGCACGACGATGACAGGGCAGCCGTTCCCCGTCGAGGCCGGGCACATCATGATGTTCGCCCGTGCCGTCGGCGACGAGAACCCGGCCTATCAGGGCGAGGCCGCGCTCGCACCGCCCACCTTCACCATGGCGAGCGCCCACTACGACCCGGAGTACCACCTGCGGCCGAAGCCGGACGAGGAGTGGTTCGGGTCCGGCCGCGGCCCCGGGGTGATGGGCGAGGGCGGCGGTGGGCTGCACGCCGAGCAGCACTTCGAGTACCACCGCCCGGTGCGCGCCGGCGAGACCCTCTACGCGCACAACAGCACCGGACGCAGCTGGGAGAAGCAGGGCCGCACCGGCCGGCTGCTGTTCAGCGAGCGCATCACCGAGTACCGGGACGCCGACGGTGAACCGGTCGTCAGCGCCATGACCGTGGCCGTCGTCCCCGAGGGCCCGGCAACCCCGAAGGACGCCCGATGAGCCTGAGCCCGGACGACATCAAGGTCGGCGAGACGCGCGAGAGCGTCCTCGTCGACGACCTGAAGCGCACCCGGATCGTGCAGTACGCGGGCGCCTCCGGCGACTTCAACCCGCTGCACACCGACGAGAGGTTCGCCGTCGAGGCCGCCGGATATCCCGGCGTCTTCGCCCACGGCATGCTGACGATGGGTATGACCGGCCGGGTCCTCACCGGCTGGGTCGGCCCCGAAGCGCTGCTGCGCTACGGCGTGCGCTTCAAGGCCCAGGTCTGGCCCGGCGACACGTTGACGGCCACGGCCACCGTCGAGTCGATCGAGGACACACCGACCGGGCCGGTCGCCCAGTTCTCCGTCCGCACGCTCAACCAGGACGGCGTCGAGGTGGTCACCGGCACCGCGACGGCCCGACTGGAGCCCTGAACCGGTGGGCGCCGCGCAGGATCCCGGGACGGCGGCCACCTGGACCGCCATGGTGAGCCGC
Source organism: Streptomyces sp. NBC_00076 (assembly GCF_045041235.1). Lineage (NCBI taxonomy): Bacteria > Bacillati > Actinomycetota > Actinomycetes > Kitasatosporales > Streptomycetaceae > Streptomyces > Streptomyces sp. NBC_00076. The sequence continues at coordinate 9,873,532 of NZ_CP108242.1, forward strand.
GCGTACGACCACGCCCGCCCCGCCGTCCGGTTCCGTGACCTGACCTGGAGCGGACACGAACTCCTCGACCGGGCGGGCGGCATGGCCGACTGGCTGGACGCGCTCGATCTGGAGCCCGGCGCACCGGTCCCCGCGCTCGTCGCCACCTCCGCCGACGCGCTCGCCCTGGTGATCGGCGGCGCCGGGTCCCATCACCCGCTCGCCCCGCTCGGCGTCCGCATGACGCCGTACGAGATCGCCGCCGTGGTCGAGGGCATCCGGAGCCAAGTCCTGGTGGTACAGCACGAGTTCGCCGAACTCGGCAGGCAGGTCGCCGAGCTGTCCGGGCGACGGGTCGAGGTCCTGCCCGAACCGCGCGGCAGTACACGTGCGTTGACCGCCGAGCCCGACGAACTCGCCGCAGTCCTGCACACCTCCGGGACCACCGGCCGGCCCAAGCCCGTCCTCATGACCCAGCGACGGCTGGCCGCCCGCGCGCGGGTCAATGGTCGCCTGTGCGCACTCGACCCCGAAAGCTTCTACGGCGGCAGCGCGCCCTTCCACCACATCGCGGGCCTGGGCAACATCGCCGTCGCCCTCGCCGCAGGCGCACTCGTCACCGGGCTGCCCCGCTTCACCGTCGAGGGCTGGGCCCGGCTGCGGGACCTCGGCACCACGCACACCAGCATGGTCCCGGCGATGCTGGAGACCCTGCACGCGGCCGGACAGGCCCGCCACGAATCGCTGCGCGTCCTTCAGTACGGCGGCGCGCCCGTTCGCCCGGGCACCCTGCGACGGACGTACGAGGCGATGCCCGGCGTCCGCATGCTCAACATGTTCGGCCAGACCGAGGGCTCGCCGATCAGCGTGCTCACCCCCGAGGACCACCGGGAGGCGGTCGCCGGACGGACCGAGCTGCTGGAGTCGGTGGGGCGGCCCGCCCCCGGGGTCGAGATCAGGGTCGACGACGCCGGGCCGGACGGCGTCGGCGAGATCCACGCCCGAGCCGACCACCTCTTCCGGCTCGACGCCGACGGCTGGCTGCACAGCGGCGACCTGGGCCGGGTGGCCGAGGACGGCTATCTCTACCTCCTCGGCCGCCGCACCGACATGATCATCCGCGGTGGTGAGAACGTCCACCCGCTGGAGGTCGAGACGGTCCTGGCCTCGTGCCCCGGCGTGTCGGACGTGGCCGTCACCGGCGTTCCCGACGAGCGGCTCGGCCAGACCGTCGTCGCCTTCGTCGTACCGGCCGATCCGGACGCCCCGCCGGAACCGGCGGTTCTCAGGAGCCACACCCGCGCCCGGCTGTCCGGGTTCAAGGTCCCCGTCCGCTGGTGGTTCGTGACCGACCTGCCGCGCAACGCCAACGGCAAGGTCGTACGCCGCCGGTTGCGGGAGCCGCACGAAGGAGGAACGCGTGACGCCTGACCACTCGGTCGTCGACCCGCAGAGCGTGGGTGTCGACCCGCACCGGCTGGACGTCTTGCTGCGCAGGATCCGCCTCGAGGTCGAGCACGGACCGCTGCCGTCCGCGCAGGTCGCGGTCGCCCGCGGCGGTCGGCTCGTGGCGTTCGAGACCTGGGGCGCGGCCGCATCGGACACCCGGTACGTCCTGCAGTCCGTCGGCCGGTCCATCGTGGCGGGCGTGGTGTGGAAGCTGATCGGCGAAGGGCTGCTGGACCTGGACGAGCAGGTCGCCGCGATCATCCCGGAGTTCGCGCCGAACGGGAAGGACACGGTGACGGTCGAGCAGGTGCTCACACACACCGCCGGCTTCCCCTTCGCGCCGCTCGGGTACCCGAAGATGCTGGACCGCGAGCAGCGGCTGGCCGCCTTCGGCCGCTGGCGGCTCGACTACCCGCCGGGCAGCCGCTTCCAGTTCCATCTCACCTCGGCCGCCTGGCTGATCGCCGAGATCGTCGAACGGCGTACGGGCCTGGCCTTCGCCGACTATCTCCACCGGCGGATCACCCAGCCGCTCGGCCTGTCCTCCATCGAACTCGGCGTCCCGGTCGACCGGCAGCCCGGCACCGTCGCCCCGATGACCGCCACGGACCGCACGAGCGACGACCAGGAGGCCGACCCCTGGGGCCCCTGGTATCTGTCCGACCCACGCGTCCTCGCGGCCGGGGAGCCCAGCCACGCCCTGGTCGGCACGGCCGCCGACGTCGCCCTGTACTTCCAGGCCCTGGAGCACTCGGGACTGTGGAAGCCTCAGGCGGTGGCGGAGGGCACCCGGATCCGGTTGACCGAGCACCCGCACGGCGAGCAGATCTACGGGGGCGGCTCCAACCGCCGTACCAGCATGGGTCTGTTCGTCACGGTGGCAGGCCCCGACGCCGGCAGCAACCTGCCGTCCACCGGCTCGACCGCCCTCTTCGGCAGCGCCGGGGCCGCCTACCAACTGGGCTTCATGGACCCTCGGACCGGCCTGTCCTTCGCCTGCCTGAGCAACGGCTACCCGCTCGCCGGCTACGACCACTCGCGACGTGGCACGGCGCTGCTGACGAACCTGGCGAACCTGGCGGCCGACCTCACCGACTGAGGGGCGGATTCGTATCGGGCCCGCCCCTCTTCACGTCCCTTTCGCTCAGCGGCTGATCAGCTGCTGAGCGTTGTTGTACATGATGTCGTCCTGGACCGACTCGTCGAGTTCCGCGAGGAGTTTGCGGTAGTCGGCCGGGTTGGCGATGCCCTCCGCGTGCGGGAAGTCGGAGCCCATCACGATGGACTCGTGGTACCCGAGGCGCTTGACCAGGCTCGGGATGTCGTCCTCCGGGTAGGGCACCACACGCACGTGCTTGCGGAAGACCTGGCTGGGACGCTCGTCCAACTGGCCGCCGAGCCAGGGACCGTTGCGGCCCATACCCCGGCTCTTGTCCATGTGGCGCACGAAGTGCGGCACCCACTCGGCGCCGAACTCGGACACCAGGACGTTGATGTCGGGGAAGCGGCCGAAGAGGTTGTCGAAGATCAGCGCGGACAGCGTCTCCTCGATCGGGCGCTGACCGTAGGTGTTCATCCACTGCCACGCGGACATCCGGAAGTGGATGGGGTTCGGGTCGTGGCCCCAGGCCGGGGCGACCTTCGAGTTGTAGTAGAACTCGCTGATGTGGTAGCAGACGCTGGCCTTGGCCTCGTTGACCAGCTTCCAGAACGGGTCGAAGTACGGGTCGCCGGGGGAGCGGCCGTACTGCGGGCCGGTCGGCAGCATGATGAACCGGGCGCCCCGCTCCAGGACGTACTCCAGCTCCTTGACCGCGCTGTCCAGATCGCGCAGGGACAGCAGCGCGGGAGCGTAGATACGGCCCTGGTGGTTGAAGCCCCAGACCTCGTTCATGTACCGGTTGAAGGAGTGGTAGTTGGCGTAGAGCGGCTCGACGCCCTTCACGTACTCCTCCGCGACCAGCGCCCAGCCGCCCGGGTAGATGATCGTCTGGTCCAGGCCCTGCTCGTCCATGACGCGCAGCCGGGCCTCGCGGTTCTGGTACGACTCGTGCATCGGCTCGAACTGGTACGTCTCCTCGGGGTTGCCCGAGGCCATGGCCTTGAGCATCTCCTTCAGCGAGCCGGGACGGTAGACCTGCCCGAACTCCGGTTCCAGGCATACGACGATCCGGTCCCCGGCGAGGATCACCTCCCGCCCGTCCGGCAGGGTCACCGGTGCGACCGCCGCACCGAGGAACTCCTTCGGGAGGTAGCGGGTGAAGGAGTCCCGCTCCTCGTACATGTGCTGGTCGCAGTCGAAGATGCGCTTGCGCTGTTCGGCCATGGCCGTCGCCTCCGGACCCCGGGGTCTGATCATTACGCTTATTCAGTACGCCTTCTATAATTATCTAACTGTTTACGGAGCGCAAGGGGTCAGGGCGAAGTCCGGTGCGGCCGGGTCAGTCGAGGAGTTCGAGCACCGTCTTGGGCCCGGCGGCGTTCACCACGTCGTCGGCGCTGGAGATGTGCCGCTGCCACAGCTTCTCGGCCTCGTCGGCCTTGCCGGACTCGATCAGGCCGACCATCCGCACATGTGCCCGGTGTCCCTTGAGGGCCTGTGCCTTCTGGGTCTCGGCATCGGTGGCGGCCGCGGTGTACGAGGCGTTGGCCCGGTCGATGATGGTGCGCAGCATCCCGCACAGGAGGATCAGGGTCTGGTTGCCGGTGAGTTCGACCAGAAGGGCGTGGAAGGTGTCCTGCGCTTCGACCAGGGCGAGCGGGTCGTCCAGGACGGCCTTCTCGGCCGCCACCGCGTCGCGTAGCCGCTTGATGTCGTCGGCCGTGTGCTTGACGGCGAGCTGACGCGCGCAGGGCGGCTCGATGACGGCCGCCGCGCGGTAGATGTCACCCAGGGTGGCGCCCCGGTACTCGAGGATCAGGCCGGCGAAGCGGGCGGCCACATCGGCGTCGGGGGCACTCACCCGGGCGCCGCCGTGGGCGCCGCGGCGCACCGTGATCAGGGACTCCGACTCCAGTACCCGGAAGGCCTCGCGCAGGGTCGGCCGCGAGATGCCGAACTGCTCCATCAGTCCCGACTCCGGCGGCAGCGCGTCGTCGGGCTTCAACTCGCCCCGTACGATCTGGCGGCGCAGGTGCGCGGCGACCAGCTCGGCGGTCTTCGGTACCCGCACCTGGCGTCCGACGCGGCTGCGGGAAGGGGCGGGTACGGTCGCCGTTTCTGCTGCGCGGGCTGCCTCGGTCACGGGGTCTCCTCATATAGCAAAATGAATCGTCTTAGTGCATGGAGGGTACCAGGTCAAGGGGTGAGTGATCTTCTCCTTGGCGGCATCCGATCTGGTGCCCGGCTCGCCTTCTGGTATATAGATGATTCATCTATCTATAAAGCACCGACGGCTCCGTGGGAGTGACCTCGATGACCGAGAACCCGACCCCGGTGATCCTCACCGAGCACACCGAAGAGGGGGTCATGCTGCTCACTCTGAACCGGCCCGACCGGCACAACGCCTGGACGCTGGAGATGGAGCTGCTCTACAACGAGCTGTTCGACCGGGCCGAGGCGGATCCACGGGTACGGGCCGTGGTGCTCACCGGCGCAGGTCGCAGTTTCTGCCCGGGGATGGACATGAGCGTGCTGGACGGGGCGTCGTCCGGCGCCCGCCCGTGGCCCACCGACCAACTGCCTCCGCGTACCCGCCCCATGTCCTTCCCGAAGCCCGTGGTGGCGGCCGTCAACGGGGCCTGTGCCGGCATCGGGTTCAACCAGGCGCTGATGTGCGACGTCCGGTTCGCCGTCCCGCACGCCAAGTTCGCCGCCGCCTTCAGCGCCCGCGGGCTGGTGGCCGAGGACGGCGTGTCCTGGCTCCTGCCCCGGCTGGTCGGCTACGGCAACGCGAGTGACCTGCTGCTGTCCTCGCGCCGGATCACCGGGACGGAGGCCCTGGCGATGGGCCTGGTCAACCGGCTGGTCGAGCCGGAGGAACTCCTGCCGACGGCGCTCGCCTACGCGAGGGAACTGGCCCGGTCGGCCAGCCCGTACGCGATGTCCCTCATCAAGCGGCAGCTCGCCGACGACCAGGCACGGACCTTCACCGAGAGCAGCGAGCGCGCGGCCGCCCTCCTGGCCACCGCGAAACGGGCCCCGGACTACCGCGAGGGCGTGCGCAGTTTCATCGAACGCCGGCCGCCGGAGTTCGCGGGTCTGGGCGAGGCCACCTCCGCACTCGAGGAGGCCACGTCGTGACCCGCCCCGAACTCCCGCTGCACCGCCGTACGATCACCGTCCGCGCGTACCAGGAGCCCGGAGACGAGATCTCCGTGGAGGCGGAACTGCGCGACGAACGGCCTTGGGAGGAGCCGCCGGGAGGAGTGGTGCACCGGATGGTCCTCGCGGTGCGGATCCGTCTGGCCGACATGGTCGTCGTGGCCGCCGAGGCGCACATGGGGACCTTCCCGCACGCCGAGTGCCCGCTGATCGCCCCGGCCTTCGAGGGCCTGGTCGGGATGAGCGTCGCCGCCGGATACAACCGGGCGATCCAGGAGCGGTTCCGCGGGGTCTCCGGCTGCACGCACCTGTACGAGCTGGCCCGTGTCCTTGGTCCCGCGGTCATCCAGGCCGCCATCTCGGCGGGAGCGTCGCGTCGTGCCGGCGGCGCTGAGACCCACAACCCGCGGGCCACCGCCGGAGTGATGAACAGCTGCCACATCTGGGCACCGGACGGAGTGGGCCTGCGGAAACTCGACGCGGGCTGGCGCCCGGGGACCGGCCCCCGTCCGGTACCCGAGCTCAAGACTTTCGAGGGCGCCGACTAGTAGGACTCCGTTAGGTCTTTTCGTCGGTGGTGTTCAGCGGCATGGTGGGTGTGTGGACGCACATGAAGTGAACCGTGTTCGGGCGAAGTTGGCGTTGTTCGTTGCTGATGTGTTCGCGTCGGTGCCGCGCAAGGACCAGCGGGCGAAGAGCGACTGCTATCTGCGGGGGCTGATGCTGGACGGTCGCCGCAAGTCGATCCAGCCGATGGCGGAGCGGCTGCCGGACGGCAACGAGCAGAATCTGCAGCAGTTCGTGAACCAGTCGACGTGGGATCCGGTGCCGGTGCGGCGGCGGATCGCGGAGCGGATGGTGCCGCTGATCGGCCCGGATGCCTGGGCCGTGGACGATGTGTCGTTTCCCAAAGACGGGAAGATGTCGGTGGCGGTCGCGCCCCAGTACTGCGGAGCCTTGGGCAAGCAGGCCAACTGTCAGGTCGCGGTGAGCGTGCACGCGGTCTCCGACACCGCCTCCTGCCCGCTGCAGTGGCGCCTGTTCGTGCCCCAGGAGTGGGCGGACGATTGGGTCCGCCGACGCAAGACGGGGGTCCCTGAGGAGATCGGGCACCGGGAGAAGTGGCGCCTGGCCCTGGATGTCCTGGACGAGCTGGCCGGTTGGGGTCTCATCCCGCCGGTGGTGGTGGCCGACGCCGGCTACGGGCAGGACGCCGGCTTCCGCGACGGGCTGGACCGTCGGAGCATCGGCTACGTGGCGGCGATCCGCTCGGACGTGACCGTCCACCCGCACGATGCCGTGCCCAGTGCCCCGCCCTGGTCCGGCAACGGCCGCAAGCCCCAGCCCCGCTACCGCGACAAACCGTCCCCGGTGGCCGCGCTCGTTGCGGACCAGGGGCGGCAGGCTTTCACCGAGGTGACCTGGCGGGAAGGCTCCCGCGGACCGATGCGTTCGGATTTCCTGTCCCTGCGGGTGCGGCCGGCCGGGGTCAAGTCCCGACGCCTCGCCCAGGCCGTCGCCACAGACGAAAACTGCTGGGACGGTGTCCTGCCCGAGGTCACACTGCTGGTCGAATGGCCCGAAGGCGCCGAGGCGCCCACCGGCTACTGGCTGTCCAACCTGCCCGACACGCTCTCCCTCGCCGAACTGGTCCGGCTGGCGAAGATCCGCTGGCGCATCGAGCACGACTACCGGGAACTCAAGCACGGCCTCGGCCTGGACCACTTCGAGGGACGTTCCTGGGCGGGGTGGCATCACCACGTCACCCTGGTCACCGCCGCCCACGCGTTCCTCACCGAACAGCGCCTGGCCCCAAAAGCCGATACAGCGGGCTCACCCTCTACCAGATCCTCGACACCATCCAGGACCTGCTGAACTGCTGGACCGGCACCTGCACCACCTGCCACCGCCCCCTGTCCAGAACATCCACCACCAGCCCGAACCCAAGAGCCAGAGCAACCTAACGGAGTCCTACTAGTCGACGTCCACCGGCCCGTCGTCCGCCTTCTTGTCCTTGCCCGAGTGGAGCTGAATCAGGCCGCCCGCGTCGCCCTCCTCGCGGCGGCCGTCGGGGGAGTCCGGGCCGTTCAGGTTCTGCCGGACCGAGTCGAGGATGGTCAGGCCCTGGGACACCAGGCCCGCGGCGATCTCGCCGAGGCCGTCCGCGCCGTTGAGGACGTTGACGTTGGCACCGGCGAGGCCGCCGGCGGCCTCCTTCACGATCTGCGGAAGCTGGTCGATCAGCATCCGGTCGAGGGCGACCCGGTCGTAGGAGGCCGCGGCCTCCGCCTGGATCTTCATCCGTTGCGCCTCGGCGGCGGCGAGCACCCTGATCCGCTCGGCCTCGGCCTCGGCGGGCTTCACGATCTCGGCCACCAGCTGCTGCTGGCGGAGCTTGGCCTGGCGCAGGGCCAGGTCCGTCTGGGCGTCGAGCACCTCCTGCTGGGCATGCGCCTGAGCAAGTGGCCCGGCCTGTGCGGCCTTCGCCTGTGCGCGGTCCACCTCGGCCGAGTACTCGGCCTTGACGATGGAGGTCTGCCGGGCGTACTCGGCCTGGTTGCGGGCCGCCGCCTGCTCCGCCTCGGCCGAGGCCTGGGTGGCCTGCGCCTGGGCGATCTGGGCCTGTCGCTGGATGGCCGCCTTGTGCGGCGCCGACATGGCGTCGATGTAGCCGGTGTCGCCGTCGTCGATCGACTGGATCTGCAGCGAGTCCACGATCAGACCGATCTTCGCCATCTCCGTCTTCGAGGTGTCCAGCACCTCCGCGGCGAGCTTCTGCCGCTCGGTGACGATCTCCTCGACCGTCATGGAGCCGATGATCGCCCGCAGGTGGCCGGCGAAGATACGTCCGGTCAGCACCGACATCTGGTCCTGGTCGGAGAGGAAGCGCTGGCCCGCGTTGATGATGCTCTCGTGGTCGTTGCCGACCTTGAAGGCGATGACGGCACGGACGTGCAGCGCGATGCCCTGCCGGGTCACACAGGTCTCGGTGACCTCGGACTCGCACATCGACAGGGTGAGGAAACGGGTCTTGCGGAAGATCGGGAGCACGAACTTGCCGTGCCCCGTCACCACTCGGAACGGCGCGCCCCCCAGTCCCCGCCTGCCCCCCGAGATCAGCATCGCCTCGTCGGGAGCGGGAACGCGGTATCCGAACATGTCTCTTTCGACTCCTCAGTCGGCGTCGGCGGTGTCGCCGAGCGCGTCCAATGGATCCACCCACTCGATGACGCCGACCTCTCGACATCCACGTGACTCGATCACGAGCACCGTCGCCCCCGTGGGCAGTGGATCCTCCGACCAGGCGAGAAAGGTCTCCGAGCCGCCTCTGACCCGCACCAGGATCTCGCCGGGGCCCGCGGATCCGCGGGTTCCGACGAGCACCTTCCCCGTACAGCCGATCACGGCCTCGTCCTGCGGCATCACGGGACGCCCTCCATCGCTCTGGCCCACGATTCCGACGATAGACCCACCCGGGCCGGGCACCCAACGGGCATACCCCTTCGACCTGCCTCGCGAGGGACGCGCGGGCCCTAACTTCCCGTAGCCCTCGGCTCCCGTGGCAGCCCCAGCACCTTCTCGGCGAGGATGTTCCGCTGCACCTGGGACGTCCCCGCGTAGATCGTGCCGGAGCGGGCGATCAGGTACGTCGTCGACCAGGACGCCGAGGAGTTCGCGGCGCCGGGGTCGTCGGTGCGGTAGGTGCGCAGGGGTGGGCGGCCCACCGGCACCTGGCCGTGCAGGCCCATGATGTCCATCGCCAGGTCGGTGACCTCGGTGTGGTACTCGCTCCAGTACAGCTTGGCGATCGACGTCTCGGGGCCGGGCTCGGCGCCCTTCAGCCAGCCGGTGAGGATCCGGTACCCGAGGTAGCGCATGATCTCGACCTTGGACCAGCACCACGCGATCCGCTGCCGGACGACGGGGTCCTGGTCCTTGCCGTGCAGACGCGCCAGCTCGACGAGACGTTCGACCTCCGCCTTGAAGAGGATCGGGTTGGTCGCCGCCTCCTCCCCGCGCTCCACGCCCAGCAGGCTCTGGGCGACCGTCCAGCCGTTGTCGACGCCGCCGACGACGAGATCGGCGCGGGTGCGGGCCCCGTTGAAGAAGACCTCGTTGAAGTGCAGCTGCCCGCTCATCATGCGAAACGGCCGCACCTCGACGCCGGGCTGGTCGAGCGGGACGAGGAGGAAGGAGATGCCGCGGTGCTTGGACGCCTCCCGGTTCGTGCGGGCCAGGACGAAGATCCAGTCGCAGTGGTGGGCGCCGGAGGTCCACACCTTCTGGCCGTCGATCACCCACTCCTCGCCGTCCGGTACCGCGCGCGTCTTCAGGGAGGCCAGGTCCGAACCCGCGTCCGGCTCCGAGTACCCCTGGCACCAGGTGTCCTCGCCGCTGAGGATGCGGGGCAGGAAGTGGCTCTTCTGCTCCTCCGTGCCCCAGCGCAGCAGCGTGTTCGCCAGCATCTTCACGCCGAAGGTGTCCTGCGGCAGCCCGAACGGCACTCCCGCCAGGGCGAGCTCCTCCATCAGGACGACCTGGTGCAGCTTGGACAGGCCGCGGCCGCCGTAGCGCTCGGGCCAGGTGAGCGAGAGGAAGCCGCGCTCGGCGAGCCGGAGGCGCCAGTCGCGGGCGAAGGCCCAGGCCGCTTCCTCGTCGAGGGCGCCGATGCCCTTCCAGTCCGGCGGCAGCGTCTCGGCGAGGAACGCCCTGACCTCGGTGCGGAACGTCTCGGTCTCCGCGGGATAGCTGATGTCCACCTGCGTTGTCTCCTCGTCCGGCCCCGCGCGAGCGGCTCGTCCGGCCCGGGCGGGGCGGCCCGTCCCGGCCCCGCTCGCCCAGCCGATCGCTGTATTGATTGTTTCAGCATAATAGGTTATCTATTTATGAGGAATAGCGTCGAGTCTGGGGCGGGCTGAGATGGGACTGCTGGACGGCCGGAACGCGGTGATCACCGGCGGCGCACAGGGCATCGGCTTCGAGATCGCCGGTGTCCTCGGCGCCGAGGGTGCCCGCGTGGTCCTCGGTGACATCAACGAGGGCAGCGCGGCGCAGGCCGCCGAACGCCTGGCGAAGGACGGCGTGGCCGCCGGCTCGCTGCGCTGTGACGTCACCGACGAGGACGACGTCGCCGCCCTCGTCGCCCACTGCACCGACATCTTCGGACCGGTCGGCGTGATGGTCAACAACGCCGGCATCACCCGGGACGCGACGCTGCGCAAGATGGCTCTCGCCGACTTCCGCGCCGTCGTCGACGTCCACCTGACCGGCGCCTGGAACGGCACCCGGTTCGCCGCCGAGGCGATGCGCGCGCACGGTCAGGGCGGCAGCATCGTCAACATCTCCTCCATCGCGGGCAAGGTCGGCAACTTCGGTCAGACGAACTACAGCGCCGCCAAGGCCGGCCTCGTCGGCCTCACCAAGGCGTCCGCCAAGGAGCTCGCGAAAGCGGGCATCCGCGTCAACGCCGTGCAGCCCGGGCTGATCCGCACCGCGATGACCGAGGCGATGCCCCCGGCCGCCTGGGACGCCAAGCTCGCCGAGATCCCCCTGGGCCGCGCCGGTGAACCCGCCGAGGTCGCCCAGACCGTCCTGTTCCTCGCCTCCGACATGGCGAGCTACGTCACCGGAGCCGTCCTCGAGGTGACCGGCGGCCGGTACATGTGAGCGCCGCCTCATCCCCGTACCGACCTCACCCCCGTACGTCCCACACCCACACGACCGACGAAAGGCCCAGCCGATGCCCGCCCCCCTGCGTGACGCGGTGATCTGCGAACCCCTGCGTACCCCCGTCGGCGGCTACGGCGGTGTCTTCCGCGACGTGACGGCGGCCGAACTCGCGGCCACGGTCATACGAGCCGTGCTGGAACGCACCGGCATACCGCCCGCCGCCGTGGACGACGTCCTGCTGGGCCAGTGCTACCCCAACGGCGAGGCACCCGCCATCGGCCGGGTCGCCGCCCTGGACGCGGGCCTGCCCGTGGAGGTGCCGGGACTGCAGATCGACCGCCGCTGCGGCTCGGGGCTCCAGGCGATCATCACCGCGGCGATGCAGGTGCAGACCGGCGCGAGCGACCTCGTGCTGGCCGGTGGTGTCGAGTCCATGAGCCAGGCCGAGTTCTACACCACCGACGTGCGCTGGGGCGTGCGGGGCGCGGGCACCACGCTGCACGACCGGCTGGCCCGCGGCCGGGTCACCTCCGGCGGCGTCAACCACCCCGTCGCGGGTGGCATGTTGGAGACCGCCGAGAACCTGCGACGCGAGTACGCCATCCCCCGCGAGGAACAGGACGAACTCGCCCTGGGCTCCCACGAGAAGGCCGTCGCGGCCCAGCGGGAGGGCCGCTTCACCGACGAGATCGTGCCCGTCACCGTACGCGGCCGGAAGGGCGAGACGGTCGTCGACACCGACGAACACCCGCGCCCCGACTCCTCGTTGGACAAGCTCGCCAAGCTCCGTCCCGTCCTTGGCCGGCAGGACCCGGAGGCGACCGTCACGGCAGGCAACGCCAGCGGCCAGAACGACGGCGCCGCCCTGTGCGTCGTCACCCACCCCGAGCGCGCCGCCGAACTCGGCCTGCGCCCGCTGGCCCGTCTGGTCTCCTGGGCCGTCGTCGGCGTGCCGCCCGAGACGATGGGCATCGGCCCGGTGCCCGCCACCGCCAGGGCCCTGGAACGGGCGGGCCTGAAGCTCGCCGACATCGACCTGATCGAACTCAACGAGGCCTTCGCCGCCCAGGTGCTCGCCTGCACCCGCGCATGGGACCTGACCGAGACCGACTTCGAACGGTTCAACGTCAACGGCTCCGGCATCTCGCTGGGCCACCCCGTCGGCGCCACCGGCGGCCGCATCCTCGCCACCCTGCTGCGCGAACTCGACCGCCGCCAGGCCCGCTACGGCCTGGAGACCATGTGCCTCGGCGGCGGCCAGGGACTGGCCGCCGTCTTCGAGCGGCCGACGGACGCAACCAACGCCAATGGAGGTCGCTGACATGGCCGGACTGATCGCATACGGCGCCTACGTGCCGTACCACCGGCTCGCGCGGGCCGACGTCGCCGCCGTCCTGGGCGCGCGGGGCGGCAAGGGGACCCGCGCGGTCGCGGGCTACGACGAGGACACCACGTCCATGGCGGTGGAGGCGGCCCGCGGCGCCCTGGCCCGTGACGGCCTGCGCGGCCGCATCGGCCAGCTCTTCCTCGCCACCGCCGCCCCCGCCTACCTCGACAAGACGAACGCGACCGCCGTGCACGCCGCGCTCGGCCTGGACGAGCACGTGCTCGCCGCCGACATGGCCGGTTCGGTCCGCTCGGGTCTCGGCGCGCTGCTGACCGCCGCCCGCTCCCCGATCCCGACCCTGACGGTCCTGTCCGACCTGCGCACCGGCCTGCCTGGCGGCAGCGACGAGATCGCGGGCGGCGACGGGGCGGCGGCGTTCGTCTTCGGCGGACACCGCAACGGCGCCCCCGTCATCGCGGAGCTGCTCGCCCACGACACGGTCAGCGACGAGATCCTCGAACGCTGGCGCCTGCCCGGCGCCGCCTCCTCCCGGGTCTGGGAGGAGCGCTTCGCCGAGGAGATCTACGTGTCTCTCGCGGACAAGGCGCTCACCGCGGCCCTCGACCACGCGGCCGTCGACATCGGCTCGATCGACCACTTCGCGGTCGCGGGCCTGCACGCCCGCGCGTGCGCGGCGGTCCGGCGCACAGCCGGTGTCCGCCCCGAGGCAGTGACTCCGGACCTGGCCGGAGCGATCGGCAACGCCGGCACCGCCCAGGCCGGGCTGCTCCTCGCCGACGTCCTCGACCGGGCCCGGCCCGGCGAGACCATCGCCCTCGTCGTACTCGGCGACGGCGCCGGAGTCCTCCTGCTGCGCACCACCGACGCCCTCCCGGCCCACCGCGCGGCCTGCCCGGTCTCCGCCCAGATCGCGCAGGGCAGCGCCCCGATGCCGTACGCCACCTACCTGACCTGGCGCGGCCTCCTCGACCGCGAACCACCTCGCAGGCCGGACCCCGAGCCGCCCTATGCCCCGCCCGCCCACCGCCGCACCGCCTGGAAGTACGGCTTCGTCGCCTCCCGTTGCGAGAAGTGCGGCACCCGGCATCTCCCGCCGGACCGGGTGTGCACCTCCTGCCGGAGCGTCGACGCCATGACCGACGAGCCGATGGAGCACGTGCGCGGCACGGTCGCCACGTTCACCGTCGACCGGCTGGCCCACACCCCGAGCCCGCCCATGCTCGTCGTGGTCGTCGACTACGACGGCGGCGGCCGGTTCCGCTGCCAGCTGACCGACGCCACCGAGGCCGACGCCGTCATCGGCGCCCGGGTGGAGATGACCTTCCGTCGCACCGTCACCGCGTCCGGCGTGCACAACTACTTCTGGAAGGCCCGGCCGGTACGCGCGGGAGAGACCGACGAGACCGAGGGGACACACTGATGGGCTCGCACGGAATACGGGACCGGGTCGCGATCGTCGGCATGGGCTGCACGCCCTTCGGCGAGCACTGGACCCGCTCGGCGGACGACCTGCTGATCGACGCCGTCGGCGAGGCGGTCACCTCGGCCGGCATCACCCTCGACGACATCGACGCGTACTGGTTCGGCACCCAGGCCTCCGGCGTGTCCGGACTGACCCTGAGCCGGGCGCTCCACCTGCCCAACAAGCCGGTCACCCGCGTAGAGAACATGTGCGCGACCGGCTCCGAGGCACTGCGCAACGCCTGCTACGCCGTCGCCTCAGGGGCGTACGACGTGGCGATGGCCGTCGGCGTGGAGAAGCTCAAGGACTCCGGCATGTCCGGGCTGTCGGGCACCGTCATCCCGGGCGCGGGCGACGACAGCCGCGGGGAGATCACCGCCCCGGCCAACTTCTCCCTCCTCGCCCCCGCCTACGCCGCCAAGTACGGCCTGGCGGACGAGGAGATGAAGGACGTCATCACCCGGATCGCCTGGAAGAACCACTTCAACGGGGCCCGCAACCCCCGCGCCCAGTTCCGCAAGGAGGTCCCGACCGAGCGCATCAAGGCGGCCCCGATCGTCGCGGGCATGCTCGGCGTCTTCGACTGCTCGGGCGTGTCCGACGGCTCGGCGGCGGCGATCGTCGTCCGCGCCGAGGACGCCTACCGGTACACCGACAAGCCGATCTTCGTGAAGGCGCTGTCCTTCGTCGCCGGCCCGGCGGACGGGCTCCTCGACCCGGAGTACGACTTCACGACCTTCCCGGAGGTCGTCGCCTCCGCGCAGGAGGCCTACCGCCAGGCGGGCATCACCGACCCACGTACCGAGCTGGCGCTGGCCGAGGTCCACGACTGCTTCACGCCCACCGAGTTGGTGCTGATGGAGGACCTGGGCTTCTCCGAGCGCGGCCAGGGCTGGAAGGACGTCACCAGCGGGGCGTTCGACCTGGACGGCTCGCTGCCGGTCAATCCGGACGGCGGCCTGAAGGCCTTCGGCCACCCCATCGGCGCCTCGGGCCTGCGGATGATGTTCGAGGCGTGGCTGCAACTGCGGGGCGAGGCACCGGCCGAGCGGACCGTGCAGTCGGTGGCCGAAGGACGCTCGCTCGCCCTCACCCACAACCTCGGCGGCGGACCGGGCGAGTGCGTCTCGTTCGTGTCGGTCGTAGGCAGTCAACTCACCGAGTAGAAAAGGCGGTTCGGCCATGGCGCGACTCGAAGACAAGATAGCCGTCGTCACCGGGGCCGCGTCCGGCATCGGCGCGGCCACCGCCCGCCGTCTGGCGGTCGAGGGCGCCCACACGGTGGTCGCGGACCTCAACCTCGACGGCGCCAAGGCGGTGACGGAGGAGATCCGCGCCGCCGGGGGCTCCGCGACGGCGGTCGCCGTCGATCTCGGCGACGTGGAGAGCGTACGGGCCATGGTGGCCGCGGCGGTCGAGACGTACGGCGGCCTCGACGTCCTGCACAACAACGCGGCGGCCACCCACCTGGCCGCCCGCCAGGACCTCGCCGTCGTCGACGCGGATCCGGCGGTGTGGGACGACACGATGCGGATCAACCTGCGCGGGACCATGGTCGCCATCCAGGCCGCGGTCCCGCACATGGTCGCGCGCGGCGGCGGCTCCATCATCAACACCTCGTCCGGCGCCGGCCTCTCCGGCGACCTGCGCAATCCCGCATACGGGGCGTCCAAGGCGGCCCTCATCAACCTCACACAGTACGTCGCCACCCAGTACGGCAAGCAGGGCGTGCGCTGCAACGCCATCGCGCCAGGGTTCATCGTCACGCCGGCCAGTTCCGGTTCGGCGCACGGGGCGATCCGGGAGGCGATGCTGCGCCACCACCTCACCCCGCGCCTGGGGCGCCCGGAGGACGTCGCGTCGGCGGTCGTCTTCCTCGCGTCCGACGAGGCGGCCTTCGTCACCGGGCACACCCTGCGCGTGGACGGCGGGCTGCTCTCCCACCAGCCGTACGTCGCGGACCTGCGGGACGCGTGACGCGGCTGGTGTCGCAGAAAGCCGGAGGCGCTTCAGTACGGCGCCTCCGGCTTTCTGCTGTCCCCGTGCGCGGCCGGTCAGGCCAGCGTCTCCGGCTCCAGGTCGCCCAGGTAGGCCGCCCGCACCGCGGGATCGAGGCGCACCTCCTCGGGCGTGCCGGCGCAGATCCGGTGTCCGAAGTCCAGTACGACGACCTGGTCGCAGACGCTCATGACCATGTCGACGTCGTGCTCGACGAGCAGCACCCCCATGCCCCAGTCCTCGGCCAGCCGCCGGACGAGGTGGGCCAGCTCCCGCGTCTCGTCGTCCGACAGTCCCGCCGCGGGTTCGTCGAGGAGCAGCACGGACGGCGAGGCCGCCATCGCCCGGGCGATGGCCAGCAGCCGCCGCTCGCCGTAGGACAGGTCGCCCACGGGTCGGTCCAGACTGTCCTCCAGCCCGAACTCCCGTACCGCGACCAGCACATGGGCGGGCAGCGGGCGACTGCCGGGACGGACCAGGTCCGTGAGGTACGCCCAACGGCCGGGACGGTCGCAGGCCGCGTACAGGTTGTCCAGGACGGTCATGTCCTCGAACAGCTCCAGCGACTGGAAGGACCGGCTGAGCCCGGCCGCGGCCCGCCGGTGCACGGGCAGCCGGGTCACGTCCCGGTCGCCCAGACGCACGACGCCGGACGCGGACCGGGTGAATCCGGTGACGGCGTCGATGGCGGAGGTCTTGCCGGCGCCGTTGGGGCCGATCAGCCCGACCACCCGGCCCGGTTCGACGTCCAGCGAGAGCCCGTCGACGGCGACGACACCGCCGTAGCGCACGGTGAGATCACGCACCTGGAGCGGGAGCGGCGCGGCGCGCGGCACATCCACTCCGGCCGCTTCCCGCTGCTCGCCCGGCGTGGCCTCCGGTACGGCCTTCCGCACGGCCGCGGTCGCCTCTTCGGCCTTCCGCGCGGGCGCGCCGCGCTTCGAGGCCACCCGGTGTCGGATGTCCGCGGCCCGGCCGCCGAGTTCCTTCGCGATGCCGTCCTGGTTGCCCACCAGCGTCAGGACCAGGATGACCCCGCCGATCAGCGGCATCCACTCGCTCAGCCCGGGCAGCACCAGGTCCCCGAACCGGGCACCGACCGTGCCGGCGGCGAAGGTCGCGCCGAACAGCGGTCCGACGAGGAAGCCGACGCCGCCGATGACCGCGAGCCCGAGCGCGGTGATGGAGTTGAAGCTGGCGAAGTCGGAGAAGACCACCGAGGTCGAACGGAAACCGGTGAGCACCCCGGCGAGCGCGGCGATGGCCGCGGACAGGCCGAAGGCGTAGAGCTTGGCCGCGCGGACGTCGATGCCGAGGGCGGCGGCGGCCCGCTCGTTCGCCCGTACGGCGACGAGACGGCGGCCCGTTCGGCTGCGCCGCACGTTGGCGACGACGAGCACGGCGGCGACGAACAGCACGAGCACCACGGAGGCGTACCGCTGCGGATGGTCGACTCCGGAGACGCTGATCCCGAAGAGGGTCTGCTTGCCCACGGCGATGCCGTCGCTGCCGGTGGTCGTGGACAGGTCGGTGTTCTGGAAGACCATCGCCTCCAGCGTGGTGCCGAGGCCGAGCGTGATGATCGCGAGGTTGACGCCGCGGGTGCGGACCGCCGGGAGCGCGAAGAGCAGGCCGATCGGCACGGTTCCCAACACACCTGCCAGCAGAGCGAGTTCGAAGGGCCATCCCCAGTCGGCCGCGGTGTGACCCGCGATGAAGGCGCCGGTCCCGGCGAGGGCGTACGCCGCGAGGGACACCTGCCCCGCGTAACCGGTGACCACGATGATCGACAGGATGATCAGCGACAGCACCAGGGTGGTGGTGATCGCGTCGGCCCACAGCGGTGTCGACAGGCTCACCAGTACCAGCCCGACCACGACCGTGAGAGCCAGCGGTACGGGGCGAACCCTTCCGGTGCCCAGGCCGGGCAGCCGGTCCAGGAACATGCCGCGCAGCGGGAGCGCCCGGCCGCGTGCGACCAGCACCAGGGCGATGAACAGGAAGGGCACCGACGAGGCGAGCCCGGTGACGTCGGTGCCGAAGCGGGTCAGTTCGGACTGCACGACCCCGATGACCAGTCCGCCCGCCAGCGTGACGGGGAACGACGAGAACCTGCCGACGAGGGCGGCGGCCAGCGCGCTCAGCAGCAGGGTGGTCAGGCCGGTCACCGACAGTCCGATCACCGGCACGATCAGGATGCCCGTGAGCCCGGCCAGCGCCGAGCCCAGCGCCCAGTTGCCGGTGGCGATCAGATCCGGGGACCAGCCGAGCGCGGCGGCGGCACCCTCGTTCTCCGCGACCGCCGTGGTGCCCAGGCCGAACAGGGTGCGCTTGTACAGGAGATGGAGGAGCGCGGTGATGGCGAGCGCGATGGCGAGCAGCCAGACGCGGTCCTCGGAGACCGTCGCCCCGGCGACCGTCAGCAGCTTGGTGGGCAGCTTGCCCGGCACCAGTTGCAGGCTGTCGCCGTAGCGCTTGACGGCGATCGCGGTGAGCACGATGAACACCGCCAGGGTGCCGACCAGCCGGGCCAGCGAGGAAGCCCTGCGTAGCGGACGGAGCACCAGCAGATGGGTGAGCACGCCCAGCACCGCGGAGGCGAGCACACCGCACGCGGTGGCGGGCCAGTACGGCACATCGTGCTGGGAGGCGAGCTCCCACTGGACGTAGGCGCCGGCCATCCCGATCGCGCCGTGCGCGAAGTTCAGGACGCCGGAGCCCCGGTAGACCAGCACGATGCCGTGGGCGGTGAGCGCGTAGAGCGCGCCCAGCCCCAGGCCGAGCAGCGCGAAACGCAGGATGTCGTCCATCGGGGAACCTCCCGGTGCGGGGCCGAGACAGCACATTCATTTAAATAATTGTGCCGAGAGTACTTCACTAACTGCAAAACGCACCCCATGCTGTTCGCCATCTCGACGACGAGCCCCGCGGAGGAACCATGAACGACTCACGACGACGCAGAACGACGGCTGCGAGCTGTCTCGCGGTGACCGGAGTCCTGCTCGCCGCAGGGTGCGGGGGAGAGGCGTCCGGCAGTTCGGCCGAGACCTCCTCGCTGAAGGGCACACCGGTCAAGGTGATGGTCTGGACCCCGGAGGACACCCAGGGCAGCGCCCAGCCCGGGGTCCGGCTCACCGCCCAGGCGTACGAAAAGTGGATCAACGCCAACGGCGGCATCAAGGGCGCCCCGCTGAAGGTCCTCACCTGCAACGAGAAGAACAACCCCGACGAGGCCGAGAAGTGCGCCCAGCAGGCGGTCGCGGAGAAGGTGGTCGCGGTGGTGGGGTCGTACAGCCTCGCCGGTGACCGCTACATGCCCATCCTGCAGAAGGCCGGCATCCCGTACATCGGCGGCACCGGCGTCTCGGCGGCGGAGTTCTCCAACCCGCTGTCCTTCCCGGTCAACGGCGGCACCCCGGTGGTGTTCGCGGCCCACGGCCGGCAGCTGGTGCAGAGCGGCTGCAAGAAGATCTCCGGCGTGCGCTACGACGTGGCCGCAGCCGCCGTCGTCTCGCAGTTCCTCACCCTCGGCGCGGTCTCCGCCGGGGCGCCGGCGCCCAAGGACATCAAGGTGCCGCTCACCGCCTCCGACCTCGCTCCGCAGGTCGCCGCCGCCACCAAGGGCAGCGACTGCGTGAGCGTCATCATGGGCACCGCCTCGGGCCTGTTCGTGAAGTCGTACGTGCAGTCCGGCGCCAAGACGAAGCTCGGCAGCGTCGTCGGCAACCTCACCCCGCAGCTCGCCGAGAGCACCGGCGGCGCGAGCAGTCCGCTGGAGGGCGCCGCGATCACCGGTTACTACCCGCCGATCTCCGACCCCGCCTGGAAGGACTTCGTCGCGGCGGCCAAGGGCAAGGACATCGACACCACCAACGGCGCCAACGGCACGACCTGGGTGGCCTTCAAGGTCTTCACCGAGGCCGCCCAGAAGCTGTCCACGATCTCGGCGAAGGCCCTGGTGCAGGAGCTCGACACCACGTCGGGCATCGACACCGGCGGACTGACCCCGGCGCTGACCTGGAAGCCGTCGACGGCCCTGCCGATCAAGGGTCTGGACCGCATCCACAACACCACCGCCACCGAGCTGACCATCCGCGGCGGAAAGATCGAGTGGGCGAAGGCGGGGTCGACGTTCGTCGACGTGCGCAAGCTGCTGACGGCGCCGCACGCCGGCTGATCGTCCGCCGCGAGAGCGACCCGGAGCCCGAGCAAAGGAGCCCGTCCGTGGACGACACCGGACACCCCCTGATCGAAGCACGCGCCCTGTCCGCCGGATACGGCAGTCAACCCGTCGTACGGGACCTCGACATCGAGGTCCGCCCCGGCGAGGTCGTCGCCCTGCTCGGACCCAACGGCGCGGGCAAGACCACGACCCTGCGGGTGCTGGCGGGCGACCTGAACCCGATGGGAGGCGAGGTGCGCTGGCTGGGCGGGACCGGCCGCGCACCGCTGCACCGCCGCGCCCGTCAGGGCCTGGCATACGTCGGGGAGCGGGCGGTCTTCACCCGCCTCGACACCGCGGACAACCTGCGGGTCGGCCGGGTGCCGGCCCGGCAGGCCCTGCGGCTCTTTCCCGAACTCGAGAAACGACTCAGGACCGGCGCGGGCATGCTGTCGGGCGGCGAGCAGCAGATGCTGTCCCTGGCGCGCGCGTTGGGCCGCGCCCCCAAGCTGCTCCTCGCGGACGAACTGTCGCTCGGCCTCGCCCCGCTCGTGGTCGACCGGCTCCTGCGCGCGGTGCGCGAGGCGGCGGACCAGGGCCTCGGCGCGCTGCTGGTCGAACAGCACGTCCGCAAGGTGCTGGACATCGCGGACCGGGTGTACGTCCTGCACCGCGGCCGCGTCACCATGACCGGCACCCCGGCGGAGCTGCGCGCCGATCTGACCGCGATCGAGTCGTCATACCTCGCGAAGAACGCGACGTCCTAACTGATTGAGGTGGTTCTGTGGCAACCGCACGCGAGCAGCTCCGGGCCCTGGTCGCATCCGACGACCCGTTCGGCCAACCCGGCCAGGACACCCGGGAGTTGCAGCTGGAAGCAGCGCGGGAGGCCTTCGCCGCCCACCGCGAGCGCGTCCCGCTGCTGCGCACCCGGGCGGAGGAGACCGACGTACGCGAGATCACCGGTTTCGAGGACCTCGTGCCGCTGCTGTTCTCGCACACCAGCTACAAGTCGTACCCGCTCTCCCTCATCACCGGCGGCCGCTGGGACCGGCTCCTGCGCTGGTACGCGACCGTGTCGGCGGTCGAACCCAAGGACGTCGACATCGAGGGCGTGAACGACATCGACGAGTGGACCGAACGCGTCACCGCCGCCGGCCACCGCCCGTACATCACCAGCGGCACCTCGGGAAAGGTCTCCTTCCTCAACTGCGACGCCGGCGACCTGAGTTTCCTGCACGACATCCTGGAACACGTCACCTGCTGGCCCGACCCGCTCCCGCCGAAGCCCACCCGCCGTGGCTATCTGCTCGCACCGGCGAGCGGTCCGATGCGGTCCATCGACGGCTTTCGCTGGCACGCGGACGTCTTCGCCAGGCCCGGCGAGACACAGCTGCTCACCGAGGAGCCGCTCAGGGTGTCCGAGCTGATGAGCAGCGCGCTGCTGCGCCGCCGGATGGCGGAGGGCACCGCGACCCCGCAGGAGATCAGTTCCTTCGAGTCCGCCTCCGAGTCCCGCGAGGAGGAACTGGGCGCGGCCGTCGCCCGGATCGTCGACGACATCGCCGCGCACCGCGACGAGCCGCTGCTGATCGCCGGGATGAACAACCAGCAGTTCACCCTGATCCAGGCGCTGCGGGCCCGGGGTGTGGCCGACGGGAGCCTCCACCCGGACACGCTGGTGCTCAGTGGCGGCGGCAACAAGGGCCGGGCGCTGCCCGACGACTACCAGGCGCAGTTCGCCGCCTTCTACGACGGCGTGCGGCGCGTCCGCAGCTACGGCATGACCGAGATGCAGGGCTCCTGCCCCGCCTGCGAGAAGGGCAACTACCACGTGCCGCCGTGGGTGATCCCCCTCGTGCTCGACCAGCCGGGCGAGACGCTGCTCAATGCGGAACACGGCGTCGTGGAGGGGCGGTTCGCCTTCCTGGACGTCTCCCTGGAGGGCCGCTGGGGCGGACTCATCAGCGGCGACCGGGTCTTCGTCGACTTCTCGCCGTGCGACTGCGGCAGAGCGGGACCCGTCGTCCTGCCCGACATCCGGCGCTACGGCGACCTCGGCGGCGACGACAAGGTCACCTGCGCGGCGACACTCGACTCCTACGTGCGAGGGATGATCCACTGATGAGCGGCACCATGCTCGACACCACCGCGGCAGGTTCCGTACCCGTCGTCCACGTGGTCCGCGGCGAGGTCGACCACAACTCCCACACCGCGCACGGCCGTCCCGGCGCCGCCTTCACCGCGCCGGCCCTCGACCTGGACCACCTCGTGTGGCCCCGCACCGAACCCGGGCCCGCGTTCCAGGTGCCCGTGGCGGAGATCGTCGACCTGCTGGTGGAGACCGGCGAGGCGCTCAGGGCGGACCGCGAGGGACTGCTCGCCGAGGCACTGGAGCGGATGGTCCGGGTCAGTCCGCTGCCCGCGGAAGTGCTCGAACGCGCCTACGCCGTGCTGTGGCGCAGCTTCCAGCGGCCCGGCCTGTACGCGCAGATCGACCACGAACTCGGTGGCGCGGACGTGCTCGACGGCTGGCGCGAGGTGCGGCTGCCCGGGAACCGGACCGCGGCCACCCGCGCCTTCCCGCCGCGCCTGGTGCACATCATCGCCGGCAACGCGCCCGGTGTCGCCGCGATGTCCGTCGTGCGCGGAGCCCTCACCAAGGGCGTCAACCTGTTGAAGCTGCCCTCGAACGACCTGTTCACCGCCACCGCGATCCTGCGCACCATGGCCGCGGTGGCCCCCGGGCACCCCGTGGTGCGCTCGTTCTCCGCGGTGTACTGGCGGGGCGGCGACGAGACGGTGGAGAGCGTGCTGTTCCGCCCGCAGTTCTTCGACAAGCTGGTCGCCTGGGGCGGCGAGAGCACCATCCGCGGGGCGCTGAGGTACGTCGGCCCGGGGTTCGAGCTCGTCTCCTTCGACCCCAAGACCTCCATCTCCCTGATCGGCCGCGAGGCCTTCACGTCCCCCGAGACGCTGGCCCGGGCCGCGGAAGCGGGCGCCGCCGACGCCACGTTCTTCAACCAACAGGCCTGCGTCGCCAGCCGCTTCCAGTTCGTCGAGGGATCCTGGGAGGACGCCGACCGCTACGCCGCCCTCCTGTGCGAACGCCTCGGCGTGGCCCGGGAGTTCAGCTCGGCGGGCGGCCCTCAGGTCGCGACCGAACTGCGCGAGGAGATCGACGTCCTGAAGTCCATGGCCCCCGAGTACCGGGTGTGGGGCGGCTACGACGGCCGGGGCCTGGTCATCCGCTCTCCCGAACCCGTCGACTTCCACCCCGACGGAAAGATCGTCGACGTCGTTCCGGTCGGCGAGCTGTCCGAGGCCGTGCGGCACGCAGGGGTCGCCACCCAGACGGTCGGCGTGTACCCCGACTCCCGCAAGGCGGACCTGCGCGACGCCCTCGCCTGCGCCGGAGTGCAGCGCGTGGTGTCCCTCGGCGGGGCGGGCGGCATGCCCCCGGGCCTCTCGCACGACGGCTTCTACCCGCTGCAACGGCTCATGCGCTGGGTCAACGACGAGTGATCCCGGACGGGCGGTGCGGGTGGACCACACCTGGCTGCTGCTCAGCACCGGCCGTGCGCGGGGTCGTCGGCGCGCCTTGTGTCACCGTGCGTCAGCCGAGCCGGAGAACGTCGAGCGCGGTGAGCGCCACATGCAGTTCGGTGCGCTGTTCGCCGGACTCCAGGTCACGTTCGAGGAGCCGCTCGATGGTGCGCAGGCGTTGGTAGACGGTCTCCCGGGACAGGGCGCCGAGCCGGGCGGTGGTGGTCTTGTTGCCCGCCGCGTCCAGATAGTGGCGCAGGGTCGACAGCAGATCGGTGCCGTGCCGGGCGTCGTGCTCGATGAGGCGCCCGAGCTGTCGCTCGGCGTAGTCCTGGATCCGGGTGTCCTCGCGCAGCGCGTACAGCAGGTGGCGCAGGCCGATGTCGGACAGCTCGTGGAAGGTCCTGCCCTCGGGGAGCGGTCCGCCGGGCAGGGCCGCCTCGGCGACGCGGGCCGCCGCGCGGAAGGAACGAGCGGCGTCGGAGAGGAGGGTGACCTCCGGACCGACACTCACGACAGCCTCGGGACACAGGTCGAGGACGACACGGCTCAGCCGCTCGACGACGGGCCGCCACGGCTGGGACGGCCGCAGGGCCAGCAGGACGCCGAGCCGGCCGGGGGCCAGTGTGCCGACGAGCGCCGGCACACCCGTCGTCCTGAGCTCCTGCGACAGCCGGGCCTCCGGACCGCTGTCGTCGTCCTTGCCGCGGACGTCCGCCAGCACGGCCAGGAAGAGGCCGCCCTCGGTGGGCAGGCCCAGCGCGGCCAGCCGGGCATGGGCGTCCTCGGGGGAGTGGTGGCGCTGTTCGGCGAGATCGCGCAACGCGCTGCGGTGTGCCGTGCGCTCCCACGGGGTGGCGTGGATGAGACGGGCGATCGTGAGGGCCATCGCCGTACGCTCCAGGACGGTGACGTCCTCGGGCACGAACGCCGCCGGAGCGGAGGCCGGGGTGCCGGACGGGGGCGGGAGCATGGCGACCCGTCCCCAGCGTTCGCCCTGGTACGCCACGGGCGCAACGAGCCAGCTCTCGGGGCCGCTGACCTGCGTGTGATCGCCGGGAGGTGTCGCCCTGGAGCGCTGTTCCCAGCCGGTCAGGGCCTCGTCCACGGTGCTGCCGGAGGGCTCGCAGATCAGCGCCTGGTGCACCAGGTTCTCCAGGACGACCGTGCGGCCGCTCATCTCCGCCGCCGCCCGCACCACCTCCTCCGGGCCCGAGCCGCGCAACGTCAGGGCCGTGAACGCCTCGTGGACGCGTTGGGTCCGGCGCATGGCATCGGTCTGGTTACCGAGGATGAGGGTGTGGACGACCTGGGTGACCTCCAGGAAGTTGACGTCCTCGGCCAGGGTGACGAGCGGCAGTCCACGGGTCCGGCAGGCCTGGATGAGCGCGTCGGGCGGCCGGTGGTAGCGCCGTACGAGTTCGATGACCAGGGCCGCCGCGCCGACGTCGGCGAGTTCGTCGACGTAGCGGCGCACGCCCGCCGTGTCCTGAGGCAGCGGCATGCCGGTGGTCAGGACGAGTTCGCCGCCCTTGAGGAAGGAGGCGGGGTCCGTCAGTTCGGTGATGTGGACCCAGCGGACGGGTCGGTCGAGCCCAGCCCCGCCGGTGACGACCTCCGGCCGCCCCGCGGCCAGCACCGGGAGGGCCAGGACGTCGGCGATCGTCAGCACACCGCCCGTGGGGGCGCCGCCCGGGCCGCCGGCTTCGGACGTCCCGGACCTTTCGACATACTCGCTCATGGTGCCTCCCTGCCCGCCCGGACACTGTGACAAGCGTGGCTGACCTGCGCAACAGCGGGCCGACGGTGGTTCACCGGAGCCTCGGACGCCCCGCCGCACCCGGCTCGGTTGACACAACGTCCGAACACCGCCTCCCGGCTGGACACATCACGCGTTGTCCGCTTCCGAACGGGTGGAGATGCTCGGGATGCCGGAGTAGTCCGCAACGCATTGGCCGGGAGACGAACATGACCGCACTGTCGCCGCACCTTCGCCAGGCAACGCCCGTCGTGGCAGCCCGGGGCGAGGGCGTCCACCTGTACGGCGAGGACGGCCGCCGCTATCTCGACTTCACCGCCGGCATCGGCGTCACCAGCACCGGCCACTGCCACCCCAGGGTCGTGGCGGCGGCGCAGGAGCAGGTGGGCACGCTGGTCCACGGCCAGTACACGACCGTCATGCACCAACCGCTGCGGCAGCTCGTCGACAGGCTCGGCGAGGTGCTGCCGACCGGCCTGGACAGCCTGTTCTTCACCAACTCCGGCAGCGAGGCGGTGGAGGCCGCGCTGCGGCTGGCCCGGCAGGCCACCGGCCGCCCGAACGT
This sequence comes from Streptomyces sp. NBC_00076, assembly GCF_045041235.1. Classification (NCBI taxonomy): domain Bacteria; kingdom Bacillati; phylum Actinomycetota; class Actinomycetes; order Kitasatosporales; family Streptomycetaceae; genus Streptomyces; species Streptomyces sp. NBC_00076. The sequence continues at coordinate 9,899,734 of NZ_CP108242.1, forward strand.
GCTGGTCTGTCACGGTGGCTTCCACGGCCGGACCGTGGCCGCGGCCGCCATGACCACCTCCGGCACCCGCTTCAGGTCCGGCTTCTCCCCGCTGATGAGTGGCGTGGTCGTCACCCCGTTCCCGTCGGCCTACCGGTACGGCTGGGACGAGGACACCGCCACCCGCTTCGCCCTCCAGGAGCTCGACTACACCCTCCAGACCATCACCTCGCCCGCCGACACGGCCGCGGTCATCGTCGAGCCGGTACTCGGTGAGGGCGGATACGTGCCCGCCACCCGAGCCTTCCTGGAGGGACTGCGGGAGCGGGCCGACCGGCACGGCTTCCTGCTGATCCTCGACGAGGTGCAGACCGGGGTGGGCCGCACCGGCCGGTTCTGGGGACACGACCACTTCGGGGTCACGCCCGACATCCTGATCACCGCCAAGGGCCTCGCCAGCGGATTCCCGCTGTCCGGCATCGCCGCCTCCGAGGAACTGATGGGCAAGGCCTGGCCGGGCTCGCAGGGCGGCACCTACGGCGCCAACGCGGTGTCGTGCGCCGCGGCCGTCGCCACCCTCGACGTCGTCCGCGACGAGAAGCTCGTCGAGAACGCCGAGACGATGGGCGCCCGGCTGCGGCACGGCCTGGAGCAGGTGGCCGCGCGGACCGAGGCCATCGGGGACGTACGGGGCCTCGGCCTGATGCAGGCCTCCGAGTTCGTCACCGAGGACGGCAGCCCCGACCCCGAGACCGCCGCCCGCGTGCAGCGCGCCGCCGTCGACGAGGGCCTGCTCCTGCTGCTGTGCGGGGCCTGGAACCAGGTCGTGCGGATGATCCCGGCGCTTGTGATCGACGAGTCGGCCGTGGACGCGGGCCTTCAGGCGTGGGCGGCCGCGGTGGAGACCGGTACGTCCGGAGCGGCACGGCGATGACGAACGCCACCCGCGACCTGGCCGGTCTGTCGGCCCGCCTCGCGCAGACCGCGCCCGGCCTGCGGGTGGAAACCGGGCCCGGAGGCACGGGCCCCTACGCCTACGACGCCTCCAACTACCGGGTGCCGCCGCGTGCGGTGGCGTTCCCGCGCACCACCGACGACGTGTGCGCGGTGCTGCGGGCCTGCCGGGAGGAGGGCATCCCGGTCACCGCCCGGGGCGGCGGCACCAGCATGGCGGGCAACGCGGTCGGACCCGGTGTCGTGCTGGACTTCTCCCGGTACATGAACCGGATCCTGGCCATCGACACCGAGGCGGGCACGGCGCGCGTCGAGGCGGGCGTGGTCCTCGACACGCTGCGGGACGCCGCCGGGGGCCACGGGCTCACGTTCGGCCCCGACCCGTCCTCGCACAGCCGCTGCACCCTCGGCGGAATGATCGGCAACGACGCGTGCGGCAACCGGTCCGTCCGCCACGGGCGGACCAGCGGCCACATCGAATCCCTGGACATCGTCACCGCCGACGGGACGCGTGCCGTGGCCGACCACGCCGGACTGCACGCCGCCGACCCGGACGACACCGACGCGGTCCGACGCGTCGCCCGCCTCGAAGCGGACGTACACCGCCTGATCGCCGACAACCTGGCGCCGATCCGCACCGAACTCGGCCGCGTCCCCCGCCAGGTCTCCGGCTACCAACTGCACCACCTCCTGCCGGAGAACGGCTTCGACGCTGCCCGCGCCCTGGTCGGCACCGAGGGCACCTGCGCGGTCGTCACGGGCGCGACCGTACGTCTGGTCGCCACCGCACCCGCCTCCGCGCTGCTCGCCCTCGGCTACGACGACGTCGTCGACGCCGCCGAGGACGTCCCGGAGATCCTGCGCTGGGAACCCACCGCCGTGGAGGGCATGGACGAGGCGATCGTCGCCACCATGCGCGCCCGGCGCGGTCCGGACGCCGTCACCGGCCTGCCCGAGGGGCGTGCCTGGCTCTACGTCGAACTCGACGGCGAGGACCCGGCGACGGTCACCACCCGGGCGGCCGAACTGCTCGACGTCCTCAAGGCCCGGGGCCGGATGACCGGCGGCCGGGTCGTGGAGAGCGCCGCCGAACGCCGCTCGCTGTGGCGGGTCCGCGAGGACGGGGCCGGGCTCGCCGCCCGCCTGGTGGACGGCCGCGAGTCCTGGCCCGGCTGGGAGGACGCGGCGGTCGCCCCCGAGGACCTCGCCGTCTATCTGCGGGACTTCCGTGACCTGCTGGCCCGCCACGAACTCACCGGGGTGCTTTACGGGCACTTCGGCGCCGGCTGCGTGCACGTGCGCATCGACTTCGACCTCGCCACGCAGGCCGGCCGGGCCGCCACCCGCCGGTTCCTCACCGAGGCGGCCGCCCTCGTCGTCGAGCACGGCGGGACGCTGTCGGGGGAGCACGGCGACGGGCGGGCGCGCGGTGAGCTGCTGGAGATCATGTACAGCCACCGGATGGTCGAGACGTTCGCCGCCTTCAAGCGGATCTTCGATCCGGAGGGGATCCTGAACCCCGGCGTCATCGTCGCTCCGGCCCCGCTCGACGCCGACCTGGCGCTGCGCGAACTGCCCCTCCTCGACACGGCGTTCACCTTCCCGCACGACAAGGACGGCTTCACCGGCGCGGCCCGCCGCTGCGTCGGCGTCGGCCGCTGCCGCGGTGATGCGGGCGGCGTGATGTGCCCCAGCTACCGGGCCACCGGCGAGGAGAACGCCTCCACCAGGGGCCGCGCCCGCCTGTTGCAGGAGATGGTGCGCGGCGAGTCGATCCAGGACGGCTGGCGCTCGACCGAGGTGCGTGACGCCCTCGACCTGTGTCTGTCCTGCAAGGCGTGCTCCACCGACTGCCCCGTCGGCGTCGACATGGCGACCTACAAGGCCGAGTTCCTGCACCAGCACTACAAGGGCAGGCTCCGGCCCCGTTCCCACTACTCGCTCGGCTGGCTGCCCCTGACGTCCGCGCTCGCCGGTTTCGCCGCCCGCCCCGTCAACGCCCTGCTGCGCGGGCCGCTCGGCAGGCTGCTGGCCCGGCTCGGAGGAGTCACGACCCGGCGCTCGATCCCCGCGTTCGCCTCCCGACGCGCCCTGCGCTCCCAGCTGCGCGGGACGAGAACCGCCGAACCGGCCACGGCACTGCTCTTCGTCGACAGCTTCACCCGTGCCTTCCGCCCCCAGGTCGCCGGGGCCACCGCCCGGGTGCTCGCCGACGCCGGGATCCCCAGCACCGCCCGGGACGGCCTGTGCTGCGGGCTGACCTGGGTCAGCACCGGCCAGCTGTCCGTGGCACGCCGCGTGATGGCCCGTACCGTCGCCCACCTGGACGACGGCGGCGACGCGCCCATCATCGTCGCCGAGCCGAGCTGCGCCGCCGCGCTCAGACGCGACGTGCCCGAACTCCTCGACACCGACGCCGCCCGCCGGGTCGCGGCCCGCGTCCACACCCTCACCGGCGCGCTGACCGACCTCGCCGCCCCGGACTGGACCCCGCCGCCCCTGCCCGCCGGCGTCGTCCTGCAGACCCACTGCCACGAGTACGCCACCTTCACCGACCGCCGCCCGCGCGACCTGCTGCGCCGGCTCGGCGTACGGACCGTGGACGAGGCGGAGGGCTGCTGCGGACTCGCGGGGAACTTCGGCTTCGAGGCCGAGCACTACGACACCTCGATGGCCGTCGCCGACCTCGCCCTGAAACCCCGCATCGAGGACCTGCCCGACCGGGACCGAACGGTCGTCGTGGCCGACGGCTTCAGCTGCGCCACCCAGATCGACCACCTCGCCGGTGACCGAGGCGTCCACGCGCTCCATCTCGCGGAACTGCTCGACCCCGCCGCCGATCGACCAGGAGAGACACCATGACCGACACACTTACCCAGTTGTTCATCGGCGGGGCCTGGGTGGACGCCGCGGACGGCGCCACCATGCCCGTCGACGACCCCGCGACCGGCGAGATCCTCTGCCAGGTCGCCGACGCGGGCCCCAAGGACGCCAGGCTCGCGGAGGACGCGGCCGTCCAGGCGCAGGAGGAATGGGCGCGCACCGCGCCCCGGGCACGCAGCGAGATCCTGCGCCGCGCGCACGAGATCATCCTCGAACGCACCGACGAGCTCGCCCACCTGATGACGTCCGAGATGGGCAAGCCGCTCGCCGAGGCCAGGGGAGAGGTGGCGTACGCCGCCGAGTTCTTCCGCTGGTTCTCCGAGGAGGCCGTCCGGATCGACGGCGGATACGGCACCCTGCCCGACGGCCGCAACCGCATGCTGCTCTCCCGCCGCCCGGTCGGCCCCTGTCTGCTGATCACCCCGTGGAACTTCCCGCTGGCCATGGGGACCCGCAAGATCGGCCCGGCGATCGCGGCCGGCTGCACGATGATCCTCAAGCCGGCCCCGCAGACCCCGCTGTCCAGCCTCGCGCTGGCCGGGATCTTGAAGGAGGCCGGACTCCCGGACGGCGTACTGAACGTCGTCACGACCTCCCGGGCGGGAGAGGTGTGCGAACCGCTGCTGCGCGGCGGCCGGATCCGCAAGCTCTCCTTCACCGGCTCCACGCAGGTCGGACGGCTGCTTCTGGCCCAGTGCGCCGACGCGGTCGTCCGTACGTCGATGGAGCTGGGCGGCAACGCGCCCTTCATCGTCTTCGACGACGCCGACCTGGAGAAGGCCGTGGACGGGGCGATGACCGCCAAGATGCGCAACATGGGGGAGGCGTGCACCGCCGCCAACCGCTTCTTCGTGCACCGGTCGGTGGCGGAGGAGTTCGGCCGGCGGCTCGCCGCCCGCATGGGAGCGCTCGTCGTGGGACCGGGCACGCGGGACGGGGTCGACGTCGGCCCGCTGATCGACACCAAGGGCCGCGCCAAGGTCGAGGAACTGGTCGGCGACGCGGTGGACCGCGGCGCCCGCGTGCTCGTCGGCGGCCGGACGCCGGAGGGCCCCGGATGTTTCTACCCGCCGACCGTGCTCACCGACGTCGATCCCGGCAGCCGTCTGATGGACACGGAGATCTTCGGTCCGGTGGCGGCGATCCTCACCTTCGACGAGGAGGACGAGGTCGTGCGCCGGGCCAACGACACCCCCTGGGGGCTTGTCGGCTACCTCTTCACCGAGGGCCTGGACCGAGCCCTTCGCATCAGCGAACGCCTGGAGGTGGGCATGGTGGGCCTCAACACGGGCCTGGTGTCGAACCCGGCGGCGCCGTTCGGCGGCGTCAAGCAGTCGGGCCTCGGCCGGGAAGGCGGCCGGGTGGGGATCGACGAGTTCCTGGAGTACCAGTACCTGGCGATCCCCGTGGGATGACGGCGCGGGTCCCTCACCCGAGGCGGCGGGCGGTGATCTCCGCCGCCGTGTCGGTCACCACTCGCCCCAGCTCGGCGAGCCGGCCGGGCTCGAAGCGGGAGTCGGGAAGGGAGACGGCCACGGCGGCCAACGGCGTGCCGTCCTCGTCGAGCACGGGTGCCGCGATGGCGCAGACGCCCGGCCGGTACTGGTTGTGGTTGACGGCGTATCCACGGTCCTTGACGCGACGGAGCTCCACGCGCAGCTCCTCCGGGTCGGTGATGGTCTCCTCGCCGTAGCCCTCCAGCGTGCTCGCCGCGAACTCGTCGACTTCGGACTTCGGCAGATGGGCGAGGACCGCGTGCCCCGTGGCCGTGGCGTGCAGGGGTGAGGTGTCGCCGATGGCGTGGAAGGTCCGTACGGGGTGGTCGCAGTCGACGCGGTCGACGACGACCATGCCGTGCAGGGCGTCCGGAACCGACAGGTGGATGGTCTCGTTCACCGTGTCGCGGAGCCGGATCATGGGCTCGCGTGCGGCGGCGAACAGGCTGGAGCCCTGTAGAGCGGCGGGCCGTACGGCGAGGACGCGCGCGCCGATTTCCCAGCGGGTGGTGTCCTTGCGGTTGGCCCGCAGCCAGCCCGCCTCGGCCAGCGTGACCAGAGTGCGTTGCACGGTCGATTTGGGCAGGCCGAAGAGCTTCGTCAGCTCCCCGACGGTCACGGGCTGATGCTGGGCGACCGCCTCCAGGACGCGTAGTGACCTGGTGACGCTCTTCATTTCCATCCCGGTGCCCCCTCGGATCCTGACTCCTTCCCGGAGCCACAGACAATGAGTGTGCCGGATCCTAGCACGGCGTTCCATAATGTGGCACGACTTCGGGGTTCGGTCTTCCTTCCGCCCGGCGATCGGCGAGGCTGCCGCCACATGCACGGAGGGTGGGCTCCCACGCCGCGCGTGGGAGCCCACCCTCTCTGGCGCGGCGCCCCGCAGGGTCACCGCCGTCCGTTCAGGCGCCCAGGTGGCGCCGTGTGATCTCCGCGGTCGTGTCGGCGACGAGGCGGCCCCACTCGGGCACCCGGTCCGCGTCGTACCGGGACTCGGGCATGGAGATGGCCACCGTGGCGAGTGGTGTGCCGTCCTCGTCGAGGACCGGCGCGGCGACGGCGCAGACGCCCGGCCGGTACTGGTTGCGGTTGACCGCGTAGCCGTCGGTGCGGATCCGGTCGAGCTCGGCGCGCAAGTCGTCGGGGTCGGCCGGTGTCGTGTCGCTGAAGCGCTCCAGGCCCCCCGTGATGAGCTCCTCGACGTCCTGCTTCGGCAGATGGGCGAGAACGGCGCGCCCGACGGCGGTCGCGTGCAGGGGTGAGGTGTCGCCGATGGCATGGAAGGTCCGTACGGGGTGGTCGCAGTCGACGCGGTCGACGACGACCATGCCGTGCAGGGCGTCGGGCACCGAGAGGTGGATGGTCTCGTTCACCGCGTCGCGGAGCCGGATCATGGGCTCGCGGGCGGCGGCGAACAGGCTGGAGCCCTGCAGTGCGGCGGGCCGGACGGCGAGGACGCGCGCGCCGATCTCCCAGCGGGTGGTGTCCTTGCGGTTGGCCCGCAGCCAGCCCGCCTCGGCCAGCGTGATCAGGGTCCGCTGCACGGTCGACTTCGGGAGGCCGAACAGTTTCGTCAACTCCCCGACGGTCACGGGCTGATGCTGGGCGACCGCTTCCAGTACGCGCAGCGACCTGGTGACGCTCTTCATTTCCATCCGATTTCCCCCCGTTAATCCTCGGAATCTCTTGCGGACACCCTCTTGACTCCCCTCCGTGCCACTGCCATTGTCTGTGCCAGATTCTAGCACAGCGTTCCACAATGTGGCACGGCTCTACGGGAGGACCCGAGGAGAGCCGGAACCCCGAGAACCGGACGGATGCGAGCCGTAGGTCCTGCCAGGACCAAGCCCCCGCCCAAACCCACTCGAATCGAACAGCCTCGCGCCGGGGGCTCAGCATGCGCCCCCGGCGATACGAAAGGAAAGCCCTGTGTCAGCTGCCAGGAAGCGCGTCGCCGTGGTGGGCGTCGGAACGATGGGCAGCCAGGCCGCCTGGCGGCTGGCGGCCCGCGGCGCGGAGGTCGTCGGATACGACCGCTTCGCCCCCGGCCACGACCGCAGCGCCGCCGGCGGTGAGACCCGGATCTTCCGCAGTGCCCACTTCGAGGACTCCCGGTACGTCCCGCTGCTCAAGCACGCCGACGCCCTGTATGAGCAGCTCCAGCAGGAGACCGGCCGCGAACTGCGCCGCCTGACAGGGTGCCTGCTGATGGGGCCGACCGGGCACCACCAGATGGCGACGGTCCTGCAGTCCATCGCCGAGCACGACCTGGACCACGAGGTGCTCGACGCCGAGTCGCTGGCCAAGCGCTTCCCGCAGTTCCGGATCGAGGACGGCGACGCGGCCGTACTCGATCGCAGAGCCGGCTTCATCCGCCCCGAGCTGACCATCCAGACCGCCGCCCGCCGCGCCGAGCAACTGGGCGCCACGATCCACCGCTACACCACGGTCCGGGAAGTCGTCCCCGTCGCGGGCGGCGTGGAGATCCGCACCGACGCCGGCAGCGAGCGCTTCGACACGGCCGTCGTCACCCCCGGCCCCTGGGTCAACGACCTGCTGCCCGACCTGCCGTGGGAGGTGGACATCCGCCGCCTCGTCAGCGCCTGGTACGTGCCCACCACCGACGCCTGGTTCGGCGAGGAGCGCCCGGCGTTCATCCGTACCGCGCCCACCCACTGCTACGGCCTGCCCTCCCCGGACGGCGTCTCCGTCAAGCTCGGCCTGTCCCGCGCCCTGCACCGGCCGGCCGGCGACCCGAACCAGCTGGACCGGACCGTGGCTCCGGAGGAACTGCGGATCTTCTCCGAGCTGATCGAGCGTCACATGCCGGACCTGCACCCCGACCCGACCCGCCTGTCCGTCTACATGGAGGGCTACACCGAGAGCAGCCGCCCCCTGGTAGGCCCGCTGCCCGGCACCGGCGAGAACGTCGTCCTGCTCGCCGGGTTCTCCGGCCACGGCTTCAAGCTCTCGCCCGCCTTCGGCGACATCGCCGCCGATCTCGCACTGGACGGCTCCTCGCCACAGCCCATCGACTTCATTTCCACGCTCGACCGAGCGGAGGCCTGACCATGAGTGACCACACGCTCTCCGTCGGCGCTCTGCACGCCGAACCCGGCTCCAAGGCCCGCGGCACCGTCCGCGCAGACCTCGGAACCCTCACCGCGGACATCCCGCTGACTCTGGTCAACGGCACCCGCCCGGGCCCTCGGGTCGTCATCACCGCCGGGGTGCACGGCGGCGAGTTCACTCCCATCGACGCCGCCGTGCGCCTGGCAGACCTGTTGGAACCCGGAAAGGTGCGAGGGCAGGTCGTCATCTGTCCCGTCGCCAACCCCAACGCCGTGTACCAGGGACGGCTCAACGTCTCCCCGGTCGACGGCGTGAACATCAACCGCGTCTTCCCCGGCGACCCCGACGGCGGCCCCACCGAGCGGCTGGCCGCCTGGCTCTTCACCCACCTGGTCGACGGCGCCGACATCTACATCGACCTGCACTGCGGCGGCATCGACCAGGTCCTGCGCGACTTCGTCGGCTACCGCCTCACCGGTGACCCGGACCTCGACAAGGCGACGGCCGAACTGGCCGGCTCCTTCGGCATCGAGGACGTCATCATCGGGCTGACGGCCGAGGGCGGCAACAGCCACGCGGCCGCCGCCCGGCGGGGCGTCTCCGCGGTCCTCGTCGAGGTGGGCGAGCTCGGGCAGCGTGACGAGCCCACGGCCCGCCGCCGCGTCGACGGTCTGCTCCAGGCACTGCGCCAAGTGGGCGTACTGGACCCGGACGACTCCGCCCAGACGCCGATCCGCGAGTGGGTCTGGTCCGCCGGAGTCACATCCGAGGCCACCGGCCTGTGGTACCCGGAGTTCTCCTTCGACGCCGACGTCATCGGCGAAGTGGCCCAAGGCGACGTCCTCGGCCGCATCGTCGACCCGGCCGACGGCCGGGAGTTCACGGTCCACGCCCCGGCCGGCGGGCGGATCGTCTACGGCATGCACGGCCTCACCGTCCACCCCGGCACCGAACTGGCCGCCCTGGCCATCCCGTGGGACCCCGACACGGCCACGCGACCCGACACCCTGCCGGTCCCCGGCATGGGCCGCGGATCCGACGAGGCGGACCCCCGCCCCTAGACACCCATTCCCAGCCGTCCCTCTTTCCCCGTAGCACCACCCCAGGAGGCACACCATGAGAGACGCCCGTATAGACCGCAGGCTCTTCCTGCGCGGCGCCGGCGGAGCCACGGCGGGTCTCGCCGCTGCGACCGCCCTCAGCGCATGCGGTACCGGCACCAGCCGCACCCCTTCCGGCAGCGCCAAGGGCGGCAGCAAGACGGTGGTCGTCCGCGACAGTGGCGGTTCCTACGGCGCGGCCCTGCAGAAGGCGATCTACACGCCGTTCACGCAGGAGACCGGGATCGACGTCAAGGTGCTGAACCTGGACGACGCCCCGCTGCTGGCCCAGATCAAGCAGGGCCGCCCGCAGTGTGACCTCATCAACAACGCGATGATGTCTCACCTCAAGTACGTGGCGCAGGACGCTCTGGAGACGCTGGACCGCGACCGGGTCAAGAGCGTGAAGAGCGCGAAGATCCCTGACAATCAGATCACCGACCATGCCATCGGCAACAGCTTCTACGGTCAGTGCATCGCGTACCGCACGGATGCCTTCGGCGGTAAGAAGCCGGAGTCGTGGGCGGACTTCTGGGACACCAAGGCGTTCCAGGGTGACCGCGCGATGGTCCACCCGGACGGTGACCTGCCCGAGCTGGAGTTCGCGCTGCTGGCCGACGGCGTACCCATGGACAAGCTGTACCCGCTGGATGTGGACCGGGCATTCAAGGTGCTGACCCGGCTGCGGCCCCACATCAAGAAGTTCTGGGACAGCGGCCCGCTCCCGGGTGTGCTGCTGAGCCGCCAGGAGGTGACGATGTCCACCGTCTGGGACGGCCGGGTCGCCGATATGAAGAAGCAGGGCACCCCGGTCGAGCGGCAGCTCAACGGCATGCGCCGCCAGTTCCAGGGCTACGCCATCGCCAAGGGCGCGGCCAACGTGGACGGCGCCTACCAGCTGATGGACTTCTCGCTGCGTGCCGAGACCCAGGCCAACCTGGCCAAGACCTTCCCGTCGAACCCGTCCTCCCCGCTGGCCTACGCCAAGCTGACCGAGGACGAGCGCAACGCCCTGTCCGGTGCGCCGCAGTACTACGACAAGGGCTTCGACGTGGACGTCGACTGGTGGCTGAAGAACGAAGCGGCCGTCACCAAGCGCTGGCTGGAGTGGGCTCGTGGCTGAATTCGGTGTCGTCACACCTTCCGTGAAGGCGGCCGGCGGCCTGCCGGCCACCGCTACCGGCAAAGCGCTGTCGGTGGTGGCTCTGCGCAAGAGCTACGGGGACGTCGTCGCTGTCGACGAGGCGTCCATGGAGATCGCGGCCGGGGAGTTCGTCACCTTCCTCGGCGCGTCGGGGTCGGGCAAGACCACGACCCTGATGATGATCGCCGGGTTCTGTGAACCCGATTCCGGCACCATCACCGTCGGGGACCGTGACGTCACCCGGCTCGCCCCGCAGAAACGCAACCTCGGTTTCGTCTTCCAGCAGTACCTGCTCTTTCCGCACATGAGCGTCCGCGAGAACGTCGCCTTCCCGCTCACGCTGCGCGGAGTGCCGAAGGACGAGATCCGCAGGCGGGTCGGGGAGACGCTGGAGATCGCCGGCCTGTCCGGGTTCGGCGGCCGCAAGCCGCGCGAGCTGTCCGGCGGTCAGCAGCAGCGCGTCGCCCTGTGCCGGGCACTGGTCTACCGGCCTCCGGTCATCTTGATGGACGAGCCGCTGGGCGCGCTGGACAAGAAGCTGCGCGACCAGCTCCAGGTCGAGATCAAGACCATCCAGCAGGAACTGGGCCTGACCGTCATCTACGTGACGCACGATCAGGAAGAGGCGCTGGTCATGTCGGATCGCATCGCGGTGATGCGCAACGGGCTGATCGAGCAGTTCGACACGCCGCGTGAGCTGTTCGAGCGGCCGAAGACCCCCTTCGTCGCGGACTTCCTCGGCGCGGCCAACTTCCTGCCCGGCCGCGTCGAGCAGCACACCGACGCCCACACCCTGGTCCGCCTCGACAAGAGCGGTGGCCTGTTGAAGGCGCGCCGCCACCAGCTGGCCTCCGGCACTCAGGTCAAGGCCGCCGTCCAGCCGGGCCGACTGCGGGCCTGCGCCACCGACGACGGTTTCTGTACCGGCACGGTCGAGACCGCCACCTATGTGGGCACCCTGGTCCGCGCGGGCGTGCGGGTCGACGGCGGGGAGGCGCCGCTGCTGCGCCTGGAAGTACCCGCCGGCCGCGGCCCCGTCGCCGGCGAGCGGGTCGGGATCGCCGCTGACCCGGACGACGTCAACCTCTTCCCCACCGAACAGGGCGGGTGAGCCATGGCCGCCACCCTCGCGGGGGCTCCTGCCCGTCCGCGCAAGCTGCTGGCCTCGCGCAAGACCCGCGTCGGGATCATCTACGCGCTGCCGGTCGTCGTCTATCTGCTGGTGCTGTTCGTCTACCCGATCTTCAGCACACTCCTGCTCAGCCTGAAGAACGCCGACGGATCCTTCACGCTGCACTGGTACGCCGAGGCGCTGAGCGGGGTCAACCTCTCCGTCCTGTTCACCACGCTTCGGATCTCCGCGGAGACGGCGCTGCTCAGCCTCGTCTTCGGGTTCCTCCTGGCCAACGCGATCTCCCGGCTCAAGCCGATGTGGGCCGCACTGGCCATGCTGATCGTCGTCGTCCCGCACTTCATCAGCGCCCTGGTACGCACCTACGGCTGGATCATCCTGCTCGGCGACAAGGGCCTGGTGAACGAGACCCTGACCGGCCTGCGGGTACCCGGCGCGCCGTTCCAGCTGCTCTACAACGAAGTCGGCGTGGTCATCGGTACCACCTCCATGATGCTCCCCTACACCGTGCTGCTGCTGTACGGGGTGATGCGCGGCGTGGACCGCCGCCTGCTGGCGGCCGCGGCCAGCATGGGTGCAGGCAGGGTGACGATCTTCAGCCGTATCTACCTGCCGCTGGTCGCCCCCGGCCTGGCCAGTGCCGGGCTGCTCAGCTTCATTCTCTCGCTGGGCTACTACATCACCCCCGCCCTGATGGGCGGACCCAAACAGACGATGATCGCCACCCTCATCAACCAGCAGGTGACGAAGGACAACCAGTGGAACGGGGCGGCCGCACAGGGCGTCATCCTGCTGCTGCTCACCATCGCCGGACTGCTGCTGGTCAAACTCATCAGCTCCCTCGGCGCCAGCCGTAAGAAGAGGAGCGCGTCATGATGGAACTGCGCAAGACCCTCGCAGGGCGGATCGCGCTCACGGCCATCGCCACCGTGATCCTGCTGTTTTTGGCGCTGCCGATCGTCGTCATCCTCGTCACCTCCTTCAGCAACAACGCCTTCGCCGACTTCCCGCCGAAAGTGTGGACACTGAACTGGTACAGGGCCCTGTTCGCCGACGGCAGCAAATGGCCGGCCGCGCTCTCACTGAGCGCCCTGGTCGCCGCCCTGAGCACCGTCTTCTCACTGATCATCGGTGTCACCGCGGCGACCGCCCTGACCCGCAGCGAACTCCCGCTGCGCTCCGCGGTCTACGCCCTCGTCCTCGGACCACTGGTCATCCCGCAGATCGTCACCGCACTCGGGCTGTTCCTGCTCTTCGAGCCCGCCGCGATGCTGGGCAGCCCGATCGCCATCGCGCTCGGCCACACCGTGCTGGCCGCGCCGATCGCGGTGCTCATCCTGATCGCGACCCTGCGCGGCATCGACGAACGCCTCGAGGACGCCGCCGCCAGCATGGGCGCCGGCCGTCTCACGATCGCCCGGCGGATCACCTTCCCCCTCGCCGCCCCAGGCATGATCGCGGCGGCGGTCTTCTCCTTCATCACCAGCTTCGACGAGTTCTACATCTCCCAGTTCCTGTCCTCGGTCGACACCGTCACCCTGCCGGTGCAGGTCTACAACTCCCTGACCTTCGAGATCGACCCCAGCGTGACCGCGATCAGCGCGATCCTCATCGCCTTCGCGATCGTCGCCCTCGGTCTGGTGGCCCTGGTGCGCTGGCTCGGCTCGGGGCGGCAGGACTCCCTGCTGTCGGTCGAGAACACGGTAGGAGTCGCCGCTCCGGGAGGTGAGGCCGTATGACCGCCCCCGCTCAGTCGACCACCGCCACCGCTCAGCGGCACCTGCTGCTGAACATGACCGCCAACGGTTCGCTCGGCCCCGAGGGCGAAGACCTCCTCGTCGTCCGGCGAGGGGAGGGCCCGTACGTCGAAGACGCGGACGGCAGGCGCTACATCGACGGCCTCTCCGGGCTGTACTGCTGCCAGCTCGGCTACTCGTACGGCCCCGAGTTCGCCGAGGCGGCGGAGAAGCAACTGCGCGAGCTGTGCTACAGCCCGCTGTGGACCGGCTCCGCGCACCCGACGGCGATCGAACTCGCCGAGCGGCTGTCCCGGATCGCCCCCGTGGACATCGAGCACACCTTCTTCGCGAGCGGCGGCGCCGAAGCTGTCGAGACCGCCTGGAAGATCGCCCGCCGCTACCACGCCCTGCGTGGCGAGCCGGGCCGCACCAAGGCCATCGCCCGGCGCGGCGCCTACCACGGCCTGACCATCGGCACCCTCTCGCTCACCGACGACCCCGGCCTGACGGAGCCCTACGGCCCGCCGGCGATCGACACCCGGTTCGTGTCCAACACCAACCGCTTCGGCCTCGCCCCCGAGTACGTCGACGACGAGACGTTCACCTCCCGCCTGCTCGCCGAGCTGGAGGCCGTGATCCTGGCCGAGGGCCCGGAGACGGTCGCCATGCTCATCGCCGAGCCGGTACAGAACCGCGGCGGCTGCATCACCCCGCCCGAGGGGTACTGGCAGGGGCTGCGGGCGCTGGCCGACCGGTACGGCTTCCTGCTCGTCGCCGACGAGGTGATCACGGCCTTCGGCCGGGTGGGGGAGTGGTTCGGCGGGGACCGCTACGGCGCCCGCCCGGACATCGTCACCGTCGCCAAGGGCATCACCGCCGGATACGCCCCCATGGGGGCAACCCTGGTCGGCAACCGCGTCGTCGAGGTCATCAATCAGCCCGGCGAGGTCCTCAACCACGGCTACACCTTCGCCGGGCACCCGCTGAGCGCGGCCATCGCCCTGCGCAGCCTGGAGATCATGGAGCGGGACAGGATCCTGGACAACGTCCGGGGCCTCCAGGACCACCTCGCGACCCGCATGAACGCCCTCACGGACCTGCCGATCGTCGGCGACGTCCGCGGCGCCGGGTTCTTCTACGCCTGCGAACTCGTCGGCGACCTGGACGACGGCGGCTTCAGCGACCTGGCCCGCGCCGGCCTGATCGTCGACCTGATCCCGCGCCGGCTGCGCGAGGCCGGCCTGCTGGCCCGCGTCTACAACCGCACCGCGCCACTGGTCCAGATCGCGCCCCCGCTGATCAGCGACCGCGCCCTCCTCGACCGTATCGCCGAGATCATCGCGGACACCCTCGACGAGGCGTCCGCCCGCCTCTGATTCACGTTTCGGAAAGGAACGACATGTACTCCATCGGTCCGCTGACCGTCGCCCCCGGCGAGCGCGCCCAGGGTCTGATCCCGGTCGGCACCAGCAGCTACGGCGTGGAACTCGGCATTCCGCTGATCGTCGTCAACGGCGCGCAGGACGGCCCGGTCCTGTGTGTGGACGCGGGCGTGCACGGCGACGAGTACGACGGCCAGGAGGCCATCCGACGTGTCCTCGCCGACATCGACCCGGCCACCCTGCGCGGCACCCTCGTCGGCATCCCCTGCCTGAACACCCCCGCCTTCGAGGCCGCCGCCCGTGCCAGCGGTATCGACCACCTCAACCTCAACCGCATCTTCCCGGGCGACGCGGAAGGCTCGTACTCCCAGCGCCTGGCCGCCACCTTCGTCGAGAAGGTCGTCCCGGCCGTCGACGCCGTGGTCGACCTGCACACCGGTGGCGCCTACGGCGAGATCGCCCCGCTGGTCATCCTCCAGGGCGGCTACGAGGACCTGGCGACGGACCTGGCGCTCGCCGCCGGGCACGAGCTGGTCTGGAAGGGCGGCAAGTGGGGCGGCACGGTCCGCCACCCCGTCCTCGCGGCCGGCAAGCCCGCCATCACCATCGAGTGCGGTGGCGCCACCTACCGCGAGACCAACGTCGAGCATCACATGAACTCGATCCGCAACATCCTGCGCAGCCTCGGCATGATCGACGGCGAGGCGGAGCTGCGGGACACCTACACGACCGTCTCCGGCACCTTCGCCCGCTCCGCCTCCGGCGGCTTCTTCGTCGCCCGAGCCGAGCCGGGGGAGACCTGCAAGGAAGGCGACCTGATCGCCACCATCACCGACCACTACGGCAACCTGCTGGAAGAGGTCACCGCGCCGCAGGACGGCATCGTGCTCTGGGTGCGCCGGATCCGCACGGTCCGTCCGGGCGACGAGGTCGTCATCTTCGGCGAGGTGCTGGGGGAGATCCAGCCATGAGCGGCGAACCGCAGCTGACCGAGCTGCTGATCGACGGCAAGCAGGTCCCCGCCGCCGACGGCCGCTCCTTCACCGTCCTCGACCCGTCGAACGGGACGGCCATCGCCCAGGTGGCGCTGGCCGGCAAGGCGGACGTCGACCAGGCGGTGGCGGCGGCGAGAGCGGCCTTCACGGCCCCCGAGTGGGCCCGGATGCGTGCCGCCGACCGGGGCAGGATCCTGTACCGGATCGCCGAGGCCATCCGCTACCAGGGCGAACGGCTGGCGCGGCTGGAGAGCCAGGACGTCGGCAAGCCGCTCCGCCAGGCCAAGGCCGATGTCGAAGCGGCGGCCCGCTACTTCGAGTTCTACGCGGGCGCCGCCGACAAGCTCGGCGGCACGACGATCCCGCTCGGCCCCGGCCTGATCGACTACACGGTCCGTGAGCCGATCGGTGTCTCCGGCCACATCATCCCGTTCAACTACCCGCTGCAGAACACCGCGCGAGGCTCCGCCCCGGCACTGGCGGCGGGCTGCACGGTGGTGCTCAAGCCGTCGCCCGAGGCGCCGCTCACCCCTCTGGAGATCGGCAGGATCGCCCTGGAGTGCGGTCTCCCGCCGGGCGTGCTGAACGTGGTCCCCGGTGACGGCGAGACCGGCGCGGCCCTCGCCGGCCACCCGGACATCGACCAGGTCACCTTCACCGGCTCGGTACCGACCGGCATCAAGGTCGCCCAGGCCGCCGCCGCCAACGTGGTGCCGTCGGTCACCGAGCTGGGCGGCAAGTCGCCGGTCGTCGTCTTCGCCGACGCCGACTTCGACCTGGCGCTGACGGCCATCGCGGCCTCGGCCTTCGGCAATGCGGGCCAGACCTGCTCGGCCGGCACCCGGCTGCTGGTCCAGCGCGGAGCCGAGGTGTTCCTCGACAAGCTGGTCTCGCACGCCGCCGCACTGCGCGTCGGCCCGGGACTCACCGACCCGGACGTCGGCCCGCTGGTCGCCGCCCGGCAGCGCGACCGGGTGCTGAGCTACGTGGAACTGGCCCGACAGGAGGGCGCGACGGTCCGCGTCGGCGGCGCCCCGTCCGATCCGGCCCTGGCCGACGGTTACTACGTCGAGCCGACCGTCCTCACCGGCCTGACGAACGACGCCCGTTGCGCCCGCGAGGAGATCTTCGGCCCCGTCGTCACCGTCATCGAGTTCGATGACGCCGAGGAGGCCCTGGACATCGCCAACGACAGTCCGTACGGCCTGGCCTCCTACGTCTGGACCCGGGACATCGACAAGGCGATGCGGCTGGCCGAGGGCATCCGGGCCGGCCAGGTCTACGTCAACGCCATCGGTGTCGGCACCGGCGTCGAGCTCCCCTTCGGCGGCTACAAGCACAGCGGCTGGGGCCGGGAGAAGGGCCTGGCAGGCCTGGACAGCTACCTGCAGACCAAGAACGTCTGCATCGGGTTCGGGAACCGGTCATGAGATACCGCACCCTGGGCGAGCGTGGGCCGGCCGTCTCCGTGGTCGGCGTCGGCGGCAACAACTTCGGAGCCCGCCTCGACGAGGAGGGCACGAAGGCCGTCGTCCACGCGGCCCTGGATGCCGGGATCACCCTGTTCGACACGGCCGACATGTACGGCGGGCGCGGCGACGGCGAACGGCTCCTGGGTGCCGCTCTGAAGGGCCACCGGGACGAGGTGGTCCTGGCCACCAAGTTCGGCATGGAGATGGGGCCCGAGGCGGACCTCTACGGCCGGCGGGGCGCCCGCCCCTACATCCGGTACGCCGTCGAGGCATCCTTGCGCCGGCTCGGCACCGACCGGATCGACCTGTACCAGTACCACGAGCCGGACGGCGTCACCCCGCTCGACGAGACGATCGCCGCCCTGCTCGACCTCGTGGACGAGGGCAAGATCGGCCACATCGGCTGCTCCAACCTGCCGGCCGATGAGCTCACCGGTGCCTTCGTCAGCACGCAGGCCCGCTACCACCTGCTCGACCGCGGCGCGGAGAGCGACCTGATCCCCGCCTGTCTGCGCCACGGCGTGGGTCTGCTGCCGTACTACCCGCTGGCCAACGGCCTGCTCAGCGGCAAGTACCGGCGCGGCGAGGCTCCCCCGCCGGGCAGCCGCCTGTCCTGGCGGGAGGGCTGGCTCACCGACGTCGCCCTCGACCGGGTGGAGGCGCTCACCGCGTACGGAGCCGAACGCGGCCTGACCCTCCTCCAGGTCGCCGTGGGCGGACTCGCCGCCCTGCCCGCCGTCGGCTCCGTCATCTGCGGCGCCATGACACCCGAACAGGTCACCGCCAACGCGGCGGCGGCCGACTGGATCCCTGACGCGGCCGACCTGGCCGCACTCGACGCGATCGTCATCCCCGGCGAACGCGTCGTCTGAAGCGCCTGCCCCCACCCCTGGAAATCCGGAAACCCGCGAGACAGAGGCTGAACACCATGCGAGAGATCGTCACCTTCGACGCCTATGCGACCCTGATCAACTTCGAGCTCGGCCCCACGACTCTGAAGGTCCTCGAGGATCGGCTGGACCTGGACAACCTCGATGTCGACGAGTTCCTCGACGACTTCCGCGTCATGCGCTTCCAGGCCGTTCTGGAGGCCTACCGCCCGTACCACGAGATCCTGCACTCCAGTCTGCGCAACGCCATGCGCCTGCACGGTCTGGAGTACCGCGAGTCCGACGGCGACGCCCTGGTCGAGGCCGTCCCCACCTTCGGCCCCTGGCCCGAGGTCCCGGACGCCCTGCGTGCCCTGAAGACCAAGTACGAGATCGCCATCATCTCCAACACCGACGACAACCTGATCGCGCGGAACGTCGAGAACATCGGCGTCGAGTTCGACTACGTCATCACCGCCCAGCAGGCCGGCGCGTACAAGCCGGACCGCCAGACCTTCGAGCACGCCTTCAAGACCATGGGCGTCGAGCCGTCCCAGGTCATCCACACCGCCCAGGGCTGGGAGTACGACCACATCCCGACCCGCGACCTCGGCCTGAAGCGCCGGGTGTGGATCAACCGCTACGGCCGCCTGGGCAGCGCCGACTACCAGCCGTACGACGAGCTGCCCGACCTGTCGGGTCTGCCGAAGCTGCTCGGCTGCTGACCAAGGGCGTAACGGCGACACGGGCCACCCAGGACACTGAACACAGAGGACGCAAGCCATGAAGCAGATCCCCTACTGGCTGGACACAGCCCCCGCCCTGCCCGACCGCTCCGGAAAGGACCTGCCCGACGAGGCGGACGTGGTGGTGATCGGCGGCGGGCTCACCGGCCTGTCCACCGCCTACCACACCGCGCGCAAGGGCGCCCGGGTCGTCCTCGTCGAGAAGGACAAGGTCGGCTCGGGCGCCTCCGGGCGCAACGGCAGCATGTGCACCCAG
The DNA here is from genome assembly GCF_045041235.1 of Streptomyces sp. NBC_00076. Taxonomy (NCBI): domain Bacteria; kingdom Bacillati; phylum Actinomycetota; class Actinomycetes; order Kitasatosporales; family Streptomycetaceae; genus Streptomyces; species Streptomyces sp. NBC_00076. The sequence goes on from NZ_CP108242.1 coordinate 9,918,956, forward strand.
GGCATCACCATCAGCCCCGCCGATGCGCGCAAGCGTTACGGCCAGGAGCGCGCACTCGAGCTGTACAACGCCTTCCGCGAGGCGGTCGATGTCGTCGAGGAGCTGACGCGGAAGGAGCAGATCGACTGCGACTTCAACCGCTCCGGGCGCCTCGGCGCGGTCTGCAAGCCCCAGCACTTCGAGGGCCTGCGGGCCAAGCAGCGCGACCTGGCCGAGAACTTCGGCCACGAGACGGTCGTCCTGAGCAAGAGCGACCTGCGGGCCGAGCTCGGCTCGGACTACTACCACGGCGCCCTGCTCGACCCGCTCAGCGCGGGCCTGCACGTGGGCAAGTTCGTCGGCGGCCTGGCAGACGCGGCCGAGCGTGCCGGCGCCGAGATCCACGAGCGCAACGCCGCCACCGGCCTCACCCGCCTTTCCGGCGGCGGCTTCCTGGTGGAGACCCTGCACGGCACCATCCGTGCCAAGCAGGTCATGGCGGCGACGGACGCCTACACCGACAAGTCGATGCCGTGGTTCCGGAAGCGGCTGATCAACGTCGGCAGCTTCATCATCGTCACCGAGCCGCTGGGGGAGGCGCGCGCCAAGGAGCTGATCCCGAACGGCCGCCTGCTGGTCGCCCACAAGAATGTCGGCCACTACGTCCGCCTCACCCCCGACAACCGTCTCGCCTTCGGAGGCCGGGCCCGCTTCGCCCCCTCCAACCCGGCCTCCGACATCAAGAGCGGCGACATCCTCAAGCGGGAGATGACCGAGATCTTCCCGCAGCTCGCCGGGGTGCGGATCGACTACGTGTGGGGCGGCATGGTCGGCATGTCCTGGGACCGCATCCCGCACGCGGGCGAGGTCAACGGCCTGTACTACTCCATGGGTTACTGCGGCCACGGCGTCCAGATGGCCACGTACATGGGCCGCGCGGTCGCCGAGATGATGGACGGCAGGCCGGAGGCCAACCCGCTGCGCGGCCTCGGCTTCCCGAAGGTCCCCGTCCCCTTCTACAACGGCACTGCCTGGTTCCTTCCGTTCGGCGGCGCCTACTACAAGGCCAAGGACCGCCTGCTCTGAGGCGCCGGTGACGCGCGCGGGGGGCCCTTCCGCCGACGGGCGGCGGGAGGCCCCGCAGGCCTCGGGCGGTGGGCGCGTCGCGCCCCGGCCGGGGAGGGAACCGTCGGATCCGATACGCGCCAATAGCATCAACCCGCACCACAGGGCCGTCGGGCCTCACCGGCCCCGTCGCTCCGTCCCGGCACACCCCCGCTACCGTGCGCATTTACGGACGCTCCGCCGGTCGCACGGCTTCATCACGTCAGCTTCACAGGGCGCACACTTTCGGCCGGGCGGTGTCGAGTGAGCCGCTGCCGGGGCAGACGGTGCGCCCGCGGGATGCCTAGCCTCCCAGGCCATGCGATCACCACTGATGAGACGCTTCGGCCTCGGTGCCGTCCTCGCCCTCGCCCTCGCCGTGTTCGGCCTGGCCCCGACTGCGAGCGCGGCCGACCCGGCACCGGCCGAGCTGACGTTCGCCACCGACAGCGCCACCACCACGCCCGGCGGCACGGTGAATCTGTCGATGACGATCACCAACCACAAGACCTACGACATCTGGTTCGTGTACCAGACCATCGAACCGACGTGGCTGACCACCCAGCGCCCCGACCTGAAGTACAGCTTCACCGGCTGCAGCCTGGCCACGACCGCCGGCCCCACCCCGTGCTCCGGAACCGGCCCCGCCAACCTCGGCACCAACTACGGCGCCACCGTCCCGCCCGGCCAGAGCCGCACCGTCACGCTGACGCTCCAGGTGGCCGCCGACTCCGGCTGCAACGGCAACATCGGCTTCTACTCGTACTACTACGCCGAGTTCAGCGACAGCACCAACGCGAGCGGTGGTCCGGTCTACACGCCCGAGACCCGGGTGCTGTGTGCCTGACGGCTCGACGGGAACAGGGCCGAGCGTAGCCAGTGTGACCTGAAACCGGCTGCGACCAGCTGTGCACTCCGGTATGGACCATTGGCACTCCGTCCGGCGGGCCCCAGTGGTCCGGCGGTGTGCCGCGCCGTGCCGGACCAGCACACCGAGCCCTCGCGTCCACCGGGTCACCCGTGCCCCCTGATGGAAAAACCCTCAATTCGGTTGCACGAGTGACCCGTTGGGCACCTGCGGTTTTCCGTCATGTTTCGCAGGATGACCACGAAAGCTCCACACCTGCATCACTATGTGACGCGACGGATGTGTCGGCGACTGGCTTCTGAGGGGGATGCCGGCGTCGCGCGAGGGGGTGCGTCCGCTCCATGGGAGCCGTACTCACCCCTGCCCGGGGAGGGGACTTCACCGCATGAAGCGGAGCATACGTACGACCGCGCTCACGGTGGGCGCGGTCGTCGCCGCGGTCGGCCTGCCGGCCGGCGCGGCCAGAGCCGCCGACGCCACACCCCGCATCGACCTGCGGGTGCTGGTGGTGAGCGACGGCGGCCCGTCCACCGACGCCATCGCGGAGGAACTGGACACGGCCGGGACGCCGTACACCGAGATCGACCTCACACAGGCCGGTCGGCCCGTGATCGACGCCGGCTTCCTCGCGGACACCGTGGACGGCCGGCCGCGCGCCAGGTTCCAGGCCGTCGTGCTGCCCAACGACAACCCGTTCACCGCCGGTTCGAGCGAGATGGCGGCGCTCGCTGCCTACGAGCGGACGTACGCCATTCCCCAGGTCGACGCCTACACCTACGCGCGTCCGGAAGCGGGTCTGCAGTACCCGGTCTTCGGCGGCTACTCCGGCAGCGTCGACGGCGTGCAGGCCTCGGTGACCTCCGCCGGCCGGGCGGGCCCCTTCGACTACCTCGACGGCACGGTGCCCTTCGAGGACAACGACCCGGCCGTGGGCGAGAGTTACGCCTACCTGTCGACGCCCGTGGCGGGCGCCGACTTCACCTCGTACGTGGACGCTCCGATCCCCGGGCGGTCGACGCGTGGCTCGCTGGTGGGCGAGTACCGGCACGACGGGCGGCGCGAACTCGTCGTCACGTTCGTCTACAACCAGTACCAGCAGCAGTTCCGGCTGCTGGCCCGCGGCATCGTCGAGTGGATGACCGGCGGCGTCCACCTCGGCGCCTCCCGCAACTACTTCGCCGTCCACGTGGACGACGTGTTCGCCGCCGACGACCGCTGGAACAGCACCCTGAACTGCACGCCCGGCGACGTCGACTGCGCCGACCCCGACGCCGAGCCCGACCCGATCCGCATGACGCCCGCGGACGTCGACCACGCCATCGCCTGGCAGAACAGCCGGGGTCTCACCCTCGACCTCGCCTACAACGCCGCCGGCAGCGTCAACCAGCGCGAGGACAACAACGGCGTCGACGCCCTCGCCGACAAACTGATCGCGGACCGGAGCGAGTTCCGCTGGATCAACCACACCTACTCGCACCCCTTCCTGGGCTGCGTGCAGGACACCACGGTGGTGCCCTGGAAGTGCGCCACCAACGCCGACGGCAGCACCCGGTGGGTCAGTCGCGCGGAGATATCCGACGAGGTAGCCATCAACCGCGTGTGGGGCCAGGCCGCCCGACTCCCGCTGGACGACGGCGAGTTGGTCACCGGCGAGCACTCCGGCATGAAGGTGCTGCCGCAGCAGCCCGAGGACAACCCCAACCTGGCGCTCGCCCTCGACGACAACGACATCACCTGGCTCGGCTCGGACAACTCCCGTGACCCCGCCCAGCGTCAGCTCGGCCCGGCCACCACCGTCCCCCGCTACCCGATGAACGTCTTCTACAACGCGGGCCGGGCCGCCGACCAGGTCGACGAGTACAACTGGATCTACACCAGCCGCGCCCAGGGCGGCAGCGGCATCTGCGAGGACAACCCGGCCACGTCGACGTGCCTGCCGGCACCGCTGAACACGGCCACCGGCTACGCCGAACACATCGTGCCCCTGGAGAAACGAATCGCCCTCGGACACGTCCTGTCCAACGATCCCAAGCCGCACTTCATCCACCAGTCCAACCTGGCCGAGGACCGCATCGCCTACCCGGTGCTGAACGGCGTCCTCGACGGCTACGACGCCCTGTTCGCGGACAACGCCCCCGTGGTGAACCTGCGGATGAAGGACATCGGCATCGAACTCCGGCGCAGAGCCGCCTGGCAGGCCGCCCTGAAGGACGGCCAGGTCACCGCCTACCGCATCGGCGACGCGGTGACCGTCCAGGCACCGGACGGACTCGCCGTGACGGCGACCGCGCCCACCGGCACCACCCTGGGCGGCGCCTCCTTCGGCTCGGCGTACGCGGGCGGGACATCCGGCTGGACGCCCTCCGTCGGCACCCCGCTCGACCTCACCCTGCCGGCGTCCGCCACGACACCGGCCGCGAAGGCCACCGACCCCGCCCCGGCCACCGACCCCGCGCCGGACACCCGAGTCCCCGCCGGCGTGACCGAACAGGTTCCGTACCCCGCGGGCAACTGAACCGCGCACCCACCCAAGGACCGACCGCGGTCCCGTCCGCCATCCGTGGCCGGGACCGGTACGAACCACCCCACACCTCGGCCGTGGAGCACATCGATGCACGTTCCCCACGCCGCGCGACGCCCCGGCGCGACGCGCGTCACCCTGCTCACCGAAGGCACCTACCCACACAGTCACGGCGGCGTGAGTGTCTGGTGCGACCAACTCGTCCAGGGCATGCCCGACATCGACTTCGACGTCGTCGCCGTCACCGGCACCGGACGCGAACCCGTCGTCTGGGACCTGCCCGCCCATGTGACGCGGGTCCTGTCCGTCCCCATGTGGGGCGCCCCGCCCGAGGGCCGCCCGCCCCGGGGCCGCGCCCGCAACCAACTCGCCGCCGCCTACGAGCAGTTCCTGACCGCGCTGCTCGACCCGTGCGCCGAGGACGGCTTCCCGCCCGCCCTGTACGCCATGGCGCGCGCCGCCACGGACGGCACGCTGAGCCCGTTCCTGCGCGGCGACCGGGCCGTCACGATCCTGGCCGACGTGTGGAACCGGCCGGGCCTGGCGGTGCGCGAGGCCGGTCCCACGCTGCACGACGCGCTCACCGCGACCGCCCTGCTGGAACACGCCCTGCGCCCGCTGGCCGCACCGCTGCCCGAGAACGGGGTCGCGCACGCCGTCAGCGGCGGGGTCGCCGCGCTGCCCGGCCTCGCCGCGCTCCACCAGTACGGTGTACCCCTGCTGCTGACCGAACACGGCGTCTATCTGCGCGAGCGCTACCTCGGCTACCGCACCGCCCCCTACCGCTGGCCCGTGAAGGCCGTCGTCCTCGGCTTCTTCCGGCTGCTCGCCGAGGAGAGCTACCGCCGGGCTGCCCTGATCACGCCCGGCAACCGCTACAACCGGCTCTGGGAGGAACAGGGCGGCGCCGACCCGGAGTCGATCCGCACGGTCTACAACGGCGTGGACCCGGCCGCGTTCCCGCCGGCCGGGCCCGAGCCGCAGGAACTCACCCTCAGCTGGGCGGGCCGGGTCGACCCCATCAAGGACCTGGAGACCCTCATCCGGGCCTTCTCCCTCGTACGGGCCCAACTCCCCGACGCGCGGCTGCGGTTGTTCGGCGGGACACCGCGTGGCGGAGAGGCATACCGGGAACGCTGCGAGGCGCTGGCCGCCGAACTCGGGCACGCGGAAGCGGTCACCTTCGAAGGCCGCGTCGACGACATCAAGGACGCCTACGCGGCCGGCAACGTCGTCATGCTGTCCAGCATCAGCGAAGGCTTCCCGTTCACCCTGATCGAGGCCATGTCGTGCGGACGGGCCACCGTCTCCACCGACGTGGGCGGAGTACGCGAGGCCGTCGGCGACACCGGCCTCGTCGTACCGCCGCGCGACCCGGCGGCGATGGCGGCGGCCGCGCTGGAACTGCTCCGCGATCCCGCACGGCGCCGGGCGATGGGAGAGGCGGCGCGGCTGCGGGTGATCGAGCAGTTCACCCTGCGCCAGACCATCGACACCTTCCGCGCGATCTACCTCGAACTGCCCACGCTTGAACGGCGGTCGAAGCCCGCGCCGACCATTTCGGAGGCGCTCGCGCCGGTGAGCACGGTGGCCGGATGAGCGGGCCGATATCCCTCGAACCCGGCGGCGCCGAACAGGACACCCTGGCACTGCGGCTGGCCGAGACCCGCCCGCCGCGCCGCCGCCCGCGCTGGGCCCTCGACGACGCCACGCTCGCCATCCGGCTGCCGAGGCGCGGCCCCGACGAGGAGGCGGTCAGCGCACTGGCCGCCGAACTCGCCGACCGTGTCGGTCCCGCCGTCCACCCCTACGAGGTCGCCGCGCTGCTGGAGGCGGAGGGCCTGTCCGCCTCCCTGATCAAGGACCGCTACGGCCACCCGAACCTGTTCTCGCTGGCCTCCGCCCTGTACGAACGGGTACCGCGCACCTTCCCGGAGCCCGCGCCCACGGCCGACCCCTGGCGCCCGGACACCGTGCGCTGCCTCCTGCGCGGAGTGCTGTTCGCGCTGCCCGGGCTCGCCTACCTGCTGACCGCGCCGCTCTGGAACGCCGAAGGGAAGGCCTCGGCCCTGATCGTGGCCGGACTCGTCTCCTGGGCCTGGGGACAGGCCCTCGGCCACCGGGCTCACCTGCGGATGGCCACCGGCAGACGGGAGGCCGGCCGTACGCTCCTGGCCGGCGCGCCCGCGGGGGCGGCGGTGGCCACCGCCGTCGCGGCGCTACCGGCCGGTGGCGGCCCGGTGACGCTGGTGGCGGCCGCACAGTCGGCGTACCTCGCGGCGGCCGGCATCCTGCTGGTGCTGGGCCGGGAACGGCTGCTGCTGGCCGCGCTCAGCCCACTGGTCGCCGGCACCGCCGTCCTGCCATGGTGGGAGCCGGGCCCTTTGCCGCGGGCGGGGCTGCCGCTCCTGGCGTTGCTCGCCACACTCGCCGTCACCGGCCGGGCCCTGTGGACCGTCCTCGCCGTCCCGGCCGTGTCCGGCGCCACCCGGCCCCGCATGCTGTGGTCCCTGCCGTACGGCCTGTTCGGGCTGGCGGCCGGGGTGCTGGTCCTGCTGGAGGGGCGACAGGAGCCGTACGCGGTGATCGTGCTGACCGTCAGCATGGGGCCGGCCGAGTGGCTGCTGTACCGCTACCGCGGCCTGTCGGTCGCCGCCCTGCGCGCCACCGCGACGCCCGCCGGGTTCCTGCTCCGCTCGGCCGGCATCCTCGCCCTCTGTCTCCTCGGCTACCTCCTGCCGCTGCTCCCCGCCGCCCTGCTCACCGGCGCCGAACCGGCCACCCTGCTGCTGCTCGCGGCCACCCTGTGGACCGCGCTGCTGCTCCAGGCGTTCGGGGCGGCCTGGTCCTCGGCCACGATCTCCCTCGCCGCCGCCGGCGGCGCCGGCGTGGTCGCCCTGCTGCACCTCCCACCGGGGCCGACGGCGCTGCCGCTGGCCTGCGGCGCGGCGGCGCTGTGTCTGGCCGGGTGTGCCCTGTGGTTCCTCGGACGGCCGGCCCCGCACGTCTGACACCCCCGTCGACAGGGCCGAAAACCCGGCCGACCCCCGCACGGTCCCTTGCTCCACTCACCCGCAACCAACCGGAAGGACTACCGAGTTGAACTCCGCACCGCTCGCCGCCGTCACCGGAGCCGAGGGTTTCATCGGCTCGCACCTCACCGAGGCACTGGTCGCCTCCGGACACCGGGTCAGAGCCATGGCCCAGTACAACTCGTTCTCCTCCTACGGCTGGCTCGAGACCCTGCACCCGGACGTCCTCGACCAGGTGGAGATCGTCCTCGGCGACGTCCGGGACCCCGGCTCGGTCCGTGGCCTGCTCGAAGGAGCCGACGTCGCCTACCATTTGGCCGCCCTGATCGCGATCCCGTACTCGTACCAGGCGCCGCACAGCTACGTGGACACCAATGTCACCGGCACCCTCAACGTGCTGGAGGCGGTACGCGCGCTCGGCACGCCCCGGCTGGTGCATACCTCCACCAGCGAGACGTACGGCACCGCGCAGACCGTCCCCATCACCGAGGACCACCCCATCAACACCCAGTCGCCGTACGCCGCTTCGAAGGCGGGCGGGGACCGGCTGGCGGACAGTTACCACGCCAGCTTCGACACCCCGGTCGTGACACTGCGGCCCTTCAACACCTTCGGGCCCCGCCAGTCGATGCGCGCGGTCATCCCCACCGTGATCGGCCAGGTCGCCGCGGGGGAGCGCACCATCACCCTCGGAGACCTGCGTCCCACCCGGGACTTCACCTTCGTCAAGGACACCGCGCAGGCGTTCCTCGCCGTGGGCACCGCGCCCGCCGAGCAGGTCGTGGGCCGCACCCTCAACGCCGGTACGGGCGGCGAGATCTCCGTGGGCGACCTGGTCGCCCTGATCGGCAAGGTGATGGACACCGCCCTCGACGTCCGCGCGGACCCCCAGCGCATCCGGCCCGCCAACTCCGAGGTCATGCGGCTGGTCGCGGACGCGAGCCGACTCACCGCCGCCACCGGCTGGCAGCCCGCCCACACCTTGGAGGAAGGGCTCGCGCACACCGTGGAGTTCTTCGGCGACCCGGCCAACCTGGCCCGCTACAAGACCGGCATCTACAACATCTGACCTCGCCCGGCACGTCTGCGCACGTACACGAAGGAGGAGCCCCATGCACGCAGTGATCCTGGCGGGAGGCAAGGGCGTTCGGCTGCGGCCCTACACCACCGCGCTGCCCAAGCCGCTCGTCCCCATCGGCGACCAGCACGCGATCCTGGAGATCGTGCTGCGGCAGCTCAGCACGGCAGGCTTCACCAGTTGCACCATCGCCATCGGCCATCTCGGCGAGATCATCCGCGCCTACGTCGGCGACGGCTCCCAGTGGGGCCTCACCGTCGACTACGCCACCGAGGAGAGCCCGCTGGGCACCATGGGCCCGCTGCTCACCCTGCGGGACAGTCTGCCCGAGCACTTCCTGGTGATGAACGGTGACGTCCTGACCGACCTCGACTACGCCGACGTCCTGCGCACACACCGCGACTCGGGCGCACCGCTGACCATCGCCACGTACGCCCGCAAAGTGCAGATCGACTTCGGGGTGCTGACCACCGACTCGAGCCGGGTCGTCGCCTTCACCGAGAAGCCGAGCATGGACTACCGCGTCTCCATGGGCGTCTACGGCCTGTCCCGCTCGACGCTCGAGGGCTACACGCCCGGACTCCCGCTCGGCTTCGACGAGTTGGTGCTGGACCTGTTGGCCATTCAGAACCAGCCGCACGCCTACGAGTTCGACGGATACTGGCTGGACATAGGTCGCCCGGACGACTACGACCGGGCCAACGCCGAGTTCACCACCCGCAAGTCGCATCTGCTCAAGGGAGCCTGAGCGCCGCATGCGTATTCTCGTCCTGGGGCACACCGGTTATCTGGGTGCCCATGTCGTCGAGCGGCTGCGCGCCCTGCCGGGCGCGCTGGTCCTCGGCGGCGGCCGATCGTCCGCCGCCGAGTTCCCCGTCGATCTGGCCTCCGACCGCCCGGAGCGGCTGGCCAAGACCCTCGCGGCCGCCGCGCCCGACACCGTGATCAACTGCGCGGGCGCGACCGGCGGGGACGCGGTGACCCTCGCGGAGGTCAACGCCCGCGGCCCCGCCGTGCTGTGCGCCGCGCTGCGCGAGGCGGCGCCCGCGGCGCGTCTGGTGCACCTGGGCTCGGCCGCCGAGTACGGTCCCGGCGTCCCGGACACCCGGGTGCCGGAGTCGGCGGCCACCCGCCCGGTCGGACCGTACGGCGCGACCAAGCTCGCCGGCACGGTCGCGGTGACCTGCTCCGGCCTGGACGCGGTGGTGCTGCGGGTGGGCAATCCGGTGGGGCCCGGGGCCCCGGCCGGCGGGCTGCCCGGCCGGATCGCCGGACTGCTGCGCGCGGCGGGCCCGGACCCGGACGCGGTGCTCCGGCTCGGCGACCTGTCCGCGTACCGCGACTTCGTCGACGTACGCGACCTGACCCGGGCGGTGGCCCTCGCGGTCACCGCCCCCGGCCCGCTGCCGCCCGTCCTCAACATCGGCGGCGGCCGGGCCGTCCCGGTGCGTGACCTGGTGCGGGGCCTGGCCGACAGGGCCGGCTTCCGCGGGCGGATCGAGGAGAACGCCGCCGGGTCCGCCCGCGCGGCTCAGGTGTCCTGGCAGTGCTCCGACATCACCTCAGCCGAGAAGGCGCTGGGCTGGCGCCCGGCGCACACCCTCGACGACGCGCTGGCCGCACTCTGGGAAGGCGACGGTACGCCGTGAGCCTGCTGATTCCGCTCTACGTCCACCCCACCGAGGACCCGGGTGCCTGGCACCGCCTGATCACCGCCGCCACCCGCACCTACGGGATCGTCCTCAACCCCGCGAACGGCCCGGGCGACGGCCCCGATCCCGCGTTCACCGCCGCCGCCGGGGCGTTGCGCGCGGCCGGGGCACGGCTGCTCGGTTACGTCGACACCGACTACGGGGTGCGTGACCTCGCGGAGATCGCCGACGACGTACGCCGGCACCGGGAGTGGTACGCGGCCGACGGCTGCTTCCTCGACCGGGTGACGGCGACGCCGGAGGGCCTGTCGGCGTGCCGTCGGCTGGTGCGGACCGTACGCCGGCTCGGTGCGGGGACGGTCGTCCTCAACCCCGGGGTGCATCCGGCGCCCGGGTACGTCCGCCTCGCCGACCTCACCGTCACCTTCGAGGGCCACTGGTCGACGTACGTGTCGGCCTTCAGCAGACCGGCGTGGACCGCGCGGCAGCCGGCCGAGCGCATGTGCCACCTCGTCTACGGCGTGCCCGAGGCTCTCGTCCCCCTCGCCGTCCGCACCGCGCACGACCGCGGTGCGGCGGTCTGCGGTCCGGTGACGGGCGAACCTCCCAATCCCTGGGCCGGGTTGACGCCCGCGCTGACGGGGACCGAGCGATGAGGAACAGGGCACCGGCGTACGCGACGCTGCTGGCCGTGCTGGGAGCTGTCGCCCTTGCGGGCTGCTCCGGCGTGGACGGGACGACGAGCCCCGGAGCCCACCGGACCACCGACACACGCGGTCCTGCATCAGGCGCCCCGGGCCGCACGACCCCCCGGCCCCCGACCGAGGCCACGAGGAGCGCCCCGACCACCGGTAACTCCCCACCCGCACCCCGCCCTTCGACACGCCCCGCGAAGACGCGCTGGAAACCCCGGCCCGGCCTCGCCTGGCAGTGGCAACTGGACGGAAAGGTCACCCCCTCGGCCGACGTACCCGTCTACGACATCGACGGTTTCGAGAACTCCGCGGCCGACGTGGCCCGCCTGCACCGCGAGGGCCGCAAGGTCATCTGCTACGTCAACGTGGGCGCCTGGGAGAACTTCCGGCCCGACAAGGACGCCTTCCCGCGCTCGGTGCTCGGTGAGACCAACGGGTGGGCGGGCGAACGCTGGTTGGACATCCGGCGGCTCTCCGTCCTGAAGCCGATCATGGAGCGCCGCTTCGACATGTGCCGCGACAAGGGCTTCGACGCGGTGGAGCCCGACCTGGTGGAGGGCTACGGCAACGACACCGGCTTCCCGCTCACCGCACGCGACCAACTCGCCTACAACCGCATGATCGCGACCGTCGCCCACGAGCGCGGACTGTCGGTCGGACTGAAGAACGACCTCCCCCAGATCCCCCGACTCCTCGCCGACTTCGACTTCGCCGTCAACGAGGAGTGCGCCCAGTACGACGAGTGCGCGGAACTCGCCCCCTTCATCGCGGCGGGCAAGGCGGTGTTCCACGTGGAGTACTCGGAACCAAGAAGCGGCTTTTGTGCCGAGTCCCGCCGACTGGGGCTGTCCTCGATGGTGAAGGAGCCGGAACTGGGGGTGTGGCGTCAGCCGTGCTGACCCCGGCACCGACGCGGCGCCCGGGTATCGCCGGCACCAGGGCGGCGCGGTCGGCCACCGCCCTGGTGGTGGCCGACCGACCTCGTGACCGAGGACTGAGCGCCCGGCGCGACCGTGGGCGGGCCGTCAGCAGCAGCGGCTCTGCGGGTGCGTCTCCCGGTGCCGGGTGCGCTGCGTCTCGTACTCGCGGCGGGTCGGTACCGGCGCGAGCGGATGGTGGCGTCGGTGCCGCTCGCAGTGGCGGTCGTACTCCGCCTCGCCGGTCAGCTCCCGCAGGTACCAGCGCACGGCCCGGGCCCAGCGCACGGCCCGGGCCCAGCGGGGGGCCCTCACGAGCGGGCCACGGCCAGCGGCTCGGCCCCCTGCGCGGGCACGTCGATGCGGGATTCGACGTACGGCGTCTCGGTGGTCGGCGACACCCCGGGCGAGCGGACGGCCCGGACGCACACCACCGCGGCGTTGACGATCACCACGGCGACCAGCAGCAGGAAGAGGGCGATCAGCACACCGTCGACGGTGGAGTTGGTGACCACGGTGTGCATGTCGTCCAGGGTCTTGGCGGGCGGCAGGACCTGGCCGGCGTCAAGAGCGTCGGCGTACCGCCCGCGCTGGGCGAAGAAGCCGACCTTGGGATCGTCGGAGAAGAGTTTCTGCCAGCCGGCGGTGAACGTCACCGCGACCACCCAGGCCAGCGGGAGGCCCGTCACCCAGGCCCAGCGCAGCCGCCCGGACTTGACCAGGACCGTCGTGCACACGGTGAGGGCGATGGCGGCGAGCAGCTGGTTGGCGATGCCGAAGAGCGGGAACAGCTGGTTGATCCCGCCCAGCGGGTCGGTGGCGCCGGAGTGCAGGAAGTAGCCCCAGGCGGCGACGACGAGCCCGCTGCACAGCCAGATTCCGGGCTTCCAGTTGACCCGGCCCAGAGGCTTGAAGACGTTGCCGAGCATGTCCTGGAGCATGAACCGCCCGACCCGGGTGCCCGCGTCGACCGTCGTCAGGATGAACAGTGCCTCGAACATGATGGCGAAGTGGTACCAGAACGCCTTCATCGCGGTGCCGCCGAGGATCCCGGAGAAGATCTCCGACATGCCGACGGCGAGCGTGGGCGCACCGCCCGACCGGGCGATCAGCGTCTGCTCCTCGACCGCCTTGGCGGCCTGGGTGAGCTGGTCGGGCGTGATGGTGAAGCCGAGGCCCGCCACCGCGTGGGACGCCGACTGGGCCGTCGTACCGAGAAGCCCCGCGGGGGCGTTCATCGCGTAGTACAGGCCGGGTTCGAGGGTGGCCGCGGCGATCAACGCCATGATCGCGACGAACGACTCCATCAGCATGGCGCCGTAGCCGATCAGCCGGACCTGGGACTCCTTCTCGATCAGCTTCGGGGTGGTGCCGGAGGCGACCAGGGCATGGAAGCCGGACAGCGCGCCGCAGGCGATGGTGATGAAGAGGAAGGGGAAGAGGGAACCGGAGAACACCGGACCGGCGCCCGAACTCGCGAACTTGCTGACGGCGTCCGCGTGCAGCACGGGCGCGGCGACCACGACGCCGACCGCGAGCAGCGCGATGGTGCCGATCTTCATGAAGGTGGACAGGTAGTCGCGGGGCGCGAGCAGCATCCACACCGGCAGGACGGAGGCGACGAAGCCGTATCCGATCAGGCAGAACACGAGGGTCGTCGGGCTCAGGGTGAAGGTGTCGGCCAGCGAGGAGTTCTGGACCCAGCTGCCGCCGGCGATCGCGAGCAGCAGCAGCGCCACGCCGATCAGGCTGGTCTCGACGACCCGGCCGGGGCGGATCCGGTGCATCCAGAAGCCCATGAACAGGGCGATGGGGATCGTCATCGCGACCGAAAAGGTGCCCCAGGGGGAGTGGGCGAGCGCGTTCACGACGACCAGTGCCAGCACGCCCAGCAGGATGATCATGATGGCGAAGACGGCGATCAGGGCGGCGGCGCCGCCGGCCCGGCCGATCTCGTCGCGGGCCATCTGCCCCAGCGACTTGCCGTCCCGCCGCATCGACAGGAACAGCACGACCATGTCCTGCACCGCCCCGGCGAAGATCACCCCGGCGACGATCCACAGGGTGCCCGGAAGGTAGCCCATCTGGGCCGCCAGTACCGGACCCACCAGTGGGCCCGCTCCTGCGATCGCGGCGAAGTGGTGGCCGAGCAGCACCCGGCGGTCGGTCGGCTGGAAGTCGACACCGTCCTCCAGCCGTTCGGCGGGAGTGGCCCTGCGGTCGTCCGGCTTCAGCACGCGGCGGGTGATGAAGCGGGAGTAGAAGCGGTAGGCGATGGCGTACGAACCGAGCGCGGCCACCACCAGCCAGACCGCGGAGATCTTCTCACCGCGGTTCAGCGCGACCACGCCCCAGGCGACGGCGCCCAGCAGCGAGACGGTGGCCCACAGCAGGATCGAGCGGGGCGACATGCGGGGCCGTAGGGAGGAACGCCTTTCGGAGGGCGGCTCCTGTGGCTCGGGGAGACCGGATTCGGGCATGGCTGACGTAGGCATGGCGGCTCCTCACCTTGAGGGTGGTGTGACAAGAAGTGCGTGAAGGTCAGCGACCGGGATCAGGGATCACGGTGTTCGTGCCTGGTCAGCGCGTACGCGGCAAGCAGGCAGAGGCCGCACCCCGGCACCCAGGCGAGCTGGTACCAGTAGAAGAACGGCGTGCCCGCGAACCGTGGACCGGCACCGGCGTACCAGGGCACCCACAGCAGCCCCGCCGCGGGCGCGAGGAGCAGCAGGGCGACGGCGACGCGCCGTAGCCGGTGATGACCGGTCCGTGCCATGACCTGTGCTCCTCTCCCGCTCGCTGTGGGTCTGTGCAAGAGTTGCCCACCCGCCGGAAGTGGTTGACAGCGGATGTCGAGAATATTTCCGCCGATGGCCCGTCAACCGAAACCGCCGTCCGCGCAACCAACCGGTGGGACCCAGGCACACCAAGGACGGTGACCCGTGGCCGACAGCGCCATGACCGCGACGTTTCTCGCCGTGATCGGCGGAGCGTCGCTGCTCGCCGTCACCGCACGCCGTCTGCACCCCAGTGACCGGCTGCCCTCCCTGGAGGGCTGGGCGCTGGCCGACCGGAGTCTCGGCCCGGTGTGGACCTGGTTCCTGCTCGGCGGCACGATCTTCACCGCGTACACCTTCACCGCCGTCCCCGGACTGGCGTACGGCAACGGCGCGCCCGCCTTCTTCGCGGTGCCCTACACGGTGATCGTCTGCCCGCTCGCCTTCGTGCTGCTGAGCCGCCTGTGGACCGTGGCCCGCCGGCACGGCTACATCACCGCCGCCGACTTCGTGCGCGGACGGTACGGGTCGCCGCCGTTGGCCCTGGTCGTGGCGCTGACCGGGATACTCGCCACGATGCCGTATCTGGCGCTGCAACTGCTCGGTATCCGCGCGGTGTTGACAGCAGGTGGCGTGTACCCGCGCGGGGCGGGCGGGGACCTGGTGATGGTGGCTCTCTTCGCCGGGCTCGCGGTCGCGACGTACCGGCACGGTCTGCGCGCGCCGACCGTCATCTCCGCGCTCAAGGCGGTGGCGGTGTTCGTCTCGCTCACCGCTGTCTGCTGGCTGGTCCTCGCAAGGCTCGGCGGTCCCGGCCCGGTCTTCGACGGGGCCGCCCGGCGGCTCGGCGGAACGGACGCGGCCCACTCGGCGCTGCTGCTGTCTCCCGCCCAGCAGCCCGCCTACGCCACGCTCGCCCTCGGCTCCGCGCTGGCCCTGCTGATGTACCCGCACGTCCTGACCGCCGGGTTCGCCGCCGACGGCCCGCGCACCCTGCGCAAGGTCTCCGTGGCGCTGCCCGCCTGGACGGGGCTGCTCGCGCTCTTCGGGTTCCTCGGCATCGCCGCGCTCGCGGTGGGCGTACGGGCGCCGGAGGGCGGGGCCGAGGCCGCGGTGCCGATGCTGGTCGACCGGCTGATGCCGGCGCCGCTGGCCGGGCTGGTGTTCGCCGCGATCACCGTGGGGGCACTGGTCCCGGCGGCCGTGATGTCCATCGCCGCCGCCACCAGTTTCGTCCGCAACGTGTACGTCGAGTACGTCCACCCGACCGCCACGCCCAAGCGGCAGGTGCGCATCGCCAAGGCGGTGTCGCTGACCGCGAAGGTGGGGGCGGTCGCGTTCGTGTTCGGGCTGCGCGACCAGGACGCGATCAACCTCCAACTGCTCGGCGGGGTCTGGATCCTGCAGATCTTCCCCGCCGTGGCCGTCGGGCTGTTCACCGGCCGGCTGCATCCCCGGGCGCTGCTGGCCGGCTGGGCCGTGGGCATGGCGGCCGGGACCGTCCTGGTGGTGCGGGAGGGGTTCTCGTCCGTCGTGCCGATCGGTCTCGGCGGCCCGCCGCTGGAGATCTACGCCGGGCTCGTCGCCCTCCTGCTCAATCTGACCGTCGCCGTGGCCGCCACCCCGGCCCTGGAACGCCTGGGCGTCCCGCGCGGCGCCGACCTCACCGACCTGCCGACCCGCCTGGCCGTCAGGCGGCGCCCCGAGACGGGAGCGAACAACCCGTGAGACGCAGACAGAACATCCCCCTCGCGAGCACTCCCCTCGCGAACGTCCCCCTCACGCTGCCGCCCGTGCCGCCGCCCGCCGCTCCGGCCGATCCCCTCACACCCGCGGTGAGCGATCCGGCGGATCTGGAGCGGGAAGCAGCCCTTGCCAGCCTGTTCGAGCTCCACTACGCCTCCATGCTGCGGCTGGCCGCGCTGCTCGGCGCGGACGACCCGGAGAACGTGGTCGCCGAGGCGTACTACCAGATCTACCGCAAGTGGCGCCGACTGCGGGACACCGAGGCGGCGGTGGCGTATCTGCGCTCCACCGTCTGCAATCTGACCCGGATGCGCATACGCCACCTCCAGGTGGCCCGCCGGCACGTGGAGAACCCGCCGGAGGAGGTCGTCGACTCCGCGGAGAGCACCGCCCTCCTCCACGACGACCAGCGGGTACTGATCGACGCGCTCCAGCAGCTGCCGGGTCGCCAGCGTGAGGCACTGGTGCTGCGGCACTGGCTCGGGCTGAAAGAGAGCGAGATCGCCGCCGCGATGGGGATCTCCTGCGGATCGGTCAAGACACACACCTCGCGCGGCATCGCCGCCCTGAGCCAGGCGATGGAGGCCCGACGATGAACGACACCGGTCGGGGGCGCACAGAGAAAGAACGCACCGAGAGAGGACGCGCCGGGAATGGACGCGCCGAGAACGGACGCGCCGAGAACGGACGCGCCGAGAACGAATCCGACGAAGGTATCGACAAGGGGCGCGTGGAGACCGTCGCGGACCGGACCGAGCGAGAGCTGCGCGAGGCTTTGGAGGCGCTGGCCGGGGGAGTACGGGCCGCGCCCGACGCGTACCGCACGGCTCGCGGTGAGTGGCTGCGCCGGGAGCGCCGCCGCCGGCTGGTCCTCACGGTCCTGATCGCCGTCGTCTTCACCCTGGCCACACTGATCGGCCTGTGGGTCCTCAACCACGCCCCGGCCGACCCCGGCGTCATCTTCTCGGGCGCCGGGCAGGCGACCGCCCTGGGAGAGCCGACGTCCGGCTGGAGGTGACGGCACACCGGCGGGACGGCCCCCGTTGTCCGGAACGGGCCCGTCCGCGCATGTCCCCGGCACACGGGGTACTCCGGGCCTCATGGCGCGCACATCGACATCCTGGCCGGCGGTGCTCAAGGGCACGGTGAAGGAGTTCAAGGACGACGAACTCACCGATCGCGCCGCGGCGTTGACCTACTACGGGGTCCTGTCGCTGTTTCCGGCCCTCCTCGTGCTGGTCTCACTGCTGGGCATCACCGGGCGGTCCGCGACCGACCAGGTCCTCGACAACCTGCAGAAGCTGGCACCCGGCTCGGCCCGGGACATCATCGGCGACGCGGTACGGGAGCTCCAGGGACGGGGCGGCATCGGCTCGATCATGGCGATCGTCGGCCTGGTGCTCGCCCTGTGGTCGGCCTCCGGCTACATCGCGGCGTTCATCCGCAGCGCGAACGCCGTGTACGACATGCCCGAGGGCCGCCCGGTGTGGAAGCTGCTGCCGGTCCGGGTGGGAGTGACGGTCGTGCTGCTGGTGCTGGCGGTGATCAGCGCGCTGATCGTGGTCTTCACGGGCGGTCTCGCCCGGGAGGCCGGCACGGCGCTCGGCATCGGGGACACCGCCCTGACGGCCTGGTCTATCGCGAAGTGGCCGGTGCTGATCGTGCTGGTCACCATCATGATCGCGATCCTGTACTGGGCGGCGCCGAACGTGCGGGGCCAACGCTTCAAGTGGGTCACCCCGGGCAGTCTCCTCGCGCTGCTGATCTGGCTGATCGCGTCGGCGGGGTTCGCGTTCTACGCGGCGAACTTCGGCTCGTACAACAAGACCTACGGCACACTCGCCGGCGTGATCGTCTTCCTGGTGTGGCTGTGGATCAGCAACATCGCGATCCTGCTGGGCCTGGAGTTCGACGCCGAGACGGCCCGGCAGCGTGCCGTCGCCGACGGACTGCCCCGCGACGAGGAGCCCTACGTCCCGCCCCGCGACACCCGCGCCTGGAGCGAGGAGGACCACCGCCGTATGGACTGAGGCGGCAACCTCCTCGCCGTTCACCGTGAGTCGGCCGGATCAGCTCCCACGCCTCCACGTCGCCCTCGCGTCGCCACCGCGCACTGCCGGGACTGTCGCAGCGGCCGGCCACGCCGGATCCGCGACACCGGCGCGGGAAGCGTCGGAACGGGCGCTCGGCCATCCCTCACACATCCAGCACCAACCGCTCTCCTTCCGGTGCACGCGAGACACAGGGAAGCATGGCGCCGGCCGCACGTTCGGTGGCGGTGAGCCGACGGTCACGGTGATCGACATGGCCATGGGCCACCCGTACCCGGCAGGTGCCGCAAAACCCCTGGCGGCAGGAGAACGGCAGGTCCGGCAGGGCCTCGTGGAGAACATCCAGGGCGGAGCGGTCGTACGGCACCGGCAGAACCCGTCCGGTGTCGCCCAGCTGAAGTTCGAAGGGACGGCCGTCCGTGATCGGGGCCGGGGCGAAACGCTCGAAGTGCAGGGCTGACGCGCGGCTGTCACCGAATGCGCGTCGAACGCCGTCGATCATGGGCGCGGGCCCGCAGCAGTACACCGCACCCGCCGCCGGGCTCAAGCTCAACAGTTCGGCTGCTTCGGGCACGCCGGACTCGTCGTCAGGACGGATGGAGACCCGGCCAGGGGCTGCGGCCGCCAGTTCGGCCAGCTCTGCCGCGAAGGGCATCGAGCCGCGGCTGCGGCCGGTGTGCACGAGCCTCCAGTCCAGCCCGCGTCGGGCTGCTTCCCGAGCCATCGGCAGGATCGGGGTGATTCCGATGCCGCCCGCGATGAGCAGGAGGAATGCCTCGGCGGCGAAGGGGAAGGCGTTCCGGGGCCCGGTGACGGCGACCCGCATACCCTCTCCGAGGCCGTCGTGTACCTCGGCCGAACCGCCTCCGCCGTCGGCGATGCGGCGCACCGCGATGCGGTACCGGTACCGGTCGGCAGGGTCGCCGCACAGCGAGTACTGCCGCTTGCGGCCGGAGGGCAGGTGCAGTTCGATGTGGGCGCCGGGCTGCCAGGCCGGGAGAGTTCCCCCTTCGGGTGCTGCCAGCCGCAGGGAGACGACGTCCTCGGCATCTTGGTGCTTGGTGGCGACCACCAGTTCCCGGATGACGGGCATCTCGGTGGCCGGCGGGCGCCCGGGAGGAGTACTGCGCCGCCGCGAGGGACGTGACCGCGTTGTCGCTGAAAGCCGCCAGCCTCCGCATGAAGGAGTCGCTGCGGGGCCTGCCGTACAAATCGGGCGGTCGAGTGACGGGTGTGCTGATGTCCATGGGGTGCCTCACTGGTTGCTGGGTCATCGGGTAGCCGCTCGGGCAGCGGGGGACGCCGCCAGGTAGGCGACCGCCTGCTGAGTCGAGCCCTCCTGGGTCGGGTGGTAGCCGGGGCGGAAGTAGCGCAGCACCGAGCGGCCGAACGCGCCCGGCCGGGGCAACAGGTCCTTCCGCGCCGCGGCCAGGTAGTCGCGGAAGCGGACCCTGACCCGATCGTCGAGCAGGGGGTCGGCGCTCATCAGGAAGCGGACTCCGCGGATCCACAGCCGGGTCAGCACGGGAGCGGTGACGAGCATGCCGCCCACTCGGCGCCGGTACCGGGGATCGAGGTGCACCAGCAGGTCGAACGCGACGGAACGGTGTTCGACCTCCTCCGCGCCGTGCCAGCGGAACAGATCGAGCATCGCGGGGTCCGCGCCGGCCTGGTCCAGGTGCCCGTTGCTGAGAATCCAGTGACCCATGTACGCGGTGAAGTGCTCGAAGGCCGCTATGAGGGCGAGCCGTTGGAGGAGGTGCGCATGGGTGGCGGCCGGAGTCAGCTCCGGCCGGTCTCCGAGCACCCTGCGGAAGATCCATTCGGACTGCCGGGTATACGGAGCCGGATCCAGCCCCTTGGTGAGCAGGTGCTCCAGGACCTCCTGGTGCGCCTCGGCGTGCATCGCTTCCTGGCCGATGAAGCCGCGTACGTCCTCGCGCAGCCGCTCATCGGTGATCAGTGGCAGCGCCTGCTCGAAGGTGCGCACGAACCAACGTTCGAGCTCGGGAAGCATGAGGTGGAGCACATCGAAGGTGTGGGTCGCGAAGGGCTCACCCGGCAGCCAGTGCAGCGGGGTGGTGCCCCAGTCGAAGGTGACGTCCCGGGGCTGCAGCACCAGGTCGTGGTGGTCGATGGGCTCGGACGGACGCTCCGGGTGGGCATGTGCGGCTCGGAACATGACAGGTTCCTCCGTCAGCGATCGGTGTGTGCGATGGGGCGGTCAGGCAGTCGTCCAGTGCTGCTGGGCTGTCAGATCGGGTGCGCGGTGTGGTCCGGAGTGTGAGTGCGGCGGGAGCCGTCTTCGACGAGGTGGGCGAATTCCGCGATCCGGGACGCGACCTCCTCGGGGTGGCTGAGCTGTACCCAGTGCCCGGCGTCGATCGGGCGCCGTTGTATCCGGCGCGTCCAGTGCTCCACTCCGTACGACAGCACCGGGGTGACGCAGAAGTCGCGGGTGGGGATGATGAGTTGAACCGGGACGGTGGTCGGCCGGTCCCGGGGACGCAGCAGGCGGGGCAGCATGTTGGCGCGGTATAGAGCGGTGCCGACCACGGCGTCGCGGGCCAGTGTCGGCGCGGGGTAGGGGGTGTGCCCGGGCACGCCTTGGGAGCCGGTGAGGAAGGCGCGCCAGCGGTGTCCCAGCGCTCTCCAGGTCAGGGCGGGCAGCAGCGGGAAGTGGAAGTAGGCGATGTACCAGGACCGTGCGGCCTGGCGCAGCATCTTCGGCAGATCCCGGTGCCGCGGCCGAAGGCGGGCACGGATCAAGTGGCCGACGTGGTCCAGGCAGGGTCCGGAGATGGAGGTGAACGAGGCGATCCGTCCGGCCAGGCGGGTGCCGGTGACCGACTCCCAGGAGTGGATCGATCCCCAGTCGTGTCCGACCAGGTGCACCGGGCGGTCGGGGCTCACGGCGTCGAGAACCGCCTCCAGGTCGGCTTCCAGGCGGGACATCCGGTAGGCGCGCAGACCCCTGGGCCGGTCGGAGGCGCCGGCTCCCCGCACGTCGAAGGCGGTGACGTGGAAGCGGTCGGCCAGGCGCTCGGCGACCGGGCGCCACACGGCGCTGGTGTCCGGATAGCCGTGGACCAGCACCACCGCAGGAGCCGTGGACGCTCCCCATTGATAGGCGGCCAACTCCACGCCGTCCACGCCGTCCACGCCGTCCACGGCGATTCGGCGGGCCGCCGGGCCGGTCACCGGCCACCACTGGCAGGGGTCAACTCGCCGTAGTTCAGACCGCCGTGGAAGAAGCTGGGCAGTACCGGCCACTGCCGCTTGAAGGGGGCCAGTTCCGAGGAGGGCAGGATCTGCAGCCAGCGCGGATCGCGCCGGCTGGGGTCGGCGAGGGTCTTCTCCTTGACCATGGAGTCGTACTGGTCGAGAGAGTCCTCCAGGGTGTTGGCGTTGGGCACCACCTCATGGCCGTAGAACGTGGCGTGGCGGCGCACCCCGGGGATGCGGGAGAGCTCGGGCTGCCAGTTGTCGGCCGAGATGCCGTTCTCGGAGGAGACCCACACCCCGTCGGGGGTGTTCAGCACCAGGGAGTGGTTGCCGTCCGTATGGCCCGGCGTCCACAACAGGCTGACACCGACACCGAGTTCGACATCGCCGTCGAAGGCGGTGACGCGCTCGCCCGGTACCCCGTCCATGCCTCCGTCGACGTACCAGGCCCACTGCATCGGATGCACCGATTCGAAGGTGCCCAGCTCCCTGCGGTGCACCAACAACCGGGCGCACGGGAACAGCGCTTCGCGGGGCGTCCGTTCGCCGGGAATCGTGCTGGTACTTCCCATGATCATGCGCACGTCCTGGACGTGCAGGTGGTCGAAGCTGACGAAGTCCACGTCCTCCGGTCGCAGACCGCAGGAGGGCAGGACGGTGTTCGGGTCCTGGTAGTAGCGGGCGAAGACGTGCTCGGTGAGAAAGTCCCCCGCCAGCCGCTTGAGCTGGGCGTAGAACGGCGCTTGAGCCGTTCCGGCGGCGACGGTCGGCTCCCACACCAGTGTTTTCGGCTCACCGTCGAAGCCCTCGAACTGCACGACGAGCATCCGGTTGACGATGCTCACGAACGGGTTGACGGCGAGCGCGGCGCCGTGGAAGCCGAACCGGGTCGGGTACGGGGCGGCGGCGATGTCGAAACTGCGGACGGCGTGGATGCGGCCCTGCTGGACGAACCGCTCACGGTAGGTGGCAGCGGCGCGGCGCACGGCGCGCAGCCGGTCACCGCGGGGCCATACGTCGTGGACACCTTCGAATTCGGGGATGGGACGCGGAGCGGCGGCGTCCTGGGCCGTCTTCGCGCTGGGCGCCGGCTTGGGCGTGGTGGTCACGGGCTCATCCTTCGGGAGAGCGGGCGGTCCGGGTGCGCTGCTCGTAGGCCGCGCGGACCGCTCGGTCGGACAGGGCGGCGAGCTGGTCGGGGACAAGGAGGTGATGCAGGGCGTCGCGGGCACGGCCCGGCAGCAGCGCGGCCAACCGGGTCAGGGCGGCCAGTTGGCGTGGAACGAAGACCTCGAACCGCGGGCGCAGCACGACGTCGAGCACCGCGTCGGCCACCTGATCCGTCGTCAGGCGTCGGGTGGGGCCGGTCGCGGTACCCGCGGCCAGCTCGGTGTCCACGACGCCGGGCATCACCAGGGACACGTGCACGCGGGTGCCGCGCAGTTCGGCGCGGACGGCTGTGCTGTAGCCGTGGATGGCGTGCTTCGTCGCCGCGTAGGTCGCCTCGCCGGCCGGGGCGACCTTGCTGGCGGCGGAGGCGATGTTCACCACGTGGCCGCGACCGCGTTTCCGCATCCCTGGGATCACGAGTTTCATCCCACGCAGTACGCCGTGGACGTTGACGTCGAACTGGCGCAGGGCGGCGTCCTCCGGTTCCTCCTCGAAGGGGCCCACCCACATGATTCCGGCGTTGTTGATCAGTACGTCGATCGGCCCCAGTCGGGTCTCGACGGTGCGCAGGAAGTCTCCGAAGGAATGTGTGTCGGTGACGTCGAGAGACAGCCCGAGCAGCCGGCCACCGGCCTGCGCGCCGATGGCACCAGCCGTCTCCATCGCGAGCTCCGCGTCGAGATCGCCGATCGCCACGGTGGCTCCGGCCGCGGCGAGCCGGGCTGCGACGCCACGCCCGATTCCGCGGCCCGCCCCGGTGACCGCGATCACCCGGCCGGTCAGCGATTCTGTGCGCAGGAGCCTGTCGCGGTCTCTTCGGCTGAACGTGTACGGGTTCCTGGGCGGTGCTGCCACGGTCGAGCCCCTTCCTTGCCCGGAGCATGAGCGAACGCTGAGCGGCAAGCGCCCTCACGCATTTCTGACACGATGTCGTGTCAGATGAACTGACAAGCTAGAGTGTCAGTTCAGAGCACACCGGTGTCAACACCTCTGCGGAGGGAAACATGACGGGCCCACAGACCGCCGGACGGCGCTACGGCGGACGTGATGCGGCGCAACGACAGCAGGAGCGCCGCACCCGCCTCATCGAGGCGGGCCTCGACATGTTCGGCACGGCCGGATATGCCTCGGTCTCCGTCAAGCAGGTGTGCTCGCATGCCGGACTGACCGAGCGTTACTTCTACGAGTCGTTCCGCGACCGCGAAGACCTTCTCGCCGGGGTCTACAACGAGCTGATCACTACGATCAGAGCCGACACCGCGCAGGCCGCAGCCGCTGTCGCACCCGATGTCGACGCCCAACTGCGCGCCGGCCTCGAGGTGTTCATCCGCACACTGGCCGGCGACGCCCGCAAGGCCCGCCTGGTCCTCATCGAGGTCGTGGGCGCCAGTCCCCGCCTCGAAGTGCGCCGCCGTGAGGTCCTGCACGAATTCGCCGCACTGATCGCCGCCGTCGTCGGACCGCTCCCTGGCCCGGAAGCCTCCTCCAGCCGGCTCACCATGACCGCGATGAGCCTGGTCGGCGGAGTCAACGAACTCCTCGTGGACTGGACGCTCGGCCACCAGAACGCCACTGTCGAAGAACTGATCGACCTGTGCTACACCCTGTTCATCGCGGCCTACCGAGCCATCAGCGATCAGCCCTGATCAGGCAGGCCCGGACTCCTTCAGGGGCTTTCCGCACCGGCAGGCAGCCCACGGCCCCTGTTCAACGGCCCTGAAGGTGGCCGCCTCGTGCCGGAGCTCGTGCGGCCGGACGGGCGGGAGGCCGGACGGGCGGGAGACCGGAGGCGGCGGCGAGCTGCTCGAAGAAGTCTGCTGATGTGCGTGCCGCTCGTGCTACCGCAGGTAGAAGGGGCGCCCGTGGCTCCGGCGGCCGGGATGGGTGGTGTGCCGGTCCCCGTCGCCGCGGGCTGAACCCCCAAGAGGCCGAAGTCCCTTCCCCGAGCCCGCTTCGGCCCTCGCTGCCGTCGCGAGCGGAGTTGCCGGCGGTGCACTGCCGGGACTCACTCCGCCGGATGCTCACCCTGCCCGCACGCACGGCGATCATGGCGACGATGGTTCGCGTCCTCCTGGGCCAGCCGCCGTAGAAGCCTGACGACCGGCTCGAACAGCACGGTGAGGACCACCGCCCGCTCGGCGAGGGCGATGCGGTCCTCGATCCCGTCGAACTGCGCGAAGTCCAAGTCCGCGGTGGAGGTGGCGAGCCGGGCGTAGGGGACGAGGGCGTCGGCTGTGTAGTCGGTGCCGAGGCGGCTCAGCGCCGCGAGACTTTCGGCCAGTGCCGGGCGGTGAGGCGACGCGTCGGAGATCTGCCAGCCCATGTTCTCGATGAGAGCCTCGACCCTCGCAGCTGCTCCTCCTGGTACCGCCTCGTCGGCGGCGCTCTCCGCTCCGGGACCGCCTTCGTTGTCCGCGCCGTTCTTCCCGTTCGTCTCCGCGGACGGCACGGGCAGCGCGTGGTGGACGACGCCCAGGGTCTCGAACGCGTCCAGTGGACGGTCGACGGCGTCGAGCACGTCACGGGTGCGGGCGACGGACAGCCCGCCGAGTTGGATGAGAGAACGGATCAGACGAAGCCGCTGAATGTGCTCCTCGCCGTACTCGACCGTGGTCGGGTTCAGCGCGCGGCCCTCAGGGAGCAGCCCTTCCCGGCGGTAGTACTTGATGGTCGCCACCGGTACCCCGGACCGGCGACTGAGCTCTGAAATCCTCATGCGCTCCCTCACGCTCAACTGTCCCACCAGTATCGCGTTACCCGGGGTTGCCTCGACGGCGCCGATAGTGCAACTATCGGGTACTCGGTAGTAACGCTATCGAGTGCTTCTTCGGTGTGCCACTTCCTCTGTGCGCGTGGACGACATGCGCTCGCGGAAGCCGCCTGCACCGCCACGGCCACACCCAGCCGTAGTTCTTCACCCGCCCCGTGCCGGGCCAGTCAGTTCTGGGTCCGGTCGTCTCGTACGCCTCGACAACGGAGGACCGTCCATGTCCCAGCGAATCGGCAAGACCCACTGGAAGCGATTCGCCGTCGGTGCGGTGCCGACGGTGGCCGCCACGGCGGCTGTCGCTGTTTCCATGGCCCAGGGCGCGCTGGCCGCTTCGTTCAGCATCTCCGGTTCCGCCTTCCAGGTCTCGGCGGGCAAGTTGAGCGGCACCGGATTCGGCAACTACGCCACGGTGGACGTCGCCAAGAACGGCAAGCGCGTGCCCGTCTCCGTCTCGTCCATCAAGAACGCGACGGTCACCGACATGTGTCAGTCCGTCCCGGTGGACATTCCCGTGCTCGGGACCTACACGATGTCGCTCCAAGCCGGGGGATCGGGTACGCCGGTCAAGGCCAAGGACCTGTACATCGACATGACCGATCTGCAGGCCAAGTCCGGCACCTTCAAGAACGTCGACATCGGTGTCGCCACCGGTTCCATGACCAAGGGGCAGGTCAACCCGAAGGACCACGTCGATCCTGACGGCTACGCCCAGCAGGCGGACGCGGTCGAGATCATCGATGCCCACCAGAAGGTCTGGGCCACGACTGCGGGAACGTTCGAACTGGCGGGCCTGCACATGAACATCGCGGCCGGCCGTCACGACTGCTTCTGACCGCTCCCGCCCTCTGGTCTCCCGTGCGCGGAAGCGGCCGGCGACTGCCCAGGGGGTGGCAGTGCTCCACCGTCCTCGCGGACACCCTCACCCACTCACGACTTGGGAGCTGCCACATGACCAGTGCAGGTGCACCCGCGCACCCCCACAGTGACAGCGGCTTCATCCGTGCTCGCCGGGACTTCCGGGCCTGGCGGCGCACCCGTCCCTTCTGGGCGGGTCTGCTGGTGCTTCTTGCCGCTGCGCCCATCATCTACTTCCCGTACTTCAACCTCTCCCTGGGCGCCTTGTCCGTGGCGATGTCCACCACCGCGGGGGCCGGGTCCCTGGTCATCGGCCTGACTCTGATCGTCCTTGGCGGACTCCTCTGGTTCCAGCCGATCATCAGGTTCTTCGCCGGCTGCGTCGCGGTGTTCCTCGGCGTGCTGTCGCTTCCCATCTCCAACTTCGGCGGATTCTTGGTCGGCACACTGCTCGCGGCCACGGGCGGGCTCCTGGCTCTGGCGTGGGGCCCGGTGGACGGGGGCCCGGTGGACGGGGACCCGGAGGACATACCCGACGGCGCCGAGGGGCCGTCAGCCGCCGTCAGCCGGGCGGGAGGACAGGGGAGTGCGTGACCAGTCGCCCGACACCCGCGGCGAGGCCGCGGCCCCCCGATCCGCTCGACCACCGAGGGGCCGGCACGCCATCCCCCGTACGTCCGCGCTGACACGTCTGCGTCTGCCGGTCGGCAGGGCTCTCGCGCTGACCGCGCTGCCGACCGCCCTCATCCTGGGAAGTCAACGCCTGCCCGAATCCGCGGACACGAGCGCCACCGCGGCGCTCTCCGTTGCCGAAGAGGGGGCAGGCACGCCTGGAACCCGCGGTGTCGACTGCGCCCGTCCCGACGACACCTCAGCCTCTGCGACGAACGCTCCCGCAAACCCCACCCGGTCCGCTGATCCCCACGCGTCCAGCGCTCACCCAAGCGGGGAGCCCCCCAAGCCGCCGTCGCACACCCACGACGAGGAAGCTGGCCCGACCCCAACACCGACCGCCACTCCCACCCCCACGCCCAGCGCAACCTCCGCGACAACGAGCCTTGCGGACATCCTCGGCCCCCTCTTCCGCGCCCACACCGAGCAGCAAAGCCCGTCACCCGACGCGAACCCCTCACTCCACGCGAGCCCTTCACCAGGCTCGGCCACTTCGAGGCCGGAGTCCGGAGCACTGCCCGTGCCTCGGCTGTCCACCACGCCGGTATCACCTGCTCCCAGCCACCGGACCGCCGAGCCGTCGCCCCGAACGGAGTCGCCCCAAGGAACCGCCCGCACCTGCGACATCAGTGACCTCAAGGCCCCCGACGACCATGAGGCCGGCCGATTCTCCGCCGAGGCATGGAACATGAAGGGGAGTCGCCTCGAACTGCATGACCTGGTCTTCGGCGGCGTGGTGACCGTGGACACAGCCGCGGGGCCCAAGCGGGCGCTCAAGTTCACCGCGGCGGCGGTCACGATCCGCGACCTGAAGATGGCGGTACCCGTCGGCCCACAGATCCAGCACATCGACGGAGCGCCCGGTTCCACCTCCACCATCCGGGGCGACGACATCACCATGTACGTGGAAAGCCTGACAGGCACCCTCTCCAGCATCGAAAACCTTCCCGCACCACCCGTACTCCGCCTGCGCCTCACCCCGGACACCATTCCGGAGTGGCTCTACGACGCAGTCGGGAAGCTCGACCTCAAGCTCCAACTCGGCCTGGACGACGCCGACATTGACCAGGCCGGACAGACAGGCGGAAAACTCGCCATCCCGGGGATCCACGGGTACGGAACGCCACGCTGAAGCCGGCCGTAAGCGGCGGTGGCTGGTCGTGGTCAGGGTGACGACACCTGATGGCGGGCCTGTGGCGCGCACGGTGGTCTGCTGGTTCAGCGACGAAAGCCGGGGCTGTGGTCTGTTCGTCGGGGCCAGGGTTGCGGCACTGGCGGCGGGCTGGGACCGGCGTGGTGAAGGCTGTCGGGAAATACCGCGTCGCCCACACCGCGCCCTCCGTCCCTTCGGTGACCGCTCGCGAGTACGACGTCCTTCCGTCTCATGGCGGTCGGTCATCAACCTCGAGACTGCGCCGAGCTGAACCTGTCGGTCAACACCGTCAGGACGTAATTGAGAGCGGTCTTCCTTGACTGCTGATGGCTGGTGGTGACCTGGCGGCGGTGTCGTTGTTGTAGTCGGGCATGAGGGCCCCACCGGAGCCGGGGCGCAGGTCAGGGCGTCCGCAGGGTCGCTGCAGCCTTGTACGTGCGCAGCACTGGGGCCGTTTCGATGTGCGTTATCGCCTCCATCGTCAGGCGCCGCGTCAGGTACGTGTGGAGTGCCTCCGCGTCCCGGCACAGCGCGTGGGCGACCAGGTTCGTCGGGCCGGTTGTCGCCGCGACCACCGCCAGTTCCTCGTGGCCCGCCAGCGCGACCGCCACCGTGTCCAGGTGAGCCGGCGAGATTCGCATCCACAACAGCGCCGACACCGTGACGCCCACCAGCGCAGGGTCCACGTCCACGTCGAAGAACAACGCGCCCCGCGCCCGCAGTTCGGCAAGCCTGCGGGCCGCCGTCGACGCCGTCGTGCCGGTCGCCGCCGCCAGATCCGCGTAGCTGACCCGCGCGTCCTCGCGCAATGCGCCCAGCAACACCCGGTCCGCGTCGGTCAACAGGTACGGCTCCTCATCGAGTGCAGCGGTGCGCCCTCCCGTGCCGGCTGCGTCCCGTTCGGCGTGCACCCGGGCCTGTTGGTCCTCGTCCAGGACGTTCACCCGCCCCCGCCACGCGGTCGGCCCGCCGAGGTAGGTGTGCAGCAGGTAGTGCGCGGAGACGGAGGTGATCCCGGCGGTGCGCGGGATGTCGCGCAGCAGCAGCGCGTGCGCGTCCGGACCGGACCGCGGTGTGTGGATGATCGCCACGATCTCCGTGCCGCCGGATGCCAGCCGTACCCACGAGGTGTCCGGACGGCGCGCGAGCGCCACGGCGATGTCGTGCGCGCTGCGCGTCGCGGCCGTCAGCCGCACGAACCACTGGTGTACGCCCGCGCTGCGCGGCGTCGGCAGCGTTACCACTCGCAGCCCTGCCTGCGCGTACAGGCGTCGGTAGCGCCGGACGACGGTTTGCGTCGAGGAGCCGAGCACCTCGGCGATGAGCGTGAACGGCGCCCGCGCGTTCACCTGCAGGGCATGGATCAGGCCCCGGTCCACATCATCCAGCACGAGCATATCGAGCAAATTAGCCGATCTCAATGGAAGTAATCACCTGTCGGATGCGGAGAAATGGAACCTGATCAGGGTGGGTGGGCACGGTGGTGTCGGCGGCGGCCCGCCGCGATCCGCATCTCTGGGGAGAACGCATGTCCCGAACCACCAGTGCACCCGCTACCGCCACCGAGCCCGCCATAGCGCGCACCGCCGACGCCGACGCGCCGTACCGATGGCGCTGGATCGCACTCGCCGCGCTCCTTGGCGCCGAGGCCATGAACCTCCTCGACGCCACAATCGTCCAGGTCGCCGCCCCTGTTATTCACACCGACCTTGGCGGAGCGGACGCCACCGTCCCCTGGTTCAGCGCCTCCTACACCCTTGCCTTTGCCCTCGGCCTGCTCACCGGCGGCCGCCTCGGCGACATCCACGGCCGCAGGCGCGTCTTCCGCGCAGGGGTCATCGCGTTCGCCGTGACCTCCCTGGCGTGCGCGCTCGCTCCCACCGCCGTCGTCCTCATCACCCTGCGCGCTGTGCAAGGGGCCGCCGCAGCCGCGATCATCCCGCAGACATTCGGGCTGATCCGCCCCATGTTCACAGGCCCCGAACTTTCCAAGGCTCTCGGCATGATCGGCCCCGTCATGGGGCTGTCCGCCGTCGCCGGCCCCGCGCTCGGCGGCATCCTCACCCACGCCGACCTGCTCGGCACCTCCTGGCACGCCGTCTTCCTCGTCAACCTCCCGCTCGCCGCCGCCGTCCTGGCCGCCACACCCTGCCTGCGCGAGGACCGCGCCCCCGTCCGCCCCCGCCTCGACCCGGCCGGCACCGCACTGGCCACGCTCGGCACCGCCCTGCTGGTGTGCCCGCTCGCCATCGGCCACCCCGGGCCCGCCGCGTGGGCGACCGCCGCGGCCGGCGCCGCCGTCCTGACGGTGTTCGTCGCCCAGCAGCGCCGCACCGCCCGCCGCGGCAAAGCCCCACTGATCGAACCCGCCCTGCTGCGCGGCCGCACCTTCCCCGCCGCACTGGCCACGTCCACGCTGTTCTTCGCCGTCATGAACGGCGTCATGATCACCGTCGTCCTCCACCTCGAACTCGGGCTCCACGAGGGGCCGCTCACCGCCGGCCTCACCCTGCTGCCCTGGTCCACGGGACTGGCCGTCGCCTCGTGGGCCGCCGGAAGCCGTCTCGTCCCCCGGTTCGGCGGCCGCGTCATGCACGCCGGCATCGCCACCCTCGCCGGCGGACTGGCCGCAGCCGCCTTCGCCTACCGCGCCGCCGCCCCCGACACCTACCCGACGGCTCTCCCGTTCGCCCTCGCGCTGGCGGGGCTGGGGACCGGGCTGTTCACGCCACCGTTCTTCACCACAGCGCTGGGGGCCGTCGGGCCGCAGGAGACCGGCTCTGCGGCGGGACTGCTCAACGCCGTCCAACAACTCGGCGGAACCCTCGGTATCGCCCTCATCGGGGGGGCCTACCTCGACACGACCGACGGCCCCCGCACCGCCGCCGGACACGCGCTCGGCGCGGCCGCCGTGCTCTTGGCCGCCACCGCGGCGGCCGCCGGTGTGATGGCTCGCCGTACCCGACCGGCTGTTCTCGCCGGCGAGGAGGCGGGCTGACGTCGTACCGGCTGCCACATCCGCATGCCGCGTCCGTCCACAGCGCCGACAGCCGGCAACTGATCCGCGGGTCCTACACCGCCGGCACCGGGGCCGGGGCGGGGTACGTGGGGTACTCCACGCCGGAGACGTGCTGGACGACGCGGATGACCTGGCAGGAGTAGCCGAACTCGTTGTCGTACCAGAGGTAGAGGATCGCGTTGTCGCCGTCGACCTTGGTCGCTCCGGCGTCCACGATCGAGGCGTGGCGGGAGCCGATGAAGTCGCTGGAGACCGCGTCGGGGGCGGTGGTGAAGTCGATCTGACGCTTGAGCGGCGAGGTCAGCGAGACCTCGCGGAGGTGGTCGAGGACCTCCTCGCGGGTGGTCTCGCGGCCGAGTCGCAGGCTGAGGATCGCGATGGAGACGTCCGGCACCGGGACCCGGATCGAACTGCCGGTGATCGGCGCCTTGAGCTCGGGCAGCGCCTTGGCGACGGCGGAGGCGGCACCCGTCTCGGTGATGACCATGTTGAGCGGCGCGGAGCGGCCCCGGCGGTCGGCCTTGTGGTAGTTGTCCAGCAGGTTCTGGTCGTTGGTGAACGAGTGCACGGTCTCCACGTGTCCCCGCAGGACGCCGTACTCGTCCGCCATCGCCTTCAGCGGCGGCACGATCGCGTTGGTGGTGCAGGACGCGCAGGACAGGATCCGGTCGTCCGGCTTGATGGTGTCGTGGTTGACGCCGTGCACGATGTTCGGGACGTCGCCCTTGCCCGGCGCGGTCAGCACGACCTTGTCGACGCCGGGACGCAGGTGCTCCGACAGGCCCTCACGGTCCCGCCACTTGCCGGTGTTGTCGATGAGGATGGCGTCCTTGATGCCGTACGCCGTGTAGTCGACCTGAGCCGGGTCGTCGGCGTAGATCACCCTGATCTCGTTGCCGTTGGCGACGATGGTGCTCTTCGCCTCGTCGACGGTGATCGTGCCCTGGAACTGGCCGTGGATGGAGTCGCGGCGCAGCAGCGAGGCCCGCTTGACCAGGTCATCGGCCGCCCGGCCGCCGTTGCCGCGCACCACGATGGCGCGCAGCCGCAGACCGTTGCCGGAACCGGTCTTCTCGATGAGCAGGCGGGCGACGAGGCGGCCGATGCGGCCGAAACCGTAGAGGACGACGTCGCGCGGCTCACGGCGCTCGACCCGGTCGGCGCCGGTGGCACCGGCGACCGCCTCAGCGGTGAACTCAGCCACGGAAAGGCCGCGGTCGTCGGTCCGATACGTCGCGGCGAGCATGCCGATGTCGATCTGGGACGGGCCGAGATCGAGGGCGGTGAGCGTCTGGAGGAACGGCAGAGTCTCGGTGACCGACAGTTCCTCGCCGGCTATCTGGCGGGCGAAGCGGTGGGTCTTGAGGATGCTCACCACCGACTTGTTCACCAGGGAGCGGCTGTGCAGCAGGACGGTCACGTCCCGCTCACGGTGCAGCCTCCCGATGAGGGGGATCATCGACTCCGCGATCTCCTCGCGGGTCTTCCAGTTGGTGAACGAGTCGTCCTTGACAGTCACGAGTATCTCTTTCGAGCTAGGTGGCGCTCATATGCTAAACCCCAGCTCGGGCCGGTCCGTGCGCCGGGTCCGCTCTGATGCTGGTGCGACCGCCCGGAGCTGCCCTCCGACCACTTCCCGCTGATCCTGAACCGGCTCGACCGCGCCTGACCTGCGCCTGGTCCGTGAAACCGGTGTGAACCCCGGGTCCTCGGAGGATTGCTATGGCAACCGTCGGGTACGCGACCAGAACCGCGCCCGGCCGATCTTTGCGCCGGGCGGGCCGCAAGACCGCCGCTATCTAGGGATCAGCCATGGACACACCCGCGAACGACAACACCGTCACACCGGCCCGGCGGGCGCTGGACGCGCTGGCCGAGAACACCGAGGACACGGCGGCGCTGGCCACGCTCGCGAGCAGTGAGGTGCTCGTGCCCGTGCCCGACGACGCCGGCCAGGACGAGGTCAGCGACCCCAGCACGGTCGCACTGCCCGTCCTCGAGCAGCGCGACGGGGCTCCGGTGGTGCCCGTTTTCACCTCCGAACCGGAGATGGCCGAGCTCCTCCCGTACGTCTCCCGCTACCGACTGGTCCCGCTGGGCGCGCTCGCCGCGCAGTGGCCGGCCGACGAACTGTCCCTGACCATCGACGCGAGCTCCGCGCACCCGCTGACCCTCACCTCGGAGGGCGTGCGCACCCTGCTGGCCAGGTAGGAACGACCGGATCGGGCCCGGCCACCACTGACGAGCGGCCGGGCCCGGCGAGGGACGCGACGACAGGACCTGTGTCCCTCGCCGGGTCCCTCACAGGCTCTTGCCCGGATTGAGGACGCTCCTCGGGTCGAACACCTCCTTGAGCCTGCGCTGCAGGGCATGAGCGGCGGG
Organism: Streptomyces sp. NBC_00076; assembly: GCF_045041235.1. Taxonomy (NCBI): domain Bacteria; kingdom Bacillati; phylum Actinomycetota; class Actinomycetes; order Kitasatosporales; family Streptomycetaceae; genus Streptomyces; species Streptomyces sp. NBC_00076. Next base: position 9,952,622 of record NZ_CP108242.1, read on the forward strand.
GCCGAGCTCCTCGGCGACCCACTGCCGCTTGAGCAGGCCCACCCCGTGCTCACCCGTCAGGGTGCCACCGAGTCGCAGGGCCAGCGCGAAGATCTCACCGGCCGCCTCCCACGCGGCCTCCGGCAGCCGGTCCAGGGACGGATCCACCACGATGATCGGGTGCAGGTTGCCGTCCGCCGCGTGCGCGAGGGTGTACACGGGCACGTCGTGCCGTGCGGAGACCGCCCGGATCTCGCGCACCGCTTCCGCCAGGCGGGAGCGCGGGACCGCGATGTCCTCGATGAGCGGGCGGCCCAGCCGCTCCAGCGCGGGCAGGGCCAGACGGCGGGCGGCCAGCAGGGCCTCCGCCTCGGCGGGGTCCTCCGTCGTCTCCACCATGGTGGCCAGGGGCGCGAGCAGCCGTGCGACCGCCGCCGCCTCGGCCGCCGCGCCCGCACCGTCGCACTGCACCACCAGCAGCGCCGCGCCCCGCTCCCGCAGCGCCGGGTCGACCGACTCCAACACGGGTCCGTCGACGAGCTCCGCCAGCGCCGGCTCGACCCCGGCCCGGGTGATCGCGTACGACGCCTCCGCGGCCGCCTCGAAGGAGGGGAAGTACGCGGCGAGCGTGGCCGTCGCCACCGGGATCGGCCGCAGCCGCAGCGTCGCCGAGGTGATCACCGCGAGGGTGCCCTCCGACCCGGTGAGCAGCGAGGTCAGGTCGTATCCCGTGACGCCCTTGACCGTGCGGCGGCCCGTGCGCACGACCGTCCCGTCGGCGAGGACCGCCTCCAGCCCCAGCACGCTGTCCCGGGTCACCCCGTACTTCGCGCACCTGAGACCGCCCGCGTTCGTCGCGATGTTCCCGCCGATGGTGGACAGGGCGGCGCTCGCCGGATCCGGCGCGTACCGCAGACCGTGCGCGCCCGCCGCCCGGTCCAGCTCGGCGGTGATCACCCCGGGCTCGACGACGGCGAGCTGGTCGTCGGCCGACAGTTCGAGGATGCGGTTCATCCCGGACAGGTCCAGGACCAGGCAGCCGTCGTGCGCGGTCGCCCCGCCCGACAGACCGGTACCCGCGCCGCGTGGCACCACCGGCACGCGCAGCGCGTTCGCGTGCCGCAGGGTGACCGTCACGTCCTCGGTCCGCCGGGCGCGCACCAAGGCCAGCGGTTCCCCGGCCGCCCGGGTGCCGGAACGGTCCGTGGCGTGCGCGGTGAGCACGCCGGGCGCGGTGGTCAGCCGGTCGGGCGGCAGGTCGCGGGCGAGCAGCCCGAGGAGTTGGGCGGACGTGGTCGTTTCGGGTGCTGCGGTCACGGGTTCAGTGCCTTCGTTCCGATGGCGAGCAGGGAGATGTCCTCCTGGGGCGCGTGCACGGGCGCGCACTGGATGTCCCGGAAGTGCCGCTCCAGCGGGTTGCCCCGGGCCAGCCCCGGGTTGCCGAGCAGCCGTACCGCCAGCTCCACGGCCCGGACGCCGTGCCGGTCGGCCAGGACGCGCGCGCCGAGGGCCTGTTCGGGCGTGTACGCGGAGTCGCCCGCGTCGAGTCTCCCGGCGCCGTCGAACACCAGCTGCTCGGCGGCCGTGAGCAGCACCTCGATCTCCCCGGCCGTGCGCCGGAAGCGTTCCGTGCGGGCCACCGGGTGGCCGAGGTTGGCGGGCACCCGCGTTTGGGCGAAGGTGCGGAAGAACGCCTGCGCGGCCCGGGCGACACCCAAGTAGAGGGCTGCGAGCGGGAGATGGAGGGCGGCACCCGCCCGGTTGTCCTGTTCGGCGGCCGGTCCGTGCGGGCCGATCCCGATGACATGCTCGTACGGGACCTCCACCTCGTGGAACGTCACGTCGTGGCTGCCGCTGGCCCGCAGCCCCAACTGGTCCCAGCGACCGGTGATTTCGATACCGGGAGAGTGCCCGGGCACCACGAAGGTGCCCACGCGCGGCTCCGGCTCGTCGGTGCTTGCCCACACCAGGAACCAGTCCAGCCCCTCGGCACCCGTCACGAACCGCTTGGTGCCGCTGACCGCCCAGCCGTCGGGCGTGCGCCGCGCCCGGGTGACGGGCAGTCCGCCGCGCGCGGGGGAACCGAGGTCGGGCTCCACACGCGCGTGGTTGACCAGCACGGGACGCGCGAACGACTCCTTGACCACCCGCGCGTACAGCTCCTCGGGCCAGTGCGGCTGTGCGGCCTGCCGGGCGTGATTCGTGAGCGTCATCGCCGCGATCAGGGCGACGGAGGGATCCGCCTGCCCCAGCCGGTGCAGGATGCGCGCGGTCTCCTCGACCCCCGCACCCGGTCCTCCGTACGACTCGCCGATGGTCGCGGTGAGCAGCCCGGCCTCGTGGGCGCAGCGCAGGGACTCGGCGGGGAAGGCCGCCGACTGGTCGTAGGAAGCGGCCAGTTCGGCGATGCGCTCGGTCACAGGGCCTTCCTCAGGTCGGCGTCGAGTGCGGTGGTCCAGAAGGACTTGACGTCCAAGTGCCCCTTCAGGGAGCCGAGTTCGGTGAAGGCGTCGGCGACCTTCTGCTGCGAGGCGACGGCGTCGTCACCGACGGTCCGGGCCTGCGTGGGGCGCTGGGCCTGGGCGTCGACGAGGTCCTTCCTCGCTTGGGCCAGGGGCTGGTGGGTGGCGTCGGCGGTGACCTTCGCGAAACCGTCCTCGTGCCCGTCGCGGACATAGGCGTACGCCTTGGTGATCCGCGCGATCAGATCAGCGGCCGCGGCCTTCTGCGCCGGGCTCTCGAGCACACTGTCCCGCGCCGACCAGAGGAAGTTGCCGGACAGGATGTCCTTGCCCGAGCCGACCGTGCGGGCGCCCTGCTGGTGGGCGGTGATGATCGACGTGCCGTAGGAGGCGAAGGCGTCGATGCCGCCGCCGTTGAGGGCGGCCAGCCCGTCGTTGGGCAGCAGGGGCTTGGCGTCGATGTCGGACCAGTCGAGACCCGCCCGCTTGAGCAGCTCGTACAGGAAGTAGTGGGCGGTGGTGTTCTGGACGTAGCCGACCTTCTTGCCCTTCAGGCCGGCGATGTCGGTCACCTTGGAGTCCTTGGGGACGACGACCTCCTGGTTGAGGGTCGCGCCGCGCTGCACGGCGACGACCTCGAAGCCGGGTTTCCCGTCGGCGGCGGCGAGGACGGGCGGGATCTCGCTGGAGGAGGCGAGGTCCAAGGCACCCGCCCGGATCGCCTGGAGCTGCTGGTCACCGCCCTGGAACTGGCTCCACCTGACCTGGTACGGGGTGTTGTCGAGGTGGGCGTACTTCAGAACGGCCTCCTCGACCTTCCAGCCGGTGGCGCCGACTCTGAGGGTGACGGAGGACGAGGATCCGGCCTGCGCCTCGTTCCCGCAGGCGGCCGCGAAGGGCAGGAGCAGGACGAGGGCGGCGGCGGACGTGCGCAGGGTGCGGCGGAACAACACGGGAGCTCCATCAGGCGGCGTGGGTCGTGGTGGCGCGGTGGGCGAGTTCCTGGCGGACGAGCGGCAGGACGTGACGGGCGTAGTCGATCGCGTCGTTGAGCGGGTCGTAGCCGCGGATCGACAGCAGGTCGCAGCCGATGTCGACGTAGTCGAGCAGCGCCTTCGCCACCGTCTCGGGGGAGCCGACCAGGGCGGTGGAGGCGCCGGCGGCGTTGGTCGCGACCGCCGGGGCGGTCCACAGGCAGCGGTCGTGCACCTCGCCGCGGTCGGCGATGTCGAGCAGCCGCTGCGAACCCACGTTGGCCGGACGGCCGGTGGTGCGGTAGTGGCGCAGCAACTCCGTGTTGCGGGCCTGGTCCTTGAGCACGCCCAGGGTGCGGTGCGCCTTCTCCCAGGCCAGTTCGTCGGTGGGCGCGATGATCGGGCGGAACGACACCCAGATACGGGGGCGAGGGCGCCCGGCGGCGTCCGCGACGGCGTTCACCTTCGCGATCTGCTCGGCCGTCTCCTTGAGCGGCTCGCCCCACAGCCCGAAGATGTCGCCCTGCTGCCCGCCGACCCGGTACGCGTCCTGGGACGAGCCGCCCACCGAGATCGGCACCAGCCCGTTCACCGGCTTCACGTCCGAGTAGTAGCCCTCGAACCTGAAGTGCTTGCCCTCGTGCGAGACCGGCCCGTCGGCCTCCCACACGTTCCTCAGGATCTGGATGTATTCGTCCGAACGCTCATACCGTTCGGCCTTGTTGAGGTAGTCGCCCTCCCGGTGCTGCTCCTCGTCACTGCCGCCGGAGATGATGTGCACGGTCAGACGGCCGTCGCTGATCTGATCCAGGGTGGCGAGGGCACGGGCCGCGTGCGTGGGGAAGATGACGCCGGGCCGGTGCGCCAGGATCGGGCGGATCCGCTCGGTGTGGGTGGCGACGAACTGGGCGACCTGGAAGGCGTCCGGGGACGCCGAGTGGTAGGCGACCAGGGTGTGGTCGAAGCCGCCGTCGTCCAGTGTGCGGGCGTACTTGCGCAGATGGTCGCGGTCGAACCCGGTGCGGCTCGCGGCGGCCGGCCCGGATGCCCCCGCGTCCGTGTGGACGGCGCTGATGAACTCGACAGGCATGAGCAACTCCTTGCTGAGATCGACTACTTGAGAAGCGAGGTGTCGGCCGAATCCGCCACGTCGACGTTGGGCTCCAGCACCCCGATCCCGTTCATGAGGTCGGCCACGCCCTGAACCGTCCTGTTGACGTCCGGGGAGAGGGGCAGGACCTTGCTGTACGCCGCGGATGCCAGCGTCTTCGCCACGGTGGGGTCGGCGCCGTTGCGCTGCTCGATGGCCTTCGCATAGGCGTCCTGGTGGGTGCTCGTCCATTGCAGGGCCGTACCGAGACGCTTGAGGAAGTCGGTGAGCGCGACCTTCTTCCCCGAGTCGGCCAGGGCTTCGTCGGAGGCGCCGACGAAGCCGTAGCCGCTGACCCGGCCGTCGGCACCGTCGACGAGCAGCTTGCCGCCCTGTCCCAGGCCGACGGCCTGGTAGACACCGAAGGTCGCCCAGGCCTTGATCTTCCCGGAGGCGAACGCGGCCTGCGCGTCGGTCGGCAGCAGGTACTGGACCTTGACGTCCGAGTAGCTGAGGCCGTTCTGCTTCAGCGCGTTGGCCAGCAGGTACTCGGAGATGCTGCCCTTCGCGGAGGACACCACGACCTTCTGGCCCTTGAGGTCCTTCACGCTGTCGATGCCGGATCCCTTGGGAACGACGATCCCCACATGCCGGCCGTCGTTCTTCAGCGCGGCCACGTTCTTGAACCTCACGCCGCCGCTGAGTGCCTGCAGCGCCGGCAGGTCCGCGGAGTAGGTGGTGTCGGCGGCGCCCGCCTGGACGGCCTGGAAGAGCGGGGCGGCGCCCTCGAACTCGGCCCACTTCACCTTGTAGTCGGCGCCCTTGAGCGCACCGGACGCGGCGACGATGGTCTGCAGGGTCTTGGCCTGGTCCCCGATGGTCAGCGTGACCGGGCCCTTTCCGCCGGCCTCGGCCGAGGAGTCGGCGCCGCAGGCGGTGAGCGAGAGCAGGGCGGCGAGGCTCACCGAGGCTGCTGCGAGTCGGCGTATCACGAGGGGGTTCCTTCCAATGTGCGGGTCACGCCGAGCCAGTTCAGGAGGCGGGCGCGCAGGGTGACGAACTCGGGGGCGGTGAGATCGCGGGGGCGGGGCAGATCGACGGTGAGTTCGTGGGCGATGCGGCCCTCGTCCATCACCAGGACACGGTCGGCGAGCAGCAGTGCCTCCTCCACGTCATGGGTGACCAGGAGGATCGCGCAGCCGTGCCGCTGCCACAGTTCCGCGACCAGCTGCTGCACCCTGCCCCGGGTGAGGGCGTCCAGGGCGCCGAACGGCTCGTCCAGCAGCAGCAGTTCGGGCTCCCGGACAAGAGCCCGGGCCAGGGACACACGCTGGGCCTGACCGCCGGAGAGGGTCTTGGGCCAGACACCCGCGCGGTCCCCGATACCGACCTCGTCCAGCGCCTTCGCGGCGAGTGCCCGGTCGGGGCGGCCCGGCAGCCCCAGGACGACGTTGCGCCACACCTTCAGCCAGGGCAGCAGCCGCGGCGACTGGAAGGCGGCACTGCGGCGGGCCGGCACGGTCACCTCGCCGCCGATCTCGTCGTCGAGCCCGGCGAGGATGCGGAGCAGGGTCGACTTGCCGCAGCCGCTGTGTCCGAGCAGGGCCACGAACTCACCCTCAGGGATGTCGAGATCGAGGTCGTGCAGGACGGTGTTGCCGTCGAAGGCCCGCGAGAGCCCCCGTATTTCCACACTGTCGGCCATGAAGCTCACGCCCCACCCTCGAAGTTGGCCCGCCAGGTCAGCAGCCGGCGGGAAAGGATCCGTACGGCGAAGTCGCAGGCGAGTCCGAGCAGCGCGTACACGACGAGGCACAGGACGATGACGTCCGTACGGAAGTACTGCTGGGCGTTGCTCATCAGATAGCCGAGCCCCGCGTCCGCGTTGATCTGCTCGGCGAAGACCAGCGCCAGCCAGGCGGTGGACAGCGCGTACCGGAGCCCCACGAGCGCCCCGGGCAGCGCGCTCGGCAGGATCACGTACGTGACCAGCCCGAGCCTGCCCAGGCCCATCATCCGGGCCGCCTCGACGAGTTGGGCGTCGGCGGAACGGATGCCGCCGTAGATGTTGAAGTACAGCGGGTACGTCACGCCGAGGGCGACCAGTGCGATCTTCGGGGTCTCCTCGATACCGAACCAGACGATGAACAGGGGGATCAGACCCACCCAGGGGATCGCCCGGAACATGCCCATCGAGGAGTCGATGACGTCCTCGCCGAGCCGGAACAGCCCGGCCAGCAGCGACAGACCCAGTGCGACGCTCGCGCCGATCAGGAAGCCGATGGCCGCGCGGCGGCCCGACGCGGCGATGGCGTCGGGGAGTTCACCGCTCCGGGTGAGCTCGACGGCCTGGCGAACCACGTCCACCGGGGAGGCCAGCACTGATTCCGGGAGAACGCCGGTGGCCGAGGTCAGCCACCACAGCAGGACGAGGCCCACGGGGCCCACGGACCGCCGCACCGAACGGGGGACGGCGAGGCGGCGACCGGTCCTGGCCGTGCCGCGGATGGTGACGCGGCCGGTCCGTACGGTCTCGTCCGGGGGCGCCGCCTGCTGCGGCAGCGTGGTCGGGTCGAGGGATTTCGTCGTCATGGCCGGTCTCCCTTCGCGGCCGGGCGGTCGGGATCGGCGGACCAGGCGGACCAGGAGCCGGGGAAGAGCACCGCGTCGAACCCGGCGATCTCCAGCGCGGCGATCTGATGGGCGGCGGTGACGCCGGAGCCGCAGTACACGCCGACGCGCCCCGCCTCGCGGGCCCCCTTCGCCTCGAACCGTTCCCGCAGTTCCGCCACCGGCAGGAAGGTGCCGTCCGCCGAGAGGTTCTCGCCGGTGGGGGCGGACACGGCGCCCGGTATGTGCCCCGCACGCGGGTCCACCGGCTCCACCTCGCCGCGGTACCGCTCGGCGGCCCGCGCGTCCAACAGCAGCCCGGACGCGGCGAGTTCGGCCGCCCCGTCGGCATCGGTCACCGGCAGGCCGCCGGGACGCAGCACGACATCGCCTGGCGGGGGAGCGGCAGGGACCCCGGACTCCAGCGGCAGCCCGGCGGACCGCCAGGAGCCGAGTGCCCCGTCCAGGAGCGTTACCTGGGCGTGGCCCGCGTACCGCAGCAGCCACCAGGCACGGGCGGCGGCGGTGTTGCCCAAGTCGTCGTGGACGACGACCCGTTGGCCCTGCCGGATGCCCCACCTGCGCGCCGCGTCCTGGAGTTCCGCGAGGTCGGGCAGCGGATGCCGGCCGCCCTCCGGGCTCGGCGGCGCGGCCAGTTCGGTGTCAAGGTCGACGTAGACCGCGCCCGGGATGTGTCCCTCGGCGAAGTGGTCGCGGCCGTGCGGATCGCCCAACGCCCAGCGGACGTCCAGGACGACCGGGGGAGTGTCGGAGGCGAGCAGCTCGCGGAGTTCGGAGACGGTCGTGGTCACGGTCATGCCGGGCCCTCCGCGATCGTGGGCAGAGCGGGGGACAGGCGCAGCCGCTCCAGGAAGAGCACCAGGGTGGCGGCGACCGTGCGGTGCAGCGCGTCGTTGAGGACGTCGTGCCGGCCGCCGTGGAAGGTCACCGTCCGCACGCCCGGGTGTGCGGCATACGCGTCCGCTGCCTGGGCGAGCGGGCTCACCGTGTCGTCCCGGCCGTGCAGGGCGAGTACGGGAACCCGCACGAGGTCGAGACGCAGGTCGGGCAGGTCCGGGTGCTCGTCCAGGGCCCCGCGCCGGAACTCGGGGTCGTCCGCGAGACGGGACCGGTGGGTGGGGCAGGCGGTACGGGCCTCGACCTCGGTCTCCCAACTCCCGGAGGTCCAGGGGGTGGTGGGCAGACCGGCCAGGACCAGCGCGTCGACGCCGGGGGCCGGGTCGGCGGCCAGTCGGGCGGCGTAGCGGGCGCCGGTGTCCGAACCCACCAGCACCTTGGGGCCGGGCAGCGACTCGTCGGCGAGCAGCTTGGCGGCCTCGTCGAGTACGGACGGATCGGCGGACGGGTCACCGAGGGCACGCACACGGTAGGCGTCGAAGGCGAGACGGCGGCCGAACCGCTCGTACACACCGCCGTGTTCACCCCGGCCGGCCAGCACGATCAGGGTGCCGCGCGCGGCGAGACCTTCGGGTTCGTCCCAGGAGAAGGATGAGGGCATGGGGAAGCAGCTCCCGTTTCAGGGCAGGGGGCATCCGTACGGAGAGAACGGAAGGGAGGGCGACCGAGCGCGCCTGTCACGTGTCAGCTAAAAGAGAACGTGAGCGACTCGGAAACGCGGGAAAGCGCCGGTGTGCGGCGGAGGGTCAGCGACAGAGCGCGCTGCACGCCACGCCGAAGTCGATGACTCGGCGCTGCGTCAGAAGGGCAGCGGAAGCGGTCGCGTGCAACATGAACCCATCATGACCGGCCGCGACGGGCCGCGTCCAACGACGATTCCGCATCGAAACCGATCAGGAATCGTGATCGGTCCGTGTGGCGGGCTACTGTCACGGCATGCCCCCACCCGTCCTCGACATCGTGGCCCTGCGCAGCCTGACCGCGGTCGCCGACTGCGGCGGCTTCCACCGCGCCGCCCGGACGCTGTCCCTGAGCCAGTCCGCGGTCAGTCAGCACGTCCGCAAACTGGAGAAGGCCCTGGGCCGGCCCGTCGTCGAACGCGAGGGCCGCGGCACCCGCTTCACGCCGGAGGGGCGCCTGCTGCTCGAACAGGCCCGCCGGATCCTCGCCGTGCACGACGAGGCCGTACGCACCCTGCTCGACCCGGACGGCGACACCGTCACCATCGGGTCCACCGAGCACGCCGCCGACCAGTTCCTGCCCCGCCTCACCGCCGCCGTCCAGGAGGTGCGGCCCGGCTGTCGGGTCCGCTTCCGCATCGACCGCTCCGCCCGGCTCGTCGAGGCCGTGGAGCGCGGCAGCGTGGATGTCGCGGTGTACGTCACGGAGGCCGCCGCCACCGGGGGCACCCCCGTCGGCGGCCTCCCGCTCACCTGGCACACCGCCCCGGGCTGGCAGCCGCCGCCCGCACCGGTGCCGGTCCCGCTGGTCGCCATCGAGGAACCCTGTGCGATCCGCCGCCGGGCCATCGCGACCCTGGCCGCGCAGGGCGTGCCCGCCACGGTCGTCGGTGACGCCGGGTATCTCGCGGGCGTCCTCGACATCGCCCGCACCGGTCAAGGCGTCGCCCTGCTCGCGGCGCTCGGACCGGCGCCGGACGGTCTGACCCCGTACGACGGGCTGCCGCAGGTCACCCCCATCCCGATGAGCGCGCTGGCCCGGCCGGGCGTGGACCCGGCGACGGGCGCCGCGGCGTTCGAGGCGGTACGGGAACTACTGCGCTGAGGCGAGCCGTGGCGGCCGAGCCCGGACTGGCGGGCTGGGCCCCGGGTCCGCGGTCCGACCGGCCGGACGGGCCGGCCGCCGCGCCGCGAGAGGCGTACCGCCCGTTCGACGTGCGGCGGCCTAGCCCAGCATCCGGGCCAGCACGTCCCGCTGCAGCGGCCGCACCCGTGCGTGCAGGTCTCGGCCCGGGCGGGTCAGGGCCACCCATAGGCCCCGCCGGTCCTCCACACAGACGGAGCGTCCCACCAGGCCGTCCTTCTCCAGACGGCCGATCAGCCGGGACAGCGCGCTCTGGCTGAGATGCACCCGCCCGACGAGGTTCTGGACACGGCACTGGTCGCCCTCCTCGGGCGACTCGGTGGCCAGCATGTCGAGCACCTCGAAGTCGCTCGCGCCCAGCCCGTGCGGGTGCAGCACGCGGTCGATCTCGCACATCGTGCGGGCATGCACGGACAGGATGTCCCGCCACCGCTCCTCGAGGCCGACTCCGACTCCGACATCGACTCCGACCGTTTTCACCGCCATACCCGCACGGTAGCACCAAATCGGCCATTTGTTGAGCGTGCAACTAGTGCATGTGCAAGGAATGCTCCAAGAAAAGGCATGCAGGCCCCAAGAACCTGCATGCCCAAGAACTGTCATGTCCCAAGAACCTGTAGGGAGCGCATGCCCACGCATCGGAGGTCTCAGGCGGACGGGTCCTGCGTCAGCCCGATGAGGTTCCCGTCGGCGTCCTTCACCGAGGCGATCAGCTTGCCGCCGCCGACGTCCTGGGTGTCCTGGAGCAGCTCCGCCCCGGCGGCCAGCAGTGCCGCGAGGGTCTCCCTGAGGTCGGTCACGTGCCAGTAGGGGACCGGACCGGTCATGCCCCGCGCGTGCCCGTTGGGGTCGAGGCCGACGTCCTGTCCGGCGTCCCGGAACCCGACGTAGTACGACTCGTCGGCGTACGGTTCCACCCCCAACAGGGCTGCGAACAGGGGCTTCGCCACAGCGAGGTCCTTCACGGGGTAGATGATCGTCTTGAGCCCTGCGGTCATGGCGTACTCCTCCGTACCGAGTGGACCCGACGGATGATGTCGGTGGTCTCACGCTAGGCCGGGGAGCGGGTGTCCGCTTCTTCGATCCTGACCGGTTGCCGTACGCCCTCGCCGGGCGACCGCGCGGCCGGACCGCCGAGCCAGCCACTCGCGGGCCGGTCTTCAGGACCGCGCCCGCGATCCGGCCCCGATCCCCGCTAAGTCGACTCCCGCTTCACCAGCTCGGTCGGCAGGATCACCGCCGCCGGATCCTCGCCCCCCATCTGGGCCAGCAGCACCCGGACCATCTCCGTGCTGATGCGGTCCCAGGGCTGGCGGATGGTGGTCAGCTCCGGGCGGGAGGTGAGCGCGGCCGGGGAGTCGTCGAAGCCGCCCACCGCCACGTCCTGCGGCACCCGCCGCCCCGACCGCTCCAGTGCCGTCAGCACACCCTGGGCCATCAGGTCGGAGGCGACGAAGACGGCGTCCAGGTCCGGGACCCGGGCCAACAGCAGCTCGGCGCCCGCCTCGCCGCTGGCCCGGCTGTAGTCGCCGGAGGCGATCAGCCGCTCGTCGATCTCGACGCCCGCCTCGCCGAGCACCTCCTTGTAGCCCGCGAGGCGCTCGACTCCGCCAGGGGTGTCCAGGGGTCCGGTGACCACGCCGACGCGGCGGCGGCCCAGTGAGAGCAGATGACGCACCATGTCCCGGGCGCCGTCCCGGTCGTCCGCCGCCACGTAGCTCACCCGGGAACCGAGCCCGATCGGCTTGCCGCACGCGACAAGCGGGACACCCGCCTCACGCAGTTCCTCGGCGATCGGGTCCCCGGAATGGCTGGAGACCAGTAGCACCCCGTCAACGTGCCCGGCGGTGATGTACCGCGAGATGCGCCGCCGCTCGTCCTCGGTCCCGGCCAGCATCAGCAGCAGGGGGATGTCGTGCGCGGCCAGCGCCTGGGTGCAGCCGCGCAACAGGACGTTGAAGTTGGGATCCTCGAAGAAGCGCTCCTGCGGCTCCGTCAGCAGGAAGCCGATCGAGTTGGAGCGGCCGGTGATCAGCGAACGGGCGTGCCGGTTGACCACGTAACCCGTCTTGCGGATGGCGGCGTTGACAGCCTCCTGGGCGGCGGGGCTGACATAGTGCCCGCCGTTCAGCACGCGTGAGACGGTGCCGCGTGAGACTCCGGCCTCCCGCGCCACGTCGTGGATCGTCGGCGGTCTGCGCCGGCCCCCCGCATTGTTCATGGTCACGACTTTACGGCTCCGGTGCGCGGATGGCGGGCCCCGATAACCGTGCGATGACCCGGCGGCAGCTCGGTGCGCTGTGATCGTGCACAGCATGCCTGGCATTCTGGCCCCTGGCAAAGCTCACCACGGTACGGTTATCTTGGGCCGAGTGCCGCCCAGGCCGTGTGTGCACGTTCCCATCCATCTGATTCGGGAGAGACTGATGCCGGAGACCGCCCCCAGGGGCCTCACCAGGCTCGCCTTCGGCGGGGACTACAACCCGGAGCAGTGGCCCGAGAGCGTCTGGCAGGAGGACGTCCGGCTGATGCGGGAGGCCGGTGTCTCCATGGTCAGCGTCGGGATCTTCTCCTGGGCCCTCCTGGAGCCCGCGCCCGGCACGTACGACTTCGGCTGGCTGGACCGTCTGCTCGACCTGCTGCACGCGCACGGCATCCGCGTCGACCTCGGCACCCCCACGGTCGTACCCCCGGCCTGGTTCTACCGCGCCCATCCCGAGGCGCTGCCCGTGACGGCCGACGGCACCCGCCTCGCGTTCGGCTCGCGGGGCGCCATCTGCCACAGCAACACCGCCTACCGCACGGCCGCCGCGAACATCACCACCCGGCTCGCCGAGCGCTACGCGAGCCACCCGGCTCTGGCGCTGTGGCACGTGCACAACGAGTACGGCGTGCCGGTCTCGGCCTGTTACTGCGACTCCTGCGCCGCCCACTTCCGCCGCTGGCTGGAGACGACGTACGGCACGGTCGACGGGGTCAACGAGGCCTGGGGCACCGCCTTCTGGGGCCAGCGCTACGCCGACCTCGAACAGATCGACCCGCCGCGCACTGCACCCACCGTCGGCAACCCGGGCCAGGCGCTGGACTACAAGCGGTTCGCGGACTCCACCATGCGCGAGAACTTCGTGGCGGAACGGGACATCCTGCACCGACTCTCGCCCGGCATCCCGGTCACCACCAACTTCATGACCGCGCTCAGCCAGTGCGACTCCGTCGACTACTGGGCCTGGGGCCGCGAGGTCGACCTGGTCACCAACGACCACTACCTGATCACCGACGGCCGCCGCACCCACGTGAACCTCGCGATGGCCGCCGACCTCACCCGCTCGGTCGCGGGCGGCGCCCCCTGGCTGCTCCTCGAACACTCCACGTCCGGCGTCAATTGGCAGCCACGCAACCCGGCCAAGGCGCCCGGCCAGATGGCCCGCAACTCCCTGGGGCACGTGGCCCGCGGCTCCGAGGGCGCGATGTTCTTCCAGTGGCGGCAGTCGCGGCGCGGCGCCGAGAAGTTCCACTCGGCGATGGTCCCGCACGGCGGCACCGAGACCCGCGTATGGCGCGAAGTGGTCGAACTCGGCGCCCACCTGGACTCGTTGAGCACGATCCGCGGCACCCGGACCCAGGCCGGCGTGGCCGTCCTGTGGGACTGGCACTCCTGGTGGGCGCAGAACCTCCAGTGGCGCCCCAGCGCGGACCACGACCCCCGCGAACGCGCCGACGCCTTCTACGAGGCCCTCTACGACCGTCACCTCACGGTCGACTTCGCCCACCCGGAAGCCGACTTGTCGGCCTATCCCCTTGTCGTCGTCCCCGCGCTCTACCTCATGACCGAGGCCGCCGGGAACAACGTCAAGCAGTACGTCGAGAACGGCGGCAGCCTCGTCGTCTCGTACTTCTCCGGCATCGTCGACGAACACGACGCCGTCCACGAGGGCGCCTACCCCGGCCCGCTGCGGGACGTGCTCGGACTGACCATCGAAGAGTTCTCGCCACTGCTCCAGGGACAGTCGGTGCGCGTCGCCGGGCCCGACGGCTCGGAGCTCACCGGTGACGTGTGGACCGAGTTCGTGGTGCCGCGCGACGCCGAGCCGGTGTGGACGTACGCCGACGGCCCGGCCGCCGGCCACCCCGCCGTCACCCGGCACCGCTTCGGGGAGGGCACCGCCTGGTACGTGTCCACCCGTCTCGACGCCTACGGCCTCGACGCGCTGCTCGGCTGGGCCGTCGAGGACGCGGGCGTCGCCACCCGCGCAGACCTGCCCCGGGACGTGGAAGTGGTGCTTCGCACCGGCGAGTCGGGCACCTACCTGTTCGCGATCAACCACACCGCGTCCGACGTCAAGGTGCCGCTCGACACGGACGGCACCGAACTGCTCACCGGGGAACGGGCGGCGGGCCGCCTGTCCCTCCCGGCGGGCGCCGTGCGGGTCGTACGCCTCGACGGCTGACCGAGCTCCCCGTCGCCCGTGCGAGCACACGAGCCGCGGGCGACGGGGGTTTTTCGCGTACGAGCCGACTGCGCCTGCCGAACGGACCTGTGCCGCAAGGGAGTTAGGTACCGGACAAGCTTGCCCGGTCGCCGGACAGGGCGGCTTGCGCTGCGGGACAGTGGGAAGACGCGGTACGCGGAGGCTCGGACGGAGGGAACAAGATGCTGAGGACTCCCGTCGGCGAGAAGCGCCTGCACATCCTCGAATGGCTGAAGGACCCCACCGCACACTTCCCGCCGCAGCGGCACGGAGACCTGGTCGAGGACGGTGTCACCGCGGACGCCGTCGCCCGCAAACTCGGCGTGAGTCGCTCGGTCGCCGAGACGCACCTCGGCCTCCTCGCGGACATCGGCCTGCTGCGCACCCGAAGAGTCCGGCGCCGCACCCACTACCGGCGCGACGAGATGCGGATCGCCGAAGTGGCGCGCATGTTCGAGAAGGGCTGGTAGACAGCGCCCCGGCACGGGTACCCGCTCGACCAGCCGTCTCCGACAGCAACACTCGACCGGCCCCCTCAGACAGCAACTCGACCAGCCGTCTCCGACAGCGAGGAGAAGCGCAGATGGTCCGGCTCGCAGCTCTCGTCCCCCGCCGCTACGTCGCGATCGGCGGACGCGGCCCCGAGGACGTGGTGGCCGACGCCCGCGGACGTGTCCTCACCGGGGTGGAGGACGGGCGCATCCTGCGTCTGGACGGGCTGACGGGGCCCGCCGCACCCCGCGTCGAGGTGCTCGCCGAGACCGGCGGCAGGCCGCTCGGCCTCGAACTCCACCCGGACGGCTCCCTGCTGGTGTGCGACGCCGAACGCGGGCTGCTGCGGATCGACCTCGCCGACGGAGGCGTACGAGTCCTCGCCGACTCGGTCGCGGGGGAGCCGCTGCGGTTCTGCAGCAACGCGGTCGCCCTGTCCGACGGCAGCGTCTACTTCACCGTCTCCAGCCGCCGCTACCCCCTGGAGCAGTGGATCGGCGACATCGTCGAGCACACCGGCACCGGCCGCCTGCTGCGCCTCGCCCCCGGCAGTGACACGCCCGAAGTCCTTCTGGAGGGGCTCCAGTTCGCCAACGGGCTGGCGGCGAGCGGCGACGAGTCCTTCCTGGTCGTCGCCGAGACGGGCGCCTGCCGGCTGACCCGGTACTGGCTCACCGGACCGCGCGCGGGACACGGCGAGACCTTCGCGGACGACCTTCCGGGGATGCCCGACAACATCTGGCGGGCCGGGCCCAAGGGACCCGTCTGGGTGTCGCTCGCCGGATCCCGCGTCCCCCCGCTGGAGAGCCTGCACCGCGCCGGTCCACCCGTCCGCCGGGCCGCCGCACGCCTGGCCGTCCGCGCCCCGTTCCGCCCCACCGGCACGATCGGGGTCCTGGCGGTCGACGACGACGGCCGGGTGGTCCACCACCTCACCCGACGTCATTCCGGCTTCCGCATGGTCACGAGCGTCTGCGAGAGCGGCGACCACCTGGTCCTGGGCAGCCTGTGGGAGCGCGGCGTCGCGGTCTGCGAGGCACCGGCCACGAAATGACCCCGGCCGGGCCCGGGGTTACCCTGTTGACCGGCCGCGATCACCCTCGCGGCGCGGCGGTGGGGCCCGCCGTACCCGAACCGCGGCAGGCTGCCGCCAACGGTCCCTACTTGCGAAGGCGCGCGCCCGGCTGCCCGGGCCCCGGCGAGTAGGAGACGCACGACCATGACAGCCCCGGAGACCGAGAGCCATCCCGCCCCCGCACGCACCCCACGGGGCCCCGACCGGCGTGGCCAGGCCCCCGTCCTCGCGGTGGTCGCGCTGGGCGGCGCCCTCGGTGCCACGGCCCGGTACGCGCTCACCCTGGCGTGGCCCGCCGAGCACGGCGGTTTCCCCTGGGCGACCTTCTGGACCAACGTGGCCGGATGCGCCGTGATCGGCGTGTTCATGGTGGTCATCACCGACGTGTGGGCCGCCCACCGCCTGGTCCGCCCCTTCTTCGGCACCGGTGTCCTCGGCGGCTTCACCACCTTCTCGACGTACACCGTCGACATCCAGAAACTGGTCGACTCCGGCCACCCCCGCACCGGGCTGGCCTACCTCGCCGCGACCCTGCTCGCGGCGCTCACAGCGGTGTGGCTCGCGGTCGCGGCCACCCGCCGCGTCCTGAACCGGAGGCGGTCATGACGAGGCTGACCGGCCGTGCCCTGCGCGTGACCGTCTTCGTCGGCGAGCACGACACCTGGCACCACAAGCCCCTGTACAGCGAGATCGTGCACCGGGCCCACGCGGCGGGACTCGCGGGCGCCAGTGTCTTCCGGGGTGTCGAGGGCTTCGGCGCCTCCGCCCTGATCCACACCTCGCGCCTGCTCTCCCTGAGCGAGGACCTGCCGGTGGCCGTGGTGATCGTCGATGACGAGGAGCGCGTACGGGCGTTCCTGCCGCAGCTCGACGAACTCGTCACCGAGGGCCTGGTGACGCTCGACGACTGCGAGGTCATCCGGTACACCGACCGGAAGGACGAACAGGGCAAACCGGGCGCGAAAGGTAAGAAGTCGTTGTGAACTGGCTGCTCGTCGTCGTGGGCGCCATGGTCGGCGCCCCGCTCCGGTACCTCACCGACCGGGCGGTGCAGTCCCGGCACGACTCGGTCTTCCCCTGGGGCACCTTCGCGGTCAACGTCACCGGCTGTCTGATCCTCGGCCTGCTGACCGGCGCCGCGGCCGCCGGAGCCGCCGGTTCCCACCTTCAACTGCTCCTGGGCACCGGCCTGTGCGGGGCGCTGACGACGTACTCGACCTTCTCGTACGAGACCCTGCGCCTGACCGAGACGGGAGCCGGGTTCTACGCCGCCGCCAACGTGGTCGCGAGCGTGGTCGCGGGTCTGGGCGCGGCCTTCGTGGGAGTGAGCCTGGCGCAGGCGGTGTGGGCGTAGGGGTTCGGCGGCGCGGGCACGGGGCCGGTCTCTCGTCCGCGTGTAGTAAGACTGTCCCCGCCGCACTGGCCCTCCCCGAGAAGAACTGGATCCCATGAGCGTCATCAGCGTCGGTCAGGCCGTCGTCCTCGGAGCAGTCGAGGGGGTGACCGAGTTCCTGCCCGTCTCCTCCACCGGCCATCTGAAGATCGTCGAGGGGCTGATGGGGATCCCCGTGGACGATGACGCCGTCGTAGGGTTCTCGGCCGTCATCCAGGTCGGAGCGATCGCCGCCGTGCTCGTGTACTTCTTCAAGGACATCGTGCGGATCGTCTCCGCCTGGGGTCGCGGGCTGGCCAACCGGGAGGAGCGCTACCACCACGACTACAAGTTCGCCTGGTGGGTCATCTACGCCACGATCCCGATCGTCGTCGTCGGTCTGGCGGCCAAGCCGCTGATCGAGGGACCGCTCGCCTCGCTGTGGGTGGTGGCCGGCTCGCTGATCGTCGGCAGCGGCGTGATGTGGGCGGCGGACCAGATGGGCCGCCACAAGCGCGGCGAGGACGACACCTCCTTCAAGGACGCGATGCTGGTCGGCGGCTCCCAGATCCTCGCCCTGCTCTTCCCCGGCTTCTCCCGCTCCGGCGCCACCATGTCCACCGCGCTGATCCTCGACCTCGACCGGGTGGCCGCCACCCGGCTCTCGTTCTTCCTCGGCATCCCCGCCCTGACCGGCGCCGGTCTGTACGAACTCAAGGACGCGCTGGGGACCGGGGCGGGCGCCGCCCCGCTCGCGGTCGGGACCGTCGTCTCCTTCGTCGTCGCGTACGCGTCGATCGCCTGGCTGTTGAAGTTCGTGGCCAAGCACTCCTTCAACGCCTTCGTGGTCTACCGGATCATCGTCGGCGTGCTGCTGTTCGGACTGCTGGCCACGGGCGGGATGAGCAGCTGACCGTCCTCGTGCGCGGTGGGGTGTGAGCGCGCATTCAGGCCTCGCACCCCATGAAAATCTTCTTTCGGACACCTTGACAGGGACCTCACGCCACCCGGAGTATCACTCCCGTGAACCTGTCAGACAGCCAGACAGCCAGTCAGGGTCCGCGGCGCGTCAGTGCCATGGAAGCGGTGCTCGGGCACCTGCGTGCCGCCATCGAGCGCGGCGAGTACGCGATCGGCGACAAGCTCCCCTCCGAGGCGGAGCTGTGCCGCACCCTCGAGGTCTCCCGGCCCGTGCTGCGCGAGGCTCTCCGGGCCCTGCAGACCATGGGGCTGACCGTGTCCAAGACCGGCAAGGGCACCTTCGTCCTCGCCAACGCCGTCGAAGACCCCACCTTCGGCGACTACGCGGCCAGCGACCTGCTGGAGGTGCGCCGTCACGTGGAGATCCCGGTCGCCGGGTACGCGGCGCGCCGGCGCACCCCGGAGAACCTCGACCACCTGGCCCACCTCCTGGCCCGGATGGAGGGGGAGACCGACACCACGGCCTGGGTCGCGATGGACACGCTGTTCCACCTCGGAGTGGCCGAGGCCGCCCAGAACCCGGTCTTCCGCCGGGTCATCGAGGAGATCCGAGACGCCCTGGCCCGCCAGTCGGCGTTCCTCAACGAACTGGGCGGCCGTCGCGAGCAGTCCAACCGCGAGCACCGGGCGATCGTCGAGGCGCTGATGGACGGTTCCGAGACCGACGCGGTGGACGCCATGGCCCACCATCTCGACCGCGTCGAGACCACCCTCACCGACATCGTGCGCCCCCAGCGCGCGGACACCCCCCTGGAAGGCGGACCCGAGGCGTGAGCGAGCAACACCTCCAAGAGGCGACCCGCAAACAGACCGCGCACGTCGACGCCGGAGACGCGGGCTACAGCAAGTCCCTGAAGTCCCGGCACGTCAACATGATCGCCATCGGTGGCGCCATCGGCACCGGACTCTTCCTCGGTGCCGGCGGCCGCCTCGCCGACGCCGGCCCCTCCCTGTTCATCGCCTACGCGGTCTGCGGGATCTTCGCCTTCCTGGTCGTCCGCGCCCTCGGCGAACTCGTCCTGTACCGGCCCTCGTCCGGCGCCTTCGTGTCGTACGCCCGGGAGTTCCTGGGCGAGAAGGGCGCCTACACCGCGGGCTGGATGTACTTCCTGAACTGGGCGACCACCGGCATCGCCGACATCACCGCGGTGGCCACCTACACCCACTACTGGGGCATGTTCTCCGACATCCCGCAGTGGGTGATCGCGCTGATAGCCCTGGCCGTGGTCCTCACGGTGAACCTGATCTCGGTGAAGATCTTCGGCGAACTGGAGTTCTGGTTCGCCATCGTCAAGGTCAGCGCCCTCGTGATCTTCATGTGTATCGGCATCTTCCTGCTGGTCACCCAGCACCCGGTGGACGGCACCAACCCCGGCCCGGCCCTGATCACCGACAACGGCGGCGTCTTCCCCAACGGCCTGCTGCCCATGCTGCTGATCATCCAGGGCGTCGTCTTCGCCTACGCCTCCGTCGAGCTGGTCGGCGTCACCGCCGGTGAGACCGAGAACCCCGAGAAGATCATGCCGAAGGCGATCAACTCGATCATGTGGCGCGTGGGCGTCTTCTACGTCGGCTCGGTCGTCCTGCTGTCGATGCTGCTGCCGTGGAACAAGTACACGTCCGGTGAGAGCCCCTTCGTGACCGTGCTGTCCAACATCGGCATCCCGGCGGCCGGCGGCGTGATGAACCTCGTCGTGCTCACCGCGGCCATGTCCTCGCTCAACTCCGGCCTGTACTCCACCGGCCGCATCCTGCGCTCCATGGCGATGTCGGGCTCGGCCCCCAAGTTCACGGGCGTGATGAGCCGCAGCCAGGTCCCGTACGGCGGCATCCTGCTCACCAGCGGCATCTGCGTCCTCGGCGTCGGCCTCAACTTCGTCGTCCCCGCCGACGCCTTCGAGATCGTGCTGAACTTCGCGGCGATCGGCATCCTCTCCACCTGGGGCATGATCATGGTCTGCCACCTGGTGTTCTGGCAGAAGACCCAGAAGGGCGAACTCTCCCGCCCCGGCTACCGACTGCCGGGATCCCCCTGGACCGAACTCGTGACGCTGGCGTTCCTCGCCTCCGTCCTGGTCCTCATGTACGCCGACGGCGGCGCCGGACGCACCACCGTGCTGTGTCTGCCGCTGATCGTCGGGGCCCTCGTCGTCGGATGGTTCGCCGTCCGGCGCCGGGTCGCACGAACGTCCACAACCGGAACCGGCGCGTGACCCACGCGTCGCTCCCTGAGAAGCAGGCAGTGATGTACAGCAGTTCCGTCGCGGACGCACCCCTGATCCGCGAGCCCCTCCACGCTCCCGTCGCCCACCTGATACGCGGCGGGGTCGTCGAGGGCATCCACTACGGCTCCGTCGTCGTCCTCGACGCCGACGGCGGGGTCCGGTTCCAACTCGGCGACATAGAGGCCGCCTTCTACCCGCGCTCGGCCCTCAAACCGGTCCAGGCCGTCGCCCTGGTCCGGGCCGGGCTCCCGCTCGACGGCGAACTGCTCTCGCTCGCCGCCGCCAGCCACTCCGGCGAGGAACGTCACCTCGCCGGCAGCCGGCACATCCTGGAGCTGGCCGGGCTCTGCGAGGCCGATCTGCGCAACGTGCGCGACCTGCCCTTCGACCCGGTCGTCCGCGACGACTGGATCCGGGCGGGCCGACTGCCCTCCCGGCTCGCCCAGAACTGCTCCGGCAAGCACTCGGCCATGCTGTACGTCTGCAAGCTCAACGGCTGGTCCCTGGACGACTACCTCGACCCCGGGCACCCGCTCCAGCAGGCCATCGCCGAGATCGTCGAGGACCTCACCGCACAGCACATCGCCCAGGTGACCGTCGACGGCTGCGGCGCGCCCCTGTTCTCCGTCTCCCTGCACGGCCTGGCACGGGCCGCCGCCCGTATCACCACCGCCGCCCCCGGCACCCCGGAGGCGCGGGTGGCCGACGCGACGCGGGAGCACGCCGAGATGGCGTCCGGCTCCGGCCGGGACGTCGCCGCCCTGATGCGGGCCGTACCCGGCCTGCTCACCAAGGACGGCTTCGAGGGCGTGCAGGTCGCCGCCCTCCCGGACGGCCGGTCCGTCGCCGTGAAGATCGCCGACGGCGCCGACCGGGCCCGCGTCCCGGTCACCGCGGCCGCCCTCGCCCGAGCCGGCGTCGACCCGGCGGCGCTCACCGAGTTCGCTGGCCAGCCGCTGCTCGGCGGCGGCCGTCCCGTCGGCCGGGTCCGCCCGGTCCGTGCGCTCGATCCGGTCATCCCCTCCGTCACGCACAGCCCCGTCTGACTCCGCGTACAGCTTCGTCCGAGAGAAGGGCCCGCTCAGCCATGACCGCCGCAGCCACCCGCAACGAACACGACCTGCTCGGCGACCGTCACGTCCCCGCCGAGGCGTACTGGGGCATCCACACCCTGCGCGCCACCGAGAACTTCCCCATCACCGGCACCCCGATCTCCGCCTACCCGCACCTGATCGACGCCCTCGCCGCCGTCAAGGAGGCCGCCGCCCTGGCCAACCTGGAGCTGGGGCTTCTGGACGCGAGGAAGGCCGCCGCCATCGTGGAGGCATGCCGCGAGATCCGCGACGGCAAGCTGCACGACCAGTTCGTCGTCGACGTCGTCCAGGGCGGCGCCGGCACCTCGACCAACATGAACGCCAACGAGGTCGTCGCCAACCGGGCGTTGGAGCTGCTCGGCCACGCCAAGGGCGAGTACCACCACCTGCACCCCAACGAGGACGTCAACCTCGGCCAGTCGACCAACGACGTCTACCCGACCGCCGTCAAGATCGCGACGGTCTTCGCGGTACGTGGCCTGCTCGAGGCGATGTCCGTACTGCAGGACGCGTTCGCCCGTAAGGCCGTCGAGTTCCACGACGTGCTCAAGATGGGCCGCACACAGCTGCAGGACGCGGTGCCGATGACGCTCGGTCAGGAGTTCTCCGCGTACGCCGTCATGACCGACGAGGACCGCAGCCGTCTCGCCGAGGCCGTCGAGCTGATCCATGAGATCAACCTGGGCGCCACGGCGATCGGGACGGGGCTCAACGCCCCCGCCGGATACGCCGAGTCGGCCCGCCGCCACCTCTCCGCGATCACCGGACTCCAGCTGGTCACCGCGGCCAACCTGGTCGAAGCCACCCAGGACTGCGGCGCGTTCGTCCAGATGTCCGGCGTGCTCAAGCGGATCGCCGTCAAGCTCTCCAAGAGCTGCAACGACCTGCGCCTGCTGTCGTCAGGACCCCGCGCGGGACTCGGCGAGATCAACCTGCCGCCCGTGCAGGCCGGTTCGTCGATCATGCCCGGCAAGGTCAACCCGGTGATCCCCGAGGTCGTCAACCAGGTCGCCTTCGAGGTGATCGGCAACGACGTCACCATCACGATGGCCGCCGAGGCCGGACAGCTCCAGCTCAACGCCTTCGAGCCGATCATCCTGCACTCCCTGTCGGAGTCCATCACCCACCTGCGCGCCGCCTGCCTCACCCTCGCCGAACGCTGCGTGGACGGCATCACCGCCAACACCGAGGCGCTGCGGGCGAGCGTGGAGAACTCCATCGGCCTGGTGACCGCCCTCAACCCGCACATCGGTTACACCGCCGCCACCGACATCGCCAAGGAGGCGCTGAACAGCGGTCGCGGAGTCGCCGAACTCGTCCTGGAGAAGGGGCTGTTGCCCGCCGCGACCCTCACCGACCTGCTGCGCCCGGAGATCCTCGCGGGCAGTGGCGCACCGCAGGCCTGAGCCCGGGGACGAGCACCAGGACCGGCCCGGAGGCACAATGGCGATCATGACTTCGTCCATGACCTTCCAGCCGGTCCTGGAGCGCATCGCCGCCGAGATCGAACGAACCCCCGGCCGCGGGAGCCCCGCCGACTACATCCCGGCGCTCGCGGCCCGCGACCCGCGCAGCTTCGGCATGGCCGTGGCGGAGCTGGACGGCACGGTGTACGGGGTGGGGGACTGGCGGGAACCGTTCTCCACGCAGTCCCTCACCAAGGTCTTCACCCTCGCGCTCGTCCTGGCCCGCGAGGGCGACGAACTCTGGGAACACGTGGGCCGCGAACCCTCCGGCAATCCCTTCAACTCCCTGGTCCAGCTGGAGTACGAGAACGGCATCCCGCGCAACCCGTTCATCAACGCGGGCGCCCTCGTCGTCACCGACCGGCTCCACACCCGTACCGCGGACGCGGCAGGCGAACTGCTGGCCTTCCTGCGCTCGGAGTCCGGCAACCCCGCCCTGGACTTCGACCAGGAGGTCGCCGCCTCCGAGTCCGCGCACGGCGACCGCAACGCGGCACTGGCCCATTTCATGGCGGCCTACGGCAACATCGGCAACCCGATCCCGGTCCTGCTCGACCAGTACTTCCGGCAGTGCTCGATCACCGCGTCCTGTGCCGACCTCGCTCTGGCCACCACGTTCCTGGCCCGCCACGGCATCCGCGCCGACGGTGGCCGACTGCTCACCCAGAGCCAGTCCAAGCAGGTCAACGCGGTGATGCTGACCTGCGGGACGTACGACGCGGCCGGCGACTTCGCCTACCGTGTCGGCCTGCCCGGCAAGAGCGGTGTGGGCGGTGGCATCATCGCGGTCGTCCCGGGCCGCTGCACGCTGTGCGTGTGGAGCCCGGGGCTGGACGAGCGTGGCAACTCGGTGGCCGGCGTCGCCGCCCTGGATCGCTTCACGACGCTGACGGGGGTGTCGGTGTTCTGAGCCGGCGCCGTGAACAGGCGTTGTGCGCAGGCGTTCAGTCCAGGAACTCGTCCAGCAGCGGCAGCAGCAGGGCGGTGCGCCGCATCAGGTCCATATGGGTCGTCGCGGGCAGCACCGCCAGCCGCGCCCCGGGAATCAGCCGCTGCATCTCGGCGGCGTGCTCCACCCGTACGAAGTCGGTGTCGCCGACCACCAGCAGCGTGGGCGAGGACAGCGCCCGCAGGTCGTCGGCCGTCCAGGGCAGCGGGGCGTGAGCGGCGCCCGTGCACTTGGCGAGGAGGTCCTGGAAGCGCTCGGGATGCGGGGCGGTCGCCGCGTAGGCGTCGGCCATCTCCTGGAAGTCGTCCTGGCTCGGCAGCCTCGGGGAGGTGTAGTCGGGGGTGCGGACCTCGTCGTGGTAGCCGTCCTGGGAGTACTGGGTGGCCGCGAGCACCAGATGTCCGACACGTTCCGGATGCCGCGCGGCGACCTCCAGCGCGGTCAGTTCTCCCAGACTGAACCCGAAGAGGTCGGCCTGCGGGATGCCGAGTTCGTCCAGCAGCGCCACCACGTCCGAGGCCAGGAGCGGCACCGTGATCTCGCGGTCGATGTCGGCGGTGTGTCCGTGGCCCTGCAACTCGGGAGCCACGACGGGCCGGGAATCGGCCAGCGTGGGCAGTAGCGCCGCGAACGTGAGATCCACGGTGAGGACACCGCCGTGCAGCAGCACCAAGGGACGCTTCGTCCCGTCCTCGACGCCGTGCCGCTCGTAGTACATCTCCAGGCCGTTGACCTTGGCGTATCCGGTGCTGCTCGGCACGGGAACCACATCCTCTTTCCAGCGGGGTCCGCGTCGCCTCCGGCAGGGTCCGCGTCGCGGTCGGACAACAGTGAGACCGGCCCGGCGCGCGGAACTCATCGGCGCCTCACGTGCCAGTCACACTCAGGCCCCCGCCCGGAGATCGGCAGGTCGCTTTCCGGCCACCCGACGTTGACACGCTTCCCGGGTGTCGCCCATGGCCTTTCCCGTCGATCTCCGCCGCTGCCAGATACTCGGCCTGGTCGGAACCGCCTTCCTCGCGGCGGGAGGTGAGAGCGCGGGAGCGTTGCCCGCGCGGGAGCTGCTCGCCCCCTCCTCGGCGCACGCCGCGCTGGGCCTGGTCGGCGCGTACTTCGGCGTCGTCCTGCTGATCGCGGCCTGGGTCCTGCTGGGGCGGTTGATCCGGGGACCCGAGCCGCCCGGCCCGCGCGCCCTGATGACGGTCCTGGTGATCTGGGCGGCGCCCCTGCTGCTCGCGCCGCCGCTGTTCAGCCGGGACGTGTACAGCTACCTCGCGCAGGGCGCCATGGTCGACGCGCACATGGACGTCTACGCGCACGGGCCCGCCCGGCTCGGCGGTCCGCTCGCCGCCGAGGTCTCCCCGCTGTGGCGGCACACCGGAGCCCCGTACGGCCCGGTCTTCCTCGGGGTGGCCTCCGCCCTGTCCGGGCTGACCCGGGGTGAGCTCCCGGCCGGCCTCTTCGGGATGCGGCTCGTCGCACTGCTCGGCGTCGGGCTGATGGCGGCCGCGCTGCCCCGGCTCGCCCGGCACAGCGGCGCCGACCCGGCCGCCGCGCTCTGGCTCGGCGCCCTCAACCCGTTGGTCCTGCTGCATCTGGTGGCCGGCGCCCACAACGACGCCATCATGCTCGGCCTGCTCGGCTTCGGCCTGGTCGCGGCACTGGGCCGGTGGCCGGTGCTGGGCGCCGTACTCGTCACCCTCGCCGCGCTGGTCAAGGCACCCGCCGCGCTCGGGCTCGCCGCGGTAGTCGTCCTGCAGGTACGTGCGGGCGTCGGCCGGACGAGGGCCCTCGCCACGACCGCGGTCGCGGCGGTGGTCACCACGGTCGCCGCGACCGCTCTCGCCGGCACGGGCTACGGCTGGGTGCGCGCCCTCGACACCCCCGTCTCCTCGCAGAACTGGGCCCTGACCAGCCTGCTCGGTCGCGCCACGGCGGCACTGCTGGAACGACTCGGCAGCGACCTGGCACCCCTGGCCGTCCCCGCCTGGCACGCCTTCGGCATGGTGGCCGCCGTGGTCTCGGTCCTCGTCATATGGCTGCGGCTGCGTCCTCGGCCTGTGTACGCGCTGGGTCTCAGCCTGGCGGCCGTGGCCGTATTCGGGCCCGCGATCCGCCCCTGGTACGCCCTGTGGGGGCTGTTCCTCATCGCCGCCGCCGCACCCAGTTCCTCGGTACGGCACCGGGTGGCCGCCGTGACGGGGGTGCTCGCTCTCGCCGCCCTGCCCAGCGGCGGCCCGGCCGACACCGGGCAGCTGGTCCTCGCGGTCTGCGGCGGACTGCTCGCCGTGGTCGTCCTGTGGCAGGCCCACCAGGCGGAACTGGCGCCGGGGCGTACGGCATGACACCGCCCCGCACCGACCGCAATCGGCTGCTGATCCTGCTCGCACTCGCCACCACCGTGACCGTGTTCACCGCGACCGTCCCGCTGCTGCGCGACTGGTTCGACCTGCGCGTCTACCACGGGGCCGTCGACCACTGGATCCACCACGGGGGCCGGATCTACGACTACCGGGTGCCGGGGACGCCGTACGGCTTCACCTATCCGCCGTTCGCCGCCGTGGCCATGGCGCCGATGGCGCTGCTCGGCCTGCACACGGCGATCGCCGTAGCCCTGCTGCTCAACCTGGCGGCCCTGGCCGTGGTGCTGCGCATCCTCACCGGACCCGCCTGGCGGCGCTACGGCTGGTACGGCTGCGCCCTGGGCGCCTGTCTGCTCGCGCTCTTCGAACCACTGCGCGACACCATCAGCTTCGGCCAGGTCAACCTCCTGCTGCTGGCCCTCGTGCTGAGCGACGCCCGGCTACTGGCCATCGGCCGGGGACGGCGGGCCGGGGCCGGGATCGGTCTCGCCGCCGCGATCAAGCTGACGCCCGCGCTCTTCATCGTCCTGCTGCTGCTCGCCGGCCGACGGCGGGGAGCGGCCCGCGCCACGGCCGTCGCCGCCGGAGCGACCGCGTTCGCCGCCTGGGTCGCCCCGGACGCCTCCCGCCACTACTGGACCGAGGCGATGTGGGACACGACCCGGGTGGGCCGCCTGGACTACGTCTCCAACCAGTCCCTGCAAGGGATCCTGGCCCGGCTCGGCGAACCGGACCGCGCGGTGTGGGCGGCGTCGGTGCTGCTGGTCCTGTGCGTGTGGGCGATCCGGAGTCGGCGGGCGGTGGCGGCGGGGGAGTGGCCGACAGCGTTCGCGCTCACCGGCCTCACCGCGTGCCTGGTCAGCCCGATCACCTGGGTGCATCACCTGGTCTGGCTGCTGCCGTCCTTCGTGGTCCTGGTCCGCGCCGGGCACCCGCGGGTCGCGGGCGCCCTGTACGCCGTGCTGTGCACCAGCGTGGTCTGGCTGTGGGTCGACGACGCGTCCGGCGTCGACGGATTTCTCGGCGGCAACGCCTACACGTGGATCACGCTCGGACTGCTGCTGTGGCTCCCGGTCGGTCAGCTCCGCCCCGCACGGCCGGACCCGAGCCGCAGCGCCAGCGCGACCGCACCGGCGCCGAGCGCGGCGGCACCCACGATCGCGCCCGTGTCCGGCCAGCCGTGCCTGTCCTCCTCGGCCGACGGCACAGCGGCCGGCGGCGCAGCGACGGGCAGGACCGCCGCGGCCGGCGCGCCCGCTGCGGGACGAGGCCGCGCCCGGAGCGCGTCGAGCGATCCCACCGGGTCGACCCTTCCGGCGGCGGCGAAGCCCCAGTCGAGCAGTGCCCGGGTCTCCTCGTACACGGCGAAGCGCCCGCCCGACTGAGGGTTCAGTACCGTCACGACCAGCGTGCGCCCGTCTCGGCGGGCTGCGGCGACGAGTGTGTTGCCGGCGTGGCTGGTGTAGCCGTTCTTGACGCCGATGAGCCCTGGATAGGGCCGCACCCCGTTCGCGCCGCTCAGCAGCCGGTTGGTGTTGCGGATCGGGTACGACCATCCGCCGCCGCCCGGGAAACGGGCCGCGACCGTGCCGCAGTACCACGCGAACTCCGGATTGCGCAGCCCGGCCCGGCCGAAGACGGCGAGGTCGTACGCCGAGGACACCTGGCCCGGTGTGTCGTACCCGTCGGGCGACACCACACGCGTGTCACGGGCGCCGAGGGCGCGTGCCCTGGCCTGCATCCGAGCGGCCGTGGAACGCCAGCCGCCGCTCAGTTCGGCCAGCACGTGCACGGCGTCGTTGCCCGAGTTGAGGAAGACCCCGCGCCACAGGTCCAGGACCTGGTAGGTGCGCCCCGCGCGAAGGCCGACCAGGCTGCTGCCGGCCCCGATCTCGGCCAGCTCCCGCGCGCGGACCGTGTGCCGGAGTCCGCGCGGGAGGGACGGCAGCACGGTGAGGGCGAAGAGGGTCTTCAGGGTGCTGGCGGGCGGCAGCCCGCGGTGCGCGTTGTGCGCGGCGAGCACGTCGCCGGTCCGGGCGTCGGCCACCAGCCACGCCAGCGCGGAGACGTTCGGCACCTCCGGGGCTCCGGTGCGGGTCCGGGCGTGGATGCCGGAGCGGTACAGCAGGGCGGGCTGTGGGGCGGCGGCGTGCGGGCCGCCCGGTGCATCGGGACCCGCCCTGCCGCGAGCGGCCACGGCAGCCGGCGCGACTGCGAGCAGGCCCGCCACGCAGATCGCGCAGGCGGACACCACCGTCCGGGAGGTAAATCCGATCGTCATACTGCCAACGTAGGAACGGACCGGCCGAACCTGGCGCTGCCCAGGCCGAGAGGGGTCGGCGAGCACCCGGATGCCGCATGCCCGGTCGACGCCGAGTCACTGTCGGGTGGTCGGCGTCGGGCCGGTGTCGGGCCGACGCCGGTCGACCGCGGAGCGTACGGAACGGGCGCGTACGGAACGGGGGCGGGACGGGAACGGGGCGCGTCGGGAACGGGAAGCGGTCAGCCGGTCGGCAGGGTCGGCTGGATCCTGCGCAGGAACGTCGCGTTGTCCGGGGTCTCGCGCATCCGCTCCAGCAGGGTCTCCAGGTTGGTCTGGCCGTCCCGGGTCTGCAGGGCGCGGCGCAGGCCCTGCACGGTCGCCAACTCGGCCGGGGGCAGGAGGAGTTCCTCGCGGCGGGTGCCGGACGGGTTGATGTCGAGGGCCGGGAAGACACGGCGGGAGGCGAGTTCGCGGCTGAGGCGCAGCTCCATGTTGCCGGTGCTCTTGAGCTCCTCGAAGTAGAAGTCGTCGGCGCGGGAGCCGGTCTCCACCAGGGCGGTGGCGAGGATGGTGAGGGAGCCGCCCTCCTCGGCCAGCCGGGCCGCGCCGAAGAACCGCTTGGGACCGATCAGCGCGGTCGCGTCGACGCCGCCGCTGAGGGTGCGGCCACCGGCGGCGGCCGCGTTGTTGTGGGCCCGGCACAGCCGGGTGAGGGAGTCGAGGAGGATGACGACGTCCTCGCCCGCCTCGACGAGCCGCTTGGCCCGCTCGATCACGAGCTCGGCGAGGGCGATGTGCTGCTTGGGTGCCTTGTCGAAGGTCGAGGCGTACACCTCGCCGCGCACGGAGCGCCGCATGTCGGTGACTTCCTCGGGACGTTCGTCGAGCAGCACCACCATCAGCCGGGCCTCGGGGTGGTTGCCGGCGACGGCGGCCGCGATCTGCTGCAGCAGGACCGTCTTGCCGGTCTTGGGCGGGGCCACGATGAGTCCGCGCTGGCCCTTGCCGACGGGGGCGAGCAGGTCGGCGACGCGGCCGGTCAGGCCGGCCGCCGGGTGTTCGAGGCGAAGCCGCTCGCGGGGGTGCAGGGGAGTCAGGTCACGGAAGTGGCGGCGGCCCCGCTGCTCGTCGGGCACTCGCCCGTTGACCCGGGCGACCTCGGTCAGGGTGCGCTGGGCGCCGCGTACGCCGTCGACGAGGTCGCCCTTGCGCAGGCAGTACCGGCGGATCAGCTGGGGAGGAACCTGGAGGTCGGAGGGCGAGGGCAGCAGGTCCGGGGACCGCAGGTGCCCCTTCCCGTTCGCGTCGACGTCGAGGACGCCGGTGGCGACCCGGGCCGGGAGCTGTTGTACAGGAGGGTGTTCGAGTGTGGTGGTCATGAGGGGTGGTCCTTTCACGGACGGAAGTGCATGAGGCATGCGAAGGAAGGAAGGGGCGAAACCGCGAGGGAGGCGGAGCGAGAACACGCCTCGGCGGCGGGAACAACACCTCGGGTACGGCAGTGGAGCCCTCGACGAGGTGATGTGAGGAAGTCGATGTGCCGACCGGTGAATCGGCGGGCCGTCCGACTGTCTGAAGAGAACTGGCACCGGCGCCCAGGCAACGGGCGTACACAAGTGCTAGCCACAATGTAGCACGCGGTTCGCGGTCACGTCTGTGAGTTGGCGCTCAATGGGCGCCGACAGGCCACTCGACGAGGTACAACAAGCCGCCAGAAAACGGCAGTTGGGTGATCGCCCGCACCGGGGGCGATCACCCTGACTCTCCTGTGGCGTCCGGCGACGGCGCGGACGCTCAGCCGAGCCGCGCCTGCGCCTCCTTGGTGATCTGCTCGAACTGGGCGCCCATGGCCGCGGACAGGGCCTGGGTGCCCGACAGCGGTCGGACCTTGACTGTGAACTCGTCGATCAGCCCGTCCTCGTCGAGGTGGATGAAGTCGCAGCCGTCGATCTCGCGCTCGTCCACCTTTGCCGTGAAGACCAACGCGTGGTCACGGCCGTCCGCGCCGCTCAGCTCCCGCACATAGCGGAAGTCCTCGAAGACCCGGACGACGCCACGCAGGCGGGACGCCGAGCGCGTTCTCACGATCCTCGGGCAGCGCGCTCCCCTAAGCTGACGCGGATGTTCAGCCCCGAAGGCCCCCGACTGCGCGAACTCGCCGTGCAGGCCCTGTCGTCCGTCGAGCGCGGCTACGACCTGCTCGCCCCCAAGTTCGACCACACCCCGTTCCGCACCCCCGACTCGGTGCTCGACGCCGTCGCGTCGGCGCTGCGCCGCACAGGCCCCTTCGACACAGGGCTCGACCTGTGCTGCGGGACCGGCGCCGGGGTCGACGTGCTGACACGGGTGTGCCGACGCGGGGTGACCGGTGTCGACTTCAGCGCCGGCATGCTCGCGGTGGCCCGGGAACGGGTACGGCCCGCCGGTCCGCGAGTCTCCTGGGTGCGCGCGGACGCCCGCGCGCTGCCCTTCGGGTCCGCCTTCGATCTCGTCGTGAGCTTCGGGGCGTTCGGACACTTCCTGCCGCGCGAACTGCCGGGCCTGTTCGCGCAGGTCCACTCGGTGCTCCGGCCGGGCGGGGCCTTCGCCTTCCCCGTCGTCGCCCCGCCGCGCCCCGCCTCCCGCGCCTACTGGATGCTGCTGGCCTTCGACGCGGTGATGCGGGTGCGCAACACGGTGTGGCGGCCGCCGTTCGTCATGTACTACCGGGCCTTCCGGATGGGCGACGTACGACGGGAGTTGGAGCGTGCGGGCTTCGGGGCCGAGCTCCAGCCGCTACCCGAGTTCGGGCAGCGAAGGGACGGCAGCCCACGGGTCCGGATGGTCGTGGCCCGTCGGCTGCCCTGACCCTCACGCACCCGTGGTCGGACTGGAGGGAAGGTCTCAGGCGAACGACCGCAGCCAGCGCACCTTGGTCGCCTCCTGGTAGGGGCCGCCGCCCTCGTGGTCGTTGAAGTCGTACACCTCGATCTCCTTCTCGTCGTGCGCCCAGGCGTTGAAGGCCGCGAAGACGGTGGAGGGCGGGCAGGTCTGGTCCTCCAGGGCCGCCGAGAACAGCGCCGGGGCGGTGGCGCGCTCCGCGAAGTGCACGGCGTCGAAGTAGGAGAGGGTGCGCAGGGCCTCCTCGGTGTGGCCGCGGTGCGTCTTGAGGTACAGGCCGATCTCACGGTAGGGGTGACGGTCCGTCAGCGTCGCCGCGCGCGGGTAGTCGCAGAGGAACGGCACGTCCGGCGCGACCGCCGCCAGACCCGGAACCAGGCCGCCCACCGCGATCGAGATGCCGCCGCCCTGGCTGGCGCCGAGGACGACCGTGCGCGCGGGGTCCGCCAGCGGATGCGAACGAGCCGCCTCCACCGCCCGCACCCCGTCCGTGAACACCCGGCGGTAGTAGTAGTTCTCGGGGGCGTCGATGCCCCGGGTCATGAAACCGGGGTAGGCGGGCGCCCCGCCCACCGGGTCCGGGGTGCCGCCACCGCCGCCCCAGGCGCTGCCCTGGCCGCGGGTGTCCATCACGAAGTGCGCCCGGCCCGTCGACGCCCACAACAGGTGCTCGTGCGGCAGCCCGCGCCCGCCGCCGTACCCGACGAACTCCACGACCAACGGAACCGGCGCGGAGACCTCGGCGGGGATCGTGAACCAGCCCTTCACCGGGTGGCCGCCGAACCCGGCGAACGTCACGTCGTACACCTTCACCGTGGACAGCCCCGTGTCAACGAACTCGAAGCGGGCGTCCAGATCGTGCGAACGGGCCTCGTCGAGCGTCTTGGACCAGAACGTGTCGAAGTCCGAGGGCGCGGTCGACGCGCTGCGGTACTCCCGGAGTTCGTCGAGGGGAAGGTCGAACAGGGCCATGGAACCGCCTTGGGTGAAGAGTGAGTGCGGATGATCACACCGTACGTGCGTGGCAGGACGTATCGCCAGATCTTTACCCCTGGGGGAGCGAGAGGTCCCGGGCACCGGTCCTGGTCGATCGGGGGTCAGGCCTTGCGGTGTGTCCACTGCGGCTCGGTCAGGGTCCAGTCCCTTTCCCACTCGGCCATCCTGCGCCGGGCGGCCGCGCCGCGGACCACGGAGTGGCCGAAGAGCACGAGGGCGATCGCGCCACCCGCGGCGCACCCGCCGATGGCCAGGGTGTGCTGCCAGACCGCGGTCTCGTTCGGCGGCGGTGAGACGCTCCGGCCGCGGGAGTCGAACCACACACTGACGGTCTCCCCGCGGTGCGTGCCCGCCGGGACCCGTGCCGTCGCCGTCCGGGTCCCGCTCCCGGGCTCGGTCCAGCGCACGGTCACCCGGTACGTGTGTTCCCGGGCGCTCACCGAGGGAAGCGAGTCGGGTGTCTTGCCGATGACCTCCGCGCGTACCTGATGACGTTCGGCACGCTGTGCCACGGCGACCGCGCGCGCCTCGTCATGGGCCCACCAGCCCGCGACCGCTCCGGCCAGCGGCGCGCCCAAGAGGAGCAGGACCGAGACGGCCAGTACCGTCCAGGCCTCCACCGTGTCCGACCGGCGCCGCAACGGATTGCGTCGCCAGCGCCAGCCGCGCGCCCGGGTTCGCATATCGACCTCCGCACCGCGCACACCCGCGAGTGCCCACACGGATCCAGTATCCCTCCGTCGGCAAGGTTCAGCAGCGGCCCGCCCACGCGCCGCCGGTCCGGAGTGCCCAGCCGGGACACGGCGAAACGCCGGGCGGGGCGGAGAGCGGGGAAACCGGCCACGCGGCCACGGGGGAGCCCACACTCGCGTCCCTCACCTGGGACGCCCACACCCGCGCCCGTCAGCCGAAACGTTCGATCCGGATGTGGTCCACGGGCTGACCAGCCTCGACAAGGAGCCGTGAGGCGTGCTCGGCGAAGGCGTTGGACCCGCACACATAGGCCTCCCACCCACCAGGAGGCTGCTCGGCCAGGAGAGGCGCCACATGTGCGGCCGACATACGTCCCGCCGGCACCCCCGGCGGCGCGCTCCGCGTGAACACCGGCGTCGTCTCCGCACCCAGCTCCCTCGCGTAGATGAGGTCCTCTGGGCTGCGAGCCGACACCAGCATCCGCAACGGCACGGACAGGCCGCGCGAGCGGTGGTGCCGCACCATCGACATCAGCGGTACGACTCCGGAGCCGGCGCCGATCAGCAGTGCGGGCCGGTCTCCGGGCCAGGCGAAGAAGCCGCTCAGCGGGCCGCGCAGCTCGACCTCGTCCCCGGGCTCGGCCACCGAGTGGAACCAGCCGGAGACCTCGCCGTCCTCGACATGGTCGAGGGTCAGCTCGATGTGGCCCGAGTCCTCGGGTGCGGACGCGATCGAGTAGTGGCGCTGGGCCGCATAGCCGTCCGCGGCGGTCAGCCGCAGCAGCAGGTGCTGGCCGGGCAGATGCCCCGCCCAGGTGGGCACGGCGAAGCGGAACGTGGACGCGTGCGGGGTCTCGCGGCGGATCTCGGTGAGCGTGGCGGTCTGCCACACCGCGGCGGCCTGGTTGCTCACGGCGATCCGTCCGGGCACGGCGAAACGGCTCGGCGGCACGAAGGCGGGGGAAGCGGGCGACGCGGGGGACGGGCGGGACGTGTGGGA
The DNA here is from genome assembly GCF_045041235.1 of Streptomyces sp. NBC_00076. NCBI lineage: Bacteria > Bacillati > Actinomycetota > Actinomycetes > Kitasatosporales > Streptomycetaceae > Streptomyces > Streptomyces sp. NBC_00076. The sequence continues at coordinate 9,986,796 of NZ_CP108242.1, forward strand.
AGTGGTCGTCTCAGTCACCGGAGTACCGCTGCTCCTCCCACGGGTTGCCGCGCGCGTGGTAGCCGTTCTGTTCCCAGAAACCCGGCTCGTCGTGGTCGAGGAGGCGCAGTCCGGCGATCCACTTGGCGCTCTTCCAGAAGTACAGGTGGGGCACCAGCAGCCGGGCCGGCCCGCCGTGCTCGGCGGGCAGCGGCTTCCCGTCGTACTCCCAGGCGATCCAGGCCCGCCCCCCGGTGAGGTCGGCGAGCGGGAGGTTCGTGGTGTACCCGGTGTGGGAGTAGGCGACGACATGTGTGGCGGACCCATAGGGCCCCACCACATCCAGGAACGCGTCCAACGACACGCCCCCGAACCGGACGCCGAACTTCGACCAGCTCGTCACGCAGTGGATGTCGCCCTCGTAGGCGGAGGCCGGCAGCGCGTGGGCCTCGTCCCAGTCCCAGGTGCGCGGTCGTTCCACCAGCCCGTCGACGCGGAAGGTCCAGTCGGCGGGCGCCAGCTCGGGCGTGACCTCGGCGGACAGGACGGGCCAGTCGTCGCCGGCGTCGTACTGACCGGGCGGCAGTCCCGGATTGTCGACGCGGGCGCGTCCGGTGAAGCCTCGGGTGACGTTCATACGGTTCCAGCGTGGCGGGGGTGATTGCTGACGCGTTCAACCGTACGTGCCCGTCGGACCTGGCCCGGCCACGGCCCGCCCCGGGATCGTGACGGCCGTATGAACTGTTCGGCGCCCCGGGAATAGCGGGGCGCCGGTCTTCCTTGCCGCCTGTGGCAGTGACCGGTGGCCCGTACAAGCGTCCGGTGGCTGGTACGACCCGATGGTCCCGAGGACAGCGAAGGAGAGTGGGAGCAGTGCCCAAGGCGTACGTCTTCACGCGGTACGGCGGCCCGGAGGTCGAGGCTTTCGCCGAGGTGGACCGGCCTGTCCCCGGTCCGGGCCAGATCCTGGTCGCGGTGCGTGCCGCGGGAGTGAACCCGGTCGACTGGAAGCAGCGCACCGGCTACCGCCGCCCCGGTGAGAGCGGCGAGCGGGAGTTCCCGGTCGTGTTCGGCAACGAGGTCGCCGGTGTCGTCGAGGCGACCGGCGACGGCGTCGCCGGGTTCGCGGTCGGCGACGAGGTCTTCGGCAACACGGTGGTCGGGGGGTACGCCGAGTACGCGCTGCTGCCGGTGGCGGTGGCCGCCCACAAGCCGGCCGAGCTGTCCTTCGCCCGAGCGGCGGCCCTGCCCGTCGCCGCCGCGACGGCCTACGACGGCGTCCACCAGCTCGGCCTGCCCGCCGGGTCGACCCTGCTGGTCACCGGAGCGGGCGGCGGTGTCGGCGCGGCGGTCGTCCAGATCGCCCGGGCGGTCGGACTGAGCGTCGTCGGCGTCGCGAGCGAGGGCAAGAAGGACTTCGTCGAGGCGCTCGGAGCCGTGCACGTGCCGTCCGGTCCGGGCTGGGCCGAGCGGGTGCGGGCGGCGGCGCCCGACGGTGTCGACGCGGTCTACGACCTCGTGGGCGGCGAGGTGCTGGCCGACGCGGCCCGGCTGCTCACCGACCCGGCCCGGCTGATCACCGCCGGAGCCCCGGCCGAGGAGGCGGAGCGGTACGGCGGCGCCCGCGTGGCCCGGGAACGCACCGCGGCCGTCCTGGAGGCGGTGGCCCACCTCGTGGTGAACGGCGAGCTCGAACCGCACATCACCCGGACGTTCCCCCTGGACCGGGCCGGCGAGGCCCTGCGCACGGTCGAGGACGGCCACGCCCGCGGCAAGGTCGTGATCGAGGTCGCCCGATGACCACGGACACCACCCCGCACGTCCTCGACAACCCCGCCCGCGCCGCGCTGACCGGCCCGCACGCCCACTTCGCCGAGCAGCGGGGCCGTGTGCTGCGCTATCCGGTCGACGTCACGCCGTGGCTGGCCCTTCCCGACGAGCCGGACAGCGACGACTGGGCGGACGCCGCGACGCTCGCGGGACCCGGCAACGACGTCCCGCTGCTCGGATTCCAGGGGCAGGTCCCGGACGGCTGGGAGGTCACGTTCCAGATCGAGGGCGTGCAGTTCGTGGACGACGGACTGGCCGCGGCCCCGGACCCGGAGGCGGTCCCGCTCGGACCGGCCGACGTGCCCGAGATGCTCGACCTGGTCGCCCGCACACAGCCCGGCCCGTTCCTGCCGCGCACCATAGAACTCGGCCCCTACCTGGGCATACGGCGAAACGGCGCCCTCGTCGCCATGGCGGGGGAACGGCTGCATCCTCCCGGCTGGACCGAGATCAGCGCGGTCTGCACCGACCCCGCGGCCCGCGGCGAGGGTCTCGCGACCCGGCTGATCCTCGCCGTCGCCCACGGCATCCGGGAGCGCGGCGAGACCCCGTTCCTGCACACCGGCGCCGGCAACACCCACGCCATCCGGCTCTACGAGTCCCTGGGCTTCCGGCTGCGCCGCACCACGGCGTTCGGGGCGGCCAGGGCGCCACAACGGCTGCCGGAGGGACGTACGGCGGTGCCCGTGGCGTAGGGCGGCGGGGCCGTGTCGCAAGCGCCGGGAGCCTTCAGTCGCCCTCGGCCCCGGTGCTCGACCACGCGTTGTAGCGGACGAGGCAGGCGGCGAACCGATCCAGATCCTCCTGTGTCCAGTCCGCGAGCCGCTCCTGGACAGCGGCCCGTCGGCTCACGGTGACCTGGGCGAGGATGCTCCGGCCCGCCTCCGTCAGATGCAGGACCTGCACCCGGTGGTCCTCCGGGTCCCGGCGCCGCTCCACCAGCCCGGCGCGCTCCAGAGCGGTCACCTGGCGGCTGACGGTGGACTTGTCCAGGGCGTAGTGCGCGGCCAGGTCGGTGGCACGGCAGCCGCCGCTCTCCTCCAGGTGCCCGAGCAGGGTGTACGACACCAGCGACAGTTGGGGATGCATGCGCCCGGCGGATGCCCGGGCCCGGCGGGCGAACGCGGTCATCTCGCGCTGGATGGTCTCCACCGCCGCTTCGGTTCGGTTCACGGCACCTCCCTCACCCGTACTGGTTGCATAATACAACCCGCACGGTGTGAGCCGTCCGTGGGCGGCCGTTGGGGTAATGTGACCGTCCGGTCGGGGGTGGTCCCGGCCGGACGTGTCGAGGAGGTGAGACCCATTACCGCTGTGTCAGCTCGGGTGCTCTCCCCTCGAACCGGCGCGGATCACCGTCGGTAGGTGACCGCGGGAGCACCTCACGGCTCCCGAAAGGTTTCCGGCTTCCATGCCTCCACTCTCTTCGTTCACCCCGCCCTTCTCCTCGCCGTCGTCCCGTGCCTCCGTCGTCGCCGCACTGCGGGGTGCAGGTTGCGTCTTCGCCGAGGACGAGGCGGAGTTGATCCTGGCCGCCGCCCGCACCCCGGACGAGCTGGCCGACCTGGTGGACCGCCGGGTGACCGGCCTGCCTCTCGAACTCGTCCTGGGATGGGCCGAGTTCCGCGGACTGCGCGTCGCGGTGGAACCCGGCGTCTTCGTGCCCCGTCGCCGTACCGAGTTCCTCGTCGAGCGGGCCCTCGCCCACGTCCCGGACGCGTCCGTCGTCGTGGACCTGTGCTGTGGTTCGGGCGCGGTCGGTGCCGCGTTGGCCGCCGCGCTCGGCCCCGTCGAACTGCACGCGGCCGACATCGAACCGGCGGCGGTGCGTTGTGCCCGCCGCAATCTCCGTGAAGCCGGGGGCCACGTCCACGCCGGCGACCTGTTCGAGGCGCTGCCCGTCGACCTGCGCGGCCGGGTCGACATCCTCGCGGCCAACGTGCCGTACGTTCCCACCGACGAGGTCGGGCTGCTGCCCGCCGAGGCACGCGAACACGAGCCACTGCTCGCCCTCGACGGCGGCACGGACGGTCTGGACGTCCTGCGCCGGGTCGTCACGCAGGCACCGGGGTGGCTCGCGCCGGGCGGCTGCCTCCTGATCGAGACGAGCGAGCGCCAGGCTCCCGCCGCGGTCGAGGCGTTCATACGCGGCGGCCTCAGAGCCAGGCTGGCGGTGTCGGGGGAGTGGTTCGCGCACGTCGTGATCGGAACCATGTCCTGAGGAGTGCCGTGGACGGCGGTCGGGCCGTGCGGGTCAGGCCGCCGGACATCGGTTCGGGGGCGGATCGGGCTCGCAGTCCGAGTGACGCAGGCGCTGGCGTCGAGTCCGCCCGTCCGGCCCGTCGGTCGTCACTGCCCCGCGGCCCTCTGCTCCTCCGTCTGCACGCGTGCGATGAGCAGTGCCACGTCGTCGGAGTTGTCCGGCTGGTGCAGGGTGCGCAGGAGGAGGTCGCAGACCTCCTCCAGAGTGCGGTCGGGGCCGTCCAGAAGGGCAAGGAGGGCGTTGAGGCGCTCGTCGAGCGGGTGCTGCCGGGTCTCGACGAGGCCGTCGGTGTAGAGCACCAGCCGGTCGCCGGGCTCGAGGTCGACGGTGGTCGTCGAGAAGGCGACCCCGCCCACCCCGAGCGGCGCGCCGGCGGGCAGGTCGAGCAGCTCCGGGGGACGGCCCGCGCGCAGCCGGGCCGGCGGCAGATGCCCGGCGTTGGCGATCCGGCACTGCCGCAGCCGCGGATCGTGGACGGCGTACACACAGGTGGCGATGGAGCTGTCCAGGCTCTCGGTGATCCGGTCCAGATGTTCCAGGAGCCGGGCCGGATCGAGGTCGAGGGAGGCAAGGGTGTTCGTGGCGGTACGCAGCCGGCCCATGGTCGCGGCGGCGTTGATGCCGCTGCCCATCACGTCGCCCACGACGAGCGCGGTCTTGCCGCCGTCCAGCGGGATCACGTCGAACCAGTCGCCGCCGACCTCGGCGGTCGAGCCCGCGGGCTGATAGCGGGAGGCGACCTCCAGCCCCCCGGTCACCGGCGGGTGGCTGGGCAGCAGGCTGCGCTGCAGGGTGAGGGCGGTGTCGCGGGCGTTCTGGTACCAGCGCGCGTTGTCGATCTGCACGGCCGCGCGGGATGCCAGCTCCCGGGCCAGCAGCAGATCGTCCTCGTCGAACGGCAGGGGGTTGCGGGTGCGCTTGAGGTCGAGGGCGCCGAGCACCTCGCCGCGGGCGATCAACGGAACGGCCAGGTAGGAGTGGACGCCCGCCCGGGCCAGCAGCTCGGCCGCTTCCGGGGTGCGTGCGATGCGCGGCAGGACCTCGGCCCCGACCTGCGGCACCAGGATCGGGCTGCCCGTGCGCACGCACTCGGTGACCAGGCGGTCCGGTGCGTACCGGGTGACCTGTCCCGGCGGGTCGGCGGCGGCGAGGGCGTCCGGGGCGCGGTCCGCCTCGACGGCCAGGGCGCGGATCGTGGCCGGTTCGGTGGGGCCGAGGGTGCTGCGTCGGCCCTGGACGACCGACTCCAGCAGGTCCACGGCGGCGATGTCGGCGAGTTCCGGCACCGCCACGTCGGCCAGCTCCCGCGCGGTGCGCTCCAGGTCGAGAGTGGTCCCGATACGGGCGGAGGCGTCGGCGACGAGGGCGAGGCGCCGTCGCGCGGCCTCCGTCTCGACGGCCGCCCGGTGCTGTTCGGTGACGTCCACGACGGAGACGGCCACCCCCAGCACATGGGCCAGCGAGTCCTCCAGCCGGTACAAGGAGATCGTCCAGGCGTGCTCCTCGTCCGGGTCGGCCGGAGTGAGGCCGGCGACCTGCTGGTCGACGACCGGTCGGCCGGTCTCCAGCACTCGCAGGGCCGCCGCCTCGACGGCGCCGACGTCGACCTGCGGCAGGACCTCGCCCATCGTGCGCCCGATCTGCTCCGCGGCCGGCACCCCGTTGATCCGCTCCAGCGCCGGGTTGACGGAGACGTACCGCAGATCGGTGTCCAGGACGGCCAGTCCGATGGGGGACTGCGAGACCATCCGGCTCGACAGCGCCACGTCCTGTTCCAGCTGCCTCACGGTCGACTGGTCGACGGCGAGCCCCAGGGCGTAGATGTCCCCCTGGTCGTCCAGCAGCCGCATGTTGCGGAACTCCACGAGCCGCGTGCTGCCGTCCTTGCGCCGGACGGGGAAGGCCCCGGCCCAGCCCTGTCCGGTGTCCATCACGTCGGCGAACAGTTTGACGACCAGGTCGACGTGCTGCTCGTGCACCATGATGCGGGCCGCGAACTGGCCGAGTGCCTCCGAAGCCCGGTAGCCGAACAGTTCCTCGGCCTGCGGGCTCCACAGCACGATCCGTCCCTCGGTGTCCAACACCACCGAGGCCATGCCGAGCACGTCGAGCAGCCCGCTCGGCCGCACCGGGGGCCGCACCGGCTTCCTGCCCTCCGGTGCCGGAATCCCGGCTCCTCCGGCTGCTCCCATGCCACGCACCGCCTTCGCCCGACCTCGTGGCACGCCGATTCCCCCGTGCCGACTCCTCTGTTCTATCGCGTTCGAGTGACACCGCGTCGCCATAGTCGGCTTCTTCCACCATCCCTCAACACGGTGACGGCCGTCCGGTGAAGTGACCGCGGTGGTGTCCGGGCCGACAAGCACCTTTCATTGGTCTGTACATGACCATCTCGACGGGCCAGACTGTGCGCCGAACCCGCCCCACCCCCCACCGAGGGAGTCGTCTCCATGCCCCTGCGCGCCCGGCGCCGTCGTCGCACGGTCCTCGCCACGCTCGTGTCCCTGACCGCCGCGACCCTGCTGTCCTCCGCCCCGCCGGCCTCCGCCGCCGACACCTGGACCGAGGTGGGCTCCGACCGGGCCGACCCGCTGACCGAGAGCCAGGGCCTCGCCTCGGTCGAGGTCCCGGCCGGCGCCGCCAACCGGTACACGGGAATCGGCACCGTCCCCCTCGCCCTGAGCAGCCGGGGCTGGAACCACGTGGGAGACCCCGACGCCTCGTACGACGGCCACTACATCGAGCCCTACCAGCGGGACTCCGGCACCACGAAGATGTTCCGGGTCCAGTCGCCCGACGGAACCTGGTCCGAGTACGTGCACACGCTCAGTTCCGGGGAGGTGCTGAACAACTCCTGGGCCGCGGTCTCGCCCGGCGGGCAGTGGATGCTGTCGGGGGAGTGGGGCACCATGAACCGCCTGCTCGTCTTCCCCACCCCGGGCGTCAACCCGAGCACCTCGCCGTCGGCGAACCTCCCACAGGCGAGCACGGTCCGGCTCGACCACGACGTACGTGACGTACAGGGCTGCGACTTCGTCAGTGCCACCCGGCTGCTGTGCTCCTCCGACGACCCGGCGGGCACCCTCTTCGGCATCACGAAGCCACTGCTCCAGATCGACCTCTCGGCCGAACCGAACGGCACCGCCGATGTCACCGGCAGGGTCACCGCGCTGCGGCAACTCCCGCTGCGCAGCTCCTGCACCGGCAGCTTCGAGGCGGAGGGGATCGACTACGACCGCCGCACCGGCACCCTGCGCGTGATCGTCGTATCGCCCGGATTCTGCGTGCTGACGGACAGCAAGACGTACCGGCTCACTCGGGGGTGAGCTCCGCCGCGCGGTCGGTGGCCGGCCTGGGAAGCCTGGTGTCCCGCCCCGTGTCCCCCGGGCTAGTCGGTGCCCGTGCCGTTCCAGTCGTAGGGGCCGCCGCCGCGCCACTCGATCAGCGTGGGGTCGTCGACGGCCGTGTCCTGCGCGGGCAGGCCTGCCTGGTGCAGGAACTCGAGCACGTCGAAGAGGCTGTACGCGACGCCTGCGCGTTCGCCGCGAACGGTCACCTGTCGCCCGCCGTCCGGCGAAGGCGCGAGCACGATCACGGGCGGGTCCTCGTCCATAGCACCACCATGCGCCGAGCTGGGCCTTCACGCAGCTCTGCGGGCGCCGAACCGGTACAACCGGGGGAGAAGTCCGGCGGTGGGGCCGGTGGGGCCGGTGATGCCACACCGGATCGGCTCCGCGGGCAGTGCTCCGCCAGTAGTGCCCCGCAGGCAGTGCTCCGGAGGCGGCTCCGCCGGTAGTGCTCCGCCTCGGCTGGTGGTTGTCTGGGGGTGGGCGGTCACGTGGGGCGTCCGTGCGCCGCGCCGCCGCCGTGAGAGGAGCGATCACGATGGACGGTCACCGACCGCATCCGGAATCGGTCTCGGTGGAGATCAGCGGGTGCAGCAAGCACGACGCCCGGATCGTGTTCGACGCCCTGTGCGGGTGCTTCGCGTCCGACCGGCGCGCCGAGGACGTCCCGGAGGACCACTCGGAGACCCGTCCGACGGTGTGGCTGGGCACCTTCGACGTCACCGAGGCGCACGAGGAGGCGCACGAGGAGGCGCGCGAGGGCGCCGCCCTCGGCCGGCTCTCCTCCTCCGTCGTCGCCGACCTGCAAGGCGGGTACTGGGCGGTCGACCGCTTCCGTACCACCCTGGGCTCCCTGTTCTCCGTGCACGACCTGTCCACGGTCTCCGGAGATCAGGAGAAGGAACTGCACGTACTGCTCGAGAGCAGGTAGTCCGCGCCGAGCGTCCCGTCCCGCCGGGAGTCGCGACGTGGTTCGGATCACCCCTTCCCGGTTGTGCAACTAGTTGCATAATCCGTGTGCGGTCCTCTACAACAAGAGGGCACCGCAACGCCGCGCACGGAGGGGCCCGATGACCCGATACCCGCACCTGCTGACCCCGCTCGACCTGGGCTTCACCACGCTGCCCAACCGCGTCCTCATGGGCTCGATGCACGTCGGCCTGGAGGAGGCCGAGGGAGGCTTCGAGCGCATGGCGGCGTTCTACGCGGCCCGGGCACGCGGGGGAGTGGGCCTGATCGTCACCGGCGGCATCGCCCCCAACGAGGAGGGGCGGCCGTACGAGGGCGGTGCCAAGCTCACCACCGAGGCGGAGGCCGAGCAGCACGCCGTGATCACGGAGGCGGTGCACCGCGAGGGCGGCAGGATCGCGATGCAGATCCTGCACTTCGGCCGGTACGCCTACCACCAGGACCTCGTCGCCCCGAGCCCGCTCCAGGCCCCGATCAGCCCCTTCCCGCCCCGCGAGCTCACCGACGCCGACGTCGAGCGGACCATCGACGACTACGCCCGCGCCGCCCGTCTCGCCCGGCAGGCCGGTTACGACGGCGTCGAGATCATGGGCTCCGAGGGCTACCTGATCAACGAGTTCATCGCCGCGCAGACCAACCGGCGCACCGACCGATGGGGCGGCTCCTACGAGAACCGCATGCGCTTCCCCGTCGAGATCGTCCGCCGGGTGCGCGAGGCGGTCGGCGAGGACTTCATCATCGTCTACCGGCTGTCGATGCTCGACCTCGTTCCCGGCGGATCGACCTTCGACGAGGTCATCACCCTCGCCAAGGCCGTCGAGGCGGCCGGCGCGACCATCATCAACACCGGCATCGGCTGGCACGAGGCCCGTATCCCCACCATCGCGACCTCGGTGCCGCGCGGCGCCTACGCCTGGGTGACCAAGAAGGTCATGGGCGCCGTCTCGATCCCGCTCGTGACGACCAACCGCATCAACACCCCCGAAGTCGCTGAGGAGTTGCTGGCCGACGGCTGCGCGGACATGGTGTCCATGGCCCGCCCGATGCTCGCCGACCCCGACTTCGTCGCCAAGGCCGCGGCCGGCCGGCCCGAGGCCATCAACACCTGCATCGGCTGCAACCAGGCCTGCCTCGACCACACCTTCAACCTCCAGATCACCTCCTGCCTGGTCAACCCGCGTGCCTGTCACGAGACCGAACTCGTCCTGTCACCGACCAGGCTGCGCAAGCGCGTCGCCGTGGTCGGGGCCGGTCCCGCCGGACTCGCCTGCGCGGTCAGCGCGGCGGAGCGCGGGCACGAGGTCACCCTCTACGACGCCGCGGGCGAGATCGGCGGTCAGCTCAACGTGGCCCGCAGGGTCCCCGGCAAGCAGGAGTTCGACGAGACGATCCGCTACTTCCGTACACAGCTCGAAGAACACGGCGTGGACGTGCGGTTGAACACCCGCGTCACCGCCGACCAGGTCGCCGAGTACGACGAGGTCGTCGTCGCCACCGGCGTCACCCCCCGCACCCCCGACATCCCCGGCGTCGACCACCCCAGCGTCGTCGGCTACCTCGACGTGCTGCGCGACCGTGTGCCCGTCGGCGCCCGCGTCGCCGTCCTCGGGGCGGGCGGCATCGGCTTCGACGTCGCCGAGTACCTGACCGACGGCGGCGACAAGGCGAGCGAGAACCCGCGGACGTACTTCCGCCAGTGGGGCGTGGACATGGACTACCGGGAAGCCGGCGGACTGACCGCCCCCGAGCGGCCCGCCCCGCCGCGCACCGTGCACCTGCTCCAGCGCAAGACCGCCAAGGTCGGCGCGGGCCTCGGCAAGACCACCGGCTGGATCCACCGCACCGAGCTCAAGCACCGCGGCGTGACCATGGTCCCTGGGGTGCGTTACGACCGAATCGACGACGCCGGACTGCATGTCACCGTCGGCGACACGAGCACTGTCCTGGAGGTCGACACCGTCGTCCTGTGCACGGGGCAGGAGCCGCGCCGCGACCTGTACGACGCGTTGGTCGCCGCCGGACGTGACGTCCACCTCATCGGCGGCGCCGACGTGGCCGCCGAACTGGATGCCAAGCGGGCGATCAAGCAGGGAACCGAGCTGGCGGCGACGCTGTAGGGCCGCGGGACGCCGTCCCTAGGATGACCCCATGTCACTCCCGCACGCGATCCTCGTCGCTCTGCTCGAGAAGCCGTCGTCCGGCCTCGAACTGACCCGCCGGTTCGACAGGTCGATCGGCTACTTCTGGTCGGCGACGCACCAACAGATCTACCGCGAGCTGGGAAGACTGGAGGCCGAGGGCCATATCCGCACCCTCCCCACCGAACAGCCGGCGCGCGGGCAGAAGAAGAGCTACGAGGTCCTGCCCGCGGGCCGCGCGGAACTGGCCCGCTGGAGCGCCGCCGCCCAGGATCCGAAGCCGCCGCGGGACGTGCTGCTGCTGCGGCTGCGGGCGGCGGCCGTGGTGGGCACCGCCGGCATCGAGGCCGACCTACGCCGCCATCTCGACCTGCACCAGCGGCAGTTGGCCGAGTACGAGGAGATCGAGCAGCGCGACTTCCCGCCCGGCAAGGACACCCCGCAGGACCGGTTGAGGCACCTCGTGCTGCGGGCGGGCATCGACCTCGAGACCTTCTGGACGCGGTGGCTCACCCACGCCCTGGACGAACTCGCCGACCTGCCCGCCGATCAGAGCCGGTAGGGCTTAGAACGGCGGCGCAGGAACCAGACCGTGGCCACGGCGCCCGTCGCCACCAGGGCGCCGCCGGCCGCCAGCGTGAGCGTGCCGTAGTCCTTCGCGGCGCCGCCCAGCCCGCCCATGACGCCGCGCGAGGGCGAGGCGGTGGGGGAGACCGTGGGCGTGGGGGCCGCGGAGACGATGACGGCCTGGCTGCCCGCCTGCGCCCCGTCCCTGTTGCAGACCACGATCACCGTGTACGTCCCCGGACTCACGTTGGACCACAGCGCCGACTGGGTGGCGTTGGTGCCGGACAGCTCGGTCTGGCGGCCCTGCGCGAAGTTCGTCTGGCTGCTGGTGAGCAGGGACGCCCTGCCGAAGCCGTTGTTGTTGCTGACGCAGGCGCTGGTCGTGACCGAGACCGTGGCTCCGTTGGTGCTCACGGAGATCCCCGAGGCGGCCGCGGCCGGCCCCGCGGTCAGCGCGAGTGGAAGCACGGCGGCGGCCGCGCCGGTCAGGCAGGAGCGGAGGATCTGCTGACTGATGTGCATGGGTCTGCCCTCCGGCGGCACGGTCGGCGGTACATCCCTTGCGCCGCCATGGGGTCGGGGAGCGCCGTGCTGCCTCAGGGAGAGCCAATGCGCTCACGGCCCCCCTCGCACGTGGACCGCCGCCGCACAGGTGACGCGGCGACACCGCGCGCCCCGGTGACGGCGGCCGGGCCGCACCCCGCGACGGAGGCGGCAGTCGCCTGCCGGCCGTCGTCGGACCGACGTTCGGCAGCGGTCGGACCTGCGACCGGCAGGCGGGGTGGGACCGGCGCCGGTCCGATCTCGTCAGGGCGCCGTCAGGGCGCCGTCAGACCGCCGACCAGCCGTCGTCGACCGGCAGGATCGTGCCGTTGATGTTGGCGGCCGCCTCCGACGCGAGGAACACGATGGCGGCGGCCTGCTCCTCGGGCTGGGCCAGCCGGCCCATGTTGACGAAGTGCGGGTGGATGGCCGTGGGCCCGTGCGCGCCCGGTTCCGCATCCATGGCGATGGCGGTCACCGTGCCGCCCGGGGCGATGGCGTTCGCCCGGATGCCCTGCTTGCGGTACATCACCGCGAGGTTCTTCGTCAGCCCCACGATGCCGTGCTTCGAGGCCGTGTACGCGGCGCCCGCCGCGCTGCCCCGCAGGCCCGCCTCGGAGGCGGTGTTCACGATGACGCCCTTGCCGGCCGCCAGCATGTGCGGCAGCACCGCCCGCGTGAGCAGGAAGGGCGCGGTGAGGTTGACCCGGATGACCCGCTCCCACTCCGCGTCGCTCACGTCCGCCAGCGCCGACATGCGGTCCATGATCCCGGCGTTGTTCACCAGGACGTCCACCCCGCCTAAGCGCTCCACCGCCGTCTCGGTTAACCGCTCGACGACGGCCTGCTCGCTGAGGTCGCCGGTCACGGCCACGGCGGTGCCGCCGGCCTGCTCGATCTCCTTGATCACCGCGGTGGCGCCCGCTTCGTTGAGGTCGGCCACCAGGACCCGGTCGCCCTGCGCGGCGAAGGCCAGTGCGGTGGCACGTCCGATGCCCGAACCCGCCCCGGTGACGATGACACCGCGCCCGTCAGTACCGCCGTTCATGAGGTGCTCCCTCCGCATGGCCTCGGACACGGTGCCCGGGGCCGTCCCCACCCTAAGACTTACTGTCTTGGAGTGACATAAACTCATGGGAGAGAATTCCGGAGGCGTGATCACCATCAGCCGGAGGAACCGATGACCGCACCTCGCGGACGCACGGGACGACCACCCCTCACCGAGGAACGCAAGGCCGAGATCCGGCTGCGGATCGCCCGGGCCGCGGTGGACCTGTTCGTCGCCCAGGGCGTCGTGGCGACCACCGGCGAACAGATCGGACAGGCGGTCGGCGTCTCCGCGCGGACCGTGTGGCGGTACTTCCCGAGCAAGGAGAGCTGCGTACGGCCGCTGCTCTCGGCGGGGATCGACCTGATCGCCGCTCGTCTGCGCGACTGGCTCCCCGGGCAGCCCCTGGAGCGGCTTTTCGACGACGAGTTCGCCGACGCCCATGGCTTCACCGGCGGCCCGGACCGCGCCACCGTCGGAGCCCTGGTCCGGCTCACCCGCACCGAACGCGGACTGCGCGCCGTATGGCTCCAGACGTACGACGAGGCCGAACCGGCGTTCGCCAAAGCCCTGGCCGAGCGGGCCGGGCTGCCCGCCGACGACCTGCGGCCGACGATCCGGGCGGCGATGTTCAACGCGGCCCTGCGCGCGGCCGTCGAGCACTACGCGTGGCGCACCGACACGACGACGGGGGACGCCGCGACGGCGGAGGCCGAGCTGGTGGCAACCCTGCGCTCGGCGCTCGCCGTCGCGGCGGAAGGGCTCACGTAGGAGTGAAGGGCGGGGTCAGCCCTACGCGTTCGTGGCGACCAAACCTTCCGGGTACGCGCGCACGCCGAGGTCCACCCTCGCGGCACCTGTACCCGGCGAGGTCAGACCTTCCGGTACGTGTACGCCTCGGCGGCCGCCGCCTCCACCGCCGCGACGTCGGCTCCGGTGGCCGCCGTGACGACCGCGGCCACCGCTCCCTCGACGAACGGGGCGTCCACCAGCCGTGTGCCGTCCGGGAGTTCGTCCCCTTCCGCGAGCAGGGCCTTCACGGTGAGCACCGAGCTGCCGAGGTCGGTGAGGACGGCGACTCCGGCGCCCCGGTCGACGGAGGCGGCCGCCGCGGCGATCAGCTCCGCGCTGGTCCCGAGGCCGCCCCCCTCGGTGCCGCCCGCCGGAGCGACGGGTACGTCGGTGTCGCCGCCCGCGAGGTCCTTCGCCAACCGGGCCACCGACGCGGCGACTTCCGCGCTGTGCGACACCAGCACGATCCCGACCGGCTTCGCGTCACTCACCGGTCGCCTCCGCCACCTCGACGAGTCCGGCGATCAGCAGCGACGCCGAGGTGGCGCCGGGGTCCTGATGCCCGATGCTGCGCTCCCCGAGATAGCTCGCCCTGCCCTTGCGGGCCTGCAACGGGGTGGTTGCCTCGGCGCCCGCCGCGGCGGCCGCCCCGGCCGCGGCGAAACCGTCGGCGAGCGCGTCGACGGCCGGCACCAGCGCGTCGATCATGGTCTTGTCGCCGGGCGCGGCACCACCGAGCGTCATGACCGCGTCCACCCCGGCGCGCAGCGCCTGGGCGAACTGCTCCTCACTGACCTCGACGGCGTCCCCGAGGGCCTTGCCGGTCCGGCGCAGCAGGGTCCCGTACAGCGGCCCGGACGCCCCGCCCACCGTCGAGATGAGCTGACGTCCGGCGAGGGTGAGCACCCCACCGGGCGTGTCGGGTGCCTCCTTGTCCAGCGTCGCGGTCACGGCGGTGAACCCGCGCCGCAGATTGCTGCCGTGGTCGGCGTCCCCGATGGGAGAGTCGAGGGCGGTGAGCCGTTCCGCCTCACGTTCCACGGACGCGGCGGTCGCCGTCATCCAACGGCGGAAGAAGTCGGCGTCGAGCACTGGATCTCCTTGCGTGGTCGGTACGTTGCGATCTCTTGCCCGCCCGGTCAGATGCCCCAGCGCAGTCCCGGGGTCTTCACCGGCGCGTCCCAGAGCCTGAGCAGTTCCTCGTCGATCTGGCACAGGGTGACCGAGGCGCCGGACATGTCGAGCGAGGTGACGTAGTTGCCGACGAGGGTGCGGGCGACGGCGACCCCGCGCTCCGTGAGCACCCGCTGAACCTCGGCGTTGAAGCCGTACAGCTCCAGCAGCGGCGTCGCCCCCAGGCCGTTGACGAGAACGAGCACGGGATTGCGCGGGTTGATGTCGTCCAGGATCGCGCCGACCGAGAAGTCGGCGATCTCCCGAGAGGTCATCATGGACCGCCGCTCCCTGCCCGGCTCGCCGTGGATGCCGATGCCCAGCTCCAGTTCACCGGCCGGCAGGTCGAAGGTGGGGCTGCCCTTGGCGGGCGTGGTGCAGGCGCTCAGCGCGACACCGAAGCTGCGGGAGTTCTCGTTCACCTGTCGGGCCACCGCCTCCACCCGCTCCAGCGGCTGCCCCTCGTCCGCGGCGGCCCCGGCGATCTTCTCCACGAACAGCGTCGCGCCCGTGCCGCGCCGCCCGGCCGTGTACAGACTGTCCGTCACCGCCACGTCGTCGTTGACCAGCACCTTGGCGACCTGGATGCCCTCATCCTCGGCGAGTTCGGCCGCCATGTCGAAGTTGAGCACGTCACCCGTGTAGTTCTTCACGATGAACAGCACCCCGGCCCCGCTGTCCACGGCGGCCGCCGCCCGCACCATCTGGTCCGGCACCGGCGACGTGAACACCTCGCCCGGGCAGGCCGCCGAGAGCATGCCGGGCCCCACGAACCCGCCGTGCAGCGGCTCGTGCCCCGACCCGCCACCGGAGACCAGCCCGACCTTCCCGGCCACGGGAGCGTCCCGCCGTACGATCACCCGGTTCTCGACGTCGACGGTCAACTCGGGATGGGCCGCCGCCATACCGCGCAGCGCGTCGGCGACCACGGTCTCGGGAACGTTCATGAGCATTTTCATGGGTACCTCCTGGTGAGGCCGGCAGATGAGCCTCTGAGCTGTGTTTCTACAGGTCAGTATCAGTGTTGCTGATGGCCGGACGGGCGTGTACGGGTGGTCCGGTCCTGCTCGCGTCACCGGAACGCCCTGCTGCTCCGACCGGCCGCTATCACTCCGCGCAAAGGGAACGCGATGAGCAGCGCGATCGCGACGAGGAGGCCGCTTGCCCAGAGGGGGCCGCGGTCCCCGGCTGCGGTGCTCAGGGTGGTCGCGGCGATGACGGGCCCGACGGCGGCACCGACGTTGAGTGCCGCTGTCGCATAGGAGCCCGCCATGGTGGGCGCTTCTGCCGCCTCGTACAGGACCCGTGTGATCAGCGTGCTGCCCAGCGCGAACGACAGCGCGCCCTGGAGGAACACCAGGAAGAGCAGGGCGGACGGCACTTCCGCGAGCACGGCCAGGGCCGGCCAGCCGATGAGCAGGAGCGGACCGCCGACGGCGACGACCAGGAGGGGGCGCTGGTCGGACAGCCGCCCGGCGACGGTGACACCGACGAGGGAGCCGGCACCGAAGAGCACCAGGACGACGGAGATCCACAGCTCGCCGAGCCCGGCGCTCTCGGTCACGACGGGGGCGAGGAAGGTGAAACTCGCGAAGGTGGCCGCGTTGACCAGCGCGCCCAGCAGCATGACCAGGACCAGCCGCGGACTCTGGAGCTGTGCGAGTTCCGATCGCAAGGCCGGTCCGTCGGTCGCGTCCTGCTGCGTACGGCGCACTGGAATTCCCTTGAGGATGCCGATGGCCGCGGGCAGGCAGAGCGCCACGACAGCCCAGAAAGGGGCCCGCCAGCCGAGCAGTGTGCCAAGTACCGAACCCACGGGGACACCGGCGATCGTGGCGACCGTGGTGCCGGACAGCAGTACGGCGAGCGCACGTCCCTTCCTGTCGGGAGAGACCAAAGTGGCGGCGGTCGTCAGAGCTACGGCGAGGAACCCCGCGTTCGCGAGCGCCGCGGCCACGCGCGTCGCGACCAGCACGGGGAAACTGGAGGTGGCAGCGCCCACGGCGTGGGCTGCCGAGAACACGAGGACGAACCCGAGCAGGCTGGGCCGACCGGGCCAGTTGCGGGCGAGCCCGGCCATGAGCGGGGCACCGACGATCATTCCGACCGCGAAGGCCGAGGTGAGCAGGCCCGCTGTCCCGACGGTGACGTCGAGGTCCGAGGCGATGTCCGGCAGGAGGCCGGCGAGCATGAACTCCGAGGTGCCCATGGCGAAGACCGCCAAGGCGAGGAGGTACAGCGGGAGAGGCATCGAGTGGCTCCGAGGTGAGGAGAAGCACGAGAAGGTCGTCTCGTCACCGCGGTCAGCACCCGAGGGCGCACGCATCCGGCCGCAGAACACGGCTCAGGGCAGGGCTACGAACTCAGGGGTTCAGGGGGCTGACGGGGTGACCGAAAGCCCCCAACTCGTCTGACTCAGGGCTCGACATGGCCCGCACGTTACCCGACGGCCGCCCGGCGCGCTCAGTGCCCAGGCTCGGCCATACCAACGGAAGGCCCAGCCGTCCAGGGGGTTGCCCCCCGCCTTTCACTTGGGCTGCCCGCAGCCCCGAAGCACATGCCAGCCGGAGTGATCGGACGCCGGCGCGTGCCTAGCGTGGTCTCACATGCCGACCTTCTTACCGACTTCCGTGCCCGGCAGGCGCACACGCCTCGCGGCTCTGGTGGTGGCCATCGTGCTGGCCACCGGCCCGGTGGCGACCGCGCAGGCGCCGGTCTCACACTCCCCGGCCGACTGCGGTACGCACGACGGGGTCCGCCGGGCGTTGCAGGTCCTCACCGACCGAGACGGGATCACCGGTGCCGCGGCCCTGGTGACCGACCCCACCGTGGACGCGCCCTGCGGGCGCTGGGCCGAGGCCGACGGGACGGCCGACCTGCGCACCGGACGCCGTATGAACGCCGCCGACCGGCTGCGCGTCGGCAGCGTGACCAAGACGTTCACCGCGACGCTCGTCCTGCAGCTCGTCGCCGAACACCGTCTCTCGCTCGAGGACCCCGTCGACCGCTTCCTGCCCGGTCTGATCCACGGGCACGGCTACGACGGCCGCCGGATCACCGTACGGCAACTCCTGCAGCACACCAGCGGATTGCCCGACTACCTCGAGGGTCCCGAATGGGAGCACCCCGAGCGGTTGCGGTACCGCCACTTCGAGCCGCGCGACCTCGTCGCGCGCGCCCTCGAACTGCCGGGCCCGCAAGGCACGTGGCACTACGCCACCACCAACTACCTCGTCCTCGGCATGATCGTCCGCGAGGTCACCGGCCGTACCCCCGAGGCGGAGATCACCCGCCGCATCATCACCCCCCTCGGGTTGCGGGACACCTACTGGCCGGGCGACGACACCCGCGTCCAAGGGCCGCACTCCCACAGTTACTTCACCGCCGACGACGGTCGGCGCGGCGACGGCACCGCCTGGAACATGACCTTCGGCGGGGTCGGCGGCGCACTGGTCTCCACGCCGGCCGACCTGACGCGTTTCGCCACCGCCCTGTTCGACGGCCGTCTGCTGCCTACTGCCCAACTGGCGCTGATGCAGCGGACGGTGGCCGCCGACCCCGACCGGCTGTGGCCCGGCGCCCGCTACGGGCTGGGCCTGATCTCCTCGCCGCTGTCGTGCGGAGGGACATGGCTGGGCCATGGCGGGACGGTGCCCGGCGGCCATCGGGCGCTGATCGCCGTCGGTCCCGATGGCCGGAGCGTCGCCGTCGCCCTGAACGAGGTGCCCGCCTCGCTCCAGGCCGAGCTCGACTTCCTGGACCTCGTCGACAAGTCCCTCTGCGAGAACGCCTCTTCGGAAAGGACGTCCGCGTGACCGGCTCCACCTCTCCTGCCACCTCGTCTCTCGGCGACACCACTTCTCCAGCCACCCGGTCCCTTGGCGGCTCCACCTCTCTTGCCGCCCCGTCCTTTGCCGACACCGCCGCGGCCGCGCGCACCGCCGGCCCGCGTCCACGCGGCTCAGCCGGCGGCGGCGGCCTGACCCGGCTCGTGTCGCGCACCGCGGCAGGGGCCGCCCTCTGCCTCGTCGGCGCCCTCACTCTCGCCGCGTCGCCCGCCGCGGCCGAACCCTCCGGCGCGACCGCGGACCCCCTCGCCCGCTACCACCACCAGCGCCTCGCCTGGAAGAGCTGCCTGCTCGGACCCGACGACGAAACCGGCAAGGAACTCCAGCAGGCGGGCGCCCAATGCGCCGACGTCACCGTCCCGTTGGACTACGACGCCCCGGACGGTCGCACGATCACTGTCGCGATCTCGCGGATCCGGGCCACCGACACCGCCCGTCGCGTCGGCGCGCTGCTGCTCAACGGCGGCGGTCCCGGCGGGCAGACGATCGGGGACCCGCCGTGGGTGCGTACGTCGATGAAGCAGGTCGGTGAGCGCTACGACGTGGTGGGCGTGGACCCCCGTTTCGTCGGGCGCAGCACACCGCTGGACTGCAAGTGGCCCACCGGTTCCTTCATACGCGGCCCGGGGGCCGACCGCGCCGGGTTCGATCGCGCGGCGGTGTTCGCCGAGGAACTCGCCCGCCGCTGCCGTACCAACGAGGGTGACGTACTGCCCTACGTCACCACCCGGAACACCGCGCGCGACATGGACGTCATCCGTGCCGCGCTCGGCGAGCGCAGAATCTCCTACCTCGGCTACTCGTACGGCAGTTACCTCGGCCAGGTGTACGCCACGATGTTCCCCGGCCGCACCGACCGGGTCGTCCTCGACGGTGTCGTCGCCCCCGACCGCTACGGTCCCCGGCTGCTGCGCGGCACGGAATCGGCCAACCGGCACGCCCTTGCGGGCTGGGCCGCGTGGGCCGCCGCCCGCCACACCACATACGGCCTGGGCCGCACTCCGAGCGCGGTCCTCGCGACGATTCACCGGATCCGGACGGCGGCCGGACGCACGCCCCTGCCGATCGGCGAGCACCGGGTGGACGAGCAGGTGATGCCCGTCGTCGTCTTCAACGGCCTCTCGCAGGACAACGACGCCGCGTACGCCGCCTTCGCACAGGCCGTGCGGGACATGCGACGCGCAGCCGACGGGCACGCGGTCACCCCGTCGCCCTGGCTGGCCGACACACTCGACTTTTTCCTGGACGGATCCGAGTCCTCCTACGGCAGCGTCCAGGCGGCGATCCTGTGCGGCGACGTGGCCGCGCCCCGCGACCCGGAGACGTACTGGCGGGATGTCCAACGCGCCCGTACCCAGGACGCGTTGTTCGGTCCCGTCACGCACAACATCACACCGTGTGCGTTCTGGGAGCCGCCGCGCGAGGGCCCGACCGCGATCCGCGACGACCTGCCGGCTCTGCTCGTCAACGCGACCGGCGACCCGCGCAGCACCTACGAGAGTGCGCGGACAGTGCGCCGCATGTGGCCCTCCTCCCGCCTGATCACCCTCCGCGGCGCGGACCAGCACGCTGTGTACGGCGTCTTCGGCAGCGCCTGTGTCGATACGACCGTCAACACCTACCTGGCCACGGGCCGTCTGCCGTCCACGGACCTCACCTGCGACCGGCCTTCCGGATGAGAGCCGGCCCAAGATGTCGGAGCCGTCGCCCTGCTGCCCGGTTCAGCGCAGTGTGGCCACGAACTTCCCCAGCCGGGCGATCCCCTCGCGGAGCTCGTCCGCCGACGCCGCGTAGGAGAGACGGACGTGCGTCTCGGCGGTGTGCACGCCGAAGTCCCTGCCCGGGGTGAGGGCGACGTGCGCCTCCCGGAGCGCTCGTTCGCAGAACTCCCAGGAGGTGAGGCCGGTGCGAGCGACGTCGAAGTAGACGTAGAAGGCGCCGTCGGGCGGAACCGGGACCGGCAGTCCGATCCGTGCCAGGCCGTCGAGGACGAGCGCGCGCCGCTCGGCGAACTCGACGCGGCGGGCCTCGCAGACCGCGAGCGACTCGGGGGTGAAGCAGGCCAGTGCGGCGTGCTGGGCGGGGGCGGACGCGCAGAGGAAGTAGTTCTGGGCCAGGCGCTCCATCGCCGGCACGAGCGCCTCGGGGACGACACACCAGCCGAGCCGCCAGCCGGTCATGCCGAAGTACTTCGAGAAGCTGTTGATGACGACGGCGTCGGGGTCCGACGACAGCGCGCTGCGCGGGGGCCCGCCCCGAGTGCCGTGGTCGCTCAGGTCGAGGTAGATCTCGTCGACGATGCGCCAGGCGTCGCGCTCGCGGGCGAGCGCGCAGATCGCCGCCAGCTCGTCGGCCGGGACGGAGGTGCCGGTCGGGTTCGACGGGGTGGCGATCATGACGCCGCGTGTCCGGTCCGTCCAACTCGACCGCACCGACGAGGCGTCCAGTTGGAACCGGGTGGCGGCGGTGGTGGGAACGAGCGTGACGTCGGCGCCGAAGCTCTCGACGATCTGCCGGTTGCAGGGGTACGACGGGTCCGCGATGAGTACCTCGTCGCCGGGGTCGACGAGGGCAGCGGTGGCCAGTACCAGGGCGGCCGAGGCGCCGGCGGTCACGACGACCCGGGCGGGATCGACGTCGACGCCGTGCTGATCCTCGTAGAACCGTGCGATGGCCTGCCGCAGGGCGGGCATACCGAGGGCCGCGGTGTAGGCCAGCGGCCGTCCGTCCATGGCCTCGCGCATCGCGTTCAGTACGGCCGGGGGCGCTCCGAAGTCCGGTTCGCCGAGGCTGAGTTTGACGACGTGGTGCCCCTGGGCCTCCAGCATCGCGGCCTGCTTGCCGAACTCCATGGCGTAGAACGGGGCGACGGCCTGGGCGCGTCGCGAGATCCGTACGCCGCTGACGCCGCTGTCGCTGATGCCGCCGTTGCCGACCGCCACGGGGCCGGTGCTCGTGAGGTGGTTCATGTCGTCTTCCTGGTTCGCCGGTGAGTTGGTTGCGGCACGGGAAACGCGCCGGTCGCACCCGAGGCGGGGCTCGGATCCGGGCGGATCCACCGCTCGGATCCTCGCACGCGGACCAGTGTCCGTTCACCCGTCGCGACGAGCGCTCCGCCCCGAAGGGACGGCCCTGGCCGTCCGCGGGCCGCACCGCGGACGACCCCGGCAGCGTTGCCGGTCCCGAAGCTGCCGGATTCCGCACATGCCCCCGCAGACCTGCCGGTGACAGGATCCTGGCCATGACCGATGACGGGGGAGTGAGGTGCCGTGCCCATTACAAGCGCACCCTGTGGTGTTTCGTCGGGGTCGGGGCGGCGGGGGCGGTCCTGGCCGCCGCGCGCACGGCGTACCGGGGCGGGCTCCCGGACGTGTGGACGGGCGTCGGCACACTGCTCGCCCTGGTGGGCGTCGTGTCGCTGCACGCGGTCACCGCGCGGGTGGACGCCGACGCGTACGGCCTGCGCCGGCGGACGCTGCTGCGCCGCAGCAGCGTGTCCTGGCCCGACATCGCCGACCTGCGCGTACGCCTGAAGTACGCGAACACCCCCCGGGTCCAGGAGACCCGAGGGGTCAGCCTGGTGCTGCGCGACGGACGGGAACAGCTCCTGCCCCTGCCCCGCAGTTGGACCCCCGACGACCCGGACTTCGACACGAAGCTGGCCGCGCTGCGCGCACTGCACCGCCGTCACGGAACCCCGGAGTCAAGTCATGTCCCCGTCATCTCGTACCGCACCGCCGGCCGTGGCTGGGCCAGGTCTCTGAGCCTGTGTGTGCTGCTGCTGGCGGTCGCCGCCGTGGTCGCCTGGTTCGTGCCGCACACCGCGTCTCAGGAGCGGGAGTGGAGGTCCGCCGCCCCGTGCACCGCCGAGACGCCCGACCCTGAGCGCGGGGAGTGCCTGAGCACCCGGCCGGCCGTGATCGCCCGCACCGAGGTCCACCGGCCCAAGCGGTCCAGCTGGCTGTACTTCTCCGACAGCCGGCCGCTGGAGCGGCTCGGGGTCTCACGGGAGGCCGCGCGCGAGTTCCGGCCCGGCGACAAGGTCGAACTGACCCTCTGGCGCGGTCAGGTCAGGGAGGTCGCCGGAACACGCCATGTGTGGCGCGAGCACATCACCGGCGCCGGGGACGTGGCGGTCCTCGCGGCCGGGTTCGCCCTCGCCGCGGGCTACCCCGCGGCCCAGGCACTGCTGCGCCTGCGAGGGCGTCGGCTGCCCGACGACGAGGTTCTCCCCTCGGCGCTTCCGTTCGCGGGCGCGCTCGTCGGTACAGCGCTGTGGCTGCTGCCGCTGTGCTACCTCCGTCCCACGACCCTGCTCAGCTCTCCCACGGCGATCTCCTGGACGGCCGCGGGGGCACTCGCCACCTCGGCCCTCCTCGTCCGGGCCTGGCGCGCCACCCGCGTCCGTACGCCCGTGGGGTCCGGTACGTCCGAGGAGCCGGCCGAAGCGGACGACGAGGAGGTGTTCCTGGCCGCCCGCTTCCTGGAGCACACCGACTACAACCCGTACGGCTTCGGCACCCACATCGTCCTCGGCGGCGGCGGTCCGCCCGCGGTGACGCCCCACCCCGGGCCGGACCGGTTCGCGGCGAAACCGATTCCCGTGGAACGGCTCATCGTCAGGAACGTGCGGCGTCCCCGGGGCAGTGACGGCGACACCGTCCCCAGAAGCTGGCACATCGCCGAACTCGACGAAGCGGGCACCCCGATCCGCCTCACGGCCGCTCCGGCCGACCTCACCCGCATTCTGCGCGAACTGGGCCCGGCCCTGCCGTCGCGCCGTGTCACGCCGCCGCCCGGTGGACGGACGTGGTCGTCCCACTCCTGAGGAAGCGGGTATACGGGCGCGGTGGTCGATCGTCGGACGCCTCACCCGGTCGGTGCGGCGATGCCGTCGACGACATGACGCAGGAAGCCGGCCGCGGTGCCGCCGTCGCAGACCCGGTGGTCGAAGGTGAGCGACAGCTGGACCACCTTGCGCACCTCCAGGCGGCCGTCCACCACCCAGGGACGGTCGAGGAGGCGGCCCACGCCGAGCATCGCGGCCTGTGGATGGTTGAGGATCGGAGTGGCGCCGTCGACTCCGAAGACGCCGTAGTTGTTGAGGGTGAACGTGCCGCCGGTGCGGTGTTCCAAGGGGAGCGTGCCCCGGCGGGCCAAGGAGGTCAGGCGCCGCAGTTCGGCAGTGAGGTCGTCGGGCGACAACCGCCCCGCGTCCCGGACGACGGGCACGACCAGACCGTTCATGGTCTGCGCGGCGATACCGAGGTGCACCCCTGGTGGGCGGACGATCTCCCCGCGCTCGGCGTCGACCCGGGCGTTGAGCTCGGGGAAGGCGGCCAGCCCGGTCAGGCACGCCCGAGCGAGCAACGGCAGCAGCCCGATGCCCAGGCGGTCCCGGGCGGCGAGCAGGCCCGTGGCGTCCGTGTCGGCCCAGATGGTCACGGCGGGGGTGTCCCGGTGACCGCGGACGAACTTCTCGGCGGAGGCGTCCAGGGGGACGCGCGTCTGTGCCTCGACGGCACCGGTCGGGCGACGCCGGTCGCCTGCCGGGGTGGTCCCGCCGCCCGCTCCCGCGCGGGCGCCACCCCCGACTCCGTTCGTCGCTGCCAGGGACCATCGCTGCGCGGCGTTGGTCCCGTAACCGGTGAGCACGGCACCGGAGCCGGCCGCCGTGACCGTGTGCGGATCGGCGGAGGCGGCGTTCCGGAGCGTGGGATCGGCGCCCGGGTCGGCTTTCTCAACGGTGAGTTCGGCATCCGACTCGGCTTTCTCAACGGTGAGTTCGGCGTCGGCGTCGGCATTCCTGATGGTGGGTTCGGCGCGCGGGACGTCCTTCCCGACTGTGCGTTCGGCACCCGACTCGGCTTCCCGTTCCGAGAGTGCGGCATCCGAGTCGGCTTCCCCGCCCGCGTCCGCTCCCGTCACCGTGAGCAGCGGTGCCCCCACCTGTACGACCTCGCCCTCCGCGCAGTGCAGGGCCGTCACCGCCCCGGCGTAGGGACTCGGCAACGTCACAGCGGACTTCGCCGTCTCCACCTCGACCACCGCCTGGTCGTGCTCGACGCTGTCGCCCACGGCGACCTTCCACTCCAGCACCTCGGCGTCCGCGAGCCCCTCACCCAGGTCCGGCAGTCGGAACGTCCGGCCGGTCGCGGCCCGCGCGGACCGTGCCAAGTTGACGCGTCGAGACGGTCGTTCGGCGTCGGAGGGGACCAGTCGGCGCAGACCGGCGAGCACCCGCTGCACGCCGGGCAGGTGGGCACTCTCCAACAGCGGTGGCGGATAGGGGATGTCGAAACCGGTGACCCTCAACACCGGCGCCCGCAGGGCATCGAAGCACTCCTCCTGGACCCGCGCCGCGATCTCGGCGCCCACGCCGGCGAAGCCCTGGGCCTCATGGACGACCAGGCATCGGCCGGTCCGTCGCACCGAGGCGGCCGTCGTACGGTCGTCCAGCGGGACGAGGGTGCGCAGGTCCAGGACCTCCACGTCCAGGCCCTCGGCCGCCGCCCGCTGGGCGGCCTCCAGGGCCACGGCGACCGACGGGCCGTAGGCCACCAGCGTCACGTCCCGCCCGGCGCGGCGGACCGCGGACGTGCCGAACGGCGCCGTGCGGACAGGGAGTTCGACGTTCTCCCTGGTCCAGTAGTGACGCTTGGGCTCGAGGAAGACCACCGGGTCCGGATCGTCGATCGCCTCGCGCAGCAGTGAGTACGCGTCCTCGGCCGTCGCCGGGGTCACCACCTTCAGGCCCGCGGTGTGCGCGTAGTACGCCTCGCTGGAGTCGCTGTGGTGCTCGACCCCGCCGATGCCGCCGCCGTAGGGGATGCGGACGACCAGCGGCAGGGGCAGGGCGCCCCGGGTACGGTTGCGCATCTTGGCGATGTGGGAGGCGATCTGCTCGAACGCAGGGTAGGCGAACGCGTCGAACTGCATCTCCACCACGGGCCGGAACCCGGCCATCGCCATGCCGACCGCGAGCCCGGCGATACCGGCCTCGGACACCGGTGTGTCGAAGCAGCGCCGGTCGCCGAACGCGTCCCTCAGACCGTCGGTGACCCGGAAGACGCCGCCGAGACGGCCGACGTCCTCGCCGAAGACGACCACCCGGTCGTCCGCGTCGAGCGCGTCCCGCAGGGCGGTGTTGAGGGCCCGCGCCATCGTCATGTCGGCCGCCATCTCAGTGATCCTCCAACTCGGCCCGCAGCAACGTCTGTTGAGCGGACAGCTGGGGGGTGGGCGCGGCGAGGACGTGGTCGAAGAGGCCCAGGGGGTCCAGGGCCGGGTCCACGGAGAGCCGTTCGCGTACCTCGGCGGCGTACTCCTCCGCCTCGGCGACCACGGCCTTGACGTCGGCGTCGGTCAGCAGGCCGCGCTCGACGAGCGCCGTTTCCAGCCGGGCGATCGGATCGCGGCCCCGCCAGTCCTCGGCCTCGGCGGCGGGCCGGTAGCGGGACGGGTCGTCGGCGCTGGTGTGCGGGCCCACGCGGTACGTGTGCGCCTCGACCAGCCACGGCCCGCCGCCCGCCCGCGCGTTCTCGACGGCAGTGCCGAGCACCGCGAGGACGGCGGCCGCGTCGTTGCCGTCGACCTGCTCCGAGCGAACGCCGTAGCCGACTCCCTTGTACGCCAGGCTCGGTGCCGCGCACTGGCCGGACATCGGTACGGAGATCGCGTACCCGTTGTTCTGCACCAGGAAGACCACGGGGGCCCGCAGCACGCCCGCCAGATTGACGGCCTCGTGGAAGTCGCCCTCGCTGGTGGCGCCGTCACCGACGAGCGCGAGCGCGACCGTGTCCGTGCCTTTGAGGTGTTCGGCGTGGGCGAGCCCGGTGGCGTGCGCGGTGTGTGTGGCCAGCGGGGTGCACTGGGGGGCGGTGCGGTGCCGTACGGGGTCGTAGCCGCAGTGGGCGTCGCCGCGCAGCAGGGTCAGCGCCTCGACGGGGTCGATCCCACGGCTGATCAGCGCGACGCAGTCGCGGTAGGTGGGGAACAACCAGTCCGTGGCCCGCAGCGCGAGGGCGGCGCCGACCTGACACGCCTCCTGCCCGAGGCTGGACGGATGGACCGCGAGCCGTCCCTGCCGGGCGAGCGCCGTCGCCTGCTCGTCGAAGCGGCGTCCGATGGCCATCTTCCGGTACGCCGCCAACAGCACGTCCGGCGACGGGGCGGTGTAGGTCCGGATCTCCTTCCGCTCCGGTTCACGCTCCCGCTCCGGCTCCCGCTTCTCGTTGTCCGACGAGTCGAATTCCAGAATTTTGCCATTCGATGACGGAGACGATGACTGATTCGATGACCGATTTGGTGCAAGAAAGGTAACCGGAACCGATGAAGGAAGCCAAGTGGAGCCGTCTTCCCCGTCCTTGGCAGCCGTATGCGTCGGCGTATCCATCATTTTCCCGTCAACCTTTCGTGAACGGTGAGTGCGCCTTGGATGTTCTATGGATCTGACGCTTTCTCAACCACCGCACCGATAAGAGGAGATGAAGCGGACCTGAACATTCCGCAGGTAGGTGAGGTGACAGTGGGTGCGTGTCAACTTGCGTTCAGGAAAAGGTAATTCCAGAGTCACCCACTCGTTCCGCCCGCCCGGTTCCAATTGGTCAGCGAAACGCGGCACTGCGGAAGGCAAGGAAAGATGTCCCGAGTACGCCCGGGAACACGTCACTACACGGTTGTCTGTTCCTCATGCGGAACCCGCTACGAGGATGACGGACTCGTCCTCGACTGCTCCCGTCGGCACGAACCGGCATTCCTGCGTACCGAGTACGACGGAACCGGCGCCCAAGCCGGTGTCGGCACCGGACTGTTCCGACATGCCCCGCTGCTGCCGGTCACGCGGACCTTCCCGGACGTGCCGGGCCCGGTCGTGCACCGCGCCCAACGACTCGGCCGCCGCATCGGCCTCGACCGACTGTGGGTCGCCTTTTCCGGCCACTGGCCGGAACGCGGGGCGCAGCTGCCGACCTGCACCTTCAAGGACCTGGAGGCGTACACGGTGCTCGGCCGGCTGCCCGCCGCGCCGCCGGTCCTCGTCATCCCGTCGGCGGGCAACACCGCCGCCGCCTTCGCCTGGGCCGCCACCCTTCACCGCGTGCACTGCCTGCTCGTCGTGCCCGCCCCGGCCCTGGAGCGGATGCGCTTTCCCGCACCGCTGGACCCCTGCGTACGTCTCGTGGTCCTCGACGGCGCCGCCACCTACAGCGACGCCATCGCCTGCGCCGAACTGCTCGCAGCGCTCCCCGGCCATCACGCCGAGGGCGGTTCGCGCAACGTCGGCCGCCGGGACGGCCTGGGCACCGTCATGCTGGCCGCCGCCGAGGTTCTCGGGCGACTTCCGGAGAGCTATGTCCAGGCCGTCGGCAGCGGTACGGGGGCCATCGGCGCCCACGAGGCGGCGCGTCGCGTCCGCGCGCACGGTGAGCCGCTGCCGCGCCTGCTGATGTGTCAGAACGCGCCCTTCGCGCCGTTGTACGACGCCTGGCGCTCTGCCGACCCGGCCCCGGTCCCGGTCCCGGCACATCGCGAACACGAGCCGCTGGCCCGCGAACTGACCAACCGCCGCCCGCCGTTCGCCGTTCGCGGCGGTGTCCGTGACGTGCTGACCGAGAGCGGCGGCGACGTGCGATGTACGGACAACGAGGCCGCGCTCGCAGCCCTGGCCCTGTTCGAGGAGGTCGAGGGCATCGACATCGAGCCGGGCGCCGGGGTCGCACTGGCCGCCCTGGCCGACGCCGCCCGGACCGGGCAGGTCCGACGGGACGAACTGGTGCTCCTCAACATCACCGGCGGCGGCCGGGCCCGTCAGGCCCAGGACATCGCCCTGGTCCCCGCCGAACCGTGGCTGCGCGTGGCGTGGCCCGGCCGCGACGAGGGTCCGCGCTGTGTCGCCCGACAGGTGGAACGAATGCTGACGGGCGCCGCTGCCGTCACGGAGGGCCGATGACCGTCGTACTGGAGCTGTCCGCCGCCCAGCGCTCGATGTGGTTCGGCCAGCGGCTCGACCCCGCCGGGGCCGCCTACAACGTCGGTGAGTACACCGAGATCCACGGCCCCGTCGATCCCGCGCTCCTCCGGGCGGCCGTGCGGGCGGTGGTGGACGCGACCGACACCCTGCGAGTCCGCTTCGCGGCGGACGACGACACCGTCCGACAGATCGTCGAGGACGCTCCGGAGTGGGACCTGCCCGTCGTCGACGTCTCCGGCGACCCCGAACCCCGGAGCACCGCTGGACCCCGGAGCCCCGCTGGACCCCGGAACACCGCCGGGCCGCGGAACACCGCCGGGCCCCGAAGCGCCGCCGGATCTCGAAGAGCCGCGGAGGCGTGGACGGCGGCCCAGGCCTGGATGGCCGAGGACTTCGCCACCCCGTTCGCGCTCGACCGCGCCCCGCTCTTCCGGTACGCCCTGCTGAGGCTCGCGGACGATCACTGGATCTGGTACCAGCGCTACCACCACATCGCCGTCGACGGCTACAGCTGCTCCCTCGTCGCGCGCCGGGTGGCCCACGCCTACACCGCTCTCGTCGCCGGTGAGACCCCCGCGCCGCCACCCGCGTCCCTCGCCGCGCTGGTCGCCGAGGATGCGGCCTACCGGGTGTCCGAACGGCACACGGCGGACCGGGACCACTGGACCCGCGCCCTCGCCGACCGCCCCGAGCCACCGAGCCTGTCCGCCCGGCCACCGCGCGTCGCCGACCGCTTCCACCGCCGCACCGGTCATCTCCCGGAAGCGGCGGGGGAGTCGGTGCACGCCGCCGCCGAACGCACCGGCACCCGCTGGTCGCGGGTCGTCCTCGCGGCCACCGCCGCCTACCTGCACCGGCTCACCGGAGCCTCGGACGTAGTGCTCGGCCTCGCCGTCACCGCCCGGGCGAGCGACACCGAACTCGCCGTCCCCGGCATGGCGTCCAACGTGCTCCCGCTACGGCTGACGGTACGTCCCGACACACCCGCCCACGACCTCGTACGGCAGACCGCGAGGGCCACCCGCGACCTGCTGGCGCGGCAACGGCACCGTGGCGAGGACCTGCGCCGGGACCTGGAGTGGCCGCACGACGGCCGGCGTTTCTTCGGGCCGGTCGTCAACATCATGGCGTTCGGGCCGGAGTTGCGTTTCGCCGGACACCGGACCACCCGCCACAACCTGTCCACCGGCCCGGTCGAGGACCTCGCCGTCAACGTGTACGACCGCGCCGACGGCCACGGCGTACGCATCGATCTGGACGCGAGTCCCGAGCACTACACGGATGCCGAACTCGGCGCCCACCACCGGCGTTTCGCTCACTTTCTGGAGCGGTTCGCGATCGCCGTGGGACAGCCCGGAGCCCCGGTCGGCCGGGTGGTGACGGCGCTGCCCGAGGAGCGTGCGGCGGCACATCTCGACGGTGCTCCGGTGAGCGCGGCAGCCATGGCCGTGCCGGGACTCCTCGCGGCCCGTGTCGCCGCCCACCCGGACGCCACGGCCGTGGTGTACGGCGAACGCGGCGTCAGCTACCGGGAGTTGGACCAGCGCGCCAACCGCCTCGCCCACCGGCTGCTGAACCTCGGTGTACGGGCCGAGGACCGGGTCGCGGTCCTGATGCACCGGTCCGACACCCTGGTCACCGCGCTGTTGGCCGTGCTCAAGGCAGGCGGCGCCTATGTGGGCCTCGACCCGCGCGCCCCGGCCGCCCGCACCCGGCGGATCCTCGCCGAGACCGGCGCCGCCCTCCTCCTGACCGACACCGCGCCCACCGAGACCTTCGAGGGCGTCGTCCCGGTCGCCGCCGACGATCCGACCCTCGGCGGCGAGGCGGACACGGACCCGGGCGTCCGTCCGCACCCCGCCCAACTCGCCTACGTCAGCCACACGTCCGGCTCCACCGGCACCCCCAAGGGTGTGGCCGTCACCCACCAGGACATCACCGCCCTCGCCACCGACTCGGCGTTCGCCGACGGGGCCCACACCCGGGTCCTCGTGCACTCGCCGACGGCGTTCGACGCCTCGACGTACGAGATGTGGGTACCGCTGCTGACCGGCGGCACCGCCGTGGTCGCCGATGCCGCTCGGGATGTCGACGCCTCCGCCGTAAGGAAGTTGACGACACGTCATGAACTGACGGCCCTGTGGTTGACCGCCGGGCTGTTCCGGCTGGCCGCCGAGGAGGACCCGGGCTGCTTCGCCGGGCTCCGGCAGGTGTGGACCGGCGGCGAGGCCGTTCCGGCCGCCGCGGTACGCCGGGTTCTGGAAGCGTGCCCGCAGCTCACGGTCACCGATGGCTACGGACCCACCGAGACGACGACGTTCGCCACCAGCCGCCCCTGCCCCTCGGGTGCGCCGGTGCCTGACCCGCTGCCCATCGGCCGCCCCCTCGACGGCATGCGCGCCCATGTGCTCGACGGCGCCCTCCAGCCCGTTCCGCGCGGCACGGTGGGCGAGCTGTACGTCGCCGGCCCCGGCGTGGCCCGCGGTTACCTGGGCCGGCCCGCCGCGACCGCCGAACGGTTCGTCGCCGACCCGTACGGGCCGCCGGGCGATCGGATGTACCGCACCGGCGACCGCGTCCGGATGACACCGGACGGCGAACTGGAGTACCACGGCCGAGCCGACGGCCAGGTCAAGCTGCGCGGGTTCCGTATCGAGCCCGGCGAGATCGAGGCGGCCCTCACAGCCCGCCCGGAGGTCGCCCAGGCGCTCGCCCTGGTCCGCGAGGACCGTCCGGGGGACCCGCGCCTGGTGGCGTACGTCGTCGGGGACGCGGCGGACCCGGGCGGCCTGCGCGACCATCTCGCCGGACACCTTCCCGACTTCATGGTGCCCTCCGCCCTCGTGATCCTGGACCGGCTGCCGCTGACCGCCAACGGCAAACTCGACCGGGCCGCACTGCCCGTCCCGGTCTCGGCGAGCGCACGTGCCGACGCCGCGCGCACCCCGCACGAGGAGCTGCTGTGCGCCCTGTTCGCCGACGTCCTGGGCCTGCCGGACGTCTCACCCCACGACAGCTTCTTCGCCCTCGGCGGGCACTCCCTGCTGGCCCTGCGGCTCATCGGACGGATCCGCAGCGCCCTCGGCGCCGAACCGACGTTGCGTGAGGTGTTCCGGACACCGACTCCGGCCGGGCTGGCCCGGTCGATGACCACAGGGTCGGCCGTGCGGCCGGCGATCCCCCGGCCGACCGCACGGACGGGCGTCGGGGAGCCGCCCCTGTCGTCCGCGCAGCGGCGGTTGTGGTTCCTGCACCGGCTGGAAGACGCCGGAGCCGCCTACCACATCCCGCTCGCGCTACGGCTCACCGGCGGCCCCCTCGAGGCGGACGCCCTGCGCGCCGCGCTCGCCGACCTCGTCGCCCGCCACGAGATCCTGCGCACCGTCTACCCCGACACCGACGGCATTCCGAGTCAACTCCTCCTAGGGCCCGCCTCCGCGCGGCCCGGGCTGACCGTCGAGAACGTCACCGAGGCCGAACTGGCCTATCGCCTCGTCGAGTTGGCGGCCCGGGAATTCGACCTGGCCGAGGACCTTCCGCTGCGCGCCCACCTCCTCGCCCTCGGCGCCGACGACCACGTACTCCTGCTCGTCCTCCACCACATAGCCGCCGACGGGTGGTCCCTCGCGCCCCTCTTGCACGACCTGTCCACCTCCTACCGGGCCAGGTTCGTGGGGCAGCCGCCACAGCAGTCGCCCCTGCCCGTGCAGTACGCCGACCACAGTGTCTGGCGGCGCGACGTCATCGGCCGGCTCGACGAACAGCAACTCACCTACTGGAAGGGGGCGTTGAATGGGATCCCCGACGAGCTGACGCTCCCCGCCGACCGCCCTCGGCCCGCCCGTGCCACCCACCGTGGCGGGGACGTTCCCGTCCGGCTGGACGCGGACCTGCACCGACGCCTGCGCGCACTGGCCGCCGAGAGCGGCACGACCGTGTTCATGGTCGTACAGGCAGCACTCTCCGCCCTGCTCACGCGGCTGGGTGCGGGCACCGACATCCCGCTCGGCACCCCGGTCGCCGGCCGCTCCGACGACATGCTCGACGACCTGGTCGGCTGCTTCGTCAACACCCTGGTCCTGCGCACCGACACCTCCGGCGACCCGACCTTCCGGGACCTGCTGGACCGGGTCCGGGACACCGACCTGGCCGCCTACACACACCAGGATCTGCCCTTCGAGCACCTGGTCGAGGCCCTCAACCCGCCCCGGACACTCGCCCGGCACCCGCTCTTCCAGGTGATGCTCGCCTTCCGCCCCACCGTCGCCGCCCGCCTCGACCTGCCGGGCCTCGAGGCGCGGACGGTGCCCGTGGAGACCGGCGCCACGAAGATCGACCTGACGTTCAACCTGGGCGAGTGCCGCACGTCCGACGGCGCGCCGGACGGCATCGAGGGCGTCCTCCAGTACAGCGCCGATCTCTTCGAGCGGCGCACCGCCGAGGAGCTGGCCGCCCGTCTGGAGAGACTGCTGCGGGCCGCGGTCGACGATCCGGGCCGGACGATCGGCGCACTCGACATCCTGGCCCCGGACGAACGCCACCGTCTGCTGGCCGAGTTCAACGACACGACACGGGAGATCCCGGAGACCACGTTCCCCCGGCTCTTCGAGGCACGCGCCGTCGAAAGCCCGGACGCGGTCGCGGTGACGGACGCGGAGACCTCGCTCACCTACGGCCAACTGGACTCCCGAGCCGACCGGTTGGCGCGCACGCTGGTGTCGCACGGCGCCGGTCCTGGGCAGACCGTCGCCTTCTCACTGCCCCGTTCCGTGGACCTGGCGGTCGCGGTGCTCGCCGTCCTCAAGGCGGGCGCCGCCTATCTGCCGCTCGACCCCGAGCATCCCGCCGAGCGCACCGCCCACCTGCTCTCCGACGCGGCCCCCGTGTGCGTGGTCGCCCGGGACCGGATCCCCGCCGACGTGCCGGTCGTCCACCCCGACGCCACCCCGGACGACCCGGACCTGCCCCTCAGCATGGCCCGCCCCGCAGACCCCGCCTATCTGATCTACACCTCCGGTACCACCGGCCGCCCCAAAGGTGTCGTCGTGGAACACCGCAACCTCACCGCGTACGTGGCCCGGTGCGTCGAGGCGTACCCGAGCCTGCGCGGTGCCTCGCTGTTGCACGCCACCATGTCCTTCGACGCCACCGTGACGACCCTGCACGGGGCGCTCGCCGCCGGCGGTCGCGTTCACATCGCCGCGTTCCACGAGGCGGGCGCCGCGTCCCTGTCCGACGGCTACACCTTCCTCAAGGCCACCCCCAGCCATCTCCCGCTGCTGCCCGCTCTGCCGCACGACCTCTCGCCCGCCCAGGAGTTCATGCTGGGCGGCGAGGCGCTGGTCGGCGAGGCCCTGCGCGCCTGGCGCCACGACCACCCGGACATCCGGCTGATCAACCACTACGGCCCCACCGAACTCACCGTCGGCTGCACCGACCACCGCATCGAGCCCCATGAGGCCCTTCCGACCGGTCCGGTGCCCATCGGCCGACCTATGTGGAACACCCGGGCCTATGTGCTGGACGCCCACCTGAACCCGGTACCGGTCGGGATCGAGGGCGAGCTGTATGTGGCCGGCGCCCATGTGGCTCGCGGCTACTGGCGTCGGCCCGGGCTGACCGCCGAACGGTTCGTCGCCGACCCCTTCGGGCCGGCGGGCGAGCGTATGTACCGCACGGGTGACCTGGCCGTGCGCCGCGCCGACGGGGTCCTGGAATTGCGGGGGCGGGCCGACGGCCAGTTGAAGATCCGAGGGCTCAGGATCGAGCCCGGCGAGGTGGAGGGCGTACTCGCCGCCCATCCCGGAATCGCCCAGGCCGCGGTGGCGGTACGTGAGGACACGGCAGGCATCCGGCGCCTCGTCGGGTACGTCGTCGCCGCACCCGGCACCGCCGCCGACCGCGCCGCACTCCTGGCGCACACCGGCCGCCACCTTCCCGCGCACATGGTCCCCGAGGCCGTCGTGGTGCTGGACGCCCTGCCCATGACGCCGAACGGCAAGCTGGACCGCACCGCCCTGCCCGGGCCGCCCGCGGACCGGGATACCCCTCCGGGACGGACGGCGCCCCGCACCCCGCAGGAGGAGACCCTCCGGAAGCTGTTCGCCGACGTCCTCGACGTCCCGCCGGACGAGGTGGGTGCCGACGACGGCTTCTTCGACCTCGGCGGTGACAGCATCACCTCGATTCACCTGGTGAGCCGAGCGATGACCGAGGGACTGCGGCTGACTCCGCGTGATGTCTTCGAACAGCGGACCGTCGCCGGGCTCGCGGCACTGGCAGCCGCCCGACCGGCCTCCGCACGGCAGGCGGAGCCTGAGGAGGCGGTGGGCGAGCTGCTTCTCACTCCGGCCATGCACCGCTTCCTCGACCGAGGCGGTCCGATCGACTCGTTCAGCCAGGCGGCCTTGCTCGTCACCCCCGCCGACGCGGACGAGAAGCGGCTGACGACCGCACTCCAGGCCCTGCTGGACCACCACCACGCCCTGCGGATGCGGCTCACTGCCGCCGACCGGACGGCGACCGTCCCACCGCCCGGAAGTGTCGACGCGAGCGCCCTGTTGCAGCGGATCGAGGTGCCGGACGGTGACTTCGCGCCCGCAGTGGAAAAGCTGGGCAACACCGCTCCCGGCCTACGCCCGGAAGCAGGAAGGCTGCTGGACGCTGTCTGGTTGGACGCCGGACCGGGCCGCCCCGGCCGCCTTCTGCTGACGGTCCATCACCTGGCCGTGGACGGTGTGTCCTGGAGCCTGCTGCGCTCCGACATGGCCGCCGCCTGGCGCGAGGAGAAGCTGTCCATGCCGGGCACCTCCTTCCGGGAATGGGCCCGGTTGCTGCGCAGTGAGGCCGATACGCCGACGCGGGTGGCCGAACTGGCCGTATGGCGGAAGCAGTTGGCCGCGCCCGACCCGCAGCTCGGGGCGCGGCGGCTGGACCCGGCACGGGACGTGGCCGGCGCGATGCGTCACCTCACCCGGGAACTCCCGGCCGAGACCACCACCTTGTTGCTCACCACCGTGCCCGCGGCCTTCCACGCCGGACCCGACGACGTGCTGCTCGCCGGGCTGGCCGCCGCGTTCGTCCGCCGGCGACGCCCGGCAGACGGCCACCCGGCTCTGCTCCTCGACATCGAGCGGCACGGCCGCGAGGAGATCGCCGACGGTGTGGACCCGTCCCGGACCGTCGGCTGGTTCACGAGCGTCGTGCCCGCCCGGCTGGACCTCGCCGGCGTCGACCTCGACGACCCGGCCGACGTCCTCAAACGCGTCAAGGAACAGCTGCGGTCCGTACCCGACCACGGCATCGGCCACGGCCTGCTCCGCCACCTCAACCCCGCCACCGGACCGGCCCTCGCCGCGCTCCCGGTCCCGCAGATCGGCTTCAACTACCTGGGCCGCACGCCCACGGAGCCGACCGACGACTGGTCGACGGCGCCCGAAGAACTTCCCGGGCTGTCCCCGCTGGGCGCTGCCCACGACCCGGGCCTGCCCGTGGCGCACGGTCTGGAGATCACCGCCGTGACCGACGCCGCCGGCCGACTCGCCGCCACCTGGTCCTGGGCGCCCGGCATCTGGTCGGAGGGTGACGTGCGCGCCCTCGCCGACCTGTGGTGCGAGGAACTGGCCGCCCTGGCCGACGGTACCCGGGCGGGCGGGCACACCCCGTCCGACCTGCCCCTGGTGTCCCTGTCCCAAGCAGAGATCGACGAACTCGAAGCCGAGTTCGGAAGCGAGTGGAGGTAACTCACGGTGACTCGGTCCGGTATCGCCGACATCCTGCCCCTGTCGCCGTTGCAGGAAGGCCTGCTCTTCCATGCCCTCTACGACGACGAACACGCCCCCGACGTCTACGCCGCCCAGCAGATCCTGGAGCTGACCGGCCCGGTCGACCCCGCCGCCGTACGCGCCGCCGGGCAGGCCCTGCTCGACCGGCACCCCAATCTGCGCGCCTGCTTCCGCCGCCGGGAATCCGGGCCGCCCGTGCAGATCGTGCCGACGGACGTCGAACTGCCCTGGACAGAAGCCGACTTGGCGGAACTCGGGGAGGTCGAACGGGACAAGGAGTGGCAGCGGCTGCTCGACGAGGAGCGCACCCGCCGCTTCGACCTCACCAGGCCGCCCCTCCTCAGGTATCTGCTGGTCCGCTGGTCCTCGGATTGCCACCGGCTGGTCGTCACCAACCACCACATCCTGCTGGACGGCTGGTCGAAGCAGCTGCTGGTACGGGAGTTCGGCGCCCTGTACGCGGGCGAGCACCCCACCGCCCTGCCGCCGGCGCCCGCCTACCGCGACTACCTCGCCTGGCTGACACGCCAGGACCGCACCGCCGCCAAGAACGCCTGGCGGGACGCCCTGTCCGAGATGGACGAGCCGAGCCTCCTCACAGGCACAGGCACAGGCACAGGCACAGGCACAGGCACAGCGGCCTCGGGCGTCGGCGTCGGCGTCGGCGCCACGACCGTCCTGCCCGAGGAACTCGTCGTCGAGCTCTCTGAGGAGCTGACCTCGGCCGCCGACACGACGGCCCGCTCCCTCGGCGTCACCCTCAACACGCTCGTGCAGGGCGCGTGGGGCATGCTGCTGGGCCGCCTTACCGGCCGCACCGACATCGTGTTCGGGCAGACCGTCACCGTCCGTCCGCCCGAGCTGCCGAACGTCGCATCGATGGTCGGCTTCTGCATCAACACCGTGCCCACCCGGGTGCGTTGGGACGAGGACGGGACCCTCGCGGACCTTCTCACCGGACTCCAGGACCGTCAGGCCGCCCTGCTTCCCCACCAGCATCTGGGCCTCGCCGACATCCGCCGCGCGGCGGGCACCGGCACCGGCGGCGACCTCTTCGACACCCTGCTCGCTTTCGAGAACCACCCGGTCCAGAGCGGCCCCGGAGCGTCCAGGGTCAGCCAGCTCTCCGGCCGAGACGCCACCCATTACCCCCTCACCCTCGCCGTGCTGCCCGCCCGCCGTCTCGCCCTGCGCCTCTCCTACCGGCCCGACCTGCACGACGAGACAGGCGCCCGGACCCTCCTGGACCGGTTCGCCGCCACCCTGGAAGCCATAGTCGCCGACCCACGCCGACGCGCCGCCCGCGAGGTGGAAGTACTCCTGCCAGGGGAGCGGGAACGCCTGCTGGGCGAGGCACCCACCCGGACCACTCGGACCACCCGGACCACTGGCACGGGTCGCGCCGGGGAGATCGTCCCGGCCACCCTGCCCGAGCTGTTCGCCCGTCAGGCGTCCCGCACTCCCGACGCGACCGCCGTCGTGCACGACGACACCCGCCTCACCTACGCCGAACTCGACGCCAGGGCCGACCGCCTGGCCCGGGTGCTCGCGGCTCGAGGCGCCGGGCCCGAACGGCTGGTGGCGCTCGCGCTGCCTCGCTCGCCCGAACTGGTGGTGGCCGTGCTCGCGGTGCTCAAGTGCGGTGCCGCGTACGTGCCGATGGACCCCGCGTACCCGGCGGAGCGGCTGGCCTTCATGCTGGGCGACTCCGCCCCGGTGCTCCTGGTGACGACCGGCGAGGTGTCCGTCGGCCTGCCCGCCTCCGACGTACCCGTACTGGCGCTGGACGAGCCGCTCCCCGAGCCGCCCGGCGGCCCCCTCGCCCCGCACCTGACCGGCGATCACATCGCCTACGTCATCTATACCTCCGGCTCCACCGGCCGCCCCAAGGGCGTTGCCGTACCGCACCGCAACGTCGTCCGGCTCTTCGAGTCCACCCGGCACTGGTTCGACTTCGGTCCGGACGACGTGTGGACGCTGTTCCACTCCTACGCCTTCGACTTCTCGGTCTGGGAGCTGTGGGGAGCGCTACTGCACGGCGGCACTCTCGTCGTCGTACCGTTCGAGGTCAGCCGTGAACCGGCCCAATTCCTGCGGCTGTTGGCACGCGAGCGGGTCACCGTGCTGAACCAGACGCCGTCGGCGTTCGGCGAGCTGCTCCGCGCGGACGCCGAACTCCCGGACGTGGCACACGATCTGACGCTCCGGTATGTCGTCTTCGGCGGTGAGGCCCTCGACGTCGCGCACGTCGCCGAGTGGTACACACGGCACCCGCAGGACGCTCCCGCCCTGGTGAACATGTACGGGATCACCGAGACGACCGTCCACGTCACGGGTCTGCCGCTGACCCCGCGTGCGGCGAACGGGATCGGTGCGACCATCCCCGACCTGCGCGCCCACGTCCTGGACGACGGCCTGCGGCTCGTGCCCTCGGGCGTCACCGGTGAGCTGTACGTCGCCGGGGCGGGCCTGGCGCGCGGCTATCTGGGGCGACCGGGCCTGACGTCGGGACGGTTCCTGGCGGACCCCTTCGGCCCGCCCGGCGACCGGATGTACCGCACGGGCGACTTGGTGCGCCGGACGTCCGACGGAGAGCTGGAGTACGTCGGCCGGGCCGACGACCAGGTCAAGATCCGGGGCTTCCGGGTCGAGCTCGGCGAGATCGAGGCCGCGCTCGCCACCCACCCGGAGGTGGACCGGGCCGTGGTCCTGGTGCGGGACCGCCGCCCGGTCGGGTACGTCGTTCCCGCCGACCCCCGGCACACCCCCGACCCGACGTCCGTACGGCAGCACGCGGCCCGTACGCTCCCGGACCACATGGCACCCTCGGCCGTCGTGGTCCTGGACCGGCTGCCGCTGACCGCCAACGGCAAACTCGACCGCGCCGCCCTGCCGGCGCCCGCCGCCGCGACCGGTACGTCGCCAGGGCGTGCGCCGCGCACCCCGCAGGAGGAGATCATGTGCGGCCTGTTCGCGGACGTTCTCGGCCTCGACGCGCACCGGGTGGGCGGGGACGACGCCTTCTTCGAGCTCGGAGGCGACTCGCTGCTCGCCATGCGCCTGGCCGACCGGATCAGGGCCGCGCTCGGCACCGCGCTGCCCGTCCGGGCCGTCTTCGAGGCCCAGACCCCGGCCGGACTCGCGGCCCGGGCGAGCGAGACGGAGCACCAGTCGCGCCCCGAACTCACCCGCCAGGACCGGCGTCCCGACCCGCTCCCGCTGTCGTACGCACAGCAGCGCCTGTGGTTCATGAGCCGACTCGACGGCGGCAACACCACCTACACCGTCCCCTGGGCCCTGCGCCTCACCGGCCCCCTCGACACGCCCGCCCTGACGGCCGCCCTCGCCGACGTCGTCGCTCGGCACGAGCCGCTGCGCACCCTCTACCCGGACCTCCAGGGCACCCCGTACCAGCGCGTCCTCGACGCGGACGCCGCCCGCCCGCATGTCACGGTCGTCCCGGCCACCGAAGCGGACCTGCCCGCCCTGCTCACCGCCGCCGCGGGCCACCGCTTCGACCTCGCCACCGACCTGCCGCTGCGCGCCACCCTGTACGAACTCGGGGCCGACACCCACGTCCTGCTGCTGCTCGCCCACCACATCGCAGTCGACGGCTGGTCCATGGCCCCGCTGACGCGTGACCTGGAGACCGCGTACGCGGCCCGCTCGGCAGGGCGTGCCCCCGAGTGGCGTCCGCTGCCCGTCGCCTACGCCGACTTCGCATGCTGGCAGCGAGCCCTGCTCGGACCGGAGGACTCAAGCGACAGCCTGCTGACACGTCAGACAACGTTCTGGAAGGAGGCGTTGAACGGATCCCCCGAGGAACTGCCCCTCCCGTCCGACCGTCCGCGGCCCGCCGAACCCAGCGGCCGAGGCGACCGGGCCGCCGTCGCCCTCGACGCGGAGCTGCACACCGCGCTCGCCGGCCTGGCAGCGTCCTCACGCGTCACCCTCTTCATGGTGCTCCAGGCCGGACTGGCCGCCCTGCTGACCCGCCTCGGCTGCGGCACCGACATCCCCGTCGGCACCCCGGTCGCCGGACGGACCGACGGCAGGCTCGACGACGTCGTCGGGTTCTTCGTCAACAGCCTCACCCTGCGCACCGACACCTCGGGCAACCCCACCTTCCGGGAACTCCTGCACCGCGTCCGGGACGTCGACCTGGCCGCCTACGCCCACCAGGACGTGCCCTTCGACCTCCTGGTGGACGCCCTCAGCCCGGAACGCACCCTCGCCCGCCACCCCCTCTTCCAGGTCATGCTCGCCTTCACCGGCCACACCACCGAGCCGACCCTGTCCCTGCCCGGCCTGCGTGTCGACCGCGAACCCGTGGAGACCGGGGCCGCCCGCTTCGAACTCTCCCTGTACCTGACGGAGCACCGCACCGCCGACGGCTCCGCGGCCGGCATCGACGGCGTCGCCGAGTACAGCACCGACCTGTTCGACCCCGACACCGCCGAGCGCCTCACCCGACGCCTCGCCCGTTTCCTCGCCGCCGTCGTCACCGACCCGGACCGGCCCATCGGTGACATCGACCTCCTCGACGGCGACGAACAGCGGCAACTGGAGGACTGGAACGGCACCCAGGCCGACGTACCCGCCGCCTCCCTGGCCGAACTGTTCCGCGCCCAGGCCCGCAAGACCCCCGACGCACCAGCCCTCAACGAACTCTCGTACGACGAACTGGACGCGTACGCCGAGGAGTTGGCCCGCGTGCTGGCCGGGAAGGGAGTTCGTCCCGGCGATGTGGTGGCGTTGCTGATGCCGCGTTCCGTGGACCGGATCATCGCGGTCCTGGCGGTCGCGCTGGCCGGTGCGGCCTTCCTGCCGGTGGACCCCGGGTTGCCCCGCGAGCGCGTCGACCTCGTCCTGGGCGACGCCCAACCGGCATACGTGATCACGGACGTGACGGTGGCGGGCGACCCCGGAGAGCTGCCGACGACGTACCACCCGCGGCACGCCGCGTACGTCATCCACACCTCGGGCTCCACGGGCGTGCCGAAGGGTGTCGTCGTCGAGAACCGTGGGCTCGCCGCGCTCGCCCGCACCCAGATCGAGCGCTTCGGCCTCGGACCGGGCTCCCGGGTGCTGCAGTTCTCCGCGCCGGGATTCGACGCGTCGGTGATGGAGCTGCTGATGGCGTTCGCCTCGGGCGGGACGCTGGTGGTGCCGACGGCCGACGGACCGCTGGTCGGCGAGACCCTGGAGCGGGCGCTCAGCGACGGGGCGATCACCCACGCCCTCGTCCCGCCCGCCGCCCTCGCCACGCTGCCCACCGGCGACCATCCCGAACTGCGGACGCTGATCGTGGGGGCGGAGGCCTGTTCCGGCGAGCTGGTGGCCCGCTGGGCCCCCGGCAGGCTGATGGCCAACGCCTACGGGCCGACCGAGTCGACGGTGTGCGCCACGATCAGCGTGCCGCTCTCCGGAGACCGGCCCCCGCCCGTCGGACGCCCGGTCGCCGACACCCGGACCCATGTCCTGGACGACTGGCTTCGGCCCGTCCCGCCCGGTGTGGTGGGCGAGTTGTACCTGGCCGGGGCGGGCGTGGCGCGCGGCTATCTCGGACGGCCGGGGCTCTCGGCCGGAAGGTTCGTCGCCGATCCGTTCGGCGGACCCGGTGAACGCATGTACCGCACGGGCGACTTGGTGCGCTGGACGGCCGACGGCGAGCTGCAGTACGTCGGCCGGGCGGACGACCAGCTGAAGATCCGCGGCTTCCGTGTCGAACCCGGCGAGATCGAGGCCGTACTGGTCCGGCACCCGCACATCGCCCGGGCCGCGGTGGTGGCCCGGGAGGACGAGCCGGGGGAGCGGCGCCTCGTCGCGTATGTCGTGCCCGAGGCATCCGTCGGATCGGGGACGTCCCTGGGGTCCGGGACTTCCGTGGGCTCAGGGAATTCCTTCGTCCCCGACCCGGCGGAGCTGCGCCGGTACGCGGAGCGGACCCTGCCCGACTACATGGTGCCGTCGGCCGTCGTCGTCCTCGACACCCTGCCGCTGACCCCGCACGGGAAACTCGACCGCAAGGCCCTGCCCGCCCCCACACCGACCGCGACCCCGGGCGGCCGGGAGCCGGCCACCCCTGCCGAACAGGTCCTCGCCGACCTGTTCCGAGACCTCCTCAAACTGACCGACGTACCGCTCGACCAGGGTTTCTTCGCCCTCGGCGGGGACAGCATCGCGTCCATCCGCCTGGTGAGCCGGGCAGCGGAGGCCGGGGTCGTGATCAGTCCTCGGGATGTGTTCGAACACCAGACGGTGGCCGGCCTCGCGGGCGTCGCGCGCGGTCCGGTGGGCGCGGGCAGTCCCGGCGACGACGGAGTCGGCCCGGTGCCGCTGGTCCCTGTGATGCGGTGGCTGCTGGAACGCGGCGGACCGATCGACCAACTCAGCCAGTCCGTCCTGCTGACCGTCCCGGCGGGCGCCGGACTGCCGCGCCTGACCGAGGCCCTGCAAGCGGTGCTCGACCACCACGCGGTGCTCCGCGCCCGGCTCACGCCCGCCGGCGACCTCGACGTCCGCCCGGCCGGCCGCGTCCGCGCCGCCGACCTCCTCGACCGCTACGACGTCACCGGGGCCGACGACCTGCGCGCGACCGTGGCCGAGGAGTTCGACCGGGTCCGCGGGCTACTCGACCCGGCCGCCGGGGCGGTGCTGCGGGCCGTGTGGTTCGACGCCGGGCCCGACCGCGCCGGCCGTCTCCTGCTGGTCGTCCACCACCTGGCCGTGGACGGTGTGTCCTGGCGGATCCTGGTGCCCGACCTGGAGGCGGCGTGGACGGCCGTCACTCAGGGTCGGGCACCCAAGCTTCCGCCGGTC
This sequence comes from Streptomyces sp. NBC_00076, assembly GCF_045041235.1. NCBI lineage: Bacteria > Bacillati > Actinomycetota > Actinomycetes > Kitasatosporales > Streptomycetaceae > Streptomyces > Streptomyces sp. NBC_00076. The sequence continues at coordinate 10,029,869 of NZ_CP108242.1, forward strand.
GGCACATCGTTCCGGCGCTGGTCCGGACTGCTTGCGGAGGAGGCCCTACGGCCCGCACGCATCGCCGAGGGCGAGCTGTGGCGCCGTATCCTCGCCGCCCCGCGCACACCCCTGGGCGCCCGGCCGCTCGACCCCGCGCGGGACACCGCCGCCACCACCCGTTCGCTCCGCCTCACCCTGCCGCCCGAGGTGACCGGGCCGCTGCTCACCACCGTCCCGTCCGCCTTCGACACCGGCACCCACGGCGTGCTGCTCACCGGCCTCGCCCTCGCCGTCGCCGACCGGCAGGGCGACCCGCACGTCCTCGTGGACGTCGAGGGACACGGCCGGGAGGAATTGGCGCCCGGCGTCGACCTGTCCCGCACCGTCGGCTGGTTCACCTCGCTCTACCCCGTCCACCTCGACCTCGACGGCCTGGACCTCGCCGACGCCCGGTCCGCCGGACCCGCCGCCGAGAGCGCGGTCCGGAGGGTCGACGAGCGGCTCCGCCAACTGCCCGACCGCGGACTCGGGTTCGGCCTGCTGCGCTACCTCAACCCCGACACGGCACCGGGACTGGCCGACCCTCCCGCACCCTCGATCGGATTCAACTACCTGGGCAGGTTCACCGCGCCCGCCGACACCGCCGAATGGGGCTTCGCCCCGGAGTCCGCCGCGCTCGGCGGCGGCACCGACCCCGGACTCGCCGCCGCGCACGCCCTCGACCTCAACGCCGTCGTCCACGACTCCGACGACGGCCCCCGACTGGTCGCCGACTGGTCCTGGCCGGACGGGGTGCTGACCGAGGCGGAGGTACGGGCTCTGGGCGAGGCCTGGTTCGCCGCGCTCACCGCACTCGCCGCACGGGCCGTCCACGCGTCGGGGCCGACGGCTCTCGACCTCTCCCAGGACGAACTCGACGAACTCACCGCGGGCCTCGACGAACTCGACGAACTCGGAGCGGGCCTCGACGGCTAGCGCCGCCCGAAGGAGACGGCGACACCTACACACACAGACGGTGAGACGCACATGACGACGCAGCCCGCGCAGGTCGACGTACTTCCCCTGACCCCGCTCCAGGAAGGCCTGCTCTTCCACGCCCTGTACGAGCACGAACGCGACGCCCCCGACGTCTACCTGGTCCAGCTGGTCTTCGACCTCGACGGCACCGTGGACGCGGGCCGGTTGCGCGCCGCCGCCCAGGCCCTGCTGGACCGGCACCCGACCCTCCGGGCGGCCTTCCGGCGCCGGCGCGGCGGCCGGCCCGTGCAGGTCGTACCCCGCCGGGCGGTGCTGCCGTGGCGCGAGACCGACCTGACCGGCCCCGACCCCGAGGCGGCGTGGTCCCGCCTGCTCGACGAGGACCGGGACCGGGGATTCGACCCCGCCACCCCGCCACTGATCCGGTGCACCCTGGCCCGCACCGGCCCGACCCGGCACCGGCTGCTCCTCACCCACCACCACATCCTGCTCGACGGGTGGTCGGTCGCCGTCCTGCTGCGCGAACTCCTCGCCCTGTACGAGTCCGGCGGTGACCCCGCCGCCCTGCCCCCGGCTCCGCCCTACCGCACCTTCCTGGACTGGCTGGGCCGCCGGGACCGTCCCGTCGCCGCGGCCGCCTGGCGGGACGCGCTGGCCGGACTGACCGAACCGACCCGTCTTGCCCCGCACGCCGTCGACGGCCGCGGCTCGGGCGAACTCGCCCAGTCCCGGATCGAGTTGACGACAGAATCCGGCACTGCCCTGACCGCGCTGGCCCGGAGCCTGGGCGTCACCGTCAACACCCTCGTCCAGACCGCCTGGGCGATCCTGCTGAGCCGGACGACGGGACACGACGACGTCGTCTTCGGCGCCACCGTCTCCGGCCGGCCGGCCGAGCTGCCGGGTGTCGAATCGATGGTCGGCCTGTTCATCAACACCATCCCCACCCGTGTCCGACTGCGCCCCGACGAGCCGCTGAGCGGCCTGCTGCGGCGCGTGCAGGAGGGATACGTCCGCCTCCTCGACCACCACCACCTCGGGCTCGCCGACATTCAACGGGCGGCCGGCGTCCCCGAACTCTTCGACACACTGGTCGTGTTCGAGAACTACCCGATGGACGACAGCACGGACGGGAACACGGACGGGAACACGGACGGGAACACGGACGACAGCACGGACAGGAAGACGGAAGGGAAGACGGACGACAGCAGGGACGGGAAGACGGACGACAGCACGGAGGGGAGCGCCTCGGGCCGTGGTGACGGCCTGTGTGTCGTCGGCACGGACGGCCGCGACGCGACCCACTACCCGGTGACCCTGGTCGCGCTTCCGGGCCCCCGGCCGCGCTTCCGGCTCGCCTACCGGCCCGACCTCTTCGACGCCGACTGGGCCGATGCCACGCTGGCCCGTCTCGTACGGCTCCTGGAGTTGATGGCCGTCGACCCGGAACTCCCGCTCGGCCGCCTCGGACTCGCGCCCCGCGACGAACACCGAGCCCTGACGCCCGCCCCCACCCCGGCGCCCGCGACCCGCACGCTCACCGACCTGTGGACGGCCCAGGCCGCGGCCACCGCGGACGCCGAGGCGGTGCTGGACCACGGCGACTCGCTGACGTACCGCGAACTGGACTCCCGAGCCGAGCGGTTGGCCCGTCGCCTCGCCGCCCTCGGGTCCGGCCCCGAACGGATCGTCGGCATCGCGCTGCCCCGCACGGCGGATCTGGTCACCGCCGTCCTCGCCGTTCTGAAGTCCGGCGCGGCCTATCTGCCGCTCGACCCCGCCTATCCGCCCGACCGTCTCGCCCACATCGTGGACGACGCCCGGCCGGTCGTCGTCCTCGCGACCAGCCGGACGGCTGCGGTGTTGCCCTCGGGGACCGCGACGCTGCTTCTTGACGGACCCGTCGAGCAGGTCGATCTGGCTGACCGCCAAGACCCTTTGGCAGGGGGTGACTTGTCTCCCGACAACCTCGCCTGCGTCACCTACACCTCCGGCTCCACCGGTCGGCCCAAGGGAGTGGCGGCCACCCATCGAAGCGTGGCCGAGTTCGTCGCGTGGACGCACACCGCGCTCGGCCCCGAGCGGTTGGCCAAGGTGCTGTTCTCGACCTCGCTCAACTTCGACGTGTCCGTGTTCGAGATCTTCTCGCCGTTGCTGTGCGGTGGCCGGATCGAGATCGTCGACAATCTGCTGGCCCTCACCGCGCAGGGCCGTGAAGGCCGGGACGGCTCGGACCACTGGGACGCGAGCCTGATCAGCGGGGTGCCGTCGGTCATGGCCACGGTCGTCGCCGGCCGCCCGGACGTCTCCGCGCGGGTGGTCGCGCTGGGCGGCGAGCCCGTTCCCGAGCAACTGCTCGCCGACCTCGAAGCGACCTTCCCGGGAGCCCGGATCGTCAACTTCTACGGGCCGACCGAGGCGACCATCTACGCGACCGCCTGGCAGTCCGACCTCGACCCGTATCACAAGGACGGCCCGCCGCCGCTCGGCCGCCCCCTCGCCCGCAACCGCCTCCTTCTCCTCGACCAGGCCCTGCACCCCGTTCCCGCCGGAGTGCAGGGGGAGGTCTATCTGTCCGGCGGCGGCCCCGCGCGCGGCTACCTCGGCCGGCCTGGACTGACGGGGCAACGGTTCGTCGCCGACCCGTTCGGCGAGCCGGGGGAGCGGATGTACCGGACGGGCGACCTGGCGGTCCGCGGCTTCGACGGACAGCTGCGTTTCCTCGGCCGGACCGACCACCAGGTGAAGATCCGCGGCTTCCGAGTCGAACTCGGCGAGATCGAGGCCGTGTTGGCGGACCATCCGGCGGTCTCGAAGGCGGCGGCGGCCGTGCGCGAGGACCCGCGTGGCGAGAAGCAACTCGTCGCCTACGCCGTGCCCGTCGCCGGGGAGGCGACGATCGGCACCGATGTGCTGCGCGCACATCTGGCTCGGGCACTCCCCGCCCACATGGTGCCGCCGGCGGTCCTCGTCCTGGACGCGCTGCCGCTCACCGCCAGCGGCAAACTGGACCGCAAGGCCCTGCCCGCGCCGGGCTCCACGGCCCGTCAGGCACACGGTGCCGCCCCGCGCACGGACACGGAGGAGAAGCTGCGGTCGCTCTTCGCCGAGGTCCTCGGCCTCGATCCCCGCCGCGTCGGTGTCGACGACAGCTTCTTCGACCTCGGCGGGCACTCCCTGCTGGCACCACGACTGACCGCCCGGATCCGAACGGACTTCGACACCCCGCTGCCCGTACGCACGCTCTTCGAGACACCCACGGTGGCGGCGCTCGCGCGGCGACTGGACGTGGACGACAGGACGAACCCTGTCGAGGCCCCGACATCCGGCAGGGCGAACGTCGTCGCGGCCCCGGATTCCTGGACGGCGACCGCCGCCATCGCCTCGGACTCGGGCACGGCGAACGCCCTCGCATCCTCGCTCCCCGACGCCGCCCCATTCTCCGGTCCCGTCCCGCCCTCCGATGCCGCCTCGCCCCCCGGCTCCGCCCCGTCCTCCGGCACGGCCGCACTCGATGTCCTGCTTCCGCTCCGCACCCGAGGCGACCGGGAGCCCCTTTTCTGTTTGCCGCCGGCCTCCGGGCTGGCCTGGGGCTTCGCCGGGCTGACCCGGCACCTCGACGCCGGCAGGCCGCTGTACGGGCTCCAGTCCCGAGGACTGGTCCCGGGGGCCGCACGGTCGGGCAGTCTCGCGGAGGCGGTCGCCGGACACACGGCGCTGATCCGCGAGGTCCAGCCGACGGGCCCGTACCACCTGCTGGGTTACTCGATGGGCGGACTTGTCGCGCACGGGGTCGCCACGACCCTCCAGGCAGCGGGGGAGCGGGTCGCGCTGCTGGCGATGTTCGACTCCTTCCCCGGGGCGTGGACGAGCCAGGGCCCGCGTCGGAGCGACCGGCCGACCGTGCTGCGCAGTCTGCTGTCCATCCTGGGGCGCCCGCTTCCGGCCGAGGAGGAAGAGCTGACGGACGTCCGGTTCGCGGAACTGGTCCGGTGCGTCACCGACCTGCCGGGCAGCCTCGACGATCCCGAACTCGCCGCACTGGTCGAGGTGACGGCGAACAACCGGCGCCTCCTGGAGGAGTTCGCCCCCGCTTCGTACCGCGGTGACCTCCTGTTCTTCACCGCGGCCCAGGATCCGGACGCGCGCCCGGACCGGCACGGCTCCTGGCAGCCGTACGTCGAGGGCCGCGTCCACAACCACGACATCCCGTGCGCCCACGGCGAGATGACCCGGCTCGGCGCGCTGGACCGGATCGGACCCGTGCTCCACCGGCGGCTCCACGGCATCTGACAGCACCCGATACACCGAACCCGACCCGCCGAACCCGACAGGAGCGACTCCCATGACCACCAACCCGTTCGACGACCACAGCCTTGAACACTTCGTGCTGGTGAACGACGAGGGCCAGCACTCGCTGTGGCCCGCCTTCGCCGAGATCCCGGCGGGATGGACGGCAGTCCACGGCCGCGCGAGTCGGCAGGAGTGCCTGGACTACGTCGAGGAGCACTGGACCGACATGCGGCCCAAGAGCCTGATCCGGGCCATGGGCGAGTGACGAGGACCGGAAAGGACGACGGGAGGCTGACGGGATGACCACACGGCGGACGATCGCCCCGGACGAGCTCGCGACCCTGAACCTGGCCGATCCGCGGCTGCACGCGGACAGCGACCTGTCCGCCGTGTGGCGCCACCTGCGGGAGCACGAGCCGGTCCACTGGAACCCGGCCACCGACTCCGCACCCGGCTTCTGGGTGGTGACCCGGCACGCCGACGTCACCTCCGTCTACCGGGACAGCGCACGCTTCACCTCCGAAGGCGGCAACGTCCTGGAGACCCTGCTGGCCGGCGGGGACTCCGCGGCCGGCCGCATGCTCGCGATCACCGACGGTCCACGACACACCGGGCTGCGCCGCATCCTGCTGTCCGCGTTCTCGCCGCGCGCCCTGGAGCCGATCGTCGCAAGTGTGCGGCGCACGGTGGAGCGGCTGCTGCGGGACGCGATCGAGAAGGGCGACTGCGACTTCGCCGCTGACGTGGCGGCGGGCATCCCTCTCGGCGCCATCTGCGATCTGCTCGGCGTGCCCGACAGCGACCGGGCGCACGTGCTGAGCCTGACCTCGTCGGCACTGGGCTCGCACGAGGCGGACAGTACGGCGGCCGACGCATGGATCGCCAAGAGTGAGATCCTGCTCTACTTCGCCGGCCTCGCACGCGACCGGCGCGAGGGCGGCCATGCGGACGTCATCGCGCTGCTGGCCGGAAGCCGGGTGAACGGGCTGCCGCTGGACGACGACGAGATCATGCTCAACTGCTACAGCCTCATCCTCGGCGGCGACGAGACCGCTCGGTTGTCCATGGTCGGCGCCGCCCTCGCGCTCCTCGACCATCCCGATCAATGGCAGGCGCTCAGGCGTGGCGACGCCGGAATCGACACCGCCGTGGAGGAGACGCTCCGCTGGACGACCCCCGCCCTGCACTCGGGACGCACCGCGACCACCGACACCGAGGTGGGCGGGCGGCACATCAGGGCAGGGGACATCGTCACCGTGTGGAACACCTCCGCCAACCACGACGAACGGGTCTTCGACGCCCCCGAGTCGCTACGTCTGGACCGCACCCCGAACAAGCACGTCACCTTCGCCTACGGCCCGCACTTCTGCCTCGGCGCGTACCTGGCCCGGGCCGAGATCGGGGCGGTACTGGCCGGGCTGCGCGACCAGGTGGCACAGATGGAACAGACCGGCCCGGCCCGGCCCGTCTACTCCAACTTCCTCAGCGGGCTCAGCTCCCTGCCGCTGGTGCTGAAGGGCGCGTAGGAAGTCCGGCGGCTCCGCCCGCAGCCTCGCGCCGGGCAACGGTGCGACGTAAGTGGCCGCGCGGACGCCGGCCTGCGGGGACGCCGGCCTGCGGGGACGCCGGCCTGCGAGGGCGCCGTTCCGCGGGGACGCCTCTGCGGGGACGTCGGCCTGCGGGTTCGGCCCGCGTGGTGGAAACGGTGAGCAGACCGATCAGGAATCGAGAAGCGGTGGCCGTCGGCCGCGGCTAGCGTGACCGCCATGGATCTCAGACGTCCGCTGCGACGGGATGCGCTGGATGACGGTCGGCCCCGCCGAGCGAGCCGGCCCGTCCGTCGTCCTGTGTCCGCAGCCGCACGGCGTGCGCGACCGTGCCTTCCGCGATCCCGTCGGCCACCTGATCCGCATCCAGGAGAAGCGCCGAGCGTGCCCCTGGCCGACCGTGCATCAGGTGACCGACAGACGACCGTTGCCGTGACCACACGGGACGAAGTAGAACCAGACGCACTGCCCGAAACGGGTCGGATCGAGCCAGGCGACGCCGACGGAGACCGCGCAGCGGCCCCGCCCGAGAGATTCCGAGAGACGGAGACACGATGAGCATGGCCACCACGACGGACTCGCAGTCGCCTGCGCCGCACGTTGCCGACAGCCACGACCTGATCCGTGTGCACGGCGCGCGCGAGAACAACCTCAAGGACGTCAGCATCGAGATCCCGAAGCGCCGGCTGACGGTGTTCACCGGCGTCTCCGGCTCCGGCAAGAGCTCGCTGGTGTTCGACACGATCGCCGCGGAGTCGCAACGCCTGATCAACGAGACCTACAGCGCCTTCGTGCAGGGCTTCATGCCGACGCTGGCGCGGCCCGAGGTCGACGTCCTCGACGGGCTGACCACCGTGATCAGCGTCGACCAGCAGCGGATGGGCGCCGACCCCCGCTCCACGGTCGGCACCGCCACCGACGCCAACGCGATGCTGCGCATCCTCTTCAGCCGGCTCGGCAAGCCGCACATCGGTCCGCCCAGCGCGTACTCCTTCAACACCGCCTCGGTCCGGGCGAGCGGTGGGATCACCGTCGACCGGGGCGACGCCAAGACCAGGACCGTGAAGGCGACCTTCAACCGCACCGGCGGCATGTGCACGCGCTGCGAGGGCCGGGGCTCGGTCTCCGACATCGACCTCACCCAGCTCTACGACGACTCCAAGTCGCTGGCCGAGGGCGCGTTCACCATCCCCGGATGGAAGTCGGACAGTCAGTGGACCGTGCAGGTCTACGCCCAGTCCGGCTTCGTCGACCCGGACAAGCCGATCCGCAGATACACCAAGAAGGAGATGCAGGACTTCCTCTACGGGGAGCCGGTGAAGGTCAAGGTCAACGGCGTCAACCTCACCTACGAGGGGCTGATCCCCAAGATCCAGAAGTCGTTCCTGTCCAAGGACAAGGAGGCGTTGCAGCCGCACATCCGGGCATTCGTGGAGCGTGCGGTCACCTTCACCACCTGCCCCGAGTGCGAGGGCACCCGGCTCAGCGAGGGGGCCCGCTCGTCGAAGATCAAGAGGATCAGCATCGCCGACGCGTGCGCGATGGAGATCAGGGACCTGGCCCAGTGGGTCCGCGGCCTCGACGAGCCGTCGGTGGCGCCGCTGCTCGCCGCGCTGCGGGGCACCCTCGAGTCGTTCGTGGAGATCGGCCTCGGCTACCTCTCGCTCGACCGGCCGTCGGGCACGCTGTCGGGCGGCGAGGCGCAGCGTGTCAAGATGATCCGGCACCTCGGGTCGTCGCTCACCGACATCACGTACGTCTTCGACGAACCCACCATCGGCCTGCACCCGCATGACATCCAGCGGATGAACGACCTGCTGCTGCGGCTGCGGGACAAGGGCAACACCGTGCTCGTCGTGGAACACAAGCCGGAGACCATCGCGATCGCCGACCACGTCGTCGACCTCGGCCCCGGCGCCGGCACGGGGGGCGGCACCGTCTGCTTCGAGGGCACCGTCGAGGGGCTGCGGGTCGGCGGCACCATCACCGGCCGCCATTTCGACGACCGGGCCGCCCTCAAGGACACGGTGCGCAAGTCCGCCGGGACGCTGGAGATCCGCGGCGCGGCGACGCACAACCTGCAAGGCGTCGACGTCGACATCCCGCTCGGCGTGCTCTGCGTCGTCACCGGTGTCGCCGGCTCCGGCAAGAGCTCGCTCGTGCACGGGTCGATTCCCGCCGGCGAGGACGTGGTGTCGGTCGACCAGAGCCCGATCCGCGGCTCGCGGCGCAGTAATCCGGCGACGTACACCGGACTGCTCGAACCGATCCGCAAGGCATTCGCGAAAGCCAACGGTGTGAAGCCGGCGCTGTTCAGCGCCAACTCCGAGGGCGCCTGCCCCACCTGCAACGGCGCCGGCGTCATCTACACCGACCTGGCGATGATGGCCGGCGTCGCCACCCCCTGCGAGGAGTGCGAGGGCAAGCGGTTCCAGGCATCGGTGCTGGAGTACCACCTCGGCGGGCGCGACATCAGCGAGGTCCTCGCTATGTCGGTGAGCGAGGCCGAGGAGTTCTTCGGCGCGGGCGAGGCGCACACCCCGGCCGCGCACCGCGTGCTCGGGCGGCTCGTCGATGTCGGGCTCGGCTACCTCAGCCTCGGCCAGCCGCTCACCACGCTGTCCGGCGGCGAGCGGCAGCGGCTCAAGCTGGCCACCCACATGGCCGACAAGGGCGGCGTCCTGGTCCTCGACGAGCCGACCTCCGGCCTCCACCTCGCCGACGTCGAGCAACTGCTCGGGCTGCTCGACCGGCTCGTCGACTCCGGCAAGTCGGTCATCGTCGTCGAGCACCACCAGGCGGTCATGGCACACGCCGACTGGATCATCGACCTGGGCCCCGGCGCCGGCCACGACGGCGGCAAGATCGTCTTCGAGGGCACGCCCGCCGACCTCGTCGCCGCCCGGTCCACTCTCACCGGCGAACACCTCGCTGCCTACGTCGGCACCTGACCGAGGCGGTCGTGCGGGTACCCGGGGTCCCTGGGTACTCGTGCGTTCCTCGTAATCCGTGCCCGTTCCGACAGGTCAGGCCGGAACCGAGCTGCCCGGCGTGCCCGGTGATCTGCCCCGAGGCGACCGGGCCTGAGCGGCCACCGAGGCGGCCTGGCGGCCGGTCGTCCCGGATCTCGATGCCACCGTGGCCATCGGGGACTGGCCGAACACCGGCAGGGCCGGGGCCGTCGAGGCGTACCGCTGGTTCGAACGCAACCGTGGCGCCTGCGGCGGACCGGGCCTGCACGCCGAGGAGTTCGACATCGCCCAGCGGCAGTCGCGCGGCAACCTCCCGCAGGCCTTCGCGCACGCCCTGCTGCTCGAGTCGGCCGCCCGCCTCGGCGACTGACCTCGCCGCTCCCACGGCGGCGGACACGATCAAGGGCCCGGGCGTCGGCCCGGGCCCTTCTGTTTCACGGCGGTACGGCTTCTCACCGGCGCGGCTCCGGCGCGGCTTCCCAGCGGTAACGACGACCGTTCGCGACCTGCCGCGAACGACCACCGACCGCGACCTGCCGCGACCGCGACCGTGTCAGCGCCCGCCCGCCCCACCGCTGCCGAAGGAACCACTGCTGCCCTCGTCCCAGCGCGGCCGTTCCTCGGACGCGCCGCTGCGGGAGCCGGCGTTGCCGTGTCCGGGCATCCGGTGCGGGGTCAGCCGGTGATCGCTCCGCGGCACCTCGTTCGGCTCCCGGTTCTCCATGACCTCGCGGACCGGACCGCCCTCCGGGGCCCGCGGCTGTTCCGCGGGCGTCGGCCGTGGCGGCTCACGCCGCTTGACCCGTATGCCCAGCCAGAAGGCGCCGATCAGCACCGCCACGACCACCACACCCGCCACGATCAGACCGCCGGCCAGAGCGCCCCGGCCTGCTGCGATGTCCATCCAAGAGGTATTCATGGCACGCGAGTACCCCTGGCACCGTCGGCGAACCCGCAGGCCGAGGCCGTCACCCGGACGGCGGTTCCCTAGGCCGGCGGCTCCCTTGGAATCACCGGGTTTGACGCGTTCGGCGACGGCTACCCGCCCGGTGTGACGACGACAACATCCCAGCAGGAGCTCTTCCGGTTCCTGGAGGACAGGTTCGCCTGCGCCCAGGCGTGCACCGAGTGCGCACGGGCGTGTGCGCTGCGCGCGAGCCTCGTCGATCCGGACGGAACCGAGGAACAGGAACTCGTACGACGCAAGGGCATCATGTGCGCGGAGGTCTGCGACGCGACCTGCCGTGTGCTGTCCGAGCAGAACCGGCTGGATGAGGCCGGCATCCGCGCGCAGCTGGAGTGGTGCCGGTCGGTGTGCCTGGAGTGCGCGCACGCCTTCGACCAGTACCCGGGAGCGGAGGACAGCGCGAAGGCGTGCCGGGAGTGCGCCCAGGCGTGCTCGGACTTCATGGCCACGCTGGTCTGAGAGTCCGCCTCCCTCGCCCGGCCCGGACCGGCAGACGGCTTCGCACGCCCATTCCCAATTTCTGCAACACGTTCTACGGTGTGCGCCGTCAGGACCGGCCTGGGAGCCTGGAGGCGCCGTGCACCTCGATCACACGCCCGAGCAGCAGCGGCTGCGCATCGAACTCCGTGCCTACTTCGCCGAGTTGGTGCCGGACAACGCGCACGCCCGCTTCACCGACCATGTCACGCAGAAGCGCTTCTACCGGGACACGATCCGCCGGCTCGGCACGGACGGCTGGCTCGGCGTGGGCTGGCCCGAGAAGTACGGCGGCCGGGGCCTGACGGCGATGGAGCAGTTCATCTTCTTCGACGAGGCCGCCCAGGCCGGCGTCCCGCTGCCGTTGATGGCGCTGAACACCGTCGGACCGACGATCATGCGGTACGGCACGGACGAGCAGAAGTCGTACTTCCTGCCGAGGATCCTCTCCGGGGAGATCGACTTCGCGATCGGCTACAGCGAGCCCGACGCCGGTACCGATCTGGCGTCCCTGAAGACGCGTGCCGTGCGGGACGGCGACGACTACGTCGTCAACGGCCAGAAGATCTGGACCACCAACGGCGACACCGCCGACTGGGTCTGGCTCGCGGTCCGCACCGACCCGGATGCCCCGCCGCACAAGGGCATCACCATGCTCCTGATGCCGACCACGAACCCCGGCTACTCCTGCACCCTCATACACACCCTGGCCTCGCACGACACCACGGCGAGCTACTACGAGAACGTCCGCGTCCCCGTCGCCCACCGGGTCGGCGAGGAGAACCAGGGCTGGCGGCTGATCACCAACCAGCTCAACCATGAGCGCGTCACCCTCGCCGCCCACGGCACCATGGCGATCCGCGCCCTGCACGACGTCCAGCGCTGGGCCATGGAGACCAAGCTCGCCGACGGCCGCCGCGTCGTCGACCTGCCCTGGGTACGGCGCCTGTTCGCCCGCACCCACGCCCGGCTGGACGCGCTCAAGCTCCTGAACTGGCGGATGGTGAACGCCGTCCAGGACGGCACCCTCACCCCGCAGGACGCCTCCGCGGTCAAGGTGTACGGCTCCGAGGCCCGCCGGGACGCCTACGCCTGTCTGATGGAGATCGTCGGCGCCGCGGGCGCGCTGAAGGAGGGCTCGGCGGGTGCGGTGCTGCACGGCGAGCTGGAGCGCGGTTACCGCTCCGCGGTGATCTTCACTTTCGGCGGCGGCAACAACGAGATCCAGCGGGAGATCATCTCGTGGATCGGACTGGGGATGCCCAGGGTCCGGCGCTGACGCTTTGTGACGAGGATTTTTAGTTGGCACAAAAGAGGGATAGTTGGCACCGGATCGCACGTCCGTGTAGATGGGCGACTTCATGCCTACTTGCGGGTGCCGAACTGCTGCTTTACAGGTTCTGTTGCGGTGCTGGCGTGGTGTGCGTGAGCGTCTCTTCTTCGACGACGCCGCTTGCGGAGACGACCAGGGGCGAACCGTTCCGGATTTGATTGAGCCTCTGAACTTCCCCGGCTTTCGTAGCGGCCGGTGCTGTGGGTTACAGGCTGCGTTCCCGCAGGTGCCGGACCGCGCGCTTGCTTCCTGAGTGTTCATTGAGTGGTGTGCATCGTGAAGTCGCAGGTCACGGAGCTTGTGTGCGTGGGGCTCGGGATGCTCGTGCTGGTCGCGGGCGGGTGACTTCAGTGAAGATCATCGGTCACCGGGAGACTTCTCGGTTCGTCAGGACCAGCATGGCCCTCACCAGGCAATCGCCTACTTCGGGTCGGTGTGGACCTTGCCGAGAACGCGTGTGTGCGTTGATGTTGAACCGGGTTCGTTGGATCTTCACGAACCAGTGACCTGCGGCGGCGGGGCTGGGCGGTCAAGTCCCAGGAAATGTCCCAGAGTTGACGGTGGTACGTTCATGGACATGCCGATGGGATACGTGGCGACGACCGCGCTCTTCGCCTGGTGCACTTTCTTCGCCGTTGTCGCGCCACGCCGGCCCCGGCCACTGGCGACCCTGAGTTTCTGGTTCGGTCTGGGCCTCAACGAGGTGCCGTTCGTGGGCATCTACGTCTTGGTGGTCTCGACGGCACTGGCCGCCGCAGAGGGTGATCTGGATTCGGCGGGAGCCAAGGTGACGGTCGCGGTGGCCGCCGTCGCCACCGTCGGCCTTGCTGTCTCCGCCTGGCGGGGCCTGCGCACGGATCAGGTGGTCGGGCGGGCTCTTGAGCAGGGCCTCGGGACCGGCTGGCGGGATCGTGTGCACGTACCGCTGCGCCGACGTCGGCCCTGGGCCCGCATCCTGCTGCTGCCGGCCCTGATGCGGCGGCGTGACGTGCAGCGGATCCCCAACATCCGCTACGGGGACGCCGGGCGCCGGAACCTCCTCGACATCTACCGCCGCCGCGACGCGCCGCAGAACTCGCCGGTCCTCATCTACTTCCACGGTGGCGGCTACACCAGCGGAGCGAAGAACCGCGAGGCACGGCCCCTTCTGTACCGGCTCGCCAGCCAGGGGTGGGTGTGCATCAGCGCCAACTACCGGCTGCGGCCCCAGACCACGTTCCCCGGCCACCAGATCGACGCCAAGAAGGTCATCGCCTGGGCCCGCGAGCACGCCTCCGAGTACGGTGCCGATCCGTCGGGGCTGTTCGTGGCGGGCAGCTCCGCCGGCTCCAACCTGGCGTCCCTGTGCGCGCTCACGCCGAACGACCCGAAGTTCCAGCCCGGATTCGAGTCGACCGACACCTCGGTCACCGCGGCGATCTGTCTCTACGGCTACTACGGCCACTACTTCGGCGATCCTCCGGACGAGCCGCCGCCCCCGCTCCAACCACAGGGATACATCCACCCCGGTGCGCCGCCGTTCCTCATCGCCCACGGCACCAAGGACGCGCTGGCGACCGTCGAGGGCGCCCGGAACTTCGTCGACCAGCTGCGCCGCGCCTCGGACAGCACCGTCGTCTACGCCGAACTGCCCGGCGGGCAGCACGCGTTCGACGTCTTCCACTCCCCGCGCTTCGAGGCAGTCGTGGACGGCGTCGAAGCCTTCGCCGCCTGGGTCCTGGCCGCTCCGCAGCGCACTCCCGACCCAATCCCCTAGATCGTCTGACATGTCAGGCCGGGGTCGTTGTCGGGTTCGGCTGCGGTGACCGTGCTGACGCTACGATCCGTCACCGGACTGGTACGTCGGGAAACCGTAGGGGCGTGGGGATGCGGGAGCTGGAGCGGATAACGGCTCGCCGAGGTGAACTGGACACACTCGCCGGGGAGTTGGCCAAGCAGCTGCAGGAGGTCCAGGCCGAGCGGGAGGAATTGATCGTCGCCGAGCGGGTTTTGAACCGGCTGGCCGAGCAGGACCGGGCCGCGGAACAGGACGCCGCTGCCGTCGCCCCGACTCCAGCCCGGGTGGCGGGCCGGGTGGCCGGCACGGTCTCTCCGGCCAGGTCGAACGGAGCGAGCAGGCCGGCGAAGCAGCCGATCTCGTTGGCCTTTTCCGGCACCCGCAGCTGGGTGACGGTCTGCCCTGCGTCGGTCATGGCGGCGAGCGGCACATCTGAGCGCTGCCGACGTGTCGACTTGTCACTGGCCGGCGGGCACCGGGATCCGCGTCGGCCGCAACCCGGGGCCGGCCGCCGCGCCTACCGCTCCTACGACGGCGCCTCGTCGATGAGACGTCGGGCGGCCTCGACGGCCGCGGCCCGTCGCTGGGTGGTGACCTGGTTTTCGCTCCACACCGCCCCACGCGTCGACAAGCCCGTCGTCGCCATGGTGTGCGCGACGCCGACCAGTAGCATCACCAGGTCGAACGGATCCCACACCGGATCGATCACACTCTGCGCCTGACCCTCGCCAACCGCCTTGATGGCACTGCTCAGGACATCCGTGTGCGCAGCCGGGGTCTCGTCGCCGAACTCCAGTTGCATCCAGGCCGAGAGGCGGCTGTCCAGCGGGTTCTGCGCGAAATGGACGAAGAGGCGACCCACATAGCCGGGCATGTCGGCCGGCGCGGGCTGGGCGACACTATCCAGTTCGGGGGCAGGCAAGCTCCTTGCCGGAAACGGCCGCGGCTGCTACCCGTCTACGATCAGGTCGTTCGCTGCGTACTTGGTCGGCCGAAGTCATTCTGGCTTGACGCGCTGCGTGCCGACAATCATGCGTTGCACCGCGAACTGATGGCCCTACGGCAGTCCGCCGACCTCCCCGCGACCGGCAGTGCGTTGCGGGTCTGCGACGTGGTGCTCTGGATGCATCACCGTACGGATCATCACAGAGAAGCTGCATCGGGACCTGAAGTCTGTCGGTCGCACCCGGGGGAGAGTTCCGCCGGAGGGCACATGGCCCTGTGCCCCTGGGAAACACCCCGTGACCTGCGCTGTACCAAAGTGCCAACTATCTCTCTGATCTCGTACCGACAGTTGCTGAACCTAGTTGGCATCAGCGCAGGTCACGAACGTTGCCTTGTGCCAACTAGCGATCCTGGTCACACGACTGTTGTGCCCCTTGTGCCCAAGCGCTTCATGGACCAGCTGTTCGAGAGCGGGACGAGCTGCTCGCGGCGAGCCCGGAGGAACGCGCCTCCGCCTATGCGGCGAGGGTCCTGCCCTCGGCGGACGTAAGGGAATTGACGAGCAGTCGGGCGCGGGTGTTGTCGGCATCGGCGCCCAGTGGCAGGGCCTGGTTTCCCGGATCCTCGTCCAGCCGGCCCGGACGCTCGCCGATCCGGTCGTCGCCCCGTGCGTCGGTGGCCGCCGCGGCGGCGTGCCCGTGCAGCTGCATGTGGAGCGTTCCGGGCGCTTCGATATCAGCCGTGTGTAGGCGATCGCCGGTGGCTGCCCATTGCGTGGGAGGGCCCGTTCGCGCCTTCACTCCCTCGGGCCGCCCTCTCGCAAGCCAGGTGAGCGTCTTCGCGTCTCTCCTGCCTGCCCATCCGGTCCGTGCCGCGCGTCGGCGGGCGCAGTTGGGCCCAGTCCGAAGCCGCCCGGTTCTGCGTGCCCGGGATCAGTTCCCTGCTTGAGCTTGTGCATTGGAAACCGATCGGTTTACAGTGAGGGCAAGGCGAAACCGATCGGTTTCCTTCAGGAGTTCGGGAGTGCATGATGACGACGAATCGGCCGGTGGCCCTCGTGACGGGCGCGTCCTCCGGCATCGGCAAGGAAGCTGCGCTCGCGCTGGTCGCGGCTGGTTTCGAGGTGGCCGGCACAGGCCGGGACATCTCACGTGTCGCCCCGCTCCAGGGTGTGACGTTCCTCGACCTCGACGTGGTCAGTGACAAGTCGGTCACCGCCGTGGTCCAGCAGGTGATCGAGCGGTTCGGGCGGATCGACGTCCTGGTCAACAACGCCGGCATCGGCTCGATAGGCGCGGCCGAGGAAACCTCCGTCGCGCAGGCCCAGGGCGTCTTCGACATCAACGTCTTCGGGGTCATGCGCATGGTGAAGGAGGTCCTGCCGCACATGCGTGCCCAGGGACGCGGGCGCATCATCAACCTCTCGTCAGTGCAGGGGTTCATCCCCGCTCCCTATATGGCCGTCTACGGCGCGTCCAAGCACGCGGTCGAGGGCTACACCGAGTCCCTGGACCACGAGGTCCGGGAGTACGGCGTCCGGGCGCTTCTCGTCGAACCCGCCTACACCAGGACCGGATTCGAGACCAACAGCGCGAAGCCCGACACGCCCCTGCAGACCTACGCGGACCAGCGGCGCGTCTTCGACCGCCTGATGGCGGAGGCGATCAAGGACGGCGACGACCCCGCCGTCGTCGCCAAGGCGATCGTCGCGGCAGCGACCGACGCGAAGCCGAAGCTGCGCTACACCGCCGGTCCCATGGCCGGACGCGCGCGCATACTCCGCTTTGTTCCTGCGTGGGCCTTCGACAGGCAGATCCGCAAGATGAACAAGCTGACCGCCTGACACCCGCCACCCCACGCACCCCATCGCGCCGTTGACATCGGGAGTGACCCATGTCCGACACCCTGTACTCCGCCGCCGCTACCGTCGCGAGCTGGCGCGCCGCCTCAGAACGCGGTGACGTCGAGGCCGCGGTCGCGTGTCTGAGCCGGGACGTCGTGCTCAGCTCGCCGCTCACCGAGCAGTACCGCTTCGAGGGACCTGACCAGCTGCGCGATTTCCTGACCTCGGCGTTCACGGCGGTCGAAGACATCCGCTTCCACACTCAGACCGGCGAGGGCGACGCGTACGCACTGTTCTACCGGGCGCGGGTGGGATCCCAGCCGTTCGAGGAGGCGCAACTGCTACGGCTCGACGACGAGGCACGCATCAAGGAGGTCACCCTCTTCGGGCGTCCGATGCCGGGCCTCACCGCCCTGATGATCAGCGCGGGGTCGGAGCTCGCCCGCCGGCAGGGCCGCCGGGGCGTCGCGGCCCTCATGCGCGCCAGCGCCGCGCCCGTACACGCGATGGCCACCTTCGGGGACCGCCGCTTGGTCCCGCTGACCCGGCCGGTAGCCCGGCGGACCTGAGGGCACCGGGCCCACGGGGCGTTTACCCCCGTTCCCCTTCCAGGAGTTGGCGGCAGCCGCAGGCGATGTCCTCGGCGGACAGCTTCGGGTCGCAGGAACGCAGGCCACCCGCGCCGGACCCTAGGGCGAGATCCGCACCGACCTCCCTGCGGACGACGTTCCGCACGTCCTCTTCATGGGTATCGCAGGTCTCGCGCTCCCCGGCCACCACACCGTCCATGGGTTCACGCTTCACGGCCCTGCTCTTCGACCCGCTCGCCCCCGGCGGCGGGTCCCCTCTCCCGCCGACACGCGCGGAAACGGAAGATGACGACCTCCGCGCCGCGGTCAGCGACGTCGTCCGGGACTGACTCCCGGAGTCGAGGTGCCCCCATTTGGAAACTGATCGGCTTATGATGGCCTGAAACCGATCGGTTTTCTTGGTCGGAGTCCGGCGGGGTGCTGAATCCGCACCTCCGATTCCGCGGCGGCGGCCACTTTGTGCCGAGATTGAACGTTCCGAGGGGCGCCGGACCGTAAGGGAGCTGTCCGGCCTTGTCTGATGTGAGTGTGTTGTCCGAGACCGGAGTAAGTCATGAGTGCGATTCACCCGTTCCGCGTCCTGCGTGCCAAACCCCTGTGGATCGCCAACGGCGTCATCACGGGCGTCCTTGCGCTGCTGTTCACCGTCTTCTACGTCGGGGCCAACATCGATCCCGTCGATCACATGAAGAATCTGCCCGTCGGTCTGGTCGACGCCGACAAGGGGGCCGCTGTCGGGGGCAAGCAGGTCGACCTGGGGGCTCAGATCTCCGAGTCGGTCAAGAAGTCCACCGTGAGCGGAGACAAGATCGACTGGAAGGTGATGGACGAGAAGGAGATGAAGGAGGAGATCGGCAAGGGCAAGCTGTACGGCGCGCTCGTCGTCCCCGTCGATTTCACCTCCGCCACCACCGCACTGACCGGCGCGACCGCCGGGACCCCGGCCCGCCCGACGCTGACGGTGCTGACCAACCAGTCCGCCGGCAGCGTGGGCTCCAGCCTGGCCCGGACGGCGACGACACAGGCGGCCGAGAACGCCTCGCTCCAGGTGGGCAAGGAGCTCACGGCCCAGAGCGGGACTGGGCGGGCGAAGCTGCCCGCCGCGGCGCGCGTCCTCCTGGCCGACCCGGCCTCCGTCACGGTCAAGGACGGTCATCCGCTCGACTCACACAGCGGCCTGGGCCTGACGGCTTTCTACTACGCGCTCGTCCTGGTGGTCTGCGGCATGCTCTCCGCCAACGTCATCAGCGGTCAGGTGGACCACGCCCTCGGCTACACCCACAACGACATGGGCCCGCTGCGCCTGCACCGCCCGTTGATCCGGGCGACCCGGGTGCAGACCCTCGCAGTCAGCAGCACCCTCATGGCCGGACTGTCCCTGCTGATGGGCACCCTGGTCATGGTGGGCGCGGTCGGCATCATGGGTATGGACGCCGCTCATCTGCCCCTGCTGTGGCTGTACTCGGTGTGCGCCATCGCGGTCTCCGGGATCGGCGCGCTCACCCTCCTCGCCGTGTTCGGCACCCCCGGCATGCTGGTGGTCACGCTGGTCTTCATCGGTATGGCCGTGCCGACGGCCGGCGCCACCACTCCGATCCAGGCGCTCCCCGGTTTCTACCGCTTCCTCGCGGAGTTCGAGCCCCTGCGGCAGATCACCGGCGGCATCCGCTCGATCCTGTACTACGACGCTCAGGCCGGCGCGGGTCTGACCCGAGGCTGGGTCATGATGGCCGTCGGCCTCGCGGCAGCCGCCCTCTTCGGCTTCGGCGTGACCGGTTGGTACGACCGTAAGGGCCTGCACCGCATCCCCGCCGAGACGAAGCCCGAGAAGACCGCTGCTCCGGCGTAGCGGAAGGCGGCTCACCCAAGACGGGGCCACTGCTCGGAGTGGCCCCGGTGTGCGTCGCCCCCGTGGGGACGAGAGGCGCGCGCACCGTCAGGGCTCGGCGACGGTCTCTCCCCCCAAGTCCGTCGCCGAGCCTCTGAGTGGCCTTCAGGTGTCCGCGCGGCGCCTGCCATCAACCCTGTGACCTCCCCGGCACCCCGGCACCCGGGGACCCCTGGGAAACCGATCGGTTTCTATTTCGCCCGATTCGAGTTAACCTCACAGCATGACCACCGAAGTGAAGCCAAGTCCCAGAGAGCGGCTGCTGGAGGCGGCGGCCACGCTCACCTACCGAGACGGTGTCGGCATCGGAGTCGAGGCCCTGTGCAAGGCGGCGGGGGTGTCCAAGCGCTCCATGTACCAACTGTTCGACAGCAAGGACGAACTGCTGGCAGCGAGCCTGAAGGAGCGTGCCGCTGACTTCGTGGCGAGCCTCCTGCCCCCGGCGGACGACGGCCGCTCACCCCGCGAGCGGATCCTGCACGTCTTCGAGCGGGTGGAACTGCAGGCGGGTGCGGCCGAGTTCCGGGGTTGCCGGTACCTGGCCGTGCAGATCGAGCTCAAGGATCAGACCCACCCCGCGAGCCGGGTGGCCCACCGGATCAAAGCGAACCTGACCGCCTTTTTCCGTGCCGAGGCCGAACAGGGTGGCGCGAGCGATCCCGACCTGCTGGCCCGGCAGCTCATCCTGGTCTTCGACGGCGCCAGCGCCCGCGCGGGAATCCAGGCCGACAACCTGACCGGGCTCATCGCACCCACCGTGACCACCCTGCTCGATGCGGCAGAGATGCGGCAGACATGAGCTGACGGTCCCCGTCCACAATCGAGTTCATGCCCCGTCTACGCGAAGCGGCACAGGCCGTCGACCGCGTGACGGCGGAGGCGACCGGGGATGCCGACGCCCCCACAGTCGCCGCCAAAGCGATCGTCGCCGCAGCGACCGACGCCACGCAGAAGCTGCGCCGCACCGCCGGCCCATGGCGGGACGTGTCAGCACAGTGCGCCGCGGCTCACGGAGGGTGCGCGACCCGTCCGCACAGGTGCCGCCCGCCCCGGCCCCGCGGGGCTGGGCATCTCGTCACGAGGCCGCGTCGCCGCAAGGGTCGTCGGGGCCGTCGCGCCTGTCTTCCCTTCGTCGCGCGCCTCGCCGACCCGTCCTCCGCTGTCGTCGGATTCGGCCAATTGGTCGCTCAGAGCCTGGGCAGCGTCGTCGCCGGCGCTCTCATCACGGTCCCCCGAGAGGGCCTGCGCTGGCTGCCCTGGCTGATCGCCGTCACCGCGATGCTCTTCGTCCTCCTGGCCCCGGAGCCGGACAACCGGGACGAGCCGCGGGAGGCGCGCTCCGCACGGGCACCTGCGCGGCTTCATGCCCCCGCGCGACCGTGATTTCCTCCTGGCGCTCGTCGGCCGCTTCCTGCTGCTGATGTCCTTCATGAGCGTGCTGCTCTACCAACTCTTCGTGCTCACCGACTACATCGGGCTCGGCGTCGAGGAAGCGGGCCGTGTCATCGCCACCGGGGGCGTCGTCATGGCGCTCAGTTCGGGTGCGGCGACGGTACTCTCCGGTCCCCTCTCCGACCGCCTGGGCAGACGCAAGCCCATCGTGATCACCGCCTCGCTCATCTTTGCCGCAGCCGAGCTGCCTCTGGTCCTGTCCGATTCACTGGCGGCGTTCTACACATTCCTGGGTGCCGGCGGTTTCGCCTACGGGATCTACATCGCCGTCGACCAGGCCCTGCTGGCGAACGTCCTGCCCAACGGCGACGACCGCGCGAAGGACATGGGGATCCTCAACATCGCCAACACAGGACCCCAGATACTCGCGCCGATCGCCTCGGGTCTCGTCGTGACCGCCGTCGGCTACCGCAGTGTCTTCGTCATCGCGATCGTGCTGGCGGTGGTGTCGGCCCTGGTGCTCCTGCCCCTGCGGCGCGTGCGGTGAACAGCGCCGCAGGCCGTCGTTGCGCGGTGCCTATACTTGGATCATGGGTAACCCTGCGACGGGCGGGCGGCGCGGTCCGTACGCGAACACCGCACGGCGCAAGGCCGAAATCGTCGAAGCTGCCGAGCAGGCCTTCGCCGTCTCCGGCTACCACGGGGGCGCTGCGGGAGATCGCCCGCCAACTCGATCTGAGCTTCACAAGCCCGCGGCATCACTTCCCCAGCAAGGAAGAGCTGCTGATCGCGGTGCTCGAGAACGCGGACAACCGCGAACAAGAGCCCTTCGAAAGGGACTTGCTGCACAGCGGTCTCATCGAGGCGGTCGTCGCCCTGGCCGAGCGCAACCTCGCCAAACCGGAGTCGCTGCGACTCCTGGCAGTCATGTCGGCCGAGGCGTCGTCCACCTCTCATCCTGCCCACGTCTGGTTCGTCGAACGATATGGCCGAGTCCGGGCCCTCGTTGAGAAAAGCATCCGGTCCGACGTCGCCCAAGGGCGCCTTCCGGCAGATACCGATGCCGCCGAGGCGGCCCACGCGTTCGTCGCGCTCTGGGACGGACTGCAGCTGCAGTGGCTGATCGATCCGAGTTTCGACCTCGTCGCCGCCTTGAGGAAGGGCCTGCGTGCTCTGCTCGGCCAAACCCCGTGAACGCCGTACGTCAGTAGTTGCCCACGGCTGTTGACCAGGCAAGGCAGCGAAACGCTGCTGGAGTACCGCACGCAACCTCCGGTCGGACACGGTTAGCCCGCTAAGGTGTCCTGAAACGGACACCAGTCCGATACCGGGGCCAACTGTATCGGTCGGCTGTCCGGTCAGGGAGTGGCTTCCGATGTGGGCCCAGAAGGAGGACGAGTGGTGTCGAGGAGTGACGTGCCTCGGCGCTCGGACGCGCAGCGCAATCGCGAGCGCATTCTGGAAGTGGCGTTGGTCGAGCTGTCGCGTTCGGCGGATGTCCCGCTGAGTGTGATCGCCAAGAAGGCGGGCGTCGGGCAGGGGACCTTCTATCGCAATTTCCCCAGCCGTGAGGCGCTCGTCCTCGAGGTGTACGGCCATGGGGTGCGGCAGCTCAGCAACAGCGCGGCCGAGTTGCTGAAGACCAGGGAACCCGACCGGGCCCTGCGCGAGTGGATGGACGGCCTCGCCCGCTTCGCCATGGCCAAGGCCGGTCTGGCCGACGCGTTGCGGCAGGCCACCCGTGCGTCGGGCGGCGCGGAAAAGCCGGGGTACTCCCTGGTGGCCGACGCGATCGAGCTTCTGCTCGATGCCAATCACGAAGTCGGCACCATCCGCCCAGGCGTGACCGCCGACGACTTCCTCCTTGCCATCGCCGGCATCTGGCAGATCGGCCTCAGCGAGCACTGGCATGCCCAGGCCGCCCGCCTCCTGGACCTCATCATGGACGGCTTGCGCGCGGGAGCGCCCGGGCGACGGCAGCCTGGTCCGTACGGCCGACGAGGTGGCGGGTGACGATTGTTTCCCGCCCCGCCCACCGCAGGCCTTACCGGCGGTATCGACCAGAGCCCCGGCCCATGGCAGGGTGGGGCCATGAGCGAGGCCGACCCGGGGCTGTTCGGGCCCTCCTCCGTGACCTGGCAATTGCACAGCGACCCGATGATGTGGGTCGCGGGGATACGCGCCCTCTATCTCCAGGCACTGCACCCGCGCGCGGTACGTGGTGTCATGCAGAACTCCGACTTCCACAACGACGCCTGGGGCCGCCTGTTGCGCATCGCCGACTTCGTCGGCACCACGACCTACGGCAGCACCGAGGCAGCGGAGAGGGCGGGCGCCCGGGTCCGCAAGATCCACCGCATGCTCGGAGCCACCGACCCCGACACCGGCGAGCGTTACGGCGTCGACGAACCCGAACTGCTGCTGTGGGTGCACTGCGCCGAGATCGACTCGTACCTGTACGTCGCCC
Organism: Streptomyces sp. NBC_00076; assembly: GCF_045041235.1. Classification (NCBI taxonomy): domain Bacteria; kingdom Bacillati; phylum Actinomycetota; class Actinomycetes; order Kitasatosporales; family Streptomycetaceae; genus Streptomyces; species Streptomyces sp. NBC_00076. Next base: position 10,053,320 of record NZ_CP108242.1, read on the forward strand.
GCAGCTCCGGCTTTCCGCTCACCGACGCGCAGGCCGACCGGTACATCGGCGAGCACCGGGTCAGTGCCCGTCTGGTGGGCCTCGACCCTGACGCCGTACCGGGGAACCAGGCCGAGATGACCGCCTACTTCGAGAAGGTGCGACCCGACCTCGCCGCCGGAGAAGAGGCCCGCGCGGTGGACGACTTCCTGCTCCGCCCTCCGGCGCACCCCCTCCTGGTCCCGGCGCGCGAGGTGCTGTGGCGGCGTGTGGCACATCTGGCGTACGCCGCCCTGCCGCCGTACGCCCACGAGTTGTACGGCAGGCCGGCCCCGAAACCGGCGACCGTCACCCGGCGGCTGCGAGCGACGGGCACCCTGCTGCGCTGCGTTCCCGCACGTCTGCGCTGGCAACTCCCGCCCAAACACATTCTGCGCGCCATGGCCCGCCTCGGACCGACTGCTCGCCCGGCACCGTACAAACTCGGACGATAGCTCGCCATACTGGACCAGCCAGGGGCGGGTGGGGCGGAGTCGACGGGGGCGGTCGCAGGAGATGGGGGACAGCAGGCTGATCCACGGCCGGTACCGGCTGCTCGACCAGATCGGGCGGGGCGGTATGGGCGAGGTGTGGCGGGCGCGCGACGAGTCGCTGGGCCGGCAGGTCGCCGTGAAGTGCCTCAAGCCGCTGGGCGGGCACCACGACCAGGCCTTCACCGGGGTCCTCAGGGAGCGGTTCAGGCGCGAGGCCCGGGTGGCAGCCGCCCTCCAGCACCGCGGTGTGACCGTCGTCCACGACTTCGGCGAGTGGGACGGCGTCCTCTACCTCGTCATGGAACTCCTGGAGGGCCGCAACCTCAGCCAGCTCCTGGAGGACAACAAGCAGCACCCGCTGCCCGTCCCCGACGTCGTCGAGATCGCCGACCAGGTCGCCGCCGCCCTCGCCTACACTCATCAACAGGGCATCGTGCACCGCGACCTGAAGCCCGCGAACATCGTGCGGCTGACCGACGGCACCGTGAAGATCTGCGACTTCGGCATCGCCCGCCTCGGCCACGACATCGGCTTCACCTCCCGCCTCACCGGCACCGGCATCGCCATGGGCACCCCGCACTACATGTCGCCGGAGCAGATCGGCGGTGTCGAGGTCGACCAGCGCAGCGACCTGTACTCACTGGGCTGCGTGCTGTACGAGATCGCCACCGGCGCCCCGCCCTTCGACCTCGACGACCCCTGGGCGATCCTCATCGGCCACCGCGACACACCGCCCCGCCCGCCCCGCAGCCACCGCGCCGACCTGCCCGCCTACCTGGAGGAGGTCATCCTCGACCTGCTCGCCAAGAGCCCCGAGCAACGCCCGAACGACGCCCGCGAGCTGGGCCGCCGGATCAGCGACGGACGCGCCACACCGACGTACGTGCCGACCGTCGCGACCCCGCAGCCGGATCTGCGCCCGCCCGAGCCGGCCACCCCGCGCGGAGCCCGCCTGCCGTCCTGGACCCGGGGCATGACCACCGGGCACAAGGCCACCGGCGCCGGACTGCGCACCGCGGCCCCCGACGCGGGGGCGGGCCTCACCGGCGAATGGATCCCGCGCCCGCCGGGTGGCAGACCCGAGGAACCGGTGCCCGACGCACCGCCCGCCCCCTCCCCGGAGGCGGTCACCGCGCTCGCCGGACGACACAACGCCGGGCTCAGCCTGGGACGGCTCGGCCGCTGGGCCGAGGCCGGTGAGGTGCACCGCGCGGTCGCCGCCGAACGCGAACACCTCCTGGGCCCCGACCACCCCGACACCCTCGCCAGCCGCTACGAGGTCGCCTTCACCTACAGCCGCACCGGCCGCGCCGCCGACGCCCTGCGCGAGTACAAGCACGTCGCCCGTTCCCGGAGCATCTCGCTCGGCCCGGACCACCCCGACACCCTCGCCGCGCGCCAGGAAATGGCGTACGTCCTCGGACAGCTGGGGCGCCACTTCGACGCCCACCAGGTCTACAACTCGGTGCTCGCCGCCCGCGAGAGCATCATGGGCGCCGATCACCCGGACACCCTGCGCTGCCGCCACAACCTCGCCTTCAACCTCAGCAGGCTCGGCCGCCTGGAGGACTCGTACAGCATGGCCTGCGACGTGGCGGCCGCGCGCGCCCGGGTGCTCGGCCCGCACCACCCCGACACCCTGGTCACCCGCTACGAGGTCGCCTACGCGCTCGGCCAGTTGGGCCGCTGGCCGGAAGCCCTGCAGACCTACCGCGAGGTCGCCGAGGCCCGCGCCCAGGCCCTGGGTCCCGACCACGCCGACACCCTCGCCGCCCGCTACGAGGTCGGCATCAGCCTCGGCCGCCTCGGCGGCAGCACGGAGGCGCTCCAGCTCTACCGCGACCTGATCGACGACCGCACCCGGATCCAGGGCCCCGCCCACCCCGAGACCCTGCGCGCCCGCCACGGCCTGGGCGTGAACCTCGGCCGACTCGGCCGCTGGGAGGAGGCCCTCGCCGAGTCCCGCGACGTGTGCGCGATCCGCGAACGCGTCCTGGGCGCCGACCACCCGGACACCCTGGTCAGCCGCCGCGAGGTCGCCGTCGGCCTCGGGTGGCTGGGCCGCTGGCCGGACGCGCTGACCGAGTACCGCCGGGTGGCCGCCTCCCGCGAGCGCGTCCTGGGCGCCGACCACCCCGACACCCTCGCCAGCCGGAACGACGAGGCCCACTGCCTGGAGCAGCTCGGGCGGGGCGCCGAAGCAGCGGATCTGTACCGCCAGGTGGCCGAGGTGCGGCAGCGACGCATGACCGGCGGCCACTGACCCGGCCGCGGCCCATCTCTGGCCGACGTGGATCACCCCGTGTTACGAAGAACCATGCCTGTACACGAGGGACACCGGACGTACGACGCCGTAGTGATCGGTGGCGGCCACAACGGCCTTGTCGCCGCCGCCTATCTGGCCCGGGCGGGACGCTCCGTGCTGGTCCTGGAGCGGCTGGAGCGCACCGGCGGCGCCGCCGTGTCCACCCGCCCGTTCACCGGTGTGGACGCGCGGCTGTCACGCTACTCGTACCTGGTCAGCCTGCTGCCGAAGAAGGTCGTGCGGGACCTCGGGCTCGACTTCCGCGTCCGCACCCGCACCGTGTCGTCGTACACCCCCGTCGAGAGGGACGGCCGCCCGACCGGACTCCTGGTCGGCGGCAGCGAACGACGCACCCGAGAGGCGTTCGCCCGACTCACCGGCGGAGAGCGCGAGTACCAGGCCTGGCAGCGGTTCTACGACATGACCGGCCGCGTCGCCCAGCGGGTCTTCCCGACGCTCACCGAGCCGCTGCCCACCCGCGACGGACTGCGCCGCCGCATCGACGACGAGGACGCCTGGCAGACCCTCTTCGAGGAACCGATCGGCGCGACGATCGAGGACCGCTTCGCCGACGATCTGGTGCGGGGCGTCGTCCTCACCGACGCCCTCATCGGGACCTTCGCCGACGCCCACGACCCCTCGCTGCGGCAGAACCGCTGCTTCCTCTACCACGTCATCGGCGGCGGAACCGGAGCCTGGGACGTACCCGTCGGCGGCATGGGCGCCCTCACCGACGCGCTGGCCCAGTCGGCACGAGCGGCGGGCGCCGTCCTGACCACCGGACACGAGGCGGTACGCATCGACACCGACGGAAACACCGCGGAGGTCACCTACCGGACCGCCGACGGGGAGGGCACGGTCGGCGCCCGGCACGTCCTGGTCAACGCCTCCCCGCAGGAACTGGCCGCCCTCACCGGCGACCAGGCCCCCGCGCCCGCCGAGGGTGCCCAGCTCAAGGTGAACATGCTCCTCAAGCGGCTGCCACGGCTGCGTGACGAGTCCGTGGACCCGCGCGAGGCGTTCTCCGGCACCTTCCACATCGCCGAGGGCTACGAGCAACTGGCCGCCGCCCACACCCAGGCCGCGTCCGGTGAACTGCCCGCCGCCCCGCCCTCCGAGATCTACTGCCACTCGCTCACCGACCCGACGATCCTCGGCCCGGACCTCGTCGAACAGGGCTACCAGACCCTGACCCTGTTCGGACTGCACACACCGGCCCGGCTCTTCGAGCGGGACAACGACGCCGTACGCGACGACCTCCTGAAGTCGACCCTCGCCCAGCTCGACGCCCACCTCGCCGAGCCGCTCGCCGACTGTCTGGCCACCGACGCCGACGGGCGGCCCTGCATCGAGGCGAAGACCCCGCTCGACCTGGAGCGGGACCTCCGTCTTCCCGGCGGCAACATCTTCCACCGGGACCTCGCCTGGCCGTACGCCCAGGACGGCACCGGCCGCTGGGGCGTGGAGACCCGGCACCCCAACGTGCTGCTGTGCGGGGCGGGCGCGGTGCGCGGGGGAGGGGTGAGCGGGGTGCCGGGGCACAACGCGGCGATGGCGGTGCTGGAATCCGGTGACGACTGAGGACGTCCGTGCGGCTTCGGTTCAGCGCCCGCTTCGCCGCGCCGTACGCGGGCAGCCACGGGTTGGCCCTCAGGCTGCCCACGCTGGAGGTGCGGGCCCGACGGCTGGATGGTCGCCGCGTTGTTGAAGGCGACGTCGAGACGGCCGTACAGCTCCACCGTCCGGTCGACGGCGGCGCGGATGCCGGCCGGATCGGCAAGGTCGCAGCGTACGTAGTCCGCGGTGCCTCCCGCGGCCCGGATCTCCTCGGTCACCGCCTTGAGCTGGGTCTCCGTACGGGCCGCGAGGAGCACCCGGGCGACCTGCTGAACCGGCTGCCACAGGCCGCCGCGATCGTGCTGTCGGCGACGTACGCGGTCATCGCCTGGAACGACCTGGCGGCAGCCCTCATGGAGGACTTCTCCGCCCTTCCCCGCCGCGACCGCAACCTCGTCCGGCGGAGGTTCCTGGAGCCGCGTCGCGGTGGCCGGTGGCTGTACAGCGTGTCGGACGCCGACGCGTTCTCCCGGAGCGCCGTCCAGCACCTTCGCGCCGCCGCGGCCCGCTACCCCGACGACCCCGGAAATGACCGGCCTGGTAGAGGAACTCCTCGCCGGCAGCGAGGAGTTCGCGCGACTGTGGGCCGCCCACGAGGTGGCCGCGCGCCCCACCCTCTGCAAGACCTTCGACCACCCCGTCGTCGGCCCCGTCACCGTCAACTGCGACGTCCTGGACATCACCGACCGCGACCAGCGCGTGATCATCTACACCGTCGCACCGGGGTCGCCGTCCGAGGAGGCGTTCCGGCTGCTGTCGGTCGTCGGTACCCAGCGCATGGACATCCCCGGCTGAGCCGTCAGTCCGCGGAGGCGGTCCAGCCGTTGGCCTCGATGCGCGCACCGTCCGCCGGACGTGCCTCGTCGAACAGGACGCCGTCCGCCGCCTGAACGCGCAGCCCGTCGACGTACGCGCCGCGCCCGACGTACAGCCGGTCGGTCGCGTAGCGCCAGCGCAGCGTGAGCCGGCGGTCGTGGCATTCGTCATTCCGGAGAACCAGGCCGTACGACCGTGCCGCGGCCGCACCGGCACGGCGCGCGCCAGGTGGTTGCCGACGGCGACCCGGGGCGCGGAGCCGGAACGCCAACTGCGCACCGGGTGGACGGAGTTGCCGAGAACGATCAGGAAGGAGTCGGTCGTCGGGTCGAGGACCAGCGAGGTGCCGGTGAACCCGGTGTGCCCTGCCGTGCGCGGGGTGGCCATCGCGCCCATGTACCAGTGCTGGTAGAGCTCGAAGCCGAGGCCGTGCTCGTCGCCGGGGAAGGCGGTGTTGAAGTCGGTGAACATCAGCTCCACCGACTCCGGTCGCAGGACGTGGGCGCGGCCGTAGGTCCCGCCGTTGAGCAGCGTGCGGCCGAGGACGGCCAGGTCCCAGGCGTTCGAGAACACCCCGGCGTGACCGGCCACGCCACCCAGGCCGAACGCGTTCTCGTCGTGCACCTCGCCCCACACGAGTCCTCTGTCGAGCCCCGACCAGGGGGCGCGGGCGTCCTCCGTCGCCGCGATCCTCGTTCTCCAGGAGGCGGGCGGGTTGTAGCGCGTGTGGCGGAGGCCGAGCGGGGCGGTGACCTCGTCGTGCAGGAGGGTGTCCAACGCGCGGCCCGTGACCTTCTCCAGCACCAGTTGCAGCGAGATCAGGTTCAGGTCCGAGTAGAGGTAGGCGGACCCCGGTGGGTTGAGCGGCGCCTCGTCCCAGATGAGGCGGAGTTTCTCCTCGTACGACGGGGCCCTGTACAGCGGGATCCAGGCGCGGAAACCCGAGGTGTGGGTGAGGAGTTGACGGATCGTGATGTCCTGCTTGCCCGCCCCGCCGAACTCCGGAAGGTATCCCGCGACCCTCCCCTCCAGCTCCAGCGCGCCCCGCTCGATCTGCTGCACGGCGAGGATCGAGGTGAACAGCTTCGACACGGAGGCGAGATCGAAGACGGTGTCCTCCGCCATGGGGATCTGCTGGTCGGCCGGGAACTCGACGCCCGTGTCGGTCTTCTCGTCGTACGCCCGGTAGCGCACCGCCATGCCGATGGGCCGGTGCAGGGCCACCGTGCCGCCGCGCCCGGCGAGCAGCACGGCGCCCGCGTACCAGGGATGGCTGGGGGAGGGGCCGAGGAAGGCCTCGGCATCTGTGACGAGTTGACGCAGGTGAGCGGGGAGCAACCCGGCGCGTTCGGGGGAGCCGTGCCGCAGGGTGGGACGCCTGGCCGACCCGGCCGCCTCAACCGCGCCGGCCGGTCCAGCCGGAAGAGGGGCGATGGTGAGGGCGCCGCCCAAGGCCAGTGCTCGTCGCCCCAGTTGACGGCGGGTCGGTCCGCGCCCGTCCGCCGCTCTGTCCGCCGCGTCGTCCCTCATGGGCAACCTCCCGCTGACTGAAAGTATCTTTCCGGGATCACCTTGCGCGGTGAAACTTTCGTGTCAGGTGGGCGGCGTGTCAACGGGACGTGCTGGCACTCAAGAAATCTGACGGAGCATCAGAAAACCTCTTCCGTCGTCCGGAGGACTGCGGCATCCTGCGCCCATGCAGACGGAGCTGAGCAAGACACTGGGAGTCGAGCACGCCGTCTTCGGCTTCACGCCGTTCCCCGCCGTAGCCGCGGCCATCAGCCGGGCCGGCGGCTTCGGAGTGCTCGGCGCGGTCCGCTACACCGCCCCCGACGACCTCAAACGTGACCTCGACTGGATCGAGGCGCACATCGACGGCAAGCCGTACGGTCTCGACGTCGTCATGCCCGCCAAGAAGGTGGAGGGAGTCACTGAGGCCGATGTCGAGGCGATGATCCCCGAGGGGCACCGGCAGTTCGTCCAGGACACCCTCGCCAAGCACGGCGTGCCCGAACTCGCCGCGGGAGAGGCCTCCGGCTGGCGCATCACCGGCTGGATGGAGCAGGTCGCCCGCACCCAACTCGACGTCGCCTTCGACTATCCGATACGGCTGCTCGCCAACGCCCTCGGCTCACCGCCCGCCGACGTGGTGGACCGCGCCCACGACCAGGACGTGCTCGTCGCCGCGCTCGCGGGCAGCGCCCGGCACGCCCGCAAGCACCAGGAGGCGGGCATCGACATCGTGGTCGCCCAGGGGTACGAGGCCGGCGGTCACACCGGCGAGATCGCCTCCATGGTGCTCACGCCCGAGGTCGTCGAGGCCGTCGACCCACTGCCGGTGCTGGCCGCCGGGGGGATCGGAAGCGGTCAGCAGGTGGCGGCGGCACTGGCACTCGGAGCCCAGGGAGTGTGGCTGGGTTCCCTGTGGCTGACCACCACAGAAGCGGACATGCACTCGCCCGCCCTGACGCAGAAGCTGCTCGCCGCCGGTTCCGGCGACACCGTCCGCTCCCGCGCCCTCACCGGCAAGCCCGCGCGCCAGCTGCGCACCGAGTGGACCGACGCCTGGGACGACCCCGACGGACCCGGCACCCTCCCCATGCCACTGCAGGGACTCCTCGTCGCCGAGGCCGTCTCACGCATCCAGAAGTACGAGGTCGACCCGCTGTTGGGTACGCCGGTCGGCCAGATCGTCGGCCGGATGACCAGCGAACGCAGCGTCCAGGCCGTCTTCGACGACCTCACCCGAGGCTTCGAACGGGCCGTCGACCGCATCAACCGCATCGCCGGAAGGAGCGGCCAGTCGTGAGCACCTCCCCCGCTGCCACCACGAGCACACCACCCACCGGTTTCTGGGCCCAGGCCACCGGGCACCCGGACCGCACCGTCCTCATCGCACCGGACGGCGAACCGTGGACCGCCGGACGCCTGCACGCCGCCACCAACCGCCTGGTGCACGGGTTGCGCGCGGCCGGACTGGAACGCGGCGACGCCTTCGCGGTGGTCCTGCCCAACGGGCCGGAGTTCTTCACCGCCTACCTGGCCGCCAGCCAGGCGGGCTTCTACCTCGTCCCGGTCAACCACCACCTCGTCGGCCCCGAGATCGCCTGGATCGTCGCCGACTCCGGCGCCAAGGTCCTCCTCACCCACGAGCGCTTCGCCGGCCCCGCCCGCCACGCCGCCGACGAGGCCGGCCTCCCCGCCACTCACCGGTACGCGGTCGGCACGGTCGAGGGCTTCCGGCCGTACGCCGAACTCCTCGACGGGCAACCGGAGTCGGCGCCCGCCGACCGCACCCTCGGCTGGGTCATGAACTACACCTCGGGCACCACCGGCCGCCCGCGCGGCATTCGGCGCCCGCTGCCCGGCAAGGCCCCCGAGGAGGCGTACCTCGGCGGCTTCCTCGGCATCTTCGGCATCCGGCCGTTCGGCGACAACGTGCACCTCGTCTGCTCACCGCTGTACCACACCGCCGTCCTCCAGTTCGCGGGCGCGTCCCTGCACATCGGCCACCGCCTGGTCCTGATGGACAAGTGGACGCCCGAGGAGATGCTCCGCCTGATCGACACCCACCGGTGCACGCACACCCATATGGTCCCGACCCAGTTCCACCGTCTGCTGGCCCTGCCGGACGACATCAAGGACCGCTACGACGTCTCCTCCATGCGCCACGCCATCCACGGCGCCGCGCCCTGCCCGGACCACGTCAAACGGGCCATGATCGACTGGTGGGGCGACTGTGTGGAGGAGTACTACGCGGCCAGCGAGGGCGGGGGAGCCTTCGCGACCGCCGAGGACTGGTTGAAGAAGCCAGGCACGGTCGGCAAGGCCTGGCCCATCAGCGAGCTCGCGATCTTCGACGACGACGGCAACCGGCTGCCGCCCGGCGAACTCGGCACCGTCTACCTGAAGATGAACACCGGCGGCTTCTCGTACCACAAGGACGACGCCAAGACACGGAAGAACCGCATCGGCGACTTCTTCACCGTGGGCGACCTCGGCTGTCTCGACGAGGACGGCTACCTGTTCCTCCGCGACCGCAAGATCGACATGATCATCTCGGGAGGCGTGAACATCTACCCCGCCGAGATCGAGTCCGTCCTGCTCGCCCACCCCGCGGTCGCCGACGCCGCCGCCTTCGGCATCCCGCACGACGACTGGGGCGAGGAGGTCAAGGCGGTCGTCGAGCCGGCCCCCGGACACGAGCCCGGCCCCGCCCTAGCCGCCGCGCTTCTCGACCACTGCGCCGAGCAACTCGCCGGGTACAAGCGGCCCAAGAGCGTCGACTTCATCGCCGAGATGCCCCGCGACCCCAACGGCAAGCTGTACAAGCGGCGGCTGCGGGACCCGTACTGGGAGGGCCGTACGCGCCCCGTGTGACCAGCGCCGTCCGGGCAAGCTGTCCACGGCACCACCGGGGTCGCCGGCCGGGTGCCCGAGGCGTTCGACGGACCTCCGCGGCGTCGCGACGCCGGCGTGCCGGACCCGGATCCCGACCCGGACCGGATGGCGGTCGACATCGTCGTCACCGTGCCACCCCCGTACCGTGCCGGCCCGTGAGGCCGCCCGGTACGGGGGTGGTCGACATTCGGGGTGACGTGGATCGGCACCCCGGAATCGGCCCCCGGGGACACCATCGTCGACGACACCCCGGCCGCCGCACGAGAGTGTGCCCGGGCTCGCCGGCATGCTCGACGCGCTCTGGTCGAAGGGGACGCCCGTCGCGCCCGACGAAGACGCCAGCCCCGGCCGAAGAAGGCGCCCGCAGAACTCGCCCGGCTCGCGGTCGGCGGCCGGGACCGCGCCTTCATGAACGAACCGCGCGGCGCCGACGACGCGCGCGCCGCCCTCACCCTGAGTCGTACTGCCACCACGCCGGGTGGCGCGACGGGTTCGTGGCGGAGTTGACTGGTGCGGCCACGGCGCACTGAACGCGGCCACCGCACACGCCCGCACCGCGCATCGAACGACTGGGAAGGACATGGGCATTGGAAACCCCGGAACCGGCGACCGAGCAGTTCGAGACCTGCCGTCCCCTGCTGCTCGGGCTCGCCTACCGGCTGCTCGGCAGCATGTGGGACGCCCAGGACATCGTCCAGGACGCCCACCTGCGGTGGACCGGCACCGATCGCACCGGAACCCGCGAACCCGGGGCCTTCCTCATCCCCCTCGTCTCGCGACTCGCCCTCGACCGGCTCAGGTCGGCACGGGCGACCCGCGAGGCGTACATCGGGCCCTGGCTGCCCGAACCCGTGGCCACCGACGCGCTCGGTCCGCTGGACACCGCGGAGCTGCGGAACACCGTCGCCTATGCGACCGTCCACCTGATGGAGCGTCTGTCACCCCCCGAGCGGGCGGTGTTCGTCCTGCGTGCGGCCTTCGAACTGTCGTATGGCGAGATCGCGCGGGTCATCGACACCACCGAGACCAACTGCCGTCAGATGCACCTGCGGGGCGCCCGCCGACTCGCCGCCGGACGCGACCGCTTCGCTCTCACCGAGGACGAGCACGCCAAGCTGCTGGCACGGTTCCTGAAGGCCGCGCAGAGCGGCGACCTGGCCACCCTCAGCGACCTCCTGACCGATGACGTGGCCGCCTGGAACGACGGCGGCGGCAAGGTCAGAGCGGCTCTGCGGCCCGTCGAGGGCCGAGACCAGGTGGTCCTGTTCTTCGCGAGCTCTGTCGTCCGCCGGCCGTTCGGGACGCCCCGCCGCGTGGACGTCAACGGCCGCCCCGCGATGGCGTTGGCGGTCGACGGGATCGACCAGCTCCTCACCATCGACGTGCGCGACGGCCTGATCGACGGCATCTACGCGGTACTGAACCCCGACAAACTCGGCCATGTCCCGGCCTAGCGAAAAGTGTGGTCCCGCCACATGGGTGACGGGACCACACCACCGGGATACGCGGTCGACAGCGACAGCGTCAGCGCTCGCGTACGCGGACGATCTTCAGCCCCGGTGAGGACAGGACGTCCTTCTCACAGAACCGGGACGTCACCCACTTCTCCCCGGAGAACAACCGCGTCTGGTCGTCGAAGTGCGGCGAGTTCGGATTCGAGGACTGGGAGTACGTCAGCAGCGTACGGGCCACCGGGCAGCGACCGCCGTCCCAGCCCACGGCCTGGATGTAGCTCGACCCGGTCGTCACCTCCGTGTAACCGCCGCCCGCCGCGCTCCACACTTGCTCCACCCTGTTCCACACGCCCAGCGCCTCGGTGCCGCCCGGAACGGGGATACGGCGGCCGTCCCGTACGACGAACTGGTGCTCCCCGAGCCGGGAGTCGAGCGCGATGCCCGCCGCCCGCAGCTCGGCCACCGTGTCGGCGAGCGCCGTGGTGAAACCCGGTGCCCCCGTGTCGAGCGTGTTCGGGGTGCGCACCGGATCGTCAGCCGAGAACGGGACCTTCCACAACCGGGCCGCCGGCACGGCCGCCGTCAGCTTCCGCCAGAACCGGTCGAACAGCAACGCGCCCCGGCTGCCGGTGTCCATGGAGCGGTCCCACCTCGCGAGCACCCCGCACGCCTCGCGCACGTCGACGGACCTGCCGTCGCCGCTCGTCGCCATGCCGCCGGGCAGCGCGGCGCACGCCTTCGCCGTGTCCGTCGCGGCCAGGTCCCCCGCGGGCGCCCGGTCGGCGAACTGCTGCGCCTGGAGATCCCGTACGGTCAGGGCCCCCTTCTCGGCCAGTGCCGCCACGTCCTCGACCGCGCCCCGGGTGCGCAGGGAACGAGGCGTGTCGATCGTGCCGAAGATCCGCTCGTACCCGGTCAGCGGACGGTCCGCGTTGGCCAGCCAGGCGCTGTCGTTGGAGTTCTCCGCGTACGGGGCGTCCTTCAGGACCGGCATCCTGGCCGGCCCGAAGATCCCCGGCTGAACGGCGTCGGGGTCGCTGCCGAGCGCGCAGTCGCCGCGCGACCCGTCGAGGACCGCGACCCCCGACGCGGGATAGGTGACCTTGCCCAGGGGAGTGGAGCAGCGCTGCGCCAGCTCGTCGGTGATCCGGGGGAGCACCTGCGACTGCGTGAACAGTGTGTGGCCGCCCGAGTCGGCGGCGATCGTGTTGACCCAGGGCAGACCCTGTGTGCGGCGCAGTGAGCCCAGCAGGTCGGCCGTGCTGCGGGCCCTGCCGAAGCCGAGCGCGGTGTCGGAGCTACGCAGGTTGGCGGCGTTGGGGTCGCCCAGCGCGTACGCCGTCGTGGACGTCCACGGCAGGGGCAGCGAGGCACCGAGCGCGGTGACCACGGGGCCGTACCGCGTCCACCACTGGGTGCGGGTCACCGGGGCGCCGCCCTTGACCTCGACGGTGACCGTGCGTTTCGTCATCCGCTCCGTCCTGCCGTCCACGAGGTACGCGGTGGGGTCGGCCGGATCGAGGGTGAGCTGACGGAGGTCGAGGGGGACACCGGTGGCCACGGTGTGGCTCCACGCCACATGTGCGGTGTGACCTATGGACACCGCCGGCGAGCCGAGCAGCGAGCCGCCGGCCACGTTCAGCTCGCCCGGGATGGTCTGCTGCGACTGCCAGAAGCGGCGCCCGCCCTGCCAGGGATAGTGCGGATTGCCCAGCAGCAGTCCGCGTCCGTTCGCCGTCGTCGCGCCGCTGAAGGCGACCGCGTTGGAGCCCATGTCGGCGGAGTCCGCGGCGAGGAGTTCACACGCGGCCCGAGCGGTGTCGCGGGCGTCCGGCGCGGCCGTCGGCGCCGTCGCCGAGGTGGGCGGCTGCGCCGCCGTGATGCCGTCCACCGCCCTGCCCTGTCCGCCGAGCACCGCGAACGCGAAGGACCGTGCGGCGACGTCCAGGGACGTCACCGGACGCACCCAGGCGGCACCCCGGCACGCCGGGTCCGTGATCCGGTTCTGCTTCAGCCAGGCGTTGTAGCCCGCCGCGAAGCCCCGCATCAGGTCCTTCGTCTGACGGCTCGGACCGCGCGGCGCCGGTTCGGCGACCAGCTTCTCCACCGTGCCGGACTCCCGCACCCCGCGGAAGTACTGGTCGCTGGAGAGGTTCCGCGCGGCCGAGGACAGCGACTGGTCGGGCGCCGCGTCGGGCCCGAAGTACCGCGAACGTTCGCCGCGCACGGTCAAGAAGCCGTCGGCGAGCGTGCACACCTGGTCGGCGGCCTGCGCCCACCCGGTGCCGAAGCCGAGGTTCGCGTAGTCCTTCGCGACGATGTGCGGAATGCCGTACTCGGTGTAGCGGATCACGGCGGACAGACCACGGTCGGACGGATGTTCCTGTGGTTCCCGGCTCTGTGCCGCGGCCGCCGGCAGTGCGGTGGCGGCGGTGAGCAGGGCGACGGCTGTGACGGCGAGCCGTCTCATACGGGCGCGCATCGTGCCTCCCAACGTCGTTGAGGGAAGGAGCGGTTGACCGTACCAGTGGGTATGTGTCCCCGGGGCGTGGTGATCGGCGGTGCTTGACCTCCTTCCGCGGCGGCCCGAGGATCATGTGTCATGACGCCTGGACACGGCAGTACGGTTGACGGGGTGCTGCGCCGCAGTGCCCGACGCACCCCGGCGCGGGTGGCGGTGGAGTACGCCGACCGCGCCTGGACGTACGAGGAACTGGACCAGGCCGTCTCCCGCGCGGCCGGGCTGCTCCTCGGCGAGGGACTCGTCCCCGGTGACCGGGTCGGCGCGTACGGCCACAACTCGGACGCGTATCTGATCGGCTTCCTCGCCTGTGCCCGCGCGGGCCTGGTGCATGTGCCGGTCAACCAGAACCTGACGGGCGACGACCTCGCGTACATCGTTGGCCAGTCGGGCAGCACGCTGGTGCTGGCCGACCCCGGCCTCGCCGGTCAACTTCCTGACGGTGTAAGGACGTTGCCCCTGCGCGACGCCGAGGACTCGCTGCTGGCACGGCAGGCCTCGACACCCGCGTACGACGGCCCGGAGCCGCGCGGCGAGGACCTGGTGCAATTGCTGTACACCTCCGGCACCACGGCCCTGCCGAAGGGCGCGATGATGACCCACCGCGCCCTGGTGCACGAGTACCTGAGCGCGATCACCGCTCTGGACCTCAGCGCGGGCGACCGCCCGGTGCACTCGCTGCCGCTCTACCACTCGGCCCAGATGCATGTGTTCCTGCTGCCGTACCTCGCGGTCGGCGCCACGAACCTCATCCTCGACGCGCCGGACGGCGACCGCCTCTTCGACCTGATCGAGGCCGGCCGCGCGGACAGCCTGTTCGCCCCGCCCACGGTCTGGATCGGCCTGTCCGGCCGCTCCGACTTCGCCACCCGCGATCTCGGCGGACTGCGCAAGGCGTACTACGGAGCGTCGATCATGCCGGTACCCGTCCTCGAACGGCTGCGGGAACGGCTCCCGAAGCTGGCCTTCTACAACTGCTTCGGCCAGAGCGAGATCGGCCCCCTGGCGACCGTCCTCGCACCCGACGAGCACAAGGGCCGGATGGACTCCTGTGGCCGGCCCGTCCTGTTCGTGGACGCCCGCGTGGTCGACGAGGACGGCAGGGACGTGCCCGACGGCACCCCCGGCGAAGTCGTCTACCGCTCCCCGCAGTTGTGCGAGGGCTACTGGGACAAGCCCGAGGAGACCGCCGAGGCCTTCCGCGACGGATGGTTCCACTCCGGCGACCTCGCGGTGCGCGACGCACACGGCTACTTCACCATCGTCGACCGGGTCAAGGACGTCATCAACTCCGGTGGCGTTCTGGTCGCTTCACGCCAGGTCGAGGACGCGCTCTACACGCACGACGCCGTCGCCGAGGTCGCCGTGATCGGCCTGCCCGACGAGCGGTGGATCGAGGCCGTCACCGCGGTCGTCGTCCCGCGCGGCGAGGTCACCGAGGGGGACCTCCTCGCCCACGCTCGCGAGAAGCTGGCCCACTTCAAGGCGCCGAAGCGGGTGGTGTTCGTGGACGAACTGCCCCGCAACGCGAGCGGGAAGATCCTCAAGCGGGAGCTCAGGGACAGGTTTTCCGGCAGCTAGTGCCGTGGCAGGCAATGTACCCACGGCACCAGGTTCCTGCCGGTCACTGGCGTGGACGCAGGTCCTCGATCCGACGGATCTTCCCCACGGACCGCTCCAGCGACTCCGGATCGACGATCTCGACGCGGACCGCCACGCCGATGCCGTCCTTCACGGCCGCCGTGATGGCCCGCGCGGCCGCGTCCCGGTCCTCGGGCGTGGCGTCGGGGCGGGCCTCCGCCCGGACGGTGAGGGCGTCCAGGCGGCCCTCGCGGGTGAGCCGGAGCTGGAAGTGGGGAGCGACGCCCGGTGTGCGCAGCACGATCTCCTCGATCTGGGTGGGGAAGAGGTTCACCCCGCGCAGGATCACCATGTCGTCGCTGCGGCCGGTCACCTTCTCCATCCGCCGGAAGACGCGGGCCGTGCCCGGCAGCAGACGGGTGAGGTCCCGGGTCCGGTAGCGGACGACCGGCATGGCCTCCTTGGTGAGCGAGGTGAAGACCAGCTCGCCCCGCTCACCGTCGGGCAGCACCTCGCCGGTGATCGGATCGACGACCTCGGGGAAAAAGTGGTCCTCCCAGATGTGCAGCCCGTCCTTGGTCTCCACGCACTCCTGCGCGACCCCGGGACCGATCACCTCCGACAGCCCGTATATGTCGACGGCGTCGATCGCGAACCGCTCCTCGATCTCCCACCGCATCTGCTCGGTCCAGGGTTCCGCACCGAAGACACCGACCCGCAGCGAGGTGCCGCGCGGATCGACGCCCTGGCGCTCGAACTCGTCGAGGATCGTCAGCATGTACGACGGCGTCACCATGATGATCTCGGGCCGGAGGTCCTGGATCAGCTGGACCTGGCGGGCCGTCATGCCGCCGGAGGCGGGGATGACCGTACAGCCGAGACGTTCGGCCCCGTAGTGCGCGCCGAGCCCGCCGGTGAACAGCCCGTAGCCGTACGCCACATGCACCGTGTCACCGGGCCGCCCGCCCGCCGCGCGGATGGAGCGCGCCACCATGTCGGACCACAGGGAGAGGTCGCCGTCCGTGTAGCCGACGACTGTGGGGCGCCCGGTGGTGCCGCTCGACGCGTGAAGGCGCCGGATGCGGTCCCGGGGCACGGCGAACATCCCGTACGGATAGTTCTCCCGCAGGTCCGCCTTGGTGGTGAAGGGGAAACGGGCCAGGTCGGCCAGGGAGCGGCAGTCGTCCGGGCGGAGTCCTGCCGTGTCGAAGGAGTCCCGGTAGAAGGGCACATGCTCGTAGGCGTGCCGCAGCGAGGCCCGCAACCGCTCCAGCTGCACGATCCGCAACGCCTGCGCGTCGAGCCGTTCCCCCGAGTCCAGCAGGTCCGTCGCGTCCGCCATGCCGACCTCTCCCTCCGCACCGCACGCTCCGGACGACCGATCATTCGGTCGAGGTGCTCGGGATCAGTAATCCAGGCGACCCCCGGCGGGGCAAGGGGACGTCGCGCACTTTCTGCCAGGCAATCCCGCCGCGGCGGGCGAGCCCGGTCACCCGGATCGCCGACACGCCGGTCTTTCACCCCTTCAGAGCCGGCGCCCCGGCTCCGCTGTCGGCAGAGCACGCCGGGGGCCGCCGGCCCAGGGAGTTACTGGACAGGAGTTCCTGGACATCCTGGAGGAGTTCCTGACGGTGTGAGGCATCACTTCTGGTACGCCGTCATGAAGCGGTCGCGGAACTTGTCCATGCCCCATGCCGGTGCGTTGTCGGCAGGCTTGAGCCCGTCGGTCCAGCCCCAGTCGGAGATCCTGTCCAGCACCTTCTTGTCGCGGGCGACGATCGTGATCGGCACGTCCTTGCTGGAGCTGCCGGCCGTGACCGTGGGAACCGGCTGGTGGTCGCCGAGGAAGACGAGGACCGTGTTGTCGTCGCCGTAGCGCTCGAGCCACTGGGTCAGGCTGTTCACGGAGTACTGGATGGCGCGCCGGTACTCGGTGCGGACGCGCTCCGGCTTCTGCCAGACCTCCTTGGGGTCCGTGCCCTCCTTCTTGATCTTCTCGAAGACGGAGCCGTCGCCGAGCTTGTCCCAGTCGGTCATGCGGGCGATGGGGGACCAGGGGTTGTGACTGGAGGCAAGGATGATCTCCGCCATGATCGGATCGCGGTCCTTCTTGCCGTGCTCCAGTCGTTCGAAGGCCTCCATGCTGAACTGGTCCGGCACGGGCGTCCAGCTGAAGTACGGGCCCTGGTAGCCGAGGTGCGTGGAGTCGTAGATGTGGTCGAGACCGAAGTACTTGCCCTCTGGCCAGGCCTTGCGCACACCGGGAACGATGCCGACCGTGCGCCAGGCACCGGTCTTCTGGAAGTAGCTGGTGAGGGTCGCGCGGTCGCCGGTGGTCAGGCTCCGGTACCGCTGCTGGTTCTTGACCCACAGGCCGGACAGGAACGTCGAGTGGGCGAGCCAGCTGCCGGCTCCCGCCACCGGCGACCTGAGCCAGGCGCTGCGCGACTCGAAGCCGGCCGCCTTGATCCGGCTCGTGCCCTCCTTCAGGGTCGCGTCCATCTGCGGCGCCATCGCCGGATCGTCGAGGGCGACACGGCCGTAGCTCTCGATGAAGGTGAACAGGACGTCCTTGCCGCGCAGTCCGGTCAGCAGCTGGTTGGGCGGGGTGGCGGCGAAGGCGTCGACCTTGGCCTGCTTCTCGAAGACCTTGGCGTCGCCCAGGCCGTTGCGCACGCTCTCCACACGGTTGGCGAGGAACTCGGTGTTGCCCTTGGTCGCGATCGTGACTCCGCCGACCTGTACGCCCAGCGTGAAGCAGGTGACCCACGCGGTGCCCAGGACGAGGGTGGTCTGGATGGCCGCCGCACGGTGCCGGGCCATGACGTTCGTCAGCCGCACCACCGCGAGCGTGCTCAGTGCGAGCACGGCGATCAGCAGGACGATCACCGCGGCTATCGCGAGCACCTCGCCCGAGCGGCCGAACGACTCCCTGACGAAGTCCGCGGCGTCGTCCAGCAGGATCCAGTCGAAGACGAGGTCGAACGGCCGGGCCAGAAACTGGTTGAAGCCCATGTCCAGGAACTTCAGAACGGTGAACAGTCCGAGGACGGCGCCGGAGGCGACGGCCGTGATCCGCCGCGGCTTCCCAGGGAGCGCGAGCAGCAGGCACGCCAGCACGATCCCCTCGACCGGCACGCGGAAGAAGGAGAACAGCGTGAGCTTGTCGAGCCGGTTGGGCATGAGCAGCGCGGCCAGCACCGTCACACCGGCCAGCACACTTGTTCCCACGGCCACACCGCGTGCGGCGCCGGGATAGCGGCGGCGCCATCCGAACCAGCCGGCTTTCGGGGAGCCAGGGGACTCGCCGGCGTCGGGCCGGTCCTCGGTCGCCGCTTCCGCGGGCTCGTCGGCGGTGTCGTGCGAGTCCTCCGGAGTGGCGGCCTTCTCCCCGTCGGTGGCGTCGTCCGAGTCCTCGGGCGAGGCCGCTTTCTCCTCGTCGGCGGTGTCGTCCGGCTGCTCCGGCGTGGCGGCCTTCTCCTCGTCGGCCGGTACTTCTGCGCTCTTGTCCTCGGCCGGTGCGGCTTCTTCCGCCTCTGCGGGCTTCCCCTCCGCCGTGTCGACGTCCTCGCCCGACTCCCCGGTCGCCTCGTCCTCTCTCGTCCCGTCAGTCGCAGCGGAGTTGCCGCCGTCCGGGACCGCCTCACCCTCGGCGTCGGGCAGTTGACGAGAGCGAGTGAAGAGAGACACCCGGAGGTCCTTCCGTGCGGTCGTGCGAGGGGCATGGCAAACGGGGCCCGAAGGCCCAGCCTGCCACCACCAGTACGTCCGCACGTCACCTTCGGTTCAAGCCAACGGGACCGAATTTCATCCGCCCGCCGACGCCGCCACCTCCCGGGCCCACCGGTAGTCCGCCTTGCCGCTGGGTGACCGCCGGAGCGTCTCCGTGATCACCAGCCTGCGCGGGATCTTGTAACCGGCGAGCCGGGACCGGCAGTGCGTCTGGATCTCCTCCAGGGACGGCCGCTCGGCGCCACCGCGCAACTGCACCACGGCCGCCACCTGGTGTCCCCACTTCGCGTCCGGCACCCCGGCCACCATCGCGTCGTACACGTCCGGATGGGACTTGAGCGCCTGCTCGACCTCCTCCGGATAGACCTTCTCCCCGCCCGTGTTGATGCACTGCGAGCCCCGGCCCAGGACGGTGACCACGCCTTCCTCGTCGACGGTGGCCATGTCGCCGAGCAGCACCCACCGCTCGCCGTTCTTCTCGAAGAACGTCTCGGCGGTCTTGCGCGTGTCGTTGTAGTAGCCGAGCGGCACATGGCCGCACTGCGCCACCCGCCCGACCTCTCCTGCGGCGACCGGCTCGCGGGTTGCCGGATCCACCACCTGCGTACGGGAGTTGACGCGGACGCGGAAGCCGCGCTCGGGGCCGGAGTCCTCCGTGGCCGTGCCGTTGAAGCCCGACTCCGAGGAGCCGAAGTTGTTGAGCAGCATCACGTTCGGGACGAGGGCCTGGAACTGTCGGCGGACCGTGTCCGACATGATCGCCCCCGAGGACGACACGCTGAACATCGACGACATGTCGACGCCCTTCAGCGGACCTTCGAGCGCGTCGATCAACGGACGCAGCATCGCGTCACCGACCAGCGACATGCTGGTGACTTTCTCCTTCTCGATCGTCCGCAGCACCTCCTCGGGCACGAACTTGCGGTGCAGCACCACCCGTTGGCCGAAGTTGAAGCCGATGAACGCGGTCAGTGTGGAGGTGCCGTGCATCAGCGGGGCGGCGGGGAGGAAGGTGATCCCCGCGCCGCCGGCCGCGACCCGTTCGGCCAGCTCCTGCGGCTTCCTCACCGGCTCCCCGGTCGGCGCGCCGCCGCCCAGCCCCGAGAAGAACAGGTCCTCCTGGCGCCACATCACGCCCTTGGGCATCCCGGTGGTGCCGCCCGTGTAGATGATGAGCTGGTCGTCCCCCGAGCGGGCCGCGAACCCGCGCTCCGGGGACCCGGCAGCCTCGGCTTCCGGGAAGGGGACGGCCGCCACCTGCGCCGCCCCTGGCGCCGGCTCCCCGACCCGCACCAGGTGCCGCAGCGCGTCCGTGTGCGGGAGCGCCGCCGCCACCAAGTCCGTGAACTCCGCCTCGAAGACCAGGCCCGCCAGGTCGGCGTCCCGATAGAGATAGACCAACTCCTCTTCCACATAACGGTAGTTGACGTTGACCGGCACGATCCGCGCCTTCAGGCAGCCGAGCACTGTCTGCAGGTACTCGACGCCGTTGTACAGGTGGAGCCCCACGTGCTCGCCGGGGCGCACCCCGCTGTCGAGGAGATGATGGCCGACGCGATTGGCGGCCGCGTCCAGCTCCGCGTACGTCAGACGGCGCTCCGCGCCGGTGCCGGGATGGTCGATGAACACGAGCGCCTCGCGGTCCGGGACCACGTCGACGACCGACTCGAACAGGTCGGCAAGGTTGTACTCCACCGCTCCTCCTGACCCCGGGCGTGCCTGGCAACGGTCGGTTCGCCGTCATCAGAGCAAAGGGCGCCGCAACTGTGAAGGGTCCGCGTCGAAGAAATCTGACTGAGTGTCAGAAAACCCTTGAAGTGCCCCGGCGCCTCCTGCAACCTGTTCTCGTTCTGTCAGAGGGGAGATGGCCCATGGCTGGGACGGAACACCTCACGGTGCGGCGCGAAGGCGCCACCCTGGTACTCACGCTCAACAGGCCCGACGCCAAGAACGCGCTCTCGCTGTCGATGCTGGTCGGTCTGTACGACGGCTGGATCGAGGCCGACGCCGACGACGAGATCCGCTCGATCGTGCTCACCGGCGCCGGCGGTGCGTTCTGCGCGGGCATGGACCTCAAGGCCCTCGCCGGACAGGGCATGGCAGGCGAGCACCTTCGGGACCGGCTCAAGGCCGACCCAGACCTGCACTGGAAGGCGATGCTGCGCCACCACCGCCCCGGCAAGCCGGTGATCGCCGCCGTCGAGGGGTACTGCGTCGCCGGCGGCACCGAGATCCTCCAGGGCACCGACATCCGGGTCGCGGGCGAGTCCGCGACCTTCGGTCTGTTCGAGGTCAGGCGCGGCCTCTTCCCGATCGGCGGCTCCACGGTCCGGCTGCAACGCCAGATCCCGCGCACCCACGCCCTGGAGATGCTGCTCACCGGCCGCCCCTACAGCGCCCGTGAGGCCGCCGACATCGGCCTGATCGGCCATGTCGTCCCCGACGGCGGCGCGCTCGCCAAGGCGCTGGAGATCGCCGAACAGATCAACGCCTGCGGCCCGCTCGCCGTCGAGGCCGTCAAGGCCTCGGTGTACGAGACCGCGGAACTGACCGAGGCCGACGGGCTCGCCGCCGAACTCGAGCGCGGCTGGCCCGTCTTCGACACCGCCGACGCCAAGGAGGGCGCCCGCGCCTTCGCGGAGAAGCGACCGCCCGAGTACAAGCGCGCCTGACCCTGCCCGGACCGCGCCCGACCCTCCCTCGGAAGGAGACATCCGGGATGCCCGAAGTCCTCCAAGCCCCGCTCGTCGTCGAGTTCCCGTTCACCCGCTCCCTCGGCCCCGTCCAGAGCGCCTTCCTGACCGGCCTGCGCGAACGTGTCGTCCTCGGCGTAGGCACCGGCGACGGTCGCGTTCTCGTACCGCCCGTCGAGTACGACCCCGTCACCGCCGAGGAGATCGGCGGCCTGGTCGAGGTGGCCCAAACCGGCACCGTCACCACCTGGGCCTGGAACCACGACCCCCGCCGCGGCCAGCCGCTGGCCACCCCGTTCGCCTGGGTCCTGGTACGCCTCGACGGCGCGGACACGGCCCTCCTGCACGCTCTCGACGCCTCCGGGCCGGACGCCGTGCACACCGGCATGCGGGTCCGGATCCGCTGGGCCGACGAACGCTCCGGCGCCATCACGGACATCGCCTGCTTCGAGCCGTACGACGGTGCCGACCAGCCCGAACCCTCCGTGCACAGCGGCGAGTTCGAGAACCCGGTCACCGGCATCGTCGCCGCCGCCCGCCTCGACTACACCTACTCGCCAGGCCGCGCCCAGTCCGCCTACATCCAAGCCCTGGGCGGCCGGCGCATGGTCGGCGAGCGCTGCCCGTCCTGCACCAAGGTGTACGTACCGCCGAGGGGCGCCTGCCCCACATGTGGTGTCGCCACATCCGAACAGGTCGAGGTGGGGCCGCGCGGCACGGTGACCACGTACTGCATCGTCAACATCAAGGCTGCGCATACGGCGAATCTCGACATCGAGGTGCCGTACGTCTACGCCCACATCGCCCTCGACGGTGCCGACCTCGCCCTGCACGGCCGGATCGGCGGCATTCCCTACGACCAGGTGCGCATGGGCCTGCGCGTCGAAGCCGTGTGGACGGACGACTCCCGCTACCCCGACCACTACCGGCCGACCGGCGAACCCGACGCGGACTACGACACTTACAGGGAGCTGTTGTGACGCGAGAGATTGCGGTCGTCGCCTTCGCGCAGACCGACCACCGACGCACCTCGCACGACCTCTCCGAGGTCGAGATGCTGATGCCGGTGCTGCACGACGTCCTCGCACAGACTGGCCTGAAGACCGCCGACATCGGCTTCACCTGCTCCGGCTCCAGCGACTACCTCGCCGGGCGCGCCTTCTCCTTCACCCTCGCCCTCGACGGCGTCGGAGCCTGGCCGCCGATCTCCGAGTCGCACGTCGAGATGGACGGCGCCTGGGCCCTGTACGAGGCGTGGACCAAGCTGCTGACCGGCGACGCCGACACCGCGCTCGTGTACTCCTACGGCAAGTCGTCGCCCGGATCCGTGCGTGACGTGCTGACCCGGCAGCTCGACCCGTACTACGTGGCCCCGCTGTGGCCCGACTCCGTCGCGCTCGCCGCCCTCCAGGCACAGGCGCTCATCGACGCGGGCGACACGGACGAGCCCGAGCTGGCGGCCGTCGCCGCCCGAAGCCGCGAAGACGCGTCGGCCAACCCCCACGCTCAGCTGCGCGGTGCGGTGGAGCAGGGGGAGTACGTCGTACGTCCCCTGCGCACCGGCGACTGCCCGCCCATCGGCGACGGCGCCGCCGCCGTGATCCTCGCGGCCGGGGACCGCGCCCGGGAACTGTGCGCACGGCCCGCCTGGATCCGCGGCATCGACCACCGCATCGAGGCGCACAGCCTGGGGGTCCGGGACCTGACCGACTCGCCCTCCACCCGCCTGGCCGCCGAGAAGGCCGGCGCCTTCGACAAGCCCGTCGACACGGCCGAGCTGCACGCGCCCTTCACCTCGCAGGAGGTCGTCCTGCGCAAGGCGCTCCGGCTGCGCGACGACGTGCGCGTGAACCCGTCCGGAGGCGCGCTCGCGGCCCATTCCGTCATGGCGGCCGGACTCGTCCGGATCGGCGAGGCCGCCGCCCGCGTCCACCGCGGCGAGTCCGACCGCGCCCTCGCTCACGCCACCTCCGGCCCGTGTCTGCAACAGAACCTGGTCGCCGTACTCGAAGGGGATCCGCGATGAGCAAGGAGCCCGTGGCCGTCGTAGGCATCGGCCAGACCAAGCACGTCGCGGCGCGCCGGGACGTGTCGATCGCGGGGCTGGTCCGGGAGGCCGCCCGGCGCGCCCTCGACGACGCCGAGCTGACGTGGGCGGACGTCGACGCCGTCGTCATCGGCAAGGCGCCCGACTTCTTCGAGGGCGTCATGATGCCGGAGCTCTACCTCGCCGACGCCCTGGGCGCCGTGGGCAAGCCGATGTTGCGGGTGCACACCGCGGGGTCCGTCGGCGGGTCCACCGCGCTGGTCGCCGCGGGTCTGGTCGCGGCCCGCGTCCACGGCACCGTGCTCACCCTCGCCTTCGAGAAGCAGTCCGAGTCGAACGCCATGTGGGGTCTGTCCCTGCCGATCCCCTTCCAGCAGCCCCTGCTCGCCGGGGCCGGCGGCTTCTTCGCCCCGCATGTGCGCGCGTACATGCGACGAAGCGGAGCGCCTGAGACGGTCGGTTCCCTCGTCGCGTTCAAGGACCGGCGCAACGCGCTGAAGAACCCCTACGCACACCTCCACGAGCACGACGTCACCCTGGAGAAGGTCCAGGCCTCGCCCATGCTCTGGGATCCCATCCGCTACTCGGAGACCTGCCCCTCCTCCGACGGCGCCTGCGCGATGATCCTCACCGACCGCGCCGGAGCCGCCCGCGCGCCCCGGCCCCCGGCCTGGATGCACGGCGGGGCGATGCGTAGCGAACCCACCCTCTTCGCCGGCAAGGACGCCGTGTCGCCGCAGGCCGGCAAGGACTGCGCGGCCGATGTCTACCGGCAGGCCGGGATCGCCGACCCGCGCCGGGAGATCGACGCCGTCGAGATGTACGTACCGTTCTCCTGGTACGAGCCCATGTGGCTGGAGAACCTCGGCTTCGCCGACGAGGGCGAGGGCTGGAAACTCACCGAGTCCGGGGTGACCGAGCTCGACGGGGACCTGCCCGTCGACATGTCGGGTGGTGTCCTGTCGACCAATCCCATCGGCGCCTCCGGCATGATCCGCTTCGCCGAGGCGGCACTCCAGGTGCGCGGACAGGCCGGGGAACACCAGGTGGAAGGGGCGCGCAGGGTGCTCGGGCACGCCTACGGCGGCGGATCCCAGTTCTTCTCGATGTGGCTTGTGGGGTCGCGGCCACCCGACTCCTGAAAGGTCCCCCTCACGTGGCCTGTTGGCGTCCGGAACCGATCGCTAGGCTGGCCGCGGACGACGCAATCGGGAGGAGCAGGGACGTGGCCGAGACCACCATCCAGCAGCAGCCGCTCATGGGCTGGGACAAGCCCGAGCTGGACCTCAGCAACGCCGAATGGCACTCCAGCAGCCGTGGCCTGGGGGATGTCCAGATCGCCTTTGTCGAGGGATTCATCGCGATGCGCAACAGCGGCCGCGCGGAGAGCCCTTCCCTGATCTTCACACCGGCGGAGTGGGGTGCGTTCGTATCGGGAGCGCGGGAAGGAGAGTTCGACCTCACCTGATCGCCGGATTGACCGCCGGGCCGACCCGCCAGACCGACGCTATTGCGCCGATCCGGCGGACGGACCCGTCGGTGTTCCCCGCGTTTTTGACGGACACGCGACCTTCAGCGCTCTCCTGGGGCCCCTGCCTGAGCAAGGCTGACCCCAGGGAACGCGAGGTCGTACATCCGGAAGCGAGGAACCCATGGACACCCTGCCGGTGATCGCGGCGGTCGACGGTTCGGACGACAGCCTGCGCGCCCTGGACTGGGCACTCGACGCCGCCCGCCGACACGAGGCGACCCTGCGGATGGTCCATGTACGGCAGTACGCCGCGTGGGCACGGCCGGACGTCCTGATCGCCGGACCGCCCGACGCGGACGACGACCCGGTGCTCGACCAGGTGCGCAGGTATCTGGAGGGCAGGTATCCGGAGGACAGGGCCGACCGGCCGGAGACCGAGTACCTCGCCCTGGAGGGCGCCTCCGCCGCCCTGCTGCCCGAACTGGGCTCCACGGCACGGCTGTTGGTGCTCGGGTCCCGGGGCCGCGGCGGCTTCGCCAGTCTGCTCCTCGGCTCCAACGGCATGGCCGCCGCGCGGGACGCCGAATGCCCCGTCGTCGTAGTGCCCCGCCCTGGACGCGAGGTGCACGGCGAGACGCCCCACGAGCCAGGCACGCGGGTGGTCGTCGGCCTCCAGGTCGACAGCCCCGACGAGGCCACGCTCGCGTTCGCCTTCACCGAGGCCGCGCTGCGCGACGCGCGCCTGCAGGTCGTGGCCGCCTATGCCTGGCCGGCGCAGACCTGGGTGGCTCCCGTCGACCTCGTCCCGCCGACGATCGACCAGGCCGCCGTAGAGAACGAGACCCGCACCCTCGCCGAGGGCTTCCTCGCCCCGCACCGGGCCCGGCACCCCGAGGTGCGGGCCGAGCCGTACGTGGCCCCGGGCGACGCGGCCGGACACCTCGTCGCCGCCTCGAAGAACGCCGACCTGGTCGTCGTGGGCCGCCACCGGCGGCGCCTGCTGGCACCCGCCCGCATGCTGGGCTCCGTCACCCACGCCGTCCTGCTGCACGCGGCGAGCCCGGTCGCCGTCGTTCCGCCGGCGCCCCCGGAGGTCTGAGCCGCCCGCACCGGACCGCCACCGCGACGTACGGCACCGGGTCATACAGGGTGGCGGCGGCCACACCGCGGCGCTCGCGCATGTCGCGGTCGCTTTCCTCGCCGAACCGGACCGGACCGACCGGACCACCGACGCCCGCGCGCCCGCCACGCGCCGCGCTGTGTGCGGTACTTCCTCAAGTGGCACCCACGCCAGCAGTGGTGCCAACCGTCCTGCGACGACCGGGCCCGGGAGCCGGCCGTCACGAACGTCATCGGACCGGAGTCCAGGCCCGCCCGCACGCCAAGGACCGCTCTCGGCCACGTACCATGGCGGCATGTCGTTCCTCCGCCGCCGCAGCGCCACTCCCGCAGGGCCTGACTTCGACGTCCTGGCCATGGACCCGAGCGACTGGCCCGGCAATCTGAACGCCGGTCTGTTGCCCGCCCCCGACGGCAGCTGCCAGGGCCTGTACCTGCGGTACGACCTGTTCGGAGGCCGCGGCCCGGCGATGATCATCGGCAATCTGCCGGAGGGCTCCCCGGCCCGGGACATCGCCGACGACGAGATCCCCTTCGAGGTGGGACAGCTGTTGCTGGCCCTGGAGAACGACGAGGAGGTGAGCGTCGTCAGCACCGAGGACATGCCGGTGATGCAGGGCGACAACCTCCTGATCGTGCGTCGCCTGAAGCTCTCCGAGAGCCGGATCTCCTGCGTGCAGTTCGACCGCAGCGACAACGTCCTGGTGACCATCGCCTCGTGGGACCGCCCCATCACCGACGACCTGTACGCCCTGCTGAAGCCGCTCCCGGCGGAACTTTTCCAGCAGGGCTGAGGAGGCGGCGGCTACCCGGCCGACGGCACCACCCGTACGTCGGCGGCCCGCACGAACGCCACCCGGTGACCGAACTGGATCTCGTAGTACGAGTCCTCGCCGATCACGACCTTGTGCGAGTCGGGGCTGAAGGTGACCGCGTAGAGGTACTCGCCCGGCAGCCTGTCCCCGACCACGTACCGCTGCCCCGCCGGCAGCCGGTACGGCAGCGGCGACACCGCCTGGGCGGGCACTCCCGGCGGATAGGCCGCGGCCTCCGGGTAGGCCCGGCCGTAGACCGGGACATTCTCCAGACCGGCCCTCGGCGTCACCACACGACCCCTCGCGTTCACCGCGGTCGGGTTCTTCTTCGGGTTCTTGAACCAGGCCTTCTGGCCCAGGTACCAGATCGCCGTCCAGTCCCCGTGGCGGTCGGCGACCGCGTACTGCTGGCCGGTGGAGACACGTGAGGACACGTCGTTCACCCCGGGCGTGGGGGCCGTGCCCAGACCGACGTCCTTGATCAGCGGGGAGTTCTCGTCGTGGTCGGAGTACAGCCGGACCTCGCTGGAACCGTGGGGCGCGCAGGGCGTGCCCTGGGTGACGCAGCCCGTGTACTCCGGCTTGTTCTCCGCGTAGTCGGGGCGGATGGTCACCAGCCCGCCGTGCGTGCCCGCACTGGGCTCGAAGGGGCGCCCGAGCAGCTCGAAGTAATGGCGCCAGTCCCAGTACGGGCCCGGATCGGTGTGCATGTCGGCGATGATCGGCGTGGTCGGGCCGGGCACGTTGTCGTGGCCCAGGATGTGCTGCCGGTCCAGCGGGATGTCGTACTTCCTGGCCAGGTACGTCACCAGTCGCGCCGACGAGCGGTACATCGCCTCCGTGTACCAGGCGTCCGGCTCCGCCAGGAAGCCCTCGTGCTCCAGTCCGATCGACTTGGCGTTGACGTACCAGTTGCCCGCGTGCCAGGCCACGTCCTTCGCCTTCACGTGCTGGGCGATGTGACCGTCCGTGGACCGCAGCGAGTAGTTCCACGACACATAGGTCGGGTCCCGCACCAGGTCGAGAACCGTGTCCCAGGTGCCCTCGGTGTCGTGGACGACGATGTAGTCGATGCTCTGGGAGGTCGGCCGGTCGCCCAGGTCGTGGTTGCCGTAGTCGCCGTCGCCGAACTCCTCGTAGGGAGCGGGGATCCACTCGCAGGCCACAGTCCTCGGGCACTCCGTGCCGCGCGGGTCGAGTGTCCGCAGCCCCGTCCGCGCGAGCTGCTCGGTGTCGGGGACCAGGTCGGGCTGGGCGGCCAGGGCGATCCGCCGGCCGGTGTCGGTGGTGCGTTCCTCGCCGGTGCGCAGTACGTCGTACACGTCGTCGGCGTACGCGGCGGCCGTCGCGCTGTCGTCCGCGCCGGAGAACCGGGCCACGGCCCCGTACCAGGCCGCCGGATCCTCGCTCAGGGGTTCGCCCAGATCCTTCTGGGCCGCTGCGAGGAGCGCGGCACCGCCGGCAACGTTCGAGGCGGGGTCGGTCCGCAGCCGCTCGGCGCTGAGACCTGTCAGATCCGCCGCCCTCGCCAGGGTCCTGAGCCGGGCCGGGAGCGCGGAGTCCTCGGGGATCTCGGTCTCCGGGATCTTGGTCTCGGGGTGCAGCGGCGGGCGGGCGCCGTCGCCCCGTGCGTCCTCAAGGCCGTCGCTGTGGTGTGCCGGCGCACCGGCGAGCGCGGCGCGGGCGTCGGTGAGGTGCATCGGGCCGTAGCCGCCGGTGACACTCGGCGCCCCGGCGTGGGTGTCCCAGCGGGACTGGAGGTAGGAGACGCCGAGGAGGACGCTCCGCGGCACCTGGTACTGGGCGGCCGCCAGGGCGAAGGCCGACCGGAGAGGGTTCGTGGTGCTCTGCGCCTCGGAGGGGGCCGCGCCGAGCAACGGCAGGAGCAGCGCGGCGGAGCCCAGCGCGCCGGCCGTTCTTCGGACGGCCTTGTGTCCGGCGGTCCTGCGGGGGGCGGTGACGGATCCTCGCAATGCAGCCTCCTGGGACGGACGAGCGATGAACCGCACGGGGCCCGGGTGTGCGTCAGTGGTACCCGGTTCCCGACGATCCGTCAATCATGCCCAGGAGCTGGTGATTTCCCATGTCAACCCGGCCACGGGAGTTTCGTGGCGGAGGCCCGCCGGCCTGCCGGGCGTCAGTGGTGTACACCGATGGCCCGTGAACGTCGCCCGGTCCCGGACGTACGAGATCCGCGGCACGCCGCTGCGTCGGGCGTACCGCGGATCCTCGTCCCCGTCAGCGAGTACCGACCGCCGCGCGCACGGCCCGTCGGGCCAGCTGGCAGTCGTCGTGCAGCCGCCTCAGCAGCAGCCGCTGTTCCTCGCCGGACGGCGCGGCACCCGGGTGGGCTCCCGGTGCCGTCGGGGTCGTGTCGTGCATCGAACGCTGCACGGCCATCTCGTAGGTACGGATCTCACGGGTCAGTACCAGCATCAGGTTCACCAGGAACGCGTCCCGCGAGGCCGGGCCCGCCGACTGCGCCAGCTGGCTGATCTGCCGCCTGGCCACCGGGGCGTCCCCGAGAACCGACCACAGCGTGGCCAGGTCGTACCCCGGCAGATACCAGCCCGCGTGCTCCCAGTCCACCAGCACTGGACCGGCCGGGGACAGGAGGATGTTGGACAGGAGCGCGTCGCCGTGACAGAACTGGCCCATGCCCTGGCGGCCGGCGGTCGCCGCGATGCCGTGCAGCAGTTTCTGCAGGTCACCCAGATCCCGGTCGGTGAGCAGCCCCAGCTCGTGATACCGGTTGATCCGGGTCGCGTAGTCGAGCGGGGCGTCGAAGGTGCCCGTCGGCGGACGCCAGGAGTTGAGCCGACAGACCGCGCCGAGCGCCGCTCTGATGTCCGCGCGGGGCGGGGCTTCGGCGGGATGCCGGTGCAGTGCCGCCACTCGTCCGGGCATCCGTTCGATGACGAGGGTGCAGTTGTCCGGGTCCGCGGCGATCAGCCTCGGCACCCGCACCGGGGGGCGGTGCCGGACGAACGAGCGGTATGCGGCTATCTCGTGGCGGATCCGCTCGGCCCACACGGGGGAGTGGTCCAGTAAACACTTGGCGACGGCGGTGCTGCGTCCTGTCGTGCCGACCAGGAGCACGGAGCGTCCGCTGCGGCGCAACACCTGCACCGGGGCGAACTCCGGACAGATCCGGTGCACCGACGCGATCGCCGTGCGCAGCTGGGCGCCCTGGGGGCCGGACAAGTCGAGTCTCCCGCTGAGCGGTTGGGTACCGAGCCCCGGAACGCGCCGCGTCCTTCCCGCACCGAGTACGGGGGCCGTCGGACGTGCGGGGTCGAGATAGGGGCCGCCACCCGCAGGCCGGGGATGCAGCGACCGGGGTGGGGCGGACACGGAGGACGATGCTGCGTACATGGGGGAAACAGATCCCTTCGTGTGCCTGCGACGACAGTGCGCGCCCGGCCCGGTCGCCCCGGGTGCACCCTGGGGAGTGCATCCGTGGTGCAAGGAAGGCGACCGGGTCGGGGTGGCGCATTCCTACCTGACACCCGATGCCCACTGGCACACCATCTGGCGCACCCTGGCGAACCGTGGCGAATAGTCGCCCGGCAACTCTCACCGGGCTACTGTCAACTCAGCCGAGTACCTGGGGGCTTGACGTGAGCGGACAACCCAACACCCGCCTGTCGGACCTGTTCGGCCTGGCCGGCTGGTCCAAGGGCGAACTCGCGAGACTGGTCAACAAGCAGGCGGCGGCCATGGGCCACCCCCAGCTGTCGACCGACACCTCACGGGTGCGGCGGTGGATCGACATGGGAGAGATCCCGCGCGATCCGGTGCCGCGGGTGTTGGCGGTCCTGTTCACCGAGCGTCTCGGCCGTGTCGTGACCATCGAGGACCTCGGTCTGGCCCGGCACGGGCGTGCGGGAAAACGGCAGGGCGACGGGAGTGAGGAACATCCCGACGGAGTGCCGTGGGCGCCCGAGCGGACTGCTGCGGTCCTCACCGAATTCACGGGAATGGACCTCATGCTCAACCGACGCGGCTTGGTGGGCGCGGGCGCCGCGCTCGCCGCGGGATCCGCACTCAGCAGTGCCATGTACGACTGGCTGCACACCGATCCGGCTCTGACCGCCGACGCTCCCCAGTTCGACGACCCCCTGCACGCCGACCAAGCCGGGTTCGACCGCTACGAGGCCGCACCCATCGGATCACAGGAGATCGAGGAACTGGAGCGCTCGGTCGAGGTGTTCCGGGCCTGGGACGCGGCCCGCGGCGGCGGCTTGCAACGCAAGGCAGTCGTGGGCCAGCTCAACGAGGTGGGCGGAATGCTCGCCTACCGGCACCCCGACCATCTCCAGCGGCGCCTGTGGGGCGTCGCCGCCAATCTGGCCGTCCTCGCGGGCTGGATGTCGCACGACGTCGGCCTGGAGCCCACGGCCCAGAAGTACTTCGTCATCGCCGCCCACGCCGCGAGAGAGGGCGGCGACCGGCCCCGCGCCGGGGAGGCGCTCTCCCGAGCGGCTCGCCAGATGGTGCACCTGGGCCGTCCCGACGACGCGCTCGACCTGATGAAGCTCGCCCAGTCCGGCTCCGGCGACGAGGTGCTGCCGCGGACCAGGGCGATGCTCTACACCATCGAGGCCTGGGCCCAGGCGTCCATGGGCAAGGGCCAGGCGATGCGCCGCACCCTCGGACAGGCGGAGGACCTCTTCGTCTCCGACCGGGGCGACGTGCCGCCGCCGAGCTGGATGCAGACCTTCAAGGAGGAGGACCTGTACGGCATGCAGGCCCTGGCCTACCGCACGCTGGCCGAGCACGATCCGGGTGCGGCCGTGCACGCCCAGCACTACGCGGAGAAGGCGCTGGCTCTCAGGGTCGACGGTCGCCAACGGTCGAAGATCTTCGACTTCCTGTCCATGGCCTCCGCCTGCTTCATCGGCGACGACCCCGAGCAGGCGGACCGGTACGCACGGCTCGCCCTGGTGTCGATGGGCTCCAACTCCTCCCACCGCACCTGGGACCGACTGCGTCAGATGTACCGGCTCACCGCCGAGTACTCCAGCTATCCGAGGATCAACGAACTGCGGGAGGAGATCAGGCAGGCCCTGCCCAGGCCCAAGGGCAGGGGCGGCAACAGCGCACCGGCGTAGGGGCGGTGGCGTCCCGATCCCGTCGGGTGGTGGTTACCGACATCACGTTGGCGAGGCGGTGGTCAGGACGTCACCTCGGCGCGGGGGAGCTCAGCACATCACCTTGGCGACGAGCACGCAGGCGTCGTCCTCGCGCTCGTCCTCGCCGAACTCCTCCACGACCATCCGCACGCAGTCCTGAGCGGTGCGCGCCTCGTCCAAGCGCGGGGCCAGGTCGAGAAGACGGTTCGCGGCCGTCCCTCTCCCGTTCTCGGCGTCGCTCGGGTGCCGGCAATCCCATCGACCGGGCACCAGCCCCTCGGTGTGCAGCACAAGGAGGTCCCCCGGCCGAAGGGCTTCCTCGGCCTGTTCGTAGACGGCACCGGAGGTCGCGCCGAGCAGGACGCCCGCAGGTGGGCGCAGCCTGCGTCCCGTCCCGTCGCGGAACAGCAGCGGGGCGGGATGTCCGGCCTGCGCCCACACCAGGGTGCGGGTCTCGGGCCGGTAGCGGCAGCAGACCGCGCTGCCGAGGGCGGGCTGCACGGTGGCGTCGAGCAACTGGTTGAGCAAGGCCATCAGTTGGCCGGGCTGGGTGCCGGCCACGGCCATTCCGCGGACGGCACCCAGCAGGGTCGCCATGCCGGAGGTCACGGCGACCCCGTGGCCGGTGAGGTCGCCGACGCTGAGGAGGGTCTCGCCGTCGGCGAGCTCCAGGGCGTCGTACCAGTCACCGCCGATCAGGGCACTCGCCGTCGACGGCAGGTAGTGCGCCGCGAGGTCGAGTGTCTCCGGTCCCTGGTGCGGGAGCCGCAGGGAGCCGCGCCACGGCGGCAGCACGGCTTCCTGCAGCTCGACCGCGAGCCGGTGCTCGGTCTGCGCGTGGTGCCGGTGGCGTTGTAACGAGTCACGGGTCTCGCTCACCGTCCGCTGGCTACGGCGCAGTTCACTGACGTCCCGCAGCACCGCCCACATCGAAGCGGTGCTGCCGTCAGGGTCGAGCACGGGCTCGCCCATCATGTGCACGGTCCGTATGTCGCCGCCCGGGCGCACGATCCGGAACTCCCCGTCGATCGGCTTGGCGTCGACGAGGCAGTCGGTGACCATCGTCGTCAGCCTCGGTCGGTCCGCGTCCCACACCAGGGACGGCAGCTCGTCGAGCGTCAGCGGGGGAGCCGCGGGGTCTCGGCCCAGGATCTGGTAGAGCTCGCTGGACCAACTGGCCTCGTCCGTAAGGAGGTTCCACTCCGCGCTGCCCACCCGGCTGAGCAGCGAGCCGCGCCGGGGAACAGGGGGCACGGCTCGGACGGCGGATTCCGGCTCCGGCGACGTGGATGCGGCGGGCACGGGCGGCGGACCGTCCCGCAGCTGTGCCAAGTGCTCGTCCAGGTCGTTGAGTTGGTGCAGTGCCAGGTCGTACAGCGCGCGCTGCCAGCGGTCCTGGGGGTCCGAGCCGTCCGGCCGCGTGTCCTGCCGTACGGCGTCCATGTCGCCCTTGAGTCGCCGCGTCTGCGAAATGAGCGCGTCGACCGAGCCGCGTCCTGGCGGCTGGGCGGCTGGGCGGTCCGCAGAGAGGTGGGACGACATGACGCGCTCCGATGCGGGACGGTACGACCAAGGCGGACGGAAGGACCGGTTACGACTGTTGCACAGCCCGCGACGCACTGTAAGGGATTTGGCAACACACGATCCGGTGGTGCTTCTGGCATATGCCACAGTCTTCACGGAGCGGTCGGATCCCGCGCCTGCGGAGGGCGCGGGGTGAGTCAAGTCGTAGGTTTCGTACGGGACTTGAGGGGCGCCGCGATAGTTCATTTATGTGTTCGACGGCCCTGTGTTCTAAGGAGTGTGGCACAGGGGGCACGGATCCAGACCGCCGTCTTTCGCGTGACTCAGGTCACATCCATCCCTCTCCGTGAGGGTCCGCGCGCGGAGATCAGTACCGCAGGACACCCGCCATCCCCTCGGCTTCGCCGAGGGCGCCGTCCGGTACGAACCGCACGTCGGCGCCGGTCTCCAGGCACTGTTCGACGATCTCGTCCACGATGTCCTCGCGGGCGTCGAGGTCGCCGCTCACGGCCGGGATCAGATGGTCGCCGTCGTCGTCACGCACCGTCACCCGGTAGTTCTCCTCGACGGCCAGCAGCCGCACGCGGCCTTCCCGGGCGCTCTGCCAGAGCTCGTCGACGCCGGCCGCGAACGCCCGGTGTCCCCGTGCCGACTCGAGGGCGCGTGCCACCGTGTCGGTACTCCTGAGGGCCTCGGCGGCGACCAGCGGCCGGACCGCCTGCCACACGGTCTCGGGGGTGCCGTGGGCGAGTCCGCCGTGCGGTAGGTGCACGGCCTCCCTGGTGACGCCGCCGACCTCGTCCAGGGCGGAGAGCGCGGCCGGCTCACCGGTTACGTACAGCGTCCGTTCGTCGTCGCGCAGCACCGCGCTCATCGCAGTGTCCGCCGCGCGCAGGAAATGGCGGGTGTCCTCGTCACGGAAGGTGCTGGGCAGGTCGCCGATCCGTTCCTGGCGTTCGGCGTCGAAGTTGTCGCGGCTCCTGGCCAGGGGGAATTCACCGGTGCGGGCCTCGGAAACCCGGTCCGTGCCGCCGTTCCACAGGGTGGCGCGGTCGGCGGAGAGCGAGAGCACCCAGAACGAGCGCTCGGCGGCCTGTGCGGACACCAGGTTGCGGGTCAGGAACGTGTCGGAAAGCACCACACGTTCGGGCACGGGCCTGGGTAGCGACCACACATGGTGCTCCCCTGGTGCCGCGTAGATCACCAGGCCCTCCTCGGCGTGCGCCAGATCCACCTCGGTGACGGCCTGGTCGAGGTGGCGGGTGACGTCCATGCGCCGCTCCCGGGGGACTGCGGGATCGGCCTCCAGTTGCCGCTTGGCCTCAGCCACCACGTTGCGCAGCCGGACCCGGTCCTGGGCGTTGTCGGGTTCACGGCGGTGCGTGGGCGTCAGCACGGACACCGCGGGATAGGGGCGCGGGCGGCGCAGTCCGGTGAGGGTCGCGGGGCTGAGTGCGTGCTCCATATGAGCACCATAGGACCGATTCCAGGTTCAGGCATTTGGGGCAATCCGTTGGCGTCGACGGACGCCGGTGGAACTTGGGGAAGTGTTTGCCGTTGGCTGAATCATGATCCGATCCGCCCGGCGGGAAGCGCTTCGGCGGTTATCGCGGACGCAAAGCGCGGCCGAAAGTGCGGGGGTGGGGGCGGCGCCCGCGTTACGCGCACGTTGACCCGCCTCCGGGGTGTGACACACGCTCGACATATAGGTGCTAGTTACAACTGGTTTTCCGGGAGGGTTTGTCGAGGGCGTGTCACCGGTGAAAAGCCGCAGGTGGCCGCCCATGCCCTCCATGAACCGGACAGTAGGAGGTACATATGTGCGGCATCACGGGCTGGGTCTCATTCGACCGCGACCTGCGCGCCGAGTCCGACACATTGCATGCGATGACCGAGACGATGGCGTGCCGCGGTCCGGACGACCGTGGCGTCTGGGCGCAGGGACCCGCGGCCCTCGGACACCGCAGGCTCGCCATCATCGACCTGCCCGGCGGCCGACAGCCGATGACGGCCGACACCCCGCACGGCACGGTCGCGCTCGTGTACTCGGGGGAGACCTACAACTTCACCGAGCTGCGCCGCGAACTCGTTGCCCGCGGCCACCACTTCACCACCGACTCCGACACCGAGGTCGTGCTGCGGGGCTACCTCGAATGGGGCGACGCGGTGGCAGAGCGCCTCAACGGCATGTACGCCTTCGCCATCTGGGACGGTCGCGCCGACAAGCTCGTCATGATCCGCGACCGCATGGGCATCAAGCCCTTCTACTACTACCCCACCCGCGACGGCGTCCTCTTCGGCTCCGAACCCAAGGCGATCCTCGCCAACCCGCTGGCCCCGGCACGGGTGCGCCTGGACGGACTGCGTGAACTCTTCACCATGATCAAGACGCCCGGCCACGCCGTGTGGGACGGCATGCGCGAGGTCGAGCCCGGCACCGTCGTCACCGTCGACCGCTCGGGCCTCAGCCGTCGCGCCTACTGGGAACTGGAGACCCGCCCCCACACCGACGACCGTGACACCACGGTCGCCACCGTCCGTGAGCTCCTCGACGACATCGTGCGCCGCCAACTCGTCGCCGACGTCCCCCGCTGCACCCTGCTCTCCGGCGGCCTCGACTCCTCCGCGATGACCGCGCTCGCGGCCCGGCAGCTCGGCGAGCACGGGGAGCGGGTCCGCAGCTTCGCCGTCGACTTCGTGGGACAGGCGGACCGCTTCGTCGCCGACGAACTGCGCGGCACCCCCGACACACCGTTCGTGCACGACGTGGCCCGCGCTTCCGGCACCGACCACCAGGACATCGTGCTCGACGCACAGGCCCTGGCGGACCCCGCGATCCGTGCGCAGGTGATCCGGGCCCGCGACCTGCCCATGGGCTTCGGCGACATGGACGCCTCCCTGTACCAGCTGTTCCGGGCCATCCGTGAGCGTTCCACGGTCGCCCTGTCCGGCGAGTCCGCCGACGAGGTCTTCGGCGGATATCTGCAGTTCTTCGACGAGGAGGCCAGGCGCGCCGACACCTTCCCCTGGCTGGTCCAGTTCGGCCGGCACTTCGGTGAGGACGCCGATGTCCTGCGCCCGGAGCTCACCAAGGCCCTCGACCTGGAGTCGTACGTCGCCGACGGCTACCGCACCGCCGTCTCCGGCATCCGCCGCCTCGAGGGCGAGAGCGACTTCGAGTACCGGATGCGCCAGATCTGCCACCTCCACCTGACCCGGTTCGTACGGATCCTGCTCGACCGCAAGGACCGCGCCAGCATGGCCGTCGGCCTGGAGGTGAGGGTGCCTTTCTGCGACCACCGGCTCGTCGAGTACGTGTACAACACCCCCTGGTCGCTGAAGTCCTTCGACGGACGGGAGAAGAGCCTGCTCAGGGAGGCGACCGCGGACGTGATCCCGAAGTCCGTGTACGACAGGGTCAAGAGCCCCTACCCCTCCACCCAGGACCCCGCGTACGCGGCCGCCCTCCAGGACCAGGCCAAGGACCTCCTCGCCCGGCCCGACCACCCGGTCTTCGACCTCGTCGACCGTGAACGGCTGAGCAGCTCCGCCCACCATGACGCCCCGGTGAGCACCCAGGCGGCGCGACGCGGTCTCGAGCGGACCCTCGACCTGGCGCTGTGGCTCGACCTCTACGAGCCCGAGGTCGTGCTGAGCGACTGAGCCGCATCGCCGGACGTCATTCGCGGACGCCCTCGGGCCCGCAGGAGCTGCCGTCCGGCGGGAGCGAGCCGTACAGCAGGAACGCGACGACCTTTTGGTGCACACACTTGGAGGACGCGTAACCCGTGTGTCCCTCGCCCTTGTTGTCGAGCACCACGGCCGAGTCGCCCAGCCGCCGGGCCGTCTCCACGGTCCAGCGGTAGGGCGTCGCCGGGTCGCCCCGGGTACCCACGAGGAGCATCTTCGCGGTGCGTACGTCCCGGACCTCCTCGCGGATGTAGTCGGTGCCCTTGGGGCGGCCGTAACACATCAGGTACTCGGTGAGCCGGTAGCGGCCGAAGACCGCGGAGGCTTGTTCGTACTCGGCGCGCAACCGGCCGAGGTCCCGGGTGATCCGGTCGGCGTCGGGGCGGTCCGGATCGTCCGCGCAGTTGATCGCCATCAGCGCCGCCGGAAGATTGTCGGGAGGCACGTCGTCCTGGTCGACGAGTGCACCGTGCGTCCCGTCGCCGACCCGCACGCCGGACGCCCGGAACGCGGACCCGCTGCCCAAGAACCCGAGAAGCGCCCGGGTGTCACCGTCCTCCACCAGGGAGGCGAGCGCCCGTTCCAACGAGGGCCACAACTCCTCGCTGTAGAGAGCCTGGCTGAGCGCGCCGACGAGATCCTGCCCGGTGAAGTCCTCGCCGAAGTCCGTCGGTACCGGGTCCTGGTCGAGCGAGGCGACGAGCCGTACGACCTCCTCCCGGGCCGAGCGGGCATCGGTGCCGAGAGGACAGGCGATGTCCTCCACACACCAGTTGACGAAGTCCTCCAGCGCTCGCTGCTGCCCCGCGGCACCCGCCACGCCCTGCTCGGACAGCGGCTCGGTGAGCGTGTCCACGCCATCGAGCGCCAAGCGGCCGACCTTCTCGGGGAACTGGGCCGCGTACACCGCGCCGAGCCGTGTTCCGTAGGAGAAGCCGAGGTAGTTCAGCTTCTTGTCGCCGAGGGCCTGGCGCATCACGTCCAGGTCGCGGGAGGCGTTCACCGTGCCGACGTGCGGGAGGACCTGTCCGGAGTGCTTCGCGCACGAGGCGGCCGCCCTGCGGACGTGTTCGAGCATGGCCTTCGGATCGTCGGTGACATCGACATCGCTGCCCCCGTCCGTCAGCAGGACGGAGTCGGTGGGGACGTCGCCGCAACTGACCGGCGAGGACCTGCCGACGCCGCGGGGGTCGAAGGACACCACGTCGTAGCCGTTCGTCAGGTCCATGAAGTCGTCGCCTCCGGCGGCGAGTTCGGCGACTCCCGCGCTGCCGGGGCCGCCGAAGTTCAGCAGCACGGACCCGTGTGACGGGCCGGTCGCCCGATAGCGGGCGAGTGCCAGATCGAGGGTGGCGCCCCGCGGCTTCGTGTAGTCGAGGGGGACGGTGACCTTCCCGCACTGGAGGTCCTCGGGCATGTCGACGCCTTCGCACTTCGCCCACGTCACCTTCTGGTGGTAGAACCGCGACACATCGGGTTCGGAGCCGTCCGAGGGTCTCGCCGGAAGCCCCGCGCCGAGCAGGGCCAGCCCGGCCGCCGAGGTGATCGCGCAGCGCCGGAGGGTGGGGCGCGTCGACAGCTTGGACAGCATCGATGCCTCCAGGGACGCCCGTCGCGGACCGGGGAGCGGCGCCCTCGATCACGATAGGCGGACCTCGTAGCGCACGCCTCCGGGCCAGCGGGATCGCGGTGACTGGCCTACCCTGCGCCCTCTCCTGGCACAAACGGCGGTTCTGCCGCCAGTTCGATAACCACGACGCTCGATGGGGTGAAAGCCCGATAAGCCATAACTCGGATGGTTCAACCGCGTTCTACCCGGTGCGGGTGAGTGCCCGCGACCATGTCTGGAAGGCAGGGAACCTATGAAACGGGTTACCCGAAACGGAATGATCGCCGTCGCCGCCGCCTCGGGCGCGATGGCAATGGCCGCGCCGGCGTCCGCCGCGTTCGCGGCCCCAGGCGCCTCCGCGGACGGCGCCGCGGTGGGCTCGCCCGGGCTGATCTCCGGCGACACCGCCCAGCTCCCGGTGCACGCCCCGGTGACCCTGTGCGGGAGCACCGTGAACGTGGTGGGGCTGCTCAACCCCGCGGCCGGCAACAGGTGCGCTCACGAGAGCGGCGATGGGTCGGCCCGTGGGCTCGGCCTTGGGGACGCGCGGGGCGGGGCCGGCGCGCATGGCGGTGCGGAGGCACGGGGCGGGGGGAGTACGCACGGCGGGGCGGGTACGCATGGTGGTGCGGGCACCCAGAGGGATGCGGGCACGCATGGAGGGGCGAGTGTGAGCGGTGGGTCGATTGCGAGCGGCGGCGGAATCGATTCGTCGGGCGTGCTCTCCGGGAACGGCCTCCA
This sequence comes from Streptomyces sp. NBC_00076, assembly GCF_045041235.1. Lineage (NCBI taxonomy): Bacteria > Bacillati > Actinomycetota > Actinomycetes > Kitasatosporales > Streptomycetaceae > Streptomyces > Streptomyces sp. NBC_00076. Next base: position 10,093,103 of record NZ_CP108242.1, read on the forward strand.
GCTCCCGCTCCAGCTGCCCGTCAACCTCACTGGCAACAGCGTGAGCGTGGTCGGCGTCGGCAACGCGGTCGTGGGCAACGAGTCAGTGAACCTTCCCGGAGACGGCCCGACGGTGCCTCACCGCCCCGACCGCCCCGACCGCCCGGTGCGGCCGGCGCACAGGCCTGCCCCGCCGGCGGCGAACCCCGCCCCCCGACCGGCCCCGCCGCAGCACCTCACGGGCGCCCTCGCCGAGACGGGAGCCGACCGGACCGTACCCGCCGTCCTGGGCAGTGCCGTGCTCGTCCTGGGCGGAGCGGTCGTGTACCGGCGCTACCGGCCACGGGTGGCGCGCTGACCGCCTGTCTCGTTCATGCCTCGCTCGCTCCACGCAAGCGCCGGCGGGCCCGCTGCGCCGGGAACACGACCAGCGGGTCCGGCAGTGGGCCACGGCCCTCCTCCTGGCGTGATCTTCGCCCTGCGTCCAGGCCGGGCCCTGCCCGTCCCGGGAGCGTACGAACGGCACCGGGCGGCTGCGCGGGCCGGCGGGGAGGCGTGGCTTCGACGTCTCCGGAAGGCGTGTCTGCGGCTCGCCGGGGCGACGTGGCTGTGGCTCGTCGGCAAGGCGCACGCCATGCTCCGGCCCGCATCGACTGACTGGCCCGCAACCGCGACCGGCTGCGCGCGTACCCGACGGCGGTTCGGGCGGTGGGCGCGCGGTCGTGAACGGCGTCGTGGGTGCCTGTCCGGACGGCGGGCGGCCGTAAACGCCGTTGTCGCGAAGGCATCCTGGTGGTGGAGTGAGCGCATGGATCACATCGCGGTACTCGCCCTGTACGACCGGGACATGCGCGAGGGCGCGCAGCCCGACGGCCCTGGTGCCCGGATAGAGAGGGCAGGGCGGGTGGTCCGCCAGGTCGCCTCCGCCGAGGGCTGGAACGGTGTCGTCTGGTCCGACCTCGACGAGGCGTCGGCCGACGCGGCGATCGCCGAGCAGATCGCCCACTACTCCGGTCTCGACCGCGAGTTCGAGTGGAAGCTCTACGGCCACGATCTGCCGGTGGACCTGGGCAAGCGCCTCAGGACCGCCGGGTTCGCGCCAGAGCCCGAGGAGACACTGATGATCGGAGAGGTCGCTGATCTGACCCTGGACGGCGACCCGCCCGAGGGCGTCCGCTTCCTGCCGGTCACCGACCGGGCCGGCGTCGATCTCGTCGCGGACGTGCACGAGAAGGCATTCGGCACCGACAGCTCCCGGCTGCGACACCAGTTGCTCGCCCGGCTCACGGACGACCCGGACACCGTCGTCGCCGTCGTCGCCCTGGCCGGTGACACACCGGTGAGTGCCGCCCGTATGGAACTCGTCCCCGGCACCCGCTTCGCGGGCCTGTGGGGCGGCGGCACCGTCGAGGCCTGGCGCGGCCGGGGCATCTACCGCGCGCTCGTCGCCCACCGGGCCCGCGCCGCCGTGTCCCGCGGCTACCGCTACCTCCAGGTCGACGCCTCCAGCCAGAGCCGCCCCATCCTCGAACGCCTCGGCTTCCAGCCGCTCACCACGACGACGCCGTACGTGTACGTGCCGTAGCCCGCACCTCTCGCGGTAACCCGCGGTACATGTCGGTCGACGGCGGTGCAGGACGTAACTGTGGGAGCCCCGGTCGGCATGTGAGGACCCGCGCCTACAGGTCGAGTTGGTACTCCACCGCCCGGTGCGTCCTTCAGTCCGGCCCGCGCGGTGCCCGTCGACAGTCTGCGAGTCGCGACGACGAGGAGAGGCGGGGATCACGTGGAGGAGTCGGTACTCGGCGGCGGCGCGGTGAACGAGGTGGTGCGGGTCGGCAAGACCGTGCGACGGACGCCGTCCGAGCGGCGGGACTACGTGAGGGACCTGCTCACGCTGTTCGAGCGGCGGGGATGGGCGGGCGCACCACGCCACCTGGGCACCGACGACCGGGGACGGGAGGTGTTCGCCCACATCGAGGGTCGGGCGGCCCTGGTTCCGTCGGAGCGCGCCGCCGCCCGCGCCGACGCCTGCCTGGTACGGGTGGCCCGGCTCGTCCGCGCGTTCCACGACCTGACACACGGCACCCCGCTGGCCGGTGACCGGGACGTCGTGTGCCACAACGACCTGGCCCCCAAGAACACCGTGTACGCCGTCACGGGCGACGCGTGGCGCCCGCAGGCCTTCATCGACTGGGACCTCGCCGCACCGGGGGAGCGCATCCACGATGTCGCCCATGTGTGCTGGCAGTACCTGGATCTGGGCCCGGGGGCGGGCGACCCGGCGGAGGCGGCCCGCCGGATGGGGTTGATCTGCGACGGCTACGGCCTCGACCGGCGTGACGATCTCGTCGACACGATCCTGTGGTGGCAGGACCGGTGTTGGCGGGGCATCGAGGCCGGAGCGGACCGCGGCGAGCCGGCCATGGTCCGGCTGCGGGAGGCCGGGGCCGTCGACGAGGTGCGCAGTGCCTGGGGGTGGGTCTCCGGGCACCGGCAGGAGTTGGAGGGCGCGGCACGCTGACGCCTGGGCGCCGCGCCGTCAGCGTGCGGGGGCGTCGTACGGGAGCTGCCCGGCGCAGCCGGGCGGTCCGCCGTGCGGCATTGACATGCAGGCAATTGCCTGCATAACTTTGAGTGTGCGATCAGCTGACGACTCTGGGATGGACAAGGTCTTCAAGGCGCTGGCCGACGAGACGCGCAGGCGACTGCTGGACCGGCTGCACGAGGACAACGGCCAGACGCTGGGAGAGCTGAGCGAGCACTTCGCGATGACGCGTCAGTCGGTGACCCAGCATCTGGCCGTCCTGGAGGCCGCCAACCTGGTCAGCGCCGTGCGGCGGGGGAGGGAGAAGCTGCACTACCTCAATCCCGTGCCGCTCCACGAGATCCAGGAGCGGTGGATCGACAAGTTCGAGCGCCCGCGCCTCGGCGCGCTCGGCGCCGTGAAGCGACGAGCCGAGGAAGCCATGACCGACAAACCGACATTCGTGTACGTCACCTACATCGAGAGCACGCCCGAGAAGGTCTGGGAGGCCCTCACCGACGCGGACCTGACCGCCGCCTACTGGGGGCACAGCAACGTCTCCGACTGGCGGCCCGGCTCACGCTGGGAGCACGTCCGCACGGACGGTTCGAGGGTCGCCGACGTGGTCGGCACCGTGGTCGTGAGCGAGCGACCCACCCGGCTCGTCACCACCTGGGCCGCTCCCGACCAGGAGGATCAGCGGGACCGGCACTCCCGGGTCACCTTCGACATCCGGCCGCACGCCGACATCGTCCGCCTGACGGTGACGCACGAGGACCTCAACGACGAGGGTGAGCGCGCGGACGCCGCCACCGGTTGGCCGGCCGTGCTGTCCAATCTCAAGTCCCTCCTGGAGACCGGCAGTGCGCTGCCGCAGAAGCCGTGGCAGGTCCCGGCCCGCTGACAAAACGCGCAGGGGCCCGGTCCGCGGTGCGCGGACCGGGCGCCTCGGGTGTTCCTTTCCCGTGGTGCGTCTCCCGACGGTCCCTACGGCCTCGGGTTGCTCCTCGCCGCCGTGGCGATGCACATCAGCCCCAGGATCACGGCGAGGGCGCCGATGACGACGTTGTTCCAGATGACCCCGGCGTCCGGGCTGTCGCCGACTATCCACGGCGAAACGATCATCCACACGCCCAGTGCGCACATGGCCCAGCTCAGGCCGTACATGCGTTCAGGAGTCTGGGTGAAGCCGAGGGCCAGCAGACCGATCGCGATGCCGACGATCAGGTTGTGGGTCACGAGGTCGGGCTGGCTCGTCGTGTAGTGGAGTATCCACGGGGACACCGCACAGTACAGACCGAGCAGGAACACCGGTCCGTCCACGAGAGCCACATCGCGACCGCCGAGCATGCGGGCGTAGCGCTCCCGCATCTCCGAAGCATCCGGGTGGGTGGTGATGTCACCCCTGGTATGCGAGACGTTGGCCATGACTCGTCTCCTTTGACTTGCTGGCCTGACCGCTTCTGGTGCGGTATGCGGTAAGCGCCGCGTAGTGTCATTCTGCGCTTATTTGGCCCTTATGTGTAGAGGTCAGGGGGGAGAGCCCGGCGGGGCGGACGTGGGGCACCCGGCCCCGCCGGGTGTGCCGGGCCCTTCTCTCGCGTCGGCGTCAGGCCGGCAGCCGAAGCATGGCGACCGGGTCGGAGGAGGGCTCGTCCGAACCGCCCGTCGGCTCGACCGTGATGCCCATGCCGGAGGCCCCGTCGACGGCGCCCGTCAGCGACACCGCCTGACTCGACCGGTGCGGATCCATCAGACCGGCGGGACGCATCCGCCCGTCGTCGTCGAACCACAGCTGGTAGACCTTGCCCGACGGCGGCTCGGCCAGCCCGGACGCCACGAACACGGCCTTGTCCAGGCGGGCCGAGACCACGACGGCGCCCCGTGCGCCGCCCACCAGGGCCGATGTACGGGCCTTCGCGTCGGGAGCCGCGAGCACGGCGGCCGCCGTCTCGGCGCTCTGCTCGGCCCGCCGCGCCTGGTCCCGGGCGTCCTCGGCACGGTCGTACTGCCACCCGGCGGTCCCGCCGAGAACGGCGGTCACGGCCAGGCAGGCAGCCGTCGTCCAGCGCGACCACCGGCGTCCCCGCCGCAGCGCCCGGCCCGGCGGGAGGTCGGGGGCCGCGTGTCCGGTCTGCTCCTGCCGCACCATGGTGATACGGCGCAGTACCTCCTCGAGGACGGCGGGCCGGGGCCGTGCGGACGTGGCGAGGCCGAGCCGGGCCGCGGTGGCGGCGAACCCGGCGACCTCCAGGCCGCAGGCCTCGCAGTCGGAGAGGTGCAGTTCGAACGCCTCGCGCTCGTGGGCGTCGAGGGCGTGCAGGGCGTACGCACCCGTCAGCGTGTGCGGGTCCGCGGTGATCACGCGGTCACCACCAGACAGTCGCGCGGCGGGGTCTTGCCCGTACTGAGGGGACGGGAGAGCGCGGCTGTCTGCCGAAGTGCACAGCGAGTTTCACAGGGGTCCTCACGGAGGGGGGTGGCATGTACGGACGTAATCCGGTGCCGAACGCCGGACGGATTGGTCGGACGCCGAAGAACGCGTCAGGCCGAGGTCCTCAGTCGCGCCCACGGGCCCGCTTGAAGCGGGCCAGACCGTCAGCCAGGCCGATGATCGGGTCCGGGTAGTCGAGCGCAGTCCGGTCCTGGCCTTCGAGTTTCCAGGGCTCGTGCACCGACGGGCCCCGCACGCCCGCGAGTTCGGCCACCCAGCGCCGTACGTACGCACCGTCGGGGTCATGGCGCTTGGCCTGGGTGACGGGGTTGAGAACCCGGTTGGGGCGGGTGTCCGTGCCGGTTCCGGCCACCCACTGCCAGTTGAGCTGGTTGTTGGCGATGTCGCCGTCGACCAGCAGATCGAGGAAGTGCCGGGCGCCGACGCGCCAGTCGACGTAGAGCGTCTTCGTGAGGAAGGAGGCGGTCAGCAGCCTGGCACGGTTGTGCATCCAGCCCTCATGGCGCAGTTGGCGCATCGCCGCGTCGATCACCGGATAGCCGGTGCGACCCTCCTTCCAAGCCGCCACGTCCTCGTGGGCCGAGCCGTCGGACCGCCAACGGTCGTGCTTCGTGCGGTAGTCGACGGTGGCGGCGTCCGGCCGCGCGGCGAGAACCTGACGGTGGAAGTCGCGCCAGGCCACCTGCCGTACGAAGGCCTCGGCGCCCGGGCCGTCGCCGCGGCGCACCCGACGGACCAGCTCGACGGGGGAGAGGGTGCCGAAGTGCAGATGCGGCGACAGCCGTGAGGTGGCGTCACCGGCGAGGTCGTCCTGCCGGTCCTCGTACGCCTCGACACCGCGTCGCAGCCATGCCGACAGGCGTTTCCTGCCCTCCCGCTCGCCACCTCGGGCCAGCCCCTGCGACACCCCCGGAACGTCGCTTCGCGCGGGCGGTGACTCGGAGCCGATGCCGTCGGGGACGTGTACGGCGCCCGGTGCGGCGAGCGTGTCACGCAGATGCTGACGGGACCACTGCCGGAAGTACGGCGTGAAGACGGCGAAGTGGTCCGAGGACGCCGGTGTGACCGCCCCCGGTACGACGGCCGTGGTCACCGCGTCGTGGACGTGCAGCCGGCGCCCCGCCGCCTCCAGCGCGAGACGCAGCCGCTCCTCGCGCCGGCGCGCGTACCCGCTGACGTCGGCCGCCATGTGGACCTCGTCCGCGTCCGCTTCGGCGGCCACCCTGCACACCTCCTCGACGACGTCCCCGGAACGGACCACGAGCCCGCCGCCCCGCTCACGCAGACCGTCGTCGAGGTCCCGCAGACAGTCGGCCAGGAACGCCAGCCGGTTGGCGGCGGCGAACCCGGCCCGGTCCACGGCCCGGTCTCGCACGAACAGGGGAACCACGTGGCGGCCCCCGTCGCCCGCCGCCCGCAGCGGCGGATGGTCGTGCAGCCGTAGATCGGCGGTGAACAGGACGACCGAGACGTTCATGGCGTGTGCTCCGGGGACGACGACGAGGACGAGGACGACGATGTGGGAGCCGACGCCCGGGCCGCCGCCTTCGCGATGTTGCGGGCCATGCCGCCGAACACCACCCCGTGGAAGGGCACGACGCTCCACCAGTAGAGGTGGCCCAGCAGGCCGTGCGGATGGAACAGGGCACGCTGACGGTAACGCGTGCGGCCCGCGCCGCCGGGGGTGTCGTCCGTCTCGGCGTACATCTCCAGCCAGGCCAGACCCGGCAGCCGCATCTCCGCCCGCAGCCGCAGCAGTCGGCCGGGCTCGATGTCCTCGACCCGCCAGAAGTCCAGTGAATCCCCCACCCGCAGCCGCGTCGCGTCCCGGCGCCCCCGACGCAGACCGACCCCGCCGACCATCCGGTCCAGCCAGCCCCGAACCGCCCAGGCGAGCGGGAACGAGTACCAGCCGTTGTCCCCGCCGATCCCCTCGATCACCCGCCACAGGGCGTCCCGGGAGGCGTCCACGGCCAGCTCCCGCCGGTCCGTGTACAGGCTGCCGCCGGCCCAGTCGGGGTCCGTCGGCAGCGGATCACTGGGCGCGCCCGGAACCGACGCGGACGACCACCGGGTGGCCACCTCGGCGTCCTGGACACGCCGCAGCGCCAGCCGTACGGCCTCGTCGAAGCCCACGGGGTGCCCGGACGGGGCGGGCACGTACCGCTCGATGTCGTGTTCGTGGCAGACCACTTCGTGGCGCAGCGACTCGGTCAGCGGCCGTGCGATCCCTGGAGGCACGGGGGTCACCAGTCCGACCCAGAGGCTGGAGAGGTTGGGGGTGAGGACGGGGACGGGGATGATCACGCGACGCGGCAGCCCGGCGATCGAGGCGTACCTGTTCATCATGTCCCGGTAGGTCAGGATGTCCGGCCCGCCGATGTCGAAGGCCCGGTTCACCTCGCCCGGCATACGCGCGCTGCCGGCCAGCGCGCGCAGCACGTCCCGTACGGCCACCGGCTGGATCCGGGTGCGCACCCAGCTCGGCGTCACCATCACGGGCAGTCGCTCGGTGAGGTGCCGCAGCATCTCGAAGGACGCCGAGCCCGAGCCGATGACCACCGCGGCCCGCAGCACGGTCGTCGGAACGCCCGACTCCAGCAGGACGCGGCCCACCTCGGCGCGGGAGCGCAGATGCGGCGACAACTCCCGCTCGGGCACGCCCGCCGGCGTGAGGCCGCCGAGGTAGACGACGCGCCGCACCCCCGCGGCCCGGGCCTGCTCGCCGAAGACGCGTGCCGCCGCTCGGTCGGTCTCCTCGAAGCCGCGTCCGGTGCCCAGCGCGTGCACCAGGTAGTAGGCGACGTCGATGTCCCGCAGGGCGTCCGCGACCGACGCGGCATCGGTGACGTCACCGCGCACCACCTCCACGTCGCCCGCCCACGGAAGATCGCGCAGTTTCCCCGGGGAGCGGGCCAGACAGCGCACCCGATGCCCCTCGGCGAGCAGTACCGGAACGAGCCGACCGCCGATGTACCCGGTGGCTCCGGTCACCAGACAGCGCAGCACCGGTCCGGAGTCGTCCGTGCTCATCAGGCCTCTTTCCCTCGGGTTCGCTCGCTCCCGCGATCTCTTCCAGTGATCCCCGCCACTGATCCCTTCCACGGGACCCAGCGGACCGGATGCGGCTGTTCGAGGTGGATTCGGCGGAGGTTGCGGAGGTTTCCGGTCCGGTTGCCGAAGGTGGCACATGTCCGGGCCGTTCGCGGGCAGGCGGGACGTACGAGAGTTGACATTCCAAGAGCCGAAAGGCCAGCTGGAGGTGCTGCCGCTATGGGCGCGAAGGTGTTGGAGCGGTTTCCTGCGGGTGCTCCGCGCGGATCGTGGCCGGCGGAGGAGTACGCGGCGGCGCGCCGAGCCGAGGGCGAACCGGCGCAGGTGGTCATGGACCTGAAGTCGGACGCGTTCCTCGTGGTGGTCCCGGCGCGCGACGAGGACTAGCACAGGACTGACACCCGTCCGGCGCCACAGAGCGCGCTCGGTCAGTGGGTGCTGAGTGTCCCGCCCAGCACCCCGGCCCGGCGTACGAACACGTCGTACAGGTCCTGCGCCGCCTGCGGCACCGACTCGGCTTTCCGGCGTTGCAGCATCAGCAGCACCCGGGTGGTGTCGTCCGCGATCGGCCGGTAGGTGATGGTGCCGAGCCGCTCCAGCGGATCCCCGGCCACGCTGAAGTCCGGCAGGACCGTCGCCCCGAGGCCCTCGGCGACCATCAGTTTCCCCATCTCCGCGCCGTCGGTGGAGTACGAGAAGGACGGGGTGCGGCCGTCCAGGAGTCGGTGCACATAGCGGTGCATGACATACCCCGAGCGCATCGCGATCAGGGGCTCCGTGAGCAGGTCGTCCACCGTCACCGCGGGCCGGGACGCGAGCGGGCTGTCGGGGCGCATGCACACCACCGGTCGGCCGTGGAGCAACCGCGTGGACTCGAAGCCGGCGGGTACGTCGTCGCCGTCGAGGTGATTGACCAGCCCGAGGTCGAAACCTCCCTCGGACAGGGCCCGGTGGATCTCCGTCTGCTGTGCGCCGACCACCTCGACCTGCGTGACCGGATGCACCGCACGGAAGTCGCGGACCGCCGGGACGAGCAACGGCACGGTCGCCGCGTTCACCGTGCCGACCCGCACCATCCGGCTGATGCGGTGCTGCTCGCCCGCCGCCACCCGAAGCCGGTCCACCGCCTCCAGCACACGGACGATGTACGGCAGCAGCTCCCGGCCCTCCGCGCTCATCGTCGCCCCGGACCGCTTGCGTTCCAGGAGATCGACTCCCAGCTCCCGCTCCAGGTTTCTGACGGTCTCGCTCAACGCGGGCTGCGACAGCCGCAGTTCCTCCGCTGCCCGGCGCAGCGAACCGAGCCGTGTGACCGCCGCGATGTATTCCAGCTGTTCAGTGCGCACCGCAGCAGAATGCGTGGGATTCGACGGCCCGTTCAAGGGTTTCCCTGTCACACGTTCGTGAAATTCAATGGTCCGCGATACGAGACCGGTCGGGTTTTCCTTGACGGTTGTCTCCGCCGACTGCCACCATCGACGACATGAAGATGCGACTGGACCTCACGCGGCGACGCCACGTCGACCTCGCGCGCGTCTCCAGCGCCTCCTGTTGCCTCGCGGCCTGAGCCGCCGCCCCTTTTCCGCGCCCGCCCTGCCACCCCGCCCGGGGGGCAGGAGCCTGCCGCGTCCTCACTTCACCGCCTGAATCCGCGACGGCCTGAACCCCATTGAGCGCCTCGCGCCTTTCCGATTCGGCGTTCCCGCAATCCCCGTGCATTCCGCAACAGGAGTTCCGCATGCCCGCGCCCGTGAAATTCGCCTATTGGGTCCCCAATGTCAGCGGGGGACTCGTCACCAGCAAGATCGAGCAGCGCACCGACTGGGGCTACGACTACAACCGCGAACTCGCCGTCCTCGCCGAGAACAACGGCTTCGAGTACGCCCTCAGCCAGGTCCGCTACATGGCCAGCTACGGCGCCGAGTACCAGCACGAGTCGACCAGCTTCAGCCTCGCGCTCCTCCTCGCCACCGAGCGCCTGAAGGTCATCGCCGCCGTCCACCCCGGCCTGTGGCACCCCGGCGTCCTCGCCAAGCTCGGTGCCACCGCCGACCACCTGTCGAAGGGCCGCTTCGCCGTCAACGTCGTCTCCGGCTGGTTCAAGGGCGAGTTCACCGCCCTCGGCGAGCCCTGGCTGGAGCACGACGAACGCTACCGCCGCTCCGAGGAGTTCATCCGCGCCCTGCGTCAGATCTGGACCGAGGACCACACCGAACTCGCCGGTGACTTCTACCGGTTGCGCGACTTCTCCCTCAAGCCCAAGCCTCTCAACACCCCCGAGCGCCCGCACCCCGAGATCTTCCAGGGCGGCAACTCCACCGCCGCCCGCGCCATGGCCGGCCGGGTCTCCGACTGGTACTTCTCCAACGGCAAGGACTTCGACGGCGTGACCGAGCAGATCGCGGACGTCCGCAGGTCCGCCGCCGAAGTCGGCCGTACGGCACCGAAGTTCGGGCTCAACGGCTTCCTCATCGCCCGCGACACGGAGGCCGAGGCCCGCGAGACCCTGCGCGAGATCGTCGCCCAGGCCGACTCCGAGGCCGTCGAGGGCTTCGGTGCCGCCGTCAAGCAGGCCGGCCAGTCCGCCGCCGACGGCAAGGGCATGTGGCAGGACTCCGGCTTCGAGGACCTGATCCAGTACAACGACGGCTTCCGTACCGGCCTGATCGGCACGCCGGAGCAGATCGCCGAGCGGATCGTCGCCTACAAGAAGCTCGGCGTCGACCTCCTGCTCCTCGGCTTCCTGCACTACCACGAGGAGGTCGAGTACTTCGGCAAGCGGGTGCTGCCCCTCGTACGCGAGCTGGAAGCCCAACTTCCCGATTCCGAAACCGAGTTCGCCGCTTCCCGCGCCTGACCGTCCGCGCCCCACCGCGAAAGAGGTCGACACCCATGAGCACCGTCACGCCCACCGACTGGCAGACCCGCCCCGCCCCGCAGACCGCCGAGGACTGGATCGCGCGCGCCGCCGAGGTGGCCGCCGTCCTCGCCACCGACGCCGCCGCCCGTGACCGGGCCGGCGCCACCCCGTACGCCGAGGTCCAGCTCCTGAAGGACTCCGGCCTGGTCACCCTGCTCGGCCCCACGGAGCACGGCGGAGCGGGCCAGGACTGGCCGACCGCCTACCGGGTGGTCCGCGAGGTCGCCAAGGCCGACGGCTCCATCGGCCAGCTCCTCGGCTACCACTACCTGTGGAACTGGGCCGCCCGGTTGGTCGGCACCCGCGAACAGTGGGAGCACGTCGAAGCGGAGGCTGCCAGGAACCGCTGGTTCTTCGGCGGGGCCGTCAACCCCCGCGACAAGGACGTGATCGTCACCGAGGACGGCGACGACCTGGTCTTCACCGGCCGCAAGTCCTTCTCCACCGGCAGCAAGGTCTCCGACGTCACCGTCCTCGAAGGCGTCCTGGAGGGCACCGACAGCCACGTCTTCGCGATCGTGCCCTCCGACTCCGAGGGCCTGACCTTCCACGACGACTGGGACAACATCGGCCAGCGCCTCACCGAGAGCGGTGGTGTCACGATCGACGGGGTCCGCACGCCCTGGTCGTCGGCGGCCGGATACGTCGACAAGGAGTTCCAGCCGCGCACCTACAACACCCTCAACGTCCCGACCATCCAACTGGTCTTCGTCAACTTCTACCTCGGCATCGCGGGCGGCGCGCTCGAGACGGCCGCCACCTACACCCGGACCAGGACGCGGCCCTGGCTGCACGGCGGCCACGACCGAGCGGTCGACGAGCCGTACGTCATCGACACCTACGGCGACCTCACCGCGAAGCTCTGGGCGGTGGAGGCCCTCGCCGACGCCGTCGCCGCCGAGGGGCAGAAGCTGCACGACGACCCCGACGCGGTCACCGAGCAGACCCGCGGCGACTTCGAGGTACGGGTGGCCGCCGTGAAGGCCCGCGCCACTGAGGTCGCCCTGGAGATCTCGAACCGTGTCTTCGAGGTGACCGGCGCCCGCTCCACCACCACCGCCGAGGGCCTCGACCGCTTCTGGCGCAACGTCCGTACCCGCCCACCCGTCTCCCGACCACCGCCCCTCAATGAGGCGCTTCGCGCCGCCCTTTCCGGATTGCACGACCCGGTCGCCTACAAGCGACGCGAGGTCGGCCGCTGGGTCCTCGAAGGCGAACTGCCCCAACCCACCTGGTACTCCTGACCGTCCGCCCCGGGGGCGCCCGTCATCCGCGGGCGCCCCGTTCTCCCCCGAAAGAGGACCCATGGCCACCATCCTGTCCGTCTCCGGCAGCCCCTCCGCCTCCTCCCGCACCGGCAAGCTACTGCGTCACCTCGACGCCCGCCTCGCCGCCCAGGGCCACGAGGTGATCCCGCTCGACGTCCGCACGATCCCGGCGGAGGCCCTGCTCGGCGCCGACTTCCGGCACCCCGCGATCGTCGCGGCCACCGAGCTCTTCGAGCGCGCCGACGGCATCGTCATCGGCACCCCCGTCTACAAGGCGGCCTACTCCGGCGTCCTCAAGGCGCTCCTCGACCTGCTCCCGCAGTACGCCCTCGCCGGCAAGACCGTCCTGCCCCTGGCGACCGGCGGTACGACGGCCCACGTGCTGGCCATCGACTACGCGCTGCGTCCGGTGCTCAGCTCCATGGGCGCGGGCCACATCGTGCAGGGCTGGTTCACCCTCGACAAGGACATCACCGCCCACGAGGACGGCACCCTCACCGTCGCCCCGACCGCGATCGAGGCCCTCACCCAGGTCCTCGACCAGTTCTCGACGGTCCTGGGCCGCACCCCCCTGCTGGCCGCGGCGGGCTGACACCGTGACCGCGAAAGTCATCGCCGACGACGTCGAGGCCCTGACGGTGGCCCGCCTGCTCGCCGACGAGTTCCGCGCCGGCGCCTCGGAGCGGGACACCGAACGCCGCCTGCCGCGCGAGGAGTTGGACCGTCTGTCCGCCTCTGGACTGCTCGCGGTCACCGTGCCCGCCGAGCACGGGGGAGCGGACGTACGCCAGGAGACGCTGGCGGAGATCTTCCGGCTGCTCGCGTCGGCCGACGCGAGCCTCGCCCAGATCCCGCAGAGCCACTTCGTTTACGTGAACGTGCTCCGTCGTCAAGGAAGCTCGCCGCAAAAGGAGTTCTTCTTCGGTGAGGTGCTCGCCGGGCGCCGCTTCGGCAACGCCCAGTCCGAGGCGGGCACCAAACACGTCCAGGACATCCGCACCCGCCTGGAAGCCGGCCCCGACGGCTCGTACACCCTCACCGGCACCAAGCACTACTCCACGGGAGCCCTCTTCGCCGACTGGATCCCGGTACTGGCCCGTGCAGAGGACGACAACCTGTACGTCGCCTACGTCCCCCGGGACGCCTCCGGGCTCACGGTGATCGACGACTGGGACGGCATGGGGCAGCGGACCACGGCCAGCGGCACCGTCCGCCTGGACGCTGTCCAGGTCCCGGCCGACCGGGTTCTCCCGCACCATCTCACCTTCCATGGCCCTCAACTCCACGGCGCGGTCGCCCAGTTGCTCCACGCCGCCATCGACGCGGGCATCGCCCGGGGAGCGCTGGCCGAGGCCGCCGAGTTCGTCCGCACCAAGAGCCGGCCCTGGTTCGAGAGCGGAGTCGAGACGGCGGCCGAGGACCCGCTGCTGATCCAGCGTTTCGGGGAACTGGCCATCCAGGTGAGGGCGTCCGAGGCGCTGCTGCGGGAGGCCGCCCGCAGCGTGGACGCGGCCCGCGCCGACCTCACCGACGACACGGCGGCCGAGGCGTCCATCGCGGTCGCCGCGGCCAAGGCGCACGCCGCACAGACCGCCGTGGAGGTCGCCGGCGCCCTGTTCGAGGTGTCCGGCACCCGGTCCGCGCTCAACTCCCTCAACCTGCACCGGCACTGGCGCGACGCCCGCACCCACACCCTGCACGACCCCGCCCGCTGGAAGGTCCAGCACATCGGCAGGTACGTGCTGAACGGCACGCGGCCGCCGCGCCACGGCCTCCTGTAACAGACCTTCCAGAACGGAGACCCCCGTGTCCCTCACCTTCCACTGGTTCCTCCCCACCAACGGCGACAGCCGTCATGTCGTCGGCGGCGGCCACGGCACCCCGGCCACCGCCTCCGGGCGGGACCGGCCGCCGACGGTCGCCTACCTGAGCCAGATCGCCCGCGCCGCGGAGGATCTCGGCTTCGTGGGCGCGCTCACCCCGACCGGCGCCTGGTGCGAGGACGCGTGGCTGACGACCGCGATGGTCAGCCAGAACACGGAGCGGCTCAAGTTCCTGGTCGCCTTCCGGCCCGGCTTCGTCTCGCCGACGCTCGCCGCGCAGATGGCGTCCACCTTCCAGCGCCAGTCCGGCGGACGGCTGCTGCTGAACGTCGTCACCGGCGGCGAGAGCCACGAGCAGCGGGCCTACGGCGACTTCCTCGACAAGGACGACCGGTACCGACGTACCGGTGAATTCCTGCAGATCGTACGGGAGTTGTGGGAAGGCAAGACGGTCGATCTGCAAGGTGAGCACCTCCAGGTCGAGGACGCGAAGCTGGCGCGGGTGCCGGACCCCGTCCCCGAGGTGTACTTCGGCGGGTCCTCGCCCCTCGCCGGCGAGGTCGCCGCGAAGTACGTCGACGTCTATCTCACCTGGGGCGAGCCGCCGGCCCAGGTCGCCGAGAAGATCGCCTGGATCCGGGGGCTCGCGGCGAAGGAAGGGCGGACGGTGCGGTTCGGCATCCGGCTGCACGTCATCACCCGGGACACCTCCGAAGATGCCTGGGCTGAGGCGCATCGGCTGCTCGACGGGTTCGACGCGGAGACCGTGAAATCCGTCCAGGCCGGGCTGGCGCGCAGCGAGTCCCAGGGGCAGCAGCGGATGCTCGCGCTGCACGGCGGCAGCCGGGACGGACTGGAGATCCACCCGAATCTGTGGGCCGGTATCGGCCTGGTGCGCGGGGGCGCGGGGACCGCGCTGGTGGGCAGCCACGAGGAGGTCGCCGAGCGGATCAAGGAGTATGCGGCGCTCGGCATCGAGGAGTTCGTGCTGTCCGGGTATCCACATCTGGAGGAGGCCTACTGGTTCGGCGAAGGGGTGTTGCCGCGGCTGGCCGCGCAGGGGGTGTGGCGGCATCCGTTCCGCACGGAGAGTGCCCCCTCGGCGCAGGTGCCCTTCGCCGGCTGAATGAGGGACCGGGACGACGCGGCGGCGGAATTCAGTGAATATTCAACTGGCCGCCGTTCGCGGGAATTTCCACCTGTTTCCCCAAGTCGAACTATTCCCGATCCGTCACTAGCATGGACGTATGAACGGCACACCAGAGTTCTACGTGGTAAGGGAGGGCGACGTGCTCTCCGAAATCGCGGCCAGGCATCATGTTTCACTGGCCCAGATCCTGGAGTGGAATCCTCAGATCAAGAACAAGAACCTCATTCACCCGAAGGACCGGATTCGCGTGGTTGCGCCCAGCGGAGGGCATGGCGGCGAGGACGAGCCCTTCCCGGGCAAGGACTTCTTCAGGCCGTCCGTACGCAGCCCGATCATCGAGGCCATGGGTTGGCGCCTCGTCGACGAGGAATGCTCGGCCTATCCCGACGACGAGCCCGACCGCCAGTGGAGCGAGGCGGACCGGAAGTCCTATGCCCAGTTCCAACGGAAACTGGGCTTCACGGGCAGCGACGCCGACGGAATTCCCGGGAAGGTGTCGTGGCAGAGACTTCATGTGCCCGCCCTCCACATGAGTGGTGAATAGCCCGCCCGGGCAACAAGGGAGACCGGCTGTGGCCACTTCCGCAGCGGCCCGGGAAAAGACGTCGGCCCGTACGCGCCGACGGCTCGAGGCCGGGCTGCGTTCCCGCCCGCCGAGGTCACCTTGGCGGGCGCGGGCCAAAACCCGTCTCGCCTATCTCGAGGTGCAGTTGAGGCGCGAGCAGGCCAAGCCGCCCTCGAACGACCGCAAAGCCCTCATCGAGGGAACGGCAGTTCATCTCGGCAAGGCCTGCTCGGCGGCGGACGAGTCGTTCGGCTGGCGTCGGTTGTGGTCGAGTTCGACCGCACAGGAAGGCGTCTGGTCGAACCTGCGCAGTGCCGAGGTGCTGCTGTTCCAGCTGGCGTCCGACGCGGAGGTCGCGGGCCGCGCCAGTGAGGTCATGGCGCTGGTCAAACGCCATCTGGACAAGGACGATCCGCAACGGGTCAGCCTCGCCCAGCGGATCCGTCACATCGTCGCCGGTGAGATGACCTTCGCCGACCGTGAGTTGCTGACCCGGGCCCTGGACAGCGCGTACACCGCCCTGGACGCCGAACTGGCCAGGGTGCGGAGCTTGCGCAACATCCTCTGGACGGCCACGTTCGTGGTGCTCGCCGGTGTGGCGGGCCTCGCCGTCTACGGCTGGTTCTTCCCCCAGTCGCTCAGCCTGTGTTTCGCGCCCAAACTCGGCCCCGTCGATGCCAACGGCATGGACATCGTCTGTCCCAGCAAGGACTACCACAGCAAGTCGGCAGGCAGCGTGCCCAGCAGTTTCGCCCAGTCAAGGGACATCCTCACCGTCGAGATCGCCGGACTGGCCGGTGCGGCGTTCACCGTCATCGCCTCGTTGCGCCGCATCCGGGGCACCAGCGCCCCCTACATGCTCCCCCTGGCGTCGGCGGTACTGAAGTTCCCGACCGGCGCACTGTCCGCCTTCCTCGGGGTACTGCTGATCAGGGGCGCCTTCGTCCCCGGGCTCAGTGACCTGGACAGCAGAGCGCAGGTCCTCGCCTGGGCCGCGGCCTTCGGAGCCGCGCAGTACCTGGTGACCCGACTGGTGGACGACCGCGCGCAGTTGACGCTGTCGGAGGTGGGCAGACCCACCGACTCGGTCGTCGATCCGGAGAACGCCGCCGTCATGGAGGGCAGCGTGCAGGAGGAGGCCTCGACGAACGGAACACCGGCCGCCCGGGACGGCGACGGTGAACGACCCCACGGAATCCCGGTCAAGCAGGCGCCGGTGTCACCACCGGAAGGGCCTGCCGCGCCGTGAACCGGGCCGCGCGGCCGACCCACATCAGCCGGTCAGCGCGGTGAGGTGAGCCGTGCGTGACTCCCGCGTCTGACCCTGCACCAACAGGAACAGCGCCTCCCGGGCCAGGCGTTGGGCCCGGTGCGTCAGCAGCATCGAGCGGCCTCCCGCGCTCACCACGGCTGCCGTGGTGGCCGTCTGCAACACCTCGTACGCCTGCGTCTTGAGCGCGAGGCGTTCCGTGACACGCTCATGGGGCGCCGTATCGGCGGCCAGGGCGTAGGCGCGCCCACGCACCTCCCTCAGTCGGGCACGCAGGGGGATCGCCGTCTCCTCGTCCAAGAGGGGCAGGGCCGCCTCCGCGACGCCGAAGACCGCCGGGCTGGCGTTCACCGTCTTGAGTCGGTCCACCGCCGCCCAGCGGTCGTACGGGGTGCGCAGGGCCACCGCCTCCTCCGGCAGCCACAGGCCGTCCAGCTCCAGCGACACCGTGCGGGACGCGGTGAGGGCCGCCAGACGCATCGGCTCCGATGCCCGCAGGCCCGGCTGCTCCCTCGCCTCCGTGAAGGCGAACAGGGCCTCGTCCGTGTCGGTCACTCCGGCGAGCAGCATGACGTCGTTCAGACCCCACCCCGTGTACCAGGGCACCGAACCGTCGAACCGCCAGCCGCCCCGGTCCCGGGTGACCCGGACGGGCGTGCGCGGGTGGGCCCGCAGGTGGGCGTACGCCACCCCGGACAGCAGCTCGCCGCTCGCCAGCCGGGCCAGCAGGCGCTCGCGCACCGGGCCCTCGCTCTTCGCCAGCGTCATCACCGGCGTGTGGTGCTGCGTCTGCACGAACCAGGTCGAGCAGCACGCCCCGGCCAATATCTCCGCCGTTTCGCGTACCACCGCGCCGGGCGCCGCGGCCCCGCCGTACTCCCGCGGCGCGTTCAGGCCGAGCAGGCCCGAACGTCTGATCTCCGCGAGATGGCTTTCGGGCACCTGAGTCCGGTCGACCTGTTCGGCGTGCGGGGCGAGGAGGTCGTCCGCGAGACGGCGGGCTCGGGCGACGAGGGGGTGCGGTGCGGTCATGGAGAAGATTCTTTCCGGTTTCGCGGTGTGGGGTGTCGATCCGGGGGACTGCCGTTCGTGTAGGAGGTGAGAGAACGGCACGAAGCCAAGGAGGACGTCATGAAGCACTATCTGCTCAGCGTGGTCCAGCCGGCCGGCGGTGAGCCGCCCCCGCCCGACGAGCTGTCCGAGATCATGCGCCGCGTCCAGGCGCACAACGACGAGCTGCGCGCCGCCGGGGCCTGGGTCTTCGCCGGCGGGCTGCACGGACCGGAGACGGCCACGATGCTGCGGCCGAAGGACGGCGACGTGCTCGTCACCGACGGGCCGTACGCCGAGGGCAAGGAGTACCTCGGCGGCCTGTGCCTGATCAGGGCCGCCGACCTGGACGAGGCCCTGGAATGGGGCAGGAAGGCCGCCCTGGCCACCACCCTCCCCATCGAGGTGCGCCCCTTCGTGGACACGCACTGACCGATGCCGGACACCACCGACGTCGAGGCCGTCTTCCGCGCGGAGTACGGCCGTGCCGTCGCCGTCCTCGTCCGCTTCCTCGGCGACATCGACCTCGCCGAGGAAGCCGTCCAGGACGCGTTCACCACGGCCGTACGACGCTGGCCGGAGACCGGCGTGCCGCCCAGCCCGGCCGGGTGGATCATCACGACGGCCCGGAACCGGGCCGTCGACCGGCTGCGCCGCGAGTCCACCCGGGACGCCCGGCAGGCGGAGGCAGCCCGCTTGTACGCTCCCGACCCGCCCGCGCAGGAGGGCCCCGTGCGCGACGACCGGCTCCGCCTGATCTTCACCTGCTGCCACCCCGCGCTCGCACCGCAGGCGCGGGTCGCACTGACCCTGCGACTGCTCGGCGGACTCGGCACCGCCCAGATCGCCCGCGCCTTCCTCGTCGCCGAGCCGACCATGGCCCAGCGCCTGGTCCGCGCCAAGGCGAAGATCCGGGACGCCCGGATCCCGTACCGGGTGCCGCGCGACGCCGACCTTCCCGACCGGCTGAAGGGCGTGCTGGCCGTCGTCTACCTCATCTTCAACGAGGGGTACGGCGGCGACGCCGAGTTGTGCGCGGAAGCCGTACGGCTCGGTCGTCTCCTCGGCGAGCTGATGCCCGACGAGCCGGAGGCGATCGGCCTGCTGGCCTTGATGCTCCTCATCGAGTCCCGCCGCGGCGCACGCGAGGACGTCGACGGCGCGCTCGTCCCGCTGCCGGAGCAGGACCGGGGCCGGTGGCAGCGGGACCTGGTCGCCGAGGGACAGGAACTGGTGCGCCGCTGCCTGCGCCGGAACCACCCCGGGCCCTACCAGATCCAGGCCGCCATCCAGGCCGTCCACAGCGACGCCCCGAGCGCCGACGCCACCGACTGGGGACAGATCCTTCAGCTCTACGACCAGCTGCTCGCCCTCACCCCCAGCCCGGTCGTGGCCCTGAACCGGGCGGTCGCCGTAGCCGAGGCAGAGGGCCCGGGGGCGGCCCTCGACCTCGTGGACGCGCTGGACCTGGGCGGCTACCACGTCTTCCACGCCGTCCGCGCCGACCTGCTGCGCCGCCTGGGCCGGGACACGGAGGCCGTGGAGGCGTACGAGGCGGCCGTACAGCTGGCAGGCAACCCGGCGGAACGCGCGTATCTCGAACGCCGGCGCCGGGAACTCGCGCGACCGTGACACACGACTCAAGGAATCCGGGTCCCCATGGTCGGAATTTATTTGGGCACATGAAAGGTTGGCATATACACCTGACAGTCGAGACCCGGACTCCGCCGGCCGAAAGGCCCGCGAACCCCAGCGAGGCACCGTGAACCACCCCACCCCCGAGCAGCCCGCCGACATCGTGGCCCGGCTGCGCGCCACGTTCCGCACCGGCCGCACCAAGCCCGTCGCCTGGCGTACCGAGCAGCTGAGCCGCCTGCGCGCGATGCTCACCGAGAACGGCGCCGACCTCGCCGCGGCCCTCCACGCCGACCTGGGCAAGAGCACCACCGAGGCGTACCGCACCGAGATCGACTTCACCGTCCGCGAGATCGACCACACCCTCGACCACCTCACCGACTGGCTGCGCCCCGAGTCCGCCCCGGTCCCGGCATTCCTCGGTGACGACGCCAGCGCCTGGACGCGGTACGACCCCCTGGGCGTGGTCCTCGTCATCGCGCCCTGGAACTACCCGGCCCAGCTCCTGCTCGCCCCCGTGGTCGGCGCCCTCGCCGCGGGCAACTCCGTGGTCGCCAAGCCGAGCGAGCTGGCGCCCGCCACCTCCGCCGCGCTGGCCCGGCTGCTGCCCGCCTACCTGGACACCGACGCGGTCGCCGTCGTCGAGGGCGGCATCCCCGAGACCACGGCCCTGCTGGCCGAGCGCTTCGACCACATCTTCTACACCGGCAACGGCACCGTCGGCCGTATCGTGATGCGCGCCGCCGCCGAGCACCTCACACCGGTCGCCCTGGAGCTGGGCGGCAAGTCCCCGGCGTTCGTCGACCGCGGCACCGACCTCGACGTGGTCGCCGACCGGCTGGTCCGCGGGAAGTTCCTCAACGCCGGACAGACCTGTGTCGCCCCCGACTACGTCCTGACCGACCCGGAGACCGCCGCCGCGCTGGAGCCGGCTCTGGTCCGCGCGGTCGAGTCCCTGTACGGCGCCGACCCGGCGGCCTCCGGCGAGTACGGCCGGATCGTCAACGAACGCCACTTCGACCGGCTGGTCGGACTGCTCGACTCGGGCCGGGTGGCGGTGGGCGGAGACAGCGACCGTACGGTCAAGTACATCGCGCCCACCGTCCTCGCCGACGTCGACCCCGAGGCGCCCGTCATGGGCGAGGAGATCTTCGGCCCGATCCTGCCGATCGTCACCGTCGCCGGCCTGTCCGAGGCGATCGACTTCATCACCGACCGCGACAAGCCACTCGCCCTGTACGTCTTCACGGAGGCCGAGGAGACGCGGCGCCGGATCGCCGACGAGACCTCCTCGGGCGGCCTCGGCTACGGCCTTCCGCTGGCCCATCTCACCGTCTCCGACCTGCCGTTCGGCGGGGTGGGGGAGAGCGGCATGGGCAGTTACCACGGGCGCTACTCCATCGAGACGTTCAGCCACCGCAAGGCGGTACTGGAGAAGCCGCTGAGCTGAGCCGCCGGGCCACACGGACAGCCGCGGCCCGCACGCCATCGTCATCAAGGGCACGCCGCGGCGCCCTGAGCGGGGGAGGGTACGGCATGCGTAAACCTGTACGGCGGTAGGACGGGGGTGTGCCAGAATCCGCCGATGACCTCCGAAGTGATCACCGCGGACGCCGCGGGCACCTGGCAACTCGGTGACCTCACCGTCAACCGCCTCGGTTTCGGCGCGATGCGGTTGACGGGCAGCGCCGCCTTCCACCTTGGGGCGCCGAGCGACCGGGAGCGGTCGATCTCCGTGCTGCGCAAGGCGGTAGAACTCGGTGTGAACCACATCGACACGGCCGCCTTCTACTTCTCCGCACTGCGCTCGGCCAACGAGATCATCAACAGCGCGCTGTCGCCGTACGCCGACGACCTGGTCCTCGTCACCAAGGTCGGCCCGTTGCGGAACTACTCGGGTCAGTGGGCCACTTCGGCCCGGCCCGAGGACCTGCGCGGCCATGTCGAGGAGAACCTGCGCCAGCTCGGACGCGACCACCTGGACGTCGTCAACCTCCGCCGTATGCGGCAGGAGTCCATCGCCGAGCACTTCGGCGCCCTGGCCGAACTGCGCGAGGAGGGCCTGATCAGGCACCTCGGCATCTCCGACGTCGAGCCCCGGCACCTCGCCGAGGCGCAGGCCATCGCCCCCGTGGTGTGTGTGCAGAACCGGTTCGCCCTCGACTCGTACGACCCGGCCACCGACGAACTCCTGCGGATCTGCGGCGAACAGGGCATCGCCTTCGTGCCGTTCTACGCCATATCCGGCGACCGCGGACCCCAGCGGGCCGCCACCACCCACGACGACGCGGTCCTCGCCGTCGCGCGGGCCCACGACGCGACACCCACCCAGGTCCGGCTCGCCTGGACCCTGCGACAGGGCCCGCACGTCCTGACCATCCCGGGCACCGGCAACCCCGACCACCTCGTGGAGAACGTGGCCGCGGGCGCCCTCCGTCTCACCGACGAGGAGGCGGGCACGCTCGACGTGCTGCACCAGAAGGACAGTTGAGACGGGGGGTTGCCGACCCCCCTCACACCCCATGTATTCCGCGAAGTTCCGGCATCCGCTCACGGAAAGAGAACCCGAGGCATGGCCGTCATCCACCGCACCACCCTCAAGCCGACCAAGCTCGACCTGCTGACCGCCTGGCTGCCCACCCGGCCCTGGTACGCCGGTGGGCCGGGCGAACCCCGGCTGTCCAAGGCGGGCGGCTTCCGACTGGACGATCCGCAGGGCGAGGTCGGCATCGAGTTCATGGTGGCCACCGACACCTCCGGCACCCACCCGGTCGCCCACCTGGTACCGCTCACCTACCGAGGCGCCCCGCTCCAAGGGGCGGAGCACGCCCTCGTCGGCACGATGGAGCACGGCGTGCTGGGGCCCCGCTGGGCCTACGACGGCTGCCACGACCCGGTGCTGGTCGCCCAGTTGCTCGCTTTGGTCGAGGGCAGCGCCGAGGCCCAGGCCCAGAGCGTCAGTGACACCCCGGCCCCGGACGTCACCCGATCCTGCACGCAGGAGGGTCCGCTGCCGTCCACCGCCCTCACCGCCGCCGACGACGAAGAGGGCACCGAGCTGTCGCACCCGCAGGGCGCCACCCTCCGTCTGCACCGGGTCCTGCGGCCCGCTCCGGACGGCGAGCTCTCCCTCCCGCCGGGCGCGATCGGCCATGTCGCCGGTGCGTGGCGCACACCGGACGACGCCAGGATCCGGTCGCTGTTCGCCGTTTTGTATCCCGCCTCGGCGACCGGGGCCTAGTTCTGGGACCTGTCCGGCCGGAGAGGTCCTACAGGCGGCTCACCCCAGCTGTTCGTGCAGGAAGGGCACGGTGCTCTCCCAGGCGCGGGCGGCCGACTCCGCGTGATGGACCGGCCGGCCGTCGTTGAAGAAGGCGTGGTCGGCCGGATAGCGGCGGATGTCCGGGGCGATGCCCGACTGCTCCCGAACGGCGTCGGCCAGCCGGTCGACGGTCTCGGCGGGGATGCTCTGGTCGAGTTCGCCGAAGTGTCCGAGGACCTTGGCCTTGAGCCCCGAGAAGTCCGGCATCTCGCCCTGGATGACGCCGTAGAACGGCACGGCGGCGCTCACGCGCGGGTCCGCCGCCGCCAGGTACAGCACGAAGCCGCCGCCCATGCAGAAGCCCACCGCGCCGGCCGTGTCCGAGGTGACCTCGGGCAGGGACAGCAGATGGTCGACGGCCCCGGAGAGCAGTTCGACCCCGCGCGGGACCGGGAGGGCCTGCATCATCCGCAGGGCCTCCTGGCTCTCGTGCGCCACGTTGCCGCCGTAGAGGTCGGGGGCGAGAGCGACGAAACCCTCCCGGGCGAGCCGGTCGGCCACGTCAGCGATGTGGTCGGTCAGGCCCCACCACTCCTGGATCACGATGACGCCGGGACCGCGCCCGGACGGGGGCAGCGCGAGATAGCCGTGCGCGGTGGTCCCGCCGCTGGGAAAGGTGACGTTCTGGCGGGCGGGGGCACCGGTCGACTTCGGCAGTTCGGTCATGACGCTCGACTCCTGTGCGGAAGTGCGGGTGGGGGCACCGGGGCGGTTTCCCCCGGTGTGATCACCAGCCTGCCACGCCCGGGACGGCCCTCTCGGGGCACCCGCGGTCTCCCCGCCCCGACCGACTGGCGCCCGCGAAGTTTTACGTATAACCTCTCCCGTCATCACCCGCTCCGAAAGGTCCCGATGAGACGCGTCGCCCTGGTCACCCTCGTCGTCGACGACTACGACGAGGCGCTCCGCTTCTACACCGAGGCGGTCGGCTTCCATCTCGTCGAGGACACTCCGCGTCCGGACGGCTCCCGTTGGGTGGTCGTCCGGCCGGGCCCTCACCAGGAGGCCACCGAACTGCTGCTCGCCCGCGCCAAGGACGAGAGCCAGCGGGCCCGCGTCGGGGACCAGACCGGCGGGCGGGTCGGCTTCTTCCTGCACACCGACGACTTCGCCCGCGACCACGCCCGGATGCTCGCCGCCGGCGTGACCTTCCTGGAGGAGCCCCGTCACGAGCCGTACGGCTCGGTCGCCGTCTTCCAGGACCTGTACGGAAACCGCTGGGACCTGCTGCAACCGACCACCGGCTGAGTCCCGACCCGAGAGAGAACACCACGCACATGACCGCGCCCCGCATCGACACCGACACCATCCGCCGGCTGCCCAAGGCCGTGCTGCACGACCACCTCGACGGCGCGCTGCGCCCCGCGACCCTGGTGGAGCTCGCGGACGCGGTCGGTCACACCCTGCCCACCACCGATCCGGACGCCCTCGCCGCCTGGTACGTCGACGCCGCCAACTCGGGTGACCTGGTGCGTTACATAGCCACCTTCGAGCACACCCTCGCCGTGCTGCAGACCCGGGAGGGCCTACTGCGCACGACCGAGGAGTACGTCCTCGACCTCGCCGCGGACGGTGTCGTCTACGGGGAGGTGCGCTACGCGCCCGAGTTGATGCTGAAGGGCGGGCTGGCCCTGCCCGAGGTCGTCGAGATCGTGCAGGAAGGCCTGGCGGCGGGCATGGCGAAGGCGGCTGCCGCGGGGACACCTGTGCGGGTCGGCACCCTGCTGTGCGGGATGCGGATGTTCGACCGCACCAAGGAGACCGCCGAGCTGGCCGTGGCCTTCCGGGACGCCGGTGTCGTCGGCTTCGACATCGCGGGCGCCGAGGACGGGTTCCCGCCCGCCGACCACCTCGCCGCGTTCGAGTACCTGCGGCGCGAGAACGTCCCGTTCACCATCCACGCCGGCGAGGCGCACGGTCTGCCCAGCATCCACCAGGCGCTCCAGGTGTGCGGCGCCCAGCGCATCGGACACGGCGTCCGCATCACGGACGACATCCCCGACCTCGTCGGCGGCAAGCTCGGCCGTCTGGCGGGCTGGGTGCGCGATCGTCGCATCGCCCTGGAGATGTGCCCGACGTCGAACCTGCAGACCGGCGCGGCCACCTCGATCGCCGAGCACCCGATCACCCGGCTGAAGGACCTCGGCTTCCGGGTCACCCTCAACACGGACGGCCGTCTGGTGTCGGGCACCACGATGACCCGGGAGATGTCCCTGCTGGTCGAGGAGGCGGGCTGGACGGTTGAGGACCTGCGCACGGTCACGGTGAACGCCCTGAAGAGCGCGTTCCTGCCGTTCGACGAGCGCAGGGCCCTCATCGAGGACGTCGTCCTGCCGGGCTACGAAGCCGCGCTCCGCAGCAGCCCCCTGAGGTAGGCGGCCTGTCCGACGTGCTGGAGATCGTCGGACAGGACGCTGATCAGGCGTACCGCCAGAGTCACCGGTGGATCCCAGTGCTCGTCCACGACCTGCTCGAAGTCCTTGGCGGCGAGGGTGCGCAGATATCCGAGTGTCTGCTCGTGCACGGCGTCGTAGTACCCGGTCAGCAGTTCACCGGAGTCGACCCGCACCTTGGCGACCTTCACGGCGCTGTGCCCGTAGCCGGTGTCGCGGCGCGGAAGGTCGAGGCCGAACCGCTTCTCCCAGCCCTGGGCCGTCCAGACCTGGTCGAGCCCGGAGACACCGGCCACATGGTCGTCCTGGACCCGGGTGAGATGCCAGATCAGCCAGGCGACGGAGTTGGCGTCGGGCGCGGGGCGGGCGTGGAGGTCGTCGGGACCCAGGTCCTCGACGGTGGCGTGGACCTCTTCCTGGATGCGGCTGAACGCGTCGATGAGGATGTCCTTGGCATGCATACGGTCCACCATCGCGCATCTTCGTCCGTCATGCGCCCTCGGTTTCCAGAAGCGTCATCAGCGCCCGGGCGGCGGGACTGGCCGCCTGCGGAGGCGGCAGCAGCGCCACCGTCTCGTACGCCGCGTCGTCGGTGCCCTTGAGGGGGAGGGCGGTGAGGGCCTCCCGCTTGTGCCGGAAGTGCCGGGGCACGACGGCGATGCCGAGGTTCTCGTCCACCAGGTCGAGGAGGCTGTGCACGTCGTTCACCTCCAGTGCGACCGTTCGCCGCACTCCCGCCGAGGCGAACGCGGCGTCCGTGATCCGGCGCGGCCCCCAGTCCGGGTGGAAGTCCACGAAGACCTCGCCGCCGATCTCCTCCGGCGTGACCGCCGCGCCGACGGTCGCGAGCCGGTGGTCGGGATGGCACAGCACGGTCATCGGCTCACTGGTCAGCGGTACGGAACGCAGCTGGTCGGAGTCGGCCCGGGTGCGCACCGCGAAGGCCAGATCGAGACGGCCGGCGGCGACCTCCTCGGCGAGCGCGCCCGCTCCGGCCTGCCGCAGCCGGATCTCCACGTCCGGGTGATGCCGTCTGAAGACGGCCAGCAACCGCGCCACCTGCACGCCCGCGATGCACTGTTCGGTGCCCAGTGCGAGGGTGCCGCGCAGCACGCCCTGCACGGCGGCGACGGCCTCGTGCGCGGACCGGACCTGTGCGAGGATCCGTTCGGCCTCGCTCAGCAGCGCCCGCCCGGCCTCGGTGAGCGTCACCCGGCGGGTCGTCCGTACGAACAGCGGGGTCTGGAGCTCCCGCTCCAGCGCCCGGATGGAGGCCGACAGGCCCGACTGGGACACCATGAGGCGTTCCGCGGCCCGGGTGAAGTGCTGGTCCTCGGCGACCGCGACAAAGTGCTGGAGATGACGCAGTTCCATGATTGAGAAGCCTATCCGCTGAATTCCATCGGATTCTTCTGTTGGACCACTGTCCCAGGTCACGACAGAGTGGGCACCGGTTCCCTGGGAACCAGGTTCCACCGTGCCAACCCCTCTGGAGTCGCGTTGTACACCGCACACCCCGACCGTTACGCGGACATGCCCTACCGGCGCACCGGACGCAGCGGTCTGAAGCTTCCCGCGCTGTCGCTCGGCCTGTGGCACAACTTCGGCCCGGCGGACCGCACGGTCGAGACGCAGCGCGTCATCCTGCGCCGTGCCTTCGACCTCGGGGTCACCCACTTCGACCTGGCCAACAACTACGGCCCGCCGCCCGGCGCCGCCGAGTCCGCCTTCGGCGAGGCCCTGAAGGCCGACTTCGCGTCCTACCGCGACGAGCTGGTCGTCTCCACCAAGGCCGGCTACCTGATGTGGCCCGGTCCGTACGGCGAGTGGGGCTCGCGGAAGTACGTGCTGTCCTCGCTGGACCAGAGCCTGAAGCGGATGGGCCTGGACTACGTCGACATCTTCTACTCGCACCGCCCCGACCCGGAGACTCCCCTGGAGGAGACGATGGGCGCGCTGCACTCGGCTGTCCAGCAGGGCAAGGCGCTGTACGTCGGGATCTCCAACTACTCGGCCGAGCAGACCCGCGAGGCCGCCCGCATCCTGGGCGAGCTGGGCACCCCGCTGCTCATCCACCAGCCCCGCTACTCGATGCTCGACCGCCGCCCGGAGGACGAGGGCCTCCTCGACGCGCTGGACGAGCTCCAGGTCGGCTCGATCGTCTTCTCCCCGCTGGAGCAGGGCCTGCTGACCGGCCGCTACCTCGACGGCATCCCCGAGGACTCGCGGGCGGCGAGCGACAGCCCGTTCCTGAACTCGGACGCGGTCACCGAGGACCTGGTGGGGCAGTTGCGTGAGCTGAACGACATCGCCAAGTCCCGCGGCCAGACCCTGGCCCAGCTCGCCCTGGCCTGGGTGCTGCGGGGCGGCCGGGTCACCTCCGCCCTGGTCGGCGCGAGCAGCGCGCAGCAGCTCGAGGACAGCGTCGGTGCCATCCGCAACCTGGACTTCGACGCGGAGGAGCTGGCGCGGATCGAGGCGATCGTTAGGCGGTGAGCCTCAGGGTGTGCGGGGCATGACCCCGCACGATCTCGTCACCGGCCGGGCGCCGACCTCCAGGTCGGTGCCCGGCCGCGTCAGCCGGGCCGCTCTTCCAGCCGCAAGGTCATCGTGTCCCCCGCTCCCAGAAGACCACCGGCAGCGCGGAGACTCATCGTGGCGACGTCCCTCAAGCTCCTGCGGGCACCCGGTCCAGGAAACCCAGCACGGCCTTGATCCGGCCGTCCGCGTCCAGGGTGATCACGTCGGAGCCGGCCACCGGCGCCGAGCCGTCGGTCTCGTTCACCAGCTCCCAGGAGAAGCGGGCGGTGTCGTGGTGCCCGTCCACCGCGCCGGTCAGCCGGAAGACGAAGCCCGGGAACTGCTCATGGGCCCCCGCGATCACCGCCGCGATCTGCTCGTGGCCGCCTGCATCGGAGACCGGGTCGGTGTAGGTGCCGTCCTCGGTCCAGACGGCGGCGACCGCCTTGGCCCGTGCCTCGGGCTCCCGGGTGTTCCAGGCCTCGAAGTAGTGGGCGACGGCACTCTCGTAACGGTCGGTGTTCGCGGGCATGGGAGATCAGCCTCCATCGAGGACGTACCTGCTGGTCGGAAGCCGGATCCGGGCTCTCGCCGATCCGGTACCGCAACTCTGCCCGGATCGGCGGCGCCGGTCGATTACCCCTCAGGTCATGACGGCCGTGCAGAGCACCCATGGCATTTCGGCCATGTCGGGCGGTGAATATGCCAGGAGACTGGCCGGAAAGATGTGGTGACAGTGTTTCAGTAGTGAACATACTCAACAGCTAGGCACTTCACATCCAGCGAAGGGTCGATCACGCACAGCGCATGAACCGCACCGAGGGCGAGGCCCGGCCGACAGGCCGGCAGAGCAACGGGGGAGTGGATCGTGCACGACGAGTTCCTGTGTCACGTCACGGGGTACGGCACCTGCGACGGTCGGCGCATCGGCGTACCCCTGGGGACCTACCGAGCCCCCACCCTCGCTCTCGCCCTGTGGTGGCTGCGCGACCGAGCCTCCTGGATGGCCGACCGGCTCGACCCCCGGCCGGAGGCCGAGCACTTACCGGCCGGTGCGCTCGTCCCCGTCGGCGACACGGTGACCGACGTGCCCGCCGTACTGCGCGCCTGGTGCGCGGATCCGACCCAACAGGAGCGGGTCGCCGATGAGCTGGCCGCCGGGCGACTGGTCCGGATCGCCGCCTTCGACGACACCACCGAGTACGAGCTGCTGGCGGAGTCGGTCGACGCCCTGCGGATGCAGCGCACCGCCGCGGCACTCTTCACGCCCGTCGCCTGAGCAGCGCCCTCGAGAAAGCCGCATCAGGCGCGCGAGTTGACGTATCGGTAGATTTCAGCCACGACGGAGTGGCCGGTCGTACCGAGGTCACTGGTCGTCTCGCGTCGGCCTGCCGAGCTTCGTGCCCATCAGGCCTGACCGAGCCCGTTCAGCGGCACCCGCCGTGCCACCACCCTGCGGCGGCTGATCCGCCAGCCGTCGGCGACCCGCACCACGAGGTCCTCGTACGTCACGGACCCGCACGAGCCGTCCGACATGACGCCCAGTCCCTTGGATCTGACCCGCAACCCGCCATCAGCCGTCCGCCCCTCGATCACCACATCGGTGACGTGGTGTGCGACCGGGTTCCGCGCGCCCCGGGCCAGCGCCGCCTTCATCAGGGCGGCGAGGCCGACGACCTCGCCCTGTCCGAAGTCGGACAGGTCGTAGACGACGTCCGTGGTGAAGACCTCCGCCGAACGCTCCAGCTCCCCGGCGTCGACCAGGTGCCCGTACAGCGCGATCAACTCGTGGACGGCCAAGCGGTCTTCGAGCGTCGGTGTCATGCCCTGCCCTTTCGTCGACGGATCGCACGCTCCCA
Source organism: Streptomyces sp. NBC_00076 (assembly GCF_045041235.1). Lineage (NCBI taxonomy): Bacteria > Bacillati > Actinomycetota > Actinomycetes > Kitasatosporales > Streptomycetaceae > Streptomyces > Streptomyces sp. NBC_00076. The sequence goes on from NZ_CP108242.1 coordinate 10,122,893, forward strand.
CATCCGGCCGCACCGGTTCCAGCCGTTTTTGGCCGCGACGCGCCGCCGTACGGGGCGCGCCGGCAGCCCGCCGAGAAAGCCGGTGACCAGGCCCCACAGCGCGGCCAGACCGAGCGCCGCCCACAGCTCGGGCTCGAGGAACAGCTCCCCGCGGAGGCCGCCCCCGAGATCGCCGATGCCGAGCAGGGACAGGCCGTAGTGCGCGGAGATGGGGCCGACGAGGCAGATCATGAGCACCGTGAGGGTGAGGGCCACCGCCATGTGCAGGGCGTGCTGCCAGGAGCGCGTCCGGGCCGGTGACCGGGCCGCCATGGCGAAGGCCGCGGCCGACAGCAGGACCGCGTTCACAGCCACCAGCCACCACACCCGGCTGTCGTACTCGGCGATCGTGCCGAGGTTCAGCGACGCGGTGTCCCGGCCACGCAGCACCTCGTCGAGCACATGCGGCACGGGCAGCCCGAACGGTCCCTCCACCCGGCCGTTCCAGGTGGCGCCCAGACCGATCGTGAGTGTGAGCCAGGCCAGGTTCGGCATACCGAGCAGGATCAACGCGCAGGTCTCCGCCGCGTGGCCTCGGGTCGCCGCGACGACGAGGCCGATGAGGACGCCGAGGACCACGCACGCGAGCAGCAGCACCGCCATGGCGTGCGCGGCAGGGCGCACCGACTGCTGGAAGCGGAGCAGCCCCGGCGGCAGCGGAGCCCCACGCGACACCAGCAGCGCCAGCACCAGCACACCGCCGAGCCACAGTAGGCCGAGGACGAGGGTCAGCGGTACGTCCGTGGTGAAACCCACCTTCGGCGCCACGCCGAGCAGGTCTCCGAGGTCGGCCGGCATGCCGTCCCCGAGGGAGAGTGCGAAGGTCTGGCGTGCCCCGTAGGCCAGACCGAGGAGCGCCGCCAGCCACAGCACGGCGATCCGGGCCGCCCAGCCGGCCAGTTCGGTGGTCCGGGCGACCGCTCGGTGCCGCAGCGGACGCAGGAAGCCCGCGCCGAGCGCCAGGACACCCACGAGCGTGACCGACAGCGGGATCACAGTCAGCCCCGCGCGCGTGTCCGCCAGCGCCCCGGCGTTTGCCGACAACTCGATCGTGCCGCCCACGGCCGTCACGATCGTGGCCGCGACCACCCGGGGGAACGCGTTGTCGGGGAGGTCCGCCGCACCAGCCGCCCACAGTCCCAATGCGGCCGTCACACCCATGACGATCACCGCGCCCACCACCGTGGCCGCGGCCTGCACCCAGCCGTGGCGTGCGAAGACTGCCTGGTCATCAGGGGGCGGCGGACTCACGCTGCCACGCTAAGCAGCCGTCGGGTCACGCGCCCGCCGGGAGGGCCGTCCGCGTCGGCCTGCCGGCGACCGGTAGGGCGGCGCGCCCCTCGGGCCGGGCACCACGATCACCACCGGTCCGGCGTAAGGGGCGTCACGGGGACTCGGGGACTGCGATGCTCGGCTTGGGGTACGAGCACTGGTGCAGCAGCGTCCGGCCAGTCCGGCTTCCGAGAGAGAAACGCATGATCGAGCACCTGGACGGGGCAGTGATACCGACTGGTTTCGACGTGCCCGTGGAACCGCTATGGCGGGCGGCACACTACACCGGTGAGCCGGGATGTATTGCCGAGGCGCGGGCTTTCGCCGCGGGCTTCCTGGAGCAGCTCAGGACCGAGTGGTGCGCCGACGTGGGCCGTCGCACCGAGGGGGAGTTGCTCCTCGTGGTCAGTGAACTGGTCACCAACGCGGACCGGCACAGCGACGGTCCGTACATCCTTGAACTGGAAGGCACGGACACGTCGGTCGCGGTGGTGGTCTACGACAGCAGCGCCGCCCTGCCCCGGCGCTTCCCCAAAGACCCGCAGCGCATCGGCCGGCACGGACTGGAGATCGTCCACGCGCTGGCCGCCGAGATCGCTGTCGAGCGGGTGCCGGTCGGCAAGCGGGTACGCGCCGTCATCGGGCTGAGCGGGGAACGACCGACGCCCTGACCGCTGACTGCGGCCCACCGAGGTCCTGGGACATTGAGAACATTGACGGCACACTGAATCGCGGGTGCCGCCCCCCCCTTCCGTGTGGGGGCGGCACCCGCGATTCAGTGTCCGGTCCGGGTGGTCAGGCGCAGCCCAGCTCGCCCAGCATGCCCTGGCGCAGTCGGGTGATGATCCGCTTGATCAGTCGGGACACGTGCATCTGCGAGCAGCCGAGACGCTCGCCGATCTCCGCCTGGGTGGCCTCCTCCACGAACCTCATGTGGATGATCTCCCGATCGCGTTCGCTCAGCTCGGCCATCAGCGGGGCGAGGGACTGGAAGTCCTCCACGAGCCGCAGCCCGTCCTCCTCGACACCGATGAAGTCGGCGAGGACGGCCTCGCCGCCCTCCGCCCCGTCTCCGGTGAGCGCCGCGTCCAGCGAGGAGGAGTTGTAGCCGTTGGAGGCGATCTGGGCCTCGACCACCTCGTTCTCGGCGATGTTCATCAGGGTGGCGAGCTCGGCCACGGTCGGCTCGCGGTCCAGGCGGCTGGCGAGCTCCTCCCGGGCCTTCGCCAGCTCCACGCGCAGCTCCTGCAGCCGCCTCGGCACGTGCACGGCCCAGGTGGTGTCACGGAAGAACCGCTTGATCTCGCCGACGATGTAGGGGAGCGCGAACGACGTGAACTCGACCTCGCGTGACAGCTCGAAGCGGTCGATGGCCTTGATCAGACCGATCATCCCGGTCTGGACGATGTCCTCCATGTCGTCGCCGCGACCGCGGAACCGGCCCGCCGCGAACCGCACGAGGGACATGTTCATCTCGATGAGCGTGTTCCGCGCGTACTGGTACTCGTGCGTGCCTTCCTCAAGCTCGGTCAGTCGCTTGAAGAACTGGCGGGAAAGCGCTCGGGCGTCACGAGGTGCCACGGTCCGCGGGTTCTCGACTCCAGGCAGCGGCCCGTCACCCGTCGTCCTGGTCCCGGCGGTCTGCCTCACGACCTGTGCCTCAGACCGGATCACGGCGGTGTCCATTACCTCTCCCTCGAAAGTCACGGCTCGACCTCTGCCTCTTCGTCCTGGGTCGTCTCGGGTCCTGCTCCGGCTTCGCGGCCTACGGGTACCCGCATCGCGGTGACATATGCATGTCGGCCGCGAACCGACGAACCGTTCCAGGTCCTTCGGTCTTGCGCCTACCCGGGCCATCATGACGCATTCCCATGAAGTTGCCGAGAGGCGGAAAATCGGCGGTGGGCCGCAGCCGCGACCACGCACGCCTGCCCGTGTCACCGATCTCCCGGAGACAGACGGGATTTCTGCGGGCCCCGGACCTTCACCCCTGGAGATGGCAGGGCGAAGGTCCGGGGGCCGCCGACCGCTCGATGCCGCCGCCGAATCTCTCGCTGCCGGGGTCGCTGCGCCATCTGGCCGAAAAGGTGCGATTCCGGTTCCGCGGAGTGCCGGCCGAGGAGCACGGTCGTGAACGTCCTACGGCACCACCGCATCGCGCCGTGATTCCACCCAGGGCGGAATGCCGGGCCGTTCACGGTTGAGGAAACCTAGTCTTGAGAGGTGAGCGACCAAGCGCCGAACCAAGCCCGCGTGATTCCCCTGCGCCCGCCTGCCGCGCGCCCGGGGAACGCCCGCCCCGCGTCCGAACGGCCCGCCGCGTCCCCGCCCCGCCAGGCGCCGCCGGCCCCCTCTCCCCTCGAACCCCGCGCGCCGAAGGAACCCCTGTGGCGCGACCTGGTCGGCGACGTCCTGCGCCGTGAACGCCTCGCCCAGGACCGCACCCTCAAGGACGTCGCCGACGCGGCCCGGATCTCCATGCCGTACCTCTCGGAGGTCGAGCGCGGCCGCAAGGAGGCCTCCTCGGAGGTCCTCGCGGCCGCCGCCCACGCCCTCGGCCTGGGGCTCGGCGACCTGCTGTCGCTGGCGCAGGGCGAGCTCACCCGCCAGACCCGGTCCGTCCGGAGCCGCGGCCGGTCCACCGCTCCGTACAACGGGCTCTGCCTGGCCGCCTGACGAACCGCTCGGGGCCGGCGCCTCAGACCGTCACGAGGCGCCGACTCACCACCTCGTCGGCCAGGCCGTACGCCACCGCCTCCTGGGCGGTGAACACCTTGTCGCGGTCCATGTCCGCGCGCAGCGTCGCGACGTCGTGGTGGGTGTGCCGTGCCAGCACCTCCTCCACCTGGGAGCGGATCCGGACCATCTCCTTGGCCTGGAGGGCGAGATCGGACACGGTGCCCTGCCGTCCGCCGCTGGCCGGCTGCCCGAGCAGCACGCGCGCGTGCTCCAGGACGAACCGCCGTCCGGGGTCCCCTCCGGCCAGCAGCACGGCCGCCGTGGAGGCCGCCTGTCCGACGCAGAACGTCGAGATCGGAGCCTGCACGTACGTCATCGTGTCGTAGATCGCCATCAGCGAAGTGAACGATCCGCCGGGCGAGTTGATGTAGATCGCGATCTCGTTCTCCGGGGCGGAGGACTCCAGGTGGAGGAGTTGCGCGATCACGACGTTCGCCACGCCGTCGTCGATCTCGGTCCCCAGGAAGATGATCCGCTCCGACAGGAGCCGGCTGAACACGTCGTACGACCGCTCGCCCTGCGGGGTCCGCTCGACGACGTTCGGAATCGTGTAGCTCCCCATGGTCACAGCCCCATCCGTCGCTTCGAGGCGGCCGGGCGGACGTCCGCGAGGGACTCCACGACCCGGTCCACCAGGCCGTACTCCCGGGCCTGTTCGGCCGTGAACCAGCGGTCGCGGTCGCCGTCCCTGGAGATGGTCTCCGGGCTCTGGCCGGTGTGCTCCGCGGTGATCCGCTCGATGGTCCGCTTGGTGTGCTCCAGGTTCTCCGCCTGGATCTCGATGTCCGCGGTGGTGCCGCCGATGCCCGCCGACGGCTGGTGCATCATGATCCGCGAGTTGGGGAGCGCGTAGCGCTTGCCGGGGGCACCGACGCTCAGCAGGAACTGGCCCATGCTCGCGGCGAAGCCCATGGCGAGGGTGGAGACGTCGTTCGGGATCAGCCGCATGGTGTCGTAGATGGCCAGCCCCGCGTGCACCGAGCCGCCAGGGCTGTTGACGTACAGGCTGATGTCGGTGCGCGGGTCCTCCGCGGACAGGATCAGCAGCTGGGCGCAGACCCGGTTCGCGGAGACCTCGTCGACCTGGGTGCCCAACAGGACGATGCGCTGCCCGAGCAGCTGTGCGGCCAGCTGGTCGTCGAAGCGGGAGGGCGCGGTGTCGCCCTCCTCGGCCCGCGGAGCGAGCGTGGTGAGTGGAGTCATCGGTTCTCCTTGTGGTCGCGGGGATGCCGTCGACTCCACTCTTGACCTCGGACGGTGCCAGGACGCTGAATCTCTGCCCGCGGCAGATTCGCTGAGGGCAGAGGGCCGGAGGCGGGCGGTCAGCCCTTCTCGCGCAACTGCCGGAAGAAGGCGCGCACGTCGCCCACCAGCAGGTCGGGCTCCTCCATCGCCGCGAAGTGACCGCCCCGGTCGAACTCCGTCCAGCGCACGATGTTCTCCGTCCGCTCCGCCTTGTGGCGCAGCGGGATCTGCGGGTCGCCGAAGAAGGACGCCACCGCCGTCGGCGCGGTGGAGGGCTCGTGCGGGGCGGCGATCCGCTCGCCCCGGGCGTGGGCCCGCTCGTAGTAGACCCGGGCGGACGAACCCGCCGTGCCCGTCAGCCAGTACAGCATCACGTTCGTCAGCATCTGGTCCCGGTCGACGGCCTCCTCGGGCAGCTCCCCGGAGTCCGTCCACTCCTGGAACTTCTCGACGACCCAGGCGAGTTGGCCCACCGGTGAGTCCGTGAGCGCGTACGACAGGGTCTGCGGCCGGGTGGACTGCACGTGGAAGTAGCCGGTGCTGTCGCGGGACCACTCCTCCCACCGACGCCAGGAGATGAGCGTGCGCTCCCTCTCCGCGGGACCCAGTGCCTGAAGCTCCTCGGCGGTCGGCTCGGTGGCCTGCTGCCCACCGGGCAGCAGGTTGAGGTGGATGCCGAGGACCCGGTCGGGGTGGGCGCGTCCCAGCTCGCGGGAGATGCCGGCGCCCCAGTCGCCGCCCTGCGCGCCGAACCTGTCGTAGCCGAGGCCCGTCATCAGCTCCACCCACGCGTCGGCGATCCGGCGCGCCTCCCAGCCGGTCTCCCGGGTGGGCCCCGAGAACCCGAAGCCGGGAATGCTCGGCAGCACGACGTGGAAGGCGTCGGCGGGGTCACCGCCGTGTGCGGCCGGGTCCGTCAACGGCCCGACGATGTCCAGGAACTCGACGATCGACCCCGGCCAGCCGTGTGTGATGACCAGCGGGGTGGCGTCCGGCTCGGGGGAGCGGATGTGCGCGAAGTGCGCCCGCGCGCCGTCGATCTCGGTCGTGAACTGCGGCCACTCGTTCAGCCGCGCCTCCGCCGCCCGCCAGTCGTACTCGTGCCGCCAGTACCGCACCAGGTCGCGCAGGTAACCCGACCGGAACGCCGTACGCCCAGCCCACCCCTGGCAGCTCGTCCGGCCACCGGATCCGGTCGAGGCGGTCGTGCAGGTCGTCCAGTTCCCTCTGCGGTATGTCGATGCGGAACGGATGGAAACTGATGCCACCGTGGGCGGGAGAAGACGTCATGATCGCGATGGTAGGTGCGAACGGTGTAGCGGCCACCTGGATTAATCGCCCACGCGACCGATGAGTTTCGGGGCGAGGATCGGTCGACACAGGTGACCGTGTTCCACACGCCCAGGAGGACTCATGACCACCGACGGATTCACCACGTGCCTCTGGTTCGACGGCCAGGCCGAGGAAGCCGCCCACTACTACGTGTCGATCTTCAAGAACTCCAGCGTCGGACGCGTCGGCCGCAACGTCGAGGGAGGAGCAGGGCCCGTAGGCTCCGTGCTGGCCGTGGAGTTCACCGCCAACGGCCAGAAGTTCGTCGCGCTGAACGGCGGCCCGCAGTTCAAGTTCAACGAGTCGGTCTCCTTCCAGATCTTCTGCGCGAACCAGGAGGAGATCGACTACTACTGGACCAAGCTCACCGAGGCCGGCGGCGAGCCCGGCCCCTGCGGCTGGCTCAAGGACAAGTACGGCCTGTCCTGGCAGGTCGTACCCGACCACCTGATCGACATGATCAGTGACCCGGACCCGGAGAAGGCGGCCCGTACGACCAAGGCCTTCATGGCGATGGGCAAGTTCGACATCGCCGCCCTGGAGAAGGCCTACGCGGGCGAGTGACGTCCCGGTGCCGGGGAGCGGCCACGGACCACGTAGGGCCCGTGGCCGCCCGCAGTCATCCCGCCTCGGCCAGGACCTCCGCGATCACATGCCGTGAGTCCCGGCGATTCCACGGCCCCCGTGTCGAAGGTTTTTGCCCCCTCCGCTCACGGCTCGCCGGCCCGTTCCGCGATCGCCCGCGTGATCTCGCGGGCGATGCGCAGGATGCCCGGTGAGCGAACCGGACACGGCCGGGGAGTGGACGTGGTGGGCGCCAGGCAGAAGTGCAGGTAGTCCTTGTCGAGGTGAAGGGCCGTGCGGTCGCGGTCGGGCTGGGTGCAGTAGTCGGGGTGGGCGTGCTCGTAGTCGGTGCACGGCAGGTACTGGACCCAGGTCTGGCGGGCGCCGGCGGGGCTCACCGCCCGGCCCGCGTCGACGACGAGATCGCCGGAGGCCGCGGCCTGGTTCTCGTAGAGCGTGTTCACCCGGCGGACGCGGTCGGGGGTGAGCGGGTCCGGGCCCTGCGAGACCCACACGATCCGGGGCCGCTTCGCCCCGCCGGCCGCCGTGATCTGCTCGGTCAGCCGCTCGGCGTCGGCCGCGTACCGCGCGAAGTAGGCGGTGCGGGAACCCGCGTACGTGATGCCGTCCATGCACCAGGTGTAGCCCCACGCGTTGCCCCAGAACTGCAACACCACGAAGTCCGGGTGCGAGGCGCGCACCAGGGCGGCCGCCTTGTCCCGGTCCGGCACCAGGGAGCGCGCCCCGGTGCCCTCCAGGTAGTCGCACAACGTGGTCCCGGAATACGGCGCGCTGGTGTACCGCGCGTCCAGATCCCGCCGTAACTCCTGGCCGAGGACCCGCTGGCTCTCCATCGCCAGCGAGTCGCCGAGGTACAGCACGGTGGGCGCCCGCGCGGGGGCGCGTGAGGTGGCGGGTGGGCTGGTGGCCGGCCTGCGGTGTTCGGTGGCGGCCGAGGGTACGTCCGGGGAGGGCGGCGGCTCCTTGGGGCCGGACGCCGGGTCCGTGCACGCACTGAGCAGCAGCCCGGCGAGGAGCACCACCACGATCCACGCACGGCGCATGCGACCACTCCCGTCCCGGCCGGCGAAACGGCTCCCCAGGCAAGCACAGCCGGGTCCCAGGAGGAAGACGTACGACCCCTGGGGCAGCCGCCCCACCGACAGGACGCAGCGGATCTACGCGTTCGGCGCGCGGCGGGGCGAGCGGATGGATAGCGTGAGAAACCGGACCATTCACCGATCGGGAGAGGGCCGCAGCCATGGCCGTACAACCTGAGGGAACCCCCTGTTGGGCCGATGCGATGTTCAGCGACATCGAGGGAGCGAAGAGCTTCTACGGTGACGTTCTCGGCTGGACCTTCGGCGAGTCGTCGTCGGAGTACGGCAACTACACCCAGGCCTACGCCGACGGAAAGGCGGTCGCCGCCGTCGTACCGCCGATGCCGGGTCAGGAGGGGCACTCGCAGTGGTGCCTGTATCTCGCCTCCCCGGACGCCTCGGCCACCGCCGGCAAGATCCGTGAGAACGGCGGCGAGGTGGTGATGGAGCCGATGCAGGTGGGCGACTTCGGCACCATGTGCCTGGCCCGCGACCCCAGCGGCGTCGTCTTCGGCGTGTGGCAGGCGGGGACCCACGAGGGGTTCGAGGCGCCGCCCGAGCAGGCCGGCGCGTACTGCTGGGCCGAGGTCTTCACCCGTGAGCCCGGGAAGTCGGATCCGTTCTTCCCGGCCGTCTTCCCGTACACCGTGAAGCAGATGCAGGACGAAGCGGTCGACTTCCGTATGTTCGAGGTCGACGGCAACATGGTGCTCGGCCGGATGAAGATGACGGAGGAGTTCCCGCCCGAGGTGCCGCCGTACATCAACGTGTACTTCACCGTCGACAACTGCGACGACGCCGTCGCGCGGGCCACCAAGCTCGGTGGCGTGCTGCGATTCGGGCCCATGGACACCCCGTTCGGGCGCTTCGCCGCCATCAGCGACCCGCAGGGCGCGAGCTTCTCGGTGATCGACGTCACGACGACGACGGGGGAGATGCCGCAGGTCGCGGACGTCTCCTGACGGGTGTCCGGACGCCCCGCGCGGCCATGGCATGATCGGGCGTATGCGTGAACGTGTTGTGGCCGCGTGTGACGGGGCTTCGAAGGGAAACCCCGGGCCGGCGGCCTGGGCCTGGGTCGTCGCCGACGAGTCGGAGTGCCCGACCCGGTGGGAGGCGGGGCCGCTCGGCAAGGCCACCAACAACGTGGCCGAACTGACCGCTCTGGAACGGCTGTTGGCGTCGACCGACCCGGACGTGCCGCTGGAGGTCCGGATGGACTCCCAGTACGCGATGAAGGCCGTCACCACCTGGCTGCCCGGCTGGAAGCGCAACGGCTGGAAGACCTCCGCGGGCAAGCCGGTCGCCAACCAGGAGCTGGTCGTCCGTATCGACGAACTGCTCGACGGCCGCTCCGTCGAGTTCCGTTACGTGCCCGCCCACCAGGTCGACGGGGACCGGCTCAACGACTTCGCGGACCGCGCCGCGAGCCAGGCCGCGATCGTGCAGGAGCCCGCGGGCAGCGGACTCGGTTCGCCGGAGCCGCCGGCCGCACCGGACACGCCCACAACGCGCGCCCCGCGGGCGCGTTCGAGCGGGACGAAGACCGGAACCAAGGCCGGCGCCAAGGCATCCGGCGGGCGCGGCGGCTCCGCACGGACCATCAAGGCGAAGTTCCCCGGCCGCTGCGTCTGCGGACGCCCGTACGCGGCCGGGGAACCCATCGCCAAGAACGATCAGGGCTGGGGCCATCCGGAGTGCCGTACGGCGGCCGCCGGATAGCGCGCGGCGGTCACACGACCGTGCCGCGCCACTCCCCGGTCTCCTGACCGCGCTCCTCGATGAACTTCTTGAAGCGTTCCAGGTCGCCCTTGGTCTGCCGCTTCACGACCCCGAGCTTGTCGCCGACCTTCTCGGTGACGCTGTCGGGATGGAAGTCCATCTGCAGCATCACCTTGGTGTGCTGCTCGTCGAGACGGTGGAACGTCACCGCACCCGCCTGCTTGGCCTCGCCGCCGACCGTGGTCCAGGCGACCCGCTCGTCCGGGATCTGCTCCGTGATCTCCGCGTCGAACTCCCGGTGCACCCCGTTCACACTGGTCACCCAGTGCGTCAGCGTGTCCGTGCGCTGCTCGATGCGCTCCACCCCGTTCATGAACTCGGGGAACGACTCGAACTGGGTCCACTGGTTGTAGGCGGTGTGCACGGGGACACCGACCTCGATGGATTCCTCGACCTGGGACACAGGTCATCGCCTCCTTCGTCTCGTCGGATGGTCCCGCGCGGGTACCCGTGACCTGCGGGGCAAACCGCGAACCGGAGATCGTCAGTCGGTGTCGAAGGTGTTGGGGGCGGCGCGATTCACGAGCCCGTGGGCCACACCTCTCCTGCTACCCTGCGTTGCCGATCGACCACTTTGAGTAATCGAGCAACTGAACTAGGGGTGCGCGTGAAGGTCGCCTGTGTCGGTGGCGGGCCCGCCGGGCTGTATCTGTCGATCCTGCTGAAGCGGCGGGATCCCTCCTACGACATCACCGTCCATGAACGCGACCCGGAGGGATCGACCTACGGCTGGGGTGTGACCTACTGGCGCGGACTGCTCGACAAGCTGTACACGCACGACCCCGAGTCTGCCGCCGCCGTCCTGGAACACTCGGTGCGCTGGAACCACGGCGTCGCCCACGTCCGGGGCGTCGCCACGCGACACCCGGGCGACGAAGGCTTCGGCATCGGCCGGCACCGTCTGCTGGAGATCCTTGCCGGGCGCGCCCGGTCCCTCGGCGTACGGCTGGAGTTCGAGCACGAGGTGACGGAGCGGAACCTCCCGGAAGCCGACCTGGTGGTGGCGGCCGACGGGGTGCGCAGCGCACTGCGCGGCGGGCGCGCCGACCGCTTCGGCGAGGAGATCAGAGCCGGCCTCAACCACTACGTCTGGCTCGGCACCACCAAGGTCTTCGACGCCTTCACCTTCGCCTTCGTCGAGACCGACCACGGCTGGATCTGGTGCTACGGCTACCCCTTCAGCCCCGAGCGCAGCACCTGCGTCGTCGAATGCGCCCCGGAGACCTGGGCCGGACTCGGGCTGGACCGGGCCGACGAGGCCGACGGACTCGCCCTCCTGGAGAAGCTCTTCGCCGATGTGCTCGACGGGCACGCCCTGATCGGCCGCTCCGCGGGCCAGGGCGGCGCCCAGTGGCTGAACTTCCGTACCCTCACCAACCAGACCTGGCACCACGACAACCTCGTCCTGCTCGGCGACGCGGCCCACACCACGCACTACTCCATCGGCGCCGGAACCACTCTCGCCCTGGAGGACGCGATCGCTCTGGCCGAAGTCCTGCACGAGCACGCGGCCCTCCCGCAGGCTCTCGCCCACTACGAGCGGGAACGCAAGCAGGCCCTCCTCTCCATCCAGAGCGCGGCCCGCCACAGCGCCCAGTGGTACGAGAACCTGCCCCGCTACATCCAGTTGCCCCCGGACCAGATGTTCGCCCTGCTAGGCCAGCGCCACTCGCCCCTGCTGCCGTACGTCCCGCCCCAGCTGTACTACCGGATGGACAAGGCTGCCGGGCAGCTGGAGGCGTTGCGCCGGTTCAAGCGCTGGCTGGGCCCGAAGGTGGCGCGGACCGTGCACGCGCGGGCGCTGGCCTCCCGCAGGTAGCTCCCGTACGGCGGCTGCGGTGGTGGCGGGGCGCGGGAAACCGCGACGGTTCCAAGAGGTGTCCGCCGACGGGTCACCGGGCGGAGCGTCCCCTTCCGCGGGTCCATGGGACGGATGACAGACTGACGCCATGGACGAGCGCACATTCGGTAGGTCGCAACAGCACGCATCCGTCGTCGGTCTCGGGACCTGGCAACTCGGCGCCGACTGGGGAGACGTCGACGACAAGGAAGCGGTGGCGGTGCTGGAGGCGGCGGCCGAGTCGGGGGTGACCTTCTTCGACACGGCCGACGTGTACGGCGACGGACGCAGCGAGCAGACCATCGCCGCCTTCCTGGGCGGGCGCCCTGATCTGCATGTGTTGGTCGCGACGAAGATGGGCCGCCGTGCCGACCAGCTCCCGGAGAACTACGTCCTCGACAACTTCCGTGCCTGGAACGACCGTTCACGCCGCAACCTCGGCGTCGACCGTATCGACCTGGTGCAACTGCACTGCCCGCCGACGCCCGTCTACTCCACGGACGAGGTCTTCGACGCCCTCGACACCCTCGTCGAGGAGGAGCGCGTCGCCGCGTACGGCGTCAGCGTGGAGACCTGTGCGCAAGCCCTGACGGCCATCGCGCGGCCGGGTGTGGCGAGCGTGCAGATCATCCTGAACCCGTTCCGCATGAAGCCCCTGCGTGAGGTGCTCCCGGCGGCCCGGGAGGCCGGCGTCGGGGTCATCGCCCGGGTCCCGCTGGCCTCGGGCCTGCTGTCGGGCAAGTACACCAAGGACACGATGTTCCCCGAGAACGACCACCGCACCTACAACAGGCAGGGTGAGGCCTTCGACGTGGGGGAGACCTTCGCAGGCGTGGACTACACGACGGGCGTCGAGGCCGCCGCCGAGTTCGCCGCGCTCGCCCCGGAGGGATACACCCCGGCCCAGCTGGCGCTGCGCTGGATCGTCCAGCAGCCCGGTGTGACCAGCGTGATCCCCGGTGCCCGCTCGCCCGAGCAGGCCCGCGCCAACGCGCAGGCCGCCAAGTTGCCCGAGCTGTCCGAGGCGACGCTCACCGCGATCGACGATCTCTACGACCGGCGGATCAAGGAGCAGGTCGAAGCACGCTGGTAGGACGCCGGAACGGGCTCGGCGGCCCGGCGCACCGGCCTTCAGAGCCCGACCTTCAAGGCCTGCCCTTCGTGGGTTCAGGGCTCCAGGACCAGCTGCCTCTCCTGTTCCTGGTCGCCCGAGGCCACCCCCTGGTCGTGCGTCGGGAAGGCCTGGGCCAGTGTGCTGCTCGCCTTCTCCACGGCCTGCGGTGTGCCCTGCACGGTGACGGTCACCGGCGCGGATAGGCGATCGGCGGTGTCCTGCGCGACCGCGGCCGACCGGTCGGTCGTACCGCTGTCGAACGTGGCCGTGTGGACCGTGGCGTTCTTGTCGGCGGGCAGTTCCCGCGCGGAGCCGAAGGCAGGCTCCAGGGCCCGCACGACCGCCCGTGCGTCGGCGGTGCTGCCGCCGCTGAGTGTGACAGTGAGCTCGGTGCCGGACATGGTCAACGGGACTCCTCGGATAGTGGACGTCGGACGGGCCGGAGGCGTGCCGGCCAAAGCCGACACGCCATCCGTCCCGCGGTCCGTGTAACCGTCCGGTGATCGCTGAAACAGTCGCCCGGCCGGCCGGTGTCCACCGCTCAGAAGCGGCCGCCGGTCAGGCGGGTGACCGGCCCCTGGGTGTGGCGCTCGGTGCGGCGGCCCGCCGCGAAGGACACGGCGCCCAGTGCGGTCAGACCGGCACTGACGCCCGCGGCGACGAGCTTGCGGTGGCTGATCACCGTCCAGGCCGTCTTCGCGCCGGCGGCCACCTGTCCCGAGGCCGAGACTAGCGCCTGGCGCCCCACCTCCACGCTCTTGGCCGCGGTGTGCGCGGCCGTGCTGGTCGCGTCGGCCGCCCGCTGGGCGCCCGCCTTCGCGGTCGAGGCCGCCTCGTCGGTCTTCGTGGCGGCTGCCCGCGCGGTCCGTGTCGTCGGGGCCGTCGCCTTGTCCGCGTTCTGCCGTGCCTTGGCGGCGGTGGTGGCGGCGGCTGTCTTCTTGTTCGTTTCCTTGTCCGAATCCGTCATGGGAACCGGTTTGCCGTTCACCTCCGTCGCAAACACGTTCGTTGCGCCGCCTTGTGGTCCCCGTCATGACCGGTCAAGAAGGCGTAAAAGAGGGAACTCGGTGCACAAGAACGAAGCGAGGTTCGATCGGGAAGGGAGGAAGCTTGTCGGCCATCGGGAAAGAACCGGACACGAACAACACGGGGCGCAACGAGACGGAGGAGGAGAGAGCCGACCGCAAGTGGGGGGAGCTCATCCAGGAGGTCAGGGTCGCCCAGACGGGCGTGCAGATCCTGTTCGGCTTCCTGCTGACGGTCGTGTTCACACCGAGGTACGCGGACCTGGCTGACACGGACAAGACCATCTACATCGTGACGGTGGTGCTGGGCGCGTGCGCCACCGGCGCGCTGATCGGTCCGGTGTCCCTGCACCGTCTGGTGTCCGGTCGGCGGGTCAAGCCGCAGTCGGTGGAGTGGGCCTCCCGGATGACCTTCGTCGGCCTGGTGCTGCTGCTCGCCACCATGACGTCGTCCTTGCTGTTGATCCTCCGGGTGGCCACGCACGACGGGTATGTGCCGTGGCTGGTCACCGGAGTGGTCGCCTGGTACCTGCTGTGCTGGTTCCTGGTACCGCTGCTGGTCCGGCAGCGTCATACGACGAAGTGACACCGAGCGCGGCGAGTTGACGGTCGTGCGGGCGGCCGAACAGCAGGACGGACACGCTCGCGGCGATCAGCGCGGAACATGTCCCACAGGGGGTCGGACATCACCCGGGTGGCCAGGAAGGCGTCCGCCGCCTGGCCACCGATCACCGCGGCCACCCACTCAGGCACGAGCCCGCCGGCACGACCAGTACGGCCGCCGGCCCGCGCCCGCGTCAGCCGCCGGCGAGGACGTCCTGGAGGAAGTCGTCGATCCGGACCTCCTCCCGACCCGGGGGCACCGCCTCCCGGGTCTCCCGCAGGAAGGCCGCCACCGCCGGAGCCCACGCGAACACCACGGCGCGCTGACGGCCGCCGTCGGGGCGGGCGTCGCCGAGGAACTCGACGCACAGCTCCTCCCACATGCCGGTCGACACCGGCCGCATCCGCACGTCCCCCACCCCGACCCGCCGCCGCAGGCCCTCGGTGAGCATCTCCCGGTCCAGCCGCCACCGCGCGAGCACCCGGCCGTCATGGCTGAACACGGCGGTGACGGCGAACGGGTCCGCCGCGTCGTAGCTGAGGTGGGCGAGCACCGGGCAGCGGTCGGCGGCGCCGGCCTGGAGCTGCACGACGAGCGTCTTGTGGACCAACGAGTTCACGAGAGGGCCTCCGGGGAGAACAGTCGTAGAGACCTCTAGTACCCCCGTCGTGCCCAAGATGCTCAGCTCTCCGGGTGATTCCCTCGCGCTCCGCGCAGCGAGGTGATGCAGGAGGCGATGGCCTGCTGGAGTTCCTCGAGCTGTTGGACCATGTCGTCCTCGTAGAACTCCTGGGCGTCGTCGAAGGTGAGCTCCTCGAACACCTTGGTCGCCCGCTGGAGGCTGCTGTAGAACTTCGTCCGCCGTTCCTGGACGCGCAGTTCGGGATCGGACTCCACCGCCTCGACGACGAGCGACTTCATCGTGTCGTAGGCCTCCGTGGCCCACTCGTTTGTGCCCTCGTCCTCCTCCAGCTCGTCGAGCAGGGACAGGTGTCGTTCGGCCTCCTGGCGGATGTCGACGGGCGCGTCGATGGTCTGCCCCGCCGGGGTCTTGACCTGGCCCGACTCGGCGATCTGGCGGACGTATCCGATCCGGTCGGCGGACCTGCTCTCGCTGGCGACGGCCTTCTTCAGATCGTCGGTGCGCACCACGTCCCGGGCCAGCTCCGCCTGCAGCTCGGGGTCTTCGCGGACCCGGTCCAGCAGGGCCTGGCGGGCCGCCCGGGCGGTGGAGGGGTCGGCGAGGATCGCGGCGCGCAGCGCGGTCGGGTTCTCGGCGACCTCCAGTGCCTTGGTCGGCCGGATGCCCTCGGCCTCGGCCGCCTCCGTGATGGCGGTGCCCCGTTCGGAGGTGGCGCTGCTGCGGGAGACGTAGTAGCCGAGCCACACGTCGGCGTCCGGCAGTTCCACCTCCTGGCCGGGCGTCAGCGCCTCGAAGTGCGGGACGAGACCGTCGTCGGCGGCCCGGTCCCACGCCTTGTAGTAGCGCAGGACGCGCTCGGGCGAGCAGCCGGCCAGTTCGGCGAACTCCTTCGCCGACACCTTGGGCGTCTCGTCCGCGCCCTGGCCGCCGGGCCGCACGCTGCGCGCCACCATCAGGCCGAAGGCCCATCCTCCGGTGCGCGCGTAGACGCCGAACTCGCGCGCGTCCCGCGCCACGAGGTCGGACAGGGGCACGGGGGACGTCTCGGACGGGACGATCGACAGTGTCACGGGTGCTTCTCCTGGGCAGGCTGGTCGAACTGCGCTGGTGCGGTTCGGAAGCCTATTGCACCTCCGGCGACGCCCCGGCCGGCCCCTGTGCCGTCAGTCCAGCGCGTCGTGCAGCGCGGGGAGCAACGTCTTCGCCGACCAGTCCAGGTACTCGGGCTGGGACTCGCCGCCTATCTGCACCAGGGCGACCTCGGTGAACCCGGCCTCGGCGTACGGCCGTACCGCCTCGACGAAGTCCTCCGGGTCGTCGCCGCACGGGATCGAGGCGGCGACGTCGTCGGGCGTCACGAACTGGGTGGCCGACTCGAAGGAATCCGGGTGCGGCAGCTCGGAGTTGACCTTCCAGCCGTTGCCGAACCAGCGGAACTGGGAGTGGGCGCGCTTGACGGCCGCGTCCCGGTCCGGGTCGTAGCACACCGGCAGTTGGCCCACCCGCGGCTTGTCCTGGCCGCCGTGCCGGTCGAAGGCGTCCAGGAGGCCCGCCTTGGGCTCGGTGGCGATCACCAGGTCGGCCAGCCGGCCCGCGAGAGCGCAGGACTGCTCGCCGGAGACGGCGATGCCGATCGGCGGCGGCTGGTCCGGCAGGTCCCACAGACGGGCCGACTCGACGTCGAAGTGCGTACCGCGACGGTTCACATGGCCGCCCTCGAAGAGGTCACGGATGATCTGCACCGCCTCTTCGAGCATCTCGTGCCGTACGTCGACCGACGGCCAACCACCGCCCACCACGTGTTCGTTGAGGTTCTCCCCGGAGCCGAGCCCCAGTCGGAACCGGCCCTCCGACAGCAGCTGCATCGTCGCCGCCTTCTGCGCCACCACCGCGGGGTGGTAGCGGAAGCTCGGACACGTCACGTACGTCATCAGCGGAATGCGGGAGGTCGCCTGGGCGGCGGCTCCCAGCACACTCCACGCGTACGGCGAGTGACCCTGCGCGCGCAGCCACGGGAAGTAGTGGTCCGAGGTCACCGAGAAGTCGAAACCCGCCTCCTCGGCCTGGACCAGGTGGTCGACCAGGTCACGGGGGCCGGCCTGTTCGGTCATCATCGTGTATCCGATTTGCACCATAACGGCTGGGTCCCCGGTCAGCGGAAGGGGAAACGGACCGATCGAAACCCCCTCGATCGCCGCGCCCGATCGGGAGAGGATGCTTCCATGAGTAGCCGCGCCCTGCCCGCCAGTGCCCCCGCCGCCCAGGCAGTCGCCGCGTCCGGCGTCCACGCCTTCCTCGACGCCCTGGAGGCCGCCCCGGGCATCGAACCGCACAGCCTGATGATCCTGCGGCACGACCATGTGGTCGCGTCCGGCTGGTGGGCGCCGTACAGCCCGCAGCGCGTCCATCTCCTCTACTCGCTGAGCAAGAGCTTCACGGCGACGGCCGCCGCTTTCGCCGTCGCCGAGGGACTGATCCGGCTGGACGACCCGGTGATCTCGTACTTCCCGGAGTTCGAGGCCGACATCACCGATCCGCGCAGCCGCGCGATGCTCGTCCGGCACGTGGCGTCGATGGCCGCCGGACACGAGGACGAGGCCCTGGACGGGGCACGCGCGCTCGATCCCGAGGAACTGGTCCGCGGCTTCCTGCTGCTGCCTCCCGACCATGAGCCGGGGACCGTCTTCGCCTACAGCCAGCCCACCACCTACACGCTCGGCGCCATCATCCAGCGCGTCACCGGCCAGTCGTTGACCGAGTATCTGCGGCCGCGGCTGCTGGACCCGCTCGGCATCGGCGAGGTGGCGTGGACTCGTGACCGGGCGGGCCGCGAGCTGGGTTTCAGCGGGCTGCACGCCGCCACCGACGCGATCGCCCGGCTCGGGCAGCTGTATCTGCGGGACGGGGTGTGGGAGGGCGAGCGCGTGCTGCCCGAGGGGTGGGCGGCCGAGGCCACCCGCGTGCACATCGCGAACGCCGACGGCACACCTGAGGGCGAGCTGTCCGACTGGCAGCAGGGCTACGGCCTCCAGTTCTGGAGGTCCCGGCACGGATACCGCGGGGACGGGGCCTACGGGCAGTTCTGTCTGGTGCTGCCCGAGTACGACGCGGTGGTCGCGATGACCTCCCAGAGCGAGGACATGCCGGGGATCCTGAACTTGGTCTGGGAGCATCTGCTGCCCGCCTTCGGACCCGAACCGCTGCCCGGGCGGCAGGAGGAGGACGCGGCGCTGGCCGAGCGGTTGGCGCGGCTGGCGCTGCCGCCCGCCCCGGGCAAGCCGGCCCCACCGGAGCGGGAACAGTCCTGGTCCGGCGTCGAATTCGTGCCCGACGAGGTGGTTCGCGCGAACGTTCCGAGCGAGACCCGGGTGCTGGTCTCGGCGACCGGGAGCGGCTGGCGGGTGACGCTCGTCGAGGACGGCCACCGGCTGGAACTGCCGCTCGGGCAGGGGGACTGGGCCGTGGTCGAGGAGCCGGTCCCCGTCGCGGTCAGCGGGGGGTGGGCCGACGCGGAGACCCTCGTGGTCGAGGTGGCCTTCCTGGAGACGCCCCATCACCTGGTGGTGAGCTGCTCGCTGACGGACCGGACGTTCACCGCGCGCTGGCGCACCCAGCCGCTGCAACCGGCACGGCTGCGATCCATGCGGGCGCCCCGCGGCTCAGTCTGAGGTCTGCCGGAAGGTTCTCAGGAAGGTGTCCAGGGCCTGCCGGTTCGCGGCGTCGTCCCAGTCCGCGGCCGGCGTGGTCCAGCGAAGCGAGAAGCTGCGGCTCTCCCCGATGAGGAAGCCACGGCCGAACGTGCGCAACCGGGCGCCGTGAGAGTCGTCGGCGAGCCATTCCATGTCGGCGGCCTTGCGCCCCTGGTAGGTCGTCGCGCGGATCTCGCCGATCCGCCGGAAGTCGATGTCCGCCTGCTCCAGCTGCGGTTGGACGTCGTCGCGCCAGACGGCGACGGGGTCCGGGCCCACGCGTTCGCTGTAGGTGACGGCGAGTGTGCGCGGGTCGTCGTCCTTTCCGAAGGTCACGCGATACGCCAGGTCGCCCGCGCGCGAGGTGTCCAGCGCCTTCCAGCCCGCCGGGAGCGCCACGGAGAAACCCTCCGGTGACTGGTACACGCGGAAGCCGGCCGGGAGCGCGTTGCCGGTGGGAGACGGTGTCGGTTTGGGGGGCGGTGTGTCGGACCGTGTCGGCGTGGGGGTCGGTGTGTCGGAGGGCGTCTGCGTGGTGGGTGTCGGCGTCGGTGTCCTGGGCGGGAGGGAGGTCCGTCCGTCGGTGACCGGGGTCGAGGCGCTCGGCCGGGATGCCGCACCGCTGGAGCCGGAGTCGGTGCCCGGCAGTTGACGGGTCACGGCGAGGACCGCGACGGACACCGTGACGACGGCCAGGGCGGTCCCGGCGACCATGGTCCGTCGACTCCACACCGGGCCCGTCTGGTACAGGCCGCGCAGACGGGGCTTGGGCAGCGCCCGCAGAGCGTCCCCCGGCTCCTCGTTCAGGACCCGGGTGAGAGCCTCACGAACCACCGGGCGGGTCAGCCGTTCCCGGGAGTCCTTGCGCAGCAGCCCCTGCACGGTCTGGGCGAGGGGCCCGGCGTGCACGGGGCTGCGCAGCGGAAGCCGGTCCACCCCGCGCAGAGTGGACTCCGGCCGGTCCCGGTCGCGGAACGGGGGCCGGCCCTCGACCATCGTGTACAGCATCGCCCCGAGCGCCCACAGGTCGGCGGCCGGTCCGATGCGCTCGTCGCGGGCCTGCTCCGGCGAGGCGTACGACGGTGCGGTGACGCGGGGCGCCAGGGTCGCGCCGGTCAGCCCGAACCCGGTGAGGACGACGGAGCCCTGGTCCCCCACGAACACCTGGCCGGGACTGAGTTCGCCGTGTGTGATGCCCTCGCCGTGCGCGGCCTCCAGCACGTCGAGCACCTCCAGGCCGATGCGCGCAGCCCGGGCGTAGTTGAACGCGCCCTGCTGGACGAGGAGTTCCGTCAGAGGTACGCCGTCGATCCATTCGGTGACGACCCACAGGTTGCCGTACTCCACGACGGCGTCGACCACCTCCGCGACCTGGCCCGGACACACCCGGCCCATGGTCTCGGCCATCCGGACGACACGGGCGGTGGCCCGGCGCGCGTCCTCCCCGTCCAGGTCGGCCGGCAGCCCGATCTGGGTGAGGAGACGGGGCCGGCCGGCCCCGACGTCCTCGCCGTACCAGCAGACGCGGTTGGTTTCGCGGTGGAGGACCTCCATGAGCCGGTACCTTCCGGCGACCAACTCGTGTGTGGACACGTGCGCCTTGACCATGTCATCCCTCGCTGAACCCCTGGCTCTCACCTTTCCCAGAGGTACGAGGGGTACGACGGGGTGCGTTCAATGAAATCGCAACTGAAGAGCAGTGCTTCCCTTTTGTTCAACTGTTGTACGGCAGGTCAGCAGAACTGCGCGGGCGCTGAACGGGGTTGACACACTCCCGGCGCGGACCGGGTCGGCGACGGCACGCTCTCAGAGATCGCGGCGCACCAGGAAGTCCAGCAGGGACCGCAGATCGCCCCTGGCCGCCGGTTCCAGCGGCACCTCGGCCAACAGCGCGTCCACGGCGGCGATGTGCCGCCGCGCCTCGGTCACCGCGGCCGACCTGCCGCCCGCCTCCTCGATCAGCGCGGCCGCCCGCGCGGGCTCCGCGTCGGACTCCAGGAGGGCGGCCAGCCGGCCGGCCACCGGAGAAGGGGAGTCGAGCGCGGACAGGACGGGGAACGTCTTCTTCCGCTCCCGCAGGTCGCCGTGCACGGGCTTGCCGGTGACTTCGGGGTCGCCCCAGATGCCCAGCACGTCGTCGACGATCTGGAACGCGACCCCGAGATGCCGTCCGGCCCGGTCGAGTGCGGCGACCACGGTGGGCGGCGCGCCGCCGAGCAGGGCGCCCAGCGCGACCGCGCAGCCCAGCAACGCACCGGTCTTGTGCTCGGCCGTCGTGCGGTACTCGACCGGCCGCACCCGGCGCGGCCCCGTCCAGGGGCGCGCGGCGAGCAGGAGGTCGTCGGCCTGGCCGCGCACCAGGTCGCCCAGCGCCACGGACAGCAGGCGCAGCGCCTCGGGGCCCGCCGACACGCCGGCGAGGGTCTCGACGGCCAGCGCGAACAGCGCGTCGCCCGCGAGGACCGCGGGGCCCGTGCCGTACGCCTTCCACACGGTGGGGCGGCGGCGCCGGGCCGCGTCGCCGTCCATGATGTCGTCGTGCAGCAGCGAGAAGGTGTGCACCAGTTCCACCGCGACCGCCGCGGGCACCCCGGTCAGTCCGGGCGAGCCGGCGGCCTCGGCCCCGAGCACGGCCAGCGCCTGGCGCACCCCCTTGCCGCCGGCCGCCCTGGTGGGCGCGCCTCCGACCTCGCACCAGCCGAACGCGTATCCGGCCATCTCGCCCACCCACGGGTGCAGGCGCCCCACCGCATCCTGGAGCGCGGGCCGCACCAATCCGCGGCAACGGTCCAGTACTTCGGGGGCGGCGACCGCCGACGTCAGCACGGTCACCGTACGGCCTCCGCCCGC
Source organism: Streptomyces sp. NBC_00076 (assembly GCF_045041235.1). Taxonomy (NCBI): domain Bacteria; kingdom Bacillati; phylum Actinomycetota; class Actinomycetes; order Kitasatosporales; family Streptomycetaceae; genus Streptomyces; species Streptomyces sp. NBC_00076. The sequence continues at coordinate 10,144,731 of NZ_CP108242.1, forward strand.
GCGCCGAACGCTTCCCGCGGCTGCTGTGGTGTCCCCGGTGAGCACTCGGGCGAGTCCGCCCGGATACCGAACTCCTCCTGTGCCCGCGCCACCATCTCCCTGGCGTGCCGCAGCCCGAGCCGTTCCAAGGTGCGGGCCAGATCGGCCAGTTCGGCGGCGGTCTCGGCGCGGTCGCGGCCCAGTCGGGCCCGGCACTTGGCCAGTCCGAGCCGCGCCAGCGCCGTACCGCGAGGTTCGCTCATGTCACGGAACTCCGCGAGTGCCTGCTCGTAGCAGTCCCGCGCCTCGGCGTGCCGCCCGGCGCGGTACAGGACGTTGCCGCGCATCTTGTGGTTGTACGCCAGCGCGCTGGACAGCTTCATCGCACGGCAGGTCTCCTCCGCCTCGGACAGCAGGACCAGCGCGCGCTCCGTGTCCCCGTCGCGCACGGAGACCACGTCGGCGAGCCCGCGCAGGGCCCAGGCGTGCCCGCGCCGGTCGTCGGCGCCTGCGGCTATCTGGGCCGCCTCCTCGAACAGGGCGTACGCCGTGTCGAAGGAGCCGGTGTTGCGGTGGATCTGCGCTATGCCCTCCAGCGCCCACACGGTGTGCCGCGCCTCGCCCCGCCGCCGGGCCTCGGCCAGCAGCTGCTCGTGCAGCCGGCCCACCGCCTCGTAGTCGCCCTGGATGCGTCCGGTCTCGGCGAGTCCCGCGAGCGAGTAGCCGCGGACGACGATGTCACCGCCGCGTTCGCCGAGTTCGGCCGCCAGCTCCAGCAGCCGCCGGGCCAGGGCGAAGGCACCGCGCTGCCGGGCCAGGGTGCCGCCGCTCCACAGCGCCCAGGCCATCGCCGCGGTGTCCCCGGCCTGTCGGGCCGCGCGGTAGCTCGCCTTCCACGCCCGGTCGGCCTCCCCGATCCGGCCCAGTCGGCGGTGTGCCTCGGCGACCGCGAGCCCGGAGCGAGCCGCCTCCCCGTGCTGCCCCGCCCGTTCGGCGGCCCGCAACTGCTCGGTGCCGGCGGCCAGTACCTCGGTCAGCGAGGAGTTCACGGACAGGGTGGTGAGGGCGCCCTGGTACTCCGGGGCGAATGCCTTGCCGTACATGCCTGCCTCTCGGTCGGTGGACGCGCCCTGTGTACACACCGCGTCTACATGGGGTGTATACGTCATGTGCATAGCGCGTCGGGAACCTGCCCCGGCCTATTGGACCGGGGCATCGTCTGATGTCGATCAAGACGTCGAGACAGTCCTCGGGGTTGCCCGTGAGGCGTAGATCACCTCAGTGCTGCTGGGCCTTCTGCGGGGTCGCCTCACTCGGCCGTACGACGACATGGCCCTGGCCCCGCAGCACCAGTTGCACCGCCTCGCCCGAACCGCCGCGCAGCATCGAGCCTATGGACTGCGAACGGTGCAGCGAGGTCGCCAGGCCCGCCGTCCAGCCGACGACCGCGTCCGTGTCGACGTACACCGGGTACTGCTCGGAGACCGGGATGACCAGCGGGTTTCCCTCGCACACCAGGCCCAGTCGGCCCTGCCCGGTGAAGACACTGTTGAACAGGCCGCCGCCGGCGATCCCGGCGCCCTTCACCGTCGCGATCCGGTACGCCAACGTGGCGTCGAAGCACAGGACGTTGCGGCCGTTGACGGTGAACTCGTCGCCCTGCTCGACGTCCACGACGAAGCAGTTCTGCGCCTCGTGCGCGAACCAGGCCTCGCCCTGTCCGCGCACAGCCATCAGCGGCAGGCCCTCACCGGTGACCGCGCGCTTGAGCATGCCGCCCACGCCCTGGCCCTTGCGTTCGAACTGGAGGTTGCCGCGGTAGGCGATCATCGCCCCCTGGCGGGCGAGCATCTCGCCGTTCACCGTGTACCGGACGCACTTGGAGTTCTCGACCGTCATGCCCGCCTGTGTGGCCGGCTGGACCAGGTGCTCGCTGGAGAAAAGATCGCTCTTCATGGGGGCATGGTGGCCCGGAGGGATGCGCTCCGCCAAGGTCGTGACCTCAGGCGCCGAAGAGCTGTGTCCAGTAGGTGCCCGCGGGGCCCCCGCCCGCGAAGCCGACCCCCAGGTGGGTGAAGCCCGGTTTGAGGATGTTGGCGCGGTGGCCGGGACTGTTCATCCAGCCCGTCACGACCTCGGCGGGGGAGCGTTGACCGCAGGCGATGTTCTCGCCGATGGAGCGCCGGGTGGAGCCCGCCGCGGCGGCCCGGTCCCAGGGCTGGGTGCCCTCGGGTGAGGTGTGGGAGTAGAAGGCGCGGGCCGCCATGTCCGCGCTGTACGCCTGCGCGGCGGCGCCGAGCGAAGGGTCCGCCGCCAGCGGGGCCAGCCCTGCCCGGGCACGCTCCAGGTTGGTCAGGTCGACGACCTCGTCCTGGGTCCGCGCCAGACCGGCCGGGCTGAACGGTGTGGCCCACAGCGCCGTCCAGTACGTGTCTCCGGAGCGGCCGTCGGTGACGTGTGCCAGCCCGGCGTGGCGGAACACCGGGTCGTGCAGGGTGTGGCGGGGCTGCTCGGTGCGCAGACAGTACGCGACGAATTCGGCCGGCGTACGCGGGCCGGAGACCAGGTGCTCGCCCACGGTGAGATACGCGTATCCGGCGGCGACGACGCGCTGGTGGACGGAGACGCCGTCCGGGCCCTCGACGCCGAGGCGTCCCGCCGAGGCCATGGCGGACGCGTGCGCACGCGCCGCGGCGGTCAGCCGCCCGTGGAGCGAGACCGGGGGCGAACCGACGGTGGAACGGGCGGAGTTGACCAAGCCGAGGAAGCCCTCCGGGTCCCCGGCCCGTTCGACGTGTCCGCGCTCGTCACCGGCGACGGCGGCAAGGGAGTGGCTGTGGGTTGCGAGGCGTATGCGCGAGGGCTGTTGGGGTGCCGGAGCAGTGGACGAGGGTGTGCCGGGTGCCGGGCGGGCCGGGGAGGACATGCCCGTTGTCGGCAGGGTCGCAGATCCCCCGTGCGACGCCCGGCCTGTCGTGGAGTGGGCGTTCGGTGCCGGGTGCGCCGGTGGCGGTGCCGGTGTGGTCGGGGCGGGGGGCGGTGCCGGTTCGTCGGCGACGTCCACCCCGAAGTCGCGGGCCAGTCCCGCCAGTCCGTCGGCGTACCCCTGTCCCAGCGCCCGTAGTTTCCAGCCGTCGCCACGCCGGTAGAGCTCCGCGAGCAGCAGCACCGTCTCCTGACGGGGGCGCGGCGGGGTGAACCGGGCGAGCGGGCGGTCACCCGGGCCGGTGACATGCAGGGTGGGGGCGGGCAGGCGGCCCAGGGGAGTGGCCGGGTCGGCGGGGCTGATGACCACCGTCACCCGGGCCGCGCCCGCGCGCAGCCCCGGCGGGTCCACGGTGAGCGTGTCGCCGTGCAGTCGGGCGCCCGGGGCGGCCGGCTGGTTGTAGAAGACGAAGTCGTCGTCGCTCCCGACCCTGCCGCTGTCGTCCGTGATGAGCGCGGACACGTCGAACGGGCCGGGGACCCGGACGGTGACGACACCGCCCGGAAGGGGCACATTGCCCCCGGGGACCAACTCGCTCATCGCGCCGCCCAGATGTCGTCCTACGGGACCTCGAGGGGTCGTCCGGACAACGCGCACCGGGGCGCGGGGGGTTCCCAGCGCGAGGGCTCCCCGCCCCCGCCGGTCGGTCCAGGGCGGTCCAGGGCGGTCCCCGGAGCCCGGACACCGGATCCTGTTTCTTTTATTGACGACGGAAAATAATGCCCCTAGGTTCCCGGGCATGCTTCCGACACCCAGGGCGGAGAGGTTCCCGGCCAACACGCCCGCCGCCTCGCAGATCTTCACCACCGTGCTGTCCCAGGGGCCCCTCACCCGCCTGGAGGTGGCCCGGCGGGCGGGGCTGTCGGCGGCCGCCGTCACGAAGGCGGTCCGGCCCCTGATCGAGGCGGGCTACCTGGTGGAGGACGCTGACGCGCAGGCGCAACCCGCACTGGGGCGGCCCGCGAACCTGGTGCGGGTCGACGGCGGACGGGCCCTGTTCGTCGGGATCAAGGTGACCGGCGACGAGATCATCGGCGTGCTCACCGACCTGTGCTGCCGGATCCGCGTCGCTCGCCACGCGCCGCTGACCAGCCGCGACCTCACAGCGGTGCTGTCGGCCGTCGCGGACGTGGTCCAGGAACTACGCACCGAGGCGGACGAGTCGGGGGCGGCCGTGCACGGCGTCGGCATCGCGGTCTCCGGCGATGTGGACCGGGGCGAGGGCACCGTCCGCTACTCGCCGTTCCTGGAGTGGCGTGACGTGCCCCTCGCCGAACTCGCCGCCACGACCACGGGGTTGCCGGTCACCGTCGACAACGACGTGCGCGCCCTGACCGTCGCCGAGCAGTGGTTCGGCGCGGGGGCCGGGCTGTCCGACTTCGCCGTGGTGACCGTCGGCGCGGGGATCGGCTGCGGTCTCGTCGTGCACGGGCAGGTCGTCGCCGGTGCCCACGGGGTGGCCGGTGAGATCGGGCATGTGACCGTCGACCCGACCGGGCCGCCGTGCCACTGCGGCAACCGGGGATGCGTGGAGGCGATCGCCGGCGACGCCGCGATCGTCCGGCGCATCCGCGAAGCCACCGGCGTCGAGGTCGAAGACACCGCCGAGGCGGTGCGCCTCGCCCACCGCGGGGTCGCCGGGGCGCGGGAGGCCTACGCCAGGGCGGGCGAGGCCATCGGCCGCGGCATCGCCACCGTCGCCAACCTGCTCGGCCCCGAACGCGTGATCATCTCCGGCGAGGGCCTGGCGGCCTACGACCTGTTCGCCGAGCAGATCCGTGACGCCTTCGCCGCGGCCGCCTTCGGCTCCGCCGCCCAGTGCGACGTCCAGACCCGTCCGCTCCCCTTCGAGGAGTGGGCCCGCGGGGCCGCCGCCACCGCGATCCAGTCCTTCATCCGAGCCGACACCTAGTGCCGTGGCAGGCGTCGCGACGGGGCGAATGCCTGCCGCGGCACTGGTCATGACCCGTCCCCCTGCCCACAGTCACTTCCCCCGCCGAGCCGATCCGACCTTCAGGAGGTACGCCCCATGCGCTCACCCTCGTACGCCCTCCCACCCGCGCGTGCCCTGAGAGCCGTGGTGGTCCTGGCCCTCGCGGCCGGCGCCACCACCGCCGTTCCCGCGGCCCACGCCGAGACCTCCACCCCCGCTGCGGCTGCCGCCCCCGCAGTCGTCGCCGCGAAGCCCTATATGGGCTGGTCGAGTTGGAGCATGCAGTCGTCCAAGTACCCCGGCCTCAACCCGGACGGCGACTACAGCTACCTGACCGAGGCGAACGTCCTCAAGCAGACCGACGCCCTGGCCGGCAAACTGAAGAAGTACGGCTACGAGTACGTCAACATCGACGCGGGCTGGTGGAGCGACAACGCCTGGAAACCACACTACGACCAGTACGCACGCCAGCAGGCCGACCCGGTCCGCTTCCCCAGCGGCATGAAGGCCGTCGCCGACCGCATCCACGCCAAAGGCCTGAAGGCCGGCATCTACCTGCCGGCAGGCCTGGAGAAGGGGGCGTACGGCGACGGCACGGTGCCGGTCTGGAACGCGGACGGCTGTACCACCGCCGACATCGTCTACAGCGACCTGCGCACCACCAACGGCTGGGACAGCTCCTACAAGCTCGACTTCTCCCGCCCCTGCGCCCAGAAGTACATCGACTCGCAGGCACAGCTCATCGCCGACTGGGGCTACGACTTCCTCAAGCTGGACGGCGTCGGCCCCGGATCCGGAAAGAGCGGCGCCCAGTACAACAACGTCGCCGACGTGGCCGCCTGGAACAAGGCGATCGCGGCCACCGGCCGACCGGTCCACCTCGAACTCTCCTGGTCCCTCGACATCGGCCACGCCGCCGACTGGAAGAAGTACTCCAACGGCTGGCGCGTCGACACCGATGTCGAGTGCTACTGCAACACCCTCGTCAGCTGGGAGAACTCCGTCAACGACCGCTGGGACGACACCCCCGCCTGGACCCGGCACGCGGGCCCCGGCGGCTGGAACGACCTCGACGCCCTGGACGTCGGCAACGGCGAGATGGACGGCCTCACCAAGGCCGAGCGGCAGAGCTACGCCACCCTGTGGGCCATCGCCAAGTCCCCGCTCTACACCGGCGACGACCTCACCCGCCTCGACTCCTACGGCCTGTCCCTGCTGACCAACCGCGAGGTCATCGCCGTCGACCAGGGCGCCGCCCCGCCCGCGCGCCCGGTGACCGCCTCCGATCCCCAGCAGGTGTGGGCCGCGAAGAACCCGAACGGCACCTACACCGTCGCCCTGTTCAACCTCGCCGACGCGTCCGCCGCCGTCACCGCCGACTGGTCCACCCTCGGCTTCACCGGCAAGGCCGCCGTCCGTGACCTGTGGAGCCACGAGGACCTCGGCACGTACAAGAACAACATCACCCAGACCCTGCCCGCGCACGGCTCGCGCCTGTTCACCGTCACCCCGCCCAGTGGTCGCCTCGACTGGAACGGTTACGAGGCCGAGGCCCCGGCGAACACCCTCAGCGGCAACGCCACCGTCGCCGACTGCGCCACCTGCTCCGGCGGCAAGAAGGTCGGCAACCTCTACCTCGGCGGCAAGCTCACCGGCGACTGGGGAACCGTCAGTAGCGTCAGTGTGCCCGTCACGTTGAAGGCCGGCCCCAACACGATCACCTTCGACAGCGGCACGAGCTACGCCCCGGACATCGACCGGATCGACGTCCCCCGACTTCCCTGACCGACTCGGCCCTACGAGTTCACCCGCTCGTCATCGGGTCGGCCCGGGCACGATCCGCGGCGCGGGTGGGCGAACACCACGGTGGCGTACGACGGTAGGGTCCGGAACGTGATGTTGAAGCCCGGAGAGTCCGTCCCGTTGAAGGGCCTTTGCACGATGACGGTTCGGTTCGCCGCGAAGGTGGGATCGGTGGCCGGGGTGCTGCTGGTCGCCAGTGCCTGCCAGTCCACGTCCATGCGGGCCGGGGCGATCGACGCCCCGGCCGGCGTGATCACCTGGGGGGCGAGCGCCAGCAGGCTCGGCGAGGCCGTGGCCGACCGCGGATACCGGCTCGTCGTGCACACCAGCGTCGCGGGCAGCGACGCGCGGATCCGGCTCTCCAACGCCTTCGGGGACCGGCCCGTGACCTTCGACAGTGTCTACGCCGGCCTCCGCAGGACCGGTGCCGAACTGGTCCGCGGCAGCAACCGCCGGCTGACCTTCGGTGGGGCGCGCTCCGTCACCGTCCCCGCCGGGGAGACCGTACTCAGCGATCCGCTGCCCGGCCACCTGCCCGCCGCGAGCGACCTGGCGGTCAGCATCCACACGCCCGACGCGGCCGGCCCGGTGACCGGCCACTGGATGGGGATGCAGACGTCCTACGTCACCTCGGGCGACCACACCGCCGAGGAGAGCTCCACCTCCTGGGCTCGGACCACCGGTTCCTGGTTCTACCTCGACGCGGTCTCCGTGCGGGCGAGACGCGGCACTGGAGCCGTCGTGGCCCTCGGCGACTCCATCACGGACGGCTGGCACTCGACCGCCGACCGGAACCGCCGCTGGCCCGACTACCTCGCCCGCCGCCTGCGACGGGCGGACACCGGCGTGAAAGGCGTCGCCAACGAGGGCATCGCGGGCAACAAGGTCCTCGCGGACGGCGCCGGACAGAGCGCGCTGAACCGGCTGGACCGGGACGTGCTGTCCCAGCCCGGCGTACGGACCGTGTTCCTCTTCGAGGGCGTCAACGACATCAAGGCCCCCACCGGAGTCACCGACGATGACGTGATCGGCGGCTATCAGGAGGTCGTCGAGCGTGCGCACGCGGCCGACAAGTGCGTGGTCGGAGCCACCGTCGCCCCCTTCAAGGGCTGGTCAGAATGGGACCAGGACACCGAAGCCGTACGCCGAAAGGTCAACACCTTCATCAGGACCAGCGGCGAGTTCGACGCCGTCACCGACTTCGACCGCATCCTGCGCAGTCCCTCCGACCCCGCACGGATCCGGCCCGCCTTCGACGGCGGCGACCACATTCACCCCAACGACAAGGGAATGCGGGCGATGGCCGACGCCGTCGACCTGAAGAGCCTCGACTGCGTCGACCCGGGCCCGGACCCGGACTAGGACGACGGCCGCAAGCCGCAAGCCGCAAGCCGTGGCCCAATTGTTCAGGGCGCCCCGTGCCCCGATCCGCTCCGCTCCGGACTGATCAACCCCTGCCGATAGGCGACCGCCACCGCCTCCGTGCGACTCGCCGCGCCCAGCTTGGCGAGGATGTTGGAGACGTGGACGCTCGCTGTCTTGGCGCTGATGAACAGGTCCTCGCCGATCTGCCGGTTGCTGCGGCCGAGGGCGAGGAGCCGCAGGACATCCTGTTCACGGGCCGTGAGGATCGTGGTGCGGGCGTCGGCGCCCGGAGTCTGAGCCAGACGTCCGCGGCGGATCAGGGCGTCCACCTGCTCCAGCAGAGGCGTGGCGCCCAGCCGGACGGCCGCCGCCCGGGCCTCGCGAGCCGCCACGCCCGCCTCCTCGCGCCGCTCGCCCGCCAACAGGGCTTCCGCGAACCGCACTTGGCAGCGCGCCCGCTCGTACACGTCACCGAAGTCGAACGCGTCGACTGCCCTGCCCCAGGCCGCCGCGTCGGGCCCGGACACCGCCCGCGCCCACTCCGCCTCGGCCCGCGCCAGCCACGCCTGTCCCTCCGGCCCCTGCGGCGTGCGGTTCTCACCGCGGACCGATGAGACCTGGGCGAGGTCGCGCAGTTCGGTCGCGGTGTCCGTCCAGCGACGCGTCTGCGCCTCGTCACCGGTCGACCGCAGCGCGGCGGCCCGGTCGGCGACCGCGGACAGCGCGAGGGCGGCCAACCGGACCGTGACGTCCGGCGCTCTGCCCGCGTCGTCGGTGAGGGCCGCCACCGTGGACCGCATCCGCTCCACGGCAGCCTCCGGCGCGCCCCGCTGTGCCGCCGCGTCGGTCAGCACGATGCCCGCGACCATCGTGCCCATCCAGTCGAACGGCCCCTCCAACAGGGCCTCGGCCCGGTCGGCGGCCGTGCGGTCACCGCGTGCCAGCGCCGCGTACAGCGCGGGCCCGGCCGTGTACCCGCCGGCCGCCGGAAGCAGCTCGGCGTCCGCGGCCGCCGCGCGTACGCACTCCTCCCAGCGGCCCAGTGTGTAGAGCACCAGCAGCCGGAGATAGCGCATCTCCAACGGATACGTCGAGGACAGCAGGCCGGCACGGCGGGCCCGGTCGAGCCCCTCGGCCAGCCACGGCAGGCACTCGTCGAGGTCACCGGATTCGAAGCAGCCGATGGCCAGGCTGAACAGGGCGCGCAGTTCCACCAGTGCGTTGCCCGAGCCGCGCGCGAGATCCCGGGCCTCCCGCAGCCGCTCCCGGCCCTCCGGCGTCCGGCGGCCACCGCCCTCCAGGACGGCCAGCGAGATCAGCAGATCGGCCCGCGCGTCGGGCATGTCCAGCCGCTCCGCGACGCTCAGGGCCTCCCGGGCCACCCGCAGCGCAGTGTCGTATTCCCCGACCTGGCGGGCCGCCAGCGCATGGGTGGCCGCCGCCCACACCCAGGTGCGCGACGGAGGTTCGGCCGGGATCATGGCGAGCGCCTCGCTGCTGTACCGGAACGCCGCCGTCAGGCTGTCGACGCTGATCAAGTTGTCGGCGAGCGTGTACCGCACCCGGGCGGCCAGCTCGGAGTCCGCGTCCTGGCCGACGCCCGCGAGCGCGGCGCGGGTGAGGGCGACCGCCCGGTGCAACTGTCCGGCGTGCGCGGCCGCCGCCGAGGCGCGCAGGGTCAGGGTCACCCGGTCGACGCCCTCGCCGGTGGGCCGCGCGGACGGCTCCACCGCCGACCACAGGTCCAGGGCCGCTTCGAGGTGCCGCAGTTCCTCGGCGGGCGCGCCGAGCGACCCGGCGTGGCCTGCCGCCTCCAACGAGGCGGTCAGCGCCTCGGCCAGGTCATGGCTCTCCCGGTAGTGGTGGGCCCGCTCCGCCGCGCTCTCGGCACGACGGCCCCGCCCGGCGAGCAGCCGGGCGAACGCGCCGTGCAGCCGGGCCCGTTCACCCGGAAGCAGATCGGCGTAGACCGCCTCGCGGGCCAGAGCGTGCCGGAAGGCGTACGTGTCTCCGTCCCCGGAGACCAGCAGTTGCCGGCCGATCGCCTCCCGCAGGGCCGACTCCAGCTCGTTCTCCGGAAGCCCGACCGTGTCCCGCAGCAGGTCGTGCTCGACCCGGCGGCCCGCCACCGCGGCCGTGCGCAGCACCTGCTGGGCGGTGTCGGAGAGCTGCTCGAAGCGGATCAGGAGGACGTCCGCGAGGCCGCTGGGCACGCCCCCGGCCTCCGTGTCGGTGGCCGCGAGCAGCTCCTCCGCGTAGAAGGCGTTGCCCTCTGCGCGCTCGACGATCCGCCGGACCGTGGCGTCCGGCAGCGGACTCGCCCGCAACGCGCGCACCAGACGGGCCACTTCGGGATCGGCCATGGGCCGCAGCTCCAGCCGCTCCACTGCGGGCAGCCGCACCAGCTCGGCCAGCAGCGGACGCAACGGGTGGCGGCGGTGCAGGTCGTCCGCCCGATAGGACGCGAACACCGCGAGCCGGTGGGTGGGCGCACCGCCCGCCGACCGCTGGAGGATGCCCCGGCTGAGCAGGAACCGCAGCAGGTCCCGGGAGGACTGGTCCGCCCAGTGCAGGTCCTCCAGGACGAGCAACAGGGGCGCGATGTCCGAGAGGCCGGCCAGCAGCCCCGCGATGCCCTCGAACAGCCGCAGCCGGCCGCCGGTGTCCCGGGCCGTGTCCGTGCCGCCGCCCAGCAGCCGGTCCACCACCGGATGCGTGGCGAGGACGTCCGCGAACCGCTCGTCGGCGGCGAGCAGACCCAGGATCTCGGTGAACGGCAGATACGGCAGACCCACGTCACCGAGGTCGACGCAGTGCCCGGTGAGTACCGTCATGCCGGCGCGGTCGGCTTGACCGGCGACCTCGTCCAGCATCCGGGTCTTGCCCACGCCCGCGTCCCCGGCGATCAGGACCGCCCGGGCCTCACCGCCCCGGGCGCGCCCCAGCACACCGGCGAGGCGGGCGAGTTCGTCCTCCCGGCCGATGAGCGGTGCGGTGCTTGAGATCGTCGGCACGGTTCCATCCTGGTACGTGGCACTGACAGAGCTTCTGTGGCCGAGGGCGACCGGGCCGGCCGGTGAGGTGGCGGGGCCGGGCGCTCACTGCCGCAACGACCGAGCCCAGTCGGCCGGCACCCGCCCCGCGGGGCCCGGGGTGGGCTGGTCCGCCGGGTGACTCGCCGGCGGCGCGAGCTCAGGTCCCGACTCGTACAGCTCGTTCGTCGCGAAGTTCCAGTACCAGCCCTCGCCCGGCTCGAAGCTCTGCACCAGGGGATGCCCGGTGGCCTTGTAGTGGCCGGTCGCGTGCTGGGCGGGGGAGGAGTCGCAGCAGCCGATGTGCCCGCACTGCGCGCAGCGCCGCAGATGGAACCACCAGCCGCCGGCCGCGTCGCACTCCACGCATCCGGCGCCGCTCGGCGGGTTGGCCGGGTCGAGGCCGTCGATCGGGTTGTCGCTGGTCATACGGTCTCCTCGGACGGTGTGTCGGTGTCGGGTTCCGCGGCCGTGAGCGGCAGCAGGACCTGGAAGCGGGTGTCGCCCGGCTCGGACTCGACGTGGAGGGAGCCGTGGTGTTTGTTGACGACGATCCGCCAGGAGATGTCCAGGCCCAGCCCGGTACCCTCGCCCACCGGCTTCGTGGTGAAGAACGGGTCGAAGATGCGGCCGCGGATCTCCTCGGGCACACCGGGCCCGGTGTCGCGGAACTCCACCAGCAGCCGGTCGTGTTCGAGCGCCGTCCGTACCGTCAACGTCCCTTCTCCGCCGACGCTGTTGACGGCCTGTACCGCGTTGTCGATCAGGTTGGTCCACACCTGGTTGAGCTCCGCCGGGTAGGCCGGCACCTTGGGGACCGTACGGTCGTACTCCTTGACCAGCTTGATCCGCGGGCCGATCTTGCCCGACAGCATCAACAGGGTGCTGTCGAGGAGTTCGTGCACGTCGGCGACCTGGTAGGGGGCCCGGTCCAGCTGCGAGTACTGCTTGGCGGCGTCGACGAGATGGGAGATGCGGTTGGTCGAGTCGTTGATCTCGTCCATCAACAGCTCGGTCTCGACGGTGTAGTTGAGCCAGCCGATCGCGTTCGGCAGGATCTCCTCGTCGACGGCGGCCGCGACCTGGTCCAGCCAGTCCGCGTCGAGACCGGCCTGGACGAAGGTGGGCGCGATCCGCCAGCCGTCCACGATGCCGTGGTCGTCGAGCCAGTCCGTGAGGGCGTCCTCCCGGTCGGAGGCCTCCAGCGGGCTCAACGTGGGGGCCTTGGCCACGCGTTCGGCGGTGCGTTCCTGGATGTCGATGAGGTTCGCCAGGGCCTCGGGGGAGTAGGAGCCCTGGGTGATGACGGCGAGCTTGTGCCGCATCTTGCCCACTCGTTCCCGCAGGGTCGCGGTCGCCCGCACGGCCGCGGCGGCGGGGTTGTTGAGCTCGTGCGTGAGCCCCGCCGACAACGAGCCCAGCGCCAGGAGCCGTTCGCGCTGTCCGATGGCCCGCTGGGTGCTCTTCGCCCCGAAGAACAGTCCCTCCAGCAGATGAACCGCCATCGGGAACCATTCCTGCATGAAGTCCGAGAACTTGTCCGCGGGCAGCACGAAGAAGCGCGTCGGCTCGGTGACCCGCATCGAGTTGTTGTACACCTGGCGCACCCGGTCACCCAGGTACGCCTGCATGGATCCGGCGTAGACCCCGCGCTGGGAGGTGCGGCTGACCTCCACGTCATCGCCGCCGACCCGCCGGTAGAGCACGACCGTGCCCTCGAGCATCACGTAGAAGCAGGTGGCGGGGTCGCCCTCGGTGTAGACCGGGCCGGGCTCGAACCTCTCCACCCGGCCCTGGGTGCACAACTGCCCGAGCTGCTCCGGGGACAGCTTCTCGAACAGGAACAGCGACCCGACCTCCCGCGGGCTGCACGGCATCGGCTGCCCGCTCACGACTGCTCCAGATACCGGTGGACGAGCATCACGGCCATGGCTCCCTCTCCGACGGCGGACGCGACCCGCTTCGCGGACTCGGCTCGGGCGTCGCCCGCTACGAACACGCCCGGGATGTTGGTCTCCAGGTGATACGGGGGCCGGTCCAGCTCCCAGTCGGCCGGTGGCCGCCCGTCGGGGGTCAGATCGGGACCGGCCAGGATGAACCCGTGCTCGTCGCGAAGCACCGCCCCGTCCAGCCAGTCGGTCAGCGGGGCAGCGCCGATGAACACGAACATCCACTGCGCGTCGACGAGTTCGGTCCGCCCGCTCTCCACGTCGCGCAGCGTGAGCTGCTCCAGGTGCTCGGAGCCGTGCGCGGCCTCCACGACCGTCCCGCAGCGCACCGAGATGTTCGGCGACTCCTCGATCTGCTGGATCAGGTAGTGCGACATCGACGCCGACAGCGAGGCCCCGCGCACCAACAGGGTCACCGACTTCGCGCCCCGCGCCAGGTACATCGCGGCCTGTCCGGCGGAGTTGGCGCCGCCCACGATGTACACGTCGTGGCCCTGGCAGGAGGCCGCCTCGGTCAGTGCCGAGCCGTAGAACACCCCGCAGCCCGTCAGGTCGGTCGCGCCGGGCGCCTGGAGCTGCCGGTACGACACACCGGTCGCCAGGATCACGCTGTGCGCGGCGATGGCCGAGCCGTCCGAGAACCGTACGACCCGCGCGGCGCCGTTGATCTCCAGTCCCGTCACCTGCCGCGCGGTGAGGATCTCGGCGCCGAACTTCGTCGCCTGCCGCCGCGCCCGGTCGGTGAGCTGGGCTCCCGACACCCCGTCCGGGAAGCCGAGGTAGTTCTCGATGCGGGAGCTCTGCCCGGCCTGCCCGCCGGTCGCCGACCGTTCCACGAGCACCGTCCGCAGCCCTTCCGAGGCCCCGTACACGGCCGCGCCGAGCCCGGCCGGGCCGCCGCCGATGACGACCAGGTCGTAGAAGTCCGCCTCGGGTGTCGTCGCCAGACCGACCCGCGCGGCCAGCTCGGGCGCCTCCGGTTCGACCAGCGGGGTGCCGTCGGGGGTGATCACCAGCGGCAGCCGCCGCGTGTCCTGTCCGGCCGCCGCCAGCAGCCGCCGCCCCTCCGGCTCGTCCGCCGAGTACCAGCGGTACGGCACCTGGTTGCGCGCGAGGAACTCCCGCACGTCCGAGGAACGCGCCGACCAGCGGTGTCCGACCACCTTGGTGGCGGGTACCGGCCGGAAGTCGCTGCACCGCCACGCCTCCAGGAGGTCGTCCAGCACCGGGTACAGCTTCTCCTCGGGCGGGTCCCAGGGCTTGAGCAGGTAGTGGTCGAGGTCGACGACGTTGATCGCGTCGATCGCCGCGTTCGTGTCCGCGTACGCGGTCAGCAGCACCCGCCGGGCACCCGGATACACGTCCAGCGCCTGTTCCAGGAACTCGATGCCGTTCATCTGCGGCATCCGGTAGTCCGCCAGGATCACCGCCACCAGGTCACCGCGCAGCTTCAGCTCCCGCAGCGCCTCCAGTGCGGACTCGCCGGACTCCGCGCGCACGATCCGGTACGACTCGCCGTAGCGTCGCCGCAGGTCGCGGGCGACGGCTCGGGAGACCCCCGGGTCGTCGTCCACGGTCAAGATGACGGTCCGCGCTGCGTCCGCGGCCTGTGCCATACGTCTCCCACCCCGAGGTCGGACCGACGGCGCGGCGGTTCACGTGGTGCTTCGATCACCGCGCCGGCTCCAGGCCATCGTATGTTCGATCGTCGCGGTTCGCTCCGGGATACCCGGAGGGGTTCGCTCCGGGCACAGGGCCGGGCGCGGGGAGTCAACAGGGGCGGGACGTCAGCCGCGTCGCGGGCCCAGCACACAGAACTCGTTGCCCTCGGGATCCGCCAGCGTCACCCACGGCTGCTCGCCCTGGCCGACGTCCGCGTGCCGCGCCCCGAGAGCGATCAGACGGGCCACCTCGGCCTCCTGGTCCTCGGGCCGGAAGTCGAGGTGGAGACGGTTCTTGACGGTCTTGGCCTCCGGCACCGGCACGAAGAGCAGCCCCGGGAGGCGGTCCTTCTCCGGGCGGATCTCGTACTCGTCCGGGAAGTCACCCACGACCACCCACCCGAGCGCCTCGGCCCACCAGCGTCCCAGCGCCGCCGGATCGGCCGCGTCCACGATGACCTGCTCCCATTCCAAAGTCATGTCGTGAGCGTAGTGAAGACTGGGTTACCCGGCACATGGACGACGACACAAGGAGGCCGACAGCATGACGCGCCCGATCACGGCAGGGGTCGACGGAACCGAGGAGAGCCTGGCCGCGCTGGCCTGGGCGGCTCGGGAGGCGGTCCGCCGCAAGCTGGCGCTGCGGGTCGTGCACGCCTGGCAGTTCCAGGCGCACGAGGCGATCGAGGCCACGGACCCCGAGGTCCAGGTCGGCTGGGCCCGGGAGGCGGTGGGCGAGGCCGCCCGGACCGTCACCGAGCGCCATCCGGAGCTGGAGGTCTCCACCGACGTGCTCGAGGGCGCCGATGCCGAGACGCTGGTCGCCGCCGCGGCGGAGGCCGAGATGCTGGTCCTCGGCTCGCGCGGCCATGGCCGGGTCATGGGCTTCCTGCTCGGATCGGTGGGCCAGCAGGTGATCGTCGAGGCCGCCCGGCCGGTCGTCCTGGTGCGGGCCGGTGACGAGCCCGCGGCCGAGGCGGCGGGCCGCGAGATCGTCGTCGGCCAGCGGGGTGAGCCGGAGGACACCGCCGAGGCGCTGCGGTTCGCGTTCGAGACGGCGGCGACGCGCGGTGCCACGGTGCGCGCGGTACGGGCCTGGACCCTGCCGCCGGTCTTCGCCTACAGCCCCGGCTCGCTCAAGCTCCTCGACGAGACCGGTGGCATGGAACCGTACGAGAAGAAGGCCCTGGCGACGGCGTTGCAGCCGTGGCGGGACCGCTTCCCGGACGTGCCGGTCGTCGAGCACGTGGAGATGGGCAGCGCGGGGCAGGTGCTGCTGTCGGTGGCCGGCGGGGCCCAGCTGATGGTCGTCGGGCGCCGCGCCCACCGTACGGCCGCGGGCGCCCGTATCGGATCGGTTGCCCATGGCGTGCTGCACCACGCGGGCTGCCCGGTGGCCGTGGTGCCGCACGCCTGAGTCAGTCGCTGGCGGGGCTGGGCTGGAGTGTCTCCCGGGCCTTGGGAAGGATGTTCTTGATGTAGTCCGCCACGGCCATGTCAAGGCCCAGGTCGTGCTGTGCGCGCTCGGACAGGTACCAGCGGTGTTCCAGCAGCTCGTGGTAGATCTCGGCCGCGTCCATCGAGCCGCGCATTTCGAGGGGGACGGCCCGCACGGTGGGGCGGAAGACATCCCGCACCCAGCGGTGGGCGAGCACCTCCGGACGGGCCGCGAGGGGGTCGCCCGGGGCGTAGTCGTCCTGGGTGGCCATCCAGCTCTCCAGGTCGTTCAGGAGCCGGCGGGCCTGGTTCTCCTCGGCGTCCAGGCCGGTCAGCCGCAGCAACTGGCGCTGGTGGTGGCCGGCGTCCACGACCTTGGGCACGAAGGTGACGGAATCGCCGTTCGAGGAGTGCTCGATCTGCATCTCGGCCACATCGAACCCGAGGTCGTTCAGACGGCGGATCCGGCGCTCGATGAAGTGGTACTTGCCCGCCGGATAGACGGACCTGCGGGTCAGCTCCTCCCACAGGCCGCCGTAGCGGGCGCAGATCTCCATGCCGAACTCGATCGGGTCCACGGACGGGTGCAGGGCCCCGGACGCCTCCAGGTCGAGCAGTTCGCCGCTGATGTTCACCCGGGCGAGGTCCAGGTCGTAGTCGCGCTGGCCGACGCTGAGTTGCGGGTGCAGGTCGCCGGTCTCCGCGTCGACCAGGTAGGCGGCGTACGCGCCGGCGTCCCGCCGGAACAGTGTGTTGGACAGCGAGCAGTCTCCCCAGGCGAAGCCGGCGAGGTGCAGCCGCACCAGAAGCACGGCCAGGGCGTCCATCAGGCGGTGCATGGTCGCGGGCCGCATGGTGGTCTCGAACATCGACCGGTACGGCATGGAGCCGCCCAGATGCCGGGTGACCAGCACCGGCTCCAGCGGGGCGTCGTCCCCGGCGGTGCGTCCGGTGACCACGGCCAGCGGGTCCACGGCGGGGATGCCGATCCGGTCCAGGTCGCGCAGCAGCTCGTACTCGCGCAGCGCAGGGCGTTCGGCGAGCTCCTTGACGGCGATGACCTCGTCGCCGGCGCGGGCGTAGCGCACGACGTGGCGGGAGATACCGCGCGGCAGCGGCACGAGGTACTCCTCGGGCCACTCCTCCAGGGGGAGGTGCCAGGGCAGTTCGAGCAGGAGCGCGGGATGCTCCGGGTTGGTCGCGCTGATCTGCAGGGCCATGGGTCGACTGTCCTTGCTTCGCCGGTGATCGTCACCTCACCTTAGAACGCGCGCTCCCTTGCCTGAAGTGCCGCTTCACGGACCGGACCGCGGTGCACGGGACCGTGCCCCGGCAGGAGCAGGTCCGCGTCCAGCGCCGCGATCACGTCCAGCGAGGCCACGGTCCGGGGCCGCTCGTGGTGGAACATGTCGGGCAGCAGCTGCGGGCCCTTGATCCGGGAGGTCGGGTGGCCGCTCACCAGGGCGTCGCCGGAGATCAGTACGCCCCGGTCCGGGAGGTGGAAGGCGGAGTGCCCGTCCGTGTGGCCGGGCGTGTGCACGGGGACGGGCCGGCCGGGCAGGTCGAGCGCGCCCGGCGCCGGGAAGGTCTGGGGGGAGGCGACCGGGACATGGGCGGTGCCGCCCGAGCGGATCGCGTGCACGGCCCACGGCAGGACACCGGGCCGCCAGCCGTTCTTCACGACCGTGCCGACGCTGACCTGGTGCAGGAACTCCCGCCGCGCGTGCGGCACTTCGGCCTCGTGCAGATACACGGGCATGCCGTAGGCGCCGCGCAGGTACTCGGCGGAGCCCAGGTGGTCGTTGTGGGCGTGGGTGATCAGCACCGCCTCGACGGCCTCCGGTGAACTGCCCAACTCCGCGAGCGAGGCGAGGAGTTGCTCCCGGTCACCGGGGTAGCCGGTGTCGACCAGCGTCACGGCGTCCCCCTCGGTGAGGATCACCCAGTTGGTGTTGCTGCCGTGCACCAGGTAGGCGCCGTCGGCTACTTGCTGCACATCTGCGCGCATCATCGTCCCGCGTGTGAGGTACCTGCTCGACGGAGACAGCAAAGCAGACCAGGAGGCGGGCGGAGTCGCCGGGTCCGGCAAGGATCATCGGGCGGCGTTCCCCGGAGTGAGGCCGCCTCCGGCACCTGTGCCGGAGGCGGCCCCCCGCGCGCGGCCGGAGCGGCCGCCTTTCCGCCCGGCCGCGCGCCGTCCCGCGTGTCAGTGCACGTCGTGCGGGCGGAACTGGACGCTGATCCGCGGCCCTGTGGCGCTCGTCGTCTTCGGTACGGAGTGCTCCCAGGTCCGCTGGCAGGAGCCGCCCATCACGATCAGGTCGCCGTGTCCCAGGGGCCGGCGGACCGAGTCGCCGCCCCGCATCGGCCGCAGCAACAGGTCACGGGGCGTGCCCACGGAGAGGATCGCGACCATGGTGTCCTGGTGCGCGCCGCGTCCGGTCCGGTCGCCGTGCCAGGCGACGCTGTCGCGCCCGTCGCGGTAGTAGCACAGCCCGGCCGTGGTGAAGGGCTCGCCCAGTTCCTCGGCGTAGTGCGCGGACAGTGCCTCGCGGGCCTCCGTCAGCAGGGGGTGCGGGAGTGGGTCGCCGGCGCCGTAGAACGCCAGCAGGCGTGGTACGTCGACGACCTGGTCGTACATCTTCCGGCGCTCCGCGCGCCACGGCACGTCGGCGGCCAGCTGCTCGAACAGGGCGTCGGAGCCGCTCAGCCATCCGGGCAGTACGTCGATCCAGGCATCCGTGCCGAGCGCGGTCCGGCGGATCCCGTCGAGGGGACCGAGGCTCAGCTGGTCACTCTGGTCGAAGAGGGAAGCCTGGAGGTGCCTGGTCATGGGTTCAGCGTACTCCTTATTCGAAAATATGTTCTCACTGATGTCTCGGTCTCTGGGGCGGTGTCCGACAGGGGCTCCAGGGCTTTCGATACATCGACGTATCGGATACATTCCCGTATCGAACGGAAACAGGGAGTGGCATGGCGGTGCGGGAGACGACCGGACGCGTGACCAGACGCCGTGTCCGCACCCGGGCCAACCTCCTGGACGCGGCCTTCGCGGTCTTCGCCGCCAAAGGATTCGGGCGGGTCTCCATCGAGGAGGTCTGTGAGGCGGCCGGGTACAGCCGGGGTGCCTTCTACTCCAACTTCGACAGCCTGGACGAGCTGTTCTTCGCCCTCTACCAGCAGCGGGCCGACCTGATCGCCGAGCAGGTGGCACAGGCGCTGGCTCTCGACGGACCCGAACTCGACGTGCCCGCCTCGGTGGACCGGGTCTCCGAGGTGCTTCTGCTCGACGTGGACTGGCTGCTGGTGAAGACCGACTTCCTCGTCCACGCCGCCCGCGATCCGGCCGTCGCTCAGACCTTGCTGGAACACCGGGAACGGCTGCGGCGGGCGATCGAGGAACGGCTCGCGCGCGCCACCGGACCCGCCGCCCTGCCCGCCGCGCTCGGCGACATCGACGGCGCGGCCCGCGCGGTCGTCGCCGCGTACGACGGAGTCACCACCCAACTGCTGCTGGACAAGGACGTCGAGCGCGCCCGCGTCTGGCTGGGACAGCTGCTCACCGCGCTGTTGACCGACGGCGGCGCATCCGAATGACATCCCACGAACACACACCCGAAGCCCCCAAGACCCACCCGAAGCCCCAAGAAACCCCATGAGAAAGGCAACGGTCGCCATGGATGCGGACGTCATCGTCGTCGGAGCCGGACTCGCGGGCCTGGTCGCGGCGCACGAGCTGACCAGCCGGGGCCGCCGGGTCGCGCTGGTCGACCAGGAGAACGCCGCCAACCTCGGCGGGCAGGCCTTCTGGTCCTTCGGCGGGTTGTTCCTCGTCGACTCCCCGGAACAGCGGCGCCTGGGCATCAAGGACTCCTTCGACCTCGCCTGGAACGACTGGCAGGGCAGCGCGCGGTTCGACCGCGTCGACGACGAGGACTCCTGGGCGGTGCGCTGGGCGCGCGCCTACGTCGAGTTCGCGGCGGGGGAGAAACGTTCCTGGCTCCAGGGGCACGGCATCTCCTTCCTGCCCACCGTCGGCTGGGCCGAGCGCGGAGACCTGACGGCCCACGGACACGGCAACTCCGTACCCCGCTTCCACGTCGCCTGGGGCACCGGAACGGGTGTGGTGGAGCCCTTCGTCGACCACGCCAAGCAGGCCGCACGAGACGGACTGCTCACCTTCTACCACCGCCACCAGGTCGACGAACTGGTCATCGAGGAGGGCGCCGCACGCGGGGTGCGCGGCACCGTGCTGGCCGAGGACCACTCGCCCCGGGGCGTCGCCTCCAGCCGTGAGCGCCTCGGCGACTTCGAACTCACCGCACAGGCCGTGGTCGTCACCACCGGCGGCATCGGGGCAAACCACGAGATGGTCCGCCGCCACTGGCCGGAGCGCCTCGGCACCCCGCCCGCCGAGATGGTCACCGGCGTGCCCGCCTACGTCGACGGCCGGATGCTCGACATCAGCGCCGGCGCCGGGGTGCGTCTGGTCAACCGGGACCGCATGTGGCACTACACCGAGGGGCTGCGGAACTGGGACCCGATCTGGCCGGGGCACGGCATCCGCATCCTGCCCGGCCCGTCCTCGATGTGGTTCGACGCCCTCGGCCGCCGGCTGCCCGAGCCGTGCCTGCCCGGCTACGACACCCTCAGCACCCTCGAGTACCTGCGCACCACCGAGGACATCGCCGGATACGACCACTCCTGGTTCATCCTCACCCAGAAGATCATCGAGAAGGAGTTCGCCCTGTCGGGCTCCGAGCAGAACCCCGACATCACCGCCAAGGACCGCGCCGGCTTCCTGAAGGAGCGCGTGCTCGGCAAGGGGGCGCCGGGGCCGGTCGACGCCTTCCTGCGCAAGGGTGCGGACTTCGTGACCGCTTCGAACCTGGAGCAACTCGTCGACAAGATGAACGACCTGACCGACAAGGCGCTCCTCGACGCGACCGGGATCCGGCGCCAGATCGAGGCCCGCGACCTGCAGATCGCCAACCCCTACAGCAAGGACGCCCAGGTGCAGGGCATCCGCAACGCCCGCCGCTACATCGGCGACCGGCTCGGCCGGGTCGCCACCCCGCACCGCATCCTCGACCCGGCGGCCGGACCGCTGATCGGCGTCAAGCTGCACACCCTCACCCGCAAGACACTCGGCGGCATCCAGACCGATCTCGACTCCCGCGCCCTCGGCGCCGACGGCAAGCCCCTGGAGGGTCTGTACGCGGCGGGCGAGGTCGCCGGCTTCGGAGGCGGGGGCGTCCACGGCTACAACGCGCTGGAGGGCACCTTCCTCGGCGGCTGCCTCTTCTCCGGGCGGGCGGCGGGGCGGGCGGCCGCTCGGCAGACCGACTGACCGCGAACGGCCCGTCTGCTCACGTTGTCAGGAGACGGGCCAGCACCGGCGCGTGGCTCTGTTCGGGGGACTTGGCGGCGGTCAGCAGGGTGACGGCGCCCCGGTCGGCCAACTCACGCAGATGGTCGAGGAGTTCGGCCGCCTCGGGAGCGGCAAGCTCCGCCTCGTACCGCTCGCTGAACTCCTCGTACGACCCCTCGCCCGCGTGGTACCAACGGCGCAGTTCGGTCGACGGGGTGAGGTCCTTGGGCCACTCGTCGACGTGTGCGGCGTCCTTCGACAGGCCGCGCGGCCACAACCGGTCGACCAGGACACGTACGCCGTCGTCCGGCTCGGGCGGTTCGTAGACGCGACGGACACGGACGCTCACGGGCGGGCCTTTCTCGGGCGGCGGGCGGTTTCCGCAGCGTATAGCCGTGCCCCGGTCAGAACGGGTGGGCGCGACGGGACTTGACCCGGTAAAGGTCGATACGGGGGAGGCGGCCCCTTTAGTGTGAGCGCCGTTGGTACCCCCCACCGTGTAGGAGCCCGCGTGAGACCGTCCGTCAGACGCACCGCCGTCCTCCGCCGAGAGGCCGTGATCGTCACCGTCCCCGTCGCCCTCGCGGCGCTGCTCGCGGCCGCCGGGCCCGCTTCGGCGGGCCCCATCGGCTCGGCCGGCGTCGGTGACCCGTACTTCCCGCTGGCCGGCAACGGCGGCTACCACGTCGGCCATTACGACCTGACGCTCGGTTATGACCCGGGCAGTCGGCACCTCACCGGCAAAGCGGTGATCACCGCCCGTGCCACCCAGCGGCTCAGCCGCTTCGACCTCGACCTCGAAGGGCTGAAGGTCACCGGGCTCACGGTCGACCACGCCAAGGCGGAGTACCGGCGCGACGGCCAGGAACTCGTCGTCACTCCGCGCCACACCCTGCGCAAGGGCGAGCGGTTCAAGGTCACGGTCACCTACGCAGGCAAGCCCGCGCCGGTCACCGACCCGGACGGCTCGCTCGACGGCTGGATCCCCACCGACGACGGCGCCTTCGTCGTCGGTGAACCACAGGGCGCCATGACCTGGTTCCCGGCGAACAACCACCCCCTCGACAAGTCGTCCTACGACTTCACGATCACCGTCCCCAAGGGCCGCACCGCCGTCGCCAACGGCGTCCTGCTCGGGCAGCGCACCAAGAACGGCACCACCACCTTCCGCTGGCGCCAGAAGGAACCCATGGCCGCCTACCTCGCCACCGCGACCGTGGGGACGTTCCAGGTCGAGCAGTACACGACCCGCGACGGCATCAAGGTCTACGACGCCGTGGACCCGCGGGAGGCCGCCGCCGCGAAGCCCGTACTGAAGAAGCTTCCCTCGGTGCTGGAGTGGGAGAGCAAGCTGTTCGGGCCGTACCCCTACCGCGCCGCCGGCTCCATCGTCGACCACGCCCCGAACGTCGGCTACGCGCTGGAGACCCAGACCCGGCCGGCGTACGACAGGGCCCCCGACCTGAGCACCCTCGTCCACGAGAGTGCCCACCAGTGGTTCGGCGACTCCGTCTCCCTCACCTCCTGGAAGGAGATCTGGCTCAACGAGGGATTCGCCACGTACGCGGAGTGGCTGTACAGCGAGCAGCACGGCGGCCCGAGTGCGCAAACGGCCTTCGACGAGCTCTACCAGCGTCCGGCGAGCGACGATCTGTGGGCCTTCCCGCCCGGCGACCCCGGCAGCGGCGCCAACATCTTCGGCACCCCCGTCTATGCCCGCGGCGCCATGACCCTGCAGGTCCTGCGCACGGCCGTCGGCGACCGGACGTTCTTCCGGATCCTGCGGGCCTGGGCCGCCGAACACCGCTACGGACACGGCACGACCCCCCAGTTCGTGCGCCTCGCGGAACGGCTCTCGGGCAAGGACCTGGACGCGCTGTTCCACACCTGGCTGTACACGGCGGGAAAGCCGAACACGCCGTAGTCCGAAGAGGATTGCGATCCTGACGAGTTCCTCACAAGTGTCGGTCAAGGTCGAATCGTGATCAGACACAGCCCTCCGGCCGCGCTGCTGGCCGCGTCCCTGTTACTCACCGGATGCGGCGGTGGCGCGGCGGCGGTTCAGGACCACCGGCCCGGCCCCGACCCGGCGGCGAGCACGTCGCGGGCGCCCGGCCGGCCCTCACCGCCCGCGGCCTCGCCGGAGACCTCCGTCGAGGCCGCCCCGCGGCAGTTGCCCGGGCTGGGGCCGAAGACGCTGTCCGAGGTCCCCTCCGACGCCCGCCAGGCCGTCCTCGTGACCGGACGGGGCAGCAACTCCCCGATGTCCACGGTCGTCCTGTACGAGCGCACCCCGGCAGGCTGGCAGGCCGGCGAGAGCTGGCCCGCGCACAACGCGCTCAAGGGCTGGACCGACCATCACCGGGCCGGCGACCTGCGCTCACCCGTCGGCGTCTTCACCCTCACCGACGCCGGCGGCCGGCTCCGCGACCCCGGTACCCGGCTGCCGTACGACCGGGGGAGCGGTTTCACCGCGACCGGCACGGGTTTCGAGGGCGAGCCGCTCGCCGGGTCCTTCGACTACGTGATCGCCATCAACTACAACCGCAAGCCCGGCACGACCCCGCTGGACTGGACCCGGCCCCTCGGCGCGAGCCGCGGCGGCGGCATCTGGTTCCATGTCGACCACGGCGGCCCCACCCACGGCTGCGTCAGCATCGCCGAACGGCACATGATCGAACTGCTGCGGGCGCTGGATCCCGCCCGTCACCCCGTCGTCGTCATGGGCGACGCCGACTCCCTGGCCCGCTGAGTCCGCCGAGGTCTCCCCAACCGCTTAGGATCCGCCGGGTGTGCGCACATGTGCTGGTCGCCGAGGACGATGAGATGCAGGCCGAACTCATCCGCCGGTCCCTGCTGGCGGAGGGACACACCGCCACCGTGGTCCACGACGGCCGGGCCGCCCTGGAAGCGGCCCACCGGCTCCGGCCGGACCTCGTCGTCCTGGACCTGATGCTGCCGGTGATCGACGGCTTCGGGGTGTGCCGGGTGCTGCGCCGGGACGACGACATCCCCGTCCTGATGCTCACCGCCCGGACCGCCGAGGACGACGTCCTGCTGGGTCTGGAACTCGGCGCGGACGACTACATGACCAAGCCGTACAGCCCGCGCGAGCTGATGGCCCGCATCCGCACGGTCCTGCGGCGCAGCTCTCGTGCCCCCGCCGAGCGGCGGGACGACTCCGTCGTACGGGCCGGGGGAGTCACGGTCGACCGGGTACGGCACGAGGTGCGCTGCGAGGGAGCCCCCGTGGAGTGCACGCCGGCCGAGTTCGAGATCCTGCTGGCGATGGCCGGCGAACCGGAACGGGTGTTCTCCCGGCGGCAGTTGCTGGAGGTCACCCGGGGCACCGACCGGGCCTCCACCGAACGGGCCGTCGACGTCCACGTCATGAACCTGCGCCGGAAGATAGAGGCGGACCCGCGCCGGCCCGCCCGGCTGCTGACCGTCTTCGGGGTCGGCTACAAGCTGAGCGGCGGCCACGGATGAGCGGCTGGATACCCCTGCGCAAGCGCCTGCTGGTGCGGCTGCTCATCGCCTCCGGCCTCATCGCCGTGTGCTCCGTGGCGGCGACGGCCTGGCTGGCGGTGGAGACCACCACCCGCGCCCTGCGGGAGGAACAGGGGCAGGTCCTCGCCGACGACATGGACGTCCTCGCCCGGCTCAGCGGGTACGCCGCGACCCACGCCGACTGGCGGGGAGTCGGGACGACCGTACGGGAGCTGTCCGCCCGGACGGGGCGGCGTATCGCCCTGACCACCGCCGACCGCACCCCCCTCGCCGACTCCGCGCCGCGCGGTACCGCACTGCCGGTGAGCGCCGCCGCCACCGTCGACCCGCTGCGCACCGACACGTTCAGCGAGCGTGGCGCCCAACTCAGCGGCACCGACCCCCGCGTGGTGGGCCCGTACCGGCTCACGGCGGTCGAACGCACCAAGGTCGACGCGCTGGCCGAGGCACGGCAGCGCTGCTTCGCCCGCCACGGCATCGACCTCAGCCTGACCCACGCGCCGAGCGGCCGCGCCGTCCTCACCGAGACGGACGGCACCGCCGAACCCGGCTATGTGCCGGACGAGTGCGCCGACGGCCTCTTCAACACGCCGACCCCCACCGAGGAGAAGGCGCTGACGGCACTCCAGAAGGACGCCCGGGGCTGTCTGACCCGGGTCGGCCTGGACCCCAGGACTCCGTTGTTCTTCGGGATGGACGACACCAGCCCGGCCTCGCGGGGCCCGAGCTACGCGCCCGCCTTCGTCAAGGTGGGGGACCGGACCAAGCGCGCGGCCCAGGCCTGCCTCGACACCGCCCGTCGCGTGCAGCTGGACCCGTACGTGGCTCCCGCGGCCCAGCTGTTCCTGGGGGGCGGCGGAGACACCCCCGCCGTCCGCTTCGACATGTCCACGGGCAACAAGGCCAAGGTCGTCGGCACCGCGGGCCTCGTCTTCGCCGTCACCGTGGCCGTGACGGCGGTGGTCGCCACCCGGCTCGTCCGGCCGCTGCGGGCGCTGACCGAGGCGGCCCAGCAGCCGCCGGAACGGCACGTTCGGGTCCCCGTCACCACCCGGGACGAGACCGGCATCCTGGCCGCCGCCTTCAACGAGCTGACCGAGCGCCGCGAACGCCTGGAGGCCCAACGCAAGGCGATGGTCAGCGACATCGCCCACGAACTGCGCAGCCCGCTGACCAACATCCGCGGTTGGCTGGAGGTCACCCGCGACGGCGTCGTCGACCCGGACCCGGCCCTGCTCGCCGCCCTGCACGACGAGGCCCTCGTCCTGCAGCGGGTCATCGACGACCTGCGCGACCTCGCCGACGCCGACGCGGACGCGCTGCGCCTGCACCCGGAGGCGCTGCGCTGCGACGAACTCCTCGACCAGGTGGCGGCGGCCCACCGCGTCGCGGCCGACGCGGCCGGCGTCCGCCTGCGCACCAGCGTGGACGGCATCCCGTGGCTGGACGCCGACGTGGTGCGGATGCGGCAGGCGCTGGGCAACCTGGTCTCCAACGCGCTGCGCCACACGCCCGCCGGCGGCACCGTCACCCTGGCCGCGCGTCGCGCCGACGGCGACGTCCTGCTGGAAGTCACCGACACCGGCACCGGAATCGAGGCCGACGACCTGCCGCATGTCTTCGACCGGTTCTGGCGCGCGGAGAAGTCCCGCAGCCGCCGCACCGGCGGCAGCGGCCTGGGCCTGCCCATCGTCCGTCACCTCGTCGCCGCCCACGGCGGCAGCGTCGAGGCGGCGAGCGAGCCCGGTGCCGGAAGCGTCTTCACCCTGCGGCTGCCGGGCGGTTCGCCGCGGTAGCGGTCCGATGGTCGTGGCTGTCGGCCGACGTCCTGGATGCGCGGGCCCGCTGTCGCACGACACCGGGCCCGCGCCTGCCGCCTCACGTCACCGCGTCACGCGGAGCGCCTCCGGGCCGCCGTGCGCCGCTTGATCGCACGGCGTTCGTTCTCGCTCGTTCCGCCCCAGACGCCGAGGGTCTGCCCGGTGTCGAGCGCCCACTGCAGGCACTCGTCCCGGACCGGGCAGGGCCGACACACGGCCTTGGCCTGTTCCTCCTGCACCAACGCCGGGCCAGTGGTGCCGATCGGGAAGAAGAGATCGGGGTCCTCGTGGCTGCACGCGGCGTGTTCGCGCCAGTTCTCCATGAAAAGTCACCTGCGATCGAATCGAACGTGCCCTCGGGGAAGCCTTACTCGTTTCCGGGTCACCTGTCGATGCTTGGGTGAAACAACCGAGCCCAGTGGGACCTCGTGAAGATATGGCGGGGGTTCACTGCTCGCGCATGCCCCAGGGCGAGCCGTACGCGGTCAGCAGGTCGAGGAAGGGGCGGGCCGGGAAGGCCTCCGGGCCCAGGACACCCGCGCCGGTCCAGGCGCCCGTGGCGAGCAGTTCGAGGGCGACGACCGGATTGACGGCGGTCTGCCACACCACCGCCTGACAGCCGTACTCGGCCATGGACCACTGGTTGTCGACCACGTGGTAAAGGTAGACCTCGCGCGGCCTCCCGTCCTTGACGCCCCGTACCCAGGTGCCCGCACAGGTCTTTCCGTGCATCCGCTCGCCCAGCGTCGCCGGGTCCGGCAGACATGCGGCGACGACGTCCCGGGGCGAGACCGAGACCGGCCCGGCGAGGCCCGGCACCGTCACCGGGTCGGTGCGGTCCAGACCCAGCAGGTGCAGCGTCCGCAGGGTCCGGATGAACTCCTCGCCCAGCCCGTACTTGAAGGTGACCCGGCGGGCGTCCACCCAGCGCGGCACCAGCAGCACCTCCTCGTGCTCCACGTTCACGCACTCGACCGGACCGATTCCCTCGGGGAAGTCGAACACCTCGGGCTCGCTGAACGGCTCGGTGGTGAACCAGCCTCGGTCGGCCTCGTAGACGACCGGAGGGTTGAGGCACTCCTCGATCGTGGTCCAGATGCTGAAGGACGGGGCGAACTCGTAGCCGTCGACGGTGAGGTTCGCGCCGTCGCGGACACCGATCTCCTCGATCTCGTCGAAGAGTTCGTCGGCCGCGTGCCGGGCGAAGACGTCCGACAGGCCCGGCTCCACGCCCATCCCGACCAGGGCCAGAGCGCCGGCCATCTCCCACTCGGGCGCCCGCGTGAACTGCTCGTCGCCCAGCTTGACCCCGCACTCCTCGTACGGGCGCTCGGTGTGCGGCCGGGACAGTGACATCGCCATGTCGACATAGGTCGCGTCGGCGGTACGCGCCGCCAGGAACAGCGGCATCACGAACCGCGGGTCGGTCGCGTTGAGGAGGACGTCACAGCGGTGACGCACCATCAGCGCCGCCACGGCGGCCTCGTCGCCGGCGTCCACGCGCTCGGCCAGGAACCGCGCCCCGTCGTCTCCGAGCGCCGCGACGGCCGTCTCCGCCCGCGTCGGATCGTGGTCCGCGACCACCATCGCCTCGAAGAACGGCCGCCGGGCAGCGATCCGGGTGATGGCGGTGCCCACACCGCCTGCGCCCACGAGCAGTACACGCATGACAAGAACTCCCTGCCGGTTCGAACGTCGCTGATGTGTCGTCGATGCATCGCTGATGTGGGGGCCCTTGGCGCAGATACAACGCCGTACGCTCACACAAGGTCAATGCCGTTGGCATAAGAAAGGGAGGTCGGCGATGGCGCCGAAACCCGTGGTCCCCGAGGAGAAGCGGCGCAGGCGCCGGCCCACCAGAAGCGGCACCGTGCTGTCGGAGCGGCTGATCGTCGAGACCGCGCTGCGCATGCTGCGCGAACACGGCAGCGACGGACTCACCGCCCGCCGCCTCGGCCTCGCCCTCGACGCCGACCCGTCCACGCTCTACCGGTACTTCCGCGGCATGGACGACCTGACGCTGGCCATCGGTGACGCGCTCATCGGCCAGGCTCTCGAGGGCTGGGAGCCGACGGGGGAGTGGCGGTCGGACCTGCGGACCGTCGGGTTGCGCATCCACGCCGCGTACCTGGCGCACCCGCAGGCCGCGCTGCTGACCACGAACCGGGTCACCGGCCGGGCGAACGAACTCGCCGCCGACGAGACCGTGCTGGACGTCCTCAGAACCGCGGGGTTCCCGCTGCCGGACACCGTGCGGGTGTACCACGCCTTCATCGACCAGACCCTCGCCTTCGCCGCGCTCGACGCGGCTTCGCTGACCTTGCCGAGTGCCTCCCAGCACGCCGACGAGGAGATGTGGCGCTCGACGTACGCCCGCCTCCCTCGCGCCACCCACCCCCGCATCGCCGAAGCGGCCCCTCTCCTGGCCACCCGCATGGTGACCAGCGCCTACCCGACGGCCCTGGAGATGCTCCTGGAGAGCGCGGAGGTCCGGCTCACGGCGCTCAAGGCCCGGCCGCGCCCGCGAGGACACGGCCGAGCGCCGCACGCCCAGCATCCCGGCCGCAAACCGTGAACCGCCGACGGCACGCCGTTTCGGTGCGGGCGGGGAGGACGGGGCCGTGCGTCGCTGCGGCCCGTACGGGCGGTGACTGGGCAGGGTGTCGGCGGACCACGGGATACGGCCGGCCGCGCGTTGCCGTGGCTCGTACCGGCGGGCGTTGACCGCGCACGTCTTGGTTCAGGTCGGCGGGCGTTGACCGCGCACGTCTTGGTTCAGGTCGGCGGGCGGCTCACCGGACAGGATCGCGGCTCGTGCCGGTGGTCGGCGGGCCCCGCGCCATCGCGGCTCAGTCGGCGGACGGTCGCCCGTGCGCCTTCTCGCCCAAAGGCCGTCAGGCCGAAAGCCCGCACCGCGCACCGCTACCCGCGCAGCGTCTCCGCGGCGGTTGTCGCCACCGCCTTCGCGACCGCGGCCAGTGCCGGTGAGTCGAGCTTCCACTGCTGCCAGTACAGCGGCACGTCGACCGTGCGCTCCGGCGCCAGGGGGACGAGGCGGCCCGCGTTCAGCAGGGGCCGCGCCTGTACCTCGGGCACCAGTCCCCAGCCGAGACCGGCCGCCACGGCCTCGGCGAAGCCCTCGGAGGCGGGGACGTGGTGCCGCACCTGACTCGTCCCGTGCCGGCGGCCGCGCAGCCCGCGCACGAACGCGTCCTGGAGGTCGTCGTCGCGGTCGAAGGCGAGCACCGGCGCTGTCGCGAGCGCGTCCGGCAGCGGTCCGCCGAGATGCCGCGCGGCGAAGTCCGGGTTCGCCGCGGCCACATAGCGCATCCGCCCCAGTGCCCGCACCGAACAGCCCGCCACCGGATCGGCTGACGAGGTGACGGCGGCCATCACCAGTCCCTCCCGCAGCAGTTCCGCCGTACGGGTCTCGTCCTCGCGGCGCAGCTCGAAACAGAGCCGCAATTCCTGGGGGACCCGCGTGAGCGCCCCCAGGAACCAGGTCGACAGGGAGTCCGCGTTCACCGCGACCGTCACCCGGGTGGGCTCCGAGGCACCGCTCATCCCGAGCTCGGCGCGCGCGTCCCGCTCCAGCCGGGCCAACTGCCGGGCGAACCGCACGACCACCTCGCCGGACTCGGTGGGCCGCACCGGCTTCGTGCGCACCAGCAACACCCGCCCCGTGCGCTGCTCCAGAGCCTTCACCCGCTGGCTCACCGCCGACGGTGTCACATGCAGAACGGCGGCCGCCGCGTCGAACGTGCCCTCGTCCACCACCGCGAGAAGCGTCCGCACCTGGTCGACAGGAAGCTCGGTCATCATCACGACAGCTAATGGTACGTAAGAATCCTTAGCTGTACACGCAGTGATCGTTTCCCTAGCGTCGACGTCATGACCGCTTCCCTCTCCGCCGCGGCCGCCGGCTTCGGTACCGGCCTCTCGCTGATCGTCGCCATCGGGTCCCAGAACGCCTTCGTGCTGCGTCAGGGGGTCCGTCGCCACGCGGTCCTCGCCGTCGTCGGCATCTGTGCCCTGTCCGACGTTCTCCTCATCGCCCTCGGTGTCGGAGGGGTCGGCGCGGTGGTGGTCGCCTGGCCGGGAGCGTTGACCGCGATCGGCTGGATCGGCGGCGCGTTCCTGCTCGGGTACGGAGCCCTGGCCGCGCGTCGGGTGTTCCGGCCCGGCGGCGCCCTGCGTACCGAGGGGGAGTCGGAGGGATCGGTCCGGCGTGCGGTGCTCACCTGTCTGGCGCTGACCTGGCTGAACCCGCACGTGTACCTCGACACCGTCTTCCTGCTCGGTTCGGTCGCCGCCGACCGGGGCCCGCTGCGCTGGACGTTCGGGTTCGGAGCCGCCCTCGCCAGCCTGTGCTGGTTCGCCGCGCTCGGCTTCGGAGCCCGGCTGCTGGGCCGCTTCCTGACCCGCCCGGCCGCCTGGCGAGTCCTGGACGGCCTGATCGCCGCGACGATGATCGCCCTTGGCGTCACGCTCGTCGCGGGGACGACCTGATGTCCACAACCTGAGATATCGCGTCCCGACTCTCGGGCTCTGCTGCGATAGTGAACCCGGACCCGGTAGGTGTAACAAGCAACCAGGAAGCCCGTGGACACCAGCGAGAGCAGCAGCACCGAACCACAGACGGCCGCGGCGGAAAAGGCGGAAAAGGCCGAAGAGGCGAGACGGCCCCGGCGCGGCTGGCGCCGCTGGGCCATGGACACCCGCCCGCTGCGCATTCCGGCTTACCGCAGACTGTGGTCCTCGACGATCGTCACGGCCGTCGGCAGCCAACTCACCGCCGTCGCCGTGCCGAAGCAGATCTACGACATCACCGGGTCCTCGGCCTGGGTGGGCGCCGCGAGCCTCGCCGGGCTGCTGCCGCTGATCGTGTTCGCCCTGTGGGGCGGGGCGGTCGCCGACACCATGGACCGGCGCAAGCTGCTGCTGATCACCAACAGCGGTATCGCCGTCACCTCGGTCCTGTTCTGGCTCCAGGCCGTCAGCGGGCTCGACTCGGTGGCCGTCCTGATGGTGCTGCTCGCGGTGCGGCAGGCGTTCTGGGGACTGAACGCCCCGGCCCGCAACGCCTCCATCGCCCGCCTGGTGCCCGAGGACCAGCTGCCCGCCGCCAGTGCCCTCGGCTCCACCGTCATGCAGACCGGACAGGTCGTCGGACCGCTGCTCGCCGGTGTCCTGATCCCCGTCATCGGCCTGCCGGAGCTGTATCTCGTCGACGCCCTGGCGTTGTGCGTCACGGTGTGGGCGGTCTACCGGCTGCCCTCCCTGCCGCCTCTGGCATCGGCCTTGGCGCGCCGGGCGGGAGTGCGGGAGATCGTGGCCGGGTTCCGCTACATCTCCGCCCACAAGGTGCTGCTGCTGTCCTTCCTCGCCGACATCATCGCGATGGTCTTCGGTATGCCCCGCGCCCTGTTCCCGCAGCTCGCCTCCCAGACGTACGCCCCCTACGGCGAAGGACTCGCGCTCGGCCTCCTGTTCGCGGCGATCCCCATCGGCGCGGTGGTCGGCGGGCTGTTCTCCGGCACGTTCTCCCGGGCCCGTCGGCACGGCTGGATGGTCATCGGCGCGGTCGTGGCCTGGGGCGCCGCCATCACCGGCTTCGGCCTGAGCGACAGCCTGTGGCTCGCCGTCCTGTTCCTCGCCGTGGCCGGCGTCGCCGACATGGTCTCCATGGTCTTCCGCGGGGCGATCCTGCTGTCCGCGGCGACCGACGAGATGCGCGGCCGTATGCAGGGCGTCTTCACCGTCGTCGTCGCGGGCGGTCCGCGGCTGGCCGACGTCCTGCACGGCACGGCGGGCTCCGCGTTCGGCGCGCGCACGGCGGTCGTGGGCGGCGGGCTCCTGGTGGTGACCGTCATGCTGAGCCTGGCGTTCGCGGTCCCCGCGCTGCGCCGCTACCGGATCTGAACTGGGCGCCCTACCGGATGCCGTGCCACCTCCGGGTCTGACCCCGGCGCGCTACCGGCCGCTGCGGCGCTTCAACGCGTACTGCTCCATCAGCTTGCCCCGGGTCGTCTCCAGCCGATGCGCCAGGATCTCGGCCACGGTCCGCACCAGGATCATCCCGAGCTGTCGGTCCTCCTCGCACAGCCGGAGCACCGCCGCCGCGTCGAACTCGTAGGCGCGCACCGGGCTGAAGGCCTCCCCGCCGAAGTCCCACCGGTACGGCGGGAACAGCCAGGACCAGCCGAGCAGGTCACCCGCGCCGAGACTGGCGACCGTCACGCGCTGCTGGGACGTCACCTGCTGGGTCAGCGAGACCGCGCCCGAGCGGATGACCCAGAAACGGTCGGCCGTGCCGCCCGCCTCGAAGATCCGGGCGTCCTCGGCGAAGGAGACCTCCCGGGCCAGGGCCATCAGGCGCTGGCGCTGCGGCGGCGGAAGGGCGCTCAGCAGTTTGATCGCTTTGGTCATGGCACGGGGCTCCTCGCCGGCGACGGATTCCGGTTCTTCCCTACGTCCATTGGAGCGGCTCGCCACGCACCGGGCACCTCGGCGGACATGAGAATCGAACACGTTCGTGCGGGAACCGGCTCCGGGGCATTAAAAAGCCCTGGCTGGACGGGGGAGGCCAGCCAGGGCCGTTGAGCGGTGGCTCAGGAGGACGGTACGGTCGACTCCGTGGCCACGTATAAATGAACCGTAAACCACCCACCGTGCTGGTGCGAAGCCAAATGCGGGGCAAGTGACCTGTTTCACTCGGTGTCACTCTGTGTCACGGCTCAGGACCCTGATCGTCTCCATCTCGGAGTCGGTGGCGTCGGGGAGGTTCATGTCCGCGTCCAGTCCGGTACGCAGATGGCGCAGCACCGGCTCGCTCAGCCGCTCGCCGGGCAGCACCGCGGGAATGCCGGGCGGATACGGCGTGATCATCTCAGCCGCGACCCGCCCCGCGGCCTCGGACATCGGAACCTTCTCGGCGGGCCCGAAGAACGCGTCCCGCGGCAGGCGCGCCTGCACCATCCACAGCTCGCCGGGCGACGGCACCTCCACCCGCGGCGCCGGGCGCAGTTCGGGCGCGGCCCGCACCAAGTCCTGGAGCGCGGCGAGCAGTTGCCGGGTCGTCTCCCGGTCGTCGCCGTGGGTGATCTGCGCGCCGATCCGACGGTGGTCGGCCAGATGCACGTTGATGTCACGGTGCTCGCGCAGCCAGTCCGCCGCCTGGTACCCGGTGATCCCGAGCGCCTCGATGTCGATCACGGCGGGCAACGGGTCGAAGTCGTCGGCCACTCCCGCGCCGCAGAAGTCGTCCCGGTCGTTGACATGCATCCCGTCGAACTTCTCGATCTGCTCCCGCACCTCGGCGGCGAGCTCCAGCGCGCCGCCCATGAGTTCCTTGCCGTGCAGGGCCATCTGCCGACGCCACCCGTCGAGGCCCGCGTACAGCAGCACCGACGGACTGGTGGTGCCCAGCAGATCGGCGCGCATCCGCAGCAGGTCCGCCGGGACCAGGCCGCCCTGCAGATGGAAGACGGAACCCTGCTCCAGTCCGCTGCCCATCTTGTGGATGCTGGTCACGCAGATGTCGGCGCCCGCGTCCATGGCCCAGGACGGCAGATCGGGGTGGAAAGGCAGATGGGCACCCCATGCCTCGTCCACGATCAGCGGAACCGAACGACGGTGACAGACCTCGGCGACCGCCCGTAGATCCGCACAGGCGCCGTACGGCGTCGGGATGGGCGTCGAAGGCCGCGTCGAACTCGGCGGCGGACGGCGGATGCGCCAGACGCCGCCCGGCGTCCCATCGCGGCTCGACCCAGACGGGCTCGACACCGGACAGGATCAGTCCCGACACGACGGACTTGTGGGCGTCCCGTCCGATCAACAGCTTCTCGTGCTTCCCGGCGACGGCCAGCATCGCCGCCTTGACGGACAGGGAACTCCCGCACGTGGTGAAGAACGTGTGCTCCGCGTGCACGGCGTCGGCCATCAGTTCCTCGGCCAAGCACCCTGCCCCGGGTGAGCCGGTCGTCGAGTCCGCCCGAGGCCAGCACGTGCCCCAGGAAGACCGCGTCGCCGAGCACCTCCCGCACCGCGGGATCCGCGCCCCGGGCCTGCTTGTGACCCGGAGGCGCGAACGTCAGCCGCCCCTTGCGGCGATAGTCGGCCAGGGCTTCCAGAACGGGTGCGCGGGTGTGATCGATCGCCATGCGGCCCGGGTTCCCCATGCGGCGCCGATCGACGCGTGCGACGGGAGCCCGGGCCGAAGGTCACGTCTCTTCGGCGGACCTGCCCGGCGTCAGGATCTCGTCCAGCACCTTGAGCACGCTCTCGTAGACCACGCTCCGCACGGCCGCGTCCCGGGCACCGTCCGGATCGGTCATCCGAAGGTCCTCACGGCGGGTCCGCCACGCCCGCTCCTCCTCCTCGGCGCGGGCCCTGGCCCGCTGGATGCGCCGCAACAGCTCGTCTGAATCCACCACATCACTCATGGCAACCGCGTACCCGCTTCCGTCGCCCGAATGGCCCTGGGGTCCGCTCGGAACGAAAGGGTTTGGCCTGCCAGGGAGGGGTGAGCCGAAGTAGTGAGACCTGCGGGAGCCCGCCCGACGAGGGACGAATCCGCCGGGCCGGGGCCGCCACCGGTGACCCGAGCCGACCTCATACCTTCGGCAGTCAGGGAGTGAAAGGGATGTGCGAACAGCACAGGACCGAGTTCGTCCTCGAACCGTCGGCCGCCGAGCGGCGCGGCCGTGCTGGACCGTGCAAACCGGCCGAGGCGCGCAGGGCGGTGGAGCGGGCCGTCGTCGAACGCTGCCGTGCAACCGACTGCCCGTGCGACGCGGACGCCCTTTCCGACGCTCTGCTGGTCGCCTCGGAACTGACCACCAACGCGATCCTGCACGGCGGCGGGATCACGGACTTCCACGTCGACGTGGTGGGGCCCGGCGTACGCGTGTCGGTGAGCGACCGCAGTGACCGGCTGCCGGTGGTCGCCCCGCCGACGGACCGGCAGGGGCGCCGGCGGGTCGGTGGCCACGGCTGGCCCATCGTCTGTCGGCTGGCACGCGACGTCCGGGTGACCGACCTGCCGTCCGGCGGGAAGTGCATCACCGCCGTGGTCCCCCTGTCCTGACTCATTTCCAGGGATCGGAGTTTGGTCCCCGGGGTGCAGGGCAGACGCAATTTCGTGCTTCGGACCGGAGGCGCGCCAGCGGGAGCGGTGTGGCTGCTCCGGGGCCGTCAGGTCATCCGGGCGCGGCAACCCTCCCGCGGCAATTCCCTGAACCGACCGACCGCTTCAGGAGCGATTCCGCATGCTCATCGATATGTCGACCAGCCGTCCCGGCACGCCCGCTCAGCCGACCTCCCCGAACCGGCGCCGTCACGACGACGCCCCTGACACGGCCCTCCTCTTCACCCGGTTGGCCGCCTTGGAGGACGGTCCCGAACGGGACGCCGTCCGCGACGAGCTCGTCACCGCCTGGCTGCCCATGGCCCACCGGATCGCCGGCCGCTTCCGTGACCGCGGTGAGTCGGTCGAGGACCTGCGCCAGGTGGCCGCCCTCGGACTGGTGAAGGCGATCGACCGCTTCGAACCCGAACGCGGCGCCTTCGAGAGCTATGCCGTGCCCACCATCACCGGCGAGGTCAAGCGGCACTTCCGAGACCGGATGTGGGCGCTGCGCGTGCCCCGCCGGGTGCAGGAACTGCGCAACAAGGTGCGAGTGGCGCGCCGCGAACTGACCCAGAACCCGGGCTCTCCCGAGCCCTCGACGTCCGACATCGCCGCCCACACCGGGCTGACCGAGGACGAGGTCGCCACCGGGATGGAGGCCCTCGAAAGCTTCAGCACCCTGTCGCTGGACGCCGAGCTCTCGGCCGGCGAGGACGGCTACAGTCTCGCGGACACCCTGGGCGGCGCGGACACCTCGTACGACACCGTCGTCGACCGCGAGTCCGCCAAGGAAGGCCTGCGCAGGCTGCCCGAGCGGGAGCGCGCCATCCTCTACATGCGCTTCTTCGAGGACATGACGCAAAGCCGCATCGCCGACCAGCTCGGCATCTCCCAGATGCATGTCTCCCGTCTGATCAGCCGCAGTTGCGCCCGGGTGCGCGACGAGGCGCTGGGGGAGCGGGCCAACAGCCGCGGGCCCGGCGGGCGGGCCGTCTGAGTGGACGAGGAGCGAGTCGGATGCTGATGCCCCATCCCGGATTCCTGCGCGACGTCGTCGACGAGTACGAGGCACTGTCCGCCGAGGAGGCCGCCCGGGCGAGCGAGCCGAGCCCAAGGGCGCGCGACCTCGCCTACACGCTCTGCGTGTCCACCTGCACGCGGGACGTGAGAGTGGCGATGGAGGCCGCGCGACGTCTGCTCGCGGCCGGGCCGGAGTCCGAACGGGCCCGGTTGGTCGAATAAGTCGAACAACAGGAGACCGCGGGCGACGAGGCCCGCGGTAACGGGGGGAGCCGGAGAGGCTGCGGGCCGAGGTGTGTGATGTGCGCACCTCGGCCCGTGCCCTCCCGCTCACCTCCCGCTCACCAACCAGGTTCGCGGCATGCGCCAGAGGCGACACACGTGGCCCGGGGAGACGGCGGTCGTGAGACCGCGCGGGCCCGGCCCGCGGACTTCACCTCGAACACCACCCCATGCGCCGGGTGTGCCCGCTCGCGACCAGGGCAACCGGCCTTCAGGAGGATGACATGAACACGAGTGCCACGGTGCGCAGTGGTCGGATGGGCGCCCGCAGGATGGCGAGGGGATCGGCGGTGGAGAGCGGCGCGCGGGCGGGACTGACCGCGCGGGGCGTCATCTACCTCCTCGTCGGCGTCCTCGCGCTCCAGATCGCCTTCGGCGACGGCGGGAAGCAGGCGGACCGCGGCGGCGCCCTCGCCGAGATCTCCGAGAAGCCTTTGGGAGCCGTCCTGCTGTGGGCCCTCGGCATCGGCCTGATCGGCATGGCCCTGTGGCGACTGTCCGAAGTCGTCTTCGGATCGCTCGGACCGGACGGCCGCAAGGCCGGGAAACGCCTGATGGCAGCCGCGCGCTGTGTCTTCTACTCGTTCGTCGCCTACTCGGTGCTGTCCTTCGCCGCGGGTTCGGGCGGCAGCGGATCCAGCGACAAGCAGTCCAAGGACATCACCGCCCGGGCACTCGAGGCCCCCGGCGGGCAGTGGCTGGTGGGCGCGGCCGGCGTCGGCATCGTCGCCGCCGGTGTGTGGATCGCAGCCCGGGCGATACTGCGCAAGTACCACGACAAGATGAAGCTCGGGCAGATGTCCCCGCGCACCCGACGACTGGTGGACGTGACGGGCGTGGGCGGCGGCGCGGCCCGCGGTGTGGTGTTCGCCGTCGCGGGCGGCTTCGCCGTACGCGCCGCGGTCGACTACGAACCCGACAAGGCGAAGGGGCTGGACGACACCCTCCGCTCGTTCGCCGAGACCCCGCTCGGACCGCGGCTGCTGGTCTGCGTCGCCGTCGGGCTCGTGCTGTTCGGACTGTTCTCGTTCGCGATGGCTCGCTGGCGCAGGGTCTGAACCGGCCCTACCCGGGGAACCCGCACAGGATGAACGAACCCGAGCTTCCGCCCGACGGCCGGCCCGTGGACGTCTACCTGGGCCTGCTGCGTATCCGTATGGACACCGAGGACTACGACCTGCTGCTCAGCGTGGTCGAACCGGTCCTCAGGGCCATCGAGGAGGAACGCCTGCCCGCGCTCGACTTCGCGCTCGACGAGGACCGTCCCGGCGGGCTGCCCCAGGAGGTCCGCGACGAGGCCGCCCTGGTCATCGCCACCGCGGTGACGGGACGGCTGGACAACGAGGTGGTCGAGCTGGACATCGACGACGACACCGGACCGGTCCGGGTGGTCACCGACGCGGCCACCGCGTCCGATCCGGTGCGCCTGGGTGAAATCGCCGACTACATCCGCGAACGGCAGCAGATGAACGACGAGCTGCGGGGCATCGCCGAAGCCAGTGACCTGCCCACGGACATCTGACGGACCCGGACCCTGAACCCCGGGTACCCGAGGCACGCGCCCGTCGTCACCGCCGCGGCTCGGCCACCGGAACGCCCAGCGGCCGGGCCAGACCGGCCACGGTCTCGTCCAGACGCTGCAGATGCCGCAGCACCCGGTCGGTGATCCGGCCGTACCTCGGGCTGCCCGGCACGTCCGGCTCCAGCAGCGAGGCGATGCTCGGCCCGGTCTCGATCTCGACCGGCGCCTGCTCGTCGGCCAGACGCGCGGCGATCGCCCCGATGTTGTGCGCGATGCGCCGCCCGGCCCGGCGCAGCCGAGGGTCGGCCGCTATCGACGGATGCGTGGGCAGCAGCTCTGCCGTCGCCGCCAGCGAACGCGCGTGATACGCGCAGCTCTCCAGCAGCGCGACGACATACCGGGCGGTGTCGCGCCGGGCCCGCAGCGGCGTGACCGGGTGGGTGAGCGGCTGGGTGGCCGCCCGTAGATCCGCCAGCGCCTGGTCCAGGTCGCGGGCCTGGTCGAGCAGATCGACCGGAGGCCCGCCGCTGAGCTGGTCCACCGCCGTCTCGGTGACGTCCCCGAGTCGGTCCAGGACGGTGACCAGCAGGTCGTTCGTACGGCGATGGGTGTGCACCGGCAGCACGAACGCCGCCGCCACGATCCCGCAGGCCGCGCCGAGCGCCGTCTCCTCCACGCGCAGCACGAGCACCGAGAAGGTGTAGGTGTGCAGCAGGGTGTACAGCAGCCCCAGTGCCGCGGTGACGAAGAAGGACATCAACGTGTACGACAGGGGCGCCGTGTAGAACATCGCGAAGACGAACACCAGCACCAGCGCGAACGCCGTCCAGGTGTGCTGGCCGACCAGGCCCGCCAGCACGATGCCCGCCACCACGCCCAGCACGGTGCCCACCAGCCGCCGGTAGCCCTTGACCAGGATCTCGCCCGTGGACGCGGTGTTGATGAAGACGATCCAGCAGGTCAGCACCGCCCAGTACCAGCGCTGGCTGGAGAGGAACTCACCGCCGACGATGGCGAGCGAGGACCCCACCGCGACCTGGACGGCCGCCCGGGTGGTGGGCCGGCGCAGCCCGGTGGCCTCGTCGTCCTCGCGGTCCTCGTCCTCGCCGGCGTCGATCGCCGCGTCCTCGGCGTCCAGCTCCTCCCGCGAGCGGGCCGTCGCCGGTGTGTCGTCCGACTCGTCCTGCGCACCACCCAGCGCGATCCGCAGCCCCAGCAC
The DNA here is from genome assembly GCF_045041235.1 of Streptomyces sp. NBC_00076. NCBI lineage: Bacteria > Bacillati > Actinomycetota > Actinomycetes > Kitasatosporales > Streptomycetaceae > Streptomyces > Streptomyces sp. NBC_00076. Next base: position 10,184,753 of record NZ_CP108242.1, read on the forward strand.
CGCGCGGGCGGCCTCGCCGACGCCCCGGAACACGTCCTGGACGACCGTCGGGGCGGCCGGCAGATTGTCCTCGTCGCGGTAGCCGATCAGCCGGTTGCGCACATGGGACAGCGCGGTCCCGTTCTCGGACACCGGCCGCAGCACCAGCATCCGCAGTGCGTCGAGATCCCGGCGCAGGGTGGCGGTCGCCTCGTCGCGCTCCGGCAGGGGAGTGCCCGCCGGGACGGGGGCGCCCGGCAGGTGCATGGTCAACGTGTCGGCCCGCTCGGCGCTGCGCGCGGTCAGCAACAGCAGGCCCAGCCGCTCGGCGGCGATCTCGGCGTCCGCGATCCGGCGTTGCAGCAGCCGGGCCGTGGCCTTGTCGGCGGTGCCCTCCTCCAGCCGGCCCTGGATCATCATCGCCGTCTCATGCAGCCGGGCGGTGCCGTCGCGCACGTCCTCCAGGGCCTTCTCCAGCTCGTCCGGACCGGCGTCGAGCAGATCGACCTGCGCGGACACCAGCTGGGCCAGCCGGGCCCGGAACGCCTCGCGCAGCCGCTCCAGGATGCCCGCGGGCGTCTCGGGCACGAGCACGAAACGCACCAGCGCGCTGCTCGCGAAGGCGATGCCGAGGACGCCGTACAGCTCCGGAAGGCCGGAGACGGCGACGCCGACGAACAGGGACAGGAAGTAGGTCTGGAAGCCGATCAGGCCGAGCGCCGTGCCGCGGTCGCCGAACCGGCGGCCGTAGACCGCGCAGAAGATGAGGACGACGAAGAAGGCGTCTCCGCCCACCACCCGGGAGCTGAGAACCGCCCCCAGTGTCACGGACGCCAGCGCGACGGGCAGCCCGAGCGCGAGGGTCACGGCCTGTTGCCCGCGCTGCTTCTCCCGGATGGCGAAGGTCGCGACCATGGCCGCCATGGCCCCCGCCACCAGATGCGTGACGTCGGAGCCGAGCAGGCCGAGCACCGTGATCGTGAGGGCGATGGCGCCCACCGTTCTGAGGCCCGCGGCCAGTCGCAGGAGTCCGGGATCGGACGCCGCGACGCCGTCCCGTAGTCGTGCCCGGACCGACTGTCCCGCTGCCTTCACGCCGCCGTACTCATTCCCGTGTCACGTCATGATCTCCGGCTCAGCATGTCATGACAGGGCGGACCGCCTGCGTCCGGCCTTGTCGCTCCCGTGACCGCGACCGACCGCCGACCGTCAGAAAACGATCGGCGGTCGGGAATCGCCCGCGTCAGGTGAGCCGGATCGTCACTGCTCCAGCCGTACTGAGCCCTCCACATGGGCCTGCACCTGTTCCGGCTTCAGATACGAGTCGGTGTACTCGAAGTCCTTCAGCTTGGCGGGCTTGCGGGCCTGGAAGCCGGTGCGGACGAAATCGTCGCCGGCGATCGCGTTGAGCACCCAGTTCGTCATCACGCGCGTCTTGGCGACACCCGTGCGCAGTGCCTGCCAGTGGTAGCCGCGCGCCACGGCCTGCGCGGGCAGTCCGCGCAGTTCGATGCCGAGCGGCTTGGACACGGCGTCCTTGCCGCCGAGGTCGACCACCAGACCGAGGTCCTTGTGGACGTACGGGTTCAACGGCTGGTTGCGCAGGGCCGCCATGACGTTGTCGGCGACGTGCCTGCCCTGCCGCATCGCGTGCTGTGCGGTGGGCGGGCACACCGCGCCCTCCTCGCCCTTGGCCTCGTCGGGCACCGCGGCGGCGTCGCCGAGCGCGAACACCCCGTCGTGACCCGCCAGGTTCATGTCGGCGGTGACCGCGAGCCGCCCGCGCACCGTCTCCGCGCCGAGCGTGGCGATGAGGGGACTGGCAACCACACCGGCGGTCCAGATGAGGGTCCGGGTGGGGATCACCCGCCCGTCGGTGAAGGTGACCTCCTCCGGACCCGCCTTGGCGATGGAGACACCGAGCGAGATCTCGATGCCCCGCCTGCGCAGGATCTCCTGCGCGCTGCTGCCGAGCTTGTCGCCCAGTTCCGGCATCAGCTTCGGGGCGATGTCGATCAGATGCCACTTGATCAGCCCCGGGTCCAGCCGGGGGTAGCGCTTGACGGCGGCGTGCGTCAGACGCTGCAGGCAGGCCGCGGTCTCGGTGCCCGCGTAGCCGCCGCCGACCACCACGAACTGCAACCGGGAAGCCCGCTCCGCCGGGTCCTGGCTCGCGTCGGCCAAATCGAGCTGCGAGATGACGTGGTCGCGGACGTAGGCGGCCTCGGCGAGGGTCTTCATGCCGAAGGCGTTATCGGTGAGGCCGGGGATGTCGAAGGTGCGGGTGATGCTGCCGGGGGCCAGCACGATGTAGTCGTACGGCTCGTCGACGATCTGGTCGGTGATGGTGCGGATGACGCAGACCTTCGACTTGAGGTCCACGCCGATCGCGCCGCCCGGAATGATCCGGGTGCGGTACTTCTTGCTGCGGCGCAGCGAGACGGCGATCGACTGCGGCGTCAGTACGCCGGAGGCGACCTGGGGCAGCAGAGGAAGGTACAGCTGGTAGGCGAACGGCGTCACCAGCGTGACGTCGGCCTCGTCGGGGGAGAGTTTCCGTTCCAGACGGCGCACGCACTCCACACCGGCGAAACCTGCTCCAACCACCAGGATCCTGGGTCGTGTCACGGTGTTCATCCCTTTCTGCGGCTCCAGGCGGTCTGCCTCGAACGCCATTCGCCTGCCCGTGGATCGCTGCTTCGCACCTCATTGATCCAACCGGATGCCGACCGTCCCGCCGGGCCACGGCGGGCAGACGAACGCGTCGATCACCACCATGCCCGCCCGGCCGCCGAAGCGCACCGGGGCGGGAGGGAAAGAAGAGGAGAGAATTTCGCGGACGAGACCTCAGGCGCGCAGGTGACAGAGCAGCAGACACACGTCGTCGTCGCGCTCTGAGTCGCTCAGCAGCGGGGTGAGGATCCGGTCCGCCGCGCCGTCCAGATCCGCGTCCAGCTCCGCCGAGCCGAACGTCCCGAGCGCGTCCGCCAGGCGCTCGATGCCGGGGTCTATGCCCTGTGCGCGCCGCTCCACCAGTCCGTCGGTGTACAGAGCCAGCGTGGAGCCTGGAACCAGCGGCGCGGTGTGGTCGGCGATCACCTGCCGCAGCGGGATGCCGAGCATCGCGCCGGGTTTGGCGTCCAGCGTGTGCACGTGTCCGTCCGGGGTACGCAGCACGGGCGGTGGATGGCCCGCCGCCGCCCAGGTCAGGGTGGGATCGCCGGGCCGGAACCGTGCGATGACCGCGGTGGCGTACAGATCGGGCTGGAGATGGTGCAGGAACGTGTGCAGTCGGGTCAGCAACTGGCCGGGGCTGCCGCCGTCCACGGCATAGGCGCGCAGTGCGGTACGCAACTGGCTCATCATCACGGCCGCGTGCAGACCGTGTCCGGTGACATCGCCGATGACGGTGATCAGACTGCCGTCGGGTTGCCGGAAGGCGTCGTACCAGTCGCCGCCGATGTTGAGCCCGTGCGTGGCCGGAAGGTAGCGGGCGGCCAGACTGAGGCCCGACGTGGTCGGCAGGTCCGTGAGCAGCGCGCGCTGCAGAGTCTCGGCGATGTCGCGGTTGTGCTCGAAACGCCGGGCGTTGTCGATGGCGATGCTGGCCCGTCTGGTGAGCTCGATCAGCATCACGGCGTCGTCCGGGTCCCAGCTCCCGCCCGGCGGGGACAGGGTCAGCACGCCCAGCGGCGCACGGCGCGTCGGCAGCGGGACGCACAGGAGGGGCCGGGCGGGATCCAGCGCCGAGGGCGGCTGGTCGTCGACGCCGGGCAGGCCTCCCGGGTGGTCGGCGGCGTACTGGGGACGCCCGGTGCGGGCGGCGCGCACGGCGGCCGCCGGATGCGGGGCGGGCGGGTGCCGGTCGCCGTCGCCGTCGAACAGCCAGACGTCCACGCTGTGGGCGTACTCGGGCACCAGCAGGTCGGGCAGCCGGCGCACGATCTCGTCGTGGTTGAGGGAGGCCGTCAGCACCGCGCTGGCGTCCGCCAGGAAGGTCAGCCGGCGCCGGGCGCTCTCCGCCTCGGTGCGCGCCTTGCGTTCGGCGGCGAAGGCCTCCCGCTCGGCACGTCCCGCGGCGTCCAGTTCGGCGTGCAGGGCGAGCACGCCCTGGTTCGTCTGGTGCAGTTCCTCACGGTGGAAGGCGACCAGGTCCTCCTGCTCGGTGAGTTTCTCCAGCACCAGCGCGGTGTCCTCGTCGGCGCCGAGCAGGGCCTCCGCCAGGACCGCGGGGTCGGCGGCGACCGTGGCGGCACCGGCCGCGTCCTTCGCCTCGGGGCAGCGGACCGTTGTCCGCCACGGAGGGTGCGCGGCGGCGGCACCCGTGCCGTCGGCCGGGGTCACCAGCGCGTGCAGGAGCCCGTCCTCGCCGGGCGCGGCCGTGACGTCCAGGGTGAGCCACCAGGTGCCGCCCTTGGTGAGGCACTGCCGCAGATGCGCGCTGAGCGCGCTGGTCAGGCGGGTGCGGTCGAGAGCGGACACCCCGTGCGCGGCGGCCAGCCGGGCGGTGGCGATCCTGGCCCGGGCCGCGTCGAGGGCGGTGGCGATCGGCAGACTTGGGGTCATCGATCCTCCGACGGGGTCGGAGCCAGCACCGCCACGGCGGTGTCGTCCCGCACCGGCCGGGCGGAACTGCTCGCGTCACGTAGGGTCACGGCGGCCACGACGGCGGGGTCGGCCGCCAGCAGGCTCGGGTCGGACGGGGCCGTCCAGCGGCTGGGCAGGCCGTCGCTGTGCAGGATCAGCATGCGGTCGGCCGCCCAGGGCATACGTTCCTCACGCTGTGTGGCGTGCCGGTGGACGCCCACGATCCCGGGCCGTGACAGCAGCGAACGCCAACGGTCGCCCTCGCGGAGCCGGGCCCCGATGTTGCCGATGCCGGCGAACCGCAGCACCCCCGCGCGGGTGTCGACCTGGGCCACCGCGACGGCCGCCCCCCTGGTGCCGTGCAGTGCCGAGTCCAGGTGGACCAGCGCCTCGGCGGGCGGGAGGTGGGCCGAGCCGTGCAGGGCCCGCGTCGCGGCCGTCGAGGCTCGGGCCGCCTCGGGACCGTGGCCCAGTCCGTCGGCCATCATCAAAGTCAGCAGGTCGCCCGACCGGGCCCACGCCCAGGCGTCGCCCGAGTACTCCGCCCCGGCGAGAGGGACGTTCACCCCACCTACCCGTACCGGTGCGGCCGGGTCGGCCTCCTTCGTGCGGGTGCCGATCCGGGCCAGCGCCACCGTGCCCCGCCCCGGCACGCTGTACAGACCGAAATCGTCCGCTATACGGCGGCACGTGCCGAGCCCGGCGCCCAGGGAACGCGCCGTCGAATAACCGTCACGCAGGGCCACGCGGACGTCGGCCATGCCCTGCCCGTGATCGATCGCGGCGATCTGCACCGTCATCGGGGCTCCCTCCTCGGGCAGCGGCGGGTCCACGACGTCGATGAGGACCTGTCCGCCTCCGGCGTGCTTGAGCAGGTTGGTCGCCAGCTCGGTCGCCACCAGCGCGGCGGCCGCCGTACGAGGCTCGTCGAGCCCCGCGCGGACGGCCGCGCGCTCGGCTGCCACCCTCACGTCACGCACCCGGGTGGAGTCGTGCACCGGGATGTCCCACACGCGCGGCATCAGTGCTCCTCGCGCGGCCGCGGTACCGACGCCCAGGAGACCACCGTGACCTTGGTGCCGACCCCCGGAGTGCTGTCGACGGCGAACTCGTGCACCAGCCGCCGCGCGCCGCCCAGCCCCATCCCCAGACCGCCGCCGGAGGTGTAGCCGTCGCTCAGCGCCCGCTCCAGGTCCGGGATGCCCGGTCCCTCGTCGGAGAAGGTCAGCCGCAGCCCGCGGGCCCGTCCGCTGGTGACGGGAGCGGTCTCCAGCTGTCCGCCTCCGCCGTGCACGAGGGTGTTGCGGGCCAGTTCACTGGCCGCGGTGACCACCTTGGTCTGCTCCACCAGACCGAAACCCAGCAGGCCGGCGGCGTGCCGTACATGCTGTCGCACCCACACCAGATCCATGTCCGAACGGATCGGCAGGCAGGCCTCGACGCCTGCGGCTGTGTTCATCACCGGCTCTCCCGGCGCCGGCCGCCGGAGCGGGTGTCGGGATCCAGTCCCGCGAGGAGGTCCATCGCCGCCTCGGTGGTGAGCGCGGTACGCAGTCCGGGGAGCGTCAGCCCCAGCTCCACCAGCGTGATCGCGACCGCCGGACGCATACCGGCCACCACGGTCCGCGCGGCCAGCAGCCGGGCCTGCGCCGCGATCTCGGCCAGCACCCGCCCGAGGAAGGAGTCGACGATCTCCACCCCGGAGATGTCGATGACCACCCCGGTCACCCCGGTGCTGACGATGGTCTCGCCGAGGTCCTGCTGCAACTGCTGTGCCGCACTGTCGTACAGATCCCCCTGGAGGGTGACCAGGAGGACGTCGCCGAGCCGTAGGACCGGCACATGGCCCGTGACGGGCCGGGAGAAGTCATGGCTCACCGTGAACTCGCACCGCCGGGCGCCGCGTTGACGATGTTGGCTCCCAGCTCGTGCAACGCGTACGCCAGGGCGTCGGCCAGGCTCGCGCGGGTCAGCACGGTGCCCAGGTCCAGGCCCAGGTGCACGATGGTCTGCGCGATCGCCGGACGGATACCGGAGACGACGCACTCCGCGCCCATCAGCCGGGCGGCCGCGACCGTCTTCATCAGATGCTGGGCCACCAGCGAGTCGACCGTCGGCACACCGGTGATGTCGAGGATCGCGAACCGGGCGTGCTGGTCGACGATGGCCTCCAACAGCGTCTCCATCACCACCTGGCTGCGGGCGCTGTCGAGGGTCCCGATCAGCGGCACCGCCACGATGCCGTCCCACAGCTTGATGACCGGCGTGGCCACTTCCATCAGCTGCAGCTGCTGCCGCTCGATCAGGGCCTGCCCCTCGCTGAGCGCCGTCTCCAGCACCACCAGCCTCAGGGTGCCCATCAGCACGGTCAGCGCGGTGGTGCATTCCCGGACCCGGTCCGTGTCGTCCTCGGGGAGGTCGGCGAGCAGCAGGCTCTCGACCGGCGGACGCAGCGCGTTCACGTCGTTGGACACCTGCGCGGTGGTGAAACCGGCCCGGGAGCGGGCCGCGCCCATCCGCGACAACTGCTCGCGCACCACGGTGAATCCGGCGGAGTCGGGATCGTGCACCAGGCCCGTGTCGGCGACCTGGGCCAGCGCCTCGACGACGATCCTGCCCGCTTCCACCGCCTCGTCCCGCGAGACGGTGAACACCGTCCGGAAGAGGGGTTCGTCGGCCCACCGCTGGGCGATCTGCTCGGTACGGCTGCGCAGGAAGTCCGCGACCTCCAGCGCCGGCGATCCGTGCTGCCCTACCGTTTCGTGCTCCGGCACCTGTATTGCTCCTCAGAGTCCTCGTCGTCGTTTCGTCGCACCGAACCCGCTGGAGGCAACGAGACGGCGTGGTGACCCTGCCGGGCGACCACTGTAACCATGCCCCCACCTCGCAGGACACCGCGTCCCGTGCCAAACGATCAGGTGGGCGACAAGTGCTCGGACGGCCTTGGGCCGCCCGTCGGATCAGGTCTGGGGTCCGTCCTGCCGGACCTTCTCCTCCGCGTCCGCGTCGTCCGCGTCCGCCTCGTGCGCGTCGGCCCGGGAGAGCGCCTCGTCGAGGCTTTCGGACACCGGGACCGTGATGCTCACGCCGGTCAGGTCCAGGATCCGACGTACCGCCGGCGTGGGGGAGATGATGTGCACGCTGCCCGGTATGTCGCGGGCCTGCTGGTACACGCGCAGGATGATGTTCATGCCGGACGAGTCCATGAACGGGACGGCCGACAGGTCGAGCAGGAAGTGCCGTCGGCCGTGGTGGAGTTGGTTGGCCAGGTGATGCTGGAACTCCGTCGCGGTGTCTACGTCCAAGTAGCCCTCGACCGAGATCAGGGCCACGTCCTCCCGAGGCAGGCTGACCTCGACGGACAAGGGGTTCTGGGCAATGGACACGAGTACCTCCACAAGTCTTACGGCCAGGGCTGGTTACCCCTGTGCGCGGCTTCGATGCACACCGATTCCGACGGTGTCCCGTGATCAAACTCTCAGCGGTCCGGCGGGCGGCGGGAGGCACCGTCCACAGGCCCACGCCATGGGCCGCGGTTGCCGCGTCTCATCCTCTGCCTTTCCGCCGTCGCTCGTCGTCTGTCACCGCCCCGCGTTTACCCCCGAATCCACCTGGTATGCGGAGGAGGTGTGCGGGCCGTTCGCCGGAGCACCACACAAGTGGCTTCGACCGAATCCCGCACCTGTGAGACGGTGGTCGGTGCCCACCCGGCCCGGCAACGGGCCTCAAGCCCCGACGAGAGGGGGCCCCAAAAAGATGGGCGCGTACATCTCACTGCGCCGTGACGGCACTTCGGCCCTGGTGACGGTCGACACGGACATCGACCACCAGTCCCGCCCGCACCTCGAGTCCGCCGCCGACAACCTGCCGGACACCGTCCGCGACCTCACCCTGGACCTGGGTCACGTGGTCTTCGTGGACAGTGCGGTCCTGCACGTGATCCGCGGCATGCAGCGGGCCGTCGACCGCAACGGCGGACAGCTGTGTGTGGCCGGGCTGACCGGCCAGCCCCGCAGAATGCTCCGGCACGCCGCGGACCTGTGGCCCGAGGCGGACTGGGACACGTACCTGCGAGCCTGCTGAACCCGGCGGCTCCCTTTCCGCCGGACTCTCCGGCGGACCCCCATCGCACGTCCGGACATCCGTCGGAACCGTCAGCCCACCCGGATACCGACGAGACAGGTGTCGTCGTCGGTGTCCGACCTGCTGTAGGTGAGCAGTCGGTCCAACTGCTGGTCGAGTGTCCTGGGCACCGTACGAGCGGTGGTCAGCAGATGTCGCAGCGACTCCTCCACGGAACGGTCCCGGCGCTCGATCAGACCGTCGGTGTACATCAACAGGGTGTCCCCGGCCGCCAGTTGTACCTCGGTCTCCTCGTAGACCGCGTCCGGTACGGCACCGAGCAGCATGCCCTTGACCAGAGGCAGGGGCGCGGCCTCCGCGGCCCGCACGAGCACCGGCGGGAGATGACCCGCTCGCGCCCAGCGAAAGGTGTGGCGGGAGGGGTCGTACAGTCCGCAGATCGCCGTGGCGGTGACGGCGCCGGTGAGGTGGTGCGCCACGATGTTGAGCCACGACAGCAGCTGCCCCGGCCCGGCACCGGTGACGGCCAGCCCGCGCAGTGCGTTGCGCAGCACGACCATGCTGGTGGCCGCCCCTATCCCGTGCCCCGCCACGTCACCGACGCACAGCAGCACCATCCCGGACGGCAGCACCACGGCGTCGTACCAGTCGCCGCCCACGAGCTGCTCGGTCTCCGCGGGCCGGTAACGGACCGCCACCTGGAGATCGGGCACCTGCAACGGATCCTGGGTGGGCGGCATGATGGCGTGCTGCAACTGCAGGGTCAGCCGGTTGCGTTCGGTGGCCTGCTGTTCGCTGTGCGCGAGTTGGTCGCGGGTGGCCGCGAGCGCGACCTCCGTCCAGTGCTGCGCCGAGATGTCCTGGTAGGCCCCGCGGACGGCGAACAGCCGGCCGTCCGTGTCCAGCACCGGTTCGGCGACCACCCGGATGTGCCGGGTCACCCCGTCGGGCCGCTGCAGCCGGAACGCCGTGGACGCCGGACGCCGTCGGTGCAGCAGCGTCCGCAGGAACCTGCGGATGGCGCCGGTGTCGTCCGGATGGGCATGGGCCGGGAGTTCCTCCAGCGGCACGGGGGCGCTCGTCTCGGAGAGGCCGTACAGGTCGAAGAGCTGACCGTTCCAGGTGATCTCGCCGGTCAGCAGGGTCTCCTCGAACCCGCCGATCCGTCCGAGCCGTTGGGCGTGCTGCAACAGGCTCGCCAGCCGGGCCGTCTCGTCCTCGATGCGCCACAGCAGCAGGACGGCGCTGCCGTGCCGGCTGACGCTGATGTCGGCGACCGCCGAGAGCGGGACCTGGTCGACGAGGGCGGTGAGGTTCATCCGGCGCGCGCGGAAGGGCTCGCCCGTCGCGTACACCCGCTCCACCCGTTGGAAGAGCTCGCTCTCCCCGGCGGCCATCGGGTAGGCCTCCAGTAACAGAGCGCCGTTCACGACGGCACGCGGCCGGCCCGCCGGATCGAGGAAACGGCTGTTCGCGTGCTGGATACGGAAGTCCACCAGGTGACCGGAGCCGTCGAACTGCGGCACCAGGACCAGGGCGGGATCGTGCAGTCCGTCCGTCAGGTCCATCAGCTCCGCGGCGTCCGGCAGCACCCCGGGCTCTTGCGCGGAGCCGTTGAGCACGGTGTACGTCTCCAGTGTGTGTGCGCACAACTCGGCGAGCGCCTCCACCTGACGGACGATCCGCTGCGGTTGGGGCGCGAGCGGTGTGGGCCAGACGATCTCCAGGACGCCGTGCACGCGCCCGCCGGTCCCCGCGGGCAGCGCCACCCGGCCACCGTCCGGATGGTGGTGCCCGCCGATGCTGGGCAGACCGGTCCGCGCGAGGGAGGCGATCCAGTGCCCACCGCGCTCGGTGAGGCCGCGCCGCGCCACCGTCGCCACGTCCGGCGGCACATAGCGCCAGCGCGCCGCCTCGACCGGGGAGAACCCGGCGCTGCCCGCCAGCGTGAGGGAGCCGTCGGGGCCCGCCGCCCAGATGGCCACGGCCACCGCCCCGAGAGGCTGCAACGCCTGCTGCAGCAGGGAGTCCGCGACGGCCTGGGTGTCGTCCGCGGCCAGCGCACCGCTCTCGGCGGCCCGCAGCCGTACGGCGGGCGAGTCGCCCGCCGGTTCCGCGGTGGCCGAGGTGGCGGCGAGGAAGGCGTCCGTCACCTCCGACATCCGGTCCCGGGCAGCCTGGTTGATGACCTCGACCGCGAACTCCAGCGGTGTCACCTTCGCCTGCTCGGCCAGCTCCGCGAGCTGACGGGCGGCCTGCGCGGGGCCGCACTGCAGACGTTCGACCAGGATGCCCTTGGCGAGCTCGATCAGAGCCCGCCCTTCGGCCTCCGCCTGGGCCGCCCGCACCTCGCGGCGCAGCCGCTCGACGGTCGCGGCCAGCCTCCCCACGGGGGAGGCCGGGGGGACGGCCCCCTCGGAGCCGGCGGACCGGCCCTCGGGAAGAGGCGGGGGAGCGGCTGCGGACCCGGGAGACGCCTCCGCGTCGCCGTGCTCCCGCGGGTGCTCGGAACTCGGTGGCCTCATGCGGACAACCACCGGCGGACGCAGGCGATCAGGTCCCGGGTGTCGACGGGCTTGGTGACGTAGTCACTGGCGCCCGAGGCGAGGGACTTCTCCCGGTCGCCGGGCATCGCCTTCGCGGTGACGGCGATGATGGGCAGTCCGACGTACTGGGGCATCCTGCGGATCTCGGCCGTGGCCGTGTATCCGTCCATCTCCGGCATCATCACATCCATCAGTACGAGCGCGATGTCCGGGTTGTCGACCAGGGCCTCGATGCCCTTGCGGCCGTTGTCGGCGTGCAGGACCCGGAAACCGTGCAGTTCGAGGATCCCGCTCAGCGCGAACAGGTTGCGCGCGTCGTCGTCGACGACGAGCACGGTACGGCCGGCGAACGAGTCGTCGACCGCGTGGGGCGTCAACTGCTGTGGTTCCTCCGCACGCACCAGGGACAGCACGTCCCCGGGCTCCTCCGCCGAGAGGTGCAGCGCGATGCGCTCGCGCAACTCGTCCAGGCTGGACAGGAACTCCAGGGCCCCGCCCGCCGCGCGGGACCGCAGGGTCTCCTCCGTGGCCAGGTCGGCCCGGTGACCGCTGTGCACCAGCACCGGAACACTCGCCAGGGCGGAGTCGCCCTGCAGGGCCTCCAGGAACCGGGAGGCCTCACCGTCCGGCATGCCCAGTTCGAGTACGACGCAGTGGTACGGCTCGTCCGCCAGTGCCCCCGCGGCCTCCTGCGCCCCGACGGCGGTGATGATGTCGACCGCGGCCCCCGCCCCGCTTCCGTCCCGGCTGTGCGCCACGTCCGCGACCACACTTTCGGCGACGAGGGTCAGCAGCCCGCGAGAGCGCTCCTCCACCACGAGCAGACGGCGTCGACGCTCCCCGGCACCGGCCGGGAGCCCCGCCGCCTGACGACCTCTCAGAGCGTGGGGGTCGAGTGCGGTGTCCGGCGCCTTCTGCAGCGGCGGGTCACTGCTCACCAGCTCCTCGAAGTCGGGACGCGCCACCGGGAGGAACAGGGTGAACGTGCTGCCCTGACCCGGCGTGCTGTCCACCGTGACCGCGCCACCGAGCAGATGTGCGATCTCCCGGGTGATCGACAGACCGAGCCCGGTGCCCCCGTACTTCCGGCTCGTCGTGCCGTCCGCCTGCTGGAACGCACCGAAGATCGTCTCCAGCTGCTGCTCCGGAATGCCGATCCCGGTGTCCTTCACCCGGAAGGCCACGACGGTGCTGTTCCGCAGCACGCCCTGGGGCACCTCGTCGTCCGCCGCGGGCTCGACACGCAGCTCCACACTGCCCTGTTCGGTGAACTTGACCGCGTTGGACAGCAGGTTGCGCAGTACCTGACGCAACCGGGACTCGTCGGTCAGCAGGTCCGCGGGCGCGCCCGGGGCCGTGGTCACCGTGAAGTCCAGGCTCTTCTGCGTCGTCATCGGCCGGAAGGTGGCCTCGACGTAGTCGATGAGCTGGCGCAGGGAGACGACCTCCGGCGCCACGTCCATCTTTCCGGCCTCGACCTTCGACAGATCGAGGATGTCGTTGATCAGCTGGAGCAGGTCCGACCCCGCGGAGTGGATGATGCCCGCGTACTCGACCTGCTTCGGCGTGAGGTTGCGCGAGGGGTTCTGGGCCAGCAACTGGGCCAGGATCAGGAGGCTGTTGAGCGGGGTGCGCAGCTCGTGGCTCATGTTCGCCAGGAACTCCGACTTGTACTTCGAGGCCAGCGACAACTGCTGTGCACGGGCCTCCAGTTCCTGACGGGCCTGCTCGATCTGGAGGTTCTTCGCCTCGATGTCCCGGTTCTGCGCCACCAGCAGCGAGGCCTTCTCCTCCAGCTCCGCGTTGGAGTGCTGCAGTTCCTCCTGCTGTTCCTGCAACTCCGCCGACCTGGCCTGGAGTTCGGCCGTGAGGCGTTGCGACTCGCCCAGGAGCTCGTCGGTGCGGGCGTTGGCGACGATCGTGTTCAGGTTGACGCCGATGGTCTCCATGAGCTGTTCCAGGAAGTCCTGGTGGATCTGTGTGAACGCGGTGACCGAAGCCAGTTCGATCACGCCGAGGACCTGGCCCTCCACCACGATGGGGAGCAGCACGAGCGCGGTGGGCACCACCTGGCCGAGCCCCGAGGAGATGGTGACGTAGTCGGGCGGCAGTTCGTCCACCGTGATCGTGCGGCGGCTGCGCGCGGCCTGGCCGACCAGGGTGCGGCCGAAGGCGATCCGGGTGGGCCTGCTGTCGTCGTCGGGATAGCCGTAGGAGCCGACGAGCCGGAGTTCGGGGCCGTCGTCACTCTCCTCGGCGAGGTAGAAGGCGCCGTACTGCGCCGATACCAGCGGAACCAGCTCGTCCATGATCAGTTCGGCCACGACGGGGAGGTCGCGGTGGCCCTGCACCAGGCTGGAGATCCGGGCGAGGTTCGTCTTGAGCCAGTCCTGCTCCTGGTTGGCCCGGGTGGTCTCGCGCAGCGACCCGACCATGGAGTTGATGTTGTCCTTGAGTTCGGCGACCTCGCCGGACGCCTCCACGGTGATCGAGCGCGTCAGGTCCCCCTCGGCGACGGCGCTCGCCACCTCGGCGATCGCGCGCACCTGGCGGGTCAGGTTGCCCGCGAGTTCGTTGACGTTCTCGGTGAGACGCTTCCAGGTACCCGACACGCCCTCGACCTCGGCCTGTCCGCCCAGGCGTCCCTCGGTGCCGACCTCGCGGGCGACGCGGGTGACCTCGTCGGCGAAGGCGGAGAGCTGGTCGACCATCGTGTTGATCGTCGTCTTCAGTTCGAGGATCTCGCCGCGGGCGTCGACGTCGATCTTCTTCGACAGGTCGCCCTTGGCCACGGCGGTCGTCACCAGCGCGATGTTGCGCACCTGGCCGGTGAGGTTGTTCGCCATCGAGTTGACGTTGTCGGTGAGGTCCTTCCACGTGCCGGCCACGTTCGGTACGTGCGCCTGTCCGCCGAGACGTCCCTCGGTGCCGACCTCGCGGGCGACGCGGGTGACCTCGTCGGCGAAGGCGGAGAGCGTGTCGACCATGGTGTTGATGACGTCCGCCAGGGCCGCGACCTCCCCCTTGGCCTCGACCGTGATCTTCTGCGAGAGGTCACCGCGGGCCACGGCGGTGGCGACCTGGGCGATCGAACGGACCTGACCGGTCAGGTTGGACGCCATCACGTTGACGTTGTCGGTGAGGTCCTTCCAGGTGCCCGAGACGCCCCGGACCTGGGCCTGTCCGCCGAGGTTTCCGGCGGTGCCGACCTCGCGGGCGACGCGGGTGACCTCGTCGGCGAAGGCGGAGAGCTGGTCGACCATCGTGTTGAGGGTGTTCTTGAGTTCGAGGATCTCGCCGCGGGCGTCGACGGTGATCTTCTGGGAGAGGTCACCCTCCGCGACGGCGGTCGCCACCTGGGCGATCTTGCGGACCTGTGAGGTCAGGTTGCCCGCCATGAAGTTCACCGAGTCGGTGAGGTCGCGCCAGGTGCCCTTGACGCCCTTGACGTCGGCCTGTCCGCCGAGGCGTCCCTCGGTGCCGACCTCGCGGGCGACGCGGGTGACTTCGTCGGCGAAGGCGGAGAGCTGGTCGACCATCGTGTTGATGGTGTTCTTGAGTTCGAGGATCTCGCCGCGGGCGTCGACCGTGATCTTCTGGGAGAGGTCGCCCTGGGCGACGGCCGTCGTCACCTGGGCGATGTTGCGGACCTGCCCCGTCAGGTTCCCCGCCATCCCGTTCACGGAGTCCGTGAGGTCGCGCCAGACACCGGCGACGCCCGGCACCTGCGCCTGTCCGCCGAGCTGCCCCTCGCTGCCGACCTCGCGGGCGACGCGGGTGACCTCGTCGGCGAACGCGGAGAGCTGGTCGACCATCGTGTTGACGGTCTCCTTCAGCTGGAGGATCTCGCCCCGCGCGGGGACGTCGATCTTCTGGGACAGGTCGCCCTTCGCCACCGCCGTGGCCACCTGGGCGATGTCGCGCACCTGTGTCGTCAGGTTGCCCGCCATGGCGTTGACGGAGTCCGTGAGATCGGCCCATGTGCCCGAGACACCCGGTACTTCCGCCTGTCCGCCGAGCGTTCCCTCGGTGCCCACCTCGCGGGCCACCCGAGTGACCTCGGAGGTGAACACGGACAACTGGTCGACCATGCCGTTGAAGACGGTGGCGATGTCGCCCATGAGGCCCTGGCCGTCGTCCGGCAGGCGGGTGCCGAAGTCCCCGTCCCGGACCGCCGTCAGCCCCGCCAGGAGCTGTCTGAGTTCGTGATCTCCCGGGACCGCATCAGCGACCTCGGTGGTGTTGGTGGTCATGCGCACCCTCGTTCCGCTCCCCAAGAGTCCCCGCGGCCGGGGACTCGGAACCAAGTCGGGCCGCCGGGCGGCCCTCCGCAAGTAATACATGCGTTTCCGCAGTTCACGGAACCGCGCGATGAGAAAGACGACGCAGGCTAACCCAGGTGTCGAGTGGTGGACAAAGTGTGGCGTCGAGTTGTACTCACGGTACGGAAAGTCGGCAGGAGTCTGCATGCCCGGGCTCGACAGGGGTACTGGGTTCAGTTTCCCCATCGGGCCGGCCGGTCGGCGTTCGGCCGTTGTGGCGCGATGCTCAGAATGCGAGCGCGGCTGGAGGGTAATTGCTGCTGTGGAGCGGGCGGGCAGGCCGTCCGCACGCGGGCTCATGACCCGTCATCGGCACCCGTCATCGGCTCGGGGAGGAAGGAGCGGTGTGGTCATCGACGGAATCTGGTCGTACTCACCGGACAGCGGTTACGCGGAGGGACAGGAGCTCACGGGCTACACCGTGGCGGCGACCGACGGCACGATCGGTCACGTGGACCGACAGGCCGACCACTTCGGAATGCGGCACCTGGTCGTGGACACCGGGGTGTGGGTCTTCGGCCGAAGCGCCCTGGTCCCGGTCGGCGTCGTGACGGGTGTCGACACCGAGGGCCGGAAGATATCCCTGTCGTGCACGCGGGGCGAGGTGAAGGCGGCGCCCCGGTTCCGGACGGACAGCGAGACCATGGACGCGGCCTATCTGACGAGCGTCGGCGACTACTACCACCGGCTGCCGCCGCGCGAGACGACCACCACCTGACCGGGACGGCCGAAGGCCGTACAGAGCGCACACCGGCATCGGGCGGGAGAAGCCGATGCCCCGAGCGGGAGCCCGCGTCACGAGCGTGCCCCGCCGAGGCTCTCCGCGCGGCCGTCGACCGGATTGGTGCGGTCGACGGCCGCGCGGACTTCGACCGGCCGCACGGGCCGCACGCCCGGCGGGCCCACTGGACGAACGGTGAGGCTCGCGGTGGTGGCGGAGGCGGGCGACGAGAACGGGAAAGGCTGATCGAGGTGACAGGAACGGCAGGGTTCTTCGACCAGGCCGACGAGGTCGAGACCGTGACCGAGAGCGTGACGGAGGCGCTTCGGGCAGTGACGAAGCCGTGAGGCCCGACGAAGCCGTGACGGCGGCGGACCGCACCCTGACCGAGACCCGGACGGCGCCCAGGGTGGCGACCGCCGCTGCGGCACGCGCGTACGCGCAGTCGGTGGTTCGCGAGCAGTGGGGCGCGCAGTCCCGCACCGTGCGGGAGGAGGACCTCATCGACCTGCAGCTGGTCGTGTCGGAACTGGTCACGAACGCCATCCGGCACGGTGACGGACTGGCCGGGTTCGACGTCTCGCCCACGGCCGAAGGAGTCCGGCTGGCCGTCCACGACCACAGTGCGACGGTGCCCGACGTGGCCTATGGATCTGGCGCCCTGCCCGTCGGGCACCATGGCAACGGCTATGGCTGGCCATTGATCATTCGTCTCGCCCGTGAGATCGGCGTCGAGATGCGGCCCGAGGGCGGCAAGACGATCAGCGTGTTCGTGCCGTTGCGCGAGGTGTCCGGCTGAGAGACGTCTCACCAGACGTCTCACCAGGGAAGGAAGACGTGGATCTCCTTGCCGCGCTCACTGGTGACGACGCTGACCTGGTCGCACAGCGTGTGGATCAGATGCCATCCGATACCGCCCCCACCCTGACTGGGGTGGAAGGGGCGGGGCGCCGGAGGCGTCGTGTTCGTGTCCTGCATGACCACGTGAACGCCGTCGAAGGTCCGGCGCATGGACAGCTCGAAAGGACCCGGCGCGTACTGGACCGCGTTGGCGGCCAGCTCCGTGACCACAAGGAGAATGTCGTCCCAGTACTCCGGAGTAGCCGGCGGCGCGGTACGTGCCAGATCGGAGAGGAATTTCTCCGCTTCGAGGCGTGCGCCCGTCACATTGCGCAGCTCGCCCGAGAAGCGGCTGCTGCGGCTCGGGATCTCCTTGGAAGCCAGTGTGTCGTCCCTATGCGGCTCGCTTGCCATCTCGCCTTCCCGGCCCGGCGTCTGCAGGGCTGTAGTCCTTCCCCTTGCGCCCCCACCGTTTGCTAGTTCCCAGGCGGACGGAGCCTACGCGCGCCGACGCGATCAGACTCGCGAACCAGGTACCGCCGTCGGGAGCCTGTCGCCGCGGATCCGGGGCAGAGGGACGCGGAAAGACCTCGTAGGACACGACGAACGGAGGGTGACCCGTGCTCGCCATAGCAGCGGCAGTACTGTTCTTCATCGCGTTCCTGATCAACGCGGCCGAGATCTCGACCAACGACGTCTTCACGTCGACGAACGTCATGCTTCTCGGCCTCACCGTGCTGGCCCTGCACCTCGCCGGGGTGGGCACTTCCTGGGCGGCACGCGGCCGCAGGCGCTGAAAAGCGGAACCAGGAATTTCGGAATTGTGCGTGGGCTGGTTTTCCCCGGCAGGAAATCACGCTCCTGTGCTTCAGGGCAACTCGCCGGTGTGCAAGGCGTGTTGAAGGGAACTCGGACGGTAATCCAAACACCGGAAACACCGGACAGTGGGAGAATGTGATGACGAGTTACGGCAGTTCCCCTGCCGCGTCCTCCAGGTCACGCACCAATGGTCTGGCTGTCGCGAGCCTCATCTGCGGAATTATCGGACTGCTCTTCTTCAACGTGGTTCTCGGCCCGGTGGCGATCGTGCTGGGCGCCGTGGGACTGCGTCAGGCAGGGGCCAAGGGCGGGGCGGGCATGGCCAAGGCCGGCATCGTTCTCGGCATCCTCGACCTGGTCGTCTTCGGGGTCCTGCTCGCGCTGGCCGCGTCGAACGGCGGCTTCACCTGGTACGTCGGCGGCTGACCCCCAGCCGTCGTCCCGGCCAAAAGGGCGCATGCCGCAGTACGGGCATGCGCCCTTCGTCGGGTCCGGCGAGAGAAGGCCGCACGCGCCCACCGCGCCACCGGCCCGCCCTCAGCGGAACACGTTGTCCGCGTCGTCCCAGGCCGACGACTCGTCCGGGACACGGACACGACCGGCCCGTGAGCGCGCCTGGTACATCGCGTCGATCTCGAACGCGTACGTCCGCACGATGAGGTCGCGGCGCAGCTTCATCGACGGTGTCAGTAACCCGCTGGCCACGTCGAAGGGCTCCGGGAGCACCCGGAAGACCCGGATGGACTCCGGCCGCGACACCGCGCTGTTGGCCGCCGCCACCGCCCGCGCGATCTCCTCCCGCAGCGCGTTCTCCTCCCGGGCCTCCCGGCTCGGCGTGTCGCTCTGCAGGGTCAGGGCCGCCCGCCAGTGCGCGAGGAAGTCCGGGTCCAGCGTGATCAGCGCCCCCACGCAGGGGCGGTTGTCGCCCACGACGACCGCCTGGTGGATCAGCGGGTGCATCCGCAGCCGGTGCTCCAGCGCGGCCGGGGCGACGGTCTTGCCGCCGCTGGTGATGATGACGTCCTTCTTGCGGCCGGTGATCGTCAGATAGCCCTCGGGATCCAGCCGCCCGATGTCCCCGGTGGCCAGCCAGCCGCCGTGCAGCGCGGCGCGGGACGCCGGCGCGTCGCCCACGTAGCCCTGGAACATCGACGGCCCGCGCACCAGGATCTCCCCGTCCTCCGCGACCCGGATGTCGGTGCCCGGCAGGGCCTGCCCGACGGTCCCGGACTTCTCCCGGCCCAGCGGCTGCATCGTGATCCCGCCACTGGTCTCGGTGAGGCCGTACCCGTCGTGGACGTAGATGCCGATGCCCTCGTAGAACAGCGAGAGGTCCCGGTTCAGGGGTGAGCCGCCCGAGGTGGCACGTCGTGCCCGGCCGCCGAGCGCGCCACGCAGTCTGCGGTACACGGTCCGCTCGTACAGGGCGTGCTGGAGCCGAAGGTCGAAGCCGGGGCCCGGCCCCTCGCCGAGCCGCTGCCGCTCGCACGCCGCGGCGAAGTCCCGGGCCGTCTCCGCGGCCCGCTCGAAGAGCGCGCCGCGGCCCGACTGCTGGGCCGTGCGCAGGAAGTTCTTGTAGATCTTCTCGAAGACCGACGGCACGGCGTAGAAGTAGGTCGGGCGGAACGACTGCAGCGCCGTCGCCAGCGCCGCCCCGCTCAGCTCGGGCTCGTGCCCCATCAGCAGGCCACCGCGCAGGCACAGCGCCTGGATCATGAGGCCGTACACATGGGAGAACGGCAGGAAGGCCAGCACCGAGCCCTGCTCCCCGGATGGGGCGGTCGTCCGGCCCCAGCCCGCCAGCAGGGTGTCGCAGACGCTCGCGAGACCGCGGTGGCTGAGCGCGCAGCCCAGCGGACGGCCCGATGTGCCGGAGGTGTAGGCGACGACCGCGGTGGAGTCCGGCAGCACGATGCGGCGCAACGAGTCGACCGTGGCCAGCGGGATGAACTCGCCCCGCGCCGCCAGCTCCTCCAGCGCCCCCGAGTCCAGCTGCCAGACGTGCCGCAGCCGGGGCAGGGACGCGCACACCGATCCCACCGTCATCACCGCCTGCTCGTCCTCGACGAGTACGGCGACGCAGGCCGCGTCCCGGAGGATCCACTCGACCTGGTCGCGCGAGGAAGTCGGATAGATCGGCACGACCTCGGCGCCCACGGCCCACAGCGCGTAGCAGACGACCGTCCACTCGTACCGGGTGCGCGCCATGATCGCGACGCGATGCCCCGGCGAGATCCCGGACGCGATCAGCCCCTTGGCCACGCCGACGACCTCGTCCCGCAGCTCTGCGGCGGTCACCTCGTCCCAGCCGGAGGAGGCGGCGTCGGGCCGGCGCGCCAGCACCGGCCGGGTCGGTTGGACGGCCGCCGTGTCGAAGACGCTGTCGGCGAGGCCGCCGGGCGCGGGTGGGGCGGTGGGGGGCGGGGGAGCGACGTCGCGCATGCTGATCCTGACGTGTACGGGGTGTGACTCCGCCGACGAGCACGGTCATCTGCGGTGCTCGAATGTAGCCGAGGTGACCGCGCGGGGTGCCGGGATTCGACAACTGGCCCGGCGTCGGTGATCCGGCCGAGTCCGAGGACTCGAAGCGCATGAGTCACACGAACCGCGATCCCGGGCCCGAGCGCACCACAGGTCCAAAACCGGGCGCCGACGATGTGCCGGGGGAGCCTCCGCAGGCCGAGAGCAGCTTGCCAGGGGCGGGGCTCACCCCTGGGTCTGGCGCACGCATTCGGTGACGACGTCCCTCAGGCTCCCGGTCTCTTCCAGCAGTTCACGCTGCATCCGGTCGCCGTTGCGCCCGCGCAGCAGCTCGGCGCAGGTCTCGCGGGCCCGGTCCAGGTCCCCGCTGTCGGCGAGGGCGTCCTCGACATGCTCCAGCAGCGCCCGGACCACCGTCTCCGCGGGCATCCGCCGCATGGTCGCGGGGTGCAGCAACTCCTCGTTGAGGCCGGAGCGCGCGGCACGCCAGGAGGCCAGCCGCAGCAGGCTCACGCTGTGCCCGGCGGGGTCCACGCCCGCCCGCCACTGTCGTGCGGCGGTCTCGACGAGCCCGCGCGTGAGGGTGGCGACGAGAACCGCGGTTTCGGCCCGCAGGCAGACGTCCGACACCCGGATCTCCACGGTCGGGTAGTTCCGGGAGAGCCGGGCGTCGAAGTAGATCATGCCCTCGTCGAGGATCACCCCCGTGGCCACCATCTCCGAGACCCTGCGGTGATAGCGCTCGGCCGACCGGAAGGGTTCGGTCGGACCGGCCGACGGCCACCGCTGCCACACCCGGCTCCGATAGCTGCTGTAGAGCGTGTCCTGGCCCTGCCAGAAAGGGGAGTTGGCACTCAGCGCGGACAGCACCGACAGCCAGGGCTGGATACGGTCGATGACGGCGACGCCCTCCTCGTCGGACTCCACGGACACATGCACATGACAGCCCATGACCATCTGTTCCTGGGTGGCGATCCCGTACTGCTCCGCCATCCACTGGTACCTGCGGCCCGTGGCCACGGAGGGGCTGACGGGCAGTGGTGACGTGGCCAGCGCGGCGACGGCACAGCCGCTCCCCCCGGCGTGCCGGGCCGCCTCCTTGCGGCAGCGGACGATCTCCGTGCGCAGCTCCTCCATGCCGGACTGCGGATGCGTCGCGAACTCGAGCATCTGGTTGTGCAGTTCCTTCTCGAAGACGTCCTGATCGGGGCCGTCCTGTGCGGCACTGGCGAGGACCGCGGAGGACATCGCCTGCGGTTCGCCCGTCTCCGGGTCGACCAGGAGGAGTTCCTCCTCCACTCCGACGGTGCGCACGTGATGCACCCCTTCTCTGGTCTCTCGGCGGCGGTGACGACCAGCCTGGCCCGGCCGTACGACCCCGACTGCCCCTCCGGAGCCGTCCGAACACCTTCCGTCGCCGTACGGGCCCTACAAGGAGTGCGATGTCAGCCAGACCGTCGCGAGGGGCGGCAGGGTCAGCCGGACGGCGCCGTCCTCGGGCTTGAGCGGCTCGGGGTGGGTGACGTCGCCACCGCCGTACCGGCCGGCGTCGGTGTTGAGGACCTCGTACCAGGCGTCGACGTCGTCCGGGACGGCCAGCCGGTAGTCGTGGCGCACCACGGGGGAGAAATTGGAGACAGCCAGCAGGGGGGAGCCCTCGGCGTCGAACCTCAGGAAGGCGAAGACGTTGTCCTCGGCGGCGTCCCCCACGACCCACCGGAATCCGGACGGGTCGGTGTCGCGCTGCCACAGTGCCGGGGTGTGCAGGTAGACGGTGTTGAGGTCGCGGACCAGGTCACGGACGCCGCGGTGGTCGGCCTCCGCCCCGTACGCCGGGTCCAGCAGCCACCACTCCGGCCCGTGTGCCTCGGACCACTCCGCGCCCTGTGCGAACTCCTGGCCCATGAAGAGGAGTTGTTTGCCGGGGTGGGCCCACATGAAGCCCAGGTAGGCACGGTGGGTGGCGCGCCGCTGCCACCAGTCGCCCGGCATCTTCGACACGAGGGCCTGCTTGCCGTGGACGACCTCGTCGTGCGAGATGGGCAGGACGAAGTTCTCGCTGTAGGCGTACACCATCGAGAAGGTCATCTCGTTGTGGTGGTACTTGCGGTGCACCGGCTCCTTGCCGATGTACTGCAGAGAGTCGTGCATCCAGCCCATGTTCCACTTCAGTCCGAATCCCAGACCGCCGCTGTCGGTCGGCCGGGTCACCCCGCCCCACGCCGTGGACTCCTCGGCGATCGTCACCACCCCAGGGGCCCGCCGGTACACGGTCGCGTTCATCTCCTGGAGGAACGCCATGGCGTCCAGGTCCTCGCGGCCGCCGAACACATTGGGCGTCCACTGTCCCGAGTCACGCGAGTAGTCGAGGTAGAGCATGGAGGCGACGGCGTCCACCCGCAGGCCGTCGATGTGGAACTCCTCGCACCAGTACACGGCGTTGGCGACCAGGAAGTTGCGCACCTCGACCCGACCGAAGTCGAACTCGTAGGTCCCCCAGTCCGGATGCTCCGCCCGCCGGTCGTCTCCCGGCTCGTACAGTGGGTCCCCGTCGAACCGGGCCAGCGCCCAGTCGTCCTTGGGGAAGTGCGCCGGCACCCAGTCCATGATCACGCCGATTCCGGCCCGGTGCAGGGCGTCGACGAGGTACCTGAAGTCGTCGGGGGTGCCGAGCCGGGCGGTGGGGGCGTAGAAGCCGGTGACCTGGTAGCCCCAGGACCCGCCGAAGGGATGCTCGGCGACCGGCATCAGCTCCACATGGGTGAAGCCCAGGTCCTTCACGTACGCCGGCAGCTCCTCGGCGAGCTGACGATACGTCAGTCCGGGTCGCCAGGACGCTAGATGGATCTCGTACACCGAGAACGGTGCCTCGTGCACGGGGACATCGCCACGCCGGGCCATCCACTCCCGGTCACTCCACTCGTAGTGCGACGAGGTCACGATGGACGCCGTGTCGGGCGGCGTCTCGGTGCGGCGGGCCATCGGGTCCGCCTTCAGGAACCGGCCGCCGTACCGGGAGGTGATCTCGAACTTGTACCCCGCCCCCTCGCCGATGCCGGGCAGGAAGAGTTCCCACACACCGGACGAACCGAGGGACCGCATCGGGAACGCCTGCCCGTCCCAGAACGTGAACTCGCCCGCGACCCGCACGCCTCGCGCGTTCGGCGCCCACACCGTGAACCGGGTTCCGGCGACGCCCTCGTGGTTCATCGGCTCGGCACCCAGCGCCTTCCACAGCTGCTCGTGCCGGCCCTCACGAATGAGGTGGAGGTCGGTCTCGCCGAGGGCGGGCAGGAACCGGTACGGGTCGTGCACCTCCTGCTCCTCGTCCGCGTACGCCACCAGCAGTGTGTACGCGGGGATCGCGTCGAGCGGCAGGACGCCGGCGAAGAGCCCGTCGCCCTCCGAGGCCAGCCCGCTGCGCTCGCCGTCGATGACGACGCTCACCGAGCGGGCGAACGGGCGCAGTGCCCGGAAGACGATCCCGCCCGGGACGGGGTGGGCGCCCAGCAGCGCGTGCGGGTCGTGATGGGCGCCCGACAGCAGACGCCCGCGTTCGGCGGGGTCGAGGGGTGGGGCCGTACCGCATCGGGCGGGTCCGGACGGCTCGGGCAGCGAGGTGTCGTCGCGCAGGGCCACGGGTCAGTCTCCTCTCACGGCGAGACGTTCGATCGCCGCCATGGGTACCGGGAGCCAGTTCGGGCGGTGCCTGGCTTCGTAAAGGACTTCGTACACAGCTCGGTCGGTCTCATAGGCACGCAGCAGTCCGTGTTTCTTGCGCGGATCCCATCCGGCGCGGCCGGCGTAGCCCGCGCAGAACGCCTCCCGGCAACGACGCGCCCACTCCGGACGCCACGGGCGTCGCTGGCGGGCCGCGTAGTCGAAGGAGCGCAGCATCCCGGCGATGTCCCGCACCGGGGACTGGACGCCGCGCCGCTCGGCGAGCGGGCGGGACGGCTCGCCCTCGAAGTCGATCACGAACCACTCGCGACCGGCCCGCAGCACCTGCCCCAGATGCAGATCGCCGTGGATGCGCTGGGCCGGCGGGCCAGGGTCGCAGGCGACCAGCGCGCCGAAGGCGCCTCGCAGCCCGGGGACGAACGGCTTGAGGGCCGGGACACAGTGCGCGGCGGCGTCCAGCCGCTCGGTCATCGCCGCCGCCGTCCGGCCGCTCTCGTCGTGGGCACCGGTCGGAAAGGCCGAGGCCAGCGCGAGGTGCACCTCCGCCGTGGCCTGCCCCAGCTGGTGCGCCTGCACGGTGAAGTCGTCACCGGTGGCCAGCGCCCGCAGGGCCAGCGCCCAGCCGTCGGAGGCGTCCCGCAGGTACGGCTGCAGCACCCCCAGCGTGGCCTCCTGCGGATGCGTGGTCCGGAACCAGGCCACCGGGGCGGGCACCCGGCGGCAGCCCTGACCGGCCAGCGCGCCCGGCACCTCCAGATCGGGGTTGATCCCGGGCTGGACGCGTCTGAAAAGCTTCAGGATGAACTCGTCGCCGTACACCAGCGAGGAGTTGGACTGCTCGGCGTCCAGCAGCCGCGGCGGCAGCCCGCCCGGCACCGGCACGGACGGGTCGCCCTCGAAGCGCAGCGGACCGGCGGACCCCGGGTGCCGCAGCCTTTCCAGGAGCAGCTGCGCCGACCGGGGGTCGTGCAGTGCGTCGTAGACCGTCAGATCGGCGAACGGCCCCTGCTCCGCCCGGCCGATGAGTGCCCGGCCCAGACGCGGCGACAGGTGCTTGCGTATGCCGAGCAGCAGTTGGTAGCAGTCGCCGTCGGGGGCGCCGCCGGGGATCGGCGCCGCCGAGCGACCGGTGTGCACCAGCAGGTGCAGACAGCCCGGGAACAGTTCGGTCATCGACAGCAGACCGAGTTCCGTGACGGGCTGGTCCTTGCCCGCGAACCAGCGCTGCCGGGGCAGCCACTCCCGCAGCAGGTCGCCGAGCGACAGCATCGGGTCGGCGACGACCGTATGTCCGGGGCCGAGGAATGCGGTCTTCGGCATGGTGACCCTTCCTTTCGTCGGCACACGCTCAAAGTCGTCGACCGATGCGGGATGCCACTCGGGAGAGCCTGAACCAGTAGAAGCCGTGGCCGCCGAGGGTCAGCAGATACGGCAGTTCTCCGATGGCCGGGAAACGGACGCCGCCGAACAGCTCGACCGGGTGTCGGCCGGAGAACTCCCGCAGATCGAGCTCGGTCGGCTGCGCGAACCGGGAGAAGTTGTTCACGCACAGGACCAGGTCGTCCCCGTTGTCCTCGGTCGAGGGGGCCTCCCGCAGGAAGGCCAGCACCGCCGGGTTGGAGGACTGGAGCTCGGTGAAGGAGCCGAGGCCGAAGGCGGGGTTCTGCTTGCGGATCTCGATCATGCGGCGGGTCCAGTGCAGCAGCGAGGACGGCGAGGCCATCGCCGCCTCGACGTTGGTGACCTGGTGGCCGTAGACCGGGTCCATGATGGTCGGCAGACAGAGCCGTCCGGGGTCGGCCGTCGAGAAGCCGGCGTTGCGGTCGGGGGTCCACTGCATCGGGGTCCGTACGGCGTCCCGGTCACCGAGCCAGATGTTGTCGCCCATGCCGATCTCGTCGCCGTAGTAGAGGATCGGCGAGCCCGGCAGGGACAGCAGCAGGGCGGTGAACAGCTCGATGGTGTCGCGGTCGTTGTCGAGGAGGGGGGCGAGGCGCCGGCGGATGCCGATGTTGGCGCGCATGCGGGGGTCTTTGGCGTACTCCGCCCACATGTAGTCGCGTTCCTCGTCGGTGACCATTTCGAGGGTCAGCTCGTCGTGGTTGCGCAGGAAGATGCCCCACTGGCAGTTCGACGGGATCGCGGGCGTCTTGGCGAGGATTTCCGAGACGGGATACCTGGATTCCCGTCGCACGGCCATGAAGATGCGGGGCATGACCGGGAAGTGGAACGCCATGTGGCATTCGTCGCCGCCGCCGGCGTAGTCGCCGAAGTAGTCGACGACGTCCTCCGGCCACTGGTTCGCCTCCGCCAGCAGCACCGTGTCCGGATACATCGTGTCGATGTCTTTGCGGACCCGCCGGAGGAACTCGTGCGTGGCGGGCAGGTTCTCGCAGTCGGTGCCCTCCTCCGCGTAGAGGTAGGGGACCGCGTCGAGGCGGAAGCCGTCGATGCCCAGGTCCAGCCAGAACCGGAGGGCGGCCAGGATCTCCTCCTGGACCGCCGGGTTCTCGTAGTTGAGGTCCGGCTGGTGGGAGAAGAAGCGGTGGAAGAAGTACTGCTGCCGGACGGGGTCGAAGGTCCAGTTGGAGGCCTCGGTGTCGACGAAGATGATCCGGGCGTCCTGGTACTGCTTGTCGTCGTCGGCCCACATGTAGTAGTCGCCGTAGGGGCCGTCGGGGTTGGTGCGGGACTCCTGGAACCACGGGTGCTGGTCGCTGGTGTGGTTCATGACGAAGTCGATGATGACGCGCATGCCGCGGTGGTGGGCGGCGTCCACGAACTCCACGAAGTCGGCGAGGTCACCGAACTCCGGAAGTACGGCGGTGTAGTCCGAGACGTCGTAGCCGCCGTCCCTCAGGGGTGACTTGAAGAACGGCGGCAGCCACAGACAGTCGACCCCGAGCCACTGCAGATAGTCGAGCTTGGCCGTGAGGCCCTTGAGGTCGCCGACGCCGTCGCCGTTGCTGTCCTGGAAGGAGCGGACGAGGACCTCGTAGAAGACGGCGCGCTTGAACCACTCGGGGTCCCGGTCCTTGGCGGGAGTGTCCTCGAAGGTGTCCTGGACGGGCTCGTTGACGGTCATGACGCGGGGGACCCTCCGATCTGTGGCGAGGCGGCCGTTCGCTGGACGTGGAACACGTGCGCGGGCGCCCGACCGGGCTCCAGCCGCACATAGTTGCTCCTGCTCCAGCGATAGACCTCACCCGCCAGTTCGTCGTGCACGGACACGGACTCGTGCCGTTCCAGGCCGAGCCGCGGCATGTCCAACGAGACCGTGGCCTCCTGGGCGTGGTGCGGATCGAGATTGACGACCACCAGAACCGTGTCCTGGCCGGTCCGCTTGCTGTAGGCGATCAGGGCGTCGTTGTCGGTGTGGTGGAAGTGGATGTTCCTGAGCCGGTGCAGTGCGGGGTGCCGGCGCCGGATGGTGTTGAGTCGGGTGATCAGGGGGCTGAGGCTGCGTCCTTCGTGTTCGGCCGCCTCCCAGTCGCGGGGTTTGAGCTGGTACTTCTCGGAGTCGAGGTATTCCTCGCTGCCCGCTTTGAGGGGGGTGTTCTCGCACAGTTCGTAGCCGCTGTAGATGCCCCAGGTGGGGGAGAGGGTGGCGGCGAGGACCGCGCGGACCTCGAAGGCGGGCCGGCCGCCGTGCTGGAGGTACCCGTGCAGGATGTCGGGGGTGTTGGCGAAGAAGTTGGGCCGCATGTACGAGGCCGCCTCGCCCGACAGCTCGGTCAGGTACTCGGTCAGCTCGTCCTTGGTGGTACGCCAGGTGAAGTAGGTGTACGACTGCTGGAAGCCGATCTGGGCCAGCGTGTGCATCATCGCCGGGCGGGTGAACGCCTCGGCCAGGAAGATCACGTCGGGGTCGGTGCGGTTGACGTCCGCGATCACCCGTTCCCAGAACACCACCGGCTTGGTGTGCGGGTTGTCGACCCTGAAGATCCGCACCCCGTGCGCCATCCAGTGCCGCAGCACCCGCACCGTCTCCGCGATGAGGCCGTCCAGGTCCGCGTCGAAGGCGACGGGGTAGATGTCCTGGTACTTCTTGGGCGGGTTCTCCGCGTAGGCGATCGTCCCGTCCGGCCGGTGGTGGAACCACTCCGGATGTTTCTGCACCCAGGGGTGGTCGGGCGAGCACTGCAGGGCGAAGTCGAGGGCCACCTCCAGGCCCTGCTGCCCGGCCTGCTCCACGAACCACTCGAAGTCCTCGAGGGTGCCCAGGTCCGGGTGGACGGCGTCGTGACCGCCCTCGGGGGAGCCGATCGCCCACGGCACGCCGACGTCGTCGGGACCGGGAGACAGGGAGTTGTTGCGGCCCTTGCGGAAGGTGTGCCCGATCGGATGGATCGGCGGCAGGTAGACCACGTCGAAGCCCATCCCGGCGATCGCGGGCAGCCGCCGGGCGGCGGTGCGGAAGGTGCCGTGCGGCTGCTGCGCGGTGCCCTCGGAACGGGGGAAGAACTCGTACCAGGCGCCGTACAGGGCCCTCTCCCGCTCGACCAGCAGCGGCAGCGGGTCCGAGGCGGTGACCAGTTCCCGCAGCGGATACCGGGCCAGGACCGCGTCCACCTCCGGCGTCAACGCCGCGGCCAACCGGGTCGCGACCGGCAGCGAGTCGTCGCGCAGGACCTCCACCGCGGTCGGCAGAGCGGCCTGCCCCGGCCCCCGCGGCACTCCGGCCGCCGCCCGTTCGTGCAGGTCGGCGCCCTCCTCCAGGACCAGCCCGCAGTCGATGCCGGCCGGAACCTTGATGCGGGCCGTGCGCCGCCAGGTGGACAGCGGATCGCTCCACGCTTCGACGCGGTAGGTCCAGTGGCCCGCGACGTCCGGGGTGACCTCGGCGCCCCAGCGGTCGGAACCGGGGGTCAGCTCCCGCATCGGCGTCCACGGGCCGTGCCGGCCTTCGGGGTCCGTCAGGACGACATTGGCGGAGACCGCGTCATGACCCTCGCGGAACACGGTCGCGGTGACTTCGAACGTCTCGCCGACAACCGCCTTCGCCGGCCGCCTGCCGCAGTCCACGGCAGGCCTGACGTCCCGGACGGGAATGCGGCCGATGGCCGGGAGCGAACTCATATGTGACACCTCCACCGTGCTCGACTGGGCCGGGCGCATGGCCCGGGCAGGGGGAACGAAGCTGCGCCGGAAGGTGTCTACCTTCCGGCGGGAGACCGCCGACTCGATACCGGTGGGCCCCGTCTGGCCACCGGTCGCGGACCGGGTCGCTCGCTCTCCTCCCGGAGGTAGGCGACGAGCGTGGACCGCAGATAGCGTTCCGCGGCGTCCGCGGCCTCGCGTGCGCATCGCTTCCCCATCAGCACGCAGAGGGTGTAGCCCGAGTCCTCGAAGGTGGACCGGATCCGGCAGTCGGCGGGGGCCGCGAGCATCCTGCGTTCCCACGCCCGGTAGCGCCGCAGATGCCGGGCCACTTCGGTTTTGGCCGGTAGCAGCATGGTGCCGTTCACCTTCCCGGGCTCGATGGCGCGTCTCCCGACCGTCGGGCGGCCGTGCGCGGACACGCGCGGATCCGTTGCGGACATCGAGGTCTTCACACATGGTGCATGCGTTGTGACTCAACGTCTTGTTGGATCTTCAATCACCTCGGTCGGGTGCTCGTGTTGCACGAATGGCGTAGCACGCCGACGCTTGAGATGACTCAGAAGCGATCAGTGCTCACGCTTCGTGTCCGGGGCCCGGCCCCGCAGGGGACGAGGCGAAGCGAGAGCTTCGCCGGTGAGGAGCCAACGACGATGAACACCGCAGTGCCCTGCTACTACCACCTCGACCTCGAGGTCAGCCCGGAACGCGTCGGACAGGTCGGGCGCATCCTGGCCGCCCATCTCCGCCATTGGGACCTTGAGCCCCTGGTCGAGCCCGTCTGTCGAGGCACAGAACTGCTGCTGAGGGCCATAGACGAGCACGCCACCGACAAGAACACGTCGATCGAGATGTGGTGGAACGGCCAGCACCTCATCACCGCCATCAGTGAGAACGACTGTGACCTGCGCCCCGACCAGGACCTGCGCGGCTGTCTCGAGCACATCGCCGCGATGAGCGACGGTTGGGGCTGCTGCGCCACCGGCACCGGCAGCAAGGTCATCTGGTTCTCCCAGCGAGCCCGCGCCGGCGAACGCGTCCCGCTGGTGGCCACCGCGCCCGAGCCCGATCTGCGTGAGGTTCTCCAGGTACCGCGAGAGGTCCGGGTCGCGGCCCTGGCCGGACCGGTCAGCACTCCGGACGGCGTCCTGGAGAACGCCCTGTGACCGCGAGACCACGCCGGAAAGGGGTGCCCGCCTGGAGCGGGCACCCCTACCCGTTGGGTGCCGCTCACGACGGCAAGGGCACCAACTTCGCGTTGTTCAGCGAGGTCGCCGAGCGCGTCGACCTGGTCCTCGTCGACGACGACGGTGGCCACCGGCAGGTCCCGATGGCCGAGGTCGACGGGTTCGTGTGGCACTGCTACCTGCCCGGGATCGGACCGGGGCAGCGCTACGGCTATCGGGTGCACGGCCCCTGGCAGCCGCCCCTCGGCAACCGCTGCAATCCGGCCAAGCTCCTCCTGGACCCGTACGCCCAGGCGGTGGACGGTCAGGTGGACAACCACGCCTCCCTCTTCGAGCGCGCGGACGGTCCGTCCCGGTCCGACAGCGCCGGGCACACCATGCTCGGCGTGGTCACCGACCAGGCCTTCGACTGGGGCGACGATCAGCCACTCGGACGGCCGTACGCCGACAGTGTGATCTACGAGGCCCATGTCCGCGGCATCACCGCAACCCACCCCGACGTCCCGCCCGACCTCCGCGGCACCTACGCCGGTCTGGCCCACCCGTCGGTCGTCGAGCACCTGACCTCGCTCGGGGTGACCGCCGTCGAGCTGATGCCGGTCCACCAGTTCGTGCAGGACGGCGTGCTCACGGACCGCGGCCTGTCCAACTACTGGGGCTACAACACGATCGGCTTCTTCGCGCCGCACAACGCCTACGCCGCGCAGGGCACCCGCGGCCAGCAGGTCACCGAGTTCAAGACGATGGTGAAGGCTCTGCACGCGGCCGGCCTCGAAGTGATCCTGGACGTCGTCTACAACCACACCGCGGAGGGCAACGAGAAGGGCCCCACGCTCTCCTTCCGGGGCATCGACAACGCCTCGTACTACCGCCTGGTGGACGGCGACTGGGGGCACTACTACGACACCACCGGCACCGGCAACAGCCTGCTGATGCGGCACCCCTACGTCCTTCAGCTGATCATGGACTCCCTGCGGTACTGGGTCACCGAGATGCACGTGGACGGCTTCCGCTTCGACCTCGCGGCCACGCTGGCCCGGCAGTTCCACGAGGTGGACCGGCTGTCGGCGTTCTTCGACCTGATCCAGCAGGACCCGGTGATCAGTCGCGTCAAGCTGATCGCCGAGCCGTGGGACGTGGGGGAGGGCGGGTACCAGGTGGGCAACTTCCCGCCACTGTGGTCGGAGTGGAACGGCAAGTACCGGGACGCCGTACGGGACTTCTGGCGGGGCGGCGAGCACACGCTCGCCGAGTTCGCCTCCCGGCTGACCGGCTCCTCCGACCTCTACCAGCACACTGGGCGCCGTCCTCGTGCCAGCGTCAACTTCGTCACCGCGCACGACGGATTCACCCTGCGTGACCTGGTGTCGTACGACGAGAAGCACAACGAGGCCAACGGCGAGGGCAACCGGGACGGCGAGAGCCACAACCGGTCCTGGAACTGCGGGGCCGAGGGCGAGACCGACGACCCGGCCGTCCGGGAACTGCGTGCCCGCCAGCAACGCAACTTCCTGGCCACCCTGCTGCTCTCGCAGGGCATCCCGATGCTCAGCCACGGCGACGAACTGGGCCGTACCCAGCGCGGCAACAACAACGCCTACTGCCAGGACAACGACGTCTCCTGGATCGACTGGCGGCTGACCGACGAGCAGCGCGACCTCGTCGACTTCACCCGGCACCTCATCGGGCTGCGCGCCGTCCATCCCGTGCTGCGCAGGCGCCGCTTCTTCCGCGGGGAGACCGTGACCCACGCGGGCCAGCCGCTGCCCGACCTGGTGTGGCTGCTGCCGGACGCGCGCGCGATGAGCGACGAGGACTGGCAGCGCTCCGACGCCCACTCGGTCGGGGTCTTCCTCAACGGCGACGCCATCGCCGAACCCGACCCGTGCGGGCGGCCCGTCGTCGACGACTCGTTCCTGCTGCTGCTCAACGGCTACTGGGAGCCGGTGGAGTTCCGGCTGCCGGACGTCACCTACGGCGAACGGTGGACGACGCTGATCGACACCGCCGAGACACAGGGCACCGACGAGTCCGAGCACAAG
Organism: Streptomyces sp. NBC_00076; assembly: GCF_045041235.1. Taxonomy (NCBI): domain Bacteria; kingdom Bacillati; phylum Actinomycetota; class Actinomycetes; order Kitasatosporales; family Streptomycetaceae; genus Streptomyces; species Streptomyces sp. NBC_00076. The sequence continues at coordinate 10,217,141 of NZ_CP108242.1, forward strand.
GCGGACTCGGCGGTGACCGTCGAGGCGCGCAGCCTGGTACTCCTGTCAAGACCCTCAGGCACCCGCGGGTGAGGCGGGTTGGCGCGGAAGGCTGGGGGCGGGGGCATCACGCCCCTATAGGGGCGCGGGGAACCGCGCGACCAGCCAACACGGACCCGCAGCCGAGGCACGGCCTCACCGATACGGCGTCGCATGACCCGGCTCCCTCAGCCGGAGGCGGGGTCAGCGTTCGCGGCGCGAGGTCACCGTGAACTGTGCCCCGTCCGGGTCGCGCAGTACGGCCTCGTCGCTGCCCTTCGACAGCACGCTGCCGCCGTGCACCTCCGCGGCCCGTGTGCAGGCCGACACGTCCGCGACCGCGAAGTGGACCTGCCAGTGCGGCCGGATCGTCGGATCGGGAGCCGACCCCAGCGCCCCCGACTCGATCCGGGCCACGATGTCCCCGCGGCTGCGCAGCACGACCTCGCCGCCCTCGTAGTGGACCTCGCAGCAGCCGGGGTGCTCCGACGCCCAGTCGAGGACCTCGCCGTAGAAGATGGCCGCGTCGAAGGCGTCCCGGGTGTGGAGCCTTATGAAGGCGGGCTGGGCCTCCCGCCAGCTCTCCCAGTCGGCGATCAGCTCACCCTCCCAGATGCCGAAGGTGGCGCCGTCCCGGTCGGCCAGCAGAGCCGCCCGTCCGGGCGGGAGGGACAGCGGCCCGACCGCCGTCGTGCCGCCGCGTTCCTGCGCCCGCGACGCGGCCTCGTCGGCGCTGGGCACGGCGAAGTAGGGAGTCCAGGCGACGGCCATCTGCCACATGCTGGCCACCGCGGCGATCCCGGCCACCGGGGTGCCGTCCGCCAGCGCCATGCGGAAGCGGTCACCGAGCCTCGCCCGCTGCCACTGCCAGCCCAGCACGGCCGTGTAGAACCCCACGGTCGCATCCACGTCGCGGCTGGTCAGGCTCACCCAGCAGGGCGCACCGAACACCGAGTGCGTGGACGTGACGTCCTTCGTCGCGCGGTAGGGACTCGCGTGGTGCTTCATGTCAGTCGCGTCCTGCTCTCGTCGGCCGGGGGCCACGGTCTCGTCCCAGTGTCCGACCGGAACCGCTCGGGGCGCCTGCCGAGTACCCCGGTGGCGCCACCGAAACGATGGCCCGTATGCGCCTCGTCGGGTGGCGAGGGACCGGCCGGGTGACAGGATGGAAACGTGTCCCGCGTACCGCACGGGCCCGGCGACGAGTCGGACCGCATCTTCGCACTGCAGGAAGAGGTCGACCAGCTCAAGGAAGCCGTCGCCTCGCACGCCGTCGTGGACCAGGCGATCGGCATGGTCGTCGCGCTCGGCCGGGTCGCCCCCGACCAGGGGTGGGAGGTACTGAAAGACGTCTCCCAGCACACCAACATCAAGCTCCGCGACGTCGCGGAGCTGATCCTCCTCTGGGGACGGGCCGGAGAAATGCCCCCGGAGATCCGCGCGGAGCTCGAAGACGCCCTCGACCGGTACGGGCCCACACAGATCCCGGGAGCGCCGCCGCACGAGTGACGGCGGCGCTCCGCGCGGCTCAGCCGACGTCGGCGAGGACTTCCTCGCGCAGCCGGTCGAAGCAGCCGCTGAGCAGTCGGGAGACATGCATCTGCGAGATGCCGAGCTGCTCGGCGATGGTGCTCTGGGTCATTCCCCGGAAGAAACGCAGATACAGAATGGTCCGCTCGCGCTCCGGCAGCGCCTCCAGGCAGGGCCGGACGGCCACCCGGTCGACGACGGTCTCGAAGGCGGGGTCCGGACCGCCGATCGCGTCCCCCAGGGCGTACCCGTCGGTGCCGGGCATCTCGGCCTCCAGCGACAGCGCGGAGAAGCACTCCAGCGCCTCCATGCCGGTACGGGCCTCGTCCTCGGTCATCTGCGCGTACGCCGCGATCTCCGCCACTGTCGGGGCTCGCCCCGGAATCGTCTGCGACAGCTCCTTCGCGGCCCGTCGCACCCGGTTGCGCAGGTCCTGGACACGGCGCGGGACGTGCAGCGTCCACATGTGGTCGCGGAAGTGGCGCTTGATCTCGCCGGTGATGGTCGGCACGGCGTAGGCCTCGAAGGCGCAGCCCCGCGCCGGGTCGTAGTGGTCGACGGCCTTGACCAGCCCGAGGGCCGCCACTTGGTAGAGGTCCTCCAGGGACTCGCCGCGCCCCCGGAACCGGACCGCGATGCGTTCCGCCATGGGCAGCCAGAGCTCGACCACCGCGTCCCGCAACGCCTTGCGCTCCGGACCGTCAGGCAGCGCAGTGAGCCGTTCGAAGTCGGCAGCGGTGTCGGGGGCGTCGTCGTGCGGGTGCGGCTTCGTTCGGCCAGTGACAGGCATGCTGCCCGCCTCCCTCAGCAGGTGCCGGATGGACAGACTCCGTGGGGGTCCGGGCACGGCCCTCGCGGAGTACACCCGGGGCCCAGCCGGCCGGACTTCCCACGGACGTGCCTCCTGTCCGAAGCACATATGCCCATATTCCCGGCACTAGCGGCTCAAAACAACCCCGGGTATCGCCGTGCCGACCCGCGACCGCCCCGCGCGCAGCTCTTGACCGTCTCTTGGGGTTTATTACCTCTGCTACAGAGGTAATGTCGATCGTGTGGAACCCGATCCCTTCCCGGAGGAGCTGGCCGACGCGCTCGTCGGAGTCCAGCGGCTGATCCGACGCCGACTGCGCCCCCAGATGGCCGCCCCACCGCTGCGCGGGGCCGAGGTGGAGCTGTTGCGCCTCGTCGCGGCACAGCCCGGCATCGGCATCTCGGACGCCGCCAAGGATCTGCACCTCGCGAGCAACTCGGTGTCCACACTGGTCAACCAGCTCGCCCGGGAGGGGTATCTGACCCGTGAGACGGACCCGGCCGACCGGCGGGCCGCGCGACTGCTGCCCACCCCCGCGGCCGAGGCCCGACTCGGCGAGTGGCGCGCACGGCGTGCCGAACTCGTACGAGGCCAGGTCTCCCGGCTCGACGAGGTGGACCAGGAGGCGCTGCGCGCGGCGCTCCCGGCCCTGCGCAAGCTGGCCGGCAACCTGCACGAGGAGGCCGAGGACTCATGACACAGGACGCCGACCCCGCCGTCACCTGCGTGAACCTCGTCTACACCTTCGGTGAGACGACCGCGGTGGACGGCCTCGACCTGACCGTGACGGAGGGTGAGGTGTTCGGGCTGCTCGGCCCCAACGGCGCCGGGAAGACCACCGCCATCCGCTGCATCACCACCCTCCTGCCGGTACCGCCGGGGCAGGTCCGCGTCTTCGGCCGCGACACCGCCAAGGACGCCATGGCCGTACGCCGCCTGCTGGGCTATGTGCCGCAACAGCTGTCCGCCGACGCGGGCCTCACCGGCCGGGAGAACGTCGCCCTGTTCGCCCGCGTCTTCGACGTGCCCCGCCGGGAACGCGCCGAACGCGTCCAACAGGCCCTGTCCGCGGTCGGTCTCACCGACGCCGCCGACCGGCTGGCCGGCACCTACTCCGGCGGTATGGTCCGCCGACTGGAACTCGCCCAGGCCCTGGTCAGCGCGCCCCGACTGCTGATCCTCGACGAACCCACCATCGGGCTCGACCCCATCGCCCGGACCGACGTGTGGGAGCACATCAACGCCGTCCGCGCGGCCACCGGCATGACGGTCCTGGTGACGACCCACTACATGGACGAGGCCGACCAGTACTGCGACCGGGTCGCACTGATGCACCGCGGCCGCGTCCGGGCGCTCGGCACCCCGACCGAGCTCAGGAAGGGACTCGGTGAACGCCGGCGTGCGGCCGGCGCCCCGGCCACGGCCCCGCTGCCCACGCTGGAGGACGTCTTCCGCGACATCGCCGGCAGCGGTCTCGACGACCAGTCAGGAGGTTTCCGCGATGTCCGAAGCACCCGCCGAACTGCGAACCGCGTCGGCTGACCGCGCCCGCGAGGACGGCATCGGCCTGCTGGTGCAGCCGCCCCGACCCCGCGCGGGGTGGCGCGTGTTGCCTGCCCGGGTCGTCGCGATGTGCGCCGTCGAACTGCAGAAACTGCGCCACGACCGCACCGAGTTGTACACCCGCGCGGTCCAGCCGGCCCTGTGGCTGCTGATCTTCGGTCAGACCTTCACCCGGATCAAGGCGATCCCCACGCAGGGCATCCCCTACGTCGACTACCTGGCGCCCGGCATCATCGCCCAGTCCGCGATGTTCATCGCGATCTTCTACGGCATCCAGATCATCTGGGAACGGGACGCCGGCATCCTGAACAAGCTGCTGGTCACGCCCACCCCACGCTCGGCGCTGATCACCGGCAAGGCGTTCGCGGCCGGGGTGAAGTCGCTGATCCAGGCCGTGGTCGTCATCGTCATCGCCGCGCTTCTCGGGGTCGCCCTGACCTGGAACCCGCTCAAGCTCCTCGGCGTCGCCGCAGCGGTGATCCTCGGATCGGTCTTCTTCTCCTGCCTGTCGATGACCATCGCCGGCGTCGTGCTCAGCCGCGACCGGCTGATGGGAATCGGGCAGGCGATCACGATGCCGCTGTTCTTCGGCTCCAACGCCCTCTACCCGCTGTCCGTCATGCCGGGCTGGCTCCAGGTGGTCAGCAAGGGCAACCCCCTCAGCTATCAGGTCGACGCTCTGCGCGGCCTGCTCCTGGGGACGCCCGCGCATCTGGCGCTCGACTTCGCGGTGCTGTTCGTGGCCGCCGCGCTCGGCATCACCGCGGCCTCCTCGCTGCTGGGCCGGCTGGCACGCTGAGCGGCGGCCGGAAAGTGATGTGCGGCACGCGCCGGGAACAGGTCGCCCGCCCGGTCGGCGGATACCTGCTGCGCACGGCTTGATCAGCGATCAAGGGGACGAAATCGCTGGCCACAGCTCATTCTGCTCATTTGACAGTGCGCTGAGCACCCAGATAGGAAGCAGCTCTCTGAGGTCGGAGAGGTGCACTGTGTACGAGCCGAACGTGGTCGGGGACTGGCAGGAGTACGACGAGCATGCCGGTCTGCGTGTCCGCGTCCACAGCCTGGAAGCGGCCGAGCCGCCGCGCGGACGGGACGACGCGGCCGAGGGGCTCGCGTACTTCCGGCTGCGCGTCACCGTGGAGAACCGGGGCGACCGCCACCTCGGTATCCACCTGGAGGACGGTCAGATCGACGTGCGGATCGGGCCCGACGGCGAGAGCGCGTTCATCGACTGGCGCAACTCGCAGTTCATCGAGGGCTTTGACGTCTACCCGCTGCGCCGGGCCACCGCCGTGCTGTACGCGGCCGGCCCGGAGGCGTCCCTGAGCCAGGTGGACATCCAGATCCAGCTGCGGGTCGACGAGGAGTGGGCGGACCGTCGGCTGTGGGCGGGCGGTATCGGACTGCAGGAGGGGGCCGTCGGCACCGGCACGGTGCGTGAGGGCCTCGCCTGTCAGGTGAGCAACTTCCTGCGCGACCAAGCCGAAGAGGGCACCGCCTGACCTGGGCCCGCCCCTGAGGGCGGGCCACCTCGGGGCATCCGTCTCAGTGCGGGATGCCGTCGATGATCTCGCGGGCGCCCTGCCGCAGCAGGGCCACGGCGACCGACGTGCCGAGCGTCGCCGGGTCGAGCGGGCCCGCCCATTCGTGGGCGTTGATCCGGGTCTTGCCGTCCGGTGTGAACACGCAGGCCCGCAGGGACAGTTCGCCGCTGCGGTCCACGCGGGCGTATCCGGCGATCGGGCTGTTGCAGTGCCCCTGAAGGACGTGCAGGAACATACGCTCCGCGGTGGCCTCCCGGAACGTGTCCGGGTCGCCGAGCGCGCTGACCGTGTCGATGGTCGCGGTGTCGTCCTCACGGCACTGGAGCGCGAGGATGCCCGCGCCGATCGGCGGCATCATCGTCTCGGGGGAGAGGACCTCGCTGATCACGTCCCGCCGGCCGATGCGCTCCAGGCCGGACACCGCGAGCAGTAGCGCGTCCGCCTCGCCCGCCGCGAGCTTCTCCAGGCGCCGGTTGGCGTTGCCACGGAACGGCACGCAGTCCAGGTGCGGGTGGGTGGCGGCCAGTTGGGCGACCCGGCGCACCGAGGAGGTGCCGATCCGGGTACCGGCCGGAAGCTCGTCCAGGGTGAGACCACCCGGATGGATGAGGGCGTCGCGGATGTCGTCCCGCTTCAGGAACGCGGCGAACGTGGTTCCCGCGGGCAGCGGCCGGTCGGCGGGCACGTCCTTGACGCAGTGCACCGCCAGATCGGCCTGGCCGGCCAGCAGCGCGGCGTCGACCTCCTTGGTGAAGGCCCCCTTGCCCTCGACCACGGACAGATCGCCCATCCACTTGTCCCCGGTGGTCTTCACCGGTACGACCTCGGTGCGCATCTCGGGATACAGGGCGGCCAACTCGGCGCGGACCCGCTCCACTTGGGCGAGCGCCATCGGTGAGTCGCGGGAGACGATACGGATCAGTTCGGGCACGGACATGCGGACACGATAGTCCCTTCGGGCGGTGCGCCCTTGCAGTACCGCTCGACTTCCGGACGAGGAGGCGGATCCAGGCGTCGGCTGACCGTTTCAGGACAACGGCGTACTGAGTTCGACCGAGCGCAGCGCGGAGGCCAGGGCCTGTTCGTCGCCGACGTCCAAAGCCGTGTCGGTGAGTTTGATGACGTGCTCGTCGCCGTGCGCGAGAGCCCGCTCCAGAACCTCCTCGGCGGTCAGCCGTGCGGGCGGCGTGTAGGCCGTCGGCTGCGCGGGCGCGTACATCGCGGTGACCGCGGCGGAAGCCGTCCAGGCCGCGCGCAGGCTCGGCGCCCACATCTCCCGCGGCAGCGAACCCAGCGTGCGCAGCACGGCGTTGGGGGCCGTCGCCGCGTGCACCAGCATGGTGTGCTCGCCGTGGCCGTGGGTGGCGTAGCGGTGGGTCGCGGCGCGGACGAGTTCGGTGAGCCGTTCCCTGGCCGTGTCCGGGTCGGTGACGTCGTCCGCCCAGACCGGCAGACGGCGCAGGGCGGCGAGCCGGGCCGGGAAGCCGCCCTCGGCCGCCTCGATGGCGGGTGTCGCGTCCAGCGACCGCGCCGCGGAGCGGTCGCCCGGCAGCGGGGCGATCCCGGACACGGGGTGGTGCCGGGCCGCCCAGTAGCCCAGTCCGTGCGCGAGTTCGGCGAGCCGGGGCGGGTTCGGTGCGGCTTCGAGGGCGCGTACGGCGTGGCCGACCCGGATGACCGGATGGGTGGCGCCGCCGTAGATCCCGGGCAGCAGGCGCGGCCACCACCGGGCGAGGACGTCGTGCCACGGGTGTTCGGCGAGGGCGCGGGAGAAGTAGCCGATCCAGTCGGCGGCCCGGCGCGGATCACCCAGCGCCGAGGGCCAGTTGTCGTCGGTGACGGGGGCCACCGGGGTCGGGAAGTCCTCCAGCTTGCCTCGGTAGAGGTCCAGCCAGCGGTGCACGGCGCCCGCCCGTCCGTGCGCGGCGAGTGCCTCGACGACCATGGGTGCGTGGTTGGTGAGCCGTCCCAGCCGCTCCGGTCCCGAGGAGTGGAGGCGTTCCAGGGCTTCTTCGAGCTGCCCGCTCGTGTCGCTGGTGTCCATGCACGGGACGCTAGGCCGCGCAGGGACGGGGCGGATCGGGCGCGGGACGGAACCCCTGGGTACATGGGTCCTACGTCCCGCGCCCGATGCCGTCGCCGGGTCGGTCGTCCGGGTCAGGCGCTGGGGTCGAAGGCGATGCCGGACGGCTTCGCCGACGCGAGGCCGTTCGCGAAGTTGGCGTCCTTGAGGGCGAAGTTGGCGCTGCCGAAGTCGTACGCGCTCAACTTGTCGCGCAGGCCCGCCGGGTAGCCGTTCCAGCCGACCAACGGCGGGTACTGCCAGGTGCCCTTGTGGTTCTCCGGCGGCTCGTCGCCCGAGTTCGCCAGCCGGAAGCAGTGCGTGCTGACGCCGTCCTTGTGGTAGACGACCTTCGCGTGCGTGCCGTCGAAGCGGACGCCGGACGCCGCGGTCACGGTGTACGAGCCGTGGTTGGACGTCGAGACGTACTGGACCTGGTTGTTCTGCACCCAGACCACGACGTGCTCCCAGTCGTTGCGGTGCCCGCCGATGCTGCTGCCGGCGACGGCCTGGTCCTTCTCGAAGTACAGGCCGTACATGTAGGCGCACCAGCCGTTGTTGCACTTGGAGCGCGAGTAGCTGTTGGTGTTGTCGAGGTCCGAGGCGTCGCGGCATTCGCCGTTGAGGGCGCCGGTCGGGTTGAGGCCGCCGTTGATCGTTCCGTCGGGGCCGATGGCGGGCGTGGGGTAGCACCCGTCCGTGTCGTAGTCGAAGGCCGGCTGGAAGGTCTTCTCGGCCGTGTCGGCGTTGGCGGGGAGCGCCGGAGGCGGGGCGGCGAAGGCGACGGTGGGGAAGGCGACGACCAGGGCGGCGGCGCCGGCCAGGCCGGTGAACCATCTCCTGCGGTGAGCCTTGAACGACGGTGACGACACTGCGTCCTCCTCTTGGTCCGGGCGCAGCCCAACGGCTGTGGGGGGAAGGGGAGATCAGCTTGCCGGGGTTTCATGTCCACGCCAAGAGTTCGCGGGCGTCTCTCTGGTAACGGCAGCCCCAACAGTTGGATCCTGACACCGTGTCAGCACAGGGCGCAGGGAAGGCAGGGAAGGCAGGGAAGACGAAGGGGAGGATGTCAGGTCAGCTCGTCCGGAAGGTTCGCCGCCGAGTCCTCGGGTGCGAGGTCGGGCCGCAACCGCAGCCAGGACGGCTGGCGCAGCAGTCCGGCCCGGGTCCGGGTGCTGTAGCGGACCTCGCCGACCAGGCGGGGCAGCACCCAGTGCGCGCCGGTGACCGGCGGAACGGGGTCGAAGGGGCACACGTCCGACTCGGCGGTCCGCAGCAGCGCGGCGAGTCGCTCTCGTTCGCTCTCGCTCCAGCCGGTGCCCACCCCGCCGACGTAGCGCAGCCGCCCCCGGGTGCGCTGTCCGACCAGCACCGCGCCCGGCAGGCCGGTCAGCCGCCCCTTGCCGGGGAGCCAGCCGCCCACGACGACGTCCTCGCTGAGCATGTTCCGGATCTTGATCCAGGCCCGGGAACGCACCCCGGGCTCGTACACCGAGTCCAGCCGTTTGCAGACCAGTCCCTCCAGCCCGTTCTCGCGGGTGGCGAGCAGGGCCTGCTCGCCGTGACCGACCAGGGCGGCCGGAGTCGACCAGTGCGGCCCGTTCAGGTCCAGCTCCTCCAGGAGGATGCGCCGACGGGTGTAGGGGAGGGAGACGAGGGGGCGGCCTCCCAGGTGCATCACGTCGAACAGGACGAGATGCACGGGCACCTCCGCCGCTCTGCGCGCCGCCCTGCCGGGTGACTGCACCAGACCCATGCGGGACTGCAGCAACTGGAAGTCGGCGCGCCCCTGTTCGTCCAACGCCAGCACCTCCCCGTCCAGCACGGCGGGGGTGGGGCCGAGCGCACGGCCCAGCGGCAGCAGTTCGGGGTAGGCGACGGTGGCGACCTCGCCGGACCGGGCGCGCAGGACCACGCTGCCGTCCCCGGCGAGATAGGCCACCACACGCTGGCCGTCCTGCTTCGTCTCGTAGGCCCACCGCGCGTCCTGCGCGGTGGGCGGCAGGGCGCCGGAAGTGGCGAGCATGGGCGGGATCAGCGGGAGGCTCACGGGTCAGTTGTCGACGCTCCAGCCCCTTGTCACGCGTGCCGCCCGCCGGGTTCGCCTGAACGGCGCCGTCGACGAGGGCGCCGACGGGGGCGGAACGCCGCCCGCCCCGGTGCCGGTGTGCTCTCGGACGATGCCGCTGTTCGCCCGCAGCGCCCGGCCGTGGAGCCAGTCGCGGCAGTGGCTGAAGAAGCGCACCGTCGGCTCGGACGTCAGCGGTGCGCGGCCGAGCCGCGGTGGTTGGCGGTCGGTGGTCGGTGGTCGGTGTACCGACCGGAACCGCTCCGCGACCTCGGCTCGTCGTGCCCTCAGTTCGCCGCGGGCGCGGGGGCCGTCGGCGCGTCGGCCGCGGGCGCCGGGGTCGGTGAGACGGGGATCCGCTGCCGGGGGATGAAGGCGGCGATCGCGAAGGCGAGGAGAGCGGCGCCGGCGCCGATCGCCATGACCGTCCTGAATCCGTCCTTCGAGGGCAGGGCGTAGCCGCCCAGCGTGGTGGTCATCTGCGAGAGGATGACACCCGCGATGGCGCTGGCCACCGACGTACCGATGGACCGCATCAGGGTGTTGAGGCTGTTGGCCGCGGCCGTCTCGCTCGCGGGGACGGCACCCATGATCAGGGCGGGCATCGAGCCGTACGCGAAGCCGATGCCGGCGCCGATCACGCAGGAGACCATCACCAGGTGCCAGACCTCGGACATCAGCACGATGTTCAGGCCGTACCCGCAGGCCACGATCACCGCACCGATCATCAGCGTCACCTTCGGACCCTTGGCCTTGGACACCGCGGCGGAGACGGGCGCGGTCGCCATCATCACCAGGCCGGAGGGCGCCATCACCAGACCGGCCGTCAGCAGCGACCTGCCCAGACCGTAGCCCGTCTGCTCGGGCAGCTGGAGCAGCTGCGGCAGGACCAGGGACATCGCGAACATGGCGAAGCCGATCGCCACCGAGGCGAGGTTGGTGACCAGTACCTGACGGCGGGCGGTGGTGCGCAGGTCGACCAGCGGCTGGGCGGTGCGCAGTTCGAACACGCCCCAGGCCAGCAGCACGAGCACGGCGGCGGCGAACAGACCGAGCGTCGTGCCGCTGGTCCAACCCCAGTCGGCCCCCTTGGAGATCGCCAGCAACAGGCACACCAGGCCGGTCGCCATGCCGAGCGCGCCGACCACGTCGAAGCGACCACCGGTGCGTACCCGCGACTCCGGAACCAGGGCGACCACCAGGGCGAGGGCGATCATGCCCATCGCGGCGGAGGCCCAGAACAGGACGTGCCAGTCGAAGTTGTCGGCGATCAGGGCGGCCGTCGGCAGACCGAGGGCGCCGCCGACGCCGAGGGAGGCGCTCATCAGCGCGGTCGATCCGGCCAGTCGCTCGGCCGGCAGCTCGTCCCGCATGATGCTGATGCCCAGCGGGATCACACCCGAGGCCAGCCCCTGCAACGCACGGCCCACCACCATCGGGACCAGGGCGTCGCTGAGCGCGCACACCACCGAGCCGATCACCAGCATCACGACGCTGATCATCAGCATCCGGCGCTTGCCGAACATGTCACCGAGGCGGCCCACCACCGGAGTGGCCACGGCCGCCGCCAGCAGGGTCGCGGTGACCGCCCAGGCTGCGTCGGAGGCCGGTGCGTCGAGGAGCCGGGGAAGCTCCGGCACGATCGGAATCACCAGCGTCTGCATCAACGCGACGACGATGCCGGCGAAGGCCAGCACCGCCACCACGGCGTTGGGTCTCGGCGCTGCGGTGCCCCCGGCCGCGGCGGGTGGGGCAAGGGCGTCGGACATACGGAGCCTCCGTGGGCGTGAGGTGGCGAGACGCGGCCAAAATTAAAGCAGCTGCTTGACTTACCTTAGTGGCTCCGTTTGTCTGCGTAGGCTTCCGGTACTTGAGGCGTCGCTCGGCGGCGGACCCGTGGCGGCTCCAAGGGGCCGGCCGGCGCGGGGTGTCCCAGGCCCCGGTGCGGTGGTGATCATGGCGGGCGGGACGGTGCGAGCCGAACAGGTCAGCGCGACACGGGAGTCGATCCTGGCGGCTGCGGAGCGGCTGTTCGCCGAGCACGGCGTGTACACGGTGTCCAACCGTCAGGTCAGCGAGGCCGCGGGTCAGGGGAACAACGCGGCGGTCGGCTATCACTTCGGAACCAAGACCGACCTGGTCAGGGCCATCATCCGCAAGCACGCCGCGCCGATCGGGGAGATCCGCGCCCGGCTGCTGGCCGCCACCGGCGACTCCACCGATGTGCGCGACTGGGTGGACTGCCTGGTCCGCCCGGTACCGGAGCATCTCGCGGCGCTGGGCAGTCCCACCTGGTACGCGCGGTTCTGTGCGCAGGTGATGACCGACCCGGCGCTGCGGCGGACCATGGCGGAGGAGTCCCTGGCGTCCCCGGACCTGCGGCAGATCGTGGAGGGGGTGCGGCGGTGTCTGCCCGAGCTGCCCGCCGAAGTGCGCACCGAACGCGGTGACATGGCCCGCCATCTCATCGTGCACGTCTGCGCCGAACGGGAGCGCGCGCTCGCCGAGAACGCGCCCACGCCACGCTCCAGCTGGCACGACGCCGCCACCGGCCTGGTGGACGCGGTCGTCGGCATGTGGCTGGCGCCCGTAACCCCGGGCAAAATTACTTGAGTTAGGCAATCAGCGGGGTAGGGTGGGAGCATGTACGGCGGCATCCGTGAGAAACCGGCGCCGGCCCGTGGGGCCGGACAGCACCTTCTGCTCGTCGTCGACGAACCGGACATGGCCGAACTGCTCTCCACCACCCTCGAACTGGCGGGGTACCGCATCACCGTGGTCGGCAGCGGGACCGAGGCGCTGGCACGGCTCACCGAGCGCCGGTTCGACCTCCTGGTCGTCGACGCGACGCTTCCGGACATGGAGAGCCTCGGCCGCGACCGGCCCGCCGTCGTGGACCGCCCGCCGGTGCTCCTGCTGACCGTGTACGAGTCCCTCGACCGGCTGGTCCCCGAACTGGGCCCGGGGGAGCGGGACTACGTCACCAAGCCCTTCCGGGTGGCCGAGGTCCTCGCTCGGGTGCAGGTCCTGCTGCGCGGATCGGGTCCCCGGCGACCGCGCCTCGACGAGCTGGGATACCGGGACCTGGTCCTGGACGACACCCGCTGCGAGGCGCGCCGCGGCACCCGGCGGCTCGACCTCACGCCGGCCGAGTACCGACTGCTGCGTCACCTTCTCGCCAACGCGCACCGGGTGCTGTCCAAGGAGCAGATCGGCCGCTACGTCTGGGGCGACTTCCGCGGCGACAACGCCATCGAGCAACTCGTCTCCCGACTGCGTCGCAAGGTCGACCAGGACGCGCCGGTGCTGATCCATACCCGCCGGGGCTTCGGTTACTGGCTGGGAGGAGCCGACGCCGAGCTCTGAGGCGTCGTAGAGCAGTCGTAGAGCAAACGCCCGTTCCCGGCAGGGGCTTTGTGTCATGGCCCTGCGGGCGCGTCAGCGTACGCGTTCAGGCATGGCCATCCTTTACAACTCCCTTATAAAACAAGGGGATCAGTGCATCCCGAGTGTGACTGTGATCCCGGTCACGTCAGCTTTCTGTCAGGAAACTGACGGGTTGACGTCAGTCCTCTCTGTTTGCATGTGCTCATCGAGGCCTCACCCATTTCACCCCGGCGTTCCGCCCGACGAGCGGAACCCCCACACCGAGGAGAACCATGGCCGACACCCTTGCCGGCGGCGCGCCCGACGCGGCCACGCCGGTGCCCGAGTTCCCGATGGCCAGGGCGGCGGGCTGTCCCTTCGACCCGCCCCCGACCCTCCAGGCCCAGCAGGACGAGGGCCGCCTCGTCAAGGTCCGTCTCTGGGACGGCAGCACGCCCTGGCTGGTGACCCGCTACGAGGACCAGCGAGCCCTGCTCCTCGACCCCCGGGTCAGCGCCGACATCACCACCCCCGGCTATCCGCTCCAGGCGCCGAGCAACGGCAAGAACAACATCAGCTTCATCCTGATGGACGACCCAGAGCACGCCCGCCTGCGGCGCATGGTGACGGCGCCGTTCGCGGTGAAGCGGATGCAGGCGCTTCGGCCCGGCGTGCAGAAGATCGTGGACGACCTGATCGACGACATGCTCACCGCCGGCGGCCCCGTCGACCTGGTGCAGGCGTTCGCCCTGCCGGTGCCCTCGCTGGTCATCTGCCGGCTCCTCGGAGTGCCGTACGCCGACCACGACTTCTTCCAGGAGAACAGCAGGACCCTCATCACACGGGACGCGGCCATGGAGGACCGCATGGCCGCCCACGGCAGGCTGATCGGCTACCTCGACGAGCTGATGGGCCGGAAGATGACCGACCCCGAGGACGACCTGCTCTCCGGGCTCGTGGCACGGGTCGAGGCGGGCGAGCTGACGCGGCAGGACGCCGCCCAGATGGGCGTACTGCTGCTGCTGGCCGGCCATGAGACGACCGCCAACATGATCGCGCTCGGCACGCTCGCCCTGCTCGAGAACCCGGACCAGCTCGCGCTGCTGCGTGACAGCGACGACCCCAAGCTGGTGGCGTCGGCGGTGGAGGAACTGCTGCGCTACCTCAACATCGTGCACGGCGGCCGGCGCCGGGCGGTGCTGGAGGACATCGAGATCGCCGGACAGGTGCTCCGGGCCGGCGAGGGCCTGATCCTGCCCAACGACATCGCAAACCGCGACCCCGAGGCCTTCGCCGACCCGGACCGGCTGGACATCACCCGCGACGCCCGTCGGCACGTCGCCTTCGGCTTCGGCGTCCACCAGTGCCTGGGCCAGCCGTTGGCCCGGATGGAACTCCAGGTCGTCTACAGCACCCTCTACCGCCGTATTCCGACCCTCCGGCTCGCCGCCGAGGTGGACAGCCTGCCGTTCAAGCACGACGGCTCGGTCTACGGCGTCTACGAACTGCCCGTCACCTGGTGACTCCCGCACCGATGGTCAATCCCCCGCACAGAACGAACGAGGTGCAGAGCATGCGCGTGGAACTGGACGAGCCGAAGTGTGTCGCGTCGGGGCAGTGCGTGATGGCAGCCCCCGAGGTCTTCGACCAGCGCGACGAGGACGGCATCGCCTTCCTGCTGGACGACAGGCCCCCGGCGGACTCCCTCGACGACGTGCGTGAGGCCGTGGCGATCTGCCCGGCCGCCGCCATCCGGCTGGTGGAGCGGTGAGGCGGATCGTCGTCGTGGGTGCCTCGGCCGCCGGACTCGCGGCGGCCGAGACGCTGCGCCGCGAGGGCTACGACGGCACGCTCACCCTGGTCGGTGACGAGCCGCTGCCCCCGTACGACCGGCCGCCGCTGTCCAAGCAACTCCTGGCCGCGGAGTGGGAGCCGGAGCGGCTGGCGCTGCGCACCTCCGCCGACCTGACCGCGCTCGGCCTCGACCTGCGGCTCGGGGTCGCGGCCACCCGCCTCGAACTGCCCCAGCGGATCGTCGAGTTGGCTGACGGCAGCGAAGTGCCGTACGACGGACTGGTGGTGGCGACCGGGGTCCGGCCGCGACGGCTGCCCGGCGAGGGGGCCCACGTGCTGCGCACCCTCGACGACGCCCTGACGCTGCGGGACCGGCTCACGCCGGGACGGCGCCTGGTCGTGGTGGGCGCCGGCTTCCTGGGCGCGGAGGCCGCCGCCGTCGCCTGGCGTCTGGGCGCCCACGTCACCCTCCTCGAACCCGCCCCGGTGCCGTTGGCCCACGCCGTCGGCACGTCCGTCGGGGAGGTGCTGACCCGGGCTCACCTGGACCGGGGCGTGGACCTGCGGTGCGGGGTCACCGTCACCGAGGTGACCGAGGGCGGGGTGCGGCTCGCGGACGGCGAGGTCGTCGACGCCGACGAGGTGCTGGTCGCCGTCGGCTCCCGGCCGAACACCGAGTGGCTGGAGGGCAGCGGCCTCGCCCTGGGTGACGGGGTGGTCTGCGACGAGTACTGCGAGGCCGCGAAGAACGTGTACGCGGCCGGGGATGTCGCCCGCTGGTACAACCCGCTGTTCGGCACGTCGATGCGGATCGAGCACCGCACCAACGCCGCCGAACAGGGCATGGCCGTCGCCCGCAACCTGCTTCGCCCCGAGGCGCGCAAGCCGTTCGCGCCGGTGCCGTACTTCTGGTCGGACCAGTACGAGATGAAGATCCAGGCGTACGGCTTCCTGCGCGGCCACGACGAGGTCGCGGTGGTGGACGGCGATCTCGCGGAGCGCCGGTTCGTCGCCGTGTACCGCACCGGCGACCGGGTCAGCGGCGCCCTCGCGGTCGGCATGCCCCCCAAGGCGCTCCGGACATGGCGGCAGGCCATCGCGGCCGGAGCGCCGTGGGACGAGACCGTCCGCGTCGAGGTCTCGGCGACCGAGGCATGACCTGAGCCGTCGAGGCAGGTCGCGGCGGGTCCGCTCCGGCGGATTGTTCGCCCGACGGACGGGGTGAGCGGGCTCGGGGGGCGGCCGTGCACGCGCGCCACCAGATTACTTGAGTTACGCAACAAGATGGTAAAGTGGCGCGCATGTCCACACAGCCGCTCCCCGACATCCCCGCCTCCCCGGAAGTCACCGAGATCGAGCGGGCGCTCACCCGCATCACCTACCTGAGCACGCGCGCCCGGCAGCACGAACGGCTCATGGCCCTGGCCGAGGTCCCCCTCGACCGTGCCGCCGTGGCGCTGCTGCGCCAGGTCGCCGACTCCGAGCCGCTGCGGCCGGGGGAACTGGCCAACCGGCTGGGCGTGGAGGCCTCCCACGTCACCCGCACCGTGCAGCAACTGCAGAAGTCGGGGTACGTCACCCGCGTCCCCGACCCCGACGACCGCCGCGCCCAGCGCATCCAGCTCACCGACACGGGCCGGCAGGCCATCGCCCGGATCCGGGACGCGGGCGCCCGCGGAATGCAACTCGCCCTCGGGCACTGGTCGCCCGAGGAACTGCGCCGGCTCGCCACGCTCTTCCACCGTATGGTCGACGACTTCCTGTCCTACTCCGTCGACGAGGACACCGAACCGGTGGCCGCGGCGCCCGCCGAGACCGCCTGACCGCATGGCCCGATCACCTCGACGCCGCACGGGAGCGGCGGCGAGGCGGCCGGTCGGCCGACACCGCCTCCCCGGGCGGTACGGGTTCCCGCAGGCCGCACAGCAGAAGGCACCCCAGCGCGGGCAGGGCCGCCAGCGGCACGAGCGCGGCCCGCAGAGACGTCGCATCGGCCACCGTCCCCAGAATCGGCGCGGCCAGACCCCCGACGCTCACGGTCAGGCCCAGCGTCACACCGCTCGCTGTGCCCATCCGCTCGGGCAGGAAGTCCTGCCCGAGCGTGACCTGCAGCGAGAACGGCACGTACAAGCCGGCCGAGGTGAGCGCGACGAACGGATACACCGCCGGGCCCGGGGCCAGCAGCACCCCCGCCACGGCGAGCACGGTCAGCGCGTACGACCACCGCACCACCGCCAGCCGGCCGTACCGGTCGGCGAGCCGGCCCCCGGCCAGGGTGCCCGTCGCTCCCCCCGCGTAGAGCACGCACAGCGCGACCGTACCGGCCAGGTCCCCGCCGCCGGTGCGCTCACGGACGTACAGCGAGACGAAGGCGCTCAGGCCGACGAAGACGATCGAGCGGCAGACGACGGCACCGGACAGCCGCAGGAACGACGGCCAGTCGTCGGTGCCGGTGCCCCCGGCGTCAGCGGCGACCGTGACGCGGGCGCCCCGTCGTGCGGACCGCGGCCGCGGACAGTACCGCTCCCAGCACGGCGGGGACGGCCAGCAGGGGAGTGGCGCGCAGGCCGCCGACGGCGACCACGCCGGCGACGAGCAGCGGGGCCAGGGCGAAACCGACGTTGCCGCCGAGAGCGAACCAGCCCATCGCCGTGTTGCCCTCGCCCGCGGCGGCACGGGCCGCACGGGCCGCCTCCGGATGGTAGGCGGCGATCCCGATCCCGGAGAGGGCGACCGCGGCCAGGGTGAACGCGTAGGAGCCGCCGATCCCGCTCGCGGCGACTCCGATCCCGGCGGTCAGGGCGCTCAGCGGCAGCAGCCCCGGCATCGCCCACCGGTCGGTGAGCGCCCCGAAAAGGGGCTGCACCACCGACGACAGCAGCGACGCCGCCAGGACGATGCCGGAGGCGGCGGCATAGGTGTAGGCGCGCTCGGCGACGAAGAAGGGGACGAGCGCGGCGACGGCTCCCTGATAGACGTCCACGCAGGCGTGGCCCAGGGACATCAGCGTGATGGTTCGGTCACCGGCTCGGTGACGGTTCTCGGACACCCGTCGATCGTCGCGGGACGACCGGGCGGCCCGCTTTCGATAACCTGCCGCACTGTGTCGAACATCCGCCACACGCCCACGGCCCCGACCCGCGCCCAGCCCCTGGCCGCCGGGGAACGCGTCGACGCGCACCGCCACGACGACCACCAGATCGTCTACGTGGGCTCCGGAGTCCTGGCCGTCACCACCGACGCCGGAACCTGGTTCGCGCCCGGCACCCGTGCCATCTGGGTCCCGGCCGGCACCGTGCACGCCCACCGCGCCCACGGCCGGCTCGACCTGCACCTGATCAGCCTGCCCGCCGAGGACAACCCGCTCGGCCTGGACACGCCGACCGTCCTCGCCGTCGGGCCGCTCCTGCGCGAACTGATCCTGGCCTACACCAGCGACCCCGCCGACGGCGGTCCCGAACGCCGGCGCCTGCTCGCCGTCCTGCGCGACCGGTTGCGCGCCTCACCGCAACAGCCGCTGTGGCTGCCCACCCCCACCGACCCGCGGCTCGCCGCGGTCTGCCGGATCGTCCACGCCGACCCCGCGGAACCCCGCACCCTCGCCGCCCTCGGGGCCGCGACCGGCGCCGGGGAGCGCACCCTCAGCCGCCTCTTCCGTCAGGAGTTCGGCATGACGTTCCCGCAGTGGCGTACCCAGTCCCGCCTCTACCACGCCCTGCGCATGCTGGCCGACGGCACACCGGTCACGGCCGTCGCGCACCGCTGCGGCTGGTCCTCCGCGAGCGCGTTCATCGACGTCTTCCACCGCGCCTTCGGCTACACGCCGGGCACGCACAACCGCCGTTGTCCGGCCGACGCGGACCCGGCGGGTCCCCGGGGTTGTACCGTCCAGTAATATCGCGCGGCAGGTCATCACGAGGAGGAACCGTGTCACGGTCCGAACGCTCGCCCCTGCTGCTCGCCGGCCTGCTGGCCGCCGCGGGTGTCACCCACTTCGCCGCTCCACGCCCGTACGACGCGACCATCCCGAGCGGTCTGCCGGGGCCGCCCAGGGCCTGGACCTACGCGAGCGGGGCCGTCGAACTGGCGCTGGCCGCGGGTGTGGCCCTGCCGCGCACCCGGCGGACGGCCGCGCGAGCCACGGCCGCGTTCTTCGTCGGGGTGTTCCCCGCCAACGTCAAGATGGCCCTGGACTGGCGCCACCGACCCGCACCGCAGAAGGCCGCGGCCTTCGGGCGGCTGCCCCTCCAGGTGCCGCTCGTCCTGTGGGCGCGCAGCGTCGCCGCGAGCGGGGAGGGCCGGTCGTGACCACACGTACAGAGGTCGGAGACACGGTCGAGGACTTCGAGCTGCCGGACGAGACAGGCACGCTCCGCAGCCTCACCGGCCTGCTTGCCGACGGACCCGTCGTGCTGTTCTTCTATCCCGCGGCCCTCACCACCGGCTGCACCGCGGAGGCCTGTCACTTCCGCGACCTGGCCGCCGAGTTCGCCGCCGTCGGCGCCCGGCCCGTCGGCGTCAGCGGCGACCCCGTCGAACGCCAGCAGGAGTTCTCCGGGCAGCACAACCTGGGCATGACCCTGCTGTCCGACCTCGAGGGGACGGTCCGTGAACGGTTCGGCGTCAAGCGGGGCTTCTCGCTCGCGCCCACCAAGCGGGTCACCTTCGTCATAGCCGAGGACCGGACGGTCCTGGAGGTCGTCCGCAGCGAACTGCGGATGAACACCCACGCCGACCGCGCCCTCGACGCGTTGCGAACTCACCGGAAGTGACGCAGGGGCCCAGGTAGCGGCCTCGCGCTTGATGCGGTGTGACAAAGAGACCATCCTGGACGATATGGAGCATGTCTCCGCTGCGGCGACCACGGATGCCCACGGCATCGTGACGGGGTGGAGCGAGGGTGCCCGGCGGCTGACGGGACGCACGGCCGAGGAGGCCGTGGGAGTCGCGGCGCGGGAACTGCTCGCCGAGGACCCGCCGGACCGAGCCGTGGCGGAGCTGGCCGGCACCGTCGTACTGCGGCACCGGGACTCCACCCCCGTCACGGTCACCCTGCGGGCGCAGCCGGTGCTCGGCGCGGACGGCACACCGAACGGCTACGTGATCACCGAGCAGCCCGGCGAGGGGGAACCCACCCTCGCCGGGCAGGCCTTCCAGCAGGCGTCCGTGTCGATGTCCGTCTTCGACACCCGGCAGCACTATCTGCGCCTCAACGACACCGCCTGCCGGGTGATGGGCGTGCCGGAAGAGGCTCTGATCGGCAGACCGTTCCCGGAGACCGTGGAGGACGCCGAGTACAGCCGGGGTTTCCACAACAACCTGCGCCAGGTCGCCGAGACCGGCCGGCCGGTCCACTACGAGAGCTTCGCGGGCGCGCCCGCCCTCAACCGGGAGCATGCCTGGACCACCGAGATGTGGCCCGTGCGGGACGACTCCGGGGTGGTGACCGGAGTCGCCCTCGCGGCGCTCGACAGCACTGAACAGCACCGGGCCCGGCAGCGTCTGGCCCTGCTCAACGAGGCGTCGGCCGCCATCGGCACCACCCTGGACGTGGTGCGCACCGCCGAGGAACTGGTCGAGCTCCTCGTTCCCGGGTACGCCGACTTCGCCAGCGTGGACCTCCTCGAATGGGTCCTCGGGGCGGACGAACCCCAGACGGCACTGGACGGAGAGGTAGTCCTGCGCCGCGTCGCCCACGGCTCCGGCACCGAGGGCACCCCGGAGGCGGCCGTGCACCTGGGCGAGACGGACGCCTACCCCGGGTACTCGCCGCCCGCCCGTGCCCTGCGGGAGGGCCGGGCGGTCCTCGGCCAGGCCGGCGAGCCGGACTTCATACGCTGGGTCGCCGAACGCAACGCCCGCGCCCCCGAGGGACGACCCCAGCGCAAAGGCGTCCACTCGATGCTCGCGGTGCCGCTGCGGGCCCGCGGCACCACCCTGGGCGTCGCCGTGGCCGTCCGCATCGCCCACCCGGACGACTACGGTGCCGACGATGCCGTCCTCGCCGAGGAACTCGCCAGCCGCGCCGCCGTCTGCGTCGACAACGCCCGCCGCTTCGCCCGCGAACGCACCACCGCCCTGGCCCTCCAGCACAGTCTGCTGCCCCGCGGCCTGCCCGGACAGGCGGCGGTCGAGGTCGCCCACCGCTACCTGCCCTCCGGCTCACTGGCCGGCCTCGGCGGCGACTGGTTCGACGTGATCCCGCTCTCCGGCAGCCGGGTCGCCCTGGTCGTCGGCGACGTCGTCGGACACGGCATCCCGTCGTCTGCGACCATGGGCCGCCTGTGCACGGCCGTGCGTACCCTCGCCGACGTGGACCTGCCGCCGGACGAACTGCTCACCCACCTCGACGACCTGGTCATCCACCTCGCGGCCGACGACCGCGACGCAGAGGCCGCGGAACTGGGCGCCACCTGCCTCTACTCCGTCTACGACCCGGTCTCGCGCCGCCTCACCCTGGCCTCCGCCGGTCATCCGCCGCCCGCCCTGGTGCTGCCCGACGGCACCACGAGCCTCGTCCCGCTGACCGCGGGCCCACCGCTCGGCCTCGGCGGCCTGCCCTTCGAGGCGACCGTGGTGGAACTGCCCGAGGGCGCCGTCGTCGCCCTGTACACCGACGGACTCGTCGAGGACCGCGACCGCGACATCGATCACGCCACCGACGAACTGTGCCGCGCCCTGACCGCCCGCACCGACACCCTCGACGCCCTGTGCGACACGGTCCTGAAGGCCGTCCTGCCGGAAGAGCCCGGCGACGACGTGGCCCTGCTGCTGGCCCGCACCCGGTCGCTGGGCGCGGACCGGGTCGCCACCTGGGACGTCGTCCCGGACCCCGTCCACGTGGCCGCCACCCGACAGGCCGCCACCGAGCAACTGACCGCGTGGGGACTGGACGAGGCGGCCTTCGTCACCGAACTGGTCGTCAGCGAACTGGTCACCAACGCCATCCGCTACGGCGAACCGCCCATCCAGCTGCGGCTGATCCGCGACCGCACCCTCATCTGCGAGGTCTCCGACGGCAGTTCCACCTCGCCGCACCTGCGCCGGGCGCACGCCTTCGACGAAGGGGGCCGCGGCCTGCTCCTGGTCGCCCAGCTCACCCAGCGCTGGGGCAGCCGGCAGACCGGCAGCGGCAAGACGATCTGGGCCGAGCAGTCGCTGACGCCGGAGTTCTGACGGTGCTCACCCCTCCCGGCCGCCGGCGGCGACCTGGGCGAGGGTGCGGCCGGAGCGCGCGGACCGGGCCCGGCGCGGGTCGGGCGTGCCCTGTGCCCCGGTGCGTCCCTCGGACGCCTTCACCAGCAGCCAGGACTCGTCCTTCCCCTTGCGGAACCGGGTCAGGGCGTACTCGCCGTGCAGCTTCGACCCGTGCAGCCGGAACCTCGCGTGCCCGTGCTCCAGGGACTCACCGAAGTCCACGGGCCGTCCCTGGCGGTCGTGGCTCAGCGGCTCGAACGTGCCGTGGTCCCAGACGATCACCGTCCCGCCGCCGTACTCGCCCCGCGGGATGACGCCCTCGAACTCGTCGTAGTCCAGCGGGTGGTCCTCGGTGGGCACCGCGAGCCGCTTGTCCTTCGGATCGTCGGAGGGGCCCTTCGGGATCGACCAGGACTTCAGGACGTCGTCGACCTGGAGCCGGAAGTCGAAGTGCAGGGTGCTCGCGTCGTGGATCTGCACGACGAACCGGGGCGCGCTTCCGGGGGACGCCGTCCGTCCCTCCGGTTCCTCGGTCCGGCCGAAGTCTCGTTTTCCGCGGTAGTCCCGCAGCCGCTCCTGTCCGCCCACGGCTGCCTCCTTCCCGAGCGCCCCGAGTACCCCGCCGAGGGCCCGCACAACGCCACAGGCCCACCGCCTCAGAACTCCTCGTGCGTCTCCGGATCCCCGCCGACGCGCCGGTGGGGACGGTCGGCGATCGCGTCCATCTGGTCGGCGCTCAGCTCGAAGCCGAAGACATCGAGGTTCTGGCGCTGCCGCTCGGGGTCCGAGGACTTCGGGATGGGGAGCGCGCCGAGCTGGACGTGCCAGCGCAGGACGACCTGGCCGGGCGTCACCCCGTGTGCCTCGGCGACGGAGACCACGGCGGGATCCTCCAGCAGCTCCGTGCCCCGCCCCAGCGGGCTCCAGCTCTCGGTCAGGACGCCCTTGTCGGCGTGGAAGGCGCGCAGCTCCTCCTGCGGGAAGAAGGGGTGCAGTTCGATCTGGTTGACGGCGGGCAGGACCCCCGTCTCCTTCTCCAGCCGCTCGATGTGCTCGGCCGTGAAGTTGGAGACGCCGATCGAGCGGACGAGGCCCTCCTCGCGCAGCCCGACCATGGCCTTCCAGGAGTCCACGTACTTGTCGACGCGGGGGAGCGGCCAGTGGATCAGGTACAGGTCCACTTGGTCCACACCGAGGCGGGCGCGGGACTCCTCGAAGGACGCGAGAGTCTCCTCGTAGCCGTGGTGCCGGCCCGGGAGCTTCGTGGTCACCACGATCTCCTCCCGGGGCACCGCGCCTCCCGCCAGGCCGCGGCCGACACCGGTCTCGTTGCGGTAGTTCGTCGCCGTGTCGACGAGGCGGTATCCCGTCTCCAGGGCGCCGCGTACCGCCTGCTCCGCCTGCGTGTCGTCCATCGGCCAGGTGCCGAGGCCGAGTGCCGGGATCGTCGTACCGTCGTTGAGCGTGTGCGTCGGGATGCTGATCACTGCCGGACCTTCCCTTGACTGTGGCTGTGCCCGTGTCGGGTACCCAGTCTCACCGGCTCGGACATGACCGTGCGACGCACTGTCGCCCGGCACTCCGAACGCTGTCACGATCTTCAGTGACCGGCACGGACCGAGCCGGTGCGGACGGACGGATCAACGGAGCGTGTATGACGACGGACAGGGCCACTGCGGACCGCTCGGACGAGGCCACGGGGGTCGAGGTGCGACCGGCCGCCGGACACATCGGCGCCGAGATCACCGGTGTCGACCTGGCCGGTGGCCTCGACGACGCCGTGATCGCCGCGATCCGGGCGGCGGTGCTGCGCTGGAAGGTGGTGTTCTTCCGGGAACAGCGGCTCGACCACGCCGGGCAGGTGGCGTTCGCCCGTCGGTTCGGCGAACCGGTCGCGCCGCGCAGACGAGGCAGCGCCTCTCCGCAGGACTTCCCCGAGATCGAGACGACCGCCGACCGGTTGGAGCTGGGCGGCAGGTTCGGCATGGAGCACGACGAATGGCTCAGGCGCCGCCGGCACACCCTGCTGCGCGGCTGGCACTGCGACCACGGAGCCCGTATCGACCCGCCGATGGCGACGATCCTGCGCGCCGAGACCGTGCCGCCCTACGGAGGGGACACCACCTGGTCGAACCTGGCCGCGGCGTACGCCGGACTCTCCCTGCCGGTAAGGGAGTTCGTGGACGGGCTCCGGGCCGAGCACCGGCTGGGTGTCGGCTACCAGGCACGGCCCGGCGAGGACGCGTACGTCCGGCATCTGCTGGACCATCAGGTCGCCTCGCTGCACCCGCTGGTCCGGGTCCACCCCGAGACGGGGGAGCGGATCCTGTACGTCAACGGCTACTACGTCGAGCAGATCGCCGGCCTCTCCCGGGCCGAGAGCGGCGCGATCCTGGAGATGCTCCTCGACCAGGCGACCCGGCCCGAGTACACGGTCCGCTTCCGCTGGGAGCCCGGCAGCGTCGCCTTCTGGGACAACCGGGCCACCATCCATCTGGCGCCCGGCGACAACGCGCACCTCGACTTCCCCCGGACCATGCACCGGGTGATGCTCGCCGGTGATGTTCCGGTCGGCGTGGACGGCAAGCCCTCGGAGCCGATCACCGGGACCGAGCCCGGGCGCTGGTGATCCCGCTCAGGCGCCGGGCCGCCAGCCCAGCGCCGGGCCCAGCTTCGTCGCCATGTCGGTGAGGATCTGCACGTAGTCCTCGTGCCCGAACGTGAACGGCAGCGCGAACGCCACCTCGTCGACCTCGCGGAACGCGGCGTGCGCATGGAGCCGTTCGGCGATCTCGTCCGAGGTGCCGACGATGTCCGGCGCGAACATCAGCCGGGCCGGTCCCTGCGGTGCCGCGGTACGAGGGGTGCGCTTCGCCGCGTACTCCTCGTACCGCGCGCGCTGCTCGGGCGAGGCGGAGTCGATGGGGATGACGACGAGGCCCTGGGAGACACGGGCGTCGTCGCCGTCGGGGTGGGCGGCGCGGAAAGCGCGGATGTGGGAGAGCTGGATCTGGGCGAAGTCCGGTGCCCCTTCGGCCTGTTCCACCTGTTCGGCCTGTTCCGCCTTGACGACGCTGCTGACCAGGAAGTTCATACCGTGCTCACCGGCCCACTTCGCCGAGCCCAGGCTGCCGCCGCCGTACCAGAGGCGCCGACCGAGGCCGGGGGAGTGCGGCTGCACCCGGTCGCTGAACACCTCGAACCCCTCGGCCCCGCTGAAGCCGGTGGCAGGCTCCCCGCGCACGAAGTCCAGCAGCCGCCGCACCCGCTCGTAGCTGAAATCCTCGGCGTCAGCGGTGTCCGGGTACAGCGCGCCCTTGACCTCGTCGTAACGCATGGGCGGGCCCACGCTCACACCGGGGTTGACGCGGCCGCCCGACAGCAGGTCGACGGTCGCCAGGTCCTCGGCCAGCCGCAGCGGGTTCTCCCAGCCCAGCGGGATCACCGCGGTGCCGAGTTCGATACGGCTGGTGCGCTGCGAGGCCGCCGCCAGGACCGCGACGGGCGACGAGATGCCGTACTGCAGATGGCGATGCCGCAGCCACGCGCTGTCGAAGCCCAGCCGCTCACCCAGCTCGATGATCTCCAGCGTGGACTCGTGGCCCCGGCGCGGATCCGCCTCGTCGAACAGGCCGATGGTCAGGAAGCCCAGCTTGCGCAACGGGCGAGAGGCGGGTGGCACGGGCTCCTCCGGCGTTCTTCGATCAACGCGTACGACGGTGCCAACCGGACCGTGACGGGAAGTGTTCCCGCGCCCCGTCAGGCAAGCGGAATCGTGACCTCGTCCTCGATCGGCGGCTCCATCTCCTGGGCGCGGTTTCCCGTCGCCGCGTAGCAACGCAGCCGGATCGCCTCCGGGGTGACGTCCAGACGCAGGAAGCACTTGAAGAAGGGCGGACTGTACGTCGCCGAGCTCGGGGAGAACAGCTGCGTGTAGATCTTGCGCACCGGGAGCCGGAAGCGTGACGTGCGGTCGGGGCGGCCCCCGGCGCCCAGGAGACTGGCCACGAGCCGGGTCCGCGCGGTGACCCGGACGACCCCGCCCGGGGCGCGGGTCGCGGAGATGCCGAGCCGCTCCGCGATGACGGCCGTGGCCTCGGCCTCGGTGAGCGTGAAGAAGCGACGCAGGCGCAGACGGCGGCCGTAGAGGCGGCTGTAGAAGGCGAGGGAGTCGCCCCGCAGCGGGTAGCAGCGGAAGTCCTTCTCGGTGACGCCGCCGACCGAGATACGGGGGATGGTGTGGGTGGCGTGCATGAACGCCCCGCCGCCGCCCGAGACGACGTACTGGAGGGTGCGGTCGCCCACCCGCACCGGATAGCGCTGGTAGTTGTGGATGTCGCCGCCTATCGCCGCCACGTAGTGGTGGTCCGGGTCGCGGACGATGTCGTCCACCGTGCCACCGCCCTCCATCGGGCACGGGTGGTGCTCGCCGTCCACGTACAGGGGCGACCCGGTGATGAGGAGCTTCGGGCGAGGGCCCTGCGAGACCTCACGGAGCCAGGCCCCCTGCTCGGCGTCGAGCGTGCCCAGCAGACCAGTGTCGATCCCGATGATCCGCACCGGTCCGGCGTCCACCGCCCAGTACGGGCCCGGCTGGACGGCCCGTTGGGCCGCCGAGCCGCGCAACTCCCGTTCCTGGTCGAGACGGTGGCCGTCGTGCGGATGCGGCCGGTGCCACAGGAACGACCGCAGCCAGGCCTTGGTGAGGGGCCGGGGCGTGGGCTCGGGAGTAAGGGGCGGGGCGTCGTCGCAGAAGACACGCATGAACGCGCCGAGGTCCTCGTACCAGTCATGGTTGCCGGGTATCGCGTAGATCGGCGCCCGGTAGTCCTGGTACGGGCGGAAGAACTTGGTGCCGTAGTCGTCGGCGCTGCCCACCGGATAGATCACGTCACTGGCGATGACGGCGAAGCGGGTGTCCTGACCCGTCTTCAGGAAGCCCGGCACGACGGCGTACTGGGGATCGTCGCCCTCGCCCGTGTCGCCGATGACCATGAACGAGAACTCGTCCGGGTCGTCCCGCCGGATCACCTTGTCGGCGGGCGCACCGGCCGCCGCCCGCTGCGCCACCCACCGGCTGCGGATCCGGCCCGTGGGGTCCCCGAACCAGGAGGCCACGACGCCGTTGCGGGCGGCCCACAGCGTCTTCGGGTTCAGCCAGGAGATCTTCTCGACCTTGGACGGCATCAGCCGCTGGTACTCGCCGCGTTCTGCGGTGCCCCAGCCGGCGCCTTCGGCGGTATCGCGTGAGGAGTCAGACACCGGTGCACCGTAACAACGATCTAGAACCGGCCGAGAGGGGAGTCCCCCAGTGCGTGCCCGCGCGGCACCAACTGACCGCTACCGCCGCCGTGGTCGCGGGGAGGCCCGGTGCGGATCCCGCGAGGCTCCCGCGTCCCCGTCGCGCCGGGCGGAACCGGCGGCCGAATCGAGGCGGAAGTCCGGCCGGGCGGCGGTCCGTGGTCCGGCCGCAGCTCCCTCAGCGCTCTCCCGGGGCGTCGCGCCCCGGCTCCGTTCGCCGTTGCCCAGGACCAGCAGGGGGTCGAACATCACCACCACCCCGGCCAGTACCAGGAAGACGATCGGTCCCAGAAGCATGGGTAACAGCAGTGAGCTGGGCGAGTCGCCCGCCCAGGTCCCAGGGCCGGCGTCGTGCAGGTGGACGCTGACGGCGGCCATGCCCGTGTAGTGCATTCCCGACACCGCCACGCCCATGATCAGACTGGCTCCGAGGCTGGTCAGGAACCCGCGGATCGAAACCGCCGCCCACAGGGCCGTCGTGGCCGCGACGATCGCGATCACCACGGAGAGCGCGACGACGGCCGGTGCGTAGCGTAAGTCGCCGTTCAGATGCATCGCCGCCATGCCCAGATAGTGCATCGCGGCGACACCGAGACCGGTGATCGTGCCCGCGACGCCGAGCGTGGCGCGGCTCGCACCGCGACGGCCGACGATGAACACGCCCACGCCGACCATGACGATCGCCACGACGAGACTGAGCACCGTCAGGCCCACGTCGTACCGGATCCGGGTCTCCTCGACCTGAAAACCGATCATGGCGATGAAGTGCATCGTCCAGATACCGCTGCCGATCGAGGCGGCGCCCAGCGCCAGCCAACCCGCTTTCCAGGCCTGCGTGTCCAGAAGTGTGCGGACGATGCAGCGCAGCCCCAGAGCCCCGCCCAGGCACGCCATCAGATACGCAGCCACAGGGGTCACCGCTCCATAGCGGAACCCGTCAACCGTGCCTTCCATATGCCAACTCCCCACGTCACGGCTGTTCGTGGGCAAGGTCTACGTGGAGGAGAAGAACAAAAGCAAGGGCTTACCGGGGGTACGCCGAGAACTCTCGATCACCATGGGTTGACTCGAGTCACACAGCGGCGATTTCCAGCCAGACGGACTCCTCGACCGGTGCGATGTGGCACCGTCCTCGGGGCACGCTCCATGCCGGAGGGCCCCGAGGCCGGGGGCGGAAGGTGCGCTCGCGGGTCGGAAGACGCACTTCAGGAGGCGCGCTTCGGGAGGCGTGCTCAGAAGGTGCTCTTCAGCAGGCGTGCTTCAAGAAGGTGAGCTTCAGAAGGTGCGCTTCAGGAGGTCCAGCAGGGCCGTCCAGTGCCGTTCGTCGCCCGCGGCGTCGTACGAGGCGGTGTCGGCCTGCGTGAAACCGTGGTGCGCCCCGGCGTAGACCTCGCAGGTGTGGCGGACACCGGCGGCGGTGAGCGCCTCCTCCAGGCGCTCGATCTGCTCGACGGGCAGCGACGGGTCCTGGTCGGCGTGCCCGAAGTACAGCTCGGCGGTGACGCTGTCGGCCACCAGGTGCGGGCTGTCCGGGGTGTCGGTCGCGAGGCGCCCGCCGTGGAAGCCGGCCGAGGCGGCGACCCGATCCGGATAGGTGCCCGCGGTGAGCAGGGCGATCCGTGCGCCCAAGCAGTAGCCGGTGAGGGCGACCGGACCGGCGGCGGCCGCCGGAGAGTCGGCCAGCGCCCGCAGGTAGGCGCCGGCGTCCCGCATCGCGAGGTCCGGCGTCAGTTCCTGCATGACCGGGCCGATCCGCTCGAAGATCTCCGGACGCGCGCCCGGGTCGATGAACTCCGGCAACTCGAAGACGGGCGCCCGCCCGTGACGGTAGAACAGGTTGGGCACCAGAACCGTGTAGCCGGCCCCGGCCAGCCGGTCCGCCATGGACCTCAGCTGCGGGCGCAGCCCGAAGGCGTCCATGTAGAGCAGCACCGCGGGACGCGGTTCTCCGTCGGCGGGGTGGACCAGGTAGGCGTCGGCGACGCCGTCCTCAGTGGGTATGTCGACGGCGGTTCCCTGTACGGCGGTCATGCCGGGCCTGCTCTCTGCGTGGGGATTCGGTGAACGCCCTGCCCGCGCTCGGACGGGGCAGGTCCGATCATCGTGGCATGGGGCCGTCGGTCCGCCGCTCCGGCCCCGGGGGCCGGCAGAACCCCTACTCGAACCGTGAGACGTCGCCCGCGCCCTTCCGCACGATCTCGGCCTCGCCGCCGGAGAAGTCGATGACCGTCGTCGGCTCGGTCCCACAGTCCCCGGAGTCGACCACCCCGTCCAGGACGTGGTCGAGCCGGTCCTTGATCTCCCAGCCCTGGGTCATCGGCTCGTCCTCGTCGGGCAGCAGCAGTGTGCTGGACAGCAGCGGCTCCCCGAGTTCGGTCAGCAGCGCCTGGGTGACGACGTGGTCGGGGATCCGGACGCCGACCGTTTTCTTCTTGGGGTGCTGGAGCATGCGCGGCACCTCCTTCGTCGCGGGCAGGATGAAGGTGTAGCTGCCCGGGGTCGACGCCTTGATCGCACGGAACACGTCGTTGTCGACCCGTACGAACTGGCCGAGCTGCGCGAAGTCCTGGCAGACCAGGGTGAAGTGGTGGCGGTCGTCCAGGCGGCGGATGGTCCGGATCCGGTCGATGCCGTCACGGCTGCCGAGCCGGCAGCCCAGCGCGTAGCAGGAGTCCGTCGGATACGCGATGAGCGCGCCCGAGCGGACGCTGTCGGCGACCTGGGCGATGGTGCGCGGCTGGGGGTTGTCTGGGTGCACGTCGTAGTACTTCGCCATCCGTCGAGCTTATGCCGTGCCGCGGCGCCGGTCGCGCGAGCCCCGCGCCGGGCGCGATCGCAGCGGTACGACACCTGTGGCGGGCGCCGCTCGCCAACGGCACGGAGACCGGGCGTCGACGGGGAAGCCCGGGCGCCGACGGGGGAAGCCCGGGGGTTCCGGAGCCTTTCCGCACGGAGCCGGCCGCGGTGGCCAAAGGCCGTCCGCCCGGCCGACCGGCGGACGTAGCCTCCGGCCATGGACATCACAACCGTACGACTGGAAGCCCCCGCCACCCCTACCGCTCCCGCGCTCGCCCTGCGGCCGTGGCACCCGGCGGACGCCACCGGCCTGGCGGCCGTGTTCCGCGACGACGAGGTGACGCGCCTGGACCTGTTGCACCAGGTGGACAACACCGCGTCCTGCCGGGTCGCGGACAAGTGCGGGTACGTCTTCGACACGCTGTTGCCGGCGGCGCCGCCCGCCTTCCCGCTCGACGGCCACCGGCATGTGCGCGCGTGGGGAACATGCGGCAGGACAGCGGGAAATGTGGACAAGTTGTTAAGTGGTCAAGGCGAGTTTCCGGGGCGGGAGTCCGGCGGGAAAGGGTGGGGTACCGTCCGAGCGGCAGGGCGTGACACGAGTGAAAGGGCCGGGGGCGGGCGACGTGGCTGGGCGGGAGGACAGGCACCTTCCTACAGGGGCGACGGGCGGCGAGAACGCGGACTGGGCACAGGAACTGCTCGACCACCTGCGACCGACCGGGCGCGACGTCCGCCGGGTCGTCGACTGGCTCGCGGCCGCCGTGCAGGGCACCGCCTCCCTCCAGGACGGCACCGGCGCCCTCCTCGCCGGCACCCGCGTCGTGGTGGACGAGGACCTGATCCGGGACATCGTGACCGGCCGCATCGCCTCCGCATCCTGGGAGGGGCAGGACCAGCACATGCGCCTGGTGAGAGTGGAGCGCCCGCACCCGGCCATGGCGGGCGTGCTCGTCGTCTCGCGCACGGCGCCGTTCGACCGGCGCGCCGCGGACGTGGTGCTGCGCACGGCGCAGGTCGTCGAACTGCTGCTGCGGGCCCATGAGACGACCGCGGCCGGGCACCGACTGCGGCGCGCGGCGTCCGATCTGCGGCTGGCGATCCTGCAACTGCTGATGGTGGAGGACACCGTCTCCGCCCGCCGCGTCGCGGCGGGCCTGTGGCCGGGCCTGCTCGACACGGACACCGCCTGTGTCTACGTCCTTGAGGGCGACGCCGGCGCCCGCGACCGCCTCGCCGACGAATGCCTCGACGCGACGCACGAACAGGCCCTCGTCGTGCGCTGCCCCGCGGTGGACCAGCACGTGATCGTGGTGGCCCCAGGGGAGTTCGCGGCCGGGGCGCTGAGGTCGCTGGCCGCCCGGACCCCGGACACGTTCCTCGGTGGCAGCGTCCGACAGAGCCTCGCCCGTACCGCCACCGCCTACGGACAGGCCGTCAGCGCCCTCGCCGTCGCCCGCTTCCGGCCGGAGAAATCGGCCGTCTACGCCGAACGCACCCACCCCGAACGCCTGATGGACCCGGCCGGACTGCACCACTGGAGCTCCCGCGTGCTGCGGCCGCTCGACACGCTCCCGCACCACACCCGCGCCGAACTGCTCGCCACCACCCGGCTGGGCCTGGAGTTCACCGCCGTCAGCGCCGCCAAGGTCCTCGGCGTCAGCCGCAACACCGTGCGGGCCCGTATGGAACGCGTCGAGGGACTGCTGGCCACGGACTTCTCCGACCTCACCGTCCGCGCGGTCGCCCACCTGGCCCTCAACACCCAGGTCGGCTTCTCCGAGGCGCCGGCCGAGGACACCGGGCCGCAACCGGCCCCCGCCCGGTTGGTCGACCTGCTGGCGGGGACCGCGGTGCGGGGCTGGGCGCAGGACCTCCTGGGACGGTTGGGCGCGGACACTCGCGACCTGCGCCGGACGCTGCGCACCTGGATCGCGGCCGGAGGCAACGCCGAACGCGCCGCGCTGACCCTCGGGATGCACCCCCAGACCGTGCGTGACCACGTCCGCAGCGCGGAGCCCGTCCTGGAGCACCACCTGCTCGTCACCGGCAGCGACCTCTACGAGGTCGTCCTCGCCCACTTGGCCGTCGGTGACCTGGAAGCCCCCGTCCTGGACCCGGCGAACCGGGGCGATCCGGACTCATCTGTGCACGGGTGAGTCCTCCGGGCCGACCGGCGGGCACCGATGCGATTCACAACGGTTCTGCCTGGGACGTAAGTTCTACGCACCGCATGGGGCACGACCGGAACGGGGGACCGGTCGCGCACCCGTGCGGTACACACCGTCACCGGACGAATTCGCCCGGTTGTCGAAGGCCTCCGCGGAAACCGTCCCCGGTCTGCGTCCGCCATGTTCCCTCGTGGAGCCGGCGGGTACTCGTCCGACTCCGGAACGACGACGAGCGCTGGAGGGGATCTTCATGACCAGCAGCACGGAGACCGGCGGCGTGACCGGTACGCCGGACAAGGACTACAACCTGATCTGGTATGTGGAGGCGTGCCTCAACAACGCGCTGCGACTGGATTCCTACATCCAGGACGCGGAGCGCGAGAAGGACACCGAGGTCGCCGACCTGTTCCGCAAGGCCCAGGCGGACAGCCGCAAGGGTGCCGAACTGGGCAAGGGGCTCCTGCGATCGCGACTCGACGGCGGCTGACGCCGGCGTATCCCGACGGCCCGGTCACCACGGAGGCTTCCGGTGGCCGGGCCGTCGGCGCGTGAGGTCGGGCGCTCGCCGCTTCCCGGAAGTGACCGTCGTAGTACCCCGGGAGCGACCGTCGTCGTACCCCGGGAGTGATCGTCGTAGAACGACGACACTCGAGTCGCACGTCGACGCTCCGGTCGCACGTCGACACTCCAAGGGGGCCCGCGAGGAGATTCCCGGCACGAAGAGGCTCAGATCGGGGAAAATCGGCTCCGGGACCGGACCTGCCGAGCGGCAGCACAGTCAGGAGTGACGCATGGGGTACTACGATCTCGGCCCGTACGGCCGCTCCGTGACGACTCCGTCCGCCGAGGCCCAACTGTGGTTCGACCGGGGACTGTTGTGGACGTACGCCTTCCACCACGAGGAGGCCGTCGCCTGCTTCGAGACGGCGGCCGAGGCCGATCCCGACTGCGCCATGGCCTACTGGGGCATCGCCTACGCCCTCGGCCCGAACTACAACAAGCCCTGGGAGTTCTTCGACGGCCAGGAACTGACCAGGACCGTCGACCGTACCCACGCCGCCGTCGAACTGGCCCATGCGAAGGCCGGCGGTGCCACCCCGGTGGAGCGGGCGCTGATCGGCGCGCTGCGCGCCCGGTATCCGCAGGCCCAGCCGGTCGCGGACTGCTCGGTGTGGAACACGCCCTACGCCGACAGCATGCGCGCCGTCCACGCCCTCGCCCCCGACGACCCGGACATCGCCACGCTGTACGCCGACGCGCTGATGAACCTCACCCCCTGGCAACTGTGGGACCTGCGCACCGGTGAGCCGGCCGACGGGGCCCGCACCTCGGAGGCCAAGACCGTCCTGGAGCGCGCGCTCGCCACCGACGCCGGAAGGCGGCACCCGGGCGTCCTGCACCTGTACATCCACCTGATGGAGATGTCGCCGGCCCCCGAGCTGGCCCTGCCCGTCGCCGACCGGCTGCGCGGTCTGGTGCCCGACGCCGGTCACCTCCACCACATGCCCTCGCACCT
Organism: Streptomyces sp. NBC_00076; assembly: GCF_045041235.1. Lineage (NCBI taxonomy): Bacteria > Bacillati > Actinomycetota > Actinomycetes > Kitasatosporales > Streptomycetaceae > Streptomyces > Streptomyces sp. NBC_00076. Next base: position 10,250,881 of record NZ_CP108242.1, read on the forward strand.
GGAGGTGCTCTGCGGCGACTACCGACGCGTGGTGTCGGACAACAGCGCCGCGATCATCGCCGACGAGAAGGTCCACGCACGCTCCGGGGCGATGAACTTCTACACCCTGTATCGGTCGCACAACTACCACTTCAAGATCTACGGCGCGATGTTCCTCGGCCAGTCCGAGGTCGCCCTGGAGACCGCCGAGCAACTGGAGGCGTCCATTCCGGAGGACCTGCTGCGTGTACAGAGCCCGCCCATGGCCGACTGGCTCGAGGCCTTCCTCGCCATGCGGGTGCACGCCCTGATCCGCTTCGGCCGCTGGGAGGACATCCTCGGGCGGCCCCTGCCGGCCGACCCGGACCTGTACTGCGTGACGACCGCGATGCTCCACTACGCCCGGGGCGTCGCCCTCTCCGCCACCCATCGGGTCCCCGAGGCGGAGGCCGAACGGCGACTGTTCCACGAGGCGGCTGCCCGGGTCCCCGAGACCCGCATGCTGTTCAACAACACGTGCGCCGACATCCTCGCGATCGCCTCCGCGATGCTCGACGGCGAACTGGAGTACCGCAAAGGCCACCACGAGGCCGCCTTCGCCGCGCTCGAACGGTCGATCGCACTGGACGACAACCTCCCCTACGACGAGCCCTGGGGCTGGATGCAGCCGACCCGCCACGCGTATGGGGCCCTACTCCTCGAACAGGGGCGCGTCGTCGAGGCCGAGGCGGTCTACCGGGCGGACCTCGGCCTCGACGACACGCTCCCGAGGGCCCTCCAGCACCCGGGCAACGTCTGGGCCCTGCACGGCCTCCACGAGTGCCTGGTACGCCTGGGCAGGACGGGCGAGGCCCGGATCGTCGCCCAGCAATTGCGTATCGCCGCCGCGTCGGCCGACGTACCGGTCGAGGCGTCGTGCTACTGCCGCCTCGGCACCGGCTCCGAGACCACGGACACCCACACGGACACGGACACCGATACCGGCACCGTTCCGAGCTCCGGAACGGGCGGGGTGGGCCACTGCTGCGGGGACTGAGCACCGTCGGCCGTCCTCTAGGCTGGGACGTCGCCGATGAGAGGAAAGCGCCGTCGTGGTCGGTCCGCAACCGGACGCCCTGGGTCCGTTGCTTCGCGGCTTCAGACATGCGGCGGGCATGACGCTGGAGGAGCTCGCCGAGGCCTCGGACGTCAGTGATCGCGCCATCGGCGACATGGAGCGGGGGCACAGCAGAGGACCACAGGCGCGCACCGTCCAGGCCCTGGCCACCGCCCTCGGCCTCCGGCCGGAAGACGCCGACGCCCTGCTCGCCGCAGCCCGCGACGGCCGTCGCCGCACCCGACGCACGCCGTCCGGACTGTGCGACCTCCCTCCGCCCATCCCCGACTTCGCCGGCCGCGACGAGGAGATCCGCTGGCTCGACACGGTCGGGGGACCGGGAGCGGGCACGCACGCCGTCATCATCAGCGGAGCTCCGGGGCTCGGCAAGACGACACTGGTCGTCCAGGCCGCCCACCGGCAGGCGAAGCGGTACGAGGACGGATGCCTGTTCATCAATCTGCGCGGCCTGGACGCCCAGCCCCTCGCCCCTCATGAGGCGCTGGCCCGCTTGCTCAAGGCTCTGGGCGTACGGGAACGCGACCTGCCGGCGGACCTCGAGGAACGCCAGGTGCTGCACCGTCGTCTGATCCGCGACAAGAACGTTCTCGTGATCCTCGACAACGCCGCCGACGAGGCGCACCTGCGCCCGCTGCTGCCGGGCGAAGGGACCTGCACCTTCTGGACAACCAGCCGCCGCGCCCTGACAGGCATCGAGCACGCACGCCGGCTCGTACCGTCCCCTCTCGCGGCCGACGCGGCCACCGCCCTGCTGGAGACGATCACCGGGGACCGACCGGGCTCCGGGACGGACGAGCAGGACACCGCCTCCCTGCAGCGCATCGCCGACCTCTGCGGAGGCCTGCCGCTCGCCCTGCGTATCGCGGGCAACCGCCTGGTGAGCCGTCCGGCCTGGACCGCGACCAGCCTGGCCGCCCGGCTCGCCGCCGAGGACCTGCGCCTGGACCGGCTGACCGCCGGAGACCTCCGGATCAAAACGGCCTTCACCCTCTCCTACGAGCAACTGGCCGAGCCTGCCCGGAAGTTGTTCCGGCGGCTCTCCCTGGTACCGGGCCCCGACTTCGCTCCCGCCCTCGGAGCGGCACTCACCTCCTTAGGGCCCGCGCAGGTGGAACAGCTGACGGACGAGCTCATCGAACTCGGCCTGCTGAACGCCGCCGGCGATGACCGGGCCGCCTTCCACGACCTGGTCCGGCTGTACGCGCACCAGCGCCTGAGCGAGGAGGAAAGCGCCGAGGAACGGGAGGCGGCCCGCACCGCCCTGCACACCTGGCTCCTGGACACGGCCTGCAGCGCCGGGCAGTGGTTCGAACCGGTCGTCGGCCCACGGACCGTCGACGATCCGCTCGTCGACCTGCGCCACGCACCGGCCGCCCAGGACTGGCTGCGGACGGAGAGCGCCAACTGGTTCGCCGCCCTGCGCAGCGCGGCGGCGGCCGGCGAACACCGCAGGGTCGTCGAGGTCGCGGAGTCCATGCACTGGTTCTCCGACCGCTGGATCCACTGGGGACACTGGCACACCGTCTTCGCGCTCTCGCGAGCCGCCGCCCATGCACTCGGTGACCCCGGTCTCGAAGCCACCCATGCCAACTACCTCGCCTGGGCGTTCAACAGCTGCCTCGGACGGCCCGCCGACGGCATGGCCCTCGCCCTGGAGGCCGCCGAGCTCGCCAGGCAGGCCAATGACCCCGTGCAGGAGGCGTGGTCACTGACGTACGCCACCTACGCCGCCACGGACTCGGGGAAGTTCGGTGTGGCTGTCGACAAGGCCCGGCGCGCGGTCGCCCTGTTCGCCGCCGCGGGGGACAGGGAGGGACACCCGCAGGCCCTCATGGGCCTCGCCCTCAACCTGCGCGCGGCGGGGCGCTTCCAGGAAGCCGTCGAGACCTTCGACACCGCCGTGGCGTGGGTGAGCGACCCGGCCACCGCCCCGGCGCCGCACATCGCCGACGTCACGGCCATGAACGCCTTGAGCGGCAAGGCTCTGGCACTGCTGGACCTCGGACGCTGGGAGGCGGCGATCGAGACCTGCGACCGCGCGCTGGAGCGGGACGCCCGGGTCGGTGTTCCGCTCAACCGCGGCGTGCCGGCGATGCGCAAGGCGCGAGCTCTGTGGGCGCTGAACCGGCGGGACGAGGCGACAAAGATGATCGAGGACGCCGTCCGCTGCTTCAGCGAGGCCAGGTCCGAACGATGGCTGGACGAGGCGAACAGCCTGCGGGAGAGGTGGCTGGAGCAGGGCGGGGCCACGGACTGAGGCGGGGGTGCGGGGCCTGCTTGGGCAGGCTGTGCGTGTCGGCGTGTCGGCGTGTCGGCGTGTCGGCTTGTTGGTCTGTCGATCTGTCGGCTTGTGCAGGGGCGTGCGTCTACGGCGGCTCGATGGTCGTGCGGGCCGGCTCGACGGTCGTGCGGCCCTCGACGGGGCGTCGTTCGTGAGGGCCCCGTCGTCGTCCGCGTACGCCGGGGCAGAGCCCGCGTGGGTCCGGTCGGCATCCGCTCATCCCTGGTCAGCGTCCGCGTATGCCGGTCGCGGCCCGTCCGCCGGAGTCCGCGTGTGCTCGCTCGCGCGCGCCGTCGCCTGCCAGTCGCTGGGCGACACGCCGTACGCGGCCCGGAAGGCGCGGCTGAAGTGCGCGGGACTGACGAAACCCCAACGCCGGGCCACGGACGCCACGCCGAGCCCGCGTGACGAGTGGCGTGCCAGGTCCCGACGGCACATGGCCAGCCGACGTGTCTGGATCCACCTGGCCAGCGTGGTGTCCTCGGACTCGAAGAGCTTGTGCACGTACCGGACCGAGACGTGGTGCGCGTCCGCGATCGACTGGGGCGACAGCCCGGGATCCATCAGATGCCTCAGCGCGTGGTCCTTGACGCGGACCAGCATGGCGCGGGTCGCCTCGGGGGCCTGAGGAGCTTGCCGATCCTGACGCTCCCGGATCAGGGTGGCCAGCAAGTCACAGGCGGTGAGCCCCAGTTGGCGTCCGGCCTCGGGTGGGACCCCGGCCGCGTCGCGGGCCAGCGCTCCCAGATAGGCCGCCACGACGCCGACGCAGCCGCCGGTGGGGGAGAACACGGTGGCGGTGAGGGCCCGTAAGTCCCCGTCGGTCACGTTGAGCGCGGTGCGGGGCAGATGGAACGCCGTGAAACCGAACTTCGCCGGCAGCTCCTTCAGGAAGGGCCGTGCGGAGTCGGACAGGGCGAACTGCCCCGGCTCCAGGAACGCCTCACGCCGGTCCTGTTCCAGCCGGGCGGTGCCGTGGTGCTGAATCGTGAGCGTGAGGTGGCTCTCGCCGCCCCGCGCGATCATCCGGCGATCCCGTACGACCTTCTGCGGTCCCGCCGAGACGGACGAGACCTGGAGCGGTCCCAGCTGATGGCTGGTGATCGTCGCCGCGGACGGCTGGGCCTCGTACAGCTCGACGTCCAGCGGGATGAACGTGTGGGACACGGCGTCACGCCAGAACTCCGCGCGGTCGGACGGGGACAGCGAAGAGGTCGACAGGGTGATGCTCATGGCGACTCCTTGATGGATCCTGACGCGACCACGACCGTGCGGCGCCATCCATCACACCTCGCGCCCACTCCCCGCGCCAGGAAGAACAACAGGAAGAACAACAAGGAGGAACAACAAGGAGGAACAAGGGAGAACAAGACGGAACAGGGGAGCAGCCCGGAACAGAGGAACCAGGCAAAACAAGGCAAAACAAGTAGAACAAGGAGAACAAGGAGAACAAGGCAGAACAGCAAGAGGGACGCGGTACGACCGATGAGTTCCTCCCGCCACCGAGGTCCCCCCTTCGAGGAGATCCGACGACCGCGAGGAGGCATGCGCGATGAGCGCGACGGAAGAATCGGCACGGCAGGAATCCCTGCGGAGGTTGGACGTTCTGGTCGGAGCGTGGGGCGTGGAGGCCGACTTTCCGGGCCTGGCGGCGCCCGTCGCACACAGCGTGTTCGAGTGGACCCTGGACGGACGGTTCCTGATCCAGCACACCAAGATCCCCATTGCCGAGGCACCGGACAGCATGGCGATCATCGCGGTCGACCCCGAGACGGGCGCGTACACCCAGCACTACTTCGATTCGCGCGGCGTCGTGCGGCTGTACGCGATGACCTTCGCCGACGGGATGTGGAGGCTGCTGCGGGAGACGCCGGACTTCTCCCCTCTGGCGTTCCGGCAGCGGTTCACCGGGGATGTCGATGACGACGGCGACACCATCCATGGCACCTGGGAGACATCGCCGACCGGCGGCCCGGCCGCCTGGGAGCGGGACTTCACGGTCACCTATCGCAGGAGCCGCTGACATGGTGACCGGTGCATCGCCGGCCGAGATCGCCCGCGCGGTGATCGACACGAACCGGTACCTGGTGCTCGCCACAGCCGACCGCACGGGCACACCGTGGAGTTCGCCCGTGTACTTCGCCCACCGGGGATTCAGGGAGTTCTTCTGGGTCTCCGCGCCGGAGGCCGCCCACTCGCGCAACATCGCGGTGCGACCCCAGGTGGGCATCGTGGTCTTCGACTCCTCGGTACCGATCGGCTGCGGTCAGGGCGTCTACCTGTCGGCCGTCGCCGCCGTGGTGGAGGGGCCGGACACGGACGCCGCGATCGAGGTCTTCTCCCGCCGCTCGGTCGTACACGGGGGCCAGGTGTGGACGGCCCGCGACGTACAGGTCGCCTCCGGCCTGCGGCTCTACCGCGCGGTGGCCGAGGACCACTCCATCCTCGCCAAGGACGGACGACCGGACCACCGCGTCCCGGTCCGCCTCACCTGACGCGCTCGGAACCCGAGCTGCCCATCGCCCGGGGAGAGGAGTCGGGAATGCACGGGCGGGGGACGGCGTTGTGACCCACGTAGCTGACATGCACGGGCCAAGAAGTCCGTGATGTGGGCGGAAGGAGGACCTCATGGCACGCACCACCGCGCGTCCCGTCGTCACACTCAGGTCGACGGCCGGGACCGGAGTCACCTACGTGACACGCAAGAACCGCCTCAACGACCCCGACCGACTGGTCCTGCGCAAGTACGACCCGGTGGCCGGGGAGCACGTCACCTTCCGCGAGGAGCGATGACCGCGATCACCGCACCCCACCGGACGGGCGTGAGAAAGGAAAACACCATGAGGTCCGACATCCACCCCGCCTACCGCCCGGTCGTCTTCCGCGACCGCGCGGCGGGAGCCACGTTCCTCACCCGCTCGACCGCACGAACGTCGCGGACGATCGAGTGGACGGACGGCTCCACCTACCCGCTGATCGACGTCGAGATCTCCTCGGCCGGACACCCCTTCTACACCGGCGCCTCGCGGGTCGTGGACACCGCGGGCCGGGTGGAGCGGTTCCGGCGACGCTACGGAGACACAGTGACCACCGTCCGCCACTGACCAGGCAACTACGGTCGAGGCCGTCGGAGTGGAAAGTGTGTTCGAGCAGGAGGAGGCACGTACATGAAGGTGCGCAATTGGCTGCGCTCGCTGAAGTCCAGGCCCGGGGCCCAGGTGGTGCGCCGCCGGGGCGTGACATTCGTGATCAACAAGAAGGACCCGCGCTTCAAGGCCCGCCAAGGCTGACACAGCGCGTCCACCCGGTCGGCCCGGCCCGCGCCTCGTGGCGGCCGGGACGACCGCCACGACGAACCGGCGACGCGCGCCCCGCCGGGCGCGCGCAGGTCGGCAGTAGGGGCCGCCGGAGCAAGGACCTGGAATGCAAGGGGTCCGACCCCACCCGCGGAGATGCGGATGCGCGAAGCCCTGTCAGGCGCCGCGGACCGAGCCCGTGACGCGCCGCCGACCGGCCCGGTCCGCGCGCCCGGTCCGCGCGCCCGTTCCGCTCGGCCAAGCCCACGCCCCCGGGCCCAGGCCGGCGCCACATCGCCGTCAGGCCGATGACGGCGGCGATGTCGGCGCGGGAACACCGCGCACGGGATGCTTGCTCATGACGGAGACCCGGTTGAAGGCGTTGATCGTGATCGCCACCCAGATCACCGCCGATATCTCGTCGTCGGACAGCACCGCCCGCGCCTGGGCCCAGGCGCTCTCCTGCGCCGCGATGTCCGCCGGACGCGTGGTGGCCTCGGCCAGTGCGAGCGCGGCCCGCTCCTGGGGCGTGAACAACTGGGTGTCCCGCCAGGCCGGAAGGACCCCCAGACGCTGGGAGGTCTCGCCGGCCCGCAGCGCGGCCCTGGTGTGCAGGTTGAGGCAGTACGCGCAGGCGTTGATCTGCGACACCCGGATGTTGACGAGCTCGACGAGGAGCCGGTCCAGTCCCGCGGCGGCGGCCACTCCCCGAACGGCCTCGGCCGTAGCGGTCAGGGCGTGGTACGCCTCGGGGCTCTGTTTGTCGACGAAGACCCGTCCGCCGGTGGTCGCCGGTGCCGCTTCTGTCACGTGCGCTCCTTGATCGCGATGTCTCGCTGATCGTCTTATCACGCGCCGAAGACCCCGACCGCGCCGGGAAGGCGGGCCGGGGCCGGGCGAGCAGGCACGCAGAACGGCAGCGGGTGCGGCGGCGTGCGGACCGAGGTCAGCAGTCCGGGACACCCGCGATCTTCTGGCCGCCCCGCAGGTACAGGTTGTTCACATAGGCGATGTCACTGCCGGACAACTCCTGGACGGCGGTCCACCAGTTGTTCGTCCCGACGGCGGGGTCGGTGATGGTCTGGCCCTGCTTCTGGCACACGGCGTCCAGCCAGTATGTCGAGCGGACGGCGAGCACCGCGGAAGAGGTGGTCGGCTGCGCGCGCAGGTTGACGTCGGTCGCCCAGATGTAGACGTCGGTGAGGGTCGGGTCACCGCCGTCGGCGGTGGCCGGAGCGGCCTGTGCCGTGGTGGCGAGGGCGCCGGTGGCGAGCGCGGCGACGGCCAGGGCGGTGGCGGAGCGACGTATCAGACTCTGCATGTGTGGGTCCCCCATGAGGTGGATGATGCTCGTACGGACGGTTCAGCAGGTCGCGGAGGCGGGCAGTCCGCCGTACTGGTCGCCCTTGAGGTAGACGGCGCTGACGTAGCCCTCGACGAGCTGCACCCAGACGTCGTTGACGTAGCCGTTGTCGCGGATGGTCTCGCCGTGCTTCCAGCAGTAGGCGCCGCGCGGCTGGCCGGCCGCGACACTGCCGACCTTGTCGTACGAGGTCGCCGGGCCCGAGCGGACGTTGACCGTCTCGTACGGCTCGACCGCGTACGGAGCCGCCAGTGCGGTGGCGGAGCCCCGGTCGGGGGCGGCGACGGCGGACGTGGCCGCGATCGGGCCGAGCAGGGCGAGCGCGCCGGCGCCGACGAGTGCGGCCCTGGCGATGGTGCGAGTGGGCATGCTGTGTTTCCCCCTGTGGTCATGTGGTCTGCGCGGCACCTGGCCGGCACTCAGCACGATAGGGAGAGGAGAGGCCCCGCGGTTCCTGACACATGTCAGGGACCCGCGCGAGGACAGCGGTGTAGGTGCGGGAGTCAGCGGCCTTCGTTTGCGGGCGGTCAGCGGTCAGCGGTCAGCGGTCAGCGGTGCGCGGGAGCCGGTGGCGCCGCCACCTCGGGTGCCGTCGCCGGGCACGGCGCGGAGGTGCGCCTGGGCAGCAGCGCGAGGTGCTCCTCGCGCACCAGGTTGAACCGCAGGGCCAGCGTAACCACGTCCTCGCGCTTGGCACCCACCCGCCCGCCGTCCCTCGGGCCGGCCGCCGGCAGGTCGTCCTCGTGGACGCTCCGCAGCCGGAGCTTCGCGGCCGTCAGATAGTCGATGTGGTAGTTCACCGCCGAGCGGGTCAGGTCACCGCACGACTCCAGAGGACGCAGCCGCTCGACGATCTCCCCGGCGCCGGGCAGGGCCGCACCGGAGGAACTGCGCAGCCTCGGCTCGCACAACGCGACCAGGACCAGGAAGTACTTCGATGTCGGGTCGAGGGAGAAGGGACTGACGGTCCGCTCCCCGTGGTCGGGACCCGCCCCGTCCGGCGCGTAGGCGTGCTGCGGTGCGAAGACCTTGAACGTCGAGGTGCCGTCCAGCGCGGGCAGTACCACTCTGGAGAACTCGAACGGAACGGGGGCGCCGAGCCGTCCCGGGGCGACCTTGATGTACTCGCCGGCCCCTTCGAGGTTCTCCACCACATAGGTGGAGGTGGCGCTGAAGTTCGACAGGCGCCAGAAGTCCCCGGCGGCCTCGATGCGTCCCGCAAGGCGCGACACCCCTGGATCGGCCAGCACGATGGCGGGCGCGTCGCCGGGCGCCCCCCGGCCGAAGTCCTTCGTCTCACCGGGCCCCATGTGGATCAGCCGCGGCTTCCGGTGAATTCCGCTGTGGTGCGCCGCTGTTTCGTCGGGCAACTGCACGATAACGGTGTCCATTACACACTTCCCCCGTCGTGGTCGTCGAAATCCTAAAGGCCCCGTGGACATTCCCGAGAGTCGCAACAGGCCGTTCTCCACCACTTGTTCTCGGGAACGCGCCCTCCCGACAGGATCCGAACATCCGGTCCCTACGGTTCCGGCGAAGCCTGTCGCGCCGGCGAATGACCGCTGCCCGTAGGCCCGGAAAGATCAGCCGCCGTCGTCGTTTCCGCGATGCCCGCGCGAGTGGCCTGGTGACCCCTCCTGACCTCGGTGCAGCAATGTCGGTGAACCCCGCCGGTCCACGAAGGGTTCGCCAACCGAATGCGACTTGGACGACTCCTGCGGGATTCCGGGACATCCCAACCCGGCGGAACTACGGTCCGACGCGCACGACCCGCTACCCGTGCGACCAAGGCGTCGCCAAATCCCCCTGATCGTCCAGGAACACGGCCGTGGAGGCCAGGTGCGCACCGAGCGCGATTACGCCGCGGACTCGCCGAGGTATGCGATCGCCGACGGGCCGCCGCAGCTCCGCATCGGCGGGGTCGAGGACGAGCATCCGCCGCCGCGCCCGCCAGCGACGTGATCGTTTGCTGTGTGGCACGCGCAAACCCGGGCAGCAGCACTGACGTGCGCCGGACGATCGGCGTGACACAGACGAAGTCGGTAGAAAGGCGGCAAATTGTGGCAGACGTGGATCTTGAGGAACAGCCCAATCCGCCGAGCAAGGGAAACCTTCCGAAGTCCGTTGCCAAGCTGCCGCAGCAGGTCCGGGAAGAACTGACCCGACGGCTGCGACGGAACAAGCGCGCCTTCCGCGAGGAGGACGTCCAGGTCGTCGAACCGCCGCTGTTGAGGCGTGCGGTCGGCGCCTCGGCGCTCGGCAACTGCATGGAATGGTTCGACTTCGGCGTCTACAGCTACCTCGCCGCCACCATCGGCAAGGTGTTCTTCCCTGGCGCCTCACCGGCCGCCCAGGTCATCTCCTCCTTCGCGACCTTCGCCGCGGCGTTCGTGGTGCGCCCCCTCGGCGGCCTCATCTTCGGCCCGTTGGGTGACCGGGTCGGCAGGCAGAAGGTACTCGCCACCACCATGATCATGATGGCGGTCGGCACCTTCGCCATCGGCCTGATCCCGAGTTACGGCACCATCGGCATCGCGGCGCCCATCCTGCTGCTGCTCGCCCGCATGGTCCAGGGCTTCTCCACCGGCGGCGAGTACGGCGGCGCCACCACCTTCGTCGCCGAGTACTCCCCGGACCGCCGCCGAGGCTTCCTCTCCAGCTGGCTCGACTTCGGCACCTTCACCGGCTACGCCCTCGGCTCCGCCCTGGTCACCGTGCTGAACCTGTTGCTCACCGACGCGGAGATGCTCTCCTGGGGCTGGCGGATCCCCTTCCTGATCGCCGGGCCGCTCGGGGTGATCGGTCTGTACATGCGGCTCAAGCTGGAGGAATCCCCGGCGTTCCAGCAGCAGTTGGACGAACACGAGAAGAGCCTCGCCCAGGAGTCGGCGGGCAGCGAGCTGCGGAGCATCGTCAAGGACCACTGGCGGCCGCTGCTGATCTGCATGGGCCTCGTACTGCTCTACAACGTGACCAACTACATGGTCACCGGTTTCCTGCCCACCTATCAGACGGAGACGTTGCACCGCTCGAGCAGCTCCGCGGACGTCCTGGTGCTGATCGGCATGGTGTGGATCGTGCTGCTGATCACCTTCCTCGGCCGGTTCAGTGACCGGGTCGGCCGACGGCCCCTCTACGGTGTGGCGGCGGCCGCGATGATCGTCCTCGCCGTCCCGTCCTTCCTGCTGATCAAGGCGGAGGGAACGTGGGCACCCATCTTCGGCGTGCTCATCCTCTCCACCCTGCTGGGCTGCTTCGCCGCACCGAGCGCCGCCACCCTGCCCGCCCTGTTCCCGACCGCCGTCCGCTACGCGGCCATGGGCATCGGCTTCAACTTCGCCGTCGCCGCCTTCGGCGGCACCACTCCGCTCGTGACCGAGGCGCTGGTCAGCGTCACCGGCGACGATCTGATGCCCGCCTACTACCTGATGCTGGCCGGGGTCATCGGCCTGGTGACGGTGAAGTTCCTGCCGGAGAGCGCCCAGGTACCGCTGAACGGCTCGCAGCCGATGGTCGGTTCGCGGGAGGAACAGCGGGAACTGATCAGCACCAGCACGGACCTGTACCGGGTGTCACGCGAAACCACCGGAGTCCGCTGAGCCGGTGCTTCGGCCGAGGGCCGTCTCCCAGGCGGCCACGGCGTGGTGCACATCCATCCCGTGGCGGGCGTACAGCTCGGACGCCCCGGTGGCGTTCGAGGTGTCCACGCCCCGTCCGGGAGGGTCCCGCCTCCCCCAAGCAGCCACCACCGGCACGCCGCGACACGACAGCCGCCGCGGTGCGAGTGTGGGTTCGCGCAACCTCCAGCCTGGGGTAAGCTTGATCCAGAACGCGGCGCCGAACTTCCGGTGTCCGACGATGCGTTGGTGGTCCAAGGAAAGACGCCCCGCTTCCTGCGGGGAGATGCAGGTGCAAGGCCTGCCCAGCGCTCGAACAGGAACCCCATCCCGCCCAGCGGGGTGGGGTTTCCGCATGTAGGCACCCCTTCCTCAGCTCGCCGCAAGGACGCGAACGCGACCGCCGGGGAGCATGGAGAGCGCGCCGACGGCGGCTGTGCCGAAGAGTCATGAGAGGCGAAAAACTGCCCCGACCATGGCGGGGTGGGCGAGGGCGGCGAGGGTCAGACCCAGTGCACCGAACACGAACTGCTCGCGGCGTCGGCGCCCTCATGGGCCGCAGCCCTCGTCCTGGACCTGTCGCGTACAAAAGCTGAGCACTGCATTTGAGCCAACCTGACCCTGGAAAAAGGTGCAGACCTATTCCGAAGGGCGTCCTTTCCGCAGGCCGTCCAGCAGTGAGTCCGGACGCCTCGCCATGTGAATGAGTCAGCGTCAAAAACAATCTGTCTGCCGGTTGATTGTTCAACGGGTGCGCTGCGACAATCCCCTCCCGGCCGGCGTCGCCACCCCCCGACGTATCGGCCGGACGCCGAACAAGGCACCAGTCTCACGGACATTCGAAGCACGCGAATTTCGTATTCACGAACCCCCCACAAGTCCGCACAGGGAATGACTCGGGTGCGCCTCGGCGCGCGCCTTGAGCCGCTGGGTCGGCAGCTCGAACGAGTCGGATGCGCGGCGACGAGCAGCAAAGAAGGTGCATATTGTCAGGGCACTCCACGCCGTTCGGCGGACCGTCGCCACATCCCGACGCGGCCCCCGGACATGCCGAGCTTCGATCCGTGTCCCACGATCCCGCCTATGAGTCACTCCGTCGCGCCCACCGTCGATTCTCTGTCAGGGCGACAGCCGTCGCCGTGGGTGGATTCCTCTCGTACGTCCTGCTGTCCAGCTTCGTGCCCGACCTGATGAACGTGTCCTTGAGCGGCCACTTCACTCTCGGACTGGCCCTGGGCCTTGGGCAGTTCGTGCTGATGGCCGTGATCGTGTGGCGCTACCTCGTCCATATGCGTACCCGCGTCGCACCGGTGGCCCGCGGGCTGCGTGGACTGGCCCGTCACCAGGAGGAGGTCGCGGCGCGAGGGCGTGCGACGGCCGAGCCGCCGGTGGCCCCCGGAGCGGGGGAGTACCGCCCGTGGTGACGACCTCAGCCGCGGTCGAAGATCGCTTCAGTCTGCAACTGACGCTCGTACTCTTTCTGTCCGTGGTCGTGGTCTCCCTGTTCACGGCTCTGCTGACCGCACCCCAACGCGACGAGATCAGCGAGTTCTACCTCGGTGACCGCACCATGACACCGCTGCGGAACGGGCTCGCGATGTGCGGGGACTACCTGTCGGCCGCGACGCTGCTGGGCAGTACCGGGCTGGTCGCCCTGACCGGGTACGACGGACTGCTGTACCTGTGCGGCACGGCCGTCGCCTGGATGATGGTCCTGCTGCTGATCGCCGAACCCCTCCGCAACACCGGCAGGTTCACCCTGGGAGACACGCTGGCGCTGCGCCTGCCACGCAAGCAGCGGCCTGTGCGGCTAGCCCTGGCGGTCTGCACGCTGACCATCGCCACCCTCTACCTGGTGGCCCAACTCGTCGGCAGCGTGGCTCTGTTGACCCAGTTCACCGGCGAGCCCAGTCCCGCCACCCGCACCCTGTGCGTCGTCGTCATCGGCACCATCGTCATCGTCTACGCCGCCATCGGGGGTATGCCCGGAGCCACGTTCATCCAGATCGTCAAGGCCGTGATGCTGGTCTCGGGAGTCAGTGTCACGGCCGTGATGGTCCTGCAGCACTTCGACTGGAACGTGGGCGCCCTGCTCGCCGCCGCCGCGGACAACAGCGGTTCGGGAACCCGGTTCCTGAAGCCCGGGCTGCGCTACGGCGCGAGCACCAACAGCAAACTGGACTTCCTCAGCCTGCAGTTGGCCATCGTGCTCGGCCTGGCCGCCCTTCCGCACGTGATGATGAGGCTGCTCGCCCCGAAGTCGGGCAGCGTCCTGCGCTCCTCGGTGGTGTGGGCCATGGGGCTGGTCAGCCTGGTCTGCCTGGCCGCGGGCATTCTCGGCCTGGGCGCCACCGCCATCGTGGGCCGGGACACCATCGTGCAGACCGACCGCAAGGGAGACGCCGCCGTCCTGCTGCTGGCGCACGCCCTTGGGGGCGGTGTCCTCACCGCCCTGCTGTCCTGTCTGGCCTTCGTGACGCTGCTGGCTGTCGCGGCCGGCCTCACCCTGGCCGCGGCCTCCTCTCTCGCTCATGACGTCTACGGCGAGGTGATCCGCAAGGGCAGGGCGAAACAGACGGAGGAACTGGCCGTGGCCCGGCTCTCCGCGGCCGTCATCGGTGTCCTCGGCATGCTGCTCGCGCTGATCTCCTGGGGCGCGAACACGGCCACGCTGGCGTTCCTCGCCTTCGCCATCGCCGCGTCCGCCATCCTGCCGACGCTCGTGTACACCTTGTTCTGGCGGCGCTTCACCGCACAGGGCGCTCTGCTCAGTCTCTGCGGAGGCCTGCTGTGCTCCGTACTGCTCGTCGTCTTCTCTCCCGTCGTCTCCTCCACCCCCGCGTCGCTCTACCCGGCCGCCGACTTCGCCTGGTTCCCGTTGCAGAACCCTGGCATCATCTCCATCCCCGCCGGTTTCCTCCTCGGCTGGCTCGGCTCCATACTGAGCCGGGGCGAAGACCCCGAAATCTACGAGGACTTCGAGACCCGTACCCTCGTCGGAGTCGACTAGGACCTGTCCTAGGGGTATTCGGGATGTTTGGCCCCAAGGAGTCATTGACGACCAGATCGCGTCCGCCACTCGGAATTCCCGCTGCTTCCTGGGAGTTCGGTGGCGGATGTGTGGAGTTTGCGTTCCTCTTTCATGCCCAGGAGGTGCGTGGTTTGTGCGGTGTACCTTCGGAAAGCGCCGGTGACCGGTGCGGACTTGCGGCAGGATCTCTCGTGCAGTAATCAGGTGAATCATGAACTTGTTCAGTCGTGGCAACGTGTTCCGACGCCCGGAGCCCACCGCCGCCCCCCACCCCCACACCCGGTCGACGGGCGCCGCCTCGGCCGTTCTTCCGGAGCCCGGTCTGTCGGCGCTGACCGGAGAATGGGTCATCGACCCGGCACACAGCAGGATCGGCTTCTCCGTGCGGCACGCCATGGTGACGACGGTCCGCGGTGCCTTCACCGACTACCAGAGCCGCCTCTACTTCGACGGTCGCGACCCGGCTCGCTCGAAGGCGGAGATCATCGTGTCCACCGCCGGCGTCGACACCGGCGTGGAACAGCGCGACGCCCACCTGGTGGGCCGCGACTTCCTGGACGCCGCGACCTACCCGCGCCTGCGCTTCGCCAGCACCGCCGTCGAGGTGTCCGGCAACGATGTCTACCGCATGACCGGCGACCTGACCATCAAGGCAGTCACCAGGCCGGTCGTGCTGGAACTCACCTACATAGGGCACGTCACCGACCCCTTCGGCTACGAACGTGTCGGCTTCGACGGGACCACCACCATCAACCGCTCCGAATGGGGTCTGACGTACAGCTCCAAACTCGCCGAAGGCGGCGCCATGGTGAGCGAGAAGGTGCGCCTGCAACTCGACATCGCCGCTATCCGCGCCATCCCCGGCGCCTGAGCACGCGGCCGACACCCGCGCGCCGATCGCTCCGGTGCTCGCGTGCGGCCGGCGAGTCGGGCGAGGGGAAGCCGACGGCGACGGGCGGCGGGCCTGGGCGACGAAACCGGCCTGGTCGGACAGGGGTTGGGTAGTGACGGGGGCGTTCTCCATGCCGCCCGTCACTGCCCGCCCCACCCTCGGCCGAGCCCAACGGTGGAGAACAGGTCGAGCGCGCGCTCATCAGGTCAAGCGTCCCGGACTCTTGACTCGGAATGCGCGCGCCGCGATCCTCGTCAGCATATGTTGCGCCGGTCATGACAACTCGCTGGGCAGTCAGGGTGCCTTCGTCGACCGTGCCATCCCGCCGATCGAGGGACGTGGGCAGTGACCATGACCGGACGCCCGTACCGCCGACGCAAAGACGTCACCTTGATGTCGCTGCTGCTTCTCGTGTTGGCCATGTTCCTTGGCCCTACGCCGAGTTCGGCGGCCGGCGCCGACTGGTGGGTGCCGACCGCGCGCCCGGCGCCGGACTCCCAGATCAACGTCACCGGTGAGCCGTTCACCGGCACGAACGCACAGGGCGAGGTACGCGGCTTCGTCGACGCCCACAACCACCTGTTCGCCAACGAGGGCTTCGGCGGGCGGCTCATCTGCGGAAAGACGTTCTCCGAGGCCGGCGTCGCCGACGCGCTCAAGGACTGTCCCGAGCACTACCCCGACGGCTCCCTCGCGATCTTCGACTACATCACCAACGGCGGTGACGGCAAGCACGATCCGGCCGGCTGGCCCACCTTCAAGGACTGGCCCGCCTACGACTCGCTGACCCACCAGCAGAACTACTACGCCTGGGTGGAGCGCGCCTGGCGCGGCGGCCAGCGGGTGCTCGTCAACGACCTCGTCACCAACGGCGTGATCTGCTCGATCTACCCCTTCAAGGACCGAAGCTGCGACGAGATGACGTCGATCCGCCTCCAGGCGAAGCTGACGTACGACCTCCAGGCCTACGTCGACAAGATGTACGGCGGCACGGGCAAGGGCTGGTTCCGGATCGTCACCGACAGCGCTCAGGCCCGACAGGTCGTCGAGCAGGGCAAGTTGGCGGTCGTCCTGGGCGTCGAGACGTCCGAGCCGTTCGGCTGCAAGCAGGTCCTGGACATCGCGCAGTGCAGCAAGGCCGACATCGACAAGGGGCTGGACGAGCTGTACGCGCTGGGTGTGCGCAGCATGTTCCTGTGCCACAAGTTCGACAACGCGCTGTGCGGCGTCCGCTTCGACGAGGGCGGGCTCGGAACGGCCATCAACGTCGGGCAGTTCCTGTCGACCGGCACCTTCTGGAAGACGGAGAAGTGCACCGGCCCCCAGCACGACAACCCCATCGGCACCGCCGCCTCCAAGGCGGAGGAAGACCTCCCGGCGGGCGTGCAGGTCCCCGCGTACGACGATGACGCCCAGTGCAACGCGCGCGGACTGACCGACCTCGGCGAGTACGCCGCCCGCGGCATGATGAAACGCAAGATGATGCTGGAGATCGACCACATGAGCGTCAAGGCCACCGGCCGGGTGCTCGACATCTTCGAGTCGGCGTCGTACCCCGGTGTGCTCTCCTCGCACAGCTGGATGGACCTCAACTGGACCGAGCGGGTCTACGGCCTCGGCGGCTTCGTCGCCCAGTACATGTACGGCTCCGAGAAGTTCAGTACCGAGGCGAAGCGCACGAACGCCCTGCGCGACAAGTACGACGTGGGCTACGGCTTCGGCACGGACATGAACGGAGTCGGCGGCTGGCCGGCCCCGCGCGGCGCGGACGCCGCCAACAAGGTCACCTACCCCTTCAAGAGCGTCGACGGCGGCTCCGTCATCGACAAGCAGACCACCGGCCGACGCACGTGGGACCTGAACACCGACGGCGCCGCGCACTACGGTCTCGTCCCGGACTGGATCGAGGACATCCGGCGCGTCGGCGGTCAGGGCGTGGTGGACGACCTCTTCCGGGGCGCCGAGTCCTACCTCGACACCTGGGGCGCGACGCAGCGGCACCAGGCGGGCGCCAACCTCGCCAAGGGCGCGTCGGTCACGGCCAGTTCGTCGGAGTCGAACCCGGTCACGAGCTACGCGCCGGGCCGTGCCGTGGACGGCGACACGGGCACCCGCTGGGCCAGCGACTGGAGCGACGACCAGTGGCTGCGGATCGACCTGGGCTCCACGAACCGGGTCGGGAGCGTCACGCTCGACTGGGAGCGCGCCTACGCGACGTCGTACCGCGTCGAACTCTCCACCGACGGCGTGAGCTGGCGGACCGCCTGGTCCACCACCTCGGGCGACGGCGGCCTGGACACGGCCCGCTTCACCGGTACACCGGCCCGCTACGTCCGCTTCGTGGGCCTGGACCGCGGCACGGACTGGGGCTACTCGCTGCGCGAGGTCGGCGTCCACAGCAGCTGACGGCAGGCCGGCACGAGCACGAGGGGCACGCACATGGCACGGATGCCGTCGGCACAACGGCGCCGACAGCTGACGGAGGCGGCGATCAGGGCGATGACCCGGGACGGCGTCGCGAGGACGACGACCCGGTCCATCGCCGCTGAGGCGGAGGTGTCCCTGAGCGTCTTCCACTACTGCTTCGACTCCAAGCAGGCCCTGATCGAGTCCGTCATCACGACCCTCACGGAGCACTCCGTGACCGTGGTGAAGGAGGCGATACGGCCCAGGGCCACGCTGGAGGAGACCGTCCGGGCCGGGTTCCAGGCGTACTGGGACCACGTCCGTGCCCACCCCGACGAGCACATGCTCACCTACGAACTGACCCAGTACGCCCTGCGTCAGCCGGGGTTCGAGCATCTGGCGCGACGCCAGTACGAGCTCTACGGCGACGCGTATGCCGAACTCATCGACGAGCTGGGCCGGAGCATGGACTTCCGACTGGGCGTGGAGGTCTCCGTCCTGGCCCGCTACCTGGCCGCGATGACGGACGGGCTGACCCTCAACTACCTGGTGCTCGGCGACGACGCGGCCTGGACCGACATCCTCGACACGGTCACCGCCCACATCGCCGGCCTCGTGGACACCGACGCCCCACCACGATGACCGGGCGCGCGGGCGCCGTCAGCCGAGTCACCGCCGCCGGAGCGGGGGACAGTGCCGAACGGGCCCGCGCGACACCCCTCAGACGTTGCTCAGAGGGGCCGGCCGATCGGACGGACCGGCCAGGTCCACACGAGGAGCCGAGTCGGTCCGCTGCGTCGGAATCACCAGGCTCTGCTCACGCTCGGTCAGCTCCGCCTCGGACAGGGCGGCCAGCGCGTTGAGGGCGGTGTTGAACCGCTCCATGGATGTGGGCGTGTCCGGGCCGAGGACGTACTCCTTGAGCGTACGGCGCTGCGGGGCCATCGGATCGTGGTCCGGCTCGCGGACCGACCGCAGGATCTCCGGCAGCCGGGCGCAGTCGCGGTCGAGCAGGTAGGCGCCCCCGGCGGTGGTGTACGCGGCCCGGAACTCCTGGTCGGGCAGGTCGTTGGCGTTGGTCAGGACATACGGCTTGAGGCTGGCCACGAAGTCGGCGACCACGGAGGAGACGTCGCTGATCAGGATGTCCGCCTGGTTGAAGCACTCGTACAGGGTCGGCAGCTGGCTGAGGATCACGTTGTGCCGGACGGCACCGCGGCTCTCCCAGTAGATCCGGTGCCACTCGGCGTGCAGTTCGTGCCACTCGGCCGCGCCGTCGTGGCCGGGGACCCGCGCGGCGCGGGTCTGCTCGGCGTAGTCACCCTGGTGTCGGCCGGCCAACTCGTCGAGCCGGGCCCGGATCTCCGCCAGCCGCGGCCGGACGGCGGCGAGCGCCTCCTGCGCCTGCGCGGCCTCGCGCTGCTCGTTGTCGGCGGTCAGCATGGCCCGGATGGCCCGGTCCGCGGCGGTGGCCTCGGGTGAGCGTTTGCCGGTGAGCGGATGCGGTTTGTAGATGACCCGTACGTTCTGCGCGAGCAGCTTCTCGATCAGGGGCACGCCCATCGGGATCAGGGAGGTGTGGCAGTCGTCGTCGCTCCAGCCCTCCCAGGTGGGGGCGTACAGCACGACGGGCAGCGGACCGGGCGTGTGGTCGGCGTGCAGCCGGATGGGCGCCAGTTGCGGGCGGCCCACCTCGACTATGGAGTCGTCGCTGATGGCGTGCCGCACCCGCTGGTACCGGTCGCGGCCGGCCCGGCCGGCCACCCAGATCTCGTCGTACACCTTGCTGACCCGGTTGCTGCTGGCGAGCTTGTCACTGTCGCCGTGGCCGATGAAAACATGCTTGGCCTCGGCGATCCGCAGCATGTGTACGTTCTTGCCCGCGTTGCCGGGATACAGGACGACGCGCACGCCGGACAGGTCCAGCTCCGCGAGGTCGTCCGCCTTGGGCACGCACAGCACGGGGAGCGAGGTACGGCTGAGATGACGGAACGAGGCGTGCTCCCGGAGGATGATCAACGGCCGCCGGTCGAGCTGCTCAAGCGTCTCGATCCACATGTTGACCTGGTACATGAAGTCCCGTGACACCGCGGCGAAGCTGAAATACAGGGCCACCTCGGGCCGGTAGTCGGCCAGTTGCCGGTTGACCTCGCGGATGAGTTCGTCCCGCGGCGGCGTCCGGCGGGCAGCACGGAACTGGACCAGCAGGGCCAGCACCGCCGCCACGGGCAGCCCGGCCGTCACGGCGTAGCCGATGCCCGCCGGATACCAGGTTCCGGCGGCCAGCGCCGCGAGCAGTGCCGCGTGCGCCGCCACATCGAGATGGAGCAGCTTGCGCAGGAAACGCCGGTAGAGGAAGGCCGGCGGCTGCGCCGGGATACCCGCCTCGCTCATGTCGAGATTACGCACGGCCACCGGCAGGACCCGCCGCAGGCGAATGCCGCGGTGCAGCGCCGTATAGAGCATCACCATCGCGAAGTGGGTGGTGAAGGCGGCCAGGCCGGCGGCCAGCACCACCTCCGGTGCATCCATACGCTGGGCCAGCGCGAGGAGCATGACCGTGCGGGCGGCGAACCGCATGGTGCGATTGAACTGCAGCGACGCCAGTCGGCGGACGAAACCGGGCGCTCGGACATGCAACGCCTCGTCCGCGAGGTAACTCACGGCGGACGCCGCCGCGAAGCCCCACAGGGACGGCATCAGTGCGAAGACGGGGAGCAGTGCGAAGCCGGCGCCGAAGAGGAACACCAGGCAGAGGTCGGCCTTCCCGCGCACGCGCAGGACGGCACACAACCAACGGACGATCACGGACAAGACTTCCCCCCAGGGACTTGCATGCGGCAGGTGACGCGTTGTTCGCCAGTTCGACGTGATCAGGGGGTGAAAGGTTGTACACCTGACAGACGAAAGTAATTCACCTTTGCTTCATGAAGGATCTGCATGGAGGATTCCGTCCCGCGTCAGCGGGCTACCAGCGCAGCGGCAGGCCGGCGAGGTGGTCCTCCAGCAGCCCGGAGATGATCCGGTGGTCGCTGAGGGAGGGGTGCCAGTCGCAGCCGAGGTGGTCCAGGCCGGGATCGTCGTAGTACCAGTGGCCGACCCGGCTGTCGCCGCGCCGGTTGCGCTGCTGGACGATGCGCAGGGTCGCGTCGGTGAACGCGGTGGTGTTCCAGAGGTGGGTGGCGCTGACCACGATGAACGTCCTGGGGCCGTAGCGGGTGCGCAGCTTGTCGAGGAAACCGTGGTACGCGGTCTCGTAGGCGGCGACCAGTTCGTCCTGCGTCGCCCAGCGTTCGCCGGGGTTGAGGGGTGTGGAGAAGTCGTTGAGGCCCAGTCCGATCACGACGACCTGTGGACGCCAGTCGGTAGGTCTGCGCCAGACGTCGCCGTCGACGTTCAGCAGGGCCCGGTCGTAGTAGGTGCGGAAGTCGGCCTCGGGGCTGCCGCCGTTGTAGTTGCGCACCATGCCGCGGCCGGAGAAGGCGTTGATCTGGTAGTCGGCGCCGAGGCCGCGGGCGGTGAGGGCGCCGAACGCGAGGTCGGCGTTGGTGTTCCGGTTGACTCCGCCGTTGCTCGAACAGTCGCGCGTGGTGGAGACGTTGCCGTAGCCGGCGGTGTTCGAGTCACCGATGAACTCGATCTGTCTGCTCCGTGCCCGCGGGCCCGGGAGGACGGCGCCTCCGGGAGCGGCGACGAATCCGCCGAACCGGCCGACCGCCCACGGGCTTTCGGTGCGTTTCACGAGCCGCACGCGGTGCTCGGTGTCGGAGAGGCCGTCGAGCCAGAACGTGGTCCGTCCCGGCGTCACCAGTGTTTCGACGGTGGTTCCGTCGATCTGGACGTCGTAGTCGTTGTCCGCGTCGTCGAGGGCGACGCCGACCCCGGTCCCGCGGAAACGCCCCTCGAAGTAGATGCCGGGCCAGCTGTACCGCACAGACCCGTCGGCGCTCCCTTTGACCCGACCCGCCGTGTGGAACCGGGCCCGCGTGCCGGATGCCTGCGAGGGGGAGGCGACTCCGGCCACGGCACCCGCGACGGCGGCCGTGACGAACGTCCTTCGGGATAAGCGACCGGGCGTGTCCATGAGGCCATCCTTCGATCCGCGAGTATGGGAGCGCTCCCATTTCTGGCTGCTATCGAAGGTGACCGCCACGCACGCCGTCGTCAACCCCTTGCGGAGCGCGACTTCAGGGAACCAGGCAGAACTCCCGTGCCGACAAGGCGTGTTGTGTCACGAGCTCGGGCTGAGCCACGGCATTGGATCGGTGTATCCCCCGTCGAAGATCACTTCGAAGTGCAGGTGGGGGCCGGTGGACAGGCCGGTGGACCCGACGAGTCCGATCGGCGTGCCGGCTTCGACCGTCCGGCCGACGGGAACCTGGAGGGACGACAGATGGCTGTAGGTCGTCTGCAGGGGCTTGCCGCTGATGGTGCCGTGGTCGACCACGACGCGGTTGCCGTACGCCTTCGTCATCCCGGCGAACACGACGCGTCCCGCGGCGGCGGAGGAGACCTGCGCTCCCTGCGGCGAGCCGAAGTCCACCCCGGTGTGGAGCTTGGTCACTCCGGTCAGCGGGTGCTCGCGGGAACCGTAGGACGAGGTGACGGTGAGGGTGCTCACCGGCGCTGCCAGGACCGCGCCCGGCGCCCGGTTCGCCGTGTCGTCGGGATTCTCGCGGTCGAACGCCTCGTAGCGCGGGAGCAGTGCCTTCACCTCGGCGACGTAGTCGCGCGACTCCGCTGGCACACGGCCCGCTTCCGCCACCGCCTCCGTGCCGACGGCGTAGGCGGCCAGCGTCAGGTCCACGAGGTTGCCGGTGACGGTGCCGTCGGTCCTGAGGTCGGTCACCTTCTCGGCCAGCGAGCAGTCCTGCCGGCCGAGCGCCATCATCGCGTCCGCCGGATCACCGGGCGAGGAGCGCCCGTTGCCGTCGTCGTCCTTGCCCCAGGTGCGCCATCGGGCGTCCGTGAAAGCGGCTATCCCCTTCTCGCCCGAGAGGCGTTCGGTGTCGTTGCTCCAGCCGGAGAGCTGCTCGATCTGGGCGGCGAGGACGGCAGGCGTGAGCACCGAGCAGGCGGAGGCTGACTTGCGGAGCCACGGAAGGTAGGAGGCGTCGACGCGGGTCGTGCCGACCGGGCCGGGAGCGGAGTTCTGTGGCGGGTCGGGGGACAGGCCACCCGTCAGCACCAGCCAGCCGACGATGCCCGTCAGTGTGACCAGCCCCGGCAGCACCACGACGGTGAAGAGGCCCGGGCCGCGTCGACGGGGTTTCACGGCCCGATCCGCACGGGCCTGTTCCCCGCCCTCCCTGCTCGCTTCGTCCGCTTCATGTGCTTCATCTGCTTCGTTCAACCGGCCGGTCGTGGCCGGTGGACCCTCCATGCCGTACGACGTTCCCTGCGATACGGCCTGGGCGTAGGGAGCGGGCGCACCCTGTGGGATCGGCGCCGACGGCGAATCCGGAGGGGTCTCGATGGTCACGGACGGACGGTAGCGCGCCGTCGCCCGGGCATCACGAGGCGCGGAGGCAGAGTGACCTGCCCGAACGGGCAGAGCTCACGGACGCCCGATGCTTCCCGGAACCTGGCCGCGTCCGACGGCGTCACTCCTGACGACTGATCAAGGACCGACTTCCCACCGACGACGCATTGACGACCGGCCGACGGCCGACCGACCGACCGATCAAGGGGCCGCCCCGGACCGACGGTCGATCAGGGGCCGACGACCGCAGAGAGGACCGGCGCACAGTGAGTGACGCGCAGCGAGGGCCAGAGACCGATACCGATACCGATGTCGACATATCGCCCGCGGGTCCCGAACCCTGGTGGGCCGGACTGAAGCCGGCGGCCGGAGTGGCCCTCGTCGTGTGTGGCGGGGCGCTGCTGTTGTGGCTCCTTCTGCGGGGGAACGGGGTCGAGGAGCACTGGGGCGCCTATTTCGGAACCGGCAAAGTAGTGGCCCTCGGTCTCGTCGTCGCGGGCACCCCCCTTGTCGCCAGGCGACGCGGGAAGGGCCGGGGGGATTAGGAACGCGAGGAGTGGACGCGTGCCCAGGGAGCGAACACACAGGGAGTGGACGCGTACACCTCGTGCCGCGACCGGCCGCGGCCCCATGAGATCGTTGGCTCGCCGAGCCTGAAGTCGCAGGTCCGCCTGATTCCGTGGCACTGGTCCGCGGATGTCGGGATACCGGGCCGGCGGCCCGAAACGACCATGGAGAGAGAGGCAGGGAAGGGACCCCGAGCAGGTGGGGAAACCGTTGGCCGCGTGCACGCGGAACGCGGAACCCCGGGGGGACCACCCGACGCATCATGAACGCGACCCGAACGAGCAGCGAGCCGGCACCGAACGGCACCGCCCGACGGGATGTGCTGTCGGTGCGAGCCCTGGCCAGGCTCGCCCTGCTGTGTGTCGCCGGTGCCGTCGCGGCCGTGGTGGCAGGCGCCGGATCCGGCCGGTGGCCGATCCTGCTGCTGGGGCTCGCAGGACTGGCCCTGGCCGGTGCCGGCATCTGGTGGGCCCTGGCCCACCGGGGGCCGGCCCGCCTTCTGGGCGCCCTGCTGGCGCTGGCCGCGCCTGTGGGCGTCCTGGTGCTCTACGCCGTGTCAGGACTGCTGGTGGTGGCGGTGGCGGCGGTGGCGTCGTGGGCGCTGGGGCTGGTCTGCGCCAGGAGCGCGCTGCGCCGCCTGCGAAAGCCGCACGGCATGCACACCCGGTCGGCCCGGCCGCCCCGCCGACCGGTGCTGATCATGAACCCGCGCTCCGGAGGCGGCAAGGTCGGCCAACACGACCTGGTGGAGCGGGCGGAGGCGTTGGGCGCCCGGGTGGTGCTGCTCGACCTCGACACCAACCCGGATCCGGTGGCCTTGGCGCGACAGGCCGTGGCCGAGGGGGCGGATCTGCTCGGCGTGGCGGGTGGTGACGGCACACAGGCCCTGGTGGCAGGGGTGGCGGCCGAACACGGGCTGCCGTTCCTGGTCGTGGCCGCCGGCACCCGCAACCACTTCGCCATGGACCTCGGCCTGGACCGCGACGACCCGGCCGCCTGCCTGGACGCTCTGTCGGACGGTGTGGAACTGCGCCTCGACCTGGGGGACGTGGAAGGGCGGCCGTTCGTCAACACGGTCTCGTTCGGGGCGTACGCGGAGATCGTGCAGAGCCCCGACTATCGCGACGCCAAGGCGGCCACCGCCCTCGAGCAGTTGCCGGATCTCCTGGTCGGCGACGGCGGCGCCTCCCTCGACGTCCGGGCGGACGACGAACGGGTGCACACCCCGCAGGCCCTCCTGGTCAGCAACAACCCCTACGGCAGGGCCGATCCCCTCGGAGGTGGACGCAGACCCAGACTCGACGCGGGCAGGCTCGGTGTGATCGCGGTCCGGGTGGAAGGCCCCGCGCAGGCCGCCGAACTGGCGTTGCGCGGTGAACGGGCCAGCAGTATCACGGCGTTGAAGGCACGTCGCGTGGTCGTCGAGGCCGACGAGGAGTTCATCCCGGTGGCCGTCGACGGCGAGGCCCTGACCCTGCCCCAGCCCGTCGTGTGCACGGTACGGCCCGGCGTCCTGAGGGTGCGGGTGCCCAGACATCGTCCGGGCGCGCCGTACGTCGCACCGTCCGTCGACTGGCGGCGTGTCGTCCGTCTCGCCTTCGGTCGGACCCCCCACCCGTCCCGTAAGAAACAGGAGCAGAGCGATGCTTGACCGCCCCTCGCGGAACCAGCGGGCGCAGCGAGGCCTGATGCGTGATCTCGCCGCCCTCGACCAGGCGCTCTACGAGGCCGTCACGATCACCAGGACACCCACGCTGGACTCCGCACTGCGGCGGCTGTCGGCGGCCGCGGACCACTCCAAGATCTCGTTCGTGGCCGCGGGACTTCTCGCCCTGCGCCCCGGTCGGCCGCGTCGTGCCGCCGTTCTCGGTGTCGCGGCCGTCGGTGTCGCCTCCACGACCGCCAATCTGCTCGGGAAGCGTCTCGTCCGGCGGCCGCGTCCCCACCGTGCCGAGGACTCGCCGTTCCCGGGCAGGCACGTGCCCATGCCGGCGTCCGCGTCCTTTCCCTCCGGCCACACGGCCTCCGCTGTCGCCTTCGCCGCCGCGGTGGGCCCCGCGTTCCCGGTCGCCACGGTCCCGCTCGGCCTGCTGGCCTGCGCGGTGGGCTACTCGCGGATCCACACCGGAGTGCATTACCCGGGCGATGTCGTCGCCGGCGCGGTCCTGGGAACCGGCGCGGCGGCCGCGGTCCTCGCCGCCGCCCACTGGGACGGCTGAGCGGGACCGCCTTCCGCCATGTTCAGGTGCTCGGGGCCGACGTGAAGGCCGCATGAAGTCGACGGGATGGTCGGCATGAAAGTCGACGTGAAGGCCGGCAAGCAAGCTCGATTGAAGGCCGGCAATCAAGATTGACTTTAAGGCCGGCATGAAGGTCGGCGTGGCTCAGGCCCGCAGCGGGTTCGCGCGGGCCACCGCCAACAGGTACCAGGCGGTGGCACCCGCATGGCGGTACGGGTAGTAGCCGAACCCGAAACCCGTGTCGAGCGGGCTGCTCGCGGAGACGACTCCGGACCGCACGGGAAGTGCTCCGCCGCCGACGGTCTGTCCGTCGCCGAGCAGGTCCTGGGCGCGCTCGACGGAGGCGAGCAGCCGCCGAGCGTGTGTCTCGTCGCCGGCGGCGCGCCGGTCGCGCAGGGCGAGCGCCAGGTGCGCGGTTCCCTCGAACCACACGCCGTTGCGGTCGGGCTTGGGCTGGCCCTCGGCGATCGGAGCGTCCTCGTTCGCCAGCAGACCGGCCGAGCTGAAGGTGACACCCTCGTACGACTGTCCCGCCGGCACCGTGCTGTTGCGTCGGTCGGCCGTGTCCAGGACGGCCAGTTCGGTCGCGGCCCAGTCCAGCGAGCGGGCGTGGGCGGGGGAGGCGAGGGCGAGGTGGGTCCAGGTCTGGGTGTCCTCGGGGATCGGCGACCTGTTGATCGTCACGCCGTCGTTGGTGCCGGTGTAGAAGAAGCCCCCCGACGGTTCCCACATGCTCGTGACGAAGGCCGCGGCCCGTGCCCGCCGTTCACGCCACTCCTTGTCGCCGGTGAGCCGGCCGAGCTGTCCGAACAGGGCGACCAGGTCGGTGTTGTGCTCGGTGGAGGTGAAGGGCAGTTTCGCGTCGGCGCCGTCGACGCCGAACTTGTAGCCGCCGAGCGGTTCGTCGGTACGGCCGACGCGCTCGATCCACTCGCCGATCCGGACGGCCCCCGTGAGGAAGCGGCGCTGCCCGGTCCGGCGGGCCAGCGCGCCGAGCGCGATGCCGGCCCAGGCCATGTCGCCCACGGCGGTGCCGGTGAAGCCGAACTGGGTTCCCACGTTGGCCGTACCGTCCGCTCGTACGAAGCCGTCCGGCTGCGGTGAACCGTCGTAGAAGGTGTACGGCCCCACGTTGTACGCCTGCCGCAGCCTTCCGTCGTCGTGGGCGGGGTCATGGGCCTGGGCGTAGAGGAGCGCGTCACCGAGCGCCACGGCCCGGGAGCAGCTGTCCCGGGTGCCTGACGCGAGATGGGCCAGGATCACGAGTGCGTTGTCGTACGTGAACGCGGTGCTGAACAGGCCGGCCTGGTCGGAGTAGCTCTGGGCGAGCCGGATCGTGCCATGGTCCGGATAGGCGTCCGTGGCGGCGGCGAGGAAGGCATACGCCCGCTGTGGTGCGCCGGCTCTGCCCGCGGACGGGCGTTCCGCCGCCGAAGCCGCGGCGGCTCCGCCCACGGCGAGGACCGAGGCGCCGACACCGAGGCCGGTCCCGATGAGGGCGCGACGGCTGAATACCGGGCCTTGGCTGCCGGTCATGGGTCTCCTCGAAGGTGCGGGTCAGGCCGGGAGAGGGCACACGGCAGGCCTGAGAGCGCTCTCACGAGTGCGCGCGCTCATTGTGCTGTCGTGCGTGCTTCTGGTCAACGTACGTGACACCTGTGTCAGTTGGGCGTCAGGTCACGCCCCCTCAGTACGCGCAGGGCAGCACGCACGGGACGGCACGCACGGGACGGCGCCCGCAGGGACGCACATGATGGCGGCCGGACCTCCACCTCATGGCGCGGCGGTTGTGAAGGGCGGCACTCGCCGCCTGGCCACGCGAGCCGGCCGCGTCTTCAGTGGCCGGTGAGGCCCGCCAGCACCTCGGTGACGTGCTGGCGGACCACGTCCCAGCCGGAGGCGTCGAGAGTGCCGAGGGTTGTGCCCTGGAGGGCGTTCAGTATCTGTTCGGTGCCGGTGCCGGTGCCGATGTCGTACACGGTGCTGTCGTTGAGGACCTCGTAACCGTCACGGACGGCGACACGAAGGAGGTGGCGTCCGCCGTCGGCATGAACGGCGGCGGCGACTATGAAGGGCGGCGGTCCACCGGCCTCACCGTCCAGCTTGCGGTACCCGCTGACGACCGGCTCGTGCCAGCGAAGGCCGAGCAGGAGGTGACGCTTGGCCAGAACCTCGGCGAGGTCGGTCTCGTGGACCCGGTCCACCTCCAGAACGACGCCACGGGCGTTGAGTACGAGAGCCGCGGGCAGCAGACAGCGCAGGGTGCTGCCGACCAGGTTGCCGCCGACCGTGGCGGTACGACGCACGGCTCCGGTCCCCACCGTCGAGGCCGCCCGACGCAGTGCCTCGGGCACGCGGTCGTCGATCTGGCGCAACACCACGGCCGCGCCGAGGGCCTCGCGCTCGATCACGTTGGCCTCCGGCAAGTGGCGCAGGGACATGGCCTGGTCGGGGAACCCGTCCTGTTGCCAGGTGGCCCACACGAGCGTCGCACCGCCGATCGGCACGGCCCCCTCAGTCAGGCACTCCTGTGCTTCGGACACGGACACCGGCAGACGCAACAACACGGGAACCGACCAGCCCTTCCGGCGAGTTGATGGCGGAGGAGAGAAGAGACGGAGAACAGCACCTCAGCCACACGATCACTGACGTGGCGCATTCTTTCCCTTGGGGAGGGGGCGCATGCAGGGCTCATCGCCCCGCGGGCCCGCGCCCCTCGCGCGCTGGCCCGCGCCGCGGGCGGGGACGTGGGTGCGGGCCGTCATCGTCGCCCGGTGCGCACGGGGGTGGTCGGCGTACCGCTTTCCACCCCCGTGCCCTCGGGTCAGCGCCGGTTCGGGCGCCTCTTCGTGACGTGGAACCGGGCTACGCCGTCCTGCCTGCCGATCTCCTGGAAGCCGGCCTTCTCCAGCACTCGGACGGAGGACGGGTTGGCGGTTTCGACGTCGGCCTGAACCGTGTGGACATCGGGAGCGGTGAGAGCGAACTCCGCCAGCGCCCGGGCGGCTTCGGGTGCGTAGCCGCGTCCGCGACGGGTGGGCACGATGCCGTAGCCGAGTTCCAGTGCACCATCGGTGGGGGGCCAGAACAGGCCGACAGAGCCGACCACCAGGCCGCTGCCGCGTTCGACCACGAGACGGTGGCCGTAGGCGCCGAGCCAGTCGGCGTTCCGGCCGATGAGGCCGGCGACGACCTGGTCGCCCTCCGCGGGGAAGTCCTCGGCCCAGTGGTCGAGTCGGGAACCGTGCAGGACGGTTGCGATCTCGTCGGGAGACCATGGCCGCAGGATGAGCCGGTCGGTACGTAGGTCCGCGTCAGCGGATGAGGGGAGAAGAGAAGACACGTGACACTCCTGGTCGTTCGTACGACCCGGACCACGCTCCAACGGCGCGCGGACCGGACAAGGGCATGCTGAACACGGCCATGGCAGCCATCTTCATCAACCTCCTCGCCGAACCGTGAGCACGTGTCTGTCGCCGCGCGACGCTACCGAAGGCTCAATGGTCGCGACAACTGGGTATTCCTCGAAGCGAGTTGGACCGCATCGAACCGATGGCCGGAGGATCCGCATCGAACCGGTGGGCCGGAGGATCCGCCGCCGGTTCGCCGCGATCCTCCGGCCATTCCGTGCCTTGCGTGCCTTCCGGCCCTTCCGGCCTCTTCGGTTCAGGCCGTGTGCAGGGTGAGCCCGTAGCGGCCGAGGATCTCGTTGACGGGCTGGAACCAGGTCTCTCCGCCACTGCCGCAGTTGCCCCAGCCACCCGAGGTGACCCCTTGTGCCTGGTCACCGCTGATGAAGGAGCCGCCGGAGTCCCCGGGTTCGGCGCAGACGCTGGTCTTCGTCATCTGGCGCACCGCGCCCTGGCTGTAGTTGACCGTCTCGTTCTTCGCCAGCACCGTGCCGCAGTGCCAATGTGTGGTGGAGCCGGAGCGGCAGATCGAGGCACCGACCGGCGACTCGGCCGAGCCGCGCACGAGTTGGTCCGGGATCGTGCCCCAGCCGAGGACCACCGGCACCGTCCACCATCCGCTGCCCACGCTGACCCACGCGTAGTCGTTGTCGGGGAACGAGGAGCCCTGGAAGGTGCCGATGTACGAGCCGTCCCAGCCGCTGACGCCGGCTCCCGCCCGGCCGCAGTGCCCGGCGGTGACGAACCCGCCATGGACCGAGAAGCCGATGGAACAGCGGACGTTGCCCGTGTAGTAGGGGTCACCGCCCACCGTGCCCGCCGCGAAGGTCCGGGGCTCGTTCCGCACCGTCCGTACCGTCACCGGGCCGGTCTCGCGGGCCCGGGCGACGAACCGCAGGACATCGTTGTCGGCGCGCTCGCCTTCGACCACGTTCACCACGACCGCGTTGGCCGACGGGTCGACGGACCAACTGCTGACGCCCGATGGCGCGCCCAGCCGGTCGATGCGTGCCTTGGTGGCGTCCAGTTGCCGCGCGCTGTGCTCCACGGTCCGCACCTGCGCGCCGGTGGCCCGTACCGCCCGGACCGTCGTGGCCGCCGTGTCCGAGGCGACCGCCACGGTCAGCCGCCGGCTCGCGGCGTCGAACCACGAGCCCCCGTACGCCGCTCCGGCGGCCCGGCGCGCGGTGGGCAGCAGGGCGGTGGCGTCGCGCTCCGCGGTCAGTCGAGCCTCCGCCTCGGCCTTCGACAGGCCGAAGTCCCGCTGCATCGGTTCCAGTAGACCGGGGGAGGCGGTCTCGGACGCGGCCGAGTCGGAGGAGTCGCTCGCTGCGGCCGGCAGGGTCCCGGCCGCCGACCAGCTGCCGAGCATGAGGAGGACGGCCAGGGTGACGTGCTGGAGTCTGCTGCGTCTCATGTGAACTGCCTTTCGTCGTTCCAGGGTGGGGGCGGAACAACGCAATCTGAGAGCGCTCTCATGGCGTTGGGCAGAGCCTAGCCCCAGGCCGCCATCAGGTCTAGGCCAATGCAAGCCTGTTCGTGTCAGGGCGAGTTGGCTCGGTTCGGTCGCAGGTCGGTCGCGGCGGCGATCGAAAGGCGGAGAGCCGAGGCGGGTAGTCAGTCCCCGGGTCCGGGGTCCGGACGTACCGCTGATGCGATGCCGGCGCGGGCCGCTTCGAGTTGGGCGGCGAACGCGATGCCGAGGAAGAGCGCGACAGCGGTGAGGTTGGCCCACAGCAGCAGGGCGACGAAGGCGGTGAGCGGTCCGTACACGGATCCGAAGGCGCCGCTCTCCTCGACGTACAGCGCGAGCAGCCACGTGGCCGACACCCACAGGAGGAGATGGACGGCGGAACCGAACGCCAGCCAGGTGTAGCCCGGTTGGACCCGCCGGGGCGACCAGCGGAAGATCACGGCGGAAGCCACCCAGGCCAGCGCGAGACCGACCGGAACGTCGAGCACGCCCCACCACTGCGGCCCGGCGCCCGCCCACCCGGCCGAGCGGGCCACCGCATCACCGACGGCCGCGCCCGCGACGAGGACGACGAACCCCAGCACCATGGGCAGTCCCGCCGTGAGTGCCAGCACCAACGCTCGGGCGTACTTGCGAGGGAAGGGACGATCACGCTCGATGCCGTAGATGCGGTTGGCGCCGCGCTCGATCTGCCCCATGGCCGAGGCGAGGTTCAACAGCGCGAACGCCAGACCGAGCCACAGGGCGAGCGTGCTCCAGACGTCGCCCTGGGCGCTGCGCCGGGTCCCGTCGAAGGCATCCTCGACGACGTCGGCGCTGGCACCCGGCACGATCCGGCCGAGGGTGAGCTCGATGATCCGGCCCACCCCCTCCGTGTGCACCGAGGTTGCCAGACCGACGAGCGCCACGGTGAACGGCACCAGTCCGAGCACCACTTGGAAGGCGAGCGCCCGTGCGTTGGTGAAGCCGTCCGCGTACCGGAACCGTGCGAAGGAGTCGGTCAGCAGCCTCCGTCCCCCGTAATGCCGCAGGGCGGTGAACGCTTCGTCGCCGGAGAGTTCGTCTCCGATCATGTCCCGGGTCTGCGGGACGTGGACGGTGGTTCCCATGCGCGGGCGCTCCTCGTCGTGCGGCGGCTCTCCTGTCCGGTTGCCCCGAGAACCGTCCCGTCCGACCTCGCCCCGCGGGTCTGTGGTGAGGCCGCTCCTCAGGGCTGCGAGGGCAGGCCGGAGCAGTTGGGCGTGGCGGGTTTGCCGGTGAGGCGGTCGGTGAGCCAGGAGATGGCCTCGCCCTGGTCGGTGAGCAGGGGAGCGAAGTGGTTGATCAGCGAGTTGCCCACGTCGGGCAGGGCAACGTACTTGTAGGTCACGTCGGCGCCTTTGCGGCACCAGTCGACGGCGAGCTGACGGGCCTGCGCGTGGGGTACGAGGTTGTCGCTGGTGCCGGTCGCCAACCGGACCGGGCCGCTGGGCTTGATCGTGCCGATCCGCTGTGCGGCGAGGAACGCGCGCAGGGCGGGTTCCTCCGCGATGATGTCGCTGATCGGCCGGCCGTCGGTGGTCCAGGTCGTGCTGCGCGCGGAGTTGTAGGCGAACAGTGCGTCGCCGACGCACATGGTCGACAGGTCGGTGAGCGCCGCTTTGCCCGTCGCGTTGAGGTGGGCGTCGGCGATCGGCCGAAGGGCGGGGTCGGACTGCAGGAACCCGTTGACCGACCAGCCCAGTGCCCCGGCGAGGTCGCTCCCGTCGATGGCTTTGGTGACCTCGGCCAGGTCGGCGGGCGGTGCTCCGGAGTAGGTGCCGGCGAGGGTGATGTCGGGAGCGTAGGTGGCCTGGAGTTCGGCGGCCGCCGCGGTGGCGCCGCCGCCCTGGCTGTAGCCGAACAGTGCCACGCGGGAGCCGGCGGTGACGGACGTCCCGGGCAGGGACCGGGCCGCACGGACGGCGTCCAGAACGGCGTGGGCCTCGTCGACGCGGTTGACGTAGGTGTGCAGACGGTCCGTGGCGCCGAGCCCGGCGTAGTCGGTGACCACGACGGCGATCCCCTTGGCGAGCAGACGGTAGACGGCCAGGGTCTCGTAGCCGACGGAAACGGTCTGCCCGTTGAACCGGAGAGGATGCTCGAGGCCGAGGGAGGCGGCGCACTGGTCGCCCTGTCCCATGGTGCCGGGTGCGACGGCCACCAGCGGTCGTGCGCCGTTGCCCTTCCAGGCGGCGGTCGGCTCGATGTAGGCGCCGGTGACCGCCACGGGCCCGCCGTCGGAGTCCGTGGACTTGTACATCAGACGGGTGGCCGTGCCCGGCAGTGGTCCGTCGATGCCGGGCAGGCTCAGCGCCAGCGGGAGGGGCTCGCTGCGCACCAGGGCACCGTTGGCCACCGGCAGGGTGGCGGGCGGGTTGTAGAACGTGGGGATGGTGACGCCGCGTGAGGTCACGGCGCCGGTGTCCGTTGTCGCGGCGGCCGGTACGGCTGTGGCGCCGAGGCAGGCGGCAGCGGTGACGGCTGCGGCCACTATGCGTGCGTTTGCGGGCATGGCGGACCTCCGAATGTGGGGGGAGGCCGAGCTTCGCGTGCGGCTCGGGGGCTGACTGTCCGGTGGGCGGACAAGGCGGAGCGGGCAGCCCGGCCGTCCAGCCGGCGCTGCCCGTACAGCTCTTAGACGGACTGTCAGGACCGTAGCCGCAATGATGTTACCGGCGGTAGCGCTTGGAAGGTTACGGTTCAGTAATATGGCTTGGGGGAGCCAGGTGCCCCGATGTCAGTGCCGTGCGGCCGGACCACGCGCAGTCGGCACGGAAGCCGGCCGTGTGCCGACCCAACGGAACAGCACCAGGGAGCACACCGCCGCGAGCGCGCACCAGGTGGAGACGACCTCCAGCCGCCACAGAACCCAGCAGCCCAGTGCCCCCACGGCGACCAGCGTCCCCAGCATCAGCAGCCACCGGTCACCGGACACCAGCAACGAGCCCACCGTGGCCAGGAGGTAGCCCGCGATGAGCAGAGGCGTCAGGGGAAGGTCGAACGTGTAGCCGACCGTGCGACCGCGGATCTCGGCCGTCACCGGCCCGGTGACGAGCCCGTACGCCAGCATCGCGGCCGTCGCGGCTCCGACGGCGAGCAGGGCGTACACCCGGGGCCGGGCGTGCGGCGGGCAGGCGCACAGCACCCCGGCCGGCACCCACACCGCCAGCAGGGGCAGCGCGATGACCGCCCATGCGATGGTCGCGGGTCCGCTGCCGCCCCCCGATTCCCAGACGGCCGACTCGACGATCTGATGGGCTCCGAGCAGCAACGGCAGCGCGGCGAGCGGCAGCTCCCGACCGCTGCGCACCCGCGCCACGCAGGCCACCCCCACGCCCGCGACGGCGCCGCCCGCCACGAGGTCGGCCGTCGCACTCCAACACATCACGCCACCATGGGATTCGTCGTCGTGTGTATCCGGCTTGTCACCGCGGACCAAGCTACGTCCGGGTGCCCCGACGGCCGGGGTGACACGACGGCCGCGTCACACGGGACGGAGGCGGCTGCCTCGCGGGTACGTGAGCGAGGGGGAGCAGGTGGACGCCCCCAGGGCATCAGAACGTGGATGGTTTGCCGATGGCCGGTTCGTCGACAGTGGCTTCGTCGACGCCGGGCTTGTCGACGGCACGCCGGGTGAAAGTCGTCGGGCGCGATCGAGCGGCCCGGCCGCGTCCGTGGGCCGGGCCGCGAGAACCCCGAGGGGACGGCGGATGGCGGCCGCCGTCAGCGGCGGCCGCGGAGCTTGCCCAGCAGGCGCTGTGCCTGGGCCCGCCGTCGAGGGTCGGCGGCGGCCCGCCGCGCCTGCTCGACCGTGCGTCGCCCTTGCGGGCTCTGCGCGAACCGCTTGATTCGTTCCAGCATGCCTGGCATGTGGCTCCTTCCCTCCGGCGCCGACGGCGCCTCTCGCTGCCTCAACTCGCTTACCCCCTGCGGAACTGCTCACCCCGTTCACCCGTCTTCAGTCCTGAGAACGACTCGGCGTCAGCACCCGTGAGGCAGCCACGCTGCCGCGTTGTCAGTGGTGTGATGAACAATGCCGAGAAAGCGAGATCAAGATCGTCTGCACTGGGTAGCCGGTCTTGAGTCCCCGCAGGAAGGTCACCGCAGATGCAGTCCACGCCCCAACCAGCGCAGCGCCCCGTTTCCGTCCTCACCTCGGGTCGTTCCCGCACACCGGTCAGCTCCACCGGTGGTGACGTTCTGCGGGTCATCTCCGACCCCTGCACCCCTGTGTTCCTCACCGTGCACGCGGACGGACGCCGCAGATACAGCTATTGGCAGCCGTTCGACCCCGACACGGGGCGAGGAAGCTGTTACGCCGCACTGCCGACCAAGGAATGCGACGCGCTGCACTCCACGGGCAGGATCACCTTCGGCGAGGCCGTCGTCGATCCGACCAGGACCACCCACCGGGTGCGGCCGGCACGTACTCCGGCTGTACCCGCGCGCCCCGCGGCGGCCCTGCCCGCACGCTCGATGCGGCAGCGGGTGCGCGCCGCGTGACCGGCCGGTCGTAAGAGAACGGCGACGTAGGAGAACCACGTCGTAGGAGAACAACCACGGTCCGCGCGGGCGAGTGCCGATTACCGGTGCGGCCCCCTCCTTCGGCAGGATGGGCGCCATGATCGAGATCCGCACTCCCCGTCTCCTCCTCCGTCGCTGGCACGACGACGACCTCGTGCCCATGGCGGACATCAACGCCGACCCGCGGGTGATGCGCTGGATCGACGACGGTTCGGTACGGGACGTGGAGCACACGGCGGAGGAGATCGAGCGGTGGGAGGAGGAATGGGACGAGGAGGGCTTCGGACTGTTCGCCGTCGAGCTGCTCGCCTCCGGTGAACTGGCCGGCTGCGTCGGTCTGTCGGTACCCGACTTCCTTCCGGAGGTATCGGCCGATGTGGCGATCAGCTGGCGCCTCGGCTCACCGTTCTGGGGACAGGGCTACGCGTCCGAAGCGGCTCATGCCACGCTGGAGTTCGCCCTTCAGGACCGTGGTCTCGGCCGCGTCATCAGCATCAGCCGCGCGGGCGACGACGCCTCCGAGAACGTCATCCGCAAGCTCGGCATGGTGCCGGAACGCGAGACCGTACATCCGGTGTACGACGTTCCGCTGCGTGTTCACGTCATCGATCTCACCGAGTTCGACGCGTGACTCGGTAGGCCCTTTTCGGTGTCTGGCGCTGTTCCAGCTCAGGTTCCCCGATTGACGGACGTCGTCGGGGCGTTGTCCGACCCGCGTCGCGGGGGCCTGTCGTGAAGCGGCCGGCGCAGGCAGGATGATCGCCATGCCTCATGTCCCGGCAGAGACCCCCGCCTTCCACGATCTGTTCGCCGCACAACCCCGCCTGACCGAGCTGGTCCTCGCGCCCGACGGAAGACGCTTGCTCGTCTCCGCGCAGACGAGCGACGACGAAGGGACCAGATACGTCTCGACGTTGTGGGAGGTGGACCCGGCCGGCGGACGGGGACCCCGCCGCGTCATCGGGTCCGACCAGGGCGAGTTGGCGCCCGCCTTCGCGGCGGACGGCACACTGCTGTTCCTCTCCGCCCGGGAGAAGGCCGACTCCTCCGGCGGGAACGGTGACCCTCAGGGTGTGGCGCTGTGGGCGCTGCCCGAGCGCGGCGCGGCCGAGCGGATCGCCCACCACCCAGGAGGCATATCCGCCTTCACCGTCGCCAGGGGCGCCGACGCGGTCGCCTACACCGCGGGTCTGCTGCCCGGCGCCGTGGACGTAGAGACACACGCCGGACTTCGCCGGGACCGCCAGAAAGCCGGGGTGAACGCCGTCCTGTTCGGGGCGAGCGCGACCCGGGCCGGGGGCAACACTCTCGGCCCGGACGAACCGCACACCTTCGTCCTACGCCCCGGCGACGCTCCGGTCGACGTCGGCAGCCAGGGCCTCGAGGGCGGCGGGGACGCGGCACTCTCGCCGGACGGATCGCTGGTCGCCTACACGCGGGCCGAGGCCGGCCGCGCCGCGGACACGAACGTCGTGGTGGTCGCCGACGCGGCGACAGGCGCCGAGCGCCATGCCCTCTCGCGCCCCGGCCATCAGTACTACCGCCCTGCGTTCACCGCCGACGGCGGGACACTGATCTGCCAGCGCCAGCGGGAGGAGACCTACGACACCGAATGGCGGGTCACCCTCGTCGCCTTCGACCTGGCCTCCGGTGAAGAGACAGATCTCCTGCCCGAGTTCGACAACTGGCCCTGGCCCGGGCGAGCGGTCCTCTCGCCGATTCCCGGGGACGGCACGCTGTGGTTCACCGGCGACGAGCGGGGTCACTGCCCGGTATTCCGCCGCGACACGGACGGCACGATCACCCGTCTGACAGCCTCCGGTGCCTATGCCGCGCTGTGCGTGACACCCGACGGGGCCGCCCTCTACGCACTGCGCGGCACGATCGACAGCCCACCTCGGGTGGTCCGGCTGGACGCCGCCACCGCCGACCAACAACCCGCCTTCCTCAACGCCCCCGGGGACCTCGGACGGCTCCCCGGCACCCTGACCGAGGTGCACGCCGAGGCCGAAGACGGCTTCCCGCTGCGCGCTTGGCTCACGCTGCCCGAGGGCGCCTCGGCCGAACGCCCGGCGCCGCTGATCGTCGTCCCGCACGGCGGACCGCAGGGGTCCTGGAGCAACTGGAGCTGGCTGTGGAACCCGTGGCCGTTCGTCGCCCGCGGCTACGCGGTGCTGCTGCCGGACCCGGCGCTGTCCACCGGCTACGGGCAACGCATGCAGGAGCGCGGCCGCGGCCAGTACGCCGGTCAGCCCTACCGTGACCTCATCACGCTGACCGACACGGCGCTGGCACGCGACGACCTCGACCCGGCCCGCACCGGCCTGGCCGGCTGGTCCTACGGCGGCTACCTGGCGAACCGGACCGCGACCCGCACCGACCGCTTCAAGGCGATCGTCTCGCACGCCGGGATGTGGAACCTGGAGGCGTTCCAGAACGACACGGACCTGCACGCCTACTTCCTGAAAATCTTCGGCGACCCGAGGACACGACGCGAACGGTACGAGGCGGACTCACCCCACCTCGACGTGGCGAAGGTGACGACGCCGATGCTGATCGTGCAGGGCGGCAAGGATTACCGGGTGCCGGTGGGCCAGGCACTGGGGCTCCACAACGACCTGCAGCGGTACGGCGTGCCCGTTCGTCTCCTGTACTTCCCGGACGAGAGCCACGGCATCGCGGTGCCGAACCACATCAGGATCATGTACGAGACGGTGCTGAACTTCTTCGACGAGCATGTCCTGGACCAGGAGTGGAGACGACCCGGGCTGCTCTGACGCATCGTGCGCACGCTGCTGTGCCGCCCACGGGGGCCGGGCGGTGATACTGGCGGGGTGACGCCTCCTCCTCCTCCTCCGTTGCCCGGCGAGCCCGTCACCGCCGACGCACCGGCCGGCGTCCGGCGTCCTCTGCTCACACAGTCATGGCTCGATGTGACCTTCCTGCACTGGGCCGCGGATCCGGCCGAGGTGGCCGGTGTGCTGCCGCCGGACGTCAGTCCCGACACC
This sequence comes from Streptomyces sp. NBC_00076, assembly GCF_045041235.1. Classification (NCBI taxonomy): domain Bacteria; kingdom Bacillati; phylum Actinomycetota; class Actinomycetes; order Kitasatosporales; family Streptomycetaceae; genus Streptomyces; species Streptomyces sp. NBC_00076. Next base: position 10,289,589 of record NZ_CP108242.1, read on the forward strand.
ATGGACGGCGTCACCTATGTGGGACTGGTGGCGTTCCGGGTGCACCGTTCCGGCTGGTTCGGGCTGCCCCCGGTACCCGGTCTCGGCAGTTTTCCCGAGACCAACGTCCGCCTCTACACGGTGGACGCGCACGGACGGCGCGGTGTGGTGTTCTGCTCGCTGGATGCTTCCCGGCTGGTCCCTGTGGCCGTGGGCCGTATCGGCTTCGGCATGCCGTACATGTGGTCGCGCATGTCCCTGCGCGCCCGCGGTGACACCGTCACCTACACCAGTGCGCGGCGGTGGCCCGGACCGCGGGGTGCCCGCAGCAATATCACGGTGCGGGTCGGCGAGCCCATAGGAGAGCCGACCGGACTGGAGCACTTCCTGACCGCTCGCTGGGGCCTGCACAGCACCGTCTTCGGCCGTCGGCTGTACCTGCCCAACGCCCATCCGCGCTGGCCGTTGCACCGGGCCCGGCTGGTGACGTGCGAGGAGGACCTGGTGTCGGCGGCGGGGCTGCCCCGCCCGACGGGGGAGCCGGTGAGTGTCCTGTACTCGCCCGGCGTTCCGGCCCGCTTCGCCCGCCCGGTCGGGGCTCCGCCCACAAACTGAGGCAACCTCAATACATCGGATGGATCAAGAGTCTGGTCGGTCGGCGGGGGTGGGTGTGAAGCCGAATTGACCTCCGATTCCCCAAGTCGTTGCCGAATACCGCAGTCGTCCTAGTCATTGACAGGTACACAAGGGGTGCCTAAGTTCGCCGATACACCCGATGTATCGAGGATCCGTCAGGTCTGGAGGACGAAGGTGACCTCACAGCAGGGAAAGCGCCCGCCGGTGGCCCGCAGAGCCTTGCTCGGTACCGCGTTGAGCGGTGCGGCAGTGGCGGCTCTGCCCGGAACGGCCCATGCCGAACAGGCGGTTGCGGCGGCGGGGGCAGAGGGCCCGGGGGAGGCGGTCGGGGGCGGCAGACGCCCCTGGAAGCTCCGCGACACCATGACCACCGACGCCGCCTGGGACAGGTTCCTGCGCGGTCAGGACCTGAGGTGGACCAGGCTGCCCACGCTCTGGTACGAGGGCCCGTTCCTCGGCGACGGTCTGCTCGGCAGCATGGTCTACCAGGAGCCCGGCGCCAACCAGATCCGCTTCACCGTCCAGCACGGCCGCGTCCAGGACCACCGGCCCGAGTTCGGCAGCGGCTGGGGCACCTGCCGTCTGCCGGTCGGGCGCCTCACCCTCGAACCGGTCGGCACCATCACCGCCGTCGACTGGCGGCTGAGCCTGTGGAACGCCGAACTCACCGGCACCGTCACCACCACCGCGGGCACACTCGACCTCTCCGCCCTCATCCACGACGAGGTCCTGGCAGTCCGCGTGAAGGCCGGCGGCGGTGAACGGGCCACCTGGACGTTCCACCCCGAGGAGGCCCTCAGCCCCCGGCGCGTCAGCGAGGCCCCGCCCTCCGGCTACACCGCCAACCCGCCCTGGACGACCCGGACCACCGCCGACGGCACCGAGCAGGTGCTCCAGCCCCTCACCGCCGGCGGACAGACGGCCACCTCCTACCGGCGCGCCGGCAACGACCTCCTGCTCAGCGTCGGACACAGCTTCCCCTCCGACACCGCCGCCGAGGCTGACTCGCTGCGCAACCTCCGGCGCGCGACGTCGTACAGCGCCCTCAGACGGCGCCACACCCGCTGGTGGCACGCGTTCTACCAGAAGAGCTTCGTCTCGTTCCCCGACCAGCGGCTGCAGAGCTTCCACTGGATCCAGCTCTACAAGGTCGCCTCCGCCAGCCGAGCGGGCGGCCCCGTCATGGCCACCTCCGGACCGTGGCTGGAGCCCACGCCGTGGCCCGCGGTCTGGTGGAACCTCAACGTCCAGTTGGAGTACTGGCTCATCCACGGCTTCAACCACCCGGAACTCGACTCGCTCGCCACCACGCTGCGGCAGAACCAGGAACAGCTGATCGCCAACGTGCCGGCCGCCTACCGCGCGGACAGCGCCGGCGTCGGCCGCAGCTCCGACATGTTCGCCAACCGGACCGTGGGCCGGCCCGGCACGGGTGCCGAGACCGGTGACCTCACCTGGGCGCTGCACAACGTGTGGCTGTCCTACCGGCACTCCATGGACAAGGCGTTACTGCGCGACACGATCTACCCGGTGCTGCGCCGGGCGATCAACTACTACCTGCACTTCCTCACCCCGGGCAGCGACGGCAAACTCCACCTCCCGAGCACACTCTCGCCCGAATACCCCGTCGTACCGCCGCAGGACACCAACTACGACCTGGCCCTGATCCGCTGGGGCTGTCAGACCCTCATCGAGTCCGCCGAACTGCTCGGCATCGACGACGAGTTGACCCCGCGCTGGCAGGAGGTGCTGGCCAAGCTCACGCCGTACCCGGTCGACGACAACGGCTTCATGATCGGCGCCGACACCCCGTACGCGCAGTCCCACCGGCACTACTCGCACCTGCTGATGGTGTACCCGCTGTACCTCGTCAACTGGGACCAGCCCGGCAGTCGCGAGCTGATCACGAAGTCGGTGGTCCGCTGGCAGGCGCTGACCGGTGCCCACCGGGGCTACAGCTACACCGGGGCCGCCTCGATGTACGCGATGACCGGTGACGGCGACACCGCGATCACGTACCTGCGGAAGTTCTTCGACCCCACCACCCGCTACCCCTGCCGCGCCAACACGCACTACACCGAGGCCGGTCCGGTCATCGAGACGCCGCTGTCCGCCTCGCAGTCCCTGCACGACATGTTCTGCCAGAGCTGGGGCGGCGTGATCCGCGTCTTCCCGGCCGTCCCGTCCGCCTGGGCCGACGTCACCCTGCACGACTTCCGTACCCAGGGCGCCTTCCTGGTCACCGCCGTCCGGAAGAAAGGAGCGACCCGCTTCATCCGGATCCGGAGCCTGGCGGGCGAGCCGCTCACACTCCGGCACGGCCTCAGCGGCCGGCTCACCGTACTCCTCGACGACGGCAGCCCGGCCCGCACCCACGACCTGGGCGACGGCCTGCTCTCCATCGACCTGCCCCGGGGCCGCGAGGTGCTGATCCACTCCGGCTCCCGCCCCGACCTCGACATCGCGCCCGTCGCCGTCAGCGAACCGGGCACGGCCTGGGGACTGCCGTAACGAACGCCCGCCGGATCCACAACAGGAAAGATTCTCATGGCTGTTCCGATCAGAACCGCGGTCGCCACGCTCTGCGCCGGGCTGGTGGCCACCCTCCTCACGACCGTGCCCGCGCGGGCCGAGCAGGACCAGGGCTCCCGCGACCACGTCTGGGCCGTCTCGGCGGCGCCCCACGCACCCCGAGCGCGGATATCCCTGGACGACACCACCGGCACGCTCAGCCTCGCGGTGTCCCGCGACGGCCGTACGGTCATCGAGCCGTCGCCCGTCGGCATCGTCACCGAACAGGCCGACCTTTCCCAGGACTTGCGCTTCCTGGGCCGCAAGGACCGGCTGGTCGACGAGCGGTACCGGGCGAAGTCCGGCAAACGACTGGACCGCCGGGTCCGCATGAACGAGACCCGGCTGTCGTTCGCCACCCCCGCCGGCGCCCGGCTCGACCTCGTCGTCCGCGCCTCCGCCGACGGCGTCGCCTACCGCTATGTCCTGCCCGCCGGGCACGGCGACGTACTCGGTGAGACCTCCGCGTTCAACCTGCCCGCGGACGCGGGCGCCTGGCTCAGCACCTACCGGGTCGACAACGAAGGCCAGTTCGCCCAGTACACCGCGGCGACCGCGCCCACCAACGCCTACTCTCCACAAGCGCTCTTCTCCACCCCCGGCGGGTACACCCTGCTCGCCGAGTCCGACCTCACCGGCAGCTATTCGGGGGGCCGGCTCGCCCACACCCAGGGCAGCGGCACCTACCGCATCCAGCTCGCCGACGAACGGGTCCGCGCCGACGGCCCTCTCGCCACCTCCTGGCGGGCCATGGTGACCGGCGACCTCGCCACCGTGACCCGCTCCACCTTCACCGACGACCTCGCGCCCGCCTCCAAGGTCGCGAACTCCTCCTGGATCCGGCCCGGCACGGTGCTGTGGACCTGGCTCGCCGGCGGCAAGGAAGCCGGGCAGAGCCTCGCGGCACAGAAGGCCTACGTCGACTACGCCGCCGAACGCAACTGGCCCTACGAGGCCGTCGATTCGGGCTGGTACTTCAAGAAGGACGAGTGGGACGTCACCGACCCCGACTGGCAGACCAACAGCTGGATGCCGGAACTCGTCGACTACGCGCGGGCCAAGGGCGTCGGGATCATCGTCTGGATCCATCAGCGCGACCTCGACACACCCGAGGAACGCGCACAGTGGCTGCCCACCCTGGAGCGGTGGGGCGTCAAGGGCGTCAAGATCGACTTCATGAACTCCGAGGCGCAGTCCATGCTCCAGTGGTACGACGCCATCCTCCCGGAGACCGCCGCCCACCATCTCCTGGTCGACTTCCACGGCTCCACGATCCCCAAGGGCATCCAGCGCACCTGGCCGCATGTGATGACCCTGGAGGGCGTCGGCGGTGAGGAGAAGCGGACCAACACCGCCGCCCATCTCACCACCCTGCCGTTCACCCGCAATGTCATCGGCTCCATGGACTTCACCCCGGGCGCCTTCCAACGCGTCGGCCTGCGCCCCAACTCCGACGCCGCCGAGGTCGGGCTCACCGTCGCCTACGAGTCGGGCCTGCAGATGTTCGCGGGCACCCCAGAGTCGTACGACGACCGGCCGCTCGCCCGGGACTTCTTCGACCAGGTCCCCGCCGCCTGGGACGACACCCGGCTGCTCGCCGGGGCTCCCGGCCAGGAGGCCGTCCTGGCCCGCCGCAGCGGCGACCGGTGGTTCCTGGGCGGGGTGTACGCCGGCGCCGCCCGCACGGCCGAAGTGCCGCTGTCCGTCGGCCCGGGACGGTGGCTGGTCGAGACGATCCGGGACGGCGCCGACGGCCTGGTCCAGGACCGGCGGGTGCTGCGCGGCGGCGACACTCTCAGCGTCGATGTCGTCGGCAACGGAGGCTTCGCCGGGATCGCCTGCCCCTGGCGTCCGGGCGTAACGACCTGCTACCGCTGAGCAATTGGGCTTCCCATGTCACAACTCGCCGAGCTGTCCCGTCGTAGAGGTGTATCCGCCCACAACGGCAAGGAGAGCACCATGGAAGCCCGACTGAACCTCTTCGCCAGCCCGCTCGCAGCCAAGGCCCTGAAGCACCTGACCGCGGCGGGCAAGGTGATCGCCGCGGACTCGACACTGCCGTCCGCGACCCAGGACCTGGTGCTGCTCCGGGCCAGTCAGATCAACGGCTGCGGCTTCTGCACCGACATGCACACCAAGGACGCCGTGCACGCCGGGGAGACCTCGGTGCGGCTCAACCTGGTCGCGGCCTGGCGGGAGGCCACGGTCTTCACCGACGCCGAGCGCGCCGCCCTGGAGCTGACGGAGCAGGGCACGCGCATCGCCGACGCGGCCGGCGGGGTCCCGGACGAGGTCTGGGCGAACGCCGCCAAGCACTACGACGAGGAGCAGCTCGTCGCTCTGGTGTCGCTCATCGCCCTCATCAACTCCTTCAACCGCCTGAACGTCATCGTCCAGCAGCCGGCCGGCGACTACCAGCCCGGCCAGTTCGGATAACTCGGCCGACGACGACGACGACCGGCTGGCCGGTCGACCGGTCCGCCGGTATCACCCGACACCGGCGGCAGCGCACGCCCCGGGCACCGCTCGACGGTGCCCGGGGCGTGCGCTGCCCACCCATGGGTGCGACTGACGCGCTGCGGGCCTGTTGTGCCAAGGGCGCCGGCCTGGTCGTACACCGACATCCGCACGGTCGCTTCACACAAGACACACCAACCCCTCCCTAAGCTTTATGTTTCAAGCGTTACGCTCACCGGCACGAGTGGCCGAGGACGGCGCCTCCATCACGGCACTCGCATCCCCCACAGCTTCACAGGAGGCTCGGCGTGCGTGACGGCGACGTAGTAGTGATCGGCGGCGGCTATGCCGGCGTGCGTTTGGCGAAACGACTGGACGGGACGGCGCGGGTCACACTGGTGGATCGTAAGGAGATCTTCTTCCACCGCATCGCCTCCCTGCGCGCCGGTGTGCGCCCGGAGTGGACCGCGACCCCGTTCATCCCGTACGACCGGCTGCTGCGCAACGGGCGAGTGGCCGCGGGCAAAGCCATCCGAATCGACACCGCCGGGCGGCAGGTCGTGCTGGCCACGGGCGAACGCCTCCCGTACGACGTCGTGGTGATCGCCACCGGCGCGGACTACCCCGAACCGGCCCGCTTCACCGGCACCACCGCCGAGGAGGCGGCCAAGTCGTTCGCCGGACACCAGCGGAGCATCGCCGGCGCCGAGCACGTCCTCGTCGTCGGCGGTGGGCCCTCCGGCGTCGAGCTCAGCGCCGAGATCCGGCTGGCCCGGCCGGACGCCCGGGTCACCCTCGCCCACGCCGGGCCGGCGCTCCTCGAGGTCACAGGCAGCGCACGGGCCGGGAACAAGGCCCGTGCCTGGCTGGAGTCCCACGACGTGGACGTGCGGCTCGACTCCTTCATGTCCCCGGGCCACACCTTCGGTACGTATCGCGACGCCCGCGGAAACGTCATCGAGGCCGACCTCTCCTTCTGGGCGACGGGCACCACCCCCAACACGCTCTGGCTGCGTCTGGCCGGGCACGGCGACTGGCTGAACCCGAGCGGGCAGGTGAAGGTCGACCGGACCCTCCGGGTCCACGGACGGCAGGACGTGTTCGCGGTCGGGGACGTGAACGACGCCGCCGAGCTCAAGATCACCCCAGTCGCACTCGCCCAGGCCGACCTCGCGGCCTGGAACATCCGCGCCCACCTGCAGAGTTCCGGCAAGCACCGCAAGGAGCCCCGCTTCTACCGGCCCATCCACCGCACCCCGCTCATCGTGCCGTTCGGCCCCTCCGACGGGGTGACCATGATGCCCGTGCCCGGTGGCGAAACCGCGGTCCTGGGCTCTCGCACCAGCACCCTCGGCAAGGCGAAGACCCTGCTGACTCCGTACATGAGACGGCAACTCGGATACAGCGCGGCCTGAGCCGCCGACCGCGGAGAGCACGTCGGACAAAACCCCGGGGACGGTCCAGCGCACGGAGCGCAGGACCGTCCCCGGGGTTTTGTCCGACGCCGAAGCGCGTGGCGCTGGTGCTACGGAACGACGTGCCGTAGGCCCGCGCGCCGGTAGGCGGCAGCCGGGGCGGGGACCTGGACAGACCCCGGCTCGCTCATACCGCGGTCACGAGACTCGTCGGCGTCATCGACGACACCGTGGTCGATGACGCCGACGCCTCCCGTGGCCCGGGATCGAGCAGGGGCGACCACGCGCCCGTCACCCATCGCCGGCCACGGTCAGCCGATGCACACCACGAGCAGGCACAGTTGCGTCGGCGATGTGGACGCCGGGGCGGGACTCGCCTGGGAGGAGTCCGAGCCCGTGCCCGTGGTGGGCGCGGACGTCGACGGCTGCTCCGTCGCCGTCTCGGCCGTAGGGGTGGCGTCGGGGACCGTGGTCTCGGGGGTCGGTGTCGTGCTCTGCGTCCGCGGCCCCGACGTGGTGACCGGACGGGGCGGCGCGGCGGGATCCGGCCGATCGACCGACCTGGTCGTGCGGGACGGGGTCGAGAGGGACTGCTCCCGCGGCTCGTTGGTGACCGGTCGCTCCGCCTCGGGGGTGGTGCGTGACGACCGCTGAAGGGTGGGCGGTGTCGACACCGGACGGGCGTGCACGGGTGCCTGCTTCTCCGCGGCGCCCATCGTCCTGTCGTCGGGCGCGGCGGCCGCCTGGGGCTGGGCGGTGGAGCCCCGGTTCATCGCGCTGATGGTCAGGCCGCCTCCGACGAGTGCGACGGCGGTAGCGACCACGGCCCGACGCTGGTTCTTCTTCCAGCGAGCCCGTTGGCGGCGGCGGGCCGCCCGCCCCTCCCCGGTGGGCGGACCGCCGTCGACATCGGCGGACGGGGCGGTGTACGGGGCCGTGTTCGCGCCCCTCCCGAGCTCTGCCTCGTCACGTTCGGTTTCGTCGAACCACCGGTCGGAAGCCGCGGACTCTGCTGCGTACGCCGTGCCGGCTGCGTCACCCTTCATCTCCCACGAGCCCGGGGCCAGGCCGATGCGGCCGTCGACGAAGGTCGGAGCGATGTCGGGGGCGTAGGCACCGCACCCGGGACACATCAGGGCACCGTTGAGGTGCCGACGACACGAGGAGCAGTAGTCCATCTGGCTCTTCCTGGGTTGACTGCGCCGCGACCCGCTCGGGCCACGAACTGACACGTTCGTACGAAGGATGGAACGGCAGTCACGCTATCCAGGCTTTCGAAAGGCCAAGTGCAGCCTGTGTGATGCTCCTGCGCAGATTCGCCGACTCGCGCATATCCGGCCCGGACCGCAACCCACTGCTGTGTCGGCGTGCACGGCCCCGCCGCTGCCGCCTACGCGGCCCGCGGTGAAGAGGGTGAAGAGGGGACGGGTACGGCCCGTTCGCGTGTCGTCCTCCTCAACAGGCTTTACTCGGCAAAATCCCCCACCCGTCGCACCGGCGTCAAGAGCGGTACCCGAACCCGTCGGTGGCCGTCCGGTCACGGAACGGGAGGGGAGGGTCCTGGCCGACGCGTCTGACGACATTCGGTTCCCGGCGAGGGTGCTTCCCGCACTGGCACCCCACCTGCGGGGACATCGAAGATGACCGCTTTTGCGGAGGCGTGCGACGGGATGCTGACTGAAACCTGTGTGAAACAAGGTCTTGTCGCTGGCTTAAAACGAGGGTTAGTTTAACCGCCATTCGAAGTCCGGCGTGATCGTCGGACGGCTTCCGGGCGTGTGCGTGCTTCACGGAAAGGCAGTGCCATGACGCTTGACAGAGCGCGGTTTTCGCGACGGGGTTTTCTGGGCCTAGGAGTCGCGGCGGGCGTCATCACGCTCACGGCGTGCGGCTCCAGCGCGGGTTCGAGCGACGACCCCCTGGTGATGACGGTGTGGGGCGGCGAGACCGACCGGGCCACGTACCAGAAGCGCATCAACCTGCTGGTGAAGAAGTACCCCGACCTGAAGGTCAAGCTCCAGCTGATCCCGGTGGAGTCGTACCCGCAGAAGGTGCAGACGATGATCGCGGGCGGCAAGGGCCCGGACATCATGCAGGTCGCGGAGAGCGTCAACGTCTACTCGAGCAAGAACCAGCTCAGGCCGCTCGACGACCTCGCCAAGAGCGCGGGGCTGGACCTGTCGCAGCGGTTCGGGACGATCGGGTCGCTCTATTCCTACGAGGACAAGGTCTACGCGATACCGGACCGTTCCGGCGCGATGATCGTCTACTACAACAAGACTCTGTTCGACAAGAAGGGCATCAAGGCGCCCACGGCCGAGTGGACTTGGGACGACGCCCTCGACGCGTTCAAGGAGCTGACGGAGAAGGGCAAGACCTGGGGCTACGGCGGCGCGGGCTGGTGGCCCCAGTGGTGGAGCCTGGCGTACCAGAACGGTGGCGCGATCATCGACGCCGACGGGAAGCCGACGGCGGACAGCGACGAGGTCGTCGAGGCGCTGCAGTGGGTCGGTGACCTGACCTTCAAGCACGGCGTGGTGCCGACGAAGGCGCAGTACGCCGACATGGGCACGGACGTCGGCGGCGACCAGGCCTTCGCGGCCGGCACGGTAGCGGTCAACGCCACCGGGTTCTGGGCCATCGCCGGCCAGGCGCAATCCAAGTTCGAGTGGGACATCGCGCCGATGTGGCGCGGCAAGAAGCAGGCCGTGTCCTCCTTCGGCAGCGGTCTCGCCATCTCCCGCACCGCGAAGAACCCGGACAACGCCTTCAAGGCGATCGACTTCCTTACTTCGCCCGCACCTCAGCAGCAGATCATCGCAGCCGCCGAGGACGTGCCGGCCAACCTCGAGGTGCAGAAGAGCGAGGCGTTCCTCAAGCCGGCGTGGATGAAGACGAAGGTGGACATGGGCGTGTTCGCCGAGTCCAGCGAGTTCCTCTTCAAGGCGCCGTTCATCCCCGAGTGGAACGAGATGCTCGCGGCGATCGACACGGCGACGGCCGACTTCTGGCTCGGCAAGGAGAAGAGCGCCAAGAAGGCGCTCACCGCACTGCAGAAGAACCTCGAGTCCATCATCAAGCCCGCGGGCTGACCTGCGATGGCCATGACGAAACGGCGGCGCCGTGAGGCGCTCTGGTTCTACGTGTTCGTCTCACCGTGGGTGATCGGCTTCATCGCGTTCCTGCTCGGACCGATGATCTCGTCGATCTATCTCTCGATGACGGACTGGGACTCCTTCACCCCGCCCAAGTGGGTCGGTCTGGACAACTACGTCAAGCTGCTGACCGAGGACCCCGTGTTCTGGAAGGCACTCGGCAACACTCTCCACTACGCGGCGGTATCCGTCCCGCTCAGCCTGCTGGTCGGGCTGTGGCTGGCGAACCTGCTCAACAAACAGGTCCGTGCCCGCAAGCTGTTCCGCACCCTGATCTACCTGCCGACGCTGGTACCCCTGGTCGCCGCGTCGATGGCTTTCCGGGTGGTGCTCGCGCCGTCGGGTCCGCTCAACGACGTGCTCGGGTGGGTCGGAATCTCCGGGCCGCAGTGGCTACTTGACCCGAGCTGGGTGAAGTACGCGCTGATCCTGCTGTCGGTGTGGAGCGCCGGCAGCGCCACCGTCCTGCTGCTCGCCGCCATGAAGGGCATTCCGCGGGAGCTGTACGAGGCGGCCGAGATCGACGGCGCCGGCCCGGTACGGCAGTTCTGGAGCATCACGGTGCCCCAGCTGACGCCGGTCATCTTCTTCAACCTGGTGATGGGGCTGATCGCGGCGTTCCAGATCTTCTCCCAGGTGTACATCCTCACCCCGAAGGCGCAGCAGCCCGGCACCTACAACGCGAGTCAGACCACGGTGCCGTACCTCTTCGACCAGGCCTTCTCCTACTACCACATGGGCTACGCGTCGGCGATCTCGTGGCTGCTGTTCGCCGTGATCCTGGTGTTCACCCTGGTGGCCTTCCGCACCACCCGCCGCTGGGTGTTCTACGAGACCGAGGTGAAGTGATGGCGACCGTCGTATCCGCCGCCGCTCCGCAACAGCAGCAGGGTGCCAAGCGTCAGGGCGACCCGAGGCGCGCCGGCGACGCGCCCCGCGTCCTGCGGGTGTTCCGGGCGACACCGTTCACCTACGCGACCCTGATCGTGGTGTCCGCGCTGCTCTCGACACCGTTGATCTTCGCCGTGTCGATCGCGCTGTCGAGCGACCACACGGTGACCACGAACACGTTCACGATCCTCCCGCACGAGTTCCACTGGCAGAACTTCACCAAGGTGTTCGGCACCGATCTGCCGATGGGTCGGTTCCTGATCAACTCGCTGATCATCTCGGTGGGTTCGGTCATCGGCCAGATGGTGTCGAGCGGACTGGTCGGCTACGCGTTCGCGCGCCTGCGGGCCCCCGGGAAGAACGCCCTGTTCCTCGTCGTCATCGCGACGATGATGATCCCGACGCAGATCACGATGATTCCGCAGTTCATCCTGTTCAAGGACCTGGGCTGGGTGAACACCTACTGGCCGCTGATCGTGCCCAACTTCTTCTCGAACGCCTTCAACGTCTTCCTGGTGCGGCAGTTCGTGTCCCGCCTGCCCAGCCAGCTCGACGAGGCCGCCATGGTGGACGGGCTCGGGTTCTTCGGCATCTACCGGCGCATCATGCTCCCGATGCTGTGGCCCGTGCTGATCGCGATCGGCATCTTCACCCTGACATTCTCCTGGGGTGACTTCATGGGGCCGTTGATCTACCTCAACGACGAGTCGCAGATGCCCCTGGCGCTGGGCGTGCAGTACATCACCACCACGGCGGTGGCCGGTCAGCCGCCACCATGGAACCTGGTGATGGTCGGCTCGATCCTGCTCACGCTTCCGATGATCGCCGTCTACTACCTCGGCCAGCGGTACCTGTACGAAATGGACATCAGCAGCGGAAGCGCGGGGGTCAAGTGAGCCGGCCGACAGCCGTCAGCACGGGCGTCGAGCTCGACGCCCGTGGCATCCGGACCGACGGCGGACCGCGTGTCGTGCTGTGCGCGTCACTGTTCTACTTCCGCCTTCCGCGGGAGCAGTGGCGGGCGCGGCTCGAACAGGTGCGGGCCTCGGGATACACCTGTGTGGACGTCTACCTGCCGTGGAACTTCCACGAGACGGCGCCCGGCCGCTGGTCCTTCGAGGGCAGACGCGATGTCGCCGCCTTCCTGGACCTCGCGCAGGAGACCGGCCTGTACGTGATCGCCCGGCCGGGCCCCTACATCTGTTCCGAGTGGGACGGCGGCGCGCTGCCCGCCTGGCTCGGCCTCGATCCCGACCTGCGGGTCCGCCAGCACGAGCCGCGCTTTCTCGCCCAGGTCACCGCGTGGTTCGACCAGGTGCTGCCGCTCCTGGCCCGCCGTCAGTACCCGGCGGGCGGCCCGGTCATCATGGTGCAGTTGGAGAACGAGCTGGACTTCTTCGACTGCGCGGACCGCCCGGCCTATCTGACCGACCTGCGTGACCAGGCGATCCGCCACGGCATCACCGTGCCCCTCATCGCCTGCGCCGGACAGGGCGACATCGAAGGAGCCACCGGGAACGTCCCCGACGTCGTACCGGCGTGCAACTTCTACCCGGACGACGACTCCCCGCACATCGAACCCGAGGTACGGCGGTATGCCGAGGTGCTGGCGGAGCGGGACCTGCCGCTGCTGATCACGGAGACGAACCGGCGCCACCGGACGCTGCGGCGGCTCCTGGCGAGCGGTGCCTCGTTGATCGCGCCCTACCTCCAGTCGTCCGGGTGGAACTTCGGCTACACGCCGTCCACGGGGAACTGGGGCACCCCCGGCAACTTCATGAGCCATGGCTACGACTTCGGCGGATACGTCTCGTCCACCGGTACCGAACGGCCCGAGTACGCCCAGGGCCAGGTGCTCGCCCGCGTGATCGGCACCCTGGGATCACCACTGGCGCTCGCCACCTCGGCCGTGCCCCGGGTGCCGGTGACCGCCGACTTCCCGACCAGTTCGTCACTTTCGGCCCTTGACCTCGACGGAGGCGGCCAGCTCATCGCCGTACCGCATCTGGGGACGACACCGGGCAGGGCGGTCGTGAACGGCGTGCCGGTCGCCGTCTCCCCGGACTCCTGTCCATTGATGCTGGTGGACGTACCCCTCCGGTCCTGGGGATTCGACGCGACGCTCACCCTGGCGTCCGCGGATCTGGTGGCGGCGTCGGACAGCGTGCTGACGTTCTCCTCCGAGGTGCCGGTCACCGTCGTCCTGGGCGGAACCCGGGTCGAGATCCCGGCGCCGACGGCCGGTGCGCCCGAGCGGACGGTCGTCGGGGGAGTGACACTGGTCGCGCTGGCGCCGTCGGACGCCGCGCGTCTGCGAGCGACGGACGGCGACGGCACGGTGCACCTGGCCGACGCGCCACCCGCGCGGAGCACGACGCCGCCCACCGCCGTACGGGTCGCGCGGCGCCGGCCGGGCGTCGCGCCGGAGGAGCCGGCGGGCTCGCACGAGGTGCCGCCGTCGCTGGAGTCGCTCGGCGTGTACCGGGGGCGCGGAACCTATCGGACCACCTCGGATCTGACGGGTGTCGACGAACTGCTTCTCGTCGGTGCGGCGGACATCGTCGACCTGTCGATCGACGGCCGGGTACGTCCGACGATCGCCGGATTCGGTGCGGCACGGCGGATCGACGTCCGTGACGCGACCGGCCCCGTCGCCGTCGAGGCCCTGGTGGAGATCTGGGGGCACGCGAACTTCGACGACGCGCGGCTGCCGGCACTCCGCCTCGGCGCGCTGCGTGGACTCGGCACGCTGTGGACGGTCCGGGGTGTGGCGGACGTGTCGGCCTTGTGGGCGGTGAGCGGCCAGTGGACCGGCCTGCCGGCACCCCTGCGCGAGCTCGGCGGGTGGAGCAGTACCCGGGTCGCCCTCCCGGTCACCTACACCCGCGACGTCCGGTCGGCCACCCCGTCGGCGCTGCATCTGCGGGGCGTGGTCGAGCCGGTGCGCGTGAGCGTGGACAACGGTGAGCCGCGCACCGTGCACGCCGAGGACCCCTGGGTTCTGCTGCCTGCCGGAAACCACCAGATCTCCGTCACGATGCCGCACCACCCCAGTGGCGGTGGCCTCCGAGCCGAGTTGCTCAGCCTTGAACCGGTCACGGACTGGTCGTGCGCCGTGCAGGACGACGACCTTCTGACCGGGTTCGCCGCCGGGGCGGGCCCCACGCAGGGCGTTCAGCTACCGCTGGTCCTGGACGCGGGGGAGGAGGCGTGGCTCGACGTCGACCTGCCGCCGTCCGACGACGGCTTCCTGGTACGGCTGGACGGGTCTCAGATCCGGGCGACCGGATGGGCCGCCGGTGAGTGCGTGGGCCGCGTCTGGGTCGGTGCCCGGCCGGAATTCTCGGGCGGAGACCCCAACGTATTCTGGATTCCGCCGGGATGGTCCGGGTTGACCCTGTTGCTGAAGGGCATCGCGGGGCCGGGCGACGCGGAGCTCCGTACGGTGTGGCTGGAGCCATCTGACAGCTGAAGGAGAATGGTGGCGCGGCACACGGCCCGTGATCTTCGAAGCGAAAACCGGTTCGAGGTTCTGCATGCCCTGTTCGAACTCGGGTCGTCCACCCGTCAGGAACTCGCCCGGCACACCGGACTCAGTCCGGCGACCGTGGCGACCCTGGTCACCGAGTTCCTGTCCGAGGACGTCCTGCACATCGCGACCGTGGAGCGCAACACCGGAGGGCGGCCGCAGGAGCGTCTCACCATCAACCCCGACCGCGGTCGCATGGTCGGCGTCGACGTGGCCGAGACCTACGTCGACGCCACCGTGTACGACCTCGCGCTCGGGGCGCTCGGCAAGGGCGAGGTCTCGCTCGACGAGCACGAGAACGACCCGGACTACGTCGTCGACGGGATCTTCCGAGCGATCGAGGCGGCCGTGGGGTCCGGCGGAACCGAGCGCGAGCGCATCATCGGCGTCGGCGTCAGCATGCCCGGTCACGTCCATCCCGACGCCGGTGTGTCCGTCTTCGCACCGAACTGGGACTGGCACGACGTCCACATCGAGCGGATGCTGGAGAAGGACCTCCAGATGCCCGTCTACGTCGACAATCCGCTCAAGGCGGTCACCCTGTCCGAGATGTGGTTCGGTGTCGGGCGCACCGTCGACACCATGGCCGTCGTCAACCTCGGCACCGGCGTCGGCACCGGCATCGCCGTCGACGGCTCACTCGTTCGCGGCACCACCAACAACGCCGGCGAATGGGGCCACACACTGCTCCAGTTGGACGGCAGACAGTGCCGTTGCGGTCGGCGAGGTTGTGTCGAGGCATATCTCGGAGTCCATGGTCTGCAGACGACGCTCGCCGAGATCGACCTGAGGCATCCCGCGCTCCGGGAGCGGCGGCAGCGCGACTTCGTCGAGGCGGTCGCCGACGGTCTCGCCGCGGGCGATCCGGCGCTGATCGCCCTGGCCCTGCGTACCTCGCGCTATCTCGCCGCGGCGCTCGGCGACCTGGTCAACCTCCTCAACGTCCCGAGGATCACCCTCACCGGCTGGACCTCGAAGGCTCTGGCCGAATGGCTCGTGCCCGCCGTACGCGACGAACTTCCTCACCATGTCCTGCCCGGTTCGCTGCATGGTCTCACCGTCGAGCCGTCCCAAGTCCCGGGCAACGCGGTGGCCCTGGGCATGGCGGCCTTCACTCTGCAGCAGTTCCTCACCCGTCTCGGCCTGGCCAGCCCGGCCCGCACCCGGCCGCGAACGGAACCCGATCAGGGAAGCGATCCGTCAGGGCACGGGCGAGCGTAGGGCGTTGGGCGTTGGGCGCACCCAGTGGCTGATGGAGTCGGCCCGGGAGGGTGCGCGGACCCCACTCGGCGTCACCTGGCGGGTGGCTGCTGGTCTCGCGGAGGGGGTGTCTCGTCGGCCTGGGGCCCGCCGACTGGCGGCGGCGCGTCCTGCGGCGCCGGAAGCGTGGGTCCCAGGCGGCCGAGCGGGCTCAGAGTCATCAGCACCGGGGACAGCATCATGCCCGCGGCCGCTGCCAGCAGGCTGGTGCGCAACCCCCACTCCTGCGCGAGGAATCCGCCGAGCAGGGAGCCGAGCGGGGTCATCCCCATGCCGGCAAAGGTGATCGTCGCGGCCACGCGGCCCTGCATCCCGTCCGGAGTGAGTGTCTGCCGGACAGCCATGACCGTGACGTTCACCAGCTGACCGCCGGTCCCGAACACGAAGTTGACGGTGAGGAGCACGGGAATCGTCACCGCGGCGGAGCCACGCAGCGCGGGCACACACAGCATCACGCCGTCACCGAGTACCGCCGCGCACACGAGAACGGGACCGTACCCGAACCGTTGTGGCAGGCGGGCGGCCAGCACGGAGCCCAGGAGTGCGCCGGGTCCGGTCGCCGCGAGCGCCAGCCCGACGACAGTGCCCGACAGGTGCAGTTCGCGCGGCAGGAAGAGCAGATAGACGGTCATCGTGGCCGCGAAGGAGAACTGAAAGGCGGCCGAGGCGAGGCAGACGGCCCGCAGCGAGGTGTCACCGATGACGAACCGGAGGCCCTCATGGATCCGCCGCCAGACCCGAGGGGGAGGTTCCGCGTGCTTCGGCAACGGTTCGATCCGACGGATCCGCCGGATCGACAGGAACGACAGCGCGAAGAACAGTGCGCTGGAGGCGGCGGCGATCGGCGCCGACAACAGGGACACCAACGCTCCGCCGAGGGCGGGACCGCCGATCTGGGCTGCGGACCGACTGCCTTCCAGCGCGCTGTTTCCCCGCACCAACTGATCGCGTTTCACCAGCCGTACGAGAGACGTCTGGTACGCCACGTCGAAGAACACGGACAGGGCGCCGACGACGACGGCGCCCACGAACAGCGCGGGCAGACCCAGCCAACCGAGGACACCGGCCACGGCGGCCGTGCCCAGGGCCAGGGTCCGGCCGATGTCCGTCAGCACCATCACGGTGCGGGCCCGCCACCTGTCCACCCAGGCGCCGACGAAGAGCGAGAGCAACAGGATCGGCGTCTGCCCCACCGCGCGCAGGACGCCCAACTGGCCGGCGTCGGCCTCGAGGGTCAGGACGGCGATGAGCGGAAGAATCACCAGGCTTGCGTGTTCGCCGAGTTGGGAGGCGGTCTGCCCCACCCAGAGTCTGCGGAAGTCGTCGTCCCGCCACAGGCTGGGCGGAACAGGTCGACCGGAATCGGATTCAGCGCGGGAAGCGGACGGCACGGAGATCCCTTGGGTTACCGAAAGACGAGGCCCGCCACCCGGGCGCCCAAAGGCGCACCTACGGTTCAGACGGGGAAGGCTCGCTGTGCCGCAACATCAAGGGCAGCACGCGATGACGGGCCGATCACGGCCTACGACGTCAACGCGCGCTCGGACGACCGGGCATGTCTTGTCTCCTCGTGGCTCACTCGCTGCCCCCGAACACTAGCCCGCGGCGGCCCGGCGCGACACGCATTTAGGGCCGGGGGCAGACAGTCACGTCCAGGGGGCAGCCCATCGCACGCAACCGTGGGACTCCTGCCCTTGCACATCACCGAGCAGAGAGGCTCGTCGAACGCTACAGCGCCTGAAGCGGCTGCTGCCGGACCGGGGGTTCAGGCCCGGGCCGTCAGGCCGCTCCGCTAGCATGTTCGAACTCGTGACGAGTGCTGTCATTGCCAGTCCTTCAGCGGAAAACCCAGCTATCCGGCACAAAGAGTGACCTATTTAAATAACACCTAACAAAACGGCCAAACAATTGATATCTCTCGTATCGCGAATGTTTTCGCGAACAGATGGCAGAAACAACCTCGCCACGTGGCGTCGACCACGGGTGATGTTGTGGACCGCAGCGGGTGTGGGGACCCTCGGATTCCTCATCGTGCTGGAGATCGCCGCGCGCGGCTACGGGCTGCCAGGGCCGATCACCACGCAGGCGCAAGAGGCGATATTCCCGCCGAAATCAGGCTTCCTGTTGTACGCCAGCATGGCGTTGATGATGGTGGTCCTCACCTGGCGGCAACGGTTCATCGCGGCGGGTGTCGCGATCGGTATCGACGTCGCCTTCCTGCTGGTGCGGTGGGCGGCCGGTGCCGAGATGACCGACGGTCATCCCTTCGGAAACGGCGCGTTGTGGGTGATTCTGGGCTATGCGGTCATCGCTGTCACACGCCGCACCGGCCGGGAACGTGTCCTGCTGCTGAAGGGCGTCGGGCTGGGCCTGCTGCTGGTGACCGGCCGTAAGACGGGCGATGCCTGGCTGCTCATCACGTCGAAGACCCGCCCGGTGGTGCTCGACCAGTACGTCGCGACCGCCGATCAGGCGCTGGGCAACCCGTCATGGCTGGTAGGCCGGATCGTCACGGCCTCCGGCCCGATAGGCACCCATGTTCTCGACGTCGTCTACACCCTGCTACCGGTGGCCGCGGTCGCCGTCACGCTGTACCAAATGCGCAATGTGGCGGTCGAGCGCCGCTTCCCGGGTCATCATCTGGTGCGCACCTTTCTGGCCATCGGCCTCCTCGGGCCGGGCATCTACATGATCTTCCCGGTGGTCGGGCCGATCTTCGCCTACGGCGCCGACGGCGGACACTGGGCGGTGGCCAACCTGTGGCCGAACACGCCGCCGCCGATCGGTGCCCCGCTCCCGATGCCATTCGACGGGATCACGCCACGCAACTGCATGCCCAGCCTGCACACCGCGTGGGCTACCGCGATCTTCATTCATTCCCGCCAGGGTCCACGGATTCTCCGATTCGGAGGCGCGTTCTGGCTGATTGCCACGCTCGGCGCAACGCTGGGATTCGGCTACCACTACGGCGCGGATCTCGTTGCCGGCGTGGTGTTCACCTTCACGATCGAGGCAGCGCTGCGCGCGTTCGATCGTGGCTGGGACCGGTCAGGCATCCAGCTGGTCACCTACGGTGCGACGGTCTTCGCCGCACTCCTGGTGGCATATCGCTATCTTCCGGCGGAGATGGCCGAGTATCCGTGGGTGTTCGGGCCGCTCCTCATTCTGGCGATGGCCTCAGTGGTCCACGGCTACGTGCGGACCACCAAACAGTGGGATCCGGAGACCGCACCAGCGCAGCAACCGGAACCACAACTCGAACCAGTTGTCTGACCAGTTGTCTGAGTCGTGTCGCATCAGGCTGACCGCTGAGCGTCGACGGACTCGATGCGTCCCAGGCCCGGTGCCGAACCTTCGTCACTTTCGTCCAAGCGTCGTTGATCTTTGTCCATGGACGGACCCGCCACCGGAGTTGAGGGTGGTGCCATGAGTGAATTCGAGGTCGGGGACAGGGAGTTCCTGCTTGAAAGTGACGGCAACTCTGGAATTGCTTCGGGTAAGCCCGCGATCGAACAGCGCCGGATGCCGAGTGGACTTGTCGCGCTGGCACTCGGAGGTTTCGGCATCGGTCTGACCGAGTTCCTGATCGCCGGGCTGCTGCCGCAGGTGGCGTCGAGTTTCGCGGTGTCCGAGGCGGCGGCGGGGTGGCTGATCTCCGGGTACGCGTTGAGTGTCGCGATCGGCGCGATCGCGCTGACCGCGGCGACGGCACGGCTGCCACGCAAGGGAGTTCTGGTCGGCCTGGTGGCGTTGTTCGTCATCGGCAACCTGTTGTCCGCCGTCGCGCCGAACTATCAGGTGATGCTGCTCGGGCGGATCGTCGCCGCGTTGTGCCATGGTTCGTTCTTCGGTATCGGTTCGCTGGTCGCGCGCAGTCTGGTCGCGCCGGAGAGGAAGTCCCGCGCGGTGGCGCTCATGTTCGCCGGGCTGACGGTCGCGAACGTGCTGGGCGTGCCGTTCGGCGCGCTGGTCGGTGAGCGCTGGGGCTGGAGGGTGGCCTTCTGGGCGGTCACCGCGATCGGCGTGCTCGCGCTGGCGGGCATTGCCGCCCTCGTTCCGAGCGGCGCGGGGGAGGCGCGGTCGGCGGCGGAGACGGGCCACTCGGAGCCGATGCCGCCCACCAGCTTGCGGGCCCAGCTCCGTGCGTTCCGTTCCTGGCAGGTCTGGCTGACCCTCGCAGCCACCGCACTGAGCTACGGCGGGATGTTCGGTGCGTTCAGCTACATCGCCTACACGTTCACCGAGGTCGGCGGCTTCGCCCCGTCGGATGTCGCCTGGCTGCTGATGGTGTACGGCGTCGGCCTGGTCGTCGGGAACCTCGTCGGCGGGCGAGCCGCCGACCAGGACCGTGACCGCGCCCTGATCCTCGCTCTGCTCGGACTCACCGTCACCCTGACCGTGTTCGGCCTGCTGGCGGGCAGCCCCACCGCGTCGGTGATCCTGGTGTTCCTGATGGGACTGTTCGGGTTCGCCGGCGTGCCCGGGATGATCACTCGCGTCACCGACGTCGCCCACGGGGCCGCACTCGCCGCCAGCGCCAACGTGTCCGCGTCCAACGTCGGCAACGCCTTGGGCGCCTGGCTCGGGGGCCTGGCCATCACCGCGGGCCTCGGGTACACCGCGCCGCTCTTCGTGGGCGCCGGCATCGTCCTGGTCTCCGTCATCGTCATGGCCGTCGCCGCACGCCAGGTCAGGTCACTCGCGTCAGCGGACTGATCGCCGCGGGCGACCGCCTCTCCCGCGCCTCGTCCGGCGTCCCGCGTCCGGCCAGGACCACCTCTAAGCGAAGCGTTCGTGATCAGCGAGGACCTCGTCGAGCACGTGCCGGGAAGAGGCGGCGAGTGCCTCGTCGGTGTCGATGCACTCGGACAGGACCAGCAGCGCCTTCCACAGGGCCCAGCCCCTGGACCGTGCCCACATACCGTCGTCCTGGCCGACCGTGTTCCGGAACGCTTCCCTGCCGGCGCCGGAGAACATCGTCCAGGCGATCACCAGATCACAGGCCGGATCACCGACACCCGACGTGCCGAAGTCGATGACGGCCGTCAGCTTGCCGTCCATGACCAGCAGGTTGCCGCCGGCGATGTCCCCGTGGAACCACACGGGCTCTCCGTGCCACTCGGCGGCGAGGGCGGCGTCCCAGACCTCGGAGGCCCGCCGCGTGTCGACTCGGCCGTCGAGAACGGCGAGGCAACGTCGGGTCTCGTCGTCGTAGTGGGCCGGTGACGCTCCCCGGTACCAGCTGTGCTCCCCGGCGACAGGTCCGCCGACGGCGTCGCAGCGCTGGAGGGCCAGCACGAAGTCCGCGACGGCGATCGCGAACCGGGTCATGTCGGCGATGCGTTCGGGAGAGGAGGTCTGGCCCTTCAGCCAGCCGCGCACGGACCAGGGGAAGGGGTATCCCTCGCCCGGTGCTCCCTTGGCGAGGATCGTGGGGACGGCCACGGGCAACGATGCTGCCAGGCGGGGCAGCCACTCGCACTCCTTGCCCACCGCGGGGACGTAGCCGGCCGCGGTGGGCAGCCGGACCGTCATGTCGTCACCAAGACGATATGTGCGGTTGTCCCAGCCGTCGACTTCCACCGGGGTCACGGGTAAGCCGGTCCACTGCGGGAACTGAGCGGCGATCAGTCTTTTGACCAGTTCGGCGTCGATGCCCGCGCGGCCGTCGGGGGGTATGGAGACCATGCAGCGATGATCGCCGGTTCGAGAAGGGCAGTACAACCACATAACGACATCAGAAAGTCGGTGCCGCCGAGCCGACCCGTACCCCGATCGTGAGGGTCTCCTCCCACGAGGGACCTCGCCCCTTTGATGAACGGTTCGGCACCGTCACCATGTGTGAGAATTTTTACCAATCGTGACTCATATGCCTAATGCCCGTATCCTCGTCAATGCCGGAGTTTTTGCGAAATTTGGTTGTCTCACGTGTGAGAGAGGCGGAGCGTGGTTCGGTCCGACGGGGACCCGATGGCGCTGGGGCGTGCTGCGGACGGCATGGGGCCCGCCCGTTTTCGTGAGCGGTTTTTGCAGGGTGAGACGGTTGAGAAGGGCGTACGGACGTCGATCCTGGGCTCCTGGCAACGCTGCCGGTCCCTGGGCCTGTCTCCGGACCAGTCCGACCTTCCCTTCCGGGAGGACTTCGATCCGGACGGCCGGATCGTGCGCGCGGCCGAGCCGGTGCTCGACCGGCTGCAGTCCATGCTCTCCGGAAGCGAGATCAACATCTCCCTCGCCGATGCGGGCGGGACGGTCCTCCTGCGCCGTTTCGGCCAGGTGTCGCTGGCCAGTAGCCTCCCGGCGATCCAGCGGGTCCCGGGCTTCGTGTTCGCCGAGCGGTTCGCCGGCACCAATGGCATCGGTCTCGCCCTCGCGGAGCGGCAACTCATCCGGGTCTACGGTGCCGAGCACTTCGCGGAGCGTTCCCAGGCGAACGCCTGCGTGGCGCTTCCCGTCCGCGACCCGCTCAGCGCGCGCATCGAGGGCGTCCTGTGCTTCGGATATCCGCGCAGTGCCGAGACCCCCGCGCTGGGCGCTCTGATACGCAGAGCGGCGGACGCCGTGGAGCGGCGGCTGCTGGGACAGAGTTCCGCGCGTGAGCGCGCCCTGCTGCGGGCGTACCTGACCACCGGAGCCGAAGCCGCCGGCGGCCCGCACCGTGGTGTCGCGGTGGATGAACCGGCCCTTGATCTGCTTCCCCGTGACCGGGCGATCCTCATGGAGAAGGCCGCCGAGCTGATCTCCCGCGCGCAGCTGGCCGCCGTCGACGTTCCCCTGCCCGGCGGTCGGCGGGCCACACTCATGAGCCGTCCGATGACGAGCGCCTCCGGGGTGGAGGGCGTCGCGATCGAGGCTGTCCTCCCCGGCACCGCGCCCGGAGTACCCCCGGACCTCTCGCATCAGGCCGATGAGCTGCAAGGCTTCCTCGCCGCACCTGACGGCGTCGCGGCCGTCTCACGGCTCGCGCCGCTGCCCGTCACCTCGCTGTCCACCTACCTTCCCGAAGCGCCGGCCACGCACCGTCCCGAAGCCGCGCCCGGTCAGGCCGCCACGGGTGGCAACGGCGTCACGGCCGACGGTGCCTGGGGCGCTCACCCCGAACCGCTGCTCGGGGCCAGAGGGCTCGTACTGGTGGGGGAGCCGCACGTGGGGGCGTACGCCCTGGCCGCGCGACGCCGCCTGGAATTGCTCTCCGAGGCCAGCGTCCGCATAGGCACCACCCTGGACGTGCGCCGTACCGCCGAAGAACTCGCCGAGACGGCCGTCCCGCGACTGGCCGACTTCGTCACCATCGACCTGCCCGAGGCCGTGCTGCGCGGGGAGGAAGCCGCCGACCCCCTCGGCGACCTGCGCCGTGCGGTGGTCCAAGGCATCCGCGACGATCTCCCCTTCACCCCGGTCGGCAAGCGGACCGACTTCGGCCCGACCACGCCCCAGGGGCGGAGTCTGACCAGCGGACAGGCGGTGCTGGAACCCGACCTCAAGGCCGCCGCGGGCTGGCTCGCCCAGGATCCCGAGCACACCGACCGGCTGCTGGCCCACGTCCACTCCCTCATCGCCGTACCTCTGGTCGCCCGTGGTGTCGTCCTGGGCATCGCCAGCTTCTACCGCGCCCAGGATCCCGCCCCCTTCGGGGACGACGACCGCTCGCTGGCCCTGGAACTCGCCGCTCGCGCCGCCCTGTCCATCGACAACGCCCGGCGCTACACGCATGAGCGCACCATGGTCCTGGCCCTGCAGCGCAGACTGCTCCCGCACCGGCTGCCCGATCAGGACGCCGTCGAGGTCGCCCATCGCTATCTGCCCGCCGAAGCCGACGTGGGCGGAGACTGGTACGACGTCATCCCCCTCTCCGGCTGCCGCATCGGCCTCTTCGTCGGCGACGTCGTCGGCCACGGCATGCTTTCCGCCGCCACCATGGGCCGGCTGCGTACCGCCGCTCGCAGCTTCGCCGAACTCGACTTCCCTCCGGACGAGGTCCTCATCCACCTCGACAACCTCGTGGGGCGTCTGGACCGGGAGGATCCCGACGGCGAGGGCGCCGGCATCATCGGAGCGACCTGCTTGTACGCCATCTACGACCCGACCTCGCAGCGGTGCGTCATGGCACGCGCCGGTCATCCTCCGCCCGCGCTGGTCCGCCCGGACGGCGCCGTCTCGTATCCCGACCTGCCGGCCGGACCCCCTCTCGGCCTCGGGGGGCTGCCCTTCGACGCCGTCGAGATCGACCTCCCCGAGGACAGCCAGCTGGTCCTCTACACCGACGGACTCATCGAGGACCGGCACCGCGACGTCGACGTGGTCCTCGAACAGCTGCGCGCGGTCCTGGCCCATCATCCGGAGCGCGCTCCCGAGGAGACCTGTCAGGCGATCCTGGACGCCGTGGCACCCGCCCACCCGTGCGACGACATCGCCCTGCTCGTCGCCCGCACCCACGCCCTGGCCCCCGGTCGGGTCGCCACCTGGGACCTGCCCGCCGACCCGGCCTCCGTCGGCGAAGTCCGTGCGTCCGCCCTGCGGCAACTGGCCGACTGGGGGCTCGACGAGACCGCGTTCGCCGCCGAACTGATACTGAGTGAGCTGGTCACCAACGCCGTACGCCACGGTACGGGGCCCATCCGGGTACGGCTGCTCTACGACCGCACCCTGATCTGCGAGGTCTCCGACACCAGCAACACCGCCCCGCACCTGCGTCGGGCGGCCGCCACCGACGAGGGCGGGCGCGGCTTGTTCCTCGTCGCGCAGCTGTCGCAGACCTGGGGTACTCGCTACCTCTCGGAGGGCAAGGTCATCTGGGCCGAATGCGGACTCGACGACAGGTGAGGACGCACCCCGGTGCTCCGGGACCGACTCGCTGGCCCGTTGGAGTCACAGTGGGTCGAATTATCTGAAATGATGCAATTCGCTCGGCTAGTATCCGTCGAACATCGGGCAGAAATCGCCAGGCCGACCCCCGGAGATGTCCGTGCACGACGCTCCCGACCCGTCCGCGAAGGCGACGGCGCCCTTCGAGGCGGACCCCCTGGTCCGCATCCGTGGGCTCGCCAAGCGGTTCGGCGGGACCCTCGCGTTGGCCGGGGTCGACCTCGACATCCACGCCGGCAGCGTCCTCGCCCTCCTCGGACCCAACGGCGCCGGAAAGTCCACGCTCATCAAGGTGCTGGCCGGCGTCCACCACGCCGACGCGGGACAGATCACGGTGGACGGACACCCGCTCGGCACTCCTGCCGCCTCCCGCAGCATGTCGTTCATCCATCAGGACCTCGGTCTCGTGGAGTGGATGACGGTCGCCGAGAACATCGCCCTGAGCGCAGGCTATCCACGGCGCGCCGGACTGATCTCGTGGCGGCAAACCCGCGAGCGCTGCGTGGACGCCCTGCGGCTCGTCGCCGGACATCTCGACCCTGACGCGCCGCTCGCCCGACTCGCGCCGGCCGAGCGTTCGCTGGTCGCGATCGCCAGGGCCCTCGCGGCGCGCGCGAAGCTCATCGTCCTCGACGAGCCCACCGCCCGCCTCCCGTCAGCGGACTGCGCACGGCTGTTCCGCGTCCTGCACGCCCTTCGCGACGAGGGGCACGCCATCCTCTACGTGAGCCACCGCCTGGACGAGGTGTACGAGGTCGCCGACACCTTCGCCGTGCTGCGGGACGGCCTTCTCGTCAGCCACGGCTCACTGGCCGGCCACAGCCCCGCCCGTCTGGTGCACGACATCGTCGGCGAGGCACTGACAGGCCACCGGCCCGCCGCGGCTCCGGTCGACGGGCCGGCCGTACTGGCCCTCTCCGACGTAAGGGCCCCCGGCACCGGACCGGTCAGCCTGGAGCTGAGGGCCGGTGAAGCCCTGGGCCTGGTCGGCCTGTCGGGCGCCGGGCAGCGGGAGCTGGGCCGGGCCGTCGCCGGTATGGGGCCCCTCCTCGGCGGCCGCGCCCTTCTCGGCGGCCGGCCGTACCGACCCCGCACGGTCGCCGACGCCGTGGGTCTCGGGGTCGGCCTGGTACCCGGCGACAGACTGCGGGAGGGTTGCCTCGCCGAGCTGACCGTACGGGAGAACCTCCTGGCCAATCGTCGCGTGGGAGGCCGGCCGGCGCCGCGCTGGATCAGCCCTCGCCGCGAACGCTCCGAGGCCGCCACGCTGATCGAACGGTTCGCGGTGCGCCCCCGCGACACCGAGGCGCCCATCGCCGTCCTGTCCGGTGGAAACCAGCAGAAGGTCATGATCGGCCGATGGCTCAGGGTGGGCCTGCGTCTGCTGATCCTCGAGGAACCGACCGCGAGCGTGGACATCGGCGCCAAGGCCGCGATCCACCGCCTGCTCGACCAGGCTTTGGCCGAAGGGCTCGCGGTCCTGCTCGTCTCCACCGACTTCGAGGAGATCGCGGGGGTGTGCCGACGCACCCTGGTCTTCGTCCGCGGATCCGTGACTGCCGAGTTGAGCGGCGCGGCCCTCACGGTCGCCGAGCTCACCCGGGCGGCTTCGGCCATGCCCCCCTCCGGAACCGGAACGGCCTCGTGACCGCCCAGCCGCCCCCGCCCCGAGCGGGCGGAGCGGGCAGAGTGGGGCGACTGCGTGGTCCCGGGGGGCACCTCATCGGCGCGTACGGCCTCCTGGCCCTCACCGCTCTGCTCGTCCTGACCTTCTCCCTCGCCCTGCCGCGCACCTTCCCCACGCTGGACACCGTCGACTCGATCCTGTCCAACCAGTCGATCCCGGCCGTGCTCGCACTCGCCGCCATGGTGCCCATCGTGACCGGCGCGTTCGACCTCTCCATCGGCTACGGACTCGGCCTGGCACACGTCATGGTGATGCAACTCGTCGTCAACAGCGGCTGGCCCTGGCCGCTCGCCTGCCTCGCGGTGATCGTGGGAGGGGCGGTCGTCGGCGTCCTCAACGGTGTCATCGTCGTGTTCGGCCGGATCGACTCCTTCATCGCCACCCTCGGGACCGGCAGCATGCTGTACGCCGTGACCGGCTGGATCACCGACGGCGGCCGGATCGTCCCCGGCCCGCAAGGCCTCCCGGCGGCCTTCACCGACCTCTACGACTCCACGTTCCTCGGCCTTCCGGTCCCGGCCTTCTACGTGCTCGCCCTCGCACTCGTGCTCTGGCTCGTGCTGGAACGGCTGCCGCTGGGCCGAAACCTGTACGTCGTCGGCTCGAACCCCCGCGCGGCCGACCTCGTCGGTATCCCGACCCGCACGTACACGATCTACGCGTTCACCGCCTCCGGGCTGATCGTCGGCTTCGCCGGTGTGCTGCTCGCGTCCCAGCAGCAGATCGGCAATCCGAGCGTCGGCCTCGACTACCTGCTGCCGGCCTTCGCCGGTGCCCTGCTCGGCTCCACGGCGATCAGACCCGGTCGGCCCAACGCCCTCGGCACCGTCGTGGCCGTCGCCGTCCTCGCCGTCGGCCTCACCGGCATCGGTCAGTTGGGCGCCGACTTCTGGACGGTCCCGCTGTTCTACGGAGGCACCCTGCTCATCGCCGTCGGCCTGGCCGGATACGCCGCCCGCCGACGTCTGCGCAGCGGTGCCGCCGCGGCCCGCGACGCGCCCCCCGAGCCGCCGCGGCCGCCGTCCTCCTGGAGGCAGGACGGCGGCACGACAGGCACCACTACTCCCTGACCCGAGCCATGGGCACCGCCTCCGTGCCCCGGCCGCATCCGCCCGCTCGTTCCTCCGCGAGGAGTTCCCGTGCACGGCAACCGCAAGCTTGTTCCCGGAGTCTTCAAGGTTCGCCCCGCCGCCTGCGCCCTGCTGGTGACGGCAACGGTCCTCGTCGGCTGCGAACGCGGCTCCTCGGGTGGCGCGGGGGATCCCCCCACGGGCCCGAACGGCTGCCCCGCTGTCCACAGCAGGGCCGAGGCCGCGGTCGCCCGGGCGGAGGAGACCGACGTTTCCTGGGACGGGCCGACCAGCGGTCCCGCGGCGGTGTCCGACAAGACCCTCGTCTACGTCGCCCAGACCATGACCAATCCCGGAGTCGCGGGCGCCGCGAAAGGGGTGCGGGAGGCCGCGCGGGTCATCGGATGGAACGTCCGGGTGATCGACGGCGGAGGCACCCCCGCCGGCATTCAGTCGGCCATGAGCGAGGCCGTGTCGCTGAAGCCCTCGGGCATCGTCATCGGAGGCTTCGACCCCGACTCGACGTCGCGGCAGGTCTCGCAGGCCAACGCGCAGAACATCCCGATCATCGGCTGGCACGCGGTCGCCGCTCCCGGCCCCAGTCGGCGACCCGAGCTCTTCACCAACGTCACCACCCGCGTCGAGGAGGTGGCCGGCATCAGCGCACAGTGGATCATCTCGGACTCCAACGGCCGCGCCGGGGTCGTGCTCATCACCGACGCCTCGATCCCCTTCGCCAGGAACAAGTCCGAGCTGATCAGGAAGGAGCTCGCCACCTGTCCGGGCGTGAAGCTGCTCGCGTACGAGAACATCCCGATCCCGGATGCGAGCGCCCGCACCCCGCGGGAGATCTCCTCCCTCCTCTCCCGGTTCCAGAGCAGGTGGACCCACTCCGTCGCCATCAACGACCTGTACTTCGCCGACGCCGCCCCCGCCTTTCGCGCGGCAGGCGAGAACGGCTCAGGCCCGCCCTTCAACATCGGCGCCGGCGACGGGGACCCCTCGGCCTTCCAGCGCATCAACAGCAGGCAGTACCAGGCCGCCACCGTGCCCGAGCCGCTGTCCCAGCAGGGCTGGCAGATCGTCGACGAGTTCAACCGCGCCTTCTCCGGCCGTCCCGCCAGCGGATACGCGGCCCCTGTCCACATCGCCACGGCCGACAACAGCGACGGCGCCACGACGTGGGATCCGTCGGGTTACCGGGAGGCGTACCGGAAGATCTGGGGCAGGTGACGGCCGTGCAGGGCGCCGCGCCGGAGCGGGCGCTAGACAGGCAGCGGGGCGAAGGGGAGGCGTTCGTCCGCTCCGGGCTGCACGACGGTGCATGTGCTCTCGGGGACCTCGCTCCAGGCGCCGGGCAGATCGCCCAACGGCTCGGACACGATGAGGCGGGTCTCGTCCGAGATCCCCCGCAGGAACTCCAGGTCGGGGTGGAGTGCTCGCAACGTGTGCACCTCGGTGCTGGCGTACAGCGAGCGTGACGTTCCCTGGCTGGAGTAGCGGAAGATCCACACTCCCTGTCCGTCCGACACGGCGACCGTCATCTGCAACGGGAACTCCACCCCGTGCTCGTGACCGGTCCGTTCCACCAGGCCCGCCATCCGCGCGACGGCGCTCGGGGGGTCGTCCTCCAGGCCGAAGGTGAGAGCCAGCAAGAACATCAACTCGGAGTCCGTCGATCCCTCGATGCCGGCGAAGAGCGTCGGGTCGACGGACAACGCGAGATCTCGATGGACCAGGTGGAAGTCGGCGATCGCACCGTTGTGCATCCACATCCAGCGGCCGTGACGAAACGGGTGACTGTTGGTCTGCTGCACCGCGGTACCGGTCGAGGCTCGGATGTGCGCGAAGAACAGCGGAGAGCGGACGTGGTCGGCGATCTCCCGCAGATTGCGATTGCTCCACGCCGGACCGGTGTCGCGGACGACCGCGGGGGAGTCGATCTCCGGTGAGTACCAGCCGACGCCGAACCCGTCGCCGTTGGTGGTCTCGACGCCCATCCGGGAGTGCAGGCTCTGGTCGATCAGAGAGTGAGCCGGTCTGTAGAGGATGGTGTCGAGCAGAATGGGCGTTCCTGAGTAGGCGAGCCACCGGCACATCAGCTACCACCTTCCTGGTGCTCTGATCTGCGCTGCGCGGCGCCGACTGGGGGCGATCGACAGAGCCTGACCAGGCACCGACTCCGGTCCCGCCGCTGAGGGGGACCGGGCCGGGGGGAACGGCCTTCTCAGGGTCGTACGCCTGGCCGTTGATCGCCACACGACGGGTTCTTCACAGGCCCGGACCGGCCGCCGTCCTCGCACGGTCCAGGAGGCCCGTGCCTGGCGCCCTCGCCAGGTCAGCCGGAATCAGGAACTCGAGCTCGGGACGGTCCCACACCACAGCGGGCGGGTTCGCGGACACGGTCCCGGTGTGCACCGCCCCCACGCTGCGGTAGAAGCCCTCGGCGGGGGGATGCGACACCACCCGGACGCTGTCGAGCCCGGCGGCGCGAGCCTCGGACTTCATGTGCGCGACCAGCTGCCGTCCGATGCCACGCCCCTGTGCCCCGTCGGCGACGAACAGCAGGTCGAGCTCCGGTGGCGCGAGGACAAGCGAGTAGAACCCGAGGACTCGGCTCTCGTGCTCGTCGGCGGCGACGGCCACGAACACGCGGTGGGTCTCGATGTAGTCGGGACCCACCCGGTAGCCCGCGACCATGGCCGCGTACTGCCCTTCGTAGGCGCGTGAGCCACGCACGAGCCGCGTGAGCCGTTTGGCGTCGCGCGCGACGGCCCTCCGCACTGTGATCGTCCCGCTCCTGGGCGTAATGCTCGGATTCATCAGGAGAGTATTACGCACCAGGAGGCGCCTTCACGCGGCGGGTGCGGGGGAGCAGTACGGCGCTCGCCGAGCGTCCGCGACCCGAGCCGCTGGTGCCCGGCCTCTCCCTCGACGCACGATCCTGCCCCGGCCGTCGTATCAGCGACCGGCTGGGGCAGGATCATCAGCACACCTACGCGATGAGGGGTTCAACGATGGAATACCGGCACCTCGGCAACAGCGGCATGATCATCAGTGAGATCGCCTACGGCAACTGGCTGACCCACGGCTCGCAGGTCGAGGAAGAGGCCGCCGTCGCCTGCGTGCGAGCCGCTCTCGACGCGGGCATCACGACGTTCGACACCGCTGACGTCTACGCCGAGACCCGCGCCGAGTCGGTGCTCGGGCGGGCGCTGAAGGGCGAACGTCGCGAAGGGATCGAGATCTTCACCAAGGTGTACTGGCCCACCGGCCCCGGGAAGAACGACCGCGGGCTGTCGCGCAAGCACATCATGGAGTCGATAGACAACTCGCTGCGCAGGCTCGAGACCTCGTACGTGGACCTCTACCAGGCGCACCGGTTCGACCGGTTCACGCCGCTGGAGGAGACCATGGAGGCATTCGCGGACGTGGTCCACTCCGGTAAGGCCTTGTACATCGGCGTCTCCGAGTGGACGGCCGATCAGATACGACGGGCGCACGCGCTGGCGCGGGAGCTGCGGATCCCGCTGGTGTCGAGCCAGCCCCAGTACTCGATGTTGTGGCGGGTGATCGAGGGGGAGGTCGTGCCGACCAGCGAAGAGCTGGGCATCGGGCAGATCGTGTGGTCCCCGATCGCCCAGGGTGTGCTGACCGGCAAGTACCTTCCCGGGCAGCAGCCGCCGACCGGGTCACGGGCGACGGACGACAAGGGCTCGGCGATGATCAGCCGCTTCCTGCGCGACGAGGTGCTCGAGGCGGTGCAGCGGCTGAAGCCGCTGGCCGACGAGACCGGCCTGACCCTGGCCCAGCTGGCGGTCGCCTGGGTGCTGCAGAACAGCAACGTCTCTGCCGCGATCGTCGGCGCCTCGCGGCCGGAGCAGGTGGCGGAGAACGCGAAGGCGGCCGGTGTGACGCTGGACGCGGATCTGATGGCGCGCATCGACGAGATCGTGCTGCCGGTGGCGGTGACGGATCCGCATCTCGTGCACCAGAGCGTTCCGCCGCAGCGTCCCTGAGTCGTCGGAGGGTGTCAGCGCCCCTCGTGGAGGGGGCCGCCGGTGGCCCGGCGCTGGTCTCGTCGCTATGACGGCGTCGAGCAATTCGGCCCGCGCCGGGCTTGGCCACGTTGCCATGAGGATGTCCGATCTCGTGCATGGCGTCAGAATTGGCGGTATGTGCTGTTCGTCCCGGATCGGAGACCCGTATGAAGGACCTCAAGTTCGAGCAGAAGCGCTCGCTGTCACGCTTCGAGGCGGCTGACCAGCTCACGGCACTGGCGGCCGTGCTGAGGGAAGGTGGGGAGGCCGACCTGGAACTCGGCCCCGGGACGCTGAGTCTGCGCGTCCCCGACGACCTTCGCGGCGAGATCGAGGTCGAGGTCGGTGACGGGCAGATCGAGCTGGAGATCGAGTTCACGTGGCCGACCGCACCGGCCGGGACGGCGCCGTCGCGAGCGGCCGCGGGCACGGAGAAGGCCACGAGGCGAAAGAGCGCGCCCGCCAAGCCCCGTCGGAGCAGCACGGGCACCGGCAGGAGCAAAGGCGCGAAGAGGACTGCGGCAAAAAAGTCCTGAGACTTCTGCCGCCGATGGCCCGTCCTTCGTCACCGGGTTCGGTGTTCGCCCGTGTCCGGCTGCTCCAGATGGGAGGCCAGGACCGCGGCCTGAACCCGGCGTTGCACGCCCAGCTTGGCCAGCAGACGGGAGATGTGGTTCTTGACGGTCTTCTCCGACAGGTAGAGCTTGTTGCCGATCTCGCGGTTGGTCAGGCCGTCGCCGATCAGAGCCAGGATGTCCCTCTCGCGCGGTGAAAGGCTTGCCAGCTCGGACGGCACGGCCGGGCTGTCCGCGGGGTCGGCCCGAAGCGAGCGCATCAGGCGGGCCGTGGTCGCGGGATCCAGCATCGACTGCCCCGCGGCCACCGTGCGAACGGCCGAGACCAGATCGGATCCCTTGATCTGCTTGAGGACGTAGCCGGAGGCGCCTGCCATGATCGCGTCGAGCAGGGCCTCCTCGTCGTCGAACGAGGTCAGCATCAGACAGGCGAGCTCGGGCATCTGGTTGCGCAGCTCCCGGCAGACCGAGATGCCGTCGCCGTCCGGCAGTCGCACGTCCAGGACGGCGACGTCGGGGCGTAGCGCCGGGCCTCGCACGAGTGCGTGGTCAACGGTGCCGGCATCGCCGACCACCGAGATGTCCGGCTCGGCGTCGAGTAGGTCGGCCAGGCCGCGGCGAACAACCTCGTGATCGTCCAGCAGAAACACACGGATCGGGTTCTGCTTGGTGAAGATGCGTGGCTCTTGCATGGCGGACTCCTCGTTCCCCGGTGGAGGACAGGCTGCGGGCTGTCCCTGGTGCCGATCATCACGCGCCCGGACCGAACGCACCAGGGCCGACCGGCCTTACTCGCGCGGATGAAGCGGCCGCTCTGGCAAGGCCGATGATCACACGGTGGCAGGGGTCCCCCTCGTGGGCAATTCCCCGCGGCGGTACAGCGACGCCGTCGAGGCCGGCATGGTGCCAGTGCTGTGGGCGCGATCCTCGCCGACGGGGCCCTTGTCGGTCTCGCGGGAGCGCAGGCCATGGGCGGCGTTGTGCCCGTGGGCGGGCCGCACCGTTCCGCATCCGCCACAGCTCCTGGCAGGTTCATGAGGTGCTCTTGGTGTCACCTGCGGGCGCGTCCCGCGGCCGGGCCGGCTCGACGTGGCGTGTGAGGTCGAAGTCCACGTCCACGACGCCCTCGACGGCCCGGACCAGCCGTGCTGCCACCGGCACCAGCGAGGTGTCCCGGACCTGGCCGAGGAGCTTGACCACGCCGTCCAGCACCTCCACGCGGATGCTCGAGTTCGGCGCGGGGAACAGGCAGGAGACGACCTCCCGGCGGACCTCTTCGGCGATCTCGTCGTCGGTGCGGAGGAAGACCTTGAGCAGGTCGGCACGGCTGACGACGCCTTCGAGCAGGCCCACGGCGTCGACCACGGGGAGCCGCTTGACCCCTGCCCGGGCCATGGTCCGGGCGGCTTGGGCGAGGGTGGCGTCCGGGTGGACCGTGACGACGGGGGAGGTCATGAGTTCCTCCGCGGTCACCGCGCCGGCCTTCGCCAGATCTGACAGGCGGGGCGGTTGGGTGGTGGGGGTCCCCCAGGTCGAGCGAAGCCGAGGATCGCTGTCGCGGAACTCCTCCTTGGGCAGCAGGTCCGCCTCGGAGACGACGCCGACGACACGACCCTCACCCTCGACGACGGGCAGGGCGCTGACCTTCCAGTCCTGCATCAGCTGCACGATCTCCTTGAAGGTCGCGCTGCGGCCGACTGCCGCGACGGTGTGGGTCATCACATCGCTGACGATGTGCACGGTGGCGTCCATGGCCACTCCTTCGTCGCTGCTCGAGGGGGTGGATCAGAGGGAGCTGCCGGCGCCGTAGGGGGCGTACAGGTCCAGCAGGCGCGTCCTGGCCGAGCGGAGACGGTGGGCGAGTATCTGGCCCACCCACTGGCTGACGTCGCTGCCCAGGGTGGGGTCGTCCCGGCACATCGACCGGACGGCCGTGGCATCGAACTCGTAGGCCCGTATCGGTGTGGTCGCCTCTGCGCCCAGGTGCCAGACGTGCGGCGCGAAGAGCCAGGACCAGCCGACCAGCTCGTTGTGCCCGAGGCTCTCGATGACGGCCGCCCGACGGCCGGGCACATGCATGTCGAGCTCGATGGTGCCGGTGCGGATGATCCAGAAACGGTCGGCGCGTGCACCCTCTTCGAACAGGCGTGTCCCCTGAGGTATGGACACTTCCTGTGCGACGCGCATGAGCTGCTGACGGTGTTCCGCTGACAACGAGCGCAGCATGGTGGGGGTGGGAGAATCGTTCATGGCCTGCCTCCGCGGAGGGGTGTGCGAACTTCCAAGGCCAGCGTGCGCCGGGTCCTCCTGGCAGCCCATGGGCCACCTGGTCCATCGATCGGGGCCATTCAGTACCGATGAGCTTCTGCGGTACGGAGTCGAGGTGGGACCGCTGACACCCGTGTCGTCTTGGACAGGTTGCCGGTCGAGTTCTTCAGCGTACGAGCAGGCCCGGGACGGCATTCGCCCCACCGACGATCACCCCGCAGTCGTGACCGGGAGCGTCCGCGAACGCTCAGGGGTAGGAGCGTCGGGCTACTGGCGGCCGAGCCATGTGCGGTACGCGGTCACGGCCGTCGGGAGCGTCGGGAAGATCCGGTCATTGCCGACGGAGTCCGTCAGGCCGTACGCCTCCAGATCGTCCAGCAGGTCCTGCTTCACGCGGGCCAGAGCGAACACGATGCCGTGGTGGGCCAGTTCGCGGCGCAGTTCGTCGACCGCGTCGAGGGCTGTGATGTCCACCTCCACGTTGGCCTCGGTGTTGAGGACGAACCAGCGGACCGGTTCGCTCTGTTCGTCGACGGTTGCCAGGGCGCGGCGCCGGAAGTCCTCCGCATTGGCGAAGAACAGCGGAGAGTCGTAGCGGTAGACCAGCAGACCGGGGATCGTGCGGGCCTGTGGGTAGTCGTCGACGTCGTGCATGCCGGCCACGCCGGGCACCAAGCCCTCGACGGCGTCGTGCGGGCGCGCCACCCGGGTCAGCAGCTCGGCCACCGACAGGCCGACGGCCACGATCACGCCGTACAGGATGTCCAGGGCGAGCACCCCGGCGAGGCAGCCGAGGGCCAGAAGCAGCTCCCGGCGGCGGAAGGAGGCCAGCCGTCCGAAGCCCGCGAGGTCGATCATGCGGACCGCGGCGTAGACGACGAGCGCGCCGAGTACCGCGGAGGGTGTGCGCGTCAGCAGCGGGCTGAGGAAGAGCAGCACGGCTAGGACCACAGCCCCGGCCACCAGGGAGTATGCCTGACTGCGGGCGCCCGCCGACGAGGCGAGGGCGGTGCGGCTGGCGCTGCTGCTCACCGGGAAGCCGTGCAACATGCCGGCGCCGAGGTTGGCCGAGCCCAGGGCGAGGAACTCCTGGTTGGCGTCGAGACCGGGGCCTTCGTCGTCGCGGACGCGGAAGGCCCGCGCGGTGAGGATGAAGTCGGTGTAGGCGACCAGAAGCACACCGAGCGCGGGCAGCACGAGGCGTGGTAGTTCCCCCAGGTCCGGGACGGCGAGGCTCGGCAGACCGGACGGGACCTCGCCGATCACCCTGAGCCCGTACCGGCCGTCGAGGTCGAATGCCACGACGGCCGCGGTGCCGAGAACGACGGCCACCAGCGGGCCGGGCACGGCAGGGACGTAACGGGCCGTCACGAAAAGGAACACGAGTGTGACGGCGGAGAACACGACGGTGGCAGGGTGCGCGTCCGACAGATGGGTGACGAAGGACCACAGCTGGGGGAAGAACTCCGCGCCGGTCGTCCGTACGCCGGTGAGTTTGGGCAGCTGGTCCACCATCATGATGAGCGCCACGCCCGCGAGATAGCCGATCAGGACGGGGCGGGAGAGCAGGTCCGCGAGAAAGCCCAGCCGCACCGCCCGGGCCACCAGGCACAGCAGTCCGACCGTGACCGCGAGGGCCGCCGCCAGTGACGCGTAGCGCCCGGAGTCCCCGGCGGCGAGTGGTGCGATCACGGTAGCCGTCAGGAGGGCGGTCGTGGACTCCGGGCCGACCGACAGCAGGCGCGACGAACCGAACAGGGCGTACAGCGCGAGCGCCGGGAGGATCGCCCACAGACCGGCCACCGGTGGCAGCCCGGCCACGCCCGCGTAGGCCATGACCTGCGGTACGAGGTAGGAGGCCACGGTCACACCGGCGAGCAGGTCGCCCTTCAGCCACGAGCGCCGGTATCCGAGGAGCATGACCAGCCCGGGAGCCAAGCGCTGCCACCCCGATACGTGTCTGCCCGAGCCTGGGGACATCTGCCGCCTTCCGTCGTCTGACGTCATGGTCCACCGTGGTCCGACCGGGCGCGAGGACTACGACGGAGGACTACGACGACGGTCCGCGAGTCCGGTGCGCCGTACCGAGTCCAACGGCCCCTGAAGACAGGGCCGTTCAGCCCAATGACCGTAGACCTTCGGCATCCGGTGTCGCCCGGCGCGCGGGGCGAGAGTGAGTCGCGTCAGGCAACGCCCCGACCACTCACCTGATCCATGCCGCTGTCGGCCGCGCTGACCGCCGAGGGAGGCACGGCGGGCCGGTCGGCCCTCAGTCGGGACCAGTGGCCCCTGCGCAAGGAACCCCCCGACCACGACGCTGGAATCCGATCCCTCGCCCCAGGAGGTGGAGATCATGCTCCGCACCATCACCGTAGGTCTGGACGGTTCGCCCGAAAGCCGGGCCGCCGCGGAATGGGCAGCCCGCGAAGCGAAGCTGTGCGACCTGTCACTGAAGGTCGTCCACATCTGGGAGCCGGTACCGGACCCCATGGCTCAGGCCCCGCTCCTCGGAGTCGGGACCCAGCAGCACTGGACCGAGAGGGTCCCCCGCGAAGCCGCCGAGGGAATCAGCCTGCGCCACCCCGGCGTCACGGTGACCAGTGAGCACGCCGTCGGCCGCCCGAGCGAGGTGCTGGCCGAGGCGGCGAAGCACGCCGAACTGCTTGTCCTCGGCTCGCGCGGCCTCGGCGGGATCGGCGGGTTCATGGTCGGCTCCGTCGGCCTCTCCGTCGTGGCGCACACGGAGTGCCCCGTGGTGCTGGTCCGCGCGCTGGAGCAGGCGGCCGGCGAGCACGAGATGGACCCGGCGGGCATTCCGTCCGCCGCGACTCCGTTCCGGCCCGTGGTGCTCGGGCTCGATGTCGAGCGCCCGGACGAGACGCTGATCGAGTTCGCCTTCGACGCCGCCGAGCGCTGCGCCACGTCCCTGCGGGTCGTCCACGGCTGGAACCCGCCGCCCTATTACGCGTACGGCACGCCCGTCAATCCCGCGCTGCACGAAGCACTGTCCCTGAGCGAGTCCGAGGCCCTGACCGAGGCGCTTCGGCCCTGGCGGCAGAAGTTCCCGGACATGGAGGTCGTCGGAGAGTCCCGCTACGGCAGCGCGGCCGTCCATGTCGTGGAGGCCTCGCGTGATGCCTCCCTCGTCGTGGTGGGCCGACGGAGGCGCCGCAGCCCGTTCGGCGCCCACATCGGCCACGTCACGCACGCCGTCCTGCACCACTCCGCCGCCCCCGTAGCCGTCGTCCCCCACGACTGAGCCACCCCTGTCACCTGCGAGGAGAAGAAACCCATGAAGGCAGCGGTCGTACGAGCATTCGGCGAGCCTCTGGTCATCGAGGAGCGCCCCGATCCGGAGC
The DNA here is from genome assembly GCF_045041235.1 of Streptomyces sp. NBC_00076. Taxonomy (NCBI): domain Bacteria; kingdom Bacillati; phylum Actinomycetota; class Actinomycetes; order Kitasatosporales; family Streptomycetaceae; genus Streptomyces; species Streptomyces sp. NBC_00076. Next base: position 10,327,346 of record NZ_CP108242.1, read on the forward strand.
CCGGCCCCGGCCAGGTCCGGGTCCGGGTGGAGGCGTGCGGGCTGTGCCACACCGACATCCACGCATCCCGCGGTGACTGGCCGGTCAAGCCGAACCCGCCGTTCGTTCCCGGTCACGAGGGCGTGGGTCTGGTGGAGGCGCTCGGCGAGGCTGTCACCCACCTGTCCGTCGGGCAGCGGGTCGCCGTGCCCTGGCTCGGCAAGGCGTGCGGACGGTGCGAGCACTGCCTGTCCGGCTGGGAGACGCTGTGCGAGCAGCAGATCAACACCGGTTACGGCTGCGACGGCGGCTACGCCGAGAAGATGCTCGCCTGGGCCGACTTCGCCCAGTTGGTGCCCCAGGGCGTCACCGCCATGGACGCCGCCCCGCTGACCTGCGCCGGGGTGACGACGTACAAGGCACTGAAGGTCGCCGGCGTCCGGCCCACCCAGCTCGTCGCGATCTCGGGCGTCGGCGGGCTCGGTCACCTGGCGGTGCAGTACGCGAAGATCGCCGGCGCGCGGGTCGCCGCGATCGACGTCACCGACGAGAAGCTCGAACTCGCCTCGGAACTCGGCGCCGACCTCGTCATCGACGCCCGCAAGGACGATGTGGGCCAGACGCTCAAGCGGTACGGCGGCGCGCATGCGGCCATCGCGCTCGCGGTGAACGACGCGGCCTTCGAGGCGGTCAACTCCGGGCTGCGGCGCGGCGGGAAGCTGGTCATGGTGGCCCTGCCGGCGCACGGCACGGTCCGCCTGCCCGTCTTCGACACCGTCCTGAACGGTACCTCCGTGATCGGCTCGATCGTCGGCACCCGGCAGGACCTCGCCGAGGTCTTCCAGCTGCACGCGGCCGGGCGCACCAAGGTCATCTACCAGGCCCGTCCGCTCGTCTCCGTCAACGACTCCATCGACGAGGTACTGCGCGGCGAGGTCAAGGCCCGCATCGTGTTCGACCTGGGCGCGGGGCGGTGATGACGATGACGGAACTTCCTCTGGTCGTAGGCGTGGACGGCTCCGAGTCGAGCCTGCGGGCCGTCGACTGGGCGGCCGACGAGGCCGCCCTGCGCGGGGCGACGCTGCGCCTCGTGTACGCCTCCCTCTGGGAGCGGTACGAGGGTGCCGCGCTCGCGGGAGACCTCGGCAAGCCGTCCGAGCAGGTCATGGCCGAGGACATCGTGAGGGCCGCCGCACAGCGGGCCCGTCTGCGCCAACCCGGCGTCAAGGCCGCCACCGACATACTGCCCGAGGAACCCGGGTACGCCCTGGTCCGTGAGGGCCGCAACGCCTCCGCGCTGGTGCTCGGCAGCCGCGGTCGCAGCGGGTTCGCCGAGCTGCTGCTGGGCTCGGTCAGCCTGACCGTCGCCGCCCATGCGGACTGCCCGGTGATCGTGCTGCGCGGCAGCCATGACAACCAGGTTCGGTCCGGGCCGAGCGGCCGGGTTGTCGTCGGCGTCGGCGAGCAGGGCACGGACTCCGCCGCACTGCGCTTCGCCGTCCAGGAGGCGAGGATCCGCGGCGCGACCCTGGACGCGGTACGGGCCTGGCGGTGCCCCGCGCACGAGACCACCGACCACCTCCTGCTCGCCGGCGAACCCGCCAGGCTGCACGAACAGCACGCTGCTGAGATCCTGGAGCAGGCACTGAAGGACGCGCCCACGGATGTGGAGCTGCGCCGGAGCACGGTGGAGGGCCCGGCCCGCAGGGTGCTCCTGGCCGCCTCGCACGAGGCCGACCTGCTGGTGGTCGGGGCCCGGCGCAACCCGGGGCAACTCGGTCTCCAGATGGGGCGCGTCGCCCACGTGGTGCTGCACCACGCCGACTGCGCGGTTGCGGTCGTACCCGAGCGGGCGTGAGCGGGGTGACCGGCTGTTCAGAGGCTCGCCGCATGGTCGGGGACGTAGGTCTGCAGATCGCGGGACGGGCGCACATAGCCGGTGGACTCCGGCCGCTTCGGCAGCCGCAGCACGGGCGGGGGAGCATCGAGATACGGCAGGGAGCCCAGCAGATGGGCGATCATGTTCAGCCGGGCCCGGCGCTTGTCGTCGCTCTCGACCACGTACCACGGCGCCTCGCTGATGTCGGTGTGCACCAGCATCGCGTCCTTGGCCCGCGAATAGGCCTCCCAGCGGGTGATCGACTCCAGGTCCATCGGGGACAGCTTCCAGCGCCGCAGCGGATCCTCCAGACGGCGCCGGAAGCGTTCCTGCTGCTCGGTGTCGCTCACCGAGAACCAGTACTTGCGCAGCAGGATCCCGTCCTCGACCAGCATGCGCTCGAAGAGCGGGCACTGGCGGAGGAAGAGCTGGTGCTCCTCCTTCGTGCAGAAGCCCATCACATGCTCGACCCCGGCCCGGTTGTACCAGGACCGGTCGAACAGCACGATCTCCCCAGCGGCCGGAAGATGCTCGACGTAGCGCTGGAAGTACCACTGGGTGCGCTCGCGCTCGGTCGGCTTAGGCAGCGCCGCGATCCGTGCCACGCGCGGGTTGAGGTGTTCGGCGACCCGTTTGATGGTGCCGCCCTTGCCCGCCGCGTCCCTTCCCTCGAAGACGACGACCAGCCGGGCGCCCTCCACCCGCACCCACTCCTGCAGCTTCACCAGCTCCGTCTGCAGGCGGAGCAGTTCCCGCTCGTACGCCTTGCGAGGCAGCCTCTCCGCCTTGTTGCCGGCCATGCCGCCTCCACGCCCGATGACCTACGCCGATGACATCCGGAGTCACTCATGCCCACGGTCGAACACCAGAACGCCACCGTACTGACCGACGACGAACTGCGCACCCTGGACGCCCACTGGCGCGCCGCGAACTACCTGGCCGTCGGACAGATCTACCTGATGTCCAACCCACTGCTCACCGAGCCCCTGCGCCCCGAGCACATCAAGCCCCGGCTGCTCGGCCACTGGGGCACCTCACCCGGCCTCAACCTCGTATACACCCACCTCAACCGCGTGATCAAGGCGCGCGGACTCGACGCCCTGTGTGTCTGGGGGCCGGGGCACGGCGGTCCGTCCGTGCTCGCCAACTCGTGGCTGGAGGGTACCTACAGCGAGACCTACCCGGACGTGCCGAGGGACGGGGACGGCATGGACCGGCTGTTCCGGCAGTTCTCGTTCCCCGGCGGTGTGCCGAGCCACGTCGCCCCGGAGACACCGGGCTCGATCCACGAGGGCGGTGAACTCGGCTACTCGCTGGCGCACGCCTACGGGGCCGCCTTCGACAATCCGGACCTGCTGGTCGCCTGTGTGATCGGTGACGGAGAGGCGGAGACGGGGCCGCTGGCCGCGTCCTGGCACTCCAACAAGTTCCTCGACCCGGTGCACGACGGCGCGGTGCTGCCGATCCTGCACCTCAACGGCTACAAGATCGCCAATCCGACGGTGCTCTCACGGCTCCCGGAGGCCGAACTCGACGCTCTGCTGAGGGGATACGGCCACGAGCCGATCCACGTGAGTGGCGACGACGCGATCCAGGTGCACCGGTCCATGGCCCGGGCGTTCGACGACGCGCTGGAGCGCATCGCCGTGATGCAACAGACCGCCCGCGAGGACGGCGTCACCGAACGCGCGCACTGGCCGATGATCGTGATGCGTACCCCGAAGGGCTGGACGGGTCCCGCCGAAGTCGACGGCGTGCCCGTCGAGGGCACCTGGCGCGCCCACCAGGTCCCGCTCGCAGCGGTCCGCGAGAACCCCGAGCATCTGCGCCAGCTGGAGACCTGGCTGCGCTCGTACCGGCCCCAGCAGCTCTTCGGCACGGACGGCCGCCCCGTCGCCGACGTTCTCGCCTGCGTCCCCGACGGTTCGAAGCGGCTCGGCGCCTCTGCGCACGCCAACGGCGGCCTGCTCGTGCGGGACCTTCCCGTCAGGTCCCTCGACGACTTCGCCGTACCGGTCGACAAGCCCGGAACCACCCTGCACGAGCCGACCCGCATCCTCGGAGACCTCCTCGAGAAGGTCATGGAGGACACCTCGGAAAGGCGCGATTTCCGTGTCGTCGGTCCGGACGAGACCGCATCCAACCGGCTGCAGGCCCTCTTCGACGCCAGCGGGAAGGCCTGGCAGGCGCAGACACTCACGGGAGACGAACACCTGGACCGGCACGGCCGGGTGATGGAGATCCTCTCCGAACACCTCTGCCAAGGCTGGCTGGAGGGCTACCTCCTCACCGGACGCCACGGGCTGTTCTCCTGCTACGAGGCCTTCGTGCACATCGTCGACTCGATGGTCAACCAGCACATCAAGTGGCTCAGGACGTCGCGGGAGTTGCCGTGGCGGGCGCCCATCGCATCCCTCAACTACCTGCTCACCTCGCACGTGTGGCGCCAGGACCACAACGGCTTCTCCCACCAGGACCCCGGCTTCGTCGACCACGTCCTCAACAAGAGCCCGGAGGTCGTACGGGTCTACCTGCCGCCGGACGCCAACACCCTGCTGTCGGTGGCGGAGCACGCCCTGCGCAGCAGGGACTACGTCAATGTGATCGTGGCAGGCAAGCAGCCCTGCTTCGACTGGCTGTCCATGGGCCAGGCTCGCGCCCACTGCGCACGAGGCGCCGGCATCTGGGAGTGGGCCGGCACGGAGAACGGCGGTGAGCCGGACGTCGTACTCGCCTGCGCCGGAGACGTGCCCACCCAGGAAGTGCTGGCCACCGCGCAACTGTTGCGCCGCCATCTGCCCGAGCTCGCCGTTCGCGTGGTCAACGTGGTCGACATGACCCGGCTGCTGCCGCGCGAGGAACACCCGCACGGGATGAGCGACTTCGAGTACGACGGCCTGTTCACCACCGACAAGCCGGTGATCTTCGCGTACCACGGCTACCCGTGGCTCATCCACCGCCTCGCCTACCGCCGCACCGGCCACAAGAACCTGCACGTACGCGGCTACAAGGAGTCCGGCACCACGACCACGCCGTTCGACATGGTCGTCCGCAACGACCTCGACCGCTACCGCCTCGTCATGGACGTCATCGACCGCGTCCCCGGCCTGACCGTGCGCGCCGCCGCGGTGCGCCAGCTGATGGCCGACGTCCGCACCCGCCACCAGGCCTGGATCCGCGAGCACGGCATGGACCTGCCCGAGGTCGTCGATTGGACCTGGAACGGCTGACCGCGCCGCGCAGGGCACACGCAGTGTTCGAGGAGCCCGCAGATGGCCCGCTGAACGGCATTCGGCGCTGGTCGCCGACGACCGACGACTGCGGAGGGGGGTGGCCGCACCGCCCCCTTGCCGCGAGGTGCGGTTCTTCGCCGAGAGCCGACGCTCGGCCGCCCTGGCCGCCGACCGGGCCTGTGCCCCGGCCCGCCCGGGCTACCAGGCCCTGGTGGCCGAGGCGGATGGCCGGATGATCGGCGTCGCCGAGTACGACACCGGCGAGCAGAAGGACGACGCGGAGATCTCCATCGCCGTGGCCGACCGCCCGCACCACCGGGGTGTGGGCACCCTGCTGTGAAAGGAGGCGGATCACCATGACCGACACCGTGCTGGTCACCTACGGAACGACGAACGGATCCACGGCGCGGATCGCCGAAGCCGTCGCCGATGTACTGCGCAAGGACGGGCTTACCGCCGAGTTGCTGCCGGCCCGGTCCGTGACGAGCGTGGCGCCGTACGACGCCGTCGTGGTCGGCGGCGGGCTGTACGCGGGACGCTGGCACAAGGACGCGCGGCGTTTCGTCCGCCGTCACAGCGGCGAACTCGCGAAGCGCCCCGTGTGGTTCTTCAGCAGTGGTCCGCTCGATCCCTCGGCCTCCGAGCGGAACATCCCGCCCGTGCGCGGCGTGCAGCGGGCGATGACCCGCCTGGACGTCCGGGATCACGTCACTTTCGGAGGGTGCCTGGAGGAGGGCGCCAAGGGACGCGTGGCCGGGATGATCCTCCGCTCCGGGAAGGGCGGCGACTTCCGGGACTTCGGCGCGATCGAGGCATGGTCGGAGAGCGTCGCGGATGCCCTGACACACGCGTAGGAGGGAGAGGAGAGGGGGTGTTCGGCACCTGCCGACCGGCCCCGGCGCCTGAGTCGAAAGGCGCATCGGGGCCGGACTCATGGCGCGCAGGGCCGGACGGCCCAAGCGGTGCAGACGGTCGGTGGACACGCTGGATCTGTGGGGCAATCTCGGCACTCGACCAAAGGATGGTGAGGAGCGCATGAAGGGCTTCGTCTTCCACGGCCCCGGGCAGTCCGCCTGGGAGGAGGTCCCGGACCCTGCCATCAAGGAGCCCACCGACGCCGTCGTGCGGGTCGACACCGTCACCATCTGCGGGACGGACCTGCACATCCTCAAGGGCGATGTGCCCGAAGTACGGCCGGGCACCGTCCTGGGCCACGAGGCCGTCGGCGAGATCGTGGAGGTCGGCAGCGACGTTCGGACCGTCCGTCCGGGTGACCGTGTGCTGGTCTCCTGCATCAGCGCCTGCGGCCGTTGCCGTTACTGCCGTGAGGGCAGCTACGGCCAGTGCCGGGGCGGCGGGGGCTGGATCCTCGGCCACCTGATCGACGGCACCCAGGCCGAGTACGTCCGCGTCCCCTACACCGACCTGTCCGTGCACGCGCTGCCCGGCGGGGTCGAGAGCAAGGACGCCGTACTGCTGGCCGACATCTTCCCGACCTCCTACGAGGTGGGCGTACTCAATGGGCGGGTACGCCCCGGTGACACCGTCGCCATCGTCGGAGCCGGTCCCATCGGCCTCGCGGCGATCACGACGGCGCGCCTGTTCGCGCCCGAGAGGATCGTCGCCGTCGACCTGGTTGCGTCCCGGCTGGAGGCCGCCAGGCGACTCGGCGCCGACGCGGTGGCCGACGCCCGCGAGGACCCCGAGCAGCTGATCGCCGATCTCACCGACGGTCTCGGCGCGGACGTGGTCATCGAGGCGGTCGGCGCGCCGGAGAGCTTCGAGCTGTGCACGCGCATGGTGCGGCCGGGCGGCCACGTGGCCAATATCGGCGTCCACGGCAAGCCCGCCACACTGCACCTGGAAGACCTGTGGATCAAGAACGTGACCATCACCACGGGTCTGGTGGACACCCACTCGACGCCCACCCTGCTGCGCATGGCGGCCGCCGGCAGGCTGCCGACCGCGGAGCTGGTCACCCACGCCTTCCCGCTGGAGCGCGTGGAGGAGGCGTACGAGGTCTTCGCCCGGGCCGCCGACACCGGCGCCCTCAAGGTGGTGCTCGGCGGGCCGTCGCACGAAGAGGTCGCCGTCCGGGCGGCCTGACGAGAGGACGTGACGGGCCATGACCGAACAGACACAGGCGAACGCTACGGACAGCCCACCCTCGGGTGACCTGGGCCGCCGAATCGCCGCACGCCGCGTTCAACTCGGGCTGACGCGAGAGGAGACGGCCGCCCGAGCGGGCATGGCCCCCACCTATCTGGCGCACTTGGAGCAGCATCCTGGTGCCGGGCCGAGCCGGGGCGCCCTGCTCACGCTGGCGGCGGTTCTGCGGACCCGGGTATCGGCGCTCACCGGCGGCGATGCCGAGGTGCCACCTGGTCCTGGACAGGCCGCTCGTGCTCCCGAGTTCACCGAGCTGAGCAGGACCGAGTGTGCTGACCTGCTCGCGACACACGGTGTGGGAAGGCTCGCGTTGTCCACGGACCAGGGCCCCGTGATAGTCCCCGTCAATTACAGCGTCGTCGACGGCAGCGTCGTCTTCAGGACCGCCCAGGGCGCGACGCCGTCGCTGGCGTCCGGCTGCCGGGTCGCGTTCGAGGTCGACCGCATCGACGACGTGTTCAGCCAGGGCTGGAGCGTGCTGGTGCGTGGCCACGCACGCATGGTGACGGACCCCGGCGAGGCGCAGCGGCTCGCACGACAGGCGTACAGCACGCCGTGGGCGGGGGGCCGTCGCGACGTGTGGGTGCGCATCGAACCGTATGCCGTCACGGGACGCCGGATCGAGGTCTGAACCCGGCCCTTCTCAGGGAAGCCAGGGACCATCGGTCCCTGGCTGAGGGTTTCCTCACCACGTCAGGATGGGCCAGCGCAGGACGGCTTTGTCAGGTCAGAGACGAGAAGGCAGATGTACGCCAACGACGGATTCCGCGAACTCGACCGGCAGGAGTGCGTGCGCCTGCTGGTCCAGGTGCCTGTGGGGCGCATCGTGTACACACGGCAGGCGTTGCCCGCCGTGCTGCCGGTCAACTTCTGCCTGGACCGCGACGGCGCGATACTGGTGCGCACCTCGGCCTCCTCGGAACTGGTGAGCGCGATCGACGGAGCCGTGGTCGCCTTCGAGGCCGACGAGGTCGACGCCGCCGCCCACTCCGGCTGGAGCGTCGTGGTCACCGGAGCGGCCACCCTGGTGACCGACCCGGCCGAGCACGCACAGCTCCTGCGGACCGGGCCGCGTTCCTGGGTGCCGGCGCCGCTGGAGGTCTTCCTGCGCATCGACCCGGAGCTGGTCACCGGGCGCCAACTCTTTGGCGGCCCCACCCTGGACAGCGTGCGCCTTCCCTCCTGAATCCCGATCACCAGGTACGTCAGGGCCGCAGTCCTGGCCTGGACCGAACGGCCCTTGCGGCTGGGGCCGTTCGGCGCACTTCCGCAGGTTCTCTCGGTTTCTCGGAGCGGCCGGACACCGTCCGGCTCGGTGCCGGTGGAGAGAAAGGCCCGGTAGGCGTCGGTGGTCACGTTGAAGCCCGGCGGGACCGGAAGTCCCAGCGTCGGGACGGGACGGCCAGGTACTGTCGGTCCCCCTCCGCTGGGCCGATCGGCCGTGGCAGGAAACCCGGGGGACCCGGCCCGGTCCGCTACCACCCCAAGCCGCCGGCCATTACCGTGGCAGTTGACCGGACCGGTGCCTGTCCGTGCGTCAGGGGACCTGGAGGAGCGCAGGTGGGAAGCCCCGAGGAAGCCCGCGTACGGCTGCCTCAGCTGCGGCTGGACGAATTGCTGGAGCAGTTGCAGGCGCGGCTGGACGCGGCCCGCGGCACCCGCGACCGGGTGCACAGCCTCCTGGAGGCGGTGCTCTCGGTCGGCCGGGATCTGAACCTGGAGCAGGCGTTGTACAGCATCGTGGAGGCCGCGGCCACCCTGGTGGACGCGGAGTACGCGGCCCTGGGTGTGATCGGACCGGACGGCAAGCGGCTGTCCGCCTTCCACACCATCGGAGTCACCCATCAGCAGATCGACCGGATCGGCCCCTTCCCGGAGGGGCACGGCATCCTCGGAGAACTGATCAGCCACCCCGAGCCCCTGAGGCTGGTGAAAATTTCCGAACACCCCTCCTCGTACGGCTTTCCGCCCCACCACCCGCCGATGAACACGTTCCTCGGCGTCCCCATCCGCGTGCGCGACCAGATCTTCGGCAACCTGTACCTGACGGAGAAGCGGGGCGGGCTGCAGTTCGACGAGGAAGACGAATCGGTGCTGGCGACCCTGGCCGTCGCGGCCGGCGTCGCGATCGACAACGCCCGCCTGTACGAGGACTCCCGGCTGCGCGAGCGCTGGCTGGGGGCCAACGCGGAGATCACCCACAGCCTGATGTCCGGCCGCCCGCACACCGAGGTCCTCGGTCTGATCGCCGAGCGGGCCATTGAGATCACCGGGTCGGCCCTGGCGGCGGTCGCGCTGCCCATGGAGGACACCGGGTCACTCGCCGTGGAGATCGCCGTCGGGATGGACGCCGAGGCGCACCGGGGACTCGTACTGCCCCTGGACAGGAGCCTGATGGGGCTTGCCTTCTCCGGCGCCGCACCGGTCACCAGCGGGGACGTCGGCCACGACGATCGGATCTCACTGGAACCGCCGCGTTTCGGGGGGCTCGGCCCCGCCGTCGCGGTGCCCATCGGCACGGGCGAGGCGGGTGCACGAGGTGTGGTCCTGCTGGCGCGGGAAGCCGGTCGGCAGGCGTTCTCGGCGACGGAGACCGAGACCTTGCAGGCCTTCGCCGCGCAGGCCGCCGTCGCGATGGAGCTGGCGGAACGCCGCCAGGACGCCGAGGAGGTCGCGGTGCTCAAGGACCGCGACCGGATCGCCCGCGACCTGCACGACCTCGCGATCCAGCGGCTGTTCGCCACCGGTATGACCCTGCAGAGCGCGGGCCGCTTCATCGAGCACCCGGAGGCCTCCGAACGCGTGGCGCGGGCGGTGGACGACCTGGACGAGACCATCAAGATCATCAGGTCGACGATCTTCGGCCTGCGCACGCGCGGGGGCGCCGGGGAGGCCGGGCTGCGGGCCCGCACCGTACGGGTGGCCGGGGAGGCGGCGCCGCTTCTGGGCTTCGCTCCCAGTGTGCGGATGGAGGGTCTGCTGGACACCGACGTGCCGAAGGAGATCGCCGACCACATGGTGGCGGTGCTCTCCGAGGCGCTGGCCAACGTCGCCCGGCACGCCCGTGCCGACCGGACCGAGGTGGTCCTGGCCACGGACGGACGGGAGGTACGGCTGTCGGTCACCGACAACGGCGTGGGCATCCCGGCCGACGGCCGCCGCAGCGGGCTGAGCAACATGGCGGAGCGCGCCGAGCAGCTGGGGGGCCGACTGGAGCTCGGCGAACCCGAGGGCGGCGGCACCACGCTGGTGTGGCGGGTGCCGTCGAGGAAGCTCTAGGAACCGAGGTGCGCGGCATCCGCCCCGACCGACCCGCGGTCCCGCGGGCCTAGGGTCTTTCGTTTGGATCAGGCCGGATCAGGGTGCGGTGCCAGACCCCGCGAGCCCGGCATGATCCAAACGAGAGGCCCTAGTGGCAGGGGTCAACGGCTCGCGGAGTCCAGGGCCGACTGGAGTGAATCGTGGTAGCCCTCGCTGGTGTACGTGGCTCCGGAGACCGTGTCGATGTCGGCGCTCTGGGCGGTGAGCGCCTCTCTGGTCAACTGCGGGATGGCGTACGCGTTGATCTGCTGATCCCTCGGGTTCTCCTGCGGGTAGGTGACCGCGGTGACGTCGGTGAGCTTCCCGTTCTTCAGCGTGACGCGGACCTGGACGGGGCCGTAGCGGGTCTGGACCGAGTCCCCGGTGAGGGTCTGGGTGCCCGTGGCCGAGCCGCTCGATCCGGTTGCTCCACCTGACGTGCTCGAACTGCTGGGTGGTGCGGGAGACGTGGCCGTCCCGGTCACGGAGGGCGTCGTGTGCGGCTTCAGCGACAGCAGCAGCACCATCCCGGAGACGGTCGCGGCGCTCGCCAGCACGACGCGGCGCAGCGGACGGTTCTTCCTCAACGTGTGCAAGACGGCCTCACAGCTCGAAGGACTCGTGGTGGATACGGCGGTCCGGAACCCCGGCGGTGCGCAGCGCCTCGTACAGGTCCCGCGCGAACCCGTGCGGGCCGCACAGGTACACGTCATGGGCGTCCAGGTCGGGCACGGCCGCGCGCAGGGATTCGGCGGTGATAATCGGGCGGTGACCGTGCGGACCGTTCAGGGCGTAGAGCACCTTCGCTCCGCGCCACCGTGCGACGGCCTCCAGTTCGCCGCCCAGAGCGAGGTCCTCGGCCGTGCGCGCGCGGTACAGGAGGGTGACGTCGCCGGGCAGCGTCTCGAACAGGGCCCGCAGCGGGGTGATGCCGACACCGCCCGCGACCAGCAGGGACTTGTGCGAGGTCTGACGGTCGGCGGTCAGCGCCCCGTAGGGTCCCTCCGCCCACACCCGGGTGCCCGGCCGCAGCAGGGCGACGGCGGCGCTGTGGTGGCCGAGCGCCTTGACGGTGATGCGCAGCAGGTCCGGGCGCGGCGGCGCCGACAGGGAGTACGGGGTGGAGGTCCAGCGCAGGCCCTCGGTGAGGAACCGCCAGCGCAGGAACTGTCCCGGCCGGGCACCCACCTCGTGCAGTCGTCGACCCCATACGACGACGGAGTACACGCCCGGCGCCTCCCTGTGCACGGAGTCGACCCGCAGCCGGTGACGCAGGTTGAGCCGTACCGGCGTGAGGATCCGGAACCACCCCACCAGGGCCGCGACGCCCAGGTACAGCGCGTACCAGGCCGCCTGAACGGGCCGACTGCCGACGAGGTCGGACCCCAGGGCGAGCTGGTGGCCGAAGGAGAGGAAGACCGCGGCGTAGGTGAGCAGGTGCAGGTAGTACCAGAACTCGTGGCTGACCCGACGGCGCACCGCGCCGGCCGAGACGAGCCCGACCGCGAAGAGGATGACGGCGCCGGCGGTGGCCTTGAGCATCTCCGGGTAGTCCAGGACCACGGTGAGGGTCTCGTCCAGGATCGAGGAGCCGTCCTGGGCCGCGTATCCGAGCAGTATGAGCACGACATGTGTCACCAGCAGGCAGATCGTGTAGCGGCCCGCCCTCGCGTGCCAGCGCGCCACCCGGTCCGACCCGATCCGCCGCTCCAGGAGCGGGACACGGGCCATCAGAGCGACGAGGACGGCGCAGGCGTATCCGCACAGCAGCCCGGCGATCCGCCCGGCGCCGGTCAGCCGGCCCGCGGTGCCGACGACCGACCCGGTGTCGTGCCACCACAGGGCGAGCACGGCGCCGGCTCCGCCCCACAGGACGGCGAGCACGGGGCCGGCGGGGGAGCGCCGTGGTGCAGGAGGCGCTGGGGCGACCCTTCGTTGCGCGTACGCCGTCGTCATCCGTATGTCCCTTCGGCTGTCCGTACGTCCTGTCGGCCGTCCGGGACGACACTGTGCCGACGCAACCTCTGAGCCCGCTCTCAGCGCGTGGTGGGCGGTGCGGGCCCCGCCGCAGGTGGGAAGGGCCGCCGAGCCGATCGGAGTCGACGGGTGGCGCGGCGGACTCACAGCGAACTCAGAGGTCGGGAAAGCGGCCCGGGACACGGTGAGACCGCATCCTGGTACGTGAGATGAACACTCCCCGCCACCGCGGCTCCGGCCGCCCCGCGCTGACCCGGACCGACGGCGCCCCGCTCCGGGTCCTCGTCGTCGACGACGACCCCGACCTCGCGGAGGTCCTCTCCGGTGCCCTGCGGTACGAGGGCTGGGAGGTACGCACGGCCGGCGACGGCGTGTCGGCCCTCGCCGGGGCACGCGAGCTGTTGCCCGACGCCGTCGTCCTCGACGTCATGCTCCCGGACACCGACGGCTTCGCCGTGCTGCGCTCGTTGCACGCCGTGCGGCCCGACGTGTGCGTGCTCTTCCTGACCGCACGGGACGCCGTCGAGGACCGTATCGCGGGCATCACGGCGGGCGGCGACGACTACGTGACGAAACCCTTCAGCCTGGAGGAGGTCGTGGCCCGCCTGCGCGGACTGCTCCGCCGTGCCGGCATGGCCCGGCAGACCGAGGACGGACCGCGGCTGACGGTCGGCGACCTGGTCATGGACGAGGAGGCCCGTGAGGTCACCCGCGGTGGCGAGCTCATCGAGCTGTCCCCGACGGAGTTCGAACTGCTGCGCCTGCTCATGCGCAACCCGCGACGCGTGCTCAGCAAGGCAAAGATCCTGGACCGCGTATGGTCCTACGACTTCGGCGGGCAGGCCCATGTCGTCGAGCTGTACATCTCCTACCTGCGCAAAAAGGTGGACGCGGGCCGCCCGCCCATGATCCACACGGTGCGAGGCGCCGGTTACGTGCTCAAGCCGGTCGCCCGGTGAGGGCGGGGCCGCGGCAGCGTCTCGCGCGCGATCCGCTGCGGCCCGGGGCGAGGCGGTGGCTGCCGCGCCCGTCCTGGCCGCACACGCTGCGGGCGCGGCTCACCGTCGGCCTCGTCGTGCTGCTCGCGGTCAGCTGCGCGGCCGTCGGGGTGGCGGCGGTGGTGGAGCTGAACGGCTTTCTCACCGGCCGTCTCGACCAGCAGCTGCGCGAGACGGGCGCACGGTTCCCGGCAAGCCTGGAGCACGGCGGCAGCCTGCCGTCGGACCACGACGGTGACGAGGACGGCGACGGTGACACCCGCCGGCAGACCGTTGGAACCTTCGGCGCCCGGCTGGTCGGCGACACGGTCACCAACGCCGCGGTGGTGGCGTCCGGCAGCGGTACGGGCACGGTGACCGTCTCACTCGGGGCGCAGGACAGGAGACGGATCGCCGGGCTGCCGGCCGACGACGAGGGGCACACCACCGATCTCTCGTCCTTGGGCGAGTACCGCCTGATGGCAGCCCAGGGCAGGGACGGCGACATCCTGATCACCGGGCTGCCCATGGAGCCCGTGGAGGCCACCGTCCACCGGCTGGAACTCGTCGCCGCGGTCGTCTTCGGCGCGGCGCTCGCCGTCGCCGGTGTCGCGGGAGCGCTGTGGGTGCGCTGGTCGCTGCGACCGCTCAGCCGGGTGGCCGCGACCGCCACCCGGGTCAGTGAACTACCGCTCTCCAGCGGTGAGGTGGCGCCCGCGCCACGCGCGCCCGAGAGCGACCCGCGCAGCGAGGTCGGACGCGTCGCCGACGCCTTCAACGCGATGCTCGGCCACGTCGAGGACGCGCTGACCAAACGGCACGCCAGCGAGGAACGACTGCGCAGCTTCGCCGCCGACGCCAGCCACGAGCTGCGCACGCCCGTGGCATCGGTCCGCGGTCACGCGGAACTGGCGCTGCTGCACCCGGGCCCGGTGCCGGGGAAGGTGGTGCGGGCCCTGGAGCGTATCGAGGCCGAGGCGGCCCGCATGGGCGAGATGGTCGACGACCTGCTGCTCCTCGCCCGCCTCGACGCGGGCCGCCCCCTGGAGCGCCTGCCCGTCGACCTGACCCGCCTGGTCCTGGACGCGGTGACGGACGCGCAGGCCGCGGGCCCCGGACACCGCTGGACGCTGGAACTGTCCGAGGAGCCGGTGACGGTGCCGGGCGACGCCCACCGGCTCCATCAGGTGCTGGCCAACCTGCTGGCCAACGCGCGCCTGCACACACCCGTCGGCAGTACGGTGACCATCTCGCTGGAGACCGAGGACAGCACGGCGTTGCTGAAGATCCACGACGACGGTCCGGGCGTCGCCGGGGATGTGCGGCCCAGGGTCTTCGAACGCTTCACCCGCGCGGACCGCCGCCGCACCGAGGACGCGGGCGCCGGTGCCGGCACCGGCCTCGGTCTGTCGATCGTGGCGGCGGTGGCGGAGGCCCACAGCGGAAGCGTCACCCTCGCGAGCCGTCCTGGATCGACCACGTTCACCGTACGGCTCCCCACCGACGTCGGATGATCGCAAGCCGTCGGAGCGGTGATCACGGGCGCTCCTGAGCGGCGGTCGGCTCCGAGCCGCCCTGGTCGAGGCGGAACGGTGGGTACGTGTCCGTCATCAGAGCTGCGTAGGCGCACACTCGCAGGACCCACCGGTCGAGACCGATGATCAGATCGAACAGATCCTTCGGATACTTCTCGGTGAAGGCCAGGACCACGGCCGCGATGACCGTCAGCAGGGTGATGAGCCCGCCGGACCACCAGCCGACGTGGGCGCCGCCGAGGAAGAAGCCGAGGACCATGTAGTGCGGGATGGCCAGGAGCCACCACTTCACCAGCACCAGGCCGCGGGAGAGACGCTCCGGGTAGGCGATGTCCAGCCGTGCCGGGTAATCCGGTTCCTCGCCCAGGCTGAACGGCGGGTAACGGTCGGTGCCCAGGGCGTCGTACGAGTAGAAGGCGACCCGCCAACTCCAGCGCAGCACACCCAGGTTGAAGTCGAACAGAGAGCGGGGATAGCGCTCGGTGAACAGGATGGCGAAGAACGCGATCACGGTCACCACGGTGAAGGCGATCCAGAGGAAGAACAGCACGATGTAGTGCGGAATGGCGAGGATCCACTTCACGAGCCACAGCCATCGGGACAGTGGCGAGTCGATACGCGCGTTCACCTGGACCGGCTGGCCCGGGAATCCGACCGGAGACGTCATGGTCATCAGCTCCTTCGCCCCGACGGTTGAATCGAGGGGGTGGGCTCATGACCAGCCTGACTGCTTCCGCGCGACGCCGCGAGGGCAGCGTGGACCGGCCAGAGAGGAGGTGTTCCTGCGCAGGCGCCGACCGGTCCCGCATCACGTGGCCTTGGGCCCCCACTGAGGTCCGACCTGAGCCCACTCACGGCCCCACTGTTCGTATCGCCCCTGGTCGAGCCGCCACTGCGCGAGGCGTCCGGCGGCGAGCGTCAGACCCCCGAAGGTGAGCGCGGCCCCGGCGCCGAGCAGGGCCGCCTCGGCGGCCGCCGCACCCGCGGTGGGCGGCTCTGCCGCGAGCTGACCCTGACTGTCCATCCAGACCATGACTCTTGATCCGGGCTTGTGCCCGGAGCCCACCAGGGTCCAGCCGGTACGGGTGGAGCCGTCCGACACCGTCCAGCGGACTTTCGCCCGGACACGTTCGGAGGTCGTGGCTTCCCCTGTCGACACCGCTCCGGCCGTGTTCTCCACGAGGACGGCCGGAACCGAGTGGCGCTCGCGTCGCAGTTGAGCGAAGGAGTCCTCGGCCGCGTGGGCCGCCACCACGCCGACGAGGGTGCCGCCCACCGCGATGACCGTCCAGACGACGAGGACGATCCAGGCCTCGACGATGTCCGCGTGCCGACGCAACGGATTCCTCCGCCACCGCCAGCACCTCCGCGTCGTTCGCGTTGCCTCGCGCATGGGCCGCACCTCCTCGTCGTCCCTGAGAGGAAGGTGACACCCGGGAACGAGCGGCGCTGGGGCCGACCGGACGACACCGTGGGGCCGGCCGGTACACCCCTCACCTCCAGCCTTGGACTGTTCGCGCTGGTGCGCAAGCGGTGGCAGGGGCCTCCGGAGCCGCGCCCCGGCAGCGCTGCCGCGGGCGCTGCTGCGGGCCGGGTGCGGGCCCGGTCGTCGGGCTCGTCGTGGAAGCGCGCGCTCGGTGCGTGTTTTGCTGGCCCTGAAGCGTCCCGCCCGTCCCGCTAGGGGGATCGCCCTGGCCGTGCGGACAGCCGTCCGCACGGCCAGGCGGGAGAGACGTGGCGGTGCGCGAGCCCGCCGACGCGCGGCTACCGCGGTCGCATCAGGTCCAGGTCGGCACCCCACGCGTCCAGCACCGCGCCGTGCCCGGCCCGGCGGGCCACGGCCTCGACCTGGACGAAGAGACGACGCTGCGCGGACACCTCGCCCGTTCCCGAGATGTGGTCCACGGCATCGAGCAGCTTGCCGGTGTCCCAGCCGGGCAGCGGGAATCGGGCAAGTTCCCATTCCGGTACTTGTTGTAGGGGCGGGGGCGGGGGCGGGGGCGGGGGCGGGGGCGGGGGCGGGGGCGACGGTCGAGCGCGAAGAGCAACTCCAGCAGAGACCGGATGCTGTCGGCGGCGTCGAGTCGGGCCGCGAGCGCATGTCCGTCGCGGTCGTTCTTGACCGAGCGGTAGAGGGAGTTGGCGTAGGCATCGAGCCACGCGCCCGACTCCCGGAAGGCTTCGTCGGCGTCGAGCCGTGCCTTGCCTGCCAGGATCCGGGCGATGCCTCCGTCGAGCCGGTCGAGCACGACCCGGGCGTGGGCGAGGGTGTACCGCTCGAAGCCCCCGGCACCGCGGAACTCGTCGAGGGAGAGAACGACGAGGTCGAGTTCCGGGGCGCGGTGCCCCGTGAACCGGGTGAGGGGCGTCGTCGCGCCATCGGCGAGAACGACGTACAGGTCGTGGTCGGAGTACTCGGTGGTCATGCCCTCGTGGGCCCGGGAACCCTTGAGGACAAGGCCGAGGACAGCTGGATCAGCGGCGGCGAGCTCGACGAACGCGTCGTAGGCGATGGGCTGCTGAGCAGTCATTGCGTGATCTCCGGTGGTGTGACGACGGGTATGCCAACCGGGCGGCCCCACTCGGATCGGGGTCACCCATACCGTCTGCGGCGGCGTTCGGCCGCCGCCCGGAAGATCAACGCACGTGCGGACTCTACCGCCCGGCCGTCCGAGAGGTCTCGCCCTTTCGGTCGTGAAAGAGGGGGCGGGCGACGTGCCCGCCTCCCGCTCACGCCGCGACCAGGCACCGCAATCGCGGTCACGCCAGGACCCCTGGAGCAGGTCGCGTGGCACCGTGTGCGGCCTCGTGCGGACTCGTCCGGGAAGGAGCGCGACCTCTCAGCGGCACCGGCGTGTGTTGAGCCGGGCGGCCTGGCGGGTCAGGTGGTCGCGCTCGGCGAGGTTGGGTGCCTTTCGGGCCGCCTCGGCGTACAGCTGTGCCGCCGTTGCCAGGTCTCCGTCGCGTTCGTGGAGGTACGCCGCCACCGCGGCGTGGCGGGGCAGTGACTCGTCCAGCGCCGCCAGCGCCTTCAGGCCGGCGCGTGGTCCGTCGGCTTCGCCGACGGCCACCGCGCGGTTGAGCCGGACGACCGGACTGTCGGTCAGGCGCGCGAGTTCGTCGTACCACTCGACGATCTGCACCCAGTCGGTCTCCTCGGCGGTGGGCGCGTCGGCGTGGAGTGCCGCGATGGCGGCCTGGGCCTGGAACTCGCCCAGCCGGTCGCGGGCCAGGGCCCTCTGCAGGATCTCGACGCCCTCGGCGATCACCGCGGTGTCCCAGCGGCCGCGCTCCTGCTCGGCGAGTGGCACCAGGCTGCCGTCGGGGGCGGCCCTGGCGGCGCGCCGGGCGTGGTGGAGCAGCATGAGGGCGAGCAGCCCCGCCACCTCGGGGTGGTCGATCGCCGCCGCGAGCTGCCGGGTGAGCCGGATGGCCTCGGCGGCGAGGTCGACGTCGCCCGAGTAGCCCTCGTTGAAAACCAGGTAGAGGACGCGCAGCACGGTGGCGACGTCGCCGGGCTGGTCGAAGCGCACGCTGGAGACGGTGCGCTTTGCCCGGCTGATGCGTTGCGCCATGGTTGCCTCGGGCACCAGGTAGGCCTGGGCGATCTGGCGGGTGGTCAGCCCGCCGACAGCGCGCAGCGTGAGGGCGACCGCGGACGACGGTGTCAGCGACGGGTGGGCGCACAGGAAGTAGAGCTGGAGCGTGTCGTCCACCGCGGGCGTGGGACCGGGCGCCGGTTCCTCGTCGACAAGGTCCTCACGCCGACGGCGGGCGGTGTCCGCGCGGGCCTGGTCGAGGAACCGGCGCCAGGCCACGGTGACCAGCCAGCCCTTCGCATCCCGTGGCGGGTCGGCCGGCCAGACGCGGACCGCCTCGACCAGCGCGTCCTGGACGGCGTCCTCGGCCGCCGCGAAGTCGGCTCCGCGGCGGACGAGGATCCCGAGGACGCTCGGTGTGAGGCTCCGGAGCAGTACCTCGTTCACGGCAGGGGTCACTCCGTGATGGTGGGCGGCTCGGTCAGGAAGGGGCGCAGTTCGAGCCACTCGTGGATCGGCTGCCCGCCCGCCCCGGGGGCCGCCGACAGCTCCCCGGCCAGCTCGACGGCGCGGTCGTAGCTGTCGACGTCGATCACCATCCAGCCGGCGATGAGGTCCTTGGTCTCGGCGAACGGTCCGTCGGTGACCGGCGGGCGCCCCTCGCCGTCGTACCGGACCCACTTACCCTCGGGCGCGAGAGCCTGACCGTCGACGAACTCCCCGCTCTTCTCGAGCCGGGCCGCGAAGTCGTTCATGTACTGCACGTGGGCCGAGATCTCCTCCTGCGTCCACTGGTCCATGGGGATGTCGTTGACCGCAGCAGGGGCCCCGCGGTAGTGCTTGAGCATCAGGTACTTGGCCATCGTGCTTCTCCTCGGTGCTGGTGCGGCCCATTGTGGTCGCGTTCACTGCAGGGACGGAGCCGGACACGGGTTCTCGACATCGGCAGCCGACTTTTTTTGGCTTTTTTTCAGGCGGAACCTGAGTGAGCTGTCTCGCGGCGTCCGGGTCCACTCGGTGTGACTGGGCGGGACCTTTTCGTGTGTGCCCGTTCTGTGACATGAACGGCGCCCATCGCGGCCCGGACACCGCTAGCGTCGGGCCCCATGATCGTATGGCTCAACGGCACGCACGGCGCAGGCAAGACGACGACCAGTGCACTCGTGCAGCAACTCCTTCCGGATTCACGGGTGTTCGACGCCGAAAAGGTGGGTGAGGCGCTCATGGACATCACGCCCGGGCTGCCCTCGACGGACAACTTCCAGCACTGGCCGCCGTGGCGGCCGCTCGTCGTCGAGACCGCCCGCCGCGTACTCGACTACACCGGCGGCACCCTGGTGATGCCCATGACCGTCCTGGTCGAGCAGTACTGGCGCGAGATCAGCACGGGCCTCGCCCAACATGCCATCCAGGTACAGCACTTCGTCCTCCATGCCGACCAGGACACCCTCCGCGGGCGCATCGCGGGCGACACTGTTGTCGGCCCCAACTCCTCGTTCCGTCTCCACTACCTTGAGCCCTACGCCGAGGCGGCCCGCACATGGCTGCACGCCGAAGCCGAGGTCGTCGACACCACGCACCTCACTCCCGCCCAGGCCGCCCTGCGGATCGCGGAAGCCGTCAAGAGCTGACCTTCACGACGCTGCTGATGTGGATATCACCTGTACTGAACACACCGCTGTACCGAACACACCGCCGTACTGAACACACCGCCTAGGAACGCCCACGCCCCACCATCGCAACGGCCGTCCCGATCCCCGCGGCCAACAGCCCGAGCCCGCCGAAGATCAGCGGCAGCAGCCACAGCGAGACGAACCCGTTGATCCGCGCGTCCTCGGGGGAATCGGCGTGGTACAGCACCTCGACCCGGTCGCCCTCCTCGTACGACGGTGGATTGGAACCCGTCGAGTTCCGGAACGTCCTCTGCGTGCCGTCCGACGACGTGAACTCGACCACCGGGTACGCATGGGGCTCGTTGTTCCCACGCTGTTTGCGAGACGCACTGCTGTAATCGTTCCGCCAATCCAGGGCCACCACTGTGCCCTTGGCGCGCTCCGCATCAGACAGGAATGAGACCGACACCCCCGCCAGGATCAACCCGATGACCAAGAACAGCGACCCGAACCCGATCGTCCCGAACGCGATCCACTGGCGGGCACCCCACCTACGCACCTGCAACTGCACGACGTCCCTCTCACTTGTCCTGACAGGGAGGGACGCTATCCCAGGCACCCTGGTCGCAGCCCTCCCGCCCCGGGCGGTCCGGCGTCGTTCCGCCTTCAGGAGTCGTCGGATCCGGACCCTGCCGCCCTCATCTGACGGAGCGGCGCCGCAGGAGCGCCGAGTTGCTCGGTCGGGAGGCGGCGGACCGCGGGATCGGGTATCGACGTGACATGTTCAAGGCCCTTCGCCGGAAGAGGCAGGCGGAGCCGATCCGTGAGCGGATAGGGTCTGTCCGGCCATGCGTCGTTCAGCGGCCCAGGACACCGGTATCGGTTTCGCGGCGACGCGGAAACCCCGGTTCGAATCCGGGCCATGGCCACCTCCGCCCACGAGGGGACCCAAAGTGCGCGGCACTGGCCTCATCGGCAACGGCCTCATCCGCACCGGCCTCATGTGCTCCACTGATCACGCCGGTTTCTTGGTTTGTCCGCCGGGATCTTTCTTCCCCCGCTCGTTCCCACCGTCGTGGAGCGGCGGGTAGTGGTCACCAGCGGTGATCTTGGACACCATCTCGGCGAGCATCCCGACGGCGCGCACGATCTCCATCTGGGTCCGGTCGCGCTCGCTGACGGCTGCCCCGACCAGGAGCGCCGTCAGTGACGAAGAACCGTTGAACGCCTGCAAGGCGATCATGGTGCTGAGCAGGTCATGACCGGCGAACGGGCCAGATCTCTCGGCAGCGGCGACGATGGCAAAGATCGACACGTACAGGGCGCAGGGGGCGGCACCGGCCAGCTGGAAGCGGAAAGCTGCCCAGATCAGCAGCGGGAAGCCGAGGAAAATGAGCGGAGTGTCGGCGGTCTCGAGGAAACCGACGCCGACCGTTGCCGCCACAAGGAGCAGCCCCTCCGCCCAACGCGACGGCGGAACCCCCTTGGGCCGGCGTGCGGAGTGGAGAACGAGCAGAACCGGGGTGACGAGCAATACGCCCATCGCGTCGCCGGTCCACCACACCGACCACGTCGGCCAGAACTCGTCTGCGCTCAGCACACCGGTGAGGGCGAGGGTCCCGCTGCCGATCGTCGCGCTGACCAGCATCCCGGTGAACGCACCGAGAAAGATCAGTGCAAGCGCATCCGGCAAACGGTCCAATTGTTTGTGGAACCCCGTACGGCGGAGCAGTGCGTACGAGCAGAGGGGCGCGATGGTGTTCCCCAGCACGATCGCGAGCACGGCCGGGATCGATGGCCCGAGCGAGACATTGACCAGGAAAGCCCCCAGCGCGATCCCGGGCCAGACCCGAGGGCCGCGTAGGAGCAGGGTCGCCACGGCGATACCGGTCGGCGGCCACAGCGGCGTGACCTGCCCGCGCACCAACTGCTGGAGCAGTCCCACCCTGGCCGAGCCGTAGTAGAGCGCGGCAACGACGCACATCTCCAGGACAGCCAGGCCACCGCGACGGAGCCGCTCCTCCCGCGCGACAGTCATCGAGCGACCTCCGCATCGACATGGCCCCGAGTCCATCATGCGTCGGGTGGCTCGGATCCTCCACGGCACCGCTGAGATGGACGTTCGGCTCCGTATGGCAGAGCGTGTCTGCGTCGCGCAGCCATTTTCGCCGTTCCACGTGCGTGGATCGTCGCCGCGCCGACCGAGGCCGAGACCCCACGAGAGGGTGGCCGACACATGTGTGCGTCAGGTGTGCGGGGTTCGCAGGGCGAGGATGGCCATGTCGTCGTGACCGTCGCTGGGGTGGTGATCGGCCAGTGCTCGAACGAACTCGTCCAGGGGCAGGGCGGCATGTTCGGTGCAGAGCTCGGCGAGCTCGGCGAGACTCTCGTCGATGGGGTGGCCCGGGTGTTCGACCAGCCCGTCAGTGAAGAAGACCACGGTGGTGTCCGGGGGTAGGAAGCGGGAATGGTCGGGGCGGGGGTGCTCGGGGTCGACGCCGAGCGGTAGCCCGGGCTCGGCGAACAGGTATTCCACTCGGCGCCCAGGCCAGATCAGCAGTGGTGGGACGTGGCCCGCGGAGCTCCAGTGAAGTCGCCAGCCCGGCCCCTCCGGCGCGATGCGCGCGAGGATGGTGGTGGTGACGGGATTGTCCGTCATGGCCTGCAGAGCGCGGTCGAGCTGGGCAAGGACCGCTCCGCACGGACTTCCCTGGTCGAACAGGAGAGCACGCAGCATGTTACGGGTGGCGGCCATGGAGGCGGCTGCCTGCAGATCGTGGCCGACCACGTCACCGATCACGACCGCCACGACGTTGTCGGGCAGCGGGATGGCGTCGTACCAGTCCCCACCGAGTTGCGCGGGCTCGGCTGCGGGCCGGTAGATGGCGGCGGCACTGAAGGGCCTCAGGTCGGGCAGCGCCGGCAACAGCAGCCGCTGGAACTGCTCGGCTCCGAGGCGAACCCGTTCGAACAGGCGGACGTTCTCGATCGCGATGCCGGCGGCACTGGCCAGGGCAATGACGACTTTCTCGTCGTTGACGTCGAAGGGCTGTCCATCGTGCCGCTCGGACAGATAGAGGTCACCGTAGATTTCGCCGCGCACACTGATGGCGACGCCGAGCAGGGTGTGCAGGTGCGGGTGGCGGGGCGGGAACCCCACGGACGACGGATGGGCCGAGATGCCGTCGATCCGCAGGGGTTCGGGGTGGCGGATCAGGTGCCCGAGGACACCCAGGCCGCGAGGCAGGCCGGTCTCGGCCAGATCAGCGCGTTCCTGTTCGGACAGACCGGAGGCGATGAACTGCTCCAGGTACTCTCCGGATTCGTTGAGTACGCCCAGCGCTCCGTAGCGGGCGCCGACCAGGTCCATGGCGGTGGTCACGATACGGTGCAGCACCGCGGACAGCTCCACCTCCCGGCTGATGGCCACGACGGCGTCCAGCAGGCCCTGTAGTCGGTCCATGGCGGCCAGCAGTGCCCGCAATTGCTCGTCGACCCTGCCCAATTCGTCGCGCAGACGCACGTGCAGGTCGACGGGGTGCGGCTGGCCCGGTCGTCTCCCTTCCTCCTTTCCTGCCATCACGAGCGTCCACTGGCCGAATGTTCCGCAGTGGTCACCTTCACCCGGCACCCATCGATGCCGGGTGAAGGGAACGCCTGGAGCGGGTTGAGCCCCTTGCCGCGGAGGGATCTCACGGAACTCGGCGACGGGGCGACATCGGTCTCGTCAGGTCTGCCGGACATGCGCTCCGACAGTGTCGGGTCCGCCCGCAGGACATGAGGGATCCGCTCGTACAGCTCTTCACCAGAGCGGTACATTCCGGCCTCCTGACGCGACCCTGATCAATCGAGAGCACAGCGTGGCACGGTCGAAAACGCCAAACGGTCATTACTCCAAGAGCGGCATGCCACACCGGGCCGCGCCGGCCGAGGAGCAAGAAGCGACTGGAGGCCGACGTTACCCCCAGGACAGCCGACGTTACCCCCAGGACAGGGGCAAGCCCACACCAACAACCACGAATACCAAAACCTGCACTGCCTGTTTCGGGCAGTCCGACCGCATCTTCGACATCGGGGGGGCGTCGGGTTGGAAGGGTCGTGAAGGCGAGGCCGCCGGGTGAACGAGGCCATCAAGCTTCGGGACGGCATCCGGGACGGGCCTGGCCCTGGTGGCCCCTTCGATGCTGAAACCGGACCTCCACAAGGCGAGGTCAAGTAGCCGCTCTCCGGCCGGAGTTCAGCACACCGGCGGGAACGTCGGTCCCGTCCGCCTGGGCCGGCGCCTGTCCGGCCCCTGGGAGCCGTTCTTCACCGGGTGGACTTGACGAAGGCCACGGCGATGGCACCCAGGAGCGCGAATCCCGCGGCGCTGAGGTAGAGGGCCGCGTAGTTGGAGCCGCTCCCCATGGCGAGGAACAGGGGCGCGATGGCGGGCGCGACGCTCTGCGGGAGGGCGTTGGCGATGTTGAACAGTCCCATGCCCTTCGCGGCGTCGGTTTCGCTGTTGGGCAGGACGGAGACGACCAGCGCGTAGTCGACGCCCACGTAGATGCCCTGGCCCACACTGGCAACGGCGATACCGACGACGAAACCGGTCACGCTGGAGGAGAGGGCGATGAGGACCATGCCCGCGCCGAACACCAAGGACGCCACCGCGATGAAGATCTTGCGGCGCTGGAGCTTGTCGGACAGCCATCCGCTGA
The DNA here is from genome assembly GCF_045041235.1 of Streptomyces sp. NBC_00076. Classification (NCBI taxonomy): domain Bacteria; kingdom Bacillati; phylum Actinomycetota; class Actinomycetes; order Kitasatosporales; family Streptomycetaceae; genus Streptomyces; species Streptomyces sp. NBC_00076. The sequence continues at coordinate 10,352,250 of NZ_CP108242.1, forward strand.
TATTGCTGCCGACGACGACGCCGACCGCCAGGACGAGCATGGCCCAACTCAGGATGGACGCGGCCTGGTCCGCGGTGTAGCCGAGGTGGTCCATGAGGAAGTACGTCTTGTAGGTGAGCAGCAGCGCCTTGCCGGTCCAGACGAGAAACCGGCTGACGAACGCCCATGCGAAGTCACGGTGGCGCAGGGGATTGATCCACATGCTGCGCGGGATCTCCCGCCACGACATGGGAGCCACCTCGTCCTTGCCGCGGGGGATCTCCCTCAGGTAGAAGACGAAGACGACGACCAGGACCAGGCCCAGCAGTGAGGGCACGACGAACATGGTCAGCCCCTGGGTGCCGGTGACGGTGACCAGGAAGGCTCCGCTGACCGTGGCGACCTGGTTGGTCATGCCCATCAGGCCGGAGACGGTACCGCGGCGTTCCTTGGGTACGCGGTCGGGCAGGACGGCGATGAGGGCGGCCATGGCGGCGTTCAGCGCGACCTGGGTCAGACACCAGCCGACCAGAACGACGGGAAGGCTGGGCGCCATGCCGATGACGACCAGGGACGCGCCGCCCACGACGGCGCCGGTGATGATGAACGGACGCCGTCGGCCCCAGCGGGAGGTACAGCGGTCGCTGAAGTGCCCGAAGACCGGGTTGGCGACCATGGCGAATATCGCGCCGACGCCCGCCACCAGGGCCAAGGAAGAGGCCTTGTTGTCGGGGTCGAGGTCCGCGATGCGCAGGGACAGCGTGACCGAGGCGGGCGTGAGCAGGGCGATCCAGACGCCGATGATGGCGAGGATGTACAGGGCGGTGAAGCCACCGCCCACACGCTGGCCGGTGAGCCGGGCCGAGCGTTCGGGTGCGGTCTCTCCGCTGTCGGCCGCGGCGGGCGCGGCATGGGGTGCGGGTGCGGACACGGGGACTCCTTTGTCGAGCGTGAGGGAACGGGCCTGGGGGCGCAAGAGGCGAGACCGAAGGGCTCACGGGGCCGAAAGGCTCGCGGGGCCGAGGTGTGCACGGGACGAACGGTGTGCGTCCTCGGGCTGGGCGGGCCGAGCTGAAGGTGCTCATGGCCGGCCGGGTGCCCCGGAGTGGATCGGCGAGAGAGCCGACCGGGGCGGAGACTTCCGCCGGGGGAGGGGCGGGGAGGGGGAAGCGACCGGCGTCAGCGCCGGTCGGCCCCGGCAGCGGCGGGTCGGCGGGTCGGCTGCTGACCGAGGAGGGTGACGGCGTCGCGCACGAGGCGGGCCTTCGCCTGTTGCGCCGCGGTGGTCAGCGACGTGACCGTGTCCTGGTGGGCCTTGAGATCACCGGCTGCCTCGGTGGCCAGTTCCGCACGCCGGGCGGGGCTCGTTCCGCCGTCGCTGTGGCGGCTGTCGACGAAGGTCTGCACGTCGAGGATGTCGCGCAGACGTTCCGGGCTGTAGTCGCGCAGGGGGCCGTCGGCGAGATCGGGACGGATCGTCGCGTCGGTCGCGCCGGCCGCTTCGTGAGCGGTGATGAACCGGGCGACCGTCTCGTGGGCGGCGCGGAAGCTCAGTCCTCGGGAGCGCACGAGGTCGTCGGCCAGGGCGCTGGCAGTCGACCAGTGCCGACCGGCGGACTCGCGCAGCCGTTGGACGTCGGTCTCCAGCGTGGACACCGCATGGGCCAGCAACTGGACGGCGCCCGCCGTCTCGCGGCAGTACCCGGGCAGGCGGTTGTGGACGTAGCCCTGGTCGGCGTCGGTGGATGTCGCGAAGTGCAGCAGCCCCAGTTGGCTCGCACCCCACCCCGCCGCGTCTCCGGCCAGGCCCCGGATGCGTTCCAGCACGATCGGGTTGCGCTTCTGCGGCATCATGCTCGACGTGCCGCACAGCGACGCGTGCAGCCGTACGAGAGCGACCTCGGAGGACGACCAGTAGAACAGGTCGGACGCGCACCTGCTGACACCGGACAGGGTCAGGCCGAGGACCGAGGCGAGTTCGGCGCCGGCGTCCAGCGCGGACAGCCCCGCGTCCCTGGCGTTGCGCACCGGGCGGGTGAAGCCGAGGTAGGCGGCCGTGGTGTGCCGGTCGATGGGCCAGTCGGTGCCGCTGTGCGCGGCTCCGCCCAAGGGGCATTCGTTCAGCCGCTCGTACAGCTGCGCCATGCGCGCCAGGTTCCGTGACACCGACCAGTAGTGGGCGTTGAAGTAGTGGCCCAGCGTTGTGGGCTGGGCGTGCTGGAGATGGGTGTATCCCGGGGCGATCACCGCGTCATGCTCGGCGGCCGCCTCCAGCAGGACCTCTCCCAGGCGCAACAGTTCGCTCATGACGTGCAGAAGCGCCGCGCGGTCGGCCATGCGTACCCCGGTGGCCTTCTGGTCGATGCGGCTGCGTGCCCGTTGGATGTCCAGGCCCTGCGGACCGCACTGCTCCTCCAGGTACCTCTCCAGCTGCAGGGCGATCGTGCCGATCGCCGCGTCGCCGTCCAGTGCCTGCTCCGCGTCCCCCTCCAGCAGGCGCAGCAGCGCCCCGACCAGCTTGCGGCCCTGCTCGGGACCGAACACCTGCTGCTGGGTCAGCATCAGGGCGTGCGCCAGGTCGATGCGGACGAAGTGCTCCGCGGCGGCCACCTCGTCTTCCAGTTCGACTCCGTTGACATGGTCGACCAGCGCCTTGTCCGGGCTCGCGCCCAGGCGGCCGTCGGTGAGTAGGGGTTTCATGGATCTGATCTCCCGAACGATCGATTGTTTCCCGCCATGTAAACGTCAACATGGCTATGTAAACGTCAACACGGCCTCAGTGTTAAGGTCGCCCTTGGAGCATGTCAACGGTTACATCGCGGTGAATCTGCTCAGGATTCACATCCGAGGGGGCACGATGCCGAGCAGTGCGGAACAACGAGTCACCCTGCGTGACGTCGCGACGGCGGCCGGCGTGAGCACCGCCACCGTGACCCGGACGCTGCAGAACTCCCCCCGGGTGGAGCCCGACACCCGCCAACGCGTCATGGAACAGGTCCGGCGCCTCGGCTACTCGCCCAACCCCATCGCACGCGATCTGCGCTACGGACGCCGGGAGGGAGCCGTCGGACTGGTCACCGCCGGCTTCACCAACCTCTTCCAGGCGGGCGTCGCCTCCGGCGCCGAACGGGAACTGCGCCGGGCGGACCTGCAGCTGATCATCGGCTCGACGGATGACACCCCCGAGCGCGAACCAGAACTGGCCCGGGCCATGATCGACCGCCGAGTCAGCGCGCTGCTGATGATGCCCGACGGCGACCACCGCGACTTCCTCGCCCCCGAGCACACGTACGGCACCCCCGTGGTCCTGGTGGGCCGTCCCGCGACGGGACTTGCCGCCGATGTCGTGATGACCGACGACGACCAGGCCGTCCAGCAGGCCACCGAGCATCTCATCGAGCTTGGACACCGTCGTATCGCCGCGCTCGTCGGCCGCCTGGACAGCTTCCGCTCCGCCCAGCGCCTCAGCGGGCATCGCGCCGCTCTCGCCCGACGCCGACTCCCCGAGGACCCGCACCTGACCGTCGGCGACCTCACCACCCCCGCACAGGCCCGCGACGCGCTCACGCGACTGTTGTGCTCGCCCTCACCGCCGACCGCCGTCCTCGGCCTCAACCTCGGCATCAGCACCGGCATCCTCATCGAACGCCTCGCCGGACACCACACCTTCGCCTTCATCGGTCTCGACGAGAACGAGCTTTCCAAGGGCCTCGGCGTCTCCGCCGTCGTCCGCGACCCCCAGGAAGTCGGCCGCCAGGCAGCGCGCCTGGCCATCGACCGCATCGCCGACCCCGACCGGCCACCCCGTACCGTCACCGTCCCCAGCACCCTTGTCCATCGCGGCACCGGTGAAGCGAAACCCGCACGCAGCGGAGCCTGAGGCCAGGGCCGAACAGGGCCGTCACCCCACGTTCGCCTTCGCGCCGATCACATCAGGGGTGCCGCAGGCGTCGGATGACGGTCGGACGGGAAATTCGGTCGACAGGCGAGCCCGCGACGCACTGTCATGGCTTCGACTGCCCGACGTGTGGAGCGGGCCGACTGGGAGCGGGACTTGGCAACCGAGAGAACCGCGGACACCCGTCCGGCGATCAATGTGGAACTGGTCCAGCGCCTGGTCGATGCGCAGTTCCCGCAGTGGGCCGAGCTGCCTCTCGAACTGCTCGACCCAGCCGGGTCGGACCATGTGATCTACCGGCTGGGCGAGGAGCTGACCGTCCGGCTGCCCCGTCATGCGGGCGCCATCGGGCAGGCCAGGAAGGAGTTCGAGTGGCTGCCCCGGCTAGCCCCACACGTGCCGCTGGCCATCCCGGAACCCGTGGGAGTGGGTGAGCCCGACTTCGGCTACCCGTGGCCGTGGGCGGTGTCCCGCTGGTTGCACGGCGAGGTCGCCACCGTCGAGGCGTTGGCCGGCTCGTCGCGGACTGCCGTCGAGCTGGCGGAATTCCTGACCGCCCTTCAGCGGTTCACGCCCGCGGACATCCCGGTCGGGGCCGCCCGCGGGGACCTCACCGTCCAGCCACTGGCCGACCGCGACCGCGCTACACGGGCCGCCATCGCGGAGGTTGACGGCCGATTCGACACCGCGGCCATGACCGAACTGTGGGACGCGGCGCTGGGCGCCCCCGGGTGGGACCGCCCTCCGGTCTGGTTCCACGGTGACTTCCACACCGGCAACCTGCTGACCGTCGACGGCCGCCTCAGCGCGGTCATCGACTTCGGAGGGCTCGGCATCGGCGACCCGGCCTGCGACTTGACCATCGCGTTCACCCTGATGTCGGCCGGGAGCCGGGCTGCCTTCCGGGCCGCGCTCGGCGTGGACGACGCCACGTGGACCCGGGGCCGCGGCTGGGCTTTGACCACCGGTCTGAACGCCTACACCTCCTACGCCGCCGTCAACCCCCGGGTCGCCGCATCGACCACCCGGCAGATCACCGAGGCGCTGATCGGCTGAGCAGTCAACTCTGACCGGGAACTCTGACCGGGGTGGAACCTCATGCGGAGGGTTCACCGCGGATCGAGCGGGACGACCGAAAGCGCGGAGATCACGCTCGGTTCCGGCGCTGGTCGCCGCTGTGCCGGCGGAGTCGGCCGGTGTGCCGGGCGACGTCGTCGACGCGCGCCGCGAGGTCGGGGTGGCGGGGTGCCAGGTAGGCGTGTGTCGCTGTCAGGGGACCGACGAGGGCGGCGGCGTCGTTGTCGGCGAGGGCCGTGGTGAGCTCGGTGAGTGGAGCGCGGGCGGCGGCAGGGAGGTCGGTGAGCGCGGTGATCTGACCGATGAGTTGTCGAAGGTCCGCGGCATTGGCGCGGGCCCAGGCGGTGACCGTGCGGTCGGCGGCGCGGCGGTCGCGGGTGGCCTGTCCGTTGCTCGCCCGTGGACCCAGGATTTCCGGGGCGTACGCGCAGGCCCGGGCTGAGGAGTCGCTGCGTGCCGTGCTGGCCGCCTTCGGCCGCCAGCTCACGGGTGATGAGCGCGTGGAGCTCGCGGCCAGGCTGCCGCACGAGGCCGCCGTCACCTTCACATCCGGGATTCCGGCCACCGAGCCCCTCACCGGCTGGGGTTTCGTCAAGGACCTGGCGTCCAGCACCGGCGGCACGGCGGCCACCACCCGCTGGACACCGGTACCGTCCTTCGCGTCGTGGCCCAGCTCGCCGGTGAGGAGCTCCTCAGCCGTATCCTCGCCCAACTCTCCTCCGGCTACGCCCTGTTGTTCGGCCGCGCCGAGCTGATCCAGGCGGCCTGACGCGCGGGATGACGTGCCGGCCCTGGGATCTGCCGAGCTGTTGCCGCGTGCGGCGTCGTTCTCCACCCGTCCGCTGCCGTGAGCGCTGCGGCTGTTACTCGCTCCCGGGTAACAGCCCGCACGGTGCCGGGGGCGTGGTCGGTCGACCTCGCGGACTCGGTCTTCGGTGCCGGGTTGGTGCAAGCAGGGGGCGGCGGTCCCCCCGTACTCGTCCTCAGAGGATCACCACGGGCGCCGCCGGCGTGGCCGTGGTGACGTTCAAGGGCGTACTGGTTGGTGACAAGCGCACGCCGACACTCCTGCCAGGGCACCCAGAGCAGTAGCGTCCGGACGGGGCGCCTCCACCCAGGCTCGACGTGCAGCTGGACCGTCACTCGCCTAGCGTATTGACCGAACGGAAGAAACCACGCAGCCCGGCGTGCCACCGGTTCAGACGGGCTTCGGCCATGTGGGCGCCGGCACGGGCAGTGTCAGGACGTCACGGCTGCCGGTGCGCGCCTTCCCCACCCCTTTGGGAGGGAGCCAGGCATGGCCCGTATCACCATCAACGGCGTCACGGTGGACCCGTTGGCCCAGGCTGACGAGCTGGCCACCGCATCGCTCACGTCCGATGACGCCTCCGCGTCCAACTACCTGCTCGTGCAGACCACGCACCCGCCCACAACCGAGGAGAAGGAACAACTCGCGGCGCACGGGGTCGTGGTCCACGAGTACGTTCCGGAGGACACCTACCTGTGCGGCTACCGGGACACGGACTTGGATGCCGTGCGCGCACTGCCGTTCGTGACCTGGGCGGACGTGTACTTCGACGGCTTCAAGATCGGCCGGTCGCTGCAGTCGCCCCGGCTGCGTTCGAGTGTCGCCGCGCTGGCCGATCCCCTGGAGACGGCGGACGGCGGGACCCACACCGTCGACATCGTCGTACACGAGGATGTCGATGCGAGTGTGGACGACGTACGGGACCGGATCGCGGCGGCGGCCGGAGTCAGCTCCGGTGACGCACAGCCCAGCCGCGGCAAGGTGCGTGTGACGGTTCGCAAGGAGGACCTGCCCGCACTGGCCGCGCTAGACGAGGTGAAGGAGATCGAGGAAGTCCCGGAGCGGGTGCTGTACAACACCGTCTCGGGGACTCTGATGCACGCTCATGTGTCCCTCAACGGCACGAAGTTCCGGGGCGGGGGCGAGATCGTGTGCGTCGCCGACACCGGCTTCGACAAGGGTTCGACCACCAACGTGCACCCCGCCTTCACCGGCCGGGTCAAGCGCCTGGTCGCCCTGGGGCGAACGAGTCCCGCGCGAGCGGACGATCCCAGCGGGCACGGCACCCATGTGGCGGGCTCGGTCCTCGGTGACGGGACGTCGGAGTCCATGGGCGGCGACATCACCGGCACGGCTCCCGAGGCGCGACTGGTCCTCCAGTCCGTGATGGCCGAGAACGGAACTCTCGCCGGTATCCCGGACAACCTGCTCGACCTGTTCGAGCCGCCCTTCCTGGAGGACGGGGTACGGGTCCACACCAACTCGTGGGGCCCGGTCACTCCAGGGCTTCCGTACGGCCCGGCCGCAGCCGAGGCCGATCAGATGGTCTGGGACCACAAGGACTTCGTCATCTGCTTCGCCGCGGGCAACGACGGCACGGACCGGGACGGGGACGGCCACATCAACTTGAGATCCGTCAGCGACGAGACGGGGGCCAAGAACGTCATCACCGTCGGTGCCAGCGAGGGCAACCGCCCCGAGATCCCCCTCACCTACGACGGCACGCTTCGCGACGGCCCGATCAAGTTCCCTGCCCCGCCGATCCACGGGGACAAGATGGCGGACAACCCCGCCGGGATGGCGGCCTTCAGCAGTCGCGGTCCGACAGCGGAGGGCAGGTTCAAGCCCGATGTCGTCGCCCCCGGCACGTCGATCCTGTCGACGCGCTCGCGGGTGGGCCCCGACCCCCAGAACTTCGGTGTCTCCACAGACCCCGCGTTCATGTTCGACAGCGGCACCAGCATGGCCACCCCGCTGGTCGCCGGCTGCGTGGCGGTGCTGCGCGAGACGCTGGTGAAGAACGGCACCCCGAAGCCGAGCGCCGCGCTCATCAAGGCCATGCTGATCAACGGTGCCGATGAGCTCAAGGGTCAGTACGTTCCCACCGAGGCGGGCCCTTCCCCGAACAACAACTCCGGCTTCGGCATGGTCAACCTCGAGCGCGCCGTAGTCCTCCCGACCGATGGCGACCGGGCGGGCTTCAGGGACGCCAAGGAGCTGGGCCAGGGAGAGGAACGTGAGTTCCGCATCCCGGTGCCGCAAGGGGCGGGCCATTCCCTGAAGATCACCCTCGTGTGGACGGACCCCCCTGCCCCGACCTTGCAGAACGACCTCGACCTGATCGTCCGCGCAGGCGGTCAGGAACGCCACGGCAACATGGGCACGGATCCCGGTTTCGACCGAACCAACAACGTCGAGCAGGTCCATTGGCGGGACATCCCCGCAGGCGAAGCCGAAGTCGTCGTCCGCGCCCACCGGATCACCCGGTTCGCCCAGCCCTACGCCGTCGCCTGGCGCGTTCTCTGACGCGCATTCGGACAACGTCCCGGCCTGTCTGTCCTGCCGGGACGTTGGTCCCGGGAAAGGGCGCCATCCGACCCCGGTCCAGGACTCCGCGTCCATCGAAGACGTGGGGTTCTGGCCGGAGTTCAGCGCGTGCAGCGTCCGGCTCGGCCGGGCCGTAGCTCGGCCGACGGAAAGCCGAGGAGGCCCCCAGAGCCCGGATCGGTGCGGCTCTGAGGGCCTCTCGACCGTCCGAACGACGGCCACGGACGGCCGATGTCAGCCGAGGTCGACCTGGAGCACTCGGTCCCCGCCCTTGCCGGCCTGGTCGGTGGTGATCCACAGGGCGTTCTTGCCCGGGACCTTCACCACGTCCCGCAGTCGGCCGTAGCCGTTGGTGTAGTGCGCGACCGGGGTACCGATGGTGGTGCCGGTGACCGGGATGCGCCACAGCCGCTTGCCCTTCAGGGCGGCGACGTACAGCGAGCCGTCGGCGTAGGCCAGGCCGCTCGGCACGCCCTTCGCGGGGCGCCACTGGTGCTTGGGGTTGGTCATGCCTGCGGCGGAGCAGGTGCCCTCGCAGGTGGGCCAGCCGTAGTTCTTGCCGGGCTTGACGAGGTTCAGTTCGTCGTACGCGGCGTCGCCGATCTCCGTCTCCCACAGGTGGCCCTGCGTGTCCCACGTGAGACCTTGCGGGTTGCGGTGACCGTAGGAGTAGACGAGGGTGCCGAAGGGGTTGCCCGGCGCAGGCTTCCCCTCCTTGGTCATGCGGAGGATCTTGCCGTTCAGGGACTTCTTGTCCTGTGCGGAGTGCTTGTTGTCCGCGTCCCCGGTGGTGGCGTAAAGGTAGCCGTCCGGGCCGAACTTGATGCGGCCGCCGTTGTGCAGACCTCTCTTGATGCCCTTGACGAGCGTCTTGTATCCGGTGAGTTTGGAGCCGTCGAAGGTCAGCCGGGCGATTCGGTTGCCCTCCTTCGCCCCGTGGTAGATGAAGACGTGGTGGTCATTGGCCCAGTTGGGTGACACGGCGATACCGAGCAGCGATTGCCCGCTGTTGGGAGCGGCGATCTGCGGCGATGCGGTGACTTCGGTCCTCTTGCCGGACGGGGTGGTCCTGAAGACCTTGAGGGAGTCCCGTTCGTTGACCAGAGCCGAACCGTCCGGCAGCCAGGCCACCCCCCACGGGATGGTCAACCCGGACGAAACGGTCTTGATGCCTGAGGGGGCGTGGGCCGCGGGCACGGTCGGGACCGGCGCGGCGTGGCCGGACTCGGCAAGCGGGACCAGCAGGCCGGCCGTCGCGGCCACCGCAGTGGCGACGCGAGCCGTGGTTCTCCGGCGGGGTGTGTCGACGTACATGGGCGGATCCTCCTGCAAGCGGCTGATGTCGATGTCTGACGTGAGGAACGGCCAGGTGACCGCCCCCAGGTCCTCTCCCGGACCCAGACCCGGCCCGGCTTGAGAACACTGGCGCCGGCGAAACGTCGCCGCGAGAGCCACCGAGGTCCCGACGAAACGGCCGCGGAAAATCAGTGAGCGCACCCAAGCCTCCAGTTCCACGAGAAGGCGCTGATAGGTAAAGGTGACGAATGGACGTGTCATGAGTGATGCAGCGCCACCGCGCTTCGTCCGAGCGGCGGGGAATGTTCACCCCGTTGGGGCATGACGTCGGCCGACCTCACCGACTGTGAATGCCGGTCAGGCTTTTGACGGCGCTTCCGGGGCATTTTGTGCCGCGCCGGGACGGCGGTAGACGTACGGAGGTCGCTCCTGCGTCGGGCTGTCGTCGGTGAGGGTCCGAATGAGGTGATGGTCGGGGGACAGCGCGCACGCCGGGTCGGTGCGGGCGGCATCACCGGTGAGGGCGTACGCCTGGCAGCGGCAGCCGCCGAAGTCCTCCTCGCGGCGGGGGCAGGTGCCGCAGGGGCCGGTCATCCAGTCAGTGCCGCGGTAGCGGTTGAAGGCCGGCGAGTGGTTCCAGATCCAGGCGAGCGGACGGTCTCGTACGTTCGGCGCGTCGAGGTCCGGCAGCGAGGCGGCGGCCGGGCAGGGCAGGACGGCGCCGTCGGGTGCCACGGTGAGGGAGACCGCTCCCCAGCCACCCATGCAGGGCTTGGCGACGCCGTCGAAGTAGTCGGGGACGACCCAGACCAGGTCGATCCGGCCGGCGAGCCGCTCCCGTGCCCGTTCGACGGACTCCCGGGCGCGGGCCAACTGCTCGCGGGTGGGCAGCAGCGCGGCGCGGTTGAGCAGACCCCAGCCGTAGAACTGGGTGTTGGCCAGCTCGATGCGGTCCACGCCCCAGGACACACCCAGCTCGATGAGGTCGTCGATGGCGTCGAGGTTGTCCCGGTGGAGGACGACGTTGAGACCGAGAGGGAGCCCCGACCGGCGGACCAGAGCCGCCGCCCGTTCCTTGGCGGCGAAGGAGGACGGGCGTTTGCCGATCCGGTCGTTGGACTGGGGATCGGAGTGTTGGACCGAGAGCTGGACGCTGTGCAGCCCCGCAGCGCGCAGCGCGGTCAGTCGGGCCTCGTCCAGGCCGGTGCCGCTGGTGACCAGTTGGGTGTAGATCCCGGCGGCCTCGGCTGAGGCGACGATCTGCTCCAGGTCGGGGCGCAACAGTGGCTCGCCGCCGGAGAGATGGGTGTGGACGACGCCCAGAGCGGCGGCCTGACGCATCACGTCCGTCCACTGGTCGGTGCTCAGTTCGTGCGAACGGCGTGCCAGTTCCAGCGGGTTGGAGCAGTACGGGCAGTGGAGCGGGCAGGCGTGGGTGAGTTCGGCCAGCAGGGCCCAGGGGGGTGCGGGCGCGGTAGGGGTGACCGAGGCCTGGGGAGCGATCACTTGAGCCAGCCTTCCTGGCGCAGACGGTCGAGGAAGGTGGGGACCTCGGTGGCCACGGGCGCGCCGGGGTGGCGCTCGGACAGTTCGTCGACGATCCCGCCCACGGTGCGCGTGCCGTCGCACAGGCCCACCACCTGGCCGGCGTGTCCCTTGAGCACAACCACCCGTTCCGGCAGGACCAGCAGGTCGGCGTCGCGCACGCTGTCGTGCCGCAGCCTCAGGGCAGGAGCGAGGGCGGGTCGCCACTGGTTGTCGGACGCCGTCACCATTTCTGGCCCCGTCCGCCGTCCGGGGCGGGCCGGTCCGCGTGCCCCTGCTGGACGGCGTCGAGCAAGGTCCACAGCACGTCGCACTTGAAGGTCAGCGCCTCCAGCGCCCGTTCCTGGTCCTCCCGGGTGCGGGCCCACTCCACGACGAGGGGGAGCGCCTCGGCGCTGTCCCGTTGGCCCTGGTCGACGCGGGTGCGGAAGTAGGCAAGCCCGGACGGTGCGATCCAGGAGTAGTGGCGTTCGAAGGCGTCGATGCGCCGGCGCATCAGATCGGGAGCGGTCAGCTCGGTGAGCGACGCGGCGACGGCCTCCAGCGGCGGACGCAGCCGGCAGAAGTTCACGTAGCCCTCCACCGCCAGCCGTACGCCCGGCAGGACGGACTCGCCGGACAGCAGGCTCCTGCGGTCCAGGCCGGCCGCCTCGCCGAGCCGCAGCCAGCGTTCGATGCCGCCCTCGCCCTCCTGACGCCCGTCGTGATCCTCGATCCGGCGCAGCCACATGCGTCGCAGCCGCGTGGAGTCCAGCTTGGCGGTGATCAGAGCGTCCTTGACGGGGATGTGACGCTGGTAGTGGAAGCGGTTGGCGATCCAGCGGCGCACCTCCTCCGGGGTGAGATCGCCCTCGTGCATACGCACGTTGAAGGGATGTCGGTCGTGGTACCGCTCCTGGCCGACCGCACGCAGGCGGGCCTCGAACTCCGCAGGACTCCAGGGCTCCGTCAGGGGGGCGAGTGCCGTGGTCACAGCTCGATCACCATCTCGTCTTCGGCCACCTCGATGCCCAGTCGGGCGAGCCGCTTGTGCTGGGCCGCGGCTGGGTCGACGAGGGGGTTCGTGTTGTTGAGGTGTGTGTAGAGGCAGCGGGCGGACAGCGTGGCGAGGATGCCGGCGGTGCCGTCCGGTCCGTCGATGGGCAGATGGCCCATGCCGGTGGCGGTGCGGGAGGAGATGCCGGTGCGGCGCGGCTCCTCGTCGTCCCAGAAGGTGCCGTCGACGATGACACAGTCGGCCTCGGCGGCGGCACCGTGCAGGGCGTCGGACCAGGCGGCCACTGCAGGGGCGTAGACCGCCGACTTGCCGGTGGCCGGGTCGTACAGGCGCAGCGCGACCACCCAGGCGTCGTCCTCGGGGGAGTCGGCGGCGTATCTCGGGCGTTTCCCGGACACGGGTACGGCGCTGATGCGCAGGTCGCCGCCGTCCGGCCCGGGGGAGTAGCCGCTCAGTGGCCGCGCGCTGTGGGACGGCAGCTCACGCCAGGTCAGAGCGGTGTAGGGGCCCAGTACTTCGCCGAGGCGCAGGCGGTCGTCCAGGGCTTGGCGGACCGGGGCGGTGGCGAGGATGTCCAGACCGTCGGCCTCGCGCAACCGGGCGAGGCCCAGGGTGTGGTCGAGTTCGGCGTCGGTGAGGACCACACCGGCGATCGGCGTCTGTCGGGGCCCGGGGCCGGGGTGGAGCGCTGGATGGGCCTCGATCTGGTCGCCGATGTCGGGGGTGGCGTTGACGATGTACCAGCGGCCCTCGCCCGTACGGACGGCGAGCGAGGCATGGCGGCGGCGGCGCTCGGGATGGGCGCGTGCCCCGGAGCACCCGGGGCACGCGCAGTTCCACTGCGGGACGCCGCCGCCGGCCGCGGTGCCGAGCACCTGCAGCAGCACGGCGGCCGACTAGCGGTTGGACAGGGAGTAGGCGGTGACTTCCATCGCGCAGTCGACGACCGTGTACCCGGGCGTCTGCCAGGCCGTGGTGTCGAGCTGCTCCGCGGTGGTCGCAGCCGGCTGTTCCGTGTACTCGAAGGTCTCGTTCATGTGTGTCTTCCTTTCGGGGGAGGTGGTTTCACCCCTTCGTGAGAAGGGGGGTCCGTGGATGGTGATCTCGAGGATGTGGTCCTTGTCGTTCCCGTCGATCGGCAGCGCTCAGAGCCTTCGGCAGAGCAACGCCGAGACGTGGATGGCGTCGTGGTCGACGGCGGTCCGGGCGGTCGGCCGCCGAGGGCGGCTCCCGGACGCAGGAGCCGAGGAAAGCGGTGACGGCGGTGATCGCCGCGGTGCCCGGACGGACTCGATTCAGCGCCGAATGCGCCAAGCGTGGCATTTCGATGTCCGTCCTGTCATGGGGGCGACCGACTGCATTCCGGGCATGAATCCAACGATAAAATAAAAGGCGGGATCCGAAGCACAGTGAATCGCTCCTGCAGGGATTATTGAGCGCCGAATTTCGCGCGGGCCACCTGGGCTCCTCCATATTGCTGATGGCGGAGCCCGGGCATGTCAGGTAATAGGCGCAGTGTGATCGCGCAGTTGGGCCCGCTTCTCACAACCCGACCAGGTCCGGAGCGGTCGGCTCGGGCACCGCGGTCTGATGTCTCCGCCTCCGGATGACGCTCTCCAGGCCGTTCTCGCGCATCAGCCCTTCGACGGTCTGGCGAGCCGCAATGATTGCTTCGCCCTGCTGCAGAGGGAAGGCGAGCCGGTCTTCGCACGTAGGTTCATGGTCGCGCCAGGAGGGAATGGGCCGACGACTGTTAGCGTTCGGGCACATGAACGACAGCGTGTACGTGGGTAACGCAGGCAAGGACGCGGCGCTGGATCGAGGATGGCTGCTCGGGCATTTCAAAGAGCACGGTGATCCTCGTCAGAGCGAGGCCGTAGAGATCAAATGGGGCGTCCACCCACCTGGCGACGAGCGAGGGCAGTGGGTGCGGGGCGAGGAACGTACGGCTCTCCTGGTTCTCATCAGCGGTCGCTTCCGTGTCGAGTTCCCTGACCGCAAGGTTCTGCTTCAACAGCAAGGTGATTACGTCGTCTGGGGCCGCGGAGTAGACCACTCCTGGGTTGCGGAGGAAGAGTCGGTGGTGCTGACCGTGCGGTGGCCTTCGGTCCCCGGATACGAGGAAGGCAGCGCAGACGGAGCGCGTCTGTGACCGGTTGAGGAAAATGCCGCGCCCGAGCAACGCCCGGGCGCGTGGCGGCACCAACCGATGCGCCGTCTGCCAGGACGTGATGTGTGATCCCAGACGGAGCGGATGACCGGGGGCGCCATCCCGGCGCAGCAACCCTGACGAAGAGCTGAGGATGCCCAGGGCGATGGCTGCGGCGGTTCGCCGGCACTGCGGGCGGCGGGCGCCGGGGTCAACGATCGCTGCTGCTGTCTGCCGGCTCTGCCCACGCGGGTGGCGGTGCTCCTTGATGCTGTTCGCGCGCGATTACCCCACTGCCGGACACGTGGAAATCTATGCCGAGCAGAGTAGACATTGGGTGGTGGCATGGTTATGGTTTCTCTCGTAGCCCAGAGAGACGGCAAGGCCTGGCAGAGATGAACTGCCGGTCGGCAGTACATGCAGGTGTAGTGCGCAGGACGGTGCGGTGGTGGAGTTCCGAAGCCAGGGTTGTTGCAGGTCGGCGACGGGGCTGACGACCGGACCGGGTGGCCCGCAGTGATCAGGGGCCGCCGTGAGCAGGGCCCGCGGTGACGCGGTGGCAGTACCTGTAAGTGCAGTTCGCAGTATCAAGCAGTACGTAGTACCCCGCTTGTAAGCAGTTGATCACCGAGGGAAGAACGGAGGAACCCGCGCCATCAGGATCGCCCGGGCGGAAATCGTGAACCCGGGTACCGCAGGACATCGTTAGTGAGGTGGTCTCCGGTCAAGCAACCGCGATCCCCGCACCCCCGGCAGCATCTCGGCCGGGTCTGCGGAAACAGGAAGCCGGCCCAGTACCAGTGTCGGCAGATGGTCTAGCAGTTCCTTCGGGGTCCTGGCGCCGTACGGCACCAGGACCCCTCGACTCGTTCCACACAGAGAGGTGCAAGTGACAGCAGGCGACACGTACGGTCGTCTCGACGATGACGACTACCCCGCCTACACGATGGGCCGGGCCGCCGAAATGCTCGGCACCACCCAGGGCTTCCTCCGTGCCATCGGAGAGACCCGCCTCATCACCCCGCTCCGGTCCGAGGGCGGCCACCGCCGCTACTCCCGCTACCAGCTGCGCATCGCCGCACGCGCCCGGGAACTCGTCGACCAGGGCACGCCCATCGAAGCCGCCTGCCGCATCATCATCCTCGAAGACCAGCTCGAAGAAGCCCAGCGCATCAACGCCGAATACCGCCGCGCGGTCGAAGCAACGAAGTGAGTGCCGGCGCACAACTCGCTCGTCCAGCCGGGACGGGGCCTTGACCCGGCCCCTCGGAACCGGGCGTGACGGTTTGCAAGCACCTTGGTTCAAGCGGTGGTTGGCCGCTGATGCTGCGAGAGGCTCGGTTCATGGTCCTCCGGCGCGGCATCGCGGTCGTCAGCGGGTTCCGCCGTGCTACCGCGGTTGTTCGGCCCGCCCGGCCGGCCCGCAGGTCTTCTCAAGGAGTGTGAAGGACTTGGGTTCGCCGCCCGGCTGCGGCTTGCCCGCCTTGTGGCCGACGACCCGGTAGCCGTCGTCCAAGTAGTACGTGTTCAGGCGCGCGTTGCCGGCCAGGCAGTCCAGACGTGCGAACCGTCTCCCCACCGCGGCCACGCGGTGCTCCGCAGCTCGCAGCAGCAGCCGCCCCGTCCCCGGCCGGGTGCTGCTACGGTCCACCATCAGCCGGTGCACGTAGCCCGCCACCGGCGGTTGCGGCCCCCACGCGTCCTCGTCCTCCCACCACAACTCCCAGGCCCCGGCTGCGCGGCCGTCGGCCTCGGCGAGCCAGACCTCGCCGCCCGCCATGATCCGGCGGAAGTGGTCCTCGTCCAGCTCACCGGGCTGCCACTGGCCGGTAATGCCCCGGGCAAGCATCCAACGGGCGGCGTCGTCGCGCAGGCGAACGAGAGAGGTGAGGTCGGAGTCGTCGGCGAGGCGGAAGCGTAGATCGTTCACGTCGCGATCCTCGCACGGGCCCGCACGGGTGCTGGAGACTGTGTTTGCTGGCTGAACGGGATGCTCAGGTGGCGGAAGGCGTGGCGTCGACGGTCGCTGGGTCGAAGCCGGCCTCGGCCAGGACGGTGGCGGCCACTCCGCGACCGACCTGGGCCAGGCCGATCAGCAGGTCCTCGCAGCCGATGTGGTCGGCACCGTTCTGCTCGGACCGTGCCTCCGCGATGGCGATTGCCTTGCGGGAGTAGGGAGTCCAAGGGATCCGCTCGGCTGCTTGGGAGGCGCCGACGCTCAGTCGGGTTCCGACGGACCGGTGAACTGTGTCGGGGGAGACCCCGGCGGCCTGCAAGAGCCGGGTGGCGCTGTTGTCTTCAGTGGTGAGGCCCCAGAGCAGGTGCTCGGTGCCGATGAAGTTGTTGCGGTGATGTACGGCTGCCTGCTTGACGTGGACCATCGCCTGGCGAAGGTCGTCGGTCATCATCTCGGGGCTGTAGCGCTTGTGCGGGGCGTGGAAACGCTGCTGTACCGCCTGTCGGGTCACGCCCAGGGACGCGCCGATGTCCGTCCACGAGGAGCCGTGCATCCGGCAGTGCTCGACGTAGTCCTCGACCAAGTCGTCTGCCAGTGCCTGTAGTTGACCTGCGAGCTGTGCGGCGACCGTCAGCAGGGCGAGCCAGTCGGGCTGTTCTTGTCCACCGGGGCGGTGGGCGCTGTCGCACCTCCGGTCGACTTCCGCGATGAGATCGTCCAGATCTGGAAGAGTCATGAGGCAAGTAGGCCTTGACAGTTCAGGATTGTCAATGCGTCCTTGCCTCGGTCCGGTGTCGGGGTGCTCTCTCCGGGGTGCTCTCAGGGCGCTGGGTATCTGCGGGCGAAGGTCATGCGCGGTGATACCTGCTGATCGCGCTGTTGCTCTGGTGGGTGGGGGTGACCGCGCAGTACGGCAACTGCGCTGCACCAAGGGCGAGTTCGAGGTTCCGTTGGCGGGAGCGAACGCCGGCGATGGCTTGCGCCGTGGTCGTACGACCCTTCGATGGCGCTGCTGTCCGACGGGCCTGCGGGCGGAGAGGTCCTGGGCGTGTATCGGAAGTGGATCAACTCGTAGTGGCGAGCTCGACGAGGTGCCGGGCGCTGCCGGCAGGATCGACGATCTGATGGAGGTGTGCGCCGGGCAGGTGCGCCACGCGCCAACCGCGTGCGCGTGCCTCGGCGGCAAGGTCGTCATACGGAAGGCCGAACAGCAAGTAGGAGCAGGGATGGTCGTCCCAGCCGTCGGGGACCGGGATGTGCTGCTCGTAGTAGGACAGCGGCAGGGTGGGCTGCTCCTCGATGACTGTCTGCCGCATCATCGGATCAGAGAACATGGGTGCGATGTCTGCTTCGTCCCACCAATCGGTCCAGCGCGGCAGCCTGCCGTCCACCGCCATCGGGCCGAGGAATTCCAGCAACCCGAGTTAGGCGACAGGGGTCGGTCCGATCCGGTCCGGCAGCGCGGCGTCGACGAAGATCGAGCTGGTCCGGATGGTCGAGGCCCGAGCGAATCGCCGGGAGAAACAAGCCTGCGTTGCTGTGTGCCACCAACGTGACGGGGCTGTCGGCCGGGACCTGCCGGAGGTCGTCATGGACGGCGTCGACGACGCGGGGCCAGAATGGCGGAGCGTCGGCGCCTATGTGCAGCAGGGACGGCACCCGTACCTGCTATCCCGCCGCCGTCAGGTGTTCGGCCACTGGGCGCCAGGTCGAGGGACCACGGACGGACTGTGCATGAGAACGAAGATCGGCTGCATGTGACGATCCTGTCGCCCATGCCATCGGAGCCGCGACAGCCTTAGCCGACAGCAGAGGTGAGGCGACGGGCCGTACGTCTGCCGCGCTCCTGGCGGTGGGTCTGGGGCCCGGTGGCCGGAACGCTGGCCGCGACCTCGTTCGACGGCGAAGGGCTGCTGTCGGAGCCCGGCGACCTGCTGCGCGAGTGGCTGCTGCGCGGCAGCTGGACGGGTCCGGAGACCTCGCCGCTCGGCGACTGGACCGGGGGGCGTGTCATTGCCGAATTCCCAGGCCGCGCAGCCAGGTGTGGGCGCGGTCGTCGTCGTAGCGCTGGTGCCGCAGCAGGTGCAGCGGGATGGGGGCATCTGGAGTGACCGGGGCAGTGTGACCAGGCCGAGTTGGTCCCGAGTCGTGCGGGTGACCGCGTCGGGACGGGGAAGCACCAGGTCGGGGGTGGGGGTGAGTTGCAGTGCGAAGGCGATGGTGGGTCCCCGGCGACGACGCGGCGTTCGTGCCCGCGTGTGGTCAGGGAGTCGTCGATCGGGTCGTGCAGGCGTCCGCGTCGCGAGACGGTGAGGTGTTCGGCGGCCGCGTCGTAGTGCTCAAGGCTCAGCGGGCGTTCGGCGATACCCACGCCAGGACGCGGGAGTCGGCCCCGTATCAGGTAACGCCCCCGACTTCGCCTGCCTACTTGATCAGGGCATTCGCGATGATGATCATCAGGCCGATCAGCATGTCCATGCCTCCTGCCCGGACCGAGGACGGCCACCCGTGCCCGGCGGTGCGGGCGGCCCAGGCGCCGCAGCCGAACAAGGCAACAGTGTTGAACACCAGGGCCGCGTCCACCGCTGTGGCCTCTGCCCACCCCCCGGCCACCGCGACAAGCAGTATCCCCACCGTGGGGAGCGCGGCGGCGACCAGTGGCCACTCGGCGAGCACCAACTTCCGCCTGCTCGTGGTGGCTGCACTGTCAACGGACGCACGCTGGGCGATGACGTGCGCGTACCCGTGGGCGGCGCCCGACGCCAGCGCGGTGAGGAGGACCCACAGCGTGTCGGGGCCGGGATCGGCCTTCTCGCCCGTCGCGTCCAGTGCGGCCACCAGGGCGCTGGCCAGCACCAGGCCGTAGATGCCGCTGAACAGCGACTGTTCCGGCGGTCGGTGCCGCGAGATCCACCTTGGCGCGACGCTCTCGGGGCGGACATGGCAGGCGCGGTCGGGCATCGCATCGCCTCGGTGCGGGAGGGGGACTTGGTCCGCACATGCTCACCCACGTGGCGTCGAGGAACATGGCGCCACGCGCTGGTCGCACGATGTTGTGCCTTCAAGCCGCTGGTCCGCGGAAGCACCGTCCCGCCCGCTACCTGCCTGCCGTCCGCCGTCAGGCCGTCGATGCTGGACGCCACCGCATGGGAGTCGCTGTGGGTTTCTACGTCGATACCATGTGTCCGGTCTCAAGTAAGTCCGGGTGGGGCGGGCCCCTGACCTGTGGTGCCCGGACTTGAGTGAGACGGGTTTTGCAAGGTCGTCTCACTCAAGTCCGGGTAAACGGCCTTCTTGGTCAGATGTGGAGTTCGGGCGGGAAGCCGGTCCAGCGCAGTTCTGCAGGCAGGTGCCGCATGTCGTTGTAGAAAAGCACGGAGGACGGCCTGCCGGGTGTGTATCGGATGGCCGTCAGAGCTGCGTTGCCGTGGTTGAGGCCCATCCAGCGCCACTCGGGTGCATCGAGGGCAGCTCGGACCAGCCAGCCGATGAGGAAGTTGTGGGTGACGACCAATTCATGGCGGGGGCGATCTCCGTCGACCGGACCTGTGAATTCTGCGAGTGCTTCCCGGGCCAGTGCTGGACCAAGGTTGCGCTCCTCTTCCGGAACCTGAGCGAGGAAGTTGAGCATGGCTTCGGCCGAATCAGGCGGCAACTCCTCCTTCGTAGGAAGGTAGGGGACGTAGTCGCCGGCCAGTTCCGATTGGTGCAGTGGGACGGCGTCAAGTTGTGCGCTGATCAGCTGGGCCGTCTGCTGCGCCCGAGGCAGTGGCCCGTGGTATATCGCCGAAAGTGGAGTGCTCTGGAGCCGTTCACCGAGCAGAACGGCTTGGCGCCGGCCGCTTTCCGTCAGGGTCGTCTCATCTGCTGACGCTTCACCGTGCCGAGCGAGGTATAGGTATCGAGCGGCTGTGTCTGTCATGTCCCGGGTCTCCGTTGTCGTCCGTGATCTTGTATGTCGGGATGGACGCTGACCTCGTTGTGCATAGTTCCGTCGTGGCTGAGCGGGCTCAGTTGGCGATGAGTGTGGGGACGCCTTCGGGGCTGCCGAGCCGATACTCGATCTCCGCAGCCGATGACTTGACGGTTTTCGTGAGCCAGATGCGGATGGTGCCGCGAAGCGTGCGGAGACGTGAACATGTGGATCAGCGCGACGCGTTCGGGGAATCCCGCTGCTGTCGGCCAGGGTGCCTTCCTGTCCGGCTCGACTTCGGGCCCTTTGACTCGGACCAGGTCGTGAAGAGTCTCGGCTCGGTGGACGAGCCGGTAGTGGTGGTGGGCGAGGCCGGCCCGGAGCCCTGCGGTGAGTTCCTCGCAGAGGTCGATGAGGGCCGGGCCGTGATGTCGGCGAAGGCGCCAGTACTTCTGCTGTGCTCGAACGACGTCGGGGGTGCGGGACAGATCGAGTTGCTCCTCGGGCGCGTGGACGTGCTGACCGACCCAGAGTTTGTGGCGGGTGCAGACGTTGTCGTGGACGGATGCCCAGATCTGGGCGGGAAGTGTTGCGCCGGTGCGCGCGATGACGCAGCGGCGGCAGGCCCAGCGAAGAACGTGGTCATCCGGGATGGCGGGCCGATCCGCAGGGCGGTCGTCGGTCTGAAGGTCGGGGAGCGTGCGGGCGAGGTGCTGTCGAGACTGACCGCTGAGGATGCAGAGGGCAAAGACAACGCTGCTGCAATGGCTGGCTGTCGCCACGGCACGCGATGAACTGCCGAAGGAACTGGGCGACTGGCGGGGGCGGATTCCGTTCGTCCTGCCCCTGCGGACGCCGGTGCGGCGTGGGCCCCTTCCGGAGCCGCAGGATTTCCTGTCCGCGGTCGGAGCCCCCTGGCCGCCTCGCAGCCGGAGGGCTGGGCCGATGACGTACTCGCCAGAGGCGAGGCACTCGTCCTGGTCGACGGCATCGACGAGGTCCCCCAAGAGCAGCGGAGTGCTACGCGGGACTGGCTCGAACGGCTCTTGGCGGCCTACACGGACGCACATTTGCCTTTCAGGCGTCCAGGAAGTCCCCCACATTGGGCGCCAC
This sequence comes from Streptomyces sp. NBC_00076, assembly GCF_045041235.1. NCBI lineage: Bacteria > Bacillati > Actinomycetota > Actinomycetes > Kitasatosporales > Streptomycetaceae > Streptomyces > Streptomyces sp. NBC_00076. The sequence continues at coordinate 10,373,529 of NZ_CP108242.1, forward strand.
ATACCCGACGCTGCGCCCCTCACTGTCGAGCAGTCGGCCCATCTGATTCACGGTGTGCAGGCAGACGGCCCGGTCCACGATGGAGAGATCTCGAGAGCGCTCTGTGATCGTCGCCTCCAGTTGCGGCAGATTTCCGAGCGATCGCAGCCAGACCATCAGCAGGAGGTTCCGCTCTCCCGTAAGGGCGCAGCACAGGCGTACGTCAGGGAGCGCCGTAAGCGCGCGTGCCGTGGACTCCATGTGCTGCGGTGCCACGCTCGCCCACAGTACGGCCGAGTGCGGCCAGCCCGACAGGGATTGCGCCATCTCGCAGCGTAGCCGGAGCAACCGGCTGGTCAGCAGGCGCTTGACGCGGCGGCGCGCGGTGGGCTCGCTGATCCCGGCGCGGTCGGCGATCGCGGTGTAGGACATGCGGCCGTCCTCGTGCAGCAGCCGGAACAGCTTCTGGTCCACAGCGTCCATCCGGGCACCTCCCACCGTGGTGGGAGGTGTACTGGCCAGTCCCAATGCGCGTCGCTGTGACAGTTCGAGGCTGCGCAGACGCCATCGGCTCGGCTCGCCGTAGCCCATGGTCCGTACCTCCGCTCGATACGCCCGGACACCGGACAGCTGCCCTAGCGTGCCGCGCAGGTACGCCGACACCTCCGAGGATGTACGCAACGTCGCCACGACCAGCAGCCCGTACACGCCTGTGAGGTGGTGGACGTAGCGCACGTGGGGCTCGGCACTCAACGCTGTGGCAATGTCGTCCAGCCGGCCGGGAACGCAATCGATCTCGATGTACACCATGCAGAACTCGCTGTGCAGGGCCGTGCCGGCCACACAGGTGACCCACGCCAGTCCCGCCTCGGCCAGCCGCTCCCAGCGGCGTGCCACAGTCACCGGATCGAGCGCGAGCGCCCCGGCCAGCTGAGCCCAGGAGGCGCGCGGCGAGAGCTGGAGCGCATTGATCAGCTCCAGGTCTTTCTCATCGACGGAATCGTGCGGCATGCCTCTTCCTATCACCGTGTACGAGCTGCGTACAGGCCACCATTCGCCTGTCGTGACGGAATGCTGCGTATCGGGAGTCGTTCCACGAAGCCTGCCGATTCTGGTGGCCCAAACACTCTGGGGGCACCGAGGAGGTCCGAGATCGTGAGGATTGCGCAAGTCGATCAAGACACTGACGGCCGTCGGCAGCAGCGTGACCGAGCTGTCCGCGAGGCGGTGCGGGCCGGTCTGATCGGCCCCGCCCATGTGGCGGCGGGGTTCTTGGACGCCGACGGGATCCAGGAGTCCGTGCGCGACCTCCGACGAGCCTTTGGCGACGCGCCAGTGCTGCACACGTTCGCCGCCAAGGCCGCGCCTTTGGTCCCCGTGCTGCGCCTGCTCGCCCGGTCCGGCATGGGGTGCGAGGTCGCCAGCCCGGGCGAACTCGCCCAGGCCGTCGCTGCCGACTTCCCACCAGAACGCATCGTGCTGGACTCACCCGCGAAGACCCGTGCCGAGCTGGCCGACGCGCTCGCCTTGGGAGTGGCGGTGAACGCCGACAACTTTCCCGAGTTGGACCGCATCGGCGAACTACTCGCTGTGAGCGAGAGCACCTCGGTGCTCGGGCTGCGGATCAACCCACAGGTCGGCGCCGGAGCCATCGACGCGATGAGCACCGCCTCGCTCAGCTCGAAGTTCGGCGTGCCACTGCGAGATGCCGGAGCACGGAAGCGCATCCTCAAGGCTTTCGCCGAGCGGCCCTGGCTCACTCGGCTGCACGTGCACGTCGGTTCGCAAGGCTGCTCCCTGGAACTCATCGGCCAGGGAGTGCGCGCCGCGTACGAACTCGCCGAGGAGATCAACGCGATGGCGGGCCGGCAGCAGGTGACCAGTCTGGATATCGGCGGCGGCCTGCCGGTCAACTTCGACGACGACGAGATCCGCCCGACCTACGCGGACTACGCCCGGCAGCTGCGCGCCTCCGTTCCCGAACTCCTGGGCGGGCGCTACGACCTGGTAACCGAGTTCGGTCGTTCACTGGTCGCCAAGAACGGCTTCACGGCCGCGGTCGTGGAGTACACCAAAGACGCCGGCGGCCGCCGCATCGCGCTGACACACGCGGGCGCGCACATCGCCACCCGCACCGTCTTCATGCCGGAGGCGTGGCCGCTGCGGATCGCGGTGTACGACTCCGACGGCAAGCCCAAGCTTGCTCCGGAGCGGGTCCAGGATGTCGCGGGCCCGTGCTGTTTCGCCGGGGACCTCGTAGCCCGCGGACGCAAGCTGCCCGAACTGGCACCTGGGGACGTCGTGGTGCTGCTGGACACCGGCGGTTACTACTTCTCCTCCCCCTGGTCGTACAACAGTCTCGCCCGGCCCGCCGTACACGGCTTTACCACACGCGAATCGGACATACGGTTCGCCGCGGTCCGCCCGGAACAGACCCTCGTCGAGATCCTGGCGGAAAGCGGCGTCGACCAGGCAGACGCACTCCTCTTCAGTGACGTGGACAGCACCCCGGCCCAGGCGGGCACCCCGGCCCCCGCGCGATGTGTACAGACAGAAGCCCGATCGTGGCACTGACCGAGGTTGCGACGACACCCGCTCGCCGTTTGCCCGCGGCCAAGCAGGCGGCACCCTACGCCGTTGCCGTAGCGGGACTGATCGCCACACCGACACTCGGCTTCGTTGTCGGTACCCGAACCCAACTCCACTGCGAAGGAAGAAAGTTGAACGAATTCGATGTACTCGCCGTCGGCGGTACCGTCATCGACGGCACCGGCGGCCCGGTCCGACGGGCAGATGTCGGCATCCGGGACGACCGCATCGTCTTCCTCGGACGGGCCACGCCTCACGCCACCGCACGGGAGGTACTCGACTGCACCGGCCACGTCGTCGCGCCCGGCTTTGTCGACCTGCACTCGCACGCCGACTACACCGTGTGCGACGCGCCCAGCGCCGAAACGTGCATCAGACAGGGCGTCACCACCATCGTCACGGGCAACTGCGGCGCTTCCCCCTTCCCCATCACTCCCGAGCGGCGACACGCGTGGCACACCACGCTCGCACGCGGCAACCTCAGCACCGCCGACATGCCCTGGGAGGACTTCGACGGATTCGCACGCGCGGTGGAGGAGGCCGAACCGTGCGTCAACCTCGCCGCCCTCGTCGGCCACGCGGCCCTCCGCGTGGCCGCTGTTGGCACCGAACGGCGCCCCGCGACAGCCGACGAGACCGCCCTCATGCGCAAGCTCCTCGCCAGGGCTGCCGAACAGGGGGTGTTCGGTCTGTCCACCGGACTCATCTATGCCCCCGGGTCGTTCGCCGACACCGACGAGGTCGTGGCGCTGGCCACCGAGGCTCGGCAGGCCGGACTGCTCTACAGCACTCATATACGCGACGAGGGCGACCATCTCGTCGAGGCCGTGACCGAAGCTCTGGAAACCGCCCGACGCAGCGGCGTGCGCCTTCAGATCTCGCACCTCAAGGCCATGGGTCCCGCCAACCACGGCAAGGTGCGCGAGGCGCTGACCCTCATCGACTCCGCTGTCGCGGAAGGAGTGGACGTGGCGTGCGATGTCTACCCCTACGCCGCCTCCTCCACCCGGCTCACCTCGCGCCTTCCCGACTGGGCGCTGGACGGCGGTCGCGACGCGCTCCTCGCCCGACTGGAGAACCCGAAGACCCGCGAGGCGATCGCTTCGGAGCTCCGGGCGAAGACCGGACACACCTTCCTTCCCGAAAGCACCGTCATCGCTTCGATGCCGCCGGGCCGCTACTCCTCGTGGGTGGGAAGCACGGTCCAGGACATCGCCGCCGCCACTGGCCGCGATCCGGCCGAGGCATCCCTCGACGTACTGCGCGCGCACAAGGCCCTGGTCTGGATGGTCAACCATGCGATGTCCGAGGCGGATGTGGAAACAGTGCTGCGCCACCACCGCAGCGCAGTCGCCAGTGACAGCTGGGTACTGGACACCGCCACCGACGGCAACCCCCACCCCCGTCACTTCGGTACGTTCGCCCGGGTCCTGTCCCGGTACACCCGCGACGGCCAGGTCCTCACGCTCCGGGAGTCCGTCCGCAAGATGAGCGCGCTGCCCGCCGCCCGCCTCGGCCTCACCGACCGAGGCATCCTGAGCGAGGGAATGGTCGCCGACCTCGCCGTTTTCGATCCCGAGACGGTCAGCGACACCGCCACCTTTGACGCACCGCTGTCTTATGCCGTGGGCACTCGTCACGTCCTCGTCAACGGCCGCCCCGTACTGCGTGATGGCGTCCTCACGAAGCACCGTCCTGGCACGGTGCTCCGCAAGACGGCCGTGCGCTCCCTCTCCCACCACACAAGGAGGTCCCCGTGAGTTCCACCCTCGTCCAGTCACAGCCGACTGAGCCCCAGTCGAAAGCCTTGCACACCGCGTTCCGGGAACTTCGTACCCTTTCCGCCGCCGGCCACCATCCTCATCGTCGGCTTCGGTATCGCCGTCAGCGAGGCGAGCTGGCTGTTCCCCGCGCCGCTGTGCCGCACATACCCGACCTTCGCGCTGTCGATGACGGTGATGGGACGGTCCGCTCGGAGTTCCACGCCTCCGATTCTTCCTTCGCGCCTGGTCAGGAGTCGTGATGACCCTCTCGTCCCCTGTCTCTTTGGCTTCGAATGCTCTGGCCGACACGTTCTTCGACTGGGGCGTGATCGCCGAGACCTTTCCGCGGTTGATCTCCGAGGGCCTGCTGAACACGTTGACGATCGCCGCAGGGGCCATCGTGCTCGGTGTGGTCATCGCTCTGGCGGCCGCGATGCTGCTGCTGTCGAACCGATGGTGGGTGAGGCTGCCCGCCCGGCTCTACGTCGACGTCTTCCGCGGCCTTCCGGTGATCATCACGGTGATGCTGGTCGGTGTGGGCCTGCCCGCCGCCGGGATCCGCCCCTTCGGCACCGACCCCCTCGGCTACGCGGTCCTGGCGATCGGCATCATCTCCGGCGCGTACACCGCGGAGATCTTCCGCTCCGGCATCCAGAGCGTCGATCCCGGCCAGTTGCAGGCCGCCCGCAGCCTGGGTCTGAGCTATCTCAAGGCGATGCGCCTGGTCGTGGTGCCGCAGGGCATCCGCCGCGTGCTGCCCGCCATGACCGGCCAGTTCGTCAAGGACATCAAGGAAAGCTCGCTCGTCTACCTCCTCGGCCTAGCCGTCGGACAGCGCGAGCTCTACTTCATCGCCCAGGAGGAGGTCGCCCGTACCTACAACTCCTCACCCCTGATCGCCGCGGGCATCTGCTACCTCGCGCTGACCATCCCCATGACCTACTTCGTGAACTACCTGGACCGGCGGCTGCGTGAGGGCCCGCGCCCCGACAAGACACCGGCCTCGGCCGATCCGGACCTGCCCACCACCCCGCTCCAGCCTGCCGGAGGAGAAGCCCGATGACCCCCGCCACCGCCGGTCCGAACCCGGTCGCCCCCCTGCCCGAAGCCGAGACCGAAGCCGCGCCCCGGACACCGGACGACCTCGCCGCCCTGCAGGTCAAAGGGCTCAGCAAGAGCTACGGCTCCCACACCGTGGTACGCGAGGTCACCCTCGATGTGCAGCGCGGAGAGACCCTCTGTGTGATCGGCCCGTCCGGCTCGGGCAAGTCCACCCTGCTGAAGTGCCTGAACCTGCTGGAGATCCCCGACTGTGGTGAGATCTGGCTCGGCGAGACCTGTCTGACCGCGCCGGACGCCGACGTCGACGCCGCCCGCTCCCGCGTCGGCATGGTCTTCCAGCACTTCAACCTCTTCCCGCACATGAGCGTCGAGCGCAACGTCAGCCTCGCCCTGACCTCGGTCAAGGGCATGGGCCGCGAACAGGCACGCGCCACCGCACGACGCCGCCTCGATGAGGTCGGCCTCGCCGCCTTTGCCGAGCAGCGGCCCAGCCGGCTGTCCGGCGGGCAGCAGCAGCGCGTGGCCATCGCCCGCGCTCTGGCCATGGAGCCGGAGGTGATGCTCTTCGACGAGGCCACCTCCGCGCTCGACCCCGAACTGGTCAAGGACGTACTCGCCGTGATGCGGGATCTCGCATCGGGCGGCATGACCATGGCCGTCGTCACCCACGAAATGGGCTTCGCCCGGGAGGCCGCCGACCGCGTCGCCTTCATGTGCGACGGCCGCCTCGCCGAGATCGGCACCCCCGACCGGATCTTCGAAAGCGCCGAACACCCCCGGCTGCGCCAGTTCCTCTCCCAAATCTTCTGAACCGCCCTCCCAGCACAGAAAGTCCCAGCCATGCACATTTCCCGTAGAACACTGCTCGTCGGCGCCGTCACCACCGCGCTGCTGCTCCCCCTCACCGCCTGCGGCGGCAACAGCAATGCAGCGGACTCCGGAACAGCCAAGTACAAGGACCTGGTCAACCCCGGTGTGATCACCGCGAGCACTGTGTCCGAGCAGCCGCCCTTCGCGGTCACCGACGAGTCGGGCAAGCCCAGCGGATTCGCTATCGATCTGATGAACGAGGCAGCCAAGCGCCTCGGCGTGAAGGTCCAGTACAAGGCCACGAGCCTGCAGGGCGCGCTCACCGGCCTGACCGCCAACCAGTACGACATCGGGGTCGGCGGGTTCATCGCCGCCCCCGAGCGCAGGAAGCAGGTCGACTTCACCACCCCGTACTACTGGGGCTTCACCAAAATCCTGACCCGGAAGGGCGACAAGCAGACCAAGCTGTCGGACTTCGACGGCAAGCGGGTCGGGGTCGTCAGCGGCTCAGTGCAGGAGGACTATATGGACAAGCGCATGCCGGACGTGCGTAAGGTGAACTTCAAGGACCACACAGCGCTTGTCACCCAGCTGCTCTCCAAAAGCATCGACGCTGCCATTCTCGGTGGTGGCGTCGCGGACACATACGCCGCGAAGTCGCCGGTACGCATCGCCGTCACACGGGAAGCCCCCCAGGGCACCGCCTTCCCCATGCGCAAGGACGGTGACCCGAAGCTGCTCAAGGACATCGACACCCAGATCAACGCGATGATCGACGACGGAACCTACATCAAGCTCTACAAGAAGTACTTCCAGGACCCGGTCAGCGCCGACCTGATCAAGGAACGACCCAAGCTCGCGAAGCAGGTCGAGAACACCAGCCTGGCCCCTTCCGAGAAGTGACGACTGGGCCGTCATCGACCTCGCCGAGCCGGCCTCGGGTCACCACCAGCTGCTGATCCGCCGCAACCGCAGCACCGGTGAACTCGCCTACTACCGCTGCCAATCCACCACGCCGGCATCCCTGGCCACCCTGTCAGGGTCGCGGGTTCCAGATGGCGGGTGGAGGAGACCTTCCAAACGGAGAAAGGACTGGCCGGACTGGATGAACACCAGGTCCGCCGCTACCCCTCCTGGGCCCGCCGGGTCACCCTCGCGATGCTGGCCCACGCCTTCCTCGCCGTCGAACACGCACACCGACCCACGCCGGACGACCTGATCCCGCTGTCCTGCAACGAGATCTGCCGCCTGTTCATCGCACTCGTCATCCGGCCCGTCCGCGACGCGGCCCACCGGCTTGCCTGGTCCGACTGGCGCCGCCGCCACCAACCTCACTGAGACCGGCGCGGATGCGCCCCATGTAGTGGTTGTCGATTCGCTCCTGCTCATCTTCGTCAAGAGCGCACAGGAGCTGCTCGTCAAGGAAGGCCTTGAGGAAGTCGAGCACCTCGGCTGCTCGTGCCTCCGTAGCCGGTCCACTCGCCGTCAACCCATAGTGCTGAAGGGCGTTGCGCGTCTTGGCCAAGCTGTTGAGAGCCTTTATGTCCTTGTCTTTCAGCGACAGCCCAACGACGTCCCGAAGGCGGGCGATCACCTCGGGAGTGGTACAGCTTTCGAAGTCCCCAGACTCGAACTTGCTCCGTACGGCAGAGCCGGGGTTCTTGAAGATCAAACTCCAGTGCTCACGTTGCAGGCGAGCCTTCAGCAGGACCTCGGCTGCCGCCTGGAGATGCAGAACAACGCAACGCCGCCCAGCGCATCGGGGCGATCGGAGAGGACCGCTTCCGGCTCTCCTGCCAGGAGAACTTCATCATCCCCAACAAGGTCGAACACGACTTCGGGTTCGACTTCCTGTGCCAGCCGGACCTGGCCGCAGGCTTCGGCCGGACCGGACCGGTAGCCGGAGTTTTCGTCGGCTTCAGCGTCCGCGCGACGGATCGGGACGACGGACGGATCAGGCTGAACCAGGCGGATGCCGAGTGCCTGCTGGCGGCCCAGTTCCCGACCGGTCTCGCCCTGGTGAAGCTGAACGGGCCGAGGTCCGCGGCCGTCTATTTCCGGATGATGGACGCCGCCTTCATCGTGGAGCTGTCCCACTTTCTGGCGTCCGCCAAGAAGTCCAAGCACTTCACCCCCAAGGACACGCGGCCCGTGGCGGAGATCCGGGACGCGATCGGGGAGGTCAGCGCCCCCGGCTACCTTGAGCAGGTGCGTGCCGACGCTGCCCGGAAGATTGCCGAACCGATCACCGGACCCGTCCAGATCCAGATCCACCGCGATGCCGACAGCCAGGCAACCCTCATCACATCCCTGGACCTGTACGCGTGGTTCGAGCAAGGAACACCCGCTGAGCAGGAGGCGCTATACCTGGCCACCTTCGGTGAACCGGCGCGACGTGACCAGAGGATGCGCGAACTCGCGCTGAGCGGCAAGGTCATGGGGGGCCTGGCGCACCTGCCCCAGCCGTATGTGCTGGCCGGTTTCGTCATGGACCATCCCACCAGGGTGCGCGTCCAGACCACTCCCGTGTCCGCGGAGCTGCCGGTGCTGCGTACCGCCAACGAGCACCACTTCGGTTACGTCTACCCTGCGGGCTTCGCCCTGACCGTTTCCGCCCGCGTCAAGCAGGACGGTCAGTACGTGCACCTGATGCGGGCGCTCGCCGACCCGGCAAGCGACGCTCTCCTTGGCGACCATCCGGTCCTGCTTGACTTCCTCACCACCTGCCACCCCGAGTCGGTCTTCTGTTTCGACGACCACGACGGACCGACTCTCGATGTGACGCACTTCGAGAGCTTGGGCGATCTGGCCCAGTGCGCGGCGGCCTACCGCGATGCCCAAAGCCTGGACGGCTGGGACGCGGTGCCTGTCATGGTCAAAGACATGGCCAGCCCGGAATCCCGGAACTCCCTGATGTTCCTCGGCTCGGCAGCAGACCCGCAGACCCAGCCAATCCCCCGGGGACTCCTCCTGGCGGCGTCGGAGGTGGAGGAGGAGGACTGCGACACCGCGCCGGGGACCATTAACGTCCCGGTTGTCTGCAACCTGGCCCATTCCAGCCTCGTCGCCTGGTTTTCCGGCCACGGATCCGTGTTGTTCCATGATGGTGATCCGTGCGGATTCAAGGTGCCCGCCTTCCGCTTGGACACCGTCGAGGTGCTTCCCCGGGTGCCGAGCCGGTCCTTGTTCCCACGAGTCCTGCTCGGGTCGCGGACGCTGATCTGTGACGAAGGACGGTGGCAGGAGAGCGACGCCGACACAGGGCAATGGGCAGACGACATTCGCCTTCGTTTCCAGCTGGACTAGCGCCCGCTCCTGACCGGTTTGTGATCCGAGATGATCGCCCTGCTAGTGCTGTGACCGCATAGGTTCTCCGGTTTGGTGGTCGTGGCGGTTGGATGTGCGGTGACGTCCGATCCGACCGTTGGAGGCGCGGTGGCTGAGCCCGTCCGTGTACGCAGACTGACCGACCAGGAGGGTCAGAAGCTGCAGCGGATCGTGCGCCGGGGCAGCACGAGCACGGTGCGCTGCCGGCGGGCGATGATTCTGCTGGCCTCGGCCGGCGGGAACCGGGTACCGGTGATCGCCCAGCTGGTGCAGGCCGATGAAGACACCGTCCGGGATGTGATCCACCGGTTCAACGAGATCGGCCTGGCCTGCCTGGACCCTCAGTGGGCGGGAGGCCGTCCCCGCCTGCTCAACCGTGACGACGAGGACTTCGTCGTCCAGACGGCCACGACCCGCCCCACCAAACTCGGCCAGCCGTTCACCCGCTGGTCACTGCGCAAACTCGTCGCCTACCTGCGCAAAGTCCACGGCCGTGTGATCCGCATTAGCCGCGAGGCGTTACGCGGCCTGCTCGCCCGCCGCGGCGTCACCTTCCAGCGCACCAAGACATGGAAGGAGTCCCCGGACCCCGAGCGGGAGGCGAAGCTGGACCGGATCGAAGAGGTCCTGGACGGCTTCCCGGACCGGGTCTTCGCGTTTGACGAGTTCGGTCCGCTCGGGATCCGGCCCACTGCGGGCTCGGGCTGGGCCGGGCAGGGCCACCCCGACCGGGTGCCCGCCACCTATCACCGCACCCACGGGGTGCGCTACTTTCACGGCTGCTACTCGGTCGGTGACGACACCCTGTGGGGCGTCAACCGCGGCAAGAAGGGCGCTGCCAGCACGCTCGCCGCGCTGAAGTCGATCCGCGCCGTCCGACCTGACGGCGCCCCGATCTACGTAATCCTGGACAACTTGTCCGCCCACAAGGGCACCGACATCCGCCGCTGGGCGAAGAAGAACAAGGTCGAGTTGTGCTTCACCCCGACCTACGCCTCCTGGGCCAACCCGATCGAGGCCCACTTCGGACCACTGAGACAGTTCACCATCGCCAACTCCGACCACCTCAACCACACCGTCCAGACCCGGGCCCTGTACGCCTACCTGCGCTGGCGTAATGCCAACGCCCGCCACCGCGATGTCCTGGCCGCCGAACGCCGAGAACGCGCCCGCATCCGCAGTGAGAAACGCATCCGCTGGGGCTGACGTCCTCTCAAGACCGCAGCCTGAGCTTGACGTTTAACCTCGCCGGTCACCCGACCTGCTGATCTGCGGTTCTTCCCGGGACAGCGAAGGCGGCCGTTCTCCACGCTTCGAGATTCCTGCGTAGGGCCCTTGCCGGGTGATGGCAGCAGTACCCAGTAGGCACCGTCTGCCTCTCAAAGCCGCGCGCTAGTCGCCGACTCGCCTCATCCAGTACGGATAACCACCTGAATGCCGGTGCTATCAGGCCCCCCGGAACCCCGTCGGAGCGACGGCCCGCGAACGAGCTCTCGCTAGAGTGCGATCCATGGAACCCCGTTGGCTCTCCCCCGAGGAGCAGCGCGCCTGGCGCGCCTACCGCGACCTCAGCCTGGTACTGGAGGACGTCCTCGACCAGCAACTGCGACACAAGGCCGACCTCAGCCACCTGTACTACTCGGTGATGGTGTTCCTCTCGGAGGCCCCCGAGCGACGGCTGCGCATGACAGACCTCGCCGAACAGCTGAAGATCGCCCGGACACGGCTCTCCTACACCGTCAGCCGCATGGCGGAGCGCGGCTGGGTGCGCCGCGAGGACGCGCCGGGGGACGGGCGGGCCCAGCTCGCTCTGCTGACGGCGGAGGGGCTGACCGCCCTTGAGCAGGCCGCCCCCAGTCACGTCGCCACCGTTCGGGCTGCCGTCTTCGACCGGCTGACGCCTGAGCAGGCGCGCGCCTTCGGTGAAGCGTGCGAGCTCATTCTCAACGGCCTCACGGGCCCGGACCGCCCGGCCTTCCCCGCCGACCTCCCCTGGCGCCGCTGACCTCCCTCCAGAGGCAGAGGCAGAGGCAGAGGCAGAGGCGAGCCCGCCGGACTCCCAGCCTCCCTGGCTACCCTGCATGACCATTCAGGCACTCACCACAATTTCTTGCAGATTTGCAATACCTGCTCTAGGGTGAAATCAGATGCTTGAAGTATCAAGCTTCCCCTTCTTGCCCCACCACGAAGGAGTCGAGTGTGAAGTCCCCCCACAAGGCATGGGCCGTCGCCGTCGCCCTGGGCGTCCTGGCCGCAAGCGGTGCCACCATCGCCGCCGCCACCCCTTCCCCGAAGCCCGCCCCCAAGCACACGAGCGAAGAAGACCAGCTGCAGAAGCTGTACAAGGGAGCCGTGGCCGAGGGCGGCCGTCTGGTCGTCTACGCCGGCGGTGACAAGCCGGGCCAGGCGGACTACCTCAAGGACGCGTTCGTCAAGAAGTTCCCCAAGATGAAGGTCGACATCGTCGTCGACTTCAGCAAGAACCACGACGCCCGCGTCGACAACCAGATCGCCGAGCACCACGTGGTCGCCGACGTCGTCCACCTCCAGACCGTCGACGACTTCCCGCGCTGGAAGAAGGAAGGAGTGCTGCAGAAGTACAAGCCGGTCGGCTGGAACAAGGTCTACCCGCAGATCAAGGACAAGGACGGCTACTACACCGGCCTGTTCTTCTTCGCCTTCTCCAACGTCACGGCCACCAAGCTCGGCGACGACGCGCCCGTCGAGGCCAAGGACTTCCTCAAGCCCGAGTTCAAGAACAAGCTCGTCTTCACCTACCCGAACGACGACGACGCCGTCCTCTATTACTTCAAACAGCTCACCGACCAGTACGGCTTCGACTACCTGAAGAAGCTGCTCGCCCAGAACCCGAAGTTCGTCCGCGGCACCCAGGACTCCGCCGACCTGGTCGGCTCCGATAACTACGTGGCGAGCTTCGCCACAGCCGGAGGCGCCCCGGGCGTCGCTGAGACCACCCTGCCGAAGAAGTCGCCGTGGGTCGCCTGGCCGCAGACCGGCGCCATCCTCAAGAACGCCCCGCACAAGGCCGCCGCCAAGCTCTACATGAGCTGGCTGCTGTCCAAGGAAACCCAACACGACTCCATAGGCACCTGGAGCGCCCGCACCGACGTCGCCGCGCCGGCGGGCCGCAAGGGCATCTTCGACTACAAGAACATGAACCCGCTCGGTCTCGGCGAGTTCATGAGCGACCGCACCGCCCTCGACCGCTACAAGGCCCGCATCAACCTCTATGTGGGCGACGTCAAGGGCGTGAACCCCTCCGACCCGCAGGGCGTGCTCGGCCTGTACCCCGTAAACCAGGACGGCACCCAGGGCTGACGGCCCTTTTTCCGCCCCCCTCTGCTCCCCACCAGAGGGGGGAAGCCGTGACCACCCACCCGGCGGCCTGACACTGAGCCAACCTGGCGACCCAATGAGGTCACAGCATCAGCAGTCGAGCGGGGACGAAGAAGTTACGGACAGGTGGTGCCGACGCCGGATGGGGCCTCACCGCCGCGCGTGGCGGATCTTCAACCGTCCGTACCCCATGGTCCCGGAAGTCCGGATCGGCGGCCCCCGCCGGACGAGGAGCGGCGCTGGGGCTTGTAGAGCGTGTCCTTCCACCCGGTGCGCAGCTCCTCGAAGTCGACGACCGCGTCGCGAGGCACCGTGATCTTTGCCCTGCCGGTGCCGAGTTGCAGCTCGATGTCGACTGCCGGATGCTCGATGACCGCGCGGGACAGGTTGAGGTGCACCCTTCCGTATGCGGACTCGACCTTGAGGATGCGAGGTACCCGCCATGCGCCTCGCCGCTTGATCCGTCCGCCGGCGGCGGCAATTGTGGACGTGGTGCCCGCATTCTTCTCCGGTAGCGAGGCCAGAGCCGGCACGAGCTCGCTGTGCGTCTTGGCGGTGAGGACCTGGTGGAGGCGTTCGTCCATCTCCTCGTGTGAGATGTGCCCTTCGGCGTACGCCTCCTGCAGGCGCTGCACGGCTGTGTCGCGGCCGTCTTCGCTGATCAGCGAAGACGGGTCTTCCGGCAGAGAGGTCACCGTCTCACTCTAGTGCCGTGCCGACAATGCGAACACGCCAAGGTCCTTAGCAGGCAAGGCAATTGATGGGGAGGCCGATCGCTCGTCTTCATGGCCTTGATCGCCCAACCCGGCGAACCTATGCGGTCGAAGCACTAGCCTCCCCGTTTCGCTTGGGGTGGCTGAGCTGGAGTGATGGCTGTGAAGTGGGGTTTCTGATGGTTGGCTGCCGGGCGGGCATGGTCGAGGCCCGACGCGCGGGTCGGTTTCTCCAGGGTTCCTCGGGTCGTGGGCGTGCAGGACGGTGCCGACGTTCAGGTGGCTGGCCGTGGCAGCGCCGCTAGGCGGGCGAACGCGGTGGTCAGCTCGTTTCGCCAGGGCCAGGTCGCGGCGATCCGCAGGTGTATGCGGCGTCCGCCACGGGTGATGCGGGCAGCTGCGTGCAGCAGCCGGTAGCGGAGCTTCTTCGGCTCGGCGGCTGCCAGTTCGCCCTCCAGCAGCAGGAGGCGTGTCCAGGCGAGCAGGTCGAGGGCGGTCAGGGACAGCTCCAGCCACGCTTGGTTGACGTGGAAGTGTCGGGAGGGGAAGCGGCCGAAGCCGGTGGTCTTGCCGCAGCGGATGCGGTCCTCGACGCGGGCGTGGGCGCGGTGGCGGACTTCCAGGTGCTGCAGTGAGCCTTCGCCGTAGGGGGTGTCGGTGAGGAAGACCTGGTGGCGCATGCCCTCGTCGAGATCGAACAGGGACAGCTGGGCGCCGGGGTGCGGGCGCTCGCGGTGGACGATGATCCGAGTGTCCTCGGGCAGACCCGGCAGGTCGACCAGGCCGGTGAGCTCGGCGACGTGGGCGCCTTGCCGCAGGGTGCCGTCCTGTTCGAGGGCGGGGTGCCAGACCTGGTCGGGCAGCTGGCGTATCGCTCGGCGGACCGGTTCGGTGATGGACCATCCCACGGAGAAGGATGTGTGGATCCCGCGCGAGCGCGGCCCGCGGATGTGGGCCAGGAACGCTTTGGCGGAGCCGGCGCTGTCCGCACGGATGAGGATGTCGGTGCCGTGGCGGTGGGCGTCGGGGAGCTGGGCGAACGCGGCGTCGAGCACGGTGATGTGGTCCTCGGCGGTGTTGGCCGCGGCGTTGCCGGGCCGCAGCAGGCCGGCCAGGGCCTCGCCGGTGTTGTCGAGGAAGCACAGCAGCGGGTGGTAGCCGAAGCCGTGTTTGTAGGTCGGTGCCGCGTGCTCCTTCTCGGAGTGGCAGGTGACCAGGGTGGCGTCGATGTCCAGGACCAGGCCTGGCAGTTCGCGTCCGCCTGCACGGGAGGCCGGTATTGCCTCCCGCCTCTCCTCGGCTTGCAGCCAGGCGACCTCGCGGGCGGTGGCACGGGCCGCGCGCAGAGCGCCGAGTGCGGCCGGATCGATGTCCGCCAGCAGTCGCCACGCGGTGGGATTGGACGCGACCGGGCCGAACACCTCGGCCTGGTCCCGCAGCAGGGCCAGGTCGGCGATCGCCTCCCCGCCGTCGGCCAGCATCACCGCCAGGTCCACTGCGATCCGGCCGGGGGCGTGACCGGTGCCGCGCGGTCGCAGTTGGCGCAGCGCGTTCGTGAAGGCCGTGGTCAGGCCGGTGGCATCGGCGAGATCGGACAGCAGACGGGACCCGGCATGACTGACCATCCCGCGACCGTCGGCTGATACGACGAGCTTGGGACGTGACCCGGTAGTCTGCACGCAGAAAGCGCCTTCCTGCTGTGGTGACAGAAGCCCTAGACAAGCCTCATCATCCCAGCTCAGAAGGCACTTTTGCGTTTCCGCTCAAGATCCGGACGACACCGTAAGTGAAACGCGGAGGCTAGCCTCGATACAGAGCGCGAGGATTCTGGCATCTACTCACAGCTGGTCGTCGGCCGTGACTACGGCTTCGCCCTTCGGGTCGACCACCTCGCGACCCGTATGCGCCGCAACGCCGAGAGCCTGCTCGTGCTCGTCGACGAACGCAGTCCCCAGATCGGCAGCGTGACCGCCACCAGCCTCGAACTCGTGCAGTCCGCCCTCGGCGAGGTCGAGCAGTACCGACGGGTCGTCATCGCCGAGGTCGAGCCCCGCCGGATCAGCGGCCGGGCCGTCGCCGAGCTCTCCCACTTGCTGGCCGAGCTCGTCGAGAACGCCCTCACCTTCTCCCCGCCGGAGCAGTCCGTGGACGTCCACGGCTGGGCGGACGGCGACGACTACTGCATCGCCGTCGTAGACCACGGTGTCGGCATGTCCCCCGAGGATCTCGCCCGCGCCAACGCCCGTATCGCAGGGGAGGAGGCGTTCCTCGTCGCGCCCACCCGCTACCTCGGCCACTACGTCGTCGGCCGTCTCGCCACCCGCCTCGATGTCGAGGTCCTGCTCTCCGACACCCCCGGCGGGGGCGTGTCCGCGCTCGTCACCCTGCCCGCCAAGATCCTCGCCCCCGATGAGGCCCCGCCGCCCGACCGACGGACGTATGTCTCCTCCATGCTCAACGGCTTCCGGGCGGGCGTCGCGCGCGCCGAAGCCAGATAGGAACCCGAACCCCCGTGACCTCCGCGCACCAGAACTTCGCCTGGCTCATCTCCGACTTCGCCCGCACCGCCGACGGCGTCACCCATGCGGTCGCGGTGTCCTCGGACGGCCTCCTCATCGCGGCCTCCGACGGCCTCAGCCGTGATCTCGCCGACCACCTGTCCTCCGTGGTGTCCGGCATCGCGTCCCTCACGCAGAACGCCGCCGACACGTACGGCTTCCGCGGGATGAAGCTCGTCATGATCGAAATGCTGGACGGGTTCATGATGGTCAACCACATGCGCGACGGCTCCTGCCTCGGCGTCCTCGCCGAGGAGGGCTGCGACATCGGCCTGGTCGGCTACGAGATGGCCGTCCTCGCCGACCGCGCCGGCGCACTCCTGACCCCGCAACTCATCGGCCGGCCCCAACAGCCTCCGTTCGTGCGCTGAACAGGACACAGAACGTCGGGCGGGCAGGGACTACGGTCCCTGCCCGCCCGGGCATTTCCACGTCCTTGGCTCATGGCTTCCGGACCAGAGGCGCTTCTGTGCGGGCCGCGATGTACTCGGCGGTCACACCCGGCCCGCACTCCACCAGCGCGAGGCCCCCGGGTGTGACGTCGAGGACGCCGAGGTCGGTGATGACGCGGTGGACGCACCGTTCACCGGTGAGCGGAAGAGTGCACTCCTTGACGATCTTCGGGCTGCCGTCCTTGGCGGTGTGTTCCATCAGGACGATGACCCGGCGGGCGCCGTGGACGAGGTCCATCGCGCCGCCCATGCCCTTGATCATCTTGCCGGGGATCATCCAGTTGGCCAGGTCGCCGGCGGCGGAGACCTGCATGGCGCCGAGCACGGCGGTGTCGATGTGGCCGCCGCGGATCATGCCGAAGGACAGGGCCGAGTCGAAGAAGGAGGCTCCCGGCAGCACGGTGACGGTCTCCTTGCCCGCGTTGATCAGGTCGGGGTCGACCTCGGCCTCGGTCGGGTACGGGCCCGTGCCCAGGATGCCGTTCTCGGAGTGCAGAACCACATGGATGTCCGGGGGGAGGTGGCCGGGGATGAGGGTGGGCAGGCCGATGCCGAGGTTGACGTAGGAGCCGTCGGTGAGTTCGGCGGCGGCGCGGGCGGCCATCTGGTCGCGGGTCCAGCCCCGCTTCGTACCAAGAGTGGTGCTCATGCGGGTACCGTCCCTCGAGTCGAAGACGCGGAGATGGAAAGGTGTTCGATGTGCTTGTCGGCGGCCTGGGCCGGAGTGAGGGCCACGATCCTCTGGACGAAGATGCCCGGCAGATGGATCTCGTCCGGACTCAGCGCTCCTGGTTCGACGAGTTCCTCCACTTCGGCGACGGTGATGCGGCCGGCCATCGCGGCCAGGGGGTTGAAGTTGGCGGCGGATTTACGGAAGACCAGGTTCCCGTGGCGGTCACCGCGCCAGGCCCGTACGAGGGCGAAGTCGGTGGTGATGCCGTGCTCCAGGACGTAACGGCGGCCGGCGAAGTCGCGCGTCTCCTTGGGCGGTGAGGTCACGGCGACCGTGCCGTCGTCCGCGTAACGCCAGGGCAGCCCGCCGCGGGCGACCTGGGTACCCACCCCCGCCGGAGTGTAGAAGGCCGGGATGCCTGCCCCTCCGGCGCGCAGCCGCTCGGCCAGGGTGCCCTGCGGCACCAGCTCCACCTCCAGCTCGCCCGACAGATACTGGCGGGCGAACTCCTTGTTCTCACCCACGTAACTGCCCGTGACACGGGCGATCCTGCCGGCGGCCAGCAGGACGCCCAGTCCGCGCCCGTCCACGCCGCAGTTGTTCGACACGACCGTCAGACCCGTCGCGCCCTGGGCGTGAAGGGCCTGGATGAGCACGTCGGGGATGCCGCTGAGGCCGAAGCCGCCGACGGCCAGGGACGCGCCGTCGGGTATGTCGGCGACGGCTTCCGCGGCGCTCGACCTGACCTTGTCCATGAGATGAAGGGCCTTTCTTTTCGGCGGGGTCAGCCCCCTCCTGGGGCTGACCGTGGTGCCTCGACGGGGCGGCCTAATCTGGACGGCATGTCAGCGATCCGTCTCCTGGTGCTGGGCGCCGTCCGTGTCCGTGCGCAGGGCGTCGGAGATGGACTTCGCGCCGCCGTGGGCGGTGAGGCCGCCGTCGACCGGGATCTCGGCCCCGGTGATGAAGGACGCCTGGTCGGAGAGGAGAAAGGCGACGAGCGGGGTGATCTCGTCGACGGTTCCGGTGCGGCCGAGCGGTGTCTCGCGGATGTTCGCCTCGCGGAACGCGGGCGCAGCGGAGGCGGTCATGTCCGTCTCGATGAAGCCCGGGTGGATGATGTTCACTCGGATGCCACGGGGCCCCAGTTCCATGGCGGCGGTCCTTGAGACGCCGCGCAGCGCCCACTTGCTGGCCGTGTACGCGATGGGGTAGTGGGCGGTCAGCGCCGCCGACGAACCGACGTTCACGATGGAGGAGCGGGGTGGCATCAGGGGCACCAGGTGCTGGATGCCGAGGAGCGGGCCGGTGACGTTGACGGCGTGCACCCGGGCCATGTCCTCGGGGCGTACGTCGTCGATCCGGGCCCGCCAGGTGATGCCCGCGTTGTTGACCAGGCCGTGCACCTGTCCGTACGCCTCGCGCAGGTCGGCGGCGAGCTGGACCCAGTCCTTCTCACTGGCGACGTCGAGGCGGCGGCAGCCAGGGGATTGCTCCATGTCGGTGGCGATCACCCGGGCGCCCTCGCGGGTCAGCGCCTCGGCCTCCGCGGCGCCCTGGCCACGGGCCGCGCCCGTGACCACGACCACCTTGCCGGAGAGTCTGCCCCGGGCGTTCACGGCCGCTCCCGCGGACGGCGCCGAGCGGCCGGGACCGGCACGGGATCAGTGCCGGTCACCACGGTGTTGGAGACGCTGCCGATGCCCTCCACGGTGAGCGTGACCGTGTCGCCGGGCTTGAGCGGCGGGGGGTCCTGTCTGCCTCGTACGCCCCACAGTTCGGCGAGGCAGCCGCCGTTGCCGCAGGTGCCGGAGCCGAGGACGTCGCCGGGGCGGACGACGGTGCCGCGCGAGGCGTAGGCGACCAGTTCCTCGAAGGTCCAGCTCATGTTGGACAGCAAGTCCTTGCCCACGGCCTCCCCGTTGACCTCCGCCGTCAGTGCCAGGCGCAGGAAGCCGTCCGCGTCCCGGTACTTCTCCAGCTCGTCGGCGGTGACCAGGAATGGGCCCAGCGTGGTGGCGGTGTCCTTGCCCTTGCAGGGGCCGAGGCCGACCCTCATCTCGGCGGACTGCAGGTCACGCGCCGTCCAGTCGTTGAAGATCGTGTAGCCGACGATGTGGTCGCGGGCCTGCTCGGGGGTGAGGTCGCGGCCCGCCCTGCCGATCACGGCGGCGACCTCCAGCTCGAAGTCGAGTGCGTTCGATCCCGGGGGCAGGGGGATGTCGTCGTGCGGGCCGTACATCGCGTACGGGTTGGTGAAGTAGAAGGTGGGCGCCGCGTACCACCGTTCGGGAACACCGGCCGCCGCGTCCACCGACCGCCGTACGCCCTCGACGTGTTCTTCGAAGGTGACGAAGTCCCGTACGGTGGGCGGCTGGAGCGGCGGCAGCAGACGCACTTCGGAGACGTGGGGACCGGCCTGGGCGCCGAGCGTCCTGGTGCCCGCGTCGAGCAGTTCCGGCACGCTCCCCGCCTGGGTGAGCAGTGCGGTCAGGGAGTGGACACCGGGCAGGGGGCGCAGTGTGCCGTCCTCGTCGACGACGGCCACATGGTGTCGGTCGCGGTGTTCGTACGTGGCGAAGCGCATGGGAGGGTCCAGTCGGCGTAAGGGCGGGCGGGCATGAAAGGAGCAGGGGGCGCGGCGTGCGGTGGCGGCAGGACAGCTGATCACCGCGCCCTCGGGGTTCGAGGGGGTCAGACCGGCGGGGCGACGAAGCAGCCGCGGTCGACGTCGTTGAAGGACTCCTTGGCGACCAGTTCGTTCATGGGATTGGCGGTGCCCCACTGGTCGGCGACCTCGGGCTGGGAGAGGTCATAGACGTGGGGGTGCCAGGTGTCCTCGTCCAGCAGCTCCAGTTCCGTCGTGTACTCGACGGTGTTGCCGTGCGGGTCCAGGAAGTACGTGAAGGTGTTGTCGCCCGCCAGGTGCCGGCCCGGGCCCCAGACCTTCTTGAATCCGGCCCGCAGCACGCGGCCGGAGCCGCGCATGTACTCGTCCAGGCCGCGCATCTCGAAGGAGACGTGGTGCAGGGAGGTGTGCGGGCCCTTGGCGATGGCCATGGAGTGGTGCTGGCTGGAGATCCGCATGAAGTGCATGACGTCACCGACGTACGGCGAGCTGAGCGTGTCGGAGTGGCGGAAGCCGAGGTGGGTCTCGTACCACTCGCGGGTCCTGTCCAGGTCCGGCGAGTTCAGCACGACGTGCGACAGCTTGACCGGGATCGACTCCTTCTCCTCGATCTTGCGGTGCTGGCGTACCTCCACATCGGCGGACACTTCGATGGTGCGGCCGTCGACGTCGAAGAAGCGGAAGCCGTAGCCGCCACCGGGAGTGTCGATCTTGCCCGGCTGGGAGATCAACTGCACTCCTCCCGCGAGGAGTTGTTCGGCGAGGGTGTCCACGTCCGCCGCGCTCGCGGCGCCGTAGGAGACGAGGTCGAGGCGCTTTTCGTCGGCTTTGCGCAGCCGTACCACGTACTGTTCGGGGCTTCCTTCGGCGGCGAGGAAGGAGATGCCGGAGTCCTCGGCGACCTGGGTCAGGCCCCAGACGCCGGCGTAGAAGTCGAGCTGCTTGTCGTAGTCGGGCACGGCGAGGTCGACGTGCCGCAGATGGGTGAGCAGGCGATTGCTCATGGGGTGTCCTTCTCAGGCGAGGTCGAGCAGTGCGGCGGCGTTTTTGCCGCGGATGGCGTGGAAGTCGGCGTCGGGCAGGCCGGCGGCGCGCAGCGCGCCCAGCGGGTCCTCGGTGCCCATGTCGAAGGGGTAGTCGGAGCCGAGCAGGACCCGGTCGGGCCCGGCGGCCCGTACCAGCTCCCGCAGTACGTGCGGGTCGTGGACGAGGGAGTCGAAGTACAGCTGCTTCAGGTAGCTGCTTGGCTCACGGGCGCAGTCCCGGGCGTCGGGGCGGACGCCCCAGGCGTGGTCGGAGCGGCCGATGTGGGTGGGGAGGTAGCCGCCGCCGTGCGCCGCGATCAGCTTCAGGCCCGGATGGCGGTCCAGCACGCCGGAGAAGATCAGGTGGGAGAGGGCGACGGCGTTCTCGGTGGGCTGGCCGACGGTGTTGGACAGGTACCACTGGTCGAGGCGCTCGTCGAGCGTGCAGCCGAAGGGGTGCAGGAAGATGAGGGCGCCCGTCTCCTCCGCCCGCGCCCACAATGGTGTGAGCCGCGGGTCGCAGAGTTCCACCGCCCGTGTTCCGTCCGGGCCGGGCGCGTGCGAGGAGATCTCCACACCCCTCAGGCCCTGGTTCAGGGCGTCGTCGAGCAGGGCGACGGCGAGGTCGGGGTGCTGGAGGGGGGCCAGCCCCAGGCCGTGCAGTCGGTCGGGGGCCTTGGCGCAGTGTGCGGCCGTGCCCTGGTTGGCCAGCCGGCACACCCGCTCGGCCAGTGGGGGCGCGGCCCAGTAGTGGTAGTGGGACGGCGAGGGGCTCACCAGCTGCACGTCCACGCCGGCCGCGTCCATGGCCGCCAGGCGCGCGGCCACGTCCGTCAGCCTGGGCACGCGCGCGCCCACCATGGGCCCGTTCACGGCGCGGGCCGCCGGCCCGTTGCGGCGGGCATCCAGGCCCTGGGCCTCGGTGAGACCGGGCTGACCGGCGACGGCCTCCTCCACCTCCGAAAGCAGGAGGTGGGCGTGGATGTCGATCGTCGGTATGGGCACAGGGTCAGTCAGGTCGGTCACGGGAGTTCCTTCAGCGCGCTCAGGGTGCGGTGCATCAGCCCGGGTACGTCCGCGTCGCGCACCCCGTCGAGCAGCCACTGGGCGAGCTGGACGGAGGCGTCGACGACCATGCGTACACGGGGCAGCCGTCGGGCGTGGTAGTCGGTGAGGAGCTGGTCGTCCCAGGTGTCCCGGCCGGTCAGCAGGTCGGCGAGGACCTGGGCGTCCTCCAGGGACATCGCGGCGCCCTGGGCGAAGGTGGGCGGGCAGGCGTGGGCGGCGTCCCCGAGGAGCACGACCCGGCCGCGGTGCCACGGGCCCTCCACCAGATGCCGGTCGAACCACGTGTAGTTGACGGCCTTCGGGTCGGTGAATGCGGCGCGGAGCTCCTCCCACACGCCGCCGTAGCCCTCGCTGAGCGCCCGCATCTCGTCGGCGTAGGCGTCCGGGTCCAGTGAGGCCCGGTCGCGGGCCGGTTCGACGAGGTAGGTGTAGACCGTGTCCTGGCTGGTCGGGCAGTAACCGGCGATGAAACAGCGGCCGCCGTAGATCATCTCGGTGCGGCGGACACCGGCCGGGCGGGGCGCGGGGGCACGCCAGATACCCATGCCGGTGGGCTGGGGCTCATCGGTGATGCCGATCATGGAGCGGGTGGCGGAGTGCAGCCCGTCGGCGCCGACCACCAGGTCGTACCGCCGGCTCGTGCCGTTCGAGAAGGTCACGTCCACGCCCTCGCCGTCCTGCTGGAAGGCTGTGGCAGTGGTGCCCAGGTGGACATCGGCGCCCGAGGCGCGCACCTGGTCGATGAGGAGCTGCTGGAGCCTGGGGCGCTGCATACCGATGTGAGAGGGCAGGTCGTCGCCGCCGGTGCGCAGTTCCTCGTGGGCGTGCAGCACGGTGCCGTCGGGGGCGAGGACCGCGAGGCCGTCGGCGGCGTATCCGTCCTTCTCGATCCCTTCGAGGACTCCGACCTCGCGCAGCACGCGCAGCGCGTTGCCCTGAAGGGTGATTCCGGAGCCGGCGGAGGCCTTCCAGTCGGGGCTCGCCTCGACGAGGTCGACGGCGATCCCGGCCCGGCGCAGCAGGACGGTCAGGGCGTTTCCGGAGGTGCCTCCGCCGATGACCAGGACGATGGGGTCGCCCCCAGCCGGAGGCGGGGGGAGGGGGAAGCTGTCAGCCATGTCGGGGATACCTCCCGGGGTTGGGCCGCGCGGCTTCGGGCGGCGGGGGTGCGGCTGTCGCCTGCTGGGAAAGCGGGCCGGGGATGGTGCGAGGGACGGACCGGATGCGCCGTCGCTGTCCGGGGAGGGACGCGTCCGGCGGCCGAGGGCTGAGCGGGCCGCTCGGGCTACTTGACGGCGACGGGGTTCACGGGGGAGCCGACGGCGCCGGTGATGGGCAGGGGCGCGGCGGTGAGCCAGAACTCGTACACGCCGTCGTCGGCGCAGTCCGCGGCGAGGGCGTCGAGGTCCCACATCTCGCCGATCAGCAGGCCCATGTTGGGGATGACGACCTGGTGCAGCGGCTGGAAAGCGTTGTCGAACTCGTTGGGGCGGACCTCGAAACCCCAGGTGTCGGTGGCGATCGCGGCGATCTCGCTGCGGTGCAGCCATCCGGCGGTGGTGAACGACAGGCCTGGCGCGGGGCCGCCCGCGTAGTCGCCCCAGCCGTCACGCCGGGCGCGGGCGAGGCGCCCGGTGCGGACGAGCACGATGTCGCCGCGGCCGATGCTCACGCCGTGGGCCTCGGCGGTCGCGGTCAGGTGCTCCTCGGTGATCGCGAAACCGTCGGGCAGCTCCGGTTCGCCGTCGTCGTCACCGATGGCCCGGGCCACGTCCAGCAGGACGCCGCGACCGGCCACGTACGGGGCCATGTGTTCGATCCCGGTGACCAGGTCGCCGGCGGAGGTGACGACCTTCTCGGCGTCGCGTCCGTTCCACGCCTTGCCGTGATCGAAGATGTGCCCGAGGCCGTCCCACTGGGTGGAGCACTGCAACGGCATCGCGATCACGTCGTCCGCGCCGCCGATACCGTGCGGGAAGCCCTGATTGCCGAGGGCGGCGTCGGTGCCGGTGTCGAGCATGGTGTGCACCGGGTTGGTCCGCCGGCGCCAGCCCTTCTGCGGGCCGTTCATGTCGAACCGCTGCGAAAGCGAGAAGCTCACACCCCGGCGCACCAGCGCCGCGCCTTCGCGCCGCTTGGCCTCGTCGAGGAAGTTCAGCGTGCCGAGCACGTCGTCCTCACCCCAGCGCCCCCAGTTGGAGTACGCCTTGGCGGCCTCGGCGATCGCGCCCTCCGGGTCGCGGCGGTCCAGGCTCATGGCGTCTCCTCCACACAGCGGGTGCGCTGCATGCCCAGCCCGGTGATGGAGCCCTCCATGACGTCGCCGTCGCGCAGCAGCCGTCCCCAGTGGATGCCGTTGCCGGCCGGGCTGCCGGTCAGCACCAGGTCGCCGGGCAGGAGCCGGGAGGTCTGGGATATGTACGACACCAGCCGCGCGACGCCGAAGAGCATGTCCTTGGTGGACTCGTCCTGCATGGTCTCGCCGTTCAGCTTCAGCGTGACCCGCAGGTCACCCGGGTCGGCGATGGACTCTGCGGGGACGATCCAGGGCCCGAGCGGGGTGAAGCCCGGGGCGTTCTTGCAGCGCAGCCAGTCGGTGCCGATGGCGGGCATGTCCCGGCGGAAGACGGTGGCGCGGTCGGTGAGGTCGTTGGCGATGGTGTAGCCGGCGACGTACTCCAGGGCCTCCTCGACGGAGACCCGGTAGGCGGGCCTGGCGATGACGGCCGCCAGCTCCAGCTCCCAGTCCGGCTTCTTCGCCCAGGAGGGGAGTACGACGTCGTCGTACGGGCCCGTGATGGTGCTGGGCAGGCCGATGAAGACGTACGGCAGGTCCTCGGCGGCCCGGCGGTCCATGATCGCGGCGATCTCCGCACGGGCCTCCTCGACAGTGCGCGGGTCGTCGGGAGAGCGGTGGGCGACCTCCAGGTCGATCACGTGCTGGCGGTAGTTGGCACCGGACTGGAAGATCTGACGGGGCTCCAGGGGGGCGTGCACATGAAGGCCGTCCAGCGGCCGCCAGTCGAGGGTGTCGTCATCCGCCAGGGAGTGCAGGACGGGGAGGGTCTCCTCCCACCGTTCCAGTACGGCTCGCAGTCCGGAGGGTGCCCAGTCCAGGGCTCCGCCCAGGTCGAGTACCCGGTCCCTGGCCAGGAGACCGGGGAACGGCACCCCGTGCGGAGCGGAGAACGTGCCGAGCCCGAACGGGCCGGCAGGTTGCGCGAGCGTTGCCATCAGATTTCCTCCCTGCTGGTTTCGGTCTACTGTGACCCCCATCGGCGAATCACGGAAATCAATCTTGTGGATGTGTCAAATCCATGCCGTGGATGACTTTCCCTCGCATAGGCGGTGCCCGGTGAACCTGTCCCGACTCGACCTCAACCTGGTACTCGCCCTGCGCGCGCTGCTGGAGGAGCGCAACGTCACCCGGGCCGGCGAGCGCATCGGACTGAGCCAGCCCGCGATGAGCGCTGCGCTGTCCCGGCTGCGCCGCCACTTCGACGACGAACTGCTCGCCCGCACGGGCAACAGCTACGAGCTGACACCACTCGGTGTGGCCCTGCGGGACCGCAGCGCCACCGCTTGCGACCTCCTGGAGCGCGTCTTCTCCAGCCAGGCCGACTTCGACCCGACCACTGAGACCCGCGAGTTCACCCTGCTCGCCGCCGACTACGGCGCGGCCGTGTTCGGTGCCGCGCTCGCCCGCGTCCTGCATCACGAGGCACCCGGTATCCGGCTCACCTTCCAGCACCCGGCGCCCTCCGTCGAGGAGAACACCGCCGCCCTGCTGAGCACCGTCGACGGACTGCTGATGCCGCACGGCGTCATCGACGGCTTTCCCTACGTCGACCTCCACCAGGACCGCTGGCTGTGCATGGTCGCCGACGACCACCCCGAGATCGGCCACGAACTCACGCTCGACCAGCTGGCCCGTCTGCCCTGGGCCGTCTACCAGCGCCCCTACGACGCCCCGGCCGCCCGCCAGCTGAGCATGCTCGGCGTCAGCCCCCTGGTGGAGGTCTCCGTCCAGAACTTCCAGTTGCTGCCCCACATGGTCGAGGGCACCCGCCGGATCGCGATGATCCAGGAGCGCCTTGCCCGCAAAGCGGTCCGCTCCGCCGCCGTGCGGGTCCTGCCCTGCCCGTTCGAGGCCGTGCCGGTGCAGGAGGCGATGTGGTGGCACCCGGTGCACACCCAGGACGCGGGCCACATCTGGCTGCGGCAGAAGGCGAGGGAGGTGGGCGCGACGCTGGAGGGCCACGGCCCCGACGACGGCGTGTCCGTCGTACAGGGCCCGGGGCGGGCGCCGGGCCTGCTGTGATCCCGGACCGGAAACCCGCCAGGTGTTCGGCACATGTGGGCCTCGCCGCCGCCCGGTGCGTCCGGTACGACGGCGAGGCCGGCATGCGATGCGGGACGAGGGCCGGGCCATCGTCGTCTATGTTCCGGCTCGCCAGCTCCGCGGCCTCAGGCCGGCTGTTTCGGCAGCGGCCGGGGATGGGCGGCCCCCGCGCGGCGCAGGGCGCCCCACAGCCCCGCCGCGACCACCGCGGCGGCCGCGCCGAGCAGGCCCACCGCACCCGCGAGACCGCCGACCGCCGGCCCCAGGGCGAGCAGCACCAGCGGGCATACGAACGCACCGCCGAAGAAGGCCGACGTCCACAGCCCCGTACCGCGGCCGCGGTCCTCGAACGCCAGGCGTGACATGGCACTGGTGAGGAGGGCGGGCAGCAGCACGCCCGTGCCCAGGCAGTTGACCACCGCCCCGACGACCAGCAGGGGGGCGCTGCCGGCGAGGAACATCACCCCGAAACCGGCGCCACAGACCGCGAAGACCGCGGGCAGCGTCACGTCCGGGGAGCGCTTCAGCCGGGCGAACACGAGCGCTCCGGCCACGGTGGCGGCACTCGCGATCGCCGTGGCCAGACCGATGACGCCGGGGTCTTCCACACCGAGGTCGTCGAGCAGGTACGCCATCTCCACCGGGACCGTGTAGAAGACCATCGCTCCGAAGAAGGTGAGGGCGCAGATCCCCGCCAGCGGCCGCCAGGGGAACGGACGACCGGGCATGGCCACGGCCGGGGCCTCGTGGGTGGCCGCGCGGGCCGCAGGGTTGGGCAGAGCGGCGACCATCAGCGGGGCGATCACCAGGCTCACGGCGTAGATCCAGAAGGGCACGCGCCAGCCCGCCGCGCCGACGGCGCCGCCGACCACGAAGAAGGCGGTGGCCGACGCGGAGGTACACACGGCCTGCAGCGCCAGGTACTTCACCCGCTGCTGACCGCTGTAGTAGTCGCCGATCAGGGTGGTGCAGCAGGTCATGATGGCGGCCTCGGCGACACCGACCAGGGCGCGGCTGGCGATGATCGAGCCCAGCGAGTCCAGCCAGAGCGGCGCCGTTCCGAACACGGCGTACAGGACGGTCGCCATGATCAGCAGGCGCTTGCGGCCGAGCCGGTCCACGATCACCCCGGCGAACGGGGCCAGCAGTGCCAGCGACAGCGCCGGAACGGTCAATGCGAGGGGCACCAACGCCTTCGCCCCCGGCGTCGAGGCGAAGTGGTCCTGCATCCTCGGCAGCACCGGGGCGATCAGCACCGCACCCAGGATCGGCAGACAGCTGCCCGCCATCAGCAGGATCAGGCGCAGCAGATGCGCCGGACCCGAGACAGCGACGGGTGACGGAGCACCGTCGTCGACCGCGGCGGAGGACGGGGTCGGGGACACGGAACCGGGCATGGCGACTCCAGGGAACGGCGTACGAGTGCGGGCATGCCTGCCTTCTTGGGCGCCGATGGCGCACGGCATGCTGTGGACGACCGCACGTCGGCGGCTGGTCCGGACAGCGGCGTGCGGGTAGCGACGACTATGGGCCGCCGGGGACCGCACCGCCACCCTCAGCGCGATCCGAATACCGTATCCGGCCCATCCACGGTGTGGATGAGTTCTTCCCCACGATGCGGTGGAGAGGCGGGCTGGGCAGGTGAATCCGAGCAGTTGAATCCGCCCTCCTCACGCCAGAGTTCCACGGCGAGTGGTGGCCCGGTCTACTCGACGTTCCCACTCCTGCGAGCCGTCCCCGACTGCGTTTCCGCGAGGATCCCGCCGATGACGGCACCTGCGGCGGACCCGTGTCCTGCACCGTCCAGGACATCTGTCGCGGTCAGCCGCGCGGCGGGACCAGCCCTTGCCGTACGGCGAACAGGGCGGCCTGTGTGCGAGAGGTGAGGCGGAGTTTGCGCAGTACGTTGCTGACGTGGGTGCGGGCGGTGCGCTCGCTGATCACCAGTTCGTCGGCGATCTGCTGGTTGGACCGGCCCTCGGCGACGAGGACGAGAACGTCGCGTTCCCGGCTGGTGAGAGCGGCGAGCCCGGTCGGCGGTGAGATGATCTCCTGGGTGAGTCCCCTGGCGACTGCGGGGTCGAGGAAGACCTCGCCCCGGGCGGCGGCGCGGATGGCGGCGACCACTTCGCCGGCTTCGGCGTCCTTCAGCAGGTATCCGGCAGCTCCCTGCGCGAGCGCGGCGTGGACGCGTTCCATCTCGCCGAAGCTGGTGAGCACCACGACCCTGACGTCGGGGTGGCGCTGCTTGATCGCCCCGATGGCCGTCGCTCCGTCCATCCTGGGCATGAGCAGGTCCATCAGCACCACGTCCGGCAGTTCGAGGTGCGCAGCCATCGCGTCCAGTCTGGTGAGCGCCTCCTGCCCGTCGGCGGCCTCCGCGGCGACCTCCATGTCGTCCAGGACCTCGAGATAGGCGCGGATTCCGCGGCGTACGACGGCGTGGTCGTCGACGATCAGGACCCGGATCGGGCGGAGTCCCGTGTCTCGCGGAGCGGCACCGCCGCCGGGGTGCTCCCAGGGTCCTCCGGATCCGTGGGCTGCGGCTCCGGCACCCGTACAGGGAGGGGTATGACGACCCGTACGGCCGTACCGCTCTTCCCGGATCTGATCCTCATGGTGCCGCCCCATCGCTCCGCCCTTTCCCGCATGGTCGTCAGTCCGTAGCCGTGGTCCCAGGCCGTGCCGGGCGTCCGGCCGCCCTCCCCCTCCGGCGCGGCCGAGCGCCCACCGGATTCCGCGAGCCCGCGACCGTCGTCACGGACGCTCGCGGTCAGGGTGTGGTCGCGAACGCCGAGGCGGATGGTGACGGTGGTGGCCTCCGCGTGCTTGACCACGTTGTGGATGGCCTCCGCGAGGATCCGGTACATGTCCTCGGCCAGGTCCGGCGCGACCGCGTCCAGGTCCACTCCGTACAGCAGCCGGATGCCGAGGCCCGTTCGGTTCTCGGTGCTCTTGACGAGCGCGGTCACCGCGTCCTCCAGGCCGAGCCGGGTGGAGGAGGGCGGACGGAGTTCGTGCACCATCGCCCTGAGGTCGGCGAGGACGGTCTGCGACAGGGCCCCGACCTCGTCCGCGAACTTCCGCACGGCCTCCGCCGGAAGCGGCCCGCCGCGCGCCCCCAGTACTCCTGCGGCATTGGCCTGCATGCCGATGGAGAACACCTGCTGGACGATCGAGTCGTGCAGGTCGCGGGCGAGGCGCTGGCGCTCGTTCCTGCGGGCCCCCTCACGCTCGCGCTGCAGCAGCGTGGCGTAGTCGACGGCGAGTGCGGCCTGCTCCGCCATGGCGGCCAGGAACTCCAGGGTCCCGCCGCCGATCTCCTGCCCGGGCGCGAAGTAGGCGTTGAGCACGCCTTCGGGCCGGCCGCGTGCCATCAACGGAACGCTGACGAAGGAGTCCCAGTTGAGCTCGCCGAGGTAGGCGTGCAGCGGCTCCCAGGCAGCATCCGCACGAATCTGGGCCCACCGGTGTGGGACGACGATCGGTTTGCGCTCCCGCAGCGTGTCCAGCATGCACAGCTGGGCGCCCCGGTCGCGGCACTCCAGCAGCCGGTCGAGGAACGCGTCCCAGTGCCGCAGCCCCGC
Source organism: Streptomyces sp. NBC_00076 (assembly GCF_045041235.1). Classification (NCBI taxonomy): domain Bacteria; kingdom Bacillati; phylum Actinomycetota; class Actinomycetes; order Kitasatosporales; family Streptomycetaceae; genus Streptomyces; species Streptomyces sp. NBC_00076. Next base: position 10,403,463 of record NZ_CP108242.1, read on the forward strand.
CGAGCCCATCAGCCGCAGTTCCCGGCCGGTGCTGTCCAGGATGAGGATCTGCACGCCGGCCAGGCCGTCGGCCTGGACGATCTGGCGTGCCACGGCGTCCAGGGTCGAGCCGAGCGAGCCCTCCGAAGCCAGAGCGATCGACGTCTGGGCGATCGCCGCGATCCGGCGCTGCCGGTGCCATGCGGCGGTCATGTCGCGGAACGACACGACCGTGTACCGGCTGTCCGGCAGGGCGCGGGCCCGATAGGCGAACTCGCGCCGGGCTCCCGAGGCGGGCACCCAGTGGGCCACCCGCTCTTGCGACCGCTCCTCCAGCAGCCCTGTCGGGCATGTGCAGTCCCCCTCCGCGAGCGCGAACGGAGACGGCGTACCGAGCAGGTCGGACTCCTCGCGCGCACCGCACATCGCGGCCCCCGCCGGGTTCAGGCGGACGAACTGGCCCTCGCGGTCCAGGACCGCCAGGCCGTCCGGCGCGACGGCGGCGACGTCGTCCCAGCCCACGAGCGGCGATGCGGACATGACCGATCTCCTCGTCATCGTCGTGATCGACAGGCAACGGGGCCCTGCGGTCGCGGGTGCCGGACACGCGACGCGCCGGGAGAACGCGTTGGCTGGTGAGCGGACGGGAGGTGCCCCGCGGTCGGTCCGAGCATCGTAGCCCGGCGGATCGTACGGGGCCTACGTCATTCGACCCGTTCACGACCCGGTCGAAGCGCCGAGCCGGTCGAGTCATTGCGCGCGTTCCCCGGACGCGCGTCCCGCCTACCTTGAGGAAGCAACGTCCGGTGGAGCGCTACTCCTGCGGGACATCCACGGGGCGCCCCCGGCCTGTGTGCCCGGCCGTCGCGGTCTGCCCGTGCCTAGAGGGACGAGGAGGTCTGAGGTATGGACGTGTCCATCGGGACGATCTGGGAGGCGGTCTGCCGGGCTCTGCCCGATGCCGTCGCCATCAGCGAGCCCGGACGTGACACCACCTACCGGGAGTTCGACGAGCGCGCGTCACGACTGGCCGCCGCGCTGGACGTGGCCGGGGTGCGCGAAGGCGACACCGTGGCCTGCTACCTGTTCAACGGTGCCGCCTACCTGGAGACGGTCTTCGCCGCCTTCAAGCTCGGCGCCGTGCCGGTGAACGCCAACTACCGCTACACCGGTGAGGAGCTTTCCGAACTCCTCACCGACGCCGACGCGGCCGCGCTCGTCTTCAGCGGCGCCCTGGCGGACCGGGTCACCCACGCCGCCGGGCACGTACGCACGCTGAAGCTGCTCGTCCGGGTGAGCGATCCGCCGGCCGACGGCCCGGCCGGGCCCGCAGTGCCGGAGCTGGAGGCGCTGCTGGCGGCGCACGCACCGCGCGAGCCGCAGCCGCGGCCCGGCTCCGACCGGCTCTTCATGTACACAGGCGGAACCACGGGCAGGCCGAAGGGCGTGGTGTGGCGGCAGAGCGATCTGCTGCACTCCCCGCTGGTCCCGATCTTCCATCCGATCGGTGTCCCCGAACTTCCCGCGACGCTCGAAGAAGCCGCCGACATCGCGGTCAAGGCGTACGGCGAAGGCCACGCCCCGACCCTCATGCCCGTCGTGCCGCTCATCCACGCCACCGGACTGTTCAACACGATGGGCGCCCTGATGGTAGGCGGCCGGGCAGTCACCGCGCGGCGGGGCGGCCTCGCTCCGAAGCACGTCTGGAGCACTGTCGCCGAGCAGCGGGTCGAGACGGTCATCGTCGCGGGCAACGCCGTGTGCCGGCCACTCGTCGACGAACTCGTGCACGCGGAAGAGACCGGGACGCCGCACGACCTGCGCTGTGTGCGCAGGATCCTCAGCTCCGGCACCGCGCTCAGCGACTCACTCAAGAGGGCGCTGCACGAGCGTGCCGACGTCACCGTCATCGACGCCATCGCGTCCAGTGAGGGCGGTCCCTTCGCCTTCGCGATCACCTCGTCGGTACGGGACCTGCCCGCCCGCTTCTTCCCCGTGCCCGCGACACGAGTGGTCGGCCCCGATGACCGGTTCGTCGAACCCGGCAGTGACGAGGTGGGGAACCTCGCCTACTGCGGGCCCATGCCGCTCGGCTACTACAAGGACACCGCGAAGAGTGCGACGACGTTCCGCACCATCGACGGGGTGCGGTACTCGATCCCCGGCGATCTCGCCACGATCGAGGCCGACGGCGCGATCCGGTTCCTCGGTCGCGGCTCGGGCGTGATCAACACCGGCGGGGAGAAGGTGCATCCGCAGGAGGTCGAGAACGTCCTGCTCTCACACCCCGCCGTGAGGGACTGCGTCGTCGTCGGAGTCCCCGACGAGACCTGGGGAGAACGGGTGGCAGCCGTCGTGGCGGTCCCGCCCGGCGCGACGGTCACCGGCGAGGAACTGCGCGGCTGGGTCCGGCGCGGCCTCGCCGGCTACAAGGTGCCGCGTTCCGTCGTCCTGACGGACTCCCTGCCACGCACCCCGACCGGGAAGCTGGAAGTCGCCTGGGCCAGGAAGACGGCACAGGAGGCCGGCGCGGGCGACGGAACGTGACAGCCGAGTCGGGAGGAGCGCTTGAGGGGGACACCGGCAGGGCACATCGTGTCCTGCCGCCTCACCGTGCCTCAGCTCACGCGGTTCCGGCGTGCTTCGAGCGCCCGCAGCGCCTCCACCACACTGCCCATGTGGTCCCGCATGGCCGCTTCGGCCTCCACCGGGTCCCCGGCGAGGATCGCCGCGATGATCCGCTGGTGCTGGGGCATCGACAGGCGAGCCCGCCCCGGCACCAGGGAGAGCATGAACTGGTGCCGGACCATCTGGGCCCGCAGTCGTTCGACGACTTGCTTGGCGGTCTCGTGGCCGGCGATGTCGCGCACACGGCGGTGGAGACGGGCGTTGAGGTCGCTGTACGCCATCAGTTCGCCGTCGGCGACCGCCTGTGCCATGTCCGCGCCGATCCCGCGCAGCTCCTCGGCCTGCGCGGGGCTGACCCGCTCCGCCGCACGAGCGGCGATCAGACCTTCCAGAACCATGCGTACCTCCGTCACCTCGACCGCCTCGGCGAAGGTGATCTCCCGGACGCTCGCGCCGCGGTTGCTCTGCATCTCGACCAGCCCTTCCGCCGCCAGCTGCTGGAGCGCCGACCGCACCCCGGAGCGGCTGGCGCCGAATTGTTCGCAGAGGTCCGCCTCGATCAGGCGCTGTCGCGGCACGTAGTCACCGCGCAGCAGCGCGGCCCGGATCGCACCGGTGATGTCGGGTCCAGCAGAAGTGCTCACGGTGTGCAGTCACCATCCACCACAGGTTCAGGGCGAGAAGAGGTGCAGTCAGTCCTGATAGGTGACGCCCAGTTCGGCGAGCCTGGCGCGCAGTCCGTAGTAGTCGACGCCCAGCGTCCCGGAACGCAGGACCTTCCGGGTGGTGGCCTCCTTGGCGATCCGCTTCTCGGCGAGCTCCGCCGCCTCCGCCGCCTCCTCCAGGGGCACCACGACCACGCCGTCGTCGTCGGCGACGACGACGTCGCCGGGGCGGACGGACACTCCGCCGAGCGTCACGGGCACGTTGACCGAGCCCGGGGACGCCTTCACCGTGCCCTGGGCGGACACCGACCGGGCCCAGACGTGGAAGCCCATCTCCCGCAGCTCGGCGGTGTCGCGCACACCTGCCGCCGTGATCAGGCCGATGACGCCGCGGGCGGCGAGGGAGGTCGCCAGCAGTTCGCCGAACATGCCGTCCGTGGACGGCGATGTGGTCGTCACCACGAGGATGTCGCCGGGTCGGCAGACCTCGACGGCCGCGTGGATCATCAGGTTGTCCCCCGGGTGGGAGCTGACCGTCACCACCGGGCCGGCTATGCGCACGTTCTGCTGGTTCGGCCGCAGACCGGTTCCCGCGAAGCCACGACGGCCGATGGCCTCGTGGACGGTGGACACCCCCGCCTGCGCGAGCCGGGCGATGACGTCGGCGGCGGGACGGGCGATGTTCCGGACGACCACAGGGCGGTTCGGCATGTCTACTCCGGGCTGTTCCAGGGCTGTTGTCAGGAGAATCACTGGTATCAGCACTATTGTCAACAATTAAGTTGACGATATGGTGACATCTGCACTTTTGATCGCTTTCATCCCGCACTCCTTCTGTGAAAGCCGCACTGAGGCAACGGAGGTGCGTGGCCCCGGTCGATGCGTCCCTCTCTCTCGATCCCCCAGGAGTCCTCATGACCCTCGACGCCCCCACTGCGCCCGAAGGCGCGCTGCTGGTCGTCAGCGCACACGCCGGCGACTTCGTCTGGCGGGCCGGCGGCGCCATCGCCGCGGCCGCCGAACGCGGTCAGCGTGCGAAGGTGCTGTGCCTGAGCTTCGGCGAGCGCGGCGAGTCCGCCCGGGCCTGGCGGGACGGCCTGCGCCTCGACGAGATCAAGGAGCTCCGCCGCACGGAGGCCTCGAACGCGGCAGCGACGCTGGGCGCGGAGATCGAGTTCCTGGACGCCGGGGACTACCCGCTGCTGGAGACCCCGGAGTTGGTGGACCGCATCGTGCGCGTCTACCGGGAGGTGAACCCCGCGGTCGTCCTCACCCACACCCTCACCGACCCCTACAACGGCGACCACCCGGCCGCCGCCCGCATGGCGCTCCAGGCACGCGTGCTCGCCCAGGCGGTCGGCTACGACGCTCCCGGCGAACCGCTCGGCGCTCCCCCGGTGTTCTTCTTCGAGCCGCACCAACCCGAGCAGTGCGACTTCAAGCCGAACGTGCTGCTGGACATCACCTCGGTCTTCGACAAGAAGCGCAAGGCGATGGAGTGCCTGGCCGCACAGCAGCACATGTGGGACTACTACACCGACCTCGCCAAGCGGCGCGGCGTGCAGCTGAAGCGCAACGCCGGCCCCAACCTCGGCCTTTCGCACGGGACTATGGCCGAGGCATACGTACGTCTCTATCCGCAGACGACCGGCGTGCTGGCATGACGGCGCCGCACGGGACCGGTGCCCGCGGCACCACGCACATCTGGGTTCCGTTCCGCGACACGTCCCTCTACGTGGACTACGCGGACGAGACGGAGGAGACCGCCCGGACGCCCGATCACCGGAGCCTGCTGGCCGCTGGCGTCCCCGAGGGCGGCATCACGCGCGACGACCGCTACGGCGCACCGATGTGGCGCGTCGACGCCCAGCGGCTGCACGCCGTGGTGGAAGCCCTCTGGAGCGCGGACCGCCAGGTGCGGATCCACCTCGACCAGGCGCCACGGCCCGGACGGGATGCCGGTACGCGCGACGGATGACGTAGTCCGTGCCACGACCATACGCCGCCCCGGTCCGGTCATTCGAGCGATGACCTGCACGTTCCCCGTTGGCTAGCGTCAGTTACGGCCGCCGGTCCGCGGCCGAAGCGGTCCCCGACCGACCGTGCCGAGGAGATGACGAACGTGACGAGCCCATCAGCCGCCGCCCCGGACACGCGCACCCTCGCTTACACCGGAGCCGGAGCACCCGTCGCGGCGCGGCGCGGCGGCGAGTTCGAGGGCACCGTCACCGTACTGACCCGCCAGACGGTGGCCGACGATGTCGTGTCACTTGAGCTCGCACCGCGCTTCGGTGACGACGGACCGCTGCCATCCTGGCAGCCGGGGGCACACATCGACGTCGTCCTGCCCACGGGTGTCACCCGCCAGTACTCGCTGTGCGGCCCGGCCAAGGACACGGCCCGCTGGCGCATCGCGGTGCTGCGGGAGCCCGACGGGCGCGGCGGTTCCCAGTGGATCCACGACAACGTCCACGAGGGCAGCGAACTCAGGGTGCGCGGTCCCCGCAACAACTTCCCCCTGCACACCACGCCGAATTACCTGTTCGTCGGCGGCGGCATCGGCATCACCCCGCTGCTCCCGATGATCGCCGAGGCCGAGGCCGCCGGAGCCGAGTGGTCCCTGCTCTACGGTGGCCGCACCCGCACGTCCATGGCTTTCCTGCCCGAACTGGAGCGCTACGGCGACCGCGTGACCGTGTGCCCGCAGGACGAGCACGGGCTGCTCGACCTCACCTCCTTCCTCGGCGATCCCGACCCGCCCACCCTGGTGTACTGCTGCGGCCCCGCGGGCCTCATCGACGCGGTCGAGGAGTACTGCGCCACGTGGCCGACCGGGACGCTGAACGTCGAGCGGTTCGCCGCGGCCGACAGGCAGTCCCCCACCGAGAGTGAGGCCGGGCAGCAGCCGTTCGAGATGGAGCTGCGGGCGTCCGGGGTGACGCTGACCGTGCCTCCGGAGCTGTCGGTCCTCAAGGCTGTGGAACAAGCGGGCGTCCCGGTCCTGTCCTCCTGTGAGGAGGGCATCTGCGGCTCGTGCGAGACCGCCGTCCTGGAGGGCGAGGTCGACCACCGCGACTCACTGCTCACCGAAGACGAACGGGCCGCGAACGACACGATGCTCATCTGCGTCTCCCGCGCGAGGAGCGGACGCCTCGTCCTGGATCTCTGACTGGACCTATGAAAGGAAAGACCCGCCATGCTGACACAGCAAGTACGCAACGGCTGGTACCTGGGAGCCTGGTCCGACGAGATCGGCCGGACACTCGAGCAGCGCTGGATCACGGACCTCCCGGTCTGCTTCTACCGGCTTCCCGACAGCACCGTCACCGCCGTCGAAGACCGCTGCCCCCACCGCAAGTACCCGCTGTCCCTGGGCCACCTCGACGACGAGGGCGTCCTCCAGTGTGACTACCACGGCTACCGCTTCGACGGTCAGGGCGTGTGCGTCGGGGTCGCCGAGCAGGCCGACCGGCCCAAGGCGGCACTGCGCCGGTTCCCGCTGGTCGAGCGGAACGGCGCGATCTGGATCTGGCCCGGTGATCCGGGACTGGCCGACGAGAGCCTGCTGCCCGACACCTCCTGGCTCACCGACCCGAACTGGACCCATGTCCACGGTGTGGTCCCGCTGAAGGCCCGGCACCAGTTGCTGCTGGAAAACCTGCTCGACCTCACCCACGAGACGTTCCTGCACCCGACGAGCATCGGCAACGCCGCCGTCGCCGCGACCCCCATCGACGTGACCGTGGACGGCGACCGGGTCAGCTTCAGCCGTCACATGATCGGCATCGAGGCGCCGCCGTTCTATCGGAAATCCTGCGGACTGACCTCTCCGGTGGACCGCTGGCAGGACGGCGACTTCTACCCTCCGGGCATCTTCGTCCTCAACATCCGCGTCGCGGCCACCGGCACCGAGGAACCGCAGGGCTTCCACATGAAGGTGCTGTACGGGATGACGCCGGGACGCGGCAACGTGACACACGACTTCTACGCGCTGGGCCGCGACTACCTCATCGACGACGAGGAGCTCACGAAGTTCCAGCACGAGCAGCAGCTCGCGGTGATGCAGGAGGACGTCGACGCCCTTGAGGCGCAGGAGGTCATGTACGCCACCGATCCGGGCGGCACCGCCGAGTCCAGCATCAAGTCCGACCTCGCCGCACTACGCGGGCGTCGCGCGGTGGCGAAGATGCTCGCCCGTGAACAGCAGGGTGGCGGCACGCGGCCCCGGGCGTCCGTATGAGCGGCCGCCACGTCTTCGTACTGCTCCACGGAGCCTGGCACGGCGGCTGGGTATGGCAGCGCGTGGCACCGCTGTTGCGCGCGGCTGGGCACGAGGCGTACGCCCCCACGCTGACCGGGGTGAGCGATCGCGCCCATCTCCTCACTCCCCAGGTCGGACTCACCACGCACATCCAGGACATCGCGGCGCTGATCGAAGCCCATGACCTGCGGGACGTCGTGCTCGTCGGGCACAGTTACGCCGGCCAGGTCGTCACCGGCCTCGCGGACCGGATTCCGGACCGGCTGGCGAAACGGGTCCACCTCGACGCCTTCGTCGGCGACGACGGGGACGCGGCGATCGACCTGCTGCCCGACCGCATCGCCGGGCACTACCGGGAGTCCGTGTCCGGACCCGGCTTCGGCTGGCTCGTCCCGGTGCGCTCACTGAGTGTGCTCGGCGTCACGGAACAGGCGGACCTCGACTGGCTCGGCCCGCGGCTGACCCCACACCCGTGGCTGACGTACACCGAGCCGTTGCGGCTCACCGGCAAGGCGGACCAGGTCCCCGGTGTCTTCGTCGAATGCACCGACTGGATGCGGGTGTTCACCCCGCACGCCGAGCGGGCCGCCGCCCGCGGCTGGCCGGTCCACGAGATCGCCACCGGACACGAGGCGATGGTCACGGCTCCGGATCGACTTGCCGAACTGTTCCTGGAGATCGCGGCAACCTGACCAGTGAAGGGACGTTCCATGGAATTCCTCGTCCGCACCGAGAACACCCTGCCCCCGGACACCCCCGACGGCGTCCGCGAGGCCCTGCGCGATGGCGAGCGCGAACGGGCCATGGAACTGCGGGAGGCAGGCGTCCTCAAGCGGCTGTGGCGGGTTCCGGGCCGCAACGCCACGATCGGCCTGTACGAGGCGGCCGATCCGGCGGAGCTGCACGACGCGCTGGTCTCCCTGCCGATGTGGAAGTGGATGGACATCACCGTGGAGGCGCTGGCCACCCATCCGCAGGAGAAGGCACCATGACCGGCCGGGACAGCCCTCGGGTCGCGATCGTCACGGGCGCCGCCGGCGGCCTGGGGCGGGCCATCGCCCGCAGACTGGCCGCGGACGGATTCACGGTCGCCGCACTCGACATAGCCGAACCGGAAGGCACCGGTGGCATGGCCGGTGTGCGGCCGTGGCGCTGCGATGTCAGTGACCGAGCCGCGATCCGTCGAGCCGTGGAGGAGATCAACGAGGCGTACGGCAGTGGCAGCATCGACGTACTGGTCAACAACGCCGGCCTGCTGTCCGGCCGTGCGCCGCTGCTGGAGGCGTCCCCCGAAGAACTGCACCGCTTCTTCGCCGTCAACGCCGTCGGCCCGCTGCTCATGGTGCAGGCGTGCGTGCCGTGGCTGCGCACCAGCCCGCACCGCGGGCGGGTCATCAATGTCGCGTCCCGCACCTTCTTCACCGGGGCACCGGGGCAGATCGCCTACGTGGCCGGCAAGGGCGCGCTCATCGGGATGACCCGGGTGATGGCACGGGAACTGGGCGAGCACCGGATCACGGTGAACGCGGTGGCGCCCGCTCAGGTGGCCACCCCGGGCACCCGGGCGCACTCCGGCGACGAGGTCTTCGCCGAGACCATGAGCCGACAGGCGATCAAGGAGTACGTCACCCCGGAGCACTTCGCCGGGCTCGTCTCCTTCCTCGCCTCACCGGACGCGGTCATGGTCACCGGCCAGACGCTCGTCTGCGACGGCGGCGGACTCCTGCACTGACCGGCAACCCCACGGGAGAGGAGAGGAACGGCATGTCCAGCAGCACACCCCAGGTCCCCGGCACCTACGTCTTCGACGCCGCCGAGAACCGCCGCGGACGGGCCCTGAACCAGCTCTGCGGGTCGCTCAAGTACGCCGGAAACCGGGCGAGGTTCAAGGCCGACGAGCCCGCGTACTGCGAGACGTACGGCCTGACGGCCGAGCAGCGGGACGCGCTTTTGGAGCGGGACTGGAACCGGATGATGGAGCTGGGCGGCTCCATCTTCTACGTCTTCAAACTCGCCATGGTCGACCAGAAGTCCATGCAGTACCTCGGCGGGGTCTTCACCGGCATGACCACCGAGGAGTTCGCGGAAGCGCTGAAAGCGGGAGGGCGGAGCTTTGGCTGAGGTGATGTGGGGACTGGCCACCTCGCACGTACCGTCCATCGGTGCGGCCATGGACCGCGAGAAGACCCAGGACTCGTATTGGAAGCCGCTGTTCGACGGGTATGGGCCGGCGCGCGAGTGGATGGCCCGGCACACCCCGGATGTCGCGGTCGTCGTCTACAACGACCACGCCAACGCCCTGGATCTGAGCGTCACGCCGACCTTCGCGATCGGCTCGGCCCCGTCGTACCAGGTGGCCGACGAGGGCTGGGGCAGCCGCCCCGTGCCAACCGTCTACGGCGCCCCGGAGTTCTCCGACCACCTCGTCAAAAGCCTGATCGACGCCTCTTTCGACCTCACCGTCTACCAGGAGCTCGACGTCGACCACGGCCTGACGGTGCCCCTGTCGGTGTACTGCCCCGACCCCGGGGAACGCTGGCCATGCATGGTGGTCCCCCTCCTCGTCAACGTCATCCAGTACCCGCAGCCGACCGCCGCGAGGTGCCTGGCCCTCGGCCGAGCGCTGGGCGAGGCGATCCGCGCCTACCCCGAGGACCTCAAGGTCGCGGTCTTCGGCACCGGCGGCATGTCCCACCAGCTCGCGGGCGCCCGCGCGGGGCTGATCAACCAGGAATTCGATCGGATGTTCCTCGACGCGATCGAGCACGACCCGGAGAAGCTGGCCTCGCTGACCCGCGAGGACTACATCCGCGAGGCCGGCTCCGAGGGCATCGAACTCATCATGTGGCTAATCATGCGCGGCGCCCTGGGCCCGCGGATCCGCCGCGTGCACGAGACGTACCATGTGCCCGCGTCGAACACCGCGGCCGGGATGGTCCTATTCGAGAACCTGAGCGCCTGATCCGATTGCCGCCGTACCTGTGAGGGTCCCCGCCGCGGCGCCGAGTTCATCGCAGCCACCGGTAGCGAAGTGCTGCAAGTGGGGGCCGGTTCGCGACCGGTCATGCTGGGCACCTTGGCGGTGGCGTTGAGCGGCGCCTGGTTCGTCGGCCGCCTGCTGGGCATCCATCCGGAGTCCCGGCTGCTGATCGGCGTGGGGACGGGGATCTGCGGAGCCTCGGCGATCGCCGCGGTCACCTCCGTCGTGAAGGCGACGGAAGCCCGTGTCGCGTACGCGATGGGCGCCATCTTCACGTTCAACATCGCCGCTGTCCTGCTGTATCCGTCCCTCGGCCACCTGCTCGGGCTGTCCCAGCAGGCATTCGGATTGTGGAGCGGCACCGCAGTCAACGACATATCATCGGTCGTGGCCGCCGCCTACACATACGGGACGCCGGCCGGGACATATGCCGTCGTAGTCAAGCTGACCCGCAGCCTCATGATCGTACCGATCTGCGTGTTCCTGCAGGGGTGGCAGTCCCGGCGCCGACATACCGCCGTTCCTTGCGGACGACCAGCCGCATCCCTGTGGGCCAGCCGGTCAGGCAGTCGCCGCCGAGTTCGGCGCCCCAGGCGCCGTCGCGGATGTCGCCGTCGGGTTCGACGGCCGGCGTCCAGGCCGAGGCCGACACCTTGAGGACGGCCTGATGGATGGCGTCGGTGATGGTCATGCCGACCGAGTACGACAGCCACCTGCCGCGCCGAGTGAGCCAGGCGACGAACTCATGGGTGCCGCCGCCGGAGTCGGTGCGGATCAGTGTCTGACGTCCCCGCCACAACCGTTTCGGCAGCTGGGCCAGGGCCAGCGTCGTGGCTTCGATGTGGTCCGCGGCGGTGTTGCAACCCCGCGTTGCCGGGCCGCAGCAGGCCCACGACCGGCTCGCCGGGCCGGCCCCGGCCGTGGTCGACGAACCCCATCAGCGGGTGATGCCCGAATGTCTTCTTCCAGGTCGCAGCGGCGTCCTGCTTCTCGGAGTGCGCCAGGACGAGGACCCCGTCGATGTCCACGATCACCTGCCCGTCCGCGTCCGGCGCCGCATCACCGGCCAACTTCCAGACATGTTCGCGTACTTCGGCCCGGGCCATGCGCAGCGCGGCCAGAACCCTCTGCCCTCCTGCGGCCAGTCGGCCGATCAGGCGGGAGACCTTCGGGTCGGAGGCCACCGGCCCGAACACGGCCGGCTCCGCCCGCAGCATGCCCACATCGGCGAGGCAGTCCCCGCCCAGCGCGATCGCGAAGCACGGCCCCTGCCTGGGAGACCACCCCGCGGCCGCCGACCTCGACACGGACATGCGGGTACGACCCGATACGCTTCTTCACGTGAGAAGTGCTTCTTTCCTCGCAGCCAACAGGACCCTCAGCAAGTCCTATCGTTGCAGGTCAGGGGCACTTCCCGTGTTTTTGATCAAGCCTCGGACAGCACGCTACGTGAAAGCGCGAGGCTAGTGTCCTGCGCCGGAGATCCGTTGGCAGAAGCGGGCGAGGGAATCGAGGATCTCTTCGGCGGTCTTGGTCCAGATGAAGGGCTTGGGTCCTCGTTCCAGTCTTTGACCCATGCGCGGATGTCGGCCTCGAGGGTCTGCACGTTTTTGTGTGCGCCGCGGCGGATCTTCTGGTCGGCCAGGAAGCCGAACCACCGCTCGACCTGGTTGATCCAGGAGGAGCCGGTGGGTGTGAAGTGCATGTGGAAGCGTGGGTGCTTGGCCAGCCATGTCCTGATCGCGGGCGTCTTGTGGGTGCCGTAGTTGTCGCAGATCAGGTGGACCGCCAGGTGCGCGGGCACTTCCTTGTCGATCCGGATCAGGAACTTCTTGAACTCCGCGGCCCGGTGCCGGCGGTGCAGAGCACTGATGACCTCGCCGGTGGCGACGTCGAACGCGGCGAACAAGGTAGTCAGCCCGTTGCGGACGTAGTCGTGGGTGCGCCGCTCAGGCATTCCCGGCATTATCGGCAGCACCGGCTGGGACCGGTCCAGGGCCTGGATCTGCGACTTCTCGTCCACCGACAGCACCACCGCTCCCTCGGGCGGGTCGAAGTACAGCCCGACGACGTCGTAGACCTTCTCCACGAACAGCGGGTCCGTCGACAGCTTGAACGTGTCCGTCAGATGCGGCTTGAGCTGGAACTTCCGCCAGATCCGGCCGACGGTCGACTTCGACAGGCCGCTGTGCTCCGCCATCGACCTTCGCGACCAGTGGGTGGAGTCCTTCGGAATCTCCTCCAGCGTGGTGACCACGACCGCTTCCACCTGATCGACGCTGATGGTGGGTGGCCGGCCCGGCCGCGGCTCGTCGACCAGGCCGTCGAGCCGCTCCGCGAGGAACCGGCGCCGCCACTTGCGGACGGTGTCAGCGGCAACCCGCAACTCGCGGGCGACTGCGACGATCGGCGGCACCTCCACACCCGCGCACGCCAGCACGATCCGCGCTCGCAGGGCCAGCGCCTGGGCCGACGACGCCCGCCGCTCCAACACCGCCCGTTCGTCATCAGACAGCAGCAACGGTTCCAGTTTCGGGCCCCGACGAGGAACTGACGCACCAGCAGCAGAAGTCACGCAACTACTAACGATCAACTACTGGCGCAGGACACTAGCCCTCGCGGGTCCATTCAGACCAGATCCTGCGGGGCGCGCTGGAGACCGACAATTCCCTGTAGGGAATGGGCCTTTCGAGTCAGCGCGATATCCGGCATGGCCCGGGTCAGAGGGAGCATGGTGGCGAGAACTGACATCGACCTGGCCGGTGTTCCTTCGTAGGCTGGCAGCCACTGCTCGTCACGCTCCCCACCACGCAGCCACAGAGGACCGGATGCCGACCGTCAGACTTGTCCAGTACCTGACAACAGCAGCCGTGGTTCTCGCGCTGCTGACCACAACGCCGACCACTGTTGCCGCCACTGGGAAGCCCGCAGCCTCCGAGGCCCCGGCCCAGGCCAATTCGCCGGCTGTGGACAGCTGGCAGCCGCCGTTGTCCGCCCGGGGCCGGTACATCGTCGATGCTCAGGGGCGCCGGTTCCGCCTGAAGTCGGCCAACTGGGACGGCGCGCAGGGCTCGTGGGCAGGAAGTGGCAGCACCGCCGATTCCGCCAACCACCACGCCGGCCAGAACTCCTACGGCATACCCCTCGGCCTTGACCGCGCCCCGCTGCCCGAGCTGCTCGCCGACTTCCAGGAACTAGGCATCAACAGCATCCGGCTGCCGTTCTCCAACGAGATGATCCACGCGACAGCTCCCGCGCCGGACGCCGCCGTCGCGGCCAACCCGCGGCTGCGCGGCAAAACGCCTCTGCAGATCTACGACGCCGTGGTGGCCGCCCTCACCCAGGACGGGTTCGCGGTCGTCCTCAACAACCATACGAACAGCACCCGTTGGTGCTGCGGCATCGACGGCAACGAACGGTGGAACAGCGGTCAGTCCACCCAGCAGTGGGCCGACGACTGGGTCTTCATGGCCCGCCGGTACGCCACCAACTCCCGTGTCGTGGGGGCGGATCTCTACAACGAGGTACGCCGTGACGTCCTGGACGACCCCAACTGGGGCAGCGGAGACGACCACGACTGGTACGCCGCCGCCCAACTCGCCGCGGACCGCATCCTCACCGAGGCCAACCCCGAACTCCTCATCGTCCTCGAGGGCATCAACTGGACCGGCCTGCCCGTCGACGGACTGCCGCACGACCGGCCCACCCTCACGCCCGCGCGCACGCTCTCGCACACCCTCATGAACGCTCACAAGCTGGTCTACTCGGCCCACTTCTACGGCTACACGGGTCCCCGGCACAGTGGTGCCACCGGAATCGGCGAGACCCACGATCCCCGTTACCAGGACCTGACCCGCGACCAGCTGTCCCAAGTCCTCGCCGACCAGGCCTTCTTCGTGACCACGGAGGGACAGCACTACACCGCGCCCGTGTGGATCAGCGAATTCGGCATCGGAGCCAACGAGACCGGCACCGCCGCCCGCGCCTGGTTCGGCAACATCACCGACTACTTCGCCGACCATGACGCCGACTTCGCCTACTGGCCCCTGGTCGGCTGGGAGGGCCACGACGACTGGGCCCTGCTGCGCTACGACACCGCGGGGCGACGACACGGCGTCCTCGACCAGGGCGACTGGCGCGGCACCGCCTGGGGTCACCTGATGACGTCCGCGACCCGCACCGGGTACATCGATCCGGTGCCGGTCTGGCGCATGCTCACCGCCGACCACGGCGACAGCGTGCGGTCCCTGCGGGTACGGGCCGGCGGCGACTGGGATCCGGGGGCCTACAAAGCCGTCTGCCCCGACGGCCTGCGGCTGATCGGCCTCAGCCACACCGGCGGCCGCGGCCTGTGCACCGACACGACCGTCGGCGACCTGCGCGCCGCAGGCGACGCACAGACGGTGATCACCGACGAACGCCACGTCCCCCCAGGCCGTGACTGGGCCGGCGGCTACACCAAGTTCCAGTGCCCGGCCGGGCAGTTCCTCATCGGCTACAGCCGCCGCGGTGACCGGGTGTCGGCGGCCCTGTGCGCGCCCGCCCGCACCTCACCGGGCCTCACCGGACGGACCGTCTGGTTCGACCGGTCCGACAGCCGGCCCGCTGACGGCGTCGGCGGCGACTTCGCCGAGGGCCACTACAAAGGCCAATGCGCCGCAGACGAGTACGCCGCCGGTATCGCCTTCACCACTCGCCTGGCGAGCACGCCAGGCCCCGCGGCCCTGTTGTGCAGCCCGCTGCGCCCCTGACCCGCGCTCACCGCAGGGCCCACTGGCTCATGGGCACGGAGGAACGCACTCATCCGCTTCGTGCGCGGATACCGAGGCGTCTCAGAACCCCCGCGGAATTGTCCGTGATCAGTAACAGGCGGATCCCGCGGTGCCCTTTCTCCGTCCTGATGGATGCACGGATCCACCAAGACGACGAGAAACAGGGCGGACATGGCGCGGCATGGGGGACGGGGATGGCACGGCCGGGTACTCGCGGCGGCGGTCGGGGTGACAGCGATGGCGGCCGCCACCTCGGTATGGACCGCGCAGGCCGGGCCCGTTGACGAGCGGCAGGCCGGAGCGGGCGTCTCCGCGGGCCCCTCCGCACCGGGTTCCGGCACCGGCGGGGCGCCGGTGTCGGTGGACATCGCCCATGCCTCGGACCAAGGCGCCCGCGGCGTCAACATCACCATCGACGACGGGCCGGACCCGGCCTGGACACCGCAGGTGCTGGAAGTGCTGCGGGAGAACGGCGTGAAGGCGACCTTCTGCATGGTGGGCACGCAGGCCCAAGCCCATCCGGACCTGGTGAAGGCGGTGGTGGCGGCCGGGCACCGGCTGTGTGACCACACGGTCTCCCACGACACCACCATGGACACCAACTCCCACGCCTACCAGTCACAGCAGATCCTGGACGCCGAACGCATGATCACCAAAGCCTCCGGGGGCGTCCGGCCGCTGTACTACCGGGCGCCGGGCGGTGCCTTCACCCCCTACAGCAGGCAGCTCGCCGCATCCCGGGGGATGCGGCCGCTGGGCTGGAACGTCGACTCCAAGGACTTCGAGCGCCCCGGCACCGACGCCATAATCGCCACCGTCAAGAACGAGATATCCAACGGCCCGACCGTCCTCTTCCACGACGCGGGAGGCGAGCGCTCCCAGACCGTGGCCGCCCTGCGCGAGGTCCTGCCGTGGCTGAAGCAGCAGGGATACTCCTTCGGCTTCCCGGTGCGCTGAGCACCAACGCGGAGCAGTGAGCCCAGCCGACACGCACACGCAGGTCAACCGCCGACTCCGGTCAGCGCGACGGTGGCCTGCCACAACCTGCCTGCCGTCTCCTCGTCGAGGCCGGCCTTGCCCGGCTCGCGTACGGTGGGGTGGCCCTTGATGCTGCCGGGCCCGTCCGGGCCGACGTAGGCGTTGCCGGGCACGTTCTGCGTCGCGCCGTAGAGGATGGACAGGGCTCCGCGTTCCGGGTCGTTGAGCAGGAAGGAAAGGCGGTTGATGGCGTTGGCCGGCGAGTGGGCGGCCAGCTGGGTCGTCGCGATGCCGGGGTGGGCGAGCACCGACCGCACACGGCTGCCCGAGGCGGTCAGCCGCCGCTGCAACTCCAGGGAGAACAGCACGCCCGCGAGCTTGGAGTCCTGGTAGGCGTTCATCCCGTTGTACTTGCGCGTGCGCCAGTCGAGGTCGTCGACGTCCAGCTTGGACTGCCGGTGGAGCTGGCTGATCACCGTGACCACACGGTCGGTCAGGTGCGGCAGGAGCAGATTGGTCAGGGCGAAGGGGCCGGTGTAGTTCGTCGCCGTCTGCACGTCCAGACCGTCCGCGGTCCGCGCCGCCGGGATGTCCATGACGCCGGCGTTGTTGATGAGCACGTCCAGGGCACCGCTCCACTCCTGTGCGAAGCGGCGTACCGATCCCAGGTCGGCGACGTCCAGGTGCCGGACGTCGAACTCGCCGGGCATGCCGGAGACGGCCAGCCGGCCCTTCTCCGTGTTACGCACCGCCAACACGACGCGGGCGCCGGCACAGGCCAACTCACGAGCCGTGATGAGCCCGAGACCGCTCCCGGCGCCGGTGATGAGCACCGTCCTGCCTGTCAGCTCCGGCAGATCGGCGGCTGTCCACTTGGCCATGGGAATCCTCTCCTCCGCTGGGCGCGGCGGTGCCCGCCGCACGTCCAGGTCGTCGCGGAAGGCACTGCGCCGTCCCGCGGTAGCCACTGCACCGCACCCGGCGATACCGAGGAAGGACTCCCTCAACCACTGACTCGCAGTCCGTGGATAAGGCCCACCGACGGCTGCGACACTGGCGAACGCACGGCGATGTCCCACGTTCGCGAAGCACACGATCTTCTGGAGACAACCATGGAACGGTCCGTGGATCGCGCCTCGTTGGGCGCCTTTCTGCGTGCCCGTCGGGAGGCGCTGCAACCGGAGGACGTGGGACTGCGCCGCGGGTCGCGCCGACGTGCCCGCGGACTGCGGCGGGAGGAGGTCGCGGAGCTGTGCGACATGTCCAGCGACTACTTCGCCCGTCTGGAGAGGGGGAACGGACCGCAGCCGTCGCAGCAGATGGCCGCGGCCATCGCCCGCGGTCTGCGCCTCACCCCGGACGAACGCGACCACCTGTTCCTGCTGTGCGGGCACGGCACACCGCAGCGGTACCTGCGCAGCGAGCACGTCAACCCCGGACTGATGCGCGTACTGGACCGGCTGCAGGACACCCCGGCACAGGTCATGGGCCACCTCGGCGCGACCTTGCTGCAGACACCAGCCGCCGTGGCGCTGCTCGGCGAAGAGACCCACTACACCGGGGACGACCGCAGCGCCCCGTACCGCTGGTTCACCGACCCTGCTGCCCGCAGCCGCTACCTCCCAGACGATCACGCCTCCAACAGCCAGGTGAACGTCTCGCTCCTGCGGGCGGCCGCCACGCGGGAAGGCCCCAAGTCGCATGCCGCCGGCCTCGTGCGGCATCTGCACCGACAGCTTCACGGTCGGATGAGCATGTCGTTCGCGGCACCATCCCCTCCGAGGTAGTCCCGGCCCGTCCAGGTGCCGCCGATGACGTGACACACCACGAACGGGCGAGGTGACCTCTGGTGGTCACATCTTGCGGAAGTCCCAGGAGAGGGTTTTCGACGGTGTCAGTCGGATCCACGCATGCCGGCCGTCGTGCGGCATTGTCTCCAGACCGAAGTTCTTGCGAGCGAACAATGGTTCCACTGCTTCGAGTTCGGCGCAGGGTTCTCCGGTGCGGGGGATCTCCCCCACGAACTCCACAGCGCCTGACAACTCGACCCCGCGAAGCTCTCCGTACCCCTCACCGGAGTCGATGACGATCGCCACGCGCCGGTCGTGCCGAAGGTCGGCCCACCGCTTGCTGCGCACGATGGAGTACAGCCACACCGAGGTACCGTCCCATGCGAACCAGAGGGCACTGAGATGCGGGGCACCGTCGCTCGAGACCGTAGCGACCCGGCATGTGCGCTGGGCGGCGAGGAACTCGTCCAACTCATCCTGCGTCATCATGATCTTCCGGCTCCTGCGCTGAGGTGCAGCCATGCGAGCCTCTCTTCTCTGCGCGTCAGGGCGTCGGCGCATCGGGGCGTCGTGTCTGGGCGTCTTGGTGAAGATAGTCCTTTGCGTAGCGTCAGAAGAATGGGTCATCAGCCATAAGCCTGCAATGGCTGGGGACCCAGTAATCGGCTCACAAGCCGATTACTGCGGCCCGCGTCGCATTGCGGCGCTGTCACCTGCCTCTCGTGGCGCGGCGGTGGCCACCTTCGTACCCATGGCGAGCCACGGACAAGACAATGAGCGCACGTTCGCCTGTGGCCCGCATCCGTGTGCGGGCCACAGGCGGTCCGTACCGTCAGGGATCCTCCGTCAGCGGATCCCGCGCGAGACCAGCAGGCCGCAGGACTCCGTCACGCTGTCACACGCGGCGTTGCCCGCGGCCCATACGGCGCGGGTGCCGGGAATGTCTTCGATGTCGAAGATCGTGCTGCCCCAGCTCGTCGAGGTGAGTTCCGCCGGAAGGTCCTCGGCGGTCCAGGTGGTGCCGTCCCAGCGGGAGAGCCGCGAGTGGCTGTCGCCCTGGGGCAGCCAGCCCGCGACCCAGACGCCCCCCGAGCCGTCCGCGCCCGCGGCGTTCACTTCGTCGATCCCGGGGGCGGGCAGCTGCTGCCATCTGCGGCCGTCCCAGCGCGCGGAGAGCAGCCCGCTCGGCACCTGGGGGTCGTTGGTCTTGCCGAGCACATGAACCGTTCCGCGCCTGGTCGACACGATGTGGTTGGCTATCCAGCCGGAGTCGTACGCGTACGGGCCGGGGATGGCCTTCACCGTCCAGCGGCGGCCGTCGAAGTGGTAGAGCAGGGGCTTGGCGACGCCGTCCGTTTCACTGTGCGCGCTGACCCACACGTCGTCGGGTCCGGTGCCCGCGATGGCCGAGGGCTCCACCGGACTGCCGTCCGGTGCCTGGGGCAGTGCCGTACGGCTCCACTTGCGGCCGTCCCAGTGCTCCAGCTGCCCGGAGTAGGCCTTTGCGGGGTCCGCCGCTGTCGGGTTCCAGTCCATGGTGGTCAGCCACACGGAGTCCGCGCCCACCGACTCCAGGTTCAGGACGAAGCGGAGCGAGCCCTCGGCGGGTGCCGGACGCGACACCGGCTTCCAGCGGGTGCCGTCCCAGTGCTGGAGCACGATCGGGCTGGCGGTCTCGGGGAGCGCGGAGCCCTTGCGGAGCCGGTCCGCCAGGGTGTCCGGCAACCGGTCCAGGAGCGTGTCCGGCAGCCGGCGGGCTGTGGGGCGCTCCGGCATCCGGGCGGCAGCTGAGGAGGCGGTGCCGACTTCGACGTCGCCGTACGTCCCGGCCGCCCAGACGTCGTCCGGGCCCGAGGCGGCCACCGCGTCGAACTTCGCGGGTCTGCCGCCGGTGTCCGCGGGCGGAACATCGCTCCATCGGGTGCCGTCCCAGTGCTGGGCCACCGGAACCGAAAACCAGGACTCGTCGAATGTGTTGCCAACCGCCCACGCGTCGGTCCGGCCCGTCGCGGTGACGTCGTAGAAGTCGGTCGACTGCGCCGCGGACAGCGGTAATGCCAGTTTCCAGGGCGTCTTCGCGAGGGCGGCCTTTTGCCCGGCCGGTGCTTGCGTCTGTGCCTGCGACTGCGCCTTCGCCTGCGCGGCATACGGCGTGAGCGCGATGGCGCAGGCCGCGAGCGCGGTGGCCACGCGGGTGGCGGGTGAAGCCAACCGTCGTACGGGTGTTGTCATCTTCTCCTGTGCTCCTACTGGTTGCCGTGCTCTTGCTGAAAGGTGTTCCGCCGGATCACGCACGCTCAGCGCTTGGCGTTCTCCGGCACCTTGATCTGGCTGTCGCCCCAACTCATGTGCGTCGTCGCCGTGTAGTTCACCGTCGTGCCCGCGTCGAGCCCCGCCTCCCGGGCCCTGGCCGACGGTGCGACCAGCACGAGCTGCTCGCAGAGCATCCCGCCGGTGGACGGGTCAACGACCAGCCGCTGCTCCACGCCCCCCAGCGGCGTCTCATGCGTGCCGGGGAACGCGACACCGGTGCCCTCGCGCCCCAGCGGATCGGTGACACGCCCCAGCCCCCGGACGCCGGGCTGTTCCGCCATCACCCGGTACGCGGCCGCCCGGACAGCGGGCTTCACCGGCATCGTGATGAGATCGGCCGCCTGGCGCAGCACGTAGGCGGTGCGGTCCTTGATCTCGGCATCGCTGTCCTCCCCGTGTAGCCGCTCCAGCTCTCGGCGCAACTCGCCGCTGCTGGCGGGCAGTTCACGCAGATCCTGGTAGGAGATGTTGCGCGGGCCGAGGGCGTAGATCTTGTCGTCGGCGTCGGTCCGCATGACCATCGGCCGCCCGGTCCCCATCGTGTACCCGAGCGTGCCGCCTTCGGCGTTCCCCGTGACCTCGGCCTGCATCGTCTCGGGTGAGCCGGCGGCCCGCCAGCGTGCCGCGTCCGCCTCGGTGCGGGGGGCGGTCACGCCGTTCAGGCCGGAGACCATCAGGCTCCGGGTTCCCGGGCGCACACCCACCGACCACTCGTCGGTCGACGTGGTGCGAACGGCGAAGAGCTGCCCTTGCTCGCCGACGACGTCCACGTCCTCCGAGCGTGTGGTGGTCTGCCAGTACGTCCCGTCGGCGGTTGACGTCTCCGCCTTCTTCGCCACACTGAGCAGTTCGAGGCGGCCGTCGACGCGGACGTCACCCTGGCCGTGCGACGTGGACGAACCCGGTCCTGCGGCAGCGGCGGAGGACTGCTGGGGCGCGCCCGGGCGCTCGCCCGAAGGATCCCGGTCGAGAGAGCTCACGACCACCGCGGACGCCGCGACGGCTGCAAGGGCCGCTACCGTCCCGAGCGGCCGGATTCCGCCCCGCAGGCGTCCCGTCACCCGGAAACCCGCCGCGCGATTGTCCATCCCTCCGGCCAGGATGCGTGCCAGGTCCTCACGCTGCCGCGGGGAGTCCGCCAGCCTGGACGGGTCCAGTTCGTCGGGCCGGGCGCCCGCGAGTACCTTCATGACGTCAGGCCGCCCGGACCGTTCGCGGGTGTTCTTCATGTGAGTGCTCCTTTGCGATCAGTGCGGCGCGGGGCCTGTGCGCGTGGTGCGGAGTCCGTTGTCCGCGCGGATACCGACTTCTGCACGGACGCCGGTTCCGGTCCGGGGCCCGGCTCTGGTACAGGTACTGCTGCCTCCCGTACGGGAGCCGTGACTGCCAGGTGCGAAGGCTCCAGGGCTTTCTCCAGGCGGCGGCGGGCCCGGTGCAGCCGGACGGTCAGCGTCGCGGTGGTGCAGCCCAGGACCCGTGCGGCCTGCTTGGCGCTCAGCCCGTGCCAGGCGATGAGCGTCAGCAGTTCCCGGTCGGCGTCGGACAGGCTTGCCAGGGCCTGCAGGGCGGTTTCCCGATCGGTCACGTCCGCCGCGACGTCGCCGACGTCGGTCCGGGTACTGCTGCTGATGCGCTGTGCCTCCGCGGCGGCGAGGGCGTACTGCTGGCTGTCCCGGCGACGAAGCTCGCGCACCAGGTTGCGGGCCACTCCTAGAAGCCAGGGCAGCGCGGGTTGCGGAATGTCCCGCACCCGCCGCCAGGCCACG
The DNA here is from genome assembly GCF_045041235.1 of Streptomyces sp. NBC_00076. NCBI lineage: Bacteria > Bacillati > Actinomycetota > Actinomycetes > Kitasatosporales > Streptomycetaceae > Streptomyces > Streptomyces sp. NBC_00076. The sequence goes on from NZ_CP108242.1 coordinate 10,425,595, forward strand.
GTGAATGTCTCGCTGGTGATGTCCTCTCCTACCTGCCGTCCCACCAGGCTCGCGGTGTAGGCGAGGACGCGCGGATAGCACTCCTCGTAGATGTCCCGGAAGCGTTGGGCATGTGTCATGCGCCGTTCCTCATATCGGCTCTCATGCCAAGCAATGCGCGCAGCGGCCCACTTCTTACAGGGGAGCCGAAATCCAACGGTGTGGTCCGCATCACGCAGGTCTCCCGTCGGCGCACAGGACGTTACGGGGGGACCAGCGAGCCGGCTGCCGCCTGTCCCCACATCACCGTGCAGGTACTGCACTTCGAACAGGGCGACACCTCAGCCCGACACATGGTGGAGGGCGCAGAGTTCTGGGTGTGGAGAGCGAGATGCGCAGTATTGGTGAGATGGCCCGGGACAGCGGACTGAGTGTGAGTGCCCTGCGGTTCTACGACGGTGCCGGCGTGCTGGTGCCGGCATGGGTGGATCCGGTTACCGGCTACCGCTGGTACGGCCCCGAACAGCTGGAAGAAGCCCGGTTACTGGCCCGGCTGCGGCGGGCGGGTATGCCGTTGGCGGACATTCGGCTGGTACTGGCCGGCTGGTCCAGCCAGGACACCGACCTGGTGCGGAAGCTGCTTCAGGCGCATCTGCGCCGTCTTGAACTGGGACTGTCCGATGCCCGCAGTGAGTTCTCCACGCTCCGAGCGCTACTCGAATGCAGGGAGAAATCCATGACCATGCTCCGCACCGCCACCGTCCGGCTGGCTGTCTCCGCGCCTGAGCTGGCCGCCGCGTTGGACGCGGTCCGCTTCGCCGCCAGTTCCGATCCGGAGCTGCCGATGCTGGGCGGTGTCCTGTTCGACATCGAGGGTGAGGCGCTCCATGTGGTGGCCACCGACCGGTACCGGATGGCTGTCGGACATGCCGCTACCACAGGGCATGACAGGCCCCGTGTGCAGGTCATCGTCCCGTCCCCGCTCGCCGACGCGATGCGGGCGCTGTTGAGCGACGACGCGTCCGTCCAGCTCGTTGTGGAGGGTGACCGCGTCGCCTTGGAGACGGGGGACCGTCAGGTGGCAGGCCAGTGCCTTGATCACGACTTCCCTGATTACCGTCGCCTCCTCCGCCTGCCGGCAGGACACCGTGCGCTCATCGATGTCGAGGCCTTTCGGGAGGCGGTGGAAACCGGTCCCGTCCGTGCAAGCGAGGTGCGCGAGCAGGACGGTGTTTCCTTCGACCTCAGTGTGCTCAAGGTGACGGCTGACGGCGTGGTGACCGTCTGCGAAGACGTTGAGGACGACCCGGACCACGTCGCCGTCAACCGCGAGTTCCTCCTGCACGCCATCGCCGCCGGAGCCCGGGACCAGCTGGTCCTGGAGTTCGGCGCTGCTACGGCGCCCCTGGCGATCCGCCGGACCGACACCGAGGACACCTTTTCGATCCTGATGCCTGTTCGCCTGGAGAACTGACCACGGGGCGGGGCCAGTCGCCGCTGATGGTCAACTGGGGACCGAGTTCAGGGCGCTGCTGTCATGGTCCTTGGACTCGGCTCCGGCAGTTCGGGCCGGGACAGTCATGAGGAAGTCAACAAGGACTCTCCCGTGGAGGCCGAACGCTCCGCTGTCTCAGCCCGGTACTGCCCCGGGGTAGTACCGAATTCCCGGCTGAAGGCGTGGGAGAGGGCGTAGGGGGTGCCGTATCCGACGCGGCGAGCGATGACGGCCAGCGGGTCCGGGGTGTCGCGGAGCAGAGTGGCGGCGAAAGTCAGGCGCCACCAGGTGAGGTACGCCATCGGCGGGCGGCCGACCAGGGTGGTGAAGCGGCGCGCCAGGGTGGCGCGGGACACGCCTGCCTCGGCGGCCAGGCTGTCGTTGGTCCACGGGGCGGCCGGGTCCGAGTGCAACGCCCGTAGGGCGGCGGCAGCCACGGGGTCGCCCAGCACGGTCGACCAGGTGCCGTCCGTGCCCTGGGCTGCCCAGGAGCGGATCATATAGACGAGGAGGAGGTCGAGCAGGCTGGGCACTGCGATGCAGGAGCCGGGGCCTTGTGCGCCCAGCTCGTGGCCCAGCAGGTCGACGGCGGCGCGCAGTTCGGGATGGGCGCCCACTCGGTTCGGCAGGTGGACGACCTTCGGCAGTTCCGCCATGAGCGGGTGCATGCGACTGCGGTCGAGCCGGTACTTGCCGCACAGCATCTGTACCTCGCCGGAGGCGGTTCGCGGCCCACGTGGCCCCCTCTCGTCGACCCATCGCTCAAATGCCACCGCCTGTTCGACGGTCGTCGCATCGGCGGGAGCGTCGGCGATCACATGTCCCGTGCCGTGCGGCAGCAGCACCACGTCACCCGCGCCGAGTGAGACGGGAGAGCCGCCGTCGGGCAGCAGCCAACAGCTGCCCTCCAGCAGCACATGGAAGCCCGCACCGTTGTACGGGGCGAGCCGCGCGCACCAACTCCCGCTCATTCGTACCCGGTTCGAGGAAGGACGCCCGATGCGTACCGCCGAGACTGCGTCGCTCACCACATCCATCGGGGCAGGGTACCAAGAGCATCAGCGGTGATACGGATGCGTAGTCGCTTGAGCAAAACAGGCATTGAGAGGCTCACCTATCCTTCCTAGGGTCGACGGCATGAAGAGTGAGAGTGTGCAGAGCATCGTGCTCGGCGAGGTCGAGATCATCCGAGTCGTCGAGTGGTAAGGGGCGCTCGTGCCCGCTCGCGGCCTGGTTCCGGAGTCGGGTGCGCAGGTGTGGAAGGGCAACGAGGGCTGGCTGGCGCCGGATCACTGGGAACCGGACAGCGGCAGGGTGGTGATCGCGCTGCGGACCTGGGTGCTGCGCAGCGGCGGACGGACCGTCTTGGTCGACACCGGTGTGGGCAACGGGCGCGAGCGGCCCGGCTCTGCTCACTTCCACCACTGGCAGGGCGATTTCCTGGGTGGGCTGGCGCGGGTCGGAGTCCGGCCGGCGGACGTCGACATCGTCGTCAACACCCACGTCCACGGTGATCACGTCGGGTGGAACACCGTGGACGTGGACGGAGGATGGGAGCCCACGTTCCCCAACGCGCAGTACCTCATCCCGGCCGCGGACGACTTCCACTTCGGCCCGGACAACGGGTACGGGAACGGCCGCAGGGAGGATGACCGGCTGATCTACGAGGACAGCATCGCGCCCGTCCACCGGGCCGGGCGGAGCGTCCTGTGGGACGGCACCCACCGTATCGACGAGTACCTCACTCTGGAGTCTGCGCCAGGCCACACGCCCGGCTCGTCCGTGCTGCGGCTCGCATCCGGGAGTGACCGGGCGGTTTTCGTCGGCGATCTTCTGCACAGCCCGGTACAGGTCCTCACACCCTCCTGCAACAGTTGCTTCTGTCTGGATGCGGAACAAGCAGTGGCCAGCCGTCGTCGGGTCCTTGAACGCGCCGCTGCCGAGAGGGAGTTGGTCGTCCCCGCACATTTCGGTGGGGCGGGTGCCGTGGAAGTGCGGCAAGAGGGCGGCGGGTTCACCCTCGGACGGTGGGCGTCCTACGGTACTGAGTTGAATTAGCCGGACGGTGCGGTGTGCGCCCAAACAGCCCGGTGGCAGTCGACCACCGGCAAGCTCCCACTCAGGCCGTCGCCTGACCGTCGACGGGGATGTTCAGCCGGTCGGCCAATGAGGTGAGGGCGGTGCCGAGGGGGAGTGCGACCCGGGTGAGGGCGTGCTGGTCGCCCCGGGTCGGGTCCCGATTGACGATCAGTACCGGCGTTTCGGCCAGGGCCGCCTGACGGACGAACCGCAACCCAGACATCACCGTGAGTGAGGATCCCAGAACCAGCAGCGAGGACGCCTCCCGGACCAGCGTGCGGCAGTGCTCGACCCGCTGCGGCGGAACGGCCTCGCCGAAGAACACCACGTCCGGTTTGAGGATGCCGCCGCAGTCCGTGCAGGGCACCAAGCGGAAGTCCTTGACCTGTTCGTCGGTGAGGTCGGCGTCACCGTCCGGGTTGATTCCGGCGGCGACCGGCTCGAAGCCGATATTGGCCTCCTCCAGCCGCCGGGCGAGTTCGCGGCGAGGGGTAAGGGCGCCGCAGGACAGGCAGACGACCCGGGCCAGGCTTCCGTGAAGTTCGACGACGCCCTCGCTGCCGGCGGTCTGGTGCAGGCCGTCGACGTTCTGGGTGATCACCCCCGACAGCAGGCCGTGCCGCCCGAACGCGGCGACCGCCCGGTGCCCGGCGTTGGGGCGGGCGCGACCGAAGGTGCGCCAGCCGAGGTGGCTGCGCGCCCAGTACCGCCGCCGGGCCTGGGCGCCGGCGGTGAAGTCCTGGTAGGTCATCGGGGTGTGCCGGCTCAGGCTCCCGCCATCGCCCCGGTAGTCGGGGATGCCCGACTCCGTGGAGAGACCCGCCCCGCTGAGAACCACCACACCGCCGGAGCCCAGCGCATCGGCGACCGGCTCCAGATCCGTGGTGCCCGGCGGCAGGTCCGCGGCAGGGGTCCAGCTCAGTGTGGGGCGCATGCGCATGCCGCCAGGATACGGAACGGGCTGCCACCGCCCGGTCCTGCCGCGATTCCACCGTCGGGTGGTGTGCTGCTTCCGCGAGGGCGGACGCGTTCCGTGTTCAGCCGGTTGACCGGCATCCGCGGCACCAGCGGCAGCGACGACCGTGAGGGAGGAACCCAGTGAACCTGCCCCGCCGGCGAGGCTTGACCGAGCAGGCAGCCGACGCCACGACACGGCCTGCCGCCTGCTGAGGCCGCCCTCGATCCGGCGCGGATTCAACGAGGTCGCCGGCAGAGTGGTCATGGACCGGATGACCTACCGCGGCTTCCTCACCGAGCTGCCGATCAGTTCCCGTCGAGGATGAGGTCGGAGGCCCGCCAGGCCATGGCCATGATCGGCGCGTTGAGATTGCCGGACACCATCGTCGGCATGACCGAGCAGTCGACGACTCGCAGGCCCTCGATGCCGCGCACGCGCAGTTGGGGATCGACGACATCGTCGTCGGCCGGACCCATGGCGCAGGTGCCGATGGCGTGGTAGCCGCAGCGCCCGTGATCAAGGCCCGCGTCTATGATCTCCTGGTCCTCCCGTACCGAGGGGCCCGGCAGGGTTTCGGCCGCTATCCGCCCGGCGATCGGCTCGGTCTCGAAGAGTTCACGCATTCTGCGGAACAGGGCGGTTCCCACGGTGCGGTCGTGGTCGGAGCCGTAGTAGTTCGCCGTGATGGTGAGGGGTGCCTCGGGGTCCGCCGAGGCGATGTGCAAACTTCCCTCGGCGGTGGGGCGCAGGATGTAACCGAGGCCCATGACACCGGGCTCGCGTTCGACGCCCGTCTCCTTGCCGGGGGTCTCCGGCGTCAGGGACACCGGCGCCATCAGCAACTGGGCGTCCGGGCGGTCGATTTCGGGACGGCTCTTGAAGAAGGCGATCACGTCGAAGGCGGGCGCGGCCAGTGGACCACGGCGGGTCGCGAGGTAGCGCACACCGGACAGGCTCTGTCGCAGTGGGGTACTCAGTGCCTTGTTGTAGCCGAGGTTGTCCTTGAGCCGGTACTGGACGACGAAGCAGCGGTGCTCGCGCATCCTGCCACCGACGTGCGGGCTGTCGACGAGGACATCGACGCCCGCCGACTTGAGCGTCTCAGCCGGTCCGATGCCCGAGAGTTGCAGGATCTTCGGCGTGGCGATGCTGCCTGCCGAGAGGATCACCTCGCGTCGGGCGCGGAAGCCGGTCTCCTGGTCCTTACCGCGGGTCCGTACGCCGACGGCCCTGCCGTTCTCGGTCAGGACCCGGGTGACGAGGGTGTCCACCGACACGGTCAGGTTCGGCCGGTGTTCGACCGGGTGCAGGAAGGCTCGGGCGGCGCTGAACCGCTGTCCGTTCTTGATGGTGGCCATGGAGTAGCCGATGCGTTCGTCGTCGCTCGCGTTGAGGTCGTCGGTGCGGGCCCAGCCGAGTCCGGTTCCGGCGGCGATCGCCTCCTCACAGAGCCGTTCCGGCCTGGGTGCGGTCGAGATGTGCAGCGGCCCGCCCTCGCCTCGGACCTCGGAGGCGCCGAGTGCGTTGTCCTCGATCCGTTTGAAGACCGGGAGCATGGTGTCCCAGCCCCAGCCGGGGTTGCCGAGCCGCTCCAGTTCGTCGTAGTCGGCGCGGTCCCCGCGGTTGTAGACCATGCCGTTGACGGAACTCGATCCCCCCAGCGTCCGGCCCCGGGCCCAGTACTCGACCCGCCGGGTCGGGCCCACCGGCTCGACCGGGTAGTGCCAGGCGTAGCGGGGGTCACCCAGGAGCTTGCCGAAGCCCTTGGGCATTTTGATCAGCGGAGTGGAGTCCCTTCCCCCCGCCTCGATCAACAACACGGTCGTCCCAGGGTCCTCGGACAGACGGTTGGCGAGCACACACCCCGCCGAACCGGCACCCACCACGATGTAGTCGAACGTCGTCATCCGTACTCCCTGCCCCATAGAGCCTCGGCCGACCGCTGTTCAGGGACCGGTCCATGGCTGATCGCAGCCCGGCCGAAGGCCAGGAGGGCCAGCACAGAGCCCGTACGGCTAACGGTACATTGAGTTAAATCTATTGGATATATCAAGGGCCTGGCGGCGCAGCACCGCGAGCCGGCCTCTGTTCGAACCGGTAGTGTCTCCGTCGCGCAGGGCAAGCTGACGCACACGGGGAGAGCGGGGCACGGATGCACGTCCTGGAGCCGGGGGATCCGCGGCGGATGGGAGACTTCACGCTGGTCGGCAGGCTGGGTGCCGGCGGTATGGGCCAGGTCTTCCTGGGACGTTCCGCGGGCGGACGGGCCGCAGCGGTGAAGGTGGTCAAGGCGGCGCTGGCCGAAGACCCTGAGTTCCGGGCGAGGTTCCGCCAGGAGGTCGCCGCGCTGCACCGGGTGGGCGGTGAGTGGACGGCGCCCGTGCTGGGCGCCGACACCGAAGCCGCGGCCCCGTGGGTGGCCACCGAGTACGTGCCCGGCCCTTCACTGCACCAGGTCGTCGGGTCGAGCTATGGGCCACTGCCCGAGGCCACACTGCATTCCCTGGCCTGGCGGCTCGCCCGTGCACTGCGCGCCATCCACGGCGCGGGCCTGGTGCATCGTGACCTCAAGCCGTCGAACATCCTGCTGACCGTCGACGGCCCGCGCATCATCGACTTCGGTATCGCCCGGGCACTCGACACCGTGGCGGGCAGTCTGCGTACCTCCACGGGGGTCGTGCTCGGCTCGCCCGGTTTCATGTCGCCGGAGCAGGTGCGCGGACAGCGGGTGACGCCTGCCGCTGACATGTTCAGTCTCGGCTCCGTTCTGGTGTACGCGGCGACGGGGCGGCTGCCGTTCGGTTCCTCCGAACTGGGGCTGCACGCGCTGATGTTCCGTATCGCCGAGGAGGAGCCGGACCTCACCGGGGTGCCGCCGACGCTGACCGATCTGGTGACCGCCTGCCTGGCCAAGGACCCGCAGCGGCGGCCCACAGCCGCGCAGCTCGCCGTCCACACCGGCACCGACGCGGACGGCCCTTGGCTGCCCGCGGAGCTGCTGGCTGAACTCGGTCGGCTCGCGGCCCGGATACTCACCGCGGAGACACCGCCGCAGGGCTCGTCGGCGCCGACGCGGTCCAAGCGGCGGTGGCGGCCGGTCCTCGCGGGAGTGGTGGCACTGGCCGCGGTGGCCACGGGCACGGCGCTGGCACTGCGTGACGACGAGAAGGAACCCGCGGCGGGCAGCGCACCTTCGGCGAGTGCGTCGCGGGGTACCGAGACGGGCATCCCCGACGAGTTCATCGGCGCCTGGGAAGGCGTAGTCGAAGGCAATTCCGACATGCCGAAACGCGTACTGCGGCTGGAAATCTCGCCCGGCAGTCCGGGCGAGAAGGCCGCCGCGTACATCGACACCGACGGCGACCTCCAGTGCACGGGTCGCAGCACGCTGGTCTCCGCCGATGCCGACACACTGGTCGTCGGCAAGGGCCAGGTGACCGCAGGCGTGCCGCAGGGACGCTGCACGCCGCTGTCGCAGCAGACCCTCAAGGTGCGGTCACGGGACGTACTGGTGTGGAAGTCCGGCGACCTGACGGCCGACTTCTACCGGTCGGTCGGCGGACGAGACGCGGTGCCGGACCAGTACGTCGGCACCTGGGTGCCGGCCAACGAGACATATCGAGCGAAGGAGTTGGTCCGGATCGCGCAGGGCCCGGTCGGTGGCCGCCTGGTGCGGATGTCGGTCACGGCGGGCATGGACGACGGCACGGAGCAGTACTGCGACGGCACCTTCGTCATCGGCGCGGTGTCCCCGGTGCTGGCGCTCAGCCCGGCGACGTACACCGCGGAGTCGGGCAAGGGCTGCCGTCAGTCCGACTCGGTCTTCTTCACTGCCGCCCGCGACGGCAATCTGCTGCTGTTCAGCATGGCCGCGGACGCGGAACCGGCAGAGTACGTGCGGAAGTAATGACCCCGCCCCAGACGGCAGTTGCACCGTTTTCCCTTTTCTATTCGGTCCGCAGGGCGGTGGCGGTGCGTACTCTGGCGGCCCAGCTCGCCGGCAGCAGCGCGCCCAGGACGGCGATGAGCAGGCCGCCCAGGACCAGCAGGATCAGCTCGGCCGCGTGGTAGACGGCGAGGACGGAGCCGGGGAGGTCGAGGCCGACGCTGTGGCCCATGGCGGGGATGACCCAGCCGTGCAGAGTGACGCCGAGCGGAACGCCCAAGGCGCCGCCGACCAGTCCGGTCACGACGACGGAGGTGACAACCATCGTGATCATCTGCCGGGGAGTCATGCCCAGGGCTTTGTGGACGCCGAGTTCCCGGACGCGTTCGCGGGTGTCGAGCACGACCGCGTTGAGCACACCCAGCGCTGCGACGGCGACGAGCATCAACGTCAGAAGCGCGGACAGTGCGTTCAGGGTGACGACCATGTCGCTGCCGCCTTCGGCCCCTCCCGGTCGTGCGGTGACCCCCAGCGGCTTCAGGACCTCGTTCAGCGCGTCGACGTAAGTGGCCACGTCCGTACCGGACTTCACCGCGATGTGCTGTGTGGTGTCCGTCAGGTCCGGTTGCGCGGGTGCGAGCGTCGCAGCGTCGGTGAACACCTGCATGCCGTCGTTGCGGGGGTCGAGGACCTCGCCGACTATCCGGACCATGACCGACTTGCCCAGGCCGCCCAGCGTGACCGTGTCCCCGATGTGCGTACCGGTGGCGGTGAGGAAGGGGGTGGGTACCACGGCCTCGCGGGGCGTGGCGATCCAGCGGCCGGAGACCATGGTGTAGCCGCCCCAGGAGGCGTCGCCGGTGAAGGCGACCACTGTGGTGGTGCCGGCCACGCCGGGGACTGTGGCCCGGGCTGTCGCGGTGCTGTAGCGGATCCGGGTCGCGGGCTGGGCGTCGATCGCGGCGCCGATGGCGGCCGCATCGGGCTCGGGCTGCGTTGGGGCGATCGGACCGTCGGGGCCGAACTCTGGCAGAGGTGCGGCGACAGCGACGTCGGCGGCGTCGTGGGCCTTGGCCTTCGTCACTTCGCCGAGCGACGCCCCCATGCCGACGGTGAAGGTGATGGCGGCGGCGCCGAACAGGACCGCCGCCCCCATGCTCAGGGCACGGGCGGGGCGGGCGAAGGGGCGGGTCAGTCCCAGGGCGAGCGGCCGGGACACGGGGAGCCGTCCGGCCAGGCGGGCCGCCCACCGTCCGCGTTCCGTCCGCGCGGCACGCCCGACGGTGATCGCGTCGACCGTGCGCAGCCGTCCGGCCCGCCAGGCGCTCGCCCACGCGGTCAACGCGACCAGGCCGAGTACGCCGGCGGCCACGGCCGCGTCGACCCAGGGGGCGACGGTCAGGGAAGCGGTGCCGTAGAGGTCCTCGGTCTCCGACATCACCGGCACCGCCAAAAGGTGGCCCGCGAGAACGCCGAGCGCCGTGCCGACCGTCGCCGGGGTCAGCGCCTGGCTCACGTGGGCCCGCACGACCTGCGCCGGGGTGAAGCCGATGGCCTTGAGGACGCCGATCCGGCGCAGCCCCGCACCCACGGTGCCGGCGACCACGTTTCCCACGATGAGCACCGACATGACCAGCCCCAGGACACCGAACGCCAGGAGGAACGGTACGTACAGAGCGGTGTCGCGCTCTGCGGACGCCCTGACGGTGAGCCAGGACTGCGTCCCCGTCACGGCTTTGACTCCCGCCGTCACGGCCTTGCGGCCTGCCGAGACCTGTGCGGCCGTGTCGGCGGCGTCGAAGCGGTAGAGCATCTGGTAGCTGCCGCGGCGGCCGGGCGTGCTGAGCTCGGTGACCTGGGCCGGAGTCACCCATGCGTCGGCGCTCTGGGTGACCGAGCGGGCCGCGCCCACCACCTTCACGGTGGAGGCGCCGGGCCGGCCAGGGAAGGTGAGTTCGAGACCGAGGGTGGGGAACAGCGAGGCGTCTGCGTTGAGCACGATCTCGCCGGGTCGACTGGCCCAGCGTCCCGCGGTCAGCGTGAGGCCGTCGACCGCACCATCGGGATCGCCGCGGCCGACGACGGTCATCGGCCACGCATCCGGGCCGTCGTGGGTGCGGGGGGTGACCGACACTGCGCGGAACGGGCCTGCCGCGGCCGCCACCCCGTCGGCCTGCCCGGTCGCCTTCGCCCGCCCGGCGCCGATGCGGGCCGCGTCGAACTCGACGGACAGGTGCGCGCCGTGCTGCCGGGCGAAGGCATCGTCGAACGGTGCACCGGAGACCACCAGCAGCGAGCCTCCCAGGACGGACGCGGCGACCGCCATCATCGCGGTCAGGCCGATCACGATCGTCTGCACCCGGCGTCGTCCCACGCCCGAGCGCACCACCCGGCCCAGCGCGCTCATCGAGCCACCCCCGCGCGGAGGTCCTCGGCGATCCGACCGTCGATGATCCGCACCGTGCGATCAGTGCAGGAGCGTGCCAGCGCGAGGTCGTGAGTGACGACCACCAGCGTCTGGCCCTCGGCGTTGAGGTCCCTGAGGAGGTGGCTGACGTCCTGACCCGCGGCCGTGTCGAGCGCGCCGGTGGGTTCGTCGGCCAGGATCAGCGGGGGCCGGTTCATCAGTGCCCTGGCCACCGCGACGCGCTGGCGCTCACCACCGGACAGCCGCCCCGGGTAGGCGCGGGCGTGTCGGGCGATGCCGAGGATCTCGAGGAGTTCCGCCGCCCGGCGATGAGCTTCGCCTCGCGCCGTGCCCGCCAACTGCGCGGGAAGCGCGACGTTGTCCGCGACGGTCAGGTCGTCGAGCAGGTTGAAGAACTGGAAGACCATGCCGATTCTGGATCGCCGGTAGCGGGCCGCCGCGGCCTCGCCCAGCTGATCGACCCGTACGCCGTCCACCGTGGCGGTCCCCGTGTCCGGCCGGTCCAGGCCCGCGATCAGATTGAGGAGCGTGGACTTGCCGCTGCCGGACGGCCCGAGGATCGCGACGGCCTCACCGGGCCACACGGTCAGCGACGCGTCGTGCAGGGCGGGCGGCCCGTCGTCGTATCTGCGGCTCACGTCGCGCAGGTCGATCACCGGCTCGGTCATACAGGACTCCTTGAGTCAACACATCTGGCGACCTGGACGCTAGGCGGGCTCCCGCCCCGGCCGCGTCCTTCGCCCGAGCCGTTTCCGGTCCTCCGACGGGACGAGGGCCTGCCGGCCTCATACCTGAGAAGTAGACGGCTGATGTAGACGGCAGGCCAGGAGTGATCGCCAAGACGGATCCCAAGTGGACGCCACGGCGGTGACAATGTGTCAGTGACGAACGAGACGACAGCGGGGCACCGGCTGCGAGCGGCAGCCGGCCGTGCGCTGCGCCCGACCGGGTCGGCACCGCGCCTCACCCGGCGCGGCCGGCAGTTCGACCTGTTGGTGGCGATGGCCTTCGCCGTCACCACCGTGTACTACGCCATCGACGTCGCGGACAATCAGATTCGCGAGGTGCTTCCCGGTGTGCAGAAGGCGGTCCAACCGTCGGGAACGGACGCCGCGATCGCCCTGAGCGCCCTCGCCCTCGTCACCTCCGGTGCCCTGATACAGCGCCGCCGCTACCCACTCGCCGTGCTCTGCGTGGTGACCTGCCTGGCGATGCTCACCCCTCAGGACGTCGCGCGGCTGACCTTCTACCCCCTCGTCGTCGCCGTCTACAGCGCCGCCGCCTACAGCCCGTACAGGATCCCCACCCTGGCGGCCGTACCCACGGCGGTCCTCCTGGTCTACACGTCGGGCACCTCGACCACCCATGTCTACCCGTACCAGCCGGGCATCGTCCCGAACGAGTACGTGGTCCTGTGGATTCTCGGGCCCCTCGCGATGGCAGCCAACGGCCTGCGCACCTGGCGGGTACGCACCGACGAGGGCCGCGCCCGGCTGACCGCCGTGGAACGAGAGCAGGCCGAGGCGCTGCGCCGAGCCGTCGACGAGGAACGCGCCAGAATCGCCCGCGAACTGCACGACGTCGTCACCCACAACGTCAGCGTCATGGTCATCCAGGCCGGCGCCGCCCGCAGGGTCATGAGAGCCGTCCCCGACGAAGCCGACGAGGCACTGCTCGCCGTGGAGGCGAGCGGCCGGGCGGCCATGACCGAGCTGCGTCACGTGATGGGTCTGCTCACCATGGGCGGCGGCAATGAGGAGGCGACCCGCGCCGAGAACCTGACCCCACAGCCGGGTCTGGAGCAGCTGGAAACACTCATCGGGCGGGTCCGGGACACCGGCGTCCCGGTGGCCCTGGAGATCACCGGAGCAGTCCGCCCCATGCCGCCGGGCATCGAACTGACCGCGTACCGGGTTGTCCAGGAGGCACTGACCAACACCGTGAAACACGCGTCCGGGGCCAGCGCCACGGTCTCCGTCGAGTACGCCCCCGACCGGCTCCGGGTGGAAGTCTCCGACACCGGCGGCCGCCCTGGCCCTGGCGTGGCGACCGGGAACGGCCGCGGACTGCTCGGCCTGCGCGAGCGCCTCTCCGTCTACGACGGAACCCTGCGCACCGGCCAACGCCTCACCGGTGGCTACCGTGTCGAGGCACTCATCCCCCTGGAGGCACCGTGACCGAGCCGCCGCCGCGCGTGGTGCTCGCCGACGACCAGACCCTTGTCCGCACCGGATTCCGGATGATCCTGCGCTCCGACGGCATCGAGGTGGTCGCCGAGGCCACCAACGGCTCCGAGGCCGTCGACGCGGTCCGCCGTACCCGGCCCGACGTGGTCCTGATGGACGTGCGGATGCCGGAGATGGACGGCTTGGAAGCCACCCGCCGCATCCTCACCGGCATTGCGGGCGAGCCCCGAGTGATCATCTTGACCACCTTCGACCTCGACCAGTATGTCTACGCGGCGCTGTCCGCAGGGGCCAGCGGTTTCCTCCTCAAGGACGTCACCCCCGAGCAACTGATCTCCGCGGTCCGCACGGTCCGCTCCGGTGACGCGCTGCTCGCACCAGCTGTCACTCGGCGCCTGGTGGAGCGTTTTGCTGGGGGCGAACATCAGCGCAGTGCCGGAGGGGAACATCAGCCCGGAGCCGGATGCGAACATCGAAACAGCACGCAGCATGACAGTCACACCACTGCAATCCACCGCAACCTCGCCTCGCTGACCCCGCGCGAACGCGAAGTCCTGGGCCTGGTGGCCCGCGGGCTGAGCAACGTCGAAGTCGCCGACCACCTGCACCTGGCCGAGACGACCGTCAAGACCCACGTCTCCCGCGTCCTCGCCAAGCTCCAACTGCGTGACCGCGTCCAGGCCGTCATCGCCGCCTACGAGACGGGGCTGGTCAGCGTGGGCAGGCAGGAGTCCGCAGGGCCGTCCGCCGAATACCCGTGAACCGCCCGGCGCATCCAGGTTGGATGTTGCTTTGGTCGTGAGTCGGGTGACGGCTTCAGCGGTCTGCGGAGCGGTCGGGGGGCGCCGGGATCGACGGATCGCCGGTGTCGCGGCCGTCGGGTGTGGTGGGGCGTGGGACCCGCAGTGCGGCGACCGCCGCGATGGCGACGCAGAGGGCGGCGAGGTCCGCGGTGATGCTGATGCCCGCCCGCTGTCCGAGGACGGCGCCGCAGAGCATGCCCGCCAGCGTGGCGGCTGCCTGGAGCATGCCGTAGGCGGAACTGACGCGGCCGAGAAGGGCGTCGGGGGTGCAGCGGGCGAGGTAGGTGTCGACGGTGACCAAGAAGCACACGCCGGGCGGTCCGATGAGGACGAACAGTACGAGGGCCCAGGCGAGATTGCGGATATTGAAGGTGACTGCGAAGACCACGCTCAGGCCGGCCAGACTGCTGATCATGACCGTGCGGTCGGAGAGGTGTGCGGCGGTGGCCCGACTGAGCGGGGCTCCGGCCAGGTAGCCGGCGCCCAGGGCGGCGAACAGGAGGCCCAGTGTGCCGGCTCCGGCGCGCAGAAGGGTGCCGGTGTAGGGCACGAGCAGGGCGGTCAGGGCCGCGTTCCCGAGGAAGAAGACCGAGGCTGCGGCGAGCACGGCAGGGAGCCCTGGGGCCGTGAGGAGGTGCATGGTTCCGTCTCGCAGGTCGCTCGCGAACCGTCGCAGCACTGTGGTGTCTTTGCGGTGTGGTCGCGAGGCCGGTTCGGGGCGGTGGCGGATGGTGGTGATCAGGAGGGCGGAGGCGAGGTAGCTGGTGGCGTCGAGAGACACCACCGGGGCGAAGCCGACCAGTGCGTAGAGGGCGCCGCCGAGTGGACCGCCGACCAGCCGTACGGTGCCGGCGACCAAGGCGAAGAAGGAGTTCGCCGCGGCCAGTTGGGGACCACGCCCGACAAGCGCCGGAACGAGGGCTCGCCGGGCAGGGCCGAAGAACTGGCCAAGACTTGCCTCTCCGATCAGGGCGACGTAGATGAGCCAGACCTGGTCCGGATGGTGGACGAGGAGCATGAGCGCGACCACCGCTGCGCGTGACAGGTCGACGGTGAGCATCGTGCGGCGGCGGTCCCAGCGGTCGGCGAACACACCGGCCACTGGGCCGAGGAGGAGCGCGGGTACGGTCTCGGCTGCCAGTGACAGCCCGGTGGCCAGCGTCGATCCAGTCAGGCGGAGCACGAAATAGGGTGCGGCGACCAGCAGTAGCCAGTCTCCGAGGCTGGACAGGAGTTCGGCCGTCGCCACCAGACGGTAGTTGCGTACCCGCAGGACTTCGAACACGGCAGCCCTCTCATCCCTGTGCTCCGACATCGGTCACGGCTGCGAAGGAATGAGTTCGACAGCTGCTTCTGTCGGCACTTCGGTTAGCACTCTCCATACGAGAGTGCTAACAGGTGGGTAGCAGCACTGAGTGCTGTGACGCAAGGGCTCGCCAGGCCCGCAGTGCTTCCGGAGCGCCTCCGTGCGCTCGCGGGCCGGCAGGACGCCGCCCCGAAACCGGCTCGACCTAGCCACGGCTTTCGTCGAATCTGCCGCCACCACTCGAACGGGGAACTACCCTCCAGCCGACGCGCAGGTCGACGAACACCGCGGCGCCCGAGCCCACGCGTCCGTGTCCGGCCACCTGGCACCGCTGACCACCTCGGCCGTCCGGGCCGGGGCCGATACCCAATGAGATCCACCAACGTGAAGTTCCTTGTCATGGGGCTGGTGTGAGCTGTCGGTCGAGTTCTCGCCATCTACCGCGGCGATTGGGGTTTGCCGCCCCTCGCTCTACGGCGGCCTCGACAAAGGGGCCGCACCGGCGCCTGACTTCCGGACCAACTCTCCGTTCCGGGCCACTCGTTGGGCGCTCACTTGGCCGGACGGTCCACTTGCCTAGGTCCGCGGTAAGGGGCGCCGGCCCCATGCCGCACTGTTCGGTGAGGACGTTGCGGATGGTGAACGGCGGCGGGGCGGCGCCGGCGGGCGAGGAGGGGCGCGGTCCGTGCCGGCGGGGCGAGGCGGTCCTGGTGTGCACGTTCCTCGGTGATCCGGGTTTGCGTGTCGGCGGGCAGGGCGGCGGTGCACGTGAAGGTGTAGGAGCCGCCGGGGTGTCGGGGTGGGGGACCCACGGGGGGATCGGAGCAGTCCGCCGACCAGCCCCGGGGAGTTCGGACTTCGGTGCGGACAGCCCCGTCATGGACTTCCGAAGCAGTCGCGAAAAGGTGCATAAACTAAATATCTCTAATTAAGCGGGTGTGTCAGCGATAAACGCCTAAAGAGGATGCGTGCTATATCTGTGACCAGTCGGGCACGATCCGTAAGGGTGGTCGTGCCTGTGAAGGAATCGGAGACGTGATGCACAAGTTCAAGAAGGCTGCGGCCGTAGCGGCGATGGTCGGCGGCCTCGGTCTTGTCGGCAGCGGGGTTGCCAGCGCCAACGGTGGCCACGACGACCCCTTCGACGCCGTCGTCAACAACCTGCAGATCGTGGGCTGCCAGCAGGGCTTCGAAGCCGGCGCCATCTTCGCTCCGGTCGGTTCGGGCACCGGTGACACGAACCAGAACATCGGCAACTTCTGCACGGTGATCGGTTAATCCAGAGCTGGACAGCTGGGTCTCGCACCACGAGTGCGGGACCCGCTCCCATGTAGCAGCAGTTGGCCGCGGCGAGGCCGAGGAAAGCCAGGTAGTAGCGGGTTAGCGCATCGGAGTGCGCATCGCCCGAAAGGCGTCGAGTCCAGCGAACGACCAGGACGCCGAGGTGTCCGACTCAACCCCGCTACGAACGCAATCCCGTTGACTACCTGGCCTTTCTCGGCCTCGCCGCAGCCCTGTGCGACAGGCGACTCGTCCGTCTCACCACGCATAGGACGCCGTCGGCACCGTCAGCTCGTATGCCACCGACCTCGCACTGTTGGTGACCGCTACCTGCAAGAACACCGGCATCGCCAGCGCCCGTGCCGACAGGGTCCGCATCAGCTCCATCATCTGCATTGGCTTCATCACTGCGAGACGCCACCCTGCCGGACCACGACCCGCTCGTAGCGTTTTGAAGGCGTGCGGTCGCAAGGCGACCCGCCGGTCCGCGCGCCGAGGGCCGCAGTCATGAGCGGGCTGCGGCCCTCGGCGTGTGGTCAGCGGCCTGGATCCCCTCGGGCATGCTGCCCGGTATCCCTTTGCGGTGGCTGTTGGGCGGCGATTTCCAGTGCCCGCGCCAGCTGCTCGCGGGCGCGGCGCCGGATGCCCTCACTGTCGTGCAGGAGCTCCTCGGTCTCCTCGGGAGTGAGCGGCGAGGGCGGCGAGCTGCGGTCGGTCAGCTCGGCGTAAAGGCTGCGGCAGGCCCGGTCCTCGTCAGGGAAACGCTCCAGCACCGTGCGCATGCCCCGCTGCTGGACGCCCACCACCCACTCACCAGCCTGTTCCTCCAGGTAGAGGCGGTCCTCCGGCCTGGGGCCGCCGGGGGAGCCAGGACAGTCTGCGATCTCGTACAGTCCTGCCGGGACCCCGGCCGCGCTCAGCGCCTCGCACAGCTGGTGACGGTCCATGTCCCGCCCCTGCTCCTGCCCTCGGCCCTTCCGCGATCAGTTCGCCCGCTTCAGGTGGTGGTTGCCCACCAGGGAGTTCACTGTCGCGCCGGTCTTCACATGGGGGCAGTACTTGGTCTGCTTGGCGTTGACCGAGGTGACGTACTGCACACCCAGGCCGGGTTGCTCGAAGGCCGGGGCGACAGGCCCGGTACACACGAGGGTGTCCTTCTTCACCCGGTACAGGCGGTAGTCGTAGGGGTACCGCGGGTCCTGGGTGTTGAGGTTGGACGGCGGAATCGAGCGTTCACCGTACTTGGCACCGGCCGGCGCGAGGAACTTGCCGAACTCATTGCCGAAGCGGTCCAGGAGCTGGCCGCGCTTGAGGGTGATCTCGGCCGCGATGACGTTCCCCTGCTTGTCATGGGCGAAGCCGTCGTCCGGGATCTTTGAGTACTTCCAGTCGCCCTGCCCGAAGTTGCCCGCCGGGTCCCACCATTTGTTGAGGAACTCCACCGGGGTGAGGCTGCCGAACCGGTCGTAGCCTCTGAGGATGTTGCCGAGGATCCCGGTGTGCGGCAGCTTGGCCGGGCCGAACCGCCAGTCGTTGCACGTGAATTGCGTGTGTGCGTAGGGGTAGGGCGACGGCACCAGCCCCAGGCAGCGCGCCTCCTGGCCGTCCGCTGCGGGCCGGAGGTCCTGTTGCCGCTGCTTGCCCTCCTGGGCTGCCTGTTCACCCGCCGGCGGCGGGGCGAAAACCGCCGGTGTCAGGGAGCGATCGACGGTGGAGGTCTGCGTGTCCACGGCAGCGGACGGGGGAGCACTGAGCAGAAGGGAACCGGCAAGGCCTGCCGTCGCGGCCATGCTCGCGCCCCATAGACGGATTGCCACTCATACCTCCGAAAGATCGAGTCCACAGGGCGTCAGAAGCACCCCGACCCATCACAGAAGCCCCGGCGAGGCACAGCAACACAGGCGGGCCGAACGGGCGCACCCGCCACTCGTTTGCCAGTCGGCCTCCCTCGTGACTGTGGACGCCGGAAGGGCGGGACGGGAGTCCAGAGGAAGGAGTGCGGGCGGGTAGCAAGAGCAGCCGCAGCAGGCGGTACGTGGAGGAGCGCAAACGGGGACGTGCTTGCGCTCGGTTGCTGGAGGTGGCCCGCTCCTCCACGGGTCGCGCGGGCTCGCTGTGACTGAGCGACTGCCCCGGTTGGCCTCTGAGTCTTGTGGTTGGCGGCCTTGTGCTCGGCAGTGGCTGCCTAGCTGTCCTGGGCACAGGCGATGCCGCCTTGGGCGGTGATCTGGATCACGACCGCTGGACCTCAACCCTGCTTGAGGAAGCAGGATGTTGCCCACAGCAGGGCGGTCGCGGAGGCAGCCCTGCAACCCGCGCACCAGATGATCCGCCGACGAAGTCTCCGTGGGCTGTGCGACCCGTCCGGGTTGCCTGGCCGCGGACCACTCAGCTCAGGAGAACAACCATGGCCACGCTGCTGCACATCGATACTTCCCTCAACCGCGAGAACTCGCACTCCCGCGCTGTGACCGCCGCGTTCCGCGAGGCATGGGAGAACGAGCACAAGCAGAGCACGGTGATCTACCGTGACCTCGACGCCGAACCCATACCCCATCTGCAGGCCGCCGCCTACTACGCCGGCTACACCCCAGCCACCGATCAGTCCCCCGAGGAGCGGGCCGCCTTCGCTCTGCGCGCCAAGCTGATTGAGGAGGCCGAGGCGGCGGACGTGATCCTGCTCGGCGCCCCGATGTACAACTACTCGATCCCCTCGACGCTGAAGGCTTGGCTCGACCACGTCTTCGCCGTAGGCCGCACGGCGATGACCGAGAACCCCTCGCTCGGAGGCAAGCCTGCCGTCGTCGTGACCAGCCGCGGCGGGTCGTACCAGCAGGGCACACCCCAGCATGGCAACGACTATGTGCAGAGCTATCTGCACCAGGCCCTCGGCACCGGTCTCGGCTTGGATGTCACCTTCATCGTCCCCGAGCTGACCCTGGCCCCGACCGTTCCCGCGATGGCCGACTTGGTCCCGCTCTTCGAGGCCTCCCGCACTGAGGCCCTCACGGCCGCCGAGACCCACGCCAAGGAACTGTTGATGCGTCTGGCCGCATAGCGCCCCCGCGTCCCGCGCGCGATAACGCCGGCCTCCCGCCGGGCGTCGTGATCACCGGAAGGAGCGGAGTCTGCCAGCTCTTGTGCCGTGGTGCCGGTCTGACCAGCTCAGGTGATCGGTAGTCGACTTGGCGCCCGGCGACTCTCCTGCCGAGTCGGACACCGTCAACCGCGCGGCCAACTGTCGTGCTCAAGGGGCCGACTGGGACGCTCGGACGCACCCGCAGAGGGGGGCGACAGGCAGCGGCAGGGGCGCCGCCCAGTTGGAGGCGGAGGAAGTCTCCGAGACACCCGGAAGACGGTCGCCTGATCAGCAGGATGAATCGCCATGCGATCCTCATGTACGACCAGGTCCGCCCACCCGGCCATCACCGGTACACGATCCACCGCCCCTGATGGTCCTCCCAGCCGTTCGCCTTGCTTGTCTTGCCGTTTGTCTCCGCCACGCACTGCTTCTCCAGCTTCTGCATCACTCTGCGGACGTAGGGCCACAGCCGGTTGGCGACAGCTGTGAATCCGTGTTCTGCCAGTCATGCGAAGTTCACATGTGCGCTGGCGTCGTCAGCTCTTCGCCTTGGACCTCTTCGGCACGCACAGCCACGCGAGGCCTGCGGCGGTCAGGTAGGCGAGCGCGCCGATGGCCATGCTCGTGCGCAGCCCCGTGTTGTAGTCGGTGGCTGTGGCGAGCAGGCTGCCGCCGAGCGCTACGCCGGTGGCGCTGCCGACCTGGCGGGTGGTGTTGAACAGGGCGGAGGCTGCCCCTGAGTACTCCGGGGGCGCGGCACCCATCACGGTGGCGGTCGAGCCGGTGAGGGCGAAGGAGGTACCGAATCCCGCAGCCATCATCGGGGCCACCAGCAGCACGTAGGCGGGGTCGGCTCCCGCCGAGGCCCAGCCGGCCAGACCCAGGGCAGCCAGGAGCATGCCGGAGATCACCAGCGGACGGTCGCCGGTGCGGCGGCTGAGGCGTCCGGACAAAACGGAGGCGAACATGGTCATCGCCACCGCCGGGAACAGCGCCAGCCCGGTGCCGAGGGCGCTGTAGCCGCGCTGGTGCTGGAATTCCAGGCTGGCGGTGAACACCATTCCGTAGAAGCCGAAGTTGAACAGCAGGCCGATGACGGATCCGCCGCTCATCGTACGAGAACGCAGCAGGCTCACGGGAAGGACCGGTGAGCGGGCCAGCCGCTCGCGTACCACGAACGCCGCGGCTGCCAGCACGGCCAGGCCCATCCCGGCGAGAACAGTCACATCTGACCAGCCCCGCCGCCCGGCCTCGTTGAGCGCCGCGGTCAGTAGCGCCACCGCCGCGACGACCGCGCACTGTGCCGGCCAGTCCAAGGCGCGGGTGGCCCGGCGGGGCGAGCGTGTCACATGCCGCAGGGTCAGCACCAGGCAGGCCGCACCGACCGGCAGGTTGATGAAAAACACCCAGCGCCACCCCACCGTGGTGACGAGCAGCCCGCCCAGCAGCGGACCGGCTGATGCCGCGATGCCCGCCATCGAACCCCACAGCCCGAAGGCCCGCGAGCGGGCGGCCGGCGCCGGGTAGGACTGCTGGAGCAGAGCCAGGGAACCGGGCACGATCAGCGCCGCACCGAGCCCCTCCACCAGCCGGGCCGCAACCAGGAAGGGGGAGTTCGGCGCGAGCGCGCACGCGGCCGAGGACACGGTGAAAACCGCCACACCCGAGCAGAAGACACGACGGTTGCCCAGCCGGTCGCCCAGCGCGCCACCGGTCAACAGGAACCCGGCGAACACCAGGGTGTACCCGTCGGTGATCCACTGGACGCCGGTGAGCGATGCCGACAGTTCACGGCCGATCACCGGCACCGCGACATTGATGACCGTCACATCCAGGATCACCATGAAATACCCGGCACACACCGCCAGCAGCGGTGCCCAGGACCGTCGCCCGGACTCCGGGGCCGCCTCGGGAGAGGGCATGGACTCGTTCCCACCGGCCGACCCCGCGAACGCCACGGTCCCCACTCCATCCCGTCCGCGGAACCACTACACCAAAAGCCATGTGGCGTGCGCTCAGCCCCGGGCCGCCTCTGCCGACCCCGCCCACGCATCCGCCGGCAGGAGTCCCCTACGCGCCTGGGGCGCGGAAGGCGACCTCTCGGCGGGCGGCCTCGTCGATCTCGTCGAGGGTGAGGAGCGGGGTGGCCCGGGTGCGGAGAGCGCCGCTGGCCTTGACCGTGAGGCTCGCGGCGGCCATGGAGACCGGGTCGGGGAAGTCGAGGATGAGGACGATGTCGTCCTCACCGAAGGCGAAGTACATGGCCTCGACCGTGCCACCCAGGCCGGTGACGACCTGGTCGACGGCGGCGCTGCGGCTGCTCGCGCCCTCCTCGAGCAGCCCCTTGGCTCCATCGCGTGTGTAGGTCGCCTGGATGAGGAACTTCGGCATCGGGTCGCTCCTTGGCCATCGCTTGTCCGGTCTACGCAAGGACCTTCCCGTAGGCTCGGCGCCTGCCACTCACCACAGGGCCGGGTTCACCCGGACAGCAGGGGCCGCCGGTCACGACCGGTCGTCGTGCCAGGGGAGTCCGTCACCACGTAACGGGGGATCAACCGGCAGGACGAATCTGAGGTTCACGAACTCGGACGATCACGATCACGAACTCGGCCGATCCCGAGGCGGACTGGCCAGCGAAAACCAACTTGCCTGCGACGGCAACGGTCGGCCCTTGGCTGTTCTGCTCAGCGCTCAACACCGCTGCCGACGGCGTGGAACTGAGCGCCGCGCAGATCGAGAAGCTCAACCTGCTCCCGGCGGTCCCACACCACCTCGTCGTTCACCCGGACGACGAAGACACCGCCCGTGCCGGGCTTCAGGGAGGGGGTCGCCTGGGGGTATACGCCTTGGGCGATGAGGGCCTCGATCTCGACGAGAAACGACTGGTAGACGGACGGGGCTGCGGCCGCCAGTGCACCGATGTGCAGGCCCTTGACTTGGACCTGGTGGGGGAATACCAGGTCGTGCGTGGTCAAAGTGGCGTCGCCGGAAGCGGCACCGAACACCACGATGCGTCCTGTGAAGGGTTTGGTGACCGACAGGCTGACCTTGAACGTGGCCTGTCCCACCGATTCCAGGACCAGGTCGACACCGCCGGTCATGCGGGTGATCTCCTCGGCCAGATCGGGGCGTGTGCTGTCCAGGACAGCGTCGGCGCCGAGCTCTTTGACGGTGTCGTGCTTGGCCGGTGACGCCGTGGCGATCACGCGCGCACCGTAGTGGCGGGCGAGGCGGACGGCGGCCTGCCCCACGCCTCCGGCCGCGGCATGAACGAGCACCACGTCACCTGTCTTGATCTCGCCCAACGGCTTCAGTGCCGCCAAGGCGGTGGCCCAGTTCAACACCGGGCCGAGGGCCTCGATGTCGCTCCAACCGGCGGGTACGGGAAGTGCAGCTGCGGTCGGCATCGTCATGTACTGCGCGAAGGCGCCCGGGCCGGCCCCGACGACGTGGGTGCCGAGCGGAAGCGGGCCCTCGACGTCCGGACCGATGCCCACGATCTCGCCAGCGGCTTCGAAGCAGTCGCGGAACCCGTTGCTGCAACGCCCGGGGACGATCAAGCCCTCATCCTCGTAGTGCCGTAACGATCGCGCACTCACGCCGCTGGCCCGGGAGGCTTCGCTGAATCTTCCAGCACACTGGTTGACCCTCTGGCGTAACTTCTCGCTGAGCCCGCGGCGACTCAGTTGCCGGATGGGCGCCTCAGATGACGAGTTGGTTCGCTGGAGGCCAGCCATCGCCAGCGTCGGCGCTCCGTGACGAGGGTGGCGGCGGCCAGCAGGGTCACCGGGCCCGCCGCCCACGCAGGCCAGGCCAGCCACGACGAAGCCACGGCCGCGGCGAGTTGGACAAGCACCAGAAGGATCGTGACCCAACCCGGTACTGCGATGATCACGTGCGCCTTGTCACCCGGGGTGGAGAAGCACGTGGGAAGGCCGATCAGGAACACCACGGACAGGGCCGCAAGCAGCCATGAGTGGCTGGCCAGCGCCCAAGGGGTCGCCACCCAGGCGACGAGTTCCAACGCGAAGCGCAGAACGGACGCACTGCGGTCGTCCGGTCGTGCCGAAATCGTTTCCCCAGCAGCGTCGGTCACCAGCGGACGATCTCACGCCTGCCACACAACGGCCAAGAGCCTGGGCGCCGTTGCCCACCCCATAAGCCTTTCCCGCATCCCGTACAGCCGGTGACGACTGGCGTCACAGGCCCGCTCAACCCAGGCAGATCATCGAAGCGAAAGGCAGCCCTCGTGTTGGAGTGGCGGTCCCGCAAGAGCGCCCCTGATGCACCACCAGCCCACCACCCTCCACACATCGCCTCTGACCAGGCCGGACAGCGGCACGCCGCTGGAGCACCAGTCGAAGAAGTCGCATTCCATGAAGGCGAGGCAGACGACCGTTCCGTCCTCCTCCACTGCCTCGTAGCCGTCTGACGTGCAGCGGGTCGAAGGGATCGCTGCACAGGACGGCGTATCCGTCCACCGCTGCCGGTTCGTAGGCACCGTATCCGTCGCCCCACTCGGCCGCGACGATCCGGGCGGCATCCGCCTGCGGCAGAACGACCATGCTGACCCGGGCCACCGCCGGCCCGGCGCCCTCGTCGTGCCAGTAGAAGCCCACGTACACCGGGGCGGTGCGCAGGCCGGAGGGCAGGTTGCCGTGAACCCAGCTACCTTAGGTCGTCATTGCGTACCAGGTGACCCCTTCCGCCAGCACCAGCTCTCCGACGTACGCGAACCATTCCGGCCGCCTCATTACCCCCTCGCCGTTGGGATCGAGGTGATCCGCCCACCGCCATAACAGGGCGTCCATCGTGTCCGCGGGGGTGGCGGAGGCGGGCGAGTCCTTGGCTGCTGTCATGGCGCACAGCGTGGCAGGGGGGTGCGACACTGCACGGCCTGACCAGCTGGTCCCAGGCTGACGGCAAGTCAGATAAGACCTGTGGAACCGCTTTGGGCGCCTCAGTGGTGTGCTGCGTATCACGCCCTCAAGGGTCGCCCAAGTTGTCTGCATCACAGCGGATATGTCCCTTTGGCGTTCATGCTCGCAGGCGTAGCGACTCCCGAAGTGGGGCCCGTTGGTATGGGTGAGAAGTTCCAAAATGTCCCATTATCGCCCTCGTGACGTTCCTCCTTGTTCCCCTGGAAAGGTGCCCATCATGGCCGCTTACCTCTGTCCCCCTGCCGTGATACACGGCGAACACACCGTGGAGACCAGCCAGATCGTGGCGGAGGTGCGCGACCGGCACCCGCACGCCGCGTGGGCGCCGCGGATCGACGGCATCGCGGCCAGTACGGGCATCGAGACCCGCGGGTGGATGCTGCCTCTGGAGACCGCCGTCGCGCCCGGCGACGGCAGTGGCCTGCGGGCCGTCGGCATCGGCCCCGCTCAAAAGGCGCTGGCACGTGACGGGTTCACCCAGCAGGACGTGGACCGTGTGATCGCCGCCCTAGAGTCGATACCCGCGCCGCAGACCGTCCAGGAGCGCACCGCCCCGGCCTGGGAAGCCGTGCAGTCCTACGGGGAGCGTGCGGCTCGCGGGGCACTGCAGACAGCCGGGTTGGACGTCGCGGACGTCGACTGCCTGATCACCAGTCACTCCACCACCCCGGCGCTGCCGGGTCTGGACATCGCCCTGGCGAACAGGCTTCCGCTCCGCAACGACGCGATGCTGCTGCCGGCTACGCAGTGGGCCTGTGTCGCGGGGACCCGTTCCCTGGCCCTGGCGGCGGATCTCGTGGCAGCGGACCCCGACCGCGTGGTCCTGGTCGTGATCGCGGAGGCGCTGAGCACGACCTACCAGCCCGCGGACGACACCATCGAGTCCCTGATCGTCCGGTTGCTGTTCGCGGACACCGCGGTCGGCGCGGTGGTCACGGGCCGCCCGAGACGCGAGTCGGTGCTACGGCTGGACGCCGCCTGGCACCACACCCTGCCCGGCACCCAGAACCTGCACCGCCTGGACACGCGGGCGGACGGCACCCACTTCGTGATGGACCGGCGAGGGCCGCGCGCCGTACAGGAGACGGTCACCGCGATGTGGGAATGGCTGCGCCTCCGTTACCAGGACGACCCCGACTCCTGGCACCCCGACGTGCTGCTCGCGCACCCCGGCGGGACCAGGGTGCTGGAGTACATGGAGCAGACGATGCCCGACGCGTGGCCGTCGGGGCTGTTGGACTACAGCCGGGACAGCTACACCAGCGGCAACCGTGGGGGCGCCGCCGTGTTCGACATCCTGAGGCGGGCGCACGACGCCGGGCAGAAGCCGGGCCATCGCGCCGTCCTGTACGCGGCGGCACCGGGGCTCACCGCCACCGCCCTGGAAGGGGAGTGGCTGTAGAGGGAGCCCGCGCCACCGTGCCGGCAGCAGACGGGCGGCCCGCATCACCGGTCACGCCACCGGGATCGCTGAGGATGCGCCCGTACCGTCGGTGCCGTCGGCTGTGGCGCACGACGCCCCGGCCCTCGCCGCACTCGCGTGCGGGGGCGCGCCCCGCGCCGCAGCCGCGTCACCTTGCGACTTCCGCCCAGACCACCTTGCCGGTGTCCGTCCACCGCACCCCCCACCGGGTGGTGAGCCTGTGCACGATGTGCAGGCCACGCCCGCCGTCGTCGAGAAGGCCGCCCCGGCTCAGATGTGGCCTGCCGTTGCCGGTGTCGCCCACCTCGCACAGCAGGCTGGGACCGGCCCTGATCAGCCGTATCGTGATGGGCCCGGTGGCATAGCGCACCGCGTTGGTGACCAGTTCGCTGACCAGCAGCGGTACGTCGTTCTGGGTGCCGCCCCTGGTGTGCCATTGCCGCAGCAGCGCCAAGACGTGCGCGCGGGCACGGGCGGGCGCGTCGTCGCGGGCGGGCAGCCGCCAGGTCGCGGTGTCCTCCTTGCGGTAGCCGATCATGCGTGCGAGCAGCAGGGTCACGTCGTCGCGCTGGCGCACGGGCGCCAGCGCGGAGACGACGTGCCGTGCGGCCTGCTGCAGGGCGTCCCAGGGGTGCACCGTGGACACGGCATCCGCCAGTCTGCTGATGCTCTCGTCGATCGACAGGGTCCGATCCTCCACCAGGCCGTCGGTGTAGAGGGCGAGCAGGGAGCCCGGGGGCGCCCTGAACGTGTGCACGTCGAACGGCTCCCGCAACGCGAACTCGGCCCCCAGACCGGGGTGAGGACGGATCGGGAGGGGACCCGCGTGCCCGTTCGGAAGCATCAGGACCGGGGGGAGGTGGCCGGCGCTGGAGAGCGCCACATGGTGGCTGACCGGGTCGTAGAGGGCGATGCAGCAGGTGGAGCCGAGGGCGCTGTAGCCGGCCGTCAGCCCGGACTCCGTGTCGTCCAGCAGCGTCACGGTCTCGTCCAGGTGCTCCAGCACCTCGTCGGGTGCCAGCCCCGCCGACAGCAGCGCGCGTGCCTCCATACTTAGCTGGCCCATGGCTGCCGCGGCTCCCAGGCCGTGCCCGACGACGTCACCGACCACCAGCGCGGTACGACCGTCCGGCAGCGGGAAGCTGTTCACCCAGTCGCCGCCGACGCCCGCGCTGTCGGGGGTGGCGGGCTGGTAGATGCTGGCGATCTCAATGGTGTGGCCGCCGGCCCGGGGCAGCAGCCGGCGCTGCAACGCCAGCACCTGCGTGTGCTCGCGCTGATGCTGACGGGCCAGATCGACGTGATGGGCGGTCC
Organism: Streptomyces sp. NBC_00076; assembly: GCF_045041235.1. Classification (NCBI taxonomy): domain Bacteria; kingdom Bacillati; phylum Actinomycetota; class Actinomycetes; order Kitasatosporales; family Streptomycetaceae; genus Streptomyces; species Streptomyces sp. NBC_00076. The sequence goes on from NZ_CP108242.1 coordinate 10,452,755, forward strand.
TGGCCACCAGTTCTTGCAGGTCGAACAACTCGCTGTCACGGAAGGGGCAGCCCGCCCGCCGCCAGACCTCCGCCACGCCCAGCACGACGGGCGGCGCGGAGTCCAGAACCAGCGGTATGCACGCGACACTCGCCGACCGGTCACCTGGCACCAGGGCACGTACCACTCGCGGACTGTCGAGTAGCCGCTCGACCGACTCCCGGTCGGGTATGACGATGGCCTGCGGAGCATCGTTCCGCAGTACCGCCTGTGCCAGCAGGCGACTCGCGTCGCTCGGAAGATCGCCGCCCGGAGTCACGTAACCCTCGGGCCACGCCCTGTCCGGCACCAGGGCTGCCCGCCGTAGCCGGATGCGGCCCTGCGCCTGGTCGGTGACTCCCTCGCCCGTCCACACGGCGAAGTCGAGGTCGACGGCGGCCACGTCTCCCCAGGCCAGCAGTGACTCCGCCAGCGACTGCGCGGTCTCGCCGATGTCCAGCGAGGTGCCGATCGCGTTCTCGGCGGCGTACAGGTGCAGCCTCCTGGCCATGGCGATCAGGGAGACGGTCAAGCCGTCATCAGGTGCCGCGGCGGGCAGGATGCTCATCGAGACCACCAGCTCCGACCCGTCGCCCCGCCGCAGGCGCTGGATCCGGGCGACGTGCGCCTCACCGATCTCCAGGACCTGCCGCAACCGCCGTGTGACCGTCGGTACGTCCCCGGGGGGCAGGAGATCGGCGAAAGGACTCCCGGCAGCGGGTTCCAGACCCGCGAATACGGGGGCGTCCAGATTGCAGCGGGTGATTCTCAGATCCCTGTCCAGGTTGACCACGCCGAGAATCTGATCCTGCCGGGCGTCTGTCGGGCCGTCGGGTATGCGCCGGCGGGGGGCGCGGTCGCCCTGCGCGTTGCCAAGACCGGCGGCCGCTGCCGCTCCGCCGCGCGGGATGTAGCGCCCCAGGGCGCTGCTGACCAGGTCAAACGGCGACGAGGGCGAGGGGGTGGGTGTGGAGTCCATGCGGCCCTCTCGACAATCCCCGGCGCGGTGCCGGGGCCGTACTCGGACCCGTGCGACGGGGCCCGGAGACCCCTGACCGCACACCTCATTGAATAACACCGGGGGGCGCTTCGCCCACACCAGAGGATCGCGCGGTGAACGGCGACGGTGAGGAATGCCGCGGCCGGGGGGCCGTGCTCACCTTGCCGGGGGCGTCGCCCGCCAGCCTCGGGGACCGTCGCAGGACCACTGGGCGCCGACTGTTGGTGCGAGATCGGCGGCCGATCCCCAGCGGTGCCAGAGGGCTACGCGGAGTGACCACTCGCGGTGCCTGTCGGCGGTCCGCTGTCAGTCAGGTATGGCAGGCCCTCGTTCCATCCGCCCGTACCCCCGCTCGCAGCCGCCATGAGTCAGGTGCCGAACAACACCGGACACCGACCTGGCGCCGGGCCACGTCCGTCGTACCGGTCGTGCGGACCCCGGCACGTGGCGCTTCCCGCGCGCTGGGGCACCGGAAACCCGGCGCGGCGTCACGAGCGCGGTGACCCACGTGCCGGCAGCGCGGCGGCCGTATGACCGTCGGTGGAAGTTCGTCTCTCACTGATTGAGAATGCCGTCGCGACCGTCTGTCGTCCGCGCGCATCCTGCCTGCAACCCAACGACGGGAGGCGACAACGTGGTCGGAACCAGTGAGGTCGCGGATGCCGGGTCCGGCGTCGCCGCGGGGCGGTCGACGCCGAGGAACGCGGCGACTCTGACGGTTTCCGCGAAGGAGGATGTCGCCGAGGGCGTCGTGGCACTCACTCTCGCTCACCCGGACCGCGCCCGGCTGCCGGACTGGACGCCGGGCTCTCACATCGACCTGGCCCTGCCATGGGGGCCCCGCCGCTCGAACGAAGCCGGGAGTGGGGGAGGGGCGACCAGACAGTACTCCCTGTGCGGCGACCGATGGGACGCGCACACCTACCGGATCGCCGTGCTGCGGGATCCCGCGGGCCGCGGCTGCTCCGCCTATGTGCACGATCGGTTGCGTGCGGGAGACCGCGTCGGGGTCGGCGGCCCGCGCAACCACTTCCCCCTGGTGCCGTCGGAGAAGTACCTGTTCATCGCGGGCGGCATCGGCATCACCCCGTTGCTGCCCATGGTGCGCCAGGCCGAACTGCTCGGTACGGACTGGCAGTTGCTGTACGGCGGGCGTACACGGTCGTCGATGGCCTTTCGCGAGGAGCTGACGGCTGCCCACGGCGAACGGGTGCACGTCGTCCCGCAGGACGAACTCGGGCTGCTGGACCTGGCGACCTGGCTGGGCACACCGCGGCCGGACACCAAGGTGTACTGCTGCGGCCCCGCTCCGCTGCTCGCCGCCGTCGAAGCGGCGTGCGCCGCCTGGCCACCGTATGCCCTGCGGGTCGAGCGCTTCACCGCCGCCGCGCAGACCGCGTCGGTGCGGGACGCGCCCTTCGAGGTCGAGTTGCGCCGCACCGGACGTAGCATCACCGTCACCCCGGAGGTCTCGGTGCTGGATGCGGCGCGTCGCGCCGGTGCCGACGTGCTGTCCTCCTGCGAGCAGGGCACCTGCGGAACATGTCTGACACCGGTGCTGGACGGGCAGCCGGACCACCGGGACTCGGTGCTGGCCGACCATGAACGGGCGGCGAACGACTGCATGTTCCTGTGCGTGTCGCGTTCCTGCGGCGACCGTCTTGTTCTCGATCTCTGAGACCGATCTCTGATGTCCGAGACGTCTTCACTTCTCAAGGAGCCGTGATGACCGAGGCACTGGACGGTGCCGTCGTGCCGCCCGTCAGTGACGCCGACCCGTTCGCCCACGAGGTCCTGCTGGACCCCGAACCGCTGCACCACGCCCTGCGCGAGGCCGGTCCGGTCGTGTACCTCTCGCGCTACGACGTCCACGCGCTGGCCCGCTACGAGCAGGTGCACGCCGCCCTGGTGGACTGGCAGCATTTCGAGTCCGGCTCGGGCGTCGGCCTGGCCAACTTCCGGCACGAGAAGCCGTGGCGTCCGCCGAGCCTGCTGCTGGAGGCCGACCCGCCCCGGCACGACGCCCCGCGCCGGATCCTGCGCGAGATCCTCGCCCCGCCCGCCCTGCGTCGCCTGCGCGCGTCGTGGGCCGTGGCGGCCGAGGAACTCGTCGACCAAGTCCTGGCCGACGGGAACGAGTTCGACGCCTTTACCGCGCTGGCGGAGGCCTTCCCGCTGCGGGCCTTCCCGGACGCGGTGGGCCTCGGTCCACACGGCCGGGAGAACCTGCTGCCGTACGGCAACATGGCCTTCAACGCGTTCGGCCCGCGCAATGACCTCGTCGCGGCGGATGCCCACCGGGTGGCCGAGCTGTCGGTGTGGGTGAACGCGCAGTGTGAACGGGAGGCGCTCAGCGAGGACGGCTTCGGCGCGCTGATCTGGGCCGCCGCCGACCGAGGCGAGCTGACGCACGAGCAGGCGCCGTTGGTGGTGCGGTCGCTGCTCACGGCCGGCGTCGACACCACCGTGCACGGCCTGGCGGCCTGCCTGTACGCATGTGCCACTCACCCCGAGGAGTGGCAACGGCTGCGGGAGCAACCGGAGTTGGCGCGGGCCGCGTTCGACGAGGCGGTCCGCTGGCAGTCGCCCGTGCAGACCTTCTTCCGCACCGCCACCACCGACGTGACCATCGCCGGCACCGTCATCCCCGAAGGCACGAAGATCCTCATGCTCCTCGGCGCGGCCAACCGCGACCCCGACCGCTGGACCTCCCCCGGCCGCTTCGACCTCACCCGCGATCCCTCGGGCCACGTCGGCTTCGGCATGGGCCTGCACCAGTGCATCGGCCAGCACGTCGCCCGACTGGAGGCCGAGGCGCTGCTGACCGCCCTGGCCCACCGCGTCGAGCGGATCGAACCCACCGGCACACCGCACCGCCACCCCAACAACACCCTGCGCTCATGGGCGTCCCTGCCCCTACGCGTCCGGCCGACCGCCTGAACGGTCGGCGCGTCATCTCCGCTCATCTCCACGGAAAGCAAGGGAAACCAGCTGGGTGTGTCACACCGACCTCCACTACCGTGAGGGTGGCATCAAGGACGAGTTCCCCTTCCTGCTCGGTCACGACCGCGGGCGTCGTGGAGTCGGTTCGGCGAGGGTGTCACGGATGTGGCGCCCGGCGACTTCGTGGTCCTCAACTGGCGTGACGCGGCGGTGGTCGGCTCCCGGCTGGCGGGCGTGGCGAAGATCATTGCGGTGGACATCGACGACCGCAAGCTCGCCACCGCCGCGTCCCTGGGCGCCACGCACACCGTCAACTCGCGGGAACGGGACCTGGTGGAGGCGGTACGCGAGCTGACCGGTGGTTTCGGCGCGGACGTGCTCATCGAGGCGGTCGGCCGCCCGGAGAAATCAACAGGCCTTCTACGCCCGCGACCTGGCCGGGACTTTCGTCCTCGCCGGTGTGCCGACGCCGCAGATGAAGCTTGAGCTGCCGCCGACAACAACGTGGTGGCGGCGCGGCAGACCCCTTGATCGAGAGGCAGAAGCCAGCCGAAGAGCCTTGACCTCAAGCCTGGTTGAGTTTTTATGGTCGGTCTCGTCGAACCAGTTCAGGCAAAGACGGAGGGATTGGCCGTGGAGTACTCGCACAACGACGCCGAACTGATCCAGCAGCCCATCGGCTACTGGAGTTGGGCCGCCTTCAAGGCTGTCGTCACCCGAACCCGGGGCGCCCTCGCCGAGATCGGCACCACCCAGCCGCAGTGGTGGGTCCTCGCACAAGTCGCACGAGCCGACACGGTCAAAACCCGGGACGAGGTGTCCCGCCTCCTCAGGAACTACCTCGACACGGGCTCGCAGACCATGGAGTCGGAGATCGACACGACTATCGCCCAGGGCTGGACCACCGAGGATTCCGAGGGGCGCCTGAGTATCACCGCCGAGGGCAGTGCGTTCTACGACAAGGCCGCGGTCCTCCAGGACGAGCTGTGGGCGGAACGGCACGCGGGCATCTCCGACGAGGAGTACCTGACCACCCTCAAGGTGCTCCAGCGATTCATCCACAACACGGGCGGGCGTGCCTGGCACCACTAGGTTCCCTTCCTTCGATCAGGAGCGGAGCCAGAGCAGGAGGCGTGCGGCGGTGACGGTGAAAGGGTCCCACCCTGTGGATCATGTGTTCTAAGATCCCGTGATGAGTGATGAGCTTCCTCGCCTTACGGTCCTGGGGAGTGCGACGCCGTACCCGAGCGTGGACAACCCGTGCTCGGGCTATCTGGTGTCGAGCGGTGACACCCGGATCTGGGTGGATGCGGGGAGCGGGACGCTCGGCCCGCTGCAGCGGCATGTGCGGCTGGACGAGCTCGACGCGATCTGGATCTCCCACCTGCACGCCGATCACAGCGCGGACCTGCTCACCGCGTACTACGCCGCCCTGTACGCGGACATCCGCCTGGCGGCGCCTGTTCCGCTCTTCGGCCCGCCGGGAATCGCCGACCGGCTGGCCGGGTTCCTCACCAACACCTCGACTCGCAGTCCGGTCGAATCCGCCTTCGCCGTCACCGAGTTGCACGACGGGCACCAGGCGGCCATCGGCTCGCTGCGGCTGACCAGCCGGGCGGTGGCGCACGACATTCCGGCGTTCGCCGTGCGCATCGAGGCGGCCGGCACGTCGCTGGTGTACTCCGGGGACACCGCGCCGTGCCCGAGCCTCACGCAGCTGGCCGAGGGATGCGACGTGCTGCTGTGCGAGGCCGAGAGCGCACAGGCGCCGGCCGAGGGTGACCAGGTGCACCACACCCCCGAGGACTCCGGCGACACCGCCCGCGCGGCCCGGACAGGCCATTTGATCGTCACGCATGTCGGCCGCTTCCTCACCCCCCAGCAGGCGGTGGCCCGCGCCTCTGCACGGTTCGACGGTCTTGTCGACTACGCCGCCCCCGGTGCCACCTTCACCATCGGTCAGGCCACGACCGCCTCGGCGCGCTCGACGAGCTGACCGCGTTCGAAGCGGGCCCCGTCGCGAACCAGGGCGACGAGGTGGGGTGGGTTCACGGCTCGCCGGCGGGTCTGGGCGGACTCGACGGGCTCGAAGAGCGCTGCCAGGGCGACGGCTCGGGAGCCGGCCCCTTTGGTGACCTTCGTCCGCCGAGGAGTGGTGCGCGACCACTGGGATCCCGTTCGTCTACGCAGCCGTCGCCCGGGCGCGGCTGACGTCGCACGTGTGGGAACGGAACAGCACGGGCACCTCGACGCACCGCGGCACTCGGCCTGCCTGTTCGGCGGAAGGGCAATCCGCGCCGAACAGGCAGGCCGCGGTGGAGGGTTGTGTGTCAGCCGGCGTAGACCTCGAACTCTCTCAGCGCCCAGCCGTACCCGTCGGCCGGCGCGCCCGTCTTCGCGGAGGCCCAACTGTTGACGCTCAGCAGCACATAGCGGGCCTTCGTCGGCGCGAACGTGTACGCGTGCAGCTGACCGCACGTCGTGACGCCATAGGAAGAGCAGGTGGCCGTGCCGCCGGCGGCGGTCTCCGTGGCCACGGTGGTCCAGGTGGTGCCGTCGTCGGAGACCTTGATGTCGTAGTTCACGGGGTAGTTCTCCCAGTCGGGGTTGACCACCACGCGTCCCACGGTGGTGGCGGCGCCCAGGTCCACCCGTAGGCTCCACGGCGCACCGCTGGTTGACTGTGCCTCGGTCGCGGGGTCGCCGTCGACGGCGTTCTCGGTGGGTTTGCCCCAGTCGACCGCCGGGGTTCCGTCGATCATCGCGACTGGCTTGGACTGGGCGAGGTTGTGCGCCGCCGGGGGCGGTGTCGTCGAAGCGCTCCACGCCTGTGGTGCGGCATTCATGGTGAAGTCGAGGTGGCCGCCGCCCGTCAGGTCTGCCTGGCTGAGGAAGGGCTTGGTGATGCTCTTGCCGTTCAGGCTGAGCGCCTGCACGTACGGGCGGGACGCCGCGTGCGGGGACGAGATGACGAGCGGGCGGTCCGCCCCGGGAAGTCTGAGGGTGACCTTGTCGAAGAAGGGACTGCCCACGGCGTATTGGCCCGAGGCCGGGTTCACCGGGTAGATACCCAGGGCGGAGAGCAGGTACCAGGCAGACATCTGGCCAGCGTCCTCGTTGCCGGTGAGTCCGTCAGGGGTGTTGTGGTAGTTGGCGTCGGCGATCTGCCGTACCAGTTGCTGCGTCCGCCACGGTCGGCCGGCGTAGTCGTACAGGTAGGGGATGTGGTGGCTGGGCTCGTTGGTCTGGTTGTTGTGTCCTCCGGCGAAGTAGGTGTCGAGCCAGGAGGCGAAGGCGGTGTCCCCTCCCTTGAGGGCGATCAGGCCGGGGACGTCGTGGAGGACGTCGTTCGTGTACACCCACTGGTCACCCTCGGTCCAGGCACCGTCGGCCCAGGTGCCGTCGAGATTGCGGGCCTGCATGAAACCGGTCGCTGCGTTGTACTGGTTCCGGTAGTTCTTGCTGCGCTTGAGGAAGTACGCGGCGTCGGAGGCCTTGCCCGCTGCTCTGGCGACCTGCGCGACGGCCCAGTCCTCGTAGGCGAAGTCCAAGGTGCGCGCACCCGCTTCGGCTGTGCGGTCCGCCGCGACCCAGCCGTTCTTCAGATAGGTCGTCAGGCCCGCCCGGGCCTCCACAGGTGTGCCTTGCTGGCGGTCGCCGTACCAGAGCGTGGTGTCGTCGTCCGGCGGAGTCATCGCATCCTTGCGGACGGCCTGGTAGGCGAGGTTCAGATCGAAGCCGTGGAAGCCCTTGGCGATGTCCTCGGCGATCACCGAGTCGGCGTTCGTGCCCTCCATGATGTTGGTCTCGGTGAGGTTCTTCCACAACGGCAGCCAGCCGCCCTGCTGATAGTCCTGCAGCATGGAGGTCACCATGTCGTCGATGCGCTCCGGTGCGAAGAGGGTGAGGAAGGCGTTCTCCGCGCGGAAGGTGTCCCACAGCGAGTATCCGGTGTAGCTGACCCCCTTGTGCACCTTGTCGTCGTACGCGCTGTAGTAGCGGCCGTACTCGGACATCTCCGAGGGGTACTGCAGGGCGTGGTACATCGCGGTGTAGAAGATGGCCCGTTGGTCGTGCGTCGCGCCGTCGATGTCGACCCTGTCGAGCTTGTCGGCCCAGGCGGCCCTGGTCCTGGCCACCGTGGCGTCGAAGGTCTGCCGGTCGGGTACCTCCTTGTCGAGGTTGGCCCGCGCCTGGTCGACCGAGATGAACGAGGTCGCGATCCGTACGGTGACGTTCACGGTGCCGGACGGGAACCGCACGTATCCCGAGACATCCTGATCCGTGCGGTCGCTCTGCTGGTCGTACTGTGTGGCGCCGGTTGCGGTGCCGTAGCCGGCGAAGGGGGTGTCGAAGCGCGCTACGAAGTAGCCCTTGAAGCCGGGTGCCTTGAAGGGCCCGAGGTTGCTGTCCTGGCGGTCGGGGTTGTCACCACTGATCTCCCGCCGAGCCGGATCGATGTGCACGTCGCCTGTGACACCGGAGCGTGTCGCCTGCACCACGTAGTTCGCCCCCGTGCCCTGAGGGTAGGTCAGTCGCTGAACACCGACCCGGGAGGTGGCGGTGAGCTCGGCGCGGAGCGTCTGTCCGGCCGCAGGGTGCATGTTCACGGTGTACAACTCGGGCGAGGCCGTCTCGTCGCTGTGGCTGTAGGGCAGCCCGCGGTCCGCTGCGGTGGTCTTGACGGCGCCGACCCCGGGCATTCCGACCACGTAGCCGGAGTCGCCCATCCAGATCGCCGGCTGATGGGTGCCGATGAAGCCCGTGATCTTCGGGTCGCCGAGGTGGTACGGCAGGCGGCTGACGTAGTTCTCGCGCGTCATCGGGGACCACCGCGTCATCCCGAAGGGCGGTGCGGTACTTGGGATCATGCCCCCGTACTCGGTACTGCTGCTGCCGGTCGTCCCGATGAACGGGTTGACCCGGTCCACGTTCGACCCGGCAGAGGTGTCGTCCGCGGCCGCGGACGCAGGGTTCGCGGTGCCGAGCGGCGGGACGAGCGCGGCCAGCAGGGCGATGAGTAGGAGGACAGACCGGGTCAAAGCCGTCGGCTGTGGCCGTGTCCGGTGCGACAACAAGGCCCGCTCTCTGAAGCGGACAGGGTCCGTTCTGCCGTGCATGGAGTCTCCAAGGAGGTGCGTGCAGAGAGGCATGACAACGTTGCCGTGCCGTCGAGGCACATCTTGCTCGCGGTTGAAGCGAGGCGAAAGAGGCAGGAGGACACCTCGCGATGCAGGTGATGTCGCCGACGAGGTTTTTCGCCGGGCGCATCCGCCGTGAAGTCGCGGCCGACGAAGGCCCGGCACCTGCCGGCCGCGGCCATCGTTGGCCGAACCTCCTCGGCCGTGGCCAGGGCACCAGGCCCAGGTCACGCAGGGGGGTGGCAGACCAGCTCCGGGCCCGCGGCGACACCCCACCGGTCCAACTGCGCCGGGATGTCAGCCTGGAGAACCTCGTCGCGCGGCGATGCCGTCGGCGCGCATGATGAGGCCCGTGCGCTCCATCTGGCCGTCGAACCGCGTTGTTGCGTTCAGGATGCGCCGTGAAAGCGGCGGTGCAGGTCGCGCACCTGCTCCGCAAGTCCGGGAATCGGGCCCTCCACCACAAGGTCAGGGACGATGTCCCGGATCGGCAGGGTCCGCACAGGAGGCGCGGGAATCTCCAACTCGGCGAGCCAGGTCGCCAGTTGCCGGGAAGAGCTCACGTACACGATGCGACCCAGGCCGACCCAGCCATGCGCGGCGGCACACATGGGGCAGTGCTCACCGGAGGTGAAGACGGTAGCCGCCGCTCGCTCCCCGGGGGACATGTTCGCCGCGGCCCAGCGCGCCAGCTCGAATTCTGGATGGCGTGTCCGGTCGCCTGAGGCCACCCGGTTGTGGTCCTCGGCGAGGACGGTCCCGTCCGCGGCGACCAGCATCGAGCCGAACGGCTCGTCGCCCGCCTCCAGGGCCTCAGCCGCCAGTTCCACGCAGCGGCGCAGGTGCCGCAGCTCAGCGTCGTTCACCATGATGCCCCCAGCTCCCGTGATCTTCAGGATGCTAGACCCTCGATGCCCACGGCGCACCCGAATTGGCGGGACGGAGAACCCTCAACAGGTGCATGAATCCGGTCCTTGGTGGCACGGTCAGCGGGCCCCGTGGTCGGTGTGCCTGACCGTGCCGGTGAGGCCGCCGCCGGACCTGCGGCGTCCGCAGATGACCCGACGGGTACGACCCCTAGAGCATGCTGAGTGCCTGCATCGCGTCGCGTTCGATACGCGAGAGCTCGTGAAGGGTGGAGCCGGCCTGCATGAGGTTCTTCGCGTCACCGGATTCGCCTGCTGTCGCGACGAGTGCGGCCACCTGTGTCCAGAGGGTGGCGGCCTCGGTATACATGCTGTGGCCCGTGCGCAGATGGCTGCTGTCGATCAGCTGGGCACACTCGGCGAGGAAGTCCCGGTAGAGATTGCGGAACAGGGCGCCGCCGGTGCCGGCCCTCTCCATGAGGACGGCGGCCCGTGGCAGGTCCTCCCGCGGATTGTCGCTGCGCTGCAGCCACTTCGGTACCAGCTTGGCGGCCTTCTCGATGCCACGGTGGCCCAGGTTCGCGATGGGCGGGCTCAGGAAGGCGTCGGCGCAGGTCTTGATCGCGGGGATGATCCGGTCCTGCGGTGACGTCAGCCCGCGGGGCGCCGTGAGGGTGAAGGAGCGATGCCTGGCGGTCATGGGGCCGCGCTCGGCCCTGGCCCTGGCCAGGCCGGCGAGGCTGGTCGAGACGGCTCCGCCCTGCGGGTCGGTGTCCACCAAGTAGGCGTCCTGTTCGTCGTAGCCGTACATGGCCACGACGTGCCCGCCGAAGTGCACCTTGGTGCTGAAGTAGTCCAGGTGGTAGCTGTCGAGCTGGAGGCCGACCGGCCGACCGGCGTCGATGGGTGCCGCCACGTTCTGCCATGCCTTACGCGGAGAGGTGCTCTCCTCGACCAGCAGCTCAAGCCCGAGTACGTCGGCCAGGCTCCTGGTGAGCTGGAACGGCTTGACCCGGCCTCCCAGGAAGGGGAAGCCCATCCCTTTGCTGTCCCAGTAGATGAAGGACAGCCCGGAGCCAAGCCCGAACAGCATGGGCTCGGACAAGTCGAGTCCCTCATGTCGAAGGAGCACGCCCAGCGCCGTCGTCTCACAGTGCTGCATACCGCGGACATCGATGCCCTTCACCATGGCCATGCCGCTCATCCTTCCCCCTCACCAGACAAGTGCGGGCTCCGGTTGAGTCTCCCGTGGGGGGAGACAGCAAGCTGTTGGGCATGGACAGCGGCACGCTCTATTCCATCGGGGACCTATCCCGCCGGACCGGTCTGACGGTGAAGGCCATCCGGTTCTACTCCGACCAGGGCATCGTCCCGCCGACCGACCGGAGCCCGGCGGGCTACCGGCTCTACGGCCTCGACGCACTCGCACGCCTGAGTCTGGTCCGCACACTGCGTGAGCTCGGGCTCGACCTGGCGAGCGTGCGCAAGGTGCTGGAGCGGGAGGCATCCATAACCGAAGTCGCTGAAGCACACGCCGACGCCCTGGACGTACAGATACAGACCCTCCGCCTGCGCCGGGCAGTACTGCGAGCAGTCGCCAGACGCGGCCCCACCACCATGGAGATGGACCTCATGCACCGACTCGCCAAGCTCTCCCAGGCAGAACGGAGCCGCCTGGTGGCCGACTTCATCGACGACGCCTTCCGGGGGCTTGATGCCAACCCCGAGTTCGTCACCCTCATGCGATCCGCCATGCCGGTACTCCCCGACGATCCCGCGCCCGAACAGGTCGAAGCCTGGGTGGACCTTGCCGAACTCTGCCGGAACGCAGACTTCCGTATGACGGTTCGACGCATAGCCGAGGAACAGGCGGAAGAGTATTCCCACAAGGACATCAGCCGTCTGCAGGACGGCCTCGACCGAGCGATGCGTGAACGGATCGACGAAGCCGTGTCAGTCGGCATCCTTCCGCCCTTCGCCGGAGCCACACCCCTTGCCCACTCACTGGGCTGCCTCTACGGCCACGCATTCGAGCGCGCTGGCGACGGTGATCTGCGCCGCTGGCTCCTCGCCCGCCTGCAGATGACCGCCGACTCACACGCCGCGCGCTACTGGCAGCTCCTGGCGACCATCAATGGATGGCCCGCATCCCCGACTCTCGCCCCCGTATACACCTGGTTCACCACCGTTCTGAGCGGTGGTTCCAACGCGGCAGCGATGGCGTGAGCCTTCCGTCGAGTTGGCGCGTCCAAGGAAAGGCCTGTTTCTGCGAGGCGTCCGTCCATGAGGTGGAGTTGTCGTTGGATGCGGCGTACGCCGTACGAGCCGTTCGGCTGGGTCCCGGACGGAGCCGACGTGCGCGTCCGGGCCGGCGCCGGGTGTGGCTGGTGCCGGACGACAGGACGGTCGACGGTCCCTCGACGGCGAGTTCGGCCCAGTCCGTAGTGCTCGCCGAGGCCGAAGACGTCGGGGAGAGGATGCCGAGTTCCACCGACAGCGCCTGGGCGCGAAAGGGGAGTTGTACTGGTGGGGGAGTGGGCAGGACGCAGGTTCAGGAGGAACGGGGGCCGAAACGGCCCCACGGGCGGGCGGCAGGTCCTCTACAGGAACACGCTCACCGGAGCTGCGCCTTCTCCTTCATCGCGCCGCGGTGCGGCATGCCCCACCGCGGCGCGATCGGGGGTCGGCGTGAGGGCCGACGCGGCTTCAGCCCCTGTAGACGATCTCGGCCTGGTCGCGCTTGGTGGCGTGCAGGTCCCAGTAGACGGAGGAGACGGCCTCGGGTGTGGCCGCCCGTAGGTTGGGGTCGATCGAGACGCCGCCGAGCGCCACGTCGATGGCGACGTGAGCGACCTGGATGCCGGTGCCGTCCAGCTCCTTGTGCAGGTTGACGACCCAGTTGCGCAGCGCCGCGGCGGCGGCGTTGACGTTTGCGACCATTGGCAGCGGGTCGAGAGAGCCGGCGCCGGTGGTGTAGAGCAGGGTGCCCGCGCCGGCCTCGCGCATCGCGGGCAGTACGGCCTTGGTGGCGGCCATCGCCCCGTACAGCTGGACCTCGATCTCGCGCTGGATGTGGGAGGGGTCGCTGTCAGCCGGAGTGGCCAGCACGGTGGATTCCATGGCGAGCGGGGAGTACTCCAGGACGTCGATGCCGCCGAACCTGGTGGCGGCGTCCTTGAGTGCCTGGGTGAGGGCGCCGTGGTCGAGGACGTCGGCGGGGAACGCGGCGGCCGTGATGCCCTCGGCGGTGAGCGTGGCGACGAGACCGTCGAGCTTCTCGCGGTTGCGGGAGATCAGGGCGACGTCGAGGCCCTGTGAGCCGAAGGTGCGGGCGATGGCCATGCCCATTTGGGGGCCGGCTCCGATGATGGCGATGCTGGTCACAGCGATCCTCTCGTGAGTCTTTGCAGGGAAGCGAACAGAATTCGGATAGGCCTATCCGATTCGTGAACCGGATAGGCCTATCCGGCTCGCTGGACTCAGGCTAGCACCAAAAATGGATAGGGCAATCCGATTGCTAGGCTGATCGGCATGACCCCTGGCTACCAGCACCCCGACGACACCGCCGCCCAGCCGCTGCGCAGCGACGCCGAGCGCAACCGGGAGCGGATCATCGCCGCCGCGCGCAGGGTCTTCGCCCGCGATGGCCTGAACGCCTCCATGGCGTCGGTGGCCCGCGAGGCGGGCGTCGGCATCGCCACCATGTTCCGTCGTTTCCCCACCAAGGAGGAGCTGGTCGCCGCGGTCTTCGCCGACCGCATGGACGCCTACGCCGACGCGGTCGCCGTCGCCCTCGAGGACCCCGACCCCTGGCACGGTTTCACCGGCTACATCGAGACCGCCTGTGCGATGCAGGCCGCCGACCACGGCTTCGCCGACGTGCTGACCACGTCCTTCCCCACCGCCAAGTCCATGGAGGGGCGCCGCAACGAGGCACTCGAGGGCATGCTGCGGCTCATCGACCGGGTCAAGGCGGCGGGCCGGCTGCGTGAGGACTTCGACTCCTCGGACATCGTGCTGCTCCACATGGCCAACGCCGGTGTCGTCAACGCCACCGGCGGCGCCGCCCCCGACTCCTGGCGGCGCGTCGTCGCCCTGTTCATCCAGTCCTTGGAGGCCCCGGCCCGCGGCCCCCTGCCCGCCTCGCCCGAGCACGAAGCCCTCCACCAGGCCATGCTCCGTGCCAGTCCGGCCGGCCTCGCCCCGCCGGAACCGGACTGCCCTCCGTACGCGTCATGAGCGGCTCGTGAAACCGGCTCGGAATGCGGTGATTGAGCATGATGTGCACGAGGAGGTCACCACCGGCGGATCTTGAGCGAGAAGGAGGGGCCAAGCGGCGCATGATCCGCGGAACGCCACGGGTGTCACTGCCACGTCGACGATGCGTTCCGAGGTGCCCACCATCTGCCGTCCTCATCCATAGTCGACGTTCTCATATGTAGACATCCATTTGTGCGCACGGGTGTGCGGTGGTGTCAACGGGCGGCGCCCCTTGACGATCAGACACACCCGTCGGTCGAGGTGCCGGGTGGTGCGGCGCTCGACAGTCGAGGGCTGCTGTCCTGAGCGGCATGCCGAGGCTTTGGGTCGGATCTCGCGGAGCCCGTGGTGGGCCGGGGCGGGGTCACGCCCGAATGTCCGATCCTCCGGATGTCTTGACGCTGCCACGGCGCCGGTTTAGCTTCGGCGTTCACAGATACAGACCAAGTGCGCAAGTGTAGACAGCTGGTGGTGAGCGGGCCTAGACCCCCGAGTTCGGAACGTGACACATCAGCACTGCCCCGGAGACACACGACGATGAAGTCCTCCGTTTCACCCGCCCAGCGCGCCGCACCGCCGCGGTCCCGCACGACCAGCGCGATGCTGCTGGCGGGCGTCCTGCTCACGTCCAGCGGGTGCGCCGTGGCCAACAGCGCGGGTGGCGACACCGGCCGCGCCGACGGCCGCACCTTACGGGTGGTGCTCACCCAGGAACCGCCGACCCTGGAGCCCTGTGAGGCGTCACTGACCGGCACGGGCGTCGTCGTCCGGTCCAACATCACCGAACCCCTGGTCGAACGAGATCCCACGTCCGGTGCACTGAACCCCCTGCTGGCGACCGGCTGGAAGCAGACCGCGCCCCGCACCTGGACCTTCGACATCCGCTCCGGGGTGACCTTCCAGAACGGCGCCCCCTTCACCGCCGAGGACGCCGCCTTCTCCATCGACCGAGCCGTCAACTCCGACCTCGCCTGCAACGTGGAGGGCTACGTGTTCGGCGACGAGGACCTCGAGGTGAAGGCGGTGAACGACGGCAGCCTGACCGTGACCACCGAGAAACCGGACCCCATCCTGCCGTTACGCCTGAGCTTCGTGGAGGTCGTGCCCCGCACGACCGACGCAAAGGCCAAGGTCCGTGTCCCGATCGGCACCGGCCCCTTCGCCGTCCGCTCCTGGCAGCCCGGAGCGGCGATCTCGCTCGACCGCTTCGACGACTACTGGGGTAAGGCCCCCGACTTCGCACGGGCCCGCTATGTGTGGCGCAGCGACGCCAGTGTGCGCGCCGCCATGATCGACAAGGGCGAGGCGGAGATCGCCGTCGCGCTGGATCCGATGGAGGCGGAGAAGGACACGACGGTCGCCTACCCCAACAACGAGACGACCGCCCTGCGGCTGGACGGCCGCGAGGCCCCGCTCGACGACATCCGGGTGCGCCGGGCGATCGACCTGGCTGTGGACCGCGAAGGCATCATCGACGCCCTCCTCGGCGGTCTCGCCGAACCGGCCGGCCAGCTGGTGCCGCCCGGAGTGGTGGGGCACAGCGACCAGATCGAACCGCCCCGGCAGAACGTCGCGAAGGCCCGCGCCCTGGTGCGGGAGGCGACCGCGGACGGAGTGCCGACCGACCGGCAGATCACCCTGGTGGCCCGCAACGGCATGTTCGCCGGGGTGTCGGAGACGGCGGAGGCCCTCCAGTACCAGATGCAGGAGATCGGCCTGAACGTACGGGTCCGGATGGCCGACACCGCCACCCAACTCCAGTACCAGCTCCGCCCGCTGCCCAAGAACGTCGGCCCCATCGCCCTGCTGATCATGCACGGCAACCAGGCCGGTGACGCGGCCTTCACCACCAGCCAGTACCTGCTGAGCGACGGCCCTCAGTCCACGTTCGGCACCGACGCTCTCGACCGGCGCATCGCCTCCGCGGGCGCAATGTCCGGCGAGAAGCGTCAAAAAGCCTTCGCCGACCTGCTCACCGAGCAGAACCAGTCCGTCGTCCAGTACGCCCATATCGCCCACATGAACGGACTGCTCGGCCTGTCACGGTCGATCCGGTACGAACCGAATTCCGCCACCGGAGACGAAATGCGGCTCGCCGAAGTCCACTCGGCCAAGGGGGCGAAGCACTGACATGATCCCTTTCCTGCGCAAGCGCGTACTCTCCAGCGCCGTCCCCCTCATCTGTGTCGTCCTGGGCGTGTTCTTCCTGGCCCGGATGACCGGCAACCCCGTCGACCTCTATCTCCCCCTGAGCGCCACCCCCGAGCAGCGGGCGGAGTTCTCCGCCGCGCAGGGCTTCGACCTGTCGATCCCGGCGCAGTTGTGGAACTACCTCGTCGACGCCGCACAGTTGGACTTCGGCACCTCGCTGCGCACCGGGCAGTCGGCGGGCTCGATGGTGATCGACGCGTTTCCCGTCACCCTTCAACTCGCCGGTGTGACCATGCTGTTGGCGATCACCGGAGCCGTGCTGGTCGGCAGCCTCGCCGCCTACCGGCCCAACTCCCTGATCGACAGGATCGCCAGCCTGCTGTCGATGACCGCCGCCAGCATCCCCGACTTCTGGTTCGCCATCATGGGCGTACTGGTCTTCGGCGTGAGCCTCGGATGGCTGCCGACCTCGGGCACGCTCGGCGGCCCCGAGATATGGGTCCTGCCCATCGCGACCCTGCTGATCCGCCCCTTCGGCGTACTGGTCCAGGTGGTACGCGGCAGCATGGTCAGCGCGTTGTCCGCCCCCTACGTCAAGATCGCCCGGAGCAAGGGCGCCACGCCCCGGCGCGTGGTCTTCGGGCACGCCCTGCGCAACGCCGCCACACCGGTCCTGACCGTCGCGGGCGACTTGACGGTGGGCCTGGTCAACGGCGCGGTGATCGTCGAGACGATCTTCGGCTGGCCCGGCATCGGCAAGCTCATGATCGACTCCATCCTCCAGCGTGACTTCGCGGTCCTCCAGGCAGCCGTGCTCCTGACCGCCGTGACGATCTTCGCGCTGAACCTCCTCGTCGACGTCTGCCACGCGCTGACCGACCCCCGAGTGCGACAGGCGGTGCCGGCGTGAGCGAAGCAAGCAGCAAGACCCGAGAGGAGGCCGACGTCTCGGACGTCGCCGACGTCTTGGACGTCTCGGACGGAGCCTCCACCGCCCCCCACCGGCGGCCGAGCCTGTGGCGGATGCTGGGCCGGGACCGGGCCGCGGCCGTCGGGGCCGTCATCCTCACCGTGGTCGCCCTCGTGGCCCTCTTCGGCAGGCTGTTCATCGGCGACCGCGCGCAACGCCAAGATCTGGACGCCTCCCTGCGTCCACCGTCCCTGAGCGACGGGGTGTACGGGCTGCTCGGCACCGACGTCCTGGGACGCAGCATCTTGGCCCGGCTGATCGAGGCGGCGGCGACGACGCTGTCCGTCGCCGTCCCGGCGGTGCTGTGCTCGCTGGCGATCGGCTCGGCCCTCGGGCTGTGGGCCGGCTACCACGGAGGACGCCGCGAGAGTGTGGCGATGCGGCTCGCCGACGTGATCCTCAGCTTCCCCTCGCTGCTGATCGCGGTGGTCGTGCTGTACGTCTTCTCGCCCAGCGCGCTGAACCTCGTACTGATCCTGGCCGTGACCCGTATACCGGTGTACCTGCGCACCGCGCGGGCCGAGGCGGCGGAACTGCGCAGCCGGCTGTTCGTCGACGCGGCCCGGACCTTCGGCACACCCAGCTCGGTGATCATCTACCGGCACCTCCTGCCGATCGCCCTGCCGACCCTGCTCACCGTCGCCACCCTCGACTTCTGCTTCGTGATGCTCACCGAGTCGTCGCTGAGCTTCCTGGGCATCGGAATCCAACCCCCGGACGTCAGTTGGGGCCTGATGGTCGCCCAGGGACGGCAGTACCTCCAGACCGCGTGGTGGATCACCGTGCTGCCGGGACTCGCCATCGTGCTCACCACCGTGTCCGCGACGGTGCTCGCCGCCTGGGCCCGCATCGCCACCGACCCCGCCCAGCGCTGGCGCCTGACGCTGCCCAAGAAGCGCCGGGCCGTCTCGGCCGCCGTTCCTCCGGAGATGATCCCGTGACGAGCACCACCGCTTCCGCCCCGACCACCACGGACACCCCCGCCCTGGAGGTCGAGGGACTGTGCGTGGACCTGAGTACCCCCTCCGGGACGGTACGTGCGGTCGACGGCGTCAGCTTCAGCGTCCGCCGCGGCCGCACCCTGGCCCTGCTGGGCGAATCCGGCTGCGGCAAGTCGATGACCGCGCTGTCCGTGGTCGGTCTGCTGGACCCCGCGGCGTCGGTCACCGGCGGTGCCGTCCGGGTCCGGGGCGACGACACCCTCCGCATGAGCCCCGCGGAACGCCGCAAGCTGGCCGGCCCGGTCCTGTCGATCGTCTTCCAGGACGCCCTGACTGCCCTCAACCCGGTGCAGCCGGTGGGCAGACAGATCGGCGAACCCTTCCGCATCCACCACGGCCTCTCCCGGCGCCAGGCCCAGGAGAAGGCGATCGAGCTGATGACACGGGTGGGCATCCCCGAGCCGAGGCAACGGGCCCGGTCCTATCCCCACCAGTTCTCCGGCGGCATGCGGCAGCGGCTGCTCATCGCGATGGCCGTCGCCCTCGCTCCCGACGTGCTCATCGCCGACGAACCCACCACCGCCCTCGACGTGACCGTGCAGGCGCAGATCATGCGGCTGCTGCGGGACCTCCAGGACGAGCGGGACATGGCCGTCGTCCTGATCACCCACGATCTGGCCGTGGTCGCACAGCGCGCCGACGACGTGGTCGTGATGTACGCCGGCACGGTCGTGGAGAACGGACCGGTGCACGACGTCTTCTTCGCACCCCGCCACCCCTACACCCGGGGACTGCTCGACTCGGTGCCCGAAGGCAGCGTGCGCGGACGCCCGTTGCCCGCCGTCCCCGGCAGCCCGCCCGAGCTGAGCGCGGTGCCGCCCGGCTGCGTCTTCCAGGCCCGTTGCCCGCTGGTGCGCGAGCGCTGTGTCCAGGAGCGGCCGCCCCTGCGTACGTCGGACGACGGTCGCTTCGCCGCCTGTCACTTCTCCGAGGAGCTCGACCGTGTCTGAGTCCCGCGCCACCACCGCCGCCCCCGGGGCCCGAGCGGACGGCACCCAGGAGAGCGCGCCGCTGCTGGAGGTACGAGGGGTCACGAAGACTTTCGGCAGCGGCCGGCGCCGGATGACCGCCCTGGACGGGGTGGACCTACGGATCGGCAGGGGCCAGACCCTCGGGCTCGTCGGCGAATCAGGCTGCGGCAAGTCCACCCTGGCGCGGGTGCTGCTCGGGCTGGAGCGTCCGGACGCGGGCACCGTGCGGTTCGACGGATCCGATCCCTTCGCGCTGCGTGGCAAGGAGCTGCTGGCCTGGCGCCGGCGCGTGCAGATGGTCTTCCAGGATCCCTTCGCCTCGCTCAACGCGCGCATGTCCGCCGCCGACCTGATCGGCGAACCCTGGCGCACCCACAAAGACGTCGTACCGGGGGCGAAGGCCCGCGACAAGCGGATCCGCGAACTGCTCGCGCTGGTCGGTCTGCGGGAGAGCGACGCCCACCGCTACCCCAACGAGTTCTCCGGCGGTCAGCGCCAACGCATCGGCATCGCCCGCGCGCTCGCCCTGGACCCCGATCTCATCGTCTGCGACGAACCCGTCTCCGCCCTCGACCTGTCGGTGCAGGCGCAGGTCCTGAACGTACTCTCCGACCTGCGAACGCGCCTCGGTGTCACCTACCTGTTCATCTCCCACGACCTGTCCGTGGTCCGCTACATCTCCGACCGGGTCACCGTGATGTACCTGGGCAAGGTCGTCGAACACGGGGACACGGAGGACGTCTTCGAACAGCCCCGACACCCCTACACGGCCGCGCTGTTGTCGGCCGCCCCCGTCCTTGACACCGGCCGGGACCCCCGCAGGGAGATCGAGCTCCAAGGGGAGATCCCGTCTCCCTTCGACATCCCCTCCGGGTGCCGCTTCCGGACCCGGTGCTGGCGTGCCGAGGACCGGTGCGCGACCCAAGCACCTCCCGTCGTCGTGCGGGAGAGGGCGGACGGTGCCGAACCCCACACCGCCCTGTGCCACTTCCCGCTGGAGGCGGAGACCGCGGGGGCCTGACCGGCTCGCAGTCAGGCGGCCTCCTTGCGCGGTGCGCGGCGCCGGGTGAGGCGGGTGCGGAGGCCCAGCCGTCCGCCGGTCACGACCAGGGCGACGATCAGGACGAGACCGGTGAACAGGCTGGGGGCCCACTGGGCGGAGGTCGCGAGGCCGAGGCCCACCGTCCCGGTGCCCAGCAGGAGGATCGCGATGACCGTGCCCCAGGAGTTGAAGCGGCCCGCGCGGAGCTGGGTGGCACCGACGAAGGCGGCGGCGTACGACGACAGCAGATAGGGCGTGCCCGCCTCGGGAGAGCCCGAGCCGATCTGCGAGGCGAAGACGACGCCCGCGCACCCGGCGATCGCCGAGGACGCGACGAGGGTGAGGAAGCGAAGACGGTCGGTGGGCACGCCCTGCAGACGCGCCGCGTCCGAGTTGAAGCCCGTCGCGTACAGGCGGCGCCCGCTCGCGGTGTGCTCCAGGACGAACCACAGCGCGGTCGCCACCACCAGGAGGTAGAGGACGGGGATGGTGAAGCCGCCCGCGCTCTTCTGCCCGATGCTCGCGAAGGGCTCACGCAGGAGTTTGACGCCGGTGATCGACGTGCCGTCGGTGAACATCGTGATGAATGCCTGGATGAGCGACCCGGTCGCCAGCGTCGCGATGAACGAGTCGACCCGCAGCGTCACCACGACGATTCCGTTGATCACGCCGATCACCAGGGCGGTGCCCATGGCGAGGGCGATCGCGCCCCCGGCGCCGATGTCAGTGGAAATGATCACCTTGGCGGTGATGACGCCGGTCAGCGACATGGTGTAGGCGATCGACAGGTCGAAGACGCGCGCGGCGAGCGGCGGCACCACGCTCAACGCGACCAGGCCGGTCACCGCGTTGCTGTTGAGTACCTGCTGGAACGTCTGCCAGGTGGGAAACGTGTCCGGCGCCCAGAACGAGAACACCACGATGATCACGATCCACACGTAGACCGCGCCGATGTTCGTGAAGGTCAGGCCCGTGAGCGCACGGCGTCTGAGCGGGGGTCGAGTCGGCGGCGAGGCGGGTGGCGCCTCGGTCGACTCGCCCACGGACGGGCCGGTGCCGGTGGGGTCGGCGGCGGTGGTGCTCATCATTCGGTTCCTTCCATGGCATGGACGAGCGTCGGCTCGGTGATGGCCTCACCGGCGATCTCCCGTACGACCCGGCCGTCGCGCAGCACGAGGACCCGGGTGCACAGGGCGAGCAGGTCGCCCACGTCCGACGAGGAGACGATGACGCCGAGCCCTTGGGCCGCCTGCTCCTTGATCAGGTCGTAGAGCTGGAGCCGGGTGGCGATGTCGACACCGGCCGTTGGCTCGCACAGCACCAGCACCTCGGGTTCGAGGGCCAGGCAGCGGGCCATGACGACCTTCTGCTGGTTGCCGCCGCTGAGTGTGGTGATAGGGGCGTCGCGGCCGGCGGTACGGATCCCGACCCGGTCCACCCAGTCGTCGACGACTGCGGCCTCCTGCCGGCCGTCGAGGATGCGCCGCCCCGTACGGAGCCGGGACAGCAGCGGCAGCGTGAGGTTCTCGGCGACGCTGAAATCGGCGATCACACCGTGGGCGGCCCGGTCGCCGGGCACCAGGGGGATGCCGAGGCGGGCGGCGCGGGAGGCGTCGCACCACTCCGGCGACCGGGCGGGACAGCGCAACTGCCCTTCCACGTCACCGGACCAGGCGCCGGTCACGACGTACGGCAGCACGTCGTGACCCGAACCGGCGAGCCCGGTGATACCGAGCAGTTCACCGAGAGCGAGGGAGAACCCGAGCTCCCGGAGCGGACCGCCGGTCAACTCCCGAGCTTCCAAGGCGAGTTCGCCGGACCGCGAAGTCGCCGGGACCTTCGGGCGCTCGGCGGAACGCTCCGTCGCCTCGCCGGCCATGAGGGAGGCGAGGCTCTGCGGTGTCAGCCCCCGCACGGGCCGGGTGGCGATGCGCCGGCCGCCCCGGATGACGGTCACCCGGTCCGCCACCTGGAAGATCTCGTCGAGGCGGTGCGACACGTACAGCACGCCCGCTCCGCCCCGCCGTACCTCCCGCACGATGTCCAGGAGCTTGCCGACCTCGCCCGGCGGGAGTACCGCGGTCGGTTCGTCCAGCACCAGCAGGCCCTGGTCGGCCTCCCATCCCTGGAGTGCGGCGGCGATGGCCACCACCGTGCGTTGCACGGGCGTGGCGTCCACCAGGGGACGGCGCACGTCGATGTCCAGGCCGAACCGGTGGACGAGTTCCACGGTGCGCTGCTCCTGCTCGCGCCAGCGGATGTTGCCGAGGCGGCTGCGGGCGAAGCCCCGGCTGAGCGCCAGGTTGTCCATCGCGCTCAACTCGCCCACCAGGCCCAGCTCCTGATGGACGAAGCGCAGCCGGTCGTGGTCCGAGCCGAGGTCGAAGGGCTCACCGTCCAGCCGGGCCTCGGCTCCCGCGTCGGCCTGGTGGTAGCCGGCGAGGATCTTGATGAGGGTCGACTTGCCGGAGCCGTTGGGGCCGACCAGGGCGTGGATCTCGCCCTGCGCGATGTCCAGATCGACGTCCCGCAGCGCCTGGGTCCCACCGAAACGCTTGGACAGTCCGGTGATGCTCAGCACCGGACTCGTCGTCACTGTGTCCGTCATCCCGATCACGACCCGCCCCGTACGGCCAGACTTTCGACGCCGGTGGTCGGGTTCGTGCGACCTGTCATGAGGTCCGCGAGCCGTTCCGCGGCGGCGATGGTCGGCAGGTTGGTGTTGGCCCGCGGCACCTCGGGGAAGACCGAGGCGTCGGCGACCCACAGCCCGTCGACCCCGAGCACGCGGCCGGCCGGGTCGACCACCGCGCGCGGGTCGTCGGGCGCGCCCATGCGGCAGGTGCCGCAGATGTGTCCGGTGTCGCCGATCGTCTCCAGCAGCCACCGGTCGATGGCGCTGTCGTCCGTGAGCGTGTCGATGCCCGCGCCGGCGAGGTCGACGGCGATGTGCTCGAAGGCGGCGTCGAACGACCCGGAGCGGACCAGCTCCAGGCAGCGGTGGACGCCGTCCCGCATCCGTGTCAGGTCCCCTGGGTCGTTCAGCAGGTTCTGTTCGATGAGGGGGTGGACGTCCGGGTCGGGTGAGGCCAGGCGCAGTGTGCCGCGGGAGAACTCCTGGTTGGCCCACAGACACAGCAGTCCCGGACCGCCCGAGGCGTGGCCGCCGCCCGCACCGCCCCAGGTGCCGCGGGCCCCGTCGGCCACCAGGTGCGAGTCGTTCATGTCGGGCAGGGCGAGGGTCTGATTGATCGACACGATCATCATGTCGTTCTCGCCGGCGCCCGCCAGATCGGACGAGTAGCGCAGACAGCAGTTGGTCTGCCGTTCGTCCAGGCCGGGCCGTGCCTCGGGGCGCTGGTGGAGCCAGAACAGCGCCAGCGGGTGCTCCTGCATGCCCTCACCGACCGGCAGCGACGCCACAGGACCTCCCGGTCCGATGCCGGAACGCAGCAGGATCGAGGGGGAGTGGACGGCCCCGGCGCAGAGCACGACCCGCGCGGCGCGGACCTGTGTCCAGGTGCCTTCCACGCGCACCCGCACACCCACCGCACGACCGCCCTCGACGATCACCTGATCGACCGTCGCGTCACCCACGATCCGCAGGTTCGGCCGCTGCCGGGCGGGCTCCAGGTAGCCGTCGTTGGCG
Source organism: Streptomyces sp. NBC_00076 (assembly GCF_045041235.1). Lineage (NCBI taxonomy): Bacteria > Bacillati > Actinomycetota > Actinomycetes > Kitasatosporales > Streptomycetaceae > Streptomyces > Streptomyces sp. NBC_00076. The sequence goes on from NZ_CP108242.1 coordinate 10,476,767, forward strand.
GTGACCCGAGCACCGTCGCGGGCGTTGATTCCGTAGGGCGAAACGCCGGTGCCCGTGGGCCCGTTGTGGTCGTCGCACCACGGGTGGCCGATGTCCATCGCGGCTTCGGCGAGCGCGTGGTCGGCGGGGCCCCACGCCTCACGCCCGAGCCGCTGCACCGGGATCGGGCCGTCGGCGCCGTGGTGGGTCTGGTCGCTGAAGTCCGCGTCGCTCTCCATGCGCCGCAGGTACGGCAACATCTCCTCGTACGACCAGCCGGGACAGCCGTAGGACGCCCAGCGGTCGTAGTCGTCGGGCAGCGCACGGATGGCGATCATTCCGTTCACCGATGACGAACCGCCGAGACCCCGGCCGCGCACATGCGGGCGGCGCTCTTGAGCGCCGCTGCGCCGCGACTCCAGATTGGGCCACTGGAACGGCGCGCACGCCGTCCCGTCCAGCGCCCGCCAGCCGTTCATGCTGCGCATCTCGGGCGGGGCCTCGGCGGACCGCCAGTCCGGTCCGGCCTCCAGGAGTACGACCTCCTGGCTGGGGTCCTCGCTCAGCCGGGCGGCCAGCACACAGCCCGCGCTGCCACCGCCGACGACCACCCAGTCGGACTCGATCACCTTGCCCATCACGCGCCCACCTCCACTCGCGGGCGCTCGGGGACGGTCAGGTCCTGCTCCAGCGGGGCCGACGCCGTCCGATGGCCGTCGTCGACGGCAGTGGGCGCGGAGCGTACGGCTGTCGCTGTCCGGCCGCCACGGGGATGAAGGGAACGGGAACGGGTGAGATCGAGGAGCTGTGTGGACATGCGGTGACTCCCATATGCGCTTCGTCGCGCGATCGGGTTCGTGAGCCAAGCTGAAGTAGCTTCAGGGCTGCGAAGCGTCGGTGATGTGCTGGAGGGCGGGGGCGGGGGCGGGGACGTCGGGAACGGACGTCAGCTCTTGCCCCACAGCTTCTTGAACTGGGCCTGGTAGTCCTCGACGAGCGGGAACTGCGTCTTCGTCGAGATCAGGGTGTCCTTGGTGATGAGCATGAACGGCAGCTGGGCGTCCTGCGTCGGCTTCATCGACTGGCCGGTGAAGTGCCGTGCCAGCCCGTCGGCCTGCGCCCACGCGTTCTCGATGTTGTTGAACGCGACGGCGGCCTGCGTCTGACCCGAGTCGATGTACTGGTAGTTCGTGGACTCGCCGACGTTGACGATCGTGTGGACCTTGTTCTGCAGTCCGGCGGCCCGCAGCGCGGCCGGCACGCCCACGTTGAGCAGGGCGAGCGAGAAGGCGATGTGGGTGACCTTGGGGTGCGCGCGGACGTAGGAGACCACGCGGTCCGGCATGTCCTTGCCGATGGCGCTGATCGGCACGTCGACCTTGTCGTACCCGCAGCCCGCGCACCACTTCTCGTAGTCGCTGCGGAAGGCGTCGGCGACCGGCTTGAGGATGCCGAAGGTCGGCATGTCGAAGTAGACGGTGTCGGCGTCGCCTCCGCTGTCCGAGGTCACCCAGGACGCCATGATCTTGCCCTCGACGTCCACGACGTCGGGCCCGTCGATGAGCATGCTGATGCCGTCGCCCGCGGTGTCGTCCGTGGAGGACTCGACGACGGGGATCTTCATATCCTTGAGCTGCTTCAACTGCTTGGCGAACACGCTGCGCGGGAATCCGGAGGCGATGACCGCGTCGGGCTTGTCGCGCACCGCCTGCGTCCAGGCGGCCTGGACCGACTGCGGGGTGCCCTGGGTGGGGATCTTGTTGACGCTCCAGCCGAGCACCTTGGCAGCCTCGGTGAAGTAGTTCGCCAGGTCCTGGCAGGACTGCACACCGCACAGGATGAAGTCGATCTTCTTGCCGGTCGGGACCGGCTTGCCCACCGGCTGCGTGATACCGATGCTCGTCGGACGCTTCGAGTACTGGGCGAGGACCGCCTCGGCCGCCTTGACACCGGCGGAGTTGCCGCCGGCCGCCTTGGCCGGGCTGCTCGCGTCGGAGTTGCCGCCGCACGCCGCCAGGGCGAGCAGTGCGGCGGTGGTGAACAGGGCCGTTGTGGCGCGGGTACGGCCCTTTGAGCTGGTTCTGCGACGTCTCATGGCACTTCTCCTGTCGACCGGGCGACGGCTCACGCCGTGCCTCCATGCCGTGCAACCTGAGTTCAGTTCAGGTGAATGTAAGCGCGTCGGGTCCGGCAGGCAACAGTTGTGCACACGATTGATCGCGTCTCTTCAATCAGCGGCAATCAACGTCCATCAGCAGAGAGACAGGAGACGCGTGTCAGTCGGGCAGCAGAACCGCTCGACCTCGCACGCGCCCCTGGCGCAGCCGGTCGAATGCCTCGGGTGCGGCGGACAGGGGGAACTGCTCCGTCTCGACGTGGAGTGAGCCCGCGCGGGCGAGGGTGATGACCTCGGCGAGTTCGGGGCGGGTGCCCCAGAACGGCAGGGAGAGCCGGAAACCCGCGGGAAGGAAGCCCGGCTTGCGTACCGTCAGTCGGCCGCCTCCGCTGCCGACCACCGCCAACTCCCCGCCGGGGCGCAGCAGTTGGACGGCTAGGGCGAACGTCGCCTCGTTGCCGACGAAGTCGAGTACGGCGTCGACTCCCACACCGCCGGTCTCCGCCCTGAGCACCTTGGCCGTGTCCGCCCCCATCGGGGCGCCGAGATGCGCGCCGGACCGCAGGGCGAGGTCCACCGCCTCCTCGCGGATGTCGACCGCCAGCACCCGGCTCGGGGTGGTCGCACGCACCATCTGGACGGCCAGGTGCCCGAGCCCGCCGACACCGATGACCAGGGCGACGGTGCCCTCGCCGAGCGCGTGCCGCACTCCGGCGAGGGCGTGATACGACGTGAGGCCCGCATCGGAGAGCGGCGCCGCCTGCGTGGCGGGCAGGTCACCGATCGGCACCAGGTGGCGGGCGGAGGGGACGAGGAGGTACTCGGCCATCCCGCCGTCCCGGCCGAGCCCGACCCCGTGCCAGCCGAGGCCGCCGCGGCGGTCGCAGTAGTTGTCCCGACCGGCGGCACAGCGGGTGCAGTTCCCGCATCCCCACGGGCCGTAGACCACCACGCGTTCACCCGCCGCCATACCTTCGGTGTCGGGGCCGAGGGCCGCCACATGACCGGCGACCTCGTGGCCGAGGGTGAACGGCGGCCGGTAGGGGAGTGCTCCCTCGGCCGCGTCGATGACATGGACGTCGGACTGGCAGAGCCCCGCGGCTTCCACCCGCACCAGTACCTCGGTCCCGCGCGGGATGGGGCGCTCCAGCTCGGCGAGCGCCGGTTCCCGTCCCCATTCAGTAAGCCGCACCGCTTGCATGCACACCGTCCCGGGTCTTGTCAGTTGGCCGATGGTGACGGTAACAGAGGTGAAGTCAGTTCAGTAACGATTGGGTCGACGCCGAAACGCGGCCGAGAGGGAGTGCGCGGGATGGACGGGAACGAGCGAGGGGCCAGGTTCGAGGGCAGCGTCGTACTGGTGACGGGTGCCGCCTCCGGAATGGGGGCGGCGGTCGCCAGGCAGGTGGCCGCCGAGGGGGCGCGGGCCGTGGTCGTCGCGGACGTGAACGGCGCGGGTGCCGCGGTCGTCGCCAAGGAGCTGACGGCCGGCCGTGCGGTGCCGCTCGACGTGGCGGACGCCGCCGCGGTCGACGCGGTTGTCGAGGACGTACTGCGCGAACACGGGGGGCTGGACGTCGTCGTGCACGCCGCGGGCGTCGACGACCCGGAGGCCAAGCGGCTCATCGCGGACGCCCTGGTCGAGGGGCGTCCCGTCGAGGTGACCGACCGGCTCGACGACGCGGCCTGGCGGCGCGTCACGCGCGTCAACCTGGACGGCACCTTCCATGTGCTGCGGGCCGCGGTACGGGCGATGCGGCCGGTGGGGGCGGGTGCGATCGTCGTCATCGGCTCCTCCTCGGCCTTCGACACCCCGGTCGGTTATCCCCACTACGCGGCCTCCAAGGCGGGGGTGCACGCCTTGAGTCAGGCGGTGGCCAAGGAGGTCATCGCGTCCGGGATCCGGGTGAACGTGGTCGCGCCCGGCCCGACGGAGACCGGGATGGCGGCGCGCACGCCCGAGGTCCTGCGCAGCGGTTTCGCCGACCCCCGGGTGCGCCCTTACGCGACGCCCGAGGAGATCGCCGACATCGCCCTCTTCCTCGCGAGCGAGGCCTCGGCGAACCTGGTCGGCGCCGTGCTGCTGGCCAACGGCGGCCGGTTCACGACCTGACCGGGCGGGGGCCGTCGGCCACCCGTCGCAGGCCGCCACTGTGGCGGTCCCGGTGGGGTCGTCGGCCCCGGCTCTCCATGGTCGACAGCGCTCGAATCAACTCGTGCAGGGGTATTGCCCCTCCCCGGCCCGTTGCTTACGGTTCATGAATTGAGTTCAGTTTGTAATGCGCGCGGGTGACCTTGAGCGTGCCGGGCGCGCGGGTCTGGGTGCGAGGAGACGGTCGACGTGGATCAGTTCCTGCTCATCCTGGTGAGTGGTCTCGCCAGTGGTGCGGTGTACGGCCTGATGGGCCTCGGGCTGGTGATCATTTATCGGGCGACCGATGTGGTCAACTTCGCCCTCGCCAGCCTGGCGACCGTCGGGTTGTACGCGGCGCTGGCGCTGAACGAGCGGGGTCTGCCCCTGCTGCTGGCCGCCGTGGCCGCGATCGTCACGACCGCGGCGGTCGGCCTGGTGGCCCGGGAAGCGGTGATCAGGCCGCTCGCACAGGGGGAACTCCTCTCGGCGCTCGTCATGACCATGGGCGTCTCGCTCATCGCGGAGAGCGCCATCAGCACGATCTGGGACGACCAGCCACGGCTTTTCCCGAGCCTGGTGGAGGGCTCCGTATCCCTTGGCAGCGCCGCCGTACCGGCACAGAGCCTGCTGACCATCGCGGTGGCCGCCGTCGCGATGGCGCTGGTGGCGTACCTCTTCGGACGCACCAGCATCGGCACCGCGATGCGCGCCGTCGCCGAGTCAGCCGACACGGCACGGATCCTCGGCCTCGGTTCCCAGCGCATCGCCCGGATCGCCTGGGCGCTCGGGCTCGGCCTCGGGGCACTCGCCGCCTTCCTGTACGCGCCCCGGGCCGGACTGGTGCCGACCGTGCTCAGCGCGCCGCTGTTCCGCGCCTTCGCCGGGATCTTCCTCGGCGGTCTGACCAGCATGTACGGGGCCGTCATCGGCGGGCTGACGGTCGGCGTCCTGGACAACCTGGCGGCAGGTTATGTCTCGGCCGGCTACCGCGACACGTTCGTCTTCTCGTTCACCATCCTCGTGCTGCTGATCCGCCCGCAGGGGCTGTTCGGCGTACGCACCTTCCAGCGGGTCTGAGGGAGCGGTACATGTCCTTCGTCAGTCGTTCCAGCAACTCCCTCGTCAGCCGTTCCACCCTCTCGCTCGTCAGCCGCTCCACCATCGCCAGGGCGGCGCTCGGGCCGCTCACCGCGGCAGTGCTCCTCATCGTGCTGAACACCGGGGCCATCCCGCCCTACCAGGCGTATTCCGTGGGTCTCGCGGCCGTCTACACGATCCTCGTCCTCTCGGTCAATCTGCTCGCCGGATGGGCGGGCATCTGGTCGATCGCCCACCCCGCGTTCTTCGCCCTGGGCGCCTACTTCGCGGCATACGGCAGCACACACGGCTGGTCGCTGGAGCTCGTGCTGCTCGGCGCGACCGTGTGCGCCGCGGGTTTCGGGGCGTTCCTGGGGGCCGCGGGGGCCCGCTTCTCGATGCTGTACGTCGCGCTGCTCACGCTCGCGTTCACCATGGTGTCGCTGGAGGTCATGGGCCAGTGGACCGGAGTGACCGGTGGCGACCAGGGCATTCCGATGGAGAAACTGCACAGTGCCCTGGGTCTCGGCACGCTGGCCAGCGCGGGCACCCAGGCGCAGTACCTCGCGGTGGGCACGGCCGGGATCGCGCTCGCCGTGGGCGCGGTGGCCCGGCCCAGCGCCCTGCGGATGCGGCTGGTCGCCGCCAAGTCCCATCCGATGGCCGCCCGTTCGATCGGGATCGCTCCCGAGGCCCAGTCGGCGCTGGCCTTCGCGGTCAGTGCCGTGTTCGCCGCCATCGCGGGGGTGCTGCTCGCCCTGGTCGTCGGATTCGTCAGCCCCGACCCGTTCTCCCTGGCACTGGCGATCGCGCTCATCTCCGCGTGCGTGCTCGGCGGCGCGGGCACGCTGCTGGGCGCGGTCGTCGGCGGCGCGTACCTGACCTGGGCCCCTACGGTCGCCGAAAGCGCGGGAGTGGCGCAGCCCATCCTTCAGGGGGTCGTCCTCATCACCGCGTTGCTGTTCCTGCCGGGCGGAGTGGTCCTCTTCCTCGGGCGGACGGCGCGGCGGCTGCTGCGACGGCCGTCCGCGCGCCCCGCGACACCGGTGGAGCCGTCGGAGGAGTCCCCGCAGCGCGTGCCGGCACCGGCGGCAACCGCGGACGAAGTGCTGCGTCTTGAGGACATCGCGGTCACTTTCGGCGGGCTCAAAGCGCTCGAGGGCGCGTCCCTGTCCGTGCGGGCCGGTGAGACCCTCGCCATCATCGGGCCCAACGGCGCCGGAAAGACGACCCTGTTGAACGTCCTGTCCGGGCTCGTCGGGGGCGGACGGGTGGCGGGCAGCGCCCACTACGCGGGCAAGGCTCTGCTGAAGAGCCGTGCCACCGCCCGCCGCCGGCTCGGCATCGGGCGTACCTTCCAGCACGCCGAGACGTTCCCCGAGCTGACCGTCCTGGAGAACGTGCTCTGCACCCGTCGCCGTATCACCGCGCACGACCGGGACAGGGCCGCCGAGCTCCTGGACCGCTTCGGTCTCGCGCACGTCGCGGACCGCTACCCGGCCGAGCTGCCGTTCGGCCTGCACAAGCGCCTCGACCTTGCCCGGGCACTCGCCGAGGAACCCGGCCTGCTCATCCTGGACGAGCCGTTCGGCGGCCTCGACGCCACCGAACGTACGCTGCTGACGCGGCAGATCGTGCGGCAACAGGAACACGGCACAGCGGTCGTGATCATCGACCACGTCCTCGACGACCTGTTCGCCGTGGCCCATCGGGTGGTCGCTTTCGACTTCGGCCGGCCGATCGGCGAGGGCGACCCCGGCGACATCCTGGACGACCCCCGAGTGCGCTCCTCCTACCTCGGCGAGGGAGGCACACGGGACGAACTCCCCGCCCGCGACGGCACCGAGAGCCCGGCCGTGCACCTCGACGCAGTGGGCCACGCCTACGGCGGGGTCACCGCGCTGCGTGAGGTCGGCCTCACCGTTCCCAGGGGCAGCGTGCTCGGAGTCGTCGGCGCCAACGGCGCGGGCAAGAGCACCTTGGGCCGGATCCTGCACGGCACCCTCCCGCCCACCCGGGGCCGGCGCAACGCCGGAGGCGACCTGCGCACCGCGTTGGTGCCCGAGGGCCGCGCCCTGTTCAAGACGCTGTCCTTGCGCGAGAACCTGGAGGTCGCCGCCTACGCCGCAGGCATCCGGGGGGCCGAACTGCGAGCGCGGCTCGCGGAGACCACGCAGTGGCTGCCACCGCGACTGCGCGAGCGCATGGGGATACCTGCCGCCGGGCTCTCCGGAGGCGAGCAGCAGGTCCTGGCGATCGCCCGGGCCCTGATGGCACAGCCGGACCTGCTGATCGTCGACGAACCGGCGCTCGGGCTGTCCCCCGCGATGGCCGACGAGGTGTACGCCCGTATCGGCCGGCTCGCCCGCGAGGGCATGACGATCGTCCTGCTGGAGCAGTCCCTCGGCCGTGCCGCGTCCGCCTGCCACGAGGTGGTCGTGCTCCACGAGGGAGGCATCGCGGTCCGTGGCGAACCCGCCGACCCGACCTTCCTCGCCCGCGCCGAACAGGCCTACTTCGACGGGGAGGACGATGCCGCCGTACCGGTCCCACAGGGCTGAGCCAGCCCGGATCCCGTAGCGAGGTTTCCCTTTTGCCTGAGGAGAGTGGCGTGCGCACGGAAGACGTGGATCTGCTGATCATCGGTGCGGGAATGGCGGGGCTCACCGCCGGCGCCCGTGCCGTCCGAAGCGGTCTGTCCGTCGCGATCGTCGAGATCGGTGCGGATGTCGGCGGCTCGGCACGCTTCGCCGGCTACGCGTGGACCGCCCCGAGCCACGAGGTCATGGACCAGCACAATCCGCGCGGAGACCGCGAGTTGAAGCGCGCACTGGTGGACCGCTTCGCCGACGGCATCTCCTGGATCCGCTCCGTCGGCGTGGAGGCCAAGGACGCACAACGCGTTCTCAGCTTCGGCCGCGGGCACCAGTTCGACACCAACCACTACATCGACACCTGCCGGCGACTGATCGTCGAAGGCGGCGGCGAACTGCTGCTGGAGACCCACACCGAACGTCTGGTGGTGGAGCGGGGAGCCGTGGTCGGAGCCGACCTGAGAGCGGCCGACAGCACACGCAGCCATGTGCGCGCCCGCACCACACTCGTCGCGACCGGCGGTTTCCAGGGCGACCCCGCCCTCCGTACCGCGCACGTGCACCCCCACGCCGACCGGATGCGGCTCCGTTCCAACCCGCACAGCCGCGGCGGCGGTTACCGTCTGGCCACCCAGGCCGGCGCGGCGACCGGTCACGAGGACGCCGGTTTCTACGGCCACCTCATTCCCAGCGGCATCCCGTTCGCCGACCCCGCCGACTTCGTCGACATGTCGCTCTACTACAGCGAGCACGCCCTGCTCCTCAATCTGCGGGGCGAGCGGTTCGTCGACGAGACGCTGGGCGACCACCTCACGGCCATGGCGCTGCTCGACCAGCCCGAGAGCCGCGGTCTCCTGATCGCCGACGCCCGCGTCTTCCGCGACTGGATCATCGGCTCGTACGTCGAGGGTGCCGTCGCCGTCGACAAGTTCGCCCTCGCGAGCAGGCGAGGGGGCCATGTCGGGCTCGCCGAAGACCTCGACGAACTGGCCTACCTGCCCGAGGAATGGGGCTACCACGGCGAGACCGTCCGCGACGCCGTCAAGCTGTTCAACGAGCACGCCTCGGCAGGATCGGCGCCCTCGCCCGGCCGGGAGCTGGACCCCCTGCCGCTGGACGAACCGCCGTACTACGTCATCGAGACGGCGCCCGCCCTCACCTTCCCGTTCCACGGCGTACGCATCGACGACCAGGCCCGCGTGCTCGGCCACGACGGCCGGCCGATCCCGGGACTCCTCGCCGCCGGATCGGACACCGGCGGCCTGTGGCACCGCGCGTACGCGGGCAGCCTCGCCGCGGCCCTCGTCTTCGGCCTCACGGCCGCGGACACCGCCACCCAACCGACTTACCGCACTTGACCATGTCGTTCGACGACATCACCACCCTCGCAGGAGCCAGAGATGACAACGATCGATCACAAGGCCTTCTTCATCGACGGGGCGTGGAGAGCGGCCTCGGGCACGGACCGCTTCGACGTGATCTCCCCGAGGTCGGAGCAGCGCATCGGGAGCGTCCCGGCCGCCTCCAGGGAGGACATCGACGCCGCGGTCGCCGCGGCGCGGCGCGCGTTCGACGAGGGGGAGTGGCCCCGGCTCACCCCCGCGGAGCGAGCGGGCTATCTCTCGCGTCTGGCCGACGGGATCGAGAGGCGGCAGACCGAGCTCGCCGAGCTGATCACCGAAGAGCTCGGCTGCACGTTGTTCCTGTCGCAGGTCTACCAGGCGGTGTCGCCCGTCATGAGCTTCAACTACTCCGCCGAGATCGGCCGAAGCCTGCAGACCGCCGAGGTACGCATCAGCGACCTCTCCTCGCTCGCGGGCAAGTCGGCGGGAGGCAGCATCATCCCCATGGCGGGTGCCAGCCTGGTCGTCAAGGAACCCGTCGGCGTGGTCGCCAGTTTCCCGGCGTACAACTTCGCGCTCCCGGCGATCGGCCAGAAGGCCGGGCCGGCGATGGTCGCGGGCTGCACCGTCATCGTCAAGGTCACCGAACCCAACCCGCTGGCGATCTTCGTCATCGGTGAGATCTGTGAGGAGATCGGCCTGCCGCCCGGTGTCCTGAACATTGTCGCGGCGCGCGCCCCGGAGTCCGAGTACCTGGTGCGCCACCCCGGTGTGGACATGGTCAGCTTCACCGGCTCGGCCGAGGTCGGCGCCAAGATCGCCGCGGCCTGCGGAGAACTCGTCCGACCGTGCGTGCTGGAGCTCGGCGGCAAGTCCGCGGCCATCGTCCTCGAGGACGCGAAGCTGGAGGACGTGCTGCCCACCCTCGTCGGGGCCACCGCCGGCACCAACGCGGGCCAGAGCTGCGTCGCCCTGTCACGGCTCCTGGTCCCGGAGTCCCAGTACCGCGCCTATGCGGAGGCACTGGCCGACGGTTTCGCGTCGCTCAAGATCGGCGACCCCATGGAAGCCGACACCGTGGTCGGACCGCTGGTCACGTCGCGCCAGCGCGAACGCGTCGAGTACTACGTGGCTGTGGCGCGCAAGGAGGGTGCGACGATCGCCTACGGTGGCCGCCGCCCGTCGTACCTGGAGCGAGGCTGGTACTACGAGCCGACGCTCGTCACCGACGCCCACAACGACATGAGGGTCTCCAGGGAGGAGATCTTCGGGCCCGTCGCCTCGCTCATCCCGCACCGCGGTGAGGACGACGCCGTCCGTATCGCCAACGACAGTGACCTGGGGCTGGCGGGCTCCGTGTTCACGGCGGACGCGGCACACGGCTTCGAGGTCGCCCGACGCGTGCGCACCGGCACGTTCTCGGTCAACACGTTCGCGGCCGACCTGGGCTCGCCGTTCGGCGGGTTCAAGAAGTCGGGGATCGGTCGCGAGCACGGTCCCTACGCCGTGGAGGAGTACCTGCAGACGAAGACGATCTCGATCGACCCGAGCCAAGAGCTTCCCGAGTCGGTCACCAGGAACGTTCCGCACGGAACCGGTCCCGGGACGCGCGGCTCCGCCAACTGACCTCAGTCCTCGTCCAGTCGCCACTCCCTCTCCGCCACCCGAGCACGATGGAGACCCCATGCACCACCGTCACCCCGACATCGACCCCCAGCTGCTGTCCGAGACCGAGGAACAGCGGGAACTGCGCACGGTCCTGCGGGACTTCTTCACCGAGGAGAGTGGTCCCGAGGACGTCCGCAAGCACCTGGCCACCCCGCGCGGACACGACGAGACGCTGTGGGCGCGGCTCGCGGGCGAGATCGGGGTGCATGGCCTGGCGATTCCCGAGGAGTTCGGCGGGTCCGGCTTCACCTTCGCCGAACTGGCCGTGGCTCTGGAGGAGTCAGGGCGTGCGCTGTACTGCGCGCCGCTGCTCCCCACGGTGGTCCTCGCCGCGCACGCCCTGCTGAACAGCGGGGACCAGCAGGCGTGCGCGCGCTATCTGCCGCGGATCGCGGACGGCACGCTCACCGCCACGGTGGCGGGATTCGACGAGGCCGAGCCCGGCGTCGGCGCCGAGCGGAGCGGGCCGGGGTGGGTGCTGCGCGGGGCGGCCGACTTCGTACTGGACGGAGCCGGCGCGGATCTGATCGTGGTCCGGGCCCGAACCCCCGAGGGCACCCGGCTGTTCGCCTGCGAGCCGGCCGAGGACACCTGCCCGCGGACACCTCGCCGTGTCCTGGACGAGACGCGCCGCCAGGCGCTGGTGGACTTCCGTGGCGCACCGGCCACACCCGTGGGCGAGTCGGGTGAGGTGACTGGGGCGCTCGACGCGGGGCGGGCCGCGCTCGCCGCCGAGCAGGTCGGCGGCAGCGGCCACGCGCTGGACGCCACCGTTCAATTCGTCGCCCAGCGCGAGCAGTTCGGGCGCCCCATCGGCTCCTTCCAGGCGGTCAAGCACCGGCTGGCCGACGTGCTGGTCGCCCTGGAAGCAGCACGCTCGGCATCCGCGTACGCGACCGCCTGCGTGTCCCTCGTGTCACCGCAACTGCCGGTGGCCGCGAGCGCCGCCGCCGCGGTCTGCTCCGAGACCTACCGCCTGGCCACGGCCGAATACGTCCAGCTGCACGGCGGGATCGGCTTCACCTGGGAGCACCCGGCACACCTCTACGTGCGCAGGGCACGCAGCAGTGAGGTGCTGTTCGGCACCGCGGACCACCACCGCACCCGGCTCGCCGAACTCGTCGGCCTCACCACGCGGCCCGCGGCCTGAGCGGACACGGAGAACCCCATGACGCCGAGCACCGACCTCACCCTCGCCAGGCCGTTCACCCTCGGTGATCTCACCCTCCGCAACCGCCTGGTCGCCACCGCCCACGCCACCGCCGCCGTCGCCGACGGCGCCCCCACCGACGCCGACGCGGCCTACTGGCGCCGCCTGGCCCGGGGCGGCGCCGGGATGGTGATCACCGGAGGCACCGCCGTGGCCCCCGAGTCGACCCTGCCGCAGCGCTACCTGACCGAGGCATGGCGCCCCGAGATCAAGGACGCCGTACGCCGCCGGGCCGAGGCCATCACCGACGGCGGTGCCGTGGCCGTCGCACAACTCGTCCACCTCGGCCGCGAGACCCTCGGCGCGGGCACCTACTATCCTCCGGTCTCCGCCGCCGCGGTCCGTTCCCCCCGTGAGGCGACCGCGCCCCACCCGCTGAGCTCGGAGGAAGTGCGCCGAGTCGTCGACGCCTTCCGCGTCTCGGCGGCGAACAGTGTGCAGGCCGGCTTCCACGGCGTCGAACTGCACGCCGGCCACGGCTACCTGCTCGCCCAGTTCCTCTCCCGCGTCAACAACACCCGCGACGACGAGTACGGCGACCGGATCGCCCTGCTCGCCCAGGTGATCGACGCCATCCGCACGGAGATCGGCCGACTCCCCATCGGCGTACGGGTGTCGGTGGAACCCGGCGACCATTCCGGACTCGGCCTGGACGACCTGACCGAGCTGCTTCCGCGCCTGTACGACGCATCGCCCTTCGCCTACGCCAACGTCACCACCGGCGTCCGCAACACCTACGTCCCCGGCATGGCCACCACCAGCCCGCCCCTGCTGGAGTCGGTGGCCCGGCTGCGTACGGCGGTGGCGGTGCCGTTGCTGATCAGCCAGGGGTTCCGGTCGGTGGCCGACATCGAGCGGGCCCTGGACTCGGGGGCCGACCTGGTGGGCATGGCACGACCCTTCATGGCGGACCCGGACTTCGCCCGCAAGGTGATCGCGGGCGACGAACGCTCCGTACGCCCCTGCACGGGCTGCAACGAGGGCTGCCGGACCTTCGAGCCCACCGGATCCTGCTCGGTGAACCCGGACCTGGGCCCGCCGGGAGCCACGTCCCGCCCGGCCGTACCGCTGTTGCTGACCCGGCGCGCATCCCGCACCGGACCTGTCGCCGTCCTCGGTGCGGGCCCCGCGGGCATGGAGTGCGCCATGGCCCTCGCCCGTACCGGAGCCGAGGTCGTCGTCTACGACAGCGCCCGGGAGACCGGCGGCCAGGCGCGTCTCGCCTCACTCGCCGCGCACCGCTCCGGCTGGCAGAAGCTCGTCGCATACCAGCGCGACCAGCTCGCCGACCTCGGCGTGCGCGTGCTGCTCGGTACGTCCGTGACCTCCGCCGAACTGGCCGAGTACTCCCAGCTCGTGCTCGCCACCGGCGCCGCGGAGACGGTCGTCCCCGTCCCGGGCGAGCTGCGCACGCTCACCAGCACGGACTTCCTCGACCAGTACGCAGACATCGTGCCGCGTGCGCCCAGGGTGGCCGTCCTGGATGACGGCTTCGGCTGGTGGCAGGGCATCAGCGCCGTCGAGAGCGCGCTGGCGGCGGGTGCTCGCGAGGTCGCGGTAGTCACCCCCGGCACCGGGTTCGCGACGGGCCTGTCACCGGAGAACCGCACCCAGCTGATGAACCGCCTCACCGGCGCGCCGCTCCGCATCGCCGCGATGAACACCGTGACGGCCACGACGGCCGGTGAACTGCGCTTGCGCAACGTCATGGACGGCCACGAGACGCGCCTCGCCGCCGACATCCTGGTGACCGTCGGCGAACGCCGCCCGCGACGCCCGGACTTCACCGCGGCCGACGGCCAGACCGTCCGCGCGATCGGCGACTGTGTCGTACCGCGCCGCATCGCGCACGCCCTCGCGGAGGGGCGTGCGGCTGCGGAGGCGGTCGCGCCGAAGGCATCGTGAGCAGCGGATGTAGACCCACCCTCAGGCCGCCGGACGACTGCGACGAAGCCGCGCGGACCTGTCCTGGCGAGGCACTGGCGGGCGTTTTCGGTCGCAGTCCTCCCCCCATGCGTGAGCCGGCAGCTGGATGACCAGCTGCCGGCTCACGCACAGGGACGACATGTGCTCGGGCCCGTACACGCAGAATCCACGGCCGCTCTCGCGGTCCAGGTTGGCCCGGCGGCGCGCAGCGGATGGGGCCGGATCGAGCCCTTCCCTACTGAACCGAAGTAGGTGAGGGTCACATGCTTTCTATTGAAGTCAGTTCAGTTCGGTGGCAACCTCAAGGGTGTCGTACGGGACCGACACCGAGGAGGAAGCATGCTGGCCGCCAGGCTGTACGGAACCAAGGATCTGCGGATCGAGGACATGCCCGAGCCCGATCCGGGACCGGGCGAGGTGAAGATCCGCGTGGCGTACGCGGGGATCTGCGGCACCGATGTGCACGAGTACTTCGAGACGCCGCGGGCCACGCACGTACCCAACCCGCTCACCGGTGCCACCCTCCCGCAGACCCTGGGGCACGAGTTCGCCGGGACCGTGGTGACCTGCGGTGAAGGCGTCGACCGGGTCGCGCCCGGCGCCCGGGTCTGCGTACGGCCGATCCGCACCTGTGGGGCGTGTCCGCGCTGCACGTCGGGGCTGTCCCACCTGTGCACGGGCCTGGCGGCGATCGGTGTGACCGCCCCGGGAGGCGGCCTCGCCCAGTACGTGGTCGTGCCGGCCGACTCGGTGCATCAGCTGCCCGACGGTGTCCCGCTGGAGCAGGGCGCCCTGGTGGAGCCGATGGCGGTGGCCCTGAACGCGGTGGAGAGGGCCTGCGCGCCCCGTGGTGGCAGCGCGCTGGTGACGGGTGCGGGCGCGGTCGGGATGGGCGCGTTGTTCGCGTTCAAGGCGCACGGTGTCAAGGACGTGCTGATGGTGGAGCCCTCGCCGTCACGCCGTGCGGCGGCCGAACGGCACGGGGCCCGGGTGCTCGACCCCGGCGCCGCCGACGTGGCCGAGGAGGTCATGGCCTTCACCGCGGGCCGTGGCGTGGACGCCGCCGTCGAATGCTCGGGCCGAGCCGATGCGCTGAACGCCGCGATCCGCTCGCTGGCCGCCCGGGCACCGGTGGTGATGGTGGCCCTGTACTCCGGCCCGGTGGCCATCGACGCGTCCGTGGTGCGCCTGGCCGAGCTCGCCCTGCTCGGCTGCGAGGCCTACCCGGACGGGGTCTTCGAGCGGGTCATCGAGCACATGGCGAGCGGTCGCTACCCGACGGACGGCTGGCTCGACCACATCCCCCTCCACGACACCCTCGCCGGGCTGCACGACGTCCGGGACGGACGACGGCTCAAGGTCCTCGTGGACATTCCGGGCGCCGGCGGGGGCTGAGCCGGGCGGACCGGTGGACGTCCGCCGGGGCAATCTCGGCAAGGGGCTTGACAGTGGATCAACACCTCCGCAAACTCGTAGTGAATTCAGTTCAGTTTGGAGGATCTGAGATGGCAGTGGAAGACGAAATCCAGTTCGAGCGTGACGGTCATGTCGCCCGCGTCTGGCTGAACCGACCGTGGAAGAAGAACTGCGTCACGGTGCCGATCCTGGACCGGCTCGACGAGATCATCACCGAGGTCGACGAGGACCCCGAGCTGCGAGTCCTGGTGTTCCGCGGTCGTGGGGGCACGTTCTGCTCGGGGTTCGACCTCGACAGCCTCAAGGCGGACTTCGTCGGCAAGTCGACCGCCATCGAGGTCGCGGTGAAGTCCGCGAAGGTGTGCGACCGCCTCTACTCGATGAAGACCCCCTCCGTCGCGGTCCTGGAGGGCTACGTCACCGCGGGCGGCTTCGAGATCATGATCTCCTGCGACTTCGCCATCTCCGCGGACGACGCCAAGATCGGCGACTTCCACATCCGCCGCTCGCTGTTCGGCGGCGCGGGCCCGATCTACCGCGTGCCGCGCATGATCGGCATCCGCAAGACGAAGGAGCTGATGCTCACCGGCAAGCTCCTGTCCGGCATCGAGGCCGCCGAGTTCGGCCTGATCAACAAGTCCGCCCCGGCCGACAAACTGGACGAGACGGTCGAGGACTTCATCGGTGACCTCACCGACAAGAGCCCGTTCACGATGTGGCTCACCAAGATGACCATCGACCGCAGCCTCGACGCCGACACCCAGTCGCTGATGGTGATGGAGCACCTCGCCGTGGGCGTGGCGCTCAACTCCGAGGACGCCAGCGAGGGTGTCTCGGCGTTCCTGGAGAAGCGCGAGCCCAAGTGGCAGGGGCGCTGATCCGCATGACCACGGATCCGCGCAGTCCGGCGGCCGCACTCCAGGGCTCACGCTGCTCCGGCTGCTCGGTGTCGGTCTACCCCGCGGACGACGCGTGTCCGCGCTGCGGAGGGCCGGCCGACCCGGCGGCCCTGTCCGGCGCGGGCACCCTGTGGACCTGGACGGTGCAGCGCTACGCACCCAAGTCACCGCCGTACCAGGCCCCACCGGGCGGCTTCGTACCGTTCGCGCTCGGCTACGTCGAACTGCCGGAGGGCGTACGGGTGGCCGCCGTCCTCGATGTCGACGACCTCGGGGAGGTCCGCATCGGCATGCCCCTCACGGTGACCGCGGGCGAAGGGGTTCCGCGGGCCCGCCCCACCACCGGCCACAAGGGGAGCTCATGAGCGCCGACGTCCTGATCTGCGGTGCCGGGCGTACCCCGTTCGGCCGCACGGAGGCAAGCGGCCGCCAACTGGCCGTCGGAGCGGTGAACAGCGCTCTGGCAGATGCCGGAATCGAGTGGTCGCGGGTGGGAGCGGCGTTCGGCGGCAGCGACAGCGCCGGGCTCGCCGACACCCTGGTGGCCCAACTCGGCCTCACCGGCCTGCCGTTCGTCAATGTCAAGAACGGCTGCGCGACCGGCGGCAGCGCCCTGGTCTCCGCCGTGAACGCGATCCGCTCCGGCATGGCGGACGTCGTCCTCGCCGTCGGCTTCGACAAACACCCGCGCGGCGCCTTCGACCCACGCCCCGAGGACTGGGGACTGGGCGCCGAGTACGGCAGCGACGGACTGATGGTGACCACCCAGTTCTTCGGCATGAAGATCCAGCGCTACATGCACGACCACGGCATCACGCCGCAGACCCTCGCCCTGGTCGCCGAGAAGGCGTACCGCAACGGAGGGCTGACCCCCGAGGCATGGCGGCGCAAGCCGGTCTCCGCCGAGGAGATCCTCGACTCCGGCATGGTCAGCGACCCCCTGACCCGCTTCATGTTCTGCTCGCCGGGAGCGGGCGCCGCCGCGCTCGTCCTCTGCTCGCCCGAGGTCGCCCGCACCCTGGACGGCCCGTCGGTCACCCTGCGCTCGGCGGCCGTACGCACCCGCCGCTTCGGCTCGTTCGAGGTGTTCAGCCCCTGGATCCCCGGGGGTGAGCTCACCAGCGTCAGCCGCGACGCCTCCGCCGCCGCCTTCGAGGAGGCGGGGCTCGGTCCTGGGGACGTGGACGTGTGCCAGCTCCAGGACACCGAGAGCGGCGCCGAGATCATGCACATGGCCGAGTGCGGGTTCTGCGAGAACGGCGAACAGGAACGGCTGATCGCGTCGGGTGCCACCGAGATCGGCGGCACCCTGCCCGTCAACACCGACGGCGGCTGCATCGCCAACGGCGAACCCATCGGCGCCTCGGGACTGCGCCAGGTCTACGAGGTCGTCCAGCAACTGCGCGGCCGGGCCGGCGAACGCCAGGTCCAGGGCGAACCGAGGGTCGGCTTCACCCATGTGTACGGCGCCCCGGGCGTGAGTGCCTGCACGGTGCTGTCCCGCTGATCCGCGACGGAAGGATCCGCGACGGAGGAAGGAGAGGAAGGACATGAGCGGTATCCCGGACCCCGACGAGTTCCGCGCGCAGGCCCGGCAGTGGCTCGCCACGGTCGCCCGCCCGCGCACCGCCGACGGGGCGTGGGGCAGCGGCTCCGACTCCGTCGCCGTGTTCGAGAACTGGACGGAGCAGCAGGAGCGCGAGCACACCGCCCGCACCCAGGAATGGGAACGTACCCGGTACGACCACGGCTGGGGCGCCCTCAACTGGCAGACCGCGTACGGAGGCCGCGAGCTGCCCGCGTACTACGAGCAGCTCTACCGCACCGAGGAAGCGGCCTTCGACGTGCCGCACCGCACCGAGATCTTCCCCGTGACCCAGCAGCTCGTCGCCCCCGCCATCGGCATCTGGGGCACCGACGAGCAGAAGGGGCGCTGGCTGCGGCCCATGCTGCGCACGGACGAGCTGGCCTGCCAGCTCTTCTCCGAGACCGAGGCGGGATCCGACCTCGCCGCCGTGCGGACGAAGGCGGTGCGTGATGGTGACCACTGGGTGTTGCGGGGTCACAAGGTGTGGACCTCCGGGGCCGGGGTCGCGACCTGGGGGGTCGCGGTGTGCCGCACCGACCCGGACGTACGCAAACACGCCGGCATCACCGTCTTCCTGGTGCGCATGGACGCGCCGGGCGTGACCGTACGGCCCATCCAGCAGATGACCGGCGGGGCCAGCTTCAACGAGGTCTACCTCGACGACGTGATCGTGCCCGACACCGACCGGCTGGGACCGGTCGGTGAGGGCTGGCGGGTCACGCTGAGTGTGCTGGCCGCCGAACGGCTCGACTCCGGAAACCTGGGCCTCGACAACGCCGACCGTGCCCTGGACCTGGCCAGGAACCTGCCCCGCCCGCTCACCGGCGGCGAACAGCGGCAGGCTGCCGACCTCTACCTCCGCGCCCTCGTGCAGCGGCTCATCGGACTGCGGGTGACCGGCGCCCTCGTCGCCGGACGCGAACCCGGAGCCGAGGCCTCGGTCGGCAAGCTGTACGCCACCGAGACCATGCGCCGCACCAGCGACCTGGTGTCCGAGCTGCTCGGCCCGCGTCTCGTCGCCGACACGGGGGAGTGGGGCACGTACGCCTGGACCGAGCACCTGCTCGGCGCGCCCGGTTACAGCATCGCGGGCGGTACCGACGAGATCCAGCACAACATCCTCGCCGAGCGGGTGCTCGGCCTGCCCAAGGAGCCCGTCCGATGAGCACGGCCACGCAGGTGTCGGAGCTGGCCGCACGGGTCCGTGACGCTCTCGCCCGCCGCCATCCGGGGGCGCCCGTGGGCGAGTTGAGGACCCTGCCCGGCGGCCACTCCGGGCTGACGTACTCGGTGAGCGCGGGCGAGGCGGCGTACGTCATCAAGGCCGTGCCTCCCGGGCAGCGGCCCGTCGGGCGCAACGACGTCCTGCGCCAGGCACGGGTCCTGGGCGCCCTCGCCGGAACCGCGGTGCCGGTGCCGGGCGTCGCCGCCGTCGACGAGAGCCAACCGGCCTGGTTCGCCATGGACTTCGCCGCCGGTGACGCCGTCGAACCCGTCCTCGACGAGCCCGAGGTACCCGCCGCCACGGCCCGGGCACGCATGCTGCAGATCGCCTCCGTGCTGCGGCGGCTGCACGAGACCGACATCGACACACCCGGTCTCGACGCGCCCGAACCACTCGACGCCGCCGGTGAGCTGGAACGGTGGAGCCGCACCCTGCACGCCGTACCGTCCGAACTGCGGCCGGGAGGCGAGGAGTTGCTCAAGCGCCTGGCCGACGACGTGCCCGACGGGCTCCCGCCGGTGCTGCTGCACGGCGACTTCCGGCTCGGGAACGTGCTGTGCGTCGGCGAGCGCGCGGTGGCGGTCGTCGACTGGGAGATCTGGAGCGTCGGCGACCCACGCATCGACCTGGGCTGGTTCCTGCTCTTCGCCGACCACCACAACTTCCCGCAGCTGGGCCGCGCCGTACCCGGCCTGCCCACCGAGGCCGAACTCCTCGACGCCTACGGCGACGGCGGCCCCGCGCTGCCCGCGATGGACTGGTTCCGTGCCCTGGGCCGCATGAAGATGGCCGCGATCATGGGCCACAACCTGCGCCGGCACCGCGAGGGCAAGCACCACGACCCGGACCAGGAGCGACTGCCGCCCACCATCGCCGCGATGATCCGCACGGCGCGCGACATCCTCGGCTGACCCGGACCCGCCAGGCACACCCCAGCATGAGGAGCAACTCGTGGATTTCGGATTCTCGCCCCGGGCGAGTGAACTCCAGGACCGTATGCGGTCGTTCATGGAACAGCACGTCTTCCCCGCGGAGGCCGTCTACGACCGGCAGCTGGCCGAGGCGGACGACCCGCACGCGCTGCCGCCGGTGATGACCGAGCTGAAGGAGAAGGCACGCGCCGAGGGGCTGTGGAACCTCTTCATGGCGCACGGCGACTGGGGCGCGGGGCTCACCAACCTCGAATACGCGCCCCTCATGGAACTGGCGGGCCGCTCCATCATCGGCCCCGAGGTGTTCAACTGCTCGGCGCCCGACACCGGCAACATGGAACTGCTCGCGCTGTACGGCACCCCCGCCCAGCAGGAACGCTGGCTGCGGCCCCTGCTGGAAGCCGAGATCCGGTCCTGCTTCGCGATGACCGAGCCCGAGGTCGCCAGCTCCGACGCCCGCAACATCCGCACCCGCATCACCCGCGACGGCGACAGCTATGTCGTCAACGGCCGCAAGTGGTACACCTCCGGGATCCTCGACCCCGACTGCAAGCTGATCATCCTGATGGGCAAGACCGACCCGGACGCGCCCACCTACCGCCAGCAGAGCATGCTGCTCATTCCCCGCGACACACCGGGCGTCACCGTCCTGCGCGACCTGCCGATGTTCGGCTACACCGACCGGTGCGGCCACGGCGAGGTGCTCTTCGACGACGTCCGCGTGCCCGTGGAGAACATCCTCGGCGGTGAGGGGGACGGATTCGCGATCGCCCAGGGGCGGCTCGGCCCCGGACGCATGCACTACGCGATGCGCGCCGTGGGTTTCGCCGAGCGCGCCCTGCAGCTGATGTGCGAACGCGCCACCGAGCGCGTCGCCTTCGGCGGGCCCCTCGCCGACCGCGGCGTGGTGCGCGAGTGGATCGCCCGCAGCCGTATCGAGATCGAACAACTGCGGCTGCTGGTGCTGAAGTCGGCCTGGCTGATGGACACCGTCGGCAACGCCGCCGCCCGGATGGAGGTCGCCGCGATCAAGGTGGCGGCGCTGGAGGTCGCCCACAAGGTGGTCGACCGCGCGGTCCAGGCACACGGCGCGGCGGGGGTCAGCGACGACACCGTACTGGCCCGGCTGTTCTCCATCACCCGGGCGCTGAAGATCGCCGACGGGCCCGACGAGGTGCACCTGCGCACGGTCGCCCGCCAGGAACTCGCCCGGTACAAGAAGACCGATCCGAAAGCCGAACGGCCGACGGCCGATCCGAAGGCCGAACGGCAGTCGGCCGACACGAAGGCAGGAGCAGCGTGAGCGCCAACACCCTCGACGGCAAGGTGGCTGTCATCACCGGCGGATCCCGCGGCATCGGCCTCGGCATCGCCGGCGCCTACCGGGCGGCCGGCGCGCACGTGGTCATAGCGGCACGGAAAGCGGCAGGACTGGCCGAGGCACGCGAGGAACTGCTGCGCGTCAAGGGCGACGGCGACCTCCACACCGTGGTGGCCAACGCAGGCGAACCCGACCAGGCCGAGGCCTGCGTCGACGAGACCATGACCCGCTTCGGCCGCGTCGACATCCTCGTCAACAACGCGGCGACCAACCCGTACCACGGCGACCTGCTCGACCTGGATCTGCCGCGGGCGGAGAAGACGGTACGGGTCAACCAGTACGGGATGATCGCGTGGACCCGCTGCGCCTGGCGCGCCTGGATGGCCGAGCACGGGGGAGCGGTCGTCAACATCGCCTCCGTCGGCGGGCTGATCGTCGACCCGCACATCGGCTACTACAACGCCACCAAGGCGGCCATGCTCCACATGACCCGACAGCTCGCCTACGAACTCGGGCCACGAGCACGGGTGAACGCCATCGCCCCCGGCCTGATCAAGACCGAACTGGCGCGTGCGGTGTGGGAGGTCCGCGAGCCCATCCTCACCGCCAAACTGCCGATGCGGCGCCTGGGCACGGTGGAGGACGTGGCGAACGCGGCACTGTTCCTCGCCTCCGACGCCTCCTCCTGGATGACCGGCCAGACCCTGGTGCTCGACGGCGGCGCGACCGCCCTGCCGATCGGGGTGGACGAGTGAACGCGCCGCGCCCCGCCGAACGGGAAGGACGACCGAGCCCGCCGCGACCCGCTGAACGAGAAGGACGACCGAGCGCGCCGCGGCCCGCCGGTGAACTGTTCTCGCTGGAGGGCAGGACCGCCATCGTCACCGGTGCGTCCGCGGGGCTCGGCGCCCGGTTCGCGAGCGTCCTCGCGCAGGCCGGCGCCACCGTGTTCGCCGCCGCCCGCCGCATCGACCGGCTGAAGGAACTCGCCGACTCCGACGCGCGCATCCACCCGGTCGCCTGCGACGTCGCACTGGAGGCGGACCGTACGAGGCTCATCGAGGCGGCGCTGACCACCACCGGTCGCATCGACATCCTCGTCAACAACGCCGCGACCTCGGGCGAGACCCGTGCCGAGGACGAGTCTCCGGACGCCTTCACCGACGTCCTCGGCGTCAACCTCACCGCGCCGTTCCATCTGGCCCGGCTGACAGCCGAGGCCCCGGCCCCGGTGAGCGGCGGCAGGAGCATCATCAACGTCTCCTCCATCCTCGGCCTGGTCTCGGCCGCGCCCCTCGGAGGGGCGAGCTACTCCGCGTCCAAGGCCGGCCTCATCGGCCTGACCCGTGAGCTGGCCGGACAGTGGGGCCGTAGCGGGACACGCGTCAACGCGCTCGCCCCGGGCTGGTTCCGCACCGAGATGACCGAGGACCTCTTCGGCGACGAGCGCTCCAGCCGCTGGGTCGAACGCAACACCCTGCTGCACCGCGGCGGCGACGGCCACGAACTCGACGGCGCGCTGCTGTTCCTCGCCTCGGACGCGTCCTCGTACTGCACCGGACAGGTCCTGACCGTCGACGGCGGATGGACCGCGCGGTGACGGGCGCCGGATCGGGTGCGGGGGGTCGCGCGGCGGCAGATGGAGGTCCGGGTGCCGCGGATCGCCCTACGACGGGCACCAGCCCGCGTGCAGCGGATCGCGCCGCGAGCGTCGGCGTCGAGATCCAGGACGACGGCCTCGCCCGCGTCACGCTGCGCCGGAGCCAGGCGGGCAACGCCATCGACCTCGCGACGGCGCGCGGGCTCCTCGACGCGGCACGGGCCTGCGAACGTGCGGCCGTACGGGTCGTACTGCTCACCGGTGAGGGAAAGTCCTTCTGCGTCGGCGGCGACCTCAGGGAATTCTCCCGGCTGACCGGTGAGGCCCTGGAGAAACACCTCGTCGCGGTGACCGACGCACTGCACGACGCCCTGCGCACGTTCGCCTCGATCGACGCGCCCATGGTGGCCGCCCTCCAGGGAGCCGTCGCCGGCGCGGGCATCGGCCTCGCCGCGGCCGCCGACGTGACACTCGCGGCCGACGACGTCACCTTCACCGCCGCGTACACCGGCATCGGCTACTCGCCGGACGCCGGCGTGAGCTGGCAGCTGCCCCGCCTCGTCGGACCCAAGCGGGCCGTGGAGCTGCTGCTGACGAACCGCCGTGTACCGGCGGCGGAAGCCGCCACGATGGGTCTGGTGAGCCGTGTCGTCCCGTCCGGCGAACTGGCCGCCGAGGCCGAGCGGACCGCCGAGGCCCTGCGCCGCGGCCCCACCTCCGCCTTCGGCGCCACCCGCCGCCTCGTCGCCTCCGGTCAGACCGCGGACCTCACCCGGCATCTCGACGACGAGGCCGGTGCGCTCGCCGCCGCGGCCGCCTCGGACGAGGGCCGCGAGGGCGTCGCCGCGTTCCTCGACAAGAGGGCGCCCGACTTCACGCGCGTCCCGTCCAGGCCCTGATCACTCAACGATCACTCAACTCGTCCTCCGAACCAAGGGAGCCCACCGTGTCGGAAGCATTCATCGTCGGGGCCGTCCGTACCCCGGTCGGCCGCCGCAAGGGCACGCTCAGCGGCGTGCACCCGGCCGATCTCGGCGCCCATGTGCTGCGGGCCCTGCTGGAACGCACGGGAGCCGACCCGGACGCGGTCGACGACGTGTATTTCGGCTGCGTCAGTCAGATCGGGGCTCAGACCGGAAACATCGCCCGCACCTCCTGGCTGTCGGCGGGGCTACCCCAGCACGTACCCGGAACCACCATCGACCGTCAGTGCGGCTCCTCCCAGCAGGCCGTGCACTTCGCCGCCCAGGCCGTCGGCTCCGGCGCCGCCGACCTGGTGGTCGCGGGCGGGGTGGAGGTGATGAGCCTGGTGCCGATAGCCAGCCCCATGTTCGTCGGGGAACAGGCGGGGATGGGCAGTCCCTTCGCGGGGGACGGCTGGCGCGAGCACTTCGGGGACCAGGAGGTCTCGCAGTTCCGTGGGGCCGAGCTGATCGCCGAGAAGTGGGGTGTCTCCCGCGAGGACATGGAGGGCTTCGCGCTCACCAGCCACCAGCGGGCCCTCGCCGCGCAGGCCGGCGGAGCCTTCGACGAGGAGATCACCCCGGCCTTCGGACTCGCCGCCGACGAGGGCCCGCGCGCCGACACCACGCTCGAGAAGATGGCGGGACTGAAGACTCTCACCGAGGACGGGCGGCTGACTGCTGCCGTCGCCAGCCAGATCTCCGACGGCGCCGCCGCCCTGCTCATCGCCTCCGCGGACGCGGTCCGCCGGCACGGTCTGACCCCCCTGGCCGGCGTGCACACCATGGCGGTGGTCGGCTCCGACCCGATCCACATGCTGACCGGCCCGATCCCGGCCACCGAGAAGGTCCTGGACAGGGCGGGCCTGTCCATCGACGACATCGACCTGGTCGAGATCAACGAGGCCTTCGCCTCCGTCGTCCTGGCCTGGCAGAAGGAGATCGGCGCCGCCGAGGAGCGGGTGAACGCCTTCGGCGGGGCGATCGCGCTCGGGCATCCGCTCGGCGCCACGGGAGCCCGACTGATGACCACGCTCGTCCACCAGCTGCGGCGGACCGGTGGGCGCTACGGTCTGCAGACGATGTGCGAGGGCGGCGGGATGGCCAACGCGACCGTGCTCGAACGCCTTTGACCGGATCCGATTGGCAACTGAGTTCAGCTTGGGTTTACTCTCGGGTACGGACACGGTGGGTGACGGCCATGGAGAGGCAGCATGACGAGGATCGTTGAACCGGAGGCGGGACCGCGGTCCAAGCGCGCGGCCATTCTCACGGCCGCGGTGGACTGTTTCGGCGAGACCGGCTTCGAGGCCACCAAGTGGTCGACGGTGGCGGAGCGCGTCGGCATCGGGCAGACGGCCCTCTACCACTACTTCGAGTCGAAGACCCACTGCCTGCTCACCATCATGCGGCTTGAACTGCAGCGCTCCCATGACCGGTTCGTGGAGGCGACGAAGGACGCCGCGGATCCCGTCGAGGCGCTGCGGGCCGCGGTCCGTGCGGCCTACGAGGTGTCCCCGCAGGAGGTCCTGCAGATGCGCATTCTGCAGAGCCACATGGATCTGTTGTCCGGTTCGCGCAGGTCCAAGCGCGAGGAGGACGAGCGGGTCGCGGCCCGCCAGCTGGTCCAGGTCGTCGAACGGGACTGGACGAACCTGCTGGTCAAGGGCATGTCCCAGGGCTCCTTCCCGCTGCGTGACGCACAGCTGCTCGGTGCGAGTGTGCTCGGGCTGATCGTCAGCGTGTGGCGGTGGTACCGGCCGTCGGGACCGACCCCGCTCTCGGAGGTCAGCGAGCTGATCGAGGGCGCCTGCGTCCGGATGGTCGCCTCCTGACGCGCTGAGCGGTCACCGCACCTCACGGCCCTCCGACGGACACCCCGTCGGAGGGCCGCTCTGTTTCTCCGGCAGTGACACGCAGTCACCCGCAGTGATCGGTCGTGGTCGCGGGTGATCCTGGGCGGTCGCGGTGATCGAGTACGTAACGAGCCATTGCCAGGGCTGTTTCCTCGGGATTAAAATCCAAACTGAACTGAACTTAACTCAGGTTGATCTGAGGAGGGGTCTTGCGACGACGCACGACACGCTCGCTCATCGCCGCAGCCACCGCCCTGCTCGCCCTGGCGGCGAGCGCCTGCGGCACCGGAGGCCCCGCGGCGCGGGACGACATCATCAGGATCGGCGCGTGGTACCCGCTCACGGGAGCCCTCGCGTCGTTCGGCATCCCCGAGAGAGCCGGCGCCGACGCGTACTTCAAGTCGGTCAACGCCCGTGGCGGGATCAACGGACGCAAGATCGACTGGGTCGTCAAGGACAACGCCTACGATCCGCAGCAGACCGTCCAGATCGCCCGACGGCTCGTCGACCAGGACGGGGTCGTGGCGATCGTCGCCACCAACGGCACCGCCCAGTCCCAGGCGACCTTCCCCTTCGTACTCGAGCAGTCGAAGGTCCCCGTCCTGAACACCCTGGGCGGAGACGCGTCCTGGTACCAGCCGGCCCGCGACGGCCTGTTCGGCATCCAGACCCTCTACGAGGACCAGGCATCGGCGCTCGGGCAGTGGGCGGCGCGCGACGGGGCGAAGAAGGTGCTCGTCGTGCACAGCGACCCCGCGGCGTTCGTGAACGTCGCCAAGGAGATCGGCCCGGCCGCCCGCAAGACCGATCCGTCGGTCCGGGTCAAAAGCCTCTCGGTCAAGTTCCAGACCACCGACTACAGCCCGGTGATCAGCAAGGTGAAGCGCGAGAAACCCGACGCCGTCGTGGTGATCCTCGCCGCCGCCGAGGCCGCGGCCTACCTGAAGGAAGCCAAGCTGCAGGGGCTGTCGACACCTGTGTACGGCTATGCTCCGGTCGCGGCACAGTCCACCCTCACGCTCGCGGGCAAGGCGGCCGAAGGCGTCAAGGCGGTGCAGCTGGTGAAGTCACCCAACGATGACGACGACCCGGCCATCAAGGAGTTCCGCTCCGCGATGGCGAAGTACGAGCGCGGGCAGCCGGCCGACTTCATCACCCTGTGGGGCTGGGCCGCGGCCAAGGCGTTCGTCGAGATCGCCAAGACCATCGACGGCCCGGTCACCTCCCAGTCGCTGACCGCCGCGTACCAGAAGGCCCGAGCGGTCGACACCGGCGTCGCACCGGTCCTGAACTTCTCCGCGGGGAACCACCTCGGCACCCGTGACGTGCAGAAAGTCGTCGTCAGGGACGGCCGCTGGGAGTCACAGGGTGACTTCTTCACCCCGCCCGCCCGTCACTGAATCCCCGATCGCGACTGATCCCGCCCGCGATTGAAACCAGCCATTCCCAGCATGGAGAGGACTCCCATGGCCGGCGTAATCCCCGACTACATGGCCCGTATGGACAGTGACGACCCCCGTCAGGCCCTCGAACTCCTAGTGCCCGACTTCCGATACCTGATCGCCCT
Source organism: Streptomyces sp. NBC_00076 (assembly GCF_045041235.1). NCBI lineage: Bacteria > Bacillati > Actinomycetota > Actinomycetes > Kitasatosporales > Streptomycetaceae > Streptomyces > Streptomyces sp. NBC_00076. The sequence continues at coordinate 10,504,180 of NZ_CP108242.1, forward strand.
GCCCGGCCGCGAGGCGACGGGAACGTCCAGGGACGACTTCGCCGCTTACATCGCCGGCCGCAACGCCGTCGAGAGGGGACACAAAATCCTCCGGTACAGCTCCGACGGCGATCTGGAGACCGTGTACGGAGTGGTCACCGAGTCCGGGAAGGCCGTCGGCTCCTTCCTGTCGGCCGCCGTCGTCACACCCGACGGGCGCATGGCGCGCTACCAGTCGTACTTCAGCACCACCTACGACCTCATCGACCGGCCGGACTAGGCGTGCCCGACCCCGGCAGACACCCGCAGATTCCTGGGAGCCGACATGACCGACACCTCCACGGACGCCGCCCCCGCACCCTTCCTCACCGCCTGGTTCGACATCCTCGACAGTGACGAACCGACCCGGATCCTCGACCTGATCAGCGACGACTTCACCCTCTCCATCCTGTTCTCCACCGGCGACGGCAACGCCACCGACTTCGCCGGGGACCGTGCCGCCCTCGTCGGCTATCTCGAACAGCGCGAGAAGGGCACCCGCACCCACCATCTCCTGTCCGCGACCACCCTCGGCCAGGACGAGCTCTTCCTCGGCGAGGTGCGGCGCGGGGGAGTGCCCGAGGCGAGCTTCGTCGCCGCGGGCCGGGTGGACGACCACGGACGTCTGCAGCGCCTGCTGATCGGCCGGTCGTCCGAGATCCGCTTCACCTGAACCCACACGACCGGATTCAGCCGAACCTGCAAGCTCCGCTTCGACCGGACACCCACGGAGGACCGCCATGTACAACCTCGTCCTGCTGGCCGCCAGGCCCCCGGAGTGGACGCACGAGCAGTTCATCGACTGGTGGCGGGGCGACCACGCGGAACTGACCTACCGCCTGCCCGGTCTTCGCGCCTGGCGGCACACCGAGATCGACCAGGCGCTGGAGCCCCGCTCGGAGGGCTGGGACGGAATCTCCGTGCTCAGCTTCGACTCCCCGCAGGACCTGAAGAAGGCCCTCGCCAGTCAGGAGTGGGCGGACGCGATCGCACAGGTCGGGGACATGAAGGGCCGCCGCATCGCGGTGATGGGGCACGAGGCGCAACTGTTCGGCGGCTGAGACCGCCGGACCGAGCGTCCTCCAGCCCCGCCGGCACGGCCAGGCGTCGGGCATGCACCGCGGCGTTCATCACAGAGTTCGCCACCGCGTTCATCACAGAGTTCAGCACCGCGTTCATCACAGAGTTCTTCACGGAGTTCGGCCAGCGTAGCGAGGAAGCGGGATGCGACAGGTAGTGCGGGAGTTCCAACAAAGGGCCGAGCAGGCGGACTTCGCCGCTGTCATCGACGACGAGGGCAGTCATACGGCGCGCGAGCTGCTCGCCGAGGCCGGCCGGCTGGCCGAGGCGATGTTCCCCGGCGGCCCGGGCGGCACCGTCATGCTCCAGGCCGACAACTCATGGCGTACCGTCGCCGGCTCCCTCGCCGTGGGACTGCGCGGCGGGGTTCTCGCGGTCGTCAACCGGCACACCACACATGCCGAGTTCGCCGCGGCCTACGAGGACATCCGCCCGGACGCGGTCGTCGCCGAGGCCTCGGCGAGCGACGAATGGGGGCTCCCCGAGATGCTGCCGGGCCCGGTGGACACGGTGCTCGACGGCTGGACCTGCCGTGCCACGCCCGGTCCGCGTGAGGTGTCACGGTGGTCGGGAGGTGTCCTCATCGGGCTGACCTCCGGTTCGACCGGGAGGCCCAAGGGTGTGGTGCAGTCCGAGGAGGCCCTGCGCTACGCCGGCGCGAGCACGATCGACATCAACGGCCTGGCCCCCGGGGACGCGGTGGCCGCGATAGTGCCGCTGTCGTCGACCGCCGCGTACTGCTTCGGCGTGTACCTCTCCCTCCTGCTGGGCGGCCCGCTCGTCCTGACGTCGAAGTGGGACCGGACCGTCGCGCTGCGGCGGATGGCCGAGACCGAGGTCCGCTGGACCATGTGCGTACCGACGATGGCGTTGCAGATGGGGGCCGAGGCGGCCGGTTCCGGCGTGCTGTCGGGAGTCCGCGCCATCACCGTGGGCGGTGGCCCCATGGACCGTGGTGCCCTGGCACGCGCCGAACAGTCGCTGGGCACCAGGATCCTGCGCGTCTTCGGCATGTCGGAGTGCCTCGGCCACACCTCGCCCCGCCCCGACGACCTCGAGGAGATCAGGCTGGGCAGGGACGGCCGCCCCTTCCCGGGCACGCACCTGCGCGCCCTGACCCCCGACGGCGCCGAAGCCGGGCCGGGCGTCACCGGCCGGGCACAGGTCCGCGGCCCCTCCCTGTTCGTCGGCTACGCCCGCGACGGCCGGGTCGATCGGCCGGCGCTGACCGAGGACGGCTTCTTCCCGACCGGTGACCTGTTGCTGACCCACGAGGACGGCACCGTCAGCATCATGGGCCGCGAGAAGGACATCATCATCCGCGGCGGCCGGAACATCGACATCACGGAGATCGAGCGGGCGGTCGCCGGGTACCCGCGGGTGGCCAGGGCCTGTGTCGCCGCGGTCCCGGACGAGGTGCTCGGCGAGCGCGTCGCGCTGCTGGTCGTCACCGAGGACGGACACGGCATCGACCTGGCCGAGGTGACCGGACACCTGGAGAACGTCGGACTGTCCAAGGCCAAGTGGCCCGAGTTCGTGTACGACGTCGAGGAGCTGCCCCAGACCAAGGTCGGCAAACTCGACCGGAGCGGGGCCCGCGACCTCGCCCACCGGCTACGAACGGGCACCCCCGGCTTGGCCTGAGCAGAGGTCATCTGGCTTGATCAGAGGACGGACCCGGCGGGGTCGCGCCCCCCGCGCACCCCGCCGGGTCCGGTCCCCAGCGAAACAGAAGCATTGGAGAATCATGACAGCGCGGTTCGACCAGGGCCCATGGGCCGCAGCCGGAGTCCAGACCGTCCAGCCCGGAGTGCACCGCGTTCCCCTGCCGCTGCCCAACGACGGCCTGCACGCCGTCAACGTCTACCTGCTGGAGAACCTGGCGGAGGACAACGGCCTCGTCATGATCGACGGGGGCTGGGCGATCCCCGAGGCGCGCAAGGTGCTCGAGGAGGCGCTGGCCGCCATCGGGCGCGACCTCGGCGACATCAGCCACATCCTGGTCACCCACATCCACCGTGACCACTACACCAACGCCGTGGAGCTGCGCCGGCTGCTGGGCTCACGGGTCTATCTGGGCGCGGGCGAGCGGCCGGGCCTGGAGATGCTCGACCGGCTGCGCAGTGACGAACCGGCCGGCTCGTTGGAGACGCTGCGCAGGGGAGGGGCGGCCGAACTCGCCGACCAGATCCAGGCGATGGACCACGGCGGCTACGACCCGAGCGTGTGGGAGGCCCCCGACCAGTGGCTCGGCGCGGAAACGCTCCGCTTCGGCGACCACGAGCTGCGCGTCATACCGACTCCCGGGCACACCAAGGGACATGTGGTCTTCCTGGACGAACGGCGCGGGCTGCTGTTCGCCGGTGACCACGTCCTTCCGCACATCACCCCGTCCATCGGCTTCGAGCTGACCGAGGCCGGCGGGCGCCCCCTCGCCGACTACCTGGACTCGCTGCGGCTGATGACGCAGTACGCCGACACCCGTCTGCTGCCCGCGCACGGGCCGGTCACCGACAGCGCCCACACCCGCGTCGCCGAACTGCTCACCCACCACGACGACCGGCTGTCCAAGAGCCTGACCGCGCTGGGCGAGGACACCCTCGACGCGCACGCGGTGGCGCGCAAGCTGGGCTGGACGCGTCGTGAGGTGCCGTTCGGCGACCTCAACGCCTTCAACCAGATGCTCGCCGTGAACGAGACAGCGGCCCACCTGGACGTCCTCGTACTGCGCGGACGCGCCACGGTGGCGTTCGTGGGCGGGGTGAACCAGTACACGCGCGTGCGCTGACACGGCACGAGCGCAGGGGGAGGGGCTCGGCCATCGCCGCGCCCCTCCTTCCCCGTCAGCGGAACCATGGCAGCAGACCATGGCAGCAGACCAGGTGAGGGGACCTTTTCAGGGACCTCGTCAGCGGGCCGTCCAGCCACCGTCCACGTACAGCTCGGATCCCGTGATGAAGGTCGCGTCCTGGGAGGCCAGGAACGCCACCGCGCCCGCGACCTCGTCGGGCCTGCCCAACCGCCCCATGGGGGTGCCCTCAACCATGGCGGTGTGCCGGGGCGTGCCCCGCCACAGTTCCCGGGAGAGGGGCGTCTCGATGAAACCGGGGTGGATCGAGTTGACGCGGACGCCGCGCGTGGCCCAGTGAAGTGCCGCGTTCTTCGTCATCAGGCGGACCGCGCCTTTCGCGGCGTGGTACGAGAACTGGCTGCCGAAGCCGCCGACAGTGCCGAAGATCGACGCGATGTTGACGATCGAGCCGCCGCCGGAGCGTTCGATCGCGGGACCGCCGTGCTTCATGCCGAGCCACACGCCGCCCTGGGTGACCGCGATGACCTTGTCCCAGGACTCCTGGGTCTCCGTCTCCACCGTCCGCATCTCGGCGATGCCCGCGTTGTTGACCAGCACCGACAGGCCACCCAGCTCGTCGACCACCCGCTCGACCGCGCCGCGCCACGCCTCCTCGTCGCTGACGTCCAGCGCGAGGCCGAGCGCCCGCGCCCCGTCACCCGTCAGCTCCTTCGCCAGGTCGTCGCAGCGACCGGCGTCCACGTCCGTCACCACCACCGTCGCGCCCTCCGCGGCGAGCCGGTACGAGACGGCCTGTCCGATGCCGCCGGTAGCACCCGTGATCAAGGCGATCTGTCCGGACAGTCGGTCTCCCACGAGCTCTCCTCGGTTCGGTGTGTGCGCGGTCGCGGTCATGGCAGCAGCTCCAGCCCCGAGCGCAGCAGCGCGGGAACCGCGGAACCGACCCGCTCGAATCCGGTGCCGACGGTCTGTCCCGCGAGGTAGCGGGCGTGGATGCCCTCCGCGATGACGGCGAGCTTGAAACAGCCCAGGGCCTGGTAGTAGGGCAGGGCGTCGATGGCGCGGCCGGACTTCGCGGCGTACCGCTCGGCGAGTTCGGGGCCCGTGGGAAAGCCGGCGTTGGCCGTCGGGACGTGGCGCGCCGCCAGGACCGGTTCGCAGGTCGGATCCCAGTACATGAGGAGCATCCCGAGATCGGCGAGAGGATCACCGAGCGTGGCCATCTCCCAGTCGACGATCGCCGCGATCCGGCCGAAGCCGTCCGGCGCCAGGATGGTGTTGTCCAGGCGGTAGTCGCCGTGCACGATCGCCGGAGCACCACTCACGGGCACGGTTCGGGCGAGCCTGCCGTGCAGTTCGTCGACGTAGGACAGCGAACGCGTGGCGACCTTCTCCCACTGCCCGCGCCAGCGCCTCACCTGACGCTCCACATAGCCGTCCGGCCGGCCGAAGTCGCCGAGCCCGACATCGGAGGCGTCGACCGAGTGGAGTGCCACCAGGGCGTCCACGAGTGCGTCGGCGGCTCGTCGTGCCTCGGCGGGCGGCAGTACGGCAGCGTCGTCGCCGTCGCGCAGCACCGTCCCCTCCACGAAGTCGACGACGCAGAACGGCGCGCCGATCACCTCCGGGTCCCGGCACGACAGCACGGCGCGCGCGACGGGCACCCCGGTGCCGCCGAGGGCGGCGACGACGCGGTACTCACGGTCCATGTCGTGTGCCGTGGGGGTCAGCACCCCCAGCGGGGGCCGGCGCAGCACCCACCGGTGCGTCCCGTCGGTCACCTCGTACGTCAGATTGGAGCGCCCGCCCTGGAGCAGCTGGATCCTCAACGGGCCGGAGCACTCGGGGACATGGTGGTCGAAGTACCGCTGCAGCGCGGGCACGTCGACGCCGACCACGGCGGCCTCGGACGCGGTCACTGTGCGGCCACCCGCTCCCGCGTCGCTCGTACAGCGCGCTTGGCGATGGCCCACCGATGGGTCTCGGAAGGGCCGTCGTAGATCCGGAAGGGACGTACCTCGCGGTACAGCCGGGACAGCGGGGCGTCCCCCGAGATGCCGAGGGCGCCGCACACCTGCACGGAGCGGTCGACCACCCGGTTGACCGCCTCGGAGACGTACGTCTTGGCGATCGAGGTGTGCTGGGCTGCCGAGCGGCCCTGGTCCAGTTCCCAGCAGGCCCGCCACAGCACCGCACGGCTGGTCTCGATGTCGATCTCGGAGTCGGCCAACAGCTGCTGCACCATGCCCAGTTCGGCCAGTGGTTTGCCGAATGCCGAACGCTCCGACGCGCGCTCCAGTGCGATGTCCTGCGCCCGCCGTGCCACGCCGAGCCAGCGCATGCAGTGCGTCATCCGGGCGGGCCCGAGGCGCACCTGCGCATACGTGAATCCCTGGTCCACCTCGCCCAGGACGGCGCTGTCGGCGACTTCGCACCCCTCGAAGACGATCTCGCTGTGCCCGCCGAACAGACCCTGGTCCAGCGTGTCGATGTTTCGGACGATCTTCATTCCCGGGTTGTCGGCATCGACGAGGAACATCGTCGCGCCGCCCGCGTCGCCCGGTCCGCCACGGGTGCGGGCCATGCAGATGGCGAAGGTGGCCCCGTCGGCGCCGCTGATGAACCACTTGCGTCCGTCGATCCGCCAGCCGCCGTCGACCCTGGTCGCGGTGGTGGCGAGGGCACGCGGATCGGAACCGGCGCCGGGCGCCGGCTCGGTCATCGCGAAGCAGGACCGGACCTCCCCCGCGGCCAGCGGCCGCAGGTAGCGCTCCTTCTGCTCCTCCGTGGCGACCACTTCGAGCAGATGCGTGTTGCCCTCGTCGGGTGCCGCGCAGTTCAGCGCCAGCGGCCCGAGCAGCGAGTACCCGGCCGCCTCGAACACCACTGCCTGGCCGCACAGGTCGAGCCCGAGCCCTCCCCATTCCGTTCCGACGTGGGGTGCGAACACCCCCGCGTCGCGGGCCGCCTGCTGGAGCCGGCGGCGCAGTGGCTCCGGACCGGCGTGGACGTTCCCGTCGCACGCCCGCTCCTCGGGTATCACCACGTCCTGTACGAACGCGGTGGTGCGCTGGGCGACGGCGGCGACCCTCTCGTCGATCTCGAACCCGATGGGCATGTTCACTCCCGAGCTTGGCTACTGACCATTAGCCATCTCAGAGGTGAAAGGGTCGGCATGTCAAGGGTCCGGGCTATAGTGGCCACTCCAGTAGACGAAATCGGCTAACGGTCGATAGCTTCAGGAGTTCACGTGAGCTCAGCCCAGAGCGAGGGGCGCGGTAGATCGCAGGGCCAGTCGCACAGCGGATCGCGCGGCGGGTCGTACGAGCGGCCGCACCGTCCGGCCCGGGCCGAGGGCGTACCCGTCGCCGACCGCCGGTCGGCGATCCGGCAGGCCGCGCTCCGGCTCTTCGCCGCACAGGGCTACCGGTCCACCACCATGGCCGACATCGGAGCCGCCGTGGGCATCCGAGGCCCGAGCCTCTACAAGCACGTGGCCTCGAAGCACGAACTGCTGGCCGAGATCATGATCGGCACGATGGAACAGCTCATCGCCGACAACATCGTGGCCGTCTCCGGCACCGACGACGTCCGGGAACAGCTGCGCCGCTCCGTGGAGGCGCACATCCGCTACCACGCCCGCCACCGCCTGGAGGCCTTCGTCGGCAACCGCGAGATCGGCAGCCTGGACCAGCCCGACCAGGACCGGGTACTCGGCCGCCGTAGCGACTACGAGCGCCGCTTCCGCGAACTCATCGAACAGGGCGCCGCCGAGGGCGCCTTCCACGTACAGTCGGCCCGCATCGCCTCGTACTCGATCCTCGACATGGGCATCGGCGTCGCCAGCTGGTTCCACGAGGGCGGCGAGTTCTCCGTCGATCAACTCGCCTACCAGTACGGCGACATCGCCCTGCGCATCGCGGGAGCGCGCCCGCACGGCGGCACAGTGGCGGGGGAGGAGCCGGAGAATCCCTGAACGAGGAACGGTGTGATCGACGGCGCCACTGTCCTGGCGCGGGGAAGGGGAGCCGGGAGCCGGTCCACAGGGCCGCCCTGCTCATGAGTGGTCAGCCGGTCAGAGGCTGCCACCGGTCCCCCTGATCGGGATCGATCCCGCTGAGCCACACCAGCGCCCCGCAGATCAGGCCGGGCTTGTCCCGCGTGGCGAGCGCCGGGGCTTCGAGCATGTCGGCAGCCTCTTCCAAGTAGGTGACCAGCGTGTCGAGTTCGTCGCACGGGCCGTCGTTGTAGCGGGACCAGCTGCCCAGGTAGCCGGTCGCGGTGTCCAGGTACAGGCCCGAGGCGTTGTCAGCCGGGCCCGAGGCGACAACCGGAATCCAGGTTGCCTTCCACACGGTGATCCGGTCGTACTCGGTGCGGCGGGTGTTGAGGGTTTCCTCGTGGGCCTGGGCGTCCATCTTCAGCCGGTAGGCGGCGGCCACGGCGTCCAGAGGCATCAGCGCCCGATTGCCGGGGAGGCATCCCCAGCCATCACCCCCGTCGTCGCCCGCCGTCAGCAGCCACAGGACCTGCAGCTCAAGGGGTATCCGAATGTCGAGGTCCGCTTCCAGAGCGGCGATGGCCGCGGGGCTGGCACCGGCGCGGAGCGCAGCGTAGGAGTTGGGGGCATGGTGCTTGAGCCAGCCGGTGATGCGCCGCCATGCGTCGGCGACCTCCCGTACGGTGACCGCGGCGGCAGCAGGGTCGGCAAGCTGGTCTCGGTCCTGTTCCTGTTCCTGTTCCTGTTCCCGAGCCTGTTCCTGGGCGGGGGCGTCCGTGGCGGGCTCGGTGGAGGGGGTCGCTCTCAGAAACCGGATCTCGATCCGGTCCGGCTCGCGGATGTAGCCGACGGACAGGTCCGGGCAGTCCTCGAACATGTCGCCGTCGACCGTCACGCTCAGGATGCCGGGCAGCCCCGAGGGCCGGCCCATGTCGGGGTCGTCCGCCAGCTGGCCGGCCAGGGCCTTCAGCGCGTAGGGAACGTCCGCCCCGAGCTGGGCGGCGATGTGGCGTACGTCCGGCTGGATTTCGACCTTCACTGCCAAGCGCTCCTTGCTGGTCGGATGGAGGACGGTGCCCCTCGCACGGTTGGCCCCCCGCGCTCACCGGCGAGTGGTGCGGGGCGCCCTGTCGTGTGCGGGGCGGGGGTGAGTCGGGCGGTCGCGTCGGATCAGCACCGGCTCAGTCTGGGTGCCAGAGAGGCGCGGGCGCAAAGGAAAGGCTGAGAACCCCCGTTGAGACCCAAGTCCGCTTGTAGTGCGCAGGCACCAGGCATGGTGAGGCGCTGGTCCGGGTGCACCAGGGCAAGACGGCGGCTGGGGACGATGCCCGCCAGAGCGCCGGAGGGAAGTGTGGGAGGCGCGCGAGATCTCGCGCAGTGCTCTTGTCCAACGGTGTCTGGAGTGATCAGCAAGTGGCGACTTATCTTTACCGGAACGAACGGTGGGCCTTCCGGCGGCGCCGGCTCACGGGGGGTCTGTGGCTGGGTGCCCTGGTGCCGGCCATCGCCGCCGCCATGGCGCCGGCCGGGGAGGAAGAGGACCGCTCCATACCCGGCACCGAGTCCCAAAAGGCGTTCGACCTGGACGAGCTCCGGTGAACAGGACGTCCATATCCGAAGCCGTGGTCTCCCCGGTCCGCATGGGGTGGCTGCCGATCGGTGCCCTCGGCATCTTGGCACTCGCCCTCGGCACCCTGCAGTCAGTCGTGGAGCCCGCGCTCCCGCTGCTGCAACGTGAGCTCGGGGTCAGTCCTGCCGAAGGGGCTTTGATCGGCAACGCGTTACTCATCACCGGCGCGGTCATCACCCCCGTCGCGGGCAAACTCGGCGACCGCTACGGCGGAAAGCGGGTGCTGATCCGGCTGATGGCCGTGGTCTCGGTGGGTGGCCTGATGGCCGGCCTGGCGCCGAACCTGCCGGTGTTGTTGCTCGGTCAGGTCTTGCAGGGCGTCATGGTGGGTGCGCTGCCCCTCTCCTTCATCCTGGTGCGCAAACACCTCACCACAGGAGAGTCACAGGCGGCGATCGGGCTGGTCGTCGCGCTGTTCACGGGCGGCAGCATGGTGGGAACGTTGTTTGCCGGGCCGATCGCGGAAGGACTGTCCTGGCAGTGGATGTTCGCGCTACCGACGATCGCGATCATCGCGGCGACGTTGGTCGTGACCCGGCTGCTGCCGCATGATCCGCCGATCCAGTCGGACAACGGGATCGACTGGCCTGGCACGGTCCTGCTGAGTGGCACGTTGCTCACGTTCATGCTCGGGCTCGTGACGGTGACGAGGGACGGCGGCCTGCCGCCACTCGCGATCGGTGCCCTCACGGTGGCGGTGGCCGCTCTCGCGACCGGATGGGTCGTCGTCGAGCGCCGGGCGGCCTCGCCGATGGTCGATCTACGCATGCTGGCGAAGCCCGCGATGTGGAACGCGTGCGTGCTCACCTTCGTCATCACCACCAGTTCCGGGATGGTGCTCTTTCTCCTCCCGCAGCTGTTCGCGGTATCGGCCGACGGGTACGGCTTCGGAGCAGGCACCACCGAGATCGGACTGTTCCTGCTGCCCGGCGCCATCGCCGGAGCCTTGAGCGATTCGGTCGGCGGGATCGCGGCGCGGCGCTTCGGTCCGCGTGCCGTCGTCGTCGTGGGCACCGTCGTCACGGCGGCCACGATGATCGCCCTGGCGTCGCTGCACTCGGCTGAATGGCAGCTCGCCCTCGCGAAGGTGCTGACCGCGTTCGCTGCGGGAGTTGGTACCACGGCGTTGCTTGCCGGCACCGCCACCGCCATCGAGACCAAGGACATCGGCATCGCCACCAGCCTGCTCGTCGTCACTCGCGTGATCGGCGTCGCCCTGGGTGCCCAGGCCGCCGGCGCGATCCTCGACGCCGGGGCCGAGCCGATCACGGGCCGGCCGACCGAATCGGCCTTCGTCACAGCGTTCGCCGTTGCCGGCCTCGTCGCCGCCTTGTCACTGCTCGTTGTCCGTGTCACGAGAAAAGGAGTCCAGGCATGACATCTACCGGCCTGTCGATGGACGTGAGTACCACCGCGAAGCGCACAGTTCTGATCTCCGGGGCCAGTATCTCCGGACCCGCGTTGGCGTACTGGCTGCACCGGTCCGGATTCGCGGTCACAGTGGTGGAGAAGGCGGGCGCACTCCGCGGCGGTGGTTACCCGATCGACGTCCGCGGTACCGCGACAGAGGTGGTCCGGCGGATGGGAATACTGCCGCAATTGCAGGACGCGCACATCGACTCGCGTCGCTGCACTTTCCTCAACGCCGATGGCAGTGAAGTGGCCACGCTCACCCCGCGTGCCGTTGCAGGCGGTGTCGAAGGACAGGACCTCGAGGTGCGCCGGGGGGATCTGGCCGCGGTCCTCTACGCGATGGTTCGCGACGACGTGGAATTTCTGTTCGGCGACTCCATCGACACCCTCGACCAGTCCGGACAAGGGGTCGACGTTACTTTCCACACGGGGCGACGGCGCACGTTCGACCTGGTGGTCGGCGCTGACGGTATGCACTCACATACCCGGGAGTCCCTGTTCGGCCCCGAAGAACAGTTCCATCGCCATCTCGGCTACTGCTTCGCCATATTCACCATGCCGAACACCTTCGGGCTCTCCCGCGAGGTCATGGTGTGGAACACCCCGGGGAAAGCCGCGGCCCTCTACGCGGTCGGGGACAACGACGAGCTGCACGCCTTCCTGAACTTTCACCGACCAGAACCGCCGTTCGATGCCCTCCGGGACCCCGACGCGCAGAGGGACCTGGTCGCCACGGTCTTCGCGGGAGCGGGATGGGAGGTCCCTGGCATGGTCAACGCCATGCGCGACGCGGATGACCTGTTCTTCGACACGGCCGGTCAGATCCGCATGCCCCACTGGTCCAGCGGCCGCGTCGCGCTCGTCGGCGACGCCGCGTACGCACCCTCGTTCCTCACCGGACAAGGTTCAAGCCTTGCGCTGGTCGGTGCATACATGCTCGCCAACGCCCTCGCCATGAACCGGGACCATACTGCGGCCTTCGCCGCATACGAACGCGACCTCCGCACGTTCGTAGCCATGAACCAGGCACTGGTCGACACCGGTGCGGCCACGCTCTTCCCCACCACGGTGCGGGCCCTGGAGCAACGCAACACCATGCTGCGTGACCTCGTCACCATGCCCTCCGCGACAGCACGACCGGCCCACTCAGCCCTCACGCTGCCCGTATTCGCCCCGATGCCGTGACCTGACACGCCAAGCCGGACTTCTCCATTGCCTCTGGTCAAGGGCTTGGGTGCGGGAAGCTCGCCGACGTGGCGCCGGTGGCGGCGCAACGAGAAAGTCAGCCGAGGAGGATGTGCCGCAGTAGCCGGGTTAGGTGTTCGGCGAGCTGATCGGGCGGCATCGAGGCGAGGGGTTCGGTCCGTGCGATGTACCGGCTGAACGCCACCCCGATCATCTGCGCCCCCACGAGCGCCACGCGCGTGTCCAGGTCGTCGTCGGGCGTGGCGGCCGCGCCGGGTGACAGGACGGACCGGTAGACGGCGGCGCTCTGCTCCTGCATCGCGACCAGGAGATGGGCGGCGGCGCGCTCGTCGGATGCGGCGCTGCGCAGCAGGGCGATGAGCGGGTCGTTGACGGCGTCGGTCTCCAGTCGCCGTACGAAGGCCTGAGCGATCCTGTCGGGCAGCGTCTCCGGGGCACCGACCGCGACGCCTTCCAGGTCGCGATTGCCCGGCACGGATGCGAGGAACAGCCGTTCCTTGGAGGAGAAGTGACGCGTGATCAGGCCGTGCGTGACACCGGCCCGGCGTGCGATTTCCCGGAGGGTCGTACGGGCGTATCCGCGCTCGGCGAAGGTGTGGCGGGCCGCGTCGATGATGGCCGCCCGGTGTCCCTCAGGATCCCGCCGGCGCCTGCGCGGCTGCTCGTCGGCCGGCTCTGCGTCGTTCACGGCACCACCTTCATGTGATCACTCTACGACGCCGGATGCATCGTCCGGCGCCGCCGCTACGTTAGTATCCGCTTGGATATTAACTAGGGGACGGAGCCCGTAGTGAGTGTTGAGACACCTGAAGGAGCGGCGGTGGTCGAGACCCGCCTGCTGCACAAGATGCACAGGGCCGCGACGTCCTTGCTGGTGGAAGCCGCGCAGAGGGATGCCGCCCCCTCCGCAGCCCTGGAGGAGTTGCGTGACTTCGTCGTCGCGGCGCTGCGGCACCACCACGAGAGCGAGGACGACGTGCTCTGGCCGCAGTTGACCGCCGCGGACTCCGCGGCCGCCACCGCTCTGGCGGAGCTTGCGGCGGAGCACGACGCGGTGGACGCGGCGCTGGACGCGCTCAGCGTCGCTCCCGTGCGAGCCGACGACGACCGTGCGGCGCTGGTCACCGCGGCGGTGGCGGTACGCGACCTGGTGCACACGCACCTCGACCATGAGGAGCCGGTCCTCTTCCCGGCACTGACGACGCACATGTCCGACGAGGCATGGGCGCGGTTCTCCCGCGCCGTCATCGCGTCGGCCCCGCCCGTGGGCGCCCACCTCAACATCGGCTTCTTCGAACAGGTGGGCACTCCCGCCGAACTCGCGGTGGTCACAGCCAACTTGCCGCAGACAGCCCTGCCCCTCGTCCCGGCCATGCGCGAGCAGGCCCAAGCCACTCTCGGCAGCCTCCAGGCCGCCGAGCACGAAAGGACCATCACCGCATGACCAGCACACTCATCGTCGGAGGCAGCGGCGGTCTGGGCAGCGTCATCGCCGAGCACTTCGCGAGCCGCGGCGACGACGTCATCGTCACCAGCAGGGACAAGGCGCGGGCCGAGGCCATGGCCGCCCGGATCGGCGCCGGCACCCGCGGGCTGGCCCTCGACCTCGCCCAACCCGAGACGATCGGCGCCTCGTTGGCGGACGTGACCCACGTCGACCACCTGGTGATCACCGCTGTGGGCCAAGCAGCCAACACACTGGCGCAGTTCAGCATCACGGACGCGGTCTCCGCCGTGACCATGAAGCTCGTCGGCTACGCGGAGACCGTCCGAGTGCTCCGCGACCGGTTCACCCCGGACGCCTCGGTCGTGCTCTTCGGCGGGCTCGCCAAGGAGCGCCCGTACCCCGGCTCGACGATCGTCAGCACCTTCAACGCCGGTATCACCGGCCTGGTCAGGACGCTTGCGGTGGAAATCGCCCCGCACCGCGTCAACGCCCTGCACCCGGGCCTGATCGGCGACAGCCCCAAGTGGCGCGACGTCCCCAACCCGCCGCACTCGGCCCAGACGCCGATCGGACGGCTGGTGACCATGGCCGAGATCGCCGACGCCACCGACTTCCTGCTCCACAACACCGGTATCAACGCGCACGACCTGCACATCGACGGCGGTCTGCTGGCCACCTGACCTCACAGGACAGCAGCCGCTTCCTGGCTGTAGTGTCGTGCACTCGTCCGGGCCCAGGCCGTCGCCGCGCACCTGACGGCTTGGTGCTTTCCCCGAACCGCACCGGCCGACCCGGCGCTGATGGTACGGACAGCGCCACAGGTGAAGGCGCAGGCCAACCTCGACGAGGACCCTCATGCCCCGGGGCGGTGGAATCCGCGTCCGAGCTGACCCTACTTCGCGCTTCACGGCGAGCCGGCCCCCGCGGCGACTGAGCCAGACGGGCCGGACGCCGTGCGCAACGGCGGACGGGCTGTCCTGCGCCATGGTGACGGCCACGACACGAACGTACGAAGCCGAGCTGAGCGCGGGGGAGGAAGCCGCTCACGCGGTGGTACGGCGTGCCGCGACCCATGCGGGCAGAGCACTGGCCGGCCTGGCCAAGGCACTCGGACCGAGCGTGGTCGTGGTGGGCGGCGAGCTCGTCACTCTCGAACCAGCCCTGATGAGCCACAGTTCACCGCTGATCAGGGCAAGCTCATGGAGCCGTACCTGCCGATGGGTGAGTGCAGCCGGGCGGGCGTCAGGCGGGCGGGGTGTCGGGGCGGGCGTCGTACACGGCGCGGGCGGCGTCGATGTGCGTCAGGTGCGTGGTGCTCCACTCCAACAGGGGTGCGGTGGCTTCGCGGAGGGTCCTGCCCATCGGAGTGAGTTCGTAACTGACGTGCGGCGGCATGACGTTGAGGACGGTCCGTGTGAGGATCCCGTCGCGCTCCAGGCCGCGCAGGGTGACGGTGAGCATACGCTGGCTGATCCCGTCGACGGCTCGCTTGAGTTCGGTGAAGCGGCGCGGCCCCTGGCTGAGGTTACGCACGATCAGCAGAGACCACTTGTCGCCGACGATGCCGAGCACTTCACGGGCCTGGCACGGGTCCTCCTGCCGCGCCGGCCGCGACTCGCCGCCCACTGTGCCGCTCATGGTTACCTCCAGAGAACCGGGGCACCGAAATGTGCCTTATTGATCGGGGTGCGGCAGGTGCAGCACGATGATGTCGGTTCCCGAAGAGTACCGAGGCACAAACAGGAACCGTAAGGGTTCCGCGCCTCCACGCCCCGAAGAGGAAGAACATCCCCCTCATGTCAACTTTTCTGCTGGTACACGGTGCCTGGCACAGCGGCCGGTGCTGGGAGCGGGTGGTCCCGCTGCTGGAGTCGGCCGGACACCGCGTGTTCGCGCCCTCGCTGACCGGCTACGGCGACAAGGCACACCTGCTCGGTCCCGAGGTGGGGCTCGACACGCACGTCGCGGACGTCGTCAAGCTGATCCACGAGGAGAACCTGACCGAGGTGGTGCTCGTGGGTCACAGCTACGCGGGGCTGGTCGTCTCGTCCGTGGCCAACGAGGTGCCGGAACGGATCGCGCACCTGGTGTACCTCGACGCGATGGTCCCGGAGCACGGCGAGGCCGCCGTCGACGTGCAGCCCATGACCCAGGACCTGATCGACCTTGCCGCCAAGTCCGACAACGGCTGGCGCATCCCGCCGCTGCCCGAGATGCCTCCGCCCTTCGGCCTGTTCGGAGTCACCGACCCGGCGGACGTCGCATGGCTGCGTGCGACGCTCTCCGACCATCCGGTGCGCTGCCTGCGGCAACCGGTCCGGCTGGACAACCCTGCCGTGGACTCCATTCCGCGCACGCACATCCACTGCGTCGGCGCAGAGCCGGAAGGCATCGTGCGGCGGCCCGTCCCAGCAGCACAGCCCAACGGCTCCCCGGCACGGATACGGGAACTGCCGACCGGGCACGACTGCATGATCACCATGCCGGCAGACCTGAGCGAACTGCTGCTTGAATCCACCCTTCGGTAGCGTCCGGACCGTGACTGCGGCAGCGAGCCGGAGAGGGCCCGCCACCGTCGGACAGCGGACCCGGCCCACGAAGCCGCCCGCTTCGCGAAGGAAGCGCCATGGGCAGATGGGAGGTCTTGATCACTTTGTCTTCGGCAGAGGCAGGAGGCCGTTGATCCAGATCATCGAGGCTCGTAGATGGAGACCGGTGAATCTTGCACGTCAGTCCGCCTCTGGACCTGCCGAGATGAGTTCCCACTGGTCATCGGTGAGCTGCCGCCGTGTCACACGCTGCGTTCTACCGCGGCCAGCCTCACCAGGGCAGCGGAATACGCATACTGATCACGACCGCCCGCAGGCCCCAGTGAGGCCCCCCGCCAGCGTCTCCGACAACGTCGGTCGCATGCCTGCCCCGGATCGTCGTCATCGCGAACGCTGGTGTCACCAAGGCCTGGGCCGCTACCGGGCGTGGCACCAAGGCATCGACCACGGCGCCCGCTCGGCGGCCGAGAGGTGCTGAGGGGGAGCGCCGCGAAGGCGGTTCCTGGCTCGGTTCTCGCTGCCGCACCTGACGTCGGCATGGGGCGCATCTCAGCGCAGTGCGGTGGCATTGGCGGGTGAGCCGACTCCACCGGTGAGGTGGAGCGGTTTGACGGTCAGGAGGCTGTCCCAGCGGCCGGTGGCCCGGCAATCGGCGGCCAGGGCGGTCAGGTTCCACAACTCGCCCAGGGGAAGGCCGAGTTTGGCGATCAGTTCCTGGTGCATCATCCCAGCGTCTTCAGGTGCGCTTTCCTGAAAGTCGCTCTCCGGCAGTACGGGCAGGACCTCAACGGCGAAGGTGTCGGTGGCCATCAGGGCTATGCGGTGGTCCCAGCACCAAGCGGCGAAGGCGCGGGACTGGGCGAAGCCGGTGGCGCGCCGCGCGGCTCGTGTCCCGGAGCGGGTGGCGGGGTCCGTGGTGAGGTACCAGTGGGCCCAGCCGGTGTGGACGAGTACGAGGTCGCCGTCCTCGATACGGCAGCCCTGCGCTTCCACCGCCTCGTCGAGCAGGGACGGCGCAAGGGCGGCGCCCGCGGAGTGATCGATCGGAGTGCCGCGTGCTTGGAGGAGTCCTTCGATGTCGATGAGGAGGGCACGTCCGGCCAGCGGTGTCTCCGCCCAGAGCTGGACTCCGAGACGCGGGCTGCGCGGGGTGATGTCCTCGTCGGGTACGCCGTTGTAGAAGCCGTGTCCGGAGGCGCGGCGGTGGCGCAGTCCGTCGATCTGGGTGCTCGCCTGGAGGTGGAAGTTGTCCAGGACGTCGTCGCGGGCCTGGTCGTGCTTGGCGGTGATGCGGTGGTGGGGGATGCCGCGTGCCGTGGACATGGGCGGATCGAAGGCGTCGAGGGGGTGGTCGAGGTTCAGGGCGCGACCGTCGCGTACGCACTGGGTGGCGCGCAGGATCTGCTGCGGGCCCGCGAAGTTGGCCATGCCGCGTTCGGGCTGGTCGGCGAAGACGTACCAGCTGGATCCGGGGGGTGCGTCCGTGCGGTGGAGGAGTTCCTCGTACGTCGGTATGGGCACCGGCACAGGAGTGGCTTTCGGTCAGGGGCAGCGGGCGGCGATCGCCTCCGCTGCGCGGCGGACTTCGGTGATGATGCGGGGATGGTCGCTCTCGGGCAGGTCGCTGCCAGGTCCGGCGATGCTGAGGGCTCCCAGCAGCGTGTCGCCCTTGAGGATGGGTGCGCTGACGGAGGTGACGTCCGGGACGCGTTCGCCTTGGGCGAGGGCGAAGCCGTCCTCCCTGACACTGCGCAGTTCGGCGGTCAGGTCCTCAGCTGTGATCTGTTCGCCGGAGGCCCGGGTGAACGGCGCTGCGGCGGTGACACAGGCTGCTCGTTCGTCCTCGGGCACCCAGGCCAGCAGTGCCTTTCCGGCGCCCAGGTGCAGGGGGAGCTTGTCCCCGATGGGCAGTTGGTAGCGCAGCGGGTTGCGGCCTTCGACGCGGGCGATCGGTACCCGGGCGGATCCGACGCGGACGAACAGGGTCGGGGTGAGGCCGGTGGTGGCGGCCAGTTCCTGCAGGACGGGCAGAGCCACGGGGCTGAGCCGGTTGTTGACCAGGAACGCGTGGGCGGTGGCAACGGTGGCGGGGCCGGCCACGTAGCCGGAGTCCTCCTTGGCCGCGTAACCACGATCGACCAGGACGTTGAGGATGCGCTGGGCGGTGGCAACGTGCAGCTCCGCGCGGCGGGCGACGTCACTCAGGCGAAGCGGATGACGGGCGTCCTCGAGAACACCCAGCACGTCGAGGGCCCTTTCGACCGAACGCATGGGGGAAGCGGAGGTGGGGGCCATGGGTGGTGAGCTCCTGGACAGTAGGCACGGCACCCGGTGCGCCGTAGTCCGATAAGAGTTATCAGACGGCGTGGTGGCCGTACGGGGGATCACCCCGGTCGTCCGGGCTGTCCAGGCTGCCGGGCCCGCTATTTCGGGCGGGGGGCTGCCGCGGGCTGCAGGTCCTGAGGTGTGGTGGGCGTGCCCGGCAGCTCCTCCGTTGTCAGGTAGGAGAGGACGAAGGCGAGCAGTCCGCTGACGCCGGCGATGATGAAGACGGGCGGTCCGGCGTGCTCCTCGACGGCGGCGACCCAGTCGGCGTCACCCAGGGCGAGGCCCAGGGCCTGCCCGATGACGATGAGGAAGCCGCCGGTCAGGAAGCCGATGACGCTGAGGCGGAAGAGGAGTTGGAGCGAACGGATGGGCATGGGTGGCCTCCGGTTTCAGACGGGCAGGACGCCGATGGCCACGGCGGCGCCGATGAACAGGATGGGGATGCAGTAGTAGGAGAGCAGCGGCATGAAGGTGCGCGACGGGTCGACGCCCGCGATGCCACTCGCCACGTAGATGGGCGCGCCCGACGGGGGTGAGGCGCCCTCGGTGGAGGCGAAGATCAGCACGGCGACGCAGGCGGTGGCCGGGGAGACCCCGGCACCGATCAGCGCGGAGACCGCGACCGGGCCGATGGCGGCCATGGTGGCGCTGGCGGTGAGCGGGATCGCGACGCCGACCACGAGAACGCCGACCAGCAAGGCCATGGCCCACACCGGCGCGTCCACACCGGACAGCAACTCGGTCAGTTGCTCAGGCAGGCCGAGTTCGCCCAGTGCGCCCGCCGCCGAGAACGCGGCGACGATGGTGACGCCGAGGACACCGAACTTCGGGGCGGCCCCGCCCAGCAGGTCCCACCACCCCTGCCCGGTGCGCGGCAGGTGGCGACGGCCGAGCAGCAGCACGAGGGTGATCATCAGGACCGGTATCCAGGTGATCAGGCTGATCGCGTCGGACATCCTCACACCGTCGAGGTAATGGCCGAGCGCGCTGGCAAGCGGCCCGCGCGTCAGCAGCAGCGGCAGCGCGATCCCGCCGAACAGCAGCAGGCTGGTCCAGCCCACACCCAGTGTGCGGCGCAGCGGCTTGAGCTCGCGGGTGTCCACCGGCTGGATGCCGTGGCGGCGGATCATGACGAACGCCGCGACCAGCCGGTAGCCCAGGCACCACAGGCCGCCCAGGAAGAGCGGCAGCACGATGTCGTCGGTGGACACCACCGAGGCGACACCGGCCGAGCCCATGAGGATGAACATGGTGGAGCTGAAGGGGAAGGTGACGCCCATGCCCGCGCCGCCGGCCGCGACAGTGGCCGCAAGCTCGCCACTGACGTTCGACCGTTTCATCCACGGGATCGTGACCGAACCGACAGCCGCGGTGACCGCGGCGCCCACGTGTGCGATGGCGCCGAACACGCCCGCGGCGACGGTCGAGGTGTAGATCGGGCCGCCGCGCAGGCGTCCCAGCATCGAGTTGAGGATGTCCAGCAGATGGTCCAGGACCGGGGTGCGCGCCAGCACGTAGCTCATGAAGACAAAAGCCAGAGCGGCGAAGGTCACCTCCTCCTGCATCGCCTCGGCGAGGCTGCTCCACAGCACATGGCCGATGTCGCCGCCGGAGAACAAGCCGGTGACCAGGAATCCGACGATCAGCGCCTCACCGATGTTGCGCTTGAGGACGGAGTTCCATACGAGGATGGCCGCGATGTAGCAGCCCAGCGCCCACACGGCGATCATGAGGCGCCTCCCGTTCCGGCGTTGCCGCCCGCGGTGGCGCGGATGTCGGCGCGGCGGTCTGCCTCGTCGGCTTCGACCGCGCGGGCGGCGGCGAGCACCGACTCTGCCTGTTCGGCGGCGACCACGGCAACTCCGTCGCTGTCCGCCACGACCAGGTCACCGGGCCGACAGACGAGCCCGCCCACCGCCACGGGCACGTTGACGTGTCCGGGGCCGAACTTGTAGGGACCGGCTGGGGTCACCGCCCGTGCCCATACCGGGAAGCCGATCTCGGCGAGTACGTCCACGTCGCGCGCCGCACCGTCCAGGACCATGCCCGCCACGCCACGGGCCTTGGCGCGTTCGGCGATCAGTTCGCCGATCAGCGCGCGGGAGGTGTCGCCCTCCCCGTTGACCACGATGAGGTCTCCGGGTGCCGCCACCGTGATGGCCTTGTGGATGGCCTGGTTGTCCCCGGCCCGCGTCCACACCGTCAGGGCCCGCCCGATCGCCCGCGCACCCGGCCACAGTGGCCGGACACCCGAGTCGAGCAGGGCGAGACGGTCCCCCGCGTCCCCGATGTTCGCGGTGGCCACGTCCCGGTGCGCGGCCAGCAGCTCGTCCGATACCCGCGGTACGTCCCGCAGCCCTTCCGGACGGGCCGCCAGCGTGTGCACATGGCTGATCGCGTGCACCAACTCGGCGTCCAAGCCGAGGTCGGCCATCAGATCGGCGGCCGCCGACATCTCGTACGCCCGGCGCACGCCGTGTTTGGCGGTCCCCGCGTACAGGCGCTGCAGTGTGCTCTCGCCCCCGGCGAGCTCGGAGGCGATCTGCTCGCGCACCCACAGCTCGTCCCCGGCGCCCCGGCCCGCCTCCACGGTCTGCACGATGATCGCGCCCAGGCCCTTCATGAAGACACTGCGCAGCAGCTTGCGGGCCGAGGCCAGCCCCGGGTCCCCGCCCAGGTCCTCCACCGGCGCACCGAGTGTGCCGAAGTAGTCCGCGATCACCGTGGCGCCCGGGCCACTGGCGACCAGAGCGGTGCGGTGCCGGTGCGTGGGAACCGGACCGATCACCGACACGTCCGCGACGACGGCCCACGACGAGGAGCTCACAACCTGCGCGATCTCCCGCTTCAGTTCCGGGGCCCCGGCGTTCATGTCCGCGTACACCGTGGAGGGACCCAGGTGCGGAGCCGCCTCCCGGGCCACCGTCAGTGCGACCTTGGCCCCTGTCAGGCCGAGCACCAGGTCACAGTCCCGGACAGCGGCTTCAACGCTCTCCGCACGTTCCACGCCCGTCGGCGTCGGCACATCCCCCGGGTCGTACCCGGCCACCGACCAGCCGTTCTCCCGGAACCCTGTCGCATACAGGTTTCCCGCCTCGCCCAGCCCGAGCACTCCGACACGCATGCGTGGTCTCCTTGCCATCCACCAGGGATTCTCATTACGTGATAGCTCTTATCGTTAAATGAGCAAGGTGGATGCTGCCTGCGAGTGAATCGGACGTCAAGGGGTCGCGGAATGATCGATCAACCATCTCCGCAAAGACTGGAGGGGGCAGTAGCGTCGCATCCGGTTTCGGCCGGGTCCATGTACGCGGGGGGAGGCGTTCAGGTGTACGCCGACACCTGCCAGGTGTGCAGGGTCATCCAGCGGCTGCGGCCCCTCCTCGCGCTCGAGCCGCCTCACGTCCTGTCGACGCCGCGGACCGGCTGTGGATCGTGGACGGCACCTTGATTCCAGTCCGCGACCGCAACATCGCCGGGTCCGTGCGCGGGTCGAGCATGCGATCGGCAGGCTGCGGAACTACAAGATCCTCCGCGACTGCCGACAGCACGGCGACGGCCTCCACCACGCGGTCCAAGCCGTCGCGCACATGCCCGCCGTCCAGCGCAGACGCAGCGGCTGGACCCGGACGTTCGCTGTCACCGGCCTTTGACCTAGAGCGCGGTCCAGTATTTAGCGTCTCCGACATGACGACACCTCAGCACAAGATCGGATCGGGCTTCGGCGCCCGGAGCACCGCGGACGACGTCCTGAGCGGGAACGACCTGTCCGGCAGCACGGCGATCGTCACCGGTGGCTACTCGGGACTTGGTCTGGAGACAACCCGCGCCCTGGCGGGTGCCGGAGCCCGCGTCGTGGTCCCCGCCCGGCGACGGGCGGCCGCTCAAGAGGCGGTCGAGTCCATCGACGGCGTCGAGACCGACGACCTCGACCTGTCCGACCTCGAAAGCGTTCGCGGTTTCGCCGAGCGGTTCCTGGACTCGGGTCGCAAGGTCGACATCGTGATCAACAACGCTGGGGTCATGGCCTGTCCCGAGACGCGGGTCGGCCCGGGGTGGGAGGCGCAGTTCGCCACCAACCACCTCGGCCACTACGCGCTGATCAACCATCTCTGGCCGGCGATCGCCCGCGGTGGCGCGCGCGTGGTCGCCGTGTCCTCGGGCGCCCACGGCATCGGCATGCGCTGGAACGACGTGCAGTTCGAGCGTGGCTACGACAGATGGCAGGCGTACGGGCAGGCCAAGGCGGCGAACGTGCTGTTCGCCGTGCAGCTCGATGCGCTCGCCCGCGACGCCGGAGTCAGAGCGTTCGCCGTGCATCCGGGCAGCATCCTCACCCCGCTGCAGCGCCACCTTGCGAAGGCGGAGATGGTCGACGCCGGCTGGATCGACGAGGATGGCAACCCGACCGATCCCACCTTCAAGACGCCCGGGCAGGGCGCGGCGACGCAGGTATGGGCGGCGACCTCCCCCCAGCTGGCGGGCATGGGTGGCATGTACTGCGAGGACTGCGACATAGCCGAGCCGGCCGGCGACGACTCGGAAGGCGGCGTGCACGCACACGCGACCGACCCCGAGCAAGCCGCGCGCCTGTGGGCGCTGTCGGCCGACCTCACGGGCGTCGACGTTTTCGCGGCGGCAGCCCAGCCCCGGACGTAGCGGGTCACCGTTTCAGGTCTGTGGCCGGTCGACCCCGGGCCGGTCACACCACACGGATCAACGACCCGCGAGGTACGGGCCTACTGTCCCGCAGAAGAAACTCCGGGTCGCCCGCTGCCGGACTGAGGACGTGACGGGCCAGGATGAGTCGCTTCCAGGCAACCCGCCGCGGCTCCTTCGAGGACGTCACCGAACTCATCGCCACAATCCGCGCCTTCATCGACGGCTGGAACGATCGCTGTCACCCCTTCACCTGGATCGCCGACGAGTCCTGCCACGCCATCCGTAAACGAGATTCAGACGCGGGACCCGAGAAGCCCAGGCACTGCGGTCCAGAGGCTCGGGAGCGGTCACCGGTCAGTCCTCAACCACGTTCACAAATTGGCCCTGGCACATCGCCCACCAGCCGTTCGGCATCGTGGCCGGCACCCGGCAGCAGTACCAGGCGCCCACCGCCGTCTGCCGCAAGCGAGCTCTGTCATGGCAGAAGGACCACTTTGCCGGTCTGCCGGTGGCTTTCCAGGTACGCGTGGGCCTCGGCCGCCTCTGCCAGGGGATAGGCCCGGTCGATGATCGGGTTGATCTTTCCGTCTGCCAGCAGTTCCAGGCACAGTTGCTGGTCGCGCAGGGTCGCGCCGCGCACGCTGGCGATCCTCACCTGCTGGCCGATGAGCGCGAGTGCGTCCAGCTCGAGGCGGGATCCCTGGTCGGTCGGTGTGCCCAGGACGATGACCGTGCCGCCGAGCCGTATGCAGGAAAGGGAGAGCTGGAAGAAGTCGTTGCCGCCGACACAGTCCCAGACGGCGTCG
Organism: Streptomyces sp. NBC_00076; assembly: GCF_045041235.1. NCBI lineage: Bacteria > Bacillati > Actinomycetota > Actinomycetes > Kitasatosporales > Streptomycetaceae > Streptomyces > Streptomyces sp. NBC_00076. The sequence goes on from NZ_CP108242.1 coordinate 10,528,131, forward strand.
GCGCCCAGACCGTGCGTCAGCTCCCGTACCTGCGCGGGCAGTCGGGGATCGGTGGAGTGCAGGATGTGGTCGTAGCCGAGTTTGCTGAGTGCTTCGTCGCGGTCCGGCTTGGTGGTGGTGCCGATGACGGTGGCTCCGCTCAGCTTGGCCAGTTGCGCGCAGGCGATCGCCATCCCGCCGCTGGCGCCGGTGATGACCACCGTGTCGCCGGGACCGACAGGTGCTTGCCGCGCACAGTTGAGCGGGGTGGTGTAGGTCCACATGGTGGCTGCGGCTGTCTCGAAGTCGACGCCGTCGGGGATGGGCAGGATGGCGTCCTGGCGACGCACGACGTACTGGGCGTATCCGCCGAAGACCTGGTGTCCGGGGTAGGCGGTGTCGACGCACAGGTTTTCGAGCCCGCGTACGCACAGGGCGCAGTTACGGCACGGCGGGTGCGGAAGCTGTACGGCCCTGTCGCCGGCGCGCCACCTGGTGACGTTCGCGCCGGTGGCGACGACTTCACCGGCCGCGTCCCGGCCGAGCTGGAACGGCAGGGGCCACGGCGGCCGTCCTGGCAGAGGCTGCGGCAGGTTGCCCGCGCGGTACCGCAGATCCCAGCTGTTGACGGCCGTGGCGTGCACGCGCATCAAGACGTCGTCGGGGCCGACCTCGGGAATCGGCGCCTCTATGTACTTGAGCACCTCGGGTCCGCCATGTTCGAACAGGCGGACCGCCATCATGGTTTGTTCCACTTTCACGTTCCTTCAGATTGTCAGGCGGTTCACAGGTGCCCGCAAAGCACGGTGATCAACGGTGGTCGATGGCGGGACGAGGAAAACCCGCATGAGAGCCAGGCAACAGCCGACCCATAAAGCACGAACCACTCGGCGTATGAAGCTTCCATGAAGCAGGGCACTCCACGCCGGCGCCCACTCCCGCAGCGGCGCCCGAAGCCAGGCCGAAGGCCCACATGCCTCTGGCCCCAGCCCTGGCAGGGGTCGGGGAGGGAACTCTCATGGTGATGATGGTCGCGGCACTGCTGCCCTGCGTGAACAACAGCCGGGTCGATGGAGTCAGCGGGACAGCGACGGCATGCCGCCCCCTGGGGCGGGTTCCTGCGGCAGGCGCAAGGTGAACGTCGCTCCCTTGCCCAGCCCGGCGGATTCCGCGGTGATGTCTCCGCCATGAGCCCGGGCGATGCCCCGGGCGATGGCCAGGCCGATGCCGCTGCCGCCGACGGCAGCGGGCCGGCCGGGATGCTCAAGGCGTTCGAAGCGGTGGAAGATGCGCTCGAGGTCGTGTTCGGCGATGCCGATGCCGTCGTCCATGACGCGGACGATCACGTGGTGCGTGGGAGACGGTTCGGTGTGCACCGTCATCGCCACATGCTGGTGCGGATCGCATGCGGCCAGTGCGTTGCCGAGAAGATTCACCAGGACCTGGGTGATCCGGTCCGGGTCGCAGGAGGCGCCGACGGTTGCGCCTGCGTCCACGACAAGGGCCACCATCTGGTCGTCGTACTGGGGGCGCAGCCGCTCGGCAATGGCCCGTGCCAGAGTGGCCACGTCGATGGGCTTGCGGTGAAGATCGAAGGCGCCCTCCTCCGACCGGGACAGGCTGGAGAGATCGCCCGCCAGGCGCTGCAGCCGGTGAAGGTCGTCGGCGAGTGAGGCGAACATCGCCTCATCGGGGATGAAGATGCCGTCGGCCACGCCCTCGATCTGGCCTCGTAGGAGAGTGATGGGGGTTCGCATCTCGTGGGCGACCTCGGAGATCAGCCGGGCGCGGCGGCGTTCGGTGTCGGCGAGGGCGGCCGCCAGCGTGTTGACGTCTTCGACCAGTGCCGCCAGGCCGGGCTCGCTGGGGAGTTCGAGGATGTCGTCGTAGTGTCCCTCGGCAAGCCGGCGCGTGGCGGCGCGCACCCTGTCGAGCGGACGCAGCAGAAACCGGGTCAGGGCGACGGACGCCGGGAAAGCCGCGGCCACTCCGAACAAAAGGCCGACCTGCAGGACCACGTCACCTTCGACGTCGTCAAACCCGAGCCACACCTCGATCAGCGCACTGATCGCCGCCATGGCCAGCAGTGCCAACAGGAGCACCATGACGTGTGAAAGAACCAGCCGGTTGCGGAGCGAGAGACGCTGCAGGATTCGGCGCAGTCGCGCACGAGACTTGTGGAGGGCAGGAACGGGGGTGGGGGGCATGGGTGGGTGTCCTTCCTGGCTGCTAGGCGGGGCCCCCGATGAACCGGTAGCCGATACTGCGGACGGTGCCTACGAACCGGGGTGTGGCCGCGTCGTCGCCCAGCGCGCGCCGCAGAGTTCGGATGTGCACGTCCACGACGCGTTCGTCGCCGAAGAAGTCATCACCCCACACCTGGGCCAGCAGGCCGCGCCGGGTGAAGACCCGCCCAGGGGCCCGGGCCATCGCGAACAGCAGATCGAAGTCGAGAGCGGACAGCTCCACCGTCCGGTCGGCGTCGACGAGGACGGTCCGTGTCTCGGGATCCACAGTCAGTCCGTCGAAACGCAACACGCCGTCCTCGGGGGCCGCCTCCAACTGGCTGTCGGTGCGGCGCAGGATGGCGCGCACCCGTAGTGCCAGTTCGCGGGGGCTGAACGGCTTGGTGACGTAGTCGTCGCTGCCTGCGGTGAAGCCGATCAGCCGGTCGACCTCCTCGTCGCGGGCGGTGAGCACGATCACGGGAATCTGACTCGCCTCCCGGATGCGGCGCAGGACCTGGAATCCGTCCAGCCCGGGGAGCATCACATCGAGCACCACGAGGTCCGGCCGGTCGCGGGTGACCGCCCGCAGGGCGGACGGTCCGTCAGCGGCTTCGACGACGTGGAACCCGTCCGCCTCCAGATAACCGCGCACGGTCATGCGGATCTTGGGTTCGTCATCGACGACCAGAACGCGCTGCGTACTCATCGTGCTCGCTTTCCATCGCCGAGGTGGAGGGGAAGGGGGAGGGCCGCCAAGGCCGCGGGGTGACCGGCGGCATGGAGGTAGAGGGCTTCGAACGCGGCCAGCGTACGGTGTATGTCGTGCCCGACGACTGTCGGCCCGCCCCGCCCTCCGGTGCCGGGCTGCCGGGTCGTCGAGCGTCCCCCGAGGCCAGGACCTCTGGTGACCAGGCCCTGCAGCTCCGCGGGCAGGAGAGTCGACTCCATACGTACGAAGCGCGCCTGCGCACATCGGATTCCCCGTCCTGCGGGCCGCGTTCGCCCGGCCGCCGACGTGGAGCTCCGTCGATGGCCGCCCCCGTCGTCCGGCGCCGACCTTTGCACAGAGCGCCGCCCGCGCCTCGTCGGCGGGGCGGCGGGCAGCGGGCGGCGGACTTGGCGTGCTTCGCGGATCAGCGCGAGCCGGCGCGGCGAATACGCGCCCGCAGCTTCGGGAACTGCTCGAGGGCGTTGGTCCGCTCGAGAGCGATCCGCTGGCGTCGGCTGTAGACCTCATCGACGGTCGGTTCGGGGTCGCCTGCCTTGAGATTCGGCAGGCTGCCCTTGAGGAAGGGCATCGTCTCGACGTTGTCGGCCGCGTAGAGGTGGCGGGTCGCGGGCCAGTCGCTGCCGAACATGATGTGGCTGTCGGGCACCAGCGACGACAGCGGCTCCAACTGCGCGGCGGTGAACGCCTGTGCGTCGTCGAAGAACATCCGCTTGATGTACTTGAGGGGGCCTTCCGGCAGCACCTCGTTGAACGGCGGGAAGGCCGAGTGCCGTGTCGCGAGCCGGTAGGCCAGGAAAGGCAGAGCCCCGCCGGAGTGCGTGAAGTGCCAGCGGATGTTCGGGTAGTCCCGCAGGACACCGTTGTAGATCAGGCTCGTCATCGCACGGGTCGCGTCGAACGTGTACTCGAAGACGTTGTTCCCGGCCGGGATGTCGGGGCCGAAGCAGAGCTTCGGAGCCGGGTTCACGTCCGGACCTGTCGGGTGGACGTAGACGTAGGCACCGCGGTCATTGAGGATCTCGTACAGCGGCGCGAAGGAAGGATCCCCCAGGTAGGTGCCCTTGTAGTTGGTGAGCAGGCAGATGCCGTCGAGGTCCAGTTCGCCGAGCGCGCGGTCAATCTCGGCCACCGAGCCCTCGATGTCGGGCATCGGGGTGACCGCGAAGATCCCGAACCGGTCACCACGGGTCTGCACGAGGTCGCGGGCGTAGTCGTTGACCGCGCGGGCGGTGGCGCGCCGGTCGTCGACCGGGCCGACGGTGACCTGGAGGTCGCCGAACGACAGGACGCTGGCCTGGATCCGGTACTCGTCCATGAAGGCCACGTGCCGATCGACCGACCATGGACCGTACGCCCCGGTAATGGCGCCGAGCAGTCCGTAGCGCTTCAGGTAGGCGTTGTACACGTCGGGCGAGTAATGCGCGTGGGTGTCGATGCGCCAGTTGCCCTTCGGCAGCCCCGAGCCGGACGGTGCCGCCTCCCCAGTAGCCATGGCAGCCGGCATCGCGGCCGCTGCCGCCCCGACCAGCGCCGCGGCCGATGCCCCTTCGATCATCCTTCGACGCGAGATCTTCTGTCGCAGGTTCATTCCCAGTTCCCCTCTTCGTTCTGTGTGCGAGTCAGGTCGTATGTGTGTGCGTCACGACGCCGTCGCCAGGCGGGCAGGGCCTGCGCAGGACGGCGATGGGGCCGGTGCCGTGTCAAAGGGGCAGGCCGGTGTCCCGGTTGGGCTGTGCGGCGATGGTCCCCGCCGTGATGGAGACCGCCGTTTCCGCGGGCTTGCGTGCGCGAGGTCCAGGCCGATCGGAGAGTGCAAGCGGGCAAGTCGCTCCTCGGCTGGGCCGGCCGCCGCCAAGGGTCGATGCGGCGCTCATACGGGGGAACCCCATGGCGTCGACGTGGCCGCGCCGACCGGTGGTCGGCTGTGGGGCGGACCCGCGAGCAACGCCGCCGACCAGCCGCCGCTGCCCCTCACACAGGCCGTGAACAGGCCTGCGGTTTCTTCATGCAGCGCGTGATCGCCGACCGCCCGCTCAACGGGGTCGACGTGCCTGGCCGAATCCGGACGACGGAACGCGCCGAGCACGACGGGACCGGACAGCGCGGTGTGAACCGACGTAGTCAGGTGCCGCACAGCAGGGTGATCAACGGTGTCCATCGGCGGGACGAGGAGTGCGTGCATGACCGCCAGACAACAGCCGCCTCATAAGGCACGTACCACTGAGCACATGAAGCTTCCATGAAGCGAATCGCCGGACTGGCGCCCACTTCCTGCAGCTGTCTCCTGCTTCTTCCAGATTCGGGTGCCGCCCGCGGCCGCCGTGCTGAGGAAAGTGATGCGGAAGGTGAGACGCTGCCATCCGGCGGGCTCAGGTCGGTGGTCGACCACACACGCACGATCGGCCAACCTGCGTCGGTGAGCATCTCCGAGGACCTGGCGGCGCTGCACGTGCGGACGCGGGCGCTGGGTGGCGGCCACGCAGGGTGTGCGCTTGCGCTCGGCAGCGGGCGACGAGGCTCGCCGCACTATCTCCCCGCGCGCCTCCACGGCGATCCATGGCTCACGCGACGCGGGACTGGCCCGGTGCTGGTCCCGGACTCGTCGGGGCGGTGACGGGTTGACATGGAATGGGGCCACGCAGCTGTTCGCCGCGTGGCCCCATTCGTGGTGTGTGTTCAGGCGTGGTGCTTGCTGAGGAAGTCGGTGATGAGTTGCAGCCATTCGTCGGTGCGTTCGAGCATCGGCAGGTGGCCGGTGGCGATGTCTGCGAGTTGGGCGCCGGGGATGGTCTGGGCGAGGTGGTGGTGGAGGTTCGTGGAGACGAGTCGGTCGTCGGTGGTGGAGATGACCAGGGTGGGGGCGGTGATGGCGGTGAGGTCGTCGCGGACGTCGAGCCGGCCGACGAGGTCGGTCTGTTCGGGGCTGCCGTCGGCGGCGCCGGCGGCGGCGTAGGCGAGGGTCTGCTGGAGTTGCTCGGCGGGCATCGATTCCAGTGCCTGGGTGCCGAGGGCCATCATGAGCTGGAATTGGGCGAGGAGTTCGCGGTCGCCGGATGCGGCGATCTTGCTCTGGATCGAGGAGGCGAGTGCGAGCCGGTTGTCGCGGTGGGGGAAGGCGGCGGTCAGGACGAGTGCGGTGACGCGCTCGGGGTGGCGGGTGGCGGCGCGGATGGCGACCGGGCCGCCGAGGGAGTAGCCGGACACGGCGAAGCGGTCGAGGCCCTCCGCGTCGGCGGCGGCGATGAGTTGGTCGGCGAGGTCGTCGACGGTCAGGGGGGTGGTGGAGCGGGGGGTGTCGCCGCTGCCGGGGTAGTCGATGCCGACGATGGTGTGGTGGGCGGCGAGGGTTTTGAGGACGGGGCCGTAGGTGCCGGCCAGGCTGCTGCCGGCGCCGTGGGCGAGGAGCAGGCCGGGGCCGGAGCCGAGGCGAGTGCGGGCGAAGGTGGGTTCGGCCAGAGTGCGAGGTGACATGGTGACTGCCTTTCGAATGCGTGCTGAGCCGTATAAATCATCCAGTGCGTGTGATTACCTCTCCAGGTTTATCACACGCTGCGTATGATTAGAGGTGTGACGTCAATCACACGCACCGTATGATGTGCCGGTAGGGTGGCGGCATGAAGCAGCCCCTCCACCGCCGACAGCCCACCCCGGGCAACCCGCGCGTGCAGCGCACCCGCAACCGCGTGCTGGCCGTCGCGCGAGAACTGCTGCCTCAGGTCGGACCGGCGGGACTGACCTACGCCCTGCTGGCCGAGCGGGCCGACGTCACCCGCCAGACCCTCTACCGGCACTGGCCCACCCGGGCCGCACTGCTCTTCGACCTCGTCCTCGAAGGCCCCGACCTGGGCACCTACCCCGAACCGGGCAGCGATGTGGGCGCCGTGGCCACCGCCTGGCTCAAGAGCCTGCGCGCCGGAGTCAGCGTGCCGGCCGTACGCACCGCGGCCCTGGCCGTCACCGCCCAGGCCGACCACGACCCCGACAGCGCCCGGGCACTCGCCCGCATCGGCGAAGACCGCCACGCCGGCTTCAACAGGCTGCTGGAGCCTGCGGGCGTCCAGATCGGCGAAGACGAGTTCACCCTGCTGTACGGGCCCGTCCTCGCCCGGCTCTTCCTCGACCGCGGCCAGGTCACCGACACCTTCATCGACGCCGTCGTGGCCCAGTGGCTCACCATGCTGCAGCGCACCGACGCACCGCAGGACTCCCAGTAGTACTCGCCGAAGAGCACCGAAAGGCAACGGAGCGGCGCCTGAACGTGCGGGTCGCCTCTGGCCCACGGTGCAAAGTAGCCGCGCGGGGCGGCGGGGCACCCTGCTCGTGCTGCCACGACGGCTTCGCCCTGCAACCGCACGGGCCCCGTGTGGAGTTGTGATCACGTGGCCGGGAAAGGAATGGACGGGGTGATGCTCGGGCTTGTAGCTTGCGGTTGACAGTGACACCGCCCGAGGAGGTGAGACCCATGAACGTTGTATCGATGTGGGTGCTCCCCCTTCCCGTCACGGTCGGGCGACTGACGTAGGTGTCGCCGGGAGTGCCTCGCCAACAAGGCACTCCCGAAAGGCAACACCTATGGACTCTCAGCAGTTCACCGCCGAGCCGTCGTCGAACGATACGGTCGAGCGCGGCTTCACCGTGAGCGACGTCCCGGGACTCCGGTCGTCGGCCTCCGGCGCGGATCGCGCGCCTCTCATGTTCGACGTGATCATTGCCGGGTGCGGGCCGACCGGCGCGATGCTGGCCGCCGAACTGCGGCTGCACGATGTGCGGGTACTCGTTCTGGAGAAGGAAACCGAGCCCGTGTCCTTCGTCCGCATCGTCGGTCTGCACATTCGCAGTCTCGAGCTGTTGGCGATGCGTGGACTGCTGGATCGCATTCGCGAACACGGCAGACAGCGTCCGGCCGGCGGATTCTTCGCCGCCATCAACAAGCCCGCGCCCCAGGGCCTGGACTCCGCGCACGCCTATCTGCTGGGCATCCCGCAGCCGGTCATCATTCACCTGCTCGAGGAACATGCGACCCAACTGGGTGCGCAGATCCGGCGCGGTTGTGCGGTGGCCGACTTCGAGCAGGACGACGAGGGTGTGACCGTCGAGCTGGCCGACGGCGAACAACTGCGTTCGCGCTATCTCGTGGGCTGTGACGGCGGGCGCAGTACGGTGCGCAAACTGCTCGGTGTCGGCTTCCCCGGTGAGCCCTCGCGGACCGAGACGCTGATGGGCGAGATGGAAGTGGGTGTCCCGCAGAAGGAGATCGCCGCCAAGGTGACCGAAATCGGCGAGACCAACAAGCGATTCTGGCTCAGGCCCTTCGGCGAAGGGGCCTATAGCGTCGTAGTCCCCGCCGCGGGAGTCAGCGATCGTGCGGAACTCCCCACCCTCGAGGAGTTCAGACAACAGCTGCGCACCATCGCCGGAACCGATTTCGGAGTGCACTCCCCGCGATGGTTGTCCCGCTTCGGGGATGCCACCCGGCTGGCCGAACGCTATCGGGTCGGGCGGGTGCTGCTGGCCGGCGATGCGGCACACATCCACCCACCCACCGGCGGACAGGGCCTCAACCTGGGCGTTCAGGACGCATTCAACCTCGGCTGGAAACTGGCCGCACAAGTCCGCGGCTGGGCGCCAGAAACACTGCTGGACACCTATCAGGATGAACGACATCCGGTCGCCGAGGACGTGCTGGACAACACCCGCGCCCAGATGGAACTGCACTCCACCGAACCGGGCCCGCAGGCCGTGCGCAGGCTGCTCACCGAACTGATGGACTTCGACGAGGTGAATCGCTACCTCATCGAGAAGATCACCGCGATCGGCATCCGCTACGACTTCGGCGAAGGCCCCGATCTGCTCGGCCGCCGCCTGCCCGACATCGACGTGAAACACGGCCACCTCTACGATCTGCTGCATCGAGGCCGCGGCCTGCTGCTGGACCGCACTGACCGCCTGACCGCCGGCAGCTGGTCAGACCGGGTCGACTACCTCGCGGACGCCACTGCGGCACTGGATGTTCCCTGCGTCCTGCTACGCCCCGACGGCCACGTCGCCTGGATCGGCGACGATCAGCAGGACCTGGACGACCACCTCTCCCGCTGGTTCGGCAAGCCCGACAACTGATTTCGCCTGAGCAACCGAAAAGCCCGCGAGGACGATCGAACGGCCAGTAGCGACTGACCATCGGACGGCTGCCTGTACCGAACGCAGCCGCCAGCCCGCTACTGCCACGATCCGGTCCGATCCTCCTCGCGGGCCGATCCGCGACCCGATCGAGACCCACATCCGTGGCCTGGCGGGCGAGGCGGTCCCGGAGGGTGTGGTTCTCGGCCTTCAGGCGGGCGAGTGGGCGTCCCGGGTTCCGGAAGCGTGCCCGTTTCGTGCAGTGCCTTCCTCGAAGCAGGCCGGTGTGAGCAATTCGTCGAGCGGTGAGCGTAGTTAATTACCGAAGACCCTCAGGAACGCCGTGGCGGGCATGAGGCGCCACTGCCGGGCAAGTACGCCCGCAGCCGCATCGGATTGTGCGGGTGGCGGGCAGAGAAGACGGCTGACGGACACAGCAGGCACCGTCACCGCCTCGCGGGCACGGCTGGCCCGCCGGTCCGTGCAGTCCCGAAAGCTGATCCGCGCAGCCCGCCACGAACACATCCCGCTCGCCGCCCAGCAGTTCGGCCGGCGCTCGCGATGGTCAGCGCATCGACTCGGCCCCGGCCCCGGCCCGGAGGGCGGTAACGAGGGCATAAGTTCGGGGCTCGAGTGGCTCATTGGCCCTTCTTGGCGAACCAGTCGATCAGGCCCTGGGCTGTGTTGTGGGTGGAGTCGATCCCGGGCATCTCGTCGGGGACGGTCTCAGTGCTGCGGGCGTACATGGCCTGCTCGTACTCGGTGAGCGCCGTCTCGATGTCGTCGGGGTGCGCGGCGAGGGCTTCACCAAGTTCGGCGCCGTCGAGCATGGCCAGGTTGGCGCCCTCGCCATTGGGAGCCGCAAGGTGCGCGGCGTCGCCGAGCAGGGTCACCCCCGGCACCCGGTCCCATCGGTGCCCGGGCGGCAGGGTGTAGAGGGGGCGCAGTACTGGCGCCACGTCGCTGTCGGTGATCAGCGCGGTGAGCTCCGGCGCCCAGCCGTCGAATTCCCGCGCGATCCGCGCGGTGGCCGTGGCGGCATCGGCGAAATCGATGGCGGCGAACCAGTCCCGCGGCTCGGACAGCCCCACGTAGGCGTGCAGGGTGTCGTCCTTCTCCCGATGAGCGAAGATCTCCCTGCCTGGCGAAGGAGCGATCAGCATCCCGCCGCCGACCGCTTTCGCCGTGGCCGGGTGCCGTGTGTCGGCGTCGAACAGGTAGGTTTCGACAAACGACATGCCTGTGTACTCGGGTGCCGCATCGGACAGCAGTGGCCGGACCTTGGACCACGCGCCGTCCGCGCCGACCAGCAGGCCGGTGACGACCGTGGCCCCGTCGGTGAACGTCACCTCATGGCGACCCGGGCCGAGGGCACGGGTACCGCTGACCTTGTGCCCCCACCGCACGGCGCCTGCCGGGAGTGAGTCGAGCAGGACCTGTCGCAGGTCGCCGCGCTGCGCCTCGGGGCGTCCGCCCGTGCCGTCGTCTGCTTGGTCGAAGAGGACTGTCCCGTCCCGGTCGAGGACCCGCAGCGCCTGGCGGCCCTCCAGAACGATGGCGTGGAACTCGTCCATCAGCCCGGCTGCCTTGAGTGCGAGCTGCCCGTTGTAGTCGTGGATGTCGAGCAATCCGCCCTGCGCACGCGCTGAGGGGGAGGACTCCGCCTCGTAGACCGTGACCGGGATTCCGTGAACGTGCAGGACGCGGGCCAGGGTGAGTCCGCCGAGGCCGGCGCCGATGATCGTGACTGGGGTGTGCATGGTGGCTCCTTCGGGATCGGGCCGCCGGTGAGCTCCGGCCGGCCGTCTCTGGAAAGGTGCCAACCCCCGCCGACGAGCCACCGACATCCGATCGACAGCCCCGACAGCGCCCCGACAGCACTCCGACATGGCAACGACATGACTCCGACACCGCAGATCAGCTGGTTGTCAGATGGGCACGCCCGCCTGGTTGAGCCCGCAACCAAGTGGGGTGGGAGTAGGTGTGAGTGTCGGCCCAGGGGCGACTCGGCCGGGTTGCATCCGGCTCCCTGCGTCCGGCTCCCTGCGTCCGGCCCCCTTGCGTCCGGCCGCCGCCCTGCGTCCGGCCCCCTGAGTCCCGGGGCCCGGTCGGCCCTGCACGCAGCGGCCCATGGGTGGGTCGTACAGAAGCTCCTTCGAGGCCGAGCGCCTGTGGGACGAGCTCAGCCAGGTCCTGCGCCTGCTCGACGTCGGTGACGCCCGCCCACGCCTGCGGTGTCTCGCGATCGCCGGACACGTCGGTCAGGTCCTGGTCGACGAGCGGAGCCGCCCGCTCGGCATGGCCGGCGGGTGGGCGGACTCCCGCGGCGTCCGCGAGGGCGCGGCCGGGGTGGCCCGACCCGGCCGCCGCTCTTCGCCCGACCGGCCGCCCCGCCGTGACGGGCGGGGCGGTTCCCCTGCTGCGCTGGCTGAAGGACAACGACCCGTCACTCCACCAGCGGGCCAGGTGGGTTCTGGCACCCAAGGATTTCCTGGTACTGCGCCTCAGCGGCCAGATCGCCACCGACATGACCAGCGCGGCGTACACGCTCGGCAGCGATGTCACCCGCCGGGCCTGGGACCCCGCACTGCTCGCTGCCGGGGGGAAGGGACCGGAGTGCTTCCCCCCCCCCGCAACACGCCGCGACGGACATCGTCGGTGCGGTCACCCCGGCCGCCGCCGACACGACGGGTCTCCCGCCCGGCCTGCCGGTGGCCGCGGGAGGCCCTGACGGCACCGTCGGCGCGGCGGCCGTGGCCGGCTCCCGACCCGGCGCCGTCGTCGACGTGGCGGGCACCACCGACGTACTGACGCGGGTGATCGCTTCCCCCGACGAACGTCCCGAGGCGGCGGTCCTCAACCCCTACCTCGTCCCAACCTGTGGACGTGCGGCGGGGCAACTGGGATGACCGGCGGAGCGCTCGCCCACTGGGCCCGCCTGCTGGGGCTGGGCGACCCGGCCACCGCCTTGAACCGGATGGGCCGCGAACTGGGCGCCATCCCTCCCGGCAGCGACGGGTTGTCGATGTCCCCGCTGCTCACCGGCAGCCGTTTCCCCGGCTGGAACCAGGAGGAGCGGGGCAAGCTGTGGGGCCTCGGCGAGCACCACTCCGCCGCTCACGTCCTGCGCGCCGCACAGGAAGCGGCCTCCTATGTCGTACGCCAGGCCGTGGACATCCTCATGGCCGACGATCCCCCCGACATGCCCGTCGTACTGGCCGGCGGGCCCTCGCGCTCAGCCGAGTTGGCTCAGCTGAGAGCCGACGTGCTCGGCCGGCCTGTGCACGTCAGCTCCGAGGCCGATGCCAGCCTGCGCGGAGCCGCGCTGCTGGCCCTGGTCGCCGCGGGACTGGAGCCCAGCCTGCCAACGGCGCAGGCGCGCAGCGAACCCCCTCTGCGCCGGTTCACCCCGCAGGCTCCGGCAGCGGCATGCCATGACCGGCTCTACCGGCTGTGGCTCCAGACCAGGAACTAGGGTCCGCCTTCAGGCATTCCCCTGCCCTGCCAGCCGTTCACGGCGGTGGGCGTCGTCAGCGCGGCGCCCACCGCTCGGTACTCGGACTCAGCTGCACTTACGTCCGGTGTTGATGCACTGGACCGCCTTGTTCATCAGCTTCGCGTCGAAGACGTTGATGAAGTCACCGTGATCGGTGACCGGCTTGTGCTGCTGTTCGGGGAAGCTGTCCAGCGAGAAGAAGGGACGGGTCTTGCCGTTGTCCTTGACGCTGGGCGCGTCCACGTCATACACGAGACGTTGCACCAACTGAGGAATGGCCTTGAAGCCGGCCGCGCAGTTGCCCTTGGCGTCAGCGAAGGCCACGTGCGTACGGTGGTTGGCGCTGTCGATGTTCGTGCCGTCCCAGCAGCTCTGGAACTTGAAGGTGCGCACCACGTCGCTGCCTGACGGGCAGAGAGGGTACTTGTCCTTCAACTGCACCTTGTTCTCGAAGCCGGTGCAGCTCCAGGAGGCGTTGGCGTTGGCCGTGCCGTTGACGAAGGCTTTGGCGTCACCGGTGATGATGCGCAGGAACTTGGGCATCGCCACCACCTTGCCGCGGGGGCTGCCCACGAAGTCCAAAGTGGCTTTCTTGGCCGTCAGAATGCGGCCCGTGTTGCCCTCGGCGCCGCCGCCCTGCTTGGCGGCGTCGAACTCCTTGGTGCCGTCCTGCAGGCGCAGCACCGGCCAGTAGTAGGACGACTTGTCGCCCTTGTTCTGGCAGCTGGTCCCGGCCTTGGCGAAGTCCTGGTCGCTCGAAAAGGCGTCGTTGTCCTGGTTGCCGACGTAATCGTGCACGTGGTGTGCGCCGTTGGTGACACCGGGCGCGACGATGACGTTGTCGCTGTTGTACAGCTTGTTGGCGTTCACCCCGCACTTGCTGACGAAGACACCCCTGGAAGCCTTCGCCGACTTGGCCGGCGTGCGCACATTGGACTTCACCTTGGTGATGTCCACGAAGTCGGCTCGGACGGGGCCGTTGCCGGTCCCTCCGGCATTGGTGTTGTTGCCACCCTGACCCGTGGTGGGCTGGTTGCCGGTGGCGCGCAGCGTGCAGGCCGCCAAAGCGTCAAGGCCCTGCGGCTTGGCTGCCACACGGCCGATGGCGATGGCGATCCGGTCGATCGTCGCCTTGCGCTTGTCCTTCAGCGGGCCAACGATCGCGTTCTGGGCGAAGTTGGGGTCCTGCTGAATCGCCTTCTGGGAGGTGGAGAGGCGCTGGTACGCCTCGGAAATCTGCTTGTCGAGGAGTGCCAGTTCCTTGTCGACCTGGGCCTTCGCCCGGGCGGGCACCGATGTCAACTGCTGCCCCACGTCGGGGCAGTCAATGGTCGAGGTTCCAGCCGCGAGCGCCTGGTTCTGGGCAGAGCCCTTCGACGCGCTGGTTTCGTCGGCCGAGGCGTAGATGTTGACCGCCACCAGTCCACCGGCCCCTACGGCCAGTGCGGCCGCCGCGCCTACCGCCCGGCGGGCGGTCTTCGATCTCTTTCGCGTGTTGCGTCTCATCAGGCCTCTCAAGGACATCTCCGGAGCCGGCAGGACTTCCGGCATGGGCGAAGCGCGCCCTCACATACGTATGCGAGCGTCGAATGCTCAGCGAATTCCCAGGTTCATAGGTTCCTCCATTCGCAAACAGTGCATGAGCGCACAAATCCGGGCCGGGTCGGCATCCAGTGATTGTCGTGAGCAGTTCACCAGTTGTGGTCGCAGTGATCGAGTCGGTCAACGCCCGCATCCGGCAAGGGGTCAAGCCCGCTGGACTCTGCCGCATGCCGGTCGTTGCCTGGCGACTGTTGACTCGTCAGAGACCTGCCCTGCACCTTCGCCCACGTCATACATCTGTAAGAAAGCGGGCTGCCGGATCCTAGACGTCTGTCGATGGCTGCGGGTACGGACGGGACCTAGATTCCACGGAACGGCCACTCACTTACGCCCTCCCACCCCGAGGGACGCCGACCCCGTTCAGGTGCGCTCCGCTTGTGTCCGCACCGGGCTTGGAGCGCAGCGAACCGCTGTGCCTCACCGTCACCGCCACACCGTCGCGCCGCCGATCGTGGATCCGGTTCCCCGCAGTGACACCGCGCGCCTACGCCGCGTGGACCCGTAGGCAGAACCCCGAATCGAGAGTCGAGGCACATCCATGAGCGCGCAGCCACCGACCACAACCGAGCATCACGGATCCGGCGCCCCAGGGGCGGACGCGGGCGGGGCCGCCGATTCGGGCGCGGGTCTTCAAGCCGGGCTGAAGAACCGTCACTTGTCGATGATCGCCATCGGTGGTGTCATCGGCGCAGGGCTCTTCATCGGCTCTGGTGCGGGCATTGCCGCGGCGGGCCCCGGAATCCTCGTCTCCTACGCCCTGGTGGGTGCCCTCGTCGTCCTCGTGATGCGGATGCTCGGCGAGATGGCAGCGGCCAACCCCGTCTCCGGATCGTTCTCCGCCTACGCGGACGAGGCGCTGGGACGCTGGGCGGGCTTTACGATCGGCTGGCTCTACTGGTTCTTCTGGGTCGTGGTGCTCGCCGTCGAGGCGACCGCGGGCGCTGCCATTCTCACCGGGTGGGTCCCCGCCGTACCCCAGTGGGCCTGGGCGCTCATCGTGATGGTGGTGCTCACCGCGACCAATCTCTTCTCCGTCGGCTCCTACGGGGAGTTCGAGTTCTGGTTCGCCGGGATCAAGGTTGTCGCGATCGCCGCGTTCCTCGTGCTCGGCGGCCTGGCAGTCTTCGGCGTCCTGCCCGCCGCCGGCGACGGAGCGGTCGGCATGGCCAACCTGACCGGCCACGGCGGCTTTCTGCCGAACGGTCCAGGCGCCATCCTGACCGGCGTTCTCATGGTGGTGTTCTCTTTCATGGGCAGTGAGATCGTCACCCTCGCGGCGGGCGAGTCCGCCGACCCGCGCAAGGCGATCGTCAAGGCCACCAACAGCGTGATCTGGCGGATCGCGGTCTTCTACCTGGGGTCGATCCTCATCGTCGTGACACTGCTGCCATGGAACTCCCCGGAGGTGGCGAAGAGCCCGTATGTGGCCGTGCTGGACCACATCGGTGTCCCGCACGCCGGTGACGTGATGAACGTGATCGTGCTGACCGCCGTGCTGTCCTGTCTCAACTCGGGCCTGTACACGGCCTCCCGGATGGCTTTCTCGCTTGGAGCGCGGGGCGACGCGCCGAAGCGGTTCAGCCGGACCATCTCGCGCGGCGTGCCCATGGCGGCGATTCTGGCGTCGGTGGTCTTCGGCTTTCTCGCGGTCTTCTTCAACTACCAGTACCCGGACACGGTGTTCCAGTTCCTGCTGAACTCCTCGGGAGCGGTCGCGCTCTTCGTGTGGCTCGTGATCTGCTTCTCCCAACTGCGGATGCGCAGGGCCCTGGAGCGCACCGCCCCCGAGCGGCTGACGGTGAAGATGTGGGCGTACCCGTATCTGACGTGGATCACCATCGCTCTGATCACCTTCGTGATCGGCTACATGTTCACCGACCCCGACGGCCGCGAACAGATGATCCTCTCCCTCCTCGCTGCCGCAATCGTGCTCGGCGTCGCCGTACTGCGCGAGCGCAAGCGGGACGCAACCTCCACCACCTGAGCGGCAATCGGTCGGCGGCACCCCGTGCTTCCTGGGATCCGGTGCCGGTGCGGCGGCGGATCGCGGAGCGGATGGTGCCGCTGCTCGGCCCGGATGCCTGGGCGGTCGATGACGTGTCGCTCCCGAAGGAGGGGGAGACGGTTCCGCGTCCCGCTGCTCGTGGTCACGGCGGCTTCCGCAGGTCATCTGCCTTGCTGTCGTGCCTTTGCAGTGGGCGGCGGGCCGTCAGCGAAGATCTTGCGGAGGGTTCCGGTGCGGTGCAGTGTGATCTGGGTGACGATCTGCAGCGCGAGCCACGTAACCGCGTACAGCACGCCGTCCAACGCCGGAACGGTATCGACGGGAAGCGTGTAAGCCATCACCACGCGCAGGGCCGCGTCCACGAGGAGGCCCCAGCCCCACAGCGTCGTCAGTCCGCGCCACACGCGGACGAAGGACGGGTCGGTGGCCAGCAGGCGTTCCATGGCCGCGCTTCGGCGCGGCAGCATCGCCTTCGCTGCCTGGTAGGTGAACGGACGCTTCGTGAACAGAGTGACGAACAGCCAGACGGCGGCGAGCGCGGTGAAGGCTCCGTTGCGCGCCAGCGCTGTGCGAGGGTTCCCGGTCAGCAGCGTGGCCAGGGCGCTGACGGCCAGGATGGCGAGGGTGAACACACCTATGGCGTTGATCTCCCGGTGCCTGACGGCCTGGTAGAGCGCGTGCGCTGCGGGGGCGGACGCGCTGATCAGGAGTGAGGACACCTCGCTGAACCCCGCGCCGCGCAGCG
This sequence comes from Streptomyces sp. NBC_00076, assembly GCF_045041235.1. Classification (NCBI taxonomy): domain Bacteria; kingdom Bacillati; phylum Actinomycetota; class Actinomycetes; order Kitasatosporales; family Streptomycetaceae; genus Streptomyces; species Streptomyces sp. NBC_00076. Next base: position 10,545,033 of record NZ_CP108242.1, read on the forward strand.
TGTAGTAGAGCCGTCAGTTCCCGCGCGCAGCGGCCGAGGTCGAGCCCGGTGCAGGAGAAGTGACGTTGAAAGTAGGCATCGATCGCCGTGCGTATCACCATCGCCATGGTGTGGGAGTCGAATGTCCCGAGTTCCCCGGCGTTGCGGCCTTCTTCGAGAAGGTCGGCCAGTCGGTCCACGCACATGGCCCACCGCCGGGTACTTTCGAAATCTTCTAATCCCGGAGACTGCTTGAGCGCGACGATTTCCGCGAGAGCCTTGGCATGTGCCGGGTACCTGGAGACGAAATCGAAGTTGGACTGGATGTATGCGCCGACTTTTTCCCGGTATGTGTCCTCGTCGTCTATGTGGGATTGGGACACTTCTCCGGCGATTTCATGAATGGTCTTGACGATCTCCGTGAACAGTTCTGCCTTACCGGAGAAGTGGTAGGAGATCATTCCGGTGCTGCTCAGGCCGGCACGTCTGGTGATCTTGTCGAAGGATGCCTTGGAACATCCGACTTCGGCGATCGTCTCGATTGCGGCCTGTACTATCTGGGCCCTCCTGGCCTCTTGCGTGAAGGTCCGAGAGTTCCTGTTCCTGGTCTCTGAATCCATGGTTCCAAAAGTGTCGTGGTGATGCAGTCGGTTGCCCGCGCGTCCGACGAGTGCATGCGTTCTGCCTACTGGCCGACGGTCACGCGCACTGCTTTCCGGCGGACCGTGTCGACCAGTTCCATTGCTGCCACGCTGTCCTGTCTCCAATCGGCCTCCTGTGCCGAGTCGGCACCCCCCGCTCTGACTGCCGCGGCGAACGAGGCGAGGCAGGTGCCCAGTTGGTCCGCGGCAGGAAGGGTGAACCGTTCCTCGTGCCCCTGCTCCGTGAGCAGCACCACCGGTTCGTACGTCGGCGGAGGGGTGAAGGCCCGGTCCATGGTCACCCGCGCACGGTCGCCCCACAGGGTGTACCTGGACGCGTAGGCGTGCTCGAAGCCGAAAGCGATGTGGGCCAGGACTCCGGAAGACGACACCAGTAGCGCCTGCCCCGACAGGTCCAGCCCGTCCGTCTCCCTGGTCCGAAGCGTCGCTCCCGCTACGCGGATTCCCGGTCCGAGAAACAGTCGGGTCGCCCGCAGGGGGTACACCCCCACATCCAGCAGGGCACCGCCGCCCATGTCCCTCGCGTACCGGATGTCGTCGGCCGGCAGCGGTGGGATGCAGAAGGCGGCATGGAAGGAACTGAGGGTGCCGAGGCGCCCCTTCTCCAACGAGTCGCGCACGAAGGCGTGCTGAGGGTGATGCAGAAACATGAAGTTCTCCCGCAGCACCACGTCGTGCGCCTCGGCGAGGGCGCTCAACTCCCGTGCCTCGCGAGCGTTCACTCCGATCGGTTTCTCCACCAGGACATGCTTGCCCGCCCGTATCGCCTTCATCGCCCAGGTGTGGTGGAGCGCGGTGGGCAGCGAGATGTACACCGCCTCCACGTCCGGGCGCTCCAGCAGTGCGTCGAAACCGGACTCCGCCCTGCAGCCGAAGTGTGCGGCGAAGCGGGCGGTCTTCTCGGCGGACCGCCCCGCCAGGGCCACCAGTTCCACCTCGGGTGCGCGCACGGCGGTGGGCAGTGTACGGCGCCACGCGATGGACGAGGTGCCGAGCGCGCCCAGTCGCAACGGCCGGTCGGCTCGGTCCGTCACAGCGTCCGCAGCGCGGCGACCAGGGTCCTGGCCTGAACGTTCAGCTGGTGGCTGTACTTCAGGAGCGCGTCCAGTTGCCATGGTGCCACCCAGTGGAAGTCCTCCGCGGACGAGGTGGGGAAGTCCTCCCCCACCTCGATGATCATGTAACGGCTCTGTGCGTGCCGGAAACGCCCGCCTTCCTCCGACAGTGTCGTGTCGTACAGAACGCCGGCCGAAGAGCCACGGAGAACCTCGGCAAGGTAGGGCGGCTGATCGGCGGGGGGCAGATGCGCGTAGCTCTCCGGCACGCACTGCACGGTCGGGCCCAGTTCCACCACGTCGAGGAAACCGGGTTCGGCTCGGGCGCGCAGCAGCGCGTGCCGAACGCCTCCGATATTTCTCACCAGCAGTGCGGTGATGCCCGTCCCATGGGGCTGGAGCAGCGGCTGCGTCCAGGCCTCGACCTCACGCCGCCCGGAGGACACGTCGACCGCGACGATGCTGAAGAACAGCCCTCGCGCGTGCGACAGCGCGTCGGCTGACCGGCGCCAGCCGTCGGCGTCCTTCAAGGGGAGCAGATCGACCGCGACATTGTGTTCAGCCCGGCGCCGCGTGATCCAGCTGCGGATCTCCAGGTCGGTATGGAGCGCCGACCGGTGTTCCCGCGCCGAACCGCCGCTTCCATGCCGCCAGTCGGGCAGGCACGAAAGGACCGTTCGCGCATCCATGTTGACCAGGTTGTCGTGGCGCAGAAGGGCGTTGACCTGTCCAAGTGTCAGCCAGCAGAAATCCGGACCGGCCTCGACCTCGGGGCTCACCTCGATGATCATGTTGCGATTGCGCTTGTGCAGGAACCACGAGCCCTGCTCCGACTGCAGGACGTCCGCAACCACCTTGCGCGGATCGGGCAGGCGGAAATACTCCAGGTACGGGACGGCCGAACCGCCGTGCAGCCGGGTGTAGTTGCTCTTCGTGGCCTGCACAGTCGGGGACAACTGCACGCCATTCACGTTGCCCGCTTGGACACCGAGGCGGTGCGGGACTCGCTGGCCCGCACTCTGGTGCGCTACCCCACGCTCTCCGGGCGGATGGAACGCGACCCCGACGGCGGCATCGGCGTCGTGTGCAACGACGCCGGTGTGCTTTTCGACGAGGTCCATTCGGAACTCCGCATGCCCGACTACGGCATCTGCAGGTCGGCCAAGCCCGACCTGCAGAGATACCTGCACCGGGTCAATCCCTTCGCGGTCGTCGGACACGACACACCCTTGCTGACGGTGAAGATCACCCACATGCGCGGTGGCGGCTCGGTGCTCGGCGTCACCTTCAACCATGGTGTGACCGACCTCAGCGGCTTCATGGACTTCCTCCAGAACTGGTCCCGCGAACACCTCGGACTCCCGTACCAGGCCCTTCCGGAAGCACGGAACACTCTCGACGGACTCGGACTCTTCGCCGGGCGGGAGGCCAGACAGCACAGCGGGCAGTACGTCGCTGTGAACCGACGGGAGAAGTTCCGCTTCCTGTGGCGGGTCAACGCGGGTGCGCGCCGGGTACGCCACCTCACCGTGCGCTTTCCGGGTGACGAGGTGCGCGCCATCAAGGCACATGCCGCGGCGCCGCTCGCCGGCACGGGGCAGTGGGTGTCGACCGGTGACGCCCTCGCGGCACATGTGTGGAAGACCATGGGTGAGATGCGAGCGCGGCCTGACGACAGCGTTGAGCGCCTCGGCATGGTCGTGGACATCCGCTCGGCGCTGCGCGATGTGCTGCCCGACGGCTTCGGCGGCAACGCCGTCACCAATACGACGGCCACGCTCAAGGCGGGTGAACTGGCCTCCGCGTCCTTGGCGGACGTTGCCTCGGCCGTGCGCATCGCGATCGACGATGTCACCGAGCGACACCTCTGCAAGGAGATCGGGTTCCTGGTGGCCCAGCGTAGGGCGGGACGCTCACGCTGGGTGCTCAGCCGTATGGCACTGGACGCTTTCGAGGACACTGTCTCCGTCAACAACGTGGGACGGTTTCCGATGTACCGGATCGATCTCGGCGGTGGGCGGCCCTTCTGGTTCGAATACCCGCCCATTCCCATTCCGTGGAATGTCTTCATCACCCCGATGCCGGACGACGACGAGGGGCGCGACGTGCACCTGAGCATCCCTCAGGACAAGGCCCAGGTGTTCGGTACGCCATCCTGGAACGCGCGTCTGCACACTCATGCCCCCGAACGTCCGGCTGCCGGCCTGCCACGGGCGTAGGCCCAACACAGCGGTCAGTACCGAACACACCACCTCAGGCTGACGCTCCAGCGACAGGTTCTTTCGGCACGTAGCTGAACGTGGCCGCGCCCCTTCTTGACCGGGTTGTCACCGCCGGTGGAGTTGGCCAGGCGCTTTGCGGTCTCCCAGGGTGGCGAGCCCTCAGACTGGGCGGATGACGACTCGACCAGCCTCTCCCGACGCTCTCCGTGCCGTTCTCTTCGACTCAGGCGGTGTGCTGATGCGGCCGATCGGCGGCCGTTGGAACCCGCGAGCAGACTTCGAGCAGACCGTCCTCGACCACGATCCGTCCATCACGCCGGGACAGTTCATGAAGGCCATCGCTGCGGGTGACCACTTCTTCGCCACCTCGTCGTCGACGCCCGAGAACGACGACTACCACCGGGTGATGCTTCGCCAACTCGGCGTGGAACCGAGCTCGCAGCTCCTGGCTGACTTGCGACGCGAGGTTCCCCCGGCGGTATTCCTGGAGACCTACCCCGACGTCGAGGAGACCCTGGAGGAGCTGAGCCGGCGAGGGGTGCGGATGGCCGTGGTGTCGGATGCCTGGCCCAACCTGCCCGATCTCCATGCCGGGCTCGGGATCGGCCGGTTCTTCGAGGCGTACGCAATCTCCGCTGTGCTTGGCTGCAACAAGCCCGACCCGCGCATGTATCACCACGCCAGCGCCGCGCTGGGCCTCACTCCTGCGCAGTGTCTGTTCGTTGACGACGATCCGGAACTGGTGGCTGCGGCGATCCGACTCGGCTATGCAGGACGTGCGCTATGCCGAGACTCGGCGGTCTCGGACGTGCCTTCCATCAGCTCGCTGACGGAGCTCCTGGACTTCTTCTGACACTCCAGCAGTCAAGTCGGCTGCTGAAGGGTCAGCAGCCCCGTGCCGGTGAAGCAGCCGTTCAGCACGTCGCCGCGCTACTGAAGTCGGCGTAAGCCCCGTTGGACGGCGGTGATCAGGTCCTTGAGCAGATTCAGTCAGCTGTCAGGGCCCCGTCGAGACTCACATCGGGGCAGCCAAGCTCCGGCCACCGCGACCCGGCCGCCGACGACTACGGCGTCCCCATCGCAGCAGTCGCCCGCCACCGCGGGGAGCTCCTCGACACACCCGTCCACGAGGGGGCCTATGCCCGTGCCGCCGCCCTGGTGCACAGTCTGGGCCGCTGCCACTGGCTGGAGAACTCCAACCTGACCGTGGCCTGCGCGGTCGCCGTCATGTATCTCGAGGCCGGCAACATCCCTGTCAGCCCCCTCGCGAACAGCTCACCGCGCTCGCCCATGAGCTGCGCAACCCGCGCTGTACAGCCCCCCGGATCGCTGCTTTCCTGCGCACCTGGAAACCCGGATCCCGATCCGGGATCCGGACGGAAGGGACCGACCACTGCTGACCGGGCTGCGGCACGGGCGTGCTCATACCCCGTTCCGCGTACCGGCCCTCCGTGCCGCCCGAGGAAGCCTGGCGGTTCGCGTGCCCAGCCGGCCGTCCCCTCATGTATCGGCAGCGGCTGGCTGGGGCGTACTGGCTGCGCCGCCGAAGACTCCTACGCCCCAGCGCATTCTCCGGGGCTCCGCCACGACCGTGATCTGCACGCTGCCCGCGGGCGCCCGGCCACGGCCCGAGTTCGTGGACAGGCCGCTGCGGCCCGGCCGCTGTGCCGCTCGTCATCGTCGACTTCATGGCGCCCCCGGCTGCCCGATGCGCTCGCCCCTGCAGTTCGCCGTGGCCGGCTCCCGTATCGAGGCTTGTCGCCACCCCTGACGGCAGGTGGCTGCTGCTGGCGCGCACGCCCTGATCGGCATGGGGCAGGTCCTCTCAGCGGAGGCAAGGACCTCGGACGCCGGGGTAGCGCACCGATCGCCAACTGACGGACGCGGGCCGCGCGCCAGGCCGCCCTGCTCGGCGAGCGGCAAGTCTGCAGGCGTCCCGCACCCTCTCCAGCCAGATCCGCGCGGTTGATACGCAGTACGAGCCGGCGCACACGGGGTTGCTCCTGATGGACCCCTACAACTCTTCGAAGACGGAGCCTGGGGCGGCGACTGGCACCCGGACTTCGTTCCCCAGGAGAACGATGTCGTCGTCCACGAGCACTGGGGACAGAGCGGGTAAGCCAACGGGGAGTTCTTCGGCCCGCGCTCCGTTGGACACCCCAAGGGCCAGCAGAGCAAGATCCCGGTGGTGCCGCAGGACACACAGGAACCGCCCCCCAGCGGAGCTGGTCCAAACCGTGGGAGCGGATCGTGGAGGCAGGTTTGCCCTAGGTCTTGAGTCCGGTGGAGAAGCTAGCGGAAGAGGCCAGTGACCTGCGCATACTCAAGGCTGGTTCGGTTGGCGGGCCAGGCCGAACGAGATGCACCGGACCAGATGGTTCGGGACATGGCTGACCTTCGTAGCAGCCCATAGCAGCATCAACCCGACGCGACATCCGCCAACCCCGTAATACTCGCAAAAGCCACGAATAGGTGCGAAGGATGTGAGGAACCCGGGCAGCGAACCCCTCACGAATGGAGCAACCGTGATCATCAAGAGACTCCACGACATGGGCATCCGCAGCGAACACGCGTACACCGCAGCCATGGCATCCATAGGCCTCTCCGTCCTCAGCTGGATGACCAGCCTCAAAGCCGAACCTGGAGCCCACGCAGACCTTGCCCGCGCCGACCGCTGGGGCATCTACGTCGGCGAATGGGCGCCCACCTTCTTCGGCCTCGGCGTCGCCCTCTCCCACTACGAACAACAAGACGGCACCCTCACCGCCAGCGTCCACGAACTGAGGGAACAGAAGCAGGCCGGCTGACCACGCGCGAGCGCCCGCCCTGAGGCTGAAGGGGCGGGCGCCCCGTGAACAATGCCCGCTCCACCCCCGGCTACTGCGGCGTCGCGATCGAACCCGCGCGTACGGTGGCGCCGCGCTCGCCCCTGTTTGGCCACTTCGGCCACTCGGCCCAGAGCGCCGGCGGGCCGCGGGAGCGTGTGGCACCGTGAACGCGGCCGTGGTCCGTCATGCCCCCGTGGTGTCGGACCAGGGCTTCCTACCTGGCCGACGGCTCCGGTTCCGGTGACGAGGCTGTGATAGGTCCGGTGGCGTCCATGACGTCGTCCTCCTCGTGGGATGTCGAGGCGGGGGCGGGGACTTACGCCTCAGGATGGGCGCACGCTGGTGGGCGGTGAGGAGGCCGGCTCCAGGAGGACGCAGGCCTCCCAGCGGGCCGCGCTCGCTGATCCCGGCTACCAGGCGTTCCTCATCCTGCGCACCGGGTTCGTCGTGGCGCCGATGCTGTTCGGACTGGACAAGTTCGCCAACCTGCTCGTGGACCGGCCTACCTACCTCGCGCCGTGGATCAACGCCGCCTGGGCGCTGCCCGTCGTGGGCCTCGCCGTCGCGCTCGCCCCGCGCTTCGGGGGTTGGCTGGTGGCCGGATGGCTCGCCGGGATCATCGTCAACCTGCTGACCATCCCGGGGCACTACGACATCGCGCTGCGCGACTTCGCTCCTCTGCTCGGCGCGGTCGCCCTCGCCCGGCTCGCACAGCGCTACCACGCCAAGCGGCAGTCTCACTGACGGCAGGAAAGTGTCGGGGAAGGTGGCGGGCGGGTGGGGCCCCATCGGCCCGCCCGGGGCCGCCTCCCCGCGGCGAGTACACCCTCACTGCGCGCGGCTACGCCTTCCTCATCCCCTGGCCGCCCTGACCGTTTGGGCACGGACCGCCTCCCGGCAAGAGATTCGCCAACGCCGGGCGGGCCGCTCACCTCGCACTCATGACGGCGGAGCCGCCGTCGCGGCCTCGCTTCCCCTGGTGGGGCGGCCACACGAGGAGGTGTGTCGCTTGCACTGCGGACCCGTTCGACGAACCCGTCCCGTCCGGGCACTCCGCGTCACTGATCCTGGGCGGGCGGGGGAGTGCGTAGCGCGATCATGGCGACGTCGTCGTCGTTGTCGCTGGGGCGGACCTGGTCCAGCAGGGAGTGGCAGAAGGAGTCCAGGGGGCGGTGGGCGAGGGAGGCCGCGTGTCGGCGCAGCCGGTTCAGCCCATGGTCGATCGAGCGGTGGGGGGATTCGATCAGGCCGTCGGTGTAGAGCAGGAGCGTGGATCGGGGTGGCAGGACGGTGACGGCGTCGGGGCGAGGTCTGGTGACTCCGGTGCCGAGCAGAATGCCGTGAGCTTGGTCGAGGTAGCGGGCCCGACCGTCGTGGGTGACGAGCAGAGGTGGTGGGTGGCCGGCGTTAGTCCAGTGCAGGTGCCACAGGGTGTCGTCGCCGAGTGTGAGCCTGGCGAGGATCATGGTCGCCACGGGTACCTCGGCTACGTGCATCACGGCCTCGTCGAGGCGTGTGACGACGGCGCTGGGGGCGGCCTCGGGGTGGGACCAGGCGAAGGCGCGCAGCATGTTGCGGACCTGCGCCATACCGGCTGCGGCGTCGAGATCGTGCCCGACGACGTCGCCGATGGCCAGCGCGTGGGCGTGGGGAGCCAGGGCGAAGGCGTCGTACCAGTCACCGCCCACGGATGAGGCGTCCGGAGCAGGCACGTACCGTGCGGTCATCTCCAGGCCGGGCAGGACGGGGAGTTGGGGCAGCAGGTGGCGCTGCATGGTTTCGGCGACTTTGCGCTGGCGCTGGTACAGGCGCGCGTTGTCCAGGGCCAGGCCTGCCCGGCGGGTGAGGTCTTCCAGTAGCGGCAGGTCGGCGGGCGTGAAGGTGACGTGTCGTTGTGCGCGGCCCAGGGTCAGGGCGCCGAGTACGTCGCGCAGACCGCGAATGGGTGCGATGACGGCGGAGTGCATGCCCGTCTCGGTGAACAAGCGCTGCTGCTCGACCGCGATGCCCGAATCGGGCGGTCCCTGGTAGGTGGCGGGACCGGCGAGGGAGGAGGCGGCGCCACGCAGGGCCCGCGACAGGGGCATGGGCGACTCCGCCGGCACGGGGGGCATCGGGCCTTGCAGGTCATCCCGCTCGACGAGAATGCCGTCCTTGTGTTCCACCACCAGGACGCGTCGCACTTCGTCACGTTCGGTGAGGAGGTCAAACACTGCCCAGTCCGCCAGCCGTGGCACGGTCAGGGCCGCCAGCCGGTGCAGTGCCTCGTCCACGTCCAGAGTGGAGGTGAGCTGCGTGGTCGTCTCTGCCAGCAGGGCCAGGCGGTCCAGTTCCGTCAGCGGTGCGGAATGCCAGCCATCGCTGTGGTGCACGTCCTCCTGCTTCGGCTCGTACAGCATCGTCAGCGCACCGGCCACGCCCGGGCCGGGTGTCGAGGGCGTGACCAGCCAGGACAGCTGAATAAGCGTGCCGTCCCCGCGGGCGAACCACTCGGCGTCGCCATGCCTGGTCCTCCTCGTGAGAAGCGCCTTCCTTATCTGACAGCGAGTGCGCGGCATCGAGTGCCCGTGCTTGTCCCGGTGCAGCAGGTCGTGGAAGTCCTCACCGATGAGTTCCGAGGCGTCCCGGCCCAGCAAGCTTTGGGCTGCGCTGTTGGCCGCGAGGATGAGGCCGTCGTCATCGAGCGCGATGGCGGACGCCTGCAGGCCTTCCAGCGCTTCACAGAGCAGGGCACCAGACCGCGCCTGAGACTCCGACACGGGAATACCTTCCCTGCCGGAAGCGGCGTCGTCCATGTCCCTCCTCCGTTCAGACACCAGTCCCTCCGGCTACCCCGACCGGACCACTCCATGTAACAACAGCAACGGCCGGCCGCGGTCGACGGCATCCCGCCCGTCGCCGGAGGGCCCGGCTGTTCCCGCAGACACCCCGACGCACTTCTGGGCCCCTCTCCCTCCTGCACGGCCGTACGCCCGGTCCTGAGCTATGCACGCCGCGTATACATGCGGCGTATACGTTGTGTGTATAGTGTGCTCATGTCCATCGGTCACACCCTTTTGGGGCTCCTGGAGTCCGGCCCGCGACACGGTTACGACCTGAAGCGGGCCTTCGACGAGACGTTCGGTCACGACCGGCCGCTGCACTACGGCCAGGTCTACTCGACGATGTCCCGGCTGCTGAAGAACGGCCTCGTCGAGGTCGACGGGATCGAGGCCGGCGGCGGCCCGGAGCGCAAGCGCTACGCGATCACCGACGCCGGCATCACCGACGTGGAGCAGTGGCTGGCGACCCCGCAGAGGCCGGAGGAGTACCTCCAGTCGGCCCTCTACACCAAAGTCGTCCTCGCGCTGCTCACCCACCGCGACGCCGCCGACATCCTGGACACCCAACGCTCCGAGCACCTGCGCAGCATGCGCATCCTGACCGACCGCAAGCGCAAGGGCGATCTGGCGGACCAGCTGATCTGCGACCACGCCCTCTTCCACCTGGAGGCCGACCTGCGCTGGCTGGAACTGACCGCCGCCCGACTCGACAAACTCCGTGAGGCTGTAGCCCGATGACCACTTCTCCTCCTGGTTCCCTGCTCACCGCGCAGGACCTGCGCAAGACCTACGGGCACACCCACGCCCTCGACGGCGCCGAGTTCTCCATCCACCCCGGCGAGGTCGTCGCCATCATGGGCCCCTCCGGCTCCGGCAAGTCGACGCTGCTGCACTGCCTCGCGGGCATCCTGCCGCCCGACTCCGGGTCGATCACCTTCAACGGGCGCGAGGTGACGACGATGAGCGACGCCCAGCGCAGCGCGTTGCGCCGCTCCGAGTTCGGCTTCGTGTTCCAGTTCGGGCAGCTCGTGCCGGAACTGACCTGCGTGGAGAACGTCGCCCTGCCGCTCAGGCTGAACGGCACCTCCCGCAAGGCAGCCGAGCGGGCGGCGCTCGGCTGGATGGAACGCCTGGAGGTCGACGACCTGAAGGGCAAGCGGCCCGGCGAGGTCTCCGGCGGCCAGGGCCAGCGCGTCGCCGTCGCCCGCGCGCTGGTCACCGGCCCCCGGGTGCTGTTCGCCGACGAACCGACCGGCGCGCTCGACTCCTACAACGGCGAGCGCGTGATGGAACTGCTCACCGAGGCGGCCCGCTCCACCAACGCCGCCGTCGTCCTCGTCACCCACGAGACACGGGTGGCCGCCTACTCCGACCGCGAGATCGTCGTACGCGACGGCAAGTCCCGGGACATGGAGCGCGCCATATGAGTCCGCGCCGGCAGTGGTCCAGAGACCTGGCCCTGGGAGCTCGGTTCTCCGTCACCGGCGGCCGTGAGGGCTGGGTCCGAATGACGTTGACAGCGGTCGGCGTGGGCCTCGGCGTGGCCCTGCTCCTGTTGTGCACCGCGATGCCCAACGTGCTCGCCTCCCGCAGCAAGGTGGAGGACGCCCGCTACGCCAGCATGTACTCCCAGACGGTCCCGCCCAAGGCCGACAACACGCTCCTGATCGCCGACGCCGACACCACCTGGCACGACGACGACATCCGGGGCCGGATCGTCGAGCCCGAGGGCAGGCGGGCACCGCTGCCCCCGGGGGTCGACCGCTTCCCGGGCAAGGGCGAGATGGTGGTCTCCCCCGCGCTCAGGGACCTGCTGGACTCGGACGACGCGAAACTGCTGCGGGAGCGCCTGCCGTACAAGATCACCGGCATGATCGGCGAGAGCGGGCTGATCGGCTCGCACGAACTGGCTTACTACGCGGGCGCCTCGGGGTTGAAGGTCACGGACACCGCCCTGGTGACGCGGCTGACCAAGTTCGGCAAACCGGACGCGGCGCCCGAGAAGACCGACCCGGTGCTGCTGCTCATGGTCCTGGTCGTGTTCGTGGTGCTGCTGACGCCGGTCGCCGTGTTCATCGCCGCCGCCGTCCGCTTCGGCGGTGAACGCCGCGACCGCCGCCTCGCCGCGCTGCGCCTGGTCGGATCCGACCGGGGGATGACCCGGCGGATCGCGGCGGGCGAGGCGCTTGCCGGAGCCCTGCTCGGCCTGGCCGTGGGCACCGGCTTCTTCTTGCTAGGCCGCCAGAAGCTGGGCACCGGCGAGTTGCTGGGTGTGAGCGTCTGGCCCAGCTACCTCGACCCCACTCCCGCGCTTGCCGCGCTGGTCGCGGTGGCGGTGCCGGTCGCCGCGGTGCTGGTCACGCTGCTCGCGATGCGCGGCGTGGTCGTCGAACCCCTCGGTGTCGTGCGCGCGGCCAAGCAGCGCAGCCGCCGGCTGTGGTGGCGGCTGCTGCCGCCTCTGGCCGGCCTCGGGATGCTCTACCCGATGATCGGTCAAGGCCACAAGAACGGAAACTTCAACCAGTACCTCGTCATCGGCGGCGTCGTGATGTTGCTGATCGGCGTCACCGCCCTGCTGCCCTGGGTCGTGGAGGCGGTCGTCGTCCGGCTCGGCAAGGGCCCGCTGTCCTGGCAGCTGGCCGTGCGACGGCTGCAGCTGAGCAGCGGCACTGCCGCCCGCATGGTCAACGGCATCGCCGTGGCGGTGGCCGGGGCCATCGCGCTGCAGATGCTCTTCACGGGAACGCAGAGCCAGTACACCGAGAGCACCGGCCAGGACACCAGCCGGGTCCAGATGCAGGTCGACTTCAGCGACCCCAAGCCGCTGTCCGGCATCGAGCGCGAATTCACCGGCACCAAGGGCGTCAAGGCCGCGGTGGCCCTGGCCAGCTCCCAGTACGGGGACACACGTCGCGACCCGGAGAACAGCCGCGGCTTGACCGTGGGTAACTGCGCCGCCCTGCGCGAACTCGCCACATTGCCCTCCTGCAAGAACGGTGACGTGTTCGTCACGCGAACGCGGAGCGGCTACGAGGACCCCAACAACGCATCCGAAATCGCCCTGGTGCAGTCCGGTCGGCCGCTCTACATCGACCCGTCGTACGAGGGCGCCGAACGGGGCCTCGAGGTGGCCTGGACCGTTCCGGCGAACATTCGGGAGGTGAACGCGCGCAAGGACTCACTGCAGGACTACGACAGTCTGCTGGTCACCCCCGCCGCCCTGCCCCACAAGGCCGCGCCCGCGGTGATCTCGGACGGTGTCTACCTGCGTCTGGACCCCTCGGTGCCGGACTCACGGGAGTACGTACGCAACGTTGCCGCCCGCGTTGACCCCCTGGCACAAACCTTCGGCTGGTCCGTTTCCCAGGAGGACGCCAAGTACACCTCCATCCGCACCGGTCTGTTCGTCGGCTCCGCCTTCGTGCTGGCACTGATCGGAGCGAGCCTGCTGGTCTCCCAGCTGGAACAGCTGCGCGAACGCAAGAAGCTGCTCTCCGCGCTGGTCGCCTTCGGCACCCGGCGCCGCACACTCAGCCTGTCCGTCCTGTGGCAGACAGCCCTCCCCGTCGGACTCGGTCTCGTACTGGCCACGACGGTGGGCGTCACCCTCGGCGTGCTGCTGCTGAAGATGACCCGTACACCGGTGACCATGGACTGGGCGAGCGTGCTCACCATGACCGGCGTGGGCGCGGCCGTGGTCGCCATGGTCACGCTGCTCAGCCTGCCGCCGCTACTGCGCATGATGCGCCCAGCGGGCCTGCGCACGGAATAACCCTCACACGTCCCATGAAGTGGGCCCCTCCTACCAGGAGGGGCCCACTCCTGCACGCAGGCCAGCCCGGTCGACGTCGGCACAGTCATCGTCAGGGCGCCCTCGGCGCACAGCAGGATCCTCATCCGAGGCCAACACCCCACCAGACGGCGTCGGCCGGGAGCCTGCCGACCGGGACAAGGCAGAACTCCGCGGCCGGACGGCTCGCCGCGTCGACTCGCCGCGTCAAACAGAGCAGGTGTGTCGAGCATCGACGACAGGGGCGTCTTCATCTTGTCGGTGGTGGTCAGCTTCGACACCGACTTGATGGGCGTGCAGCTCTACCCGTTCGTACACCAGAAGGTCTAGCTCGTCAGCTTCCACTCCGCCGGCCCGGAGCCGGACCTCGAGCTGTTCGACGACTCCGAGGGTCAGTCCAGCCAGGTGCGTCCCTGTTGCCATGCGTGAGGCGGTGGACCGGCGGACCGCTGGACCGGTGGCCTGAGCCCTGGTCGGAGGAGGCCGGCCTCCCGGTCCCCCAGTGGTTCCTCGCCCTGGGGCCGGCCCGTCGACGAGGACGAGGAGCAGCAGCCCGCCGATGGATGGCGGCCCGCGAGCCGCGGCTGCAGTAGCCCGGCCGTGTCGTCGAGCTGGTCAAGGGCGGCCAACAGGACGCCCTTGCTGTCCCGAGGGTGGACGTGCGGCGCCCCGCCGCCGGATGTCCGGGGCGGGGCGCCGACGGCCGTGGGGCCGGGTTGTGTGGGTCGTACGGCCCTGCGGCCTGCGGGTGGGGTCAGTACGCGCAGATGGCGTAGACGCTGATGCCGACCGAGGTGTAACCGTCCTGGCGGCCGATGCCGACCCAGGCCTTGCCGTCCGGCGTGGGGAAGCTGCCGACGAGGACAGCGCCGTTGCCCTGGGCTTCGGCGCCCCCGCCGATGACGCGCTTGCCCGCCGGGCAGGAGAGGGTGCGCCGCTGGAAGTTCGGGACGTTCGCGTTGGGGAGCGTGACGATCTGGTAGCCGTCGACGACTCGGGCCTGTGCGGGCTTGGCGGCCGGGGCCTGGCTGGGGGATGCCTGGGCGGCCCAGCCGATACCGGTTGCCAGCGTGAGCGCCAGTGCGCCCGCGGTGAGGGCCCGGGTACCTCGCATGATGTCTCCTCTTGGCCGTGCGGGACGCCTTGGGTGGTGTCTCGCTGCGGGGGCAACGTTGTCGGATCAGCGAGGGCGCCGACGCGGCTTCCGTGGTCAAACGCCCTGATCGTGCGAGGTGGGGGTGCGGGGTGAAGTGGGGGGCTCAGGCGGCGCAGCCGGGCCGGGGCCGCCGTCCCCGACTGCCGAGAGTCCGCCGCGCAGGCCACCGCGTCGCGGCGTCCTGGCCTGCGGCTATGGCCTGAGTGAAGGCCAGGCGGTGGGATTCGTGCCGGTTTGGATGAGCCGGACTGAGGTCAGTTCACGAGGGCACGGCGGCCTGCTTCGCGGACGATGCGATCGGCGGTCTGGTCGGGAGTGAGGGCCGCGGTGTCGAACCACCAGCCGACGTCGCCGAATTCGCGTTTCATGTCGGCTTCGAGGGCTTCGTAGCCGTCGAAGTCGAACCGTTCACGTGGATCCCTGATGGTGTTGCGGTATTGGCAGACCTCGATGCCCGGCGTGAGGACGACGAACAAGACCTGGCGAGGCGTGAGGAGATCGAGGAAGAAGTCCAGCTTCTCGCGGGAGGGGATCACCGCGTCGATCAGGGGTGTGAAGCCGGCGTCGGCGAAGTTGTTCGCCAGCGTGCACAGATTGCGGTGCAACAGCTCGACTTGCCGTGCTGCTTCGTCGGCGGGTTCGCCGAGGGCCCAGACGAATCCGCTGACTATCATCCTGTTGAGTTCATCGCCGTCGAGCCGGGCGGAACGTGACAGCCGCTCAGCGACGAGCCTGGTCACGGTCGACTTCCCGGCGCCCGGCATCCCTGTCACAATCAGGCAGTTCGGCGCTCCAGCAGTGGTCATGTCGGCATGGTGTCAGCGTGCTCGCTGGGCGGCAATCGACACCAGCTCAGCAGGCTGATCTGCCACGACCCCTGTGCGGTGGGCGTGGTAATCGACTCCGGTCCGTGAAGGCAGTCGTGACCGCTGGGAAGTACTCCTGCGGTCACGATGCGGGCAAGAAGACCAATGGCCGCGCGAGCAGGTGACGCGCTCATCGCGCTCTCTGGTTCCCGTGCAGACACCGGGATCACAAACAGTGTATTCAGCTTGTCCTTCAACGTCTGTGCCTGTTGGTCGATGGCAGCCGGGGCTTGCTGACTTCGGCCCGGTTGAGCTCCGCAGCCTGCGAGGATCGCTCCATGACGGGTACTCAATTCGACGTCGACGATGACGGGCACGCGGGCTACCTCGGCCGCTGAAGCGCCTGAAGCGCCTGAAGCGCCTGAAGCGCTTGCCGAACCTCGGCGCCGGGGCGAAATCCAACTCGAACTTGATCGCTCACAGGGTGTTGCTACGGGTGCCGCCGGTCACCGACGGCAGGATCGCCCAGCAGATCCTCCAAGCCGGCCGAGATCCCGCCCATGAGATCACGCCGCGGGTCGATGAGCCACTGGAGCTGGAGGCCGTCCCACATCGCGACAAGAGCCGCCGCGATCAGCTCGGGGTGCCTCCGGTTCGAGATACGACCCAGGTCCTGGTCCCTGCGTACCGCGGTCGTGAAAACTGTGACGACCCGCTCGTACCTGTCACGGAACCACTCGTGCGCCGGGTGGTCGGGAGCCGAGGCCTCGGCGGCCATCAGAGCGAGGAGCCGCAGCATCTCCTGTCGTTCCAGATTGCGGCGGACGTACCGCAGGACCGCGTAGGTCACGCCCTTTTCACGGCTGTCCGACTCGAAGGCGTCGCCGCTCGCGGCGTCGGCGTTCTCGAGGACGGCCACGAGGAGCTCGCTCTTGCTGGGAAAGTGGTGCACGACGCTGGTCAGGCTGACGTCGAGCTGCTTGGCGATCTCCCTCAGGGACCCCCCACGGTAACCGCGAGCCGCGAACACGGCGGTCGCTGACGCGACGATATCGGCCCTGCGTTGTGCGCTCTTGGCGTATGGGCCTCGGCGAGTGGCCGGACGGGCCGCCGTCTTCTCGGTCATGCCCCCACCCTAAGCGGGCGGTGCGGGGCAGTGTCCGGCCGATAATCCGCCATCGTCACTTCGGCTGAAAGTATGGCACCTGTTCGGTTTTCGCTGTACGGTCTCGCTGACCCACACCACGTCGTGCGGTAGAGCCGCTCACGCATCCACCGGGTGGAGAGGAGACGAGGATGTCCACCTCACATTTGTCGAAAGCGCTCATCGGCGGTCTGGCCGCCACACTCGTTCTGGCCGGTTGCGGCCGGTCCGATACACAAGGCGGTGGGGGAGCCACGGGCGCTCCCATCAGCAACTCACCTGCCAAGGGCGAGATCAACGTCTGGGCCATGGGTACCGAGGGCGAGCGCCTGCCCGAGTTGGCCGCGCGCTTCCAGAAGGTCAACCCGGACGCGAAGGTGAAGGTCACGGCCATCCCGTGGCAGGACTACGCCAAGAAGGTCGAAACGGCGATCGCCTCCCAGGACACGCCGGACGCCACGCTCGTCGGATCTGCCGACCTGACGAACTTCGCCTCGACAGGCGGACTCGAGCAGGTGCCGGCCGGCCTCGTCGACACCTCGTCCTTTTACCGAGGCGCCGCTCAGAGCACCACCTACGACGGGGGCACGTACGGCGTTCCCTGGTATGTGGACACCCGCGTCCTGTTCTACCGCAAGGACCTGGCACAGGCTGCCGGAGTCTCCGCGCCGAAGACCTGGAAGGAGTACGGCCCGTTCCTCAAGGCCCTCCAGAAGAAGGGCGCGAAGTGGGGCCTGGCGCTGCCCACCGGCGTGGCGGCGAGCTGGCAGGGCGTCCTGCCCTTCATGTGGCAGGCCGGTGCGCATCTCATGAACGAGAACGGCACCGAGTTCACCTTCGACACACCCGAGGCGCTCAAGGGGCTGGAGTACTACCAGTCGTTCTTCACATCGAAGACCTCAACCCGCAACGGGGCGGTGAGTCTCGGGGAGATCGAGCCGCAGTTCGTCGCCGGTTCCACCGCCGCACTCGTCTCGGGCCCCTGGGAAACGGCACTGCTGAAGGGGGCGGGAGGAGCGGACTTCGTCAAGGACAAGGTGGGGGTCGCCACGCTCCCGAAGGGAGCGACGTCCAACGCCAGCTTCATCGGGGGAGGGCACTGGGCGGTGTTCAAGAACGCGAAGAACCGCGACGGTGCCTGGAAGTTCATCCGGTGGCTCTCCCAGCCCGACATCCAGCAGGACTGGTACGAACAGTCCGGAGACCTTCCCGCCGTCCAGGCGGCCTGGGATGAGGGGAAGCTCAAGTCGGACCCGACGCTGGCCGTCTTCCGATCCCAGCTCCAGACCGCGCTGCCCGGCCCGACCGTCACCACGTGGAAGCAGATCTCCGCGGTCATCGATGCCGAGATCGAGAAGGTGGCCAAGGGAGTCTCGTCGCCGAAGGCGGCCCTTGAACGGATTCAGGTGAAAGCGTCCGCGATCGGAACAGGGCAGTCCCGATGACCACGGCCACCTCCCTGAAACCCGTACGCGAGAGGGCTTCCACCAGGAAGCCGGCGCAACGGTCGAAGCACGGTTCCGGACGCCTGCGGCGCACACTGATCGCCTGGGCCTTCTGCTCACCCTTCGTCCTGCTGTTCGCCACGTTCGGCATCTGGCCCGTCTTTTCATCACTGTCGATGAGCGTTACCGACATCACCAGCAGGGACGTGCAGACGCCCTTCAGCGTCAACTTCGTCGGCCTGGAGAACTACACAGCGCTCTTCGACGATCCCACCTTCGTCCGCGCAGCGTTGAACACGCTCTATTTCGTCGCCGTGGGCATACCACTGACGATGGGGATCTCTCTCGCCGTCGCCGTCGCACTCAACTCCGGGATCCAGCGCGCGAAGGGCTTCTTCCGGGTCGCCTACTTCGCTCCGGTCGTGACGAGCATCGTGGCGGTGGCGGTCGTATGGAGGTACCTCTACAAGCCCGACGGGATGATCAACTCGGTCCTGTCCGTAGTGGGAATCTCAGGGCCGGACTGGCTGAACGATCCCAACTGGTCCATGCCCGCCCTCATACTGATGGCCGTCTGGCGGCACTTCGGCATCCCCATGGTGATCTTCCTGGCGGGACTGCAGTCGATACCGCCAGAACTGCACGAGGCGGCCGTTGTGGACGGCGCGTCCCGCTGGCGGGCCTTCCGCAGTGTGACCTTGCCGCTGCTCCGGCCCACCACGCTGGTGGTCGCCATCCTGCTCAGCATCAGCTACCTCCAGTTCTTCGAGGAACCGTTCGTCATGACGAGCGGCGGGCCCTTGGACAGCACGACGTCGATCAGCTTCTACGCCTACCAGCAATTCGGGTTCGGGAACTACGGAGTGGCATCGGCCGCGTCCTATGTGCTGGTCACCGCGATCGCCCTACTGAGCCTTCTTCAGTTCCGCATCTTCCGAGCGAGGGCCTGACATGACCGCCACCACCACAACGACAGGACCGGCCTTCCGGGACCGGCATCCGTCCCGGCGAGTCCCCACAGCTCGTCTCGTTCTCTACGGCGCCCTCGTGCTCGGACTCCTCGCGACACTGGCGCCCTTTGCCTGGATGTTCCTCGGCTCGGTGAAACCGACGGGTGAGATCGTCGCCCATCCCAGTTCCTGGCTTCCGCGGTCCCCGACCTTCGCCAATTTCCAACAACTGCTGTCGAAGCAGAGCTTCGGACTCTACTTCTTGAACAGCACGCTCGTCGCGGTGGCTTGTGTGCTGGGAAACCTGCTGTTCTGCTCGATGGCCGGATACGCCTTCGCGAAGATCGAGTTCGCGGGGAAGCGTCTGCTGTTCGGCCTTGTCCTCACCATGCTGATCATCCCCGGCGTCACGACCTTCGTCCCCCTGTTCGTGCTCGTCAGCAACATGGGCCTGGGCAACTCCTACCTCGGGCTCATCCTGCCCTTCCTCGTGACACCGTTCGGCGTGTTCATCATGCGGCAGTTCATCCGGGACATCCCGGACGCCCTCGTCGAGGCGGCGCGCCTCGACGGTGCGGGCGAATCCCGGATCTTTCTCAGGGTGATCCTGCCGTTGACACGGCCGGCGCTGGCGACACTGGCGATCCTCACCTTCCTCGCGCAGTGGAACAACTTCCTGTGGCCGCTCGTCATCGCGCAGACCGAGGACCACTACACGCTGCCCGTCGCCCTCGCCCTCTTCTCCACGGGAGCCAACGGCACCAACTACGGCCTGCTGCTGGCCGGGGCGGTCACGGTCGTCACACCGATCATCCTGCTCTTCCTCGCCCTGCAACGACACTTCATCCAGGGCATCGCCAACACCGGCATCAAGTAGACCGGCCCGCGCCCGACGAAGCCGGTCCCCACAAGCGCCGACAGCCCCCGGGCGCCCTTCATTTCATTGCTGCCCTTTCGACTGCCGCGTCGACACGCGCACACAGAACAGGAGAACCAACCATGCTTCGTCCCCAGGACGGCCCCACTCGTGAACGCCGCTCTCTCGGCGGCCTGTGGAGCTTCCGCCTGGACGCGGAGGGTGCCGGCCGTGCCGAGGGCTGGTGGCGCTCGCGGCTCGCGGGCGCCGTGGACATCCCGGTGCCGGCCAGCTACAACGACATCTTCCCGGACAAGACCGTCCGTGACCATGTCGGGGACGTCTGGTACCAGACGCAGGTATGGGTTCCTGACCGGTGGGCGGGGGAACGGACGGTACTCCGCTTCGACGCCGCGACGCATCGCGCCGTGGCCTGGGTCAACGATGTCGAGGTCGCCCGGCACGAAGGCGGTTACACCCCCTTCGAGGCCGACGTCACGGCGCACCTGCGGCCGGGTGCCGAGAACCGTGTCACCGTCGTGGTCAACAACGAACTGACCTGGGAGTCGATACCGCCCGGCCGAGTGGAGGAACGAGCGGACGGCCGCCGGGTGCAGCACTACTTCCAGGACTTCTTCAACTACGCGGGGCTGCACCGGCCCGTGTGGCTGTACACCACGCCCCCGGTCCACATCACCGACATCACCGTGACCACCAGCTTGCAGGACACGACCGGCCTCGTCGGCTACCGCGTGGACAGCGGCGCACAAGCCGAAGAGCACGTGGTGCGCGTCTCGCTGCGCGACGCCTCCGGGGTCGAGGTTCATGCCGCCACCGGGGCGGAGGGGACCCTCAGGATCGAAGACGTGCACCCTTGGGCGCCCGGCGACGGCTACCTCTACGAACTCGAGGCCACGCTGTGGAGCACCTCCGGCGACCTCGTCGACAGTTACCGGCAGTCCGTGGGCGTGCGCACGGTGGAGGTACGGGGCAAGGAATTCCTGATCAACGGAATCCCCTTCTATTTCAAGGGTTTCGGCAAACACGAGGACGCCGCCGTGCGCGGCAGGGCTCACGACGACACCCTGATGGTGCATGACTTCGCCCTGCTGGAGTGGACCGGCGCGAACTCGTTCCGCACCTCGCACTACCCCTATGCCGAGGAGGTGCTGGACTACGCGGACCGACAGGGTGTGGTGGTCATCGACGAGACGGCGGCCGTCGGCCTGAACCTGAACATCGCGGGAGGTGTCTTCGGCTCCGGCCGGAAGGCGTCGACGTTCTCGCCCGACACCGTGGGTGAGAGCACACAACGCACTCACCTGCAGGCGGTGAGGGAGCTCGTGGAGCGCGACAAGAACCATCCGAGTGTCGTGCTGTGGTCCATCGCCAACGAGCCGGACAACGTCCAACCGGAGGCGCGCGACTACTTCGCACCTCTGGCGGCCGAGGCGCGCCGGCTGGATCCCTCACGGCCCGTCGCCTACGTCAACGCGCTCATGGGGAAACCGGACCAGTGCGTGGTCACCGACCTGTTCGACGTCGTGCTCCTCAACCGTTACTACGGCTGGTACTTCGGCCCCGACGACCTGGCCACGGCCGAGACGGAGTTGGAGGCGGAACTGCGCCAGTGGGCCGCGCACGACAAGCCCATCGTCATCACCGAGTACGGAGCGGACGCCTACCCCGGACTGCGCAGCGCCGTACCCAGCCCGTGGACCGAGGAGTACCAGACCGAACTGCTCGACGTGTATCACCGGGTGTTCGACCGTGTCGACGCGGTCGTCGGCGAACAGGTCTGGAACTTCGCCGACTTCGCCACCGCACCCGGTGTCTTCCGTGTCGACGGCAACAAGAAGGGAGTGTTCACCCGCGAACGTCGGCCGAAGGGCGCGGCGTTCAGTCTGCGCGCCCGCTGGCGGAAGGCCGACTAGGGTTCGACCAGGGTGGGTTTCGTGAGTACTGGTCTCGGCCCGGACTTTACCTCGAAGGCCTGGGGATCTTCGCCCGGGCCCGAGCGTCAACTGGCTCCACAGCTGCAGGAGTTCACCGCAGTCCGCTGATCCGCGAGATCCGGCACGGCAATGAGAAACGAAAAAGGGGGCGTTCCCGTCCGGCTACCGGCCCTGGGGCAGCCAGCCGGACGGAATCAGCCATGACTCCTGGTGAACCGGGTGTTGCCGACTCGGCCCAGGCGCGCGCTCAACCGCGTTCCCTGAGCCATCCGGCGCACCGCTCCATACAGAGGCGATCTTCGGAGAACCAGCCCTGCCACGGCTCATCCAGCCGCAGCCAGGCAGCAGGCTGGCCCTCTTCGGGGACCAGCTCCGCGCCCCGATCGACGACCGTCATGAAGGACACCCCCATGGTGGCCGACCAGCCGGGATGATAGGAGCGCACGGTGACAGCCGCCGGCGTCCCGAGCAGTTCCGCCCGTACGCCGGTCTCCTCGTACAACTCCCGACGGGCCGCCTCTCGTGGCGTCTCTCCGGGATCGACCCTGCCGCCGGGCGGTACCCATCCGCGCCAGCGGTGCCGCACCAGCAAGACATGCGTCAAGGGCCGGTCGAATACCCAGGCCTCGGTGGCCAGCGGACCATCACGTGCCGCTTCCGGGCGAAGCAGCCAATCCAACGCATGGTCGTGCTCGACAAGAGCCTGACGTGCATCATCGATCGCAGCGTCAAGGGCGCGTTGCTCTATCAGATGGTGGGTCACCTGGCGGAGGGTACGTCAACCCACTACGGCTACGACATCTACCTGCGTCCCCGGAACGTGGCCAGGGCGTTGGCCAATCTGGCCGAGCTGGCGCCAGCGACCCGTGCCGTGCCGCCGCTTGAGATCAGACTGCCTGACGGTGACCGGCTCGTCGTCCCCCTTCACATCCCACTTCAAGAGCGAGCCGGTCGACTGCTCCAGCAGCGCGCTCAAGCTCGACATGACCATGATGTGGCGCAGTCGGTGCGGCGGTACTGATCCCGCGCAGCCACGCTCCGCATGCGCAACTCCGCCCACCGGCGCAGAATAAGAGGCATGGGACTTGTCCGGCCCGCGTGACTACGCGGCCCCCGCTCCGAGTCCCCGGTGCAGGGGACTCGTGACTCTCCTCAAGCAGCCCTCTAAGAAGGAGGGACCCCTATGCGCCCCGTCTGCGGCATCCTCCCGCCGTACATTCTCGAAAAGCTGGCCGAGGCGGCGGACCATCCCGACGCCCGCGAGGCAGCCCGGGAAACGCTCGCCGTTGCCGCCGACTTCCGGCAGAACCGGATCGACACGCCGAGCCTGGCGGCACCCGCCCCGCCCACGCAGTACGTCCTGACGCGAACCATCTACGACACCAACAACAGCATGGCGCTACCCGGCAACGTGGTCAGGGCAGAAGGCGGCGCCCCCATGCTGGACGGCACCGTCAACCGTGCCTACGAAAGCCTCGGTCTCACCTTCACGTTCTTTCAGAACGTCTACGGGCGCCACTCCATCGACGACGCCAACCTGCCGCTGGATGCGACGGTCCACTACCGTCGCCGGTTCAACAACGCCCTCTGGGACAGCAGTCAAATGATCTTCGGAGACGGTGACGGTCGCGTCTTCAACGACTTCACCCTCTCCCACGACATCATCGCCCACGAACTCTCGCACGGGGTCACGCAGTACACCGCCGGCTTCGTCTACCAGGACGAGTCGGGCGCCCTCAACGAGTCGGTCTCGGATGTCTTCGGCTCGCTGGTGAAGCAGTACGTGCGACAGCAGAGGGCTGATCAGGCCGACTGGCTGATCGGGGCGGGCCTGTTCACCCCGGCGGTGCGCGGGCAGGCCCTGCGGTCCATGAAGGACCCAGGTTCGGCCTTCGACGACCCACAGCTGGGCGGCAAGGACAAACAGCCGAAGCACATGAGCGGCTATATCCGCACCACGAACGACAACGGCGGCGTCCACGACAACTCCGGCATCCCCAACCAAGCCTTCTACCTGACCGCGACCGCCATAGGCGGCTTCGCCTGGGAGAAGGCGGGACGCATCTGGTACGAGACGATGAGCTCCGGGCAGCTCTCCCAGAACTGCACCTTCCGGGAGTTCGCGGAAGCCACGGCGAGCACAGCCAAGCAGCTCTACAACTCGGGGAGTGAGCTTGCTGCGGTGGAAGACGCGTGGCGGGCCGTCGGCGTCCTGTGAGCCCCCACGCCATGCACATCCGGCTGGTCAGAAGCGGTGGCCTGCTCGGCATGCCACGCCGGGCCGACGTGGACACCTCCGGGCGGCCTGACGGGGCGGAGCTGGAACGGCTCGCGCACGAGGTCCTCGCCGAGCCACACAACCGGCCCCCGGCCGGGCCGGGTGTGCCCGACGCCTACCACTACACGCTGACCGTGGACGACCAGCCCCCGCTCGAGTTCACCGATCCCGGACTGACGGAGGGGCAGCTCCAGCTGGTCGAGCGCGTTCTCGGGGAAGGCTTCTGAGTCGAGTAGCCCATCACGTTCTCCTGCGTACGAGTACTCAGTGACGGTTTGGTGACCCCCTTCGCGACCATGCCCCCTTCGTCCGTTGACCTGACCGGTGCCGTCGCCGGCCAGGTCCATACACGTATCCGCCCCTCCTGTGACTGGCGGGCGGATGGCCGTGCCTCCCGATCCGACATCTGGACGGCGAGGGCTACAGATGTGCACCACGTGCCGTGGACTTCCAATGGGCCGATTGCGGGGCCGCCGACGGTCGCTTCACGCCCGCCGGTGACAGCCGGGCCGCAGTGTTCCTCAAGCACGGGTGGGCCACAGCATGCGACGCCCTGCCACCCCTTCCCGATCGTCACAAGTCACCGCGCCAGCCGGTGAGTTGTCCGGCCGCGCTCATGGCAGTCGCCAATTGGACTGGGCAGGCCCATGTGGTCTTCAGGCGCGAGCTGCTGTCCAAGGGCGGCGGCGTCGACCCGCTCATTGGCGTACGCAGCGTTCAGAGGCGCGCGCCGCGCGTGGAGCCGCTGTTGGACGACGCGGACTCACGACGCCACGGACACCGGCTCCTTCCGCCACGGCCTGAGCAGGACGACAGTGAACGCGGCGAACGCGCCCAGGCAGAGGAAGACCGGGCGGATGCCGACCATCGATGCCACCAGGCCCCCGACGATCGCGCCCAGAGGCGCCGAGCCGATCCCGACAACCTGGAACGCGGAGTTCACACGGCCGAGAAGATCGTTCGGTACGGACCGTTGACGCATGGAGATGACCTTCACTCCGAAGAGGGTGCCGACCGCACTTCCCGCAGTCATCAGGGTCCCGATGACCCATACATCGAGCGAGAGACCGGGAGCCGCGATGGTGATCAGCAGCCCTGCGACGCCGACCGCAACCGCATTGGACTCACCGAGCAGTCGGGAGATGCGCGCGGCGACCGAACTGCCGATCATCGATCCCACACCCAGTGCCGACAGCAGCACCCCATACTGGCCCGTCGTCAGCTCAAGTGGGCCGGGGCTCACCGCATACGTCACCAACAGCCCGGCATTGGCACCCGATGCGAAGTTCATGACGCCCACCGAGAGCGCGGCGCGGCGCAGCCAGGAGTTGGTGGTGACGGCCGACACCCCGGCCCGTAGTTCGCTCCGGATCTGGCGGAAGGACCAGGGCTCGCGGGTGTCCCCTCTGCTGTCCGCGGTCGCAGGGGTCGATACCCCTGCGATCACGTAGCACGCGCCGATGAGTCCTATCAGGGTGAACTCGGTCCGCCCGAACAAGATCCCGGCCGCTGCCGGTCCCACCAACGTATTTGCGATCACCTGCGAGACGGATATCCGCCCGTACGAGGTCTCCAGTTGCTCATCCAGGACCACCTGGGAGACCGCGCTCTGGGCGCTCAGGTCCGCCGCCACCTCCGCGACTCCGTAGACGAGAGCCAGCGCGACCAGCAGAGCGACACTCGCATAGTCGGCCAGCGTCACCGTCAGGAGGACGAAGGTGGCGAGAACCCGTACCGCATTCGCCGTACGGATGATCGAGGATCTGTTCAGCCGGTCGACGAAGACGCCGATGACCAGACTTCCGAACAACCATGGGAGGTAGCTCGATGCGACAACGAGGGACACTTCGAAGCCGGAGGCGCCCCAGGCCAAAGCCAGGAGCGGTAGCAGGACATGAAGAAGTCCGTCGCCGAAGTTGGATGAAGCGGTGGATGCCCAGAGGCGGTAGAACTTGGTCACGTTCGACTCTCTGTGATGTGACGCCAGCCGTCGGCAGAGGGTAGGGCGACGGACAGGACCTTTCTGCCCTCCCGCAGTATCAGCCCGCGTTCGGCGAGGTCTGAGACCATGGCCAGGACCGATTGTTCGACAGATCGGCGTGGACTCAGTCAAACCCTCACCAAGACGCCGAACACGTGGCCGTCGCCGAAGGCGTGCCCGCCGCAGCCGACGTACTCGCGAGGAAGCCGAATGTGGTGCTCGCCCCCGCCGTCACCGTGCCGTTCCACCCGGCGTTGCGCACCGTCGTCCCGGTCAGCGCGCCGTTCCAGACCTGGGTGAGCCGGCTGTCGGTTGGGAGCGCGAGAGTCACCGCCCAGGAAGAGATCGCCGCCGTGGATGAGGTGTTGGTGACCGTCACTTCACCCTGGTAGCCGCCCTGCCACACGGACACCGCCCGGAAGGTGGCCGAGCAGCCACCGCTCCCGGGGCCTCCGGGGTCCCCCGGGTTCCCCGGGGTGAGCAGGGCCGACAGCGCCGGGTACCAGCGGGCCGCCATCTTGGTGTCGCCGGAGGCGTTGGGGTGGACGCCGTCGTAGGTGTCGGCGGCAGTGTCGAAGCCTGTCCACTGGTCGACGACGGTTACTGGCGACTGCGCGGTGGTGATGCCATTTGCCCAAGCCGGAATGCGCTGGTTGAAGGCCACTGTACGAGCGGCGCACTCGGCGCAGCTGTTCGGATTGATCGGGATGAGCTGGGCGACCAGCACCTTCATCGCCGGGTTGCTGGCACGCATCTGGCCGACCAGCTTGGTGTACGCGGCGAGGATGGTGTCCGGCGCGATACTGCTCCAGACGTCGTTGGTGCCGAAGTGCATGACAACGATGTCCGGCCGGGTCGCCGCCAGCCATCCGGGCAGCAGGTTCTGGTCGGCGGTGGCGGTGGCCTGGAAGCCGCCGTGGCCTTCGTTGTCGGCGTCGTGCGTGAGGGCGCAACTCTGGGCGTTCAGTGTGCCGACGAAGTCGATGTCGGTGTAACCGGCGTCCTGGAGCTGGTTCCAGAGGAGAGAGCGCCAGCAGCCCGGGGAGCCGGTGATGGAGTCGCCGAGCGGCATGATCCGTACCGGGGTCGCGGCGGCGGCGGACGGGGCGCCGGCCAGGCCGAAACCGGCGGCGAAGACGAGCAGAGCGGCCAGGAAAGTAGCGAGGAGATGGTGATGGTGTCTGCTGCGCACGGGGTGTCCTTCCCGAAGAGTGGGGCGGAGCGGGGAGTGCGGAACGCCGGGTATGGGAGCGCTCCCATGTCAACGTATTGTTCATCAAGCCACCGTTGTCGCTGACACGTCAATACCCCGGACAGGGCTCGGACTCTGCGCACTCGGTGCAGCCGGCACTCCATTCCAAGGTGAGCCCAGGCGTCGAGGTCTCGAAGCCGAGTGGAGCGCGAAGCTGGTGAGGACGGGCAGTTGACGGGAGTCGACGCCGTCGGTCCAGGCGGGAGCGTGCCGCCAAGGCGCGCGGTAGGACCAGTCCAGCGGCGCCCTGCACAAGGACGCCATCACAAGAACATTTCCCGACACCCGTACCGAGGCGGAGACGGTGATTGCCATAACGGCCGCGCTCAGTCGGTTGCGCGTCGGCGGGGCCGCCGCGTCCCTGCCGACGTCAATGGGGCGGTGATGTCAACGGGGGAGTGGTTGGGAGCTGGTCGCGTCCGCGTCGAGGCTTCTTGGGACCGGGCAGCCCCATGGAAGTGCCCGGCCGACCCCGTGGCGGCGATCACTATCAGCGACGGCCATGGTCAAGACGAACGTCTGCTTGCCAGGATGCGCCTCCCGGCCTTCGTCGTGTCCGAAGTGGCAGTGGAGCTGGACTCGGCGACCCCGACGACGGATCCGTGGAAATATGTTCTCGGCGTCTCATCGGACGGACCGTTCGGGGATCGTCGGTAGAACCTTTTCAGCGATGTCGAGGAGAACGCTGTCGTTCGGGAGGGCTCCGGACGTGCTCCACACGGTGATGTCGCAGTAGCCGCCCTGGTCATTGCGGTCCAGGGCCACGGACAGCGTCCTGGCCAGGGGACCTTGTTCGACTGGTCCGCCGGAACTGCCGCTCCCGAGATTGATCTCGATCTTCATGGTGTGATCCGAGGAGAAGACCGCGGGCCGACCTAGAACCCTAAGCGTCCTGACGTCCTTCTCATTCCCGAACTTCATCAGCTTGACGTACTGGTCAGTCGACAGGTCGTTGTAAGTGGCCGAGACATTCACGGTGTAGGTGTCGAACTTGACCTCGGCCTCCGGCTGCGCCACCTTCCCATCAGTCAGAGGAGCGGTGTTGTTGGTGCCGGAAGCAGTGGTCGCGGTCTCTTCAGGTGTTCCAAGGAGCTTGGCCAGGTCTGGCCGGTTGAGCGCCTTGCACAGCTCTTCACCGGTCACAGGCTGGGGCGTCTGCTTGTAGGCCTTCGGCAGCTCCTCGTGTTCCCCGTCTGAACACGAGGCGGGCTGAGGGGTGTTGTCGTCGGACGGCATCACGCGTGGGGCCACCCACAGCGCGGCCGCGAGTGCCCCGAACACGGCCACGGCCGCGACGGCCTGGCCCCATGCGTTGGGCTCCTTCTCCGAGGTGTCCGGGCCGGGACGCGGCCCAATTCCGGCCTGGGCCTGGGCCTGGGCTTGAGTCTGGGCCTGGGTTTGGGTCTGGGTCTGGGTTTGGGTCTGGGTCTGAGGTTGGGCGGCAGCATCGACTGTCACCCGGTCTGCGGCGGCCGCCGGAGTCAGGCTGCGGCGTGCGCGCAGTGCCCGGACCACCGTGTGGACGCGTATTGCGGTGAACACGAGGAACACCGCGCCGATACCGGCCGCGACCCGATCGTGATCGCGGACGGCGAGATACATGATGCGTACGCCGAAAACGGACCCGACCGCGATGAGCAGGGGCTCGCGGACCCAGAACGGCAGGAGACGGAGGAGGAAACCGAGCATCCGGTGATCTCACCAGGACAAGACCACATTCGCTGTGGTGGAAGCCACAGTTCCGGGCATATGCAGCGCCCGCCTCAGGAAGAGGCGCCAAGCAGGCGATCCCGAGATCACTATCGGGACGGCAGCGGGGGCAGGCGCCTGCGGCCAGGTCCTCGCCTTCGGCGTCCTCTGAGCTGTCCGCGGTATTGAGTCCGAGGCCATGTCGATCTCGGGATGGCGGGTGCACTCACTCGCCGCGATCTTCCATGTGCCGCGCGAAGTGACGTTCTTCGGGGAGGAGTTCAGCGTGCTGTTTACCGGTCTCGATCAGCGGATGGACGACCTGGGCGTACCAGAAGGCCACGCTCT
Source organism: Streptomyces sp. NBC_00076 (assembly GCF_045041235.1). Classification (NCBI taxonomy): domain Bacteria; kingdom Bacillati; phylum Actinomycetota; class Actinomycetes; order Kitasatosporales; family Streptomycetaceae; genus Streptomyces; species Streptomyces sp. NBC_00076. The sequence continues at coordinate 10,574,251 of NZ_CP108242.1, forward strand.
TCCTGGCCGCCGGTGTGCTGCGACGTGGTCACCATGGGCGCGGCGCCGGTGAGGGCGTGCTTAGGCAGGTGCCGGCGGAGGCGTCCCCTACGGAGCCGCGGCGGGAGGTGAAGTGGCTCGGGACGCTCTGGCAACGCAGGCCTCCTTTTGGGGCAAGTAGGGGTCGATCACCGGGGCAGGCCGCCGTAGCGGGACACCAACTTGGTCATCTCGGCGGAGGCGTCGGCGGGGAAGCCGTTGCCCCGCTGGGTGTACGACGCGGCATATCAGGACGGCGCGCCGACCGCTGCCCAGCTCCACCAGTTCGACATCCGCGCTGGTAGAACATCAGACGGGTCTCGGAGTCCGCCCTGCAGGACAGCGATCGTGAGTCATGGGCGGGGATCAGTCCACGTCGTTGTATGTGGTTCCGGCCTTGAGGTCGTCGATGTAGTTGATGACGTTGCTTCCCTGTGCCCCGTAGGTGCCCCACTTCGGGTCGTTGCTGCTGTCGAAGGTGCGGCAGGCCCACTGCGTGGTGCCGTCGCTGAATGTCTGGCGTTTGCCGTTGAGGTAGAGCTCGACCCATCCGCCCTTGGTCGCGTCGGACAAGTGCAGCCCGATCGCGTAGCGGTTCCACTGGCCGGCCGAGACGGGCGCCGACCAGATCGTGTAGACCTTGCCGTCGGGCTGACGCTGGATCACCGTGGCGCGGCCGCTGATCATCTTCAGCACGACCGGCCAGTTCTGGACGTGATCGCCGTAGGACTTCCACTGGAAGTTGGCGTTGTTGTCCACAGTGCTGGACAGCTTGCTCGACCAGCCGAACCAGTAGGTCTTCCCGTTCTGGAAGGTGTACTTCGCGCCGTCGACCTTGATGCCGTGGCTCTCGCAGCGGTTGCTGCCGCTCGGCTTGCTGTACTTCCAGATCGTGCCACGCTGCGCGTCGTTCGTTGTGGTGATGCTGCCGGGGGCGTCACAGTTCAGCAGCCCGAAGACGCCGGTGCCGCCGGAGGCATCGCCGGTCCAGATGGAGGCGGCCTGAGCCGGCCATGCGAGCGCGAGTATGCCGACGGCGCTGCCGACGGGTAACGCTGACCACAGCGTCCTCGTACGAGGTGTCATGGGTCGAATGGGCATCTTGGCTCCTTCTGGGGGCTCTTCTGAGGCGGGCTGGGACCGTAGCCGATTGGCATGAGCAGGTCCATACTTTTGACGGTGCCGTCGATGCCCGCCAACTGCCGGACGCCACAGGCTTCGCACTCCACCTGCTTCGAGACTCTGACGCCGTGACGCCAGGCCTCAGCCCGCAACAGCAGCTGCTCACGCCCGAGGGCTGGTGCCGCGATCTGCCGCTGCTCGCCCCGCCGGGCGTCCAGGACGCCATGGGTGCGGCCATCCCGTCGGGCGGCACGGGCCCAATCCCTCATTCCCTGGCCGCCCTGCCGGTGTGGGCACAGGACCACCTCTCGGCAGGAGGCTCGCCAACGCCGGGCGGGCCGCTCACCACGGTCCCGGACGGTGGTGTGCCGTGGGGCATGCTTCATTCAGACCGGCAGGCGCGTGAGGCCGAGGGGTCTCGCGTGGCCAGTGCCCTGTGAGGGGCCCCGGGACCCCCGGGATCTCCGGGGCCCCTCGATCGCGGTGGCAGGCCTCAGGGCAGCCGGCGTCTGGCCGCCCCGTCAGTGGGCGAACAGCGGCGACACGGCAGCCTCCGAACTGTCGTTCCAATATGTCACGCGGGCCTTGTCGTCCACGCGCACGCCGCCCTTCGGCATCTCCAGGAGCACACCCTCGCCGGTGTTGTTGTCAGGGCTCTGACCGTGCGGTGCGAGCGCCATGTTCTTCACGAGGGTGCTGACGTCGTTGGTGCTCTGGCGCAGAAGCAGACCCGCGTACGCCTCCTTGCCGGGGGTGAGGGTCACCTCCGTCTGCGGCTTGGAGTTCTTGAAGACCCCGACGAGCTGGCCGTGGCCGTCCTCCAGCCGGAGTACCGGGTAGGTCCGCAGCTTGCACGGCTTGGTGCTGGTGTTGGTGACGATCAACAGGAGCTTCGAGTCGTCCTTCGTGGGAGGCACGGCCCACTCCACCTTGACGTCGGTCGAGTCGTCGGGGCAGTTGCCGTTGATGCCCTTCGGGTCGCCGGCGGCCTCGCCCGGACGTCCCGGCGCGGACGGCTTGGCAGAGGACGCTGCGGAGGTCGAGGAGGCAGTCGGCGTGGGCGCGGAGACGGAAGGCTGGGCAGAGGACGGCGTGGAGGTCGAGGAGGCAACCGACGTGGGCGCGGAGACGGAAGGGGAGGTGGAGGACTTCGGCGACGGGGTGTTGCCGGCCTTGTCGTCGCTCGGCTCGCAGGCCGTGGCGGCCAGGAGTGCGGCGGCGGCGAGGCCAAGGGCGCCGAGCGTCCGGGCGCGGGTGGTCTTGCGGAAAGTGCGCATCATGAGCCCCCGTGGCTGCTGACGTACTGGGATGGGTCTTGACAGGATGCTCGCCCTGGCTCCGGATTCACGCCCCCCGCAAGGACTGTTACGGCTCTCGCACAGGACGGTGACGGTTGCGACGAGCGGCCAACACGGACTCGAGCGCGGCCCCGCGCCGCCGATACGGCCATCCGACCGGATCAGTCCCGGACAGCCGCAGCAGAGCGAACGCGACGAAGTGAGTCGGCCACTCGCCCGCCGCCCGGGCTGTGCCGGCGACGCGCCGCCGCAGCCGGTCCTGCAGTTGCTCGAAGGCGAGACGACCCGCGGCGTCCACACGACCAGCTCGCCGCTTATGCGAACTGTTCAGGTGTCTCATGAGCGGGTGCCGGCCAGGGCCGTCACCGCAACAGGTCGACCTGACAGTCGAGCGTCGGAGGCTTTGACTCCTGTCGCTCCGGAACTCCGTCGTCAGGCGAGAACTCGGGAGCGCCCGGGGCCGGGTCACGGGACAATGGTCGGCATGACGTCTCTCCACACCAACCCACTCTTCACTCGGCTTGCCGATGCCGAACGGATCCTCGTCGCGGGTGCGGGTGGCGGATTCGACATCTACTCCGGCCTGCCGTTGGCTCTTTCCCTCCTGCACCAGGGCAAGCAGGTGCATCTCGCGAACCTCTCCTTCAGCGCACTCGAGGGTCTTCCGATAGACGACTGGGTCGCCCCCGACCTGGTCGCGATCACTCCCGACTCCGCTTTGCACCAGAGCTATTTCCCCGAGCGGACCCTTGCTCAGTGGCTGCGCCAGCACGGCTACCCGTTCACGGTGTACGCCTTCCCCCAAACCGGGGTGCGTCCCCTGCGCGCCGCCTACCAAGCACTGATCGAGCTGCACCGCGTCGACGCCGTGGTGCTGGTTGACGGTGGTACGGACATTCTGATGCGCGGTGACGAAGCCGGGCTCGGCACTCCGGAAGAGGACCTGGCCAGCGTGGCGGCGCTGGCCGCGCTGGACGGTATACCGACCCGCCTCGTCGTCTCGGTCGGCTTCGGTGTGGACGCGTACCACGGCGTCAACCACGCGCAGGTGTTGGAGAATATCGCCGCGCTGGAGCGCGACGGCGCGTACCTCGGGGCGTTCTCGATATCGCGTGCCACCCGTGAGGGCGCTCTCTACCTCGACGCGGTGACACACGCCCAGCACCACACCCCGGAGCACCCCAGCATCGTGAACGGTTCCATCGCGGCAGCCGTGCGCGGCTCGTTCGGCGACGTCCGGTTCACTGATCGCACCCGGGGCAGCGAGTTGTTCGTGAACCCGCTGATGTCCCTGTACTTCGCCTTCGACCTGCCAGGCCTGGCAGCCCGCTGCCTCTATCTGGATCGGATCGAGGACACCCACCTGATGCGCCAAGTCCATTCGCGAATCGCCGAGTTCCGCGAATCCACCGTCACTCGCCCGCCTCGCCGCTTCCCTCACTAGGGACCAGGCCGACTGTGGATGTCGCCCTCTCAGTGCCGCGCCTTGAGCGTAGCGTCACCTGCCGCACGTCGACGGAGACCAAGGGCCGGAAGCCGTCCCGCTTCGGTGATGCGCTGGTGAACTGTCCAGCGATACTGGCCGGCGTCACGTCGATCACACGATGGCGGGACACCACGTTGCGTGAGAACGAGTGTCGGGGCAAGGCTGGATACATGACTGCAACGCTCGGTGCCTTTGTTCTCGGTACTCCCGATCCTCCCGCGCTGGCCGACTTCTACCGGGCCCTGCTCGGCTGGCAGGAAGTCGATCGACAGCCGGAATGGGTTCGTCTGAAGGCTCCGGACCAGGAACGCCCCAGTCTCAGCTTCCAGTTGGAGACGGATCACACTCCTCCGACGTGGCCGCAGGGCCCGGGCACTCAGCAGATGCAGGCGCACGTGGACCTGCAAGTCGATGACCTGGAGGCGGAGACCGAACGGGCTTGCGCCCTGGGCGCGACGCTGCAGGAGTGTCAGCCTCAGAAGGACGTGCGGGTCCTCCGCGACCCTCACGGCCATCCGTTCTGCCTCTTCCTTCCGGGTGCCTGAGGGCCGCCGACTCGGAGCCGGGAGATCCAGAACTCGCGCCTTCAAGAGCCAACCGTGGACAACGGAATCGGGCAGACGGACGCTACAGAGCCCTGTCGATAACTTGGGCTCCGCGGCCCCACCCGGCCCGGGCGAGGGCATCGATAAGTTCAGGCGCACAGGCGGTCGGCAACATGGACTCCGGCGGCCACTCACCTGCCGACCGACGTGACCGAGCGCATCCGCGCCATCACCGTGGCGGTGGCCATGCCCGTGATCTTCCACGGGCACAACAACCTGGGCATGGCAGCCGCCAATTCGGTTGCCGCCGTCACCGCGGCGCGGCGCCACCGTCATCGACGGCTGCGCACGCGGTCTTGGCGCCGGAGCAGCCCACCTCAGATTGGCCAGGGGCCATCTCCAGTACCGTCGAAGGCCGGTTCCTGGTCCTCAGGTGACGGGCAGTCCGTAGGCCCGGTCGAAGTGCTGGGCCACAAGGTGTCCGGCACCGTCGCAGGAGAGCTGCCAGTCGTTGACGCCCGTCTCGCGGCCGTCGGTGAAGTTCCACAGCAGACGGCCCGAGGCGGCGTCGATCGCGTAGAAGCCGTTCCTGTTCTCGAAGGCCGGCACGTGGACGGCGTGCGCCCCCACCGCGATCGCGTGGTCAACGTTGAGGCGGGGGGTCTCGCAGAACCAGCGTCGCGCGCCGGTTGCCGCGTTGAAGGCGTGGACGCCGTAGGGATCGGTGCCCGTGGCGTAGACCGTGTTGCCGCCCGCCCCCAGGGAGGCGAACATGCCGCGTTCCGCCTTCGCCTTCCAGCGGAGCTTTCCGGTGGCGAGGTCCAGGGCGATGAACTCGGAGCCGATGGCGAAGACCGTTCCGCCGAGCACCGCGAGCCCCGGCCGCAGGTCGTAGCCCACCGGGTGCCGCCAGCGCAGGCCACCGCCGTCGCGGGTGCTGCGGACCGTGACATTGCGCAGCCCGTCGGCGTAGACGAAGTAGTCGGAAGTGATGACGGGCTTGAGGGGAACGCCGACGTCCTCGGGGTCGATCGGTATGACGACGGCCCGGCGGGCCCTGAGGTCGACGCCGAAGACCGCGCTGGTGGAGGTCGCGACGCCCTGCTCCTCTGACCGGCGTTCCAGCCTGGCGCCGAGGACGGAGACGACATTACCGTCGTATCCGCCGAGGAGTTGATCGAACTGGAAGTCCCGGCCGAAGTCGAGGGTGAACTTCTCGGCGCCGCCGGCCAGGTCGACGCCGATCACAGTCGCACCGGTGCCGAGGGCGACCGCGGCGCCGTTGGCCAGCAGGACGGGACTGGGCGACAGGCTGATGCCCTGGTAGACCCATTCGGGCTGGGATCCGTTCCTCAGGTCGAGGCAGATCATGTTGCCCGGGCGGCTCTTCAGCAGGGCCGTGCCGTTGTTGAAGACGGCCGGGGTCTGGAGCAGCGGGCCGCCGCGGTAGACCCAGGTCGGCTCGGGGGCGGGGCCGGGCCGACGCGCCCGCTGCCTGCCCGTCCTTCGTCCGACGACGAGGGCGGTGCCCCCGACGAGGGCCGCGCATGCGGTCACGGCGAGGAAGGTGCGCCGACCGAGACGGGAGCGTTCGGGGGCACGGCGGTGCGCGGGTGCGGCGGAACGTCCCGTCGCCGATTCCGCCGGTTCCATCGATTCGGCCGTGGCCGCCGGGGGTCTCCGTTCCGGCGGCTCGCCGGCGGGCGGCGCTCCACCGGTGGCTCCGGCTCCGCCGGCGGCGCGGTTGTGGGCGTTGTGGGCGTCCCCGCCCAGGAGGATGCGGTCCGGGTCTGCCGCGCCGTCTTCGCCGTCGGTCCCGTGCGACGACGGCCTAACCGGCGTCCGGCCCGACCCGTATCGGGCGGACGTGGCGGGAGCCCCGGCGGCGGCTGCGTCGGCCGCGGGCCGTGCGGGGGTCATGGTCCGCGCGAGGCGGTAGAGATCCGTCGCGGCCGCCCGGCGGTCGTCGACCATGGCGGCCACCCGAGCGGGCAGCCAGCCCTCCGTCAGCACCTGTTCGGCACCGCCGGGCGCGCAGGCCGCAGAGAGCCGGTCGGGGCTGATACGAAGGGCCGGGTCCTTGGCGTGACAGAGGCTGATGATTTTATCCAGTGGCTCGGGCACCAGGGTCAGATCGGCCGAACCGTGGACCACTTGGTAGAGCAGGGCGGCCGCGGCGGCACCACTGAACGGCGCGTGTCCCGACGCCGCGAACGCGAGCACCGAGCCGAGACAGAAGACGTCTCCCTCTGGTCCCACCGGATGGCCGGTGGCCTGTTCGGGACAGACGTAGTCGAGCGAGCCGAACAGGCCACCGGAGCCGGTGAGCTGGTAGCCGTCCCGGGCCCGGACGATGCCGAAGTCGATGACGCGCGGACCGTCCGCGGCGAGCAGCACGTTGGACGGTTTGAGGTCGCGGTGCACCAGCCCCTCGGCATGCACCGCGATCAGCGCCTCGGCGATGCCCGCGCCCAGCGCGAGGACCGTCTCCACCGGCAGCGGCCCGTGTGCGGCAACCGCCTCGGCCACGGTGGGGCCGGGTACGTAGGCGGTGGCGAGCCATGGCGTCTCGTCATCCGGCGCGGCGTCCACCACGGACGCCGTGTACACGCCGCCGACCGCCGCCGCGGCCGCCACCTCGCGCCGGAAGCGGATCCGGAAGTTCTTGTCCTCGGCCATCTCGGGACGGATGACCTTGACCGCGACGGTGCGGCCGGCCGGCGAGGTGGCCAGATAGACCCGGCCCATCCCGCCTGCTCCAAGACGGGCCACCGGACGGTAGGGCCCTAGCTGCTCGGGATCTTCTGGGTGCAGTGGTTGCATGCCCTCGGCCGCCTGTTCTCGGTGGTACGGGCGGGAGTTCCGCCCACACCGCGGGGGAAGGCCCTGTGGGGGGTCTGGCAGCAGACTAGAGGCTGAAACAGCCCGTGAGAGTGCTTGTCGGCAACCGTCGCCGCGTCTCCGGGAGGAAGACGTTCCGCCCTACTCATGCCCCGGCACGTTGATTTGACGTCGTGTCAGAGATCGGGTGACACGTGCCCGTCCTGCGAGAACGGTGCGCCGGTAACAACAGGCGGGGGAAAAGTGCAGAATGAAACCACCGGCCCGGCGGAAAACCTCCGATGTGCCGAAGGTCACCCCGCGCTCCCGCCGTTCCCGCTCCCACCCGCACTCACTCGCCCGTTCAGGCGACGTCATCGCGGTCGCGTGCCCATTGACTCCAGGCCTGGTCGACACCGTGGTCGGAGTCGACCAGGACACCGTCGTTGTCGAACAGCAGGCCCTCGCAGGGGATGTCGAGCACGGTGGGCGGGTGGGGCAGCGCAGTCATGGATCGTCTCTTCAGGTCACGGGGCGGTTGCGGTAGCGGCCGACCAATTCACGGGCGGCGGTCTGCATACGGACAGGTGGAAGTCCCTGAGCGAGGAGTGTCAGGTCGTCGAGGACCATGTCGCCGATGCTCTGGAAGGCTTCCGGGATGCCGCCGGCGCGGTGTGCGGAGAGCACGAGCCCCTCGAGTTCGCGGGCCGGGTCGTTTGCGGCGACCGGTTCGTCCGGCCATACGTCGATGCCTGCGAGCAGGCGTCCGCGTGCGACGTGGGCGAGGAGCGCCGGGTAGTCGACGACCGGAGCGCGGCTGACCAGGACGACGTTTCCACCACCCGGTCGTCGGCGAGGTCACCCTCGCCTGGCACGGGGCGGCCGTGGATGACGAACCCGGCCTCACCCTCCTCATCTACACCGCCGAACCGAACTCATCTTCCGAAGAGGGCCTGCGCCTGCTCGCCTCCTGGGCCGCCTCCCAGGACGGTGCCTCTCCTGCCGATCGCCTCTGATGCCACCGGCGCCCGGCCCCGCCCGTCAGGTTCCGCGTCGACGACCCGGGCCGGCGCTGCCGGCGCTGTCCCGAGCCCGCCGGTGCTGAATGCGGCGCACGCCGCCGGGCACATCCCTTGTGCGCGACGGGCTTGCCTGGCGGCCGGCCCGGTGGGCGGAACGGGTATCGAAGTCCTCGCACCACCGCACGGGATGGGTCTACCGGACGGCCGCGGCCCACGGCAGGCCCCGCACATGCGGTAGGAGAGGCAGCCGAGATGAGACCACCGCCTGTGATCTGCCAGGAAGCCTGCGGCACGCCCTGTCCGAACTCCAGCACACCCTCCCGACTTCGTGGGCCGCATTCGGGCCGCTTACCACTTCCAGAACGCCACCGGCACCATCTGCGCCCGCTGTACAGCGCGGACTACGACTTCACGAAGTCCAAGAGGCCGGGGTTGAGGACTTCCGGGTGGGTCGAGAACATGCCGTGGGGGAGTCCTTCGTAGGACTTCAGGGTGCCGTTCTTCAGGAGTTCGACCGACAACGGCGCCGAGTCCGCGTACGGCACGACCTGATCGTCCGTGCCGTGCGCGACGAGGACCGGGACGTCGATCTGCTGCAGGTCGTCGGTGAAGTCGGTCTCGGAAAAAGCCTCGATGCACTCGTAGTGTGCGTTGGCCGCGCCCATCATCCCCTGTCGCCACCAATTGTTGATCAGGCCCTGGGACACCTGCGCGCCGTCCCGGTTGAAGCCGTAGAAAGGACCGGAGGGCACGTCGATGTAGAACTGCGAGCGGTTGGCGGCGAGGGACGCTCGGAAATCGTCGAAGACCTCGATCGGCGTACCGCCGGGATTGGTCTCGGACTTGACCATCACCGGTGGAACAGCGCTGGCGAGCACGGCCTTCGCGACCCGGCCCGGCTTGGCGCGCGCCACATAGCGCGCCACCTCGCCGCCACCGGTCGAATGCCCGATGTGTACGGCGCCCTGCAGGTCCAGTAGGTCGGTGAGTGCCGCGACATCGGCGGCGTAGGTGTCCATCTCGTGGCCCGTCGAGGTCTGGCTCGAGCGTCCGTGACCGCGCCGGTCGTGCGCTATCACGCGATAGCCCTGGGACAGGAAGAACAACATCTGGTTGTCCCAGTCGTCGGCGCTGAGCGGCCAGCCGTGGTGGAAGACGATCGGCCGGCCGTCACGCGGACCCCAGTCCTTGTAGAAGATCGTCGTGCCGTCGGAGGTGGTGAACGTGCCCATCGCTGATCCTTCCGCGTCTGGCTGAAGGGGCTGGGTCGCGCGGAGGCCGCTGATGCACAGCAGGGGCGGACGCACCCAGCTGAACGAAAGTGCAGGATCCGCGGCCCGGACAGACCACGGCTGTGCCTATGGCAGCCACCATACGCCCACGTCCGGCACGCCTCATGTGCAACGGCAGGCGCCCCGGAACCGGCGGTGCGTGCCACGAGGTCACCGGCGTCCGGCAGGCCCGTGTCATCGCGGGGATCGAGGTTCCCGAGACCGTGGCGGTCGCCGAAGCCACGCTCCTGATCCGGAAGACCATCAGTCCGCATTTCCGCTCGAGGCCCAGGGCGTGGTCTGGATGGCTGTCGCCCTGCACAGGACACCAGGCCTTCAGCCCACGATTGATCAATGCGACACAGAGCGAGGACGACAACCGCATCATCGAGAAGGACAAGTTCCTCGTGTGGATCAAGTAGGCAACCGTCAACACCCGTCAGAGGACTGCGAGATGAGTGACGAGGTCGAACGCGGCCGTGGACGCGTACCGGTTCAGTACCACCAGTTCGACATCAGCGACGAGGACGGGACGACCGGCCCCGACCTGGACCGCGGACACAACGCACTGGTACGGGTGGACAAAGGCGTCACCATCGTCATGACCGGCATCCACACCGGCGACGTCGACGTCGACGTCACCGTCACCGTCCACGAAACCGAACCCGCACCTGACGACGGCAACTGGCAGCTGCGGAAATCTCCGCCGGCGACTACCGGCTGCGCATTCACGCCCGCGGCCGGGACACCGCCGCCGACCTGGCCCTCGACGAGATCACCGAGTGGTACCTCATCCAGGCCTGACCGGCACCCACCCAACCGAGCACGGTGCTCCGTCAGCCCACGGTGTAGGAGTACGGGATTCCGATCAGCTCGGATCCCATGACGTCCGGGAAGGCCGAGTCGGTGTCGACGTAGACCGTTCCGTGGACGACCGTGCCGACGGGTGAGGTGGGGGTCAGGGTGAGCTTCATCGTCGCGGTCCTGCCGGCGGTTGCGGCGACGGGGTTCCAGTCGGCCTCGGGGTCCCAGAACTCACCGGGGGGAGGCCTTGGCCGCCGGGTCGAAGGACCGGGTCGTGGCGGTGAGCGTGACCTTCGCGGTGCCCTGGCCCGCGGGCTTGCGGGAGGGACGTCCGGGTCCCTGTGTCCGAGGCGAACTGCAACGACAAGGGCGCGTCACCGGCCGTACGCAGCAAAGGGACCCGCACCGGGAACCGTGCGGTGCCGCCCGCCGGGAGGGTCCGGGTCTGCTCGGGCACTCCGGCCGAGGTGTAGCGGTGGCCGGTGATCCGGACGGTGACCGGACCGCGGTAGGTGCCCGGCTTCAGGGGCTGGTCCTGAAGGTGCGCGCGGCCGTTGTTCCACACGACCTTGACGGTCCAGGTGCCGGGCGCGGGTCGTGGACGTCGACGTGCTGGTAGTTGCTGTGCAGCCCGTAGCCGTCGTAGTCGTAGCTGACCTGCGTCAGCCGTCCGGCCGGATCGGTCAGGAGCAGCGCGAGCTTGCCGGAGTCCGCGGTGCCGGGCCCCACCATCTCGGCGTCCAGCAGCGGGGTTCCCTTCGCCACCCGGACGGTGAACGGCCGGGCCGCGAGCGCGCCTTCCCGGTCGTCCCCGGCGAGCGGGGCGCCGACGGTGACCTTGCGCGGGTCACGGAAGGTCTGGGCGCCGACCGTGCGGGAGGTCATCGTGACCCGCTGCGGCCGGTCGGCGATGTTGGAGAGGAGTATCTGAGGTCGCGACGGCTCATCGTTCCTGTGTTTGATTCCAGGATCCTGGCGAAGGAGACGCTGCACTGAACACCTGACCGCCGCGGCCGACTCGCCCCCGCGCACGTGGGCATGGTCTGTGCCCGCTGCGCGACTCGGACACCGCCGAGGACGCCGACGGCGAGTAGCCGTGAGGTAGGCCTGCCGGTCGGCGCATGGTCAGCCGCCTGTGGTCTTTTCTTGAGCGTGCGATCCAGATAGGTTACGGTGGGGTCATGGCAAGGACCCGGGAGTTCGACACGGAGGCGGCGGTGAGCCGCGCGATGGAGCTGTTCTGGACGCGCGGCTATGAGGCCACCTCGGTGCGCGACCTGACCGGGCACCTGGGGATCGGGCAAGGGTCCTTGTATGCCGCGTTCGGCGACAAGGAGGGCCTGTACCGGGCGGCGCTGGAGCACTACCGCACCACCCTGGCGGCGGCCGCCCTGCGAAGTCTGGAGGAGGGGGCGGACGCCCGGTCGGCGATCCGTACGATGCTCGTCGAGCGGGTCCGGATCGCCGTGGAGGACAACGGTCGAGGCTGCCTGGTGGTCAACGCCGCCTGCGAGCGCCTGCCGGAGGACGCGGCGACCCGGCGCACCGTGCGCGACATGCAGGACGCCAGCCGGGATGCGCTCGCCGAGGTGCTGCGGGTCGCGGCGGAGCGGGGCGAGATCGCGGCCCGACACGACCCGCACACTCTCGCCGCTTTCCTCGTCACCTTCCTCAACGGACTGCTGGTCTCCTCGAAGATCACGCCGGACGTCCGCGCCCTCGAACCCCTCGTGGAGGTCGCGCTGGCCGCCCTCGACTGACTTTTTCATGCCCTCAATCTGTATCAGACGATCCAGATAAGTCGCCGGTGCCGCTCGGACACGGGATCCGGCGACCCCGCCCCTGCTTCATCGAAGACTCCGGAGGACCCATGCCCCCCGCACCCACCCCGAGCACGCCCGCTCTCGGCGGCAGCCGCTGGAACACCTTCCCCGCGGCCGGTACCACCCTGACCGCCCGCGAGTTCTTCACCGCCGCCGAGCCGCTGCTGCAGGGCATCATCGACGACAATGCCCTCACCAGCGCCGACAGCAAGGTGCTGGAGGACCAGATCCGTGCGGCACTCGCCCTCGGCACCCGGGAGACCTCCCTCCCACTGGTCATCGGCCCGGACAGTGCCTCGGCAGCGCGCGAACTGGGCGCGCAGGCCGAGACGATCGGTCAAGAGCTCGCCTCGTGGTCCACCGAGGCACTGGAGCGGCTGCTCACCGATCCGGTACCGCTGCCCGCCGGCCCACTGGTCGTCCGCAGCCACTGCTACGGCCACCTGCTCACCCCTCCCGCAGCCGATCTGCTCCTCGGCCGTCGCGGTGGACCGGTCACGATGCAGCTCTACAACGAGTGGCTCCACCAGATCGTCCTGCTGCGTGACGCCCTGCTGCCCTTCACCAACTGGCAGGACGTCCCGTTCCTGATCACCCCAACCGGACTGCGGCACACCGAACCGGCCCGCGACACGTTCCTCACCGAACTCATCGTCCGCCAGATCCGGCACACCAGCATCGTGGCCTTCGCCCGCCACGCCGTCACCGGCACCTCCGGCCCGGCCGGCTACGGCTTCGACGCCGTCGGCGGCACCGTCCTGCCCGCCGTCCTCGACCAGCCGCCCCTGACCGCCCCCCGGCACCTGCTGACCTGGCGCCCCGGCCCGGCCACCGACGAAACCACCACGTATGTCGCCGAGTTGCAGGACTACTACGCCGCACCCCGCACCCTCGTCGAGGACCTGCCGCCCGCCGCCACCACATCTGGCCCGCTCACCGCGCGTACCGTCACCGCGCCGGTCGCCGACGGTGCCCGCAGCGCCAGCATCGAGATCACCCACGACGGCACCACCGCCCGCGTCGACCTCGGCCAGGCTCTGCGCGGCCACCGCTACGCCCACCGACCGGACCCCGCCGCAGGCGACGCACATTCCGATGCCGCGCCCCGCACCGCAGCTGTGTGGTCCGCACTGTGCGCACCGGGACTGGTGTGGACGCAAGCAGGCGACGTCACCCTGGACGCCACCCACCAGGACGACCTCGTCGTACTGGCCCTGCTCGGCCGGCTCTACCCGGAGAACGTCACCCTGCGCCCCGTCGGCCATTCCGCTGCCCGGACGACCGCTGACGGCACCGGACCCAGCCGCCTGGTGACCCTCGTCGACCCTCCGCAAGCCCACTGACACCCGCATCGCGAAGTACACCAGGAAGGTTGGAAAAGTTGATGTTCGACCATGACGGAACGCCCGTCCGCACGGGCCGAGCCGCCGTCAACGGAACGAGTCTGCACTACCGCACGGCCGGGTCCGGCCCCGCAGTGGTGCTCCTGCACGGCGTGCCCAAGACCAGCTACCACTGGCGCCACCTCGTCCCGAAGCTGACGCCCCACTACACCGTCGTCGTCCCCGACCTTCGTGGTCTCGGCGACTCCGCCCGCCCGTCGGACGGCTACGACTCCGCGACGATGAGCGACGACATCGCCGAGCTGATGACCTACCTCGGACACGAGACATACGCGGTGGCGGGCGAGGACTGGGGAGCGGTGATCGGCTACCAGCTCGCCGCCCGCCACCGCGACCACGTCACCGCTCTCGTGTTCGTTGAAGCCCTGTTCCCCGGATTCGGCTTCGAGGACCACACAGCCCTCACCCCCGAGAATGTCTCCAGCGGCATGCACCTGTGGCACCTGGGCTTCTACTTCCAGCCGGACATACCCGAGATGCTCATCGCCGGACACGAGCGCGAGCTGATCACCTACATGATCAAGTACGAGCGCAGCCACCCCGACAGCGCCACCCTCGACGCGGTCGACGAATACGTGCGCTGCTACTCGATGCCGGGCGGAATCCGCGCGATGCTCTCCATCTACCGGGCCATGCTCGTGGACGCCGAACAGAACCGGCAGACCGCACAAAAAAAACTGGATATCCCGGTCCTGGCCCTCGGCGGATCCGCGTTCATCGGCGACCGCAACGAGTCCCAGATGCGGCTCATGGCCCATCACGTCACCGGACACACCTTCGACGCAGGCCACGACCTTGCAGAGGAAGTACCCGACGAGATGGCCGACGTCATCCTGCCGTTCCTGGCCACGCACTAGGCGGGCACTAGGCGCTGTTTCTGGATCATGTGCGGAGACAGGCGATGAGGGCCGCGACGGTGACGGTTCCGAGGCAGATGTAGGCGCGTTTGGTGTGCCGTATTCCGCATTCCGCGTCGCCGTAGGTAAAGGCGGTTGTTGCGGGATGTGTAGGCCCTGTCCGCGGCGAGTGCCGGCATCGTCCGCCACGAAGAGATGGAATTTGGTGGTGAACCCTCGACCAGGCGGCCGCGCAGGAGCCGCTTCGCGGGCACGGCGGTCACCTGCCGCCTGACGAGGGTGACCAGGGTGTGGAGGAGTCGCTGCGGCGGTACGCAGAGCTACGAGGTGCTTCGGATCCTGGCCTCCGCGCCGGACCGTTCGAGCTGATCCCGAACCCGCCGCTGAGCGAGCGCACCGGCCGGCGCCGGTGGAGTACGGAGGTGGCCAAGAAGGTAGTGGGCTGGAAGACCGAAGAGATCCAGGTCCCGGTCATTGCCCGGGGTCAGGGCACCGGCGATCCCCCCGCCCTGGACGCCCCACGGAGCCACCCGGCGGATCCGCCGGACCCCTCGTACCGGACTCCGAAGCGGGTGCGCGACGCCCGGCCCGCGCCCAACCACCGACCCACGCGCGGGAGGCGGGCGGCAATCGCCGCCGTAGGTGCGTAGGGTGGCGCGGGTGCGAATAGCTGTGTCCTCCGGCCGGCGTGCCGGTTACCGAAGTTGGCCGGGGCGGATCCTGATCTCGGCGCTGGCACTGTTGTTCCTCCTCTCCGTCTATGAGGACGTGCGGGGACGGATCGTCTTCGACCCGGCCTTCGACAGGGCGGCCTTCGTCGGGGACTGGGCGCCGGTCTGCTCCGGAGCCCTGGCCGGGGCGATGGCCGTGCTGGCCGCGGTGCGCGATCCCCGATGGGTCCTGCGGGCCGCGCTGGTGGCCTGCGCCGGCACCTTCGTGGCCACGGTGGCCTACCACCTGCTGCCGGTGAACATGGTGACCAGCGAGAGCAGCGGCAGCGAACTCATAGGCCTGCTGGTCCTCCTCGCCGTCGCGGTGCGCCGCTGCACGCCCCGGTGGGCCCCGGTGGTCGTGGCGGCCTTGTGCATCAGCGTGTTCTCCGTCCCGGTGCTGCGGGACTCGGATCCTGGCGACTTCTCCGACAGCACCGTGCTGGAACTGGCCCTGGCCTTCGTCTGCGGCCTGGTGCTGCGCCTCTACGACGTCCAACAGGAACGCACCGGACAACTGGTCCGGCAGGAGGAACGGCTCGCGCTCGCCCGCGACCTGCACGACACCGTGGCCCATCAGGTGACCGCGATCGTGGTGCAGCTGCAGGCCGTGCGCCATGTCACCGGCCGGGGCACCCCCGACCCGCGGATGCTGAACGAGATGCTCGAGGCCGTCGAGCACGCGGGTGGCGAGGCGCTGACGTCGATGCGGCGTCTGGTCGGTTCGATGCGCGGTGACGAGACTCCGCGGCATCAGGAGAACCTCGGTGAGGTGCTGACCCGCATCGTGGACGAGGCACGGGCGACGGGACTGCCGATCCGGCTGGACCTCGGACAGGAGCTGCCGGAGGATGTCCCCACGGAGGTCACCGGCGGGCTGAGCCGTGTCCTGCAGGAAGCCCTGACCAACGCCCAGCGCCATGCGCGCGGAGCGCGGTCGGTGGACGTGTCCGCCCGGGTCGCGGCACGCAACGCCGAACTGATCGTCGAGGACGACGGACAAGGATCTCCGTCCGGACACCGCGGCACCCTCGGGCGGCTCGGCGGCGGCTTCGGCATCATGGGCATGCGGGAGCGGATCGAGCTGCTCGGCGGCGCCTTCGAGGCGGGGCACCGACCCGAAGGCGGGTGGCGTGTACACGCCTCCGTACCGCTGCACCCCGACGACGCTTCACGGAACGCCCGTGCACGCGGGCGGCACGCCGTACGATCCGGGTCGCGGCTACGGGAGGGCAGGACGGCATGACCATACGCATCCTGGTCGCGGACGATCAGTATCTGGTGCGGGCCGGGTTCCGCATGGTGCTGTCGGCCGAGTCCGACATGGAGGTGGTGGCCGAGGCCGCCGACGGGGCCTCGGCCCTGTCGCTGGCCCGCGAGAGGAGGCCGGACGTGTGTCTCGTGGACATCCGGATGCCCCCGCCCGACGGTCTGGAGGTCACCCGCCGACTGGCCGGCGGCGGTCATCCCGGAGCGCCGAAGGTGGTCGTGGTCACCACCTTCGACCTCGACGAGTATGTGTATACGGCGCTGTCGAACGGAGCGTCGGGCTTCCTCCTCAAGGACGCCGGTCCGGCGCTGCTGACCGAGGCCGTCCGGGCGGCCGTCCGCGGGGACGCCATGGTCGCCCCGCAGATCACTCTCCGTCTGCTGCAGCACTTCACCAAGGCGCGGCGACGCGGTGCGTCCGAGCCGGCGGAACCGCTGACCGACCGCGAGGAGGAGGTCATCCAGGGCGTAGCCCGCGGACTGACCAACCCGGAGATCGCCGCCGAGCTGTACATCGCGCCCAGCACCGTCAAGACGCATCTGGGGTCGGTCCAGGCGAAGTTGGGCCTGCGCAACAGGGTCGAGGTCGCGGCCTGGGCCTTCCGCTCGGGGCGTGCCGAATAGCGATCGCGCCGTGAGAGCGGTCCGGCCGGAACAGCGGTTTGGCGGTCATCGCGGTCGGTCCAGGACGGCGGTCCCGCAGCGATCTCCCCCGATCGGGGGATGCGGCGCCGGATGTTCGGGGGATCCGCCGGCGGGTGGCAGAGCGGGAGGCTCATGGAGGTCGCCATCAGCGGCGACACCCTCTGCCACGAGGGGCAATCCATCGAGCGTCCACCGAGGATCGGCATGCACGCAATCCCGCCCCCTTCCGCCCCGGAGAGCTACGCGGCCCACGCCACCGACCTGACCAAGGTGTACGGCACGGGGGACACCCGTGTGGTGGCCCTCGACGCGGTCACAGTCGGGTTCGTCCGGAGCCGGTTCACCGCGATCATGGGTCCCTCTGGATCAGGGAAGTCCACCCTGATGCACTGCATGGCCGGTCTCGACTCGCTGTCCTTCGGGTCGGTCCGCCTCGGCGACACGGAGATCGGCTCCCTGAACGACCGTCAGCTCACCCGGTTGCGCCGCGACCGCATCGGCTTCGTCTTCCAGGCGTTCAACCTGCTGCCCACCCTGAGCGCCGTGGAGAACATCACCCTCCCCATGGACATCGCGGGCCGCAAGCCGGAACGGGCCTGGCTGGAGAGCATCATCCAGACCGTCGGCCTGGCCGACCGGCTCGACCACCGGCCCGGCCAGCTCTCTGGCGGCCAGCAGCAGCGCGTCGCCGTCGCCCGTGCGCTGGCCGGGCGGCCCGACATCGTCTTCGCCGACGAGCCCACCGGCAACCTGGACTCCCGCAGCGGGGCCGAGATCCTCGAGTTCCTGCGCCGCTCCACGAGCGCGCTGGGCCAGACCGTCGTCATGGTCACCCACGACCCGGTCGCCGCCTCCTACGCGGACCGCGTTGTCTTCCTCGCCGACGGGCGCATCGTCGACGAACTCCACGCGCCCACCGCCGAGGCCGTCCTGGAACGCATGGGACGCCTGACACCCGCGCACCAGGTCTGACCGCCCACGCCACGCCTGACGTCCGCTCACCGCGCCTGACGCGCGTACATCCCGCGCCTGACGCGCGTACATCCCGCGCCTGACGCGCGTACATCCCGCGCCTGACGCGCGTACATCCCGCGCCTGACGCGCGTACATCCCGCGCCTGACGCGCGTACATCCCGCGCCTGACGCGCGTCCCGCTCTCCGAGCATCCCTCACCCGGCACCCCGGAAGGCCGCCAGTGTTCCGCACCGCCTTGCGCAACGTCCTCGCGCACAAAGCCCGCCTGCTGATGACCATGCTCGCCGTTCTGCTCGGCGTCGCCTTCGTCGTGGGCACCATCGTCTTCACCGACACCGTCACCAATGCCTACAAGGAGCGCTACCTCACCACCCTGCGCAATGTCTCGGTCCAGGCCACACCGCCGTTCGACGAGAAATCCGGAGAGCCCGGCACCGTGGGGGAGGACACGCTACGGCGCCTGCAACGGCTGCCCGGCGTGGCGTCCGTGATCGGCTCCGTCGAAGGGTTCGCCGCCGTGGCCGCGAAGGACGGCCACCCCCTCGGCGAGGGCAACGTGGCCATAGCGGGCAACTACTTCCCCCAGGCGGACGGCAAGGACAACCGCCACCCGCTGACCACCGGACGCGCCCCCGCCGGGCCCGACGAGGTGCTGGTGGACACCAGCACCGCCGACCAAGGCGGCTACAAGGTGGGCGACATCGTCCGGCTGGCCATCGACGGACCGGTGCTGCACAAGAAACTCGTCGGCATCGTCCGCACCGACGACACCTCCGGCTCCGGCGGCACCTCGGTGTACTTCGACGACGCCACCGCGCAGAAACTGTTGCTGAAGCCGAGTCAGTACGACGGTGTCTCCCTCGAGGCCGAGCGCGGCGCCTCCGAGCAGCGGCTCGCGGCCGAGGCGCGCGACCTGCTGCCCAAGGACTCCGAGATCAGCACGGGGGCACAGTTGCGCGAGCAGCAGCAGGCCGAGGCCGCAGAGGGGGCGGACGGGCTCAGCCAGGTGCTGCTCGTCTTCGCGGCCATCGCCCTGTTCGTCGGCATCTTCGTCATCGGCAACACCTTCACCATGCTGGTCACCCAGCGTTCGCAGGAGATGGCGCTGATGCGGGCCGTCGGCGCCGAACGCCGCCAGGTGACCCGTTCCGTCCTCATCGAGGCCGCCCTGCTGGGGCTGTGCGCAGGGGCCGCGGGGTTCCTCCTCGGTATCGGCGTGGCCATGGTGATGCGTCAGCTCTTCGCGTCCACCGGATCCGGCTTCCCCGACGGGCCGTTGGTCGTCGCTCCGGGCACCGTGCTGGTCTCGTTCCTGGTGGGCGTCGTCGTCACCATGCTCGCCGCCTATCTGCCGGCCCGCCGCGCCGCCGCCGTGCCTCCCGTGGCCGCCATGTCAGCGCTCCACACACCCCCGCCGGTCCGCAGCCTCCGCAGGCGCAACGCCATCGGTGTCGCCCTGATCGTGATCGGTGTGCTCGGCGTGGTGCTCACGGCGTCCAGCGGCGAACAGGGCCGCACCACCGTCCTCTTCCCGTCCGCCCTGCTGCTCATCGGCATCATCGTGGTGACCCCGGCGCTCTCCGTCCCGGCCATCGCCCTGGCCGGGCCCCTCCTGCGCCGCCTCGGTGTCCCGGGCACGCTGGCCCCGCGCAACGCCCGGCGCAATCCCCGGCGCACCGCCTCCACGGCCTCGGCCCTGATGATCGGGCTGTCCATGGTCATCGGGCTCACGGTGGTCGCGGTGTCCGCCACGACATCGCTGCACCAGCGGGCCGAGAACACCGTCACGGCCGACTTCGAGATCTCGTCGAGGAGAGGCGGCTACCTGCCCGCGTCGGTTAATGACACCCTGGCGAAGTCCACGGCCGTGACCTCGTCGAGCCCGCAGCGCCAGAGCGCCGTCCGGATCGGCGGCGACGAGGTGAACCTGACCGGTGTGGACGCCCGGAGCATCGGCGACCTCCTCGACCCGAGCTTCGCAACGGGGTCGCTCGCTGCACTGGGCGCGGCGGGCGGCGAAAACCTGCTGATCGACACCTCCACGGCCGACGTCTACGGATGGACCATGGGCCAGCAGCTTCCGGTGGTCTACGGCGACGGCAGCCGCGGCACCCTGCGGATCGGCGGCATCTACCGCGTCGACGAATTCCTCCCGGCCACCATGATGCCGCTCGCCACCCTCCAGCCCCATCTGAAGGAGATCGAGGACACCTCGGTCCTGGTGCACACCAAGGACGGCGACGGCGAGACGGTACGGCGGTCCCTGCAGCGCGCCCTCGACCAGAACCCCCTCATCCGACTGCGGAACACCGACGACCTGGCCGAGTCCGCCGGTGGCGAGGCCATCACCCTGCTCCTCAACATCCTGTACGGGCTGCTGGCGATGGCCGTGGTGATCGCCGTCCTGGGAGTCGTCAACACCCTCGCGATGTCGGTGTTCGAGCGAACCCGTGAGATCGGGATGCTGCGCGCGGTGGGCCTCCAGCCCGAGCAGACCAAGCGGATGATCCACCTGGAGTCCGTCCTCATCTCACTGTTCGGGGCCCTTCTGGGCATCGGCGCGGGCATCTTCCTCGGCTGGGCCGCGGGCAGGATCGCCTCCGACAGCATCCAGGGGTACGAGATGGTCGTCCCCTGGGGCCGCATCGCCGTGGCCCTCGTGGGCGCCGCACTCGTCGGCGTGGTGGCGGGACTCTGGCCCGCCCGCCGCGCGGCCCGGCTGAACGTCCTCACCGCCCTCAAGGCGGACTGAGGCGCGGGCGGGACGGCTTGGTACCCCGGGCGGCGGTCGGACTGGTTCCACCGCCGCCACGCGCGCCACCCGGCGCATTCCCCAAGCGCTCCGGGGCTGCCCGCCCGAGCGCTCAGGGGTTGCCGTAGGCCGTCACCATGATGTTCCGCGCCACCTCGTTCCTCTCCTGGCCCTTGGCGCCCGTGGAGTTGACGCTGCGAACCAGGATGCGCGAACCGTCGCGAGTGGAGGCCATGCCGTGTTGTAGCCCCAGCGGCCGCCCGTCTTGCCCAGGTTGGCACCGCTTGCGAAGACGGCCGCCAGCGATCGCTGCGGGCCCACGTCGACGGGCAAAGAGGCGAAGTCGAACCGGCGGCCCGTGCCGCGGGCGCTGTGATGCTTCACCAGCCGCCTTGGAGAAGGACCTCGGGCCGGTGGTGCGGGTGGCTCGGGCGGACAGCTGACCGACCTCGCCGGCTCATGCCACTCCCTCAAGACGGTCATCGACGTCCTGGATGCCTTCGGCCTCCCGCGCCAACCGCGCGAACGTTTCGTCCCTCTGCCGTCGGGCCGTGTTCAGCTCCGGCACATCCTCCAGCAGGGAGCGCAGCGCAGGTCGGCCACAGGCGCGAGGTATATGTCCCAGGTGGTCTCGCGCTGTGCGTGTCCGAGCAGGTCCTGGACCGTCTGCCACGGATCGCCGTAGAGCAGGCGGAAGTCCCTTCGCTCCTCGGTGGTCAGGTGCACACGCGCATCCATTACGTGGCTCCGCCATCAACGCACCCAGCTCCTGACGACACCGGTCATCGGCCGCGCGGAAGACGTTCTCCCATGAGGCCGGTCGCAGGGCGGCCCCTGCTCGTTCAGCCACAACCACAACCACAACCACAACGGCTCCGGCCCGTTCGGACCCTCCGTGTACATGGTCATCCGCTCAGCCACGGTCGCCTCGCTCTGCGCGGAGTCAGGTCCCGGGATCCCGCATGGACCAGCACGACGCCCTAACGATCGTTTTGAGCCAGTTAACGATCGTTGAAATCGGGGATCAGGGCGCGTACTGTGCCGATGCACGCCAGTATCCGACTCGGAGGGCCTGGGAGTACGCCGGTGGACTCTGCCCCGTCACTGCCAGAGACACTCGAGCGCCTCAAGGCGCTCATGCAAGAGCGGGACCTGGAGCAGTCGCACCTGCTCAACCCCAGGGAACTTGCCGCCAAGACGGCTCTGCCCGAGCACACCGTGCGTGCCCTGCTCCGGGGCAGTACCCTCCCCGCCGACACCGTCAACGAGCGGGTCCGGGCGCGCCTCAAGGCTCTCTCGGACGCCCACCTGGCACGCCACGGCCAGCGCATGTCCGATCTCGCCGGCAGCATCTCCCGAAAGCTGGGAGTCTCCGGCGTCTGGGCGCGCCAGGTCTGCTCCGGCGACAAGATGCCCAGCGTCGAACTTCTGCACGGCCTCGTGGACTTCTTCCAGGTCGAAGGCGGGGAGGCGTTCTTCACCGCCCCAGCACCCGAGGCCCTCAGCCGCGTGCTGCAGCCCGTCCTCGCCGCGCAGCAACAGGAGGTAGGGGACAGGCCCCACGCCACAGTTGACCCACTGACCGCTGTATCGGAGCAGTTCGACGACGTCCGAGGCATCGCCCTGCGCCAGGCGCAGAACCTGCCAGAAGAACGGTGGAACGTTCTCAACGCGACCCTCAAAGCCCTGCTCGAGCTCGATGAGAACGAAGGTGACCAGTGAGCACGCGATTACGGGCGATGCGACAGCTCAGCGCCCAACTCGTCCGCAACCTCCAGCCCGCCAGTGACCAAGAGATCATCCCCGCGATAGGCCAGGCCCTCACCCAGGGACGTGGGCGGCCGGTCCGGCTGCGTACGGCAGCGTTTCCGCCCGGGATCGCCAGCGGCCTATGGGTCGACCGCACCAGCCACGACCTGATCGCCTATGAGGAGAACACCGACCCCGAGCACCAGCTCGTGATCATCGGGCATGAGGCGTGGCACATGTTCCAGGGCCACTGCAGCAGCACCACCGCCCACGGTCCCACCGCATCCCGCGCCCAAGAGCCCCAGACGGCAGGCGCGCTGTTGAAGCTGGCGGCCGTCCTCTCCGAGGCCGACGACACCGAACTTCCTCCAGCCACTCGCACGGACGCCGGTTTGCACTTCGCTGCCCGCGCCGATGCCCACCAGGTCGACGAGGAACTCGAAGCAGAGCTCTTCGGGTTCCGGTTCGCCACAGACGTGCAGGCCGCCCTTGCTCAGGCCCGCACCCTGGCCGACCCGCACTACCTCGCCGGGCGCATCCAGGTCTCCATGGCCCACCGCGTCCCCCGCAGCTGACCCGTTCCGTTCAGGGGACCCCGCCGCACCGTTACGAGGAGAAGAAAAGCCAGGTGTCGTCCGGAACCAGCAATCTCGGCTTCTACGCCTGCGGGATGATCCTCCTGCTGGTTTGCGCGGTGAAAGTCCCCGCGTTGGTCCGAAGATGGCACGACACGCTGCTACGCGCGGCCTGCCTGCTGCTCTTCGCCGCAGGCTGCCTGATGATCCTCGCGGCCCCGGATTCCATAGCGGGGCTCAACCAGCTCACCGGGATAGCCAACGTCGCCGCCCCCGTCGTCTACGTGACGACGACCGGGTTCTCCGGAGCGAGCCTCCTGCTGATCATCAACTGGCGGCCGGCACCTCCCGAACAGACCCGGCGCGCTTCACGCTGGTGCGTGATCGCCTACAGCCTGGCCATCGTCGTCATCATCGGCCTGTTCTGGGCAGGCAGCGCCCCGGTGGAGCAGATCGCCCTGTTCGACGCGCACTACGCCAACACCCCGTACATCCGGGAGATGATCGTCACCTACCTGGCTGCGCAAGGCGTGGCGATGATGGCCGCGAGCACCCTGTGCTGGCGGTGGTCCAAGGAGGTCCACGGCTCGCTTCGGGCAGGCCTGCGCATCCTCGCCCCCGCCTACCTGATCATCGTGTGCTACGACGGCATCAGACTGGTGGCCGTCGGCGCCCGCTGGACGGGCCCTCGTCGACAAGGTCTCAGTCCACCTTGCCCCTCCCGCCTCCATGCTCGGCGCCATCGGGTTCGTCCTCCCCCTCGCAGGCCCGCGCATGGCAGAAACCACACGCATCATCGGGCAACTGCGGCAGCTCGCACCCCTGTGGCGGGCCCTCCAGCACGTGCCCACCCCCGGCGCCGTCCGGACCTCGCTGCCATGGTGGCGAACTCCCCCTGCCGTACTCCTGACCGGGCGGAAAACGGCACTCTACGACGCCATACTCGCACTGGTCCCCTATTGCGACCCCGCCGTACGAGAGACCGCCTACCGCGCTGCCCTCCGCAACGCCAACGACGTGCCCTCCGCCGCCATCACCGCCGAAGCCGCCATGATCCTCATCGCCCGCGAACGGCAACGCACCACGCCTGACCAGCAGTACGAAACCACACAGACCGCGCTATGGCGCTCGAAAGATCTGGTTCGCCTGTCTCAGGCACTGACCTCGCCCATCGTCCGAGATCTCCACGACCATTGCATGCCCCAGAAGAAAGCAGCCCACCATGACTGAAGCCCCGCGCCGGAACACCACCCGCGTGGTCGTCATCGGGGGCAGCATCTCCGGCGTGCTCGCTGCGGCCGCGGTCAAGAACCACGTCGACTCCGTCGACATCATCGAAGCCCACGACCTCCCGCAAGGCCCCGAACCACGCACCGGCGTCCCCCAGGCCGCCCACATCCACCTCCTGCATGCCGGCGGCGCCGAGGCCATCGACAGCCTCCTGCCCAACACCACCGACCAGTTGCTCGCCGCCGGCGCCAACCGCATCCCGATGACCACCAACATGGTCATCTACTCTCCCGAAGGCTGGTATCGGCGCTGGCACCACACCACCCATTACCTGATCTCCGCGAGCCGGGACCTGACCGACTTCGTCGTCCGCGAGCAGGTCCTCAAAGACCCCCGGGTCAGCGTCCACACCAACACCAAAGTGCTCGCACTCCTCGGCAACCACCGCACCGTCACAGGTGTGCGGGTCCACACGGCCGACGGCGAGGAGTCGGAACTGCACGCGGACCTCGTCATCGATGCCTCCGGCCGAGCCACCCGCACCCCCCAGTGGCTCACCCGCCTGGGCATCACAGGCCTCGCCGAGAAACACATCGACTCCGGACTCGTCTACGCAAGCCGCATCTACCGCGCTCCCGGCCCCACCCGCAACTGGCCCATGGTCGGTGTACAGGCCGATCCACGGCTGCCCCAGCCCGGCAACGCAGGCGGCCTCCTGCCGATCGAAGGCGACCGCTGGCACGTCAGCCTGATGGGCGCACCCGGCGGACAACCCACGCGCGACCCAGACGCGTTCGAAACCTTCGCCCGCACCCTGCGCCACCCCGTCCTGGCGGACCTCCTCGCCGGCGCCGAACCTCTCACCGACGTCAGCGTCACCCACAGCACCGCCAACCGACGCTACTTCTACGAACGGCTCACACCCTGGCCCCAAGGCCTGGTAGCGCTCGGTGATTCCGTCGCATCGTTCAACCCCGTCTACGGACAGGGCATATCAGTGGCCGCACAAGGCGCCGTCGCCCTGCGCAACCTGATCTCCGCCGGCCTGACTCCAGACCTCGCGCGCCGCGCCCAGCGTGCCATCGCTCGCCCCGTCCACACCGCGTGGACCCTCGCCGTGGGTCAGGACGTCCACTTCCCGACCACGACAGGCGCCAGCCCGAACCTCGCCGACCGCATACTGCACCGCTACGTCAGCCGCCTGTCCCGCACAGCCACCGGCTCCTTCCACGCTGCCACAGCCTTGACAGACGTGCTGGCCCTACAAGCCCCGCCCGCCTCACTCGTCAAACCCAGCGTGCTGCTGACATCCTTGCTCGGCCCCATCCGCCCAACACTTGACCGGCCTCAGTTCACCCCGGCGGAGCGCAAGCTCCTGGACCACCATCTGAACGAGGCCGGTACATCTTGCGAGGGCGACAAAGGCTCATAAACGGGTACGTACGGCTCGCCACCGAGCAGGACCGGGGGCAACTCCGCATCGCGACCGCTGAGGCACAGAAGGCCATGGCGAACAACTACCGTACCGTTCTGTTCACAGGAACTCGTTGACCGTGTCGACCTCGACGCCATCGCTTCCGATCAGCCGGTACGGAAGCAGTGGGTCGCCGGTCTATTCGACCCGGCCCGTCCTCAGTACCTCCAGTACCTCCAGTACCTCCAGTACCTCATTGTCTCGTACCACTGCCGTGTGTTCTGGCATCTCTACCTCCTACCATCGCACCCGCCTCCTCGAACCGGGCGAGTGCGTCGGAAGGATTGTGCACGCAGGTCCCGGGATCACTATGGATCTCAAAGATCGCATCGATATCCGCTTCGTTCGGACGTCGCAGCGACAGCCGGGGTGTCTGCAACTCCTCGGCTGCCAGGCTCCAGTCATGCATATGAAGATCCCAAATCTGGTCTCCGGTTCAACATGGACCCACTTCGTTCACTTTCAACAACAGCCATGGTCAAGGGTGTTGGAGGTCAGGTGCCATTGTCAGGCAGGCTCACGGATCTTGATCCCTGTTCTGGAAGATCCGGTTGAGATGGTGGTCCAGCACTGCGGCGGCGGATCGCGGGCTGCGCTGGCCGACAGTGACGGGTTCGTGAGACTGGCGGTGAAGGCGTCGACGACGGGTCTGGCCGCTGCGGCGATCTACTGGGTTCGGATTCCTCACCCATCACCCGCGCCTCCGGCAAGAAGTCGTCCTTCACCTGCCGGCGGATGAAGAACGACCGCCTCAAACACGAGCACGGCCTTCCCTGGAGGCCGTGGCGGGTCTTCCGGCTCTGCCGGAATCGCTGGCGTAGGTCTGCCGCTGGGTGGGTCAGGCGAGCCCTTTCAATCGAGGCGGCGGACGAAGACGTCGCTGGTCTCGTTGGTGTCCCCGGGTACGAGGTCGTCCTCCCCCGAGCTGAAGGCCACGGTCCGGCCGAAGGCGTCAACAACTGGCGACGTGCGTTGAGCTGTGTCG
The DNA here is from genome assembly GCF_045041235.1 of Streptomyces sp. NBC_00076. Classification (NCBI taxonomy): domain Bacteria; kingdom Bacillati; phylum Actinomycetota; class Actinomycetes; order Kitasatosporales; family Streptomycetaceae; genus Streptomyces; species Streptomyces sp. NBC_00076. The sequence continues at coordinate 10,601,084 of NZ_CP108242.1, forward strand.
CTCTGTGCCCCGTCCTTCGTGACATTGACTCGTTGGACGTCGCCTGTGATCAGGTCGCGTACGAAGGCGTCCGCGTCGCCGTTCGTGTCGCCCGGCACCAGGTTGTCGGCGGACGACGTGAAGACCACATGCCGATTGTCGGCACTGAGAGAAGGTCCGGCGGCCAAGGCCGCAGCTGTGCCGGCCGAGTGATCGTTCGGCTCCGACCCGTCGTACGCGAGCGAGAGGCGCCGGGTGGCTCCGGTGGCCAGGTCCGTGGCGAAGACATCCCGTTTGTCGTTGGTGTCGTCCGGCACAATGTCCCGCCACTCGCTGGAGTAGAGGGAGTAGCGCCCGTCCGGGCTCAGCCCGATGTTGCCTCGGACGGGCACGGGCAGGCCGTCGCGAGTGTGTGCCGCCAGGACGGTCCGCCCCGTGCGGGTGTCGTGCACGTAGAAGCTGAGGGCCTCGGGCCGTCTGATGCCGGAAGCCTCCGGCATCAGACGGCCCGAGGTGTCCGGCCGCGCCAACGCTTCGTCGTCGCCGCCGAGGGAGAACTGGGTCCGGAAGCCGATCCGGGTCCCGTCCGCGCTGATCGCCGCGCCCTCCGAGAACCCGTCGGTCTGGGTGCCGTCGTCGGCCACGCTGACCCGTTTGATGGTCTTCTTCCAGCGGTCGCGTACGAATACGTCCCTGCTGTTGTTGGTGTCCCCGGGGACCAGGTCGCTCCTGCTCGAAGTGAAGGCGACGTAGCGGCCGTTGGCGCTGATGGATGGTTCGTATGTCTGGGCCCCGGCCTCCCCGGCCTTGACGAGGAGCTCTGTCCGCCCCGTCAGGCGGTCGTGGACGAATACGTCCTGGGCGTCGGGAGTGTCGCCGGGCGCCAGGTTGTCGGCGTAGGAACTGAAGGCGATGTAGCGCCCGTTCGCACTCATTGAGTACGTCATGGTTTCGTTGTCGGCTTGGGTACCGTCGTCGGCCACGTTGGCCCGCTCGATCGTGCCGGTGTGCAGATCTTTGATGAAGATGTCGGAAAACCCGTTGCTGTCACCGGGCACCAGATTGGTCGCCGAGGAATCGAAGGCGATGTAGCGGCCGTTGGCGCTGATCCCGCCCACGCCGGAGAAATCGTTCGCCTGGGTGCCCTCGGCCGTGACACTGACCCGTTCCGTGCGCAGCCGGTGTTCGCGGCCGGACGCCGCCGCCGTGGTCACAGGCAGTGCGGTCGCGCAGCTGCCCACTAACGCCGCCAGCACGGCGACCTGTCTCAGACAACGCATTGCTCCCCCTTCAACAAGCTCCTCGGGCCCTGGACTTGCGGGCCAAGCGAAGCCAATACCGAGAACCGGCCGCGGGCAACGGGGCGGGAGGGCAAACAAGCCGTCTTTACCCAGCTGCTCGTAGTGCCAAGAAGATCGGCCCGTTCCGGACTACGAGCTGTTGCGTCTGGTGGGTCGCGGCAGTCGTTGTGGTCGTCACACACGACCTTGGGCCGATGGCCGTCGAATTCATCGATTCACGGGCGGGCCGGACGTCCGGTCGGTGGACCGGGGGACCAGCCAGGGCAACACCGACTTCGCCGAGGGGGATCACTTGATCCTGACTCGACGCTGAAACGGGCGAGGGATCGCTTCTCGCGCTCTCATGAGTGTCGGTGATAAGCCTTGTTGGCGATGCGCCAATTGTCGTCGACGCGGACCAGCAGGAAGATGTCGGTGAAGGCGTCCGCGCCGTGCTGGAGCGTCATGGTCGCGGTCGCGATGTGCCTGGGACGAGGGTGCCGTCGACGTCGAAGAACACGGCGCCCACATGATCGGTGAGAACACCGACCAAGGATGTCACCGCCACGTGAGACGCCAGATCCGGAGGCGACCCGAGTACTTCTGATACACGCCCCAGCCGATCAACTGCCCGTCACCCGCTGTCACAGGGAGATGGGACCGAGGTCGGCGGCGGTCTGGGCCAGTGCGCGGAGGGTGGGGCCGTCGGCGGTGGATCGCCACGTGAGGGCCCAGTGCATGGTGGGGGCGTCGTGAAGGGGGAGGAAGACGATGCCGGGGGGACGGTTGTAGCGGGCGGCGATCTCGCCCAGCGGGTGGACACACTGTCCGGAGGCGACCAGAGAGAGAACCTCGTGGAAAGTCCGCGCGGCGGGCCCGCGCGGGATACGGCGGCCGAGCGGCGTACGCGTGGGGACCATGGCCGCGATCCAGTACTCGGGGGCGTGGGGGCCGAAGTCGACGACATGGTTGTCGCCGAGGTCTTCCAGCGACGCGGTGCCGCGCTCGGCCAGCGGATCGTCTGTCGCCACGGCGAGCACGCGGCCTCCGGTCAGCACGGTCGGGCCGACCGTGAGGTCCGGTTCGGCCACCGGAAGCCACAGCACGTGCGCGTCGTGCTCTCCGGTGCGCAGCGCGGTGAACGGGTCGCTGCCGTTGATCTCGCCGAACTGGACATCGCTGCCGGGGTGGCGGGAGCGGAAGGCCTCGATGAGGGGGCGCAGTTCGTGGCCGGCGTGGCCGAACACACCCAGGCGCAGGGTCTGCCCCGTCCCCGCGCCGGACGCTTCGGCGCGGGCGAGCCCCTCCCGGAGAAGGTCGACGGCCTGCTGGAGGTCCTCGCGCAGACGTCGGCCGACCGGGGTCAGGGCGACGTGCCGGCTGGTGCGGTCGAACAGCACGACGCCGAGGCGCCGTTCCTGCTTGGCGATGGCCTGACTGACGCGGGCCTGGGACACATGAAGCCGCTCTGCGGTACGGCCGAAGTGCAGCTCCTCGGCCAGGGTCAGGAAGATCTCGATGTCACGCAGCTCCATGCACAACCCCCGTCCATGCATAACCGCCACATTATGAATAGCCCAAGGAACCCTACATTGTTCCGCCCTCCCGCCGCACCGATGCTGGATCCATCACCACCGGACAGGCGGCACACGCCTGACGCACACATGGATGGGGAGGGAAACCGATGGGCGACATGCGGGCCATTGCCGATCGCGTCGAGATAGAGGCGCTGCGAGCCGAGCTCACGGACGCGGTGATGATGCGTGACTTCGACCGCGCCGTCTCGACGTTCACGCCCAAGGGCGCCATGCGCTGGCCGCACATCGACAAGGAGTTCGTCGGCCGCGAGGAGATTCGCGCGGGGATCGAGTGGGGCCAGTCGCTCTGGGAGTTCTTCGTGCAGAACGCCCACCCGGGCGTCATCCGGCTGGACGGCGACACCGCAGCCGGCCGGGCGCACATCCAGGAGTTCGGACGGATGCGCGACGGCAGCTCGCACCTGAACTACGCCTTGTACCACGACCGTTACGAGCGAACCGCCGACGGCTGGAAGTTCAGCGAACGCATCTACGAGGTCCGGTACCTGGACTCCACCCCGCTCCGCGGCTCGGCGCCGGAGCGCCTCGGCTGATCCGTCCCGCACGCCGTCACGGCGTGCCAGGCCGACATCTTGCGTGCGAATTCCTGAAAGCGGAGGAGAGAAACCATGGCTGAGAACACCGAAGTCGTCGTGATCGGCGGCGGTTACGCCGGGGTCATGGCGGCCAACCGGCTGACGCAGCGCGACGACGTGACCGTGACGCTGTTCAACTGCCGCCCGGACTTCGTCGAGCGGATCCGACTGCACCAGCTGGCGGGCGGAACGCACGAGGCCGTCAGCGACTACCGGAAGGTCCTGGGCGAGCGCGTCCGGCTGGTGGTCGACACCGTGACCCGGATCGACGCGACGGGGCGCCGGGTGGAGCTGGCGAGCGGCGACACGGCCGGCTACGACTACCTGATCTGCGCGGTGGGCAGCGGCAGCGCCGACCCGGGCGTGCCCGGAGCTGCCGAGTTCGCCCACCCGATCGCCACGTTCGAGGAGGCGCGGCGCCTGCGGACGGTCCTCGACGCCGCTCCCGCCACTGCCCCTGTGACGGTGGTCGGGGCCGGTCCGACCGGCATCGAGACCGCCGCCGAACTGGCGGAGGCGGGCCGCACCGTGACCCTGGCCTGCGGCGGGCTGCTCGGGCCCTACCTGCACCCGAACGGCCGCCGCTCGGTCGCCAAGAGGCTGGCCGGCCTCGGTGTGACCGTGCTGCAGGGCCCCGGCACGAAGGTGACGGAGGTGACCGGCGACACCGTACGGCTCGGCGACGGCCGTGAGCTGTCGAGCGAGGTCACCATCTGGACCGCCGGGTTCGGCGTGCCGGACGTGGCCGTCCGCAGCGGGCTCAGCACCGACACTTTGGGCCGGCTGCTCACCGACGAGACCCTGACGAGCATCGACGACGAACGGATCGTCGCCGCCGGGGACTCGGCGGCACCGTCGGACATGCCGTTCCGGATGAGCTGCCAGGCCGCCGGCCCGCTGGGCGCACACGCCGCCGACACGGTGCTCAGCCGCATCGCGAGCAAGCGGCCCGCACCGATCGACCTGGGGTTCGCCGGCCAGTGCATCAGCCTGGGGCGCCGCGCGGGCATTTTCCAGTTCGCCCACAAGGACGACACCGCCAAGCGGCTCCACCTCGGCGGCCGAACAGGCGCGAAGGTGAAGGAACTTGTGTGCAGGCTCACCATCAAGCAGCTGGTGAACGAGGCACGCAAGCCCGGCTCCCATACCTGGGCCAAAGGCGAGCAGGGCCGCCGACTGCTGCGGGCCCAGCGCCGCGAGACGGCGGCCACCGCCGAACAGTCAGCCTGAACCACGCACCGGCAGCCGACGTGGGTCCCGGCACTCCGTCGTCTTCTTTGTGCGGCGCGGCGAAAGTTCAATAGCGGCGGAGCTGTTGTAGTAGGCGGGTGTTCATTGCTGAAAAGAGTGACGTGGTAGCCAATTCCGTTGGCTGGTAGGTGTATCGGTACGACCTGGAGTGTGCCTGGCACTTCGGCGCTCGACTGATATGCGCCGGTGGTCAGCCGGTGAAGGACTCGGGGCCGAAACGGCCCCATGCGACGAAGGCAGCCAGGGCGAGGTAGATCAGGTCGCCGGCGATCGTGGCTTTCTCGCCACGGCGCAGACGCATGGTGACCGCGCAGGCGAACAGCAGAACGAGTCCGGTGGCGGCCAGCGGCACCAGTACCGGCGCGATGTCGAGCAGCGCGGGCCCAATCAGGCCGACCGCAGCCAGCAGCTCGACGGCGCCGATGGCCTTGAGAGTCCCGGGGCTGAACTCCAGGACCCACTGGGCAGAGGAGCCCATCGCGGCCAGCTTCTCCTGCGGCACGAACGTCTTGGAGCTGCCCACCAGGCAGACAGCGGCGAGTACCCCAGCGATGATCCACAGCGCGACGTTCATCATCAACTCCCTGATCGAGGACTTCCGTACCCGAGACGAGGCAGCGACTCGGCCTGTGACATGCCCGAACCCAGACAGCGGAGAGACGTGGGTCACACCGTTCCGTGTCACAGGAGTGAGGGCCGCCTCGTCTTGAGGGTGAAGGCATCGACGAACATGGAGGAGCACACGATGGACGCGCGATTGAACTACTTCGCCAACCCGGCCGCCGGTAAGGCCCTCAAGTACTTCATGTCGGCTGGCCGGGAGCTGAAGGAATCGCCGCTGCCGGCCACGACGCAGGAGTTGGTGGCGCTGCGCGTGAGCCAGATCAATGGCTGCGCGGTCTGCATCGACATGCACACCAAGGAAGCCGCCGCGGCCGGCGAGACCCCGGTGCGGCTGAACCTGATCGCGGCCTGGCGGGAAGCGACGGTCTTCACCGCGGCCGAGCGCGCCGCACTGGAGCTGGCGGAGCAGGGAACCCGGGTCGCGGACGCGGCCACCGGGGTCAGCGACGACGTGTGGGCCCGCGCCGCTCAGCACTACGACGAGGAGCAGCTGACGGCCCTCGTGCTGCTGGTCTCGTTCATGAACACGGTGAACCGGCTGAACATCATCACCCAGCAGCCGGCCGGCGACTACCAGGTCGGCCAGTTCCACTGAACCACCACCGCACCCTGGCCCAGGTCAGGCCCGCCGGGGCCAGGACGCCGTGGTCAAGGCGGGCAGGGCGGTCGCGGCACGAGCGTTGTCTGCTCCGCTCACACATCGAATGATCTTCGAAGGATGCCTCGCCGGCGCGGGTCCGGCCGGGCACACAGAACGCAAAGGGGGAGTCGGCGTGGGCAAGGTCGAGGAGTTCGAGGAACTGCGGCCGCTGCTGTTCTCGATCGCGTACCGGATCCTGGGCAGTGTGGGCGAGGCGGAGGACGCGGTGCAGGAGAGCTGGCTCCGCTACGACGCCTCGAGAACCCGGCCCGTGTCGGCCAAGGCGTTCTTGTCAGCCACGGTGACCCGGATTGCCATCGACGTGCTGCGCTCCGCCCGGGTGCGGCGGGAGGAGTACGTCGGACCGTGGCTCCCCGAGCCGCTGCTGGACGATCCGTACCAGGACCCGGCCCGCGCGGCGGAGCTGGCCGACTCGGTGTCAATAGCGGCGCTGCTGCTCCTGGAGCGGCTCAGTCCGCTGGAGCGGTCGGTGTTCGTGCTGCGGGAGGTCTTCGCCTTCGGCTTCGCCGAGATCGCCGCCGCGGTGGGGCGCTCAGAGGCGGCGTGCCGGCAGCTGCTCGTACGGGCACGCCGCCACATGCACGAGGGACGGCCCCGGTTCGAAGCGGACCGCCAGGAGCGGCAGGAGCTGGCGAGGCGGTTCTTCGAGGCACTGACGCAGGGAGACGTGGACGGACTGCAGAATCTGCTGTCCGCCGACGTCCAGCTCGTCGGAGACGGCGGTGGCAAGGCACCGCAGCTGGCCAGGGCCGTCACCGGCGCCGAGAACGTGGCCAGGCTGCTCGCCACCGTCTACCCGCTCATGGCCCGGATCGACATCACGTTCGAACCGCACGAGGTCAACGGCCAGCCGGGCGCGCTCTTCCGCGACCGCGACGGCAAAATCCTCCACATCCTCGCCCTCGACACACTCGACGGGCAGATCCAGACGATCCGCGCGGTCATCAACCCCGACAAGCTCAGCCACCTCGGCCCGGTCGCCGACGCCTGGGCCGTCGACCAGGAAGTGAAGCAGACCCGTAAAACCCAGTGATCTACCGACCAGCCTGACAGGGCAGGACCGGAGGTTTCAGTGCCGCATGCCGATGATCCTGGCACACGGCGCGCCCGTGACGTCTTCCCGCGATACGAACCGCGATCATCCACCGCGCAAGATCGACTTCGACACACCCACTTAGGGGTTCAGTCATGATCCTGATTACCGGTGCCACCGGCGTCGTTGGCCGGGAAACCGTCCGCCTCCTCGTTGAGGGGGGAGCGAAAGTCGCCGCTGTCACCCGCAACCCGCACGCCGAATTCCCCGCGGGAACACAGCTCGTCCACCCCGCGAAGGTTCCCACCATCGACGGCGTGGAGGCCATCCTGCTCAGTCCGCGTGCCGCCGGATCCACCGCGGTCGACCTGTTGGCCCGCGCCCGCGAGACGGGCGCGGCAAGGGTGGTCGTACTGTCCGCCGTGACCGTGCGGTACCCGGCGGGGCACGCACGCTTCCGGCAGCAGTTCCAGGCGGTCGAGGAGCTCGCCCAGGGGAGCGGCCTGGACTGGACGATCCTGCGCTGCGCCGATTTCGCCGCCAACACCCTGGCCTGGGCCGGGCAGATCCAGGCGACCGGGACCGTGCGGGGGGCATACCCGCACGCGAGGACCTCGACCGTCGACGAGCGTGACATCGCCGCGGTGGCCGCCCTCGCCCTGACCCACCCGCAGCACCGCGCTCAGACGTACCTGCTCACCGGAGAGCAGTCGCTGAGCCAGCCGGAGAAGGTCGCCGCGCTCGGCGCAGCGCTCGACCGGGCACTGTCGTTCGTCGAGGCCGCACCGGACGAGATCCGCCGCGGCATGCTCGCCGCCGGCCTGCCCGACGAGGTACCCGACCGGCTGCTCGGCTCGCTGGCCGACTACGCCCGCGAAGCCGGGCCCACCACCGACACCGTGCGGCGGCTGCTGGGCCGCCCGGCACGCACGTACGCCACCTGGGCGCAGGACCACCGTGCCGCCTTCATCGCAGGAGGACCCCGATGAAACTCACGATCGTGGCCGCCACCGGCGGTATCGGACGGCACCTGGTCGAGCAGGCGGTAGCCGGCGGGCACGACGTCACCGCCGTGGCCCGCCGCCCGCGTGAGCTGCCGGGCGGCGTCCGGACGGTCGCCGTCGACCTCACCCGACCCGACATGCTGACGCTCGCCACGGCGGTACGCGGCGCCGACGCCGTCCTGTCCGCGCTCGGCCCGCGAAACCCGCGCGCGGACGCGGGCATCACCTCGCGTGGCACCCGCGCGATCGTCGCGGCGATGCAGGCCGAACACGTCCGGCGGATCATCATCGTCAGCGCCGCACCCGTCGGACCGGTGCCGGTGCCTGGCCGGCCGACGCCACCCAGGCACGATCCCGGCGACGGCTTCTTCATGCGCCACCTGGGAGTCCCGTTGACCCGGGCGATGTTCGGCCGGCACTACGCCGACCTCGCCGTCACCGAGCAGATCCTGCGCGACAGCGGACTGCAATGGACGGTGTCGCGCCCGCCCAAGCTCACCGACAAGCCCCTGACCGGCACGTACCGAACCGCGTGGAACCGCAACATCCGGGGCGGGTTCTCCGTGCCACGCGCCGACGTCGCCCACCACATGCTCGCCATGGTGAACCAGCCGGACACCATCGAGCAGGTCGTCGGAATCGCGAACTGACCCATAACCAGCCACGCACACGACCCGGGCTGCGGGAGAAAAAGCGGGCGACAACCTGCGACAGTCACGGACAAGTCAAGAAGATGCCTCGGCCGTCCCGCCCGCCCCTCCGCCGCCCGGGTCACCTCTACTGAAAGAGCGTGATCATGACGAAGTACGCCCGTTTCGCCAGCCTCGTATGCGCGGGACTGTTCGCCGGATTCCTCACGTCAGTCCTCGTCCTGGAACTCTCGCTGCGCGGCTTCGACAGCACCGTCTACACCCAGGTCCGGCTGGTCGAGCTGGACTCCCTCGACAAACTCGCCGTCGCCACACTCCTGCCGGCGCTGATCGCCACAGCGGTACTGGCTTACCAGACCTACCGGTTGAACACCCGATGGTGGGCCGTGGCCGCACTCGCCCTCCTGGTCTTCGTTCTCGGCCTCACGCTCATCGTCAACCTGCCCATCAACTCCGACCAGCTCCACTGGAATGCCCAGTCCCCGCCCTCCAATTGGACCGATGTACGGGATCGCTGGCAGATCGCCCACGCCGCCCGGACGGTGGCCGCGGTCGTTGCCTTCGTGGTCCTCGCCCTTGCGGCGCCGTTGCCTCGTACACGTCGTTCAAGCTCGCCGAACACCTCGACGCGGAGGGATCGGCTGCGCGCATGAGGTGAGGGAGTCAGCCGCCGAGCTCGCTGCGTCGGGTCACCCGGCTACCGGCCGACGACACCTCCGTGTGGAGCGATGACGTGTGGATCGTGGACTCCACGCCGGTGGAGTGCGGCTGCTCACGAGAGACCGTGAACGCTTCCGACCTGGCCGGATGGACCGAGTTCGGGTACTGCGCCAGCCACAGCTGCTTCTTCTGGGGCGTGCGGCTGCACCTGGTGTGCACCCTCCAACCTGAGGGCGAGCCGGAACAGCCCGGCGTACCGCTGTTCTCACCGTTGCGGCAGGTCATCGAGTCAGTCGACGAAACCTTCAAGCCTGAAAACGGCTGGCGATGCTCTTCACTGCCCAGGCCGTTGCCTTCGTCAACTGGGGCCGCTTCGCCCGCCGGTGAAGGGTTCGGGGCGACTCGGCTCCGGCAGGGGCGCCTTCGGTGTCGTGAGCGACGGGCTGCGCCCGCCCCGTACACAGCTCGTCCCGGTCCAGGGTCCCGACCGGTCATGCTTCAGAATTGAACGCTTCAGGGCAGCGCCAAGCTGTTGTCGGGGGTCAGGCCGCTGAGCTTTTCGGGGTTGACCTGGAAGCGCAGGTTCTGGATGCGGCCGTCGGCGAGGTCGAACGAGAGGGCGCCGACTGTGTGTCCGTCGAGGGTGGCCAGGATGCCGAGCTCGCCGTTGATGATGGCTGGCTCCATGGTCAGGGCGGCCAGTTCGGGCTTGGCCAGGAAACCTACGATCCAGCGTGCGACGTGGTCGGTGCCGTGGAGGGGGCGGCGGGCGGCCGTGACTTTGCCGCCGCCGTCGGACCAGGCGGTGACCTCGGGGGCGAGTAGCTCCATGACGGCGTTCAGGTCGCCGCCCGCGCAGGCCTCCATGAACCGGGTGGTGACCTGTCGGCGCTGAGTCTGGTCGGTGTCGAAGCGGGGGCGGCGGGCCTGGACGTGCTCGCGTGCGCGGTGGGCGATCTGGCGGACTGTCGGCTCGGGACGTTCGAGGGTCTCGGCGATCTCGGCGTGCGAGTAGCCGAAGACCTCGCGGAGCAGGAAGACGGCGCGTTCGACGGGGCTGAGGGTTTCCAGGACGACCAGCATCGCGGTGGAGACGCTGTCGGCCAATTCGGTCTCCGCGGCGATGTCGGGGGAGGTCAGCAGGGGCTCGGGGAGCCACGGGCCGACGTACGTTTCGCGGGTCGCCCGTGCGGAGGTGAGGCGGTTCAACGAGAGGTTGGTGACCGTGCGCACCAGGTAGGCCTTGGGGTGGCGGATCGCGTCGCGGTCCGCGGTGCTCCAGCTCAGCCAGGTGTCCTGGAGGACGTCCTCGGCGTCGGTGACGCTGCCCAGCATGCGGTAGGCGGTGGCGAACATGAGCCTGCGGTGTTCGATGTACGGGTCCTGCTCGTCCCTGGTGTCGACCATCGGCTCATGCTGCCAGCGCCGTAACCAGGGCGGCAAGGCCCGAGATCATGGCGCTGGGAGCAGATGCGCCCGTCATGCCGCGGGCTTGCGGGTGGCGCGGCCGCCCTTGGAGACGATGGTGGTGACGTTCATGCGCTTGCTGAATCGGTAGGTCGTGAGTGGGCTGCCGCTGACCATCTCCTTGTACGCGGCGGCGCTGCGGCCGGTGAGGTGCATGCGGCGGGGGGTTTCGTCGGCCTTGGTGAACTGGATGACGGCGTCACGGCGGCCGAGGCTGACCGGCTGGTGGAAGTAGCCGAAGCGGAACGGCTTGACGGCCTTGCCGCGCACGAGCCGCGCGATGGTGTCGGCGGTGTACTGGGCGGTGGGCAGGCCGCTCTGGCAGGTGCCGTGGATCTGTCCCCAGGCCAGCCGGACGGCGGCGGCGTCGCCGATGGCGTGGATCTCCGGGTGGGAAACCGAACGCAGGGTGGCATCGACCAGGATGAGGCCGCGGTCGTCGGTGGCGATCCCGGCGTTGGCGGCGAGCGGCGACACCTTGACGCCGGTGGTCCACAGGCACGCGTCGGAGCGGACGAGCCGGCCGTGGTCCAGTTCGACGGCGTCGGGCAGCACCTTGGTGACGCGGGCGCCGGTATCAAGAGTGACGCCGAGGCGGTCCAGCGCGCCGTGGAGGTAGGCGCGGGCCTTGGGGCCCATCATGCAGCCGGGCTCGTCCAGGCTGATCAGCGTGACGTTCAGGCCGGGGTGGCTCTCGGCGATCTCGGTGGCCGCCTCGATACCGGTCAGGCCGCCGCCACAGACGGTGACCGTGCCGCCGGACGCGGCGACCTCGGTGAGGCGCGTGGCAAACCGACCGGCGATCTCAGGGTTGTTGAGGGTGAACGCCTGGGTGTCGGCGCCGGGGACCTTGCCGGTGTCGGTCGAGCTGCCCAGCGCGTAGACGAGCGTGTCGTACCCGAGGGGCTCGGCGCCGTCGACGGTGATCTGCCGGGCCTCGGGGTCGATGGCGGTGGCGGTGCCCTGGACGAACGTGACGCCGGTCCCGGCGAGCAGGTCGGGGATCTGATGGTCGGCCAGCTCCTGCCCGGCGGCGATCTGGTGCATCCGCAGCCGCTCGACGAAACGGCTCGAGGGGTTGACCAGGGTGATCTTCACGCCGGTCCGGCGAGTGCGGTGGGCCAGCCGGATGGCGCTGAACAAGCCCGTGTAGCCGGCGCCGAGGACGACGATGTGGTGGCCGTTGTTCATCGGATCTCCCAGGGTCGGGCACCGGCTTGGTACCGGTGACGCCCATGGGACAAGCAACCCGCACCGGACGTGACAGGTCGCCGATGTGAACCACGTCACGCCACATGCGCCGTTGGTGTGCTGGCAAGAACCTGTCGGTTGCCTCGCCGTACCGAGCCCGGCCGAAGCAGAGCGGGCCGCCGAAGGGGACGGGCTCCCACTGCCGCCCAAACCAGCGCGTATCCGACGACGCCCCGGCGCACCACTCATCCCAAAGGAAGCCGGACTCTGCGAGCGACTCCAGCGCCAGGTCATCGAGGCGCAGACTGATAGGCGCCCAGGTTCAGCTCAACGCACTGCCCCCGCTCGGCGTTTCATCCTGGATGAATACCGGCGGAACCCCGGCCCCAACTGCGGCCGGCTGTTATTGCGAATCCGGAGGTATGCCGTTCCGCCGCAGGTCAGCTGGCCGCCGGTGGGGAATTTCGGAGAGCAGGCCTGTCCCATGCCCGAGCGAACCGAGCTTTCACCGAAGAGGCCGACAGATCCGAGGCTGCGCCAGGCGCTCGGCCGGTCGTCGAAGGTCGCCTGACGGCGTGTCTGGCCGGCGGCCTCCAGCCGTTGCCGGCCAAGCGGTGAAGCGGTTGGTCAGCCCACTGTCTGTTCGGCAAGGGCTCGGCTGCTGGCCAGGCGGTAGGAGTCAGTGCCGGTCTCGATGATGGTGCCGTTGCATGTCAGCCGGTCGACGATGGCGGCGCACAGACGGGGATCGGTGAAGGTCTTCGTCCAGCCGGCGAAGGACTCGTTGGAGGCGATGGCGACGCTGTTCTTCTCCTCACGCTCGGTCAGAACCTGGAAGAGGAACTCGGCGCCGTGCCGATCCAGTTCCATATGTCGAGTCGGGGACGGGACGCCGTGCACGTTTCCAGTGCCGGTCTTCCCGTCCCCGCCCGCCGAACCGGACGTGCCCGTTGGTGGGCCCTGGCCTCGCCGAAGGTGAGCGTGGAGCCCACCACGGTGCCCATCAGGCCGATCACCAGGAACATCGGGGTGGCCATGGACACCGTACGGCGCACCGCTGTCAGCGCGTTCTGCCGGGCCAGCAGTCCGACCGCGCCGCCGGCCAGCGGAACCGGGCGGGTCAGCAGCCGGATCAGCGGCGGAACGAGCAGCGGGGCGAACAGCGCGAGCACCATGATCGCCATGACGTCGAGCAGCAGGGACCACACGGGCAGGTTCTGCGGGTCACGCAGTTGGGGGTCCTTCCGCAGCCCCGGGGGCATGGCCGCGAACAGGGCCAGCACCGTGCCGAACAGCGCCAGGCAGGCGATGGCCCACACCCAGCGGCCGAGCGTCATGACCTTGCGGTCTGGCAGCTGGCCGAACATCTGATGCCGGCCGGCCCAGGGCACGCGTGGGAAGGCGTCCGCTTCGCCGCCTCTTGGGGATCACGTGCTGAGCTCGACATCGTCCTGCTGCGCGCTGGTGCTGCGGCTGGAATCGGTCAAGAAGGCCTGACCGCCGATACGGCGGTGACGGTCACAGTGTCGTCGCACTCGGCGAACTGCCCGTCGTCCAGGGCCACCTGGTGCGCCCCGGACCCCGGCAGCCGGACGACCATCGTGGGGTACACCACGGGCGCCGAACCCGACACGCAGTACCCGTCGGCCTCCCCCTGCACCTGCACGAACGTCAGCTTCACCCACGCCTTGCCGTCGGGGGCGACCTTCACCGGCGCCGCGGCTCCGGTCGGCTTGACGGTGAGCGGCACGTTCATCTCCGGAGAGCCGTTCCCGGCGCCGGCCACCGTGGGGTGCCCCTTGAGGACGCACGTCCGTCCGGACACGTTGGTGAACTCGACGACGGCCGCTCCGGTCCCCGTACCGGCCGGCCGCACGGCGGCCTGCCGGGCGCTCGCCTTCAGACTGCCCGCGGAACAGGTCGCCGCCGAACCGCCATGAGCGGGTGCGGACGACGGGGGTGCGGAGGCGGAGGGCGTGGAGGAACCGGAGGAGGAGCTGCCGGGCTTCGGGGTGCTGGCCGCGGAGGAGGAGGCCGCTGAGCTGACGGGCCCGGGCGGGGTGACGCCGCCGTCTCCGGTGTCCGCACCGCCCCCACCGGGCTGACATCCCACCATCCCCAGCGCCGCCGAAGCCACGACGACCACCACCGCCGAACCGCGCATTCCGTTCACGTATCGCATGCTGTCCCCCGAGTCCCAGTTGTCCGGAGCGCGGCTTCTCGCCGCCCTCGTCGAACCAGACAGAACCGTGGAGCCGGCAGTTCTTCCGCACTCCGACCTGTGACCCACCGGTGACGAAATCCGGCCACAACCACCGTGAACGCCCCGGCAGACCGAGCTCCTGACCCGCGGCCTCCAGGCCTCATGCGTCTTGTACTTGTGCCACCCTCTCGCTGACGGGTGGTAGGTGTCTTCGAGCCGCTTGAAGACGATGCCTTCCATGCCGACGGCCGCCCACGACAGCCACTCGCGCACGGTGTCCGGGTCGGTGGTCGACGGACACAGCGTCCACGGCACCGACAGGTGCCGGGCGGAGAACACCGACTCCAGCGCGGCCCGGCGCCGCCGGTACGGCCAGGCGGTGGTGTCGGTCCCGGACAGGCAGGAGATCGAAGGCGACGAAGTGGGCCGGCCACTCACCCGCCGCCCGGGCCGCCCCGGCACCACGCCGGGGCAAGCCCCCTGGCCCCCTTCGACGGAGACGAGAGTCCGGCGGCGCCGACCAGGAACCCGCGCCGGGAGGGCTGGCGGGATGGGCAAGCCGTCGCTGCCTCCTGCCGCCGGCCCTTGCGATCCCACTGCCGTACCCATTCCGTGCTCCGCACGAGCGCTGACCGCAAAAGCCCTGCACGCCACGGGTTTTCGGGACTGTGGCGCGTCGTCGCAGCCCTCTTCTCTTCTCCTTTCACTGACCAAGTCCTGGGAAATGCGTGGGGTGTCAGTTGTTGAGGTGATCATCGGGTTCAGGGCGCGCCTGGTGCCCGCTGCGGCCGGACGGGGCCGGCGCCCGGCCGGTAGCCGGTCGCGACGCACGGGAGGGTGCATCTGATGGCGAAGCGCAAGACGAACGAGGCGGGATCGTCGACCGGCCTGCGCGCCGATGTGCTGCGCGTGCTCGGGTGCTCGGGTGCTCAAGGCCGCGACGGCGGATCAGATTCAGCGGCTGTCCTTACCGCACCTGACGTACCGGCACACCACGAAGAAGACGGCTGCCCTGCGGAAGGAAGCGCGCACTGCCTCCCATCGCGGCGCGCTCAACGATCTGCGCAGGCACGGCCTGTCCGTCGACGGCGGCCGCACCCGAGGGGGAGAGGAGGTGCGCCTGCTCACCAAGGACGAGCTGGCGGCCGCCGGACACGAGTTGGACCGGGGGCCGGAGAAGATGGGCGGCATGCCCAGGAGCGGGCCGCTCGGGTGCCTCGCACGCGATGACGGTCAACGATATGGCCCTCGCGATGATCCGCCCGAAGCCCGACCGCCACCGGGTGGCCGATGAGCCGGCCGAAGCCGTCGCGGCCGCGCAGGCCTGTGTTGCCGCGCCCGATGGGATCGGCAGCATTCCCTCAGCCCGGGAGAACGCACAGCTCCAAAGGACCGTCGCACTTCTCACGGCGGAGCTCGCACAGCCTCAGATCGGCGCCACCGCCGCCGTCAACAGCATCGTCGACCTTCTGCTCGTCCAGTCCGTCGTAGCGCTTGGGCGTGCCCCAACCCATGCACAGGTCTACGTATCGGCCTCCCCGAAGGGCTGACCTTGGAGGGCCTGCGTCAGGACCGCATCCTGTGATGCACTGCGAAGCCGCCGACCGTGGCCAAATACATGCACGGCGGTAACCTGTCATGCCTGGTCGGTCTGGTTGCTCGTACGGTACCGCCAAGGGGCGAACAGCCGATGGTCGTGCTCTGAGAACGCGTCGAGCGGTCCGACCCGCTCGTACGCCTCCTCGGTGCGCGGGTCGCCGCGCCGAGCGAGTGCCCAGGCCGCCTCCAGACGCAGATCCTTGTCCTCCTCGTCGAGGAGCGCGAGGAAAGCATCCAGGGTGGGCGTGGTCCGATCGTCAGAGCCGGCGAGGGACTGTGCAGCATGGCGCCGTACCCAGAGGGTGTCGTCGCGAATCAGCAAGAGCAGGGCGTCCCGAATCGCTGGCTCGAGTCGGTTGTCGGGAGTGAACCGCGGGGCGAACGCCTGGGCTACGGAGGCCCGTACCTCAGGCTCGGGATCGTGAACGAGGCCGAGCAGTGCCGATGTTGCCGCATCGCTGCGGGCGGTCCGCTCCCGGCTCACGCAGAACACGGCCTCGCTGCATACGCTCGGGTCCGAATGGCCGATGTACCGCAGGCCGATGGCCTCCTGCTCCGGATGCCCATGGCCGGTGTAGGTGTCCAGAACCGCGGCGAGTACCTGCCCGTCAGGCTCCTCTTTCGCCCAAGACGCCAGGAAGTCGACATCCTGGGCGACGTCCGGTGCGCGGTCCACCGGCACGTTGAAGTTCCGGTGCCAAATGACCTGCGCGAGGAAGCGGCGGTATATGGGATCGGGGTGCTGCCGCAGCGAGGTGAGCTCGGACCAAATGCCTGGGCCGCGGCGCTGGCCCAAGTAGAAGGCGACGGCGAACCAGTTGCTGTCCCCGTCCTGCGAGTGTGGGATGGCGCGTGCCATCATTTTGTCGAGAGGCGGGAACACACCGAACTCCCACTCGAGGTGGGTGAGGATGGCTGCGTGGCCGTCCCGCACGGTGCGCCCGCCGAGGGAGAACTCTTCGATTGTGTCACCGTGAGGGTCCTCGATCCGGCGCTTGACAGCCGGTTCTGCGGCTCCGGTCCGGCGGCGCAGTTCTTCAACCACGCCCGTCTCGTGCCAGTACCGGGTCAGGTCGAGCAGTTCTCGCCGGGATGCCTCAGGCAGGCGAAGCCGAGGGGTGTTCCCGAGCACAGCGGAGACCAGCGTGGGGGAGCCCGTATCGACCGCCTGCAGCAAGGGAGTACCGCCGTCCGGAAGCTCGCGGTCCTGGTCGGCGCCCCCATCGACCAGGACCTCAGCGGTGAGGTGATCGAGCCTGGCCACGGAGGTGCAGAGCAAAGGCAGTCCATCAGAGCCCAAGGTGTCCGGCGCTGCGCCTTGTTCCAGACAGGTCCGCACCGTGTCGGTGTCCCCGGCGATTACGGCACTGACCAACCGGCCAGCCAGGTCCAACGACGAGTCCGTCAAACGCTCCCCCTGATGGTGTGTTCGAAGTGAGCAACGTACCCGAAGCAGCCAGACGATGCCGAGTCCACCCGGGTAGCGACGAAGCGCTCGGCTAATAGGCCATCTGATCTAGTAGGACTCCGTTAGGTCTTTTCGTCGGTGGTGTTCAGCGGCATGGTGGGTGTGTGGACGCACATGAAGTGAACCGTGTTCGGGCGAAGTTGGCGTTGTTCGTTGCTGATGTGTTCGCGTCGGTGCCGCGCAAGGACCAGCGGGCGAAGAGCGACTGCTATCTGCGGGGGCTGATGCTGGACGGTCGCCGCAAGTCGATCCAGCCGATGGCGGAGCGGCTGCCGGACGGCAACGAGCAGAATCTGCAGCAGTTCGTGAACCAGTCGACGTGGGATCCGGTGCCGGTGCGGCGGCGGATCGCGGAGCGGATGGTGCCGCTGATCGGCCCGGATGCCTGGGCCGTGGACGATGTGTCGTTTCCCAAAGACGGGAAGATGTCGGTGGCGGTCGCGCCCCAGTACTGCGGAGCCTTGGGCAAGCAGGCCAACTGTCAGGTCGCGGTGAGCGTGCACGCGGTCTCCGACACCGCCTCCTGCCCGCTGCAGTGGCGCCTGTTCGTGCCCCAGGAGTGGGCGGACGATTGGGTCCGCCGACGCAAGACGGGGGTCCCTGAGGAGATCGGGCACCGGGAGAAGTGGCGCCTGGCCCTGGATGTCCTGGACGAGCTGGCCGGTTGGGGTCTCATCCCGCCGGTGGTGGTGGCCGACGCCGGCTACGGGCAGAACGCCGGCTTCCGCGACGGGCTGGACCGTCGGAGCATCGGCTACGTGGCGGCGATCCGCTCGGACGTGACCGTCCACCCGCACGATGCCGTGCCCAGTGCCCCGCCCTGGTCCGGCAACGGCCGCAAGCCCCAGCCCCGCTACCGCGACAAACCGTCCCCGGTGGCCGCGCTCGTTGCGGACCAGGGGCGGCAGGCTTTCACCGAGGTGACCTGGCGGGAAGGCTCCCGCGGACCGATGCGTTCGGATTTCCTGTCCCTGCGGGTGCGGCCGGCCGGGGTCAAGTCCCGACGCCTCGCCCAGGCCGTCGCCACAGACGAAAACTGCTGGGACGGTGTCCTGCCCGAGGTCACACTGCTGGTCGAATGGCCCGAAGGCGCCGAGGCGCCCACCGGCTACTGGCTGTCCAACCTGCCCGACACGCTCTCCCTCGCCGAACTGGTCCGGCTGGCGAAGATCCGCTGGCGCATCGAGCACGACTACCGGGAACTCAAGCACGGCCTCGGCCTGGACCACTTCGAGGGACGTTCCTGGGCGGGGTGGCATCACCACGTCACCCTGGTCACCGCCGCCCACGCGTTCCTCACCGAACAGCGCCTGGCCCCAAAAGCCGATACAGCGGGCTCACCCTCTACCAGATCCTCGACACCATCCAGGACCTGCTGAACTGCTGGACCGGCACCTGCACCACCTGCCACCGCCCCCTGTCCAGAACATCCACCACCAGCCCGAACCCAAGAGCCAGAGCAACCTAACGGAGTCCTACTAGGTAGTTGGTGTTCTGGCATGTTCTTGTGACTGGCGTCGTTGGTGGTCGTCGCTTGTGATGTGAGTGTTCGTCGTTCCGTACCGCAGTGACGTGTTCGACGCCCGCTGGGCCTTGATCGAACCGGTCTTTTCCGCTTGGCGGGCGAGACGGACCGGATGGGGCACAGCGGCCCGGGTGCATGACCTGAGAGAGATCGTCAACGCGATCCTCTACGTCAACCGCACCGGCATCCCGTGCCACCCGGTGACTATCACGGACCGTGATCTACTCCTGGTTACGATGCCGATCAACGAGAACCCGAGGTCATGACCAATCACTGTTGCGAGGCGATGACCAGCCGCGTGAACGTGTGCTGCGACCAGCACGATGGTCCCTTCGCCTGTCCTGACACGCTGGTTGACTTCAGTGCCAAGTTTCAGGAGTACGGGCTGATTGTTCATGACGGCGGCACGTCGAGCATCACGATCGACTTCTGCCCCTGGTGCGGACGACGCCTCCCTGAGTCGCAGCGGGACCGATGGTTTGACGAGTTGGAGCGCCGCGGGATCGATCCTTGGGAGGACGAGGTGCCTGCCGAGTTCCAGGATCACCGCTGGCTCACCTCTCTGCACCACGAGTAATCGAACCAGCAGCCTCGGACCACTTCTGAGACACGCCCTACCTACCGGCTGTCCCAGAAGCAGAGGCACGAACGGTTCGCCGCGGTGGCCGAACGGGCCTGGCGTGAGGAACAACTGCGAGTGGAGACTCCCGGGAAGCCGAGCATGGCCGCCCACTTCGCCTACGGAGTGCCCGTGTACTCGCGCGATCGGTATCACTCGCTGTACGGAATCGTGCGCCCGTGCCCCGGGCTGGTCACCCTCTCACCGCAGCTGTCGTCCCACCGCGTCCTCGTGCGCAACTCCCAGGAGATGAGGGATTTCGACGAGACGCCGGCCGGCCGCATCACCCACTACGACCTCCCCGAGCACGAGGGCGGCGCGTTCCGTCGTGCATACGCGGAAGGTCGGGGTTGACTGTGAGCCTTGCCGGCGCCCATGGTGCGCCTGACGATGGGCAGCAACTCCTTGACGATGATGGGTGCCAGGACGAGGCTGAGCTCGTCGGGCGACCGTCCTGCCCGGCGCCAGCCTGTGCGACGTCGAGCGGCTGGGAAGGCTCCGGTCAGAAGGCGGCCGTGAGGGTGTCTCAAGCGGTAGCCGAGAAGGGTGAGGCCGCGGCGGCCGCTGCGCGGTGCTGGTAGGCGCGCGGTCCTGGGGCGCCGGGGGGTGCGGGTTGCGGGCGTTGCGGTGCCAGTGGCCGGTGAGCGCGGCCAGGAACGCGCCCCTCCCAGGAGTTGCTGTCCAGATCCACATCATCCATTGCAGCTTGGACCACCACGGCGTCCAGTTCTGGCCGCACCGGAGTTGAGTGTGTCCAAGACTTCCGGCAGCGTCACCCCGGGCCGGGGTGCATAGCTAATATCGAATAGGTGACCGAAAAGCCGACCCTGCGCGTGATCGTCATCCCCCCGGGGGGCAGGGCTGTCCACGGCCATCTCCACGCCCGTCGGCAGGACACCGACGGCTGCTCGTGGTACGAGGTTTCGCTGCCCATGCCCGCCACGGCCGTGGCCCCCGTAGAGGGTGAGGACCACGGCCAGGTCCCCACCGAACCGGGCAGCTGGCCCTCGGTGGGTCCTTCAAACTCTGCGCCATGGCAAGCCGGAGCAGCGTGCCGTGGTTCTCCACCGGGCCGGCTGCTGGGCCGCCGATGGACGCATCACCCCGGCCAATGACGTCGAAGCTGCGGCTTTTTCTCCGGCATGGGTGGGCCGCAGCATGCGACGACTGCCACCCGGCACCCGATCGTGGGAGAGGCCTGCGTTGGCGGTAGTGGAGCGGTATCCGGGGGAGTGTCAGTGCCCTGGGTTACCGTCCTGGTGTCCTGACGGACTGTTTCGCCTCTCGCCTGGCCTCCAACAGCAGCCAGGCGAGAGCCAGATGCTCGCTCCCCATTGTTCTCGGCACAGGAGCCCGAAGAGGTCCTCGCAAGTAGCGGCTGCCCCGCGATTGAGACGGGGGTGAAGCGGACGATGGCGTGGTGTCGGCCCGCCTGATCGCCGTCCTGCCAAGATGGCGGTATGGAACGTGTGCTTGGAATCGGTGGATATTTCATGCGGGCCGCAGACCCAGCGGCACTGAGCGCGTGGTATCGCGATTGCCTGGGCCTGGACGCTGATGCGAACGGCCTGTGGCGTCAGGGAGCCGGGCTGACGGTGTTCGCGACGTTCGAGTCCGAGACCGACTATTTCGGGTCCCGCGCCCAGCAGGCCATGCTCAACTTCCGAGTCCGTGACCTGGATGCGATGCTCGCGCAATTGCGTGCCAAGGGAGCGGACGTGGCGAAAGAGACGCAGGACATGGAGGGTGTCGGTCGATTCGGCTGGGTCACCGATCCTGAGGGCAACCGGGTTGAGCTGTGGCAGCCCGCCTGACCGGGTCTTCACACAGGCGGTGGAGTGCTGGTGGCTCACCAGGTTGTCGAGGTGTGAAGCGCCGGTCAGGCCCCCGCGACCATGCCCCATTGCCCTTCTGCGGTCCATCGGATGAGCACCTGGGTGAGCTCGTTGGCAATCGAATCCGACCATGAACAGGCCGAACGCGATCGGCGACCAGCGTCAGCCAGGGGTTGGCGCGGTGACTGCGTGCGACAGGGGCAGGGGCAGGGGCAGCGGCGGTGAGCACGCGGGGAGTCGGGACCGGTCAGACGGCGCGACCGCACGGGCCGCCGTCTCCACCTCGGCGTCGCGGTCGCGCAGCCGCCGGGTGAGAGCCTCGAGGGCGCCGAGCGCCGAGCCGAGGGCGCCGAGATCGCCTTCGGTGAGGGTACGCAGCGCGGACTTGAGCTGCCGCGCCGCGACGTCCTCGGCCTCGCCGATGAGCTGACTGGGCCTTGAAGGTGACACGCAGGTGCGCGACACGCTTGTCGGTGTTGTCCTGGTGCCGTTCGAGGCGCCCCGCTTCGGTGAGGCGGGTGACCATGGCGCTGATGTTGTTCGGCTTCATCACAAGTGCGCCCGCCGCCTTGTGGACGGTGGCGCCGTCGTGTTCGGCGACGTACCGAAGGAGCGCCAGCTGTCGCTCTGGGGGCTTGGGGTAGGGCAGCTGGCCGTCGACGCCCCGCTCGACGTCGGTTCAGCGCGGGCAGGCACGCTGCGAGGCCCGCGGCCAAGTGGTCGATGCTCAGGATCCGATGAGCCTCGCTGAATACGCCCCCACGGTACCTATGAAGAGAAACCTATGTAAACGTACCAATTGATACCGGCCGGGGTGGCTGAAAGGATCAGGTAGCGTTCGTCGGCCGCCGGTGCCCGGACCGGGTTCCTGGCTGCCGCACCGCAACCGCAGTGGCTGAAAATGTGTCTTTGGGCGCGTGGCCGAAGCTCCGGTGGCGGTGGGTTTCCGGCAGCACGCGCGGCCTTGGGGGGCTGGAATGAACACATGGGCAGTGCCTGGATACACCGAGTCACTGGAGCTCGGATCCGGGGCGAGCGGGCGGGTTGTCCTGGCCGTGCACGAGGAGACCGGCGTTCCGGTCGCGGTGAAGTACCTCAGCGAGTCACTGCGCACCCGGCCGGGCTTCGTACACGAGTTCAGGGCGGAGGCGCGGCTGCTCGGCGGCCTCGAGAGCCCGTACGTCACGGGGTTGTACGAGTACGTCGAAAGCCCGGACGGCGCCGCCATCGTGATGGAGCTAGTCGACGGCGTCTCGCTGCGGACCCTACTGGCCGGGCAGGGCCCGCTCGACCCCGAGGCCGCACTCGTGCTTCTCAAGGGATCGCTGCTCGGTCTGCATGACGCGCACCGCATCGGCGTCGTCCACCGCGACTACAAGCCGGCGAACGTCCTGGTCGTACCGGACGGATCGTCCAAGCTCGTCGACTTCGGGATTGCGGTGGACGTCGGCACCAGCGTCGGCGTGGCGGGAACCCCCGCCTACATGGCCCCGGAGCAGTGGACCGGCGCGCCCGCCTCTCCCGCCGCCGACGTGTACGCGGCCTCGGCCACGTTCTTCGAGTGTCTGACGGGCCACAAGCCGTACGCGGGTGACAATCTCGCCGAACTCGCGCTGCAGCACATCGACGCGCCCGTCCCCGCCGAGGAGGTCCCGGAGTCGGTGCGGGAGCTGGTGCGGCGCGGTATGGCCAAGGATCCGCAGCAACGGCCCAGAGACGCCGAGGAGTTCGTCACGGAACTGGAGGCGGTTGCCGGGGCAGCCTACGGGCCCGACTGGGAGGAACGCGGCCGCGGCCGGCTCGCCGCGCTGGCGGCACTGCTGCCGCTGCTGCTGCCCTCGGCCCGCACTGCCCCGCGAACCACCACCGACACCGCACGTACGGTCCTGGGCCGCGAACCGGGCCTCGGCTGGGCGCGGTCGTGGCGGCCCGGCCGGCCGGGGATGCTGGTGGCCGGTGCGGCCGTGCTCCTGGCCGTCGTCCTGTCCTACGCCGTCCAGCGCACCCCGGGAGCGGATCCGCAGCAGGCGGCGCAGGCCCTGGCCACCACCAGTGCCCAGTCCGGCCTCGAGTCGGGAGGACCTACCGGCCCTACCGCGTCGGCCGACCCCTCCCCGTCGTCCCCGTCGTCCCCGTCGTCCCTGGTGTCACCCGGCCTGGCGCCCTCGGACCTGGCGACAGCCGGCACTGGCGAGCCCTCCGCGCCCACCACCACGGCTCCGCCCCCGGCGACCACGACACCCACCGCGACGGCCACCGGGGCGACACCGACGACCGCTGCCCCCACCTCCCCGGCCCCGCCAGCCGTCAAGGACATCGCGGTGTCGAGCTTCCAGCAGACGGGTTCGACGACCGCCTCGGCCACGATCGACATCACCACGGACGGCACCGGGCCGATCTCCGTCACCGTCTCGTGGTCCACGGGCGACACCGGGCTACAGCTCGGCACCACCCCGGACGGCGAGTCCCAGACGTTCGGACGCAGCGGCGCCACCCAGTACACACTCACCGTCGACCACACTTTCCAGGGGAACGGCTGTTACTGGACGGTGCAGGCCACGACCACGCCGGCCTCCGCCGACGGCGGCGCCTCGCAGCAGCTTCTGACCAGGGGATGTGGCCTCCGATGACCACTCAGGACGACGACCGCACTCCGGCTTCCGCCGAGGCCGCCGAGCCCACCCGGGTGCTCGACCCGGCCGACGCCGAGCCCACCCGGGTGCTCGACCCGGCCGCCGCCGAGCCCACCCGGGTGCTCTACCCCGCCGACGACGAGTACAGCGCCACGGTGCTGGCCAGCCACTGGATCCAGAGGCCCGAGCCGGAGGCCACCCTCGTCGGGTCACCCTCAACGGAGATCTGGCCGACACCGGCCGCCCCGTCGGCAGCACTCACACCACCCACACCACCGACGCTGCCCGACCGTTCCGAAGGCACCGTGCTGCGTTTCGGCCCGGGCGTGACGGCGGCCGTCGCACACCGCACGCACAGCACGCTGACCACGGTGCCGCCGCCCCTCGCACCCCCGCGCCGACGCCTGCGAAGACACGCTCTACCGGCGCTCGTTCTGATCGCCGTCGTCGCCTTCCTCGCCTGGCAGCGCCCAGGACCGTCCGTCGCGGCACGCACAGTGGCGGTCACCGCCCGGCCGACGGTTCTGGGATGCGACGACACAGCGGACATCATCGCCCTCGTCACCACCAACGGCCGGCCGGGCACCCTCTCCTACCGCTGGACCCGAAGCGACGGCACCGCCTCGGGCGTCCTGCGCGAAGTAGTGACCCGGGGCCAGACACAGGCCCGCCTGCACCTGCTGTGGACCTTCCAGGGCAAGGGCCACTACACGGCACAGGCCGAACTGCGCCTCCTCTCGCCCACTCACCGCCCGGCGACCACCCACTTCACGTACGACTGCCCCTGACCGGCCGGTCAGGGGCAGATCTCTTGCCGTCCCAGATGGCCGTGGTCGGAGAACCCCGGCTCGAAGGTCGTCTTCGAGTGCCTGGCGGTGACCGAGCAGCAGATCGAGGAACACCGAGGAACGCGAACGCCGCGGCCTTCTCGACGACGTGAGCATCCACGCCGACCCCGGGCGCAGACCTGTCGCCCGCGAGCTGTCCGGCATTGCGCCGGACCGGGCGGTGGCCGGGCCTCTGACTTGTTGAATCGACCCCAGACGCGCGGTCTGCAGCCGTAGCGTCCAGGGTGCCGACCGGCACGGGCTCGCGTGACCTCATGCCGCCCCAACTCGGGCTGGCTCATGATGAGTTTGCCGCCGCCGGCCGGCACCCGCGCGGTGTGGCTCGACAGAGGCGTGACCAAATGGACGCTGAGACTTCAAGTCAGAGTGCCCACCGCACCCATCCCATCCCGTTCGACCTGGGCAAGGTGCACGTGATCACCATCGGTATCGATCCCCACAAGTCGTCCCACACCGCCGTCGCCGTCGACACCGCCGGACACCAGCTCGCCCAGCGGCGCTTCGTCGTCAACGCCGGAACCGTCGGCCAGCTGATGAGCTGGTGCGAGCGGTGGCCGGAACGCCGCTTCGCCGTCGAGGGCGCCAAGGGACTCGGCCGCAGCCTCGCACAGCAGCTGGCCTGCGCCGGCGAGCACGTGGTGGACGTGCCCTCTACCCTCTCCGCCCGGGCCCGGCTCCTGGCCACCGGCGGGGACCGCAAGACTGATGCAGCAGACGCTCTGCACGTCGCCCAGGTCGCCCTCTTCCGCCACGACCTGCGCAAGGTCGAACCGGAAGACCAGTCGACGATCCTGCGGCTGCTGACCGAGCGGCACGACGACTTGGTCAACGAACGCACCCGCATCATCAATCGCCTCCACGCCGTGCTGCGAGACCTGTTGCCCGGGGGTGCCTCCACCCGCCTGTCCGCGGAGAAGGCCGCCGCCCTCATGAAGGGCATCCGCCCAGCCACCGCCACCGACTGCTGCCGCCGCGACCTCGCTCGGGATCTGCTTGCCGACCTGCGGCGCGTCGACCGGCAAGTCCGTGACAACGAAGCCCAGATGCGCGACGCGCTGGCCGCCGCCCGCACCGCGCTGACCGCGCTTCCCGGTCTGGGCACTGTGTTCGCCGCCAAGCTCCTCGGACACGTCGGCGACGTCACCCGCTTCCCCACCGAGCACCACTTCGCCAGCTACACCGGCACAGCACCCCTGGACGCCTCCAGCGGCAAGAACACCCGCCACCGCCTCAACACCGGAGGCAACCGCGCGCTGAACTGCGTGCTGCACATCATCGCGGTCTGCCAGATCCGCGACGGCGGCCGAGGCCAGGACTACTACCTGCGGAAAATCGCCGAAGGCAAGACGCCTGCGGAGGCCCGCAGGGCCCTCAAGCGGCGCCTGTCGAACGTCGTCTACCGCACCCTCAAACGCGACCGCCACAGGACTTTCCCTGCTGCCGCTTGACACACAGAGGCACTCATCAGCGTCTCTGACGGCACTTCCCGGGCCCGGTGACACCACCCCCCCCAGGTCATCAGTTCGGCAGAGGGGAACAGCCATGCCGGGCCCGGAGGCCAGCGGCCCTCTTGCAGGACCGCGAAGAAGATAACGGGGGGGCGCGCAGGGCGGCGAGCAGTGCGCGGAACTGGTCGACGGCGGCCTGGTCCTCGGGGCTGCGGGCGCCGGCGCGTGGCCGCAGCGTCGAAAGAAACGGCGCTCATCAGCGTCTCTGACGGCACTTCCCGGGCCCGGTGACACCACCCCCCCCCAGGTCATCAGTTCGGCAGAGGGGAACAGCCATGCCGGGCCCGGAGGCCAGCGGCCCTCTTGCAGGACCGCGAAGAAGATAACGGGGGGGCGCGCAGGGCGGCGAGCAGTGCGCGGAACTGGTCGACGGCGGCCTGGTCCTCGGGGCTGCGGGCGCCGGCGCGTGGCCGCAGCGTCGAAAGAAACGGCGCTTCATCGGGTGGCCTCCTGCGTGGCCTCGTACGACGCACACGCGCGGCCGGGAGTGCGCCCCATCGCTTCGCGGGAACCGGATGCGCACCACTGGCCGTCGTTCAGGCCCGGGTGTAGCCGCCGTCGGCGAAGAGTTCGGCGCCGGTGACGAACGACGAGGCGTCCGAAGCCAGGAAGAGAGCGGCCTCGGCGATTTCCTCGGCGTCGGCCAGCCGCCCCAGTGGCACGACGGCCTCGGCGAACCGGTCGGCGTCCGGCCCCGCGGCGCCCACGAAGACCCGTGCGCCCTCCCGGACGAAGCGGTGGGCGATGGCCAGCCCGATCCCGCTGGTCCCTCCGGTGATCACGGCCACCTTTTCCTGCAGAACGCCTGGCATGTCGAACCCCTTCAGTTGTGGAATGGATCGTCCATAACGTAGCCAGTAATGGACGATCGAGTCAAGAATGGTTAGGGTGAGACCATGCCGAGACCACGCGCATTCGACGAACGCCAAGTCCTGGAGCGGGCCCGGGAACAGTTCTGGGCGACCGGCTATGCAGGAACCCGGATGGACGACATCGCCCAGGCGACCGGCCTGGGGAAGGGCAGCCTGTACGGCGCATTCGGCGACAAGGGCAAGTTGTTCCACCGTGTGTTCGGCGACTGGTGCACCGCAGTCGTTGAGGTGGCCGAAGGGCGGCTGGCAGGTGGCCCGGACGCAGAGGCCTTGGCTCGGCTGTCGGGATACGTGCACCTAATGGCGGAGAACACCGCCTCCGACACCGAGCGCCGCGGGTGCCTGTTGGCCAAGGGCGCGGCGGAACTGGCCCAGCACGATCCGACGGTCGCCGGACGGTCGGCCGAGACCATGACGGCACTGCTGACCCTGCTGCGGACGGAGATCAGCGCCGCCCAGCGCCACGGCGACATCGACAGCGCTGCGGATCCGGAGCGGTTGGCGGCACTGCTGCTGACGGTGGTCCGCGGTATCGAGGCGGTAGGCAAGGCCGGTCTGGATCCGGAGACGCTGCGGAACATTGCAGACACCGCACTGGCGGTCCTGCCCATGCCCAAGAGGCAGAAACGCCTCGCAGCCGGGCGCAGTCCGGCCCGCGAGAACCAACTTGGTGCCATCACGGCCACATGATCCGCCGGACACGGCCAAGCACCGACGACGCCCGGCCGCCCCGCCGACATTGCGGCAGGAAGCAACTACCGGCCCCGGGCCACACGCCGTTCCCCCGAGGGCGGACCGGCGCCTTCACAGCTCCTCGTCGCCGTCGAAGGTGCCCGCAGACTTCTCCTTGCTGAACTTTTGCCGGTGCGCCCCGACCGGGCCGTCTCCTTGGACTTCGCCCGCCACGGAATGGCAGTGGCGGTGGCGGACCGTCACCACCACGCCGCCCGAGCCGTCGCGTCCGCGGTCACCGGGGCCGACGGTGCCACGATTCCCGTCGTGGTCGATGTGGCAGATCCGGCCGCGCCAGAGGCAGGAGTATACGAAACCGTCGATCGGCTGGGCGGTCTGGACATCCTGGTCAACAACGCCGGCTTCACCGTGCGCGTCCTGGGCATCGCGCGGAACCGCTTCGGTGGTGTTGGTGATAGTCCCGGTTGCCGCGGCATATCGAGGTGAACGACGCCTGTTTGCGGTGTGTGCGGGGGTGTAGTCGGTGATGACCGGCCTCATGGGCAGTCATGCTGCGTGGGGTATTGCGCCGTGGAGTGCTTGGTCGACGAGGTGTTCGGCGAGGGTGTCGTCGAAGGGGACTCGGCCCGGACCCCGGCACGGGTCAGTGCGCTCGCTGCGATCGAAAGCGTCCAGGTCCATCTGCGCGATGGGGGCGAGCGGCATGATGCCCGCGGTGTGGACGACGACGTCGACGCCGCCGAAGGAGGACCTCCTCGCGCGCCGCGAGCGTGCTGTCGCCGAAGGCTGGCGGGGTGAGATCGACGGACTCGACCTCACCCTCACCTTCCTGCGTGGCAAGCGGGAGCAGGCCCGCCGCTTCGCCCGAAGCGGTCCGGTCTCCCTCGGGCTTCCCGTGGTTCCTCATCAAAAGCACCACGCCACGCCGGGGTGATCAGAAGCGCTGAGACCAGCAGCACGGTCTGATGGGGGCCTGTCGGTCACATACATGCCACCGTCACAGGGCATCAGCAAGGCGGTCTACCTGGCTTGGGTCGAGGCCGTAGCAATAGAGCATGACCTCGTCGGCGCCGAGATCGGCGAAGCCGGCGATCACATCGCGGATCTCGTTCGGCGTCGTGAGCAGTCCGGCGACCATCCGATCGGCCATGCCGGTGAAGGTGTAGTACGCGTGCATATTGGCCTGGGCGTCGTAGATCACGTCTGCAGGGCCGAGCGCGACGTTGACTTGCGCGACAATACGCGGTTCGCCGTCGCGGTCGTACTCCTTCCAGAACCTGCGGACGGTGTCGAACAGGCCGCCTGCCCAGGAGGGCGCTGCTGCTGCGAGGAAGCCGTCACCCCAGCGCGCGACGCGTTCGATGGCGGCGGCTTGAAGCCACCGAAGAGCACCTCGGGGCCGCCGGACCGGGCGGGCGCAGGACCGATCGGGCCGATGCCGTCGCCGTACGGCTCGCCGGACCACAGGCGGCGCATCACCGCCATCTGCTCGTCGAGGCGAC
The DNA here is from genome assembly GCF_045041235.1 of Streptomyces sp. NBC_00076. Taxonomy (NCBI): domain Bacteria; kingdom Bacillati; phylum Actinomycetota; class Actinomycetes; order Kitasatosporales; family Streptomycetaceae; genus Streptomyces; species Streptomyces sp. NBC_00076. The sequence continues at coordinate 10,630,362 of NZ_CP108242.1, forward strand.
GGCCTCGGGTGCGCATGTCGATGCCCGTGACCTGGTGGTCGTCGTCCCGGCCGCCGATGCCCAGGCCGAGGACCAAGCGGCCACCGGTCATCCGATCCAAGGTGGCGGCTTGCTTGGCGAGGAGGGCGGTGTCGCGCAGCGGGGCGAGCAGCACCTCCGTCTGGACGCGGATGCGGGAGGTGGCGCCCGCGAGGATGGCAAGAGCGACCAGTGGTTCAGGGTTGTGGTAGACGAGCCGGTCGAGCAGGCCGAGCGTGCTGAAGGGCCCGGCGTCGGCGCGCTGGGCCCAGGTAAGCAAGGTGGCAGGGTCGCCGATAGGCAGACCAAGACCAATGTTCATGAAGGAGACCTCCGAAGGGAAGGGTCGACAGAGACTGCTGCCGCCTCTCCGGCACCTCAGCGAGGTGGGACGCTCCCGCCCTGCGGCATGCTTCTGGGGAGCGTCTCGTCGAAGTAATCCCACCTTAGGGTGAGTCGATTTGGAGCGACAAGCCGATTTGGGCCAGCTCCGACCTCCAGCAGCTACAGGCAGGGCGTCTGGAATCGCAAAGTGCAGAGAATGTCGAGTGGAAGGCGCCGTTGACGCCGAAGTCGGCCAGCTTGTAGAAGCGGCCCTTGCCGGTCTTGGTGGCGATCTTCTCCAGGGCTAGCAGCAGGTTCGGATATTCAAGGGCGCGGAATAGAGCCAGGCACCGGGCGGCGGATTCCGCAGTTGGCGGTCGAGGTTAGGCCGACTTGTCGTGCGCGGGGATCGGCGGGGCATGACGGACAGCCGGACTGACGGAGGCGATGACCGCGGTAACAAGCATCACCGTGGCAAGCACGAACACGGAGCCGGTGGGTCCGATGGCGGTGAGCAGGTATCCGGCACCGAGGGAGGCCAGCGGCATGACCCCCCAGGACAGGGTCATGGCCGCGCTGGTGACACGGCCCAGTAGCTCGTTGGGAACCAGGACGGTTGTGTAGGTGATGATCACAACGTTCCACAACGGTCCGATGAACGCGCTGGCAGCACCGATAGCACCTATCAGCAGAGGGCTCGACGTGAGTGCGAACAGAGGCAGAAGCGCAGCCCAGATCCAATTGGCGCCGACGATGACGGTCTTGGGCTTGAAGTGACGATGGAGCCTGCTCGCCGCGAGTGCGCCGATCAGACCGCCACCGCTGTGGATGCCGAGCATCATCCCGATGGTGGTGGATGTGGCGCCTTGGTGTTGGGCGAGGACGACCAGGATCAATACGAGGGCCTGGAAGACCATGTTGCTGACGGCGATCAACAGGATCGCTGCGCGGATGAGGGGGTGGCGCCAGACCCAGAGCAAACCTGCGGTGGTCGCCTGCCACAGAGGCTCCGATGGAGGCTTTGTCTGGTTCTGCAGGTCGCTTCGGATGAACAGCAGCACGATGGAGGCAACGATGTAGGAGACCGCGTCGGCCAGGAATGGCATGGCGCGGTCGATGCCGAAGAGCATGCCGCCCAGGGGAGGACCGGCCAGAGCCGCACCGCGGCTCCTGGCCTCGTTATGGGCCACTGCGGTGGACAGGAGTGCGATGGGGACGATCTTCGGGAGTGCGGCGCGCTCGGCCAGCCCGAAGAAGACGAAGCACAGTCCCTGCACGAAGGCGATCACGGAGAGGTGCGTGACCGTGAGTTTGCCCCACCACAGGGCGATCGGGACGGTGGAGAGTGCCAGTCCCGCGACGAGTTCGCTGATCAGCAGGATCTTGCGGCGGTTCCACCGGTCCACCAGCGCTCCGGCCGGCAGGTGAGCGATGAGGAAGGGGAGCGTGCCGGCGGCTCCGACGATCCCGGCGTCGGAGGGCGATCCAGTGGTCGCAAGCACAAGCAGTGGCATCGCCGTCCCGCTGATCTGGGCGCCCAGGGTCGAGACGACCTGACCGCTCCACAGAGCGACGAACTCGCGGTTGCGCCATAACGAGGGTCGTTCGGTGGTTCCTTCGGCGGTCGGGGCGGTCACGATGCGTTCCCGCTGTCAGGGGTGGGAAAGGCATGGAACACCACGGAGATGTGCCGACTGCCGGGGGGTGCCTGACCGGGTTCCCGGTCCCAGCGTTTGAGGAAGGCGATGTACTCCTCACCGAACTGGGCCAGTTCCTCAGCGGTGAGCATGGTGCTGCCGAAGGAGTGCATGGCGCTGCCTGCAAACTCGCCGAACGTTTCTCTGTTGGACAGGTAGGCGGTCAGGTCACGATCAGCACGCTCCATCCATTGCCGGCCGATTTCCTCGGCGGCGAGAGCAACCTCGGGTTCCGTCGGGCGGCGCGGCAGCCGCACGTCCTGTGGGATGGCTCGCCAGTACTTGCGACGCCCGGATGAGCGGGCCGTGTCCTCTTCGATGAACCCGAACCGGGCCAGTTGGCGCAGGTGATAGCTGGTCGCGCCGCGGTCCTCACCGAACTCTGCGGCCAGGTCGGCGGACGTAGCCGGACCATGGCGCTGAAGCCAGGTCACCAGTTGTTGGCGCAGCGGGTGAGCGAGGGCCTTGAGCGCGTCGATGTCAGACAGCACGCGTGGTCGTAGTTCAGGCATGACGAGAAGATATCTATGCAAAGATTTCTTCTCAATGCCCCTCGCGCGGCTTCTCAGGATCGGCGGGCCACCTCGGCCGCGTAGGCCGTTCCAACGGACCCGGCCGCCCATCGCTCGGCGGCCGATGGGCTGATCCCCAGCAGGCGCTGACGGGCGGCTGCGGGCGTCTGTGCCGCGAGCAGTACGCCAACGACCAGGGCGCCGAGCAGTCGCTGGTCGCGGTCACCGCTCGCTCGAACCGGAGCAGGGCTGACCAGGACCCGGCCGAGTGGCTGCCGCCCGCCGCCGACGTGCACTGCCGGTATGTGGCCGAGTGGGTGGGCACAAAGCTCCGCTGGGGCCTGGCCTCCGACGAAGCCGAGCTGGATGCCCTGCGGCATGTGGCCATCGGCTGCCCCGGCCAGACAGTGACGTACGAACCGGCCTCATAGCTCCACCGCGCCCCTGCCGCCTTGGGCCGCGGGGGCGCTTCGCGTCACAGAAACGCGTTCATCCCAAAAGCTCCCACGCGGCGCTCGACATTCCGCGTCGAGCCGCGGACCGACCCCGACCGGATCGCCGCCGTCGGCTACGGCACCGCGGGCGCAATCGCGCTGGAACTCGGGCGCGACGGCGTCGACCCGCGCGCGATCGGGACAGTCAACGCAACTACCACGGGCCGACCGGGCGAGACGGCGCGCATCCGCTGCCCAGTGTGGGCCGGGTTCGGGTCGGAAGACCCGACCATGCCGCCCGCGCAACGGGACGCATTCACCACCGAGATGCAGACCGCGGGCGTCGACGGGCGCCTCGTGGTCTACGGCGGCGCCTTACAGGCGCCTTCCACCACTACCGGTCGACCACACCGTGGTCCCCGGCGTCGGCTACCACCCACGGCACGCGGAGCGAGCGTGGCGTGACGTCGTCGACCTGCTCGCATTCGCGCGGCACACCGAATGGTTCGGGCTGCTGCTGCTCCGTTGACGGCGACGGCAGCCGGGTCGTGGGGACGCCGCTGTATGAGACGCCGTCGCCCGGCCTCGCGAGGTCGGGCGCCTTCACCCCCACACCGTGTGCCAGGCGGGCTCCGCACCGCCCCCAACTGGTCATTGCCAGAGCGCGGTGTTCGTGTGCCAAGAGAGCCTTGATAGACCTTGGCCTCTCCACAGAGCTCGTAACCGAATTCTGTTGACCTGCCTGGCGAGACACCGACATGCGCATGTGTTCCAAAATATGGTGATCGCCCTTTTGGTATGTGTCATGATCGCGCCATGAAGAAGATTATTCCGTTAGCGGCCACTGCCCTGACTACCGCAGTCCTTCTGTCCGGTGCATCCACGACCGCGCAGGCCAGGCCAGGTCCGGTCGTACCAAATCCGTTCGACAAGAGGGTTCACTGCACGTCGACTGATGACGACGGACGCAAGATCGTTACCCGGAACGGCAATTCCGAGCTCGGCTGGAACCACTTCACCCACCGGCACAACATCAAGAAGTGTGCCATCCTCAACGCGGCCCTCAAGGACAAAGTCGACCGCAATGACGGCCACGGGCGGTTGGAGTATGACGGCGTCGCGATCAGAACCGGCGGCAGCCCCGCGCAGGTTAAGTTTGTCGTGATCGTTCAGTACACCCGCAAGACTAAGGACGGACGGTACGACGCCGGTCGGGGACAGAAAATCGGCGTCGTCAACGCCTTCTGCCGCAACCAGCCGAACAACAAGTGCCCCGCATGGATGAATCAGTGATCGATTCCGAAGACCGAGAGCAGCAGGCGGCTGTCAGCCGCCTGCTGCTGTACTACCTCAACGCCCCCATCGCCGAGGGCTGCCGCCTGCGCGGCGTCGTGCCCGCCCCAGGCGCCGTCCGGATCGCAGTCCATGCTGGAGACGACGAGGACGGCGCTACGTTCCTCTACGAGATTCCCCACGACGCCGTCGCCCCGTACTACATCCCCGGCATCCTGCGCACCGTACTGGCCGGCACTCAGCTCTACAGCAGCAGCGACATCAGCGAAGCCATGGGGATGACCGTCATCCGCCTCCGTCCCGAGGAAATCACCCCGGACCCAGAACCCGAACAGGGCCAGGCACTCACCCTCTTGCGCGCCTTGTCGGGCCCCGGCGACGAGGAGAACCCCTTCCTGATCGGGTTTCTACTTCTGGGACACAGCCTGTTGCGCCTGTACGTGCAGCGCTCCGACCACCCAGGCATCATCGGCGCAGACATTCGCCTCACCGGTACGCCTACCGCTTTGATCGCCTCCCTTCCCAGCCTCATCGAAGAAGAGCAGCACCAGAAGCCGTCTCCCGACGACCCTCACTGCGATCTCATCGCGGACCTGACCGACTGGTAGAACAGCGGACCTGACCGACTGGTAGAACATCTGCATGACGCCCTGGGCGAGTGCGCCTGCCGATTGCGCGCAGTCGACCTGCTTTACACCTGGCCGACGACGTGGCAACTGTCCGTTGCGAGGGATCGCGGCCAAAGAACCGCCCGTCCCACTGCGCACCCTGCGCCCGGACGTGGTGGTCTCGCGGTGGGCGTCGTCCAGGAGTTGGTTGAAGTGGTCGACGTCGCCGCCGAGGACGCGCACGAAGGTCTGCAGTAGGTCGCGGTGCGGCAGGATCGTGGCTTCGAGGATGGAGGCGACGGCGCTGGCGCTCAGCAGCCAGCAGCCAGCGGCTGGCGACCGCGATGTCGTTTGGTGCGGGGCGTCCTGCGCGCAGGCGCAATGTGGGCACGGCGGCACGGAGCTGTTCGGCGGCGGGAGGGGGAGTGGCGTCGAGGGTCTGGGGCGGCCGGTTCGCGGCTTTTCTCCATCGGAGCGGCCACTGGCTGGGCAGCCGCCGCGGGCGCCCCCCCCGCGCGCAGTACGCCGCCGAACTCAGCCGCCGCTTGAAGAGCGGAGACCAGGGTCGGACGCTTGCGGTGACACTCTCGAAGAACGGAGGCCACGGAGTGAGTGAATAGAGGGCATGCTCTTCGACTTCACGTACGAACATGACGGTGAACGACTCAACGGTGTGTACGGCGGTGAGCCGTCCGGGGTCACCGCCGTGGTGCTGCATGGCGCGGGCACCAGCAGTACGGAGCGATTGCTTCCGCTGGTGCGGGAGTTCGTGGCCCACGGCTGTCGCGGGATCGCCTTCGACTTCTCCGGGCACGGCGAAAGCACCGGCAAACTGAGCGAGTTAAGCCTGCGGCGACGGTTCGAGCAGGCCGTAGCGGTGATCGACGCGTACGCGGCGGAGGACGGGCCGCTGGTCCTGGTGGGGTTCAGCATGAGCGGGCAGACGGTGGCGGATCTCCTCCGGCACTATGGGGATCGAGTGACGGCCCTGGGGCTGTGTGCACCCGCCGTGTACACCGCCGAAGCGTGGGACGTTCCCTTCGGGGACGGGAACAGCCGGTTCAGCGAGAGCATCCGGCAGCCGGACAGCTGGCGGCAGGCGCCCGCGCTTGAGGAGCTGCGGGCGTACGAGGGCCGGGCGGTGCTCGCCGTGCCGGGCACGGACGCGGTGATCCCGCCCGCGGTGACCGAGGCCGTACAGGACGCGCTGACCGCGCGCGCCCAGTACACGCGGTTCGACCTTCCGGACGCACAGCACCAGCTGGGAATGTGGTTCCGCGATCATGGCGACGACCGGCGGGAGTTCGTGGAGGCGGTGCTGACCGGCCTCGACGACCGTGGCTGGACGGCCACGCGTACGTGGGTGGCCAAGCACCACCAGGGCGAAGTGTTCGGGACGGTGATACAGGCCATGAACGAGCACCACGGCGGCCAATGCGCACGTCCTCGGCAGGTCCCCACGAGGTCTCGACCCAGTCCACGACGCCGCTGATCCTCAGCCCCGGCCCTGCTCCCGCGAAGAGCTTGCCGGTGGAGGAGTCCTGACCGGTACTGGGGTGCTCGTCGGCGGGCTTGTCCTGGGAAGGAGCGGAGTCGGCGCCGGGCAGGACCAGCTTCCACCCGGAGTAGATCTCGTCCGGTCGGTGAATGTGCGGCCGTCCTGCTGCTTCTTGCCCTGGTTGAGGCGGGCGATGTCCATGTAGTCACCGGCGTCGCCGAGTTCGTCTTCGGCGATCGTCGACAGGTTCTCGCCGGAGCGCACCGTGTGCCCGCTGTGGTGGGCGCCGGAGGGCTCCGCGTCCTGGTCCTGCTGCCTCCAGTCCTTCGGCATGGACTGTTTCCAGCCCGCTCACGGAGTCGGCCGAACTGCGCCGCCGGATCGGCCCGTTGCTCACGGCTGCCGACCTCGGCGTCGACGCCGTGGAGATAGGGCTCGCCGCACACGTAGGCATGGATCTGCCGCGCATGCAGGGCGGAGGCCCGGGCCATGGTCGCCGCCGGCATCGGCGCCGCCCTCGCCCCCACCCTTGCCCTGGAAGGCATCCGAGCCGGTGTCAGCATCCTGCCGCTGCACCCCGCCGGCCCGGTGCGCCGCGTCCTCCTCGTCCGCATGAGCGAACACGCCCTCACCCCCGCCGCCCAGTCCTTCGCGGCCCTTCTCCACAACAGCGCCGCCGCTCGGCGTCATGACATGCCGCGTTGATCGGTCCGCGGTGATTTCGACGCCGTCGGTGGCGGCCGGACCGGCCCCGTCGCACATCCTCGGACTGTTGGTGAAGAAGCCCCGCACTTTCTCGCCGACGTAGGCCGGCGCCAGATCGCCGAAGAAGCGGGGCTGACCAGGATCACGGTGCACCGCCGGTCAGCCAACCGGCAGGCGCTGCTGGAGGCGTCTGCGACGGCGCGGCTGAGCGAGGACTGGGAGAGGTGCATCTCCGCGGCGGCCGTGGTGAAGCTCGCGACCAGGGCGACGGCCGTGTACGCCGTCAGTTGTCGCAAGGCGGTGGCCTCCGTGGCCGACGAGTGTAGGGCTCGCCCGCGTTGATTGATGCGTTCATCGCATGGACAGATCTCGGTTTGATGCTGGACACCGATCCGGTGGTGCTTCGAAACTCTCGCGTAACACCTCGGCTTGCCCTCGCCCGACTCCGCCCCGCCCCGCCCCGCCGAGGGCCCGTCCCCGAGAAAGCGAGCACCGCCATGCCGGCAGCTCTGGGCTTCGCCACGATCGCCGTCCTCCTGCTGGTCACCATGACCAAAAGGGCCTCGGTACTGGTCGCGCTGATCCTGCCTCCGGTGCTGGGGGCGCTCATCGGCGGCTTCGCGGACGATCTGGGCGAGTGCATATGAATGGTCGAGCATTCGTTGAAGAGGAGCCCGCATGGAGTTCACTCGGACATCGGTACGACGTCGCAGGAAAGGCCGGTTGCGCCGCACCGGCCTGATCGCGGGAGCGAGCGCGATGCTCCTTGCCGCAGGCACGGCCGTGGCACCCGGCGCCTCGGGCGCGGGTGACGCCCGGGGCACCGGCAGCGTGTCTCCCCGCGTCGCCGCCCTCATCGCGAGGATGTCGCTGGACGAGAAGTTGTCCTTCGTCCATGGAGGCACCGATCCCCGTAAACTCGGCCAGGCCGGATACATCCCCGGGGTTCCCCGCCTCGGCATCCCCGAACTGCGGCTCACCGACGGTCCGGCGGGCGTCCGGGTCAACGCGCACGCCACCGCGATGCCGGCGCCGGTCGCGCTCGCCTCGTCTTTCGACGACCGACTGGCCCGTACGTTCGGCCAGGTCATAGGACGCGACGGCCGTGCGCTCGGCCAGGACGTCCTGCTCTCACCGATGACGAACATCATCCGGGTGCCGTACGCGGGGCGGAACTTCGAGACCTTCAGCGAGGACCCGCTGCTCAGCTCCCGCATGGTGTCCGGCGAGATCGGGGGCGTTCAGAGCCAGGGCCTGATCGCCACCGTCAAGCACTACGCGGAGAACAACCAGGAAGACAACCGGATGGGGGTGAACGTCAACGTCGACGAGCAGACCCTGCGTCAGATCGAGCTGCCCGCCTTCGAGGCCGCCGTCAAGGCCGGCGCCGGTTCGGTGATGTGCTCGTACAACTCGGTGAACGGCAGTCACGGCTGCGGCAGCGACGAACTGCTCGACTCGATCCTCAAAGAGCAGTGGGGCTTCAAGGGTTGGGTCATGTCGGACTGGGGCGCGGCCCACGCGACGACCGACATCGTGAACGGCCTCGACCAGGAGATGCCGAGCGGCGTCTTTCTTGGCGGCGAACTGAAGACCGCGATCACGAATGGCACCATTCCGGTCTCGGAGCTGAACGACGCGGTCGCCCGCATCCTGGGCCAGATGAAGAAATTCGGTCTCCTCGACGGCGCCGCGGGCCGGCGGCCCGCACGCGACCCGAAGGGCGGCGCCAAGGTCGCGCAGAAGGTGGCCGAGTCGGGCTCGGTTCTGCTGAAGAACACCGGCAAGGCGCTTCCGCTGACCGGCAAGGACACCAGCATCGGACTCATCGGTCCGACGGCGAAGACGCCGAAGGTCACCGGCGGCGGCAGCTCCTACGTCGTACCGGATTCCGCGGCCTCGCCGCTGGCCACCATCACGCAGCGGGCGGGCCGGAATGCCACGGTGCGCCACGCGGCCGGCGTCGACAACACCGGCGCCCCCATTCCCACGACGGCCCTCAGCCCCGCCCTGCCGGTCGGCTCGGACGGCACGATCACCGTCACCCCGGACAAGTCCTTCGACTACAGCGGCACCCTCACGGTGCCGGCCGACGGCGACTACTCCTTCGTCTACGACCTTCCCGCCGCGTACGGCGCGCTGAAGATCGACGGCAAGAGCGTCATCACCGGCTTCCTGGGCTCCAGCAGCGCCACAGTGCACCTCACGGCGGGAAAGCACCGCCTCGCGGCCAACGCCCAGGCCATCCAGGGCGCACCGGCCAAGATCCGGCTGAACTGGGTCACCCCGCAGGCCGCGCAGACCGCCCGGGAGCAGGCCGTGGCACTGGCCCGCCAGGTGAAGACCCCCATCGTCTTCGCCTACGACGACGGTACCGAGGGCGTCGACCGGAAGAACCTCTCCCTGCCGGCCGACCAGGACGGGCTCATCTCCGACGTCGCCGACGCCAACCCGAACACGATCGTCGTCCTCAACACGGGATCGTCGATCACCATGCCGTGGCTGTCCAAGGTCAAGGCGGTGCTCGACACGTACTACCCCGGACAAAACGGGGCCGAGGCCACCGCCCGGCTGCTCTACGGCGACGTGAACCCGTCGGGCAAGACCACCCAGACGTTTCCCACGAGCGAGTCCGCCACACCGATCGCCGGCGACCCGCTCCGGTACCCGGGAGTGGACAACCAGGAGAACTACTCCGAGGGCGTCTACGTGGGCTACCGCTGGTACGACAAGGAGAAGGCCGCCCCGCTGTTCCCCTTCGGCCACGGCCTGTCGTACACCTCCTTCGCCTACCGCGACCTCGCGGTACGGCAGAGTCACGGCGGGGTGACCGTCTCGTTCACCCTGAAGAACACCGGCACCCGTGACGGTGACGAGGTCGCCCAGGTCTACGTCGGTGCGAGCCCGAAGACCACCGTGCCGCAGGCGGTGCGCTCGCTCGGCGGCTACGAGAAGGTGCATCTGCGCGCCGGTGAGTCGAAGACCGTACGCATCCGGGTCGACGCCCAGCAGTTGAAGTACTGGAACACGTCCTCCCACGCCTGGGTGCTCGGCACCGGGCACCGGGAGGTGTGGGTCGGCTCCTCGTCGCGGACGCTCCCCCTGCACGGCGGGGTCGACGTCACGCACTGACCGCACGGCTCGCACCGTCAACCGGGTGCCGAGCCGCGTCTGATGCCGGGCCCGCCCAGGCCCGGCTCCCTCCCCCCCCACCACCAAGGGTGCCGGCCGCGCCGCCGCGGCCGGCACCCGGCCAGAGAGGTTCTCATCCATGACTGCCAGCAGAATCCGTACTGTCCTGGGCGGCGCGTTAGTCATGTCCCTCGCCGTCGTCGGGCTGCTGCCCGCGACGGCTTCCGCGAGTGCGCCGACCGTGGTGCCCACCGACAAGGGCGCTGTGCGCGGCGCCACCTCGAAGGGCGTCGAGAGGTTCCTCGGCATCCCCTACGCGGCGGCGCCCACCGGCTCCCTGCGCTGGAAGCCGCCGCGGCCCGCAGCGCGGTGGACCGGCGTCCGGGAGGCGGCCGATTTCGGCAATCCCTGCCCCGTACTGCCCAGCGGCAACGGACCACGCAGCGAGACCGAGGACTGCCTCGACGTCAACGTGTGGCGGCCGTCGGGCGTACGGGCCGGCGCCCGCCTTCCGGTGCACGTCTTCATCCACGGCGGTGGCCTGACGAACGGCAGCGGCTCGCAGAACGACGAGTCGAAGCTCGTCAAGGAGACGGGTGTCATCGGCGTCTCGCTCAACTACCGACTCGGCGCCTTCGGCTTCCTCGGCCTGCCCGCCCTCACCGAGGAGGACGGCGAGTCCGGCAACTACGGGTTCATGGACCAGCAGGCCGCGCTGCGCTGGGTGCAGCGCAACATCGCCGCCTTCGGCGGGAACCCCGATGAGGTCACCATCGACGGCGAGTCCGCGGGCGGCTGGTCCGTCTGCGGGCAGATGGTGTCGCCCGGCTCGCGCGGGCTGTTCACCCGCGCCATGATCCAGAGCGGCTCCTGTACCAGCGAACCGCAGGCCCGGGCGGAGGCCGCCGGGACGGCGTTCGCCCGGCAAGCGGGCTGCGACGGCACGGCTCAGGCGGCCGTCCTCGACTGTCTGCGGTCGGCTTCGGTGGGTACGCTCCTCGACGCGAGCCGGACCTTCTCGGCCCGCTTCGTGGACGGGACTCCGACGTTCCCGACCGGAGTGGGCGATGCGCTGGACAGCGGGAGGTTCGCCCGGGTGCCCGTCGTCGTCGGCGCCACCCGTGACGAGGGCCGCACCTTCGCCGCGGGCTACATAGGCGAAGGCAAGCAGGCCTACCTCGCCTTCGTCCAGGGCATCGCCGGCGCCCGGGCCGACGAGGTCCTCGCCCGTTACCCCTGGCCCGATACGTCCGACCGGTACACCGCGGCGTACCTCATCGGCGGGATCATGACCGACTCGGGGATGATCTCGGGGATCGGCGGGTGCGGACTCCGCTCGCTCGCCCGGACCCTCGAGCGGTACACCCCCACCTATGCGTACGAGTTCGACCACCGGACCGGCCCTGGCCTGACGCAGATCCCCGGCTACGTATGGGGGGCCGGCCACGCCGCGGAACTCGCCTACATCTGGCCCAGCTTCAACAACGGCACACCCATCGCCCCGCTGTTCAACGCCGACGAGCGCCGGCTCGCCCGCGAGATGACGCGGTACTGGGGCGCGTTCACGAAGACCGGCCGGCCGGCCGTCGCCCGGCAGACGAGCTGGCCCGGCTATCACAGCGGCAACGGCCTGATGCTGTCGCTGCGGGCGGGGGGCAGGAGTGCCCTGATCGACGACGACCGGTACTCGACGGAACACCAGTGCGCGTTCTGGGAGACGATGCCGGGCACACAGCACTCCTGAGTAGGCCGGGGACTGGAAACGGAGCATCAGCCACCGCGCCAGTCCCCGTCCCTGCTCAAGGAGGGCCCGCCAGAGGGTCGCGAAGATCCACGCCCGGATCGCCGACCGCAGGCGTGATGTGCTGCACAAGCTGACCACTCGACTCGTGCGCGAAAACCAAACGCTCGTGACGAGGACCTGACCGTACGCACCATGGTCAAAAACCGAACCCCGGCCCGCGCCATCAGTGATGCCCCGTGGGCCCAGTTCCGCTCCCTGCTGGAGTACAAGGCTGGAGTACAAGGCCAACTGGTACGGGCGGGAAGTGATCGCGGTGGATCGCTTCTTCCCCTCCTCCGAGCTGTGCTCCCACTGCGGCAGCCTCGCTGAGGCGATGCCGCTGCGCGTCCGCACCTGGATGGCGACAGCTGCGGCACGGCCCACGACCGGGACGTGCAGTGAAGCAGAAAACCCCACAGCGCGAGCCGTAGGGGTCCCCCTCGCTCACGAGGGGGAGGAAGTCAACGGGCCTCTTCTCGATGCTGCTGCGCGTGCACGGACGGCGCGACGGGCTCGGTTGACGGGCGTGTCGCGGACAGTACAGGCAGCTCAGACAGTACAGCGGTCACCTCGAACCCCCCGGCGGCCCCCGGCCCGGCGTCCAGTGTGCCGCCCACACTCCGCGCCCGCTCCCGCATCCCGACGAGACCGAACCCAGGGGTGTCCGTGGAGCACGGCCCCGTGCCGTCGTCGGTGACCGAGACGTGCAGGGCGCTGTCCTTCTCGTACACGTGCACCTGGATCGAAAGCCCCGGTCCCCCGTGCCGTACGGAGTTGGTCAGCGCCTCCTGCACGATGCGGTACGCGGCGGCGCCCACGGCGGGCGGCGCGTGGTCGGCCCGTACGGTCAACTCGACCCGTGCCCCGGCGGTGCGGGCGGTCTCCGCCAAGTGGGCGATGCCGTCGAGGCCGGGCAGCGGCCCGCGGCCGTCGCCGTGCTCGGCGGCGCGCAGCACCTCGAGGGTGGTGCGGAGTTCACCGCGGGCGGTGCGGCAGGTGTAGGCGATGTCGTCGAACGCCTTCGCGACGGCCTCGCGGTCGAGGCGGTCCGGGTCGGCGGCCAGTACGTGGGCGGCGACGGAGGTCTGCACGCCGATGAGCGTGATGCTGTGCGCGAGCAGGTCGTGCAGGTCACGGGCGATGCGCAGCCGCTCCTCGGCGACCCGGCGGCGGGCCTCCTCCTCGCGGGTGCGTTCGGCGCGTTCGGCACGTTCCAGGGCGGAGGCGAGGTACTGGCGGTGGACGCGGATGTAGCCGCCGAGCAGCAGTACGGAGATGAGCCAGCCGGTGATGCGGATGATCTCGGCGAGTCCGTCCGGATTGGTGACCGCGTTGACGGTGAGGGTCGTGCTGATGAGGACGGTCCCGATGAGCAGGGTGCGGCGGGCGCTGCCGGCGACGGCGACGGTGTAGAGCGCGAGCAGGGTCGCCGGGACGGGGGCGCTGTGGGTGTAGTCGAGCGCGTGGTACGGGACGACGCAGGCCACCATGGCCAGCATCACGGTCATGGGGTGGCGCCGACGCCAGATCAGCGGGACGTTCGCGCCCAGCAGCAGCAGCCACGCGAGGAGGTCCGGCTGGCGCCCGTCCTTGAGGAAGAGGGCCATGACCGTGGTGAGGGCGGCCACCGCGGCGGCGAGGTGCGCGTCGTTGCGCAGGGAGGGGACCGCCGGAGGGTGGTTGACGGCGGTCAGGGCCCGCTCGATGAGGGATTGGGGGCGCTGCACTGCTCCATCTTCCGTCAGGCGGGCGTCCCTCCGGCAGTGGGAGGGACGCCCGCGGTGTCTACGAAACTGCGACAGGCTCCTGTGCGTCAGGATCCGGCTCCGGTTCCTGCGACAGGCGACCCGTCCACCACATCTTCCGCCGCAGGGCGACGCTTGCGCTGGTCACCAGGTACGTCGTCAGTGTCCAGCGCCCCCGGGCCGCCCACCTCGACGCTCAGCCCGCCGTCCCCCTGAGCGACATCGCGTACATCTTTGACGAACTCGTCCTGGAGTTTCTCGTCGATGCCCGGTTCGTTGCTGGCGACCGGGTACATCAAGGTGGTGCCGTCCTCGGACGGCACCACCTTGGGCGTCGCGGTCAGCCGGCCCGCGCCCGCGATCTCCTCGACCTGCTGGGCCGCCGTCTCGCGGTCGGTGGTGGTCAGCCCGCCGTACCGGTGGTAGACGAGCACCAGCTCGGTGGTCTCGCCGCCCGGCAACTGCTCCTGGATCTTGGCGACTTGGGTGGAGTCCGTGCTCGCCGGCAGATTGTCGACGGCTCGGTCCTGCTGCACATCGGACAGCTTGGACGCGAACGGCAAGGTCAGGGCGAGCACGGCCACCCAGAGCCCGATCAGCACCCAGGGCACGGCTCGTCGCCGCGTACGAGTGGTTGTCTTTCCGGGCCCCATGGCGGGGCCCCCTTCCCTTTGACGGTGTCTGGACTCCACCAGACTCCCGGCGCGAAGGGCCGGAATCGTCGCGCGTCAGGGCGACTTCGGGGGTACTGCCGTAGGTGACTGAAGGGGCGGATTACTCCCCGGGGAGTAGCGCCGTCGGCGGTAGGAGGGCGTCCGCGCCGCCAGTCCTACGCCCCTCGCGAGGGCGTCCGTGCCGCCTGCCTCACGCCCGCCCCCCGGTCCGCGCATCGAGGCCCGGATCGCCGGCCTGCTCCGGAGGCCAGGGCCGTGGACGGCGCCCCAGCTGTACCAGTACCTGGGGCGGCCACGCCTGAGTCGGCGCATGCTGTATCGGCCGGTGCGCCAGGTGGCCAAGTGGTGGCGGTCCAAGCTGATCGCGAAAGGCGACCCCCGCCGTACCGCGGTACTGGCCGCACTCGCTCGCAGACTGCAACGGCTGCCGACCGGGACCAAGATCTGGGCCGCTGACGAAACGCACGAGCACCTGCTGTCACATGTCCGGGCGAGCTGGACACTGCCGACCAGGCGCGCGCTGGCTACGGAGCCTAGGTGTGGCCCCAGTTGAGCCTTCATGGTGAAGAGGTACGTCGCCGCGCAGGGAGATCTGGGCCGCGGCGCGGCAGGGTCCGGCGGCGGAGAGCCGGTCAGTGAAACCCGTCGGGCTCAAGCCGACGGCGGCCCGAGCGAACAGACCAAGCCAATGGCATTACGTGGTCTGGCGGTGGCTAGAGGCGCTGTGTGATTCTTGGCCCCGCGGAGCAGTCTCCGTAACGGGGAGGGAACATGGCTGAATCGAGCGATGCCGTCCGGCCACGAGATCCGCACACGGCATCCCGGCACACCGCATGAAGTGCGCACGCTATGGGTGACCGCCACGGATTCCCTGGCACGGGAATTTGAGCCGATTGCCCATCCCTCCCTACGGCCCGGCCGAGCGTCGCGTACTGAATGACGGGCGGGCCCACTTCACCCGGGCCTTCCCGCACAACAATGCGCTGTCCGCTTGTTCTTGAGGCGTACGAATTCAGCACCTCCGAAAATCGCCCGCCGTTATGCCTCGGTCGAGGGCGAGCGGACGCGTGCGAGGACCGGACCGCCGGCACTCGACTCCACTCGTGCATCACACCATCCCCCACGACCATCGGAGAGTTGCCATGCGTGCATTACCCCATTTATCCCTCGCCGCCTCGACTGCCGCGATCGCCGCTGTGTCCGACGACCCCGTGCGGGCGCTGCGGGGCGACGGCGAGGCCACATACCTTCAGGCCACCGCGCAGTGTCCATGCCGACGGTGGGTGCTCAGGTGTCCGACTCCCTGCTGACCAGGCACGTCCCGGCAGGGCGGCGGCTGCGATGCCCCGAGGAGCAGTGGGAGCTGGCCCTGGGGCAGCCGCATGCGTCGCTGGGGCCGGGGGTGCTCTGCTACCGGGGATTCCGGTTCGCGCCAGGGCCGGTCCGCAGACGTCTGGAGATCCCGTGCGGGCTGGCGACCCTGGTCCTCGGCTTCGGCGAAGCCCTGCGGATCTCACCGGTGGGTGCGGCGCATCGGACCCGCACGGTCGTATCCCTGCTGAGCCCTCCCACTACGCGCCCAGTGCTGGGCGAGCACCACGGAGGGATCCGTGGCGTCGAGGTGATGCTCGCGCCGTGGGCGGCCTTCGAGCTGTTCGGTGTGGCCCTCGGGGACCTGCCCGAGCCCGGGGTGGAGCTCTCCGAGCTGCTCGGTGTCCGGGTCGATCACTTGGCGGAGCAGCTCGCACGGGCCTCGGGGTGGTCCTCCCGATTCGCCGTGGTCGACCAGTTCCTGCTGCGCTGCCGCGAGGACGGCCCCCGTGCGGCCGCTCGGGTGGTCGAGGCCTGGCAGCGGCTGGAACGTTCCCACGGCCGCCTGAAGATCACCGCCTTGGCCGAAAGTCTCGTCTGGAGCCAGCGCCAGCTCGAGCGCGGGTTCGCGGAACAGCTCGGGCTGACTCCCAAACGGCTGGCCCGCGTGCTGCGTTTGCAGCACGCGGCGGCGCTGCTCACGGCCGGCCGCAGTCCCGGTGAGGCCGCGTCCAGCTGCGGGTTCTGCGATCAGGCGCATCTGACAAGGGAGTTCACCACGCTGACCGGACGCCCGCCGCTACGTTTTCTCGCCGAATATCAGAGTGGGGGAGGGGGTGTCGACCGGATGGCCAGTCGCATTACCAGCATTCTGCAAGAAGGCTGAATCCCGCGCAGCGGTCTCACTCGCCCCGGATGGACGGGAATCCGCTGCAGCGTTGCGTCCCGTACCTGCCGTGCATGTCGAAAAGATCCAATGTCGATTTCCTTCAATACCGGCCGACCGACCGAATGCCAAGGTCGCTCATCCGACGAACGTCGGGCCGATTGACCTAGAGAGGAGAGCGACATGCTTCGCATACTGGAATCCGCAGGGCAGGCCCTGCTCGAGCGATTTGTGCCCAAGATTTCCGCTTCGGCGCAGGTCGGGCCGCAGGGCTGCTGGAACGCGTGCTGGCAGTGCAACGTGGCCAACCATTACCAGAACGTGAACACCTGGTGCCGCTACAACGCTCCGTGCTGTGGCACCGACGGCGGTTACCTGAACTGCTACTGCTGACCGTGCTCGTGGGGCCCGGGGCGTCGGCGCCGGGCCCCGCTTCACAGCGTCCGGGCGGGGCGAAGGCCCCTGCGCAGGACGGATGCGCCAGCCCACTCGACCTAGCAACTCTGGGGGATCGTGGAGCCTTATCTCTCGACCTGGATCAGGTGTCTGATCGGTCTGGTCTTCCTGGTATCCGCGGTGAGCAAGGTCCGTGGCCGCCAGTCCTTCGCCGACTTCGCCGCGGCGGTCGAGGCACTGGCCCCCGTGCCCGGGGCGCGCAGGCTGCTGGCTCCCGCTGTGGTGGCCCTGGAGTTCGCCGTATGCGGGCTGCTGATCGCGCCACTGCCCGGGGCGTTCCGGTACGGCGCCTGGCTCGCGACGGGTCTGCTGCTCGCCTTCGCTGTCGGTATCGCGTTCGCGGTATGGCGGGGTCAGGCCACGGCCTGCCGCTGCTTCGGGGCTTCCGCGACACCCGTAAGCGCCTGGCAGGCGGTACGCAACCTGGCACTGGCCGTCCCGGCCGGTGTCGCGGCGCTGGTCGGTCCGGGCTCCGGCGGCACCACCGGCGCAGTCGCCCTGACGATCGTGATCGGGCTCGTGTGCGGCGCACTCGTCACCGTGCTCGACGAACTCGTGGAGCTCTTTTTGCCGGGTACGGGCACCGCCGCGTCGCCCGCCACCATGCCCACCGCCATCCGACAGGAGAAACACCGTGCCCCTCGTGATCGCCGCCCTCGTCTTCGTCGGGGCGTTGTGCATCCTCAACCTCGTGCTGAGCCTCGGCATCATCAAGCGTCTGCGGGACCAGGCCGAGATCCTCAACCGCGACGGCAGCTCTAGCCCGCCCGTCTCGGTCGGCATGGGCGACGAGATCGGCGAGTTCACCACCCTCACCCTGGACGCCGAGCCGGTGGACGACGCGAGTCTGCGGCACGGCGACACCCTCGTCGCCTTCTTCTCGCCGAGCTGCCGCCCGTGCCAGGAGAAGCTGCCGAAGTTCGTCGACTTCGCCCCTTCGTTCCCCGGCGGCCTGGACAAGGTGCTCGCCGTCGTCGTGGGCGAGCCGGAGGAGGCCGCCGACATGCTGGAGCGGCTGCGTCCGGTGGCCCGGGTGGTACGCGAGTCCACCACCGAGAAGGGGGAGATGAGCAAGGCCTTCGACCTCCAGGGATTCCCTGCCGTGCTGGTCGTCTCGCCCAGCCCCGAGCACGGCCGCCCCATCGTCACCGCCGACAACATCGACCTCGACGTACCGGTGCCGGCCCGGTGAGATCGCTCCGCCGACGCGTACCGGCTTCCTCGGAGATCGGGACCGGGACCGGGCACACACGCTCCGCGCGCCGGCGCGTCACCGCCGCCGTCGTCCTGTGTGCCACTGCGGCGCCCTGGGCCTCGGCCGGTTACGCGACGCTCACCCTCACGTCCGGCCTGGTACCGGTGCTGATCGCGTGGATGACGAAGCTCCTGATCGACGGACTGACGCACGACGCGGATCTGCGGACGCTGCTCATTCCCGCACTCGGTTACGTGCTGGCGGCCATCATCGTGGGCATCGGCCCGCTGGCCGCCCGCTATCTGCGGGGTGTGGTGGACCGTGAGGTGGGGCTGCTGGCCCAGGACCGGCTCTTCACCGCGGTGGGCCGCCACCCCGGCCTGGGACGGCTGGAGGATCCGGCCTTCCTGGACCGCCTGCGGGTGGCCCAGGACGTGGGCAGGACGGTCGCGGGCCAGCTCGCGGACGCGGCGCTGTCCGCGGGCCGCTCCCTGCTGACCGTCACGGGGTTCATGGTGTCCCTGGTGGCGCTCAACCCGGTGATGGCGCTCGTCGTTCTCGCGGCGGGTGTGCCGTCGCTCGTGGCCCAGCTCGCCCTGTCCCGGCACCAGGCCCGTGCCGTGCTCGAAGTGGGCAGGATCGAGCGCAGGGAGGACTTCTACGCCCGGTTGATCGCCGCACCCACCGCGGCGAAGGAGATCCGGCTCTTCGCGATCGGTGACTTCCTGCGGTCGCGGGTGCTGGCCGAGCGGCGGGCGGCCAACGCCGTCACCCAGTCCGTGGACGCACGCCAGACCAAAGTGCAGAGCGTCCTGGAAGTGCTGTCCTGCCTCGTCTCCGGAGCCGGTCTGGTGTGGGCGGTGTTCGCGGCCCACACCGGCGACCTCACGGTCGGCGGGGTCACGATGTTCGTGGCGGCGGTCGATGGTGTGCAGGGCTCGCTCGGCAGCCTGTTGATCCAGCTCGCGGCGTCCCAGCGCGCGCTGCTCATGTTCGACCACTACCTGGAGGTCGTCGAGGCCGAACCCGACCTTCCCGTGGCCGCTGAGCCGGTGCCGCTGACACCCCTGCGACACGGAATCGAACTGCGCGACGTCTGGTTCCGCTACGCCCCGGACCATGACTGGGTGCTGCGCGGCCTGAACCTGTTCATCCCGCACGGCGGTTCCCTGGCCCTGGTCGGCCTGAACGGTGTCGGCAAGTCCACGCTCGTCAAGCTGCTGTGCCGCTTCTACGATCCCACGCACGGCGCCGTGCTGTGGGACGGAGTCGACCTGCGCGACGCCGATCCGGTGGAGCTGCGCGCACGGATGAGCACGCTCTTCCAGGACTTCCAGCACTACGACATGACCGCTGCCGAGAACATCGGACTCGGTGACCTGCGGCTGCTGGAGGAACGCGACCGGATCGAGGCCGCGGCGGCCAAGGCGGGCATGCACGAGAAGCTCGCCCAACTGCCCCAGGGATACGACACGATGCTCTCGCGCACCTTCCACCACGACGCTCCCGCAGAGGAACACCGGCCAGGAACGCTGCTCTCGGGCGGCCAGCACCAACGCCTGGCCCTGGCCCGGGCCTTCATCCGCGAAGGACGCGACCTGATGATCCTCGACGAACCCTCCGCGGGACTGGACGCCGAGGCGGAGCACGAGATCCACCTCTCGATCCGCCGCCACCGGGCAGACCGCACCAGCTTGTTGATCTCACACCGGCTCAGCGCCGTGCGCGACGCGCACCGGATCGCCGTACTCGGCGACGGCCAGGTGAAGGAGGAAGGCAGCCACCGCGAACTGGTGGGGTCCGGGGGCGAGTACGCGCGCCTGTTCGCCCTCCAGGCCGACGGGTACACGGACGACGGGCATGGCCCGGGCACCGTCGGCCCGGCCGACCCGGTGGAAGCGGCGGCCGGACGATGATCGCGGACCACGCCGCGGTCGTCACCGCCGCGCTCACCCGCCGTCTGGTGGCCGTCACCGTGGACGGAGTCAGCATGGAACCGGCCTACCGGGACCGTGACCAGGTGCTGGCCATCCGGGGCACGCGGCTCAAGGTCGGCAGGGTGGTGGTCGTCGAGTCCCCGTTCGGCACCAGCGGCTGGAGACAGCGGGCGCTCGCGGCGAAGGCAGCCCCGTCCCTCGTGTCCCAGCGCCGGTGGATGATCAAGCGTGTCGTGGCCCTGCCCGGGGACCCCGTCCCGCGCCGGGACGTCCCGGCACTCGCCGACGTGGCCGAGGACCGGGTACCGAACGGCATGGCCGTACTGCTGGGCGACAACCGGTCGGCGAGCTTCGACTCACGGGCGTTCGGCTATTTCCCCCTCGAACGGATCCTTGGCGTGGTGCGAGTCGCCGTACGTTCACGGAACGGCTCGCCGGGTTCACGGGAGCCGTCGGGACCCGTGGGGGCCGTCTGACCGGGGCGAGTTCAGGACGCCGAGGGAAGGCATCTCGTACATCCCCGATACCAGGGAGGAAGGGGCCTGGGATTCGACCTGTACATCGAGTGCCCGCCAGCAGAGGGCGAGGCCAACTGCGAGGCCGCGCATGCGGTGGCTCACGGCATGGCGCACTACGACTGACCAGCGATTCCCCCGTCGTCTCAGGACACGTTCCTGCACCCGAGTCCCAACTCCCATGGTATTTCCCAGGGCCGAGTCCGGCCCATGCTGGAAGATGGGGAAGTGCCGCCCTACGTCTATCGCGTCACCGAGTACGACCCCGCCGACCGTGATGAACACGGTCACTACGTTGGCCCCGAGGACACGGTCAGCGATCATGGCCAGGTCGAGGCGGCCCATCTTCAAGCGGTCGAGGCCTTTGCAATGAGCACCGGAATCGATCACCTGGCCGGTCGCGAGCCGAAGCTCTCGTCCCCCATGCACTTCGGTGTCGAGCAGCCGCTGGAGGGCTTCGGGCTCGACGGACTCTTCCCGACCGGCGCATCTGGCTTCCACGACGCGACAGAGGTGCCCCTCGACATCGCGCTGGCACTGGTTCGGATCATGCTCCGTGACGGCGGAGCCTGGTGCCGGCTGGAGGCGGAGGATGCCTTCGCTGTGCACGTGGGATGGGACGCGCGCTCGGCTGGCCGTCTGGCCGGACCTGACCTCCGACATCGCCGCGGTCCTCGGTGCCCTCCCCACCGAGGGCCTGATCGAATGCGTCTGGCAGGACGAGGATGGTCGGCTGCAGAGCGCCACGGTCGACGAGGACGAGTTCCCGGAGCTGGCCACCCGGATTTCCGGTGCCAGCGGTTGCAGCACTTCTTCCCGTGTACGCCGATGAGCGTGTACCTCTGTTCACCGTCGTCATGCCCGAGGCGCCGCTGTGCATTCGCCCACCGGCCGGATGTGCCCCCGCCCCGCCGGGACTTGGTCCACGGTGTGCGCGACCGGCGCCCGGTATACGCACGCGGAAAGCCGCCTGGAGCGGCGACCGCAACGAAAGAACGCACATGGTCATGTATGAAGCAGGCGGCAGATGAGCAGGGCGCGGACAAGCAGGCCACCCTGCGCTGCGCCAAGGTGTGGGACGAGGGCGCGGCTCGTGCCGTCGACGCGCGCCGGATCCTGCGCGCCTGTCGGACAGGCCGTCCAAGCCGCGTTCGAGGAAACGCCGCCGCCAGGTGCGAACCGTGTCCGCAGTGATCCCGAGCCGGCGTGATACCTCCATGATCGAGTGCCCCTCGGCGCACTCCAGCACGATCCGCGACCGCTGGGCCAGAGCCTGAGCCGTCGAGCGGCGACGCACCCAACCCTCCAGCACAGCCCGCTGGGCATCGGTCACCGACAACGGCGGAATCTTCGGACCCGGACGACTCATACCAAACCAACGAGGAATCTCCGACTCAGGTCACTAGTTCAGGGGCAGGTCCCTGGCCTCACCGGGCACGCCGTCCAACGCGGAGGACGCTCAGGTAACGGCGTGATGCCCGGTCGCCCATCCGCGTGCGGATCCGCTCGGCGACGGCGTCGAGCAAAGGCTCACGGACTTCGCGATCGAGTCTCCGGTACAGCGACAACGAGCGAAGGTGATCGGCAAAGCCGTCCCCGGTGAACCACTGAACGGTTGGATACCAGCGCACAATCGTTGCGCCAAACAATTCTCCGGGATCGTCGACCGGGCCCCAACCCTCGTCGGTGCCGCGCACGTCTTCTTCGAGTGGCGGATGACCCCAATCGGGGTTCCCCGGGCAGAACCGCTCGTGGAGATCGGCGGTCTCGGCATACACCTCCGGTTCTCCCGGCCGGCGGACAACGACATGACCGAGCAGCGCCATCCAGCCTCCGGGAGGGAGCATGTCGTGCGCTCGCTGCCAGCCAATCGACGGGTCAACCCAGTGCCACGACGACGCAGCCACGAGGACATCGAAGCGTCGACCGCAGTTGTCCCACTCCTCAAACCTCGACGTCTCGACTTCGACGTTCCGGAAAGAGGCCATCCGCTGGCGAGCGAGTGCGGCCATATCTGCGCCCGGCTCGACGGCGGTCACTGAGCATCCGAGCGCTGCAAGCGAGCGCGTCGCCTGCCCGGTGCCGCAGCCCACCTCCAGCACCGACGACCGTTCGTCCATGCCCGTGATGGCGCAAAGGTCCGAGAACAACTCGTCGGGGTATCCCGGCCGGACCCGGTCGTAGAGCTTCGGCACCTCGTTGAACACCCGGCCGAGGCCCTGTCGATTCGGGTGCGCGTTCGGATCATCAGTCACGAACGCACAAGCTATGAGGCCCATCCACGGAGACGCCACTCATTTGCCGGCAGCTGCTGCGCTGCCGCCGGTAGTTCAGAGAAGAGTTCGTGGCGGTCGTCGACGACGACACCCGCCTGGACGACCGGCTCGCCGACCTTGCCGAGCTGCTGCGCCAGCCCGTCGAGCACCCGGATGCGTGCTGCGTCGTTCAGCAACTCGAACACGTACTTCGGCTGGACGCCGAGCACGCCCACCACCCACACGGAGAAGTTTGTCTGGCCAGCAACAAGGTGAAGCTCGCGGGCCTGGGCAGTCTCCAGCAGCACTGCCTTGTTCAGGACGATGAAGTCCTCGGCGCGCTTACCGGCGGCGTCGATCTCCAGAAGGCTCGGGCACGGGCGTGGTCAGCATTGGCGGTGTTCTCGATCCACAGAGCGTCCACTCGACTCCAAGCCTGCCACCTGGGCGCCGCGCCGGCGTACCGGCTTCGGCTCGGATACCGCGAGGGTGCGCAGCTTCGTCAACCTGCTGGTTCCCGGCGAGGAGACACAGCGGGGGTAATGCTCACGGCAAACACGGGGTATACGGACGGTCCGCAACTGCAACTGACCGCAGATAACGCAGTGCCTGGCACCGGGGAGGACCCATGGGCCAGCTGGGCGTCAGGCGATAAACACCCACGCAAGGAGTCCCTTTGACCACCTACGTCATCACCGTCCCCGGCACCTTCGTCCACGGTGTCACCGATGCCTCACGTTCCGATGTCGAACGCAGACTGCGCCCGCAGGACCCCAAGAACACCGACTTGGGCGAGAACGAAGAGTTGAGCCTCGTGACAGTCGAAGAGAACAACACGTTCTCCGTCCGCCTCGAAGTCAAAGCAGCAAACCAGACCAGCGCCGAAGCCGAAGCGGTACGCATCGTTTCCAGCGCACTACGGGACAGCGGCTTCACAGAGGATGACGCACCCCTGGGGCCGGCCGCGGTCACAGGGATCGACCGAGAATTCTGACCGCCCCGCCCACGGGGACTGTCCGGGCGGGGTGCAGACCGGGGTGGGGGTGCGCAGGGTGGACAGGACGACGTCGTCGTCGCTGTCGGTGGGGCGGACCGGCGCAGTGCACGACCTGAACGGCGAAGTCGCCGACCAGGTCGGCCAAAACGTGGACGCGCGGACGGTTTGTCCGTAGTAGCCGTCCCCATAGTTCTTGGCTGCCGTGTCCACACGTCGGGCACAGACTGGGCTGCGCTGGGGCTGGCGCCCTCGTTGCTCGCAGAGTTTGGTCGGGCCGCTGCCGTCAGATGCGGCGGCGGCCCGCGATCGATGGGTGCCCCATGACCGCTTCCTCACACCCGACCGGATTGCGCGGTCGCCACTGTCGTATGCCCTCGGGTCAGCAGTGTTGCAGTCACCAGGACAACAGCCGCGCCCGGCCCCTCTGCCGCTACTCCGTACAGGAGGAGGAAGGCGGGATGATCAGCCTGCCGGAGAGGGTTGTGGGCAGGACGCTTCTGTTCCTGGCGGTGGTCTCGTCGGGTGCCAGGCGTAGGGCGGCGGTGATCTGTTTTCCTCGGGCGTGGGGTGCGACGCTGGCGCTGACCGTGTGCACGAGGTGGAGTCCATGGCCGCCCATGCGGTGCCGGTCGCCGTGCCTGACCGTGGGTTCTTCGGTGGAGGTATCCCACACGGTGATCGTCAGTTCGCCGTTGGACAGCTGGACGATCAGCCCGCAGAGGCCGGGGGCGTGCCGGATGGCGTTGGTGACCAGTTCACTGACGGTGAGTTCGGCGTCCATCGCCACAGGGGCCGGGACGGAGATGCGGCCGGTATGTCGGGCGTGAGCGAGACACGCGCGCAGGATCCGGCGCGCGTCGACGGCACGAGCCGCGCCCTCGTCCCACACCGTGGCGCAGCGCAGGGTGGCCTGCTTGTCCGCGCCCTGCTCATCTGCCGCCTGCTTCGTAAGCGGGATGCCATGTGCGTTCTTTCGTTGCGGTCGCCGCTCCAGGCGGCTTTCCGCGTGCGTATACCCGGGCGCCGGTCGCGCACACCGTGGACCAAGTCCCGGCGGGGCGGGGGCACATCCGCCCGGTGGGCGAATGCACAGCTGCGCCTCCAGTAGCTGCGCGGTACCCGCCCCAATCTCCGGAAGACCAGCGAGGTCGGCCGGAGTGGCCCTGCCCTTCGGTAGGCACCTCCGGCCGGATGCGTCCGCGACAGCAGTTGCCTTACTCCGCCGATCGGCAGGATCTCAGTCTGCGGCAGTGGCCCGCCGTTGGGTGAAGCGGTGCCACCAGTGGCGGCGCCTGGGGTGCACGGCGCGACCAAGCCGACGGCCGATCAGCAGGTAGCCCAGCAAGGCGCCCGACGTGTTGAGCAGGACATCATCGATGTCGAAGGCTCGCCCGGTGACCAGGGCACCTTGGACAAGTTCGACCAGCAGCATCACCAGCGCCGTGACCAATGCCACGCGCAGCAGCCCACGGACTTTGGGCACCAGCACCGGCAGCAGCACGCCGAACGGGATGCCCAGCACGATGTTCCCGCCGAGCTGCTTGACGGTGTCACGGAAGGCGGGCTGCGCAAGATAGTTGCGGATGGAGTCCCCGGGGCGCAGGTTACTGTGCGTCAAGGACACGGAGGCAGCCGACGGTTCCAAAGTCAGCCGGGCCAGCACCACGGCGAAGGCCACGGTTACCGCGAAGGCCAACAGCATGGCAGCCCCCCGGCCCCACCACGACAGGACGGGCTTGCCAGGCTCCGCCCGTCTCCCCGCTTTCTTTGCGGCTTTGTCGTACAGAGCTGTGCGCGCCATCACGGGTCCCCAGTCAGATCGGTTGCACGTCCGTTACCCCCGATGAGAAACGGCACACAGTCGGCGGTTGACCGTCGCCAGTTGCGGGAGATCACTGGTGTACTCGCCTCCCCTTGATCCGGACACTGAGCAGCGGATGCGTGCCTGCCACGCCCGCGCCGCGAAGGCTCTGGACGTGCGAGTCGAGGCTGCGGTCAGAAGGGCTCACCTCGCCGACACCGCCACCACCGTCCGGCCCGGCCTGGTGCAGCACAGCCGCAACCGCTGGCCAGTGTCGATGTCCACGCCTTCAGCGTGCGGCCGCATGGCGGGAAGTCAAAGGGCGGGAGCATGAGAGCAGTATCTGTCCGGGACTGCGCGCCCGATCGTCCCACGGTGTGTGCGGTGGGCGCCTGGGCATACGCAGTACGGAAATGCCCCCCAACGGGGCGGCGAACGCAACGAAAGAGCCCCGCATGATCACTCCGCTTGGGAATCAGGCGGCAGCTGAGCAGGGCACGGACGAGCATGCGGCGCTGCACTACAGCGCCGCCTGGACCGACGGCGCGGCCCGCCCCGCGGACGCGCGCCAGGCCCTGCGCGCCTTCTTCGTCCACGCCCGGCAAAATGGCCGCACCCTCGTGCCAGCCACCCTGGCACTGGACGCCGAACTCACTGTCAGCGAGCTGGTCACCAACGCCATCCGGCACGCTCCCGGTCCCTGCGAGATGACTCTGAACCTGTCCAGGGAAGAACTGACGATCACCGTGTGCGACACCAACCCGCCTACGAAGTGGCCCGTACCGGCCCCAGGCCGCAGGAAAACAGATCACCGCCCACCTGCGCTTCCCAGCAAACGACACGGCATTCGCCCGAGCGGACTGAGCTGACGCAGATGGAGCGGGTCACTGAACTGACCCGCGAGAACTGGCAGGGCGTGTGGAACAGCTGGCGTGGCTTCCACTCCTTCGACGGGAAGATGCCGATCGTGGCGACCACGCTGGAGCTGCTGCGCGAGCACGGCCCGGCCGGGCCCGCGTTCCAGCGCTTCGGCCGCGAGCGCTACCAGAACCTCTGGGACGCGATCGGCAACCCCCGCGCCGGGATGCCGCCCTGGCCCACCGCACCGAAGACGGACGGCGCCGCCGAGCGCAGGAAGCAGCCGAATGCGAGGCCCAGCGCCCGGTATGCGCCAACTGCGGGACCAAGTTCACCGACGACCGGTGGAACGCCAGCACCAGGGTCGACTGGTGCCGCGAGGACAGCCACGTGCACCTGTGCGACAACTACACACCGGGCGCTCGAAGCGGAGCGGAAGGCCGAACAAGCCGAACGCGGGCGCCAGGAGCTGGAGCGCCAGGAGGCGGAGGCGGTGCAGGCCGCGAAGGTCGGCGGCCGACTTTCCCGGTTCCGACCTGATCCGGGCAGGTCGGCGGCGGGGGCCAGCCCGGGGCGCCGTCACTGATCGGCATCCATGACGACGCTGTTCTTGGGGAACGCGGCTTGTGCCACCGGGGCCGTCTTCTTGGGAACCTCGTCGATCTTCCTGGCGCCGCGACACAGACCCTGCCCAAACGCGACGTCGGCCTTCACGACCACGATGGGTCATGAAGGCCGACGTCGTATTCGGCCGCAGGAGTGGCCGGCAGTGTTGCTGGAATGCCGGTGTCGGGCGTGTGAAGCGCTCCGGAATCGGTGGAGGCTCGAGGCGTTGGCTCCAGCCGCCGGTCGGGGCCGGCGTTTGTGCGTGGGAGTTGGTCCCGTGCTCGTGGGCCCGGGATCCTATGGCGTGCCGGACTTAGTCGGCCGACCCGATCACCGTGCAGAAGTTGCCGATGTTCTGGTTCGCGTCGCCAAGGAGCAGCGAACCGATGGGGACGAACGCAGTGCCCGCGTCGAAGTTCTGCTCGCAGTCAACAACCTGCAGGTTGTTGATGTCGAACGGGCCGTCGTTGGCGCTGGCAACACCGCTACTGACGAGGCCGAGGCCGCCGACCATGGCCGCTACGGCCGCAGCCTTCTTGAACTTGTGCATCAACGTCTCCGATTTCCTCAACGCACACGACCTTCCTTACGGACCGTGTCCGACTCATCGCAGAAACTAGCATGAGTCTCGTTAAACCTCTTATTCCCGACACTTCCGTTTTGGGTATTGCAGTCAGATCGGCAAACGGCCCGTGCTGACGCAGATGGAGCGGGTCGCTGAACTGACCTGCGAGCACTGGCAAGGCGACTGGAACAGCTGGGGTGGTTTCCACGATGTGGAGCCCAGGGCCGGGTGAGTCCTGCGGATGTGCAGCGCCCGCCGGTACAGCTCCAGCATCGACTGCTCATCACCTTGCTGCACTTGCACGGTGAGACGCTTCCATTCCTGCGGCTGAGGCAGCCACGGGGCTGACCCGGCGTGGTCGGGACTGAAGCCGAAGGGTGGGGTGTTGCCGGACCAGGGCATCGGCACACGGCAGCCGTCGCGACCGCGGTTGGTATGCCCCGAGCGCCGCCAGATGGGGGTCCTGCAACGCCTCATCAGGCAGGTCCTCCACCTCCCACAAACCCAGTTCCTCGCCCTGGTAGAGGTAGGCGCAACCCGGAAGGGCCAGCGTGAGCAGAGCGGCCGCCCGTGCCCGACGCGTGCCCAGATCCACGTCGAACGGACCGGCGAGAAGATGATCGGCGAGCTCGTGAACCGGGCCGTCGGACTGCGGCCGCCCGTAGCGGGTGAGGTGTCGCACGACGTCATGGTTGGAGAGCACCCAGGTCGCCGGTGCGCCGACGGCGCCCGTCGTCGTCAGGGATTTGTCGATGGCGGTGCGCATGTGCGCCGCGCGCCACGGGGTTGTCAGGTAATCGAAGTTGAAGGCGGTGTGCAGTTCCCCAGGCCGGGCATAGCGGGAGAGGCGTTCTGGGTTGCGCGCGCACGCCTCGGCGACGAAGACGCGGGGCTCGGCATAGGAGTCGGCCAGCGCGCGCCAGTCACGGAAGATGTCGTGGATTCCCTCGCGGTCCCAGTGAGGGGGGCCTGGATGGGCGGCCGAGCCGATGAGTTCGATGTCTGCCGGCCCCAGGTCCGGCAGACCTGGGGCCTTGATCACGGCGTGCGCGACGCCGATGCGGATCCCGTCGACGCCATGATCGAACCAGAACCTGAGGGCCGACTCGAACCTCGGCATTGTCCCAGTTGAGATCGGGCTGCTCAGGCGCGAACAGATGCAGGTACCACTGCCCGGGCATGCCGTCGGGTTCGACGACCCGGGTCCACGCCGAACCGCCGAAAACACTCCGCCAGTTGTTGGGCGGCAGGTCACCATCTGGCCCGAGGCCCGGCCTGAAGATGAAACGGTCCCGCCCCACGCAGCTGGGACCGCCGGCCAGCGCCTCGCTGAACCAGGGGTGCTGCGAGGAGGCGTGATTGGGCACCAGGTCGAGCGAGCCTCGGGCAGGCTCCCGAACGTGGGATCGATGGCCCGGTAGTCGGTGACGTCGTAACCGCCGTCGGCCATCGGAGAGGGGTACCAGGGATTGACCCACACCGCGTCCACACCCAGCTCGGACAGATAGGGCAGGCGTCGGCGCAGCCCGGCCAGATCCCCGACACCATCGCCGTTTCCATCAGCGAAACTACGCAGGTACACCTGGTAGCAGACTGCGTCGCGCCACCACTCGACATCCCCGTGGCGGGCATCGTCCCGGCGCTGTGACGTCTCCCAGGGCAGGTCCGGATCGTGGCGACTGGTCATACGGCGGCCTGCGCCGGCAAGCCACCACGAGTGGGGGGGGAGTGGAGATCAAGACCGCCAACGCCAACCGCCACGATCTCGGCGGACAGGGATCACCACACGCACACAGATGAGTCGTCACCACGGCCAGTACAACGCAGGTCAGCGTGTGAGGACACTCGCTTACGGAGCCAGTCTCGATGAGGCTTAAGACCGGAAACACAGCCCTTCGTCCTGTTACTGGCTCTGCCAAGGTCAATCCGCGGGTGACCAGCACCTCCCCTTGGATCTGCCCGTCGGGGTACAACAGAACAGACTCGACAAAGAAAGGCCGCCATCTCGGTGCCGCGCCTTGAAGTGCAGCACCAGTCGGCCCACGTCGACGGAGAACCAGGGACCGGAAGCCGTCCCACTTCGGCTCCGCAGCACAGCCAGGGCGCAGAACGGGCACGGACACGGGAACGGTCAGTATCGGCTCCGGCAGTGTCCACGTCACGCCGGATCTCTTCCACCAAGAGCTCCGATGCTGTCCTACCTGTGACGACCTGCCTTCGGGTCAGCTGGCTGGCGGCGGCACGGCAACGCCGGGAAGTCCATGCAGGCCAACCCAACGTACGGGCGTGACGAGCTGACGGAGGCGAGCCACGTCGTTGCGGAATCCGGCGCGTAGTTTGTAGCTGTTTCGTGGTGTACGGGACAGCCCATGGCCGTCAGCATCCGCTCGTGTTGTGATGGGGGGTGTCACGGTGCCCCCGTGAGGGGGAGCACCACGCAAAGGACCTACGGGGGATTCACATGCGCAAGACGAGCAGGGTGGGTGCGGTGCTGACCACTGCCGCAATCGCCGTCGCCGTGGTGGGAACCGGCACGCCGTCCGCCGGGGCGGCCAGCGGGTGCTGGCAGAGCGGTGGGCGCTGGTGGTGCAACAACGTGTCGGGGGCGCCCGTCTACGGCACGATGGGAGCGAGCACGCAGTACCCTGACCCCGACGTGATCGTCGGCTACATGTACTCCAACCCCAGTTGGTTCGACTGCAAGATGGACGATCAGGCATGGGTGGGCGGACCGCACCCGAGGCGTTGGGAGTTCACGAAGGCGGACAACGGGCAGTGGGGCTGGATGAAGGACACAGCGATCTCCAGCGAGACGAACCCGCTGCCCAACTGCTGAGTAGGCGTGCGGGGTCTGACATCCCCTTCGCGACCCCTTTCGCCCATGCCCTGGCTGAGTTGAGGATGAGGGAGGGCGGGCTGGACGGCGCAGACGCGGCCGGGGACCGGGGCGCGCTCGCCCTGTTGCGCGTCGGCTCCGCCGCCGCGCGGGTGGCTGACCCAGTCGGCCGTGAGCGTGCCGTCTTGCGGCGTACTCGGGGTGAGTAGCTGGTGCCCGCCGGACAGCACCCGGACACCGGAGATGCCCTTGGCGTCCTCGGCTGTCCAGGCGGGTGAGTCGCAGCCGCAGCCGCAGCCGCAGCCGTAGGGGCTTGCCGCGGTTGCGGTGTGGTCCAAGTGCCGTCAGTGCCCTGGGTTTGGGTGGTCGTAACGGCCCTTGTGACACCGGTGACAGGACCGCGACAACAAGGCCCACAACTGTCAGTGGGCCTGTCCGGTCTCACTCTGCGTGGACGGCAACGACCGGCCGTCCCGCCATGACACCAACAGGGGGAACACCGTGAAGTCGATCCGCCACAAGGCAGCCACCGCTGGCGCCCTTGCCATCCTGGCCATGGGCGGCACGCTCGCCGCGACCACGCCGGCCTCGGCCGCCACGGCCGGCGCTACAACGGGGCGTGCGGCACGGGGTACGAGGTCTTCACCTCGACTCCGATCAAGTCCTCGCAGACCACCGTGGCCGCCACCACGTACGTGGCCTACAGTTCCGCGGACAAGCAGTGGTGCGCCGTCACAGTGCGCAGCAAGCCCGGTGCCCGCGTGTTCATGGAGGTCACTCTGGACACCTGGCCGACCAGCAGCACCCCTGAGAGGGATGCCGGCTCTTACACGATCTTCGCCGGCCCGGTGTACAAGGACCTGCCCCAGCCCGGCCTGTGCATGACCTGGAGCGGTTCGATCGACATCAACTACAACTCCGACCGCGGCCTGTGCCCCTGACCTGACGGCTGCCGGCGTGGCCGACCTCCGGGTCGTCTACGCCACCTGCCCCCGCTGACCACCCACCCCCGCGCCTTGCGCGGCGTCGCGCGCCAGCAGCGAGACCTCGGAGGCGGAGCGCGCGTCTTCGTCGTCGCCGGTCTCCACCGCCAGGTAAACGGCGAAGCAGTCGTCGGTGTCGCACACGACAGCCACTCCCGTAGGCATCCGATCCCCTCTCAAGCCGCACCCCTCCCCGCCCCATGTACCGAGATCATTCACTGCCCAAGATCCACTTTCGATACACGGCCTTGTTCAAACCGGTGCCGGCACCTGCGACGCTGCGATGCTGGCGGTGAACGGCCGGAGGCTGAGGGGAGCATCGGGATGCCGCGTAGGGAACGACCGCTGGACGACGACCGCGGTCCGGTGGTGGCTCTGGCGGGGGCGCTGCGGGAGTTACGTAGCGAAGCGGGCCGACCGACGTACCGGGAGTTGGCGCGACTGACCGGCTTCTCCTCCTCGACGCTGTCGGCCGCCGCGGCCGGCCGTCACCTGCCCAGCCTGCCGGTGCTGCTGGCCTTCGTCCGCGCCTGCGGTGGCGAACTCGGGCCGTGGGAAGAGCGTTGGCGTGCCACGGCGGCCGAACTGTCCGGAGAGTCCCCCGCCGACGAAGCGGAGCCGGGGGACAAAGAGCAGGCGCCGTACGCCGGGCTGGTCGCCTTTCGCGCCGAGGACGCGCCGTGGTTCTTCGGCCGCCAGCGGCAGCTCGAGAAGCTGTCAGAGCAGGTGGGCCGGCGCCGGTTCACCGCCGTGGTGGGCGCGTCCGGTGCGGGTAAGTCGTCCTTGCTACACGCCGGGCTCGTTCCGGCCTGGCGGGCTGAGCACCCCGACGGGCTCGTGGTGACGCTGACACCGGGACCCCGTCCGCTGAGCGCCTGCCTCCAGGCACTTCACGCGCCGGGGGAAGACCTCCCGGCCGACGCCCACGCCGGAAGCGATCCGGTGGGCCGCGCCGCCCGGCGGCTGCTGGCAGGCTTGCCCGGCTCGGTGGAACTCCTCTTGGTGGTGGACCAGTTCGAGGAGGTGTACACGCTGTGCGAAGAGCCGGGGGAGACCGCGCGGTTCATAGCGGCTTTGCTGGCGGCGGCACACCTGCCCGGCAGCCGGTGCCGGATCGTGGTGAGCTTGCGCGCCGACTTCTACGCCCACTGCACCGACCACCCCGGACTGGCCGAGGTGATGCGCGAGGACCAGGTGCTGGTGGGCTCCCTGACCACGGAGGAACTGCGGCAGGTCATCTGCGGGCCCGCCGCCCGGGCCAACCTGATGGTGGAGTCGGCCCTCCTGGCTGAACTGGTGGCCCGGACTCAGGGGCAGCCGGCGGTGCTTCCTCTGCTTTCCCACGCGCTGCGCGAGACATGGCGGCGGCGCCGGGGCAACGCCTTGACGCTGGCCGCCTTCGAGGCGACCGGCGGTATCGACGAGGCCCTCGCCCGCACCGCCGAGCAGGCGTACCGCGCGCTCAACCCGGCACAGCAGAGCATCGCCCGCGACATGTTGCTGCGCCTCACTGCCACCGGCGAGGGCGCCGAGGACGTCAAGCGGCGGGTCGAACGCGCCGAGCTGAGACTGTGTGGAGGCGACCCGACGCCGGTCCTCGAACACTTCGTCCGGGCTCGGTTGCTGGTCTTGGACCACGACACTGTGGAGATCGCGCACGAGACACTGATCCGCCGCTGGCCCCGGCTACGCGACTGGCTGGCCGAGGACCGCGAGGGACTGCGCGTGCACCGGGAGCTGACCCAGGCCGCCCGGCAGTGGGCCGCCGTCGGCCGAGACGCCGGTGCCCTGTACCGCGGTGTCCGGCTGGACCGGGCGCACGCCTGGGCGGTGGCGCGGGACGCCCAGGCCCTCAGCGGCGACGAGAGGGACTTCCTCACAGCGAGCCTGCGCGCCCGAGGCCGGGCGCGGACCGCGGCCCTACGCGAGCGGCGACGCCTGCGCGGCCTGCTCGCGCTCGTGACCGCCTTGCTGGCCGGAGCCCTGGTCGCCGCCGGAATCGCCGTCGTCTCCCGGCAGGAGGCCACGCACCAGCGCGACCAAGCCCGGTCCCAGCAGATGGCGCAGCAGGCCGGGGCGTTGCGCCGCACGGAACCGGCCCAGGCACTCCAGCTGGCGCTGGCCGGGTACCGGACGCGGCCCACCGCTGCCGCGCGCGGAGCGCTCCTGAGTATGTACGCCACCCCCTACGCGCGGCAGGTGAAGGGAGACGAACGGGTCGAGGCAGTCGCATTCGCCCCCCGACTGTCGCAAGCGGGCATGCTGGCGACGGGCGACGCGGGCGGCGCGCTGCGGATCTTGAACACCTCCGGTCCGCACCCGCGCACCGCGACCGTCGTGCGAGGCCGAACGGCCCTCCGGTCGCTCGCGTTCAGCCCGGACGGCACCCTGCTGGCCTCGGCGGATGCCCGGGGCGAAGCGACACTATGGCAGGTTAGGTCGGGGGGACACCTCACCCGGCGTGCCGTGCTGACACCGCGCAGCCCGTCGCGTCTCGACGGTCCCGCCGTGGTGGCGTTCAGCCCTGACGGCCGCCACGTCGCCGTGGCCGGCCCCGGGGGTGCCGTCTCTCTGTTCCCGGCCACGGGCACGGACCGCACCCCACCCCGTGCCACCCTCGGCGACCACCCCGGCTATCTCCAGGCCATGGCCGTCGGTGCCGACGGCCGCTCCGTGGCCGTCACCGGCCCGGGTGGCACCGCCGTATGGCACCTTAACCAGGCCTGGACGCATCCCGATCGCCCAGTGCGGCACCTGCCAGCCGCCGACAGCCTCGCCTTCTCCCCGCACGGCGACCGCCTGGCCACGGCGGAAGCCGACCGAACGGTGCGAGTGCGGGACCTGTCCGGCTCCCAGCCACAGACCACGGCGGAACTCTCCGGCCCCACGGACCGGATCCTGACCCTGTCCTTCAGCCCCGACGGCCGCATCCTGGCCGGTGCCGGCGTCGATCCCACGGTCAGGCTCTGGAACCTCGGCGCCTCCGCCGGCCAGGACGGCCCCGTGCAGCGCCCGTTGAGCGGTCACACCGGCTACGTCACCTCGATCGCCTTCAGCCGGGACGGTCACACACTGGCCACCGGCGCCAACGACCGCACCACCCGCCTGTGGGACCTGCCGGGGCCGGCACTGACCGGGCACTCCAGTTCCGTGTACGCCGTTACGTTCAGCCCTGACGGTCGCACCCTGGCCACCGGCAGCTTCGACCACACCGTCCGCCTCTGGGGCGTCGCCAGCCGGCACGAACGTCCCGAGGCCGTCCTCAGCGGTCATGACGCCGCGGTGAACACGGTCGCTTTCGCGCCCCACCGCCGACTGCTGGCCTCCGGCAGCCTGGACCGGACCCTGCGGCTGTGGGGCATTGGCGGCTCGCGTCCCCCGCAGCAGCTGGCGCGCGTCGTCGCGGGCTCGGACGCGGTCAACAGCGTTGCGTTCGCGCCGGACGGACGCTTCCTGGCCACCGGAGGCGGTGACCGCACCGTGCGGATCTGGGACACCCGCACCCCCGAACACCCCCGGCAGATCGCGGTGCGGACCGCCCACCGGGACGAACTGGAGGCGGTCGCCTTCAGCCCGGACGGCCGCACCCTCGCCACCAGCGGCCGGGACCGGACGGTACGCCTGTGGGACG
The DNA here is from genome assembly GCF_045041235.1 of Streptomyces sp. NBC_00076. Lineage (NCBI taxonomy): Bacteria > Bacillati > Actinomycetota > Actinomycetes > Kitasatosporales > Streptomycetaceae > Streptomyces > Streptomyces sp. NBC_00076. The sequence goes on from NZ_CP108242.1 coordinate 10,665,617, forward strand.
TCAGCCGCCCGGCCCAGCTCCACCCGCTGGCCGCACTGCTCTGCCACCGCGACGCGGTGAAGACGCTCGCCTTCAGCCCCGACGGCCGTACCCTGGCCTCCGGAGGAGACGACCGCCAGTTGTGCCTGTGGGACACCGCCCGGCCCGGTGCCCGTCCCCGGCTGCTGGCCACCCGCGGCGACTACCCGGGCGCGGTCAAGGCGGTCGCCTTCGCCCCCGACGGCCGCTCGCTCTACACGGCCTCCGACGACGCGGTGCGGCAGTGGGACGTGCGCGACCGGCGACGCCCCGTCGAGTGGGCCGAGCTGCGCGGACACAGCAAGTCTGTCGACGCCCTCGCCGTGAGCCCGGACGGGCGGACCCTGGCCACAGGAAGCGAGGACTGGACGGCGCTGCTGTGGGACACTGACCCGGACCGCGTGGCCCGCCGAGTGTGCCGGACCACAGACCCGGCTGACCTCACGGCCGCCGACTGGCACCGCTTCCTGCCCGGTCTCGCCTACCAGCCGCCTTGCCCGGCCGGGATCCGAACGCGCTGAACGGCCGCAGGCGCGAAGCGGAAGACCTGCCCCGGACTATGCACGAGCCGGTCCGGACGAAGGCCTCAGCTCACGGCCCGGTGTCACCGGGGTGCGTGCACAGGCCGCCGCGGTAGCCGCTGTCGTACCAGGCGCCGGTGGCGTTCGAGTCCAGCACCGTCTTGCCGGGGCCCACACAGCGGTGGTAATCGCTGCTGGGCCACTGGCGGATGACCTGGATCCACACATTGGTGCGGGTGTCGCAGTGCTCGTAGAAGGGGTGCTCGGTGCCGGGGTTGTTCCATCCACACCCCGCGAGCCGCGCCGCCGGCTCGGAAGCCTGGGCTGGCGGCGCGACCGCGCAGGCCAAAACGGCGGCGAAGGCGGCGGCGGGCAGGGCGAGCAGCCGCGCGGAGCGTCCGGTCCGCCGGGCGCCCGCTGTGCGAGTGGTGTCCGTGGAACTATTGATGCGCACGTGTGTGCCCTTTCATCCGGTGAAGGCCCCTCGGCCACGGCACTTCGGGCCGTGCCGGCCCGGGGCGCCCGACCGCACTCGCAGTCGGACAGGCCCCCGGAGGCCGCAACCAGTCGAGCAGGCGGGTGCGTTGACCGACAGTGCCGCCTCGATACCAATCAACGCACCGCGTTGTCCGGCGCCGTGGCCGCCCACCGGACAACGCCGTTTTTGCTGCGGGGGACCCAACTGTCAGTGCCGACCGCTAATTCCTTACCGACCAACTGCAAGCTCTACCGGGTCGCCGCCCACGTCCAGTTGAGCGAAGGCGCGGACGCCAGGCCGTCGCGGCGGGCATCCCCGGCGCCGCCCTCGCCGACCTCCCGCGCGAGCGCCGCGCCCACCTGCTCACGCCATCGGAGAGAAGCAGGCCGGCCGGCCAGGGTGAGGCATCAGGAGGAACTCAACCGCAACGACCGGAGCCTGCGGACATTTGGGAGACCACCGTCGCCACCGGGCGCCGCTGCAGCGAGGCCGTCGGACTGCGGCTGGACTGCATCGGCCGCTACCGCGGTCTGGCCATGCTGGAAGGGCGTGACCAGCGCGCCGATCGTCGTGCACCGCCCCTCTCTCTCGGGCGGCCGGAGAGTCACCGCGCACAGCGGTGGGCGGGACGGAATCCTGGGGCCCGCGCTTTCGAGCGCTGCGCCCTTCGCTGTGCCGGATCGTCTCAGAAGAGCAGAGGGCGGGTGGGGTGGACCGTGACCTCGGCTTCGGGGGAAAGGGCCTGGTAGGGGGCCGCTACTAGCCCTGTGGAGTGCTCCTCCGAAAACAGCGTGAGCGTGCGGACCTGTGGGCAGTTGCCGTACAGCGGCGTGAGATCAGTGTCCTCGCGAATGTTCGTCACATAGACAGTCTCGAGTGTGGGCAAGTGGGGAGCGGAGAGGAGCCCGGTGAGGTATTTCGCCGGGATGCTTATTGAGCTGAGACACGGGAGTCTGGCGATCTTGGTCCAGTCCCTGGGACCGAGGTCGCCGATGTCGTTCTGGATGGTGAGGTACTCCAGCGTCGGCCAGGTGTTCAGACCGCGCAGCCCGGTCTCCGCGACGGCGCCATCCTCATCTGGGCACGACGCTAACCAAAGAGACAGAACCTGAGGTCGGTGGCATGAGGCCGGCGTCTTCGAGACGCTGCCGGGCATCCTGCTCGCCGAGTTGCACGCGGCCGACGCCCTGGACTGGACCCGGGCCTGCGTGGATGCATCCCACATCCGCGCGAAAAAAAGGGGGGCGAGGCGACCGGCCCGTCACCGGTCGACCGCGGAAAGGCGGGCAGTAAACACCATCTGATCTGCGACGGGAAGAACACCCCGTTCAAGGTCATCACCACCGCGGCCAACGGACCGCCTTCCGGCCTCGCGTAAAAGAAGAGCTGCTCGCCCGGCGGCATCAAGCGGTCGGGATATCCGTTCAGCCGATGGTGAAGCGCTGGTTCTGGGCGCCTCGGTCGCAGCGGGCAGTGCGGTAGTAGCCGTTGTCCTGCTGGTAGAGGCAGCGGCCCGTGCCGACGCTTTGGAGCATGATGGCGCTGCGGGCGGCGGGCTGGACGGTGCGCCACTTCTGGTATGAGCCGCCGTTACAGCGCAGGGGGTAGACGTCGCCCCGGTCATTGCTGTCGAGGCAGCGGCCCCAGAAGTTGTTCTTAAGAGTGGTGCTGGTGTTGAGGCGGCCGTTCCACTGCCACAGGAGGCTGCCGCGTCCGGTGGTGCAGCGGTCGCCCTTGAGGCCGGTTTCGGAGGTCTCGCGCAGGCAGTCACCGTAGCGGTAGTTCGCGAAGCGGCTGGTGGTGGTGGCAGCCGAGGCGGGTGTGGGGGTGAGGAGGGAGAGGGCGAGGCCGGCTGCGGCGATGAGGGCGGCGAAGGCTTTCCGGGTCGGGCGGCGCACTGGGGGTCTCCTGACAGTGGTTTTCAGAGGTACCTCGACAGGATCCCCGAACACCATCGCCCACGCCTGAAAAATGGGGAAAACCCCCGGATCGAGCCACTCATGTCGGCCGATCCGGTCCGGGGACGGCGCTGGGCCGATCACCGCGGCACGCTCGAGGCCATCGCGTGGAAGTACCGCACCAACTCGCCCTGGCGGGACCTCCCCGAGGAGCTCGGCTCGTTCCAGACGGCCCACAAGCGGCTGATCAGGTGGGCCGTCGACGGCACGTGGGAGAAGATCTTCGCCGCCCTCCTCGCCGCAGCGGATGCCGTCGACGACATCGGCTGGACCGTAGTGATCACTAATCGGACAGACACATCCGATCAACTGACCAACCCATCAAAGAGACACGCTCTAGTAGTGCTTAGTTACGTTGGGTGATCTCGCCTGGTGTGTGCATCTTCCTGGTATGAGGTTGGGGGAGATGGAACGACTCCGGGGTGAGTTAGCGGAGTTCGTTGCCGATGTGTTCGGGTCGCTGCCGCGGCGGGATCAGCGGCAGTGGGGCGAGTGTTATCTGCGGGGTCTGATGCTGGACGGCAGGCGCAAGTCGATCCAGCCGATGGCCGAGCGTCTGCCGGACGGGAACATGCAGGCCCTGCAGCAGTTCGTGAGCCAGTCGCCGTGGGATCCGGTGCCCGGTGCGGCGGCGGATCGCCGAGCGGCTGTCCCACGTAGTCGGGCCCGAGGTGTGGGTGATCGACGATGTGTCGTTCCCCAAGTGCGGCAGGGCGTCGGTCGGGGTGGCCCGTCAGTACTGCGGAGCGGTCGGCAAGCGGGCGAACTGCCAGGTCGCGGTCAGTGTCCATGCCGCCACCGACACCGCTTCGTGCCCGTTGCAGTGGCAGTTGTATCTGCCGCGTGAGTGGACGGATGCGCCGGAGCGATGCCGCAGGGCAGGAGTCCCCGACGACGTGGTGCACCAGGAGAAGTGGCGTCTGGCGCTCGGCCTCCTGGACACACTCGCCCAGTGGCAGTTGAGGGCTCGGGTCGTGGTCGCCGATGCCGGCTACGGCGTCAGTACCCCGTTCCGGCTCGGTCTCGAGGAGCGAGGGCTGTCCTATGTCCTGGCCCTGGCCGGTAAGGCGAACGACCAGCCTGTCCACGGATGACCTTGCCGCCGCGGAGCGAGCAGGCCGCCGACCGCAGCACCTGCCGCTGGGCGAGGGTGATGGTGCGGCCGACGTGCTGAAGGCGGCCTTCGTCGTCGTACCTGCCGAGCAGCAGCGTGCGGGGAACGGACAGAGAGCCGGTGACCGCGCCGACGATCGCCTCGCTCGTCTCACGGACCTTGTGCGGACGGATCTGGACGAGGGTGGGGTGGTCGCAGCGTGAACTCCACGTGTCACCCGAAGGCTGCGATCTCAGACGAAACCGCTGACAGGCTGCCGCATCACCAGCACACTGCCCTAACAGCCCGTCAGCCGCAGAGGAGCCCCGCCTTGGCCACCAACCCCTACTTCACCCAGCCGTTGGCGCCTGTCCGGCCCCGCATGTACACCTCGACCATCGCCAAGGTCATCTGGACGATCGTCCCCGTCGTCACCCTCGGCCTGTGCGCAGCGGTGCCGTTCGTCGTCGCCGCCGTGAAGAGCGTCGTGAAGCCGTGGCTGGCCATCACCTACGTGGTCGGGGAGATCGCCATCTTCGTGATCGCGATGGTGATCAGCCCGAACGACGGTGATGCGGGGAGCCCGTTCGCTGGGCTATTGCTGATGGTCCTGATCATCACGGCGGCGACGCACACGGCGCTCCTCGACAACGAGAAGATCAACATCGGGAAGTAGACACCTGCCAAGATCACCGCCCCGTACCTCACCGAGGACGGGGCGGAAGTGCGTCACCAGCAGCAAGATGTTCCGCTCCGGTAACATCTGGGCCTGGCCGGCATGCTGCACCGCGTCGGCGAACAGCTCAGACACCACCAGCAGGACCGCCTCCGCCGCGCCGCCACCCTGTGGCGCGGCCACCGACAAGTAACCACGGGCCACATCCCGGGCCTGCTCGGCCGTCCGCACCAGACCAACTTGTGCCTATGCCTCCTGCCGAATCCGACGACACACAGCCTGTAGACGCGCCGCCAGAGCCAGAAGAGGAAGCCAGCAGCTGACGACCACAACTGGACCGCGGCCGGGACCGGGACTACGCCGAACTGGTCGGCGGGCCACCAGTGGACGGGCTGCTGCTCTTCTCTGAACTACCCAGTTGAGGCAGTACGTTGGTCCGATGACCGATGCTGTGCCGCCCGGCGGCGCCGTCCTTGATGCGGACGAACTGGATGCTCGGTGGGCGAATGCCTGGCGGCCGGAACAGGTTGCGGAGCGGTTGGCTGGTGTCAGTGCGCCCTGGTGCGTCGTGGCAGGGTGGGCGCTGGATCTGTTCCGCGGAGACCAGTCGCGGCCCCACGGTGATCTGGAGATCGCGGTGCCCGCGGCGGGGTTCACGGAGGTTCGGGACCGCTTCCCTCAGTACGTGTTTGACGCGGTGGGCTCGGGACGGGCCTGGGCGAGGGCAGGAGCTGAGGTGCTCGCGGCCACGCACCAGACCTGGCTGCGGGATCCGGTGAGCGGTCAGTTCCTGTTCGATGTCTTCCGTGAGCCGCATGAGGGTGGGACGTGGATCTGTCGACGGGACGAGAGCCTGCGGCTGCCGTACGACGCGATTATCGAGTGGACTGCAGACGGCATCCCGTATCTGGTGCCGGAGCTGGTGCTGTTGTTCAAAGCGAAGGCGTCACGACCCAAGGATCAGGCGGACTTCGACGGGGTTCTGCCGTTGCTGAGCCAGGCGCGGCGCGATGTTCTCAGCGGGTGGCTGACGCGCGTACATCCTGGACATCCATGGCTGGCGAAACTGGCGAGGTAGTGAAGCAGGCTCTGCCTGTGGAACACGGCACCGGAGCCTCCCTCCAGACTGAGCTCGGGCAGTTCGGCGCCGGCGGTCGGGCGATGTACGACCCGCGCCACGGCGACCGTCGACGCTGGGACTGGTCCGGCGATACACCCTGGTCCGGCCGAGAGCGGTACACGGTCGGGTGACCACGGCGCGGCACGAACCTTCTGCTGCGCCGTAACGTCGCTCAAGGCATGAAGCCGATCGAGGACGTACACGTGGCCGAGGCGGGCCTGAGCGCACATCTGGGGACCGTGGAAGTTCAGTGCGGACGGCCGCGACGACACCGGCCGCACGGTCGCCGCGCAGCAATTGGCGGTTGGCGAGTGGACTCGCTACGGCCTGACCCCTACCTCTCCACCGCTGTGGTCGGCGACCACCACGGACGCCTGGCAGGCCGACTACGCGAACGAGCCGGTACGTCTGAGCATCACCGCCAGGTCCCAGGGCAGCGAGTGGATCGTGCCGCTGGAAGTCCCCGTCACGATCGAGGGCACCTCCTGACGAACGGCAGACATGCCGCCGGGTCCCAACCTCCCACCGGAGGTCCGGGCCCGGACGTATGACCGGCGGGCGGTCAGAGGTTGCGGGTGATGAACTGGTCCCACTTGTGCAGCCAGTGCCCGTGCTCGGGGCTGCCAGGGGTGGGAACGGTCTGCAGGTCCTCGGGCAGGGTGATCTCTTCCGGGGCCCACGTGCCGTCGTTGAAGTAGCAGGCCCGCCAAGCCCGCGCCCAGGCGTGCCGGTGCGGCGGAAACGTTGAGTGACGGCTGCGGGCGGTGTCAGACGCGGTGGGCCCGGAGCCCTGGCGATGCTCCAGGATGCGAAGACCGAGACCAACGACACCTTCTTTGACCTGCTTCGCTGCCTGAGCATCAAGGGCCTGGAGCGGGACCCAGCCCGACTGGGTGAACTGGCCCGATCCTTCGCCGAGCCGGCCAGCACGGGGGTCGATTGACCCAGTCGTCGACGGCCCCGTTCTCCTGCCAATGTGGTGGGGGAGCGGGGCCCGGGTGCGCCGCAGGCAGCTCGCCCGCGTCCTGCGCCGTGATGCAGCGGGTCGACGGACCCGGCTGCGGTGCGCGGGTTGGGGTAGGCAGCCGGAGGCGTACTGCCACTGCGTGATGTTGGCTGACTTCACACCCTGGGGCCGGACACGGCGTTCTCGAGGAAGAGCACATTGGCGTGAGTAAACGCCGTGGATTCGAGCTCGCGAGCGACGACGGCCTGGCCGAGAAGTAGACGAGCGATCCTCCTGCCGGGCAAGTCGCGGCGAGGGCCTCAGTCGTGCACAGCTTAGGGTCCCTACGTGGCACACACCTTCGAAGAACTCGTGGAGAAGCAACGCGCCGCCGACCAGGCGCACGCGACCGTCCAGGCCCTACGCGACCAAGGCGACCCGCCCGCGTACGAGACCGCGTGGCAGGCATGGCGCGACCTCGCCCAAGACGTGCGGGCCGCAGTCACCGAGCACGCGAAAGAGCAGGGCGCGATGCGGGCCGGCGTGGAGCTTGAGGTGAAGCAGACGGTCCGGCATAGCGAGTAGCGAGTTCACTCAGGACGGCCGGTGGGCGCAGACAGGCCCGCACGATGCAGCTGAAGCTGCATCGTGCGACGCCGACCCGATGTTGGACGGCGTGCTGGTGCCTGGCGGTGTGCGGATCGGGTTCGCGAGGCCGGAGGAGGCTGCCACGGTGACCCTGCTGCTGGAGGCGGCCGCTGACGATCTGGAGGCCGGCCATCTTGAAGCCCTTGGGCGCGGAGAGTGTGGGACGTGGCTGCTGGATGCTCTCGGGGGCGCCGATCTCGGGGACCTGCTTGTGAGGGTAGCAGCGGACGGGGAACTCCAGCGGGCGGCGGGCGAGTTGTCGCTGCCGCTGGTCGCGCGGGACAGCGACGGACAGGTCGCCGGCGCGCTGCTGGGGGTCCCCTCGGGCACGGTCGTCTCCGGGCTCGCCCGGCTGTCGGTCTCCAAGCAGCAGATCCTGATGTCGATGTTGTTGTACGCGAAGATCAAAGCGGTTGCCGTGTCCGAGGATGCCCGTGGTCGCGGAATCGGGGCCGCGTTGATTGCACGCTGTGTGCAGGTCTACTGGCAGCTGGACTACACGCTGCTGTTCGGCGAGTTCGACACCACGCGCGCCCTGGGCCCCTACTACACACGGCAAGGATTCAGCGTCCTGGAGCCCGGGCAGGGCATCGACGTCGGCACCTGGCTCGCCGAGGTCCCGCTTTATCTCGGTGCCGGACCGGGCCTGACCTTCTTCCACCGGTGGCGGACGCGAGACACGTGAGGCCTTGGCGGTTGCCCATCATGGCTAGGCATGCGACAACGGAACTCACTGATAGAGCCACGCAGGAGCTCGGCTGCACCGTCGCCGTCGACGCGTACCTGCGTCGTGAGACCGGCGCGTATGTCTGGTCAAGACCAGCAACCGGAGCAAGATGCCGCCGCTCTGGCTCGGCGTGGGCAGCGCGGTCGTCCTCAGCATGAGTGTGAATCGGTGCTGCAGTTCGGCTCTGCCCAGCTGACCTTCCAGACCAAGAAGTTGCTGGGCGGCCCTCTGTCCATAGTTGCGGCGGATGCGCCGTACCGCCCGGCATCTGAGGGCGGGTTGCCCGGCAGGTACTCGGGCCTACTTCGCCGCGCGCGGTGTGGGGGAGCGGACCGCCAGGGCGACCAGCGGCCCTGCGGCCAACAGGACGGCGAGGGCCGCGTAGCCGGCGGTGAGGGTCGACAGGGTGGCGGCACCGGCGACGAGCAGGGGGCCGCCGGCGTCGCCGAGTTCGCGGCCCAGCTCGGCTGATCCCATCGTCTGGCCCATGCGCTCCTCGGGGGTGGAGGCGGCGAGGGCGGCGAAGCCGAGCGGGGTGATCAGTCCAGTGCCGGTGCCGATGAGGGCGGCGCCCAGCAGGACGCCGGCCAGGCCGGGCAGCATGGCGGCCGCGAGTCCTGCGGCGGTGGTGAGCAGTCCGGTGAGCAGTCCGGTGCGGGTGGTCAGGCGTCCGGCGTCCAGGGCGCGGCCGGCCTGGGGCTGGACGATGGCTGCGGTGGCGGCGAGGACGGAGACGGCGGCGCCGGTGGCCACGGTGCCGAGTCCGGCCGCGGCTCCCGAGACGGGAAGGAAGCCCACGCCCACGGAGAGCGCGGCGGTGGCGGCGGCGAGAGCGGCGGTCGGGGCGAGGAAGGAGCGGTCGGTCAGGCGGCGGGCGAGGTCGGCGATGGTCTGCCGCTTGCGGGGCAGCGGCGGTACGGCGGGTACGGCGAGTGCGGCCCACACGGCGACGGCTGCCGCGCACATGGCCATCACGGTGAACAGCAGGCGCAGGCCGCCCGCCCAGACCAGAACGCCGCCGAGGAGGGGGCCGAGGGTGTAGCCGACGGACTTGTAGAAGCCGTAACTGCCGAACGCGCGGCCCCGCTTGGCCGCCGGGTTGAGGCGGGCGACCATGGCGGAGGCCGAGGGCGAGAAGGCGGAGGCAGCGGCGCCCTGGCCCAGTCGGGCCGCCCACAGCCAGCCGGGACTGTCCGCGACCGCGTACAGCGCGGAGGCGGCGGCGAAGGCGATCAGACCGCCCAGGACCAGCAGTGAGGTGACCGCGTCCTCGGAGAATCCGCCGAGGTTGGCGGCGATACCGTGTGCGCCGAAGGCGGTGGTGAACCCGGCCGCGTACAGCGGCCACATGGCCTGCTTCGGGGCGGCCGGAACTATGGGCTGATGGCTCATCACGCGTCCTCGTCGATCACAACATCAAGCTGCGCGATGTCGCCCAGAAGGTTCGCGCTGACCGTACCGATCCGGTCTGAGGAAGGCAGTGCCCCGGGGCGGGCAGGCGACGGGGGGTGCACCTTCCCTTTTACCCGGCCGGGGGCGGGCTATGTGCGGGTGCTGACGTAGCGCACGGCCGTCCCCCACTGTTCCAGCACTGGCGCCATGTACCACTGACACAGGGGACTGCCGCCGCTGCCGTACTTGTGGGTCTTGCGCTGGCACCTGGCACACAGGCCGACCCGGTCACCTGGGCAGGTCAGCGCGGACGGGTCCGGCTCGGAGACCGGGGGCGCGGGCATCGACATCTTCGCTGAACCAGTGGTCGAACACGCCGAAGGCGCGGGCCAGCCCGCTGAGGACCGGGATCTGATCGGGTGTGAACCCGGTCATCACCTGCGCGTACTCCTCGTAGGTGGGCTGGCGCCCGAGCTCGGCGGTCAGAGTGCTGACGTAGTCGGTGACGAACCCGTCCATCGAGGGCATGCGGCCGGGTTCGGGAGCGTTGTATGGGGCCGTGACCTCCTCGCCAACCTTGAAGCGGTTGTGCTCGTCGATGATGTTGAACAACTGGGTGTTGGCATGCCAATACTCCTCCCCGGTGTCGGGGTTGGGGCTGTCCATGTCCGTGGCCACCGTGTACGGCACGACCTCGCGGTCGGCCCCGTGCTCGGCCCACTCCGGGATCGGGTTCGTCAAATCCTTGCCGACCACGCCCTCGAACGCCTTGCCGTCCTGCGGCCCGTACAGCCGGCCGAGCATGTTGTCCAGCGATCGGTTCTCGAACACGACCACCACCACATGATCGAGCGCGTGGTCCCTGCTCCGACTCGCCATGTGTGACCTCTTCTCGACGGGGTCGGCTCTGCCTCCGCGACCACACTGCCGAGAGCACCCGAAAGACGGCCTAGGCCCACCCCTCCACCCCTGGGGACCCCTTCCTCACCGGGGGCCTGACCCACGCCTCCAGCGTGCCCCGGCCCAGGCACAACCGAAGTGCCCTCACAGACGTTCACCAACCGGTCGTTCTGGACTGCGGCGACCGCGTCGGGGTTCGTGGTGAACTCGCCGGTCAAGAACTGGGTGCTGCACAACGACGCCGAAACAATCTTCAACCGGCTGGAGCAGCACGGCCGGACGTGGAAGGTGTACGTCGCGGAGCCGGAACGCTTCGCCATCACCGGCCTGATCCACTACCCGCGGCTCAAGGACCGCTTCGAGACACATTTCCTGCCGTTCTCCCAGTTCGAGGCGGATGCAGCCGCCGGTCAGCTGCCGGATTTCTCGTTCATCGAGCCGTGCCTGGTGCTTGGGCACGGGGACTACCACCCGGCGGTCTCACGGGTCCTGGGGCACGGCGTCGTCCTTCCCGGCGTGGACCCGCCGTCGTCGGTCCTGGGCGGCGAGGCGTACCTGGCCCGGATCTACAACACCTACAAGGCGATGCGCTCACCGGACGGGTCCAACCTCTGGAACACCGCCCTGCTGATCGGCTGGGACGAGCCCGGCGGCACCTACGACCACGTCCCCCCGGGCCCGGTACCCATGCCGACCCCGTCCGCCCCCCTTGGCGAGCAGGGGTTTGCGTTCGACCGCTCCGGCTACCGGGTCCCGGCCGTCCTGGTCTCCCCCTGGGTGGCCGATGGCCAGGTGTTCAACGAGGAGCACCGCCACACCTCACTCATCGCGACCCTGCGCGAGCAGTGGGCGCTGGGCGAGCCGCTCACCGCACGCGACGCCGCCGCCCGCACCTTCTCGCACGCCTTCACCCTGGACAGCCCCCGCGACCCGGACACCTGGCCCCCGGCAGACCCCCTCCCTGTGCCCCAGTACATCGAGGACGCCCTCATCGTCGGCAAGAGCCTCTCCACCCTCGGCAAGGCCGCCTTCGAGGGCATCCGGGGATTCGCCGACCACCACGGCATCCAGATCACCGGACTGCCCGAGGACGTGAACGTCGAAATCCCCCCGGAACAGGCCCTGCAGATCATCCGCGACTTCCTCGCCATCCACTTCCCCCGCCTGGCCCCGTCGGCCCCGGCTATCCCGGAAACCTGACGAACCTCCCAAGCGGACCCGTCTCGGGCCGATCCCCGGGCGGTCAAATTTCAGTGGCAGGGAACTACCGGCCGTCAAAGTTCAGTGTCACCGGACACTGTGACCGGCACGTCGGCACCCTGTTGCGACAGATGTCCCGTCTCTGTCGACCTGGCCCTCGTTTCAAGCGATCTGGTCTGAGGCGCTCGTCATCTCGATGATCTGGTTCGCCGCGAGCGTGGTGTCGGCTACAACGGGTCTTGCTGGTCGGTCTGTTCGGCGGGGAACAGGATGGGGCTGAGGAGGTAGCGGGTGCGCTCCTGCGAGGCTTCGTTGGCGAGGAGGGGCGCGATCGCGGCTTGCATCGCGCCGATCAGTGCTACGAGCTCGTCCTTGCTCAGCCAGATCGCGTGCTGCCGGTAGCCGACGAGGTCGTCCACGGGATCGCTGTCTTCGCGCTCCAGGTAAGCGCCGAACTCCGCGACCAGGGCGGCCATGGCGGCAGCGAATGCCCGCTCGTGGTGCTCCGGAGTGAGTGCACGCGCGGTTTCCGTGTCGATGCCCGCGTGTTCCTGCCGTAGCCGGTAGCGGCGTTCTACGGCGCCCCGCACTCGCCGTTCGTCGGCGACTTCGAGGACGCCGCCCGCGGTGAGAAGGTCGACGTGCCGGTAGACGGTCGCCTTGGACACGTCCGGGATCAGAGCGCACAACTGCCCGGTGGTCAGGGCCCGCCCGCCGCGCAGTGCGTGGACCACGCGGAGACGGACGGGATGTGCCAGAAGTTCCAAGGTGTCCATCACTCCACTTTCTCACGCATGCTACCTTTCTCAAGTCTAAGAAAGGTGAGGGGATGCAGACTGCTGAGGAGACCGCCGCGTTGGTGGTCGAGTGGGCACGCGATGGCCGTTTCAGGGAGATCACTGCGCTGTTCGCCCCGCCCTTGCGTGCTGCGCTGACCGCCGAGGCACTCCAGGCGGTCTGGCTCGCCGAGACCGCGGGATCCGGTCCGGTGACGGACCTCGGCGAACCGTCGAGCGAGCCTCTGCCGCCGGACCTGATTCGTGTCAGCGTTCCTGTGGTCTGCGAGCGGGGACAGTTCACCGCCGTCATGTCGGTCGACAACGCCGGCCTGCTGAACGGGCTGCGCCTCGCGCCCCCTGCCTGCGAACCGTGGGCGGCACCCTCCTACGCGGATCCGGACACTTTCGCGGAGTACGACGTCACGGTCGGAGCGGGTGCCCTCGCAGTGGCCGGAACCGTTACCGTTCCGCGTGGCGAGGGCCCGTGGCCCGGTGTCGTGCTGCTCAGCGGCGGAGGTCCCTTCGACCGGGACGCGACCAGCGGACCCAACAAGCCCCTGAAGGACCTCGCCTGGGGTCTGGCCAGCCGCGGCATGGCGGTGCTACGCCACGACAAGGTGACCTTCACGCACGCGGCGGAGGTGGCTGCCGCAGACGACTTCACGATGACACGCGAGTACGTTCCCTATGCCGTTGCCGCCGTGCGCCTGCTCCAAAAGGAGCCGCGCGTCGATGCCGGCCTGGTCTTCGTCGCCGGGCACAGCATGGGTGGCAAGGTCGCCCCACGGGTCGCCGAGGCTGAGCCGTCCGTCGCGGGCGTCGTGATCATGGCGGGTGACGCCGAGCCCATGCACCGCGCGGCTGTCCGGGTCGTGGGCCACCTCGCCGCCCTCGATCCCGGCCCGCACTCCGAGGCGGTCCTTGCGGAGATCACCCGTCAGGCCGCGACGGTCGAGACCGCCCTGTCACCCCGTACGCCCCGGGAAGACCTGCCCTTTGGTCTTCCTGCCTCGTACTGGCTGGACCTGCGCTCCTATGACCCGGTTGCCACCGCCGCCCGCCTGGACAAGCCGGTGCTGATCCTCCAGGGCGGCCGCGACTACCAGGTCACCGTCGAGGACGACTTGTCCCTCTGGCGCGAGGGGCTGACCGGGCGTCCGGACGTCACCATCCAGATCCACGAAGCCGACGACCACCTCTTCTTTCCTGGGACAGGACCGTCGACGCCCGCCGGGTACATGGCACCCCAGCACGTCGACGCGGCGGTCATCATGGACGTCGCCGCATGGGTTACATGCCGGCTTCAGCACGAACCCTGGAACCAAGGGGAAACGCCCCCGGCGAGCCAGATCACCTGAGACGGACACAGATATCCGCTCTCGCCGGACCAGATCACCTGAGATTTTCAATGCCTCCGCGTCTCACTTGGTCTGGTCGATCCAGGTCAGAGCCGGTCTCGGAGACCAGCCCCTTTGCGACGGGACACTTGCGTCCCGGTGGGCCATCTACCGATCCGTCTCGCTCTTTCCTGGCCGCTGCCGTGCCCAGCTCCCTATGGTCGTCGTACGCGGTCAGCGCCCGGGTGGGGGTGGCTGGTGGAAGTTGAGGATTTCTCGCTGGAGTACGTCGACGGTCGTGGTGAGCTGCACAGCGGGCTGTTTGAGGCGATGTGGTCGACGCGTTTCAAGGCTGCCGGGCAGGTGCGGACGTTCCCGCGTCGTACCGGGGGCAGCGCAATTTTCCCGGCTGGTACTGGGCTGCTACCAATGGCGAGTTGGTGGGCTTCGAGTCGTGGTTGGAGCTCGGTCATCTGATGTGGCTGGACTCCGAGCCGGACGTGGTGGCCTTCGCGTCACAGCCGTTCCGGCTCCCACGGCGGCTTGGTGACCAGGCTCGGCGGGTCAGTCATACGCCGGACTACTTCGTGCGCCGTCGGGACGGCACCGCCGCGGTGCTGGATGTGGCTGGACTCCCGTCTGGATCCGGTCGTCCGGCTCAGCGTCCTCAGCGGACAGCCCCGGGCCTCGATCCAGTACGCGATCCCCCGCTGGGAGCGACAGGCGTGGCACTTCCCGCAGGCCCCTTTGCCGCAACTCCCCGATGGGCGTGCCGGCGCTGTGTCGCCCGCAGGACCGGCGCCCCCGGTCAAGGCGTCATGGTCGGGATGTCGAAACACCGACCAGGTCTGCATCCCGCATCGCCTCTGGATTGGCCGGGCCGCCGAAGCCCCCCGCCAACCAGTTCGACCTTGCCGATCTACCGGAGATCGTAGCCGCCCAGAAGCACCACTACCGGCCCCTTCGCCGCTACGGCCCCGACGTGATCAACGCGTGCTACGGACAGACCTCCCGCTTCTGGACCACCCTCCTCCAGCACGGCTACCGGATCAGCGACCTCACACAGCGGCTCGCCCGGCTCCAGCCCCGCGCGGCCCGCACCGTCCGTCCGTCCGTGGGATCCCAAGCGCTACGCGGCCATCTATCCCGAGATCGTCAAAGCCATGGTGTTCTACGCAGCTCCGCACTGGCGCAGCCTGGCACTCTCCGGCACTGAAGAGGACTTCCGGGCCTTCCACGTCGAATGCATCCGGCGGCTCCCCAACGAGAGTCCCTCCGCACCACCGCCAAGCCGTGGTTCATCCACCAACTCCGCATGATCGCGCACACCATCAAGGCAGCGACGGCACCCGACGCTGACAACTCGGGGCTCAGTTGATACTCCCGTTCCACCCACCGATTCGGCAGCGTTCAGGTTCTGGTAACCGGGACGAGGGTCAAGTACGTGATGCCAAGGATGTTGCGGTAGCCGTCAGCCCAGGACGACCGCTGGCGGTCGACTCGTTCGCGGGTCTCGGCGGCGAGTGGATGGTCCGGGTTCATGGCGAGCCAGACTTCTGTGTCGTGGCGGTAGCCGGACTCGAATTCCTCCCACTCCTCGCGGCTCGCCGACTCGATCCAGGCTGGCCGGAAGCCCGCCTCGACAGCGAGGTCGACGAGCGGTCCGAGCCGCAGGTGGTCGCCTGCGTGCGCTCCGGGCCACATGGCCGCGAGTTCCTCGTCCGTCGGGGCGCGATCCCAGAAGCCCTCGCCCAGGACGACACGTCCGCCAGGGCGGACCAAGCGGCGCAGCTCGTGCAGTACGACGCTGGGATCGTACGGCTGCTCGGGGTCGCACAGCGCCTGACCAGCCCCCAGGCAGAGCACCGCGTCCACGGGCCCGCGTGCCGTGCCAAGGGCCGACTCCTCGCTGAATTCGACCCGTCCGGCCAGTCCGCGCCCCTTCGCAAGGTCCCTGCCTCTGGCCAGATCCTCGGCGTTGGTGTCGAGGCCCACGCCTGTCGATCCCGGGATGGATTCCAGAACGCGGAGTAGCAGTTCGCCGCAGCCGCAGCCGATGTCGAGGATGGTGGAGGGCGAGACGGCGGCGAGACGCGCGACGATGCGCCCGGCGCGGGCTTCGGAGAGCGGTCCGTGGAAGGTCAGACTGCCGAGACGCGGGGGAAGATCGGAAGCGATTGCCATAGGGGGGAACATTAGTTCTCCCCTGAGTGGCGTGCCGAGCAATTTAGATCCGGCTCGACCAACCCGGACAGCTGGCCCCGCACCTCCAATGCCCGCCGCGGATTTACCCCGATCGGCCGCACCCGCAGCTTCACCCGCTCGCAAGCCGGCAGTCTGAACGCCGCGGTTTTCACCCCTTCAGACGGCCTGCTGCGCAGGGCGCCCCGGGGGCATCCTGCCCACGGAGCTCAAGTCTCAGATTGCGTGAGACGTCGGCCCTCGCCTCGTCTCACGCAATCTGAACCACCGCAGGTCACAGCATCGCGATGGCCCATCTTCATTGAGACGGGTCACTCGGTCTTTGTGAGGCATCTGGTTGTACGTCTCTGTCAATCTCGGGCATCAACTGGACTACCAGCCCCGCACCACCACAGGCCCCTGGATCCGCAGCAAGTTCAACTCACTCGTCGAGGCCACAGCCAAATATGTCACCACCTCGGATGGGGGCGGCTCTTCCGCGGTGACCATCACGAAGGGTCCGAGTCGTGATCGATGAGGGACACGTCGGACACCAGAGCGCGGGCAGTGTCGGCGAAGTATTCCTCGTCGGCAGCCGGAGCGAGGCCGAGGGGGACGCCCTGGCTGAGGCCGACGAACAGCGCCCTGAGTGCCGTGGTCATACGTTGTGCCTGCCGCGACGTCACGAAGCTTCCATTGTGCGATCTTCCAGTGAACAGCGCGATCAGGTGGTTCTCCTGCGATCGGATGGACGTGGCGAGCTGGGACCCCAGCTCTGGGTCATGCAGGGCCATATCCAGCAGGGTGATCTGGAGCGACAGCCGAGACAGCGCGTCGGGACCGTCACAACTACGCCGGTAGTACCGAGCGAAGGCGTCGACCGCTTCAAGCAGATCCAGTCCAGCGGGGACCGCCTGCTCAACCTCTTCGTAGTACGGCCGCAGGTAGTCGGCTACCAGGGCGACTACCAGGCCGTTCTTGCTCCCGAACAGCGAGTAGATGGCACCGGTGGTCAAATCGGCCCGTTCGGCGATCTCCTCAAGCTTGGCCCGATACCCGTCCCGGGAAACGACCTGGAACGCAGCATCCAGCAAGGCGCGGCGGTTGCGTTCCCTGGCCTCCGCTCTCGTCATTCTCATAATTTGATTATTGCAGTAATCTCGTTACGAAACCGGTCGAGACAAGCCTTCAAGGAGGAACGCTCATGGCCCAGGTCGCACCGCCGATGACGCGCAGGACGGCGGGGATCATCGCCGATGGCGTCTTCAAGGTGCTGCTCGCCGCTGTCTACATCGCCGGCGCTGCCCCGCTCGGCCGTCTGCTCGGCGTGTCCGCCTGGCTGATGGTTGTCTCCGGTCTGGCCCTGCTGATCGGTGGTGGGATCGAAATCCGATACGTGCGTAGACGACCGCTGCGCACCTACACGCGACTCATGGTCGCCTACGACAGCGGCTGGGTACTGACGGCCCTGGCCGGCCTTCTGATGGCGCGGCAGGGCAGCAGCGCCGGGGGCGAGGTATGGATCGGCTACCAGATAGCCGCCCCCGTCGCGTTCGCCGCACTACTGGCCGCCGCCACCCCCACGCAGGCGACCTCGAATGCTCGCACGGAGCACCCCGCCCGCTGACGATGCCGCCGAGTGAAAGGTCCTTCAGGTTCCCGGCCCAGCTGGTGCTCCAGAAGCCCTGCACCTCGGTTTGAGCGAGACAGTCGACCCACCCCCGTCTCGCTCAAACCGAGGAACCCCAGGTCACGAACTCACGCTTCCTCACCTTCAGCGAGACCGGACAGTTCGGTAGCCCGCCGATTTTCACGCCGTGAAAAATCACGGAAAGGTAATGCCCCGGTGTGGGGTGACGCTCCCACGATCGAGTGACACCAGGGCGATCCGCTCAGCGAGTTGGCTACGCTGCTCGTCAAACGGCAGCGGCAAGGCAGTGCTCCCTGAACGCCATCGGCCCACAGGCGTTCATCCACGGGCGGCGAAGGAGCTCAGCTTCAAACCGCCAACACTCCCCGCGCTTGGGCTGAACGCCCTCGGCCTCCAGGACGGCGGCGATCTCCCACTGCAGGTCTCGTCACCGGCGGGTTCGCTGTCGCGGACGCCGTCGCCGAGCCTCAACTCGGGCGCCTTGTCGACCGGTTCGGGCAGGCACCCGGAGACCGTCCGGTGATTGCTTGCGAACAGCAGCAACCAGGCCCCCACACTTCGGAAGCGGTAGCGAGACAAGGCACTGGCCGCAGTGCGCGCCCCGGTCGAGCACGGCTTCGCACACCTGAAGAACTGGCGCGTCCTGGGAAAGGTCCGCACGGATCCGAGGTGGGCGACCGCGCTGGTGCGGGCCCTGCTGGTCCTCACGGACAAGGAAGTTGCCCGATGACCGACGATCTTGTCGCTGGACTCCCGCCCTGGGCCTGGCCGAGCACCCCGACGTCTACGCACACCAGCCCGCCCGATCTGCACTTTTCACGATGCACACTGCTCACTGTGCCCGCACGGCAGTCAGCAGCGGTCGCACCTCTTGACCCCCGTTGCGCCATGCGCCTACGCTCCGGCTGCAAACATCGGATGCCTTCGCGAAGTTGGAAGGCTCGATTCATGTTCCAAGTCGTCTACCAGTCCTACCCGTCACCGCAGCGACATTGGCTTGACGCATCATCCTAACTGTGAAAACAGCTTGGCTGACGTGCTCTGGCCAGGACAGGCGCTCATTCCACAGCTGGCTACTGGTCGCCAGCCGGATGCTCGGAGATCCGATGACTAGATTCGTTCGTTTGACCTCCGGCTTTACCGCAGCCCTGTTCGTCGGCGCTCTCGGCACCGCGGCCTCCTCCTCCGCGGCGCCGACGCCGCCCCCTGTGCTGCTCCGCGCGGCACCGGACGGATCCGGATCGGAGTGCACCCAGTCGCGGCCGTGCTCCGTGCTCGGCGCACAGCAACGTGAGCGGCAGGTGCTGGCCGGCGACGAGGGCACGCGCGGAGACGTCGTCGTCATGCTGTCCGACGGCACGTACCGGCTCACCGCGCCACTGCGGTTCGGGCCGGCCGACTCCGGCCGGAACGGACATCGGGTGACCTGGACCTCCGCACCCGGCGCTCGTCCCGTGCTGAACGGCGCGACACGTGTGAGGGGTTGGCGGCTGACCGATCCGGCGAAGAATGTCTGGTCCGCTCCGGTACCCGGGGGCCTCGCCACACGGCAGATCTATGTCGACGGCAAGCAGGCGCCGATCGCGCAGACCACTCCGGATGAGCAGGGCGTCACCTTCGCGGCCGCCGACGGCGGTTACACCACTTCGCCGGACTGGGCCGCCGCACTGCGGGACCGTATCGGTGCCGCCGCGATGTCGCGGGTGGAGTTCGCCTACACAGGGAAGAACGGGGACTGGACCGAGTCGCGCTGCCGCGTCGATTCGGTGAGCGGAACCACCGTGCTGATGCAGCAGCCCTGCTGGCGCAACATCACCAGCCGCCCGGTGTTCACCCAGGCATCCGGAGGCCTGCCCAACATGAAACCGGGCACCGCGCCGACCCGGATGGAGAACGCCTACCCGTTCCTGCACACCGGGCAGTGGTATCTCGACCAGAAGCGGCATGTGCTGAACTACGTTCCGCTGCCGGGGCAGGACGTGAACCGCCTCGACATCGAGGCGCCTCGGCTGACCTCGCTGGTCACTGGTGCCGGCACGCTCGACCAGCCGGTGCACGACATCACCTTCAGGGGGCTGCGGTTCGCGTACGCGACATGGAACGAGCCGAGTTCGGCCGCCGGGTTCGCCGACGTGCAGGACAATCTGCGGCTCACCGGCGACGACCCCACCCACCCGCAGGGGACGTGCACGTTCGGAGCCCCGCCGGGCACCTGCCCGTTCGGCTCGTTGACCCGTCAGCCGGGCAATGTGCAGTGGCGTGCCGCGCAGGACGTGACCTTCGAACGGAACACGTTCACCGGCCTGGGCGCGGCAGGGCTGGTCTTCGAGTACGGCAGTCGGCACAACACGATTCAGGGCAACGTGTTCAGCGGTATAGCCGGCAACGGCGTGATCCTCGGCGACACCACCGACCCGCACCCGTCCGACGTGGGCGCCGACGACCGGGAGATCAACGCCTACAACACGATCGACAACAACCTGATCGAGCGCATCGGCACCGACTACCCGAGCGCGGCGGCCATCACGCTGTTCTTCACGCAGCACACCTCGGTGACGCACAACGACATCCGGGACGTGCCGTACACCGGGATCAGTGCGGGTGTCATCCAGGGGCACGTCGACAACGTCGACCACCCCGACAACACATCGAACGTCAACAGCGACAACATGATCAGCGCCAACCTGATCCACGGCTTCATGCAGGTGCTCAGCGACGGTGGTGCCATCTACGCCGAGGGCCACCAGGGCCAGACCGTCCTCGCCGCCGACGGCTCCGTCGACCGCACCGCAAGCATCGCGCACGGACTGCACGCAGTCGGCAACGTCGCCTACGACCAGGGCAACGTCAACTACACCTGGTACGACGACGCGGGAGCGCAGTGGATCAACTGGGATGGCAATGTCGAATGGAACGGCAAGCTGTCACAGGGCGGCTGCCAGACCACCGGACACTTCGACGTGACGGGCAACTACTCCGCGCAGCCCATCGGCCAGTACCACTGCACGCCGCCCGGCGGCACCGACGTCACCTACACGGACAACAAGGCCCTGCCCCTGCGGCCGACGGCGAGCGACCTGCCGTCGGGGACGGTACGTGACGCCGGCCTGCAGGACGGCTTCCGGGACCTCGCGACCGACCGGGCCCCACAGGTCAGCTACGCCCAGGCCGCAGGCGGAACGGTCTTCGTGGCCGGGGACGGGTTCACGTCCGGCACACGGGTGAGCTTCGCCGGAACGCCCCCCGCGACCGTGACGGTGCACTCGCCCGCCTTTCTGACCGCCACCGTGCCATCCGGCACGACGGTGACCTCGGTGACCGTCACGACCCCCGCCGGCACAGAGTCCCGCGCGGTGCCACCGCCCGATGTCGCACTGGGCAAACCCGCCGAGCAGTCGTCGACGGTCTCGTCCAACTACCCCGCGAGCTATGCCGTGGACGATGACCTGCGCGACTACGCGGGCACCAGGACCGAGGCGCAGCCGTGGTGGCAGGTCGACACGGGAGCCTCCTATCCGATCGACAAGATCGCGGTCCACAACCGGGCGGACTGCTGCGCCGACCGGCTCGCGGACTACTACATCTTCGTGTCGGACACCCCCTTCACATCCACCTCGCTCAACGACACTCTCGCTCAACCCGGAGTGTGGTGGACACACAGGGCCGAGCAGGCCGGTAGGCCGAGCACGATCGACGTGGGGCGCACCGGTCGATACGTCCGCGTCCAGCTCGCCGGGACCAACCAACTCGCACTCGCCGAGGTACAGGTCCTGACAGCGCCGCACAGCTACTGAAGTTGATCGGGTGATGTCGGACCATGCCTGACAGTTGAGGGGTGGTCCGGTAGGACCTTGCCGGTCCGGCCACGGTGACCGTCGACCACCAGCGCGCGGGCAAGGTGCAGAACGACCTGCGCTCGAGCGAGCGCGAGGTGCGGGACGTTCGGTACGGCGAGGCGGTGACGGAGATCGGGCTTCCGGACGCCGATGTCGAGGCGTTCCGGGCCTGGCTCGCGGACGTCACGGCTGTGACGGCCGGGTTCGAACTCGGGGTAGAGGCGTACGGGGACGCGCAACGACCCCGACTTGCGGGTGAGACGGTCCGTAACGGGCGTATGGCGGGCCTATCGTGACGGGATGATACGGGAAAGCCGTACACGCGGGTTCCCGGCTGTCCACCTTCGCCCAACCGAAGGGAGGGAGTCAGTCAGGGTTGTGGGGTGATCAGTGGAAGCGCGTTGAACACGTGGTCCTGCCAGAGGCGGCGTGAGGCTTCCTCCGGGTAGGTGGTGGTCATCGGCTCCGTGTCCAGGATGCGCGTCGGGCGGTGCTCGGTGTCGTAGGCGGGCCAGCCCGGATCGCCGGTGGTCGCGAAGGAGGTCCAGGCGGCGCGGACCAGACCGGAAAGGGCATCGGCCTCGTCGAGGTGCGCGGGGCCGATCAGTTCTCCGCCGAGGCCGCCGAACGTACCGAACACGAGCGGGATGTCCAGCGCGTGGCAGGCGCCCATGCCACCGCCGTTCGCCGGTGCGGCCCAGGTTAGTTCGTAGAGGTGGGCCCGGCCGCCTCCCGCCACCTGGGCTTCCGCGAGGTGCAGTGAGGGCATGCGGAAGAGCCAGTCGGACTGGACGAGCTCGAAGAGGCGCTCCGCCGGAGCATCGGGGAAGGCGGTGCGGTAGGCGTGCCCGGGGTCCGCGCCCGGCCCGAACGTATTCAGCGCTGCGGCCGCCAGTTCCTCGCCGACCTGACCGAGGAGCCCGCCCAGTGCCATGAACAACCGGTACTCGTCCCGGGTGTGCCCGATGATCAGCTCCACCTCGCGTGCGGCGCCGTCGGCGAGCGCCTGCCACGGATCGGTCGGCAGGACCTCGCCGTCGACCACGGGGGAGTAGGCCGTCGACGTGTGCGCGATCGGTCCCCAGCGGTCCGCGAACTGACTCATCCGGGCGCCGAGGGCAGCCCCCACCCCTGGGAGTCTGTGCGGATCCACCGCCGAGAGGTCGCTCACCGTGGGCCGTAGCCCGAGCTCACCCGCCAGGGCGGTGGCGATGTCGGTGGCCAGCTCGCCGGAGAAGAAGGTGCCGCACACGCTCTGTGCGATGGCCCGCCGGAACAGGCCTCGCGCGCTCGGCATCGCCAGCAGCGCGGCGACGGACCCGGCGCCGGCTGATTCGCCGAACACGGTGACCTGGCCGGGGTCGCCGCCGAAGGCGGTGATGTTCTCCCGCACCCACGTCAGGGCTGCGACCTGGTCGAGCAGTCCGCGGTTCGCCGGCGCCCCCTCGATGCGGGCGAACCCCTCCATGCCGACTCGGTGGTTGAAGGTCACCACGACGAGATTCCCGTCACGGGCCAGCCGGCTGGGATCGTAGGCGGGGTCGTCGACGGAACCGAACTTGTAGGCCCCGCCGTAGATCCACACCATCACCGGGCGCCTCTTCGCCGGGTCCGGATCCGGTGTCCAGACATTGACCGTGAGCCAGTCCTCTCCTCCGGGCGTGGAAACGGGTATGGCAGGGCTCAACGGTTCCTGCGGTGGCGGGGGACCGAACACGAACGACTCGCGCGTGCCCTCCCATCGACGCACCGGCTGCGGCGCGGCGAAACGCAAGCTCCCCACCGGGGGCTCGGCGAACGGGATGCCCCGGAAGACCGCGAGACCGTCCTCGTGGCGGCCGCGCACGACGCCCCCCCACGGTGGCGACGTCGGGAATCGGTTCTGTGGCCACGACACTCCTCATTGAGCTTTCCGACCGCCACGCGGTCGCTGTACGAAAACCAGGCGTCGGCTGCATGAACCTTCAGGCTCCTGGACGGCCGCGCGGGCGGACGGACAGGCGGAAAGGCCGCGCATGATCCTCAGGATCGTGCGGTCCGAACGCGCGGGGGCTGCCTGTCCGCGACAGACGGGCACCTCAGGCGAGCGAGGTCCACACGCTCTTGACCTCCGTGTACGCATCGATGGCTCCGCTGCCCATCTCCCGGCCCCAGCCGCTCGCCTTGAACCCGCCCCAGGGGGCGGAGGCGTCCACGGGGTTGGGCATGTTGATGAACACCGTGCCCGCGCGGATGGAGCCCGCCACGCGGTGCGCCGCGCCCACGTCGCGAGTCCATACGGCCGCCGCCAGGCCGTACTCGGTGTCGTTGGCGCGGGCGACGGCCTCGTCCTCGTCGTCGTACGGCAGGACGGACAGCACCGGGCCGAAGATCTCCTCGCGGGCGATGCGCATGTCGTCCTGCACACCCATGAACACGGTCGGCTGGTAGAAGAAGCCCGGCAGGTCGTCGACGGGGGCTCCGCCGGCGAGCAGTTGGGCGCCTTCCTCGACCCCGCTGCGGACCAGTGCGTGGACGTGGTCACGGTGTTCGCCGGTGACCAGGGGGCCGAGCTCAGTGTCGGGCGCGCTGCCCGCGCCGAGTCGCATCCCGCTGACGGCCTTGGCACAGCGCTCGGCGAACTCGTCGGCGAGGGAGCGGTGGACGAGGAACCTTGTGTAGGCGGCGCACACCTGGCCGCTGTTGAGGAGCGCGCCCTGAAGACAGCCCGCCACGGCCGCGTCCAGGTCGGCGCCGGGCAGGACCAGGCTCGGTGCCTTCCCGCCGAGTTCGAGCGAGACACGCTTGAGGTTGCCCGCGGAAGCCCGGACGATGTCCCTGCCGGTCTCGGTCGAACCGGTGAAGGAGACCTTGTCCACGCCGGGGTGCTCGACGAGGGCCCGGCCGGCCTCGGGACCACCGGTCAGCAGGTTGATGACGCCGTCCGGCACACCGGCCGCCCGGCACAGCTCGACGAGCCGCACCGTGGTCATCGGGGTCTGTTCCGCGGGTTTGACGATCACCGTGTTCCCGCAGGCGAGGGCCGGTGCGATCTTCCAACTCGCGATCATGAGCGGGAAGTTCCACGGGGTGATCAGCGCGCACACTCCCACCGGCTCGCGCTTGGTGTACTGCAGCACGCCGGGGAAGGACAGCGGCGCCGTCTCGCCGTAGATCTTGGTGACCCAGCCGGCGTAGTAGCGGAAGTGCTCGGCAGCCGCGGCGACGCTGACCGCCATGGAGATGCCGAGCGGCTGGCCCTGGTCGCGGGTCTCCAACTCGGCCAGTTCCTCGGCGTGTTCCTCGATGAGGTCGCCGATGTGCCACAGGATCCGGGCGCGCCGGGCCGGGGTGAGTCCCGCCCACTCCGGGTTCTCGAGGGCGGCGCGGGCGGCCCGTACCGCCGCGTCGGCGTCCGCGGTCCCCGCCAGGGACACCTGGGCGTGGGGCTGCCCCGTCGCCGGGTCCAGGGTCTCGAACTCCGCGCCGGAGGCCGCGGCCTGCCACTCGCCACCGATGAAAAGGGTATTGGTCACAGCTGTGCTCCCAGGATGAGGTCGGCGCAGCGCTCGCCGATCATGACGGCAGGTGCGTGGGTGTTGCCGGAGGTGACGGAGGGCATGACGGAGGCGTCCGCGACGCGCAGCCCGGCCACGCCGTGGACGCGCAGCTGCGGATCGACGACCGCCATACCGTCGATGCCCATACGGCAGGTGCCCACCTGGTGGTGATAGCTGAGGAGGGTCCGCTTGATGTACGCGGCGACCTCCGCGTCCGTACGCACGTACGGTCCGGGCGCGACCTCGCGGGCCCGCCAGTCGCCCAGCGACTTCTCCTCGCCGATCTCCCGCACCTGCTGCACGGCCCGCACCATGGACGCGAGGTCCGAGGGCTCGGAGAAGTAGCCGGGGTCCAGGGCGGGAGCCTGGGTGGGGTCGGCCGAGCGCAGCCACAGGCGGCCCCGGCTGAGCGGACGGATCGTCCCGGCGAGGACCGAGAAGCCGTGGCCCTCTTCCGGAACGTCCATGTCGGGCACCGGCAGTGGCAGGTGGGACATCAGCGGCTGCAGGTCCGGCACGGCCAGCGCCGGGTCGGACTTGGCGAAGTAGTGGGCCTCCAGTTTGTTGGCCGTACCCTGCGGCACCGGCCGTGCCGACTCCCACACCACCGGAGCGAGGGTGTGGTCGTGCAGGTTCGCACCCACCCCCGGCAGGTCCGCGGTCGCCCCGATCCCGAGGGCCCGCAGCTCGTCCGCCGGCCCGACACCGCTGAGCAGGAGCAGCTGGGCCGATCCGATGGTGCCGCCGGACAGGATCACGTCGCCTTCGCAGCGGATCTCCGTCGTACGGCCATCGCGCAGCAGTTCGACGCCCCGCGCCCGGCCACCGTCCACCAGGACTCGCGTGACCGCGGCGCCGGTCATCACCGTCAGCAGCGCACTGTCGAGCACCGGCTGCATGAAGGCGGTCCACGCGCTGACCCGCTTGCCGTCGCGGATGTTGCGGTGCAGCAGGTTCACGCCGAGCTGGTCCTGGCCGTTGCAGTCGTCGTTGTACGCGATCCCGTAGTCCTGGCAGGCCTCGATGAAGGCGGTGGTGACCGGGTTGGGGGAGTGGTTCCGGCTGACCGGCAGCGGGCCGCCGGCCCCGTGGTAGTACGACGCGCCGTCCTCGAAGTCCTCCGAGCGTTTGAAGTACGGCAGCACCTCGTCGTACGACCAGCCCGCGGCTCCCTGGTAGGCCCAGCTGTCGTAGTCGGCCCGGTTGCCGCGGACGTAGATCATGCCGTTCAGGGCGCTGGAGCCGCCGAGGACCTTGCCGCGCGGCCAGAACACCTGGGTGCCGGAGGCGTGCCGTTGGCGTTCGGTGGTGTACGCGTGGTCCTGCGGGGAGTTCCACAGCTCCCACAGCCGCCCCGGGGCATGGATGGCCGGGTTGTCGTCCCGGTCACCCACCTCGATCAGCAGGACGGTCCGGCCGGCGTCCACGAGTCTGCGGGTGAGGGCACAGCCGCCGGAGCCGGCGCCCACCACGATGTGGTCGTAAACGGTGTGTGTTGCTCGCATGACGGGAGGGTCACAGGCGGACGGGCTGTCGGCTTGTGCCGTCGTGCACGGACTGTTGCGGAGGCGGGCACGAACGGCTGTGCACGGGCGGACGGACCGGCCCTGTGGCCGGGCGCGCGTTGCCCCCGCAGGCCTGTGGGTGACCTGGCAGCCGCGGTGGGTGACCGGGCCGGACCGCGCGGGCGAACGGCTGGTCCGGGGCAGCACGCGACGGGCCTGGACCACCGAGGTGGTCCAGGCCCGTCGCGTGAGTCGCAGAAAGAAGGGCGGGGCACGGCCCGTGAGGAGTGTGCGGCTCTCTCTCACTACCGGAGGGTGCACCTCGGCGGCCCACTCCGGCTTGCGTGATGGTGCACCGGCCCTTGCCGGGGCGGGCACGATCGGCGGATCCGCCGTGTTCGCGACGTATGAGGACAGGCAGCGAGAGGAAGCAGCGAGAGGGCAGCGAAACCGTGACCGCCGCTGAGCGCTCGCTGCGCGCCCAGCGCCGTGCGTCGCTCGCTAAGCGCCCAGCGCCGTGCGCCCGGCCCCGCGTGCCTCCGACGGGCTCATGCCATAGGCGCTCTTGAAGGCGTGGCTGAAGTGGGCGGGGTCGGGAAAGCCCCAGCGACTTCCGACGGTGGCGACGGGCATATGGGCGAGCGCGGGGTCCGCGAGGTCGCGCAGGCACTCGGCGAGGCGACGCTCACGGAGCCAGCCCGAGACCGTGTATCCCCGCTCGGCCAGCAGCTTGTAGAGGAAGCGCCGCGAGATGTGGTGGGCGGCCGCGATCCGGTCGGGGCCGAGCCCCGGGTCGGAGAGCCGCTGTTCCATGTACGTGAGGATCCGCCGGGCCAGCAGCTCCCGCCCGTCGTCCTGTCGCGGCACGTGCACGGCGCACCGGTCCGAGAGCATCGCGCCGACCAGGTCGATCACGCTGTCCGCGAGCCGCGGCTGGCCGAGAGCGTCCAGTTGCCGCACCTGCCCGGCCAGTCCGCAAAGGAACGGGTGCACCACGGGCCCCAGTCCATCGCTGCACGACACGGTGGTGGCGATCATGCGGGTCAGGTCGCGCTCGGGCAGCCGGAGCAAAACCCGCGGGAACATCAGCACGAGTGTGCGGTACGGCTGGTCGAAGTCGAGAGTGTACGGGTGCCGGGTGTCGTAGATGGCCAGCTCGCCCGGCTTGAGCAGGGCCTGGCGGTCCGCCTGGGTCAGCATGCACTGCCCGGCCAGCTGGAGACTCACCTTGACGAAATCGGCCGGGTCGGAGGCGATGTGCCTACGGGTGTGGGCGACGCCGTGCGGATCCGCGGCCACCACGGACACCTGCACCGCGCCGAGCTGGGCGGTGTGCAGGGAGGCGCGGAAGTCGGGAACCTCGCGCGGCAGCGCTTCAAGCGGCACGAAACTCTGGCCGACCACTTCCCGCCAGAACTCGAAGCGTCCTGCGGAGGTGTCGTCCGACGGAGTCGTCATCGAGGGCATTGGTCTCCTCTGCGGGCCCTTCGGCAAGTCGGCCGGTAGGCGTGCCGCCGGATAGTAACTGCCGTATCCGGTTTTTACAAAGTGTGATGAATGGGATGTGCGAGAAGATTTCTTGTCTGTCGAGGGCGCGGCGAGGGGGTCCCGGAAGGGCGCGAAGCACCTCCGGGTCCCCCCACCGCCCGGAGCGTCAGCCGAGGCCGTCCGCACCCACCTGAACCGCGGCCTCGTCGAGGACGGTGTCGGTCACGGGTTGCGGGTGTCCGTCCAGGTCGAGGACGGGGGCGGCCTCCTTGTACCAGGACTCGATGACGGCGTTGCCCCAGAAGTCGCGGCGGCGGTCGTCGCGCACGTTCCAGCGGTACGTCTCGTGGTCCGGGTCACCGGTGTAGTAGTCCGAGGTGTAGATCTCCACGCGGTGGCCGTCGGGGTCCCTCAGGTAGAGGTAGAAGGCGTTGGAGACACCGTGCCGGCCGGGGCCTCGTTCGATGTGGTGCTCTTTGTGCAGCGAGCCGAAGATGTCGGCCGCGCGCAGTACCTGGTGGGACTCGTGGGTGGCCACCCCGACGTGGTGCAGGCGCGGCCCGGCACCCCCCGTGAAGGCGACGTCGTGGACGGTCTGCTTGCGGTACATCCAGGCCGCGTACAGCTCGTGCTCGTCACCCTCGATCGTTTCCGAGCAGCCGAAGCCGAGGGACTGGTAGTGGGCGTAGGCGGCCGGGATGTCGGGGGTGCAGATGTTGAAGTGGTCCAGGCGGGCGATCTCGGCGCCGTGGCGGATGTCGTAGCGCTGGATGAGGCGCTCGGCGCGGGCGATCTCGTGGAAGAACTCCACGGGGAAGCCGAGCGGATCGATGACGCGGACCGCGTCGCCGACACCGTACGTTCCCTCGCCCTTCTTCAGCCGCTTGACCGGGCAGCCGAGTCCGGCGAAGAACTTCTCCGCCTTGTCGACGTCCTCGGGGGTGCGGACGCGATAGGAGATGTGGTCGAGGGCCGCCAGGTCGCCCTTGCGCAGCACCAACGAGTGGTGGGTGAGTTCGTCCGTGCCGCGCAGGTACAGCGACCCGGCGTCCTCGTACTGCACGTAGAAGCCGAGCATGTCGACCCAGAACCAGCGGGCGGCACCGAGGTCGGTGACGGCGAGCTGGGCGTAGGCGGACCGGACGACGTCGGGGGCGTTCGAGGTGGTCATGATGCGGCTCCGAAGCGGGGGGTGTGCACCTCGGCGAGGGCGACGTGGACGATCTTCGATTCGGTGTAGAAGTCGATGGAGTGCGCGCCGCCCTCGCGGCCGACGCCGGAGGCCTTGACCCCGCCGAAAGGCGTGCGCAGATCCCGGACGTTGTGGGAGTTGATCCAGACCATGCCGGATTCGACGGCGTGCGCGATGCGGTGGCCGCGCTTGAGGTCCGAGGTCCAGACGTAGGCGGCCAGACCGAACTGCGTGGCGTTCGCGAGTTCCACGGCCTCGGTCTCGTCGTCGAAGGGAGCGACGGCCACGACCGGGCCGAAGATCTCCTCCTGGAAGATACGGGCGTCGCGTTCCACGTCGGCGAAGACGGTGGGCTGGAGGTAGTTGCCGTCGGCGAGGTGGTCGGGGCGGCTGCCACCGGCGACCAGACGGCCCTCCTTCCTGCCGATCTCCACGTAGTTCAGGACGCGCTCGTAGTGCTCTGGGTGTACCAGTGCGCCGACCTCGGTGGCCGGGTCGGAAGGCAGCCCGACGCGTACGTTCGCGGCCCGCTCCGCCAGTCGCCGGGTGAACTCCTCGTACAGCGGGCGCTCGACGAGTACGCGTGAACCTGCCGTGCAGCGCTCCCCGTTGAGGGAGAACACGCCGAAGACCACCGAGTCCAGCGCGGCCTCCAGGTCGGCGTCGGCGAAGACGACGACCGGGGACTTGCCGCCCAGCTCCATCGACACCGTCTTCAGGTGCTCGGCGGAGGACCGGATGATGTGCCGGCCCGTGTCGGAGGAGCCGGTGAAAGAGATCAGCGGCACGTCCGGGTGGTCGACGAGGGCCTGTCCGGCTTCCTCGCCGATGCCGTGGACGATGTTCACCACCCCGGCGGGCACGCCTGCCTCTTCGAAGATCTCCGGCCACAGCGATGCGGAGAGGGGGGTCCACTCGGCCGGCTTGAGGATCAGCGTGCAGCCGGACGCCAGCGCGGGTGCCAGCTTCCAGCTCTCCAGCATGAACGGGGTGTTCCAGGGAGTGATCAGCCCGGCGATCCCCACCGGTGTGCGCACCACATAGCTGAACTGGTCGTCGCCCTGCCGGAAGGCCTCCTCGCCGAGGGCCACGATGACGTCCGCGAAGTAGCGGAAGTTCTCCGCCGCCCGGCGGGCCTGGCCGCGCGCCTGCGTGATCGGCAGCCCGGAGTCGTACGACTCGAAGGCGGCGAGCCGGTCATGACGGGCCTCGACGGCGTCGGCGATCCGGTACAGGACACCCGCGCGTGACCGGTTGGACAGCCCGGCCCACGCCGGGAACGCGACCCGGGCGGCCGTCACCGCCCTCTCCACGTCGGCCGCGGAGCCACGCGCGGCCTGTGCGTAGGCCGTGTTGGAGACCGGGTCGGCGACGTCGAAGGTGCGTCCGTCTACGGCGTCCACCAGTTCGCCGCCGATCCAGTGCCGGATCACGGAGGGAAGGTGCTCAGGAGAGGAGTGAAGGTGCTCAGAGGTGGTGCTCACTGCGCGGCTCCGATCTGCTGGGTGAGGTCTCCGCCCTCGCGGAGCAGCGCGCGGATCTTCGACAGGCCCGCGTCGGTGGGGGAGGTGAGCGGCGGGCGGACGTGGGGCGACGCGATACGTCCCTGCTGGTGCAGCACCCACTTCGCGGGCGCCGGGTTCGTCTCGACGAACAGGAGGTCGACGAGCGGGTGCAGGCGGTAGTGGATGTCGCGGGCACCGTCGAAGTCGCCCGCCTCCCACAGCTCGTACATCCGAGCCACCGCGCCGGGCGCGAGGTTGGCGACGGCCGAGACGAACCCGGCACCGCCGAGCGCGAGCAGCGGCAGGCACAGCAGCTCGATGCCGGACCACACCAGCAGTGAGCGCCCGCAGGCGTGCAGCACGCGCGAGAAGTGCTCGAAGTCCTTGGTGGTCTCCTTGACGCCCACGAAGTTCTCGAAGTCGGTGAACAGCCGCTTCACCGTCTCGGGCGCGATGTCGACGGCCGTGCGCGAGGGCACGTTGTAGGCGACGATCGGCAGGTCCGGGAACTCCCGGGCGACGATCGCGTACCACTGGTACAGCGCCTCCTGCGTGGGGCGCGCGTAGTACGGCGTGATGACGAGCGCGGCGTCGGCGCCCAACTCCGCTGCGGCGGCGGTGAGTTCGAGGGTCTCGTCGAGCTTGTGGGATCCGGTCCCGGGCAGGAACGGGACGCGGTCACCGATCTCCTCGACCGCCGTACGCATCCCCGCGATCCGCTCGCTGACGCTCTGCGCGCTGGGCTCGCCGGTGGAGCCGCCCAGCGAGATGCCGTGCGAACCGGACTCCAGCTGGAAGCGGATCAGCGCGCGCAGGCTGTCGTGGTCGACGGCTCCGTCCGAGGTGAAGGGGGTGATGGCGGGAGCGATGGAGCCGCGGATGGCGGACGGGTCGCTGCGGAATTTCATGTGGGCTCTCCTTGCGTGCTGTGCTGCTTGCGCCACCGCTCGTACATCTCGTGCCAGTCGGGACCGAGGGGATACAGGCCGTCGATGTCGTGCCCGGCGCGCACCTGCTCGGTGATGAAGTGCTCCCGCTGCTCCTGCTCCCGGCAGTCGGTGATCAGGTCCTCGGCCAGCTCGGGCGGCACGACCACCACGCCGTCCGCGTCTCCCACCAGCAGGTCGCCGGGCTGCACGAGGGCTCCGCCGCAGGCGATCGGCACTCCCGTGTCCCACGGCACATGGCGGCGGCCGAGGACGGAGGGGTGGGCTCCGCCGTGGTAGACGGGCAGCCCCAGTTCGGTGACGGCGACGCTGTCGCGCAGTCCTCCGTCGGTGACCACCCCGGCCGCGCCGCGCTGCTGGGCCCGCAGGGCGAGGATGTCGCCGAGCGTGCCGGCGGAGGTGTCCCGCCGGGCGTCCATGACCAGCACATGACCGGGTCGCAGCTGCTCGATGGCCCGCTTCTGGGCGTTCATGCCGTTGCTGTACCGCTTGAACAGGTCCTCGCGCAGCGGCAGGTAGCGCAACGTGTGGGCGACGCCGACCATCTTCGTGTCCGGCCGTGTGGGACGTACCCCGTCGATGGACATGTGCGGCAGTCCGCGCCCCCGCAACTGTGCGCTGAGTGTGGCGACCGCGACCGAACGCAGTCCGTCCTCGATGCGTTTGTCGAGCAGTGGCTCGGGTGTGTACGCGGCTCCATGGGCGGCCTCGCGTTCGGCCGCGTCCGTCCTCGGCATCGCTCCGTACGTCTCCAGGGCGGGCCCGGAGGCGATGGGGTTGCGCAGCCGCCCGGTGGACTGCCCGCTGCCGGTGACCTCGACCTCCACCGTGTCGCCGGGTGAGACGACGGACGCGCCGGCCGGAGTGCCTGTAAGGATCACGTCCCCGGGCTCCAGCGTGACCAGTCTCGACAGATCGGCGACGAGCTGTCCGAAGGGAAAGAGGAGCGTGTCGGTGGTGTCGTCCTGTACGAGTTCGCCGTTGACCCAGGTACGCAACTGAAGTGAGTCCGGGTCGAGTTGGCGAGCGTCCAGCAACCGCGGCCCGATCGGGGTGAAGCCGTCCGCGCCCTTGGAGCGGAGGTTGGAGCCGCGGTCGGCATACCGCAGGTCGTAGACCCCGGCGTCGTTCGCGGCGGTCACCCACCGCACGTGGGACCAGCCGTCCTCCGGCCGCACCCGCTGGGCCCGGCTGCCGACGACCAGGGCGATCTCGCCTTCGAACCCGAGAAGTTCACACCCTTCCGGGCGGACGATGGCCTCCTTGGTGCCTGCCAGCGACGAGGGGGGCTTGAGGAAGTAGGAGGGCTGGGCCGGGATCCGGCCGCGCTCCCTGGCCCGGCTGCGGTAGTTGAGATGGACGGCGATGATCTTCGACGGGAGGTTCCCCAGGGGGTGCGTCATCACGAGCGCTCCAGGCTGCGCTGATCCAAGAAGTCCTGGACCTTCGCCTTGTACGGCTCGCGGTCGTACGACTTCACGTACGCGCCGGCCATGCGGACGGGGTCGCCGAAGAAGTAGTACTCGTACAGGGCCTGGCGGCTGGAGAAGGCGGAGATGCAGGTGTCCCAGACCAGACGGAACAGCTTCACGCGCTCGGCGCCGGTGAGGGTGGCCGACTGGAGGTAGGCCTCGATGTCGGCGGCCGCCGGGCCGGTGATGTCGAGTTCGGTCGGGGTGGCCATCAGGCCGGAAGCGCCGAGCTTGCGCAGGATCTGCGGGAAGCGCTGGTAGAGCTTGGGGTAGAGGTTGCGGGCGGCGTTGAGGGGGGCCCAGGCCGGGGTCAGCACCCCGTACTCGTTGACCTCGGCGTCGGCTTCCGCCGCGCGCAGGAAGGCGCGCAGTGTCTCCAGCGTGGTGATGATCTCGGCGATGTCCTCCTGGACGTGCTGGAACTGCTCGATGCCGATGGCCTCGGTGAGCAGTGTCACCAGTCCGAGGATGTACTCGGTCTTGGCGGTGGTGCGGGTGACGACCTGGTGGGTCATGTGCACCACGGAGGCCGTCTGGGAGTAGAAGCCGTTGCACAGCTCGGCGTCACCGAGGGCGAAGCAGCGCTCGAAGGGCACGTGCACGTCGTCGAAGACGACGACGCAGTCCGACTCCTCGAAGCGGGAGGCGAGGGGGTGGTCGTGGCGCGGGCGGTCGTAGTCGAGGGGCTCACGGGCGATGTAGCGCAGGCCGGGGGTGTCGTTGGGGATGGCGAAGGCGTACGAGTACGGCTTGTCCTCGGGGGTGCCGCGGAGCACGGTCGAGGGGAAGACGAGCATCTCGTCGGCGAAGGGGGCGATGGTGGCGAGCATGCGCGCCCCGCGGATCACCACGCCGTTGTCGTCCTCCTTCACGATGCGTGCCGCGAGCTTGCCGCCCGCCTGCTGGGTACCCGCCACCGCCCGGTTGACCTGCGGTGGGATCAGCGTGTGTGTGCACAGCAGATCCTCTTCGCGGACCTTCTCGTAGTAGCGGCGGATGTTCTCGCCGAAGGCGGGGTTGGCCTGGGCGAACCAGTCGGCGGCCGAGGCGAGCGCCATCAGGGAGCTGTTCATGTAGTCGCCGGTGCGGCCCAGCATGCCGTTGCTGTGGTCGGCCCACACCTTGAACGCCTTACGGCGCTTGACGAGATCGTCGGGTGTGCGCGGAGTGAGGAAGGACGTGCCGACCGGCTCACCGGAGGTGGGGGAGGCGTACGTGAGAACGTCCTTGTGTTCCTCGCTGTGCTGGAGGTCGTACAGCTCGGCGTAGGTCCGCACCACGTTGCGGAAAGCGGGGTGTTCCTGGATCCCTCCGGTGAGCGTCTCGCCCTGGATGTGCACGGTGGGGCGGGACTGGGAGAGGCGCTCGAGGAATTCCTTGCCGGTGCGTGCGGCCATGACGGTTCTCCTGGGGAGTGGGGCGGGGCTTGAGAGGGGGTGGGACGGGCGGAAGAGCTTCAGAAGAGGTGCTCGATGCCGTCGGTCGACTCGGTCGTGGACGAGAAACGGCTCCAGGCGTAGGTCAGGGCGTCGCCGTCGCGGTGGCCGAGGTCGGTGACGCGGCCGAGGACCAGGGTGTGGTCGCCGCCGTCGTACGCGCGCCAGGGCTCGCACTCCACCCAGGCGAGCGGGTCGGCCAGCCGGGGGACGCGCGCGCCCTTTGCCCAGCGGGGCTCCGCGGTGCTCGGGGCCCCCGCGAACAGCCGGGCCAACTGCTCCTGTTCGGCACCGAGGATGTTCACGCAGAAGGGCCCGTCGGCCAGCTGGTCGTGGCAGCGGGCCCGGCGGGCGACGCTGACCAGCACGAGCGGCGGTTCGGCGGACACGGACGTGAAGGAGTTCATGGTGGCGCCCCGCGGACCGCTGTCGGTCGCGTACGACACCACGGTGACGCCGGTGGCGAAACGGGACATGCAGGCACGCAGCGCCGCGGGACTGGGGGGAGCGAGTGCTTCGGGCATACGAGGTTCCTTGGGATCGATCGCCCGCCGAACCGTCCCCGTCGACGGAGAAGGAGGAACGGACGGGGCTACCCGGCCGCGCATCGGGACGCACGGCCGGGAGGAGACCTGTCCCCTGACAGACCCAGGGGACAAAGCAGAACAACTGCTGCTCAGGGAATATAATCAATGCTTTGATTAATTGGGACCGTACCCCCGTCGGCATCTGAGGGGAAGCCCTCGCGCGAAGGTTTTTTACGGCCCCGAAACCTGGACGGAGTGCCGACGCGTGCCTGCTTCCCGAGTGCGGTCCGTGCTGCCGCCCGACCTAGACTCCGACTGTGACCCAGGAACCGGAACCGCTGGATGCCGACCACCTGCACTTCTGGTCGTTCATCGACCACGCCGTCGACCGGGCCTCTCGAGAACTCCCCGGCATCGACCCGCTCGCCATGCGGCTGGTGCTCACCCTCCACCGCGCGGCCAACATGCTCGTCTACGACCTCGAATCCGCCGTACACCGGCCTCGCGGCTGGTCATGGCCCGGCTTCCGAGTGCTGTTCGCCATCTGGCTGTCGGGCCCGGTCGAGGCGAAGAAGGTCGCGGAGCTGTCCGGCATGAGCCGAGCCGCCGTGTCGGCGCTGGTGAACACGCTGGAACGGGACGGCCTGGTGAGTAAGGAGCGCGCCTCCTACGACGGGCGCGCGGTCCAGCTCGGCCTCACCGAGGCCGGCCTGCATGCGATCACTACTGCCTTCCAGGCACACAACGCACGTGAACAGGAGTGGGCGGGCGCCCTCAGCGAGGACGAGCAGCAGACCCTCGTCGAGTTGCTCGGCAAGCTGACCGCGCACTCC
This sequence comes from Streptomyces sp. NBC_00076, assembly GCF_045041235.1. Taxonomy (NCBI): domain Bacteria; kingdom Bacillati; phylum Actinomycetota; class Actinomycetes; order Kitasatosporales; family Streptomycetaceae; genus Streptomyces; species Streptomyces sp. NBC_00076. The sequence continues at coordinate 10,701,522 of NZ_CP108242.1, forward strand.
GCGCACTTCGACGTCCGGCATCGGACCTGAGGGGTCTTGCCAAGGCGACGAGCCAATGGCAGGCGTCCTCCCTGGCGGACGGCGACTGCTTCGCAGCCCAAGCCGCCTAACCGAGCCCACCGCACTCGCGGCACGGGCGCTCGAAACCGTCGGCCCGTGCGCCGAGCGAAGGGTTTCGCCGGCGCACTCGATCGCATCGCGATCGGCGGTGGCAGCGCAGTCGGCGGAATCGCTGCGGCCATCGCGCTGCTCGCCCATGACCGGGCCGAGGTCGTCCTACCTCGGCGACACCGTCGCGGGCCCGGACGTCTACCCCGTACTCGGCCGCAGCCCGCCGCGAGGAACTCACCGGTCTTCCGCCGGCCTGGATCGGCGTCGGCACCCTCGATCTCTTCCACGAGGAAGACGTCGAGTACGCGCGCCGGCTCAGTGACAGCGGCGTCCCCTGCGACCTCGACGTCGTCCCCGGCGCCTTTCACGGCTTCGACTTGGTGTTTCCCAAGGCTGAGGTCTCAGCTGATTCCAGCTTCCTCCGCCGAAGTCTCGTCCGCTCTGGCGTGAGGTTCTGCGCAAGATCCGAGGGACGCAAACGACGATGACTCGAGGGCACCATCGCGAGGCCGCCGGTACTGGGTCCTGACGATCAACAGTGGTGCCACTTCTGGCCCGATCAGATGCAACACGTCTCCGAAGCCGATGCGCGCGAGTTCGGTGCGCGAGACGATACCGAGCTTGGGGAACACGTTGGCCAGGTGATGGCCCACCGTGCGGGGACTGACCAGCAGCTGTGACCCGAGCTTCTGGTTGGTGAGCCCATGCGCGGCCAGCCGTGCGACCCTCAGCTCCTGCGGGGTGAGGATGGCTGCGGTGTCCCGGGCCGGTGCGGAGTCGCGGCGCGGGTGCTGCCCGGTCGGTTGCTGTTCGGCCCGGGTGCGGGCGAGCAGGGGCGCCGCGTCCAGTCGCCGGAAGATCTCCGCGGCTTCTGCCAGGTTCACCGGGTTGGATCATTCAAGAGGGCAATGCCCACGGGTGAGGACTGGCATTCCGACCCCTGGCGACAGTGCTGTCAGCGGCCTGCCGTCTGGGTGGTTTCTGTCAGGAGAAGCGGCTTCCAAGCCCACGGCGCGAGGCACTTAAAGGCTCCACCCAGTGGGCCTGTCTGTGCCGCGGGGCATCGTGGCTGGCTTGAAGTCGGTGAGACGCCCTTCCAGTGGTTGACCACGGTGTTCGCCTGGGGCCCTGGACCGGGCGGCTCCGATGGGGAGTCGCTTGCGCGACTCCTTTCCGGGCGGGCGGCTGTCAGGCCTCGTCACGTCGCGCGGTCTGCAGGACTTTGTGGGTCACGGGGAAGATCGCGAAACCGGTCCGGTGGGCCAGGGTTCCCCACAGGCCCCGTGGAAGGTAGAGGGAGACAGCGATGGCGGCGGCGCCGATGACGACGAGGTACCAGACGCCGCTCTGGGCGAAGTACTTGTCGAGGAGGAAGTAGACGAGGGCACCGATGACCGGGCCTTCGACGGTGCCGATGCCGCCGATGACGACCATGAAGATCATCAGGGCCGTGTACTGCACCCCGAAGATCTGTGAAGGCGAGGCCACCCCAAGGCTGTTGACGCAGATCACCGCTCCGGCAGCGGCGCAGCCGCCGGCCGCCGCGATGTAGATGATCCGCTTGCCACGCGTGACGTTCACGCCGAGTGAGCCGGCCGCGGTCTCGTCGTCTCGGATGGCCTGGAGGTCCAGGCCGAGGCGGCTGCGCAGCGCCAGATACGTGCCCAGCACCGCCGCCGCCATCACGGCGAGGGCCAACCAGTAGGTGTACGCCTGCCGTAGCACCGGTTCGGCGGTGATGGTGGTGATGTTGCGGCCGCTCGCGGCACCGAGGGAGTCGAAGCGGACGACGATGAGGCGAACGACCTCGGCGATCACCCATGTCCCTACGGCGAAGTAGCCGCCGCGCAGCCGGAAGGCGATGTAGGACACCGGCCACGCGATCAGAGCGACGACCGCCGAGACGACGAGCGTGCCGGCGTAGACGTTGATTCCGTGGTCGTTGACGACGAACAGCGTGTACGCGCCGAGGCCGATGAAAGCCTGCTGCCCCATCGAGACCATGCCGGCGTATCCGGCCAGCAGGTTCCACATCGAGGCCAGGGCGATGAGGTAGCAGAGCTTCACCAGTTGGGTGGTGACGCCGTTGTCGACGACGTAGGGCAGGCTCGCCATGACCCCTAGGACGAGGAACGTCCCGGTCAGGCCGAGGACGGCGGCGCGGTCGCCGCGCAGGACGGCGGGGGGTACGAACGGGGCCGCCGGGGAGTCGACGGCGGTGGTCTGGGCGGTCATGCGAGCACACTCCTGCCGAACAGGCCCTGCGGCCGGAAAACCAGAATCGCCAGGAACACCAGGTGCCCGGCGAGCAACGGCAGGTCGGGTGAGATCTGTGCGCCGACGGACTGCGCGATGCCCAGCACCATGCCGCCGGCGAGGGTGCCCCACAGCGAGCCGAGGCCGCCGATGATGACGACTTCGAAGGCGAACAGGACGTTGAGCTGGCCCTCGTACGGGGTCACTCCGCCCTGCCGCATGGTGTAGAGGGTGCCTGCCAGGGCGACGGTGGCGAAGGCGATGACGCTGGTGAGGGCATAGACCCTGCGGTTGTCGACGCCCATCAGTCGGACCACGGCGCGGTCGTCGGCGGTGGCCCGGACGATGCGGCCGGACTGGGTGCGGTAGAGGAAGAGGTGCAGCGTGGCCAGGACGGCGACCGCCGCCGCAACGGTGATCAGCGGGAACCAGCCGATGGCCAGGTCGCTGCCGACGCGGATGCTCGCGGTGCCGAGCGAGCCGATGCCGAGCGGCTTGGAGTCGTTGCTGAAGAGCTGGACAAGTACGTTGGGGATGATCACGGAGATGCCGAAGGTGACCATCAGGGGCGCGAACTCGCTGAGCCCCATGGCCCGGTCGAGCAGTGTCCGCTGGACGAGGTAGCCGAGGCCGCCGACGGCCGCCATCGCGACCAGCACGGTGAGCGCGACGGGGATGTGCAGGCTGACGGCGGCCACCGAGGCCACGTAGCCGCCGAGGATCATCAGGTCGCCGTGGGCGAGGTTGGCGACCCGCATCACCCCGAAGATCAGGGACAGGCCCGCTGCGGCCATGGCGAAGACGCCGCCGAGCAGCATGCCCTGTGCGATGGCGTTGAGCCACGTCATGGGGACGTCACCTCCAGGGTGCCGAAGTAGGCGGCCGTGACCTGCTCACGGGTCAGGTCGGCGGCCGGGGCGGTCAGGACGACGCAGCCCTCCAGGACGCAGGCGATGCGGTCGGCGACCGCGAAGGTGCGGGTCAGGTCCTGCTCCACGAGGACGACGGTGGTGCCCTCGGTGCGGATGCCGGGAAGCGCCGTGTAGAGCTGCTCGACGACCAGCGGCGCGAGGCCGAGCGACACCTCGTCGAGCAGCAGCAGGCGGGGGTTGCCCATCAGGGCGCGGCCGATGGCGACGGCCTGCTGCTCGCCTCCGGAAAGGCGGGCGGCCTTGCGGGTGCGGCGGTCGGCGACGAGCGGCATCATCTCGTACACCTTCTTCAGGTCCCACGGGCCTTTGCGGCCGGTGGCGGCGCCGACCCGGAGGTTCTCCTCGACGGTGAGGGACGGGAAGAGCCGACGCCCCTCAGGGACGAGGCCGATGCCCTTGCGGGAGCGGTGGATGTCGGGGAGGGCAGTGACATCCTCCCCGTCGAAGCGGACGGTTCCGCTGAAGGGCTTGAGGGCCCCGGCGATGGTCCGCAGCAGGGTGGACTTGCCGGCGCCGTTGGCGCCGACAAGGGCGAGGAGTTCACCTTCGGCGACGTCGAGGGTGATGCCGAAAAGAGCCTGGAAGTCCCCGTATCCGGCATCGATCGCATCGAGGTGCAGCAGTGGGCTGCTCATGCTGGCGTACCTCCCAGATAGACCTCGGCGACCTCGGGGCTGGCGAGGACCTCGTGCGGGTCGCCGTCGACGCGGATGCGGCCGTACGCGAGGCAGACCAGCCGGTCCACGACCTGGACCAGGGCCTTGACGACGTGCTCGATCCACAGGATGGTCACGCCGGTCTCCTTCAGCGACAGGACGGTGCCGACCAGTTCGTCGGCCTCGCTCTCGGTGAGACCGCCTGCGATCTCGTCGAGCAGGAGCAGCTCGGGGGCGGTGGCCAGGGCGCGGGCCAGCTCCAGGCGCTTGCGGCCGAGCAGCGGTAGGCCGCCGGCCGGCTTGTTGGCGACCGGGAGCATGCCGGTGGTCGCCAGCGCGGTGAGGGCCTGTTCGCGGGCGTGGGCCCCGCGCACCCCGGCCCCGCGTTGGGCGCCGACCAGGACGTTCTCGAAGACCGTCAGATCCCCGAAGGGGCGGGGGATCTGGAAGGACCGGCCGACCCCGAGCCGGCACCGCTGGGCGGCGGAGGCGCGGGTGACGTCGCGGCCCCCCAGCCGTACGGTGCCCCGGGTGACGGGCTCGACGCCCGAGATGGCGCTCAGCAGCGTCGACTTGCCGGCCCCGTTCGGGCCGACGATGCCGAGGGCCTGGCCGCGCGGGACCGCCAGCTCAACGTCCTCCAGGACGTTGAGGGCCCCGAAGCTGACGGCCAGGTGCTCGACCTCCAGCAGCGGCTGGAGCACCGGTGCCGTCACAGCTCCCGGGCCTTCATGTCGATCTTGGCCTCGGGGATCAGCGTGTTGCCGACGATCTTCAGGTCGTACGCGCCGCCACTGCCCTTGACCCACTGGGTGCTGACCACCGGGATGGCGGCGACGTTCTTGACCGGGTTGGCCGCGCCGCCCGCGGTCCAGTCGACGCGGCCGATGACCGTGTCAAGGCTGGTCTTCCCGATCCGGTTGGCGACAGCCTTCTTGTCCTTGGGGTTCGCATGCCGCAGCACGTTGTCCGCGATCTCGAACAGGGCGTGGTTGAAGCCGAGCGCCTGGTTCCACCTGCGGCCCTTGGCCTGCGCGGACTTCCCGTAGTCGTCAGCGAGCTGCTGCGACGTCTGCCCGGTCAGGCTGGAGCTGAACGGGAACTGCGGCAGCCACCAGCTCTCGGTGCACAGTCCGTCGCCCAGGCCGTTCGGCAGCGAGGCGACCGACGACTCGAAGAGGATGGCCTTGGCGATCGTGACCACCTTCGGCTTGAAGCCCTGCTGGGCGGCCTGCGTCCAGAAGGTCGCGAAGTCCGGCGGCGTCGGCACACCCGCCAGGATCTGCACGTCCTCCTTCTTGAACCTCGCGATGATCGACGAGAAGTCCTTCGTCCCGTCCTCGTAGGCGCCCGGGTCGACGAAGGTGAAGTCCTTGGCCCCGGCCTGCGCGCGGAAGCCGGTCTTCTTGTCGCGGAACGCGCCACCGTCGGCGTCGTTCGGCCACAGGACACCGACCTTCTTGTTGGTGTCGAACATCCGCCATATGTCGCTCTCGCCGGCGACGACGTGCTCGATGCCGTCGAAGAAGTGGTATGTGTACGTGAACGTCTTCTGCGGGGTGCCGCCGCGTCCGAAGAAGTACGACTGCCAGGGCTCGATGGTCGAGATGCAGGGCACGCCCTCGCTCTCGCACTTGTTGGCGACCGGGTGCACGGTCTCCGGCGTCGACGTGACCAGCATCAGGTCCACGCCCTGCTGGGAGATCAGCTCGTTCGCGATCGTCGCCGCCTGCTGCGGGTCGGAGCCGGTGTCGCGGTCGAGGATCTGCACCTTGTAGGTCTTGCCGTCGTACTTGATGCCCTTGGCGAAGGCTGCTCTGGCCTGCTTGAGGATGTACTCGTCGGACTCGGCGAAGGCCGCGTACGCACCGGTGCGCGGGCTCACGTAACCGATCTTGATGACGTCGCCGGACGAGGATCCGGAGCCCTTCAGGCCCCCGCCACAGGCGGCGATCAGCGGCGCGGCGCCCGCGGTGGCGGCGCCCATCCCGAGGGCCCGCAGGACGGTTCGTCTGTTCGGCTGGTTCTTCGGCTGCTGCGCGGAGTGGTCCATGCGGTGACTCCTGGCTCCTAGTGACGGAGCGGTGAACGTAGAGCGACGCGGAGCCGGTGCACAGTGCATGGATTCGATATGAGAAACGGCGGCGACGCCGTTGTGAAACGGTGATGAAACAGGACCTGTTGGTCCGCGGTCTCTCCTTGCGAAACGGCTCGTTCACCCGCTGGGACCCCGCGTCTACGGTCCCGGCATGAACAGTGTCCGGCACATAGAGGAGCTGCTCGACCGCGTCGAGCGAACGGCCGGGATGGGCGCCTTCGTCACGTTGGCCGCCGCCCGGGCGCTCGCCGAGGCCCACGAGGCGGACCGCAGCCCGCCGCGTGGCCCGCCGCACGGCCTTCCGCCGGCCGTCAAGGACAACATCCACGTGGCCGGGCTGCAGAACACGGCGGGTTCCAGAGTGCTCGCGGACTTCTGGTGCGGCTCGGCGCTCTCAACTGCGCCCAAGGCGTTCAGCCGCTCAGCAAGTACGCCCTGTACGCCCAGGGCGAGGAACTCCACATCGCCTCCTGGCCCTGCTGCGGCCTCTACCGCGACTTCGCCCACCAGCTCAGCGCCGAGGCCAACACCGCCGCTGGTCTACGCCGACATCGAACTCGACGAGATCGTCATCGCGAGGAACGCGTCCGACCCTGCCGGTCACTACGCGCGCCCCGACGCGACCTGTCTGGTCCACCATCGCGAGCCACGCCGAGCGGTCGTGCCGGGGGGTGACCGAGGCAACCTTCTTCTAGCTGGAGGGTTCGGAAGGCGCGTAAGGTGCCGTTATGGGCGAAGCGCGAGGAAGCGGCAGCGAGCCGGACGTCCTCAAGCCCTCCGTTCAGACCCTGGACCGGGGGCTGCGGCTGCTTGAGCTGATCGCGCTGTCGCACGAGCCGCTGTCGCTGGCCGAGCTGAGTCAGCGGATGGGGCTGCACCGGTCGATCATCTACCGCCTGCTGCGCACCCTCCAGGACCACCGCCTGATCGCGCACACCCCGCAGGGATACGTGCTCGGCACGCGCGCCCAGTCACTGGGCCGCCGCACGCTCCCCGTACTCCAGCGGATCGCCAAACCCGAGATCGCCAAGCTCGCCGCCCGCGTCGGGCTGACCGCCTTCTTCGTCGTCCGCGACGGTGACGAGGCGGTCACTCTCGTCTCCGTCGAGGTGGAGAGCGCCCGCTCCCGCACCGTCTACACCCCAGGTGACCGGCACCCCCTCACCCTCGGCTCTCCCGGCATCGCCATGCTCGCCGCCGAACCCCCGCGCGACGACGAACGCCCCGAGATCACCCGGGCCCGCGCCGCCGGCTACGCCACCAGCCGCAGCGAGGTCGTTCTCGGCCTCGGCTCCCTCGCCGCTCCTGTCGTCTCACCCTCCGGCAACGCCGTCGCGTCCGTCTCCATCGTGTACACCGTCGAACGCCCGGGTCCCGCCGAGATCGAGGCCGTCCTCGACACCGCTCGGGTGATCACCGGGCGTCTGAACACGGCTCTGTCCACGGGGGCGGTCCTGCCGGGTGTCGGCTGACCCCTTCCTCTGCTTCCTCTGCCGCCGCCCTCGCGAGCGCTTCGCCCGCTTCGGGACGGCTGCGCCGGACACTGTCCCCCAGCCTTCGGCCGGGAGGTGCCCCTCCGCGTCGCCGGGGCACACGCCCGTGCCGGGTTCAGGGGGCAGCCCCGCGAACGCACCACGCCGCAATCCGAGGCGGAGCCCGTTGTCGAGGGGAAGGCAAGGTATTAGCGGGGATCTCGCATAGCGAACTCGCCTGTGGTCCCGCCCCGGGGGCCGCGCCTAGCGTCCCGTTCCGCAAGTCCGAAAGGGGGACCGCGTGGCAACAGCCGGAACGGCCCGGACGATCAAGGACGCGACCATTGAGGTCCTGCGCCAGTACGGACTCACGACCCTGTTCAGCAATCCGGGTTCGACAGAGGTCGGCTTCCTCGCCGACCTGCCGGCCGATATCGAGTTCGTCCTCGCACTGCACGAGGGTTCGGTGGTCGGTATGGCCACCGGGTACGCGCTGAAGAGCGGCCGCCCGGCGCTGGTGCTGCTGCACACGACCGCCGGGTACGGCAACGCCGTGAGCGCGCTGGCGACCGCGCGGGCGAACCGGGCGCCGCTGGTGGTGATCGTCGGCCAGCAGGACCGGCGGCACCTCGCCCAAGAGCCGTTCCTGGCCGGGTGGTTGGACGGGCTGGCCGGGGAGTACCCGGTGTGGCAGCACACCCCGGCGCGGGCGCAGGACGTGCCGGGTGCGATCGCCCGGGCGTGGCACGAGGCGCGGAACGGGCGGGGCCCGGCGGTGGTGGTCGTACCGATGGACGACTGGCATGCCGAGGCGGACCCGGACGCGGTACTGGCCGCACCGGCGGCACTGCACGGGACCCGCAGCGCCGACGGCCCGGCGGTCGACGCACTCGCCCAGATGCTGCGCGGGGCCACCGCACCGTGCCTGGTGGCGGGCGCCGGGAACGACTCGCCGGAGGGGTGGGGGAGCCTGACGGCGCTGGCGGAACGGCTGGACTGCCCGGTGTGGCAGGAGTCGTTCGGGGCCCGGGCAGGCTTCCCGCAGGATCACCGGCTCTTCGCCGGGCACCTGCCCTCGGCCCGGTCGCGGCTGCGGGCGGCGCTGGCCGGGCACGACGCCGTACTGGCCGTGGGGGCACCGGTGTTCCGGCAGTATCCGTACGAGCAGGGCACCTTCGTAGCACCCGGTACCCGGCTCGCCGTGATCACCGACGACCCGGAGGAGGCCCACCGCAGCCCGGTGGAGCTGGCGGTGCTGGCCGACCCGGCTGACACCGTGCGGCGTCTGGCGGTCGCGCTTCCCGCCGCCAGGGGAACGCCCCGGCCGCCCATGAGGAGCCTGGCACCGCCTGCCCCGCCCGCCGACGGGGAGCCGCTGCGCGCGGCGCACGTGCTGGCCGCCCTGGCCGACCGGCTCGCCCCGGACGCGGTGGTCGTGGAGGAGACTCCGTCCAGCCGGCCGGATCTACACGCGCTGCTGCCCGCCCGCGCCCCGTTCGGCTTTCTCAGCGCCGCCATGGGGGGCCTCGGCTTCGCGATGCCGGCCGCGATCGGCGTACGGATGGCGGATCCCGGGCGGCCGGTGGTGGCCGTCATCGGCGACGGGTCGTCGCTGTACTCGGTCCAGGCGCTGTGGAGTGCCGCGTACTACGGCACCGGCGTGCTGTTCGTCATCCTGGCCAACGGCCGATACGCGATCATGGACCGCCTCTCGGAACGCGCGGGCTCGGCCGCCCCCGCCTGGCCGGCGTTCGGCGAGTTGAGCGTGTCGGGACTGGCGCGCGGGCTGGGCTGCCCGGCCGAGCGGGTCGACAGCCACGCCGCCCTGCTGTCCGTACTCGACAAGGTGCTGCCGGACCTCGCCGGGCGGTCAAAGCCGCTGGTGCTCGAAGTGGCCGTCGAGGCCGATCCCGAATTCCGTTCGTAGGAGACAGACACATGATGAAGGTCGTCATCATCGGGGGCGCCGGCGGCATCGGCTCGTCCGCCGCGTTCAACCTGTTGTCCGCGCAGGGCACGTACGAGATCGTCCTGGTCGACACCAGGCCCTACATGATCACCAGCCATGTGATGGACCAGGAGAACGCGCTCGCGCTCGGCGCGACGCCCGACACCGTTCGCGGCGGCACGCCCGAGGACACGCTCGACGCGGACGTCGTCGTGCTCAGCGCCGCCGTACCGCTGCGGCTGAACTCCTCGCGGTCGGTCTTTCTCGCCGACAACGCGGCGATCGTCGGTCAGTGCTTGCGGCCCTTGAAGGATTCCGGCTTCGGCGGTGTCGTACTGATGCTGACCAATCCCGTGGACGCGCTCATGACCTGGGTGCACCGGCAGGGCTGGCTGTCTCGGCACCGGCTGATCGGCTACACGCTCAACGACAGCCTGCGCCTGCGCACCGGTATCGCGTATGCCTTGGGCGTCCACCCCAGGAACGTCGACGCCTGGATGATCGGCGAGCACGGCGAGGGCCAGGTTCCGCTCTACAGCCGGATCACCGTCGGCGGCGAGCCCGTCGTCCTCACCACCGAACAGCGGGCAGCAGCCGAGGAGTACGCCGACAACTGGTACGCCCGGCATGTGGCGCTCGACTCGGGCCGTACCTCCACCTGGACCACTGGCCTGGGCACCGCGCGGCTGATCGAAGCCATCGCGACCGACAGCGGGACCGTCCTGCCCGCGTCGGTCGTCCTGGACGGTGAGTACGGAGTGCACGGGGCGAGTCTCGGTGTGCCCGTGGAGCTGGGCCGCGACGGGGTGCGCCGGGTCGTCGAGTGGGACCTCACGCCCGGCGAACTGCACGGCATGCAGCAGGCGGCCGTGCGCGTGGAGGCCGCCGTGGCCGACTTGGACGCCGTGTCCGCCGTCCGCTGAACGACCCCCTTTCGGACTCGAAGAGACTCGAAACGACTCGAACCAACTCGCACCGACTCAGCGAGGAGTCGCAGTGACCGACCGGATAAAACAGGCAATCCATGATGTCTCCCAAGGGAAAGACCTGTCCTCGGCTCTCGGGGTTCACTGTCGGCCACCCCGACGAAATGGAGCCGAAACATGTCCCAGGAAGCCAGGTCCGAATTCTGGAAGGGCCTCAAGCCGATCACGAATTCGGTCAAGCCTGACGCGCAGCCGGAGGTCTATCTGTCCCAGGTGGCCACCGACGATGACCGGGCGTTCTTCATCGTCAAGGGGCCGTTGATCTGGCTGGACGAGAACGGCGAAACCGTCGGCTACTTCGACGTCCATGACTACATCGAGCTGTGCCGCAACCACTACGAGAAGGTCGGCATCGGCGCCGACTACGTCAACTCGCTCTTCCGGTGACCCGGGCCCCTCCCCTCAACTGAGGTTCCCATGCCACGTATCCGTACCCGTGTCCGGCCCGGCGCGAAGGTGCCCTCGGCCATCGACAGTGATCCAGGCCGCTACGAGAACCGGCTGTTGCTGATCCTCGTTGCCGTCCGTGTGCCGGACAAGCTCGGCAGACGCAAACCCATTCTGATTGCCGCGGTAGTCCTCTTCTCCTGTTTCTCCGCGGCGGGCCGGCTGATGACCGGATTCCTCGGTCTGCTCATCGCCCGGGCTCTGATGGGTGTGGCGGAGGGAGCCGGACTGCCGATGGCACAGTCGCTGATGGTGGAGGCGTGCCGGGAGAACCGTCGCGGTCTCCACATGAGGCTGCTCCAGGGCTCCTCGGTCGGCCAAGCGGTCGAAGGAGAGCGCAGTCCGATGCGGGGCACCGAGTCTGGGCGGCACTTGTCGATCACCGAGCAGTGAAATGTCGATGAGAACTGTCACCGCGCGGTGGCGGAGTCGACGTCTCTCCTCTGCTATTTGGTGATGCTGCGGTTGCTGGTCAGGATGTCTTCGGGGTTTGCTGCCCTCGCCGGTCCGCGTCCTGTCGGCGAAGGCCCTCGAGGATGACGTTCATCAGAGGCCGTGCTGCTGGTTCCCATTCATCTCGGTCCAGTCGGCCGAGGTAGGCGATGAGCAGGACGACCCCGCGGGCGTCCACGTCCGTGCGGATGGAACCGGCTGCTTTCCCGGCGTCCAGCAGGTGGCTGAGAGCGCCTTCGATGGGGTTCTGGCTGTGGGCGACAAGGTCTTGCCACGCTGCCGGCTCGAGCACTGCCAGGACGCCGTACTTGATCTCGGCGTAGTCGATCACTCGGTCGAGCCAGTGACGCAATGCTTCCACGGGCTCGTGTTCCGCCAGTAGAGCGGAGGCGGCGGTCACGAGTTCTTCGACGTCGTGCCGGTAGACCTCGGCGAGGAGCGCTTCGCGGTTGGGGAAGTTCCGGTAGAGCGTTCCCTGTCCTACACCGGCGCGCTTGGCGATCTCGTTGAGGTGGACGTGGTGGGACTCGGCGAGGGCTGCGCGAGCAGCCTCAACGATGCGGGTCCGGTTCTGCACCGCATCCGGACGGCGTGCTGGCGCATTCATGAGCCTCTCCTGATGTTCCGATTCTGACAAATGGACACGTGTCCGGTAGGGTGCCGTGCAGCGGACACGTGTCCACTTTACTTGGAGGCAGTAGTGCTCTCTCTTCACGGCAAGATCGTCGCTATCACCGGAGCGAGTGGCGGTATCGGCGAAGCCACGGCCCGGCTACTCGCCCAGCGCGGCGCTGCGGTCGTCCTCGCAGCGCGCCGCAGCGAGCGCATCGACGCCATAGCGCAGGAGGTCCGGGAGCAGGGCGGCCGTGCCGCCACGTGCGTCGTCGACGTCACCGAGGCCGAGGACCTGCAGCGCCTGGTCGCCACCACCGTCGACCAGTACGGCGGTATCGACGTACTGGTGAACAACGCCGGCATCGCCCCGATCAGCCCGCTGGCCGACCTCGACACCGAGAGTTGGTCGGCCATGATCGATGTCAACCTTCGCGGCATGCTCAACGGTGTCGCCGCCGCGCTGCCCGCCTTCCGCGAGCAAGGCTCGGGCCACCTGGTGAGCATCGTCTCCGTGGCCGGCCTGTCCGGCGTGTCCCCCTCGATGGCTGTCTACGCCGCGACCAAGAACGCGGTGCGCACCGTCCACGAGGGGCTGCGCGGGGAGTCCACCGACGGGGTGGTGCGCACGACAGCCATCTCGCCGGGATACATCCGCACCGATCTCGCCGACTCCATGGCAGACCCGAACATCCGCGAGCAGACGCGTAAGAACATGGACGCGGTGGGCATCCCTCCGGCGGCGGTCGCCCGCGCGGTGGCCTTCGCCATCGAGCAGCCCAGCGACGTCGAGATCGGCGAGATCAACGTTCGCCCCACCGTCCAGGCGTGACACTTGCCGTCACCGGTCAAGTGAGACGGCCGCCAGCCGCTTGCACAACGCCACTGTCTGGCCGGGCGTCCCGACGAGCAGAACACAGCTCCGGACCTGGCTCCCGGCCTCAACGGGAGCGACGCCTCCCGGTGAAGTGAGTCCCAGAGCGGTCAGCCTGCCTTGCTGTCCTGGGCAGCTGCCCGGGCTTGGGCTATGGCGAGGCGGTAGGAGTCGGTGCCTGTCTGGATCAGATTGCCGCCGAAGGTGAGCCGGTCGACGATGGCCGCGCAGAGCCGGGGGTCGGTGAAGGTCTTGGTCCAGCCGCTGAAACTCTCGTTCGAGGCGATGGCCACACTGTTCCTTTCCTCCCGTTCCGTCAGAACCTGGAACAGCAGCTCAGCGCCCCTGCGGTCCAGCTCCATATAGCCCAGCTCATCAATGCACAAAAGATCGACTCGGCCGTAGCGGGCGATGGTCTTGGTCAGCACCTTCTCGTCCGCGGCCTCGACCAGTTCGTTGACGAGTTTGGTCGCGAGCGTACAGCGGACCCGGTAGCCGGCCATCGCGGCTTCGGTGCCCAGCGCGATCAGCAGGTGCGACTTGCCTGTGCCCGAGTCGCCGATCAGACAGAGCGGCAGGCGGCAGGTGGGCCAGCCGCCGTTCGGTCAGGAACGTCACCCTGGCCCGGTCCGGCTCCGGGTCTGCTGCAGCGGGCGGGGCGTCGTCGGCCTCGGCGGCCTTGCGGGCTTCCAGAGCGACCGCGTCCGCGGTCAGAGCGCCGACCCGCAGGGCGGCGGCGAGCCCGGTCACCAGGTACTCATGGTGAAGGTGCCGGCCCAGCAGCAGAACCTCGATCAGCGCCCTGGTCCCGTCCCGGTCGCCGTGGGCCTTGCAGGCCGCCGCCCACCACGCGTCATGGACCGGGGTGAACTTGCCCGCGGAGCGGGCCTGTTCCAGGGCAGTCGCGCCGGGGAAAGCGCCGGGCTTGCGGACCAGTGCCTCCAGGTAGTGGTCTGCCTCCAGGTAGTGGTCCAGGTCCACGCGGGACTGCGCGAGGGAGCCGAAGACGCCGGCCTGGCGGTGGTCTTCGTGGTGGAGCTAGCGCAGGACCTTCGCGAGCTCCTGGGCGTCGATGTCGCTGGTCAGTTCGTCCTCGATCTGCTGGAGGGCGAGCTTGGCGATACCGGCGGAGGCGCGGACGCGGTTGAGGCGGGTGCGGGGCCTTGCGGTCACCGGCTGGTCGCCTTGGTGGTGGCGATGAGGGCGGCGACGGTTTCCCAGGCGTGGTGCCACGCGCTGTCGAGGTGGAAGGCGCCTTCTCTGAACTACCGAGGGTGTCCCGTGTCCAGGTGACGGGACGATCAGTCCGGAGAGGAAGGGCCGGTGTGGGGCCGGAGAACGGCTGCGAACGGTGCGGGTGTTAGTTTGCTGCCCGTGTTAAAACGCCAGGATGAGACCAGGGCGGCCTATGACGGGGTCGTCGAGCTGTATGCGTCGATGTTCGCTAATCGGTTGGAGACGCAGCCGTTCGCGCGGAACATGATCGGCACCTTCGCCGAGCTCGTGCGTGCCACGGGGAACCTGCGGGTAGCCGACGTCGGATGCGGTCCCGGTCATCTGACGGCCATGCTGCACGACTTGGGGCTGGACGCCTTCGGGCTCGACCTCTCCCCGGCCATGGTCGACCACGCCCGGCGGGCCGAGCCGGCGCTGCGGTTCGACGAAGCGCGAATGGAGGCCCTGCCGGTCGAGGACGGCGCGCTCGGCGGAGTGCTGGCCCACTACTCGATGATCCATACCCCACCTGGAGAATTGCCTGCGCTGCTCGCTGAGCAGGTGCGTGTCCTGGCACCAGGGGGCCTGCTCCTGGTGTCCTTCTTCGGGACCGAGGGACCGGAGCCGGTCCGCTTCGACCATAAGGTGACGCCCGCCTATAGCTGGCCGGCGGACTGGTTCGCCGAACTGCTGGCGGGGGCCGGGCTCGTCACGTTCGCCCGACTGCTCCACGACCCAGCGTCCGAGCGGGGTTTCCTCGACACCCATGTGCTGGCCCGCCGCCCGTAGGACGTGGGTGGTGGCCTGGGTCGGGGTGGTGTAGATCATCCGCGTGGAGGAGGCTCGGCCAACTTGAAGGTCCTCGTGCCATCGCGCCGCGAACCGGGACTTGATGGCGCAGCTGAACCGCTGACGGGGCGGTTCCGGAATACGCCAGAGACCTGCCTTCTGCCAGCAGCGGAACACCGGCCCGACCGGGCCCGGCGATCACTACAGTCCAGGCTCATGACGACGGTTACAACGCGCACGGTCGAATACGCGGCCGACGGCCTGACGATGATCGGGCACCTCGCGCTCCCGGCCGGTGTCGACCGCCGGCCCGCGGTCCTGGTCGGGCCTGAGGGGATGGGGCTCAGCGACGTCGAGCGTCGCCGGGCCGATGTACTCGCCGAGCTGGGATACGTGGCGCTGGCCTTCGACCTCCACGGCGGGCGCTATTTGGGCGACCCTGAGGAGATGCTGGCCCGTTGCATGCCGCTGCTCGCCGACCCCGACCGGATGCGAGGCATCGGCCACGCGGCGCTCGACGTGCTCCGCGTCGAGCCGCGGACCGACCCCGACCGGATCGCCGCCGTCGGCTACGGCACCGGGGGCGCAATCGCGCTGGAACTCGGGCGCGACGGCGTCGACCTGCGCGCGATCGGGACAGTCAACGCAACTACCACGGGCCGACCGGGCGAGACGGCGCGCATCCGCTGCCCAGTGTGGGCCGGAGTCGGGTCGGAAGACCCGATCATGCCGCCCGCGCAACGGGACGCATTCACCACCGAGATGCAGGCCGCGGGCGTCGACTGGCGCCTCGTGGTCTACGGCGGCGCCTTGCACGCCTTCCACCACCCACCGGTCGACCACCCCGTGGTCCCCGGCGTCGGCTACCACCCACGGCACGCGCAGCGAGCGTGGCGTGACGTCGTCGACCTGCTCGCCGAGTGCCTGCCCATCACGGAGTGATCTGGTCGACAACCGCGATTCCGGACCGCAAACCAAGCCGGTCGACCGTCACCACACGCGTCGCCACGATCACCGCAAGTGCGAGCGGGGACTGCGTGATCAGCAGGAACGGCAGCCCATACGTGGTGCCATGCACGATCGCGGGCCACCACCGCTTGACCTTCTCCGGCGCCATCCAGTCCGACTGGATGAGGTTTGTCGCTGCTTTCTTGGCGTGTCTCACATTCATCAACTCCCGTTGATCGGTCGTGGGGTTAGCTGTTGATGAGGGTCGCGTCGCGGACCTACCGTCCCGGCGCGTGTTGGTTCACTTCTTCTCTGCCGAGGGCTGGCAGTCCTGGGGGCTCTGTGGCGAGCCGTTGATCCCTGAGCGGATGCCAGTGCTGTTCGACGACGACTTCGTGTTCGAGGACGGGCACGGTCCGCGCGCAACGCGGGCGGTGAACACCTGGCTTCGTACGCTGCCGTCGGCGATCTCTGCCGCCGACGGCGCCGCCTTTCCCTCGGCCTGGCGGTCGGTCTGTCCGATGACGTGGTCCGCGAGGTTGTGGCCGACAGCAAGCACGGCCCACACCGAGCCGAACGTCGCCAGGGTGGCGACCTGATCGATGCAGGTCATCAGCGACCACCAACAAGGGCGAATCGCGAGGCGAGACCGCGACACCGGACGACCGCGACACCGGCGCCCTGCAGCGGGAGACCGCCGGCCCCGGTCGCGAGCCGCAGGACCGAGACACTCGACATGGTGGACACAGTCTTTGCCGCGTTACTGACCTTCAAAGCGTGGTGTCGTAGGGGCTGACGTCTCATGATCCCTGCGGTATGCCGACCGCATGAGGTATGCGCAAGGGGGCGGACTGACCGACGAACGGCGGGCCTTCCGCGAGAAGTTGAGGATGGACGCGACCGAGCGGTTCAGGCAGGGCGACGAGAACCCGGTCATCGCTCACGACCTGCGGGTCAGCGTCCGGTCGGTTCAGCGGTGGCGCAGAGCCTGGTCGCAGAACGGGCCCCGGGCCCTGGCCTCCAAGGGCCCGGCATCGCTGCCGCTGCTCAGTGACGAACTGTTCGCCGTGCTCGAGCGGGAGCTGGCCAAGGGGCCGGTGGCACACGGCTGGCCGGACCAGACCTGGACCCTGTCGCGGATCAAGACGCTGATCGGGCGCCGCTTCCACAAGAGCTACACCGTGCAGGGGGTGGCCGCCCTGCTCAAGCGGCACGGCTGGAGCTGCCAGGTCCCCGCACGGCGGGCGATCGAGCGGGACGAGACCGCGGTGGCCGGCTGGGTGAAGGAGACCTGGCCGAGCGTGGAAGGACCGTGGCGGCGCTCGACGCCTGGCTCGTCTTCGAGGACGAGGCCGGATTCTCGATGACGCCGCCGACCACCCGCACCTGGTCCCGCCGCGGCCACACTCCGGTGATCCGCGTGCGGGGCCGCTCCCGCCGCCGCTTATCGGTGGCCGCCCTGGCCTGCTACAAGGCCGGCGAACCCTCGCGGCTGATCTACCGGCCCTGCCCGGACGCCCGGCCCGACGGGCGCAAGAGCTTCTCCTGGAAGGACTACCGCGACCTGATACAGACCGCCTACCAGCAGCTCGGCGGCCCGATCGTGCTGGTCTGGGATAATCTCAACACCCACCTGACGGCCGGAATGCGCCGCTATATCGCCGACCGCGACTGGCTCACCGTCTTCCAACTGCCGCCCTACGCACCCGACCTCAACCCGGTCGAAGGCATCTGGTCCGTCCTGCGACGCACCACCACAGCCAACCGCGCCTTCGCCGACCCCGACGACCTGATCACCGCCGTCCGGCGCGGCCTACGCCAGCTCCAGTACCGCCCCGCCGTCCTCGACGGCTGCCTCACCGGCACCGGCCTCCGGCGCCAGCCACTATGACGACATCACCAGGTGAAGATGGCTCCCGAGCCCTGTCGGTCGACGTGCCGGCCGACCGCGGACATCTGCGCGTCCGGGCGGGCCGACGTCACCCAGGTCGCCAGCCCCGCCAGCGCCCACGCCGCGCACATCAGCGCCAGTGCCACGGTCTTGCCGGAGCCGGTCACACCGACCAGGAAGCCGTGGAACGTGCCGCTCGCTGAGCGCATGTGGACCTTGGCGTCGGTGCCGTCGTGCGCGGTGCCCAGGGTGTAGCGGCCGTAGGCGTCCAGGGCGAGCAGCTCGCGGGTGGCCTTGCGGGCCACCTTCCACGGTGCCGCCTCATGCAGCGTCACCAGGACCTCGTTGCCGCGGGTTTCGGCGACCAGGCGCAGCTCCTCGGCCTTGACGCCGAACGCGGAGCAGAGCTGGTCGAAGTTGACGCGGGCGACCTCGCCGGGCTCGACTTCGGCGAGGATCATGCCGCGTGCGGGAGCTGGCCCTGTGCGGGCAGCCGTTCCACGCGGACGATGCGGCTGCCGGGGATGGCGCCGCCGGACCGGGCGATGCGTGCCGCCCACACGTCCTCGATGCTGCGGCCGTTGCCGCGGGTGGGGGCGACGGTCTTGCCGCCGGAGAACCTGCGGGTGATCTTGGATCCGGTCCGGCTGCTGTGGGCACGCCTGGAGCGTCCCGCCGACCGCCGCCTGATGGAGGCCGCCGCCGGGCTTTTCGATGCTGGACCGGGCCGCCGCCCGGATTCGCGCCGAGGTGAACGGCTCGCTCTTCGCCCGCTTGCACGTGCTGTGCGACGACCGCAAGCTGCTCGACTCCGGCCGGGATTGCCCCCGCTGCGGGGACCGGCAGGCCAGCAGCCGTGCCCAGCGCCACGCGGTCGCGGCCGCCGTCGACGCCGCGATGCCCGGAGCCTCCGAGGCGGAGCGCCGTACGGCCGCCGAACAGCAGCTGCACGAGAGCGTGACGGCCAGGGCATGGACGAAGGCCCGCGAGTGGTTCGGTCACGCCGGTGCGCGCCTCATGACGGCGTCCGCCAAGGACGGAGTCAGGCGCGCGGTGCTGACAGGTGTGCACTCCAGGGCCGACCCGGAGGTGTAGCGGCGGTTGATCTCAGGCGCGTGCCATCGTGTCCCGGACACCGTTGCCGGCGGTCTCAGCCGTCCACGCTCCCCACCGCGGCGCCTCGCCCTCCGGCTTGTCGCCGAGGATGGTGACCCGGCGGCCCACCCGGCGGCCGACGTAGTCGTTGACCGCGTAGTGCTGGGTGGCGCGGTTGTCCCACATGGCGATCGCGCCCGGCTGCCAGCGGAAGCGGCACACCCGTTGCGGGCTCTCCGACAGGTCAAAAAGGTGGCGGAGTAGCAACTCGCTCTCGACCGGCGTGAGTTGGGGGATTCGACGGGTGAAGAGCCGGTTGACGTACAGGGAGCGGCGGCCCGTCTCGGGGTGGGTGCGGACCACCGGGTGCTCGGCCTCCGCCCGGTACGAGGTGCCGGGATGCTCGAAGACATGCACGGCTGTGAGCCCGTCGAGCAGGTCCCTGAGCGGTGCGGACACCGCCTCGTAGGCCAGGTACTGATTGCTCCACATGGTGTCGCCGCCGGCAGGCGGGCACTGGACGATCTGCAGGACGGACGCGACGGGCGGCGAGGCCGAGAACGTGACGTCGGTGTGCCACACATCCGCTTTGGCCCCCTGCTCCGAGTCCAGCACCACGAGCTCGTCGTGCCCGGGAAGCTTCGGCAGGAACGGATGCACCTCCAGCTTCCCGAACCACCGGCCGAACTCCTTGTGCGCCTCCGGTTCCAGCTCCGCCACGTCCGGGAAGAACAGCACCAGATGATCGAGGAGCAGCTCCCGTACGGTGGCGAGGTCGGCCTCGGTGAGCCTGCCGAACGGCACCCCGAACACCTCGGCTCCCAGCGCCCCCGACACCGGACGGACCTGGAACCGACTTCCGGAATTCGTCATCACTGCATCACCCTTCTCTTCTCTTCGCTTTTTCTGCACCTGGAATTTCAGGCAGGATGAACTAACATCGCGGCCCCTTAAAAAATTGGTCGCGACGTCGGTGGAATTATTGACTGGAATTGTTTTCCGAGGGCAGGATGATTTTGTGTTCGCATCGTTTTTGGCGGCGCTCTCCTGTAATAATCGGAAGGGAACTCACAGTCATGGATCCCCGCGCTGAAATCTCCCGACTCGTCGACCTGGCGACCCCGTTCGCCATCCGCACTGCCGTAAGCCTGAGGCTGCCCCAACTGGTCGAGGCAGGGACGAGAGACCTGGCGGGGCTGGCCCGCGCCGCGGACGCCCATGAGAACTCGCTGGCCCGGCTGCTCAACCACCTGGTCGCCATCGGGCTGTTCGAGCAGCCCGAACCGGACCGGTACGAACCCACCATGCTGTCCCGGGAGTTGCTCGCCGAGGACAACCAGTGGCAGCTGGCCTGGCTCGACATCGACGGCCCCGGCGCCAAGATGGACCTCGCCTACACCGGCATGCTGCACTCGATCCGCACCGGCGAGTCCGCCTATCACACGGCGCACGGAGTGCCGTTCTGGGAGGACTACCAGCGCGACGAGCGGCTGCGGCTGTTCTTCGGCGCCATCATGGCCGGGCACGCCTGGCAGACCGGCCCCACCGTCGCCGTCGAGTACGACTGGGAGCCCGTGCGCAGGGTCATCGACGTCGGCGGCGGCATCGGCGCGTTGCTGAGCGAGGTCCTGCACAAGCACCCGCACCTGCGGGGTGCGGTGCTCGACCTGCCCGAGGTGGCTCCTGAAGCGAACCAGGTGCTCGCCGAGGCCGGGCTGGCAGAGCGTGCGGAGTTCGTCGGCGGCAGCTTCCTCGACCCGCTGCCCACCGGTTACGACGTCCTGATGGTCTCCCGGGTCCTCACCGACTGGAGCGACCGGGACGCGACCCGGATCCTGGCCCGCTGCGCCGAGGCCGCCGGCGCCGACGGGAAGGTGCTGATCGTGGAAGTGCTGGCCGGTGCGGAACACGCCAAGAACAACTCCTCGTTCGACCTCCAGTCCCTGACCCTGCTCGGCGGCCGGGAGCGCACCGCCGGGGACTTCCACGCCCTGGCCGCGGCCGTCGGCCTCGCCGTCCTGTCGACCCGCCACCTGCCCGGCGGCCTGTTGCTCGTCGAATGCGCACAGCCTGCCCCCGGGCGGGGCGCCGCCTGACACGGGCTACGCCCAGGCCGGCTGCTGCCGGGCCCTCGGGTCCGGCAGCAGCCCGATCTGGTGGAGCCGGTCCAACGGGGTGAGCGGATGCGCGCCCAGCCCCGCCATGTTGTGCATGACGGTGTAGCGGATCCGGGCATTGGCGCCGGTGTGCCGCAGCGCACGCTGCCCCAGCAGCCGTCCCGCCCACGACAGGTCGGTCACCATCCGTGCCGCGTTGTGACTGGTCCGGCCGACCAACGTCAGATCGGCGTGGCGCCGCCGTCCGTAGCCGAGAAGCGCGTGGTCCACCGCCGCGGCCGTCAACTCACCGCACCGGCCGACCAGTTCTGCCAGGCAGTGGGCGTCGGCGACCGCGCTGTTCATGCCCTGCGCGGCCATCGGGTGGACGACGTGCCCGCTGTCGCCGACCAACGCCAGCCCCGGAACGGTGAGTTGTGGTGCGAGCGCACGTGCCACCGGCAGCGTCTGGCGCCGGGGCACGGCGGCGCGCATTGCCTCCTGAAGCGGGGCGAGCGCCGGGGTGTCCCGGACCAGACCGGCCACCCAGCTCGCCAGCCGGCTCTCGTCCGCCCCGCGCAACTCGTCGGGCGCCACCTGCGCGTACAGACGGACGCGGCCGCCGGGCAGCGCGTACCGCAGCCGCAGGCCGCGCGGGGTGACGTAGGCGGAGAAGTCGGGGTCGACATCGGGGGCGTCGGTCAGTTCCATGGCGACCAGGCGGTGCGGGTACTCCAGCCGCTCCACATCGAGCCCGGCCGCCCGGCGCAGCCGTGAGGAGATCCCGTCCGCCGCGACCACCAGTGCCGCCTTCACCTCCTCACCGTCGCGCAGCCGTACACCGGTGACCCGGCCGTCGGCGGCGCCGAGCAGGTCGTCGACCACCGTGCCCCGGCGCAGCTCGGCCGACGGCGGCAGGGCGTCGGTGAAGGCACGCAGGATGGCCGGATAGTCGTGCGCCAGCAGCCAGTTGCCGCCGCCGGCGGGCAGCAGCCCGTAGTCCAGCGTCATCCGCGCGGTGCCGTCCGGATCCCGGGCGACCAGCCGGTCGAGCCGCAGCGCGCCCGCCGTCTCAAGGTGCCCGGCCACACCCCACGCACGCAACACGGGCAGCGAACCCGGCTGGAAGACCTCGCCCTTGGCCACCGGACGGATCTCGGGCTGCTTGTCCACGAGCAGCACACGCAGGCCGAGCCCGCCCAGCGCACAGGCGGTCGCCAGGCCCCCGACCCCCGCGCCGCACACCACGACGTCGGTGCCGCTCATCGGGCTCTACCTTCTTCCTGGGTCCACTGCGGCCATTCGTAGGGTCGTGGCATCCAGGGGAGCCGGGTGTGGCTTTCATCGGGCTGCCGTCCGTGGCTTTGGTGGCTTGGCCGCCTGGCTCCCGACGAAGACTCGGCCGCCGATGGGGAAGTGCGAGCAAGTCGCTGTGTAGGGCAATGCCGGCGAGGTCGTCCGTGGTGTGACGTGCAGGTACGAACGACTGGAGCACGATGAGCCGGATATCGGCGGGGATCGACTGCGGCAAGACCCACCACCACTGCGTGGTGGTGGACACGGAAGGCGCCACCCTTGCTGCTTGACATCAGCATGGGGAAGCCACCGCCCGGCGGTAGCCCGACAGGGCGCGCAGTGCGAGGCCCTGGGCGAGGGGCGGCATCGGGTAGCGCGACACGTACCGCACGTACTCGTTGACCGGAGCCGCCGGCCAGCCGTCGTCGGGCGACCGGGCGGCCAGCAGCCAACGTACGCCGGGCAGGAGCGCCGCCGGGTCCGCCCCTGCGGCGAGCAGTCCCTGCAGAGCCCACGCGGTCTCCTCGACCGTGCCCGGATCCGTGGGACGGCCGGTGCCCCAGGAGCCGTCGTCGCGCTGTGTCCGCTCCAGCCACTGCCGGGCGCGTACGGCGGCGGGGGAGTTCCCGGCGCCCGCCCGGACCAGGGTCTGCAGCACGGCGGAGGTCCCCGCGGTGTGCATGCGGTACCACACCGACTGGTAACTGCCGTCCGGCTGCTGGGCTTTGGACAGCCAGCCGAGTGCCCTGCGGATCCGGCGGTCGTCGGCGGGCATTCCGGAGTCGAGGAGTCCGTCGAGGGCCTGCGCGGTCATGTGCGGGCACGGGCCGCTGTTGGCGACCTTGGTGTTGCGCACGCACAGCCCCCACGAGCCGCGGCTGTCCTGCTGGCGGGTGAGCCAGCCGGCCCCGTCGCGGATCGCGTCGGCCTGGTCGTCGCCGGGCAGCCGGGACAGCACGGAGACGATCTCACCGGTCTCCAGGGTGGCCGGCCAGCCGTGCGTTCCCGACCAGCCCCAGAAGCCGGGCGGGCAGCCGAACGCGGTGAACGGCTCTTGCTGCTGGAGCCGCAGGAAGAGCACCTTGACGGGCCGCAGCCGCTCGTCGTCGGCGTAGCCCGCGGCGAGCAGACCGCGGGCCGCGTACATGGTCCACGTCAGGTCCAGGGGACCGGAGCTCCAGGAACCGTCCGGGTTGATCTGCTCCCGGAACCAGCGCACCGCTGCCTCGACCATGTCCCGGCCGAGCCCGGCGCGGGCCAGCCCCGCGACGATCAGCCCGGTCACCCAGGCGTCCTCGCACCAGCCGCCGGTGCTGCCCTCGTGCTCGTAGACCTGCCGGATCACGGAGAGGGCGTTCGGCTCGGCCCAGCGCGCCAGTCTGCGCTGGAAGCCGGTCAGCGGCTTGTGCCGGGTCTGGGCGAGGGCGAGGGCGGAGACCATCGGGGCTCGCAGGTCGAACAGCCGCCGGTACAGGCCGGGCAGCAGCGCCAGTTCCAGCGGGAAGCGGCGCATGTCGCGCGGGTCGATCCAGCCGACGTACCCGTAGAACTGGCGGCACCAGGCGACGACTTCGAGGTGCGGGATGGCGTCCAGGCCGCCGTAGTGGTGCATCCAGTCCTGGCCCGCCTTGACCTGGCCGGCCGCCGTGTCGGCGGCGACGAGCTGGAGTACGGCGGTGGCGACCGCCGTCGGGCCGGCCTCGGACTCCTGGCCCGGCACCATGCTCCAGCCGCCGTCTGCGGCCTGCGCGGCGACGAGCCAGTCGACGCCCCGCCGTACGAGGTCCGCGGAGCCCTCGGGGTCGGCGAAGTGCAACGCGCTGACGGCGCCGACGGTGCTGAGCGTGGTGGCCAGCGACCCGATCCCGTAGGTGAACACGCCGTCCGGTCGCTGCGCGGCGAACAGGGCTTCGGCGGCTGCGTCGATCGCCTCCGAGACCTCGTCCACGAGCAGGGGGGTACTCATGTCACAGGCTCCTTTCGTACGAGGGCGGGCGGGAACTCGTGGCCCGCGCGCATGAGCTTCTGGGTGACGAGCGAGAACAGCAGGACGGGTACGACGGCGAGGGCCGCGGTGGCCGGACCGAGCGCACCGGCGATGACGCCCGCGGCCAGCACCAGCCGCTCGGCGACCAGCACCTCGTGGCCGCGCAGCGCGGTCCGTTGCCCGAGCTGCGTGCCCGACCGGAGCAGGGGGACGAAGGCGGCGGCGCCGATTACCGCGGCCAGGACGAGGAACGCGAGGTACCCCGCCGGATCCCTGGGCGTGCCCACGGCGGCCGACGCGAGGAGGGTGAGCCCACAGCCGTAGAGGGCGAGAGCCAGCCGGACCGCGTGCCGTACCCCGCGCCGCACCGGCACCGACCGGTATCCGCCGGCCCGGTCGCCGTCCACGTCCCGCACCGTGCCGACGAGGTTGGACGAGGTGTCGTGCAGCAGGAACCCGGCGGCGACCGGCAGTAGCGACCACGGCGGAAACGGCCGCGTGACCATGGCGCCGATGACGACGGCCAGGGCGGTCAGGACGCCCCGGGCCACGTTCCCCGACAGGCCGCGCTTCTTGAACACGCGGCTGTAGCCCACGATCCCGGCCATCGCGAGCAGGAACAGCGGCAGGATCCGCCAGTTGGCGCCCACGGCCAGTACGGCGCTCACCACCGCGCACCCGATCCCGCTCCACAGGGCGGCACCGGGCGACAGCCGCCCCGACGGGATCGGCCGCTGCGGTTTGCCGATCGCGTCGAGGTCCCGGTCCATCCAGTCGCCCAGATAGTGCCCCGACAGCCAGCCCAACGCGGGCGCCACGACGGCTGTCAGGAGCTCCCCGGGCCCCGCGCCCCCGGCCCAGGCGGCACCGGCGAGGCCGAGCAGTGCGGGGTAGCAGGTGGTGTACGGGCGCCAGGTCTGCACGTGGGCGACGATGCTCGTACGGGTGCGCTGCCGCAGGCCGGGCACGGCTAGCGGTCCCGGCGTACGGTGAGGTCCGCGACCGCCGCGAGCACGTCGGCGGCCTCGGTCGGCGGCAGTGCGTCCAGCCGGGCCCTGGCCTCCTCGGCCTCACCGCGGGCCTGGTCCTGGGCGAGCTCCAGGCTGCCGGTCGCGGTGATCACCTCGCGCAGCGCGGCGAAGGTGGCCTCCGGGCTCAGGCCGCCGCGCAGGACCCGTTCCAGGCGGCGCCGGTCGGCCGCGGTGCCGGTGCGGTAGGCGAGCAGTACCGGGAAGGTCGGCCGCAGGTTGCCGGCGTCGCTCGCGCCGGGTTTGCCGGTGACCGTTTCGTCCGCGAGATAGGGCAGGAGGTCGTCGTACATCTGGAAGGCGAGACCCACGTGCCCCCCGAACGCCGTGACCGCCTCGGTCTCCTCCGGCGTGCCCCCGCTGAGCAGCGCACCGGCCCGGCAGGCGCCGCGCAGCAGGGCCCCGGTCTTCAGCGAGGCCATCTCCTGGTAGGCGTCCAGACCGCAGCCCCGCGGCCCGGCGGCGGTCAGCAGCGCCTCCTGCAGCTGGCCCCGGCACAGCTCCTCGCCGGCCTGGGCCAGCACCCCGACCGCGGCGAGGACGGCGGCGTCCGGCACGCCCAGCGCGGCGCATTCGGACACGGCCGAGAAGACCTGGAAGAGCAGGGCGTCACCGATGGCTATCGCGTCCGGGACGCCGTAGCGGGCGTGCACGGAGTCCTGGCCGCGGCGCAGGTCGTCGCCGTCGATGACGTCGTCATGGACGAGGGACGCGACATGCAGGTACTCCACGGCAAGGGCGGCCGGCACCACCTGGTCGCGCGAGCCGCCGGTCGCCTCCGCAGCGGCGACGAGGAGCACCGGCCGCAGCAGTTTCCCCGGGGCGAGCAGCGCGTAGCGGGCGATCTCCTGCATCCGGTCGCCGTCGGCCGGCCTGCGGCTGTCGAGCTCACGGCGCAGCGCGTCAACTGTCGGGGACAGGGTTTGGGCGGGTGTGCGGGGAGCCGCTGCCTTGGCGGTCATATGACGGGCTCCTTCGCGGCGGTGTCGGATGTCTTCTTGGCGGCGAACTCCTGGGCGAGCGTGAGGACCGCGTCGTTGGCCTCAGGGGTGCCGGTGCCCACCCGCACGCCGGAGCCCGCGATCTCCCGGACCGCGACGCCGTGGGCCGCCAGGTGGCTCACGAACGCCTGGTTGCGATCGCCGAGTGGCACCCAGAGGAAGTTGCCGCCGCTGGGCGGCACGTCCCAGCCGTGGTCGAGCAGCCCGGTACGGACCCGGTCGCGCTCCCGGACAACGTCGGCGCACTGCTCCCGCATCCGCTCCTCTGCCGCCAGGGCGGCGTGCGCCGCGGCCTGTGCGGGCGTGCTCACCCGGAAGAACGGGCTCGTGCTGCGCAGTGGGGCGGTGACGGACGCGGCGGCGACCAGATAGCCGACGCGCAGCCCGAGCAGGCCGTGCGACTTGGAGAAGGTGCGCACCACGGCGACGCGTTCGTCGTCCTCTGCCAGCGCCAGGGCGTCGGCGAGTGCGCCGGGCTCGGCGAACTCGCGGTAGGCCTCGTCGATCAGGACGAGGACGTCGGACGGCAACGCGGCCAGGAACTCGGCCAGTTGACCGTGGTCGAGCACCTCACCGGTCGGGTTGTTCGGATTGCACAGCAGGACGACACGAGTGCGTGGCGTCACGGCGTCGGCCATGGCCGCCAGATCGTGCGCGGTGCCGCGCAGCGGCACCGCGACCGGTTCGGCGTGGGCGTTGCGCACGAGGAGGGGATACATCTCGAACGAGGGCCAGGCGTGCACCACTTCGGTGCCCGGCCCGGCGTGGGCACTCAGAAACTGCTGGAGCAGCGCGCCCGATCCCGCGCCGGCCACCACACGGTCGGCCGGTACGCCGAGCCGGCCGGCCAGCTCCTGAGTGAGGCCGGTGGCGAGGGGGTCGAGGGTGAGGTTGGCGCGTTCGCCGACCTCACGAACCGCCTCGGCCACTCCGGGCAGCAGCGGTGAATGGTTTTCGTTCAGGGCAAGCTGGTGAATTACCGCGACCACGACGAGACCTCCCTGAATACGCGGAAAGAAGAGGGCCGAAACGGCAAAGCTTCGGGACATGTCGACAACGATGTTGTGAAGGAAATGGGGATCAGCCGGGGGTAAGAGTGGGTGGGTGGGGGTGCAGGGTTTACCTGCCGCGTATGCCGAAGCCGACCGTCCATAAATCGCATCACGGAACGGCGCGCCACGCAAGCATGAGATTTCATGGTCCGGGAGACGGCCTCTCGCCGAAAGGAGGCGATGGTTCGGCCATCGTGGGGCGGTCAGCGAAGTCTGAATTGCCCGGTGTGCGGTCCGATAGAGGGGTGCCCCGAGAACACTCGTGCATGCAGGTTGTCACGATTTCAGGGGGCTTGAATCTACTGAAAGACCGTAATGGTCCGATATCTCACGCGCCAAAATTTCTGGTCTGCGGTGATGTCGGCGGCTACTGCCGCGTGCTGGTCGGTTGGGCGCCTCGGGTGGGGCATCGCAGCATTCTCTTTGCTATCTTTTTCCGGTTCCTTTCTCTTCCCATTTCCGTGCCGACGTCCCGAAGTATGCATGGAATGTGTGTGCTGTGCGCCTTTCATTGCGGGGTGCCTCTCCTTTTTACTCTTCCGGTCGTAAGGGGTTTTTAGTCTCGATCTCGGCCCGCAGCATGCCGACGTCGGACAGGCAGTCCCGGCCGAGTGTGACGGCCGGGGCCATATCCAGCAGGATCTCGCCCGGATCGTGCACGGCCCGGGGCTTGCGCCACGGCGCAGGTGCCGCCGATATCGCCGCGTCCAGGCCCGACTTGCGGACCGTTTCGGCCGGTAGCACCGGCCCGGCCCGGGACACCGCCCCGTGGCCGCCGCCCCAGACACGGACACGTGGGTAGGGCCCGGTGGTCTTCTCCACCTGGAGAGTGCCTCTTTCCTTGCAGCTGACAGAGCCCTCGACAAGTCCCGTCGTTGCAGGCCAGGAGCGATCTCCAGTTATTTGATCAAAACCCGGACAGGTCTACCCGCGAAGGCCCGAGGCCAAAGAGCTGCCGAGCTGCAACGGACATCGTCAACTCAGTCCCAGATGACCGGGAGTGCCACCAGTCCGTAGGTCACGGAGTCGGTGCGCAGGGGTACTTGCTCTGGTGGTACGGCGAGACGCAGGTTCGGGAAGCGTTGGATGAGTGCCTGGTAGGCGATCTTCAGCTCGACTCGGGCGAGTTGCTGGCCCACGCACTGGTGGATGCCGAAGCCGAACGCCATGTGCCCGGCCGTGCGGCGGGTGATGTTGAGGGCGTCAGGTTGGTCGAAGCGGCGCGGGTCGCGGTTGGCGGCCATGAGGGCGGGCACGACCACGTCGCCCCTCTTGATCAGCTGGCCGCCCACCTCGACGTCCTCGGTCGCCGAGCGTTCGGCGCCGTACTGGGCGATGGTGAGGTAGCGCAGGAGTTCCTCGACCGCACCGGTGATCAGGGCGGGATCGGCGCGCAGGGCGGCGAGTTGGTCCGGGTTCTGGAGCAGGGCGAAGGTGCCGAGGGCGAGCATGTGGGCCGTTGTTTCGTGCCCGGCCGCGAGCAGCGCCAGGCCCATCCGGGAAACCTCCTCCTCCGTCAGTTCCTCGTCGGCGGCGAGGTTGCTGAGGATGTCGTCGGTGGGGCGGGCGCGTTTGCGGACGACGAGGTCGTTGACGTACGAGTAGATGTCGTCGAGGGCCGCCATGTACTGCTCGGGGGTGGCGGACAGGGCCAGCATGTTCGTGGTCTTCTCCTGGAACACCTCGCGTTCCGCGTAGTCGACGCCCATCAACTCGCAGATGACGAGGGACGGGATGGGCAGCGCGAAGACCTGCACCAGGTCGACCGGGCCTGTCAGTTGCTCCATGCCATTCAGGACGTCGTCGACGATGTCCGTGATGCTGTCGGTGAGCTGGGTCATGCGGCTGGTGGTGAACTTGCCGCCGAGCTTGCGGCGTAGCCGGGTGTGCTCCGGTGGGTCAACTCCGTTGATCTCACCGGGGTTTGCCTGCCTAGCGGCGGTTACCTGGCCGTCGAGGGCGGAGTTGCGGAGTTCGCCGCGGGAGCTGAACCGCTGGTAGTCGCCGAGGACGTCGTGCACGTCCTCGTGCCGGGTGAGGAGCCAACCGTTGCTGCCGTCCGCCAGGGTGACCGGACAGACGGGGTCCTTTTCCCGAAGGTCGCGCAGGGCCGCCGGGGGATCGAAGGGGCAGCCCTGCGAGCGTTCCTTCGGTATGGGTACGGCCATGCGGGCGGGCCCAGTCTCTGGCATGGACGGATTCCCCTCTTGTGAGAAGTGGTGAATTCTCGTACGGGTGTGCTGCGGGGTGTGCAGTGCGGGGTGGGCATACGCTGTCCGCTAGGCCAAGACCCAAACGGTATTCCGCCAAGGTTGGCCAACCTCCCCCGATTGTTCACAGGCGTTCGTCTCCGAGGCCGAGGGAGATTGCCTGGGCGCAGCCGCGGATCGCGGCGACCAACCGGCCGCGTACGGTGCCGTCTTCGAGGACGTGGTCGGTCGCGCCGGTGATCCCCACGGTGCCGACGGCGACTTGGCGGCCGTCGTGGATGCCCTGGCGCCCGTCGTGGATGCGCGCGGAGAGGTGGGCGAGGTAGTGGCGTTCGGGGTTGTGGGGGAGAAACAGCCGCTGCTGCGGGTGAGTTCGAGGCTTCCGTCGGGGCCAGGCGGGGCCCGGGAGCCGAACACGTCCGGCTCGGCCCGCAGCATGCCGACGTCGGACAAGCGGTGTCCGTCCGAGTGAGCGCACACCCGGCGGTAATCGTCGACGATCTGCTCACGCGTCTCGTCGGCGGTCGCCCACAGGTCGGTGTTCGGGTCGTCGTGGGCGGCTTCGTCCTCATCAAGATGCTGGCCACCGGCCCCGGCCGGGGCAGCTCGATCAACGTCCAGGCCCGGGGCCGCGCCAAGGTCCAGGTCCAGGTCCACACCGGCCGTGGACAAAACCGTGGCCGCCGCCGCTGAACCTGCGTCCCCGCCGGCCGTCCGGGACGCCGACGTCTACGCCACCGAGTCCGGCACGCTCCCCGTCTACCGATGGAGGCGGCACCGAAAGGGCTCGCCACCCGGCGGCAGTTGGGGGAGCGACGCTTACGGCCCGGCGGCCAGGACCCGGTCGCCGTCATCGAATGCCGGGGCGGCAAGCGCAAGGCATGGCTGTACGAGATCGACAAGGCCAAGCCGATACGGCCGATGACCTTCGCCAAGGAGACCGCCCTCGACAAGGCGATGGCCAAGAGGCAGACCTGCCCGTCGTGTTCGCGGCGGTACTACCACTGCCTCCCCTTAAGCACCCTCGGCTCGTGCCTGGAGTGCTACGACGGCACCCCGGCCGCGCCCGGCAGCTACACGCGTCCGCCCGGCGAGCACCTTGCCGCAGCGGCTTGACCCCCGCACCGCGTCTGCCGGTTGCCTGATCCACCCGCCCGTCGGCGGGTGGTGAAGGGGAGTCGGTCAGCGCGGTCCGCCCGCGCACAGCACCACCCCGTCCCTAGCGCCGTCGAACACCGTGAAGGAGAACACCGGTGAGCGAGCCCGACAAGCACGAGCCCGACCCCGCCATCCCGCCGCTGGACTCGCCGGTATGGGACGTTCCCCCCGGCGAGCCGCTGGGCGACGGCCTGTGCCAGGCGGGCGTTACAGGTAGTAACATTGTGGGACTACTTTTAATTTGAAACTACACTGAGGTCATCGAAGAGGAGAAGTCGTGTCCGACCACGGGAGCCGCGTCAACTTCCAGCACGGGCAGGAGTTCCTGGCCGCGATCTCCGAGCGCTGGAACTACCAGATCCTGAGGGAGGTGTTCTTCGGTGTTGGCCGCTTCGGTGAACTCAAGCGAGCTCTGGGAATCTCGGCGAACATCCTCACCGCGCGGCTCAACAGTCTGACCGAGCTGGGCCTGCTCACCAAGCGCGCCTACCGCTCCGACAAGCCGTGGTACGAGTACGCGCTCACCGACAGCGCCCGCGAGCTCGTCGTCCCCGCCATCGCCGCCGTCACGCGTTGGGCTGAAACCCATGCGACCGATACCGATGTCACGCACCACCCGCTGATGCACACGACATGCGGCAACCCGACCAATCCGTACCTCGCGTGCAGCAGCTGTCATCAGCCGGTCGAGGCCTCGACCCTGCGCCCGACGGCCGCCGAGGAGGGCGGTGCCGGTCGGCGGGGAGGGTCGGCTCCCGCGGCGCCGGGCGACTGAGCGCCTCGATCCGGGATCACGTAATAGCGTTTTGAAACTAGTAGCGTTACGCTACTAGTTACTGAACGTCTCCCTGGTCACGGAGAGGACCGATCATGACCACGAATTGGCTCGAAGGGGTTACCGAGAAGCTGATCCCCACCTCGCTGGGCCTGATCAACGTGCGCGTCGGCGGCCGTTGTGACGGCCCCGCCATGGTGTGCTGGCCGAGCCTGATGATGGACGGCACCATGTGGCAGTACCAGTACGAGTACTTCGCCCCGACCCACCGCGTCGTGCTCATCGACAGTCCCGGACACGGCAGGTCCGACGCGCTGCGCAAGATCATCGACCTCAAGGACTGCTCCGCCGCGCTCGTCGAGATCCTCGACGCGCTCGACATCGACAAGTGCGTCCTGGTGGGCAACAGTTGGGGCGGCATGCTCGCCGGCGTCTTCCCGGCCTACTACCCGCAGCGGACCGCGGCGGCGGTCGGTATCAACTGCACCGCCTCCCTGCCCACGACGGTCGAGAGCGTCTGGGCCAGCGCGCTGTCCACCTTCCTCTCGCTGCACGCCAAGATGCCGCCGCTGGCCGCCAAGGCGGCCAAGGCGGCCTTCGTCGGCCCCACCGCCGAGGCCACCAACCCGGAAATTCGTGGAGTTCACCAAGTTCGTTCTGCGGGACGACCCGAAGTCGGTGGCGTGGGCGCTGCGCAGCATCCTCATAGGACGCAAGGACGAGCACCGCCGCCTGAACACCATCAGGAACGCGCCCGTCCTGATCATCGCCGGTGAGGAGGACAGCCAGTTCCCGGTGCACGTGGTGCGGAAGATGGCGGACGCCATCAAGGGCAGCACCTTCCGTGTGCTCCAGCACACCGCGCACCTCGCCGCTCGCGAGAACCCCGAAGGTGTCAATGCGGAGATCGACGCCTTCCTCGCCTCCCTGCCCGCAGCAGCCTGATCAGGAGACCAACACCATGGCAGACACCGCACACGCGACGGCCGTACCCGACTGGGTCCTGAAGTTCATGGACGCCATCGACACCCTGGAGTTCGGTGAGGGCTTCGCGCCGCTGACCGAGGACACCGACATGTTCTTCGGCACCGAGCACATCCACGGCGTCGAGGCCATCAAGGCGTTCTTCGTCAAGATCGACGAGCCACTGAACATCACCCACGAGGTCTTGGAGTACTGGACCGCGGGCGACGGCGTCCGCCTGCTGCGCGGCGAGGCCACCATGGCCAAGAAGAGCGCGCCGGACCAGGTGGTGCACGCCCCGTTCATGCACATCTTCTCTCTCGACCAGGAAGAGCCGGTCCGCGTCCGTACACTCCGCATCACTGCGGGCCCGCTTCAGACTGACGCCGTGATGTGACCACGTCCCCGGGCCCGCCGCCAGTTCCCGGGCCCCGGAACCGAGGACGGACAGGGCGAGCACTGTCCGTCCTCGCTGCTGCGGGGGGGACCGGTCAGCGGTCCCCCTCTGACCGGCGCCACCGCGGTGCCTGCGGAGGTGTCGGTGCCGGCAGCCGTGCTGATCACCGGGGTCGGCATCATCGCGGACCGGCTGGCCAGTCAGCGCCACTACTGGCTGCCCAGGGCCCAGGCGCCCGCCTTCGGCGCCGGCGAGCACTTTGCGAAGACCGTCCGGGACGCCCCCGCCGTGTTCGAGGAGGCTGGGCTGGCCCGCATCACTCTGACGGAGGTGCCGTTCACCCAGGCCCACGGCGGCCTGGAGGGGCCGAACCACCTGCAGGCCTCGGTGCTCGGGCAACTCGCCGCCGTGGTGGGGGAGAAGGGGCCCGGAATCCTGGTGGTCACCGACGCCACCGGCGGCGGGAAGAGCCTCACCGCGCTGGAAGCATCGCGGATCTTCAAGGCCTCCGGTGACACGGCCGGCATCCTGTGGCTGCTGCCGACCATGGCCACCACCGACGCCGCCTACGACGCCCTAGATGTGCTGACCGGAGAGGTTGGTGACGCGGCTGGCTGGGGTGTGGCCGCTGATTCCGGTGTGGGGTCGGTGGTGAGTCGGCAGCGAGGGAGCGGCCCGAGGAGCGCGTGACGGTGCCGGACGGCTGGCTGCGCGGCTGGGGCATGGCCCTGCTGGCCCAGTTCACCGTCGCCACCCACGACCAGGCGCCCTCATGGCCGCCCTGCCGGTCCGCTTCAGCGCCCTGCGCATGCTGGCCCTCTGCGGGCGGACCGTCATCGTCGACGAAGTCCACGCCCTGCCCCCGTTCATGCGCCAGACGCTGTCCCGGCTGCTGCACTGGCTGGGCGCCGTTGGCTGCCCCGCGGTGCTGCTGTCCGCGACCCTGCCCGGGGAGGACGGCCCGGCACCTTCTCCGTCGAGGTCCCGTTCTGAGCCAGTGAGCGGGGTCCTGGCGTGACCGCGCAGATCAACCGGCCGGTGATGACCGTGGGCCTGACCGGCGTTGCCCCCCTCACGATTGAGGGCCATGAGCAGGGCGACGCCGAATACCCCAAAGTCGTTCTCGGTGATCCCGTGCTGCACGGCCTCTGACGGGCGGGCCGCTCCGCGGTCGGGGTTCTTGTGGGGCGCATGTGATGCCCCATAAGGTGAACTGCTCTGTGTGGCACGCGAGTTCGAGGTCGTCGACAAGGGGGAGTCGTGGAGATCAAAAAGGTAGTGATCCGCGAAGAGGAGCGCACGAACCGCAAGCCCGCCGTCATGGAGAAGCGCCCGCCGACCCGCTGACCGGGCGGGAAAGTGAGCGTGAGCGGGATATCGAGGGGACGGTGCCGGGGGAGAGTGGTGTGCGCGTACAGCTGGTGACCATGCCGTGGCACCCGATCGATCTGCCCTCTCTCCAAGTGGGCCTGCTGCACCAGCTGTTGCGGCAGGCCCGCCCGGACGACGATGTGCGTGAGTTCCACGGCTCGCTGCGCTGGGCGGAGTTCCTCCTCGAGCGGTCCGGCGGGCGGCTGCGCCCCGGTGACTACGAGGCGATCGGCAGCGATTCGATCTTCGACGGCCTCGGTGACTGGGTCTTCTCGGGTGTGCTGTACGAGGACGAGTACTGGGGCGTCGCCCGGCTGAAGGAGTACGCCGCACGTCGCGGCCTCTGCATCGACACCGCCTCCGGCATGCGGGTCCACGCGAGCGAGTTCATCGCCGAGTGCGCGACGGAGGTGCTCGCCGAGGAACCGGACGTCGTCGGATTCACCAGCACGTTCATGCAGAACGTCCCCTCGCTCGCGCTGGCCAGGGAGCTCAAGCGCCGCCGTCCAGGGCTCACCGTCGTCTTCGGCGGCAGCAACTGCGACGGGCCGATGGGGCACGCCCTGCACCGCAACCATCCCTTCGTCGACCACGTGGTGCGCGGCGAGGGCGAATACGCCTTCCCGGCGCTCCTGCGCCATCTGGACGCCGACACGCCACCCGCTGACGTACCGGGCCTGTGCTGGTGGGAAGGGCAGGCGGACGGCCGGGTCTCGCGGGCGAACACCGAGTCCCGGCGCACCGTGGCGCCCTCCGACATCCCCGCGCCCGACTACGACCAGTGGCAGGCAGCCCTCGACGCATCCCCCGTCCTCGAATACGTCTACCCGAAGCTGGTGGTCGAGGGGGCACGCGGCTGCTGGTGGGGCGAGAAGCACCACTGCACCTTCTGCGGGCTCAACGGCTCCTCCATGGCGTTCCGCGCCAAGTCGGGCGAGCAACTGTGGAGCGAGATCGACCACCTCGTACGACGGCACCGCATCCTCGACGTCGTCACCGTCGACAACATCATCGACATGGCGTACTTCAAGGACTTCCTGCCCCTCGCCATCGAGAGCGGCTGGGACCTGCGGATGCACTACGAGGTCAAGTCCAACCTCAACCGTGAACAGATCGCCCTCCTCGGGCGGGCCGGAGCCGTGCTCATCCAGCCCGGCATCGAAAGCCTGAGCAACCGGGTCCTCGACCTCATGGACAAGGGCGTCAGCGGCGCCCGCAACGTCCGCACACTCCGTGAGTGCGAGAACCACGCGCTGACCGTCACCTGGAACTACCTGTACGGCTTCCCAGGCGAGACCGTCGAGGACTACGCCCCGGTCGTGGACCAACTGCCCGCGCTCGTCCACCTGCAGCCCCCGGGCGGCGCCCACCGCATCCAACTGGAGCGGTTCAGCCCGAACTTCACGGACCCGGGGTTCGGCTTCGGCAAGCGGCGCCCAGCCGAGATGTACCGCCATGTCTACGAGCTGCCCGAGTCCGAACTCACCGACCTCGTCTACCTGTTCGCGACGGACGACGCGGGTATCGGCGGAGAGACCGAGAGCCGGCTCAAGCGGGCCGTCGCGGCATGGCGCGACGGACATCACGGATCGAGCCTGGTGATGGAGGAAGCGGAGCCGGAGGACGGCGTGGACGTACTGCTCGTATACGACCGGCGCCACGGCTGGCCCCGCCGCACCCACCGGCTGACCGGCTGGCAGGCGCAAGCGCTGCGCCGCCTCGAGGACGGGCGGACGGAGCCCGCGCTGCACCGGCTGCTGACCGGCGACGGACACGACATCCCGGCCGAGGAGCTGAGCGGGTGGATCCAGCAGGCTCAGGCGACGGGGCTGGTGTTCCGCGACGGGCGGACTTACGTGTCCCTGCCCACGTGGGACGTACCGGACCGCATCGACCCCGACCCGGCTCCGCAATCCACGGGCCGTCAGGAGGCGGCCGGATGACCGGGCTTCCCGCGACCGTCCCCCACCGCGTGATCGGCCGACAGGTTCACGTGGACGTGCCGCTGCGCCTGGGCGGGGCGGGGCGCGAGACGGCGGTGGCGGTCCAGTTCCTGCGCGAGTGCCAGAGCCAACGGCTTCGTACGCACTGGGAGATCGCCTGCGAAGACCGGCCGCGAGGCGACGACGCGCCTGACACGCATGACGCCCCGTCGGTACGGATGCTGCACCACCTCCCACCACCCGCCGAACGGCTAGACGAACTAGTTGAGTTGAGCGCCTGGCGCACTTCGTACGCCGCCTTCCCCGCCGGCATGCTCTACCACCGCCGCGGCCCGGACTTCATCACCGTCATGGACCGCAGAGAGCGGCCCGCCTCGGCGAGGTTCACCCTCGACCACCCGGATCTGCTCGCCGCGTTCGCCACGGTCCAGGAGCCCACGGCGCTCGGTGAACTCGACGCCGTGCAGCGGGAGGCCGTCGACCTGCTCGCGGCCGAGCGGCTCGCTCTCGTCGCCGACGGCTGGGCGGTGGCCCTGCCGCCGCGGCTGCACCGCTGGCCTGTTCCCTGCACGGGGATCTGAGGGTTGGGCGCGTCACGGGCCGACGGAACGGTCCCCCTGCGTCGCCACCGTCCCTTCGTGCTGCTGTGTGGCGAGCAGGTCGCCAGCTCCGTCGGGCGGCAGATCACCGCTCTCGCACTGACCCTGCTGGCCGTGACCGACCTCGGCGCGGGGCCGTTCGGGGCGGCCGCGCTGCTGGCGCTGACCTATCTGCCCGGCGCCGTGCTGAGCCCGCTGGCCGGAGCGATCGTCGACCGGATCAGGCTGCGCCGCCTCCTGGTGTGGGTGACCACCCTCCAGACCCTGGTCGTCGGCTCGATCCCGTTGGCCGGCGCGGTGGGGCATGTCACCCTGGCGCACCTGTACGTGGTCGCAGGCGTCTCGGGCACCCTGACCTTCACGCTCTCGGTCGCGCTCCAGGCAGCGCTGCCGCGCGTCGTCGGACCGGAGCGGCTCCTCGCCGCCAACTCGGCGCTGACCGCGGCCCGTACGAGCGGGCAGGTCGGCGGGCCCGCGCTCGGCGGTGTCATGGTCGGGCTCCTCGGAGCCGACGCGGCGCTCCTCGCGGGCAGTGCGGCCTACGCGATCGAGGCGCTCCTTCTGTTCGCGCTGCCCGCCGCGCTGAACGCGCTGACAGGCTCGCGGGCGCCCGCCCGCGCGAAGTCCATGGCCGGCTCGCTGCGTACGGGACTCGCGGTGGTGCGCGCCGAGCGCCGGCTGCGCCGCATGGTCCTGGCGGGCGCCGGGCTCAACCTCGGCAGCGGTGCGGCGGCCGCCCTCTACGTCTTCTACGTGAACCGCGATCTCGCCCTGCCCGCATGGCAGTTGGGCACGACGTACGCGGCCTACAGCGCGGCCACCCTGGCGGGCGCCCTGCTCGCCGGACGCTTCGCCAGGACCTCGGGGCTGTGGCGGGCCACGCAGATCTTCGGACTCGCGGCGGGCGCTGCCGTGTTCCTGATCCCGGCCGCGTCGCTGGGCCTCGCCTTCACCGTGCTGCTCGCGTACCAGGTCTGCTACGGCCTCTCCGGCACCGTATGGATGATCTCCATGACGACCACGCAGCAACTGGTCACCCCTGACGGCATGCAGGGCCGCGTCGCGGGACTCGTGCAGGCGGTGCTGCTCACGACGGTACCGGTCGGAGCCCTTGCGGGCGGCGCGCTGGCCGCCTGGCTCGGCAACGTACCCATGCTCATGGGCGCGGCGGCCGTGACCCTGCTCTCCGCGGCGACCCTTTGGGCACCCACGGGGGCGGGCGTCACGGTGCCGGAGCGGGCCCTGGACGCGGAGGCGGAGAGCCGCCGCTAGTCACTCACGACGGACTCCCGCCCAACTGCCAGTTGTGGACCTAGATATGGGCATACGAGTCGAGATGAGGATGCCGCGAGCCGTCTCCGGGTCCGGCGCCCGGAGCAGGGCCGCCGTCCCGAGCCAGGTGCCGCCGCCGTCGGACAACAGCGGCCCGTTCGCGATCAGTTCGTCCCGGTCACGCGGCACGCCCAGGTCGGCGCCCGGCCCCGTACCGAGGCCCATCACCAGGTACTGGTTGCCACCCTCCGGCCGCCGGGGAGCTCCCACATGGTGCGCCCCAGCATGTTGCGCCACTGGCGCGGCATCACGTCCTGGTACACGCCGGCCTGGTACCCGGGCTCGTCGAAGGCGAACGCGCGGGCGGCGGCGAGATCCGGCAGGGACCGACGTGATCACCTCAGGTGCCGAGGGTCCGCCAGGACTTCGACTGGGGGTCCCGTGATGGTCCAGGTAGGTCTGGAAAGCGGTCAGCGGCCGTGCTGAAGGGACTTCCTCGGCTGGTGCCAGGTCGCTGAGGCGTTCGATGTTCACGGCGATAGCCGTGAGTGCGTGTGGCAAGTGAGTTCTGGGCAGTCCTCGGTAGCGGCAGTGGCGCATGCCGTGTCCGTGGGCGAACTCGTTGATGGTGCCCTCCGCTCCGGAGCGGACCGCGTAGCGGGCCTTCCACTCGGGTGTCTGTTGCTCGCTGCGGGCACGGACTTGCAGGTCGGCTCGCCTCCATGTGGCGGGGCTCCGTGATGTGAGGGGGCATGGTCCGTTGGCTGACTGGAAGGAAACGGCTGACCCCGGGCGCTCGCCGAAGGCCCGGCCGACGCCGGGACGGCGAAAAACTTGGTGTGCGGGTCCGACGGAACCGGGTAACGTCTTGGTCATGTTCTTCCAGACGCCGATTTACGAGTGAGAGCGTGATGGGCCCCTGCTGACGTCCTTCGACGTCGCCGCGCCTGTCCTCCACCGATGAATCCGTAGATCACTTCACATCATTCCGGGAGAACCCGTGAGCAAGAACATCAACAACCCCGTGGGCATGGGCGGCGGCCAGCGCAAGAAGCTGTCCCGCGCCGAACGGCAGAACAACGGTCCGCACCGCAACCTCGACCGCCAGGGTGCCGCCGACCAGAAGGCGGAGCTGGTGCGCAAGATGCGCGAGAAGGTAGGCGCAGCCGAGGGCGCCGGGCAGACGAGCGACGACACCGCACAGAGCTGACGCACCGCCCGCCCCAGGGTGGCACCGCACGGGGCAGGGCTCGGACCGCGACGCGCGGTCCGGGCCCTGCTGCCGTACCTGGCGCGGCCCTGCACAGCTCTCGGCCGAGCACCCGCCTCTTAGCCGACCTCCCGGGGCGGCCGCATTCTGGGACGCCTGGTCGCGGCCGAGATCACAACCGATCAGGAGTAGTACCTCCTTGGGGCCTCTCGGGCTGATCGGCAGGAAGTTCCACGTCTCCTACAACGTCTCCGGCGCCACGCGGCTGATGCGCCGGCTCGGCTTCAGCCCGCAGGTCCCCGCACGCAGGGTCGCCGAGTGCGACGAGGTGTCGCCGTAGACGGGGCCCGACTCCTCGGAGTCGGGCCCCTGACTCCTTCCTGGCAGGGACGTCACAGCAGGCGCTTGCGGCCCCAGAAGATGATGAAGGTGACGACGGCGGCGGCGACGGCGAGCATGATGCCCGCTCCGAGCCACTGCATCGTGTGCATCTGGGAGATGGGGAGGTAGTCGATGGACCAGCCGATGACGTGCTTGGACTCCAGGCAGGCGGTGTGCGCCCGGTCGTTGTCGATCTTGTCGAGGCAGGCGGTCCAGTCCAGACGGGCTCCGGAGCTGGTGAGGAAGTAGGTGCCCTCTCCCTGCTGCACCGCCCCGGCGGGCAGCTTCGGCCGTGCGGCGCCGGGTCCGACTCCCTTGTCCGTGCTGACCGCCAGGAGGTTGCCCAGGTCCAGTCGGAACCGGTCCCAGACGACCCCGATCGCCACGACGATGCCGAGCGTGACCACCATCGACACCAGCGTGCGGCGCAGGAGCATGCCGACCGCTACGCCCACGACGAACGTCAGCAGGGCGTAGGCCACCGGCATCACCCAGGTGACGTCGAAGAACGCGCCACTGGTCCACTCCAGTGTGTCGGACCGCCCCTTGACCGGGCTCCACCACCAGTTGAAGACGGCGGCGAGTACCGCGGTGGACAGTGCGATCAGCGTGGCGGGCATGGCGAGCTTCGTGGTGAGCCAGCGCAACCGGCTGACGGACTGC
Source organism: Streptomyces sp. NBC_00076 (assembly GCF_045041235.1). Lineage (NCBI taxonomy): Bacteria > Bacillati > Actinomycetota > Actinomycetes > Kitasatosporales > Streptomycetaceae > Streptomyces > Streptomyces sp. NBC_00076. The sequence goes on from NZ_CP108242.1 coordinate 10,741,707, forward strand.
GAGGTCACCAGCTTGGCGGTGCCGGATTCCAGGTCGCCCGCGATGAGCGGGGCACCGAGCAGGACACCCGTGAGGAGGGGGACGTAGCCCAGGTATCCGCCGAAGCTGGTAAGGCGGGCCGTGTACTTCTCGAAATCGGGCGGCAGCCCACCGGACTTCTGCGGGTGCGCGTCCAGGTAGTCCACCACCTGCCCGCGCAGAAAGACCATCACGACCACGCACAGGAGGGTGAGGGCGATGAGGGTCCAGAACGCGGCGCGGTGCTGGCGCCAGACGAGCCAGGTCGTACCGCCGAGCCTCGGGCCGGCCTGCCGGGAGCCCGGTGCGTTCTGCGGGCGCCCGGCGGGCGCCGTGTGGGCCAGGTCGTCAGCGAGCGTGGTCATACGGTCACAGCCTTCTGCCGGTCGCGGGTGATGATGTCGTGGATGTCGCCGACGCGGGCGCTGGGGGCGATCAGCGAGGGCGCGTCGGGTGCACGCAGATAGGCGAGCAGCAGCTCTTCCAGGGTGGGAGGCGTGACCGGCCCGCCGGACGTGATCGGAGCGCCCAGCCGCACCAGGACGCCCGGCCGGCCCTCGCCGCGGTGGGGCTCGATGACGGTGTGGGGTGCGACGGCGGGCAACGAGCCGCCCCCGGGGATGTCGAGCAGGGCGTGTGCGGCGCGTAGTTCGTTCACCTCGCCCGCCAGACGGAGACCTCCGTTCGCGACGACGAGGAGGTAGTCGCAGATGTACTCCAGCTCGGCGAGCATGTGCGAGGACACCAGGACCGTGGTGCCGTGCTCGGCGGCCTCCGCCCTCAGCGTGGCCATGAGTTCGCGGCGCACCAGCGGGTCCAGATCGGACATCGGCTCGTCGAGGATGAGCAGGTCGGGGCGCTTCCCGAAAGCCAGGGCGAAGGCGACGCGGGTGCGCTGCCCGCCGGACAGCGTGCCGATCCTCGCTTTCAGCGGCACCCGGCCCGCGTGGACGATGCCCTCGGCGACCTCCTGGTCCCACTGGGGGTTGAGCTCACGGCCCAGGCGCAGGGTCTCGGCCACGGTGAAGCGCCGGAACAGCGGCTTCTCCTGGGTGAGGAACGCGGTGCGCAGGACCGACTCCGCCGACCCCGGTGCCGTGCCGAACACCCGCAGGCTGCCGATCGTCGGCCGGATCATGTTGGTGGCCAGTCCCATCAGGGTGCTCTTGCCAGCGCCGTTGGGGCCGACGAGGCCGCAGACCCGCCCGGCCGGCAGCCGGAAGGAAACGTCCCGCAATGCCCAGCCGCGCCGATACTGCTTGCCGAGCCCATGGGCCTCGATCGCCGATTCGCCGACGGGGGGTGCGAAACCCGTTCCGTTTCCGCGATGCGTCCCTGGATGGTCCATGTGTGGCTCCTGTGCGTGTGGGAGGAGGGCAGGCCCTGTGCGTGTGGGGGAGAGGGCCGGCTGGGTACGGTCGACCACTGCCGGGAAGCCGCCGACGCGGGCTCCAAATCCTCCGGGGCTCCCCACTAAGGTGTTGTCGGCCGTGATCATGACGTGGTCCTTGCGTGATGAATGGCGAACGCCGCCCGGTGACCACGACTCTCCTCCGCGGCGTAGCGCGGCGGATCGGGCGAAAGACAGATCATGCGAGGCCGGCTCCGACTTTCGGCCGGTCCGCCGGAAGGACGGTGAGAGAGATGGTGCAGGCGGCGGACGAAGCGCCCACACCCCTGGCCACAAGGGAGACGGGACGTTCGCAGTTACTGCCCGTCACGGAGTGGATGTTGCCCGTCACGGGGTGGATGTTGCTCGGCGGAGCCCTGGTCGGCCTTGTCGTGCTCGACTGGGCAGGCGGCCTCTACTGGATCCCCTACCACGGCCCCGCCAAGCTGATCGGCGCCCTGGTGATCGTCGCTCTCGCCGTCGTCTCACCCCGGCTCGACCGACGGGCGCTGCCGGTGGCCGCCTGCGTGTGCGCGGTCGGATCGCTGTGTCTCTCGGTCTGGATACACATGGAAATGGTGGGCGCCTCGCAGCCGTTGGGATTCGCCGAGCCGGCGGCGCTCGTGTGGCTCCTGCTGCTTGTCGCCCGACGGGGGAAGCCCTCGTGGGTGGCGCTCGCCGTCCCTCTGCTGGGCATGGCGATCGTGCTGCGGCCGGTGTCGGTCTCGGTGCGGCAGTCCACCACCATCATGGCGCTGCTCTTCGCTCTGGCAGCGGTCACGGCGCTGGGCATTGGCCTCGGCATGCGCCTGCTCCTGGTGGACCGGCGGCGGCAGGCGGCGGCCCTCCGCCTTGAGCAGCGGACAGAGTTCGCCAGGGACCTGCACGACTTCGTCGCCCACCACGTGACCGGCATCGTCGTGCAGGCGCAGGGGGCCCAGGCGATGGCCGGCCGGCGGCCCGAACTCGTACCGCCCGCGCTGCAGAGGATCGAACAGGCGGGTTCGGAGGCACTGACCTCGATGCGGCACATGGTGGGGATGCTGCGTGACGCCGACGGCGAAGTGACACTGACGCCGCTGGCGGGCATCGCTGAAGTGCGTACGCTCGTCGAGGAGTTCTCGGCCGTCGGCGGCGCCCATGCCCGGCTCGAACTGGAGGGGAACCTCGACGACCTGCCGGTCGAGGTGTCCACCACCGCGCACCGGGTGGTGATGGAGGCCCTCACCAACGTACGCAAACACGCCCACGGGTGCACCGAGGTGTGGGTGCGTGTGGACCGCTCGGGAGACCGGCTCACCGTACGGGTCAGCGACGACGGACGGCCGCGTCACCTCTCCCAGAGCGGCTTCGGGCTGAAGGGCCTGGCCGAGCGGGTGGGCCTGATCGGCGGAGACGTCGAGGCGGGCCCGGTGACGGCCGGCGGCTGGGCCGTCGAGGCGACGCTCCCCGTGTCCCCGGCCGCCTCCCCGGCGAAGGCGGCGGCGTCATGACGATCCGTGTGCTGATCGCCGACGACCAGGCCATGGTCCGTGCCGGGTTCGCGATGATCCTCGCCGCGGAGGACGACATCGAGGTCGTCGGCGAGGCCGCGGACGGGGTACACGCGGTGGAACTCGCCGAGCGCAACCGGCCCGACGTGGTGCTGATGGACATCCGCATGCCCCGCATGGACGGGCTGGAGGCACTGCGCAGACTGACCCGCCCCGGCACCGTTGATCCGCCGAAGGTCGTCGTGGTGACGACGTTCGACGACGACGAGTACGTCCAGCGCGCCCTGGGCGAAGGCGCCTCCGGATTCCTGATCAAAGACTCGGGCCCCGCCCTCCTCGTCGAGGCCATCAGGGCGGCCGCCTCCGGCGAGGCGCTGGTCAGCCCGGCCATCACCGTCCGGCTGCTGCGGCGCCTCAACAGTGCCGTGCCCGCCCCCCGGGAACCGCACACCGCACTGTCCGCACGGGAGAACGACCTGGTGCGCCTGGTGGCCAGAGGGCTGACCAACGCCGAGATCGCCACCGAACTGACCATCTCGGTCGGCACGGTGAAGACTCATCTCTCCAACGTGCAGATCAAGCTCTCAGCCCGCAACCGGGTGGAGATCGCCGCTTGGGCCTGGGAATCCGGGGTCGTCGACGGGCGGGGGTGAGAAAGTGGGCCCGCTTCGGGGGACCGGGAGCTATGAGCCTGCTCGACCAGGCTCGTAGCTCCCGGCCGTAGAACGGGCTCGTGGAACAGCCGAGCTTGGCGGATGGCGCGTCGATGACGGCGGTCGGCTGCTCGAACGCCTCGCTCCGGATCACCGCCGCCATGTTGCAGAACGAGAACCCGGCGAGCGTGCTGTCCTCCCGAAGACGACGACCTTGGTGTTGGCCGGGGGTGCCGTCCTGCTTCGTCCCCACCGTCCAGGCGACCGCGTCCTGCCCTGCGGAGAGCTTCTCCTCTCGTAGGCGCTCCGCTTCCCGCTCGCGTGCTTGCTTACACAGGGCCAGTTTTGTCTCCCCGCGCCGAACGGCGGCCAGTACCCGTTCCCCCTCGACATCGTTCTCGAGGCCCTCCTCCCGTGAACTCGGCCGAGGCCGAGGCGACGGCTTCTGCCGGTAGTGACGCTCCGGCCGCGTCGCTGCCGACCCCGCTTTGCGGGAAGAACTGGCCGGACTGGGCAATGCCGAACTGCTCCGGACCTGTGCGCGGTTCGCCGACATGAACAGTCACGAGGAGGCCGGCGAGGAGTCGGTGCTGCAGGCCACTCGGATCACGCTGGGTCTGCTGGCTCACCGGATCGGCCAGCTCTCCGAGCAGATTTGCAATGTGGACGCTCGTCTGACCCGGCTCGTGGAATGCCATGCGCGTGGATCGCAGCCCGCGGTATCGCATGTTATCGAGAGTGGTCATGCCCAAGAGGCCGCGCTTCAGGGAACGTTCTGCGTCAGTAAGCCGGCGCCGCCCCGGTGGCAGGGCGGCCGGTGTTCGGGACACTCGCGTATGCCCTTGACTCCGGAACAGCGGGCCCTGATTGCCGAGGCGATGCGCAACGTCAGGAACGCGACGGAAGTCCACGCGTCCCCAATGTCGAACGAGGCACGGGTGATGTACGCCAACGCCGCACTCGCGCAGACGCTCGCCGTGGCCGCGGAAACCATGAGCGCACTCACCGATGCCATCCGCGAAAAGGAATAGTGCCGAAGCCGCCCCCGCTCCTCCGCCGTTGTGGCGAGGGGGCGGGGGCGTCACCATGTCACAGCCCGGTGACGGCTGTTCACCATTCCGTCACATGTGATCTAAGGTGTTCCGTCTGTACCTGCACCACCCGGGGGGAATCTGTGCGTACCCGCATCATCTCTGCTGTCCTGCTGTGCACCGCAGCGGTCAGCGTCACGGCTTGTCAGCCGACAGAAAGGCCCGAGCCGTCGGGCGTCGCCAGCCCGTCGTCATCTGCGGCGTCGGCCGGCAGCGCGCCAGCCAACACCGACGAGCCTGCCGAGGAGAAGAAGGTCCTCAACTTCGTCGGCATGGGCCTTCAGTCCGCGCAGGACAAGGCGCAGGAGCAGGGCTTCTTCTCGCTGAAGTCGCATGACGCGCTCGGCCGGGACCGCATGCAGGCGTTCGACCGGAACTGGAAGGTGTGCAGCCAGAACGTGGCCGCGGGCAAGTCGGTGTCGACAGACGCGACGCTCGACTTCGGCGCGGTCAAGCTGGAGGAGACGTGCCCGGCAACGGATGAGAAGCCGCCGGCAGTGGCGGGCGGCAAGATGCCGGCCTTCGAGGGGAAGTCGGTGAAGTCGGCGCGTGCGGCGCTCGACTCCGGTACGTCGATCACGGTGAAGGACGCCTCGGCCGAGGACCGGTTCGTGTTGATGGAGAGCAACTGGCAGGTGTGCAGCCAGACTCCGGCCGCAGGGTCTGCCGTCAACGGGCAGCCGGTCGAGTTCACCGCGGTCAAGTTCGGGGAGTCCTGCCCGTAACGGCGGGACAGATCGCAAGCTCAACCGCATGGGGATTCATGCGCGTTCGCGCTACCGCGGCTACGGCTGCGCTGCTTCTGGCCGCACTCACCGCATGCGGCGGAGGCGGGGGCGACAAGGCCGACTCGGCTCCGGAGCGTGCTCAAACCGTCGTCGAAAAGTCCGGGACGGTCGACGAGTCGCAGACCATGGCCCTGGGCGATTCAGCGACGACCACCGGCGATGGCGGCACAGGCGTCTTGGAGATCACTCCGGACACGATCGTGTTCGCGAAGGAAGGCGGCGGGGAGACCGCTGCGAACGGGGTGTTCACCGTTGTCACGATGAAGGACAAAGCCACGACCGCTGTCGCCGCCGACGAGCCGGCCCCGATCAGCGGCGGCGGATGGAAGTGGATGGCGCCCGACGGGGAGGTGGTCGCCTTCGTCAGCGGCAATTCATCCAACGTGGTCATGGACAGGTACAACAACGCCGAGCCCGTGCAGCCTGGCGCCTACCAGTGGCGTGCCCGCGTCTTCGACCTGACGCCAGCGCAGGCGAAGGGTGGAACGCTGATCTACATCGACGGCGAGGAGGAAGCGTTCCGCTGGAAGATGCCCGCGACGGATGCCGGGCCGAGTGTGGCCGAGGTGAAGAAGCAGCTGGAGTTCTGACCCGACGAAGGGCCCCGCCCGCCTGCTGATGCAGGGGGCGGGGCGTTGTCATGACGGGGCGTGGTGCTCCATGGCCTCCCGCCAGAACTTCTTGGTCCAGTACGTACGGCATGTCGCCTCGCGTCCGGTGTCGGGCATTGCCCGTCTCCACTCCGGGTGCGGACGGCGCACCTCGGAGATGACCTCGGCGCCTTCCCGGTCGGCTTCGCTGCGCAGCCGTTCGTCCGTCGCGGTCGTGATGGCCTCGATGATGGCCGCCCGGATGTCCGAGCGGGGGTGCTGCGGCACCTCCAGCAGGACGCTCCGGCGGCTGTCGGTCGGGAGGCGGAGCGGGCCACGGACCTCGTGCGGCGTGGGGGCCGGCCTGCGTCGCGCGCTGAGCGATTGTCCCGTCGCATTCCAGTTGGCAGATTCCCGGTGTTTCCCGTTCTCGGTGGCCAGTTCGCGTTGGATCACGCTTCGATCGCGGGGTTTGAGCCCTGCTTCGACCATTTCGTTGATCCGCACGGCAATGGGTGTAGACAGCGACGTTCCCCGCTGCTGTCCCGTGTGTACCGCGAACACGACGAGGCCCACTGTGATCTTTTTCGTCGGCAAGGGCGCTACCGGTCACGGCCGGTGTTCGTGCTGACCGGTCGTCACCCGGCAGCCGAGTTCTCTTTCCGCCATCTCCACCGCCAGAGTTCGTCGGCCCGATGGTCGTGCTCGAAGCCGTCACCGAGAGGTCCCACCCGCTCGATCGCCTCGGCGGTGCGCGGGTCGTTGCGGAGGGCGAGGCCGTAGGCGGCCTCCAGACGCACGAGTTGGTCGTCCTCGTCGAGCAGCGCTGCCAGGGCGTCGGCGACGGCGGGCGTACGGTCCCGGGAGCCGGCCAGTGCCGCCGCGGCCGCACCCCGTGGTTCGGCATCCGGGTCCTCGGTCAGTAGGAGCAAGGCCTGGGTGATCTCCGGGAGGAGGTCGTCGTCCCGCATGTTCGCCGTGCACGCCCTGAGTCGCACCTCGGCGTCCGGGTCGCGGATGAGGGTGAGCAGGGCGGCCCTGGCCGCCGGGGTGCGGGGGCCGTAGTCCGTGGAGAGGGCGTAGGGCACTTCGCGGCGTACGCGAGGGTCGGGATGGCTGGCGTAGCGGAGGCCGATGGCTTCCTGGTCCGGATGGTCGCGGTCGGTGAAGGCGTCGAGCACCTTCGCGAGCATCTCGCCGTCCGTTTCCTCGGCCGCCCAGGCGGCCAGGAGTTCGCTCTCTTTCTTCTCGTAGTAGGGGCTGGTATCGAGGAACCCCCGCATCCGCAGGTAATCCATCACGAACCGGCGATGGGCCGGGTCAGGGTCGTGGCGATGGGCCACCACGGCCGACCAGGTCTCGAAGCTGCGGCGCTGGGTGAGGATCCAGCAGACGGTGGACCAGTCCACATGCTTTTCATCCGGTTGCTCAACAGCGCGGGCGATCAGTTCGTCGACGGGGGTCAGAACGCGGAATGCCCACTCCAGCGAGGTCAGGATGGCGCCGTGCCCAGCCCGCACGACGAGGCCGCCGAGTGAGACCTGATCGACCCAGTCGTATTCGTCGTCCTGATCCCGGACCGTCGTGGCCGGACCCGGCGCGCCCGTCCTGCGCCACAGTTCCTCGGCCGCGCCCGTCTCGTACCAGTTCCGGGCCAGGGCGAGCAGCCGTTCACGGGCGGCCTCCGGAAGCCGCAGCCGGGGCTCCTTGCCCAGCACCGCCGAGAAAACCGCCGGGGAGCCACCGTCGACGGCGCGCCACAACGGCGTGGTCCCGTCCGGCAGCACCCGGTCAGGATCCGCACCGCCCTCCACCAACGCCTCGGCGACTGGCGCGTCGTATGCCGCCACCGCCACGCTCAGCACCGGCAGTCCGTTCGTGTCCACCGCCTCAGGATCCGCGCCCCTGTTCAGCAGATCCCGCACCGCCTCGGCGTCCCCCGCCCGAACCGCCGACCGGAGCCGACCGTTGAGTTCGCCCTCGCCCATGTTCCCGTCCCCCATTCCGAATGACATCGCCATCCCGCCGAGCAGAGCCCGCAGCTCGCCCGGGAAGCACGGCCGAGCTACGCCGCCATCTGTCGTTAACCTCCACCTCGCTCGCCCCCCACCGGCACCTCTGCCAGCCGCGAGAGCCCTGCTTCCGCGAAGGCCAACTCCCCTGAGAACCCCACCGGACAACATTCTCAAACTATCTGGCAGCCCCGCAGATCAAAGACCTGCCACCTGCCAACTCGAATGCAATGGGACAGTGCGTGGGTGCTGCTGCTCAGCGCCTCGTCCCGTACCTGGTCAGGACCACGCCGCCGGGAAACGTCCGCGTCTCCACCAGGTTCAGGTTCACCCCGAAGGGGCCGTGGTCGGCGGCCAGGTGGGCGGCGGTGCGCAGGACGTTGCCGGGGGCCGCGGCGGTCTGGGCGCGGGTCGCGGGCGGCAGGTGTGTGAGGGCGTACTGGAGGGCGTCGGGGTCGACGTCGTTGAGGACCAGGCGGTCGGGGGGTGCAGGAGAGCCGGGTCGACTCGGCGCAGGTCGGTGGCGCCTCCGGACGCTATCAGCAGGATGCGGCGGCCGGTGGCGCGCGCGGGGGCCGTGCTCGGGACGTCCGCCGGGTCGCTCCCGAGTGCGGACTCGATGAGTGCGGCCTGGTGGGCAATCTTGTTGCGGTGCTGGTCGGTGATGGGAGCGGCAGAAGGTAGTGGTCGAAGTGGTGGCCCCAGGTGCCGGGCACGCCTCCGGGCTGACCGCGCAGGATGTACTCGATGATCTCGGAGTCGCCGGACCGGCCGCGAGCCTGCTCACGGCTCAGCTGGACCATGCCGCCGGCGTCGGCGAACATCTCGGCCAGAGGTGCCATGGCCGCCGTGACGGTGTCCTGACGGGTTGTGGCGAGCGCGGCGGGGAGTCGGCGGAGGGCGAAGTCGTCGAAGTAGCGGTGTGCGGTCGCGCGGTCTGCGCCGGCGATCGCCGGGAGTTCGGCCATGGCTTGCCGGACGAAGTCGGTTAGCGTGGTAGGGCCGACTGGATGCTGCGCGAACACGACCAACGCGCGGTCGCGGCCTTGGCGACGTAGAAAGTCAGCGCAGTGGAGGACATCAAGCCCTCAAGATCAACGACTGGCGGCCTTTTGGGCTTACCTCGGCTCTACCCCAGGAGGCCGCCGCTCGGAGGGGGAGGGCGTCAGCCTTCGCGGCTGGAGAGCATGGCCAGGGCCTGGGAGCGCTGTGCGACGAGGTGGTCGTAGGTGCCGTCGCGCTCGGCCCAGCGGTGCACGAGGACGCCCTTCACGAGGATCTCGTGGGGGGTGGGTTCCTGCGAGAGCAGGTGCATGACCTCGGTGGCGAAGTCGTCGAGCGGCAGCGCGTGCGGGTTCACCTTTTCCTGTCCTGCCGTGGCGACGGCCGGGGGGACGAGCTCGACGACACCGACACCGGTGCCGTCGAGCTGCGCGCGCAGTGCCTCGGAGTAGGCGTGCACCGCGGCCTTCGATGCGGCGTAGGTGGGCATGGGCGGGAACGGCAGGAAGGCGATGCCGGAGGTGACGGTGATGAAGGTGCCGGCACCCCGCCGGACCAGGTGCGGGGTGAAGGCGTCGATGACCCGGATGGTGCCCATCAGGTTGGTGTCGATCGTCGTCTCGGCCGCCTCGAAGTGCGCGGGGTCGCGCAGATCCTCCAGGAGCATGACGCCCGGCATCGTTACCACGGTGTCCAGCTCGGGGTACCGGGCGAGTACGGCGTCTCGGGCAGATGCGACGGAGGTACCGTCGGTGACATCGATGCTGATTGTGCCGAAGCCCTCTTGGGCGAGTTCCACGAGTGCCTCCGGGCTGCGGCCGCCAACGGCCACGGTGCTGCCCGCTGCGGCGAACCGGCGGGCCAGCTCTCGCCCTATACCCGAGGTCCCGCCGACGATGAGAACGGTGCGGTTGGAGAGATCCACGAGATCTTCCCTTCAGCCCAGGCGCCGACGGCGTTCAGGCCCGCGGCGCATTCAGTGGTGTTCTCTGTCCTTCGTGAACAGTGCAATCGCAGTCTTGCGGCATCCGCTGGATGTGACAGTGCCCCCGTCTTCCCTGGTCCCACCAGGGCCCCCTCTGAGTCACGCACACCGCGTTACGGTGTCGGCATGAAGGATGAGGAATCCGGTCACCGGCTCGGCAGCTACCTTCGCGCCCGGCGTGAGTTGGTCTCCCCGGCGCAGGCGGGGATCCCGCCTGGCGGCAACCGCCGCGTGCCCGGTCTGCGCCGTGAGGAAGTCGCCCTGCTCGCCGGAATCAGCCCCGACTACTACCTGCGACTGGAACGCGGCCGCGACAAGAATCCCTCACCTCAGGTCCTCGAATCACTCGCGCGCGTCCTGTGTCTCGACGACATCGAGCGGACGTATCTCCTCGGACTCACGGCAGCACGCCCCAGGGCACCGCGCCGCAAGCGGCCCGCGCACGTACCGGCACGGGTGCACCAGCTCCTCGCCCACCTTCAGATCCCCGCGTTCGTCGAAGGGCGCGTTTTCGACGTCCTGGCCTCCAACCCCATGGCCGTCGCGCTCTCCCCGCGCCTGCGGCCTGGCCAGAACCGGCTTCGTTCCTTCTTTCTCGATCCCGAGGAGCAAGCCTTTCACCAGGACTGGGACAAAGCCGCCGCCAGCTTCGTCGCCGCTCTTCGCACAACCATCGGGGACGACACCGACAACCCCCGGTTTGTCGAACTCGTCGGAGAACTCGCACTGTCCAGTCAGCGGTTCCGCATCTTGTGGGCCCGACACGACGTCCGCAATCTCGATGGAGGCACCGCCACCGTCCACCACCCCGTCGTCGGTGAACTGCGGCTCCACCGCGACAAACTCCCCATCGACGACGTCATCCTCGTCGTCTACTACCCCGACAAGGACAGCGACAGCGACGAGAAGCTGCAACTCCTCGCCGCACTCTCACAGACCGAACTCACCGGCACAGCACACACCAGGGCAGCGGACGCCCCCCACCCGAAGACACCCTGACGAACACCGGCCGCCCGGCAGTACGGCCAGAACGGCCGCGCCGGGGTAGTCGTACGTTGTCGCCACGGCCCCAACGGTAGTTCGACCGGGCGGTCGCGCTGCTCGTACGACGCGGCGGCACTGTGCGCCCGGCAGCGTCTGCTGATGACGGCTCAGGGCTGGTCGGGCTGGGTGTCCTTCCAGTGAAAGCCGTGGGTGGCCATGCACTCCTTCGTCCACTCCATCAGCAGGTGTGAGCCCTCCTTGACGCGGCTCTCGTCATGACCGCCACGGTCGGCGAACCACTGCACGAGAAGGCCGGCCGCCGGGCGGTCCACGTCTCCGGTGTCGCACACCGGGCACAGCTCGAGGTGGATCGGCCGCCCATGTTTGTCGTTCTGCGGCGCCACCCCGCTCATGACGAGGTCGCCCCGGCAGCGTGAGCACCGCGGCAGCCGGTCGGAAAGCCTGAGCAGATCCCTGGCCAGTCCCCTTGCTCTGGACGTGGCCCTCCACCCAAGACCCGCTGACCTGTGCCGTCAACTGTGACGGCGCAGGCATGTTGGCAAGAGTCGGAATCGGCTACCGCTGGTCAGAGAGCTATGACGCCACGTAGTTGGCAAGAACGACGCAGGTGAGTCGGCAACCTGCGATTGTAGATTGTGATCGGTCCCGGCTGCTCCCGATGAGGCACCGCACCCACTTCAACTGGCCTGCCAGGCTGCCCGACTGTCCGCCGCAGCCGGGACGGCGCGTCCAACGGCAGACCCGCGCGAACGCGCCCCCTGCAGAGCGAACAGCTCATGCGATTAGGTGGTTTGACGCAGGAAAAGACGCGTACTGCGACAGTCTCCTGTTTCCTGGCGGCGAGGCGTGGAGGTGGTCACAACGGGGAGCGGGTACAGCGACGTTCTGCTGCTGCGTGTCGGCTGTCCTCGCGCTCGGTGAACACCGACCAGTGTCAGGAGCGCACAATGCCACCTTCTGGGATTGACCCTGCTGCTTTTCCGTGTCTGGAGGCGGACTTGGACAGGGTCCGTGACGCTCTGGGGCCGGTGCGTATCCAGGGCAGGCCCGAACTCGACACGCTCACACAGGAAGGGCCCGGTACGTCCCGCGGCCTGGTCCGTCCCACCCTTGCTCTGCTCTCGTACTACGTTCTCACGGATCCTTCGAGGCCGGCCGATGACCGGGCAGTGCTCGCCGCCGCAGCCGTCGAGATGCTGCACCTGGGCGCGCTCTACCACGATGACGTCGTGGACCACGCTCAGGAGCGCCGGGGCCGCCCCAGCGCCAACGCGGTATGGGGTGACCACCTGGCCATCCTCGCCGGGGACTGCGTGATGCTCACCGGCCTGAACATGCTGGCGCAGCTTGGTCAGCGCGAAGTCGTCGAGGGGACGATGGCGAACGAACGGATGTGCGCCGGCATGGTGATGGAGGCGGCCGACCTGTATGCGGCCTCGCGCAGCGAACGGGCCTACCTCGACGCGATCGCCGGCAAGACGGCGCAGCTGTTCGCCCTGGCCTGCCGGCTGGGGGCGATGCAGGCGAACGGGGTCCGTGGTCGGCAGGATGCCTGGGAGGAGGCGCTGGCCGGGTTCGGTTGGCAGTTCGGGCACGCCTATCAGTTACGCGATGACATTCTCGATCTGACGTCGACCGTTGAGGAGTTGGGCAAGCGTGTCAACACCGATCTGTCCGAGGGTGTCTACACCCTGCCTGTGATCCGTGCGGCTTCACGCGACCACGACCTCGGCCGCCTTTTGGGCAAGGAGATGACACAGGAGGAAGCCGCACGTGCCCGGGACCTCGTTGTCGCATCCGGGGCCGTGCAGGAGGCGCAGGCGGTGGCCGACGCATACATGACCGAGGCCGCTGATCAGCTTTCCCACCTTACCGATCACTCTTATGCGCTCGATGGTCTGACGGCCTACGCTCGGGCCGTACTCGACCGGCCCACTGCTTCCCGTCCCGCGGTTGTCCCTCACCAGGTCCGGCAGGCCCCTCAGCCCCAGAACAGCGCGCACGCTGAGCAGGTAACGAGGCGGCTGAAGGGCTGGCTCGTGGAGACCGGCATCGCCGCCACCCCAGCCGAGGCTGACCATCACCGGCTGTCGGGCGCTCTGTCGATGATTGAGCGGATCATTCCTCGGGTGGCGGATGAGGCTGGCAACGCCGACGGCAATGACGATGACCTCTTCGAAAGGAAGCAGACCAGCGCAGCGTTGGGCATGCTGTTCGGTGTGTGGGACGACCTGTTCGAGGATCCGCAGCTGACGGACCCGCGCGCTGTTACCGCGCTGAGGGAAGGACTGGTGGCGACATTGCGCCAGTCCCCGGGCGAACCGTGGACGCACGGCGCGATCCCGACGTCCTGGGCGCAGTTGTGGCCGCGCCTGTGTAAGGGCAGGACGGTGCGATGGCAGGAGGCATTGCTCGACAACATCGAGGCATGGCTCCACGCCTGCGAGCGTGAGGCACGCCATCGCATCAGCGGCTACGTCCCCTCACCAGCGGACTGGCTGCCGCTGCGGAGGTCGACCGGTGGCTTCGAGGTCGGCCTGGCGTGCTCGGAGATCGTGCAGGACCGGGAGATGCCGCCGGCGGTGCGCAGCCACCGCCTGGTCCGACGTCTTGAGGATCTCGGCTTCTTCGTCGTCTTCGCTGAGAACGACCTGGCGGGCGTGGACCAGGACGAGGCTGACCAGGTCCCCTACAACCTGGTCAGGGCGATCCGTCACGAGATGGGGTGCAGCCGCGCGGAAGCCATCGAGCGGGTGGAGCGTCAAGTGGCGGAGAAACGTGCCCAATTCAACGCGGTATACAAGTACGTGCCTGTGCTCTTCCGCACGTTGCCCGGCCTCTCCGGCCAGGGTGACCGGTATGCGGCGATCTACGATATGTTGAAACTGTTCTTCGATCTGCGGCAGGGCGAGTCCGAAAGGTACCAGCCGAAGACCACGGCCGTGGGACCGGACCTGGAGCGTCTGCGTCGTGAGATCAGCCGGCCTGCCGCCCCGGCCCCGTCCACGCGGTAGTCCCGGGGGCTATAGAAACACGGTGTCCCTGTGCGGGCTGTTTGCACAGGGACACCGCCCTCATCGATTCGCCGCCTTACCGAACGGCACCGGGCCGGCACCCGCCTGCCAGCCAATCCGCGCAGCGGCTGTCAGCGCGGACCGGGTCCGCCGGTGGAAGGCCAGCAGGCTAATGAGGGTGCCGGCGGTGAACCAGACAAGCTGGACGGCGAAGTCCACGGCGGGCACGGCGGTGGAGAAGCCTGCGGCTGTCGCAGCCTGCATGGCACCGTATGAGGGCAGCCAGCGCACCATGCCGCTGTCCGCTCCGCTGGCGAGGGGATTCTGCAAGCCCAGGTCCACGACACTGATCATCACAATGGCGAACATGCCCTCCACCTCGCGGCGCAGGAGCGTGCCGAGGGCGACGCCCAGCGCGCCGTAGGTCATCGCCGTGCCAAACAGTGCCGCGGCGAGCAGCACGGGCTGCCGGGGCGACCAGAAGCAGCAGATGACCGCGGTGGCGTACGAACAGACGGCCACCGACGCAATGACCAGGCAGGCGACCTTCGCCAGCCCGAGCGGAACCCGGGGAAACCCGGCCATGGACAGACGGCGGTCGAATGCCCCATTGCTGAAGGTCGCCGCGAACATCATGAATCCGATGATCAGCGTGACCCCGTTCAGCGCACCGGTGATCTGGGTGATCTTGTCACTGTCGGCGGTCAACACGTGACGGGTGCTGTGCAGCCGGAACTGCACCGGCTCCTTGGCGACAGCCCAGCCCGTCATGATGACCCACACAGGGAGAAACACCGCCACGAGCAGCATGGCGAACCGGTTCCTGGCGTGCTCCACCAGACCATAACGCGTGGCGAACCTGAACAGCCGCACCCCCCGCCTCACCGCACCTCCTCCTGCCGTCCGTGCAGCACACCGTCCCGCAACCGCCACACCTGATCGAGCCGATCGGTGTCGTAGGCCAGATGCGAGACGACGAGAACCGATCGGGCAGCCGCACGCAGGTCCCCGACCAGATCCCAAAAACGCAGGTACGTCTCCCAGTCGAACCCCTGGTACGGCTCATCCAGCAGCAGCACCTGCGGGTCGTGCATCACCGCGAGCGTCAGATTCAGCTTCTGCCGCGTGCCGCCACTGAGCGTTCCCACCAGGGCCCCGGCGTACTGGGCGAAACCCAGGATCGCCATGACCTCCTCAGCCCGCCGCAGATCCGGAACGTCATAAGCCGCAGCGAAGAGCTCCAGATGCTGACGCACCGTGAACACGTCGTTGAGCACCACCTGCTGAGGGCAGTACCCGAACCGCCCACCGTGCCGGACCACGCCCCGGTCCGGCCGGAGCTCCCCCGAAAAGATCTTCAACAGCGTCGACTTGCCCGCCCCGTTCTCGCCGACAATGCCCACCACCGACCCCGCGGGCAGCGCGACATCGATACCGCGCAATACCCGCCGAACGCCGTAGGAATGATGGACTCCCTCTGCCTCCATCAACGCCCCCTCTCCCTCACCCCCGAGGCAGGCCATATGGATGCCCCACAACTGCCAACGAACCAAGGACCGCAAGGAAACGGCCACAGCACAGGCGAGCCAGGACAAGCCGTCACGGGCAGATGCGTGTGACGACGGGATGGGCGGCACGGAGCGGATTGCCGCCGGAGATCGGGGCGCCCTCACCGGTACTGCGCGTCGGGCGGAGGATTCACCGCACCGGATCACCAGCTCCCATGTCGGCGACGCTTGAAATGTGAGCCGATTCCGGCGGGTGAAAAATGACCCCCACTGCGTCAGTTGATGTTGGTCATTCCCCGGTGAAGCCGGCGGATCTCCGCCCAGTCCTCCACTCTGATCACCACTCCTCCCGGCCTGACTCAACGAGCCAGACCCCTGGAGGGTGCCACGCGGCCGCAACCGGCGCAGGGCGTCGGCGAAGGCGCAGGTGAGGCCGGTGGCGTCGGCCAGGTCCGCCAGCAGGCGGGACCCGGCATGGCTGACCACCCCGCGCCCGTCGGCCGAGACGACAAGCTTGGGACGCGACCCGGTAGTGTCCACGCAGAAAGTGCCTTCCTGCTGTGGTGACAGAAGCCCTAGACAAGCCTCATCATCCCAGCTCAGAAGGCACTTTCGTGTTTCCGCTCAAGATCCGGACACCGCCGCAAGTGAAACGCGCAGGCTAGAGCAGGAGAATGCCCAGCTGCGGCATGCGGTCGACTCCCACGCGCTGGTCGACCAGGCCATCGGAATCCTCGTCGCAGCCCACCGGCTGCCGCCGGCCGCCGGGTTCGAGGTGCTGCGCGAGGTCTCCCAGCACACCAACATCAAACTGCACACGGTCGTGGAAGCCCTGATCGCCTGGGCGCTGGGGCAGCCGCTGGCGGAGCCGGTGGGCCAGGAGCTGGACGCGGCGGTGCAGCGGCGCTCGCATCGGGAGAACACCTGGGACCGGCCCGAGTAGAGCGCTCAGGTGTTCAGGGCCTGCTCGATGGTGGGGTGGCAAGGGATGAGGGCGTCGACGCCGACCAGCGTCAAAACACGCAGGACGGACTCCTGGGCACCGGCGATGCGCAGCCACCCCTGCGCCTCACTCACCTGCTGGTAGGCGGTGATCAAGACGTTGATGCTGGAGTCCATGAAGGTCACGCCGCTGAGGTCCACCACGATCCGCTGTGGCGGCACCATGCCCTTCTGGGGCAGCAGGGCTTCGCTGAGGATGTCCTTGACGGTGTGGTCGATCTCGCCCTGCACGGTCACGACACGGATGCCGTGGACCTCTTTGCGCTCGGCGAAGAGCCGGTCTGGCCGGTCTGCCTTCTGGTTGTCGGTCACCGTCTCCTCGACTGCGCTTAGTCTTGCCCGGTCAGGGCATGCGCGGATGATTCTGCCCCACGGTGACGGCGGGATGCACCCGGGCGGAAGTTCCGAAACGGCACCCTGTGGCATGCACGACGCGATCGCGGGTACCAGCGCGCGTGAAACGGGGGAGTGAGGGCGAACAGGTGGAATCCCATGCCGGCGGTGACGGCTGTACGGCACCCGATGAGCACCTGATGCGCGCCGGCTACGCCCTGACCGGAGACGACGGCTGCATCGCCGACGCCCGCCACCACGCCGTCGCCTTCCTCGACCAGGCCCGCGCCGACCATCACCTGCCCGTCTCCACACGCGCCAGGGACCTCACCCAGCTCGTGGTCAGCGAACTGGTCACCAACGCCCTCAAGTACGCCCCTGGCCCTGTCCTGATGGAACTGCGCATCAACGCCCACAGCGTCGACGTCGTCGTGTGGGACAGCAATCCCACCGTGCCCGCTGCCCGGGCGGCCGACCCGAGCAGGATCGGCCAGCACGGCCTGGAGATCGTCAAGGCCCTCACCAAGGACCTCTTCACCGACCAGGAACCGGTCGGCAAGCGCATCACGGCCCGCATCGCCCTGTCCGACACACCCAGCACCGGCACCGCCCACCGCTGAGCTGAAGTCCTGCGGTACAGCGCTCGTTGCAGGACCAGCCATGACGACGTATGACCAGGCGCCGCGACCCCGCGCCGACGGCAGTACCGGTCCTGTCCGGCATGCCAAATGGTTCCGGCCGTCACATGCGCGCGGACCGGTACCGCCGGGCACTCAGCACATTGGGCAGATGCTCGTGCTCGGGCAGGTCGAGGTCCGTGACCCGGCCCCCGAGCATCACCGCGGCCAGCGCCCGGGCTTTTTTGGGAGCTGCGCGCCGAGGCATGCAGGCACGCCACTTGGGGTGAGGTGGCTTTGTTCACGAGTGTCGGTTCTGGCACAGCTTCCGTGCAGCGGCCACTGTGAGTGATGGCTGAGCGTCTTCGGACGGCACCCAAAGTCGCCCGAAAATGAGCCATGGTCAGGGCGGTTGGGCTGAAAGTTCGGGGTCGTGGAAGAGGTCGTGCTCCGGCTGAAGGAGTTGTTGTTCCCGTCGATCGCGGACGTCGTGGTGCTGTCGGTGGACGTGAATATCGAGATAGTGCGGATTGACGCGCAAGGCACCACGGCCGGGGCCGTCTGTCCCGGGTGCGGGGTCTGGTCGACCCGGGTTCACAGCTCCTACCTGCGCTTTCCTGCCGATGTACCGAGCGCGGGACGACGCGTCGTACGCCAGTTACGGGTTCGGCGGTTCCGGTGCCAGAAGGCCATGTGCCCACGTCGGACCTTCGTGGAGCAGATACCAGGCCTGACCCGCAGGTATAGCCAACGCACCGAACGACTGCGGTCGGCCCTGGCCGCAGTCGGCCTCGCCCTGGCCGGCCGGGCCGGCGCTCGGCTGACTGCTCTCCTCGGTGTGTCCGTCAGCCGTAGCACGGTCCTGCGCCTGGTCGACGCTCTGCCCGAACCGGAGGTGCCCGCACCGCGAGTGGTCGGCGTCGACGAGTACGCCACCCGCAAAGGCCGCCACTACGGCACCGTCCTGGTGGACGTCGAAACCCGCCGCCCGATCGACCTGCTCCCGGACCGGGAGGCATCCAGCCTGGCAGCCTGGCTCGCCCAGCGACCCGGCATCGAGGTCATCTGCCGGGACCGAGCGCCGTTCTTCGCAGAAGGCGCCGCAGCCGGAGCGCCGCAGCCGGAGCGCCGCAGGCGGTCCAGGTCGCGGACAGGTGGCATCTCTGGCACAACCTGAGCGAGGCCGCCGAGCAGAGCGTCGCCCAGCACCGCCGCTGCCTGCGGGTCCTGACGCCAGCAGCGCCCCAACCCGAGCTCGAGGCCGCCCCGGCGGCGGAACCGTCCGCGTCACCTTGGCCACGAGGGCACCGGTTCGCCGACCGGACCCGGGACCGGCACGCTGCCGTCCACGCCCTGCTGAAGGCAGGACACAGTCGGCGCTCGGTCCAGCGTCAGCTCGGGATGAGCTGGCGAACCGTCAGGCAGTTCGCTGACGTCGCGACGCCAGAGGAACTGTTCACCGGCCAGTGGCAGAACCGGCCCTCGATCCTCGATGACTACAAGCCCTACCTGGACGATCGCTGGAACGAGGGCTGCACGAACGCGTGGAAGCTGTGGGAGGAGATCGTCCCGCTCGGCTACAAGGGCAGCTACCAGCGCGTTCGCGCTTACCTGCACGCCAAGCGCACCTCACCACGGCCGGTGACCGCCCGGCCGCCCTCGCCCCGAGCCGTCGCCGGATGGATCCTTCGGCACCCAGAATCCCTCACCGAATCCGAGCAGCTCCAACTCAAGGCTGTCCGGGCTCACTGCCCCGAACTCGACGCTCTGACCCGGCACGTCCGTTCATTCGCGACCATGGTCACTGGCCGCCAGGGCGAGCGCTTGCCGGACTGGCTCGATGCCGTGCGTCAGGACGACCTGCCGAGCCTCCACACACTCGCCGCCGGCATCGACCGCGACCGCGACGCCGTCATCGCCGGACTCAACCTGCCCTGGAACTCGGGCGTCGTCGAAGGCCATGTCAATCGGATCAAGATGCTCAAACGGCAGATGTTCGGCCGTGCGGGCTTCCCTCTCCTGCGGAAACGGGTTCTCCTCGCCTGATCTTCCGGCAAGCTCACTCACTACCCTCCGACAGGGTTCGCCGGTAACGAACTTCGGTTACGGACACTCCGTCGTAGAGGTCGCGCGGATAGGTGCGGTTGGGGACCCCGGCAACAGAACGGGCACAGGTCCCGGTGATCATGGAGTTGCGACGCTCTGTGACCACTGAGGAGACCTGTGCCCGCGTTGCCATCATGGCTCACCGAACCGCTCTGGGACCAATTCGTAGCTCTGCTGCCCGAGCGGCCGGAGTTCCATCCGGACCATCCACTCGGCTGTCACCGCCGGCGCATCAGTGACCGGAGCATCTTCGACAAGATGCTGCAGCTGCTGCGCTTCGGCTGCTCCTACGAGGCGATCGCCGACACGACCTGCTCGGCCACCACGATCCGCAGCCGCCGCGATGAGTGGATACAACTCGGCGTGTTCGCCCAGATCAAGCAGATCGCGCTGGACTCCTACGACCGGATCGTCGGCCTCGTCCTCGATCAGATCGCCGTGGACGGATCCATCACCAAGGCGCCCGGAGGCGGCGAGGTGGCCGGTCGCTCACCGGTCGACCGCGGCAAACAGGGCCTGAAACGCTCGGGCATGACGGACGGGTACGGCATTCCACTGGGTCGTGTCCTGGCCGGTGCCAACCGCCACGACTCCCCGTTGCTCGCCCCGACCCTGGATCGTCTGAACGACCTGGGGCCGTTACCCGACAACATCACCGTGCACCTGGACGCCGGCTACGACTCGGACAGGACCCGCGCACTGCTCAACGAACGCGGCCTGCACGGACGCATCGCGCACAAGGGGGAGAAGGCGCCCATCCAGGCCAGTCGGCGTTGGCATGTCGAACGCACCCACGCCTGGCAGAACGCCTTCTACCGGCTCGCCCGCTGCTACGAGCGGCGCACCACCGTCATCGACGCCTTCTTCGACCTCGCCGACACGATCATCACCGTGCGCAGTCTGATCCGGCAGGCATGGACCACACACCGCTGGGACACCCGTCCTCGACGCCGCCCATGACTGATCACCAGGGCACGGGCGTTCCGTCCCACGAGAAGAAGCCACCGGTGGGGCCGTCGTCCGGCAGCAGGGCCAGGCGGAGGGCACCCTGCGCGGCCTCGGCCGGGTCGCCGCCGGCAGCGGCGGCCCGGGGGTTGAGATCAGTGGCCCGCAAGCCGGGGGCGAGCGCGTTGACCTTGAAGCCGTCCTCGGCCAGCGTCTGGGCGTAGAGGACGGTGAGGGCGTTGAGGGCGGCCTTGGACGACCGGTAGGCGCCGCCGCCGCTTCCCGGGGTGAACTGGGGGTTGGGGGTGGTGCTCCAGGTCAGCGACGCGGTGCCACTGGAGATGTTGACTATGCGCGGGCGCGGGGACCGGCGCAGGGCGGGCAGGAAAGCATTGGTCACCGCCACTACCCCGAACACATTGGTCTCGTATGTGCGCCGGTACTCCTCGACGCCGGTGTGGGTCGGCGGGGCGAGTGACGGCGAGATGCCGGCGTTGTTGACCAGCACGTCCAAGCGGTCCATCTGAGCCGCGGCCTGTGCGACGCCGTCGGGATCTGTCACGTCGAGGACCAGCAGACGGGCCCCGGCTCCGATCTCCTCGACGGCCCGCTGCCCGCGCCCGGGGTCACGGGAGCCCACGTACACGGTGAGGCCCTCGGCGGCGAGCAGCCGGGCGATATGCTTGCCGATGCCCTTGTTGGCACCAGTGACCAGAGCTGTGCGTTCGTTCATGGCAGCCACACTTCCCTGGTCGCGGGTGCCCTGCCAGGGACAGCCTGTACCAGGCAGTGGGAGGAGGCGACATGGCGCGGCAGGAGCTGGCCCACTACCTGCGGGACCGCCGGGCGGCCCTGCGTCCGCACGAGATCGGCCTGGCCGCGACGGGCACCGACCGCCGCACACCGGGTCTGCGCCGCGAAGAGGTGGCGGAGCTCGCCCACATGTCGGTCGACTACTACACGCGGCTGGAGCAGGCCCGGGGGCCGCGGCCATCGGCCCGGATCCTGGACGCGCTGGCCCGCGCGCTGCGGCTCACGCCGGCCGAGCGCAGCCATCTGTTCCGCCTGGCGGGTTCGAGCGCGCCGCCTGGCATCAGCGCCGTGCGGCGGGTGCGCCCGCACGTGGCCCGGATGCTGGAGCGGCTGCCGGAGACCGGTGCCGTCGTCACTGACGCGGCGTACGACGTCGTCGCCTGGAACCCCCTGGCCCGGGCACTGCTCGGCACCGACCTTGGAGGCGGGACGACGAACCTGGCCCGACGCCGCTTCCTGGGCCAGGGGCGGACGTGCGAGAGCTCCAGCGCCGAGGAATTCGGGCACATCGTGGTGGCGCGACTGCGCCGGGCCGCGGACCGCTACCCGCATGACCCGCACCTGGCCGCGCTGCTGGCCGAACTGCACGCCGGCAGTGAGGAGTTCCGGCAGATCTGGGAGACACGTCCGGTCCACGCTCCCGGGCATCGCACCAAGACCCTGAACCATCCGGAGGCCGGTGCGCTGCGGTTGAACTGCGACGTCCTGCTCGTGCCCGAGGATGACCAGGAGGTTGTCCTGATGACGGCCGACCCAGGATCACCTGCCGTGCGGGCCCTGCGCAGGCTGGCCACGCAGGCGACCTGAAACGAAGGATACGCACAGGTCTCGCCAACGGTCACAGAGCGTCGCAACTCAATATTCACTCGGGCCTGCGCCCACCTTGATGCCGAGGCTTTCCACGCCGCCTATCTGCGCGCGCTCGTAGTCGTCAGCCTGTACAGCCCCGTCAGCGATATAGCCCGCTCGCTCATAGAAGCGACGTGCCCGAGTGTTGTCGGTCAGGACCCACAACAACATCAGGCTGAAACCATCCGCACGAGCGTGAGCGTGCACAGCTTCGAGGAGCATCCGACCGATTCCAGCCCCAATGAGTGAGGGCTGAACGTACACGGCGTAGAGCTCACCCATAGCCAAACTCGCTTGATTACCGCGAAAGCGTCCGAAGCATGCCCAACCTACGACTCGTCCATGAGCGTCGACCGCTACCAGGTTGGTCGTGCCCTCCTTCGACCTTTCGAAGTGCCGACGACGCTGCTGAACATCGGCCTCAACCGTCATTCCATCGAGGTAGGACGCGGGCACGATCCCTGCGTACGCGGTCTGCCAGCCGATCACTCGTATCGCTGATACAGCCGGGACATCGACTTCCGTCATAGCTCGTACAGTCAACATCTCGGCACCGTACGAGACCCGTGACCACGACCGCCTGGCAATTACGGCCGAGCAGCCGCAGCAACTACACAGAGTGGCCGCTGCACGGAAGTTGAGCCAGAACCCGAGTGTCGGTTCTGGCTCAACTTCTGTGACGCGGCCACGCTGAGTAGCAGTCGAGCCTCTTCGAGTCGTACGCGAAGTCGCCCGAAACTGGTCCGTGGACAGGGCAGTCGGGCCGACAGTTCGGGACCGTGGAAGAGGTCGCACTCCGGCTGAAGGAGTTGTTGTTCCCGTCGATCGCGGACGTCGCGGTGCTGTCGGTGGACGTGAGTATCAAGAAAGTGCGCGTTGATGCGCAATGCATCGCGGATGGCGCCGTGTGCCCGGTCTGCGGAGTCTGGTCGAACCGTGTTCATGGTTCCTACCTGCGGTTTCCCGCTGATGTTCCGAGCGGTGGCCGAAGCGTTGTCCTCCAGCTGAGGGTCCGTCGGTTCGCCTGCGGGAATTTGGGCTGCACACGCCGTACCTTCGTCGAGCAGATACCCGGCCTGACACGCCGACACGGCCAGCGGACCGAACGGCTGCGCTCCACCCTGGCCTCGGTCGGTCTGGCCCTCGCGGGCCGGGCCGGGGCCCGCATCGCCCGCGTTCTCGGGGTGTCCGTCAGCCGTAGCACGGTGCTTCGGCTGGTTGACGCTCTTCCCGAGCCCGAGGTGGCCGCCCCGCGTGTGGTCGGCGTCGACGAGTACGCCACCCGCAAGGGCCGCCACTATGGCACCGTCCTGGTCGACATCGAAACGCGCCGCCCCATCGACCTGCTGCCGGACCGGGAGGCATCCAGCCTGGCGGCCTGGCTGGCCGAACGGCCAGGCGTTGAGGTCATCTGCCGAGATCGAGCGCCCTTCTTCGCCGAAGGCGCCTCCGTCGGCGCCCCGCAGGCTGTCCAGGTCGCGGACCGGTGGCACCTCTGGCACAACCTGAGCGAAGCCGCCGAACGGGCCGTCGCCCAGCACCGTCGCTGCCTGCGAGCTCTGGTCCCCGCCGCCCCCGAACCCGAGCCGGAACCCGCCCCAGAAGAGGAGCCGCCCGGCTCACCCTGGCCGACCGGCCACCGGTTCGCCGACCGCACCAGGGCCCGGCACGCCGCTGTCCACGCACTGCTGGAGGCCGGGCACAGTCGCCGCTCGATCCAGCGTCAGCTCGGCATGACCTGGCGGACCGTCAAGCAACTCGCCGAGGCCGCGGTCCCGGAGGAACTGTTCACCGGCCAGTGGCAGAACCGGCCTTCGGTCCTCGATGACTACAAGCCCTACCTGGACGACCGGTGGAACGAGGGTTGCACCAACGCCTGGAAGCTGTGGGAGGAGATCGTGCCGCTCGGCTACAAAGGCAGCTACCAGCGCGTCCGTGCCTACCTGCACAAGAAGCGCACCTCACCGCGACCGGTGACCGCCCGGCCACCGTCGCCCCGAACGGTTTCCAGATGGATCCTCAGCCGCCCGGAGACCCTCACCGAGCCCGAACAACTCCAGCTCAAGACCGTCCGCACCCAGTGTCCTGAGCTCGACGCCCTCACCCGACACGTCCGCTCCTTCGCGGGAATGCTCACCCAGCGCCAGGGCGAACACCTGCCAGCCTGGCTCGACGCTGTCCGGCAGGACGACCTGCCCAGCCTCCACACCCTCGCCGCCGGCATCGACCGCGACCTCAACGCCGTCACCGCTGGACTCACCCTGCCTTGGAGCTCGGGCGCGGTCGAGGGGCATGTCAACCGGATCAAGATGCTCAAGCGTCAGATGTTCGGGCGTGCTGGCTTCGCCCTTCTGCGGAAGCGCGTACTGCTCGCACAGTGATCGCAATGTCAGCGGCTGATGCGAAGATCCCGGCGCAACTACACGAGGAGATCAACATGGGCACCTGGGACACTGGCCCCTTCGACAACGACACGGCCGCGGACTTCGCCAACGCTCTCGACGACGCCAAACCCGAGAAACGCGAACCACTGATCCGTGGCGTCCTCACGCGCACCGTCGACGCCACCGGCTGGCTCACCGAAGGAGAAGAAGCAGTGGCGGCAGCCGCACTGATTGCGGCGCAATGCCCTGGCGGCGGCCCAATCAACACACCTTACGGCCCTGGAGAACCCATGCCCGCCTTCCCTGACGATCTCCGGACGCTCGCGGACAACGCCCTCGCTCGCATCATCAGCGACGAGGCTGGACCGGCCTCGAACTGGGTCGATCCGGAAGACTGGAAGCAGTGGCGAGCCGACCTCAACCGCCTTCGCACACTCCTTGCTCCGCCATCACTGTCCATCCCGATGTTCGATGTCGAGCAATGACAGAGCGTCACCCGCCACAAAACCTGAGCCAGAACCCGAGTGTCGACGGCGATTGTTCAGCACTTCGGGAGGCACCGAAACCGCGCCGTGTTCGATGGTCAAGGCAGGAGACAGCGCCGGGTCCGTATCGCTCGGTGGCTGCAGCCCCGTCAACGAGGGCGTCGGCCGATTCGGGTCTGTCCCAGGGGCGGGCGTGGGCCGCCTCAGTCCTTCCGGTAGGTGGCGACGGCGTCATCACCGAAGGACGCGGCGAGCGCCCGTGTGATCAGGTCGGGCAGCTTGGTGTGTCCGTCGTCTTCGGTCCAACGCGTCAGCGCCGTGTGCATCGCGGCCATGCAGGCGCTGGTCGCCGCCTTGGCGCGGAACGCGGCGTCGAGATCGGTCGCGTCATCCCCGAGGGCGTCGACGATGGCCTGTTGCAGCGCGTACTGGCTGTCCAGGTGCCGGGCCCGCAGCGCAGGCGTCGAGACCATGAGCCGGAGGCAGTCCAGCAGGAACCGCTCGTTCGTCCCCGGTTCGTCCCCGTTGTCGCCGGTCAAGGCCGTGGCCGCGTCGATGAGCGCGCCGCCGACGCGGCGCACCAGGGGTTGCGTCGCGGGCGACGCGGCGACCTGCTCGGCGATGAGTTGGGCGGGCTGGTCAATGAGGACGAGGTCCTCCTTGGTGGGAAAGTGCCGGTACACGGTCATTGCCGAGACGCCGGCGGCCGCGGCGACGTCGGCCACCGTCACCGCGTCGTAGCCGTGGTCGGTGAACAGCCGCACCGCGTGCGTTTGGACCAGGCGCCGCGTCTCGGATCGCCGTCGTTCCCGCAGGGTTGGTTGCCGCTCACTCATGTGTTAGACACTATCATCATGTTAGTGACTAACACTTAGATGGAGTGAAGACATGGGCGATCTGACGGACAGAACGGCTTTGGTGACGGGTGCGTCGCGCGGCATCGGGCAGACAATCGCCGTTCGGCTTGCGGCCGAAGGGGCCACGGTCATCGTGCACTTCGGCACGGATGAGAGCGGGGCGGCTGCGACGGTCGACGCGATGGAACGCGCCGGTGGGACCGGCTTCTCCGTCCGAGCCGAACTGGGCGTGGACGGCGACGTCGAGACACTTTTCGCCGGCGTGGAGGCCGGCTTGGCCGGTCGGCCGCTCGACATCCTGGTCAACAACGCGGCGGCCGCACCGGCTGGCCCGCTCGGCGTGACGACCCGGGCAGAGTTCGACCAGTTGTTCGCGGTGAACGTGCGAGCGCCATACTTCATCATCGAGCGGGCGCTGCCTCTGTTGAGCGAGGGCGCCCGGATCGTCTCGGTCTCGTCGGTGGCGACCCGGATGGCCAACTCGGCCCAGACATCCTTCGCCATGACGAAGGGCGCGATCGAGACGATGACCAAAACCATCGCCGTCCAACTCGGACCCCGAAGGATCACGGTGAACGCGGTCGCTCCTGGGGCCACCAGGACGGCGACCAACGGAGCTGTCTTCGACACGCCGGGCCTCACCGAACAGATATCCGGTATGACGGCACTCAACCGGCTGGGCGGGCCCGACGACGTAGCCGATGTGGTCGCCTTCCTCGCCTCCCACGCCGCCCGCTGGGTCACTGGTCAGATCATCGACGCGAGCGGTGGCCTGTTCCTCGGCCCACGCGTCTGACCAACGAGGGCTAAGCGACGGCGGCACGTCGTGTAGCTCCACATGGTGTTCCGGCTGTGCGGCATCCGGCCACGGAGCCGGCGCAGGAAACCGTTTGGCGGGCCACCTCGGCCGGGGCCCGTGCGGGCTCCGGCGCAACGAGACGCGGATGCTCGACGCCGCCGACTTCGGCCGCAACCCGCACGGCGCCGAGTACGGCGAGTTCGGCCGCTGCCAGGTCCGGTTCGGCAAGGCCAAGAAGGGCTCCCCGCCCAAGCGCCGCGGCGTGCTGACCGTGTTCGGCTGGACCCCCGACGTCCTGGACGAGTGGTTCACCGAGGTCCGCCCGCTGCTGGGCACCGACGGCAACCCGGCAGCCTGGCCCTCCGAGCGCGGGGTGCGGATCGGCTGCCAGCGCATCAACTCCCGCTTCATCACCTACCGCAAGGCCCTGGGCCTGGACGACGGGCTGGACTACCACTCCTTCCGAAGGTCCTACGTCACCCACCTCATCGAAGACGGCTGGGACCCGCTTCGTCCAGGAACAGGTCGGTCACGAGCACGCCAGCACCACGTCCATCTACACCTGCGTCTCCTCGGACTTCCGCACCCGCACCCTGCGCCGGCACCTGGACGCCACCGTTGCCGCCGCCCTCCAGGCCCAGAACGGGAAGCAGGTATGAAGCGCAAGGTCGGTTACACCTGGCGGCTGCGTGAGGCGATGGCCCAGCATCGCATCTTCACCGCGACCGAGTTGGTCCCGCTGCTGCGCGAACGCGGCATCGACCTGTCCGCCTCCCAGGTCCACCGTCTGGTCTCCGGAACCCCGGAGCGGCTGTCGCTGCAGGTCCTGTCCGCGCTCTGCGACATCCTCTCCTGCACCCCTGCCGACCTGGTGACCACCACAGCCGAGAACGCAGGCGTCCGCAAGACCGCCACTGGCGACCTGGCCACCCCGCCCGCGAACGTCGCGAAGCTCCGGCCCCGCCCGGCTCGCATCCTGCCCGACGCATGAGCCGCCCATACGCCACCGACGAGCAGTACGAACGCTGGTACATGGCCGAGTGCTGCCGCTGCGGCCAGTGCAGACACAAGGCCGGCACCTGGCCGGACGGATACGTCTGCCGGACCTGCTCGGACCGCGCGGTGCGAACGCGAGGAAGCTGCCCAGGATGCGCCGAGGACCGCGCCCTCCCCGGGCGCCACCCCGTCGACGGCTCCGCGATCTGTACGACCTGCGCTGGCTTCTCCCAGACCTTCGACTGCTTGCGCTGCGGCTTCGAGGGCAAACTGCTGGGCGGACGGCTCTGCGAGCGGTGCACGCTCGCCGACCGGCTGACCACCCTCCTGGACGACGGCACCGGCCGCATCCGGCCCGCGCTGACGCCCCTGTTCAACCTGCTGGTGGCGATGGACAAGCCCAGGAGCGGCCTCGCCTGGCTGGAGATGCGCCGAAACCAACCGGCAAACGCCTCCCAGATGCTGCGGCGGCTCGGCCGCGGACAGGTGCCCCTGACCCACGGCGCCTTCCACGAACTCCAGCCCTGGCGGGCAGCGGCTCATCTGGAAGAACTCCTGATGGCCAGCGGAGTCCTGCCCGCCGTCGACAAGTACATCTGCTCCTTCCAGCGATGGCTGCCCGGTCACCTGGCCGGCATTGCCGATCCCGAGCACGTCAAGACGATCAAGCTCTTCGCGACGTGGCACGTCCTTCCCCGACTACGGGAACGGGCCGATCGAAGCCGGATCACACCGAGCGTCCGCCGCTTCGCAGCCGAACAGATCACGTACGCGACGGCCTTCCTGCAGTGGCTCAGCACCCGGAACAGCACCCTCGCGTCCTGCGACCAGCTCGACATCGACGCCTGGTTCGCCGAGAACACCGAACACGGCCGCACCTGCCTGAGGGCCTTCCTCAACTGGGCCATGCAGAGCCGCCGATGCCCACGCGCCCTCTCCATCCCCGTGCAGAGAGTCTCCCGGCGACCCGCCCTGAGCGAGGACGAACGCCTGGACACACTCGGCCGACTACTGACCGACGCAGACACACCGATGCGCCTCCGCGTCGCCGGCGTCATCGTCCTCCTCTATGCGCAACCCTTCACCCGAATCGTCCAGTTGACGGTCGACGACGTGCTCCACGACGGAGAGACCACGCTTCTACGGCTCGGGGAGCCCGCCTCACCCGTCCCCGCACCAGTCGCAACCCTGCTGCTGGCATACATCGCGGACCGCGACAACATGAACACCGCCACCAACCAGGCATCCCGCTGGCTCTTCCCCGGCCGCCGGGGCCGGCTAGCCAGCGCGCCCCGACCACCTCTCCGCACTCCTGGGCGAGATCGGCGTCCCAGTCTCAGCTGCCCGCGGCGCCGCCATCCGACAACAACTCCTCGAACTGCCCGCCCCCGTCGTCGCGGACGCCCTCGGCTACCACGACAAGACCACCAGCCGCCTCCTCCGAGAGACCGGCGGGACCTGGAGCCGGTACGCCGCTGGCGATCACACCCGGTCTCCGGCGGGCTGGACTCCTCGGAGAACCCACGACAGTTGAATACGCGAGCCAACCAGTAAGCGATGAATCCCGATCATCTCGGCAGCTGAAACAGCGTGCGCAGTGCCAGGTCGGCCACTTGGTGCAACTGGTCGCGGGTATGGCCGCTCGCCGCCTGCACGGCGATGCCGTCAGTGACGGTGTGCACCAGCTGGGCGAGGACGCCCGGATCACAGCCTGGCGGCAGGTCGCCTGCCTGCTCGAATCGCCGACGGAGTGCGGCCTCGCCGGCCATCCGTCGCGCGATCACCTCTTGGCGGATCGGTTCGGAGTCCGGACTGCAGGCGTGGACGCTGTTCACGGTCAGACACCCGTGGGGCCTGTGCGGGCCGGTGGTCAACTCGACGGCCCCGAGGACCAGGCGCTCGACGACCTCCCGCGCGGTGGGCGCCTCCAAGGCCTCGGCGGCGTAGGCTCCAGGGCTGGTGAAGTAGCGGTCGAGTACCTTGCGGAACAGCTGCTCCTTGTTGCCGAAAGTCGCGTACAGGCTGGGCCTGTTGATGTCCATGGCCGTGGTCAGGTCCGACAGGGACGCCCCCTCGTAGCCCTGCCGCCAGAAGACCTCAAGCGCCCGATCGAGGGCAGCCCCCGGGTCGAAGGCGCGCGGGCGACCGCCTGGCATGCCGTACCTCCTCAAGTTTTTTACCTATCGGTACGTTACCTCTTGAACTCCTGCTCCCGCTTCTCTAGTTTTGTATCGATCGGTATGCAACCAGGGAGGGTGCATGATCAGAGTTGGGATCGTCGGAGCCAGCGGCTGGGCCGGCGCGTCGCATCTGCCAGCACTCGCCGCACTTGCCGGGTTCGAGGTGACCGCGGTCGCGACGACCAGCCAGGCCAGCGCCGACAAGGCGGCGGCTCACGGCGTACCGCTCGCCTTCGACGACGCCGGGACGCTCGCCGCTCACCCCGACGTGGACCTGGTCGTGGTGTCGGTCAAGGCGTCCGAGCACGCGAAGGTGATCAGGGCCGCACTGGAAGCGGGCAAGCACGTGCTCTCCGAGTGGCCGTTGGGCGTGGACGCCGCCGAAGCGGACGACCTCGCCCGGGCGGCCGCCGCCGGCGTCGTCCACGCCGTGAACCTGCAGGGATATCAATCCCCGGACGCCCGGTACGTGGCCGACCTGATCGCCGGAGGCGCGATCGGCCGGCTCGAATCGGCCGTACTGGTCGCCGCAGGCGACCCGCTGGGCGGCCCCCGTATCCCGCCGGAGTTGGCCTGGTCCACCGACCCGGCTGCGGGCACCTCGCTCCTGACCATCATGGCCGGCCACTTCCTGGCCACGCTGGACCGGATGGCGGGCATCCCCCGTGCCGCGCTCTTCCGCAGGTAGCAGCGCACCCCTCCGACCTGACGGGCTTCCTGACTGAGGGAGCGGATACGGAGACTTGGTGCTAGGTCCGTCGTCTTGTGGAAGTTTCACAAGGTGTAGGTGACCGTAGCGGGAGGTCCTTGGTGCTGCCTCTGGAGGGGATGCTGTAGCGGATGATCCCAGCAGCTTCTTCGTCTGCCGGTGGTACAGGCGTCACGCGTCGCTGACCCGCGAGGACGGGGCGATCAGGGGGAGTTAGCGCATAGGCGGTGCAGTCGGCTCTGCCGCGGAGCCTGCGCTTCGCTGTCGGCGGATCGGGTGTTGCTGGTGTCGGTCACGCTTCCCCTCCCTGACCAGGCTGCCGTCTCACGCGCTGTATCCGGTCGCCCTCGGGCCGGCCGGACCGGCGTTCATGCACGGCCCCTTGGGGCGAATGAGCGCACGCGCGCCACGCCCGGCCAAGGCGATAGGGCTTGGGCGTACTTGCCCGGCACCAGCGACTGTTGTGGGTTCTGCCGGTTCCGCGCTGGCCCATGAAGAGGTGGGGGCCCTGTCGCGTACCCGGGGGAGTCGTTGCGGATGTCGCCCCGGACGGTATGTCACAGACGGGCGAGCTGTCCGGTCCATGTGATGTGAAGGCCGCACCGTGACGGCGCAGTGGTTGATGTCCTTGCGGCTTCCCGGGGCAGCCCCTGTGTGAGGGAAGGTTTTTCCATGAAGGTCGCTTTGATCGATGACGGTGGGCCCATGGGCGTCGAGACTGCTGCCGGAGTCAGAGCCCACGGGCATGAGGCCGTCGTGGTCTCGGCCGCAGCCGGCGTCGACGTTCTCACCGGCGAAGGCTTGTCCCGGGTCCTCGAGGGCTGCTCCGTAGTGATCGACCTCTCGGGCCCGCCGTCAATTGCTGACGGGACCCTCACGGAAGCATTCGGCCTCGTGATCGATGACGAGACCGTCACACAGAGGTTGTGCCTCTCCACCGCCAATCTTCTTGCGGCGGAGGCCGATGCTGGCCTTGGGCACCATGTCGCCCTGTCTGTCGTGGGCGTGGAACGGTTGAAGGATCGCGGTTACTTCCGGGCCCTGCACGCCCAGGAAACCATGATCAGGCAGTCTCGAACACCCTATTCGATCATCCGGAGCACCCAGCTCTTCGAGTCCGCCGACGACATTGCCGACTCTGCCGCAGAACACGGAATCACCTGGCTGGCGCCCGCCCAGATCAGGCCGGTGTCCTGCGCCGAGGCTGCAGTGCTCGTGGCTCACACCGCTGTGTTCAACCCCCTGCTCGGCGTCCGTGAGATCGCCGGCCCCGACCGGCTCCCGCTCGATACGTTCGTACGTGCCGCCCTTACGGCTGCCGGGGAGCACCGCCGCGTCCTCACCGACGACCGCAGTCTCTACTTCGGCGCCGGTCTGCGGCGCGGCGACCTTCTTCCCCGCGCTGATGCGTACATCGCGCGTACGCACTACCACGACTGGCTTGACGGACGGGGATGACCGCGAGCACCGTGTCGGCGGTGCGGTCGAGGTTGCTGCGGCTATCGGGCAGCTGCGGGCTGATGCAGTAGCAGCGAATCGGGTCGGTTTCCCAACCAGGACCGGTCTGCCACACAAAGTGTGACACTGTTGGTCTGGCCTTTCTGGCGAAGCCGTCATCGCACGCCAAGCTGTAAAGTAGAGAGTGTCATCGACGTCCCGGGACAACCCGCTTGGAGCCGGACCGGCACCCGCAGTTCGGAAAGCTCAGCAGGAGGCGACCGGGCTGTAACAGACACGTAGATTGTCCAGTGCCATCCGGTGTCAGTGGTGCATGAGCAGCATGATGGCCGTGCCCATGGCCGTCGATCCGTGCCAGAAGCGGTCGCAAGGGCCGCCGATGCCGATGGAGACGCGTACGTCGCCCGCCGCTTCGCGCAGTCTGGGCATGTCCCGGGTCAGCGACCGGAGAGCGTAGGCCAGCAGACACAGCGTCAGTACGCCGGTGACCATGTCGCCGGTGTGCGCGTCCGTGACACTGCCGTGCCGCACCGGCATCCATGCCATGGCGACCATGCCGACCGCGTGGGGCGACCTGTGTACGAGGCCGGCCAGTCTGGGGCCACGGAGACTGAGGACCGCGGTCAGCGGGAACCACAGTGCCGCGGCGACGAAGAAGAAGGTCGTCCGTCCCGGTGGCGGCCCATCGTCGATCTGGTGCCACGGCATCACCGCCATGGCCGAAGCCATGACGGTGTGCAGGAGACTGTCGCCCAGGCCGCGCCATCCGGAGCCTCGTGTTAGCACGGCCCGCCGCGAGGTGTAGACGGCCGCAGCCGCGAACAGCGCCGTCAGCATGCCGTGCACGACATCAGTGGCGCTCATGCCCCACCACGCCCTCCCACGAAGCGGACGGGTCCCTTCACAACCGCCTTGTACGGGGCGGTCAGTCGGTGGGCCGCGGGGCGCGGAGGTGGGCCCGCTGGGCCAGTTCCTCCTCCTCGACCAGTTGCACCATGGGCTTGCCCGGCGCGCACAGCATGGTCACGACGAACCGGGTGCGCGCGTCGGACAGCGCGTTGCCGTCCTGGTAGTGGATCGCGTCGCCACCCGGTTCCCAGAACGTCCCGCCCGCCTCGATCACGCGCTCGGGCTCACCCTCGAGCTCGAAGCGGACGGCGCCCTCGAGGACGTAGCCGAACGCCGGTCCCGGGTGGCGGTGGGGCGGGGTTCCCGGGTCTCCAGCTTCCCACTCGACGAAGATGGTCATCGCCGACGCACCTTCTGCGACCGTGAGCGGATCGGTGTCCTGCAGCATCGTCGCCGCCGTCTTCCAACCTTCCGACTTGGTCCGCACTCCGGTCTCCTGCGCTGAGTCCTTGTCCGACATGTGTCGGCCTCCCTCGGGATCCACCTGGATTCACTGAGCCATGGCTGCCATGGCCTCTCCAGTGATGACCGGGCTCCACACGGATCTGTGACACTCGCGACCACACCAGTGTCACAACATTGGTCCGAGTCCTGTCCTAGGTGTTGTGAGGGACCGACATCACTGCCACCTCACGAAGCCATCAGCGGGGTCACCGACCCCTCGACGGGAAGGAGTCCGGAATGCGGGTCGTTGTAGCGGGAGCCACCGGTCTGATCGGTTCCAGGACGGTCGCCAGGCTTCGGGACCACGGTGTGGAGGTCGTGCGCCTGTCACACGGTGAGGGCGTCGACTTCACGACCCGGAAGGGCCTCGACGAGGCCATGCGCGGCGCCGATGTGGTGGTGGACGTCACCGACACGCCCTCCCGCGGGGAACTGGAGAGTCTGGAGTTCTTCGGCACGGCGACCCGCAACCTGCTGGAGGCCGCGGCGAAGGCGGGCGCCGTACATCACGTGATCCTGTCCATCGTGGGGGCCGACCATCTGCAGGCGGGCCACTTCCGTGCGAAGGCGCTGCAGGAGGAGCAGGTGCGGCGCTCGCCCATGCCCTACTCCATCGTGCGTGCCACGCCGTTCTTCGAGTCGGTGGAGTACATGTCGCGCGCGGCGACGTACGGGGACGTCGTCCATGTCGCGCCGGTCCTGATCCGTCCCGTGTCGACGGACGACGTCGCCGCCGCGGTCGCCCATGTCGCTGTCGGAATACCGCTGTTCGGAGTTCTGGAGGTCGCCGGTCCGGAGGAGCACCGCCTCGACGACCTCACCGCGAAGCTGCTGGCCGCGCGCGGCTACCTACGGGACGTGGTCCCCGACGCCCACACGCCGTTCTTCGGGGCGGTGCTCGGGCAGCGGGCGCTGCTGCCCGGGGCGGGCGCCCACCTGGGGCACGAAACCTTCTCCGAGTGGATCGCGCGGCGATGACGTCGTCGGCACGCACCGTCTCCCCGCGCCACGCCCTGACAGGAAACAGCCATGAGTGAGCTCGACCAACTACCCGACCGGGACACTGAAGAGACTGCCGAATGGCAGGCGTCGCTCGACGCGGTCGTGCGCAACGCTGGGCCGGAGCGGGCCGTGTATCTGCTGCGACGGGTGCACGAGTTCGCGGCCCGGTCCGGTGTGTCCCTGCCCGGGCTCCTGACCTCCGACTACATCAACACGATCCCGGCGTCGGCGCAGCCGGCCTTTCCCGGTGACGTCGCCATGGAGTCCAGGATCACCGCCTTGAACCGATGGAACGCGGCGGCGATGGTGACCCGCGGCTCCCGCTTCGGGCTCGGCGGCCACATCTCCACCTACGCTTCGGCCGCCTGGCTGTACGAGATCGGGTTCCACCACTTCTTCCAGGGCAAGGACGGGGCCGGCTCGGGCGACCAGCTGTACTTCCAGGGGCATGCCTCGCCCGGCATCTACGCCCGTGTGTTCCTCGAAGGGCGCCTGAGCGAGGCGCAGTTGGACGGTTTCCGGCGGGAGGCCGACGGCCACGGGCTGCCGTCGTACCCGCACCCCCGACGGCTGCCGTGGCTGTGGGAGTTCCCGACCGTGTCCATGGGCCTCGGCCCGCTCGCCGCCGTCTACCAAGCCCGGTTCAACCGCTACCTGCACGCCCGGGGCATCAAGGACACCTCCAGGTCGCGCGTGTGGGCCTTCCTCGGGGACGGCGAGACGGACGAGCCGGAATCGACGGCGGCACTGGCGCTCGCCGCCCGTGAGCGTCTCGACAACCTCACCTTCGTCGTCAACTGCAACCTGCAGCGTCTGGACGGGCCGGTGCGGCCGAACTCCAAGATCGTGCAGGAGCTCGAGGCCAGGTTCCGCGGTGCGGGCTGGAACGTGGTCAAGTCCCTCTGGGGCGAGGCTTGGGACCCGGTCCTGAAGCAGGACAGCACAGGCGCCCTGGTCCATCGCCTCGGCGAGGTGCCCGACGCCCAGCTGCAGACGTACGCCGCCCGGGACGCCACGTACATCCGCGAACACTTCTTCACGGGCCGTGCGCTCTCCGGTCTCGCCGCCGGGCTGAGCGACAGCCGGCTGACCGAGTTGTTCGAGAACTCCCGGGGCGGGCACGAACCGCTCAAGGTCTACGCCGCCTACCGGGCGGCCGTCGAGCACCGGGGCGCGCCGACGGTCGTCCTGGCGCAGACGGTGAAGGGGCACACGCTCGGCTCGGCCTTCGAGTCGCGCAACGCCAACCACCAGATGAAGAAGCTGACCATGGCGCAGTTCCGTGAGATGCGTGACCTGCTCGAACTCCCCATCCCCGACAGCGCGTTGAGCGGTGATCTGGTGCCGTACTGGCACCCGGGCGAGGACTCGGAGGAGGTGCGGTACCTGCGTGAGCGGCGGGCGGTGCTGGGCGGCCCGGCCCCGGTGCGCAGGGTGGTCCCGAAACCGCTGAGGCAGCCGCCTGCCCGCCCGTTCGAAACCTTGGAGAAGGGCTTCGGCCATCAGGAAGTGGCCACCACCATGGCCCTGGTCCGCCTGGTCAAGGACCTGATGCGCGACCAGGAGACGGGACCGCGCTGGGTGCCGATCATCCCGGACGAGGCCCGCACGTTCGGCATGGAGTCCCTCTTCCCGACGGCAGGGATCTACTCGATGGACGGCCAGACCTATGAACCGGTGGACGCGGACCAGCTGCTCTACTACCGGGAGGCCAGGAACGGCCAGTTGATCGACGAAGGCATCACCGAAGCCGGTTCCATGGCCGAGTTCACCGCCGCGGCGACCTCGTACGCCACCCACGGCGAGCCCATGATCCCGTTCTACATCTTCTACGCCATGTTCGGTTTCCAGCGCACCGGCGACCAGTTCTGGGCGCTCGCCGACCAGATGGGGCGCGGGTTCGTCATCGGGGCGACGGCAGGCCGTACGACCATGACGGGGGAGGGGCTCCAACACGCCGACGGTCACTCCCACTTGCTGGCCTCCACGAATCCCGCCGCCGTGTCCTACGACCCGGCGTTCGCGTACGAGATCGCGGTGATCGTGCGGGAGGGGCTGCGCCGCATGTACGGTGACCGGCCCGATGACGTCTTCTACTACCTGACGGTCTACAACGAACCCAAGGAACAGCCGGCGATGCCCGCCGGGCCCGGCGTCGAGGAAGGCATCCTGCGGGGCATCTACCGGTTCCGGCAGGCCGAGCCCGCCGGAACAGAACCACAGATCCAGCTGCTGGCCTCCGGTACGGCCATCCACTGGGCGCTGAGCGCCCAGGAGTTGCTGCTGTCCCAGTGGGGCGTTCACGCCGACGTCTGGTCGGTGACCTCCTGGACGGAACTGCGCCGCGACGCGCTGGACGCCGATCGGGCGCTGCTGCGGGGCGAGGAACGCGTCCCCTATGTGACGGCGGCGCTGGCGGACGCGCCAGGACCGGTGCTGGCGGTCAGCGACTGGATGCGGCAGGTGCCCGACCAGATCAGCCAGTGGGTCGGTCACAACTACTCGTCGCTGGGTACGGACGGGTTCGGGCTGTCGGACACCCGGGACGCCGTGCGGCGCTACTTCCGCGTGGACGCCGAGTCGATCGTCGTCGCTGCCCTGGACCGGCTGGCGCGCGCGGGCGCGGTCAGCCAAGAGGCGGTCGGGCAGGCACGCGAATGGTATGGGTGGCGCGGGTGACCGTCGTGAACCCGCCGTCGGCCGGTTCTCCCGGGCGGGAGCGCTGGGACGCTTATGCGATCAGTGCGGAGTTCTACGACGTTCTGCAGGCGGAGCGGGACGAGGTCCGGGTGCGCTCGCTCTACCGGGACGACGTTCGCAGGGCCCGGGTCGGTGTGCTGGACGTCGGCGCGGGCACTGGTCGTGTCACGCTGATGAGCCTCCTGGAGTCACGGGTCCCCGTGCACGCGGTGGAGCCCGCCCGGTCCATGCGTACCCCGCTGATGACGCGTCTGGCGTCCCTGGGCGCGGAGCTCACGACGCGGGTGACCGTGCACCCGCACCCGCTCGACGAGGCGGGGCTGCAGGGGGTCGCGGACGTGGCCGTGTGCCACAACACCGTGGCCTGTCTGCACCCGGCGTCGCGCCGGGCGCTGTGGCCGGCAGTCGCCGAGGCGCTCGTGCCCACGGGGGTGCTGCTCGTCCAGCTCCCACCGGCTCGCCTGCCCTCTCGCCGGACCACCCATGTGCTGCCGGTCCGGACGGTCGGCCGGCACGAGTACGGGGGCCGCATGGTGACGTCGGCCGACGAGGACCGGATCCGGGCACGGTTCGACTACTGGGTGCGCGGGGACGGGCGGGTGCTGCGCCGGCACGACGAGACGTTCTGGATGTGGCCGGCCTCCCGTGCGGAGATGATCGCGGAACTGAAGGAGGAAGGTTTCATCGCTCTGCCCGAACGGCCGGACCCGTCCGTACTGGGCGTGCGACTGGCGCGACCATGACATGCTCCGGCCCGTCGTCCTGACCCACCCGCCCCCGCCGTACCATGGGCAAGCGCTTGCGCGAACGGGTCGGAACTGAAGGGGGCACGCATGGGTACGAGGGACGGCGCGGACTCCCTGGACGACACACACTCCCTCGACGGTATGGACTCCCTCGACGAGGCGACGAAGGTGTTCATGGCGGAGCGGCCCCGGCTCTTCGGCATCGCCTACCGCGTGCTCGGCAGCACCGCGGAGGCCGAGGACGTCCTCCAGGAGGCGTGGCTGCGCTGGCAGCACACCGACCGTGGCGCGGTCCGCGAGCCCAAGGCGTTCCTCGCCACCGTCACCGCCCGGCTGGCGATCAACCTCGCCCAGTCCGCCAGGGTGCGGCGCGAGTCGTACACCGGTCCCTGGCTGCCCGAGCCGATCGACACGCGCGCCGATCCGCAGCTGGGCGCCGAGCGGGCCGAGGCGCTCGACCTGGCGGTCCTCTTCCTCCTGGAGAAGCTGAACCCCGTGGAACGGGCCGCCTATGTGCTGCGGCAAGCGTTCGACTACCCCTACCGGCAGATCGCGGACATGCTGGAGACCAGCGAGACCAACACGCGCCAGCTGGTGAGCCGCGCGCACAAACGCATCTCCTCGGAGCGCCGCAAGCCCGTCGACCCCACGGAGCACCGACGGCTGATGGAGGTGTTCCTCGCAGCGGCACAGACCGGGGATCTGGCCGTGCTGGAGGACATCCTCACGGAGGACGTGGTCAGCTACACCGACGGGAACGGGCTGCGCGGGGCGTCCCGGATTCCCGTCGTCGGCCTGGAACACGTCTCCAGGTACCTCGCCGCCTTCGGCCCGCGCTTCTGGCCGGACAAGGAGATCGACTGGGTCGAGGCCAACGGCGGGCCGGCCGCCCTCGTCTCGGCCGGCGGGACGGCCGTGGTGCTGCTGACCCTCGACATCTCGGAGCGCGGTATCGAGCGGGCCATGTGGGTCATGAATCCGGAGAAACTGGCGCGTTACGTGGCCTCTCGGGACGGCGACACCACGTTCTCCTCCTGACCGAGGCCGCGCGCGTCACAAGAGCGGGTACTGGTCGGTCTTCCAGTCATCCGGTTCTCCGGTGCCCCAGGACGCCACGACGCAAAGGTGCGCTCACGATGACTTGTAGCCCAGTTGATCCGGCACGTCGCAGCATCGCGGGAGTGACGCGGTGACCGAGCCGATGCAGCCGCCCGACCTGTCCACCGAGAACGACTTCGACGGGAACTCCTTCGCTCCCCTCTACACCACGACGGTGACCGTGACCGGCGGGACGGCGTCCCACGGGAGAGCCTCGGGGAGGGCGCGCTCTGACGACGGAATCCTCGACCTCGACCTGCGCCTGCCCGCCGAACTGGGCGGCGACGGCCGGGGAACCAATCCCGAGCAGTTGTTCGCCGCCGGGTTCGCGGCCTGCTTCCACGGCGCGCTGAGCCTCGTCGCACGACAGGCCGCGCTCGACCCCGCCGCGATATCCGTCGAGGCGACCGTGGCGTTCGGCCGCAGTCCGCAGGACGGCGGATACGTCCTGCACATCGACCTGGTCGTCAGCTGGCCGGGCGTCACCCCCGAGGTCGCCACCCCGCTCCTGCAGCGCGCCGACGCACTGTGCCCCTACGCGAGGATGGCCTGGCACGGCACACCGACCACCATCACGCTGGCCTCCTGAAGCCACGGCCGTGGTGTCACAGATCGCGGGACTGCCCGGTCGTACTGGATGAAGACCCCAGCGAACGGAGTGGACCGTGGCAGTCACCGAACAACGTCTTGCCACCATGGTGCTGGTGATCGGCACCGGAGGTGCCGGCCTGCGCGCGGCGATCGAACTGGCCGAGGCCGGCATCGACGTCCTCGCCGTCGGCAAGCGCCCGAAGGAGGACGCCCATACGGCACTGGCGGCCGGCGGCATCAACGCGGCGCTGGCCACCATGGACCCCGAGGACAGCTGGCAGCAGCACGCCGCCGACACCCTCAAGGAGAGCTACCTCCTCGCCGATCCCCGCACCGTGGAGATCGT
Source organism: Streptomyces sp. NBC_00076 (assembly GCF_045041235.1). NCBI lineage: Bacteria > Bacillati > Actinomycetota > Actinomycetes > Kitasatosporales > Streptomycetaceae > Streptomyces > Streptomyces sp. NBC_00076. The sequence goes on from NZ_CP108242.1 coordinate 10,781,625, forward strand.
CACCCAGGGCGCCGCCCGGGGCATCGACGACCTGGAGCGCTACGGCATGGCCTTCGCCCGCGAGGAGGACGGCCGGATCTCGCAGCGCTTCTTCGGCGCGCACAAGTTCCGCAGGACCGCCTTCGCCGGTGACTACACCGGCCTGGAGATCCAGCGCACACTGATCAGGCGCGCGGAGCAGCTCGACATCCCGGTGCTGGAAGGGGTGTACATCACCCGGCTGCTGGTGCACGAGGGCGCCGTGTTCGGGGCGTACGGCTTCGACCTCACCACCGGCAGGCGCTACCTGATCCACGCCGACGCCGTGATCCTCGCGGCGGGCGGCCACACCCGCATCTGGCGGCGCACCTCCTCGCGGCGCGACGAGAACACGGGGGACTCCTTCCGCCTGGCCGTGGAGGCCGGGGCCAGGCTGCGCGACGCCGAGCTGGTCCAGTTCCACCCCTCCGGCATCATCGAACCGGAGAACGCCGCCGGCACCCTGGTCAGCGAGGCCGCCCGCGGCGAGGGCGGCATCCTGCGCAACGCGCTCGGGGAACGCTTCATGGCCCGCTACGACCCCGAGCGCATGGAGCTGTCCACCCGCGACCGCGTGGCCCTGGCCGCGTACACGGAGATCAAGGAAGGCCGGGGCACGCCCAAGGGAGGTGTGTGGCTCGACGTCTCGCACCTGCCCCGGCAGACGATCATGACGCGTCTGCCCCGCGTCTACCAGACCCTGCTGGACCTGCAGATGCTCGACATCACCCGCGAACCGATCGAGATCGCGCCCACCGCGCACTACTCGATGGGCGGGGTGTGGGTGCGCCCGGAGGACCACAGCACCGACGTACGCGGCCTGTACGCCATCGGCGAGGCGTCGAGCGGGCTGCACGGCGCCAACCGCCTCGGCGGCAACAGCCTCATCGAGCTGTTGGTGTTCGGCCGCCTCACCGGTCAGGCGGCCGCGGCGTATTCGCAGTCCCTCGAGGCGCAGCCGCGGTCGGAGTCGGCCATCGCGCAGGCCCGCGCGGAGATCGATGAACTGCTCGCCGCCGACGGCCCGGAGAACGTCCGTGCCCTGCAACGCGCCATCCGCGACACCATGACCGAGCACGCGGGAGTCGTACGCGACGAGGACGGCCTGTGCGCCGGACTGGCGGAACTCGCGGTGATCGAGAAGCGCATGGATGCCGTCGGCATCCACCCGGACATCGCGGGCTATCAGGACCTCGCACACGCCTTCGATCTCAAGTCCGCCGCGCTGGCGGCCCGGGCCACCCTCGAATCGGCGCTGGAGCGCCGGGAGACGCGTGGCTGTCACAACCGCAGCGACTACCCCGGCCTGGATTCCGCTCTGCAGGTGAATCTCGTGTGGTCCCCGACGACGGGCGTCACCCGCGAGAGCATTCCGGCCCTCCCCGACGAGATTTCCTCCCTGATTGAGGAAGTCTCGACCACAGGCAAGCTCGTCGAATAGAAGGCGTCACAAACAGACCTGGTGCCCGGTCTCTACTGGTACAGGCATCAGGGAAAATCGAAAGGAATTCCATTATGAAGGTCGTAGTGATCGGTGGAACCGGGCTCATCGGCTCGAAGGTGGTCGCCGGGCTCGGCGCGCACGGACACGAGGCGGTCGCGGCGTCGCCCAACACCGGCGTCAACACGCTGACCGGTGAGGGCCTTGCCGAGGTCCTGCAGGGTGCGTCGGTGGTGGTCGACGTGTCGAACTCGCCCTCGTTCGAGGACGAGGCCGTCATGGAGTTCTTCCGCACCTCGACGACCAATCTGCTCAAGGCGGAGACCCAGGCCGGCGTGGCGCATCACGTGGCGCTGTCCGTGGTCGGCACCGACCGACTCCAGGGGAGCGGGTACTTCCGCGCCAAGCAGGTCCAGGAAGACCTGATCAAGACGTCCGGCAACCCCTACTCCATCGTCCACGCCACGCAGTTCTTCGAGTTCGCCAAGGGGCTCGCCGACGGTGTCACCCAGGGTGACACCGTGCACCTGCCCGACGCCAAGATCCAGCCCATCGTCTCCGACGACGTGGCCGCGGCCGTCGCCCGCACCGCGGTCGGCGCACCGGTGGGCGGCGTGGTGGAGGTCGCCGGTCCCGAGGCGTTCTCGCTGGAGGAGTTCATCCGCATGGGGCTGACCGCCCAGAACGACCCCCGCAAGATCGTCACGGATCCGCAGGCGACGTACTGGGGCGCCCCGCTGCAGGAGAACACGCTCCTGCCCGGCCCGGAAGCGCACATCGCGGAGACCCGGTTCGCCGACTGGCTTACCCGGCAGAAGTAAATTCCCGAGGTGGCCCTCACCGAAAAGAGAGGGCCACCTCGTTCTTTCCGCCAGGAATGGCTCGTGCTGCTCACACGCAAAGTCATGGAGACACGATGTCCCTGATCGATGAGGACCGCGTCGACCTCGCAGCGACATTCGAATCGCTGACCGCCGAAGCCGCCGCGCTTCGTACCCGGGTCACGGAACTGCGCCAGGAACTCGTGGCCCTCGGCGAGCGCATGAACGTCATTTCAACGGCGCTGAACCAGCATGGGCCCGGCCGCTGATCTCCTGAACAAGCGTGCGGCAGGACGCGCCGACGCGGGGTGCGCGTCGGCGCCGCCGAGTCATGGCGACGGGCTGAGCCCAGGTACGTCTCCATCGACGAGAGCGTCCGCCCCCGGCCAGACCCGCTGACACCTGCCGCGGTGGTCACCGCCGACCGCCTGTATCGGTCGACAGCACCCTTTCCAGGTGCCCGAGGTCACCGGTCTGGGCCGCCGAGAAGAACGCCTGAACGAGACGCCGGTGCGCGACGGCGTCGACCTGTTGCTTGGGATGGTCCCCGTTGAGGCGCCGCTGGGCGCGTGCCACCTGCTGCCTCGCGTTGACGACGCTGAGGTGCAGGATCTCGGCGATCCGGTCGTACGGGCAGCCGAAGCCCTCTCGCAGGACGTATGCGGCGCGTTGCCTCGGAGTCAGGGTTTCCATCAGCAGGAGAACCGCTCGCTCGACGGCATCCTGTCGCTCGGCCACCTCCTCGGGGCCCGCGCGGTGGTCCACCCGCTCCGGGAGCGAGGGGCTGTCACAGGACTCCCGGCGCTTCCAGGCGGACTGGACGACGTTGATGGCCAGCCGGACGGTGGTCGTCCTGAGCAGTGCCGGCGGATTGTAGACGGCCGCGCGGTCGGCGTCCTGCCACCGCAGCCACGTCTCCTGGATGACGTCCTCGGCTTCGTGCGCGTTTCCGAGGATGTGCCTGGCGAGGGTGAGCAGGCCCGGCCTGGCCTGCACGAACACCCAGGTCGCGTCGTCCAGCGCGATGACGGATGTGCCCGCCGTCTCCTGGCTCTGTCCGGTCTCGGTCAGACGTGTGTCCATGTCCGGCTCCTCTGCTCCGTGGGTCAGCAGCTCGAAGAGCAGCCGGCACCAATGTCGCGCCCGAGGACAGCCCGGCGCGCCCTTGGAAGGCCGTAGGGGACTGCGTGGTCGTGCCGTAGGAGGTCCGTGGCCGGCTCCGGACCGTCGTTCCGGTCGCCACTCGATCCGCCACGTTCGCCCGAAGTCGGAAGTTCTCCGCTTTCGCAGCCGTTTACGATGGATCAGGCTCGCCTCGGTCGCACCACGGCCGCAGTGATCCGGCTACGCGCCGGCCGACGCGCCGCCTTGAGGATCTGACGTGGGAGGCTGCCATGACGAGCCGCGATTCCGGAAACGGACTCCTCGGCAGGCGCACCGAGCGTCAGGCCCTCGACGACCTCGTGGCGGGTGCCAGGGACGGGCACAGCGGAGTCCTGGTCCTTCGGGGTGAGGCGGGGATCGGGAAAACCGAGCTGCTGAAGTACCTGCTGGGCCGCGCCACCGGATGCCGTACCGTAGGCGCAGCCGGCGTCCAGTCCGAGATGGAGCTCTCCTACGCCGGCCTGCACCAGCTCTGCGCACCGCTGCTGTCGGGACTCGACAACCTTCCGGAGCCTCAGCGCGACGCACTGCGCACGGCGTTCGGGCTGCACGGCGGAGCCGCGCCCGATCGGTTCCTGGTGGGGCTGGCCACGCTGAGCCTCCTCTCCGACGCTGCCGGGAGCGAGCCGCTGATCTGCGTCATCGACGACGCGCAGTGGCTGGACCGCGTCTCGGCACAAACCTTGGAGTTCGTCGCCCGCAGGCTGCTCGCGGAATCGGTGGTGCTCGCCGTCGCCGTGCGCGAGCCGACCACCGGTGAGATGTTCACCGGCCTCCCCGGGCTGCCCGTGACCGGGCTGTTCGAGGAAGACTCCCGAAAGCTTCTCGCCTCGGTCGTCACCGGCCCGCTGGATCACAGGGTGCGGGATCGCATTGTCGCCGAGACCCGCGGCAACCCACTCGCTCTGCTCGAACTGCCGCACACGCTCACGGTGTTGGACCTGACCGAACCTTTCGGGCGCACCGGCACGGGGCCTGTGGCGAACCGGCTGGAGCAGGACTTCCTCCGCCGCGTGCAGGCGCTGCCGGCCGAGACGCAACGCCTGCTGGTCCTGGCCGCTGCCGAGCCGGTCGGTGACGTGACGCTGCTCAGGCGCGCAGCCGAGCGGCTGGGAATCGCCGTGGACGCGGCCGCGGCGGACGCCGAGGCGTCGAGATTGCTCACCCTCGGCGCCTGGGCGCGCTTCCGTCACCCGCTGGTGCGTTCGGCGGCCTATCGCGCGGCAGGCCCGGCCGACCTGCGCGAGGTGCACAGAGCCCTGGCGGACGTGACCGACGCCCGGCTCGATCCGGACCGTCGGGCGTGGCATCTGGCGCGTGCGACGGCGGGACCCGACGAGGCGGTGGCCGCGGAACTGGAGCTGTCGGCCGACCGGGCGCAGGCGCGTGGCGGAGTCGCCGCGGCGGCGGCCTTCCTCGACCGGGCCGCCCAGCTGACGCCCGACCCCACGCGTCGTGGAGCCAGGGCGCTCGCGGCGGCACAGGCCAAGTACCAGGCCGGCGCTTTCGACGCCGCGCGGGAACTGGCGGGGGCGGCCGAGCTGGGCCCCCTCGACGCCCTCGCAGCCGCACGGTCGACCCTGCTGCGCGGTCGGATCATGACCGCGTCCAACAGCGCCGGCGCCGGCCTGCCCCTGCTGCTCGAAGCGGCCCGGCGACTTGAGCCGCTCGACGCCGGGCTCGCCCGTGAGACGTACCGGGACGCGATCTACGCGGCCCTCACCGCCGGCCGGCTGCCGCAGGGCAAGGGGATTCTCGAAGTCGCCCAGGCCATTCTCGCGACGCCCACGCCCGCCGAACCGACACGCGACGATCTCCTTCTGGACGGCCAGGCGCGGCTGACCACACAGGGTTATGCCGCGGGCGCGCCGATGCTGCTCCAGGCGCTGGCCGCGTTCCGCGCCGACGGGATCTCACCGAAGGAAGGGCTGGGCTGGCTCCCACTCGCATGCCGCCTGGCCCACAGCACATGGGACTTCGAGAGCTGGTCCGTCCTCTCGGCACGGCTGGTCGACCTCGCCCGCGAGACGGGAGCCCTGTCGGTGCTGCCGTCGGCACTGCTGCTCCGGCTGTCGAACCGGGCCTTCGCCGGCGATCTCGCCGGTGCCGGGGCACTGGTCGCGGAGGCGACGGCGATCGGTGAGGCGACCGGCAGCAGCTTCTTCGCGCACTACAGCGCGCTGGTCGTCGAGCCCTGGAAGGGCAGGGAAGCCACGACCCAACAGGCGATCGACGCGGTCACCCAGGATCTCCTCCTGCGCGGGGAAGGCAAGGTGGAGACCGCCACGCAGTGGGCCGCAGCGGTGCTCTACAACGGCCTCGGCAGATACGCGGAGGCCTATGCGGCCGCCCTGCGGGGCTGCGAGAATCCGCAGGAACTCGGTCTCTCCCTCCAGTCCACGGTCGAACTGGTCGAAGCGTCCGTACGGCTGGGCAAACCCGCGGACGCGGCCGCGGCGGTGCGCAGAATTAGCGACATGGCGCAGGCCGCCGGTACCGAGTGGGCTCTCGGCACCGCGTCCGGCGTCCGTGCTCTGGTGAGCCAAGGGCAGCAGGCCGATGCCCTGTACCGCGAGGCGATCGAACGGCTCGGCGGCACGGGGGTGCGGATGGACCTCGCCCGGACCCACCTGCTGTACGGGGAATGGCTGCGCCGCGAGAACCGCCGAGCCGACGCCCGTGCTCAACTGGGCATCGCGCACGACATGCTCAGCACCATCGGTGCCGGAGCGTTCGCCGAACGCGCGCGCCGCGAACTCCAGGCGACGGGGGCGACAGTCCGCAGGCATTCCGCCGCGACGCAGGCGGCCCTCACCCCCCAGGAGGAGCAGATCGCCCGCCTGGTCCGTGACGGTCTCACGAATCCCGAGATCGGCGCCCAGTTGTTCATCAGTCCCCACACGGTGGAATGGCACCTGCGGAAGGTGTTCTCGAAACTGGGCATCACCTCCCGCAAGGAGATCCGCACCATACGCCTCGCCGGCGAGGCAGCGTCGGCCTAGGCATGGTCCTCGGTGCGCTCCTTGTGCATCACCTGGTATTCCTGCGCGGTCGGCTTGGCGATCTGCGCTCCTTCTCCGTAGAGGATCTCGCTGAACCAGGAACGCAGCTGCCGGGCCAGGCGGAATGCGATCTTGAGGTTCTCCGTTTCATCTGCGCCGCCGGGACCGATCGGCTTGTACTGCTCGTGCTGGGTGAGGACGTGGAGTTGTTCCTGGCTGAGCGGCTCGTGCACCTCGACGAATTCACCGTTGGGCATGCGTTTGATGATGCCGGTCTCGCGTCCGTGCAGGACTTTGTCGCGGTCGCTGCGCTGAAGGCCGAGCGCCAGTCGTTTGGTCAGTGCATAGGTCGCGACGGGAACGACGAAGAGTCCGATGCGGACCGCCCAGGTCACCGACTCGACCGAGACATGGAAACGCACGGCGATGATGTCGTTCGCGGCGCCGATCAAGGACACCAGGTAGAAACTGAGCCATGCGACGCCCAGTGCCGTTCGTACGGGACGGTTACGTGGTCGGTCCAGAAGGTTCTGCTCGCGTGTGTCACCGGTCGCCCAGGACTCGATGAACGGATACGCGCCCAGGGCGAGGAAGAGGCCGACACCCACGGTCAACGGAATCAGGTTGTCGAGCGCCAGGGTATGACCCCAGAAGTTGACTTCCCAGCCCGGCATCACCCGAAGCAGTCCGTCCGCCACGCCCATGTACCAGTCGGGCTGCGAACCGGCCGAAACCTGGTCGGCACGGTAGGGCCCGTACTGCCAGACGGGATTGATCTGCGCGACTGCGGCCATGATGAAGATGGCACCGCTCACCAGCAGGAAATACCCGGAGGACTTGACGACGCGTACCTTGGCCGGCACTCCCACGACATTGCTGTTGGTACGTCCGCGGCCCGGGTACTGGGCATGCCCGTGGTAGAGCATCAGGGCCAGATGGGCGGTCAGTAGTCCCACCATGAGGCCGGGGAGGACCAGCACATGGATGGTGTTGAAGCGGGCTACCAGCTCGGTGCCGGGGAACTCGCCTCCGAAGAGGAACATCGACAGGTACGTTCCCACGATGGGAATGGACAGGATCGTTCCGTTCACCACGGCGAGGCCGGTACCGGACAGCAGGTCGTCCGGGAGGTCGTATCCCGTCAGCCCGGCGAACATGGCGAGGACCAACAGCAGGAATCCGATCAGCCAGTTCATTTCGCGCGGCTTGCGGAATGCGCCCGTGAAGAACACCCGCATCATGTGGGTGAGCAGGGCGGCGACGAACACCAACGCCGCCCAGTGATGGGCCTGCCGGATCAGCAGACCGCCGCGGACGTCGAAGGATATGTGCATGGTCGAGTCGAAGGCCTCCGACACCGTCTGGCCGCGCAGCGGTGCGTAACTTCCGTTGTACTGCACCTCCTTCATCGACGGATGGAAATAGAAGGTCAGATACACGCCCGTGACGACCAGAACGACGAAGCTGTAGAGACAGATTTCCCCCAGCATGAAGGACCAGTGGTCCGGAAAGACCCGTCGTGCTTTTTCCCTGACCAGACGGCGGACGCCCAAGCGCCCGTCGGCCCAGTCGGCGACCCTTTCGCCCGTGTTCATCTCACTGCCGCCCGGGTCCCGATTCCACGCATCGCTCGGCGTTCGCTTTCCGTCGTTCCGCCCCAGATACCGTCCACACGTCCCTCGCGCACGGCCCAGTCGAGACACTGCTCCGCGACGGGACAACGGCCGCAAATAGCCTTCGCCTCGTCGACCTGCCGAGTGTTGGGACCGATGGCGGATATGGGGAAGAAAAGCTCGGGATCTACGCGCAGGCAAGCTGCCCGTTCACGCCAATGCATGGCATGGTCACCTCGTTCAGTAGTCAACGGAAAAGAAGTGCGTCGCTGTCCTGTAGGACCGGGCAGCCCGCGCATGTGTGACACACGGCCGCGACGAGCCCGTGTCACACCATCCGGGAGTTCCCGGTCTTACGGGTGAGCCGACGCCCCGCCGCGTGCGGGGCAGCGCCAGTGAGAGCGAGGATGGCCCATGGACCAGAGCGATGCGGTGCCGATCGACGAGCTGTGGGAGGAGCGTCGGTTCCTGCTCGATGTCGCTCACTGGATGCTGGGCGACCCGGGCGCGGCGGAAAGCGTCGTCGACGAGGCCTATCACCGGTGGTACGGGCTGTCCGACGCAGCGCGTCGGCAGGTCACCGTCCCCCGGTCCTGGCTGGCGAAGACCGTGGGCGGGATCTGCCTGGACCGCCTCGCACGGCCCGGCCGGGGTGCCGCCGGCCCCGAGGAGGGGCACGGGGCACGGCCGTCGGAGGTGGAGGAGGAGGCCGGGCGGGTCGTGCTGAACGCGCTGGAGTCGCTGTCGACTGCCGAGCGCGCCGCGTTCGTGTTCCGTGCCTTCGGGATGGCCCCGGGCACGGTCGCCGACATCGTGGGCCGCACGGAGCCGGAGCTCGCCGAACTCGCCGAACGGGCCAGGCAGTGGCTGCGGCTGCGGCGCACCCGCTCCACGACACCGCGGCAGCATGACGCCGTCGCCCGCGCCGTATGCCGGGCGTGCATCTCCGGGGACGGGGAGTTGCTCACGTCGTTGCTGTGCCCGGACGCGACGGCGTTCTTCGACGGTGGCGGCAAGGTACGGGCGTTGACCGGACCGGTCCACGGCTGTCGGCCGGTCGCCGACAGCCTCTTGACGCTCCTGGCCCGAAGCGCGCACACCACCCTGACCACCCATTCCGTCAACGGCCGGACCGGCCTGGTCGCCAGCTATGGCCGCCGGGTCGCCGCTGTCATCAGCCTCGACGTCTCGGACGACCGTGTCGCCCAGGTCTGGGTCATGCTCAACCCCGACAAACTGCGGTCCTGGAACCAGCCCCCTGCCGACGGTGGCGCCGGCTCGGTCGATGGCCCGTGACAGCGAAGAGGAGTCACCGCAGCTGTCACACACTGTCCGGTGCGGCGCCGGGAGACATCGCGAAACGGGAACGCGATGCGACGAAGGCGGCGATCTTGCTCGGCTCGAACACCCACATCACCTGGTGAATGCCGTGCTTCGAGGCGGCCGCGGTCATGAAGGCGACCGTCCGGCCGTCCCGGTGGACCAGCACACCCGTAGCGCCGTTGGCATCGACCAGCTCGGGAATTGCCTCCCGCCACAACTGCCGATAGGCCGCGAGCCTGGCCACCCGTGCCCGGCCCCGCACAGGTATCCGGGCACAGCCCCGCATGCCGTTGCCGTCGGAGAGGCTGACGACGTCGGGCGCGAGCAGGGCTTCGAGGGATGCCACGTCTCCCGTTCTGGCCGCTGAGACGAAGGCGCCGAGGAGGCGTCGGTGTTCAGCCGCGTCCACGCTCTCCCGCCGCTCGTCCAGCAGGTGCCGACGAGCACGGCTGACTATCTTCCGCACATTGACGAGGCTGACTTCGAGCATGTCGGCGATCTCGGCGTAGGCGTAGTCGAACGCCTCGCGCAGTACATAGGCAGCGCGCTCGACGGGAGTCAGTTTCTCCAGCACCAGCAGCAGCGCCATCTCGACTGCCTCCGCGCGCTCGGCCCCGACCTCGGGGTCCGCGCCGGTGTCGACGGGTTCCGGCAGCCACGGTCCGATGTACGTCTCCCGACGCACGCGCGCCGACTGCGCGACGTTGATGGCGAGGCGGGTCGTGGCGCTCGAGAGGAAAGCCGCAGGACTCAGCACCACCGAGCGGTCGGTCTTCTGCCAGCGCAGCCATACCTCCTGGACCACGTCCTCGGCCTCGACCGTGCTGCCGAGCATGCGGTAGGCGATCCCGAAGAGCCGGTTGCGGTGGTGCACGAAGACGGCGACAGCGTCCTCAAGGTCGTCAGGTGTGGTGAGGGACGGTTCGACAGACATGATCCATTGCCTCCGTTGCTGCGGTTCATCCGCTGTATGGACCGCGACCGACGGGCGCTTGTGACAGGAATGGACGATGCTTTTTCACGGGCTCGCGAAATCCCACTGTTCGAGACACTGAGATGCCCTGTCTGACACTCGAACCACTGCATATGATGTCGACAAGGGTTGAGGAGGGGAGAACTCATGGTCTCCGCGAGCCGTACGGCACACAGCATCGAGGTCACCGCCGAGGGGCTTCAGGAGGAACTGGCCCGGCTGCAGTTCCAGAAGCAGGCGCTGGAAAGGGAGTTGGCGGCGGTCGTGGCACATCTCGGCTCCGTACAGCGGGCCCTCGGCGCACTCGAGAGCGCACTGGTCACTCCCCGCGCCGCTGCCCAAGTGGACGAGCACACCGTGCCCGGGGCTTCACAGACGGACACCGACTCGGACGCCGACAAGCAGTACGGAAAGCTCACCGAGCAGGTCATGTCGTACTTCGCCAAGGTCGGTGACGCGGAGGTGCGGGCCCGTGATGTCGCGGCGGCGCTCGGCCGTGACGCCGACAGCGGAAGCATCAACGCGGTCCGCAGCACGCTCGATCGCCTTGTCGCCTCCTCCCGCGTCCAGCGCGCTGGCCGGGGCCTGTACCGGACCGGGCGCTCCTAGGTGCTGTTTCTCGGATCTCCTGACGTGAGTGGGGTGTTGGGGTCAGGCTGGCTGTATGGGCCGTGGGGATTTGACGAATGCGGAGTGGGGTCGGCTGGAGTCGTTCTTACCCCGCGGTGGTGAGCGTGGGGGCCGGTGGAGTGATCACCGTCGGGTGATCAACGGGGTGTTGTACCGGGTGCGGACGGGTGTGCAGTGGCGGGACCTGCCGGAACGGTTCGGGCCGTGGGAGACGGTCTACAAACGGCATCGCCGCTGGTCGGCGGATGGAACGTGGAAGATGTTGCTGTCTCGCATTCAGGCCGCCGAGGATGCTGCGGGTGGGGTCGACTGGGACGTGTCAGTGGACTCGACAGCGGTGCGGGCCCACCAGCACGCAGCCGGCGCAAGGAAGGCCCCGCCGCCCGCGATGCCTCAAAAGGGGGCGGCCGGCCCAGGGACGAACCAGGCCGATTCGGTGCTGCGGAAACTGGCTGTCCGCCTGGAGGAGGTGGTCAGATCGGCGAGTGCCTGGGACGTTCCCGCGGCGGGTTCACCACCAAGATCCATCTCGTCGCCGACGGACGATGCCGGCCACTCGCCTTCGTCCTGACACCTGGACACTACGGTGACGGCCCCCAACTCGAGCACGTGCTGCGACAGATTTCCGTGCCCCGCCGCGGAGTCGGACGGCCTCGCACCCGGCCCGACCATGTCCTGGCAGACAAGGCCTACACCTCCCGCAGCAACCGCCTTTACCTGCGACGACGCGGGATCCAGCACACCATCCCCGAACGTCTGGACCAGAAAAGACACCGGCAGGCGCGAGGTTCCCGAGGCGGTAGGCCCACCGGATTCGACAGCGAGCGCTACAAGAAACGCAACACCGTCGAGCGGGCCATCAACCGCCTGAAGGGCTTTCGCGCCGTCGCCACACGCTATGAGAAACGCGCCTACATCTACCTCGGAACCGTCACCCTCGCGGCCCTCATGACCTGGCTCCGCACATGATCCGAGAAACAGCCCCTAGCGCTCGGCGATCACCGCGACGATCCGAGGATCACCACGACGCAGGCGATCATCGTCAGGGTGATCAGCGCCATGCCGGTGAGTGTTCCCCGCAGCCAGTGCCGGATCCTGAGGTGGTGTTGCGCTTCCATCGCCCCGACGCGCTCAGCGATGTGATCGGTCACCATGCGGGCTACGTCGTTCTGCTCGTCGACGTACCACTGTTCGATGTCCCGCTTCTGCTCGGGGGTGAGCCCCTCCACGCGCGCGGTGAATGCCGCCACGCGGCGGTGGGTTGCTCCCCTGTGAGCCTCCCGGTACAGGAAACCTTCGATGTTGGGCAGGCCGCGGGCGGCCTCCTCGCGTGCGGCCACGGCGTACCCCCTAGGGAAACGGGAACTCCACACAGTCATGGTGTGCTGCCTTCCTTCGCGCGGCCGGCGCTCGGGTTCTCTGTCCGCCCACCCGTGACGAAGGCGTCCCGCGGGTGCTGGACGGAGGCGAGAGACACGAGGTCACGGCCTGTCAGGGCTGCGGTGAGCCAGACCGCCAGAACGCGGATCTTGCGTTCCCAGCTGGGCACCGCGAGCACGTGATAACCACGGTGCATCAGCCACGCCGGGAATCCCCTGATGACGATGCCCTTGTACTGGAAGATGCCCCGGCCCAGCCCCAGGGTCGCCACCACGCCCAGACTGTCGTGGCGGTAGTTTCGGACCCGCCGTCCGCGCAGGTCGGCCACGATGTTCCCGGCGAGACGTCTGCCCTGTCGCACGGCGTGCTGGGCGTTCGGCACCGTGCGCGCACCCGGCACCGGCGAGGCCAGGTCGGGGATGGACGCGTCGTCGCCGGCGGCCCACACGTCAGGCACGGGCTCGGCGTCGGTGCCCACGCGCAGGTCGGCACGGGCCAGCAGCAGGCCGCGCTCGTCGAGGGGCAGGTCCGTGCGCTTGTGCAGGACCGGGTTCGCGGCGTTGCCGGCCGCCCAGACGATCAGCTCGGAGTCGTACTCCTCTCCGCTGGAGAGGACGACGTGGCCGTCCTCGGCGGACAGCAGCTGCGTGTTGAGATGGACATGTGCGCCGCGGCGTTCCAGGTGGCGTACAACCCAGGCTCCCGGCCTGTCGCTCACCTCGGGCAGGATGCGGCCACGGGCCTCGACAAGGTGGAAGGACAGGTCGTCGGTGCTCAGTTCCGGATAGGACCTGAGCATCGCGGACGCCAGCGACAGCAGTTCGCCGAAGCCCTCGACGCCGGAGAACCCGCCTCCCACGAACGTGACGGTGAGCAGCCTTTGCCGCTCGGGGCCGGCCGGCAGCGACGCGGCCTGGTCGAACGCGGTCATCAGCCGGTCACGGATCGCCACGGCCTCCTCCACGTGCTTGAGGCCGATCGCCTGCTGCGCGAGTCCGGGAATGGGGAAAGTGCGGGTCACCGCGCCGGCGGTGACCACGAGGACGTCGTAGCGCAGCTCGTAGGCGTCGCCGCGCACCGGGCGGACGGTCACCGTACGGTCCGCGTTACTGATCCCGGTCACGGTGCCGGAGACCAGCCGGGTGCCGCGCAGGTGCCGCCTCAGTGACACGACGGCGTGACGTGCCTCCACCGAACCGGCCGCCACCTCGGGCAGGAAGGGCTGATAGGTCATGTACGGGCGCGGGTCGACGACCGTGACCCGCGCCTCGCCCGAACGCAGCTTCTTCTGCAGGCCCCAGGCGGTGTAGAAGCCTGCGTAGCCGCCGCCGACGATCAGAATCTCTCGCATGACTCCCTCTGCTTCTTGTCCGTCACCATGTAGACCGCACAGGCGGGCCCGATGTGACATGCAACGGCGACTCAGGCCGTGGCGGTGGGTACCTGCTCGGCGTGCTCGCCCGCGTCCGTTTCACCCGCGGCCGCGGCGTTCACGGCCTTGTGGATCTCGACGGTGAGCGTATGGATGAGTTCCGTGAGTTCCGTGTTGTGACGCAGTTCGAGTTCCTGCGACAGGTAGTCGTGGTCGGCCTTCTTGCGCGTGAACTCGGCCTGCCGGTTCTGGCCGATCATCACGAACGCGGACAGGAAGATGGCCTCGAGCGAGACGATCAGTGTGAGCGTCTGCCACGGGCTGTCCTCCATCCAGACCATCCATGCCGCGAACAGGAGAACGTGGATGCAGACGAACCACATCGATCCGGCGAACCGGGTGATCCAGTCGGCGATCCGCAGCTGGACGTCCTCGGCGCGCTCCTTCTGCACCTCGAGGTAGGCAGGGTGCCGGCGCGCCGGGGACGGGGGACTCGACCTCGCAGGCCGCCGGCCCGTCCGGCTCGGACGGCCCCTACCGAAGCGACTCACCGGGGCCGCTCAGGAGTTGGCGGACGGCTCCGTCCACGTCCAGGTGGCACTCCTCGGTACCGGTGGGCACCACCGCGAGGGTTCGCCACAGAAAGGCCCTGAGGGCTCGCGCCGGGGCGGTCACCACGACCGCCTCCTGCTTCGGACACGGGCACAGCGCGATGTGTACCCTGTCCGCCCCCGGGTCCCGGCAGGGCCAGACCTGGACGTCGCCGACGCCGGTGAGCTTCTCCAGCCCGTCCAGGAGGAGATCGCGGCCGATCACCCAGTGCACGGTCGTGTCCGTGCGCATGTGGAACGTCAGGGACACCGCGTACGGATCGGCTCCGTCGTAGGACAGGTCAAGCATCACCGGCCGGTCCACCCCTTCGGTGACGACCAGACGGACAAGCATCCGGCACACCACCGGCGTACAACTGTCGAGTTCTCTCATCTGCATCACCGCTCGGTAGATCTGTGGGGTCAGGGAGATTCGGAGTTCACACGGTGTGATGCGTTCTGCGACACTCGTGTGATTCAGGGACATCACGATTCTGTGCGGCTCACGTGGGTTCGCACCATCAGTCAAATGACCCGCACGTCGCCACACAGTCACGTGACTGATGTTTGTCCTCACCGGCCGGTGCACGGTGAGGACAAGCCTTCCGGCCACAGAGCGGGGAGGACGGCGTAAACGTACGGAGTAGTCATGTCACTCGGCTCGCGCGTCGAACGGCTGCCTCGGACCCCTGTCGCGGACGCCGGTCAGCGCCCAGAGTTGGTGGGGCGTGCGCGGCAACTCCGGGAGATCACAGCGCTGCTCGGAAAGGGCTCGGCCGACAGCCGTGCCCTGCTGCTCTCCGGGGAGCCGGGCGTGGGCAAGAGCGCCCTGCTGGGGGAGGTCGCCAGGATCATGTCCGCGGCGGGTGCCCGGGTGCTGTCGGCCGTCGGCGTCCGGTTCGAGTCCGAGCTCGCCTACGCCGGACTTCACCAGTTGCTGTTGCCGCTGAACGGCCGGATCGAGCGCCTGGAGGACACCCATCGGAGGGTGCTGCGCAGTGCGCTGGGCTACGGGGGCGATCCAGTGCCCGACAGTCTTCATGTCTCCCACGCGGTGCTCTTCCTGCTGCGCCAAGCGGCAACCGAACGCCCTGTGTTCATCGTCGTGGACGACCTCGGCTGTTTCGACCGGGCCAGTTCGGCGGTGCTGGGCTTCGTCGCCCGTCGGCCAGCGGGCAGCCGTATCGGACTCCTCGCCGCCTGCAGATCGGGATCCGAGACCTTCCTCGACCGAGCTGGGTTCGCCGAGTACGAGCTGCCGCCGCTGGATCGCGACGCGGCCGTGGAACTCCTCGGAGCCAGCTTTCCGGGGCTGACCGGACCGGCGCGGGACCGCGTCCTGGCGCAGGCGCAGGGCAACCCGCTGGCGCTCGTGGAGCTGCCGGCCGCGTTGGGCGGCCGGCAACGCGACGCGCCGGCCGATCTGCACGACGTACTGCCCCTCTCCCCACGTCTGCGGAGCCGCCACGCTTCGCGCGTGGCCCGTCTTCCGGCCGAATCGCGCCGGCTTCTGCTGCTGCTTGCCCTCGACGACACCGGAGATCCGGGAGTCCTCCGTGCCGGACTTCGTGCCGGATCGGACGACCCGAAGGCTCTTACGGCGTTGTCAGCGGTGGAAGCGGACCGTCTGATCACCTTTGACGACACGAGCCGACGGTTCGTCTTCCGGCATCCGCTGATGAGGGCCGCGGTCGTCGAGGCCAGCACCCTGACCGAGCGCTGCCAGGCCCATCGCACGCTGGCGGAGATCCGCGCTCAGGCTCCCGAGCGGCGGGCCTGGCACCTGGGCCGGGCAACCCTCGTTCCCGACGAGCGTGTCGCCGCCCTGCTGGAGGAGACAGGGCATCGCGCCGCCCGGCGAGGTGACGCCGCAGCAGCGGTCGCCACGTTCACCAGGGCCGCCGAGCTGAGCCCCCGTCCCGGGGACCGAGGACGCAGACTGACCCAGGCCGCATACCTCGCTGCCGACGCGACCGGTGAGCTGCGCGCGGCGTCGGAACTCCTCGACCGCGCCCGGTGCGCGGACCCGGACCGCACGGGGTCGCTGACCGCCGCCACGAGGGTTCTCCTCCTGCTCAACGGCGGTGACGGCGACATCGACATGGCCCACCGTCTCCTGGTGGAGGCCATCGAGACCGGCAGCCACGGAAACGACGCCGGGGACGACGCCCTCATCGAGACACTGCATGTGCTGCAGTTGGTGTGCTGGTCCGCTGGTCGGGACGAGCTGTGGAATCCCTTCCACGCGGCCCTCGACCGTCTGAAGCCGGCTGCACCGCCGCTGCCCGCCGCCTGCCTCGACCGGCTCACGGAACCGCTGGACGTCTCTTGGGACGCGGTCCGGCGGGGACGCCGGGGCGGCCACGTGCGCCGACACATCGACGCGCTCATGCACCTGTGCCTGCGGGCATTCCCGGCCGGCCGGTGGGAGGAGGACGAAACGCTGGCCACCGAGGGCCTGACGATCTGCCAGGAGCGCCAATACCCGTTCTTCTCTTGGTATTTCGAGTACCACCAGGCCCTGCTCGCCGCCGTTCGCGGGCAGTTCGAAGAGAGCCGGAGCACGGCCGACCGCATCACGCAGTGGGCCGTGCCTCGTGGAGTTCTGGCGGCGGCGGCCTTCGCCGACCATGCACGGGTCCTCGCCGAACTCGGTGCCGGCGACCACGAATGCGCGTACCGCCACGCCGTGGCGATCAGCCCTGCGGGCCGACTCGGCCCCCACGCTCCGTACGCGCTGTGGGTCTGCATGGACCTGGTGGAAGCGGCGGTGCACACCCGGCGCACCGCTGAGGCCGAGGCACACGTGCGGGCGATGCGGGAGGCCGGTGTCGCGACTCTCTCCCCCCGGCTGGCGCTGCTGGTGGCGGGCTCGGCCGCGCTGGTGGCACCCGATGACGACGCGGTCGGGTGCTTCGAGCAGGCGCTGGCCGTGCCGGGAGCGCAGGACTGGCCCTTCGATCTGGCGCGGATCCGGCTGGCCTACGGGGAGCGTCTGAGGCGCATGCGCTTCGTCACGGAGGCCCGGGCCCAACTGGAGGCGGCGGCCGAGGTGTTCGAGCGCCTGGGCGCCCGGCCGTGGGCCGACCGGGCCACGGGCGAACTCCGCGCCACCCGCCGGTCCCGCACCGGAGCGAAGCACGGTTCCGTGACCCTCACCGGACAGGAGCAGGAGATCGCCGTACTCGCCGCTTCCGGGTTCACCAACAAGCAGATCGGCGAACGTCTCCACCTCTCGCCCCGAACCGTTGGTTCGCACCTCTACCAGTTGTTCCCGAAGCTCGGAATTTCCTCACGTGCGGGGCTGAGGGACGCGCTCGCGTCCCTTCCTGGAGGAAATGCCTTCTAGGTCTGCGAAGAGGTGGGAGACCGTTCCGCCCGGGACTGCTGAGGCGGCAGTGCGGCGAGGGCCTCGCCGAGGGTGACACGCGAGGTGATGCCGAGCTTCCGGAAGATCCGGTGCAGGTGAGCCCCCACGGTGCGGTGGGAGAAGAACAGACGTTCGCCGATCTGCTTGTTGCTCAGCCCGGTCGCGGCGAGTGCGGCGATCTGGTGTTCCTGCTCCGTGAGCCGGCCAGCCCCCAGGTCCTGGTGGGCTCCCCAGGTGGCGTGACGGCCGGTGGCCCGGAGCTCTTCGGCTGCCCGCGAGGCCCAGGGGGCGGCCCCGAGACTGCGGAAGGTCTTGAGGGCGGCGGCGAGGTGCGTCCGGGCGTCGCCGACGGCTCGTGCGCGACGCAGGTGCTGTCCGTATGCGAGGCGGACCCGGGCGAGGTCGAAGGGCCAGCGCTCGGCACCGGGAACGGCGAGTGCTTCCTCGAAGGCGTCGGTGGCCCGGTCCTCGGGGGCGGCGATCGCGGCCGAACCGGCGGTGACCAGTGCCAGGCGGCCGGAGATGCCGGGCAGGCCCGTCTGCCGCATCGCGGCGACATGGGCGAGTGCCTCGGCTCGGCGTCCGCTGCGCACGGCGGCTTCCACGAGGTCCATGGGAACCCACAGAGCCAGCGGGGCATGGGAGGCCAGCATGCCGGCAGGGCTGATGGCCGAGGCATCGAGGTAGGCGTCGTCGTGGTCGCCGCGTCCCAGGGCGGTCAGTGTCGTCATGTGCCGCGCGAAGTGCTCGACGGTCCGGGCACCGCGGGGTACCGCCCACTGCGTGATCCTCTGTGCCAGCTCCCGCACCGTGTCGTCGTCGCCGCGCGCCGCGGCCAGCAGGCCCTGGACCCGGTGGAACTGCTGGGCCAGCATCTGATAGCCGCTGGCCTCGCACAGCGCCAGCCCCTCCTTGGCGAGAGAGTCGCACTCGTCCCATCGACCCGTCAGGAAGTCGTCGAGACACAGCACCACCAGCGCGATGAGCGCTGACGTGACCGCGCCGCCTTCGCGTCCGTTCTCGACGACGGGCCAGAGCGCCGCACGGCACCCGGTCGCCCGGTCCACGAACAGGGCCGCCATCGCGACCCTTTCGATCCGGCTCGGGTCGGTCTCCCGGTGCAGGTCGTGGATGACCGCGTCGAGCAGGCCGAGGGCTGCCGGGGAGGAGCGTGCCGGGTCGGAGTAGACGTCGCCGAGGAGTTCCTGAAGGGGAGGCATCGGCACGGTCAACTGCGACATGGCCGCCTGGTACGCGTCCCAGAACTCGGGTCTGCCCGCGCACAGACACACCCTGCGCAGGGTGCACAGCGCCTCGAAGAGCGCCTCGTCGTCGCCGTCGGACCTGCCGTCGCGGGTCGTGATCGCACCGACCAGCAGCCGGTGCGCGGTGTTGACATCACCGTCACGGTTGAGCAGCACCTGGGAGGCCGCGGCCGCCGCCCGCAGCGATCCCCGCAGTTCCGGGTCGGCACGCCGGGCCTCCACGAGCAGTTCGGCCGCGCTGCTCAGCTCTCCGGCGACGTCCGCGGCTACGAAAGCGGCTTCGGCGAGCCGTCTGCCGCGGTCCGCGGAGCCGGGAGTGAGGTCGGCGGACCGCACCAGCGCGTTGAAGGCACCGACGGCGTCACCGCGCCGGCGGGCCCGGTGTGCGGTGTCCTCCAGGAGCGCGGCAACCTGCTCGTCAGGATCGGGTGTGGCCTCAGCCAGGTGCCATGCCCGGCGATCGGGTTTACGGGTCAGCGCTTTGGCCAGAACCTGGTGGGCGTCAAGGCGCTGACCGCTGGTCGCGCCCGACACGACGGTCGCGCGGATCAGCGGATGGTGGAAGGACACCCGCCCCAAGCCTTGGTGTTCGATCCGCAGCAGCTGTGCCCGCTCCGCCGGAGCGAGAAGGGCCAGTACGTCCTCGCTGGGGGCGGCGGCGCGCAGGACCGACAGGTCGCCGCCGCCCTCCAGCGCGGCCAGGAGCAGCAGCCGGCGGGTGGGGGCCGGCATCTCCGCGACCCGGGAGCCATACAGGTCCCGCAGCCGACGGCTGAGCGGGAGCACCTCCGACGGCAGCACTCCCGCGCCGGCTCGCGAGTCGCCGAGCGCGGCCGGCAGTTCCAGCAGCGCCAGCGGGTTGCCCTGCGCCTGCGCGAGGACCCGACGCAACTCCTGCCCGGCGAGCAGCGGGAAGTGGATGCCGACCAGGGCGGCTGCCGCCCTGTCGTCCAGTGGGGACACGGTGAGCTCGGGAAGCCCCGCGCGTTCGAAGAAACTCTCGAACCCCGGCCGCGAGGCTGTGAGAAGGCCCACTCGGCTCCCGGTCAGCCGCCGGGCGACGAACGCGAGCGCCGCGGCGCTCGCCCGGTCGACCCACTGCAGGTCGTCGATGACCAGCAGAACGGGACGGCTGTTCGCCGCCCGGCGGAGCAGCGCCAGTACGGCCCCATAGAGGACCAGCCGATCCACCGGGGCACCGGCACCCGCGCCCAGCGCCACGGTCAGGGCCTCGCGGTGCACCGGGTCGAGCCCGTCGTACTCGGGCAGCAAGGGTTCGAGTACGTGGTTCAGTCCGGCGAAGCTCAGATCCGCGCGGAACTCGATCCCGTCGGAGTGCAGGACCAGCGCACCGGCCGCCGTCGCCGCCGTCGCCGCGGCGTTCAGAAGCACGGACTTGCCGACACCCGGCTCCCCGGACAGCACCAGCACCCCACCGCGCCCGAGTACTTCGTCGACGTACGACCGAAGCAGCTGCAGTTCCCGGTCGCGTCCTAGCAGCGCCTCGGTCGTGCCGCGCGGCGCCGACCCATGACCGGCCACAGCGGCCCCCTTCGCGATCTGACGTGGCGGACTCTCGTCCCCGGGCCGTGGTTCAGTCGGAGGAGGGCCGCGGGGCTCGGAGGTGGGCCCGTTCCGACAACTCCTCCTCTTCGACCAGCGTGAGCATCGGCCGGCCGGGCGCGCACAGCATGATGACGACGTACTTGGCCGGCGTATCCGACAGGGCGTTGCCGTTCTGGTAGTGGATCACGTCACCGCCTGGCTCCCAGAACGTCTCACCGGCCTTGATCACCCGCTCGGGTTCGCCCTCGAGTTCCCACCGGACGGCGCCTTCGGTGACGTAGCCGAAACACGGCCCCGAGTGCCGGTGCGGCGGGGTCCCGGGGTGTCCCGGAGGCCACTCGACCACCACGGTCATCGCCGAAGCACCCTCCGGCACGAAGGGCGGCTTGACGTCCGCCAGCATCCTGGGCCCGGTCCCGTCCTGGCTCCCGTGCTCGTCGACTCCGCTCATCGATTCGTTGTCCAACACCGTGTCACACCTCCGGTCGATCCAACTTGGTTCGCTTAGAAGACAAGGCACGGCCCGGATGTGTGACACAGCGAGCGACGACGTCGGAAACAGTCGAATGACTCATGCAACTCGCCACCGGATTACGGAAGCTGAGCCGGTAGGCGGACGGGCGATGAACCGCCGCCTCCGGGGTGTCGAGGCCGCCATGCCGGTTGTTCCGGCCGGTGACGAGCCGAATTCCCCCCTCTTTCACACGGAATCACAACGTCAGGAGCCACACCATGTCTCACGGTCCCGTCAGCCTGCACCGATCAGGCGGACTCAGACGTCGGCGGGCGCACCGTCGGTTCCACGGCATGTGCGGTGCCGCATGAACGAGCAGAACGGCGGTCTGACCGTCGGCGTCGATCTCGGCGGCACGAAGATCGCCGCCGGGACGGTCGACCCCGGTGGGGAGGTCGTCTCCCGGGTGCGCGTCCCCACCCCGCACGACCCGGACCGGATCGCCGGAGCGATCGCCGAGGCGGTCCAGCAGGTCCGCAAGGACTGGGACGACGTTCGGGCGGTCGGCGTCGGAGCAGCCGGATACGTGGACGCGGACCGCTCGACGGTGCGCTTCGCACCCAACCTGGGCTGGCACGACAAGGAGATCCGGGACATCGTCCAGGAGGCCACCGGGCTCCCGTGCGTCGTCGAGAACGACGCGAACGCCGCCGCTTGGGGCGAGTTCATCCATGGAGCCGGTGCCGGGCACGACGACATGGTGATGGTCATGGCGGGCACCGGCCTGGGCGGCGGCATCATCAGCAGGGGCCGGCTCTTCCGCGGCCGCTACGGCATGGCCGGCGAGATCGGCCACTACCGGGCGGTCCCCGACGGGCTCCCCTGCCTCTGCGGCCAGCACGGCTGCATGGAGCAGTACGCCAGCGGAGCGGCCCACACCCGCCGCGCCCGCGACATGGCGGCGGCCGATCCGGCCCGGGCCGCGCTGGTGCTCGCGCTGGGCGACGGCACCCCCGGCGGTCTTGACGGGCACCATGTGACCAAGGCCGCCCTCAGCGGCGACCCCTTCTCCCTCGAGGTGTTCGCGCAGTCGGGCCGCTGGCTGGGCCAGGCCCTCGCCGACCTCGCCTCCATCCTCGACCCGTCCGTCCTCGTCATCGGCGGTGGCCTCGGCGACACCGGCGAGCTGATCAGGCGGCCGGCCGAGATGTCCTACCGCCGGGCCCTCGGCGGCGGCGAGCACCGCGTCTACGCCGAGGTCCGCACCGCCACCGTGGGATCGGACGCCGGCCTCATCGGCGCGGCGAGCCTCGCCCGCCTGCACCAACTGCTCTCAGCCCCGGCGGCCGGCGTCTGAGCTGCGGCATGCTCGCCGACCGGTGTCCGGTCATCAGCGCAGTCGTCCATCCGATCCACGTCCGCTACGACGGGTACGCCCGCCTGGCCGGGAGCTCCCGCCGGCGTCGGTGTGCACCCGGTCCTGTGAAGGAGTCCTTGTCCATGACCGCGAACGCCTCTTCCGCGGGGCGGGCCCACTCGAGGGCCGCGCTCCGCCCGACCAACCTACGGCGCGTCACCTTCATCTCGGCGGCCGCGTCGACCGGCGGCTTCCTGTTCGGCTACGACAGTGCCGTCATCAACGGCGCCGTCACCGGAATCCAGCACCGATTCGACGTCACCTCCAGCGAGACGGGCACCATCGTCGCCTCCGCTCTGCTCGGCTCCGCCTTCGGAGCGGCCGTCGCCGGCCGTCTCGCCGACCGCATCGGCCGGCGGCGCGTGATGCACCTCGCCGCGGTTCTCTTCGCGATCAGCGCGCTCGGCTCGTCCATGCCCTTCTCCGTCTGGGACCTGGGCGCCTGGCGCATCGTTGGAGGAATGGCGATCGGCCTCGCCTCGCTGATCGGACCCACCTATATCGCCGAGGTCGCGCCGCCCGACCACCGCGGGCGGCTGGCCTCGTTCCAGCAGGCGGCCATCGTGCTCGGCATCACCGCCTCCCAGCTTGTCAACTGGGGCATCGCCCAAGGTGCCGACGGCAAGAGCGAGAACCTGCTGGGTGCCCTGCAAGCCTGGCAGTGGATGCTCATGGCCGCGGTCGTACCGGCGCTGGCCTACCTGTTCCTCACGCTGCGCATCCCGGAGTCGCCGCACTTCCTCGTCGCAAGGGGCCGCGAGGCCCAGGCCTTGGCCGCGTTGCGCGATCTGCAGGGCACGTACGCGGGCTCGGAGGAGCGGATCGCCGAGATCCAGCATGCTCTCAAGACCGATCACAAGCCGCGGGTACGCGATCTGCTCGACGGCCGCTTCGGGCTGCTGCCGATCGTGTGGGTCGGCATCGGGCTGGCCGTCTTCCAGCAGCTCGTCGGCATCAACGTCATCTTCTACTACTCGTCGCTGCTGTGGCAGTCGGTGGGTATCGACCAGGCCAACTCCCTTCTGATCAGCCTGTCCACATCGATCGTCAACATCGTCGGAACCGTCGTGGCGATGCTGCTGATCGACCGGGTCGGCCGCAAACCGCTCGCGCTGACCGGATCGGCCGGCATGGCCGTGTCGCTGGCCTTCGCGTCCTGGGCCTTCTCGTACAAGACGGGCAGCGGCGGCAGTCTGTCCATCCCGGACACCCAGGGCACCGTGGCACTGGTCGCCGCCCACGCCTTCGTGTTCTTCTTCGCGGTCTCCTGGGGTGTGGTGCTCTGGGTGATGGTCGGCGAGATGTTCCCGCTGCGCATCCGCGCCGCCGCGATGTCGGTGGCGACGGCCGCAAACTGGGTCGCCAACTGGGCCGTCACCGAGAGCTTCCCCCGCATGTCGGACTGGAACCTGTCGTCCACCTACGCCGCCTACGCGGGCTTCGCCGTGCTCTCCTTCGTCTTCGTCGCCGTCAGGGTGCGCGAGACCAACGGCAAGAAGCTGGAGGAGATGGGATGACAGAGTCTCGTACTCCTCTGATGAACGACCGTGTCTTGCCCGTCCGCCCGGCGGTGGAAGGGTGGCCGGCCCCAGCGTGCCGAGGTGCCGACATGAACACCTTCTTTCCCGCTCCCGGCGACCTGTCGACCGTCCGACGGGCACTGATGATCTGCGATCGGTGCCCGGTGCGGATTCCGTGCCGCCGGTACGCGCTCGACAACCGGGAGCGGTATGGGATCTGGGGAGGTCTGACCGAGGAGACACGGGAGACGCTCGCCCGCATCGGGCCGCCGTCGGCCGTGAGTTCAGGTTCCGTCGGGTGACCGCCTTCGGATCCGGGCCTCGGCACCGCGGCGCAGACGAGACGTGAGTCGTCCTACCGATGGTGCGATCGCTCCGAGGATGTAAAGGGCCACGGCTAGGATGTGGTGCGACGTGACTCCCTGCACCGAGGAAGCCGCACATGCTCAGCACAGCAGCCGGGGCCCTCCTGAGACCGAACCGAGCCCCCACGCGATGATCGGCCGGGACGCGGAGCTGCGAAAGCTGCGCGGGCTTCTGGCGGACGCGGCGGACGGACGCGGCGGTGCGCTGTTGATCCACGGCACCGCCGGCCTCGGCAAGTCGGCTCTGCTGCGCACAGTCGGCGCCGAGGGCACCGAGGCCGGTTTCAAGGTGCTGAGCGCAGCCGGTGTGGAGACCGAGCTGTGGCTGCCGTTCGCGGCTCTGCAACTGCTGCTGCAACCGGCCGCCGACGGCATCGGGAAACTGCCGTCCTCGCACCGTACTGCGCTGGTCGACGCCTTCAGCGCCACGCAGACCGAGCCACATATCTTTCGGGTTGCGCTCGCTGTGCTCGAACTGCTCGCCGACGAGGCCGACCGGCAACCGCTCCTGCTGCTCGTCGACGATCTGCAGTGGATCGATTCGTCGAGCCGGGACGTCCTCAGATTCGTCGCCCGCCGCACCCGCGATCTTCCCGTACTGATCGTGGCGGCCTCCCGGGCTGTCGACTCCTACGCCCCGAGCGGGCAGCCGGACCTGCACCTGCAACCGCTTGGCCAATCCGCCGCCGCCGAACTGCTCGACGCGGGCGCACCGGGCCTCTCGGCGCCGCTCCGTGCCCTCATCCTAGAGCGCTCCGCGGGCAACCCGCTGGCCCTGGTCGAGCTGCCCAAGACAGTGCCGGACAGCGCACCGCAGCTGGACGATCTGCCGCTGACCCAGCGACTGGAGGACGCGTTCGCCGCGCGTACGGACTCGGCGAGCCCGGAGTGCCGAACGCTTCTGCTGGCCCTGGCCGCCGAGCCCAGCGCACCACTGAACCGGCTGCTGGAGGTGTCGAGCCGTCTGGCGGGCACGACGGTTTCCGTGGACGCGGTGCAGGAGGCGGTCGACGCGGGCCTCGTCGGTCTGGTCGGCCGTACCCTCGAGTTCCGGCATCCGCTGATGCGCTCGGCGATCTACACCCGCGCCACGGTCGCCGACCGGCTGGCCACCCACCGCGCCATCGCCGCGGCCATGGCCGACACCCCCGAGCGCCAGCTCCTCCACCTGGCGGCCGCGACGCTCGGCCCGGACGAGGAACTCGCCGCCCGGCTGGAACGTTTCGCCGACACCGCGCTGGCCCGGGGCAAGGTGGCCTCCGCCGTGCCGGCCCTGCGCCAGGCGGCCGAGCTCGTCCATGACCCGCGCCGCAGGACCGAAATCCTGGTCCGGGCGGTCGAATCGGCCAGCGAGATCAACGACCGGGTTCACACCCAGCTGTTGCTGGACCGGGCCGACATGAGCGAACTCGGGCCGCTGGAGCGGTCCCGCCTCATGGTCGTCTCCGACAAGGCGGCGTTCGAACCCGACGAGCCGCACCGCCGGATCGAGGACATGGTGACCGCAGCGGCCGGCGCGTTCGACGCAGGCGGCGTGCAGGTCGCCGAGAACCTGCTGTGGCGGGCGGCCGCCCGGTGCTTCTTCCAGGACGGCGACGCACGGGTGCGCACGCTGGCCGCGGCCGAGCTGGACCGATGGAACCCCGATCCGGATGCTCCCGTCGTGCTGACGGTACGGGCGTACACCGAACCGTTTCGGTACGGCGCCGAGGTGATCGCACGGCTCGGCAGCGCCCGGCCGGACCGCCTGGACGGCCGGATCATGCATTTCCTCGGCAGCGGCGCGATGGTCCTGGGCGACGCCACCCTCGCCGCCCGGTACCTGTCACCGGCGGCCACGGCGTGGCGGTCGCAGGGCAGGCTCGGGCTGCTCGCCAGGTCACTTGCGGGCAGTTGGCCGCGGGTGTACCTCGGTCAGCTCGATCGAGCCCGCGAGGAGTCCGGGGAGGGACTCGCGCTCGCCGAGGAGACGGGGGAGTGGATCGTCTGGCTGGGCGTGAAGGCGACAGGGAGTCTGGTGGCGGCGCTGCGCGGGGAGACCGAGGCCGCGGAGCGGATGCTCGGCGAACTGCGCGCCCACCGGCTGTTCCCCGGCATGCCTTTCGCCGCCGTCATGGCGCAGCAGGTGGAGGGCCTGCTCGCGCTCTTCGACGGCCGCGCGGCCGAGGCGTACGACGCACTTGCGCGCGCTTTCGACCCGGCGGACCCGCACTACCACTCGGTCAGCCGCTGGCTGCTCGCACCGGACCTGGCGGACGCCGCAGTAGCCGCGGGCACCGTGCAGCGGGCCCGGGAACTACTCGACGTACTCCCCGAGCTGGCCGCCCGACTGCCCTCGGAAATGATGGTGGTGGCCCACGTCTACACCGAGGCGGTGCTGGCACCGGATGACACGGCGGAGGAGCGCTACGCCGCGGCGCTGGCCGCGTTGCCCGCCGACTGGGCCCTGGCGCGGGCCCGGCTGCACCTGCATCACGGCCGCCGGCTGCGTCGGCAACGGCACAACGTCGACGCCCGGAATCCGCTGCGCAGCGCCCGCGACGAGTTCGACCGGATCGGCGCGCGGCCCTGGGCCGAGATGGCTCGCGAGCAGTTGCGTGCCGCCGGCGAGTCGAGCGGCCGACGGCACGCGAACACCAGCGACCGCCTGTCGGCCCAGGAGATGCAGATCGCGGTGCTCGCGTCGCGGGGGCTGAGCAACCGGGAGATCGGCCAGCGCTTGTTCATCTCGCACCGCACCGTCGGAGCCCACCTGTATCGCATCTATCCCCGCCTGGGCATCACCAGCCGGGGCAAGCTCGCTGCGGCGCTCGCCGCACTCCAGGACGGACACTCGGCGAGCGACTCGTCCGGCGCCGACGCCGGCTGACAACAGGTAGTCACCCGTGCGATCGATTCTTGGCTGCCCGGGCGGGCAATGACGCGTCTGCCCGAGGTCGACGAGGACCAGTGGATGCCCCGTTTGACCCCGAGCCTGCTCAGTCGTTCTGCGGGCCCGTATACGAGCCGATTCGTCCCGGTCGACCATGGGCGCCGCGATCAGCAGACGGATAACATACTCAGCGAACATCCTGACAAGGGAGCTGCCATGGCGAGGCGCGTTTCACGGGCCCGGCTCCTCGGCAGGGAGAACGAATGCAAGGCTCTCGACGATCTCGTGGCAGGCGCCAGAGCCGGGCGCAGCGGTGTCCTGGTCCTGCGCGGTGAGCCCGGGATCGGCAAGACCGAGCTGCTGAGACATCTCCTCGGTCGTGCCACCGGATGTCGCACCATCAGAGCGGCCGGCGTCCAGTCCGAGATGGAACTCTCCTACGCCGGCCTGCACCAGCTCTGCGCTCCTCTGCTCACCGGGCTCGACCAGCTGCCCGAGCCCCAGCGCGATGCGCTCGGCACGTCCTTCGGTCTGCGCGCCGGCGCCGCGCCCGACCGGTTCCTCGTGGGTCTGGCCACGCTGAGTCTCATCGCGGACGCCGGAGGTGACCAGCCGCTGGTCTGCATCGTCGACGACGCACAGTGGCTGGACAAGGCATCCGCGCTGACCTTGGAGTTCGTGGCCCGCCGACTGCTCGCAGAATCGGTTGTGCTCGTCTTCGCCGTCCGTGAACCCAGTACCGGCCATACTCTCGGCAGCCTTCCCGAGCTGTCCCTCTCGGGACTGACCGAGCGCGACTCCCGGACACTGCTCGACTCGGTCGTCACCGGTCCGCTGGATGAAAGGGTGCGCGACCGCATAGTCGCCGAGTCGCGCGGCAACCCGCTGGCCCTGCTCGAGCTGCCGCGCGGGTTGACCGCGGCGGAGATGGCCGGAGGGTTCGAGCGTCCGGACGCATGGCCGTTGTCGAGCCAGATCGAGCAGGGGTTCCTCCGCCGCGTTCAGGCGCTCCCGTCCGAGACCCGACGCCTGCTGTTCATCGCCGCCGCGGAACCGCTGGGCGACGTGACACTGCTGAGGCGTGCGGCCGGGTGCCTCGGGATCGACGCCGACACGGCCGTGTCGCACGAAGGCGCGGCGGACCTGATCACACTCGGCGCCCGGGTGCGGTTCCGGCACCCGCTGGTGCGCTCGGCCGCCTATCGAGCGGCGGACCCGAACGAACGCCGACAGGTGCACAAAGCGTTGGCCGACGCCACTGATGCCCGGCTCGACCCCGACCGCCGGGCCTGGCACCTGGCCGAGGCAGCCTCGGGCCCCGACGAGACGGTGGCAGCCGAACTGGAGCGCTCCGCGGGCCGGGCCCAGGCACGCGGCGGTATCGCTGAGGCCGCCGCGTTCCTCCAGCGCGCGACCGCACTGACACAGAATCCCGCGCGACGCGCACAGCGCGCGGTGGACGCAGCACAGGCGAGACTCCACGCAGGGGCGTTCGAGCCGGCCGCCACCCTCCTCGCCACGGCAGCGGCCGGACCCCTCGACGAACTGGGCCGCGCGCGGATCGAGGTGCTGCGCGCCGGGATCGCGTTCGCCCAGAACCGCGGCGGCGAGGCCCCGCAGCTGCTGCTCGCCGCCGCAGACCGGTTCGGCCGGCTCGGCGATGTCGCACTCGCTCGTGGGACCTACCTGGACGCCATCGCGGCGGCGATATTCGCCGGCCGCCTGGCGCGCGGCCCAGGGCTGCTGGAGGTGGGCGAAGCCGCCCGTGAGGCCCCGCCGGCACGGCAGCCACAGGTGTCCGACATGGTGCTGGACGCCCTCGCCGTGCGACTCGTCGACGGTTACCCGGCCTCGGCACGGATGATGGAGCAAGCACTCGAAGCACT
The DNA here is from genome assembly GCF_045041235.1 of Streptomyces sp. NBC_00076. Taxonomy (NCBI): domain Bacteria; kingdom Bacillati; phylum Actinomycetota; class Actinomycetes; order Kitasatosporales; family Streptomycetaceae; genus Streptomyces; species Streptomyces sp. NBC_00076. Next base: position 10,810,667 of record NZ_CP108242.1, read on the forward strand.
CTGCGACGAGCGTCTCCCCGCGCAGGAGCAGCTGCGCCGGCTCTGGCTCGCATCCGTCATCGCCTCGGATCTGTGGGACGACGAGCACTGGCAGGCGGCCGCGACGCGTCATGTGACGATCACCCGCGAGGCCGGAGCGCTCAGCGCTCTCCCCGACGCACTCGACTCCCGCGCGTTCGTGCACCTCATCGCCGGGGAACTGGCGGCGGCCGAGTCGCTGATCGAGGAGACCGCAGCGGCGTGCGCGGCAACCGGCAACAGCACCCCGGGGCGTGTGGGCCCCCTCGGCCTGGCCGTCTGGCGCGGCCGCGAAGGCGAAGCGCGTACGTTGATCGACGCGGCCCTGGTCGCGGCGGTGCCGCGGGGCCAGGGGGCCACTGTCACCGTCACACGCTGGTACGAGGCGGTGCTCTGCAACGGGCTGGGTCAGTACGCGCAGGCGCTGACCGCGGCCCGGGAGGCAGCAGCCGAGCAGCGGGAGTTCTCCTCGCCGCGGTGGGCCCTGGCCGAGCTGATCGAGGCGGCCGTACGGAGCGGCTCACCCGAGTCGGCCACCGGCGCGCTGGAGCGGCTCTCGGACGCGACGCGAGCCAGCGGCACCGAGTGGGCGCTGGGCGTGGAAGCGCGCTCGCGGGCGCTGCTCAGCGAGGGCGACTCCGCGGAGCGGCTCTACCGTGAGGCGATCGAGCGGCTCGCCCGGACCCGGGTCCGCATGGAACTCGCCCGTGTGCATCTGCTCTACGGGGAGTGGTTGCGCCGCGAGAACCGCCGCGTCGACGCTCGTGCCCAACTGGACCTCGCCCACGAGATGTTCAGCCGATTTGGGGCGGAAGCGTTCGCTGAACGCGCGCGAGGCGAGTTGCAGGCCACGGGGGCCAAGGTGCGCAACCACACGGTCGCGACGCCCACGGCCCTCACCTCGCAGGAGGCGCAGATCGCCCGACTCGCCGGGAAAGGGCTCACGAACCCCGAGATCGGCGCCCAGCTGTTCCTCAGCCGCCACACGGTCGAGTGGCATCTCCGCAAGGTGTTCTCGAAGCTCAGCATCTCTTCCCGCCGGGAGATCAGTGCCATCCAGTTCGAAGACGAGGCGACATCGGCCTGATCCGCGACTGGCGTGATCCCCGAAATCCGAGACCTGGACGCTGGACGCTTCGTAACCAGGGGCCCTCACGGACATGGCCCGGAACCTGCGTATCCATCAAGAGGCGCGCATCAGCAGGTCCGAGACGACAAGCGGCAGCGCCGCCGATATGGCCTCCAAGCCTCACGAACGCCACGAGCCCGAACCGGGCTCTGCCACGAAGGTAATGGGCAGCGTGGTGCCCTCTTATTCGCATACATCAGGTGACCCGTCCTGTCACAGAAGCGCGGGGTGCCCGGTCATCCCTTCAAACGGTTATGTGACCCGCGGAATGTGTGACGGCCGCTGTCCGTGCGTTCCGTTTGGACCTGTGGGTGCAGCACGAGGACGCACTGGCCCAGCGGACCCACCTGTGTGCGCCGCACCCCACGAACTGACATGGAGGCAACAATGTTCGAGCACCGGACAGAGGCTGAGATGAGGCTGTACTCCGAGAAGATGGCCAGGGAACTCAGCCTGAAGAGGCGGCAGAAGGAGAGTGACGTCAAGGACAGCCCCACCGAGAAGATGGGCGCAGTGAACGGCGACAGAACCGAGAACGATGACGTCGTCGATGCGCCGTCCGGGGCCGGCGAGACGCCCGCGACCACGGGAACGACGGTCACCACGGACGCGGAGTGAGCAGACTGACCTCCAATGCGGGCAGTGGGGGGTGCCTCTATGTCCTTCGTCAAGCGACGCGCGGGGGTCTGGGTTCGTAGAGGGTGCCGTCGCGGAGCATCGCGAAGAGCACGTTGATGCGTTGGCGGGTCAGGCGCAGGAGGGCCTGGGTGTGGGTCTTTCCTTGAGGGCTCGGGCCGAACACCAACCACCGAAGGGCTCCGGCGCGGTCTTGGCGTGAGATGGGTTGCGCTCGCACGGGTGGTTCCCGGTAGCGGTCCAGGAACGCCTGCCCGGGCAGCCGACCCGTCGCGGGAAGGCACTCCCCGGTGCGAAATACTCGCCGGATGAGATCACGCACTTCCCCGATCAGGCAGTCGATCACGATACGGAGGGCCGTCGCGCGGGATGCCAAACGGCTCACGCGGCTTGTGCGAGGCTCAGGCGCCTACGCGGGTAAGTACGCGGCCGCAGTGGCGGGCTACCGGGTCGGTCCTGATTACATCGAGGCCCACCGCGCCTTTGTGGCCGTCGGCGCTGACGAGCATGGAGGCCAGGTCCTCGGGTTCTACTCGCTCGTGCTCGATCCACCGGAGCTCGAGCTGCTGTTCGTTGCCGACGAAGCGCAAGGACGGGGCATTGGGCGGCAGCTCGTGGCGCACATGCAGACCGAGGCCCGTGCCGCCGGGATCGACCGTCTCAAGGTCGTATCGCATGTTCCCGCCGAGGACTTCTACCACCGCGTGGGTGCGGTCCGGACCGGGACCGCGTTGGCGAACCCGCCCGCCGTGCCGTGGGACCGTCCCGAATTCGAGTTTCGCATTCCTTCGGAATGACGTGGTGTGCCGGTTGACGAGGCACCGGCTTCGCCTGCGTGGTGGCCGGCATGCAGGAGTCGCTGGACGCCGCGCGCTGCGTGTGTGCCGTCGCCTCTGTCCCCCAGTCCCTACACATGGCTGTGTTCGTGCAGGCCAGAGCGGGGGAGGGGTTTTCTGTTCATGAGGCGAGGGCGAGGTTGTGGAGGTGGGCGACGGCTTGGACGGTGGTGGAGGCCGTCGCCGTGCCGCCTGCAGTGGCGGAGGATCTTGTAGTTCTTCATGCGGCCGATGACGTGTTCCACCCGGGCGCGGACCTTGCGGCGGGCGGCGTTGTGCTCCTCCTCGCCCGGGAGCAGATTCCGCCCGGGACGTTGGCGGTGCGGTACGGCCATGCCGCAGTTGAGAGATGATGCTCAACCCGCTCCAGTGCACGCAGGCCGCAACCGCCGCGGTGCAGCAGGCCGTCCACTCCCTGAACACCGCTCTGCACGGCGACTGGCGACGTCGCCATCATCCAGAAGGCGGCGCGGACGGGCCGCTGCCCGGTGTAGTCAACCGGGGACGGCGACGGTGCCGGCGTGCCCCTTAGTCGTCTGCCCCAGGCTCGGTTTTCAGGCAGTTCGGCCGGGATTTTTTGCGGCCGGGACGCGGCCTTCGCAGCCCGCCGCCGTTCAGCCCGCACGACCGGCGTGTTCACCGACGGAGCGGCCGAGCCGTACGGGTTGAAAGCCGGTTGTCTGGTGTGCCATTCACGCCGGCCGGTCATAGGGACGGCCCTCGCCGGAGCGGTTCAGAGACACCGGCTCAGACGGTAATGGCCGAGGACATCCCGAAGGATGCGCTGGACCTCGACCTGATCGGCCTCGGCCTGGTCCCCGCAGCGGGCCACCCGATCCGGGTCACTGCCGGCGCGCTGGACGGCGGCCATGCGCGCCGCGTGGATCGTGTCGAAGGCCTCGTCCACAACGTAGTACAGCCACAGGCGCTGGGAGTTGGCGGTGTGGAACTGCAGACCGACCAACCACTTGCCATGATTCACGAGGCAAGAGCCGGCGGGGACTCGCTCACCGACTGCAGGGTCACGTCGGCTGCAACCGGAGGTGCCGGGCTCCGGAACCGTCTCGGCAGTGGGTATGACGACCGCGGATGCGCCCTGTGCGAGGTACCTGTCCGTCTGGAGCAGCATGCTGTTCTCATCTCCGTTCCGACTCGGGCGATCACGTCGGAAGAGCGGCGTACCGTCCAGATGGGCGAGGCGATTTGCCCTACTGCATACTTGACTGGATAGAACGCTGCTTTGTGACATCGGAAGCCGTTCTTTCTGCGTCCTTTTAACTGATCGTTTCAGAATGAGATCTTGGTCTGACCTTTCGGCTGAGATGGTGCTCAGTGGCGCGACGGAACCGCTTGTCCTGCCTGCGCGTTGACTCGACAGGACTTTGGAGGGAGAACCTTGTCGAGGTTGAGCTTCCCGTCGGCGCGGGCGGTCGGACGCGGGGCGGCCTGGTACCGCGGGGACTGCCATGTCCACTCCGTCCACTCGGACGGGGAACTCACCCCTGAAGAGTTGGCCGCCCAGGCGCGCGCCGCCAGGCTCGACTTCATCGCGACGACGGAGCACAACTCAGCCGCGGCCCCCGGTGCATGGGGGCATTTGGCCGCCGATGACTTCTTGATCGTCCTCGGTGAGGAAGTGACCACGAAGACCGGGCACTGGCTCGCGCTCGGAATCAATCCCGGCGAGGCCGTCGACTGGAACCACCAGGTCAGGGATGGATTGGTTGACAAGTGCCTGGACCAGGTCCATCGAGCAGGGGGCCTGTGCGTGGCCGCGCACCCGCATGCGCCCTACCCGTCGGGCGACTTCATGTTCCCCTTCCGGGGCTTCGACGTGGTGGAGGTGTGGAACGGACTGTGGACTTCGGACCGGCCCTGGAACGCTGACAACGAGGCGGCTCTGGCGGAGTGGGGGCGGCGCCTCGCAGCGGACATCCACACGGGCTCGTGGCGGCCTGCGATGGGAAACAGCGACACCCACTTGGAAGGGCAGATCGGCATCCCTCACACCGTGGTCTTCGCCGAGGAGCTGAGTACCGAGGCGGTCCTGGCCGGAATCCGTGCCGGCCGCAGCTGGATCGCCGAGTCGGCGGATGTGGACGTGTCGTACACCGCCAATGCCGATGGTCGCGTTGTCGGGGTGGGCGAACGGCTCCCGACTTATGGTGAGCAGGTGGAATTGCAGGCAGCAGTACGAGGTGTGCCCGTGGGGACCGTCAGCTTCCACACCGATCGAGGGACGGTTCACCGGGCGTCTCTCCCTGCTGACGGGGCGGGCGTGGTGCAGTGGGACACGACGGCGGAGCACTCGGCGTTCGTTCGCATTGAGGTCCGCCATTCCAATGGGCACGTCGCCGCACTCACCAATCCGATCATCCTCAACTGACCGCTCGCTTCATCGTGAGGTCCGCAAGCGACGGAGGCAGATGAGGCTGCAGGCCAGTTCGAGCAGGCCCTGATGGAGGTCTGCGCGTCTCTCGTAGCGGATCCGGAGCCGTTTGAACTGGTGCGACCAAGCGAAGGCCCGTTCCACCACCCAACGCACCTTGCCGACCCCTGAACCGTGGGCCACGCCGCGTCGGGCGATCCTCGGCTTGATGCCGCGCTTCCACAGCAGGCGGCGGTACTTGTCGAAGTCGTAGCCCCGGTCGGCATACAGGTGTCGCGGCTTGCGGCGAGGCCGCCCTCGCAGCCCCCGGATCGGTGGGACCGCGTCGAGCAGCGGCAGCAACTGGGTGACATCGTGGCGGTTGCCGCCGGTGAGCGTGACGGCGAGCGGGGTTCCATGCCAGTCGACTATCAGGTGGTGCCTGGAACCGGGACGGGCGCGGGCGACCGGTGAGGGGCCGACGTGATCCCCCCTTTCAGGGCCCGGACATGCGAGCCGTCAACAGCACTGTGCGCAAGGTCCAGCAGGTCGGCGCGGCGCAGCTCGGCCGGCAAGGCTGCGTGCAGGCGCGGCCAGACGCCAGCCTCGGTCCAGTCCCGAAGCCGGCGCCAGGCCGTCACCCCGGAACAGCCGACCGTTTCGGCCGGGACGTCGCGCCAGGCGACACCGGTCCGCAGTACGAACATGACCCCGGCGAGTGCCGCCCGGTCGGGAACGCGCAGTCGGCCGGGGTAGCGGCGGCGCCGCTCAGGAGCGGGCGGCAGGAGCGGAGCCACGCGCTCCCACAGGTCATCCGGAACAAGATCAGCACGCACCAGGACACCCTGCCCACCAAGATCACCGAGTACAAGACTTGCGAGTCAAGTCTTTCTGAAACGATCAGTAAGTCCTTTTCTGGGCGCGAAAAGGTGCATTTTGCGGCGGCCCGCCGATCGATATCGGCCGGCGGTGCACCGACTCGAGCCGGGCATCGATTCGATGCCCGGCTCGTGATTGGCCCAGTGCAGGCAGTTCCGCGTCCACTCAGCGACCGGTGACCGGAATCCGCGCTGAAGCGCACCGCCAGAGCTTGCCCCGCCGCTTCAGGAGCCTGTGCGCGCCGAAGAAGCGCTGGGAGATCCGACTGTCCTTTTCCTTGGCGAAGGCTGTGCCGTAGCGTTCCAGGTCGTCGATGCCTCGGGCGGCACCATGGGTGACGATCTGGGCGGTGCGAAGGCCGGCCAGCAGGTAGCTCTCCTGGAGGGTGTCGGCCGCGTGCTGCTGCCGGCTGTCCTCGGGGCCCAGGGTGGCCAGGGCCGCGTTGATGCCGCCTGCGGCCGGAAGCCAGTGCCGTATGGGCGTCCTCTTTGGGCGTTTGCCGACGGCGAGGACGTCGATCCCGGCTTCAGCCAGTTCGATCGCCGTTCGCAGGCCGGTTCCTCCGGGGCCGATCAACAGCACCCAGGTGGCAAGACGTTGTTCGGTGACAGCCACGCTGTGCTCCGATTACCTGGGGTGTCACTCACCCTGACAAGACACCCCTGCGCGGGCGCCGGGAGACCGTACCGGGCCAGGTCATTCCGGCACAGCCCGGCTGTGGGACGCGCGGGACCTCGCCGCCACAGTGGGAACGCTGACGACCGTGGCCTCGCCGGTCAGGAGACGGTGCACAGGACAGCGCCCGGCAACTGCCAGCAGTTGCCTGGTGTGGGCAGGCTCCAGATCGCCGGTCAACCGGATGCTCTTGACGATCTGCCCTTGTGGATCGAACCGCACCGCCACATCGACTTGGTCGAGCTGCCAACCGTGCCTGTTTGCGTACGCCCGGACGGTCATGGAGGTACACGCCCCGAGCGCGGCCAGAAGCAGTTCTCCGGGGGTGGGCCCCGTATCCGTGCCGATAGGCCGGGGTTCGTCCGCGGTCAGCGTATGAGGGCCGACCGCAATGGAACGGGCGAGGCGCGGGCCCTCACTTACGGACACGATGCGTGCGTTCATCAGTCTTCCTCTCGGGCGAGGCGGACCGCCGTGCGGCTGGTGATCACCAAGCCGGGCGGAGTTGCGTCGGGACGCTGTGGCTCGTCCCTTCACTGCTAGGACCGAAAGGCTCACGCTCATGTGACACGTTTTCCACGACAAGAGTGGTCGTGTTGCCGGTGTGCGGCACTCGAAGGCTACTGAAACAGCCTGGAAGGGCGGACGCTGAGCAGACACCCGGCGGTCAGGAAGCCAGCGTGATGGTTGTCGGTGTTCCCTGCCAGACCATCCTCGCGTAAGGGCACAGCGAATCGGCCTTCCTCAGGAGCGGGGCGGCGATCTCAGCGTCGATGCCAGGCCACTTGACCACCAGGTCGACGCGCAACAAGTAGCCGCCGTCTCCCGGGCCGCGCCCGAAGGCCACGGTTGCCTCCACAAAGATCGCGGCGGCGTCGAGCGCGGCCTGTCGTGCCACCAGACTCAGCGCCCCGTGGAAGCAGGCGGCAAAGCCGGCGGCGAACAGTTGCTCGGGGTTCGTCCCCTGGCCGTCTCTCCCCCCCCCAGTTCGGCGGGCATGCGCAGGTTGAGATCCAGTACTCCGTCGGCCGAGCGTGCTCTTCCCGAGGCCCGCCCGTGACTCGCTGTCCCACCGCTCACGATCACCGTCGTGGTGTAGAGAGGGGCGAAGAACTCCCCGTCGAAGTCCTTGTCGGTGGACAGATCGGGCAGCCGGATCTGCTCGGTCACCGCATGGCTCCCTCAGCGCCGCCGTACACGGTCGGGCGTGAAGCCGGCATCGATGCGGGAAGTCCGCTGCTTGCCGGCGTCGGCATGTCACACCGACACGCCACGCGAGACGCCCGGCCATGGGCAGAACCCATCGAACCAACTAGGCAACATGCCATGTCTTGTCCACCTTCATGTCGCGGGCGACGCCCCGGTTCCGGTACAGCCAGTTGACGGGCAAGTCACTCCCGATGTGACACCGTGTGGGCTTGATCCGCTTTGACGGACATCCGAGATCAGGGGTTCAGCCTCGGAAGGACGTCCATCATGGCGAGCATGGGGAAGAAGAAGCCACGCCCTCGCCGCTCGTTCACGCCGGAGTTCAAGGCCGAGAGCGTCGAGCTGTGCCGGCGCGGTGACCGCTCGGTCGGCCAGATCGCCAAGGACTTCGATCTGACCGAGAGGGCGGTGCGGCTGTGGGGCAGCCAGGCCGAAGTCGACGCGGGCGAACGCGACGGACTGACCAGCAGCGAAGGCGAGGAACTGGCCGCACTGCGGCGGGAGAACCGTCGGCTGCGCGAGGACGTCGAGGTCCTCAAGCGTGCGACGGCTTTCTTCGCGAAGGAGACCCGGTGACGGTGCACCCGTTCATCGAGGCGGAAAGCATGGCGGTTACAGCGTCAAGCGTGCGTGTGAACTGCTGAAGGTCTCCCGAACCGCCTTCTACGCCCGCCGCACGGCCAAGCCGGGGCCGCGAGCGGTCCGGGACACTGAGCTGACCGAGAAGATCACGGAAGTCCATGAGCGGTCCCGTGGAACCTACGGGGTCCCGCGGGTCCATGCCGCCCTGCAACGACAGGGCGAGGACTGCGGACGGCGCCGCATCGCCAGACTGATGCGCGACGCCGGGCTTGAGGGCCGCCACCGCAGGAGACGGCGGCTGACGACGATCCCCGACCCGCGGGCCGCCGCCCGGCCCGACCTTGTCGTCCGCAACTTCGCTCCCGTCCCGGACGGCCTCGACACCCGCTGGTGCGGTGACATCACCTACGTTGCCACCGACGAGGGCTGGTTCTATCTGGCCCCCGTCATCGACATCGCCTCCCGCCGCGTGGTCGGCTGGTCCACTGCCGACCACCTGCGGACCGAACAGGTCGCCGACGCCCTCACGGCGGCCTGCCGCGAGCGTCGCCCCGCGCGTCCGGTGATCTTTCACTCGGACCGCGGCTGTCAGTACACCAGTCAGCGATTCGCCACGCTATCAGGGGAGTTCGGAGTCCGCCTGTCCGTCGGCCGCACCGGTCAGTGCTGGGACAACGCGCTCGCCGAGTCGTTCTTCGCCACCATCAAACGGGAGTTGCTCGACACGAGCTCCTGGCCTAGCCGGGCCGCTGCCCGCACCGCGATCTTCGACTTCTTAGAAGGCTGGTACAACTTGCACCGACTGCACAGCAGCCTCGGCTACCGCAGTCCCGCCGATACGAGACCACACTCGCAGCCTGACCACCACACCGACGGTGTCCGTCAAAGCGGAACAAGCTCACGACAGCGCTCACGCCATGGTTGTGACACCGAGCAAGGGAGCGTCACAGAAGCGACGGCATCTGTCACACAAGCATGGCTTACGCGGTCTTCACTTCGGGAGACAACCACGGAGGTGCCACACAGTGTCGAGCAGGGATTCGGCGACCGAAACCAGCGGACAGCAGCAGACGGAGGCATGGATGACCGCCGCGACGATGCTGCAGGACGCCGCGTCCCACACGTGCCCGAGGGTGCCTCGGCCATGACCCTCCTGACCGAGCGGTCGCCCGGTGCCCCCAGAACCCCTTCGCAGCGCCACTCGGGACCGGCCTTCGGCTACGTGATCGAGAGTGAGGTGCGCTTCGAACTCCAGGGCGGAACGCATCGTCACAGCGGGAAGACCACTGCGTGGCAGGGCACGACGAGCTTGAGCACCACTGACGTCGTGTGCTCCATGCTGGCCGGAGCCAGCCACCCACGGTGCGGGCACCGTGGTACTGGTGCTGCATCTCCTCGTGTGCGCCCTGAGGTCGCTCATGTGCGACATGCCGGGCTGCGACGGAGCACGGGCACCGCGACGAGTTCTTCCGCCAAGGAGCTCTACGGCCACGTCTGGCAGGGTGCGACGCGCCCTGGGAATGGTCGTGATGCTCCTCATCCCTCAATGACAGTGCCCTGCCGACCGGAGAAAGAGACGTGATGACCCCGATGATCCGCAGAGCCGTGATTCCCGCCGCCGGGCTTGGCTCCCGTCTGTTGCCCCTGACGAAGGCGATCCCCAAGGAAATGCTCCCGGTCGGCGACAAGCCGGTCATCGAGCACACCGTCCGCGAGCTGGTGGACTCCGGCATCACCGACATCACCATCGTCGTGTCCGGCGGCAAGAGCCTCATCCAGGACCACTTCCGCCCCAACCCCGCCCTCGTCGAACAACTCCGCGAGGACGGCAAGACAGCCTACGCGGACGCGGTGGAGGAGGTCGCGGAGCTGGCCCGTCAGGGCCACATCACGTACCTGGACCAGTACGGTCCGTACGGCAACGGCACACCCGTGCTGAACGCGGCCCGTGCCTTCAGCGACGAGCCGGTGCTCGTGCTGTGGCCCGACGACGTCTTCGTGGCCGAGGTCCCCCGCGCCCAGCAGCTGATCCGTGCGTATGAACAGACCGGCTGTCCGGTGCTGGCCCTCATGCCGATGGATCCCACCGACTCCCAGCGCTACGGGGTGCCCATCCTCAAGGAAGACCTCGGGGACGGCCAACTGCGCATCACCGGCCTGGTCGAGAAGCCCGAGCCCGCCGCCGCACCGTCGTCGTACGCGGCTATCGGCGGCTACGTCGTCACCCCCGGCATCATCGACGAACTGCGCGAGCAGACCCGCCGCTGGTACGAGCACAGGTCCGGCGAGATCTACTTGACTGACGCCATCAACGCCTACGCCTCCACCCGCGCGGTGTACGGGCAGGTCATCCAGGGCCGGTGGTACGACACCGGCAACCCGGCCGACTACATGGTCGCCCAGATGGCGTTCGCCCTCGCCCACCCGGAGTACGGCCCCGCTCTGCACGGCCTGGTTGCCGGACTCGACGTCGACCGTGCTGCCGCCCTCCAGGTGAAAACCAAAACCTGACCTGCCGGTTGCCGCCCCCCGTCGCCTACTCCCGGCGCAGCCGGTCCAGATGGACCTCAAGGGAGGGGGCGAGCCGCTCGACCAGTTCCTCGAAGTCGAGTGAGGCCAGTGGTTCCACCGCGACGACGTGGCGGAGGAGGGCGAGGCCGACGAGTTGCGCGGTCACCAGCGACGTGAACACCGGTGTCCGCTCGGTCTCCTCGGGGGCGACACGCCCCAGCCACGACGCCAAGGCCGCCTCGATCCGGTCGAGGAATGCTTTGGCAGGCGCCTCCTGAGACAGGCCGGCCCGGAAGACGGCGATCAGGGCGGGGCGGGTCGACTCGTCCTCCCAGAAGGAGAGGAACGTCCGGGCGATGCGCGCCCCGCGATCCCTCAGCCCGGCTTCCGGCTTTTCGTCCGTGGGGGATTCGAAGAGGTTGGACATGTCGATCCGGGAGGAAACGGCTTCCTGGAAGAGGCCGTCCTTACTGTTGAAGTAGTGGTGGACCAGTGCCGGGTCCACCTGCGCCTGCCGAGCGATTCCGCGCATCGTCGTGCCCGAATAGCCCTTGGTGGCGAAGAGTTCGAGTGCGGCCGCGAGGATCTCAGCCCTGGTACTGCTCTTTCCCGGACGTCGGCCGCCGCCCCGGGAGAGCCGCATCCTCTGGGAGGCGGCTCTCCCGGGGCGGGCGGAGTTGTCGTTCGGGCAGGGGTCCCCGGCTCCATCGTCAAGCGTGGAGGGCTCTGCGCTGCGCACCCCGTCCGGGCCCCTCATGGCAGTGGGTTGCCTGGCGTGGCGGTCGCACTGAGATGGGCGCGGATGGCCGCGATCACAGTGTCGGCGGTGCGGTCAAGATGGCTGCGTCCGTCGGGCAGCTGAGCCGTCGGGCTGATGTAGCTGCGCGGCCCGACGTGCGTGGCCGGGTCGAGCCGATGCACGGTGATCTTCCCGGCGCGGTCGGCCCGGTTCCATCCACTATGACGGAACAGCCGCCAGCGCTGCGGGAAGATCCAGGTGCCGACCCGTTCGATCCGGTCGCTCGCGCTGGTGAGCCGATGCAAGTGCTCGGCATGGGTGAGGTCGTTGGCGCCGTTGTGGAAGCCACCGAGCGTAATAAGCAGGAGCGGGCAGCGTAGCTGGGTGTGCAGTTCGTCGACCGCGCCGGTGGCGACCTGGGCGCCGCCGCTGTAGCTGAGCAGCACCACGGGTATACCGCTGTCGGGCCGGTAGCCGGCGAGCCGGAGCTGAGTGGCGATCTGGGAGCCGACGGCCCGGTTGTACAGGGGGCGGTAGCGGTGGTCGGCGGCGACGAAGGTCTGCACGACGTTGTGCAGGAAGAGCAGCAGCCCGATGCGGCGGCGCAGCCACGCCCACACCGGCCGGTCGGCAAGTGGGTCGGCCAGTGGTGAGTAGGGCTGCACCTGTCCCAGCACCCGTAGCTCCGGCGCTCCGGCGATCAGGGCCTTGACCAGTTGGCCGCCGTCGCGGCTGTCCCGGACGCGGCGTTTGCCGATGCCGTCGAGGTAGACCAGGTAGGCAGCGGGGGGACTGTCAGGGGCCGCACCCCGGGCGTAGGGAACGCCCTCCGGGAGCTCGGTGACAGGGGCCCGCCAGCCGGCGCCGTAGGCAAGAACCTCGTAGCGGGCCAGTAGAGCTTCGGCCAGCAGAGCAGGCCCGAGCACGCCGCCCCAGAGCAAGAAGTCGTTCATGCGATCGACTCCCGCGCTGCGGTCGCGCTGATCCTGACGACAAGACGCCGAACGGCCTCTACGGCGAGACCGAGACCGGTCCCAGCGACGGCGCAGCAACCAGCGGCGCTCCACCAGTCCAGCCCGCTCGCCGCGGCGAGCGGGCCGACCAGACCGGCCCCGACTCCCACAAAGAGCAAGAAGTGGAGCAAGGGCCCGAGCAACGGGAACGCGAGGACGGCGGCGAGCACCAGCGGGGCGACCAAGCTCGGTGTCCACACCAAGCCGGTGCCTGGCGGCGGAGAAGACAGCACCAGCTCGGCCAACGTCCACGCGGTCAGCGGCCAGAGCGCGAACACAACACCTTCGATGAGGCCGGCAGGCAGCAGCAACCCCGCCACGAAAGTCCGCGACATACCAGGCCTGCGCGCCACCAGAGGCAGAATGCGCCCGGCGGTCTCCGACACCCCGGCGAACAGCAGCAGGACCACGACGGCGGGCGACATCACTCGGCCTCGCTGTGACGGAGCGACGGAGCGGACGGACCGACCCGGCCGGCCGTCTGCAGGTACCGCTCGAGTTCGTCGGCGGCGCGCCTGTATCCACCCGCCTCGCGCTGGGCGGCCCGTAGGGTGCTCGCGGCTGCTTGGAACCGGGGCTCGTGAAGGAGGCGCCGGGCGAGGACACGCACCGAGCCCCTTTCGACGTCCTGGGTACGCATCGAAAGACCGGCGCCGAGCTCGACGACGCGCCTGGCCACCACCGGCTGGTCGGCACCCTGCGGGACCACCAGCAGTGGAACCCCGGCGTACATGGCCTCGTTGACGCTGTTCATCCCGCCATGAGTGACGAACAGCGCCGCGCGGGCCAGCACCTCCGGCTGCGGCACGAAGCGGCGGGCGAGCACGTTGGAGGGCAGTGGCCCGAGTGCGTCGGGATCGGTCTGCCCAGTGGAGACGATCACGGTTCCGCCCAGCGGGGCGAGCGCGGTGGCAAAGCTGCGTAGCAGCTGTGGGTCGGCGTTGAACACCGTGCCCAGCGAGGCGTACAGGACCGGGTCCTGCAGCCGATCGGCCGGGAACGACGGGTCGACCGGTCGAGCGCCGATGCTGGGACCGACGAACCGATACGACTCGTCGAAGTCCTCGACGGCGGGCTGGAACGCCCGTGAGGTATACACCAGGTTGAGCGGTCGGCGGATGTTCGCCACGTCGAGCAATGGCAACCCCCGTGCGTCGAAGCGACGGTGCAGCGCCCAGCGGGACCGCAGGTAGCCCTGGACACTGCGGGGCTGAGCCGTCGCGGCGGTCAGGAGGTCCCAGGAGCCACGGGTGGGGCTGGGGACACGCCGGTTGAGGGCGAACGTGGTGAACGACGAGGCTGCCGGCACCCCGAGCTCGCGGGCGGCGACCGCGCCCCACAGACAGGCACTGTCGTGGACGATCAGGTCGGGTCGGGCGCGACGCAGGTCGGTGAGCACAGTGGGGAGCATGCGCACGGCGGTGCTCGCGAGCGCATCCATCCACGCGACCGGCGTCGGCGGATCGGGGAGCGGCTGATCGCCCCCGGGATAGAGGTGCACGGTCGCGCCGGTGGCCTCGATCTCCTCACGGAATGCGGGCGAGGTGTGGTAGGTGACGGCGTGGCCGCGCCGAACAAGCTCGGCCACGACCGGCAGCGTCGGGTTGACGTGCCCGTGCATGCCGATGTTGAGGAACGCGATGGTACTCACAGGTCGACTCCCACTGTGGAACAAGTTGACGCCTCGCCCGGGCCGGTGGACGCTGCCAAAGGATCATCGACTCGATACAGTCCCGGCCCGTTGATGTTCAGCCCGTCCAGAAAGCGCCCCGCCGCGCGGCAGGCGGTGCTGATCAGCCGCTGGGAATGGCCGAAGTCCCATGGGGCGGGCCACGTCTCGATGCCGGTCGGCAGCACGACGGTCGGGATGTGCTGGGACACCTCGTGCAGATCACGCTCGATCTGGTGGTGCAACAGCAGTATCCCGGCCCGGGCGGCGACCGCACCGGCCCGTCGGCGCGGATTGGCGGGGCGCAACGGCGAGCTCTCCGGCCCAGCCGCGACCACCACCACGCTGGCCGCCCCGGCCTGCTGGGCGGCCAGTACCGGGACATAGGCGATCACCCCGCCGTCGACGAGTGTCCGGCCCTCACGATCCACGGGAGGCAGCATTCCGGGAATGGCCGTGCTGGCCAGCAGCGCGGACTCGAGGTCTCCGTGGTCGAGCAGCACCGGAGCCCCGGTGGCCAGGTCCATGGCCACAGCGGTGAACGGGACCGCCAACTGCTCGATCCGCGACGGCAGCCCGGCCCGCGCGATCAGCCGACGCAGGCCGCGATCGGTGAATATGCCGGCCCGCGAGGACAAGTAGCCGAGCGGATACACCTCACGGCGACGCAACTGGGTCCACACGTGGTCCAACCACGGCGCGGCCCTGTCGGGGTGGGCGGCTGCGATGGCCCCGTTGAGGGCCCCCACCGAAGTTCCGATGATCAGGTCCGGGACGAATCCGCGCTGCTCCAGCGCGTATCCGACACCGACATGCGCCGCTCCGAGCACACCACCGGCGCCCATCACCACAGCCACGGGCCGGGGGAGAGCGCTCAATCCGGCCGACGGCGGGTCCACGGGCGGCCTGCTCGACGCCGCCTCGCTGAGGCCGAAGTGCGCCGACGAGGCTGGTCTTTGGCGACGAGAAACCCTCATGATCCACCTTTCTCACCAGGCACAGAATCGGATTCGTCTCTCCACTTGACCGGGCAGCCATACGATGTGTGACACCGTCGGCCCACGCGGCAGGTGGAGCTGTCGTTGAGGGCATACGGGCAAACAGTGTGAATTTGCGAAAACACGGTGTGATCAAGGCGGGCGGAACGCACAGCAATCCGACGGACTCATCCTGGTCGCCCTCACGGCCTCGCGGCGTGCAGGATCGCGGCAGACGCGGCGATCCGGTCGAGCAGGAACAGTGCCGCGACGCACAGAGCGATCCAGACCGACATCACCACGACGCCGTTGACCAGTCCGTCGTGCTGGAAGTAGGCAAGCCCGTCCAGGGCGCGGACGCCGACGCCTGGAGGCATGACCGAGGTGAGGGGCTTCAGCCAACTGGGCAGAAATTGGGGCGGCAGCACGCCACCGCTGCTGGCGTTCCCCATCACCAGCATGAAAATCGACGCCAGCAGAACTCCGATCGGGCCGAAGATCCGGATCAAGAGGATGGTGGCTGCCGCCACAGCCCCCGCCATCAGCGCCACAAGCCCCGCGATGCCCAAAAAGGGACCGGGTATGGCTCCGAAGGCCGTACTCGCGATGAGTGCGGTCGCCAGCCCGCCGACGATCGCGAACAGCACCAGACTGCTCACGCGCTGCCCGAACGAGAGGCGCGGTGCCACTTGGTAGGTCACCTGGCCGAAGAGGAACCCAGCGAGCACCAACCCGAATGAGGCATAGAAGACCGACAGGCCCCGGCTGTCCCCGCTCGAGAGCGGAAGGATGTCGACCACGGGCCATTTCTCGTCTGCCGGCTGACAACCCGGGGCGCACAGACTGGCGAGCGGAGCCACCAGCGCTGACACCGCGGGGCCGTTGGCACCCGCATACACGATCCTGGGAACGCTGTCGTCGGCCAACAGCGCGGCATAGGCCTGGCGGTGCTCAACCGCCAGGCGGGCCGAGGCGTTGTCCGGGTACCGGTCGACCTGAAAGCCGTCTGGCGAGACACGCTGCAGCCGGACGTCGAAAAGCGCCGCGGTCTTGTCGGATGCGGCGACGGCGACGGGCAGTCGGTGCGCCTGGGGCGTATGGAAGGCGGCGAGGAAAACGCTGACGAAGACGAGACCAATGGTCAGCACCGTGATCACGGGCTTGAGCACCGCCTGCGGACCGGTGAGCCCCGGCCGTTCGGGTGGGGCGTCGGTCTGCGCTCCTGGATGGTGGCGGTGCCGGCCTGGTCCAGGATCGGGGTCGGTGAGATGACTTTGACTTGTGGTGTCAGTGCTGTGCATGGCTCCTCGGCCTTCATCATGTAAGCGGTGAGGACGTCGCCCCTGACGCAAGGGCGAACACGCACATCGGGGTGTCGGTGATGACCGTGTGGTTGTCGCCCTTGCGGGACAGGGCCATCCGGCCCGACTCGTCCAGGGAGAAGATCCCAGGGCCCGCGATGTTGCGAATGCGCGCAGCGGGGCGCTCTCGGCGACCTCCGCCACCGCCTCGTCCAGTACCCGGCCGCGGATGACGTCGGCTCCGGTGGACTGCGTGTGCGGTACCGCCTCGTGCCCGGCGGCGTCAGAATCCTGACGACCCGATCGGACCGCCCCTGCCGACGACTGTGAGCTTCAGCGGCATGCCGTTCGTCGGGAGGCGGTGTCAGTGACCGTCGATGAACGTGACCGTCTCGTCGAGCGGCGCCCGGCCCGTACGGGTGTAATCCACCGCCATGTCCTCGAACCCGATCGACATGCCACAGAAGAGGATGAGCCCGTCCGGGGGCGACAGGACGTCCGCGACGGTCTTGTGATACTTCGCCCATGCCATCTGGGTGCAACTGTGCAGCCCTTCGGCGCGGAGCAACAGCATGACGGTCTGCAGATACATGCCGATGTCGGACCATTGGGCCGGGCCCAGATCGCGGTCGATGTAGCAGAACAGGGCGGCGGGCGCTCCGAAACAGTCCCAGTTCGCGGAGGCGGCCCTCTGGCGCGCCTCCGTGTCCTCGCGTGAAATGCCGAGTGCGCCGTAGCGCTGCTCGCCGAAGGCGGACCGGCGCTCGCGGTACGGCGACTTCAGTGCGGCCGGGTACATCTCGTACTCCGCCTCGTCCCACGGGTCGCCCGCGGCCAGGCGCTCGCCGGCGCGCTTCTTGAGTTCGACCAGCGGCTCGCCGGTCACCGCGTAGACGTGCCATGGCTGGAGGTTCGATGCGGACGGCGACCAAGCCGCGGTGGACAGTACGTGCTTCAGGACCTCTCTCGGGACATGCCGGTCAGTGAATCCGCGCACGGCCCGTCGGCTCGTGACCGCCTCATAGACGTCCAAGACCGCCTACCTCCCATCTGCTCGATGGCGTTCGCCTTCGCTACAGTCGCAACAGTATCATTCGATACCTTCTCGTGTTTAACTATCTTCGAAACTCGTCAGCCCTTGGCTCCCTGCCTCGGGCACCGCACTTAGGAGAAAGCTCATGGCCACGCTGCTGCACATCGACTCGTCCGCGTTCCCCGGCGAGGCGTCCTCGTCGCGTTCGGTCGCGACCGCCTTTCGTAAGGCCTGGGAGGAGCAGCACCCCGGGGGCACGGTGATCTACCGTGATGTCGCCGCCAATCCTGTCCCGCACATCACCGCCGATGCCTGGTCGGCCGGATACGTCGCCCCGTCCGAGCGCACGCCGGAGCAGTCAGCCGCGTTCGCCGCGCGCGTGAAGCTCATCGAGGAGCTGGAGCAGGCGGACGCCATCCTGATCGGTGCCCCCATGTACAACTACTCGATCCCGTCGACCCTCAAGGCGTGGCTGGACAACGTGCTCCTGCTCGGCCGCACCGCGGGCGAGACCCCCTCCGCCCAGGGCACTCCGGTCGTTGTCGTCGCCAGCCGCGGTGGCTCCTACGCGCTCGGCACCCCGCGCGAGGGCTACGAGTTCGTACAGAACTACCTGGAGGCCGTCCTCGAGGGCACCCTCGGCCTGGACCTCGACTTCATAGTCCCGGAACTCACCATGGCCCCCCGCAATCCGGCCATGTCTGAACTGGTCCCCCTCTACGAGGCCTCCCGCGAGCGTGCTTTCGAGGATGCGGCCACCAAGGCCAAGGAACTCGCGGAGCGCCTCGCCGCGTAACCCCGAGCCCTGGACGCCGTGTGACGCCTCACCTCAGACGTCAACGGTGTCCTAGTCGCCCGCGCCCGGTCCGAGCTGTGGGGACGGCTCGGACCTCGTTGGCGGCGAAGCCCTGACCGCCCCCCCGCAGCCAGGTCGGCGCTAGCGACGATGACCGCGGCCCCTACTGATTTTTTCGTAAGTTCGGTGGGTGTGGTGGCCGTGTGGGTGAGAGGCTGTCGGGGGTTGGCGTTGATGCGGTGGGTGCCTTGCTTCGGTGGTGTCGGCGACATCGGCGAGGTGGTCGCCGGCGAGGTTGGCGAGTTCACGCTTCTTGAGTGAGGACCACAGCAGTTCCACCGGGTTCAGCTCGGGAGCGTAGGCGGGTAGTCGTTCCAGGGTGAGCCAGTCCTGTTCGGAGACCCAGGCCCGCATCGCCCGGCTCCAGTGGGCGGACAGGCCGTCCCAGACCAGGACCACTCGCTCGCCGCGGTAGAACACCTTCATCTGCTCCAGGACCTCGATGAGTCCGGCGGTGTCGTAGCTGCCGGGCTTGAGGTGGAAGCACAGGCGGGCCCCGCGATCGGGGTCGGTGGAGTGTAGCCCAAGGCCCCGGCCATCGACGCGCGCTTCCAGTTCAGGCGGTGCCGCAGGAGCGGAGTCTGCCCTCGGGGCGAGTAGGTGCGGCGGATCTGAGGGAGCAGGGAGACGCCTGATTCGTCGAGGAAGACGATCCAGGCACGTGTGTTCACGGCCCCTTTTTGATGCGCGGCCACTCGTGCGCGATCCAGCGGGCGATCTCCGACTCGTCCTGCTCGACCGCCCGCCGCTCGGGCCGTTGCAGGCTCCATCCGAGCCGGCCGGTCAGTAGCCGCCACACCGGCGCCCTCGACAGCACCACCCCCGTTGCCCGGGTGACGATCGTGCCGACTCGTTCCAGGGTCCACAGGTCGGCCTCGAAGCCATGAGCCTGGGCACCTTGCTCCAACGCGACCCGGACCATCTCGACCTGGGCGTCGTCCAGCTTGGGTGGGCGTCCGGTGGCCGCCCGTCGCCGCAGGGCCGAAGCGCCGCCTTGCTCCCACACCCGCCGCCAGCGCCGCACACTCTCGGCACACACCCCCACCGCCCTCGCGATCTC
The DNA here is from genome assembly GCF_045041235.1 of Streptomyces sp. NBC_00076. Classification (NCBI taxonomy): domain Bacteria; kingdom Bacillati; phylum Actinomycetota; class Actinomycetes; order Kitasatosporales; family Streptomycetaceae; genus Streptomyces; species Streptomyces sp. NBC_00076. The sequence goes on from NZ_CP108242.1 coordinate 10,830,158, forward strand.
CGCATTCGAGACGCCGTCCTCGAACAACTCGACTGCCCGAACACGACGAGCCTCCGCCAACTGAGGCCGCGACAAAGGAGGAAGGGAGGAGCCGGCAGCCGAAGGGGAAGGTCGATAAGCCACCCCGACAGCCTCTCACCCACACGGCCACCACACCCACCGAACTTACGAAAAGATCAGTAAGGGGCGGGTTGTCGCGAAAGCCGCACGAGACGCAGCGCGCCCGCTCGGCATTAAGCCGGGTGCGAGGGCGCGCTTACACCTCGTCGCCTGCGGGATGGGTGAACCGGGTCAGCAGATCCATCAGCTGTGCGGGCTCGCCGGGCCCCAGTTCGGCAACCAGGCGCTCAGCGAGCGGCTCCGCCGCCCCATGGGCTGCGTCGAAAAGCTCGACGCCCTGAGGCGTGATCTCCACTGCCCGCACCCGCCGGTCTCCCGGAACGGCCTTCCGTGCGGCCAGCCCCCTACGCTCCAGGTCGTCCACGACCCGCATGATTCCGGCCTTGTCCGACCCCGTCGCTACCGCCAAGTCCCGCTGTACCGTGGGTCCGCGGTCGACCAGCACGATCAGCACGGCAAAATGCCGCAACTCGATGCCGAGCGGCCGAAGCGCCTCCGTCATCACCGCGGCCGCGTGCCAGTGAGCCCGGCGCAACAGCAGGCCGAGAGCGAACGGCGATTCGTCCCCGGGGCGGTCGGTCGCACGCGAAGCGATGGTTCTGCGCGGAACGTCGGCGGTCATGAGGCCACATTACAGCCACCGGTTCGATCGATACGGTATCATTTGAAATTAAATGTCCGACCGTCGCCCGTGCTGAAGGGGAGCGGTAGTCCGTCTCCCGCCGTAGGTCGGGGCGGCGCGGAGACGGACTGTACGCCGGCCGGGCGGGTGCCGGTCAGCCGAACTGACCTGGTTGGTAGTCGCCGGCGGGCTGCTGGTTGATGACGTTGATGCGGTTGTAGGCGTTGATGACGGCTATGAGGGAAATCAAGGCGACGAGCTGGTCCTCGTCGAAGTGCTTCGCTGCGTTTGTCCAGGCCTCGTCGGTGACACCGCCAGCCGCGTCGGCGATGCGGGTGCCCTGTTCCGCCATTTCCAGCGCGGCGCGCTCTGCCTCGGTGAACACCTTGGCCTCGCGCCAGGCCGCGACCAGGTTGAGCCGCTGCATGTTCGCGCCCGCCGCGATGGCGTCCTTGGTGTGCATGTCGGTGCAGAAACCACAGCCGTTGATCTGACTGGCGCGGATCTTCACCAGTTCCTGGGTCGCAGCCGGCAGTGTCGAGTCCGATACCACCTTGTTGGCTGAGTTGATGTGCTTCATCACCCTTCCCGCGAGGGGGTGGCCGAAGTAGTTGAGACGCGATTCCACGGTGATCTCCTTGCTGCGTGGCGGATACGCACTACTGACCGGGTGCCATGGCGATGTGTGACAAGAAGTGGGTGCTGTCACGTTGGCTGACAGGGTGAGATGATCTTCTTCGTGATCGTGGTGGAGGGGGATAGTCCTTGGCGAGCACGTCGCCGTCGTACAAGGGGCACCGGTACCCGGTCGAGGTGATCTCCCACTGTGTGTGGCTGTACTTCCGCTTCCCGCTGTCATTCCGGGAGGTGGAGGAGCTGATGCTCCAGCGCGGCGTGATCGTCTCTTATGAGACGGTCCGGCGGTGGTGCCGGAAGTTCGGGCAGGCCTACGCCGACGGACTGCGTCGCCGCCGGCCCCAGCCCGGGGACAAATGGCATCTGGACGAGGTGTTCATCAAGGTCAACGGGGAGCGGAAGTACCTGTGGCGGGCCGTCGACCAGGACGGCAACGTGCTCGACATCCTCGTGCAGAAGCGCCGGGACAAGGCCGCGGCCCGGCGCTTCTTCCGCCGTCTGATGAAGAAGACGAGCGCGGTGCCGAGGGTGATTGTCACGGACAAGCTCCGCTCCTGCGGCGCCGCTCACCGTGAGGTCATGCCCTCGGTCGAGCACCGTTCCCATAAGGGCCTGAACAACCGGGCCGAGAACAGCCACCAGCCAACGCGGCAGCGTGAACGCGCTATGAAGGGCTTTCGCAGTATTGGTGGCGCCCAGCGGTTTCTCTCCGCGTTCAGCGGGATCTCGCCCCATTTCCGGCCCCGACGCCATCGGATGACCGCCCACGAATATCGAGCCGAGATGACCGTCCGCTTCGTGATCTGGGACCAGATCACTGGCGCTGCTGGCCGGCCCACCACGGCCTGAACATAGGCCTGGACCGCAAGCCCACCACGCCCCGACGCACCGTCAGACGCTGGCACACCCAACAACGTGACAGCGCCCGACGGCGTAGTCCTCGGTGCTGATGTGGCTGTTGCCTTCGCCGTCGCTGAGCAGTTGGTGATCGCCTGTCCGGTACGCGCCCGTGCGCTCGCCGGGCTCGACCATCGCGAGCGGGGAGAGGTAGGTCCATTCCAGGTCGTCGGCGTCGTCCCGGACAAGCTCGAACAGCGCCACCTGGGCGCGTCAACGGTGCGGTCAGGCTGTGGTCCGCGACCGGCCTGCGAAGTGAGTGCCACGCAGACCGGCTCGGGTTGGCTCGGTAGGTCTCAGATTTTGGGAGGGAAGATCACTGGCACTTCCGGCCGGTGTTGATGCACTGGACCATCTGGTTCATCAGGTTTTGGTCGAAAACGTTGATGAAGTCGCCGTGGTCGGTGATCGGCTTGTGCATCTGCTCCGGGAAGCCGTCCACTGCGTAGAAGGGGCTGGTCTTTCCGTTGTCGTTGAGGCTCGGCGCCTTCACGTCGTAGATCAGGCGCTGGACCAGCTGTGGGACGGCCTTGAAGCCGTTCGGGCAGGCACCGGTCTTCGGGTCGGCGAAGGCGACGTGCGAGCGGTGGTTGGCACTGTCGATGCTGCGGCCGTCCCAGCAGCTCTGGAACTTCGACGTGCGGACCAGCTTGCTGCCCTGGGGACAGATCGGGTACTTGTCCGTCAGCTGCCGATTCTCGAAGCCGGTGCAGCTCCATGCCGCGTTGGCGTTGGCGGTGCCGTTGGTGAATGCCTTGGCGTCACCGGTGATGATCCGCAGGAACTTGGGCATCGCCACGACCTTGCCGCGCGGGTTGCCGACGAAGTTCAAGGTGACTTGGGATGCGGTCAGGATTCGGCCGGTGTTGCCCTCGGCTCCGCCGCCGAGCTGCTTGGCGTCGAATTCCTGGGTACCGTCCTGCAGTCGGAGCACAGGCCAGTAGTACGTGGATTTGTCGCCCTGATTGCGGCAGCTGGTCGCGGCGGCGGCGAACTCCTCGTTGGAGGTGAACGCGTCGTTGTCCTGGTTGCCGACGTAGTCGTGCGTGTGGTGGGCGCCATTGTCGACACCGGGCGCGACGATGATGTTGTCGGAGTTGTACACCTTGTTCGCGTTGACGCCGCACCGGGTCGTGAACACGCCCTGCGAAGCGCCGCGCTGCCCACGGGGGTTCTGCACATTCGGCCGGACCTTGGTGATGTCCACGAAGTCGGCCGTCACCGGTCCGTTTGCGCCCTGGCCGCCGTTGCCGTTCTGGCCGGCGCCGTTGCCTTGTCCCTTGCCCTGTCCCTGGCCTTGGCTTTGTTCCTGGCCGCCGGCCGAGCGCAGAGAGCAGGAGGCCAGGGATTCAAGACCCTGGGGTCTGGGAGCGAACCTGCCGATGGCGATCCCGATCCGGTCGATGGTCGCGACCCGCTTGGCCTGCAGCGGCCCCATGATCGCGTTGTTGGCGAAGTTGCTGTCCTGCTGGATGGCCCTGGCCGAGGTCTGCAGTCGCTGGTAGGCCTCGGCCACCTGTTTGTCCAGGAGCGCGAGTTCCTTGTCGACCTGTGCTCTGGCCTGGTCGGGGACCGAGATCAGCTTCGCCCCGACATCCGGGCAGCTGATCGTGACGTTACCGGCCGCGAGGACCTGGGTCGCCCGGTCCTGGGAAGCGCGCTTCGTGGTGTTGCTGTTTCCGCTCTCGTGGGCGGAGGCGTACACATTCACCGCTATCAGCCCTCCCGCTCCCAGAGCGAGACCTGCCGCGGCGGCGATGGCCCGATGTGTTGTCTTGGACCGCTTGCGGGTGTTGCGTCGCATGGGACTCCTCTGGCGTTCTCGAGTCAGGTAGGGCGTGGTGATGTCTCGGTCGATCGCGACTCGGTGACCAGGGTTACGGATGTGATCGACGTGAAGGCGGGTCTCTGACCCCATGTCATGTCTCCGTAAGAACTCGGTGGCCCGAGCGGACGGAGAGACATCCGGGAGAATGACGTGGCACCGGAATCACTCATCTCTTCTCGCCCCACGGGGAACTTGGGGTCTGTCGCCACCTGTCGTCGGTTGTCGTAGGACTGGAGGAGTGCCGCACGAGCCAGCACACGAGGCGCAGGAACGTCCCGCTGGGAGGGCGGAAGGGAAGGGCGGACGCTGCCGGGGATCGGGGCGGGCTCGCCGGTGTTGCGCGCCGGGCGGGGCCATCGCGCCAGGGCCGCCGACGGTGCGGCGGCCAGGGGGCAGGAGTGGTCGGGGGCGAGGTCGACCGCTGCCTCCATGCATGGGTATCGCCTCGGGGCGAGTGGCGTTCGGCGGGACAGCACAACCCCCGGGAAGGATCAGGTGTCTTCTCTGCGGGCACCAGGTGCCCCGGGAGCAGAGGCCAGTAAGCGCAGGTCACTCACACCACTCCGGGACGCGGTCGGCGGGTGGGACCCGCGAGCCCGTTCTGCGAGGAGGCACGGGATGGCTGCACGTCATGACGACTCAGACAGCTTCCCGGCGCGCTCCCGCAGGCACGGCGAGGCCCCCCATCGGGAGCCCGCAGCCCGCTGGGGAACGCGTACTCATCGCGCAAGACGTGGTGGAAACGCTGCTATCCCGTGCCGACTTGCTGTCGCAGCTCCTGCGGATCGGGTACGCACGCGGCCCGCAGGGACAGGAGGCGTAGCAGTCCCCGTTCATTGCTGGTCGCTCGCGCAGGACCATCAGGCAAGAACTGACGACCCCGCACTCGCTGTCGGATGTCAGGCGAAAGCACCGTGCGCCGGTGCGTCGCAGCGGGACAGCACGGGCATTCCGCGAGACGCTTCCGCCGGGACGGCGCACAAACGCCGCCCCGCCCCCTGTCCGCTCTCCTCCCGGAGGCCGCCATGCCAGCATCGCCCGCCCCAACTGAGGACAATTACCGTTTCGACGACCTGCGTGCGCTCTTCATCAACTGCACACTCAAGCCGTCCCCTCAGCTCAGCCACACCCAGGGGCTCATCGACAAGAGCCGGGCGATCATGGACGAGCGCGGGGTGACCACGGACGAGATCCGTGCCGTCGACCACGACATCGCACCTGGCGTCTATCCGGACATGACCGAACATGGCTTCGCCACGGACGCTTGGCCCGCGCTGTACGAGCAGGTGACGGCCGCGGACATCCTCGTGTTGGCCGGGCCGATCTGGCTGGGCGACAACAGCTCGGTCACCAAGCAGGTCATCGAACGGCTCTACAGCTGCTCCAGCCTCCTCAACTCCGAAGGCCAGTACGCCTATTACGGGCGAGTCGGCGGGTGTCTGATCACCGGCAACGAGGACGGCGTGAAGCACTGCGCCATGAACGTCCTCTACAGCCTCCAGCACCTCGGCTACACGATCCCGCCGCAGGCCGATGCGGGCTGGATCGGTGCGGCGGGGCCCGGGCCTTCGTACCTGGACCCCGGCTCGGGAGGCCCGGAGAACGACTTCACCAACCGCAACGCCAGCTTCATGACTTGGAACCTGATGCACCTGGCGGCCCTGCTCAAGCGTGCCGGAGGGATCCCCGCCCACGGTAACCAGCGCACGGAGTGGGACGCCGGCTGCCGGCCGGGGGCGGACAACCCCGAGCACCGCTGAGCCGGACCGGAAGTCGCGGGGGGCTTCTGCCGGTTCGACTCCGGCCCGGCGCCCAAGCACCGGGCTCAGGACGCTTGCCGTGGGTGAGCACTGACTCCTCCTCGGCAGACCCGAGCCACACGCCGACCGCCGCGATGCGAACTCTGCGGGCACCTCGACTGCTCCTGCCAGCGCGTGCCAGTGCGCTGTAAGGATTCCGTCATCACCCGCGGGGTACGGGACGGCCGCCCGTCTCCGTTGAATGGGGAGACAAGCAAACCCTTAGGAGGCGGGGCAGGGATGGGGCGCGTGCGCAAGGTACTGACCAGGCCGTTGGTCATCGCGGTGCTGGTGGTGGCGGTCGGCGGGGTCGGCTTCGGGCTGTACTGGTTCCAGCCGTGGAAACTGTGGCAGGACGAGACCGTCGAGGAGGCCCTGCCCGGGGTGGTGGCGACTTCTGCTCCCCCTGCTGTGGCGCCCTCCTCTGAGCCCTCCGGGCAGCCCTCGGCCACCGGTCCGCAGACGTTGGCGAGTGGTGAGCTGATCAGCCACGAGCATGCGACGTCGGGCACGGTGAAGCTCGTACGGCTGGTCGACGGCTCCCACGTCGTCCGGCTGGAGAACCTTGACACCAGCAACGGACCGGACCTGCGTGTCTTGCTGACCGATGCACCAGTGAAGGAGGGAGCGGCCGGTTGGCACGTCTTCGACGACGGGAAGTACGTCAGCCTGGGCAAGCTCAAAGGCAACAAGGGAAGCCAGAACTACGCCCTGCCCAGGGACGTGGATCCGTCGAGCTACAACAGCGTGAGCATTTGGTGCGCCCGTTTCGACGTCTCGTTCGGCGCCGCGGAACTCGCAAGTGTCTGACAGTGGTGCGGCCACTCACCACGCCGGCACTCAGCCCAGGGCGTCGAGGGCGACGAGGAGGTCGCCGGGTTCGGCGCACTTGGTGTAGTAGGACTCCGTTAGGTCTTTTCGTCGGTGGTGTTCAGCGGCATGGTGGGTGTGTGGACGCACATGAAGTGAACCGTGTTCGGGCGAAGTTGGCGTTGTTCGTTGCTGATGTGTTCGCGTCGGTGCCGCGCAAGGACCAGCGGGCGAAGAGCGACTGCTATCTGCGGGGGCTGATGCTGGACGGTCGCCGCAAGTCGATCCAGCCGATGGCGGAGCGGCTGCCGGACGGCAACGAGCAGAATCTGCAGCAGTTCGTGAACCAGTCGACGTGGGATCCGGTGCCGGTGCGGCGGCGGATCGCGGAGCGGATGGTGCCGCTGATCGGCCCGGATGCCTGGGCCGTGGACGATGTGTCGTTTCCCAAAGACGGGAAGATGTCGGTGGCGGTCGCGCCCCAGTACTGCGGAGCCTTGGGCAAGCAGGCCAACTGTCAGGTCGCGGTGAGCGTGCACGCGGTCTCCGACACCGCCTCCTGCCCGCTGCAGTGGCGCCTGTTCGTGCCCCAGGAGTGGGCGGACGATTGGGTCCGCCGACGCAAGACGGGGGTCCCTGAGGAGATCGGGCACCGGGAGAAGTGGCGCCTGGCCTTGGATGTCCTGGACGAGCTGGCCGGTTGGGGTCTCATCCCGCCGGTGGTGGTGGCCGACGCCGGCTACGGGCAGAACGCCGGCTTCCGCGACGGGCTGGACCGTCGGAGCATCGGCTACGTGGCGGCGATCCGCTCGGACGTGACCGTCCACCCGCACGATGCCGTGCCCAGTGCCCCGCCCTGGTCCGGCAACGGCCGCAAGCCCCAGCCCCGCTACCGCGACAAACCGTCCCCGGTGGCCGCGCTCGTTGCGGACCAGGGGCGGCAGGCTTTCACCGAGGTGACCTGGCGGGAAGGCTCCCGCGGACCGATGCGTTCGGATTTCCTGTCCCTGCGGGTGCGGCCGGCCGGGGTCAAGTCCCGACGCCTCGCCCAGGCCGTCGCCACAGACGAAAACTGCTGGGACGGTGTCCTGCCCGAGGTCACACTGCTGGTCGAATGGCCCGAAGGCGCCGAGGCGCCCACCGGCTACTGGCTGTCCAACCTGCCCGACACGCTCTCCCTCGCCGAACTGGTCCGGCTGGCGAAGATCCGCTGGCGCATCGAGCACGACTACCGGGAACTCAAGCACGGCCTCGGCCTGGACCACTTCGAGGGACGTTCCTGGGCGGGGTGGCATCACCACGTCACCCTGGTCACCGCCGCCCACGCGTTCCTCACCGAACAGCGCCTGGCCCCAAAAGCCGATACAGCGGGCTCACCCTCTACCAGATCCTCGACACCATCCAGGACCTGCTGAACTGCTGGACCGGCACCTGCACCACCTGCCACCGCCCCCTGTCCAGAACATCCACCACCAGCCCGAACCCAAGAGCCAGAGCAACCTAACGGAGTCCTACTAGCTGTTCTGTCCCGGGACGCCCCCCGCGGCGCGGCGGGCCGACACCAGCAGCGTCGCCGCCGTACGGGGCCCCTCACCCGTCGCAGGCCACAGCTCTACCGCGATGTCCGTGAACCCTGCCAGGTCCAGGAGCTTGACCCACACCTGCTCCTCCAGCACCCAGCGCGGCATCGTGGTCGCTTCCCCGTCCGGCGTCTTCGCGCCGACCCTCCCGGCGACCACGTCCGCCTGCGCAGGCGACCTCGACAGGTAGTGGGCCAGCGTGGAGAACACCAGCCGCCCGCCCGGCCGCAGCGCCGCCGCGGCCGCCGGCAGCAGCTCCCGCGGATCGGTGAAGTCAATCGCCCCGAACACGGAGTACAGCACGTCATAGGTGGAGGGCACGGCCTGGAGGTGCGCGGTCACATCGCCGGACACGACCTGAAGGCGCGGTGCGAGGTGCCCGAACAGATCGGTGGCCATCGCGCTCTGCGCGGGCGAGGAGTCCACCGCGTCGACCCGGGCTAGCCGGTGACGAGTGGCCAGGTGCGCGGCGTGCCGGGCGGCCCCAGCGCCGAGGTCTGCCACGCACGCCCCGTCCAGGCCGCCCAGGACCTCCGTACCGGGCCCGGAGTCCTGGCCCCAGGTCCAGTGGAAACGGTCGGGAACGTCGCGGTCGGACTCGGAGCGGGAGCGGCCGTAGTGATGCCAGAGATCGGGGGTGGTCGTTGTCACCCGCCCCATCCTGGCCCGGCCCGCCTACCAGCGGTCCGGAACCGGTCAAAGTCCACTCCACGGCGTGGCCGGGGGCCCGGCCCGAACGTGCCGGGCCCCCGGCCGCAGGATCAGTGCGAGTCGCTGCCCGGGTGGCACGGCCCGCAGTCGGCGGCGTCCTGCCACAGGTGCAGGTCGACCTCCCAGCCCTCCGCCGCGACCAGGTGCGCCGTCTTCATGACGGAGCCGTCGTTCTTGAACTCGACCTTCGGCACGTGGTGCAGGAACTCGCCGCCGTTGAACTTCTCGCACAGCAACCTGGCTGGCGCGGCTGAGGGTTTCCTGTCCCCGCCACCGTCGTGCCGGCGGGGACATCTCCGGTGGTCCTTGCGGAAGGGCGTGTTCAGCTGTGGGGCACCGCGCACGCCCTTGCCTACGCGGCCATCGGCCACGGCTACACCCGCCGCCTGAACGCCCCCCGCCGCCCGGCCTGGCAGACCGGCCAGGCCCTCGGCGTCACCAAGGCCATCCGCATCGCAGAGCGCGACATCTCCCAAAGAGCCCTCTGCCACACCCTGCTGCGCACCGTGGCCAGCTTCTGCCACACCGCCGACGAGGCCATCACCCGCCACCACGTACCCCGCCTGCGCGGCCTGGAGAACAACGATCTCCACACCCAACTCGCCGCCCACATCGTGCCCTTCGCCCGCAAAGCCTGGAGCGACCTGCACAACCCCGACGCTGGCGCGGTCCGCTTCGACCACGACCACTACCTGAGAATGTGGGCCCTCACCCAGCCCAGGATCGACGCCGACTTCCTGCTGCTGGACGAGGCCCAGGACACCAACCCCGTCGTCGAACACATCTTCCTCAGCCAGCGCGACCACGCCCAACTCGTCATGGTCGGTGACTCCGCCCAAGCCATCTACCACTGGCGCGGCGCCAAGGACATCATGACCGGCTTCGACGGCACCCCGCTCGCCCTGTCGAAGTCATTCCGCTTCGGCCCCCACCTCGCCGAGGAAGCCAATCGGTGGTTGGCCATCGCCGACGCTCCCCTCCGCCTGACCGGCACCGAGACCGTCCCCACCGAACTCGGCCCCCTCACCCGGCCCGACGCGGTGCTGTGCCGCACCAACGTCGGCGCCATGTCCCACGTCATGGGCCTGATGACCGCCGGATGCCGGGTGGCGCTGGCCGGAGGAGGAGACAGCCTGCGCACCCTGGCACTCGCCGCCCGCGACCTCAAAGAAGGCCGCCACACCACCCACCCCGAACTGCTCCTGTTCCCGTCCTGGGGCGAACTGCAGGACTACGCCGCCCACGACCCGGCCGGCCGCGACCTGCAGCCCCTGGTCGACCTCGTCGACACCCACGGCACCGACGCCATCCTCACCGCCGTCGCTCAACTCGCCCCCGAGCAGCACGCCCAGGTGACCGTCTCGACCGCCCACAAGGCCAAAGGCCGCGAATGGCCCCGCGTGAAAATCGCGGACGACTTCACCCCACCCCAAGATTCCGACCAGCACGACGACGCGGGCCAGGCCGTACCCGGTCCCATCGACGACGGGGAGGCCCGCCTCGCCTACGTCGCCGTCACCCGCACCCGCCTCGACCTCGGAGGCCTGTCCTGGATCCACCACCACCCACACGGAACGCCCTGACGTGTCCCCGGCGAAGCCGCCTTTAGCGTCAGGGAAACCAGGCAAACTGGAAACGAAAGAGTGATCAAGTACTCTTTGCTATGTGATGAACGGGCAAATGCCTGCATCGTTTGGTGTACACGTCGGTTGTCGTCCACCGGCGTCCGCCTCATGCCGCCGACGGCGGAGCAGCAACCAGTCGTGAGACACCCGGGCGCACGAGAGCACACTTCAGGGTGGATCCCTTCTACGGATGCCAGGCCGGGATGACCGTACGGAGCGGGCCCACGACCGTGAACTGATCAGGTCTGGTCTCCGCTGGTGCGAGATCTCGGCTCTCGGGCGCGTGTCATGAGCGCACCCCGGCCCTGCCAAGGGGGGAGCGGCTGCTGGTGGAAGTCACCGTCGCCAAGACCACGACCAGCCTGCGTCCTCGCACGTGTTCTTCAACGAGGCGGTCGGTGCCTGCTGGGAGGCGGCCACCGCCTCCCAGCAGGCAGCACAGACGGACGCGGAACCCGCATGGTGTACCACCTCAACCGCTTCCGCGCCCGGGCGCTCTGGTTCTCGCCCGCGCGGGGATCTTGAGCTGGTCGCCGCAACTCCGGTCGACTGGTACTGCGTCGGTGGTCCAAGGAAAGATGCCCCGCTTCCTGCGGGGAAATGCAGGTGCAAGGCCGGCCCGGCGCTCGGATACGTACCCGCCCCCGCGATGTGCGGGGCAGGGTTCGTGCGTTGCACGTCGTCGTCGCCGTCGACGCCGTTCGGGGCGGCATCCGGCGCCTGCGCGCCGCACCCCGCGCGGTAGGGCGACGGTCAGGTAGGACAAGCTCAGCGGTATGAGAACGACGCCGTCCTGGTCCAGGAGCCGTCGATCATCTCCGGTATGCGGATGCTCCTTGACCACGCCGGCCTCGTCGTCGAACCTTCGGCCGCGCTCGGCATCGCAGCGATCCTCGAAGACCGCGACCGCTTCGCCGGCCGACACGTTCTCACCATCGTGTGCGGCAGCAACGTCGACGTAGACGCCTACCACCGCTGGGTCGGCACAGCTCCCATCCACAGGTCTTGACAATTGCTCCCCTCTCGCAGGGAACCGATACAGGGCACTTCACCGCCGGGCTCGTAGCACCCGCACGTCAGCTCTTCCGTGCCTTGATCTGGGCGGTCAGTTGGGGCAGCACATCGAACAGGTCACCCACGACACCGAAGTCGCTGAGGTCGAAGATCGGTGCTTCCGGATCCTTGTTCACCGCGACGATGGTCTTGGACGTCTGCATACCCGCGCGATGCTGAATCGCCCCAGAGATGCCGTTGGCGATGTACAGCTGCGGCGAGACCTGCTTCCCGGTCTGGCCCACCTGGTTGCTGTGCGGATACCAGCCGGCGTCCACCGCAGCTCGCGAGGCGCCGACGGCCGCGCCCAGCGAGTCGGCGAGTTCCTCCACGACCGAGAAGCCCTCGGCGGCCCCGACACCACGGCCGCCGGAGACAATCATCGCCGCCTCCGTCAGCTCCGGGCGGCCGGACGACACTCGCGCCACACGCGAGACGACCTTGGTACCAGTGGCAGCCGCGGAGAAGGTCACGGAGACGTTCTCCACCGTACCTTCGGCAGGTGCCGGTTCCGGACTGGTCGCATTGGGCTTGACCGTGATGACCGGGGTCCCTTCGGTCACCGTGGAGGTCACCTGGTAGGAGGCGGCGAACACCGATTGAGTGGCGATCGGGCCCCTTTCCCCGGCATGCACATTGATCGCGTCTGTGATGATGCCGGAGTTCAGGCGCAGTGCCACTCGCGCGGCGATCTCCTTGCCTTCACCACTGGAAGTGACGAGAAGGGCGACAGCATCGGCAGCCCGGGCGATCTGCGCCAGCGCGTCGACCTTGGGGACGACGTGGTAGTCGGCGAATTGCGGCGCGTCTGCGACGTACACCGTCACCGCGCCGTACTCGGCGGCCTTGGCCCGGATGCTGTCGGCGGCCTCGCCGGCTCCGAGGACTACGGCGGACGGCTCGCCGATACGACGGGCCAGTGTCAGCAGTTCGAGGGCCGGCTTGCGAACGCGACCGTCCGCGTGCTCGACCAGGACGAGAACCTCACCCATTGATCTACTCTCCTGAATCTCGTGGGGCCGGCTCAGATGAACTTCTGGGACGCCAGAAACTCCGCGAGGCGGGTTCCTCCGTCGCCGTCGTCCTTGACGACCGACCCCGCGGTCCGCGGCGGACGGGCGGTGGCGGTGTCGACGGCCGTCCAGGAGCCTGCCAGGCCCACGGTGGCGGCGTCGATGCCGAGGTCGTCCAGGTCGAGGTACTCCACCGGCTTCTTCTTGGCGGCCATGATGCCCTTGAAAGAGGGGTAACGAGCCTCGCCCGAGCGGTCGGTCACCGACACCACCGCCGGCAACTCCGCCTGGAGCCGCTCCGTAGCGGTGTCGCCGTCCCGCAGACCGCTGACGACGCCGTCATCGACGGCCACCTCCGAGAGCAGAGTGACCTGGGGGACGCCCAGCCGCTCGGCAAGCAGCGCCGGGACGACGCCCATGCCGCCGTCGGTCGAGGCCATACCGCAGACGACCAGGTCGAAGCCGACGTGCTGGACGAGCTCGGCCAGGACGGACGAGGTACCGAAAACGTCGGTGCCGTGAAGGTCTTCGTCGTCCGTGTGGACGGCCCTGTCCGCCCCCATGGAAAGGGCTTTGCGCAAGGCGTCCTTGGCGTCGGCCGGCCCCATCGTGACAACAATGACCTCGGCGTCCCCGTGCGACTCGGAGATCTGCAGTGCCTGTTCCACCGCGTACTCGTCGAGCTCCGAGAGAAGCCCGTCCACGGCGTCCCGGTCAGTCGTCATGTCCTCGGTGAACCGCCGGTCACCCGTCGCATCCGGCACGTACTTCACGAGGGTGAGGATCTTCATGCTCACGCGCTTTTTCTCCTTGCTCGGTCGTCTCCGGCCTGCGGTGCATCGGGCTCACAGACCCAGGAATTCGAGGGCGTTGCGGCCAAGGACACGTGCCGTCTCTGACTCGCTGAGCACGTTCTGCTCGGCTGCCCCGGTGACGGTGGTCAGGGCGGTCTCCAACGGTGCCGTCAGGAAGGGATGATCGGTGCCGAGCATCAGGTGGCCGGCACCCACACGCTCGGCCACCAGTCGCAGATGCTCCGGGTCGAAGACCAACGCGTCCGCCCACAACGAGCCAACCAGCCGGTTGAGCTGGGCGGTGCGCTCGGGATCGGGGCCGCCCCGCAGGAGCGCGTCCCCGTACGCCGTACGCGGATACGTCCAGGGGAACGCGCCGCAACCGTGTGCCAGGGCGACCCGCAGTTCCGGAAACTCCTCCAGCACCCCGCCGAAGACCAGCGCGGTCGCCGCCAGAGCGGTGTCCGTCAGCATGCCGACACCGAACGAGTACATCGGCTCCGCACGGCGTACCGCGTGCGCGACGTCCGTGGGATGGACGAAGAGTGGCACCCCCGCCTCCTGCGCCGCCGCGAAGAACGGCCTGAGCACCGGAGCATCCAGCTCCAGATCACCGATGCGGGTGCCGATCTCCACTCCGTCCAGCCGCAGCTCCTGCTTGACGCGCAGCATTTCGGTGATGGCCGCGTCGACATCCTGCAGAGGTACGGCACCCAGACCGCGCAGCCGGCCCCCCGACGCGGACACGGCCTCGGCGAACAGGTCGTTCTGCCGGCGCAGGAACTCCGCGGCGTCCTTGCCCTCCGCCCACATCGACAAGGTCACCGGCACCGGCGAGATCACCTGCATGCCGACGCCTGCCGCATCCAGCTCGGCCAGCCGGGCCTGCATGTCCCACAGGGCGGGCTTCACACGCCGAAAGACCTCGGTGCCGCGCATGATCCGCCCCGCCCCGCCGCCCTCGTCGATGGCCAGGAACGGCCAACGCGGATCGTCAGCCACCCGAGTCGGCGGACGCAGCGCGGACGGGAAGTAATGAGCGTGGATATCGACGACCGGGTGACCGTGAGCGGCCGGAAGATCAGGCATGCCCGCTATGTTCCCGCCCCCCGGACACCACGCCAACAAGCGGTTCCGGGCAGTAGAACTCCCCGTCGCCGCGGGGTCCCGAACGCACTCGTCCGGCCACCCGACGCCGGGTACAAAGGAAGTCTCCACCTGTTGCAACCAGCGCCGTCGCCAGACAGAGATGTGCTCTGGCGTGCCCGGGCTCCTCGACCGGACAACGCAGAGACCGGCGGTCACGGCGACGGAGCTGACATGGACCAAGGGGAGGCTGGGACTCGACGGTGGCAATCCGGTTCAGGCCGTGTCGTCGCCGAGCGAGGGGCCGCTCATCTCCTGTCGATGATCGGCAGGATTAGCCGCGACGGATGGCGGCGAGACACTCCGTCGCCGTGCCCGGTCTTCGCGTGGCCGCCACAGTGCAGGTGGTGCTGCAGGTCAGACACATCGTCGGCATCAGCGCGCTCCGGTGACGCGGCCTGCAGGCGCTGAAGGGCCGTCCCTGATCCGAGGCAGTCCCACGCCGACGGCCGCGTTGACCGCATGCCTGCCGCGGCCAGTGAACCGGACGTTATCAGGAGCACCGGCGCGTCGATGGCGATGCTGACCGCCACCGCCTTGTCGGACGCCGACTCGTGCAGCGCATCGCCCTCGATCTCCACCGTCAGGCCCCCGTCCCGGCCCTGCTGGGCTGCCTCCTGGAGCGTGTTCCTGGTGGCGTCGGTGAGCTTGTCGTGCGCCACCTTGTAGTTGACGGTGGCGATGACCGTGGTGCCGTCCCGGCTGATCGTCCCTGTCTCGACAGGGTTGGTCGCGGCGGTGACCTGCGAGGAGTCGGCGGCCTTGGTCACTTTGTCCACGACGATCCCCTCGTTTCGGTCAGTGACTCGAAAACCGTGGCGCCGGGCACTGACAATCTCTGTCGCCCCAGCGCCCTGGGCGTTGTCGCGGTCGGCCGGCATCGCGGTCCGGACGGTGTCGCCGTGCCGGACCGCGTGACAGCTGTCCTCAGGCTGACCCGAGGACCGGAAGCGTGATGGCGGACGGCCGATCTGGCCCGAAGCGGACGCTCTGGTCGGCGGCGAGCAGCGTGGTGGCGGTGGCTGGAGACTCGCCGGTGCCGGGATTGCGGGTGTACCGCGGGAAAGTGCCGCTGGCGACCTGGACGCGAATGCGATGCCCGCGCCGGAAGCGGTACGCCGTCGGCCACAACGTCACACAGACGCCCTGTGGTTCGGCGGCGTCGGTAAGGCTCACCAGGCCGTCGCACACGTTCCACGACCGGCCCTCCTGGTCGACGTCGCAGAGCCGCACGAACACGTCGGCGTGCGGCAGGCTGCAGGAGAACCAGATCTCGGCGCTGACCTCACCGACGACCTCGACGTCCTGGCCGAGTACCGGTGTGGTGTAGGTGAGCACGTCCGGGCGGGCCTCGAGCTCGGTGTTCTCGGCCCGTCCGGCGGCGCCCACGGCCAGCCGCACGCCGCCGGCCGTCCAGGTGGGGTCGGCCGGGTCGTAGCGGTAAGTGTCCACTGAGGACTCAGCAGGTGGCTCCGAAGTCAGCGCACCCGCGGCACCGAGGTGGAAACGCTGTGGCGAGTACCCGGCCGGTGGCCAGGAGTCGAACGAGCGCCACGCGTCCTCGCCCATCACGTACAGCCGGACCGGCGCGCGGTGTGGCGGCTGGACGCCGCGGGCGTGGGCGAGACCGAAGTCCACCGCCTCCTCGACCGGCGTGCCGGTGAACTCCGCGTGCGTCCACGGGCCGACCGTCAGCCGTGCGGAACGCCCCTTCTCCTGCAGCACCTGGAAGTCGCGCAGCTGGCCGGGCAGGAAGATGTCGTACCAGCCGCCGACCGAGCTGACCGGCACGGTCACGTCGGCGACCCGGTGGCTGTGGTCGATCCCGTCCCACCGCGGGGAGGTGGCGTCGTGGGTGAGGGTGTCCTGGAAGTACGGGGAACGCTCACCGAACGCGGCGATGTCGGCCTCGGCCAGCGGAAGCGTCCACAGTGCTCGCGCGGTCTTCTTGTCCTGCGACATCTTGCGCAGCCCCGAGAGCGGACGTTCCTGGGTGCCGATCAGCACACTCCACTCGAACGACGCCTCCAGCGACATGCCGCCGGGACGCAGGGACTCCAGCGTCAGCGCGGACTCCGTCACCACCGGGATCATCGCCTTGACCTGGGGCGGCAACTGGTCGGCGACCGCCCACTGGACGTATCCGAGGTAGCTCGGGCCGTACAGCACGATCGCGTCGGACCACGGCTGCGCCACCAGCCAGTCGAGGGTCGCGAGCCCGTCCGCGCGTTCCTGGCGCATCGGGTCCAACGTGCCACCGGAGCCGAACCCGCCGCGCACACTCTGGATCACGACCTGGTATCCGCGCTCGGCCAGCGGCCTGGCCAGGATCGCGCCGTACGTGCCCCGGCCGTAGGGGGTGCGGAGCAACGCGGTCGGCAGCCCGTCGCCACCGGACCGCGGCAGCCACCGGTCCGCCAGCAGCTCGACGCCGTCCGGCATCGGGATGCGCAGGTTCCGCTGGACGGTGATCCTCCGCGTCAGCGGCGGGTCGAGCTGGAGCTTGCGCTCGAGCTTGCGCAGGATCAGGCGGCTGATCATCGGTCCTCCTCGGCGAACCGGCCGATCACGTTCATCAGCCGGTCGGTGAACGTTTCCGGGTCGTGCGCGCCGTCGACGACCCAGGCCGTGACGAACGAGCCGGCGCCGCCGGTGACGAAGGCGGCGAGGTCGTCGGCGGCCTGGGTCGTGAGCCGGTGGCCGTGCATGCGCTCGATGACCCGCCGGTTGATCGGCAGGAGCAGGCTGATCAGCCCGCGGCTCAGGGCGAACGCGCAGGAACCGGTCAGCAGGGCGCGGTAGAACTTCTGGTGCCCGGCGAAGGGCATTGTCACGTTGACTGAGCGGCATGAGATGATCTTGTGGTTGATCGCGTCTGGATGGGATCGCCCGTGTCGTCCGCGTCGCCGTCGCACAAGGGGCACCGGTACCCGGTCGAGATCATCTCGCACTGCGTGTGGCTGTACTTCCGGTTCCCGCTCAGTTTCCGCGAGGCCGAGGAGCTCATGCTGGAGCGCGGCGTCGTCGTGTCCTACGAGACCATCCGCCGCTGGTGCCTGAAGTTCGGGCAGGCCTGCGCCAACTCCCTGCGCCGCCGGCGTCCTCGCCCCGGCGACAAGTGGCACCTCGACGAGGTCTTCATCAAGATCAACGGCGAGCAGAAATACCTGTGGCGGGCCGTCGACCAGGACGGCAACGTGCTGGACATTCTGGTGCGGAACCGACGCGACAAGGCCGCGGCCAGGCGATTCTTTCGTGGCCTTCTCACAAAGACGCGCATGGTGCCGCGGGTGGTCGTCACCGACAAGCTCCGCTCCTACGGAGCCGCCCACCGCGAGGTCATGCCCTCGGTTAGCACCGCTCCCACAAAGGCCTGAACAACCGGGCCGAGAACTCCCACCAACCGACCCGGCAGCGCGAACGGGCCATGAAAGGCTTCCGCAGCACCGGCGGAGCGCAGAGATTCCTCGCCGCGTTCAGCGGGATCTCACCCCACTTCCGACCCCACCGCCACAGCCTGTCCGCTACCCACTACCGAGCCGAGATGATCATCCGCTTCGCCGTCTGGGACCACATCACCGGCATCACCGGCCTGCCCGCAACAACCTGACCCAGGCCGACACCCGGGCCTGTCACACCCCAGCACGCTGTCAGGCACTCACGCACCCAACAACGTGACAGCGCCGGCCGAAGGCCTACCGGGACGGAATCGGGGCCACGCGGGGTCCGTAGCTGGCCCCGACTGCGGTGTCCACCCATCGCATGAGCAGTGTTGAGGTGCTCGTCGCGGCATCGATGTTGTCCTACAGCGTATTCGGCGGACTTCGACGAAACGGGTAATCCACCCCCCGGCTCAGTGCTGTTCGAGTGAGTGGCCGATCTTGCCAAGTGCCAGGTCGACCGAATCCGAGGTGGCTCCGCTGCTTACGGCACTTTGGAGAAGTTGGTCTTCAGTTCGCCAAGAATGTCATCCCACAGCGGTTCGGGTATGTCGTGGGCCATTCCAGCGAACGTCACCCACCGGGACCCACGAATTGCCTTGGCGACCGCACGGCCACACGTGGGGCGCATCATCTTGTCCGCCTGGCCATGGATCACCACCGTCGGAGCGGTGATCTGCTTGTCGTAGCGCAGCAGGCTGCCGCTGCCGAGCATGGCGCTGTACTGGCGCGCCTCCCCGTCGGGGTCGTAGGAACGGTCGTAAGACTCCGTGGCATCGGCCACCATCTGGTCCTCGGAGGCTGGGTAGCCCGGGCTGCCGATGATCTTTGCGGTGCGCACAGCGTTGGCGATGACGCCGTCGCGCGAGGTGTCCTTGGACCGCGTCGTCGCCGCCCGCATCTGCTTGAGGGCCGGCAGGGGCAGCAGCGCCCGGTTGTTGCTCGTGAAGATGAGGCCCAGCGTCTTGGTGCGGTGCTGGTGCGTGGCGGCGAAGATCTGCGCGATCATCCCGCCCATCGACCCGCCGACGACGTGCGCCTTCTCGATCTGCAGGTGGTCGAGCAGCGCCGCAGCGTCGTCGGCCATGTCCTCCAGCGTATAGCCGGCTGCGTTTCGCAGCCCGACCTGGAAACGCAGCAGTCGCGGCAGTAGTTTCGCGCCCGTGTCACGGCCCTCGAGCTTGCTGGAGAGCCCGATGTCGCGGTTGTCGAAGCGGATGACGCGCAACCCCTGATTCACCAGACGCTCGCAGAAACCTTTGCGCCAGTACACCAACTGCGCGCCGAGCCCCATGATCAATAGAACGGCGGGGTCGTTCACGTCGCCCATGTCCTCGTACGCGATGTCAAGCTCGCCGGACTTGGCGATGCCGGTGCGGATGTCCATTAGGCCTCGAATTGGTAGGAATACTCGCGGCTGACCTCAACCACGAAGCTGGATAAGTGACCCATCAGTTGCGGGGCGATCGTCATCTGCCGCCGCGCAAGACTCCTTGACAACAGCGCATAGTGCTCCTCTCTGAGGATCCAGCGTGTCGCTCGGTGTACTGCTTGATGCGCCCGACGATCTGGGCGACCTCGGCGGCGGACATCTCCACGTCGGCCGCGAACTGGCCGGTGTCCATGATCGTGATCGCCGTGGCCGTCTGACACCAGCTCGCCCGTCAGGGGCGTCCCGAGCTCGCCGGTGGTTTCGACCTTCATGAACTCCTGCCTGAGGTGACTGATCTGTTCAGTGGTGAAGCTGGGTGGCCGACGCGAGCCTAGGCAGTAGCACAGGGGATCGTCAGTTGCCGGTTCCGATGGCTGGAACGCCGCGGTGCCACGGCGCCTTCGGCCGTGTGGAGTTCGTTGACGAGTCTGGTTCCAACGAATCGAACAGCAGATTGTCGCCGCGGTCACTCGACCGCACGATCGATGACGAGCGTTGGCTGTCTCGCGGATTTCATCGAGGAGGGTTCATGATCTACCTGGCACTGGACGACGAACAAGAAGCCGTCACCGAGATGACGCGCAGCCTGGGGCTCGACGTCCTGTATCCGGCATCGAAGGAGACCGAAGCGGCAGGTGCCGTGCCGCCCGCGGTGTGGAAGACGATCGTCGAGACCGGACTGACAGCGCCGGTGAGCGAGGAGTTCGGCGGCGGTGGCGTGCCGGGAGTCGTCACCCAGATGGCCGCGGTGGAAAGCCTGGCCTACGGCGATGCCGGCATAACGCTGGCGGCACTGTGGGGCGGTGCGCCGTCGCTGCTGATCTCGGAACACGGCACGCCTGCGCAGCTGTCGGCCTTGCTGGCGTCCGCTGGTGATCTTGACGTTTCCGCACGGCAGATCAACTGCCACTGAGTTGAGCGCGGTGAGCCGATCTCGGCCAGCTCCGACAAGGGGCTCAGTCGGAATCTTGTGCGCGGCTGGGACATCGTCGAACGGCGTTGAACCGGCTAGAGGCTGTTCAATGCCTCGACGAGGGGTGCGAGTTCCGGGTGGTCGGCGGCTGCCCCGAGTGCCTCCTTCAGCATACGATCGTGATGGGGGCGGGCAAGTTCGAGCAGGTATTGTCCCTCGGGCGTCAGCTCGGTGTAGATCCCCCGGCGGTCGTCCGGGCATAGAAAACGCCCCAGAAGCCCGCGCTCTTCGAGGCGGTTGACCAGTCGAGTCGTGGCGCTCGAACTCAGAGCCGTCGCGCGGGCAAGCTGCTGCATTCTCATGTGCCAGCCGTCCTGGCGACCCAGTGTATCGAGGACCGTGTACTCGACGACGGACAACTCGTGTTCGGCCTGCAACACCTTTTCCAACGCAGCTTCCAGACGGCCGTGCAGGGCCGCGAGAGTCCGCCAACCTCGAGCGCGGATCTCAACGGCGTCATCGGCGATACCCATGCAACACCTCCAGCTGCGTTAATCCCGTCACACACTACCAGCTTGCGCCGATATGGCGCGTGTGCAACTATCAGCCGTATCTAAATTAGTTGCATGCGCGCTATAAGCGCTCGCGACACTACTGAGAGGGGTCCCGTGCCCAAGGGACTAATCGCGCTGGCGATCGCGGCATTCGGCATTGGCTTGACCGAATTCGTCATCATGGGGCTCCTACCGGACATTGCCACGGAGTTCGCCGTGCCAGAAGCCGTCGCGGGGTGGCTGATCTCCGGCTACGCCCTGGCGGTCGTCGTGGGCGCACTCGTCGTGACGGCGGCGGTGACGCGCCTTCCACGCAAACCGGTTCTCATCGGGTTGATGGGGTTGTTCATCGCCGGCAACCTGCTGTCGGCGCTGGCCCCGAGCTACGCGGTTCTGATGGGCGGTCGCGTTCTGGCGGCACTGTGTCATGGAGCGTTCTTCGGTATCGGGTCGGTGTTCGCGGCCAACATGGTTCCTGCCCATCGCAAAGCCGGTGCCATTGCTCTCATGTTCACCGGGCTCACCGCGGCCAACGTTCTAGGGGTGCCGTTTGGAACGCTGCTGGGGCAGCAGTTCGGCTGGCGAGCGACGTTCTGGGCGATCACGCTCATCGGGGTGATTGCCACGGCCGGCATCGCCGTCCTGGCGCCCAACGATGATCCGCAGGCCGAGTCGACCGCTAGCCTGCGGCGCGAGATGGGGGCGTTCACCCGCCTGCAGGTGTGGTTGTCGATCGCAGTGACCATCCTCGGATTCGGCGGCGTGTTCGGTGCGTTCACCTACATCGCCTACACCCTGACCGAAGTCTCGGGCTTCGCCTCCTCGACCGTGCCGTGGCTGCTGGTGCTCTTCGGTGTTGGGGGCTTCGTCGGAAACGTCGTCGGCGGCAAGGCCGCAGACCGGTCGGTCGACCGGGCCCTGATCGTGTTCATCGCCGCTTTGACCGTGAGCCTGGTGGCGTTTGCGCTCACTGCGCACAGCCAGCCCGCCACGATCGCTGCGCTGCTGGCGATGGGAGCCGCCGGCTTCGGCAGTGTCCCTGCCCTGCAGATGCGTGTCATGACATTCGGCGATGAGGCACCAACAATGGCCTCGGCCGCCAACATCGGCGCATTCAACCTCGGCAACGCCCTCGGCGCCTGGATTGGCGGCCTGACGATCACCGCCGGCTTCGGCTACACCTCACCCATCTGGGCCGGCGCCGCACTTACCGCATCCGCCCTGCTGGTACTCGCCGGCAACCGGGCCTGTCACACCCCAGCACGCTGTCAGGCACTCACGCACCCAACAACGTGACAGTGCCGTCCGGACGGCTTGCCCCGAGCAGTCCGTGCAGCCTGAGCTATGCCCGGACTGCTGCCGCCTCCGCGGAGCGATCCCCGGTGAGAAGCGATGTTTCGGCCCAGATGACCTTGCCCTCGCGGGTGTGCCGCGTGCCCCAATGACCCGCGATCTTGGCGACCAGGAGCAGTCCGCGGCCGCCCTCGTCGAAAACACGGGCCCGGCGTAGGTGCGGAGCTGTGCTACTGGAGTCGGAGACCTCGACTATGAGAGTGGACTCGAGGATCAGTCGGAGTTGAATGGGCGGCCGTCCGTACCGGATCGCGTTCGTCACCAGCTCGCTGACGATGAGCTCGGTTGCGAACGCCATCTCGACCAGACCCCAGGAGGTCAGTTGTCCGACTGCGCACGCACGGGCCTGGGCGACGATCTCCGGGTCGGAGGGGAGGTCCAGCGTGAGGACATGATCGGCATCGAGCACCCGGGTGCGGGCGACCAGAAGTGCCACGTCGTCGGGTGACCGGACGGGCCTGAGCTCCGACAGCAGCTGGTCACAGGTGTCCTCCAGCTCCGTTGAGGCCTCTTCGAGAACGTGACGCAGCAGGTCCAGGCCGGTGTCGACGTCACGAGTGCGGCTTTCGATGAGCCCATCCGTGTACAGAGCGAGCAAGCTGCCTTCTGGGAGTTGGAATTGACTCATCTCGAAGGGAAGACCGCCCAGTCCCAGTGGCGGACCGACCCGCAGCTCCGGGAAGTGCGCCCGACGGGAGACCGCGAGACCGTCGGACACCCCCGCAGGAGTGACCACCGCGGGTACAAGGTGCCCGGCACTGGCCATGGAGCACACACGGGACACGGGGTCGTACACCGCATACAGGCATGTGGCGCTGGTCTCGTCAGTGCCCTGTTCCTCCTCCTTCTGCAGGCGAATGACGACGTCGTCGAGATGCGTGAGCAGTTCGTCCGGCATCAGATCGATGTCCGCAAGGGTACGAACGGCCGTACGCAGTCGGCCCATGGTGGCTGAGGCACGCAGACCACGGCCGACCACGTCCCCGACGACCAGGGCGACACGGCCTCCGGACAGGGGAATGACGTCGTACCAGTCGCCGCCCACCTCGGCCCGGGCCTCACAGGGAAGGTAGCGGACCGCGGTCTCGACAGCCGAGTGCTGGGGCACGTGCCTTGGCAGCAAGCTGTGCTGGAGAGTCAGTGCGGTCGAACGCTCGCGGGCGAACTGGCGCGCATTGTCGATGTGGACCGCAGCTCGGGATGCGATCTCCTGAGCGAGGAGCAGATCGTCATCATCGAAGGGCGCATGTGTCTGATGGCGAACGAACTGTGCCAGCCCCAGCGGACCGTCATGGGCCCATAGCGGCGCCAGGAGGATCGAGTGAATGCGTGATGTACCCATGTCGTTACTGTCGGCAAAGGGCCTCGCAGCCCATTCCGGCAGATCGGAGGAGGTCATGGCGTAACGCACAGGCCGGCCCTGCGCCATCGCGCGCGCCGGCTCCGATCCATCAGGCAATCGATAGACCGTCCCCACGGCAGGCGGATCCGGCCTCCCTCCGGACGCGGACTTCCGGGCAACTCGATGCAGCACAAACGCTTCGGGCTCCGGGTGGGCATGGATCTGTTCCTGCAGCGCGGAGTCAAGCAGGTCGACAGTGACCAGGTCGGCAAGCTGGTCGGCGCCCACTTCTGCCAGTTCGCGAGCCGTTCGGACGGCATCGAGAGTGCCCCCTATCCGTCTGCTCGCCTCATTGATCACGAGCAGACGCCGCTGAAGTCGGCGATCGCGCGCTTCCTGGTACACCGCGACGACCTGTTCCGATGCACGGTCCACGTAGTCGAACGTCAGCTGGACCAACTCAACGCCCGCCGCGGTGCGCAGTTCCGCGTCCCGGGTGAGACGGGCCACCTCTTCCAGGGCCGTCTGGAGAGCACCGGCATGGGCGATCCGATAGGTGCGCAGGAGCTCGCTGATCGGAATCCCGCGCTCGGCGACACGTCTGGCGAACTCAACGGCGGTCGGCGGCACGGTCGCGTCCGCGACACCGCGACCACTCTCCAGCACGTCCAACATCAGAGCGACGTGCTCGTGCACCTCCAGCGCCGCCAGAGCGGCCAAATCGTCGTACTCCCAGATGGTCGGGGTGTGGATGCGCTTGCTCTCGACCAGTTGGGCTGCCATTCGATCAGCTCGTTGGCGGAGACTCCGAGCAAGATCACAAAGAAAGGTATCGAGATTCGTCCCCATCTTGGCAATATAAGGCAAAAATTTACATTTTGCTTTATATTGCTCCTGTTTGACATCATCCCATGAGGCCGCAGCCGACCACGCCGGGCCGGGCGGGTGACGGAATCCACGGGGGTCCTACCTTTCAGACGTTACGGCGGTACTGGCCGCCGACCTCGAAGAAGGCGTCGGTGATCTGCTGGAGCGAGCAGACCCGGGCGGCGTCCATGAGGACGGCGAAGACGTTGTCGCCGCTGACCGCCGCGTCCTTGAGGGCGGTCAGGGCCGTGTGCGCCGGCTCCTGGTGGCGGGCCTGAAAGTCCTGGACGCGCTTGAGCTGGCTGCGCTTCATGTCCGCCTGCACCGTGCCGCGCACGGTGTGCCGCCACCTGGTCACGGGCCGACTTGAGGACGGACTCGTCCCTGGCGGCAAAGGCGACACGGACTCCTTCAGCGGCAAGCGCCTGGGCTGCCGCCAAGCCGATTCCACGACTCCCTCCTGTGACGATCGCCCGCCTGCCGCCGAGCTGAAGGTCCATCATTCTTCCTTTCGTCGTCGTGAGGCCGGGCTCACAGGCCCAGGAAATCAAGCTCGTTCGTCCGAGGACGCGGTCCGCCTGCGACTCGCCGAGGACATGCTGGTCGGCCGCTGCGGCGACGGTAGCGACTACGCCGGGCCGTAGATTTCCGTGCCCACCACCTTCCGGCCTCCCTGCGTCCGGCGGCCGGATGACCGTGCCCGGCCGGACGACCAGGCATGCCCTTATCCTGTGCACCGCCACGTACCCCGCCAACGAACGGTTCCGGGCAGTAGAACTCACCATCGGCGTAGGAGCTGCTGACAGGTAGACCGGAGTTCGAGGCCGCACCGCGGCCGATACGACGGAGGTGTCCTACGCCTCCCCGTATGGATCTTCGGGAGGAACGACCATGGCTGAGGTGCTTGGTCTCGGCATCACGCACTATCCGATGTTGGCGGGTGCCGACACGCATATGGCGAATCTGCTCAAGAGCACCCTGAAGGATCCCGACATCCCCGCCGACCGGAAGGACGTCCGCAACTGGCCCGAGCTCGCGCAGCGTGAATGGGGAGACGACCAGGGTGTCGCCGCTGCCGCCGCCCACCGGGCCCGGTTGCTCAGCGGTCTGACCCGCTGCCGTGAGGCACTCGACGAGTTCCGTCCGGATGTCGTCGTGGTCTGGGGCGACGACCAGTACGAGAACTTCCGCGAGGAAGTCATCCCCTCATTCTGCGTGTTGGCCTACGACGACACCGAGGTCGAGGCATTCGCCGTACTGGACATGATCAAGGTGCCGAACGCCTGGGGCCTGCCCAACGACACCACCTACCGTATGCGTGGCCTGCCGGCCTTCGCCAAGCAGCTCGCGACGGACGTGCTCACCTCAGGGGTGGACGTCGCCTATTCCTACGAGCATCGCAAGGGCGTCCATTTCCCGCACGCGTTCGCCAACACGCAGATCT
Organism: Streptomyces sp. NBC_00076; assembly: GCF_045041235.1. Taxonomy (NCBI): domain Bacteria; kingdom Bacillati; phylum Actinomycetota; class Actinomycetes; order Kitasatosporales; family Streptomycetaceae; genus Streptomyces; species Streptomyces sp. NBC_00076. The sequence goes on from NZ_CP108242.1 coordinate 10,856,137, forward strand.
TCCTCGACTACGAGCACGTGGGAAAGGAATTCCCGTATCCGATCGTGCCCATCGCGGTGAACTGTTACGGCGAGCACGTCATCGCCCGGCAGGGCGGCATGGCCAAGTTCGCCGACATCAAGGCCGGTGAGCAGCTCGACCCGCCGGGTCCGTCGCCGGTGCGCTGCTTCGAGCTGGGCCGGGCGGTGGCGCGTTCGGTGGCGGCCGGCGACAAGCGTGTGGCGCTGGTCGCGTCGGCGAGCTGGTCCCATGCCTTCCTCAACGACAAGGACTGGCACCTGCGCCCGGACTCCGACGCCGATATCAGGCTCTACGACGCCCTCGTCGCGGGTGACTACGACACCTGGCAGAAGGTGACCACGCGAGAGGTGGTCGACGCCGGCCAGCACGAGATGCTCAACTGGTTCTGTCTGCTGGGTGCGATGTCGGAACTCGGTCTCGAACTGCAGTGGAGCGACTTCGTCCAGACGGAGATCCTCAACTCCAACAAGGTCTTCGCGCTGTACCAGTGACGACGTTCTCGCGCGACGTGTGGCCGCCACCGCGGGTCATGCGTCGCGCGGGAACCAGCGGGCGTGTTCCGGCAACTGCTGCTTGAGCTCCTTGGCCAGTTGTGCGGTGGTGTCCCGAAGCACGGTCCCGGTCTTGGGGTCGAGCTCCACGTCGGACGGATAGGCCACGGAGAGCGCACCCACGGCAAAGCCCCGCACCACGATCGGCGCGGCGACACAGGCCAGGCCCAGCCTGGCCTCCTCGCGTTCACGAGCCAGTTCGCCCTGGCGGATGCGCCGCAGCTCGGGGATCAGCTTGTCGACGTCTGTGATGGTGTGCGGTGTCAGGCCGGGGAGAGGGCTGGGCAGGAAGTGCTTCAGGTCTTCCAGGTTCTCGTGCGCCAGCATGGCCTTGCCCACGGCAGTGCAGCTGGCCGGCAACCGTACACCGACACCGTCCGGGTCGGACGATTTGCTGTTGCGCGCCACCTTTTCCAGGTACACGACATCGAACTGGCGCAGGACCCCCAGTTGCACGGTGTGTCCCGTCCATCGGTGAAGCCTGGCCATGTGCGGCATGGCCGCATCCCGCATGACGCCCGCCGGAGTGGTGCTGCCCAACTGGAACAGCTCGATCCCGATCCGGTACCCGGCGCGGTGGTGCTCGATCGCGCCCAGTTCGATCAACCGGGCCAGCAGCCGGTGCACGGTGGACTTGGGCAGCCCCGAGGCACGGGAGAGCTCCGTCAGGGTCATCACGCGTTCATGACTGTTGAACGCCCGCAGCACGTCGAAAGCCTTGGAGAGGATCGACGGCGGATTCTCGGCGATCAGCATCAGCCCTCCGTTCGGCCTGGCACATACGACGGACCGCACACCCAGGTTTCGTCCGCATCTCAGCAGTATGAAACCCCCACCCAGGCCGTGCGGTCCAGGTTCCAGCCACTGGAACACTCCATGTCATCCCTGGTCACCGGTCCGTAGCGTAAGTAGACGGCTTGCTCTGCGCTCGCGCAGCCGATGAGGCGGAAAGGAGAAGCCGCTATGCAGGACGCACAGGTCGTCGTCGCAGGAGCCGGCCCCGTGGGGCTGCTCACCGCCCTGGGACTGGCCAGGGCAGGCCTGGACGTCACGGTGCTCGAAGCAGCGTCCGGGATCGAGCCGCGACCGTACGACATGGTCTACCACTGGGCGGTTCTGCCCGGGCTGGAGGACCTCGGCCTCCTGGAGGAGCTCTGCCAGGCCGGCGTCGTGGCACACACCAGATCCTTCGTCGTTCCGAGCACCGGTGAGCGGTTGGTCCTCGACCTGCGGTCCCTCACGGACGAGGTCGAGCATCCTTTCGAGTTGCTCGTCCCGTCCCATGTGCTGGCCAGGATCGTGGTCGACCGGCTGGCCCGCCACCCCCGGGTCAGGTTCGAATGGGGCACACGCCTGACCGACGTGTGGCAAGACTCGCACGGCGTAACTGTGACGGCAGATACCCCGCACGGCGTCTCCACCCTGCGGGCAGCGTGGCTGGTCGGTGCCGACGGGGCGCACAGCCAGGTCCGGCGGTCGCTGGGCATGGGCTTCCCCGGCGTGACCTGGCCCAAGCGGTTCGTGGCCGCCGATATCCGGTTCGACCTCGCCGGGCTCGGGATGTCTCCCTCCTCTTGGCAGCTCGATCTCGACAACGGCGCGCTGATCGGTCTGGCCGACGACACGGGCCTGTGGCGGTACACCTTCGCGGAGAGCCGGCTGCTGCCGGAGGAGACGATCGCCGACCGCATGTCCGCCGTGTTCAAGGCCGTGCTGCCGCACGGGGCCGACCCGCTGCTGGAGAGCTGGGCGGCCTCCCGGGTCCATGAGCGTGCGGCCGAGAGCTTCCGGTCGGGACGGGTCGTACTCGCCGGAGACGCCGCCCACGTCACCAACCCGAGCCGTGGCTTCGGCCTGGCCTGCGGGGTCTTCGAGGCCCTCGCACTCGCCCGGCTGCTGGCCTCCGTGGTGCACGGCGACGCGGAACACACGGTTCTCGACCAGTACGCGGAGGACCGCCGCAAGGTCTTCGAGGAGTCCGTGTCCCCGCTGTCGGCGCAGGCCATGCGTCTGCTGTTCCTCACCGAGAGCCCGGAGCAGTTCGCCGAGGGAGTCGAGCACTGCCGCCGTATGGCCGCCGATCCGCACCTGCTCCGCGGCCACCTCCTCGAGAGCCTGGAACTGCGCGGCACGTTGTTTCTTCCATGAGACGTTTGTGCCGTGAGACCGGCAGTGAGGCCCACAGCGTTGCGCTGTGGGCCTCACCGTCGCTGAGCCGGCTCGCGCTCAGCCGACGACGAACACCTTGCCGTCGTCGATCTCTGTCGCGTACGTCCGGAGCGCCACGGTGGCGGGGAAGCAGAGTGCCTCGCCCGTGCGGATGTCGAACCGCGCCATGTGCAGCGGGCAGGTCACCTCGCAACCCTCCAGGTCGCTGTCGGACCCGAGCGACCACTTCTCGTGGGTGCAGGTGTCGGCCGTCGCGTAGAACTCGCCTCCCTCCGTGCGGTACAGGGCGATCGGCGGGTCCCCGGGCACGGTGATGGCCGTGCCCGGCGCAACGTCCTCGGCCAGGCAGGCGAAGCGGCGTTCGGTGGTCATGGCCCAAGCCGTCCTTCCTGACCCGAGCCGGAGAGCCAGGGCCAGTACTTGGCCGTGGCTCCGCCATCGACGGTGATGTTGCTTCCGGTGATCATCGAGGACTCGTCCGAGGCGAGGAACACCACTGCGGGGACGTAGTCCTGGGGAGTGGGCAGCCGGCCCATCGGGAAAAGACCCTGAAAATTCATCGGGTACTCGCTGGGCCCGGCCATCAGTCCCACGAGCTCACGGGCCCGCTCAGGGTCGTCGGGAAGGGTCACGGTGGGAGTGAAGCCGTTGACCCGGATGCCGTGCCTGGCCAGTTCCATGGCGGCGGAGCGGGTGAAGTTGATCAGCCCGCTCTTGCCGGTGGAGTAGCCGATGTTGCCCGGTTCACCCTGCCAGGCCGCCGTGGACAGGATGTTGATCACGCTACCGTGAGTGCCGGCGTCAATCATGTGCATGGCGACTTCGCGGGTGAAGAGGAAGGATCCGCCAAGGATCACGTCGAGCTGCCGACGGTAGTCCTCGACGGTCATCGTCAGCAGCCCGCGCTTGTGGAACCACACGGCGCTGTTGACCAGGATGTCCACGCGCCCCCAACGGGCCACCGCCTGCTCCACGACCTCCGGGGCGTGCGCCGGGTCGGTGACGTCGCCGATGGCGGCGATCGCCTCGCCGCCCGCCGCCTCGATGGCCGCGACGGACGGCTTGACCGACTCCTCGTCGAGCCCGGTGCACACCACCCGGGCGCCCTCGGCGGCGAGTCCCGCCGCTATGGCACCGCCGATGAGCGGGCCGGTACCGGTCACGATCGCGACCTTGTCCTGCAGGCGGTTCACAGGATCACGCTCACCTTGCCGTGCGGGTGCAGCGCGTCGAGGTCGAGTACGGACTTGCGGAGCTCGTAGCGGAAAGATCCGTCCTCGTCCTGAAGCAGGATGTGCCGGTACTGGCCGACATACGTGTCGACCGTGCCCGAACGCACCCGGTACACCGCGAAGTTGGCAGTGACGGTCAGCCGTCCGTCGGTGGCGTCGGTGACCCGCACATTGGTGATCAGGTGCCGGGTACGGGAGTGCGGGTACTCGGCGTGTGCGGCGCGGGTGAGCAGCGAGTTCACCCGCTGCTCCAGCAGGAAGCGGTCGTCCTGGATGAGGAAGAGATCCCGCGCGGGGTCGCCGTCCGGCTTGTCGGTGGACGGAACCTGGTACTGCCCGTGCGGGGCGAACAGCTCCAGCCACTCGTGCAGCCGCCATGTGTCGAGCAGCTCGGCCTCCTCGTAGAGGTAGCGTTCCACCGAGCGGACCAGGCTGTCGGGGACATGCGCCGGTGCGATCGGCGGGGTGGGGGCTTGGGTGGCCATTGCGACTCCTTGTTACGTGTCTGCGCTCGGTTCAGCCGACCAGTCGGCCCATGAGTGAGCGGCCGGCGATGATGCGCTGGATCTGGCCCGACCCCTCGAAGATGTCCATGATCTTCATGTCCCGGTACCACTTCTCCAGGAGCAGTTCCTTGCTCCAGCCCTCGGGCCCCAGGAGCTGGATGCAGCGCCGGACCACGCGCTCGCAGGACTGCGGCGCGTAGCCCTTGGCAGCGGCGGCGGCCGCGGTGTCGCTGCGGTCCTTGCCGATGTCGACGAGATACTGGGCGCGCAGGACGAGTCGGCGGCCCCGCTCCAGCGTGTGCTCCATGTTCTCCAGCTCGGTCTCGATCTGGGACCACCGCTGCGGAGTGAACCCCGCCTTCTGCCCGACCAGGAGGCCCTTGGTGACATCCAGCGACGCCTGGGCCAGGGCGATGGCCATGGAGGAGATGCGAGGACGGTTGTGGACCAGAGCGGCGAACGCACCGCTGCGGCCGCTGGCCCTGGTCTCCGCTTCGCCCTCGGCCGTCCAGCCGAGCCGGTTCTCCAGCGGGACCACACAGTTGTCGAAGAACAGTTCGGACGTCACCCAGCTGCGGATGCCCAGCTTGCTCTCGCTGACCTTGGGAACGGTGAAGCCCGGCGTTCCCTTGGGCACCACGAAGGAGCTGATGCCCTTGGCGCCCAGCGACTTGTCGACCGTGGCGAACACGGTGACGTACTCACCGGTGGCTCCGTTGGTGCAGAAGATCTTGGTGCCGTTGATCACCCAGGTGTCGTCCTCGCGGGTCGCGGTGGTGGACACCAGGGAGGTGTCCGAACCGAAGCCCGGCTCGGTGAGTGCGAAGCCCGTCGGGGCGCCCCCCTCCACGATGGGGTCGTACCACTTGGCGACCTGCTCGGGCGTGCCCATGGCTTCCACGACCAGTTCGCCGATGCCGCCGCCCAGCACGGGCGGCACCCACACGTCGCCGTAGACGAGCGCTTCCGTGATCACCGCCTTGGACACATAGCCGCCCTCCTCGAAGTCCGGTACGGAACCCTCTTCGGGCTTGTCGGCGCGGCCGAGCGGGACCGGGCTGGTGTCGAGGATCTCGGCCCAGTTCGCCGGCGGGGCGTGCCGGTCGTCGGCCTCTCGCGCGTATGGCCGGCACTCGGCGACCGACCATTCACGTACCGTATTGGCGTAGTCGGCCAGTTCCTTGCTGATCTCGAAGGGCAGGCTCATGACTCCTCGTTCTCTGTGATCGGGTCTGTGGGGCGCTCAGAGCGCGGGGGTGAAGGCCGACCGCAGCGGGTCGAAGTCGATGGCGGAGAGCGCTGCCGCGCTCCGGTACCACTGCTCGACCGGGTGCTCGTCGATGAAGCCATGGCCGCCGAGTGTCTGTACGGCGGTCCGCGTCGCCTCTGCGGCCACCTCACTGGCGTAGTTCACGGCTCGGGTAACGGCGGGTGCGGCCTCGGTGTACCGCTCCGCGTCGACCAGGACAGCCGCCTCGAACACCTCAGCGCGCACTTCGTAGATCCGCATCAGCGCTTCGGCCAGCGGGAAGGAGACGCCCTGGAATCCGGCGATCGGCTTTCCAAAGGCGACACGCTCGGTGGCGTAGGCCGACGCGTACTCCACCGCGCGCGTCGCGGTGCCCACCTGAGCCGCGGCCAGGGCCAGACGCAGGCGGTGCACGGTTCCGGCGAGTTCTTCGCCGTCGATCGCCGCGGCGGCCGCCAAGGTCACGTCGAACGACACGGTGGCCAGGGCGGCGGCATCCAGCGCGAGGCCGGGTGTCGTTCCCCGCACGCTGACTCCGGCGGCCGAGACGGGCACGAGCGAGGCGCGCAGCGCCCCGGTGTCCGCGTCGCGGCCCACCACGATCAGGGGGTCGGCCGTCTCGGCGAACGCTACGGCGACCTTGCGGCCCTTGACGCGCACGGTTCCGTCGGGCGCGGTGCTGATGGTGGTGGTGAAGTCCTCGGGGCCCCGCCCGTATCCCTCGTAGAGGGCGACGGCGCCGCGGGCCTTGGGGTCCTCGCTCAGGCGGGCAAGGCCGGCGGTCTGCTCCGGCGAACCGTGACGGGACAGCAGCAGCGCGGGAGCGCCACCCCACAAGGCCGCCATCGTGAGACCGGGATCGCCGTACGCCAGGTTCTCGATGGCGATCATCTGCGTCACGGTGTCCGGAATCCCCCCGCCGCCGAGTTCCTCCGACAGCGGCATGGTCAGACCGGTGTCCACCAGGGTCCGCCACACGTCGTCCGGTACGGCTCGTTCCTCCTCCGCCGTCCGCGCTGCGGGGGCCAGAACGTCGAGTCCGATGGCGCGGGTGAGTTCGGCGACGGCGAGATGCTCTTCAGTGGGCTGCAGATCCATGATCGACTCTCTGCTTTCGGTTGGAGGGGGCTATTTGGCCTCTGCGGTCGCGGAGGCCGGCCGCTGCCGCTGTCCGGCGAAGAAGTCCGGAAGCGGGGCCTGCGGTTCTTCGGGGAGCGCCTCCCCCGCGACCAGCTCGTGCCAGCGGCGCCACCACGTGCGCATCTGGTATTCGCCGTTCATCCCCTTGTGAGGCGTGTGCATCCCACGGGAGATGTCGGACCAGGGCAGTTCCCGCTGGGCCGCGTAGGACCGCTGGCACGTCTCCAGTGCCTCCACGTCGTCGGGCGAGGCGAGTCCGCCCGGACCCCAGAAGGTGAGGAAGTTGTCCAGGCGCTGCCTGTGCAGTTCCTCGCCCTCCTCCGGTGGCACCAGCTGCCAGGCACTGACTTCCATGTAGTCGGGCGTGACGGGCTCGATCCTGCGGATCAGCACGCCCATGACCAGGTCGATGACCACCAGGTTGGGGAAGATCACCAGGTTGCGGGTGCCGCCCATGCGATCCACCCACGCGTCGCCGTGCGTCTGACGGAGCCGCTCGAAGTGTTCGGCCTTCTCGTGTTTGGCCTCCTCGGACAGCGGCCGTCCCAGCGCGGCGCCGCTCGCGGGAGTGCCGGCCATGACGGCGTGGCCACCGCCCAGGTTGACGGCTATGGAGTTCGAGGCGAAGGAGATGTCGGCCTTGCCGTGGGCGGCGGTGATCATCTCCAGATAGCGTTGGTGGGTGGAGACGAGGTGGTAGCCGTCGTAACTGTTCTCCGTCAGGAGCTTCCAGTTGGCCTTCACCGAGTACTCGTGCGTGCCCGGCAGGACCCTCATGCCGACCTCGGACTGGTCGGACACCAGGTCCAGGTACTCCTTGGCGCCCGCCAGGTAGGTGGGGAGATCGACGATGTCCGGATCGAAGCTGACGAAGACGAAACCGCGGTAGGAGCCGACCTTCGCGGGAGCCGCCAGCCCCGGTCGCTCGAAGCCGGCCCCGTAGCCCGCGTCGTCGGGGATCGAGACGACCTCGCCCGAGTTGTTGAAGCTCCAGCCGTGGTAGAAGCAGGTCATGAAGCGAGCGTTGCCCTTCGGCTCACGGCACAGCATCGCACCGCGGTGGGGGCAGGAGTTGACCCAGACCCTCACCTTCCCCTTGGCGTCCCGGGCCAGGATCAGCGGCCGCCCGGCCACGGTTCGGGTGACGTAGTCGTTGGGCTTGGCGAGTTCGGTCTCGTGACCGATGTAGAGCCAGCTGTGGTCGAAGACGCGCTCGCGCTCCACGGCGAACACAGCCGGATCCGTCATGACCTTCCGGTTCACCCTGAAGCGGGGGATTTCCTGGTCGACCTCGATGTATTCAGACACCTGTAGTCCGTCCTTTCCTGTCCCAATGGCACCGTGCCGTGGAGCTGCATGTGGCGCTCCCCCCGGTTCCGGCGGCTGGAACCGGGGCGTCGAATTCACAGAAGTGAAAGGAATTACGCGCGGGCCGCGCTTGCGACACGTCTTTGCCATTCCGCGGCCAATGGCGTGGGCCGCGGCACCACGCGCCGATCGAGCCACTCGATGGTTCGCTGCCACGCGTCGAAAGAGGCCACGTGCGCCAGGGTCTCGCGGGCGTCGCGATAGAAATCCCGGGCGACGCCCGGATAGGTGACCACTTCCGTGTGGGCCGGCGAGCCGCCCAGGTACGAGCCCAGCCTGGCCAGGACGTCCGCAGGGGCACCGGGGTCCTGCTGACCGAACAGTCCGAGCCACGGCGTCCGGACGTGCCGGGCCACTTGGATCAGCGGCGGCAGGGCGTCGGACCATGCGTCCGCCACTCCGGACGGGGCGATGCTCACCGCCGCGCCGAGTGCGAACTCGGCGGTGGCCAAGAGTGCCGTCCGGCCCCCGAAGCCGTAGCCGACGAGGCCCACCTGCGCCGGCGACCAGCCGCGTTCACCCAACCGCCCCACCAGCACGGCGACGTCGCTCACCAGATCCCGGTCGGTCGTGCCGGTCGGGTCGCCACCGGTGGGCGACAGGTCGACGGCGACGGACTCGTATCCGTGCTCGGCCAGTCCGCTCATGAACCCGGCGGCGTCCCGTTCCAGGGCGCCGGCGTCGCAGAGCACGATCGCCGCGCCTCTCGGGACACCGCCGAGCTCGATCCGGGCCACCGGCAGCGACCTACCTGATCCATGCCTGAACGAGTCCTCCGCAACACTCGGCTCGATCCGCGGAAATGCGATGTCCATGCGCATGTACCTCCATGGCGGCCACGTTCTATGGCTCACGCAACTTGCTCTTGAGTACTTTTCCCGAGGCGTTCCTCGGGAGCTGCGCCACGAAATCCACCACGGTCGGGCTCTTGTAGCCCGCGAGGTATTCCTTGGCGTACGAAATGACCTCGCCCTCTGTCAGCGAGGGCTGTGCGGGCGCCCGTACGACGACGGCCCGCACCGTCTCGCCCCACCGGCGGGAGGGGGCCCCGATCACCGCGACCTCGGCGATCCCCGGGTGAGTCGAGAGGACGTGCTCCACCTCGGTCGGGTACACGTTCTCGCCGCCCGTGATGATGACGTCCTTGAGCCGGTCGCACAGATGGAGATAGCCACCGCGCAGGAACCCGGCGTCGCCGGTGCGCAGGAACCCGTCCGGGGCGAGAACGTGTGCCGTCTCCTCCGGGGCCTCCCAGTACGCGGACATCGCCGTCGGTGTCTTCGCCCAGACCTCGCCCACCACGCCTTCGGCGACGTCCTTCTCCGTCAGGGGATCGACGACCCGTACCGTCACTTCGGGAAGTGGGAGCCCGGCCGAGCCCAGTCTGCCGTCGGTGTCGGCCAGATCGTGGTCCTCGGGAGGCAGCACCGTGATGCCGATGGTCTCCGTCGATCCGTAGAACTGGAGGAACTTGCAGCGGAAGCGGCGCAGGCAGGTCCGCAGCAGGTCGGGGTCCATGGGAGAGCCGGCATAGGCGATGGTGTCGAGGGCGGAGAGGTCGTAGTGGTCGACGTCCTCGTCCTGGAGGGCCTGCAGAACCGCGGGCACGACCATGGTCGTGGTCACCCGGTGGCGTTCCACGACTTCCAGCACCGAGCGGGGTTTGGCATCGGCGGACAGCACGCAGTGTGCCCCGACGGCCAGTGCCGCGATCGCTGTGTTCAGCCCTGCGGCGTGGAAGAGGGGAAGCGCCGCCAGCAGAACGGATTTTTGGGTGACGCCCATGACGCCGGCGGCGCTGAACGTCGCGCGCACGGCCCGGCCGTCGAACAACGCGGCCTTGGGCACTCCAGTCGTGCCGGAGGTGTACATCATGAACGCGGGATCGGAGTCCGTGGTCACGGCAGGCGGCTCCTGCGGGTCCCGGCAGAGAAGCCATTTCTCGTAGTCGTCGGTCTCGTCCCCGATGACCACGACGGTTTCCACCGTCGTAAGCTCGTCCCGGACAGGGGTGAGCTTGCCGACGAGATCCTCCGAGACGAACAGCACTCTGGGGCGCGCGTTGTTGACCACGAAGAGCAACTCCGGCGGGGCGAGCCGCCAGTTCGCGGCGACGCTCACCCAACCCGCCATCGACGCACCGAACAGGACCTCGAAGAACTCGGGCCTGTTGCGGCCCAGGTAGAGCACCCGCTCCCTCGCACCCGGCGCGGAACCGGTGAGCCCCTGTGCGACACGGCAACTGCGTTCGTACACCTCGCGCCAGTTCCGGGTCACACCGTCGTAGGTGAGACAGGCAGCTTCGGGTGTGCGTGTCGCCCACGTGCGGCAGATCGCCGCAAGTGCGGCCGTATCTTCGGGAATGTGCGTCATTTGTACGTGATTCCGTACGGGCTGTCGCCCACCAGACGCTTTTCGGCGAGCTCCCGTATCTCCGCCTCGGTGCACCCGAGTTCGGTCAGCACGGCCTCGTTGTCCTGGCCGAACAGCGGGGCGGGGCCCACGGCCGGCGGACGGGGGGCGTGGGAGAAGCGCATGGCCGGTGCGAGGTGTCGCACCGTACCGGCGACCGCATGGTGCACCGGGAACGGCCGCTGCCGATGAACGAGTTGAGGGTGGTCGGCGAGATCCAGACCGACGGCCATGACGGCCGCGGGCACCCCCGCGGAACGAAGGGCCGCCACGATCTTTTCGGCGGGCTCCCCGGCACACGCGTGGGCAAGGCCGTCGTCGAGCTGCGCATGCCGTTCGCGGCGTCCTTCGGCCGTCGCGAACTCCGCGTCGGCGGCCCAGTCGTCGCGGCCCAGGACACGGCACAGGGCCGTCCACTGCGCGTCGGTCGTGACGGAGATCGCGATCCAGTCGTCGTCGGCGCACGGGTACATCCCCTGCGGGATCGCGAGCGGGGATCTGTTACCGGCACGTGTGCGCGGCTCTCCAGTGGCCGACGCTTCGATCACCGGGCGGGCGGTCAGCTGTATGGCGACATCGCCCAGCGCCAGCTCCGCGCACACGGCCTCGCCGGTACGGCGGCGCCGCCGGATCGCCGTCAGCAGTACCAACGACGCCAGGTGCGCGGAGAACGGGTCGGTGACCGTGCCGGTGACAACCGGTTCGCCGTCCTCGTACCCGGTCATCTGGGTGACCCCTGCGGCCGCTTCGGCGGTGTAGGTGAACCCCGGGCGGTTATGCCAGCTGCCCGTGAGCCCCCATGCGGGCATGCGGACGACGATGAGGTCCGGGTTGACCTCGCGCATGCCGTCGAAGTCCAGTCCCCGGTCGTCAAGCACGCGAGGCGTGTAGTTCTCCAGCACCACGTGCGCGGTGGCGATCAACCGCTTTGCCAGGTCCAGGCCCTTGGCGTCGGAGAGGTCCAGTGTGACCTCCCGCTTGCCGATGTTGGGGCCGAGGAAGGGGCCTGCGCGCTCCCACGAGCGGTTCACGGTCATGGGATTGCCCGAGAAGCGCATGGCGTCGGGGCGGTTCACCGCCTCCACCTTGATCACCTCGGCGCCCAGGGAGGCGAGATGGGCCGTGGCCAGGGGCCCCGCCTGGAAGGTGCCGAACTCCACGACGCGCAGGCCCTTCAGAGGCTGCGCGGGGTCCGCCTCGGCAGTGGCCGCAGCGGGAGTCCGCACGCTCGGGCGCGAGATCCGGAACGGCGGTGCAGGCTGTAGGAAGCCGGCTTCCGGATGCCGTACGAAGGAGTTCCGCTCGGCGTACGGCGCCAGCTCGGCGACCGTGTCGGGCGAGGTCAGCGGGACCACGGGCACACGGTGGAGCACACCGAGCTCGGTCAGCTCCTCGACCGTGTGGCGCTCGGTGAACCGCCGGACCAACGGGGTGATCTCGGTGCCGTTGTACAGCCGGTCCGAGACCATGTCGAACCGGGAGTCGTCCAGTTCGGGCACCCTTGCCATCTCCTTGAACGCCTTCCACTGCGCGTCCGTGACGGCGACGACGCACACCCAGCCGTCCTTCGCGCGTTCGACACCGGGAACGGGGTTCTGCGGGATCGGGTAGCGCGTGTGGGGAGAGAGCTGGGAGAACAGCCAGGGGAACTGGAGCAGTCCGACCAGCGCCTCGAAACGCGAGACGTCGACGTCGATCGCCGAGGCCGCCCCGGCCTCGGTGCTCAACAGCGCTGACACCGCACCCACGGCCGCGCACGCTCCGGCCGTGAGCTCGCCAAACTCCACGCCGCTGGCGACCGGCGGACGGTCCCCTCTGGGGTGGAGCACGGTGAGGCCGGCCTCGGCCTGGAGTGTGAACTCGGTCGCCGGCAACTTGGCGAACGGGCCGTCGAGCCCGTAGTCGGAAACGGTGACCACGACCAGCCGCGGATTCTCCCTGCGCAGGGCTTCCGCCAGCGCCCGGAATCCCGGCAGGTCGTCGTCGCAGATCACGACGGCCGGGCCGGTCGCGAGTTCCGGCACCAGCCGGGCGACGGCGGTCCGGGCGTCCGCGAGTTCATCGGAGTCGCACCGCACCACGCGCTTGCCCTGGTGCAGATGACTCACGTAGGCCTCGTATCCGGCGTCCTGCGCCGTCGGCCGTTCGCCGGCACGCGGCTCAAGGCGCACCACGCGGGCGCCGACATCGGCTAGCAACCTGCCGCAGTACATGGTCGAGACCCGGCTCCCGGCCTCGACCACGGTGACATCGTGAAGCATCTTTCACCCTCCCGTCAGCGGTGTCCTGCACCTTCGCGCGGCCCGCGGCCACCGGACAGCGGTGGTTCCGTCGGCTGGAACAGCCCGGCGGCCTCGTGGGCCCGCACTACTCACGCGGCTTCCAGCAGGCCCAGGCCGAGGTCACTGACCTGCGCCCCGGAGGCGACCGCCTTGCGGCAGGACATGAAGGTGCGCGGATCGTCGACGACCAGGGCGCCGACGGCCCGCCCCGCCTCATCGGCGTAGACGGCGGTCATCCCGCTGTCTTCGATGCCGCCTCGCAGCGCGCTCAGCCGGCCCTCAGCGGGCCTGCCGACGATCTGGATGCGCCGACCGTACTGGTCGGACCAGACGTAGGGCACCTGGGCCCGTGGCGCCTGCTGCCCGAGGATGTCGGCCGCGACGATCTCCCCGTGCTCCCCGGCATTGGTCCAGTGCTCGATGCGCAGCGACTTGCCGCACATCGGGTGATACCGGTGAGCGATGTCACCTGCGGCGTAGACCGCGCCCACGCCCACGCCCGTGACACGCAGCCGGCTGTCGCAGGCCACCCCGTTGGCGAGATCGAGCCCGGAGGACTCCAACCAGTCCGTGGCGGGACGTGCGCCGATGCCGACGACGACCAGGTCGGCAGGGAGGGTGCGGCCGTCGGCCAGGACGACACCGGTTACCCGGCCCCGTCCGTCGTCGGTGAAGCTGCTGAATCCGACGCCGGCCTCGACCGCGACGCCGTTCATGGCGTGAATGCCCGCCAGCATCCGACCTACCCGCTCACCGAACAGATGGGCCATGGGGATCGGCTGCGCTTCCACGACACAGACGTCCAGCCCGCGCGCCCGGGCCGCTGCAGCGAACTCGGCGCCGATGAAGCCGGCCCCGATGACCACCACCCTGGGCGAACGGTCGAGTTCGGCTCGCAGCGCCCACGCGTCGTCGGCCGTCCGAAGGGTGTGGACGCCCGAGAGGTCGCCGGTACCCGGCAGTGTGCGCGGGGTGACCCCCGTGGCGAGGACCAGCCGGTCGAACGGCAACCGCTCGCCCCCGTCGGTCGCCACGCGCCGCTCGGTGAGGTCGAGACCGACCGCCTTCACGCCGAGCATCAGCTCGATGCCGCGTTCGTCGGCCTCCTGTTTCGTCAGCAGGACGGGAGGCTCGCCCGCACGGTCGGGGGCCAGCACCTCCTTGGACAGGGCCGGCTTGTCGTACGGCTGGTGCCGCTCCTCGCCGACGAGGGTGATGCGCTCCTGGAAGCCCCCCTGCCGGAGAGCCTGCGCCGTACGCACGCCCGCCACCGAGGCGCCGATGATCAGAACAGTCATGCATGCACTGTCGGAATTACCGGCAGCGGCCACAATGTCGAGTGCCGGTCACTGGAACTCATTGCCATGAACGCCACCGATAACGGCAGTTGCCCCGGAACCGGCCTTGATCGGGCCGATCCCGGGGCAGCTCCCGCCCATGCTCACCGAACTGGTTTGATTCCCGCGGCGTGTCTTCGCGCCAACACCTCATACACACCTGGGTTGTTCAGTATCCACTGCTCGGCGGTCGTTCCGACGATGGACCGCTTGACCACCGCCGGAATACCCGCCACCAGGGCCTCCGCCGGGAAGTCCGAACCGGCCGGTACCAGCGAATGCGCGGCGACGAGCGACCGCGCCCCGACCCGCGCACCGTCGAGCACGGTGCTGCCGTTCCCGATCAGTGCCTCTTCCCCGATGACCGCGCCGTGCACGACGCACAGATGCCCCACGGTCGCGCCGGGACCGATCTCCGTGGGCAGATCGGGTGGTCCATGCAGCACACTGCCGTCCTGCACATTGGCTCCTCGGCGCACCGTGATGCGGGAGTAGTCGCCCCGCAGGACCGCGTTGTACCAGACCGACGCGCCCGCCTCGATGACAACGTCGCCGATCAGTACGACGGTGGGCGCGACGAACGCGTCCGGGTGGACGGCGGGTGCGATCCCGTCGAGCTCGTACAGCGGCACTGTCACAGGCTCCCGCTGACGAAGCCGCGCACGGCGGCCACGAAACGGTCGTGCTGCTCGATCTGCGTCCAGTGGCCGCACTTCCCGATGCCGTACAGCCGCACGTTCGGGAGGTGGTCGAAGAACCACTTGCCGCCGTCGAAGACAACGAACCGGTCCTCACGCCCGTGGATGACGAGAACATCCTGCTCGATCTTGGCCGCGTCCTCGGGCGTCAGCGCCCACGGCCGGTCGAGGACGTCTACGAAGGTGGCCCGGTGGGAGCGCTCCACATCCGGCCGCACGGCGCGCGGGATCCGCTGCTCCGCGATCTTCCGCAGGTCCCCGCCGAACAGCTGCGGGTCGTAGACGAACTGTTCCAGCATGTGCTGCATGGCCTCGGTCGTCGGATTGTCGTAGAACAGGGCCAGCGACGGGATCGCGGCACCGGGCGGAATCGGCGAACCGCCGGAACCCATGAGAACGATCTTCTCGACCCGCTCCGGCGCCTGCAGCGTCGCACCGAGCGACCATATGCCGCCCATGGAGTTGCCGACGAAGACCGCCTTCTCCAGTCCCAGCTCGTCCAGCAGCCCGATCAGGGTGTCGACTCGGAGCTGGGTGAAGGCCGCCATGCCCTGCGGCGGCGGCTCGGGGTGGCTGGAGTCGCCGAAGCCGATGACGTCCGGCGCGAGGCAGTAGTAGTCGTTCCCGAGATCCTTCAGCACCGCCTCCCAGTTCGAGAGGCCGGTCGCGCCCGGTCCGGAACCGTGCAGGAACAGGAGGGCCGGCTTGGACTTGTCACCGGAAGCGTTCAGCTGGAATTCGTACTCTCCGACCGCGACCTTGGTCGTGGTGATCGGTGCGTCGGCCATGCTCACTCCTCACTTGACATGTGCTGCAGACCGCCATGATTCACACGCCACCGTTGTGACGGCAGGAGGTTGTTCCACCCCCCGGAACCCCGTCACTCGCGCGTTGGCGTCCACGCGGCAGAAACAAAGCTGAATCCGATCCCCCTGGACATGTCGAGCACGTCTCGACCGAGCGAGCGCACGGGCGCCGCCCCGGCCACGCCACGGGCTCCGGGCGTCATCGTGCCGCCTCCGGGGTTCCAGCAGCCGAAACCGGCGCTCGGCAGCTCTGGCCGTCCGGCCTAGCGTCGCCGTCATGCGAGCAGCTGTCATTACAAAAGCCGGAGGGGTCCCTGCGCTGCAGGAGGTCGACGAACCCCGCCCGACCGAGCACGGCACGGTTGTGACCGTCACGGCCGCCGGGGTCAACCCGCATGACTTGGTGGTCGCGGCCGGAGTCAACCAACCTCCGCCGGTTCCCTATGTGCCGGGCTCCGAGGGCGTCGGCACCGTCGGTGACGGAACTCGCGTCTACTTCGGACGCACGCACCTGCCACATGGCTCGTTCGCTGAGCGGGCGGTCACCTCGGCGGACTCGGTGCAGGAGATCCCGGACGCGCTGGCGGACGGTGCCGCGCTCGCGATCGGCGTGGCCGGAATCTCCGCGCGGCTGTCCCTGACCCGGAAGGCCGGTCTCCGCCAGGGTGAGCAGGTTCTGGTCCTCGGGGCCACGGGCAGCGTCGGTCGGATTGCGATCCAGGCGGCCAAAGTCCTCGGTGCCGGACGGGTGGTGGCGGGCCGCAACCCCGCCGTGCTCGACGCCCTCAAGGAGCGGGGAGCGGACGAGGTCGTCCGGCTGGACGACGACTGTCCCGCCGCGCTCCGCAAGGCGAGCCAGGGCGGATTCGACCTGGTGGGTGGACATGCTCTACGGAGCGCCGATGGTCGCAGTGATGAAAGTGAGCAAAGTCCATGGCTGAATCACACAGCACGTCTGGTCCGTCGTTGAACGTCGCGGTGGTGGGTGCCACCGGCAACGTCGGCCGCCCCCTGATCGCCGAGCTCATCGCACGGGGACACCGGGTCACCGCCGTGACAACCCATCCGGAGCTCGTCGCATCCCACCCGTCGGTACGGACCGTCGAGGCCGACGCCAACGACTCCGCCCAGCTCGTGCCCGTCATCACGGGCCACGACGTGGTCGTCACGGCGATCCAGTACGCCAAAACAGACCACGCCCGGCTGATCTCGTCCGTCAGGGAATCGAAGGCGCCGCTCTACTTCGTCACGGGCGGAAGCGGAACCCTGCTCGTGCCGGGCACGAAGACACGCGTCATGGACACGGACGTCTTCCCCGCGGAATTCGCGAAATCGGCCGCCGCCGCGGCGCACTTCTGGAAGCTGTTGGAGCAGGTCGACGACCTGGACTGGATCTACCTCGCTCCGCCGCCCGGAATCGGCCCGGGTGAGCGCACCGGCCGTTTCCGTCGTGGTGGTCGGGAACTGCTCCAAACCCCGGACGGGACGCTGCCCGGGATCTCGTTCGACGACTACGCCATCGCGATCGTCGACGAGCTGGAGAGTCCCTCACACATCCGCGACCGATTCACGGTCGCCTACTGAAGCAGGCATCAGGGGCCGACGGCCGGCACCGGAGCCAGTACCAGGGCAGGGGCCTGATCCCGGTGGATCAGGCCCCTGCCGGGCTTCCGCGCCAACAGCGATGAGGAGCAGGCACAAGACACGAGATCACTCAGCGTGTCCCGCAAAGGCACCCGCCGCCCCGCCCTCCCCGCCGTCAGGCCGACGACGCCTGGGACACGAGGTCGAGGGCGATGTCGGTGATCATGTCCTCCTGGCCGCCGACCATCTTGCGGCGTCCGACCTCGACGAGAATGGCGCGGGTGTCGATGCCGTAACGCTCGGAGGCCTTCTCGGCGTGCCGCAGGAAGCTCGAGTACACGCCCGCGTAGCCGAGAGTGAGGGTCTCGCGGTCCACCCGCACCTCGCGGTCCTGCAGCGGTCGTACGATGTCGTCGGCGGCGTCCATCAGGGGGAACAGGTCGCAGCCGTGCTCCCAGCCCATCAGGTCGGCGACCGCGATGAAGGCTTCCAGGGGGCAGTTGCCCGCCCCGGCGCCCTGCCCTGCGAGGGAGGCGTCGACGCGGGTGACGCCGTTCTCGACGGCGACGACCGAGTTGGCCACGCCCAGGCCGAGGTTGTGGTGGGCGTGGATGCCCAGTTCGGTGGCCGGGTCCAGGACGTCCCGATAGGCGCGGAAGCGGTCGCGGACGCCGTCCATGGTGAGGCGGCCCCCGGAGTCGGTTACGTAGACGCAGTGCGCGCCATAGGACTCCATCAGCTTGGCCTGGCGGGCGAGTTCGGCCGGTTCGGCCATGTGGGACATCATCAGGAACCCGGCGACGTCCATGCCCAACTCGCGCGCGGCGGCGATGTGCTGGGCGGAGATGTCGGCCTCGGTGCAGTGCGTGGCTATGCGCACCGAGCGGATGCCGAGGGAGTGGGCCTGCTTCAGTTCGTGGATGGTGCCGATACCGGGGAGCAGCAGAGTGGTGGGGGTCGCCTGGTGTACGGCGTCCACGACCGCTTCGATCCACTCCCAGTCGGTGTGCGCGCCGACGCCGTAGTTGATGCTGGAGCCGGACAATCCGTCGCCGTGGGCGATCTCGATGGCGGACACTCCGGCCGTGTCGAGGGCGGCGGCGATGGTGCGGGCCTGGTCGACGGTGTAGCGGTGGCGGACGGCGTGCATGCCGTCCCGCAGGGTGACGTCCTGGACGTACAGACGGGTCATCGGGACGCCACCTCCGGGGCGATGGGGGTCCCCCCGCTCGAGCGAAGCCGAGAGTGGGGGAGGCCGGCCATGCGCTCCGCGGTGCGCAGCGCGGCCGAGGTCATGATGTCGAGGTTGCCGGCGTAGGCCGGCAGGTAGTGGGCGGCGCCCTCCACCTCCAGGAAGACGGACACCTTCAGTGCGTCGCCACCGCCGCGGGCGAGGGTGTGCAGCGGGTCGTCAGCGGCCGCCCGCTCGAACTGCACCTTCTGCTTCAGGCGGTAACCGGGCACGTACGCCTGCACCCGCCCGACCATCTCTTCGATCGACGCGGTGACGGCCTCCGTGGCGCAGTCGGAGACCAGGCAGTGCACGGTGTCACGCATGATCAGCGGCGGTTCGGCCGGATTGAGGATGATGATCGCCTTGCCGCGCGCCGCGCCACCCACCTTCTCAATGGCCGACGACGTGGTCTCGGTGAACTCGTCGATGTTGGCCCGGGTACCCGGACCGGCCGAGCGGGACGAGATGGAGGCGACGATCTCGCCGTAGTGCACAGGCGTGACGGCGTTCACGGCGGCGACGATCGGGATGGTGGCCTGGCCGCCACAGGTGACCATGTTCACGTTCGTCGCGTCCAGATGCGCGGCGCCGTTGACCGGCGGGACGACGTACGGTCCCAGTGCGGCGGGGGTGAGGTCGACCACCGTCTTGCCGTGCGCGCGCAGCACCTCGTCGTGGTGGCGGTGAGCGCCGGCGGAGGTGGCGTCGAAGACGATCCTCACGTCCTGGAACTCGTCCATGCCGACCAGGCCGTCGATGCCCTCGTGCGTGGTGGCGACCTTGAGGCGCTTCGCCCGGGCGAGACCGTCGGAATCCGGATCGATGCCCACCATGGCAGCGATCTCCAGGCTCTCCGAGAGCCGCAGAACCTTGATCATGAGGTCGGTGCCGATGTTCCCCGAGCCGATGACGGCCACCTTGGTACGGGGAGAAGATGTTGTGGTGGTCACTGCTGCCCTGCCTTCTGGTCGGATGCGGGTGCGAAGCCGACGCGTACGGAGCCGAGTCCGGAGATGACCGCTTCGAAGCGGCTGCCGGGGGTGGCGACAGCCATGGGGCCGAGGGCGCCGGTCAGCACGACGTCGCCGGCGCGCAGCGGATCGCCCATCCCGGCCAGCGTCGACGCGAGCCACACGGCCGCGTTCAGGGGGCCGTCGAGGCAGTCGGCGCCGGTGCCGTGCGAGACCTCCTCGCCGTCGCGGCTGAGCGTCATGCGCACGGCGCGCAGATCGACAGAGGTCAGCGGCACTGGTGTTGCGCCGAGGACGAACAGGCCGGAGGAGGCGTTGTCGGCGACCGTGTCGATCAGACTGATGTCCCAGTCCGCGATCCGGCTGTCGACGATCTCCAGGGCGGGGACGGCGAAGTCCACTGCTCGCAGCACGTCGGCGACCGTCGTGTCGGGGTGCGGCAGGCCGGCCGCCAGCACGAGCGCGACCTCTGCCTCGATCTTGGGCTGGAGCAGCCGCCCGTAGGGCACCGTCCCGCCGTCGGGCACCGCCATGTCCGCCAGCAGCGCGCCGAAGTCCGGCTGATCTACGCCGAGTTGGGCCTGCACCGCAGGCGAGGTCAGACCGATCTTGCGACCGACGAGGCGACCGCCCTGAGCGAGCTTGCGCTCGACGTTGAGGCGCTGCACGGCGTAGGCGCTGCTCACATCTCCGGCAGGCAACTGGTCGCGTACCGGCGGACATGGCGTACCGGACTGCTCAGCCTCCCAGAGGGCGTGGGCCGTTTTTTTCGTCTCCGGGGAGGGCGTGCGGGACGAATGGGACGGCATGGGCGACCTCCGGAAGCGCGGGTGCAGCAATCGAATGCGGCACTCCTTGGATAGACGACACACCCCGAGCACGGCAGAACATGTTCCATTAACCGGAACAGTTCAGTTCTCGGTCAGTACCCCTGATGGTCAGGGGAAGCCACATCAGCTTCGACGCGCCCAGATCGGCCGTGTTCCAGCGGTCGCCCGCGTAGATGTGCTTGGTACCGGAGGCGCACTGGACGGTGATGACGTTCGCGGTCTGCCTGCCGGAGGTGCGTGTGCCGGGAGCGGCGAAGTCACGGAACGACGACCAGGTGCCGCTCAGCGACGTGGCGGTGGCGTAGATGTTGTCGTCCAGGCACTGTCACGTTGGCTGACCGGTGGGATGATCTTCTGGTTGATCAGCCTGGGAAGGGTTGTCCGTGGGGAGCGCGTCGCTGTCGTACAAGGGTCACCGGTGACGAAGGCGCGGGTCAAAATTGTGCAGACCGGTATGGCAGGTGTGGCTATTGCACTGTTCTCCGGGCATGCCTTGCACCAGAGGGCATGCGCGGGAAGTAGTGGTGAACGGACCGGCATCCGGGTTGGACGGTTTCTGCCTACCGTCGAGGCCGGTGAAAACCTTTCCGGCTGCGGCACTGTCGAGCAGTTCCGCTTGAGCGGCGGCCCAGTGACCGCGGTCTTCGACGACGGCATCCCGGTCCGCGCCCACGTGACGGACGACGGCACCCTCGCCATCGAGCTGGCCGAAGGACGCGAGGTGTTGGTGTACCCGGTGAGAGACCCGACCTCGACATTGCCTCGTGGCTCTGAGTGAGCCGGGTTAGTTTTGGGGATGCGGTAGAGCGGTCCCGGGCTCGGGCGTTGCCGAGGGACTCGTCTGGCGGGGTCGCCGACTACTCGCCGTTCGGCTCGAACACCTTCGGGGAGACTGGCTGGCGCGGTGTGCGGGCCTTGTCGTCCACAGGGAGGACTCCTGCCTGGGTGAGGTCCGCGTCCGTCACCATGGCTTCCGCAAGGATGCGGTGGAGCAGCGCCCTCTGCGTGTAGGCGAGCTCCATTAGTCGGCGGAGCACTGTGAGCAGGTCGATGAGTTCGAGGCCCCACTCGTCGGGCCACCGCCTCACGTGGATGTCGTCCAGCGGGCTCGTCTTCCTGTTGTCCGGCCGCGCCTTGCGGTAACCGAACCACTTCTTGAGGACGTTCATTCCGCCCACGTCATAGGACCACACCTCGGCAGGCACCGGCCCGAAGGCACCGTGACCGACGTGAAGGGTCTGTGCGTCCGCGTCATAGCGCATCTCGCCCGGGACGTTGTCACCGACGGGTGCCAGACACCTGACCCTCCGGGCGTCACCGGGCTCGTAGGCGACGGAGGCGTGGTGACGTCCCGAAGCTGAGTCGAAGCACACCTCGCCGTAGGTGGAGGCCCACAGAACCTCCTCGCCGAGGCGCACGGCCGCTTCCCAGAGCCTGGGATTGCGGGTCAGAGGTACTCGCACGCCCGGAGTGAGGAGCTCTTCCTGGAAGTGCTCGGTGAAGCCGGGGTGTGCAGCCACCGCCATGACGTACGCGGCCACATCCTGGGCGCTCACCTGGCTGTGATTCAGATGGGCTGAGAGGACCGGCAGTAGCCGCGGTGGGACGTTGCTGGTGCCGTCCGGGTGCAGGACGGGGTGCACCCGGCCACCTCGCCCGTTGAAATGGTGCATGTCCGGGAGGAGGCTGGTGGCGACGACAGCAGGCCCGGATTCGATCGGATGCCCCGATGGCTGGTTGAGGAAGACCTGACCTGGCTGCTGCAATGCCGCCCAGAGCCCTGGGCGCGGCTGGTCGATGACACGATCGTCGGCGACCAGCCATTGCCGGTCGAAGCTGCGCATGCCGATGCGCACGACTTCCGCGAGCGTGGAGGTCTCTTGGCTGATCGGCACGCCGTGCGAGGAACGGCCGGGCAGCCCGCCCCGGATTCTGTCCGTGGATCGGTCCCTCGTCTCCTTGAACAGCTCGGCTTTGACCGCGGGATCCTCTTCGCTGACGAGCTGGTTCCAGCGCTGCTCCAGGATCTGCTTGCCCGGCGACACGGCCCATGCCCGGTGCGTGGCCACACCTTGGCTTCCCCAGGGGAAGAGATCGCTGAGTGCGGGGTACGCATCCCAGTCGGAACGCGGGGCCGGGGTGAAGGGAGCGGTACTGCCCGTACGGGTGGTCCGCCACTCGTCCTGGTCCGGCCGCACGGTCTTGAGGTGCTCGAATTTCTCGGTCCGGCGACTGTGCGCGCCCAGTGCCCGACCGCCCAGCTCGAGCAACTTCGCACGCGTCTCCGCATCCGTCGAGTAGACGACAGTCCCCGCCATGCCCCGTGTCAGCAGAACCTTGTACACGTTGCGGATCAGCCGGTCCGTCTCCTCGTCCGCCGCGCCCCTGAGCGTCGGGTCCTTGGAAGACTTCCGGTCAGTGACGAATCGATCGCCTCGCCAAACCATGTCGGGCCCGATGACGACTCCGCTCCAGTCGAACTCGAAGCCCTGCGCCGTGTAGATGGTGCCCACCTGACCGGATCCGGCCGGATCGGTGGCCCACAGCGCGGCAGGAGGCGCCCCGGACACCGAACGGTCACCGCGCAGATTCCAAGGGCGGGCCCAGTCACCGATCACCACGTCCAGGGGAAGAGGATCGCCCGGCCTGGGCTCCGACGACCAAGGCCAGCAATAGCCCGCGGTCATGCGGGCACCGTAGCCTTCGCTTCGGCGGTCCTCCAGGAACGCCTCCATCTCCTCCGGGCTGTCGGCAACGAGGAGTTGCATCCGGCCGTCCGGTTCCCAGAGCGTGGGCTCGCCCGCCTCCAGCCCGAGAAGACGCACCACCCAGTTCAGGTAGACGTCGCTGCCGCCGCAGCGGAACTGGCTGTCCAGCGCTATGACCCGGAACGGCAGCCCCTTCCTCCCGGCCGCCCCCACGATCTCCGACACGGTGCCCATCTCGCCGGGGCGCACCACTTGGTGCTCGTCGAGGAGAAAGACGGGGACACGTGCCACGTCGATGAGCTCATCGATCTGCGGGCGTTCGGTGCGCAAAGAGGCCCGGGTGTAGCGATTGGCGGAGGTCTCGCGGATTCGGTGGGCCTCGTCGCAGATCAGAACGTCGAGGGAGTTCTCCGGGGCCGTCATGAAACTGTTGAAGTACTTGAAGAGGTCCTGCACTTCACGCTTGCGGCCGCCTGCAACCTTGCGCAGGGTTTTAGTGAGCGACGGCGAGCCGGTGGCATGCAGGGCTGGTACGCCCTGCCGGTACAGCTCGCCCAGCAGGTGGAGTGCGATCACGCTCTTGCCGGTCCCGGGGCCCCCGGTGATGACGACGACTTCCTTGTGAGCGGAGTGCTGTGCCTTCCGTACTGCGTTGAGAACCGTGCGATAGGCGATCTGTTGTTCGTCCAGGAGGATGAAAAGCCCTTCCTGCACTTCCTGGGCCGCGACAGCCGTCAGTTTGCTCGGGGGGAGGAGCTTGCCCAGGAGGAGTTGGTCGGCCGCTTCTGCTCCCGAACGTCCGCCGTTGAACCGCCCACGCAGGTACGTGAGGAACTCTGCCCGGCGTTCACCGGTGAACAACCGGCTTCCGTCCTCGCGTTCGATGTCCCGCAGCCCGTCCACTCCAGCCTCGGTGGCGTTGGGCAGGTAGACGGCCCCGCTGACGCGTTCCGGGTGTCTTGCCAGCAGGCTGTTGAACTTGACCAGGTACTCGCGGTAGCGCTGTACCTGGTCGATGGGGTTGAGGACGAGGAACGTGTCGGTGCCGGCAGAGCACAGAGCCGGATCGTTCGTGTCCGGTCTGGCCACAGCCCACTGTTTCAACTCGACGAGCACATACGACGGAGCCGAGCGGACGGGGTCCAGGCCGGACAGGATCACGTCTACTCGTCTGCTGTTCATCGGCAGGGTGAACTCAACGAGCATCTCGACCTCGGAGAGTCCGGCGTCGATCAGGCATCCCGCCAGTGCGGGAAGACCTCTTTCCCAGGCTCGGATTTGTGAAGAAGCTGGCCTGTGTCCGAATGCTCGGACGTAGCGGTCGTTGAGGAGTAGCAGCAGCGAACCGTCCCCTGCGTCGGCGGCGACCGCTCCTGCGGACGCCCGCAGCAGGGCGCCGCCGAATGTCGCGGGCATCTCCCGGACACTGGCCGGTGTGCTTGCAGCGTCGGACGGCGGCCTGCCGTGGGTTCCGTCCTTGGTGGTGGGGTCGGCCACCACCGCGAAGGGCGAAGCCCCGTCCGACAGCCTGATCGTTCCCGAGGCATCGGCCATGAGCGCGGAGAAGTCCGGCAGCCGGCCGAGGTACGGCTCGAGGGCTCGGCCCACGGCCTCGGTGATCTCCTGGGACTGTGTCCTGCTCAGCGCACTGGACAGGAGTTCCCGTACGCCGGGCCTGAAGTCGTAGAGGCCGTCTCGACGCAGCGATTCCGGGAACCCTTCGAGCGTTTGCTCGTCGTCGAGACGCTCCAGCAGCCCTCCGAGCAGCACCTCGGCGACGTGTGCCGAGGTGGCCTCGGGAAGGGTGGCACCGCGGACGAGTTGCATCAGGAGCGGGCTGAGGGGCCTGATCGCGGAAAGCCGGACTGCCAGACGGTAGGCCTGCGGAGAAAAGGACCCCCGGAACACGGCGATCAGCCGGTCCGGCGGCACAGTCGCGGGGGCAGGTCCCGCCTCCGCCGCCCCGGCGCTGAGAGACCCCAGCGCAGTTGCCTCGACGAGGTGGGGGACGGCGGGCCCGGTCAGCAGCTGCGCCCACGACGCCAGCGAGGACGGCGACAGTGCGAGCACCGGCAGGGACAGCCGGCCCGAACCGAGTTCCGCACGTTCACCTGTCAAGGGGTCCAGCATCAGCACTTGGTCCGCCGCCGGGAAGCGCTGGGTGGCCCTGAGCAGGTGCGGCTGCGGCTGGAACCTTGTGGCGCGCCACAAGCGCCGCGGCAACGGGTTGAGAACGGCGACGGGCCCACGTGCCCCCCAGTCTGCGACGGCGTCAACCGTGTCAGGGCTCATCCAGGCCGGATGAACGCCGTCCGTCAGCAGGAAGGTGACCGATGCCCCGGCACCGTTCTTGTGGTGCCGCGGGCTCAGCTTCTGCGGGGTGAATCTGCTGACGTGGATGGTGCGGAAATTGCCGCTGCGCTCCAGCAGGCCGCCGAGTTCCGGCACCAGTGACCGCCACACGCGCATGGACGAAGAGTCGTCGACCAGGAGTAGGGCTGAGTGCCGCAGCTCACGCTCGGGGCGCAGCACCACGTCGAGGGTGCCCGATTCCGCAGTGAGCCTGACGGTGGCCTCCACATCGACGACCTTGCGATGCAGGTGATCCCGGTACTGGCGCAGGGGTCGGAGCGATCGGGCCAGGCCGTGCGCTCCGGGCAGGGCCCGCGGCGCCGGGACGCGCACGGCACGAGCGGCCGTGCCGGTGGCGGTTTGGGCTGTCCTGCTGTCGGGGAACAGAAACCGGCGCCGCCCCGTTACCGGTTCTTCCGTCGGGCTCGTGGGGCCAGGTCCGGAACCCGTCGGGTCGAAGCCCTGCTCATCGGTGTCAGCCTGCCCGACGTCGTCGGCCAGAGGCCCGGCCTCTTCTGCCTCCGCCGGATCCGGCGCCGTCGCGTCGCCCGCTCCTGTCCGGGCTCCTTTCATGACACGGGCCAGGAGGAGGACGTCCAGGAGCTCCTCGCCGCCGAGCGGGTAACCGAGGTCGTCCAGGACCCGACGCAGTCGGGCGATCACGCCGGGAAAGCCTCGTCGAGACGGTGCATGACGGCGTTGATCAGCTGCTCGCGGCTCAGATCGGCTCCTGTAACGCGCAGATGAACCGCGGCCAGGAGCTGATCGGTGGCAAGGGTCTGCACAGCCGCTCTCTGCAGGAAGTTCTGGATGAGATCCTCGGCGTCGGCAAGCGCCTCGGCTCCGAGATGGAGGCGGACGATGTCGCGGAGCTTCTCCTCGTCTGGGTCCGGCAGATCGAGGCGCACACAGCGACGGAGAAAGGCCGGGGGGAAGTCCCGTTCTCCGTTACTGGTCATGACCACGATCGGAAAGTGGCTGCACGACACGGTTCCGCGGTGCACCTTGACACGTTTCCTGCTGCCGGTGACCAGCACGTCGGCGCTCTGTTGGTCCTCGGGAAGCCGCGCGAGTTCGGGAATCTCGAATGCTCCCTCCTCCAGTACTACGAGGAGGTCGTTCGGCAGATCGATGTCGGCCTTGTCCAGCTCGTCGATGAGCAGTACTCGGGGGCGATCCGTGGCGGCGAGTGCCGTGCCCAGCGGGCCGAGTCGCAGGAAGTCGCCGATGCCCGACCGGCGGCCCCTAGGACGTTGCCTCAGTTTCCTGGAAACGCCGCGCGTGGCTCGTGTCTCGCGTTCCAGCGTTGCCTCGCGCAGTCGGCCCACCGCGTCGTAGCGGTAGAGGGCGTCCGTCAGCGTCGAGCGGCTGTTGACCGGCCAGCGGAGTACGTCACCCAGTTCCAGATCCTCGGCGATGGCGTGGGCGAGGGAGCTCTTGCCGGTGCCGGGACGCCCGGTGACCAGCAGGGGGCGGCGCAGGTGCAGTGCGGCGTTGACGACTGCGACATGTTCCGGGCCCATGAGGTACTGGTGGGCCGTCGGAGTCTTCGGCGATTCGGCGAGACTCCGCCACGGTGGCGGAGCGGGCAGGTCGGCCGGTCCGCGGAACACCCACCAGTCCTCGGCTGCCGCGCCGGGGTCGTGATCGGGTGCTGGGCTGTGCGACACGGTCGCTCTCCTTGGCATGGTGGGTTCAGGGCTGGGTGAGGGCCCAGGCATCGGGAGCAAACGGTGGCGGTCGGTAGTCCGGCCCGTCGTACAGGAGTGACAGCCGACGCCCGTGGTGGGTCGGGCAGTCGGGGTCGGCCAGGGCCCTGGCCCGTTCCCGCCGCACCGTCTCCGGCAGGTCCGTGTGGCTGATGCCTTCCATCAGGTCGAGCAGCCGCTTGGCCGTCTCGGTGTCGTGATCCTGACGGTGCCACAGGACAGTGTGCACACCTGCCTGGAGGCATTGCCGGAGCACCTGGTTCTGGTGCTGCTGCTCGCAGCACATGATGACGACGCCGGCGTCCGGAACCGCCTCGAGCTGTGCCTGAGCGACGCCCGGGCGTGCCGAGCGCTGGTCGAGGACGAGGGGCCGGGACAACGGGAGCGCTTTGGTGCGCCGCTTCCACCCGGCGTAGGTGTCCCGCGTCCGTCCGGAACTGCGCAGGACGACCCGACGCATGACGCCCAGGAAGAAGTCGTCGTCCTCGTCTCCCCTCAGGTGCCAGGTGTCCACGTCGAGCCGCAGCCAGAGAGGTTCCACGAAGAACTCCACCAGCGCCTGATCTGCGTGTTCGTTCACCTCGTTGCGCAGCACTGCCCGGACGCCCTCGACCACCTTTTCGCTCGACACCTCGGAGTCCTGCACCAGGACGACCTCGTGGCGGCCGTCACCGTCACAGACCCATATCTGATAGGTGAAGCGTTGCCCTGGGGGTACGGGCAGCAACTCGACCTGGATGCGGGGAGTCGCTGCGGCCCCGGTGGGATGGCCGCGGGGCTTCGGGCGGATATCCTCCCGGAATTGGTCGACGGCGGCCTCAGGTATTCCCAGCTGCGGTGCCACCCTGTCGACCCAGGCGTCCAGTTCCTCCGACAGAGGATTCCCCACGGAGTGCTCCACAAGGCCGATCCGGACAACTGACTGGAGGAGCGGAGGCATCAACCGGTTGTCAGACGGGTACCCCTCGAGGAGGTCGGTGACGTCCACCAGTCCAGAGACTAATGGCAACTCGTCGGCGTACGGGAGTACAGCACGCAGCAGATCCTCGGGGTCGGTCTCACGGCACTGGGCGAGAAGGCCGACCAGTTCCCGCCGCTGTCGCGCTGTCAGCGTCTCCCTGGGGCTGACCACACGTGCCGCGCGCAGGAGCCGGTCCCAGGCGGCCCTTTCGTCCGAGGAGCTGAGGGCGCCGGTGTCCACCAGGTACTCCCGGACCACTTTCAGCAGTTCCGGCACGCCGCGTCGCACGCCGACGGCGAGAGCGAGCAACCGGTGATGATCCGCCGCCTGATGGATGGACTCCCTGCCAAGCTTGGCGGCCAGCCTGACCTCACACTTTAGGACGGCCTGAGTGCCCGGCAAAAGCCTTTCCAAGGCAGCCAGCGTCCGCTGCTGGCCGTGTCCTGCTGTGGGCACCTCGACAGGCGGAAGGTCCGGCAGCTCGGCCTCGATGGCGGGCAGGCCGATCGCGTACAACGGGCGCCGTGCCACCGGGGTCTTGCCGGGCGCGTCCACGTGTGTGGCGACCACGATCCCGACCACGGCCTCCCGGTCCCGGTCCCACAGCGGCCCACCGCTGTGTCCCTCCCGCGCCTCGCCTGCGTCGACGTCCAGCACGATCCAAGGCTCAGCCACCGCACGCGGCGACGCGACGATGGTCATCGCGGGGTGGCCGCTGGCCCACAGCGCGATGACGGCGTGCCCGTCCCGCTCTGGAAGAAAGGGCGCCGGCTCCGCACCGTCGGGAGGGGGCTCGGCGAGTCTGAGCACAGCCAGGTCGCCGAAATACGGAAACGGAAACTTGCCCGCCGTCCCCGCGGCACCGCTGTGGGGTGAAGGATGTGCCCGCGGCGGACGCCACATCGCCTGTTCGACACGGCCGACCAACTCCCGGTCCGGGGCCACATGGGGCATCCGTAACCGGACGACGTTTCCCTGCGCCGGTACGGAGTCTTCGAAGCGGTGTCGTCCCAATGCGCTGTTGACGACATGGGCACAGGTGAGGACCAGGGAGTCAGAGATCAGAACGGCAGCGCCGACGAACTCTTTCTGCCCGAGGACGGACACGAACGACCGGCGAAGTGCCGCGTCACTGTGAGTGGAAGGGATCACCTGGTACAGCCTTCCGTCACGACACAGAGGGAGAAGCCGCCCTGTTCAGGGAACGCGGCTCTTCCGGGACAGGGACGCCGTCCGGTGAGTCGGTGAAGTTCCAGGTGGCGGAGACGGTGAAACTCGCCTCGCCCTTCCCCGAGAAGACCCCAAGGCTGAAATCGCTCCCCAGGGTCACGCCGAACTCGACGGTGACCTCGTTCGGCCGCCGGGCGGACTCGGTGAACGACTGGTGGATCCCGTCGAGTACGCCGCCCAACGGACGCAGTGCCTCGGCGAGCGCTTCGCCGCCTCGGGTGAGGGCCTGCGCCGCACGCTCGTTGACGCTCACGGGCTGGGCGGAGCCGAAGTCCCCCGGAAGGCCGAGAGGTTCGCTCGCGTCGGTTTCGCGTCGGCTGGTGCCCGGCTCGGGCATCGCAGAGGAGTCCTTGAGCACCGGAGTGAGGTGCAGGCGCACCATCGAGCCGTCATCAAAAGTGAGATTCACGTCCCCCATGAGCACCATCTTGTCATGATCAGCAGTCGGCCGTGGCCCCAACTCCCTTACCCGGCCACCCAGGGCGCTTCGACGCCCGCGCCCGGGCATCGCCTCGCTCACGGGTACATCGGCGCGTGTTATCGAGATTAAAGCGGTATGGACAGACAGGGTCCTCGGCGATGATCAGGTTGTCCGGTTCGAACGGCGCGCGTGAGCCGAGTGTCTGCCGGATAGCGCTGACCCCAGCGGCGCGCATCGGGCGAGGACGGGTACGTCCCCGAGCGTGGACCTGAGATCGCTGTTGCTGTCCTCGTGGAGCACTGCCCGGCTCTCGGCGAGGCGCTGTTCGGCAGCCGACGACCACGTAAGGGCCTGTATCCGTGCCCCACTACCGCCGGGCCCAGACTGGAGCGGTGGCCGCGAGGCTCACTGGAATGATGCGTGGCGCAGCGCCGCGGGACGGGCGGAATCCAGTGATCGCCGATGTGCTGACGGCTGACCTACGCGGCTCCGCCGAAGTGGCGGCAACCGCGCGGAGACGTGAGCGGGTCGGTTCGTACATGAGGTGCTTGATCTGGCGCAGGGCGGGCACGAACGCAAGTTGCCACCGCCGGGGTTGAGGAAGCACAAGACAAGTTGAGTGGTTTCCGGGTTTTTCGGGCCCTACAGAGGTCATGCTGTTTTGGGGCCTCACGAGGTGGGGGAGTGAGGGGGCACTTGTTGGACCAGCCTGACTTGTTCTCCGTACAGCAGGAGGGCAGCGCGGACGGCCTTGAGCACATACCGCCGTTCGCGGCACCGATCGCTGCCACATCGAGCGCGGTAACAGATGATCCGGTGGCACTGCGCATTGCCGAGGCGATCCGGGACGTGTTCGGCGATTTCGGCTCCGAACATGGCCTGAGCCGCTCGGAGATCGCCCAGGCGTGCGCTGTGGTGGCCTCCGCTGACGAGTTCGATGCGAGGTTCCGGGTCTTCACCAAGCTTCGTCTGCTGGAGTCGCTGCACGGCAAGGCCTACGACCAGCGCTATGTGTTCAATCCGACCAGTGGTGCAGCGCTCTTGGTCTACGAGCGGCTGGGGGAGGCCGGAGGCGTCCAAGAGATCACCATGCTGCTGGATCGGACCCGCGAAGGCCTCCTGAACGGCTCCCTGACCGAGGAGCAACTGGCCGCCAAGATCGCGCAGGCCCGGCGGAGCCTGGCGAACTACACCAATCACCTGCTGCGGCTCGTGCGGACCAGGCCCATCGAAGAACTGCTCGGCCAGCGCCACCACCACGCCCACACCACATCGCTCGAGGAGGCGAAACACCTCGTTCACGCCATCGCTGAGCAGTACCCCGCGCTGCGTCCCGCAGGAACCCGCCTGATCCAAGAAGCACTGCGTTACACGGCAGCCGTCCATGAGTTCTACGACCGGCTCATGCAACAAGCCACCACCCGCCGCGACTTCAGCATGCTCCTTCCCGAGCAATACCTGACTGCGGCCCTGCGCTCCTCCACGGATGCACTCGCGCAGGTGCTCGCCACGACCGTCTTCGACCCGCCTCACGTCCAGATCACCACGGGCCAGATCCTCACTGCCGCGGCCGATCACCAGCCCCCGCCACCGAGACAGCGTCTGCCGCGCCCCCCGGCGCAGCCGCCCGGCCCGGACCCGGTCGAGGCCACACGCGCCAAGGTCGCGCTCGCGCGGCAGCGACGGGAGGCCACCGTGACCCTGCTCATGGCGGGAAAAGACGAAGCCGACGTCACCGCCGCCCTGCGCGCCCTGCCCTGGCAGGCAGCAGTCAGGCACATGGTCGACCTGCTGCGCGCCGCAGCCGATCCGGCCATCCCGTTCATGCTCGACATCTCCCGCGAGGTCATCGTGGACGCCGCAGGCCCGGTCACCTACGCCTCACCGGTGACCGTGTACCGCATTCCCGACAGCCCCCAAGATATGAACGACGACACCGAAGCCGCACCGCAGAGCCCCCATGAGTGACCCCTACCTGTTAGCGCGCGCCCGAGCACTGCGAACTGTTCCTGTCCCTACGGACCGCGCAGAACTCACCCGGCTGCGCCGCGCCGTCGATGATGTGGAGCGCCGTTTGGTGGATGTCGCCACCCCCGACGGTATCCAGGAGCTGATGACCGGCTGGGCCCCTGATGTGGAACCTGCAAGCGGAGCCCTGGGCGACAGCGACGTCCACCGCACCGCCTCGGCCATCCGCCTGGTCACACTGGCCTGCTGTATCCGCCACTGCTGGCCCGACCCCAGCCAGCCGCTGTACCCGGGACAGCCCGCCGCACAGGAGGACATCATCGCCTCCCTGGCTCCTCTCCAGGACACCCTCGTCCCCCGGGAAGGCGTGGCCGCGCTGGGCCAGACCTCGCATTTCCTCACTGCCCTGCGGTTCCTGCGCGCCTGCGACTACCTCTCGGCGGACGTCGGCGACGGCATGGTCCGTCTCGGCCCCATGGTCGCGCTGTGGTCCGAGCGCGATGTGGCTGAACTCCGCAGCGGCTACGACGTCCTGCCCGCCCTGAGGAAGGGATGAGCCGGTGGACGTACCGGCACTGGAAGCCCTGTCCCACAACCGGCGGGCCGATGTCCGAGCGGCGGTCTGCGCCGTGGAGACCGCCATGCTCCCTGTGCGGCCAGCGCACTACCGCGCCCTCGCGGAGACCCCGCTGCGGGTCGTGGTGGAACAGGTACTGACCGCATCCGGACGCACTCTGCTCGTGGTTGGCGGCGGCTACCTCTCCGGTTACACCGACGAGATCAGACAACGTCTGGCGCACGAAGGAATCGGGGTCCTGCCTCGCGAGGACCGCGCTGTCCTCACCTTGATCCTGATGTTCAGCGTCGCCATCCCCCGAGCATCCGGCACTACCCTGCCCGACCAGCTGTGGACCCGGGGCACCCCCGTGCCCAGGGACCAGCTCAAAGGCTGCCGGGTGTCCGACACGGTCCTCACCAGCGCGCTGCAGCGTCTCACCGACGCAGACCTGGTCCGTCGTACCAAAACCGGCTACGTCCTGGGCAACCAGTTCCTGCGCCTGACGCCGACCGTGGGCACCGAACTGTTCGAACGATTGATCCTGCTGGCCGATCCTGACAGTCCCCTCGCTGAATCGATCCGTCGCCGCCACGCCGCCCGTGCCGTGCCCACGGCTACCGCTCCCGACCACGAGGTGCACGACACACCATGACCAGCCCGCCCACGTCCGACCTGTCCCGGGGCATCGTCGGCGACCGCCAGCTCGTCGCCGTCCAAGCTTTCGACATCGCCCGGCTCACGGCACACGCCGTTCCGATCGTCCCGGAGACCTTCATCGCAGTCTCCGGTCTCGGCCCCAAGGACGACTCGAACGGCTCCGGCAAGACCAGCTTCCTCATTGCCGTTTCCCTGCTGCTGGCCGACCCGCAGTGGCGCCTGGAGACCAACGGTGGTCGGCACGCCAGCGGCATCCTGTTCCGCCCCGACGCAGCCGGCGTCGACCAAGCCCACCAAGCATCGCCGGTCACCCACGGCTACATCGTCGGCGTCTTCGCCCACTCTGACGACCCCGCCACCAGCCCCTTGACCGTATGGGTCCGCATCGCCACCACCACTCCCTACCTGCAAGCCAACTGGACCGAAGGCCTGCACGTCGCCGACGCCCCCACTGACCACGAGCGCAGCATCCAGGCCGACGCCCTGTGGCGCGAGCTCGGAACCCGCCAGATCCTCTCCGCCCGCGCCATGGCCGAGAAGCTCTACGGCACCGCCCCGCGCTGCCTCACCTACCTCGACACCGCCCTCCGTCCGCCCGTTCCCTCACTGCTCAGCCAGCAGCTGACCGAGATGGAGCCCCACGACATAGGCCGGTCCCTGATCGCTCTGTCGGGCATGACACCCCTGGTGGAGGAAGAAGACGATCTGCGCGGCCAGGCCCTGGAACACCAGATCGCACTCGACAAGGCCCAGACCGAGCACGCTCAGGCGCTGCTCGCAGAAGAAGAGGTGATGAGCGGCGTGCGCGCCCGCGAGACCGCCCGCCTCTCTCTCCAGCGCGGCGACGAGGCATGGCGCCGCTACCTCGCGGCCTCCTACCGCGACGCCCACCAGAGCGACCAGCGCATCGCTGCGACCATGGAGGAAGAGAAAGGGGCCGCTGCGACAGCCGCAGCCCTGGTGCGGGACGCCGAGGAGCAGTTGAAGTCCCTCGGGTCCGCCGAGGAACTCGCCACTCAGGAACGCGAAGCCCGCCAGATGTGGTCCGACGCCCAACAACTTGTCCGCGAACTATCCAGCAAAATAACGGAGTTGACCACTAAGCAGACGCTGCTGCGCAGTCAGCGGACCATCCTCCTGCCCCAGGTGCAGGGCTGGGACGGCAGCGACTGCGCCACCGCAGCCACCCGCCTGGAGCAACGCCAGCGCGATCACGCCAAGGCAGAGTTGCAACGCGTCGAGGCCGAAGACACCGTCACCCGCGCCCGCACACACCTGCACAACGTCGAACAGGGCCGCAGTGGCCAAGCCGGCCACGCCATCGACCTGCTGAGCGAACACCGCATTCCCGCGCACGGCCTGCTCGACCAGCTCAACGTGGACGAAGCCGCCCGCCCCGAGTGGGAACCGCGGCTGACACCCTGGCAGGACGCGATCGTCGTCGAACCCGAGCATGAAGAGAAGGCCCGACGCCTTCTGCACGCCGCTCTGCCCGGCGCACAGATCATCTCGTCCGACGTGAGGCAGGAACGCCTGCCGCAGGGCATTCACACCACCCTGAAAGTGGCACGCTTCCTTGGCACTCTTCAAGAACGCCTGATCCCCTCGGCCGATGGCACTGCCGTCCGTGACCAGGCGCTGGCTCTGACCGTGACGGGCGGCTTCCCTACCCCGCTGGCCGGGCGCGAAGCCCGGCTCCGACAAGCACGCGCCGATCTCGCAGCCGCCAAGCAGCTCGCAACCGAGGCCACCGAAGCTGTGACCGCTGCCAGCGCTGCCCTCACCTTGGCCAAGACCCAGCACGCGGCTGCCCAGGCCACTGAAGAACTCGCGCGCCTTGGTACCCAGGAGAACGACCTTCAGACCAAGATCGGCGAGTTCTCCAGCCGCGTCAACAACGCCGCGCGCGACGAACAGCAACTCCAGCAGACCTGGAAGGAGGCCGTGGCCCGGCACGCCTCCCACGAGCAGCTCCTCGCCAACGCAAAGCTCACACTGGAAGGGGCTGGCAATGCGCTCAAGGAACGCCACCGTATCCTCGCGGTGCTTGAACGTCAGCGCAGTCAAGCCGCCGCATCCCAGTGGCAGCTGCAGTGGGACGGCACTCTCGAAGATGCCGTCCACTTCCTGGACCAGGCATCGGAGCAGGCCCGTTCATCCCGGCCGGCGGCCCTGCGCCGACAAGCGGAGGACGGACTGCGCCGAGCCTACGAGCACTACGGCATCGACGGCACCCCAGGCGCGGACATCGGCGAAGACCTCCGCACTGGCGAGGAAATGATGCGGACTTTCGCTGACACCGATCCCGCCAGCCTCCCCTCTCTCACCTTCGCCGACGTGGCAGCCCCGCTGGATAATCGCCTCGCCGGCCACCGGGACCAGGATGAGGTTGCCGCAGCGCGCGTCACCCACGACCAGCACGCCCGGGAGCAGGCGATCACAGAACTCACCAACGGGGTCGCCACCAGCGCCCGCAACCTGGAAACCCTCCAGGACATGATCGAAAAGCACCTTGACGGCCTCTTCGCTCAGATCAGCGCCGCCTTCAACGACCTCGACCTGCGCAGCGAAGGCTACGGGGCCAAGCTCGAACACATCAGCGTCCGCCCCCAGGGGGCCGGTGACTGGCAGTGGCAGGTCATCCCGCGATGGAAACGCTCCCGCAGCGGCGGATACGTCCCCTACCGAGAAAACGCCAACAGCGCCCAGGTCAAGGTGCACGCCATCCTGCTCGTCCTCGCGGCGCTCCTCGCCGACTCCCAGACCCAGGGCAGAGTCCTGATCCTGGATGAACTCGGCAACAGCCTCGGAGAGGTCAACCGAAAGGACATGCTCGCCGCCCTGCGCGACGTCGCCCGCGAGCAACACCTGACCATCCTCGGCACCTGCCAGGACAGCGTCCTTGCCGACGCCGCCGATGTCTGCGGGGAACTGCTGTGGTTCGTCCACGCATCAGCGGCCGACATCATCAACCAGCCCACCAGCGCATGGGCCTTCGACAGCAACGGTGCCCGCACCCAGCTCACGGAAGACTGGATCACCGCAGGACGCACCTATGCCTGACCTCACCCCCCGGCCTCCACTCCTCATCGGCGAAGCACACGGCCGCGAGACCGTACCGTTGCGCAACCTGCCGCCGGGCATCACCGCCGTCACCCTGCCGCGCATCACCAAGGACGGCGACGACACCATCCACGTGCGCGTCCCCAGGGACCATCGACGACGCGTCAATCCCCGACAGGTCGACCTCGTCGCCGACCACCCCGTCAGGCCCTACGAGCCGCCGCCCACCCTGACCGCCCGACAACTGATCAAAGTCCTGCAGACCAAGAGCACCAAGCGCTGGCCCACGATCCAAGCCGACCTCGGCGACAACGCCTGGCAAAGCGTGGTCGACCTCATCCGCTGCGGCGCTGTCATCCTGCGCTGCGACGTCGTCAACGCCACCGGCTACAGCCCACGCTCATGGACCCTGACCCAGTCATGGACTGAACTCGCCGAGGATAAACTCGCCGAACTCCAAGGCCGCCAGCACCCCGAGGACCTGCACCGCGAGCTCCTTCACATCATGTCCGGCCTCCCTCAACTCGCCCATGAGCACGCCCTGCTGGCCAAGACGCCTCCCGGCCGGGTCCTGAAAATCCCCGAAGGCACCACCACGCGAGCCGAGGACTGGCGCGTCTACGAGGTCGCCATCCGGGCCGCCGGCATCTGGTGGCCCGCCCAAGGCAAACCCCGCAAGATCACCGCCAAGGAACTCGCCGGACGCAGCCTGCACAACACCAAGAGCGCCTGGACCCCCGTCAGGCAACAGGCCTTCTCTAACCTGATCGGCATCCCCTTCGACCAGGCCGTCGACAAAGCCGACACCGAACTGCGCATCCGCGGCCCCCTCCAGTGGCGCGTCGGTACTGTCATCGCCGATGCGGCAGCCTGCAACCCCTGGCTCGCTCTTCCTGCCCGCGGAGTCCGTGCCCTCGGCATGATCTCCTGCGATGCCCAGGGCATCTTCCTGATCGAGAACGAGGACACCTTCGAACAGGTCTGCAAGATCTCGGAGATAGCCGACAGTTGGCTGTGTATCTGGGGCAAGGGCTATGCAACCGACGGACTGGCCGAATTCCTCCGCGGCCTCGATGGCCTGCCCCTCGCGGCATGGGGCGACCTCGACGCCCACGGCATCCGCATCATCGGTAATCTCGCCGACCGCATCAGGCGGCCCATCACACCCGTCGCGATGACCGTCGACCTCTACCGGGGCGGCACCAAGTACCGCCAGGAGCCCACGAAACTGGAGGAGAACCGCAAGCTCGCCGCCCGGCTAGCGTGCGATGGCATCGAGGCTCTGCGTGATCTGGCCGAAGAGATCGCTCGGACCGACGGGCACGGCTGCGAACAGGAGACGCTCTACGACGAAGTCCTCCCCACACTCCCGAGTTTGCTGAAAGCCGTGCACGTGTCTGGCAGGTCCTGACCTCGTAGAAGCGGGCAGAGCGGGTCTACTCGGGCCGGGCTGTCGTTCACAACTCCTAGCTTTCTGGCCCCGGTTGGTGGCCTGTTGCGAACGCGGCATCAATGCTGCCGCGGTTCTGGCACGCAGGGGGGCGGTACGCACAGCTCAAGGGACGAGGGCGCTGGCGGGCTGGGAGAGGCCGAGCCGGGGCAGCCGTCCGGCGTGCGCGCGCAGATGCCGGGCTTCGGCGGACATCACGGGGGCGAACACGCTGTCCCCGGGCGGGTGGGGTGTCAGACGGTGGTGGGCGCGGGCGCCGGCCAGCAGCGGGCGCGCCCAGGCAGGCACAGCGTGCAGAGGGCAGTACCGATGGTTGACCCCGTGGAGCTTGATGGCACAGACGTCGCCGGTGATGTCGAGGTCGCGGGTGAAGCGCAGGCTGCCCAGGCCGGCCCGGGTGAAGGCCAGCACGCTCAGAGCTCCGGCGATGAGCGGGTGTGCGAGAGCGGCCAGAGCGGCGGCTTCCTCGAACGCAATCTCGAGGGCAGGGGCGGCCTGGACCAACTGCGCCGTTGCCAACGCGCCGGTGCAAGGGGGAGCCGGCCACCCGTGCTTCAGCGACGCCGACCGATTCTCCCGCGGCTGCCGGGCGGGTGACTGCCCCGCCGCCACTGCCACAGCCGCTGGTCCCGCCATCGGTGGAGCGGGAGGGAAGGGCGGGCGCGCGGGTATCGGTCCCGGCTCGGCGAGAAGCGCCTCGAACTGGTCTCGGCCGCTGATACAGCGCTCCGCGCGGGCCAGCACTGGCGGCAGTCCACGCGGCGGCTTCTGCCATAGCAAGGTCAGCTGAGCCCCTGTCAACTCGCGCCAGGCGAGCAGTTGGTCGATGCGCCTGAGGGTCAGCAGATGGGCCCGGAGGACTACCACGTGCCGCACCCCCATCGCGACACCCCAGGCCGCCGCGGCAAGCCAGGCCGCGTTCACCGAATCCAGCCACACATCGGGGGAGTGGAGCCCGGGGGCCAGCCGCTTGCCCAGCGCATACAGCATGTCGTGCGCCAGCGCGGCTGGGCTGCCGCTGGCCGGCGTCGGCTGCACGGTGATGCGGCCTTCCCCGGGCTGGTGTGCCTGAAGCGCCGCCCGGGTGTAGAACAGGTCGTCCCGCTCGTCCACCACGATCGTCACGTCGCTGTACGCCACTGCCACCCCCTTCCCGGCCGCGCCCCGCCACACCGCCCCGGACCTGCCAGGAAAAAACCCTCCTGGCGTGGGCCGCAGCCCGTGTCTGGGTTCCGCGGCGGCCCGCCGCGGGAACCCAGACACGCCGTCCTACATGCCGCCGAGCTTGCTGTAGACCCAGTTGATGAGTTCGTCGTTGACCTCGGTCAGCCCCATCTGCTCCATGCCGTTGAGCATGTGTTTGGTGATGGTGCCCCAGTTGCGGAAGTTGCCGTGCGCCGCGGCGCGGTCGATGCCGCGGACCTTCTGCGGGTCGACGCCCGCCCACAGGGAGTGGAACACCGGCAGGGTGGCGAGGACCTCGTCCTCGGACATGCGCTGGAACTTCTGCCAGATGAAGACGCGCGATGCCAGCATCGGCTCACGCTTGAGGACTTTGTAGCAGTTGTCGCCACCGGCGAAGATCACCGCCATGTCGGTGTTGCGGTCGTCCCACAGATGGCGCCAGTACTCGAACGAGCTGCGGCCCATCCACTGGGCCTCGTCGCACACCAGCACCCGGAACGTCTGCGACAGGGTCTCCTTCAGGAGGGTGTCGAACTCGATCGGGCGGGTCGGCGGCTCCCCGGGCAGCCCCAGGGCCCGGAACAGGCCGTGGCGGATGTCGCGAGGGGTGGGGCCCGAGCGCAGTTCCAGGCGGTAGGTGATGTCGGGGGCGAGCTTGCGCAGTGCCGAGTTCACCGACATCGTCTTGCCGTAGCCGGCCGACCCGTAGGCGCACATCATGGCCTTGGCCTCGATCGTCGCCTGGATGTTGTCCAGCGTCGTCATGAGCGCGTCGGTGGCCACCAGGTGGGCGTCCAGGTGGTGGAAGTGGTCGGCGCTCTCCGGGGGGAGCTTGCCGTAGTCCATGTCGCCGCTCACGTGTTCTCCTTGGGATTGTCGGGGTCCGGCTCGCCGGTGCCAGGCGGGAGCGGGTGTGCCCAGCCGTCCGGGACGGGCTGGTGCGGGATGTAGCCGGGATTGGCCTGCCTTCGGCCGGAGGTGTCCCACCCGGAGAGCTCTGCGTCGGCTTCCGCCTCGGTCAGCGCGCCCAGGCGCTCGGGCGGGGCGGCGGTGGTGGCGGCTTTGAAGCGCTCACGGCGCAGCTTGGCTGCGGCCTTCATGTCCGCGCGCAGCTGTCGTTCCTTGGCCTTACGGGCGTTGCGCACTTCGCGGACCTGCTCTTTGCTGGCTGCCTCAGCCAGGACCGCCGTTCCCAGGTGTACGCCGTCGAGGCCGAACACTTCGATGCTGGTGCCGTGGTGGGGCAGGTGCCGCGTCACGACCGGCACACCAGCCCGGCCCACCATCCACGGCGCGATGTAGTGGCGGTTACGCCACCGCACTCCCTGCGTGGTGATCTTGCGGGTGCGTCCGTCGTCTGTGAGCCCGAAGCGGGCTAGCTGTGCGGCGGGGATGTCGTGCAGGGGAGTGGGGTCCGCCTGCCACGCCTCGATCGGGGTGCGGCCGTTGAGCGCTCGGGGAAGATGTTCGGTGTTCCACCAGTCCACCCACTTCAGCAGCAGCTCTACGAACGCCTCGAAGGCCAGCGCCGGCGCGTCCGGGTCGATGCTGCGGCCGCCGGGGAGTTTCTGCTGGTGGACGTAGCGCGGCATGGAGACGAACAGCATCTCCTCGACCGCGTCGTTCAGCGCCTCGATCGTGCCCTTCAGATGCGGGGTGTACGCCGGCAGGTCGATGACGGGCACGGCGAACGCGCCGAGCGCCGAGGTCACCGCGGCGCACAGGAAGTCCTTGCCGCGGTCCACGCGGATCAGGTCGGGCAGGCCCCCGGCCGGGCCGAAGGGCTCCGCACGGTCCAGGGCCGTGCGCAGGGCCGCGAGCACCGCGTCGCTGCTGGGCGCGTGGGGGGTCACGGCCACGCCCGTGATGACCTTGGTGGCGCAGTCGATGAACCAGGTCACCCAGGGCCGCGCGTGCTCGCCCTCCACCGACACCTGCACGGGCACGCACTTGTGGTCGCCCTCCCAGGCGGCGTTGCGGTGCTCCGTCGGGCGTTGTCCGAACACGTCGAAGGCCCGCCGGGCGGCCTCGCCGTGGGCGAGCCCGGCCCGGTCCCCGGGGGTCAGGTCCCGGCGCAGCGCTCGGTGCAGCGTCGCCAGCGACGGCACCTTGGGCAGTTTGGGGTCCTTCCGGCGGCGCTGCACCAGCTCGCGGTGCACGGCGGAGGCGTTGCCTCCCCACAGCACCAGCAGCCGCCGGATCTCCGAGGTGATGGTGAACTTCGCGCGGGCCGGTGCGGCGTCACCAGGGGTGCGCGCCCGCTCGATCCACCGCCATACCGTGCGTGGCGAGCGCCCCAGCGCTGCGGCGGCCAGGTTCACGTGCGCGGTCCTCAGATGGCCGTGCTCGTCCAGTGCGGTCAGGCGCGACAGCGCCGCGGTCTTGGCCCAGCGGGCGGTGAGGCCCGGTGGGGTGAGGGGTGGTGACGTGGAGTCAGGGGAGCCGCTCACGCGGTCGCCTCCTTCGATGATGTCGCTACGGCGCACAGGGCCGGCCCGGGCCCGGGCGCTTCAGGTCCCCCCGAGGGGGTGCGGGCTGTGCCCGGATACCGGTGTCCCGCACCGGGCACGGCTCGTGGCCCGGTGCGGCCTGTCGCCTGCAACCGGTGGGTCTCTACGAGGTCGCTGCTGCCCGGGAGATGGTTCGCCCGCAGGCCTGCCCGCGCGCCGTTTGCGGGCGTGCGGGGCCATTGCCGGGTGGTGTGGAGCAGGTGGCGGGCCGGCCGTCGCGCACAGGAGGGCGGGAGCCGGCCGGCCCGCTGGATGTCAGGTCAGCTCTTGCAACTGCTTGATGCCGTCCTGGATGAGATTCTCGCGCCGCTCCGGCGTGAGCCACTCCGCACTGGACTCGTGGGCGACCTTGCCGACCCACAGAACGTCGTTGACGGCCTCTGCCACCGAGTACAGGTGGCTGATGACAACGATCGTCTTGTCCCCGGCCAGCACGGTGCTTCGCAGGGCTGCGAGCGCGTCTTCCAGTCGGGTGGCGTCCAGCGAGGCGAATCCTTCGTCCAGGAACAGGCTCTCCAGCTTGCTGTGGCTGCGGCTGTGGAACTCGACCAGCGCGAGGGCCAGGGCGAGGGAGGTCTGGAAGGTCTCGCCGCCGGAGAGGGTCTCCGGACTGCGCGTGAGGTTCGTGGCCAGCTCCATGATCCGGAAGTCCTCGGTGAACGCGTATGCCCCTGCGGAGAGTTCGAGCAGGATCCTGCTGCCGTGGACGAGCAGCGCACGGGTGCGTCGCTCGGTGAGGTAGCTGAGAAAGTTGGCATCCGTGAGGTGGTCGCACACGCTTTTCCACTCCGCGATCTGCCGATGCGCCTCCTGCAGGGCGGTGTCCAGTGTCTGGGCGTAGGGGATCTGGGACTGCGCGGTGCGCAGTTCGGTTCTGGCCCTGTCGTGTGAGGCCTCCGCCTTGCTGGTCTTGCGGCTGAGCGGGTCCAGGCAACCGGGAGCCAGCGGGTCGCCCTTCGCCGGCAGCGGGAAGCCGGGGTCCGGGTCGGTGTCGTCGGCACGGGCGCCGGCTTGCGCGGTGATCTCCTTCTCGAACGCGCGTATTTGTGCGGCGGCCTGCCGCGAGGCCTGCTTCAGCTCGTCGGTCAGCCGCGTGCCGAGAGAGGCCAGAGCGGCCGCGTATGCCTCGACGCCGGGCAGGTCACTGCCGTCCACCGGTGACGGGACCTCGGCCTGTTCCTGGTG
Organism: Streptomyces sp. NBC_00076; assembly: GCF_045041235.1. Taxonomy (NCBI): domain Bacteria; kingdom Bacillati; phylum Actinomycetota; class Actinomycetes; order Kitasatosporales; family Streptomycetaceae; genus Streptomyces; species Streptomyces sp. NBC_00076. The sequence goes on from NZ_CP108242.1 coordinate 10,898,485, forward strand.
GTCGAGGACGCTCTGGGCGTCGGTAGCCGCGTCTGCCCAGCGCTGCAGCCGGGTCAGCAGTGCGCGGGTGGGTACCTCGACTGTCAGCCGGTGCCGTTCCTGCAGGGCTTGCCGGTCTTCGGCGTGTGCGGCCAGCGCCTGCGTGGCCTCGTCACGCTCGCGTTGGGTCTGCTCGAGCCGGGGGAGCAGTTCCTCGGCCGTGGCCTTCGCCCGGGCAATGGCCGACGCATCGGGCAGCGTCTCTTGCGAGGGGCCGCCGGGGCGCAGGGGGACCGGCAGCTCGGCGATCTCCTTCGTCACCGTCAGCAGATCGCTGTCGTACTGCTGCTGTGCCTTGTCCAGCCGCTTGCGCTCACGCAGCAGGCGAGCGCGCTGTCGTCTGAGCTCAGCCAGGGCCGCGTCGTCCTCGGCCTGCGCTGTGGCCAGTCGCGCCTGCGCGCTCGTGTGCTCCTGCAGCGTGTCCGCCTCCGCGTCGCGCAGCGGCCGCACCAGAGCGGTGACCGCACGGGACAGCTGGGGCCGGGTCTTCGGCTCGCCCTCGCTCATGGCCTGTGCCTGGTCGACGACCTCCTGGACGAGCGCGTCCAGCGCCAGGGCTGTGGCGGGCGAGCGCATCGGTCCGATTGCGACCGCCAGCTCCTTCACCTGCAGCAGCGCTGTCTGCATACGCTCGCGGGCACCCAGGTGCTCGCGCCGGTGCTCGGCGGCCTTCGCTTCGGCCGCGCCCAACTCGGCGGCCGCCTGTGCCGAAGCGGACACCGCGTTGTTGTAGGCCAGTGCGTGCTTGCGGACCACGCGTTTGGCCCGCTCCAGGGCCTTGCCGTCCAGCGGCGGCGGGGCGGTGAAGCCGCTGGGCACCGTCTGGGTGCACACCGTGCAGGCGTCCCCCGGCGCCAGGGCGGCACCGGCCGCGTGGGCCGCGTCGCCGCATTTCAGTGCCGCGAGCGCGTCCTGTGCCGCGTCGTGCGCCTTGTGCAGGGGCTCCAGCCGCTCTTGAAGGCCGGTGCTGCGCGTGCGCTGGCCGTCCGCGGATTCCAGCGCTGTGCACTGGCTCTGCAGGTGCACGGCCGCGGCGCAGGCCTCCTGCAGCGCCGCCCGGACGGCTTCTTGGACCTGGTCGGTATCGGTACGTGCACGGTTCACGGCGCGCTCGGCCTGCCCGGCCGCCTCGGCGAGCGCCGCCCTGGCCTGCTCGCGCGCTTGCAGGTCCTGGCGGGCCTGCGCGTCCTCCTGCTCCTGCGCGCTGTGCAGCAACAGCTCCTGCTCCAACCGCCGGGCCGTGGCGTCCAGTTCGCTCACGCGCCGGGGCAGACGGGACAGGGCCGTCAGGGCACTGTCGAGAGAGCGGACGGTGTGACCGGCCTGCGCGGCGGCATCCAGCGCGGTCTGTGCGGCCTCCACGCGCAGGCGCAGCTCGTGTCCGGCCGTGTCGAGGGCTGCCGTTTCGGCGTCGAGGGCCTGCTGGGTGTGTGCGAGTTCGGCCATCGTGGCACCGGCGTCGGCGGTGGCGCGCTCGCGCAGCAGCCGTGCGGCTCGGTCCAGTTCGGTTTTGCGCTGCTTGCTCCGGGCCGCTTCGCCCTGCGCGTGCCGCAGGAGGTCCAGGCGTTCGCGCCGCCGGGTCGCGGTGATGCGGGTGCGTTCCACGTCCAGGACCGCCTGGGCGGCGCTGGCGACCGGGTCCCGCAGCAGGTTCGCGCGGGCCCAGGCGGCCTCGGTCGTGCTCGCCTTCAGAGCCTCCATGCGTGCGAGGGTGTGCTTGCGCACGCGTTCCAGTTCGTGGATGCCGAAGATGTGGCGCAGGATGCCCGCGCGGTGTGCGGGGGCGGCTTTGAGTAATGTGTCGAAGTTGCCCTGGCGCAGCAGGACCGTGCTGACGAAGCCGTCGTAGCCCAGGCCGATGATCTGGGAGACCGCCTCGGTCACCTTGTCACTCGAGTCGACCCGTTCCAGGGACGAGTCGCCGTCCAGGGGCTCGAGCACGGCCTTCGGCCGCTTGCTGGGCTTCCTGTACTGGGTGCGCCGCACGCTCCACGGCCGGCCGTCGACGGAGAACTCGAACGCCACGCTCATCTCGTCGAGTCCGGTACTGATCAGCTCACGGCCGTTAGCCGCGGCCCACGAGGATCTGCCGTACAGGGCGAAGATGATGGCTTCGAGGAGGGTGGACTTGCCCGCACCGGTGTCGCCCAGGATCCCGGCCAGCCGCTTGCCGGCGAAGTTGATTGTGCAGGTGCCGGGGTAGCTGCGGACCCCCGACACGGTCAGTCGCAGGGGCCTCATGACGCCTCCGTCCCCGTCCAGATGTCCTCCAGCGCGGCGCGCAGCAGTTCCTCGGCCGGGACCGGCGGGGGAGCCTCGTCGTCGACCTCGCTGAGCAGGCGGGCGAACGCGGTGGCGGTGGACCGTGCGGCAGGCTCGTCCAGGCCTGCTTCGGTCAGATAGGTGCGGAACGAGTCGGGCAGGTCTGGCTCGTCGGCCGGGATGTCGGCCAGCACGCTGCCGGCCGTTGCTTCGCGTACCGGGGCCGCGTCGACGACGATCGCGCCGGGGACGATGTCAGCGATCCTGCGGCTCAGCAGCACACCGTCGTCCTCGCCGGTGATGGCCGCTTTGAGGAACGTTCCCTCGTACTGGCCGGCCTCGGCGCGCAGGCGGTCCAGCGTCCCTTCGAAATAGGCCAGCCGCCGGCCGCCGGTCAGGCGGTGCGGCTGGACGCGTACCGGCCGGCCCGGGTCGGCGTCGACGACCACGACGCTCTTGACGTCCTTGTGCTCGCCGAAGTCCATCTGCAGCGGGCTGCCTGCGTAACGGGCCGCGAACGGAACGCCCTTCACCGCCTGTGGGGCGTGGATGTGCCCCAGCGCCGCGTACGAGACGGCCGGCAGGTCCTCCGGGGCGGTGGCAAAGGCCGCGTCGGTGTCCACGCCGCGTTCGCTGTGCGCCGGCCTGGCGCCGGCGACGAACAGGTGGGCGGCGAACAGCAGGACGTCCCGGCCCGGGTCGTACTCGTCGTGCAGCGCCTCCGTCAGTTCCGCCTGGAGTCCGCGCATCGCCTGCACGTAGTCGGCGGACGTGACGCCCGATGGGGAGGAACGCTGCCAGAACTGGTTCGGGTGCACGAACGGCATGACGGCGAGGCGTATGCGCTGCTCGCCCCCGCAGGCATCGAACGTCAGGATGCCTCCCTCGCGCCCGGGGCGGAATCGGTCGACGAAGTACAGCCCGCGGCCCCGGGTCGGGCCGCTGACGAGGTTGAGGAACTCAAAGTAGGCGGGGGAGTCGTGGTTGCCGGCGATCACCACGGTGGGGGCGACGGCGGCGAGCTCGTCCAGCGTGCGGATGGCGCGCGACAGGTCCCGGGCGCCCGGGCGGAAGGAGTGGAACAGGTCGCCGCTGTGGACGATCAGGTCCGGCTGGCACTCCCGGGCCAGGGCCGCGATCTCGGGGAGGACTGCGTCGAAGTCCTCCTCACGCGAGTGCCGGTACAAGGTGGCGCCCAGGTGCCAGTCGGAGGTGTGGATCACTCTGCTCATGCAGCCATGAGCCTTTCTGGAAGCGTGGGAGCGCGTCCCCGGATACGTCGTCAGGGGCACGCGCTGGAGGCGTGGCGAGACACGTGAAGTGCCTGCGGCCCCAGAACCGTACATCAGAAACACGAGGTAAAACAGGAAAAGAAGGGTCCTGCTAATATCTGAGACATGCAGGAGCTCCTGGAGGCACTCGAGACACGCATGCAGCAGCTGCAGCACGCGATGCTGCAGGCACGCCTGCAACACGACGACGCCCAAGTGGCCTCGCTGTACGCGGACTTGAAGAGCACACAGGCATACTGGGCTTCGCTGGTCCTGCCCGCCGACGAAACAGCGTCAGCCCAGCCGGAGCCCGCTCCGGCGAGCGCGCCCCGGCCCCCGCGCGGCGGCCTGCCCATCCGCGAGCAGGTCCACCAGACGCTGACCCTGCTGACCGTCCCCACCACGCCGAAACTGCTGAGCCAGGTCCACGAGGCGTTCTACGGGCACCCGCTGAACACCCCGCGCCTGACCACGGTGCGCCGTGATGAGGAACGCTCCTTCCGCACGGCCCCCTTCGCCCGCACGTACTACATCTGCCCGGCCCTGACCTGCGACCTGCTCTCCCCGGCCCGCGCCCTCCTCGCCCTGAGCAACTGGCCGCTGGAACAACGCCTGGTGGGGCCGCTCACCCACCGGGTCCACTTCCTGACCGCCGCGCTGCGCATCGCGGACGCCGCCGGGCAGCGCGCGGACGACGTCCCGCCCCAGCCCCTCCAGCAGCTCCTGCAGCACTACCGCCGCAACATCCCCGGCTACCCGGGCACCCGGGGTCCCGTGGAACTGGACGCGCTGCGCGCTGCTGCAGAGGACGAGCTGGCCGTCCACGCCACAGACGATGCGAACACCCGCGCAGACGCGGCCGACCGCGCCCGCAAGCAGCTCAACGACACCGACCAGATCTTCGGCAGCACCCTGCACAACGCGAACCGCGTCCGCCGCACGGCGTAACCCCCTTCCGACCGCACAGCAGTGCCCCGCCCCTTTCCGAGGAAACCCGTGAGCTCGCTCGACACACGTCTGGACGTGTTGCGAGGACCAAGCCGGCCGCTGCCGCACAGTGCACGCACCCTGGCCGCGCTGACCGCCAACCCTGCCTGCGACCGCCGGGCCGTGCTCGACGCGGCCGGCATCGACAAGGACGCCCTCGCCGCCCACCTGGGCGCGCCCAGGCCCTCGGGGAAATCCCAACTCGCCCTCAAACACGGCCTCGCCTTCGAAGACCGGGTCATCGGCCGCGACCACGCCGAACTCGTACGCCTGCTGCGCGAGACCCTGGACCTCGACCTGCCCGAGGTCGGCTACGAAGACCTCAACTCGGTCGCCACCGACCAGGACAGGTCCACACCCCGGCTGCGCTACATCCACACCCGCTCGTTCATCCTCGCCGCAGCGACCAACCTGGCGCCCCCGCGCACCCTGCTCAACCACCCGGTCCTGCGCCTGCCCGTCGCCGGCCACCACGTCTACCTGGAACCCGACGTCGTCGCCTTCCACCACGACGGCACCTTCCACGTCGTGGAGATCAAGTCCTTCCCCGTCATCTACGGGCAGGCCGACCCGGCCAGCGTCAACGCAGCACTGACCCAGGCCGCCGCCTACATCCTGGCCCTGCGCGACATCCTCGCCGACAAAGGCCTGCCACCCGAGCGCGTCTCCGACGACGTCGTCCTGATCAACCCGCTGAACTTCACCGCGCGCCCCACGGCCGTACTCCAATGCGCCCGCCGACAGGTCAGGACCCTGCGCTTCCACCTGGACCGACTGCGACGCCTGCCCGAACTACTTGACCAACTCCCGCCGGACACCACCTTCGACCCGGTCTCCGGCCCGGACGGGAAGCCGACCCGTCCTGGCACCGAACTTGCTGCCGCACTGGCCCTTCTGACGCCGCGCTACACCCCCCGCCGCTGCCGCAGCCACTGCGACCTGGCCGTCCACTGCCGCGACGAGGCCCGCGCCCGCAACCGCACCGAGGCACTGGGCACCATCGTCCGCGAGGACACAGCCGGCATAGTCACCTCGACTACCGCCCTCGCCCTGGTCGATGGCCGCATCCACCCCTCGGACGCCCAAGCGGACATCACCCGTGCCCTGCGCCACGCACAACGCCTCTACGACGGCCTCCAGGCGGGCACCGTATGAGTCTGCTCGCATCCCTGCTGCGGCTGCGTGCCGACGCCGCAGGCAACGCCATCCGCACCAGCCACGTACGCCACTTCCACCTCAGCGACCAGCCCCTGATGCTGCTGCCACTGAAACGAACCGGACCCGCCGCACGACCCCTGGCAGTCATGCTGGGCACCGACCCCCTGCGGCCGCGCCTGCTGACAGCGCCGCCCTCGGGCAGCACCGCCACCATACGCGCGGCCCTGGCCGAGACGCTGATCGTCCACATCGAATCCCACCAGCTCAGCAGGGAATACCTGCCCGCCACCTCCACCCGCCCGGCATACCAGCGCTACACCGACGCGCCCCAACTCCTGGTCCCCAACCCACAAGCCGTGAAATTCCTGCAGAACCTCGGACTGGACCTGCGGTTCCGCCCCCTCGACGACCAGACCCCCGCCACGCGTTCCGCCAGGCGCCTGGGACAGTGGCTCACCCACTTCACCGACCGCGCCGAGATACCCGGCTCCGCCGCCCTCATCCCCCTCACCGACCTGCTGTCCATGCACTGGATCACGGGGCAGAGTCCGCAGGACGACGAAGACCTCGCCACTCTCCTGGCATGGATCGACCCGCCCCCCGGCAGCGCCGACGGACGCGACGCCGCGCGCCGCGCCGAAGACCCGGCCACGCACCGCCCCGCCGGCCCCGGCACCGCCGCCGCCTTCGACAACGAGAAGCTGGACCCCCTGTTCGACGCCTTCGCCCGCGACCCCGCACCAGCCCTGAAGGATCTCGAACAACTCCTGACGGGCTACCTCCAGCCCACCTGGGACCGCATGTGGCACGCCTACACACTGCTGCAGGCCATCCCCGAAACCCCGAGCGCAGGGCGCCGCTGGGCCACCGAGCGCAGCGAGTTCACCGACCAGAGCACCTACCTCGAACAGGGTGGCCGCTCCCGGCCGGCCCACGACCAGGCAGTGGCCGCCGCCATCGGCCTGGAACGAAAGGAAGCAGCGGCAGCCGCCTTCCACACCGACCGAGCCCTGGAGGATCCGTTCGTGCGTGCCGAACTGCGCACCGCAGGCGAAGCCGTCGGCGGCACCGTCACCGCGGTCGACACCCAGCACATCATCCGCGGAACCACCGGCCGCGCCCTGTGGCGCCCACGGATCACCCTGTCCACCGAGGATCCCGTACATCTGGAACCCGGCCGGCTTCTCGCGAGCCACCTGCACCGCACCGCCCGCTACCAGGTCCGCGAGGTCATCCCCCGGGACAGCGACACCCTCGTGGAACTGGAGATCACCGCCGGCATGGGGCGCGTCGACCGCCCCAACCACACCGTTCTGCCCAGCGCCGGCGCCTTCCTCGTGCTCACCGCCGCCCCCGAACACTCCCGAAAACCAGCCTTCCCCTCACGCGACCAGACCCCCTGGACCCACGGGGGACCACCCCCCGACCACGGCGACAGCAAGGAGGAGCAGTGACCTCCTCGCACCAGCCGGCGCAACCAGCAGACCCCGCCACCCGCGCCATCCTGGACCAACTCCCCACTCTCACCCACCGCGGCATGGTCGTGGACTCCCCGCCCGGCGCCGGCAAAACCACCCTGGTCGCACGCGCCGCCGGAATCCTCACCCGGCCCGGGCACCCCTGCGCCGTCATCGCCCAGACCAACACCCAGGTCGACGACCTCGTGCTGCGCCTCACCAACCTCCACCCCCGCCTGTCGATCGCCCGGCTCACCGCAACGCAGTACACGGTGCCCGACAGCCTGCTGACGCTGCCCCGCGTGCGGGCCAGCACTCGCATCCAGGACCTCAAAACAGCCCAGGTCATCGTGGGCACCGCCCTGAAATGGGCGACCGTCACGGACCGGCACTGGCCCTGGGCGATCATCGACGAGGCCTACCAGATGCGCTCCGGCACACTTCTGCGCACCGCCGGCCTCTTCGACCAGACCCTGTTCGTCGGGGACCCCGGACAACTCGACCCGTTCTCCGAGATCGACACCTCCCGCTGGGAGGGCCTGCCCCACCACCCCGTCAACAGCGCGGCGGCCGTCGTCCTCGACAAGAACCGCGACCTGCCCCTCCACTCCCTGCCCGTCTCCTGGCGCCTGCCCCCCTCGGCCGTCCCCCTGATCAACAAAGCCTTCTACCCCTCCACCTCTTTCCGCGCTGGAACCCACGAGACGCAGCGCACCCTGGCCTTCACCGCCAAAGGCATACGCACCCCCCTCGACGCGACCATCGAACACGCCGCCCGCACCGGTTGGGCACTGCTGGAACTGCCCGCCCGTTGCACCCACCGCATCGACCTCGAAGCCCTCCACACGACCCTCGCCCTCGCCGAACGGCTCCTGATCCGACAGGCCACCACAACCTGCGAACTCAACCCCGAGGGACAGGTCCTGCGCCCCGCCGACATCGCCATCGGCACCGCGCACAGCGTCCAGGCCGAACGCCTGCGCTCCCTGCAGGCCCAGCACTATCCTCGCCTGCACGGCATCAGCATCGGCACCGCGAACCGCCTCCAGGGCCACCAGTGCAGCGTCACCCTGGTCCTGCACCCTCTCTCCGGCCGCACGGACGCCTCCGCCTTCCACCTGGAAGCCGGCCGCCTGTGTGTCCTGACCTCCCGCCACCGCCACACCTGCATCGTCGTCGCCCGCGCCGGCATCGCCGACGTCCTCGACACCCACCCCTGTGACGAGCCGGTTTACCTGGGCGCACCCTCCAAAATCCCCGACGGCTGGGAAGCCAACCACACAGTCCTCCAACACCTGACCCACCACACCATCCAGGCCTGACCCACCCTCAGGAGTCGATCCCCTCAGCCCCCAGAGGCGGTAACCTGATCGCACCCCGCACCCAATCAGCGGGGCGCGAGCCGTTGCTCGTGGCCCACGACAGCCCGGTCATGCACGGCTCCGCCGTCGGCTGGGCCCCGCAACGCAGTGATCACGGCCTGCGGAGAGTCTGCGAAGTCTAGGAGGCTTCAAACGATGGCGGGAAACACCGGCAAGGTGGAGCGGTCCGGCCGCGTGCGCAACGCCCGGCCTCACGTTGCTGCGTCCGGTGTGGAGGCGGTGCTCCGGCTGGCCGAGGGGCTGCCTGCCCTTGCTGACGTGCGGGAGGTGGGGGAACACGAGCGCTCGGACCTGACGCAGACCGAGCAACTGCAACTGCAGCAGACCGAGGAGGTCATCGGCGCTGCCCTCGCGGCGGGGGACGCCGCACTGTGGGTGATCGCGCAGGGGCTGGAGCGCGCCGCCAGGGGTCGCTGGTGGCGCGCTACCCACGCCAGTCTCGCGGCGTACGTGGAGGAGAGGATCGGCCGCTCCGCCGGCTACGTCCGCCAATTGCGCCTGCATGCGCCACTCGCCCTGGAGACGGTCCGCCGGACCGGCACCGTCCCCAAGCCATCGCAGATGGTCGTCACCAGGAGGACCGAACAGCGGCACGGCCTGGACGTCGCAGTCACCCTCTTCGAGGTCGTCCGTGATGTCGCAGCTGAACTCGGAGGCCAGACCACCGCAGAAGTCCTGAAGGTCGTCCAGAACAACCTTCCCAAGCATCTGCCGGAGCAGAACGACGCACAAAGGACAGCGATCGAGCAGATTGCCCGCCGCACGCTGGCACAGCAGCCAAGTGCCCCGGGCCCCGACCGCGAGCCCCCGAGGCCCGCGCCACGGATGGCAGGCCACCGGCAGATCCGCCCACTCCAGCTGACAGATGTCGAACAAAAATCAAACGTGAGCGCTCGAATTCGAGCGCTCACGTTTGAATCAAATTCGAACAGTGGAGCTTCGCGCGCGGCACCCACCGCTGACGCAACACCCGTCGCGCACCTGCGCACCCTTGAGGAAGCCCTCGCGGCCTTGGCCGCCATCGACCAGAGCCTCACCGGCGACGTCTACGCCCAAGCCGCCGCCGACCCGGAGCAGACTTCCGAATACGAGCGGATCCGGCAGCACATCATCATCAGGGCTGCAGCCATCCGCGCCAATGCCCTGCGCGCCCCAACCGCCTGACATCCCGGCAGCCCCCTGCCACGTTTGCCGCTCCGGGAACTACGGGTACATCAACCTCACGCCCATCACCCCCGCCCACCGTCTCTCGCGCCCCGGCGTTGACACATCAGCGCCGCCCGGCTGAACGCCGGGTGTTCCCGCGAACGGCTCCGGGCTCCAGCTGTTACCGGACTCGGCGTGAACGTTTCCGCTGGACAGTGACCGGTATCCGCGGTTGTTAGCCGTACGCCAGCCCGTCGGCCCACCACATCCCCTCCTCCACAAGATCACCACCGTAGACCCCCGCGTCCTGGTGCCCGGGTGCTGATGGCGCGTCACCGGGGATGCCCGCAGACGCCCGGCCTGCTGCGGCGTCCTCGCTGCCGCGGTGGGGGAGAGGCGCCCCGGGGCGGACGGACCCGCGCTGCGGGGGCGGGCTGCCAGGTAGGTGCGGCTATTGATCGAGCAGGAAGTCAACGGTGCAGTTGACTCGCTTGCCGAGATCGCTGCCGGTGTATCGGGAGCTCGGGTTCAGCCCGGAGAAGCCGGACTCCTTGCTCAGCTTGTACTGGACGCGGCGATGGTGGGCGCCAATCCCCTGGAAGCTCAGGGGAACCATCTTGACCATGCGGACGTCCGTGTCTCCAGCCGTAACGAACCAGTTGCCGGTGATGGGGAAGAAGCGGTCGAACGCCTCAAGCGCCGTTGGGATCTCGTCGGCCGGGATGCCGGAGTACCTCGACATCCATTCGAACTCCTGCTCTTCCCGGTCATCGAGATAGAAACCGCCCCATCCCCAGAGCAGCTGCTGCCAGAAGGTTGCGTAGCGACAGAAGTTCGGCTGTTCACGCAGCCAGGCCATGCCGCTGTGGAATGTCGCCGGCAGGGTGTGGTAAGTGAGCCCTTGGAAGATGAAAACGTTTCGGTCCTCCGACATTCTGAACTCCGGCGCGCCGTCGGGATGCGCGAGCGCGTAGTCGACTGCCGACTTCAAGATCGACAGCCGGGCGCGGTGCTCCAGGTACGCGCAGGCCTGCAGTTCTGGGCGCTTCCCATCAAGCATGCCCCTGTAGCTCACGCTGCTGGCCGTTTCCGACTGAGGGTCGAACGTTCCTCCATCGAGCTCATCGGCATAGCCGCGCGTCAGCTTCGGATGCTCGCCGTACGCCTCGTACAACATCGCCAGGGACTCTTCCGGGGCCCGTGCGAAGAAGGTGCCGTTGTTGATCTGCCGGTGGTAGGTCTTCGCCGCCCGGGCTCCCTCGTCTCCCGCCTTCGCCTGCTTGTGGAGGAGCTTGACGAACTTCCGCTCGACACCGTAGGAGTGGCGCCACAGCCCGATGAGTTCTGGTTCTGAGAACGCTCCGAAGCCCTTCTCCGTGAAGTACGCCGGAGCGGTCTTGAAGTCGTCGAAACAGACGACGTCCAGCCCCAAGGGCTCCATCCGGCGCGGCGCGGTCCCACGGTCGTCCCACCGGGTGATGAAAAAGGCGCTGCGGGGAATCTTCAGGTACTGCATCCAACCGACGACCTTGAAGAGATCGGTGTATCCCCAACCCCCACCCTTGACCTCGACAAGCCTCCGTACAGCCTCTTCATGCGCGTAGTCCGTGGTGACGATGTCAAGCTCCAGGAGGTCCGCAGGATCGGACTCCACGATCTGCTTCTCCACGTAGTGACCTGACGCCTGGAACAGCGCGGCGACATAGTCCTCGAGTTCATCGCCGGCCCCCGGGATGTCCGGCAGCTCAACAGACCGTCCGCTCATCAGTAACCCCCTCTGATCAGATGGACTCTATCGGCCGGAAGGTCGACTCCCGTGCCCGGCCGCGATCCGGTCTCCACCGACGATGAGCAGCGATTCACCAGTCGCCGGGCGCGCTGCCCACCCACGCGATCGGCCGGCCCTCGCTGTTGCGGCCCCAGTGCGGTTCCTCCATCGAGGTCTCGTGGCCGTCGTCCAGGACGCAGATCCGTCCCCAGCGGCCGTGCTTGCCCGGACAGATCCCGGTGAGCCGGGCGGCGTCGCCGTCGCGCACGGCTTGGTCGTAACGGTCCTGGAAGGGCTGGAGGCGGGTGCGCAGCTCCAGGCCGAACTGCGTCTCCGCCTCCTGAATCTGCGCACTCACCCGCTGTACCTGCGGGTCGGCCAGGACGACCGAGATGGCCTTCTCCGCCCAGAGCGCGTCCATCTCCCGGCGCTGCCGCCGTACGGCCGCCTGCACCCGCTGCTCCTCAGAGCAACACCGGTCATCACGCTGCCGCTTCCTCCGCCGCCCACGCCAGCCCGAGGCCCGAGGGTTTCCGGAGCTGATCGGCGGTCAGCTTCGCTCTGCGGCCCTTGAGGTTCATCGCCCATAACGCAGCTTGATCGCGTGTTCCTGACCGTCCTCCAGCTCTTCTACAGGGGCCTGGGGACGGTCGAGCTTGTGGCCGTTACTGCGTCAGGGCCGCAACGCCCCGCGCGAAGGCCCCCACGGGCGCTGTGGCGGGCTTCGTGGGCGCCTCCGCCTCCGCCTCCGCGGGCGGGGGCAGTGGCGTGATGCCGAGCTGCTCCAGGCGCCTGCGATACCCGGCCTTCAGCCCCGTCCAAGTGGCGTGCTGGCGCTGCTTGATGAGCCATCGTCCGACGTCCTGGCCGTGGATGGTCATGCCGGCAGGACGTCGGTTCGGCCAGCTTGGCTGTCTTCGTCGCGCAGCAGTTCGCGTACGGCCGCGTAGTGCCGCTGCCAGTCGGCCGGCCATTCGGGGTTCCAGTCCGGGTCGACCTCCTGGAGCGCGGTCTCCCACTCGGGGCGGCCCGCCAGGGCGTCGGCGACGGAGGCTGGACAGCCACTGCCCCACCGGCCGGTCCAGCACGGTCGCCGTACGGGAAGCGCACAGCGTCCAGTGCTCCTCGTACGCCTTCGCGGCCTCCAGATTCTCCTGGAACTTCTCATCGGCCACCGACCAGACCATGAGGTGTCTGGGGCACGGTGTGGTGTTCCTGGCAGGGGTGCCGGCGGGGGCGGGTAGCGTGGTGGCTTTCGGGTGGTTGGGCCTGGAATTTCACGGTGGGTTACGGGGCGCTGGATGGTCACAGCTGGTGGGGCCGGGGACAAACTCCCCAATAGGTTCGAGCATTGGTGGACGGCGCTGCAGGTCGCGCGGTTGCTCAGGGGAGAGGCATCGAGCATTCATCTGGAGCCGTTGAACGCGGCCGGTGAGGGCATTGAGTTCGAGATTCGGCTTCCGGACGGTCCGTGCTGTGATCAGGTGAAGGCCAGCGGGAAGGCGTGGACCCCGGGTGTGCTTGCCGAGGTGCTGCGGAAAGTCAAGGCGCAGCTTGCCGAGGGCAAGCGGGTCCGTCTGATCGTGGCGACTGACGCACCCAGTCTGCGTGGCCTGTGTGTGCGTGCACGGGATGCGGATGTGTTCGAAGACTTCGAGGAGAGCCGGACAGGTCCGCACGCTGCATTGTTTGCGAAGGTCGTTGCGGCGTGGGCGGATGTCGACCAGGAAACCGCGTGGAAGTACCTGCGGCTGGTCGAGGTTCTGCATGAGCCGGAGGAAGGGCTCCAGCGGGCCGTGAACTTGAGCTATGCCGCGTTGGTGCAAGGCGACTCCGAAGCTGTCGTCTCTATCCTGCGCGCCCTGTTCGACCAACAGATCCACCATGTTCTGACCGCTCCGCTGGTGTGGGGCTACCTGGAGAAGAGAAAGGTCAGGCGACGTTTCCTGGTCGGTGACACGACCACGGTGGATGCTCTGCGGGGGACGGTTGAGCGTTTCGTCTTCAGCGCTAAGGCCCAGCCTGTGCCTTTTGGCCTTGCTGCACGCCCGCATGCGGACGATCTTGTCGAGCTGCTCACCGCGACGGGCTCGTCCGGTCGGCAGATCGTCCTGTGCGAGGGAGCAGCGGGCATGGGGAAGTCCACGGTCGTCAGCGAGGTCGCGCAGCGCTTGCAGGAGAGGGGTTGGTATACGGCCGCCGTGCGGATGAGCGCGGTGAGCGCGGACACGCAGAGCGCGGCCGCCCTGGGCCGTAGTGGCGCCATGGGCCTGGAGGATTCCCCTGCGGTCGTCCTGGCGAGCGTGGCGGGCGGCCAGCCGGCGCTGCTGGTGGTCGACCAGTTGGACGCGGTCAGCACCTACGGCGGCCGGATGGCCGAGGTCTTCGTCGCCGTGGACGAAATGCTGGGGCAACTGCTCTACGAGCCCAAGGTCAAAGTGCTGCTGGTGGCGCGCACTGTCGATGTGGAGCACGACTTCCGCCTAAGAGAACTGGCCTCCCATACCGAACGCGTCAGGCGGTTCAGGCTGGACGAGCTGTCCGACGATGCCGTCCGCGAGGTGCTTCTGCGTTCCGGAAGCGATCCCGCCAACCTGAGCTCGCAGACGCTACGGCTGCTCAGGGTTCCCCTACACCTGTCCGTCTTCAGCCGGCTCACTGCCGCTGCCCGTACGGGCAGCTACCGCACTCTGCAGCAGTTGTACGACCAGTTCACCGAGGAACGCCGGAGAGCCCTCGAACCCAAGACCACCCCAGCAGCGTGGTCACGCATCACCGGAGCCTTGGTGGAGTACCTGAGCGACAACGAGACCCTGAGCGCCCCAGATCCGATACTGGACGCCTTCGATCGCGCCGATCTCTGGGTCCTTGAGTCCGAGGGCATTCTCGTGAAGGAGGCCGGCGCCCGCACCGGGTTCTTCCACGAGTCCTACTTCGATTACCTCTTCGCGCGCACTTTCATGACTGGCACCACCACGCTCCACGATTTCCTCGTGGACTCCGGACAGGCGTTGTTCCGCCGGGCGCAGACCCGGCAGATCCTGGAGCACACTGAGGCGATCGACCCCAACCGTTTTCGCACTGATGCCCGTGAACTCCTCGAATCGCAGGTGATCCGCCCGCACATCAACGACGTGGTCATCACGGTCCTGCGTCAGATCGATGCCACATCCGACGACTGGAACGTGGTGGCGGACCTGGCCTGGAGTCCCTCGCCACTGGCGCCCAAGATTCGGTCGCTTCTTGCACAACCCGCGTGGTTCGATGCCGCCGATCATGACGAGTACTGGGAAGGCCTGCTTGCAGATCCCGCCACAGGCGAAGAGGCATTCAACTTTCTCGTCAGCGTCGTCGGCCAGCGGTCGCGGCGGGTCTCAGACCTGGTGCAGCCTTACGTCGGTGTGTCAGATGTCTGGAGAGAACGGCTGCAGCGCCTGGTCTTTTGGGCCATGAGCGCCGACCTTGAGCCGCTGGTGGTGGAACTCATCGACCGAGGCGAACTAGACGACCCCCACGGACGTGAGACGGGTGGCACGGCTCTCATGAGCAACCTGGACTCTCTGGCGGGCCAAGACCCCCACAGCGCCACCCGGATTCTGGGCGCATATCTCCGCCGGGCCGCAGCACGCGCCTTGTGGGACGGGCAGCCGGACCCGTTCACGGCGGGCTTCCTCACTGAGTACACACCCACAGCCCGCGACGTGATCTCTCCCTGTGCTGACGGCGCTCCCGCTACCTTCGTCGTTGAGGTACTGCCCTTCGTCCTGGAGATCGCCGCTGCGAAGAAGGCCGGCAGGGAGTCCGGCGACAAGACCTCCTGGGCGCACCCGTACCTCGGAACCCACGACGTGGGATCCCTCCTCATCCGAGGCCTCGACCAGGCACTGCGCGCACTGGCAGCAAGCCAGCCCGACACAGCCAGAAGAGCCCTGCAACAACTCATGGCGATCAACGGGCCAGAGACCAACTACATCGTGGCGCGTGTGCACACAGTCATTGACCAGCCCGATGAGGCAGTGGCGTGGCTGTTGGCAGACGACCGTTTCCGTCAAGGAACCTGGGATGATGTTTTGTGGGCCACCCGGGACATGATCAAATCCGTAACTCCCGGCTGTTCCAAGGACAGCCTCGACTCTCTTGTCACGGCCCTTCTGGGCCACTTCCCCTCTTGGGAACGTCCTCGCCTCGATCGCCGAGGCTTGTTGGGGATCACCCAGTACCGGCTGCTGTCGGCGGTAGACCCGACGCGCCGCTCGGATCTGGTACGTCGACGGCTGGGGGAGTGGGAAAGGAAGTTCGGGAGGGACGCACCAGGGGTCCTGACTCTCTCGCCATCCTCAGCGGTAGGCGATGTCGTGTCGGCCATCAGCGACGCGGCAGCTGCCCGGATGGAGGACAAGCATTGGCTGAAGGCCCTGGCCATCTACGCCAAGCCGGAGAACAACGGGCCGTGGAGCAGGCGAGGAGGGGCCTTCGCACTGTCTCAGACGTTGGGCCGCCAAGCAGAGCTCGACCCGCAGCGGTTCGCCCGCCTAATTCTTGCGTTGGACAGCACCACGCTCCTGGTCTATTTCACCGCTGTTCTTCACGCCAACGCGCCGTCCCTGGACGCGAACGTCTTTGCCGAGCTGTGTGCACACACCTACCAGTGTGTCGGTCCATCCAGCATCCCGGAGATCTGCCGCGCTATCGAGTCCAACCCCACCAGAACCAACCAGGCCCTCGTCAGACTGCTCGACATCTTTTCCGAAGACCAGAGTGCCAGCGACGGCTACACCGCGACCGATAACCTCGTCACTGCAGGGATCAACACCAACCGAGGACAGGTCGCAAGTGTGGCTGGAACGTTGTTGTGGCAGGGAGAGCAGCACCTGTCCGCACTGACGCCGATTGTGAAGCGTCTGGCCAAGGATCCGTCACCGGCTGTGCGGGCTTGCGCCGCACAGCCGGTACATGCACTCCGCAAGTACAGCCCCGACACCGCCATGGATCTCTCGGACGAACTACTGGCCTCCACTGCCGCGGACATTTATGGTGCCCACACCGTGCGCGACATGCTGATCTCGGCCCTGCAACAAGACACGTCCCGCTTCAGCCCTCACCTCTTCCAAGCCTTGTCGCTTCCGGCGGATGCCGGTAACAGCGGCGGCCAGGCCTGGGCTTGCCTCGCGCTCTGGGGAGTCCTGACACCAGACCTCCCTGCCACGGTTCAGGAACTGAGCGAGCCCGCACGAAACGGTGCGGCCCAGGTCTTCGCCCAACACCCAGAGCTCTCCCTCCCATGGCTGGCCGACCTCTTCAACGACACCGACCCCACCATCCGTGACAGCGCAGCCAGAGCCACCTTCAATATCAAGCAACTGAAAGCGGCTGCCCTGAACGATTTCGTCCAGACATTCACCCGCAGCAAGGCCTTCCCAAAGAACAAGAGGACCTTCCTCAACACCCTCAACCAGCAGACCAGCCTGCCCCCGGCCGCGATCGAGGCATGCGAGCAAGCGGCAGCCCAAGGAACTGACGCACGGTTGACCGGGCGCTACCTCATCCCCTTGTTGCTGCGCCTGGACCGGCAGGGCAGTCCAACTGACCGCGACCGCTGCCTGGACGTCATTGACCACTTGGCACTCACCGCGGACCTCGCGCCTGTGGACGAGGCCCAACGATAGGTTGCCACCGAAAGACCAGTTTTGCCCTCATTTATGGATATATCTTGAAGATCGGATCGTGGGATCCGAAGAGGTACTGTCGTTACCTCCTCGAATGTCCTACGTACTCGCCCACTCCAGCCCGAGCGCAGCCAGCGCGGCGACCTTGTCAGCACTGAGCTTCCCGTGCCTGCTCTTGCTGTTGGACAAGAACACCCGAGTTTGACCTTGGCCCCGTCCTCCAGCTCCTCTCCGTGGGCCCTGGGAGCGGTCACGGAGCCTGTGCGGGCCGGCGTCGGCTGCTCGCATCGAAGGAGTGTCCCCCAACCTCATCCTCCAGGTGAGCGCAAGGCAGTCCCGGCAGTGTGGGCGGAGCGGGACAACAGGCCCGCTGCGGGGTCACCTTCCTGGTGGGGCGCTGCTTGGTGCGCTGTGTTCGGGGAGGCGCCAGGAGATCTCGTCGTGCTCCCTGAGGTGCTGCCAGGCGGCCAGGAGGCGGCAGCGGACCAACTGGTCCAGGAGGTCCTCCACCTGTTGCGGGGACTGACCGCCCAGCCGGGCAAGGACGTCGAGTTCCGCACTTCCGACGCCGTCGGACGTGTGGGCTGCCAGGACCAGAGCGGTGAGCTGCACCGCGGGAGACATCCCGCGCGGCGCGACCAGCGGAACAGGGCGTAGGGCCCAGTGCGCCGCGCGGGCGCGGGCGCCGCGACCAGATGTCTGGGTCTGCATGTCCGCGTCGAGCAGACGCGCTTCCACGTGAGGACGCAGCGGGAGGGAACAGCGGAGCCACTCGGCATGTTCCAGTTCGCTCCAGAGTTCGGCACGGCCGTGCAGCCGCATGCTGCGCAGAAGACCGCTGGGGAGCCGGACGCGGCCTCGGCCGGTGGCGCGCAGGGCGCATTGCAGGGCCAGTAGCCGGGCGGCGGGGGAGGAGTAGCAGGGCAGCGCCACTCCGAGGTAGGTGAGCATCTCCCGGACGCGTAGCCGCTCGCCCGGTCCGTGCGAGGGCCTGGCTGCCGGACCGGCCTGCCGCGCGCGTGCGGAGGCCAGTAGGGTGTCGGGTACGACGGCGGTGTTGGTGGTGGCGGCCGCGCAGGCGGCGCAGGCATCCGCGAGGCGCCACACGCGGCCGCTGCGGTCGCAGGTCAGCGCCAGGAGCACGGGGCCGGCGCAGCCGCGATGACGCGGGTGCCAGGAGCAGCTTCGCGCCCGGCACTGGCAGGTCCGCAAATGCCTGGGCAGCACGTCCCGTCGGGCGTGGCGGGCCAGGTGCGTCAGGGCAACGGAGCGGGCCGAGGCGGCCGGCAACCGGTAGCCGTGCAGCGTGGCCTGCGTGCTCTGGCCCTGGCCGCCCGCGACCTCAAAGAAGGACGCCGCACCACGCATCCCGAACTGGTGCTGTTCACGACCTGGGGCGATCTGCAGGATTACGCCGCCTACGACCCCGCCGGCCGTGACCTGCAACCTCTGGTCGACCTGGTCGATACCCACGGCGCGGACGCCATCCTGACCGCCGTCGACCATCTCGCCCCCGAAGGCCAGGCCGAGGTAACCGTCTCCACCGCGCACAAGGCCAAAGGCCGGGAATGGGCACAGGTGAAGATCGCCGACGACTTCACCCCACCCTCCGACGGCCCGCCGCACGACACAGGGCAGGGGGCGGCCCGCCGGATCGACGACAAAGAGGCATGCCTGGCCTATGTGGCCGTCACCCGCACCCGGCACCGCCTCGACATCGGCGGCCTGTCCTGGATCAACGAGCATCCGGAAGGAGCATCGGCCAGTCCCCAGCCACCACAGTGATACTCCGGGCGGGTTCTGGGCGTTCGGTGCCTCCGCCTGGAAGGAGCGCACGGGGGAGCGGCGGTACGGATCGCAATGATCCGGGACGGTGCAGCATCGAGTGTGACGGGCGCCGACCCTGCCGGTGACGGCACATCCGAGAAGCCCTCAGTGGCCGCCCGCTGTCCACAGACGGCCCCCGGCAGGCTTCTTGAGCTATGAACATCAGCTCGCCGGGCATCGCCCGGAACAACAAGACGACGCCGCGCTGCGAACGCCACGACGCGCTCCTCCAGCCGGAAGAGCGGACCGAGTTCGCGGCCCGGTTCCCGGCCGGCCACCGGGCGCAGATGGCGTTCCTCCTGGCCAACTACGCCGACAACGCCTCCGTGGTCGGGGCGCTCTTGGGCACCGGAGTGCGTACGGTGCGCCGCCACTGCCGTGGGTGGCCGCCGCCGCCCGGGCTCCGGCTGCGCCGGGCCCTGCGCCGCCGTGTCGTCGACCTCGTGTGCCCGCGGTGCCTGTCTGATCGTGCGGTGGAAGCGGCGCGCCAGGTGAAACGGGAAGCCCGGCGCGCGGCCCGACGGATTCCGCGGGATCAGGGCGGCCCGGATTGCTGACACTCGCTTGCTCGAGAACCTTCAGTTCCTGGTGACGGTGAAAGCTTTCCTGCATCATCGATAGTAAAAAGCTGATATAGATGCGAAAGTTGCATAGATTCAGGTAAGATGGCGGCATGGGATTGAGCTTGGAGGAGTCGCTGCGGCTGACGGTGGCCGCGTTGATGCAGGTGACGGGTGACTCGCAGCGGTCGGTTGCGGGGGTGCTGGGGCTGACGCAGACGCAGGTGTCGCGCCGGCAGTCGGGCGCCATCTCATGGAGCCTGCGCGACGTCGACGTCCTGGCCGAGCACTACGGCATCGGCGCGCTGGACCTGCTGGGGGGTCCGACCAGGGCGTGCGAGGTACTGCCGGCCGACAGGCGCCGTTCCGTCCGGACCGAAGCGAAGGGGACGAGCCGGTGAGCGACTTCGACGCGATCGACTCGCTGCTTGACGCCGTCGGCCCGGAGGCCGAACTCCCGCCCTGTCAGGTGCGCCGCGAGCTGCGGGAGCGGGCTCGGCTGTCCAAGGCGCAGGTGGCACGCGCGCTCGGCGTGAGCCCGTCAACCCTCAGCGGATGGGAAAGCGGCCGGGACCCGGCCGGCGAGAGCCGCACCAAATACGCGTACCTGCTGGACGGGCTGAACACCAAGCTCGCCACCGAGACTGCCACCGAGACTGAGGCGGCGCTGGCTGCGGAGCAGCCCCTCACGTCGGGCACGGCCGCGACCGTCACTCCCTCGTCTTCGCCGGATCCCGGGCAGGACGAGGACGGGGACGGGGACGACGTGGAGCTGCTCGTCGTACCCGAGCCGTGTGTGCTGTGCGGCCGTCCGGCCGGACAGCGCGTGGCGGGGTTCGCTCAGCACCTGGCCCCGGCCGACTGCCGGCCCACCGCCACTGGAGCCCCCGCTGCCGCGCCTGCCCCACCTGCTGAACAGCCCACTGCGCACACCTCGAAAGCGCCGCTGCGCACCACACGTCCGGTGCGTGCAACGGAGCGTTCTAAGGGCCCGGCCCGCCACGCGTTCCAGGAGCCGTCCGGCCCGGTCGACCTGATCCGCGAGGCCGTGCAGGGCGTGCTCGCCGAGCACCGGGGCGACGTCGACGCAGCCACGGCGGCGCTGTTGAAGCGGGCGATCTCGGACGCAATGCGACTGCTGGACGAGACCCGCAAGGGCGCCCGCTACGACGTGATCGCGCACCCCTGGATCCCCGACATCCTCAAGAAGCAGACCGCGCGCGGCGCCGACCAGATCTGGGAGGCCCGCCCCAAGTGGATCCGTCACGAACTCCCGCCCGGCCGGCATGAGGTGACCGCGCTCGACATCAACGGCGCCTACCTATCCGCCCTCAAGACGCACCTCCCCCTGGGTCAGCTCGAGCACTCCACCGGCCTGGCCCACGACCGCCGCCGCTCCGGAGTCCACCTGATCACCCCGCCCGAGTGGGAGCACGAGGCGGTGCTGCCCAACCCGATCGGCCAGAGGGACGAGCCCGGCCCGCTGTGGGTCACCGAGCCGACGCTGCGCCTCCTGCTGCGCCTGTCCGGCCCGAAGCACCAGCTGTGCGCGCCTCCTCAGATCCACGAGTCGTACACCTCCGGGGCCACGGAGAACCTGCTGGAAAAGTTTCGCATCGCGTTGAAGGACGCCCGCGACACGGCGATCGAGCAGGGCGATACGGTGACGCTGGAGTACGTGAAGGCGATGTACTCGAAGTTCGTCTCCACGATGGGGGAGTCGAACTACAACCGGGAGCTCTACCGTCCGGACTGGATGCACCTCATCCGCAGCCAGGCCTTCGCCAATCTGTGGCTCAAGGCGCTCAAGGCCCATGACGAAGGCCTGGCCGTCGTCCGGGCGATGGGCACCGACGAACTCCACGTCATCGGTGACTGGCGCCGTGTCTTCGCCGAAGGCCGAGGTGTTACCGAGGTCAAGGTCAAGGACACGTACGCCGCCGGAACCGACGCCGGTGAGCACGCAGGAGAGGGGGAGTAGTGCCGGAGAAGAACATCGACTTCGGGAGGTTCGGCGCCCAGGGCATCAAGGGCAGCGACGCCGTTGCCCGCAAGCTCGACGAACTCGCGGGCGGCATCGCCACTCCCGTGACCGCCAAGCGCGGATGGACGGCGCGCCTGCACTATCTGACGAAGTCGACCCAGACCCTGAAGGCAGCGCAGGACGCCGGACTCACAGTGACCCACCGGACGCTGAAGGCCTGGCTGGAGGGTGAACGCCGCCCCTCCAAGGCCAACCTGAAACGCATCGACCAGGTGTACCGGGCGGTGCGCCGTCACAACGTCGCCCGCCATCTCCTCAGGCGCCTCAACCGCGACGGACGTGGTACGCGAGTGGAGATCCACCCGCTCAACCAGTCCCAGGTGCCGCAGCCGCTGCAGCGCGTGGTGGAGTACCGGACGATGAACGTGCGCCGCTGGGACCGAATCGTCGGCTCCTGGGCGGCCGGCGACCACCAGAGCCTCGACGCCGCGTGGCAGGACACGATCGTCGACCTCGGCTCGCAGTGGGGCCAGTACGAGTACGTCACCAACGTCGGCTTCGCCGCGTAGAGCCCTGCGCCGGAAGGTGGTCTTCGGCGCCTGCTGGGATGGCGTACGGTGGGGATCACCGACGCGGGGTGGAGCAGCTCGGTAGCTCGCTGGGCTCATAACCCAGAGGTCGCAGGTTCAAATCCTGTCCCCGCTACTGCCGAAGAGGCCCGGATCTACACGATCCGGGCTCTTTTGCGTTCCCGGCGCAAGCCCACGTCTGCCTCCTGCCCAGCAGGAGGCCCGGCCGCCCTTGCTGCCTGCCCGAGGTGATCGATCTCAGGCCGTTCTCGCTGGACTCTCTGCGGCGAACAGGGGAGTCGTCGGTGACGGTGCGCGGATCGCAGTGGTTGGCGTCTGCGCACAGTGCAGGGTTGCCATGTGCGCGGTCCGCGCTGGGATCTCGCAGCAGGTCCTGGTCTGCCCATACCCGTCACCGAGCCGCCGTGCTGTGCGGGACCTGCGCCGTGGTCCACCTGGCCGCGCGGCATACGGCCCCGTAGGCCTGGTGTCCTGGGGAACAGCGGTAGTTCTGCCGTGCGGTCGGCGGCATAGCACTGTGGCAGGGATTGGGTGCGTTTTTGGAACGTTTGGACGAGGCGGCCGTGCCCCATCGGGTGGGATAGTCGGGGCCGCCGGGTGCGGCTGAAGTCGGATGAGGCAGGGTGAACGGCATGGTGACCTTGGCCAGCCCGTCGGTGGGCACGTCGGTACGCGCAGCCTCCGCGGCCCTGCTGGATCCTGCCGTACTGTCTGTCTCGCTCCAGTTGATGGGCAGTCAGGCGCTGCTGTTCTACCGGCTTGACGAGGAAGAATGCGCACGCCGCGCCCGCGTGTCAGCGGCGCGCCTGGACAGTCTTGATGCGCTGCAGACCCTTCTGGAGCTGCCCGTAGATGAGCCCGTCGCACTGGCGTCGCTGCCCGCACGGCTGCGTTCGGCGGTACGGCGGCTTCCGGCCGGTGCGGCCGAGGCCGACCGCCGTGAGGTCACCCGTCGCGCGGTGCGACCGCTCACCGTTGATCTCGCCGTAGTCCGGGCGAGCGCCGCGGGCTGGCGCGGAGGGCTGGAGCAAGCCGGCCGTTTCGCCCCCTTCTGCCGGCGCGCCCTGCTGCTGGATAGCGCTCTACCGGCCGCTGAGGAGATGCTGATGGAAGCCGCCTTCTACGGCATCGGCATCCTGGTGGCCGACGGCGAGAGCGTGGACTTGCTGCTGGAGCCCCGGCCTTACACCCCGCGCCGCCACACGCCCGCGGCGTGGTGCTTCACCGAGGAGTTCCACCGCCGCATCGGCTAGTCACGGCTCACCGCGCTCCACGCCCGCCACCGGGCGGGCTGTCGACGAAGCCTGCGGGGCGACAGAGGCCTGCGCCCACTGCAGCAACTGCTGGGGCACCTTGAAGGCGCTGAACCCGGGATGGTCGAGTTCGGCGTTGACCACCGGGTAGCGGTCGACCGCCCGCTGGCAGCGCTGCTGCCACCATGCGGGCCGTCCGGCCGGCTCGACGGCGTCCATGCTGCGCAGCCACTCCATCAGCACCGCCGCGTTGTGGGCGGCAGCCGGCACCTGCCAGTGATTGCTGACGAAGGTGTCCAGCACGAGTCCGTCGCAGGCCGCGCACCGGCACACCGGCGCCAGGCCGGCGGCGAACCTCTTCGCCAGCGTCTCGCCGAGGAAGAAGTCCATCAGCTCCGGCAGCAGCACGGAGGGCGAGTTCGGTCCGCCCGGAGACCGCTTGGCCGCCTGGCCGGGCGGCACGATGTGCCGCACGCTGCTGGTGGCGCCGAAGGCGGTGAACGCCGCCCCGTGGGCCAGAGCCCCGAACGCCGCGAGGTCGGCACGCAGCAGCGCGGTTCCGGGTACCTCCGCCAGCAGCCGCTTGAGGTTGCCCACTGCCTGGGAGAAGCCGGCCAGCGGGTCCATCTGCCCGCCGAGCATGACCGCTTTGGGGTTCGGTACGACATTGAGCCAGGCGATCAGCTGCCCGACCGCGTCGTCGCGCAGCCACCCCACGTCCACGGGAACACTGAAGAAGACGTTAGGGTCCTCCAGCTTGAGGACCTGGTGGACGGCGGTCTTGAGGGCGTCGGAGTCTTCCGCGTGCAGATATCCGGTGGGCGTCATGGCCGCCGTCGCGCCCGCACGGTGGCCCACCTGCTCCTCGATCGACAGCCTCAGCGGGTCGCCGAAGGCCAGCTGGCCTTCCGAGACGTCGGGGAAAGGGTCATCCTCACTGGCCGCCGCCACGGTGTAGACGGCGGGATCCGCCAGCAGCGGTCCCGTGAACCCCTCCTCGCGCAGCTTGCGGACTTTCGCCGCCGCCCCGGGACCGCTGACGACGAGCCCGCTGCGCACCGGATCGAGCTGTGCGCGGATGTAACCGACCCGGCTGACCCCGGCCTGCAGCAGCATCCGGCCCCGCAACTGCCCGGGTACAGAGGGCTGATGGGTCAGAGGCGGGTCGGGAGGCTCCGCGGGATCGGAACCGGCGCCCGGGCGCGGGGAGGGGAACGACTCAGTCATGGCCTCACCTTCGAAGCGGAATTCACCGCCGCGTCTTCGCGCGGGGCGTACAGCAGCTGGAAGTCTTCGGGCAGCAGTCGCGCACAGCGGGCCAGCTCCTCCTCATTGATCCCTGCGGCCAGAGCCGAGCGGATCAGCCAGGGGACGTACCGGGGCCGTTCCCGGTCTATCTCGACCGGTTCGGCTGTGCGGTATCCCAGCGCGGACATCTCCACCATCACGCTGCGGTACTGCCAGTCCGTGACGATGTTCAGACTCTGCGCCCGGCGTAGCAGCGCGGCCATCGACACCTTCCACTCCCGCTTCAGCCGGGCCAGGAGTTCCAGGTCGACGCGAGGCGTGAAGGCGGAGCGGATGTCACGCGCGGGCATGAGGAACTCGGCGGCGAATTCATCGGCCTGCCGCTCCTGCAGGGCGCTGTCGCCGGGGGACTGGTGCAGGACCAGGTGCCCCAGCTCGTGCGCCAGGCTGAAGCGGTAGCGGTCTGCGGGCGCGTGGTCGTTGGCCAGGATGAGCGGCGGCTGCTTTCCGTCCCACTGGCTGACCGCGTCGAGTCGGCCGCTGCCCAGATCACGCGCGACCACCAGGGCCCCGGCCTCCTCCAGCGATGCGGTGATGTCCGCCGCCGGGCCCGGCGGCATGCCCCAGGCCTTGCGAACCTG
This sequence comes from Streptomyces sp. NBC_00076, assembly GCF_045041235.1. Classification (NCBI taxonomy): domain Bacteria; kingdom Bacillati; phylum Actinomycetota; class Actinomycetes; order Kitasatosporales; family Streptomycetaceae; genus Streptomyces; species Streptomyces sp. NBC_00076. The sequence goes on from NZ_CP108242.1 coordinate 10,923,724, forward strand.
CCGGGCCGCGTCCTTGGCCGTGGTCAGGGCGTCGAGTTCGACAGGGGGAATGGCCGCAGCCCGCACGCCGAGACCGGGGCGGCACGCCGCGATGCCCTGCAACTGCACCCGTGTCAGGGCGAGATGGGCATGCTGGCGCCGCAGGGCGGAGACGGTCAACGACGCACGCTTGCGGTGGTGGACGAGCCCCACGCCGATCCCGTGCACCTGCGGATCCAGACACAGCAGATCCGGCGGATACCCCAGCGCCGCCGCGTACAGCTCCAGCCGCTCTCCCGAGACCGCCAGTCGGCCGCTCTCGGCGCGGCTCACATACCCCTGGGACACCGCCACGTCACCGCCGGAGGCCTTCACCATCGCCTCAGCCACGTCGGCTTGCGTCATGCCGCGGAACTCCCGGGCCACCACCAGCATCCCCGGCTGCGCCGGACGTACGTCGCTCACGTCGTACCACCTCAGATCAGACCTCAAAAGATTAGATTCAAATATTCCTCCATGTATCGAAGTTGACAAAAATGACAGAAGGTCAAGAAGAGGGGGCGCAATGCGTGGAACCGTGCATTCTGGGTTCACGCTGGTCAAATACGTTCCCTGAGGCTGTGCCGGTGCAGCTCCCGGCTCTTGCGGGATGCAGTGTTCCGCCCTCAGGAGTCGAGGTCCAGCCTCCCCTCGCCCAGACGCTAACTGGCGCAATACGGGGCACGGTTGCTGTGCGTGCCTCTAGGATGACTGCCTGCGCCGAGGCCTCAAGCGCCTCATCCGCACGCGTAACGCCCGCACGCCACACCCCTGCCCGTCGCCCGGCGGAGCGGGGAGATACGGAGCAGCTCGACCGTGCACCTCATCAGCTTCTCCGCGTGCGGGTTCCGCTCGCTGACCTATGTGCAGGACATCCCGGTCAGCAGCCCGACGATCTTGGCCGGCCGCAACGACGGCGGTAAGAGCGCGGTCCTGGCCGCGCTGGCCTTCCTGCTGGGCGAGCACCGTCTGACGGACGAGGACCGCACTTACCAGCAGGACGAGGGTGTCAAGGGACAGCGCTGCGCGGAGACATGGGTGGAGGGTGTCTTCCGCCTGGACACCGCCGAGCAGGCCGCAGCAGCCCTGTTACCGGCCGAGGTCCGTATCCGGCGCCGCTCACGCGTCGGCGAGGCGGCGTGCTGGGAGTTCTTCGGATCGCAGCCCGCAGACAGCCGCCTGCAGGGCCTGGGCCGGCTGATGAAGAAGGACCTGACCGAACTGGTCGCCGAGTTCGGCCTCGTCCCGTCGGGCACGCTGAAGGAAGACCTGCTGGCCGCGCTCACCGCACACGCCGCGACCGTCCCGCAGACCGACCAGTGGCAGCCGCTGCCCAAAGAACTCGAGACCCGGCTGCCGCGGCTGCTGGCGTTCGGCGGCAAGGACGAGAGCCCGGACGACGCGGTGCGCACCGCTTTGAGCAGCTGCTACGAGACCCATCTGGAGGACGAGACCCTCCAGGGACAGGTCCGTGAGATCGAGAAGGAGATCACGCAGCGGCTGGAGAAGGAAGCGGACTCCCTGTGCCGGCACATCCGCCAGCACTGCCACGAGTTCGTCGGCGTGGAGGTCAAGCCCGAGGTCTCCTTCAAGGGCGGCTTCAAAAGGGCGCCGCTGGAGGTCTCCAAGGCCGACGGCGAGCCCGTGGACCTGACCCGCTCGGGCCAGGGCAGCACCCGGCGCATTGCCCTCGCCGTGTGGGAGTGGACCAGCAGCCTCCTCGAGAGCAGTAAACTCGCCGCGGCGGGGGAGCAGGACGAGCCGCAGCCCACGCAGACCATCGTCGTCTACGACGAGCCCGACACCCACCTCGACTACCGCCACCAGCGCACCGTCATGGACATCATCCGCAAGCAGTGCGCCCTGCCCCACGTCAGCGTCATCGTCGCCACCCACTCGATGAACCTCATCGACGGCGTCGACATCGCCGACGTCGTCCACCTCAAGCTCAGCGACAGCGGCCGCACCCTCGTCGAGCGCCTCGACGACGACACCCACGACGGCATCGACTTCCACCTCGGGCAGATCGCCGCCGCGGTGGGACTGCGCAACTCCGTCCTGCTGCACGAACGCTGCTTCCTGGCAGTCGAGGGCCCCACCGAGCAGCAGTGTGTGCCCCTGCTCTTCCGCCTCTCGCAGGGGCTGCCCCTGCAGGCGGCCGGCATCGCCCTGTGGGCCTGCGACAACAACGAAGGAGCACTCCATCTCGCGGGCTACCTCGTCAAGCACCACCGCACCGTCATGCTGATGGTCGACGCCGACAGCCGCGCCAACAAGCACTTCAAGACCGAGAAACTCATCAAGGCCGGCCTCGACCTCACCAAACAGGTCTCCTACGTGGGCGAGAGCGAGGGCTACAACGAGCTGGAGGAGCTCTTCAGCGACCTCCAGTGGGCGGCTGCCGCCAACGCCCACTGGCCCCGCCCCAAGGGCCGGTCCTGGAGCGCCGACGACTTCACCGAGCACCGGGGCGGCAAGTTCAGCGAGCGCATCCTCTATATGATCAAACAGCAGGCCGAGGAGAGCAGCCCCAACGGCAAGGCCGACATGCTCTACGCACTGGTGTCCATGCTCACCACTCCCGAAGAGGTCCCCCAGCAGCTACGGGACATCTTCACCGAGGTGCAGGCCCTCGCCTGCTGACCTGCTGCTGCGTTCGCCGCTGCAGCATGCGCTCCTTGCGCTGCTCGTCGGTCGGCGCCGCCCAGGCGTGCCATCCGGCCTCCGCAGTCCATTGCCGCGCGTGAGCGCGGGCTTCGATTCCGCACCACCGGCAGCCCCCGGGCGCCACCGTGTGCTCGGTCCTGGCAGAACGCGATAACGACATCACATCCTCCTTCCCCCACTGCTTATCTTGCCTCCTGCCACTGACAATCACCCCGCGAGCCGCGTCCGGCTCCGCCACCCGGCAGCGCAGACGAAGAAACCTTTCCCTCACGTGTCCCCAAGCCTCTGAAACAAGACCGTTTATCGGGAAAACCGCCCGTAGCTCCCACCGCACTGGTTACGGTCTGTGCCCATGAGGTTCCTGCACACCTCGGACTGGCATCTCGGCCGCCGGTTCCACGGGGAAGATCTGATTGACCACCAGCGCACGGTCCTGGACCACATCTGCGCCACAGCCCGCACCCAGAAGGTGGACGCCCTGCTGATCGCGGGCGACATCTACGACCGTGCCATCCCGAGCCTGGACGCGGTACGCCTGTTCGACCGGGCTCTGCACCAGCTCGCCGACCTCGGCATCCCCACCGTCATGATCAGTGGGAACCACGACTCGGCCCACCGCCTCGGCACCGGCTCCGGCCTGTACGCCACAGCCGGCGTCCACCTGCGCACCGATCCCGCCGACGCCGCCCGCCCCGTCCTCCTCGACGACGAGCACGGCCCCGTCGCCGTCTACGGTGTGCCCTACCTCGAGCCCGCCCTGGTACGCACCCAGCTGGACGCCGAGACAGCCTCCCACCAGGCCGTGCTCACCTCGGCACTGGACCGCATCCGCGCCGACCTCGCCACCCGCCCGGGTACCCGCTCCGTCGTCCTCGCCCACGCCTTCATCACCGGCGCCACCAGCAGCAGCAGCGAACGCGACATCAGCGTCGGCGGCGTCGCCCACGCCGGTGCCGACCTCTTCGACGGCATCGACTACACCGCCCTGGGCCATCTCCACCGCCCGCAGCGCGTCAACGACCGCATCCACTACAGCGGCTCCCCGCTGGCCTACTCCTTCTCCGAGACCAACCACACCAAGTCCCTCACCCTGGCCGACCTGCCGGCCGACGGCGCTCCCACGGTCACCCGCCATGACATCCCGGCCGGCCTCCACCTGCCGCTGGCCCGGCTGACCGGCCGCATCGAGGACCTGCTGACCGACCCCGCACACGATCAGCTCAGCGAAGCCTGGCTGCAGGTCACTCTCACCGACACCGCCCTGCCGTACGAGGCGATGGCACGCCTCAGGCAGCGCTTCTCCAAGACGCTGGACATGCGGCACGTGCCCGCCGGTATCCCGGCACAGGCCACCGACAGCCCCACCTACCGCGAACGGGTACGCGGCCGCGGCGACCTCGACATCGCCCACGACTTCATCACCGCCGTGCGCGGCACCCCACCCACCACCGCAGAGGCAGGCCTCCTGCAAGAGGCCGTCGACGACATGCGCGTGCGCGCCCAGGAGAAGGAATCCGTCTGACATGCGTCTGCACTCCCTGCGCCTGCAGGCCTTCGGCCCCTTCGCCCGCCGCCACACCGTCGACTTCGACGCCCTGTCCGCCGACGGCCTCTTCCTTCTGCACGGTGACACCGGCGCCGGCAAGAGCACCCTGTTCGCCGCCATCTGCTTCGCCCTCTACGGCCTGCCGCCTCACGAACGCAACATGCGGCTGCGCAGCGATCACGCTCCCGAGGGTCTGCTGACCGAAGTGACCCTGGAATTAACCCTGGCTGGCAAGCGCCTGCAGATCCGCAGGATCCCCGCCCAGAAGCGACCCCACCTGCGCAACAGCGCAGAGCTCGTCGACCAGAAGGCCGAAACCTACCTGCACCAGTGGGTCCTCGACGAAAACGGACACGGCCGGTGGGAAGGCATCATCAAGTCCCACAAGGAAGCCGCAGAAGAGATCAAGTCCCTCCTGCGCCTGACCCGCCAGCAGTTCTGCCAGGTCGTCCTGCTCCCGCAGAACGAGTTCACCAAGTTCCTGCGCGCCGACGCATCCGAACGCCGGGTCCTGCTCGGCACCCTCTTCGGCACCCGCCGCTTCGGCCTCATCGAAGAATTCCTCGCCCACCGCAAAACCCTCACCGCCAAGACGCGCGACGAGGCCCGCGCCGACGTCCTGCGCCTGGCCGAACGCATCCAGCAGGCAGCCGGCGACGACCTCGAACCGGCCCAGAACGCCCCCCGGGCCGACGACCCCGCCACCCTCACCGCACCCGCCCGCGCCTGGGCCAGCGCCCTGCACCGCCAGGCCCTCACCCGCCAGCACGCCGCCGACGCCGCCACCGAGACCGCCGAGCAGCAGCTGACCGAAGCCCGCATGACAGAACAGGCCGTCCGCGACCTCCACCGTCTCCAGCAGGCCCACCGCACCACCGCACACGACCTCGACCTGCTCCACGAGCAGGCCACCCACCACGACCACCTCGCCGAACGCCGCGACCGCGCCGTGAAAGCCCAACAACTGCACTCCGTCCTGGAGACCGCACACACCGCCGACCGCGAGCACACCCGTGCCCTGGACGACGACAGCCGCGCCCGCGCCCTGCTGCCGCCCGAACACGCATCCCTCGACACCGCAGGCCTCACTCACGCCGCCCAGCAGCTGCACGCCGACACCGGCGCCGTCCAGGCACTGCTGCCCGACGAGGCCACCCTCCAGCGCCACACTGCAGAACTGGCCGCACTCGACCGCGAGCGCCAGCAACTCACCGAAACCCTCACCGACGCCCAGGAATGGCTCAACGCCCTTCCGCAACGCCGCACTGACCTTGCCGCACGCCTGGAAACCGCCCGCAGCGCGCAGGAAACCAGCCGCGAACTCACCCCCACCCTCAACCTCGTCGAAAAGCAGCTGGAAGCCGCCAGGCGCCGTGACGCGCTCGACCAGCAGGTCAGCGCCGCCCACAAAGTCCTCAGCCAGGCCGAGAAGGACTCCACGCAAGCCGCGAAAACGTACGTCGACATCCGGCGCCGCCGCACGGACGGCATCGTCGCCGAGCTCGCCGACCGGCTCGTCGACGGCGAAGACTGCCCCGTATGCGGTTCCCCCACCCACCCCGCACCCGCCACTGCCCAGCCCGGCCAGCCCACCGCCGCCGACGAACAGGCCGCCGAAGCCGCCCACACCCGCGCCCAGCAGAGCGAGAACACGGCCAAAGAGGCCCTGGCTCAGCTGAACGAACAGGCCGCCACGGCACGCGGTGAAGCCGGCGGCAACATCCCCCTCACCGACCTCACCGCCCACCGCACCGCCCTCGAACAACACCTCGCCGACGCCCTCTCCCAGGCAGCCGACGCCGGACCGGCCGGCGAACAACTCGCCCTCCTGGAAAAAGAACAGGCCGACACCGAGCACACCCGCAACACCGCAACCGCACGCATGGGCGCCGCCGACGCCACCTACGACAGCCTGCACACCCAGCGCGAAGAGCTCACCCACCGCCTGGCAACTGCCCTCAACGGACACGCCTCACTCGCCGATCGCATCACCCACCTCACCCAGCACGCCGGCCGGCTCGAGGCCGCCGCCGCGTGCGCGGCCACAGTGACAACAACCGCCACAGACCGCCACAGCGCCACCGCTCTCGCAGAGCAGGCAGCGCACGCGGCAGGCTTCACCTCCCCGGCCGAAGCCTCGTCCGCCCGCCTGCCCGACGACGAACTCACCGCGATCGACAAAGAGATCACCCACTGGCGTGAACAGCGCCTCGTACTGACCGCCCGGCTCGCCGAACCCGAACTGCAGGCAGCCATCACCCAGCCACCAGCCGACCTCGAGCACGCCGTCACCGAACTGAACGCCGCCACCACAACCCACACCCGCACGGCAGCCCTCGCCACCCAGGCCGCCGACCGGACAACCACCCTGGCCACCCTCACCGCTCAGCTGGACACCCAGATCCAGCGCCTGGAACCACTCGAGGACGCCTACCGCACCGTCGATCACCTCCACGGCCTCATCAGCGGCGGCTCACCCAGCAACCAGCTCCGCATGCAACTGGAGTCCTACGTCCTGGCAGCCCGTCTCGAAGACGTCGTCGACGCCGCCAACACCCGCCTGTCACGCATGTCCCACCACCGCTTCACCCTCGTCCACTCCGACGACAGAGCCGCTCGAGGCGCCAAATCAGGCCTGGACCTCAAGGTCCTCGACGCCTGGAGCGGACACAAACGCCACACGGACACCCTCTCCGGCGGCGAATCCTTCTACGTCTCCCTGGCCCTCGCCCTGGGCCTGGCCGACATCGTCACCGCCGAAGCAGGCGGCCAGGCACTGGACACCCTCTTCATCGACGAAGGCTTCGGCACCCTCGACGAAGACACCCTCCACCAAGTCCTCGACGTCCTGGACTCCCTGCGCGCCCACGACCGCACCGTCGGACTCATCAGCCACGTCCCCGAACTGCGCCGCCGCATCACCCAGCGCCTGCACATCGCCAAGCACATCGACGGCTCCACCCTCACGCACCTGACCGAAGGCGCCGAATGACCGCATGGCAGAACACGAGGACACGCACCCGGCCACCCGCCGACCGGAACGCATGACACCAAGGCCTTGGGCTCCAGGTGATAGAGACCAGCTGCACCGAACCCCCGCTATACGCGAGAATGACCGCGAGCCAGCCCCTCACGTATGCCGAGGAACCGTGCGATGACCGCCAGCCCCACCGCCACAGAACACACCGGGCGTCTGGTCCTGCGTACGGACCAGCAAGAGGGCCTCGCTAGTACGGTCCGCCACCTGCGCCGCCCGCGCACCCGCGGGCATGCCGTCTCGGCCTGCGGCACCGGCAAGACCCTCTTCGCACTACGCGTCGCCGAAGAACTCGGCGTGCGCCACCTGGCGGTGGCGGTACCCAGCCTGGACCTGGTCGCGCAGTGGGCGGCGGCCGCCCGCGCGGACGGCCGCCGCGAGCCGATGATCACCGTCTCCTCGCTGCGCGCCGAATCCCACCCGCTCCTCGCCGAGGCCGAGGTCGACTCGGCCAACGCGGGGGAGTACCTGGCCTATTGGCTCGCCCGCCACCCCAAAGCGACGGTCTTCTTCACCTACGACTCGCTGTCCAAGATCGAAGAGGCCCAGCACTCCGCGATCTTCCCCGCCTCCATCTTCGGCCTGCTGATCGTGGACGAAGCCCACGCCACGGCCGGCACCTGGGAGAAGAACTGGACTGCGCTGCACGACAACGAGCGCATCCCTGCCGAGCGTCGCCTCTACCTCACCGCCACCCCGTATGTGTGGGAAGCCCCCCGCCTGACCGAACCGCCCACCACCAGGGCGCAGCCCAAGCGCACCACCGCCACCGCACCGGCTTGGGACGACCCATCCCTGCTGGCGACCATGGACCAGCCGAAGATCTTCGGCCCCCGCCTGCACACCTACACCCACGCCGACGCCATCGACGACGGCGTCCTGGCCGACTACCAGCTCGTCGTCCCCACCGTCACCGACATCGAACTGCGCACCGCGCTCACCGACCCGGAAACCGGGCCCACCGCGCGCCGCACCACCGCCCTGCACCTGGCCATCCTCAAGGCCATGCGCGAGCAGGACCTACGGCACGTGTTCGTCTACTTCCAACAGATCGCGGACGCCGCCGACTTCGCTCGCCAGTTCGCCCACACCCTGCGCACCCTCCCTGACGAACTGCGCCCCGACTGGGCGGGCGAGGTCGTCGTGCAGTCCATCGACGGCACCCACAGCCCCCGCCGGCGCGCCGACACCATCGCCCGCTTCACCGACGCCGAGCGAGGCGTGCTGGCCAACGCCAAGGTTCTCGGCGAAGGCGTCGACCTGCCGACCGTCGACGGCGTCGTCTTCGCCGACCGCACCGCCAGCGTCCGCCGCATCGTCCAGGCCCTGGGCCGCGCCCTGCGCAAACCTCCCACCCTCAAGACGAAGACGGCCAGCCTCGTCGTCCCTGCCTACATTCCGCCCGGCGCCGACCCCACCGACCTGCTCGGCACCCCCTACGAGGCGCTCTGGCTGGTCACCGCCGCCCTGCGCCACCACGACCAGACCATCGCCGCCCGCGCTCCGCGGGCCAAGAACACCCATCCCGCCCGCGACTCCCACACCTACATCACCCGCCGCTTCCGCTTCGACCACACCCTCGACCCTTCGGCGATCGCCCGCGCCCTGGACCTGCTGGTGTGGCCCTCCAGCGGCGCCGTCCTGTCCGCCCCCCGCCGCGCCGGACTCGCCGCCGCCGTCCGCTACCACGCCGAACACGGCCACCTGCGCGTGAGCGCCGACTACGAGGACGCCTACGGCTACCGGCTGGGCAGCTTCATCACCGGCCAGCGCACCGCCCACCAGGCCGGAGCCCTCGACCAGAGCTGGATCGCCGAGCTCGAGGCCCTCGGCATGATCTGGGACGACCACGAGGCCACCTGGCAGGGCCACCTGGCCACAGTCGAGGCCTTCCACGCCGAACACGGCCACCTCGCCATCCCCGCCCAGGCCCCCGGCGGCCAGTTCCTCGCCGACCAGCGCGCCGCCGCCCGCAAAGACCGCCTCACCCCCGACCGCGACGTCCAGCTCACTGCCCTCGACCCGGACTGGAAACTCCCGCACGGCCCCGACTGGCACCGCAAGTACCACCTGCTGCGCCGCCACCTCGAAGCCGGCACCCACCCCAGCACCCTGTCCCGCGACACGGTCATCCACGGGGTGAAGGCGGGCAGCTGGCTGCACCGCCAGTTCACCGACTGGGACCGGCTCGATCCCGGCCAGCGCGACCTGCTTGCCCGCATCGGCCTCACCCCCGACCGCGTCACCCTGGAGACGGGCCTACCGGGTACACCACGGCGGCGCAGCTTCGCGCAGACCGCCGAGATCCTCGCCCTGTTCGTCGAGCGGTGGGGTCGCGCGCCCGGAGCCCGCGAGTGGATCGAGGTCGACGGCGAGCGCGTCATGATCGGGCCCTGGCTCGCCAAGACCCGCACCAAACTGAATGCTGGCCAACTCCTCTCCAGCCAAGTGGAGTTGCTGTCCTCCACTCTTGCCGAGCACGGCATCGATTCGAGCCCCCGCCCCTGACCGTGGCGCCACCCTGTGCTCACTCCAGAGCATCGCGCAGCATCCCCGAAGCCCCCTCGCCGAACCGGTGTGAGCGGGCCGGCCGGGTGCGGGACGCTCACGGTCCGGTCGGCCGGACCGGTGGAGAGATGGACCCGGGAAGCCCTGACCGGTTCCGTATCGGTCCACGTACGCGGTGCCCCGCCGGGACGTCCCCACGCCAGCCTGCTCCCGATGCCGTCAGACGCACGTCCCACGCTCGTCTGGAAAATCTCCGTTTCCGAAAACCCTCCATCCGGCCGGGCTTCGGTTTTTGAAGTTCTGGATTTTTCATGTTCCGCCGGATCGGAAAAATGGAGAAACGGCATCCGGGCCGATTTGAGCGGCAGGCAGAAACTTTGAAGGCGCCGGAACCGTAAAAGTTGATTCACCATTTTCAGGCGAACGCAGCGAAACGAAAGATGGCCGACGTGCGCATCCCGAAAACCTCGAAAACAAGAAACGCGCTGCGGGAGTGGAATCACCACTCCCGCAGCGCGTAGAATGACAGAGTCCGAAGATTTGGCAGGAACCAAATTTTCGGATCCGGTCTGGTTGATCTGGATTGCGTCCGGACCCGGGAGCCTGTGAAGCTGCTCGCTGAAAGTTCCCGGGACTGACCGAGACCGCCGCGGAGCCTGGACCCACGGATCACGTGGTACCGGGCTCCGCGGGCCTACAGGAAGGGCTGGACCAGCGGAAAGAGCTGTTCCTGCATCTGCAGCCACACCCCATGGATGGTGTGGCTTCCGTAGTAGGCGATCGCCAGGGTCATGTACGTCGCCTCGTACCACGACATAGTGTCGGGAATGGAGGGCGGCGTCCCGGCCGGTTCTTCGGCCGGTTCGACGATCGGGTCCTCGGCCGACTCGTTGGAATTGATCTCGTCGTCGGCCATGGCGGCACTGCCTTTCTCTGTGGATTTATAAAGCTACGAGACGAGTTTACCCGCAGTCGCCCTGCATTCCCTTCACCGTGGCGAATACCGGCTTCTTGATCGCGGCCTGCGAGAGTAATTCATGGGCGATCAGCCCGTTTTGTCCTAACCTCTTCGGGCGGGAACGGAGCCCCTACGTATTGGATTGTGAGGCGTGTCTCAATTCGGCGTGCCGCTGACGCGGACGGCGAGATATTCGTGCGGTATGCAGGGATCTTTCCGAAGGCTGCGCGTGACGGCTGTCAGGCGCAGCCGCCCCGTGCTGCCTGTCGCTGCGTCTGGCAGGCGGCTCCGGAGCGCTTGCGGCTCCGCGGTGCGTCAGAACATCCGTGCCCGGGGGCAGGGCGCACGATGGTGGGGCGGGCCTTCGCGCCGATCCCGAGCCGGTGCGAAGGCCCCGGCGGGTGCCCGGATCGCGCAGTAGTAGCGCCGCACGCCCTCTGCGCCGGCCGACGTCCCACGCTGGGCCCTGGGCCGGGCACGTATGTGTGACCGGGCCGGGAGCGACGGCGAGCCCTTCGGCTGGCTAGGCCGAGGGTGCCATCACCACCTTTGCCGCATCACCGAGGACCAACGTGCGTGGCCGGCTTCCCGGGTTCGCCGCTGTGGCGGGGCCCAGGAAGAGCGCTCGGGCGAGCATCTCCTCGTCAAGGAGACGATGTTGAACGAGGGACGACAGTACAGCGGACTCGTCGGCGCCGGCGTCCTCCGCGTCGTGTTGCAGGAACCGGCAGACGGTGAGCAGGACCAATCGGCGCGGTCCGGCTTCCTCGGAGAGACGAGGCGACACGGCAATCCCGCACGCGGTGTGCTGGAAGTGCCATGACGAACGTAGAGTTTCGCGAAGACGGCGGGCGGACGGCGAGTGTGACGTCCGGGAAGCCGTGCCCAGGGGTTGGGGAGGAGACGGACGGGCCGGATACACCCGGCCCGTCAGCGGGACTTCGCCTACGGCATCCCGCTCTTCACCACGGGACGGCTGCGCGCCCTGTACGGGATCGGTGCATCCCTGCCCCGAACTGGCCGCCCTGTCACCGCAGTTGGAGTTCCAGCGCATGGTGGTGCGCGACGAGCACGAAGCCCGGCAACTGGCCCGCGTGATGTCGTCGCGGGCCTGCATCACGCACCGGGGCCTGTCCCGCGACGCGGACCGCCTGGACAGTCTGAGACACGCCCGGCAGTGGCCAAGCGGGAGGCCAGGATGCCGAGTTCGCGCGACGGGTATGCGGGGATTGGCCGATACTGGCCCGGTGTCTGGCCGTACGGAGACCAACGTCCGCCTGCCGTGGTGTGCGGTGAAGGCCCTGGCCGCGGTCGGTGCCCGGAAAGGGACGTCGCGGGACGCGACGCTGCGCCAACTGCTGGCACGTGCGCAGTACGCCTCCACAGTTTCGCAGACCGAGTGGGCCCAAGTCCGCTGTCCAGACCGAGCGTTGAGGCAAACCGGCGTGTGGGCAGTTCGCCACGACAAGTCCCTCGATCTCCACCAGACGATCCCCGCGGCGCCCTGAACGAAGGCTATTCGAGTCCCGCGTAGGCGATGCTCAAAACGGTGACCGTGCGAGTCTGATCCCCGATCAGAAGCACAACGGCGAGGTCACCGGCGGCCCACAGCCACATCACGCCGTCGTCGATGTCTCCGTACGGGTCGGTGGCGGCGCGGGGTGGCCGAGTCCAAGAGGAACTGGGCGACCCGCGCGCGGGCCTTGTGAGGCAGATCCCGGTAGACGGCATGGGATCTGGGAGTCCATATAGAGCCGGTACATGGTTCAGGCGCCCGGCTCTCCGTGATCAGCTCGCTGACATCGCGTACTGCTCCGGCACTGGCCGCCGTGCTCCTGTTGGAAGGCGTGCAGCTCACGGCCGCGTTCGACAGCGGCCTCCAACTCCTCGATGACCTTGACCCACTTCTCACCCAGGGCCTTAAGGCCCGGGAAGAGCAGTGAGGTTGAACTGCCGCCAGAACTCCTGCCGCATGTCCGGCGTAGGCAGGGCATGAGCGATGGAGTCGGGGGTCCGCACCAACACGAAGAGCGGGGGAGAGGCAGAACTCGAATCTACCAAAGTTCTGCAGACAAGGAAGCACCCAAACACCAGAGCCTCGAAGCACTTGGCTGATCACTTACCCGACGAGGCATCAACACGACCCCGAGACGGAACCAGCCGCTCTTGCAGCCAGAGAGGAGTCGGCCACGGAGTGGACGGCTCACTCAACAAGCTGACACACAGTCAAAGCTGCGCCTTACAAACCTAGAAGAGTCGGGGAGGAGGCGCGATCGCGGAGCGATCGGGACACTGCACCGACGTCCCCCCTCATGATCCGCGGAGCGGATCAACGGTCCCGGAGGGACCGCGTCTCCGCGGAGCGGAGACGGTTACCGACGCGTAGCGTCGGCGCGTCGTTCCTGCGG